>CAVUVR010000002.1:2625000-4673726 GCA_963744975.1 uncultured Alphaproteobacteria bacterium | reverse complement strand
AAGTGAAAAATGGCACCGCGGGGCTGATTGGCGCTCACCCACAACCGCCCCCCATGGGCTTCGATGATCGACCGGCAAATCGACAGTCCCATGCCCATTCCGTGCACCTTGGTCGTAAACTGCGGTTTGAATATCAGGTCGATAGCGCTCGGGTCGACACCCTCCCCCACGTCTTCCACCGACACCATCGGACTGCCGGAATCGTCGACTTTAGACCTTAAGGAAAGTACCCGGTCCCGATCTTCAGTGGCCATTGAATTGATCGCGTTCGTGATCAAATTCACGAGCACCTGCTGCAACTGAACCTGGTTGCCCTCTATCGATGGGAGCGATTGGCTGTAGTCGGTTTGAACCGCTACCCGATGCCTCCGCAGGTCGTCACGCACGAGCGCCAGAGCTTCGCGGATTACATCGTTGACGTCGAGCGAACTCCGGGTTCGTGCTTCCGTCTTGAAGAGCGTCCGAATACTCTCGATCACCGCGCCCACACGGTGCCCGTTGTTCACGACTTGCCGTAATGCGACTTTGGCCTCATCAATGTTGGGCGTCGCGCGATCAAGCCAGCGCAGGCTCGCACTGGCGTCCATAGTCATCGCCGACAATGGCTGCTTGATCTCGTGCGCAACGGTGGCTGCGACTGCGTCCCCCGTCAGTAAACGCACTTCGCGCTCGTGGCGTTGGGCAAGGACTGCGCGCAGCAGTTCACCGTATAGCATCGTCACTTCTTTCATCAGGATGAGCAGCACTAGGCTGCCGGAAAGCACGCCGTAAACTCGCCCGGCATACCAGCCGACGCTAAAGCGGTACGGAAGAGGAAAGGCGGTGAGGGCGATCTCGATGATGTATGCGAACAAGACCAACATCAGCCAGAGATCGAGCACCGAGCGGTGCCGTAGCCATAGCAAGACAAGCGCGACGACGAATAATCCCGCCATCGGTCCGACCACGTAATACCAGAGATAGGAAACCTGCGCCGTGTCGAGCATGATGCGCGGGAGGAGCGCATGTCCTGCCGTAACGAAAACTGTTGCGCAACAGACGAGCGCAGCAACTGATCCGACAGTCGTAAGGACCCTCGCGGGAATGGAGCGTGGCGACAGCCACTCCATCGGATCGGCATCCTTCAGCAGTGTATAGACGATCGCGAACAGGGCGAAGCCCACGTGCGACAGGACATAGAGCCAAACCGTACTCTGGAGGCCGCCGCCAAGGCCGCCCTCCGGCGCCAATACGCCTGGAAATGTGAGCGTCCAAGGAATTGCGATGAGCGCCGTCAGCAAATAGCCATTCGCCAATGCGAGGAGCGCATGCGAGCGTAGGACCGAAAACTGCGCGAAGAGCAGGGCTGCGGTGATAGAGTCGATGACGAAAATCGCAGTGCCATAGGCGGGTATAAAGGCGTCAACCCGCCTCAGTGGCTGGGCCGAGAGCGGGCCCGCCACGATGACAAAGACAACGAGCAGCACGAGCACAACGCCAAGCGCGAACCGCCTTTGAGCGATGCTGGGCGAAAGATTCGAGAGTACAAGCTCATGCGCCCGTAATCCGTCCGCTGACTTTTCCACCAACATATTCGCCTCACGTCGAAAGCCCGCGAGGCGGGCAATTTCGAGTTCGCCGGCCTCTAATTCGAAATCAGACTTCCAGAATGTGGTGCCTTTCCTACCCACCATTTTGGCACGAGATCGACCGATCTCACTAGCCCGAAGTCGCGGGGCGCCTCCACCACAGTCTAACGCTAGCGATCACCTTCGCCAATGCCGGGCACGCGAGTGCTATTGAGCGAAATGGAGGTCTCCGTTTGACCTAAGCCCGCCGGAAGATGCGCAGCCTTGCTGCTCCATGAACCGCCCGCTCCAGCTACGCCCAGCCGTTGCCGATGCAGTGCGGCAGCGACTTCGAGGTGTAGCGTGAAAGCGGACCAGTCAGCTCTCAAATTCGACGGCATGTGTCGCTCGGATAGGATCCAACCGTGCGCAGTCGGCCGTTCCAGGATCGGACCCGCGGTGACTGAATCGGCACATAGCGGGGAACCGGGCTTTCTCTTCTTCAGGTCATCGCGCGCTTTCGGAAAGCACTGTCTCATTTCCCGAGAAGGGCGAGGGGCGCGGTCGGCGGCTTTCCCGGGCTCTCGCGCAACAAGGCGGTTCGATTGAAGACCAGCCTTCCTGGGCGGGAATCGTCATCGTGAATAAAGTAGCCTTGCCGCTCAAACTGCAATGCCTGACCATGGGGATCAGAGCCAATCGCCCGCTCCACGAGGCAGCCGCTTAGCGTTTGCATGGAATGGGGGTTGAGGTCGGCTGCGATGTCCGTCAGACCTGGACTCGCTGCTGAGAAGAGCCGGTCGTAGAGCCTGACTTCGGCCGGCGAAGCGTCGCCGGCGCTCACCCAGTGGATTGCCGCCCCGGCCTTTCGCCCGGCGGCGCCGGCGCCACCTCTGCTGTCGGGGTCGTAGGTGCAGCGTAGCTCGACCACACGGCCCGCGGCGTCCTTCACGACACCATGGCAAGCGAGGAGGTAGGCATAGCGGAGCCTCACCTGGCGGCCCGGCGCGAGGCGCCGGAAACCATGTGGTGGCGCCTCTTGGAAGTCGTCTTGCTCGATGTACAGCTCGCGGGAGAACCGGACGGCTCTCCTCCCAAAGGCCGGGTCCGCCGGGTGGTTTGGCGCTTCGAACTCTTCTATCCGGCCCGCCGGATAATTCTCGATTGTCACCTTGAGCGGCTTGAGCACCGCCATCCGTCGCGGAGCCCGCTTATTGAGGACATCTCGGATCGCTGCGCCCAGGACACCGTCATCGATCGTACTATTGGCCTTCGAAACTCCGACGCCGCGTATGAACTGGCGCACCGCTTCGGCCGGCACGCCGCGTCGGCGCAGGCCCGCCAGCGTCGGCATCCTCGGGTCGTCCCAGCCCGCCACGTGGCCGTCGCGCACCAGCTCCGTCAGCGCGCGTTTTGAGAGGACGGTATGCGTAATACCCAGGCGAGCGAACTCATACTGTCGGGGTCGTGATGGCACCGGGAGGTTGTCGAGGAACCACTCGTAAAGAGGTCGGTGGTCCTCGAACTCGAGGGTGCAGAGCGAGTGGCTCACCCCTTCGATGGCGTCGCACTGCCCGTGCGCGAAGTCATAGCTCGGGTAGATGTGCCAGGTCGTGCCGGTGCGCGGATGGCTGGCGTTGAGAATACGGTAGATGACTGGGTCGCGCAGGTTGAGGTTCGCTGACGCCATGTCGATTTTCGCGCGGAGCACCCGCTCGCCGTTCCTGAACTCGCCGGCGCGCATCCGCGCGAACAGCTCGGCATTTTCGTTCACGGTACGGTCGCGGAACGGGCTGTTCCGGCCAGGGCTCGTCAATGTCCCCCTGCCCTCTCTGATATCGTGCGCGGACTGGTCGTCCACGTAGGCCTTGCCGGTGCAAACGAGATGGCAGGCCCACGCGTAGAGCTGCTCGAAGTAGTCTGAGGCGAAGTGGAGGCCCTGCGCCCAGTCGTATCCGAGCCACTGGACGTCGCGCTTGATCGCGTCGATGTACTCCACCCTCTCCTTTGCCGGGTTCGTATCGTCGAGGCGCAAGTTGCAGCGGCCGCCGAATTCCTTCGCAAGCTCATAATTCAGTACGATCGACTTTGCGTGCCCCAGGTGCAGCAAGCCGTTTGGCTCGGGTGGAAAGCGCGTGACCACCACGCGCGTGCGGCCGGTCTCGACATCAGACGCCATGATGCCGCGAATGAAATTGCTGGCGCTCGCGCCCGCTTCTCCGACGTCGTTCTGTTGAGGCACCTTCCGCCTCAAACCTGGAGTTCGTCGGGCGGGTGCGCGCCGAAGCCGTGCATCCTGAGCGCCCATTGCAGCGCCACGACGGCGCCCTTGACCGGCTGCAGGAGAGCTATCGAGGCCAGGGCCGTAAGCGGAAGGTAGACGCCAAGCTGAAACGCCAGCGACGGTGCATAGTCCACCTCGATCCAGAGAATTACCGGAACCAGGACGTGTCCGACGATGACGATCACCAAGTAGGCCGGCAGGTCGTCGGCTCGGTGGCCGGTGAAATCGAGGCGGCAGACAGAGCAGTGGTCGTCGACCTTGAGAAACGCACAAAACAGCCGGCCGCGCCCGCAGCGAGGGCACCTTCCTCGAACGCCCCTCCAAACGGAGAGGCCAACGTTACGCCCGGCGGCGGTCTCTGCAGATGTCCAGTCGTTGTCGTGACTTCCAGCAGGGCCTTCAACGGTCGTCCCCATCGCTCTTGCTCCTGCCTCACGTGCGCCGCGAGCGCGAGGTGTTCCGGTTTCATCGCGCATCTGCTTCACCGCAACTCACTCCGCCGCGGCCGCCATCGTCTGGGTCGGCTTGCCCTCGTTCTTGCCTTCCGCGAGGTTGCGCACCACCATGTAGAAGATCGGCGTGAAGATCAGGCCGAACAGCGTGACGCCGAGCATGCCAAAAAACACGGCGACGCCGACCGCCTGGCGCATCTCCGATCCGGAGCCGGTGGAGATCACGAGGGGCAGCACGCCGAGGATGAAGGCGAACGAGGTCATCAGGATCGGCCGCAGTCGCAACCGGCAGGCCTCGATCACCGCCTCAAGGCGCGGTTTGCCCTCGAGCTCGATGTCCCGCGCGAACTCGACGATCAGGATCGCGTTCTTGGCGGCCAATCCCACCAGTACAATGAAGCCGATCTGGGTGAGGATGTTGACGTCCTGGCCCATGATGCGCACCCCGATCGTGGCGGCAAGCAAGCACATCGGTACGATCAGGATGACCGAAAACGGCAAGCTCCAGCTCCCGTATTGCGCGGCCAGAACCAGATAGACGAACAGCACGCAGATCGGGAACACGAACAATCCGGTGTTGCCGCCGGTGACCTGCTGATAGGACAAGTCGGTCCATTCGAAGGAAAAGCCACTCGGCAGTTTATCCTCGGCGAGCTTCTTCATAGCGGCGATCGCGGCCGCCGAACTCGTCCCCGGCAATCCTTCGCCCTGCAGCTCGGCCGCCGGATAGAGATTGTAGCGGGCGACGCGATCGGGGCCCGAGACATCCTTGAACTCTACGACGCTGCCGAGCATAACCGTATCGGCATTGGCGTTGCGGGTCCGCAGCCGCGCAAGATCAGCACGCTCCTTCCGGAACGGCAGGTCGGCCTGCGCGGTGACGTGATAGGTGCGGCCGAACAGGTTGAAGTCGTTGACATAGGTCGAGCCGAAATAGGTCTGGATCGTGTCGGTGACGTTCTGGATGGGAACGCCGAGCTTCTGCGCCTTGACCAAGTCGATATCGACGAAGACCTGCGGCGTGTTCGCGGAGAACGGCGAGAACACAGTGGAGGCGAGGAGCAGCGGCGACTTGCGCGCCGCTGCGACGAGTTCATCGGTCGCCGCCGCCAGCAGGTTCGGACCACGGCCCTGCCGGTCCTGGATGCGCATGGTGAAACCGCCGCCGGTGCCGATGCCCGGGATCGGTGGCGGTGGGATCACGATGATGAAGGCGCCTTCGATGGCTGACAGCCGCTTGCGCAGATCCGCCGTGATCGCCCGCGCGTTCAGGCCCTTCTTGAGGCGCACCTCCGGTTCTTCGAACACCGGAAACAACGCCGCCGAGTTGCTCGCCTCTGTGCGGGTCGCTCCCGAAAGACCTGCAAAGACCGCGATATGCGAAATTCCGGGCGTATCGAGCGCGATGCCCTCGATCCTGCGAACGATCTCGGTGGTCCGCACCAGCGAGGCCGCGCCCGGCAGTTGCGCGGATATGATCAGGTAGCCGCGATCCTGTGCCGGAATGTAACCTTGGGGCGTGGTGACAAGTAGCCAGCCGGCGCTGCCGATCAGGACCACATAGACGAGCAGCATCACCACGCGATGCCGGATCACGACGCCTGCGACATGAGCATAAAAATGCGACAGCCAGTCAAAACCGCGGTTGAACAGCCTAGTGAACCATTTCCAGCCGCGCGCGATCAGATTCCAGGCGGCCGGCGGCCGCTTCTCCGCGTGCGGAAGGAGGATCTGCGAAGCTAGTGCTGGCGACAGGGTCAGCGAACAGAAGCAGGAGATTGCTGTCGCGACCGCGATGGTGACCGCGAACTGCTGGAAGAATTGCCCAGTAATGCCACCGAGAAACGCCGTCGGCACGAACACCGCGCACAGCACGAGCGCAATCGAGACCAGCGCGCCGCCGACTTCCTCCATGGTCTTCAGCGCGGCGTCGCGCCGGCTCAAGCCTTGCGCGAGATGCCGCTCGACATTCTCGACCACGACAATGGCGTCGTCGACCACGATGCCGACCGCGAGCACAAGGCCGAACAGCGTGAGATTGTTGATGCCGTAGCCGAGGGCTGCCATGGCCGCAAAGGTACCAACCAGCGACACCGGGATTGCCACGATCGGGATGATCGCCGGACGCCAGCCCTGCAGGAACACCAGTACGACGACGACGACGAGTGCCATCGCTTCATAGATCGTCTTGATCAGCTCGCTGATGGACTGCTGGATGAACTCGGTCGGGTTGTAGCCGATATTGTAGTCGAGCCCCTTGGGGAAGCCGGCCTTCAGCTTCGCCATCGTGTCCGAGATGCCCTTGGCGGTCGCAAGCGCGTTCGATCCTGGCCGCTGCGTCACCCGCAACGCGACCGCTGACTTGCGTAAGAGGAAGCTGTTGGTGGAATAGTCTAGCGCGCCGAGCTCGATCCGCGCCACGTCGCGCAGGCGAACGATGCGGCCGTCCTGGCCGGACTTGACCACGATGTTTTCAAACTGGGATGGGTCCTTCAACCGTCCGGTAAAGGTTAGGTTTGGCTGAAAGGCGCGGTCGGCAATTGGCGGGCTCGCAAGCTGACCGCCGGTGATCTGCAGATTCTGGGCGCGGATCGCGGCGACGACATCGCTTGCGGTCATCCCGAGATTCGAGATCTTGTCGGGATCAAGCCACAGCCGCATCGAATAATCGCGCGCGCCGAAGATCGTGATGTCACCGATGCCGTCGAGCCGCAAAAGTTGGTCGCGGACCTGCAGCAACGCATAGTTGGAGATATAGAGCTGGTCGAGGCTGTCGTCGGGCGACAGCATGAATACGACCATCAGAATATCGGGGGAGTCCTTCTTGGTGACGACGCCGTTGCGCTGCACCTCCTCCGGCAATTCTGGCTGCGCGACCGCGACGCGGTTCTGCACCAGCACCTGCGCCTTGTCGAGGTCGGTGCCGAGCTTGAAGGTGATGGTGATGGTGAGCTGGCCGTTCGAGGTAGCCTGGCTGTACATGTACAGCATGTCCTCGACACCGTTGATCTGCTGCTCGATGGGAGCGGCGACGGTATCCGAGATGGTCTGCGCGGAGGCGCCCGGATATTGCGCGGTCACCACCACGGTCGGCGGCACCACTTCGGGATATTCGGCAACCGGCAGCGTCCGGTAAGCAATCGCGCCCACGATCAGGAGTACGATCGACAGCACCATCGCCAGGATGGGCTGATTGACGGAAAGACGCCCGAGATTCATGACTTTTTGCCGCCGATATCGGCCTTCTTCGGCGCGACCTTGGCGCCGACGCGGGCCCGCTGGAGGCCGTCGATGACGACGCGATCATCCGGCTTGAGGCCCATGCGGACCACGCGCAGGCCTTCATCCAATGGCCCGAGCTCGACCGCGCGCGCTTCCACCGTGTCGTCATCCTTGACCACGAATACAATCTTGCGTGACTGGTCGGTCGCGATCGCCGTATCCGGCAACAGCAGCGCTTCATAGGGCGAGGAGCCGATCAGCCGCACGCGACCGAATTGCCCGGGCAGAATCGACAGATCGTGGTTGGGGATGATTGCGCGGCTGCGCAGCGTCCCGGTCGACACGTCGAGCCGGTTGTCGAGGAAATCCATCGTGCCCTCATGCGAGGGTTTCGTCTCGCCGGTGAGCGTCACCTGCACGGGGTTGGCCGTGTCGCGCGAGCTCGACCGCTTGCCCTCAAACCACAGCTTGTTGTTCTTCAGATAAGTCGCCTCGTCCACGTCGAAATAGATGTAGATCGGATCGAGCGATACGATCGAGGTCAATAGCGTCGCGCTGCCTTCGCTGCCCTGCACGAGATTGCCCGGGGTCATCAGGTGGCGGCTGATGCGGCCGGTGATCGGCGCCACCACATGGGTGAATTCGACATTGAGCTGTGCGGCCCTCAGCGCGCCTTCGGCCTGGGTCCCGGCGGCACGCGCCGCCTGCAGCGCTTGACGGCGCTGATCGACGACTTGTTCGGAGACCGCGCTGGTCTGCACGAGGGTCAGGCCGCGCTCGAGATCGCGCCTGGCAAGCTCGCCCTTGGCGCGCGCGTCGGCGAGCTGCCCTTCGGCTTGCAGCACGACCGCCTCGAACGGGCGCGGATCGATGATGTAAAGCAGATCGCCAGCCCGGACGATCGCACCATCCTTGAACTCTACACTATTGACGAAACCGCCGACGCGGGCCCGGACCTGAACCTCCTGTATCGCCTCGAAGCGACCAGTGAACTCGTCCCAGTCGGTGACGGTCCGTTTGACCGGTTGCGCCACCGTCACCTGCGGCGGAGGCGCGGCCCCCTGCGACTGCGCCTTCTCGTCGCAGCCAGCGAGCGTGAGCGCGAACAGCAGACCGATCGGTGCGCCGCCGCATCGTGCAAGGCGGCGAAACGAACCCCGATCGAACTGGGTCGCCGGAGCCGGATACTCTGTTCTGTCAGTCGCACTCACTTCCGTCTCCCGGAGGACCTGGAAGGTTGCAATTGACGACTTCAATTGCGTCGTTGCTTTGCATATCGAGAATCCTCGCTTCTCAATCTGGCATCGTGTTCCGCGTGTCCGTTTTGGCACTGAAGGTTTTGGTTCGACGATCCTGTGGAGAGAAAGTTTCGGTACGACGATGCTTGGAGAGTGACCTTGCAAGGCCGGTTAGGGAAATTACCTCTCGCCATAGATTCGATAGACGATCGTAATTGCCGCTTGACGCGTGGCGTGATACGCGAATTTCAACCTTGTCTTGGAAGTCGTCTCGTACACCGGCTTCTTTGTTCCGGCTTTATAGGTTCACGATGGAAGCGTTCGTTCGCCTGCAGAACCGCCGAAGGTTTGTTGAGAAGCGCTTTGACTATTTGGCTCTGGTTCCGGCAGCGGCGGCGATTTGTTATCCATTTCTGCTCGATGCGTTTCATGCCATCGTTGGCACGCAGGCCGTAAGCCCGCCACCGCTCGCAATCGCCAGCGCGACCTTCATCTTGCTCGTTGCGTTCATCGTGCCGTTTCTTGGGATCGCTCTGGCATGTCGTCCCACGTCCAATCCCGGTTCAAGACGCCTCGCCTATGCCAGCGTTGTGTCGCCAACGCTCTATGTCTTTCTCGGCGTTTTCCAAGTCTTGATCAAAAGCCCTATTCCCGACGAGGTCGTCTGGTGCGTGATTTGGCTGGCAATCGCGATCTGGTCGCAGTCTGCTCGAGATCCCGTAGCTCCAGCTGAGCCTGCAGTCGGGGGTTGGCGGGTTGTCCACGGGGTAACGGCCGCGGTCCTGTCCCTATTTGTGGTGTTTCATCTCACCAATCATCTGTTCGGCTTGATAGGGCCGGATGCGCATGCGGCCGTTATGAAGATCGGACGTGTGGTTTATCGCTCTGCCGTAGGGGAACCGTTGTTGGTGACGGCGATGCTATTCCAGATCGGCACAGGCCTCTTTCTGGCTTGGCGTTGGAGCGCCGCAGCGCATGACTTCCAGCGGACCTATCAGGTCGCTTCGGGAGCCTATCTCTCAGTGTACATTCTCGGCCACATGAACTCGGTCTTTGTCTACGCGCGAACCTTCCTCGGTATACCGACGGATTGGAATTTCGCGATCGGAGCCCCGACTGGACTCATTCAAGACGCATGGAATATCCGTCTGCTGCCTCACTACGCGCTCGGCGCCTTTTTCGTCCTGAGCCACCTTGCTTCAGGGCTAAGAGTGGTGCTGATCGCGCACGGTGTCGATCAACATAATGCCGATCGCCTTTGGGGCGTATGCGTCGCGATGAGCGCCATCGTCGCGGCCGCGATCATCGCGGGAATGTCCGGCGTCAGGATCGGTGCATTGGCTTCGTGACTCGCGAACGTGATATCGCGGTCCATACGCCGTTTCTTCGCAGCGCGCGGCGATCCCCGACTAGGTGGCGCGGTCTTAGAATTTTTCTTTGTTGGTTTCCTGTCGGACCGTCCCCCAAATGAAGATCGTTGTGATCGGCGGCACCGTGTTGTACGGCGCCCTCCTCGACGGCTGATCCAAGACCGGCCGCCGACGCGCACCGGCGCTTTTCGACGAGGATACCCCACGTTATCGAATGCATGTCCAAACGGCATTTCTAATTTCGTGCTCGGCATTCCATCCTGAAGTTCACCAGTAAGGCCGAAACACGCGGCCGCCTTGACATCGATTGAAGCCGTTTGCGCGAGGTCGCCGTGCCACGCGCGGGCAGCAAAGGAGACTTCCATGAAATTATCGAGGACTGTCGGCTTGGCTGTCGCCGTCTCGCTGGTCGCCGGCGCCGTGGCGGCGATCGCTCCGATCAGCAGAGCGGTTCCGGCCGACCCAGCCACGAACGTGGTGGACGCCGCCGGGCACCTGCGCGTGCCGGCAGACTACCGAACCCTCTACCAAGCGCTCGGGAGTTGGGCAATTGCCGCCGACAGCGGCGAAGGCTCGAAGGAAATGCACGCCGTCTACGCATCCCCCGGGACGATCGACGCCTACCGGAAGACGGGTTATTTCCCGGATGGCGCCGTTCTGGTGAAAGAGGTCTTCGCGACCTCGACGAACGAGATGACCACCGGCACAGTGAGTCACGCCGACAAGCTCAAGGGGTGGTTCGTCATGGTGAAAGACAGCAAGGGAACGCACCCCGGCAACCCGTTGTGGGGCGACGGCTGGGGATGGTCGTGGTTCGACGCGGACAAGCCGCTCAAGACCACCTCGACCGACTACCATGCCGATTGCCAGGGGTGCCACGTGCCCGCCAAGGCCACGGATTGGATTTACGTGAACGGGTATCCCGTCTTGACTCAGTAAGCGGCCGCATGCGTAGGCGCTTTCATCTTGATGATGTTTCGCGAAGGCCGGTGTCGAGTCCGGCTGGTGTGGCAAGCCGTGAGATAGAAGGACTTATTGTGAGTATTCGTTTCGACTAGCGACCTGTCGGGTCCAACCGACGTTCAGAATACAAACGAGCGCATGGAGTTCGGCGTGCCCTTCTCGGTCTACGACATCACAGTCCCTGTCATGGTTCATGGATTGAACGTAATGGACGACTATCTCGACCACGCCCAAGCACTCGAACGGACCAGGGCGTTTGAGCCTGGGAGGATTCTTGGCGAGCGGCTCGCGCCCGACATGCTCACTTTCGGAGAACAGTTCTCCGTAAGCTGCAACAAGGTCGAGGCGCACATGGCGAAGTTGATGCAGCACGATCCGCCAGCACCCGGTAACACGCCGATGATGTATCCGGCGTTGAAGGGACGGCTCGTTGAGACTCGCGGTTTTCTGCAAAACGTGCAGCCGGACGAGATTTCCGGCGCGCAGTCCCACACCTACGAGCTGACGCCGCCAATCGTGCGTGGGTGGTTCGGCGGCGAAGATTACATCCGGCACCTGGTGCTGCCCGACTTCTTCTTCCACATCTCGATTGCGCACGCGATCCTCCGGCACCTTGGGGCGAAGATCGGCAAGCGTGACTACCTCGGCAACCTCACTCAGCAAAGCGGCGGTGACTACTCGTGAGATGCTCGCCGTCGCGATGCGCGGCACGGGCCGAGGCCTCACAGCAAGGCGCAAGCCGACGTGGCCTAGGCCTCACGTAGATAGTCATTGAAGGCGAAACCGCCCATGTCGCCTAACGTCAAGGGCTGAGTCTTTGCGAAACGTGCGGTCATTTCGCAAAACTACTTGTTCAGGGCCATCCTCCGCGAACAGTAAGACTGCATCAACTCCAAGGAGGGATCAAATGAGTATAGAGGAAGCGAGAAAGCGCCGCGAGGCGCCGCTCGATACGCCGAGCAATCTCGGCTCCAACGCCATCAAGGATATTTCGGCCGCCCTCACTGTGCTTCTGGCAGACGTGTTCGCGCTTTACGTCAAGACCAAGAACTTCCATTGGCACATATCAGGCCCCCATTTTCGGGATTATCACCTCCTTTTGGACGAGCAGGCTGCGCAGATTTTCGCGATGACGGACGACATCGCGGAAAGAGCGCGCAAGATCGGCGGCACGACGATCCGCTCGATCGGCCACATCGCGAAAGTGAAGCATATCGAGGACAATGACGCGGATTTCGTCACAGCCGAAGACATGCTGGCCGAGCTGAAGGAAGACAACCTGGCGCTCACACGCCGCATGCGGCAGACCCGCAATGTCTGCGACGAGCACGGCGATGTCGCCACGGCCAGCGTGATCGAAAACTGGATCGACGAGGCGGAACGTCGCACATGGTTCCTGTTCGAGACGACCAGGAGAGCTTGACCGGGAGCACACGTCTTGTCCGAGCAGCAGGCGTGGTTCCTGAGCGCGGCCGCGCTGATCGTTGACGGATGGGCTGAACGAAAGTCCAAAAGACGTGCCCCGAACCCAAGTGGCAGGTGTGCGGTACAGAATGGATTGGATGCTGACTTGAGCGACACAGATTTATTGCTGGACCCCCTAGGCGTCTCGACATCGGCGGCGAAGGCGTCAGCGCCTTCCCGTGAAGCGGAGTTCGACGTTGATTTGTTCGTGATTGGTGGTGGCTCAGGGGGGATCCGCGCTGCGCGCGTCGCATCGGGACACGGCGCCAAAGTCATGCTCGCCGAGGAGTATCGACTGGGAGGGACGTGTGTCATTCGCGGCTGCGTGCCGAAGAAACTGTTCGTCTACGCGAGCCGCTTCAGCGACTCGTTCGACGAGGCCGCCGAATTCGGCTGGCGCTTGTCACTGCCGCATTTCGACTGGCCGTCATTGGTCGCCGCGAAGGACCGCGAAATCACACGCCTGGAAGGACTCTACGGCGCCGGTCAGGAACGCGCGGGCGTCGAGGTCGTGAGATCTCGCGCTGTGCTCGAGGACGCGCATACGGTGCGCCTCCTCGAAGACGGCCGCCGCGTACGCGCGCGCACGATCTTGATCGCGACTGGCGCACGGCCCGAACTGCCTCACTTCGAGGGCATTGAGTTCGGTATCACCTCGGACGCCGTGTTCGACTTGAAAACTTTCCCGAGAAAGCTTGTCATCGGCGGCGCCGGATACATCGCGGTGGAGTTTGCCGGTCTGTTTGCCGCGCTCGGAAGCGACGTCACCATCGTGTGCCGCGGGAACAATGTGCTCCGCGGCTTTGACGAGGACGTGCGCCAAGCGGTCGCCGGGTCCTACACGAACCGTGGCATTAAGCTGATGTTTGGCGACAGCATCCGCCTTCTCGAACGACGAGACGAAGACGTCGGCGGTGGCGACCATGCAGGAAAGATCGACGTTACGACCGAACAGGGCGGAAGGCTGGTGGCCGACCAGGTGCTGCTCGCCTTTGGCCGCACCCCCAACACGACGTCCCTCGGGCTCGACCGCGCCGGGGTCAAGACTGGACCAGACGGCGCTGTCATTGTCGACGCAAACTCGCGCACGAGCGTGCGGAACATCTATGCCGTAGGCGATGTGTCGAACCAGTTCAACCTTACGCCCGTCGCGATCCGCGAAGGCCACGCGTTCGCGGACAGCGTGTTCGGCAAGAAAGCTTGGCAGGTCGACTATTCCAATGTGCCGTCCGCGGTCTTCTCCAGCCCGGAGATCGGCACCGTTGGCCTTACGGAGCTGGAAGCGAGGGCGCAATACCATGCCGTCGACATCTACAAGGTCCGCTTCCGTCCGCTGAAGGCGGCCGTGACGCACGATTGCGAGGCCAGCCTTCTGAAGGTGATCGTGGATTGCGAGTCTGACCGGATCCTCGGGATCCATATCTTCGCCGAAGAGGCGAGCGAGATGATCCAGGTGCTCGCCATTGCCGTCGGGAGCGGAGCCACCATGAAAGACTTCATGTCGGTCATGGCCGTGCACCCGACGGCTGGCGAGGAGATCGTCGCAATGCAAACGCCGACCGTGCGTTACGACCGACGCGACGCTTCGACACCGCTCGTCCCGAGCGCCGCGGTTTGATGCGGCCCGCGCGTGCTCGAAAGGCCATTGCCTGACAGTGCGACACCGAACGTCAAACGCTAGCCCTCGGCATAACGCACGGGGACCGTCGCGAGCTTGCGTGGGGTGTCCAGTCTCGTGCGCTTGAAGCTCACTCCGCTCTTGTACTCGCAGCCGACGCTCAACGCCGTACTGACCCGCTTCCATGGCGCGCGGCGAGTGGAATGGAAACCATAACGACCGGACATTTCCAATGATTGGCGTGGCGGCATAGCCTTTCTGTGCATCTAACCGGGCTGACTTGTGACGGTTGTGCGGAGTGTTTGCCAGGTAGGGGGCGTGATCGTCCTTCTGCTGTGGATGCACTCGCCGCGTCGCAAGAACCCACTCGAGCAACCCAAGCACAGGAGTCACCAATGTCGTTCCGCTTCATCACCAAGTCGCTCCACGCCTACCTGATCGATTATCCCGTCGCGATCGTCTTGATCGCAGCGCCGTTCGTGCTGGAGCTCGGCCAGAGCGCACCGGTCGCAATATGGCTTTCGGTCGTTGTCGGCATCGCGGCGCTACTCCTGGCCATGCTGACCGATCATCCCACCGGGCTCGTCCGCATCATTCCCTATTGGCTGCATCTTTGGGTCGACCGCGCCGTCGGGGTGGTGTTTGTCATCGCCCCGTTTGCCTTCAAATTCTCCGGACTCGACGCCTGGTACTACTGGGTCCTCGCTGCCGCTGTCCTGCTCACGACGTCAGTCTTTAACGCGCCTGAGGAGCGAGTCGCGACGCGTTCGGGATTGGGCACGCGCACCGCGGGTTGAACGCGGCGGCGGCGGCGGCGATCGAGAGATTGCCGACGTTGTCGTTGAAGACTTGCCGAGCGCGAGCGGTTCTGTGTGTTCGTTGCTGACGATATCGCACAGATCGTGCTGGACTGGTCCATTGATGGCACAGATCGCGACGGCAAGCACGTGCACCTCGAGGCTCTGCAAGCGACATCTTGCGCCGCGGCGCGGATAGACTCTGGTGGTACCCGATCGATAATGATCAAGGGACGGCAGTGCGCCAGCCCATCCAGCGAGACTGACCCGTTCGGTGTCCGTAATCAGCGGGCCAGCAACAGAGGAAACAATGAAGAACCAAGACCTAGAAGGAGAAAGCCCATGAAGATCGGAACTATCTTCGCCGCTGCATGCGCCGCCCTCACCTTCTCGATGGCCGACTCCATTTATGCCCGTGATAGCGAAGCGCAAACCGTCACGAGGAACTTCGAGGCAGCCATTCCCAATATCCCTGGCAAGTCGCTGATCGCTGTGGAAGTCGAATACGCGCCCGGCGCGGCCTCCGTACCCCATACCCACGCGAAGTCGGCGTTCATCTACGCCTATGTGATTTCCGGCACGATCGAGTCGAAGGTGAATGACGGCCAGACGCGCGTCTATCGGGCTGGCGAGAGCTGGTCCGAACCGCCGGGCGCTATCCATTCGATCAGCCGCAACGCGAGCAAGACCGAGCCGGCAAAGCTGCTCGCTGTCTTCGTTCTCGACACCAATGACGACCCTCTGACCATGCCCATAAAATGAACCTTCAGACGCATTGAAAAGAAACGGGCACTTTCGACGCACCTCCAGGACAGATGTCAGTAAACCTTTGTATCCCTCTTTCATCCTTTCTCGTGACCTGCGCTTACGTCCGTACAATTGAAGCGCGGCCTGGGGCGCTTCGCAAGCAGCGCCGTTTCTACCGGGATAAATTCAGAGCCGGGGAAATCAACCAACAACCCGCAGCCGAAATCTGCTTTCGATCCGGAAGCAGCCATTCCATAACCGTCCATCACGCGAACCCCGCTTCGCCGCGAGCTAGACCATATGTACTGGGAAGTTGCGATGGCCCGCAAAGGACAAGTACCGGCAGCGAGGGTGCTTAGTGCGATGACGCTCTCGCAGATCACGCAATATCTAAAAAGGCGGCGGCTGAAATACGCCAGTGCCGCCTGACAACCTTCGTCCCCCAATGCGGGGCCTGGACCTGCGTTCTGGGAGCTCATATGCTGCAACGGCCACGTCTGCTTTTAAAGAGCGGACATCGTTATCTCGGTCTCTTACGTCCGCAAAGTGCCATGAAGAGACATGCCGTTATTCGACAACGGCATCCGCACGGGCTACGAGAGTGGCAGGAATCTCGATGCCAAGTTCCTTCGCAGTCTTGAGGTTGATGAACAGCTCGAATTTGGTCGGCTGCTCGACCGGGAGGTCCGCAGGCTTGGCACCTTTGAGGATCTTGTCCACATATGCGGCGCTGCGGCGGCTGGAGTCGATAATATCCGCCCCATAAGACATCAGTCCACCCAGCTGCACAAACTCCTTGCCCATGGCGAATATGGGCAGCCGATGCTCTGCGGCGAGGTCCACAATGCGTCTTCGCTCGGTGAAAAGCATCGGGCTCGGAAACACGAGAAGGGCTTCCGCGCGTTCTCTGGCAATCGTGGAAAATGCATCATGCAATTCGTCAGGGCCGTGCACGGCAACAAGCCGTAATTGCACCCCCAAGGTCCGCGCCGCCTCGTGCGCCTCCCTCATCATGTCATTCATCGTGCGCTCGCCATATGCAGCGGCGTGCAAGAGCCCGACTATGAGGGTAGCCGTCGGTAGCGCTTCCTTGAGCAGCGCCAGGCGCTTGGGGACAAGCTGCGGGCCAAGGAAGGTCAACCCCGTGATGTTCCCTCCCGGTCGCGCGAGACTCGCAACGAGCCCGTCTCCAACGGGATCTCCCATAACAGGCACCACGACAGGGATCATGATGGTGGCTTGCTGTACGGCACGCGCGGCGAGCGAATTCAACGCGACGATAAGATCGACGTTAAGACGGACCAGTTCGCTCGCGAGTGCGGGGAATCGTTCGACCTTTGAGTTGGCGGCGCGAACCTCTACGAAAATATTCTGGCCATCGATATAACCGTGTTCCCGCAGTCCCTGATAGAAGGCTTCAATGGATGCGCGTCCATCGGAAGAGCCAATCGAACCCGTCAATAAGAAACCAATTCGAGGTGCGATCTTGGGCTGCTGCGCCCACGCCGCTGGCGGGCAGATCGTTACGCCGCTGACTATAGTGATGAATTCGCGCCGATTCATTGCCAGCCCCGGGGCTCGGGAAAGGCCATCTTAGCGGTTCAAACAGCCACATTGATAGGGCAAAAAACGAGCTCGGGCGCCGCGTGTACGAAGATTCGTAATGTCCGCCTTGGGTCCAAAAGCGGCCCTGACGGCCTCAAAGCCCGACTTCCGCTCTACTCACGAAGCCGGACTCATCGGACATCGCGGCATGTCCGTTTGGCGCCAATTTCGGAAGTCATCCGGGCCCGCGTGCCGCGAAACTAGGATTGTGCGACTGTCAAGAATGGCTCTAATGAGCCATGTTCCTTCGGCCTATCAAATTTGCTTGGGCATAAGTCCCCTACGGAGAGCTAAAAATGATCGCTCAGACCCAAGCCGGACGGATGTTCGCCGCGATCCGACGCATCAAACTAAAACCCGGTATGGTCGAAGAATATACAAAACTCGTCAAAGCCGGTGCGGTACCGGTTATGAAAAAGATGGACGGCTTCAAGGCGTTTTACGTTGTGGTCAGCGCCGATAACACGGTAATCTCCCTATCGCTATTTACAAATAAAGCAGTTGCAGAATCCTCTACTCAGACATTGATGCCGTGGATCAAAGAGAACCTCGGGCCACTATTGAGTTCGCTCCCAGAGGCGATTGATGGCGAAGTTGTCATAAGCGAAGTACAGTAGCCATCGCCCTCTCGCGCGATGCCGATCTCTATCGACCGCATCCCCTGTTGGGCCGCCGCGGGCTCTCTACCGCGAAGCGCATCGCCAGCCGGACCAGTTGCGTCCGCAAGCGCCAAAGTGCGAAGGCTACGCGCGCTTTCGTCGGACAGAACGACTGCCTCGTACACCACGCAGTGCTGATCGCGCCGGTCTCCGGCTCTCGTCTCTGGAAAACGGGAATATTCCGGGTGTTGGCCAGAGACTTTCATGGATTTCGCTCACAGATTGTCGAATTTCCGAGTATAGAGACAGAAGTAAAATTTGCAAAAGCCCGCATTTGGCGGGTATTTTTCGGATTTTATGCTACGCTATCTTGGATTGAGCGACTGCCTGGCTGGGGCGGGAGGATTCGAACCTCCGCATGGGGGAATCAAAATCCCCTGCCTTACCACTTGGCGACGCCCCAACTGACCTGACGGGACAAGCGGCGGAGACCGCTGCGGATTCCGTCCGGCAACGCCGGTCTATAGAGAGAGGTCGGCTATTTCAACCACCTAAAGCCGCTGTTTTGGGAGCGAATTTCGCGCTCACCAGAGTTGAGAGAACCGTGGTTTCGTGACAAGACGGCAGCCTGATCCTCTTTACGCGAGACCAAGATCATGACCTACCGCGCGCCGATCAACGACATGCTGCTCGCTCTCAACCACGGCGCCGGCCTGCAGGCGGCGGTAACCGCCGGGCATTACGGCGATTTCGACAGCGAACTCACCGCGGCGGTGCTCGAGGAAGCCGGCCGGTTCGCGACCGACGTGCTGGCGCCGCTCAATCGCATCGGCGACGAAAACGGCATCAAGCTCGACAATGACAAGGTGACGACCGCGCCGGGCTGGCCGGACGCCTATCAACGCTGGACCGCGGGCGGCTGGAATGCGGTGTCGGGACCGGAAGCCTTCGGCGGCCAGGGCCTGCCGCTGGCGATCAACGCGGCCTGCACCGAAATCTGGAGCGCCTCGAATATCGCCTTCGGGCTCTGCCCGCTGCTGACGCTGAGCGCCATCGAAGCGCTTGACGCGCATGGCAGCGATGAATTGAAGAAAATCTATCTGGAAAAACTGGTGTCGGGCGAATGGACCGGCACCATGCAGCTGACCGAGCCGCAAGCGGGATCCGACGTTGGCGCATTGCGCACCCGCGCCGAACGCTCAGCCGATGGCAGCTACCGCATCACCGGCACCAAGATCTTCATCACCTATGGCGATCACGACATGACCGACAACATCGTGCATTTCGTGCTCGCACGACTGCCCGATGCGCCCGCCGGCACCAGGGGCATTTCGCTGTTTCTGATTCCGAAATTCCTCGTCAACGCCGACGGCTCGCTCGGCTCCCGCAACGACATCTATCCGAGCGGCGTCGAGCACAAGCTCGGCATGCACGCCTCGCCGACCTGCACCATGACCATGGGCGACAAGGGCGGTGCGATCGGATACCTGATCGGCGAGGAAAACCGCGGCATGCTCTGCATGTTCACCATGATGAACCAGGCTCGGCTGGGCGTCGGGCTCGAGGGCGTCGGTATCGCCGACCGCGCCTATCAACAGGCATTGGCATTCGCGCAGGAGCGCCGCCAGGGCCGCGCCATCGGCAAAAAGGGCGACGGCACGGACGCCATCATCGTGCACCCCGACGTGAAGCGGATGCTGATGCAGATGCGCGCGCTCACCGCCGCCGCCCGCACCATCTGCTATGCCACCGCCGTCGCGCTCGATGTTTCCACGCGCGCCACCGACGCCAAGGTCCGCACCGACGCCGCGGCGCGCGGCGCGTTGCTGACGCCGATCGCAAAGGCGTTCTCCACCGACATCGGCAACGAGGTCACCTCGCTCGGCGTGCAGGTCCATGGCGGCATGGGTTTTATCGAGGAGACCGGCGCCGCGCAGCACTATCGCGACGCGCGCATCACCGCGATCTATGAAGGCACCAACGGCATCCAGTCGATCGACCTGGTGACGCGCAAGC
Source organism: uncultured Alphaproteobacteria bacterium (assembly GCA_963744975.1). Taxonomy (GTDB): domain Bacteria; phylum Pseudomonadota; class Alphaproteobacteria; order Rhizobiales; family Xanthobacteraceae; genus Bradyrhizobium. The sequence goes on along the minus strand of CAVUVR010000002.1, from coordinate 4,653,804 downwards.
TCGCCGCAAACGGCGGTGCCTCGGTGTGGGCGCTGCTCGACGAGCTCACCGACATCGTCAAGCGGGTCGAGGCCTCCAACGATCCCGCCTTCGGCACCACCGGGCCAAAACTGCGCGATGCGTTGGGCTCGCTGGAGCGCGCCAGCCGATGGCTGCTGGAGCGCATCGCGTCTGCGCCCAACGACGCGCTCGCGGGGGCGACGCCTTATTTAAGACTGTTCGGATCGACGCTCGGCGGTTGCAAGCTCGCCGAAGAAGCGCTCGCTGCGCGGACGCTCGGCGACGGCTTTGGCGATCCGCAGCGCTATGTCACGCTGGCGCGCTTCTTCGCCGAAAACATTGCGGTGCAAGCCGGTTCACTGGAGCACACGGTGATGGACGGCGCCGATGCGGTCACCGGCGCCGACGCGGTTCTGCTGGCATGATCTGATGCTTCAGGTCTCCACCGCTGGTCGATGACATCGACTTGACCGCCGCGAAAACGCCAGATCAGGCACCCCAGCGCAGCGCCGCCGTGTGCACCGGCGCATCCCACAGAGCCTTCGCCTGGCCGTCGAGCACCGATACGGTGACCGAGGCGCCGGCCATGTCGAGGGCTGTGACATAGGAACCGGTCATCGGCTTGCCTATTCGATCACCTCGTCAGCGCGGGAAAGCAGCGCGGGCGATACGTTGAGACCGAGCGCCTTCGCGGTTTTGAGGTTGACGACCAGTTCATACCTGGTCGGCGCCTGCACTGGTAGGTCGCCTGGCTTTTCGCCCTTGAGAATGCGATCGACATAGCCGGCCGCGTGCCGATATTGGTCAGACCAATCGGGTCCATAGGAAATCAGACCGCCGGCGGTAACGTAGTGACGTCCATAGTATACCGTCGGCAGCTTGTGCTTCGCGGCTAGCCCAACGATCAGGTTCCGGCCGCGTAAGACCAATACGCTCGCGGTTACGATCAAACCGCCACCCGTGCTTCGCGCGAAGGCAGCAACCACGTTCTCGATCTCGCTGGTGTCGCGAACGTTCAGCGCGCTCACTTCCATTCTGAGTGCCGGGGCTGCGGCCTGGATTACGGCAAACTGGCCGATCGCCGCAGCTATTGCGGGATTCCGGAGGACCCCAGCTCGCGCCAGGCTTGGTGCAGTTTCTTTGAGCAGCTCCAGCCATTTCGCGCTGATGTTGTAGTCGAAAGCGAGAAAGCCGGTTGCATTGCCGCCTGGCCGTGCCAGGCTGTTGACGAAGCCGGCACCGACCGGATCGGTGGCAGTCACGAACACGACCGGCACGGATCGGGTCGCTTGTAGCAGTACCGCGATCGACGAGTTGCCGGCACCAAGGATCACGTCTGGCGCATGGATGGCAAAGTCCGCCGCATTCCTGCGCAGGCCCTCGGCATCGCCCGCCGACCACCGGACGTCAATTTGCAGGTTGCGCCCGTCCGTCCAGCCTAATGCTTGCAGGGCCTCCCGAAACGCCACCACACGGGCCTGCCCTTCAGGATCGTCGGCAGTGAGCGAAGAGAGCACGCCGACACGCCGGATCTGGCCGGCATGCTGCGCCCTTGCCGCAAGCGGCCGCGCAACTGCTGCGCCGCCGAGTGCAGCGATGAAATCGCGCCGCTTCATAGTCAATCCTGCCCCAATGTTCTCTACCGGAGCCTAAGCAAATTTTCGGTCAGGGTCCACGTGGCCTGACAGCGGAAATAGCTCCGGGACAATTCATGTCTACAACGGTGGTGGAGCATTGAGGGGCATCGGCGTCGCGCCCCCTGGGTTGCGCCTCAGTACTTTGCCTCGAAGGTGGTCATCTTTGCCATGTCGGGATAGAGCACGCCGACGGCGCCTTTAGGCGCCGAACGCGGATTGTACCAGACGGCACCCTCACGCGTGATCTCGATTTTCGGCAGGTCGCCGCGCTGAACGGTCGGATAGAACGCGAACGTCTCCGTCTTTGGATCGAAACGGATCAGCGTGCCGCCCATTCCGCCATCACTAATCCAGATGTTGCCGGCCGGATCGGGCCACACGTCATAAGGCTCCGACACGGCCATCGGGACCTTGTATTCCATCATCTTGCCGGTGGCGGGATCGAGCTTGCCGATGATCCCCTTGTTGAAGATGCCGTACCATACCGTCCCGTCCGGGCCGACGGTTGGCCGTCGCACCGTGCAGAACGGATCGTCCTGGTAAGCGGTGAGAACGGGATACTCGGTCCACTCTTCGGTCTTGGGATTAAACTTCGCCAGTCGGCACTGGACGAATTGTGAGATCCAGATGTTGCCCTCCTTGTCCTTGTCCAACCCGTAGGGATAGGAGTTCGGCGTCGGCGGCTCGTAGTTCAGGATCTTTCCCGTCTTCCGGTCGTACTTGGTAAGTTGGTTGCCGACGATGGTCGTGAGCCAGACGTTCTGGTCTTTGTCGACGATCGGATCATGGCCGCGGCCCTTGATAAAGCCGCGCGGGTCGATCGGGAAGCGTTCGATCTTGCCACTGTCGCGGTCGAGCCTTGAGAGACTGAAACCCACCGTTTCGCCGATCCACACAGCCCCTTTGGCGTCGACGGTGATGCCGTGCGGAACACCTTGTGTCGGCAGCAGGTACTGCTCGAACGTCACGTTGCGAGGATCGAGTTTCACAATCGCATTGGGGTATCCGCGGTCGGTCGACCAGACGTTGCCGAGATCGTCGAAGTACGGATTTTGTCCCCGCGGCTTGGCGTTGGCGACGTTGGCCTTCGGCAGGTCGTATTCGATCAGCATCGCCTTGCCGAGGATGGCCTCGTCCACCGGAATGTCAGTCGTGACGTGAAGCGACCGCTTCGTTTTATCCAGACCGAAGTTTGCCGCCATATAGTCAATCAGGACCACCCGGTCCTGTGGCGAAAGTTTGCCGGGCGGAACACGCGTATCCATGCCCTCGACCCGCTTGCTCATCATGTCGACGACGGCTTGCCATCCCGCGTGGTCGTATTGCCGCAGGCCATAAAAGTTGTTGCCGTGGCATGCCATGCACGTGCGCTCCAGCACGACGCGGCCCGGCCCGGGTGGATAGAGCTTGTCGTAATCGCTGACGAATTCGACATCGCCGGTGATCGGTGCCGGCCCTGGATAGCCCGTCACCGTGGCAGGCCCATTGACGTTGGAGGCGGCGTCCGGCCCGTCATTCATCTTAAGATCGGCGGTGACGGTTTCGCCGGCCTTGACGGTGACCGTTTGCGCTACCGGGGCGAAGCCACGTCGTTCCGCCGTGACCCGATAGGTACCCGGCAGAACATTGATCGCCTGATATTTGCCGCCTGCCGTAAAGACCATGAAGGTCACCGGCTTTTCCTGGCCGCGCAAATAGACGTGTGCCGCGGTAAACGGCTTCGGTCCGGTCACGGTCCCGCTGACCACGCCGGTGCCTTTGATGGTCGATTCAGCTCCCGTTGCAAGCTGGGCGCCGAACGCACCAAATAGCGGCAATAAAAGAAGTGCAATAACTAAGGATTTCCTGCGGTGACGCATGGATTTTTTTCCTTCAGGCTGCGGTTTCCTCGATAGCGGTCGGGAGCGAGCGATGTCGCACTGGTGCCACTGGTGGCCGCTTGGCGGCGCATTTGTTTCTTGCACTTCAAAGTGCATCTTCTTTGGCGCCACCGCAACAGAGATTACGCTTCTGCCCGCCATCCGGCTTCGCTTTGCTGGGATAGTGTCCGTTTAACGGCGTGCGACCCCTGGGTTGCTTGTTCATTGTCCGGTGGACGCCATGCCGAGATAAGCATCCTTCAGTTGGGGCGAGGCCGCCAGCCTAGTCGGGTCGCCCTCGAGCACGACCGAACCGCGCATCAGAACGTAAGCGCGGGTCGCGAGGTTGAATGCGACTGCGACGTTCTGCTCGACCAAGATGCCGCCGATGCCCATCTCGCGACGGATCCGGTCGATCGCCTGGTGCACGCTCTCGACGACCAGTGGCGCAAGACCGAGCGACGGCTCGTCCATCAGGATAAAGTCCGGACGCGACATCAGTGCACGGCCGATCGCGAGCATCTGTTGCTCGCCACCCGACAGCGTGCCGCCGACCTGACGGCGGCGCTCGCCTAACCTCGGAAAAAGCGCATAGACGTCGGCGAGTTGCTCGCGCACCTCGGCACTGCTGCGCACCACGCCGCCGACCTGCAGGTTCTCTTCGACCGTCATTTTCTTGAAGATCTTGCGGCCCTCCGGGACCAGCGCGATGCCGGCGCGGGCGGCGAGATGCGCGGCCTGGCCCGTGAGATCGCGCCCGTCCAGCAGGATTCGGCCCGCGGACGGTCTCACCAGTCCCATGATCGCCTTGATGGTGGTGCTCTTGCCGGCGCCGTTGGCACCGAGCAGTGCGATGATCTCGCCTTTCTCGACCGCAAGATTCACGCCGTGCAGCACTTCGATCTCGCCATAGGCGGCGCATAAGTTCTCAACCGCGAGCGTCATCCGCGCCTCCGCTGATGAGCTGGTTCATGCCGAGATAGGCGCGCACCACTTCCGGCTCCCTTTGCGCCGCCGCCGGCGACCCGGTGAAGATGTGATGCCCCTGATTGATGACGGTGACGCGATCGCAGAGGCGTCCGACCAGTTCGAGATCGTGCTCGACCAGGATTTGCGCGCAGCCTTGCGCCGCGATGTCCTTTACCAGCGCGGCGAGACGCTCGCGTTCGCGTTCGGTCAGGCCGGTCGCGGGCTCGTCCAGCAACAGCAGTTTTGGTTCAGACACGATGGCGCGCGCGATTTCGACAAAGTGGCGCTGGCCGAACGGCAGCGATTTTACCACCGCGCCGGAGAGTTCGGCGAGCCCGACCCGCTCCAGCGTACGGTTTACGGGCTGCGCAACGCTTGCCGCCGACAGCGGCCGGAATACCGAGGACCATCCGCTCGCACGCGCGAACCAATGGCTCGCCAGCCCCGCCGCGACGTTTTCGTAGACCGTCAGTTGATCCGCGAGCCGCACTTTCTGGAACGTGCGCGCGATGCCGCGCCGCGCGCGCCGGTGCGGCGGCAGTCGCTGGATATCGCCATCCTGAAAGCGGATCGTGCCGCCATCGATGCGCAGTACGCCGGTAATACAGGATACAAGCGTCGATTTTCCCGCGCCGTTTGGGCCGATCAGGCCGAGCACTTCGCCCGGCGAAACCGACAGGCTTAGCTCGCTCAGCGCCTGCAACCCGCCGAACCGCTTGGACACGCCGGACAGCTCGAGCACAGTCATCTGCGCAGCCGTTCGATCAGGCCGCCGATGCCGGAGGGCAGGAACCAGAGCACGAAAAGAACCATCGTTCCGTAGACCAGCAGACGATAATTATCCTCGCCGAGCATCCGCAGGCCTTCGGGGATCATGGTGAGCATCAGGCTGGCGATGATGCCGCCCAGCGGACTGCCGATACCGCCGACCACCGCCATCATCATGTAGCGAAAGGATTCCTGCTCGTTGAACAGGTCGGGCGTGAGGAACCGGACATAGGCGGCAAACAGGGCGCCGGACAGTCCGGCGAGGCCTGCCGAGGCCGTAAACGCGATCAGCTTGACGGCGAAGATGTTGATGCCGCTCGCCTGCGCAGCGATCTCGTCGTGCCGCACCATCTTCAGGATGACGCCCAGCGCGCTATAGCGGTCGATGTAGGCAAGCGCGGCCAGTACCGCCGTGCATACCGAGAGCATGATGAGGTACCAGGTCTGCCTGTCGATGCCGCCGGTGGGAATGCCGATCAGGCCCATCGGCCCGCGCGTAACGTCGACCGAATTGGTGAGCAGCTGGTAGATCAGGATACCAAAGCCGAGGGTGCCGATCGCGAGATAATGACCCTTCAGCCGCGCGGCCGGCAGCCCGAGCAGGAAGCCGCATAGCATTGCGAGCAGCACGCCATAAAGTCCTGCGAGAACAGGCGGATGGCCCTGCTTTGCCAGTACACCCAGCGTGTAGGCGCCGATGCCGACGAAACCGGCCTGTCCGAACGACAACAGCCCGGTCAAGCCGGTCAGCAGATTGACGCTGAAGACGGCGAGGCTGAAGATCAGGGCGGTAATCACCATGTTGATCCAGAACGTGCCGAACGTCAGCGGTAGCGCCGCGAGGACCGCAACGGCCGCGATCAGCAGGACACGCCTAGACATTTTCGTCGACCCTTTCGGGCACCAGGCCGCGCGGGAAGAAGATCAGCGTCAACACCAGCAGGCCGAACGCGATAGAGGTCGAATAGGCGTTTGAAATGTAAACAGCGCCGAGGCTTTGAATCATTCCGATCAGCAGCGCGCCGAGGATCGTGCCGTTCACATTCCCAAAACCGCCAAGAATGATCGCCGCGAACGCATTGAGCATTTCGGTGCGGCCCATGTCGGGGGCGATCATGTTCACCGGGCCGGTGAGCGCGCCGGCGGAGGCCGCCATCATCGAGCCGATGACCAGCGCGAGCCGTGACACCTGGTTGACGTCGATGCCCATGGCAGAGGCGGTTTCGTGATCCTCCGACACCGCGCGGAATTTTCTGCCGAGGCTAGTGTATTGGACGAGCCACCACAGGCCGAGCAGGATAGCGGCACTTGCGGCAACGCAGATCAGGCGTTGCACGCTGATGCCGACGGTGCCGAAGTTGATCGATGTTTCGTTGTAGAGCGTCTCGAACGGCCGCGGCGTGGTGCCCCAGATCAGTTCGGCAATGATTCACCAGAATGATCGACATGCCCATCGAGGCGATCAGGCCGTTGAGCTCGACGCCGCGAAACGGCCGGAACGCCGTGCGCTCCAGGATGACGCCGAGCACGGCATTCACTGCCATCGCAGCCGCGATCGCGCCGACGTAACCGACATAGGGCACGGTGGTGTAGGCGACGAACGCGCCGATCATCACGGACTGGCCTTCGGCGAAGTTGACCATGCGCATGACGCCGAAGGTCAGCGTGAGACCGACCGCGACCAGCGCGTAGCTGCCGGAGAGCACCAGACCGTTGATGAGGATCTGCGTGAGCATCGCGCTACTGGACGACCTCGAGCGTGCCATCCGGCTTGTTGCGGATGATCAGGAAGTTCAGGCCCTCGGGCTTCACACCGCGTTCCGCGTCGAACTCGTAGTGGCCCATCACGAGGTCGATTTTGCGTCGCGCCCATCGCCTTGAGATAGTCCGGCGGGTTTGGGTCCGCCGCGCTTGATCGCGTCCGCCACCAGCCGCACCGCATCGTAGCTCGCGATATCCCAGTGCGTCGGATGGTGATCCTCATTGAGGTCCTTCTGAACGCGGGCCTTCGAGCTTGCCGACAAACTCCTTCTGCGCCGGCGTATTGCTGTCGCTCTCGATGAAGAACGCCGCGCGCGTAAGGCCGATCTTGCCGGCTTGCGCGCCGACCTGCCGCTCGAAGATGCGCGGCGGCGGCGGATAATCCGAGAACAATGGCGTGGTGATGCCGGCTTCGGCGTATTGCTTGACGAAGTTCGCGGCCTGCACCGCCGAGATCGACACGATCACGAGGTCCGGTTTTGCGTTCGGGATGCGCGTGATGGTCGAATACCAGTTGGTGTCGTTGCGGTCCTGCGTGATATCGAGCACGATCTTCTTGCCGGCCTTCTGCATCAAGCGCGGTCATGTTCTTGCGGAAGGTGAGGCCGAAGTCGTTATTCTCCACGATGATCGCGACGGAGTCGAACTTGAAATCCTTCTGCAGCAGCGCCGCCTCGCGCTGCTGCGCGTAGCGGTTCTGCATCGAGCTCTGGAACGCATACGGCCCGGCGTCGCCCGCGATCTGGTCGGCGGTCGAGATATTGACCAGCAGCGGGACCTTCTCGTCGTTCGCGACCTGCGCGACGGCGATGGAAGCGCTGGAGCACCATTCGCCGATCAGCAACTGCACCTTCTCCTGGCTGATCAGGCGCTGCGCCTGATCGTGCGCCGCCCGCGGCTCGCATTGGCTGTCGCCGAACACCAGCTCGACCTTGTAGCCGCCCGCGAGATCTTGCGCGTTCACTTCCTCGGCCGCGATGATTGCCGCGATGCGGTTGGTCTTGCCGGCCCAAGCCGTGTTGCCCGTGAGCGGCAGTAACACGCCGACTTTTACAGCGCCCTTGCTGCCGGCTTGCGCTGATGCGGCGGACGGCGCGGCAAGCAGCAGCGCGGCGGCGAGCGCTGCGGAAAGGCTTTTCATAGTGATCCTCCCTGTCGCTTCTGTTTCATCTTGGCGCACGCATCTTGCCGGGCCTGGTCGGGAATTTCTCTTCCGCCGCCCATGCGATCATCGATGCATCGCGGATCGCGGTGAGGAAATCACCGGGAACGTTGTTGCAGTCGCCCGCCATCACCCAGGGCACGCCGGCCTCGTCGGCAAGCCGGCAAACGTCGCGCAGCGGACGCGCACCGATCGCTAGCACGATCCTGTCGCCTGCGGGATGGCGCACGATGCCCTGCCCGCTGCGGCACAAAATCGCATCGCCTTCTATCGAAATCACCGGCGCGTCCGTGACGATCTGCGCATTGGCATCAGCGTAAGCGCAGCAGTACATCCCAGCGATTATTACGCGCCATTTCCTTGGCAACGACGCTTTGGCCTTCGAGGATGACGACGCGACTTGCGCGTTTGGCGATGCACTCGGCGGTCTCGATCCCCACCATGCCGCCGCCGACTACAGTGACGCTTGAACCTGTGGGGATAAGCTCCGGCTTGCGCAGCACGTCCCACGCCTGCAGCATCGGTACATTCGTATCGACGGGAAACGGAGCGTCGCGCGGCGTGGCGCCGGTCGCGACGACGATCAGGTCCGCACCGTAGGCGCGGATGCTGTCGACGGTTGGCTCAACGCCGGTCCGGATCGGGACGTGGAGTTGCTCCAGCGCCGCGACCCGGTAGGTCCACACGCCCGCGACGTCTTCCTTGTCCGGCGCCGCAAGCGCGAGGTCCATCTGTCCGCCGGCTTGTTGTTCGCGCTCCCACACCTCGACCCGATGGCCGTTGGCTGCGAATACGCGCGCAGCCTCCAACCCCGCGACGCCGCCGCCGATGACGAGCACGCTTGTATCCTGCTTCTTGATTCCCTCCAGCCCCGGTTCAAGCCTCGCGAGCGTCTCGAATTCGGTGCCCATCAGCGGGTTCTGGACGCAGGCGACGTCGAGCTCCAGCGTCAGCCGCTCAAAGCAGACGTTGCACGAGATGCAATGACGGATCGGCCGCTTCACTTCACCGAAGGCCTTGAGACACCAATGGGGATCGGCGACCAGCGCGCGGCAAAGCGCGATGTAGTCGGCGCTGCCGGCCTGCAGCACGCCTTCCGCATCCTCAGGGGTCAGCATCCGGCCGGCCATGATGACCGGAACGCTCACCGCATGCTTGATCGGCCGCGCGTGCGGCTCGAGGAAGCGGCGCGGAAATGATGGCGGCTGGATGCAATAGCGCGAATGCTCCGGCGTTTCATTGGTGCCGCCCGACAGATCGATCGCGATCACGCCCGCGGCTTCGAGCGCCTTCGCCAGCGTGACGATGTCGCCTACCGAATAGCCGCCATCGGCGTATTCGGTCGCCGACAGCCGCACCATCATCGGGAAGTCGGGCAGCTCGGAACGGATCAGCCGCACCGTTTCCATCAACAGCCGCATGCGGTTTTCGACCGGACCGCCGTAGTCGTCCTCGCGCCTGTTGTGGCGCGGCGTGAGGAATTGCTGGAACAGATAGCCGTTCGCGGCGTGCAGTTCGATCGCGTCATAGCCGGCGCGGTAGAGCCGAACCGCGCTGGAAAGGAACTGCTCCTGAATCTCGGCGATATCGAACGTGGTCAATGCGCGGACTTCATCGCCCGTCGCCGGATTTTTCCCAGGCGACGGGCCGACCGGCTCCATGCCGAGAACCGAGCGGCGCAGCAGCATGCCGCGATGATTGAGCTGGCCGCAGACCAGCGCGCCCGCTTGGTGAATCGCCTTCGTGAGGTCGGCGAGGCCCGGGATGAAGCGATCGTCGAAGATGCAGAGCGAGGCGCGATGATTGCGCGCATTGCCGGAGACCACCATGGCCTCGGTGATGATCATCGCGGCGCCACCGCGCGCCCGCTCGGCGTAGTAGATCTTGTCGCGCTCGGTCGAGAAACCGTCTGATGGTGCCGAAGTTCGTCCCCATCGGGCCCATCACGACGCGGTTCTTCAGCCGCAGCGGGCCCATCCGGCCCGGCTGTTGCAACAACATCGGCGGCCTGTCGGGTGCAAGCATCAGCCGGACTTCGCGCGTTCCGCCGCTTGCTTCACGCGTTCGGGATCGGCCGCGATCTTGACGCCTGCGCGCTCCTGCTCGAGCAGCATCACCGCGCGCGAGTCGCGCCCTTCCCAGCCGCGGTTGCACGCCTCCCTCATCTCGGCGTAGGCGAGATTGCACATCCGCATCGGCACGCCGAGTTCGCGGCCAAGGTCGGTCGCGAGCTTGACGTCCTTGGTGGCGAGTTTTAGCGCAAAATTCGGCGGATCGTATTTGCCGGGCAGGAACTGGTCGAGCAGGCCGTCGAATGTGAGGCGGCGGCCGCCGACGCCCTGGCGTACGGCTTCCCACAGCGCCACAGGGTCCATGCCGGCTTTCACGCCCATGGTGAAGGTCTCGGCGAGCGCGCAGGTGATCGCATAGCCCGACATGTTGTGCACGAGCTTGGCGACCGTCGCGGTGCCGATCGGCCCGATATAGGATGGGCGATCAGCCATGGCGTCGAGCACGGGCTTGTGCTTGTCATACGCGGCCTTGTCGCCGCCGACCCAGATCGCCATCTTGCGCGACCCCGCACCCGACGGCCCGCCGCTCACCGGCGCATCGAGCATGTGTGCGCCCTTGGCGGCAAAGGCCTCATGAATTTTTTTCACGACGCTTTGCGCGTTTGTCGACAGATCGAAATAGGCAGCGCCTTTTTTAACACCTTCGATCAAGCCATCGGCGCCCAGCGAGACGCGCTCGACGTCCGCGGGTTCCGGCAGCGAGGTGAAGATCACGTCGGATTTTTCGGCCAGCGCGCGCGGCGTATCCGCCCATTCGGCGCCCTCCTGCACATGATGGCCCGCCGATTGCCGATGCAGGTCATGCACCACGACCTTGTATCCGGCCTTGAGAATGTTGGTGGCCATCTTGCCACCCATGGTGCCGAGCCCGATGAAGCCGACGACAGTGTCATTGGCCATCGTCATTCCCCCTTGCCGCCTTCGACCAGCACCGTATAGGCGACTTGTGCTGCCGACATCGCGGCAGGCCAGCCAGCATAGAACGCCATGTGGGTGATGACTTCGGTGATCTCTTCCTGCGTGACGCCATTGGCGATCGCACGCGTCAGATGCGACACCAGCTGTTCCGGCCGGTAGGTCGCGACCAGCGCCGCCACCGTGATCAGACTGCGGTCGCGCTTCGAGAGCGCCTTGCGCTCCCACAGATCGCCGTAAATAACGTCGTTGGTGTAATCGACCAGTGCCGGCGTAAACGCCTTGATGCGGTCGCGTTTGGCGGAAGGCGGTGCCTTGGCCATGCGTCTCTCCCTGTCTTTTGCCGCGCGTCGTGGCGCGGCCTTTTTCGTTGTCGTCGAGCGAAGTCCAAAGTTTCACTACCATCGCCGAACGGAAGTGTCGATCAGAGCAAATCGCCGAGCTGCCACGCGCGGATTGGCTCGCTAGTCCAGCGGCGGCGCCGCAGCAGTCCGATCAAAATGGTGGTTCGGCACGCCTTTGCGGACCACCGAGCCTGGGCTATGGTAGCTTACGGGCGTCCGGCAGACGTCAACAAGTGTTGGGAGTAAAGCAAGAAAATCAAGACACCCTTAGGGAGGAAACGGAAATGGCAATAACTCGTCGTCAAGCGTTGGTATCCGCGGGCGCCGCAGCCCTTGCAAGCAGCTTGGCCAAGCCAGCGATCGCAGCAAAAGAACCGATCCTGATCGGCTATCTTCCGGCGCTCACCGGCCCGTCATCGTCCACCGGGGTCGGCATCAACCGCGGAATCCAGTTGGCGGTGCAGGAGATTAACGCAGCCGGCGGCATTGACGGGCGACAGCTTGAACTGATCACCCGCGACACCCAAAGCGATCCGACCAAGGCCGTGAACGGAGCGGCCGAGCTCACGCACCAGAAGGTGAGCGTGGTCTTCGGCCCGGTCAATTCCGGCGAGTTGCTCGCGGTCGTGCCGCTGCTCGCACGCGCCAACACGCCGCAGGTCCATCCCTGCTGGGTCGATACCCTGACCGATCCGAAGAAATATCCGATGTGCTTTCGCAACGCGCCCACCAACCAGCAGATCGGCGGCGCCGCCAACCGCTACGTGGTTGAGGTGCTCAAGCGCAAAAAGGTCGCGGTGATCAGCGATACCACCGGCTATGGCACCGCATCGGTCAACGCCTATGTGCCGATGCTCAAGGGCATGGGCGCCGATGTGGTCTACCAGGGCAACGTCGATGCCGCCAATCCGGACCTCAAGCCCGAGCTGTTGCGCATGCAGTCGGCGGGGACCGAAGCGATCATGCCCTGGAGCGTGAATGCCGGCTTTCTGTCGCGCATCATCAATACGCGTGGGCAGATGGGATGGGAGGTGCCGATCGTGGGCCAAACCACGCTCGGCTCCGGCCAGACTCAGGCCCTGCTGGAAAAGCCCGAATACTGGGCGAAGGTGTACCCCAACAATTTCCGGCCGGTTTGCTACGCCACCGGCGGCAAGCTTTCGGAACGCACCAGCGCTTTCGTCGACCGTTTGAAGAGCGCCAAGATCGACATGGGTGACACGCTGTTGTGGTGGATCGCGCTCGGCTATGACAGTCCCCGGATGATCGCCGAGGCGATGAAGAATGTCGGCACGGAGCCGCAACAGATCGTCGGCTATCTCAACAAGCTCAAGGAATTCCCGGGCGTCTACGGCGACATGACCTTTACTGCCGACAAGCACGACGGCTATCCGGACAACCAGGTGGTGATGGTCGAGGCCAATTCGCTCAAGGACGGTGCGTTCAATCTGGCTCCCGGCTACGGCGCTTGAGCCGATGGTCGAATTGATCGTCTCGACGGGGCTGGCGATCGGCTGCATCTACGCACTGATCGCCATCACCTATAATGTGATGTTCTCCGCTTCGCGCGTGTTCAGCTTTACCGCTGGCACGCTCGGGATGCTTGGCGGCGTGCTAGGCTCGCTGTTCATCGCCCGGATGGGCTTGCCGGTGGCTGTCGGTTTTCTCCTGGCATTGGCCGGCGGTGCGTTACTTGGCATCGTCACCGAGATCGTCGCCGTGCGGCCGGTGCTCAAGAGCCTGGACCAGCATCTCTACGTACTCTCCACTCTGGCGCTGGCGCTGATGGTTCAGCAGTTCACCGCGATCGAATGGAGCACGGAGCCGCAGCCGTTTCCGCGGCTGTTCGACATCGCCCGCGGCGGATTCGATCAGCAGTTCTGGCTGCCGATGCTGGCGTGCGGAGCTGTGATCGTCGGCCTCGAGCTGCTCTATCGCCGCACCCTGATCGGTCATGCTTTTCTGGCGATCGCCGAGGACAACTTTGCCGCCCGCGCACTCGGCCTGCCGGAACGCACCTTGCGCATGGCGAGTTTTGCACTGGCCGGCGTGATCGGCGCGCTTGCGGGCTTTGCCGGTGGCGAGATGTTGCTGGCCTTCTTTGCCAATGCGCCCATGCTGACCTTCTACGGTTTCGTCCCGGTGGCGCTGGGCGGCATGGGCAACAACCGCGGCGCCGTCGTCGCCGGCCTGCTGCTCGGATTGTTTCAGCAGACCGCCAACTTCCTGGTCGGCGGCATCTTCGCCTCCGTGGCGGTCTTCACGGTGTTCATCATCGTCCTGCTGGCTCGCCCCGAGGGCCTCGCCGGCACAACCCTCCCACGACGCGTTTGATGGATACGCAGGCAGCCCAGTTGCGCCCGGGCCGCGCGGATGGGCTCGGCGCCGTGAGCCCGTTCAATGCGGCGCTGCCTTTCCTGGCGCTGCTTGTTGTCGGCATTGCGTTCCCGTTGTTCGGCGGCGGCTATTGGGGTGTGATCGCGACCCGCGCCTGCGTTTATTGGGTGCTGGTGTCAGGCCTCAACCTGGTCGTCGGGTTCGGCGGCCAGATCGCGATCGGCTGGGTGGCGCTGCTGACGCTGGGCGCCTACACCACCAGCGTTCTGGTGGCCGGCAACGTCACGCCGGCGTTGCCGCCCTATCTGGCGCTGGCGATCGCGGCCGCGGTCGGCGCCGTCTTCGGCTTGATCGTCGGCCTGCCGGCGCTGAGGCTGCGCACCTTCTATTTCGCCATCACGACGCTCGGCTTCGCCACCATCGTCACTCAGGTGGCGTTGGCCTGGCAGAGCGTGACCGGCGGCGGCGTAGGCGTTGCCGGGCCGGTCTTCCCCGAGCCGTTCACCTCGCAATGGGGTTTCTATTATTTCTGCTTCGGCCTCGCCGCGATCTGCACGTGGATGACGGCGAATATCGCGGCAAGCCGCTTCGGCCGCGCGCTCACCGCGGTCCGCGATGCGGAGGTCGCGGCGGAGGCCAGCGGCATCTTGAAATCCACCCTCTTGGGGAAAGTGTTCCTGTTCAGCGGCGCCGTCGCCGCGGTTGCCGGCGGGCTGTTCGCTTCGCTGCAATCCTACATCACGCCTGACGCGTTCACGCTCGACCTGTCGATCCTGTTCTTCATCGCAATCCTGATCGGCGGGCGTGGCTCCATTCTCGGACCGCTGCTCGGTACGATTCTGTTGACCGTGCTGCCGGAATTTGCCGCGCCGCTGGTCGCATGGTCGACATTTCTCTATGCGGTATTGCTGCTCGTCATCGTGCTCGCGATCCCCGGCGGAATAGCCGAGATCCTCGATTTCAAGAACCGCCGCCCGCTCGAGAGCGGCCGCGCGATCGTTCCGCGGCCCGACCTGCTCGGGCCGCTACTCGGCTCCGCGCCCGACGCCGGCGCCTTGACGCTGGAGCAGGTGGCGCTGAACTTTGGTGGGGTACAGGCAATCGACGGGCTCGACCTCGAGATCCGGCCCGGTCAGGTGCATGGACTGATCGGCCCCAACGGCAGCGGCAAGACCACGACGCTGAACGTGATCTCGGGTTATTACGCGCCCAAGCGGGGCGCAATCAGGCTGAACGGCGCCGCGATGCCCGTGCATGGGCTTCACCGGCGCGCGCATATGCGGATTGCGCGAACCTTCCAGACCCCCCGCATCGTCGGTTCCGCGTCGGTGCTGGAGAACGTCATGATCGGCGGCACGATCGACGGCAAGGGCTCGTTCGTCGAATTGTTGCTGTCGTTGCCGCGCCATCGACGCGACGAAGCCATGTTGCGCGACACCGCCATGCTGGCGCTGGCGGCAGTCGGGCTGGAGCGGCTCGCCCCTGTGCGTGCCGACAGGCTGCAGCACAGCGAACTGCGCTTCACGGAGATCGCCCGCGCGTTGATGCTACGCCCGGCGTTCCTGCTGCTCGACGAGCCGGCCGCCGGACTCTCGGCCGAGGAGATCGGTCGGCTCGGTGCGCTCATCCTGGCGATCGCACAAGCCGGCACCGGCGTGCTGGTGGTGGAACACCATCCCGATCTGATCTTCGATATCTGCCATCACGTCACTGTGCTCAATCTCGGCAAGATATTGGCGGCCGGAACTCCGGCCGAAATCCGTGCGCACCGGGAGGTGGTCAATGCTTATCTCGGCGCCTGATCCGTTACTGGATATCGCCGGCCTCTCGACCGGTTACGGCAAGATAGGGGTGCTGCGCGGCGTCGACATGACGGTTGGCGCGGGCGAGGTGGTGGCGCTGCTTGGCCCAAATGGTGCCGGCAAGACCACGCTGTTGCGGGCGGTATCGGGCCTGCTGCCATGGTCGGGAAGTGTGCGTTTCGCCGGGCGCGATCTCGCCGGCGCCAGTCCGCGCGACGCGGTCAAGGCAGGGCTTTCGCATGTTGTCGAGGGGCATCGGGTGTTCACGCAGCTTAGCGTGCTCGACAACCTCTTGCTCGCGGCATACGACCTGCCACGCGGCGAGCGCGCCGTGCGGGTCGAGGAGGTGTTCGGGCTTTTCCCCGAAATCGCCGCCAAGCGCCACGAACGCGCGGCCGCGCTCTCCGGCGGCCAACAGCAGATCCTGGCGGTAGCGCAAGGCCTGGTTCGGCGGCCTCGACTGCTGATGCTCGACGAACCTTCGGCCGGCCTGTCACCGGTTCTGGTGGATCGCGTGTTGGTGGTCGTGCAGCGGCTGCGCGAGGCCGGCACCGCGGTGTTGCTGGTCGAGCAGTTGATCGAGAAGGCGCTCGCGCTTGCCGATCGCGTCTATGCGCTCGCGCGCGGATCGATTGTGCTGGAAGCAAAAACCGGCGAGGCCGATCTGCCGCGCCGGCTGGAACATGCCTATATGGCGACCGCCGGTCGTTAGAAGGAGCTTCATCTTGTCCACTGCATTCGAAATCGGCAGCGTCACGATCCACCGCATCGTCGAGCAGGAGGGGCCATTCTTCGAGGCGATGCAGTTTTTCCCGACCATGACGAGAGAGCGTCTCGACGAAAACCGAGGGTGGCTACAACCCAGGTTCCTCGATGCCCGCGATAGGCTGATGCTCTGCATCCAGAGTTACATCGTGCAGACGCCTCACCACACGATCATGATCGATAGCTGCGTGGGCAACCACAAGCCGCGACCGACGCGAAGCTTCTGGCACATGATGAATTCCGATCGCTACGAGAAGAACCTCGCGGCAAGCGGATTTGGCGTGAACGATATCGATTTCGTCATGTGCACGCATCTGCACACCGACCACGTCGGATGGAACACGCGGCTTGAGAACGGCCGGTGGGTACCGACTTTCCCGAAGGCGCGCTACATATTCGCTGACCGCGAACTGGCTTACTGGACCAAGCGCCAACAGGACGACCCGGCAGCGTGTCCATGGGTGACCGATTCCGTACTCCCAGTCGTGGCCGCCAATCGCGTCGATATCGTCAAGAGCGCGCACGCCTTCAACGACCTCGTGACGCTGATTCCGACGCCCGGCCATACCATCGATCACTATTCGGTTCAGGTCGGCAGGCCCGGCGCCGATGCCGTCATCACCGGCGACATGATCCACTCGCCGCTGCAAGCCCGCTATCCGGAACTGGGCATGATGTCGGATTACGACTCCGGGCAGGCGGGACAGTCGCGGCGGGAATTGTTCGGCCGTTTCTGCGATACGCCTACGCTGTTTTGCACGGCGCACTTTCCCTCGCCGTCCACCGGTCGCGTGGTGCGCTGGCAGGACGCATTCGACTTCATTGATGCCTAGATCAACTGGATCGGCACATGCGCCACCCAACTCAACAGGCAACCCATGTCAGTCCCGGTCACCGATAGCAATGGCTCTGCACGGCCAATGTTGTTCCAGCCGTTCAAGATCCGCGGCCTGTCGCTCAAGAACCGCCTGGTCGTGCCGCCGATGGTCCACTATCGCGCCGGACCCGGCAATACCTGCGGCACCTTTCACAACGTGCATCTCGGCCGCTATGCCCTGGGAGGCTTTGGGCTGGTCTTTGTCGAGGCAACTGCCGTCGAGGAAGTCGGCCTGATCAACGAGCATGACCTCGGCATCTGGAATGATGCGCAAGCGCAAAGCTTCAAACCCCTCATTGCCTTCATGAAAGGTGAGAAGACTGCGATCGGCATTCAGCTCGCGCACGGCGGGCGCAAATCATCCTCGCAGCGAGCGATGGACGGCATGGGGCCGCTCACTCCGCGAGATATCGAGGCGGGCGCCAGGGTGTGGCAGCCCGTGGGCCCCACGAGTGAGCCCGTAGCGCCGGGATGGCTTACCCCGCGCCAGCTCACCACCGAAGAGTGCAGGACAATGGTGCGCACCTGGGCAGCTGCTGCCAGAAATGCGGTCGCTGCAGGCTTCGACGCGATCGAAATCCACACCGCCCACGGCTATCTGCTGGCCTCGTTTCTTTCTCCCGTTTCCAACACGCGCAAGGATGAATATGGAGGCGATCGCAAGGGGCGCATGCGTCTGCCGCTCGAGATTGTCGAGGCAGTACGGCGCGAAATGCCGGCAACGATGCCGTTATTTGTCCGCGTCTCCGCCGTCGACGGCGCCCAGAACGGCTGGAATCTGGATGACACGATCGCCTTCGCCCGGGAATTGAAGGCGCGCGGCGTCGACGTGATCGACTGCTCCTCCGGCGGCATTTCAGGCTCGGCGACCGCCGCCCAGGTCCCGCGCGGCCTCGGCTTCCAGGTGCCCTACGCCGAACGGGTCCGCAAGGAGGCAGGAATTGCGTCGATGGCGGTCGGCATCATTCTCGAAGCGCAGCAGGCTGAGGCAATCCTGGAGAACGGACAGGCCGACCTCATCGCCGTGGGTCGGCAATCCCAGTTCAATCCCAATATCGCACAGCACTGGGCCCATGATCTCGGCATCAACCGGGAGTTCGAGGATTGGACTGCCGAATATGGGTGGTGGCTTGAAAAACGAATTCGAACCATTGAAGGGTTCGCTACACCGACCGGGGTCGTCAAGCGACATACATAAGATACCAACTCTCGTTCACTGCATGGCTTCGGCGATCTTTTCCGCTGCCATCAGGGTTGGAAAGTTGGTATTGGCGCACGGCACCACAGGGAAGATCGAGGCGTCTTACGAAAGCCGCTGATCAGGCGGTTGAGGTCGCCCCTGTCGGACAGCAAGTTGAACTCGACGATCCGAAAACCGGCTATCGGCAAAGAATAGCGCAACCGAGGTAATCCCGGAAGCTACTGCCGGTAGCGACGGTCAGGGACTGCAACATGGCAGCGCCTGTCGACGCGAACACCGCGAGCCTCAGGGGTCCACTACCCCAGCCGCTTCTCCTTGATGCGCTTGATCTCGCGCATCTGCGAGGAGAAATCCTCAACCGCCGCTCGCTCATCCGGCGTCAGCGAGTCGTGCGGCAGCTTGTTCACCAGCACTTCGAGGACCTCGCCGATCCGCCCGAGCTGGCGGCCGTAGGAGCCGACCTCGTCGAGGATTTCGGCTTCGACATCCGGCGCGCTGGAGCGGCCGAGATTGACGGTGAACCAGCTGAAGCGGTTGCCGACAAAATTGTTGAACCAGTTCCAGGGCAGGATGTTCTGGGCGACGCCGCCGGAGAAAGGCCCGGTACCGCCGGACGCCGTCGGCGATGCGGCAGGGTGATTGAGCGACAGCGGCGCGAGCATCATGGCCATAGGCGGTCTCCTTGCAGTTGCCGGCGGCAAAGTTTGCGGCAATCGGGGGTGGTTGGCAAGGACATGGCCGTATGGCGGCCGCGTTTCACGCGGCTGCGGGAGTGAGGGAATTTAGGTATCGCGCTGTTCACGGCCGTGAAAGACACGCAGCATCACAAGGCGCTCGCCGTCATAGCCGTAGCGAAAAATGTAAGTGGTGTTCAACACCGACAGGACTAATTCTCGATAATCCTCCCGGCCATCGATCGGGCGGCCAAGCTGCGGGTGTTCTGAATTATTCGGGTCCGGTTCAAGGTTTCGGCGGCGATGATCTACGCCATAGTGGGATGCCGATCGTGAAGAAATTCTGCGAAACGGTCGAGATCGGCAAGCGCTGCTGCCGACCACTCCAGGATCATCGATCATGCCATGGCTTGAAGGCAGGCGTGCCCCAGGTTTGCAGCCATCGCGCAACATCCTCATGTGGCACTGTCCCTTCGCCCCCCTTGATCGAAGCCCATTGGCGATCGAGTTCTGCTAACTCAGCAAAGGGCAAAGCGACAGGCGTTTCTGCCAGCGCCGTCATGTCGGCAACCAACTCGGAAACAGTCATTCCTTGCGCAGCGGCTTTGCCCCGAAGAGCGGCTGCGGTCGCTGCGTCAACCTCGATCGCATGAGTTTTCGATGCCATGAATCGCACCTTAGCATCCGTAGGGCGGATTAGCGTAGCGTAATCCGCCGGGAGTGGATGGTGGGTTACGGCTTCGCCTAACCCACCCTACGCGAACGGTCTGTGCTCAATTATCCAAAAAGCTCCGCAGCTTCCTGCTTCGCGACGGATGCTTCAGCTTGCGCAGCGCCTTGGCCTCGATCTGCCGGATGCGCTCGCGCGTCACCGAGAACTGCTGGCCGACTTCTTCCAGCGTGTGGTCGGTGTTCATGCCGATACCGAAACGCATGCGCAGCACGCGCTCTTCGCGCGGGGTCAGCGAGGCCAGAACCCGCGTCGTGGTTTCGCGCAGATTGGACTGGATCGCCGCGTCGATCGGCAGCACCACGTTCGGGTCCTGGATGAAATCGCCGAGGTGGCTGTCTTCCTCGTCGCCGACCGGGGTTTCCAGCGACAGCGGCTCCTTGGCGATCTTGAGAACCTTGCGCACTTTCTCCAGCGGCATGCCGAGCTTTTCGGCGAGCTCTTCCGGCGTCGGTTCGCGGCCAATCTCGTTGAGCATCTGGCGTGAGGTGCGCACGATCTTGTTGATGGTCTCGATCATGTGCACGGGAATGCGGATGGTGCGCGCCTGGTCGGCAATCGAGCGCGTGATCGCCTGGCGGATCCACCACGTCGCATAGGTGGAGAATTTGTAGCCGCGGCGGTATTCGAACTTGTCGACCGCCTTCATCAGGCCGATGTTGCCTTCCTGGATCAAATCGAGGAACTGCAGGCCGCGGTTGGTGTATTTCTTGGCGATCGAGATCACCAGCCGAAGGTTGGCCTCGACCATTTCCTTCTTGGCCTGGCGCGCCTCGCGCTCGCCCTTCTGCACGCCGTGCACGATCTTGCGGAATTCGCCGATCTCAAGGCCGGTGAGCGCCGCCAGCGACTGGATCTCGTGGCGCAATTCCTTGATGCGGTCCTTCTCGTGGCTGACGAAATTCTTCCAGCCTTTTGCGGAGAGTTTCGAGACGCGATTGAGCCAGCGCGGATCGAGCTCCGAGCCCTGGTAGTTCTTCAGAAAGTCTTCGCGCGCCACGCCGTGGCTGTCGCCGAGGCGCAGCAGCCGGCCCTCGAACGACACCAGCTTCTTGTTGATGTCGTAGAGCTGCTCCACGAGGCTGTCGATGCGGGCCTGGTTGAGCCGCAGCGACTTCACCTCGACGATGATTTCGTCCTTCAGCTTCTTGTATTTGCGCTCCTGCGAGGGCGACAGCGATTCGCTCTGCAGCTGGTTGGCGATATCCTGCTCCTGCAGCCGCCGCAGCTTCTTGTAGTTGTCGGCGATCTTGTCGAACGTCTCCACCACCTTCGGCTTCAGCTCGGCCTCGATGGCCGCGAGCGACATCTGGTTTTCGAACTCGTCGTCGTCCATGTCGGCTTCGGCGGCGGCCTCGGCCGGGTCCTTTTCCTCGAGCTCCGGTTCGGCCGCGGGGCGGAACGGGGTCGGCGACGGCGGCGCCGCGGGCGGCGCGACATGCGCGGGCGCCGATGCCTTGACGTCGCTGCCGTTGGCGGCGGGCATCGCCGCGCCGTTGCCATTACTAGTGCCGTTGCCGTTGGCCTCGGCCGGCTGGGCCTCGGCGCCGAGCGGGGCCGCCAGCATCGCCGGGTTCATGTTGTTCTTGGCGTCGGGGCCGGCATAGGTCGCTTCCAGATCGATGATGTCGCGAAGGAAGATCTTTCCTTCGTTGAGTTCATCGCGCCAGATGATGATGGCCTGGAACGTCAGCGGGCTTTCGCAGAGACCTGCGATCATCGCCTCGCGGCCGGCCTCGATGCGTTTTGCAATGGCGATTTCGCCCTCGCGCGAGAGCAATTCCACCGTGCCCATCTCACGCAGATACATGCGCACGGGATCGTCGGTGCGCTCGCCGGGCTCGGACTTCTTGACTTCGGTGACGGCCTTCTGCGTGACCTCGACCAGTTCGTTGTCGGTCTCGTCCTCGGCCTCTTCCTTGGTCTCTTCCTCGGTGTCGGCTTCCTCGGCTTCGGAGACGTTGATGCCCATGTCGGAGAGCATCGACATGATGTCCTCGATCTGCTCCGGCGAAGTGGTGTCGGAGGGCAGCACTTCGTTGAGCTGATCGAAGGTCACGAAGCCGCGCTTCTTGGCCTGCTTGATCATCTTCTTGACGGCGGCGTCGGACAGGTCGAGCAACGGCGAGGGGGCGTCCGGGGAATCCTTCTCAGGGGCGTCCGCTGCCTTGTCGTCTTTTTCCTTGTCCTTCACCTGCAGCGTCTTTGCCTTGCTGGCCATTCATTGCTCCTGAAACGCGCTCACGCGAGGCGTTAAGTGCGCGCCCGCTTTTATCTGACGTCATCTCGACGCGGAAAGGGCGGCGCAAATCATCGCCACCCCCGAATCTGTCTCGCCGGTTTTGCACTTGTGGCCCGCAGGCCGTTAAGCTTCGATTAACCCTGTTTTTGCAGCCAAACCATGGGTTTGGCGAGTTTTTTCATGGTTCCGGCGGCCGCCGTCCGCATGATTTATTAGTTCACATGCTCCGCTGGAACCGGCCTGACGACTCGCCAAATCCCTCGATCAGGGCCTCGGTGCCGTCCACTTCCGACAGGCGGGCTTTGACATCGCGCAACCAAGCGTAATTCGCCTCGCTCGCCACCTCGCCCAATGCCAGCTCGGCATCCTTCAATTCCCTAAGTAATGAGTGCCATTGCCGATGCAAGGCAACCAGCTGGTGCCAGGTGGAAAGAACGTCCTCTTGCGCCGCGCCTCCTTGCGCGCCCCACACCGCCGAGGTCGTGATCGCCCGCTCAACCCTTTGAAGGGATTGAGATAATCCACGGGCTGCGAGATCGGCCCGCATTTTCTCGCTGGCCTCGATGGGGTCGGTGCCGTGATGGTGCTCGCCCGCGAAGGCGGCGATGATCCCGGCGCGCAGCTTGTTGGCCTCGGGATGGGCCAATTCCAGCGCCGCCACCTCCTCCAGATGGTCGTGCAACAGCCAGGGGTGGTTGATCAAAGACAGCAAAATCAGCGCCTCGCGGCGGGATATCGCGCTGCGCTGGCCGCGCATGATCGGGCTCAAGCCAAGCTGCGGACTGGCCACCTGATACGGCCCGCGGTTGATGGTCTGGCTGCCGGTCAGGCCTTGCTGGCGGCTGCCGCGAGGCTCGAATCGCCCCGCCGCGCCCGGGGTGAAGCTGCCACGCGGCTGAAAACGCCGGCCTGATTCGCTGAAATTACCGCCGCGAGTTCCGCCGCGGCCATAGTTCCCGCGCGCGCCATCCGGCGCAAATGTCCGCCGCAAGCGCTCCACCAGATCTTCGCGATAATAACGCCGCACCACTTCATCGCGGATGCCGCCGGACAATTCATTGATGCGCGCTTCCAGCGCGGCACGCCGCTCGGGCGTCGCAAAGCTGCCACCCTCGACCTCGCGCGACCAGATCACGTCGGCAAGTCCGCGCGCCGCTCCAATGACTTCCTCGATCGCGCCGCGCCCGCCGGAGCGCGCGAGATCGTCGGGGTCCTGCCCTTCCGGCAGCAGCGCGAAGCGCAAACTCTTGCCCGGCCTTAGGTGCGGCAGCGCCAGATCGGCGGCGCGCCATGCCGCCTTCTGTCCGGCCTTGTCGCCGTCGAAGCAGAGGATCGGCTCGTCCGCCATTTTCCACAACAGCGCGAGCTGGTTTTCGGTCAGCGCGGTGCCGAGCGGGGCAACGCTTGCCGGAAATCCCGCGCCCACCATGGCGATGACGTCGACATAACCCTCCACCGCCACCAGCGGCGCGCCGTCATGCGCGGCCTGCCGCGCGGTCGCCAGGTTGTAGAGATTGTCGCCCTTGTGAAACAGCGGCGTTTCCGGCGAATTCAGATATTTTGCGGAGACGTCTTTTTCCAGCGCACGGCCGCCGAACGCGATCACCCGGCCGCGCAGGTCCGCGATCGGAAACATCACGCGGTCGCGGAAGCGATCGTACGGCACCGGGATGTCGTCGCCGTGATAGAGCAGGCCGGCCTCGATCATGTCCTCGACGGGAATGCCGGCGCTACCGAGATGCTCCTTCAGCGCGAAACGCTCGTTCGGCGCATAGCCGATGCGAAACTGCAGTTGCACGGCGGGCGAAATCGCGCGGTCGCCGAGATAGCCGCGCGCCTTGGCGCCGCCCCGCGAAGCAAGCGTGTCGGCGAAGAATTTCGCCGCCAGTTCCATCACGTCATACAGCGTCTTGCGGCGCTGCTCGTGCCGCGCGGCATCCGGCGTCACCGCCGGCAGCGGCATGCCGGCCATCGAGGCAAGGCGCTCCACCGCCTCGATGAAATTGACGCCTTCGGTCTCCATCACAAAATCGAAGATGTTGCCGTGCTTGCCGGTGGAGAAGTCGTGATAAAACTGTTTCTGGTCGTTCACCGTGAACGACGGCGTCTTCTCCTGCTGGAACGGCGACAGCCCCTTGAACTCCCGCCCCGCCTTCTTCAATTTCACGCGCCGGCCCACGACTTCCGAAACCGGAAGCCGGGCGCGCAGTTCATCGAGAAATTCGGGCGTGAAGCGCATGGGTTGAGTGTGCGGTGAGTCGCGGGTGGGTGCCAACCGATTAGCGATATAGGGATGGCGGGGGGAAATATCAGGATTGGGGGCGTTATGCGGGATATACACAGGACGCGGGCGTTGCCAATCGAGCAATCGATTTAGTGGGGGATTGACAATATCAAATACGTATGTATATACATAGCCAAATATAAAAAATTTTAGGAAGGAAAGCGTCCGTGGGTAGCGATACAAAACAAGAGCTTACCCATGTTAGAGAAATACAGCTACGAATCCGTCATTGGATTCGAGTGGGACGAACGGAAGAGCGAACTAAATCGCGCTAAACACGGCATCGATTTCGAAGAAGCGATCGAGGTCTTTTATGGGCCGATCATTGCTCGCCGATCCGACCGTAACGATGAGAAGCGCTGGATCGCGATAGGTCATTCGGAAGGCCGATTGATTGCTGTTGTTTTTACACAACGGGCAGATGTCATCCGGATCATCTCGGCTCGGCGCGCGAGGAAAAATGAAGAAAGAGAATATCGTAACGCGGAAATGGGGCGACCGCCGTAAGGGCAAGACTGATTGGGCTCGCGTCGACGCGCTGACCGACGAGGAGATTACCCAAGCGGTCGCGAACGACCCTGATGCGGTGCCCCTCGATATCGATTGGTCGGACGCCGTTCTGGTCGTCCCTCCGAGAAAGCAGGCAATCTCCATCCGGGTCGATGAAGACGTGCTGAACTTCTTCAAGAAGGAAGGCGACGGCTATCAGCGCCGCATCAATGCGGTATTGCGATCCTACATGCAGCAGAAGGCCAAACCGAAGAAGCGCGCCTAACCGCTCAAGCGGCCTCCTCCAGCGCTTTCACGTAAATCGCATAGGGAACACCGAACAGCGGCGGCGCGTCGCGGACCCGCACGAAACCCATGCGCAGATACATCGGCAGCGCCACCGTCATGATCGGGCTGGTGTGCAGCGCGATTTCGCCCGCGTGATCGCGGCGGGCGCGGGCCAGACACGCTTCCGTCAACGCACGGCCGGCGCCGATGCCGCGTGCGTCGGGGTCAACCACCAGCATGCGAATGATCGGCCATTCCGGCTTGAAGTGCGCCGCCTTCGGTGCTGACGGCGGCACATAGCCGACCGCGCCGACGACGCGGCCTTCATGCTCCGCGATGATGATCTCGGCGCTCGCAGCCATGTCGGACATTTTTTCAAGCACACGCACCATCGCGGGCCAATCCTGAAAATCGCTGCTGTACTGGCTGAACGAGGCTACGGCGAGGCGATCAATGGTCGCCGCGTCGGATGCGGAGAAATCGCGAAGTGAAACGCGCATGATAGAGCCCATTACTCTTCCAGAAACCGGCCCGACACGATCCGTTTCAGCTTTGCCACCGGCCGGTTGTAAACATACGTCCATGCTTCGCTGACGGTCCCGTCCTCGCGCGTCACGGGCAGCACCTGACGCAGATATTGCGGCGAGGCGACGCCCGGGCCGCAACCTTCATACTCATCCAGGGTCGCAAACAATGTGCCTGGCGTGTGCAGGCGGAACAGTTCGCCGAACACCACGTCGCTCGCATCGTCCGACAATACCAGGCCGGGATAATGCTTCACCAGATAGAGCCGGCCCTGGCAGCGCGCCTCGCCGATGAATTCGGCGCTGCGCGACAGCAGTTTTGCCATCGGGTGATCGAAGCCGCGCATCAGCGTGCCGTAGACGAAGAGGTAGTTTTGCATCGAGCTGCTATACTCCGTCATGGCCGGGCTTGTCCCGGCCATCCACGTCTTGTCGCGCTGAACGAAGAAAAAGACATGGATGCCCGGGACAAGCCCGGGCATGACGACGTTACATATTCCGCCAGATTCCAATCCGCTGGGAACGCGCCTCGTCTTCCGCGGCGAGCAGTTCCGCGGGCGCGTCCGGGGTGGCGCGGGCGCCGCCGTTGCTCAGGATGATCTCGGACAAATTCTGTCCGTCCACATTGCAGCGATAGCGTTCGGCGGCCGGCGCGTTGACGCATACTACCTCGCGGCGGCGGAGAAAACGCGACAGCGCGCGCAGCGCGCGGCGGTCGTCGTCGGCGACGACGCCTTCCAGCTTGAACAATCTGCCGCGGATCGCAAGCGTCGCGGTGTCGATGACATCCGCGACCCCGCGCGCGCCGGGATCGGTGACCTGCTGGCCGATCGCAGCCGCCGCACCCTCCGCCGGCGGCGCATCCGAATTTCGCCGCGCCACTTGCGCCGCCGGCTTTGAGATGACCGGAAGCGCACGGCTGACAAAATCGTGCCAGATATTGGCGGGAAGATCGCCGCCGGTGACCCGGTTGGTCGGGGTGTTGTCGTCGTTGCCGGCCCAGACGCCGACAATAAGTTCCGGGGTAAACCCGATGAACCATGCGTCGCGATATTCCTGCGTGGTGCCGGTCTTGCCGGCGACCGGAACGTTGGGAATCCGCGCCGCCTTTCCGGTGCCTTCGTTGACCACCGCCTGCAGCAATTCGAGCATCATCGCCCTCGAGGCGCCGAGCTGGCCGGTAACTTCGGTGCCGGCATTCGGCTTGGTGTAGAGCGCCTGTTGGGAATTGCCGGAAATCGAGCGGATTGCATAGGGTTCGATCGATTGAACCCCCGCCGCGACCGAACCGAATGCGCGCGTCATGTCCATCAGGGTCACCTCGGCCGAGCCGAGCGCCAGGCTCGGCACCGCGGGCAGGGTTGACTGCACGCCCATCCGCTTGGCGGTGTCGATGACGGCGGGGATGCCGACTTCATCGCTGAGCTGGACGGCGATGGTATTGATCGAATGCGCGAACGCGTTGCGCAAGCTCATGCTGCCGCGAAAGCCGCCGCTGTAGTTTTGCGGCTCCCATTCGCCGATCTGGGTCGGCCTGTCCACGACGACCGATTGCGGGGTGTAGCCGCGCTGCAGCGCAGTCAGATAGACGAACAGCTTGAACAGCGATCCGGCCTGCCGCTTGGCCTGGGTGGCGCGATTGAACTGGCTGGTTTCGTAGTCGCGCCCGCCGACCAGCGCCAGCACGGCGCCGTCTTTCGCGAGCGCCACCAGGGCTGCCTGCGAGACTTTTTTCTTCGCGCCTTCCTGCTCCAGCCGGCGTTCGATCACGCCTTCCGCAAGGCGCTGCAGTTCAAGATTGAGCGTGGTGCGAAGCGTCAGATCGCCCGACGACGAGCCCAGGATACGGCGGAGATCGCCGGCCACCATGTCGACGAAATAGTTGGCGCCGGGCGGCGTTTCCGGCGGCGTCCGCAGATTGACCTTTTGCGTACGGGCGGACTCGGCTTCCGCGGCGGATATTGCCTTGATGTCCACCATGGCCTGCAGCACGGTTTCCTGCCGCTCCTTGGCGCCACCGAAATTGCGGGTCGGAGCCAGCTGCGACGGCGCGCGCACCAGGCCGGCAAGCATCGCGGACTCAGCCAGCGTGAGTTCGCCCGCCTTCTTGCCGAAATATCGTTTGGCCGCGGCGTCCACGCCGTAGGCGCCGGCGCCGAAATACGCCGTGTTCAGGTAGCGCAGCAGAATCTCCTCCTTGGTCAACTGGCCCTCCAGCCAGATCGCGAGCAGCGCCTCCTGGGTTTTGCGGCGAAAGGTCCGTTCGGGAGACAGGAACATCAGCCGCGCAAGCTGCTGCGTGATCGTGCTGCCGCCCTCCCGTGCGCCGCCAGCCTGGGAATTGCGCCAGCCGGCGCGCAAAATTCCTCTGATATCCACGCCCGAGTGCTGGTAGAACCGCCGATCCTCGATCGCGATGATCGCCTGAGCCAGATGCGGCGGAAGATCCTGAGCGGTCAGCCTGTCGCCCTTGAAGACGCCGCGCGTCGCAAAGGCCTCGCCTTTGGCGCTCTCGATGGTCACCGCGCTCTGGGTCGGCTCGACCTGCAGCCCGCCGGCAATCGGCAGCGTGGCGACGCTGTACAGGATCAGTCCGGACAATAGAACCAGGATGACCGCAAGCGACGCAAGGAAATATTTCGCACGAAATTTCACCGGACCAAGGCGCGGCCAGGACCTGCCGAGCTGCAGAGCCTGGACGCGCGATTTCAGGTCAACGCTTGCCCGCCGGAATTTTGCGGCCGATGACGCCAAGCCTGTCTTCACGTCCGGCCATCGATCGCTGAAGCCTGCTCCGGCCGAGCGAATGGCCGAATGCCGGTCTCTCAACCAGTTCATTCCGCGGCGGCAAACGCTTCGTATCGTTACCGACACAAAAACCGCGATCTGTCGCGCCAGGGTCCGCAGCGAGGCCCATATCTGTTGCGGCGTAACGCTGGAATCGGCGCCGGCCGGCCTCGCGTCAGCTCTGAGATCAGCCTCGCTTTTTTGGTCGGAAGAGGACAATCTCCGTCTCCAGTCGGAGCCATAACGCTTCCCGCGCCGAAGAGTTCAGCGCGCCGACCGCTTGTAGCGGAATTCCGGCGTGACGTTCAACCGACCCATCGCCGCATCGGAATTCCTCGTCATGGCCGGGCTTGTCCCGGCCATCCACGTCTTGCCACGCGGCGAGCAAGGAAGACGTGGATGCCCGGGACAAGCCCGGGCATGACGATGAATGGAGGCGTGGCCCGCTACGCCGGCACCACCTCGTCGCTGATGACGAGGAATTTCGTGAGGTCCATCCGGCCGAAACTCGTGGTCAGCGCCACGTCGGCGGCGTCGCGGCCGGTGGCCATCAGGATGCGGCCGATACGCGGATGGTTGTGGCGGGCGTCGAACGTGTACCACTGCCCCGACAGATAGACCTGGAACCAGCCGGAAAAATCCATCGGCGCGGGATCCGGGGGGATGCCGATGTCGCCCATGTAGCCGGTGCAATAGCGCGCCGGGATGTTCATGCAGCGGCAGAACGTCAGCGCCAGATGCGCGAAATCGCGGCAGACGCCCGCGCCCTGCTCGTAGACGTCATGCGCCGACTTCATGTGATGGGCGTGCTGATAGCCGAAGGTGACATGATGGTGCACGAAGTCGGTGATCGCCACCACGCGCTCCCAGCCCGGCTGCGTGTTGCCGAAGCGCGACCAGGCGACGTCGGTCAGCTTGTCGGTCTCGCAATAGCGGCTCGGCATCAGGTACAGCAGCAGTTCGTCCGGCAATTGATCGACCGCGACCTGCTGCGCGGCCGGATTGACCACGTCGGGCAATCCGGAATCGCGCACTACCGCACTGCCGCGGAAGGTGACGCCGCCGGCCGGCGCGGTCAGCCGGCCGCAGACATTGCCAAAACTGTCGCGATAGAATCCGATCGGCACGTTCGGCGCAGCACCGGGCACGTTGGCTTCGGCAACGACGGTCTCGGTGCCGACGATATCGGCGAAGCGCGAGGGATGAATGTTGAGCATGGTCACCATCGGCGTCGGGTTGACGGCGGTGTAGCTCAGCTCGAATCCAACCTTGATCTCCATGTTACACCTTCGCCTCTTCGCCGGCCGAGACCACATTGATGCTGACGTCCATGCCGACGAACGCGTCAGCCGAACCCAGATACGTGCCGTGCAGCGGGATGGCCTGGCGCGGATCGCGCGCGACCGCCACGCGGATGAGATCGCGGCTGCCGATGATGCCGTTGGTCGGATCGAACTCGATCCAGCCGGCGCTCGGAAGGTAGACCTGCACCCAGGCATGGGTGGAGCCGCCGCCGACATAGCCGTGTTCACGGTCGCCATGAACGAACAGGTAGCCCGACACAAAGCGCGCGGCGATACCGAGCCGGCGCAGCGCCTCGATCATGAATAGCGCGTAGTCGCGGCAGGTGCCCGATCTGGTCTGCAACGTATCCAGGGGATGCTGGGTGCCGCGCTCGTGCCGCTTGCGATAGCTGAACGCGTTGTGGATGCCATGGGTCATGCCGCTCAGGATATTGAAGGTCGGCGTCGGCCCCTCGGGGTCGAGAAAATTCCGCGCCCAAGCGGAAAGCTCGCCGTCGGGATCGCCATACTGCGGCGCGATGAATTCCCTGAGGTCGAGGATTTCCTCGTCGTCATACAGGAACGGATAGAAATACGCCGGATCGTCGGGGGTAAGCTGAAACGGATCGGCGGGCATGTGTTCAATGGTCGCGGTGCTGGTGACCGACAGCGTCCTGGCGCGCTCGTCGAAGGTCGCGATCGCGACACTGTTTCCGAACACGTCGTGAATCCAGCGCAGCGTCATCGGCTCCGGCGTGATCTCGAGCTTGCCCGCCAACACGCGCAGGTCGTGTCCGTCGCGCGGGCGCAGCATGACGCGATGTTCGCCGAACGCCACCGGATGCGTATAGCGATATTCGGTCTTGTGATGAATCGTCAGTAGCGGCATCGTCGAAGCAATCATATCGTGATTTTGTGCACTCAAATCTATACCGATCCCTGCTTATTCCTAGGTCGGTATGCTGCTTCGTTAGGCAACAACTAAAGGAATGGTTTTGGACAGCGCCGGAGACACACCATTACTCCTGGAAGCCGCAGATGTTCCGCCGGTATTTGAAGAAAATGCCGCGGGCCGCTCGCCTTATCTGCTGACCTGCGATCACTATGGACGCTTGATTCCGCGGGCGCTGGGCGATCTCGGCCTGCCGGCGGGCGAACTCACGCGGCACATCGCCTGGGATATCGGAATAGCCGGCGTCGCCGAGCAGCTGGCAAGCCATCTTGGCGCGCATCTGATCGCGCAGCGCTACTCGCGGCTGGTGATCGACTGCAATCGTCCGCCCTGCGTGGCGAGTTCGATTCCGGTTGTCAGCGAAGCCACCAATGTGCCCGGCAATGAAGGCCTGACGCGCGCCGCGGCGGCGGCTCGGCGGCAGGCGATTTTCGAGCCGTATCATCGCCGCATCGCGGAAGCGATCGACCGGCGCTTGCGCGAGGGCATGCCGACGGTGCTGGTGTCGCTGCACAGTTTTACGCCGATTTATGCAGGCATCGCGCGGCCATGGCATGTCGGCACGCTCTATCATCGCGATACGCGCTTGCCGCCGCTGCTGTTGCAGCTGTTCCGTGGCGAGGGCGATCTGGTGGTCGGCGACAACGAGCCGTATGCGGTCAGCGATGCGACCGACTACACCATTCCGGTGCATGGCGAGGCGCGCGGGCTGATGAATTCAGGCATCGAAATCCGCCAGGATCTGATCGCGGACCAGTCCGGCGAGCGGCAATGGGCGGATCGGCTGGCGCGGATTTTCGCCGAGGTCGAGGCGACGCTGATCAAGCCAAGGGCGTCGCATTTGTAGCCCGGATGGAGCGAAGCGCAATCCGGGGACAGTGCCGCGAAGAATCCCGGGTTTCGCTGCGCTTCACCCGGGCTACAAGTTACCGCGCCCGCGTCAGCGCCAGCCAGATGCCGCCGCCGATCATGAAGCCGCCGGAGATGCGCGACAACAGCCGCGTGCGCTCGCCCGAGAAGAACAGCCGCGCGCGCCCCGCAAGCACGGCGTAGATGGTGTCGGTGATCGCGCCGGTGACCATGAAGGTGGCGCCGAGCAGCGCCACCTGCGAGATGTGATCCTTTTCCGTGTCCATGAACTGCGGAATGAACGCGCCGAAGAACACCAACACTTTCGGGTTGGAGAGCAGGATCAGAAAACCCTGCAGGAAAAACCCGCCACGCGGCGGAGGCGGCGGCGCGTCGGCATCGACGCCCTCGACGGGGACGCGAATCAATTTGATCCCGAGCCAGACCAGATAGGCGGCGCCCGCAAACCGCACCCAGTCGAACCAGTAGCCCATGGTCGCCATCAGCGAGGTCAGGCCGACCGCGACAATGCCGATCACGATCGCCAGCCCCGCCTGCACCCCGGCGATATTGATCAGCGCCGCACGCGTGCCGTGGCGCAGTCCGTTGGCGATCACCAGCGTGACCACGGGTCCAGGCAATAGCGCAAGCGCGATGCAGGCGGCGACGAAGGCGAGATAGAGCTGCAGGGACATGGACGGACTCGCATGAAGTGAGACGACGTCTCTATTATGCACGATCACCGCTCTCGTGTCCCGGACGCGGTGCGGCATTCTTCATGCCGCTCCGCAGAGCCGGGACCGTACCGAACACCGGCGTCCGTTACGGCCCCGGCTCTGCAGCGCACCACGCCGTGAAGAACGGCGCGCTGCGCTGCGTCCGGGGCACGAGATCGTTAGCGGCCATCCAGCGCGGCGGTCATCCATCGGGTCACGTCTTCTTTAGCGAGAAAGTCGAGCGCGATGTGTTGCAGTCCCGAGCTCGGAGCTTTGCCCTGCGCGGCAACCACCAGAAGATCGCAGCGCCGGGACACGGCGATGCCGACGGCCGCGTGCCGTGAACCATCCTGCATCTGAAGATGATAGTTCCTGATCCGTCCGGACATATTTGCGACTTGAACCACCCTGCCCGGTTCGGGCGCGACGAACCGCTCACTGATCAGATCGACATCCGCGACGCGGTCGACCTCATCGTCATCGGCGACGCCGGAGTCGCAATTGCAGAAGCCGATCTTCGGCCGCACGTAAAGTTCAACCTCGCCACCGCACAGTGCCGTGTCACAGCGAAACGCCCGCCCCGCCGGCCAGCCGTCGCGCGGAAATGGCCAGGCGATCTCGCGCCAGCCCGCAACGGCAGGCCGCGCCCCGACATAGGCCGCGACGCCGGACAGCGTGCACAGCGCAAGTACAAGCGCGATCAGCGGCAGTTTGCGCATGTCTTCTCATATCCGTCGCCACACATACCGCCGTCATCCTGAGGTGCTCGCCGTCTTCGGCGAGCCTCGAAGGATCGCCACAAGCGCTTGCGGCCGATCCTTCGAGACGCCGCGCAAGGGCGCGGCTCCTCAGGATGACGGCGGTGTGTGTGGCGATCGCTCACTGCAAGCCCGCCACAGCGCGCGCAGCACCGGTCAATTCAAGAATATGCATCCCGGTATTCGCCCGGTCGACGATGTAGATATAGCCGCGCGCGTCGGTCTCGACATTGTTGGTCTGGATCGCGGTCTTGCAGCGGTCCTTGCCCTCGATGGTCACGCAGCGCTTGTCGGTCACAGCCGTAATCGATGGAATGAAGTAGCCGACTTCTTTGGGATGATACGGATCGCGGATGTCGAGCGCGCGAAGGCCGGCATTGAAGAAGGCGATGAACGCCACCTTCTTGTAATACACCGGCGCCATGCTCTCGTTGGACGAATGCGCGCCGAACCGGCCTCCCCGTTCGCAGAACGAACCGCTGGCTTCGGGCACGGTAAAACTCGAAATCATCATCGGCCGGTTCTCGACCGTGACGTCGGCGAACCACACCATCTGCCGGGGCTCGTTGCATTCGTTCAGGATCGCCTCGTCGACGATCATCACGATGTCGCGGATCCTGCCGTCCTTGTCGTTGGCGAACTCCGCGATCGGCATGCCCTTCATCGGAAACACCGTATGCGCGCCGTTGAAGGCCGACAGCGCCAGCCGGGAGATTTCGGGAGAGCGCAGATTGTCCGGCGTCGGCTCCTTCGGCCCGTTGAGCAGTTTTTCGCGATCGACGATCTGCAGAAAGCCGCCCTTGTTGGTGCCGTATCCGAAATAGACGCGGTTTCCCTCGGGCCCGGTCGAAATCGGCCCGTGCAGCTCGGTCGGCACCGCACCCGTCGAGCCGGGCTCCTGACCCGGCAGTCCAAAATCGCGGATTCTCCTCGGGTTCGCCGGATCGCTGAGGTCGTAGACCTGCGTCATGCGCCGTGTGCGCCAATCGGGGGCGCCCGATACAAGAAACGCAATGCCGGTGTCGCATTCCCACCAGTTCTTGTGGGTGTCCTTCAGCCCGCCAAGCCGGGTGATCAGAACGGGATTGGCGGGGTCGGCGACATTCCAGATTTCATGCGCCTCGCCGCCAAAGCTGCGCAGCATGTAGACGGCGTTGCGGTCGCCCTTGGGCAGCGCCTTGCCGTCGCAGATGCGCACCATCTGCGCACCGCCGGCCTCGTACTTGCCTTCCAGCCCCGGGATATGCCGCAGATATTTCGGCTGCGCCGGATCGGTGACATCGACGATGGAGGTGCCGTTGGGCTCGGGCTTGCCGGTCTGCGGATTGACGGGCGCCGGAATGTCGTCGGTGCCGCCGTGATGGCCGATATAGGCGATCCACCGCTCGCCCTGATGATGGATGGTCGGCTGATAGGCGCTGCGCGCCTGCAGGTCGCTGGTTCCGACCAGTTTCATGTTTGACGCTTCGGGTGGCGCGCCGATCACCTGGCTCTGCGCATAGGCACCGCCGGCGCCGGCTACCAACGACACGCAAACAAACGCGGCCAGCTTGAACCGTCTGGTCATGATTCTTTCCACCCCACTGTCTGAACCAATCTTCGTTGGCTGATCGGCGACGATACCATGGCCGACCCGCCGGCGACAGCGCGGAGCCGCTGATAATGTTGTGGTCGCGCGGGCGCCGCGGTTGAGCCGAAGCCGGTCCGCCGCTAGCGTGCGCGGGACCCGGGCCGGCTGGAATCATGACCGAAGACGTTTCTCCTAACGATTCTCTGAAGGATTCGGCGAAAACCGAGCCGCCCGCCGTCGCGGCCGACATGCCGCTATTGCGGATCGACGGCGTGACAAAGCGCTTCGGCCGCTTCACCGCGGTCGACAAGCTCTCACTCGACATCCGCGCCGGAGAGTTTTTTGCACTGCTGGGGCCGTCCGGCTGCGGCAAGACCACGCTGCTGCGCATGCTCGCCGGCTTCGAGACGCCGGACGCCGGCAAAATCCTGCTGGGCGGCAAGGACATCGCGCAGGTGCTGCCGCATCAGCGTCCTGTCAACATGATGTTCCAGAACTACGCGCTGTTTCCGCATCTCAACGTGCGCGACAATATCGCTTTCGGGCTGAAGCGCGCGAACATGCCGCGGCCGCAGATCGATGCTCGCGTCGCCGAGATGGTCGCGCTGGTCAAGCTTGAGGGACTGGAAAAACGCAAGCCGGATCAGCTCTCCGGCGGACAGAAGCAGCGCGTGGTGCTGGCGCGCTCGCTGGCGCGGCGTCCGCAGGTGCTGCTGCTGGACGAGCCGCTGGCGGCGCTGGACAAGAAGCTGCGCGAAAACACGCAAGGAGAACTGACTGAGCTGCAGCGGCGGCTGGGAATGACGTTCATTATCGTCACCCACGACCAGGAAGAAGCCATGACGGTGGCCGACCGCATCGGCGTGATGGATTCCGGCCGGCTCGAACAGGTAGCGACGCCGCGGCAGCTCTACGAGGCCCCCAGCTCGCGGTGGATTGCCGAGTTCGTCGGCGACATCAACATGATCGAAGGGCAGATCGAAACCCGCGACGCGCATCTCCTGACCATCGTGACGCGCGATGCCGGCACCATCGTCGCCGCGGAGCCACGGCAGCCGCTCAGCAAGACCACGATCTGCGTCGCGATCCGGCCTGAGAAAGTAAAACTGTCGCGGCGCGGCCCGGTGTCGGACGCCGGCGCGATTCCGATGAACCGGCTCGAAGGCGTGGTCACCGAAGTCAACTATCTCGGCGGCGTCACCACCTACAAGGTGAAGCTCGACAGCGGCGCCGTCTTGCGCGCCTCGATGGCCAACACCGCGCGGCTCGACATGGACGCCTACAGCGCAAGCCAGCGCGTGACGGCATGGTTCACGCCCGACGATTGCGTGGTGCTGGAGCAGTGAGATGAGCACGCGATCCGCAAACACCGCTCGTCATCCTGAGGAGCCGCGCGCTTGCGCGGCGTCTCGAAGGATGGCCGCGGGCGCCTGTGGCCCATCCTTCGAGGCTCGCCGCCAAGGCGGCGAGCACCTCAGGATGACGGTCAGTGCCGGAACGACGCGACGATGAGCGCCCGCCGCATCTTTGCGCGCCCGGCCCGCTTCGCGGCGATCGCGCCGTATCTGTGGATGCTGCTGTTCTTCCTGGTGCCGTTCGGCTTTGTGCTGAAGATCAGCCTGTCGCAGACCGCGATCGCGCAGCCGCCTTACGCTCCGCAGTTCGACCTGACGCAGGGTTGGACGGCCATAGAGACGGCACTTGCGATGCTGTCGCTGGAGAATTTCAAGCTGCTGATCTCCGACAATCTCTATGTGCTGTCTTATCTGCGCAGCATCGTCGTCGCCGTCATCTCTACCGCGGTCCTGCTCGCGATCGGCTACCCCGTCGCCTATGGCATGGCGCGGCTGCCGCAGCGCTGGCAGAGCGTGGCGATGATGCTGGTGATCGTGCCGTTCTGGACCTCGTTTTTGATCCGCATCTATGCCTGGATCAACATCCTGCAGCATGACGGGCTGCTCAACAAGACGCTGCTGGCGCTGCATATCGTCTCCGCGCCGGTGGTCTGGCTGTCGACCGACAGCGCCATGTATCTCGGCATCGTCTACTCCTATCTGCCGTTCATGATCCTGCCGCTCTATGCGACGCTGTCGAAGATGGATCCGGCGCTGCTGGAGGCGGCCTCCGACCTCGGCGCGTCGCGAGCCCAGGCGTTCTGGCTGGTGACGTTTCCGCTGTCGCTGCCGGGTGTCGGCGCCGGCGTATTGCTGTGCTTCATCCCGATCGTCGGCGAATTCGTGATCCCCGATCTCTTGGCCGGCTCCGACAGCATGATGATCGGACAGACCTTGTGGCTGGAATTCTTCACCAACAAGGACTGGCCGGTGGCCTCCGCGACCGCCGTGGTGCTGCTCGTCCTGCTGCTGGCGCCGCTGCTCACCTACGACCGGCTGCAGCGCCGCCAGCTGGAGGCGCGCTGATGGCGTTGAAAAAACTCTCAGCCCTCAACGTCACCGCGCTGGTGCTGGGGCTGGCGTTTCTGTATTTGCCGATCGTGATCCTGGTGATCTATTCGTTCAATGCGTCCCGGCTGGTGACGGTGTGGGGCGGCTGGTCGACGCGGTGGTACAGCGAGTTCTTCAATGATCGCGCGATGCTCGACGCCGCCTGGATGAGTTTTCGCGTCGGCGTGGTGTCGGCCACCGCGGCGACGCTGCTCGGCACGCTGGCCGCGGTGGCGCTGTCGCGCGGCGAGCGGTTCAAGGGCCGCACGCTGTTTTCCGGCATGCTCTACGCGCCGCTGGTGATGCCGGAAGTGATCACCGGGCTGTCGCTGCTGCTGCTGTTCGTGGCGCTCAATGCCGAGCGCGGCTTCTGGACCGTCACCATCGCCCATACCACGCTGACCATGTGCTTCGTCGCCACCGTGGTGCAGGCGCGGTTGGGCGCGCTCGACCGCAGCCTCGAGGAAGCCGCGATGGATCTCGGCTGCAATCCGGTGCAGGCGTTCGTCGCGGTGACGCTGCCGCTGATGCTGCCGTCGATCGCGGCGGGCTGGATGCTGGCGTTTACGCTGTCGCTGGACGACCTGGTGATCGCCAGCTTCACCACCGGCCCGGGCTCGGCGACGTTGCCGATCCGGATCTATTCGGAGGTGCGGTTAGGCGTGAAGCCGGAGATCAACGCGATCTGCACGCTGATCATCGGATTGATCGCCGTGGTGATCGTGGCGGCGTCGCTGGCGTCGAAACTGTCGGGCGCGCGGGGGGAGACCGCGGCGCCGCTGTAGCAACGAGTTCGTCCCGGCGAACGCCGGGACCCATACGCCGTGTCGTCTCGTTTGGGCAATGGGGCAAAGGCCTTCTGCAACCACCGACCTCGGTGGTTATGGGTCCCGGCGTTCGCCGGGACGACGGCTGTTTCAATTCCCCTTCGGCGCCTCGGTCGCGGGCGCGCTGGCTGCCGCAGGCGCGGCGGCTTCGGGTGTTACTTTCTGCCCGGTATAGCGCTCGATCGCCGAGCGCACCGCGTCGCGGGTCTTGCGGTCCTTCACCGCGTCCAGCAATGGCGCGGCACCCGGCGAGCGCCGGATCAGGCTTTCCGGTTCGGGAAAGATCAAGGGATCGTCCCACGGCCCCTGGATGATGAACGGCAGGTCGAATCCGGGCGGCGCGTTCGGCGCCGAGGTCAGGCTGGCGACCCCCTTCAGATCATATTCGCGCGCGGGCACCGAGGCGGTGCCGGTCAGCGTGACCCGCGCCGCCGGCCCTTCGATACGCACCTCTTCCGTGGTGGCGATGCCGTCACTGAATTTCAGCGCAATGGTCAGATTGTTGTAAGGCGTGGACCCCGAGCGAAAACTGCCGCCGCCGGACAGCGGCCGGCGCTCCAGCCGTTTCAACAACTGTTCGACGTTGAAGCCGGAGATGGCGCCATCGTGGCCGGTGAGCGCGGCGGTGCCGTCGAGCGATTGCGCGAGCCCGAACGGGCTGTTGCCGGTGGCTTCCAGCGCGACATTGAGATTGCCGCGGCCGGTGAGCTTGGTGACGCCGAACAGCTCGCTGGCGCAGGACAACAGGTCCACGTCGATGAACTGGAATTGCGCCTTGACGTCGACGACCGCGTCGGAGCGCGCGATATTGAACGAGCCCTTGGCGATGCCGCCATACATCTGCGCCTCGCCGATGCTGAGCGCCAGCGTGCCGCCGCGCAAATTGGCGCCGAGCGCGGTACGCCCGAGCGTGGATTTTCCGACAATGACCTTCGCCGCCGACAGCCGCATGTCGAGATCGGTGGTGGTCAGCGAATTGAGGTCGAACAACTGCCGGTTCCAGTCGCGCTGGCCGCTGGCAAGCAGGCGCACGGTCGAGAGGTAAGGCGTAAAATCCAGCGCGCCGGCGGCCAGCGTCGCCTGCAGGGTCTGGCGGCCGTTGTTCGAGTAGGTCATCACGCCCTCGGCGACATTGCCGTCGAGTTCGACATTGACGTTGGTCAGCGCAATCGAGGCGCCCACCATATTGGCGCGCGCCTTCAGGGCGAAGCGGCCGAACCCGCCGGTGCCGGCGGGCGGCGTCTGCCCGGTCCAGCGCAGCGCATTGCGCAGCGACACGCTGTCGGCGGTCAGCGTGCCCTCCATCAGCATGCTGGTGCGGTTGGCGACCGCGCCGTC
The DNA here is from genome assembly GCA_963744975.1 of uncultured Alphaproteobacteria bacterium. Taxonomy (GTDB): domain Bacteria; phylum Pseudomonadota; class Alphaproteobacteria; order Rhizobiales; family Xanthobacteraceae; genus Bradyrhizobium. The sequence continues at coordinate 4,614,580 of CAVUVR010000002.1, read as the reverse complement.
GAAGGCGATTTTCAGCGGCGCGCTCGCCAGCCGCGCCTTCAGACCGGAGCGTTCGCCGGACAGCGCCGCGACGAAGTCGCTGACGCTGATGCTGCCGTCGACGCGCTCGCCGCGCCAGTCGAATTGCCCGGTCGCCGCAAAGGAGCGCGAGATCGACGGCCAGGCCAGCGACAGGTCGATATCGCCGACGTCTTCCGACACGCGGTTGGCCTCGTCGAGATAACTCAGGACGCCGTCCTGGATGCGGATTTCGGAAAACGACAACTGGTTGTCGGCGCCGGGTTTCATGGTGCGCGTCAGCGTATCGATGAACGGCGTCCAGTTGCTCTGGCCGTCGGCTGAGCGGACGACGCGGATATGCGGGCGCAGCATCATGACGTCGGCGATTTCGAAACGCCGCAGCAACAGCGGCAGCAGGCGCAGATTGGCGGTCAGGACATCGACCGACAGCGCCGGCTCGCCGGCCCCGCCGCCCTTGAGGCCGACGTCGTGGAACGAGACGTAGCTGCCGGGAAATACCGAAACGTCGATGCTGCCATTGACCACCAGTTCGAGCCCGGTGACGGCGCGGATCTGCGCTTCCACCGCGGCACGCAAGGCGTCCCGGTTGAGGAACCAGGACATCGCGATCAGGGCGATCAGGACTGTGCCGAACAGCGCCGCAATCGGCATCCCGAGCCGTTTCATTCCCTGGGCCATCGGCAATGACATATCCGGATCGGGTTCAAAGGCTAAGTTTGAGGCTGAAACGTCAGGCGGGGCATCCCTACCCGCCAACTTTAAGCAACTTGATGGGTTTTCTTGACGCTTTCAAGGCTGTGTTTGAGGCCTTGGCGCGGCGAATCGCCCGTCATTGACGCACTGCGAAGATTTCGCCTAATAGTCTTTTCCTCCATCAGGTCGCAATACCCATGAACAAGGTCTATCCCGACGCCAAATCGGCACTCGAAGGCATTCTCAAGGACGGCATGATGATCATGTCCGGCGGTTTTGGCCTGTGCGGCATCGCCGAGACGCTGTCCGATGCGATCCGGGATTCCGGCGTCAAGAACCTGACGGTGATCTCCAACAATGCCGGTGTCGATGGCATCGGCCTCAGCCGCCTCCTGGAAACCCGCCAGATCAAGAAAATGATCTCGTCCTATGTCGGCGAGAACAAGCTGTTCGCCCAGCAATATCTGGCCGGCGAGCTCGAACTCGAATTCAACCCGCAGGGCACGCTGGCCGAGCGCATCCGCGCCGGCGGCGCCGGTATCCCGGCCTTTTACACCAAGACCGGCGTCGGCACGCTGATCGCCGAGGGCAAGGAAGTGAAGGAATTCGACGGCGAGAAATATCTGATGGAGCGCGGGCTGTTCGCCGATCTCGCCATCGTCCATGCCTGGAAGGGCGATACCGCCGGCAACCTCGTCTACCGCAAGACCGCGCGGAATTTCAATCCGATGATGGCCACCGCGGCGAAGATCACCGTCGCCGAGGTCGAGCACCTTGTGCCGGCCGGCCAGATCGACCCCGACCACATCCATACCGCCGGCATCTTCGTCAAACGCATCATCGAAGTCGGCACCGGCAAGAAGCGTATCGAATTCCGCAATACCCGCCCGCGCGCCGACAAGGCGGCGGCGCCGGCAGCTACTGGAGAGGAAGTCTGATGGCCTGGACCCGCGATCAGATGGCCGCGCGCGCGGCCAAGGAGTTGCGCGACGGATATTACGTCAACCTCGGCATCGGGATTCCGACGCTGGTATCGAACTACATTCCGGACGGAATGGACGTCGTCTTGCAGAGCGAGAACGGCATGCTCGGCATGGGGCCGTTCCCTTACGAGGGCGAGGAAGACGCCGACCTGATCAACGCCGGCAAGCAGACCGTGAGCGAATTGCCGACCACCAGCTATTTCTCCTCTGCCGATTCCTTCGGCATGGTGCGCGGCGGCCATATCGACCTGTCGATATTGGGCGCGATGCAGGTCGCGCAAAACGGCGATCTCGCCAACTGGATGATCCCCGGCAAGATGGTCAAGGGCATGGGCGGCGCGATGGACCTGGTCGCAGGCGTCAAGCGCGTCGTGGTGGTGATGGAGCATTCCGCCAAGGACGGCCCGAAACTCTTGCATAAGTGCAACCTGCCGCTGACCGGCGAGAACGTGGTCGACATGGTGGTCACGGACCTCGCGGTCTTCACCATCGACAAGCACGGCAAGGACGGCATGGCGCTGATCGAACTCGCCGACGGCGTCACGCTGGACGAGGTGAAGTCGAAGACCGAAGCGGACTTCCGGGTCGCGCTGAAGAACGCGTGAGTCTGTGTCCCGGACGCGGTGCGGCATTCTTCATGCCGCTCCGCAGAGCCGGGACCGTACCAAACACCGGTGTGCGTTACGGCCCCGGCTCTGCAGCGCACCGCTTCGCGAAGAGCTACGCGCTGCGCTGCGTCCGGGGCACGCGCTTCCTACACCCGCGCCATCGCCCGTCCGAACGTGACCTCGATCAGCGTGCCGGAATGTCCGCCGGTCTTGATCTGGAACTGGGCGCGGTTGGCTTCGACCAGCGCCTTGGTCAGCGACAGGCTGACGCCCGCGCCGGAAGTCTGGTCCGCCGGCGCTTGGGTGCGGAACGGCTCCATGGCGGCGGCGACCTCGTTGTCGTTCATGCCGTGGCCGGTGTCGCGGACGCGCAGCACCACGTCGCCGAAATCCGACAGCGCGGTGGAAACGATGACCTGGCCGCCGGCGTTCGCAAGGTGGATCGAGTTGCCGATCAGGTTCAAAGCGATCTGGCGCAACGCGCGCGCGTCGGCCACCACAGGCGGCAGCGTATGCGCCAGCGAGGTGCGGATGATGATGCGTTCGCGGTTGGCCTGCGGCTGCATCACGGCTACGCATTGCTCGACCAGGTCGTTGAGATTCTGGTTGGCGAAGGCGAGATCCAGCTTGCCGGTTTCGATCCGCGACAGATCGTTGAGGTCGTTGATGATGGCGATGACGCGTTCGCCGGAGGCGCGGATGTCCTTCATGTATTCGACGTAGCGCTCGTTGCCGAGCGCGCCGAAACGCTCGTCGATCATCACTTCGGCAAAGCCGATGATGGCGTTCAGCGGCGTGCGCACCTCGTGGCTGATCCGCGCCAGCACGTCGGCCTTGGCGTTGACCGAGCGATCGGCCAGCCGCCGCGCCTGCTGCAGTTCGGTTTCGCTCTTTTTCGTAGGTGACAGGTCGCGGAACACCGCGAAGAAATTCGGGCTGTCGGCCTGCGTCCGCCCCATGGTCATCGACAGCGGAATGAGACCGCCCTCGCGCACCCGGCCCAGCACCTCGCGGCCGTGATCGAGCAGGCTCGCGGCGCCGTCGTCCCTGATGCGTTCGAGATAGTCCTGCACCACGCGCTGGCTCTCGGGCGCGAACAGTTCCGAGAGATTGCGCCGCACGAGGTCGTCGCCGTCATAGCCGAACAGCGCTTCGGCGCTGCGGTTGCAGGAATTGAGGTTGCCTTGCGCGTCGAACATCACGATGCCTTCCGCGGTGGTGTCGAGGATGGCGCCGAGTTCCTCGGCATTCGCGTGGCCGACTTGCGACGGCTCGGGCGCGGCAAGCGCGGCAACCGCTTCCGGTTCAGTGCGCGGCGCCTGGCAGATCAGCGCATGCGCGGATTCGCCGTCCCACGCAATCGCGTGCAGATGGGCGTCGGTGGCCGACGGCGGCGCGCGCCCGGACGCCGGCTGCGTGGCGGAAATGGTGACGGGGGTGCCGGTGTCCGACGTGCTGCTGGCGCTGGAGACGCCGGGCTCGACCAGCAACGCGTCAAGGCCGCCGGCCTCTTCCAGCGCGTGCAGGCTGTCATAGCCGACGCAGGTGAGAAACGCCGGGTTGGCGTAGAGCAGCCGGTCGAGCCGGTAGATCAGCACGCCGGTGGGAACGAGGTCGAGCAATGTCCTGTCGCGTGCGGTCTCGCCGCGCGGCGGCGGCTCCGGATGCGACAGCCAGTCGGGCCGGCCGGCGGCCGGTTCGGATGCTTCCGTCGCGGCGGCCGTTTCGGGTGCATCGGATAGTGCGGGCGTTTCTGCGCCGCCGGTTTCGTTCTCGAGCCGCGCCGCCAATTGCCGCGCAAGTTCGTTGAAGGCGTTGCTTTCGACCGGCGTCAGCGACGGCGACCTCTGTTCGTTGACCGGCCGGAACGGCAGGACGTTTTTGGGGGGTTCCAATTGATTGTCCACTTGATGTTCCAAATCGGTTGGGTGTGAAGTCTCAGCTGCAATCGATGCCGGCAATTCCGAAACGTGGGAGGGAACGTCAGGCTCCGCCGCGACCTTCGCGGCGGTGGTATCTTCAGCGGGAGCCGCCTGCGCCACGTCGGCGGAGAGCGGCAGCGGCGCCGGGTCGCTGAAGAATTCGGTGCGGCGCAGCGCGTCGAGCCGCGCCAGGCCCTCGAGATCGCGGCAGACGCCAAACCCGCGATAGCCGACGAAATTGCGCGCGCGGTCGAACATCGGCAGTCCCGACAATTCCACGCGCAACCGCGCACCGCCATCGACCGGCCAGTCCAGCGCAATGCCGCTCCAGGTGTCGCGGGTGGCGACGGCCTGGAGAACGCGGCCCTCCGGATCGAGGCCGAAAACATCGGCGATTTCGCTCCAGAGCCGGCCGAAGTTAGCGGCGGTACGCGCGCCGATCAGGCGGGTGAATTCATCGGAGCCGAGCAGGAAGCGGCCTTCGGCGTCCATCTGCCACATGAAGCGCAGCGGATGCCGCCGCGGGTGCGGCGGCTGGTCCAGCCATGGCGGCACGGGAACGGGGCGGGGCCGAGGTTCTATGGTTTGCAGCGGCGGCGGCAGTTCATCGCTGAGTATCGTTTCAACCGCAGGCGATGCATCGAGTGAACGTTCGGCCTCTGACGGTTGCGATGGCTCGTCGGCGACGGCTTCGACGAAGGGGGAAGGTTCTTCGTCATGAATTTCGGCGGGCGATTGGTTCGCCACGATGTGTTCGGCCACTGGTTCTGCCGCCGGCTCCACGGCCTCATCGATCAAGGCGAATTCGGCCGGCGCCTCGCTGATATCAGCTGGATTTTCGTAGTCAGGTGTCGATCGGTCCATCGCCGCGGCATCCGGCTGATGCGTCGGCGCGATCTCCGCACGAACGGATGATTCGGGCAATGGCTCGACCACGAGATGCCCGGTCGCCTCGACGGCATCGGTCGGCTGTTCCGGAGCAGCCGGATCGGCAGCGCCGGCCATTTGTTGCAAGGACGGGCGCTGTTCCCGGTGCGCGGGCGCGATCCGCCCGGGGGCACTTAGTCGCTGCAGTTCTCCCGGGGTAAGCATCGCGACGACGAGCACGCCGGCGCCGCCGTCGGCAAAATCCAGCCGCGAGCAGGCGCAGGTCGCGAGCGTGCCGAACGCGGCGCCGAAACCGCGCAGCCGTTCGAGGCGCGTGGCGCCGGTCGGCAGCAGGCGGCCGGCGAGTTGCGCCACCTGACGCCGATGCGGATCGGCGGGACCGAGCGTTTTCGCCGCAAGCACTGCGGCATCCGCCGCGCCGAACAGGTTTGCGCCGGCCGGATTGGCCCAGAGAATCCGCGCGCCGTCGGTCGACCACAACCATGCCGGCAAGGGGCTCGCAGCATGAGTCGCGAGCTTGGGATCGGCACCATTCCGCAACTGGAAATCCGCGTGATTCATCTGCACTGCATGATGGATGGATTGGGCCTTGTATTGGGCCTTGGCATGCCGTCAGAACTCGACGGCCAAAGAATGACAGCCTTAACAGACCGTTAGTATCGCGCCCTCGCCCCGTCGGGTCCACGCTCCAGCCGCCGCGGAGGCAGCTTAAGCGGCGATAACCTTAATTCGGGTCGAAACCCGGAAACCGAGGTTTCCTGACCGGAACGTGCGTTCGGCCGGGGGCTGCCATGCGGCATTGCACCTCAAGTTGCGTTGCGTTGCACAAAATTGACATGATAAGGGCGTTAAGTGTGGGAGTCCCCGAGGAGGGGGCTCCCCGTGATCCCATCCGATGATCCAGCCCTTGTTGAGGGCTGACCGCCATTTTTCAGGGGTCACACCGCGTTCACCCCGATGCACAAGGATTCCCGCATGACTAACGCTACCGATCCGTTCTCTGCTTCCGTCATCCCGTTCCAGGCGCCCGAGCAGATGCGCGCGCTCGCCGAGAAGGGCCTGTCGCAGGCCCGCGACTCCTACGCGAAATTCAAGGACGTCGCCGAAAGCCATAACAGCACCATCGAGGCGGTGTTCGGCTCCGTCGGCAAGGGCGCCAGCGAATATTCCGCAAAACTGCTCGAGTTCATGCAGGCCAACACCACCGCGACCTTCGATTTCGCGCAGGAACTGCTCGGCGTGAAGACGCTGCCGCAGGCCGGCGAATTGTGGACCGGCTATAGCAAGAAGCAGTTCGAAACCCTGACCGCGCAGGCCAAGGAGCTCGCCGAGCTCACCAAGAAGATCGCCGCCGAGACCGCCGAGCCGATCAAGGCCAACGCGTCGAAGATCTTTGCGCCCGCCGCCTGATCGCGCTGCGCTTCACGTTTCGAAAAGCCCGGGCCGGTCGCCCGGGCTTTTTGTCGAGCACAGGCTCGACACAGATCCCGCGTCGTCCCCGCACGTTCCCGCCAAAGCACATTTCCGACTCGCACATTCAACCGTCATCCTGAGGAGCCGCGCTCTTGCGCGGCGTCTCGAAGGATGGCCGCGGGCACTGTATTCGCTTCCATCCTTCGAGGCTCGCCCAAGAGGGCGAGCACCTCAGGATGACGGGACGGTTGGTCTCTCTGCCAGAGCGCGTAGGGCGCAATAAGCGAAGCGCATTGCGCCATCTGTCCTCCGCACTTTCGCGTAAGGCGGCGCAATGCGCGTCGCTGACGCGCCGCTTATTGCGCCCTACGCGCTGAATTCGAATTTCAAACAGCCATTCATTCGTCATTCCGGGGCGCGCCACCGAACTCGGGTTTAACCGAGTTCGGCAATATCATTATCCAAGTCGGCAACAGCCGACTTGGATGCGCGAACCCGGAATCCAGAGGCGTTAGATCGCCGAGTTCACCACGTCTGGATTCCGGGTTCGCTCGCGCAAGGGCGCAAGCGCCCCGGAATGACGGACATGGTTCCGCGTTCTCGCGGCGCGATGCGTCCGAGGTTTGCTATTTCCCTCGCGACCTGCGCGAGGGGGTGGAGCGGCGGGAGGCGCCAGGGCACCAGCGGGCACCCTTGAGGCAGGATTAACGTACCCACCTCGCGCGGCAAGGTGAACCGCGCGCGCCCAGTGACGTAGGGCGCAGCGCCTCCCGGCGCTCCACCAACCACCAGGCCGTCGACCGTTCCGGGGCGCCCCGGTCCGGCCAGCTTTCGCTCTGTCCAACGAAGGATCGCTTCTAGAAAGCGGCCCCTCATCGGACCGGACTAGCAATATATACCGTATTGTAGGAATAACATCAATAGGAATTTTTAGGTTCCCAAGAATTATTTTCGTGGTTCGCGCAGGGCCAGGGCATCTCCGCATCTTTTCAAAGCTGGAAACGGACCCATCATGTCTTAGCCGCTGCGCGAGAGCCGAAATCCTTGGGCGAGGCCCAGCTCAGATGAGCAAACTCTCCGTGGTTTCGGCCAACTCATTGAGCAGCCTCCGGAAGGTGTGTAGATGCCCTCGCGCCCGCGCGGGGACGACGCTGAAGTTGCCCGCTCCCGGCCTTGCCAAAGCGCAGCGTTGCACCTAGTTTCCGCCCCGTTCGGGACCCCCTTTTGGGGCCGCTCCAGGATGCAGTTGTAGCTCAGTTGGTTAGAGCGCCTGTCTGTGGAACAGGAGGTCGGTGGTTCGAGCCCACCCAACTGTACCACAGCAGTTAAATTGCCCCGCCGTTCCAGCCTCTGATTGGGCGAACACCGTAGGGGGAGCACCATGAAGGTCTGGCGAGTATTCGAGCGCATTGCACACTGGATCGGCCTCTTGATAGCCATCGCGGCTATTGTCGCGGTCGGGGTCATCATCGGTCGTCCCGCAGAGAAAAGCGGCTACCAGCCGAATTTTGCAAACGAGCAACAGCAAAAGCGTCTCGTGGTTTTCCTCGATGGCACCTGGAACAGCGTCGATAGCAACACAAACGTATGGCGCATGCGGGCGCTCTGCGCACCGAAGAGCAAGGATGGAAAATCTCAACTGGTTTACTATTCGGTTGGTGTCAACGGGTTCCTAGGCGGAGTATTCGGCCAAGGGCTCGACGATAACATTCGTCTTGCCTACGAATGGCTCATTGAGAACTACAACGATGGGGATGAAATCTTTATCTTCGGATTCAGCCGAGGAGCCTTCACGGCCAGAAGCCTTGCCGGATTGATCGCTATCGATGGCATCCTCAAAGCGGGCGCTCCGATCGGCGTAGCTGAATTGTTCGAGCGCTATAAGAAGGGAGACGGGGAGAGCATCTGGGATTTGAAGGACAAGGAAGCGGCTGAGGGAGCTGGCAAGCTGACGGTGCAGGAGAGATGGTTGCTCAAATACTCATTGCCGACAAAAATAAAGGTCGTCGGAGTTTGGGACACCGTAGGGTCTGTGGGTTTGGCTGCTGGAAATATTCCCGGCGTTAGCCGCTCTTCGTTCGACTATCTGCAAACCGGACTTCGCATCCACATTCTGAACGGTTATCATGCTCTTGCTATAGACGAGCACCGCAAAGACTTTGCCCCGACGCTGTGGGATGTTCATCACAAAGACCCGAAGAATGTAGCGCAGGTCCGCCCACTCTCCGGTGTGGAGCAGCGGTGGTTTGTGGGTGCCCACGCAAATGTTGGGGGAGGCTACCAGACCGACATACTTGCGCAATCGCCCCTGCGCTGGATGATGAAGAAGGCCGAATCCCAAGGGCTTTCGTTCCGTTCCGAAGTGGACCTTGATGGCGACGACGTGACGGGGATGATTGCGGACTCCTACAAGTCGTTTGGCTCGGGAGTGTACGCTTGGGTTTTTCCGCCGCTTTATCGCACCATCGGTCAAGAACCCGACATTCGAGACGACGGAAGTCACGTTAATGTAAACGAGACAATAGATGCCAACGTGTTCAAGCGGTGGCGTGCCGACCCCACGTATCGTCCGGCCAATCTTGTCGAGTGGGCGCAGCGCAAGAAAGTTGATCCCGCTCAGTTTCAAACTTCCGTGCGGGCCGACGATCCTCGCGTTGGCGTATCGGACCCATAGGGTCGTCTCCATTCAAGCAGCAGCAATTGCAGTTGAACGTGCAATCAGCCCTATGATTTCGTTCGTTTGAGGCGCCCGACGACCGGCACGGGCCCACTGCGCGGCGCCATCGCGGTCCGCAGTTTTCGCGCACGGCGCAGGTCTGCGTTGATGCGCGTCTGCCAGCCTTCGCCGGTTCCGCGATAAGCCTCGACGACATCCTCATCGAGTTCGAAGCGTGATCGCGGTTTTCGGCTTGCCCGACAATGGCGGCCGTCCACGGCGGACCAGTTTCTCGCCATGGCGCAACTCTCCATGGCGGAAGAAATCGTTCAGCAATTCGGGGGCGTCATCGGGATCACTGGTGACCGGCTTGCCGAAATACTTTGCGCCAGCGCTTTTTTTCTTTTTCATGGCAGTACCTCATCGAGATGATGTGGCGGCTTGTATCCCGCCGGGTCCATACGATCACGACCATCCGGTCATCGAGAAAACCTGCGCTGACCCGGCGGACTTCGCCGTAGTCAAACAGGTCATCGACAACCGTCACCGTGTCGCCGGAAAAAACCTGCTCGGCGTCAACCGCAAAATCGAGACCCGGTGCGTCAGGGTCCAGTCGCGTTTGACGGGATCGAAGGTTGTCGTCACGCCTGTTTATATAACGGCATAATAGGCGATCATCAAGAATTATGTAACTACACAATTGAGTTTTCCACCCCCGCCTCGGCTGCCATCAAGCGCTCAAGCCGATCGGCGAGCGACCGGGCGTCCTTCCGCGCAAGCTGCTCAGCCATGGCTTTGACGGATGGTTTCATGCGCGCACGTATCGCAGCCGTGCGCGTTTTTGGCTTCGGCTTTTTCATCAATCTGTCTCTGGAGGGATCGATGCCGGCGATTTGCCAGTAACCGGCTGCGCCGATCCGGTCGCGCCCTCGCATTTCAACGCTGCTTACAGCGCGATGTCGCCCATAGCAGATTTACAATAAACAATCATTGTCATCGTGGCGATCGTCGTGTCCAGCGTTACGGTACGCAAGATGGCGCATGTTCCACGCCCAGAATCCAGAGATGGAGCGTTCGCGACAGCCACACAGGGTAAAGGTAACTCGATATAGAGGCTGGAAGAAGAAGGTGAAAAACAAGCAGTCCCAGGAAAACTGCAGTCCCACTAATCAAGATGAAATTGCAGGCCCGCAATATTCCATATCTGAAACTCAATTCTGCCGTTAGATCTTTTTCATACCTTTCGGTATTCAACTTAAGGCTTTCACCCCCATAGTTCTTGTCGAGTCCGAAATCCCGCAAGCAGCGCAGCAGAGCGACGATGACGCTCAGATATATGCACAGCTCGACAGAGACGAAGGTTCGGCTTACGGGATTACAAGCAAACAGCGTTCTGAACGAAAATAGCAATATGGCTCCCATGATCGAAACGTGGGAAATCGACGCCGAAACCCTTTGATGGTTTACTTCCAGGAGTTTCGTTAAACGATCCATATCCTTGATCTTGCGCTCGCGCGCTTTTTGTTTTTCGTCATCGATTCGTCCTTTCTTTTCCTCTGATTTTTCTTCCCGCTCGTTCACTTGCGTTAGCCGCTTGTCTTGCGGCGCGGTTTCAGCTGGCTGGTCGATTTGCCTGTAGATGTCGGCCTCGATTTCCAATCTCTCGCGCAGAACGCGCTGCGGCCCCGGCAAAATCAGAAAAACTTTGATTACCAAGTCGAGAACGTAAAAAAATAAAGGGATTTTGAGCAAGTAAGCGATCATCGAAGCGTCTCCACGATGGCCGTCACGCCACAATCTAAAGTTAATATGTTCAGATATATTTATCTTCGGATGCGTGTCAAATATTCGCTATGATTCCTGACCTGTTTTCGTTTTCTCGCACGCGAAACGGATGGCTGCGACGCGTGAGGGCGTTGAATGGTGAGGCTGCCCTCCTTGCCAATCCCGCGCCATTCACCCACAATCGCCGCGAGAGGAATCAATTCGTTACTAGTCAGCCGACTTCAATTCATTGCGCCGGGGGGATTTATGGTTGCCGTCCAGTCCAGGATTGACCGCGCCTGCCTGATACTCGCAATCGCGCTCTCCGCCTCGCTTCTCGCAAGCGCCGCTTACGCCTATACCCCCGAACAGCGGCAGGCATGTACTCCCGACGCATTTCGCCTCTGCAGCGATGCTATTCCAGACGTTGCCCGCGTCACGGCCTGCATGATCGCAAGAAAGTCCGAGCTCAGCCCCGGCTGCCGGGTGTATTTCAGGTCGCCGGAGCCGGTGGCGGCCCCGGCAGGTATCGCGCGCAGGCCGGTTCGCATCACGCCGGTTGGCGCACGAAAGCCGGTTAGCGGTAAGCCGGTAACCGCGCGAAAGCCGGTTAGCGTTAAGCCGAAAAAGCCGAAAAAAACCGTCAGGCCCGCTAGCGCAACCTGACCAAGGCCGGATATGCTCAACCAGTAGTAAGCGCCATCGTTTGGATGGCGTGACGCCGTTTTTTGTATCGATCGTTTGCAACCGTGCATTTTTATTGGGGATTTCGATGACGCAGATCTTGAAAGGCCGTTTCGACGGATCCAGAGCCCGGCATCGCGCTCCCCCTGCTTCACCGGAGCTTTTGACGGAGCGCCACACCATCGACGAGAAAGGGCGGCGCGTGCTGGTCGGACTGAGCGCGGCGGAAACCCAAGAGTTCGAAACGCTGGATTCGCTCCCGCCATCGGACATCAGCGGCAATCGCATCGCCTGGACGTTTGGCGGCGATCCGACGACCAGCCGGGAAAAGCGCTGGCTCGAACTCTACACCAGGCACGACGAAGCCTGGAAAACCTTGAAGAACGAGACCGGCCGTTAGGTGCTTTCAAAGCTTGCGCAGATCGTAGGGTGGGCAAAGCCACCGGGTCGCGCGAACGCGCGCCCGATGGCGTGCCCACCATCTATCCCGATGCACGGCCGAATGGTGGGCACGCCACCGGACGCGTTCGCGTCCGGTGTCTTTGCCCACCCTACGATTCTTCAATTTCAAGTCCCTCTCGCGCGACAAGCTGTCGCGTGGTAACGGTGCCGCCAATCAACATCTCCTCGCCAAGGAGATATCCGGTGCGTGCAGACCACAAGGCAGAACTCGACCGGCATTTTGCCTGGTTCGAGGCAAAGTTGTCGCCGCGGCCGGCGCGGTTCGTGCGCTGGCTGCGCAAGCCGTCGTCGCGGCTGGTGCGGATTCCGCTGGCCTTCCTGCTCGTGGTCGGCGGCATCTTCAGCTTTTTGCCGATCCTCGGACTGTGGATGCTGCCGCTCGGCCTGCTGCTGATCGCACAGGACGTGCCGTTTCTGCAGAAGCCGCTGGCCGGGATGCTCGGATGGATCGAGCGCAAATGGATCGAGCGTCAGCGCGCCAAGGGCGTGCAATGAGTCATTTTCGAGTCCATTCACCCGCCAATTGAATCTTTTTCCGGATTGGCGGCGGTGCATGATGTGACTCAAATGCCAACCCCGCAGACAAATCAGGCACTTCGCCACAATTGGCCGCAAATTTTTCTTTCGCGAATCAGCAACCTGATTCATTTTCGCCTCTTAGCGTCAATCTGGAGGCAGAGGTATGAACGTCATTGTTTTCGCATCGCGTAAAGGTGGCACGGGCAAGAGTACCCTCGCCGCTCATCTCGCGGCGCAAGTCCATAAACCGTCGAGGCCGTGTCTATTGATCGACGCGGATCCGCAAGGCTCGCTCACGCTCTGGCACAAGCTACGCTCGACCGGCGAACCGCCGATCAAGAGCGCGGTCAATTCGGTGAGCGGCATCGTCGCAGCCGCCAAGCGCGACGGCATCGAGTGGGTGTTCATCGACACGCCGCCGAACATGTCGGCCGTGGTCGAGGACGCCATCAGGAACGCGACCATGGTGATCATTCCGGCGCGGCCCGGCGTGTTCGACGTCAACGCGGTGCAGGAAACCATCCAGACCTGCCGTTCCAACCGCAAGCCTTATGCGGTGGTGGTCAACGGCGCGCCGGCGCTGCGCGACGGCGTCGAAAGCCGCATCGTCAGCATCGCCCGCGAGGCGCTGGCGAAATTCCGCGCGCCGGTATGGGGCGGCCAGATCACCAACCGCGCCGACCTGTTGATGGCGCTCGGACACGGCGAAGGCGCGCGCGAATATTATGCCGAAGGCCGCGCGGCGTCCGAGATCGGCAAGCTGTGGGCTGCGATCGAACGTTCGGTCAAGGCGATCCGCGGCCAGGCCTCCGCGTCCGGCGCAATGCACAAGCAGGCGGCCTAGGCGGCGGCAACGCCGGACTGACAAGAGCGCGCGGGTTTTCCGCGCGTTTTCTGTTGCGTCCTTTACCCTCCCCTGGAGGGGGAGGGTCGCCGCGAATGAAATTCGCGGCGGGGTGGGGTGAATGTTCATCCGCAGCGCTGCCTTTGCAGCTTCACCCCACCCCGTCGCGCATTGCGCTTCGCGCATGCTTGCCGACCCTCCCCCTCCAGGGGAGGGTAAGAAAGCGCGAACTCAATTCACCATTAGCAAGTAAAAGACGATCACCGGCGACAGCGCCAGGATCACCGTCCACACCCCGAGCGCCCAGAGAATGTCCTCGGTGCGAAACACCGGCTCTTCGAAAAACTGATTGTCCTGGCTGCTCACGACGCCCCCGCGTTTCTTGTTGTTACGGAGACAATACGCGGCGAATTTTAAGAACCCGGCCGCAAACTCGCTCGCATTTGAACACAGGTGCTAGCGCGGATTAACCATGCGCGCTGGCGCGCGCGATGCCGTCATCTGTCGGCGCGGCTTACCACGTCCATCAATTCCGCGATCTTGCGGCGCTGGTCGGCCTTGTCGCCGGACGAGATCGCGTGCTCCACGCAATGGGCGACGTGGTCGCGCAGGATTTCCTCCTCGACCCGGCGCAGCGCCGCCCGCGCCGCCGCGATCTGGGTGACGAGGTCGATGCAGTAGCGGTCGTCCTCCACCATGCTGGCGAGGCCGCGGACCTGACCCGCTACCCGGTTCAGCCGCTTCAGGACGGACGCCTTGATCTCGGTGCGCATGCGCCTAATATACCCCCATAGGGTATATGGTTCAAGCGGTGGCCGTGGTGACGACAGAAGCGATCGATCCGGTCTGCGGCATGAGCGTCGATCCGCACACCGCCAAACATCGCCTAGCTTATAAGGGGCAGGATTATTTCTTCTGCTCGAACCGCTGCCGCGAGCGCTTTGCAGCCGAGCCCGGCAAATTCCTGCAGCCGAAAGCAGCAGAGCCCGCGGCGCCCGCAGGCTCCATCTACACCTGCCCGATGCATCCGGAGGTGACGCAGGTTGGCCCCGGTGCTTGTCCGATCTGCGGCATGGCGCTGGAGCCCGAACAGGTCTCGCTCGACCAAGCCCGCGACCCCGAATTGATCGACATGACCAGGCGGTTCTGGATCGCACTGGCGCTGACGATTCCGGTTTTCGTCCTCGAGATGGGCGGCCATCTCGGGCTGATGCATCTCGTGCCGCAACATTGGTCGAACTGGATTTCGTTCGCGCTGGCGAGCCCGGTGGTGCTGTGGGCCGGCGCGCCGTTCTTTGCGCGGGGCTGGAGTTCACTGGTGACGCGTAACCTCAACATGTTCACGCTGATCGCGATGGGCACCGGAGTGGCCTGGGCCTACAGCGTGGTGGCGACGCTGGTGCCGCAAGCCTTTCCGCCGGCGTTTCGCGACATGCACGGCGAGGTGGCGGTGTATTTCGAAGCGGCGGCCGTGATCACGGTGCTGGTGCTGCTCGGGCAGGTGCTCGAACTGCGCGCGCGGGAAAAGACCTCGGGCGCGATCCGGGCGCTGCTTGGGCTGGCGCCGAAAACCGCGCGGCGCATCGCCGAACATGGCGATCAGGATGTCGCGCTTGAGACAATCGCGGTCGGCGATCGCTTAAGGGTACGGCCCGGCGAAAAGATTCCGGTCGACGGCGTCGTCATGCAAGGCCGCTCCTCGGTCGACGAATCCATGGTGACCGGTGAATCGATGCCGGTGAGCAAGGACCAAGGCGCGCGCGTGATCGGCGGCACCGTCAATCGAAGCGGCGGACTTGTCATGCGCGCCGAAAAGGTCGGCCGCGATACCATGCTGGCGCGCATCGTCGACATGGTGGCGCGGGCGCAGCGCTCGCGCGCGCCGATCCAGCGCCTGGCCGACCAGGTTGCAGGCTGGTTCGTGCCGGCGGTGATCCTGGCAGCCGTGCTGGCGTTCGTGGCGTGGGCGAGTTTCGGACCGCAGCCGCGCTTCAGCTTCGGCCTGGTCGCCGCGGTGACGGTGCTGATCATCGCCTGCCCCTGCGCGCTCGGGCTTGCCACGCCCATGTCGATCATGGTCGGCATCGGCCGCGGCGCGCATGCGGGAATCCTGATCCGCGACGCGCAGGCGCTGGAGCAATTGGAAAGCATCGACACGCTGGTGATCGACAAGACCGGCACGCTCACCGAGGGCAGGCCGAAGGTTGTTGCCGTGATTGCGGCTGCCGGCGTCGACGAAAACGAATTGCTGCGCCTTGCCGCCAGCGCGGAGCGCGGCAGCGAGCATCCGCTGGCGCGGGCGATCCTTGGCGCGGCGCAGGAACGCGCGCTCGCCTTGAGCGATGTCGGTGACTTCGCCTCGCCGTCCGGCAAGGGCGCGACCGCAACGGTCGACGGCAAATCCGTCGCGCTCGGCAACGCGATGCTGATGCGCGAGCTGAACGTTGTCACGCAGGCGCTGGACAGCGCCGCCGAGCGCGCGCGGCAGGATGGCGCCACCGCGATCCATGTCGCCATCAATGGCCGCTCCGCTGGCGTGATTGCGATTGCCGATCCCATCAAACCGTCGGCACGGAACGCGCTGCAGGCCCTGCGAAACGACGGCCTGCGCGTGGTGATGCTGACCGGGGACAACCTCACCACCGCGCGCGCGGTCGCGAAAATCCTCGGCATCGACGAAATTGAGGCCGGGATCTTGCCCGAGCGCAAAAGCGAGGTGGTGCAGCGCCTGCGCAGCGAAGGCCGCCGCGTCGCCATGGTGGGCGACGGCGTCAATGACGCGCCGGCGCTGGCCGCGGCTGACGTCGGCATTGCCATGGGCGGCGGCACCGATGTCGCGATCGAAAGCGCCGGGATCACGCTGTTGACCGGCGACCTGACGGGGCTGCTGCGGGCGCGGCAATTGTCCAAGGCGACCATGCGCAACATCCGCCAGAACCTGGCATTCGCGTTCCTCTACAACGCCGCCGGCGTGCCGATCGCCGCCGGCGCGCTATACCCGCTATTCGGCATTTTGCTGTCGCCGATGGTGGGCGCCGCGGCGATGGCGCTGTCGTCGGTCAGCGTGATTGCCAACGCGCTGCGGCTGGCGCGAACGAAACTGGATTAGCTGCGCACGAAATCGTGATCTGGAAATCTTCGTAGCCCGGATGGAGCGCAGCGCAATCCGGGGTTGTTGGCACGAGAACCGGATTTCGCTTCGCTTCATCCGGGCTACATATCCACCGATCGACGCGCAAAAAAGCCGGGCTCATTGGCTGGAGTCCGGCTTGAGGTATTGGCCACGCGAGGCCCGCTACGAAACTGCTGCGCGCCTCGCGATCACGATGGTTTTCATCTCAATTGTTGCACTTCGGTAGAAAAAAAGCCGGGCTCGTTAGAGCCCGGCTTGAGGTATTGGCCATGTGAGGCCGACACAATCACCTTCCAAGAGGGATAACTGAGCTTCCGCGCCACTGGAGGAGGGGGACAATGCGCAACGCGAACTCTCAGCTTGCAAACAGTATGCTCCCCGTTTTCGTCCTGCATCAACCGCCCTCGCCGCATGTCAGTCATGCGGAGACGGAGGGAGAAACCCGCCTTCGCTGCTGCGCAGCTTCGGCGAGGCGAGCCGCGTCTCCAACGTCTCGTCGGCTCGCCTCGCCGAAGCGTTAGCGAAGGCGGGTCAGGACGGCCAGCGCTGCGCCTTGCTCACCACGAAATCGCGGAACACTTGCACGCGCGCCACCGTCTTCAATTCTTCGGGGTAAACGAAAAAGGTATCCAGTTGAATTGAATCCGATTCGCCGAAAAGCTGCACCAGCCGGTTGTTTTCCTCGACCAGATAGTCCGGCAACGCCGCGATTCCGAGCCCTTGCTGGCATGCGCGCACCAGGCCGAGGATATTGTTGACCCTGAAATAGGCCTCGCGCGGCCCCGAGCCATTGCGGCCGGCACCGATCAGCCAGTCGCGGTTCTGCAGATGCGGCTGAACCTGCGGGTCGCTCAGCAAGATGATACGATGCTCGTCGAGGTCCTCGAGAGTGCGCGGCGTGCCGAAGCGCTTGATGTATTCCGGCGAGCAATAGGCATGGATGCCGATCGAGAACAGCTTGCGCTGGATCAAATCGGGCTGGGTCGGCTTGCGGGTGCGGATCGCGACGTCGGCCTCGCGCATCGACAGATCGAGATCCTCGTCGGTCACGATCATGGAGATCCGGATTTCCGGATAGAGCGCGGTAAATTCGTGCAGCCGCGGAATCAGCCAGTTGATGCCGAGCGCCGGCGGCGTCGTCACCTTGAGATGGCCGCTCGGCCGCTCGCGGCTGTCGGTCAATTTGGCGCGCGCCGCCTGCAGCTGCATGAACACGTCATGCGCGGTGCGAAACAACAGGTCGCCCTGCTCGGTGAGAATGAGGCCGCGGGCATGGCGGTGGAACAGCGACACCGAGAGCTCCTGCTCCAGCGCGCTGACCTGCCGCGACACGGCGGACTGCGACAGCCCGAGCTGCTCGCCGGCATGCGTAAAGCTTCCGGCTTCCGCGGCCGCGTGAAATACCTTCAGCTTGTCCCAATCCATATCGGTGAAACCGTCGCGTGTTCGTGGCATGATTACTCCGCCGCCGCGCGGTCGCTCGCGCGCAGCGCGAGAAAGCGTTCGGCCTCGAGGGCGGCCATGCAGCCAAGGCCGGCGGCCGTGACTGCTTGCCGATAGGTTTCGTCGGCGACGTCGCCGGCGGCGAACACGCCGGGCACCGAGGTCGCGGTGGAATTCGGCGCCACCTCGACATAGCCGGATGGTTTGAGCTTGAGCTGGCCCGTGACCAGTTCGGTCGCGGGCGCATGGCCGATCGCGATGAAGACGCCGTCGGCCGCAACTTCGCTCAGCGTGCCCGACTTGACGTTCCTGAGCCGGACATGGGTGACCTTGGCGGGATTTTCGGAACCGCGGATTTCGTCGATCGCCGAGTCCCAGATCACCCTGATCTTGGGATTCCTGAACAGGCGGTCCTGCAGAATGCGCTCGGCGCGGAAATGATCGCGGCGATGCACGATGGTGACCTGCGAGGCGAAGTTGGTGAGGAACAGCGCCTCCTCGACCGCGGTGTTGCCGCCGCCGACCACCATGACTTCCTTGCCGCGATAGAAGAATCCGTCGCAGGTGGCGCAGGCCGACACGCCAAAACCCTTGAATTTTTCTTCCGACGGCGTGCCGAGCCAGCGCGCCTGCGCGCCGGTGGCCAGGATCACGGTTTCGGCGAGATAGACGTCGCCGCTGTCGCAGGTCAGGCGGAACGGCCGCTGCGACAGTTCAAGCCTGGTGACGAGATCGGTGACGAGTTTGGTGCCGACATGCGCCGCCTGTTTCTCCATCTGCTCCATCAGCCAGGGCCCCTGGATCACATCGGCGAAACCCGGATAGTTTTCGACGTCGGTGGTGATGGTGAGCTGCCCGCCGGGCTGGATGCCCTGGATCAGAACCGGCTCCAGCATCGCCCGCGCGGCATAGATCGCGGCGGTGTAGCCGGCCGGCCCGGAACCGATGATGACAACTTTGGCGTGGATGGGGGCAGCCATGGTCGAATCCCCTAACTGAAGGGCGTTTGGTCAAGCGGTGGCGGAGTGGTGCCCGCAAAGGCATCGCTGCGGCGTCAAAAGTGCCATATCCAATCTAAGGCATCTGGCGAGCTATGCAAGATTTGCAATCCCTCTCCGCAGATTTTCCACGAATTCCGCACCGCACGCGAAATAAAATTGCGCGCGGCGCGGGAGGGCGATATGAGTGTTACCGCCATCCCGCCGAGATCTGCCAGCCCCAGGATTTGGACCGCGTGTCGAAGAGCCTTGACGAGATCGACCTCAAAATTCTGAGCGAAATCCAGGCCGATGGCCGAATCACCAATGTCGAGTTGGCGAGGCGCGTCGGCATCTCGCCACCGCCCTGCCTGCGCCGGATGCGGACGCTGGAGGAGGCCGGCTACATCCAGGGCTATCGCGGGCTGCTCGATCCGCGGCTGCTCGGTTTCGACGTGACGGTGTTTGCGTCCGTGCATCTGTCGAGCCAGGCCGACAGCGATCTGCGCGCGTTCGAGGATTTCGTGCGCGCCGAGCCGCTGGTGCGCGAATGCTGGATGCTGTCGGGCGAAGTCGATTTCATCCTCAAATGCGTGGCGCCGGACATGGCGACGTTCCAGGATTTCGTCACGCACCTGACCGCCGCGCCGAACGTGCGCAACGTCCGCACCTCGCTGGTGCTGCACAATTCGAAAAACGACGCCGCCGTGCCGCTGGAGCTGAAGGGGGCGGGATAGCCCCGTGTCCCGAGCGCGATGCAGCGCGTAGCTCTTGCGAAGCGCTGCTTCGCAGAACCGGGACCCCGGTTTCTTCGAGTTGCAAGTAACCGGGGCCCCGGCTCTGCAGTGCACCGCTTCGCAAGAGCTACGCGCTGCGCTGCGTCCGGGGCACGTAACCTACGCCCGCTTCTCGCGCATCGCATCGAGGCTCCACGCGCCGCCGCCCGCGCAGGCCAGATACAGGCAGGCGAAGCAGAACAGGATCGCTGCGTTGCCGCCGTTCAATAGCGGGATGAACACCGGCGCGCCGAACCCCGCCTTGAACATGTGTCCCATGAAGTAGGCGAACGCCATCTCGCCCGACAGCACGAACGCAACCGGGCGCGTGAACAGCCCGAGGATCAGCAGCGCGCCTGGAACCAGTTCAAGCCAGCCCGCAGCCACGATCAGCGGCGGGATGTTGGCGAAATACGGCAGTACCGGATATGTCAGGATCTTCGCCACGCCGTACTGAAACAGCAGCAGTCCCACCATAACGCGGAAAATGCTGAGGACCATCGGCTCCCAGCGTGCAAGCATCGTGTTGAATTGATCCATTGTCGCCCCCTCAGGCCTTTTTCATCGAAGCGTCGACGCTCCACGGACCCGCGCCCGCCGTCGACAGGTACAGGCAGGTGAAGCAGTACAGCGCCGCCAGCGTGCCGCCGTTGATCAGCGGGTGAAAACCCTTCGGGAAGTGCCCGATGAAATAGGCGAATGCCATTTCGCCGGCCAGGATGAATGCCACCGGTTGCGTCCACAGGCCGAGGATCAAGAGCGCACCGCCGATCAGTTCGATGAAGCCGGCCGCGCCGATCAACGACAGCGGTTGCACATTGGCGTAGGCCGCAACGACCGGAAAGCCGATGATCTTGCCCATCCCGTGCTGGATGATGAGCAGTCCGGTAACGATGCGCAGCACGCTCAGGGCGCGCGGCGTCCATGCCGCGAGTGTGTCGTTCATGGTAGTTCCCCCCAATTTAAGTCGCGCCTCAAGTCGTATCGCGTTGCGGCTTTCGGGGAAAGCGGTTCGCCTCCAAGAATTGCGCGCGCTTTCGCAAAGCAGCATGGAATAACGCCAGCGGCAAAGTGTTTGCCGCGACATTCTGTCTCCGCGCATGCCCAGCTATTTTTTCCGCGGTTCGCTGTGCGGAACAGCCGGGATGAGACAGCGGACACCCTTGGGCTGACAGGCAAAGCCGATGTTGGAGCACACCGGCGCTTCGCCCGCGGCGGTACGTGAGCAGTTGACGCACTCATCCGTCCACCGGCTGCAGTTCGGCGGCCCCTGGTGCACCGAGACGCCTTCGGGCGCGGTGCGCGATGGAATTTCGAGCTCGGCGGCGAACGCAGCGCCGGCGAGCAGGGCAGTCGATGCGAGGGCGAGGGTCAAACCTGGAAAGCGCAGCTCATCGCGGAAGCGCCGATTGGTTACAATTGTCCGCATTTCCAAGACCGACCTTTTAATGCTCTGAACTACGATACCGTCATGTTCGTCATTGGCACAATAACGGTCGTTTGGATGGTCGCGTTTCTACTGTTCTACTTTCCAGGTAGAATCGCAGGGGCGAAGATCGCAAACGTATCACCGAACTTGTTTTATAGATTGTTGTTCTGCGTTTTGATTACGAAACTGGTGATCGTTGTCGCCGATCTCGTGCTGCTGCTGTGCAACTTCTCGTTTCTGCCCCATTTCAACAAGGATCCACGCGGGTTTGGACTGGTGTTCGTGACCCTTCTCCTTGCCGTGCCGGTTTTCTCCGCGCTTTTGCTTGGGGAACGCAGGGCGCGGCGATCTGCTAGTGGCCAGCCTTCAATCGCGTGAAATCCCCATGGATTATGAAACGATCTTTGCCGTGGTGACGCTGTGCTTCGGTTTCGCCTTGATGCCGATCCTTTATTTCCTGCCGCGGCCGGCGGGTTGGGTCGGAAAACTGATGCCTTACGCAGTCATGGCCGTTGCTGCCGTTATTGAGTTCAAGGTGGTTCTTCCGCTGTTTCGCTGATCGACGCGCAACACGGTTTGCAACTGCGCCGGGAACCTGGTTATCGTGGACGGATTTGCCGACCAGTAGCTGCGGAGATCATCATGGGCCTCGCATTACCCGCTGAAAGCCCTGCGCTCTGGAATACGATCCAGCGTCAGGCGGTCGCGGTCGCTGCCGCCGAACCGGTTTTGGCCGCGTGGATGCATGCGGCGATCCTAAATCACGACGATCTTGCCGGCGCGCTGGCACAATTGATCGCCGTGGCGGTTGGCGGCAACAGCGATGAGAAGGCTGTGACCCGGCGAATGGCCGAACGGGCTTATCGCGATGACCCCGCTTTGGTCGAGATCGCGACGCGCGACCTGAGGGCGCCGCTCGACCGCGATCCGGCCTGCCCCGGCGCGCTTCACGTGCTGCTGCATTTCAAGGGCTACATCGCGCTGCAGGCTTACCGCATCTCGCATCGGCTCTGGGAAAGCGGCCGAACCGAAATGGCGCGCGAGCTGCACGGCCGCATCACTCAGGCGCTGCATGTCAGCATCCATCCTTCCGTGACGATCGGAAGCGGCCTCTTTATCGATCATGGCACCGGCGTCACCATCGGTGAAGGCGTGGTGATCGGCGACGATGGTTCGATGCTGCAGGAGGTCACGATCGGCCGTTCGCCGGAAGGCGAGGCCGGCGCTCCGCGGATCGGCCGCGGCGTGCTGCTGTCGGCCGGCGCAATTGTGCTCGGCAACGTTGAGATCGGCGACTTTGCCAAGATTGGCGCCGGCTCGCTGGTCCTTGCGTCGGTGCCGCCGGGCACCACCGCAGTCGGCGTGCCCGCGCGGCTGGTCAGCCGCGCCCCCGACCCGCGGCCGGCGCTGAACATGGATCAGTCGTTGCCTTGATCTCAGGCACGCCGGCACCGCGGAGGAAAGAAAACTCCAAATTGCCCGAAGCGCTGTTGCAACCACCCCCTGCCCGATGCCTAGACTATCTGCACGGCCAAGGGGGATCGAATGAGAACGCTTTCGATAATCGTCATGCTGCTCGCCATCACCGCTGCGCGGGCTGAGGATGTAGCGCCCAGCCGGATCGATAGCATTACCAAATCGGCGCGAGACATGATGCCCGCGATGCCGGCGCTGCCCTCCGTCACATTGCCGTCGATGCCGGACCTTTCCTTGCCGGATTTTTCCGATGCGACAGGCAGGGTGATGTCCGAGTTCAATACCTTCACCCAGCAGGTCGGCGATGCTCTGCCGATCCTCGAACAGATGGGTTATGAAGTCACGGTATTCAAAGTGACCTGGGGACTTCCGCCGAAGGCTCGGCTTCGATTGAAGTCAAGTGGTAACTCAGACCTTGCGAAGGTGAATGCCATCGCCGCTAAAGCGACGAATAACGGCGTGCTGGTATCCGCGCTGATTTCCAGTGCAGCAACCGCGAAGCGCATTCAGAGCACGATGAAGATGGGAACGGCATTCCTCGATGTGGACTTTGCCATCCCTCCGCGGGTCAATATGAAATTCCTGAGCCTTAAGGCCAATGAGAAAGATGAGATGCCGCGCGACAGTGACGAATTGGAGATTAGCTGCAAATAAGGGATATTGCCTTCGCATCGTGGCGGTGCGTAGGGGGCAATAGCGCAGCGTATTGCGCCGTCTTGACGACTGCCGGCGGATTACGCTGCGCTAATCCGCCCTACGAGAACGCAACCCTTGCGGAGCGGCAGCGAATCTATCGCCACTCCACCTTGGTGATCTCGTACGCCTTCGCCCCGCCCGGCGCCACCACCTCGACCGACGTCCCCTTCTTCTTTCCGATCAGCGCGCGCGCGAGCGGCGAGGTGATGGAGATGCGGCCCTTCTTGGCGTCGGCTTCGGGCTCGCCGACGATCTGCCATACCGCCTTCTTGTCGGTGTCCTCGTCAACCAGCGTGACGGTGGCGCCGAATTTTACGGTGTCGCCGGAGAGTTTTGAGATGTCGATGATGTCGGCGCGCGCCAGCTTGTCCTCGAGCTCGGCAATGCGGCCTTCATTGTGCGACTGCTCTTCCTTGGCGGCGTGATATTCGGCGTTTTCCGACAGGTCGCCGTGCGAGCGCGCATCCGCAATATGCGCGATGATGCGCGGACGGTCTTCCGACTGGCGCTTCTTCAATTCGGCCTCGAGCATGGCATAGCCGCCCGCGGTCATCGGAACCTTATCCGTCATCTTCCTTCGTCCTTCATTTCATGCGGACCGGTTCAGCACGCACAAAAGCTAAAGCAGAACATCGCCATGACTGGCGAGTTCCAATCATTTCCGGCTTTATTGCCAAGCACTTGCGGGCGCGCAGCCCGGCGTGTCACGGTTCGGAAAAGTAACTCTGCAGCGTGCGGACCTCAAGGTCCCCGCCGAGATAAGCGCGGATGCCCTGCGCGGCCGCCACGGCACCTGAAAGAGTGGTGTAATACGGGACTTTATGCAAGAGGGCTGCGCGCCGCAGCGAGCGGCTGTCGGCCAGGGCCGCCGCCCCGTCGGTGGTGTTGAAGACCAGCTGGACGTCGCCATTGGTGATGGCATCGACGATGTGCGGCCGGCCTTCCAGCACCTTATTGACCTTTTCCGTCGGCACGCCGTTGTCGGCGAGGTAGCGCGCGGTGCCCGACGTCGCCATCACTTTAAAACCCATCGAAAACAACTGCCGCACCGCATCGAGAATGCGGGGCTTGTCGCCCTCGCGCACCGAGACGAATACCGTGCCCTTGCGCGGCACCCGGGTGCCGCCGCCGAGCTGGCTCTTGGCAAAGGCGACCGCGAACGAGCCGTCGATGCCCATCACCTCGCCGGTCGAGCGCATTTCCGGACCCAGCACGGTATCGACGCCGGGGAAGCGCGCGAACGGAAATACCGATTCCTTGACGCCGACGTGATCGAGGCTGCGCTTCTTTAAATTAAAGTCCTTAAGCTTCTCGCCGGCCATGATCCTTGCTGCAATCTTCGCCACCGGCATGCCGATCACCTTGGCCACGAACGGCACCGTGCGCGACGCCCGCGGATTGACTTCGAGCACGTAGATCTCGCCGTCCTTGATGGCGTATTGCACGTTCATCAGCCCGACCACGTCGAGACCCAGCGCCAGCTCGCGGGTCTGCCGCTCCAGCTCGTCGATGGTTAAGGCGTCCAGCGAATGCGGCGGCAGCGAGCAGGCGGAATCGCCGGAATGGATCCCAGCTTCCTCGATGTGCTCCATGATGCCGACGATGAAGGTATCCTTGCCGTCGGAAAGGCAATCGACGTCGATCTCGGTGGCATCGGAGAGGTAGCGGTCGAACAGCAGCGGATTGGTGCCCAGCACGGTGTTGATCTGGCCGGTCTTGTCGTTGGGATAGCGCGCCTTGACGTCGCCCGGCACCAGCTCCGGCAGCGTGCCGAGCAGATAGTCCCCGAGCTGGGATTCCTCGCGGATGATCTGCATGGCGCGGCCGCCGAGCACATAGGACGGACGCACCACCAGCGGCAGGCCGAGATCGGCGGCCACCAGCCGCGCCTGCTCGACCGAATAGGCGATGCCGTTTTTCGGCTGCTTCAGCCTGAGCTTGTCGAGCACGCGCTTGAAGCGGTCGCGGTCTTCGGCCAGATCGATGGCGTCCGGCGACGTGCCCAATATCGGCACCTCTGCAGCCTCCAGCGCGCGCGCCAGTTTTAGCGGCGTCTGGCCGCCGAACTGCACGATCACGCCATGCAGCGTGCCGTTCTGACGCTCGGTATCGATGATCTCCAGCACGTCTTCGGAAGTGAGCGGCTCGAAATACAGCCGGTCCGCGGTGTCGTAGTCGGTCGACACCGTTTCCGGATTGCAGTTGATCATGATGGTCTCGAAGCCGGCGTCTGCGAGAGCGAAGCAGGCGTGGCAGCAGCAATAGTCGAACTCGATGCCTTGCCCGATCCGGTTCGGCCCGCCGCCGAGGATGATCACCTTGTCCTTCGCGGACGGCGCGCTTTCGTCCGCGACGTGGCCTGCGAACGGCGCTTCATAGGTGGAATACATATAGGCGGTGGGGGAAGCGAATTCGGCGGCGCAGGTGTCGATGCGCTTGAACACCGGGCGCACTTTCAGCGCGTGACGCTGTGCCTTGACCTCGGCCTCGGTGGTCCCAACCAGCACCGCGAGTCGGGCGTCGGAAAAGCCCATGGCTTTCAGCGTGCGCAAGCCGAATGCATGCGCAGGCAAACCGTTCGCCTTGATCTTGCTCTCCATCTCGACGATGCCGCGCATCTCGGCGAGAAACCACGGATCGATCTTGCAGGAGGTGAAGATCTCGTCATTCGACCAGCCGAGCCGCATCGCCTGCGCCACCTGCAGGATGCGGTCCGGCGTCGGCGTGCCCAAAGCGGCGCGGATCGCGTTCTTGTCGTCGCTGCGGCCGAGCCCCTCGATTTCGATCTCGTCGAGGCCGGTCAGTCCCGTTTCCAGCCCGCGCAACGCCTTCTGCAGGCTTTCCTGAAAGGTGCGGCCGATCGCCATGACTTCGCCGACCGATTTCATCGACGTGGTCAGCGTGGTCGAGGCGCCGGGAAATTTCTCGAACGCAAAGCGCGGGATCTTGACGACGACGTAGTCGATGGTCGGCTCGAACGAGGCCGGCGTCGCGCCGCCGGTGATGTCGTTGGCGATCTCATCCAGCGTGTAGCCGACCGCGAGTTTTGCCGCGACTTTTGCAATGGGAAAGCCGGTGGCTTTCGAGGCCAGCGCCGAGGAGCGCGACACCCGCGGGTTCATCTCGATCACCACCATGCGGCCGTCGGCCGGATTGACGCCGAACTGCACGTTGGAGCCGCCGGTCTCCACCCCGATCTCGCGCAGCACCGCCAGCGAGGCGTCGCGCATGATCTGGTATTCCTTGTCGGTCAAGGTCAGCGCCGGCGCCACGGTGATGGAATCGCCGGTGTGCACGCCCATCGGATCGAGGTTCTCGATCGAGCAGATGATGATGCAGTTGTCGTGTCTGTCGCGCACCACCTCCATCTCGAACTCTTTCCAGCCGAGCACGCTCTCCTCGATCAGCACTTCGTCGGTGGGCGAGGCATCGATGCCGCGCTCGACGATCTCGATGAACTCCGCCTTGGTGTAGGCAATGCCGCCGCCGGTGCCGCCCATGGTGAAGGAAGGCCGGATGATCGCGGGCAGGCCGATGTCGTCGAGCGCACGCAGCGCATCCGGCAAATTCTTGGTCTGGATCGAGCGCGGCGTCTCCAGGCCGATGCGGGTCATGGCCTCGCGGAAACGGCCGCGGTCTTCGGCCTTGTCGATGGCGTCAGCGGTGGCGCCGATCATCTCGACGTCGAATTTTTTCAGCGTGCCCTGCTTGCGCAGGGAAAGCGCGCAGTTCAGCGCGGTCTGGCCGCCCATGGTGGGCAACAGCGCAAATCCGCCGGGAATGACGTGGCGTTCCTTCTCGATGATTTTCGCCACGATTTCGGGCGTGATCGGTTCGATATAGGTCGCATCGGCCAATTCCGGATCGGTCATGATGGTGGCCGGATTGGAATTGACCAGCACGATGCGAAAACCCTCTTCCTTCAGGGTTTTCACCGCTTGCGTCCCGGAATAGTCGAATTCGCAGGCCTGGCCGATCACGATGGGGCCGGCGCCGATGATCAGGATGGTCGAGATGTCGGTTCGTTTGGGCATCAACTCTCACGGGCCAAGAATTCGGGCACAAAAAAAGGGCGCGCGTGCCGCGCGTCCCCTGTGCTGGCGCTCGGGTCACCCTTGCGCGCGCGTGTCTTTAGACCAGATTCCGCAGCTGCGAAAGGGCTTTAACGGCGCAATTAACCGGCAATTTCGGGGGTGATCGCTCTGCCCGGGTTTCAGCGCTAATTTCAGTCCGTCTTCGCCCTTCGGGCTACGCCGGACACGCTTCGCCTTCGGCTACCACGTGGCTGCGCCACGCGTAGCCGTAGGCGAAGCGTGGAGGCCCGGCCTGGATTCGAACCAGGATAAGGAGCGATGCACCGCTCCCGCGTCGACGCTTTCCGCCACCGGGCCGCGCTCATCATGAGCCATTCCGCCGCAGGGAGCCACGTTTACCACTCGTTAACCCTACCGCTGGCGCTCAGAGCCTGCCTCAAAAAGCGGTCGTCATGGCCGGGCCCCGTCCCGGCCATCCACGTCTTTCTTGCTTGGGGCAGTAAGACGTGGATGCCCGGCACAAGGCCGGGCATGACGAGCATTTTGGCACTCAAAACGCGTGACGCGCCACGAATGTCATCCGCCACGGATTGTGGCCGATGTTTTGACGCGCGCGCGAGGCGGTAAATCCGCACGCCGCAAGCTTGGCGATCATCTCCGCCTCGCTGTAGCGCTGCAGCCCGATCCGGGTGCGCAATTGCCGGTAGTCCGACAGCGCGGTCGAGGCCAGGCCGTAAAGCGCGTCCTTCAAGAAGCCATTGCTGGCTGCGAATTTCAGCAGCGCGAGCACGTCCCTGCCCATGCCGACCTCCGGTCGCAGGATATCGCCGAGCACCAGACGCCCGCCCGGTTTCAGCAGCCGCCGGATCACCGCGAAGGCGGCATCCAGTTCGCTTGGCGTCATGTATTGCGCCACCGAATTCATCACCGCGAGATCGACGGATTTTTCCTCCATGTGCCGGAGATCATCCAGCGAGCGCACCCGGATCCTGGTGTTGGGCGCGAAACGCGCGATCAGCCGGCCGCGCACGCCGGGCGCCGGCTCCGCGAGAATGATCTTGCCGCAGGCCTCCGCCACCCGCGCCGCCGACAGCGCCTCGCCGCAGGAATAGTCCAGCACCACGGCGTCGGGCGAGGAAATGTAGGTTGCGATATCCTTGGCGATCACCTGAAAGTGCAGGTCGCGATGCCGCTTGCTCGCATAGATCGTGTGCGTGGAATCGTAATAGTCGATCCAGTCGTCCATGAGGGGTCCGCTTATCTTGTTCCAATGGTGGAACCGGCTTTATAACGGTGCGTTGGCGAGGTATAGGCTTTGATGAGGGCCTCGGCCCAGTCATTTCGCCGTCGGGACCGCCGCACGGAGCCGCAACCACAAATCTAGCCAGACCTGACAGGAGAAGACATGGCCAAATCCGATCAGAAGATCACGCGCAAGATACTCATCGACGGGCTGAACGAAGATTTGTCGCGCGAATACCAGGCGATCATCGCCTATGTGAATTACTCGCAGGTTCTCAAGGGCGCGCAATACATGAATATCGCCAAGGAACTCGAGAAGCATGCCAAGGAAGAACTGTCGCATGCGCTCAAGGTCGCCAATCATATCGACTATCTCGGCGGAATGCCGTCGGTCACACCGAAGCCGGTGAAGACTTCGGAGAAAGCCGAAGACATGCTGAAGTTCGATCTGGAAAACGAACGCGAGACGATCCGGCAATACCGGCGCCGCGTCCGGCAGGCGGACGAACTGAACGAATTTGCCATCGCCGAAAGCATTCGCGAGATTTTGCTCGACGAACAGGATCATCTGATTGCGCTCGCGACCGCGCTCGGAATCGATCCGCCGGACGCCGGCATCGCCGATTAGGGCGGCAACGAGCCGCAAAATTCGGCCTTCGTAGCCCGGATGGAGCGCAGCGTAATCCGGGACCGGTGGATCCGCCGGCCGAAATCCCGGATTTCGCTGCGCTCCATCCAGGCTACAAGGATTACCTTTTCCACAACCTCACCAGTGGCCCGTCTTCCCCCAGCACCGGATCGCTTTTCGGCAGCCTCACTTCCGGAATCGTCTGCAGCGCCTTGGCGTGATTCTCCGGCGTCGGCAGCGTGACGTGCATTTTGGGTCCGGGCGGATAGGCGCCGACCACGCAAAATTCCCGGCTGTGTGAGATGCACTGATGCCCGGTGCCGGCGGGCAGGATCGCGACGTTGCCGGCCGCGATTTCGATTTCCTTGCCGCGCTTGCCGCCGAATTGCACCCGTGCATGACCGCGTGCGACGCCGAGCGCTTCATGCACCGTCGCATGATAATGCAGATAGTCGAACACGCCGTTGCGCCACATCTCGCCCCAGCCATTGGCCCCGAACAATCCCTCGATGGTTTTTTCAGGGTGCGCGTTGTCGACGTCGACGGCCTGCTTGTAGACCAGGAACGGCAGGGGATTGTTGGGCACGAGGCCGTCGTCTTCGAACACGAAGGCAAGCGGCTTTACATCGTCGCGTGTGACACTCACGGCAAATCTCCACATGTCCGCGGATTAAACCCTTACGTGGCTGGCGATGTTCCCTTCGGTATCTCGAAAACCAGGCACGTCGTGGTCGCGTGCGCGAGCAACCGGCCCTTGGAATCGGTGATGCGCGCTTCCGCGGTGGCGGCGCGGCGGCCGACATTGAGCACGCGGCCTTCGGTTCTGACGGCGCCGGTATCCTTGGTCATGCCGCGGATAAAACTGATCTTGAACTCGAGCGTGGTGTAGCCGGTGCCCGCCGGCAGCATGGAATGCACCGCGAGCCCCATTGCCGAATCCAGCAAAATGGCGGCGTAGCCGCCGTGCACCGAGCCGATCGGATTGTAATGCCTGAAGCCCGGGATGCTGCGCATCACGACCACGCCGGGCTCGGCCGTGGAATCGAACGGCTCGACGGTCTGCATGATCGGCGGCGCCGGCAGCTTGCCGGAAAAGATCGCACGGACGAACTCGACCCCGGGCATCGAGGCCATTACCTCGGTCGGCGTGACGCCGTATTCGACTGGCGCGGCGGGTTGAGCATCCATGGAGGCGGTGTCCTATTTGTAATGACGACCATCATACTAAACGGTTAGCCGCCGCGCCATCCCAAAATACCGCCGTCATCCTGAGGAGCCGCGCTCTTGCGCGGCGTCTCGAAGGATGGCCGCAGGCGCCCGTGGCCGTCCTTCGAGGCTCGCCCAAGGGGGCGAGCACCTCAGGATGACGGACGGTGTGTGGTGGCGGCTACGACGCCTTCTTCGCCCGCATCAAATCGGCGAACCGCTTGAACAGATAATGCGAGTCCCGCGGGCCCGGCGACGCCTCGGGGTGATACTGCACGGAGAAGACCGGCTTGCCCTTGAGCTCAATGCCGCAATTGGAGCCGTCGAACAGCGAGATGTGGGTCTGCGTCGCGCCCGCCGGCAGCGTCGCCTGGTCCACGGCAAAACCGTGGTTCATCGAGGTGATCTCGACCTTGCCGGTGGTCTCGTCCTTTACCGGATGATTGGCGCCGTGGTGGCCCTGATGCATCTTCTTGGTCTTGGCGCCGACCGCGATGCCCAGCATCTGGTGGCCGAGGCAAATGCCGAATGTCGGCGTGCCGGAATCGATCACCTTCTGAATCACGGGCACGGCGTATTTGCCGGTCGCCGCGGGATCGCCGGGGCCGTTCGACAAAAACACGCCGTCCGGCTTCATCGCCAGAATGTCTTCGGCCGAGGTCGTCGCCGGCACCACGGTGACCTTGCAGCCCTGGCCGGCGAGCAGCCGTAAAATGTTGCGCTTGATGCCGTAATCGATGGCGACCACATTGAATTCCGGCGCGGTGAGACGCCCAAATCCCTTGTCCCATGCCCAGGGCGTCTCGTCCCAGTCGAAACGCTGGCCGGAGGTGACCATCGGCACCAGGTCCATGCCCTCGAGGCCGGGCCATTCGCGCGCTTCTTGCTTCAGCCCGTGCAGGTCGAAGACGCCGTCCTTGGCATAGGCGATCACCGCGTTCGGCATGCCCTTGCTCCGGATCAGTGCGGTCAGCGCGCGGGTATCGATGCCCGAGATGCCGATGATGCCGCGCGCGCGCAGCCATTGGTCGAGGTGGCGCGAGGCGCGGTAGTTCGACGGATCGGTGATGGCGCTGCGCAGGATCACGCCGCGCGCGCCCGGCGTCGCCGCCATGTTAACCGTCTCGATGTCCTCGTCGTTGGTGCCGACATTGCCGATGTGTGGAAAGGTGAAGGTGATGAGCTGCCCGGCATAGGAGGGATCGGTGAGGATCTCCTCATAGCCGGTCATCGCGGTGTTGAAGCAGACTTCGCCGACCGCCTGCCCCTCCGCGCCGAGCCCAAAGCCTTCCAGCACGGTGCCGTCGGCAAGCACGAGCAGCGCGGTCGGTTTGTGGTCCGGCCAGGCTGAGGAATTATCTGTTGATGTCATGAGCGCATTACATAGTCGCCGCACGTGCCGGCGTCAAAGCCGGAAACGGCGGATTCACATGCATAAAGCGCATATTTGACCCATTTCCTTCGTCACGGCCGGGCTTGACCCGCCTGCGGGGCCGAAGCCCCTTCGGCGCGGCGAAGGCCCGGCCATCCACGTCTTGCTGCAATAAGGTAAGAAAGACGTGGATGCCCGCGACAAGCGCGGGCATGACGAATTTAGGGGGCCCGAGCATGGACAATACGATGCCGATTCTGCTCGTTCCGGGTCTCGTATCATCGCCGAGGATATTCGCGCCCGTGATTCCCGCGCTGTGGCGGTATGGTCCGGTGACGGTGGCCAACCATATCCGCGACGACAATATTGCGGTGATTGCGAGAAGGATTCTCGCCGAGGCGCCGCCGCGTTTCGCGCTCGCCGGCCATTCGATGGGCGGCTACATCGCCTTCGAAATCATGCGGCAGGCGCCCGAGCGGGTGGCGAAGCTGGCGCTGATCAACACCCAGGCGCGGCCGGACCTGCCGGAGATCAGCGAGCGCCGCCGCGGCCAGATCGCGCGCGCCAAGGCCGGAGAATTTCACGCCATCATCGACGAGTTGTTTCCGGGCTTCGTGCATCCGTCGCGGCGCGATGATGCGGGATTGCGCAAGCTCATCCATGACATGGCTGACGATCTCGGCGCCGATGCGTTCGTGCGCCAGCAGACCGCGGTGATCGGCCGCGCCGATTCGCGCCCGACGCTCGCCGCCATCAAGTGCCCGACCCTGGTGCTGACCGGCGACGAGGACAACACGATTCCAAACAGCCTGTCGGTCGAGATCGCGGAAGGCATTTTCGGTGCGAAGCTGACGATGCTTCCGCATTGCGGACACCTGCCGCAACCCGAGCAGCCGCAAGCGACCGCGGACGCGCTGGTCGAATGGCTGCGGTTGTGAGTTGTCTCGCGCGCGCAGACCGCCTAGATCAGGGAATGTAACAAAGGGACCTCACGATGCTGCGCGAAAACATCAACAACGCGGTCAAGGACGCGATGCGGGCCAAGGACGAGCGCAAGCTCTCCACCTTGCGCATGGTCAATTCGACCATCAAGAACGCCGACATCGCCGCGCGCGGCGAAGGCAAGCCGCCGCTGAGCGACGCCGATTTGCTCGGCGTGTTTCAGAAAATGATAAAACAGCGCCAGGAATCCGTCGAGCTTTACGACAAGGGCGGCCGCGCCGAACTCGCGGCGCAAGAGCGCGAGGAGATCGCGATCATTTCCGCCTATTTGCCGAAACAGATGTCGGAGGACGATGTGAAGGCGGCGATCGCGGCCGCGATTGCCGAGACCGGCGCCGCCGGCATGAAGGACATGGGCAAGGTGATCGGGGCGCTTAAAGGCAAATACGCCGGCCAGATGGATTTCGGCAAGGCCGGCGCAATGGTGAAGGCGGCGCTGGCGGGGTGAAACTCCTACGTCGTCCCGGCGCACACGCCGGGACCCATACACACCGTCGTTGCGATTTGGTTCAAAACGTTGAAACATCCCGTCCCGTAACGACTACGGTGGTTATGGGTCCCGGCGTGCGCCGGGACGACGTGGTTAGAATCGAGTTGCCCGCATGCTCACCGAAACCTCCGACTACGACGACCTCTATCGCGACTTTCGCTGGGATATCCCGGCGCGGTTCAACATGGCCAGCGCGTGCTGCGATCGTCATGCCGACGGCGGCAATCGCACGGCGCTGATCTATGTCGACGAGGACGGCGGCGCGCAGCGCAGCTCGTTCGACGAACTGCGCGCGATGTCCTGCCGCTTCGCCAATGTGCTGACGGCGGATGGGCTGCAGCGCGGCGACCGCGTCGCGGTGTTCCTGTCGCAATCGCTGGAATTGCCGATCGCGCATCTGGCGGCGTTTCGTGCTGGCCTCGTCTCGGTGCCGCTGTTCACGCTGTTCGGCGAGGACGCGCTGGAGTTTCGGCTCGCCAATTCCGGCGCCAGGGCCCTCGTCACCGACGAGACCGGCTGGGAGAAGCTCGCGAAAATCCGCGAC
Source organism: uncultured Alphaproteobacteria bacterium (assembly GCA_963744975.1). Taxonomy (GTDB): domain Bacteria; phylum Pseudomonadota; class Alphaproteobacteria; order Rhizobiales; family Xanthobacteraceae; genus Bradyrhizobium. The sequence continues at coordinate 4,580,675 of CAVUVR010000002.1, read as the reverse complement.
CGGCTGCCCTATCTGCAGGACATCTACGTCACATCGGGCGCGATCCATGCCGGTGCCAAATCGTTCTGGGCCGCGATCGAGGATGCCTCCGAAGCATTTACGACCGTCGATACGGCGGCGGACGATCCCGCGATCATCATCTACACCTCGGGCACGACAGGTAATCCGAAAGGCGCCCTGCATGCGCACCGCGTGCTGCTCGGCCATCTGCCCAATGTCGAGATGGTGCATGATTTCATGCCCAAACCCGGCGACGTGATGTGGACGCCGGCGGATTGGGCCTGGATCGGCGGCCTGTTCGATGCGCTGTTTCCGGCCTGGTATCACGGCGTGCCGGTGGTCGGGCATCGCGCCAGGAAATTCGATGCCTTAGCCGCGATGCAATTGATGGCCGATCACGGCGTGCGCAACGTGTTCCTCCCCCCCACCGCGATCAAGCTGATGCGGCAGTCGAACGTGCAAGCCACGGGCGTAAAACTGCGCAGCATGCTCACGGGAGGCGAATCGCTCGGCGCCGAATTGCTGGACTGGGTGCGCGCGACGTTCGGGATCGAAGCGCACGAGGTCTATGGCCAGACCGAATGCAATCTGGTGGTCGGCAGCAACGCAAAACTGTTTCCGATCCGGCCGGGATCGATGGGCAAGGCGACGCCCGGCTTTGACGTTCGCATCGTCAACGAGCAAGGCTGTGAGCTGCCGCGCGGCGAGCGCGGCATCATCGGCGTGCGCCAGCCGAACCCGGTCACCATGATCGAATACTGGAAAAATCCGGACGCCACCGCAAAAAAAGTCGCCGGCGAATTTCTGCTGACCGGCGATCTCGGCATCCAGGATGAAGACGGCTATTTCTGGTATGTCAGCCGCGAGGACGATGTCATCACCTGGGCCGGCTATCGCATCGGCCCCTCGGAGATCGAGCACACGCTATTGAAACATCCGGCGGTGGCGCTGTCGGCGGTGGTCGGGATTCCCGATCCGATCCGCACCGAGGCGATCAAGGCCTGGATCGTGCTGCGGCCGGGGTTCGAGCCGAGCGACGCGCTGGCGCGCGAGATCCAGGAGTTCGTCAAGGTCCAGCTTGCCGCGCATGAATATCCGCGGTTTGTGCAGTTCGCGGAGAGCCTGCCGATGACCGCGACCGGCAAGGTGCTGCGGCGGGAGTTGCGGGCGCTGGGGTAGGTTGCGCATACATCACAACCGTCGTCCCCGCGCAGGCGGGGACCCATACACACCGTCGTTACGGTTGGATTCATGCGTTGAAACATCCCGCCCTATAGCGAATACGGTGGTTATGGGTCCCCGCCTGCGCGGGGACGACGGAATTGGCTACGGCGTCTTGATCCCCATCTTCTTCAGCGCTTCCAGCATTTTCAACGGCGGCTCCATCTTCACCGCCAGCGGCTTGCCGGTTTCCAGCACGCTCTTCAGGCTGGAAAGAATCGCCGGCCAGCCCGCGCGGCCGCCGGACAGAATATCCTCGGGCAGCTCGCGCTCATGCAACTCGGTCATCGTCAGCCGCACCGCGTCGCCGGCTAACGCGATCTCGTAGGTCACGACGGTCTGGCCGAGCGTTTCGACCAGCCCCGGCCAGTTGACGTTCCACGTCACCGACAGTTTTCGCGGCGGATCGCAGGCCAGCACCTCGCCGTCGATATGGGTCGAACCGTCGCCCGCCCGCACGATGAACGAACCGCCGACTTTCTGGTCCAATTCGATGGCAAAGCCGAAGAAATATTGCCGGCTGAACTCGGCCGTCGTCAGCGCCTGCCACACCTTCTCGGGCGTGGCGGCGATGTAGATGGTGTAGACGGTGTCGGGTCTGAAATTGCTGATGTCGATCATCAACCCGCTTCCTCCATCTTCAGGGCGGCGAACGGCACCTCCAGCGTCCGTCCTGTTTCGAGCATGCTTTTCAGGTTGGACAGGATGGCAGGCCAGCCTTTTGAGATGGCCGGCAGCATCTTGCTGCCCTCGTCAAAATCCTCATGCGTCAGCGTCAGCTTGACCACTTCGCCATAGGGTTCCAGCACGAAGGTTGCGCGGGCCGGACGCTCGCCGCGATACTTTTCGGACAGGTTGACGAACGTATAGGACAGCCGCCGCGGCGGATCGTATTCGATGACCTCGCCGGCATCGTTTTCGACGCCATCTCGCATCATCGAAAAGCGCGAACCGACCTTCCAGTCCGATTTCAGCCGCACGCCGAACCAGTAGCGTTCGGTGAAGTCGCCGTCGGTCAACGCATGCCACAGCTTTTCCGGCGTGGTTTCGATGTAGGTGACATACACAAACTCAGGTCTACTCATCACGCTTCTCCAGTTGCCGCTTCAACTCGCTGAGCGCGGCGAGCTTGCCGCGCTCGAATTTCCTGATCCACCGCTCGCCGATCTGGTGGATCGGGACGGGATTGAGGTAGTGCAGCTTCTCGCGGCCGTGCCGCAGCGTGGAGACGAGGTTGGCCGCCTCCAGGATCGCAAGGTGTTTTGTGACGGCCTGCCGCGTCATGGCGAGGCCGTCGCAGAGGTCATTCAAGGTCTGGCCGTTCCTGGCGTGAAGCCGGTCCAGCAGCGACCGCCGCGAAGCATCCGCCAGCGCCTTGAAGACCTCATCCATAGCGGCCATAATAGGCAACCATTTAGTTGCATGTCAACCCGCGACGCGGCAGCGCAGGCTCGATTGTGGCGCCATGCACAGTCCAGTGTTATCGGTGGCTCAATCAGCCGGTTTCATGTGCGTAGAGAGGTCGCGGAGAGGAAATAATGCACCTCGACAGATACGGTCTGCCGCTGACGACCGCATCGGACCGCGCCGCGGCGTCGTACCGCGACGGGTTCGACCGCATGCTTTCGGCCTGGCACGGAGCCGCCGCTGCCTTTGACGAGGCAATCGCTGAAGACCCCGACTTTGCGCTGGCCCACATCGCACGAGCGCGCGTTCATCAACTCAACATGGAATCCGCCGAGGCACGCAGCAGGGCCGCGCACGCACGGCGGCTGGCCGCCACGGCAACCCGCCGCGAACGGCAGCATGTGGAGATTTTGGCCGCGGCCGTCGAAGGACAGCCGAAGGCAGCCCTGAGCGGTGCCGAGCAGCATCTCGACGAATTTCCGCGCGACGCGCTGGTACTCGCGTTGCTGCTCGGCGCGTTCGGGCTGTACGCATTTTCCGGACGTGCCGACCACGACGCGGCGCGGCTCGCGATCTGCGAGCGTCACGCCCGGCATTACGGCGAGGATTGGTGGTTCCTGACATATCTGGGCTGGTCGCATACCGAGGCAGGGAACGCCGGCACCGGTCGGACAATGAACGAACGAGCTATTGCGCTACGGCTCGAAAACGGCAATGCGGCACATGCCCTCTCCCATGCGCTGTTCGAGCAAGGTGACACGGTCGAAGGCCGCGCGTTTCTTGCTCGCTGGCTGCCCGCGCATGAAAAGGCCAGCTTCCTGCAGGGGCACCTCTCCTGGCACCTCGCTTTGACCGCGCTCGAATCCGGCGACCTGGAAAGCGCGATTGAAATCTACGAGCAACATATCGGGCCGTCGGAGTTCAACTATCCGCCACTGAACGTATTTACCGACCGTGCTTCGCTGCTCTGGCGCCTTTCGCTTGCCGGCAAATCGGGTCTGGAGCCCTATTGGCGGGAGGTTGCCGGCTATGGCGATCGATACTTTCCAAAGGCGGGCGTTCACTTCGCCGATATGCATTACGCCCTGGTCGCGGCGGCAACCCGCAGCGCAACGCTCGAAACACGGTTGTCGGAGCTGGAAGCGCTCGCCGCCGACGGCAGGCTGGCTCCCGGTCCATCCGTCATCGAACTTTGTCGCGGCATTCGCGCCTTTGCGGAGGGTGACAATGAAACCGCGATTCGATTCCTTGAGCCTTTGATGCCCGCACTGGTGCGGATCGGCGGCAGCCATGCACAACGCGAGCTATGGGAGGACACGCTGATCGTTGCCTGTCTGCGCGGCGGACACCGCGACAAGGCAGCGAAGCGCATCGCCAATCGCCTGCATCACAGGCCATCCCTGCGCGACGAGGCGTGGTCGCGGGAAGCCGGGCTGCACTAGCGGTACGCGGTCGCAGTGGTCGAGGTCGTAATCCGTCCGCCCCAGCCCTCGGTGGCCGTCATACGCGGGCTTGACCCGCGTATCCATCCATCTCGAAAAGAGTCTTGCGAAGTGCGATGGATTGCCGGGTCAAGCCCGGCAATGACGGAGAGGCGTGTTTTACCCCGCCTTGCGCGCGGGCTCCACGGGGCCGAGGCCGGCGCGGCCGACCAGCGCGGAGTACAGCAGGATCGGCGCCGGCTTGCCGATGAAATAGCCCTGCACCGCGTCGCATCGCTCGCTGGCGAGGAAGGAGAGCTGCTCCTGGGTTTCGACGCCTTCGGCGACGATCGACATCTCCAGCCCGTGGCCGAGGCCGATCACGGCGCGGACGATCGCGGCCGATTGCGGGTTGCGCCCGAGGTTCATGACAAAGGCGCGGTCGATCTTGATCTTGTCGAACGGGAACGCCTGCAGGTAGCTCAGCGAGGAATAGCCGCTGCCGAAATCGTCCATCGAGACCCGCACGCCCAGCGCCTTCAATCGGCGCAGCAGCGCCAGGCCGCGATCGAAATCCTCGATCAGCACGCCTTCGGTGATTTCCAGCTCCAGCCGGCCCGGCGCAAGGCCGGTTTCGAGCAGGATCGAATGCACCAGGCTGACCAGATCGCCGTGCATGAATTGCGCCGGCGACAGGTTGACCGCGATCTGCAGCGGCCGTGGCCAGGAGGCTGCTTCCCGGCAAGCCTCGCGCAAGATCCACTCCCCCATCTCGACGATCAAACCGCTTTCTTCCGCCAGCGGAATGAAATCGCCGGGCGGCACGAAGCCGCGCACCGGATGGAACCAGCGCGCTAAGGCCTCGAAGCCGACCACGTCGCTGCTTGCGACGGTCTGGCCGGCCTTCGCCTGCGGCTGGTAGTACAGCGACAACTCGTCGTTCCGGATCGCCAGCGACAGATCCTGGTGCAGCACGCGGCGATCGCGAATCTGCTGGTCCATCTCGGGCTCGAAGATGCCGATGGTGCCGCGCGATTTCGCCTTGGCGCGGAACAGCGCAGCACCTGCATTGGCGAGCAGCGAAGCCGCATCGGCGCCGTCGCGCGGGAAGATCGAAATGCCGGTGGTGCAGCCGATCCGCACCGACTTGCCGTCGATCGGAAGTTCGCTGGCCAGCGCTTCGGCGACCTTCTCGGCCAGCAACGCGCCGGCTTCGGGCTGTCTTCCGTCGATCAGCAGGCCGAACTCGTCGCCGCTGAGCCTTGCGACCACGCCGCCCCGCGCCGCGGCCTGGATGCGGTGGCCGACCTCGATCAAGAGCTTGTCGCCGATCGAATGGCCGAACACGTCGTTGATTTCCTTCAAGCCGTCGAGATCGACCGACAGCACCGCGAACTGCTCGGAGGTCCCGGCGCAGGCCTCGATCATCTGCGCTAAGGCCTGCAGGAACGCGGCCCGGTTCGGCAAATCGGTCAGCCCGTCGTGATACGCCATGTGCGCCATCCGCGACTCGGTCTGGCGGCGGTCGGTGACGTCCTCATGGGTCTTGATGAGATATTGCGGCTCGCCGGAATCATCCAGCACCGTGACACGCCGGGTCAGGAACAGCCGCAAGCCGTCCTTGGTGCTGATCGGGTGCTCCTCGGTCAGCATTCCCTTTTTCTTGATCGCGGCTTCGTCGCGCGCCACGATCAGCTTGGCTTCGCGCGGATTGAAAATATCCGCCGCGGTCAGGCCGGCGGCGTCCTCGCGGCGGCGATTGAGGATGGTTTCGGCGCTGCGGTTGGCGAGCAGGTACTTGCCGTCGCTGACGCGCTCGACGATCAGCGAAACCGGAATGTTGTCGACGATCAGTTCGAGGAATTTTTTGGTGTTCTCCAGTTCAAGCGACAGCGACTTGTGGTCGGTCACATCGTCGAACAGCGCGATCAGGAATTTCGGCCGGTCCTGGTCGTCGCGGGCGATCACGCGGTTGCTGGCGAGCGTGCGCTTTTCCGGGCCGCGCTCGACCAGCATCTCGTTGCGGAACTGGCTGTCCGGCGAATCCAGCGCGGCACGGTCGGCCGCGGCAATCCCCGCCGCGGTCGCCGGCTGAAAAATCTCGTCGGCGCGCTTGCCGACGATCTGCTCGCGCGACAACCGCGAGAATTTTTCGAATGCGCGGTTGGCCAGGATATAGCGGCCGTCCTCGATGCTCTTGGCGGCGACGCAGACCGGAACATTGTCGATGACGGATTCCAGGAATTGCGTGGTGGTCGCCAGCTGCCGCGACAGCCGGCGCTGCTCGCTGCAATCCTCATGCGTCGCCACCGAACCGCCGTTCGGCAGCGACCAGTATTTGACGGCGATGGATCGGCCGTCGGGCAATTCGGTGATCAGGCCTTCGCCGGTGCCGGCGACCCGATAGAACTCGTCGGTGCTGACGTCCAGCACGCCGCGCTTGCGCCGCAACGCCAGCAGGTCGGGCCCGGTCATATCCTTGCGAATATCGGCGCGAGTCATCCCGTAGATTTCGAGATAGCGGTCGTTGCAGAACACGACGCGCTTTTGCGGGTCCGTCATCACCACGCCCTGGCTGAGATTGTTCAGGGCCGAACTGATGAACGCATTGCGCCGCAGCTGCGAACGCCTGACCTTGCGCAACGCGGACATCACCCAGAGTGCTACGGCCGCCAGAAACGAGACAGCCGCGATGCCGCCGATCAGCAATTCCCAGATGAAATGCGGATCCATCGAGCCGATATAGCTCGGGGGCGCGAAGTCGCCGGACGCCGCCCAGCACAGACGCAATGGCATCGCGAGCAGGCACGCCACGGCCAGCGCGGAGCCAACTATTCTGCCGCCTGCCTGCCAATTCTTGGAAGCCATACCTCACCTGCGGATTGCCGCCGGAGTGTCTGGCTTCACGGGTTTGAATCGGGTAAACGCGTACCCCTGCGCCGGGAAAATCTGAGTTAAATGACGGCAATTGGGCTCAGATGATTAATGCTTCGCTAACGGGAACCTGCGGAAACATAAGCCTTCGAAAAACAATCGTTCGAACAGGGCGATAGCGCGTAATCGATCACGCTCCGGCGCCGACATCATCAAACAGCAACGATTTCGGGATCCGAACCGCGAATGGACAGAGTTGAGTGCGTCGTCGTCGGTGCGGGCGTGGTAGGCCTCGCCATCGCGCGGCGGCTGGCACAAGCCGGCCTCGAAGTCGTCGTGCTGGAGGCGGCGGAAGGTATCGGCACGGTGACCTCGTCGCGCAACAGCGAGGTGATTCACGCCGGCATCTATTATCCCGCTGGAAGCCTGATGGCGCGGATGTGCGTCGCGGGGAAACACGCGCTGTACGACTATTGCCGCGATCATGGCGTCCCGCATCGCAGGTGCGGCAAACTCATAGTTGCGACAACGCCATCCGAGGCGGAAAAGCTGCAATCGATTAGGGCGCATGCGGAAGCCAATGGCGTGCTCGACATGCAGACGCTCTCTGGCGACGCCGCGCGGAAAATCGAGCCGGCGCTGAACTGCGACGCGGCGCTGCTGTCGCCCTCCACCGGCATCGTCGACAGCCACGCCTTCATGCTGGCGCTGCGTGGCGACGCGGAAGCCGCCGGCGCCGCCTACGCCTTCCATGCGCCGCTGCTGCGCGCCAGGGCTGAGGCGGATCGCATCGAACTCGATGTCGGCGGCGACGCGCCGATGACGCTGCAGTGCCGCCTGCTGATCAATTCCGCGGGCCTCGGTGCGCCCGCGGTGGCGCGCAGCATCGACGGCATGCCGATCGAGCTGATCCCGCCGGCCTATCTCGCCAAGGGCAATTATTTCAGCTGCAGCGCGCGGGCGCCGTTTTCGCACCTGATCTACCCGGTGCCGGAGCCGGGCGGGCTCGGCGTGCACCTGACGCTGGATCTCGCGGGCCAGGCCCGGTTCGGTCCCGACGTGGAATGGGTCGATACGGTCGATTACGCGGTCGATCCGGCGCGGGCGATGCGGTTTTATCCGGCGATCCGGCGCTACTGGCCTGAGCTGCCGGACGGCGCCTTGATGCCGAGCTATTCCGGCATTCGCCCCAAAATCGTGCCGCCGGCGGTGGCCAAACAGGATTTCATGATCCAGGGCCCGCACGACCACGGCGTTGCCGGGCTGATCAACCTGTTCGGCATCGAGTCGCCGGGGCTCACCTCCTCGCTGGCGATCGCGAACCATGTCGGCGAGCTGGCGGGCGCGTAAATCTCCGCCGCCGGCGTTGTTAACCGGGCATTAATCATGCCGTAGCAGCCTTCTCGGCAGATCGCGTCGGAACCGGAGCCCGAGCCGGCAGTCGCAAAGAAGGCCGTCCGGCGTCGCGCCCGGGCGGCCCTTCTCTTTCCGGATCGGATTTTAAGCGAACCGCTCGCCGGCTTTTCAGCAGGTCATCAGGGTGACGACACCGCCGGCCGATTGCGCGCACAACAGAACGCGCGGCGGCGTTAACCACCACGCAGATATCCCCGAACTTCACAACTGTAATAATGTCTGAAGGCCTGTCCGTGGCGATGCAGCCGGACCCGGCCTTCAAAAACGCTAGTGGAGCGTTTCGCTCGCGGTCAATTTCAACCGCTGGATTTCGTCCTTGACCATCAATTTGCGGCGCTTCAACTCGACTATGGTCAGATCATCGGTGGATGGATGGGTGAGAGCCTCGTGCAATTCGCCTTCCAGAACCCGATGTTTGCGTTCCAGTTCAACGAGATGCGCCTGTATTGCCATGCAAAGTCTCCTCGCTTGTGGGACTCAGATTCAGACCAGGACGAGGCAGTGTACATCAGTCCGGGCCGCTGTCGATGGGTATTAAAAATTGAATGTTCACATGGTGTATTAGTTGAAATGAATCGTGAGGGAACATTTTGGCCCCCTCCGGCTTGCGCCGGGCTGCCGCACGGATGATATTCCTTGCCGGGTTCCTGGGCATCGAGGCTTTCGCAACCCTTCGCAAACCGTTTCGGTTTCAGTTAACGTAGACCATGACCGACGAAGATGAGCGCGAGCTGGCGATCGAGCTTGCTCGCCTCCAGCAGGAACACCGCGACCTGGACGCGGCGATCGATGCACTGCATCAGTCGCCCGCGCCCGACTTGCTGCGGCTGCAGCGCCTGAAAAAACGCAAGCTGCAATTGCGCGACCGCATCGCCTTCATCGAAGACCAGCTCACGCCGGATATCATCGCGTAGCGCGCCTAAAGCCTACTGGCGAAGGGCAATGCCTTTCCGGCGCAAGCCGACCGGTCACGATTGTGTGGGCACCGTCGCGACGGTTTTGCCTTTGAGGGCCTCTCGCACGAGGTCTCCTATGAATTTAGCAAACGGGACGATCGTTTGTCGCACGCTCGCTTCCTCCAGCGCCGCCATGTATGGCGCACGTTCCTGCAACGGAACAATCGTCCACGGATAACCGCCAGCCGCGAGCATTACATTCATCAAAAAACGCCCGATGCGGCCATTACCATCCATGTACGGATGAATATAAACGAACACAAAATGGCCTAACACAACGCGAACGGCCGGATGTGCCTCGTTCTCCAGCATCTGGAAAAAGACTTGCATAGCATCCGGCACCGCATGGCTTGGAAGCGGGACATGCATCGAATTGCGGATGTAAACAGGGCTATTTCGATACCCTGCAAGGTTCGCCGCCTGAATTATGCCAGTGGTAACCCTCGGGGCGAACATTTCACGATACCAGGTGCCGTGGTCTTCATCGGCGACTGTGCCCGGATTCTTGTTTTCAAGAACCGAGCGCACGCTAGTTTTCACGGCCTGAAAGGCTTGCCAGTAGCCGCGGGCAGCAAGAGCGTCGGCGTGTTTGCGGTCTTCTTCATGCGCGTCAGAATTCCAGTTGCCCTTGCGTACGCGGTCGATCAGTTCGACGCTAACGCGATATCCTTCAATCGATAGCGAATTATAGGCATCCGTCACGTACGCCTCCTCGACGCGCCGGAGGTAGGCGTCGATATCGTTGATGCTTCCCGGCGGCTGTGGAAACTGCTCGATGACGGCTTCGCGCATTTGCTGCCACATCAACCTTATGCGCCCGGCGTGGGGCGAGGGTTCGCGCTTCGGCAGATTAAGTTCGATGCGGTTTTCAAACGGATCCCGCTCGCGGATGTCATATCCGGCTGCGCGCATCGCTTTGACGATATCGTCAGCGATTCGTTCGCGCCCGATATTGCGAAAGGCTGACGAAAGACGGCCTGCGATTGCGCTGTGGCCTCCTTCTAATAGCCGCCGCACCACATCGGACGCATCGGCGACCGTCGCAAGAGCGGTTCGGGCATCGATCGGGTGCTGGGCGAAGAAGGCGGGCGATGCCTCAATAAGCGCGGCCGGCAAGGAAAATAGCCTGATCCCATTCTGCTCAATCACGTCCTGCTCTTTCGGCATGTTCAGCCGCATATCGAAGATGGATGTGCCGTAAAGAAGGCTTGTCGGTTTGTTGCCGCCGTCGGGTGTTCTGACGAGGAGCTGCGCGGGAACGGTCAGATTTCCCCCGTGAATCGACAATGATTGGTCGGGCGACAGGCACCAGTTTTTTTTGCCGAAGCGGGTTCGTAGGTAGGCCGTGCAAAAATCCCAGAAGGAGGCGTACCAAGCAGTACTGTCTCCGGTGCATTCGCCGGGCCGTGCTGCGATGTACCAGCCCTTCATGACCTCCTGAATGAAGCCGTTTTTCAGCAAACGCTCTCTATGAGTACGAGACAGGTCTCCCGCGCGAATGGCAATAATCCCTTTATCCTGCAGGGCTTTTAGCGCCTCCAGTGAACCGGCTAATTTTTCCTGTGGTGTCGTCATGTCGCCCCAGGCGGTGTCTCGTTAGAAATATAGGCTTTGGAGCTGTGTAGTTTATAGGTTTTTACGTTGTCTGATTTATAGGTTATTATGTGACAAAATACAATTATCTCACGTGAGAAACGTGAGGAACATGATTTTGGGGATTTCTATAAACGAGATCGGCAATGGGACCATCCTCGCAGGCGCGCTTAACGGCCGGAGCGCTCTTAGTCGCCTCCTTCAACAGGTCGATATCGAACCGACCGTGCCAGAATCTGTGTTCCTCGATTTTGGGGGAATTGAGGTCGCAACGGCGAGCTATCTGAGAGAATGCGTTTTGGCATTTCGGGACGTGATCCGGGCGCGCGACTCGCACTATTATCCGGTCATTGCGAATCCCAATGAGTCGGTGCGTGACGAATTGCTCGAACTGACCCGGGCGCGCGCCGATGTCCTGATGACATGCGAACTCACAGAGAATGGGACCGTCAGGCGGACGGCCATTCTAGGCGAGTTGGAAGCAAAACAGCTTCTGACTTTCAAACTCGTACAGCAGCACGGCGAAACCGACGCCGGAGAACTAATGCGCCAATATGGTGAGCATGAAAAAGTTCGGCACCCGACTGCATGGAACAATCGGCTTTCAGCGCTCGTCACTCTTGGCCTAATTGTAGAGATGCGGCAGGGGCGTCTCAAGCGGTACCGATCGCTGTTTCAGGGAGTTTAAACAATGGGCGCCGATTTTCTTGAGCGCACGAAGAAAATGATCAAACGCAGTTGGGACCGCGAACGTGTCGCGCTCGGAACGCGAATGGCCGCGAAAACCGCTCAAAAGACCTATCTTCAGGGATTTTTGGTGTCCGTCGCGTGCATGCGAAGCGCAAGGCCGCAGCGAGGCACCGAAAGTCACCCGCCAATCAATTCGCGCAGCACGCCGGCGATCTGGTGCGAACTGTAAGGTTTCCGGAGAAACCGCCCGCCATCCGGCAGATCGGTTTCCGCCACATCGACATGGCCTGATGTCGCGACGATCTTGATCGGCGGCCAGCGGCCGCGGACCGCGCGGGCGAGTTTCAATCCATCCATGGAACCCGGCATCTGGATATCGGTGAACACCACGGTGATGTCGCGGCGGTTCTCGAGAATCTCGATCGCCTCATCGGCATTGGCGGCTTCGATCGCCTCGAAGCCGGCGGCCGCGATCATGTCGACGGCATTCATGCGCAACAGCAACTCGTCTTCGACGATCAGCACCACGGGCCTTTTGAACTGCGAAAGACCCATGCGTCTCACTCCCATTCAACAGGCGGTTAAGCGCCGGATATTGTTTTGGTTCCTGACGCGCGGAGTTTGCTTCGCGCGCCCGCGGGCAGACCGTCGCCGACCCAACGCGAGCCTCGCTCGTGGTCCAGGTCTCGGCGGCGGTGGAAAACAAGATTCCAGGTCGCTGGACGCGCTTGACTCCGTGAGAACAAAGAGAGAACATAATCTCGTCCCCGCAAGGTATCTCGCACGTCAACGCACGGAGTTCGCCATGGCCGAATCTGCCCCGCTGGCTACCAACGATCACTACGAACAGGCCTGCGACCAGGCGATTGCGATGTGCGGCGGCAATATGCGCGGCGCGATCAAGGCGCTGATCATGGCCAACGAGTATCTCGAGCACGAGCTTGAGGAGTTGCAGGCGATGGTATCGGGTGGGTTGACGCGCACCGGGGCGCCGCGCGCAAAGGGCGCGGCCTGAATTTCCGTGGCGCGCGTGCCGGACGTGACACGGAGCCGGTCAGCGCAATCCCCTGAAAAAAGCCTGCACTTCGCCGGCGAGCAGTTCCGGCTGTTCCAGCGCCGCGAAATGTCCGCCTTTGGGCATCACGCTCCATCGCCGGATATCGGTGAACACGCGCTCGGCGGTGCGGCGCGGGGCTTTCAGCATTTCGCGCGGGAACTGCGCATAGCCGGTCGGCACGGAAATCGTGTCGCCGGCGGGCAGGATCGCCGAGCCGTGCAGGCGGGCGTAATACGGCCAGAACGACGAGCCGATCGCGCCGGTGAACCAGTACAATGAAATGTCGGCCAGCATGCGGTCGCGCGAGATCGCATTCTCGATGGTACCGCCGCAATCCGACCAGGAGCGGAATTTTTCGGCGATCCATGCCGCGAGACCGGCAGGCGAATCGGTCAAGGCGAAAGCCAGCGTTTGCGGCTTGGTGCCCTGGATCCACTGATAGCCGGTCTCCTCGCGCAGCCATTGCTTGAGGTCGAGGAGGTATCGCTGCTCCTCCTCGGTCGGATTGGGAAAATCGGCGGGATCGCGGCTCGCCGCCATCATCAGATTGACGTGGATGCCGATCATGCGCTCCGCATAGGCGTAGCCGAGCCGGCTGGTAACGGCGGCGCCCCAGTCGCCGCCTTGTGCTGCGAATTTTTTATAGCCGAGCACGTCGGTCATCAGCGCGGCGACACAATCTGCCATTTCCGGGACGCCAAAGCGTTTCTGGCCCGGTTTGAACGAGAGGCCATATCCGGGCAGTGACGGCGCCACCACCGTAAAAGCGTCGCGCGCATCGCCGCCGAATCGCGCCGGATCGGTGAGGCGCGGGATGATCTCGAGAAATTCGAACACCGAGCCCGGCCAGCCATGCAGCAACAGCAGCGGCATCGGATCGGGGCCCACGCCCGGGACGTGCAGATAATGCAGGTCGACGTCTTCAAGCGGGACGCGGAATTGCGGAAAGGCGTTCAGCGCGGCTTCCTCGGCGCGCCAGTCGAACTTGGTGCGCCAGTATTCAGTGAGTTCACGCAAATATGCGACGTCGGCGCCGTAAGCCCAGGCTTCGCCGGGCGCGGAATCCGGAAAGCGCGACCGTGCGAGACGATCGCGGAGGTCGGCAATGTCGGCGTCCGGGATATGCAGCGTGAAAGGCGCAGGCTTGCTTGTCATGATCACCCCTCGTGCCGCCGCTGTGCTTTGCGCATATACATCGCGCTGTCGGCCTCTTCCAGCGCCTTGCCTGCCTCGGCGTGAGGCCCGAGAACCGCGACGCCGGCGGAGGCGCCCGCCGAGATCTTGCGGCCTCGAAACTCGAATGACAGCCCATCCACGGCTTGCTCCAATGAAGCCGCCTTGGCGCGAGCGTCGGTTTCGCTTAAGTTCCACAACAGCAGCGCAAACTCGTCGCCGCCGAGCCGTCCAATCACGTCCGACGCGCGGACATGGCGCAGCAGCACTGACACGATGGCCTTGAGCACCTCGTCACCCGCGGCGTGGCCGTAGGCGTCGTTGATCGGTTTCAGGCGATCGACGTCGAGCACGATCAGCGCGCCGCTCGCATGATAGCGCTTGATGTAGGCGATCGCGCGGTTCAACTCGCGCTCGAAACCGCGGCGGTTGGGGATGTCGAGCAGGAAATCCTGATCGGCGGAGGCTTCCAGTTCGGCGATGCGGGCTTGCGCTTTCGCCAGTTGCGATTTCAGCCGGCGTATCGTCGGTTTCGGATCGGCGGGCGCCGTGCGGGCCGGCGATTTCGCGCGTGCTTTTCCGTGCTTGACGCGCCCGGCCTGATCGGGTTTGGTCCCCGCCCTCTCGCCGCTTGTCCGGCGCTTGATCGCTTTCAGTGCAGAGAGTTTTGGTTTCTTCTTCATGGGCCACCGCCATTGACCATGAAACAATAGCCCATTCCGCGCACCTTGCCACGACAAAGGCTCAACCTATAATCCAGCCTATGTTTCTGGATTCCCGAAAAGAATCGACTTGAGATGACCGCCGCCGTCGCCATCATCATGGGTAGCCAGTCTGACTGGGACACCATGCGCCATGCCGCCGAAACGCTAACCGCGCTCGGCATAGGCTGCGAGAAACGCATCGTGTCGGCGCATCGTACCCCGGACCGGCTGTTCGCCTTTGCCAGGGGAGCCAGGGCCGCGGGTTTCAAGGTCATCATCGCCGGCGCCGGCGGGGCGGCGCATCTGCCGGGCATGACGGCCTCGCTGACGGAGCTCCCGGTGTTCGGCGTACCAATCGAATCCAAGGCTCTCTCGGGGCTCGATTCGCTGTATTCCATCGTGCAGATGCCGGCCGGCATTCCCGTCGGAACGCTGGCGATCGGCAAGCCCGGCGCCATCAACGCCGCCCTGCTCGCGGCCGGCGTGCTGGCGCTGAATGATTCGGCGCTGGCGGGCCGGCTTGCCGCCTGGCGCAAGGCGCAGACCGATGCGGTGGGCGAACGGCCGGAGGGTTCTGCGTGACGGCTTCGAATCACGTGAAGCTGAAGCCGGGCGACAGCATCGGAATTCTCGGCGGCGGGCAATTGGGCCGGATGCTGGCGATGGCGGCCTCGCGCCTCGGCTTCAAATGCCAGGTGTTTTCGCCGGACCCGGATTCGCCGGCGTTCGACGTGGTGCTGCACGCCACCTGCGCCGAATACGCCGATGTCGAGGCGCTGGAACTGTTCGCCAACGACGTCGATGTCGTCACCTACGAATTCGAGAACGTGCCGGCGGCGACCGCGATGATTCTCGCCGCGCGCCGTCCCGTGCTGCCCGAATACAAGGTGCTGGAAACCACGCAGGACCGCCTCGCCGAAAAGGATTTTGTGACCAGGCTCGGCATCGGCACCGCCGATTATGCCGACGTGTCGTCGGTGGAGGGGCTGCGCGCCGCGATCAGGCGGGTCGGGCTTCCGGCGGTAATCAAGACCCGCCGCTTCGGCTATGACGGCAAGGGCCAGGCCATCATCCGTGAAGGCGACAACCTCGATCGGATATGGATTGAACTCGCCACCAAATCCGCCATCCTCGAGGCCTTCATACCGTTCGAGCGGGAGATTTCCGTGATCGCCGCGCGTAGCGCCGACGGCCATGTCGAATGCTTCGACGTCACCGAAAACGAACACGGCGACCACATTCTCAAGATCTCGCGCGTGCCCGCGGCGATTTCCGAGGCGCTGGCGGCGCAGGCCCGCGATATCGCGGAGACCATCGCCAACGCGCTGAATTATGTCGGAGTGCTGGCGGTAGAGATGTTCGTGGTATCAGGCGAACACGGGCCGACGCTGCTGGTCAACGAGGTCGCGCCACGGGTGCACAATTCCGGGCACTGGACCCTGGACGGCGCCTCGATTTCGCAATTCGAGCAGCACATCCGCGCCATCGCCGGCTGGCCGCTGGGAAAACCGGTCCGCCACGGCCCGGTCACCATGACCAACCTGATCGGCGACGACGTCCTTACTTACGAAAAGTGGCTCACCATCCCCGGCGCGACCGTGCATCTCTACGGCAAGGGCGCCCCGCGTCCGGGCCGCAAGATGGGCCATGTCACCGAAGTGACGCCTCGGGAGCAAAAATAGCTGCCTTTATTCCGTCCCAGGTTCGCCGCAACGCCACCGCAAGCGGCCCAAATGCCTGAAAACAGCGCCTTCGCAGGTGGACATCCCGGTTTCGATCTGGTATGTCCGCGCCCCTGAGGTTGAGGGCCTGGCCTTTGTCGGCCCTCCGCTTTCTCGAAAATTCCAATCCGACCAATTGAAGAGGATGCCGGGTGCAGGTTCTCGTTCGCGATAACAATGTCGATCAAGCCCTCAAGGCGCTGAAAAAGAAGATGCAGCGCGAGGGGATTTTCCGCGAGATGAAGCTCCGCGGTCATTACG
The DNA here is from genome assembly GCA_963744975.1 of uncultured Alphaproteobacteria bacterium. GTDB lineage: Bacteria > Pseudomonadota > Alphaproteobacteria > Rhizobiales > Xanthobacteraceae > Bradyrhizobium. The sequence goes on along the minus strand of CAVUVR010000002.1, from coordinate 4,564,181 downwards.
AAAAGCCCTCCGAAAAGAAGGCCCGCGAAAAGGCCGAAGCCGTGCGCCGCGCCCGCAAGCTCGCCCGCAAGAAGCTGCAGCGCGAAGGCCTGCTGCCGATGAAGCCGAAGCCGGTGTTCGGCGCCGGTCCCGGCGCAGAGCGCGGTGGCCCCGGCGGCGGCCGGGGTGGTCCCGGTGCGGGTCCGCGCGGACCGCGCTGAACGGCCCGTTTTCCGGATTGAGTTTGATGGCGCGGGCCTTGCGGTCCGCGTTATTATTTTGACCGATGCATTTTTCGCCGGCTCAGGCTACCAATAGGCAGGCCGCGAGAAACATCAGCATCCCATGGCACATCCGGTCCCCGATCGATCTTGCGGACGCTGGCGTCTCGGCCGCCGCGCAATCGCGTTTATCTTGGTCGCACTATGCAGCGCCGGCTGCTCGATCAATCTCGGTTCGCTGACGGGCTCCGGCGAAAAGGACGATGCCGCGCAGGGCGCGTCCGGCAGCATCGCTTCGCTGACCGATTCCATCCGCGCCAACCCGAACGACGCGCAAGCCTATAACGCGCGCGGACTGTTGCTGGCGCAGGGCGGCAAGTCCGAGGAAGCGCTGGCCGACCTCAACAAGGCGATCAGCCTCGATGCCAATTACGGGCACGCTTACGCCAATCGCGCGATGGTCTATCGCCATACCAAAAAGCTCGATCAGGCATTGGCGGACTACAACCGCGCGATCGGACTCGATGCCAATTATGCCCCGGCTTTTCTCGGCCGCGGCATGATCTACAAGGCCCGCAACCAGCAGACCGAAGCGGTCGAAGATCTCACCAAGGCGATCAGCCTGCGCCCGGACAATGCCGAGGCCTACTACAACCGCGGCCTGCTCTATCAGGGCAACAAGCAGCACGAACTGGCGATCACCGACTTCACCTCCGCCAATGGGCTTGCGCCGCAGCAGGCCGACCCGCTGTTCGGCCGCGCCGTCAGTTACCTCGCGCTGGACAAGCCGAAGGAAGCCGCATCCGACCTCGATGAGGCGGTGCAGGCGGCCCCGATGAACGGCCAGATCTGGGTGGCGCGCGGTCAGGCCTACGAAAAACTCGGCGACAAGACCAAGGCGGCCGCCTCCTATAACCGCGCGATCGACATCCGCCCCAAGGACGAGGCGGCGCGGAGCGGCATCGCGCGGGTGGGCGGGTAAAAAATGGAGCCGTGTCCCGGGCGCGGTGCAGCGTTCTTCACGCTGCTCCGCAGAACCGGGACCGTCACAAACGCAGCGCTCTGTTACGGCCCCGGCTCTGCAGCGCACCAGGCCGCAAGGGCGGCCCGCTGCGCTGCGTCCGGGGCACGACAGTTCTTCTGAAGCCTTACCGCGGCAGCACCGCGTGGAATACCGACTTCGCCGCCGACAGCACGTCATCGGCGACCGAGGTGCGCTCCCGCGGCGCAGGCAGCGCCGCCTCGGCGCGAAGGTCGGCCGGCGGCGAGGACGACGGGATATCGGCTGGAGGCGTCGGCCGTCGCGGATCGTCGATCCGGGCGGTCCCGTAAGGCGGCTTCACCGGCACCGAGCCGGTTGCCGGATTGAGCGCTTCCGTGTTGGGCGCGGAAACCATGATCGGCGGCGGCAACGGCTGCACGGCCGGCACTGAGGCCACATGCGGCGCCTCGGGGGCCTGGCGAGCTTCCGGGATACGCACGGCTTCCTGCACCCGCGGCGAGGCGTCGTTGGTGCCACGCAGCCGTTCGATCGCCGCGCGTGCCAGGTCGTTGGCGTCGCGCTTCTCTTCCGGAACGGCCGCGGCTTCGACCGGAGCGGATGCGGAAGCCGGGGTCTGCACCGGAACGGAGGCGGCGGCCGGCGCTGACTTGCCAACCGGCTTGTCATGGGGCGCCGGCTGAATCCGGCGTGGCTCGGCGGGCAAGCTCGCGGTTTCCGCCGGCTTGTCGGCAACGGCAGGCCGTTCCGATGCGGTTTTCTCCAGCAGCGCCTTTTCCGAGATGCCCTTCGCCTTGACGCCGGACTCTGGAATATGGGCGATCACCGGCGACTTCGGATCGGCCTTGTTCGCCTCAGGCGTAGAAGCCACCGCCGCTGCGGGCGCGTCGGGCCTGGCGACGATGTAATGATTAACGATGTAGGCGCCGATGATGGTCGCCAGCACCGAGGGCAAAATGTCGATCGTGAACTTCGAGACGTATTTCTTCAGCATCAACGGCCTCCCCGCGCCGCTTCTGATGCGGGAACTTTGAGGCGCATTGAGGGATCAACTGCGACAGATCGGTGGCAATTGGCCAGTCTGAGCGTTTGCAGTGTGCGTGCCCCGGACGCAGCGCAGCGCGCCGCACTTCGCGGCGTGGTGCGCTGCTGAACCGGGGCCGTAACGGAACGCGGTGTTTGATGCGGTCCCGGCTCTGCGGGGCGGCATGAAGAATGCCGCACCGCGTCCGGGACACGAGAGCCGTGCTCAGGGCTTCAGTTCGACTTCCAGGAACACGATCTCGGTATCGGTTTCGTTAAGCACGTCGTGCTCCACGCCTGCCTTGCGGAAATAAGACTTTCCAACCCCGAGTTGCGCTTTCGAGCGCTCGCCGTTCGGCGCCACGATGGTCATTTCGCCTGAGGTTACCGGCACGATCACATAGTCCATCTGATGGATGTGATGCCCGGTGGCGCTGCCCGGCGCCAGCCGCCATTCGGTGACGCGGACTTCCGCCGTGTCGACCTGAACGTCCGATTTCGCTTGGATCATGGTCGCCCCCTCTGCTTCACGGCACGAACACCATGAATACGAATATCGCAAACACCACCAGGTGGACCAGCCCGAACAGGATGTTGGTGCGGCCGGTGCCAAAGGTCAGCATGCTGACGAAGAACGTCATCACCAGCAGCACCACCTCGCGCTGGTCGAGGCCGAGCACAAGAGTCTTATCCAACGCATAAGCCACCACCGCGACCGCCGGAATCGTCAGTCCGATGGTGGCCAGCGACGATCCGAGCGCGAGATTGATGCTCTTCTGCAGGTCGTTCTTGCGCGCCGCGGCGATAGCCGCGACGCCTTCCGGCAGCAGAATCAACAGCGCCACCAGAATGCCGGCGAAGGCCGGCGGCGCGCCGATCGCGGCAGCACCCGCATCGACAACCAGCGAGAACTTTTTCGCCAGCAGCACGACCGCCAAGAGCGAAACCAGCAGCAGCGCCATGCTGAGCATCAGCGTCCGGTTCGAAGCATGGCCCGCATCGCCCCCGGCCCCATCGCTTTCGATGATGAAATAATCGCGGTGCCGAATGGTCTGGGTATACAGAAACACCGCGTAGAGAATGATGGTGACCACGCTGACAAAGCCGAGTTGGGCCTCGGAGTAGACCGGCCCGGGCGTTGTCAGCGTGAAGTCGGGCAGAATCAGCGTGATCGTCGCGAACACGATCAGGACGCTGAGATAGACGTTGGCGCCGGTGACCTGAAAATCCTGTTCGCGATAACGCAGACCGCCGGCGAGGATGCAGATGCCGACCAGGCCGTTGCACACGATCATCACCACGGCGAACACGGTATCGCGCGCCAATGTCGGCGTCGGCTTCTCGCCGAGCATGATGGTGGCGATCAGCGCGACCTCGATCACGGTGACCGCCAGCGTCAGCAGCAGCGTGCCATAGGGCTCGCCGATCCGCTCGGCGATGACTTCGGCATGATGCACGGCCGCAAATACGGTGCCGAACAGGATCACCAGCAGCACCGCCGCGAACGCCAGCCCTGCGGCCGACGGCGTGAAGGTGAAGCCGAGCGCGGTAGCGGCGGCGAACAGCAGTACGGCCAGCGCGGGAAAAATCCACGCCGACCGCGGCATCGGATCGTGTGCGCTCATCTGCTCAATCCTTGATCTGCGATCTTGGCGAGGAAGGCTCGCGCGACATCGGCGGTGCCGAAACTGTCGAGGTCGTTATGAGCGGCATCGGGAAAGCGTACCATTTGCTTCGGCTCGTGAGCAAACTCATAGAGCTTTTCGCCGAACCGGATCGGGATGGTGACATCGCGACCGCCGTGCATGATCAGCACGGGCGCCGTCACATCGGCGATCCACTGGTCGGCATGAAAGGGGTCGCGGACGAACCAGCGCACCGGTGCGAAGGGAAAGGCTGCTGCGGCGACGTCCGCAATCGACGTATAGGGAGCTTCCAGGATCAGCGCTGCCACGCCATGCCTTGCGGCAAGCGCTACCGCCGGTCCCGTGCCAAGGGAGTATCCCCACGAGACGATACGCTCGGGCGGGTAGCGTTGCGCGGCAAAGGCATAGGCGGCTTCGGCATCGTTCAACAGACCGGCTTCGCTCGGAGATCCCGATGAGCCCGCGTAACCGCGGAACGATACCGCAACCAGCCCGGTGCCGTCCGCGGTCAATGTGGCAAACCACGGCGCGCGCCAGGCCAGGATGTCGCCGTTGCCGTGGAAGAAAACGACCACCGGTTTGCCGGCGCGGGGAGCAACATGCCAGGCAATGATCTGTTCGCCGTCCGCCGTTTGCAGCAGATGTTCTTCGGCCTCGGGAAAGCCGGCGGCTTGCGGCGACGTCCGCCGCGTTTCCGGGATCGGATACAGGATCGACCGCTGCGCAAGATACAGCAAAGCGAGGCCGCCGAAATAGGCGAGCAGCGCAAACGCGGCCAGCCATTTCAGGGCGGTCATGGAAAGACTCATATCAAACGATTTGCGACCGTCACCGCGCTAGCATCAAGTTATGGGATTATAGGTTCTTGGATCGATGAGTTCTTCCAGTCATCTAGGTAGTTCAGCATATTTTCTCCCGCAATTTGAGCCGCACGACTTCGGGAAATATGCGGCTCGATGTTGGGGACGCGAGATGCCCCACCGGCCTCGACTCTGGACCAACACAACGCGATCCGTAAACAATACGCCCTGTTTGGTAACTTCCGAAAGATAACCATATAGTTGGACGGTATTTCCTAATTTGTCGGTCACTCTCTTCAATCCGCACCAAAACACCTCAGGCACATGCTGTGGATCGGAGGTATTTTGTTGCCCAACGATGTTCGTAACCGTTCCCGTGGTTACGACAAAACCAGTATAAGACCGCAATTCGTCGCCACCCAACCAACTTTCATATCTAAGCCGGTCGTTGCCATCCATCGTTATTTCGCTGTAGGCCTGAATATAAGGTCGATCGCGCCGTTCCTTGGTCTTGTCATGTTTGAATAGAAGATAAGAACCAACAAACGCTTTTCGTTTCGATGCCGGTTGAAAAACGCTCTCAACGAAGATATCCGGCACCGGAACGAGCCGTCCGGTAATCGCTGCCGCCTCGGATTTAGAAATGCCGAGATCGAAACAAAAATCGAGAGTATTGTTGGTCCGAAATATGTCAGCTGAAATTTCGAATCCAATTTCATTTAGTATCTGGCATACAGCTTCCACCAACAGTTCTTGCTGACTCTCGTTCAGTTTGTGCGGGGACTGCAGCCAGCGCCAAGCTGTAGTTTTTTCCTTAGCTAGTTTTTGGGCAAGCTTCGCCGTGTCAATTTTATGCCTCTTCTGAAGAATGTCGATTTGCGGTCCTAACTCGGGAAATGCCATTCTTGGGAGTCTCCAGGGTAATTGCAATGCAATGCAATGCATTGCGCAACATGGTGTGAGATTTAGTACACACAGTTAGCGATTTCAACCCTACCTTCAGGTGGAGGTGACGCTAGCGGGTGAGACGGTTAACGTCTAAGACGTTGAGGTATCTGTGAAAATTGTTGCGCATGACTTCTACTCGGCAACGCAAGGGCGGACGACGTACTATCTCCGGCTCGTACATCCCGCGCTGCTTCTTGCAATCTCACTTATTACAGCTGCGACCGCGTTCCTGAGCGGCGAAGAATACAGAGTTTTATTCGCAAGTCAGGCCGTTTTAATCAAGCTCATGGCTGGGACGGCTCTGCTATTCGTTGTGGGCATTTATTTCACACAGCAAATAGCCAGTCGGCGCACTTATGCGGAAATGAGAGCGATGATTATTCATAATCGAAACGATCTAGGTGCAATGACGCAAGCACTGCACAAGGACATCGTTAGGGAGAAGGTCGCGGCAGAATAGAAAACAACGTTCATTTGGGGTTATTAGATCATTTCCCAGTAACAAATCATTGCCCCGTTGAGTTTATTTCAGCATCCCCAAGATCCGAGGTTCGCAAGCGAAATTGAAAGATTGCTTGTCGAATTCGACGAGCAAGGTGACCTTCGGCAACTCACATCCTCAGACTTGTTACTTCAAGCCGATAGGCTGTCGCGAGCTAACGAAATTTGCCTGCGTCTCTTGGAAAGCTCCGAATATCAGGCGCCAAGCACCTTCTGGTTTCTTACTTCAATTTTCTCCGGTCTGGGCGGCATTGCAACATGGGAGCCAACTTTGACATCTTTCGCCATAACAGTCGGGGGCGTCTTAGGCTCAGCCAAATCTATCTATGACAAGAGCGTGCATCTTAGGAATGAGCAGAAATGCCTCAGTCTTTTCTGGAACGTTCAGTATCGCATCGACGCCCTTAAGTCTGAATTGACGGGGCGCAGCATATATTAAACCTCACATCCCCTTGACGATGTTCTCGGTCATCTTCTTGGCGTCGCCGAGCAGCATCATGGTGTTGTCGCGGTAGAACAGCGGATTGTCGATGCCGGCGTAGCCCGAGGCCAGCGACCGCTTGATGAACATCACGGTGCCGGCCTTCCAGACCTGCAGCACCGGCATGCCGTAGATCGGCGAGGTCTTGTCGTCCTCGGCGGCGGGATTGGTCACGTCATTGGCGCCGATCACGAAGGCGACGTTGGCCTGGGCGAATTCCGAATTGATGTCCTCGAGCTCGAACACCTCGTCATAGGGCACATTGGCCTCGGCGAGCAGCACGTTCATGTGGCCGGGCATGCGGCCGGCCACCGGGTGAATCGCGTATTTGACCTCGACTCCTTCCTTCTTGAGCGTATCGGCCATTTCGCGAAGCGCATGCTGCGCCTGCGCCACCGCCATGCCGTAGCCGGGCACGATGATCACCTTCTGCGCGTTCTTCATGATGAAGGCGGCGTCGTCGGCAGAGCCGAGTTTTACCGGTTTGACCTCGCCGCCGGCACCGCCGGTCGCAGCGGTCTCGCCGCCGAAGCCGCCGAGGATGACCGAGATGAAAGAGCGGTTCATGGCGTGGCACATGATGTAGGACAGGATCGCGCCGGACGAGCCGACCAGCGCGCCGGTGATGATCAGCGCCGAATTGCCGAGCGTGAAGCCGATGCCGGCCGCGGCCCAGCCGGAATAGGAGTTGAGCATCGAGATCACGACCGGCATGTCGGCGCCGCCGATCGGGATGATCAGCAGCGCGCCGAGTACCAAGGCGATGATGGTGACCGCCCAGAAATAGCCGGCAAGGCCGGTCTTGACCAACAACGCGATGCAGACGACCAGCAACACGCCGAGCGCGATGTTGATGGCGTGACGCGCCGGCAGAATGATCGGCGCGCCGCTCATGCGGCCGGACAGTTTTGCAAAGGCGATCACCGAGCCGGTGAAGGTCAGCGCACCGATCGCGACGCCGAGCGACATTTCGACCAGGCTCGCGCGGTGGATCGCGCCGGGGACGCCGATGTCGAACGCCGCCGGCGCATAGAACGCACCCGCCGCAACCAGAACCGCGGCCATGCCGACCAGCGAATGGAACGCCGCGACCAGTTCCGGCATCGAGGTCATCGGCACCCGCCGCGCGATCACCGCGCCGACGCCGCCGCCGATCGCGATGCCGAGAATGACCAGCAGCCAGCCGATGCCATCCGCCGGCGGATGCGCCGCGAGCGTGGTCACGACGGCGATCCCCATGCCGATCATGCCGAAGAAATTGCCCTGGCGGGACGAGGCCGGGCTCGACAGTCCGCGCAGCGACAGGATGAACAGCACGCCGGCGACCAGATACAGCACTGCGGCAAGATTGGCGTTCATGATCGGCGCGCTCCCCCGGAGACTTCGTCATGCCCGGCCTTGTGCCGGGCATCCACGTCTTGCAACCTGTCATCCAAAAAGACGTGGATGGCCGGGACGAGCCCGGCCATGACGGTGAACTTTCGGAATGACCGGCTCTTCCTCACTTAACTTTCCTCTTGTACATCGCGAGCATGCGCTGCGTGACCAGGAAGCCCCCGAAAATATTGACGCAGGCAAAGACCAGCGCGATGAAGCCGAAGCCGCGCGCCCATCCGGTGCCGCTGCCGACCAGCGCGACGCCGACCGCCAGCAGCGCGCCGACCACGATCACCGACGAAATCGCATTGGTCACCGACATCAGCGGCGTATGCAGCGCCGGCGTCACCGACCACACCACGAAATAGCCGACGAACACCGCGAGCACGAAAATCGACAGCCGGAACACGAAGGGATCGACGGCCAGCGCGATATGATCCATGGCGGGACTCCTTATGCCTTCGGCTGAAAGTTCGGGTGGATGACGGCGCCGTCCTTGGTCAGCGCGGTGGCCTTGACCAGTTCGTCGTCCCAGTTCACCGCGAGCGCTTTTGTGGTTTTGTCGATCATCGTTTCGATGAAGGAGAAAAGATTGCGTGCATAAAGGCTCGACGCCGATGTCGCGACACGGCCGGCGACATTGGTGTAGCCGACGATCTTGATGCCGCCGACGTCGGCGACTTCGCCGGCCCTGGCGCCCTCCACATTGCCACCGCGCTCGACCGCGAGATCGACCAGCACCGAGCCCGGCTTCATCGACTTGACCATGTCAGCGCTGACGAGTTTAGGCGCGGGACGGCCCGGGATCAGCGCCGTGGTGATGATGATGTCCTGCTTCTTGATATGCTCGGCGGTGAGCGCGGCCTGCTTGGCCTGATACTCTTTCGACATTTCCTTGGCGTAGCCGCCGGCGGTCTCTGCCTGCTTGAACTCCTCATCCTCGACCGCGAGAAATTTGGCGCCGAGGCTCTCGACCTGTTCCTTCACCGCCGGGCGCACGTCGGTCGCGGTGACGACGGCGCCGAGACGCCGCGCGGTCGCGATCGCCTGCAGGCCGGCGACGCCGACGCCCATCACGAACACTTTTGCCGCGGGAATGGTGCCGGCCGCGGTCATCATCATCGGGAAGGCACGGCCGAAGGCCTCGGCCGCCTCGATCACCGCGCGGTAGCCGGCGAGGTTGGCCTGGCTCGACAGCACGTCCATCACCTGCGCGCGGGTGATGCGCGGCATCAATTCCATCGCAAACGCGGAGACGCCGGCATCGGCCATCGCCTTCAGCGCGGCGTCGTTGCCGTAAGGATCCATGATCGCGATCACCAGCGCGCCGCGCTTGTAATTCGCAAGTTCCGAGGCTTCGGGGCGTTTTACCTTGATAATGACGTCGGCATCCTTCAGCGCGTCGGCGCTGACGACAGCGCCCGCGGCGGTGAATTCCGAATCCGGCAGGCCCGATTTGATGCCCGCGCCAGGCTCGACGGCGACATCGACGCCCAGCGCCTTGAACTTCTTCACCGTATCGGGCGACGCCGCCACCCGCGGCTCGGAGGGATCGATTTCCTTGGCAACGGCGATCTTCATGGGGCCTCCGGCGGCGCTGGGCACGCGCGTGAGCGGATCAGCGCGCCGGCAGGCAGCGCGCCCGATGGATTAGGTCAGGAAAATCGCCATCAAGGCAACGATCAAAATGACGCTGCCGGTGCCGTACTTCACCAGCTTGATGAAGCCTTCATAGGTCTGCTCATGCGCGGGGTAGTCGTTGCCGTCGGCGGTGGTATAGGCAACTTCGTTATGCTCAGCCATCAGTCTCTCCAGCGGGGTATCCAACAATTGCCTCGGAATTAACCCAATCGGGATGGGAGAGCAACGGCGGAAGGCCTGGTTGCCTGCCGCGCCCCTATTTGTTTGGCGCGGCAGGCCAATTGTCCCTGATCCAGCGAGTGAGGCTCTCCTCGCTGACTTCGCCGGCGGCGAGGGCGAGGATAATCGATGTCGATTGAGCCGGATCGGGATCGAACTGAACGCCGTTCTTTAGCAGAAAGCTCATCATGCTCATGAACGCGATGCGCTTATTGCCATCGACAAAGGCATGATTTTTCGCCAGCCCGAACGCATATGCAGCTGCGAGTTCGGCCAATTCCGATTGCTCGTACCGCCATTTGTTGATCGGCCGTTCAAGCGCCGAGCGCAACATGCCTTCGTCGCGCAACCCCGGCGCTCCTCCAAAACGCCTTAACTGTCGGCTATGGATGGCAATGGCCTGCTCATACGTGATCCAACGCGGCTCTTTCGGGTCGCTCATCTGACGCTTTCGTCATTTTGCAAGCGCCGCGAGCGTGTCCCGGTACTTGTCCATGATCTGGTCTGCAATTTCCATGGTCTCTTCGAAGTCCGGGTCATACGGCATCGCTTGAAATCCACCGCCGGCGAGTTCGGTGATATGCAGTGCCTGACCGCGCTTGAGGTCCAAGCGCTGCATCAACTCACGGGGTAACAAGAGGCCATCGGAATTACCGATTTTCTTGATTTCGATTTTCATATCACCCTCTCCTTGCGTGACTACGGTCGGCCGGTTGTCTTTGAACTCGGTCCTAATGTCATAAGTTGAAAAGGCTTGTTATACGGATGTATAACAAGCCTTGCATCGCCGTTCAACAAATGTTTTACATCAATTTTTGGTCCATTTAGCTCATCCGCTCCAGCTCATCGATCATCCCGGCGATCACCGACAGCCCGCCGTCCCAGAATTTCGGGTCCTTGGCGTCGAGGCCGAACGGCTGGAGCAGTTCGGAATAATGCTTGGTGCCGCCGGCCGACAGCATCGCCAGATACCGTTCCGCAAAACCGTCCTGGGCGTTTTCGTAGACCGCATAGAGCGAATTCACCAGGCAGTCGCCGAACGCGTAGGCGTAGACGTAGAACGGCGAATGGATGAAGTGCGGGATATACATCCAGAAATTCTCGTAGCCGGCCTTAAGTTCGATCGCCGGCCCGAGGCTCTCGCCTTGCACGCTGAGCCAGATTTCGCCGACCCGCTGCGCGGTCAATTCGCCGTTGCGCCGTTCGGCGTGCACGGCGCGCTCGAATGAATAGAACGCGATCTGGCGCACCACGGTGTTGATCATGTCCTCGACCTTGCCGGCGAGCAGCGCCTGCCGCTCTTTGGCGCTTCTGGTCTGGGCCAGCAGCCGCTTGAAGGTCAGCATTTCTCCGAACACGCTGGCGGTCTCGGCCAGCGTCAGCGGCGTCGGCGCCATCAGCGGGCCGTTCTTTGCCGCCAGCACCTGGTGCACGCCATGGCCGAGTTCGTGCGCCAGCGTCATCACGTCGCGCGGCTTGCCCTGATAATTCATCAGCACGTAAGGGTGCGCCGACGGCGTGGTGGGATGCGAAAACGCGCCCGGCGCCTTGCCCGGCCGCACCGGCGCGTCGATCCAGCGATCGGTGAAGAAGCGTTCCGCGATGCCGGCCATCTCCGGGGAGAACGCGCCATAGGCGGTCAGCACCATCTTCTTCGCATCCAGCCAGGCGATGCTGCCGGTGGCGGCGAACGGCAGCGGCGCGTTGCGGTCCCAATGCGCGAGTTTCTTCTTTTTGAACCAGCTTGCCTTCAACGCGTAATAGCGGTGCGACAGCCGCGGATAGGCTGCGCGCACCGATCCCACCAGCGCATCCACCACTGCGCGTTCAACGCGGTTGGCGAGATGCCGCGAATCCGCGACGTCCTCAAAACCGCGCCAGCGGTCGGATATCTCCTTGTCCTTGGCGAGCGTGTTGGTGACCAGCGCGAAGGTGCGCTCATTGGCCTTAAAGGTTTTCGCCAGCGCCTGACCCGCCGCCTTGCGTTTTTCCGGCGCGCGGTCCTGCAGCAGGGTCAACGTCGGCTCGATCGCCAGTTCCTTGCCGCCGACCTTGAAGCGCAGGCTTGAGATGGTCTGGTCGAACAGCCGGTTCCAGGCGGCGTAGCCGCTTTGAGATTTCTCGTGAAATAGCTGCTCGACGCGGTCCTCGAGCTGATACGGCTTGTCCTTGCGGAGGTCCTCGATCCAGGGGCGGTAGTGCCCGAGCTCCGGCGTCTGCATCGCGCGCTCGATCACCGCGTCGTCGACGCGGTTGAGTTCGAGCCCGAAGAACAACAGATGCACCGACGCCGCCGTCAGCCGCTCGGACACGTCGCCGTAGAATTTGGAGATTGCGGGATCGACGCTGTCGCCGGCATGGACCAGTCCGGCATAGGATCCGAGACGCCCGGCGAGATCGTCGATCGCCTCATAGCGTTTCACGGCGGCCGCGAGCCACGCGCCGCCGCCGTCCTTCGCGGTCTCTTCGGCGAGCTTCCCTTTGTAGTCCTGCTCGAATGCGATGCATTCCGCGTCCATCCGGTCGAGGTCACGAACCACTTCCGGAGCCTCGATCCCGGAATAGAGGTCGGCCAGATTCCATTCCGGCAGCTTGCCGGGGCTGGCTTTGCCGGCGGGTGGTTTCTTGACGGTCGATTTGCGTTGGGCGGTGGATTTGCGGAGAGCGGAGGAGCGCGAGGCCATGTGGTTCGAACCTGTTTGCGTTTTTAGGCTGGATAGCCGTGACGAAAGAACGACGTCGGGATGACACCTCTTAAGAGCACGTTAATCGCCATCGGCGAGAGTGCCCCGAATTCGAGACAGATAGTTGTAACGTGCGGGGAGTGCCATGGCTGCCACCATTTTGATTGCCGACGACGACGCGGTGCAACGCCGGCTGGTGGAAAACATGGTGCAGCGCTGCGGCTACGAGACCCTCGTCGTCGATAGCGGTGACGCGGCCATCGCCCTGCTCACCGCGCCGGACACTGCTGCGGTCGACGCCGTCGTGCTCGACCTGGTGATGCCCGGCCTCGACGGCATGGGCGTGCTGGCGAAAATCCGCGAAGCCGGAATGAACATTCCCGTGATCGTGCAGACCGCGCATGGCGGCATCGACAATGTGGTGTCTGCGATGCGTGCCGGCGCCCATGACTTCGTGGTAAAACCCGTCGGGATCGAGCGGCTGCAGGTGTCGTTGCGCAACGCGCTAAACGCCAGCGCGCTGAAAGGCGAGTTGCAGCGGATCAGGCATGCCCGCGAAGGCAGACTGACCTTCGCCGATATCATCACCCGCAGCGAGGCGATGGCGGGCGTATTGCGCACGGCAAAAAAGGCCGCGGGGTCCACCATCCCGGTGCTGATCGAAGGCGAATCCGGCGTCGGCAAGGAATTGTTCGCGCGCGCCATTCACGGCACCGGCGAACGCGCCGCAAAACCGTTCGTCGCGGTCAATTGCGGCGCGATCCCCGACAATCTCGTGGAATCGATCCTGTTCGGCCACGAAAAAGGGGCGTTCACGGGCGCCACCGAACGTCACACCGGCAAATTCGTCGAAGCCTCCGGCGGCACGCTGTTTCTCGACGAGGTCAGCGAATTGCCGCTGAGCGCGCAGGTAAAACTGCTGCGCGCCTTGCAGGAAGGTGCGGTGGAAGCGGTCGGCGGACGCAAGCCGGTCAAGGTCGACGTCCGCATCGTCTCCGCCACCAATCGCAAGCTGCTCGACCGCGTCAAGGGCGGTCACTTCCGCGAGGATCTGTTCTATCGGCTCCACGTATTGCCGCTGACGATTCCTCCGTTGCGGATGCGGCGCGAGGATATCCCGCATCTGCTGCGGCATTTTCTGGCGCGGTTCTGCGCCGAAGAAAACCGCCCGATCACCGGCATCAGCGGCGAGGCGATGGCGCGGCTGTCGCAGCTGGATTGGCCCGGCAACATCCGGCAACTCGAGAATGCGGTTTATCGCGCCGTGGTGATGAGCGAGAGCGATCAGCTTGGACTCGCCGATTTTCCGCAAGCCCAGGCCGGGTCAGCGGGATCGCATGAACAAGATCATCACGCCGAACCGCTCACGATTGAGCCCGCCTTTCACACGACCGCGCCCGCGATGATTTCAGGTAGTGAGATACCTATCGCTCCAGTCCCGGCGACCGGAAGCCTCGCAATGCTGACCAGCGCTGGCGAGGTGCGTCCGCTCGAAGAAATGGAAACCGAGATCATCCGCTTCGCGATCTCGCATTATCGCGGTCAGATGTCCGAAGTTGCGCGGCGGTTGAAAATCGGACGTTCGACTCTCTACCGCAAGCTCGATGAAGCCGCCGGCGACCCGGTTACGGGACCGGACCAGACGCGCTGAAGGCGCGCTTGCGCGCGTCAATATCCGCCGCGCGCGGGCGCCCTTGGAACTCCCCGGCGCCGGAAACATTGAACCGTTGCCGGCCGGTGACAGACAAACGGAAAAGCGCGTGGCAAAAGCTCGCAATCCGTTGCAATGAATGCCGTTTGAAGTCAGTTTGTCGTGAGGTGCACTGCGTCGCGCTGGCCGCATGAAGTGAGCGTGTGTATCGTCTGCGTATGACTCGTCGCGTGCAGGCGTAGCGACGTGACCCACGATTTGGAACGCATTCAGGCGCGGGTTGGTTGACTGAATGGTTTCGAGATCCGATCAAGCCGGCGCATTTAGCAAGAGCTGTGACGGAGAACTGAAGAGCTGTTCCATGCCGGGGCAGTTTCACCCAAGGGGTGTGACGATGCGTGACTATAGGAATGGCCGTGCCGGATTTGACCGCGTGCTGATGGCCGTCGCGGCAACTTTCCTCACGGTGTCCGCGACCGCGGCATTTGCGCAAGGCGATACGCCGCGAAGCAAAGCTGCGGATCTGGCGATCGACGCAGCGATCCCGTTCCCCGAACCCGCAAATGTTCCGCCGCCGACGGCGAGCGACTTCAGAATCGAAACCACCGCGACCGTCCCCGATCCCGCCAAAACCACCGAGAAGGCTTTGGAGACCAAGCCGGCCGAGACCGCCGCGGCTCCCGCAGATGTCACGAAAGACGACACCGTGACGCCGGCGGCCGCCGCACCGCCGGCCGTCGAACCCGCCAAGGAACCGGTCAAAGCCGCCAGCAATGTCGCGCCGGCGGATCAGCCGGTCGCCGACAAGCTCAAGGAAATGCTCGGCGCAAAATCATCGAAATATTTCGACCGCAAGGCCGAGCGTGCCGCCGTCGAAAAATTCTACACCGCGCGCGAATACGCGCCGCTCTGGACTGAAGCCGGTGCTCTCACCGCGAGCGCCAAGGGCGTCGTTGCGCGCCTCAAGGATGCCGCGGCGGATGGCCTCAATGCCGCCGATTACCCGGTACCGGATTTTGCTGCAGCGACTTCGCCGGATGCGCTTGCCGACGCCGAGCTAAAATTGACCGCCAGCATGCTGGATTACGCGCGCCAGGCCCAGAGCGGCCGGATGCATTGGTCGCAGGTCAGCTACGACATCCTGTATCCCGATCATCCGATCGATCCGGCCGAGGTCCTTGCCAATGTCAGCACGGCCAAGGATTCCAGCGCGGCGCTGGAAGGTTACAACCCTCCGCACAAGCTCTATCGCGAACTGAAAAAGAAACTCGCCGAATTGCGCGGCCAGGGCGAGGGCCCGGTGGTGCAGATCGCCGATGGCCCGGCGCTGAAATACACTCCGGCGCGCGGCAAGAAGCAGCCCGAGATCGTCGTCGAAGATCCGCGCGTGCCGCAGCTGCGCACGAAACTCGGCATCGCCGAGAATGCCGACGACACGCATTACGATGCGAAAGTTGCCGAAGCGGTGCGCAAATTCCAGGACAGTGCCGACATCAAGGTCACCGGCATTCTCGATGAACGCACCGTCAAGGCGATCAACAGCCCGAAGCGCGACCGCGCCATCGATACCGTGCTCGTCAACATGGAGCGCTGGCGCTGGCTGCCACGCCAGCTCGGCGCGCCGTCGCTCGGCAATGCCTATGTCATCCTCAACATTCCCGACTTCACCCTCAGGGTAATGCAGAACGGCGCGCCGGTCTGGACCACCCGGGTGGTGACCGGCAAGCCGGGAACGCACGCGACCCCGCTGCTGACCGAGACGATGAAGTTCATCACCGTCAATCCGACCTGGAACGTGCCGCCGTCGATCATCTACAATGAATATCTGCCGGCGCTGCAGCAGGATCCCACGGTTCTGCAACGCATGGGACTGCGGCTCGAGCGCAACCGCGACGGCAGCATCCACATCTCGCAGCCGCCCGGCGAAGCCAATGCGCTCGGCCGCATCCGCTTCAACTTCCCGAACAAGTTCCTGGTCTATCAGCACGACACGCCGGACAAGCATTTGTTCGCCAAGGAAGAGCGCGCCTTCAGCCATGGCTGCATGCGGGTGCAGAATCCGGATCAATACGCAGCGACCCTGCTCAACATCACGCTGCCGAACGAGCGCTACACGCCGGAGAAGATCCGCAGCATGTACGGCCACAGCGAAATCGACATCAAATTCCCGACGCCGATTCCGGTCAACATCACCTATCAGACGGCGTTCGTGGATGACGGCGGCAAGCTGCAGTTGCGCAAGGATGTCTATGGCCGTGACGCTACGATGCTGTCGATCCTGCGCGGGGCCAAAGGCAGGGACCTCGAAAACGTGGTGGCGCGCTCGCAGCCGGGCTATTCGCGTCCGGCGGGCTCGAGCCTGCCGTCGAACGTCGCGTTCAACAGCGACTATGGCAGTTCCGGACCATCGTTCTTCGATCGGCTGTTCGGACCGCGGACACCGCCGCCGCCGGTACGGGTCCAGCGTCCGCGCCGGGCGATTCCGCGGTAGGACCGCGTAGGGTGGGCAAAGCGGCCGGACGCAAAAGCGTCCGGTTGCGTGCCCACCATCACGGGTACAGCCCTGAAATGGTTGGGAAAATGGTGGGCACGGCGCGAAGGGCGCGCCTTTGCCCACCCTACAAGTGTTAACCCGCATTACGCATTGTCCACCCGGATTTCGGCAGCGGGCACTTTTTCGCCATACTCACGGTTAAGGTTACGCCTTAAGGATCGAGGGGTCTTGGGGTCTGTAAATATCGGTTAACCCTCGCGCCTTAAGACTGCGTTCATGCTCTCTCGCTTCTTAAGGGGTCGCGAGAGAGTCCCTCGACTGGTCGTCCTCTTGGGTGGGCTTCATAGTGCTGGTTGGTTTCGCGCGCGGTTTTAGATCGCTGCCGCTTTCACGTGCCGGGTGTCACGCCGGACTGACGTCGCTATTGCTTTTGGCAGGCGCCGGATCCGTGCACGACGCAACGGCGCTCGGCGAAACCCGCACCCTTTCCTTCCATCACACCCATTCCGACGAAGACCTCACCGTCACCTTCAAGCGCAACGGCCGCTACGACGAAGACGCGCTGAAGCAGATCAATCACTTTCTTCGCGACTGGCGCAGCCAGGACAAGACCGAGATGGATCGGCACCTGTTCGATATCCTCTGGGAGGTCTACCGCGACGTCGACGCCAAGCAGCCGATCCAGATCATCTCCGCCTACCGCTCCCCCGCCACCAATGCCATGCTCCGCCGCCGATCCGAGGGCGTCGCGCGTTTCAGCCAGCACATGCTCGGCCATGCCATGGATTTCTTCATTCCGGGCATCCCGCTCGAGCAAATCCGTTTCGCCGGGCTTCGCCTGCAGCGCGGCGGCGTCGGCTTCTATCCCACCTCGGGATCGCCGTTCGTGCATCTCGACACCGGCAGCATCCGCCACTGGCCGCGCATGAACCACGACCAGCTCGCCCGCGTGTTCCCGGACGGCCGCACCGTGCATATCCCGTCGGATGGCAATCCATTGCGCGGCTATGAACTGGCCAAGGCCGATATCGAAAAACGCGGCGACGGCGACAGCGATTCCTATTCCAGGAGCAAACCCAGCCTGCTGGCCTCCTTGTTCAGCAGAGGCAAACCGGCCGCGGATGAGGATGACGAAGGCGGCGCAGCCGCTGCCGCCCCCGCGAAACCGTCTGCTGCAGCTCTGATGACTGCGGCCGTCCCCGTCAAATCCGCGGACCCTGTGCCGGTGCCGCGCGCCAAGCCGGCTGCCGCCGCGACCTTCCAGCTGGCCTCGGCTGACACCCAGATCGTCCCGCTGGCCAAGCCTTCGAAGCCAGCGGCTCAAGCGCCAACCGCGAAGAACGAAGCAAAACCGGAAACGCCGGCTGACATCATCAACGCCCGCGGCTTCTGGGGCGATGCCCCGGCGGCGGCGAGGCAGGCGACGCCTGAGCAGATCGCCGCGCTCAAGGCCCGCCAGGCCGTTGGTGGCGCCGACCCGCAATCGACCGCCAGCATCTCCGCCGCGTTCCAGGCGCTGGCCTATGCGCCGGCGGCGGCACCGCCGGCTGAACGTCCCAATGTCGTTGCCGCCTCCGCGCCGATGCCGCGAATCGTCCGCCCGGCCTCGCCCGCGCGCAATCCGATGGCCGTGAACAACATCACCACCGTCGTCGCCAAGGGCGCGCAGGGCATGGTCGCGAATTCGACCCGGCTGGCGTCCGCCACCAAGAGCAACGATGTCTGGATGCGCGCGATGATCCTGTCGCCGAGCGCCTCGACCGCGATGTCGGTGTCGGCGATGGGCGAGCCCGATCTGACGCTGATGCGCTCCTACTTCGTCAAGCCGGTGGCTACGGTGGCGATGAGCTTCTCGGATGATCCGCAACTGGGCCTCGTCAGCGACCGCTTCACCGGCCCCGCGGTCGCCAAGCTTGCGACCCAGTCGTTCGTGCTGCGCACCGCGTCGCTGCGGTAAACGCGGACGACATAGCACCAGACGCTTCTACAATTTCAGCGTCGTCCCCGCGGAGGCGGGGACCCATAACCCCTGGCGCTGATGATCATGCGCGGACGATGCAACGTCTTTCCTGAACACGAACGACACGGCGTATGGGTCCCCGCCTTCGCCGGGACGACCAAAATTCACAGCATCCCCAGCGCCTGCATGTAGGTTTCCAGGATGGTTTCCTGTTCCTGCCGCTCATTGGCGTCCTGCTTGCGCAGGCGCACGATGGTGCGCAGCGCTTTCACGTCGAAGCCGTTGCCCTTGGCCTCCGCGTAGACGTCGCGGATATCGTCCGAGATGGTTTTCTTTTCTTCCTCCAGCCGCTCGATGCGCTCGATGACGGACTTCAGCTGGTCCTTGGCGAATTTGGTCGCGGACTCTTCCTTGACGGCGGCAGCAGTGGCCATCGTGTACTCCTGAAACTGATGGTGAGAAGCGCGGACGCGCCTTGCCGCGCACCGCATCCTTGAAAACGACAGTCGGGAGTGGCGCGGCTTGCGTCAAGCCAACATCGCGCTCATCCACAGCGACCCACAGGAGTATCGTCGTGCGTAGCCCGGATGGAGCGCAGCGCAATCCGGGACGGTGCACGCAAGATCCCGGATTTCGCTGCGCTCCATCCGGGCTACGGATTCGGAATAATCAATGTCCGCCTGAACTCTTCTTCATCGCGGCAAGCTGCTCGGGGCTGGCGGCGCCCTGATGGGTCGCCTTCCAGGTCTCATAGGGCATGCCGTAGACGGCCTCGCGGCTCTCATCCTTGGTCATGCCTAAGCCCTTGGCGTCGGCCGCTTCCTTGAGCCAGTTCGACAGGCAATTGCGGCAGAAGCCGGCGAGGTTCATCAGCTCGATGTTCTGGACCTCGGGATGTGAACGCAGATGTTCCACCAGGCGGCGGAATACGGCCGCTTCCAGTTCCGTTCTGGTTTTGTCATCTGTGGTCATGGTCATGATCTCGCGGTTTGCTCGGGAGCTTGATATTAAATGGGACTTGTCACAGATTTTGCCATATCGGAGCGCAAAGACAGCCCCCTGAGGGCTGGGCCGCCATTAACTGAAAAAGCGCTGCAGCCGTTGCCGGCCGCCCGGCGGCTCGCGAAATCATCAAAGAATTGATATAGCTTCACTAAATGACCCGACGAAATTCCCATCGCCGCAACCTGCTCTCTGCTCGCGCGATCGCCACCGGCCTGACGCCGATGCTGGCATTCGCGACGCTGTGGCTGTGGAGCACCCCGGCGGCGGCGGATTTTCGCCTTTGCAACAACACCTCGAGCCGGGTCGGCATCGCGCTCGGCTACAAGGACGCCGACGGCTGGACCACCGAGGGCTGGTGGAACGTCTCCTCGCGGGCGTGCGAAACCTTGCTGCGCGGTACGCTGGTCGCACGGTTTTATTATATCTATGCGCTTGATTACGACCGCGGCGGCGAGTGGTCGGGACAGGCGTTCATGTGTTCGCGCGACAAGGAATTCACCATCAAGGGCACCGAGAATTGCCTGGCGCGCGGCTTCGACCGTACCGGCTTCTTCGAGGTCGATACCGGCGAGCAGCGCGCCTGGACCGTGCAGCTGACCGAGTCCAATGAGCAGCCCGCGCAGCGGGTGCCGGGAATTCCCGGAACGGTCGGGCCGGGTGGACAGGGCGGACTTCCCGGCATGCCGGGCGGCACGCCTCCGGGCGCGCCGGGGCTGCCGCCTGCGCCCGGGACCAAGAAATGAGACGCCTGCGCCGCATCAAGATCCTTGCGACCCTCGGCCCCGCCTCTTCCGACAGCGCGATGATCCGCCGCCTGTTCGAAGCCGGAGCCGACGTCTTCCGCATCAATATGAGCCACACCT
Organism: uncultured Alphaproteobacteria bacterium; assembly: GCA_963744975.1. Taxonomy (GTDB): domain Bacteria; phylum Pseudomonadota; class Alphaproteobacteria; order Rhizobiales; family Xanthobacteraceae; genus Bradyrhizobium. The sequence continues at coordinate 4,543,688 of CAVUVR010000002.1, read as the reverse complement.
CGCACGACAAGATGCGCGAGTTGGTGACGACGATCCGCAATGTCGAGAGCAGCTACGGCCGCCCGATCGGCATCCTGGTCGATCTTCAGGGCCCAAAACTTCGCGTCGGCTCGTTCGCCGAAGGGTCGGTCCAGCTCAAAAATGGTGCGAGTTTTGTGCTGGATTCCGACAAGACGCCCGGCGATACCACCCGGGTCCAGCTTCCGCATCCGGAAATCCTTGCCGCGCTGAAGCCGGGCCACGCGCTGCTGCTGGATGACGGCAAGGTTCGGCTGATCGTCGAGGAAACCTCGCCGGATCGCGCCGTCACCCGCGTCGTGATCGGCGGAAAAATGTCGGACCGCAAGGGCGTCAGCCTGCCCGACACCGACCTGCCGGTCTCGGCGATGACGCCGAAAGATCGCGCCGACCTAGAGGCCGCGCTGGTGACCGGGATCGACTGGGTGGCGCTGTCGTTCGTGCAGCGCGCCGAGGACGTCAATGAGGCCAAGAAGCTGATCCGCGGCCGCGCCGCGGTGATGGCGAAGATCGAAAAGCCGCAGGCGATCGATCGGCTCGCCGAGATTCTCGAAGCCTCCGACGCATTGATGGTGGCGCGCGGCGACCTCGGCGTCGAACTGCCGCTGGAGCGGGTGCCGAGCCTGCAGAAGCAGATGACGCGGCTGGCGCGCCGCGCCGGCAAGCCGGTGGTGGTCGCGACCCAGATGCTGGAATCGATGATCCAGAGCCCGGTGCCGACGCGCGCCGAAGTCTCCGACGTCGCGACCGCGGTCTATGAGGGCGCCGACGCCATCATGCTCTCGGCGGAATCCGCCGCCGGCAAGTTTCCGGTCGAAGCGGTATCGACGATGAACCGCATCGGCGAGGAAGTGGAGCGCGATCCGACCTATCGCGGCGTTCTGACCGCGCAACGATTTCCCCCCGAAGCGACCGCCGGCGACGCCATCGCCGACGCGGCGCGCCAGATCGCCGAAACGCTGGAATTGTCGGCGATCATCTGCTGGACCAGTTCGGGATCGACCGCGATCCGCGTCGCGCGCGAACGGCCGAAACCTCCCGTGGTCGCGATCACGCCGAGCCTTGCGACGGGACGCAAATTGTCGCTGGTATGGGGCGTACATTGCGTGGTCGCGGAGGATGCGCACGACCAGGACGACATGGTCGACCGCGCCAACAGCATCGCATTCCGCGACGGCTTTGCCAAAGCCGGGCAGCGCGTCATCGTCGTTGCCGGCGTGCCGCTCGGCACCCCCGGCGCCACCAACATGCTGCGCATCGCCTATGTCGGGCCAAGCGACGCGGATGTGTGAAGGCAAACTGCGTGCCCCGGACGCAGCGCAGCGCGCAGCCCTTGCGGAGCGGTGCGCTGCAGAGCCGGGGCCCAGCTTGCTCGCGACTCGAAGAAACCGGGGTCCCGGTTCTGCGAAGCAGCGCGAAGAGCGCTGCGTCGCGCCCGGGACACGAGGCTAGAGCAGCGTCGCGTCCAGCGTGATCTTGGTGTTCAAAACCTTCGACACCGGACAGCCGGCTTTGGCTTTTGCGGCGAGTTCGTCGAACTTCGCCTTGTCGGCGCCGGGGATTTTTGCATTCAACGTGAGATGTACGGAGGTGATGGCAAAACCGTCACCCTGCTTGTCCAGCGTGACGTTGGCCTTGGTCTCCATCTGCTCGGCGGTGAGCTTCGCCTCGCCCAATATCAGCGACAGCGCCATGGTGAAGCAGGCGGCATGCGCGGCGCCGATCAGCTCTTCCGGGTTCGAACCCGGCTTGCCCTCGAAGCGGCTGGCGAAGCCGTAAGGATAATCCTTCAGCGCGCCGCTCTTGGTCGAGATCGCGCCCTTGCCGTCCTTGATGCCGCCTTGCCATTTGGCCGATCCGGATGTGGTGGGCATGCAGTGCTCCTTTACTTGAGTTGAATTGGTTGCAGTAAACGCCCGGCGCGACGCGTTGTGCCAGAGCGCTTAGCGCATGGCAGCCTTCGACCCCGCGCTGTCTGCGATCATCGCCTCGATCTCGCGCAGCACGAGTTCCGGCGCGGCATATTGCACCATGTGGCCGACGCCGGGCAGCACGATCAGCTTCGCGTTCGGCACGGTGGCTGCGAGCCGGCGTGAATGGATGTTGGGCGATACCGTGGTGTCGGTATCGCCGGTGATCACCACGACGGGCACCTTGATATTGCCATAGCGCGACGCCTGCTCCACCACCGCCGCCTTCAATGTCACGAGATCCCATGCGTTGGCGAGGAATTCGCGCGGCCGCAGCAGTAGCGGCGTCGCCGAATCCTTGACGAAACCCGCCGGCATGGTCTGCGGCGCGAACACGCTGCGGGCGCCGGGGTCGGACAGAATGAGGCCAAGCGGCAGCGTGAGGGTATAGGCGAGCAGCGGCCCGATGACAGGCGTGGTGACGACCTTGTTGTACCATCCGACGCCGCCGGGCCACGGATAGGCCACCGGCGCCAGCATCACGAGACCCGCGACGCGCCGCGGATAATCCAGCGCCAGCAGCGCACCCAGCGCGCCGGCCAGCGAATGCACCACGACGATCGCGCCGCTGATCCCAAGTTTTTCCAGCGCTGCATCGATCATTCGCGCCTGCATTGCCGGCGTCGAGTTTTTGAGATCGTCGCGCGTGCTCGCTCCATGGCCGGGGCGGTCGATCAGGATCACGCGATGCTGCCTGGCGATGAGATCGCCGAGCGGCCGCATCGATTCGAGATTCGAACTCGCGCCATGGATCATCACGACCGCGGGGCCTTCGGCATCGCGCGGCCCGAGATCGACGACGTTGAGACGCGCGCCGGCGACCTCGATGGTCTTGCCCTGTTGAGGGTAAACACGCTGCAGGACAAACACGCCGGCCTGCGTGATCAGCGCCAGAACGACCAGCGCCGCCACCCCTGAGAGAAGTATCATGCAAAATTTCCGGACGAGCCTGTGCACCATCAAGTTACGATTAGCGGGGACAACGGTTTCGCGGCGAAGCGGAAGCCGCTCTGCTGCTCCGCAGGCATTATCCACATTATCCACAGGAACGCATAGCGGGCGTCACAGTTGCGTCACGGGAACATTGGAAGGTTGGGGCATGAATTTTGAACTCAACGATACCGCGATCGACGAAATCGTCGCAGCCTGCAACGGCGACATCCGCGGCGCACTGAAAGCGCTGATGCTTGTCAACGAGCAGCTGGAAGCCGAACTGCAGCAGTTGCATGCGGCGGTTGCCCACGGCGCCGCCGCCGAGCGCGGCAGCAGCGCGCTGCACTAATCGTCCGGTTCGCCGGATGCGCCTTGGTCCGGCATCATCTGATGGCCGGCCCAGGCTGGATCTTCTTTCGGACAGACGCTGATGGTGGAGCGGGCGAGCTTCGCATCATCGCGCGATTGATATGGGCCTGACCCGAACGAGCCCGGACTGTAGTCGATGACCGGATTGCTGGTCACGATCTGGCAGGTGTGGTCGGCGCCATTGCCGACAACCCAATAGCCGGAATACGTCGGGGATCCCGAATAGGTCTGGGCCACGCACGCCGTTGTGGCTGCGCAGGTCAAGGCGCCAGCCAGCAGCAACGATTTCACCGTCGATGACGTCATTGTCGCGCTCCTACCAGGTGAGGTGCGAGGAGCGCGTTAGCGCAAAATCGTTCGCGCCCTCAACGTATACCCGATGTTAGGGTTACCCGCGGGCAGCGCGCATCCGGCAAATGCATTTCTAATTCGTCATTCCGGGTTCGCGCGAAGGCGCGCGCCCCGGAATGACGACGGCAAAATTTCAGATGTCGCGGCCTTCGACCTTCTCGGTCAGGGTCTTCACCAGTTCCGGCACCCTCTCCAGATGCGGGTTGACCGCGAGCGCCTTGCGGAACGCATCGAGCGCGCGCCTGTCGTCGCCGAGGTCCTGCATGATCATGCCGAGGCCTGCCAGCGCGCCGAAATGGCGCGGCTCGCGCGACAGCACCTGCTCGATATCCTCGAGCGAATGGCTGTAGTCGTTCTGCATGTAATACAGCGTCGCGCGCCTGTTCCAGGCTTCGACATATTCGGGGCGCAGCTTGATTACGGCATCGAGCAGTTTCAGCGCGACGTCCGCTTGCTTGGCGTCCATCGCGGCTTTCGCGCGCGCCATCAGCAGCGCCGCGGTGTCGCTCGGGGTTTGCATCCACAGCGCCCAGATTCGCGCTTCGACATGTTTGGCGCTGGCCTCGTCGGGCGCGGCCTTCAGCGCGCCGAACAGGAAATCCAGGCCGCGGGTGCGGTCGGCGCCGACATTGGGAAGTTTTGCGGGGGCTTCGGGCGGCTTCTTCTGCTGCCGCTGCGGCGGCATCTTCGGGTTCTGCGCCTGCGCGACAACGGGCGCGAGCACGATCGACGCGCCAAGGAGAATTCCGAAACAAGCGGCTGGGAATCTCGTTGCCATCGGCAAAGTCTAGACGCAGAAAAACGCGCTGCAAAGCAGCACGGCGTCAAACAGCTGTGATTTTCAGCCGGCCGGAACGGCGGCGCGGGCGCGATTCAGCCCTGGCGCGCCTTGAAGCGGCGCTGCACCTTGTTGATCACGTAAACCCGGCCCTTGCGGCGGACCAGGCGGTTGTTGCGGTGGCGGCTGCGCAGCGATTTCAACGAGTTACGGACCTTCATGGGACAATCCTAGAGCTTCTGAAAGGCCGTGCGGGACAGGCCGAAAGTGGCAAAATGGGCTTTATCCCGCCGGCGGCCGTGCCGCCCGAGACCCGCGGTTTCTAAGCCATGGCGCGGTGGAATGTCAACCGATCACGCCGAACCGGGTTTTGGCCGATCCACGAAAAATAAACTAATTCAGTCAAAGGTTTGTATCTATTTCGCGATTCGTAGCCATATCACGAATCGGGCTGTTCAGACTGCGACTGCGTCCTGCAGAGATTGGAATACCGGCCCGGCATGACGACAGTCCTCCTGAAGACCGCGGTGCTGACCGCCGCGGACTATGCCTTTCCCGTCGTGCCGAAAGCGCGGATGCCGCTGCCCGCGGGGGTGGCGCCGTTCCAGCTCAACTGGCCCTACATAATCATCATCGGCGCCTGGCACGTTCTGGCGCTGCTGGCCTTCATGCCCGGCACTTTCAGCTGGAGCGGTTTTGTCACAGCGCTGCTCGGCACGCATCTGTGCGGGCTGTTTGGCATCAACCTTTGCTACCACCGGCTGCTGACCCACCGCGGCCTGAAATGCCCGAAATGGCTGGAGCATGCTTTTGCGGTCATCGCGGTCTCCTGTCTGCAGGAGACACCTGCGCGATGGGTCGCGATCCATCGCCGGCATCATCAATTCGCCGACCGGCAGCCGGACCCGCATAGCCCGCTGGCAAGTTTCTTCTGGAGCCATATCGGCTGGATCCTGGTGCATCAGCCGGAGCTGTCGCGCCTTGGAATTTACGAACGCTACGCCAGGGACATCCTGCGCGACCGTTTTTACGTCGCGCTCGAACGTCATCACGGCCTGATCTGGATCAATCTTTTGCAGATGCCGCTGTTTTTCGCCGCCGGATTTTTCGTGGGCTATCTGTCGGGCGAAGCGCCGCAAGCCGCGGCGCAAACCGGCCTCAGCATCACGATGTTCGGCGTGTTCGTACGCACGGTGCTGATCTGGCATATCACCTGGGCCGTCAACTCGGTGACGCATCTGTGGGGCTACCGCAGTTATGAGACCGGCGAGGACAGCCGCAACAACATCATTGTCGGGCTGATCTCCAACGGCGAGGGCTGGCACAACAACCACCACGCCGATCCGCGCTCGGCGCGGCACGGCCATCGCTGGTGGGAAATCGACAACACGTATCTGACGATCCGCGTGCTCGAATGGCTTGGACTGGCGACCGATGTAGTGCTGCCGAAAGCACATCGCGCGGCATCAAAAAGCCAATAACGACGGGCATTTCCGAGAATGCTACGTTGCCGCCCCGTGCGGAAATTCCACCATCGCCTCGCCGGTCGCGACTTTTTCGTCGTTCTGGTTGCGCACCAATACATCGATCAGGACCCAGCGCGATTTTTCCGTGGTCTGCTTCGACTTGATGACCCCGATCGGCTGAATGGTGTCGCCGGGTTTGACCGGCTTGAGCCAGCGGGTTTCGAGGCGGCGATGGATGGCGCCGGCGGGGTAGGCCCAGTCGGTGATCATGCGCGTGATCAGCCCGAAATTGTTCATGCCGTGCATGATGATGCCGCCGAACTGGGTCTTGCCGAAGCTGCCTTTCATGTAGTCGTCGTCGAGATGCAGCGGGTTGTAGTCAAGCGAGGCATCGCAGAACAGCCGGATCGATTCGCGGCTGACCGCGAATGTTGGGCCGTCGATGGTATCGCCGGCCTGCAGATTTTCGAATGCGGTCATGAGCAAAATCCCCTTGTCACATCGGCCTGATCGTCCAGCCGCGGCCGGAGCAGATCACTTCGCCGTGCTGGTTGAAGAAGACGTTGTCGTGCACCACGAACAGCCGTTCGCGCTTGATGAACTTGTCGAGCGCGCGCGCCTCCAGCCGAATGGTGTCGTTCGGCCGCGCCGGAATATTGTAGCTCCAGGATTGCCCGGCATTGACGGTGCCGGGGCTGCGCATCCAGTCGTCCGCCGGCGTGCAGGAAAACATCAAGAGGATGTGGATCGAGGGCGGTGCGATCAGCCCGCGATAGCGCGTGGTCTTTGCGAAAACCTCGTCGAAATAGAGCGGATGATCTTCGCCGACCGATTTGCAGAAAAGTTCGATCGCCTCGCGCGTCAGCACGTAAGGCAGCGTCTTGCGCGGTTCGCCGGGAACGATTTCATCCCAACTTTTCCGCAAGTTAGCGTCCTTCCAGAAGTCGGTCTCGAAGCCTTGCGGCCGCATTGTGGCATTCCCTTCGCGTTTTCCGTGAGCCAACACCATTCCTCGTTTGCAAACAATGACATCGGCCGCTTTTCACGAGCAGCCGTTCTTGTTAAGCCTCTTGCGGCAGGCATGGGACGAACCCGGGGCAAAACCGGGGCAAACCATTCACCATCGCTAAATGCTTGCCGGGAATGACAAAATGCCGAAATTGCCGCTGCTCAACCCCGACGACTTCATCGCGATCGACATCCATACCCATGCCGAGGAGCCGTGCGGGTTGCATGCCGACGACGGCTACGACTATTTTCAGGAACGCATGGCGGAGTACTTCAAGTCGCCGAACAAGCATCCGCCGACGGTGCAGGAAACCGCCGCGTATTATCGCGCGAAGAAAATCGCCGCGGTGATCTTCCCGGTCGATGCCGAACGCGAGACCGGCTTCCGCCGCTACAACAACACCGAGATGCTGGAGATCGCCGCGGAAAATTCCGACGTGCTGATTCCCTTTGTCAGCATCGATCCGCACAAGGGCAAACTCGGCGTGCGCGAGGCGAAGCGGCTGATCGAGGAGTACGGCGTCAAGGGATTCAAATTCCATCCCACCATGCAGGGATTTTATCCGAACGACCGCATGGCCTATCCGCTGTATGAGGCGATCAACGACGGCGGCGCGATCGCGCTGTTTCACACCGGCCAAACCGGCGTCGGCAGCGGCATGCCCGGCGGCATGGGAATGCGCCTGAAATATTCCAACCCGATGTACATGGACGACGTCGCCGCCGACTTCCCGGACCTGCGGATCATCCTCGCGCATCCCTCCTTCCCGTGGCAGGAAGAGGCGCTGTCGGTGGCGACCCACAAGCCCAACGTCTACATCGACCTAAGCGGCTGGTCGCCGAAATATTTTCCGCCGATCCTGGTGCGCTACATCAACTCGATCCTGCAGGACAAGATGCTGTTCGGCTCGGACTGGCCGGTGATCACCCCGGACCGCTGGCTCAGCGATTTTGCAAAGCTGGAGATCCGCGACGAGATCAGGCCGAAGGTGCTGAAGGCGAATGCAAGGAAGCTGCTGGGGATTTGAACCTATGACCTTCAGGTTATGAGCCACGGCTGCAAGAGCAATACCTAAATTAGATCAACGAATTTGATCCCTCGGTGTGCCAAATATGTGCCGTTGAATAACTTGGACCCAAGCCAATGAAGCGGCAACGCTCGTCCGCTTTCGCTATTGGCGCATCGGAGCATTTTCCTAAACGCATCAAGGGATGTCGGATTTATCGCGCTTGCGTCGCCTCGCGGCGCTCCACAATCTCGCGCGTTCCCTCTCGGCAGGCGGCAGCTCAGCCATCTTCAAATTGTGTATTGGGCGCTTGAGCGGGCCTGCTGCAGCCAGCTGTCGGTTATTCATCTCCTGCTTGGTTGGCAGGCCTACATCGTCAAGCTGCTTGCTAGTGATTTTTGCCTTATACAACGCAAGATAGAGAGGTCGGTCTAAGTGTCTGATATGAGCACGTGAAATGGTTCCAGCCTGAAGCCATGGCCGATACGTTTGTGACAAGAACTCCAGCGGGGATAGTTCACTTGTTTTGCGTTCACTCCAGCGCACCGGAGCCTCTCGCGGCGCCTCCGCGGTGCCTAGATTCCTAGCCGATATGGCGAAGCGAACCTTAACCCGCAGCTGTCGCAGATGTTCAAAAGCACCTCTGTCCAGATTAGGCTCACGGCTCATCAGATCGTAGGTTGCGCTCAAGAGCCTTTCGATGCTCGCCAAGTGACCTTCGTCAGCCAAGGAACGCTCGGCAGAGCCTTTCATTTTTTTGGGGCTTTTATTCTTGGCTTCCGGCACAGCGGGCTCGCAAATCAAGCTAAAGACTCCGAATCTAGAATCTATCCGGTGAATCGGCGCAAGAATTATTTGGGGGCCTGAATTCGCCTGCTTGCCGACACTTGAACCGTTGAGGTAGGGGCGTTCTCGCTAGGATCGGGACCGGGCGGTAGGCCCCCTGCGACATTCCAGCCTATCCATGGCCTCGGATACGCTCGACAGTGTGCCGTTAATCACCCGTTAGGAATTTTTCGTCATATGAGACAGGCACGGCCTCACTTGGTTGTCAGTCAGTGGAGAAAAATTCCGATGCTTGTTTCCGAACGTTCCAGACGATCCGGACTGCGTGAATGGTGGGCGAAGGCTCGACAGGGGCTTCGTCGGTGGTGGCGCTTCGTTGTGATTCTGACGTTGATCGTCGTTACTATGACACGAATATACGACTTGGCTGTTCGTGCATTCCAAGTCGCAAGCCAAGCATGAGAAGCAAAAAAAGAAGCGGGGCTGCTGTTGAAGCGGCCCCGCTGGCGTTTGTGCGAATGCCGGTCTCGCTGGCGTATAGCTGCATGGTGCGCTTGGTAGTGCCAAGGGTTGGATACGATCTAAAAAGCGATGGCAAACGCCGTAACGGCGTTGCAAGTGTCGATCCGATAAATTATTGGTTGTGTTTCGATGGCGAATTTTGTTGCGTAACCTGGAACTATCTATGTCTTTCCGCGAGAGCATCGCAAACGAAACCGTTGAGAGGTTTTTGAGTGATGGATTCGTGGCTATAAAAGTATCGGGCCTGCTGCACGACAAATTGGAAGATATATTCAAGGCTGGGCAGGTATTTTTCAACGAGAACCCCGCCGACAAGCTCACGAATCAGCTTCATCTCGAAACCGGATACCGGCCGATGGGACTGGAGTATTCCACTTCGCCGGATCATCCCGATGAGATGGAATCTTTCAGTGTGAGCCGCAGAATAAATAGCATCGCAGCTAATCTTACGTCAAAAAGCGCAAAAATTCTGTATGTGTTGATGCTTGACCTTTTAGATTTTCTCGTGCCGCTGGTTGAGGACTTCACGACCGCGGCGGCAACTAGATTAACTGGAACTTCTTTTGAACGGAAATTCGAAGGGGCATTCGACAGTTGGTCCATATTGCAAATAAATTACTCGCGTCCGGCGCTGGTATCCGCGGAGTATATCAACGATTGTCATGAGGACGGCAATCTGATGACGGTGCTGTGTGTGACTGGACCAGGTCTTGAATTGCAACTTCCCGACGGTTCATTTCTCCCGATGTCTCCCACAACCGACAAGCTACTTTTTATGTCGGGAGAGATACTGCATCTTCTCTCGGGAGGCAGGGTTCGGCCCACATATCATCGGGTTAGGTCAACACCGGAATGCCACGAGCGCATGTCATTATTGTTCTTCGCTGACATTCATCCAAAGCACTGCAACCCTTGGATATCTACCGAATCAAATCACGGCGTAAATATCCGGGAACGCATGCTCCACAATTCAGCTAGATTTGGGCTTACAAAGTGGACCGACGATTAGTTGGAATTCCTTGGTTACCCGGTGTCGCGGTCGTTAGTCATGAAATTCCAAGCGATGCCGTTGTGGTTGCGAGATTGAGCGCTAGGAAGCTAGAAGTTGGCACCTCCCGATAGGCGCTGCACCGTGGCGCAGTTCGAAGTTGTGCTTCGAGACCGAATAAAATCCAGCCAACAATTCTGATAACCGTATTTGCAAATACGAACCGGGCACGGTGGCGGTGAGTTGCCATCTGCGGCACTCTGTATCGAATGGTCGGGGTGTGCGATGAATGTTGAAAAGTCGATTGATGCTTTTATGAATTATTGCGCCACAGAGCGGCAGCTGGCGGAAAATACACTTCAAGCCTATTCCTATGATTTGAACCACTTCTGTAAATGGCTTCCGTCGCGCGCGCGGGTCGAGTCTGTCACCACCGAAACGCTTCGGAGCTACTTGGAAGACATGGTAGGAAGGCACCGCCTCTCGACTGGTACCGTACGACGGCGGATCGCTTGCCTACGATCATTCTTCCGCTATCTGGACGAGGATAAAAAGCTCATCGACCCGTTCGTCGGCTGGCGATTAAGGCTTCCGCGCCGCAAGCGTTTGCCCCGAGCGCTATCGCGCAACGAAGCCTCAATGTTACTGGCGTTGCCTGCGCAGTGCGATCAACCTAAATCATCGAGGCAGGCAACGGTGCTGAATACCGAGATAGCCCTCATGGTAGCGACAGGAATTCGTGTCGGAGAATTATGCAAAATTCGAATTGGAGACGTCTCACCAGACGGATCCGCCCTCCACATCCAAGGCAAAGGCTCCCGGGATCGCGTGGTCTACGTCGCGGACCCGGCCCTTCGCTCGAAATTACGAAAGCTTGTACTACTCCGACAAAAGCTCTTCGGAACGTCAGGGCCTCTCTTCGTAAACTGCCACGGATCAAATCTGAGACCTCATACCTTTCGGTCCAGGCTTCGGATTTTCGCCGGCGAAGCCGGCCTCCAGCGCCGCGTGACACCCCATATGTTGAGGCACACTGCAGCAACGTTGCTTATTGAAAACGGCGTCGATATCCGAATTGTCCAGCGGCTGCTGGGGCACTCTAGCATTGCGACAACGGAAATATATACGCATGTGTCCGACGAGGCGTTGCGAGCAACGCTGACACGCGCAAACGTTTTGGGGGCACTTAGTTAGTTGTCTTTTCGGGGCGGTCCATTGCTCTCACCACAGGAGGTAGCCGATTTCATCATAACTCTGGATTATCAGTATGGTGTGGCATCGGAAGTCCGGGTTTTCCGTTGTCATCTTTGAGAGAAAACAAGCTCGTTCCCAGCGGCTGGCTGAGTTCCTAACGGTTTATGTTCAAAACGTCGCTGCAGCGCACAGAACTAAGACAAATGAACTCGTTGAGTTTCTGGAAAAACCGGACGAAGGCCGCGTGGTCGTCTATTTTGGCCTATCCTATTATGACAAGCCTTGCGGATTCGCCACGTTGATGGTCTACCCGGACAGCTACGTAGGGGTCGTCGATCATCTTACAATCTCGCAGACCTCCCGCGGCTTTGGAGCGTTTTTTGCTTTTTCCGATCTCATTTCAGAATATCTGGACGATAACCGGATAGCGCTAAATTACCTTGTTGCAGAAGTCGCGTTGGGAGAACAAGCGCTGTCCACCGGCGTCACCCCGCTGACGCTCGTACGACTGTTGCGCTTTCTAGGGTTTCGTCTCGCGAATTTGCGGTACTATGCTCCCGACCCCCTTATCGTTGGCGATAAAGAATCCTGTCGGGCCGCACTGATGCTTATTACGCGACCGGACAAGCAAATGATCGGCTCGGATGAATTGGTGTCAATTCTAAAGGTCATCTATTTCAAGCATTACGGCGAATGGTACCGACGCGTAATGACAACAGAAGTCTATTCAAAATATGAAGTTGCGATCAAACGCGCCTTCATTGAAATTGAGGACTTTGTCCGAGCATCTAGGCTCATTAAAATCAATGGAATGAAAAATTTTGAGCTTCCGTACACTGTTGAGCCAGGCAAACCGATCGGCGTGGGTGTGATCGGAAATATGATCTTAATTGCACTTCCGGCAATCATAACAATTGCGCTGGCCTTCGAACAGCAGACCCGTCTAACTGTGGCTATAGCCGGAGCCACAGTTATCACGTTCGCTCTAACTTTGGTGCCGAGATTCCGAAGACTGCTGCTTAGATTTTTTCAGCTAGAACGATAATATCATCAGCGAATTTTCTTAGAAAAAAACCTCTGCGGTCAATCAGACCGCCGAGCGCCGCGCGGTTTTGGGAGAAGCCCAGCCGCAGCAGCAGCGCAGACAATATGTGAAATGATTCAGTTTTCACAATGGTAAATCGAGTTGCGCGCAACGCCTGATAAATAAACTCGGGCGAATATATCCAAATATTGTCGGCACGTGATGCATTGACGGTATTGTGAAGGTGGGCCGAAGCGTTCCATGAAGATCGTCCCAATTGCTCGAAGCTCGAAGACGATTCGAAATGTAGATACAGCCTGCCTCCCCTTTTTGTCACCCGCGATAATTCGTTTATGGCTTCTAACGCAGACACATAATTTATCACCGCACCAATGCAAAAAACGAGATCAAAGCTCTCGTATGCGAATGGAAGCATTTCTAAGTCGCATACGACTGCGTCTCGCTTGTTAACAAGCTGTGAATAGAAGCGATCCGTGCTCACTCTTTTCTGCGGCATCCAGCTGTAAATGGTATTTCCGGCTCCCACGTCTAATACGCTTGCTGATTTGTCCGGATCATTCGTTTCTATGACGAACTGTTCAATCCGCTTTTTCTTGTGAGTGTTCCAACGATCAGTGCTGTCCCAAATCTTTTGTCCCTTGCCATAGAGATTGCTAGCTGAACGGCGGACAATCGCAGATTGGGTTCGACGATCGTTCATAATCCAGAGTTATCGCATTTCTCGCAATGAGAGGCACGCTGCCAATCTGTTCTACGCGAGATTGTAGCCACAGCCGGTCGTTTGGCAACCTCACGGACAAGGTCTCCACACTTCCTCTCAGATTGGTGGGGGATGGTTGCGGGGGTTGGATTTGAACCAACGACCTAAAGGTTATGAGCCTTTCGAGCTACCCTCTTCGCGGAAGCGATCGACGCGGGTCTCGACCGTGACTTCCAAGGCGAAGCGGCTGATCGAGGAGTACGGCGTCAAGGGATTCAAATTCCATCCGACCATGCAGGGTTTCTATCCGAACGACCGCATGGCCTATCCGCTGTATGAGGCGATCAACGACGGCGGCGCGATCGCGCTGTTTCACACCGGACAGACCGGCGTCGGCAGCGGCATGCCGGGCGGCATGGGGATGCGCCTGAAATATTCCAACCCGATGACCATGGACGACGTTGCCGCCGACTTCCCGGACCTCCGGATCATCCTCGCGCATCCCTCCTTCCCGTGGCAGGAAGAGGCGCTGTCGGTGGCGACCCACAAGCCCAACGTCTACATCGACCTCTCGGGCTGGTCGCCGAAATATTTTCCGCCGATCCTGGTGCGCTACATCAACTCGATCCTGCAGGACAAGATGCTGTTCGGCTCGGACTGGCCGGTGATCACCCCGGACCGCTGGCTCAGCGATTTCGCCAAGCTGGAGATCCGCGACGAGATCAGGCCGAAGGTGCTGAAGGCGAATGCGCGGAGGTTGTTGGGGATCTAGCTCGTAGCTTGTAGGGTGGGCAAAGGCGCGCTTCGCGCCGTGCCCACCAATCATCATTTCCGCATGCGCGATCGAATGGTGGGCACACCTCCGGACGCATTCGCGTCCGGCGGCTTTGCCCACCCTACGCAGTTACTTGCATCGCTCATGCGATATGCCAGCTGTTTGCGACCTGGCCGGGGTCGGCGATCCAGTGGGCGTGGGCGAGTTCGCCGTTGTCCCAGACCGACACCGTGGCGTCGTCGCGGCGCCACAGCACGTCGTCCCTGCCGTTGCCGTCGAAATCGCCGACGCCCTCGATATGCCAGCTGTTCGCCACCGTGCCGGCCGCGGCCACGATATGCGCGCCGCCGATCTGGCCGTTGTCCCAGATCGACACCGCGCCATTGTCGTTGCGCCAGAGGATGTCGAGCCGGCCGTTGCCGTCGAAATCGCCGGTGCCCGCGACCTTCCAGCTGCTCGCCACCACGCCGGGATCGACGATCAGATGCGCGCCTGCGATCTGGCCGTTGTCCCAGATCGATACCCGGCCGTCGTCATTGTGCCAGAGGATGTCGTCACGGCCGTTGTCGTCGAAGTCGCCGATGCCGTCGATGTGCCAGCCGGCGGGAACCGCGCCGGCGCCGGCGACGACATGCGCAGTGGCCAGCTGCCCGTTATCCCAGATCGAAACCGTACCATTGTCGTTGCGCCACAGCACGTCGTCCTGATGGTTGCCGTCGAAGTCGCCGACGCCGGCGATCTGCCAGCCGGCGGCCACCGCGCCCGCGGCGGCGATGATATGGGCGCCGGCCAGCGCACCGTTGTCCCACACCGACACCGCGGCATTGTCGTTCTGCCACAGGATGTCGTCATGATGGTTGCCGTCGAAATCGCCGTCGCCCTTGATGTGCCAGCTGCTGCCCACCACGCCCGGATCGGCGATCCAGTGCGCGTGCGCGATATCGCCGTTGTCCCACACCGACACCGTGCCGTCGTCGCGAAACCACAGGATGTCGCTCCTGCCGTCGCCGTTGAAGTCGGTGACCACCGCATGCGCGCGCAGGTCGCTGACATGCAACGCCTCGCCGGCGGACACCGCGCGGCCGTCGCTGAGCTGCATCGACCAGTCGTCGGGGAAGCCCACGGCGCCGGCCACGAAGGTCAGGCCCGCCAGTTGCGCGGCGTTGACGCTGAACCCGGCGCCCTGCGCCTGCGGCGTTCCGTTCAGCACGAAATAGCCGCTGTTCGCCGCCAGCGTGCCGTCCTGGAAATAATAGGTCAGCGCGTCGCCGTCGGCATCGCTGGCGCTGAACAGGCTGGAGACCTGCAGCGGCTGGCCGGCATTCGCGCTGATGTCGTTCGCCGGCACGGTGAGCACCGGCGCGTGGTTGACGTTGATATGCAACGCGCCCAACGCGGACACCGCATAGCCGTCGCTGAGCTGCATCGACAGGTCGTCGGCGACGCCCTCGGCGCCGGTCACGAACACCAGGCTTGCCAGTTGCGTCGCGTTGACGCCGAAGCCGGCGCCCTGCGCGAGCGCCGTTCCGTTCAGCACGAAATGCCCGCTGTTCGCCGCCGGCGTGCCGTCCTGGAAATAATAGGTCAGCGCGTCGTTGTCGGCATCCGTGGCGCTGAACAGGCTGGACATTTGAACCGACTGGCCGGCATTCGCGATGAGGAGGCTCGCCGGCACCGTCAGTACCGGGGCGTGGTTGATGTGGTAGAAGCCGTTCGAGAGAGCTTCGTAAACCCCGTCCTGTCCGAAGCCGATGATATCGGCCACCCCGTCGCCGTTCACGTCACCGAGGTCGCGCGGGTAGAGGTTTTGACTGCCCCATCCGCCGGCACTGAGTCCGAAGTTTCGGATTCCGGGCACGGGAGCCGCGAATTGTCCGCCGCCGGTGGCCAGCGAAACCATCGCCATGTCGCCCCCGAAGCCGACGATATCGGCCATGCCGTCGCCGTTCACGTCCGCCAGCAGCCGCGGGTACTGATTCTGGCTGGTCCAGCCGCCGGCGGCGGCCAGGAAACCGAAGGTGGCGGTTTCGCCGATCGACGGTGCGAAGTGGCCGCCACCGGTGGCGAGCGACACCACCACCCCGCCGCTGGCGAAGCCGACGATATCGGCCATGCCGTCGCCGTTCACGTCCGCCAGCAATCGCGGATACTGGTCCTGGCTGCTCCAGCCGCCGGCATTGATTGCGAAGGCTGCGAGTTCGAACGTCGGCGATGCGAAGTGTCCATTGCCGGTGGCCAGCGAGACCGACACCCCGCCGCTGGCGAAGCCGACGATATCGGCCATGCCGTCGCCGTTCACGTCGCCCAACAGCCGCGGGTACAGAGTCTGGCTGGTCCAGCCACCGATATACAATCCGAAAGCTGCGAGTTCGCTGGTCGATGCCGCGAAATGCCCGTTGCCGGTGGCCAGCGAAACCAGCACCCCGCCGCTGGCGAAGCCGACGATATCGGCCATGCCGTCGCCGTTCACGTCCGCCAGTTGGCGTGGATAGTCGTTTTGGTCGGTCCAGCCGTCGGCATTGATTGCGAACGCTCCGAGTTCGAACGTCGCCGATGCGAAGTGACCGTTGCCGGCGGCCAGCGAGACCGCCACCCCGTCGTTTTCGAAGCCGACGATATCGGCCATGCCGTCGCCGTTCACGTCCGCCAGTTGGCGTGGATATTGGTTCTGGTCGCTCCAGCCGCCGGCGCCGATGGTGAAGGCTGCAAGCGGGGCTGTGGCCGGCTCGAACCCGAACGGCCCCTCGTAGACATCCGTCACCGCGATGGTGAAGGGCGTGTCGAACACATGCCCGATCTGGTCGGCGGTGCGCACCCCGATCTGCCAGCTGGTCGCGGTCTCGTAATCCAGTAAGGCGCCGTTGGCGACGGTGATCTCGCCGGACGATGCGTTGATCGCGAAGCGGCCGCCGGCATTGTCGGTCAGCAAATAGCTCAGGACGGCGTGCGGATCGGCATCGACCCCCGTCACCGTTCCTACCCGCGTCCCGTTCGCGGCGTTTTCCACAACCCTGTTGCCGGAAAGCGTGGCGCCGGTCGGCGCCTCAAAGACATCGATGGTTGCGATGGTGAACGTCTTCTCGAAGAGATGCCCGCTCTGGTCGGCCGTCTGCACCCTGATCGTTTGCGAAGTCGAGTTCTCGTAGTCCAACAGCAAACCGTTAGCGACGGTGAGCACGCCGCTCGAGGCATTGATGGCGAAGCGGCCATCCGGGTTGACCAGCGAATAGGTCAGGATCGCATTGGGGTTGAAATCAAAACCCGACACCGTTCCGACCACCGTGCCATTGGCGGAATTTTCCGTCACGGAGCTGCGCGACAGCGACTCGCCGAACGGAACCTGGAAGCTGGTGAGCGCGGTTCCGGCGTCCAGCGGGGTGCCGTCGGCGAATGCGAAGCTTTCGATGCGGTCGCTGCCGTCGTTCCAGTTCTGGATGGTGATCTTGTCCGTGAGCTGCCCGAACGGCACGCCGGGATGCGCAGGATCCTTGACGCCGACGGTCAGCGTGTGGCCGTCGGCGGAGAGCTGCGCCACGACGTCCGCGCGGCTGATGCCGGGACCGAACACCAGCGAGTTGGTGCCGGCATTGCGGTGATCCGTCGTCGTTTCCGTGACGTTGCCGGACATAACAACATTGGTGCCGTCGTCCCGGGTCTCGATCCAGCTTTTCCAGGTCGTGGTCGTCGTGGTGACCGTGAAGTCGTCGAGCACCGTGTCGGTGCCATCGCCGCGGTTGAAGACGTAGGTGTCGTTGCCGAGGCCGCCCTGCAGGTCGTCGCTGCCGGGGCCGCCGCGCAGGATGTCGTTGCCGTCCTCGCCGAACAGATGGTCCGCGCCGGCGCCGCCGTCGATGAAATCCCATCCCGCGCCGCCGTGGAAGGTGTCATCGGCCGCGCCGCCGGTCATGATGTCATGGCCGGCGCTGCCCGTGCCCGGCCCGAGCAAAAGCGTGCCGCTCATGCCGAGACCGCTATTGACGGTGAACTGCAGGGTCTGGCCGCTGGCGTCGCTGGTGATATTGAGGTGGTCGGCAAATACCGAGAGCGAGCCCGGTACCTCGACGCCACTGGCGACCTTGATCTCGACGATGACGCTGTTGTCGCTGCCGCGCTTGACGATAGCGTTCGCCGCCTCCGCGCCGAGCCCGGCCTTGGCGACCGAATCCAGATAGCCGACCAGCCCGCCGAGGAAGTCGCTCTTGCTCATATGGTTGAGCCCGAGGTCGTTCACTCTAGCAAAGGTGGCAATCCAGCCCATGGCAAAGGCCGAATTGGGGTTTGCGGCGATCAACGCGTTGATGGCTTCGCGGTTGTTGAGATAGTTCTCGTAATCCTGCGCGACGCTGAGGTCGCCGGCCATGGTTGCAAGCTGGTCCGCTCCCGAGACCTGCGACTGTCCCGGCATGCCGCCGCCCGCGGGACCGGCTTCCGGAATATTCGAGGGCGAGTTCTGATGCGCGCGCTTCATCAGGAGGTCGCCGCCGATCACCTCGAGGTTCTGCAGCACGTCGAGCGCCGCGGCGTGCACGGCGTCGTCGGCGCTGGTAAAGCTGTGGTTGGTGTTGCTCGGCGCCCCAGTGATGAAAAGCAGGTCCGGATTCTTGATATAACCGAGGGCGACCTGCTTGCTGTGATCGAGGGCTGCGCCGTTGACCGCGTGCAGATAGGCATTGACGATGTCATCGGCGGCCTGCGCCATTTTGTCGGAGATCTCGTAGCCGCCGCCATCGGAAGACTGGTATTGGCTGTGGCCGTAAAAATATCCGGCCTGGTCGAGCAGATCGACCGCCCCGGGACTGGGTTGGGTGCCGAAGTGGTTGAAGATCAGGGTGCCGATGATGGTGCCGATCAGCGAGCCCAATGGCCCAAGGATGTAGCCGCCGATCGCGCCGAACAGCTGGCCGCCGATCGCGCCTTCGCGGGTCTGCGCCGGCACCAGTTCATGTCCGAGGTAGGAGCCGAGCAAATTGCCGAGATTGATTTCCGCGACATTGATCGCGTTGGACACTGCCTGGGTCCAGTCGATCGCCGCGATCGCACCCGCGAAGTCGAGGCTGTGGCGGGCCATCTCGTCCGTGACCTGGATGAGCAGGCTGGTGGTAAAGCTGCTTGCCGCGGTGTTGAACAATTGGCCATCGAAGCCGTCGATGTGCAGCGCGTGACCCAACTCCGCGGTGAGGAACGATGAGACCGCGCCGATACCCGCATTGGCGACGCTGATGCCCTGGCCGAGGAAGACGTCATTGAGCGAAACCGTGCTCAGGTCGGCGGTCATCGCCGTGGCCAGCACCTGAACGAACTTCTGGCCGATCAGGCCGCCGATCGTGCTGCCGGCCAGGTTGCCGACCAGGCTATTGCCGCCCAGCGCGCCGCCCAGCGCCGAGCCGAAGATCTGGCCGATCGACATTCCGGCGGCAAGGACGGCCGGGTCGAGCGCGACTTGCGCAGCGGTGACTTTGCCGTCGGTGCCTTTTGTAACGTCGAGTTGGCTGTAAGGGTGCGTATTTTTAGTGTCGATATACTTGATAGCCGAGGTGCCGTTGGTGAAAACGTCTACCTGCGTTTCGAGCGCGCCGTCGCCATACGAACTAGCTCTAACCTGCTCTTGGCCATCGCTTCCAATTGTATAATCGATTTTTTCTACGACACTTCCGTCAGACGAAAGCTTGGTTTCGCTTAAAGTCTTTCCGTCTGAACTGGCACCGACTTCCCACTGGTGCGAATCTTGATCGTTGGCAAGATCTGCGCTTCCGGTGTCATCTCCAGCATCCGACCTTTTGTATAGTTTATTATAGTTTAACGGGCTGGTCCCCGAAGGCACAGGAGAGCGAACGTTGCTTATATCGATATTGTTCAAATCCAATTCTGGATCGACTGGGATTCCGAGCGCTTTAAGAGCATCGTTGAGCACTCTGTAAAACTGAGGATCATGTGGATCAGTAATGCCCCATCCGGGCCATTTTACATGACCTATTTCATGAACGAGAATATTGATCGGCGCCTTGCCATCGGGAGAGTCGAAGTTAATATATGTTATAGGCGTACCGTTGTCCGGGCTCTGGTTAAAGCCGCGAGGATCTTTTGCATTAAGTGTACTCCTATTAACTTGGCTAAATATTGGACTGTCCTTGTTGTCGGTGACGTACATGTCTCCGCTTTTGTTTGTGTTTGTTATATTAAGGTACTGCTGCGCTCCCGGCCGACTGTTCAAATCATCGATGACCGCCTGGACTTGGGTGCGATTTATCGAGTTAGGATCGACTCTCAGCTGAAATTGCCCCATGTTAAAAGTTCCTTATGCTCGATAGTTATTGGTCGCGAGAACAGGCAGTGCCGTCGCTGTTCAGACGCGCGCATTGCTGAACCCATGCTCCCATGTAAACGCAGCGCTCCAGGACCAGGTTTTCGGCATTGTTTCCCGGCTTGATACGGCAGCTTTGTTCGTCGATAATCAGCCTATCGTTTGGAGCAAACCGCCATTTGAACGAATTGTCGCCGCCGCTTTCGGAAGAGATATAGCCGTAATATACGGTTCGATCATTCCGGAAGCATAAGGTCGAATATCCGGCGTTCCGGATTGCTGGCGACGGCAGTGCGGTGCGCTTCCAGCAGCCGTAAAATTGCGACTCTTGGAAATAGATGGGCGGCTGAGCTGACTTGGCCGTGGCAGAAGGTGCAGCTTGTGGGGTAGCAGTCCGGGCCGGGTCTCCCGGGCAGCCAGTGCCCTCATCATTCATGCGCGCGCATTGCCGATCCCAGCCTCCCATGTAGAGGCAGCGTCCGAGAGACAGGGTCTCAGCGGTCGTTCCCTGCATATCGCAACTTTGTTCGTCGATACTCAGCGTATCGTCCGGAAGTAACCGCCATTCGAACAAATCCGCTTCGCCGCGTGCGGGCGCGATATAATTGTAGTGTACGGTTCGATCCTTCCGGAAACACAAGATCGCATCCCCAGTCCATTGGTTTGCGACCGGTCGCACTCCGGCATGCTTCCAGCATCCATAAAGTTGGGATTCCTGGAAATTTTCGGGGGGAGAGTACGGCTGGGGCGCAGCAGAGGGCTGGACTTGTTGGGCAGGCGTCTGAGCTGATGTAACGCAGGGTACTGCGGTCAAGATTATTGCCGCGACCGTGCGAACAACTCGCCAATCAGCGGGAACCGAGACCGCGAGCTCAACAATTTTCTCCAGCGATTTCGACATTAGGTACAATTCGGTATCTCTATTTCGGAAAACGAAAGTCAACGTCCCTATGAAAGCCTAAGCGTCAAGACCCATAGTTATTCATAATGGCAAACCGCGTACCGGGATCATAGCCCATCGAAAGACCTTCCAATTGCGGTGTGGTCAGGAACTCCAATCGTAGTCACAAGTCCATTTCAGTTCCAAGTCGTCGCTTAAAGTCACCGCGGCGAGTACGGCGAAAGGCCGTGGCCGCTACCGTTTTCGGAAAATCCAGAATCGTCCGCTTGCAGATCCCCGAGCCCTGTTCCCACCTACCGACCCTTTAGTAACGGACCGGCTTATTAATTTGGCAGCCCGCTTTACAGAGTTTCTTGCGCAGAGCAATCTGGAATTGCATCCCGTTACATTAAATTTTCGATCAACCGAAAGCTGCACTGATAACACAGCCAAATTTCTTGTCCGGTTGGCCGGGTTGCAACAGCCGGAACTTTCGCTTCAGCGAGTTCCCCATATTCACATCTATCCTCTGCGGCCCGTTGCTTTCAAAGTAGGTTATATGAGCGATATTGTTTGGATGCGTCAGGAACTCTTGCTCCTCCAGGCGAAATGACTTGCGATCCCATAGTCCCTACTCCGATCGATGATGCTCAGATCACTTTTTCTCTTCCACCACACTGACTTCCAGTCGTGTACCGTTCTCAGATAGTTTGCGGGCCACCTCAGTGGCACTGCCGTCCCGGACCATAAATTGAAGAACTCCACCCTCTATTGGGGTTTGAAGACTGACGATCGCCAAGACGTCGCCCCCACTGCGAATTTCGATGAACCGTCTGGCCGCTTCCTTTGAAAAGGCGGCGAATGCAACACGCGACTCTGGACTCAAGGTTACAGATACCCCGGGATCCCCAACGACATTCCGTGTCGCCATGGCGCTGGCGATTTCCAATTGAATTTGTTGGGCGAGAGTTGGGACAAATGACAAGAACAGCAAAGTCGCAGCTAGAAGAGCACAGCGAAGAGTTCGAAGGCATTTGCTAATGGAGCACAAATCTATTGCGCTAAAAGATCGCGCCACCGGCCGGGCCGCTGCATCTGTAGACAGTTGGCAATTGCTCGTTCGCGGAATCCCCAAACGCCCGTTTCCCTTCCCCAGCCGACTCCCTTAGTTTAGTGAAAGGGTCGGCATTTTAAATTTGGCAGCCCGCTTTACAGAATTTCTTGCGGCGAGCAATCTGGAATTGCATCCCGTTACATTAAATTTTTCGATCGACCGAAAGCTGCACTGATAACACAGCCAAATTCCCTGTCCCGTCGTCCTGGTTGCAACAGCTGGAACTTTCGCTTCAGCGAATTCCCGAGGAAAAGTTCGCGTGCCTACATGAAAGATGCACGCAAGCGGGCCCGCGCATGAGTTGCGTTGGTTTTCGCATTGCGCGTTTTTCGACGCGAGGCCGAATAGCTCAAGGCCGCGCCGGCTTTCGCGCACACCGATTATATGCACGCGATCGGATGTTCGCGAATTCCGTGTGGATTTTCAGTAGCTTGTAGGGTGGGCAAAGGCGCGCTTGCGCCGTGCCCACCAATCATCATTTCCGCATGCGCGATCGAATGGTGGGCACGCCTCCGGACGCATTCGCGTCCGGCGGCTTTGCCCACCCTACGCAGTTACTCGGTCCGCTCATGCGATATGCCAGCTGTTTGCGACCTGGCCGGGGTCGGCGATCCAGTGGGCGTGGGCGAGTTCGCCGTTGTCCCAGACCGACACCGTGGCGTCATCGCGGCGCCACAGCACGTCGTCCCTGCCGTTGCCGTCGAAATCGCCGACGCCCTCGATATGCCAGCTGTTCGCCACCGTGCCGGCCGCGGCCACGATATGCGCGCCGCCGATCTGGCCGTTGTCCCAGATCGACACCGCGCCGTTGTCGTTGCGCCAGAGGATGTCGAGCCGGCCGTTGCCGTCGAAATCGCCGGTGCCCGCGACCTTCCAGCTGCTCGCCACCACGCCGGGATCGACGATCAGATGCGCGCCTGCGATCTGGCCGTTGTCCCAGATCGATACCCGGCCGTCGTCATTGTGCCAGAGGATGTCGTCGCGGCCGTTGTCGTCGAAGTCGCCGATGCCGTCGATGTGCCAGCCGGCGGGAACCGCGCCGGCGCCGGCGACGACATGCGCATTGGCGAGCTGCCCGTTATCCCAGATCGAAACCGTACCATTGTCGTTGCGCCACAGCACGTCGTCCTGATGGTTGCCGTCGAAGTCGCCGACACCGGCGATCTGCCAGCCGGCGGCCACCGCGCCCGCGGCGGCGATGATATGGGCGCCGGCCAGCGCACCGTTGTCCCACACCGACACCGCGGCATTGTCGTTCTGCCACAGGATGTCGTCATGATGGTTGCCGTCGAAATCGCCGTCGCCCTTGATGTGCCAGCTGCTGCCCACCACGCCCGGATCGGCGATCCAGTGCGCGTGCGCGATATCGCCGTTGTCCCACACCGACACCGTGCCGTCGTCGCGAAACCACAGGATGTCGCTCCTGCCGTCGCCGTTGAAGTCGGTGACCACCGCATGCGCGCGCAGGTCGCTGACATGCAACGCCTCGCCGGCGGACACCGCGCGGCCGTCGCTGAGCTGCATCGACCAGTCGTCGGGGAAGCCCACGGCGCCGGCCACGAAGGTCAGGCCCGCCAGTTGCGCGGCGTTGACGCTGAACCCGGCGCCCTGCGCCTGCGGCGTTCCGTTCAGCACGAAATAGCCGCTGTTCGCCGCCAGCGTGCCGTCCTGGAAATAATAGGTCAGCGCGTCGCCGTCGGCATCGCTGGCGCTGAACAGGCTGGAGACCTGCAGCGGCTGGCCGGCATTCGCGCTGATGTCGTTCGCCGGCACGGTGAGCACCGGCGCGTGGTTGACGTTGATATGCAACGCGCCCAACGCGGACAACGCATAGCCGTCGCTGAGCTGCATCGACAGGTCGTCGGCGACGCCCTCGGCGCCGGCAACGAAGGTCAGGCCTGCCAGTTGCGCGGCGTCGACGTCGAAGCGGGCGCCCTGCCCGAGCTGCGTTCCGTTCAGCACGAAATAGCCGCTGTTCGCCGCCGCCGTCTCGTCCTCGAAGTGATAGGTCAGCGCATCGCCGTCGGCATCGCTGGCGCCGAACAGGCTGGAGACCTGCAGCGGCTGGCCGGCATTCGCGGTGATGTTGCCCGCCGGCACGCTCAGCACCGGGGCGCGGTTGACGGCGTCGACCGCGGACAATGCATAGCCGCTCACGATATGCCAGTTGGCGGCGACCTGACCGGCGGCGGCGACGACGTGCCCGCCCGCCGGCGTGCCATTGTCCCAGATCGCCACCGTGCCGTCGTCGTTGCGCCAGAAAATATCGGCCTTGCCGTTGCCGTCGAAATCGCCGACGCCCGCGATATGCCAGCTCGTCGCGACCTGGTCGGCGACGAGGTGTCCCGGCGTGCCGTCGTTCCAGACCGCCACCGAGCCGCTGTCGTTGTGCCACAGAATATCATCGTGCCGGTTGCCGTCGAAATCGCCGACGCCCGCGATATGCCAGCTGGCATCGACCGTGCCCGAGGCGGCGATGACGTGCCCGGGCACGCCGTTGTCCCAGACCGCCACCGCCCCGTCGTCGCTCTGCCAGAGAATGTCGGCCTTGCCGTTGCCGTCGAAGTCGCCCACTCCCGCGACATGCCAGCCGGCCGGCGAGTCGCCGATAACGTGCCCAGGCGCGCCGTCGTTCCAGACCGCCACCGCGCCGCTGTCGTTGCGCCACAGAATATCATCGTGCGTGTTGCCGTCGAAATCGCCGACGCCCGCGATATGCCAGCTGGCATCGACCGTCCCCGCGGCGGCGATGACGTGCCCGGGCGTGCCATTGTCCCAGACCGCCATCGTGCCGTCGTCGCTCTGCCAGAGAATGTCGGCCCTGGCATTGCCGTCGAAGTCGCCCAGTCCCGCGATATGCCAGTTCGAAGCGGGCCCGGGGTCGGCGACGACGTGCCCGCCGGCCGGCACGCCGCTGTTCCAGAGCGCAACGGCGCCGTTGCCGCCGCGCCACAGGATGTCGCTCCTGCCGTCGCCGTTGAAGTCGGCGTGGACGCGCTCGTACACATCGGTGATGTGGAGGGTGAATTCCTTCTCGACCGACAAGCCATATTGGTCGGCGGCCTTTACCTTGACCTGGTACGAGCTCGCGGTCTCGTAATCGATCAGCGCCTGGTTGACGATGGCGATCCGCCCGGTCTGATCGATCACGAAGCGGCCGTCGGCATCGTTGCTGAGCGAATAGTGGAACGCCGTGCCGGGGTCAGGGTCGATGCCTTGCGCGGTGGCGATGACGGTGCCGCTCGGCGAATCCTCCGGCGCGGTGCCGCCCGACAGCACGATATCGGTGGGCGCCTGGTTGGGAATATCGATCACGTTGATGGTGAATGACTGGTCGAAGACGTGCGCGCCGTCGGAAATCCGCACGTTGACCTGGAAGGAATGCGCGGCGTCGTAATCGATCGCGCCGGCGACCGTGAGCACGCCGGTCGAGGCGTTGATGGCGAAGCGGCCGTCCGGGTTGACCAGCGTATAGCTCAAGGCCACATCGGGGTTGAAATCAAACCCCGACACCGTTCCGACCTTGGCGCCGACCGCGGACCTTTCCACCACGCTGCTGCCCGACAGCGACTCACCGAACGGGACTTGATACGTGCTGAGGGAAGTTCCGATGTTCAGCACGGTGCCGTCGGCGAAGCGCAGGAATTCGATGTGGTTCAGCGGATCGGCCCAGTTCTGCAGCGTGATCCGGTCGGCAAGCTGGGCGAACGGAACGCCGGGATGGGCGGGATCCTTGACGCCGACGATGCGGTTGCCGCCGTCGGTGAGAACCGCGAGGTCGGAAGGCGAGATGCCGAGATCGAACTGCAGGGTATCGGCGCCGCCGCCGTCGCTCACAATGTCGGCGCCGTCGCCGCGCGCGAACACGTAGGTGTCATCGCCCAGTCCGCCATCGAGCGCGTCATTGCCCTTGCCGCCGCGCAGGATGTCGTTGCCTCCGCCGCTCGCCAGCGAGTCGTTGCCCGCCCCGCCGTCGAGGAAGTCCCAGCCGTTGCCGCTGGTGATCGAATCGTTTGCCGCGCCGCCGACCAGGATGGCGCTGGCGCTGGCGCTGGCGCTGAAACGGTTGCTTGCGCCGGCGCTGCCGAACCACAGATCGTTGACGGCATCGCCGCTCGTCTGCGCGGCGTCAAGCGGACGGAACCCGCCCGCGGCGAGGTTGCCGGCGAACACGAACTGCACGGTCTGGCCGCTCGCGTCGCTGCTGAGGTTGGTCTGGTCCGCGAAGGCCGCGAGCGATCCGGGAATATCCACGCCGTTGGCGACATGGACCTCGACGATGATGCTGGATCCGCTCTGCTTCACCACGGCGTTCGCCGCCTCTGCCCCGAGCCCTGCCTTGCCGACCGAGTCGAGCCAGCCTCCCAGCCCGCCAAGGAAGTCGCTCGGCCCGACACGGTTGAGCCCTAGATCGTTGACTCTAGCAAAGGTAGCAACCCAGCCCGCGGTAAAAGCCGAATTGGGGGTCGCCGCCATCACCGCGTTGATGACTTCGCGATTGTTGAGATACTGCTCATAGTCCTGCGCAATGCGTAGATCGCTGCCCAAAGCCGTGAGGTCCAGATAATTCTGCGCGACGAGAGCATCGAAGTCGGACTGTGCGTACGCCACATGGCCGTCGATATCCGGATGCATGGTCTGAACGAATGCAGTGTGGGCGCGTTTCACCAGCAAGTCGCCGCCGATTACTTCCGTGCTGCGCAGAAGGTCGTGGGCGGCCGCCGCGACGGCGTCCTCCGCTTTGCTGAAATGCGCGGAAGGGTCGGTCACATTGGGAAACCAGCCTTCCTGATAGAGATACGGCGTGCCGTTGGTGAAATAGCCGACCATCTTCTGGCTGCTATAGGCCAGTGCCGCACCATTGACGTCATGGAGATACGCGTTGACGATATCCTTGACCGCGTTGGCCATTTTTGTGGAAACGCCGGTGTCTCCGTCGTCGACGACACCGGACAGCTCGATCGAATAGTCATAGCCATAGCTTCGCACGGCATGGATCGCGCCCGGATGCAGCGTGGCGTCGAAGAACGCGTCGGCGATAATCCTGCCGAACACGGTTCCGAAAAAGGCGCCGAGTCCGGGGACTACAAAGTTGAGCACGCCGCCAATAAGATTGCCGACCACAAGCCCGACATAGCTGCCGAGCGCGCCGGCGAGTTCGCCGCCGATCTGCGCCGCATGGGAGTCGGCCGGATAGGCCTCGTCCGCCAGAAATCTGCCGAGCGCGCCTGAGACCGCGTTGCCCGCATTCTTCAGCGCATCGGTCCAGATCGCTCCGCTGGCAAAGCCCGCAAGCCCGACGCCGCCAGGCTTTGTGATGGTCGCGAGTACGCTCCCGGTGAAGCCGCCCAGGGCGGCGTCGAACATTTTCTCGCCAAAGCCGGTGAGATGAAGCTGGGTGCCGAGTTCCGCCGTCAACAGCGATGCAATCGCACCAGCGCCGGCGGGGACCAGGTTTTCGCCGGACAGGATATCGTTGATGCTGGCGTCGAACACCAGGCTGCCGTTCTCGGCAAACCCGCCGGGCGCCGAGAAAGCCTGCGCCAGCCGCGCACCGAAGGCGCCGGCCACCGTGCCGGCCAATACGCCGACGGCCGCCTGTCCAAGCTGGTTGTTGCCCGGGACCAGCGCGCGGCCCAGCGCCGACCCGAAGATTTGTGCGACGGATGCCGCGGTCTGCGTGGCGTCGAAGACCGTTACGTTGGTGACCTTGCCGTTCGAATCGGTTGCGATGTCCGCTTCTCGGTACGGCTTGGTGTTGTTGGCTGCGGCGGTGTTATTGAAGTATTTGAAATATGAATCGCCGGCGGCGTGAACTTCTTGCTGGAATTTGAGGAAACCGTTGAGCTCTTCCTCAAGCGTATATCCACCGGCCCCGTCCGGACGTACCGTGTCATGAGTACGATTTACGCTGCTGTATTCGTCAGAAATCAACTTGCCATCGAGAGCGGTTTTCACGACACCGCTGTTTCCGTATCCATCATCGTACGTAAACGTATGGCCGTTCTGGTCGTCCACTTCCGTTCTTTTATCATAGTTTAGGCCATAAAGTGGATAAGGCGATCTACCCCAATTGATATTCAAACCGCCCTGTTCCCCAGCGAATGAGCCCGCAGCATTGGAGTTCTGCGACTGGAACTTATAAGGTTTCATCGCGTCGATGTTGTAAGCTCGGTTTATCGCTTCGTAATTAGCACTGAGATCGTCACCGGTGATGAAACCCATAGATACCGCGGCTCTCTCACCCGGTTGACGCCAATCGACGTGGTGATCATCCCAAGGGTTCTCGAAGACGCTTGCGACTCCTCCCATCATTCCCGCGGTACCGTCCCGTGGTCCCAAGCTGACGGCGCGTTGTGAACCATCATCTTTTGTGTAGACGTAAAAGATGTGGCCAGCGCCTGAATTCGTGAGACGCACCCCTCGGACAAATGCTTCGATTCTCTCAGCCATCGTCGTCGCTGCTCCCTACGGTCCATCAAAATAAAAGAAACCCTCAGCCTTAACTCGCTTCGAGGTGTCTGTTTGCAGAATGATTCTGCAGTTGAACGAGCCAAGCTGACCAATGCGCCGAATGCCTTTGGCAGCCATCATTCTTCGAGGGATTACTTTCTCAGGCTCGTTATTACCAAACTCCGGTCCCAACTCGTCAGCTGCGAAACCATTTTTAACCAGTAGCTTCCGGGCATTTTCAATCGTGCATCCCGCAAAATGCCTTTGAAGGAATTCTCGGGGTATGTCCTGCCCCCGCTTAATTGAATCAGAAAGCCGTTTAAAGTCCGCTTTAAAATCAGATTTCGAGATATCGCAGTTGTTCACGATGCTTACTCCCGGCGTCGAAACTTCGATCGAATAAGCCGTTGGCGTTTGCGTCAGAACCAAAACTGTCATTAGCGATAGTCGGACAAATACGTCGATTTTTTCGCCCATCGATCTTCTCTCGTGCTACGGTCCATCGAAATAAAAGAAACCAAAGACGCTGAGTCCATTTGATGCATCGTTTTTTAGCACGACTCTGCAATTGAGCGAGACAAGCCGATCGAAACTCTGCATCGTTCTCCCAGCTACTATGGTTCGAGGGATCACCTTCTTTGGTTCGCTATCATCAAACTCCGGTTCCGACTTCCCTGCTCGGAAACCGCTTTTATTAAGGAATTCCCGTGCCTTTTCTATCGTGCACCCGGCGAAATACCTTTGAAGGAATTCTGAGGGTATATCCGTTCTATCCGTCACGGTTTCGGCCAGTTGCTTCAGACCCGCTTCAAAATCAGAATTCGAGGCACTGCAGTTGTTCACGGTGCTTACTCCAGCCGTAGAGACTTCGATCGAATAAGCGGTTGGCGTTTGCGTCAGGACCAAAACTGATACCAGCGACAGTCGGACAAATGTCTCGATTTTCTTCGTCATCGTCGCCACCCTACGGTCCATCGAAATAAAAGAAGCCCCGAGCGCTGAATCGATTCGACCCGTCTGTTTGCAAAATGATCCTGCAGTTGAAAGAACCATACAAACCGATCAGTCGAATGTTTTTCTCCGTCAATATTTCCCGGGGGATTACCTTAGGAGGCTGGCTATCATCAAATTCCGGCCCCAACTCCTCAGCGTCGAAGTTATTTTTGACGAGTAACTCCCGTGCATTTTCAATCGTGCATCCCGCAAAATTCTTTTGAAGAAATTCTCGAGGTATATCCTTACGCTCATTAATCGCATCGGAAAGCCGTTTTAGGTCCGCTCCAAAGTCAGAGTTCGAAGTATTGCAATTGTTGACGTTGCTTGCTCCCGCTGCAGTAGTTTCGATCGAGTAAGCTGGTGGTGTCTGCGTCAGGACCAGAATTGATATCAGCGCGACCGGACAACACGGCGCCAACCGGGCGATCGCCTTCGTAAACAGTTGGTAATTACGCGTTTTCAGAATACCCAAGCGTTCTGCTTCCCTGGAATTTGACCTTCAAAGACGCCCAATCGATTCGCGAATTTCCGCCTCGCCACCGAACGGCGCGACGAGTTCCACGATGCGCATGTTGCTTCCGCTCTTCCATTCCACCGCGCTCAGGCGGTTGTCGCCGGCGTCGATCCGCTTCGCGACGAGATCATCGGCCAGCGCCCACAGCGCGACGCCGACCGGCTGTTCTCCCTTGTAGAAAATCCGGAATTGCCGGAGCAGAAGAGCGGGCATCAGCAACGATTCGAGATCGCCGAGCGGGATCGCCTTGTGACGCGGGCTCTGGGTCATCAGCCAGGTGATTTCGCCGAGCACCTGCGACACCGTTTTTGGCGGCAATGCATCGCGCTCGCGGGCAGCAGTGGCGGCGGGATCGCCCTCACCGAGCGACGAGCCTGCGACACGCAAGACATCCCCGGCGCCGGTCGAAATCCTGAACGCTGCAAGCGCATCCCGCATAGCCGCGTTGTCAAATAAAGGTTGTTCGGCGTGGTCCGCTGCTACGGCCTCGTTCATTGGCTTGTCTCCACCGATGCGCAGACCCAATGCCGTTTTCGCAAAGCCTTTGTGTTTGCGCGAATTCGACCCGCTGCACTCGCGCCAGTAGAACAGCACGGATTCGGCCGCCAGATCGATAGCACGTTCGTGCTATCGGGCCGTCTATTTGAGCAGTGCGATGAGCTGGCTGCGCTTGCTGACGCCAAGCTGCGCATAGATGGCGCGGAAATGATTCCCGACGGTATGATCGGAAATCGACAGGCGCCGGGCGATCGCCTTGTCGGACAACCCCTCCAGAGCGAGATCGATCAGTTCTCTTTGCCGGTCCGTCAACGGCGTCAGATCGACCCCGGCTTTTTCCGGCTGTTTTGTGGCCATAAAGAGCGAGTGCAGGACTGGCGCAATGAGATCGAGCGCCGCGAGCGTCCGCTTGTGCCGGGTCCTCGGTACGCCCGCAAAGCTGATGTAAGTGCCGGCCTTGGCATACGGATCTATGACGCCGTGCGCGGCGACAGCCCCCAGCGCGAACCGCTCCAGCTCCTCAAGCTCGCGCCTGCTTGGATGAATCCGCACGTCCTGCTCGTCCCGCGCGCCGGTCTCGTCGAGAAAGAACGCCTTCCGCTTGGATGTCCACCACGAAAAACATCCTCGCGACGTCACATCGAATGCGCCTTCCAGAGTCGACAGGAATTCCTGCGGGTAGCCGCTGGTCACCAGGGAGCGCATCCGGATCATTCCACCGGACAAACCGCCATAGGCGCCAAGAAATTTTTCGAAGGGAAAGAATTTTCGCAGCGGTCCCTCGACCCAGGCCAGGATGTCGCTTTCGGTCACCGGTGCGCCCGGAACAGCGCTCAACACGTCAAGCCAGGTTTGTAAATCCAGGCCGGACAAATTTGGCGAGGCATCGGTCTTTTGGACCGGCTCGAGCCCGGCAGTATTGTCCTGTGAGCGCTGCAATCGAAGCACTCCCGTTTGGACGAAAACTAAGCAGCTTGAACTATGCGGCGCAAGTTAAAAGTTTATGGGAGGCGGTTTAACACGCCAAAGCTGTATGAACTCGAAAATTTTGACACCGTTCAAAAGTTGACGGCGAGTTGGGCGTCATTGGGCGAGAACCAGCGTCTGCTTGAACAGCTCAGGGATCGCACCGGCTTCGCGGATTCCGGGTGATGCTGATACAATGCACGCGACTGGATCATACACGAATTACGTGAAGATTTTCGCATTGCTCGTTTTCTGAGTGCTCCTATTACGCGAACCTTTTTAGAATGCACGTCATGCTGGCAAATCGTCAGCCGGTGCGGCGCCGGCCGGCAGCGGTTGCTCTGACAAGTCGTCGCGCCGTCACGCCGGTTTCCGGATGCGGCCTGCCGAATGGCTCAAGGTCGCGCCGGCTTTCGCGGATTCCGCGCACACCGATCATATGCACGCGATCGGATATTCGCGAATTCCGCGTTTTCAGAGGTGCTCCGATTACGCGAACATTCTCTGAGTGCAAGTCATGCTGGCAATCACCCGCCAGGTGCGCGCGTCCGCGCGGTGTGCCTCGTGTGCGGTGCCCAAGGCGGAGACTGTCACCCCACCCCGTCGAGCATCTGGCGATGCTCGCCGACCGTCCCCCTCCAGGGGAGGGTAAGAGCCGCTTCAGCCTGAATTCATCATGCTCCAGCGCATAAACGCGCAGCGCCCGCTTGCACCGCTCATGCGATATGCCAGCTGTTTGCGACCTGGCCGGGGTCGGCGATCCAGTGGGCGTGGGCGAGTTCGCCGTTGTCCCAGACCGACACCGTGGCGTCATCGCGGCGCCACAGCACGTCGTCCCTGCCGTTGCCGTCGAAATCGCCGACGCCCTCGATATGCCAGCTGGCCGCCACCGTGCCGGCCGCGGCCACGATATGCGCGCCGCCGATCTGGCCGTTGTCCCAGATCGACACCGCGCCGTTGTCGTTGCGCCAGAGGATGTCGAGCCGGCCGTTGCCGTCGAAATCGCCGGTGCCCGCGACCTTCCAGCTGCTCGCCACCACGCCGGGATCGACGATCAGATGCGCGCCTGCGATCTGGCCGTTGTCCCAGATCGATACCCGGCCGTCGTCATTGTGCCAGAGGATGTCGTCACGGCCGTTGTCGTCGAAGTCGCCGATGCCGTCGATGTGCCAGCCGGCGGGAACCGCGCCGGCGCCGGCGAC
This sequence comes from uncultured Alphaproteobacteria bacterium, assembly GCA_963744975.1. Lineage (GTDB taxonomy): Bacteria > Pseudomonadota > Alphaproteobacteria > Rhizobiales > Xanthobacteraceae > Bradyrhizobium. The sequence goes on along the minus strand of CAVUVR010000002.1, from coordinate 4,510,854 downwards.
GACATGCGCAGTGGCCAGCTGCCCGTTATCCCAGATCGAAACCGTACCATTGTCGTTGCGCCACAGCACGTCGTCCTGATGGTTGCCGTCGAAGTCGCCGACGCCGGCGATCTGCCAGCCGGCGGCCACCGCGCCCGCGGCGGCGATGATATGGGCGCCGGCCAGCGCACCGTTGTCCCACACCGACACCGCGGCATTGTCGTTCTGCCACAGGATGTCGTCATGATGGTTGCCGTCGAAATCGCCGTCGCCCTTGATGTGCCAGCTGCTGCCCACCACGCCGGGATCGGCGATCCAGTGCGCGTGCGCGATATCGCCGTTGTCCCACACCGACACCGTGCCGTCGTCGCGAAACCACAGGATGTCGCTCCTGCCGTCGCCGTTGAAGTCGGTGACCACGGCATGCGCGCGCAGGTCGCTGACATGCAACGCCTCGCCGGCGGACACCGCGCGGCCGTCGCTGAGCTGCATCGACCACTCGTCGGGGAAGCCCACGGCGCCGGCCACGAAGGTCAGGCCCGCCAGTTGCGCGGCGTTGACGCCGAAGCTCGCGCCCTGCGCCTGCGGCGTGCCGTTCAGCACGAAATAGCCGCTGTTCGCCGCCGCCGTCTCGTCCTCGAAGTGATAGGTCAGCGCGTCGCCGTCGGCATCGCTGGCGCTGAACAGGCTGGAGACCTGCAGCGGCTGGCCGGCATTCGCGCTGATGTCGTTCGCCGGCACGGTGAGCACCGGCGCGTGGTTGACGTTGATATGCAACGCGCCCAACGCGGACACCGCATAGCCGTCGCTGAGCTGCATCGACCAGTCGTCGGGGAAGCCCTCGGCGCCGGCAACGAAGGTCAGGCCTGCCAGTTGCGCGGCGTCGACGCCGAAGCGGGCGCCCTGCCCGAGCAGCGTTCCGTTCAGCACGAAATAGCCGCTGTTCGCCGCCGGCGTGCCGTCCTCGAAATGATAGGTCAGCGCGTCGCCGTCGGCATCGCTGGCGCCGAACAGGCTGGAGACCTGCAGCACCTGGCCGGCATTCGCGGTGATGTTGCCCGCCGGCACGCTCAGCACCGGGGCGCGGTTGACGGCGTCGACCGCGGACAACGCATAGCCGCTCACGATATGCCAGTTGGCGGCGACCTGACCGGCGGCGGCGACGACGTGCCCGCCCGCCGGCGTGCCATTGTCCCAGATCGCCACCGCGCCGTCGTCGTTGCGCCAGAAAATATCGGCCATGCCGTTGGCGTCGAAATCGCCGACGCCCGCGATATGCCAGCTCGTCGCGACCTGGTCGGCGACGAGGTGTCCCGGCGTGCCGTCGTTCCAGACCGCCACTGCGCCGCTGTCGTTGTGCCACAGAATATCATCGTGCCGGTTGCCGTCGAAATCGCCGACGCCCGCGATATGCCAGCTGGCATCGACCGTGCCCGAGGCGGCGATGACGTGCCCGGGCACGCCGTTGTCCCAGACCGCCACCGCCCCGTCGTCGCTCTGCCAGAGAATGTCGGCCTTGCCGTTGCCGTCGAAGTCGCCAACCCCCGCGACATGCCAGCCGGCCGGCGAGCCGCCGATCAGGTGCCCGGGCATGCCGTCGTTCCAGACCGCCACCGCGCCGCTGTCGTTGCGCCACAGAATATCGTCGTGCGTGTTGCCGTCGAAATCGCCGACGCCCGCGATATGCCAGCTGGCATCGACCGTCCCCGCGGCGGCGATGACGTGCCCGGGCGTGCCATTGTCCCAGACCGCCATCGTGCCGTCGTCGCTCTGCCAGAGAATGTCGGCCCTGGCATTGCCGTCGAAGTCGCCCAGTCCCGCGATATGCCAGTTCGAAGCGGGCCCGGGGTCGGCGACGACGTGCCCGCCGGCCGGCACGCCGCTGTTCCAGAGCGCCACGGCGCCGTTGCCGCCGCGCCACAGGATGTCGCTCCTGCCGTCGCCGTTGAAGTCGGCGTGGACGCGCTCGACGTTGACATGGACTTCGCCCCAGCCGCTGTAGACGTGGCCGTCATAGGCGCTGACGCTGAGGTCGCTCGACGAGCCGGGGGCGCCCGCCACGAAGGTGAGCTGCGCGAGCTGTGCGGCGCTCAACGAAACCGTGGTGTCGGACGGCACCGTCACGCCGTTGAGCACGAGGTGGCCGCCGCCGCTCGAGATGGTGTTGTCGTAAATGACATAGCTCAGCGTATCGCCATCGGCATCGCTGGCGCTGAACAGGCTGGAGACCTGCAGCACCTGGCCCGGGTCCGCCTTGATCGTGCTCGCCGGCACGCTCAGCACCGGGGCGCGGTTGACGTTGACGTGGACTTCGCCCCAGCCGCTATAGACGTGGCCGTCATAGGCCCTGACGTTGAGGTCGCTGGACGAGCCGGCCGCGCCGGCCACGAAGCTGAGTTGCGCGAACTGCGCGGCGGTCAGCGTTACGCCTGTGTCGGACGGCACCGCGGCGCCGTTGAGCATGAAGTGGCCGGCGCCGGCCGAGATGGTGTTGTCGTAGATGATGTAGCTCAGCGTATCGCCGTCGGCATCGGACGCGCCGAACAGGCTGGAGGCCTGCATCGACTGACCCGGGTCCGCCTTGATCGCGCCCGCCGGCACTGTCACGACGGGCGCGCGGTTGGGGATGTCGATCACGCCGATGGTGAAGGTCTGGTCGAAGACGTGCGCGCCATCGGAAATCCGCACCATGACCTGCGGGGACTGTGTGGGATCGTAATCGATCGCGCCGGCCACCCTGAGCACGCCGGTCGAAGCGTTGATGGCGAAGCGGCCATCCGGGTAGAGCAGCGAATAGCTCAAGGTTGCATCGGGGTTGAAGTCGAAACCCGACACCGTTCCGACCTTGGTGCCGACCGCGGACCTTTCCATCACGCTGCTGCCCGACAAGGACTCGCCGAATGGACGTTGACGCGCATCGATGGCGGCTTGCCCCGTGCTTAGGTCGAGTGTGGTCCCATCGGCGAAGCGGAACGTCTCAATGCGATGCACCTGGTCCGACCAGCTTTGCAGCGTGACTCTGTCTGTCAGGGCGTCGAACGTCACATTCGGATTGGCGGGATCCTTAATCGCGACGATCAGGTCGCCGTTGCCTACCAGGCGAATCGAAACATCCGAAACGCTAATGCCGGGCGCAAATACCAGCGAGTCAGAACCGCCGTCCAGACGGGCACCTTTGAAGGTTGGAAAGGGCAGCTCCGGGTCATCTACATCAAGCCCGCCAAATGCATTATAACCGTAATCATCGTAAACCGTGTCCGCGCCGTCGCCGCGGCCAAATATGTAGCTGTCGTTGCCTCCGCTACCTCGCAGAACGTCGGAGCCGCGGCCACCGGCCAATTGATCGTTACCAGCTTTGCCAAAAATCGTATCCGCGCCATCTCCGCCGCGCAGCACGCTACTTCCCGATGCGCCAAAGATCAGATCATCGCCGGCGCCACCGTCCACAAAATCCGAGCCGTTGCCGGCGTGGATGACATCGTTCAACGCGCCGCCGACCAGGATGTCGTTGCTGTTTGATTCGTTGTCACGATATTCGTTGGGCACGTCATCGCGGCCGAACCACAGGTTGTTACCGGCGCCTCCGGTGACTTGCCAGACACCGGAAACGAGCGCTGCCGACGCTGCTCCATGGAAGCCAAGCGGAGCCAGCCCGTTGGCAAACACGAACTGCACGGTCTTGCCTGAGGCGTCGGTGATCTCGTTGGTCTGGTCCGCGAACACCGAGAGCGAGCCGGGAACGTCGACGCCGTTGGCTACGCGTATCTCGACGACGATGCTTGAGCCGCTGCCGTGCTTCACGGACACGTTCGCGGCGTCGAAATTCAGCCCGGCCTTCTTGATCGAGTCAAAATAACCCGCGACCAGACCGCCGAGGAAATCGCTGGTGTTCGTATGGTTGAGTCCTAGGTCATTGACTCTAGCAAAAGTTGCAATCCAGCCCGCAGTAAAAGCCGAATCGGGGTTTGCGGCCATCAACGCGTTGATCGCTTCGCGGTTGTTGAGATAGTTTTCGTAATCCTGCGCGATGCGCAGGTCGCCGCTCATGGTCACAAGTTGCTCGGAACTGGATACAGCGGACAGCCTCGGCCCGCCGTTGTCCGTCGGCACTTGTTCCGGAATATTCGACGGCGAGTTCTGGTGCGCGCGTTTCGTCAACAGGTCGCCGCCGATCACCTCGGTGTGCTGCAGCACGTCGAGCGCCACCGCCTGCACGGCGTCGTTGACGTTGGTAAAGGTGCGCTCGGGATGCCCCGGCGTCCCACTGAGGTAACGGAAGTCCGGCGCGGTGGTGTATCCGATGATCGCCTGCTTGCTGTGGTCAAGCGCTGCACCGTCGACCGCGTGAAGATATGTGTTGATGATGGCAAGCGTGGGATCCTTCATCTGGTCGGGAATTCTGTAGTCGCCGCCGTCCGACGCCGAGAGCTGGGAATGGCTGTAGCCATACAGATATCCGGCCTGGTCGATCAGATCGACCGCCGCGGGATGCGGGTGGGAGCCGAAAGCATCGCCGATCAGCGTGCCGACGATGGTGCCGATCAGCGAGCCAAGTCCCGGCACGATGAAATTGAGCACGGCGCCGAGCGCATTGGCGAGCACGATGCTGATGCCGATGGCGCTGCCGACCGCGCCGAGCAACTGTCCGCCGACCGCGCCTTCGTGGGTCTGCGCCGGCACCAGTTCACGCCCGAGGTAAGAACCGACAATGCTGGCGACGTTGTACCCGGCCTGGGTCACCGCGGTGCCCCAGTTGATGGCGCCGATGGCGGCATCGAACGAGACGCCGGTGCCGATCTTGTCCACGACCTGGTTGAGCACGCTGCCGGTGATACCGCCGGTTATGCCGTTGAACAATTGTCCGCTCAGGCCGGTCAGTCCCATCTCGTGCCCGAGCTCGGCGGTCAGAAACGAAGAAATCGCGCCGATGCCGGCATGGGCCACGTCCAGCCCGGTGACGTTGGCGAAGTCGCTGGCGACGAAGCGACTGGCATCCAGGGTCAACGACGCCGTAAAGGTCTGCAACAGCTTCTGCCCGATCAGGCCGGCCACCGTGCTGGTTACGATGCGCCCGAACGGATCATTGGGCGCCAGCGCATTGCCGATCGCCGAACCGAAGATCTGGCCGATGGAGCCGCCGGCGGCAATGATGTTCTGTTCGAGCTGGACCTGCGCGGCGGTAATCTGCCCGTTCGGACCTTTTGTAACGTCGAGTTCTTTGTAGGGATGATTGTTCTGAGTGTTGAAAAATTTGACGACCGCATCGCCCGCGGCAGAACTCTGTTCCAGACTCTTCAAAACGCCTTGCCAGTCAAATTGCGAGTCAGTACGGCTGCCATCGTTGTTGTTCTGGATGATCCGACCGATCTCGCCGTTTCGGACCATCGAGGCGAACCAAGTGGAAGAATCACCTGAGATAACAATCTTTTCACCACTCTCTGTATTGAAGGGCGCGGTGTAGCGGTCGCTGTTATTGGAATTAATATACTCGCCTGTAGCGTTGATTTGCCTATCTGCAATAGCCTTCATAAGTAAGTCTATATCGGTAGCCGAACCGTCAAATGGACGGCCAAACACGTCTGAAAATTGGCTTGCCGACGCGGCCACTGTTGGCGAACAATCATTATGAACCCTAATGCCACCAGCTAAATATGTGTGAAACTCCTCGACCTCGAAGTTGTAAGTCTTCCAACCTTCGACGGCCGCGCCAAAATGTGTTTCGCCGTGCGAAGCGTGTTGTAAGTTCTGCGCATTACAATACGGCTGCACCACAGCCGCGTTTGCGGTAATCTGCTCGGCAACTGCCAAAGCAACCGAGCCATCAGCTTGAATAACGCAAGAGTCCCCTTCAAGTATCTCTTTAATACTACGAAACGATCCATCCGTAGAGAGAAATCGATGTGATGAGGTCACTCTTAGTTCAACGGATTCCGATTTTCCCGTTACTAACGAGAGCAAAATCCAATGCTCCGTTGTGTTCGTGAAGAGCCTAGTTACTCGCTTTGCATGCAAAGCCCCACGCCCAAGAAAATTCAAAGGATCAAAAGCTAGAACCACATCACCAACTCGAATTTCTTCGATCGGTTTTTCGGTGCCATCCGGCAGTAAAATGGGCGTACCCGCGGCAAAGCAAGGAGTTGGCGCATCTCCGAACTGCCGAATAATCTGTTTGTCTACTGATCTCCTCAAAGAGTCTACGAGCAAGGGATCAGACGGGTCAACACGATCGCCGCCCATGTCGGTTACCAAGAAGTTAGCGCTTAGCGCCGTGCCGTTGGCAGCGGAAATAACATTACCAGCGGTCCCGAGGATCTTTCCAATAGAACCAAGCCACTTGGGAGCCCAAGACGCAAGGTCAATGCCCGCGATATTATAAACCGATACGTTAACTTCGCCGGTTGCCAAGCGATCATCGCCGGCCAGTTGCCCGGTAACAATAGAAATTCTGGTAGAGCCAAAATCTCCCCCAATATATTTATATTCTCTGACAATTGCGTTCGAGAAGGGATCAAAATGTTCGATAACTGCAATTGCAGGAGCGGTAAAGTTGCCGAAATTTGTAACGCCTTGAATTTGAATATCCATTCGAATTGGGGTATTGCTGGTCCATGTAAAATGCGCAATAGCATTTGGAACGTCATTTGCTAAGGCAGCCGAGGCGTTTGCTGGAATATTGCCAGGTGCTGCAGCGATTGTTACCGAACCCATGTCAATCCCTCTCCGGTCTTAGTGTATTAAGTGCGATATTGCTCTATAGTTTAGCAGATACATAAGCCCGACGAACGTGATAACCGTGACAACCAATGCAAAGGCCTTCCCGATTTTTCCTGGGATCAACCATGCAATAAGGTCAGCTATTAAATCTTGTAACCAAGCTAGCGGGCTCATTAGTTTCCAAAATCTCGCTTTCCTATCGGTCATTCACAAGTCTGACTTCAACCACTAGTTCTTCTGAAGCAATGCGGCGCGCCAGTGCAAAAGCCTCGTCGTCACTAAACTCACCGACGAGCTGCAGGTCCCCGCCAAGCATTGGCGTCATTATTCGCGCCTTCATCAGAACCTTTTCCGCGGTACGAAATTCGAAAAAGCGCCCGACGTTATTAACCGTAAGTCTTCCGAACTTTGTCTTCGACACCTGATCTAACGTTATACGTACTGCCGGGTGGCCATCTATAGTTCTTACCGCTTCTGTACTAATCACCTTAACTAACAGCACCTCCGATCCTGCTGTCGCAATTGAAGAGAAAAATAAAACAAGGGCAATTGCCTGCGCTGCCACGCTAAAGAATATCCCCGCGCTCGTAGCGCGGCGACGAGCGCGGCGTTCGTTACTTCGGAAGATCCGGAACTGCCGGTTTGCTGAAATCGTCACCGCGCCTGTTTCCCGTGCCGGCCGATATGTTGGTCCCAAGATCAGCATTTTTATTTTGGCAACCCGCTTTACATAATTTATCATCGCGAGCAACCTCTAATTGAGTTCCCTCTCATCGATTTTTTCGGATATTCGCATCATGTACGAGTTGCGCGTGTGTTTTCGTATTCGGCGTTTTCTGAATAGAACCGCCGATTACGCGAACTTTTTCGAAAACAAATCGTATTGGGTCCTCACCCGTTGTGCGCGGCGCCAGCCGCCTAATCTGAGCACTCCCCTCGCTTTCGCTCGGCGGTTTCTATCCGAATGCGCGATGCCGGAGCCGAACAGCAGCGAATCCATGCCGGCATTGGGGTGATCGCTCGTCGCCTCAAGGATCCAGTCGTGATGAAATTCGTTGATCCCGTCTCCGTCGTCTCTCCACTCGACTAGCCAATGCGACGTGTCGGTGGTGACCTTGAATTCGTCGAGCACCGCCTCCGCTCCAAGCCCGGCCTTGTTCACCGAATTGAGCCAGCCCACCACGCCGCCAATGAAATCGCTGCCGTGCAGCTGGCCGAGCCCGAGTTCCTTGACGCGCGCAAACGTCGCCGCCCAGCCGGCGGTGAAGGCGGAGTTCGGAATGATGAAATTGAGCACGGTGCCGAGCGCATTGGCGAGCACGATGCTGATGCCGATAGCGCTGCCGACCGCGCCGAGCAATTGTCCGCCGACCGCGCCTTCGTGGGTCTGTGCCGGGACCAGTTCCTGCCCTAAGTAAGAACCGACAATGCTGGCAACGTTATACCCGGCCTGGGTGACTGCGGTGCCCCATTGGATGGCGCCGATGGCGGCATCGAACGAGACGCCGGTGCCGATCTTGTCCACGACCTGGTTGAGCACGCTGCCGGTGACGCCGCCGGCTATGCCGTTGAACAATTGCCCGCTCAGGCCGGTCAGTCCCATCTCGTGGCCGAGTTCGGCGGTAAGGAACGAGGAAATCGCGCCGATGCCGGCATGGGCCACGTCCAGCCCGGAGACGCTGGCGAAGTCGCTCAGCACGAAGCGGCTGGCATCAAGGGTCAACGACGCCGTGAAGGTCTGCAGCAGCTTCTGGCCGATCAGGCCGGCCACCGTGGTGGTTAGGATGCGCTGAAACGGATCATTGGGCGCCAGCGCATTGCCGATCGCGGAGCCGAAAAGCTGGCCGATGGAGCCGCCTGCGGCAATGACGTTCTGTTCGAGCTGGAGTTGGGCGGCGGTGATCTGGCCGTCAGCGCCTTTTGTAACGTTGAGTTCGTTATAGGGATGAGTATTTCGAGGGTCGAGATACTTGATGGCTGTGGTGCCGGTGGTGAAAACGTCTTGTTGCTTTTCCAGAGCGCCATTGTCGTCAAAAGTAGACGCCCGCACATTGTCACTACCGATGGAAATCTGACTTCCGGCTGCAACAGTTACTGCGGACCCGTTGCCAAGTTGAATCGCGGCCTGTCCCCCCAGCGAATTGAAATCGATGGCACGCGCCACGCCCGATTGAGATGCCTCTAACTCGAAAACCAGACCGTTCTGGTCCTGCTTGATGCCAGTCACACCGTTCACGAAGGTGAAGCGGTCGCCTCCGTAATTCAGTGAACTTGTTCCGCTCGCCATATCCAAAGCGAGGGTTCCGGTGCCGCCGTCCCCTCCATGCAGATTCAAGACAAGCTGGTTGCCCTCAACACTTGTCCCCGCGAAGGCTCTGATAGTGCTCAGGTCTAGCGAATGTTGTCCCGGGGTCGTCGTACTTGTCGCCGGATATAGCGTATCGGAGAGATAATTGAGTCCGCGCCGGCCGGCATCGAGCAGAAAATCAAATACCTGTTGATTGGCCTGAGCTTCCGCATCGATTTGCCTTAGCTGAAAGTAGCCGGTCGCGGCGGCGAATCCGGGTAGGCTACCGCCGTCTTGAAACACGCAGTCTTGGCCGCGTCGTAAAAGATCTCCCAATCACGATCGCTGGTGAAATATTTCTGATAGAAACCCTCGTAACCAAGTTTGCTTTCGGCAAAGAGGGCCGGACCCCAAGTAGCCATGGAGAGGCCGGGCACGACACGAACGGCTTGGCCGATGTCGTTATCGACATAGTCGTTAATCTTGAACTTCACTGCGTCGGAATCTTTGATGTCATTGGCAACAGCAAGACCAATATTTCCCGACACTGCCTGGACTTGTTCGTTGCTGAGTGTCACTCCCTGACGTTGGGCTGCGCTCTGATAATAAGTCCTGATGAAAAAATTTGATGGCGCATCTGGATTTTGCCCGTTTGTATCGCCCGCGTTTGCGAAGAAGTATTTGATGCCCGCATTGAAACCGGCTGTTGGATTGGCCTCTATGAAGTCCGAGACTGCCTTGTACATACCAGTCCAATCCTGGAGATGTGCGGGCCTTTCGCTTTGCACCGTGATAATGTCCGAGATTTTCTGGCGGGTCGCCGGATCGAGCTCTAACCTATCGGTCATTGGGAATGTTCCTGTTTGAACGATTTGATGAGTCGATGCACTTTGGCGCGGACCTCGCCCCAACTGCACATCTTCTCGCGGTAGAAAACGTAGTAGAAGGAATTGCCGTCACCGGTGTTTTCGTAGGCGTTGCACGCGATGCTGCTCATCGAGCCTTCCTTGGGACACCTGAGAATGACCCCGCCCAAGCCGTCGCCAAAGTCTTTGAACAGCCAGCGGAAACCGTTGCGATTGATCTCCAGCGTCTTGTCTTCGTAATACTCGAAGCCACAAACTCGCTTTGTATCGGGACGAGACATCTCGCTGATGTTTACAATTCGCTTCGAATAAGCAGTGATCTCACCTCGTTCCAGGCCTATCGTGACAACTTCGTTGTTGCAGGGATCCTGAAAGTTCCGGAAGCAGTGGGCGTTATCGCGTGAGAGCCCAGGCATTTCGGGTAGAAGGGCCTCCATCGAAATAAGGCTAAGGCCTCCATCCCGACCTTTCTCAGTAACCCGGAGATAGTTTCGCGGAATGTCGTAGGTATGATTGCCAATAACGTATTCGCTTTTGGTCGTGTCGAATGAAGGGCTCGGAACCGGGAGATAGTGCGGGCCAAGGGTACCAAGCGGCACACCTTCCTCCGCGAACGAAATCGACACACAAAGCATTTGTGCTGCCACTCTAAGGAAGATTCCCAAGAGCGCAGCTCTGTCTTGAGTTTTCATATGCCGCGCATTACTCGTCACGAACACGATCAGTATCGCCGACTTTAGATCGCATTTCCGCCTCTCCTCCGAACGGCGCGACGATATCGACGACGCGCATGTTACTCCCGCTCTTCCATTCCACCGCAGCCAGCCGCTTGTCGCCGGCGTCGATCCGCTTCGCGACGAGGTCATCGGCCAGCGCCCAAAGTGCTGCGCCGACCGGCTGTTCGCCCTTATAGAAAATCCGGAATTGCCGCAGCAGCAGCGCGGGCATCACCAGCCATTCCAGATCGCCGAGCGGAACGGCCTTGTGGCGCGGGCTCTGCGTCATCAGCCAGGCGATCTCGCCGAGCACCTGCGCCACGGTCTTCGACGGCGGCCCGGTTTGCCCGCGCGCATGCGCGGCGATGAGTTCGGCATTCGCAGATGACGCATCATGAGCACCGCCGAACCCGGCGAGCGCTTCCATCAAGGCCACAGCGCCCGGTGACGGCGCGGCCGCGAGGTTGCTGCTGTCGACTGCCTTGCCCATCCGCTTTTTTCCTCGCCCCGTTACTCGAATTCGGCACGTGCCCGCGGCGCTGCGGGCCTTAGCTTCGCCTCCGCACACGACCGCTCCCCTCGCTGCGAGACGCGCCGAACAGTCGGTTCTGGGCCGAATCCCGTAACTCCCCGCCCCGGCATGGATTTGCCGAGGCAACATCAATCAGTTCAGCGGCGGTGGTCGTCCGCCAGCGCCCGCAAGCACCGGATGAGCGAGCCGAGTTCTGCCGCGTAATACGCGAGTGACTAAGCTTTTACACACCCATCGGTTGTACCCTCTGCTCGGTATGCGTGCAAGCGAAATATTATAAGATACATCCTAAAGGCGAATCGGAAGGCTCGCGCCGCCTGGCATTGCCGAACTTCCGCCTGGGGTTCTCCGGCCGATGGGCAATTTCGCCTGCATGGCGCCTCGCATTGCCGTGCTTCCCGCTGTTCGGCAGCAGCCGCACGACGACTCGCCACCTTCGCACCTCCCATAGCGGATCGCATCGACAGGCGAAACCGATAGACCCGGTAGTGCCCGCCGACTTTCGACTTTCACGCGCATGCAAGTGAAATAATTTCGGGGCCGCGCCGCGCGCAGTGCCGGAAGCCCGCGCCGCGGCGTCCGCGAGGCCGACGCCGGGACCGAACAGCCGTTCCGTTCAGCGCGAAATGGCCGCTGGTCGCTACGTTGCCGTCCTGGAAGTAGTAGCTCAGCGTATCGCCATCGGCATCGGACGCGCTGAACAGGCTGGAGGCCTGCATCGACTGGCCCGCATTCGCGACCACCGTGGCGCCGCCCGGCAGGCTGACCACCGGCGCGTGGTTGACGTTGACGTGGACTTCGCCCCAGCCGCTATAGACGTGGCCGTCATAGGCCCTGACGTTGAGGTCGCTGGACGAGCCGGCCGCGCCGGCCACGAAGCTGAGTTGCGCGAACTGCGCGGCGGTCAGCGTTACGCCTGTGTCGGACGGCACCGCGGCGCCGTTGAGCACGAAGTGGCCGGCGCCGCTCGAGATGGTGTTGTCGTAGATGATGTAGTTCAGCGTATCGCCGTCGGCGTCGGACGCGCCGAACAGGCTGGAGGCCTGCATCGACTGACCCGGGTCCGCCTTGATCGCGCCCGCCGGCACTGTCACGACGGGCGCGGTTGGGGATGTCGATCACGCCGATGGTGAAGGTGTGGTCGAAGACGTGCGCGCCATCGGAAATCCGCACCATGACCTGCGGGGACTGTGTGGGATCGTAATCGATCGTGCCGGCCACGCTGAGCACGCCGGTCGAAGCGTTGATGGCGAAGCGGCCATCCGGGTAGAGCAGCGAATAGCTCAAGGTTGCATCGGGGTTGAAGTCGAAACCCGACACCGTTCCGACCTTGGCGCCGACCGCGGACCTTTCCACCACGCTGCTGCGCGACAAGGACTCGCCGAATGGGATGAGGTAGGGCCCAAGCACGCCGTTCGAGAGGTCCAGCGGACCGTCGGCAAAGACGAACTTCTCAATGCGGTCATATCCATCAGGATTGAACCAGCCCTGCAGCCTGATGGTGTCCGTCAGCTGCGCAACCGGAACGCCCGGATGGGCGGGATCCTTGACGTAGACGATCAGATCGTTGCCGGATTGCGCGAGCGCTATGTCGGATCGCGCGATGCCAGGACCGAACACCAGCGAGTTGGTGCCGGCGTTCACGACCCTATCGGTATAGGTAGGGTTCGATGCGGGTCCAGTGCCCGGATCATCCTGCACCGACGTATGATAATGGTCCGAAATCGTGTCGGCGCCGTCGCCGCGATTGAAGACGTAGCTGTCGTCGCCCTGACCGCCCTGCAAATCGTCGTTGCCCAGGCCGCCGCGCAGGATGTCGTTGCCTTCCTCGCCGAACAGATGGTCCGAGCCCGCGCCGCCATCGATGAAATCCCACCCCGCGCCGCCGTGTATCGTGTCGTCGCCCGCGCTGCCGGCCATAATGTCGTTGCCGGGAGTGCCGGGTGCGCCGGCCGCAAGAAATTGGAAGCCGGTCACGGCGAGCCCGTTATTGAATACAAACCGTACCGTCGTGCCGGTCGCGTCGCTGGTCTGGCTGATCGTGTCGGCGAATACCGACAGCGCGCCCGGCACCTCGGCGCCGTTTGCAATCTTGATCTCGACGGTGACGGTGGTGCCGTTGAGCTTCACGGTGGCGTTCGCCGCCTCCGCGCCAAGCCCGGCCTTGTTCACCGAATCGAGCCAGCCCACCACGCCGCCGATGAAATCGCTGCCATTGACCTGATCGAGCCCGAGTTCCTTGACCCGCGCAAAGGTCGCCGCCCAGCCGGCGGTGAAGGCGGATTCCGGATACAGTTCGATCAGCGCGTTGATGGTCTCGCGGTCGTTGAGATACTGCTCATAATCCTGCGCGGTCCTGATGTCGCCGCCAAGATTGGCGAGGTCGGTAAAATCCGAAGCGACCTCGGTCGGGGCCGCGTGGTGCCCGCTCATGAAGGCCTGGTGCGCCCGCTTGACCAGCAGGTCGCCGCCGAACACTTCGGTGTTCTGCAGCAGTTCGCGTACGCCCTCCTGGATGGCGTCGGTGGCCGTGGCGAAGTGCGGAGTGATCTCGGTGCCATTGGGAAACCAGCCGGTGATATACTGATACGGCGCCGCACCCGCGTTGTAGCCGATCATCACCTTGCCGCTGTAGTAAATGCCGGCGCCATGGACGGTGTCGAGATAGCTGTTGGCGATCTCGGTGACCTGGTCGCCCATCTCCTTTGCGATGACCACGTTGCCGCCGTCATCATGCCCGGCCGGCCGGTTGGTGAAATGGTTGGGGTCGGAGTCGAGGACCTGTATCTCGTTGGTGGCCTTCGGATGGGCCGGATCGCCGGCGATGGCATCGCCGATGATGGTTCCGATGATGGTGCCGAAGAACGCGCCGACACCCGGCAGGAATACGTTCAACGCGGCGCTGATCCCCACGCTGAACGAATAGGCTAGCGCACTGCCGACCGCGCCGGCAAGCTGGCCGCCGACCGCGCCGAACTGGCTTTCGGGATGCACAAACTGGTGGGCGAGCAGGGAGCCGATCGTGCCGGAGATGTTGACCTCGGAGGCGTGCAGCGCGACGTTCCAATCGATGCCCGTTGTGAGCACCGCAAAACCCTGCTGGCGCACCTGATTGAGCACGCTGCCGAGATAGCCGCCGGCCGCGCTTGCGAACATCTGCTGGCCGATGCCGTCAAGCCCGATCGAGGTGGCGAGCTCCGCGGCAAGGAACGACGACGCGGCGCCGAGGCCTGCGCCGGCGAGGCTGACGTCCTTGCCGTTGAAGAAGGCGGCGAGGTCGAGCTGCGCTAAATCGATTGCATCGGGACCGTTTATCAACGCTTGCACGAACTTTTGGCCAACAAAACCCGCCACCGTCCCCGCTGTCAGCGAGACGAAGGGATTGCCGTCCTTGCCGACGATCGCCCGCCCGATCGCCGAGCCGAATATCTGGCCGATGGCGCTGTAGTCGACGGTGTTCGCGGTCGAGCGCGTCTGGTTCTCGCCGTTCAGCTTGACCTGGACGTTGGTAACGTGACTTGTCGGATCAAATGCGATATCGCGCTCGTCCCAGATACGATTGTTGGTATTGTCGAATTCCTTTGTCTGCTGACTGCCGGTATCGAAGACGACGCGCTGCGATTGCAAGCGTTGGTAGGCGTCGAACTGGGAGGTTTGCGATGACCAAGGCTCGGCGCCCGTATCGAAAACCGATTGCGTGGAAGAACCGTCTTCGGAGATCTCCTGGTTTACCCATGGATCGTTCGAGTCAGGCGCCTGATCGTAGTTTTTACCTTGAGCCTTGGGCAATAGATGCGCAGAATAAATACTGGTTTTATCAACTACGGCAGCGCGCATTAATTCTGGAGTATTATACGAATCCCAAATTACACCCGATAAGTCCGGACGGGTTGTAGGATTTGTATTCAGTTCAATTCTAGCCTCATTCAGCCGGTCTTGTTCTTCCGAACCAGGCCGGTGCTCCATGCGCATAATTGTCGAAGTGGTGAACGTTCTAAACGCAAACTCGCCTGCCGCTTCCTGCCCTCTGGTGACGTTATTATCGGATGGGTTTCCATCATGATAGAGCCCGGTCAAGTCAGGATAGATAATATGAAATGTCTCGTGAATTGCGTTGTCAATAAACGGTTTTTTCGTGAGGCTACCGAGGTCGAAGTAAACTGCGCCGTCTTCGGTACCCATTCTATCAAGATTGAACGTAATGGTTCTGTTCGGAGTTTCGTTTGAGGCAGTAGCGCGAGCCGTCGCCTTTCCCTCAGGCGTCACCAGGCCTTTGTGCTCGAACTGAAACGTAAGGGTTTCAGCCTGACTATTGATCTGAGGCCTGAGAATGGGGTCACTGATAATCTTGTTAATTGCCTGCACGACTTGGGGCTTCATGTCGCTGGAAAGACCGGAAGTATTGATGCTGATGGTCGTCACGTTAAACTCCTACGTTATCTAGCGCCCGCCCGAATTCGGCATCACGTCTCTGACGTTAAAGATGTTTAGAAGACAAGCTAGATAGTTATCTTTCAACGAACCAACAGTTAGATACGAATATTCAGAACGCACATAATCGGGTTTTTTCAGCTTTCCATTACCGTCCAGTTCCGGCATTTTATATACGTCATAAAACTCAATAAAAGACTTTTCGTCCTCATCGAATAACACGACTGAAAGGGATATATTTCTTTGGCTTGTCGTTGTAGCCGCCGTTATCACAAAGTTCTTTCGGTAAGAGAATTCTTTCAACCTGATCTTGCCCGACTCCGGGAAAACCGCCGTACCGATACACCGGCGTAAGTGAGGGCATTCGCGGTACGGAAAAATCAGGGAGAAAGCTAGCTGTTTTTCCCTGTCGTTTAAAATAGGCAATATAGCTGGAATCTTCCTGTTTTCCCGACCCTGCTCAGCCAAATAGTAGGCAATATTTGATTGTTGTGCCTGACTGAGGCTTGAAAGATCATTTGTTCGGATCTCTACCGTCCGCTCAGATATGCTTTCACAATATGCCTTCGGCGTATCGTCGGCCCGAGAACTTGCGGTGAGCCCGGTCAACAGCGCCAAGCATGCAAAAAGTCTCATAGTTATTGCCGCAATAATTTGATGTGCGCCTGGCCACGCAATCGCTTGCCGGCGTTTACAGTCTGGTGCCCCCCGGCGCAAACATTCTGCCGTTCGGGCAGCCAGGAACGTTAGAAGGTTTAGCCCCACATATGCTCCTATTTGCAACGCGAGAACTCGAGAACCCAAAGGGGTAATGGTCCCGTTGAGCCACCAGCATTCGTTATTTAAGCATTCGGTGACGCTTCCGCTTCGGTAAAGTGAAACGTAAAACCAAGTTAATATTCCAGCAAAAAACAAGTTTGTTAGTATCGGTACTAGAATCCCTTTGAAAGGCGTCGCTCTCATTCGGCTGATGGAGAAACGAACCACGCACAGCGCCGTTAGATGAACAGCAGTCATAAGCGCTGCAATAAATGGAGCGAGAATAGCGGCGCCAACGAACAACAGATATGCCGACTTGAGCAGCCAATCGAACGCAGCGAAGAGCATCCATTGCTTCAAAGAGACACCCATCAGCAAATCTGCCCCAAAGCACGCAGGTAGCCTTCAGCAACCTTGGCACTGCTCACGACGACAGCAGTAAGACGGCATCTGATTATCGCATTTTTACGATCTTCCGCGCTTCGTAAATAATCGGTCACCGAACCCTCCCACGGAAATTTTGTACCAACCGTCTAACAAGAGCTACGACGAAAACAATTGCATAGGATGCCAACTAGAGTCTGATGAAGTTAAAAACAAACGGCACGGAAAACCTGAGAATCGTTTCGAGCGACAAGCAATCGGTCATGGGCTGACAATAGACGTAGTGCCCTCGATAATTGACATTGAATACTACCATTCTAAGGCTAATTGTCGCTGCTAATAGAGGCGGTATAGATAGTAAGAATTTCATTTCTAGGCCGATTGCCGTTACGAACTATAGGTTATGTGCCGTGACATCGACGTGAAGCCAGTTTGCTCTGATCTCCATGCAATGAAACTGTCGTGTGGGCATATGAAATGGAATGTTCAACAAGACTTTTGTTCCTTAGCAATTTGCTGCAGCATTTCCGCTTCGCCGCCAAACGGCGCGACGATGTCGACGATCCGCATGTTGCGCCCGCTCTTCCATTCCACCGCAGCCAGCCGCTTGTCGCCGGCGTCGATCCGTCCGGCCACGAGGTCATCGGCCAGCGCCCACAGCGCGGCACCGACCGGCTGTTCGCCTTTGTAGAAAATCCGGAACTGCCGCAGCAGCAGCGCGGGCATCAGCAGCCATTCCAGATCGGCGAGCGGAACGGCCTTGTGGCGCGGGCTTTGCGTCATCAGCCAGGTGATTTCGCCGAGCACTTGCGCCACCGTCTTCGGCGGCGGCGCGGTTTGGCCGCGCGCAGGCGTGGCGATCGGTTCGGCGGCCGTGGGGGACGCGTCATGCGCGCCGCTGAATCCGGCGAGCGCTTCCAGCAAGGCTGCCGCGCCCGGTGACGGCGTGTCCGCGAGGTTGCCGGTGTCAGCTGGCCTGCCCATCCGCATTTGCTCCCTGCCCGTCACTCGAATTCGGCATCTGCCCGCGGCGATGCGGGCCTCGGCCCGAGGCTCCGCGTCGGCACACGACCGCTCCCTCGCTGCAAGAGGCGCCATCAGTCTGTTCTGGCCGAACCCGGACTCCCCGTCGGCACCAATTTGCCGGCGCAACAAATGATCAGGTCACCCGCGGTGCCCGTCCGCCCGGCGCCCGCAAGCACTGGATGAACGAGTCAGGCTCCACTGTGGAGTACGCGAGTGATAAAGTTCCTACAACTTACTGGATATGTCCTGCTCGTTCCGTTTGCAAGTAAAAAATTCAATCACACGTTGCGCTCCGCATTCGAGCCGCCTGGCATTGTCGCCGGCGCTCCGCATTCGAGCCGCCTGGCCGGACGTCCCGCTGCGCAGCAGCCATGCAATCCACGGCATCGCTTCCCCGGTTACGGCGTTTGCCGGTTCGACCTCACCGGCCGTTCACCGGCAGCCGGCGGCATTCGTCGGCCAAACTGGCGGCGGCTCGCCCGCCGACCGCGCGGGACGATCACCGCCCTCACGCATGGCATAGCGAATCGCATCGGTCTGCGAAACGAACTATCCCGAGCATAAGAGCTTCGCTTACCGCATCGCGGGAAGACAGACACCATGCATGCGAATGAAATCCGTTGTGCAACCTTGGAGGAGCGCCCCGGCTTTGGTATTGCTCGTTTCCTGAACGGAACCGCCCGTTACGCGAAATGCGCGAATATTTTCGTATTGCTCGTTTTCTGAATGGCTCCGCCTACGCGAACGTTGTCCGAATGCAAGGCATGCTGGCATTATCCCCCCGAGGGCGGCGCCCGCCGCCTGGCTTTCCCGGAT
Organism: uncultured Alphaproteobacteria bacterium; assembly: GCA_963744975.1. Taxonomy (GTDB): domain Bacteria; phylum Pseudomonadota; class Alphaproteobacteria; order Rhizobiales; family Xanthobacteraceae; genus Bradyrhizobium. Next base: position 4,492,344 of record CAVUVR010000002.1, on the reverse strand, counting down.
GCCGGGTATCCGATCCAGATGCATGCAATTGGATATTCGCGAATTACGTGCTGATTTTCGTATTGCTCGTTTTCTGAATGTCTCCTAATGCGAGAACATCGTCCGAATGCACGGGATACTGGCAGCCGCCCACTGAGGGCGGCGCAGGCCGCCTGGTTTTCTCGGATTCCGAGCATCAGACACAGATGCGCGCGATCGGATATTCGCGAATTCCGTGCGGATTTTCGCATTGCTCGTTTTTCTGACTACGTCCAATTACGCGAACCTTTTTTAAATGCAGGTTATACTGGCAATCACCCGCCGGGTGCGGTGCCGGCCGACTCTTTCGTTTGGTGAAGGACCGGCATTTTGATTTGCCAGCCCGCTTTGCAGAATTTTTTCGCGCGCAATTTGCAATGAAGTCCTTCCATGAAACTCCTCGCCGATTTCCACGCGGTGCGACAGAATGACGCAAGCGGCTCATGCACGAATTGCGAGTGGTGCTTTCGTATTGCGCGTTTTCTGAATGTAGCCGCCGATTACGCGAACCTTTTCTGAATGCAAGCATGCTGGCACCGGCCCGCCGGGCGCGGCGCCGGCCACGCTTGGGCTCCCCGCGCTGTCACACGGCGGCTTGCCGCGGCTCAGGCCGGCCCCTCCAGGTAGGCCGCATACTCCGCTTCATCGCGTTGTTTTATGGCCGGAAATCGAGCCGCGCGAAATTCGTGCCGGGGCGCGAACGATCCGATGTCGGCGAAAGCATCGCCGGACTGCCCGGACGAAACCACGTGAAACCGGAACAGCGCGGGAAAGCGCCGCTTCGCGGCGGCGGTGTCGAGCGCGATATGCCTTTTATCGGCGGCCGGCAATTCGCTGCAATAGGCGGCGACACGCAAATAATCCAGCAACGGCTCTTCGGCGATCGGCTTGACGAAATGATGCACGGTGGACCAGCAAAACAACCCGCAATAGCCCAGCGGCAGCAGCGAACGATAGCCGCAGACCGCCGCGGAGAAGGCCGCAATCCTCGCCAGCTGTACGGCGAAATCCACGGAAACAACCGTCTCGGCCGCGATAAACTCGACAAAGTCGAGCCTGGCCGCGGCCGAATGCCGAATGTGCTGCAATGAAGGACGCTCCATGGCACCGGGTCCCGCAGGCGCCGAGCCATCGTTGATATCGGGATCGGATCGACGCCGTTTTCGAATGTGCATGCAGCAAACATCGCATCGATGCCGGGATCAAGCGCTTGATGGATCCGGCGCGGAATCCCGGGGATGTTCCGGCTGCGCCGCACCCCGTTCGGCGACCGCATGCTCGCCGGTGCACTTTTTAAGAGAGATCAGCCGAACCTTCGCGTATTCCGCGCACGCTGAAGCATGCAGGCGACCGATATTCTCGAATTCCGTGTGGATTTTTTCGGATGCTCGTTTTCTGAATGTGTCCGATTGCGAGAATATTTTTCAGATGCAAGCCATGCTGGCAATCAGCGCTGGCGCGCGCCCGCCGCGCGGCTTTCGCGGATTACGTGCAACCGATCCAGATGCGCGCGATTGGATAGAAGCGAATTGCGTTTGTATTTTTCGGATGGTCGTTTTCTGAATGGCTCCGTTTACGAGAACCTTTTTTGGATGCAAGTCATGCTGGCATTCGCCCGCTGTGCGCGGCGCCAGCCGGCCGGCTTTCTCGAATTCCGTGTATCTGAGACAGATGCTCGTAATCGGATGTTCGCGAATTCCGTGCAAATTTTCAAATTGCTCGTTTTCTTACTGCGTCCGATTACGCGAACTTTTTCTGATCGCAAGTCATGCTGGCACCGGCCCGCCGGCCGGGGCGCCGGGCCGCCTGGGCGCCGCGCCGCCGCCATCAAACTGCCGGAAGCCGGGCGATGGCGTCGCCATCGGCGCGGAAAACCGCCCCGGGGCATGGCGGAGCGCCCAATCCGCCGCAGCCCGGCCGGCCGCGCCGGACGCTACCGAAAACGCCCGGTCAACACCTTGATTGCAAAGTCTTTTTCGGAATTTCCGCAACCAAGAGGCGAGTCACTTTGCAACGGACATTTGGGGAACACGGGGCCGGCGGAATCAGCCCGGGCAACCCCCGGGAGCCCCTGCGCGGCCGCCGCGCCCGCCAATGCGCGGCGTCCGGTGGTGCGCCAATGGCCGGTCAACGCATTGACAGTAAACCACTTTCCGGGGTTTCCGCAACCACGAGGCGAGTCACTTTGCAACGGACATTTGCAGAACGGACGCCTCCGGCGCGGCGCGTCATGCGACCAGGCGGAAATCCCCGGCGGCCAGCGCCGCGGCGTTGCATTCCTCGAAATGCGAGGCGATCTGGTCGAGCGCGCGGTGGCGCCATTTCTCGGCTTCGGCGAGCAGCTGCCAGCTGTCCTCGGGATGAAGCGCGGCGCCCTGGCGGTACAGGGATTCCATCGCGCGGCAGTGAACGAGTTCTTGCATCGCCACCTCCCAGATCCGGTCGGCGGCAGTGTAAGCCCGGTTTTGAGTCGCCGCCATTACGATTATGCGACAGAACGGTTGCCCGTATTCCGAAGCGTAGCCCGCCATGAGCGCAGCGAAATGCGGGGCCGGCCAACCCGCATTTCGCTTCGCTCATGGCGGGCTACGATTATTCCGCGCTGATCTCGGCGTCCTTGACGACCTTGGCCCAGCGCGGGCGATCCCGGGCGATCAGCTTTGCCAGGCGTTCGGGCGGGCCGCCTTGCGCGACCAGGCCCTGCCTGTCGAGGGCTTCGCGAATGCCCGGCTGCGCCAGGATCTCGTTGAAGGCCGCGTTGTAGCGCGCCACGACGTTGTTCGGCGTGCCGGCCGGCGCCAGCACGGCGTACCACAGATCGACGTTGAAATCGGCGACGCCGAGTTCGGCCAGTGTCGGCACCTGCGGCGCCTGATGCGCGCGCCTCTGACTGCCGACGGCCAGGATGCGGATGTTGCCGGATTCCGCGAGCGGCAGCGCGGTATGCACCGGCAGAAACATCGCCGAGACGTGGCCGCCCGCGAGGTCCTTTACCGCGCCGGCGGAGCCGGCATAGGGAATATGCGTGAGGCTGACCTGCGCGGTCAGCTTCAACAGCTCCATGGCGAGATGCTGCGGCGTGCCGCGGCCGGGAGAGGCATAGTTGATCTCGCCGGGTTTTGCGCGCGCCGCCGCGAGGAATTCCGCGAAGCTGTTGACGTTGAGCGAGGGATGCACGACCAGCGCCAGCACGCCGGTTGCGATCTCCGCGATCGGCACGAAGCTGGTTTCGGGATCGTAGGGCAGCGCGCGATACAGGCCGGCATTCATCACGAAGGTATTGACGGTGACCAGCAGGGTCTGGCCGTCGGGCGCCGCGCGCGCCGCCGCTAAAGTGCCGATGTTGCCGCTGGCGCCCGGCTTGTTCTCGACGATCACAGGCTGATTCCAGCGCTGCCGCAATTCCTCAGCCAGCAGCCGCGCCAGCAGATCGGGCCCGGTGCCCGCCGTGAAGGGAACAGTGAGGTGAATGGCGTGCTGCGACTGCGCGAGGCTTTGCCCGATCGGGGCGAAGGCACCGGCGAGGATCGCCAGCATCGTGCGGCGCGAAGGGATGGTTCGGGCGGGCATGAATCCTCTCGATGTTGTCGCCGGTCGCGACTGAAAGCACGTTCTCAACCGAGGTCAAGCTAACCAATCGGCCAACCAGCGGGCCGCTAACGTTCCCCGGACGCAGCGCAGCGCGTAGCTCTTCGCGAAGCGGTGCGCTGCAGAGCCGGGGTCCCGGTTTCTTGCTCGAACAAACCGGGGTCCCGGTTCTGCGAAGCGGCATGAAGAATGCCGCATCGCGCCCGGGACACGTGCCCTCCGCGTTCCCCGGACGCAGCGCAGCGCGTAGCCCTTGCGAAGCGGTGCGCTGCAGAGCCGGGGTCGTAACGAGCGCCGGCGTTTGGTACGGTCCCGGTTCTGCGAAGCAGCGCGAAGAGCGCTGCATCGCGCCCGGGACACGAGGACGCCGCGTGCCCCGGACGCAGCGCAGCGCGTAGCCCTTCGCGAAGCGGCGCGCTGCAGAGCCGGGGTCCCGGTTTCTTGCTCGAACAACCGGGGTCCCGGTTCTGCGAAGCGGCATGAAGAATGCCGCATCGCGCCCGGGACACGACCGTAACCCGCCGCCGGCATGCGTGCTGTGGCGGATTACGCCATCGGATCGCGCGTTCGCGCGACCCGTCGGCTAATCCGCCCTACGCGCTGGTGCTTGCGCCACGAACGGGAGGCCTGCATAAATCCCACATGTGCATCCGGGCGTCCGCCAGAGCCGCTGCATTCGGAGCCGCGTTTCTGATCGGCACTGCGGCCGCATGCGCCGCCGCCTGGTCGCAACCGTCGGCGCGGGTCGTGGAATTCGAGAGCCCGCTTGCCAGTCCGACGCCGCTGCAGGGCTATCTGCGGCAGCCGAACAGCGCGAGCCCCTCGCCCGCCGTGGTCTTGCTGCATTCCTGCAACGGCAACTGGGCGCGGCTCGACGAGCGCTGGGGCAGGAAGATCGCGGCCTGGGGCTATGTGACACTCACCGTCGACAGTTTTGGGCCGCGCGGCATCAGGCATACCTGCAACAGCGGCGCGCCGGTCGATCTCGGCTTCGACGCCACCCGCGCCTTGAATTTCCTGGTGCGGCAGCCGTTCGTCGATCCCGGGCGCATCGCGGTGCTCGGATTTTCGCAAGGCGGCTGGCTGGCGCTGGCTTCCGTCGAACACGGCGCGATCGAGCAGACCTCCCGGAACAAGTTTCGCGCCGCAATCGCGTTCTATCCGCGCTGCCTCGGATCCAAGGGCAACATGACCGTCCCCACCCTGATCCTGATCGGCGAACGCGACGACTGGGCCCCGGCGCAGGAGTGCCGCAACATGGTGGACGGCCGCGACGACTGGGGAATATCCCGCACCCGCGACCAGGGCGTTGCGGTCCGGCTGATCGTCTATCCCGACGCGCGCCATGGCTTCGACGTCCCCGGCCTCGAGCGGCCGGTCGAATTCCTCGGTCATCGCCTGGAATACAACAAATCCGCCGCGGAGCGGGCAGCCGACGCGGTGCACGACTTTCTTGGCGAGCAGCTGGCTGAGAAGGCGAAGGCGCTGTGACCATCAAGGCCGTTGTGTTCGACGCCTACGGGACGCTGTACGACATCCAGTCGGTGGCTGAAGTCACCGAGCAGGCGTTTCCCGGCTATGGCGAGATCATCACCCAGATCTGGCGCATCAAGCAGCTGGAATATACCTGGCTGCGTTCGCTGATGCGGCGCTATGAGGATTTTTCCGTCGTCACGCGGGAGTCGCTGGCCTACACGCTGCGCTGCCTCGGACTGCAGCACGACGCCAACGTCTTCGAACGCATCATGGAAAAGTATCTGCATCTCGACCTGTATCCGGATGCGGCGGCCACGTTGGCGGCGATGCGGGGCCGCAAGCTGGCGATTCTCTCCAACGGTTCGCCCGGCATGCTCGACGCGCTGGTGCGGAACAGCAGTCTCGACCGCGTGCTCGATGCCACCATCAGCGTCGATGCGCAAAAAATCTTCAAGCCGCACCCGGACGCCTACGCGCTGATCGAATCGACGCTTGGCGTCAAGCCTGTCGACGTGCTGTTCGTGTCCTCGAACCCCTGGGATGCCTGCGGCGCCAAGGCGTTCGGGCTGAAGGTGGCGTGGATCGAGCGCGTCACGCCGGAAGCCATGGCGCTCGCCTGCGTCAAGAACGACGTCGTGCCGCCGCTCACCATGTTCAAGGCGCTCCGCACGCAGATGGATGAACTCGGGCTCGAGCCGGACCATCGCATCCGCGCGCTGGCGGAATTACCGGGGCTGGTTGGGGCGGCTTGAGCCGGATTTACGGGGAGTCAGTTGGGAGGAGCAACCGTCAAGCGGCCATATCAATTTGAATTCATGATGTTATTTGCGCTTAGTGCAATAATTGCCCTGATTTAACTTGATCGGTGCAATTATTGCACTAACTTAGCGCCGGGGTCCAATGCCAAAGGTAGCCGAACTCCAAGCTGCCAGGCTTTATATCTATGCGGACGACCACAATCCTCCTCACTTCAATGTGCGAGGTCCCGATTGCGATGCAAACTTCTACATCCATAACCGCGAGATGTATGTGGGCGAAGTCACGAGGAAGGCGATGAGAGAAGTCGAGGACTGGTGGTCGGTGCCAGAAAACCGCAAGCTCCTTGAGGATAAGTGGAAAGAGTACAATGAGCGAGATTGATATCGTCAGCACCGGCGTGAAACTTCCCAGGATCAGGGAAGTCCGATGCGTCGATGGCAAGCGCGGAGTTATCAGCATCACTTGGGGTAAGGGTCCGCGAGAGGGCCGGACCGATCGCGTCGATCTCTCACCATTGATCGATACTTTCAAATTCTACCGCTCGCTTCGGAATGATCCCGCATTGTTTGCCAGCGTTCACGTAATAAACGGCGGCTCCGCGCTGGCGTGGGGAAATGCCGACGAGATCGATATGGCGGCTGACAGTGTTATGCGGCTCGCCGAAGAAACCATGACCGCCGACGACTTCAGGAAATTCCTGGAGCGAAACAATCTCACGCAAGAAGCCGCGGCGTTGTTGCTTGGCAGAAGCCCTCGACAGCTCAAATACTATTTGAGCGCGGGGGTACTTCCCCGAATTGTCTCCCTGGCCTGTATCGGCCTTGAGGTTCATGGCCTCAAGACTCGAAATACCTAACTTCATATTACCAAGCCGGTCAGACCACACCGCCGTCATCCAGAGGTGCTCGCCCTCTTGGGCGAGCCTCGAAGGATGGAAGCGGGCGCGCCTGCTTCGATCCTTCGAGACGCCGCGCAAGGGCGCGGCTCCTCAGGATGACGGCTGAGTGTGTGGCTCGGAAAACTTGAGAGGGAAAACAAAAACGAGCAGGCCATTCGGGTTTTGCCCAGATCGCCTGCTCGTTGAAGACTTGACCGCTGTTGGCTATCCGCGTCCGGCGCCGTCTTTAACGGCGAGCGATCCTGTTTTCTTCGGGGGTAGAACAAGCGGGACGGAAAACCGTTCCGTGTTCCATTTATCTATTTTCATGTATCTACCGTTCGTCATTCCGGGGCGCGCGCCTTCGCGCGAACCCGGAATCCGGAAGGTGCGTAATACCTCTGGATTCCGGGTTCGAGGGGCTCCGCCCCTCGCCCCGGAATGACGGCTGTTCTTTTTCTCACGCGAAACCGAATCCCATGAGCCTTGCCTCCGTCCGCGCCTTCTTTGCCGAGAAGGCCCCCGACATCGCCGTGATCGAATCCGACATGAGTTCCGCGACCGTGGCGCTGGCGGCGCAGGCCTATGGCGTGGAACCGGCGCGGATTGCGAAAACGCTGTCGCTGCGCGTCGGCGAGCGCGTGGTGCTGATTGTCGCCGCCGGCACGGCGCGGATGGACAACAAGAAGGTCAAGGCGCGCTTCGGCGGCAAGCCGAAGATGCTCGCTGCCGAAGATGTCGCCGAGATCACCGGCCACGAAGTCGGCGGCGTCTGTCCGTTCGGCCTGAAAACGCCGCTGCCGGTATATTGCGACGTGTCGCTGCAGGCCTTCGACGAGGTGGTGCCCGCGGCCGGCTCGACCCACAGCGCGGTTCGGATCGCGCCGATGCGGATGGCCGAACTGACGGCGGCGGAATGGGTCGATGTGTGCGGGGAGCGGGTGGAGGCGCAGCCGTAACTCGTCATTGCGAGGAGCTCTTGCGACGAAGCACGTAGGGTGGGCAAAGCCTTCGGACGCGAATGCGTCCGAAGGTGTGCCCACCAACATCTCGCGCATTGAGGAGATATGGTGGGCACGGCGCAAGAGCGCCTTTGCCCACCCTACAATCCTCGCACTCGCAATGACGGCTGCAGCTAACACCCCGTTAACCTTGTTCCCCCGCGCAGTGATAAATCGTTAGTGCTGTCCGGCTAAGCTGCCGCACATGTCCAGCCAGCCCCAAAACCTTGCGACCGCCATGGAGGAACGCCGACGAGGTGCGCGCGCGGACGTCGACGAGCCGGCCTATATTTCCAGCCATGGCTCGAGCACGCGGTGCCGGGTGGTGAACATCTCGGCCGAGGGCGCGGCCATCGACGTTCCGGATCCGGTGTTCGTCCCCACCCGCTTTCAGCTGATGACCGAGAGCGACCGCGTGGTCCGCGACTGCCGGATTGTCTGGACCAAGCAGAACCGGATCGGCGTGGTTTTCGAATAGGTTTTTTTGGTGGACTCGCCGGCGCTCCCGGGCTTTGATCGGGGATCAACGAGGATGCGCGCGATGAAGACGCTGCCGGCCGTTTTGGCCACTGCCCTTATTGCACTGACGATCCCTGTCGACGACGCCTTCGCCGCCGAGCGCAACGTGCCGGGGCCGCGTTATAGCGCGAGGCGCGCACTGCCCGCGGGCCTGCCGCGCCCGCATTACAGCTACCGCACCACCATCATCAGCGGTCCCCCGGTGCCCTACGATGCACGGCCGTTCGCCTATGGCCGCTATCCCTGGGCGCCCTACACCAACAGCTATGGCATCCCGGCAGCTGTCATCGTCGATCCGGTGGACCCGGCCGTTCTTTGGCGTCCGCTGCCCTACGACACCGTCTACGCCACGCCCTATTCCTGCTTCTATTACGGAAGCTGCTGATCGCAGGTCCCGCGAACCCGGGGTCAAAGGGGGAGAGCAAAATGCGGATTCCGTTTCCGGTCATCATCTTCGGCTCGCTGCTGGCCGCCACAGCGGCGATGGCCGACAGCGTGCCGAAATACGACATTGCGCGGACCTGCCGGCTCGACCATGCCGCGGCATCGGGCCTTGCCGTCAGCGAGTCGATGAAAAGCTGCGTGCGCGACGAGAAGCAGGCGTTTGCGCAGCTGCAGAAGCAATGGACGAAATTCGCAGCCGCAAAGCGGGCCGGCTGCGTGTCGCAAAACACCATCGGCGGCACGCCGAGCTATGTCGGATTGCTGGCCTGCCTGCAGTTCTGATACCTTCAGTCGCGGTCGGCGGCGCGCCGTTGCGGCTCGCCACATGCCGGACAAAAAATCGTGAAAATGGCTTTCCCGTCGTCCCGGCGAACGCCGGGACCCATAACCCCTGGCGCCAATTATCGCAGAAGGTCTCCACCCCATTGCCGAAACGAGACGACACGGCGTATGGGTCCCGGCGTTCGCCGGGACGACTCGGGGAGATGTAGTGCGCCACCTCTCTACACCGCATACCCCGGCGACTTCCGCGCCATGCCGTCGAAGGCGTCGAGCAATGTTTCGCGCCAGGCATGGACCGGATCGTCATCCCTGAGCAGCTTGAACGGACTGACCACGCGGGCCCACTGAAACGCGCCGAACACGATGTAGTCGGCATAATTAGGCGCATCGCCGCCGAGGAAATTTTGCGTCTTCAGCGTCAGCCGCATCGGATCGAGGCTTTTGCGAAAACCTTCGACCGCCTTGTCGCGGCCGGCTGTGACCTGTTCCAGCGGCTTGCCGAAACGCGCCTCGCGGGTTTGCCGGAAATACGCGGCGTCGACGGGTTTCAGATGGCCGGGAATGTCGGCGACGATCAACGGAAACATCCCGCCGACCACGGTCACGTCGCCCCACCAGTTCAGCATCCGCGCCATGGCGCGGCCGCCGCCGCCGCCGAACAGCGACGGGCGGTCCGGATAGCGGTCTTCGAGATAGTTAGCGATCGCCCAGGAATCGGCGACGGAGGTGTCGCCGTCCAGCAGCACCGGCACCTTTTCGGATTTATGCGGCGCGATCGCGGCCTTCTCGGTAAAGCACCACGGGATCGATTCCGCACCGAGCTGCTTGTGCGCCAGCGCCATGCGCGTGCGCCAGCAGAACGGGCTGAACGGACGCGCCACATCGGTGCCGACCAGTTCGAACAGTTTTAGTGCCATGGTGAATTCTCCGCAGGTCGTCCTCGCGAAGGCGGGGACCCATAACCACCGAGCATCGTTGTTACGCGAGATGGCGCTCCAGCTTCGTGCAACACTCGCTTCGGTGGTTATGGGTCCCGGCTCGCGCTCGCTTCGCTCGCTTGGCCGGGACGACGAGATGTATTTGTCGGCCCTATTTCACCACTGCCGCGGTCTGGCCGAACAGCAGCTTGCGCTCTTCCTCGGTGCGGATCGCGGGCTGGCCGAAATTCGGGTTGACTTCTTTCGCTTTCGCATAGGCGCGCACCGTGGCGGGCCGCGCCATGATGGTCTCCAGCCAGCGTTTCAGGTTCGGAAAATCGTCGATATTCTGTTCCTGGTTCTTGTACGGCACGATCCAGGGATAGCTCGCCATGTCGGCGATCGAATAGTCGCCGGCGATGAATTCGCGATCCTTAAGCCGCTTGTTGAGCACGCCGTAGAGCCGGTTGGTTTCGTTGACGTAGCGGTCGATGGCGTATTTGATTTTTTCCACCGCGTAATTGCGGAAGTGATGGTTCTGTCCGGCCATCGGGCCGAGCCCGCCCATCTGCCAGAATACCCACTGGATCGCGTCGTAACGGCCATAGAGATCGGCGGGCAAAAACTTGCCGGTTTTTTCCGCGAGATACAGCAGCATCGCGCCGGATTCGAAAATCGAGATCGGTTTGCCGCCGCCCTTCGGCTCGTGGTCGACCATCGCGGGAATGCGGTTGTTCGGCGCGATCTTCAGGAAATCCGGATTGAACTGATCGCCCTTGCCGATATTGACCGGGAAGATCTTGTAGGGAAGCCCGGTCTCCTCGAGGAACATCGTGATCTTGTGGCCGTTCGGCGTGGTCCAGTAGTGGAGATCGATCATCGGCGCGTTTCCTGGCTGTGGTGAATTGGACGCATCGTTGAAGTGGATGCGGATGCAAAAATGTCGCCACTTCCTGTTAATGAGTCAATGCCGCAACTTCACTTCCCCGTGTCCCGCGCATCCACTCCGCGTCGTCCCCGCGCAGGCGGGGACCCATAACCCCTGACGGTCATGTTATTGCCCGGCGGTTTGAACAGGATTGTTGTGCCGCTGCGGCTAATTGGAGAGGACACGGAGTATGGGTCCCCGCCTGCGCGGGGACGACGCGGGGTATGGGGCAGCGCCAATCCTAACCGTCGAACGCCCGCGCGATAGCATCTTGTGCCTCGCTCTGGATCTGTCGCAGATGATCCTCGCTGCGGAAACTCTCCGCGTAGATCTTGTAGACGTCCTCGGTGCCCGAGGGGCGCGCGGCGAACCAGCCGTTGTCGGTGGAAACCTTGATGCCGCCGAACGGCTGGCCGTTTCCGGGCGCGGTGGTGAGCGCGGTGCGGACCGGTTCGCCGGCCAGTTCCTTCATCGCCAGCTTTTCCGGCGACAGCGCCTTCAGCAGATTCTTTTGCGCCGGGGTCGCGGGCGCGTCGATCCGTTCGTAGAATGGTACGCCGAGTTCGCCCGTCAGCTCGTCGAACAGCTGGCTCGGGTCGCGGCCGGTGCGCGCGGTCATCTCGGCGGCCAGCAAACCTAAAATGATGCCGTCCTTGTCGGTGGTCCAGACCCGGCCGTCGCGGCGCAGGAACGAGGCGCCGGCGCTTTCCTCGCCGGCGAAGCCGAACGATCCGCCGACCAGCCCATCGACGAACCATTTGAACCCGACCGGCGTCTCGACCAGCTTGCGGCCGAGTTTTGCGGCGACGCGGTCGATGATGGCGCTGCTGACGATGGTCTTGCCGACCGCGCTGCCCGCGCTCCAGTCGGAGCGATGCGCGAACAGATAGGCGATGGAGGCGGCGAGAAAATGATTCGGGTTCATCAGCCCGTTGGAGCGCGTCACGATGCCGTGGCGGTCGGCGTCGGTATCGTTGGCAAACGCAACGTCGAATTTTTCGCGTAGGCCGATCAGCCGCGCCATCGCGTAAGGCGAGGAGCAGTCCATCCGGATCTTGCCGTCCCAGTCGAGCGTCATGAAGCGGAACGTCGGATCGACCGTGTCGCTGACGATGCTGGCGGCAAGGCCGTAGCGCTCGATGATCGGCTGCCAGTACTGCACGCCGGCGCCGCCGAGCGGATCGATGCCGATTTTTACGCCCGACGAGCGGATGGCCTCCATGTCGACCACATTGGCGAGGTCGGCGACATAAGGGCCGATGTAGTCGTAGCGATGCACGCAAGCCGATTTGCGCGCCCGATCATAGGGGATGCGCTTGACGCCGTTGAGGCCGTTTTCGAGCAACGCATTGGCGGCGCGTTCGATCGCCGCGGTGATGTCGGTGTCCGCCGGACCGCCATTGGGCGGATTGTATTTGAAGCCGCCATCCTCCGGCGGATTGTGCGATGGCGTGATCACCACGCCATCGGCAAGGCTGTCGTCACGGCCTTTGTTATAGGTCAGGATCGCATGCGAGATCACCGGCGTCGGCGTGTAGCCGTCATGCGCGTCGATCATCACGGTGACGCCATTGGCGGCGAATACTTCCAAGGCGCTGGCCAGCGCCGGCTCCGCCAGCGCGTGGGTATCGATGCCGACGAACAGCGGACCGCTGATGCCGCTGCGTTGCCGGTGATCGCACAGCGCCTGGCTGATCGCCAGAATATGCGCCTCGTTGAAGGCGTTGTTGAACGCGCTGCCGCGATGCCCCGAGGTGCCGAACGCCACCCGCTGCGACGGAATTTTCGGGTCGGGCCGGTTGGCAAAATACGCCGTCACCAGCCGCGGCACGTTCGTCAGCATGGACGGCGCGGCGATATGGCCTGCGAGCGGGTTGATGTCGGCGGGCAAGGGAGATCCTTTGGCGAAGTTCGGTGGATGATCTGCACTCTAGGCCGGATTTGCATCGGAACAAGGCCACCTCGTGTCCCGGGCGCGATGCAGACTCGTAGGGTGGGCAAAGGCGCTCTTGCGCCGTGCCCACCATCTGAAACCGCGTGCAGCGCTGAATGGTGGGCACGCCACCGGACGCGTTCGCGTCCGGTGCCTTTGCCCACCCTACGGCCTGCCCTATTCCACCGCCGCCTTCTTCGGCTCGACCACCTCGAACCCCGGCGGGAATTCGTCGAGCAGGCCGAACAGTTCGCCGAGCTTTTGCGGATTGCCCGAGATCGACACGGCGCCGCTGGCCACGCTGTCGGCAAAACTGCGCTGCTTCAGCGAAATGGCGTCGAGCGCGGCGCGGGTCAGCGTGACGCCGACGTCGGCGCTGTCGGCGAGTTTTCCGGATGTGTGGGTCAGCGCGGAATTCTCCAGGTTCATCGCATAGCTCTGGTTGAGATCCGTAAACGTCCAGTTCACCACGATATGCTTGCCCTCGGCCTTTGCCGCATTGAGCCTGACGCCCAGGAAATCGAAGGCGAGATCGATCGAGACGCCCTTGAGCAATTCGGCATTGGCGCCGTCGCCGCGCTGCAGCGGCACGCCGTTGCGCAGCTCGGCGGCGCCGAGCAGATAGGCGTTGCGCCAGGTCGCGGCCTCGCTCTGATAGCCGAGCTGCTCCAGCGCATCGGCGCCGAGATTCCGCGCGTCCTTGTTCAACGGATCGGCGAACACCAGCTGGCTCATGACGCTGGCGACCCAGCGGTATTGCCCGGCGGCAAAATCGTCGCGGGCGCGCTTCAGCACGGCTTCCGCGCCGCCCATATACTCCACCTGCTTCTTCGCCATTTCCGCACGCGGTAGCGGATTGAGGTCGGCGGGGTTGGCGTCATACCAGCCGAGATAGAACTGATAGACCGCTTTGGCATTGTGGCTGAGCGTGCCGTAATAGCCGCGCGACGCCCAGTCATTGGCCAGCGACGGCGGCAGTTTCAATGCTTCCGCGATTTCGGTCGAGGTCAGGCCGTGATTGAGCAGCCGCACGCTCTGGTCATGGATGAACTTGTAGAGGTCGCGCTGCTTCTTCAGGAACGCGACGATGCGGTCGTTGCCCCACATCGGCCAGTGATGCTGCGCGATCACCGCCTCGGTCCTGTCGCCATAGCGCTCGAGCGCATCCGCAATGTAGCGCGACCACAGCCTGCCGTCGCGGATTTCGGCGCCGCGGATGGTGTAGAGGTTGTGCATGTTGTGGGTCGCGTCTTCCGCCATGTTGAGCAATTTGAACTGCGGAAAATACATCAGCATCTCGCTAGGGGCCTCGGAGCCCGGCACCAGGTGGAATTCGATCTCGACGCCGTCGACGTTTCGGGTCTCGTAGGCCTGCTTGATCACGTCGTTGGGCGGGACCAGCGAGATGGTGCCGATCGCCAGCGCCTTGCCGAGGCCGGTATCGACCTGCGCGCGCTCGCCGACGGCAAGCGTGCTGCCGAACTGGAATTGCGCGCGGCGGCGCATGGCGTTGCCGGCGATGATGTTCTCCGCCACCGCATGCTCCATGAAGCCATCCGGCGCGATCACTTTTACCTTACCCGACGCGGCATCCTCGGCGGACATCACGCCTTTCGCCCCGCCGAAATGGTCGGCATGGCTGTGGCTGTAGATCACCGCAGTGACGGGTTTTGCCGGGCGGTTGGCGAGATAAAGATCGAGCGCGGCCTTCGCGGTTTCGTTGGACAGCAGCGGGTCGATCAGGATCAAGCCGCGCTCGCCTTCGATGACCGTCATGTTGGCGATGTCGAGGCCACGCACCTGATAGACGCGCTCGGCGACCTTGAACAACCCGTTGACCGCATTGAGCTGCGCCTGCCGCCACAGGCTCGGATTGACCGTCGCCGGCGCCTCGTCCTTCTGCAGGAAGGAGTAGCGGTTTGTGTCGAATGCCGGCCGGCCGCCAGGACCGGCGATCACGCCATCCGGCAGCGTCGCGATGAAGCCGCGTTTGGCGTCGTCGAAATCGGCGCGGTCGGAGAATGGCAGCGATTTTGCGAAGGCGTCGTTGGCCGCGCGGGTGGCGGGCTCGGCGTCGCGGGATTGGGCCAAAAGCGGCGACGAATTGAACGCGCATGCGCCCAATGCGGCGGATACCATCAATACCTTGAGAAGACTCGTCATCGCCCGTTTCCCTCGGTTTCTTGCACGCTTATGTGCGCCATCCCATAGGCCAGACGTGGTGACAAATCCAGTGACGCGGCAGATCGCGCCGGGCGACGGCCGGAAGCGGACAGGCCCGGCCGGGCGAGCGGCCTGGAGGCGCCGGCCTCTATTTGCTGCCGGCGATTCCACCAACGAAGGCTGAGGCTCGCCCGGCGATTGCCGATGCCAGCGCGCGTTCCGAGAGGCCGCAGAAGAACCCGATCAGGATCGCAACCGTTCCGGCCTTGGTAAACCACGCCGCTTCGGTATTGAGATCGCCGATCTTGACGTTGATCGCGCCGGTCCAGAACAGCAGGCATGCTGCCATGGTCAGCACGATGACGAACACGATGCGCAGCGGCGCGTCGAGCAGCTCTTCCTCCGGCGTCGCCAACTGGTCGAAGGTCAGGTTGATCTGGCGCACCGAGAACGAGGCCCAGGTGCCGACCGAGGCTCCGGCGGCCGCAAGCAGGAAGGCCCTGTGCGCGTCCCACCACACCCACCACGTAGCGTGCTCGCTGTGAGGGTTCGCGTTCACGCCGGCCTGGTATCTGACGATCGTGTAAACCGCCAAGAAGGTGATGGCGAACCCGGCCGCCCATAACCCGAGCCGACGCACATAGCGGTTCAGAATCTGCTCCGCCTCGCGGGCGACGAATTCCTCGCGCAGGCTGGCGAGCGCCAGCTTGGCAAGAACAGTGTGCGGGCCCTCGAGACCGAGACGGGCGATCCCGATCAGCTTGTCCATATATTCGCCCAGCAGGCGCAGTCCTCGCTTGTCGTTCTCCGGAACAGGGAAGAATCGCCGGTGCGCGCGGGCGCGAATCTGCCGGCACACGGTGCTGATGACGGTGTCGGCCTTGTTGATCTCGACGAACAGCTCCTGCTGATCCACCGTTGGCATGTTGTCGGGCGGCGGCAGATCGCGCGTGAGCTGAATGTCGATATCGACATTGAAATCGGTCTCGTCGTCCTTGCCCCGGATGGGCCGCACCGTGAACAGTGTCTTTCCCAGCCGTTCGCGCTGCCCGCTATAGCGCCCGCGCTGGAACGACACATTGGCGGAGGCGGTGCCCGAGGGCATGCCTTCCGACCAGAAGGTGGCGTTTTGCCGGAGGCTGTCGATCACCTCCTTGCGTTGCGCACGGCGGACTTCGAGACCCGCATCGGAATATTTGGCTTTGGCATCGGCGGCCTCGTCCGCGGCGAGGTCGTCGAACAGGTGCTTCTGACGGTCGATATATGCTTGCTCGCCGGCGTCGGGGCTGAAGTTGGTAACGGCGATGGCGAATTCGCCCGCAAACCGTTCCGGTTTTGCATCGACGATCGCTATCCCGGGAGCGTTCTGGTCAACGTCTTTGGCGATGGCGGCGCTGTGTTCGGTCGCCTCCTGGCCGTTGATCGGATCGTTGGTCAATTCATTGGCGACGGCGCGGAGTTCGCCGGCTTTTGCAGCGCGCCAGGCGGCTCGCGCCGCAAGCAGCGTGCTACGCAGCTTGCTTCCGACGTCGGCGGCGGCATCGGCCACCAGCCGCTCCAGCGTCTGATGCAGGCCGGTGACGATGCCGTTCTCGTCGGGGGTCGGCGTGTAGCCGTCCGCGGCATGGATCAGGAAGTCATTCGGGATGCGCGCCGGGGTGCGGTCGTGGACAGTGAATTTGGCCATCATCTGAACTCTTTATTTGGACAATTAATATTATCGCAATTGATCTGCAGGCGTACGGACCCGCCGTCATCATTCTTCTCGGATGCGGGCGCGTTTCGTACGGCGTCAGTTTGTTCATGCGGCTGCCCAATTGATTGAACAGCGTAATGCCGGTCCCAACGTGCCGCGCCCTACGTCTTACAATAAGTAGAGAACCCTCATCAGATCAATCCATAATTGTCTGCACGGCCGCCCCTTTTACTGTCGTGGTGAACGGCCCATATTCCACTGATGGCGAACAATCCAAACCATCCCACAAAGCCCGGCAAAACTCCGAAATCCAAGGCGCCAAGTTCTAAGGCGTCGAGGCCCGACGTGCAGCCGATCGGGCCGGCGCTGGCGGAACTGCTCAATCCCGCGATCGCCAAGGGCGAGGCGGGGATCGGTTCCGGCACCGGCTTGCAGCCGCCGCCGGATAATTCCAGGGACCGCCGCTCCGGCGGCGAGGCCGCGATCCATCGTGCGCGCAAATCGACGCCGAAGGATTTTCCGGAAGATGCTGGGCGCGGCCTCGGCGAAGCACCGCAATCCGAATTCGCGCCCGCCAATTACGGCACCGCGGCGACCATCCCCACGCTCGATCCGGAACTGGCAAGGCAGCTCGGCTTCACCACCGAGGAGGAGGACGCCGAGGCCTTGGCGCGGCCGCCGCGCAACAAGATGGAGGCGCTCGGCGTGCAGGCCACCGCCGATGCGCTGGAGAACCTCATTCGCGAAGGGCGGCCGGAATTCCGCAAGGAGGACGGTTCTTTAAAAATCTGGACGCCGCATCGCCCGCCCCGCCCGGAAAAATCCGAAGGCGGCGTGCGCTTCGAGATCAAATCCGAATACGAGCCGAAGGGCGACCAGCCGACCGCGATCGCCGAACTGGTCGAGGGCATCAAGCGCAACGACCGCACCCAGGTGCTGCTCGGCGTCACCGGCTCGGGCAAGACCTACACCATGGCCAAGGTGATCGAGGCGACGCAGCGCCCCGCTTTGATCCTCGCGCCGAACAAGACGCTGGCGGCGCAGCTCTATGGCGAGTTCAAGAGTTTTTTCCCCGACAACGCGGTGGAATATTTTGTCTCGTATTACGACTACTATCAGCCCGAAGCCTATGTGCCGCGCACCGACACCTACATCGAGAAGGACTCTTCCATCAACGAGCAGATCGACCGCATGCGCCATTCGGCGACGCGGGCGCTGCTGGAGCGCGACGACGTCATCATCGTGGCGTCGGTGTCATGCATCTACGGTATCGGCTCGGTGGAGACCTATACCGCGATGACCTTTGCGCTGAAGCGGGGCGAACGCATCGACCAGCGCCAGCTGATATCAGACCTGGTGGCGCTGCAGTACAAGCGGACGCAGGCCGATTTCGCCCGCGGCACCTTTCGGGTGCGCGGCGACGTCATCGACATTTTCCCGGCGCATTACGAGGACCGCGCCTGGCGCGTCAACTTGTTCGGCGACGTGGTGGAAAATATCGAGGAGTTCGACCCGCTCACCGGCCACAAGCAGGACGAGCTGGAATTCATCAAAATCTACGCCAACTCGCATTACGTGACGCCGCGGCCGACGCTGATCCAGGCCATCAAGGCGATCAAGGGCGAATTGAAATGGCGCCTCGACCAGTTGCACGACCAGGGCCGGCTGCTGGAAGCGCAACGGCTGGAGCAGCGCACCAC
Organism: uncultured Alphaproteobacteria bacterium; assembly: GCA_963744975.1. Taxonomy (GTDB): domain Bacteria; phylum Pseudomonadota; class Alphaproteobacteria; order Rhizobiales; family Xanthobacteraceae; genus Bradyrhizobium. The sequence goes on along the minus strand of CAVUVR010000002.1, from coordinate 4,474,043 downwards.
CTTCGATCTGGAAATGATGGAAGCCACCGGAAGCTGCGCCGGCATCGAAAACTATTCGCGCTATCTGACCGGCCGCCGCCCCGGCGAGCCGCCGCCGACGCTGTTCGAATACGTCCCCGACAACGCTTTGGTGTTCGCCGACGAGAGCCACGTCACCGTGCCGCAGATCGGCGGCATGTTCCGCGGCGATTTCCGGCGCAAGGCGACGCTGGCGGAATACGGATTCCGGCTGCCGTCCTGCATGGACAATAGGCCGCTGCGCTTCGAGGAATGGGACATGATGCGCCCGCAATCGGTCGCGGTGTCGGCGACGCCGAGCGCGTGGGAGCTGAACGAGAGCGGCGGCGTGTTCGTCGAGCAGGTGATCCGCCCCACCGGCCTGATCGATCCGCCGGTGCACATCCGCCCTGCGCGCACCCAGGTCGACGACCTCGTCGGCGAAGTCCGCGCCACCGCGCAGGCCGGTTATCGCTCGCTCGTCACCGTGCTGACCAAACGCATGGCCGAGGACCTCACCGAATATCTACATGAGCAGGGCATCCGCGTGCGCTACATGCACAGCGACATCGACACCATCGAGCGCATCGAGATCATCCGCGATCTGCGCTTGGGCGCGTTCGACGCGCTGGTCGGCATCAACCTGCTGCGCGAGGGCCTCGACATTCCGGAATGCGCGCTGGTCGCGATCCTGGACGCCGACAAGGAAGGATTTTTGCGCAGCGAGACTTCGCTGATTCAAACGATTGGCCGCGCCGCGCGCAATGTCGACGGCCGGGTGATCCTCTATGCCGACCAGATCACCGGCTCGATGGAACGCGCCATCGCCGAAACCGACCGCCGCCGCGAAAAGCAGGTCGAATACAACACCGCGCACAACATCACGCCGGAGAGCATCAAGCGCTCGATCCACGACATCATGAACAGCGTGTACGAGCGCGACCATGTGCTGGTGGAGATCGGCGACGGCGGCATCGCCGACGACGTGATCAGCATCGGACATAATTTCGAGGCGGTGCTGGCCGATCTGGAAACGCGGATGCGCGAAGCCGCCGCCGATTTGAATTTCGAGGAAGCCGCGCGGCTGCGCGACGAGGTGAAGCGGCTGCGCGCCACCGAGCTCGCGGTGGTCGACGATCCCACCATCAAGCAGCGCGGCGTAGTTGCGCGCGGCGGCGGCTATACCGGCAAGAAGCAGTTCGGCGACGCCGCAAACCTGCCGGCGCGGCTCGACAAGCTGGCGGCGCAGAGCAAGCGCGGCAAGTTCGGCTCGCGCGGCGGCGCCGGCACGCCCGCCTCCAAGGTGCACAAGCCGGGCCTCGACGAAATGGGCATCGCGACCTGGCACGAGGTGAAGCCGGATCGCAGGGACCGCGCCGGCCCGCGCAAGCCGACGCTGGACGAGATGGGCCCGGGGACGGAGAGCAAGATCTACCAGCCGCGCAGCATGACCGAGTCGATGCCGAACGCGTTGCCGCCGCGGAGCGGCGGTGGCGGCGGCGCGTCACCCCCGGGCAGCGGCAGCAAGATCATCCAGCCGACCAACTCGCGGGAGTCCGGCCCGGAATTCGGGCCGGCGCCGCGCTCGAGCGGCGGCGCCCCGGGGCATCGGGGCGGGTGGAAGAAGCGGTGAGGCAACGGGTTTGGCCTAGGCGCCTTGACCTGTAAACTGCCCCTTATAACCCTTCTCTGCAGTTCCCAAGGTCATCTCAAAAATAAGCTGGCAAATGCGCATGCCCGGCCAAAGCCGAATTGGCACCGCGCCGTGATTCATCATCTCAAGCCGGATACGTCCTTTAAATCCGGCATGGATGGTAGGTGCGGTCATATGGACGACCAACCCAAGGCGAGCCAAAGAACTTTTGCCTTCGACCCGAGCTGCAACCCTGGCTTCGACATCCATTTCGATGCGTTCTTTCGTCCATCCAAGCGCGAGCTTCCGCGGAACGAACGCATAACCGTGTTGTTGGTCCATCGTAATCTGGTCCGATAGACGACCCATCACTTCTTCCGCGTTAAAGCCTCGGGCCTGCGGATTGATTGTGGTCTCAAGTGCGTCTGTAGGATCTCGAACGAGATGAAGAATTGGATCCAGCGTCAGATCGACGGCTGTCGATGTATAGGCAACGCTTTCCGGCGCTGGAGATATCGAGAATATCCCTCGGTCCAAAGAAATTTGGATTTCGCGATCCGTGAGGATCACACGGCACCTACCGCTCTATCTTGATCCGTAATGATGTCGTCGCTCCTAACCCAAATCCGGGAAGTCCCGCTCATTGTTTCGTTGGGTAGTTCAACTAATAATTCTCCATTCTTCTGAGCCAAGGATCGCCACCCGACGAACATGCTATTGTCAGCAATCGCGGTCCGGTCCATCACTAAACGCTCCGGGCCGCGCGTTGTCTGGACTTCGATTACGACTTCACTTGGGTGGAGTCCGGGACCGACTTCCTGAACTTTCATTCTCATCATCATCTCCGATCATTGATCGGAAGACTGCCTGAATTGCGCAGAACCTTTCTACTAACGACCGACAGTTATCCTAGACGCACTGTAGAACATACAGGGAACACATGGATTGTGCAAGAGCGCAGGATCACGATGACGACCACGCGGAGAGGATCAACAAGGTAACCCGTCCGCGCCATAAAGCAGGTCGCCGTGATCGACCAATCGAACAGGCCTGTGCAAGCAGGCCGCGCAGTCTCTCCCAATTGCAAGCAAGCGCGCGGACACCACCACTTGCCGTTCGCGGCGAACGCGGGCAAGACGCTCGCGAATGGCTTCGGTAACGGCGGCTGTCATGCTCTCACCCGTAAGCGCGGCAAGCTCTCGCGCCAGCCGATGTGCTTCGGGATTTTTGATGTTGAGAGTCATCGAAGCATTCTAACATGCCAGTAGCAAATTTCGAGGACGACGCGATGGCCAAGGCAAAACGGCTCGATCCCATCCCTCCCGGTGAAATTCTCCTGGAGGAGTTCATGCGGCCGAACGGCATAAGCCAGAACCGGCTGGCGCGCGATCTCGACGTCAATCCGGCGCGGGTCAACGACATCGTGCACGGGCGTTCCGCCATCACGGCCCCATTCGCGCTCAGGCTGGCAAAATATTTCGGCACCACGCCCGAGCTATGGATGAACTTGCAGGGTTCGTATGAACTGCGCCGCGCACGGGCGACAGAGTGGCCCAGGATCGAACGGCGCGTGCGGGTGCTGGGGGCGGGATAGGAGGGGAGCCGGGGCATCAAAGGCAAGCTACGCGGCCACTCCTCGCATAGGCAAGCCGCCTTAGACGAATGGGCATCGCCAGCTGGCACGGGGTCGAGCCAGATCGGGCCAAGCACGCTGGTCCGCGCAGCCGACGCTAGGCGACAGCGGTAGCAACTGAACCTTTCGACCCTGCTTTTCGATCTAAAAACTTGCAGCGGTTGACGGTTGCACTTTTTTGGTGCATTTCTGATTCGCTTCCGGATGGAAGCTGAAAAAACATGAACCGAGACGGTTCTGGGTCGGAAATCGCCAGACGGCGAGGTAACCCCTCGTGCAGTCCAAAGTGATCCCGCGATAGAGCCGGTCTCCCTCCTTGAGGAGTACCGGATATGAATCCCGATAAGCTTGTAATTCGCTTCGAGCAGGTATCTGAGCAATCAGATGGACCTGTACGCCGCATCGTTGGTTTCGTGCGTGCGAAGAATATGCTCCAACTTTTCGATGCTGCCGACCTTGAGGCAAATCCTCGCGAGGCCAAGTCGGGGGCTGTCACCGACGACATTATCGACAGCATCCGGGACACGCCGGATACCTTCCCGTTCAAGACGAAGGGCGTACTGGTAGGCGCGTCAAACTATGCCCCCCTTGAGCGCAAACGTTACGAACTGAGCTTTGAAAACACGAAAATTGAGGGAATACTCGATGGTGGTCACAATATGCTGGCCATCGGCATGCACGTCGTGGCGAGGGCGACGAACGATGATCGGATGCTTAAGAAAATCAAACGGTGGGATGATCTCAAAGCCGCATGGTTGGAACACCGAGATGAAATCGATACTTTAAGGAAGGTTGCAGGAGAAGAGCAGAAAGGTCCGCTGGACTTTTTGGTGCCCGTCGAGGTTTTGGTTCCTGCTGATATCGACGATCCGGAAACAGTTGATAAGTTTAACCGTTCCCTCTTGGATATCTGCGCTGCGCGTAACAACAATGTCGAGCTAACGTTGGAAACGAAGGCCAACAAGAAAGGGTACTACGAATATCTCCGCAAAGCGCTGCCTCCTTATGTCGCCAACAAAGTCGAGTGGAAGACAAACGATGGAGGCGAGATTAAGGTTCGCGATCTTATCGCACTGGCATGGATTCCGTTATCTGTCATTGAACTTCCGGTTGACATTAAGATTCCGCCGCAAAACACGTACCGCAATAAGGGTGAGCTGGCTAAACATTTCGACACGTTAATGAGCCACGAGACTGTGTCGAAAGGTGCAGATGGAGATTACACCCAAGAACTTCACAATGCTGCGGTTCATAGTGCACTGGTCTTGGCCGGGCAACTTCCGGCGCTTTACGACAAAATCTACAGAGAGTTTCCAGATGCTTATAACGGCGATCGAGAAGGTCGCTTTGGAGGCCTGGCGGTAGTGAAAATGGCAAAGGACATGCGGTCGCGTCCGACCACGCACTTTACGGGAACCGAAGTGGACTATGCCTATCCCGATGGTCTCATTATGCCCTTAGTTTATGGGCTGAAAGCTCTCATGACGTTAGATGCGAGAGGTCACGTGATCTGGAGACAGGACCCCGTGAAATTCCTCGATAAGCATCTTGATACGATTGTAAAAAAATATCGCGTGGTGCTCGATGCTTTTCGTGCAGATCCTCAAAAGGTCGGCAAAAATGAAGGATCGTACGATCTGGTAATTGACGCCTTCGAGCATCAGCTTCTTCGAAGCCGCTCGGCGGCTTGAGCAGCAATTGGAGCGCAGGCGCCGCCTTCATACAATAGCGGCACCTGTGCCGCATCGACTTTTCATCAGAAGACATTTCGAAGAGACACAGCATGGCACACGAAGCGGAGATTTGGACAGGAGATGTTCGCCGCGTCCTTTACATGAGGCTGGTCCGGCAATTTGGCGCTAGTGACAAATGGAAGAAATCCAACTCGCCGGGTCGAGGACGAGATTCCGAGTTCGACCGGTTCTGCCAAGCTTTTGCGAGTGTCGTGGGCGCCAAATCAGGGGGTGCCGTCAAGCATCAAATACGGTTTGCGATGCCAGAAACCAAGCGCGGCAGCAAGTGGGGTCGCCACGCGCAGACAGCGATCTTGAATAAAGCGGCGGCGCTTGAAGCGGGCTTTATCAGCGACGGACAGCTTCCGGACCTCGTTGCAGTTGGTCGCACGCCCGAAAAGCCAAAGACTTGAACCGAGTGGCGGGGACCGCGTGGCTGGCTGCAGCAGCTTCAATATCTCCGCAACCGCGGGTTTATAGATTTCGTCTCGCGCGGAAGTTATCGTTTGCGATCCTGAGGCGGTTCGCATGGCCTGGTTTCTCAATCACTACGAATGCGCGCGTTGCGATGGCACGTGGACGGACCAGTGGTCCTGCATGTGCGACGACGAATGTCCACACTGCGGTGCACGGGATATGACGCCAAGGGAGAGCGAGGAACTCACCACGCTGATCGAAGAGCAGGGCAAGGAATTCGTAGTGTTCTGGTCGCCGGACACTGCCGAGCATGATCCGGATTATCGCGAACTTGGCCGCTTTCCGACGCGGCAGCAGGCGATGGAGTTCCTCGCAGCCGACGGTTATTGACTCACACCGGTCATCCTGAGGTGCTCGCCGCTTCTCGCGGCGAGCCTCGAAGGATGGGCCACGAGCGCCTGTGGCCATTCTTCGAGACGCCGCGCAAGAGCGCCGCTCCTCAGGATGACGGCGGTGCGTTGCCCGAAAGCTGGACCCCGGATCAGCAGCGCACCACGCCGCGAAGGGCGGCGCGCTGCGCTGCATCCGGGGAGGTCGTCATGCGAGGAGCTTTTGCGACGAAGCAATCCAGTTCTTGGATCGACTGGATTGCTTCGCTTCGCTCGCAATGACGGCTACCTTGCGGGACCAGATGCGATCATCTCAGGCATCGGTGGTTATGGGTCCCCGCTTTCGCGAGGACGACTGCGGAGTTGGCGGAACGCCTGCCCTCACCCGCTCCTTCGGTTGCTGGTGTTCTGCACCAGATTCCCGTGGTCCCCCTGCTCGCGAATATTGTGTTTTTCGTCGTCGCGGTGGCCCTTGGTGGTGTCGAGGGGGACAGCGGGGGCGCTGCCGGGGCCCTTGTGGCTCTGGTTGTCGTCGGGAACGGGCGTGATGGGTTTTGGCTGGGATTTTGTCATGCGGCGTCTCCGTACTTTACCGAAGGAAAACGCGGCGCGCGGCGGCGTTGTTCCGAAGGAACAACGGCCGTCATTGCGAGCGAAGCGAAGCAATCCAGAGCCGCACACGCGGAAACACTGGATTGCTTCGTCGCAAGTGCTCCTCGCAATGACGCTGAGCTACAGCTTCTCCCCCGCCGGCGCCGGGCGCTGGCCCTGGCGCTCGCGCGCCTGTTCGTTGGCGCGGTGGCGGCCGTAGGCGCAGCCGGCGATGGCGCCGAGCACGCCGTGATGGCCGGCATAGTGGCCGGCGACGCCGCCGACTGCGGCGCCTTTCAGGCAGCCTTTGGCGGAGGCGGGGGTTGCGGCGGCGAGCGCGGCGACGGCGATGAGGGCGGCAAGGGTTTTTGTCATGGCGGGCTCCGGATGGCTGTCGCGGGGATAACGGCGGATGAGGCTTTCGAGTTCCGGACGACTCTCACCCTCCCCTGGAGGGGGAGGGTCGGCGAGCATCGTTAGATGCTCGACGGGGTGGGGTGACAGCCTCAACCCCGGACACCGTGCACAACGAGAGGCTTTCACCCCACCCCGCCGCGAATTTCATTCGCGGCGACCCTCCCCCTCCAGGGGAGGGTGAAGAGTACCGTGCGCTGCGCCATCCTCAATCCAGCTTCTTCCCGCCCTCGGTCACCGCATCGAGAAACGCGCTCGTCTCCTTGTTCAAGAACTCCACATCCGCAGGGATCGCGCCGCCGGCCGCGGCATGCCCGGTCACGGTGCCCGGGCTGATCGTCTTCATCGTGGCGTTCGGGATGTTCTTGCCCATCTCGATCGGCTCGAATTCCGGATTGAGCAGGTCCTTGGTGCCGGTGAGGATCAGCGTCTTCGCTCTTATCGAGGCCAGCGCTTTGGCGGTGTCGCCGTTGAAGCCCGGGGTGGCGCCGACGTCGTGCCGCTCATAGGCCCAGGTCTGAAAGATCCAGTCGTTGGCGTCGAAGGCGCGCAGCAGCGCGGTTTCCTGCGCGGCCATCCAGGGCAGCGCGTCCATGCCGTTCTTGAACTGCGCCGAGTACATGTCCGGCGTGCGCGCCGCCAGCAGCGAGAGGATGTCGCGCCACAGCCGCACGCCCTGCTCCGGCGGCGATTCGTAATTGCCGTTATTCCATGCCGGGTCGGTCATGATCGCCTTGCGCGAGGCCTCCAGCACCGCCACGGTCCAGCCCGGCGTCTTCGCCAAGGGCACCATCGCCACCAGCGCATCCATATAGTCGGGATGGCTGACGCCCCATTGCAGCACCTGCATGCCACCCATCGACGGGCCGATCACCGCGACCACATGGTCGATGCCGAACTTTTCCTTGAGCAGGCGATGCTGCGACTGCACCATGTCGCGGATGGTGAATTTCGGAAAATCCATCCGCGGCTGCAGCCGCGAATTGCTCGGCGAGGTCGACAAGCCGTTGGCGATCGCGTCGGTGCAGATGATGAAATATTTTGCGGGATCGAGCGCCTTGCCGGGGCCGATCATGAAGTCGATGCGGTGATGGTTGCCGGAAATCGCGGTCACCATCAGGATGGCGTTGGATTTCCTGGCGTTCAGCGTGCCGTGGGTGACATAGGAGATGGCAAAATCCTTGATCGCCTCGCCGCTTTCGAGCGCGAGGTCGCCTTCGACATACAATTGATGCGGCGGCTGTTGCGGCGTGTGCGCCGCGGCGGGCAGCGACAGCAGCAGGCCGGCGGCGACGAGAGTTGCGATGCGTTTCACGTGCGTTCTCCCCTGAATGGAGGGGCGTTGATGACCGCCCTCCTCAGCCGACGATACGGGCGGCTTTGCCCGCTGTGAAGCGCCGTTTCAATTCTCGCTCGTTCTTCGTGTCCCGGACGCGGTGCGGCATTCTTCATGCCGCTCCGCAGAGCCGGGACCGTACCGAACGCCAACGCCCGTTACGGCCCCGGCTCTGCAGCGCACCGCTTCGCGAAGAGCTACGCGCTGCGCTGCGTCCGGGGCAAGCGAAAGATTGCAGCGGAATAAACCGGTGCGTTCGCGGTTTCGCAAAACTCCGCCGCTTACAATTTGCTTGCGATTTGTTATCCTCATGCCGCGCCCCTCTCGTTTCAACCGGGGCTGCCTAAGGGAGAGTTCGTCATGGCCAAGGGTCAGATGCGCAGCAACAAGGAAAAGAAGAAACCGAAGCAGGACAAGAACCTGAAAAAGGGCGGCGCCGCGCCGTCGCCATTCGCATCCGGCAAGCCGCCGGCCGGCCAGAATCCCGGCAAGAAGGGCTGACGACGCCGGCCTGCCCGGCACGCGGGTGCCCTCCTTGACCCGATCGGGGATGACCCGCCACCCGGCGTTTCGCAGGAATCCCGCCGCGATTCGATGCAAAGCGTCTTGATTTCAGGCGGCGAACCGAATATCAACCTGTAGTTGCTCATCGGGACTGATTCCCGGTGACAGGTTTCGCGTTCACACTGCGGTGGACGGGAGTGCGAGTCGGGACCTAACACCGGCGGAGAAAAAAATGGCCGAAGATCTCAACCGGCAGCGCGTGCTGAATTTCCTCGAGGCGTTCTATTCCGGCGATATCGAGGGCGCGCTGGCGCGCTGCGACGACGACGTTGATTTCGTCACCCATGCGCCGATCGACATCTTGCCGCATCTCGGTCACCGCCACGGCAAGGCCGAGATCGGCGCGATGTGGCGAACCATCCACGCGCGCTATTCCGATATGCGCCACGAGGTGCCGTTTCTCGTCGCCGAACAAAACCGGGTGGCGGCGAGCATCCGGGTGTTCTTCCGCAAGCGGGCCAACGGGCGGATCGTGCAGTTCGACGTCGCGGCGTTTTACACGCTTCGCGACGGCCGCATCGCCACGATCCACGAGATCCTGGATTCGTTCGAGGTGGTGCAGCAGATCCTCGAACGCGACATCGCCGCCGAATTGATCGGCACCAAATCCAAAACCGGATAGTTGGTCATGGCCGGGCTTGACCCGGCCATCCATCTTCGCCCTCGTCATGCGCGGGCTTGACCCGCGCATCCATCCTCTTCGAAAGACTCTTCGTGAAGCGTGATGGATACGCGGGTCAAGCCCGCGTATGACGCGGGTGTCGGGCACGCTCATCTGGGGCCCGGACGCGCAGAGCGGCGCCAGCCCGTAAGCCACAGAAATTATTGACGAACTTTGAGCCACCGCCGCCGGTATTTGTGCGTTGCAAAAATAGCGGTTGCGTTTTGGCGAAATCGGATTATTTGAAGCTTCAAATTAGTTGGGAATGCAGCATTGCTGGCACGGCGTCGCCGATGACGCCCTCTGGGCCGCGTGCTGTCCTTAAAAATCCAGTTTTCAGGTGACCGCCATGACAGAGCACAGTCTCTGGCGTTTTTCGCGCGCGTTGCATGCCGCGATCAACGAACGCCAGAGCCAAGACCTCGAACCCCTGATCGACGACGACGTCGAATGGGCGATCTACGGGCCGATCGACATGTTTCCGTTTCTGGGCAGCCGCCGCGGCAAGGCCGCGGTGCTGGAGGTGTGCCGGCAGATCGCCGACAACGTCCGCATCCACCGCTTCGATCGGGAATCCATCATGCTGGGCGTGGATTCGGCGGCGTCAATGATCCGCTATTCCCTGACCGCGATCGATTCCAACAAGCCGATCAGCCTGCGGCTCGCCCATTTCGCGCAGTTCAAAGCGGGACGGCTGTCGAGCATCCGCGTGCTGATCGACACCTTCGATCTGGTCGAGCAGGCGCTCGGGCATCCGATCCAGCTGCCGAAGATCGCGTCGTAATTCTGGTCGTCCCGGCGAAGGCCGGGACCCATAACCCCTGGCATTGCTTGTTGCAGACAGCCTCTGCCGCAAGTGACCAAACGCGACGGCACGGCGTATGGGTCCCGGCCTTCGCCGGGACGACTTGCGGATGTCATCCGCCATAATTTCGAACAATCGTGTTCCTATCGTCCGAAGCAGTGGTTCGGGCTGACATCATCATGAAATTCATAATGCAGCGCCGGCACGGCGCCTTGGCGGTCGCGCTGCTGCTTGGCGCGGGATTGCTGCCGGCAATGGCCGAACAGCCGCCATCGGTCTGGCCCAGGGACATCTATTCCGCCGAGGAGAACACTCCGAGCGAAAATCCCGGCGACGAGCCCGAAGCCGCGCCGGCGCAGACCGTCGACCTCACCAATTCCGACATCGACTGGAGCCAGCTCGATCCGGCGTCGGCCGGCAACGCCAACGCGCCGGCCGATCCGAAAGCCAGGCGAGCGCTTGGCGACGGCGCCGCGTCCTCCTGGTCCGCGCAGGACAAATCCAATGGCGCGGCCGCGTTGTCGGTCAAGCAGTCGATGATTCCGTTCTGGGATACCCGGGTGGGCGCCGATCTCACCGTCGCCCGCCAGCAGCCCTCGTCCGCCGCCGAAGCGCTGCAGCAGAAAATCACCACCGGCGAGCAGCAATCCGCAGGCTCCGCATGGGCGGCAATGACCGCGCCCGGCGTGGGCTCGATCTGGGACAGGACCGCGATCGAGGCGCGGGTCGATCCATCCGAGGTGCAGAGCAGGCTCGGCACCTCGCTGAGCAAATCGGTGACGCTGGATGAGCGCACGTCGCTCACCTTGCAGAACGGCAGCAGCGTCACCCAGCAGGGCATCGCGCCGATCCCCGGCATTACCGGGCATGCGGCGCGCAACACCACGATGGATCAATCGGCGAAACTGAGCATTGCCGACACCGGCACCAGTTTTGTTGCCGGCCAGACGCTGTCCTCCAGCGACGACAAATGGCTGCGCAAGGTCGGCGCCGAGCAAAAACTGTTCGGCGGCGTCAGCGTCTCCGGCTCGATCGGCGAGACGCTGCAGGGAACGGCGAACAAAAGCATCAGCGCGGGCTTCAAGAAAAGCTGGTAGCTCGATGTCGTCCCGGCGAAGGCCGGGACCCATACGCCGTGTCGTTTCGCTTCAAGAACACCGTTGCAACGTCGCATCTTGACCACGAACGTCGGGGGTTATGGGTCCCCGCCGGAGCCTGTCATCGGGCCGGCAATAGCCGGACCCGTTGGCGGGGACGACGTAGTGGTTAACGCGCAATCCCGCGCAGGAAAGATCGCGCATTGCCGCAAACTGGCCGCGATGTGGTCAAAATCGGCGGGATGGATGGCGCCGCTTAACTTCGTCGTGCGGGGGACATCCGCGCTCGCTATCCACGCGAAACAAGGAACGGCCGATGAACGCCATCACATCTGAAAAATTGCCATCTGAAAAGATTGAAACAACCGTCGAAGATCCCAATCTTGCCGCGGTTTCGGAAGTCGAAGCCGGGATCCGCGACTTCGTGCGCAACGACGTCGCTTACTTGCGGCGCTCGCCGAGCATGCTGACCACGGAGCCGGCGATCGATGCCACTGCGGAAGCCACCGTCAACAACGTCAACTCGCTGATCCAGCGCGTCGCGGGATCCTCGCTGGCCGAGATCGAAAACCTGGTGTCCGAGCTGGAAAGCCTGCGCGACCTCTTGCATGCCGAAGGCCAGCGCGTGCAGCGGGAGATTTCCGGCTACGCCCAACTCAGCCAAGCCGCGATGAAATCCACCCGCATGATCGCCGACAACGTCGCGCAATGGAAACGCGCCGCCGACGGTCTGCGCAACGGGTGAGTCTCCGTGCCCCGGACGCAGCGCAGCGCGTAGCACTTGCGAAGCGGTGCGCTGCAGAGCCGGGGTCCCGGTTGCTTGCGACTCGAAGAAACCGGGGTCCCGATTCTGCGAAGCGGCATGAAGAATGCCGCATCGCGCCCGGGACACAAGCGCATGTGTTTCTGAATCGATGGTTATTGAAGCGTAACTTATCGGCTCGCGATCGTCGTACCGTCGAGCGCATAGGCGCCGTCGGCATGGCCCTTCATGACCATCCCGGCCGTCAGCATCACCGCAAGCGTCACGGTTGCGAAGATAAAGCCCACGAATTTCAGCCCGCCGCGGTCAGCCATCGTCGTCCCCTGAACTTCACTGCCCTTAAGTCGAACTTGAGCAGCATCAGGTTCACAATGCGTTACCGGAAAATTTGTTCCGTGCCGCAGGCAATGAGCGTAGCCCGTAGGGCGGATTAGCCGATCCCATGCACCGTCGCTCCACGAGCGCAGGCGGGAGGCGTAATCCGCCGCCGGTGCGTGTGGCGCGGCGGATTACGCTTCCGCCTTCGCTTGTGGAGCTACCGCGGACGGGGGTCGCTAATCCGCCCTACCCGTTCACGCATTCCGCCTTGGCACGAACGCGGTCGCCAGCAGCGAGAACGCCAGTTCGCCGCGCTGGTTGGTGCCGGTGTTGCGGGCTTCGACGATGCCCCATTCCGGGCGCTTTTCGGAAACCCGCTTCGAGGCGACCTCGCTGGCGTAAGTGATGGTGTCGCCGGCCAGCACCGGCTTCAGCCAGCGCAAATCGCGAAAACCGGGCGAGGGCCCCCACACCGCGATCTTCTCGCCGCGCGCTATGGCCTCCTGCATCCGGCGCTGGCCGCTGGTCACCAATAGCTTCATGCACACCGAGCCGACATGCCAGCCCGACGCCGCGAGCCCGCCGAACAGCGACTTGCGGCCTTCCTCCTCGTCGAGATGAAAGCGTTGCGGATCGAACTGCGTGGCGAATTTCTTGATGTTTTCGGCGGTGAAGGTGAACGAGCCGATCTCGCGCCGCCGTCCGATCTCGAGGTCCTCGAAGAAATTCATGATGACACCCCGGCTACAGCTGCTTCGCGCCGTTTCACGATGATCGGCGAGGTCATTTCACACAGCGCCTGCCCGGCCGCGTTGCGGACAATGCATTTGAACGTCACGATGCCGGTCTCCGGCCGGCTGCGCGAGACGCGGGCTTCCACCACGTCGACCTCGAGCATGAGATCGTCACCGGGACGCAATGGCGCCAGCCATTTCAACGCGCTGACGCCCGGCGAGCCGAGCGAGGCGGTGTCGCCGATATAGCCGTCGAACATCATCCGCATCATGATCGAACAGAGGTGCCATCCCGAGCCGGAAAGGCCTTTCAGCATCGAGCGCTTCGCCGCCGCCTCGTCGAGATGCATCGGCTGCGGATCGAATTCCGCGGCAAAGGCAAGCATCTCCTCGCGCGTGACATGGCGCGGTCCGTAACAGCCGAAACGGCCGGGCGGGAAGTCTTCGAAGGTTAGCGTCATGATGGGGATTTTGGCCTTGGATTGCAGGCGGGGAAGCCCGATTGTGGCCGTACTTTGCAGCAATCTCAAGCCACGGTACCGCATGGGGCGCCTGCGATCTTGCTCAGGGCGCGGTTCGGCGCTAGCCCTGTGGCGTTGTGGCGGCGCGTGATGATTCAATTTCGATTCGCTTGGGAGAACGCCGATGTTTGAATTTCGGGATCTGTTTCAGTGGGACCGTTTCATCACGCCGACCATCATCAAGACCTTCTACTGGCTGGCGATCGCGCTGATCATCCTGTTCGGCATCTCCGGGATTTTCTCCGGACTGGCGGCGATGGCGATCAGCCCGTTCGGCGGATTCATCCTGGTATTGTCGAGCATCGCCGGCGTCATCGTCGGCATCGTATTCTCGCGCATCGCCGCCGAATTCGTGCTGATCGTGTTCCGCATCAACGAGCATCTCGGCGCGATCAGGGATCAGGGGCAGATGCGGTAGCGTACATCCGTAGGGCGGGTTAGCCGAGCCCCATCCGCAGTAGCTCCACAAGCGAAGGCGCAAGGCGTAACCCGCCAACGACGCCCGGAGCGCGGCGGATTAGCCATCGGGCCGCGCGTTCGCGCGATCCGATGGCTAATCCGCCCTACTAGTTATTAAACCGGAAATGCATCACGTCGCCGTCGGCGACGACGTACTCCTTGCCTTCCAGCCGCAATTTGCCGGCGTCGCGGGCGCCTGCTTCGCCGCCGAGTGCTGTGTAATCGGCGTAGGCGATGGTCTCGGCGCGGATGAATCCCTTTTCGAAGTCGGTGTGGATCACGCCGGCGGCGGCCGGAGCCCTGGTGCCTCGCGTGATGGTCCAGGCGCGGGCTTCCTTGGGGCCGACGGTGAAATAGGTGATGAGGTCGAGCAGCTGGTAGCCGGCGCGGATCAACCGGTCGAGGCCGGCTTCCTCCAGCCCCAGCGTATCGAGAAACTCGGTGCGCTCCTCGCGCGACAGCGTCGCGATCTCGGATTCGATCTTGGCGGAAATGGCGACTGCGACCGCGCCTTCCCTCTCTGCATGCTCGAAAACCTGTTGCGAAAATGCGTTGCCGCCGGCGGCCGAGCTTTCCTCGACATTGCAGACATAGAGCACCGGTTTCGAAGTCAGCAACCCAAGCATGCCGAAGGCGCGTTCCTCTTCCGGCTTGCGCTGAAGAAACCGCGCCGGCTTGCCTTCGCGCAGCAGCACCAGCGCGCGGTTGACCAGGTCGAGCTGCTCTTTTGCATCCTTGTCGTTGCCTTTTGCCTTTTTGGTCAGATTGTCGACGCGCTTTTCCAGACTGTCGAGATCGGCGAGCATCAGTTCGGTTTCGATGATCTCGATGTCGGATAGCGGCGCGATCTTGCCTTCGACATGGGTGATGTCGGAATCCTCAAAACAGCGCACCACATGCGCCACCGCGTCGACCTCGCGGATGGTGGCGAGAAACTGGTTGCCGAGGCCCTCGCCCTTCGAGGCGCCGCGCACCAGCCCTGCGATGTCGACGAAGGTCAATTGCGTCGGGATGATCTGCGCCGACTTGCCGATTTCGGCCAGTTTGTCGAGCCGGGGATCGGGCACCGCGACCGCGCCGACATTCGGCTCGATGGTGCAGAATGGATAGTTCGCCGCCTGCGCCGCCGCCGTCTCGGTCAGCGCATTGAACAGCGTCGACTTGCCGACATTGGGCAGGCCGACGATACCGCATTTGAATCCCATGATATGTCCTGAAGTCCGTTCATCGCGACCGGCAGTGCGTTACGCAGCGCCGTCGTCGTCTTTGTTCAAGAATCCCTTGGCCTGCATCGCCAGATGCACCTTGTTCTGGAACGTCGAATCGCGCCCGGTCGCCAGCAGCCCGGCATTGTCGGCGACCGCATCGCGCAGCGCCTCCACCCACGGCCGTTCGTCCTTGGCGAAATCGGACAATACATGGCCGTGCACCAGTTCCTTGATGCCGGGATGGCCGACTCCGATCCGCACGCGACGATAGTCGTTGCCGACATGCGCCGAGACCGAGCGCAGGCCGTTATGCCCGGCGATACCGCCGCCGACCTTGACGCGCAGCTTGGCGGGCGGCAGTTCGATCTCGTCGTGAAACACGGTGATCTCGCCTTCCACCAACTTGAAGAAATTTGACGCTTCCTGAACGGCCTGTCCCGAATCGTTCATGAAGGTCATCGGCTTCAGGAGAACGACCCGCTCGCGCTCCAGCGTACCTTCCGCGGTCTCGCCCTGAAAGCGGCGGCGCCATGGTGCGAAACCATGACGCCGCGCAATCTCATCGACGACCATGAAGCCGACATTATGCCGGTTATGCGCGTACTTCGCGCCGGGGTTACCGAGACCGACAAACAGCAGCATGACGCGGCATCCCGCGCCAGGTTATTTCTTCTTGTCGCCGCCGCCCGCGGGCGCTTTCGCAGCCGCCGCCGGCGCCTTTGCAGCACCTGCCGCCGCGGGAGCCGCAGCACCCGCCGCAGGAGCAGCGCCGGCCGCAGGAGCGCCCGTCGCCGGAGCCGCAGCACCCGGTGCAGCCGCCGCAGCCGTACCGGCAGCAGCCGCAGCCGCAGCCGCGGCCTTCATTTCTTCGGCGTAACCGGACGGCGGCACGATGGTGACCAGCGTCACGTCCTCGCGGGTCAGCGCCTTCACGCCGGAGGGCAGCTTGATGTCGCTCAAATGCAGCGAGTGGCTGATCTCGAGTTCGCTGACATCGGCATCGATATATTGCGGGATGTTGTCGACCGCGCACTCCAGATCGATGGTGTGGGTGACGATGTTGACGGTACCGCCGCGCTTGACGCCGGGGGCGGCTTCCGCGTTCTGGATGTGCAGGGGAACGCTGACGCGGATGGTCGCGCCTTCGCCGAGCCGCATGAAATCCACATGCAGCGGGAAATCCTTGACCGGATCGAGATGGAAGTCGCGCGGAATCACGCGGTGCTTCTGGCCCTCCAGATCGATGTCGTAAATCGTGGTGAGGAACCTTCCTGCCAGGATGCGCTGGCGCAGGTCGGTATCGTCGACCGAGATGGTCAGGGGGGGCTGGTTGTTGCCATAGATCACTCCCGGCACTCGGCCGGCGCGACGCTCTGCCCGTGCGGCCCCCTTGCCGCCAACGGGTCGCGCGGTCGCCTTCAATTCCTTGACGGTCGCCATCGGTTAAGTCCTTGTTCTGTAAAAGTTAAAGGCCGCAGTGCGGCCCGTTGCTACGTCGCGGCAAGCCTCCAGGGGTGCGGGGGCCGCGGACGTCGCGGTGTTCTAGCCGCAACGGTGCGGAATGACAAGGAAATGCGGGGATTTTTTCGTATTATGGTAGGGGAGCAGGATTTCCCAGAAACCATGACAAAACGGAAAATCGAGGTTCACGCGAGCAGCGGCAACATTTTCGCTGACCTTGAGCTGCCGGATGCCGAGGGCCTCCTGCTGAAATCCGGCATCGTCATTGAACTGCACCGGCTCATCAAGGAACGCGGGCTGACCCAGGTAAAAGCCGCGAGATTGCTGGGTATCACGCAGCCCGACCTTTCCCATCTGCTGCGCGGCGACTTCGAGGATTATTCCGCGGAACGGCTGATGAAAATGCTCACCGTGTTCGAGCAGGACATCGAGATCGTGATGAAACCGCATCGCCAGTCCGGCGTACGGGGCCGGATCACGTTCAAGCCTGCTGCAGCCTAAGAGGCTGCTCCCCACCCGTTGCTTTCTCCGCGAGGACGTAGCCCTTCATGCGGCGGAAGAACTGGTCTTGAGCTTGCCGGCCATGAAACGCTCAAAGTCGAATGCGGTGGAAGGTCCACTGTTCTCGCCTTCGACAAGCGCGTCGCGAAGCGCAGAAAGCTTTGCTTCCTGTTCCTTGAGCAGCCGCAGCTCCAATGAGGTATTTTTCGGCATATCGAATCCTGGCGATCATGCCCTCTTGAGCTTGCGCGCGCGGCGCAGGTCGGCATTGACTTGGGTCTGCCATCCGGCGCCGAGCGCCCGATACGACTCCAGCACGTCGGCATCGAGCCGTATCGTCACTATCCCCTTGGCTTTTTCGCCGAGTGGAGGCCGGCCGCGGCGGATGATCTTGTCGCCCTCGCTGATTTCGGCGCTATCCCAGACGCGGTCCAGCAATTCATCCGTTATTTCAGGCGCGTCGTCCGGATCGACCCAAGGCTTACGTTTGGTCGAACCGCTTGATGAGCTTTTCTGCTTCTTTAGCATGACAATACCTCATCGAGATAATGTGACGATCCGCACCCCGCTCGGTCCAAACCATGAGCACCATTCGCTCATTCAACCAACCGATGGTAAGCCGACGAACGTCGCCGTAATCGGAGCGATCGCTGTCAAATGTCGCTTTACGGCCCGCGAATACCTTCTCCGCATCGGTCGCAAAGTCGATCCCACGCTCTCGCAGGGTGACAAGACGTTTGCCGGGATCGAAGGTGACGTTCAATTAAATGTACATACATAATTCGTTGCCGTCAACAATCATGTAATGACAATAATTCGCGATCAAGATCGACGGATTCGCGAGTTAACCTCGCGCATGACGCAATGCGTGCAGCCGCCTCATCCGTCAGTCTTCAACAGGCGGCCATGGGGCCGGCGTAACATCCAGCTTCGCTTCCAGCGCCGCGATGCGCGCTTTCAGCGCCTCGTTTTCCTCGCGCGCCAGCCGCGCCATGTCCTTGACCGCGTCGAACTCCTCGCGCTTGACGATGTCGAGGTCGCGCAGGATTTTTTCGGCCTGGTTGCGCACCACGGTGTCGACCTCGCGCTTGACGCCCTGGGCGGCGCCGGCGGCGTCGTTCATCAGGCGGCCGATTTCGTCGAAAAACCGGTTGCTGGTCTGGGTCATGGCAAAAATCTCCGGCTGCGGGTCTGTCCTGACAATGGCGATCCGCCCGGGTTTGTTCAAGGCTAGTTCCGTGTCCCGGACGCGGTGCGGCATCCTTCATGCCGCTCCGCGAGAAGCCGGGACCGTACAAGGCGCGGCGTTTCGTTAC
Organism: uncultured Alphaproteobacteria bacterium; assembly: GCA_963744975.1. GTDB lineage: Bacteria > Pseudomonadota > Alphaproteobacteria > Rhizobiales > Xanthobacteraceae > Bradyrhizobium. Next base: position 4,455,492 of record CAVUVR010000002.1, on the reverse strand, counting down.
GGCCCCGGCTCTGCAGCGCACTACGCCGTAAAGAACGGCGCGCTGCGCTGCGTCCGGGGCACGCATGCCCTCTTTCAGGCTGCGGTTTCCCTGCAATCGTGATAATCGAGCCCCGCACGCAAAAACAAACGGACAAGAAACGCCATGATCGACCAGCAGATCGATATCCGGACCAAGGACGGCAAGACCACCACCTTCATCAGCCACCCGGAACGCGGCGGGCCATTTCCCATCATCATCTTCTACATGGACGCGCCGGCGATCCGCGAGGAACTGCGCGACATGGCGCGGCGGCTGGCGACCTCGGGCTATTACGTGATGCTGCCGAACATGTATTACCGCAAAGGCGTCATGGAAATCGGGCCGCTGCCGGCCGATCCGGAATCGCCGGAGCGCAAGCGGATGTTCGAGCTGATGCACTCGCTCTCTATTCCGCTGGTGATGGAGGACACCAGGGCGCTGCTCGATTTCGCAGCGACGCAAGCCGCGGCAAGCAAGGGGCCGATCGGCACCGTCGGCTATTGCATGAGCGGGCAATATGCGATCAACGCGGCGACGCATTTCCCGGATCGCGTCAAGGCCGCGGCATCGATCTACGGCGTGGCGCTCGCCACCGACAAGCCGGACAGCCCGCACCTCGCCGGGAAAAAGACCAAGGCTGAACTGTATTTCGGCTGCGCGGAGACCGATGTTTACGCGCCGATGGAAACGGTCGAGAAGGTGAAGCAGACGATGCAGGCCGACGGCGCCAATGCCGAGGTCGAGATCTATCCGGGCACCCATCACGGTTTTGCATTTCCGAAGCGCCCGGTCTACCACCGCGACGCCGCTGAGCGGCACTGGGAGCGGCTGCTGGCGCTGTATCGCCGCAACCTTGGCACTGCGACTTGAGGCACATGGCTTGCCATCGTCATTGCGAGCGAAGCGAAGCAATCCAGAGCCCCGGGCACAGACTGAATTGCTTCGTCGCTGCGCTCCTCGCAATGACGGGGGATAGATGATGCCCTCTCTCGCCATCGCGTTTCCGGTGTTCGATCCGATCGCCATTGCCATTGGACCGGTCGCGATCCGCTGGTATGCGCTGGCCTATATCGGCGGCATCGTGCTCGGCTGGGTCTACGCGCGCGCGCTGATCAAGAGCGACAAACTGTGGGGCGGGCCGGCGCCGATCACGCTGCCGCAGATGGACGATTTCATCCTGTGGGTGACGATCGGCATCATCGTCGGCGGCCGCACCGGCTATGTGCTGTTCTACAACCTGCCGTTTTTCGTCCAGCACCCCGCCGAGATTTTCGAACTGTGGAAAGGCGGCATGTCGTTCCATGGCGGCTTTTTGGGCTGCGTCGCCGCGGTGATGCTGTTCTGCTGGAAAAACAACCTCTCCATCCTGTCGCTGGGCGACATCACCACCGCGGTCGGACCGATCGGGCTGTTGCTCGGGCGGCTCGCCAATTTCATCAACAGCGAATTGTGGGGCCGCCCGGCGGATTTAAGCGTGCCCTGGGCGATGGTGTTTCCCAATGGCGGGCCGCTGCCGCGCCACCCCAGCCAGCTCTACGAGGCGGGGCTGGAGGGCATCGTACTGTTTGCGATCCTGGCGCTGATGATCCGCGCCGGCGCCTTGAAGCGGCCGGGGCTGATCCTCGGCAGCTTTATCGCGATCTATGCATTTGCGCGTATCGTCGGCGAATTCTTCCGCGAGCCCGACCCGCAGCTGGGATTTCTCTGGGGCGGATTGACCATGGGAATGCTGCTGTCGCTGCCGATGATCATTGCGGGCGCCATCCTCATTGTGCTGGCATGGCGCCGCGGACCGCGAACGCAAGCCACAGGCAAGGCAACGCCGTGACCGAAACCTCAAAGCTCGAGGCCGAACTGAAGAGACTGATCGCCTCGTCCGGGCCGATGCCGGTGTGGCGCTACATGGGGTTGTGCCTGACCCATCCAAGATACGGCTATTACGTCTCGCGCGATCCGCTCGGGCGCGAGGGCGATTTCACCACCGCGCCCGAGGTCAGCCAGATGTTCGGCGAATTGCTCGGGCTGTGGGCAGCCTCGGTATGGCGGGCGATGGATTTGCCACAGGCGCTGCAGCTGATCGAACTCGGGCCCGGCCGCGGCACCATGATGGCGGATGCGCTGCGCGCGCTGCGCGTGCTGCCGCCGCTCTACCAGGCGCTCAGCATCCATCTGGTCGAAATCAATCCGGTGCTGCGCGAAAAGCAGAAGGCCACGCTGTCCGGCGTGCGCGATATCACCTGGCACGATCACCTCGACGAGATACCGCCCGGACCCTCCGTCATTCTCGCCAACGAATATTTCGATGTGCTGCCGGTGCATCAGATGGTGAAGCGCGAGACCGGCTGGCACGAGCGCACCGTCGAGATCGGCGCCGACGGCAACCTCGCTTTCGGCGCCTCCACGGAACCATTGCCGCGCTTCGAGGTGCTGCTGCCGCCGCTGGTGCGCGCGGCCCCGGTCGGCGCGGTGTTCGAGTGGCGGCCCGATGCGGAGATCATGAAGATCGCGACCCGGGTCCGCGACGACGGCGGCGCGGCGCTGATTATCGATTACGGCCATTTGCGCAGCGATGCCGGCGATACCTTTCAGGCCATCGCGAGCCACAGTTTTGCCGATCCCTTGAAAAACCCCGGACAGGCCGACGTCACCGCGCATGTCGATTTCCAGGCGCTGGTGCGCGCCGCCGAGGATCTCGGCGCGCGGGTGCACGGCCCGGTATCGCAGGGCGAATTCCTTAAAGCTCTCGGCATTGAGCAGCGCGCGGCGACCCTGATGGCCAAGACCACGCCGGAGGTTTCCGAGGACATTTCCGGCGCGCTGAAGCGGCTGACCGAGGGCGGCCGCGGCGGCATGGGATCGATGTTCAAGGTGGTGGCGATCTCCGATCCCGCCCTCGATGTGCTCGCGGGATTTGCCGACGATGACTTTACGGCGGAGCGCCGATGATGCCGGGATCGCCATTGCTCTCCGCCATTCCCGGCCTGCGCCACGGCTTCTTCACCCGCGAGGGCGGCGTATCCGACGGGATTTACCAAAGCCTCAACGGCGGCATGGGCTCAAAGGACGATGCATCGCATGTCGCGGAAAACCGCCGGCGCATGGCGGCCCAGTTGGGCGTTGCGCCGGATCATCTGCTGACCGCGTTCCAGGTTCATTCGCCGGATGTCGTGGTCGCATCTGAGCCCTGGGAACCCGCGGCGCGGCCGCGCGCCGATGCCATCGTAACGCGGACCGATGGCCTCGCCATCGGCGTCACCGCCGCCGATTGCGGAGCGATATTGTTTGTCGATCCCGGCGCGCGGGTGATCGGCGCGGCGCATGCCGGCTGGAAGGGCGCGCTCACCGGCGTGCTGGAATCCACCATCGATGCCATGGAAAAACTCGGCGCCGAGCGCGCCGGCATCGTTGCCGCGATCGGGCCGCTGATCCGCCAGCATAGTTACGAAGTCGGCGGCGAATTCGTCGAGCGATTTACGCAGGCCAATGCCGACAACGCGTCGTTCTTCATTGCCTCCTCGCGCGAAAATCACGCGATGTTCGACCTCGCCGGCTTCATCCGGATGCGGCTGGAAAACGCCGGCGTGCTGATGATCGACGACCTCGGCATCGACACCTATTCCGACGAACGTTTTTATAGCTACCGGCGCTCGGTGCATCGACGCGAGCCGGACTATGGCCGGCATGTGCACGCGATCGTGCTGGAGCGCGAGTAGCTGCGCTGCTCGTGTCCCGGACGCGGTGCGGCATTCTTCATGCCGCTCCGCAGAGCCGGGACCGTACCGGACACCGGTGTTCGTTACGGCCCCGGCTCTGCAGCGCATCACGCCGTAAAGAACGGCGCGCTGCGCTGCATCCGGGGCACGGTAGCGGCGCGCTAGCGCACTTTCAGCACGACCTTGCCGCGTGCCCTGCCGGCTTCGAGATAGGCCAGCGCCTCCGGCAGTTTCTCGAATGCGAATTCGCGGTCGATCACCGGCTTGATCGCGCCACACTCGACCAAAGCGGCGATGTCTCGCAGTTGGTCGCCGTTCAATTCGGTGAAGAACCAGACATAAGCCGCGCCGGCCCTGGCGCTGGCGGCGTAGACCTTGCGTCCCATCAACCAGACCGCAATGCGAACCAGGAGCCCCGCCGCTTCGCGCCTGGCAAAATCGCGATCCGGCGGCCCGCTCAGCGAGATCACCACGCCGCCGCGCTTCACCACCTTGAAGGCATCGACGGTAAACGCGCCGCCGAGCGTGTCGTAAACGATGTCGTAGCCGCCGCCCTGATCGAGATAGTTTTCGCGGTCGTAGGCGATGACGCGATCGGCGCCCAGCGACTTGACGAAATCCGCGTTCTTCGAACTGGTCGTCGATGTCACGTGAAGCCCGAGATGTTTCGCGTACTGGACCGCGAAGCTGCCGACCCCGCCGGAGCCGGCGTGAATCAGGATACGCTGGCCCGCGCGGGCGCCGGCGCGGCCAAAACCCTGCAGCGTGGTCAGGCCGACCAGCGGCAGTGACGCCGCCTCGGCATGCGAAACCGTCGCGGGCTTTGGCGCGAAGAGCTTTTCGGGGAGCGCGATCTGCTCCGCGAAGGTACCGATCGTATCGCGCGAGGCGCGGACATAAACGGCATCGCCCGGCTTGAATTTCGATGCGCCGGATCCCACGGACGTCACGACGCCACTGGCGTCGAAGCCGATCGGCCGCGGCAATTTGTATTTCGAGATCCGCTTCAGCGCGCCATGCACCAGCTTGAAGTCGATCGGATTGAGGCTGGCGGCATGGATGTCGATCACGACTTCGCCCGCCGCAGCGCGCGAATCCGCAATCTCCGCAAGTCTGACATTGTCGGCAACAGTGCCGTAGCCGGTGAGAAGGTAAGCGCGCATCGGTCGATTCCTGCGGAGGGACGAAAAATTCTGATAATTGAGAACGAACGCCAACGGCCGAAAGTACCCTTTTCCAGCCGGCTGTGTCCGCCCTGCCACAGACCTTAACCCATTTTAACGGTATCTCTTGACCCCAACAGGGACGTCGAACGAATGCCGGTTTCCGACCGCGATGCGGGCTCCGCCGCGCCGCGCGCTTTGCGCGCCGCGGTGCTGCTGGCCGTGCTGTGCGGGCTTGGCGGCGCGCTCGGCGGATGCGCCGGTGGCGGCCCCGCGGCCAATGCGTTCGCGGCGGCCGGGGGCGGCGCCACCGTTGCGTTCGAATTGATCGACGGTCCGCCGCCGCCGGTGTTCGACCGCATGGTCAACCTGCTCGACAGCGAATCGAAGCTGCGCAACCTCGCCATAGTGTCGCGCGAGGGATCGGCGTCGTATCGCATCCGAAGCTATCTGGCAGCGCAGGTCAGCCGCGGCCGCGCCACCATTTCGTGGGTGTGGGACGTCTACGACCGCGACCAGCAGCGGGCGATTCGTCTCTCCGGCGAGGAACCGGCCGGCAAGGCCGGACGCGACGCGTGGGCTGCCGCCGACGATGTGGTGCTGCGGCGTATCGCGCAGGCCGGATTGAGCGGCCTCTCCGGCATGATCAACGGAACGGCGCCGGCGGAGGCGCCGGCCGCCCCGCCGCCACCGCGCGGCCGGGGGCCCGCGGTTGCAGGGCTGGACCCGTCTCAGCCTTCGGATGCATTCAGCGTCAGCACGCTGAGCTACAGCGCCCGCTAGGGTAATCACGCACGACAAGTGGCGTCAGGCGATTCCGAGCGCCCGCAAGCATGCGCACACCCGGTCAAACTCGCCGGGTTGCAGCGGGAGAAACGGCCGAAGCCAATCGATGCTGAACTCCGGAATCAACTGCCGGATTGCGTCGGTCGCGCGCCGTCCCGCGGCGATATCGTTGCGCGCCGCGCAGACCGCGGCGGTGACCACAAGCGGAGAAAAACAATTCGGGCGGCGAAGCGCTGCGGTTTCCGCATGTTGCGCGGCAGCGTCCCATCTTTCGCGCGCGAAATGCGCCCAGGCTGCGGCGGTCGTATGCATGAAAATAAAGGGATGCTGGGGTGCAAGCCTGAGCGTCACCTTGAAGGATTCGATGCATCCTTCTGGATCGCCCGTATGCGCCAGAACCCAGGCATTGACGCCATGGGTGACGCCGGAATTGGGATTGACCTGCACAGCGCGATGCAGCGCGGCAGTGCCGGCCTGGAACTGTCGGCAATAGACGGCGCTCCAACCGCGCACGCAGTGATTCCATGCATCGTCGTCGTTCAATCGCAAAGCCGCATCGGACGCGGCCAGCGCTTGAGCGGCGGTCGCCGAGGGATCATCCGTCCATCCGAATGCCATTCGCCAGCAATAGCCCATCGCCAGCGCCTGCTGTCGGCGATAGGCCCCGGGATTCTCCTCGACCGCCTTCAGCAGCATTGCGATCGCCGTGTCGTTGCTGGCACGGTCGAAGCGAAACAGGTGCCAACCCGCGGCTTTCACGACGTCCGTCGTCGAGCCCGCCGGATCGGGAGCGCCACGCCGGTTCTCGGCCGACACCAGCGGCTGTTCGATTCCGGATACGATCGCTTGCGCGATCTCGTCCTGAACTGCAAACACGCCCTCGGAACGGCGGTCATATCGTTCCGCCCAAAGATGCGCGCCGTTGGTCGCGTCGATCAGTTGCGCCGTGATGCGGAAACTGTCTCCCGCACGGCGAACGCTGCCCTCCAGAATATAGGTCGCGCCCAATTCGGAGCCGGCCCGCCTGACATCGATCTGCTGTCCCTGATAGGCGAAAGTGGAATTTCGCGCGATGATCGATACCAGCCGGAATCTCGCCAACGCCGTCAGAACGTCCTCGACCAGTCCGTCGGCCAGGAATTCGCTCTCGGCGTCGTGCGCGAACACCGTGAACGGAAGCACGCCCAGAGAGGCCTTCCGGTGTCTGGTTTGGTGCGATTGGCCGCTGGCGTGTTTCGCCGCACGATGATCCGGCGACGATCCGGCGGCTTCCCGATCCGGTTGCAGCTCTATCCCGAATACGTGCACCGGTTGGGAAATGTTCTTGAACATTTGCGGGCCGCGATCGTTGAAAACAACGTCCAGTCTGTTCTCCACGTCTTCCCGAACCCGGTCCGACACGCAGATTTCCCCAGAATCGGCAAAATTCTCGAGCCGTGCGGCAACGTTCACACCATCGCCGAAAATGTCGCCGGAATCGATGATGATGTCGCCGACATTGATGCCGATCCGGAATTCGATCCGCCGCTCCGGAGCTATCGCGGCGTTTCGCTCTCTCATGGCGCGTTGGACTTCCACGGCGCACCGCACGGCATCGACGGCGCTGGCAAATTCCAGCAGAAGTCCGTCTCCGGTGGTCTTTACGATGCGGCCGCGGTGCTCGGCGATGCTGGGATCGACCAGGGCACGGCGATGCTCCTTCAATTGCTGAAGGGTTCCCTCTTCATCGGAGTTCATGAGTTGGCTGTAGCCGGCGACGTCGGCCGCAAGAATGGCCATGAGTTGCCGTTCAACCCGCTCATTCGCCACGTCGGCTCTCCACAGCGGTGCTCCCCGGGCGCCTATCTGCCTTGGCGAGCGGCGACCTTGGGAACCGTATCAAATCGGTTGTGACCTACCAAGACGCATCGTCTTTGCCGGCTCAAGCGCCATTAACCGTTCCTGCTGACCAAGGTCGCCTTCTTGCTCATTTTGGGCAGGAAAACCGCGCCCGGCGGGTTGCCGCTCCGGTCCCACCTTGATATCACCTCGCTCGTCAAAACGCGCCAGACCCGTGGGTGTTCAATATGCTCAATGTTGTATCCACCGGGCTACGGGGGGAAGCGGCGATGTCGGCCAAGAACGGCTCGATCAAGCTGGTCGCCGGCAATTCCAATCCTGTGTTGGCGCAGGAAATCGCCAGAGGCCTCGACCTGCAACTTGCCAAGGCCGTGGTCCGGCGTTTCGCCGACATGGAAATCTTCGTCGAAATCCTGGAAAACGTCCGCGGTTCCGACGCCTTCATCATCCAGTCGACGTCGTTTCCGGCCAACGACAATTTGATGGAACTGCTGATCATCACCGATGCGCTGCGCCGCTCGTCGGCGCGCCGCATCACGGCCGTGATTCCCTATTTCGGCTATGCAAGGCAGGATCGCAAATCCGGCTCGCGCACGCCGATTTCGGCCAAGCTGGTGGCCAACCTGATCACCCGCGCCGGCATCGACCGCGTCATGACGCTCGACCTGCACGCAGGACAAATCCAGGGCTTCTTCGACATCCCGACCGATAACCTGTTCGCCTCCCCGGTCATGGTGCGCGACATCAAGGAGCGCTTCGACCTCGCCAATCTCATGGTGGTGTCGCCCGACGTCGGCGGCGTGGTGCGCGCGCGCGGGCTTGCCAAGCGCATCAACACGCCGCTCGCCATCATCGACAAGCGCCGCGAACGCGCCGGCGAATCCGAAGTGATGAACGTGATCGGCGATTGTGCCGGCTATACCTGCATCCTGGTCGACGACATCGTGGATTCCGGCGGCACGCTGGTGAACGCCGCCGACGCGCTGCTCGCCAACGGCGCCAAGGACGTCTACGCCTACATCACCCACGGCGTGCTGTCCGGCGGCGCCGCCGCGCGCATCGCCGGCTCCCGCTTGAAGGAACTGGTGATCACCGATTCGATCCAGCCCACCGAAGCGGTGCGCGTCGCCACCAACATCCGCACGCTGTCGATCGCCTCGCTGATCGCCGAAGCGATCGGCCGCACCGCCGCGGAAGAGTCGGTGTCGAGTTTGTTCGATTGACTTTGTCGTCCCCGCGAAGGCGGGGACCCATACGCCGTGTCGTTGCGGTGTTAAGACGGTCGTTGCAACGTTTTCAAAAACTACAAACGCCAGGGGTTATGGGTCCCCGCCTGCGCGGGGACGACTCGTTGAGAGATTGTCCTTACCTCACACAATCCCCGCCGCGACCTGGCCGCGCAGGCGCTCGAGGCTGAGCAGGGTGTTGGCGCAGGCTTCCGCGACCTCGATGCCTTTCACCGCAAAGTGCTTGCGAAAGAATTCGAAATGCGCGGCGCTTTCGTGGAACTGCTGCGGCGTCAGCACCGCGGAGAAGATCGGCACTTCGGTGCGCAGCTGCACGTCCATCAGCGCCTTGATCACGGTGTCGGCGACGAACTCATGGCGGTAGATGCCGCCGTCGACCACGAGGCCGGCGGCGACGATCGCGGTGTAGCGCCGGGTTTTTGCGAGAATCTGCGCATGCAGCGGGATCTCGAAGGAGCCGGGCACTTCGAACAGGTCGATATGCGCGGGCGCAATGCCCCGCGCCTCGATCTCGGCAAGGAACGCGATGCGGCATTCCTCGACCACCTCGCGATGCCAGGACGACTGCACGAACGCGACGCGTTGCGGTTTTGCGAATCGCGGATAGCTCACCGCGGGCGGAGGACGACCGATAACTTCCGGGGAGTTTTTTACTTCGGGAGAGTTTTGCAACATCTGATTCATGGCTTTCCTCTTTCAGGACCAGAATCAGGGCATACGGAACGACGCGCCGCGCGAATGTGCGGCTGCCGCGACCGTTCTCTTTCATCCGGACTTTAACCGTCGGCTTCGGAATCGCACCGAATCTGCTGACCCTTCCTCGAAGCCGAGGAAGGCGCTCGCGGGCTTGGGCTTCTTAACCCTTACCGCCGGTGGGGACTTTCACCCCGCCCTGAGAACATCGGCCGCCCGGTTGAGCGGCCTGCACGGAACTATGCCCAAGCGCGAACGTGCCAGCAAGTAGGATTCTGCTCAAAAATGTGCATGTCCGCCATGACGGCAAAGCGAGACCTCGGAGCAAGACTCTGCGGCAGTTGCGCCGGAAATTAACACTTGTGGCAAAAGCGCTGTGGATGATTCTGCTTTGTTCCAATCGTTAACGGCGCGATCGCGATCAGCTGTGGACGGCGCGCGCTTTGCCTGTGGACGGACTCCGCGTGCGGTTGCGCGGATTCCGCAAATCACATCACTTGAGCCACGCAAGCTCCGGCGTGGGCCGGAAATTGCACCCCGCAGCGACATGTCGGCTCAGCGCGTGTCGGCTGGCTCGAGTGCGTATCAACACATCAAAAGGCAAGGTCGAGACGGCATGTCCCTGCTCGAAGGCATCATCGATTCCCCGAACAATCCGCTTGCGGTGGTCGAGGATATCGCCGCCTCCAACAACTGGCCGTTCGAACGCTCCGGCGAGGACGAGGTCACCATCGTCTCCAAGGGCGACTGGACCGATTACCAGCTGTCGTTCACCTGGATGACCGAGATCGAGGCGCTGCATCTGGCCTGCGCCTTCGACATGAAGATTCCTGCCCCGCGCCGCGCCGAGGTGCAGCGCCTGATCGCCGCCATCAACGAGCAATTGTGGGTCGGGCATTTCGACATCTGGACCCACACCGGCATGATCATGTACCGTCAGGCGCTGGTGCTGCCGGACGGTATCACGGCCACCACCGCGCAATGCGAAACCATGCTGGTCAGCGCCATCCACGCCTGCGAGCGCTATTATCCGGCCTTCCAGTTCGTGGTCTGGGCCGGCAAATCCGCCGCTGAAGCGATGAGCGCCGCGATGTTCGACACCGAGGGCGAGGCGTAGCTCTGTTTAGCGACGCGTCGCAACAAATTCTGCGTCGTCCCCGCGCAGGCGGGGACCCATACGCCGTGTCGCTGATGTTGTTGCACGACGCTTGTTGCAAACCTTCTTATGAAATAGAAACGCCAGGGGTTATGGGTCCCCGCCTGCGCGGGGACGACGCAGGTATTTGTTTGCGATGACGTCAGCAACAGACACGCTATCCGATCTGCAAGGCACCATCGTGCTCGCCGGCGCGGGCAAGATGGGCGGTGCGATGTTGGCGGGCTGGTTGGCGCAGGGGCTCGATGCAAACCGCGTCGCGGCGATCGAGCCGCATCCTTCTGACGAGATCAAGGCACTCGCCGCGCGCGGCGTGCGGCTCAATCCGGCGCCGAAAGATCTCGGCAGCGTGGCAGCCGTGGTCATCGCCGTAAAACCGCAGATGTTTCGCGAGGCCGGACCCGCGCTGAAGCTGTTTATTGCGCCGGACACGCTGGTGGTCTCGATCATGGCGGGCATCACCATCACGTCGATTACGGAAGTCTGCGGCGGCAGCGTGGTCCGCGCGATGCCGAACACGCCGGCCGCGATCGGGCGTGGCATCACGGTGGCGGTGGCGGCCGGCAATGTCAGCGCCGCGCAGCGCGCGGTCGCCGACGCACTTCTGCGCGCGATCGGCGCGGTGGAGTGGACCGGCGACGAGACGCTGATGGATGCGGTGACCGCGGTGTCCGGCTCGGGCCCGGCTTACGTGTTCCTGCTTGCGGAGGAATTGGCGCGCGCGGGCGTCGAGGTCGGGTTGCCGCAGGAGCTAGCGACCAGACTCGCGCGCGAAACCGTGGCCGGCTCCGGCGAACTGCTGCATCGCTCCGACCTCGATGCGGCGACGCTGCGCCGGAACGTGTCCTCGCCCGGCGGCACCACTGCGGCGGCGCTCGAGGTGCTGATGGGCGCGGACGGCATGCAGTCGCTGCTGATCCGCGCGGTCGCGGCGGCGACCAAGCGCTCGCGGGAGTTGGCGAAGTAATTTTTCCGTAGCCCGTATGGAGCGCAGCGCAATACGGGACAGATTTTCAACGATGCAAGATTCCCGGATTTCGCTTCGCTCCATCCGGGCTACGGGTATTACACCGGCACCCTTACCGTCGCGCGCAGGCCGCCCATCGGGCTGTCGCCGAGCGTGATGTCGCCGCCGTGCGAGCGGGCGATGTCGCGGGCGATCGCCAGGCCAAGGCCGGTGCCGCCCTCGTCCTGGTTGCGGGCGTCGTCGAGCCGCAGGAACGGCTTGAACACTTCCTCGCGCATGTCCTGCGGAATACCCGGGCCGTCATCGTCCACGATGATCTTCAGGTAACGATGATCGCGGTGGCCGGCGATCGCGATGGTATCGGCATGCCTTGCCGCGTTCGATATCAAATTGGCGAGACAGCGTTTGAACGAGGCCGGCTTCACCGTGACCACCGGCAATCCGTGGAACACCACGGTCGCGGCATGACCGTGGCGCTCGGCATCGCCGCGCAGTTCTTCCAGTGCCGCCGCCATATCGGTCGGCTGCGCCTGCTCGCCGCTGTCGCCGCGCGCAAATGCAAGGTAATCCTCCAGCATGCCCGACATCTCGTCGACGTCGCGGCGCATGCCGTCGACTTCGGGGCTGTCGCCGATCAACGCCAGTTCGAGCTTGAAGCGGGTCAGGATGGTGCGAAGGTCGTGCGACACGCCGGCCAGCATCGCGGTGCGCTGCTCGATCGAGCGTTCGATGCGCGTTTTCATCTCGATGAAGGCCTGCGCCGCGCGGCGGACTTCGCGGGCGCCGCGCGGATGGAAATTCGGCGCCTCGCGGCCCTTGCCGAAACTCTCGGCCGCATCCGCCAGCCGCAGGATCGGCTTGATCTGGTTGCGCAGGAACAGCACCGCGACGATCAGCAGGATCGACGAGGTGCCGACCATCCAGAACAGGAAGATCTCCGAATTCGAGGCATAGGCGGCGCTGCGCTGCGCGAAAATCCGCATCACCGCGTCGTCGAGCTGGATGCGGATTTCCACCAGGTTGGAACGGCCGACGGTATCGATCCAGAACGGCCTGGCGATCTGCCGGCCAAGTTGCACCGAGAGCGTCTGGTCGAGCAGCGAGAAGAACGGTTTCGGGCCCGGCGGGGGCATGTCGCCGACGGGAAGAAAATCGACCACCAGCCCCAATCGCTGCTGCGCGATTCTGCGCAACTGGGCGCGGTCCTTGTCCTGCGGATAGAACTTGTAGACATCGATCAGGCTGGCGATGTCCTGCACCACCGCCGCCGACAGCCGCCGCGTCACCGTATTCCAGTGCCGCTCCATGAACACGAAGGCCACCACCGATTGCAGCACCACCATCGGCACGATCATGATCAGCAGCGCGCGGGCATAGAGGCCGGTCGGCATCCAGCTCTTGAACGCATTGCCCATCCGGCCATTGGCCGCGGAGACGCGCCCCGCGGCGGTGCGGATCAGCGTCAGGCCGGTGTCCAGCGTGCTCATGCGGCAAAACTCACGGCGACGCCACCAGGCGGTAGCCGATGCCGCGCACCGCCTGCAGGAACAGCGGATTGGCGGGATCGCGCTCGATCTTGCGCCGCAGCCGGTTGATCTGCACGTCCACGGCGCGTTCGTTGACGGTGCCGTCGCCGGTGAGCGAGCTGCGCGGCACGGTCTCGCCGCGCGAAAGCGCCAGAATGCGCAGCATCTCGCGCTCGCGGTCGGTGAGATGGATGGTCTCCTCGCCGCGGCGCAATTCGCCGCGATCCAGATGATAGACGTAGGGACCGAACGCGATCGACTCCATCCGCGCCACCGGCAGCGGCGTCGCGCGCTTCAGGATGTTGCCGATCCGCAAGCTCAGCTCGCGCGGCTCGAACGGTTTTGCGACATAATCGTCGGCGCCGATCTGCAGCCCCTCGATGCGGCTTTCGGCTTCGTGGCGCGCCGTCAGCATGACGATCGGCACCGAGGACGAGGTACGGATGAAGCGGGCGAGGTCGAAGCCGGTCTCACCGGGCATCATCACGTCGAGGATCAACAGGTCGAAATGCAGCCCGAGCAGTTTCGCACGGGCGTCCTTGGCGCTCATCGCGGTGGTGACGCGATAGCCTTCGCCGGCGAGAAAGCGCGACAGCAGGTCGCGGATGCGGCGGTCGTCGTCGACCAGCAGCAGATGCGGGGCGTCGTCGGCCGGGTGCGGCGGGGTTCGCGCGATTGTTGCAGCCTGGGGCACGATCATTCCTTCGCGGTTGCGCTGCCGGTTCCGAATATCGCTTGCAGCACCTTGTCGGGATCGTCACGGTCGATCATCCCGCGCAAGAACTGCCGCACCGACTCCACGCCGACAGCATCGAGCCCGGCAAACGCGCTGTTGATGCGATCGGTCTGCAGCCCTGCGAGCTTGGCCACCAGCGCCTCGCCCTTTGCGGTGGCGAAAAGAAGGCGTTCGCGGCGGTCCTTGGCGCCGGCCTTCTGCACGATATACCCTTCATCGAGCAATTGCTTGAGAACCCGCCCCAGCGACTGCTTGGTGATGCGCAGCACATCGAGCAGGTCCGCCACCTTCAGCCCGGGATAGCGGTGGACGAAGTGGATGACGCGGTGATGCGCCCGCCCGAATCCGAATTCCTCCAGCACGTGGTCGGCATCGCCGACGAAATCCCGATAGGCGAAGAACAACAGTTCGATGATATCCCAGCGCAACGCGGCCGAACGCGAGCCGGGAGAGACCTCTGCTCCCCGCTCCACGGCCGCAAAAGAAAAATTTAAGTCAACCATATTGACATATCTTTGGTTCAATATTACAAAACTGGCCATCAAGGCGAAATATTAGAACTTTCGCCGTCGCCCGGGCCGAAAGGTCCGATTTGAGAAGCATACTGGACTTCCCGCTTCTGCCAAAGCCTGTCCTGGACACGATCCGGGGATGGCAACCGGTTTTGCGGGCGGTCCGGAGTTGACGTAAAACCAGCCGGCGCGACCATACGGCGCCAAGGCTAATCCGGGAGACAAGTCCATGGGAGTTTCGGCCGCCAAGATCGACCACACGGCTTGGTCGAGTTTCGAAATCCAGCCAACGCCTGCTCCGACCTCCGAGAAGGAGCGCGCAGCGAAGCTCGCGGACCCCGGCTTCGGCCGGATTTTCACCGATCACATGGCCATCGTCCGCTACGATCAGGCCAAGGGCTGGCATGGCGCGCGCGTCGAATCCCGCGCGAATTTCCCGCTCGATCCCGCGTTGGCCGTGCTGCACTACGCGCAGGAGATTTTCGAAGGCCTCAAGGCCTACAAGCGTGACGACGGCGGCGTGAATCTGTTCCGCCCCGACGCCAATGCCCGGCGTTTCCGGGATTCGGCCGATCGCATGGCCATGGCGCAGCTGCCCGAAGCCGTGTTCATCGAAGCGGTCGAGCAGCTCGTGCGCATCGACCGCGCCTGGATACCCGGCGGCGAGGGCAGTCTCTATTTGCGTCCCTTCATGATCGCGAGCGAAGTCTTCCTCGGCGTCAAGCCGTCCGCGGAATACATCTTCGCCGTCATCGCCTCGCCGGTCGGCTCCTATTTCAAGGGCGGACCTGCGCCGGTGTCGATCTGGGTGTCGGAGAACTACACGCGCGCCGCGATCGGCGGCACCGGCGCCGTCAAATGCGGCGGCAACTATGCTGCGAGCCTGCGCGCGCAGGCCGAGGCCATCGATCACGGCTGCGATCAGGTGGTCTTCCTCGATGCGGTCGAGCGCCGCTACGTCGAGGAGCTCGGCGGCATGAACATCTTCTTCGTGTTCGACGACGGCTCGCTCTCGACGCCGCCGCTTGGCACGATCCTCCCGGGCATCACCCGCGATTCCATCATCGCGCTGGCGAAGGATTCCGGCACGCCTGTGCGCGAGGAGCTCTACACCATCGACCAGTGGCGCATTGACGCGGCGAGCGGAAAGCTGAAAGAGGCTTTCGCCTGCGGCACGGCGGCCGTCATCTCGCCGATCGGCAAGGTGTGTTCGGCGAGCGGCGATTTTCTCATCAGCGGCGGCGCGGCCGGCCCGGTCGCGATGGGGCTGCGCAAGAAGCTGATCGACATCCAGTACGGTCGCATGGCCGACCCGCACAACTGGATCAAAAAGGTGCTGTGACCGGCGGAAGGCGTAAGACATCGTAGGGCGGATTAGCGCAGCGTAATCCGCCGCGGTCTCGCGCACGGCGCGGCGGATTACGCTTCGCTAATCCGCCCTACAAGTCCTTTGCCCCGATCCAGAACACCTCGCCCTCGGACTCCTCGGTGTCGAGCCAGAGCAGCGGCAGTTGCGGGAATGCATCTTCGAGCAATTCGCGGCCGCGGCCGATCTCGCACAATAGCCCGCCTTGCGGCGTCAGGTGTTGGCCCGCTTCGTTCAAAATGCGCCTGACGATATCGAGGCCATCGGCGCCGCCGTCGAATGCCAGTTTTGGTTCGAAGCGGCATTCGCGCGGCAGCGCGGCCATGCCTCCCGCATCGACATAGGGCGGGTTGGTGATGATCAGGTCGTATCGCTTGCCGCCGAGTGGCTTAAATAGATCGCCTTGATGCAATGAGATGCGATCCTCAAGCCCGTAGTCGGCGACGTTGCGCGCGGCGACGTCGAGCGCGTCCTTCGAAAGCTCCACCGCGTCGATCCGCGCGTTCGGAAAACTTCGGCTCGCCAGAATCGCAAGGCAGCCCGATCCGGTGCAAAGGTCGAGCACGCCTTTCACCGCCGCAGGATCGTCGATCAGCGAGCCATCCTCGCCGTTGAAATGCTGCTCCAGCAATTCTCCGATAAAGGAGCGCGGCACGATCACGCGCTCGTCGACATAGAATGGCAATCCGCGCATGTAGATCTTGTTGACCAGATACGCGGCCGGTTTTCGCGTGGCGACGCGGCGCCCGATCAGGTTGAGTATTGTTTTGGCCTCAGTCGCGGTGACCCGCGCGGCCGCGAACATCTCGAAGCGGTCGGGATGCAGATGCAGGGCCTCGCAGACCAGGAACGCCGCCTCGGCAACCGGATCGGTGGTGCCATGCGCGAACACCAGTTTTGCTTCGACAAAGCGGCTCACCGCGTAACGCACGAAATCGAGCAGCGTGCGCAATTCACCGGGCGCGGGCTTCGGAGATTTCGCTGCCGCCGGGCGACGTTTCGCCGGCGCTTTGCCGCGTTTGGCCATCAGGATTTGGTCCAGCGACTGGCGGCGGCGTCATCGTGCTCGCGGGCATCGACCCAGCCGGTCCCCGATGCGCCCTCCTCGCGCTTCCAGAACGGCGCGTGGGTTTTCAGATAATCCATCAGAAACTCCGCCGCCTCGAACGCGGCGTGCCGGTGCACTGAGGCTGTCACGACCAGCACGATGTTTTCGCCCGGAGCGATCCGGCCGACGCGATGGATGACGGTCAACCCCGTGAGCGGCCAGCGCGACGCCGCCGTCTCCGCATGCCGCGCGATCTCGGCTTCCGCCATGCCGGGGTAATGTTCGAGCGTCAATGCGGCGATGGTCTCAGCCCCCTCGGCGCCGCGGCAGATGCCGGTGAATGTCACCACCGCGCCAGTATCGCTACGCCCCTTCGTCAGCGCGGCGATTTCCCGCGCGATATCGAAATCGGCTTGCTGGATCCGGATGGTGACGGGGATCGTCATGCGGTTACAATCTCGGGCCTCATGGTGAGGAGGCGCCTCTTGCGCCGTCTCGAACCATGAGAGTTTGTGGCCATCCTTCGAGACGCGGCGAAGACGCCGCTCCTCAGGATGAGGTCGTTTAGCCGCCGGTCATCGGCGGAAAGAATGCGATTTCGCCGGCGCCTGCGATGGTCGCGTCCGGCCGGACGTGGGCGTGGTCGATGGCGGCGCGGATCGTCCGCGGCGTCGCGAAGGTGTGGGCGTAAGCCTCATTGCGCTGCGCCAGCCAGCCCATCAGCTCGCCGACGGTGCGCACCTCCGCCGGCGGCTCCACCGTCTCCTCGGCCAAACCGATGCGCTCGCGCACCCAGGCGAAATACTTGACCTTCATCCCTCATCCTCCTCGATGAGATGATGCACGCCGGCGCGGAAATAGTCCCAGCCGGTATAGATCGTGATGATTGCCGATATCCACAGCAGCAGCAGCCCGATTTGCGTGACGACCGGCACCACCTGATCGCCGGCCTCGCCCGCGAGCAGAAATCCGATCGCGACCAGTTGAACCGTTGTCTTCCATTTTGCGAGCTTGGTCACCGGCACGCTGACCCGCAATGCGGCGAGATATTCGCGCAGGCCCGACACCAGGATCTCGCGGCACAGGATCACGATCGCCGCCCACAGCGTCCACCCGTGAATGATGCCGTCGGCCGCCAGCATCAACAGGCAGGACGCCACCAGGAGCTTGTCGGCGATCGGATCGAGCATGCGGCCGAACGCCGAATACTGGTGCCAGATCCGCGCATAATAGCCGTCGAGAAAATCGGTGATGCCGGCGGCGATGAACACCGCCACCGCCACCCAGCGCAGCCACAGCGGACCGTCCATGATGGCCTGCGCATAGATGCAGCCGACCACCACCGGGATCGCCGCGATCCTGGCGTAGGTGAGCATATTCGGCAGCGAGAACGAGTGCCGCGCCGCCCTGGTGGTGACAATGTTCATTCGCCTTACCAATACCGAGGAAAGCCTAAGGTCAACCGTGCGCCGCCATGATCCCGCCGGGGACGCTGCAATATGACGCAGAATTCATGTTTATCCCGGCTGCGCGTGGAAAAACTCGAAGATCTTGCGGGCGCTTTCGGCGCTGACGCCCGGAACCTTGCCGAGATCGGCGATCGAGGCCCGCTCGATTTCCTTCAAGGTTCCGAAGTGATGCAGCAAGGCACGTTTGCGTGACGGCCCGATGCCGGGAATCTCCTGCAGACCCGCCTCGCGGATGTCCTTTTTGCGCAGCTTGCGGTGCGAGCCGATCACAAAGCGATGCGCCTCGTCGCGCAGCCGCTGGATGAAATACAGCACGGGATCGCGCGGCTCAAGTTTTATGGGCTCGCGGCCTGGAATGAACAGCGTTTCGCGCCCCGCATCGCGGTCCGGCCCCTTGGCCACCGCCAGCAGCGAAACCTGGGTCAGTCCAAAACCTTCGAAAATCTCCCGCACCGCGTTGAGCTGGCCGCGGCCGCCGTCGATGATCACAAGGTCCGGCCATTGCGGAAACGAATCGTCGTCCTTGGGTTTTGCACCATCGGCCGGCGGCGTCAGCAGCCGCTTGAAGCGCCGCTGCAAGACTTCGCGCATCATGGCGTAATCGTCGCCGGGCGTCAGTCCCTCCGACTTGATATTGAACTTGCGGTACTGGTTCTTGATAAAACCGTCCGGCCCGGCGACGACCATCGCGCCGACCGCGTTGCTGCCCTGTATGTGGCTGTTGTCGTAGACCTCGATCCGCTTCGGCACCTCGGGCAGGCCGAGCGTGGTGACCAGTCCCTGCAATAGCCTGGTCTGGGTCGCGGTGTCGGCGAGCTTGCGGCCCAGCGCCTCGCGCGCATTGGTCAGCGCGTGCGCGATCATTTCCTTCTTCTCGCCGCGCCTGGGCACGTTGACCTCGACCCTGAAGCCGGCCTTGATCGAGAGCGCGCTGGCCAGCAGCTCGCATTCCTCGATGTCGTGCGAGAGCAGGATCAGTTTCGGCGGCGGCTTGTCGTCGTAGAACTGCGCAAGGAAGGAGTTCAAGACCTCCTCGGGCGTGAAGGATTTTTCCGCGCGCGGAAAATACGCGCGGTTGCCCCAGTTCTGCCCGGTGCGGAAGAAGAACACTTCGACGCAGGAATAGCCGCCCTCCTGGTGGATGGCGAACACGTCGGCCTCCTCCACGGTGCGCGGATTGATGCCCTGCTGCGACTGGATCGCCGACAGCGCCGCGAGGCGGTCGCGGTACAGCGCCGCGCTCTCGAACTCCAGCTCCGCGGAAGCCTTCTCCATTTCGCCGGCGAGTTGCTCCTTCACCAGCCGGCTGCGGCCGGAGAGAAATTCCGTCGCCTCGCGCACCAGTTCGGTATAGCCGGGAAAATCGATCTCGCCGGTGCACGGCCCCGAGCAGCGCCGGATCTGATACAGCAGGCACGGCCGGGTGCGGCTTTCGAAGAACGAATCGGTGCAGGAGCGCACCAGGAACGCGCGCTGCAGCGCCGTTATGGTGCGCCCGACGGCGCCGGCGGAGGCGAACGGGCCGAAATAGCGCCCGGGCCGCGTCTGCGCGCCACGATGTTTCAGGATTTGCGGCGCCCAATGATCCCCGGTGATCAATATATAGGGGAACGATTTGTCGTCGCGCAGTTGCACGTTGAAGCGCGGCCGCAGCTGCTTGATCAGATTGGCCTCGAGCAGCAGCGCCTCGGTCTCGGTGGTGGTCGAGACGATCTCCACCGCCGCGGTCGCCGCGATCATCCGTTCGATGCGCATCACCTGGCCGGTCGGCCGCGCATAGGAGGTGAGCCGCTTGCGGACATTCTTGGCCTTGCCGACATAGAGCACGTCATGGGCCGCGTTCAGCATGCGATAGACGCCGGGCGAGGTCGGCGCATGGCGCACCGCGACTTCGATCGCGGCGCGGCCGACCGCGAGCGGGCCTTCCGGCACGGCCTCAGTGCCGGCGTCGACGATCTCCGGCAGCCGGGCTTCGTCATCCTCGTCGGCGCTGACAGTGGCGGGATCGACGTCGGGCGAATTCGGGTCTCGCGGGGGCAGATCGACGGCGGAACCGGGCTGCGGTTGCAGCGCATCCGGCCGTTTTGCGGATGGGTCTTGATTCATGGAGGCGAATTTAAGCGCCAAAACCGGTCCTCGCCAGCCGGTAATGCTTTGTTAAGACCAAGACTCGGCAGCCCCAGGCCTTAACAGCCCCTTAACTTAAAACTCCCGATAAATCTTACCGGAAAAAGCCGCAGTTCCGTAACCGTGCGGCGGTTGCGGGGGGTAGCGTTGTGGAGTGTCGGGATGAGCAGGATCGCATTCGCCGCGGCGTGGATGACCGCGGGCCTGGCGGCATCGGCGCAGGCGGCCGACATCCCCTACGGATCGCGCGCGCCCTACACCGTCAACCAGCCGCTCAACGCCTATAGCTGGGCCGGACCCTATCTCGGCGGCAATATCGGTTATGCCTGGGGCAGCGTCGACAACAACCCGGCCAAGCCAAACGGGTTCGTGGGCGGCGTGCAGGGCGGCTACAACTGGCAGAACGGCCCGTGGGTCTACGGCCTCGAAGCCGACATCCAGGCCAGCGGCGCCAACGACACCTTCGCGCCGTGGAAATTCTCCAATCCGTGGTTCGGCACCGTGCGCGGCCGGGTCGGCTATGCGCTGAACAACATAATGTTCTACGGCACCGGCGGCCTCGCCTTCGGCGAATTGCGCGGCCAGACGTTCGGCCTGACGGAAACCCATACCACCGCGGGATGGACCGCGGGCGTCGGCGCTGAATTCGGCTTCGCGCAGAACTGGACCGCCAAAATCGAATATCTCTACGTCGATCTGTCCGACACCCGCTTCGTTATCACCGGCCTGCCCAACGGCACCCGGTTCGGCCTCGCCCGGATCGGCGTGAATTATCGCTTCTAGTTTCCAATAAGAAAAAGTTGCTCACCAACTCCCGGCCGCTCGCGGCCGGGATTTTTTCGTGCCCCGGACGCAGCGCAGCGCGTAGCTCTTCGCGGAGCGATGCGCTGCAGAGCCGGGGCCCCGGTTGTGCGCGTGGTAAGTAACCGGGGTCCCGGCTCTGCGAAGCGGCATGAAGAATGCCGCATCGCGTCCGGGACACAAAACTTCACGCCATGGACAACGCGAATCCGCGTCCATAACATCACACCATGCAGCCGGGACAACCAAGCCGCACGGCGCTCGGCGCCGCCGGGCTTCGCGCCGCGCATCAGGTGCTGGACGGCGCGGCGATTTTTGCCGATCCGCTCGCGCTTCGCATCCTTGGCGCCGATGCCGACGACCTGTCGCGCGAGGCGGAAGCCGAGACCGACCCATTCCGGCAACGCTTGCGCTGGTTCATCGCTGCTCGCAGCCGCATCGCCGACGATGCGTTGGCGGGGGCCGTGAAACGCGGCGCGCGTCAGCTCGTGGTGCTAGGCGCCGGGCTCGACACCACCGCCTATCGCGCACTGCCGTCGCAGGATCTGCGCATCTTCGAAGTCGACCATCCCGCGACGCAGAGCTGGAAGCGCGAGCGGCTGGCCGAAGCCGATATCCCGCTTCCGGCCGCGCTCAGCTTCGTTCCGGTCGATTTCGAGCGCGAGACGCTGGCGGACGGTCTGGCCGCGGCCGGTTTCGATTTCGCGCGGCAAACGTTTTTTACCTGGCTCGGTGTCGTGCCTTATCTCACCGACGACGCGATCTTTTCAACGCTCGGCTTTATCGCCGGATTGCCGGGCGGCGCGCATGTCGTGTTCGATTATGTCAATCCGCCTGATACGATGACCGAATCGGGCCGGCGCGCCATGCATGAGGCGCTGATCTCGCGCGTCGCGGCGATCGGCGAACAACTCCGCAACCATTTTGACAGTGGCGCGCTTCATGCGCGGCTGAAGGCGCTGGGTTTTCGCGATGTCGAGGATCTCGGCTGGCCCGAGATCGCGGCGCGGTTCTTGCCCGGCCATCCGCTATCGTCCGGCGGCAGCGCGCATGTGCTGCGCGCGTCGACGGTAGCTTTGTAGCCCGGATGGAGCCAACGGGTCGCGCGAATGCGCGCCCGATGATAAACTCCGCGAAATCCGGGACACACAGTTCGTGGATCGTTATTTCCCGGATTGCGCTACGCTCCATCCGGGCTACATCGATTTCATCCGCCCTACGACGAAATCACCAGATTGACCGCCTTGGGGCCTTTGCCCTTCTTGTCCGGTTCGACCTCGAAGGTGATGCGCTGTCCCTCCATCAGGTCCTTCAGCCCGGCGCGCTCCACCGCGGTGATGTGGACGAACACGTCGCGGCCGCCGTCGTCGGGCTTGATGAAGCCGTAGCCGCGCTCTCCATTGAAGAACTTGACTGTCCCCGTCATGGCCATCGGGAAAACTCCTCTCCCCGCATTGCTCCGCCGCTGCGCCGCTTGCGCATCGGCTTGACCGGACATTTCGCGGCCGGAAAGCTTGGCCATCGCTGCGGATACGATCCGCTTGAAAAATGAGAGGCCTTGTCACTCCGCCGCCCCCATTCGCGGAAGCGGAACGTAAAGCCAGTCCTAACGGCTCAGCATAATACGGTTCCCCGTCCATTGCCTACGGGACTTTTCATCAGCCGATGTCCCCGCCGGGTGGCTTCAGGGTTTGGCCACCTCGAGCCTGAACCGGCCGGCGCCGCCCTGGCCGAGCGGCTTTTCCAGCTCGGGCAGAATAGCCTTCAGTTCGGCCGCCAGCCGCCACGGCGGGTTGACGATCAGCAGACCGGCCGAGGTCAGCGCCGCGCCCGCCTGCTGCGGCGCCACGCTGAACTCCAGACGCAGGCATGTACCGGGAGCGCTTGCCGCCGTGACCTGCGCCGCGACATGCCTGGCGAGGCCGTCGGTGGCGCGGCGACTTTTCACCGGATACCACAGCAGGTAACTGCCGGTCGGCCACTTTGTGAAGGCTTGCGCAAAACCGCCAGCCAGCCGCTCGAACTCGTCCTTGTGCTCGAATGACGGATCGATCAGCACCAGCCCGCGCCGCTCCTTCGGCGGCACAAAGGCGGGCAACGCCACCCAGCCGTCGAGATCGACCACGCGGCCCTGGCGGTCGCGGCGCAGCGCATCGATCAGCCGCTTGCGCGCCGCAGGCTCGACCTCGCACGCCACCAGCCGGTCCTGCGGCCGCAGCAGCGCGCGTGCGATCAGCGGCGAGCCGGGATAGGTCTGCAGATCGCGCTGCGGATTGAAGGCCCTGATAATATCGAGATAGGGTTTTAGCAGCGGCGCGGTGGTTTCCGAAAACCGCGCCTGCATGATCCGCGCAATGCCGGTGAGCCATTCGCCGCCGCGGCGCGCTTCGTCGCTTGTGAGATCATAGACCCCGGCGCCGGCATGGCTGTCGATGACGCGAAAAGCAGCCTGCTTCTCCTGCAGATGCGTGAGAATCCGCACCAGCACGATGTGCTTGATGACGTCGGCAAAGCCGCCGGCGTGAAAGGCGTGACGGTAGTTCATGGGGGAGCATGTACGCTAGGTGGCGCGATTGAGCAAAGCAGCTGCCACACACTCCACGTCGTCCCCGCGCAGGCGGGGACCCATACGCCGTGTCGTCTCAATTTGAGCGATGCTGTTGCAACACTGGGCCGCAATAACAACTACCAGGGTTATGGGTCCCCGCCTTCGCGGGGACGACGTGGATGGAGTATGCGCGACTTCACCCGCCGCGCAGCGGCGGCATCACCACGGAATCGCGGCGGCAGGCGCGGCGGTCGATTTCCTCGCAGGAGCGGAATTGCAGATCCTTGCTCAGGCAGATCCGCACTTCGCTCAACCGCGTCTTGTCGCAGATCACCGACACGGCCGAATTGCTCAGGCCCGGATTGGCCTTGATGAAGGCGTCTTCGACCTCGGTCGGCGCGACCGTTTTGGGCGCGGACAATTCCAGGAAATCGGCGGGAATTTTTATCGCCGCGCGGGCCTTGCGGATGGTTTCGAAATAGGCGCGAGGGCTCAGGCCCGAACAGGTGCCGTGCTTGTCCCACTCGTTGAAGATCAGCCCCGGCGCCGGCATCAGGTCCAGCATCGAGGTCATGATGTTGCGGTCGAGCCGCGGCGCCGGGCGCTGGCAATAATCCGGAAAGCCGCGCTCATATTGCGGCCACAGCCCGTGCACCACGAAGGAAAACGGCCGGCCGCCGCATTGGCCGTCCTGCGACCGCCCGCTTCTGCCGCGCTCGGAGGCGGCCTCGCAGAACGACGGCGACCACGACAGCGACAGCACGTAGAAATCGAATTCGCCGGGCGCGTTCTGGCGCCGGTCCTGCGCCGACGCCGCACCGAGGCCCGCGATGGCAAGCAGGCCCAGCGACCACAACATCCTCGAAATCGAAAAACCTGAAAACCGCAACATGCCGATGCCCCCTGCCTGACCCCTCAAATCCTAGGCGGGCATCCAGAACATTTCAAGAACACAAACGGAGAACCGGCGCGCGGGTACAACCGGGAGAAGCAATCGCGTGGGGAATCAGGGCCGCGCCGCTTTACAGGCCGGGTTGAAGGCCCAGTTGCGATCGAGCCCGACGACGCAGAATTCCACGCCGTGACTGAAGCCGGCAAAACCGCCGTCCTCGACGATCGAAAAATACACCGGACGCGGCTTGCCGTCGCTGATCATCGCCACCGCCGCGCAATAGCGCCGCGGGATATTGTCCGATTGCCACGGCCGGAACGCGATTTCATGCACCCGGTCGTAGCCGGTGATCTGCAGCGTGGAATTCCAGAACTTGCTCTCTTTTTCGGCGAACTGGTTGGACACCCTGTCCAGCCCGGCCTCGCAGGGGGGCAGATCGCCATCGTAGCGCGGCCCGGACAGCCAGAAATTCTTCTCGATAAAGCTTGCGGCCTGCGCGGCCTGCCCGAACGCCAGCAGGCCCAAAAGCGCACCGGCGATGGCGGCGAGGCTGAGTTTCCTGATGGAGGTGAAGAGGTCGCGCATGGGCAATCCGCCTGATGGATGCAGGTTGCGGACGGTGCCGTGAAAGCCCGGGCGAGGTCAAGTGCAACGCGGCAACACCTGACCATAACTCACCGTCAACCGGCTCGCCGTTCTTTCCATCGCCGCCGCGGCACTCTACACTGCACCCTGCAATGATGGAGTTGACGATGCGAATGATTGGGCCGGCGATCCCGGCGGTCGCGGTGTGCGGAATGCTGGCGTGCGGGCCCGCGTACGGGTTTGACCACGTGCCGCCGTTCAAGGGCAACGACACCGGCGGCATCATCGCCTACGAACTCGCCACCCAGTCCGACGTCAAGCTGCTCGCGGTCGAGCACTGCGCGAAGTATGGCAAAGTGGCAAAATTCCTCGCCGCGCAGGCCACTTACGGCGGCTACATCTCGTTCGCCTGCCGCTGGGTGCCCTATGGCCCCGCCGAGCGGGCGATAAGCGTGCTGTACTGAACGGCCTGATAGCTGGAGGGCGCAAGACGACGCGACAGCTTTTTTCATTTCGACTGGCCGCGGCCGCGCTGCTGTTCGCACTGCCAGCACTTGCCGCATCCGCCGAGGAACCGCCGATGCGCAAGGCAGGTCTTTGGGAGATGAAGGTGCAGAACAGCTACGCAGGGCCGGAAATCATCACCATGCAGAATTGCACCGATGAGGCCGCCGACAGGGAAGCGAGTTCGATCTTCGCACCGAGAACGAAGGAGCTCTGCCCGAAGAGAGACTCCAAGAAGACCGCCACTGCCACCGGCTATGTCATCGATTCCGTTTGCAGCGGTGCGGGCATGCCGACGACCTCGCATACCGAGTTTACCGGCGATTCCAATTCGGCCTATACGAAGAAAATCACTTCACACCGCGAGGGCGGTCCCACCAACCCGCCGCGGGACTTCACCACAATAATCGAGGCCAAATGGCTCGGCCCCTGCAAGGCCGACCAGAAGCCTGGCGACATTTGGGTCGGCGGCTTCAGGCTGACCATCGAGGACATTAAGAGGATGGGGTCGAAGTAACTCCTCATGGTTTAGCGCCTCTTCGCGTCTCGAACCATGAGGAACCCGGGCGACCCTTCGATCGACGAAGGAGCGGAGCATGACGCCACAACTTTTTTCATTTCGCATCGCGGTCGGCATAGTGCTGGCGGCATTGCCGGCACTGGCCGCTTCCGCAGTGGAATTGCCGAACCGCAAGGCCGGACTGTGGGAATTGAAGATGCTGCGGACCGGCTCGCCGGCGCCGGAGATGACGATGCAGCATTGCACCGACGAGACCACCGATAAGAAGATGACGACGTCGCTCTCGCCGATGGCAAAGCAAAACTGCAGCAAGAACGACACCCAGAAGACCGCGACCGGCTATGTCACCGATTCCGTGTGCAGCTTCGGCGGCACCACCATGACCTCGCATTCGGAAGTGACCGGAGACTTCAACTCCGCCTATTCGGTCAAGGTCACCTCGCACAATGACGGCGCGCCCGCCGGCGCGCCGCGCGACACCGACATGACGCTGCAAGCCAAATGGCTCGGCGCCTGCGCAGCGGACCAGAAGCCCGGCGATATCGTGATGCCCGGCGGTTTTAAGATGAACATCACGGACATGGAAAAGCTGAAGGGGATGATGCCGGCGAAGTAAGGTTGGACGGCAGTCCCACACCACCGCCGTCATCCTGAGGTGCTCGCCGTTCTTCACGGCGAGCCTCGAAGGATGGGCCACACGCGCCCGCGGCCATCCTTCGAGGCTCGCCGAAGAGGCTCGCACCTCAGGATGACGGCGGGGTGTGTTGCGCGCCCAACCGCTTCTCGAAACTGGCGACGTTGACCAGCCCGCGCGCATGGCGGCCCTCGCCGATCTTGCGATCGCCCTCGAAAGCTTCGACCTCGAAGCGGATCACCCGGCGCTCCACCGTGATCACCCGCGCCATGGTCCGTATTTGCGCGCCGACGGCACAGGCCCCGAGATGGCGGATATCGACCTCGGTGCCGACCGTGACCCAACCCTGCGCAAGATGCGGCGCGACGGCGTCGGCAGACGCCATCTCCATTTCCATGATCATCATCGGCGTCGCAAACACCGCCGGCATTTTCGGCACGAAATGTTTGACGGTGAGGTCGGGCCTCACCGTAATGATGCGCTCGGCGCTCATGCCGACGGTGATGACCTCACGGGCGTCCATGGTGAGTCCTGGAATGCGGAGCCGAGCCCCAAGCACAACGTCGTCCCCGCGCAGGCGGGGACCCATACGCCGTGTCCTATCGTTTCGGCACTCGGGCAGAGGCCTTCTGCAACCATTACCGTCAGTGGTTATGGGTCCCCGCCTGCGCGGGGACGACTCGTGAAGGTGTCGCGCCCTACTTCTGCGCGGCCCTGCGCTCCACAAACGTCTTGCCGCCCTTCATCTTGTGCGCCAGCGGCGCCTCGTTGATCTGGATCACGACGGCGTCGGCGTCGACGCCGAGGTTCTTCACCAGCGCTTGCGTGATGTCGCGCATCATCCCGGCCTTCTGCTCGTCGGTGCGGCCGGCGGCCATGCTTACGGTGATCTCAGGCATGTTGGTCTCTCCCTTTGCTTTTGCTAATTGATCAGTGATTTCGCCAAATTTTCCACCGTCATTCCGGGATGCGCCCCTTGGCGCAGGCCCGGAATCCATAAACACCAATCGTGGTTATGGATTTCGGGCTCACTCGCTCAGCGCCAAAATTGATGTAGTCAATTTTGGCGCTGAGCGAGCGCCCCGGAATGACGGTGTTGTTAGTCTGGCACGTTTGAATTCAAACTTCGACTCCCGTTACCCCCACTTCACGTCATGCCGCGCCAGCACCTCGCGCACGGCCTCGACGATCCTGTCCTCGTCGACTTCGTACTGCGCCGCGGCCTGCTTCTTCAAATATTCCTCGCGGTCTTTTATCTCGGCGAGGCCAGCACCGAGGATGAGATCCTTGATCTGGATTTTGCCATTCGCCTTCTCGTCCGAACCTTGAATAATCGCACAGGGCGAATTCCGCCGATCAGCGTATTTCATCTGCTGGCCGAGGCTATGCTTCGGATTTCCAAGATAAAGCTCTGCGCGGATGTTGGCGTTACGCAAGGTCGCGACCATTTTCTGGTAACCGGCAGTCTCGCCTCCGAACACCGTCACCACCACCGGTCCGAACTCCGGCTTGGTGTCCAGCCTGCCGAGCATCGTGAGCGCCGCCTGCAGCCGCGACACACCGATCGAAAATCCCGTCGCCGGCACCGGCTCACCGCGAAACCGCGACACCAGACCATCATATCGCCCGCCGCCGCCGACCGAGCCGAAGCGCACGGGGCGGCCTTTTTCGTCTTTGGTTTCGAGCAGGAGTTCTACTTCGTAGACCGGGCCAGTGTAATATTCCAAGCCGCGCACGACGGATTTATCAATACGAATTCGATCTTCACCATAACCAGACGCGCGAACCAAGTCCTGAATTTGTTGGAGTTCGTCTAAGCCCGCATCCTCAATTTCTTCGCCAGGCGCACGTTGGCCGACATCAGTCGGCTGGCCAACCATCCATAGACCGCCATCAACGCTGGTGACGCCACCCGGCCCAAATAGAGCCAAAAGGCCTTCAATCTGGACTTCATTCAGTCCAGCACCTTTTGTGAAATCGCCTTTGCCCTCTTCGCCGCCGTCCCAACGCCCTTCTCCTAACAGCTTTTGAACTTCGTTGAGCGAAAATTTATCCAGCTTGTCTATGGCGCGTAAGCTTGTCAGTTTCTGACTAACGTCAGTGATACCAAGGCTATCCATTCGTCCATCGAGCACCTTGCGGTTGTTCACTCTGACGACGTACTGTCCTTTCAGACCCAGCGCCTCCATCGTATCCGCCGCCATCATGCACATCTCGGCATCCGCCGCGGGCGAGGCGCTGCCCACCGTGTCGGCGTCGAACTGCATGAACTGGCGGAAGCGGCCGGGGCCCGGCTTTTCGTTGCGGTAGACGTAGCCGGCGCGGTAGCTGCGATACGGTTTTGGCAGCGAGTCGAAATTTTCCGCGACATAGCGCGCCAGCGGCGCGGTCAGGTCGTAGCGCAGGCTGATCCATTGCTCGTCGTCGTCCTGGAACGAGAACACGCCCTCGTTGGGGCGGTCCTGGTCGGGCAGGAATTTACCCAGCGCGTCAGTGTATTCCATTGCCGGCGTCTCCACCGGCTCGAAACCGTAGCGCTCGAACACCTCGCGGATGGTCTCCGTCATGCGCCGGGTCGCGGCGATCTCGGCCGCGCCGCGGTCGGCAAGCCCGCGCGGCAGGCGGGCGCGGAGTTTTTGCGGCTTTTTGGGTTTTTCGGCCATCGGCCGGGTTGGTATCAGCCGATGCGGGACGCGGCAAGCACAGGCTCGTGCCCCGGACGCAGCGCAGCGCGTAGCCCTTCGCGGAGCGGTGCGCTGCAGAGCCGGGGCCCCGGTGCTCGCTTAACCGGGGTCCCGGCTCTGCGGAGCGGCATGAAGAATGCCGCACCGCGTCCGGGACACGAGACCGCGCCCTCAAACCGCCTGCCTGACCTGCTTGAACTGCGCGCAGTTGTCCATTTCCGCCGCCTGCCGAAGCTGATAGCGTGCCGCGCAAATCCGCCGCGCCCGAGTCCCAAGAGGCCAAAATGCTCGACAAAAGCCCTGCCCGACCCGCCGTCAACGTGCCGAACGATCTTGCCGCGCACTGGATGCCGTTCACCGCCAACCGCGCGTTCAAGAAAAACCCGCGGCTGCTCGCCGGCGCCAAGGACATGCACTATTTCACCGTCGACGGCCGCAAGATCATCGACGCCGCCGCCGGCATGTGGTGCTGCAATGCCGGCCATGGCCGCACGCAGATCTCCTCGGCGATCGCCGAGCAGGCCGCGGCGCTGGATTACGCGCCGCCGTTCCAGTTCGGCATTCCGCAGGCCTTCGAGCTGGCGAGCCGCATCGCCGATCTGGCGCCTGACGGCCTCGACCACGTGTTTTTCTGCAATTCGGGATCGGAAGCCGCCGACACCGCGCTGAAGATCGCATTGGCGTATCACCAGCTGGCCGGCCAGGGCACCCGCACCCGGCTGATCGGCAGGGAGCGCGGCTATCATGGCGTCGGCTTCGGCGGCACCTCGGTCGGCGGCATTGTCAACAACCGCAAGATGTTCGGCACGCTGCTGGCCGGCGTCGATCATCTGCCGGCGACCTACGACCGCGACAAGCAGGCCTTCAGCAAGGGCGAGCCGGAATATGGCGCGCATTTCGCGGACGAGCTGGAGCGGCTGGTCAACCTGCACGGCGCCTCCACCATCGCCGCCGTCATCGTCGAGCCGATGGCAGGATCGACCGGCGTGCTGCCGGCGCCGAAAGGATACCTGAAGCGGCTGCGCGAGATCACGGCGAAGTACGGCATCCTCTTGATCTTCGACGAGGTCATCACCGGCTTCGGCCGGCTCGGCTTTGCGTTCGCCGCCGAGCGCTACGGCGTGCTGCCGGACATGCTGACCTTTGCAAAAGGCGTGACCAATGGCGCAGCGCCAATGGGCGGCGTGCTGGTGCGCGACACCATCCACGACGCCTTCATGAGCGGCCCCGACCACATGGTCGAGCTGACCCATGGCTACACCTATTCGGCGCATCCGCTGGCCTGCGCCGCGGGCCTTGCCACGCTCGACATCTACCGCGACGAAAAGCTGTTCGAGCGCGCAAACAAGCTCGAGCCGAAATTCGCCGATGCGGTGATGAGCCTGCGCAAGGAACCCAATGTGGTGGACATCCGCACCGTCGGCCTGACCGCCGGCATCGACCTCAGCCCCCGCGCGGACGCGCCGGGCAAGCGCGGCTTCGACGGCCTCAACAGCGCCTTCCACGACAACGACCTGATGCTCCGCGTCGCCGGCGACACCCTGGCGCTGACGCCGCCTTTGATCGTCAGCGAGGACCAGATCGGCGAGATCGTCGACAAGGTGGCGAAGGTGATCCGCGCGGTGGCGTAGGGTTTCTTAAACCTCTCCCCGCTCTTGCGCGGGGAGAGGTCGAAGCCGCAGCGCAGCGAAGGCTTCGGGTGAGGGGCAAGGCACTGCATTCAATCCAAACTTCGGAATCCGCGGGTCGGGTAGCGCACGCCGATCCGACCCGACAGGCCGCAAACTTCGCAAGCCCAGTGCCTCGCCCCTCACCCCAACCCTCTCCCCGCGAAGAAGAGCGGGGAGAGGGAGCGCGCTGCCGCTTCCGAAGCGCAGCGGAACATTCGAAACGCGTCCACGTTCAATCATGACAGGAGCACGTCGGCTCCTTTGGCATGAGGAATTCGGGGCATGGGAGCGCTGGCGGACGAACGGCAGGCGGAACAACCGCCGGTTTCGGACGCGCCCCAAATCGGTCCGTCGCAAGCGCCTCCGCCTCCTCCCGCTGCGTTCGCGGAGGAACTGTCGCAGCGCGGCCGCGGGCGGCGCTCCAAAAGCCCGCTGCAGATTCCGTGGGCCGGTTGGAAAGACATCCTGTGGCGCACTTATGAGCGCACCGGCGAAGACCGGCTGCTTGCGATTGCCGCCGGCGTGGTGTTCTTCGGGCTGCTCGCGGTATTTCCGGCGATCACCGCGCTGGTGTCGTGCTACGGCCTGTTCGCCAACCCCTCGACCATCGGCGACAACCTGCAAACGCTGTCGCTGATGCTCCCCGAGGGCTCGTTTACCATCGTGCAGGACCAGATCGCGCGCGTGCTCGCCAAGGGCAACACCACGCTCGGCTTTACCTTCCTGTTCGGCCTGGCGCTCGCGCTGTGGAGCGCCAATGCCGGGGTCAAGGCGGTGATCGACGCCCTCAAC
The DNA here is from genome assembly GCA_963744975.1 of uncultured Alphaproteobacteria bacterium. Lineage (GTDB taxonomy): Bacteria > Pseudomonadota > Alphaproteobacteria > Rhizobiales > Xanthobacteraceae > Bradyrhizobium. The sequence goes on along the minus strand of CAVUVR010000002.1, from coordinate 4,423,493 downwards.
GTGGTCTATGAGGAGCGCGAGAAGCGCAGTTTCATCAAATTGAACCTGCTGTCGCTGGCCTTCACGGCCGGCGGCATCGTGGCGCTGCTGCTCATGGTAGGCTCCGTGGTGGCCTTGCCGCTGGCGCTGGATCATCTCTGGCTCGGCAGCCAGAGCAAGCTGATCGTCAGCCTGGTCCGGTGGCCGCTATTGCTGGCAATGCTGCTGCTGGCCCTTGCGGTTCTCTACCGGTTCGGGCCGAGCCGGCGCGAGGCGCAATGGAAATGGCTCAGCGTCGGCGCAGTGACCGCGGCACTGCTGTGGATCGCAGGCTCCGCGCTGTTGTCGTGGTATCTCTCCAATTTCGGAAATTACGACGCCACCTACGGCTCGCTGGGCGCCGCGATCGGCCTGATGATGTGGATGTGGATGTCGGCCATCATCGTGCTGTGCGGCGCCGAACTGAACTCGGAAATCGAGCACCAGACCGCGGTCGATACCACCGTCGGGCATCCAAAACCGCTCGGCGCCCGCGGCGCGGTCATGGCCGACACCGTGGGCGCGGCGCAGGACTAGAGCGTGAACTCGTTAGCGCGCCGCCGCAGCCCGACCGATCAGGGCCGTTCATGACGTAAGCGGACTCCGGACCACCCGAACATGTACTCGCCGGCCCCCGGCGGTTATGTTCGAGCATGACCCCGACCCGCTGCGTTCTTCTGGACCTCGACGGCACCTTGATCGATTCGCAGCCCGGCATTTTGGCAAGCTGCCTGGCGGCGCTGCGTGCTCTCGGGCATGAACCGGACCAAGCACTCGACATCAAGCGTTTCATCGGGCCGCCGCTTGAAGACATTATGCGGGTCTTGCTGCAACCCTATGGCGACGACAGGGTCGACGAAGCCGTCGCGGCGTATCGCCAACATTATGGCGAGAGCGGCTTTCTCGGCAGCAATCCCTATCCGGGAATCGGCCAATCGCTTGAAGAGATGCGAGAGGCCGGATTGCGAATCTATCTGGCAACGTCGAAGCGGGAAACTTTCGCGAGCCGCATTCTGCACCATCTGGGGTTTGCAACCTACTTCGATGGCATTCACGGTTCGGTGCCGGGCGGCGGGCGCGACCGTAAGCCTGAACTGCTTGCTTATATTTTGTCCCAGCACAACCTCTTTCCGTCCCACAGTCTGACGGTCGGGGACCGCCGGCATGATATTTCCGGTGCCCACGCGGTTGGAATGCGCGGTGTCGGCGTGCTCTGGGGTTATGGGTCCCGAGACGAACTCGAGACTGCCGGCGCAGATCGACTGGTGGAATCGACTGCTGATCTCGCATCGACGGTTGTTTCGATGGTCGATGGCAAGCAATCTGCCGGCTAGCTAGGCCGCCTGGAGGCTCGTTAAGGGTTGGTGGTGCAGGCGTGCCTGACCCCCGATTTATGAGTGCACGGCCGAGTTCTCAACAACCCCCCGCTTTTCGAATCAACAATAATGCTAAGGTCGCAGCGCCGGGCGAGCCCGGACTCCCTGGGGTTTGAGGACCTTGCGCGCGTGATTCGCATTTCCACGATTTTCGTCGCCATCTGCATGGTGCTGGTCGCTGCCTCCTTGGGCCTCGTGCTGTATTCGGTGGCGGGCATCTCGGCCATGGAATCCGCGATCGTGGCGCTGACCGCGCTGACCTTCATGATCCTCTACAACGCGGTGTCGATGCGGCTGCGCGACCGCACCGACGTCGGCGGCCAGATCGCCGACCTGTCGCGCGGCACCGCCGACCTCGCCCGCCAGGTCGCCGAATTCGGACGCCGTCTCGCCTTGGTCGAAGGCCGGGTGGTGTCGGCGAATTCCGCCAATGCCGACCGCGTGCAATCGGTGGCCGGCGAGATCGCCGAACTTGGCGTGCTGGTGCAGCAACTGGCGGTGTCGGTGGCGAGCCACGACGACATGCTGGCGTCGGGCGTACCGGCGGCTCCCTCGCCGGGGAACGATCCCGACCATCGGCGCACGCAATTGCCGTTTGCCGCCGAGGCCGCGCAAGATCCCGGCGCAGCCGTTGCCGAACCGGCCGCCGCAGCCGCCGCTTCCGCTGCCGATGCCGCCGGCCGCAGCAGCCCGCAGATCCTTGCCGCGGTGAAGAACGCCATCGAGGCCAACCGCATCGATATCTATCTGCAGCCGATGGTGACGCTGCCGCAACGCAAGGTGCGGTTCTACGAGGCGGTGACGCGGCTGCGCGACGACCAGGACCGGATCCTCACCCCCGACGACTTTATCGGCACGGCCGAGGCCGCAGGGCTGATGGGGCGCATCGACCATATGGTGATGCTGCGATGCGTGCAGGTGCTGCGCCGGCTGATGGTGCGCAACAAGGAGGTCGGGATATTCTGCAACGTCGCAGCGGCGACCTTGAGCAATCCCGCAACCTTCGCGCAGTGCCTGGATTTCCTCGAGGCCAACCGCGCGCTGGCGGCATCCTTCGTGCTCGAATTCAAGCAGAGCACGTTCCGCAATCTCGGGGCCACGGAGACCGAGCACCTCGCTGCGCTGGCGCAGCGCGGCTACCGCTTCTCGATCGACCACGTCACCGACCTCAGGATCGAACCGCGCGAACTCGCCGACCGCGGCGTGCGTTTCATCAAGGTGCCGGCTTCGCTGTTACTGGACCAGCGGCAGACCTCGGCGTCCGACATTCATCCTTCGGATTTATCCGACCTGCTCGGCCGTTTCGGCGTCGATCTGATCGCGGAGCGGATCGAGGGCGAACGTGCGGTGGTCGACCTGCTCGACTATGACGTGCGGTTCGGGCAGGGATTCTTGTTCGCAGCACCTCGGCCGTTGCGGCCGGAGACGGCGTCTGCTACCGGCGAGGCCCCGGACAAGACACAGGTTCCCAATGCCGCAGCAAGACCCGCTCCCGATGCGCTCAAGGCAGATCCTCAGCGCTTATCAGGCAACGCCGCGCTGGCACGCCGCGCCGTCGGCCCGGGCTGAGCGCCCCCGTCATTCCGGGGCGCGCGTCTTCGCGCGAACCCGGAATCCAGAGGTTTGGCGCGTGGTTCTGGATTCCGGGTTCGAGGCGGAGCCTGTCATCGGGCCGCGCTTTGCGCGGACCCGGTGGCCTCGCCCCGGAATGACGGCGTAGGCGATGACGCTTCGATTTGTCGAGAACCTGCGCGATCTCGTAAGCGAGGTCGATGTCGTGCTGAGCGACATCTGGGGCGTGGTGCACAACGGCCTTGAGTCATTCCCTGAGGCCTGCGCGGCTCTGCATGCGTTTCGCCGGCAGGGCGGCACGGTGATCCTGATCACCAACGCGCCGCGGCCGGCGGATTTGGTGCAGCGGCAGCTGCGCAAGCTGCAGGTGCCCGACGAGATCTACGACGCGATCGTCAGTTCCGGGGATCTGACCCGTCACTTCGTCGCCGATCATCCGGGACAGAAATTGTACTGGCTCGGACCCGAGCGCGACAATTCGATCTATCGCGGGCTCGATCCGGTGCTGGCGCCGCTGGAGCAGGCCGACTACATCGTCTGCACCGGACTGTTCGACGACGAAACCGAATCGGCGGAAGACTATCGCGGCATGCTGCTGCTCGCGCGCGAACGTAACCTGCGAATGATCTGCGCCAACCCGGACATCGTGGTCGAACGCGGCGACCGGCTGATCTATTGCGCCGGCGCCATCGCCGAACTCTACCGCGAGCTCGGCGGCGACGTGATCTTCTACGGCAAGCCGCACCGTCCGATCTACGAACGCGCCGTGGAACTGGCGGCCGAGCGCCGCAAGGCGGCGACGCCGCTTGCCCGCGTGCTGGCGATCGGCGACTCCGTGCGCACCGATCTCGCCGGCGCCCATGGATTCGGGATCAATTGCCTGTTCGTCACGCGCGGCATCCACGCCGAGGATTTCGAGGGTATCGATCAGCTCGATCCGGCTTCGGTCAAGGAACTGTTCGGCCACCCGCCGCTGGCGCTGATGCGGGAGCTGAGGTGGTGAGGCTCTCCACACTCGGCGTAGTCCCCGCGCAGGCGGGGACCCATAACCCCTGGCGTTCGTGATAACGCGCGGCAGTCCAACGAGGACACTAACGCTTCCCGAAACATCAGCGACACGGCGTATGGGTCCCCGCCTTCGCGGGGACGACGTCGGTGTGTGGTGAAGCGTCTTACGCGGTCGCCATGTCCGGGAATACCGCCTCGATCTTGGTCTTCAGCGTGGCGGCGTTGAAGGGCTTGACGATGTAGTTGTTGACGCCGGCCTTCTTGGCGGCGATCACATTCTCGGTCTTGGATTCCGCGGTGATCATGATGAACGGCGTGGTGGCGAGATTGGGGTCGGCGCGGACTTCGCGGAGCAGGTCGTAGCCGGTCATCGGCTCCATGTTCCAGTCGGAGATGATCAGGCCGTATTTCTTGGACCGCATCTTGGTCAGCGCCGCCGAGCCGTCGCTGGCGTCGTCGATATTCTGGAAGCCGAGCTGCTTGAGAAGATTGCGTATGATGCGGATCATGGTGTTGTAGTCGTCCACCACAAGAACCGACATCGACAAATCAACCGGCATCTTCAAGCTCCCCAGGGACCCGCCGCCTCATGCGGGTGGCGCCGGATAAACCCGATCGCCACCGCCAACCTGCCCCTTGACTAGCATCCCGCCTTAAACAGCCCGTTAACCCGGGGGTGCCGGAGTACAGTTCCGGGTCCGCTTGACTTCGCCGGCGCCTCCGCGTCACGGTCCCGCCCCCGCCCCGGATTGAGCCTTCGAATCCAGCAAATGACGCCCCGTTTTGCCGTTATCCGCGACACCACGCCCCACGCCGCGATCCCCAGGGGGGCGGTGGTGGCGATGGGCAATTTCGATGGCGTCCACCTCGGCCACCGCGCCGTCATTACGGCCGCGCTCGAGATGGCGCACAGCCTTGACCGGCCGGCGCTGGCGGTGACGTTCGAGCCGCATCCGCGCAGCTTTTTCAGCCCCAACACCCCGCAATTCCGCCTGAGCAGCGAGACCAACAAGCTGCGCCTCTTGGCAGGTGCCGGCCTTGCCGGCGCCGTGGTCATGACCTTCGACAAGGCGCGCGCCGGCACCACGGCGCAGGATTTCATTCACCATGATCTGATCGAGCGGCTCGGCATCAGCGGCATCGCGGTCGGCTACGACTTTCATTTCGGCAAGGGCCGGGTCGGCTCGCCCGGTCTCTTGGTCAGCGAGGCCCCCGGCCTCGGCATCAAGGTCGACGTGCAGCCCCATGTCGATATCGAGGAACGCCCGGTTTCATCGAGCGCGATCCGCATGGCGCTGGCCGAGGGGCAGATTGCGGATGCCACCGCGATGCTCGGCGGCCCGTGGTTCGTCACGGCTAAGGTGATCCACGGCGAAAAACGCGGCCGCGATCTCGGCTATCCCACCGCAAACATGAAACTCGACAGGAATTGCGGCCTCAAGCACGGCATCTATGCGGTGCGGGTCGGCCATGACGGCAGGCTGTTCGACGGCGTCGCCAGTTTTGGGCGCCGCCCGACCTTCGACAACGGCGCGCCGCTGCTGGAAGTGTTTTTGTTCGATTTCAAGGGCGACCTTTACGGGGCAACGCTGGATGTCGCCTTCATCGCCTTCATCCGCGATGAGCTGAAATTCGAGGGCATCGAGGCGCTGGTGCGACAAATGGATGACGACAGCGCCAAGGCCCGTGCGGCGCTGGCCGCAGCGCCCGGCGCGTTTCCGAGGCTGGGGGAGATCGGCCCGTCCTCTCCGTCATCCTGAGGTGCTCGCCGCAAAGCGGCGAGCCTCGAAGGATCGGCCACAGGCACCGGCGCCCGCGGCCATCCTTCGAGACGCCGCGCTAACGCGCGGCCCTCGGGATGACGGTGTTGGGTGTGGCGGGGCTTTGCGATTTCGTCCGTTGGCTGCTATGGAGAGCCCATGTTGGCATGGCGCATCATAATCGGCATTAGCGGCCCGGCTTCCGCCTGAGTTTTAGGCTCAGCGCAAGACCGGGATGTTCCGTATTCGCCTTCCCCTCAAGCCAACGCCTGATCAGAGCCGTCATGAACGATCAACAGAAGACCGCCGCCGCTGCGAAGCCGGGTGCCAACGACTATTCCAAAACCCTCTATCTGCCGCAGACGGAATTCCCGATGCGCGCGGGGCTGCCGCAGCGCGAGCCGGAGATCCTCAAGCGCTGGGACGAAATCGGACTGTACGAGAAACTGCGCCAGGCCTCGGCCGGCCGCGCCAAATTCGTGCTGCATGACGGCCCTCCTTACGCCAACGGCAACATCCATATCGGCCATGCGCTGAACAAGATCCTGAAAGACGTGGTGACCAAGAGCCAGCAGATGCTGGGGCACGATTCCAATTACGTGCCGGGCTGGGACTGCCACGGCCTGCCGATCGAATGGAAGATCGAGGAAGAGAACTACCGCTCCAAGGGCAAGCCGAAGCCGGATTTTAAGGATTCCGCGGCGATGGTGGCGTTCCGCAGGGAGTGCCGCGCCTATGCCTCGCACTGGCTCGACGTGCAGCGCGAGGAATTCAAGCGGCTCGGCATCATCGGCGACTGGGATCATCCCTACGCCACCATGGACTATTTCGCCGAAGCCGCGATCGCCCGCGAGCTGATGAAGTTCGCCGCCAACGGCACGCTGTATCGCGGCTCCAAGCCGGTGATGTGGAGCGTGGTGGAAAAGACCGCGCTGGCGGAGGCGGAGGTCGAGTACGAGGATTATACCAGCGATACGGTGTGGGTGAAGTTTCCGGTTAAGAACGCGCCGGAATTCTACAAAGACGCGAGTGTGGTCATTTGGACAACGACGCCTTGGACATTGCCGGGCAACCGCGCAATTTCTTTCTCGTCAAAGATCTTTTACGGACTTTATGAGATAACGGAAGCGCCTGAGGGTAATTGGGCCAAGGTGGGTGATCGGCTAATCCTTGCAAACAAACTCGCGGAAGAAGTCTTCAAAGCTGCGAAGGTGACCGGTTGGAAGATGGTCAAAGAGACTAATCTTTCCGGGTTGGAAAAGCTTACCTGCTCGCACCCACTCGCTGGACTCGCGGGCGGCTACGATTTTGTTGTGCCCCTTCTTGAAGGCGACCACGTCACCGACGACACCGGCACCGGCTTCGTTCACACCGCGCCCGGCCACGGCCGAGAGGATTTTGATATCTGGACCGCCAATGCGCGCAAGCTTGAGCGGCGCGGCATCAACACCACGATCCCCTACACCGTCGACGAAAACGGCGCCTTCACCGAGCAGGCTCCCGGCTTCACCGGAAAACGCGTCATCAACGACAAGGGTGAAAAAGGCGACGCCAACGAGGCGGTGATCAAGGCGCTGGTCGAGGCCGGCATGCTGCTGGCGCGCGGGCGGCTGAAACACCAATATCCGCATTCGTGGCGCTCGAAGAAGCCGGTGATCTTCCGCAACACGCCGCAATGGTTCATCGCGATGGACAAGGACATTGCGGACGACGGCAAGGCCAAGCCCGGCGATACCCTGCGCGCCCGCGCGCAGCGCGCGATTTCGGTAACGCAATGGGTGCCGCCCTCGGGGCAGAACCGCATCAACGGAATGGTCAATTCAAAGCCCGACTGGGTGATCTCGCGGCAGCGCGCCTGGGGCGTTCCAATCGCGGTGTTCGTCAAGGAGAACGACGACGGCTCGGTCGAGATCCTGCAGGACGAACGCGTCAATCATCGTATCGTCGAGACCTTCTCAGAATCCGGCGCCGACGCCTGGTACATGGACGGCGCGCGCGAGCGTTTTCTCGGCGAACGCGCCGGCGAACCCTGGCAGAAGGTCGACGACATTCTCGACGTCTGGTTCGATTCCGGATCGACCCACGCTTTCGTGCTGGAAGACCGCCAGCACTTTCCGCAACTCGGCCACATCGTCCGCAAAGTGGACGGCGGCGACGACACCGTGATGTATCTGGAAGGCTCGGACCAGCACCGCGGCTGGTTCCAGTCGTCGCTGCTGGAAAGCAACGGCACGCGCGGACGCGCGCCGTTCGACATCGTGCTGACCCACGGCTTCACGCTCGACGAGAACGGCCGCAAGATGTCGAAGTCTTTAGGCAACACCGTCGAGCCGCAGAAAGTCATCAAGGACTCCGGCGCCGACATCCTGCGCCTCTGGGTCTGCGCCACCGATTACGCCGACGACCAGCGGCTCGGGCCGGAAATCCTGAAAAACACCGTCGAGAGCTACCGCAAGCTGCGCAACACCATCCGCTGGATGCTGGGCACGCTGCACCATTTTGCGCCCGGCGATGCGGTCGCGCATCCCGGGATGCCGGAGCTGGAGCGCTATATGCTGCATCAGCTCGCGGGCCAGGACGCCATGGTGCGCCGGGCCTATGCGGATTTCGACTACAAGACCGTGGTGGCTTCGCTTGCGGCGTTCATGAATACCGAACTGTCGGCGTTCTATTTCGACATCCGCAAGGACACGCTGTATTGCGATCCGCCGTCGTCGCGGCCGCGCAAGGCCGCGCTTACCGCCATCGACATGATCTGCGACGCGATCCTGAAATGGCTGGCGCCGGCGCTGTCGTTCACATGCGAAGAGGCGTGGCGGCTGTACCGGCCGGACGCCGAGCCATCGGTGCATCTCACGCTGTTTCCGGATGGCCTCGGATCGTTCCGCGACGACGCGCTGGCCGCGAAGTGGGAAATCATCCGCAATGTCCGGCGCGTTGTCACCGGCGCGCTGGAACTCGAGCGCGCCGCCAAGCGCATCGGCTCGTCGCTGGAGGCCTCGCCGATCGTTTATGTCTCGAACAGGGAACTGCTCGCCACGCTGTTCGACGTCGATCTCGCCGAAGTCTGCATCACCTCGAATTATGAAATCAGGGAAGGCGACGCGCCGGCCGGCGCATTCCGCCTGAACGACATTCCCGGTGTCGCCGTCGTGGTCGAAAAAGCCGTCGGCACCAAATGCGCACGCTCCTGGAAAATTCTTTCCACGGTCGGCGAAGACCCCGATTATCCCGACGTCTCGCCGCGCGACGCCCAGGCGCTGCGGGAATGGAAGGCGCTGGGGATCGGATAACCTCGTCGTCCCGGCGAACGCCGGGACCCATAACCACCGGCGTCTCGATCTGAACGAGAGGGTTCGACAGCTTGGCTGCTACTTCGCCTGAACTGCAACGACAGGGGTTATGGGTCCCGGCGTTCGCCGGGACGACGGCGGATTTTTTGGCGGCGGCATGCACATGACCCCCCGCCTCCGCTCCGGCCTCATCGCGGCGGTCGCCGTGCTGGTCCTCGACCAGGCGACAAAGCTCTGGCTGCTGTTCGTGTTCGACATCGCGCGCCGCGGTGCGGTCAGGGTCACCCCGTTTTTCGACCTGGTGCTGGCCTGGAATACCGGCATCAGCTACGGCTGGTTCCAGACCGAGAGCGCGGCCGGCCAGGCGCTGCTGCTCGCCATCAAGGCAACCGCGGTGGTTGTGCTGGCGATCTGGATGGCGCGTGCGCAGACCCGCATTGCCGCGATTGCGCTGGGCCTGATCATCGGCGGCGCCATCGGCAACGCCATCGACAGCCTCGCCTATGGCGCGGTCGTCGATTTCGCCCTGTTCCACGTCCAACTCGGCGAAAAAGACCTGAGTTGGTACGTGTTTAACCTCGCCGATACCGCGATTGTTGCTGGCGTTGCGGCCCTGCTGTATGATTCTTTCTTCGGGGAACCCGCCGTAAAAGCGCCCTGATCGGGGCTGATACGGGCGGGCGGGGTCGATTGAGGGTCAATATGGGGCGGAGTTCTGCCGGGATCGGCATTCCGCAGCGAAATTTGGGCAGGATTGACGCGATGCGCCAGACCGAAAGCAGCGGTTGGACCGGGCAGAGCCGGTCACGGACGATGATGCGCGCGCTGCGCCTCGCCAGCGTGGCCTTGGGAATCGGTCTGCTGATGTCGGCCAACGCCGCCCGCGCCGAGGACGACGAGGATGATTCCACCTTCGAGGAAAAAATCATCAAGCAGATCATGACCGGGCTCGGCGGCACCAACATGGAAAATACCGGGATCGAATACCGCGAGCGCTCGCCGCTGGTGATCCCGCCGAGGAACGAGCTGCCGCCGCCGGCCGCTGCCGCCGTCGAAGCTCCCGTGCCGAACTGGCCGAAGGATCCCGAGGTGAAGCGGCGCAAGGAAGTCAAGGAGTTGCGCAAGAAGGAGAACAAGGATCCGATCGAAGCGAGCCGGATCCTGACCCCGAGCGAACTCGCGGTCGGCGCCAAGCCGGCCAGTTCGAAGCGCGCCAGCACCGACAATGCGCCGCCCGGCAATTCGTACAACAATCCGATCCTCAGCCCCTCGCAGCTCGGTTTTGACGGCGGCTTTATGGGAATGTTCAAGGGCAACAAGAGCGAGACCGCACCGTTCAAAGGCGAGCCGGCGCGCGACTCGCTTACGATGCCGCCGCCCGGATACCAGACGCCGTCGCCGAATTACGCCTACGGCACCGGGCCGAAGGAATCGCTGAACAAAGAATACAATCCCTCCCAGGGCAAATACGGCGATCGATAGCGCCTGTCTTTCGGTTTTGTAACGGGTCACCGGCAGCCGCGCGGTGTATGAAACCGCCATATATCCCGAACGTTTCCCGTTCGGCCCGGCAGACAGGTCATGATGTCCTCACACCGTTTTCTCACTTGCTGGTTCCTCGCGTTCGCTTTGACATTCGCTGTCGCGGCGCCCGGCGTCCGCGCCCAGCCCACCGTCACCTCCGAACGCCCCGCCAGCTTCACGCTTGCCAACGGCATGCAGGTCGTGGTGATCCCCGATCATCGTACCCCGGTGGTCACGCAGATGATCTGGTACAAGGTTGGCTCCGCGGACGAGACGCCGGGCAAATCCGGGCTCGCGCATTTTCTCGAACATCTGATGTTCAAGGGCACCGCCGCGCATCCGGCCGGCGAATTCTCCCAGACCGTGCTCAGAATCGGCGGCAACGAGAATGCCTTCACCTCCACCGACTACACCGGCTATTTCCAGCGCGTGCCGCGCGAGCAATTGCCCCGGATGATGGAATTCGAGGCCGACCGCATGACCGGTCTCGTGCTCAAGGACGAAAACGTGCTGCCCGAACGCGACGTCGTGCTCGAAGAGTACAACATGCGCCTCGCCAACAATCCGGATGCGCGCCTCTCCGAGCAGATCATGGCGGCGCTGTATCTCAATCACCCCTACGGCCGGCCGGTGATCGGCTGGCGCCAGGAAATCGAAAAGCTCAGCCGCGAAGACGCGCTGGAGTTCTACAAACGCTTCTACGCGCCCAACAACGCCACTCTGCTGATTGCCGGCGACGTCGACCTCAACGAGATCCGCCCCCTGGCGGAGCGGACCTTCGGCCGGATCGCGCCGCAGCCGGCAATACCGCCGCGTCGCATGCGGCCGCAGGAACCCGTTCCCGCGGCGCCCCGTACCGTCACGCTTTCCGATCCGCGAGTCGAGAACCCCGGCGTGCGGCGCTATTATCTGGTGCCGTCCGCGACCACCGCGGCAGCGGGCGAAAGCCCGGCGCTCGACGTGCTGGCGCAATTGATGGGCGGCGGCAGCAACTCCTATCTCTATCGCGCGCTGGTGATCGACAAGCCGCTCGCGATCAGCACTGAGGCCAGCTACCAGGGCACCGCGCTCGACGATACGCAATTCACCATCTCGGCTTCGCCCAAGCCCGGCGTCGAATTCGCAGCCGTCGAACAGGCCATCGACGGCGTGATCGCCGAAGTCGCACAGAACGCGGTCCGCGCCGAGGATCTGGAGCGCGTCAAGACCCAGCTGATCGCAGCCTCGATCTACGCCCAGGACAACCAGGCGAGCCTTGCGCGCTGGTATGGCGCGGCCATCACCACCGGTTTGAGCGTCGACGATGTCAGGAACTGGCCGGATCGCATCCGCGCGGTCACCGCCGAGCAGGTGCGCGCCGCCGCGCAAAAATGGCTCGACAAGAAGCGTTCGGTGACCGGCTATTTGATCAAGGACACCACGCAAAAGCGCGAGGAGAAGCGTTCGTGACATTGGGACGGATTTTTACGCGGCGCATTGCCTTGGTTTTCATTGCCTGCGTTGTGCTGACGCCATTGGCGTCGACGCCGTCGCGCGCGGCGGCGAAAATCCAGCACTTGATTTCGCCCGGCGGCATCGAAGCCTGGTTCGTGCAGGATGCCACCGTGCCGCTGATCGCGATGGAATATGCCTTCGGCGGCGGCGCCTCGCAGGACCCCGCCGGCAAGCCCGGCGTCGGCAACATGGTCGCCGACCTGCTTGATGAAGGCTCCGGCGATCTCGACTCCAAGACGTTTCACGAGCGCCTCGAGCGCCGCGCCATCGAACTCAGCTTCTCCTCGTCCCGCGACACCTTCCGCGGCTCCCTGCGCATGCTCAAGGACACCCGCGACGAGGCCTTCGACCTCCTGCGGATGGCGCTGACGTCGCCGCATTTCGATTCAGTCGATGTCGAGCGCATTCGCGCCCAGGTGCTGTCGGGCTTGCGCCGCGAAACGTCCAATCCGGGCTCGCTCGCCAACCGCAAATTCCTGGCGCTGGCCTATGGCGAGCATCCTTATGGCCGGCCGGTGAACGGCACGCTGGAGAGCGTTCCGAATATCCAGACCGCCGACCTCAAGGACTACGTCCGCCGCGTGCTGGCAAAGGATACGCTGAAGGTCGCCGTGGTCGGCGACGTCGACGCGGCCACGCTCGGCAAGCTGCTGGACCAGACCTTCGGCGCCCTGCCCGCCAAAGGCGAGCTGACGCCGATTGCCGATATCGAGGCGAGCAAGCCGCCGCAGCGTTTCTTCATCCCGCTGGAAGTGCCGCAGACCTTCGTGACGTTCGGCGGCCCCGGCATCCGGCGCGACGATCCGAAGTTCATGGCGGCCTATGTGGCCAACCACATCCTCGGTAGCGGATCGTCGTCGCGGCTCTATCGCGAAGTCCGCGAGAAGCGCGGCCTCGCTTATTCGGTGTCGGAATATCTGCTGTGGATGGAGCACTCCGCGCTGTTCGTCGGCAACACCGGGACCCGCGCCGACCGCGCCGGCGAGAGCGTCGACGCCATCGAGAAGGAAGTCCGCCGCATGGCCGAGGAGGGTCCGACGCAAAAGGAACTGGACGAGGCCAAGTCGTACCTCAAGGGCTCGCAGATGCTGGCGCTCGACACTTCCTCGAAACTGGCGTCCGCCCTGCTGCAATACCAGATCGACAAGCTCGGCATCGACTACATCGAGCGCCGCAACTCCATCGTCGACGCGGTGACGTTGGAGGATGCGAAAGCTGCGGCGCAACGGCTGTGGGGAGAGGGGCTCAACACCGTGATCGTCGGCCGCGCACCGCAGGCCGCGGCGCAGCCGGCGGCGATGCCGCCGGCGGCGAATTGAGCGGCGGGGTGCCCACCAGTTAGCCATCACGCCTAATCGACGGGCTTTTACCCGCACGGCGACCGCAAGGAGTTTCTCGCGGTTCTGTCGAGTGCCGCTCGATGGACGTGAGCGTCGATAAATTCCCGTTGAAAACAATCAATCCGAGTGTAATTGTATCCATACACTTTATGTGATTGATTTGGGGAATCCGGGGCCGAGGTATTCATCTGAGACTACACCAATCCGCGAAATCGCGTCGTGAACCGATTGCGAAATACGAGACCGTGCGCCGACGATGACTCGAAAGCCTGGATCACCCAGCGGCACCACTTGCCTGCGAATTGCGGCGGCTAACCGCGACGGGGATGCATGACCAACTTTACTGCACAATTTACTTACCCTCGGACGAACCGTCTGGACCTCGGTGATCATGACGAGACGGCATTCAACGTTTCAGCGTCGGCGTTCCTCAGCCTAGATTTGGATGTCGATATAGCAAGGCAGGTGGCGGGACTTCACGGAGAGGCTACCGGCCTTGGGACTGCTTCAAACTATTTCTTGTCGGCAACGGCTGTCGGCGATCCAGATCCCAACGACCATCTATTTTTTCCTCACACCGGAAACGATACAAAAGCGGTTGGCGATTTTGCTCAGGGGACTCCCGATATAAATATATTCTGGGCGTTCTCGGGGAATTGGGGCATCGATGACCTTTATTTCGACGGCAATCCCGGATTGGCGAATCCCCTGTCCAATGGGCTAAACCTCGACGGCAATGCTATTGTTGGCCAGGTACGCATATTTGCCGATGGGTTATCTGGCGTGTTTGGCGAACCTGACATCGTCAGACCGCTAACACTTACCGGGCCGGCCGTTCCAACGACGCTCACGCTGGCAAGAATGTCGGGGGATGCTTACACCAAAGGGGCCCCGCAACACATCTTTGATTCCTCAGGCAATATCGGGACTGGAAATGTGCTTTGGCATCCATCGACGGTCCCGGGTGAGCAGGTTGCACAATCAGCCGATGATCCGGATTTTCAAGCATACACCTATGTAAACAGTGATAGTTCCCAGGTTGTCATCGCGTTTCGCGGGACAGTACTTTGGAAAACATGGGCTGCGAATATTGCCTCATTTTCGAGTGGAGTTCCGACTACGCCCTTTATCAAGATGGTAGAGGACGCGTCGAAATTACTTGCACACGTTGTCGCTGATCATCCCGGAGCGCAAATCACGCTGACTGGACATTCGCTCGGCGGGGCGATTGCGCAGATCGTAGGTGCGGCCTCGGGATACTCCACTGTCGCATTCAATGCGCCCGGCGCAGGTATCTTGAAGAATAGCCCGCTGCTGACTAGCGCGCTGCAACCCGCCATTTCTGCACACAATACCGATCCGCTTGGGGGCTACAACGTCGACGTACGGACGCCGGGCGATTGGGTGTCAATGCAAGGCACGTCAATAAATGTTTATACAATCGATTCGGTGGCTCCAACGTTTCCAGATGAGTCGCGATTTATTCTTGACAATCACGACATCTTCAAGACCGTTATTCCGGAGTTGAATGGCTCGATACCGTCTAACGGATTTAAGCCGGGTATTCCCAGCGAGGAATTATTTAATCTCGGACGGGTGGGATTCATCCAGGGAGTACTATTTGCGACGGGAATCGCCGAATCCGTAATAGGTTTGTCATTTATTGCTACCGCTTTAGGTGATAAATGGCTCGATCCAGCGGCTGGGACGACTTTTGTCTTTGAAGAAAGCGCCGGTTCACCGCTGGTAAGCTCGGTGATTTTTCCCGGGAGCCCGGATGTTGCTTCGTTCAAGGTCTGGACTTTAAGCGGAGATTCTTGGTCGGCTGCTCAGACTGTTTCGCCCGGAGTTGCCGCTTTATTCGCACAGCCGGCGCACGCTATCAAATTTCAAGCCATCTCAAGCTCGGGCGGAGTCGTTGCACTTCCTGACGGGTATCTATTCAACGCCGTATTCGCGTCTGAAGGACAGGTAGCGGCCGACTTGCACGTATTAAATCCCGACAACTTTAATGGCGCCAATGTTCAAACACCTTTGGCCGGCCAAGCCACGCTCGCCGTCAATTCCGGCTTCCGCTACACCGACGCCGGCAACGGCGCGCTGACGGTGAACGGCACGGCGTCGAGCAACGATACTATTCTGCTCGGCTCCGGCGACAAGACCGTCAACCTCGGCAGCGGCAATGACTTCGTCATGGTCAAGGCCGGCGCCTCGGGAAATATCGCCCTCCATGGCGGTACCGGCGCCGAGACCATTCTCGCCGGCGCCGCGAACGTCACGCTGGTCGCGGGCTCGGGCAACATCCTGTTCATCGGCGGCGACGACGCCAATGCCAATGTCGGCGTCAACACGATCGACTATTCGGCGTTGGGCGCGGTGAACGTCAACCTGTCGAACGGGATCATCCGGACCGGCAATGGCGCGATCAATACGCTTGTCAATGTCGAGAACGTTACCGGCTCTCCGCTCGGCGATCAGATAACCGGCGATTTGCACGCCAATCGGCTCGCGGGCGGCCATGGCGCCGACACCCTCACCGGCGGCGGCGGCGACGACCGCTTCGTGTTCGCGCTTGGCGATGGCGCGGATACCGTCACGGATTTCGCGGCGGGCATCCACACCGACGACCGGATCGATCTCACCGCCTTCCACGCCACCTTCGCCAACGTGCTGGCGCATGCGTCGCAATCCGGCGCCAATACCGTGTTCAATTTCGGGGGCGGCGATACGCTGACATTGCAGAACGTCGTCAAGACCGCATTGAGCGCCGAGGATTTTGCCGGGCTCAAGGTCACGCGGAGCGACTTCAGCGCCAATGGCGACAGCGACATTCTCTGGGCGAGAGATAACGGCACGGTCTCGATCTGGGATGACGGCCAGATCGGCAACGCTCACATCATTGCCAATGCAGGCGCCTTTGCGAACAGCTGGCACATCGCAGGCAGGGGCGACTTCGACGGCAACGGCCACAACGACGTGCTCTGGCGCAACGACAATGGCGCAGCCTCGATCTGGGATAACGGGCAGATCGGCGGCGCCCACATCATTGCTGACGCAGGGGTGGTCCCGAACACCTGGCACATTTCCGGCACCGGCGACTTCGACGGCAACGGACAGAGCGACATCCTCTGGCGCAATGACAATGGCGCGGCCTCGATCTGGAACAACGGCGCGATCGGCAATGCCCACATCATCGCCAATGCCGGCGTGGTCCCGAGCAGCTGGCACATTTCAGGCACCGGCGACTTCGACGCTGACGGTCTCAGCGACATTCTCTGGCGCAACGACAATGGTGCGGTCTCGATCTGGGATGCCGGCGCAATCGGCAATGCCCACATCATCGCCAATGCCGGCGTGGTCCCCAACAGCTGGCACATTTCCGGCACCGGCGACTTCGACGGCAACGGCCACGACGACATTCTCTGGCGCAACGACAACGGCGCGGTTTCGATCTGGGACAACGGACAGATCGGCGGCGCCCACATCATCGCAAATCCAGGCGTGGTCCCGAACAGCTGGCATATCGCCGATACCGGCGATTACGACGGCAACGGGCGCAGCGACATCCTGTGGCGCAATGACAATGGTGCGGTGTCGATCTGGGATAACGGCGATATCGCCCATGCCCACATCATCGCAAATGCGGGAGCGGTGCCCAGCGACTGGCATATCGTGTAACGACTCGGCAAACTCCGCGCAAAACCGCTATCCTGCGCCCTCCTGATTCCTGTGGTGGTGCCATGCTGCGGATTGCCCGCGATCTTGCGATCGACGAAAACGACATCGAGATCGGCTTCGTCCGGGCCTCCGGGCCGGGCGGGCAGAATGTCAACAAGCTCTCGACCGCGGCGCAATTGCGCTTCGATACGCGGCGCGTCGCGCTGGCGCCGGACATAGCCGTTCGGCTGCACAGGCTGGCCGGCCAGCGCATGACCAAGGACGGCGTGATCGTGATCCACGCCCAGCGCTTCCGTACCCAGGAGCGCAACCGCGCTGATGCGATCGACCGCCTGGTCGAACTGCTGCGCGAAGCCGCGGTGCGGCCGACCCCGCGCCGCCCGACCAAACCGACGCTCGGATCGAAAAAACGCCGCCTCGAAGGCAAGAAGCGCCGCGGCGACATCAAGGCCAAGCGCGGCGCGAGCGGGATCGAGGACTGAGTTGGCGTAGCGCCGCACACACTACCGTCATCTTGAGGAGCCGCGCGCTTGCGCGGCGTCTCGAAGGACGGCCGCAAGCGGCTCGTGGCCCATCCTTCGAGGCTCGCCGAAGGCGGCGAGCACCTCAGGATGACGGGTTCCTTGTGGCGAAATAGCAGGGATTTCTCGTCCCGCTCGCATGCATTTGTCGGCTCGTTCGCCTAAAATCGCCGACGCCAACGAATCCTTCGAGCCCCCATGCCGATCCGCCAGCTGCCCGAAACCATCGTCAACCGCATCGCCGCCGGCGAAGTGGTGGAGCGGCCGGCCAG
The DNA here is from genome assembly GCA_963744975.1 of uncultured Alphaproteobacteria bacterium. Classification (GTDB taxonomy): domain Bacteria; phylum Pseudomonadota; class Alphaproteobacteria; order Rhizobiales; family Xanthobacteraceae; genus Bradyrhizobium. The sequence goes on along the minus strand of CAVUVR010000002.1, from coordinate 4,405,637 downwards.
CGTGGTCAAGGAACTGGTGGAGAATGCGATCGATGCCGGCGCCAGCCGGATCGACATCTTCACCGACGGCGGCGGGCGGCGGCGGATCGGCATCACCGACGACGGAAGCGGCATGACCCAGGCCGACCTTGCGATCGCGGTGGACCGCCATGCCACCTCGAAACTCGATGACGAGGACCTGCTGCGCATCCGCACGCTGGGCTTCCGCGGCGAGGCGCTGCCCTCGATCGGCGCGGTGGCGAGGCTCGGCATCACCACCCGCCACGCCTCCGAGCCGCATGCCTGGTCGATGAGCGTCGAGGGCGGCGCGAAGTCGGCAATCATGCCGGCGGCGCTGAGCCAGGGCACCCGGGTCGAGGTCGGCGACCTGTTCTACGCGACGCCGGCGCGGCTCAAGTTCCTCAAGACCGACCGCACCGAGGCGGAAGCGATCCGCGAAGTGGTGCGGCGGCTGGCGATGGCACGGCCCGATGTCGCCTTCACGCTCGCGGGCGAGGAGCGCGCGCCGGTGACCTGGGCGGCGGCGCTGCCCGGCGCGAGCGGGCGGCTGACGCGGCTCGGCGATATTCTGGGGCCGGAGTTTCGCAGCTCCGCCATCGAAGTCCGCAGCGAGCGCGAAGGCGTGGTGGTGGAAGGCTTCGCCGCGGCGCCGTCGCTGACCCGCGCCAATGCGCTCGGGCAATATCTGTTCGTCAACGGCCGCCCGGTGCGCGACAAGCTGATGCTGGGCGCAGTGCGCGCGGCCTATGCGGATTACCTGCCGCGCGACCGCCATCCGGTGGTGGCGCTGTTCGTCACGCTCGATCCTCAAGAGGTCGACGCCAATGTGCATCCGGCCAAGACCGAGGTGCGCTTCCGCAATGCGGGCCTGGTCCGCGCGCTGATCGTGCATGCGCTGAAGGACGGACTTGCGCGCGAGGGCAAGCGCACCGCCGCCAACAGCGATGGCGCGGTGCTGGCGTCGTTCCGCCCGGCATTTGCGCCGCGCACCAATTGGGACTGGCGGCGCTCGCCGGCCTATCCCGTGGCAGGCGGGGCCGCGACCGCCTTCGCCGAGCCTGGACAGGCGGCGTTCGACGTCGGCGCGCCGACCGCCGATGTGCGCTTCGAGCAGGCGGCCGCGCCGGACCTGCTCGATCGCCCGCTCGGCGCCGCGCGGACGCAGATCCACGAGACCTACATCGTGTCGCAGACCCGCGACGGGCTGATCGTGGTGGACCAGCACGCCGCCCATGAACGCATCGTCTATGAAAAGCTGAAGGCGTCGCTGGCGCGCAACGGCGTGCAGCGGCAGATCCTGCTGATCCCGGAGATCGTCGAGCTCGACGAGGCCACGGTCGAAAAACTGGTCGACCGCGCCGAGGAACTGGCGAGTTTTGGGCTGGCGATCGAGTCCTTCGGCCCCGGTGCGGTGGCGGTGCGCGAGACGCCATCGCTGCTGGGCCGAGCCAACGCCGCGGGCCTGCTCCGCGACCTCGCCGAGCACATGGCGGAATGGGATGAGGCCCTTCCTTTGGAACGCCGGCTGATGCATGTCGCCGCCACCATGGCCTGCCACGGCTCGGTCCGCGCCGGCCGCATCCTCAAGCCGGAGGAAATGAACGCGCTGCTCCGCGAGATGGAAGACACGCCGAATTCCGGGCAATGCAACCACGGCCGCCCGACCTATGTGGAATTGAAGCTCAGCGATATCGAGAAGCTGTTTGGAAGACGGTGATCGTAGGGTGGGCAAAGGCGCTCTTCGCGCCGTGCCCACCATAACGACCGCGCAAATTGCAGCGTCCGAATGGTGGGCACGCCGCTTCGCGTCTTTGCCCACCCTACGAAGCCCGCAAAAACACGAACTCCGTATCGTCATACGCGCGCCGCTCCAGTTCTTCGAAACCCTCCGGCGCAGCAAACCTCGCCGCCTTCGCCTCCTCCACCACCAGCATCGCGCTCGGCGTCAGCCAGCCGCCGTCGCGCAACGACGCCAGTGCCTTTTCGGCGAGCTTTTTTCCGTACGGCGGATCGAGAAACACCAGCGAGAACGGCTCGACCGGATGCGCGGGGCCGAGATCGCCGGCGTCGCGGCGAAACACTTTTGTCACGCCGCCCAATCCAAGCGCCTCGATATTATTACGCAGCAGCGCGCGGGCCTCGGTCCCGTTATCGACGAACAGCGCGAACGCCGCCCCACGCGACACCGCCTCGATGCCTAGCGCTCCCGTTCCGGCAAACAGGTCGAGCACCCGCGCGCCTTCGATCGGATCGCCATAGGCATGGACCAGGATATTGAACAGCGATTCGCGCAGGCGATCCGCGGTCGGGCGGATGTCGCGCGATGACGGCGAGACGAGATTGCGGCCCTTCAATCGTCCGCCGACGACTCGCATTACACACCGACATCCTGAGGAGCCGCGCACCTTGCGCGGCGTCTCGAAGGATCGCCGCTTGCGCTTGTGGCCCATCCTTCGAGGCTCGCCGTGAAGAACGGCGAGCACCTCAGGATGACGGAGTCGAATGCGGTAGCGCGCATCAGTCGCTCGCGGATTCGTCTTTGGGCTTCAGGTCGCGCTTGCCGTGATAGCCGCGCTGCGGGCGGCGCGGCGGGCCGTAGCCGTTGGCCTCGAGCTCGTTGCGCACGCGCGCTTCCTCGCTGCCGGAGCGCTGCACCAGCACGCGGCGGCCCTTGCGATCGGCGATCAGGGCGTTCTTGCCCGAGGCCTTGAACGGCTTCTTGCCGCGCGGTGCGTCGCCGGCATCCACCGTCACGTCATCCGGCATCGGCCGCGCGAACTCCGCGCCCGCCAACGCGGCGACCTTTTCGCCGAGTTGCTCGCGCAGCACGCGGGTCTTGACTTCCTCGACCTCACCTTCCGCGAGTTCGCCCAGCTGGAACGGCCCATAGGACACCCGGATCAGGCGGTTCACCTCGAGCCCGAGATGCGCCATCACGTTGCGCACCTCGCGGTTCTTGCCTTCGCGGATCGCGAACACCAGCCAGACATTGGCGCCCTGGTCCCGCTCCAGCACCGCGTCGATCGGACCGTATTTGACGCCGTCGACCTCGACGCCCTTTTTCAGCGCATCGAGCTGATCCTGCGTCACCTCGCCATGGGCGCGGACGCGGTAGCGCCGCAGCCAGCCGGTGTCCGGCAGTTCCAGCACCCGGGCAAGCCCGCCGTCATTGGTCAGCAGCAGCAGGCCCTCGGTGTTGAAATCGAGCCGGCCGATGCTGATCAGCCGCGGCAACCCTTCGGGCAGGTTATCGAACACCGTCGGCCGCCCTTCCGGATCGGCGTGCGTGGTCATCAAGCCGCGCGGCTTGTGGAACATGAACAGCCGGGTGCGCTCGCGCTCCGGCAGCGGCTTGCCGTCGACGGTAATGATGTCGCGCGTGGTCACATCCAGCGCCGGCGAATTGATGATCCGGCCATTGACCGACACGCGGCCCTGCACGATCCATTCTTCGGCGTCGCGGCGCGAAGCAAGGCCTGCGCGCGATACTACCTTGGCAATGCGCTCGCCGGCCTTTTTCGGCTTCGGTTCGTCGCGGGGGGCGCGCTTGTCGAACTCCGGCTTGCGCTCGCGATATTCGCCGCGGCCGCCGAACGCCGGACGCTTGGCGAACACCTTGCTGTCGTCCTCATTGTCGCGGCGCGGACGCTCGTCATGTGGCTCGGAGCGCGGATGTTCCTGCCAGGCGTTGCGAGCTTCGCGCGGACGTTCGAACTTCGGGCGCTCGGTTCGCTCGCGCGGCCGATCGAATTTCGGACGATCGCGGAACGGGCGATCCCCCTGCGGACGATCTTCGCGCGGACGCGAAAATCGCGGACGCTCATCGCCGCCGCGGTCGTCGCGCGGCTTGTCGAAGCGCGGTTTGTCGAAATTTCTTGCCGGCCGGGAATTGCGTCCGGCATGATCCGGCGAAGAAGCATCGCGCTTATGCCACGGCTTGGACTCGCCGCGATCCGGACGGTCGCCGAAGCTTTTACGCGGGCCGCGATCCGGCGCGCCGCGCGAAAACTTCTTGTCGCCACCAAATTTTCTCTCGGGACGATCGCCATCCCTGCGGAATCCCTCGCCACGCGGCGTGGTGGGCCGCTTATCGCCATATTTCTTGTCAGCGAATCGAGCGGCCGGACGCGCATCGCCACGGTCCGTGCGCGGCGCGCGGTCGTCGCGATTGTAAGGCGGACGCTCGCCACGCGGAGTGTAAGGCCGTTTTTCTTGACCTTCTCGCGGGGTGTATGGACGCTTCTCGCCGCCGCCGTCGCGCGGGCGAAAATCCCTGCGCGGGCCGCGGTCGGGCCGGTCGCCATCGCTGCGCGCCGGGCGGTCGCCTTTGTTGAATCGTGACGGCCGCGGAGCGTCGCCGTAGTCGCGGCGTGGCGCATCGCCATCGCGGCGCGGCGGCGGGCCTTCGCGCTTGCCGGCATAGGGCTTGCCCGGCCCCGAATACGGTTTCTTGCCGTAGGATTTTGCGCCATCGGGCTTGCCGGCGTACGGACGCTTCACGCCATCGGGCCTCGGCGCATATGGCCGCTTGTCGCCATCGCTCTTGCCGGCAAAGCCGCGCTTGGCGAACTTTTTCTCCGGGCCGCGGGCGGCACCCGAGCGGCCCTTGCCGCCGGCGGGCCGATCACGCCGGCCGCGCGAGGAACCGTTGTTTTTATCGTTGTCGCGGGGCATGAATGGTCTCGCTTCGTGTAAATGAAATGGCGATCAGGCTGATGGGAACGGGCTCGCAGGACGACAACGCGCGCTCTTCGTTCGAGGCGCATTCTCACGCAAAACCGGTATCCACTTTTGCTGAATGCGCCCTCTTAGCAGAGTTCTTTGCGAGAAACGAGCCATGACCGCAGCATCTTTCATGGATTTGGCGCTGAAAGCGGCCGAAAATGCCGGAAAATCCGATGAAGTGCCCATTGGATGCGTGATCGTGCGCGAGGGGGCGGTGATCGCCTCCGCCGGCAACCGCACCTTGCGCGGCCGAGACCCGACCGCGCATGCCGAAATGCTGGCGATCCGCGAGGCCGCCCGCGCGATCGGCAGCGAGCGGCTGGTCGATTGCGATCTCTATGTCACGCTGGAGCCTTGCGCGATGTGCGCGGCGGCCATCTCGTTTGCGCGAATTCGGCGGCTGTATTACGGGGCGGCGGACCCTAAGGGCGGTGCCGTTGATTCCGGCGTGCGGTTCTTCGCGTCACCGACCTGCCATCACGTGCCGGAGGTGTATTCGGCAGTCGGCGAGCGTGAGGCGGCGGTCTTGTTGCAGGAATTTTTCAAAGCAAGGCGCTGACCCGTAGCCCGGATGAGCCCTTGCGAAATCCGGGAAGCCGCATAACGAAGGTCCCGGATTTCGCAAGGGCTCATCCGGGCTACGAAGTGAAAAACTCCTGCAGCGCCTTCGCGGTCGCGTCCGGATTTTCCTCGGTCAAGAAATGCCCGGAATCGATCGGCGCGCCCATGACATTGGTCGCCCAGACCCTCCAGGTGTCGAGCGGCGTCGCGGCGGCCTGGGCGATGCCGGTATCGCCCCAGAGCGCCAGCATCGGAATCGTGATCTTCTTGCCGGCATCATGATCGGCCTTGTCGATGTCGAAATCCGCGGACGCGCCGGCGCGATAATCCTCGCACATCGCATGCACCCGCGAGGGATCGCGGAACGCGGCGAGATAATGCTCCAGCGCGCGCGGGTCGATCGCATCCAGATTTTTCGACTTGGTCTGGCTCGCCATCTTCTGCTTGAGGAAGAAATCCGGCGCGCCGCCGATCAGGGTTTCCGGCAGCGGATAAGGCTGCGCCAGAAAGGTCCAGTGATAGATTTTCAGCGCATAACGCCAATCCATCTTCATCCAGTAGTCGTAGGTCGGCAATATATCGAGCACCGCCAACCGCGACAGCCGGCCCGGGTGATCCAGCGCGAGGCGATAAGACACCCGGCCGCCGCGGTCGTGCCCGGCCAGGGCAAAATGCACATGGCCGAGCTGCTCCATCGCCTCGATCATCGCTTTCGCCATCGCGCGCTTGGTGTAGGGCGTGTGATTTTCATCGCTGCGCGGCATATCGGACCAGCCGTAGCCCGGCAGGTCGGCGATGATGACGGTGAACTTGTCCGCCAGCTGCGGCGCGACGCGGTGCCACATCACATGGGTCTCGGAAAACCCGTGCAGCAGCAGCAGCGGCGGCCCCTTGCCGCCGACCCGGGCGAAGATGCGGCCGGATCTGGTGTCGATCCATTCGGAGGCGTAGCCGGGGAACAGGTCGGCGAGATCGGGCATGAGGTATTCTCCAAGTCGTCCCGGCGAACGCCGGGACCCATAACCCCTGGCGCAGGATCTTATTTGCTGCGTATCAACGCCAGTTTTCAACTGCGACGACACGGCGTATGGGTCCCGGCGTTCGCCGGGACGACGGGTACTTCAAACTTTGTTTGCCGTTGCCGGTGTCGCGCTGCAGCTATATGCCATTCCGCAACCACCAACAAACCAGAAACGAGGAAACGTCATGGCGATCGATTTCGAGATTCCCCCCGAAGCCAAAGCGATCCGCGAGAAAGTCCGGCAGTGGGTGCATGACGAATGCATCCCGGCCGAGAAGGCGCTGGACGACAAGCCGCTCAAGGAGGTGCTCGATCCCCTGCGCAAGAAGGCCCGCGCGCAGGGGCTGTGGTGTCCCTTCATCCCGAAGGAATATGGCGGCATGGGGCTCGGCCCGCTCGCCAACGCGCTGGTGCAGATGGAACTGGGCGAAAGCTCGCTCGGCGCGCTGTCGCTGAACACGCAAGGCCCCGACGACGCCTCGATGCTGACCATTCTCGCGCATGGCACCGAGTATCAGAAGGAAAAGTTCCTAAAACCGCTGCTCAACGGCGACAAGCGCATCTGCTTTTCGATGACGGAGAAGGCCGCCGGCGCCGACGCCACGGGCATGCAGACCCGCGCCGTGAAGGACGGCAACGAAAATTACGTGCTCAACGGCGAAAAGTGGTTTTCCTCCTCCGCCTCCGTCGCCGACATCGCGCTGGTGATGGCGAAAACCGATCCGGACGCGCCGCGCCACAAGCAGTTTTCCACCTTCATCGTCGAGCTGCCGAACCCCGGCTACAACATCAAGCGCAACGTCAAGAACATGGCGATCGAGGGCCCGCATTACGACCAGCTTTCCGGCGGCCACTCCGAAATCGAGATCAAGGACCTGAAAGTGCCTGCGGACAATCTGCTCGGCGGCGAAGGCAACGGTTTTAATATGGGCCAGCACCGTCTTGCCTATGGACGCTTGCGCCATGGCATGCACAACATCGCCAAGGCGCAGCGCGCGCTGGACATGGCGACCGCGCATGTCACGCAGCGCTCGACCTTCGGCGTGAAGCTGTCGGACCGCCAGGCGGTGCAGTTCATGCTCGCCGACTGCGCCAGCGAACTCTACATGGCGCGCCTGATGCTGCTGCACATCGCCTACAAGGCGGAAAAGGGCCTCGACCTCACCCAGGAAAACTCCATCGCAAAAGTGTTCCTAGCGCATATGGTGCACAAGGTGGTCGACACCGCGATCCAGCTGCACGGCGCGCTCGGCTACAGCCAGGATACCATTCTGGCCAAGTGGTACACGCAGATCCGCTCGCAGCGGCTGGTCGACGGTCCCGACGAGGTGCACAAATGGCGGGTCGGCCGTAATGTGATCAAGGCCTACAAGAAGCACGGCACCACCGCGTCGGCGGCGGGCGGGGATTTGATTTGATCGCCGGAGGCGACGACGCACACTAACGTCGTCCCGGCGAACGCCGGGACCCATAACCCCTGGCGTTGATTGTTGCAGAAGGCATCGGCCACGGTCCAAACGATAGCACACGGCGTATGGGTCCCGGCGTTCGCCGGGACGACACTGAATGTGTTGCGGCCGTTCCGCGTAGACAGCGCCTCAGCTCCGCAAGCCCGGCGCCTCATGTCCCGTGCGCGCGACATACTCCGTATAGCCTCCGCCATACTGATGGATGCCTTCCGGCGTCAGTTCCAGCACGCGGTTGGACAGTGCGGCCAGAAAATGCCGGTCGTGCGAGACGAACAGCATGGTGCCCTCGAACTCCGACAGCGCCGCGATCAGCATCTCCTTGGTCGCCATGTCCAAATGGTTGGTGGGCTCGTCCAGCACCAGAAAGTTTGGCGGGTCGTAGAGCATGATCGCCATCACCAGCCGGGCCTTCTCGCCGCCTGACAGTACCCGGCATTTCTTCTCGATGTCGTCGCCGGAAAATCCGAAGCAGCCGGCCAGCGCGCGCAATGAGCCTTGCCCCGCCTGCGGGAACGAGTCCTCCAGCGACTGGAATACGGTGCGCTCACCGTCCAGCAGGTCCATGGCGTGCTGCGCGAAATAGCCCATCTTCACGCTGCCGCCGACCGCGACCGTGCCGTCGTCCGGCTCGGTGGCGCCCGCCACCAGTTTTAGCAGCGTGGATTTCCCGGCCCCGTTGATGCCCATCACGCACCAGCGCTCCCTGCGGTTCACCATGAAGTCCAGCCCCTCATAGATGCTGCGGCTGCCGTAAGCCTTGTACACGTTCTTCAGGCTGACGACGTCCTCGCCGGAGCGCGGCGCGGGCAGGAAATCGAACGACACCGTCTGGCGGCGCCGCGGCGGTTCGACCCGCTCGATCTTCTCCAGCTTCTTGACCCGGCTCTGCACCTGGACGGCATGCGAGGCGCGCGCCTTGAAGCGCTCGATGAAACTGATTTCCTTGGCGAGCATCGCCTGCTGGCGCTCGAACTGCGCCTGCTGCTGTTTTTCGGCCAGCGCGCGCTGCTGCTCGTAGAACTCGTAATCGCCGGAGTAGGTCGTCAGCGTACCGCCGTCGATCTCGACGATCTTGGTGACGATGCGGTTCATGAACTCGCGGTCATGCGAGGTCATGAACAGCAGGCCCTCAAAACCTTTCAAAAACTGTTCCAGCCAGATCAGGCTTTCCAGGTCGAGATGATTGCTCGGCTCATCCAGCAGCATGGCGTCGGGCCGCATCAGCAGGATGCGCGCCAGCGCCACGCGCATCTTCCAGCCGCCCGACAGGGAGCCTACATCGCCGTCCATCATCTCCTGGCTGAAGCTCAAGCCGGCGAGCACTTCGCGCGCGCGGCCCTCCAGCGCATAGCCGTCCAGTTCCTCGAAACGGTGCTGCACCTCGCCATAGCGCGCGATGATGTCCTCCATCTCGTCGGCGCGATCCGGATCGGCCATCGCATGTTCCAGCTGCTTCAGCTCGGCCGCCACCTCGGCTACGGGACCGGCGCCGTCCATCACCTCGGCCACGGCACTGCGGCCGCTCATCTCGCCGACGTCCTGGCTGAAATAGCCGATGGTGACGCCGCGATCGACCGCGACCTGGCCTTCGTCGGGCTGCTCCTCGCCGGTGATCATGCGGAACAGCGTGGTCTTGCCGGAACCGTTGGGCCCGACCAGGCCGACCTTCTCGCCCCGCTGCAGCGCCGCGGAGGCTTCGATGAAGAGAAGGTGGTGGCCGTTCTGTTTGGAGATGTTGTCGAGACGAATCATGTGTGCACGGATTTGGGAAAGAAGAGGCAGGTAGCCCGGATGGAGCGCAGCGCAATCCGGGGAAGGGCTGCAGCGTCGGGAATCTGTCCCGGATTGCGCTGCGCTCCATCCGGGCTACGAAAAATCCCGCTAGCCCTTCTCCCGCTTCACCGCCTGCCAGCCGATGTCGCGGCGGCAGAAGCCTTCCGGCCAGTGGATGCGATCCACCGCCTCGTAAGCGCGGCGCTGCGCCTCGGCGACGGTCTTGCCCGTCGCGCAGATATTGAGCACGCGTCCGCCATTGGCGAGGATCTTGCCGTCCTTCGCCACCGTACCGGCATGGAAGATTTCCACGCCTTCGACTTTCGCCGCCTCGTCGAGGCCTTCGATCACCGAGCCTTTGCCATAGTCGCCGGGATAGCCCTTGGTCGCCATGATCACGGTGAGCGCGGCCTCATCGAACCAGCGCAGGCTGAAATTCTTCAATTGCCCGTCGGCGCTGGCGAGCAACGCGGGCACGATGTCCGACATCATCCGCAGCATCTGTACCTGGCACTCCGGATCGCCGAAGCGCGCATTGTATTCGACCAGCTTCGGCCCCTGCTCGGTGACCATCACGCCGGCATAGATCACGCCCCTGTAGGGCGTTCCCATGACTTTAAGCGCACGCAATGTCGGCATGATCATCTCATCCATGACGCGCGCGCAGATCGCGTCGGTCAGGACCGGGGCCGGCGAATAGGCGCCCATGCCGCCGGTGTTCGGCCCCTTGTCGCCGTCGAAGGCGCGCTTGTGGTCCTGCGCGGTGGCGAGCGGCAGCGCGTGTTCGCCGTCACACAGCGCGAAGAACGAGGCCTCCTCGCCAACCATGAATTCCTCGACCACGACTTCGGCGCCGGCTGCGCCAAAACTTCCGCCGAACATCATGTCGACCGCCGCCAGCGCCTCCTCCAGCGTCATCGCCACGACGACGCCCTTGCCGGCGGCAAGCCCGTCCGCCTTGACCACGATCGGTGCGCCCTGCGCGCGGATATAGGTTTTCGCCGCCTCGGCACCGGTAAAGTGCTGGTAGGCCGCGGTCGGAATATTGTTGGCGCGGCACAACGCCTTGGTGAAATTTTTGGAGCTTTCGAGCCGGCCGGCAGCCCTGGTCGGGCCGAACGCCTTGAAGCCGGCGGCGTTAAGATCGTCGACGATCCCGGCCGCGATCGGCGCGTCGGGACCGACCACGACGAAATCCACCGCGCTGGCCCGGCAGAAATCGATCACCGCGGCATGATCGGTAATGTCCAGCGCGACGCATTCGGCTTCCCGCGCGATGCCGGCATTGCCCGGCGCGCACCACAGCTTTGTGACCAGCGGGGAAGCCGCGATCTTCCACGCCAGCGCATGTTCGCGGCCACCGGACCCGAGCAGGAGGATGTTCATGGCTGTCGGTTAGCGAAACAGCACGCCGGATACAAGGGAACCAACGCGTTTTCCGCACAGAACTCGTCATTTCCCGCCGCGCCAATGCCGTCCTATGATACGGCGCATGGAGCCCAACAGCCGCGGAAACAAATGAAAAGGTCGAGCAACCCTATCCGCGGCGCAACGGCAGACGATGCGGCACCGATGCGCGCGATCGCCCGCGCCGCATACGCCAAATACGTGCCGCGCATCGGACGCGAGCCTTCACCGATGGTCGCCGACTATCAGGCCGCGGTCGCCGCGAACCAGGCGGTCGTCATCGAAGCGGCTGGGCGCATCCGCGGCTACATGATTGCGTGGCCGGAACCCGATGCGTACTTCATCGAGAACATTGGCGTCGATCCGGACTATCAGGGCGGAGGATTGGGCCGATGCCTGATCGATCACGCGGTGTCGCAGGCCGACCGTCTGGGCCTGCCCGCGCTGCGTCTCTACACCAACGCGCTGATGAGCGAGAACCTGGCGATGTACGCCCATATCGGTTTTGTCGAGACCCATCGCACGCTCGAGAAGGGCTTTCATCGCGTCTATTTGCGCTGGATTCTTCCCACGGAAGAACAATGAATTCCGGTTGAAAGCAGCGATCAGGACCGCGTGGGTAGGTAATCGTTGTAGCGCTGAAACGCCTGTACCAAATGTCCCACGAACGCATTCACCGGAGAAAGCGCCGGCCTCGTCTTTCGATAGATCGCAACGATCGGCAAGCCTCCAAGGCATTCCCAGTCGGGCAGAACCGGCAGCAGCGCGCCGGATCGGATTTCGTCTTCGACATGGCAGGCAAGCAGCCTGACAATCCCGCAGCCGGCCAGCGCGGCTTCGCGGAGTTCCTCTCCGTACGCTGTCAGCGTTGGAGTAAACTTGATCTTCTCGCGCGCGGCTGATTTGGCGAACTGCCATTCGTCCTGAACATCCCGCTCCAATGTCAGCAAGGCGAGGCAGGCATGCCGAGCGAGATCGGCGGGTTCGCGCGGGACGCTTCTACGCTTGAGATAGTCAGGAGAAGCGCAGACCATGATCGGTGATTGCATGAGCTTTCGCACAACGAGACCTTGCGGCTGCTTATGCTCTGCGCCGCGCTGGCGCGTGCTTCGCGGGCGAATCAGGACATCGATCCCCTCGTCGCCTATTTCGGCCGGATCATTGATGTTGAGCAGGATGAGCCCGATTTGCGGGTAACGATCTTGGAATGACGGGATCGCTCTCAACATCATCCGCCGGCCAAGGGCCGGCGCCATGCCGACTTTGAGCTGCCGCTGCACGGCGGTATCGGCCCGGAATCTGCGGACTGTTTCCTCAAAGTTCCGCAGCATTTGGGCACCGTCGCGATAAAACCGCTTGCCTTCGGCGGTCAGCTTCAGCGCGCGGGTGGATCGCGTAAAAAGCAGGATACCCAGGTCGTCTTCCAGGCTCTTGACTGCCCGGCTGACCGCGGCAGGATCGATCAGCAAACTTCGTGCTGCCGCGACGAAGCTGCCGCTTTCGACGACCCGGACGAAAATTTCGATCACGCGGATACTGATGCGCACGCCCGCCTCCAATCGAGAAATTGATGATATTTTCGCATTACTGGCGTGAGAATTCCACCGCTTATCGAAGCCTGATGGTCAATGCTAATCGGTGGACGCCAGCTTTCCTGGGAGCGCGCCATGAAACTTCCACGCCGCAAATTCCTGCAACTGGCCGCCAGCGCCGCCGTTCTGACGGCCATCCCGCATGTTGCGAGCGCGCAGGCCTATCCCTCGCGGCCCGTGCGCATCCTTGTCGGCTTTGCGGCTGGCGGTAACTTCGACATTGTTGCGCGGCTGATCGGCCAATGGTTGTCAGAGCAGATCAACCAACCCGTTGTTGTCGAGAACCGGCCTGGCGCAGGCAGCAATCTGGCCACCGAAGCGGCGATTCGTGCGCCCGCCGACGGTTACACCGTCCTGCTGGGTGGCGCAGTGAACGCCGTCAACGCGACCCTCTATGAGAAACTTAGCTTCAATTTCCTCAACGACATCGCGCCAGTTGCGGGCGTCGTTCGATTTCCCAATGTCATGACCGTCAATGCATCTTTTCCGGCGAAGACGGTTGCGGAATTCATAACCTACGCCAAAGCAAATCCGGATAAGATCAATCACGGTTCATCCGGAAACGGGACCACACAACATCTCGCTGGCGAGCTGTTCAAGATGATGACGGGTGTCAACTTTACCCATGTCCCTTATCGCGGTGGCTCACAGGCAATCACGGATCTGCTCAGCGGACAGGTGCAGGTCTTGTTCGAAGCCTTGCCCGCGTCTATCCAGCACATCAAATCGGGCTCGCTTCGCGCGCTGGCAGTGACAACAGCGGCACGATCGGAGGCGCTGCCGGACCTCCCGACCATGGGCGAATTCGTCGCCGGCTACGAGGCCAGCGGGTGGAACGGGATATGTGCGCCCAGAAACACGCCTGTGGAAATCATCGAAAAGCTCAACAGGGTGATAAATGGCGGCCTTGCCGACCCGAAGATCAAGGCGCGCCTCGCTGACCTGGGTGCCACGACGCTGGCCGGCTCGCCCGCCGACTTTGGCAAACTCATCGCCGATGAAACCCAAAAGTGGGGCAAGGTGATCCGGTCGGCCAACGTCAGGGTAGAGTAAGGAGTCCCGGTCGCACTTTAACCGCCGAAGCGTGAGCTGGATTTCGGGTTCGCGCGGGGTCCAAGTGAGCGGATATGCAACTCCACCAGCGCAGTACGGTTGCACCTACGTTTCTTGTCGGACGACCCGATAAAAGGCTAATCTGGAACGAGTTCCTTATTGGCCGAGCCGATGATCGACAAATCGACACCGAGAATATTGGCCGTGGCCGGTTGCCTCGCCGCCTTGATGCCGGCGCTTGCGCAGGACAATCTGAAGACCGCGGCGGAGCGGCTTACCCTGCAGGTAACGACCGATCCGGCCGTGCAGCGATGCCGGCGTATCGAAACATCCACGCCGCTGATGCCGGTATCGCTGCGCCGGACTTTTCACGACGATTTCGACGAGCATCCATTGTCGAAAGGAACATGGATACCCCACTACGCCGGGGGCGCCGCCTGGCCGGCGGCACGCTACTGGGGCGGCGACGGCTCCGACTTCAAACGCAAAACCGCCTGGAATGGCGAACAGCAGATCTATGTCGATCCGCGCTATGGCGGACGAACAACCACGCCGCTCGGCCTCGACCCGTTCAAGATCCGCAACGGCGTTCTCTCGATCGTCGCGTCGCGCACGCCGCCGGAGCTGAAATCGGTGCTGTTCAACAATGAATACATATCGGGCATCCTGACCACCCAGGGTTCGTTCTCGCAAAAATACGGATATTTCGAAATCCGTTCCAAGATACCGGTCGGGACCGGCGTTTGGCCGGCATTCTGGATGCTGGCGGACAACGGCGGCTGGCCTCCGGAAGTCGACGTGATGGAAGGACGCGGGCAACGCCCCGGCGATCTGGTGATGACGACGCATTGGAGGATACAAGCCACCCAGGTCATCGAAACCTGCGGCTTCGATTTCGAGGTCGCCGACGCGTCGACCAGCTTCCACGACTATGGCGTGCTGTGGATGCGGGATCGCCTGATCTATTTCATCGACCGCAAGCCAGTGTCCGATATCAAGGTCCCGGTCGGCTTCGAGGACCCGATGTACATGATCGTGAATCTCGCGATGGGCTCGAAGGATTTTGGGGGCGTCGGATTCGTCGACGCAGAATCGCCCGTTGTGGTGGAATTCGAGATCGACCGGATTTCCGCCTATCAATTCGATTCATACTAGCGCATGGCCTCAAAACGAGAGCAGGGACATGTTCGCTATCGCCCCGGAATCGGACATTCAGCGCCAGGCTTTCGATGCCATTTTGTGCCATGAACAGACATTGCCGCCGATCAGTCTGGTGTCGGATTCCCACAGCGATCACGGCACATCGAACTTCAACCATTGCTTGGCTCTCACTTGTTTGGCCCGCGTCTGGTCGATATAGGGCCCGATGAGCTTGTTCAACGCCCTGATGACCTGGTCGTACTCGTCGGCACAACCCTCGGCTCTTTCGCCGGGTAGATATTTCTTGTCTACGAGATCGGCGAACAGCTTGGAATCTGCCCCGTAGGCCATGCACAGCACGTTGTAGAAGCGCTGCGCCGGAAGGCCGTGCTCGTCAGCGAAAGGATGCTTTTTGGTACTCGGTTGAGATGCGTCGACGTTATAGGAGTAGGCTACTCCGTAAATCAATCTCCGCGCATCGCTCTCGGCGAACTGCAGCAGGACGTATGCGGCAAACTGATCTGCTGCGTCTTCCTCGCGTCCCAAAACCGGCACGGAGAGATAATCAAACACCGCGTGGCCGACCTCATGCAGGAACACTTCGAGTGTCGGTCCCACGATAGCGTCCGCTCGGGTGACGCCCGCGGGCGTCGTTTCCTTGGGAGCGTTCCGCAGGATGTCTTCAAGGTACTCGTAGCAAACAGTGACGGCGTCATCCGCATACCAGGCGTTGGATTCTCCATCGCACCCCTCAACCTTCAACAGGAGCCCGCGCGGTAGACGCAATGCGCTCAAAAGACCTTTGAATTTTTCGAGAACCCGCCGCTCTTTCAGCAGTTGAAATACAGCTTCATGGGCTGAATTCTTGGGTGGGACATAGGAAATTTGAATCCGGTCCGCCCTCAAAATGGGGGATTTCGCGGCGGCTGCGCACTCCGAATCCAGGCTCGCGGCAATCAAGATCAGGAGTGCGACAAATGCCTTCATCCGAACTCCCATCCGCAAAAAGGGGACGCGCGGCGACCGGGCCCGGCATGCCCGACAAGCGTGCTTCAGGCGGCAACGGGCGCGGACATTCAATGCCCAACGGGCCACCCTTGGTGGCCCATCAAGCGCTCCGCCGATATCTTCGCAGAGTTGCGGTTACTTTGGTCCTGCGGGCGTTTCCGGCCCTGCTTTCATTTTTTTTTCTTCTTCTTATAGCCGCGCCGGTCAGCACGTCGCGCCACGCCGGCAACGCTCACGGGGGAGAGCGGCCGGCCAACGCGGGCCTCGGCATCCGTCGCGGTTATCAGCGTCGCCGGCACCGCAAGGCCCGACGCAATCGCGAGCCCGAGCAGGGAAAAAACCCTTCTACGTGAGATCTCTTCCGATTTGATCGTTTCAGTCATCACAGCCTCCTCCTGTTGAGCTTTGAGCCTGAACCGATAAGGCCGCCTTACCTTGACCTAGATCAAGCAAGTCCGGGCTTCGAAGTCCGCTTCGGGTCCAAAAGCTGCAAAGCTCGCTATGGGCGTATATTTCCGCTCTGCCGCCAATAGCGGACACAGCCAGCAACGGTTATGAGTCCATGCCTTGGACATTGTAAGGGTGAAGCTGTGCCGGTGCAAGCAAACCTGACGGGAGAAGGCGATGCTCGGAAAACTTTCACGTCGGCACTTTGCAAAGCTGGCGGGATTTTCCGCGCTCGGGTTGGCGGCCTCGCCGGCCAGGTCAGAGGATGGTGAGGCCGCGCGCGGCCACGCCCCCGCCAGTTTTCCGGATGGTTTTGTATGGGGCACCGCCACTTCCGCGTATCAGATCGAAGGCGCCGTCAGCGAAGACGGCCGAGGCCGTTCGATCTGGGATACGTTTGCGCATACGCCCGGCAAGATCGGGGATCGCAGCAATGCGGATCGCGCCAACGACCACTATCATCGCTACAAGGAAGACGTTGCGCTGATCAAGGAATTGGGCGCAAAGGCCTATCGATTTTCGATTGCATGGCCGCGGGTGTTTCCCGCAGGCGCGGGCGCGCCGAACCCCAAGGGCCTCGATTTCTACGACCGCCTGGTCGACGAACTTCTCAAAAACGGCATCGAACCGTTCGCGACGCTGTATCATTGGGATCTGCCGCAAGCGCTGCAGGACAGGCTGGGCGGATGGCGCTCCAGCGAGACCTCCAGGGCGTTCGCGGATTACGCCGGCCATGTGGCGGAGCGTTTGAGCGACCGCGTCAAATCGTTCTTCACGGTCAACGAGGTCGGACGATTCGTGAACTTCGGTTATGGCTGGGGCATCGACGCGCCGGGCCTCAAGCTGCCGCAGGGAAAGCTGAACCAGGTCCATCACAACGTGGCATTGGCGCACGGTCTGGCCGTGCAGGCGATCCGCGCAAGAGGGCGCGCGGGCACCAAGGTGGGCCCGGCCGAGAACATCGCGGCCTGCCTGCCGGCGATCGCCACGCCCGAAAACATCCGCGCCGCGGAGATCGCCACGCGCGAATTGAACGCGAGCTTCCTGGGCGTGGTCCTCACGGGCAACTACACCGACGGGTTTCTTTCATACACCGGCAAGGACGCCCCGAAATTTACCGCCGACGAGCTGAAGATCATCTCGTCGCCGAACGATTTCGTCGGCCTGAACATCTATGCGCCGCAATATTACGTGGTAGCAATCGATAAGGCGCCGGGGTTCAAGGTCCTGCCGTTTCCCACCTCGTTCCCGCATATGAATGTCGACTGGCTCAGGATCGGCCCGGAGACGGCCTATTGGGTGCCGCGGCTTGCCGCAAAGGTCTGGAATATCGAAACCATCTATATCAGCGAGAACGGCACCTCCGCCGACGACAAGGTCGCCGCCGACGGCCAGATCTACGATCTCGATCGCATCATGTACCTGCGCAATTACCTCGCGCAGCTGCAGCGTGCGATTTCCGAAGGCGTGCCGGTGCGGGGCTATTTCCTGTGGAGCCTGATGGACAATTTCGAATGGATCTATGGCTTCGAGAAACGTTTTGGAGTGTACCGCGTCGACTTCAAGACCCAACGCCGCACGCCGAAGCTGAGCGCATCGTTCTACCGCGACGTCATCGCGCGCAATGCGATCGGGGCGTGACCGATATTTGTAGGGCGGGCAAAGTCTCCGGACGCGAACGCGTCCGAAAGGCGTGCCCGCCAGTCCGCATCTGAAACAGGATGGTGGGCACGGCGCAAGGGCGCCTTTGCCCACCCTACAAGGGCGACCCGGCGGCAAATGCAACCCAGCCATTCAAGAACACCCGGGAACGAATGGCCGAAGCCGTGCTTTGATCGGCTATGCAGTGGATCGAAGCCCTCATCAACGTTTCCGGGCTTGTCGGCTTCGTCGGCGTGGCAACGCTTTGGCCGAAAAACAGGCCGACTGACGAGCTTCGCCATCGCTAAGGCTACTCTTCCCCGGTCTCGATGATCTCCTTCAGGTATGCCACATGCCGCGCAAACGCGGCGCGCCCGGCCGCGGTCGCGCTTACCGTGGTCTGCGGCTTCTTGCCGACAAAGGCCTTGTCGACCGCGACATAGCCGGCCTTGGAAAGCGTCTCGATATGGGCGCCGAGATTGCCGTCGGTGGCGCCGGTCAGTTTTTTCAGTTTTGTGAATTCCAGCCCGTTTCCCACCGGCAAGGCGTTCAGCGCCGCCATGATCCTTAAGCGCAGCGGCTGATGAATGATGTCGTCGAGCTCGGCCATCGCTCTAGCTCCGGCGCATCCAGAGGCCGCCCAGCATCAGCCCGCCGCCGTCGACAACGGCCATCCACAGATCGAACCAGTCGCCGGCGAAGAAATAGCCGATCAGCGTCAACGCGGTGATGCCGAGGCCGATGGCGACAAAGGCGTAGCCCGCCCACAAGCCGGCGATGGTATAGACGAGCATGAAATAGACCGGCCAGAACGTCCCCAGCTGGCGCGGCGCAAAATGGCCGAGCCAGCTGCAAAATATTCCGAAAGCGACGAACAACACGAATGCCGCGAGCATGCGCAGATCGAAGGTGCGGATCCCCTCGCGGGCGTGATCAACCTTGCTGACGACAAACGATCCCGCGATCCCCATCACATAGATCACGATCCAGACAATGCCGCCGTTGCGCGGCAACAGCCAGGTCGCGACATAGCCCGCAAAAACCAGCGCGCCCCACGTGATCATGATCAGGCTGGCAAGATTGTAGATTCGCGACTGGCGGACGCGGCGGACGATCTCCTCGATCTCGGTGAGCGCTTCGCTGGCTTGTTTGCTGTCGATCATGATCGCACGCCGTCTTGCCGAATCGCCGCATCGTTCGGCGTCGGTCGTGATCCCGAAACCGGCCGGTATCGATTGATGAGGACATAACCGGTGACGGTTACAATAACCGAAGTCGCGGCGGTTACCGCCCAGGCCTGTTCTCTTGTCGCCAAATGACCGGTTCGCACGACGAGTTCGGTCGCCGCCGCCGCCAGCAACCCCACATACGCCCAGCACATGAAATAATAGTGCTGAACCTTCCAGTTCGACGGACGTGGGCTTCGCAGCATGGGCACGATCGCGAGGACGATGCATAGCAGATTAACGAGTGCCCCAAGGTGAAGAATATTGAACTTGCCGGTGAATTGAAAAACCAGCATCGCCGTGCCGTCCGCGATCAGCATGGCATAGACGAAGGCATAGCCCAGGGCGCGGTGAATCGAGCCGCCTTTGGGGCGCAAAAGCTGAATCAAGCCGACGACGATGCCTGCAGCCGCAAGCACCGCGTGAATGGCGCCCGGCAGCGTCAGCGTATGGATCACGAGCTCAGCCCGGTCGTTGCGACGTCGTCGGCAATGATCGACACCGCCGCGGGATCGCGGACGATGCCCATGTGGTTGATGCCGTCGATGATCCGCACCGTGGCGCGATTTCCGACCGCTTCCGGATATTTGCCGGCCAGCATCAGTTCATCGGCACCGCCGGAAAAGATCGCCACCGGTTTGCTCGCCGCCGCCAGATCCTTGCGGAAATCGGTGGACGCTGCGAAGTTTCGCATCAGCCGATACGAATAGCTCGCGGTCAGCGCCTGGGCTGAATTCGGCGGCACTGCGAACCCAATCGTCGGCAGCGACTCGGCGAACGGAATCCCGATTCCGCGCAGCACCGACAACGCGATGAAGCGCGGAATATCCGGGCTGGCCCAGCCGCCGGCGTCAGTGCGGGTGCTCGGCGCGTCGTAGCCGAGATAGGGCGCCAGCAGCACGGTGCGGGCAAACAGGTTCTGGATCGGCGATCCCGCGACGCGCAGCGCAAAGCCCCCGCCGGAGGAATGACCGATCAGCGTCAGCGGCGCGGCCGGATTGGCTTTGCGGATTTCGCCGACCAGGTCGGCGAGATCGTCCTCAAGCTGGCCGAGATAGCGGATGTCACCTCTGGTGCCGGATGAGCCATGGCCGCGAATATCTACCGCGAAGGTCTGCACGCCTCGCTCGGCCAGTGCGCTGGACAGCGCATGGATCGCCCCCCGGCTGGAGCCGGACGATCCGTGCACGACGATAGCGATGCGCTCCGTCACCGGCGGGTGCGCCGAGTAGTGCCGGTATGCAAGATCAGTCCCGTCGCGGGCCTGAAATCGTTGGACCGGCGGCAAGCTGCTGAAATCGACCAATTTTCGCGCGTCTGAAATCGAGGTCAGTTCGGGCGGCTGGCGGACCGGCCACGCGATCAGGCCTCCCAGCAACAGCGTTGCGATGCCCATGGCGGCAAGTCCCCAGAGGGCGATCCGGCGCCCGGCTGAAACGATCGTGGCGACCATCGATATATCTCCTGAAAAGAGCTGCTTTTTTAAATGACAGAGAACTCTGTATAACAGAGTATAGGATTGCGCAAGGGGGAATTGACGGGGACGACCAAAATCGCGCCCCTTGCACACCGCGACAAAAAGTCCGATTCGATATCGATGACCGCAGCCGAAGCCCTGCTCAACGCGCCGGAATTCACGGTTTCCGAACTCTCCTCCGCGCTGAAGCGGACGGTGGAGGATGCCTACGGCCATGTCCGGGTGCGCGGCGAAATTTCGGGGTTTCGCGGGGCGCATTCCTCCGGGCATTGCTATTTCGCGCTGAAGGACGAGAGCGCAAAGATCGAGGCGGTGATCTGGCGCACCACGCATGCGCGGATGCGGTTCAGGCCGCAGGAAGGCCTCGAGGTCATCGCCACCGGCAAGCTCACCACCTATCCCGGCTCCTCGAAATACCAGATCGTGATCGAGGCGCTGGAGCCCGCCGGCATCGGCGCGCTGATGGCGCTGATGGAAGAGCGCAAGAAGAAGCTCGGCGCCGAAGGCCTGTTCGACGAGGCGCGCAAGCAATTATTGCCGTGGCTGCCCGAGGTGATCGGCGTGGTGACCTCGCCGACCGGTGCGGTGATCCGCGACATCCTGCACCGGCTGGAGGATCGCTTTCCCCGCCGGGTGCTGGTGTGGCCGGTCAAGGTGCAGGGCGAGGGCTCGGCCGAGCAGGTCGCCGCCGCGATTCGCGGTTTTAATGCGCTGCCCGAGCGCGGCAGAATTCCGCGGCCTGATTTGCTGATCGTCGCGCGCGGCGGCGGCTCGCTGGAGGATCTGTGGTCGTTCAACGAGGAGATCGTGGTCCGCGCCGCGGCGGAAAGCATGATCCCGCTGATCTCGGCGGTCGGCCACGAGACCGATATCACGCTGCTCGATTTCGCCGCCGACAAGCGCGCGCCGACGCCGACGGCGGCGGCGGAAATGGCGGTGCCGGTACGCGCCGAGCTGTTTGTGGAGGTCTCAGGCTATGCACGCCGGATGATGCTGTGCTGGCAGCGCGGCCAGGACGGCCGCCGCAACGAATTGCGCGCCGCGGTCCGCGCTTTGCCGGCGGCGGGCGAATTGCTGGCGATCCCGCGGCAGCGGCTCGACGGCGCCGCGGCAACGCTGCCTCGCGCGTTGAAAGCCAATACGCATTCGCATTTCCGCCGTTTCGCGCAATCCAGCGCACGGCTGACGCTGCGGGTGCTGCGCGCCCAGGTGGCGCATGCGGCACAGCGGCTGACCACGAGCGGCGAGCGCATGACGCTTGGCGCCCGCGCCCTGCTCGGCCGCCGCCGCGACCGCTTTGCCGGGCTCGAGATCCGATTGAAGGCCTCAAAACTCGCCAATGCGCAGGCGCAGCGCAACAGAATCGCACGCGACCGCGAACGCGCGCTGCGTCTTTCCGAGCGCGCGCGCCGGGCGCTGGCGACAGCGATGCAGCGTCAGCAGGCCCGCATTGCGCACACCGGGCAATTGCTCGCGGCGCTGTCCTACAAGAGCGTGCTGACGCGCGGCTTCGCGCTGGTGCGCGACGAGCGCGGACACGCGGTGCGCGCCGCCGCTGCAGTCGGACCCGGCGCGCGGCTCGATCTGGAATTTTCCGATGGACGTGTCGGCGCAACCGCCGACGCGGACCGGCCGGCCGCGCGCGCGAGCCAGCCGAAAGCCGGTGCGAGCGAGCAGAAGCCCGCCACACCCAAACGCATCGCCAAGCCGGTCGGTCAGGGCAGTTTGTTTTAGGGACAAACTTTCCCGGGTCGTCCCCGCGCAGGCGGGGACCCATACGCCGTGTCGCAGATGATACGGAAGGCGCCAATAGATTTTTTGGAACGTCGCGACCCCTGAATAAGCGCCAGGGGTTATGGGTCCCCGCCTGCGCGGGGACGACGAATGCTTCTACCTCGCCAGCCACTCCGCGACGCGCTTTTGCGCATCGGCGCGGGAGTTGGGATCGCCGCCGAGATGGCCGCGCTCGGGCACGCCGGCATCGGCTCCGGCAATGGCGTGCAGCGGAAGATTGGCGCGGTCGAAATCGTGGGCAGCACCAGGGTAGACCACGATCCGCGCCAGCGCGCTGCGTCCCCGCGCGCCATCCACCATCTGCCGGCACGCGGCGGGCGAACTGACGTCGTCGCTGGCGCCGATCAGCAGCAAGGTCGGCACCCGCGCGCTCCAGCCGAGCCCGGACGAAATCCGGCAGTCCGGATAGAACGCCACCGCCGCGCGAAAATCCGGCTCGATCTTGCGCGAGGCGAGTTGCGGCCGCACCGCCCACAACAGCGCGCTGGCGCCGTTGGCCCAGCCGATCAGGCTGATGCGATCCTGCGCCACCCAGGGCTGCTGCGACAGCCATTGCCGCGACGCCATGATGTCGACGACGCGCTCGCGGCGCGCCAGCACGCGGCGCTCCTTGACCCGGCATTGCGGGCCGAGTTCGCGCGAGCCGTAGCTGTCGGGCAGCAGCACGGCATTGCCGTCCTTCAACAGCTGCTCGGCCCAATCGCGATAACGCGGCTGGATCTGGTCGGACTGTCCGTTCAATCCGCCGCAGCCATGCAGCGCGATCACGGTGGGAAACGGACCTGCGCCGTCGGGTTTGAACAGCTGCGCGTGCAGCGTGCCGCTGCTGGAGGGAATCTCGACCTGCTGCGGCGTGGCTGAGGGTGCTGCGACCGCGGCAGATGCCGCGGCGAAGAAGGCCAGCGATGTGAGCGTTGAAAGCAGGCGCATCGTTCCGCCTTATGCCGGGTGCGGGAAACACCGCGCCACGCCTCGAATTTATCACGCGTCCCGAGCCGCAAATCATCACAAATCGGTGGGTTTGACGGCAGGACGGCAAGCCTTATTTATGTTAGGTGATATCCGAACCCATCAACCCGCCGTGGCGGCGGCCGGAACGATTCGAGGATTTTGGGCGTGCTGAATAAATTCGGTCCCTCGGGCCATGGCGAAGCGCAGGTGCAATATCTGGACGGCGATTTCCGCGTGATCTCGCCGGGCACCTATGTGCGCTGCGCGGTCACCGGCGTGCAGATTCCGCTCGACGAACTGAAATACTGGAGCGTCGACCTGCAGGAGGCCTATGCGGTTCCGTCCGCGGTGCTGCAGCGGCATTTTCCCGGCGCGCTGAAGGCTACGGGTAATTCGTAGGGTGGGCAAAGGCGCGCTCTTCGCGCCGTGCCCACCATCTTCGGGCATGGTGGGCACGGCGCAAGAGCGCCTTTGCCCACCCTACGATCTGAATTTTTTCGCGCGGGACTGGAACAGCCGGTCGGTTACAAATCGCAGCAGTTTTGCTTCATCATCGAACCGCAACGTCACCGCGAACGGCACGACGTCCAGGGCGCGTTTTCTTCCCAGCCGCGCAAAATCCTTTTCCGTCGTCACCAGGGTTAGTCCATCGCGTTTCGCCGCAGCGGCGAGGGCTTCGATTTCACGTTCCGAAAACGGGTGATGATCGGCGAAGGCTTGCTCCGCCACGACGTCGACACCGCTTCCGCGCAGCGTCCTGAAAAATCTTTGGGGATCGCCGATGCCCGCAAACGCCAGCACGCGCCTGCCGCGCAATGCCGCGGCCGAAGCCTCGCCGGGCACCAGATTCGCACGCAGCACCAGTCCGCCTTGCGCGGCGATAGCAGCCGCGGCCGGATCGGCGGCGCTGCCATTGCCGACAATGATGAGCGCGTCGGTGCGGGCGAGTTGCGGCGGCAGCGGCGCACGCAGGGGGCCTGCGGGAAACACGCAAGCGTTGCCGAGGCCGCGGTCGCCGTCGATGACGATCAGCGAGGCGTCTTTCGCGATCGCCGGATTCTGGAAGCCGTCATCCATCAAAATGACGCTGGCGCCCTGCGAGCGCGCCAATGCGACGCCATCGGCGCGATCGCGGGCCACCACCACGGCCACCGCCTGTGCCATCATCAGCGGTTCATCGCCGACATCGTTCGCCGCATGCCGTTCGGGATCGACCTTGATCGGGCCGCGCAGTTTTCCGCCATAGCCGCGGCTGAGCACGATCGGCGCCTCGCCGGCGTCGCGCAGCAGGTTCACCAGCGCCAGTACCGTCGGAGTCTTGCCGGCGCCGCCGACGTGATAGTTTCCAACGCACAGCACGGGGATGCCGGCGTCGATCCCTTGGCGGGCCAACCGCCGCGCCGCGACCGCGCCATAGAGCGCGCCAAGCGGCATCAGCAATCGCGATGTCAGCGATGTCGGCCGGTACCAGAAAGCCGGCTCATGCATTCGCCGCTCCCATCTCGAGCCGCAGCTGCAGCAGATACGGCTCCAGCGCACCGAGCGTGCGCTGCAGCGCGCCGCCGAGCTGCTCGACCACGCCCCCGCCGGCTTCGACCGAGGCCTGCCGCGCGACGGGGTCGGCCAGCCATTGTCCGATCTGCTTTACCAGCGCCTCGCGGCTGTCGGCCTGTTTGGCGCCGCCGGCGGCATCGAGCGCATCGTAAACGTCGGTGAAATTGAACACATGCGGCCCATGCACGATCGCCGCGCCGAGCTTGATCGCCTCGATCGGATTTTGCCCACCATGCTCGACCAGCGAACCGCCCATGAACACGATCGGCGCAAGGCGATAGAACAATCCCAATTCGCCCATGGTGTCGGCGACGTAGATATCGGTGGTCGCGGTCGGCAGCTCCTCATGCGAGCGCAAGGCGACGTGGAGGCCGGACGCGGCGATCATGGCAGCGATGGCTTCGCCGCGGTTGGGATGCCGCGGCACGATCACGCTCAGCAGGGACGGAAAATAGGTCGCCAGTTCGCGATGCATCTCGCCTAAGATTTCCTCCTCGCCGGGATGGGTCGATGCCGCCACGATCACCGGCCGGCCGCGCGTCACCGCCATCAGCCGCTCGAGCCTCGCATTGTCGGCCGGCGGCGCCGGCACATCCAGCTTCAGATTGCCGGTGGTGACGACATTGCGGCTGCCAAGTGCGGCGAACCGCTCGGCATCGACCTCGGACTGCGCGAGGCAGACTTCGAAGCGGCCGAGCAACGCCGCGATGGTTCCGGAAATCCGGCGCCAGCGCGGGAACGAGCGGTGCGACATCCGGCCATTGATCAGAACCATCGGCAGCCGGCGCGCCGCGCCCGCAAGAATCAGATTCGGCCACAGATCGGATTCGATGAACAGCGCCAGGCTCGGCTGCCAGTGATCGAGAAAGCGCGCGACATAGCGCGGCGAGTTGTAGGGCACGTATTGGTGAATGACATCGGGCGGAAACCGTTTTGCCACAACCGCCGCCGAAGTCACGGTGCCCGAGGTGAGGAGGATGCGGAGGTTTACCGCGCGCAAGCTTTCAATCAATCCGGCCGCCGCCAGCACCTCGCCGACGCTGGCGCCGTGGATCCACACCAGCGGCCCGTGCGGCCGGACATCTCCGGTCATGCCACGGCGTTCGTCGATGCGCACGGGATCTTCCTTACCCTGCTTCAGGCGCTGCCTGATCAGCACCGGCGCCAACGGCACCGCCGCGGCAGACAGTGTCCGGTAGAGCCGCAACGTCATCGGCAGCGAGCCTGTCATCGGCCCGCCTCCGGATGCCCGACCTTCGCATAGGCGCGGCGGGTCGATTCGTTGAGAAATTCCTCCAGTTGCAGGCGCAGCGCTTCCATGGTGTCGGCATCGGCGTCGGGCGGCACGACAATCGCATCGATGCCCACCACTGCACCTTTGCCAAACGGCAAATTGATGGTGGTGCGGTCCCAGTTGTTCAGGCGGATGAAGCGGCTGGTCACCATCGCGAATGGCAGGATGGGCCGTCCGGATTCCCGCGCCAGCATGATGATGCCGAGGCCGGCGATGCGCGAGCGCTTCGGCACGTCGGCCGTCAGCGCGATGTTGTACCCCTCGTCGAGCGAACGCACCATTTCCTTGAAGGCGCCGACGCCGCCCTTGCGGTTGAACGCCGAGCCGTGATCGCCGGAGCCGCGCACGGTTTCGACCCCGAGCCGTTCGGCGACGATCGCGTTGAATTCGCCGTCGCGATGCCGCGACACCAGCACCTTGGCGCGGTGATGGTCCTTGGTCTTGATAAAGGAGGTGAGAAAATGCTGGCCGTGCCAGAACGCGAAGATCAGCGGCTGATGCGGTTCGGCCCGCTCATAGACGTTGGCCGGATCGAAGCTGAATTTGTTGGTGCGCCAGACCAGCCGCAAATATTCCGCGACGAGGAAGCCAACGGCCAGCTGGAACCAGCGGGCGCGCAGCAGGCTGCGAAGCAGTTTCTTCAACGGGCGGGCTTCACGTCTTGGCCGGGATCGAGCAGCCGGTGCAGATGCACGACGAAATAGCGCATGTGGGCGTTGTCCACGGTCTGCTGCGCCTTCGCCTTCCACGCCGCATAGGCGGTGGCGTAATTCGGGAACACGCCGACGATTTCCACCTGATCGAGATCCTTGAAGGTCGTCTGTTCGAGATCGGTGAGTTCGCCGCCGATCACGAGATGAAGCAGTTGTTGCGGGGCGCTATCCGGCATGACTGTTTTTCCTGGTGTGGACCCGGCAGGCTGATTTTAGACAAACCTCGAAACCGCTCAAGGCAACGGGCGACGGCGGAAATGCTCAATGATTTCAGCATGACGATCGCGTCCCGCTGCCACCAGCACCCCGTGCGTCACCTCCGGGCGATTGTATGGGATCGCGTCCCCCGAGAGCGCGGTCATGTTACCATCCGCTTCGTGCACGATCAAATCGGCCGCGGCAAGGTCCCAGTCGCGGCTTTGACCGCCCGCAAAGGCGGCATCGAGCCGGCCGTCGGCGACCCGGCACAGCCGCAGCGCCAGCGAACCGATTCGCGGATGCAGCACGATGTCATCCGCGGTCTTCCTGAGCCGCTCGACCAGCGGCTTCGGGCCCGCCACGCGGGAAAAATCCAAAGCGGTGCCCGATGTCGCGTGAAGCGCCACGCCGTTGCATGTGGCGCCCTGTCCGCGTGCGGCGAAAAAGAATTCATCGCTGGCCGGCGCGAACACCGCGGCCAATAGCGGCGACCCACCATCGACCAGCGCCACGCTGACGCACCAGTCTTCCTTGCCGGCGAGATAGCCGCGGGTGCCGTCGATCGGATCGACGATCCAGACCAGACGCCGTGCAAGACGCGAGGAATCGTCGGCGCTTTCTTCCGACAGCCAGCCGTAATCCGGCGTGGCGGAGCGCAGCCGCGCTTCAAGCAGGTCATTGACCGCGATGTCGGCGTCGGACACCGGCGACGATGCGCCCTTGGTCCAGTTCTTCAGCTCGGTGCGGAACATGGAGTGTGCCAGTGCACCGGCTTCCCGCACCGTGGCCACCAGCAACGCGGAGTCACGCGCCAGAATGTCGACCGGCCCATCGTCGCGCATCGCCTCGGCGCTAGCGTCCGCCAACCGTCAACCCCTCGATGCGCAGCGTCGGTGCATTGACGCTATACTGGAATTCCAGATCGTTGGCGGGTGTCAGCGACTTGAACATCTCGATCAGGTGGCCCGCGATCGTCACCTCGCTCACCGCATAGGTGATTTCGCCGTTCTCGATCCAGAAACCGGAGGCGCCGCGGCTGTAGTCACCGGTGACGCTGTTGACGCCGGACCCGATCAGGTCGGTAACGTAAAAACCCTGTTTGATGTCCGAGATCAGTTCGGCCGGCGTCGGTTCGCCAGCCTCGAGATGAAGATTGTACGCCCCCGGCGACGGCGACGACGACACGCCGCGGTGGGCGTGACCGGTGGTGACCAGTCCGAGCTCGCGCGCGGTGGACGAATCCAGAAGCCACGAGGTCAGCACGCCCTCGTCGATGATCGCGAGCTTCTTCACCGCGACGCCCTCGGCGTCGAACGGCTGCGACCGCAGGCCGCGCACGCGCAGCGGATCGTCGATGATGCGGATGTTCTTGTTGAACAGCTGCTGGCCGAGCCGGTCTTTCAGAAAACTGGTCTTGCGCGCGACCGATGCGCCGTTGGCGGCGCCGACCAGATGGCCGACCAGCGAATTCGATACCCTGGGGTCGTACACCACCGGCACCTTGCAGGTTTCGACCTTGCGCGGGCCGAACCGCGCCACCGCGCGCTCGCCGGCTGTGCGGCCGACGCTTTCGGGCGAAGCGAGGTCGGATGCGTGCTGCACCGACGTAAAATCGTAATCGCGCTCCATCGCGGTGCCGTCGCCGGCAATCGCGGTCATCGAGATGCCGTGGTTCGAACGCAAGTAAGCGCCGTGGAAGCCGCTCGAGGTAACCAGCACCATGCCGCCGATACCGGCCGAGGCCGAGGCGCCGCCGGATTTCGTCACGCCTTTCACGGCCATCGCCGCGGCCTCGGCTTCGGACGCCCGGCGTTCAAGCTCGGCAACCGACGGCGTCACCGGATCGAGCATGTCGAGATCGGGGAATTCATGCGCGAGCAGCGAGGGATCGGCGAGGCCGACATATTGGTCGTCGGGCGCGACGCGCGCCATCGCCACCGCGCGCTCCGCAAGCTTCGCCACGCCGTCGGTGCTGATGTCGTTGGTCGAGACCACGGCCTGGCGGCGTCCCACCAGCACGCGCAGGCCGACGTCGTCGCCTTCCGAGCGTTCGGATTCCTCGACGCGGCCGTCGCGCACTTCGACGCCCTGCGATACGCCGCGCACCGCAACCGCGTCGGCCGCATCGGCGCCGGCGCGCCTGGCGGCTTCGACCAGGCGCTGCGCCAGTGTCGAGAGCGCGGACTGGTCGAGCAGGTCGGAAGATGCGGATTTGGAAGAAAGCTTTGAGGCGGGGGATGGTGAAGAGATCACGAACAAATTCCTGACGCTTGAATGCAAATCGCCTGACCTACCAGATGTGCTTGATTCACGCGGACTTCAAGCATTTTCGTGAGCCCGGAACAGAAGAATTTCGGCAAGTCCGCAACTCTTCGTCAATCATGTGAGCCAAGGTGTTGTCAATCATGCGGGCGAATGCAGGGCAAGGTACCTTCGATTAACCAGCCTTTTTAAGCCAATCCGGACGCGGCTCGCCTAAGGTCTCGCGTATCGACCGGGAACATAATCCCGGCGGGGAGATCAAAGCCGTGAGGCGTCAAACTTCAACAAGCGGGATCAATCCCGCCGGGTCGAGCCGCGCCTTGCGGCTCGACCCTCTCTCACTGCCCATAAGTTTCGCCGCGCACGACATCCGTGCCGATGGCGGCGTGCGGCAGATTGAACTTCATCGCGAACGCGTCATCCTGCGCCGCGCCGTGCACGGCATGCGGATGGCGATCAACGTCCGCGTCAGCGACTTTCTCGGCGTGGCGATGCGCGAGACCGGCGACGGGCAGCTGCTCGTGCTGGTGCACCGCGATCCGTCGCTGTCGATTCCGTTATGCGTGAGCGCAGATGGTGACGAAATTATTTCCGCATGGCAGATGTGGAGCGAGATCTTTGCGCTGCCGCAATTGCAGGACACCTCGCGCGAGCCCGCACCGCGGCGCCGGCGCCGCAACGCGATCCGCGCGCGCCGTCCGAAATTCCTGGTGCGGCGGCGGGCGGGCGGCTTGCTGAACGAGGCGGGCAACTATCGCGGCGAGCGCGAAATCATCGCGCGGGATTGAGATCGTTCGTTCCCCGGACGCAGCGCAGCGCGTAGCTCTTCGCGGAGCGGTGCGCTGCAGAGCCGGGGTCCCGGTTACTTGCCGCTGCTCGAAGAAACCGGGGTCCCGGTTCTGCGAAGCAGCGCTTCGCAAGAGCTGCGCGCTGCATCGCGCCCGGGACACGTGATTGCGTTCCTCATTCAAATTTCAAACAGCCACACTTCCGTATTCTCGCGGCGCAATGCGTCCGAGGTTTGCTATTTCCCTCGCGAACCGCGCGAAGGGGGTGGAGCGGTGGGAGGCGCCAGGGCACCAACGGGCACCCCTGAGGCGGGATTAACGTACCCACCTCGCGCGGCAAGGCGACCGCGCGCGCCCAAGGCTAGGCGCAGCGCCTCCCAGCGCTCCACCGGCCACTAGGCCATCGACCGTCCGGGGCGCCCCGGTTCGGCCAGCTCTCGCTCTGTCCGCTGTAGGGATCGCTTCTAGAAAGCGCCTCCTCATCGAACAGGACACGATCAGGATAAGCGAAGTTTTGGACCCGTGGATAAGGAATGCGAAAAAAATTTTTCGTCAGCGTTTACAGGTTCGTAGGGCGGATTAGCGACCCCCAGCCGCAGCTCAACGAGCGAAGGCGCAAGCGTAATCCGCCGCTCCTCTTGCACCGGCGGCGGATTACGCCTTCCGCCTTCGCGTGTTGAAACAGCGGTGCTTTGGGCCGGCTAATCCGCCCTACGGTTCTACGGTTCTTCAAGACGTTGTTACACGCCCAGATAGGCCCCGCCGTTCACATGAACCGCTTGGCCCGTAACGTAGCGCGCGCCCGGGCCGCACAGGAAGCGCACCGACGCTGCGACATCTTCCGGCCTGCCGCGTGCGCCGGTGATGGTGCCGTGGGTCAGATGATGCGCGGGCTCCGGCTTGTCTTTCGGACGCGGCGTACCGATCAGCCCCGGCACCACGCAATTCACGGTAATGCCGTCGTCGGCGAGATCATGCGCCAGCGCGCGGGTAAAGCCGATCAATCCGGCCTTCGCCGTCACCACATGCGCGCGATTTTTTGCACCGGTGTGCGCGCTCAGGCCCCCGATATTGACCACGGCGCCCGCGCCGCTTTTTTTCAGCGCGGGAAGGCATGCCTTGACGCAATGAAACGCGCCGTCGAGCGTGACGTCCATGATCTCGCGCCATTCGGCGTGGCTCATCTCGCCGAACGGCTTCTCTCGCCGCAACGCGGCGTTATTGACCAGGATGTCGATGCCGCGGAAACGTTTTATCGCCGCGTCCGCCAGTGCCTGCACCGCCGCGGCATCGGCGACGTCGCCGAGATGCACCAGCGCCTTGCCGCCCATGGCCTCTATCTCATGCGCGACGGCGTCCGCCTCGGCGCGATTGCCGCGCGCATTCACCACAATGGATGCGCCGCCCGCGGCCAGCGCCAGCGCAATGGCGCGGCCGATGTTGCGGCCCGCGCCGGTGACGACTGCGATCTTGCCGTCGAGTTCTCTATCGGTCATGAGATTTACCCACGTAGCGACGAAAGATCGATGCGGCCACTGTAGAGCCCCGCCAGCAGCTTCAGCGCCGCGTCGCTTTGCGCCGTGTCCCAGCCGCCGTGCTGCGCGTTGAGCGCGAATTTGTCCGTCACGTCCTGCCGCGTCAGCGGCTCCTGCGCGCCGCCACGCAAATAAGGCTGCCGTTCCTCGATCGCGCCGCCGTCGTTCAGGGTGGCGCGGATGTGGCCGGTGTAGTTGTTCGGATAGGGGTTATCCGGGTCGATCACGAATTTCACTTTTGCCGCCAGCGCGAGCACCTCGGAATCCCGAATCGCGTTTTCCGTAAAGGCGCCGAGCCCGACGCCGCCATGCACGAATCCCGCCGCCAGCAGATACGGCACCGCGAACTTCGCGGCATAGCCGTTGCGCGGGCGCTGCTTGTCGGCGAGCGGCTCCCACAGCCGGTGCACCGTGCCCTCCGCCACCTCGCACACGATCTCCCTGATATCCCCGGCCTTGATACCGCGCGCCGCCAGCCGTCGTGCGCAATCGATATAAGGCTGCGCCATCGTTCCGCACGGATAGGGCTTGAATGCCAGCGTATCGATCACCCAGCGCGTGCCGAAATCGCCGGTCAGCGCACCGTAATCGCCCTCGGCGGTGTGCGCAAAACCGTTGAACAGGCCGTGCACGCCTTCGAACACCGTGCGCGGGCCGACAAAACCTTGTTGCGCCAGCAGCGCCGCGCGAATCCCGGACTGCGCGGCCCAGCCGGCATGCAGCCGCTTGGTCCAGGCGCCCTCGGCGAGATATTCGATGATGCCGCCCGCCATGCTGCCGGCGATGCCGAGCGCATCGACGATCTGTTTTGCATTGAGGCCGAGTGCTGCGCCGACGCCGGCCGCCGCGCCCATCGCGCCGAAAACCGCGGTCGGGTGAAAGCCGGCCTTGTGCACCGCTTTCGGCACCACCACGCTCAGCCGGCACAGCACCTCGCAGCCCACCGCGATCCCGGTCAGCGCCATGCGGCCGTCCGGATTGTGTTTTTCGCACGCGGCCAATACGGCGGGCACCACCACGGCGCCGGCATGCACCGGACCGCCCTCGAAGGTGTCGTCAAAATCTTCGCCATGCGCGGCGGTGCCGTTGACGAAGGCCGCACCGGAGGCGGTCAGCGTGCGCGCGTGGCCGATCGCCGTGCACGGGCCGTCATCGTCCCAGCCGGCAAGCGCGCTTTTGATGTAGTCCTCGTTGCGCGCGGTGACGCACAACCCGGTCACGTCGATCAGCAGATCCTCGCATTTGCGCGTGGTCGCCGCCGGCAGCGATCCGCCCTTCAGCGCGACGATTTGTTGGGCAAGCGTTTCGGCGACGGAAGTATTGGGCAATTCGGATGTCATGGGCGCTCGGCTGTCGGCGGATCAGATGCGGAAGATCTTTGTATAGCGCGTCTTGATCGCGTCGCTCTCTTTTTCCACCGCCGCGGCGTCGTCCTTCATGGTCTTGATGTCCTTGAACGGCTTGCGTCCGACCTTCTCTAAAGTCTGCGGATGCGCCGAGCGCAGGCCGCCGACGTCGATGATGAGCTGTTGGGCGTCGCGGCTGAAGCAGAACGATTGAAACAGTTTTGCCGCGTTTGGATTGGGCGAGGTCTTGAAGATGCCGTTGGGCCCGATGATCAGGGGCGATCCTTCGGTGGCATAGACCGGCTCGACCGGGCGGCCGGCTTCCTTCATCTGGAAGATGTTGTACTCGTTGCCGTCAGCCATCACCGCGCGTTCGCCGATCTCGAGTTTTTTCGGCGGATCGGCCGAGGATTGCACCTGCATGATGTTCTGCTTCGCAAGCTGCTCGAACCAGCTCCAGCCGAGATCGCGCTGCATCTGGTAGGTCGCGGTCATGATGGTGCCGCTATAGCCGGGATGCGCCTTGACGATCTTGCCCTTCCACTTGGGATCGAGCAGGTCGGCAAAGCTCTTCGGCGCCTCCTCCGCCTTCACCATGTTGGTGTTGTAGGCGATGATGCTGAGCCAGATCCGCCAGCTGGCGAACTGGCCGTCGACATCCCTGTGCTCGGCGGAATAGAATTTTGCGACGTCCTCCGGCACGTAGGACGCCAGGATGCCGTCGCGCTTCCACACAATGAAATGCGCTGCGTCGGATGAATTCACCACGTCGACGCTGCGGATGTTGCTGGCGTATTCCTGGCCGATGCGCTGGAACACGCGCTCGGCGCCGGTGCGCTCGACCCGCACCGCTATCCCCGGATATTTCGCCTCGAACGCCTTCGCCAGCTTCTCGGCGACCGGCAGGTCGGTCGAAGTGTAATAGATCACCTGGCCTTCCTTCTTGGCGGCCTCGATCAGCGCCGGCGTCACCGGCTCCGGCGGGGGTGCTGCGGCAACCACGCGGGTCGAGAATGCGGCGCCCGCGAGCAGCGCGCCCGTTCCAGCGAGGACGTTGCGGCGGGATAATTTTGCGTTCTTCATCGGCGCATCCTCGTAGCTTTTCTGGGCTCGTGTCCCGGACGCGGTGCGGCATTCTTCATGCCGCTCCGCAGAGCCGGGACCCCGGTTAAGTAAGCAAGCTGGACCCCGGCTCTGCAGTGCACCGCTTCGCAAGGGCTACGCGCTGCGCTGCGTCCGGGGCACGCAAAACTTCTAACCCGCCGCGCGAGAAATTGCATCAGCCAGCAGCCCGGCAAACAGCAGCAGTCCCGCATTCCGGTTGGACTTGAAAATCTGCAGGCACAGCTTGGGATCGCCGATATCGAGACGTTCGATTTGCGAGACCAGATGCACGGCAAACGCCGCAAGCCCGATCCACGCCATCCAGCCCGCGCCGGCCAGTGCCAGCGCCAACCCGATCAGCGCCACCGCCAATCCGTAAAACACCACCAGCGCGGGTTTCGTGCGTTCGCCGAACAGCAGCGCCGTGGACTTGATGCCGATCAGCGCGTCGTCTTCAGCGTCCTGGTGCGCATAGATGGTGTCGTAGCCGATCACCCAGGCGATCGAGCCGGCGTACAAAACCAGCGCCGCCGCATCGAGCCGGCCGAAGGTCACCGCAAATCCCATCAGCGCGCCCCATGAGAAGGCGAGGCCAAGCACGATCTGCGGCCACCAGGTGATGCGCTTCATGAAGGGATACACCGCGACGATGACCAGCGAGGCGATCCCGCATCCAACCGCAAAGCGGTTGAACTGCAGCAGCACAACCAGCCCAACCAGCGCCTGCAGCACCAGGAACGCCGCCGCCTGCGCCACGCTCACCTGCCCCGCCGGGATCGGCCGCGACCGCGTCCGCTCGACTTGCGCGTCAAGATCGCGGTCGGTGATGTCGTTCCAGGTGCAGCCGGCGCCGCGCATGGCGAAGGCGCCGATCAGGAACAGCACAAGGGTGAGAGGCAGCTGCTTGAGATCGTGCGCGATGCCTGTGGCCAGCGCCGCGGACCACCAGCACGGCAGGAGCAGCAGCCACGATCCGATCGGGCGGTCGAGACGGGAGAGCCTCAAATAAGGCCGCGACCACAGCGGCGCGCGGGTGTCGACCCAGTTGTCGGTCGCATCGGAGACGCGGGCCGCGGCGCCGCTCATCTGGTCATCGCGCGAGTACGTTGCCGTTCAGCGTGTCGAACGTGCTGCCACCCTTCTTGACGGTCGTTGCCTCCGGGAGCGCCGCCGACGAGCCCAGCACTTCGCTCAAAGAGGGCCCGGCCGGTCCGCGCTGCTGCGCTTGCGCCGCCGCGGCGCATTTCTTCAGCGTCGCCTGGGTGCCTTCGTGGCCCTTCTTCATCTGCTCGGAGATCTGCGGCGGAATCCCGCATTTCGCCGTGTTGAGCTGGACGTATTTCATCATCTTGAGCTCGGCCTGCGAGTAGTTCTCGATCAGCTTGCAGGTTTCATCAGGCTGCGCGTGCCGCTCCATGGCGGCCTTGACCAGCTTGCCGCGCTTCTCGGCGTCCTCGCGCAGCGGCATGAACCCCTTCATGCACGCGTCGCTCGGGCCTGCCGCAGCTGATGGCGGCGCGCCCATCGGCTGCGTCGGGGCACCGCCGGCGATCGGCGCGGCGCCGTTCGAGGGAAACGCGCTCGGCTGTCCGAACGACGGAGCGGGAGCCGCCCCATTGACGGGCGGGAACGGCGAAGCATTGGCTGGCGTCGCACCGTTGACGGGCGGAAATGGCGAGGCGGCCTGACCGGGCAACGGCGCCGGAAATGCGCCCTGGGCATTGGCCTGGACCGCGCAGGCGGTGAAGGCCATCACGGTCAGCGGCACGATCAAACGGCGGATGATCAAAGGTGTTCCTCCGGCAAGGTCCATCCCCAAAGCCTTCCGCAGAAAGCGATTTCCGATTCAGGGCATTTTACGATTGCTATGGCCCCTTAACAACCCGTCGAATTGGGCGAG
The DNA here is from genome assembly GCA_963744975.1 of uncultured Alphaproteobacteria bacterium. Taxonomy (GTDB): domain Bacteria; phylum Pseudomonadota; class Alphaproteobacteria; order Rhizobiales; family Xanthobacteraceae; genus Bradyrhizobium. The sequence goes on along the minus strand of CAVUVR010000002.1, from coordinate 4,369,658 downwards.
AGCGCGGCGCAAGGACGCGCCACCGGCGGATAATTGGGTGAATTCGTGCCCCTTTAGGCTAAAAGCCTGCATCCGAACGGAACGTTGACCATGCCCCTCGCCGATTTTCGAAAACCCCGGCTGTTCGTCGATGCCGATCTGGCAGCCGGCGCCGGCATTGCGCTTGATCGAAACCAGAGCAATTACCTCGGCAATGTGCTGCGGCTTTCGGCCGGCGATACGATCCTGGTGTTCAACGGGCGCGACGGCGAATGGCAGGCCGCCATTTCCGGCCGCAAGCGCCCGGACGGTCTGGAGGCGATGGTCCAGACCCGGCCGCAGGACCGGCTGCCCGATCTGCAATACGTCTTCGCACCCCTGAAGCACGCCCGGCTGGACTACATGGTGCAGAAGGCGGTCGAGATGGGAGCTGCGACCCTGCAGCCGGTGCTGACCCGCTTCACCCAGGTCACCCGGGTCAACGGGATGCGGATGCGCGCCAACGTCATCGAGGCGGCCGAGCAATGCGGCATTTTGAGCATCGCCGCCGTGGCGGAATCGCTGCCGCTGGAGCGCTGGCTCGGCCAGCGCGAGGGCCTGCGGCTGCTGGTCTTCTGCGACGAGGCCGCCGAGACCGCAAATCCCGTAGCGGCGCTGCAAGACGGGCTTGTGGCGTCGCATGGGATCGACCTCCTGATCGGCCCCGAAGGCGGGTTTGCCGAGGAGGAGCGGGCTCTGCTGCTGCGACAGCCAAAAATCTTGAGGCTCTCGCTGGGCCCGCGCATCCTGCGGGCCGATACCGCCGCGGTGGCGGCGCTGGCCCTGGTGCAGGCGGTTTTGGGCGACTGGACCGGCCCCAGCGGGGCGTAAAAAAGGTGGCCCTCCATTAAGCGCTTTGGCCGATCGTGGTCGAAACCGGACCTTAGCCATGCTATGGGCTGCGCCAAATCCGGCTCGAACGCCGGAATTTTGAGATTCTGAGACCTTCGAGATGAACGAGACCGCCGCCCCTGGTGCGACCGGATCCGCCGCATGGGCGGAGACGCTGCTGTTGTCGTTCGCGCAGGCCGGCTACGTCCAGGCCGAGCCTGCGATCCTGCAGCCGGCCGAGCCGTTCCTCGACCTCTCCGGCGAGGACATCCGCAAGAGCCTGTATCTCACCACCGACGCGACCGGCGAAGAGCTCTGCCTGCGCCCCGACCTCACCATTCCGGTGGCGCGGGACTATCTCGCCTCCCCCCGCGCCGGCCAGCCGGCCGGGTTCTGTTATCTCGGGCCGGTGTTCCGCTATCGCGGCGGACGCCCAAGCGAATTTTTGCAGGCCGGCATCGAATCCTTCGGCCGGCGGGACCCTGCCGCGGCCGACGCCGAGATGCTCGCGCTCGGCCTCGAGGCCACGGCGACCTTCGGCCTGACCGACGTCGATATCCGGACCGGCGACGTCGCGCTGTTCAACGCGCTGCTGGACGCGCTCGACCTGTTTCCGGTCTGGCGGCGGCGGCTGATCAAGGATTTCAACCGCAAGATCAGCCTGGAGCAGGACATCGAGCATCTCATGGTGGCGACCGGCCCTGCGCATAATGAATATCAGGGCGTGCTGGCGGCGCTGGCAGGCTCCGACCGCAAGGCGGCGCTGGCGCTGGTCACCGACCTCATGTCGATTGCGGGCGCGACCAATGTCGGCGGCCGCTCGGTCGCGGAAATCGCCGACCGCTTTCTCGAACAGTCGACGCTGAAGGGCGGCGGGCTGCCGCGCGAAAAACGGGAAGCGATCAGGCGGTTTCTTGCGATATCCGGCGATCCCGACGAGGCGCTGGCGCAACTGCGGACATTGGCCACGGACGCCAGGCTCAATATCACCGAAGCGATCGATCAGTTCGAAAGCCGCATCGGCTTCATGGCCGCGCGCGGCATCGACACTGCAAGAGTAAGGTTCTCCACCTCGTTCGGCCGCGGCCTCGATTACTACACCGGCTTCGAATTCGAACTGCACGCTAAGGGCAACGGCACGGAGCCCCTGGTGGCGGGCGGACGTTACGATGGGCTGATGACGCAGCTCGGCGCCGGCACGCCGATCCCCGCAGTCGGGTTCTCGATCTGGATCGAGGCTTTGAAACAGGTCGGGAACGCGCCATGACCGCGCCATTCGTACTCGCCGTGCCCTCGAAGGGGCGCCTGCAGGAAAACGCGGAAGGCTTTTTCACCCGCGCCGGCCTTGCGCTGGCAAAGCCGCGCGGCGCGCGGGATTATCGCGGCACCATCGCGGGCCTCGACGATGTCGAGATCGCCTATCTGTCGGCGAGCGAGATTGCCGCACAGCTGGCGCGCGGCGCGGTGCATCTCGGCGTCACCGGCGAAGACCTGGTGCGCGAAAGCATTCCGGATGCCGCCAGCCGCGTATTGCTGATCGAGCCGCTCGGCTTTGGCAGCGCCAATGTGGTGGTCGCGGTGCCGCAGGCCTGGATCGACGTCCGCACCATGGCGGATCTCGACGACGTCACCACGGGATTCCGCGCCCAGCACAATCGGCGGATGCGGGTCGCCACCAAATACATCAACCTGACGCGGGCGTTCTTCGCCTCGCACGGCGTGGTCGACTACCGCATCGTCGAAAGCGCCGGCGCCACCGAGGGCGCGCCGGCAGTGGGCACCGCCGAGATGATCGTCGATATCACCACCACCGGCGCGACGCTCGCTGCCAACGGCCTCAAGGTGCTTGACGACGGCGTGATCCTGCGCAGCCAGGCCAATCTCGTCGCCTCCCGCGACGCCGACTGGTCGATCGAGGCGCGCGAAACCGCGCGCGTCATCCTCGATCACATCGCCGCCCGCGCCCGCGCCAGCAAATACCGCGAAGTGCGAACCCGTTTCGCCGGCTGCGACGCCGCACTTCTGGCCGAGGCGCATAACCGGTTCGGCGTGGTCTCGCCGTTCGGCGGGCCGACATCGTCCGGGATGGTCACCCTGCACTGCCCGCCGGCGCAGCTCTACGCGCTCGGCAGTTATCTGCGCGACCACGGCGCCGATACGGTGTCGGTGGCATCGCTGGATTATGTGCTCGACCGCGACAATCCGCTGTTTGCCAGGCTCGAGGCTTTCCTGCGGCCTTGAAGCGGTTGAATTCCGTTCATCGTGGCGACAGCTTGGGTCAGTTACCATATGTTGTTTCGGTCGGTTGCCGTATGCTGTCTTGAGAATGTCTGGACCTGATCGATGACGCTGGGGAGTGACGTATCTCGCCTGTCCACCAACGCGGCCACCGCGGCCGCGCAGGGACTGTCGATCGTCGTGCCGCTTTACAACGAGGCGGCCGGCCTCGCATCGCTGCATGCGCGGCTCGGAGCGCTGGCGACCGCGCTTAAGGCACGCTATGGCCTCGCCTGCGAGGTGGTCTATGTCGACGACGGCAGCGACGACGCCACGCTCGGCATCGCGCGCGGCCTTGCGGCAGACGCGCTCGATGTCCAGGTGGTGTCGCTGTCGCGCAATTTCGGCAAGGAGGCGGCGCTGATGGCGGGGCTCGATCATGCCCGTCGCGGCGCCGTGATGTTCATGGACGGCGACGGCCAGCATCCGCCCGACCTTGTCGAGAAACTGGTGGGGCACTGGATCGATGACGGCTACGACGTGGTCTATACCGCAAAGGCGCATCGCGACAATGAATCGGCATTGCGCCGGCTCGCGGTGCACGGCTTCTATGCCCTGATCAACTGGGGCGCGCGGCAGAAAATCCCCGAAGACGCCGGCGACTTCCGCCTGCTGTCGCCGCGGGCGGCTGCGGCATTGCGGCAGCTGCCCGAGCGCAACCGCTTCTTCAAGGGCCTCGCCAGCTGGATCGGCTTCCGCCAGCTCCGCGTCGACTACGAACCCGCGCCGCGCGCGCATGGCATCACCACCTTCAGCCCGGGCCGCCTGATCGGCCTTTCGATCGAGGGGCTGACCTCGTTCTCGGTGGCGCCGCTGCGGTTTGCCAGCCTGCTCGGGGTGTTGCTGGCGACAATGGCGTTCCTGTTCGGGCTTTCGATCCTGTGGGAGACCTGGGTCAGCGGCAAATCCGTGCCCGGTTATCCGTCGCTGGTGGTCGGCCTGATGACCATCGGCGGCGTGCAGCTGATCATGATCGGCATTGTCGGCGAATACATCGGCAAGATCCTGTCGGAGTTGAAGGCGCGCCCGATCTATTTCGTGGCCGAGCACAGCGAGAAGCGCGCCGACGTTGCAACGACCGCCGGCGAAACCGAGCGGACCGCCGCCGAATGAACGGCGAGGCACCGCCGCGCCGGTTCTGGCTCTGCGCCGACGATTACGGTCTCAGTCCCGGCGTCAACCGCGCGATCCGCGACCTGATTGCGCGCGGGCGTCTCAACGCCACCTCGGTGATGGTGGTTGGGCCTGCGATCGGCCGCGACGAGATCAGCGCCCTCAACGATGCGGCGGCGAAGAGTCCGCACTGCGCCATCGGCCTGCACGCCACGCTGACCGCGCCGTTCCATCCGCTTACGATGCACTTTCAGCCGCTCCATGGCGGGCTGTTTTTACCCCTCATAAAAATGTTGCGCGCGGGCCTGCTGCGGCGGCTCGATCCTGAAATCATCCGCGCGGAATTGGCCGCACAGCTCGCAGCCTTCATGGAAAAATTCGGCCGCGCCCCGGATTTCGTCGACGGCCATCAGCATGTTCAGCTGTTCCCGCAGGTGCGGGACGCGTTTCTTGCGGCGGTGAAGGACGCCGCGCCGAAAGCATGGGTACGCCAGGGCGGACGCCATCTACCGCTGGCGCAGCGGCTCGGTTCACCCAAGGCGTTGTTCATCGACATGTTGAGCGCGCGGTTCCGGCGCGGCGCGGCGCGGGCGAAGGTCGCCTTCAACCCGGCATTCGCCGGCGCCTATGATTTTTCGAAAGCCGCGGATTTCGCCGAACTGATGCGGCAATTTCTCGATGGCCTGCCGGACGGCGGCCTCGTCATGTGCCACCCCGGTTTTGTCGACGACATCCTGGTCAGCCTCGATCCGCTGACGGACCAGCGCGAGCGCGAATACGAATATCTCGCCGGCGACGGCTTTCCGCGGCTGCTCGCCGCGAACAATGTTACGCTGGCGTGATTTGTACGGCTTTGTGAGTACGCGCTTTTCTATAGCATTAACAATGATTTAGTTTTTTAATAATTTTCCACTTGTCCCCAAGGGCTTGGCACCATACGTTTCGTCTTGAGAGGCGAGGTCGTCCCCATAAAGGATGATGCAGCGCTCGTTCAGGGGCCCGTGCTATTATATAGCGCGGGCTTCCGCGTATCTGGGGGGTACGTGAGCACGAACTTCGTATATCTCGATGAGTTTGGCCACATCGGGCCATATATGACCCGAAAAGCTCTCCGCTATAACGAAAGTCCCGTTTTCGGTTTGGGCGGAATCATCTTGCCGGAATCCGCCATCCGTCCATTCGCGACCAGATTCCTTCAGCTGAAGCAGCACGTTTTTCAAAAAGAAATAGCAAGTGCCAATACGATTGGCGCGCTGTGGGAGAAGAAGGGGGACGGAGATATTCACGACAAAAAAGGTAGCGAAATATAAGCATTACCGTGCAACCGGCTTTCGGCTTATCAATGAGGTTCGGAACTGTGGCGGAAAGATATTTTACTATGGAAGAGAGAAGATATCCGGCACGACTGACGTTAATTCGATCGGTCTCTACACCACGGTACTAAGTCATGCGATCCGGCAACTCGAGAATTTTGCGGCCGCCCGCCGGACTAACTATGTGATGGTTGTCGACGAGCACTCGGCGCGCAAGCAGCTTCTCATCACAGCCTCTAAAACCATGTTTGGAGAGGCGCCGGCCACGCATTTGTTGAGCCCTCCTTTTGAAGTTGAGAGCTACATCAATCAAAACATTCAAGCCGCCGATTGGGTGGCCGCGATCATAGGACGGTTATGGGCATACGAGTTGCAGCCCGTGGAATATGCTGATCACCTCGATTTTCGAAAATACTTTTGGCAGCGATTACATCAGGTCTCAACTCATAGCACCGTCCTGCCTCGTTAAACTTCCCAGATGATATTCCTGCGACCGAGACTCGGCCACCTGACCTTCACGTCATCTGAGGCCCGCAATTGAGCTATGGCAGACTGGCGACGGCAGATGCCGATAGCTCGCTTTGTTCGGCGGGCGCCTTCATTTTCAAGCTGGGTGAATTTGCTACCTAATGTCGCAAATTTAATTCCGGGCGGCACTACTTGCGACATAAAGCGTTCCTACATCTCCCGCACGCTCGGCAGGCGAGCGCAGTGGAGATTGTCATGAACCCGCAAGAACGTCAGTTGGTGGATGACCTTTTCGATCGGCTCTCGAAGCTGGAGACCGCGCCCCGCGATCCCGACGCCGTGGCGGCCATCTCGCAAGGGCTGCGCCGGGCGCCGAATGCGATCTATGCGCTGGTACAGACCACATTGCTGCAGGACGAGGCGCTGAAGCGCGCCCATGCCCGCATCCAGGAACTGGAGGGCGGCGAGCCCGACCAGCAGCCCTCCGGCGGATTCCTCGATTCGATGCGCGACGCCATCTTCGGGCCGACCCCGTCACGCGGTTCCGTGCCGAATGTTCGCCCGCCCGACGTAGGCGGCCGACCGGCCTGGAACACCGGCCAGGTGTTGCAGCAGGGACAAGGTCCGGGACAGACCAACCAGGGACAATACGGCCAGCCCTATGGCGGTCCGCAGGCGCCGATGGGCGGCGGTGGCGGCTCGTTTCTGGGTACCGCTGCGGCAGCCGCTGCCGGGGTCGTCGGCGGCGGGCTTCTGATGAACAGCATCCGTGGAATGATGGGCGGTGGCCATCAAAGCGGTTTTGGAGATTCCGCGGGTCTTGGCGGCGGCGGTAGCCGTACGCCGTGGAGTTCGGATCAGTCCAGCAGCGATCTCGCGCGCGATGCCGGCATCAACGACATCGGCTCGGGCGGCGGTCATCGCGCCGATGACAGTTCGCGCGCCGGTTTCTTCGACCAGGCGTCGAATGACGGCGATCACGACGACATGGATCTGGATTCGGACGATTTCGGCGGCGGCAACGACGACAGCGATTTCGCCTGAAGGCATCCGGCACGCATCAAAACAAAACGGCCGCTGCGACGAAGCGGCCGTTTCGGTTTTCAATCTACTAGATTCGCACATCTACCATCGGTTTTCCTGATGGCCAGATTAACAGCGCCGTCATCCTGAGGTGCTCGCCGTCTTCGGCGAGCCTCGAAGGATGGCCACAAGCGCCCGCGGCCATCCTTCGAGACGCCGCGCAAGAGCGCGGCTCCTCAGGATGACGGTGGGTGTGTGGATCAGAGCACGACGACCTTGGCGCCGACATTGACGCGGCCGTATAGGTCGATCACGTCCTCATTGCGCATCCGGATACAGCCCGAGGATACGTTGGTGCCGATGGTCCATGGCTCGTTCGAGCCGTGGATGCGATACAGCGAAGAGCCCAGATACATGGCGCGGGCGCCGAGCGGGTTTTGCGGGCCGCCTTCCATGTGCCGCGGCAGGTCGGGACGGCGCGCCAGCATTTCCGGCGGCGGCGTCCAGGCCGGCCACTCCTTCTTGGCGGAAATCGTCTTGACTCCCGACCAGGTGAAACCTGGACGGCCGACGCCGATGCCGTAACGCAACGCCCTGCCGTCGCCCTGCACCAGGAACAGGAACTTGTTGGGCGTGTCGATCACGATCGTGCCGGCGCCTTCGCGGCCGTGATACTCGACCGTTTGCTTTTCATACCTGGGATCGAAGGCAGGACGCGCCACCTCGTTCGGATCCTGCTGACGCATCGATTGCTGCGGATCCATCGGCGGCAACAACGGGCGGCGCGGATCGTAACCCGGCTGCGGTTGAAAGCGCCGGCCTGATTGGCCGTCGCTGAACAGGAATTCGATGAACCCGCCGCCGCCCAATCCGGGGCGGTCCGCGGACGCGACGCGCACCGGCGCGGGCCGCTGCGGCATCTGGTCGGCATGGACCACGGTGGGTTCGCTCGCTTCGATCGCGGCAGCTGGATTGACAGCGAGGCAAGATGCGCCGGCAAGCAGCGCGAACAAGATTTTTCTGGACATCGACGTACTCTGCACTGTTTCGTCGTGGATGCGCCTGGAAGCGCGGTTACACGCCATTAAGTAAAATCAAAACCTAATCGGTTTGGTAAACAAAACCGGCGTTTCGATTCACCATGTCTCGCGGCGCCGCTGTTCTCGTTGTTAACGTTGATAATCGGTGAACGCGAAGCGCTCATGGTTAACCGTTGGTGTGCGCGGCATCTCACGGCATACCTCACGTTCTGCGCGTGAACCCGGCGTTAAAACACCTCGGTCTACAACGCTTGCATTGAGGCTGGGGGTCTTATGATGCCGGTTCATCGCAAGCGTTTTCGTATCGAAGAATCCTTTTTCGGCGCCGCGCCAATATCGGCCGATGCTGACGGCGATGTCATGCCGATGCACCGCGAAATCATGAACGAGTTGCGGGCTCTTCGCGAGCAGATGGCCGGCCCGCATCGCGGCGGCACAGTGGCCGAAGGCGAGATCGACCCGACGACGCAGCAGGCGGGCGAGGCGCAACTCCTGCTGCAGACCTACCGCGCCCAGATCGAGCAATGCGAAAAACTGAAAGTCGAGCTCGACCTCATTCACGACGCCATCAACCGCACCAAGCAGGAAATCGCGATGCTGCATGGCAAGAGCTTCGACGGCGCGGAAATGGCGAAGATCACCGGCGAGCTCGGCGCCGTGGTCGGCGGCACCGAAGAAGCAACCCAACAGATCCTGGAAGCCACCGAGGCGATCGACCAGGCCGCGACCGCGCTCGCCAAGGTGACCTCGCCGGACCAACAGCGCCTGCTCAGCGAGGAAATCCAGGAGCGCGTGGTCTCGATCTTCGAAGCCTGCAACTTCCAGGATCTCACCGGCCAGCGCATCAGCAAGGTGATGGCGACGATGAAATTCATCGAGCACCACATCACCGTCATGATGGATATCTGGGGCGGCATCGATGCCATCAAGGCGCACGCCCCCGGCGCCGTCGACGACCGCGTCGGCGATGCCCGGCTGCTGAACGGCCCGAAACTCGCGGGCGACGCCGGCCACGCTTCGCAGGACGATATCGACGCGATGTTCAACTGAGGCATGGTGTCCCGGACGCGGTGCGGCATTCTTCATGCCGCTCCGCAGAGCCGGGACCGTACCAAACACCGGAGTTCGTTACGGCCCCGGCTCTGCAGCGCACCGTTCCGCAAGAGCTACACGCTGCGCTGCGTCCGGGGCACGTGGATCGCGAGAAAACATCCGAGCGCCAGCAGCGCGCCGACGATCCCCATTTCCAGCACGGTGCGGTCGGAGAACCGCTCAACCGCGGAGGCCACCACGAACGGCGCCAAGGCCTGCACGAACAGCCCCGGCCGCGCGATGCGGCCGATCACCCGGCCATAGCCGGTGGGGCCGAACATCAGCAGCGGCAGCGCGCCGCGGGCGACCGTCATGACGCCATTGGCTGCGCCGAATGCGATGGCAAACAGCGCCGCCACCAAGGGTGACGCCCCGACGAACGCCAGCATGGCGAAGGCAAAGGCCGTCAGCGTCACCGCGCCGCGCGCGATCCAGAGCGGATGGGTACGGCCTGCCGTCAGGAAATCGACCAGCCGCGCCGCCACCTGCGCCGGTCCGAACAGCGCCCCCACCGCGACGACGGTGGCGGCATCCATTCCGCCACGCTGCAGCATCGCCAGCAGGTTCGACGTCACGCCGGACAGAATGAAAAAGTGCAGCGCGAACGCCGCGACGAGCAGGATGAACGGCCAGCCCTCGGGGCGCATCGGCGCCACCGGCAAGGCCGTCGGAAAGGATCCGGCTACCGGCAAGGGTGCCACGGCGACCGTGCGCGGCAAGGCGAAGGCGTTCAGCGGGGCCACTACAAATGCGAGTACAGCCGCAAAGGTCAAATAGGTGCCGCGCCAGCCGAGATGCTCCAGCAAAAAAAGCGTCGCCGGCCAGCCGACGGTGGAGGCGAACCCTCCGGCAAACGTCACAAAGGTGATCTGGCGGCGCGCCGAGGCGCCGAATATCCGCGTCAGCGTCGCGAAGGCGGGGTCGTACAGCGTCGACGACATCGCAACGCCGATCAGCAGCCAGCATGCGAGGTAGGCCGGGCGCTGTTCCGCCACCGTCAGCAGCACCAGGCCGAGCGCGCCGGCCAGCGCCCCCAGCGACATCACGATGTTGCCGCCGTGTCGGTCGATCAGATGGCCTACGGTTGGCGACAGCATTCCGGAGGTCACAAGGCCGATGGAAAATCCCGCCATGCCGAAGGCCAGCGACCAGCCGTGGTCGGCCGCAAGATGTGGCATGGTCAGCACCGGGGGATAGATCAGGATGCCCCAGGCGAGAATTTCCGTGAACGACAGTACGGAAACCGCGCGGCCCGGTCCGAAAACGAGGTCGCGCAGTTTATGCATCAGCTCACGGCTTTACCGGCAGGATGGAAGGCTGAGATCACGCACGCGGAGCGCAGCGGACATAGACCATGTTGCCGTAACGGGTCGCGGCGTCCTTGTCGACGAACCGCGTCACCAGGATGCGGCCGTCGAACGAAACGATCTCGCGATCCTGCTCGCCGGGGACCGGTCCGGGCGGGCCGATGTAGTTCTTGCCGCTCGGGCTGCCCTTCAGCCGCAGTTCCTGCGGCGTCGCCTGGTCGGCCAGATGCATCATCACGCCACCGGTCGGCCCGACGGTGATGACATAGGGCTGCTTGCATTGTCCCTGCGCCGCCTTCTCGGTGCGCACCCGGTCGTTGGGATTCTGGTAGGAGGCAAGCCCCCAGCGGCCGGCAATTTCGTCGGCGCGGATCGTCGCCGGCATGTCCGGCGCGACCTGGGGCTCCGGGGGCGGCGTGGGCCCTGACGAAAAGGAGGGCAGGCTCATGCCGCTGCATGCCCCAAGAAAGACGGCCAGCGCCGCGGCCATCCCCAGATTGACTACCCCGCGCGTGCTGCTTGACCTGATCATGGTATCCCCCCCGAGCGAAAATCGTTGACCGCATCCGTCCCGCAGCCAAGCGCAAAACTGCTGTCGGAGCAATGATGTCCAGCTCATGACGCCGGCGCCCCGATTTGGTTTCCGACAGCATCCTATACCGGCCTCACCAAGGACTTAAGGCCTTGCTTGACAGGATCGGCGCCAGGCCATATTTCCGCATCCACAATTAGCACTCCCCGAGCGCGATTGCTAAGGATGCAGACGGTTCCAGCGGGCGGCCGCGAACGCGTCTCGCATTCCGATCGGTTCGACCTCAGGCCCCAAAGCAAACTTCCCAAAGGAAATCTCATGGCTAAGACCAAATTTCGTCCGCTGCATGACCGCGTCGTGGTCAAGCGCATCGACGCCGAAGAAAAGACCAAGGGCGGCATCATCATTCCCGACAGCGCCAAGGAAAAGCCGTCGCAGGGCGAAGTGGTCGCGGTCGGCCCCGGCGGGCGCGACGAGGCCGGCAAGCTGATCCCGATCGACATCAAGACCGGCGACAAGGTGCTGTTCGGCAAATGGTCGGGCACCGAGATCAAGCTCGATGGCGAAGAACTCCTGATCATGAAGGAGTCCGACATCATGGGCGTGCTGAGCTGAATTCACCCACACCGCCGTCATCCTGAGGAGCGCGCTCTTGCGCGCGTCTCGAAGGATGGACCGCGACTCGTTGCCATCCTTCGAGACGCGCCGAAGACGGCGCTCCTCAGGATGACGACTTTATTTTAGACCAACGGAGCAAACCTCACATGGCTGCCAAGGACGTTAAATTTTCCGGAGACGCGCGTGAGCGCATGCTGCGCGGCGTCGATATCCTCGCCAATGCGGTGAAGGTGACGCTCGGTCCCAAGGGCCGCAACGTGGTGATCGAAAAGAGTTTTGGTGCGCCGCGCATCACCAAGGACGGCGTCACCGTCGCCAAGGAAATCGAACTCGAGGACAAGTTCGAGAACATGGGCGCGCAGATGCTGCGCGAGGTCGCCTCCAAGACCAACGACACTGCCGGCGACGGCACCACCACCGCGACCGTGCTGGCGCAAGCGATCGTCCGCGAGGGCGGCAAGTCGGTTTCCGCCGGCATGAACCCGATGGATCTGAAGCGCGGCATCGATATCGCGGTCGCCGCCGTGGTCAAGGACCTTGAAAAACGGGCAAAACCGGTCGCATCCTCGGCCGAAGTCGCCCAGATCGGCACCATCTCGTCGAACGGCGACACCGCGATCGGCAAGATGATCGCGCAGGCGATGCAGAAGGTCGGCAACGAAGGCGTCATCACGGTCGAGGAAAACAAATCGCTGGAAACCGAGGTCGACATTGTCGAGGGCATGAAGTTCGACCGCGGCTACCTGTCGCCCTACTTCATCACCAATGCCGAGAAGATGACCGCCGAGCTCGAGGACGTCTACGTCCTGCTGCACGAGAAAAAACTGTCCGGCCTGCAGGCCATGCTGCCGGTGCTGGAAGCCGTGGTGCAGTCGGGCAAGCCGCTGCTGATCATCGCCGAAGACGTCGAGGGCGAAGCGCTGGCGACGCTGGTGGTCAACCGGTTGCGCGGCGGCCTCAAGGTCGCGGCCGTCAAGGCGCCGGGCTTCGGCGACCGCCGCAAGGCGATGCTGGAAGACATCGCGATCCTGACCGGCGGCCAGCTGATTTCCGACGAACTCGGCATGAAGCTCGAAAGCGTCACGATCAACATGCTCGGCCGCGCCAAAAAAGTGGTGATCGACAAGGAAAACACCACCATCGTCAACGGCGCCGGCAAGAAAAAGGACATCGAAGCCCGGGTCGGCCAGATCAAGGCGCAGATCGAGGAAACCACTTCCGATTACGACCGCGAGAAGCTGCAGGAGCGCCTTGCAAAACTCGCCGGCGGCGTTGCGGTGATCCGCGTCGGCGGCGCGACCGAGGTCGAAGTGAAGGAAAAGAAGGATCGCGTCGAGGACGCGCTCAATGCCACCCGCGCCGCGGTGCAGGAAGGCGTGGTGCCCGGCGGCGGCGTGGCGCTGCTGCGCGCCAAGAAGGCGGTCGGCCGCATCACGCACGATAATTCCGATGTGCAGGCCGGCATCAACATCGTGCTGAAGGCGCTGGAAGCCCCGATCCGCCAGATCGCGGAAAATGCCGGCGTCGAAGGCTCGATCGTGGTCGGCAAGATCCTGGAAGACAAGTCCGAGACGTTCGGCTTCGACGCGCAGAACGAAGAATATGTCGACATGGTCGCCAAGGGCATCATCGACCCCGCAAAGGTGGTGCGTGCCGCCCTGCAGGACGCCTCCTCCGTCGCGGGCTTGTTGGTGACGACCGAAGCCATGGTCGCCGAACTGCCTAAGGAGCAGGCCGCGCCGATGCCCGGCGGCGGAATGGGCGGCATGGGCGGAATGGGGTTCTGAGCTTCCGCCGAGTTGATGTCGGAATCGAAGGCCGCCTCCGGGCGGCCTTCTTTTTGGTCATTTGTGCGGTGGTTTGGTAGAAGGTCCCGATTCTCTTTCGAGGAATGTCGAATGCGCGCGCTTTTGCTCTGTCTGATCGGCCTGACGGCGGCCTCGTTAAGCCCTGCCTTCGCGCAAATGAAGCTATCGCCAAAATCGACGCCCGGCGCCAGCGAGACGCGCTATTTCACCTCGATCGATGGGCTGATGGACGGCAATGCCGACGTCATCCTGAAAGAGACCCGGCAGGGCAAGACCGTGACGGCGGCGGTGCTCGACGTCTGCTATCCCGCGGAAAAGGGCTCCGAACGCAAGGACCGCTTCGTCGTCAATCTGGCGGTGAACGGGCAGACCCTGACCGGCACCACCCAGAGCATCGGCGACAAGCTGCCGGTTACGGTGAAACTGACGCGCAAGCCGACCGGCGACAGTTTTGAATTCAAGGGGCAGATCGGCGTCGGCCAGACCGTGACGGAGGTCGCCTCGTCCGACAATTCCGACCTCAGCGAGCAGGAATTCAAGGACGGCCAGTCGACCGACGACAGCATCGCCACAGCACCGAAGGATTTTACCGAAGTTTCTCCGGAATCCGTCGCGGTGCGGGTGAAGCTGGACGCCGCGCTGGACTTCCTGAAAAGCCTTAAAGGTCAGCCGGTCGAGGTATCGCTGAGCAGCCTCACCGTCTCCTGCGATGCGCTGCGCGCCGGCGAGCAGACCATCACCATCGCAGTCGATCCGGATCGCGCCGCGGCGCTGATCGCAAAAGCGAAGTCGGCACCCGGCGTGGTCGCGGCGGGCTGGACCGCCGGCGTCGTCGACATGGAACGCGCGATCCGTTTTGCGGCGGCGGAATGGCGCGACGGCGACAGACTGAACCGGGATAAACTCGCAGCGACCATTGCCGCCGTGATCGCAAAAGCGATGTCGGCGAAACTGGCTACTTCGCAATGGGACGAGAACACCGGCAAGCTGAAACTGACGTTCAAGCGCCCAAGCCAAGTCTATCCCGCGCTCGAACTCACCGACACCATCGAAGTCGAGGCATTGGTTTCTTCCGACAAGCCCGGCGCGTCCGACCGCCTGATGCTCTGGGTCGGCAGCCCCTCCATCACCACCGCGGATGAGGCGGCGGGCGCCAAGCTCAACCTGGCCGACTCCACGGGCATGGACGAGGAAGGCGAACAGACCGATGACAACGGATCGGTCGATGCGCTGGCAAGGCAATTCAAGGGCCAGCGCTGGGACGCCGACAAATCGGCATGGAAATAGCGCTGCGTTTCGAAGCAACACATTCTGCGTCATACGCGGGCTTGACCCGCGTATCCATCTTCGAAAAGACTCATGCGAAGAATGATGGATTGCCGGGTCAAGCCCGGCAATGACGAGTATTCCCGTCCGGGACGCGATTTGACATGCCGCCGCATAGCGGCAATGAACAGCCTCGATCGAAGGCAGGATTTTGCGGTTGATGGCGCGCTATGACGTAGTGGTGATCGGCGCGGGCCTTGGCGGCTTGACGGCAGGCGCAATTCTCGCACGCGCCGGACGCAAGGTTCTGGTCATCGAGCGCAGCAACTCGGTCGGGGGCGCTGCGTCAAGCTACAAATCCGGCGACCTGTTCGTCGAGGGCTCGCTGCATGAGACCAGCGACCCCAATGATCCCCGCGATCCCAAGCACGGCCCGCTGGTCCGCGCCGGCGTGCTGGATGCCGTGAAATGGATTCCCGGCGGCGGATTTTACCAGGCCCGCGGCGGTCCGCTGGGCGAGCCGTTTGCGATGCCGGACAATTTTGAAGCGGCAAGGCGCGCGCTGACGGACCGTTTTCCACAAGACCGCGCCGGCATCGAGCGCGTGCTCGACGACATGGAGCGCCTCGCATCCAGCGCGGATATCAATCTCATCCCCGAGAGCGATCGGTCGCTGTCGCTGTCGCAGAAATTCGAAAATATTTTCGGCAACAATGAAGCCGTCAAATGCGCGCTCGCCGCGAACCTGTCTTATTATCATGACGATCCCGCTACGCTGTCGTGGCCGTTCTTCGCGACCTCGCAGGGAGGCTTTTTCCTCAGCGGCGGACGCTATGTGCAGGGCGGCTCGCAGCGGCTCTCCAGCGCGCTCGCCCGCGCCGTCAGGACGGCCGGCGGCGAGGTGGTGATCCGCCGCGTCGTCACCGGTATCGCGCTGGACGCGCAAGGCAGGCCTAGCGGCGTGACGCATAGCGCGAAAGACGGCAGCGATATCCAGACCGTCGAGAGTCCGGTCGTCGTCAGCAACGCCGCGCCGGAAATCCTCGCCTCACTGATGCCCGCGGATGCGGCGCAGAACCTGAACGACTCCTACGCGCAGCAAAAGCCGTCGATTTCGCTGTTCGCGCTCACGCTCGGCCTGTCGAAACCGCCGCGCGAATTCGGCCTTGGCGGATATTCGACGCAACTGCTGCCGCCATGGATGACGCGGCTGGACGACTACGCGCTGGCGGCGGCGCTGATGGCGGACGAGCCGGCGGAACGGATGCCGCCTTTTGCCATCGTCGACTACGCGGCAATCGATTCCGGCGTGCCCGCCCCGCCCTATGTGCTCTCGATCTTCGGGCCCGACCGGCTGTCGAACTGGGATGGCTCCGACCTCGATGCCTATCGCGACAAGCGCGCGCGCTGGCAGGAGGCGATCGCCCGCTATCTCGATGGATTTTATCCGGGGCTCGCGGGCGCCGTCAGCACGGCGTCGTTCAATACCGCGCTTTCGGTGCGGCAATATCTCAATGCGCCGGGCGGCGCGGTCTATGGATTCGCACCGATGCCGCACGGCGGGGGAGCGCCGGACCGCTCGCCGCGCACGGCGGTGCCGGGGCTCTATCTGGCCTCGGCCTATGCCGGATTCGGCGGCTATACCGGGGTCATTCAGTCGGCCGGGGCCTGTGCGGACATGGTCTTGCGTGAGGGTTGACGGCGCAACAAATCAGGGCGGTGGCGCTTCAGCCAGGAATTGGCAATATTGGGCCAACATGACATATGCTAATAGAAGTTTCGCCGTATTCGACGTGCAGGCTGCGGACACGATATTCTGGTGGTTCACCAGAGCGGAGGTGAAGTGACATGGCGGCAGAGCAATTCGATCGAACGTTCAAATGGCGCGGTCTGCCGACGGCAGGCGAGTTCATGCTGCTGTTTGGGCTGATAGCCCTTGATGTCGTGGTTCGCATACTGCCGAATACACTGAATTTCTCGCCTGTCGCCGCGTCTGCGCTGTTCGCCGGCGCGGTACTGGGCCGTCCGCTGGCCTTGGCCGTGCCGCTTGCGGCGATGGCGCTCAGCGATTGCGTTCTCGGCTTCGATGACTGGCGCATGACGGTGTTTGTCTATGCGGGTCTGACGTTGCCCGCCATGCTCGGCCTGCTGACACGCGGCTCCTACAAGCCGATCAGGCTAGCCTCACTTGCCGCGCTGTCGTCGGTGTTGTTTTTCGTCACGTCGAATTTCGCGGTGTGGATGTTCAGCGGAATCTATGCGCGCGATGCCGCCGGCCTGCTGAAGTGCTACATCGCGGCGCTGCCGTTCTTCCAGAATACCTTGATGGGCGACTTGTTCTGGACGGCCGTGCTGTTCGGGGGCCTTTGGGTGGCCCGGCTCGCTCTTGGCGGGCGGCGAGCGCAGGTGCCTGCTGTCTGAGCCCGCTGACGCGCTAATTGGTATTGATGCGGAATCGCAGCGATTTCGTTCCCAGGAACGAAACGAAATCGCCTTGCCGCGTCCAGGTTGCGGCTTCGCTGAGGCCCGCCACCAGTTCGTCATCGGCCCACGCGCGCGCCGACGGACAGGCCCGGTCCTCCAGCGGACCCGCGACAAAAATGACCGTGTTGCCGGCGACCGAGAACTGGCCCTTGCCGCCCTTGCACCAGAGTTCGAGGACGGCTTCGCCGTTGTCGCCGATCTCCAGCGTCGGCAGCCGCTTGGAGCCGGGCTGGCGCGCGACGTCCAGCGTCATTTCGAGCCCGAATGGAAACCCGTCGTCGGCCCGCGCCGGTGTGGCTTGCAGCGCCGCGAGCAAAACCAATGCAGCACCCGCCTGCCCCAAAACCGTGATCGCGGATTTCATCTGTGCCCTCATCCCGTCATGGCCGGGCATAGCCGTCCGAAGGACGGCGTCGCTTCCGCTCGCCTATGCCCGGCCATCCACGTCTTCGCGAAACATGGAAAACAAGACGTGGATGCCCGGCATCGCAGACAAGTGTACGCAGTCTGCGCACAGACTGCTATGGCCAGGCATGACGACGGTATTAAAAAAATCCCCGCGGCATCGGCCGCGGGGATTTCTTGTCGGATCGCCGGCGCGATGTCTTACTTCAAAACCATCGCCGTGAACGGATAGACGTAGGCCTGCAGCATCACCAGAAGGCCGACAAGGCACGCCAGCACGATGGAGTGCCAGAACACGTAGCGCAGGATCGAGCCTTCATGGCCGTACCAGTTGGTGGCGGTGGAGGCGACCACGATCGACTGCGCATCGATCATCTTGCCCATGACGCCGCCGGAGGAGTTGGCGGCGCCCATCAGGATCGGCGACAGTCCCAACTGCTCCGACGTGATCTTCTGCAGGTTTCCGAACAGCACGTTGGAGGCCGTATCCGATCCCGTCAGCGCGACGCCCAACCAGCCAAGCAGCGTGCCGAAGAAGGGATACAGCACGCCGGTCGCCGCGAACGCGAGGCCGAGCGTCGCGTCGACGCCCGACAGCCGCGTTAGCGTGCCGATCGCCAGCATCGCCGAAATCGTGATCAGCGAAATCGCGCAGACCTTGATGGTGCGGCCATATTCGCCGATCAGTTTGGCCGGCGACAGGCCCATCAGGAAGCCGGAGATGATCGCGGCGATCAACATGCCCGAGCCGGTGAAGGACAAATAGGTGAATCCGAACACCGCGGCTTCCGGCGTCGGCTTGGCCGCCACCGGCGGAACCTTGTTGATCATGTTGTGGAGTTCCGGAACCGGATAATTCCAGACGAAGATCGAGTTGGCCCAGGACTTGAACGCTCCGTTGCCCCAGATCAGCATCACAATGCAGACGATAATCCACGGCAGCAGCGCGCTCCAGAGTTGCGCCGAGGTCAGCCTGGTCGTGTCCATCGGCTTGGTGGCCGCCATGGTGGAGGCCGACTCATCCTTGCCGCGCAGCGCCGGCGACAGCCAGAGTTCTTTCGGCTGCCAGACTTTCAAGAACAGGATCAGGCAGCCCATCGAAATCAGCGACGCGCCGATATCGACGATCCATGGATTGATATAGTTCGAGATCACGAATTGCGGGATCGCAAACGAGACGCCGGTGACGAGGATAGCCGGCCACACCGCAATCATGCCGCGCCAGCCCGCGAACGCCCACACCACCCAGAACGGCACCAGCAGCGAGAAGAACGGCAGTTGCCGTCCGACCATGGCGCCGAGAATGTAGGGATCGAGGCCGGTGACCGAGGCGAGGCCTTGGATCGGGGTGCCGAGTGCGCCATAGGCGACCGGCGCGGTGTTGGCAATCAATGAAAGACCGGAAGCCGCCAGCGGCGAGAAGCCGAGGCCGATCAGAACCGCCCCGGTGATCGCAACCGGCGTGCCGAACCCTGACGCACCTTCGAAGAATGCGCCGAACGCGAATGCGATCAACAGCAGCTGCAAGCGGCGGTCCGTTGTAACGCCGCCGACCGCGCGCTTCAGCAGTTCGAAGCGCCCGGTCTCGACCGTGATACGGTAGAGAAAAATGACGTTGAGCACGATCCAGCCGATCGGGAAGAAGCCGACCACGACGCCGAGCAACGATGCCCGGACCGACATATTGGCGGGCATCGCATAGATGAAAATCGTGATGATATTGGCGACGATCAGGGCGATGACGGCCGCGATGTGGGCCTTCACCTTGCCGCTGGCAATCAGCACCAAAAGCGTGATGACGGGAATTGCGGCGGCGATGGTCGACAACGCCGTATTGTTGAGCGGATTATAGATCTGATTCCACATTGAAGGTCTCCCCCACGCCATTATGCGGCGCCCCGACCAGCGTGGACGGTCAAGCGCGCCTGGCGCGATCGCAGGAATTGTCCATGCAATGCACGAGGCTCGCCGCATATCTGGCTACCGCCAAAATCTGCTCACAACCTCGCGAATTGGAAGTCCCCCCGCCCCGCGCCGTTGCATGCATGCTAGGATCGCTTGGGGATCGGGACAAGTTGACGCAGGGCAAGAACCCTACAACTTTAGTCTAGGCGCTCGTAATTCCTCTATTTTCTCAGGGCTTTGAAGTCCGTCTCTCGGAGACAGCAAGCTGTGAACAACATCCGCTCGACGCTCGCGGCCGCATGGCGCATCGCAGCCCCCTATTTTTATTCGGAGGATAAATGGGCCGGCCGCGGGCTTCTCGCGGCGGTGATTGCCATCGAACTCGCGGTCGTCTTTCTCACCGTGCTGTTCAACCGCTGGAATAATGTCTTTTACAATGCGCTGCAGGAGCGCAACCAGGCCGTATTCACCTACCAGATCGGCTACTTTTGTGTCCTGGCGACGTTCTGGATCGGGCTCAAGGTCTACCAGCTCTATCTGAACCAGTGGCTGCAGATCCGCTGGCGACGCTGGATGACGGACCGCTATCTCGGCGGCTGGCTGCACGACGCCAATCACTACCGGATGCAGCTGCTCGGCGACGCCGCCGACAATCCGGACCAGCGCATCGCGGAAGACACCCAGCGCTTCGTCGAGCAGACGCTTCAGCTTGGCATTGGCCTTTTGAGCGCGACCGTAACGCTGGTCTCGTTCGTCTTCATCCTGTGGGGCTTGTCCAACGCAGCGCCGCTGCATCTGTTCGGCAACGACATCGCAATCCCCGGTTACCTGGTATGGGGCGCGTTGATCTATGCGGTGCTCGGCACCACGTTGACCCACCTGATCGGCTGGCCGCTGGTCGGGTTGAATTTCCAGCAACAGCGCTATGAGGCGGATTTCCGCTTCAACCTGGTTCGCGCCCGGGAAAATGCCGAGCAGATCGCCTTGCTGCACGGCGAACCGGTCGAGCGCACGCGGTTGCTGTCGCGATTCGGCTTCGTGGTGGAGAACTGGCTCGCCATCATGCAACGCACCAAGAAGCTGACCGCCTTCACCGCCACCTACTCGCAAGCCTCCGTGATCTTTCCCTACGTGCTGGTGGCGCCAGCCTATTTTGCCGAAAAAGTCCAGCTCGGCGGCATGATGCAGACGGCGTCCGCCTTCTCGAGCGTGCAGGATTCGCTGTCGTTCTTCATCACGTCCTACCGGACGCTCGCCGAATGGCAGTCGGTGATCGCCCGCCTCAGCGGCTTCGAGACAGCAATTGAAAACGCCGCCGCGCTGACGACGAAGGAAAACATCATCCACTTCGCCTCCGACGACAAAGCGACGATCGACCTCGACAAGCTTCTGGTCAGCCTGCCCAACGGCACCCCGCTGGTGACGGCGGACGGTTTTTCGATTCCTAGCGGCGAGCGCACATTATTGACGGGACCGTCGGGCTCCGGGAAATCGACGCTATTCCGCGCCATCGCCGGGATCTGGCCGTTCGGGACCGGCTCGATCGCGATTCCCGCGCAGGCCACGCTGATGATGCTGCCGCAACGGCCTTACTTCCCGGTCGGCACCCTGAAGGCGGCGATTGCCTACCCGGCGGAAGCAAGCGCATTCAGCTCAGAACAGGTCGGTGAAATTTTAGGCGCGGTAGGGTTGCCGAAACTGGCATCAAGACTCGACGAAGACGCGCATTGGAATCGAACGCTTTCGCTGGGCGAACAGCAGCGTCTCGGCATCGCGCGCGCGCTGCTGCACAAGCCGCAATACCTGTTTCTCGATGAGGCCACCGCGTCGCTGGATGAGCCCTCGGAAGCGGCGCTCTACCGCCTGCTGCAAGAGCGGCTGGCGGCGATGACGATCGTCTCAATCGGCCACCGCAGCACGCTGGAGGCGTTCCATCAGCGCGGAGTGACGCTTGGCCGCGAAGGCGAGCGCTTCGCCCTGCAGGAGGCAAGTGTCGGCGCGAAGGCGTCGTAGCCGCTGCTGAGGGCAGGGCCCGGCCAATGAGCTATGGGTGTGCCGTCATAACTCATGTTTTGCCTATTTTATGAGCTATAGAATTTATTGATATAGCTCATATTTCACGATATTATGAGCTATAGATGGGGTTCCTATAGCTCATGACATGGAATTGGGAACGACCGGACTGGCCTACCTTCACCTACAATTCCGGGATTCTGGAACCGTTGGAGAAGCGTTTCCTGCTGCAATCCGGCGAGTTCATCGGCGCGTGCAAGCACGTCGGCGCGGACGATCGGGAAACCATCAAAATCGAGCTTATCAGCGACGAAGCGATCAAGACCTCGGAGATCGAGGGTGAAATCCTTAACCGCGACAGCGTCCAGTCCTCGCTGCGCCAGCAGTTCGGGCTCGGCACCGAATTGCCCGGCGTGAAGCCCGCCGAACGCGGCATCTCCAGCATGATGGTCGATCTGTATCAAGGCTTCGCGGCGCCGCTCTCCGATCGAACGATGTTCGACTGGCACGCCATGCTGCTCGGCGGCGACCGCTCCATCAAGGTCATCGGCGGCTATCGCACGCGTGCCGACGCCATGCAGGTCATATCGGGGCCAGACTATAAGCGCACTGTGCACTTCGAAGCCCCGCCATCCGGCGCGGTGCCAAAGCAGATGAAGCGATTCATTGCGTGGTTCAACGACACCGCACCCAATGGAAAGCATCCCTTGCCGGCCCTGACGCGAGCCGGAATTGCCCATCTTTATTTCGTGTCCATTCATCCGTTTGAAGACGGCAATGGCCGCATCGGCCGCGCACTGGCGGAAAAGTCTCTGGCGCAAAATCTCGGTCAGCCCAGTCTGATTGCGCTCGCCTACACCATCGAGCGCAAGCGCAAGGAGTATTACACCGCGCTGGAGCGCAACAACAAGGAAACCCAAATCACGGACTGGCTGACGTGGTCCGCCAACACAACTCTGGAGGCGCAAAACAACACGATCCGGCGCGTGGACTTCCATGTCGCCAAGGCCAAGCTCTACCAGCGGCTGCACGGCAAAATGAATGAACGCCAGGAAAAGGTGATCGCCCGCATGTTCCGCGAAGGCATCGACGGTTTTCGCGGCGGGCTCAGCGCCGAGAACTACATCGCGATCAGCCAGACCTCGCGTGCAACCGCCACCCGCGATCTTCAGGATCTCGTTGAAAAAGGCGCCCTTACAAAGACTGGTGAACTACGGCACACCCGTTATCACCTCAATCTCGCGTAATTCATGCCTCCGCTACCGAGAGCGGCGGCCCATCGCATGATCAATCCTCGTTCGCCTTGAACCGCCCCAGCCCCTTCAGCACGAACGGCGCCAACAGCGCGATCGCCGCGATGCCGAGCAGCGTCGCCGACATCGGGCTTTGCAGCAGCGCCATGGGGTCGCCGAGGCTGATGGACATCGCGCGGCGCAGCTGGCTTTCGGCGATCGGACCGAGGATGAGGCCGATGACGACCGGCGCGATCGGAAAGTCGAACCTGCGCATCAAAAAGCCCATCACGCCAAAACCCGCCAGCATCGACAGTTCGACGACCGATGGCTTCGCCGCAATGGTGCCGGTGGTCGCGAACACGAGAATCCCGGCGTAAAGCCACGGCTGCGGGATCGCCAGCAGTTTCACCCACAAGCCGACCAGCGGCAGGTTGAGGACCAGCAGCATGAAGTTGGCGATGAACAGGCTTGCGATCAGGCCCCACACCAGATCGGGCCGTTCCGCGAACAACAGCGGCCCGGGGTTCAGGCCATATTGCTGAAAGCCCGCCAGCATCATCGCAGCCGTCGCCGAGGTCGGAAGGCCGAGCGTCAGCAAAGGCACCAGCGTGCCGGCGGCGGAGGCGTTGTTGGCGGCTTCCGGCCCCGCGACGCCTTCGATGGCGCCCTTGCCGAATTCCTCCGGGTATTTCGTCAGCCGCTTCTCGGCGGAGTAGGACAGGAATGTCGGAATCTCCGCGCCGCCGGCGGGAAGTGCGCCGATCGGAAAACCGAACGCCGTCCCGCGCAGCCACGGTTTCCACGACCGCTTCCAGTCCTCTCTCGTCATCCACAGCGAGCCGCGCACCGGCTCGAGTTTCTCCTCGCTATGATGGCGGCGCGACGCGACATAAAGCGCTTCGCCCAGCGCGAACAACCCGACCGCAAGTGTCGTCACTTCGACGCCATCGAGCAGCTCCGGGATGCCGAACGCCAAGCGCGCCTGACCGGTGAGCTTGTCGATGCCGATCAGCCCGAGCGTCAGGCCGACGAACAGGCTGGTCAGCCCGCGGATCGGCGAATCTCCGAAGGTTGCCGACACCGTGACGAAGGCCACGCACATCAGCGCAAAATAATCCTCGGGGCCGAAGCGCACCGCGAAATCGACCAGCCACGGCGCCAGAAAGGCGAGACCGATGGTGGCGATGGTGCCCGCGACAAACGAGCCGATCGCGGCCGTGGCAAGCGCCGGACCGCCGCGGCCGGCCTTGGCCATCTTGTTGCCCTCGAGCGCGGTCGCCATCGATGCGCTCTCGCCCGGCGTATTGATCAGGATGGCGGTGGTGGATCCGCCATACATGCCGCCATAATAAATCCCTGCGAACATGATCAGCGAGCCGCCGGGATCGAGCTTGTAGGTCACCGGCAGCAGCAACGCGACCGTGAGCGCGGGACCGATGCCGGGCAACACGCCCACCGCCGTGCCGAGCAGCACGCCGATCAGTGCATAGAGCAGGTTCATCGGCTGGACGGCGACCGCCATGCCGTGAGCGAGTGCTGCGAAGGTGTCCATCATTACATCAGCCTTTCCAAGGGCCCGGCGGGAAGGCTTAACGTCAGCAACCGATCGAAGGCGAGATAGATCAGGGTGGTCATCACCAGGGCGATGGCGAGGTCGGCGAGAATTGCGCGCCGTCCAAAGGCGGTCGAGGTGGTGACGAACAGTGCGGTGGTCGCAAGGATAAAGCCGCCGCCAAGGCCGATGATGGCGATCAGAAGCGCAAGGCCGGCGAGGATCAGCAGCACGGCCCTGGGATCGGCGCTCTCGCGCGGCGGCAGATTGCCGCGCAGCGCTTCGATCAAATTGCCGATCGCGAGAATGCCGAGCCCGACGGCGATGACCACCGGCATCACCTGGGGACCCATCCCGTAAGTGGTGTTGGATTGCAGCTGGTGCGCGTCCCATACCAGCACCGCGGCGACCGCCGCGAGCGCCAGCGCTATGACAAGGCCCGCAGGATCGACGCGCCGTGGCGCCGGTGGCAGATCGCCGGAAGCGCTGTCCGGGGTCATGATTTGACCAGGCCGACCGACTTCAGCACCTCGGTTACCCGCGCATTTTCCTTCTTCAGGAAATCCGCGAACGCATCGCCGCTGAGATAGGCGTCGTCCCAGCCCTTCTGCTTGAGGATGTCCTTCCAGGCGTCGGACTTGACCATCTTCTCGACCGCGTCGCCCAAGATCTTGCGCTGTTCCGCCGTGATGCCGGGAGCCGCGACCACCGAGCGCCAGTTGGTCAGCACGAGGTCGATACCCTGTTCCTTGAAGGTC
Source organism: uncultured Alphaproteobacteria bacterium (assembly GCA_963744975.1). Lineage (GTDB taxonomy): Bacteria > Pseudomonadota > Alphaproteobacteria > Rhizobiales > Xanthobacteraceae > Bradyrhizobium. The sequence goes on along the minus strand of CAVUVR010000002.1, from coordinate 4,344,600 downwards.
GGAATATCCAGCCCGGCGACGCGCTTCTCCGAGGTCACGCCGAGCGCGCGGAGTTTTCCGGACTTGATCTGGCCGTCATATTCGCTCACGCCCGAAATGCCGGCGGTGACCTTGCCGCCGAGAATGGCCGCCAGCGACTCGCCGCCTCCGGAAAACGGGATGTAGTTGACCTTCTTGGCGTCGGCGCCGACCGCGCCCGCAAACAGCGCCGCCATGATGTGGTCGACACCGCCGGCCGAGCCGCCGGCGAAGGTGGTCTTGGCGATGTCGGCCTTGAGCGCGGCCGCAAGATCCTGCGCCGTCTTAAGCGCTGAATTCGCCGGCACCACGATGACCTGGATCTCCTCGGTGAGCCGCGCAATCGGCGTCACCTGATCGAGCGTCACCGGCGATTTGTTCATGGCCAGCGCGCCGACCATGACGAAGCCGTTCACCATCATCTGGTTGCCGTCGCCCTTGGCGCCGTTGACGAACTGCGCGATGCCCACGCTGCCGCCGGCGCCGGCAACATTGGTGACCTGGACGCTGCGGGCAATACCGGCGGCGACCAGGGCTTGCTGCATTGCGCGGGCGGTCTGATCCCATCCGCCGCCGGGTGCTGCGGGCGCCATCAGCTTGAGTTCAAGCTGCTGCGCGAGCGCCGGGCCGCCCGCCGCAAGGGTCAATGCGGCAATCGCGCCGAACAGGCGCGCACGAAATGGGGTCATTGGGGTTCCTCCGGGGCTGGTGTGCTGCTGCCGTTGCCGGCCTTGCTGCATGATGTTTCGTCGCATTCCAACCGGAAAAGCCGCCCCCTGTCCACAAATTCATCCGACACATTTGCGGTGTGGACAGCGACCGTCTGCCGCGCATGCTCGAGCAGTTCCATTGTCGCTCACCGCAAAACGAAAGGGCGGCAGATCGCTCTGCCGCCCTCATCAGTCCTGGGGAGGAATGACTTACTTCAGGTTGGTCATCGCGGTCAGGTCAGCCGAGAGCTTGACGATGCCGGTCGCGCCGCACCATCCGGACTCGAAGCCACCCGGGTTGATCGGGGACACGCTGGCCGCGGTTGCGGTCGTCGCAGTGTAGTCGCTGGTGAAGGCGTTGCACTGGCCCTTGGACAGGTTGGTGTCGGAGTAACGGAAGTCGAGGGTGAAGACTTTGTAGGTGAAGCCGACGCCGACGTTCCAGGTGTTGTAGCTGGGCTCGGGAATGCCGCCCGGGAATGCCGGGGTGCCGTAGAAGGCGTCCGAGGTGCCGAGCCACTGCCGGCCGAACTCGCCGGAGACGTACATGCCGATGCCGGTGGCGCCGAACCAGGTCCCAGGCGCGGTGAACTTGCCGGTGACCGAAGCGTAGTTGCCCCAGGCGCCGAGGTTCAGGAAGTTCGGCGAGTAGTATTCGTTGCCGCCGATCGCGAACATGTCGTTGAGGGTGATGTTGACCTTGGCGTAGCCTTCATAAAAGCTGGCGTTCTTCTTGGCGAAGTTGCCGTTGATCGGCAGGCCGCCGGTGACCGGATCGGAGTTGCCGAATGGGCTGACGGCGCAACCGATTTCCGAGCCGGGAATGCCTGAACCGGGCAGCGCGGCGGCGTTGTAGCACTTGCCGCCCGGATAGAGATAACCCCAGACACCGAAGTCGAAGGCGAACATGCCGATGGTCGGGCGGATACCGCCGTAGATGTCGATTTCAGCCGCGGCGCGGTTCGGGAAGGAGATGCTCTCGCCGGCAACGCCGATGTAGAGCTGGACATCCTTGGTGACGTTGTAGCGCGGCTCGAAATAGGCCGCGACCGAGGCCTTGTGGTTGGACTGCGTGATGCCGCGGAAGATGTAGTCGTTCATGAGCGCGCTGCCGAAGGCGATATCCCAAGGCTCGAACGGAGCAGGCGGAGGCGCCTTCACCGCTTTGACGGCCATATCCGCTGCCATAGCCGAACCTGAGAGCAGTGCCAGCGCCGTTGCTAACAAAACCATTTTCTTCATGACGATCCCCATCGTTGTAAGATCAGTCCGACTTCGAAGGCCCCAAGCACAGCGACAATCGACTGCAACCAATTTCCACGGCCAATCTGCGGTGCGGCATCCTCTGCGGGAAGCTAAAAAGACAAGCAACTGCCGCCTTTTTAGGCGTTTTCATCGTTCCGAAAGATGTTGTCGGCCGGTGTTGCATTCCGACAACAATTTTTGGGCGAAATCCGAAACCTTGGGCCAGATCTGAACGCCGCCACGGGCATCTCTGCAACAATCCGGTTCAAGAATCCGGAACTGCGGCCGTGGACCGGATCGGCCGTTGCGATTTGGTGTCACGATTGCCGACCAGACAGAAAAAAGGCCGCGGCGAATGCTGCGGCCTCATGATCCCGGACACCTGGCCGGCTTAGTTCGTATCGTCCCGGCCGCCAGCCGAGGCGCTTTCCTCCGCTACTGGCGGCAACGGCTGCGGATTCAACTCGGACGACGAAGCGGGCGCTGCGGCCGGAGCGGGCTTTGCATAAGTGCGCTTCGGCGCGGCTTTCTTCGCCGCCTTCTTCGGCGCGGCTTTTTTGGCTGCCTTCTTCGCGGCCTTCTTCGGGGCTTTTTTCGCGGCTTTCTTGGCCGCTTTCTTGGCCGCTTTCTTCGCGGATTTCTTCTTCGCTGCTACGGCTTTTTTGCCTTTTTTGGCTTTCGCCTTTTTCGCTTTCTTCGCCTTCTTAGCCATCGTGGTCCTCCTGTTGCCGCCAATTTTATCGATCGAGCATTCGAGTCGTCCGCTGCTGCGGGCCTTCACCGATCAGTTCAATGCCGGCCGCGGACCGCCTGTCGCCCAGTCGAGAAGCTCAACGGTGTGAACCACGGGGACTGACGTTCCATCAGCTTTTTTTATCGAGCCGATCTGCACCATGCATCCGATATTGCCGGCCGCAATCATGTCCGGCTTGACGCTGGCGATGTTGGCGATCTTGCGATCGCGCAACCTGCCGGCAAGTTCAGGCTGGAGAATGTTGTACGTGCCCGCCGAGCCGCAACACAAATGACTCTCGGGTACATCTTTCACCACGAATCCATTCTTGGAAAGCAATTCTTTCGGCGCTTGCGTGATTTTCTGTCCGTGCTGCAGCGAACACGCCGAGTGATAGGCGATGACGAGATCGCTCTGCGCCTGCGGCACAGGCAGATCCAGGCTGTCGACGTATTCGCTGATATCCTTGGCCAGCGCCGAAATTTTCGCAGCCGGCCCCGCGAAGTCGCGGTCCTCGCGCAACATGAATCCATAGTCCTTGATCACCGTGCCGCAGCCCGAGGCCGTCACCACGATGGCATCGAGCCCGCCTTGCGCGGCTTCGCCAAGCCATGCCGTGATGTTGGCGCGCGCGCGGGCCAGGGCATCGCCATCACGGCCGAGATGGTGGGTCAGCGCGCCGCAGCACTGCTCGTCCTTGACCAGCACCACCTCGATGCCGTGCCGCGTCAGCAGGCGGATGGCCGCTTGGTTGATGCGCGGCGCCAGCACCTGTTGGGCGCAGCCTTGCAGCAGCGCGACCCGCCCACGCTTCGGCCCCAGTGCCGGAAATACGCTCCCGCCGGCCGGGCCGGGCGGCGGCAATTCGCCGGGTGCCAATGCCAGCATCGCCTTGATTCGTCGAGATAAAGAAGGCGTCACCGCGCCCGGTGCGGAGGCCGGCAGCAAGGCGGCCAGCGGCCGTCCCAGCCGCGCCAGAATCATGCTGGCGCGAAACAGGTTCGGCCGCGGCAGCACCCACGCCAGCACCGCGCGCAGCGCCCGCTCGGTCAGCGGGCGGGTGTACTCCTTCTCGATCCGCACCCGCGCCTGATCGACCAGGTGCATGTAGTTCACCCCGGAGGGACAGGTGGTCATGCAGGCGAGGCAGGACAGGCAGCGGTCGATGTGCTTGACCACCTCCGCCGTCGGCGCCTTGTCCTTCTCCAGCATCTCCTTGATGAGATAGATCCTGCCGCGCGGGCTATCGAGTTCGTCGCCGAGCAGCACGTAGGTCGGGCAGGTCGCGGTGCAGAACCCGCAATGCACGCAAGCCCGCAGGATCTTGTCGGCTTCGGCAATATCCGGATCGGCGAGCTGGGCCAGGCTGAATTCGGTTTTCATGTCGCGGCCCCCCGAATCATCCGGCCGCGATTGAGAATGTTTTTCGGATCGAAGCTCAAGCGGACGCGCTCGCTTAAGCTCGCAAGCCCCTGCTGCTGCGGATGGAACACATCGACATTGCGCCTGACCTGCTCGGAAGCGCGGATCAGCGTGGCGTGGCCGCCCACCGCGTCGACGCGGGAACGCAGCATCGGCGCGCGCGCATCGGCGGACGGCGGCAATGCCACCCAGATCAACCCGCCGCCCCAGTCGTAGATCACCTCGCCGCCGGTATCGCGCGCCACGGCTTGGCCCAGCGCGCCGCCCGATGCCGGCGGGCAAACGATGCGCCACACCGGCCAGGCTCCCAGCGCGCCGCCAGCCGCAAACGGCGCAATGTCGCGTACCGAACTCCAGACCGCGCCCGAGGCCGCATCTTCGATGATGTCAGCGGCTCCGAAGCTGCCGAGCGCCTCGCCGAGCGACGCCGCGCGGTGCGCAGCGGAGGCCGTGATGCCCTCGAGCCGCAGCAAGGTGACCGCCTGCTGCGGCAATCCGAGGTCGGCCAGCGCGCCTTGCGCAGCGCGAAACGCCGAATTGGGCACATGCGCCGCACCGGAGACATCGAACGGCGAGCCCAGCGCCGCCGTCATCGCCCGGTTCGCGGTCACGTCATCGAGCCCGCGCAGCACCAGCGTGCGTTCGCTCTCGGCCCTCGGCATCACCTTCAGGGTCACCTCGGTCATCACCGCGAGCGTGCCCCAGGATCCCGCCAAGAGCTTGCAGAGATCGTAGCCGGTGACGTTCTTCACCACCCGTCCGCCGGCCTTGAAACTGTCGCCGAAGCCGGACACCGCGTGCGCGCCGAGCAGATGGTCCCGCGCCCCGCCGGCCTTGATGCGCCGGGGGCCGGCGAGGCCCGCGCCGATCATGCCGCCGATGGTGCCGACGTTCGGGTGACCCAGCAACAGCGAGGTATCCATCGGCTCGAACGCGAATTGCTGGTTTTTCGAATCGATCAGCGACTTGACATCGCCCAGCGGCGCGCCGGCCTGCACGGTGATGATCAGCTCGTTCGGCTCGTAGGATGTCACCGCGTTCAGCGAAGAGAGGTCGAGCAGCGCATTGGTCGCCATCGGCTGGCCGATGGCGCGCTTGCTGCCGTGGCCGACAATCTCAAGCGGCTGCTCGCTGGCGAGTGCTGCGCGCACCACCTGCTCGACATCCCCGGCGTCACGTACTTTCAGGGTGTCCACGGCAACGTCCTCCGCCGTCGTCCCGGCGAACGCCGGGACCCATACGCCGTGCACTCTCGATAAGATCGATGCCTCGAACCAACACGACCGTCATCCTGAGGCGCTCGCCGTCTTCGGCGAGCCTCGAAGGATGGCCACAGCGCCCCGGGCCATCCTTCGAGACGCCGCGCAAGCGCGCGGCTCCTCAGGATGACGGCTGAATGTGTGGCGCGGCTGTACTTGAGGTTAGACGGCATTACCTCAAAACCTCGGAAGTTCGGGGAACGCCAGCCTGCCGCCGTGGACGTGCACCCGGCCGAGTTCGGCGCAGCGATGCAGCGTCGGAAACACCTTTCCGGGGTTGAGCAGCCCCTGCGCGTCGAAGGCGCATTTCAGCCGCTGCTGCTGGTTGAGGTCGATCTCGCTGAACATCTCCGGCATCAAATCGCGCTTCTCGATGCCGACGCCATGCTCGCCGGTCAGCACCCCGCCGACCTCGACGCAGAGCTTGAGAATGTCGGCGCCGAAGGCCTCGGCCTTGTCCATCTCACCGGGCTTGTTGGCATCGTACAGGATCAGCGGATGCAGATTGCCGTCGCCGGCGTGAAACACATTGGCGACGGCGAGGCCGTATTTTTCGGAGAATTCGCGAATCCGCGTCAGCACCAGCGGCAGCGCGCCGCGTGGAATGGTGCCATCCATGCAGAGATAGTCCGGCGAGATACGGCCTACGGCCGGAAATGCCGCCTTGCGGCCGGCCCAGAACAGGTTGCGCTCGGTTTCCGAGTTTGAAATCTGGCAGGTGGTCGAGCCGCAGCCCTGCGCGATCGCCTCGACCCGTTTTATCAGTTCGTCGACCTCGACACTTGGACCATCGAGTTCGATGATCAGCAGCGCTTCGACGTCGAGCGGATAGCCGGCGTGGACGAAAGCTTCCGCGGCGTGGATCGCGGGCCGGTCCATCATCTCCATGCCGCCGGGGATGATGCCGGCGCCGATGATATTGGCGACGCATTGGCCGGCCGCCTCCACTTCCGCAAAACCGACCATCAGCGCCCGCGCCGTCTCCGGCTTTTGCAGGATGCGCACGGTGATTTCAGTGATGACCCCGAGCAGGCCTTCCGAGCCGGTGATGATGCCCATCACGTCGTAGCCCGAGGTTTCCGGAGATTTGCCGCCGACCTTGATGATCTCGCCCGTGATCAGCACGATCTCGCAGCCCAGCACGTTGTTGGTGGTCATGCCGTATTTCAGGCAGTGCACGCCGCCGGAATTTTCCGCGACATTGCCGCCGATCGAGCAGGCGATCTGCGAGGAAGGGTCCGGCGCGTAATAGAACCCTGCATGCGCCACCGCCTGGCTGATCGCGAGGTTGGTGACGCCGGGCTCGGTCACCACCACGCGATTGTCGAAATCGATCTCGCGGATGCGCTTGAACTTGCCGAGGCCCAGCAGCACGGCGTCCGCCAGCGGCAACGCGCCGCCGGACAGCGAGGTGCCGGAGCCGCGCGGCACCACCTTGATGCCCTGCTCGAAGCAATATTTCAGCACCCGCGAGACCTGTTCGGTGGTGTCCGGCAGCACCACCACCATCGGCGGCTGGCGATAGGCCATCAGGCCATCGGATTCGTAAGGGATCATCTCGGCGGCACTGTCGATCACGCCCTCGCCCGGCACGATCGCGCGCAAATCCGCAACGATTCTGTCGCGGCGGCCGAGAACCGCGGATCCGACGCGGGCATCAATATGGTCATTCGGGCACACCCCACGGGCGCATCAGCGCTTAAATTTTGTCGCATGGAAACAAGCACGTCCCGATGCGTTTGGGTAGGTCGCCAAAAGACGGCCTGCCACCCTGCCCGCTTGTCCGCCGCGACCCGACCGTGCGACAAACGGAATCGCGGAACACCTTGTAACCGAGCCCTAAGAGCAGTCCATGAGACAACCGACCCTGAGCACGCTGATCGTCGTCGCATCCACCACGGCATCTTCCGCCGCGCTGGCGCAGGATGTCGCTGCCGGCAAAACCTCCTTCAACAAGTGTCTGGCCTGTCACGCAATCGGTGAAGGCGCCAAGAACAAGGTCGGCCCGGAACTAAATGGATTGAACGGTCGCAAATCCGGAACTGCGGAGGGTTATTCCTATACCGATGCCAACAAGAACTCGGGCATCACCTGGGATGAAGCCACCTTCAAGGAATACATCAAGGACCCGAAGGCCAAGATTCCCGGCACCAAGATGGTGTTCGCCGGAATCAAGAACGAGCAGGAAGCGAGCGACCTCTGGGCGTTCCTCGCGCAATACGACAAGGACGGCAAAACCAAGTAGCCGTGCCCCGGACGCAGCGCAGCGCCATAAGCGCGTTTACGCGCGTCTTCGACGCGCTATGGCCCTTCGCGAAGCGGTGCGCTGCAGAGCCGGGGCCGTATCAAACACAATTCTCGTCATGCCCGGGCTTGTCCCGGGCATCCACGTCTTTCAGACGGCGCGTGGATCAAGACGTGGATGGCCGGGACAAGCCCGGCCATGACGGGTCTGTGCTTGGTACGGTCCCCGGCTCTGCGGAGCAGCGTGAAGAACGCTGCACCGCGTCCGGGACAGTTTACGCCCCCACCAGCATCTTGGCCGGCAGCACGGCCTGCACCACGAGGCCACGGGCGCGGGCGTCCATCACGCCGACCGCGCGTAGCGCCAATAGCGTAACGGTCTGCACCGCGTCGCGCAGTTTTGCGGGATCGTCGAGATTGTCCGGCGCCAATGGTCCTACGAGGGATTCGTGAATCGCTCCAAGCAGCGCGCATGCCGCGAGCGCCGTGTCCTGCGCGGGCAGGTGCCCGGCGCGCACCGCCGCCCCGATCCGCAATTCGATCTCGCCTGATATTTCGCGGCGGCTTGCCAGGCGTGACGCGGTGACGTCGGCATCTACCGGCTCGGCCAGGATGCCCCATGCGAGCTTGCGGTGCGACAGCACATGCACGGCGACGGTGGTGACGGCGGCCGCCAGTGCCGAAGAGGGCCCCGGTGCCGCATCGGCAGCGCGACGGATCGCGGCCAGTTCATCGCGCGAGACGTCGGCGATCAACTCCGAAATCAAATCCGATTTGGACGGGAAATAGCGGTACACGGTGCCCGCGGCGACGTTGGCGCGGCTTGCGACCGGCGCAATCTGCACCGCCGCCATGCCGCCTTCCGCCGCGGCATCCCGCGCCGCCGCCAGGATCGCGCTGCGGCGCGCCGCAAGGCGTTTTACGACCTGATGGGTCCGCCGATAGACCATGCCGCGTTTCGTCCCGGAAGCGGAGCTTTTGAGCGAAAATACTGTGAGATTCGCTGAAAGAACTGAACACCAATTCAGAACGCCTGACAAGCATTCATGAATCCACCTTCGTCATTCCGGGGCGCGCGCCTTCGCGCGAACCCGGAATCCAGAGGCAATTGCTTGTGTCTGGATTCCGGGTTCGCTCGTTTACTCGCGCCCCGGAATGACGGCTAAGTCTGGAATTGGCTGGCGTTGATCGGCGACATCGCCGGCGTGGCGCGCGTGCGCGGCACCAGGCATCGCCGCGCGATCAGCGCCGCAACGATCAATGTCGCGGCAAAACCGGTGGGTGCGCCGAACAGCGGATAGAACATCAGCAGGAACGCCATCACGCCGAGCGCCGGCAATTCATGGCTGCGAAAACCGTCGCCGAGCCCGATCCGGACCAGGAATCCGACCGCAATCGCCAGCACCATCACGTCGTAGAGAAACAGATAGGGCGTCACCAGCAGCGTGCCGGTCGCCAGCCCTGCGGCTTTCAGCGAATAGCGCACCCGGCTGCGCCACAGCAGCACCAAGGTGGCCGCGACCGCAACAATCATGGTCCACTGCAAGGCCCAGCCCAGCGGTTCGCTGCCGCCGAAATAACGCACCAGGGCAAAAATGCTCTGCATCTTGCCCCACGGCGCGCGGCCTTCGGTGAGGAAGGCCTGCGAGAACATCGGCAGCCAGTGAACAAACGCCTGCCAGCTTTCGGTGCCGAAGGCGAGCCATGACACGGCGGCCATCGCGGCCGCGACAACTCCGGCCGTGAAAAACACCGTCCATTGCGATGCCGCGATCAGCGCAAGCGGAAACAGCAGGCCGTATTGCGGCTTGTAGCTCAATAGCCCGAGGCAGATGCCGGCCAGGATCGGCCGCCTCGGCAGCAGGATCAGCATGCCGCCGACCAGCGAGGCCGTGAGAAAGCCGTTCTGCCCGACCAGCGTATTGGTCAGCACCACCGGAAACGCCGCCGCCAGCATCCAGCCGAAGCGACGGCCGACGATCGCGCGCATCGTCACCAAGTATGGCACGAGGCTGACCGAAACCCAGCCGATGAACGCTACGGAGTAAGGAAACTGCGCGAGGAAAGCCGCGACGAACAGGAACGGCGGCGGATAGTGCCAGGCGAAGTGGCCGACAAACGACTGGCCGAGCAGGTCGACCTGGACCCGCTTCTGGATATCCCAGTCCCAGGCCCACGCCGGATGGCCCTCGAGCGCCAGTCTGCCGGCAGACCAGACGTTGACGAAATCGACGGGGATGCCGAGGCCATTCGGATCGGTGATCCACCAATGCGCGAAATACGCGGTCGGGAAAAACGCCGCGTTGATGACGAACAGCACAAAGCAGGCATTGACCAGTGACGCGGGGAGTGCGTTCTGTTCGGGGATCGGTTGGGCGGAAACCGGCGCGGCCATGGGGTGTCCTTGGCGCGCGTTGTCTCACGCCGCTTCCATCAATAAACCGGACAGGCTTGAGGAAATCTTAAGGTTTGGAATTAGAGGTCGGCGGCCGGAAAAAAGCACCACGCTTTTTCCAAGCCACACATTCAACGTCATCCTGAGGAGCCGCGCGCTTGCGCGGCGTCTCGAAGGATGGGCCGCGGGCACTCGTAGCCATCCTTCGAGGCTCGCCCAAGAGGGCGAGCACCTCAGGATGACGGTGGTGTTGGTCTGGTCGCCAGGATCAATTCCCCGTCTGCAATTCCCCGAACCGCTCCCAGGTCCTGCCGGAGAAGCGCATGAACTGCATCTGCTCGACCGGCACGTGGTCGGTCGGCGAGGTGTTGACCTTGATGCCCGGCAGCAGCATCGGCAATTCCAGGTCCTTGATCGCATAAGCCTGCTTCAAGATGTTCTCGGTCGACAGATCGTCGCCGCAGGCTTTCAGCACATGCTCCAGCGCCATCGCGCTGTTGTAGGAGTTGACGTAATTGGTGTCGTGCAGGTCGCCGTCGGGAACGTATTTGACCATGAATTCCCGCCAGCCCTTGACGCCGGCGTCGTCCTTCCATGCCGGATCGTCGGGGTCCTTGACATAGGCCGTCGACAGGATGCCCTGCCCGGCCTCCAGCCCCGCCGGCTCCATTACCGTGGAGACCCAGACCGCGACGTTGGACAGGAACGTCATCGGCCGCCAGCCGATTTCGAACGCCTTGCGGATCGACTGCGCGGCGAATTTCGGCGTCGCCGCGATCACAAAGACGTCGGCGCCGGAGGCTTTCAGCTTCACGATCTGGGAATCGATGGTCGGGTCCTGGATTTCGTAGGTCGCAGCGGTGACGATGGAATCGTATTTCTCGCCCAATACATCCTTGAGCCCCAAGAGATAGTCGCGGCCAAAGTCGTCGTTCTGCGAGATCACGGCAAACTTCGCATTCGGATTCTTCGCCAGCGCATAACGCGCATACAACCGCGCCTCGTAGCGGAACGGACCCTGCACGCCCAACGTCGCCTGCGGATATTGCGCGATGTCGGCGAATTTCGAGGCGCCGGAGCCGATGAACAATTGCGGGATGTTCTTAGCTTGCAGATATTTGGCGATCGCCGTGTTGTGCGCGGTGCCGATCGAGGAGAAGATCAGCGCCACCTCGTCGCTCTCCACCAGCCGCCGCGTCTGCTCGACCGTCTTCGGCGGCGCGTAACCGTCGTCCAGCGAGATCAGGTTGACCTTGCGCCCGTTGATGCCGCCGCGCTCGTTGAGCATCTTGAAATAGCCGACCTCGCCCTTGCCCAGCGCGCCGAAGGCCGACACCGGGCCGCTGTAGGGCATGGTCTGGCCGATGCGGATTTCGGTGGCGGTGATGCCGCGGAAGTCGGCGGCGGATGTGCCAGCCGGTGACAGCAGGAACGCAAGCGTGCTGAGCGCGGCACATGCTCTGGCTAAATGCATGATGTTTTGTCCCCTTGTCCAGCCTCGACCGCTAAGGGTGCTCGCAACCGGCGCGATCGGCCGCGCGCTCAAACATGCCATGGAGCATAAATGGAAGCGAATGTTATTGCAGGTCAGGAAGGAAAAGCCGCCTAGTTAGCTATGCAAAAATCGGCTTGTAAATCCTACTTTCCCATTGACTGGAGATCGCAGGGCGTATCAACTTATGCGCGTACTTAACTAAATTACAGTCTGGGGAACCATCAGGTTTCGGGTTGGATGGATTTTAGAATCTGCCGGCGCTTCATAACGGCAACTTGGCAACGCTGAATTTACCTGCTCGGCGGCTGCGATCAAGAGATGCGCTTTCGGCGCCGTCTCCTTTGTCTGTATCAGCGAAGCGAACATCAAGGAGCTGAGTATGAGTCTTACCATTGACGACGTCCGTGACGCTGGCATTCTCGCCAACGCCGCATACGGAAGTTCGGCCCAAACCATCTGGGCAGGCCTCGACTTTGCCGACTCAGACTGGACGTACGTAGATCCGTCCATCCTGGGAGTCAGCCCGTCTAACGTCTCACATGGTTTGTTTAGCTATAGGGTAAATATCGACATCAATCATGTTCTGACGGCCGTTGATGCACAGGCTCTTTTGGCTTTCGACCCGAAGACGCATACCGTTGCGATCGCATTCAAGGGAACGGACACCGGAACTGACATTCTTAACGATGTTGAACTAAACTATGGACCGGAATATCAAGCGTTTTCGCAATATTTAATACCTTACGTCCTTAACAATGCCGCTGCAGTCCTTGGCGCGACGCGTATCCTCGTTACCGGCCATAGTCTCGGGGGCGCTATGGTGGAGGAGCTTCTTGGAACAAATTCCGATAGCCGGCTAATTGGCGTAAGTTTCGGTTCGCCCGGCGTAACCGGTATCCAGAACAACCCCGGGAATGATCCCAGGCTGCTAAATATTGGCCACGTTGATTTGTCTTCCACAAGCTACTCGCCGAATCAAGGCGATGCGGTTTTCCGATCAAAATCGATCGAACAATCAATCTCTATCCAAGGGAGTGACATTCGGGTCGATTTGCCGGATCAGCCTGATTATTCGTTAGCCGAAACCACTGTCCTCGCCGGTTCGAATGCCGACTACGGACAGCATGAACCGTTTCGCTATGAGGCAACGGCAAAGACCATCGCGGCTGAACTGCAGCAAAATGCAGACGACCAGCATCCATTCGACGTTCGAGCATATTCTTACGTTATAGGCTCTGGGCTGCTTACTGGTTCCGCTAGCGCCAACGTTATTATTGGTAATACAGGATTCGACTCTCTTCTCGGACTTTCTGGAAACGACATTCTTGATGGCAAAGGAGGTAATGATCAAATAGTCGGCGGCGATGGCAATGACATTATCTATGGTGGCGATGGAAGCGATACGCTTAGAGGTGGTGCCGGGAACGATACTATCAACGGTGGCACCGGAAACGACACAGCCGTGTTTGCTCTCTCGCGCGACCATTACAACATAACATTTTCCGGCTCTCAAGTTATAGTTGCCGCGGTGTTCCAAGCCCCGTTCGTCTATGAAGGCACGGATACAATAACAAACGTCGAAAATTTTCAGTTCGGCGATACGATCTACAGCAGGGAACAACTGATCGCTCTTCTTACGCCCGCCGGCAATCCTGCAGGCGGCACTGGCGACCAATCCGGCGCCGGAAGCGGCGGATACTCGGGCGGGGGCACGGGAACGGCCACGAATGGTTCGGACACTATTCCCGGTGACATCAACTCTACCTTCGTGGTCGGCACCTCGGGCCAAGCCCTGACCAGCGCAATCGAAACGGCCGGCGACAAGGACTACGTCAAGGTCTATCTCGTCCAGGGCGACACCTACCACATTGCGATGCAGGGTGCGGCCAATCATGGGTATGCCGCCCTGCAGGACAGTTTTTTCCGAGTGCGCGACGGACAAGATCACATCCTTGCCTCGCCTACCGATCAAGTGGGAGGCGATCAGCTCGACTTCACCGCAACCTATACCGGTATTCACTTCATCTCGATCGGCGCCGGAGGAACAAACTTCGCGACGCTCACGGGTGGCTACAGCCTTACCGTCTCACTCCTCAGCGCACCCACCGTAAACCATGCTCCGGTTGCCAACACGGACGATCAGTCGGTCAATTACGGTCAGGTGGTGACGGGCAACGTGTTGGTCAACGACACCGATGCCGATCACAACACGTTGTCCGTGGATTTCCTGAGCAGCTTCCACACCGCGCTGGGCGGGACAGTTGATCTCATTCCAAACGGAGCATTTCAATATATCGCCCCGGGCAGCGGCCCAGCTTCGGCGCAGGATTCGTTTAATTACACCGTCCACGACGGCGCGGGCGGAAGCGCGGTTGGAACCGTGCACCTAAACCTCTCCCAGCCTGCGGGGGGAGGACTCTTCACGACCGGCGATGACTTTGTAACGGTTCCTACCGGCGGCGGCATCTATCATGCTCTCTCCGGTAACGATGTTGTTTTCGGTTCGACTTATTCGGACATCATCTATGGAGAGGATGGCAACGATTTCCTTCATGGGCTGGACGGCAATGACTATCTTGTCGGGGGGAATGGCGACGATGGCTTGGTCGGCGGCCCCGGTGACGACTGGCTTGTTCCTGGGCCCGGACGGAATCTCGTGTGGGGCGACGGCGTTTCAACCGACTTCAACGGATTCGACACGGTGGATTATTCGGACGCCACCGGTGGCATCACCGTCGATCTGTTGCAAGGCACCGTAACGGGTGGAGGCGTCAATGATCTCGTCAATGGTATCGACAGCATCATTGGCAGCGGCTTTGCCGATTTCATCCAACCCTATTCCATCGCCCAGCGCGTGTATGGAGGTGGCGGAAACGATTCTCTTATTGGTTGGACCGGGGATGACGAACTTCATGGTGGAACGGGTGACGACATCCTTCAAGGCTATATCGGCAATGACCGGCTGTACGGGGACGACGGCAACGATACGCTGACAGGAGGCGACGGCAACGATCTGCTCAATGGTGGTTCAGGTGACGATCTGGTTTCCGGTGAGAACGACAATGACTCCATTATTGCAAGCGCCGGAACTGACCGGCTCATCGGCGGCGACGGCGTCGACACGGTCGATTTTTCGGAAGCGCCTGCCGGATTTACCTCGTTGGGCGTGGTGCCTAACTGGGGCGCCAGCACGCTTGAAGGAATCGAAATTGTCATCGCGACACCCTTCGACGACAATTTTTCGACGGGAGGTTTTCAAGAACTTCATCTCGGTGCCGGAAACGACGCTGTTTCCGCATCGAGCATCACCACGGTATATGGCGACGACGGAAATGACCATGTATTTGCCCTGAACGTCGGTCAGGTTTTTGGCGGAACCGGCGATGATTTCCTTGTTGCGCTCGGCACGACCGTTGAATTGCACGGTGATGACGGCAACGACCAACTCTCAGGCGGAGATGGCGTAGATCATAAATATTATGGCGGCGCTGGAGACGACGTATTGTCGGGTGCCAACGGCAACGAAATGTTATCCGGAGACGACGGTGCCGATCAAATATATGGCGAAGGCGGCAACGATACGCTCATTGGCGGGTCGGGCAATGACGTTCTAAACGGCGGCTCGGGTAACGATATACTGTTGGGCGATGCGCAGTTGAGCATTAGCGGCGACATCACCGCCGCCCTGCAGGGCACCATCGTGCAGTTCGACAGTTCAGGTTTCGACGCCACGCGGGTGCAGAACGCTTCCGTGGTAAAAACCGCGAGCGGCTACGCGTTGCTCTACGCCGGATTGACGTTCGGGAACAACTATCAAGTCGGGCTGGCGACGTCTTCCGATGGCTTAAACTGGAGCAAATTTTCCGACAGCCCGGTGATTTCAAACGGCGGAAGCCAGTCATGGGCTTCGTTCCGGGAGTTGCCGGCGACGCTGATGCTCGACAACGGCGTCTACAAGCTCTGGTTCAACGGCGACAACAGCAATCTTTCCAGCGACCCCGGTTATAAGTCGGGATTCGGTTACGCCACTTCGACCGATGGCATCAACTGGTCGTTCGACGCCAACAACCCGATCCGCGTCGAACTCAACAGCCCCTCCGGAAACGGGATAGACCTCGACGAAGTCGTGAAACTGAACGGTCAGTACATCGCCTATTACGTCAATCACAATCCGTCGGGAGATGTTCTGAATTACGCGATATCGGCCGATGGCATCCACTTCTCGAGCGATGCTCCGCTCAGCGTGCCCGGAGGTTACGCCTTATTGGCCGCCACGACGGCAAATATCGGCGGCACCGACAGGGTCTTCGCGGTGCTCCAGGACTCCAGCGGCGTCGATCACTACGCAACATCAACCGATGGCGCCAATTTCACGATCGGCGGTATCGTCAACGTGCCGTCCAATTTCGGCATTACCAACGTCTTGTTCGATGGCGGTCAGATCAAGTTCTTCGGGGACAACGGTGTTGGAAACGTCAATTGGAGTTTCGGCAACACCA
Source organism: uncultured Alphaproteobacteria bacterium (assembly GCA_963744975.1). Taxonomy (GTDB): domain Bacteria; phylum Pseudomonadota; class Alphaproteobacteria; order Rhizobiales; family Xanthobacteraceae; genus Bradyrhizobium. The sequence goes on along the minus strand of CAVUVR010000002.1, from coordinate 4,328,580 downwards.
ATATCGAGTATGCGACCGCCGCTATCTCCAGCCTTACTGGCAACAATGGAGCGCTCGGCGGGAGCGACACTCTCGACGGCGGCGCGGGCAATGACACCCTCACCGGTGGGGCAGGTGATGACCGCTTCGTATTCGCATCGGGCTACGGTTCGGACATCGTAACGGACTTCGTGGCCGGCGCGCATAGCGATGACAGGATCGATCTGACGGCGTTCCACATGACAATCGGCGCCGCTCTTTCTCGCGCCACGCAATCCGGAAGCAATGTGGTTTTTAACTTCGACGGCGGCGATACGCTCACGCTGCTGAATGTCGACAAGACCGGTCTGAACGCCGAAGATTTCGTCGGCCTCAAAGCTGCCCACGACTTCGACTCCAACTTCCATAGCGACATCCTCTGGCACAATGACAACGGCACCAATTCGGTCTGGGACAATGGGCAGATCGCCGGCGCGCACTGGATATCCGATCCTGGCCTCGTCCCCGCCACTTGGCACATCGCCGGCAAGGGCGACTTCGACGGCAACGGCCAGAGCGATATCCTGTGGCGCAACGACAACGGCGCAGCCTCGATCTGGGACAATGGCGCAATCGGCAACGCCCACATCATCAGCGCCGCGGGCGTGGTCCCCAACAGCTGGCATATTTCAGGCACCGGCGATTTCGACGGCAACGGCACGAGCGACATCCTGTGGCGCAACGACAATGGCGCGGCGTCGATCTGGGATGACGGGCAGATCGGCAACGCCCACATCATCAGCGCCGCGGGCGTCGTCCCGAACAGCTGGCATATTGCCGGTACCGGCGATTTCGACGGCAACGGACACAGCGACATCCTGTGGCGCAACGACAATGGCGCGGCGTCGATCTGGGACAATGGACAGATCGGCGGCGCCCACATCATCGCCGCGCAAGGCATCATCCCCAGCGGCTGGAACATTGCCGGCACCGGCGACTTCGACGGCAACGGTCACGACGACATTCTCTGGCGCAACGACAACGGCGCGGTGTCGATCTGGGACGATGGACAGATTGGCGGCGCCCACATCGTCTCCGCCGCGGGCGTGGTCGCGAACAGCTGGCATATTTCCGACACCGGAGACTTCGACGGCAACGGCCACGCCGATATCCTGTGGCGCAACGACAATGGCGCGGCGTCGATCTGGGACGACGGCGCGATCGGCGGCGCCCACATCATTGCGGCCGCCGGCGTCATTCCCGGCGGCTGGCACATCGTGTGAGGTATCATTCTGCGAAAGCACGGCGAATTTCGCCGCCGGATTTTTAGAAAGCGCATAGCACGCATAAAGCCGCGCCTCAGAGCGGAGCGGCCCCTGCACCTGGGGCGGCCTGCGGATCAGCGTCACCTCGTCGCTCTCCACCAGCCGCCGCGTCTGTTCCACGGGCTTTGGTGGCGCGTAGCCGTCGTCCAGCGAAATCAGATTGACCTTGCGCCCGTTGATGCCGCCGCGCTCATTGACCATCTTGAAATAGCCGACCTCGCCCTTGCCAACTGGGGCCGTTCCATTCCCGGGAACTGGTGCTTTTGTGTTAACGCACTGTTATAGTGAACTTAAGATCCGGCCAGCCCAAATTAAGCCAATCTCCAATAGTCAGTTCTAATCTTGCGTGCTCTGCGAATCACGCCTCGGAAAACCTCCCGGGCCGGGGAGCGACGATGGCGCACGTTACCGCAGCGGCAAACAAAGACTGATCGATGAACGGTAATTTCATCCCAGGCCTGTTGTCCCCCAATCCCCAGGACCCGTTCCAGGGCGAGGCCGAGGATTTTAACGCGGTTGGCGGCGAGATCTTCGCGACCTTCTCACCCTGGGCATCCTGGCTCAACGACGGAAATCCCTTCGCGCCATTGGCTATGCCAATGCTGTCGGCGGCGGTCACCGGATCCGGGAGCACGGCCTCGATCGATCCGGGTTCGGCGGTTGCCGTCACGTCCGGCGGGATCACCATCAATCTCTTGTACGATGCGGCGGCTCTGGCGGCTCCGGCAAGTTTCCGGGCGGGTATCCAGCAAGCCGTGTCGATACTGGCGGCGGCGATCTCCGACAAGATCACCGTCAACATAAAAATCGACTATAGCGGCACCGGCCACGGCGCCGCGGCCGGTCCCGATCACGGCCTGTTCCAAAGCTATTCGTCGATCAGGGCCGACCTGGTCAACAACGCGACGCCGGGCGACACGACGTTCAGTGCGCTGGCCGCCGGCTCATCGATCCAGGGGCAATCCAATGTCGCCGTCTGGAACGCGCAGCTGAAGCTTTGGGGCCTGATCGGGGCCAACGACACCACCACCGACGATGGCGCCGCGACCTTCGCGACCGACATCGATTCGAGCCTGCTGGTCGGCGTTGCGCTGCACGAGTTGACCCACGCGATGGGCCGCATCCCATACGGCCCGCAACCGGATATTTTCGACTTGTTTCGCTTTACCGGTGCCGGCACGCGGCTGTTTCAGGGCGGCGCCACCGCGCCGGCCGCCTATTTTTCCCTGGACGGCGGCGCTACCAAAGTGGCCGACTACGGCCGCACCTCCGATGCCAGCGACTTTCTCAATAGCGGCGTGCAAGGCGCCAACGACCCGTTCAACGAATTCTACAACGGAGGCACTTCCCAACAGCTCACGGCGGCAGACCTCAAACAACTGGCTGCTTTGGGATTTCACCTGAATTCGGGGACTCCCGGCTCGGTCGCGATCAGCGATGCGTCGGTGGTCGAGGGCAACAGCGGCACCACGGTTGAGACCTTCATGGTGACGCGAACAGGTGGCACCGCGGCGTTCGACGTCGGCTTCAGCACGGCGGACGGCAGCGCGACCGCCGCCGACCACGACTATGTCGCAGCTTCCGGCTCGTTGCATTTCAGCGCCGGTGTCAACACACAGACCATTTCGGTCACCATCAATGGCGACGCCAAGCCGGAAGCTGACGAGGCTTTCTTCGTCAATCTATCGGGGGCGACCAATGGCGCCTCCGTCGGCGATGGCCAGGGCATAGGCACGATCGCCAACGACGACGCAATTGTCTTATCCGGCTTGACATCGACGTCCCACGACTTCAACGGCGACGGCAGGAGCGACATCCTGTGGCGCAGCGATAGCGGAGCGGTCGCCACCTGGAACATGAACGATCGCAGCTATGGCGGGCTGGTCATCGCCAACGTTTCGAATGACTGGCACACGGCCGGCACCGGCGACTTCAATGGCGATGGCAAGGCCGACATCCTGTGGCGCAACGACAGCGGCGCAGTCGCCACCTGGGACATGAACGACCGCAGCTATGGCGGGCTGGTGATCGCCAACGTTTCGAATGACTGGCACATCGCCGGCACCGGCGACTTCAACGGCGACGGCAAGGCCGATATCCTGTGGCGCAACGACAGCGGCGCGGTCGCCACCTGGGACATGAACGATCGCAGCTATGGCGGGCTGGTGATCGCCAACGTTTCGAATGACTGGCACATCGCCGGCACCGGCGACTTCAACGGCGACGGCAAGGCCGATATCCTGTGGCGCAACGACAGCGGCGCGGTCGCCACCTGGGACATGAACGATCGCAGCTATGGCGGGCTGGTCATCGCCAACGTTTCGAATGACTGGCACATCGCCGGCACCGGTGATTTCAACGGCGACGGCAAGACCGACATCCTGTGGCGCAACGACAGCGGAGCGGTCGCCACCTGGGACATGAACGATCGCAGCTATGGCGGGGGGGTCATCGCCAATGTCCCGAATGACTGGCACGTCGCCGGCACCGGCGACTTCAACGGCGACGGCAAGACCGACATCCTGTGGCGCACCGACAGCGGAGCGGTCGCCACCTGGGACATGAACGATCACAGCTTTACCGAGGCTGTCATCACTAGCGTCCCCAATGACTGGCACATCGTATAGGCGGCCTCGCGGCTCGACCATAGTCATGAGCCAATGAACGACTGACACGAACGCCAAGCTAACTTTTCCCCGTTTCCAATCGCTGCTGAATGCTGGGCGGCACGTAGCCGTCATCCGGCGAAACCAGATCGACTTGCGGCAGTCCGCGTCCGCTTCGTTCGAACGATCGATGCCTAGTCGGGAAGTATTTCGAACTGAAGTAGGCGAGCCAAATGTCTCACGATCTCATCGCGAACACCGCGACGATCGGCACTGTCGCGTTCGATTTGGCTGGTCCAGACCGGCAACCGTGTGGCGGGATCGACCAGCTCAACGTTCACGCGGAGCTTGTCACGATGCATGCGCATGCTGCCTTCCAGGACGTATCTCACCTGGAGTTCGCTTCCGAGAGCGGCGATGTCGACTGGCTTGCCCTGATAGCTTTGCGCGGTCTGGCGCGCGATCACCCGCAACGAAGTCACCCGCGACAGCATAGTGGTCAGGTCGTCTGTCATCAAATCGGCCAGCGACTGGATCGCGCCAGTTTCGCCGGAGGTCGCGAACGGCAGCACGAGCAGCGGGGTAAGCGGGCCAACGGATGCAAGGGCAGCATCAGCCACGGACTGAGAGGGCAAACGAGTCGCCTGGCGATCGAGCGCGACCGCGAGCGCAAGGCGTAACCCTTCTCTTAGCCGAGGCAGCTGGTCGTCTTCCAAATCGCCAAAATACCGCTCGATCAATTTCTCGCCTGACAGATGCGGATGCGCTTTGCGAAGCTCATCCAGCCGCGAGCATGCCGCATCGGGATTGCCGGACAACGCATGGACTGCAGCAAGCACAATAAAAGCCCGCGCATGCCCTGGCTTGAGTGCGAGTTGGCTTTCGAGATAGGCGATCGCCTTGTGGTCATGCCCCTGTTCGAACTCCGCCAGGCCGGCCATGCCGAGCCAAAAGGCCATCGCCTGATCGCGTGGGCTCAGCCGCATCGCATAGAGAATATATTTAATCCCTTCGGCGGGGTGTCCGCGCATTGTCATTGTGCGCCCGAGCTGCGCATACGACGGCGCATCGCTCGGATTGATCTCGATTTCGCGCTGCAACCACTGGGCCGCGGTCTCCGCGCGTCCGCGCGCAATGTTGAGCACGCCCATGAGGCGGTAGGGTCCGCCCACGCCGGGATGTTCCGCGATGACCCGCTGCAAGATGTCTTCGGCTTTGGCGAGGTGCGGAGCCGGATCGGAAGCGTACAGGTTGACCGCCATTTGCACGTGGTACATGCCGAGGCCGGTCAACGCGCGCGGATTGGCCGGCTCGCGCGCCAGCGCTTGGGTGAAATATATTTCGGCTTTCTCCAGTGCGGGCTGTCCTACGCGCCCTGCATCGGCGATCGCCAAAAACCCCTTGTAGATGAGCGCATGGGCGTCGGGGTCGTATGACGAAAGGGCACCCTCGACGTCCGTGATCTTGATTTGCAGCTCTCGGCTGAGGCTCCTGACGATATCATCCAGGATCATCAAACGGTCAGAGCCGGCACGGTCGTAGCGAGCGGTCCAGATACGCGAGCGGCTCTTGGTCTCAATCAGCTCAACGCTCGCGCGCAAGCCCGAGTCCTGTGCCTCGACGGTCCCGTCGAGCACATAATGTACGGCGAGTTCGGTCCCGACCGTCGCCGGGTCGACGTGCCGACCGCGATAACTCGTCGCTGTCGTGCGCGAGATAACGCGAAATCCACTGCTGCGCGACAGCGCATTGGTGAGGTCGTCGGTCAGGAGATCGGCCGACAAGGTTGACTGCTCGCTTGGCACGTCGACGCTTGTGAATGGCAGCACCAGGATCGCAGTGATTCCGCTCGGCTTAGTCGAAGTGGCCGTTGCGGTGGGCGCCGGCGGTTGCCACGGATCGTCTGAGGACGCTCCCTGAGAAGGTGCTGGCCGGTGCGGGTCTGCGGCGCCGGCTGGCACTCCGGCATGCTTCCCGAGGCTTGCGGGGCGCAACTGCTTGTAGGAAAGCCCCGCGACGCCGAGCGCGATCACGCCTCCAAGCGCAAGCACCGCCGCGGCGTTTCGGGTAAACCAGAAGCGTCTCCATCTGGGCGCCCCCGCCGCGTCTTCCAGGCCTTCTGACGGATGTTCGATGGCTGATGGTGGTTGCACAGTTGGGACGATCATCGCGGGCGGGACGCTCGCCACCTGTGCGGTGACGATCTCGATCGGATTGCGCTCCAGCGAAGCCTTGCCTGCACGAATCGTCTCGACCAACGTGCGCGTCTCTTTCTCGGGAGCGACACCGAGCTCCCGCTGCAGCAACCCGGCGAAGGCACTGCCACGCGCAAGCGCTTCGTTCTTGCCGCGATACCGCGCGTAAAGCGTAATCGCGAGGCGTTGCCGGTCTTCCCGCAACGGATCGAGCGCCATCAACTGTTCGACGACCGCAAGCGCCTGATCCGCGTCGATCACAAGCTCGGGGTGCTTCACGAACGTCTCGCACAGCTGTCCGGCAGCAAGCTGCAACCGTGTCCGCTGCCCGTTGACCCACTCCTCGAAGGACTCTTGGTCGATGTTGAATCCGGCGAGGAAATCACCGGTAAACAGCCGGGCGGCGCGGGCAAGGTCTTCGGCATTCCGCGAGCGCGCCAGGGTTTCGAAATCCCGCGCATCGATCGACCACTGCGATGGATCCAGTTGGACGGCCGTAGCATCCGCGGTGAACAGTTGAGCCGGGCCAAGTTCCTTGCGCAGCAAGGCAAGCGCCTGACGAAGGCTTTGTCTCGCCTGCTGGTCTGAACAATCGCCCCACAGCAACGCGGCAAGCTCTTCGCGGCCGGCGGTATAGTCCCTGCTCATCGCCAGATAGGCGAGCAAGGCGCCGGCCTTCCTCGTTGGCAGCCGGATCGGCCTGGATTCGCCGTCCCATGCGATAACGCCAAACCGGCCAAGCAAACGCAGACGCATGGGATGCAATGTCATTAGCGAAAATCAATTGTCTCAAATCGACCGGCGTTGGCCGGTCCGAACTTGCTTGATCCTACGGGCCGCTTTTCCCGCGGCAAGCCTATAATTAACAAATGGTTAGCAATTTTCACGTTTTTTTTGCGTTCCTGTGACGATGCGCCTGCAAGGTCCCCCACAGTGAGATGCCGTCCCCGGTATTTTCAGGGATGGAACAACGCAATGGCGCGCGCTGATTAAGGCCGATCGGGGCTGTAGCAGCACACCACAGGGGGCGATACGCATGTCTCAATATACGAGCTTCGGCTACGACTTCACCTCGCCGGGACATGGGATATGGGCCTTTGTCTCCTTCGGCAGTTCGGTCCAGGCGAACATCGATTTCGCGAATTCGAATTCGGGCAGGCTGGTCTTCACCAGCAACAACGACGGCACAAAAACCTGGATCAACGGAACCGGACTGTCAGGTTCGTCGACGATATCCTGGACCACGCTGACATCGCTTGAGCATCGCGCCGCTGACGGGACGTTACTTGAACGCATCGACAATCTCGGCGCGACTGGCGCGAACCCGGGCAGTTCCAGCGTCAACGACCTGTTTTCTCTATTGGTGGGCGGCAACGACACATTGACCGGATCGGCCGGAACCGATGCGATGTTCGGTGGAGACGGCGCTGACACCATTTTTGGCGGCGCGGGCGTCGATCGTGTTGAAGGCGGACGTGGTGACGACACGTTTCGATTGACGGCGGGCGACTTCGTCGCCGGCGACAGCATCAATGGGGACGCCAGTGGCGTGGATCATGGAACCGATACGCTGCAGCTCGAAAACGCCGGCAACGTCGACCTCACGATCGGGGCGGTTAGCGGCATAGACACTGTCAACTTCTTCAGCGGCACATCGGGCTTAACCATAGGCGCGCCGAACGTAGGCGGCCTTGATCAATTCAAGACCTTTATCGGCAGTGCGCAAGCGGACGCGCTGACCTTCACCAACGCGGCCGGCCAGAACCTTTCCGGCCTTGTTTTTACAAACTGGACGCCGGGCCAGGACACGATCACGATTCCGCTTGGAGGCGGCAATGTTGGCACCGTTACGGGCACGGTGAAAAACGACACCTTCACTTTCATTCAACCCAATACTGGCTCGGTTAACGGCAACGCCGGAGATGATAGCTTCGTCTTTTCCGGAACAAGCACTGGCATCGATATCGATGGCGGCACCGGTACGGACACGATCAAAACTCAAGGCGCCACGCTCGATTTCTCTAATGTAAACACATTCACCAGTATCGAATCGCTCGTATTCGATACCGGCGCCTCGACCGTGACCTTCAGCCAGGCGCAGCTGAACGCGGGCGCGGTTCCGGCGATTACCGGCAGCGCCAATGTCGACACGGTCGTCATCGACAACCCTGTCTTCAGTGGAGGCGTCGGCACCATCAACGCATCGACGCTGGTGTTGAACTCATGGACCGAGGGGGTGGATAAGCTCATCCTCACGAATCCGACAAATGGCGCCTCGACGACTTTGATCGGTTCCAGTCATCGGGATGAGATCCATAGCAACCAGGGAGCGGACACGCTCAATGGCGAAGGCGGCGCCGATCAGCTGTTCGGCGGCGCTCGCGCCGACAAGTTCGTGTTCGATGCGGTGGCGCTGAGCGATGCGCAGTCCGCCATCTTCGACACCGTCAAGGATTACGACCAGGGCAACGGCGCTTACGAGCCCGCGGAAGGCGACCAGATCGACCTCTCGGCGCTGCTGTCGAGCGCCTACAATCACGGCAGCGGCCAGCTGGTTGCCTCTCTGGTGCGCGCCGTCGAGGATGTGAGCGGCACGTTTGCCAAGCTCCAGATCGATACGGACGGCACCGCCAACGGCGTGAACTGGACGACGATCGCGCGGCTCGACGGTCTGCAAACCGGCAACTCGGTGAATGTCATTCTCGATGCAACATTGCCCGGCGGCTCCACGATCAGCGTGACCGCCGCACCGGCCGTACCCGTTCGCCACGACTTCGACGGCAACGGCCACAGCGACATCCTCTGGCACAACGACAACGGCGCGGACTCGATCTGGGATAACGGCGCGATCGGCGGCGCCCACATCATCGCCGCGGCGGGCGCCGTTCCCGCCAGCTGGCACATCGCCGGTAAGGGCGATTTCGACGGCAACAGCCATGGCGACATCCTCTGGCAAAACGACAACGGCGCGGTGTCGATCTGGGACAACGGCGCAATCGGCGGCGCCCACATCATCGCCGCGGCGGGCGTCGTTCCGGCCAGCTGGCATATCGCCGGCACCGGCGATTCCGACGGCAACCATAACGGCGACATCCTGTGGCGCAACGACAATGGCGCGGTGTCGATCTGGGACAATGGGCAGATCGGCAGCGCCCACATCATCAGCGCCGCGGGCGTCGTCCCGAACAGCTGGCACATCGCCGGTACCGGCGATTTCGACGGCAACGGCACCAGCGACATTCTCTGGCGCAACGACAACGGCGCGGCGTCGATCTGGGACAACGGACAGATCGGCAACGCCCACATCATCGCCGCAGCGGGCGTCATCCCGAGCGGCTGGAACATCGCCGGCACCGGCGACTTCGACGGCAACGGCCACGACGACATTCTCTGGCGCAACGACAATGGCGCGGTGTCGATCTGGGACGACGGGCAGATCGGCGGCGCCCACATCGTCTCCGCCGCGGGCGTGGTCGCGAACAGCTGGCACATTTCGGACACCGGGGACTTCGACGGCAACCATCACGATGACATCGTGTGGCGTAACGACAATGGCGCGGCGTCGATCTGGGACAACGGCGCGATCGGCGGCGCGCATATCATCGCCAACGCGGGCGACATTCCGGCCGGCTGGCACATCGTGTAAGGGCGAAATTCGCAGCTGCTTCGCCGGCAAAACGGGCCGTTGGTGCACCCCTGGATGCGCCGCGGTGGCGCGCGGGCTGATGGGCGCGGTCAGCCGCGCCCACAATCATGGCCCGAACCACGCGCGTTCTAATCCGGATAGTTGAGCCCCAGGCCCCGCGGAAAACGCCCGTTTGCTCCCAGGCGAAGACGCGTGGGTTCCACCTGTGGTTTCCCCGTGCGGGCTTGACAATTTTGTTTGACTTGCGGGCCGGATTGTTATTGAAGGCTGCTGCCAAAGATCGGCTGTTTTTCCGCGTCGATGGCAGCTTATTTCAGATCGCGATCTGATCGCCGCGATGGTGAAATCCTGAGAGCGCTGTTTGCGCGGGACCGCTGGTTTGGCGCCGTCTCTGTTCCCGGCCGGGAACTCTCCTGTACATAGCGAGTGCACAGTACGCCCGCCGGGGTCGGGCGCACGGGGGGAATGACTTCGTCATGAGCATCAACCAGGCGCCTGTCCTGACGACCGGTGACGCCAACGGCGTCGTCAAACTGGATTTCGGGTCGTACAACGCCAATGCGCCGCATGTGGCGGTGCAGGCCGACGGCAAGATCGTCGTCACCGGCTATGTCGTTGCTTCAGCGGGATCGGACGTCCGTTCCGAACTGATCCGCTACAACGCCGACGGCAGCCCCGACACCACATTCGGCACCGACGGCATCGTCTCTTCCGCATTGTTCGCCGCCACGAGGAGAGCGGACGTGGCAATCCAGGCGGACGGCAAGATCGTCGTCACCGACAGCGACTATACGGTTACGCGCTACAACAGCGATGGCAGTCTCGATACGTCGTTCGGCAACGGTGGTACCGCCGCGACCGTCCTCGACTACTCCGCTTCCAGCGTGTTGATCCAGGCGGACGGCAAGATCGTGGTTTCCGGCAGCGATTTTGCCCTCGCCCGTTACGACAGCAACGGCAATCTCGACCCCTCGTTTGGCGTCGGCGGCAAGGTCAACACAGGTTTCGGCCAAGGGTTCGGCCTTGTGGGTCAGCCCGACGGAAAATTGATTGTCGCTGGCGAAGTATCTGCCGGCGGACATACCAGCTTCGCGGTGGCCCGTTACAACGCCGACGGCAGCCTCGACGCCTCGTTCGGCGCAGGCGGCGAAGTTTCAACGAGTTTCGGATCGACCAACGACAGCGGCTACAGCGTGACGCTGCAGGCGGACGGGAAAATCGTCGTAGCCGGCGCGTCCGACTTTTCCAAGAATCTTGCGGTCGCTCGCTACAATGTGGACGGCAGCCTCGACGCGTCGTTCGGATCCGGCGGCATGCTCACGACCAGCGTGCCGAGCGGCTTCGGGGAGGCTGCCAAAAGCGTCAAGATCCAGCCCGACGGCAAGATCGTCGTCGCGGGATATTCCTTCATCGGCGGCAATAACACCGATTTCGTGCTGGTCCGTTACAACAGCGACGGCAGCCTCGACAGTTCGTTCGGAACCGGCGGCAAGGTCGCGACGGAACTTGGATCGAGAGCGGATGCCGCCAATAGCATCGTCCTTCTCCCCGACGGCAAAATCCTTGTGGTCGGCACCACCGGCGACGGGCCGTTCGGCACGGCACCCGACCAGCCTGGCCAAGATTTTGCGCTGGCGCGTTATAACAGCGACGGCAGCCTGGATACATCGTTCGGCGCCGCGACCGCCCTGAACGGACCCGCCTTTTTCATCGAAGACACCATACCGACGGTGCTGAACGCGCGCGCAACCGTGCATGACGCGGAACTGGATGCCGCGAACAGCTATGCCGGCGCATCGCTGACGCTCGCGCGCCACGGCGGCGCCAATGCGGAGGACGTGTTTGGCGCCAGCGGCAATCTCGCCATGCTTGCCCAGGGCGGCGACATCATGCTGTCCGGCACTGCGATCGGCACGGTAACGCAGAACGCCGGCGGAACGCTGGTCCTGAGCTTCGGCGCCGCCGCGACCGAAGCGCGCGTCAATGAAGCAATGCGTGACATCACCTACACCAATAGTTCGGAAAATCCGACGGGAGCGGCCCGGATCGACTGGTCGTTCTCCGATGGCAATGCAGGCGCGCAGGGCAGCGGCGGTGCGCTCGCGGCGACTGGATTTAGCACGGTGAATCTCAGTCCCGTCAACGACGAACCCGTCCACACAGTCCCGGGTACGCTCAGTACGCTGGCCGATGTCGATCTTGCGATTACCGGTCTCAGCGTGAGCGACCCCGACTCGGCATCGCTGACGAGCGTTGTCAGCGTCAGTCACGGCACACTGACCGCGACAGGGGTAAGCGGCAGCGGAACCAAGGAGTTATTTTTGCAAGGCAGCGTCGCACAGATCAATGCGGCGCTTTCGCACGTGGTCTATCACAGCGCAGCGGCCTTCAGTGGCGCCGACAAGCTGACCATAACGACCATTGATCAGGCCGGCACCCCCAGCGCAATCGTTTCAAACGACGTAACGCTCAATGTGACCGCGGTGCCGGGCTCGGTCTCGATCAACGACGTGACGATCAGCGAGGGCGACAGCGGAGCCAAGGTTGCGACCTTTACGGTGACGCGCAGCGACGGCACGGCACCGATCGACGTTGATTTCGCCACCGCCGACGGCAGCGCCACCACCGCCGACAATGACTACGCCGCGACCTCCGGCACGCTGCATTTCGCCGCCGGCGTCAAGACCCAGACGATTTCCGTCACCGTCAATGGCGACGGCAATGTCGAAGCCGATGAAGCTTTCTCCGTCAATTTGTCGGGCGCGACCAACGGCGCCACCATTAGCGACAGTTCGGCAACGGGCACCATCAGCAACGACGACGCGGTGCCCGCCGGCTCGGTCTCGATCAACGACGTGACGATCAGTGAGGGCGACAGCGGCAGCAAGGTCGCGACCTTTACCGTGACGCGCAGCGGCGGCACCGCCGCGTTCGACGTTGATTTCGCCACCTCCGACGGTAGCGCCACCACCGCTGACAGCGACTACGCCGGGACTTCCGGGACGCTGCATTTCGCCGACGGCGTCAACACGCAGACGATTTCCGTCACCGTCAACGGCGACAGCAAGTTCGAATCCGATGAAACTTTCTCCGTCAATTTATCGGGTGCGACCAACGGCGCCGCCATTGGCCACAGTTCGGGGACGGGCACCATCAGCAACGACGACCCGGAGCCCGCCGGCTCGGTCTCGATCAACGACGTGACGATCAGCGAGGGCGACAGCGGAGCCAAGGTTGCGATCTTTACCGTGACGCGCAGCGGCGGCACCGCCGCGTTCGACGTTGATTTCGCCACCGCCGACGGCAGCGCCACCACCGCCGACAACGACTATGTCGCGAATGCCGGGACGTTGCATTTCGGCGCCGGCGTCGACACGCAGACGATCTCGGTCGCCGTCAACGGCGATACCAAGGTCGAATCCGATGAAGCTTTCTCCGTCAATTTGTCCGGCGCGACCAACGGCGCCTCTGTCAACCACGGCCTGGGGAGCGGCACCATTATGAACGACGATGCTTCATCGGTTTTCCCTGATCTGACAGTCAGCAATGTCGTCCTCAACCCCGTAGCGATCATCTACACCATCAATAATAGCGCAGCGGGAACGGCCGCAGCCTCGACCGCCGGCATCTATCTGTCCACCGACAGCGCGATCACGACATCCGACACGCTGATCGGCACCCACGCGACCCCCGCGCTTGCCGCCGGCGGATCGGACCTTGAAATTGCCGAGCTGTCGTTTCCGGCCGATCTGACGCCGGGGAACTACTTTGTCGGCGCGATCGCCGATCAGAACGGGCAAATTGCGGAAAGCAACGAGACCAACAACGCTTCCGGCGGCATTGCGATCGTTCTCGGCAACGACGGCGCCAATGCGGTGAATGGCGCGGCCGGCAACGACACCATCCTGGGTCTCGGCGGCAACGACCTGCTCGATGGCGGGCCTGGCAACGACACCATCGACGGCGGCGGCGGCCTGGACACCGCGACCTTTGCTGGCCTGCACTCGGCATACTCGATCACGCACCTCGGCAGCGGCCTGCTGCAGGTCTCGGGACCCGACGGAGTCGACACGCTGACCAATGTCGAGAGACTGGCCTTTGACGACGTTACCGTTCCGCTGGCATCGATCCGCACCGATTTCGACGGCAACGGCCACAGCGACATTCTCTGGCAGCGGGACGACGCCACGGTGGCGGTCTGGGATAATGGGCAGATCGGCGGCGGGCATTGGATATCCGATCCCGGCCTCGTCCCGGCGAGCTGGCACATCGCCGGCAAGGGCGACTTCGACGGCAACGGCCATAGCGACGTGCTGTGGCGAAACGACAACGGCTCGGTCTCGATCTGGGACAACGGCGAGATCGGCGGCGCGCACATCGTCTCGGGGCCCGGCGTGGTGCCGAACAGCTGGCACATCTCGGGCACCGGCGATTTCGACGGCAACGGCCATGACGATATCCTGTGGCGCAACGACAATGGCGCGGCGTCGATCTGGGATAACGGCGACATCAACCACGCCCACATCATCGCCGGCGCCGGCATCATTCCAAGCGGCTGGAACATTGCCGGCACCGGCGATTTCGACGGCAACGGCCAGAGCGATATCCTGTGGCGCAACGACGACGGCAGGGCGTCGATCTGGGATAACGGCGACATCAACCAGGCCCACATCATCGCCGGCGCCGGCATCATCCCCAGCGGCTGGAGCATTGCCGGCACCGGCGACTTCGACGGCAACGGCAGGAGCGACATTCTCTGGCACCGGGGCGACGGCTCGGTCTCGATCTGGGATAACGGCGCGATCGGCGGCGCTCACATCATCGCCAATCCCGGCGTGGTGCCGTCCGGCTGGCATATCGCGGGCACCGGCGACTTCGACGGCAACGGCCACAGCGACATCCTGTGGCGCAACGACAACGGCGCGGCGTCGATCTGGGATAACGGCGACATCACTCACGCCCACATCATCGCCGATGCGGGAGTGGTCCCCGACGGTTGGCACATCGTGTGAGATAGGCCCCCACTACAATCGCGGGTGAATGAATGTGACGCCAAAGCGCCAAGCCACACAACTGCGCTGTGACTGGAGGTGCCAGCACAAACCACAAATGAAAGCCTTAATGAGTTCTTGATTTTCGCCGCGAGTTTATCTTCAATAGGCACATTCGCTGAAAATTGATTGGCATTGCACGTACCGACGCGAGAGGCATGGTCATGCAATTTACCTACACCACCTTTTTTATCGTCCAGCCTTATCATCTTCCCGACCCGATCTGGCAACCGGACATCGTCGACGGCGAGATTCTCGACTGGGACGACATTTCGCAACCCGACCCCCCGCCGGATGAACCGTATAATTTGCGTCATGTGCTGCTGAAATTGCACACCGGCGATACCGTTTCGGTGAACGTCGCGGCCGCGATGCCTGCGGCGGATGCGTATTACGCAAGGGGCTACTCCAGCGGCGTGTACAACGTCGTTATCCAAAACGGAACCAATCTGCCTCCGGATTCGCTCAATTTCGGACTCACCGGTCCTGGAACCTATGACCTGGTGACAGGCAGTCCGAGGCAGTCCAGCGCTCTTTCCCTCACGGTCGATCCGAATTCCGCGGCGGAATTTTCTATCAGCAGGAACGTTCTCGAACTGCCGTCGAACTCCCCCACCAGCGTGGATTTGTGGACATATCCGACATACGCTCGGTCCTCATTCACGATCCCGCCAGACATCTTCGACCATGATCCCATCTTCGTCGACGGGCTGGAGCTCACCCAATACATCCTTCGCGTTACCGTCACGGTCGACAACCCGACCCGCACCGTGGCTCCCCCGAAGCCGGGGCATTTCGACGCCCACGCACGGGCTCAGTTCGCCTTCGATGCCGGTGTCCTGAAAGAGATATCGAACGCGTTCAGCGCGGGCGTAAAGCCGAACACGCCCGCGGAGGCCGCCGCGAAATCTTGCGTTCCGAGCGGCGACCTATGGCGCCGATGACGCCACGAAGGCGATCGCCAAGGATGTCGGCTATGCCGAGTCGGTCGCGAAGGTGACGGCATCGATACTTGGCCTCGCCGTTACGACCCCCCAGCCGCTCAACCCGATCGCCCTGACGATGAGCGCGATATCCGCGATTTCGAACACTGGCAGCGTGGTGCTGACGGCGCTGTCCCAGGACCCGCCCGATGGCAATTTCACCGAGGTCCTCGTCGCACAGCCGCTGAATCTGACAATCCCCGGCCTCAGCGCCGTGGATATCGCGCTGATCACCGATATGTACGGTCTGGAGCAGGATCTTCTGGTGATGCACACGGCGGCGGAGCGCTTCCAGGGCGCCGAGCTTGCCGGCGATGACGCTAGCCAGGCCTTGCAGGATGCCGCCTTCAATGCCGGGCAGACGCAATACGCAATCGATCGCGCCGCCGTCGGCGCCGATCTCGCGGCGTTCAAGCTCGAAATGATCGCGCAGTCGGTGCCGGATGCCACGATGGACGGCAGCGATCTCGCCGGCCTGAAGGCGCATCTGGCGGACGTCGGCCTCGCCGATCCGTTCTTTGTCGGACTGATAAACAATCTTACTCCCCTACTCGGTGCCGATGAGGCCACCGCCGACGCGCAGGCAACGCTCGATGCGATCCTCGCGTTGCAAACCCCCGCTCCGGGCGGCTCGGCCTTTGCGGCGCTCGACGCTGCGGCCGCTGCGCTGTCGCACGATGTTATAAAACCTGCCGCCCACGACTTCGACGCCAACCACCACAGTGACATCCTCTGGCACAACGACAGCGGCGCCACCTCGATCTGGGATGACGGCGTGATCGGCGGCGCTCATATCATCGCCGCGGCGGGCGTCGTTCCAGTCGGCTGGCACATCGCCGGCAAGGGGGATTTCGACGGCAACGGCCAAGGCGACATCCTCTGGCGCAACGACAATGGCGCGGCCTCGATTTGGGATGACGGCGCGATCGCCAATGCCCACATCATCAGCGCCGCGGGCGTCGTGCCCAACAGCTGGCATATTTCAGGCACCGGCGATTTCGACGGCAACGGACACGGCGATATTCTGTGGCGCAATGACAATGGCGCAGCATCGATCTGGGACAACGGCCAGATCGCTAACGCGCACATCATCAGCGATCCTGGCGTGGTGCCGAACAGCTGGCATATTGCCGGCACCGGCGACTTCGACGGCAACGGACACGATGACATTCTGTGGCGCAACGACAACGGCGCGGTTTCGATCTGGGACGATGGACAGATCGTCAACGCCCACATCATCAGCGATGCCGGCGTAGTCCCGAACAGTTGGCATATCTCGGGCACCGGCGACTTCGACGGCAATGGCCACAGCGACATTCTCTGGCGCAACGACAACGGCGCGGTTTCGATCTGGGACGATGGACAGATCGGCGGCGCCCACATCGTCTCCGCCGCGGGCGTGGTGCCGAATAGCTGGCATATTTCAGACACCGGAGACTTCGACGGCAACGGACAAAGCGACATCCTGTGGCGCAACGATAATGGCGCGGCCTCGATCTGGGACAACGGCGAGATCAATCACGCCCACATCATCGCCGATGCCGGTGTAATCCCGAACGGCTGGCATATCGTCTGAGGATTTGACTCACAAAAAAACGCGGCGTCACCGCCGCGTTTCGCACCCGTCTTCGCTGCCCGCCTATGCCTGAGGCTGCGGCTCCAGCCCCGGATCCGGATCAGGCCGCGGGCGCGTCTTGCCGGCTGGCGGCACCGCAGAGGTGCGCGGACCGGTCGGCTCCAGCACCGACTCGCGGTTCGGCTTCTTGCCGGCCAACAGGTCGATGATCTCATCGCCGCTCAGGGTCTCGAATTCCAGCAGGCCTTTGGCCAGAGCCTCGAGGTCGGCGCGCTTCTCGGTCAGGATGCGCGTGGCTTCGTTGTAGCCTTCCTCGACGAAGCGGCGGATTTCGGTGTCGATTTTCTGCACCGTCGCTTCGGAAGCGTTCTGGGTGCGGGAAACCGACATGCCGAGGAAAACCTCGTCCTGGTTCTCGCCGTAGGACACCGTGCCGAGTGCCTCGGAGAGGCCCCATCGCGTCACCATCATGCGCGCGAGGCGCGTCGCCTGCTCGATATCGGAGGATGCGCCGGAGGTGACCTTTTCCTTGCCGAACACCAGTTCTTCGGCGACCCGGCCGCCCATCATGATCGCCAGCCGCGAGGTCATCTGCTCCCGCGACATCGACAGCTTGTCGCGCTCCGGCAGCTGCATCACCATGCCGAGCGCGCGGCCGCGCGGGATGATGGTCGCCTTGTGGATCGGGTCGGTGGCGATGACGTTGAGGCCGACGATGGCGTGACCGCCCTCGTGATAGGCCGTCAGCATCTTCTCTTCCTCGGTCATGACCAGCGACTTGCGCTCGGCGCCCATCATCACCTTGTCTTTTGCTTCTTCGAACTCGGCCTGCGTCACCATGCGCTTGTTGCGCCGCGCAGCCGTCAGCGCCGCCTCGTTGACAAGGTTCATCAGGTCGGCGCCGGAGAAACCCGGGGTGCCGCGCGCGATGGTCTTGAGATTGATATCCGGCGCCAGCGGCACCTTGCGGACATGAACTTTCAGGATCTGCTCGCGGCCGACGACGTCCGGGTTCGGCACCACCACCTGGCGGTCGAACCGGCCGGGACGCAGCAGCGCCGGGTCCAGCACGTCGGGACGGTTGGTGGCCGCGATCAGGATGACGCCCTCATTGGCTTCAAAACCGTCCATCTCGACCAGTAGCTGGTTCAGCGTCTGCTCGCGTTCGTCATTGCCGCCGCCGAGGCCCGCGCCGCGATGGCGGCCGACGGCGTCGATTTCGTCGATGAAGATGATGCAGGGCGCGTTCTTCTTGGCCTGCTCGAACATGTCGCGGACGCGGGAAGCGCCGACGCCGACGAACATCTCGACGAAGTCGGAGCCTGAAATGGTGAAGAACGGCACGTTGGCTTCACCCGCGACCGCGCGCGCGATCAGGGTCTTGCCGGTGCCGGGAGGCCCGACCAGCAGCACGCCGCGCGGAATCCGCCCGCCGAGCCGCTGGTATTTTCCGGGATCGCGCAGGAACTCGACGATCTCCTGCAGGTCCTGTTTTGCTTCGTCGACGCCGGCCACGTCCTCGAAGGTGACGCGGCCATGCGCCTCGGTCAGCATTTTTGCGCGCGATTTGCCAAAGCCCATGGCCTTGCCGGCGCCGCCCTGCATCTGGCGCGACAGGAACACCCATACGCCGATCAGCGCGATGAACGGCAGCCACGAGACCAGCAGCGACACGAACCACGGCACATTGTCGCCGGGCGGTTTTGCGGTGATCGAGACCTTGCCGTTATAGAGCCGCGACACCAACGTCGGATCGTTGGGCGCGTAGGTCTGGAAGCTCGAGCCGTTGGTAAAAGTGCCGTGAATCTCCGGTCCCTGGATCACCACGTCGCGGACGTGATTGGCATCGACTTCGGTCAGAAGCTGCGAGAACGAGATATCCTGCGAGGACGCGCGCTGACCCGGATTCTGGAAGAGGGTGAACAATGCCAACAGCAGCAAGACGATGATGACCCAGAGGGCGAAATTGCGCAGATTGGCGTTCATCGAACTTCCTTCGTGGCTGCGCGGATCGCGGCCTTATGTCCTTGGGTCGGCTGGGGCGGAATCCATCAAGGAATCCATCGCGGTCGGCTGGTTTGTAATCTAGGTGCCACACCCTTCGATGCCAAGGGAACGGCGCAGGACTATTTAGCGCATCTTAGCCGCATTCCCGTTCAAATAATGGCGGCGAAACGGCCGTTTTCCCCGCGGTGGTTAAGGCCGGATAGCCGCTTGCGGGCGATCCCGGCCTCAATCGGTCCGCCGGCGGCGCGGCGGCGCCGGTTCGATGCGGATGCGGCCGTCGACCAGGCTGACCAGCGCACCCGCAAGGGTCTGTTTCAGCCCGATTCGGCCCTTTGCGAGCCCGGGTGACGCACAGGCGCGGTCGAGCGCCGCCAGCAGCGCCTCGACCTTGCCGAGTTCGGCAGGGCCTTCGTGGCCGACCCGGTCGATCCTGCGCAGCAGCAGGCGCAGGCGAATTTCCTCCGCAAGGCCGGCAAAGGCCTTGGCGTCAAAGCCGGTATGATCAGGGTCGCGCTCGCCGAGCTTAAGGTAGCGCTCGGCGCCGTCGACCAGAATCTCCAGCGCCGCATTGGCGCGCGCCAGACGGGACGCCAGCCGGGTCAGATTGCGCGCATCGAATCCCTCGGCGGCGAGCGCCGGCATCATCGCGCGGAGACGCGGACGCGCGAAATTCGCGTCTCGGTTGGTCGGATCGTCGGCGAAGCCGATCTTCGCCCTTTTCAGCGTCGCCACCAGCCGCGCCTTCGGGATGTGCAGCAACGGACGCGCCAGCACCACGCCCTCGCGCGGCGACTGTCGCGCCATCGCGGCGAGGCCCGCAATCCCGCTGCCCCGCGCCATCCGCATCAGCAGGGTTTCGGCCTGGTCGTCCTGGGTATGCGCGGTCAGGATATGCGTTGCGCCGGCCGCCCGCGCGGCCTTGGCGAGCAGGCGATAGCGCGCATCCCGGGCTGCCGCCGGCACTCCCGTTTTGGGCTTTGCGCCGCTCCAGCGTAGCGTGCGATGCGGCAGATCGAGGGTTTTGGCGAGATGCTTCACGTCCCGCGCCTCGCGCGCGGCCTCAGCGCGCAAGCCATGGTCGACGGTGACGGCGATGAGCTGCGGCCCGCGTTTGAGGGCGCGGCGCCAGCGCGCGGCGAGCCACATCATCGCGATCGAATCGGGCCCGCCGGAGACAGCAAGAACGAGCGCGGGCGCAGCCTTCCAGTCCGCGAAGAGACGCTTCGCGTCCTGTATAGAGATTGGCGAATGGTCGTCGTCAGACATGGCGCTTGAACGCAAAGTAGCGAAAAGCGAGCGGCGGTAAGGAAGAATCAATCCCCACCCGAAGGGCGTCATTTTTCCGGAGGTGGGGGCGAAAACCGACCATCTAAATATCGTATACCGTCAACCGCTATATTCTCAATGAACTCAAAGACCGATATTCGGGTGCGGCAGTAATTTTCCCCACCTCGCGTTTGGCGCTCCATTGAACACAAATAAAGCACGGCGTATCTCGGCTGCAGGAGGTAACTGCATCATGACCAACACCGCACCGCCAACGAAAGTTCTGCCATTCCTGAAGCGCCCGGTTATTAGCAAGGGCATTTCCTCAACCGAAAAAATCTGGGGCAAGCCAGTCCAATCTCGTCAAACGCGAGCAACGCAAAACAGCTTCGGGTGACTGGAATAGCAACATCTACCATCTAGATGGGCTGATAGCGAAAGTGCGGGCTCTGGAGCCGGAATTCGCGGCAGAAAGAAAGAAGCGTAAAGACGCTAAAGCTGTCCTCGAAACACCCGCCGGGCTACGCAAGGTTCCATAAAAGATTTACCCCGGCCGCGTGCCAAGAACGGCAGAGACGGTACCGGGGTTTACCCCCACAATTTATGGGGGGTAAGGAAAAATTTCAAGCACAAATACGGGCCATGATGGTGAAAATTCCGTACGCAGATTTGGAATGGGCCTTCTCGTCGGAGCGCTTTGCGCGATATTTGGCATGGATAGATGGCGACTGCGACCGGGCCGTCGAGCTTTACAGTCTCAATGCTCAAATATCCGAGGCACTTTACGTACCTCTGCAAACCCTCGAACTTGCATTACGGAACCGTATCCACGGCGTAATATCAGAAGCCTTTCATAACAGGTGGTTCCTCGATGAAGGTTTTTTGCAAGGCGATAGACAAGCCGAGCAACTTGCGAAGGCGATCAATGACATCAAGAACAGCGGCCGAGAAACGACGTCGGGGCGAATCGTCGCCGAACTAACAGTTTTTGGACTGCCATGTTCGGCACCTGCTACGAGGAGTTTTGGCAAACAACACTTCACCGGATTGGCAAAAAGCCGAACGGTAAGGGCCTTCGAAGGAAAGATTTCTCAGGCCCGCTAACGCCTATTCGCACGCTCCGAAATCGTATAGCGCACCACGAACCGATCGTCATGTGGGATATTGCAAAACACCACGCCAATATGATCGATATTACCGAATGGATCGCGCCCGCCGCGGGTGCATGGTGTCGGTCGATCGATCGCTTCGATCAAGTCTATCCGTCCGAGCGGATTCAACTCGTCATCGATAAGGTAACACACCAAAGCAAGGAGTGACTGCCTTCAGCACTTCACGCGCTTCTGCTCGCGATCCACGGCCTGCTTGACCCCGTTGGAGGCGCGGGGATATTTCCGCGTCACCTCGCCGAGCGCGGCGCAGGCGGCTTCCTTTTCGTTCAGGGCCGCCAGCGATTGCCCGAGCCGCAGCAACGCGTCAGGCGCCTTCGCGGATGACCCGAATTTGGTCGTCACGCCGAGGAAGGATTCCGCGGCGTCGCGATATTTCTGGCGCTGGAAGAAACTCTCGCCCAGCCAATATTGCGAATCCGCCAGCAGCGGATCGGCGGGATATTTTTGCGCGAAATTGCGCATGGTTTCCTCGGCCAGCGCATAATCCTTGCGCTGCATGTAGCCGATGCCGAGATCGAATTCGTCCTTGGGCGTTGCCGACGGCGGCAGCGTGGTCAATGCCGCGGTAGCGCCCGGCCCGCGCGGGGGCAGTGCACCGGCGGGATCGCGCGGAACGCCGGCAGTGTTGCCGAGATCGAGCGGCTCCCCCGGCCCGCGGCCCCCGGGCGCGCCAACCGCCGCTTCGCTCGGGATCGGCAATTGTCCGCCGCCGAGCGCGCGGGGCGCGCCCGGCGCGTTCGGATTCTGGCCGGGATCGAAGGCATCGCCGCGGCGGCGGGTCTGCGGCTGCGGCGCAGGCGGCTCCTGGATGATCGGCGGCGGCGCCGCGATCTGCTGATCGTAGGGTGCCTGCTGAACCGGTGGCTGCCGGGAAACCGGGCCAGGTTGCGCCGGAATGGCCGCGACATTGGGTTGAGCGCCCGGGCCGGCAGGCGCCGCGCCCAACTGCCTCAAGCGCTCCTCGAGCTGCCGGTTGCGGTACTGCAGCTCCTCATTCTGACCGGTGAGCTGCCGCAACTGGTTCTCAAGCTGCTGGATCCGGATTTCCGGATCGACGTCGTAAGCTTGTTGCGCGAGTGCCTGCGAAGCGGCCGCGAGCATCGCGGCCATCACGGCCGCGCGTGCAGCGGAAGAAAACCTGGAAGACATGTTGGCCTGACGAATGAAATGGGCGTCACATCGAACGCGATACATTGAGGCAGGGAGTACGCCAAAAATGTGACTGATGCCAGCCAGGGTCGAGTATCCCTAAGCAAGCATCAAGCGGCTCGACCGAGCCATATATTCGACCGTCATCCTGAGGAGCCGCGCACTTGCGCGGCGTCTCGAAGGATGCCACGGACACCGGCGCTTGTGGCCATCCTTCGAGGCTCGCCGAAGACGGCGAGCACCTCAGGATGACGGCGGTGGGTAGGTGCCAAAACAAAACCGGCGCCTCGAAGGGCGCCGGCGATGGCTTGCGAGAATGGCTGCCTTAAGAACTGGCGTTCAGCACCGTGACCGCACGGCGGTTCTGCGACCAGCACGAGATGTCGTTGCACACCGCGACGGGGCGTTCCTTGCCGTAGGAAATCGTCCGCATCCGCTGGGCATCGATGCCGCGGGAAGCCAGGAAGGTGCGGACCGACTGGGCACGGCGCGCGCCGAGCGCAATGTTGTATTCGCGGGTGCCGCGCTCGTCTGCGTGGCCCTCGATGGTGAAGGAGTAGCGGTTGTAGCTCTGCAGCCAGCGCGCCTGCTTTTCCAGGGTCGCGATCGCCTGCGGCGACAATTCGGTCTGGTCGCTCTCGAAGAATACGCGGTCGCCGACATTGACCACGAAATCCTGCTGGCTGCCCGGCGTCGCCGCATTGGCCATCGCGTTATCGGCGCCAAGCGGGTTCTTGTTGGCGCAGGCGCCCATCGACAGCGCCACCGCGAGCACCGCAGCCAGTTTCAATCCCTGGAGGATACGCATCTGATGTTTCATTCCGGAGCCTCCACGCTCACGTTTTTCCGACTGTTATCCGGTCTACAGGGCGATGGTTAAGCGAACGTTCCGTCAACCTTGATGAGGTGTTGCGCAACCGCATCAAATGCAGTCAATCGGCGAAAAGCGATCGCGATAGTTAATGGTTCGTAAATGTGGCGCCAAGGTGAACGCGGCCGGGCAAGCCGCCGGAAACGGCATTCTCTGGCTGGCAAGCTGGAAATGGAACCGATCTGGACGGGTGCCGAGACCGGCCTTAGGCGCCGACCGAAGCGCGTTCGCAGGGCAACTCCCGCTCGTTCTCGGGCGCCGAGCTGCCCTCGCTGCCGCGCCCGAACAGCATCCGCCGCTCGAAGGCGCTGGAGTGCAGGTAGGGATAGCGCGCAAAGACCTTTTCGCGCAACGTCGGATAGTGCGCCGCCATCAGACCGACCGGTTTCAACAGGCCGGGAAACAATCGCGGCTCGCACAGCGGTTCCTGCAGGAAAACGCGGCGATAGAACGCCTGGTGCTCGGCGCGCACGGTGGCAAGCCCGATATCGGCGTTGAAATGGACACCCGCGACATAGCCGAGCCGGACCGTCGCATAGGGAAGTTCCGGGTAGCGTTTTGCCCTTTCGGGGTCGGCGACGAAGCGCGTCGGATCGACCAGGGTTCGTCCCCGCGCCAGTTCCGGCTTGAGAATGTCGGGAAAAACCTCGACCGATGGCGAGGTCGGGTATTCCGGCGTGGCGACGCTGACGCGAATCGAGCTGCAAAGTTCGCCGTGAATGTAGACGCCGAAGATAAAGGACCAGGGCGACTCGTCGAAGCGGTCGGTGACGCGCTCGTCTTCGGATGGCAGGATCGCCCCTTCGCGCAGGTACGCCCGGTAGCGCAGGCGATACATCTCTTCTTTTTGCTCGGGCGTCTCCGCAAGCCGATAATCGACGTTATCGAGGAGGTCGGCGCTGCGCCCGGGAGTTATCGAGGTTACCTCGGCCGCAAATCGCATTTAAACACGTCCCCCGCACGCAACAACTAGAGCGCGTACAATAAAATGTTAACCCGTTGTTAATGTCAATGCAAAGGGATCAGGCTGTTAGGGTTAATCGGTGGGCCGGCGTTTTTTGCTTGCCTGTTGCATTTCCGTCGAACGGATTTCGGCGAATGTTCAGGCGATCGAACGCGATGGAACCGCCAGTTCGTCCGGCAGCCGGCGGCCATGCGACGCGTTCAGCAGCTGGCGCACCCGCGCCGCTGGAACCGGACGGCTGAACAGGTAGCCCTGCGCCTCGGTCACGGTGCCGTCGGCGCTGATCAGCTCCAGCTGCTCGTTGGTTTCGATGCCTTCGACGACCACCGACATGCCAAGGTCGGCGCTCAGCCGCGCGACGCCGCGCAGCAGCGTCAGCGGACGATCGGTATCGATGCCCTCGAGGAACGAGCGGTCGATCTTGACCTTCTGCAGCGGGAAATTATGCAGGTAGCTCAGGCTCGAATAGCCGGTGCCGAAATCGTCCAGCGAAATGCGCACGCCTGCGGCGCTCAGTTGCGACAGCGCGTCGTGGATCCATTGCGTGTTGCGCAGCAGCGAGGATTCGGTGATCTCGATTTCGAGACGGTTGGCGGGTAGTCCCGACACTTCGAGCGCGTAACGCACCTCGCTCAGCACGTCGCGCTGATGGAACTGCTGCGGCGAGAAATTGACCGCGACGCTGACGCCCTCCGGCCACTTCATGGCTTCCATGCAGGCCTTGCGCAGGATCCAGCGGCCGAGGTCGACGATCAGGCCCATGTCTTCGGCAACCGGAATGATATCGACCGGCGAGACCGTGCCGCGTTCCGGGTGATTCCAGCGCAGCAGCGCTTCGCAGGTCGAGATCCGTTTGCTCTTGAGGTTGATGAGCGGCTGATAGAACAGCTCGAATTCTTCGTTGGCCAGCGCCTTGCGCAGGTCGAGCTCGAGGATGCGGCGGGCTTCGACGGTCAGCGCCATCTCGTCGCGGAAGAAGCAGTAGGTGCCGCGGCCGTCGGCCTTGGCGCGATACAGCGCCATGTCCGCGTTCTTCATCAGCGTGTCGGCGCTGATGCCGGGCGGCTGCGTCATCGCGATGCCGACGCTGGCGCCGATTTCCACCAGATGATTGTCGATCTCATAGCGCTCGCTCAAGCGATCGACGATGCGGCGGGCGAGACCCGCGGCGTCCTCCTCGGATTTGATGTTCTGCTGGAATACGACGAACTCGTCGCCGCCGAAGCGCGCCACGAAATCCTCCGGCCGCAGCATCTCGCGCAGGCGATCGGCCACCGCGCACAGCAGTTCATCGCCGCAGGGGTGGCCCAGCGTGTCGTTGACCTGCTTGAACTGATCGAGATCGATGAACAACAGCGCCGACAACCGCGCGGCGCTGTGCGAGATCGCCAGCAGCCGCTCCATTTCGTCGCGGAAGTTGACCCGGTTGGGCAGCGCCGTCAGTTCGTCGTAGCGCGCCAGATGGCTGATCCTCGCTTCGGCGTTGCGCCGTTCGGTGATGTCCTCGACCAGCACCACGGTGCCGCCGCCGGCCATCGGCTGAAATGTCCATGACAGCGCCCGGTCATTGGCGCTGTCCGGATCGGCGGTGGTGATGTAGCCCGCCTGCAGACTGTCGACTTCCGAGACGATCAGCTTGCCGCTCGCCGCCGAAACCGTGCCGGCGTCGATGCAGGCCGCGACGATGTCGGGCGCGCTGGCGCCGCGATGCACGAGATCTTCGGACAGCCGCATCATCTCGCTGAAACGATGGTTCATCACCGCGAGACGGCCATCGGCGCCGAACATGCACAGGCCATGCGGCATGTTGTTCAACGCGGTGTCGAACTGGATCGCCAGCGCCGCCTCGCTCTCGCGCGCGACCAAAGCGCGAACGAAAATCTTCTGCAGGCCGGTGGTGATCTGCTTCAGCGCGATGAAAAACAGCGCGCTCAGCACCGCCATGCCGACATAATAAGGGCTGCCATGCAGCGCCAGCGCCAGCGACATCGGCCCGCATGCGAACAATATCTGCAGATGGAAGATCCAGGGACGTCCATAGGTTCGCCCCGCCCCCGCCGCCATGTAGCCGGTCGTGACGGTCAGGCAGATCATGTGAGCGACGGCATCGTCGCTGCTCAAGAGCGCGACCACGCACCAGATTCCCAGCGCGATTGCATAGAGCATCGCCCCGATCTGATAGCGAATCTCCCAACCGGTGGCGTCGGCGGCGGTCAGGGCGGCCTTGCGCGCCTTGTAGCGCTGCATGTCGAACGCGCGGAAGGCGCCGGTCACGATCAGCAGCCCGGCGCATGGCCAGAGCAGATCGTCGCCCGACTTCAAGGCCGTCATCACCGCGGCGATGGCGGCGAACACGGCGCCTGCAAACATCGGCCCCGGATTCTGGAATAGCGAATCGACCAGCGCCGCGTAAATCGACGGAGAGATCTTCTGATCGGGATCGGTGTTTTGACCAGCAAGTTGCATCGGAGCGCGCGCACGTCCTTTTTTAGACGCGCAGTGTTACCTGCCGCAGATGAAGTCTTTCTGAGGGAATATCGTTACCGAGTCGTTGCCTTCGCCGACGACCGGCAGGGAATCTGCCCGGAAAATCAGCAGGCTAGGCAAGCCTTGCCGCTATGCCCGCACCGAATCGGGGCATTTCACGATAACCATGTCACGATAGCAGCGGCGACCATGCCGGATCGGACGCGAAGCCCGGAGTTGGAACGCGCTGTTCGTTGCGTCCGGAAATATCCACGGTGAACAGCGAAGGACCGCCACTGCCGCCGGGATCGCGGAAGAACATCAGGACGCGGCCGTTGGGCGCAAAGGTCGGGCCTTCGTTGTGGAAGCCGGAGGTGAGAATCCGTTCGCCCGATCCATCGGTCTTCATGATGCCGATCGAAAACTGTCCGCCGCCCTGCTTGGTGAAGGCGATGTAGTCGCCGCGCGGCGACCATACCGGGGTCGAATAGCTGCCTTCGCCGAACGAGATGCGCTGCGCAGCTCCCCCGGTCGCCGGCATCACATAAATCTGCGGCTTTCCGCCGCGGTCGGATTCGAAGCAGATCCGGCTGCCGTCGGGCGCATAGGACGGCGAGGTGTCGATCGCCGGGGTATCGGTGAGGCGCGTGGTCGATTTCGAGCGCAGGTCCATCACGAACAGGTTGGAGTTGCCGCCCTGCTGCAGGCTCATGATCACGCGCTGGCCGTCCGGGGAAAACCGCGGCGAGAACGACATGCCGGGAAAGTTGCCGACGATCTCGCGCTGCCCGGTCTCGACATTGAACAGATAGACGCGGGGGTCGCCCTGGCCGAACTCCATATAGGTGATTTCCTGGGTCGACGGCGAAAACCGCGGCGTCAGCACGAGGTCGGCGCCGCGCGTAAGATAGCGCACATTGGCGCCGTCCTGGTCCATCAGCGCGAGGCGCTTGACGCGGCGCTCCTTCGACCCGGTCTCGTCGACGAATACCACGCGGCTGTCGAAGTAACCCTTCTCGCCGGTCAGACGCTCATAGATCTGGTCGGAAATGATATGCGCGATGCGCCGCCAGTATTCCGGCGAAGTAAAATACTGCTGGCCGGTGAGCTGCTGGCCGGCCGCGACATCCCACAGGCGGAATTCCGCCTTCAACCGTCCGTCGCCCTGGCGGGTCATGCGGCCGGTGACCAGCGCCTGCGCGTTGATGGTCTTCCAGCTCGCAAATTGCGGCGCCTGGTCGATGTTGGAAATTTTTTCGATGAAGGCGGCCTGATCGATCGGCGCGAATAATCCTGAGCGCTTGAGGTTGTTGGTGATGACCTGGGTGACGCCGGCGCCGACTTCGCCATCGGCCGGAGTGCCGGCCACGAAATTCGGAATCGCGATCGGCAGCGGCGCGACATTGCCCTCGGTGATCTGCAGCCGCGTCTGCGCCCGCGAAAGTCGCGGCAGCAGCAGGCCAGCGGCAGCACCGCCGATCAGGGCGTGGCGGCGGCTCAGCGGCAAAGCAGGCAGACGGAACGACGTCACGGACATTCTCGGACTCATTTCAGGAAACATCAGCCATGAAACATCTGGCGCGGATCGAAGGTGACGACAATGTCCTGCCACTGTGCGTAGGTTTCATCGCGCAGCATGTTGTAGGGCTGCCCCTGCAGGACGGCCCGGACCGCAGCCTCGGCGGCGGCCTGATAGCGCGGCGAGGTGCCGCGCGAAACCACCTCCGGCGCCGCCGCCAGCCGCCGGTCTTTGGTGAGCCGTATCCGCACTTCGACCACCAGTTCCTCGGGGCGTTCGGTGCCGGCCTGCACATTCCAGAGCTGCGTCAAGCGCGCCCGCATGGCATCGAGTTCAGACTGCGACAGCGTCGCCGCGGTGCCCTTCGCGGCGCCTAGCGAGGCGTGCGAGTTCAACTCCGTGCCGGTCGCAGCCTGCCGGGTCGGATCGCGCTTGTCGAGCAGCGCGGCCATCTTGGTCGGGTCGAACACCCGCTCCTTCGGCTTCTGCGGCGGCTGCGGCGGCGCCGCCTTGGCCTCGGCCTTGGGCACCGGCTTCTTGGCATCGTCGTGCTTGAGCGCTTCGGCGATCGGATCGACTTTTGGCGGATCGGGTTTTTTCTCGATCGGCTTCGGCTCGTCCTTGGGCTTGCTCTCGGCCACGGGCTTGGGCGGATCGGGTTTTTTCTCGACCGGTTTTTCCACCGGCGGCTTTGGCAGCGCGGCCTCGGTTTCGACCGGTGGCTTTTCGGTGATCTTGCCGACGAGGTCGTCGACCGGCTTGGCATCGGCGACCTTCTCGGCCAGCGGCTTCGGCTTGTCCTTTTCGCCGGTCTTGCTGCCGGCGGTGATCTTGGAGAGCTGGTCGGCGGAGATGATATCGACCGGCATCGATTCCGGCGGCGGCGCTTCCAGCGAGCGCGACGAGAACGACACCAGCCCGTAGCCGAGCACGAGCACGTGCAGGGTAACGGACGCCGCCAGGTTCTTGTCGAACTTCAGCTTCACTTAAAAAGCCCCTACCCCTGCTCCACTTCCGTCACCAGCGCGACGCGCCGAAACCCCGCCTGCGACAGCCGGCCCATCACCTTCATGACGGTGCCGTAGTCCACCTTCTTGTCGCCGCGGACGAAGATACGCTCATCCAGGCCGGCGCGCGCCTCCGTAATCGCCTTTAATTTCGGCACCAATTGGTCCAGCGCGATCTCGGTATCGTTGAGAAACACCTGGCCTTTCAGGTTGACCGACAGCGTCAACGGATTCTTGTCCTGGTCGAGGCTCTTGGCCTGGGTCTGCGGCAGGTCCAGCGGCACGCCGACCGTCAAAAGCGGCGCCGACACCATGAAGATGATCAGCAGCACCAGCATCACGTCGACCATCGGCGTGACGTTGATCTCGGCCATGACAGCCTTGCGCCGGCCCCGGCGTGCCCCGCCGCTCGCTGCCCCTGCCCCGCTCATCCCCATGATTTCAGGCCCACAATTGCCCTCTCAGGTCCGTTCATCGATCTGCCGCGACAGGATCGCGGAGAATTCGTCGGCGAACCCTTCCAGGCGCTGGGCCTGCCGGTTCACCTCCGAGACGAACTTATTGTAGAAAATTGTCGCCGGAATTGCGGCGATCAGGCCGATTGCGGTGGCAAAAAGCGCTTCCGCGATGCCCGGGGCCACCACCGCCAGCGAGGTGTTTTTCGAGGCCGCGATCGACTGGAAGCTCGACATGATGCCCCAGACGGTGCCGAACAGGCCCACGAACGGCCCGGCCGAGCCGACGGTGGCCAGCACCAGAAGCCGCCGCTCCAGCCGCTCGATCTCCCGCGCAATGGAGACGTTCATCACCTTCTCGATCCGCATCTGCAGGCCTGCAAAGGAGCGCGCCTGGCTTTCGAACGAGCGTTTCCATTCCCGCATCGCCGCGACAAAGCACGCCGCCATCGACTGCGTCGGCTTGCCCGACAGCGCGCGATAAAGTTCCTCGATCGATTCCCCGGACCAGAACGCCTGCTCGAACCGGTCCATCGCGCGTTTGGTGCGCGAATAAAGGAAGATCTTGTCGATCGCGATCGCCCAGACCCAGACCGAGCAGGCCAATAGCCCCAGCATCACCGCCTTGACGACCCAATGGGCCTGCAGGAACAGCGCGATCAGCGAGACATCGGAAGAGGCGAGCGGCAGGGCCGACTGCGCCACGTCGGCCTGCGCGAACGCGGCGCTGCCCGTGGCCGCCATCAGCACCGCGGCGATGGAGAGGGGCGCCAATCCAGCGGGTTTCATAAGCGGATTCCTCAAGCGAAGTCCTCTCAACGCAAATATTCCGTGTTGCCAGGTCGCGGCGGCTTTCCGGTTCCCCAAAAACCACGCGCCACGCACGGCAGCAGGCGCCAACGCCAAGGTTCCAATCTGTCGCATGGGGGGCCCGTCCAAAGCCGGGTCCTGCATCCCCTGCCAACATGTCAAAACGAGGGCTGATTCAAGCGCCTTTGCCCCGGTTAGCAGACGCTAATCATGGTTAAGGGGAGGTTACCAAAGGGGGAGGATGGGACGGGAAAAGGGGGTGAGGAGCAAGAGGGGAAGGCGATTATCCAAGTGGTGTGGTTCCACCCTTCTTCAAAAGCTTTGCAGCAACACGAAATAGATCGGGCATGTCCAAGCGTCCATCTTTTCGGCGTGACATGACGCCGATATTTCTCATCGCCTCATACAAGTTCTTTTCGTCAAGGTCAGTCTTACCTCCCACAAACGGGGGCAGGTAGCCATTAGCTTGGGCATCTTGCATGACGATCTTGATTGTTTTCGCGCTTGCCCAGACTTTATAGACGCTGGTTTCCTTTGCCGGAAGCAACAGTCCGTCAAGGGGAGCGAGAACTCCCTTAATCCAAGGAAATTCTTGGTGAAGCTGGTCAACTCGGGTTTTTGATGCGGATCTTAAACCGTGCCTAATTCCCTCCGGACTAATTGCTTTGTCTGTGGGTGCCTGCCCATGTCTTGAGGCGGCAATCATCAGTTCAATAAAGCTTCGAGGTGTGACCTCATTGAAGGCGTCGGCCAAATGTTTAATGGGCCAATCGTAGGTCCGCCCCTTCTTATATCCATTAGGTCCACTGGCCATAAATTGACCCGCCAGAGCGCCCATCGCCGCCGACTGTTGTTTTATGTCATTTAATATTGACCACTTCCTGATCAATATGTTTTCGCGCGAGGTTTCCTCGACCCCTACCGAACGGAGAAGTCTTTCGAAGGCGCTTTTGGCGTCTGCATCGACGGCGATCGCCAATCGCGAAAACAACAGTCCATACAAATCGGCAGGAAACCACACGAGCTTCACTGCACCGGCTCTCAGCTTAGGAAGCTCAACAAACTGAAGTCCGTCGTCGTCAATCTGATCATTTCTCAGAAATAGTTTCACATTGATTGCCCGATAGGCCCGCATCATCCATACGACTTCCAGGAGCGCAATCGTGAGCACCCGTCGTCTCGGCCAAGTGTAGGCTACGGTATCCAACGCATCGAATACTACCAAGAGACTGCGGCCTTGCTTTCCAAGCTCATCGTCATAAGCTGACAGCAGTTCGTCACGGCGCTCAGTATCTTTGGCGGCCTCAATCATCTCATCTAACTTCACCGAGGTTTTAGTTTTTGTCTGCTCCGCAGCGCGAAGTATCGTAGCCCACCAGAACACAAGCGCCGCGGACCTCTCATCGCCGACTACATATTTATCTATAGCATCCCTAGTAGTTCCCTTCGGTCCGCCAATTCCTGTAAAACCAAATTCGACGCTTGTTTTGTCCAATCGCAAATTTGGATAAGCAACCGCGGCCGCCATTCGAGTTTCATCTTGGCCCAAAACTCCCGACCAGAAGCTCTTTCCTGTGCCTCGGGATCCGACAACAATAGGGGTTGCGGGATCAAGCGCAGCCGCATGGTTCTGCGGTGCGAACATATCGTCGAGCTTTGGGACTGAAGCGCCGACGGCATCGCTCGAAACGTCGGAAGGAAGCGACGCAATACCCGCGCGGACAGCTTGATAGTCAGCTCTTCTCAATTTCACCATTTTGGCCCATTGCTACTGATATTGTTTCGTCAATCCGATCTAGAAGAGGACCGAACGTACTCAAATAGATTCGTGGCAGCATCAAATCCGCACGCAACTGTGGAGAGTAATGTTTGAAACGCTCGTCATCGAGAATAATAAGAGGGGATCGCGGCTCGCTCTCATCTTCAACGTCCGCTTCTAAATCCGAGCCCTCATCGTTCCACGGAACGTCGCGAAACGGCTCTGCGGGAAGTAACACTTCATCCTGTTCGCTTTGAGTAGGGATCAGGCCTGTCGATTGGAATAACATGGCACAACGCTCAGCGAATAGCTCTTGGTCCTCGCTGTTTCCAGACGATTTAGCTTGAACCATTGTAATTTGATCCAGCCAGTCGGACTCGGTTGACTTGGTGTGCAATCGAGACAGATGCGCAAACAAGGCTCGATATCCTAGGAAAGTTTGCTCCTCATTCAAACCAAAAAACAATAGATCAGCTCCTAGGCCTAGGATCGCGGACGCTGAGGTCTCGTGCAACCCAGCCCGCGCGTCAATTAGGATGGCATCATACCGCGAAGGTTGAGACAGCCGTTCAACGATTTCTTGAATCTGATCAAGAATCGACAGAACTTTGCCATCGGCAGAAATATCTTCAGCATATGCGCGAGCTAGTTTTCCAAGTACGTCTGCCGGGTTATCTATGGATGCCTTACCGAATGCAGGAACTACATCGATCCTGCCAGAATGCGCCGACAGGGTGGACGATCCGATCAAATCCCGCATGAAGCTCTCATCGAGACCTGAAATTCCATTTTCTACCAAGGCATCGACGATTCCAAATCGGGGCACCGTGTCGAGGGTCAAAAGCATACTGGATAGGCCCGGAGCTTCCATATCAAGGTCTATGACAAGAACCCGTTTTCCTTGATTCGCAAGGTGAAGGGCTGCAACGCTCAGGGCAGTCGAACGGCCCACGCCTCCCTTTAGACTTGCGAAAACGAACCTAGGAGGAGGATGTGAAGGAGGCGCTGGTCTTCGGAGCCAATCTATGCCGACAAGGCGACGGTCAACCACGCGAACTCTCAATGAACCAATGATTGTTTCGTAAGCTGTCGGGTCCGACAGTAGGATGCTTCCATAATCATCGCCTGACGCCAACACCCGATCTGGACGGGCATATGGACCCAAGCTCGCCTTCAGTTTCTGATCTATTTCGGAAAACTGGCTTTGGTCTAATTTTGATGCAGAAAAAAAAGAAAGTTTGCCGGTAACGTCGCGCACCACAACGCCGGAAGCAATATCCTCAGCACTCAGAAACTGAGCTAAGACTCTCAGCATCTCCGGTAAGCTGTCATCATATCGCAAATTTACCATTTTATGTGCCCACCAAACCGACGATATCTCGCGCCTGCTGCGACCAGGATTTCAATTGGGCGGCAGAAAGGTTGCGGCCATCCGAGTAGCGAATCCTAATCGACCATCCCTGAAGAAATCTTTGATCTTGGATATACCTGTTTAGGATGGTGCTTTGTCTTCCACTCATTTGATCTCTCAACAAGACAAGAAGCTCCGGGAAATGGGCATACCTGGGGTCGTCGATTCGATCTCTTGGAATGGGCAAATAGAGGCTAGCCATCATCGCCTTTAACGCACATTCCGCAGCGATGCCGAAAAGATAACCTGCCACCATGTCCTTTCGATCTGCTTCAAGTCTGATGGCCGCATCTAGATTTCGTCTAGCTGCAGTCGCCATGTCGATTATGAATGCCAAAAGTCACTCCCAAACAATATCTGAGCCACAGCCCAAGCTCTGCAGGGTCAGCTTAGCGCGCCTCCGCCTTCGGTAAAAATGAATTAAGAGCGTTTCCGAAGACGATGGACTGCCAGGCCAAGCCCGGCAACGACCAGTGAAGCGGGAAAGCGCGCTTTCTCATCCCTCCCCTTCGCGTCCCTGCGCCCCCATCCTCCCCACCAGCGGCTTCAGCAACTGCGGCGACAGATAGATCGGAAACTGCGACAGCGCGAAATACAGCCACGTCAGCCCCGGCAATGCGCCGCCGGTGGCGGCGACCATCAGGCCCATGTTGCGCTGGGAGACCAGCAGGCCGAGCGCCAGCGCGCGCTCGCTTCCTAGGCGGCGGAACACCAGCATGGTGGCGCCGACCAATGCGAAGAAGATCGCGAACGCCAGCAGCGTCAGGCCCGCGACCTGCAGCGGGTCGGACCAGAGGTCGCCGGCGACGGAGCCCATCACGGCGCTGACGAACACCAAGAGGATCACGATGTTGATGCCGTCGACCGGATCGCGATGGCGGCGGATCGCGGCGATGCCGAACATCCGGCGGATCGTCAGCGCGACGCCGAGCGAGCCGGCCAGCATCAAGGCCAGCTTGAGTCCCAGCGCCAGCGGCGACAGCGTCAGCGCGGGGCCGAAAAACATCCAGGCGAACAGCGGCGCGGTCAGCGGCACCAGCGCGGTGCCGGTTACCAGCGTGATCAGCGCCAGCGTCGAGTCGAGGCCCATCAGCGCCGCCAGCGCCGGTGCGGCCATCATCGGCGAGGCGACCGCCTGCAGCATCAATGCGAGAAACAGATCGGCTGAGGATTTGTCGAGGCCGGCCGCGAGACAGAAGATGCCGATCAGCGCCGGCACCGCGATCATGGTCCAGGCCGATGCGGCAAGCACGATGCCGGGCCGCCGCAGATGATCGCGCAAGGCTGCGATATCGACGCGCATGAACGAGATAACCAGCAGCAGGAAAATCGCCTCGGCGACATAGGGTTTCAACAATTCGCCGAGCGGCGGCAGCGCGATGCCGATCACCACAAGTGCTGCGATGGCGCGGGTGCCTTGCCGGCCGAGCCATGCGAGGCCGCTCACGGGAATCGCGAGAGCGTTGGTCAAGGCGACAGGCATGGCGTTCTCCTGTCGCGTCATACGCGGGCTTGACCCGCGACTCCATCCTGAAGCCGTCATTCCGGGATGCGCCACCCGAACTCGGGTTTACCCGAGTTCGGCATTATCCATGTCCAAGTCGGCTACAGCCGACTTGGATGCGCAGGCCCGGAATCCATACTCCCCGTGCCAGCGGTTGGATGCTGAACGCGAATACCGGGGTTATGGATTCCGGGCTCGCGCGAAGAGCGCGCCCCGGAATGACGAATTGTTGCGGCCGATCCTTCGAGGCTCGCCGCTGCGCGGCGAGCACCTCAGGATGACGGTAACTCTTTGCGCTGCTTACTAAAAAAATTTTTTCGCTTTCCTTATCCAACACCCCCCAAGGTGGATTTATTATCGCTGCCGTCCTGTCCAGTGAGGGGCGCTTCATGAGGCGTTCTGAAGTGGGACAGAGCGAGAGCTTGATCGGGGCGGGGTAACCCAAGCCGGTCGGATGCGGCGTCCGCGGCTGTGCCTCGCAAGCGCAGACTCGGAGGCTGAGGGGTTACCGTCCGGGCCCAATACGGGGCACTGCCACTGAAGTTGGCTGGACGGGGACAGGCAGCGGCGGGAAACCGTCGTGCCGCAAGGCAGCCAAGTCCCCGGAAGAACGGTCCTCAGTCCTAAATCCCGCGATGGAGCGTCCGAAAGGCGCTTTTGTTACTACCAAGGCGCGTCGTTCGGCGCTCCATCTCCCCTCAAAAAGGGGAGATCAACTAAAAGCTTAAACTCGCGCGGCGGCGCGAGGACGAGGGCGCGTGGCTGTTTGAAATTCGAATCGGGAAATTTTCGCAAGGTGCGCGACACATACTCCGCGTCGTCCCGGCGAACGCCGGGACCCATACGCCGTGTCGCGAATGTTCTGGTTGGCGTTAGTGGCCCTGTTGAACGGCTTCACTGTAGTCATGACCGCCAGGGGTTATGGGTCCCGGCTTTCGCCGGGACGACGAACGGAAAAAACAAAACCGCCCACTTGCTTGCGCGAGTGGGCGGTTGTGTCGCCGTCAGGTGAAGGGGGCGCTTGCGCCTTTAAGCGACAAACCTTTGGGCTACTTCTTCAAGCTTAGCTCTGCGGCGCGTCGTTCGGCGGGGTCGGACGCGGGCGGTGCTGGGCCATGAAGGCGTCGAACTCTTCCTTGTCCTTGGCGTGGCGCAGGCGGTCGAGGAAATTGCGGAATTCGACCTGCTCTTCCTCGAGCCGGCGCAGCGTGTCGGTGCGATATTCGTCGAAGGCGCGGTTGCCCGAAGACGGCGGACCGAACGGAAAACCGCGGCGCTCCATGCGGCCGCGCATCCGCTCCATCTTGTCCTGCATGCGCGCCATCTTGTTTTCGAAACGGTCGGAGTGAGTCCAGCAACCCATTTTTCTGCTCCCGATTGTGTAGAAGAGAAGTGCAAGGCCGATCGGCCACCAGAAGATGAAGCCCAGCACGGTGAGCGCGATCCAGCCGGGATGCCAAGGATTTTCAAAGAGATGCGGGCGGTAAGGCTGTTCAACCGGGCCGCGCCATTGATTGACATCTGCGGTGTAGGCCATGTTCCTCTCCATGACGGCATGCGCCGTTGTGAATGTAAATAACATTTACATAGCTAAACCAATCCAAAATTTTGTCAAGCGGGGGCGCAAAAGGTCCGCTCACATTATGTTGAGCGAGAGCCCCAGGGACCGGGCGGCGGTTGATCCGGCTGCGGTTTCCGGCGGTCGGTGGAGAATCCCAGCCCGCGCAAATAAATCAAAACTTCGGCTTCCAAGAGATCCTCGGCCGACATCGGCAGCTTGCGCCGCGCGCCGTCGCCGCGGGCGAACAGCGACGCCACGCCATGCGACATCGACCAGATGTGCAGCGCCATCATCAGCGCCGGCGGCCGCGTCACGCCGGGCGGCGCCAGTGCTGCGAGGCGCTCGGCGGCGGCGCGGATGATGCCGAAGGCGCGCTCGCCCGCCGCCTGCAGCGCAGGGTTAAGATCGACGGGAAGCCCGGATTCGAACATCGCCGAATAGAACGCCGGCTCCTCGCGCGCGAATTTCAGATAGGCTTTTCCGACGCGCTCGAACGCGGTGACGGTGTCGGGCCGGCCATCATCCCACGCCGCGTTCAGCGTCGATTCGAACATCTCGAAGCCGCGCTGCGCGATGGAGGACAGCAATTCATCGCGGTCGCGAAAATGCCGGTACGGCGCTGCAGGACTGACACCGGCCATCCGCGCGGCGTCGGCAAAGGTGAAACCGGCCGCGCCCTTCTCGGCGATCAGGCCGAGCGCCGCCTGCAGCAGCGCCTCTTTCAGATTGCCGTGGTGATAGCCGCGCTCGGCGCGGCGCGATTCCTTGCGCCAGCTCATGTGAAAGACTTTTACATGAGCCGCGGCAAAAGGTCACTAGCGAGTCTGCCGTAGCCCGGATGGAGCGCAGCGCAATCCGGGACCTCCAGGGACCCGGGTTCCGCTGCGCTCCACCCAGGCTACGAAGCTAAAATGTCTTGCGACGGCGTTGCGGCAAACCGGCGGTGGAATCGTGATTCGCCTCCCGCCGCCGGCGAAAAACCCGTCACACCATCTAAGCTCTGGATTTTCTTTGCAATTCCTGGAATCCCGCGGCGGCCTGCTGCACATCGTCAGGAAAATCGGCCATTTCCTGCACCTGGCGGATTTCGATCACCTCGTTCGGACCGGCCGGGCACTTGCAGGCCCAGGCGATCGCCTCGTCGCGCGAGGCGACGTCGATCATCCAGTAGCCGCCGAGCACTTCCTTCGCTTCGGTGAACGGGCCGTCGGTCACCAGCGGCCTGCCGCCTTCGAACGACACCCGCGCGCCCATCGACGGCGGATGCAACCCGTCGAGCGTGATCAGCACGCCGGCCTCTTTCAGCGCCTCGTTATATTTCATCATCGCGGCCACCGCATCGGCCGGCGGCATGGTGCCGGGCGCGGCGGTCTCGTAGCCTTTCGGGATCATCAGCATCATGAATCGCATGAAGTCGCTCCGTTGCAGTTTTGCATCTCGCGGCAGAGGTTTTGGACCGCGGCTGTATCATGAAGACGGCCGGGGTTTTATGGCCCCGACATTTTTCCGGAAATTATTTTGGAGGGTGTTGCGGAGATTCTCCGTAGCCCGGATGGAGCGCAGCGCAATCCGGGACCGCGGTCCCATCCCATTTCGCTTCGCTCCATCCGGGCTACGACATCACGCCTCCTTCGGCACCATGCCGAAATACGGCTCGGCCTCCCTGAGCACGCGCGCAAAGGACGGCCTTACCTTGACGCGCTCGAGATAGGCGGCGACGTTGTTGTGTTCGGCGCCGAGCGGCACCGCCATGTTGCCGTAGAACAGCGCCGGCGCCGCGGCGCAGTCGGCGAGACTGAACGCCTCGCCCATCGCCCAGCTACGCTGTGCCACTTCCCTGTCGATCATGCCGTAGCACGACGTGATCCGCGCCCTGGCTTCGTCGACGCCATAGGGATCGCGGCTTGCGGCCGGCCGCAGCCGGTCGCCGATGATCTTCTGCATCGGCAGGTGCACATAGAGATCGTAGAACCGGTCGCGCAGCCGGGTCTGCCTCGCGGCATCGGCATCTGCAGGCAAAAACCGCGTGACGCCCGGATAATGCGTGTCGAGATATTCGATGATGATGGTCGATTCGGGAACGATGCGGTCCTTCGCGCTGTCGCGCAGCACCGGAAATTTCCCGATCGGCCAGATCTTCAACAGCGCCGCGCGCTCGCCCTCGTTGCTCAGATCGACTAGCTGCGGCGTGAACGGCGTGCCGTTCTCATACAGCGCGATCAGCGCCTTCCAGCAGAACGAGGAAAGCGGGTGGTAGTACAGGGTGAGCGACATGGGGTTCCTCTGCATTGATTGCGCTTCGCAACTGGTCGCGATGATCGTGGAGAAAGTAGGGTGGACAAAGGCGCGTTTGCGCCGTGCCCACCATTCGGTTGCTGAGAATGCCGCGGAAGATGGTGGGCTCGCTTCGCTTAGCCCACCCTACGATTGCCGCGATATTCGTCGTCATTGCGAGCGCAGCGAAGCAATCCAGAAGCCACAAGGAAGATTTGATTGCTTCGTCGCTTGCGCTTCTCGCACTGACGACACTCGGGATGACGGCGGAGTTGACCCGTCTCCCTCGCCCGGCAGTTTTAACAACGATGCGTGCAAAAAAAGCGGAGCGCCCTCGGGCGCTCCGCTCCATACGTCTTGAAATCCTCGCTAGGCGAAGCCGCGTGGCTATCGCTTCGGAGGGCCTTGCTCGAACGTTCTGAGCACATGCACGTTGTATGGCTCGGGCTGCAGCTCTGCGAGGAAGGCTCCGACCGCGTTCACCGCGTTTCTCGCAAGCTTGGCATCGATATTGGCGTTGTCGAACACTCCGTAATGAGTCTCCACCGCCAGCTTGAACCAGGTGCCGCAGTAATGCATTCCGGGCGCGAACAAGGTCACGCAGACATGGTCGCCACAATTTGCCCGCACGACCTGGACATGGGTGAGGAGATTGCCGAAGGGTTGATATTGATCGGCGACGGATTCCCGCGGCGTGTGACTGGCGAAGACCGTGTAGCAGCCGGGCGGAATCTCGACCTCCAGGTGTCCGCATGTTGTTTTGAGGA
The DNA here is from genome assembly GCA_963744975.1 of uncultured Alphaproteobacteria bacterium. Lineage (GTDB taxonomy): Bacteria > Pseudomonadota > Alphaproteobacteria > Rhizobiales > Xanthobacteraceae > Bradyrhizobium. The sequence goes on along the minus strand of CAVUVR010000002.1, from coordinate 4,288,278 downwards.
AAGTGTATGTCGTACCGCACCACATCAGCGGATTGCCATGGCAGTCGGTGATGTGAACGTAATATTGCTCCTTGTCGTCGATATGACAGGCGTCGGCACGCGCGGTGATCCACACGTTAAGTTTAGCTGTGCTCATGATAATTACTCCTGTGGAGGGGATTTCCCTCGCTAATGAACGGTTGGTTTTTCAAAATTTTCTTGACCAGGGCTTGAAATTCTACTCCTGGTTGAAGACTAATATATATCTTTTGCGTTGCAATAACAATAGCATTCAACCTTAAATAAATGTCGCACCTGGGCCGGCTGGATGCGGCCATTGCTTCGAGACGCGCTGCCTCGAAGTGCTCTCAGGATGACGGCGATGCGGCCCACCGCCGCACCATCTCCGCAGCCCCCTCCGGCATCGCCTCGAACACCGCGGACGCCAGCACCGCGTGGATATGCAGCGTCGCGGCGCCGGAATTGCGAAAGCCGTGGCTGCGGCCGGCGGGGACGATCAGCGACTGGCCGGCGGAGACGATGGCGCGGAGGTCGTCCATCCACATTTCGGCTTCGCCTGCGAGCACGGTGAGCACTTCCTCGACCGGATGGCTGTGGGTCGGCGCGCCGTTGCCGGGGGCGATCCATTGCTCGAAGATGCAGAGCTGCGTGGCGCCGCTCGCGGCGGAGACGCGCATCCGGGTTTCCACGCCCGGCCGCCATTGTTCCGGCGGCGTGTCGCGGGGATCGATGATTTGCATGAATGCGCTCCGCTTGTAGGGTGGGCAAAGGCGCGAAGCGACGTGCCCACCACCGTTATTCCCAGATCAATGGTGGGCACGCCGCCGGGCGCATTCGCGCCCGGCCGCTTTGCCCACCCTACGATCTATAACACGCTGCAGACGGAGACGAACGGGAATGACCGAACTCAAAAAAGTCGCGCTCGTCACCGGTGCTGCGCGCGGCATCGGGCTCAGCGTTGCGAAAAAATTTCTTGGCGAGGGCTGGTGCGTGGCGCTGCTCGATATCGAGGGCAAATTGTTGCGCGGCGCGGTCGCGGCATTGGACAATGCGGACGACACGCTGGCGCTGCAATGCGACGTCTCCGATGCCGGCCTGGTGGCGGCGGCGATCGCGGCGGTCAGCATCCGCTTCGGCCGGCTCGATGCGCTGGTCAACAATGCCGGCGTCGCGATGTTCGCGCCGCTCTTGGAGACCTCGGACGAGGACTGGAACCGGGTGCTGGCGGTCAATCTTACCGGACCCTTCCTCTGCACCAAGGCCGCGGTGCCGCTGATGCGCGAGCATGGCGGCGGCGCCATTGTCAACATCACCTCGATTTCCGCGGTGCGCGCCTCGACGCTGCGCAGTGCTTACGGCACCAGCAAGGCGGGCCTTGCGCATCTGACAAAACAGCTCGCGGTCGAACTTGCGGGCGTAGGCATCCGCGTCAATGCGGTGGCGCCCGGGCCGGTGGAGACGGCGATGGCCAGACAGGTGCACACGCCGGAAATCCGCGCCGACTATCACGACGCTATACCGCTCAACCGCTACGGGCTGGAGGAGGAACTCGCGGAGGCGGTGTTTTTCCTGTGCAGCGGGCGGGCGAGCTACATCACCGGGCAGGTGCTGGCGGTCGACGGCGGATTCGATGCGGCCGGGATCGGATTGCCGACGCTAAGGGGGGAGCGGAGGAATTCGTAATCCGTAGCCCGGATGCAGCGCAGCGCAATCCGGGATTCTTGGGCGCCGTTCCCGGATTTCGCTGCGCTCCATCCGGGCTACGAAGCGCGCCATCATTGCCGGAATTTTGCCTTAAGCCGCGCAGTTAATGGCGGTGTCATCATCGAAGGAACGTCCGGCTCATGCGGGCCGCTTTCGCAATTTCAGCCCTGCTCGCGCTGCTGCTCGCCTCGCCCGCGTCCGCCGAGGTGCGCATTCTCGCGAGCCCCGGCGGCGAGGTCGGGCCGTTTCTCGACCTGTTCGCGCGGGTGCGCGCGTCCGGCGAGCGCGTGGTGATCGACGGGCCGTGCCTGTCGGCCTGCACCCTGGTGCTCTCCGCGGTGCCGAACGAGCGCATCTGCGTGACCCGCCGCGCCGTGCTCGGCTTCCACGCCGCGCGCTCGATGGATGCGCGCGGAAGGCTATATGCCGAGCCGGAGGCGTCGGCGGCGGTGCTGGATGCCTATCCGTCGCCGGTGCGCAGCTGGATCCGCCGCCGCGGCGGGCTGACCTCCCGCGTGCTGCTGCTGCGCGGGCGGGAGCTCGCGGCGATCTATCCGGTGTGCAGGTGATTCTGAAATCGTAGGGTGGGCAAAGGCGCGCTCTTCGCGCCGTGCCCACCATTGCAACGTCCATGGTGGGCACGCCATCGACCCGCGCATCCGCGCGGCCCGTTGGCTTTGCCCACCCTACGCGCTGCGAAGCGGCATGAAGACATGCCGCATCGCGCCCGGGAAACGCACCTCACATCTGCATCGGCGAAATCACCATCCAGGGGATCCCGAACTGATCGACGCACATCCCGAACCCCTTGGCGAAGAAGGTCGGCGCGAAGGGCATGGTCAGCGTGCCGGCTTCGGCGAGCGCCTTAAATTTCTTCTCGGCCTCAGTGGGGTCGTCGACCGTCAGCGTGACCGAAAATCCCTGCGGCTGGCGGAAATGGTCGGGCGGCGAATCCGAGCCCATCAGGATGTCGCCGTCGAAGGTGATCCGTGCGTGCAGGATCTTGTTCTTCCAATCCGGCGGCATCGGCATGTCCGGCGGCGCGCTCTCATGGGTCATCAGCACCTCGATCTTGCCGCCGGCCGCCTTCTCATAGAACTTGAACGCCGCTTCGCAATTGCCGTTGTAGTGGAGGTAGGGATTGACTTGCATGGTGGGCTCCTTTCGCGGGGATGACAAACTCACAGTATCTCTAAGCCGCCCATTCAACCGTCATCCTGAGGAGCCGCGCGCTTGCGCGGCGTCTCGAAGGATGGAGACGAAGTGCGCATGGCCATCCTTCGAGACGCGCGCCCAAGAGGGCACGCTCCTCAGGATGACGGTAGTGTTTGGTACGTTCATTTCTCCGTGATGCGTTTCAGGTTGGCGAGGCCGGTCGCAAAATCCTTGCCGATCATGTTGTCCATGTTCATGAACACCTGCATCACCTTCGACATCAGGGGTGCGGGACCATGCATCAGCCATGTGACATTTGTTGTATCGCCCTGCGGCACAAAGGTGAATTCGGCGGTGTTGTGGGCCTCGAAGGGTTTTAGGAAATCCAGTTTTATCACGACCTTGCTCGGCGAGGGAGCATCGAGGATCTCCATGCGGCCGGAGCCGACTTGTCTGTTGCCGTTCCATTCATAGACCGCGCCCTTGCCGCTGGCCGCGCCGCTGTAGCTGCGCTGCAGATCGGGGTCCCGGTCTTCATAAGGCGACCACGCCCGCCACTGATGGAAATCGGCGATCAGCGGGAAGATTTGTTCCGGCGGCGCATGAATCGAGGCCGCGCGCTGCACCCGCAAAGTATCGGGTTTTCTTGACGCGAGAACCAGCACCGCGGCGATGGCAAGCGCGAGCAGGATGGCGATGACGGCAACAATCTCGGACATGGCTGGCTCCGGTGATTTAACTCAAGACGAACGATGTGGCGGCAATCCGACAGGGGGATGAAAAATTTTCAACGTCGTCCCGGCGAACGCCGGGACCCATAACCACCGTGATCGGTGTTTTCGCGTGGCTGTTGCAACAGCGTTGCCAAAAAACAAACGGCAGGGCGTATGGGTCCCGGCGTGCGCCGGGACGACGAGCGGAGATATCCGCCTCACTTCGCCCCCGCGCGCGGTTGGCTGTCGCGCATCAGGCGGTCCAGGTGCATGCGGATGTGGGCGGCCTCCGCCGTGGTGTTGGCGAGCGCGATGGCGCGGTCGAAGGCTGTGCGGGCTTCGTCGTTGCGGCCGAGCTGCATCAGGAACGCGCCCTTGACGCCGAAGAAATGAAAATAATTTTGCAAGCGCGTGGCCAACGGCTCGATCATCTGCAGCGCCGCGGCGGGGCCGCGGACCTTGGACACCGCGACCGCGCGGTTCAGCGTCACCACCGGCGAGGGCTGCATGATCTCCAGCGCGCCATAGAGCAGGTCGATCTGCAGCCAGTCGGTTTGGTCGGGCGTGGGCGCGCGGGCATGCAACGCCGCGATCGCCGCCTGGATCTGATACGGCCCGCTGGCGCGATGCCGCATCGCCTTGTCAATCAGCGCGAGGCCTTCGGCGATCAGTTTTTGGTTCCAGAGCGAACGGTCCTGATCGTCCAGCAGCACCAGCGCGCCGTCGGAATCGAAGCGCGCGGCGGCGCGGGCGTGCTGCAACAACAACAGCGCGGTCAGCCCCATGATCTCGGGCTCGCCCTGGAACAGCCGTAGCAGCAATCGCGCCAGCCGAATCGCCTCCTCGCACAGGGTGCTGCGAATTTCGGCGGTATCGCCGCTGGCCGAATAGCCCTCGTTGAAAATCAGATAGATCATCGCGGCGACGGCGGCGACGCGCTCGCTGCGCTCCACCGCGCCCGGCGTTTCGAACGGCACGCCGGCCTCCGCGACGCGTGCTTTTGCGCGGGTGATGCGCTGCTCCATCGCGGCTTCGCCGACCAGGAACGCGCGGGCGATCTGTTTCACGCTGAGCCCCGAGACGATGCGCAGCGCCAGCGCGATCTGCTGGGTCGCCGGCAGCTCGGGATGGCAGCAGATGAACAGCAGCCGCAAAATATCGTCGCGGTAATGCGAGCCGTCGAGGCGCTCGGCCAGCGCGTCCTCGGCGTCATCGAGATCGGAGATCGCCTCATCCGCCGGCAGCGGCGTTTGCCTGGCGCCGCGCCTGAGGTCGTCGATCGCGACGTTGCGGCCGACCATGATCAGCCACGCAGCAGGTTCGCGCGGCGGCCCGTTCTGCGGCCAGCTTTTCAGCGCACGCAGGCAGGCGTTCTGGAACGCTTCCTCCGCGGTATCGAGATTGCGGAAATAGCGCAGCAGCGCGCCGAGCGCCTGGGGACGCGCCGAAGTCAGCGCCGCATCGATCCAGGCGGTGTCGGTCACGCAGGCGTACTCCCTGGCGTAAAATAGCCGACCGGGCGGATTTCATAGGCCCCGCCGGGATTGGCCTTGCCGAGATCGCGCGCCACCTCCAGCGCATCGTCGAGATTTTTGGCGTCGATCACATAGAAGCCGAGCAACTGCTCCTTGGTCTCGGCGAACGGCCCGTCGATCACCAGCGGCGGGTCCTCCTTGCGCAGCGTGGTCGCGGAAGTGGTCGGCAACAGCCGCGCCACCGGCCCGAGCCGGCCCTGCTGGGTGAGCTTGTCCTGCACCACGGCGAGTTTGGCCATGACGGCGGCGTCCTGTTCTTTCGACCAGGAACCGACGGCGTCTTCATCGTGGTAGCAAAGGATGGCGTAGAGCATGCGGCGGTTCCCGTTTGATGGAAGACGAACGAGGTTAGCCGGTGCCGACAGGGGGCGGAAGAAATTTTGTGCATGTTCGTCATTCGCGCTCATTCGTAGGGTGGGTTAGCCGGACCACATACGCGACGGACGCAACAGGCGCCGGCGGAAGGCGTAACCCACCAGCCACGAGCGCGGTGCGCGGGGCGGCGGATTACGCTTCTGCCTCGCGCGTTGAGGGATTGCGGATGTGGGCGCTAATCCGCCCTACAGACTACGGCGGGGGATGTCCGTCCGATCTGAACTGGAACACGAAGTAGGGAGGGATGCAGAGGCCGCTGCGGTCGTTACGCTGTAGCCAGTCCTGGTCCGGCTTGTTCTGGCCGAAATCGGCGTCGCTATAGGCACGCCGGTTGATCTCCTGGAAGAACGGGTGGTCGACAATATTGCTTTTCCGGTCTGAAAATTTCGTGTCGGCGTTTGCGACGGTGTAATCCATCGGCTTGACGCAGATATAATCGTCCCTGCAAGGCGAGATCGCGGTGCATGCCCGCATGCCGGAATAGGACGTGAAATTGTCGAAACAGACATCGATCGAATAACGCCGGTCCGTCGAAAGCTTCGTGATGCATTTGTTGAATCCGCTGGATGCGATCAGCGCGCAGCTCGCCTCTTTCGGCAGGTTGATGCATTCGGACAGCCGCAACATGCCTGCCGGGAATCCGCCGGTACTGGCGTCGCGCCGCACGGCGATATCGGTGGAATCTCCGTCGCCCTCGTAAAACTCCTGATGCGCGCCGTAATAGGAATTTCCCGCCGGCGACGGCGAGGGCAGCGCGGAGACCGGAATCCGCGTGTCGTGCGCGTCGGCGGGCAATTGCGGGCGTTGCCGGGCGTAGCGATCGGTCCCGAAGCGGGGCGAGGTGATCGTTCCCGACTGCAGTGCGTCGCCGACCTGGCGCGGTCCGTCGGGAATGCAGGTTCCGACGTTCGGGTCGTTGCCGGAATCGAACAGCCGCTCGCACCGCAGGCTCGGCCCGCAGCGCCATTGCCGCTGGCTGCCGGCCAGCGCGGCTTCCATCAGGCAGGCGCCTCCCCAGCCCCCGATCAACTGCGTCGATTGCAGCACGGCCGCGAACCTGTTCATCGGCCGCGCGGCATAGCCGGTCGCGAGCAGATGTTCCTTCAGCCGGGGACCGCTGTTGACCGCCATCCGCCCGAGGATTTCCATCCGGCGCGGCTGGTCGCCGTAGAATTGCGGCGAGCCCGGCAGCAGCACCGAATTGACCAGCGACGTGCCGGTGCGGTCGGCGCCGGGGAAATGAAATCCGGCGATCGCCCGGGTCTGATGGCAGTTCGTGCAGCTCGTCTCGTTCAGCCTGGTGCGGAAATCCTCCCGCGACTTGATGAAGCTGAGCGGCTCGCCCGCGGTGGCGTCGATCGCCTGTTGTATTTCCGTGTCCGACATCAGCTGCTGCGCCGGATTTTCCGCGTTCCAGAACGGCTGGTTGGCGGAACGATGCGAGCCGCCCGGCGAGATCGAGACGGCGCGCAGCGCCAGCACGCGCTTGCCGTCGATAATGGCGGGGATGTCGAGGGTTCCCTTGTCGATCGAAATCACGGTGTCCCTCTTCGTGAGAAAGGCCAGCAGTTTCTTGCGCAGCGATGGATCGCCCAGCAATACGTCGCGATCGACCTGGTTTCTCAGAAAGCTCACCTCGAACCTGTTGGTCGCCTTCTCCCATCGGAATACGCGGAGGATGTAACCGGCTTCGGTGCCGAAATTGTTGGTCGATGTGTCGCTCGCCGGCTTTCGATAGGCCTGCATGTTGATCTCGACCCGCAGCAGGTCGGCGCCGTCGATCGGGGCCACGACGCCGGACTGCGGGTCGAGGATTCCGGCGAGGATTTGATCCGCGCTTCGGCCGTCGGGCTTGTTCACTTCGTCGAGCCACCGCTTCACCATGCCCTGGCAGGTGATGCTGCCGGCGGCCTGGCCGGACGGCACCGCCGGAAAAACCAGGTTCATCGTCACCGGCAGCCGCGACTTCTGCGTGCCGTCCCGAATCGAATAGCCGAACCGGTAGATCGCGCTGATTTCGCCGCACTTGGCCTGTTCCGGCGTAGGCTCGGTGCTGGGATCTTTCACGAACTGCCGGTCCATGCGGTTCACCACGCCGACCAATTCGACACGCGAGCCCTCGTCGGTCAAAAATTCCTTTCTCAACCGCGCGCCCTCGGCGTCGGCTTTCCCGACCACCTCGTCGAGATCCTTCTGGATCGTTTCGAGGATCACCTTCGCGACCGGAAGGTTGAACGGATTGCTGGTGCCGCGCAGATGCTGCTGTGACGGCGGCAGCCGCGCTTCCATCAGTTTCGTGAAATTGAGTTTTCCCGAACATGGCTGTTGCGGGCAGTCGAGCAGCGTCATCAGATCGGGATTCGACAGGAAGGGACCGCGGACCGCCGCCGGTACTGCGTCAAGCTCGCCGGCGCCGGCCGCAGAGTTGCCGAGCCCGAGGCCAAGCGCAGCGGCAAGGACAAAAACCAGGCGACATTCCCGAACTATTCTCAAAAAATCCATGGCGCCCGCCTCTTGAAAATCAACAAACCAATCGATCAATCAATGCGTGCAATATCCAGGCTGTCAACTGTTATCAGCCGGAGTCGTAGGGTGGGCAAAGGCGCGCTTGCGCCGTGCCCACCAGCAGGTTCTCGCGGTTTATCGATCAGGGTGGTGGGCACGGCGCGAAGGCGCGCCTTTGCCCACCCTACAAAGTCAAGCGCGCAGCATCACCTCGATCGCGCCCTTCACGATTGCTTCCAATTCCCTGCGCGGCACCTGGGCGCGGGCGCGGATGGCGATGGTGTGGATGGTGGCGGAGGCCAGTTGCGCAAGCACGACCGGATCGGCTGAGGCCGGCAGTTCGCCCTTCTCCTTCGCGATCCGGAAACACGCCGCGAAGGCCTTGTCGAGTTCGGTAAATCCTTCCAGCACCATGGCGCGGATCTGCGGATCGGCGACGGCTTCGGAAGCCGCCGTCATCACGGTAAAGCAGCCGCGCGGGCCGGCGTCGCCGGACAGGTAAATATCCAGCGCCACCGCGAAGATGCGTGCGAGCCGCTTCTTGATCGGCAGCTCGGTCCTGAAAATGTCGGTCATCGCCGCGCGGGCGTCGGCGCGGTAGCGCTGGTAGCTCTTGATATAGAGCTCGCGCTTGTCGCCGAACGCGCCATACAGGCTCGGCCGGTTCATGCCGGTGGCGGCCGCGAGATCGTCAAGCGAGGTCGCGGCGAATCCATCCTTGCGGAACAGATCGAGCGCCTTGGCCAGCGCCACCTCCGGCTCATACGCGCGCGGGCGGCCGCGGCGTTTTGGCGGGGCTTCGGGATTGGCCGCGGACGCCGGGTTCGATCTTTTTTGTACCACTTCGCAAAAAACTCCTTGACGCGGTTTATATTATGCGGAACAGTATAAAAATCAAGCCACCGTCATTCCGGGATGCGCCTCTTGGCGCAGACCCGGAATCCAGAGGTCGGATGACGTGGCTGGATTCCGGGTTCGCTCGCGAAGAGGCGAGCGCCCCGGAATGACGACGGAAATCGAAACCCAAGGAGTCTCCCATGGACCTGTATTTCTCGCCGCTCGCCTGCTCAATGGCGACCCGCATCGCCTTCTACGAGGCGGGTTACGATGCGAACTATCTCGAGGTCGATCCGCAGACCAAGCGGGTGCAGAACGACGGCTCGGATTTTTTCGCGGTCAATCCGCTCGGCCTGGTGCCGACGCTGCGCACCGACGACGGCGTCATCCTCACCGAGAACGCCGCGATCCTGCAATATGTCGCCGAGCAGCTTCCCGATTCCGGCATCGGCGCCTCGCCCGGCATGGACCGCGCAAAACTGCAGCAGTGGCTGTGTTTTGTCGGCACCGAACTGCACAAGGGCCTGTTCGTGCCGCTGCTGTCCAAAACCGCGCCGGCCGAGGCCAAGGCCTACACGCTGGAGAAGGGTCTGTCGCGGCTGGATTATCTCAATGGCTATCTCGAGGGCCGAGAATTCCTGCTCGACCATTTCAGCGTCGCGGATGCCTATCTCGTTACCGTGATCAACTGGACCATGGCGACGCCGCCGATCGATCTGGCCAAATGGCCTGACATCAAGGCGTATTACGACCGCACCCGCGCGCGGCCGAGCATCGCGAAGGCCTTGGCCGAGGAGTTCGCGTTGTACAAGGCGGAACTGGCGCGCCACAAGGCGGCGGCGTGAGATCGTAGCCCGGATGGAGCGCAGCGCAATCCGGGAATAACGCGATGGTGGTCCCGGATTGCGCTGCGCTCCATCCGGGCTACATACGCATCATCACTCCACATCCGCTTTCATCAATGCCCGTAGCGTTTTCGGGATCGGCTGCGCGCGGCCGTCGCTGATGAAAGCCACGCGCACCTTCGCCCTGACCAGCACATCGCCGCCGCGGCGCACTTCCTGCGCCAGCGTGATCGAGGCGCCCTTCACCTCCACCGGCCAGGTGACCACGTCGAGCACGTCATCCATCCGCGCCGGCTTGAGAAAGTCGATCTGCATCGAGCGCACCACGAAGGCAAAGCCCGGCGTTTCCGCCAGCGCCTCGGCGAACAGCGCGTGCTGCTCCGCGCCCATCATCCGCAAGTGATTGGTCCGCCCGCGCTCCATGAAGCGCAGATAATTGGCGTGATAGACGATGCCGGAAAAATCCGTGTCCTCGTAATAGACCCGGATTTGCATATGATGCCGGCCATCGCGGATTAAGCCGTCGAGATGGGAGGTCATGTCGACATTTCCCGCTTGATATTCATCCGGCCATCAATAACGCGAACGATCACGATCCGGTCGGTTTCGACAATGTAAAAGGCAATATAGCTGTCCATCAAAAGTCCGCGCAACGACGCGCGCAGTTCGCTTCGATCCGGGCCGAGGAACGGAAATTCGCACAGTTCATCGAAACGCTGCGAAAATCGGACCAGGAGTCGATCGGCCGCGACGAGACTGCGTTCGGCGAGGTAAGCGTGGATGGCGAGAATATCGGAGCGGGCGCGCAGGGAAACAACGACCCGCACGACCGCACCTATTGTTGCGCTTGCGCACGGGCCTGCTTGAGGAAGTCTTCCAGATCCCACGGCACGACGCGCCCTGCCTCTACGTCGGCCATTCCCTCATCAATGGCGTCTTTGAGCGCACGAAATTTTTTTGCCTGCGAGAGCATATAGGCGGCCGCCGGCTCCCGCATTTCCTCGGGTAGCAGTTCAAGGGCTTCGGCAACTTTTTCGCTGGCTGAACTCATGGCTTCTATTTATCACATTTTCTGCTGGACGGTTAGATCATTTGCCGAAGCGACGACGAGGAGGCGCTTTTGCGCTCGGCTCAGTGCCCCCCATGCGCGCCAGCCTTCGCGCGGCCTCGCGTTGAACGAATGCCTTCAACGCTTCGCTAATGACGGCCGATTCCTCCTTATCGCCCGCATACTCCTGCGCCGCGGCGAAAAGCTCGTCATCTATCGCAATGGTAGCTTTCATCGTCTCAAGCTCCTCAGGCCTGAATATAACATCGTTCGATGCCGCTTTCCATGGCTTGGCTGTTGAGCAGGCATCGGCCTGCAACTGCGGGTAACATCGTCGGGACGCAGGCGCGCGTGGCGCATCCTTCGAGACGCGCGCCCAAGAGGGCGCGCTCCTCAGGATGACGGCGGGGCCATTGGATCCGTCCCGCCCAGCGTCACCAGCACGATCTCCGGCGGCACGCCGATGCGGAAGGGCATGATGCTGCAGCCCAGCCCGCCGGAAATGACGATGTCGCAGTTCATGCGGATGTGGCCGTAGACCAGTTTTGGGCCCGACGGCGACACCGGCGACCAGCCTAGCAGGCGCACCTGGCCGCCATGGGTATGGCCGGAGAGCTGCAGCGAAACACGCGCCGGCACGCGCTTTGCGACGTCTGGCTCGTGCGCCAGCAGGATCACCGGCGCCGCGTCGGTGACTTTCGCCAAGGTCGCTGCGAGATCGTCGACGCCGATCCGCCGCACCGGGCGGAAGCGGCGGGCCGGAACGTAAGCCAGTTGATCGCCCAGGCCCGCGAGCCAGAACGGGTGGCCGTCCTTGGTCAACCGATGCGCGTCGTTTTCATAGACCGGAATGCCCACAGCCTCGAGCGCGCGGCGGGCCATGGTCGGCCCCTGCCCCTCGCGCTGCGCGGTCTTGTCCTCCCACCAGTCGTGATTGCCGAGAATCGCATGCACGCCGAGCGGCGCTTTCAGGCCGGCGAGCACCGACGCCCATTCACCGGCGGGAATGTAGCGCGTCACGCGGCGGTGGCCTGCGACGTAATCGCCGAGCATGACGATGAGGTCGGCATCGAGCGCGTTGGTGCGATCCACGATCGCCTCGATACGCTCCAGCGACATCCAGGGATCGCAGGCGTGAAGATCGGCGATGACCGCGATCTTCAGCTGGAAGTTCGCGGGCCATCTCGGTGGGGTCAGTTCGTAACGTGCGACGCGAAGCCGCAGCAGCGGTTCGCCGAAGCCGTAAGCCGCGGTCGAAGCGCTGAGCGCGCCGAGCCCGCCGATGAAACGAAGAAACTGCCGCCGAGAAATCATGAATGGTTAATCGTGATGCAGCCCCATCCTGCGCGCGGATTGCAGCCGAATTGGGGTGCGCTTGTGCAGATGTTCAGTAGGGCGGATTAGCCGGCCCCACGCACGGTGACTCAACGAGCGAAGGTGCAAGGCGTAATCCGCCGCAGCGAGCGCCGACGCTGAACGGCGGATTACGCTTCCGCCTTCACCTGTTGAAATACCGCGCTCGTGGACGCTAATCCGCCCTACGATTCCTCGTCGCCGCCGAACAACCCGAACTGCGCCGGGTCGCGCGAAGGCTCGGCGAGGCCGAGATGGCGGAAGGCGTGCGAGGTGAGCAGTCTGCCGCGCGGGGTGCGCTGCAGATAGCCGCACTGGATCAAAAACGGCTCGATGATGTCCTCGATGGCGTCGCGCGGCTCCGACAGCGCAGCCGCCATGGTTTCGACGCCGACCGGGCCGCCGCCGTAGTTCACCGCGATGGTCGAGAGATAGCGCCGGTCCATCGCATCCAGGCCTGCGGCGTCGACTTCCAGCGCGATCAGCGCGTGGTCGGCGATGGCGCGGTCGATCGAGGCGGCGTCGGCGGCGGAGGCGAAATCGCGCACCCGGCGCAACAGCCGCCCGGCGATGCGCGGCGTGCCGCGGGCGCGGCGCGCGATCTCGTTGGCGCCGTCCTTAGTCATGCCGACCTTGAGCACGCGGGCGCCGCGGGTGACGATCTGTTCCAGCTCCGCCTCGGTATAGAAATTCAGCCGCACCGGAATCCCGAAACGGTCGCGCAGCGGGTTGGTCAGCAGGCCCGCGCGGGTGGTGGCGCCGACCAGCGTGAACTTTGCCAGCTCGATTTTCACCGAGCGCGCCGCCGGACCCTCGCCGATGATGAGGTCGAGCTGAAAATCCTCCATCGCCGGATACAGCACTTCCTCGACCGCGGGGCTGAGGCGATGGATCTCGTCGATGAACAGCACGTCGCGCTCTTCGAGATTGGTCAGCAGCGCCGCGAGATCGCCGGCCTTGGCGATGACGGGGCCGGAGGTGGCGCGGAATCCGACGCCAAGTTCGCGCGCCACGATCTGCGCCAGCGTGGTCTTGCCGAGGCCGGGGGGACCGACGAACAGCACATGGTCCAGCGCCTCGCCGCGCTTGCGCGCGGCGTCGATGAACACGGCCAGATTGGCGCGCGCCTGCTGCTGGCCGACGAATTCCGACAGCAGTTGCGGCCGCAGCGCGGTGTCGGCGCCGTCGTCATCGCGGCGTTCGGGGGTGACGATGCGGGGGGAGGTGGTCATGCCGCGCTTTCCGCGTCGTCCCGGCGAACGCCGGGACCCATAGACACCGAGTACGGTTTTGGGCACGCGGGGGAAGGCCATCTTTTAACACCGGCAGCGGTGGTTATGGGTCCCGGCGTTCGCCGGGACGACGTGTGAGAAAGTCCGCTCACCTTGCCAATTCCTTCAGCCCGAGCCGGATCAGCTGTGCCGTCTCAGCTTTCTCGCCTGCGCTACGCGAGGCCGCGGCGATCGCGGCCGCCGCCTGCGGCTGGCCATAGCCGAGATTGACCAGCGCGGAAATCGCGTCGGTGACCGGGCGTGGGGCGCGGTGGTCGTCGAGGCTGCCTGCCAGATGCACCAGCGCCGGATCGACGTTGGAAAACGCCGGCGCCTTGTCCTTCAATTCGGTGACGATGCGCTCGGCGACCTTCGGGCCGACGCCCGGCGTGCGCGACACCGCGGCCTTGTCGCGCAGCGCGATGGCGTTGGCCAGATCGGACGGCGGCAGGGTGCCGAGCACGGCCAGCGCCACCTTGGCGCCGACGCCCTGCACGGTCTGCAGCAGGCGAAACCATTCGCGCTCCATGTCGCTGCGGAAGCCGAACAGTTTTATCGCGTCCTCGCGCACATAGGTCTCGATCGACAGCACCGCGGCTTCGCCGGGCGCCGGCAGCGTCTGCAGCGTGCGAGAAGCGCAATGCACCTGATAGCCGACGCCGCCGACGTCAAGGATCACGTAGTCCTCGCCGTAGGAATCGATCAGGCCCTTGAGTTTGCCGATCATGCTGGCCTCGATCGCGCAAATATCAACACGTCGTCCCGGCGAACGCCGGGACCCATAGCCTCCGTCGCCAGTGAGGCGGAAGGTGTAAGCCGCTTGCGGAACCGATTTACCCGATCATGACTGCCGGTGGTTATGGGTCCCGGCGTTCGCCGGGACGACGCGGGATAAACACTCATGCGCCCACCACCTTCAGCCGCAGCGCGGTGCTGGCGCGGTGATGCGCATGCGTAATGGCGATAGCCAGCGCGTCGGCGGCGTCGGGGGATTTCGGGTCGGCCTTGGGCAGCAGAAGCTTCAGCATCACCAGGATCTGGTTCTTGTCGGCATGGCCGGCGCCGACCACGGTCTTCTTCACCTGGTTCGGCGCGTATTCCGCAACCGCGATCCCGAACATCGCAGGCGCCAGCATCGCCACCCCGCGCGCCTGCCCGAGCTTTAACGTCGCCACGCCGTCCTTGTTGACAAAAGTCTGCTCGACCGCGGCCTCGGCGGGCGCGAAATCGCCGAGCACTCTTGTCAGCCCCTGATGGATCGCCAAGAGCCGGCTTGCCAGCGGCAGGTTTTCGGCCGGCTCCACCGAACCGCAACCGACGAACGTCAGCCGGTTGCCGCAGCTCTCGATCACGCCCCAGCCGGTGCGGCGGAGGCCGGGATCGATGCCGAGGATGCGAATCGGAAGCGGTGTCATGGGGCAACGTTAGCGCCGCGGCGGCAAGAACGAAATAGCAACGGGGCGTCGTTCACCGCGGAAAGCGTGCGTGCCCCGGACGCAGCGCAGCGCGTAGCACTTCGCGGAGCGGTGCGCTGCAGAGCCGGGGTCCCGGTTGCTAACATCGTAGACCGGGGTCCCGGTTCTGCGAAGCAGCGTGAAGAACGCTGCATCGCGCCCGGGACACGTCCCCTACCCGCCCATCTTGGCGACCAGCGCGTCGGACACTTCGAAATTCGCGTAGACGTTCTGCACGTCGTCGTGCTCGTTGAGCAGGTCGATCAGCTTCAGCAATTTCTCGCCGGTCTCGTCATCCACCGGCACGGTGTTTTGCGGCTTCCAGGTAAGCTGGGCTTTTCGCGCCTCGCCGAATTTCGCTTCCAGCGCCTTGGCCACCTCGCGAAAGGTTTCCTGCGAGGCGTAGATTTCGTGGCCGCTCTCGCTGGAGATCACGTCGTCGGCGCCGGCCTCGATCGCGGCGTCCAGCATGGCGTCGTCGGAGGCGACTTTCGCGTCGTATTCGATGATGCCGGTGCGGTCGAACATGAAGGCGACCGAGCCCGTTTCTCCCAAATTGCCGCCGGATTTGGTAAAATAGGAGCGGATGTCGGAGGCGGCGCGGTTGCGGTTGTCGGTCAGCGCCTCGACGATCACCGCGACGCCGCCCGGGCCATAGCCCTCGTAGCGGATTTCGTCGTAATTCTCGGCCTCGCCGCCGCTCGCCTTCTTCACTGCGCGCTCGATGGAATCCTTCGACATGTTCTCCTGCCGCGCTGAGATGATCGCGGCGCGCAGCCGGGCATTCATGGACGGATCGGGCTGGCCCATCTTGGCCGCCACCGTGATTTCCCGCGCCAGTTTTGAGAACAGCTTCGACTTCTGGGCATCCTGCCGGCCCTTGCGGTGCATGATGTTCTTGAATTGGGAATGTCCGGCCATGCGGGTCTCGTCGGGGTGGTCAGGGCGCTAATGAATGGGAAGCGCGGCGTTATAGGCCGCAAACGGTTCAGAAATCAAAAAAATATGAGCGGGAGGACGGCAGCGCATTCGGCCTTTTCGTAAATCACTCGGCTGCAGTCTGCTTTTTCACCGCAGCCCGAGAATCCGGATTTGCCGATTGAGCCGCGTCGGGTGCGGGAAGTTCGTGTGCTGCCATAGCCAATTGCTCGCGCCTTTTGGCACGCTCGATCCAGCGATATTCGACAAAGCCGAGAAGACCGAGAAACACGAAAATCGCGACCGGAGTGCCGATGGCAAGCGTATCGATGGAAATCATGGTTCGTATCCCAGCAGGACCAGCGTTCCGATCAGATGAAGCCCGAACCCGATCAGAACAGAGAAGGCGATCACCAGAAGCACCGTTTCGATCGGCGCGCTGGAGGCTACTTCCAGGATGCGGGCTGCCACAGGCGTAAGTGCTCCCACCGACATAATGCCTGTTCCCACATTGTTAAACCACGTCGCGAGCAATTTCCGCTGTTCGTTACGGACTTCCTTCACCTGTTAAGCGCCTGTTTTGACTAACGGATTCCGAGGGTTGAAGGTCGGATCATCAAATGCCGGTCATGATCGCGTGCAGCCACCGGGTTGTCCACGGCCTTGCGGTTGAGCAGATCAATGCAGGCAATCGTTAACCATGACTTCACCGGCGGATGCGAGGATGCCGGCGCGAATTTCCTGCTCTCCGAGAGATGCGATGGCGTTTGGCCTGTTCCGAAGACCCGAAGCGAAGCCGGCAGCAGTGGATGCCCCCGTTGCGCCGGCGGCCGTGGCGGATGTCCCGCACCACGATTCGGCGAAGGAAATCCTCGAACTCCTGGAACTCGAACTCGGCGCCATGATCCGCCAGCTCGAACGCGCGGCCAATTCGGTGGCCGGCGGCGCGCAATCGACCGCCGCCACGCTGTCCAATATCCGCGCCCGCACCGATGCGCTGACCGGCCGCACCAGCGCCGCGCAGTCCACCGCCACCACGTTTTCGCAGGCCGCGGAAAAATTCACCCACTCCGCCGAAGGCATCGGCGCGCAGGTGCGCGACGCCTCAAAACTCGCCGACCAGGCCAGCGCCGCCGCGCATGAAGCGAGCCTCAATGTCGACCGCCTGCGGGAATCTTCCGCCGCGATCGGCAATGTCGTGAACCTGATCGCGCAAATCGCAAAGCAGACCACGCTGCTGGCGCTGAATTCCACCATCGAGGCCGCGCGCGCCGGCGTCGCCGGCCGCGGCTTTGCGGTGGTCGCCTCCGAGGTGAAGGCGCTCGCGGTCCAGACCCAGAACGCCACCGAAGAAATCAAGCAGAAGATCGACGCGCTGCAGAAGGATGCCGCGGGCTCGGTCGATGCCGTGCATCGCATCTCCAGGGCGATCGAGGCGATCCGCCCGGTGTTCGAACACGTCAACAGCGCGGTGGCCGAGCAGAACGAGACCACCAGCGACATGTCGCAGAATGCGGCGTCGGCCTCGCACTTCATCGTCTCGGTCGGCGACAGCGCCGCCGAGATCGACGCGGCCACCAAGGAAGCCGAGGCGCACGGCACCAGCGTCGCCGAAGCCGGCAAGGCCGTCACGCTGTTCGCCGAAAAGCTGAAATCGCGCTGCGCGGTGCTGCTGCGCCAGGACGAGCGCGAGGAAGAGCGCAAGCGCGAGCGGTTGCCGTGCAATCTGAAGATCGAGATCGCCGCACGCGGCGGCAAGGCCGTTGCTGCGGTCTATGAAATTTCCATGGAAGGCATTTTGGTCTCCGGCCCCGGGGCCGAGAAGCTGCCGCTGCACGAGACGTTCGCCGCTGTGCTGCAGGACATCGGCGCCTGCAATATCCGCATCGTCGAGCGCTCGGCCGCGGGCGCGTGGGCGCGCTTCGAGATGCCCGATGCGCATTTACGCGAAACCATCGAAGACAAGCTGTGGTCGATCCACGACGAAAACACCGAATTCGTCACCCGCGCCATGGACGCCGGCACTGCGTTGACCCGGATTTTCGAGAATGCGATTGCCAGCGGCGCCATCTCGATCGACGACATGTTCGACACCGACTATGTCGTGATTCCCGGCACCAACCCGGTGCAGCACCGCACCAAAATCCTCGATTGGGCCGACCGCGCGCTGCCCGAATTCCAGGAAGCGTTTCTGGCGAAAGATCCGCGCATGGTGTTCTGCGCCATGATCGACCGCAACGGCTACCTGCCGGTGCACAACAGGATCTATTCGCATCCGCAACGCCCCGGCGACGTCACATGGAATACCGCCAACAGCCGCAACCGCCGCATTTTCAACGACAAGGCCGGATTGGCCGCGGGGCAAAACACCCGCTCCTATCTGATCCAGAGCTACGCCCGCGACATGGGCAACGGCAAGACCATCATGATGCGCGAGATCGACGTGCCCGTGCGCGTGCAGGGCCGGCACTGGGGCGGGTTCCGGACGGCGTATAAGCTGTAATAATCTGTAGGGCGGATTAGCGTCCACATCCGCGGTAGCTCCACAAGCGAAGGCGCAAGCGTAATCCGCCACCTTCGCTCGTCGTGGCGGATTACGCCTTCCGCCTTCGCTCGTTGAACTACCGCGCACGGGGGTCGGCTAATCCGCCCTACGAGTCCTGCGCTGCGTCCGGGGAACAGATACGACGTAAGTTCGTCATGGCCGGGCTTGTCCCGGCCATCCACGTCTTGCAAACTCTCAAAAAAGAAAGACGTGGATGCCCGGCACAAGGCCGGGCATGACGAGTGGGGGGCTCCATGAGACGGCGCGATTTCATCAAGGCGGCGGTGGGCGCCGCGGCGGTCTGGCCGGCCGCGGTCCGGGCGCAGGCGTTTCCGTCGCGGTCCATCACGCTGATCGTGCCGTTCGCGGCGGGCGGGCCGACCGACGTGCTGGCGCGGATTCTGGCCGAACATATGCGGGGGACGCTGGGGCAGACGGTGCTGATCGAGAACGTCACCGGCGCGTCCGGCGCCATCGCAGGGCTGCGCGCCGCGCGGGCCAACCCGGACGGCTACACCCTCACCATCGGGCACTGGGGCACCCATGTGCTCAACGGCGCGGTCTATTCGCTGCAATATGACGTGTTGAACGATTTCGAGCCGGTAGCGCTGGTCGGCAATGGCCCGCAGCTGATCATCGGCAAGCCGAAACTGCCGGCAAAGGATTTGCGGGAGCTGATCGGCTGGCTCAAGGACAATTCGAACAAGGCTAGCGCCGGCACCGCGGGACCCGGCTCCGGCGCCCATGTCGCCGGCGTGTTCTTCCAGAACCTGACCGACACCAGCTTTGCGTTCGTGCCCTATCGCGGCGCCGGGCCCGCGCTCAACGACCTGATGGCCGGGCAGATCGATATCATGTTCGACCAGGCCACCAATTCGCTGCCGCAGGTGCGCGGCGGCACGGTGAAGGCCTATGCGGTGACCTCGCGCACGCGGCTCGCCTCGGCGCCGGATATCCCGACCGTGGATGAAGCGGGCGTGCCGGGACTTTATATCGCCTATTGGCACGCGATCTGGGCGCCGAAGAACACGCCTGGCGACGTGGTCGCGATATCGAACGCGGCGGTGCGGGTGGCGCTGGCCGATCCCGCCGTGCAGCGCCGGTTCCTCGAACTCGGCCAGGAGACGCCGCCACCCGACAAGCAGACGCCGGCGGCGCTGAAGGAGCACCAGACCGCCGAGATCGCGAAATGGTGGCCGATCGTGAAAGCGGCGAATATCAAGGCGGAGTGAACCATCGTGTCCCGGGCGCGATGCGGCATTCTTCATGCCGCTTCGCAGAACCGGGACCCCGGTTTCTTCTTAGCAACCGGGACCCCGGCTCTGCAGCGCACCGCTCCGCGAAGAGCTACGCGCTGCGCTGCGTCCGGGGAACGGTTACGTCCAAAACCCCGGCCTAGCCGGCTCCAGCCGCCCCCCGATTCGCACCGGGGCGATGCGCACCGCCAGGCCCGTGGCATCGTCGGTCTCGACCGCGACGCCGCTCAGCGTCGCGGCCCCGCTTGCCGGCTCGAATCGCCCGGACGGGATGCCGGTGACGAAGCGATGCAGCGGCTCGTCTTTCTGCATGCCGATCACCGAATCATAATCGCCGGTCATGCCGGCGTCGGTCATGTAGGCGGTGCCGCCGGTCAGGATCTGATGGTCCGCGGTCGGCACATGGGTGTGGGTGCCGACCACCAGAGAGACGCGGCCGTCGCAGAAAAATCCCATGCCCTGCTTTTCGCTGGAGGCCTCGCAATGGATATCGACCACGATGGCATCGGCCGCCTCGCGCAGCGGGCAGGCGTCGAGTTCGCGCGCCACCGCGGCGAAAGGATCGTTGAGCGGCTCCATGAACACGCGGCCCATCGCGTTGATCACCAGCGCGCGCTTGCCGTTTTTGGTGTCGACCAGCGCCGCGCCGCGGCCTGGCGTATGGCGCGGAAAATTCAGCGGACGAATGAGGCGCGGCGCGCGCTCGATGAACACCAGCGCCTCCTTCTGATTCCAGGCGTGGTTGCCGAGCGTCACCGCGTCGGCCCCGGCGTCGATGAAATCGTTGTAGATCGCTTCGGTGATGCCGAATCCGCCGGCGGCGTTCTCGCCATTGATGACGACGAGATCGAGCGTCCAGTCGCGGATCAGGCCGGGCAAATGTTCGAGAACAGCGGTGCGGCCGGTCTTGCCGACCACGTCTCCGATAAAGAGGATACGCAAATCAAGTGCTCCGGAAATCGAATGCGTGCTTTTCCGTTAGCACATAATCCAGCGCCACGTCGTGCGGCTGCACCGGCACTGCCTTGATTTCCTGCACCGCGAAGGCAAGGCCGATCGCGATGGTAGCTTTGGCTTTGCGCAAATGCGCCAGCGTGACGTCGTAATGTCCGGCGCCATAACCGATGCGATGCCCTGCGCGGTCGAACGCCGCCAGCGGCACCAGCATGATGTCGGGCACGAGTTCGGCCGCGGCTGGCGACGGCTCCAGTATGCCGAGCGATCCGAGCATCAGCCTGTCGTTGGGCGACCAGGCGCGAAAGATCAGCGATTTTCCGCGCGCGGTTACTGCCGGCAGCGCAAGCTGCACGCCTTGGGCAGCAAGCGTTCGCATCAGCGGCGCCGGATCGATTTCGCTGCGGATCGGCGAGTAGCCGGCGACGACGGCGCCGGATTTGATTGCAAGCGGCAGTCCGCGTTTGGCGAGGGCTTCGCTCGCCGTGGCGCGCTGTTCATCGCTCAATGCATCGCGCCGCGCGAGCGCGGCGATGCGGAGATCGCCTTTTGACGGGGTGGATGACATGGCGTTCTAAAATAAATTACCGCCGTCATTGCGAGGAGCTCTTGCGACGAAGCAATCCAGTTCTGTGGCTACAACTGGATTGCTTCGCTTCGCTCGCAATGACGAGCAAAACAAAAGTGCGAAGCCGCGATGGCCGTTGGAGCACTCGATCCCGGAGTTCCCTACGAAAGTAGGTGGGCACCATGTAGCCAAGTCCACGGACCTGGCCAGGGACAGTTCCCGGAAGGATCGATAAGGCCCCGGGGATATATGGCTCCTGACGCGCGACACAGCTTCGCAGGGGTAATGTAGGGGTTAAGCGGAGGATGCGCCAGCACTAACCGTGTCCCGGGCGCGATGCGGCGCGAAGCCCTTGCGAAGCGCTGCTTCGCAGAACCGGGACCGTACCAGGCACCGGCGTTCGTTACGGCCCCGGCTCTGCAGCGCACCGCAAGAGCGCTGCGCTGCGTCCGGGGTACCAGACCGACAAACAGCGTCATGCGCGGGCTTGACCCGCGCATCCATCTTCTTCGGGTTGAATCTTTTCGAAGTGGATGGATTGCCGGGTCAAGCCCGGCAATGACGGTTTTAACCGATCGCCACGCCCCCCCCAATCGTGCGGTTGAGCACCTGCGTGGTCTTCTCGATCCGCTCGGCGGCCGAATTCAGCGCGGCGGCCACTGCGGTCTGCGTCGCCCGGGCGCGATCGGCGGCGGCGACGCGGACGTCCCGGAGCGCGGTGAGTTCTTCCTCCAGGGTACGGATGCGCGCGCTGGCGTCAAGCAACTCGTCGCACACCGTCAACGCCGCCATCACGGTGAGACGGGCGTCGCCGATCTCGCCGAATTTTCCGCGCAGGCTGCCGATCCGCGTCTCAAGATTTTCGGCGAGTTTCAACAGCCGCGTCTCCTGGCCCTCCTCGCAGGCCATGCGGTACTGACGGCCGTTGATGGTGACATTGATATGGCTCATCAGGTCTCTCCCGCATCGAGCACGGAACGGATGGTGCCGATGGCGGCATCCAGCCGCTCGGCGATCTCGCGATTGGCGCGCTCCAGCTTGCGTGTCTTCACCAGCGAGCCGTCGAGTTCGTCGGCAAGCCGCGAGCGGTCCGCGCCCAAAGCCTGGATCCGGGTCGCCAACTCGTCCTCGTCGCGGTCGGCCTCGCGGCGCCGTTCCACCGCGCTCTCCAGCGCATCCAGCGCCGCCATCAGCCGCCGTGTCGCGGCGTCGATATCGGCGGCGGCGGGCTCGGAACCGGTGACGGGACGATCGTTCATGGCGGTGGCACGGACCTTCGATGGGGCTGCCGGGACAAGCAAAAGCCACGGCTCGGCAAGCCTTTAGCGCGCGAAATTTACGTGGCAAGCGAGGCCAGCGCAACGCCGCTGCAAAACTATGCACCGCAAAGCGCTTCCGACGGTGCAATCTAAGGGGTTCCCGGTCTTGGACTCCCATGACACAGGTGCTATCCAGCCACGCATTAATTCCGCGGGCGGATTGCATCCAATCCCGGCGCGGAGCGTTCACAAGCACATCATCTCACACGGATTTCCAACATGGCGAACGTCGATCACACCGGTATGGCCAATGCGATTCGCGGCCTCGCCATGGATGCCGTGGAAAAGGCCAAATCCGGCCATCCCGGCCTGCCGATGGGCGCCGCCGACGTCGCGACCGTGCTGTTCACGCGGTTTTTGAAATTCGACGCCGCCGACCCGAAATGGCCCGATCGCGACCGCTTTGTGCTCTCCGCCGGGCACGGCTCGATGCTGCTCTATGCGCTGCTGTATCTCACCGGCAATGCCGACATGACGCTGGACCAGCTCAAGCATTTCCGGCAGTTGGGATCGCTGACTCCAGGCCATCCCGAAAATTTCCACACCAAAGGCATCGAGACCACCACCGGCCCATTGGGCCAGGGTATCGCCACCTCGATCGGCATGGCGCTGGCGGAAAAAATGCTCGCCGCCGAGTTCGGCAAGAAGATCGTCAGCCATCATACTTACGTGCTTGCCTCCGACGGCGATTTGATGGAGGGCGTGTCGCAGGAAGCGATCGCCATGGCCGGGCACTGGAAGCTCAACAAGCTGATCGTGCTGTATGACGACAACGGCATTTCCATCGACGGTCCGACGTCCATCGCCGACTCCGTCGACCAGGTGAAACGCTTCAAGTCCGCCGGCTGGGCGGCCGAATTGATCGACGGCCAGGACCAGGCCGCGATCGCAGCCGCGATCACGCGCGCACAAAAATCCAGCAAGCCGTCGATGATCGCCTGCAAGACCACCATCGGCTATGGCGCGCCGACCAAGGCGGGGACGGCGAAAGCCCATGGCGAAGCCCTCGGTGCGGAGGAGTTGAAGGGCGCCAAGGAAAAGCTTGGCATCGCGCTGGAGCCGTTCTCCGTGCCGGACGATGTACTGAAAGCCTGGCGCGAGGCCGGCAGCCGTGGCGCCGCCGCGCGAAAAGAATGGGAAGGCCGCTTCGCCGAACTCGGCACCCGCAAGCGCGCCGAGTTCGAGCGCCGGTTGCGGCATGAGCGGCCGGCGTCATTGGCCAAGGCGTTCAAGGCGCACAAGAAGGCGCTGATCGAGACGCCGCAGAACATCGCAACCCGCAAATCGTCCGAATCCGTCATCGAGGCGATCGCCGCCGCGATGCCGATGGAATTTCTGGCGGGCTCGGCGGATCTCACCGGCTCCAACAACAACAAGGCGAAATCCGCGGTGGCGTTTTCGGCCAAGGTGCCGAAAGGCCGCTTCATCCATTACGGCATCCGCGAGCACGGCATGTGTGCGGCGATGAACGGCATCTTCCTGCATGGCGGCTTCGCGCCCAATGGCGCGACCTTTCTGGTGTTCACCGACTATGCCCGGCCGGCGATGCGGCTCGCGGCGTTGATGGGCACCGGCGTTACTTACGTGATGACGCATGACTCCATTGGCCTTGGCGAAGACGGCCCGACGCATCAGCCGGTCGAACATCTGTCGGCACTACGCGCGATCCCGAACATGCGCGTGTTTCGGCCCTGCGACGCGATGGAAGTCGCGGAGTGCTGGGAACTGGCGCTCAACCGCATCGACGGTCCGACGGTGCTGGCGCTGACGCGGCAGAACCTGCCGCAACTGCGCACCGTTGCGCGCAATGACAACCCGTGCAGTCAGGGCGCCTACGAACTGGTCGCAGCACAAGGCGACGCGAAAGTGTCGCTGTTCGCTTCCGGCTCGGAAGTCGAGATCGCAATCGCTGCACAAAAGCAGCTCGCCGAAAAGGGAATCGCCGCGCGCGTGGTGTCGGTGCCGTCGCTGGAACTGCTGCTGGCGCAGGATGAAGCAAAACAGCGCGCCATCATCGGCGACGCACAGGTCAAAATCGCCATCGAAGCCGCGGTACGCTGGGGCTGGGACGCGGTGATCGGGCAGGACGGCATCTTTATCGGCATGCACGGTTTCGGCGCCAGCGCGCCGGCCAAGGACCTGTTCAAGCATTTTGGCATCACGGCGGAGGCCGCGGTTAACGCTGTGCTGAAGCGGCTGTAATTGCGTCATTGCGAGGAGCCCTTGCGACGAAGCAATCCAGCCCTTTGACGCCGCAAGAACTGGATTGCTTCGCTTCGCTCGCAATGACAACTCCTCTCCCCGCTAGCGGGGAAAGGTGTCGAACTGAAGGTTGAGATTGCCTGCAAAAAGGACTACGTAACGCTCATATGGTCCGTTCCCGCCCGGCCGAACCGGGCGTACGCAGCAAGCACCCTCGCCGATATCGTCGCGGGGATGACTTCAGCTATTAGAGGAGAATACGAGATGGCAGTCCGGGTCGCGATCAACGGGTTTGGCCGCATTGGCCGCAACATCCTGCGCGCCATCGCCGAGTCCGGCCGCCGGGATATCGAGGTGGTGGGGATCAACGATCTCGGCCCGGTCGAGACCAACGCGCATCTGCTGCGCTTCGATTCGGTGCATGGCCGCTTTCCCGGCACCGTGACGGTGGACGGCGACTCGATCAGCCTCGGCAACGGCAAGATAAAAGTTTCGGCGGAACGCGATCCGACAAAACTGCCGTGGAAGGAACTCGGCGTCGATATCGCGCTGGAATGCACCGGCATTTTCACCGCGCGTGACAAGGCGGCGGCGCACCTCACGGCCGGCGCCAAGCGGGTGCTGGTGTCGGCGCCTGCGGACAATGCCGACATGACCATCGTGTTCGGCGTCAACCACGACAAACTCACAAAAGATCATCTGGTGGTCTCGAACGGCTCCTGCACCACCAACTGCCTCGCGCCGGTGGCAAAGGTCTTGAACGACATCGTCGGCATCGAGACCGGCTTCATGACCACGATCCACGCCTACACCGGCGACCAGCCGACGCTGGATACGCTGCACAAGGATCTCTATCGCGGCCGGGCGGCTGCGATGTCGATGATCCCGACCTCTACGGGAGCTGCGAAAGCGATCGGCCTGGTGCTGCCGGAACTGCAGGGCAAGCTTGACGGCGTCGCAATCCGCGTGCCGGTGCCGAATGTTTCGGTGGTCGACCTCAAGATCGTGGCGTCGCGCAAGACCGACGTGAAGGAGATCAACGAGGCGATGAAGCGCGCTTCCGAGCAGCAGCTCAAGGGCGTGCTCGGCTACACCACCGCGCCCAATGTCTCGATCGACTTCAACCACGACCCGCATTCGTCCACCTTCCACATGGACCAGACCAAGGTGCAGAACGGCACTCTGGTGCGGGTGATGTCGTGGTACGACAATGAATGGGGCTTTTCCAACCGCATGGCCGACACGGCCGTGGCGATGGGGAAGCTGCTGTAAATTCTCTCGCGCCCCGGACGCAGCGCAGCGCGTAGCACTTCGCGAAGCGGTGCGCTGCAGAGCCGGGGCCGTAACGAACTCCGGCGTTTATGGCGGTCCCGACTCTGCGGTGCACCGCTGAAGAAGCGCTGCACCGCGTCCGGGACACGTAACCATGCCGAATTTCCGCACCCTCGCTGACGTCGACGTCAAGGGCAAGCGCGTGCTGCTGCGCGTCGATCTCAATGTGCCGATGGAAGGTGGTCGCGTTACCGACGCCACGCGGCTGCAGCGCATCGCGCCGACCATCCTTGAGCTTTCCGACAAGGGCGGCAAAGTCATCCTGCTGGCGCATTTCGGCCGGCCCAAGGGGCGCGATGCGAAGGAGTCGCTGAAACCGGTCGCCGCGGCGTTGGCCGAAGTGATCAAGAAGCCGGTGGCGTTCGCGGACGACTGCATCGGCGAGATCGCCGAAAAGGCCGTCGCCGCGATGAAGGATGGCGACATCCTCTGCCTGG
Source organism: uncultured Alphaproteobacteria bacterium (assembly GCA_963744975.1). Classification (GTDB taxonomy): domain Bacteria; phylum Pseudomonadota; class Alphaproteobacteria; order Rhizobiales; family Xanthobacteraceae; genus Bradyrhizobium. The sequence continues at coordinate 4,261,952 of CAVUVR010000002.1, read as the reverse complement.
AAAACACCCGCTTCCATCCCGGTGAGGAAAAGAACGATCCGGCCTTCGTCGCTGAGCTGGCAAAACTCGGCGACATCTGGGTCAACGACGCCTTCTCCGCCGCGCACCGCGCGCACGCCTCCACCGAAGGCCTCGGCCACAAGCTCCCGGCCTATGCCGGCCGCACCATGCAGGCCGAACTCGACGCGCTGAACAAGGCGCTGGACGCGCCGAAGAAGCCTGTCATCGCCATCATCGGCGGTGCCAAGGTCTCCACCAAGATCGACCTGTTGCAAAACCTGGTCAGCAAGGTCGACGCGCTGGTGATCGGCGGCGGCATGGCCAACACGTTTTTGCACGCGCAGGGCGTCGGCATCGGCAAATCGCTGGCGGAGAAAGATCTCGCCGCCACCGCGCTGCGGATCTTCGAGAAGGCGGAGGCCGCAAACTGCGCGATCATCCTGCCCGTCGATGCCGTGGTGGCGTTTCACTTCGCCGCCAATTCGCCATCGCACGCCTATGGCCTCGATGCGATTCCGTCGGACGGCATGATCCTCGACGTCGGCCCGCAATCCATCGCGCGCATTCATGCCGCAATCGACGACGCCGCCACCCTGGTCTGGAACGGCCCGCTCGGCGCGTTCGAGATGACGCCATTCGACCGCGGCACCATGGTCGCCGCGAAACATGCGGCAGAGCGCACCAAAGCGAAAAAGCTGATCTCGGTCGCCGGCGGCGGCGACACCGTGGCGGCGCTGAACCAGGCCGGCGTGGCGGACGATTTCAGCTATGTCTCGACCGCCGGCGGGGCGTTCCTGGAGTGGATGGAAGGCAAGCCGCTGCCGGGGGTGGAGGTGCTGAAAGTTTGAGGGTTTTTGCAACTATCGGTCGATTGTTGCAACCGGATGTTTGCGTTATGTTCTGCCCATGGTTGAAGCCCCTACCGATGCCGTGCCGCAAATCCTGATCAAGATTCAGGACAGCATTAGCGCGCTCCGATCAGAGGTTGGGGACTTTAAGCGTGATAACGAAGCTCAACACGAGCGAATGGAAGGTCTTATCCGCAAGCAGCGGCGCGACTCGGCTGCGATGATGATCATTATGCGAGCAACCGTCAGCGATTTCGACGAGCGCGTGAACGAGGTAGTGGAACGCGTAGCTGCGCTGGAAAAGCGCAAAAGCTAAGGGCCGCAATGCCGGATGGACCGACCAACATAACGACCGACATCCTGATCGCGATCCGCGAGGATATCTCGTCGTTTCGAGCCGCGGTTGAGGGACGGCTGGACCGGCTTGAGAAAGATAGCCGCAAGTACCGGCACGACGCGGCCGCCATGATGGTGATGATGCGGGCGACCGTCAGCCACTTCGAGCAGCGCTTCAACGCTCTTGAAGGACGGGTAACTGCGCTGGAAACCCCAAAAGGCTGATCGGCCGGCAGGTCGCGAACATCACGTTTTGCTGGCCCGCACGCCCGTGCAATTCATAGCCTTGGATTTCAGGGTGTGCCGCGTTATGAGCGGTGCAGCATTTCCTGGCGGACAACGACAGTCCGCCCCTGATTTCAAAGGAACTTGAGCCATGGCCCGTATCACGCTCCGCCAACTGCTCGACCATGCCGCCGAAAACGACTACGGCGTGCCGGCGTTCAATATCAACAACATGGAGCAGGCGCTGGCGATCATGGACGCCGCCTCCAAGCTAGATGCGCCTGTCATCATCCAGGCCTCGCGCGGGGCGCGGTCCTATGCCAACGACATCATGCTCAAGCATATGATGGATGCCGTCACCGAGATCTATCCGCAGATTCCGGTCTGTGTGCATCTCGACCATGGCAACGGCCCGGACACCTGCATGACCGCGATCCAGGCCGGTTTTACGTCGGTGATGATGGACGGCTCCCTGAAAGCCGACGGCAAGACGGCGGCGGACTGGGGCTACAATGTCGGCGTCACCAAAAAAGTCGCCGACATGGCGCATCTCGGCGGCATTTCGGTGGAGGGCGAACTCGGCGTGCTGGGCTCGCTCGAGACCGGCATGGGCGACAAGGAGGACGGCCACGGCGCCGAGGGAAAACTCTCCCACGACCAGTTGCTGACCAATCCCGACGAGGCCGTCAAATTCGTCAAGGAGACCCAGGTCGACGCGCTGGCGATCGCGATGGGCACCTCGCACGGCGCCTACAAATTCTCGCGCAAGCCGGACGGCGACATTCTGGCCATGAATGTGATCGAGGAAATCCACCGCAAGCTGCCGAACACGCATCTGGTGATGCACGGCTCCTCCTCGGTGCCGCAGGATTTGCAGGAGATCATCAACACCTATGGCGGCAAGATGAAGCCGACCTGGGGCGTGCCGGTCTCTGAAATCCAGCGCGGCATCAAGAACGGCGTGCGCAAGATCAACATCGACACCGACAACCGCATGGCGATGACCGGCCAGATCCGCAAAGTGCTGAGCGAGGACCCCAGCGAATTCGATCCGCGCAAATACTTGAAACCCGCGATGGAGGCGATGGCAAAACTGTGCAAGCAGCGCCTGGAGGAGTTCAACACCGCAGGGCAAGCCGGCAAGATCAAGAAGGTGCTGACCACCGCCGAGATGGCGAAGCGTTATGCCGCAGGGGAACTGGCGCCGAAGGTCGCGTGAACGGCCGCGCGAACTCTTGAGCGGGCGGCCGACCTCCAATATGTTGTATGCGAATGGAGGTTGCCATGGCCGGCAACAGTACGAAGCGTGTCCGGAAATATCGCGCCAAGATGAAGGCGGCCGGTCTCAAGCGGGTGACGATCTGGGTTCCCGACATCAATGCACCGGGTTACCGGGAGAAAATTCGCAGAGAATGCGAATTGATCAACGCGTGCGCGGATAGCAACAGAGCCATGGACGAGATGCTGGCGGTGGCCGACTTCTCCGACTGGAAGGCATGAAGCGGGGCGATCTGGTGATGGCAGTCCTTCCGGGTGCTTACGGAAAGCCCCAACCTGTGGTGATCATTCAAGCGGATACCGTCGCGCAGCCAAATTCGCTCACTGTCTTACCGTTGACCGACGAGATTACCTCGGACGAAACATTACGTGTTACGATTGATCGTTCTGCCGACAATGGCCTGCAATCGCGATCACAGGTTATGATCAACCAGACGATCACTATTCGTATAAAAAGGGTTGGCCCGCAAATCGGCCACCTTTCCGCCGATGATATGAATGCGGTAAATCGCGCCTTGCTATTTTCTTCGGCCTTGCCTGATAACGGTCTATTTCAAGACTTAAGAAACTGTCTCTAGGAGAAACCCCGATGAATCTCGCCGAACTCAACAAGATCGCCAACGCCATGGTCACCCCTGGCAAGGGCATTTTGGCCGCCGATGAATCCTCCGGCACCATCAAGAAGCGGTTCGATGCGATCAAGGTGGAGTCCACCGAGGACAATCGCCGCGACTATCGCGAGATGCTGTTCCGCTCCAAGGAGGCGATGTCGAAATACATTTCCGGCGTCATCCTCTATGACGAGACCATCTGGCAGAAGGCCAAGGACGGCACGCCGCTCGTGAAACTGATCGAGCAGGCGGGCTGCATCCCCGGCATCAAAGTCGATGAAGGCACGCAAGCCTTGCCGAATTGCCCCGGCGAGCTCGTCACCGTCGGCCTCGACAAGCTGGCCGAGCGACTGAAGAAATATTACGACCAGGGCGCACGCTTCGCCAAGTGGCGGGCGGTGATCGACATCGGCGCCGGGATTCCCACCATGACCGCAATCAGCGTCAACGCGCATGCGCTGGCGCGTTATGCCGCGCTGTGCCAGCAGGCGCAGATCGTGCCCATTGTCGAGCCTGAGGTGCTGATGGACGGCGATCACGACATTGACCGCTGCTATGAGGTGACGCAGCGCGTGCTCAACAAGACGTTCCAGGAATTGCGCGTGCAGCGCGTGGCGCTGGAGGGCATGATCCTGAAACCGAACATGGTGATCTCCGGCAAGAAGGCGGCCACGCGCGCCGGGGTCGATGAAGTCGCGGACAAAACCATCCGCCTGCTCAAGAGCTGCGTGCCGGCCGCGGTGCCGGGCATCGCGTTCCTGTCCGGCGGGCAGTCCGACGAGGAAGCGACCGCCCATCTCGACGCCATGAACCGGATCGGAAATCTGCCGTGGAAGCTGACCTTCTCCTACGGCCGCGCGTTGCAGGCAGCGCCGCAGAAAGCGTGGTCCGGCAAGGCCGAGAACCTAGCCGCCGGGCAGCAGGCTTTTACCCACCGCGCGATGATGAATTCGCTGGCCAGCAAAGGCGCGTGGAAAGCCGATCTGGAACGGAAAAAGGCGGCCTGAGCTTTATGGCAAAACCCGCCCCGCCGCGTCCGGTGCCACGCCTTTATCTGGCGACGCCGATCGTGGACGATCCCGCGCAACTGGCCGCAAGCCTGCCGGCGTTGCTCGCCGGCACCGATGTCGCGGCCGTGCTGCTGCGGCTGAAGCCTGTCGATCACCGCACCATGATCTCGCGCATCAAGGCCTTCGCGCCGGCGGTGCAGAATGGCGGCGCGGCGCTATTGATCGAAGGCAATGCCGAACTGGTCGCCCGATCCGGCGCCGACGGCGCGCATCTGACCGGGATCGAGGCGATGCAGGAAGCGCTGCCGACGCTAAAACCCGACCGCATCGCCGGCGTCGGCGGGCTGATCACCCGGCACGATTCGATGGCCGCGGGGGAAGCCGGCGCCGACTACGTTCTGTTCGGCGAACCGGATCGACGCGGAGCGCGGCCGTCGGCGGATGCGATTGCCGAACGGCTGGAGTGGTGGGCCGAACTGTTCGAGCCGCCCTGTGTCGGCTTTGCCGCGACGTTCGAGGAGGCGCGCGAATTTGCAGGCGCGGGAGCCGATTTCGTGCTGGTCGGCGATTTGATCTGGGCCGATCCGCGCGGCGCCGCCGCGGCGCTGATGGACGCTGGCGAAGCGATCAGGCAGAGTCACGCGATGACCGGAAGCGCGCGGACGACCCAGGGATGACGCCGGAATGAAAATCCTGCGTCCGATATCGATTGTGAGCTGCTTCCTGATGCTGGCGGGAAGCGCGGTGGCGCAAGTTCAACTGCAACCGCCGCCCGGAGCCCCGACCGCCCCGGTGATCAAGCCTGCGAAGGCCAAGGCCAAGATCATAAAGCCGGCGGCCAAAAAACCCGCTCCGGCCGCGACGCCCGCCAGCCCGCAGCTGCCGTCTTCCGCCGCCGCGCCGCCCGTCGCCGACGATCCCAACGTCGACGTGGTGTTCGCCGCCTATCAGCGCGGGCAATACAAGACCGCGTTCGATCTGGCGACCGCGCGCGCTGCGAATGGCGACCCGAAGGCGATGGCGATGCTCGGCGAGCTGTATTCCGGCGGGCTCGGCGTCAAGCGCGATTTTGCGAGAGCCGCCGACTGGTACAAGCGCGCCGCCGATCTCGGCGACCGTGAGGCGATGTTCGCCCTCGCAATGCTGCGCATCTCGGGCCGCGGCGGTCCGGTCAACCGCGAGGAAGGCGCCAAACTGCTGGCGTCCTCGGCTAAACTCGGCAGCCCGAAGGCAGCCTATAATCTGGCGCTGCTCTATCTCGACGGCCAGACGCTGCCGCAGGATCTGAAGCGCGCCGCCGAACTGCTGCGCATCTCGGCCGACGCCGGCAATCCGGAAGCGCAATATGCGCTCGCAACTTTCTATAAAGAAGGCACCGGCGTTTCCAAGGACATCGAGAAGGCGGTCCGGCTGCTGCAGGCGGCCTCGCTCGCCGACAATGTCGACGCCGAGGTCGAATACGCCATCGCGCTCTATAACGGCACCGGCACGCCGAAGAACGAGGCCGCGGCGGTGGCGCTGCTGCGCAAGGCGGCCCGGCAAAACAGCCCGATCGCGCAGAACAGGCTGGCCCGCGTCCTGGTTACCGGCGCGGGCGCGCCGATCGACAAGGTCGAGGGCCTGAAATGGCACATCGTCGCGAAAACCGCGGGCAAGGGCGATTTGATGCTCGACGAAGCGCTGGCGCAGGCGGCGCCTGAGGAGCGCAGCAAGGCCGAGGAGGCCGCGCGCAAATGGTTAGGGGTCAAATGATCCGCCTTGACGGGAACACCTGAGCAGGGCACCCCTTCCCCGTCGTCCCCGCGAAGGCGGGGACCCATAACCACTGGCGCTTGTGATTCTGGCGCGAGCGTGGCTACGTCCTCGCTTCAATTGAAGCGGCACGGCGTATGGGTCCCCGCCTTCGCGGGGACGACGGTGTTGGCGTTGCGACGCCGAGTTAAACAATAAGACCGAGATCATGCTGCATTCAGCCCTCATCAACGTCATGGTCAAAGCCGCGCGCCGCGCCGGGCGCAGCCTCAAGCGCGATCTCGGCGAGGTCGAGCATCTGCAGGTGTCGCTGAAGGGCCCGGCCAATTTCGTCACTTTAGCCGACAGGCGCGCCGAGGAGATGCTGCACGACGATCTCACCAAGGCGCGGCCGGGCTACGGATTCATCGGCGAGGAAGGCGGCGCGCGCGAAGGCGCCGACAAGAGCCACATCTGGATCGTCGATCCGCTCGACGGCACCACCAATTTCCTGCACGGCATTCCGCATTTCGCGATCTCGATCGGCCTGCAGCGCGAGGGCATCATGATCGCCGGGCTGATCTACAATCCCGCCAATGATGACCTCTACCTCGCCGAACGCGGCAAGGGCGCCTTCCTCAACGACCAGCGGCTGCGCGTCGCCGGCCGCCGCCAGCTCAACGAATGCGTGATCGCCTGCGGCCTGCCGCATATCGGCCGCGGCGACCACGCGTTGTCGCGCAATGAAATGACCGAACTGCAGCCGCGCGTCGCGGGCCTCCGTCGCTTCGGCGCCGCCGCCCTCGACATGGCCTATATCGCCGCCGGCCGCTTCGACGGCTACTGGGAGCGCAATTTGCAGCCCTGGGATCTGGCGGCCGGCACCATCATCGTCCGCGAAGCCGGCGGCATCGTCAGCGGCATCGCCGGCGACGACGACGCGCTGAAGACCGGGCACGTGGTGTGCGGGAATGAGCACGTGCATGCGGAGCTGGTGAAAATTTTGAAGGCGGTAGGGAAGTAGGATCCGGCTCGCAGCGTTTGCTATTCCCCGAAGGGTTCCCGGTAGACGCTATTGCTCTTCACAACCGTTTTATTGCCCTCCGCCACATTCCATGTTTTTCTTCGCCATCAAGGCCGGCGCAGATGCATTCGGCTCAAAGGAATACATCAAGGAGGTTTCGCCGTGCCGCTGGAAAAACCCACGTACAGGTTGGGAATACCGGTTTACCAGGGCGTCAATTTGCTCGACGTTGCCGGCCCCCTCGAAATGTTCTATTGGGCCGGCCAGGACAACAATCTGCAGACGGTTCTGGTCTCCGAGGACGGAGGCGCCGTGACATCGCTTAACGGCGTGCGTTTCGAGGCCCAGGCGAGTTTCGCTCAGACGCCGGCGCTCGATATCCTGTGGGTGCCCGGGGGTAAACCCGCTGCACTCGAAGCCATCATGAGCGACCACTATTCGCCATATCTGCACTATCTTCGCGAGATAGCCGTCAATGCGAAATGGGTGTGCTCGGTGTGCGAAGGCGCGATGCTGCTGGCGCGCGCCGGACTGCTGAACGGGCACGAGGCGACGACGCACTGGGCCTTCGTCCCATGCCTGCAGAGCTTCCCCGAGATCACGGTGGATACCACCCAGAAGCGCTTCGTGGTCTCCGGCAACCGGTTGACCGGCGGCGGCATCTCCGCGGGCCTCGACGAGGCATTGCAACTCATTGTCTTGCTGTTCGGTGAAGACGCCGCCAAAGAGGTGCAGACCTCGACACAATATTTTCCAAAGCCGCCGGTGATGGCCCGGTTCCCCGATTTTCCCCCCACATGCCCGATCAAGTGGCGTTGACCTGAGCCCTCCGCCGTCGTCCCCGCCGGCAACCCAGGCTTAACCGTTTGCGCCCCATCCTGTCGCCACCTGCCCAAAGGCGAGTGGCGATCATGCGTCGGCTGTTACGGTCCATCTCCTTCGCCGCGCTTGCGTGCATGCCGCTTGCGGCTGGCTCCGATCCGGCGGCCGCCGGCGATTGCCGGCCGGACGCGATCGAACGATTGCGTGCCTCGGCACCCGAAGGTTTTGCGATCTACCAATCCATCAAGGACAAGACGTTCTTTCTCGGCTGGATCAGCTGCGACGAAAAGCAGCTCGGGCTGCCGACGGCGGTGCACGAATTGGTGCACTACATCACGGCCGAGCTTGATGCGTTCCCGCTGGCCCATGGCGGCCAGCTGAAGCGGCCGCATGAAGTGTCGGCATTCTTCGCGCCACAGCTGATTGCGGGAAAATTCAAGGCGAACGATTTCGTGACGACCTATCTGCGGCCGGGCAGCGCCAGCTCAGCGAGCGATTTCCTCTATCTGCTCGATGAGCTCAATGCCTACACGCATGATCTCAACACCGCGGTGAACTTAAGCCGTTCGCGCGGCATTGAACCCGGCGCTGACGTTGATCATCGCGACGGACTCGCGGCGCTGATGGCGTTCACAGCGCTTTATGCCGAGCGGGCCGAGCAAAGCGAGCCTGCGACCTGGCGCGGCTTGCGTGAGCCGCGGGTCGCAAAGACCGTGTCGGAGCTGTGGGGACGCGCCGAGCAGGTGATGGCGTCGTCCTGCGGCATCCCGGATTTCGGCGCGCAAGACAAATCCCTGATCCGGCAGTTTTGCCAGCGCGGACCGCAGGCTAGTCTGCAAAAAATCCTCGGGCGCGCGCCGGTGTGCCCGACCGCGTGCCTGAACGCCACGCCGGTCGCCGCGCTCAACAGCAAGCCGCTGGCGGACATGATGCCGACCGGCAGCTTGCGCGCCGATCCAACGGCAAAGCCTGCGCGTCCGTTTTAAGGCCGCCCTAGCTACTCGTCATGGCCGGGCTTGACCCGGCCCTCCATCCTTTTCGAAAGAGTCTCTGCGAAGATGGAAGGATGCGCGGGTCAAGCCCGCGCATGACGAAAGACAATTTGCTTCCGTCAATAGCCGCCGTAGGAGCACCCGCAGTTCGGCCGGAGATGGACGACGCTGTTGGTCACGTAATGCCTGGCCGGCAGGTATTGCGTCACCTGGTGATGGACCGGGTGCACCACGCCGACGAGGTTGGTATGGACGCGCGTCACGTTGTGAACGTGGACGATCGGCTGGATCCGGGTCACATGCACGATCGGCTTGATGCGCTTCACATATCTGGTGCGGTACACGTCGTGATGACGCGTGATGTTCTTGTACACGTTCTTGGTCTTGTAGGTGTAGGACGGCGGCAACGGCCCGCAACACCCGTGATGACGATGATGGCCGGCGCTTGCGGTGGCCGCGGAGCCGACCAGAGCCCAGCCGAAAACCAGCGCAGCCGACAGCGCCGTAGCAAATTTCAACATGTTACGCCCCTTACTCACTCACGCCGCAACTCATGCTAGTGGCATGTCGCAGGCGGAGGCAACTCTTTGTTGAAAACAGGGCTATGCAAGTCGGAATATGGTTGATTGTGATATTTTTGCATCAAGGTTAATCCGCTGAAAGTAAACGCATTTAGTTCCTGGACGCGATGCCGCGTGGCTTTACGGCGGACGCGGAACTGGGGTACGTCGAGCCCTCATGCGACCTTGGCCTGCGCACTTGCCGGGTCAGCCCGGCCATGAACGCGATGGGAGCAAGACTAGTGGCGAAGGCATGATCGCCTACCGGCCGGAAATCGACGGGGTTCGCGCCATCGCCGTCCTTGGCGTCCTGCTGTTTCATGCGGGTTTCCCGGCATTTTCCGGCGGCTACGCCGGCGTCGACGTTTTCTTTGTCATCAGCGGCTATCTGATCACCCGGAATATTCTCGGCCGGGTAGATGCCGGCCGGTTCTCCTACATCGGATTTTTCGTCAATCGCGTGCGGCGTCTGTTTCCTGCGCTACTGACAACAATAGGCATCTCCGTCCTGGTCGGCGCGTTGCTGTTCACCGCGCCCCACATGAAGAAACTGGCGGAGGCCGCCATCGTCTCCGTGTTGTCGGTTTCCAACATCTATTTCTGGAGCGAGGCGGATTATTGGGACATTGAATCGGCTTTCAGGCCGCTGTTGCACGTCTGGTCATTGTCGGTCGAGGAACAGTTCTATTTCGTCTGGCCACCGTTATTGCTCCTTGTGTCGCGCGCGAAAAACAGGCGCATCGCTCGGATCGCGCTGCTGGCAACGCTCGGCCTGACAAGCCTGCTGTTCGCGGCCACCCTCGGTCTGCATCATCCCAGGGCGACATTCTACTGGATGCCCTGGCGCGCATTCGAATTCATGATCGGGGCTGCCGTAATCTGGCTGGAGACCATCGCGCCGCCGCACGGCCGGCTGTGGCCCGAGATCATGGCGGCTGCCGGACTGGGCATGATCCTCGTGCCCTTCCTTGCCTATGGCGATCATACGCCGTTCCCGTTTCCCGGCGCGCTATTGCCTTGCATCGGCACCGCGCTTCTGATCTGGGCCGGCGCATCCAATCTGACGGCGAAACTGTGGACCAACCGGCCGATGATCTGGACCGGCCGCATCTCCTATTCGCTTTACCTCGTGCATTGGCCGCTGATCATCTATTACAATTACTGGCGGTTCGCCCCGCCGACGCAGTTCGAACAAATTGCACTCGTCATCGGCTCCTTTGCGCTAGCGCTCCCGCTCAACGCCTTTGTGGAAAAACGTTTCAGACGATCGCGGACGTCCGAGCGTTCCTCCGATGCGCGCTTCCTGGCGATCAGTACTGCCGCGGCGATTGGCGTTGTTGCAATCTCGATGAGCGCCAAGCTCGACAATGGATGGCCATGGCGATTGCACCCCGAGCAGCTCGACCCGCGCATCCTTGCAAAACTGTCACCCTGGTGCCGCGCAGGGACCGGGCTGTGCAATGCGCCGGCGGGTACGGTGGCGCTGATCGGCGACAGTCACGCCGACCAATATGCCGGTGCGGTCGCCGAGTCGCTCAAGGCGGCCGGACTAAGCGGGACCTTGTACAAAACGGTGAACGCATGCGCGCTGATGCAGGACAATTACGCGGTCGATGCGCTGCACGAACGCTGGACCAACAAATGCCGGGTTGGGCAGCGCGAATGGCGCGACAGAATTGAAGCGGAAAATCCGTCCCTGGTCATTCTGTCCAGTTTCTGGGTGTACGGCGTTTCAAGCCGCTATCCGGCCCGCTACGTCGGCGATGATTCCACGGCGATGCCCGACATTTCGCAGAGCCGCGCGCGTTTCGAGCGCAAGATGGCAGAGACCATCGAGTGGCTGACCGCGAACCATCGCAAGGTCATCATTATCGGGACCACGGTTCTGGTCGACCGGCCCCCCTCGGCCTGTTACGACCGGCCGAATGTCTTGAGTTCGCGGGACTGTCAAAGCCTCAATGTCGTGTCCGACCCCGAGGCCCAGGCCTATCTGTCGGGCTTTTTCCGCAGGCTGGTCGCCGGCCGCACCGATGCGCTTTATGTCGACGTCGAAAGCGCGCTGTGCGACGGCGCACACTGCCTGCTCGCGGAAAATGGCACCTCGCTTTACTTGGATCGCCATCATTTGACGCCCTATGGCGCGATGTGGGTTCAGGACCGTGCGTTCAAGCCGTTGACCGATTTCGCCAGGGGGTCTGAAACGGCTGGGAAGTAGAGTGGACAGATCAGACGGAAAGCAAGAATGCGCCTGGTCTCCGCCCAAGAAAGCTATCGTGTCCCGGGCGCGATGCAGCGCGTAGCTCTTGCGAAGCGTTGCTTCGCAGAACCGGGACCCCGGTTTCTTCGAGCGGCAAGCAACCGGGACCCCGGCTCTGCAGCGCACCGCTCCGCAAGAGCTACGCGTTGCGCTGCGTCCGGGGTACGAGGGCGTTATTCCGCGGGCGCCGGCGGCCCAAGGGGTTCCGCAACCGCACCACCCTCCGCCTTCGCTTCCTCGTCGCCGCGCCCAAAGAACCGCATCACGCTCACGAAAAACACCGGCACCATCAAGAGCGCCAGCATCACGACCGCGATCATGCCGCCCATCACGCTACTGCCGAGCGCCTGCTGGCTGGCGCCGCCGGCGCCGGTGGCGATCACCATCGGCAATACGCCGCAGACAAACGCAAGTCCGGTCATCAGGATCGGGCGGAAGCGCAGCGCGCAGGCTTCCAGGGTGGCCTCGATCAGCGGCTTGCCCTGCGCGCGCAAATCCTTGGCAAATTCGATGATCAGGATGGCATCTTTGGCGGCGAGACCAATGATGGTGATCAGGCCGACGGTGAAATAGACGTCGTTGGGCAAGCCGCGCAGCGTCGCCGCCAGCACCGCGCCGAGAATCCCGAGCGGCACGGTGAGCAATACTGCGAGCGGAATGGTCCAGCTCTCATAGAGGGCTGCGAGACACATGAACACCACCAGCGCGGAGAGGGCGAGCAGGAACGGCGCCTGCGAGCCGGAGAGTTTTTCCTGCAGCGATTGGCCGGTCCATTCATAGCCGAACCCGCGCGGCAGCGTGTTCGCGAGCCGCTCCATCTCCTCGATGGCGTCGCCCGAGGTGTAGCCCGGCCGCGCCTCGCCGCTGATGCGCACCGACGGATAGAAATTGAAGCCGGCGATCTGGGTCGGCCCCTTCGACCAGTCGACGGTTGCAAACGCCGAGAACGGCACCAGTTGGCCGCGGCTGTTCTTGACGTTGTAGTTCAGGATGTCGTCGGCGTTCATTCGCTTGCCAGAGTCGGCCTGCACGATCACGCGCTGCATGCGGCCGCGGTTCGGAAAGTCGTTGATGTAGTTGGAGCCGAGATTGGTCGAGATGGTCGAGTTGATGTCCTCGAAGGTGACGCCGAACGCGCCGGCCTTTTCGCGGTCGATCATCAGGTTGACCTGCGGGCCAGCCGGCAGGCCCTCGACATAGACCTTCTGCAGGACCGGGCTGGCATTGGCGCCGGCGGTCAGCTGGTCGGCGGCGGCGACCAGCGCCGGATAGCCCTTCTGGCCGCGGTCTTGCAGACGAAAACTGAAGCCGGAGGAATTGCCGAGATTGTCGATCGGCGGCGGCTGCAGCGCGGCAATCCTGGCGTCGCGGATCGAGGACAGGTCCTTGTTGATATCGGCGACGATGGCGGCGGCGGAATCTTTTGGCGGGCGCTCCGACCAGTCTTTCAGCGTAATGAAGGCCTGCGCGGTGTTGATGCCCTGCCCCAGGAAGCTGAACCCGGTGAGAAAGGTGACATTGTCGACGCCGGCGCGCTGCGCCAGGTATTTTTCGACCTTTTCGATCGCAGCCTCGGTGCGGTTGAAGGAGGAGTCGGAGGGCGTCTGCACGTCGGTGGTGATAAAACCCTGGTCGTCGACGGGCAGGAAGCCGCCGGGCAGACGAACGAACGCCCAGGTGAGGCCGATCAGCAGCGCCGCATAGACCAGCATCAGCCGCCCGGTGCGTTTTAGCGACCAGCCCACCGTGTTCGAATAGCGGTCGCGCACGGAATCCAGGCCGCGGTTGAACCAGCCGAATACGCCCTTGCGTGCATGGCCGTGGCCCGCGGTCACCGGCTTGAGCAGCGTCGCGCACAACGCCGGCGTCAGCGACAGCGCCAGCAGCGCGGAAAATCCGATCGCGGCGACCATGGTCACCGAGAATTGCCGGTAGATGATGCCCACCGATCCCGGAAAGAACGCCATCGGCACGAACACCGCCATCAGCACCAGCGTGATGCCAATGATGGCACTGGTGATCTGCGCCATCGCCTTGCGGGTGGCTTGTTTCGGCGGCAGCCCCTCCTCTGCCATGATGCGTTCGACGTTCTCCACCACCACGATAGCGTCGTCGACCAGGATGCCGACCGCCAGTACCATGCCGAACATGGTCAGCATGTTGACCGAATAGCCCGCCAGCAGCAGCACCGCTGACGTGCCGAGCAGCGCCACCGGCACCACGATGGTCGGGATGATGGTGTAGCGGATGTTCTGCAGGAACAGGAACATCACGACGAACACCAGCACCACGGCCTCGACCAACGTCGACAGCACCTTTTCGATCGAGGCTTTTACCACCGGCGTGATGTTGTAGGGAATGTCATAGGCGATGTTGGCGGGGAAGAATTTCGACAGCTCCTTCATCTTGGCTTCGACCGCGCTTGCGGTGGCCAGCGCATTGCCGGTCGGCGACAGCAGCACCGAGAGGCCCGCGGTCGGCTTGCCGTTCAGCCGCGTGGTGAACTGATAGTTCATGCCGCCGATCTCGAGGCGGGCGACGTCGCGCAGCCGCACCGTCGAGCCGTCCGGATTGGCGCGCAGCGTAATGGCGCCGAATTCGTCCGGCGAACTCAATTGCCCCTTCACCAGCACCAGCGCGGAGATCTTCTGGTCCGGCGTCGACGGCTCTGCGCCGACGCTGCCGGAGGCGACCTGCGCATTCTGCGCGGTGATCGCCTTGGTCACGTCATCGGCGGTGAGGCCGTAGCCGACCAGTTTTGCCGGATCGACCCAGATCCGCAGCGAACGCTCGGTGGAATACAGCGTAGCGCGGCCGACGCCGGGAATGCGCCGGATTTCGCCGAGCACGTTGCGGATCATGAAATCGCCTAAGCCCACTTCGTCGAGGCTGCCGTCGGTCGAGCGCAGCGTGACGATCTGCAGCACCGCGCTGGAGGCTTCCTCGACCAGAATGCCCTGCTGGATTACGGCGCGGGGAAGGCGCGCTTCCACGCGCTTGATGCGGTTCTGCACCTCCACCGAGGCCATGCCGGTGTCGGTGCCGGGAACGAAATTGGCGATGATGTCGACCTGTCCCAGCGCGTCGCTGGTGGATTCGAAATTCAGGATGCCGCTGGCGCCGTTCAGCTCCTCCTCGATCAGCCGCGTCACGCTGTTGTAGAGGTTTTCCGGCGAGGCGCCGGGATAGCTGGTGGAGATCGAGATCGAGGGCGGCGCGATGATCGGATATTGCGCGACGGGAAGCCGCGGGATCGCGATCGCGCCGATCAGGCAAATAAAGAGCGCGACCACCCAGGCGAAGATGGGCCGGTTGATGAAGAAACCGGGCATCCTCTTACCCCTTCCTCGCCGCACATTCAGCCGTCATCCTGAGGTGCTCGCCGTTCTTCACGGCGAGCCTCGAAGGATGGCCACAGACGCAGGCGCACCTGGCGATCCTTCGAGACGCCGCGCAAGCGCGCGGCTCCTCAGGATGACGGCGGAATGTGTGGCGAGCGGGCATATCGCGCCTGCGGCAATGCCTTCGATCAACAACGATCATAGTCTACCGGCGTGCTTGCATGGTCGGGTGAGCCTCCGGCGCTCCGTCGGCCAACGCACCCGCCTCGGTCCACGTCAGCGGCTTGACCTTGTCGCCGGCGGCGAATTTCTGGAAACCTTCCACCACCACGCGGTCGCCCGACTTCAGGCCGTCGGTGACGAACCACTGGCCGTCCTGGATCGACCCGGTGCGTACCGCCTGCGTTGCAACGCGGTTGTCGTCCTTGACTACAAACACTTCGCTGCCGCCGCCGCCGTTGCGCTGGATCGCCTGCTGCGGCACCGCGATCGCATCGGTGTCGATGCCCTGCTCGATCAGCACGCGGACATACATGCCCGGCAGCAATTCGCGCTTCGGATTGGGAAACTCGCCGCGCAGCGTCACCTGCCCGGTATGGGCGTCGACTTTCGCCTCCGAGAACAGCAGCTTTCCGGTGAGCGCATAGGGCGTGCCGTCATCGAGCACGAGACGGACTTTTGCAGCACCGGGCGCGATGCGTTCGAGATCGCCGGTCTCGAAGGCGCGCCTGAGATGATTGAGTTCGCCGACCGACTGGGTGAAGTCGGCATAGATCGGATCGAGCTGCTGGATGGTTGCAAGGCTGGTTGCGTCGTTCTGCACCACCAGCGCGCCTTCGCTCACGAGCGCCGCGCCGACGATGCCGTCGATCGGCGCGCGGATGGTGGCGTAATCGAGATTGAGTTTTGCGCGCGCGACGTCGGCCTTGCGTCCCGCCACGTCGGCTTCGGCCTGGCGCATCGCCGCGATGGCTTTTTCGTTCTCCACATCGGTAGTGGCGCGCTGGCTGGTCAACAGCGCAACCCGCCGCGCCTGCTGCGCCGCCTGGTCGTACACCGCATTGGCGCGTGCCAGAGCCGCTTCATTCGACTGCAGCTCGACCTCGAACGGCCGCGGATCGATCCGATACAGCGGATCGCCGGCCTTGACCTCGCTGCCCTGATTGAACGTGCGCTCGACCACGATGCCGGACACCCGCGGCCGCACATCGGCAACCCGCGTCGGCGCGATCCGTCCCGGCAATTCGCGCACCACCGCACGCGCACGCGGGGCTATGGTGACGACGCTGACTTCGGGTTCGGAAGTTTGCGCAGGCGCCGAGGCAACGGCTTGATGCGGATCGTCGCATCCGGCGAGTAACGGCGCCAGGGCGCACATCAGAAGCGCGGTGCATGCGAGCCGTGTGAGTGATCGTGTCATCGGTTCTTAGACTTCCCAACGTGATGCGGACACGCGACAAACGTCCGCGAAGCCGCAAGGCTCGCAGCTTCGCCTCGCGACACCGCAACATCTTTGATGATTGGAAGTTAGATAACTTCGGTTGCAACGCAACATGTTTTGCGGCGGCTCAATGCCACATGATGCTAGCGCGTTGAAAGCGCGAAGAGTTTTATGATCTCACACGATCGTGAATCTGCGTGAGTGCGTGGAGACACGAAAATGAAAATCATTTGATGAGAAAACCGCCGTTTGCGTGCACAGCGAGGCGGCAATTGCGGAAGTGTTGGGCGCCATCTCAACCCTGCTCCGAGTTGTAGGGCGGATTCGCGCAGCGTAATCCGCCATCGACGCCTTCCCGAAAAGACGGCGGATTACGCTGCGCTAATCCGCCCTACATTTCACCCCACCCGCATCCTGTAATGGCTGACGCCCCATTCGCTGCCGCCGGCGTAGCCGAACAGGCCTGCGGTTGCCAGGAAGAACCAGCGCCAGCGGCGCATCCACAGATTCGTGTCGCTGCGGTAGACCGGGCGCAGCACGTCGTCGATCTCCTCGCGATGGGCATCGAAATTGCCGAGCCAGTCCTGCGCGGTGCGCTGGTAATGCGCGCCGCTCCAGCGCCATTCCTTTTCGACTTCGAACAGGTCGGCATATTGCCGGATCAGATGATGGCTCGGCATCACGCCGCCGGTGAAGAAGTGCTGCGCGATCCAGTCCTCGCGGTCGGCGGGGTCGAACAAATAGGCGCCGGCGCGATGAGTGAAGATGTGCAGGAAAAAACGGCCGTCGGGCTTCAGCCACGACCGCGCCCGCGTCATCAACTCGCGCCAGTTCATCATGTGCTCGAACATTTCGACTGAGACGATGCGGTCGAATTTTTGTTGCGGATCAAACACGTTCATGTCCTGGGTGATGACGCGCAAGTTTTTCAGGCCGCGCATAGCGGCTTCGGCCTCGACATAAAGCCGCTGCGAATGCGAGTTCGAGACCGCGGTCACCTGCGAATGCGGAAACTGCCGCGCTATCCACAGCGACAGCGAACCCCAGCCGCAGCCGAGTTCGAGGATCGACTGGCCGTCATGCAGGTCGGCATGCTCGACGGTCTGCCGAAGCGACTCTTCTTCCGCCTCCTGCAGCGTGGACTCCGGCTCCTTGTAGAAGCACGACGAATATTTCCGGTTCGGACCCAGCACTTTTGCGAAGAACGCGGACGGCACTTCGTAATGCTGGGCGTTGGCCTCATCGGTATATTCGGCGATATGGCGCGCGGCCATTTCGTCGGCGAAGGAGGCGTCGCTCTCGGCATTGCCGCTGGCGAGACGCGTGGCGGTGCGCGAGCAGAGCCGCTGGATCGCGGCGCGGATCACGATGTCGGGCAGCGGCACGCGCTCGGCGGTGCCGATAATCGAGGAAACGAAACTCATCAGATCGCTCCTTTCTGCGGCGGCAAGGGAAAGAACATGCTGGTACGCGTCTGATAGTCGCGATAACGCGCGCCGCGCGAGCGCAGCATCTGCGCCTCGAGCGGCGGGATGCCGGTGACGTGGACGAGGATCCAGTACATGAAGATCGGCGCCAGCAGCGTCGCCCAGCCCCACGGGTAATCGGACGAGATCGCGATCACCGGATAGGCCAGCCAGCCGAACCATTCGAAGAAGTAGTTCGGATGCCGCGACCAACGCCACAGCCCGACATCGCAGACGCGGCCCTTATTGGCGGGATTTTCGCGGAAACGTTTCAGCTGCGCATCGGCCAAGGCCTCACCGGCAATACCGATCAACAGGATCAACGCGCCCACAGTGTCCTGCAGCCGCAACGCGTCGGATGGGAATCGCGCGGCGACGAAAATGGAAAACACCAGCGGGATGCTGCCGAACCCCTGGTTCTGCAAAAAGATGAACATTTTTCGCGGGGAGTCGACGCCCCACTCTTTGGCGAACGCCGCATAGCGCGGATCGTCTGATATCTTCGCGGTGCGTGCGGCGATATGCGAGCCGAGCCGCAGTGACCAAAGCGCGACCAGCGTCGCGACCAGCCATTGCCGCGTAGTGGGCGCTGTGCCCCCGACCGGCCACAGCGCACTGCCGGCGCCAACCAGCCCGAGCGAGAAGGTCCAGATGGTATCGACCCAGCCGGAATTGCCGGTGCGTTGCTGCACCGCCCACGCGCTCGCCATCAGCACCGACAGCGCGACCGCAATCGCGGCCAGCGCCTCCAGGTAGAAAACGACCATGCAAAATCCCGCTAACAGCTTCCAAACGCCAAACTATTTATGAAATACGCACGGGTTTAAGCCCGGTTTCGCCCTCAGGTTCCATTTTCCCGGGTGGAATCAACGCCCCCAGTCTGTTTTCCCGCCGTCGCTGTGCCATATTGAAGCCCGAAACGGTCCCTTCCCCAACCCGGACTTAACCGCCTATGGCGTCCACCACCCGCTCCGCGATGGAGATCGAACTGACCAAACTGTCGTCGCCCAGGATTTTCCTGGTGCGGATGATGGTGTTTCTGGTGCTGTGCGCGCTGATCCTGTTCGTGCTGTACAAGCAGATCATCGTCGCCTTCTTCGCCAATCCCGGCCTCAACGCCCTGATCGGCGCGGTGCTGTTGATCGGCATCATCCTGTCGTTCCGGCAGGTGATCCGGCTCTATCCCGAAGTGTCCTGGGTCAACAATTTCCGCATCGCCGATCCCGGCCTTGCGCTGGACCGGCGGCCGACGCTGCTGGCGCCGATGGCGGCGATCCTCGGCGGCGAGCGCTCGGGGCGCATGACCATCTCGCAGCAGACCATGCGGCATCTATTGGACTCGATCGCGACCCGGCTCGACGAGGCACGCGACATCTCGCGCTACATGACCGGGTTGTTGGTGTTCCTCGGCCTGCTCGGCACCTTCTGGGGCCTGATCGAGACCGTCGGCTCGGTCGGCAAGGTGATCGACGGCCTCAAGGTCGGCGGCGACGCCGGCGCGCTGTTCGACACGCTGAAGGAGGGGCTCGCCGCGCCGCTCGGCGGCATGGGCATTTCGTTCTCGTCGTCGCTGTTCGGGCTCGCGGGATCGTTGATCCTGGGCTTTCTCGACCTGCAATCGAGCCAGGCGCAGAACCGCTTCTACACCGATCTGGAAGACTGGCTCGCCTCCACCGTCAAGGAATATTCCGGCGAGAGCGCCGCCGGCGCCAGCGGCGACCTGCAGCACGCCATCGAGCGCTTGCGCACCACCATGGAGGAAGGCGGCAACAACCGCGGCACCACCGCGGCGATGGCCAACCTCGCGGAAGCAATTCAGGGCCTGGTCGCGCATATGCGCACCGAGCAGCAGATGATCCGCGAATGGGCCGACGGCCAAGGCGAGCAGAACCGCGAGATCAGGAAACTGCTGGAGCGCCTCGCGCGCCAGCCGGAGAAGAATTGAGTCACGGGTACCGTGCCCCGGACGCAGCGCAGCGCGTAGCTCTTCGCGGAGCGGTGCGCTGCCGAGCCGGGGCCGTAACACAATAAAACTTCGTCATGCGCGGGCTTCACCCGCGCATCCATCCATCTTCGGAAGATTCATGCGAAGAAGATGGATTGCCGGGTCATAAGCGCGAAGACGCGCTTCGCGCTTTAGCCCGGCAATGACGCTTCGAGTTCGGCACGGTCCCGGTTCTGCGAAGCAGCGCTTCGCAAGAGCTACGCCATAGCGCGTCGAAGACGCGCGTAAACGCGCTTATGGCATCGCGTCCGGGACACGAGAGAGAGTGGAGACATCTTAATGGCCCTTGCACGTGCACGCCGCAACGAGACCGGCTTCAACTACTGGCCGGGGTTCGTCGATGCGCTCTCGACGCTGGTGCTGTCGATCGTGTTCCTGCTGTCGGTGTTTTTGGTGGTGCAGTTCTTCCTGTCGCAGGAGGTCACCGGCAAGGACAAGGCGCTGGAGCAGCTCAACGCCAAGATCGCGCAGTTGAACGACCTGCTGTCGCTGGAAAAGCTCGGCAGCCTGAACCTCAGCGACCAGCTCTCGCAGGTCCGCGCCGGGCTGTCTTCCGCGGAAGCCGAGCGCGATCGGGTCAAGGGGCTGTATGAAGGCCTGGCCGGCGCCGGCAGCGACGCCGCGGGGCGCGCCACAGAACTCAACAAGGCGCTGGATTCGGAGAAGCAATTGTCGTCGCGGGCGCTGGCGCAGGTCGAGGTGCTGAACCAGCAGATCTCGGCGCTGCGCCGCCAGCTCGCCGCGCTGGAAGAGGCGCTCGATGCCTCGGAAAAGCGCGACAAGGAATCGCAAGGCAAGATCGTCGATCTCGGCCAGCGCCTGAATGTCGCGCTGGCGCAGCGGGTGCAGGAATTGTCGCGCTACCGCTCGGAATTTTTCGGGCGCTTGCGCGCCATTCTCGGCAACCGGCCGGACATCCGCATCGTCGGCGACCGCTTTGTGTTCCAGTCGGAAGTATTCTTCGATACCGGACAGGCGCTGCTGTTGCCCGAGGGCCGCGCAGAGCTGGAAAAACTCGCAACCGCGCTGACCGAACTCGACAAGCAGATCCCACCCGAGATCGCCTGGGTGCTGCGGGTCGACGGCCATACCGACGTGCGCCCCATCACCAACAGTCCGCTGTTCAAGTCGAACTGGGAGCTGTCCTCGGCGCGCGCGATTTCGGTGGTGCAGTATTTGATCTCGCTCGGCGTCCCCGCGCAGCGGCTGGTCGCCGCAGGCTTTGCGGAATTCCAGCCGCTCGACACCGGCGCCACCGAGGAAGCCTACAAGCGCAACCGCCGCATCGAGCTGAAGCTGACGGAACGGTGATGTGCACTTCCCCGTGTCCCGGGCGCGATGCAGCGCGCAGCTCTTGCGAAGCGCTGCTTCGCAGAACCGGGACCCCGGTTACGCTCTTAGCAAGCTGGGCCCCGGCTCTGCAGCGCACCGCTTCGCAAGAGCTGCGCGCTGCGCTGCGTCCGGGGCACGCGAGATGAGCGCTCCCTTTCACTTGCGCCCCTACGCGGCCGCGGACGAAGACGCGGCGATTGCACTGTGGCGTGATACCTGGAGCCAAGCCTATCCGTCGATCGATTTTGCCGCGCGTGTAAACTGGTGGCGCGAGCGCTGGCGCAAGGAGCTGGTGCCGAATGCCAACATCGTCGTGGCCGAACAGGGTGGCGCGCTGATCGGGTTTGTCACTATCGATTTGAAAGGCTATCTCGACCAGCTGGTGGTCGCCCCCGAGCACTGGGGATCGGACCTCGGCACTGCGCTGGTCGATGAGGCGAAGCGGTTGTCGCCTGACGGCATTACGCTATTGGTCAACACCGATAATGCGCGTGCGATAAAATTTTATCGCCGCAATGGCTTTGTCGATGCGGGAGGCGATGTGAATCCGACGTCGGGAAAGCCGGTGTTGCGGATGGAGTGGAAGCCCTGACTCCGAATCCGTGTCCCGGACGCGGTGCGGCATTCTTCATGCCGCTCCGCAGAGCCGGGACCGTACCAAACGCCGGCGCCCGTTACGGCCCCGGCTCTGCAGCGCACCACGCCGTGAAGAACGGCGCGCTGCGCTGCGTCCGGGGTACGAGTTAAACCCCCTCGAACTGCAATCTCGCCAGCCTTGCATAGAGCCCGTTCGCCGCCACCAGCGAGGCGTGCGTGCCCTGCTCGACGATGCGGCCCTGGTCCATCACCATGATGCGGTCGCAGGACAGCACGGTGGCGAGGCGGTGGGCGATCACCAGCGTGGTGCGGTGGCGCATCAATTCTTCCAGCGCGGTCTGCACCAGCGTCTCGCTCTCGGCATCGAGCGACGAGGTCGCCTCATCCAGCAGCAGCAATGGCGCGTCGCGCAGGATGGCGCGGGCGATGGCGATGCGCTGGCGCTGGCCACCGGACAGCGTCACGCCGCGCTCGCCGAGTTGCGTCTCGAAGCCGCCGGGCAGGCGGCGGATGAATTCGCTGGCGTGCGCGAGATCGGCCGCACGCTCGACTTCGGCGTCGCTGGCATCGGGCCGCCCGAAGCGGATGTTTTCCCGCGCGGATGTTGCGAACGCCACCGAATCCTGCGGCACCAATGCAATGCGCGTACGCACCTCGCGCGGGTCGGCCTCGCGGATCGGCACGCCGTCGAACGAGATGGCGCCGCTTGACGGATCGTAGAACCGCAGCAGCAGGTGAAACAGCGTGCTCTTGCCGGCACCGGAAGGGCCGACGATCGCGACCTTCTCGCCCGCGCGCACCGACAGCGACACGCCGTCGACCGCCAGCGCATCGGGCCGGGTCGGATAGGCGAAACTGATGTTGTCGAGCACGACGTCGCCGCGCGCCGGCTTGGGCAACGCGCGCGGCGCCGCCGGGGCGATGATCGACGATTTGACGTGCAGTATCTCGAACAGCCGTTCCGCCGCGCCCGAGGCCGCCGACATCTCGCCCCAGACTTCGCTGAGCTGGCCGAGGCCCGCGGCGGCAAAGGCCGCGTACAAGATGAACTGGCCGAGCCGGCCCTGCGTCATCGCGCCGATCGCGACGTCGCGCGAACCGACCCACAGGATCGCGACCACGCTGGAGAACACGATGAAGATGATGATCGCGGTCAGCACCGCGCGCGCCTTGGTCGAACTACGCGCGGCCCCATAGGCCTGCTCGACCTCGCCGCCGAACCGCGCATTGGCGAGTTTCTCGGCGGTATAGGCCTGCACGGTGCGGATTGCGCCGACCAGTTCGGAGGCGTAGGCGGTGGCTTCCGCCAGCGTGTCCTGCGCGCCGCGCGAGAGCCGGCGCACCCAGCGCCCGAACGCCACCAGGGGAATCACGATCAGCGGGATCGCCAAAAGGACAAAACCCGACAGCCGCGGGCTGGTGATCACCATCATCGCGGTGGCGCCGATGAACAGCATCATATTGCGCAGCGCGATGGATACCGACGAGCCGACCGCGGACTTGATCTGGGTGGTGTCGGCGGTGAGCCGGGAAATCAACTCGCCGCTGCGCGCGGAATCGAAGAACGAAGGCGACAACGAGATGAGATGCGCGAACACGTCGCGCCGCAGGTCGGCGACGACGCGCTCGCCGATGGTCATCACCAGATAGAACCGCGCCGCACTGGCAGACGCGAGCACCGCGACTACCGCGATCATCACGCCGAAATAGCTGTTGATCATGGCGATGCCCTCGGGCGAGAACCCGAAGTCGATCATGCGGCGCACCGCGACCGGCACGATCAGCGTGGTCAGCGCCGCGACGGTCAGCGCGATGAAAGCGAGAAACGCCCGGCCGCGGTAGCGCGCCACATAAGGCGCCAGCGCCAGCAGCGGACGCAGCTTTGCGCGGCCGGTGCCGGGCGTTTGCGTCAGCAGCGTTTCGATCGGCAGCGGCGGCTCAGCCGGCAGGTTGCCTGGCAGACTGGCTGCGTTGGCCCGCGCATCTTCAAGCTGTTCAGCCGCACTCATCGTTCCGGACATCCGATTTTGAACGCTTCCAGATAGGCCCCGATTGCCGCGCTGGCAAATGCCGTCCGGACCTTGTTTTGGCGGTCTGCTTACGTTATAGAGCCGCCAAATCCGTCCATTGCCATTGACATGCAGGCGCGAGCCGCGCCCTAGGATATCCCATGAAACCCGAAATTCACCCGAATTATCATAACATTACGGTCGTGATGACCGACGGCACCGAATACCAGACGCGCTCGACATGGGGCAAGGAAGGCGACAAGCTGAACCTCGACATCGACTCCAAGTCGCATCCGGCCTGGACTGGCGGCGCCCAGCAGATCCTCGACCGCGGCGGCCGCGTCTCGCGCTTCCAGAAGAAGTTTTCGGGATTTTTGAAGAAGGAGTGAGCTCCGTCTCAAGCCTGCCCGGAACGCCCCTGCTTGCGCCGGGGCGTTTTTTGTTTGACGCGTAGGGCGTAGGGCGGATTAGCCGGCCCCGTGCACGATGGCTCCGCCAGCGAAAGTCCAAGGCGTAATCCGCCGCCAACGCGCGCGCGGCATGGCGGATTACGCTTTCGCCTTCGCTCGTTGAACCACCGTGCACTGGGGCGCTAGTCCGCCCTACGAGTCAGTGCCAGCCCACGCACACCGCACCGGCCGCAATAATGCAGCACGCCACGATCCGCTGCATCGTCAGCCGCTCGCAGAGAAACGCCGCGCCGAGCAATGCGGCGAACACCACGCTGGTTTCGCGCAACGCCGATACCGCGCCCATCGGGCTTGATTGCATGGCCCAGATGATCGCGCCGTAGGCTGCAATTGAAATCAAGCCGCCGCCGACGGCCTTCCAAACTTCGTTCGCGGGAGCAATGAAAAACGCCGGTCCCGCTTTCGCAAGAAACCACAGCGGCACCACGATGAAGAAGGCGAAGATCGCGGCGGTATAGCCGAGCCAATTGCCGGAGGCACGCACGCCAAAACCGTCGACCACGGTATAGGCGGCGATGCTGACGCCGGTCGCCAGCGCCCATGGCAAATTCATGTGACGCAGCCGTCCTTTCGCAGCGGCGAGCATGAATATCCCGCCGCAGACCAGACCGACGCCGACGATGCCAAGCAGGTTCATCCATTCGCCGGCGAACAGACTGCCGCCGAGCGCCACCAGCGCCGGCGAGGATCCGCGCGCGACCGGATAGGTCTCTCCGAGGTCGCCGCTGCGATAGGTAACAACCAGAAGCGCCACATAGATCCAGTGCAGCACGCCGGAGGCGACCGCGTAGATCCAGCTCGCCGGCGCGGGAAGTCCGGCCACCGCGAGCAGGGCCAAACCTGCGATGCCAAGCGTCGCATTCATGATCGCCATCGACTGCGCGCGATCCGCGCCGCCCCGCAGCAACGCGTTCCAGCCCGCATGCATGAACGCGGCGAGCAGGACGAGGATGATGGCGAAGGGAGAGAGCACCTATGTCGTCCCCGCGAAAGCGGGGACCCATAACCCCAGGCGGTCGTTTGTTGCAACAACGTTGCCGCGATCGGTTTCCATCACCATGAACGCCGGTGGTTATGGGTCCCCGCTTTCGCGGGGACGACAGCGGAGTTGGTGCAACAGTCGGGAACTTACCGCTCAAACGCAGCCTTCAGCCGGTTGAGCTGCGGCACCAGCGGATTGCCGATCGGGGCGCGCTCGGTTGATGGCGCGTGGATGGTGGTGTCGAGGCGACGGACTTTGGCCTGCAAGGTCATGGAGCGGGCGATCAGGTGCTGCAATTGCTCGGGCAGCTTTGCGATCATGTCGGGGGCGCCGGGATCGGCGGCGGAGAGTTTTACCTTGGTCTTTTCGCGGTTGGCCTGGGTCAGCGTCATCTCGCCTTCCTTCACCGCCCGGTGCAGCAGAAGCCATGACGCAAGCTGCATCAGCCGCGTGGTCAGGCGCATGCTTTCGGTGGCGTAGGTCAGGCTGACGGCGCGGTCCAGCGCCTTGGCTTCGGTGCGGCCGACGCCGTCGAGATAGGCGGCGGTTTCCTCGACCAGATCCATGCCTTCCCGGAACAGGGTGCCGAACGCTGCGGAATTGGTCAGCCGTTCGCTGAACTGGACGAGACCGTTTTCGCTTGACCGATCCGACATGGTTAACGCCCTTACGCCACTGAACCCACCGCCGGCTTGATCGCCGGGCTTATGATGAACAAATCATTGCGCGCTCGCGGGCGAGAGTCCAGCGGCGCGTTTATCAAACAGGGAATATGGTTTCCGGCGCAGTGACCAATGCGATCAAAAAAAGAGCCGCCGTTTCCGGCGGCTTTTGAAGTTGATAACAGGGAGGCGTCAAACAGAGTGGACAGGAGCCACTCGGTGTCCCAACCGGGACGATTTAAGTCATATTCGAGAAAGCTTAATCGATCGTAAATGAACGGTTTTATTTAAGCGTTGTTTGCCATGTCGGCCATTGGCCGAGGGCCTGTGTCCCGGACGCGGTGCAGCGCTTCTTCAGCGGTGCACCGCAGAGCCGGGACCGTACCAAGCACCGGCATTCGTTACGGCCCCGGCTCTGCAGCGCACCGCTTCGCGAAGAGCTACGCGCTGCGCTGCGTCCGGGGCACGCAACCTCACTTCTTGAAAAAACTGGCGGCCGCATCCTTGGTCGCGCGCTTCTTCGTCATCGCCTCCTTCAGCCGCTCGATCTCGGAGGTCAGCAGCGCGATGCGCTCGGCCAGTTCCTCGACCGACAGCAGATACAGGTCCTGCCCGATCTCATGGGTGATCTTCTTTCGCGGCTTGTCGTCATCCTCGGCAGCCATCGGTCTTGCTCCCAAACGTTAGTCTGGCTAATCAGGTGCCCTCGTCATTGCGAGGAGCTCTTGCGACGAAGCAATCCAGTTCTTGCTTCAAGCTTCTGGATTGCTTCGCTACGCTCGCAATGACGGCACGACATAGGAAAAAATCATGGAAAAGCTGCCCGCGCAAATGACCGTCGTCGCCATCAGCAAACCCGGCGGGCCGGAGGTGCTGCTGCCCGAGACCCGCAGCCTTCCGGCGCCCGGCCCGGGCGAAATCCTGATCAAGGTCCATGCAGCCGGCGTCAACCGCCCCGACGTGGCGCAGCGTTCCGGCAGCTATCCGCCGCCGCCCGGCGCCAGCGATTTGCCGGGATTGGAAGTGGCCGGCGAAGTCGTTGCGCTCGGCTCGGGCGCCACAAAACACAAGGTCGGCGACAAGGTGATGTCGCTGGTGGCCGGCGGCGGCTATGCGCAATATTGCATCGCGCAAGACGCGCAGGCGATGGCGGTGCCGCAGGCGTTGTCGATGAACGAGGCCGGCGCCATCCCGGAAACATTGATGACGGTGTGGCACAATGTGTTCGAGCGCGGCGCTTTGCAGCCGGGCGAAACCCTGCTGATCCATGGCGGCTCGTCGGGGATCGGCACCATGGCGATCCAGCTTGCAAAAGCGTTCGGATCGAAAGTGATCGTCACCGTCGGCTCGCAGGACAAGGCGGATGCCTGCTTAAAACTCGGCGCCGACGCCGCCATTAACTACAAGACGCAGGATTTCGTCGCCGAGACCCGAAAGGCGACCGGCGACGTCGGCGCCAATGTCATTCTCGACATGGTCGGGGGCGACTACATCGAGCGCAATTACGACGCAGCTGCGATCGACGGCCGCGTGGTCCAGATCGCATTCCTCGGCGGCCCCAAGGCGACCGTCAATTTTTCAAAACTGATGGTGAAACGGCTGCGCCACACCGGCTCCACGCTGCGACCGCGCTCCAACGCCGACAAGGCGGCGATGGTCGCCGCAATCGAGGCCAAGGTGATGCCGCTGTTGCGCGAGGGCCGTGTAAAACCCTTGATGGACAGCACATTCCCGCTGGAAAAGGCGGCGGATGCGCACCGGCGCATGGAGACCAGCGAACATATTGGCAAAATTGTGTTGAAGGTCTGACGACAGGCGAGCCGGCTCAAGCCGGAAACCCTTTGATTTCCCTCACATTCATGTCATTTATCGCGGCGACGCCGGACCGGTCTAAAGGTCTGGTTGCGTTGATCGGGGAGAACCGACTTTGCGTCTGATCAGGTGCCTTGCGCGGCTCGCGCTGGGCCTCATGATTTTTGCCGCCGCGCCGCCGGCGCGCGCCATCGACGCCGTCAGCGTCCGCAGTGACGCGCCTGCCATCGACCTCACCGCGATCCTCGATCATCAGCGCAGCGAAACCGACCGCATCCAGGTCTCAACCGCGCCGGGCGCCGACAGCGTCGTCCGCCGCATCGAAGTGCGCGCACGCAAGGGCGGACAGAACTGGGTCGTGTTCGCGCTCGCCAACAACACCGACGACCAGCTCGACCGGCTGATCGTAGCGCCGCATTACCGCATCGTGTCGTCGGGATTGCTGTGGCCCGATCTCGGACTGTCGCGCATCGAGACCATCACGCCGTCGGTTGGCGACCGCCCGGAGCGGCAGGACAGCGCGACCGCCGACATCTTCCGCATCACGCTCGATCCCGGCGCGGTGGTGACCTATGTCGCGGAGCTCAACACCGACAAGCTGCCGCAGCTCTATCTGTGGGAGCCTGACGCCTACAAGGACAAGGTCAATTCGTTCACGCTCTATCAGGGCATCGTGATCGGCATTTCCGGCCTGCTGGCGCTGGTGCTGACCATCCTGTTCGTGGTCAAGGGCAGCATCATGTTCCCGGCCGCGGCGGCATTGGCGTGGGCGGTGCTGGTCTATATCGGCGTCGATTTCGGCTTCTGGGGCAAAGTGCTCGACATGTCGAACAATGCCGAACGGGTGTGGCGCGCGGCCGGCGAGGCGATCCTGGCCGCGACGCTGTTGGTGTTCCTGTTCGCCTATCTTAATTTGAGCCGCTGGCATGTGCGCTATTCCCATATCACCGTCGGATGGCTCGCCTTCCTGGGCTCACTCGTGGCGCTGGCGCTGTTCGATCCCGCGGTCGCCTCCGGCATCGCGCGGATGTCGCTGGTGCTGATCGCCTTCGCCGGTTTTGCGCTGATCGTCTATCTGTCGACGCATGGTTTCGATCGCGCGGTGCTCTTGATCCCGACCTGGTTCCTGCTGCTGGTCTGGGTGGTGGCGGCGGGCATGACGGTCGCGGGCAGCGTCACCAACGATATCGTCGGTCCCGCGCTGCTTGGCGGCCTGGTGCTGATCGTGATGCTGATCGGCTTCACGGTGATGCAGCACGCGTTTGCGGGCGGCGGCATGACTACCGGCATCGTCTCCGATATCGAGCGCCGCGCGCTCGCATTGACCGGCTCCGGCGACCTGATCTGGGACTGGGACGTCGCGGCCGACAAGGTTTTTACCAGTCCCGAAACCGAAGCTTTGCTCGGCCTGAAACGCGGCACGCTGGAAGGCCCGGCCGCGAAATGGCTGGAAGTGCTGCATCCGCTCGACCAGGACCGATTCCGAGCCGCGCTCGACAGCGTGCTGGACCAGCGCCGCGGCCGGCTGGTGCAGGATTTTAGGCTGCGCACGCCGGACGGCCACTTCATGTGGTTCGCGCTCAAAGCACGGCCCGTAGTCGGCTCCGACGGCGAAGTTTCGCGCGTGGTGGGAACGCTGACCGACGTCACCGAATCCAAGAACGCCGAAGAGCGGCTGCTGCATGATTCGGTGCACGACAATCTGACCGGCCTGCCGAACCGAAAGCTGTTCATCGACCGGCTCAGCGCGGTGGCGAATTTCGCAAAAACCATGCCGAACTTGAGGCCGACCTTGATGGTGATCGACCTCGATCGCTTCAAGCAGGTCAACGATTCCGTCGGCATCGCGGTCGGCGATTCCATCCTGCTGACGCTGGCGCGGCGGCTGACCCGCATCCTCAAGCCGCAGGACACGCTGGCGCGGCTGGCCGGCGACCAGTTCGGGCTGATCCTGATGTCGGAACAGGATTCCGCGAAGATCACCGCGTTTGCCGAAACCATCCGCAAGACCATCCGCGCGCCGATCGCTTTCAACGACCGCGAGATTTTCCTGACCGCCTCGATTGGCCTGGCGCTCAGCGACCCGCAGACCCAGCTGTCGGAAGAAATTATCAAGGACGCCGAGCTGGCGATGTATCACTCAAAACGCATCGGCGGCGACCGCATCGACGTCTACAAGCCGGCGATGCGCGCGCGCAAGACCGACCGGCTGACCTTGGAATCCGAACTGCGCCGCGCCATCGAGCGCGAGGAAATCACCATTTTGTACCAGCCCATCGTGCGGCTGGAGGATCGCTCCATCGCCGGCTTCGAGGCGCTGGCGCGCTGGGATCATCCAAAGCTCGGGCGGATGGCGCCGCAGGAATTCATCACCATCGCCGAGGAGATCGGGCTGATCGTCGATCTCGGCATGTTTGTGATGGACCAGACCGCGCGCCAGCTCTCGATCTGGCAGCGCGCGATGCGCTCGCGCGAGCCGATCTTCGCCAGCGTCAACGTCTCCTCGCGGCAATTGCTGCGGCATGATCTGATCCACGATATCCGCACCGTGCTGTCGCGCTCCTCGGTGGCGCGCGGCACGCTGAAACTCGAATTGACGGAATCGCTGGTGATGGAAAATCCGGAACACGCCGCGCAAATGCTGCACCGGATCCGCGAGCTCGGCACTGGATTGTCGCTGGACGATTTCGGCACCGGCCATTCGTCGCTGGCCTATCTGCAGCGCTTTCCGTTCGACACCATCAAGATCGACCAGTCCTTCGTACGCACCACCAGCCGCGGCACACGGCCGGTAATCCTGAAATCGATCATCGCGCTCGCCCATGACCTCGGCATGGACGTGGTCGCCGAGGGAGCCGAGACGGATTCCGACGCGGTGGAGCTGTATCAACTGGGCTGTGAATACGCGCAAGGTTTTGCCTTCGGCGAACCGATGGACGCCGACGCCGCGATGCGGCTGCTGACCGAAGAGCGGCTGGAGGCGGCGAGTTGACTCCGCCGTCGTCCCCGCGAAGGCGGGGACCCATAACCCCTAGACTCAAAGTTTAATTGCGACGCTTGCAAGAAAGGCAACGAGCGCTGCCGTTCTCATGCACGACACGGCGTATGGGTCCCCGCCTTCGCGGGGACGACAGAGTCAGGCGTGGCCCGCTTCATTCGACAGCATGCCGGGATCGATGCCGATCTTGCGCAACGCGCGCAAATATTTTTCCTCGACGTCGCGGCCGAAGATCAAATCGGGATCGGCGTCGCAATGCAGCCAGCCATTGTGCTGGATTTCGGTTTCCAGCTGGCCCGGCGCCCAGCCGGCGTAACCGAGCGCCAGGATGGCGTGCTTCGGGCCCGCGCCTTTGGCGATGGCTCTGAGAATATCGACGGTCGCGGTCAGGCAGATCTTGTCGTCGATCGGCAGCGTCGCGTCTTCGATGAAGAAGTCGCTGGAGTGCAGCACGAAGCCGCGGCCGGTATCCATCGGGCCGCCGCGCATCACCTTCATGTTGCCGGCGTCTTTGGGAAGACGTATCTGGTCGGCCTTCTGGATGATGTCGAGCTGCACCAGCAATTCCGGAAAATCAATGCTGCCCGCCGGGCGGTTGACGATAATGCCCATGGCGCCTTCGGATGAATGCGCGCAGAGATAGATCACCGACTGCGCGAAGCGCGGGTCTTCCATGACCGGCATGGCAATCAGCATCTGGCCATCGAGATAGCCCTGGCCGGATTCATCTTCGCCGGGATCGGCGGTCTTGCCTCGGCCGCCCGCCGGCTTTTTGCGTGTCAGGTCCATCGCAGGACTCTCATGTCATCGGATATCCTGATATCGGGTGCCCGCGCTGTCAATCAAGCTTCGTGCCAAACCACGGCGGATCACAAGCAATTCAATGGTTTGCGGTGGCACTTGGCGGTAAAGACGTTTCATGACCGTGATAGTTCCCATCCGCGCCGGTTTCGCCGCCGCGCTCATTGCTTCGTCCTTGATGCCGCAGGCACGGGCGCAGGATTCCTCGCCCTGGGTGAAGGACGGCCATTCCGCGGTGCGGCTGCTGGCGGGCTCGCGCAGCGGCGCCGTGCTGCTCGGCGGCATCGCGATTCAACTGCAGCCGGGCTGGCACACCTACTGGCGCAACCCCGGCGATTCCGGCGTGCCACCGCGGTTCGATTTTTCAAAATCGGAAAATATCGAGGCGGTGACCATTCTGTGGCCGGCACCGGCGAAAATCGCCGATGGTGCCGGAGGCATCTCGCTGGGGTATCAGAAGCAGGTGGTGCTGCCGCTGCGCATCGTCGCAAAAAATGCCGACAAGCCGGTGACGCTGCGCGCTGATATCAATTACGCGGTATGCGAAAAGCTCTGCATCCCGGTCGAGGCCAGCGCCGAACTCGCCTTCACCAGCGTGGCCAGCACCGAAGATTCAGCGCTGTCCGCGGCGCTCGACACGGTGCCGAAACCGGCCACGATCGGCGATCCCAACCCGCTCACCATCCGTGACGTCAAGCGCGAGGGCAAGACCGGCGTGCTGGTCGACGTCGCAGCACCGGATTCCGCCGAGGTCAACCTGTTCGTCGAAGGCCCGACCCCGGACTGGGCGCTGCCGGTGCCGAAATTGCTCGCGCACGGCCCGCCCGGGGTGAGGCGCTTCGCGTTCGACCTTGACGGCCTGCCGCCGGGTGCCAATCCCGACGGCGCCGCGCTAAAACTGACGCTGGTCGGCGGCGAGCGGGCATATGAGTTCAATGTGAATTTGAATTAGTTCTCGTCGTCCCGGCGAACGCCGAGACCCATACACACCGGCATCTCATTTTGGACGCGCTGGGGCAGCCGCCTCGTGCAACAACCGCTACGGTGGTTATGGGTCCCGGCGTTCGCCGGGACGACGGCGGAGGGTCTTGCGCGTGTCCAACCGAATCTTAACGATTCGTTGATAATCCGGATCGTCGCCGCCTGACGCGGCAATGAGGGTTTCTCCGTGGCCGTAACGGACGCGCACTCCACACCAGCCTTGCCCGCCGGCGCACTCGCGCGGTTGCGTGCGATAGGTGGTCGTGTCGTCGGCGGCTCGGGGGAAGCGTCGCTGACAAAACGTCTCGCCGGCACCATCTTCATCATCCGCGTGGTCAGCGCGGGCCTTGCCTATCTGTCGCAGATCCTGCTGGCGCGCTGGATGAGCGGCTCGGATTACGGCGTCTATGTCTATGTCTGGACCTGGGTGCTGCTGCTCGGCAGCATGATGGATTTCGGCATCTCGGTCTCCGCGCAAAAGCTTATTCCCGAATACCGCACGCGCGGCGAGCATGCGCTGCTGCGCGGCTTCCTTTCCGGCAGCCGCTGGATGACGTTTATCGTCTCTTCGATCGTCTCGCTGCTGCTCGCAGGCGTCGTGAAAATTCTGTCACCGTGGATCGAAGCCGGCGCGGTGGTACCGCTCACTATCGGCTGCCTGGCGCTGCCGGCCTTTGTGGTAGCAAACACCCAGGACGGCATCGCGCGCTCGCACGATTGGATGCGGCTCGGCCTGATGCCGCAATTCGTGGTTCGCCAATCGCTGATCATCGGTTTTACCGCCGGCGCGTTCGCGCTCGGCTTTCATCTCGGCGCCACCGCCGCGATGCTCGCAAGCGCGGCCGCGGTATGGATCGCCATGATCGGGCAGATGATCGTGATGAACCGCCGACTCGGCGATACCATCGAAGCCGGCCCCAAAACTTACGATTTCCGCGGCTGGCTCGCGGTGTCGCTGCCGATCCTGATGGTCGAGGGATTTTATCTGCTGCTGTCCTATACCGACGTGCTGCTGCTGCAGCAATTCCGCTCCTCCGAGGAAGTCGGCGTCTATTTCGCGGTGGTGAAGACGCTGGCGCTGGTGTCGTTCATTCACTACGCGATGTCGGCGACCACGGCGCACCGGTTCGCCGAGTATCATGCGACCGGCGATCGGGCGCGTCTCTCCGCTTACGTCGCGCACGCCATCAAATGGACGTTCTGGCCGTCTGTCGCTGCGACCGCATTGCTGCTTGTTTTCGGCAAGCCGCTGCTGTGGCTGTTCGGGCCACAATTCGTCGCCGGTTACGACATCATGTTCATTGCCGCCATCGGCCTGGTGGTGCGTTCCGCAATCGGCCCGGTGGAACGGCTGCTCAACATGCTCGGTCACCAGCACGTCTGCGCACTGGCCTACGCCTCGGCTTTTGTCATGAATGTCGTGCTGTGCGTCGTGCTGATCCCGCGCTTCGGCGGCCACGGCGCCGCGGCCGCGACCTCGCTGGCGCTGGTGTTCGAGACCGTACTGCTGTTCTGGATCGTGCGGCGGCGGTTGGGGTTGCACGTGCTGGCGTTCGGAAAAAATCGTAGGGCGGGTTAGCGACCCGCATCCACGGTGGCTCAACGAGCGAAGGCGGAAGCGTAACCCGCCGCCTTCGCAACCGACGGCGGACTACGCTACGCTGATCCGCCCTACGCACCGGATCATCACGCCGCCGTCCAACCGCCGTCGATCGACAGGTTGGAGCCGGTGATTTGCGCGGCGTCGTCGCCGCACAAGAACAGCGCCAGTGCCGCGACCTGCTCGGAAGTGACGAACTGCTTGGTCGGCTGCGCTTCCAGCAGCACGTCGTTGATGACCTGCTCCTTGGTGAGGTTGCGCGCCTTCATGGTGTCGGGGATCTGCTTTTCGACCAGCGGGGTCCAGACATAGCCGGGGCTGATGCAGTTACAGGTGATCTTGAAGGTGGCAAGCTCGAGCGCCACGGTCTTGGTGAGGCCGGCGATGCCGTGCTTGGCCGAGACATAGGCCGACTTGAACGGCGAGGCCACCAGCGAATGCGCGGAAGCGGTGTTGATGATGCGGCCCCAGCCGCGCTTCTTCATGCCGGGCACCGCGGCGCGGATGCCGTGAAACGCCGACGACAGGTTGATGGCGATGATGGCATCCCACTTGTCGACCGGGAATTCCTCGATCGGGGAGACGAACTGGATGCCGGCATTGTTGACCAGCACATCGACCGAGCCGAAGCTGGTTTCACCCAGCGCGATCATGCCGGCGATTTCCGAAGGTTTAGTCATATCGGCCGGCGAATGTACCGCCTTGACCTTGAAATCGGATTCAATCGCGGCGCGTTCCTTCTCGATGTCGGCGGGCGCGCCCATGCCGTTGAGCACGATATTGGCGCCGGCGCCGGCGAAGGCGCGCGCATAAGCGAGGCCGATGCCGCTGGTCGATCCCGTCACCACCGCGGTCTTGCCTGTCAACGTACCCATTGGTTCTGCTCCTGTTTGTCGTCGAAAGTCTCAGTGCCATCCCCGGTGAGATCGTAGGTCACCATGGTCTCGTCGGATTGCGGCCGTTCCAGCCAATCCTTGTGACGCATCGACAGATGAACGTCGCGCGCGCCGGCGTTCCAGTGTTCGACCATGCCGACGCGGGAAAAATCGTAGTCCTTGGACGAGGATTCGTAGTTCTTGCTGCGGTAGATCAAATGCACCACGGTGACGGTATTTTCCTTCGATACTTCGCAGAGGAATTTTACCGACGGATCGCTCTTCAGTTCGTCCGGCAATTTCGAAAGCAGGTCGCGCAGCGCCTTGCGGGCATCGTGAATCTTCTTGTTCTTGTCGGTATTCATCCGGGTGCGGCTGGAAAAGCGGATGTCCTTTTCGCGCTCCGCGGCCTCGAGCAGCGTCTCCGGCAACGGCCCGCGCGCGCTGAACAGGTCAACCTGGAAGATCAGGAGATCGTCCGTGGTATCCTCATCGAGCACGTAATCGAGCGGCGTGTTCGAGGCGATGCCGCCGTCCCAGAAGTGCTCGTCGTCGATGACGATGGACGGAAAGCCCGGCGGCAAGGCCCCCGACGCCATAATGTGTTCGGGGCCGATTCGCTTGCCAAGCTTCCTGAATTCAAAATTGTCGAAATATTTGAAATTGCCCGAGGTCACGCCGACGGCGCCGACGCTGAGCCGGGTCTCGCAGGCATTGACGCGGTCGAAATCGACCAGCCGCTCCAGCGTCGTACGGAGCGGCGTGGTGTCGTAATAACTCTGCGATTGCGGGCTGCCCTGCGGCCACAGCGGCGCCGGCGGAAACCGTGGCGTGAAGAAGCCGGGTACGCCGAAGGTGGCGATCAACGCCGCGCTGGTCTCGTTGAACAAGGAGCGCGCCCGGTCGCCCTGCACGACGGGATTCCAGGAAACCGGCGACGATACCGTCTCCCAGAATTCCTTGAGCCGCTCCACGCGTTTTTCCGGCGCGTTGCCGACGATGATCGCGGCATTGATGGCGCCGATCGAAATTCCCGCCACCCATTCCGGCTCAAAATCCTGATGGCACAGCGCCTGATAGGCACCGGCCTGATAGGACCCGAGCGCGCCGCCGCCCTGCAGGACCAGGACGGGTTTTGCCCTCGCGGGCGAGGTTGCAGGCGCAGGATTGCTGGAATCCGTCATCGTCATCGATCGATCTGCAAAGAAGAAGGCTGCACCGTGGCGTCAGTTCGCGGCGGCGTCAATCACGGACGGAACACGGCAGATCACGCCGCGGTTATCGCGCTTCCGATGAGGCGAGAATGAGCGTCCAGAACACCTTGTATTTGGTATTCGGAGCATAGCTCGCCGCGATGCCTAATTTTGTGACACCGTTTTTCAGCATGTTGGCGCGGTGCGGCGGCGAATCCCGCCAGCCAGAAAACGCTTCCGCCAGCGTGTGATAGCCGGCCGATACGTTTTCCACCGCCAGGGTCGCGGGATATCCCGACGCGTTCAGGCGCTTTGCCAGCGGCGCGGTCACGTCGTGGTCGAGCTTGTTGCGGCTGGCCATCGCCATCGACTGCGATTCCGCCAATGTCATCAGCGCGGGGTCGACGACCACGGCGCCGAGGCCGTTGTTCTGGCGATAGCCCGAGATCATCGACGCGGCCACGCCCGGATCCACTTTGGCGCCGCCATGGGCCATGCTGAGATAGAACGCCGGCTCTTCCTTGAGCGGCGCCTCAGCGGCGCAGCCGCCGAGCGCCAACAGGCCGAGTATGGCCACCGCCATGCGCATGATTCGAAATTCCCCCAGGGTCGAGGGTCAGTTGTTGCATACCAACCATGGCTGAAAGGTGAACGCGCGGGTCCGTCATTACAATGAATACGTCGTCCCCGCGAAGGCGGGGACCCATAACCCCCGACTTATCCATTTTTTTACGGCGTTGGGGCGGCTTCTCCTAAGACCACAAATCCCGGTGGTTATGGGTCCCCGCCTTCGCGGGGACGACGCTGGGGGCCTACGCCGCGAAAATCCGGTATCGTCTCGGGTGCAGGCCGATCATGTCGCCGGTCCGAAGTTCACGGTCGCGCGGCGCGTCGATTTCGATCAGCGTGCCGCCGTTGTCCGGCGACAGCGCCACCTCGGCGCGCTGGGTCGGACCGAAGGTGCGCACCCGCTTCACCGCGCCCTCCAGCACGCCGCTGCCGACCGGCCCGACCTGCATGTCATGGCGGCGGACGAACAGATGCGACGGGCCGCAGGCGGCGCCGTCGGGCGCGATGTTCAGTACCCTGCCGTCGAGCCGCACACGACCCTCGTCGACATGCACCGGCAGCACGATCGATTCGCCGATGAAACCGTGGACGAAGGCGGTCGCAGGCGCATCGTAGACCTCGCCGGGCGTGCCGATCTGTTCGATGCGGCCCTTGTCCATCACCACCACGCGGTTGGCGACTTCCAGCGCCTCTTCCTGGTCGTGGGTGACGAAGATCGAGGTGACGTTGATCTCCTCATGCAGCGTGCGCAGCCATTGCCGCAATTCCTTGCGCACCTTGGCATCGAGCGCGCCGAACGGCTCGTCGAGCAGCAGGATGCGCGGTTCGATCGCGAGCGCCCGGGCGAGCGCAATGCGCTGGCGCTGGCCGCCGGACAGTTGGCTCGGGTAGCGGCTGGAAAGCCAGTCGAGCTGCACCAGGTCGAGCAGCTCTTTTACCCGTGCACGGATGTCGGCTTCGCTCTTGCGGATCGCGCGCGGCTGCACCCGCAGTCCGAACGCCACGTTCTCGAATACCGTCATGTGCCGGAACAGCGCGTAGTGCTGGAACACGAATCCGACATGGCGTTCGCCGGCGCCTTGCGCCAGCGCGTCCTCGCCGTCGAACGAGACCGCGCCGGAGTCCGGCCAGTCCAGCCCTGCGATGATCCGCAGCAGCGTGGTCTTGCCGGAGCCGGACGGCCCGAGCAGCGCCAGCAACTCGCCATTGGCGACCTTGAGGTCGACGTTGTCGAGCGCTGCGAACGCGCCGAACTTTTTCACGATGTTTTTGACTTCAATCGCCACTCGGGATTTGTCCTTCGTCCAGGTGCCGTTCGAGAATGGTCTTGGCCAGCAGGGTGATCAGCGCC
The DNA here is from genome assembly GCA_963744975.1 of uncultured Alphaproteobacteria bacterium. GTDB lineage: Bacteria > Pseudomonadota > Alphaproteobacteria > Rhizobiales > Xanthobacteraceae > Bradyrhizobium. The sequence continues at coordinate 4,223,772 of CAVUVR010000002.1, read as the reverse complement.
AGCAGCGCCAGCAGCGAGGCGATCGCGAATGACGAGACGAACTGGTATTCGTTGTAGAGAATCTCGACCAGCAGCGGCATGGTGTTGGTCTCGCCGCGAATGTGCCCCGATACCACCGACACCGCGCCGAATTCGCCCATCGCGCGCGCATTGCACAAGAGGACGCCATACAGCACGCCCCATTTGATATTTGGCAAAGTGACGCGGAAAAAGGTCTGCAGGCCGGAGGCGCCGAGCGAGATTGCCGCCTCCTCTTCCTGGGTGCCCTGCTCGTGCATCAGCGGAATAAGCGCCCGGGCTACGAACGGAAAGGTCACGAAGGTGGTCGCCAGCGCGATGCCGGGCACCGCGAACAGCACCGGGATGTCGTGCGCCTGCATCGAGGGTCCGAAGAATCCCTGGGCGCCGAACAGCAGCACGAAGACGAGGCCGGAGATCACCGGACTCACCGAAAACGGCAGGTCGATCAGCGAAATCAGCAACGTCTTGCCGGCGAACTCGAATTTCGCAATTGCCCATGCAGCAATTACACCGAAGACGAGATTGAGGCTGACGGAAATCGCGGCCACCGTGAGCGTCAGCCGGATCGCCGAGAGCGCCTCAGGATCGGTGAGCGCCGAGAAATACGCGCCGATGCCCTTGGAGAACGCCTGCGCAAACACCACGACCAGCGGCAGCACCACGAAGACGCTGAGGAAGGTCACCGCGATCGCGATGATGACGGCGCGAACGAGCCAGGGCTCGGTGCGGGTATCGACCGGTGTAGACATTGTCGCGATTTGAATTTGACTCATCTCGGTCAATCTCTAATGCGCGGGGATGCGGGTCTGCGCCCAGCGCTGGATGCGGTTGACGGCGAAGATGATCAGGAAGGCGGCGACCAGCATGACTACGGCGATCGCGGTGGCATCGGCGTAGCGGAATTCGGACAGCCGGATCACGATCAGCAGCGGCGCGATTTCCGATACGTTCGGCAGGTTGCCGGCGATGAAGATGACGGAACCGTACTCGCCGACCGCGCGCGCGAATGCCAGTGCGAAACCGGTCAGCATCGCCGGCATCAGGCTCGGCAGGATCACCTTTGAAACCGTATGCCAGCGGTTGGCGCCGAGGCTGGCGGCGGCTTCCTCGATCTCGGCATCGAGATCGAGCAGTACCGGTTGCACCGTGCGCACCACAAAGGGGATGCCGATGAAAATCATCGCGACGAAAATTCCGACCGGCGTGAACGCGACCTTGATGCCGAGTTCGGCGAGCGGCGCGCCGAGCCATCCCTTCTCTGCGAACAGCGAAGTCAATGCGACGCCGGCGACCGCGGTCGGCAGCGCGAACGGAATATCCACGATGGCGTCGAACAATCGGCGGCCCGGAAAGCGGTAGCGCACCAGCGCCCAGACAATGATCATTCCCATGATGAGATTGACGATGGCCGCCAGGAAGGCGAGACCGAACGACAGTTTCAGCGCGTTGAGGATACGGCGGCTGGTGACGATGACCCAGAACTGATCGAAACTCAGTTCGAAGGTCTTGAGAAACAGGCCCGCCAGCGGAATCAACACGATGATCGACAGCCATGTCAGGGTCAGTCCCATGGTGAGACCAAACCCCGGCAAGGTGCTGCGCCTTGACGCCGCTCCGCTCACAACGCCCCCTGAATAGACAAGCTCGGATCAGTTCTTGTAGATCTGATCGAAGATGCCGCCTTCGCCAAAATGTTCCTTCTGCGCCCTGGTCCAGCCGCCAAACACGTCGTCGATGGTGAACAGTTCGACCTTCGCGAATGACGCCTCGTATTCCCTGGCGATCTCCGGATCGCGCGGACGGTAGGAGTTGCGTGCGGCAATTTCTTGGCCTTCTTTGCTGTACCAGTATTTCAGATAGGCTTCGGCTGCGGCACGGGTGCCTTTTTTATCGGCAACTGCATCGACAAGAGCGATCGGCGGCTCGGCGAGGATCGAGCGCGGCGGCGACACGATCTCGAACTTGTCCTTGCCGAATTCCCGCTGCGCCAGAAACGCCTCGTTTTCCCAGGCGAGCAGCACGTCGCCGACGCCGCGCTCGACGAAAGTGACAGTCGAGCCTCGCGCGCCGGTGTCGAGCACCGGCACATTTTGATACAGGTCGGCAACGAATTTTTTCGCCTTGTCCGCGGAGCCGTATTTCTTCAGCGCGTAGCCCCATGCGGCAAGATAATTCCAGCGCGCGCCGCCGGAGGTTTTCGGATTGGGCGTGATGACGCTCACTCCGGCTTTAATCAAATCGTCCCAATCCTTGATGCTTTTCGGATTGCCCTTGCGTACCAGAAAAACGATGGTCGAGGTGTAGGGTGAGGCATTTAGCGGCAGGCGCTGCTGCCAGTCCGCAGCCAGCAGGCCCTTGGCGGCGATGGCATCGATGTCATAGGCGAGCGCCAGCGTGACGATATCGGCCTTCAGTCCGTCGATCACTGCGCGCGCCTGCGAGCCGGAGCCGCCATGCGATTGTTTGATTTCGACGCTCTTGCCGGTCTGCTTTTGGTAGGCCGCGGCAAACGCCTTGTTGAAATCGACATAGAGTTCGCGCGTCGGATCGTAGGAGACGTTGAGCAGCGATATGTCTGCGGCATAGGCGGAGCCTGCCCACAGCAACGCTGCGACGACCGCAAGAACACGACAAATCATCTCGATCTCCGTTCGGCCTGACGACGGCGCTGTCACAAGCCACGCGAATATAACTCGTGACAACGGCGCCTTTAGTCAACGAAACCGCTTTCCAATGTTCGCGGTCTCGCAGCGTTGTTGTGCTACGAAGTCTTGATGGTGTGGATGCCGCATTCCGTCTTCGGCCGGCCGCGCCAGCGGCCTGCGCGCGCGTCTTCATCCGGCTCGGTGCGGCTGGTGCAGGGCATGCATCCGACCGAGAGGTAACCGGACGCCGCCAGCGGATGCGGCGGCAGTTTTGCGGCCGCGTAGATCGCCGCGACCTCCTCGCGCGTGATGTTCGCGAACGGATTGAATTTCAATCGCACGCCGTCTTCCTCGACGACGGGAATCGTCGCGCGGGTGCGGCCCTGAAAGCGCTTGCGTCCGTTGATCCATGCATCGAAGGGCGCCAGCGCGCGCGCCAGCGGCTCGACTTTCCGGATCCGGCAGCACGCATCCGGATCGGAGAACCACAGATCGCGCTCGGGATCGGCCTGATCCAGGGTTTTTTCCAGCGGTCTTATCGAACGCACATCGCGCAAACCGAGCGCCGCGATCAACGTATCGCGATAAGCAAGCGTTTCCTCGAACAGCCATCCGGTATCCAGGAAGATCACGGGAATTGCCGGATCGACATCGGCCATCACCTTCAGAAGCGCCGCGGATTCGGTGCCGAACGAGGACACCACGGCGAGACGGTCGCGGCCGACCGCGCGCAACGCCGCGGCGATGATCTCCCGAGGCGGTGCATCGCGCAGCGCGCGGTCGAGCACCTCGGCCGAGGGAAACTCATCCGTCAGCGGCGTCCGCTCCGGCATCAGGCGATGTGCGAGACTGCTCACTGCGCTGCACTTTCCGAATGACGCTGCTGCATCCGCCGATGCAGCGCGGTGACGCGGCCATCGCCGGTCGGCTGGTAGAACACCGAGTAGCGTTTCACTGTATTGGCGAAGGCTTCGGCGTCGCTGTCCTTCTTCACCTCGAAGGCATCGAACCCGGCGCGCAGCATGAACACGAACTGGTCGCGCAGCACCTGGCCCGTGGCGCGCAGCTCGCCGCGATAATTGAAGCGCTCGCGCAGTAGCCGCGCCTGGCTGTAGGCGCGGCCATCGCGGAAGGTCGGAAACACCAGCGCCACCACCGCAAGCCGGTCGAGATGCGGCACGAGGTCATCGACGTCGCGATTGTTCGGCCAGATCACACCCAGCTTGCCGGGACGACGCGACAGCGCGTCCGGATCGGCGAGAAACCGCGCGGCCGAGATCAGCACTGCGCCGCCGCTGGGAAGCTCGGCATCGTCCGCGACATGGACGAATGCGTCGCCCGAAATTTTTCCCTGTTTAACGAGTGGCATAGACACGCTCCCTGAATGGTTCGACGCCGAGCCGCTTCACGGTATCGACGAACAGTTCGTCGGGCCGCGCGCGCAGCGCGAGATAGGCTTCAACGATATCCTCGACCACGTCCGCGACGTCGGCATAGGGCACCGACGGCCCGATCAGATTGCCGAGTTCGGCGTGCTCGTCAGCGCGGCCGCCGATGGTGATCTGGTAAAATTCCTCGCCGTTCTTCTCGACCCCCAAAATGCCGATGTGGCCGACGTGGTGATGCCCGCAGGCATTGATGCAGCCGGAAATATTGACATGCAGCTTGCCGATCAGGTTGGCGGTGTCGTGGTTGGCAAAGCGGCGCGTCAATTCCTGCGCGATCGGGATCGAGCGGGCGTTGGCGAGCGAGCAGTAATCCAGGCCCGGGCAGGCGATGATGTCGGTGATCAGGTTGACATTCGGCGTCGCGAGACCCGCGGCATCCAGCGCGCGCCACAGCGCCGGCAGATCGCGTTTTGCCACGTGCGGCAGCGCCAGATTCTGCTCGTGGCCGACGCGGATCTCGCCGAACGAATATTTGTCGGCGAGATCGGCAACTGTATCCATCTGGTCGGCGGTGGCGTCGCCCGGCGGTCCGCCCACCGGCTTTAGCGACAATGTGACGATGGCGTATCCCGGCACCTTGTGCGGAAACACCGAATTCTTGCGCCACGCCTCGAACTGCGGATCATGCGCGGCCTTCTTCAACTCGTCCGGCATGTGGGCGAGTTTTTCGTAGGCCGGATAGGAGAAGCGCGAGCGGATTTCCTCGATCGCCGCGTCGTCGAGCGCCAGGGCGCTCCTGTCCATCTGCCGCCACTCGTTCTCGACCTCGGCTGCAAATTTCTCCGCGCCGAGTTCGTGGACCAGGATCTTGATCCGCGCCTTGTAGATATTGTCGCGGCGGCCGTACTGGTTATAGACGCGCAGGATCGCCTCGACATAGCTCAAGAGATCGTGGCCGTGCACGAACGGTTTGATGGTCTTGCCGATGAACGGCGTGCGGCCGAGCCCGCCGCCGACCAGTACCTCGAAGCCGGTCTCGCCAGCTGCGTTCTTGTGCAGGCGGAGGCCTACGTCATGCACCTTGATTGCGGCGCGGTCATGCGCGGAGGCGGTGATGGCGAATTTGAACTTGCGCGGCAGGAACGAGAATTCCGGATGCAGCGTGGTGTATTGCCGCAGCAGTTCGGACCAGATCCGCGGGTCTTCGATCTCGCCGGGCGCCACGCCCGCCCATTGATCTGACGTGACGTTGCGGGTGTTGTTGCCCGAGGTCTGCATGGCATGGATACCAACCTCGGCGAGATCGGCCAGCGCATCCGGCAATTCGGCCAGTTTGATCCAGTTGAACTGGATGTTTTGGCGAGTGGTGAAATGGCCGTAGCCGCGGTCGTAGCGACGCGCCACATGCGCGAGGCGGCGCAGCTGTTTCGACGACAGCGTGCCGTAGGGAATCGCCACCCGGAACATGTAGGCGTGCAGCTGCAGATAGACGCCGTTCTGCAGCCGCAGCATCTTGAACTCGTCCTCGGTGAGTTCGCCGGACAGCCGGCGCTTCACCTGATCGCGGAATTCGGAAACCCGTTCGTTGATCAGCGTGCGGTCGATTTCGTCGTATGCGTACATAAACTTGCCTTTACGCCGGAACCGGAAGGTCGATGGTGAGGCCTTCCGACCGGATATGTTCGCGCAAATTGCCGGGCTCGATTTCGCCGTCGTCACTGACATCGACCGGCGCGATGTAGGCGCCGATCGCGCCGACGTCGTCGGCTATCGATTCGACGAGCAGCGCGCGCGCCTCGTCGGAGGTGCGGACGATCGCAGCATCCGACAGATCAGGCGACCAGCCATGCGACGGCGTGCGATAGATCACGATGCCGTCCCAGGTGCGGTTGGCGGTGACCACCGACGGGCCGGTGATCCTGATTTTTTTCTGTTCGAGCGGGGAGGTCATTCGGCGGCAACCTGAAAGTTCGAGAGCAAGGAATTAAGATTTGCTTGGCGCCAGGCTGCGGAATGCGCGACCACGTCGCCGATCACCAGGATGGCAGGGCCGCCTTCTATCTCGCGCACCAGCGCCGGGAGATTTTCGAGTGCGCCGACCACGGCCTGTGAATCCGGCCGGGTTGCGCGCGCGAACACGCCGACCGGCGTTTGCGGCGAACGTCCCGCGGCCAGCAGGCCGGCGCGGATCGCGGGCGCCGCGGTCATGCCCATATAGACCACCACGGTCATCTTACGATCGGTCAACGTGCTCCAGTCGACGGTTTCGGCATCCTTTGCCTTATGCGCAGTGAGCAACGTGATGCGCAGCGCTTCGCCGCGGAAGGTCAGCGGCACTTCGGATTCGGCGGCAGCGCCAAGGCCTGCGGTGATCCCGGGAATGACCGAATAGGCAACGCCGGCCTCGCGTAGCGCTTCGACTTCCTCGCCGCCGCGGCCGAACACGAACGGATCGCCGCCCTTCAGCCGTACCGCGCGCTTTCCGGATTGCGCAGCATCGATCAGCAGTTTGTTGATCGCATCCTGACCGATGCCGGGTTTTCCCACACGGCGTCCAACGGGAATCCGCGCGGCATCGCGGCGGGCGCGATCGAGCACCTCAGGCGACACCAGTTCGTCATAAAAAATAACATCGGCATCCTGCAGCGCGCGCAACGCCTTGATGGTGAGCAGGTCCGGATCGCCGGGGCCGGCGCCGACCAGCGTCACCCTGCCCTTCACTTCGCCAGCCTGCGCGCCGGCAAAGGCGGACGGATCGGCAATGTCCTTCAGCGCTCTTTCCGCTTCGTCGCCACGGCCGGCGAGCACCAGCGCGCCGATCGGGCCATCGAACACCCGCTCCCAGAAACGTCGGCGCAGCGGAAACTCGGCAATGCGGCCGTGAATGGATTTGCGCCAGCGGCCGATGAAACTTGCGAGATCGCCGATCCGCGCCGGCAGCATCGCTTCGATGCGTTCGCGCACCCGGCGCGCCACCACAGGCGAAGCGCCGCCGGTGCCGACGGCGACCACCACGTCGCCGCGATCGACAATCGCGGGAAAAATAAATGTCGAATGAGCGACGTCGTCCATCACATTGACGGGCAGGCCGACCACCTTGGCGCGCGCCGAGATCGCCGGACCGAGGTCGCCAGCGCCCGCGCTGAGCACCGCGATGACACCGGAGAGATCGGCGGTCGACGGATCGCCCCGTGCCTGTTCGATCCGCGCGGCGTCTGCGGCATCGAGTCCGCTGACGTGGTAATCGCCGTCGGTCGCATGCCAGCGGACGCTTGCCCCCGCCGCGAGCAGCAGCCGCAATTTTGCGCGCACGAGCTCGCCGCTGCCTACCAGCAGTACCGGGCCGGCGCGCAAATCGAGGAATATCGGCAGGAAGCGCATGCCATTCTCCGCTCCCCCCGCAGCGCGGGGTTGACTAGAATTATTTTCTATTTATGTCTTGCGCAAGCGCCTGAAAGAGAAATTTATTTCTTCTCTTTGGCGTTGAGACTATGGAATTTTCGTCCTCCAGCAGCGCGTGGCAGAGATGACCCTTCTTGACAACCCCCGCCCTCCTCCCGTGTTGCAGGGCGCGCCCGCAACCCTTCGCGTACCAGGCCTGCAAATTGCGGACCGGGCACCTGCCCCCACCATGGACCACCTCGACGCGCTGGAAGCGCAAAGCATCTACATTTTCCGGGAAGCCTTTGCGCGGCTGAAGAAGCTGGCGCTGCTGTGGTCGCTGGGCAAGGATTCCAATGTGATGATCTGGCTGGCGCGCAAGGCGTTCTTCGGCCGCGTGCCGTTTCCGGCGCTGCATGTCGATACCGGCAAGAAATTTCCGGAGATGTACGCGTTCCGCGACCGCTACGGCAAGGAATGGGAGCTCGATCTCAAAGTAGAGCCCTGCCCGCCGATCGACGCCGTCGATCCGACGCTGCCGCCCGCGGCGCGCTCCGCCGCGCGCAAGACCGAAGGACTGAAGCTGGCGCTGACCAAATACGGTTTCGACGGATTGATCGCCGGGATCAGGCGTGACGAGGAAGCCACGCGTGCCAAGGAACGCGTGTTCTCGCCGCGCGGCACCGAAGGCGGATGGGACGTGCGCGACCAGCCGCCGGAATTCTGGGACCAGTTCAACGCCTCGCCGCCGCCCGGCGCTCACTTACGCATTCACCCGATCCTGCACTGGACCGAGGCCGATATCTGGGCCTACACGCAAAGGGAAAATATCCCGATCATTCCGCTGTATCTCGCGAAAGACGGCAAGCGCTACCGCTCGCTCGGAGATCAGGACATTACCCATCCCGTGGTGTCCAACGCTTCGAACATCGAGGAAATCCTGCGTGAGTTGAACAGCACGAAGGTACCGGAGCGTTCCGGGCGCGCGCTGGATCATGAGACCGAGGATGCGTTCGAGCGCCTGCGCGTCGCCGGCTATCTGTAAGAAGAATTCCAAGTGGGTGCCGCGATGAACATGATGCTCTCCAAATCGACAAAGACAACGCCGAACGGCACCACGCGGCCGCAGGTTCGCATCGTCATCGTCGGCCATGTCGATCACGGCAAGTCGACGCTGGTCGGTCGATTGCTGCACGAGACCGGCAGCCTGCCCGAGGGCAAGCTCGAAATGCTCAAGGCGGTGAGCGCGCGACGCGGCATGCCGTTCGAATGGTCGTTCCTGCTGGACGCGCTGCAGACCGAACGCGACCAGGGCATCACTATCGACACCACCCAGATCCGCTTCCGCACCCGCTCGCGCGACGTTGTGCTGATCGACGCGCCCGGCCATGCCGAATTTTTGCGCAACATGATCACCGGCGCCTCGCAGGCCGACGGCGCGGTGCTGATCATCGACGCGCTGGAAGGCGTGCGCGACCAGACCCGGCGGCACGGCTATCTCTTGCACCTGCTCGGGGTCAAACAGGTCGCGGTGGTGGTCAACAAGATGGACCGCGTCGACTTCAGCGAAGCGCGGTTCAACGATATCGGCACGGAAATCTCGGCACATTTGACCGGCCTCGGCGTCACGCCGTCGGCGGTGATCCCGATTTCCGCGCGCGACGGCGACGGCGTCGCCGAGCGCACGCCGCGGATCGATTGGTATAATGGGCCAACGGTGGTCGAGGCGCTGGACGCGCTCGAGCCTGCGCGCCCGCTGGAAGCGTTGGCGCTGCGGCTGCCGGTGCAGGCGATCTATAAATTCGACGACCGCCGCATCGTTGCCGGACGCATCGAGTCCGGACACCTCAGCGCCGGCGATGAAATCGTCATCATGCCGTCGGCCAAGATCGCAAAAATCAAAAGCGTGGAGAGCTGGCCGCTGACGCCGGTGAAGGGACGCCAGGGCGCGGGACGCTCGGTCGGCATCACGCTGGACCGCGAGTTGTTCATCGAACGCGGCGATGTCATTGCGCACGCCGACACTGCGCCGCGCGACACCCGGCGGATCCGCGCGCGGATTTTCTGGCTGCACGACAAGCCGCTGCTGTCAGGCGCGTCGGTCCTGGTCCGGCTCGGCACCAAAGAAGCCCGCGCCACCGTCGTCGCGATCGAAAAGGCGGTGGATCCCGGCGAACTTTCCAGCGTGGAGACCAAGGCGATCGCCCGCAATCATGTCGGCGAGATCGACGTCTCGCTGGCGCAGGCGTTGGCCGCCGACCCGTACACCGACAATCCGCGCACCGGGAGGCTGGTGATCGAGGTCAATGGCCGCATCGCCGGCGGCGGTCTGGTGCTTTCGGTCGATGCCGGGCAGCGCGCAATTCCGGTCGATATCGTGCCGGTGGAATCCGCATTGCGTCCCGACGAGCGCTCGGCGCGCTATCGCCATGCCGGCGCCGTGGTCTGGCTCACGGGATTGCCGGGCTCCGGAAAATCCACGCTGGCCCGCGCGCTGGAGCGCAGGCTGTTCGGCCAGGGCGGCTCGCCAATCCTGCTCGATGGCGACACGCTGCGCGCCGGCCTCAACGCCGACCTCGGCTTTTCAGCCGAGGATCGCGCCGAAAACATCCGCCGTCTTGCGGAGGTCGCGACGCATCTTGCGCGCAATGGACACATCGCGATCGTGGCCGCGGTATCGCCTGCGGCGGAAGACCGCGCCGCGGCGCGCCGCATCGCCGACACCGCGTTTCGCGAGATTTATGTCGCGACGCCGGCCGAGGTGTGCGAGAGCCGCGATCCCAAGGGCCATTACGCCAAGGCGCGTGCCGGCGGCCTGAACAATTTTACCGGGATCGGCAAGGATTATCAGGCGCCGACCGGCAGCGAACTGACCATCGATACGTCGATGCGCTCGGTTTCCGACGCCACCGACGACATCGAGCGGATGCTGGCCAGGACTGGCATTCTGTTCGATGAACTCGTTGATCTTGCTGCGAATATTTGATCCGGCCGACGCAAACTCCACCGTCATCCTGAGGAGCCGCGCACCTTGCGCGGCGTCTCGAAGGACGGCCACGGGCGCTTGTGGCCATCCTTCGAGTCGGCCGCTTCGCGACCTCCTCTGGATGACGGCACCTTTCGGGTTTACCCCTCGCGCCATCATGTTTAAAAGGCCGGGAACCGGCGCCCCTCGCGGCGCGTTTTTTGCTTCTTTACCCCTGAAAACGGCGCATATGCGCCGTTTCGCGTGAGAAAATCCGAGATCATGAATTGTATCGATGCCCACGGACTGAAGATCGCTCCTGTCCTGTTTGATTTCATTGCCATGGAAGCCGCCCCCAAGAGCAGGATTTCGCCGGACGCGTTCTGGGCGGGATTAGCCGCCATCATCCGCGATCTCGCGCCGAAGAACCGCGACCTGCTCAAGGTGCGCGATGCGCTGCAGGCAAAAATCGACGGCTGGCATCGTGCCCACAAGGGCAAGCCGTTCGACGTGAACGCCTATACCGCGTTCCTCAAGGAGATCGGCTACCTGCTGCCCGAGCCGGCGACGCATGAGGTCGAGACCGCCAATGTCGACGAAGAGATCGGAAAAATCTGCGGGCCGCAGCTGGTGGTGCCGCTCACCAACGCGCGCTACGCGCTGAACGCAGCCAATGCGCGCTGGGGCAGCCTGTATGATGCGTTCTACGGGACCGACGCGATTCCGCACGAGGCCGGCGAAGGGGCCGCGGGTTTTAACAAGGCGCGCGGTGCGCGGGTGGTCGCGAAAGCCAAGACGTTTCTGGATTCCGCGGTGCCGCTGGCGACCGCAAGCCATACCGACGTCATCGCCTACAGCGTCATTGCCGGGCAGCTCGCGGCAAAACTGAAGAGCGGCAACGCCACCGCGCTGAAGTCCAACGCGCAGTTCGCTGGCTTCCAGGGCGACCCGGCGGCGCCGAGCGCGATCCTGCTGGTCAACAATGGGCTGCACATCGAGGTGAAGATCGACCGCAGCCATTTCATCGGCAAGGATGACGCGGCCGGCGTCGCCGACATGATCCTGGAATCGGCTGTTTCCACCATTCTCGACATGGAAGACAGCGTCGCGGCGGTCGATGCCGAGGACAAGGTGCTGATCTATCGCAATACGCTGGGCCTGATGAACGGCACGCTGTCGGCGGATTTCGAAAAAGGCGGCAAGACGCTGAAGCGTGCGCTCAAGCCCGACCGCGTCTACAAGACGCCCGACGGCGGCGAGCTCACGTTGCATGGCCGCAGTCTGCTGCTGATGCGCAATGTCGGCCACCACATGTTTACCGACGCGGTGCTCGACAGCGCGGGCGAGGATATTCCCGAAGGCCTGCTCGATGCAGCGGTTGCCGGCCTGCTTGCGATCCATGACCTCAAGGGCGGCACCAAGACACGCAACAGCCGCACCGGCTCGGTCTATATCGTCAAGCCGAAGATGCATGGCCCCGACGAGGTAGCACTGACCTGCGAGCTGTTCGGCCGCGTCGAGCAGATGCTGTCGCTGCCGGAAAACACGCTGAAGGTCGGCATCATGGACGAGGAGCGCCGCACCACCGTCAACCTCAAGGCCTGCATCCAGAATGCCGCCAAGCGCATCTGCTTCATCAACACCGGCTTCCTCGACCGCACCGGCGACGAGATTCACACCTCGATGGAAGCGGGGCCGATGATCCGCAAGAACGACATGAAGTCGACGCCGTGGATCAAGGCCTATGAGGACTGGAATGTCGATATCGGGTTGATCGACGGCCTTCCCGGCCATGCCCAGATCGGCAAGGGCATGTGGGCCGCGCCCGACAAGATGGCGGACATGCTGGCGCAGAAGATCGCGCACCCGCAGGCCGGCGCCACCACCGCGTGGGTGCCCTCGCCCACTGCCGCTACGCTGCATGCGCTGCACTATCACCAGGTCAACGTGCTGGCGCGGCAGGACGAATTGAAGAAGGGTGGGCCGCGCGCAAAGCTGTCGGACATCCTTACCATCCCGGTGTCGCAGTCGAACTGGGCGCCCGACGATGTGAAGCAGGAGATCGACAACAACTGCCAGGGCATTTTGGGCTATGTGGTGCGCTGGATCGACCAGGGCGTCGGCTGCTCGAAAGTGCCTGATATTCACGACGTCGGCCTGATGGAAGACCGCGCGACGCTGCGCATCTCCAGCCAGCATCTGGCGAACTGGCTGCATCAGGGCGTCATCACCAGGGAGCAGGTGATGGAATCGCTGAAGCGCATGGCCGCCGTCGTCGACAAGCAGAACGCCGGCGATCCGCTGTACCGCCCGATGGCCCCCGGTTTCGACGGCACAGCCTTCAAGGCCGCCTGCGACCTGGTCTTCAAGGGCCGCGAACAGCCCAACGGCTACACGGAATACATTTTGACCGCGCGGCGGCGGGAAGCAAAGGCGGCGGGGTGATCACCGTGTCCCGGACGCGGTGCGGCATTCTTCATGCCGCTCCGCAGAGCCGGGACCGCCCAAAACACCGCGCTTTGTGCGGCCCCGGCTCTGCAGCGCACCGCTTCGCAAGTGCTACGCGTTGCGCTGCGTCCGGGGCACGTGCGCAATAAGCGGAGGTGTGTTATGCCGCAGTTCCGTTCGGAACGTTTGAATTGCCTCCCCGTTACAAAGCCATCTCAACGCAAGAGGAGATGGCGATGGACTGGAACCGGATTGAAGGCAACTGGAAGCAATTCAAGGGCGCGGCCAAGGAGAAGTGGGGCAAGCTCACCGACGACGATCTCAACGTGATCGAAGGCCGCCGCGAGCAGCTCGAAGGCAAGCTGCAGCAGCGTTACGGTTTTGCCAAAGATCAGATCCACAAGGATGTGGACGACTGGTTCAGGACACTGAAGTAAGGCCGCACTATCCACGCAAGAAAAGCCCCGCCGTCGGCCGGGGCTTTTTTTGTCGTCATTCCGGGGCACCCATCCAAGTCGGCAACGGCCGGCTTGGATGGGTGAGCCCGGAATCCATAACCACGAGTTATGGATTCCGGGCCTGCGCCAGGAGGCGCATCCCGGAATGACGAAGTTGAGTGTCTGGGTGCCTAAAACACCGCGATATATTTCAGCAGCGAGATCACGCCCAAAATGATCACCACGACGCGGGCGATCTGCTTGGCGCGGCCGTCGAGCGGCAGCAGGTTGATCAGATAGAGAATGAGAATGACGACGAGGAAGGTGATCAGGGCGCCCATCAGCATAGCAATTCCCTCATTGGTCTGAGCGACGCGACGCGCGCGACATCATCCCAACGCGTGGGGAACCGAAGGGTTCCACTATGGGAACCCGCTATTCAGCCGCCACGACCGGGACGCGCTGATACTTCGCGCGCAGCTGTGCCGAAGCGGGCGAGAAGTTCAACGATGCACCGCGTCTGTCGGAGGCGCGGGCAGCAACCACCAGCCCGTTTGCGCCGGCGACGATGTCGCCCTTGCGCAGTGTCGGATCGTCCTCGATTTTCACCGGCGCGAGGCCGAGCTGGTCCTTGCCGTTGCAGGTGCAGCCTGCGACCAGCTCGTTGCGATAGCGGAACGCGTTGAGCAGGTCGGAATAGGGTTTACCCTTCTCGGTCGTGGCACTGTCGATGCTGCTGCCGTAAACCACCTTGGTCTCACTGGCCGGGCAGAAACTGTTGCAGGAGGCGGCGCGGCTCTGGCCATCGCCAGCCGTGATCGGGAAATAGCGTCCGTCACAGGTGCGCACGCAAAACGCCTGATCGCCACCGCCTCCACCTGAATACGAGACGCGGGGGCGCGCAGGCGGAGCCGGCCGGCCGAACGGATCACCCTCGCTTGCAAAAGGAAGCGGCGCCGAACGTTCCGGTTGCGCGGGCGCCAGTGACGGATTGTCGGAGAATGCGCCGAACAGCGCGGTGAAAAAATCCCGCGCTTGCGCCGTCGGCGCCGCGCTCAAGACGCACACCGCGATTACCGCCCCGAGGCCCCACCGGTTGGCTGATCTCGATCTCATATCAGTGCTCCGGCGGGACTGCCTCGCTTAGTAAAGCGCTGAGGTGGAAAGGTTCATCGCCTGGCGGTCCGATCGGGCCACCACCGGACGCGGCGCGGCGGCCGCCGTCGGGCGAACCGTAATGGTGCCTTTCGCTTCGAAGTGCGGCGCGGCAGTCTTTGGCAGTACCACCACCTTGGTGCCGACATCGACGCGGCTGAACAGGTCGGTCACGTCTTCATTGGTCAGGCGGATGCAGCCACTCGACACGAACTTGCCGATGGTCGAGGGATCGTTGGTGCCGTGGATGCGGTATTGGCTGGTGCCGAGATACATGGCGCGAGCGCCCAGCGGATTGCCGGGTCCGCCCGCCATGAAGCGCGGCAGATAGGGCTGACGGGCGATCATCTCGGCCGGCGGATGCCAATCCGGCCACTCCGCCTTGCGGCTGATGCTCTGCACGCCGGACCAGGTAAAGCCTTCGCGGCCGACGCCGACGCCATAGCGGACGGCGCGGCCCTGGCCGAGCACGAAATAAAGCGCGGTGTGGCCGGTATCGATAATGATGGTGCCCGGCGCTTCGTGTGTATCGTAAGCAACTACCGCGCGGCGCAGCCGCTCCGGCACTGCGCTCGATTCATCCTCCGGCAGGGCAAGTGCCGCGTCCTCCGAAGGAAACGCGCTCGACGGTGCTGCCGCGTAGCCCAAAACCTGCGCCGACGCCTGCGTTGCCATGAATGCGGGCGCCAGCAGCACCGCGGCGGAAATCAGCGCAGCGGTTGCGCGCGACGCCTGTCTGCGATTTTCGGAAAATTGTGCCATGATCTGCCCCGTTCGACGTGCATCGGTGATGCGACTGCACAACCAACTCGACCAGGGCACTACAGTTCCGTTGACCGAGCTGCGCCGACGCCCCTGTCAACCTCGCCGGCTCTCACGTTTCCGCGATGGAACTTTTTCAGCGCGGCGAGGTTAGCGCGCGTAGTCCGGTTGATAGCGATCCCGGCTGAATAGCGAGGGTTACGCTCATGTCGCTCGGCACCATACTCGTCATTCTTCTGATCCTCGTGCTGCTCGGCGTGATCCCGAGTTGGGGCTACAGCAATTCCTGGGGCTACGGCCCATCGGGCATTGTCGGCACCATCCTGGTCATTGTTCTGATCCTGGCTCTGTTGGGACGGATTTGAGCAACGATCTTCCGAAAGAACGGCGCAACTCCGGGGCAAGTCCGTTGCGGGCGATTCCTGCCGAGACGTCAGGCACGCCCGTGCCCGACAGCAAAGCCGATCAGCCGCCGGTCATCCGGCGCGCCGAAGTCGTTGCCTTCGCGCTGGTGGCGTTGCTGGTCATCGCGATTGTCACGGTGCTGTATTTCGCAAAAGCCTTCTTCCTTCCGGTGGCGACCGCATTCGTCGTCGGCACCATGCTGTCGCCGGCGGCCGGTTATCTCGAAAAGCGCCACATCCCGCGATCGGTATCGGCGGTGCTGATCGTGATCGCAGCCTGCGCCGGGGTCGCCTTTATCGTCGGGCTGATTGCCTCGCCGCTGATCGAATGGAGCACGCGGCTGCCGGAGCTGGGCGCGATGCTGAAAGAAAAGATGCACATGTTCGACCGGCCGCTGGCGCTCTGGCAGCAGCTGCAGGCCATGCTCGGCGGCTCCGAGACGCTGCCGGGCTCGCCGTTCCAGATGCCGAAATTCGAATGGGTGCAGCCCACCTTCGAATTCCTGTCGCCGACCTTCACCGAATTCCTGCTGTTCGCCGCCACGCTGATCCTGTTCATCGCAAGCTGGCGGGATCTGCGCCGGGCCCTGATCATGACGTTTGCCGATCGCGACACCAGGCTGCGCACGTTGAGAATTCTCAATGAGATCGAAGGCAGCCTCGGCAGCTACCTGTTGATGGTGACCGCGATCAATCTCGGCGTTGGCGCTGCGACCGGGCTCATTTGCGCCGCGACCGGGATGCCGAATCCCGCCGGACTCGGGGCGCTTGCGGCAACGCTGAACTTCTTCCCCATTATCGGCCCGGTGGCGACGTTCGTGGTTCTCACCGCCGTCGGCGTGATGTCGTTCTCGACGCTCAGCGCCGGACTGATGGCGCCGCTCGCCTTTGTCGGGCTGACGTTTTTGGAAGGACATTTTGTCACGCCGACCATTATCGGCCGGCGCCTCGAGCTGAACGCGCTTGCCGTGTTGATGGCGCTGGCGTTCTGGACCTGGCTATGGGGACCGATGGGCGGCTTCCTGTCGTCACCGATATTGATCGTCGGCCTTATTCTCAAGGAGCATTTGACGCCCGTCGATGCGCCGCAACTGCCCACGGACTGATCGCGTCTCAGGCATTTTGGGCCGGTTCTTGGCTGCGGAAGGAAGCAAGTCATCTTGTAGTTATCATTTTTGATAACTAATATACGACTTATGAAGCGAAGCGACCTCAGCCAAAACCTCTCCAAGGCGGACGCCTCCGGCGTCTGGGCCTTCACGCCTTCAAGCTTTTCGGCCTTGATGGGCGGAATTGAGCCCGCCTACCTCAAGTTAATGACCAAACGTCTGTCAGACCAGGGTGTCCTGATCCGCGCAGCCCGGGGCGTCTACGTCAACCCGCACGCTCGCTCCAGGCCACCGGACGCCAAGCGCGGTCTTCTACGCTTCCTTCGCCCGAGGGAGATCAACTATGTGAGCCTGGAAACCAAGCTATCGGAAGCCGGCGCCATCTCACAGATCGCGACAGCCCTGACCTGCATGACCACGGGATCGCCTGGACGGTTCGAGACACCATGGGGAGCGATTGAGTTTACACACACCGATCGGGAGATCAGGGTCGGTACCGACGTTGTCGCCCAAGACGACGGGACGCTCGAGGCTACAGTACGAACCGCCGTCCGCGACCTGCGACGCGTGGGCCGGAATCTCGATCTGATCGACCACGAAACTCTCGCCGAGGCCATCACCAAAGAAGAGCGCCATCATGAGCAGCAAAGCCGCCGGCCTTAAGAGCGCGATTGATGCCTTCATCCAGCGCCGCGGCATCGAAGCGGGCATGGACCAAAATCTCATGAAGGAGGCTATCCACCTTCATCTCTTATCCGCGCTATCCGAGACGGGCATCCTGCGGCACGTCATCTTCCAGGGCGGGACCGCGTTGCGCTTGTGCTATGGCGGCGAGCGCTACAGCGAAGACCTCGACTTCGTGTGCGGAAGAGCGGGCTCCTACCTTAAGGACGTTGATTTTGAGAGCCTCGTCGACAGGGCCCTCGAAATCACCAGGAAAACCCTGCAGCGCGACTTCGACATCGATGCAGGACAGATCGTGCTAAAACATCCGGCTCTACCCGAGCTCGTAGAGGGAAGCGACGTGAACGTTGCAGTCTGGCAGATCATAGTGCCTGTCCGTCCGACACCGAACGCACCGACATCTCACATCAAGATCGAATTCGCAAACGTTCCGTCCTACGATTTAAAGCCGGTGGTCGTTGGCGTCACGCCGGGGCTAGTACAGATCCAGGACGTCATCCTCAACACCGAAACGCCCCACGAAATCCTTGCGGACAAAGCCGTCGCATTGACCGCGAGGACCGCGCTCAAATTCCGCGATGTGTGGGACGTATGGTTTCTGTTCAACAAGCTCGGCGCGACGGCTGACCGCGAGATGGTGCTCAAGAAGTTCGCCGACTACGGAACGGCCGACGTTGAAGCCACAGCGAACGCGCGTATTGAGCAACTCGCGAAGGAAGATACCGCCAAGGCATTCTATGTCGAAATGAAACGCTTCCTGCCTTCGGCAAGAGTTGCGCAGATATCGCAAATGAACCTGCAGCGTACGATGCTTGCGGAGTGCGCCGATCTCATTCGGAAGACTGCCCTGCCGAAACCTGCGCGGTAAGGCTGCTTGATACTCAGGTCACGCAGCGGCCGGGTTGCAGCTGTTTTGCAACCTCGGTCAGCACGCTGACCACCGGCTCGCACGCCACGGTGCGGGCCACCGGCTGCTTGCTCACCGTCGGCGCCGGCGGGATGTTGCGGGCTTCCTTGCGGGTTTGCGCGACCGGCACGCGAACCAGGACGGAGGTGTCGGAAAGACCGTCGACCCCTACCGAAATCGTCTGGGTTTTCAACGATAGCGTCGGCATGTCGGCGCGATCGGCCTTGGCTTGCCGGTTGACGGTTACCTCTTGCGCTGGAGCTGCGGCCTGCTGGCCGCGGAGATCGCTGCCCGAGGCAAACTGCGCCGCGCCAAAGCTCAGCGAAACCGCGATTGCACCCAAAATTCCTGAAAATACCTGGGACATGGCCTGCCCGCCTTTATTCTGTGTCGCCGCAACGGCGAACAGGTTCACAACGCGGGCTGCTATGTCGGGTTCGGAACGCGGCTATCACTTAACTGTGTACGAAAATATTTTCGTGGCCCGGGAACGGTTTCGGGGGCTGCGCGTAGTCACCGCAGCCGGTTATCCCCCTGCCCCAATTGACCGGCGACGTGGGGCGCAGCTGTGGTGATGCCAGCTGCGCCCTGCTTTTTTTGCCCTGAAATCGACAGCAACAAAAAAACGCCGCAACGTGCGATCGTTGCGGCGTTGAATTATTTTTGAAAACAGCAGCTTATTACGATGCCGCCGCCCTCGGCGCGCGGTTGCGCGAGTTGCGCTGGAAGAACAGCGCCTGACTGGCGACGGCGGAGACCATCGCGGGCTGGAACGGTTTTGAGATCAGGAACGCCGGCTCGGGGCGCTCGCCGGTCAGGAAGCGCTCGGGATAGGCGGTGATGAACACCACCGGCACCTCGAAGGTGCGCAGCAGCTCGTTGACGGCGTCAAGTCCGGAGCTGCCGTCGGCCAGCTGGATGTCGGCCAGGATCAGGCCGGGTTTGCGGTTTTTCGCCAACGCAACGGCGTCGGAATGGGTGCGCGCCACGCCGATGACGTTGTGGCCGAGGTTTTTCACCAGGCTTTCGAGGTCCATGGCGATGAAGGTTTCGTCCTCGATGATCAGCACGTCGGTGGCGATCTCCGCCGCCATCTCGCGGCCGGCGGCATCCGCCAGCTTCCGGGTCTCGGCGATGTCCTTGTCCAGGATGAAACCGACTTCCTCTTCCGAAAAGCCTTCCAGCGACAGCAGCAGAAACGCCTGACGCGGCAGCGGGGTGATATTCGACAGCCGGCGCTCGGAAGGGCTCGACAGCGGGATCACCTCGGCGTTTTCGTTGAGTGACACCGAGTTCCAGATCTGGGTGAACAGCCGGAACAGTCCGGCCCGGGGTCCGTGCCGCTCGTCAAGCAGGGACTGGTCCTGCAGCAGGGCCTCCAGCATGGCCCCCACATAGGCGTCCCCCGAGGCCTGATTTCCCGTCAAAGCCCGGGCATAGCGCCGCAATAACGGTAAATGTTCGGCAACCAGCTGTGATCGGGACATCCCCACTCCATCTGTCTAGGGCCAAAGCGCATTGGTACGGGGTGGCCGGTTCCCCACAAGTGCCTATCTACGCCTCAGCCGGATAAAAGTTCCCTTTTTCCGGAACTTTCCGCCCCACTTGGAATTAGCAACCCTACAGATGCTGCCAAGACTCCGAAAATCAAGCAAAATTCTTGGATTTCTAGAGACTTAACTCTTGGGGAAACGTGGATCAGGGTCATGAAAGAAGTGAAGTCTCAATTAAGCAAGAGCCCCGGGCCCGGCAAGCAGGGCGGGCTCAATGCCGAGATTCAATCCCGGATCGGCCATCAGTTGCGCGCGATGTATGACGACGTCGTGCGGCAGGGTGTGCCGGACCGCTTTGCGGAGCTGATCCGCAAGCTTGATACGCCGGAGGCCGGCACAGGGGGCGACCCAACAGCTAAACCCGACGGGAGGGAGTAATGCCTCTCACAGATCAACTGCGCGACGACATCCTGGCGTCGGTACCCAGCCTGCGCGCATTCGCGATCTCGCTCAGCGGCAATGGCGACCGCGCCGACGACCTGGTGCAGGAAACGCTGTTGCGCGCGCTCGCCAATATCGACTCATTCCAGCCCGGCTCCAACCTGCCGGCTTGGCTGTTTACGATCCTGCGCAACCTGTTCCGTTCCGACTACCGCAAGCGGCGGAGGGAGGTGGAGGATGCCGACGGCAGCTACGCCAAGACGCTGAAGACCCAGCCGGCGCAGAATGCGCATCTCGAATTCGAGGAGTTTCGCGCGGCGCTGGAAAAGCTGCCGCAGGACCAGCGCGAGGCGCTGATTCTGGTCGGCGCGTCAGGCTTCTCCTATGAAGACGCGGCAGCAATTTGCGGCTGCGCGGTCGGCACCATCAAGAGCCGCGTCAACCGCGCGCGCTCCAAACTCTCGGCACTGCTCTATGTCGACGGCGCGGAAGATTTCGGCCCCGACGACACAGTCCGCGCCGTGATCGGCGGCAGCGGAGGCTGACGCGCCGGCGTCATTCCAAGCCACACATTCCACCGTCATCCTGAGGTGCGCGCCGTCTTCGGCGCGCCTCGAAGGATCGCCACATGCGCTCGCGGCCATTCCTTCGAGACGCCGCGCAAGCGCGCGGCTCCTCAGGATGACGGTTGAGTGTGTGGTTGGAGAAGGATGGAGGCGCGCGCCCCGCCGAGGCGGCTTCGGCCGCGCAGGCGGGTCAAGCCCGCGCATGACACTTCAGGACACCCGCTGCACCGGCGCGGACAGCGCTTCGGTGCGATCGCGTTCCGTCATGTCGATGACGGTTTCCATCGGCGCGGTGAGCTCATAGACGTAGCTTGCCTCGGTAAAGTAGCGCTTCGATGTGCCGCCGAGCGCCTCGGGGGCGACCCGGTCCAGCAGGATGATTCCGAAATCGCTGTCCGCCCGGCGGGTCGCGGCGCTGGTGTTGGATTCCTCCCAGCGGAAATGAAATATTTCGTTAGGCGCCTCGCCGGTCACTTCCCAATACGCCTTGATGTTCGGATGCTTGCCGACCAACGACAGCCCTTCGTCGGAATGCGACGCCAGTTCGAAAAACAGCAGCGACAGGCTTTGCGCGGCGCGCGCGCTGACGTTGATGTCCGGACCGGACACCGCGATGCGGTCGGCGTGGGGAATGGCGCGCGACTCGAACAGCCCTTTCAGCTGGACGCCCTGCCACTGGCTCTCGCTGAGCAGCGAAACCACGTTCGACATGGCGTGGATGCGGCCGATCAACAATTCGCGCGCGACGTTGATATCGGAGCCGTGGCGCAGCGTGCGCGTCACGATCGATTGGATCACCGCCAGGATGTTTTTCACGCGATGATTGAGTTCGTCGATCACGGCCGTGAGGCGCCGCTCGAATCCGATTCTTACCTCGATTTCGCGGCGAAGCCTCAAATTGCTGTAGGCGACATATCCGAACAGTCCGCAGACGATGCTGGTCAGCGCGATACCGATCGCCGCCACGATCGCGGCGGTCTGCTGCGCGCGCTTCGTCGCGTTGGTCTTGGCATAATAGCCCAGCGACCAGTCGCGGCCGCCGAACGTCACGGTGCGGGTCATCGACGGCGCCGGGGCGTCCTGGCTCGCGGTTCGCGCCGTGACGTTGCCGCGATCATCCGCAATCAGTTCGCCGCCTTCGCTGCGCGGATCCTTCAGCA
The DNA here is from genome assembly GCA_963744975.1 of uncultured Alphaproteobacteria bacterium. GTDB lineage: Bacteria > Pseudomonadota > Alphaproteobacteria > Rhizobiales > Xanthobacteraceae > Bradyrhizobium. The sequence continues at coordinate 4,201,806 of CAVUVR010000002.1, read as the reverse complement.
CCACCGAGAACAGCGACAGATCGTCGTTGGTCAGCATCAGCGGCGCCAGTTCGTAGGAAAACGTCACGAACCCCGCGGGCGACGCGTCGCCTTCCTGCAGAACCGGCGCGGCAAGGACCAGCCCTGCCGGGCCATTCGGATGCAGCAGCGGCAGCGGATCGGAGGCCACCGGCTTGCCCTGGTCCATCGCCCGCGCCAGCATCGGCCCCAGCACCTGGCTGCGGTCGAGGGAGCGGCCGGCGAATGCCATGGTCTGCGCGTTGCGTGGTTCGACGTCCATCACCACGTCGATCGGCCCGCCGAGCGGGCGCGTATCCAGAGGATTGTCATCGTGATCGCGGATCGTCGGATTCGGGAAGCCGGCGCTTGCGAGCTCGGCGCGCGCCGACTCCAGTTCGTCCGGCTGCAGCCGCGCGATCCAGTTGGCGACGACGAAATCGGTCTTGAAGGCGTAGATCGACGACCGCAGCGGCTGCAGCATGTTGGCCTTCATCACCGAGGGCGCGCGGAACAGGCCGGAGGCGACCCGCGCCAGCAATTCGCGCTCGGTCAAGCGGTCCTGAACGAGGCTGGCGTGAATATCGATCGCGCGCGCCAGCGCGATGCCGTCGATGGTCAATTCCTGATCGTGTACGCGATAGGCCGCGATACCGGAGAACAGAACCCCGATCATTGCGACCAGACCGATAATGAAACCCAGACGAACCACGCGCTTACTCGGAAATGAGGAGAATATTTGCCGATCGCGGCATGACCCTTGGAATGAATTGCGTAACTCGTGGAGTCGAGCGGGATAATGAAGAAGCGGTCATCGGTACGCAACTGCGGTTAGGGGACAAGCATTGCCACGCGCGTCGGCTGGCACAGCCTGAAGGACGCTAATCGCACCGCTTCAATTTGGTTCCGGCGATCGGCGAACTATTTTCGACGCCACAATCGTTAACGCGTTAACGCCATTTAGACGTCTTCTAGTCTTGAGACGAGCGTGTCCCGGACGCGGTGCCGCATTCTTCATGCCGCTCCGCAGAGCCGGGACCATACGAACACCGGCGATTGTTACAGCCCCGGGCTCTGCAGCGCACCACGCCGTGAAGAACGGCGCCATAGCGCGTCAAAGACGCGCGTAAACGCGCTTATGGCGCTGCGTCCGGGGCACGAGAGCTAGATTGCCTTCGCATGCGCCGGCCTTTCAAGTCCGCCCTTGGCCTCGATGAACTGGATGATGCGGTCCAGCCCCTCGCTCTTCTTGAGGTTGGTCATGACAAAGGGCCGCGCGCCGCGCATTCTTCGTGCATCGACATCCATTTTTTCCAGCGAGGCGCCGACATGCGGCGCGAGATCGATCTTGTTGATCACCAGAAGATCCGACCGCGTGATGCCGGGACCACCTTTGGATGGAATCTTGTCGCCGGCCGCGACGTCGATGACGTAGATCGTCAGATCCGCGAGTTCAGGCGAGAAGGTGGCGGCGAGATTGTCGCCGCCGGATTCGATCAGCACCATGTCGAGTGCGGGAAATTTTGCGCGCATGTCTGCCACCGCCGCCAGGTTCATCGAGGCGTCCTCGCGGATCGCGGTGTGCGGGCAGCCGCCGGTCTCGACACCGGCGATGCGGTCCGGCGTCAGCGAGCCCGAGCGCACCAGGAATTCGGCGTCCCATTTGGTGTAGATGTCATTGGTGATGGCGGCGATGTCGTAACGCTCGCGCATGGTCTTGCAGAGCAGATCCATCAGCGCCGTTTTACCGGAGCCGACGGGACCACCGATGCCGACGCGTAGCGGGCCGTGAGGATTGGACATCGTGTTCCTTCCCTGGTGTTACGACCTGAACAACCGCGTATATTGCGTCTCGTGGCGCATGCCGGCGAGATCGGCGCGGAAGGTGGCGCTGCCGAGATCGTCGAGCGATGCGCCGAGCGCGCGTTTCCCGGTCGAGACCACGGCCGGCTCCAGCGCCGCCAGCGCGCGCTGGCTGTCGGTTTGCCCCAACGGAATCAGCCGGGAGGCGGCGGAAATCCAGTTCGACGCCACCGCGTGCAGAAACGCGTGCATGGTCGGCGCGAGCGGGATCGCATGCGCTGAACTGACGATGCCGACCGCAAGGGGATAGACGATTGTACCATCGCAGGCCGCGACCAGTCGATCGAGGCCGTCGCAATTCCACGCCGCGCGCGCGATCTCGATAAAGGCGCGGCCTTGCGCCGCCGTTTCCAGATGGCGCTCGCGCGCGGGTGCAAACGCCGCGGCAAGTTCGGCGACGTCGCGCAACGTGGCATTGTCGGCGGCCGACGCGGCGCGATGCGCGTGCGCGAGAAACACCGCGTCGCAAAATCCGGGGCCGTCCGTCAGCATCACCGAAAGCCAATCCTGCAGCGTGGTCAGATCGACGATATCGCCGGCCTCCACCGCCCATTCGATGCCGCTGGAATACGAGAATGCGCCGACCGGAAAGGCCGGCGACAGCCAGGTCATCAGCCGGTACAGCGCCGCGCCCTCGTCGGCGGACAGCGCGACGCCGGGCTGGGCCAGCGGGACAAAATCCACCGGCTTACTTGTGGTCATGAGCATGGGGGTGGCCGTGATGATGCTCGTGATCGCAATGCTCATCATGGCGATGATGGTCGTGATGATCGTGCGCCGAATGGTCGTGCGCCGCATGGCCGCCGCCGGCATAGGCGCCCCCTTCCGGATCGAACGGCGCCTCGATCTCGATCACGCGGGCGCCGAGCCCTTTCACCATGGCCTCGATCACATGATCGCGCCGGATGCGCAGGCCCTTTGCCATGATCTGCGTCGGCAGATGACGGTTGCCGAGATGCCAGGCGACGCGGACCAGATGCTGCGGATCGCTGCAGCGGATCTCGGCCAGCGGCTCCGGCGCCGCCACCACCTCGATCAGCCGGCCGTCCTCCAGCACCAGCGCATCGCCACCGCGCAACGCGACCGCGTTTTCCAGGTCGAGCAGGAATTCCAGGCCCCGCGTGCCGGTCATCGCCATCCGCCGCCGATGGCGGTCGTCGAAGCCCAGCACGATGGTGTCGGCCGCCGCCTGATCCCAGCCGTGAAGTGGCAGCACGCGGGTGGCGCGGATCATGCGCGCACCGTGCCGCCACGCGTGTCGGTCATCGCACGTCGACCTTTTCCGGCGTAATGATCTCGATCTTGGTCGGCGCGGTCGCGCATTCCTTCACGACTTTGCGCCACGGCTTCATGTGCTCGTTGCCGCCATGCGCCATCAGGTCTTCCATCGTCTCCCACTGTTCGACGAAAACGAAACGTGCCGGATCGGTCATGCTTTCGTGCAGGTCGTACAGGATACATCCCTTCTCCTTGCGGGTAATTCCGATGCAGGTCTTGGCCGCGGCAATCAGCTCCGCGCGGGTTTCCGGCTTGATGGTCAGCGTGGCGACGACGTAGATCACGAAATCCTCCCGGTGTTTTTGTTATGCCAATCTTGTAGCCCGGATGAGCGAAGCGACATCCGGGACTTCGCAGATCCGAGAATGTGGCTCCCGGATGTCGCTTCGCTCATCCGGGCTACAAAAGAGTTCTAGAACATAAAATACCGCTGCGCCATCGGCAGCACCTCGGCGGGCGGACAGGTCAGCAGTTCGCCGTCGGCGCGAACCTCGTAGGTTTCGGGATCGACCTCGATGTTCGGCGTGGCGTCGTTGTGGATCATGCTCTTCTTCGAGATCTTTCCGCGGGTGTTTTGCACCGGGTACAGCGTCTTCTGGATGCCGAGTTTCTTCGCAAGCCCCGATGAAATCGCCGCCTTCGATGAAAATATCACCGATGAGGCCGTGAGCGATTTGCCGTAGGCCGCGAACATCGGCTGATAATGCACCGGCTGCGGCGTCGGGATCGAGGCGTTGGGATCGCCCATCGGGGCTGCCACGATCGAGCCGCCCTTGATGATGCAGTCCGGCTTGACCCCGAAGAACGCCGGCGACCACAGCACCAGATCGGCCAGCTTGCCCTTCTCCACCGAGCCGATCAGCTTTGACACGCCATGGGCGATCGCGGGGTTGATGGTGTATTTCGCGATGTAGCGTTTGACGCGAAAGTTGTCGTTGTTGCCTTTGTCCTGCGGTAACGCGCCGCGCTGCTTCTTCATCTTGTCGGCGGTCTGCCAGGTGCGGATGATCACTTCGCCGAGCCGGCCCATGGCCTGGCTGTCCGACGACATCATCGACAGCGCACCGAGGTCATGCAGGATGTCCTCCGCCGCGATGGTTTCCTTGCGGATCCGGCTTTCGGCGAACGCAAGATCCTCGGCGATCGACGGGTCGAGGTGATGGCACACCATCAGCATGTCCAGATGCTCGTCGATGGTGTTCCGGGTGAACGGCCGGGTCGGATTGGTCGACGACGGCAGCACGTTCTTCAGGCCCGCGATCTTGATGATGTCAGGCGCATGGCCGCCGCCGGCGCCTTCGGTGTGGAAGGCATGGATGGTGCGGCCCTTGAAGGCCTTTACGGTGTCCTCGACGAAACCGGATTCGTTCAGCGTGTCGGAATGGATCATCACCTGCACGTCAAAATCGTCGGCGACCGAAAGGCAGTTGTCGATCGCCGCCGGCGTGGTGCCCCAGTCCTCGTGCAGCTTCAGGGCGCAGGCGCCGGCCTTGATCATCTCCACCAGTGCCGCGGGGCGCGATGCGTTGCCCTTGCCCGAAATGCCGAGATTGACCGGGAACGCATCGAACGACTGGATCATCCGCGCCATGTGCCAGGGGCCGGGCGTGCAGGTGGTCGCAAAGGTGCCGTGCGACGGCCCGGTGCCGCCGCCGAGCATCGAGGTGACGCCGCTCATCAGCGCATGCTCGATCTGCTGCGGGCAGATGAAATGGATGTGGCTGTCGAACCCGCCCGCGGTGAGGATTTTTCCTTCGCCCGCGATCACGTCGGTGCCGGGTCCAATGATGATCGTCACGCCGGGCTGGATGTCGGGATTGCCGGCCTTGCCGATGGCGGAGATGTAGCCGTCCTTCATGGCGACGTCGGCTTTCACGATGCCCCAGGTATCGACGATCAGCGCATTGGTGATAACGGTGTCGGCCGCGCCCTGTCTGTTGGTGACCTGGGATTGCCCCATGCCGTCGCGGATCACCTTGCCGCCGCCGAATTTTACTTCCTCGCCATACGTGGTGAAATCTTTCTCCACCTCGATAATGAGATCGGTATCGGCCAGCCGCACCCGGTCGCCGGTGGTCGGACCGAACATGTCGGCATAGACGGAACGGGAGATTTTGGTGGCCATGGAAAGCTCCAGACTCTGCGCCGATGCGGTTACGGCGCTGCCTTTCGGCAGGCCTCCTGAAATGCTGAAATCGCCTCAAGCCCGGGCGTGAACTCGTACCGAACTGGGGTTTTTCCAATTTCGAATTCAAATACACCCGTTCGAGCGAAGCTGCTCAAGCCTTGTTCTTCAGGTGTAATCCAGAATTCGAATTGCCACCCGTACATCTCCGAGTATCTAGGTTCGATGGTCGCCGCGTGTTTTGTTTCAGGGACCGTCACAATCGGGTGTTCGTCCTGCCGCATCAAGTCGGCAAGTGCGAGCCTCCCGGGTTCATCGAGGTTACCCCGGACGATGAGGCGTTTTTTTCCACGCAAGCATTCGAAGTTCAGTGGACCAATGAAATCAGTGCCAGCGTCGAACTCGGCAGTATACAGAGACAACGTGTCTCCATGGTCTGCTACGCGCCACCGCATTTCGTCTGCGGTCACAGCAGTGGTAATGGGTAGCGCACAACTCAGCACCGAGGCCACGATCTGAGTGGCGGATGCGCGACCGCAATTAAGCGCGTTCGCATGCCATTTGGTCCGATAAGGCACCTACAGTTTCCCCATCACATCGCCGCGAAAGCCATACACGACGCGTTTTCCCGCGAGCGCCACCAGTTGCACGTCGCGGGTCTGGCCGGGCTCGAACCGCACCGCGGTGCCGGCCGCGATATCGAGCCGCATGCCGCGGGCTTTTTTGCGGTCGAACTTCAGCGCCGGGTTGGTTTCGAAGAAATGATAGTGCGAGCCGACCTGGATCGGGCGGTCGCCGGTGTTGGCGACGTTAAGCGCCACCGTCTTGCGGCCGGCGTTGAGTTCGATCTCGCCGTCCTTGATGAACAGTTCACCCGGGATCATGTGCGTGCCTCGCAATTTACAGCGTCATGGCCGGGCTTGTCCCGGCCATCCACGTCTTGCTTCGCGTCAAAAAAGAAAGACGTGGATGCCCGGGACAAGCCCGGGCATGACGAGCTTGGAGAGTGTGTTCATTCATCGGATCGGCTCATGCACGGTGACCAGCTTGGTCCCGTCCGGAAACGTCGCTTCGACCTGGATGTCGTGGATCATTTCGGCGATGCCGTCCATGCACTGCGCGCGGGTGATGACCTCGGCGCCGGCTTTCATCAGCTCGGCGACGGTGCGGCCGTCGCGCGCGCCCTCAACGATGAAATCGGAGATGATGGCGATGGCTTCGGGATGGTTCAGCTTGACGCCGCGCTCCAGCCTGCGGCGCGCCACCATTGCCGCCATCGAGATCAGCAGCTTGTCCTTTTCGCGGGGAGAGAGATTCATGCGGGCACTCTATCGCGTTTTAAAAAGCTAGTTGAGCCATAGCCGCGGCAGCGCCGGACCACCGACGCTACCCAGCACCGCGATCATGTCGGCGCGGAGTTTTGCCGCATCTTGTGCACAGAAGCGGGCCATTGCAAAGCCGTTCCAGGCGGAGATGCCGACCTCGCCACCGAGCGGCTCCGAGGCCTCGCGAATCCGCGCAACCAGCGCCTCGTCGCCCGGCACGATCAGCGCGGTGCCGATGGCAACGCCCCCCTTTGCCACCGCAGGGCGCTTGAGCTTTGCGCCGATATCGCCGTCGAGCCGCACAGTTTCCGCGAATACCAGCCGGCCGCCACGCCGCAGCCGCCAGCGGTCGACAAAACTCCCGGTCAGCATTTTTTCGCCCATCGCGGCGCGGCCGAATACCACGATTTCGCACAGCAGCAGCGAGGCGCTCTCGACGAGATCGATGTCGATCTTCCGCGATACCCGCGCCCGGTCGAACAGGATGGTTTCCTGCGGCAGCCAGGCGAGATGCGAACCGGCCGCGGCCTTCAGCGCGATGTCGAGCTGTGCCGCCGGTCCTTGCGCGCGATAGATTTTTTCGGCGGCGGCGGTCGTCACCGTAAGCCGCGCGCCCTCTCCGGCCCCGATGTCGATATCAAAACGGTCGCCGCCGGCGATGCCACCGGCGGTGTTGACGAACACTGCGGAGAGGCCCTCGGCTTCCGGCGACGGAAACCGTACGCGCAACGAGCCGGATTCGTGGAGCTGCCTGCGGCGCGTCACGCCGTCGACCAAGGCCACGTCGAATTTCACCGCTCCTACCGCACGGTTGGCCGCGAAAACCCCGGACGCCATGTCGGTCGTATCGGTCTGCATTCGGCCCCCGGCCGCGACCTCAATTGATCGCGTTACAGAACCATCTGACATCGTCAATTTTACAGCGCCATCGCCCGGCTGATCTCGCCGGGCTCGAGATTGCTGCGGTCGCAGCTATATTTGACGGCGCCGCGATCCATCACCGCGAAATTGTCGCCGAGTTCGCAGGCGAAATCGAGATATTGCTCGACCAGCACGATGGCGATGTTGCCGAGGCTGCGCAAATAGGAGATCGCGCGGCCGATGTCCTTGATGATCGAGGGCTGAATGCCTTCGGTCGGCTCGTCGAGCAGCAGCAATCTTGGCCGCATCACCAGCGCACGGCCGATCGCGAGCTGCTGTTGCTGGCCGCCGGAAAGATCTCCGCCGCGCCTCCCGAGCATCGATTGCAGCACGGGAAACAGCGAGAACACATCGTCGGGAATATGGCGGTCGTTGCGCTTCAGCGGCCCGAAACCGGTTTTCAGATTTTCCTCCACCGTCAGCAGCGGGAAAATCTCGCGGCCTTGCGGCACGAAGCCGATGCCGCGCCGCGCCCGCTCATAGGGCCTTAAGCCCGTGATATCGGCGCCGTCGAAGGTGATCGAGCCCGAGGCAATCGGATATTGCCCGACCATGGCGCGCAGCAGGCTGGTCTTGCCGACGCCGTTGCGCCCCAGCACGCAGGTCACCTTGCCGGGCTCGGCCTTGAGCGAGACCCCGCGCAGCGCCTGCGCCGCGCCATAATACAGGCTGATGTTGTCGACGTTCAGCATCAGCGACCTCCGGTCGCGCGAGTAGCGAATAGCGAATAGCTAATAGTCAGGATTCCCACTCTCATCGTTTTCACCTTAATTCTATTCGCTATTCGCTACTCACTATTCGCTATCTTCCCAGATACACTTCGATCACGCGCTCGTTCGACGACACCTGGTCGATGGTGCCTTCGGCCAGCACCGAGCCCTCGTGCAGACACGTCACCTTGACGCCGAGTTCGCGAACAAAAGTCATGTCGTGCTCGACCACCATGATGGTCTTGTCCTTGTTGATTTCCTTCAGCAGCTCCGCGGTCTGATGGGTCTCGACATCGGTCATGCCGGCGACGGGCTCGTCGACCAGCAGCAGTTTTGGATCCTGCGCCAGCAGCATGCCGATCTCGAGCCATTGCTTCTGGCCGTGCGACAGGCTGCCCGCCAACCGGTTGCGCGAATCTTTCAGGCGGATGGTCTCCAGCACCCGCTCGATGCGCTCGGATTCGTCCTTGGTTTCCCGCCAGAACAGCGTGCCTTTGACGCTGTGGTCGACATTGAGCGCCAGCAGCAGATTGTCCTGGATGGTCTGGCTCTCGAACACCGTCGGCTTCTGGAATTTCCGCCCGATCCCGAGTTCGGCGATCCGCGTCTCGTCGAGCCGGGTCAGGTCGGTGGTGCCGTCGAACAGCACGTCGCCTTCGTCGGGTTTTGTCTTGCCGGTGATGATGTCCATCATGGTGGTCTTGCCGGCGCCGTTGGGGCCGATGATGGCGCGCATCTCGCCGGGAGCGAGCGTCAGCGACAGGTTGTTGATGGCGTGAAAGCCGTCGAACGAGACATGCACGCCGTCGAGATACAGCATTGCGGAAGTGGCACGGCTATCCATGACGTTCATGCGCTCACTCCGCCGGGTTCGGTTCGCTGACGCCGTCTTCGAGCGCCGCGCTTTCGGCCGCGGCCGACATGCGCTGCGCCTTGTACGGCTCCCACCAGGCGTTGAAGGTGCCAATGATGCCCTTGGGCAGCAGCAGCGTGACCAGGATGAACAGCGCGCCCAGCATGAACAGCCAGTACGGCGCCAGCGGACCCGAGGTGAACACGGTCTTTGCGTAATTGACGACGATGGCGCCCAGCGCCGCGCCGGTCAGCGTGCCGCGGCCGCCGACGGCGACCCAGATCACCGCCTCGATGGAATTGCCGGGCGCGAATTCGCCGGGATTGATGATGCCGACCTGCGGCACATACAGCGCGCCGGCGACGCCGGCCATGCAGGCCGACAGCGTGAACACGAACAGCTTGTAGGATTCAACGCGGTAGCCGAGGAAACGGGTGCGCGACTCGGCGTCGCGCACCGCGATCAGCACCTTGCCGAGTTTTGACGTCACCACCGCGCGGCAGATCAGGAACGCAATGATTAGCGCCAGGCAACTGAGCAGGAACAACGTCGCCCGGGTGCCGTCCGCCTGCACGTTGAAGCCCAAAATATCCTTGAAATCGGTCAGGCCATTGTTGCCGCCAAAACCAAAGTCGTTGCGGAAGAAGCCGAGCAGCAGCGCATAGGTCATCGCCTGGGTGATGATGGAAAGATAAACACCGGTGACGCGGGAGCGGAACGCGAACCAGCCGAACACGAAGGCGAGCAGGCCCGGCACCACGATGACCATCAATGCCGCGAACCAGAACATGTCAAAACCGTTCCAGTACCATGGCAGTTTCGGATAGTTCAGGAACACCATGAAGTCCGGCAGCAGCGGATTGCCGTAGACGCCGCGGCTGCCGATCTGGCGCATCAGGTACATGCCCATCGCATAACCGCCGAGCGCAAAGAACGCGCCATGGCCAAGCGAGAGAATGCCGCAATAGCCCCAGATCAGATCGATCGAGAGCGCGAGGATGGCGTAGCAGACATATTTGCCGAACAGCGCCACCAGATAGGTCGGCACCTGAAACATCGAGCCGGCCGGCAACAGCAGGTTGGACAGCGGCAGCAGGATGCCGACCGTGGCGACGAGGATCAGGAACACCGTCGCGCTGCGATCCAGCGAACGCGTGAGGATGTGCGGGGTCATGGGTTGGCCCCGCTTACTACGCGCGACGTCATCTCAACGGGTCGTCCCCGCGAAGGCGGGGACCCATAACCCCTGGCGTTAGTTGGTTCAGAAGGCGTCTGCCACACTGCCGAAACGAGACGACACGGCGTATGGGTCCCCGCCTTCGCGGGGACGACACGTGGGGAGGGCCATCGGAAACCAAAAGCGCCGGTTGCAAACAGCATCATGCTTCCACCGCCCGCCCCTTCAGCGCGAACAGGCCGCGTGGGCGTTTCTGGATGAACAGGATGATCAGCACCAGGATGGCGATCTTGCCGAGCACGGCGCCGGCGACCGGCTCGAGGAATTTGTTGGCGATGCCGAGCGTGAATGCGCCGACCAGGGTGCCCCATAGATTTCCGACGCCGCCGAACACCACCACCATGAAGCTGTCGATGATGTAGCTCTGGCCGAGATTGGGGCTGACATTGTCGATCTGCGACAGCGCCACGCCGGCAATGCCGGCGATGCCGGAGCCGAGGCCGAAAGTCAGCGCATCGACCCGCGAGGTCGCGATTCCCATCGACGCCGCCATGCGGCGATTTTGCGTCACCGCCCGCATTTCAAGCCCGAGGCTGGTATAGCGCAGCATGGCGAGCAGGATCGCGAACACCGCGAGCGTGAAGCACAGGATCCATAAGCGGTTATAGGTGATGGTGATCTGGCCGATCTCGAACGCGCCGCTCATCCAGGAGGGATTGCCGACCTCGCGGTTGGTCGGCCCGAACATGGTCCGGACCGCCTGCTGCAGCACCAGCGACAGCCCCCAGGTTGCCAGCAGGGTCTCCAGCGGCCGTCCGTAGAGGAAACGAATAATGCTGCGTTCGATCAGGATGCCGATCGCGCCTGCCACGATGAAGGCCAGCGGCACCGCCATCAGCAACGAGTAATCGAACAGGCCGGGATAGCGGGTGCGGATGGTTTCCTGCACTACGAAGGTGGTGTAAGCCCCGATCATCACCATTTCGCCATGGGCCATGTTGATGACGCCCATCACGCCGAAGGTGATGGCAAGGCCGATCGCGGCCAGCAGCAGCACCGAGCCGAGCGAAAGGCCGTACCAGGCGTTCTGCACGCTGGACCATAGCGCCAGATTGCTCTGGATGGCCGCTATCGCGCTCTTGATGGTGCCGGCGACGGCCGGCGGCTGATCGGCGGGAATGCCCGTCAACAGCGCCAGCGCTTCCTGATCGCCTCTGGCTTTTATGATCGGAACGGCCTCGAGCTTCTCGACCTCGGTTGCGTCAGGCTTGTAGAGCAGGATCGCGGCGCGTGCTTCAGCGAATGCCGCCTTCACGGCCTTGTTGGTTTCCTTCTGCAACGCGCCGTCGATGACCGGCAGCATGGTCTCGTCGTGGGTCTTGAACACCGATTGCGCCGCCTGCACCCGTTTGGCCGGATCGGGCGACAGCAGCGTCAATCCGCCGAGCGCCGCCGCGACGACGCGGCGCAGCTTGTTGTTGAGACGCACGGCGGCGGCGCTGTCCGGCACGCTGGCGACGGGCGCACCCGTGGCTGCGTCGATCGTCTTGCCGTCGGGCTGGGTGACATAAACTTTCTTGGTAGCGGGATCGGCCATCAAGCGGCCGTCCTGCAGCGCGCTGATGATGGGATAGGCCAGCGGATTGCCTGAGGTGGCGAGCGTGCCTATGGCCTCTTCGGTGTCGGAATATGAATCGTTGGTGAATTGCGCGACCGCATCTTCGAACGAACCCGCAACCGCCGGCAGGGCGGAGGTGGCGATCAGCAGGAGTGCGAATGAAAACGCGCGAAAGCCTTCACATATCTTGGTGAGCACTGATGCGACCCCGGCAGAGGTAGAGAGAAGGCGGCGGACATCGCCGCCCTCCCAATGATGGAGATTCGTCATTGCGAGGAGCACTTGCGACGAAGCAATCTCCCCTCCCTAACCCTCCCCCGCGAGCGGGGGAGGGAAGGGAGGGGGCTTCTGGATTGCTTCGCTGAGCTTGTCATCGGGCGCGCATTCGCGCGACCCGTTGGCTCGCAATGACGTGTCAGATCAGGAGCCCTGACCGCCGCACTTGTTGGTCTTGGTATTGTAGTTGCCGCACTTCTTGCCGACCCAGTCGCCGATCAGGTCCTTGGAGCCTTCGAGCTCCTTCGACCATGCATCGCCGGCAACCAGACCCGGGGTCTTCCACACCACGTCGAACTGACCGTTGGCTTTGATTTCGCCAATGAACACCGGCTTGGTGATGTGATGGTTCGGAAGCATCTCCGAGGTACCGCCGGTGAGATTCTTCGCCTTGATGCCGGGCAGCGCGTCGATCACCTTGTCGGCGTCGGTCGACTTCACCTTCTCGACCGCCTTGACCCACATGTCGAAGCCGATGACGTGAGCTTCCATCGGATCGTTGGTCACGCGCTTCGGGTTCTTGGTGTAGGTCTGCCAGGCCTTGATGAACTTCTCGTTCTCCGGGTCCTTGATCGACTGGAAGTAGTTCCAGGCGGCGAGATGGCCGAGCAGCGGTTTGGTATCGATGCCGGCGAGTTCTTCTTCACCCACCGAGAACGCGACCACCGGAATGTCGGTTGCCTTGACGCCCTGGTTGCCGAGTTCCTTGTAGAACGGAACGTTGGCGTCGCCGTTGATGGTCGAAACCACCGCGGTCTTCTTGCCCGCCGAGCCGAACTTCTTGATGTCGGCGACGATGGTCTGCCAGTCGGAATGGCCGAACGGCGTGTAGTTGATCATGATGTCTTCCTGCGCGACGCCCTTCGACTTCAGATACGCCTCGAGGATCTTGTTGGTGGTGCGCGGATAGACGTAGTCGGTGCCGGCCAGCACCCAGCGCTTCACCTTTTCGTCCTTGGCAAGATAGTCGACCGCTGGGATCGCCTGCTGGTTCGGCGCGGCGCCCGTGTAGAACACGTTGCGCTCGCTCTCTTCGCCTTCATACTGCACCGGATAGAACAGGATGTTGTTCAGTTCCTTGAACACCGGCAGCACGGACTTGCGCGACACCGAGGTCCAGCAGCCGAACACCACGGCGACCTTGTCCTTGGTGATCAGTTCACGGGCCTTTTCGGCGAACAGCGGCCAGTTCGAGGCGGGGTCGACGACCACGGCCTCGAGCTTCTTGCCGAGAACGCCGCCCTTCTTGTTCTGCTCGTCGATCAGAAACAGGACCGTGTCCTTCAGCGTGGTTTCGCTGATGGCCATGGTGCCCGAGAGTGAGTGAAGGACGCCGACCTTGATGGTGTCGTCCGCCGCTTTCGCGGGTGCAAACGTGGCCAAGCCCAAAACCAGGCCGGCACTTGCCGCCAGCCAACGGCGCCGGCTTATGGGTTTCGCTATGGCGTAAGTCGAATTGGTGATCATGTGCTGTCATCTCCCTGACGCAGACGTAAAAGGACGCTGCGAACGGCCCCACGGCCGCCTGCGTTAACGGAATCGCAAGAAGCATGCCACGGTGCACAAATGACGTAACTTCCTGGGCTCGCTTGAGAATCTGGATTCGAAATGATGCTCTGCAGTTTTGTTGCCCGAAATTTAGCCAACAAAAATGTATGCTTAGTCGGCATTCTGTTTATTTATTAGGCAAATGAGCCAGATTGTCTAAATTTCCGGCAGCGGAATTCGCTCGCACAAGCGGCTTTTCCGCTTCCGTTAACCCGAAAGACGCGAGTTTTGACGATTCACCTTGAAAGCGCCGCGTTCGTGTTCCATATCAGCGTCACGACCTTGAGAATCATCAGGTCATTGCGAGCCGCGTGTTCTGAGCCCGTCCAACGGTTTCTGGCTTGCCCCTTCAGCTAACCAAAACCGACGCCCCAAACACGCGGGTGTCTTAAGACACCCTCGCGCGCTCCTGACGGATTCCGTCGGGCGCCTGCTTTCACATATGGAAAGAACCAGACTTTTGACCTCCTTTCAGGATTTCGGCCTCGCCGATCCAATTTCGCGTGCGCTCAAGGAAGAGAACTACCTCACGCCTACACCCATCCAGGCTCAAACCATCCCCTTAGCGCTTACCGGCCGCGACGTCGTCGGCATCGCCCAGACCGGCACCGGCAAGACCGCGGCCTTCGCCCTTCCCATCCTGCACCGCATCCTCGAAAACCGCATCAGGCCGCAGCCGAAAGCCTGCCGCGTGCTGGTGCTGAGCCCGACGCGCGAGCTGTCGGGACAGATTCTCGAAAGTTTCAACGCCTATGGCCGCCACATGCGGCTGACCTCGGCGCTGGCGATCGGCGGCGTTCCGATGGGACGCCAGGTCCGCTCGGTCATGCAGGGCGTCGAGGTGATGGTCGCCACCCCCGGCCGGCTGCTCGATCTCGTGCAGAGCAACGGTCTGAAGCTCGGCCAGGTCGAGTTTCTTGTGCTCGACGAAGCCGACCGCATGCTCGACATGGGTTTTATTAACGACATCCGGAAAATCGTCGCGAAAACCCCGGTCAAGCGGCAGACGCTGTTCTTCTCGGCAACCATGCCGAAAGACATCGCCGAACTTGCCGAGCAGATGCTGCGCGACCCGGCCCGCGTCGCGGTAACGCCTGCGGCCACCACCGTAGAGCGTATCACCCAGCGCATCATTCAGGTCGATCACTCGGCCAAGCCCGCGCTGCTGGCGCAGCTTTTGAAGCAGGAGCAGGTCGGCCGCGCGCTGATCTTCACCCGCACCAAGCATGGCGCCGACAAGGTGGTGAAGGGCCTGGAGCGGGCCGGCATTACCGCTGACGCCATCCACGGCAACAAGTCGCAGAACCACCGCGAGCGCGTGCTGGCGGCATTCCGCACCGGCGAGATCCGCACCCTGGTCGCTACCGACATTGCCGCCCGCGGCATCGACGTCGACGGCATCAGCCATGTGGTGAATTTCGATCTTCCGAACGTTCCGGAAACTTACGTGCATCGCATCGGCCGCACCGCGCGCGCCGGGGCCGATGGCATCGCCATATCGCTGGTCGCGGGCGGTGAGGAAATGGCTTACCTGCGCGATATCGAAAAGCTGATCCGGATTGCGCTTCCCAGGGAAGACCGCCGCACGCCGGGTCATCGCGAAACGGCGCCCGTACCCGCGCAACACCGCGGCGCGCGCTCCGCGCCCCACGGGCATGGCGCAAGAGGCCATGACGCGGCACCGGGATCGAAGGGTCCCCGCCGCCGCCGTCGTCCGGGCGGCCATGTCGGTGCGCCCCAGGCAAACCGGCACGAGCCGTCACGTCCGTCGCAAGCCAATATCCAAACCAAGGCCGAAGGGATGCAAGGGGTCGCCTTTTTGCATCGCGAAAGCCGCCCCAATACCAAACCCAACCGCACCCAGCGGCCACGTTAATCGTCGATCGACCTGGAGATAACCATGGCTAAAGAAGAGCTGATCCAGTTCGAAGGACTGGTGACCGAAATCCTCCCCGATGCGCGCTATCGCGTGCAGCTCGATGCCGGGCATGAAATAGTTGCCTACACCGCGGGCAAGATGAAGAAGAATCGTATCAAGACGCTCGCAGGTGACCGGGTCACCATCGAGATGTCGCCCTACGATCTGGAGAAGGGCCGGCTGATCTTCCGGCACAAGGATGAGCGTCCCGGCACCGGGGGCGGAGGCCCGCGTGGCGCGCCACCGCGCGGTCAGTTCCGCCGCCGATAGCGTATACCAACTACCAGCAAGCTCCGAACAACCGCGCGTGACAAAATCATGTCAGCGCGCGGCTTCCACGCTTCCTGCGGGCGCCGTTCAAAAATCGCGCCCGTCAGGATTGTTTTGGGGGTCGGCTTCGCATATTATGGAGCAATCGATTTTCGGCCGGACGACATTAGCTATCCACCGGTACAGCCGGTTTAGACGCTGACGACCCTTCCAAAAATTCGATCTCACCAGCCCATCGAAAGTGGGCTTCGACTATATCTATTGAGAAGGGACTACCCCCGTGAGCATGGGAACCGTGAAGTGGTTTAACGCGACCAAGGGCTTTGGCTTCATTCAGCCGGATGACGGCGGCAACGACGTGTTCGTCCACATCAGCGCCGTCGAGCGCGCCGGACTTGGCACGCTGCGTGAAGGCCAGAAGATCTCTTACGAGATCGTCGCCGATCGCCGCTCTGGCAAGTCTTCGGCCGACAATCTGCGCGCCGCCGGCTAAGCAGGATTTCGCTTCAAGCTTCGCGCTTCGCGGAATTTTGCCGGAAATAAAACTGAAAGGCCGCGCCCGCTGCGCGGCCTTTTTGTTTGATACTGGAAATTCAAAGCGTGGTGCAGGCCGATGTCTTGTACATCACGCAGCTGGACTGACGGGGACGGGTATAGGTCAGGTCGCTCAAGGTGACACCGGTCTTCGCCATCACATAGCCGACCGCCGGCACGTATTTGTAGCTGACCTCGCTCCAGATCAGATAGGTCCCGTCCACCTTGAGCGCCGCAGGGACCGTCACAATGTCACCCGGCGAGTGGGTCGACGTTCCCAGCACCACATTGCCCGACGAGTTGAAGGTCGAGGCCTTGCTCCATTGCACCCGCGCTTGGTGGGTCGTCGGATCGACATACAGTTCGGTGATGGTCGACTGCGTTGGCGAGGCCGAGTACGGCGTCATGATTCCGATGCTTGCGGCAAAGAAATTGCTGAGATCTGTATCGGTCACCGTCGTCGATTGCGAAGTGAGGTCGGAAAGCGTCCGCGCCACCAGCGTGACCTTGCGATCGACCGCCACCCCGGATGAAAATTCCACCACCCCGAAAAACATCACCATCATCAGCGGCACGATCATGACGAATTCGGTCGCCGCCACGCCACGGCAATCCTTCGACAGTTCGGCGGCGGCGCGCCGCAAAGGAAGCCATAGATGCGATATCGGCATGGTGCTGTCGCCCGCCTCTAGTAAGGCTCGTTGCGGAATGCGGCCGTCGCGGTCAGCAATCGCTTGCTGCCCGACAAATTCGCGATGTTGTAGCCTAGTCCGGTCACGACCAATGGCCATTGATAGAACAGCCGTACCACCACGATGTCGCCGGGACCGCCGGGGCTGTAATTGTTGGGTGGCACGAAATTCTTGCTGCCATCGATCGGGTCGTTGATCGAGACGCCGCTGAAGGCGGGGTAGCTTTGCACGTCGACGTATACGCCGTTGACGCAATCGAACAGCACGCTGATCTTGCCGCAGACGTAGGTCTTGAATTGCGACTGACTGTAGCCGCCGGTCTGGGCCTGGCCGGTCATGATGAAGCGGGCGGAATCCTGCGTCACCGTCTCGAGAACCTGGCCCGCAAAGAACACGATGGCGGTTTCGATGATCGCAAACAGCAGCGCGAAAAACACCGGCGCCACCAGCGCAAACTCGACGGCGGCCGAACCGCGCCGGTTGCGGCGGAAGCGGCGCAATGCTTTTCTGAGGGCAGCCGTCGAACCGGCAGGCGATGACATCGATCAATCCTTGGATTAATCCTTGGGCGGAAAACAGCTCGCGCAAGCATTACCCGAAACTGATTGTCGAAGTGTTTCGCGAAATCGGTGCAGAATGCACCGCGCCGTTAAGCGCGCGTTAACCATTTTAGGAACCGAGTTTCCGGCCGGTGGTTGCGATTCGCGACGGCGCCGCCCGGTCGAACAGCCGTCACTGCGGTTTGGATGCGGCGGCGCCTGCGGCCTGGCCGCTCAGCACGCCTGCTTGGTCGAGCGTCGATTTGAAGAATCGCTCGCCGTCGCCAAGCGTAATGCGCGGCTGGCAAATCGGCATGCAGCTGTAGGTTTCGCGTTCGATGCCGCGGTAGACCGTAACGACCGGATCGGCTGCGCTTTCGACCAGGATGATGCGGTCCAGCAGCACCTCGCCATTGCGGTCCATCGCCACGAAATTCGTCGCGCCATAGCTTTTGCCGGTGACGATGATGATGCCGCCGGGCTGCAAGGTGATGTCGGCAACCAGCGGATTTCCGATCACAATGGTCGCGGCGCGCTCCGGCAACCGGATCAGCTTGGCCTGGTCCATATTGACCGCGATAGGCCCCCCGGTTGGAACGGGAGCGGCAAATGCAGATGCCGGAACCAGCAGGGTTGCGATCATAAGCGACCGCAACAGGGAATACGCGCGCACGGCGATGCGCAAGGAACTGACCGACATACTCTACCCCGGGACGTGTACAAGCCGGCAAAAGCGATACGCAGCGGAGCCGGCGCCCGACATGGCAAATCTGACGTTAATAGATGAATGAACTGCAAACGGAGCGGAAAACTTTCCGTCATTCCGGGATGCGCCTCTTGGCGCAGGCCCGGAATCCATAACCCCCGATCGTGGTTATGGATTCCGGGCTCGCTCCCGGAGCCTGTCATCGGGCCGGCCAGAGGCCGGACCCGTTGGGTCGCGCCCCGGAATGACGACACTTATTGCCTGAACGGGTAGGCGAGTTGGCCGCCGATTTCCGACGGTATGGCCTGATCGTGCACCCCGTAATTGTCGGGAAGCCTGTTCTCGGGCATCCGGAAGGTTCCGAACAGGATATCCCAGACCGGAAAAGTGCCTGCGAAATTGGTATTGCCGCCCTCCTGCTGCGAGGTGTGATGCCAGCGGTGGAATACCGGGGTCGCGAGCAGGTATTTGAACGGGCCGAGCGTCCAGTTCAGGTTGGCGTGAACGAACGCCGAATGGAAGGTCGTGAACGGACCGACCCAGAGCATGATGTTGGGAGAGATGCCCGCCATCAGCAGAATGACGTCCACCGCCACCGTTCCCAGAAACAGGTTGACGGGATGAAACCGCGCCGCCGAAATCCACTCCAGATCCTCGGAGGAATGATGGATGGCGTGATACTTCCAGAACCCTCCGCCGTGATACATCCGGTGCAGCCAGTACAGCATGAAGTCCGACAAGATCAGGAAAATAGCGGCCTGAACCCAGAGCGGCAGTTCCGACAGAGGACCGTGTCCGTTGTCGTAAAAGGCGATCAGCTCGTCGGCATCATGGATATTGAAGACCACGGCGGCGCCGATCACCAATAGCCCGATGCGCACTACCCGCGTGATCAGAGGCACGAAAAACCAGTAACAGACGTCGGTCACGATCTCGCGCTTGCGCCACCAAGGCGCTGCCGGATTGCAGGCCCAGAAATACGACAGCACCGAAAATACCAGCGCCAGCACGATGGTAATCGGTACCACCTTGGCAATGGTCTGGCCGAACATCTCGATGACTTCGAGGGGTAAGCTGGACATTGCGGCCTCATCCGATCGGGGCCTTAGAGGTACCCGTTCACGCTTAAGGAGCGGTGAACCGAAGCGTGCCGGCCCCTGCGGGCGATGATCAGGGCCGGAATACGTGGTGTTTTACGCGACCCCTTAAAGCTAAATTTACTGTGCTCAAGAAGAGGCTGTTCCGGCGGTATTTACACAATCGAATTAACTGCGCTGCAATTCTCCGACTTTAGGGTGTCGCGATGGTCACGGTGCTGAGAACGCCGGCGAGACCAACCATAAGTTCGAAGCCACGTGTACACATGGAGCTACCTATGAAGAATCTCATTGCGCGTTTCGTGAAGGATGAGTCCGGCGCTACCGCCATCGAATACGGACTGATCGCAGCCGGTATCTCGCTCGCAATCATCGCGATTGTGAACGGCCTCGGCGCCAACCTGAACACCAAGTTCACGGCGATCAACTCGTCGCTGAAGTAAGCGATTGTTCCAGACCGGCAATAAGGGCCTCGGCGATCCGAGGCCTTTTTTGTTCCGGTCCGGGTTGTTGCCGCCATGAACAAGACTCCGGCCCGAGCCGCTGCGGCAGAGCGGGTGCTGCCAGAACACGGTTGGGGCGGCACGCCGGCAGGGATCGTCTGCGCGGCGCTGGCGCTGGCGGTGCTCGTCCTGGTCGTCCGGATCGCCGTGATCTGGTGAGACCTCCCGCGCGTTTCCCGATTGTTCACATCTGACGGCTAGGCTTAGGGGCGGCACCCCCGATCGCGCCCGCAGGGCCCATGACTCCCATGATCCTCGACATTGCGCGCCTGTTGCTGTTTCCGGCCCTGATGGCGTTCGCGGCCGCAAGCGATCTTTTCACCATGACCATCTCGAACCGGGTATCGCTCGCCCTGCTCGGCGGCTTCCTTGGCCTCGCCGTCCTCAGCGGCATGGGACTGCATGACATGCTCCTGCACCTAGGCGCCGGCGCCGCCGTTCTCGCGGTGGCGTTCGCATGTTTTGCGTTGGGCTGGATCGGCGGCGGCGATGCCAAGGTCGCGGCTGGGGCCGCGCTCTGGTTCGGTTTCGCCCATCTGCTCGACTATCTGGTCTACGCCTCGCTGTTCGGGGGGGCGCTGACGCTGCTGCTGCTGCAATTCCGGCAGTGGCCGTTACCCTACCGCCTCGCCGGGCAGGCCTGGCTGCTCAAGCTGCACGCCAAGGAGACGGGAATACCCTATGGCATCGCGCTCGCGATCGGCGCGCTGATGATCTATCCCGAGACCGACTGGATCAAGGCGGTCGATCTGGCGCGCTTCGCCGTTCACTGATCGCTCACGCGAAACTTCTCGTTAACTCGATTTAGATACGCCTCATTAACCATGCTTTGACGAATAGCTGGTCAACTCCCATCACGGCGGCGGAAGCGTCGCGGCGTAATGTGGAAAGTTGAAAGCGTATGAATACCGCACGCATTGTCGTCCTGACCATCGCTGTCGGTGCCGGCGGCGTTGCCGCGTATCTTGCCAGTGGCTCCGACCCCAAAGCCCCGGTCGAGCCCACCGTTCAACTGCAGACCGTGGACGTCCTGGTCGCGAAGAACGATATCGGGCTCGGCCAGTCGGTCACTCCCGACGATGTGCAATGGCAGACCTGGCCGGCCGCGACGGCGAGCAACAACTTCATGCGCCGCAACGAACGCCCCGAGGCCGTCAAGGACGTCATCGGCTCGATCGCGCGCGCCCCCTTCATTGCCGGCGAGCCGATCCGCGAGCCGAAGCTGGTCAAGCCCAACGGCTCCGGCTTCATGGCCGCCATCCTGCCGACCGGCATGCGCGCCGTGTCCACCGAAATCTCGCCCGAAACCGGTGCCGGCGGCTTCATCCTCCCGAACGACCGGGTCGATGTGATTCTGTCGAAGCGGGAGAAGAACCCCGACAAGAGCGGCCCCGATCTCATCCATGCGGAAATCATCCTGAGCAACATTCGCGTTCTCGCCATCGACCAGGCGCCCAAGGAAAAGGACGGCCAGAACAGCGTGGTCGGCAAGACCGCGACGCTCGAATTGAAGTCGGACCAGGCGGAGATACTGGCGCGCGCGCGGCAGAGCGGCACGCTGTCGCTGGCCTTGCGCAGCATTGCCGACGTCAACGCGCCGGAAAAGCCGGTCGATGTCGTCAAGCGCGGCGAAGGCGTGAATGTCGTTCGCTACGGCATTCCAGCTCCGATAGCGCCACAAAAATGATCGAAGGACTTAAAGATATGAAACGCAGGGGAAATCAACGATCGATGCGGACCATGATGGCCCGCGCCCTGTCGTTTTCGGCGATTACGGCATTTACGCTCAATCCGGTCTTGACGCCCGCGATATCAGCCGATTACCGCGCCGCGGCGCCGGTGGCCGTCGACGGGCAGATGAATGCGCGCCCGCTGTCGCTCGGCATCGGCAAGTCCATCGTGATCGACCTGCCGCGCGACATCAAGGACGTGCTGGTCGCCGATCCGAAAATCGCCAACGCCGTGGTCCGATCGGCGCAGCGCGCCTACATCATCGGTGCCGCGGTCGGCCAGACCAACATCATCTTCTTCGATTCCGCGGGCCAGCAGATCGCCGCCTACGACATCGCGGTCAAGCGCGACCTCAACGGCATCCGCGCCGCAATGCGGCAGATCCTGCCGAACGCCGATATCCAGATCGAAGGCGTCAGCGACGGCGTCATGCTGTCCGGTTCGGTGTCGAATCCGATCGAGGTGCAGCAGGCCGGCGACCTCGCCGCGCGGCTGGTGGGCGGCGTCGAAAAGGTCGTCAACAGCATCGCGATCCGGGGCCGCGACCAGGTGATGTTGAAAGTCACCGTCGCCGAAGTGGCGCGCACCATCATCAAGCAGCTCGGCATCGATCTTACCGCCAACCTGAATTACGGCACTGCGGTGGTGAATTTCACCAACGCCAATCCGTTCAACGCTCTTGGCCGCAACCTCGTCGCCGGTAACGGACTGACCTCCGGTTTCGGCAACACGACGCTTGCGAACGGACTGCAGGTCCCCTCGGTGCAAGCCACCATCCGCGCGATGGAGACCGCCGGCGTGGTGCGAACTCTGGCGGAGCCCAATCTGACGGCGATCTCCGGCGAGTCGGCGACCTTCATCGCGGGCGGCGAATTCCCGGTCCCGGCCGGATATTCCTGCGACCCCGTCACGCATGTCTGCACCACCCAGATCAGCTTCAAGAAATTCGGCATTTCGCTCAACTTCACCCCGGTGGTGATGAGCGAAGGCCGTATCAGCCTGCGGGTGATGACCGAAGTATCCGAACTGTCGAACGAGAATTCCATCACGATAACGCAAGCGGTCGGCAATTCGCTGACGGTGCCTTCGATCAAGACCCGCCGCGCCGAAACCACCCTGGAAATCCCGTCCGGCGGCTCGATGGCCATGGCCGGCCTGATCCAGGAGCAGACCAAGCAGGCGATCGCCGGACTGCCCGGTCTGGCGCAGCTGCCCGTGCTCGGGTCGCTGTTCCGCAGCCGCGACTACGTCAACAGCCAGACCGAGCTGATGGTGTTGGTGACGCCCTACGTCGTCCGTGCCGTCGCGCAGAAGGATCTTTCCCGTCCCGATGACGGGTTTGCGGATGCCTCGGATCCGCAGTCGGATCTGCTGGGCAGCATCAACCGCATCTACGGGGTTCCAGGTCGCGCCGAGCCGGCCCGGAATTATCGCGGCACCTACGGCTTTATCACGGACTGAGGCGGGCAAGGATTTCAGCGATGACCACTAACTTACCCGTCCATAGCCATCGCAGCCTCCGCATGGGGGTTGCGCTGTTCAGTCTTTCGATTGCGCTCGGCGCCTGCACCCTCACCAATGACGTGACCACGGTGGGCAGCGTCGCGCCGAACGATTATCGCCTGCGTCATCCCATCGCCATTCAGGAAGCCAACCGTTCGATCGACATCTTCGTCGGCAATTCGCGCGGCGGACTTTCCGCCTCACAACGCACCGACGTCATGGGACTGGCGGAGACCTGGCTGCGCGAAGGCACCGGCGCAATCAACGCCGACGTGCCCACCGCCACGCCGAATGCGCGCGCCGCCGCGGACACCTTCCGTGAAGTCCGCGCCGTGCTGCTGGGCGCCGGCGTGCCTGCGCGGGGAATTATCGTGCGCAACTACCGTCCGGACGATCCGCGCCAGCTTGCAACGATCCGATTGAACTATGCGAAGATCAGCGCGGTCGCGGGTCCCTGCGGCATGTGGCCCGACGATATCGGTCCCTCCGCGAACAACCCGGGCTATCTGGAGAACAAGCCCTACTACAATTTCGGCTGCGCCTATCAGCGCAACATGGCGGCGATGGTCGACAATCCGTCGGACCTCGTGCAGCCGCGGCCTGAAACTCCGCCTTACACGCCGCGGCGGGTCAACGCCTATGAAAAATACAAGAAGGGCACCACGACCACGACGACCTATCCGGAAAGCGACAAGGCCAAACTCAGCGATACAGGCAAATGATCAGCTACGCGCGTCAAAATCCCGAAGAAACGCCTGCGGTCACCCCGCCGTCCGCCGACGATCACATCGCGCCGGCGCCGCGCGTGTCGGTGCAGGCGTTTTGCGAGACGGTGGAGACCGCCTCCGCCGTGCAATCGGCCGGCGAAGATCGCCGCCTCGGCAAGGCCCATCTCAAGATCCAGATGGGCGGCATGGCGGCCGCGATCGAAGCCTATCGCACCGCGCCGACGCCGAACGTCATCATCCTGGAAACCGAAGGCCGCAGCGACATCCTCGCGGGCCTCGATCAGCTGGCGACGGTCTGCGACGCCGGCACCCGCGTCGTCGTGATCGGCAAGGTCAACGACGTCACATTGTATCGCGAACTGGTTCGCCGCGGCGTCAGCGATTACGTCATCGCGCCGGTCAACACAATCGACGTGGTGCGTTCGATTTGCGGGCTGTTTTCCGCGCCGGAGGCCAAGGCGGTCGGCCGGATCATCGCCATCGTCGGCGCAAAGGGCGGCGTCGGCGCTTCCACCGTCGCGCACAACGTCGCCTGGGCGATCGCGCGCGACCTGGCGCTGGATTCGGTGGTGGCCGATCTCGATCTCGCCTTCGGCACCGCCGGCCTCGACTACAATCAGGACCCGCCGCAGGGCATCGCGGATGCGGTGTTCTCGCCCGACCGGGTCGATACCGCCTTCGTCGACCGCCTGCTGTCGAAATGCACCGACCATCTCAGCCTGCTGGCGGCGCCGGCAACCCTCGACCGGGTTTACGATTTCGGCGTCGAAGCCTTCGATTCGATCTTCGATACCCTGCGCACCACGATGCCCTGCATCGTGCTCGACGTTCCGCACCAATGGTCGGGCTGGACCAAGCGCGCGCTGATCGGCGCCGACGACATCCTGATCGTTGCGGCGCCCGACCTCGCCAATCTGCGCAACACCAAGAACATGTTCGACATGCTCAAGTCGTCGCGGCCGAACGACCGCGCGCCGCTGTACTGCCTCAATCAGGTCGGGGTGCCGAAGCGGCCGGAAATCAATTCAAGCGAATTCGCCAAGGCGATCGAAAGCCAGCCGATCGCCACCATTCCGTTCGACCCGCAGATGTTCGGCTCGGCCGCCAACAATGGCCAGATGATCGCAGAAATAGCCGCAGGCCACCGCACCAGCGAGATGTTCCTGCAGATGGCGCAGCGGCTGACCGGCCGCGGCGAAACCAAGAAGTCGCGCGGCTCGTTCCTGTCGCCACTGCTCGACAAGTTGCGGAAGAAATAAGTCACCGCCTGGAGTGAAGTCGTGTTTGGTAAGCGTAGCGGATCAGATGCCGAACCCAGGGCTGCGAAGCCCGCCGCTGCGCCGGAACCCGCTTCCGGCGCAGCGAGTTCGCGCGACAGTTCGCCAGCGATATCCTCTCCGCCACTCGCGCCCGCACGATCAGCGCCGGCGGTCCCCTCGATGGAGGCGCGGCGCTCCGACACCTACTATCAGGTCAAGGCGACGATCTTCGGCGCGCTGATCGAGGCAATCGATCTTGCGCAGCTCGCCAAGCTCGACGGCGAATCCGCGCGCGAGGAAATTCGCGACATCGTCAACGAGATCATCGCGATCAAGAATATCGTGATGTCGATCGCCGAGCAGGAGGAACTGCTCGACGACATCTGCAACGACGTGCTCGGTTACGGGCCGCTCGAGCCGCTGTTGTCGCGCGACGATATCTCCGACATCATGGTCAATGGCGCCGGCACCGTCTTCATCGAAGTCGCCGGCCGCATCCAGCGCACCGGCATCCGCTTCCGCGACAACCAGCAGCTTTTGAACATCTGCCAGCGCATCGTCAGCCAGGTCGGCCGGCGCGTCGACGAATCCTCGCCGATCTGCGACGCCCGTCTCGCCGACGGCTCGCGCGTCAATGCCATCGTGCCGCCGCTGGCGATCGACGGACCCGCGCTCACCATCCGCAAATTCAAGAAGGACAAGCTGACCCTCGACCAGCTGGTCAAATTCGGCGCGATCACGCCGGAGGGCGCGACCATCCTGCAGATCATCGGCCGCGTCCGCTGCAACGTGCTGATCTCCGGCGGCACCGGCTCCGGCAAGACTACGTTGCTGAACTGCATGACCAACTACATCGACCATGACGAGCGGGTGATCACCTGCGAGGACGCAGCCGAGTTGCAGTTGCAGCAGCCGCATGTGGTCCGCCTGGAAACCCGCCCCCCCAACATCGAGGGCGAGGGCCAGGTGACGATGCGCGAACTGGTGCGCAACTGCCTGCGTATGCGCCCCGAACGCATTATCGTCGGCGAAGTCCGCGGACCGGAAGCATTCGACCTGCTGCAGGCCATGAACACCGGCCACGACGGTTCGATGGGAACGCTGCACGCCAACAACCCCCGCGAAGCGCTGTCGCGTTGCGAATCCATGATCACCATGGGCGGCTTTTCGCTGCCCTCGCGCACCATTCGCGAAATGATCTGCGCCTCGATCGACGTCATCATTCAGGCGGCCCGGCTGCGCGACGGATCGCGCCGCATCACGCACATCACCGAAGTGATGGGGATGGAAGGCGACACCATCATCACCCAGGACGTGATGCTCTACGACATGGTCGGCGAGGACGCCAATGGCAACATTATCGGCCGGCACCGCTCGACCGGTATCGGTCGGCCGCGATTCTGGGAGCGCGCGCGCTATTACGGCGAGGAAAAGCGGCTAGCCGCCGCGATCGACGCCGCCGAAGTCATTGCGGAGGTCTAGGGATTGACCCCATGAACATGCAGATGCTGGCATTGGGTTTTTTGGCTGCCACCGCTATCGGCGGGCTGGCATGGGTTTTCCTGTATCCGCTGCTGTCGGGCGAGAAAAAGGCGGAAGCCCGCCGAGCCTCTGTTGCCAAATCCGAACCCGTGGCGCGGCAGACCGACAAGGCGCAGCGCTCGCGCCGCGAACAGGTCGAAGGGTCGTTGAAGGAAGTCGAAGCCCGCCGCCAGAAGGAAAAGAAGGTTTCGCTCAGCGTCCGCCTCACCCAGGCCGGGCTGGACTGGACGCCGCGGAAATTCATGATCATCTCCGGCATTCTCGGACTGGGCTGTTTTACGGCGGCATTTCTGATCAGCGGCGGATTGCTCGGCGCCTTAGGCCTCGGCTTCGCGGCCGGTTTCGGCTTGCCGCGCTGGATTCTGGGCTTTCTCAAGAAGCGCCGGGAAAAGAAATTCCTCAAGGCGCTGCCGGATGCCGTCGACGTCATCGTGCGCGGCATCAAGGCGGGCCTGCCGCTGTTCGAGTCGATCAAGGTGGTCGCCGCCGATGCGCCGGAGCCGCTCAAGGGCGAATTCATCGCCATTATCGAAACCCAGGCGATCGGCATGCCGCTTGGCGAAGCCTGCACCCGCTTGTACGAGCGGATGCCGCTTCCGGAAGCCAACTTCTTCGGGATCGTGATCGCGATCCAGCAGAAGTCCGGCGGCAACCTGTCCGAAGCGCTGGGCAACCTGTCCAAGGTACTGCGCGACCGCAAGAAGATGTCCGAGAAGATTCAGGCCATGTCGATGGAGGCCAAGGCGTCCGCCGCCATTATCGGCTCGTTGCCGCCCATCGTCATGCTGCTGGTTTACCTGACCACCCCCGACTACATCTCGCTGTTGTGGACGCACCCGACCGGTCAGTTGATGTTGTGCGGCTGCGTGTTCTGGATGTCGTGCGGCATCTTCGTGATGAAGAAAATGATCAATTTCGATTTCTGACGGTGCAGCATGATTGATTTTCTGGTCGCAAAAATCCATGACGCGCGGTTCATGACCATGCTGCTCGCCGCCATTGCCGCGAGCGCCACCGCCTATACGCTGATCATGCCGCTGTTTGCCGGCGAGGGCCTGACCAAGCGCATGAAGGCCGTCGCCAGCGAGCGCGAGCGGCTGCGGCAGCGCGAGCGCGACCGTCTTTCCAAGACCGAGAAGGTCTCGCTGCGCCAGGCGCCGAAGCAACTGATCTCCAAGGTGGTGGAAGATTTCAACCTCGGAAAATGGGTGGCGCAGGAAGCCGCGCGCGGCAAGCTGATCATGGCGGGCTATCGCGGACATGCGCCCTATATCACCTTCCTGTTCTTCCGCATGGTGACGCCGCTCGTGTTCCTGATCGGGTCGGCGCTCTACGTCTTCGTGATCTCCCACATGGAGAAATCGATGCCGATCAAGATCGGCATGTGCCTCGGCGCGGCCTATCTCGGCCTGCAGGCGCCGATGATCTTCCTGAAAAATGCCATTTCGAAGCGTCAGCTCTCGATGAAACGTGCGTTTCCGGACGCGCTCGACCTGCTGCTGATCTGCATCGAGTCCGGCATGTCGATCGAAGTGGCGTTCCGCAAGGTCAGCGTCGAGATCGGATCGCAGTCGGTGGCGCTTTCCGAGGAATTCACGCTCACCACCGCCGAGCTGTCCTATCTGCAGGACCGCAAGGTCGCCTATGAAAATCTGGCCAAGCGCACCGGGCTCGAGGGGGTGAAATCGGCCTGCCTCGCCTTGCAGCAGTCGGAACGCTACGGCACGCCGCTCGGTGCGAGCTTGCGGGTGATGGCGCAGGAAAACCGCGACATGCGCATGAACGAGGCCGAGAAGAAGGCGGCCGCGCTGCCGCCGAAACTGACGGTGCCGATGATCCTGTTCTTCCTGCCGGTGCTGTTCGTGGTCATTCTCGGGCCGACCGGCATCAAGATCGCGGCGATGCAGTGACACTGCGTCGTCCCGGCGCAGGCGCCAGGGCATGCACATATCTACCACCAGCTTTAGCCATTTAACACCGCCGTCATCCTGAGGTGCTCGCCGTTCTTCACGGCGAGCCTCGAAGGATGGGCCACGAGTGCCCGCGACGATCCTTCGAGACGCCGCGCAAGCGCGCGGCTCCTCAGGATGACGGTTAAATATGTGGCTTTTCATGCAAAGATATGTGCATGCCCTGGCGCCTTCGCCGGGACGACGCGTGAGATCAGTCCGGCCGATTGAGCGAGGCCACCGGGATTGTGTTCGTCCCGCCCCGCGGCCCATCCTTGCGGCTGAGCATCTGCTTCAGATAGGCGACGTTCGCAGCCGCCTCGTCGGGCGGCAGATCGGCCTTGACGATGGTTTCGGCCTCGGCGAAGCGGCCCTGCAGGCCGACCACCAATCCCAGATTTTGCCGCACCCGCGTATCGGCCCCGGCGCTGCCATAGGCCCGGCGCAGGTTTTCCTCCGCCTTCGGCAGATCCTTCGACAGAACATATGACATGCCGAGATTGGACAGCACCGACGGCTCCTCCGGCACGATTTTCAGCGCGCTCGCGTAGTAACGGCGGGCTTCGTCGTGGCGGCCGAGCTGATCGAGTGCGGTGCCCTGCACCGACAAGATCCGCCAATCCGGATTGTCCGGCGTGTGCGCCCGCCCGAGAACTTCGAACGCCTGCTTGAAATTGCCATTGTCGGCCAGCGCGCGGCCGTAGGCGGCGAGCATTGCCTTGTTGCCAGGATGGGCGATAGTGGCCTGCTCGAGCACGGCGACGGCCTGGGAGCGCTGTCCGGTGGCGCGGAGCGCCTGGCCGTAGCGCAGGGCCGCGTCGGCATCCTTGGGGTTTGCGCGATAGCGCTCGCCATAGACCTCGACCGCGCGGCGCGGGTCGCCATCGGGGCTCGCCTCGGCTTTTGAATCGGTCTTTGAAGACGTAATCGATCCGGTGATGTCGGACATGGTCTGGCAGCCGCCAAGCCCCGCGGCCAAGGTCGCGGTCACGGCTGCGGAGGCAAGGAGCCGGGCAAGACTGGACTGCTGACGCATGGCACTTTAACTCATCATAGCCGGCGCATCGATTAAGCCGAATGCCCCAAGCAATAGACTGTTAACCCTAACGGCTGGTTAATTGACGCTGGTCGGGGCCGGCCCCGCCCCAGTGCAACGAGATCGAGAACAGCATGCATTCCGCCTTTGAGACCGCACCGGCCCCCTCTGCGATTCCGATCACCTTCGTAACCAAGGCGACATGGCGCGATATCGGCACGACCTTGCCCGCGCAGGCGCGGCAGTTCGCAGAAGCTAACGGCTTTGCGGCCAAGCCGGGCGAGTGCCTGACACTGCCTGCGGCGGACGGCGCGCTCGCGCATGTCGTCTTCGGCCTGGACGACGAAACCGCCAAATGGCGCGACCTGTTCCGGCCCGGCCAGTTGCCGGGCCTGCTGCCTCCGGGCATCTATCGATTTGCCAATGCGCCGCACGATACGCGCCTTGCGGCGTTGGCCTTCGCGCTCGGCAGCTACCGGTTCACCCGCTACCGCAACAACGATGCGCGCAGCGTCAGGCTGGTGCCGCCCGCAGGCGTCGATGTCGCCGAACTCTCGCGGATGGCGGAGGCGGCGGCACTAGCGCGCGACCTCATCAACACGCCCGCCAACGACATGGGACCGGAGGAGTTGGCGGCTGCGGCTCAGCAGCTGGCAGGCCGATATGGCGCGAATTTCCATTGCATCATCGGCGACGATCTTGTGCGGCAGAATTTTCCGCTGATTCATGCGGTCGGAATGGCATCACCCCGCGCGCCGCGGCTGATCGATTTCACCTGGGGCGATCCGGCGCACCCGAAGGTGACGCTGGTCGGCAAGGGGGTCTGCTTCGACACCGGGGGGCTCGATCTAAAACCGTCCGCCGGCATGCTGATCATGAAAAAGGACATGGGCGGCGCCGCCAACGTGCTGGCGCTGGCTTCGATGGTGATGGACGCAAAACTCAAGGTGCGGCTGCGGGTGCTGATTCCGGCGGTAGAGAATGCGGTGGCGGGAAACGCCTTCCGGCCGCTCGATATCTTCACCTCGCGGAAGGGCATTACGGTGGAGATCGGCAATACCGACGCGGAGGGGCGGCTGGTGCTCGCCGATGCGCTGGCCTTCGCCTGCGAGGAAAAGCCCGATCTGCTGATCGATATGGGCACCCTGACCGGCGCGGCGCGGGTGGCGTTGGGTCCCGATCTACCGCCGTTTTACACCAACGATGAGACGCTGGCGCTGGATGTCGCGGCTCATGCGAAAGCGGAGAACGATCCGTTATGGCGATTGCCGCTGTGGCCGCCTTATGACAGCTGGCTGGATTCCAAGGTCGCGAACATCAACAACGCGCCGTCGGGGACGTTCGCGGGCTCGATCATCTGCGCGCTGTTCCTGCAGCGTTTCGTCGAAGCCGCGAAGAGCTGGCTGCATGTCGATATCTACGGCTGGACGCCGTCGGCAAAGCCGGCGCGTCCCGAAGGCGGCGAATGTCAGGCCGCCCGCGCGATCTACAAGCTGCTGAGCCAACGCTATGGATGACTCGCGCCTGACGCCGGCGCGGCCCGACCTCGCCGCGAAATATCTGGAAGGCAAGGTCCAGGCCGCGCGTTTTGTCGTGGGCGAGGCGTTCGAAATCATCGATAGGGTCGCGCCGCTACGGATCGCGCCATCTTCCGATGCCGAGCAGAAAACCCAGGCGCTGAAGGGCGAGCGCGTCACGATCTATGACCGCAACGCGGAAGGTTGGGCGTGGGGACAGTTGAACAGCGACGGCTATGTCGGCTGGCTTCCCGACCACGCGCTGGCAAAGCCCGGTGCTGCCCCGACGCACAAAGTGACTTCGCTGTCGACGTTCGCGTTCCCCGGGCCATCGATCAAGCTGCCGCCAAGCGGCATATTGCCTCTCGGCGCAAAGCTGGCGGTTCGAGGCGACGACGGCAGCTTCGCCGTCACGCATGATGGCTGGTATGTGCCGCGACAACATCTCGGCACGCTCGATGTGAACGAAAGCGATTTCGTCGCGGTCGCGGAGCGGTTTGCCGGCACCCCGTATCTGTGGGGAGGCAAGACCAGCCTCGGCATCGATTGCTCCGGGCTGGTGCAGGTCGCGCTCAACGCCGCTTGTATCGGATGTCCGCGCGACAGCGACATGCAGGAACAGGCGTTGGGACGGACCTTGCCGGAATCAGAATTGAAAAAGCTGCAGCGCGGCGACCTGATCTTCTGGGAGGGCCATGTCGCGATCGTGCGCGACACCGAGACTATCGTTCACGCCAATGCCCACCACATGGCGACCGCGATTGAAAACACCCGCGAAGCCATCGCGCGCATCAAGGCCGTCGGCAGCGAGGTTACGAGTATCAAGCGGTTATAAGTTGCTCGTCATTGCCGGGCTTGACTTGGCAATCCATCTACTTTGAAAGACTCTTGCGAAGATTGATGGATGCGCGGGTCAAGCCCGCGCATGACGGTTGGTGGGTCACTCGGCAACCACATCCCCCGGCGCGGCCTCGATCCGGAATGCGGCGGCAAACAGCGCGCGGGTGTAGTCGGTCTTCGGATTCTTGAACAGCTCCGATGCCGGCCCTTCCTCGACCACCTTGCCGTGGCGCATCACGATCAGATGGCTCGCAAGCGATGCCACCACGCGCAAATCGTGCGAGATGAACATGTAAGTGAGATCGCGCTTGCGCTGCAGCTCGCGCAGCAGATCGACCATCTGCGCCTGGAACAGCATGTCGAGCGCCGAAGTCGGCTCGTCCAGCACGACGAAATTCGGCTCCAGCACCGCCGCGCGCGCGATCGAGATGCGCTGGCGCTGGCCGCCGGAGAATTCATGCGGATAACGAAACCGCGTCGCCGGATCCATGCCGACGTCGTTCAGCGCCTTGATCACGCGCGTCTCGCGCGCTTCGTGCGACAACCCGGGCTGATGCACCGCAAGACCCTCGGCGACGATATCGCCGACCGACATGCGCGGACTGAGCGCACCGAACGGATCCTGAAACACGATCTGCATGTCGCGGCGGAACGGCCGCATCGCCTTGAAGCGCAGGCCCTGGATAT
This sequence comes from uncultured Alphaproteobacteria bacterium, assembly GCA_963744975.1. Lineage (GTDB taxonomy): Bacteria > Pseudomonadota > Alphaproteobacteria > Rhizobiales > Xanthobacteraceae > Bradyrhizobium. The sequence goes on along the minus strand of CAVUVR010000002.1, from coordinate 4,169,064 downwards.
CCTTGCCCAGAAACACGATCGGCCCGTTGGACGAAATCAACCGCAGCAGCGCCAGCCCCAGCGTGGTCTTGCCGGAGCCGGATTTGCCGACCACGCCGAGCGTCTCGCCCTGCCGCACCGACAGGCTGACGCCGTCGACCGCCTTGATGTGCCCGACCGTCCGGCGCAGCAACCCGAGCTTGACCGGAAACCAGACCTTTAGATCGTCGGTCGACATCACCACCGGGGAATCCGGACGTGGCGGCGCGGGATCGGGCTTGGGCTCCGCGGCCAACAGTGCCTTGGTGTAAGGATGTTTCGGCGCGGTAAACACCTGCTCGACCGGGCCCTGCTCGACGATCTTGCCGTTGTTCATGACGCAGACGACGTCGGCGATGCGGCGGACGATGCCGAGGTCGTGGGTGATGAACAGCAGGCTCATGCCGAGCCGCGCGCGGATATCCGCGAGCAGGGCCAGGATCTGTGCCTGCACGGTGACATCGAGCGCCGTGGTCGGCTCGTCCGCGATCAGCAGATCGGGCTCGTTGGCGAGCGCCATCGCGATCATCACGCGCTGGCGCTGACCGCCCGACAATTGATGCGGATAGCTGGCAAGCCGGGTTTCCGGCTCGGGAATGCCGACCTGGGTGAGCAGTTCCAGCGTCCGCGCCCGCGCCATCGAACCGCGAACACCGCCGTGCAGCTGCAAAATTTCGCCGATCTGCGCCTCGATGGTGTGCAGCGGATTGAGCGACGTCATCGGCTCCTGGAAGATGATCGAAATGTCGTTGCCGCGGATGCTTCGGATTTCGCGCTCCGAAAGGGTGAGCAGCTCGCGCCCCTTGAAGCGGATGGCGCCGGAGGGATGCGACGCGGTCGGATACGGCAACAGCTTCAGGATCGACAGCGCGCTGACGGATTTTCCGGAGCCGGATTCGCCGACCAGCGCCACGCATTCGCCGCGCTTGATCTCGAACGAAATGCGATCGACCGCGACCGATGAGCCGCTCGGCTGGTGAAACGCCACCGACAGATCGCGGACATCGAGCAAAGGCTGGTTGATGGCGTCCATCAGATGATCTCGCTCATTTTGAGCCATCCGGGTTGGCCCGAAAGAGCACGCCCCAACCGCTCGTCCTGCGTCAGGAAATAATCACATCTGGCGAAACGCGCCGTCGCCACATGGATCGCATCAAAAAGCTTGAAGCCGACCTCGCCGCGCAATTGGGCGGCAAGCACAAGAACCTCCCGGTTTACATTCACCATGGAGAGACCGCTCGCGGAGGACAGGAGCCGCTGATACTGCTCGATATGCCTGATGTTTCCGAGAGCAAACGGCTTGGGCAATACTTCGGCCAGGACGAGTTCTGATGCAACTGCGCGCACCTTCTGCTCATCGATCGCTTTAAAAAGAGCTTCTGCAGGCTTCGCCCAGTGGTCCGACTTCTGAACAGCGTAAATAAAAATGTTGGAATCAAGATAGACAGTTTGGCCTGTCGGCACGGGCGACATCAGCGGTCTTCTCGCAGCTCGCGAATGTATTTCAGAACCTCTTCATCGCTGCCGTAAATGCTTTCCACTGATCCGACCAGCGGCGCGAGAAGCACGCGAGGCTGTGGCCTTTCTTTCGGCCTGAATTCGATCTCGACCCAGCCATGCTCCGGCAACCCGTCACGGAGGTCCGCAGGAAGCCGATCAACCGGGTAATGTTGCACTATCTTGTTCATGGTCTCGCTCCGCGAAGCAATCGTACCATATTTCTACCTGAATGTCTTGCGTGGATCGAAGGCGTCGCGCACTGCTTCGCCGATGAAGATCAGCAGCGACAGCATGATGGCGACTGCGAAAAATCCCGTAAAACCGAGCCACGGCGCCTGAACGTTCGCCTTGCCCTGCGATAGCAGTTCGCCCAGCGACGGCGAGCCAGGCGGCAATCCAAAGCCGAGGAAATCCAGCGCCGTCAGCGTCATCACCGAGGAGGAGACGATGAACGGCAGGAACGTCATGGTCGCCACCATTGCGTTGGGCAGCAGATGCCGGAACATGATGGTTGCGTTGGAGACGCCGAGCGCTCGCGCCGCCTGGATATATTCGAAATTCCGCCCGCGCAGGAATTCGGCGCGAACCAGGCCCACCAGTGATACCCAGGAGAACAACAAGAGGATGCCGAGCAGCACGAAGAAGCCGGGCACCAGCACCGACGATAATATCAGCAGCAGATACAGCGAGGGGATCGAACTCCAGATTTCGATAAAGCGCTGGAATCCGAGGTCGACCCAGCCGCCGAAATAGCCCTGCACGCCGCCGGCGGCGACGCCGATCACCGACGAAATGATCGTCAGCGCGAGACCGAACAGCACCGAAATGCGAAAACCGTAGATCAGCCGCGCCACCACATCGCGGCCCTGGTCGTCGGTGCCGAGCCAGTTGTATTCGAGATCGCGGCAGCTCTTGAGGCCCTTGCGCTCGACCACTTCCTTGCACTGCGCCTCGTTAAGCATCCAGGTCGGCTTCGACGGCGCCGGCGTCGGCAGATCGAGATTATGGGTATCGTAGGAATAGCGGATCAGCGGCCAGATCACGGTGCCGCCCTTGTCCTTGATCAGCTTCTGCAGATAAGGATCGCGATAGTCGGCGGCGGTCTCGAAATCGCCGCCGAAGGTGGTTTCCGAATAGCTGATAAAGGCCGGCCAGTACAAATGCCCGTCGAATTTGATGAAGAACGGGCGGTCGTTGGCGATCAGTTCGGCGAATAGCGAGACCACGAACAGGATCAGGAAAATCCAGAACGACCAGTAGCCGCGGCGGTTGGACTTGAAATTCTGCCAGCGCCGGCGGTTGAGCGGCGATAGCCCAAGCGGGCGGCGCGACGGCGGCACCGCCTCTCCGAGCGGCGTCAGCGTGGTGGTTTCGACCGGGGGCGGCGCGACGATGGTCATCAGACTTCCCGCGCTTCGAAGTCGATCCGCGGATCGATCCACATATAGGCCAGATCGGAGATCAGGTTCACCACCAGGCCGACCAGCGAAAAGATGAACAGCGTCCCGAACACCACCGGATAGTCGCGGTTGAGCACGCTCTCGAATCCGAGCAGGCCGAGACCGTCCAGCGAAAAAATCGTTTCGATCAGCAGCGAGCCGGAGAAGAACGCGTGAACGAAGGCGCCGGGAAATCCGGCGATCACGATCAGCATGGCGTTGCGGAAGATGTGATTGTACAGCACCTGCCGTTCGCTGCAGCCCTTGGCGCGCGCGGTCATCACATATTGCTTGCGGATTTCGTCGAGGAACGAATTCTTGGTCAGCAGCGTCATGGTGGCGAAGGCGCCGAGCGCCATCGAGATCAGCGGCAGCGTGATGTGCCAGAAGTAATCCAGGATTTTCCAGTACCACGGGAACTGGTCCCAGCCATCCGAGGTCAATCCCCGCAGCGGGAACACGCTGAGAAACGAGCCGCCGGCAAACAGGATGATCAGCAGGATCGCAAACAGGAATCCGGGAATCGCAAAGCCGATGATGATCACCGCCGAGGTCCAGGTATCGAACTTCGAGCCGTCCTGGACCGCCTTGCGGATGCCGAGCGGAATCGAGATCAGATAGGTCAAAAGCGTCATCCAGATGCCGAGCGACATCGAAACCGGGAGCTTCTCCTTGATCAGCTGCAGCACGGTGGTATCGCGGAAATAGCTTTTGCCGAAATCGAATCGCGAGAAATTCCACAGCATCAACGCAAAACGTTCCGGCGCCGGCTTGTCGAAGCCGAACTGCTTTTCGAGGGCTTTGACGAAATCCGGATCGAGGCCCTGCGCGCCGCGATATTTCGAGTTGACCGCATCGCCGGAGGCGCCCATTTGCGTCCGCGCGCCAAAGTCGCCGCCGGATGAGCCCGAGACCCGCGAAGCGCCGCCGGTATCGGCGCCGCTCAGCTGCGCGATCACGCGCTCGACCGGGCCGCCCGGCGCAAACTGCACGACGATGAAAGATACGAACAAAATCCCCAGCAGCGTAGGGATCATCAGGAAAATGCGGCGGGCGATATATGCGCTCATCGGCTATTTCGCCTGCTCGAGCCTGGCGGCCTTGTCAGGAACGAACCACCACAGGATGCGCTCGCCGACGCTGGAGGAATAATTATCGATCTGGTAGCGCGGCGACGTTTTCGGATGATCGAACACATCCCAATAGGCGACCGGATGACTGTTCCGGTACCATTGCGGCACCCAATAGCGCCCCGCCCGGAACACACGATCCATGGCGCGGCACGCAATCGTCAAATCGGCGCGATTATCCGCGCCGATGATCTTTTCGATCAATGCATCGATGGCGGGATTTTCAATGCCGGCGAGATTGTAAGAGCCCTTGGTCCTTGCCGCCTGCGACGAAAAGAACGGGCGCAGCCCGTCGCCCGGCGTTCCCGACATGCTGAAGCGCTCGATGGTCATGTCGAAATCGAAATCCTCCAGCCGGGCGCGATATTGCACGGGATCGACGAGGCGCAGGCTAGCCTCGATGCCGAGCGTACCGAGATTCTTGATGTAAGGGGCGTGGTGCGGTTGGATCGACGGCTCATCGTGCAGAAATTCGATCCTGAACACCTCGCCGTTCGTCAGCATCCGCTTGCCGTCCTTGATGACGAGTCCGGCATCGAGCAGCAGTTGCGAGGCCCGGCGCAGCAGCGCCCGGTCCTGTCCGGAGCCATCGGTTACCGGAGGCACGAACGGCGCGCCGAACACTTCGTCCGGCACCTGGCCGCGAAACGGCTCCAGCAGCTTGAGCTCTTCCGGCGGCGGCGGTCCGTTGGCCATCAAATCGGAATTCTGAAATGGCGAATGGGTGCGCGCATAGGCGCCGTACATGATGGTCTTGTTGGTCCACTCGAAATCGAACGCCAGAATCAGCGCCTCGCGCACGCGCGGGTCCTTGAATTTCTCGCGGCGCAAATTGATGAACCAGCCCTGCGCCCCGGACGGCGTCTCGTCGGGCAGGATTTCGCGCTTCACCCGTCCGTCCTTGATGGCGGGGAAATCATAACGCGTCGCCCACACCCGCGCCGTGAATTCCTCGCGGTACAGGTAGTTTTTCGCGGTGAACGCCTCGAACCCTACTTCGCGGTCACGATAGAATTCGTATCGCACGATGTCGAAGTTATAGACGCCGCGCGAGACCGGAAGATCCGCGCCCCACCAGTCCTTGACACGTTCGTATTCGATATAGCGATTGGCTTCGAATTTTCCGACCCTGTAGGGCCCGCTGCCGAGCGGGATGTCGAGCGTGGATTCATCGAATGGCCGCGTCGCGTAATAGGCTTTCGAGAAAATCGGCAGGCTCACGACATAAAGCGGCACGTCGCGCGCACGCTTTTCGGCGAAGGTAACGACCAGCGTCGCATCATCCAATGCCTCCGCCTTCACCATGTCGCGCATCTGCTGCAGGATCAGTGGATGGCCCTTCGTCTTCAGCGTGGTCAGCGAAAAGGCCGCGTCGTGGGCGGTAAGTTTTGTGCCGTCGTGAAATCTGGCCTCAGGCCGCAACGTGAAGCGATAGACCAGTTTATCGGGCGAAATCTGCACCGATTTGACCACCAGCCCGTACAGCGCATCCGGCTCATCGCCCGCACGCGTCATCAGCGTCGCGAAGGTCAGGTCCATGCCCTGGGCGCCCTCGCCCTTCAGGATAAAGGCATTGAGCGAGCTGAAGGTGTAGTAGGACTGATTGTAGGTTCGCACCGACGGGATCGTCGAAAACATCCCGCCCTTCGGCGCCGCCGGATTGACGTAGTCGAAGTGGTGAAAGTCCGGCGGATATTTCAGGTCGCCGAACACCGAAAGACCGTGCAACTCGGCGCCGGCCTCGACCGCCCGCGCCGGCCGAAGCCATCCCGCACCGGCGGCGCCGATGCCGAGACCCAGCACATGCCGGCGGGTGAGATGCGCCATGCGCGAAAACTTCCTCAAGATCGCTTGCCGATCCGGGCCGCTTTGTCGGCGTCATACCACCACTGCGTGGGGAAACCGGAAATCCCGTATTTCGGCAGCGGTTCGGAGCGACTGAAACGGTCCCATCGGGCGTAACGCAGCGTGTTGGAAATATAGTGCGGCACCACGTAGAAATTCCACAACAGCACGCGATCGAGCGCCTTGGTCGCGGCGATCTGCGTGGCGCGGTCCTTGGCGAAGATCACCTGCTCGATCATGGCGTCCACGGCCGGATTCTGGATGCCGCAGAGGTTTTGGGATCCCGGGCGGTTCGCCGCCTGCGATCCCCAGAATTCGCGCTGCTCGTTGCCCGGCGAAAGCGACTGCGCCCACACCTTCGAGGTCAAATCGAAATCGAACGAGCGCAGGCGGTTTTCGTATTGCGCATCGTCGACCGTGCGAACCGACGCCGTGACGCCGATACGCTCCAATGCCGTTTTGTAGAACAGAACCAGGCGCTCCATCGAAGGGCTCTCGATCAGAAACTCGACATTGACCGGCTTGCCCGACGCATCGACCAGCTTGCGATCCTTGATCTCGAAGCCGGCCTCCTTCAATAGGCGCGTGGCCTCGCGCAAATTGTTGCGGACCGCCTCCGGGTTGCCGTTCACCGGATTGGTATAGGGCGTGGTGAACAGTTCGGCCGGCACCTTGTCGCGGACGGTTTCGAGAATCCGCAGCTCTTCGCCTTCCGGCAGGCCGGTAGCCGCCAATTCAAGGCCGTCGAAGTAGCTGTTGTTGCGCCTGTACTGATTGTAGAACAGCTGCTTGTTCATCTCCTCGAAATCGAAGACGTAGTTGAAGGCACGGCGCAATCGCACGTCCTTGAACAGATCGCGGCGCAGGTTGAATACAAAGCCCTGCATCCGGCCGGTGCTGTTGACCGGGAATTCCTCCTTGATGACGCGCTTTTCCACGACGGCCGGAAAATCATACGCCGTCGCCCACTGCTTCGCCGAATTCTCCGCGATCCAGTCGGCCTGATCGGCCTTGAAGGCCTCCAGCGCGACGAGATTGTCGCGGAAGAATTCGAAGCGAATTTCGTCGAAATTATTGGTTCCGACCCGCAGCGGCAGCTTCTCGCCCCAGTAATCCTTGACCCGCTCGACCGCCACCGACCGGCCCGCGACAAAATCCTTGATGCGATAGGGGCCGGAACCCAGCGGCTTCTCCAGCGTGGTCGCGGAAATATCGCGCTTGCGGCCTTCGCTGTCGCTGCCCTCCCACCAATGTTTCGGCAGCACGGTGATCTCGCCGACGATCATCGGCAATTCGCGGTTTCCCGGCGAGTCGAAGGTGAAGGTGACCTCGCGCTCGCCGGTCTTCTCTGCCTTGACGACGTGCTTGTAATAGGAGGCGTACATCGGGGTGAGTTTCTTCAGCGTGTTGAACGAGAAGATCACGTCGTCCGGGGTCACCGGCTTGCCGTCGTGCCAGCGCGCCTCCTTGCGCAGCCGGTACTTGGCCCAGGAAAAATCGTCAGGGTATGCGGCGGCTTCCGCCAGCAATCCATAATAGGTCAGGGCCTCGTCCTGCGCCGAACTGATCAGGGGTTCGTAGATCAGTCCGACCGCCGGCGCGAGCGAGCCCTTCACGCCCGACACCGCCAGATTGAAATTGTCGAAAGTGCCGATCGTTATCATGCGCGCAACGCCGGCCTTCGGCGCATTCGGGTTGACGTAATCGAAGTTCTTGAAGTCCGCCGGATATTTGATCTCGCCGAACATCGACAGACCATGCCGCCAGACCGGCTCGCCCGCAGCGCTCTGCGCGCGGGCCGCGTCGATCGCGGGAATTCCGGCTGCGATCCCAAGCGTGGGGGCGACCGCGGCGAAAGCGCCGCTCTGAAGAAGACGTCGTCGGGTAATTGCCAATTGAAGAATCCTGGTGCTGTCAATCAGGCCGAATAGAGCCGCAATATAAGGCAAGCTTTCGACCGATTACGTTGCTTTTTCCTCATGATAGCAGCCCGTGCAGGCCACCGGTGCGGCGAAACGTCTCGATAACGCGCATATTAGCGTTGGCCAGCCGCAAACAAAAACGGCCAGGCAAGACCCGGCCGCCGATGACGAAAAATTCATGGGCCGGAAGACGGCTATTTCGCCGCCGTCGGCAGCGGAACCGGCTTGTCCGCCAGCGTCGCGAGGTAAGCGATCACGTCGGCGCGCTCGCTGTCCTTCTGGATGCCCGCAAAACCCATCGCGGTGCCGGGGATGAAGCCCTTCGGACTGGCGATGAACTTGTTCAGATCGTCGAAGGTCCAGGTGCCGCCCTTACCCTTCATGGCAGCCGAGAAATTGAACCCGCCTTTGCCTTCGCCCTTCTTTTCGTTGACGGTTCCGAACAGGTTCGGGCCGACGCGGTTGGGGCCGCCCTTCTCGAAGGTGTGGCACGCCGCGCATTTCTTGGCCGCCGCAGCGCCTTTCTCGGCTGAGGCGGTCTGCAGCAGTTTTTCGATCGGCTCGGAGGGTGCCGCGGCCTCCTTGGCCCCGCCGGCGTGGTCGTCCTCCTTCACCGCGATGTCGTAGCCCGGCTTTTCCAGCTTCTTGGGCGCAAAAACCGCGCTCGCCGTGAAGCTCGACACCAACAGAACGAGGCAAGTGGCCAGAACGGCGCCGAGAATTTTATTGAGTTCGAAGGAGTCCATTTTCGATCAGGCTCCAGGCCGGAATTTGTCATTAGGGCCGGCTGAACGGCCATGGATAAACGGCAGGAATCAGGCTTTCGCACTGCACCTTCAGCAGCGATGAGATATCGGTTTGCCCGCGCTCTGGCAACCCGTATAAACGCCCCAACTTTCGGCCAATCCCCGGCATTTTGTCAGCATTTGAACCGGCACCAGACCCGCCATCCCGATGACCGACACCCGCACTCTGGTGCTGATCCCGGCCCGCATGGCCGCCACGCGCCTGCCCGGTAAACCGCTGCTCGACATCGCCGGGCTGCCGATGATCGTCCATGTGCTGCGCCGGGCGGAAGCCGCCAATATCGGCTGGGTTGCGGTTGCCACCGATACGCCCGAAATCGCCGCGGCCGTGAAATCCCACGGCGGCGAGGCGGTGATGACGTCGGCCGATCACCCCTCCGGATCGGACCGGATTTTTGAGGCGCTGGGCAAGCTCGATCCTTCGGGACAAATCGAAATCATCATCAACCTGCAGGGCGATTTTCCCACTATCCGGCCGGACAATATCCGCGACGTGCTGGGGCCGCTTAGCGATCCCGCGGTCGATATCGCCACGCTGGCGGCGGAAATCCATACCGAGGAGGAAAGCAACAACCCCAACGTGGTAAAGGCGATCGGCTCACGGTTAAGCGCGCGGCGGCTGCGCGCGCTGTATTTTTCCCGCGCCGCCGCTCCCTGGGGCGACGGTCCGCGCTATCACCATGTCGGGTTGTATGCATATCGCCGCCAGGCGCTGCAGCGCTTCGTCGCGCTGGCGCCCTCGCCGCTGGAGCTCCAGGAGAAGCTGGAACAGCTCCGGGCGATCGAGGCCGGGATGCGGATCGACGTGACCATCGTGGACACCGTGCCGCGCGGCGTCGATACCCCGGCAGACCTCGAAACCACGCGCCAGATACTAGCCAAAAGCTGAGCGGCTGTTAGAAGGCGCCATGACCAAACTGAAGAAAATAGCATTCCAGGGCGAACCCGGCGCGAATTCGCACCTGGCCATCGTCGAAGCCTATCCCGACGCCGAGCCGCTGCCCTGCGCCACCTTCGAGGACGCGCTGGCTGCGATTTCTTCCGGAGAGGCCGAACTCGGCATGATCCCGATCGAAAATTCGGTCGCCGGACGCGTCGCCGACATCCATCATCTGCTGCCGGCCTCCGGCCTGTTCATCGTCGGCGAGTGGTTCTTGCCGATCCGGCACCAATTGATGGCGCCGCGCGGCGCGAAACTTGGCGATATCAAAACGGTCGAGAGCCACGTTCACGCGCTCGGCCAGTGCCGCCGCGTCATCCGCAAGCTCGGCATCAAGCCGGTCGTCGCCGCCGATACCGCGGGAAGCGCGCGGATCGTCGCCGAGCGCGGCGACAAGACCGCCGCTGCGATCGCATCGCGCCTCGCTGCCGACATTTACGGCCTCGATATCCTGGCCGAGGACGTCGAGGATGAAACCCACAACACCACGCGCTTTGTGGTGCTCGCGCGCGACGCCAGCTGGGCCGCGCAAGGCTCCGGACCGCTGGTCACGACTTTTGTGTTCCGGGTGCGCAACCTGCCCGCCGCGCTCTACAAGGCGATGGGCGGCTTCGCCACCAATGGCGTCAACATGACCAAGCTGGAAAGCTACATGGTCGACGGCAATTTTTTCGCGACGCAGTTCTATGCCGATGTCGACGGCCATCCGGAGGACAGGAATTTGAAGTTCGCGCTGGAGGAACTGAAGTTCTTCTCCCGCGAGTTCCGGATTGTCGGTGTGTATCCGGCGCACCCGTTCCGGACCACTTTTGCAGAGAAAGCGGAGTCGTAGGGTGGGCAAAGTCAACGGGCGCGAACGCGTCCGTTGGCGTGCCCACCAATAAGTCCGCTCCCGGACCAGGATGGTGGGCACGGCGCGAAGACGCGCCTTTGCCCACCCTACGAAAACTGCTACGCCGCCACTTGCTTCCCCACTCCGAACGCGTCCGCCAGCAGACTGTAAGACTTCCTGCGCGCGTCGTGGTCGTACACCGCGGTGATGATCATCAACTCATCCGCCTGGCTGGCCGCGATCATCGGCTGCAGCTTCTGCATCACGGAGGCCGGGCTGCCGACGAACAACCGCGAGCGGTTGCGCGCGATCGAGGCGCGCTCGGCGTCGGTGTAGGGATAAGCCAGCGCTTCCTCGATGCTGGGCAGCGGCAGATATTGGCCGCGGTCGCGGCGCAGTCGGTTGAGGTCCATCGATGTCGCCAGCTGCTCGGCTTCAGTGTCGGTCTCCGCGGCGACCACGGCGACCGCGAGGATGCCGTGCGGTTTGCTGCGCCAGCGCGACGGCTTGAAGCGGGCGCGATAATGCATCAGCGCGTCGACCGCATCGTAGGAGGCAAAATGATGCGCGAACGCGAATCCCATGCCGACCTGCGCCGCCAGTTCCGAACTGTAGTCGCTGGAGCCGAGCAGCCAGATCGGCGGCAGCGGCGTGTCGTCCGGCATCGCCACCACGGTGTTGAACGGATGGCCGGGCGGAAACTCGCGGGTTTCCCATAGGGTCAGCTCGTGCAGCCGCTCCAGAAAATCATCGCCCTCGCGACGGTCGAGCCGGCTGCGCAACGCGTAGGCGGTGGCGCCATCGGTGCCCGGTGCGCGGCCCAGGCCCAAATCGATCCTTCCTGGAAACAGCGCCTCCAGCATCTTGAAACGTTCGGCGACCATCAGCGGCGCGTGGTTTGGCAGCATCACGCCGCCGGAGCCGACATGGATGCGGCTGGTCACCGCGGCGATCTGCCCGATCATCAAATCGGGCGCAGGGCTTGCCACGGATGACAGGTTGTGATGCTCGGCCAGCCAATAGCGGACATAGCCAAGCGTGTCGGCGTGGCGCGCCAGATCGATGCTGTTGCGCAGCGCCGCGGCGGGTTTTGTGCCTGTGGTGACGACCGACAGGTCGAGAATGGAGAGAGGAAGCATGGGCTTAAGGTAGTGCGTCAGGCCCGGCGAACAAAGGCTTGATCGCGCGGGTTCGACGCGCATTAGCCGCCAAGGCGCGCCTTTTGGGCTGGATGGGAGAGTGGGCCAGGCAGTCGTATAATCGACTGAAAGACGAACTGCCCACACTTATTTTACTCAATTAATTGGCCCAACGTCGGTTATATTGACCGATCTAAGCGTAATTTTTATCAGAAAATGGGCAATTTCCCATCGCCGATGGGCTGTTTTGGCAAGCCGGTTTGGCTTATTTTAGGAGCTTGCAGCTAGAGGTTAAAGCGCTCGCGCAGCCGGAGTGGAGTTTGAACGCGTCATGACTGAGGTACCGCCAGCCGGCGCCGCGCCGAAACGCCCGGCCATTTCCTTCGAGTTCTTTCCGCCCAAGACCGAGGAGATGGAGCGCAGCCTGTGGGACACCATCAAGCGCCTTGCGCCACTCGCGCCCAATTTCGTCTCGGTGACCTATGGCGCGGGCGGATCGACGCGGGAGCGTACCCACTCCACCATCGCCCGCATTCTTGCCGAAACCGACCTGCTGCCGGCCGCCCATCTGACCTGCGTCGGGGCGGCGCGCGGCGAGATCGACGAGATCGTCGGCCGCTACCATGAGGTCGGGGTCCGCCATATCGTGGCACTGCGTGGCGATCCGCCGGGAGGCATCGGCACCGCCTATTCGACGCATCCGGACGGCTACCGCAGTTCGGCGGATCTGGTGGCCGGCATCAAACGGCGCCATGGCGATATCGAAGTCTCGGTCTCCGCCTATCCTGAAAAACACCCCGAGAGCCCGGACTTCGAGGCCGACATCGATTTCCTGCAAGCCAAGGTCGATGCCGGCGCCACCCGCGCCATCACCCAGGTGTTCTTCGACAACGACCTGTATTTTCGCTATCTCGACCGGGTTCGTGCGCGCGGCATCAGTATTCCCATCGTGCCCGGCATCATGCCGATGCACAATTTCAAGCAGGCCCGCAACTTCGTGACCCGCGCCGGCACCACCGTGCCGTCCTGGCTCGCGGAGAAGTTCGACGGGCTCGACGACGATGCGGACACCCGCAAGCTGGTCGCCGCGACCGTTGCCGCGGGGCAAGTGCAAAAACTCGCCAAGCATGGCGTCGACACCTTCCACTTCTACACCATGAACCGCGCCGATCTCGTCTTCGCGATCAGCCATCTGCTCGGCATTCGCCCGAGCGGCGCGCAGAAAGCCGCTTGATCCGATGACTGTACCTGTTTCCCCGAAGCGAACCGCTGTGCTGGCGCTGGCGCGCGAGCGCATCCTGGTGCTCGACGGCGCCATGGGCACCATGATCCAGGCGCTGGAATATGACGAGGCGGCGTTCCGCGGCGAGCGCTTCAAGGATTTTCATCGCGACTTGCGCGGCAACAACGATCTTCTGATCCTCACCCAGCCGAAGGCGATCGAAGACATCCACGCCGGCTATCTGCGCGCCGGCGCCGACATCGTCGCCACCAACACATTCTCATCGACCTCGATCGCGCAGGCGGACTACGACCTCTCCGGCATCGCCTACGAGATGAATCGCGAGGGTGCCAAACTCGCGCGTGCTGCCGCAGAGCGTGTCAGCGCCGAGGACAGCAAGCCACGCTTTGTCGCCGGCGCCATCGGCCCGACCAACCGCACCGCCTCGATCTCGCCCGACGTTTCCAGCCCCGGTTTTCGCGCGGTGACGTTCGACGATTTACGCACCGCCTATGGCGAGCAGATCAACGGCCTTCTGGATGGCGGTGCCGACCTGCTGCTGGTGGAAACCATCTTCGATACGCTCAACGCCAAGGCGGCGCTCTATGCGATCGCCGAAATCACCGAGGCCCGCGGCATCGACGTGCCGGTGATGATCTCCGGCACCATCACCGACAAATCCGGCCGTCTGCTGTCGGGGCAGTTGCCCGAAGCGTTCTGGAATTCGGTGCACCACGCCAAACCCATCACGATCGGCTTCAACTGCGCCCTCGGCGCCGAGGATTTGCGCGCGCATATCGCCGATATTGGCCGCGTCGCCGACACGCTTGTCTGCGCCTATCCCAATGCCGGCCTACCCAACGAATTCGGCGGCTACGACGAGAGCCCGGAATTCATGGCCGGGTTGATCGGCGAGTTCGCGGCTAGCGGCCTTGTCAACATCGTCGGCGGCTGCTGCGGCACCACGCCCGGGCATATCGCGGCGATCGCCGCGGCCGTCGCGCCGCACAAGCCGCGCGTCATTCCCGTAATCGAACCTCGCTTGAGGCTCTCCGGCCTCGAGCCGTTCGAACTGACGCCGGCAATCCCCTTCGTCAATGTCGGCGAGCGCACCAACGTCACCGGCTCCGCCAGATTCCGCAAGCTGATTACGGCGGGCGACTACACCGCGGCATTGCAGGTGGCGCGCGACCAGGTCGAGAACGGCGCGCAGATCATCGACGTCAACATGGACGAGGGCCTGCTCGACTCCGAAGCCGCGATGGTGACGTTCCTCAACCTCGTCGCCGCCGAGCCGGACATCGCCCGCGTGCCTGTCATGGTCGACTCCTCGAAATTCGCGGTGATCGAAGCCGGCCTGAAATGCGTTCAGGGCAAGCCGGTGGTGAATTCGATCTCGATGAAGGAAGGCGAGGAGAAATTCATCCACGAAGCAAAGATCGCGCGACGCCATGGCGCGGCCGTAGTGGTGATGGCGTTCGACGAGGCCGGCCAAGCCGATACGTTCGCGCGAAAAACCGAAATCTGCAAGCGCGCCTATGACATCCTCGTTAACCGGCTCGACTTCCCGCCGGAAGACATCATCTTCGATCCGAACATTTTTGCGATCGCCACCGGCCTCGAGGAGCACAACAATTACGGCGTCGATTTCATCGAGGCGACGCGCTGGATCCGCGAAAACCTGCCGCATGCGCATATCTCGGGCGGCGTCTCCAACCTGTCGTTCTCGTTCCGCGGCAACGAGCCGGTGCGCGAGGCGATGCATTCGGTGTTCCTCTACCATGCGATTCATGCCGGCATGGACATGGGCATCGTCAATGCCGGCCAGATGATCGTCTATGACGACATCGACCCCGAACTGCGGCAGACCTGCGAAGACGTGATCCTCAACCGCGACCCCGGCGCATCGGAACGGCTGCTGGCGCTGGCGGAAAAATTCCGCGGCAAGGAGAAGCAGACCAGGGAGCAGGATCTCGCTTGGCGCGAATGGCCGGTCGACAAGCGGCTATCCCACGCGCTGGTGCACGGCATCACCGAATTCATCGAGGCCGATACCGAGGACGCGCGTAAACTCGCGGAGCGTCCGCTCAACGTCATCGAAGGCCCGCTGATGGCCGGCATGAACGTGGTCGGCGACCTCTTCGGCGACGGCAAGATGTTTTTGCCGCAAGTGGTAAAATCCGCCCGCGTGATGAAGCAGGCGGTCGCCTATCTGATGCCGTTCATGGAGGAAGAGAAGGCGCGCAATCTCGCCAACGGGATTGCCGGCGACGGCCGCAACTCCGCCGGCAAGATCGTGCTCGCCACCGTGAAGGGCGACGTCCATGACATCGGCAAGAACATTGTCGGCATCGTGCTGCAGTGTAATAACTTCGAGGTGATCGACCTCGGCGTCATGGTGCCGGCCACAAAAATCATCGAGACCGCGAAGGCCGAGGGAGCCGATATTGTCGGGTTATCCGGCCTGATCACGCCGTCACTCGATGAAATGGCATTTTTTGCCAGCGAGCTTGAGCGGCAGGGCTTGAAACTGCCACTGCTGATCGGCGGCGCCACCACCAGCCGCGTGCATACCGCGGTGAAGATCGCTCCGAGCTACAGCGCTGGACCGGTGGTGCACGTCAACGACGCCAGCCGCGCGGTCGGCGTGGCGTCGGCGCTGCTGTCGCTGGAGCGGCGCGACGCCTATGCCGCCGAGGTGCGCGCCGATTACGCGAAAATCTCCGCGGCGCATTTTCGCGCGCAGGCCGACAAGAAACGGCTGAAGCTGAAGGATGCTCGCGCCAACGCCGTCACCATCGATTTCGCCAAAACCCCGCCGAAGAAGCCGGCGTTCCTCGGCATCAAGACGTTCCGCGACTACGATCTTGCCGAACTCGCCGACTACATCGACTGGACGCCGTTCTTCCAGACCTGGGAACTGACCGGGCGATATCCAGCGATATTGGACGATCCCAAGGTCGGCGAAGTCGCGCGCTCGCTCTATGACGACGCCCGCGAGATGCTCGATCTGATCGTCAGGGAGAACTGGTTCAAGGCGCAGGCCACCATCGGCTTCTGGCCGGCCAATGCCGTCGGCGACGACATCGCCGTCTACGCCGACGACAGCCGCAGCCAGAGGATCGCCACGTTCCACACCCTGCGCCAGCAGCTGGAGAAGCGCGAAGGCCGTTTCAATTCCGCGCTGTCGGACTTCATCGCGCCGGACTCAACAGGCGTGCCGGACTATATCGGCGCGTTCGTGGTCACTGCGGGAATCGGCGAGGACATCGTCGCCGACCGTTTCAAGAACGCCAACGACGACTACTCGTCGATCCTGTGCAAGGCGTTGGCCGATCGCCTCGCCGAAGCCTTTGCCGAGCGGATGCATGCGCGCGTGCGCCGGGAATTCTGGGGCTACGCGCCGGACGAGACGCTCGCACCGGATCAGCTCATCCTCGAACAATATGCCGGCATCCGCCCGGCGCCCGGCTATCCCGCGCAGCCCGACCACACCGAGAAGGCCACGCTGTTCCGCCTGCTCGATGCCGAAGCCACGGCGGGCGTGAAGCTGACGGAAAGTTTTGCGATGTGGCCCGGCTCGTCGGTGTCCGGACTCTACTTCAGCCATCCCGAAAGCTTCTATTTCGGTGTCGGCAAAATCGAGCGCGACCAGGTCGAAGACTATGCCGCGCGAAAAGGCTGGAGCGTCGCCGAGGCCGAACGCTGGCTCGCGCCGGTGCTGAACTACATTCCGGCCAATGACGCCATGCCGACGCTGGCGCCGACCGCTCCGGTGCCCGAGCCCGCCAACGATGTGGCCTCGCACCCGCCCGGCTGCAGCTGCGCGGTGCATCTCGCCTATCGCAAGAAGGCCGCGCGAGCGTAGGGCGGATTAGCGCAGCGTAATCCGCCGACTCCGTGCACCAAGACGGCGGATTACGCTGCGCTAATCCGCCCTACGTGTTTTGCACCGCCTTGCGGCGGCGGACCATGAGGACGAACACGACGGCGAGTCCCGACGTCACCGTGTACATCATGAAAGCGTTGAGATAACCGATCATCATTGACTGGCGCGCGATTTCCTTCGCCACCTTGGCAAGGCCCGGCACGGTGTCGAAGCTCCACGCGCCGGTCAGGCCCGGCGTGGCAAGCGAGCGGTTGTAGGGCGTAATCATCTCGGTCATTCGGCTGTAATTGGCGCCGGAGGTGCGCACGATCTCGGCAATCGACAGCGAAATGAAAAAACTCGATCCGATGTTGCGCAGCAGATGGAAGATCGCGGACGCTTCCGCGTAGTTCTTCGGCTCCAGCGTGCCGAATGCGACCATCGTGATCGGCACCCATACGACGCCGACGGCAAAACCCTGGATGGCGCTGTTGACGACCAGAATCTCCATCGTGACGTTGAGATCGAATGTCAGCATCCAAAACCCCGCCACGGTTTGCAGGCCGAAGCCGAAGGCCATGCTGATGCGCGGATCGATCCGGCTCATGAAGCCGGCGGTCATGAAGCCGACCAGCATGCCGATGCCCCGGCATCCGATCACCTGTCCGACCAGCGAGTCCGGAAAGCCGGCCTGCTGCTGCAGCAGCGGCGGCAGCAGGACCATCGGCGTGAAGTTCAACATGCCGTAGATGGTCACCAGCGCGAGGCCGATCGCATAGTTGCGGTCGGACAACAGTTTCAAGTTCACGAACGGCGCGCGCGCGCCGAGGCTGTGCACCAGGAAGATGTAGAAGGCGAGCGCCGCGATCAACGATTCGATCGCGATCTCGGTGGAGTCGAACCAGTCCAGCCGGACGCCGCGGGCGAGCACGAGCTGCACGGCGGCAAGCGCGGTGGCCAGCGCCACAAAGCCGGTCCAGTCGAAGCGGACTCTGGCGGTCCGGTGATCCGGCGGCAGCGTCCAGGCCATGCCGATGGTGGCGCAGATGCCGACCGGCACCAGCATGTAAAACGACCAGCGCCAGCTATGCATCTCGGCGAGGTAGCCGCCGAGCACCGGACCGAAGACCGGCGCGACCGCCACCGCCATCCCGAATATCGACATCACCATGGTGTGCTGGCGGCGTGGGAAGGTAGTGAACAGGATCGACTGCGACAGCGGCACAAGCGGCGCACCGGCGCCACCCTGAAGGATGCGCCACAGCACCAGCACCTCGAGCGATTGCGCCATCCCGCACAGCAATGTCGCGGCCGTGAAGCAACCGACCGAGCAAAGCATGACGCGTTTGGTGCCGAAGCGGGACACCAGCCAGCCGGTCATCGGCGTCACGACCGCGGTCGCAAGAATATTGAACGTCATCGCCCAGGCGATCTCGTCCTGGGTTGCCGACAGCGCGCCCTGCATCTGCGGCAGGACGGTCGAGGTCGTGAGCAGCGCCGTTCCGTACAGCGAAGACCCCAGCACCACGGTAGCCAGGGTCAAATACCGCTGCGCCGCGGACATTGTCGCGGCGGCGGCCTCGGCTTCCATGCTTGCGGGGCTTAGGGCCATGTCCACTCTGCGGCACTGATCGTCAGATTGTAACCTAGCTTACTAATTCTCCGTCGGCTACAACGGCGCCATGCCAAATACCGACGAATACATCGGCGTGGTGATCTCGGACGTGGCCCGCCTGTTGCGGACGGAATTCGATCGCCGGGTGCGCCGCCTCGGCATCACGCGGGCGCAATGGCTGGTGCTGACCCGCCTGCACCGGCGTCCGGGCGCGTCGCATTCCGAGCTTGCCGAGATGATGGAGGTGGAGAAGGCCACCGCCGGCCGCATGATCGACCGCCTTGTGGCCAATGGCTGGGTCGAACGCCGCACCCAGCGCGACGACCGCCGCGTCAAACGTGTGTATCTGACACGGGAAGCGGAACGGGTGCACCAGCGGATTTGGGGCGTTGCCGAGGCAACGGTCGAGGCTGCGCTAGCCGATCTCTCGCTGTCGGAAAGCAAACAGCTGATGGCGTTGCTGCAGCGCATCAAGAAAGCCCTGGTTTCGGCGGGCGACCCAACGGGAAGTGCTGCGGAGACCGCCGATCGGAAACCTGCCTCGCGCGCGGCCCTTCGCCACAACGGCAGGAGCGCGCCATGATAAAACGCCTTCGGCCATTGGCGCTGGTCGGTGTGCCCGTGCTCGTCCTCGTCGGGGCGCTGATGATCTGGCTGCAGGGCGGCCGCCACATCTCGACCGAGAACGCCTTCGTCAAGGCGGATATCAGCCAGATCGCCAGCGAAGTTCCCGGCCGTATCGTCGACGTGCGAATTCAGGACCATGCGGTGGTTGCCGCCGGCGATGTGCTGGTGCGCCTCGATCCCGCGGCCTACCAGCTGGCGCTCGCCAAAGCCGAAGCCGAGATCGATTCGGCGCGTGCCTCGGTCGAGCAGCTCAAGGCCAGCCTGCACGAAATCCGGGCCGAAGCCAGAGAGGCCGAGAACAAGCTGGCGTTTCTCCAGTTGCAAGCCAAGCGCCAGCGCGAGCTGTCCGGACGCGGCGTGACGTCGGCGGCCAACCTGGAGAAATCCAACAGCGAGGAGCAGGAAGGCCAGGACAAGCTCGCGGTATTGCACCAGCGGATCGCGCGGGTGGAGGCGGCGCTTGGCGGCAACCCGGACCGGCCGGCCGACGAATATGCGGCAGTCCGCGAAAAGCTGGCGATGCGCGACCGCGCGGCGCTGGACCTCGCCTATACGGAGATCAAGGCGCCGCGCGCCGGCGTCGTCGTCAATTTCAAGCTGCAGCCCGGCGAGCAGGTCAAGGCGCAGACACCGCTGTTCGCGCTGGTGACCGATCGCCGGCCCTGGCTGGAAGCCAACTTCAAGGAGACCGAGCTTACCCACGTCACGGTCGGGCAGAAAGCCAGGGTCGTACTCGACATGCATCCCGACATCACATGGGAGGCCGAAGTGGAGAGCATCAGCCCGGCGACCGGCGCCGAGTTTGCGATCCTGCCGGCCCAAAATGCCTCGGGCAATTGGGTGAAAGTCGTGCAGCGGCTGCCGGTGCGGCTTCGGTTGATCGAGCGGCCGGGCGAACCGCCGCTGCGCGCCGGCATGACCGCCTATGTCAGCATCGACACCGGGCGCACGCGAAAACTCGCCACCATATTCGGCAGCGGCGATGCCGTTGCGGCCCGCCCCGAACTGCAAGCGCCGGTCAAAGCGAAGTAAAGAACCGATCTTAAGTCCCCGGCACGGAGAACGGCTGCGCGATCTCCTGAAACGGTGGGAGCGCCTCGCAACGCTCCACATGCGCCGCCAGCGCCGGCCAGCGTTTCGTGTCGAACACGCCCGAATGCGCGTCACGCGTAAAACGGATGACGCAGGCCACTGCGATGTCGGCGTGGCCGATTTTGTCGCCGAACCAGTACGCGGATTTGCGTCCGGCGCGATCGGCTTCGAGCGCGTCGAGAACGCCGGCGATCTGGGTTTCGCATCGCTTCATCCAGACGTCCGATTTCTCCCGGTGCAGCAACCGCTCATAGACAAGGCTCACCGCCTTGTCGCCAAGCCCGGTCGCCAGCGCGCAGACTTTCAGGGCCTCGCGGCGGCGCGGACCGTTTTCCGCGATCATTGCGCGCGACGGCCCGACCGTCTCGTCGAGATGATCGAGGATCGCCGTGCTCTCGATCAGCACCTCGCCGTCATCGAGCACCAGCGTCGGCACCCGCCGCAGCGGATTGTACGGCGCGATCTTGTCGGCATCGCCGAAGGTCGACCACGGCCGATGCTCGAACGGCAGATCGTAGAGCCGCAGTGCGATCCCTACGCGGCGGACGAAGGGGGAATCGTATTGGCCGATCAGGATCATGATTGCTCCGTGCCCCGGACGCAGCGCAGCGCGTAGCACTTCGCGAAGCGGTGCGCTGCAGAGCCGGGGCCGTAACGAGCGCCGGCGTTTGGTACGGTCCCGGCTCTGCGGAGCGGCATGAAGAATGCCGCACCGCGTGCGGGACACGGGACTAATAATCCTTCAGCAGCCGCTCGATGTAATCGAGTTCGATCTGCGGGCGCAGCGGATCGCCGAGGCGGCGGCGCAACTCTTCCAGAATCCGGCGCACCCGCTGCACGTCGATTTCGCCGGGAATCTTCACGGTCAAATCGTCGCCGAATTCGCGGCCGCGCAGCGGACGGCCCAGCGGATCGCTGTCGCGGCCGCCGCTCTGCTGCCGGCCGGCGCGATTGCCGGGGCCATCGTTCTGTCCGTCGCCGTCGCCCGGCTGCATTTGCTGCGCGAGGTTTTGGGCGCCCTTGCGCAACGCGTCCAGCGCCTTGCCCTGCGAATCCACCGCGCCATCGGCATTGCCTTCGCCGAGCCGGCCGTCGGCATCGCCCATCGCGGTGTCGGCATCGCCAAGACTGTCGTCACCGTCGCCGTCGTCACCCTGCTGACCCTGGTCGCCCTGCTGTCCGTTTTGCCCCTGCTGGCCCTGTTGACCTTTCTGTCCCTTCTGTCCCATGCCGCGCTTGGCCAGTTCCTGCTGCAACTTCTTCAGCCGGTCGCGCAGGCCCTGCTGGTCCTGCTGCAGGTCGCCCAGAGACTTGTCGCCCTGCTTGTTGCCGCGCATACGGTCGCGCCGGTTGTCCTGGCCCTGCTTGAAGGTCTTGTCGCGCAACTGCTGCTGCTTGCGGATCATGTCGCCGAGTTCGTTGAGCGCCTGCTCCATGTCGTCGTCGCCCTGGCCCGGCCGCGCCATCTGCAGGTTCTCCAGCATCTGCTGCAATTGCTCGAGCAGTTGCCGGGCGGCGTCCTTGTCGCCGGAGCGCGACAGCCGCTCCATGCGATCCAGCATGTTCTTGAGATCCTGCTGGCTGAGCATCCGCGTGTTGGGATCGAGCGGCCGGGCCAGTTGCTGTGGATTGTTGCGCAGTTGCTCGGCCAGCTGCTGCAGGAACTTGTCCAGCGCCGCGCGCAGATTCTCGGTGAGCTTCTTGATCTCCTCGTCGCTGGCGCCACGTTCCAGCGCCTGCTTGAGCGCCTCCTGCGCCGCGCGCAGCGCCTTGTCGACGTCGGAGATGTTGCCGTCCTCGATGGTGACCGCGAGCGCCCAAAGACTGGCGACGACCTCGCGCATCGCATCGTCGCTGCGCGCCGCCTCGAGCTGTCGCGTGACGCTGTAGAGGCCGAGATAGTGTCCGGCCTCTGGCGTGAACAATTCCGGCGCGATCATCAGCGCATCGAGCGCGGTGGTGACTTGCGAATTCCGGTTGGCGTCGAGCGCCAGGGTGCGGCGCTGCTCGATCAGCGCCCGCGCCAGCGGCTTTGTGAACAGCCGCTCCGGCAGCCGCATGTTGAAGGGCTCGCTGTTGCCCTCATTGCCGGCTTCGTCCTTTGCCGTCAGCGTCAACGTCACGTCGGCGCCGGCGTACGGATCTTCGCTGAGATCCTTGACGGTCTGGCCGACGCCGTTACGGGTGCGCGCGTTCGGCAGCACCAGCGCGAATTTCGGCGGATCGAACAACGGCCGGGCCGCGGCGGCGCCCTTGCCGGCTTCACCCGGACGCGCGGCGAAACGCGCCTGTGCTTCGGTGACGCCGTAATCGTCCTCCAATCTGTAGGACATCTGCAGCGAACCGCGCGCCTGACGCTCGGGATCTTTCGCCAGCGCGATGGTCGGCGCGCGGTCGGCAACGGCGCTGAATTTCCACTGCGGCTGTCCCGACGGCGCACGGACATGCGCAGTGCCGTCACCGGCAATGGTAAAATGCTTTTCGTTGGTGCCCTTGGGCGCCTGCTCGGCCGGCGCCGCCTCGGTCAACCCGCCGCCGACCACCACGTCGAGATTGCCGCCGCTGGAGCGCACGATCAGCGTCGAGCCCGCCGGCACCGGCAACGGCCCGGCGTCGGATGCAGCGGCATCCTTGTTGGCGGCAGACAGGATCACCGGCGGCTTGCCGGTATAGACCGGCGGCGTCACCCAGGCATCGACCCTGACATTGGCGGGCGACAGCACGCCTTGCCAGTCGAAAGCGGCAGCTACGCGCGCGGTGCGCTCCTCCCCGGCGGCGACGAAGGTCGCCACCAGCATCACCGCGACCAGCGCGCGCAACGCCCAGGGATCGTGGATCGGCAACCGCGGCGACGGCAGGCCGGCGCGGATGCGCTTGATCGAGGCCAGCGTGCGCTCGCGCTGCGCCTGCCACAGCGCCTGCGCCACCGGATCCTGAGAGGCGAGCGTATCGGTCAGCGCGGTCGCCGGGCGATGGCGGATGCCGGTGCCACGGTCGAGCCGGCTTAAGGCCGCTTCGCGGCTCGGCCAGCGGAATTTTAATAGGGGAAACAGCGCCGCCAGCGCCAGCATCGCAAACAGGCAGAGTCCCGCGGCGCGCGCCAGCGACGGCAGCGCCACCCACAGTCCGGACCACGACACCACCAAAAATAGGCCGCCGACCGTCAAAAGCCGCGCCAGATGCGGCCAGCTCCGCTCCCACGCGATCG
This sequence comes from uncultured Alphaproteobacteria bacterium, assembly GCA_963744975.1. Classification (GTDB taxonomy): domain Bacteria; phylum Pseudomonadota; class Alphaproteobacteria; order Rhizobiales; family Xanthobacteraceae; genus Bradyrhizobium. Next base: position 4,145,861 of record CAVUVR010000002.1, on the reverse strand, counting down.
CGAATTTGGCCCGCCGCAGGGCTTCCGCCAGACGCAGCCGGGAGACTGCCGCGGTGTCGCGGTTGGGCTCGGTCGGATCGGGGGTTACTTCGCTCAACAAGCTCTCCTTAGCTGTCGAAGCATCACCCTAGCACAGCGGCGGCAATGAGGCACGTGCCGCAACGCACAACCCACACCCCAAATCACGCATAACACGAAGGCGTGACGGGACGCTTTCGACCTCGTAACGTCGGCTATCATGTTCAAAAAAAGAGGAAACGCCATGGACCAGAAAACGCACGACAAGGGGCTGGAAATCCGCAAGGCGGTGCTGGGCGAGACCTATGTCGCCAACGCCCTGAAGAACGCCGACGATTTCAACAAGCCGTTCCAGGAACTGGTCACCGAATATTGCTGGGGCGCGATCTGGGGCCGCGAAGAGCTGCCGCGGAAAACCCGCAGCATGCTCAACCTCGCCATGATCTCGATTCTGAACCGGCCGCATGAATTGCGGGTCCACATCAAGGGCGCGCTGGTCAACGGCGTCACCAAGGACGAAATCCGCGAGGTGTTCATGCAGGTCGCCTGCTACGCCGGCATTCCCGCCGGCGTCGACAGTTTCAGGATCGCACGCGAAGTGTTTGCCGAGATGGACAAGAGCTGAGACCTGTAGGGTGGGCAAAGTGACCGGACGCGAATGCGTCCGGTGGCGTGCCAACCATTCCGCGTTCGTTTTTGCAATGGTGGGCACGGCGCAAGAGCGCCTTTGCCCACCCTACAGATTGAGGACATCTCATGGACATCGGATTCATCGGACTGGGCAAGATGGGATTTCCCATGGCCCGCCGCCTCATCGAGGCGAAGCATCAGCTGGTCGTCTACGACCAGCGCAAGGAGGCCGTCGACAAACTCGTCACGCTCGGCGCGAAAGCCGCCTCGTCGCCGAAAGACGTGGCCGACCGCACTGAGACGGTGCTGGCGAGCCTGCCTTCACTGCAGGCCTCGCTCGACGTCGCGACCGGCAAAGACGGCGTGATCGAGGGCGCGCGAGCAAAACGTTTCGTCGATCTCTCCACCGTCGGCTCGCAGATGGCGGTGCGAATTCACGGCCTGCTGGCCAAGCGCAACATCGTGCAGATCGACAGCCCGGTAAGCGGCGGCGTCAGCGGCGCGGAAAAGGGCACGCTTGCGGTGATGGTGTCCGGCCCGCGCTCGGATTTCGACATGATCAAACCGGCGCTGGAGGTGATCGGAAAAGTGTTCTTCATCGGCGAGAAACCCGGCTCCGGGCAAACCATGAAGCTCGCCAACAATTTCCTGTCGGCGACCGCCGTGGTCGCGACCTCGGAAGCCGTGGTGATGGGCGTCAAGGCCGGGCTCGATCCCGCCGTGATGATCGACGTGATCAATGCGGGCTCCGGCATGAACACCGCGAGCCGCGACAAGTTTCCGCGTTCGATCCTGCCGCGCACATTCGATTTCGGCTTCGCTACCGGGCTGATGGTGAAGGACGTGCGGCTTTGCCTGGACGAGATGAAATCGCTGGACCTGTCGATGGAAGTCGCCGAAGCGGTCGGACGGCTGTGGGAAGTCGTGATCCGCGACATGGGCGCGGAGAGCGATTTTACCTCGGCGATCAAGCCGATCGAACAGGCGGCCGGCGTGGTGGTCGGAGGGACGACCGCGCGCGCGGCGGAGTGATTGCGTGCCCCGGACGCAGCGCAGCGCGTAGCCCTTGCGGAGCGGTGCGCTGCAGAGCCGGGGCCGTCACGAACACAATTCTCTCGTCATGCGCGGGCTTGACCCGAGCATCCATCCCTCTTCAGAAGAATTCGCGAAGAAGATGGATGGCCGGGTCAAGCCCGGCCATGACGTTTCTGTGCTTGGTACGGTCCCGGCTCTGCGGAGCGGCATGAAGAATGCCGCACGCGTCCGGGACACACAAAACTAGCTCGCTCGCAAGACAGTCACAGCCACGGCGCGACCTTGTCCATCGCGATCAGCGCATCGACCTCGATGCGCGGGCGGACCACGGCGTATTGGTCCTCCTTGACCAGCACCTCGGGAATAAGCGCGCGGGTGTTGTAGGTGCCCGACTGCACCGCGCCATAGGCGCCCGCGGTCATGAGCGCCAGGAGATCGCCCGGCTTCGGCTCGGGCATGGTGCGGCCGAGCGCCAGGTAATCGCCGGTTTCGCAGACCGGGCCGACCACATCGGCCACGATCTCGCGCGCACCCGGCTCGGCCAGCCGCACCGGCAGGATGTCGTGATGCGCCTCGTATAGCGTGGGGCGGATCAGATCGTTCATCGCCGCATCGATGACGACGAAATTCTTCGCATCGCCATGCTTCAGATAGATCACGCGGGTCACCAGAATGCCGGCGTTGCCGACGATCATGCGGCCCGGCTCGAACATCAGCGTGCAGCCGAGATTATGGGTAACGCGCTTGACCATCGCGGCATAGGCCGCAGGCGCCGGCGGCGCGGCGCGGTCGAGATGATAGGGAATTCCGAGCCCGCCGCCGAAATCGACATGCGAAATGGTGTGGCCGTCGGCGCGCAGCACCTGGACAAAATCGGCCAGCTTGCGGAACGCGGTTTCGAGCGGAGCAAGATCGGTGATCTGGCTGCCGATATGGACGTCGACGCCGGTGACCTTGATACCCGGCAGTTTTGCGGCGCGGGCATAGACGGCGCGCGCGTGAACCAGCGGCACGCCGAACTTGTTCTCGGACTTTCCGGTTGAGATCTTCGCATGCGTGCCGGAATCGACGTCCGGATTGATCCGCACGGAAATCCGCGCAATGCGGCCCATCTCGACTGCCAGACGCGAGAGCAATTCGAGCTCGGGCTCGGACTCGACATTGATGCAGAGAATGTCTTCGCCGAGCGCCTGGCGCAGTTCGGCTTCGGTCTTGCCGACGCCGGAGAACAGGATCTTTTCCGGCGCAAAGCCCGCGGCCAGCGCGCGCTTCAACTCGCCGCCGGAGACCACGTCGGAGCCGGCGCCGAGCTTTGCCAGCGTGCGCAGCACCGATTGATTGGAGTTGGCCTTCATCGCGTAGCAGACCAGCGCGTCCACATCGCCGAAGGCGTCGGCGAACACCCGGTAGTGACGTTCCAGGGTCGCGGTCGAATAGCAATAGAACGGCGTGCCGACCACGTCCGCCAGCGTGACGAGATCGACCGCCTCGGCGTGCAGCACGCCGTTGCGATAGTCGAAATGGTTCATGGCGGGCTCAGTCGGAATTCAGCAGCGGGTCGAGGATGAAGGATCGTTTGGTGCCCTTGGGCGTTTTCGGCAGCTCATTGGCGCCGTAGGACGGGTCGAACACATTGCCCCTGGCAGCGGCCCGTTCCTCGCCGGCATCGCCCTGCTCGACGGCCGGTCCCGCCGCGGTCGGCGGCAGGTCGAGCGGCCCCTTGCGGCCGCAGCCGGCGAGCGCCAGCGCCAGAGCGGCGACAGCGACCAATGTCCAGCGCGCGGACACAGGACCAGAAGTGCGATTCACGGCAACATCCCCAAAATTCGGCGGCACCATACAAAGATTGACCCTGTCTGGCGAGACCTTAAAGGCTCATGAAACTTAAGCGAAATTTAGCCCCTCAGGGCGATTTTCGCTCTTTTTCCAGTCGCTTGAGCCACGCCTTGGCCTGGGCGCGGACGTTTTTCGGCGCGGTGCCGCCATAAGAGGTGCGGCTTTTCACGGAAGCCTCCACCGACAGCACCGCCAGCGCCTCCGCCGTGATCTTCGGCTCGATCGCCTGCATCGCCTTGAGCGGCAACTCATGCAGCGCCACGCCGGCTTTCGAGGCCGCGGCCACGATCTTTCCGGTGACATGATGGGCGTCGCGGAACGGCATTTTCAAGCGTCCGCACCAGCCAGTCGGCGAGATCGGTCGCGGTGGCGTAACCTTCGCCGGCGGCAAGCTTCATCCGCGCCTCGTCGGGCACCAGATCCATCACCATGCCGGTCATAGCCCGGACCGCCAGCGACAGCGCGCCGAATGCTTCCATTGCGCCCTGCTTGTCCTCCTGCATGTCCTTTTGATAGGCCAGCGGCAACCCCTTCATCACGATCAACAGCGCGGTCAGCGCACCGACCACGCGGCCGGTCTTGGCGCGCACCAGTTCGGCGGCGTCGGGATTGCGCTTCTGCGGCATGATCGAGGAGCCGGTGGTGAACTTGTCGGAGAGTCGCACCAGCCCGACCAGCGGCGAGGTCCAGATCACGATCTCCTCGGCAAAGCGCGACAGATGCACCGAGGCGATCGCCGCCGCCGACAGCGTTTCAAGTACAAAATCGCGATCCGACACCGCATCAAGCGAATTGGCCATCGGCCGGTCGAAGCCGAGCGCTTTTGCGGTAGCGTCGCGATCGATCGGAAACGAGGTGCCGGCCAGCGCCGCCGCGCCCAGCGGCGATTCGTTGAGCCGCTTGCGCGCGTCGGCAAAGCGGCCTCGGTCGCGCGCCGCCATTTCGACGTAGGCGAGCAGATGATGGCCGAACGTTACCGGCTGCGCGGTCTGCAAATGCGTAAAGCCCGGCATCACGGTGTCGGCATGTTGCAGCGCCCGTTGCACCAGCGCATGCTGGAAGGCCGCCAGCGCCGCATCGGTCTCGTCGATGGTGTCGCGCACATAGAGCTTAAAATCGGTCGCGACCTGATCGTTGCGCGAGCGCGCAGTGTGCAGCCTTCCCGCGGCCGCGCCGATCAATTCGCCGAGCCTGCTCTCGACGTTCATATGGATGTCTTCCAGCGCGCGCTTGAAATCGAACGAGCCCTTGCCGATCTCTGACAAAATCGTGTCTAGACCCCTCGCGATATTTTTCGCATCGTTCGCCGTGAGGATGCCCTGCGCGGCCAGCATGGCGGCGTGCGCCTTGGACGCGGCGATGTCCTGAGCGTACAAATGCCGGTCGACGTCGATGGAGACGTTGATTTCCTCCATGATCGCGTCGGGGCTTTGCGAAAACCGTCCGCCCCACATCTTGTTGCTCATGTCGTGACGCTCATATTCATGCTTGCCATCAAGGGTTAAGGTCGGCACATCGGTTCGACCGGCTGCAACCCAAACCCTGCATAGCCATATCTTATACAGGATGACAAACGATATGCCTGACGCTTCCCGGTCAAGCCACCCCATCGCCAGCCGGTTTCCGCTTGTGCTCGGCACGGTCGTTGTTGGCGCCACGCTCGGACTGGCCGGGAGCTGGGGAATTTCCGGGCTGAAGCACAATGCGCTGGCGGATGCGCCCTGCGCCTCCGCGCTCGAACTCTCGAAGAAGATTGCGCCGCTGGCGAAAGGCGAGGTCGCGGCGCTGACGATGGCGACAAAACCGCTGCAGATGCCGGATCTGGCGTTCCTGGACGGCGACGGACAAGCGAAAAAGCTGTCGGACTGGAAGGGGCGCACGGTTCTGTTGAACCTGTGGGCAACCTGGTGCGTGCCCTGCCGCAAGGAAATGCCGGCGCTGGACAGCCTGCAGGGCAAGCTCGGCGGCGACAAGTTCGCGGTCGTCGCGGTCAATATCGACACCCGCAATCCCGAAAAGCCGAAGGCATTTTTGCAGGACGGCAACCTGACCAGGCTCGGCTATTATACCGATGCGAAAGCCAAGGTTTTTCAGGACCTTAAGAGCATCGGCCTGGCGCTCGGCATGCCCACCTCGGTGCTGATCGACGCCCAGGGCTGCGAAATCGGCAACATCGCCGGCCCCGCCGAATGGGACAGCGAGGACGCCATCAAGCTGATCACCGCGGCGACGGCGGGGTGAGGGTCGTGTCCCGGACGCGGTGCGGCATTCTTCATGCCGCTCCGCAGAGCCGGGACCGTAACGAACGCGGTGTCTGGTACGATCCCGGTTCTGCGAAGCAGCGCTTCGCAAGAGCTGCGCGCTGCATCGCGCCCGGGACACGTGACTACGTTTCTCATTCACGTTTCAAACAGCCACACTTCCGCATTCTCGCGGCGCGATGCGTCCGAGGTTTGCCAGTCCCTCGCGAACCCAAAGCGAGGGGATGGAGCGGCGGGAGGCGCCAGGATGCTTGCGAGGCATCCTTAAGACGGAGCAGCGGCCCCGCCTTGCGCAGCTGATAACGCCAGCCGCGCGCGCCCAGTGACGTAGGGCGCGGCGCCTCCCGGCGCTCCACCTTGGCCACCAGCCTATCGACCGTCCCGGGGCGCCCCGGTCCAGCCAGCTTTCGCTCTGTCCGCTGAAGGATCGCTTCTAGAAAGCGCTCCCTCATCGAACAGGACACGATCAGGATAAGCCAGGTTTTGGACCCGTGGATAAGCAATGCGAAATTTTTTTTCGCGAGCGTTTACAGGCTCGTAGGGCAGATTAGCGACCACGTCCGCGGCAATTCAACACGCAAGGCGGAAGCGTAATCCGCCGCGCCACGCGCACCGACGGCGGATTACGCCTTCCGCCTTCGCGTGTTGCAACACCAGTGCTTGGGGCCGGCTAATCCGCCCTACGATTCGTGCGCTCAGCGCGTCGGCACCGGCTTTTCGCCACGATAGCTCGTAGGGCGGATTAGCGACCACGTCCGCGGTAATTCAACACGCAAGGCGGAAGCGTAATCCGCCGCGCCGTTTGCACCGGCGGCGGATTACGCCTTCGCGTGTTGCAACACCGGTGCTTGGGGCCGGCTAATCCGCCCTACGATTTGTACGCTTAGCGCGTCGGCACCGGCTTTTCGCCACGATAGCTCGTAGGGCGGATTAGCGACCACGTCCGCGGTAGTTCAACAAGCAAGGCGGAAGCGTAATCCGCCGCTCCGCTTGCACCGGCGGCGGATTGCGCCTTGCGCCTTCGCGCGTTGGAACATCGGTGCTTGGGGCCGGCTAATCCGCCCTACGATTCGTGCGCTTAGCGCGTCGGCACCGGCTTTTCGCCGCGGTAGTCGTAGAAGCCGCGCTGGGTCTTGCGGCCGAGCCAGCCGGCTTCGACATATTTCACCAGCAGCGGACAGGGCCGGTATTTGGAATCGGCGAGCCCCTCGTGCAGCACCTGCATGATCGACAGACAGGTGTCGAGGCCGATGAAATCGGCCAGCTCCAGCGGGCCCATCGGATGATGCGCGCCGAGCTTCATGGCGGCGTCGATCGCCTCGACATTGCCGACGCCTTCATACAGCGTGTAGATCGCCTCGTTGATCATCGGCAGCAGGATGCGGTTGACGATGAAGGCGGGGAAATCCTCCGACACCGCGATGGTCTTGCCGAGCTTGTTGACGAATGCCTTGGTCGCCTCGAACGTCTCGTCGTCGGTGTTGATGCCGCGGATCAGTTCGACCAGCTCCATCAGCGGCACCGGGTTCATGAAATGAATGCCGATGAATTTTTCCGGACGGTCGGTGGCCGCGGCCAGCCGCGTGATCGGAATCGACGAGGTGTTGGAGGCGACGATAGCGTCGGGCTTCAGCACCGCGCAGACGTCGTGAAATATCTTGCGCTTGGTTTCTTCCTTTTCGACCGCACTCTCGATCACCAGGTCGCAATCGGCGAGCCCATCCATCGACTCAGAGGACACGATCTTCGCCAGCGCCTGCTTTTTTAAGTCCTCGGTGATGATCTTCTTCGCCACCTGGCGCGACAGGTTGCCGTTGATGGTGGCCATCCCCGATTTCAGGCGATCGGCGGATACGTCGTTGAGCACCACATCGAACCCGGCCAATGCCGCCACATGCGCGATGCCGTTGCCCATCTGGCCCGAGCCGATCACGCCGACCTTGTTGATCATCACCGTCATCTCATCCCGTTCGAATGCTCAACCGCGCATGTCGCGGCCGGCCCATTTTCGCATAAAAACACCGGCACGAATGGGTTCATCCTGCCTATGTTTTCAATCATCGTTACTTTCCGAGTTTGGCCAACGCTTCGGTCAGTTCGGGAACCGCCTGATACAGGTCCGCGACCAGACCGTAATCGGCGACCTGGAAAATCGGCGCGTCCTCATCCTTGTTGATGGCGACGATCACCTTGGAATCCTTCATGCCGGCGAGATGCTGGATCGCGCCGGAGATGCCGATCGCGACATAGAGTTCCGGCGCCACCACCTTGCCGGTCTGGCCGACCTGCCAGTCGTTCGGCGCATAGCCGGCATCCACCGCGGCGCGCGAGGCGCCGACGCCGGCGCCTAATTTGTCGGCCAGCGGCTCGATATATTTCGCAAAGTTCTCGCGGCTCTGCATGGCGCGGCCGCCGGAGACGATGATCTTTGCCGAGGTCAGTTCCGGACGATCGCTTTTTGCCACTTCCTCGCCGACAAAACTGGAAAGGCCGGGATCGGCGGCCGATGCGGCGTTCTCGACCGAAGCGCTGCCGCCCTCGCCGGCCGCGGCGAAGGTGGAGGTGCGCACGGTGATGACCTTCTTGGCGTCCTTCGATTTCACGGTCTGGATGGCGTTGCCGGCGTAGATCGGCCGCTCAAACGTGTCGGGCGAAACCACCTTGATGATTTCCGACACCTGCATCACGTCGAGCAAGGCTGCGACGCGCGGCATCACGTTCTTGAAACGCGAGGTCGCTGGCGCCACGAAGGCGTCATAGCCGGGGGCCAGCGCCACGATCAGCGCGGCGAGCGGCTCGGCCAGGTCATGCTCATAGGCGGGGCCTTCCGCGAGCAAGACTTTTGTCACGCCCTTCAGCTTGGAGGCGGCTTCGGCCGCGGCCTTGGTCCCTTCGCCGCCGCCGGCGACGAGGATGTGAACTTCGGCGCCGAGTTCGGACGCCGCGGTCAGCGCCTTGTTGGTGGAGTCCTTCAGCGCCGCGTGGTCGTGTTCGGCAATCAGCAGCGTGGTCATCTAGAGAACCCCGGCTTCGTTCTTGAGTTTTGATACCAGCTCGGTGACGTCCTTGACCTTGACGCCTCCCTTGCGGCCGGGCGGTTCGGAGGTCTTGAGAATCTCGAGATGCGGCGTGAGGTCGACGCCGTAATCGGACGCGCTCTTGTCGGCGATCGGCTTCTTCTTGGCCTTCATGATGTTGGGCAGGCTGGCGTAGCGCGGTTCGTTGAGGCGCAGGTCAGTCGTTACGATGGCCGGTCCCTTCAGTTTCACGGTCTGCAGGCCGCCATCGACTTCGCGCGTCACATTGAAATCGGAGCCGTCGACTTCGAGTTTTGAGGCGAAGGTCGCCTGCGACCAGCCCAGCAGCGCGGCCAGCATCTGGCCGGTCTGGTTGGAATCGTCGTCGATCGCCTGCTTGCCGAGGATGACGAGGCCGGGCTTTTCTTCATCGACGATGGCTTTGAGGATCTTCGCCACCGCCAGCGGTTCGACATTGCCCTCGGCCTTGACCAGGATGCCGCGGTCGGCGCCCATCGCAAGCCCGGTGCGGATGGTCTCGGATGCCTGCGCAGGGCCGATCGACACCACCACCACCTCGGTCGCCTTGCCGGCCTCCTTCAGGCGCAGGGCTTCTTCCACGGCGATTTCGTCGAACGGATTCATCGACATCTTGACGTTATTGAGCTCGACGCCGGTTCCGTCGCTCTTGACGCGGACCTTGACGTTGTAATCGACCACCCGCTTTACCGGCACCAGAACCTTCATCGATCCTCTTTCGTCATCAGCTTGGGTTACTTCTCGTGTGGCCGCGGAACCTAAAGGTCCGGCCATGCGGGGTCAACGCGCGAACGGCAGAAATCGGTATGTCCGTCATGCGCAAACCCCCGCAAAATCGTCGTCCCCGCGAAGGCGGGGACCCATACGCCCAGGATTTTCAATTGGAATAACACGTTGCAACAGTCGTTAATGAGCCGCGAGCACGGTGGTTATGGGTCCCCGCCTTCGCGGGGACGACGGGAGGGGCTTTTTCAGCGGTTTTGGCCGGGCGCCCAGAGCACGTCTCGCGCGCCCTTGTCGTTGGCGTAGCGGCCCGCGACGAACAGGAAGTCGGAGAGCCGGTTGACGTATTTCAGCGAAGGCGGCGTGACGTGCTCGCCGGGCTGGTCCTTGAGTTCCACCATGATCCGCTCGGCCCGCCGGCACACCGTGCGCGCCAGATGCAGATAGGCCGCCGCCGGACTGCCTCCCGGCAGGATAAAGGAGCGCAGCGGCTCCAATTCGGCGTTGAACCGGTCGATCTCGCCTTCCAGCCAGTCGACCTGGGCGTCGGTGACGGTCAACCGCGCGCCGCCCGGCCCCTTCTCGGACAGGCAGAGATCGGCCTCGACATCGAACAGGTCGTTCTGGATGCGGCCCAGCGCCGGATCGAGCGCCGCATCATCAGCGGTGTGCAGGCGGACCAGACCGAGGATGGCGTTGACCTCGTCGAGCGTGCCATAGGCATCGACGCGACGATCGTATTTTTTCCGGCGTTCGCCGCTGCCAAGCGACGTGGTGCCGTCATCGCCGGTGCGGGTGTAGATTCGATTGAGAACGACCATGGTTCACCCCCGTAGGGTGGGCAAAGGCGCGCTCTTCGCGCCGTGCCCACCATCATGCGACGAGATAAAGAATGGTGGGCACGGCGCAAGAGCGCCTTTGCCCACCCTACGAATTCACCTTCCCATCGCCCAGACTGCGAGCATGGTGATGACGATTGCGACGAATTGCAGCAGCACGCGCAGCCGCATCAGTTTTTGCGACCGGTTCGGCGATCCGCCGCGCATCATGTTGAGAAGGCCCAGCAGCAGCACCAGCGCCACGGCGCCGACCGCGACCGGCAGGAGAATCGAGCTCAGGAATGTTGCCATCGGCGCTAGATAACACCGCGCGACCGGCTATGCCATGGCTCACATTCGCCTGCAACGATCTGGCTTTTTATCCAGTAATATCAGATGGTAGGCTGATCGGAGACCGAGCGTCTTGCGCTCCGGTATAAGGTGAAATGTGAGACAGGTTCGCTACGTCTACCATGTCGCGATGGACGCCTTTTATACGTTCCTTGCCGATGACGGCTGGGCGATTGCGAGCCATATCGCGCTGTCCACGCTGATGGCGCTGTTTCCGTTCCTGATCGTGCTGACCTCGCTGGCCGGATTTTTCGGTTCCAAGGACCTTGCCGATCAGGCCGCGAGCCTGATGCTGCAGGTCTGGCCGATGCAGGTCGCCGACGCGATCTCGGGCGAAGTCCACGACGTGCTGACCACCACGCGTCGCGATGCGCTGACCATCGGCGTGGTGCTCGCGGTGTATTTTGCGTCCAACGGCGTGGAGAGCTTACGAGTTGCGCTGAACCGCGCCTATTCGGTGATCGAACCGCGGCGCTGGTACTGGCTGCGGCTGGAATCGATTTTCTACACGTTGATCGCGGCCGTCACGGCGCTGGCGATGGCGCTGTTCATCGTGCTCGGACCGCTGATGCTGGAAGCGGCGCGGCGTTACGTTCCGCTGATCGTCGAAACCAACGAACATTTCGTCAACGTCACGCGCTACAGCGTCACCGTTGCGGCGCTGGTGATCGCGCTGTTCATTCTGCACGCCTGGCTTCCGGCCGGACGGCGCAGTTTTTTGCAGATCCTGCCGGGGATCATCTTCACGGTGATAGGGTCGCTGGTCTCGGGCATCGTGTTCGGACAATATCTGGCGCGTTTCGCCAATAATTACGTCAGCATGTATGCGGGACTGGCGTCGGTCATCATCGCGCTGGTGTTCCTGTACTTCATCGCCGCGGTTTTCGTCTATGGCGGCGAGTTGAACGCGGCGATCATCAAGTCGCGGCTGCCGCGCGGCGTGTCGCTTCAAGCAGCGCAGTCGCTAGCGCCCGCGGAGACACAGGCTTGACCAGAAAGGCGTCGGCGCCGGCGGCGCGCGCCGCCGCCTCGTCATCGTCTCGCCCCGAAACCCCGATCACCGCGATGCGCCCGAACGGCGGCTGCAGCGCGCGGATCCGCCTGATCGCCTCGATGCCGTCGATGCCGGGCAGCACCATGTCCATCAGCACCGCGTCGAACGCGCCTTCCGCGATCCGCTCGGCCGCGGCCTCGCCGCGCCCGATGAATTCCGCGGAATGGCCGAGTTCGGTGAGGATCGCGTTGAGCACGACGCGACCGAACGGATTGTCCTCGACGCTGAGAATGCGCAGGTTCTGGGTTTCGTCCGAGGATGGTTCGGCGTCGTCACCGGCCATGATGGTCACCGGCCCTTTGGCCCGCGCCAGGATCACCGTCAGCGTGAAGGTGGTGCCGCCGCCGCGCCGCTGCTTGACCACGATGTCGCCGCCCATCGCGCGCGCAAGCTGCTTGACCGACGACAATCCAAGTCCGGCGCCGCCAAAACGTTGCGCGATCGAGACATTGGCCTGCGAGAACGGACGGAACAAGCGCTTGATCTCGGCGAGCGTGAGGCCGATGCCGCTGTCGGAAACCGCGAAGGATACACCGACCTTGCCCTTCGTGCCCCGTACCGGCGTTACCTCCAGCGCGACACTGCCGCTGTCCGTGAATTTTACCGCGTTGTCGACGAGGTTTTCCAGCGCAGCACGCAGCCGCACCGGATCGCCGATCACGAAGGCGGCAAGTTTTTCTGAAATCCGCACCGACGATTGCAGGCCCTTGGCGGCGGCGCGTCCGGCCAGCGAATCTCCGGCGTTGCGGGCGAGCGCGCGCAAATCGAAAAAATCCTGCCGCACGCCGAGACCGGAGTTGCCGCTTCGCGCGGCGTCGACGAACAGGGTCGCAAGGCCTGCGAGATGTTCGGCGCCCGCCTTGATGGTATCGACCCAGCGCCGCTCGCGCTCGTCGAGGTCCGAGGTCGCCAGGAGATCGCTGACGGCGAGAATGCCGGTGAGCGGCGTGCGCACCTCATGCGCGAAGGCGGCGAGCGCGGTCTCGACCATGTTCGGCGCCGAGCGTTTGCGCGCGGCAGCCTTCGCCGTCCGCCGTTTCGGCGCGCGCTTTTTTGACAGTCCTGCACTGCGCGGTGAGCGCGATTTGCGCGCCATGATTTGCTTGACCCCCGCCCCGGCGTCAGCATGCCATGGCAGGCCTGCGAGAGTCACGCCGGGGGCGTTTTTAGGCTTGCGGCCGGCTTGCGGCGAACTTCAGGCAATTATGGCAGCCCCACCAGCCGGCGGATGTCCGCAGGCGTAACGCCCTGAGCCCGCAGTTCGCGCAGGCCGGTGGCTTTGGTCGACTTCGAAAGCTTACTTCCGGCAGCGTCGCGCACCAGCCGGTGATGCCGGTAGGCCGGCTGTGGCAGATCCAGCAGGCGCTGGAGCACAAGATGGACCGAGGTCGACCAGAACAGGTCCTGTCCGCGCACCACCTCGGTGACGCCTTGCAGCGCATCGTCGATCACCACCGAGAGGTGATAGCTGGTCGGCGTCTCCTTGCGCGCCAGGATGACGTCGCCCCAGGCCTGCGGCTGCGCGGTCACCACGCCGGTCTCGCCATCGGGGCCTTCGCCCTGCTCGATCCAGGTAAGATCGCCGGCGCGCGGGCGGGCTGCGGCCATGTCGAGCCGCAGCGCATAAAGCGCGCCGGAGTTGATCAGGCGCGCACGCTCGCCGGGCGAAAGCAATTTCGCCGAGCCGGGATAGAGCGGCACGCCGTCGGGATCGCGCGGCCACGGGCCATCCGCCTCCCTTTGCGCCACCAGCCTTGCAATCTCGGCGCGGCTTTCGAAGCTCGGATAGACCAGATCCAGCGCCGCGAGCTTCTCGACCGAATCGCGATAGACGTCGAGATGTTCCGACTGCCGCCGCACCGGCGTGTCCCATTCAACGCCCAGCCAGGCGAGGTCTTCGATTATCGCAGCCTCGAACTCCGGCTTGCAGCGCGACGCATCGATGTCCTCGATCCGCAGCAGCATCCGCCCGCCGGCCCGCCGCGCCAGATCGCAGTTCAGCAGCGCCGAATAAGCGTGACCGAGATGGAGGTAGCCATTCGGGCTCGGCGCAAAACGGAAAACGGGTGGCGGCATGGTGCTCAAGTCCGTCATTGCCGGGCTTGACCCGGCAATCCATCTTCTCGAAAGAGTCTTTACGATAGTAGATGGATGCGCGGGCCTTCGCCACGCCGAAGCGGCTTCGGCCGCGCAGGCGGATCAAGCCCGCGCATGACGCCTTGATCGGGACAAGCCCGGCCATGACGAAGAAAAAGCGATGACCATCCACCTCAACAGCCAGGCCGATCTCGACGACGCCGTCCATGCCTTGGTCAGGCAGGATCCGCGGCTCAAGGCGATCCTGGAGCGCACGGGCATGCCGGCGCTGCGCCAGCGCGAGCCGGGTTTTGCCGGCCTTGCCGCGATCATCACCGGCCAGCAGGTTTCCACCGCGAGCGCCGCGGCGATCTGGGGCCGGGTCTCGGCTGCGTTCGATCCGTTTCATCATGACGCGCTGCGCCGCGCCCGCGCCGATCGCTTAGGCCGGCTCGGACTGTCGGGCGCCAAGATCAAGACGCTGAAGAATCTGGCGCGCGAACTCGCCGCCGAACGGCTCAATCTCGAGGTGCTGGCGGAAGAGGACGCCGACGCCGCGCACAACACGCTGACAAAACTGCACGGCATCGGCCCCTGGACCGCCGACGTCTATCTGCTGTTTTGCCTGGGCCACGGCGACGCCTGGCCGGCCGGCGACGTCGCCCTCCAGGAAGCGGTGAAAGTCGGCCTCGGCCTGAAGACGCGACCGACGCCCAAGCAGATGACGCCGCTGGCGGAACCGTGGCGGCCGCTACGCGGCGCCGCGGCGCATCTATGGTGGGCCTATTACAAGGTGCTGAAGGCGCGCGACGGCGTGATTGGGGGACAGCAGAAGTCGAACGCCGTTTTAAACAAACCGGTCGTCGCAAAACCGACATCTGCGAAGGCGAAGATCACGGCCGTAAAACCGGACCCGCGAAAATGAACGCCTCTCACTTCATCGAGACAGTTTCATCGACATGGCGGGAAGCGGAATAGTCGCGAGTGGATTGCGGCTCGGAACCCTGCCGGCAAGCCTCGCCATCTTTTCCCTGACGGCATTGTGTGGTTAGCTTCAATCCCCGGGGCGGGAGTTGTAAGCCAGAATTTGGGAACATCATTTTCAGGTCGCGAACAGCCCATTACGCGGCGCTGTCGCCAGGGCTCGCAAGTTCTTCCTCGTTATCACTGGCCTGCTGAAAGAACCTCAGCGCACAAGGGGAAGAAATCATGCGCCGCATTGCACTATTTATCTTGCTTGCCGGATTTTTGATGCCGGCTCTGGCGTCCGTGCCCGCTTACGCCCAGGCGAGCCGAACCTGGGTGTCGGGTCTCAACGGCGACGACACGAATCCTTGCAGCCGCACGGCGCCGTGCAAGACCTTTGCCGCCGCGATCGCCGTTACGGACACCAACGGCGAAATCAACTGTACCGATCCTGGCGGCTACGGCACCCTGACGATCACCAAGTCCATCACGATCGACTGTACCGGCACCTTCGGATCGATCCTGTCGTCCGGAACCAATGGCATCACCATCAACCTCAACGCGACGCCGGATCCGCTCAGTAGCGTGGTTCTGCGCGGGCTCAACATCGATGGTACGGGGGGCGGCACGCAGTCCGGCCTCAGAGGCGTCAGTATTCTGTCCGCCGCGGTGGTGACGCTCGAGGACATGGTAATCATGAATCACGCCCAACAAGGTGTCGCCGACGTTCGCACCATACCGGGAAAACTCTTCATTAAAAACTCGGTGATCCGAAACAACGCCGGAGTGGGCATCGTCGTCGCGGCAACCGGCGGCACCAACATGGCGTCGATCGAGAACGTGCACTCGATCAACAACCTTTACGGCCTCGCCACCGGCAATGGCAACCAGGTCAAGATCACGCGGTCGGTGTTCTCCGGAAACACCTACGGCGTCGAGGCAGACGGTGGCGGCCAGGTCGGGATGGAACACTCCACAGTCAACTTCAACGGGACTGGATTGGGAGCCTTTGGAACGATCTGGATCGATGACACGGACGTTCTCGTTCAATCAGAACGCTACCGCGGGAATACCTGTCTCGTTCGGAAACAACCGCTTCTACGCCAACATCAACCCGCCGGCTGGGTTTTCCGCCGGCTCGCCCTCTACCGAGCGCGGACAGAATTGAGAGCGCCTGCGATCCGGCGGGGGCCGGGCGGCATCGAAGGCCGGTTCGGCAACGCGTGAATAGGCTTCGTCCCGATGCTCGACGCTGCATCACGGTAACGGAGAGCCGCGAACCGGCCGCGGTGCAGCAGGTTTACCTCGATACGTTGAATGGTCGCGTGCCGCCGGACCAGGGCCACATCCTGTCGCTGGCGGAATAGTCGCGAGCGATGCGATCCGCGGTGGATTGCGGCTCGGAACCCTGACGGCCAGCGTCGCCATCTTTTCCCTGACGGCATTGTGTGGTTAGCTTCATTCCCCGGGGCGGGAATTGTAAGCCGAGATTTTTTGAACAGTATTTTGAAGTCGCGCACAGCCCATTACGCGGGGCTACCGCCGGGCTCGCAATTATCTCCCTCGTTGTCATTGGCCCGCTGAAAGAACCTCAGCGCACAAGGAGGAAGAAATCATGCGTCGCATTGCGCTTTTCACTTTGCTTGCCGGATTTTTAGCTCCGCTTCTGATGTCCGCACCCGCCCACGCCCAGGCGACCCGAACCTGGGTGTCGGGCGTCGGCGACGACAACAACACCGTGAATGGGTGCAGCCGCACAGCGACGTGCAAGACCTTTGCCGCCGCGATCTCGGTTACGGACACCAATGGCGAGATCAATTGCGTCGATCCCGGCGGCTTCGGCAGCATAACGATCACCAAGTCCATCACCATCGATTGCACCGGTACGTTCGGAGGGATTCTCGCGTCCGGAGTCAATGGCGTCACCATCAACCTCACCGCGTCGCCGGATCCGCTCAAGAGCGTGGTCCTGCGCGGGCTCAGCATCAATGGTGCGGGCAACGCCGGTCAGGCCGGCCTCAAAGGCGTCAGTATCCTGTCCGCCTCGGTGGTGACGCTCGAGAATGTGGAGATCATGAATTTCGTCCAGCAAGGCGTCGCCGACCTTCGCACCACGCCGGGAAAACTCTTCATCAAAAACTCGGTGATCCGAAACAATGCCGGGGTAGGCATCGTCGTCGCGGCAACCGGCGGCACCAACATGGCCTCGATCGAGACTACGCACTCGATCAACAACCTTTACGGCCTCGCGACCGGCAACAATAACCAGGTCAAGCTCACCCGTTCGGTGATTTCCGGCAATTCAACCGCCGGCATCGAGGCCGACCCGAGCGGCCAGGTCGGGGTGGAGCACTGCACGGTCAACTTCAACGGCACCGGTCTGCAAGCCAACGGAACGATCTGGATTGGTGACTCGGAAATCGCGTTCAATCAGAACGCGACCGCGGGCATACCCGTATCGTTCGGGAACAACCGCTTCTACGCCAACGTCAACCCGCCGGTTGGGTTTACCGCTGGCTCGCCCTCTACCGATCGCGGACAGAATTGAGAGCGCCCGCGATCCGGCGCGCGCGCGATACGGATTGAGTTCAGCAACGGCCGCACCGCTCCTTCGAACGGCGCGGCCGTGTTGCGAGCGCGCGGCGCGCGTCAAACCGTGAGGTACTGCAGCGCATAACCCTTTCTACGCGGGTTCCGACGGTGTAGGTTTTCCGTCGGGGCAAGACGCCGCGCAGACGGACGGCTTTGGGAACGCGAATGCTGGACAGAACGGACGATATCGCGATAGCCGCGGACACCTGGCTGGCGCAATTCGAAAGCGCGCTCGCAAAGCCCGGCGGCGGGCTGCTCAAAACCCTGTTTCATCCCGACAGCCATTGGCGCGACGTGCTGGCGCTGAGCTGGAACATCCAGACGGTCAGCGGCGCGGAAGCAGTCTTGCAAGAGCTGAACGCGCATGCCGGCCGCGCCAAGCCTGCAGGTTTTGCCATCGATCCGGACCGCGCCGCACCCCGCAGGGTGACGCGCGCGGGCACGCCGGCGATCGAAGCAATGTTCAGGTTCGAGACGGCGCAAGGCCGCGGCAACGGAATCGTGCGGCTGATTCCAGATGCCAACGATGGCAACGCGCTGAAGGCCTGGACGCTGCTGACGACGCTGGAGCAACTAAAAGGCTTTGAGGAGCAGCTCGGAACGGCGCGGCCCCGGGGCCAATCCTATTCGCGCGATTTTCGCGGGCCGAACTGGCTCGATTTGCGAAAATCCGCCGCCGAATATGTCGACCGCGATCCGGTCGTGCTGGTGGTCGGCGGCGGGCAGGCCGGGTTGTCGATCGCGGCGCGGTGCAAGCAATTGAATCTGGATACGCTGATCGTGGACCGCGAGGCGCGGGTCGGCGACAACTGGCGCAACCGCTATCACGCGCTCACGCTGCACAACCAGGTGCAGGTCAACCACCTGCCCTACATGCCGTTTCCGCCGAACTGGCCGACCTATATCCCCAAGGACAAGCTCGCCAACTGGTTCGAGGCCTATGTCGAGGCGATGGAGCTGAACTACTGGACCTCCACCGAATTCGCCGGCGGAAGTTACGATGAGACGGCGGGGCGGTGGTCCGTCATGCTGCGCCGGCCCGACGGCGCCACGCGCACGCTGCATCCAAAACATGTCGTGCTGGCAACCGGCGTCAGCGGCATTCCGAATTGGCCGGGTATCCCGAGCCTGAAGAATTTCAAGGGCACGGTGCTGCATTCCAGCCAATACGACGACGGCGAGAACTGGAAGGGCAAGCGCGCCATCGTGATCGGCACCGGCAATAGCGGGCATGACATCGCGCAGGATCTGTATTCCAGCGGCGCCGACGTCACGCTGGTACAGCGCAGCCCGACGCTGATCACCAACATTGAACCGTCGGCGCAGCTCGCCTATGAGGCCTACAATGAGGGGACACTGGACGACAACGACCTGATCGCAACCTCGATGCCGCTGTCGGTGGCGAAAAAAAGCCATCAGGGGATTACCGACCGCTCCAAGGAGCTGGACAAGGACCTGCTCGACGGCCTGCGGAAAAAGGGTTTCAAGCTCGACTACGGCGAGAACGGCACCGGCTGGCAGTTCAAATATCTCACCCGTGGCGGCGGCTATTATTTCAATGTCGGCTGTTCGGACCTTGTCATCTCGGGCGAGATTCGCCTCGCGCAGTTTTCGGACATCGACGGCTTTGTTGCCGAAGGCGCGCGAATGCGTGACGGCGAGACAGTCGCGGCCGACCTGATCGTGCTGGCGACCGGCTACAAGGGCCAGCAGCATCTGGTGCGAAAACTGTTCGGCGACGAGGTCGCCGACCGCGTCGGCCCGATCTGGAATTTCGGCGACAACCAGGAACTGCGCAACATGTACACCCGCACCGCGCAGCCAGGCCTCTGGTTCATCGCCGGCAGCCTCGCGCAAAGCCGCATCAATTCGAAATATCTGGCGCTGCAGATCAAGGCGGTGGAGGTGGGGTTGCTGCCAAGCGTGCGCCGAACCTAACCCTTCTCCGCATCATTTGACCTAGACCGCGAGGCCCCAAGGCTTGCATCTCTTTTAGAAATTGGCTATATTATTTCTTTGGGAGATATCCCCTTGTGAAAGCGGTCACCTACACGAGGGTCGCCCTTCGGAGTCTTCAGGCTCACAGTAACCGCGCGAGGCAAATCCGGACAAAAATCGACCAATACGCCAGTGACCCGGCGTCGCTGGCGAATAACGTCATTCAACTAACGGGCAGCCCCGCAAAACGCCTTCGCATTGCAAGCTTTCGGGTACTGTTCACAGAAACCGAAACAACGATCACCATTCTGGATGTTGGGCCGCGCGGCGATATCTACGAATAGGAGTACGAAATGCCCGTCATGACGAAGACGCCAAAAGGGGACGACATCGTGATCCTGTCCCGCGCAGAGTATGATGCTCTGACTATGGAACAGCGCGATGAAAACGCTGCCGATGCAGCGCACGCCAATCGAATCCTTGCAGATATTGCGAGGGGTTCCGAAACCTTGCTAACCAGCCAACAGGTAGACGGGCTACTTGCCGCGAAGACGCCGTTAGCGTTCTGGCGCAAGCATCGCGGCATGACGCAGGAAACCCTCTCGAAGTTGGTCGGCGTAGCTCAGGGCTTCATTTCCCAAATCGAGAACGGATCAAAGACGGGCGATGTACAAACTCTCGCTGCCATAGCAAGAGTGCTAAAGGTATCGTTGGACGATTTGGTCATACCCAAGCCGCGATTTTCTAAATCTAGGTCCAGAGCTATCTCCATCAAGGTCGGGCGCGGACATCGCGTGAAGCCTCGACCGGCCCGGAGAAACCCGAAATCTAGGTCCGCCTCAGCGATCGGCTAGCGCTCTGCGACAATAATTGCAAACAACGCGTCACATCGGGAGAGAATAATGCCGACCACTCTGGGCTCGGGCGAGCATCGCTACCGCGTGGTCGACAACTGGGCGAAGCTGCCTGCGGGGTGGAGGCTCACCGACGTCGCCTCCGTCGCGGTCGACTCTAAGGACCGCGTCTATCTGTTCAATCGCGGCGCGCATCCGATGGTGGTGCTGGACCGCGACGGAAATTTCATCACAAGCTGGGGCGAAGGGCTGTTCAACCGCGCGCACGGGCTGCACATCGACGCCGACGACAATCTTTACTGCACCGATGACGGCGACCATACCGTGCGCAAGTGCTCGACCGACGGCAAGGTCAAGCTGACCATCGGCATCCCGAACAAGCCCGCGCCGTTCATGAGCGGCGAACCGTTCCATCGCTGCACCCACACCGCGCTGTCCCCGAAGGGCGAGATCTATGTGTCGGACGGCTACGGCAATGCCTGCGTGCACAAATACACGCCCGACGGCAAATTGATCAAAACCTGGGGCGAGCCGGGCACCGATCCCGGCCAGTTCAACATCGTGCACAACATCGCCACCGACGCCGACGGCTGGGTCTATGTGGCCGATCGCGAGAACCATCGGGTGCAGGTGTTCGACGGCAACGGCAAATACGAGACGCAGTGGAATAATCTGCACCGGCCCTGCGCGCTGTGTCGCTGCGGCGGGCCTAAGAACCCGAATTTTATTATCGGCGAACTCGGCCCCGGCATGCCGGTCAACCGCAAGGTGCCGAATCTCGGTCCGCGCCTGACCATCGTTGATTCGACAGGCAAGCGCATCGCGCGGCTCGGCGGCGAGAACGGTCCCGGCCTCGAGGCCGGCAAATTCCTGGCGCCGCACGGCATCGCGCTGGATTCCAAAGGCGATATCTATGTCGGCGAGGTCGGCGTCACCGACTGGAAGACCAGTTTTCCGGATACGCCGATGCCACCTGAAGTGGCCGTGACGCGCTGCCTGCAGAAGCTGGAACGGGTTTAGCGGGCCGGCCTCCCGGCTTCTTCATGCTTGTCGCCGCGGTTGATCGCGGGCAGACTTGGCCCGTTGACGACAATTTGACGGGAAATGCCATGCAACGCCGGCTCGCAGCAATTCTGGCCGCGGATGTGGTTGGTTACAGCCGCCTGATGGGCGTCGACGAGATGGGAACGATCACCTCGCTCAAGTCGCATCGCCGCGAGCTGATCGATCCTGGTATCGCCGAGCACCGCGGACGCATCGTCAAGACGACCGGCGACGGCATGCTGGTGGAATTCGCCAGCGTCGTCGATGCGGTCAGTGGCGCGGTGCACATTCAGCGCGCCATGGTCGGGCGCAACGCCGCCATCCCGCAAGACAAGCAGATCGTGTTCCGGATCGGCATCAATCTCGGCGATATCATCATCGACGGCGACGACATCTTCGGCGACGGCGTCAATATCGCAGCAAGGCTGGAGACGCTGTGCGAGCCCGGCGGCGTCTGCATCTCGCGGGCGGCCAACGACCAGATCCGGGACAAGCTTTCGCTGGCCTTCGCCGATCTCGGCGAACAGGCCGTGAAGAATATTTCGCGCGCAGTGGGCGTGTTCGGACTTACCGCCAGGGATATCGAGGCGCTACCCGCCTCGGTCGCTGCGACATCTGCGGAAACGGTTGAGGCCGCGGCCACCCCGGTCGAACAGGAAATCCGCTTCTGCCAGAGCAAGGACGGCGTGCAACTGGCCTATGCACGAACCGGCCAGGGTCCTCCATTGGTCAAAACCGGCCACTGGATGACGCATATTGAATATGATTTCGAAAGCCCGATCTGGCGGCATTTCTACCACGAACTATCGCGCGATCACACTTTCTATCGCTACGACGCCCGTGGCAACGGGCTGTCGGATCGCGAGATCCCCGACGTTACCTTCGAGAATTTCGTGGACGATCTCGAAGCGGTGGTCGATGCGGCGGGCATCGAACGCTTCGCCCTGCTCGGCATCTCGCAAGGCTGCGCGGTTTCGATCGCCTATGCGGTCCGGCACCCGGAGCGCGTCTCCCACCTGGTTCTTCACGGCGGCTTCGCGGTCGGCTGGAAGAAACGCGCCCGGACCGAGGCGGAGAAGGAAGCCGGCGAAGCGATGCTCACCTTGATGCGGCTCGGATGGGGTCAGGAAAACCCGGCATTCCGGCAAATGTTCACAACCCAGTTCATCCCGGGCGCCAACAAACAGCAGGCCGACTGGTTCAACGAGTTTCAACGGATCTGCTGTTCGGCCACCGACGCCGCGCGCAATCTTCAGGCCAACGGCGAAGGCGACGTGAGTGCGCTGCTGTCGCAGGTCACGGTGCCGACCCTGGTCATGCATGCCCGCCACGACGCCCGGGTGCCGTTCGAATTGGGCAGGCGGATGGCCGCGGGCATCCCCGGCGCCCGTCTCGTTCCGCTTGAGAGCGAAAACCATATCATGCTGGAAGGCGAACCGGCGCTTGAGCGTTTCCTTGAAGAACTGAAGGCTTTTATCGAGCCGAAGGCCGGACGCTGATCGCTGTGCGCCCATGCAGGATAAGCTGCTCAACGCTCTTCACAATCCCGTCACGCTGCCTGTAGTATGTGGTCACACGCTGCTTCGCAGCTAATGGAGGCTCGCGCGTGAACGCGCACGTTTCGCAAGGCGGTTGGCCGGTGCTGGTATTGAACGCGGATTTCCGGCCGCTGAGTTACTATCCGCTGTCTCTCTGGTCGTGGCAGGACGCGATCAAGGCGGTGTTCCTCGACCGCGTCAACATCGTCGAGCACTACGACCGCGCGGTGCGAAGTCCCTCGTTCGAAATTCAGCTGCCGAGCGTGGTGTCGCTGAAATCCTTCGTACGGCCCTCGACACATCCCGCCTTCACCCGGTTCAACGTGTTCCTGCGCGACCGCTTCGTGTGCCAGTACTGCTCGGCCGACGACGACCTCACCTTCGACCACATCGTGCCGCGCTCCAAGGGCGGCCAGACCACCTGGGAAAACGTCGTCGCGGCCTGTTCGCCGTGCAATCTGCGCAAGGGCAATTTGACGCCGCAGCAGGCGCGGATGTTTCCGAGGCAAGCGCCGTTCGCGCCGACGGTGCATCAGCTGCATCGCAACGGCCGGCTGTTTCCGCCGAACTATCTGCACGACAGCTGGCTCGATTATTTGTATTGGGACACCGAGCTCGATCCGTAGGCTCGGGCGTGGGTCTGCTGTCGCGCACCTCATAGGAGCGTCAACACCACACAAGAGGTCACCGATTTGGCCGCGTCGGAGCCACCAAGTCGGCGAGGCCAAATCCGTCTTAAATAGTCAACGGCAAGCTATCAGGGGCCTCCAGAAATCGAACCGCCGCTGCCGTCTCCGCCGTCGTTTTCGTTTTTCCGAGGCGGTTGAGAACGTCTGGCAGGGGATTTGGCAGCGATCGTCAAATCTACGACGCCAAAATGGTCAGCAACTTGTTTTAATAAGGCTGCCGTCTTTGTCAGCGCGTCCATCAATTTGTCGTTTGGCGGGGCATCGTTTATTCCGCCCTTAGTTCGCGGATAACGGAATGTGGTTGCGTAAGCCTCTAGCCACATAGGTCCGACAGTGTTGATCTGAAGACGTTTTCAGTCGGCAGATCTCGAATCATGGTGTCGAGTTGATGTTGTTTGGTGCGTCCGTAGTGCACAGCTTCGGATTGCGCCAAAGCCAATACGATCATTTCGACCGCTTGTTGTGCATTGTAGACGGCATTTCTATTGCCATCACGCAGGAGCGAATGTGAAGCTTTGAGGGATTCGTCCGCCAAACGTAAATAAGATGCGATCAGGGATTCAACCGACAAGCAGGCGTACTCCTTCGCGAGAAAGGTCATAGCCTAAAGTATTTGGAAGCCCCCATATTTCTTCCAGGTCGCGCCAACTCGTCGTCAGAATGGTGGAAGGAACGCCGCTTTCGCGGGAAACGTTCCACGCCAAGATCGGGTCAGATAGGTCGGCGCCGGCATTGTCGTCCAGTACAGCCAGAAGATCCCAGTCGCTATCAGATCGGGCCGTACCTTTCGCACGACTGCCGAATAACCAGATCTCAGTAGGGTGGAACGTTTCACGCATGACGGACACCAAGGAAGCAATCTCCTTGGGAACTGGAATACTGGGCCGTGCTGTCTGTGCGATTGTCATGTCGCCGGATCGATAATGATCAAGAACTCAAGCTAATATAGAGTGTTTGTTGGAGAAAAGGGAGTCCGGCAAGACGGTTCCAAAACGGGGCATTCGACATGAAGTCGTTTGTTTGCTTTCAAATTACCTTCTTGTGAGGCGGGAAAACGCGATGTTACTTCTTTATGAGGTGCGGCCTGACCTTTTTAAGTGATGGAGAAGTTCAGAATCATTGAGGGCTTTACGTTACCGCGACGCTCTTGTGAGATGCGGGACACTGTTGCTGCGAGACCCCGCCCTCCTCCAGCAGTTCGATTGCGCGGGTCACCACCTGCTGCTCGTCCCAGTGGATGCGTTCGAAGGACACCGCGATCCGACCCTCCGGATCGAGGATGTAAACCTCGATGCGGTGCCGATTCACCAGCGACTCGACGAAGTTGACGCCGCGTTCGAAGTGCCTGCGAAGCGCGTCATTGTCGTCGGTCGCTCTCAGCATTCGGTGGTGCCGGTCCATCCGCACGCCGCGATCCTGTCCGTAGACGCGAAGACGCGCGGGGAAATCGAACGCCGGATCATAGGTAATCGCCGCGGTGCGTATTCGATCGGCGAGTCCCCGCCTCCAGCAACTTCTGCATCCGGTGATGGTGCGCATCCAGACTTGGTTCGGTTCGCCGGCGTCCTGCGCACCGCTTGACCGGGTTGGTTGATCGCCGCTGTAGACCTGCCGCGTCGCTCTCCCTATGGTTGCGTATTGCGGATGGTTGCAAACCTAAAACGATATTGCAGGGGAGTTCGAGATGCCATTTTCGGAAACCGTCGATGCTACCGAAAGCACAACCTCCACGGCGGTCGATACCGTCGTGGTTCGGGCCGCCATTCACCCGGCGATCGGCATTGCCCGGATCGGCGACAGTCCCGACCAGTTTTTCATCGGGCCTGAAGTCGTCGATCCCGTTGCGCACACGCCGGACTTTTACCGTGACCCGGTGACCGGCGCGTTGAAACGGCAGGCGGCGCGCTTCCGCATCTATGGCTACAATGCCGGCGGCGAGGTGGTCGGAGAGTTGACGCCCGACAACGCCGAGATCCGCTGGACCGTTCACCTCGCCAACAAAAAAGCCCAATGGTACGAATTCCAGGCGGCGCTCGACATTCCCGAAGCCGTCACGCTGTCGGTCCCCCGCCGCAATCCGGCCGTCCGTGGAGCGAGCCGGCAGACGCTGGCGATCGATCCCGGTCCGCGCAGTATCGCGGGCAAGTCGGTCACCGATCCTGCCGGACACGTGTTCGATAGCGGAACGTTCAAAGGCACCCCGGTCCCCCTTGGCGAGCTTCAGACCGATGACCATGGACGCCTGCTGGTCCTCGGCGGGCTCGGCAAGTCGGCATCCCCTTCGGGCGCCCCGGTTTACATCCCTGCGAATCCGAACTCGTTCAACAATGCCGCCGACTGGTACGACGACATCTCCGACGGTCCGGTAACCGCAACCGTTTCGATCGATGGACGCGAGGTACCTGTTGACGCCTCCTGGGTCGCCGTCGCGCCGCCGAACTATGCACCGGACATCATCGGCTGGCGCCCGATGTACGACCTTCTGACCGATGTCTATGTCCAGTGCGGTTGGCTGCCGATGCCGCCGACCGTGTCGTTCAAGGACGACATTCTTCCCGTGCTGCGGCGGTTGTCCGGTCTGCAGTGGGTCAACAAGGGATTCGCCACCATGTTCGGGCGCGGCTGCCCGATGGATTTCGAAAATCCGGACTTCATCGCAAGACTCGGCCGCAAACCCGATCCGGTCACCAAATCCGATCCCTACGCGGAATTGCGGCAGGTCATCTTCAACAGCTTCCGTCCGTCGTTTCCAAGGGTCGACGAGCCGCCATTATGGCCGCATCCCTGGCCGTGGATCTACGGCGACTCCTATGGATCCTTCGCCACCGATGCTCCCGACAATTATCTGCACCTTCCCTCGGTGAAGGAGGTCGCGCTGAGACGCTGGGTGGCCGGCGATTTCATCGACGATTGGACGCCGGCGCCTGCGCAGGCCCACACCACGCTGGAAAGTTTTCCGTTAGGCGAGCGGCCCGCGATGCTCGACCGCGCGGCGCTGACCTATTGTCTCGCCGACGCCTTTCATCCCGGCTGTGAAATGACCTGGCCGATGCGCCACGCCAGCATGTACGAAAAGCCGTTTCGTATTCGTCATCGCCCGGCCGGCGATCCGGAGCCGGACTATGGCAACAACCTCGACCAGCAGACCGCGCTGAAGCCCGGGGGTCCGCTCTACGCGCAGGGTCCCGGCGACATCACGCGCTGGATGGCCGTGCCCTGGCAAGGAGATTCCGCATTCTGCCGCTCCGGCTACGACACCGCCTACGATCCCTATGTGCCGACGTTCTGGCCTGCGCGCGTTCCAAACCAGGTGCTGACCGAGGAGGACTACCAGACGGTCATCGATACGGCGCTGCCGCGCGAACAACGAATCGCGGCGTTCAATCATCGCCCCGATTGGGAGCGGGCCATCCTCAAAGGCTCGGTCGCGGAAGTGATGGCGAAAATGATCGCGCATTTCGGCGCGATGGGTATCGTCGAGCAACGGCCGGGGGTCGAAGGCGATCCGGATTTCCCGGAAATCATGTTCGTCGAATCCTTGACCGCAAGCAAACTTCATGCGGAAGCGCTACGAATCAGCAGCGCGCTGGCACGCCCGGAGCAACCGCTCAGCAGAACGGAACGCGCCGGCTGGGAAAGCGAAGAGCAACTGGAAGAATTCCGAAATGTGCGGATCCGGCCGCTGCGGCAATGATCCATGACGTGCTGGTCGCAGGCGCGGGACCGGCAGGCGCGGTCGCTGCGACGCTGCTCGCCCGCAAAGGCTATCGCGTCGTCCTGGCGGACGGCGTCGATCCGGCGCGGCACAAGATCGGCGAGCATCTCGCAGCCGGCGCGATACATCTGCTGCGCAGGCTGCAGATCGATTCCCACCCCGAGCGGCACGTGCCGAACGGCGGCATTCTGTCGTGCTGGGGATCGGAAGCGCTGATCGCGACGGATTCGTTCAACGACCCCGAAGGCCCCGGCCTGCTGCTCGACCGGACCGCCTTCGACGCGGCGCTGCGCGCGAACGCCGTCGCCGCCGGAGCGGAATTCCGGACCGCCAATGTCGGTTCGCTCAGGCGCGGCGAAGGCTGGCGCGCAACCTTGCAAGACGGCTCCGCGGTCGCTGCGCGATGGCTGGTTGACGCGACCGGCCGCCGCGCGTTCCTGGCGCGGCACCTCGGCGTCGCGCGCCACCGCGACGCAGCACTGCTTGCGGTCTACCGGATCGGCGTAAACGATCGTCCGCGACTGGACCGGACCATGATCGAAGCCGCGCCGAACGGCTGGTGGTACGCGGCCGATCTGCCCGATGGAAGATCGATCGCCGGCTTTCATCTCGGCATCGCCGATGCGACTGGTTTTACCAGGCACCCTGACGCATGGTTGCAGGCATTGGACGAGACGATCCACATCAAGACCCGCTTCCCTTCGGCGCGTTTCACAACCCGGCTTGCGACGATCGAGGCGGGTGGAGGCTGTCTGACCAGGTTTTCGGGCGACGGCTGGCTGGCCTGCGGCGACGCCGCGCTCGCGTTTGACCCGGTCTCGGGATACGGCATGCTTGCCGCCATTCACCAGGGCGCGCTTGCAAGCGATTGCATCGTCGGGGCGTTTGAGGACCGACCCACCGCGCCGGCTGAGTATTCAAGCCGCCTCGATCGACTTCGCGCAACCTATTCCCGGCGTCATCGCGAGATGTATCGGAGCGAGCGCCGATGGGGATCGATGCCGTTCTGGTCATCGACGATCGCGTCATATGCCGCCTGACACGCAGCGATACGGCGAGGTTTCGCGGCGACCCTGCCTGAGGTAGGATCGCGCCAATTCAAGCGAGGCTGCCGGCACCGTTTGCGAGTTCACGATGTCCTTTGTCAAAGATAATGCCGACTATGAGGCCTGGCTGGCGACGCAGTGCAAGGTCGTCACCGAGGATATCAAGGCCAAGCACAAGTTGATGAAGAGCAGTGCCTTCATGTTCCTGCGGGCAACCTATTTCCGCTGGGCGAAGAAAATCGGCGCCTGGTGCCCGGACCTGATGGATGCGCCGCGGATACTGTGCGTCGGCGATCTGCATCTGGAAAATTTCGGCACCTGGCGTGACGCCGACGGCCGTTTCGTCTGGGGCGTCAACGATTTCGACGAGGCGGCCGTGATGCCTTACGTGCTCGATCTGGTGCGCCTTGCGACCAGCATCCGGATCGCTCCGGATCGCGCGGTCGACAACCGCAAGGCCGCGGCCATGCTGATCCGGGGCTATCTCGAGGGTCTGCAGGTTCCGCAGCCGGCGCTGTTGGACGAGGGGGAGACCTGGCTGCGTCCCTACGCGATCGGCACCGAACTGGAAGCCGGGGAGTTCTGGGACAAGCTCGGCGAACTAAAAAAATACCCGCTGATCGACGGCAAGGCCGGCGGGAAGCCGCCGCGAGATGTCATCCAGCCCCTGAACGCCAGCCTGCCAAAAGCAGCAACCAAGATCCGCTATCGACGACGAATTGCGGGCGGCGGCAGCCTCGGACGTCCGCGTTACGTCGCCATCGCCGACTGGCATGGCGGGCGGATACTGCGCGAGGCAAAGGCGCTGGTGCCTTCGGCCTGGACCTATGTCCACGGCAAGCAGCCGTCGGGACTGCTGGAGCTGGCGCGAAGCAAGCATCGCGCGCCGGATCCGTTTCTCGACATCTACGGCAAATTCGTCGTACGCCGCCTCGCGCCCGACTCGCGCAAGATCGAATTGAACGAGAAAGCCGCGACCCACGTCGAAGGCCGATACCTGCAGGCGATGGCGTTCGACCTTGCGTCGATCCATGCCGCCGGCTCGGCCGGCGCCGCGGCGCTGCGGCGCGATCTGAAAAAGCGTCCGCGGGGCTGGCTGTACGAGGCCGTGAAAACCGCGGCCGCTGAGGTCGAACAGGATTTCAAGGAGTGGAAGCGGCGATAGGAAATGGGCCGGCCGCATCAACGTCCGGTCAGTGATCCATCTTTGATCATCACATCCGGCAGCTCTCCGACCCGATCCCGCGCATTTCGCAGAATGCGCCGATCGCTCTCTGCGAGCCCACGCAAATCGCCATCCTCGAAATACCCGATCGAGCGCAGGACCTGTGATGGCTCACCGTTGAACATTGCCCTGAAAGCACTTAACCCCGCCGGCAGGGAAACCCCTGCGGAAATCATTTCGGCGATGTCGCGATAATCCCTGGCCTCCGCGCGATCGAGCGTCGCCTTCAATTTGGTCGCCATCAGATCGTCAAGAGACGTGACCGGTAATGTGCCATCGCGGCACTGCACCGCATCGTTGCCGCGATCGAACCCGGTGCCGCCGCAGAAAGGCGCTGCGGCATGGAATGACCTTCGTGGAGCCTTGTCCGGGATCGTAACCCCCGTCGCAAACGACAGCCGGCCGCGCCAGAACTCCCAGGAGCGGTCGCTGAACCAGCCTGGTTCGGCCCGCAGCATGATTTCAACCAGACGGGATTTGCCGACGGTCTCCTCCAGCAGCAGGGTGTCGTCCCAGGTTCCGAGATTCATGGTTTGCGCGATGATGCGATCTTCCGAATGCGGCTGTCCGCCGACCGGCTTCCACCAGATGTATTTCCGGCTAAATTCCGCGATCACAGCCTGCAAAACGTCATTTGTCGTCATGCGCCATGGTAGCAGATTTCACGCCTTCTTTCCATGATCGCGGACATAATCTGGTCGGAATTTATCTCCAGAAACGAGGCACTTAGCGAGCAGCGGGGGCGCTGGTCCAATTGATTTCCTTGATCTTACGGAACGAACCGATGCCCTCGAATCCAGCCTCTGTTTTAGACGCCCCTTCGCACGCCTCCACGTCGCTGCTGCTCTCCCGGGGTGTGGCGCGCCTCGAAGTCACCCTAAAACTCACCACCGCGATCCTGGCGCTGGCGGCCGGCGTCTACACCTATCTCGGTGTCCGCGAACTGTTGAACGGCAGCCCGACCACGGTGTTCTTCGCGGCGGTGATTTATTCGGTCGCGGTGTCGGTCGGCATTTACGCGTTCTGGATATTTTTGATGCAGTTCATGCCGCATGTGGCCGGCCGCGGGCGCAGCCTGATGTTCGGCTGCATGCTGCTCGGCTCGCTGATGATCGTGGCGATGTCGTCGTGGCTCAACGCCTCGGCGCTGGCGGGCGCCGCCGCGATCCAGCAGCATCTCGCCATCACGGTGCAGAACTACACCCGCGACCTCGACACCGCCAACTCCAACGCCATCGCAGCGCAAGGCCTGCTGCCGGACATCCAGCTGGCGTCATCGCGCTTCGCAAAGCTTGCCGATGCGGAACGCGCGGGTTCGCTGACCGGCACCGCGGGCTCCGGCACCGTGGTACAGCTTCTCACCCAGATGTCGGGACAGCTCGACAGCCTCGGCCAGGAAGTGCAGGCCTCCGGCAAGCGGGTCTCGGCGCTGTTCGAGCAGGGCGGCAAGAACCTCGCCAAAATGCGCGAGCTGATTTCCGACCGCGGACCGATCGCTTCGCGCAGCGATGCGTTCGCCACCGAATCGCTGGCGCTGATGGGCGTGATCGCCAATCTGCAGCAGACTTCGGTCGCGCCGGCGGTGAAACGTGCCGCGGCGTCGCTGTCATCTAGCTTCATAGCGCCTGCCGCGGGCGGGCGCACCGCCGATCTCGCCGACCGGCAGACCGCCGTGGTCGGCAAGGTGGAAAGCTCGATCGCGGCGCAGGCGGCCTCGCTGTCGGATGCGGCTGAGAAAATCCTGGCGACGCCCAGAGTCGAGCCGGCGCGGTTCCAGGCGATGTCGCCCGCCGAAGCGGTGCTGCGCTATGCCGGCGACTTCATTCCGAGCTGGGCCGGCGCGATCTCGATCGACCTGATGCCGGCGGTGCTGGTGCTGATCCTGTGCGTGGTGCATGCCGCGATCCGGCGCGAAGGACTTCCCGCCGTCAGCGCATCGACCATGAGTGCGGGCGAACTGGTCGCCGCCTTGCAGATGGCGCGCGAAGTCGAGGAAGCGCGGCGAAGGGTACCCGGCGAAGCGAGGCCCGACGGCGAGCCGGCAGTGCAGCCGGCCGCAGCCGCCGACGAAAACGTCACCCCGCTGTCCTCGGCGCGGCAACTCAAGTAGGCGCCCGCCATGCCGCAATCCGTGACGACATCGCAACGATTCCAAGGCTGGCTGTCGGGCAATCCCGACGAGCAGATCCTGCGCTGGATTTTCCGCGGCATCGTTGCGGTGACGATCGCGGCGCTCGCCGCCGATCTCGCCACCGGCCAGGGCTGGATCACCGCTTCCGATCCGACATTGACTTTCGTGGAGACGCGGCAGACTTCACCCGGTCCCGATCTGCCCGTGCCCTCCATCCTGGCGCCGTGGCTGCCCGGTGGCGACAAGCGGCTCACGCCATTGCCGCAACCCGACGGCGCGATGGCAAAACCGATGACGTTCGAACTCGTGGGCAACGGCAGACTGATGGCGACCGGCACCATCACGCCGGGCATCTCGGAAGCGTTCGCTGCCGAGGTCGGCAAGCGCGGCGACTACATCAAGAGGGTGGTGCTGAATTCGCCGGGCGGCTCGGTGACCGACGCGCTGGCGATGGGACGCCTTATCCGCGAGAAAAAATTCGCAACCGAGGTCGAAGCCGGAAAATACTGCGCCTCCTCCTGTCCGCTGGTGTTCGCCGGCGGCGTCGAGCGCCGCGCCGGCGACAAGGCCGCGATCGGCGTGCATCAGGTCGCGGCGATCAGCTCAGTCAGTGCCGCGCCGCGCGACGAAATGGATGTGGCGCAGCGCATCTCGGCAAGATGCCAGCGCTATCTCGGCGATATGGGCATCAACCTGCAGGCCTGGGTGCATGCGATGGAGACGCCGCATGACAAGTTGTTCGTCTTCAAGCCGGACGAGTTGAAGTCGCTGAATATCGTGACGACAGCGGGGCCGGTTGCGAGTCCGGTGACGACCGCGCCTGGTTCTTCGTTGTCTTCACCAAAAACGCGCTCGTAGCACCACCGTCATCCTGAGGTGCTCGCCCTCTTGGGTGAGAGCTGTCGTCGAAGTAACTGCCGTAGGGTGGGCAAAGCAGCCGGACGCAACGCGTCCGGTAGCGTGCCCACCATCCAATCCTGCATTCGAAATAATAATGGTGGGCACGGCGCAAGAGCGCCTTTGCCCACCCTACGATTATGCTACTTCTTCGCTGCGGCCTTTCGCGCATCCGCAATGGCCTGATCGAACTGCGCCATGGTCAGCGCGCCCGCCACGCGGAATTTTCCGACGATGAAGGATGGCGTGCCCTTGAAGCCGAACGCGGTGGCCTGTTCGTTGCTGCGCGCCAGAATCGCGTCGATCGCCTTGGCATTGGCTTCGAGGTCTTTGCCGGCGCGGTCGACGTCGATGCCGGCGCCGGCAAGCAATTCGCGGATACGCGGCTCGGTCAGTTTTGACGCGGATCCCATCAGCGCGTCATGGGCGGCGACGTATTTGTCCTGATATTTCGTCGCCAGCGCCATTTTTGCAGCGACGACAGATACAGGGCCGAGCACCGGCCAGTCCTTGTAGACCAGCTTGACCTTGCCGTCGTCCTGCACCACCTGCCGCAACTCCGGTTCGACCTTGCGGCAATACGGGCAGTTGTAGTCGAAATATTCGACAATGGTGATATCGCCGTCGGCATTTCCCGCCACGGGAATCTCGGGATCGCGCAGCACCGCGCTTTCCGTGAGCGCGCTGTCGGAGGCATCGCTTTGTCCAAGCGCCGAACCCGGCGCGACGTCGAGGCCGAGGATGACCGAGCCGAGGCCGAGCACGCGTAGCGCTTCGCGCCGCGTCGCACCCGCGTTCGCAGCCAACCGGGCTTTATCGAAGAATTGACGCATGGCTGGCCTCCCGGCCGACTTCAGGCACTCAAGCTCAACGCTCAAGATAGGGACAAGTTGCGCGCCAGCATATAGAGCGCCACCGCAATAATCACCACCGCGAACACGATATTGAGCGCGCCGCGGCGGCCCGCCAACAGCTGCGCCGAGCGGGTGCCGATCAATCCGCCGGCGATGCCGCCCGCAACGAACAGCCCGGCCAGTTGCCAGGAGATCAGCCCGGACCAGGCGTAGCTCGCCGCCGTGGTCAGGCCGAATGCAGTGACGGCGACCAGCGAGGAGCTGATCGCATTCATGATCGACATCCCGGTCGCCAGCATCAGGGCCGGCACGATCAGGAAGCCGCCGCCGATGCCGAAGAAGCCGGCCAGCGTTCCCGTTGCGAGCCCGAGGCCGACAACGGCGGGCGTGTTGTCCCAGCTCATCCGCGCGTCAGTGACGCCGATCCGTGACCGCGTCTTCAGCATCAGCGCGGCAATCACCAGCATCAGCAGCGCGAACAGCGCCAGCAGTTTTTGGCCGTCGATCATCTTGCCCGCGATCGAGCCCGCGAAGGCCCCGGCGATGCCGGCACCGGCGAACACCAGCGCGCAGGACCAGCGCACGCTGCCGCCGCGCGCATGGTTCGACAGATTCATTGCGGCGTTGGCGGCGACCGCGACGGCGCTGGTGCCGATCGCGACATGCGGCTCGGACACGCCGACGACATATACCATCAGCGGCACCGCGAGGATCGACCCGCCGCCGCCGACCAGGCCGAGCGAAAATCCGACCAGCATCCCCGATGCCAGTCCGAGCACGCTCTGGATCGTGGAGATGATCAACGGTTAGAACCTCGCCTGCATGGGCGGGACCCTAGAAGGATTTTCCGCAAATCTCCATGGCAGCAGGTTGAAAACCCACACACTCGTGTCCCGGACGCGGTGCGGCATTCTTCAAGCCGCTCCGCAGAGCCGGGACCGTACCAAACACAGAACCGTCATGGCCGGGCTTGACCCGGCCATCCATCTTCTTCGCAAAACTCTTCTGAAGAGGGATGGATGCGCGGGCCTTCGCCTCGCCGAAGGGGCTTCGGCCCCGCAGGCGGGTCAAGCCCGCGCATGACGAGAGAGTTGTGCCCGTTGCGGCCCCGGCTCTGCAGCGCACCGCCATAGCGCGTCGAAGACGCGCGTAAACGCGCTTATGGCGAAGAGCTACGCGCTGCGCTGCGTCCGGGGCACGAGCGTCGCGCGGCTATCCCCATGATCCGGCTGTATGCCGAGCGCATGAATACCACGGGCATGGCGGTCGAGCTGGCGATCCGGCAATGGGCCCGGTCGGATGAAGACGCCGCCGCCGCGGTGGCCAGCGTCGACGCCGCGCGGCTAAAGAACGTCGCGCAGCTCTATCGCGCCACCGGCATGGCGCCTGAGGAAGCCGACGCACAGGCGTTCCTGTTCTACTGCTTCATCTTCGGCCAGAGCCTGCTGTTTCTCGAACGCGGCCCGCGCAAGCGCACGCAGTTGATCGCCAAGGCGGCGGAGAAGCTGGTGGAGGATGAAACCCGGCCACACATTCAACCGTCATCCTGAGGAGCCGCGCGCTTGCGCGGCGTCTCGAAGGATGAGCCACAGGCGCTTGTGGCCCATCCTTCGAGGCTCGCCGAAGACGGCGAGCACCTCAGGATGACGACCGATATGTTCAGCCCGCGCCCTTCAGCTTCTTGGTGCACTCGCTGTAATAGCCGCCGCCTTTCTGGATCCATTTCAATCCGCCATTGGCATTGCCGGCCTTGTTGGCGTTGTACTGATCGACACAGGTGTGCATGCGCGCCTTGCCTTCGGTCTCCTTGGAATATTTCGGATCCACCGCTTTGGGGAAGACCGCCGGTCCCGAGGCAGCCGCCGGCGCCGCGGCAGGCGCGGTTTCGGACTTCTTCGGCTTGGCTTCCGCGGTTTTCGGCGCCGCCGGTGCGGCAGCCGGCGCCGCGGCGGGCGTCGCAGCCGCGTCCGATCCGCATTCGGCCTTGCGGAAGTCATTCCACTTCTGGCCATTGAGCGTGCCGGCGGTTTGCGCCGCTTTATATTTGGCACTGCATTCCTGCATGGTCAGCGCCTGGGCCGGTACGCTCAAGAACATGGCAACAGTCGACGCTGCAATCGTGCACACCACTTTTGCGCGAGTAATCATTCTTATTCTCCCTTTAAGCAAAAAACTCGTAGGTCGGTATCCTAGCGCGCCAATGGCGCGTGACAACGCGGCGATCAATCCTTCGGGCAAATATTCGTGATCGTACCCATCCCACCGCGGTCCGTTCATCCGCGGTTCACTCTCATGCCGCGACCGTGTGTTCACCTTCAACCCGAGGTACCGTCATGATGGCATTTTCTTCCCGCGTCGCCGCGGCTGCGATCGCATCCTTGTTGCTCTTCAGTCCCGCGTTCGCGCAAACGACCACGCCCGCCGCCCCCGCGCCGGCGGCAAAAACCGCGCCCGTGCCAAAAGCGGCCACTGAAAAGAAGGCCGAGAAGCCACGCACCGCGGCCTCGCTGCAATGTTCAAAGGACGCCGACGCCAAGAAGCTCCACGGCAAGGAGCGCAAGAAATTCATGTCGGAATGCAAGAAGGCCGCGGCCGACAAGCCGAAGTAATTTTCGTAGGGCGGGTTAGCGAAGCGTAACCCGCCGCCGGTGCACGTTGCGCGGCGGATTACGCTACGCTAATCCGCCCTACTCTTCCCGCGCGCATTGCAGCCGTCGGCTGCACGCATTTGTCGCCTGCCCCGGCATTTGCCATAAGGCGGGCTCATGCCCCCCTTCGCCCTTCCCAGCCGATCCGAAATCCTCATTGCGCTCGAAACGCTTGCCATCGGCAGCGCCGGTGGGCTGCTGTTCCTGTGGCTGGAATTGCCGGGCGGGCTGATTTCCGGCGCGATGATCGCGGTGGCGGGCGCCGGCATCGCGGGGCGGCCGCTCGGCCTGCCGCAGCCGGTCGCGCATATCATCCTGATGACGCTCGGGCTGTCGCTGGGTTCGATGGTGTCGCCCGTGATGATCAAGAATCTCAGCGCCTATCCCGTGACCATCGCGCTATTGGCCGCGGCGACCTTCTGCGCCACCTTCGGCTCGAGCTTTTATCTGCAGAAAATCCACGGCTGGGACCGCACCTCGGCGCTGTTGGCCGGAAGCCCCGGCGCGCTGTCGCAGGTGATCATGCTGGCCACCGAGCGCAATGCCGACGTCGCCGGCATCGCGGTGGTGCAGATCATGCGGGTGATCATCCTGACCGCGGCAGTGCCGATGCTGTTGGCCGCCACCGGGGTGATGGGTCATGGTCCGCTGCCGTCGCGCGGCGCTGCCGCGACGCCGCTGGCGTTGGCCGAACTGGCGGCGGTCGCGGTCGCCGCGGCCTTGCTGCTGCGCTGGCTGAATTTCCCGGCGAGCTGGATGTTCGGCGCCATGCTCGGCTCCTCGGTGATGCACGGCGGGGGATGGGTCGAAGGCGGCGTGCCGCAATGGGCCTATCTCACCGCGCTGATCGGGATCGGCATCCTGATCGGAACCCGCTTCGGCAAGATCAAGCCGCGCACGATTCTCAGCCACATCGCCGCGGCGCTCGGCTCGTTCGTGGTGGCGATCGCGATTTCAGCGGTGTTCGTCGCCGCGATTGCCCTGGTCACGCAGGTAAAATTCTCCGACATCGTGGTGGCGTTCGCGCCCGGTGCGATGGACGCGATGCTGGCGCTGGCGCTGACGCTGCATGTCGATCCGGTATTCGTCGGCGCGCATCATCTGTCGCGCTTCATCTTCGTCTCGATCGCCACCCCGGGGATCGTGCACCTCTACGGCAAGGCGCAGGACGACCTGGACGATTAGGGCAAAACCGTAGGGTGGGCAAAGCCGGCGGGCGCGCGCACGCGCGCACGATGGCGTGCCCACCATTTTCGGAACAAGGATGGTGGGCACGGCGCAAGAGCGCCTTTGCCCACCCTACGGATGCGCACGATTAGCTGAGCTTCGACTTCACGACACCCCATCCCGCCAGCGCGGCCATTGCCAGCGAGATCAGCACGTTGTAGCCCGCCAGCGACAGGCCGAGAAACCGCCACTGCACCTCGTCGCAACGGATCACCTTCACCTTGTCGAGATTGTCGAGCAGACTGCCGGCCTTGCCGAGATCCAGCACCGGCCCTGAGCACTCGGTCGGCCCCTGCCAAAAGCCCCATTCGACGCCGGCGTGATAGAAGCCGAGCCAGGCACTGGCGAGCGCCGCGAGCGCGAGAAGCACGAGGCCCGCCACAAGCACGCTGCGCGGCGCATGCCTTGCCGCCGCCCATGCCAGCAGCGTGCCGAGCGGGACCGCCAGATAATAGGCGTAGCGCTGTTCGAGGCAGAGCGGACAGGGGCGGATATCCAGCACCAGCTGGAAGAACCAGGCGCCGGCCAGCGTCGCCGCGGCGATGGCTGCGATCGCCAGCGCGGCTGCGTACGCGGGATTGGTTTCGCGTGCGTGCGATGGCTTTGCGGTGGCTTGAAACGTCACATCGTCTCTCCTGACAGCGTCCTATCCCGCGTTGTCAGGTCTGTCGAGACGGACAGGATCACACTGGAGTGTTTTGGGAGGCAATCCGCCGCGGGTTGACCGGAGGTCATGGCCCGCTATATTCCGCCGGCTTCGCGACCCTCGCCTCTTGGCGAGCGTCCGAAAGCCCCTGTGGCGGAATTGGTAGACGCGCTCGAACTCAAAATCGAGTTCCGCAAGGAGTGCTGGTTCGATTCCGGCCAGGGGCACCAACGGCGCTTCGCATAGCGACGCATGGATTCTCAAAAGCTACCGCAAACTTCGCGAGTACAAAACGGGATCGCGAGGAGGCGTATTCACATGAGCCTCTCAGTTCGCCATCAATAATGCCAAACCACAGGGCGTACCTGTTGTCGGATGGCGACGGTTTGCACCTGCGCATTCACCGTTACTCAGCAGGCGCCGGTAGACAGCGGCCAGCCGTAGAGCCCTCGCATGTCGCGTGCGAAGGAACGCGCTAGCTGTTAGGCGGTGCGACTCGCAATCTCGCGCTCATTGTCACCAAATCAGCAAAAGACCGCGCTTCCATCTTTTCCATCACTCTACCCCGGTGAGCCTTCACCGTGATCTCGCTGATACCGAGTTCGAAACCGACCTGTTTATTCAGTAGGCCACGAACAACCAACGCCATCACCTCGCGTTCGCGACGGCTGAGCAGGCCATACCGGTTCCGGAGATCCCGCAGCGCGGCCTCCTCATCAAGCACATTCCGACTGCGTTCAAGTGCGCTTTGGATCGCGTTCAACAGCACGTCATCGCTGAACGGTTTGGTCAAGAACTCGACAGCCCCGGCCTTCATGGCCCGAACTGTGGTCGGAACGTCGCCGTAGCCAGTAATAAAAATGATCGGCATTTCCGCCCGATCGGTCGCAACTTGTCTTTGCAAATCGAGGCCGTTGAGACCCGGGAGATTTATGTCAAGAACAAGACAGTTGGGCACGGCGACTTTCGAACGACGTAAAAATTCTTGCGCGGATTCAAATAACTCAACCTGCCAACCAGCAGTGCGGATGAGCAGTTCGAGCGATTCGCGCACCGATATGTCATCGTCGACGACGTAAACGATTGGCAGCTCATCCAGCATCGTCGACGTCCTAGCGTTACCCTCCGCCGTCTTCTCCATAGTATTCACCCTCATAAACCAGGTGCAAGACAATCTACGGACGTAAATTCACGCCGAACCCGGCATTTAGCGCCTCTAATAAAGCTTGATCGCTGAACGGCTTGGGCAGGCACGCCACGGCGCCCTGCTCCATAAGGTCTGCACCGACCCTCTCCAATCCGTGTGCGGTGATGAAAATGATCGGAACACGATGTTTCCGGCGCTTCAATTCGCCCTGGAGCTCGGGACCCGACATGCCGGGCATCGAGATATCGGCGATCAAGCATCCGGTCTTCTCGACGTATCCCGATGCAAGAAATTCTTCCGCAGATGAGAACGCCTTGGCCGCATAGCCAAATTCCCTCAGCAGATCTGGCAGCGACTCGCGAACGGATTCGTCGTCATCAACGACAGACACCAGGGGGCGTTTAGACATCATGCTGATTTTCCCACAAATCCGAACCAATGGCCCACCGTGCGGCGTCGGGAACATTTACGCTGGTCGGGTCGTCAGCTGACCCCAGGATAGAGAAGGAAAATGTCACGCCTGGACCGTCATTCGTCTCGGCCCATAGACGCCCTTTATGACCCTCGATAATCGAGCGGCTTATAGCCAGTCCGATTCCCATACCGTTAGTTTTGGTCGTGTAGAACGACTCGAACATCCGCTCAGCTGCATCAGGCGCCAAACCGATCCCTGTATCCTTTACCGCCAGGCGCACATGATTGCCGTCATCTCGTTTCGTCTTGATCTGCAGCCGTCTTACCCGATCATCAACTGCCGTCATTGAGTTCGATCGCGTTCTGGATCAGGTTGAGGATAACTTGCTGAAGCTGCACCCGGTCTCCTTTGACACAGGGCAGGTCGCGGGCGAGTTCAGTCCGCAAAACCACGCGGTTGGCCTGGATTCCGTTCGCTAGCAACGCAATTACCTCTTGTGCAGCTCCGTTTAGATCGACCAATTCGAACGTCGGCGGTTTCTTGCCAAAGAGCGCGCGCAAACGCGTGACTACCTCGGACGCTCGATTGCCGTCGCGAAGCGTCCGCCGCGTGGTTTCGCGCGCTCCGTCAACGTTCGGCGGATCGGCACCGAGCATTCGAAGGCACGTGTTCGTGTTGGTGATGATGCCCGACAGAGGCTGATTGATCTCGTGCGCGATCGATACGGAAAGCTCGGCAGCTGTTGCAACCTCGGCGGCGCGCGCAAGGCGCGCCTGAGTCACACGAAGAGACTCCTCGGCAACCTTGCGCGAGGTGATATCTTCTACGATAGCCATGATACCGCGTGGAGTTCCGTCCGCTCCAGCAAGCAACGAAACATTGTTTCGAACCCATACCAGACGCCCGTCCTTGCACCGATACTGCTTTTCAATATTGAACTGATCTCGTTCACCTTGCATAAGTTCGGCCGTAAGGGTGGAATTTTGATCCTGGAAGCGCGGCTCAGTTATTTCACCAAATGTCGTCTTCCTTAGCTCTTCTTCGGTGAAGCCGATCAGCTTTTGAAAAGCCGCATTCGCAATCTCGAACCGACCTTCAAGATCAGCTACGGCTATGCCGATGGCGGAATTGTCGACAATTCTCCTCCACCGACCCTCGCTCAGGCGTCGTGCCTCATCTGCTAGATAGCGTTGCGTTACGTCTTGAACTGCGCCGAAATATTCAATCCGGCCATCCTCGGTACGGCTGCGGTGCGCGACTACGTGTATGTGCTTGATCGAACCGTTCGGCATCAAAAGACGATGCCCGTAATCAAAGTTCGGGTCGCTGCCGCCTCGCGCCCGCTCAGCCACGCCTGCTATTATCGCCTTGTCCTTTGGGTGGTAGCGCGTCGCAATCAGTTCAAACGTTACAGGAATCCCTGGCTCAAATTCGTAGATGCGATAGAGCTCTTCAGACCACGTGAAGATTCCAGTCGCAAAATCCCACACAAAGGTACCTGTCAGGCTGGCGCTTTCGCCTTTCGCAAGAAACGCCTCGCTGCGTCGCAGCTGGTCTTCCGCCTTCTTGGCTTCATCGACGTTGATAGATAGGCCGTACCATTGGATAATGCGTCCCTCCCGATCGCGCAGGGGTTCACCAAGCGTACGGTGCCAACGAAATTCGCCGTCTGCACGTCGCAATCGGGCCTCAGCCTGATACGGAGTGCCGGTCTGAATTGCGCGACGGTAGCGCTCAGTGGCGTCTGGCCTATCGGCCGGATGCATGTACGCTTGTTCCCAACCGCGATGCATAAATTCTTCAAATTGCATTCCGCTGTAGTCCAAAAGGCGCCGATTGACATGAGTTAAGCGGCCGGTAGGGCTTGCTGACCAGAGGATGACTGGTACCGCTTCGACGATTTGACGGAGCTTGTATTCGCTCTCCCGAAGGGCATCCTCGGCGCGCTTGCGGTCATCGATGTCGATGTGCAGGTTGTACCAGCGGACGATGCGCCCGCTGCTGTCTCGCAGCGGGTGGCCGCGAGACCGAAACCAGCGATATGCGCCATCAAAACGACGAGAACGGCATTCCAACTCGAAGGGTTCACCCGAGGCGATTGCGTTTGTGAAGATCTCGACGCAGCGCGAAAGATCTTCGGGATGAAGCGAATCGCTGGTCCGCCAGTTCTTCAGTTCTTCGAATGTCTTCCCGAAATATTCGAGGATATGTCGATTCACGCCTTCCACCTCACCGCCAGGTGTGAAGATCGCGACCATGCCGGGCATGCCGTCCATGATCTGACGCGCATCACGCTCGCTCGCTCGCAGATCGTCCTCAGCTCGCTTACGATCATCGACGTTGATGCTCACTCCGCACCATTTGACGATCAGTCCCCCGTCGTCGCGTATTGGATTGGTTTGGACGAGAAACCAGCGATACTGCCCGTCGAAGCGTCTTATCCGCGCCTCCATTTCGTCAGGCTGACCGGATGCCAGAATTGACCTCCAGCGTTCAAGCAAGCCGGATAAATCGTCTTCTTTGATCACGGATTGCCACTTCCAGCCCTCGGCACCGTCGAAGCTAAGCCCCGTGTAATCCGACCAGCGTTGACTGACAAAATCGATTCTACCGTCAGGTACGGCAGTCCATACCATCGCCGGTAACCCGTCCAAAACGCGGCTAAGATCGACTTCCATTGTCATACTTCGCTCCACCGTGCTGCAGGATCGCGCGCTGTAAGTTGCAAAGAGTTCTATTGTGCTTTGGTATCGGTTTCTATGCCCGGAATCGAGGCACTCGCTGCGAACCGATCCAAAGGTATCGCCGACACCTTCGTCCAATTTATTCATCCTCATGCCGCGCCCATCATTGCGCTGTGTTCGATTGCGTTGCCGGACAACGGGAGTGCCAGCCGACCAGGCAACCGTGGCCCATCGCCGATCGACAGTTCGAAATCGGGTTTCTCGATCCGGGTGCGGAAGCTTTCTCGTTCGCGTTCGGCTGATCCGTTATGCAATCGTCGCACCAAGGAGACTCGCCATGGACAAGATCAAAACGTCAGAAGACATCGATCATCATCGCCGCCGTTTTTTCGGTGTTGCAGCCATGACCTTCGCGGCTGCCGAGCTCGGCATGATTGGATCGGCAAATGCGCAACCCGGCAGATCAAAGCTGCCTTCGATCACGCCGCGGGAAAGCAGCTCTTTCGGCCCGATCAAACAGATCGACACCGGAGTC
This sequence comes from uncultured Alphaproteobacteria bacterium, assembly GCA_963744975.1. Classification (GTDB taxonomy): domain Bacteria; phylum Pseudomonadota; class Alphaproteobacteria; order Rhizobiales; family Xanthobacteraceae; genus Bradyrhizobium. The sequence continues at coordinate 4,103,212 of CAVUVR010000002.1, read as the reverse complement.
CTGAGCACAGGTTATGCGGAAGCCGGTCCGCCCGATGGACCTGCCGTCATTCTGCTGCACGGATGGCCCTACGACATTCACAGCTTTGCCGACGTCGCGCCCTTGCTTGCATCGGCGGGCTACCGGGTTATTGTTCCGTATGTGCGCGGCTACGGCACCACGCGCTTTCTTTCAAACGAAACGTTCCGCAATGGTCAGCCATCGGCGGTTGCCGTCGATACCATTGCACTTATGGACGCGCTCAGAATTGAGAAGGCGACGCTCGCCGGGTTCGATTGGGGAGGGCGGACGGCCAACATCATCGCGGCGATCTGGCCGGAGCGATGCAGGGCGCTGGTCTCTGTCAGCGGTTATCTGATCGGCGGCCAGGAATCCGGCAAGATACCGTTACTGCCAAAGGCGGAACTCGAATGGTGGTACCAATTCTATTTTGCGACCGAGCGCGGCCGCGCCGGCTATGACAAATACCGGCACGATTTTTCCAAGCTCATCTGGCAGCTCGCCTCGCCGCAGTGGCGGTTTGACGATGCCACGTTCGATCGCTCAGCGGCGTCCTTCGACAATCCGGATCATGTCGCGATCGTGATCCATGATTACCGCTGGCGGCTGGGGCTTGCGGAAGGCGAGTTGAAATATGACGACCTGGAAAAGCGGCTTGCCGCAGCTCCGGTCATCGCCGTGCCGACCATCACCCTCGAAGGCGATGCCAACGGCGCGCCGCACCCGGAACCCGCCGCCTATGCCAGGAAGTTCACGGGCAAATACGAACATCGAACCATCAAAGGCGGCATCGGACACAATTTGCCGCAGGAGGCTCCGCAAGCGTTTGCCGAAGCCATCCTTGACATCGCTGACGCTTAGCGACAGCCGCGCTGGCGATACCAGCGAAACATTGGTGAAATGAAAAGGAACCTACCATGACTACTCATTCGAAAAGCATCTACAGGACTGCCAAGAGCAACATGAAACACACGGCGCGGAATCTGCTCGCCATCTGCGGCACTAGCCTCGCGTTCGTCATGATCGCGGGCTCGGAAGTTGCATCCGCGCGTTCGACCCCGAACCCGGCATCCGGAGGGTCGTATTGCGTTGTGAACGCGGATAGAGGTTCGATATGCGGCTTCGCGAGTTTAGCGCAGTGCGAGCAGACCGCATCGGGAGGCCTCGGCGAGTGTTCCCGCGATCCACTTCGCGAGGACAAGCGTTGGTCAGCCTACGGCTCACTTAATTGAGTCAGCAGGCTTTAAAACGAGTGGCCCGCTGAATTGCTGGATCGAAAACACAGGAGAGATGCCATGGCGTTGCCTTTCCGGGCGTTCATTCCTCCGCGCGTCATTTCTTTTGCCGCCGTGGGCATTTCGGCTTTCATTCTTGCCGGTGGGCCGCTCACGGCATCGCAAGCGGGCCCCATGTCGCTCCATGCGACAGCCTCTGCGCCGGACAACGGCGCGGAGGCACCCTTCCTCACGGAGAATGCCGCGGCAATGGACAAGATGATGGCGGACATGGCCGTCAAGCCGACAGGCGACGTTGATCATGATTTCGTAGAAATGATGGTTCCGCACCATCAAGGCGCAATCGACATGGCGCGGGCGGTGCTGCGCTACGGTCACAACGAGCAGCTTCGACGCCTGGCCCAGGAAATCATCGTCACCCAGCAGCAGGAGATCGCGGCGATGCGGTTCGCGCTCGGCGAACCCTTGCCGCCCTCGGCGGCGGCACCAACCCAATCTCCTGCGATGCCGACTCCGGGCCCTAGCGCGACCTCACACCATTCGCCCCACGATTCCATGATCATGAAATAGGAGATTGTCATGAAGCGTTTTGCGCTTGCGCTGGCCTTTCTCGCCGGCAACTCACTTGCGACGATCGGTTCAGCCTTCGCCGGCCAGGCTCCCGGCGCAGCGGCGGATCTGGATATTCCGATCAGCCATCGGGACCGTGTCTATACCGCCGAACAGTTCTCCAACACGGTCTCCGTCAGCGATCCTGCCGACAACAGGCTCGTCGGAGTCATCCGGCTGGGCGATCCGCAGCCGGGAAATTTCAGCCCGCTCTACAAGGGACAGCTTCTGGTGCACGGCATGGGTTTCTCGCCCGATCACAGGACACTCGCGGTCGTGTCGATCGGCTCGAACTCCGTGACGTTCATCGACACCGCGACTAACGCGGTCAGGCACACGACATATGTCGGGCGTTCCCCGCATGAGGCATTCTTCACGCCGGACGGCAAGGAAGTATGGGTCACGGTACGTGGCGAGGATTACGTCGCCGTGCTCGACGGTCAGACCTATGACGAGAAGGCGCGGATCAAGGTGCCGGCAGGTCCCGGAATGCAAATCTTTTCGCCGGACGGCAAGTACGGGTATGTCTGTTCGTCGTTCAATCCCGAAACTGTCGTGGTGTCGGTCGCCGATCATCAGATCGTCGGACATGTGAAACAGGACAGCCCGTTCTGCCCCGATCTTGCTGCGACGCCGGACGGCAAACAGGTCTGGTTCACGCTCAAGGACATCGGCAGGACGATGGTATTCGACGCCAGACCGCCCTTCGCGGTGCTGAAATCGATCGACACCGGACCGATCACCAATCACGTCAACATCGTGCATAACGCCAACGGCACCTTCGCTTACGTGACGATCGGCGGATTGGATGAAGTCAAGGTGTTCCGGACCGACGATTTCTCGCAAGTGGCGACCATTCCGGTTGGCAAGTTACCGCACGGCATCTGGCCTTCGGGTGACGGCAGCCGCGTCTATGTCGGGCTTGAAAATGCCGACGCCGTGACTGCGATCGATACGCTCACCAACAAGGTGATCGCTACCAGCCCGGTCGGTCAGGCGCCGCAAGCCATTGCCTATGTCCCCAATGCGGTCCCCTACGGTGACGGGACGCAAAATCTGCAGCCGCTGGGTGTCGCCCGCCAGGTCACGCATCTTGGGCTCGGCGTGCCGAATGCGGACAAGGCCGCCGGCAAAGCGGAGAAAGCGCTGACCAGCGTTTCGCTGTTTGATCAGGGGTTGATTCAGGTGCTGCAGGCCGCGGTGACCGGACTGGATCCGAAGCAACCTTATGTCTTGATGCTTGCCCCTCAGCCGGACGGCAACGGCGCGCTGGAACCGCTGGCGGACTTCATGACCAATCCTGCGGGCTCGGCGATCGTCAACGCCACCGGCCCGATCCGCCAGGTGGTACAGGGCGAGCACAAGGTCCAGCGCCGCTATCTGGCGATCGCGCGAGGCAGCGCAGCCAAACCCGGAGCGGTGGTGCAGATCCAAATGAAGTAAGCAACAGGATCATGCCGGTGCCCCATAGCGACGCCACGTAGAGCCGCCATTCGGCAGATGCTCTACGATGTGGGGCGATGAGTAGCAGCGGGTCAATTCAGAGGTCCAACCAAGAATAGAACCGAACCAGCCGTGACCGGGAACCAAAAATTGTGTGAGTAGGGCTGTGAGTACATATTCGAAATGGCTTCGAGAAGTCCTTATTTTACAACGTTATTCGTAGGAGTTCGATTCCGGCCAGGGGCACCACGCTTCGCCCTATCGGGCTTCGCGTGGCGCAGCCGCGCAAGAGGCCGATAGGGCGAAGCGTGTCCGAGCGAAGACGCACCAAATCCGCAATGATGCCCCATCGGGCTTCGCGTGGCCTCAATGCTCTACCCGGTATAGCCGCCAGCGCTTCGGCACGCCTTTGAGTTGGTGAGCGCCGCGATCGCTGAACCGGATTTGAGACTGCGACATCAAATCCTTGACCGCCCTTGAGACCAGGACTTCGCCGGCACGCGCTTTCGCGGCGACGCGCGTGCCGATGTGAAACGCGAGACCGACCACGTCAGCCCCGCTCACCTTGTATTCGCCGGCGTGCAGCCCGACCCTGATCTCGAGCCCGAGCGTACGCACGGCCTCGCGGATTGCGGTCGCGCAATCGATCCCGGCCGCCGGCGCGTCGAAGGTCGCGAGCAGCCCGTCCCCCGTCGTCACGACTTCTTTTCCGCGCAAGGTCTTCAGCTCTCTGCGGACGGCGGCGTAATAGTGATTCATCACCTGGGTCCAGCGCGCATCGCCGAGCCGCGCGGCTTTCTCGGTGGAGCCGACGATGTCGACAACCAGGATCGTGGCGAGCGTCTGTTCGGGCTCGGCGCCGCGTTTGGCGGGGAGGCGGCGAATCGCGATATTTCCGGCCAGCGGCTCATAGCGATGGCTGCGTCGCCGCGCGATTGCGCTTTTTGCATAGTCCTTGGCACGCTGCGCCGTGCCGCAACGAATTGTTTTCGCCTGCGGCGTAAGCGTCCAGTAAACCTTTCGCCCGTCTCCGACGCCGTGGACCTCGACGGCGCCCCACTTCAGCAAAACCGTCGAGCCAACCCGGCGAACCCACCACGCCTTCGACGTGTATCCGGAGACGTTCGACGGAAGGACTCCGATGCGAAGGAATTTGGGCATGCGCGTGCAGCCGATCGAAAAATTCGCGTGGCCTACCAAGGGGAGAACGTAATCACCCATTGATGCGTTGGCAACGGGTTGCGGCGTTCACACCGAAAGGCACGGGGAAAGCCGGCTGCCCACCGCTTCGCAGCGCGACCCATGATTCAGCCCACGGCAATGTTACCGAAGACAAGCGTCAAATCATCTTGTCTTCTCGCGCCGCGGTTGCAATGAATGCCGAAGATGATTTCTTGATACATGCCTTTGTCACGCCGGCGTCCGTTCGAACGCATTGCGCATTCGCGGGGACGATCCGAATTGTCGACGTTGAATATCACAGGGGGATCGAACATGGCCAACCAGCTTCCGGCAATCAAACACATCGTCCAGCTCATGCTCGAGAACCGCTCGTTCGATCAGATGCTGGGCTTCCTGTATACCGCCAACGGCAACAAATCGCCGACCAACCAGCCGTTCGAGGGACTGACCGGCAACGAGACCAATCCCGACGACGCCGGCCGGCCGATCAAGGTTTACAAGGTCGACAGCAACGCACCGCATCCTTATCTGATGCCGGGAGCCGATCCGGGGGAAGGCTTTCAGAATACCAACTATCAACTGTTCTCGACCGACGATCCGGCGCCGGGCGCGGTGCCGACCAACCAGGGGTTTGTCATCAATTTCAAGGCCGCGATCCAGTCCGACCAGGCCAAAGGTTTCAAGGATACGCTGGCCGGCACCGAGCCGTCCGAAATCATGGGCATGTACGCGCCGGAGATGCTGCCGATCATGTCCGGCCTGGCGCGAGGGTTCGCGGTTTGCGATCACTGGTTTGCATCCGCGCCGACCCAGACCATCCCCAACCGCACCTTCGCGGCCGCCGCGACCTGCCAGGGACACCTCGACAACCACGTCAAGGTTTTCACCTGCCCCAGCATCTTTGGCAGCCTCACAAAAAAGAATATCGACTGGGCGATCTACGGCTATAACCGCGATCCGCTGACGCGGCTGGATTTCACCGACACCATGCACGCCGACGAGAGCCATTTCGGTCATTTCCGCGATTTTGAAAAGCGGGCCGCCGCGGGCAAGCTTCCGGCCTACACGTTTCTCGAGCCGGGCTGGAGCGCGAGCGGCAACAGCCAGCACCCGAACTACGACGTTGCGCTGGGCGAGCAGCTTATTCACGACACCTATTACGCGGTGCGAAACGGTCCGGGCTGGAACGACACGCTGTTGCTGATCACCTATGACGAACATGGCGGCAACTACGACCATGTCGGCCCGCCGTCGAACGCGACGCCGCCCGGCGATGGCACGGTCGGCGAGTTCGGTTTCGACTTCAGGCGGTTCGGGGTTCGCATCCCCGCACTTCTGATCTCACCCCGGATCGCGCCCGGGACGGTGTTTCGGGCAAAAACCGGCACCATCGATCATACCTCGGTGCTGAAAACGATCGAATTGCGCTGGGGTGTGCCGGCGCTGACCGCGCGCGACAAGGCGGCGCCGGATCTGGGCGATGTTCTGAGCCTTGCAAAGCCGCGGGCCGACGATCCGCTCAAGGACGTGGACATTCCGATGACGAACATTCCGCATCCGGACCAGGCCGAGCCGTCGCTGATCGAGAGCATTCATGCCCACAAGGTGTCGCTGCTCCCGCTGCGCAACGACCAGGGCAGCTACGACCGCCACACCCCGCCCGATCTTTCGACCAGCGCGCAAATCGGCGACTATATCCAGTCGCGAACCGCGGCCTGGACCCAGCATATCGAACGCAAGCGGCGCCAGGGCAAAGGCTGGTGCATGCCGAAGATCCCAAAAGAGCCCGACAGCCCGAAGACCGGCAAAAAGCCCGCGCGGAAGCGTAAGCGGCGGTGAGAGATTGCTGAAAATATGCGGCGGGAGGGACTAGGGAGCTTCCCGGTTCCTCGTTATCCTTAAAGCTGCGAGGCCAGCCTACTTGACGGCGCCGCCGGTGATGCCGGAGATGAAGCGATCGAGGAACAGGTTGTAGGCAAGCGCCACCGGAATGCCGGCGATCAATGCGCCGGCCATGATCTCGCCCCGGAAGAATACGTCGCCGCGGATCAGGTCGGTCGATACCCCAAGCGTGCGGGTCAACAGGCATGACCTATTTTTGCATTCGCAACATATCGTATTGCGATATTTTTTCGCAAATGCGCAACGCCAGAGGGCGCCGGGATCTACGCCGGGAAGAGCGATTCCGGCCAGCGGCACCATCTTAATTCTCCCGCCGATGGCATCACGAGCCCGATTCGCCGCCGAACTTTTCAGCGCGCAGCCGTTCGCCATGCGGACTCTCGGCACCTGCAGTCGCACTATCGATTCCGGCCAGGGGCACCACAAGCACTTGGCATGGCAAGACGGCGATATCATTCTGTTATGCTCGCGCGGGTGAAGGTGGTTTGCCCGCGATACTCCGGCCCCCGGCGGTGGCGGAGCGCAACCGGACCATCCCCTGCGTCATTTAAGCTTGCGTCACGCAATCTGGAATTGTACTAGGTTTGCCATCCGTTGGAGATACCCATGTTGAGACTTCTGCTCGCCGCGGCCTCGCAACAAAATACGGCGCGCGGCAGGCGGCATACCACGCACGGTCTCCGGCACCGGCTGCTATCACACGAACCAATTACCGACGCGAAAGATTTGAAGACAGCGGACTTTTCACGGCATCCCTTATAACGGACGTTTTTAGGCCGCGAAGGCAGACCGAAAATTTCACGAAAGCCGAGGGGGTTATTGCCGACCCTCCAGCCAATGATCAACCGGGCAAAGCAAAGAGGCTTCCTATGGCGGACTTGCGATTCCAAAATCCTTATTATCCAATCATCTATGTGCGCGGCTATGCAGGAACGGACAGCGACATCGAGGATACGGTCTCAGATCCGTATATGGGCTTTAATCTTGGGTCGACGCGTATCCGAACCTTATGGACCGGTGATACGGAGCGATATTATTTCGAATCTCCGCTGGTGCGGCTGATGAAGGACTTCAAGTATGGCGACGTTTATTCGGCTGGCCTGAACATTACAGAAATCGACAAAGTGCCACCCGGCACGATCGAACCCCGGTCGATAACCATCTATCGCTACTATGACCAGGTTTCTTCGGTGTTCGGCGCGGGAAAACAGGTGGCGATGGAGGATTTCGGTCGCGGGTTGAGCGATCTCATTATCAAGCTGCGCGACCGAATCTGCATCGATGACAGGGAAAAAGAAGGCTTCAAGATCTATCTCGTTGGCCATTCGATGGGTGGGCTGGTGATCCGCAGTTTTCTGCAGAACGACAAGATCGGAGATCCGGTTGCCAGAAAATACGTCGACAAGGTGTTCACCTACGCGACGCCGCACAACGGCATCGAGCTGGAAATTATCGGCAATGTCCCTTCTTTCTTCACCGCTCAAAGTGCCAACAATTTCAACCGCGCTCGTATGTGCGAATATCTCGGACTTCCTGCCGGGACTGAAAAGGTGAACACGCTTAACGGCAAGTTCGATATTGACCGCTTTTTCTGCCTGGTAGGCACCAATTCCAAGGATTACACCGTTGCTTCCGGCTGGTCGGCACGGCTGGTCGGTCCGTTCAGCGACGGGTTGGTCCGCACTGAGAATGCGGCCCTGTCCGACAGCAGCGGAAACGCCGGCGCCGCCAAGCTTGCTCCGCGCGCCTTCGTCCACCGCAGTCATTCGGGATATTATGGAATCGTCAATTCCGAAGAGGGCTATCAAAACCTGACGCGATTTCTGTTCGGCGATATTCGGATCGACGGCAGTCTGGAGGTAAAGGATATCACACTGCCCCCGGACGTGGAGCAGGCACGGCTGGCCGGAAAGCAGGTGCGCGCCTCGTATCAATTTGAGGTGGTAGCGCGGGTTCGCGGCGCACATTGGGACTTAAGCCGGCGTGTCGCGAACGAAAATTCCGCGCTGTTTCGAAAATATGGTGAGTTGTTTCCCGAGAGGGCCACGCCGGGAATCGACATCCCGCATCGGGATAATCCGGTTCTGTTCAATGTTCATCTCAGCAACGGCGCCAAGGTGAATCCGGATCGAAGTTCATTGGGATTCAGCATCGATCTCGGCGTCCTGGTGCCGGATTACGAGGTCGATGGGACACTTTGGCGGAACAACCATTATCCAGGCGGCTACATCTTCCGCGACAAGCTCAATCTCGAAGCGACTCCACCAAAGACCGACAACGATTCGTGGCAGCTTCGCTATGGTTTTGACAGCCGCACGCCCAATCGCACGACCATCTCGGTAAATGGCGAACCCGCGGAAGGCGGCGGGCTCAAATTTCAAATCCCCATCGTGCAGAAGAATCGCCCGGGCATAGACGCGACGCTCGTTTTGAGCGCTACGACGTGGAATGCTTCCTGATCACGCGAGAGGCAGCGTCGGTTTATCAAACCGGCACTGCGTTAGCGGCGCGCGTCGTCCCGTCGCTCTAAATCAGCGACGCCACCGATCCGAGCCCGATGATGTGCGCCAGCGAGCGGACTTCGCGCTTCTGGTCTTCGCGCAGCTGGAACAACAGCGGCATCGCTACCGATTTCAATTGCTGCACTTCGCTCCACTCGGGATCGATCGGCGCACCGGCGGCGGCCGGATTGGACTGGCGGGTGGCGTGGATCTTTCGCGCAATGGCGCGTAGCGCGTTTTCGACCCCGGGCCAGTGCTGCTCCTGCGCCGGCGAGAGTTTTAGCCGTTCCTTGATGCCGGCGATCTGGATGTCGCTGAGCAGCGCGTAGGATTTCTGCACCGCCGGCCTTGCCGCGGCCTTCGGCTTGTCGGCGGGAGCTGGAATCGCCGTCACCGGCGCGGCGATCTTCGGTGGCTGTTTGTCGAACGGGCTGTCGGATGCAAAGGCCTGCCGCAGCGGCTCGGGCAGCTGTTGAGGGTTATCCACCGCGGGCGGCAGCGCCGCCATCGCCAGCGGCAGCTTGTCCTTTTTACCTTCCCGGTTCGCCAGCGGGGCCTTGGCCACCGCCTGCGGGATCTCGGAGCGCACGGCCGGCACGCTGTCGCGGCCAAGAATGCTCGCGAAAGCCGCGCCGACGACCAGAAAACACGCCAGGGCCAGGATGGTCATCGTTCTGGTCAAACAAAACTCCGCTTCAGCCGGCGAACGGCACTCAACCTTCCTCACAAATGGACATTAATTAAGGCTTAACCGTGCCGCAACCCGGCCTGGGTGGGATTTCCGGGCGTTTTTCAGGCCGCCGAGGCCAGATCGTAGGCGTCCTGAATGTCGGCGACGAGTTCGGAGGCCTCCCACAGCGCGTCCGGGGCCACCGATTGCATGCTGACCGTCCAGTTGCCCTTGGCCGTCCGTGGCATGCCAATAATGTCGAACTGCACGTTCCGGCACAGCGGATGCCGCTCAAAGGCGGCGGCCACCCGGGCCTGCAGCTCATGGATCGTCGCCGGGGTTTTTTCGAAGGATGGATCGAGGTCCATGCCGCACTCCTGATCAACCGACGCTCACGCGGCGGACGACCGCGTGAGGCGATTGTAGGAACGGGACTGGTTAACGAAGCGTTAAGGCCGGAACTTTTGCCGGAAATGATCGTGTCCCGGACGCGGTGCGGCATTCTTCATGCCGCTCCGCAGAGCCGGGACCGTACCAAGCACCGGCGTTCGTTACGGCCCGGCTCTGCAGCGCACCGCCATAGCGCGTCGAAGACGCGCGTAAACGCGCTTATGGCGAAGTGCTACGCGCTGCGCTGCGTCCGCGGCACGATAGAGCGCCTCACCCCAGCAGCTGATCGAGCCGGTCGCGCAGCTGGTCCTGGTGATACGGCTTGGCCAGCCGCGGCAGGTCGAGCTGGGCGCCCTCGGGCAGGTCGGCGTAGCCGGTGGCGAGCAGGATCGGCAGCGTGGGACGCACCTCGCGCGAGGCGGCGGCGAGTTCGATGCCGGTCATGCCGGGCATCACGTGATCCGTCATCATCAGGTCGATCGGCTGTTCGCTCTTGATGATATCGAGCGCGTGCAAGCCGGAATTGGCGCCGATCACCTTGTGCCCGAGGTCTTCCAGCATCTCCATGGTCGACATCGCGATCAGCGGATCGTCGTCGACGAACAGGATCACCGCCGAACGGTTGACCTTCGCCGCCACATGCGCGGGGCTTTCGGCTTCCGGCGCCGCGGTCGCCACGGGGAGGATCAGCGTCGCCGTGGTGCCCTTGCCGACCGTGCTTGAGAGCTGCAGCGCGCCGCCGAGCTGCACGGCGAGGCCGTGCACCATCGACAGCCCGAGGCCGGTACCCTTGCCGAGCGGCTTTGACGAGAAGAACGGCTCGATCGCCTTCTTCAGGATGTCCGGTGTCATGCCCTTGCCGGTATCGATGACCGAAACTTTCAGATAGCCGCCCGGCTGCAGCGTCGTGTCGCCGCTTGAACGGCATTCCGCGACCTTGATGTCGATGGCGCCGCCGTCGGGCATCGCGTCGCGCGAGTTGATGGCGAGATTGAGGATCGCAAGCTCAAGCTGATTGGCATCGACCCGCGCCGGCGGCAGGTTTTCCGGAATATCCAGCCGCAGCGCGATCCGCGGCCCAAGCGAGCGTTCGAGCAGATCGATCATGCCCTGGATCAGCGCGCCAAGATCGACCGGCAGGGCTTTCAGATCCTGTTGCCGGGCAAATGCCAGCAGGCGCTGCGTCAGCGACGCGCCGCGCTCGGCGCCCTGCAGCGCGCCGTCGATCAGCCGGTGCAGCCGCGGGTCATCGGGAATGCGCTTGCGCAAAAGATCGAGGTTGCCCATCACCGCCATCAGCAGGTTGTTGAAATCATGCGCCACGCCGCCGGTGAGCTGGCCGATGGTTTCCATCTTCTGCGCCTGGCGCAATTGCTCCTGCGCCTTTTCGCGGGCCGCGACTTCTTTCATCAGCTCCGCGGTGCGTTCCTCCACGCGCTGTTCCAGCGTCGCGGTCAATTCCGCAAGCGCAGTGCGCTCGGCGGCGAGTTGCGCCAGCAAATTCTCGCGCTCGATTTCGAGCGTCTTGCGCGCGGTGATGTCGGAGGACACCCCGACCAGCGACTTGATGCTGCCGTCGGGTCTGCGAACGGCGCGGGCGCGGACGTCGACCCAATGCACCGAACCGTCGGGCCAGATATTGCGGTATTCAAAACTGTAGTCCTTGCCGCTCTTGATCGAGCGGTCGAGCACTTCCTGGCGCGGCGCGCGGTCGTCGGGATGAACCGCGGCCAGCAAATCCTGGTACGTAAACGGGTCGGCCGGCGTGCGGCCATAGAAGGTCTTGCAGGTATCGGAGGCTTCCAGCTCGAACTCCGGCAGATGCAGCTCCAGCGCGCCGAGATGGCCGGCGTTGAGCGCGGTCTGCAGCAGGCCCTCGCTTTCGGTGAGGTCTTCGAGAATGGCGCGGGTCTGATATTGGCGGCGGCGGCCTCGGACGGCCGATCCGACGATGCTGACCAGCGTGGTCGGATGAAACGGGCGCTCGATAAAGGTGACGTTGCCGAGCGCCTGTCCGAGCCGCGCGGCATCGGGGTTGCGTTCGGGCCCGCCGCCCTGGTGGGTCAACAGCACGATCGGAAAATCCGACCATGAGGGCTGCTCGTTCAGCCATTTCACGAGGCTGCGCAGATCGGCGGTCTTGATCGCCTCGTCGGCGATGACGGCGAGACCCGCGCCGGCCTCGATTTCGTGCATCAGCGCCGCGAGGTCGTCCGCGATGTTGGCGTAGAAACCGGCCTCCCGGATCAATGCGGCCGCAACGGCAGCATCCCGTCCCGTTGGAGCCAGGATGACCGCGCGCTCCGACGATGCGCCCGGTCTCACAGGACCCGCTCCTCCAAGAGCGGCTTGCCTTCGCCGACGTAGATCGGCACGCCGCGCAGGATTCCCTGAAAGCCGTCGAGCGGGCCGCCGATGGTAAGGCCGCGGCCGTCGATACGATATTCGCGGATGGTGGATTCGTGGGCGCCGGTGCGCTTCTTGATGATGGAAACCGCGCGCCGCACCGAGCCGAGGGCCTCGAAATAGCGCAACAGGATGACGGTGTCGGCGAGATACGTAACGTCGACCGGCGCCTTCATGTCGCCGACCAGACCGTGCTGCGCCACCGTCATGAAGGTCGCCGCACCGCGGCGGTTCAGATATTGCAGCAACTCATGCATGTGCAGGATCAGCGAATTTTCCTCCGGCATCGCCGCCTGGTAGCCGTTCAGGCTGTCGATCACCACGGTCTTGATCTCGTCCTCATCGACCCGCTTGCGGACGCGATGGGCGAATTCGCCGGGCGACAGTTCCGCGGCATCGACCTGATCGATGAAAAGCTTGCCGCTGCGCTGCAGGTCTTCGAGATCGATACCGAGCCCTTTCATGCGCGCGAACAACAGACCGAGTTCTTCGTCGAACACGAACAGTGCGGCTTTTTCGCCGCGGGAAATCGCCGCGACAACAAAGACGATGACCATCAGCGACTTGCCGGTGCCGGCGGGGCCGAGCACCAGCGTGCTGGAGCCGGCTTCGATGCCGCCGCCCAACAGCTTGTCGAACGCCTCGAGGCCGCTCGACATCGTGGTGCGCTTGAAGCTCGAGCGATATTCGGACGCCACCAGCCGCGGAAATACATTCAACCCGCCGGTTGTAATGGTCGCATCGTGATAGCCGCCGCGGAATTTCACGCCGCGATATTTGATGACGCGGGCGCGCCGCCGCTCCGCGCCATAGGAGGGCGCCAATTCCTCGAGGCGAAGCACGCCATGCGCGACGCTGTGCACGGTCTTGTCGGCAACGTCCGCGGTGAGATCGTCGAGCAGCATCACCGTCGAGCCGAATTGCGCGAAATAATGCTTGATCGCCAAAATCTGCCGCCGGTAGCGCAGCGAGCTCTGCGCCAGCAGGCGGATTTCGGACAGGCTGTCGAGCACGACCCGGGTCGGCCGGTGACGTTCGACCGCCTCGAAAATCTGCTTGGTGGTTTCGCCGAGCTCGAGGTCGGATGAATAGAGCAGGCTTTGCTGCTGCTCGGAATCCAGCAGGCTCTCCGGCGGCAGCAATTCGAATACGACAATACCGTCGCCCAAGGTCCAGCCATGGGAAGCGGCGCCTTCGCGCAATTCGCGCTCGGTTTCCGACAGGGTGATGTAGAGGCATTTTTCGCCCGCGCGCACGCCTTCCAGCAGGAATTGCAGCGCTACCGTGGTCTTGCCGGTGCCCGGCGCGCCCTCGACGAGAAACACGTGACCGCGCGAAAATCCGCCTGACAGGATATTGTCCAGCCCCCAAATGCCGGTTTTCGCCTTGCCGGCGAGTGGTTCGACAGCGTTCATACGATCCCCCTAACCCGAACTAAACCGCCATGGCATCAACCGGTTCCACAGAGCTGGAACTATTTTCCAGGGAAGAATTCCGGCCACAGGGTCCGCCACGCTGCAAGCAGTTCGATCCAGTTGTCCGGCTGGGTCTCGAAACAGCTGGCGCCGGCCACGGGTTGAACCCACGACTGGGCACTGGCGCCGCGGGTGAAGAAATGCGCCGCCGGCACCAGCCACGACGTGTCGTCGAGCGTGCCGGCGCGGACGTTGACGATTTCAGCGCGGCCCGCCCGTTCGCCATAGAGGTGCGCGCCGCAATCGCCGCAGAACCGGGAGGCGACCGGCACGCCGCTCGGCGAAGTATGGCGCCGCGCTTTCGGCTCGCCCTTGAGAAGGTGAAAATCCCGGGTCCTTACCGGCATATTGAGCGCGAACGCGCTGCCGCTACGGGTCTGACAATCCGTGCAATTGCAGGTGTAGAGCAGCAGCGGAAACGATGCGATCTCGTAGCGGATGAGACCGCATGAGCAACCGCCGGTCATTGGAAGATTCGGCCGCTTTGCGGTCATGCTCGTCCTCTTTTGTCCTTCGTTCCCCGGACGCAGCGCAGCGCGTAGCTCTTGCGAAGCGGTGCGCTGCAGAGCCGGGGTCCCGGTGTCCTTGGCGTTCGAAACCGGGGTCCCGGCTCTGCGCAGCAGCGTGAAGAACGCTGCAGCGCGTCCGGGACACGATGAACTCACAGCGCCGGATCGACCGCGTCGGTGTATTCCTGCTTGAACCGCGCGATCAGTTCGGCGGCGGGAAGGATCTTTCCGACGCTGCCGACGCCCTGCCCGCTGCCCCAGATCTCCTTCCAGGCCTTTGGTTTTGCGCGCTCGCCGGACGCATCGGTGCCAAAACTCATTTTCGAGGCGTCGGATTCGGGGAGGTTGTCCGGGTCCATGCCGGCCGCGACAATGGAGGGCTTCAAATAATTGCCGTGCACGCCGGTGAACAGATTCGAATATACGATGTCTTCCGCCGTCGAGGTGGTGATCATCTGCTTGTAGCCCTCCACCGCATTGGCCTCCAGGGTGGCGATGAAGGCCGAGCCGATATAGGCGAAGTCGGCGCCGAGCATGCGGACCGCGCGGATGGCGCGGCCGTTGCCGATCGCGCCCGACAGCGCGATCGGACCGTCGAACCATTGCCGGGTCTCGGCCACGAAGGCGAACGGCGAGATCTCGCCGGCATGGCCGCCCGCGCCGGCCGACACCAGGATCAGTCCGTCGGCGCCCTTCTCGATCGCCTTGTGGGCGAATTTCTGGTTGATCACATCGTGAAACACGATGCCGCCCCATGCATGCGCGGCCTGATTAAGCTCTTCGCGCGCGCCGAGCGAGGTGATGATCATCGGCACCTTGTGCTTTTCGCACAGTGCCAGGTCCTGATCGAGACGATTGTTGGAGCGATGCACGATCTGGTTCACCGCGAACGGCGCCGATGGACGCTCGGGATGCGCCTTGTCGTAGGCCGCGAGCTCTTCCTTGATGCGCACCAGCCATTCGTCGAGCAGTGCCGGCGGCCGCGCATTCAGCGCCGGAAACGATCCGACGATGCCCGCCTTGCACTGCGCGATCACCAGGTCGGGCACGGAAATAATGAACAGCGGCGCACCGATCACGGGAATCGACAGACGGCCCTTGAACAGAGCAGGCATGGACATTGAGATATCCTCTAGCCGTTATGCATGATGGTTGACCTTTGATGCCGGCAGCAAAGCAATTGCGGCGGCGCCGCGCAAGGCGCGCGCTTCAAGAAATCGCGTTATTGGCACACCGCGCGGGTCACATAGGTCTCGGTCCGGCATTCGCTTTCATCGGGCTTGCCGCCGGACAGCAGCGCCTTGGCGGAGCAGTTGCGCGCGGTATCGACGTCGAGACTCTTGCCTTCCTTGAATCCCTTGCTTTGGCAAAGTTTGTCGGCGGCGGCCTTGCAGTCGGGCGCGCCGTTGGCGGCGATCGGGCAGGCGACACGGCCTTTGACACCTGGGGATGTCGTCAACCGCGACAGCGCACCGGCCGCATCGTCGATGGTTTCCCTGGGGCTTTTCAGCGTCGGCAGCAACGATCCCGGTTTCTCGAGCAATTTCCCGATTTCGTTGATGAGGCCCGGATTTTCCTTCGGCGCCGGATGATCCGGCGGCGCGGGCTCGCTCTGTTCGGGCGCGGGCTGTGCCGGCGCGCCTTGCGCGGACGGCGCCGGCTGGGCTGTCGCCTGCGCCCGTGCCAGGTCAGGCACCGGCATCGCCGACAACGCAACCATCGCGATGGCGAACGACTGTCGCATCCACGCGATCAGATTACCGATTCGATCAGACATGGTGATCAGCGTAACCCGTCGACGCGACACGGAAAAGCGCTTCGCGCTAGATCAATCGGGCCGCAACGATGAAGCCGAGCACGAGAACGATGGCGCCGAGCGCGACCCAGAGACCTAGCCGCTTCTCGATCTGGTGGCGGATGGTGTCGCCATAGCGGTTGAGCAGGATGGCAACGACAAAAAAACGGCCACCGCGGGCGATCACCGAGCACAGAACGAACAGCCAGATATTGTAACCGGCAAAGCCGGAGGTGATGGTCACGAGCTTGTAGGGGATCGGCGTCAGTCCCTTGCCGATGATGATCCACGCACCCCATTCGGCATAGGAGGCGCGGAAGGCTTCGACCTTGCCGCCGAGGCCATAGAACTCGATCAGCCAGTGCCCGATGGAATCGTAGAGCAGCGCACCGATCGCGTAACCGAGGATGCCACCCAGCACCGAGGTTGCGGTACATACCGCGGCGTAGAACCACGCCCGCTCCGGCCGGGCCAGCGACATCGGAATCAGCATGACATCCGGCGGCACCGGAAAGAATGAACTCTCCGCGAACGAAACGGCTCCCATGATCCAGAGCGCGTAAGGCTTGTGGGCGGCGTCGATGCACCAGTCGTAGATTCGTCTCAGCATGGCGCGATGAACCACCGTCCCGCGGATTTGTCCATGGCGGTCGATGCAGGAATGGGCCGTCATTCCGGGGCGCGCGTTTCGCGCGAACCCGGAATCCACAGGCATCGGTTGGTTGCTGGATTCCGGGTCTGCGTGCGGAGCCTGTCATCGGGCCGCGCTTCGCGCGGACCCGTTGGCACGCATCCCGGAATGACGATGAAGGCTTAGTGGCGCTTGCGGGCGCGGGCTTCGAGCGCGACAATTGGTCGCCGCGCGACCTTGGGCGGGATGGCTTTTGGCATTTTTACCGCGGATTTCGGCAGCTTCTCGGCAATGCCGAGCAGATGCTCGCGGCGCTCCATTTCGCGCCACACGTCTTCGGGACGGACCCCGGCCGACGCCCACAGCACGGTGAGGTTATAGAGCAGATCGGCGCTTTCGCGGACCACCGCGTCGGACTTGCCGTTGACGGCATCGATCACCACTTCGATGGCTTCTTCGGCGAGTTTCTTGGCCATTTTGGCCGGACCGCGCTGGAACAGCCGTGCGGTTCGCGACGTCGCCGGATCGAGATCCTTGGCCGCGATCACCGCCTGGTAAAGCCGGTCGAGCGAATCACTCATCGCCCGATGTTAGTGGAAACCCGTCGCCAGCGTGTTAACGCGGCGACGGGTTACCAGTGGGCGAAGCGACCGCTACGGCTGCTCGTTCGTTGTTAACCGCCGTCCGGGAGACGATGACCGCGGTAATACGGCCGGGAAGAGCCTCCGTAGCCGTAACCGTCACCACCGTAATAGACCGGACCGCCGCCGTAATAGGCCGGGGGTGCCCCGTAATAGCCGTAGGAATCATAAGGGCTGCCGTAATAGGCCGGGCCGCCGGAATAGTAGCCGCGATCCTGCGATGCGGCGATGGCAAGACCGGTGCCGACGATACCGGCAAACGCCGCCGCAGCGGCTGCACCGCCACCGCCGCGATAATAACGCGCCTGAGCCGTCGACGGCTGCAACGCCGTAAGCGCCAGCGCCGCGACGGTCGCCACCGCGGCTGTGCGCCCGACTGAAGAAAGCAAAGCTTTTCGCGTCAACATCTCGATGTCCTCCGGTGGGTAAACCTGGCCTGAGAGGCCTTGCGTAGCTAACCAATGAGCGCAGATTGGGTTCCCGCATCCGGATGCGACCTGAACGATTGGTGGCGGAATAAAGGCAGTCACTTGCGGTTCAGGTTTGATCAGGCATTGTGCCGGGAGACGCCCGGATGGCCGCGAAACAAACCTCCCGGGCGCGACATCTTCCTTAAGCTTCAGTTGTGCCTACCATGCGCGTAGCATTTGCACTCAGGCGATTTCCGACCCGATTTCCCGTTTGGGCCATAGCGCTGAGCCTTGTCTGCGGCATGCAAACCGGCGGGGCCGCCGCCGAAACGGCGCCGCCGACCGCCATCCAGTTCACCCTCGACCGTCCGCTCGATGCGAGCGATGCGCCGTTCGTGCTGGCATCGACCCGCGGCCTGTTTCGCGCGGAGAATCTTAACGTCGCAACCAATATCGCCACCGGGCCCGCGGACGCGATTGCGCGCGTCGCATCCGGCAGCAGCGATCTGGCGCTGGTCGATATCAACGTGTTGATGCGTTTTCGCGACAAGGCCGACGCAGCTCCCGTCAAGGCGGTGTTCGTATTGTTCAACAAGGCGCCTTACGCCATCATCGCGCGCAACAGCCGCGGCGTCCGCGTGCTCTCCGATATGGAGGGCAAAACCCTCGGCGTCGCCGACGGTGACTTCTCGATCTGGTTCTGGCCGGCCTTGGCGCATCAAATCGGAATCAAGCTCGCCAGCGTAAAGCTGACGAAATTCAGCCCCGCGGTGCGCGAGCCGATGCTGGCGGCGGGGCAAGTCGACGCCGTCAACGGATTTTCCTATCTGGCGGGAATCAATCTGCGGGACCGCGGCGTGCCCGCCGACGACCTCACCGTGCTGCACTACGCGGATTACGGCTGCGAGGCCTACGGCTTTGCGCTCATCGTCAATCCGGCGTTCGCTGCCGGCAAACCGGAAGCGGTGAAGGGATTTTTGCGCGCGGTGATCGCCGGCACGCGGCTCGCCATCAAGGACCCGACGCGGGCGGTGGACGACGTGCTGACCCAGATGGAAGGCGGAACGCGCGATCTGGAACTGGCGCGGCTGCGCGCCGTTATCGGCGACAATATCCTGACCGACGAGGTGAAACGCAGCGGTATCGGCGGCATCGACCCGGCCCGTTTTGCGCGATCGGTCGATCAACTGGCAGAGGATGTCAAATTCCGTGTCAAGCCGACGCCGGCGGATATCTTTGACGGTTCGTTTCTGCCGGCATCCAGCGGGCGTTTGATCAATTGAGAGTGAGCTTGTCGGCTTGCGGCTGTTCGCTTGACATTTGTAAGCAAATAGCTTACGTTTGCATAACATCGCAAAGCGGCTCCGCAGCGTGATCAGGACGTTCAAAAATAAGCCGCTTGGCGAGCTATGGTTGAGCGGTAAAACGTCGAAGATCGACGTAAAGATGCATGGGCGCATTTTGCTGCGACTCGATCGCCTTAATACTGTTAACGCACCGGAGGATTTGAACCTTCCGGGATTTAACTTTCACCCGCTGCGGGGCAAGCCTTTGCGATACTCGGTCAACGTGAACGGACCGTGGTGTCTCACTTTCGAATTTTACGGAGGCGACGCCTGGCGCGTCGATTACGAACAGTACCACTGAAGCCGGGCCAACGTGGCTCAGCCTTGCGGAGAATAAAAGATGGCCGAATATATCGCCAAGCGAAATCCGAATCGCTGCCCTTCTCACCCGGGAGCATTGCTGCGCGAGGTCGTGATCCCTGCGACTGGAAAGACCAAGACCGAAATCGCCCGCCTGCTCGGCATCTCGCGGCAGCACCTGCATGACATCCTGGAGGAGAAAAAGCCATTGTCGCCGGAAGTGGCGGTGCGTGTGGGCAAACTGTTCGGCGGCGGCCCTGAAAGTTGGGTTCGGATGCAGGGCGCCTACGATACGTGGCATGCAGAGCGTAACGTCGATGTCAGCAAGATCCCGACGCTGAAGGTGGCCTGATCCCCGCTGACCACGAGCACCGCCGCATGTCCCTTCCCCGTCTTTACACCCGCGTCCTGCAGTTGCTGGGAAAAGAGGCGCGGCTGGGCTGGATTCTCGCGGCCGCCAACCTGCTGCTGGCCGGCGCGCAGTTTGCCGAACCGGTGCTGTTCGGCAAGATCGTCGACGTGCTTTCCGGAAAACCCGCCGAAGGTCCGCTGGCGTCGTCGTCGGCTTGGCCGCTGTTGGCGGCGTGGGTCGCGTTTGGACTGTTCACCATTCTGTGCGGCGCGGCCGTAGCGCTCCACGCCGACAAGCTGGCGCACCGCCAGCGCCAGGCGGTGCTGACCGATTATTTCGAGCACATCATGCAGCTGCCGCTGACCTTCCACACCGGCACCCATTCCGGCCGGCTGATGAAGGTGATGCTGAACGGCACCGATTCGCTGTGGCGGCTGTGGCTCGGATTCTTCCGCGAGCATTTTGCCGCGATCATGTCACTGGTCGTGCTGCTGCCGCTGGCGTTTTACATCAACTGGCGGCTTGCGATTCTGCTGTTCGCGCTCTGCGTCATATTCACCGTGCTGACAACGCTGGTGGTGCGCAAGACCTACGGCATGCAGAGCGAGGTCGAGGCGCATTACAGCGACCTGTCCGCGCGCGCCTCCGACGCGCTCGGCAATGTCGCGCTGGTGCAGAGTTTCGTGCGCATCAACGACGAAGTGCAGGGCCTGCGTTTCGTCTCCGACAAGCTCTTGGCGGTGCAGATGCCGGTGTTGTCGTGGTGGGCGCTGGTCACCGTGATCACGCGGGCCTCGACCACCATCACCGTGCTGGCGATCTTCACCGTCGGCATCGTGCTGCACGAGCAGGGGCTCACCACCGTGGGCGAGATCGTGATGTTCGTCAGCTTCGCGACCATGCTGATCCAGAAACTCGAGCAGGTGGTCTCCTTCATCAACAACGTGTTCATGGAGGCGCCTCGCTTACAGGAATTCTTCAACGTGCTGGATGCCGTGCCTGCGGTGCGCGACCGGCTAGATGCCATCGATCCCGGCCGGCTCTCCGGCCTGGTCGAGTTCAACGACGTGTCGTTTTCCTATGACGGCAAGCGCCCCGCCGTTGAAGACCTTTCCTTCACCGCGCTGCCGGGCCAGACCATCGCGCTGGTCGGCCCGACCGGCGCCGGCAAATCCACCGCGATTGCGCTGTTGCACCGCGCGTTCGATCCGCAGTCCGGCTTCATCAGGATCGACGGCATGGACGTCCGCGGCATCACGCTGACGGCGCTGCGGCGGAATATCGGCGTGGTATTCCAGGAAGCGCTGCTGTTCAACCGCTCGATCGCCGACAATCTGCGGGTCGGCAAGCCCGACGCCACCGAAGAGGAAATGCGGATCGCAGCTAGCCGCGCGCAGGCGCTGGAATTCATCGAGCGCGGCGAACACAAATTCGAGACCAATGCCGGCGAGCGCGGCCGCATGCTGTCCGGCGGCGAGCGGCAGCGGCTGTCGATCGCGCGCGCGCTCCTGAAAAATCCGCCGATCCTGATCCTGGACGAAGCGACCTCCGCACTCGATGCGGTAACCGAGGCCAAGGTTAACGCCGCTCTCGATGAAGTGATGAAGGGGCGCACCACCTTCGTGATCGCGCACCGGCTCTCCACCATCCGCAACGCCACGAAAATCCTGGTGTTCGACAAGGGACGCGTGATCGAAAGCGGAACTTTCGATGAACTTGTCGCCCAAGGCGGCCGTTTTGCGGAACTCGCGCGGGCCCAGTTCATGGTTCAGGAGAATTCGCGCGCCAGCCTGGCTGCACCGGAAGCGAGCATCGACGCTGCCGGGATCTGAACGTCGTCGAAATTCGGCCCCTTTCATCCACGATTTAATCGCTCCGCCCCTGTTCCCACCCTGCAAGCCGGTATAGGTTTGGGCTCGCCGCCGGACAGGCTTGAAACCCATACGTTGGATGCCAGGACCTCCTGATCTCGTGAGGTGAGTCTTCAATTCAATAAGGACCGGAAACCGGATCGTGCATTTTTTTCCCAAGCTGCTTCGCAAGCCGTCGTTGAACGGGCTGGTTCTCGTCGCGGGACTCGCGAGCGCGGCGATCGTGCCGCGCGCGGCGCATGCGGAGGCGCTGCTGGTCGTGGAGGCCGATACCGGCAAGGTGCTGCAGGCCGAGAACGCCACCTATCCCTGGTATCCGGCATCCGTGACCAAGATGATGACGGCCTATGTCACGCTGAAGGCGGTCAAGGACGGACGCATCTCGCTCGACACATTGCTGACGGTATCGCCCACCGCGGCATCGCAGTCGCCGTCCAAGATGGGCTTCCGGCCGGGAATTCAGGTTACCGTCGACAACGCGCTGAAGATGATGATGGTGAAATCGGCCAACGATATGGCCGCGGTGCTTGCCGAAGGCGTCGGCGGCTCGATCGACGGATTCTCCGCGCAGATGAATCAGACCGCGCAGCGCCTCGGCATGACGCAGACCTCCTACGTCAATCCGAACGGCTTGCCCGCGGAAGGACAGGTCACCTCGGCGCGCGATCTCGCAATCCTGGCGCGCGCGATCCTTCGCGACCTGCCGGAGTACGAATATTTCATGCATATCCCTTCGATCCGCTACGGCCGCAGGGTTACGCAGAACTTCAACAAGCTGATCGGCCGCTTTCCCGGCGCCGACGGATTCAAGACCGGCTTCATCTGCGCCTCCGGATATAACCTTGTCGCCTCCGCGACGCGCAACGGCAAGCGCCTGATCGCGGTGGTGCTCGGATCTTCGTCCGGCAAAATGCGCGCCGTCCGCGCCGCGCAACTGCTCGATCGCGGTTTCGCCAACAACAGCCTGACCTGGCTGCGCCCCGCGCTCGGCACCGTCGATAATCTGGTGCCGATCGACGCTTCGCCGCCGAACCTGCGCGACGAAATGTGCGGCGGCAAGCGCAAGCGGCCGGCCAGCGACGAGGATGAGGACACCACCGTCGCCGGCAATTCGAGCGGCGCAAGCGGCGGCGAAGGCGCGATGACGTTCTTCACCGCGGGCCTGCAGCCGCCGACGCTCAGGCCATCGGACATGATTGCAGCGGCAGCGGCGCCTTCGGAGCCGGTCATCGTCTATACCGGCCCGACCAAAACCGGCGCAGCACTGATTGCCACCGCCGCCGTGGACGCCGAACAGCAGACGCCGCGCCGAGGCAAGAAAGGCCGGGCCGCCGCCAAGAAGCCGGTTGCCACCGCTGAAGCGAAGACTGACGCCAAGCCTGAGGCCAAGGATACCAACAAGGACACCAAATCCGCCGCCAAACCAGCCGCCAGGCATGCCAGCGCCAAGCCCGACGCTGCCGCTGCAAAACCCGCAGACAAGCCCGCGGCCACGGCGGTTAAGCCGGCCAGACCCAAGGCAGCGACCAAACCCGCACCCAAGAACACCACCGGCGAAGCCAAACCGGCCGCCGATCAAAAGACTGCCGCCGTACCACGCAGTTGAGCCGGTTTTGGCATGCAAATGCCGTCATTCCGGGACACGCGTCTTCGCGTGGACCCGGAATCCAGACGCTTGGCGTGCTGCTGGATTCCGGGTTCGCGCCAAGAGGCGCGCCCCGGAATGACGGTGAATTTTTGACCGTTGACGCGGCGATAGCGCGCAGCCGCTTGCCATCGGCCATCGCATTGCTCAATACTCCCTGAAACAACGCATCCCGCCTTCAAGAAACGGGAGATATTTCAGAGGGGGAATACCATGGAGCGTATCTGGCTCAAGCAATATCCGGCCGGCGTACCCGCCGACATCGACGTCACGCAGTATTCATCGCTGGTCGAACTGCTGGAAGAAAGCTTCAAGAGGTTCAGCGACCGCAAAGCCTTCATCTGCATGGACAAGTCGATCAGCTATCGCGATCTCGACGAATTGTCGGCGGCGCTCGGCGCCTATCTGCAGAGCAAGGGCCTGCAGAAAGGCGCGCGCGTCGCGCTGATGATGCCGAACGTCCTGCAATATCCGGTGTCGACCGCCGCGGTGCTGCGCGCCGGCTATGCGGTGGTCAACGTCAATCCGCTCTACACGCCGCGCGAACTCGAGCATCAGCTGAAGGATTCCGGCGCCGAGGCCATTATCGTGCTGGAGAACTTTGCGTCGACGGTGCAGCAGGTTTTGGCGAAGACTTCCGTCAAGCACGTGATCATCGGCAGCATGGGTGACCTGCTCGGCCTCAAGGGCATGATCGTCAACTTCGTGGTGCGCAAGGTGAAGAAGATGGTGCCGCCATTTTCAATTCCGGGCGCAATCAAATTCAATGACGCGATCGCCGCCGGCCGCAGCATGAAGCTCAACAAGCCGAAGCTCGGCCTCGACGACGTCGCCTTCCTTCAGTACACCGGCGGCACCACCGGCCTTTCCAAGGGCGCGACGCTGCTCCATCGCAACATTCTCGCCAATGTGCTGCAGAACGATGCCTGGCTGCAGCCCGCCCTGAAGAAGCCGCCGATCGTCGATGAACTCTTCATCGTTTGCGCGTTGCCGCTCTATCACGTGTTCGCACTCACCGCCTGCTATCTGCTTGGCGTTCGCGCCGGCGGCGTCAATCTGCTGATACCCAATCCGCGCGATATGGCCGGCTTCGTCAAGGAGCTGTCGAAATATCAGGTCAGCTTTTTCCCCGCGGTGAACACGCTTTACAACGGCCTGCTCCATACCCCCGGCTTTGACAAGCTCGACTTCTCCAAGCTCAAGGTGTCGAACGGCGGCGGCATGGCGGTGCAAAAGGCAGTCGCCGAGTCCTGGCTCAAGACCACCGGCTGTCCGCTGGCGGAAGGCTATGGTCTGTCGGAAACATCGCCGGCGCTGACCTGCAACCCGGCCACCATCGACCGCTTTACCGGTTCGATCGGCATCCCCATGCCCTCGACCTGGATTTCGATCCGCGACGACGACGGCAAGGAAGTGCCGCTCGGCGAGCCCGGCGAAATCTGCGCCAAGGGTCCGCAGGTAATGGCGGGCTACTGGAACAGGCCCGACGAGACCGCGAATGTGATGACGCCGGACGGTTACTTCCGCACCGGCGATATCGGCGTGATGGCGCCGGACGGCTACATCAAGATCGTGGACCGCAAGAAGGACATGATCCTGGTCTCCGGCTTCAACGTCTATCCGAACGAGATCGAGGACGTGATCGCGAGCCATCCCGGCGTCTTGGAATGCGCCGTGATCGGCGTCGAGGATTCGCGCTCGGGCGAGGCGGTGAAGGCGTTTGTGGTCAAGAAAGACCCGAACGTCACGCCCGAGGACATCATCAAGTACTGCCAGACCCAGCTGACCGGCTACAAGGTGCCGAAGCAGATCGAGTTCAGGACCGATTTGCCGAAGACCAATGTCGGCAAGATCCTGCGCCGCGAACTGCGCGACGAGAAGAAGAAAGCGGCGGCGTAACAGTTGTCGTCCCCGCGAAGGCGTAGGGCTGTCCGGGGAAAATCAAGCATAGCACAGCTCCAGCTGATCTGGAGAGACGCGACGTTGTCGCGTGCTGGGATTGACGGGCGGCGGTTTGGTGATGGTTGCGAGGGATCGCCGGGTGAACAGGAGCTGGCTGACCAGTTCGGCGAGCCTGAGAGGAAGCAGCGCGATGCAGTTGACCCGCGCCGCGATGCGCAGCAGCAGATAGGCGATCATGGCGGCAAGGATTTGCAGGCGGACCGCATTTTCGTTGACGCCAAGAAACTTCCGGATGTCGAGATGCTGCTTGATCCAGCGGAACAGCAGTTCGATTTGCCAGCGGCTCTTGTAGAGGGCGGCGATCTCGACCGCGCTGCGTTGAAGATCATTGGTGATGAGGGTAATTACGCCGCCGTTGTCGCGCCTGATCTTGATGCGCCGGAGCGGAATCGGCAGCCGGGCATTTCCCTTGCTTGCGAGCACCACCTCGTCATCGGCCAGCACTTTGAAGCCATCGCCCTTGCGCTTGCGCAAGGGGCGGCGGCGACTGGCACGAAGGCGCATGTTCACCTTGGCCCGGGTTACGAAGAAAGCCCCGCAATCATTGATCTTATTCCACCAGTCGAAGCGGCAATAACCCTTGTCGAACACGTAGGTTGTCCCGGCCGCGATCGGCGTCCGGGCGCCGACCTCAACGTCGTTGATATTGGCGGGAGTGACTTCGACACAGCTCGGCACGTCTGCCAGCGGATCGTAGACCACGTGCAGCTTCATGCCGCGAATGCGTCCGTTCCAGGTGGTCCATTTGCAGAGCTTGCCGAGCGGGACCGGACTGGAGTCGATCAGGCGCACCATCTCCGCTCCTTCCCGCTGCGTCTTCCGGTCCGCGGAGGCCGCCAGCGTGGCGAACAGTTGCGCAAAAATACCGGCCGGACGCCGTGTATTGGCATCCGACAGCGTCGAGCGGGAGAACTCTGCGGTGCCCAGATGATAGTGATGCTGCGAATTGGCGTTGAAGCCGGACTCCAGCGCGCGCAGGCTCTGAGCCCCGGCCAGCTGCGCGTAGATCAGCGCCACCAGATGGTCCCAACTCCTGAACGACTTGTCATAGGCGTCGCCGTCGTGCCGATCCACAATCTTCTGAAACTGCCTTCGATCAATCGGTTTGAGTAGGCTGGCAAAAATGCTATCGGCAAATCGCATGCTCGGCTCCTTCTGTGTCTCGACAACCAGAAAGAACCGATTTGCCTCGGCACGGCCGAGCATGCACTGCGACATGGTGAATCATTCCCCGGACAGCCCTACGCGAAGGCGGGGACCCATACTCCGTGTCGTATCGGTTGGTGCACGGAGTTGACCACGTTGTTGGACCGTTCGCTTGAACTTAAATGCCAGGGGTTATGGGTCCCCGCCTTCGCGGGGACGACGTTGTTTGTTGCAACGACCGGTTTCCAAACCGCCGCAAAATGCTCTAAGACATCCCCGCATAGTCCCTTAGGAGAACCAACGATGACCATTCAAGTCGGCGACAAGCTGCCCGAGACGAAGTTTCGCGTCATGACGGCGGAAGGCCCGCAGGTCAAGACCACCGACGATATCTTCAAGGGCAAGAAGGTCGCGCTGTTCGCGGTGCCCGGCGCCTATACCGGCACCTGTCACAAGATGCATCTGCCCAGCATTTTCCTCAACGCCTACGCATTGAAAGGCAAAGGCGTCGACACCATTGCGATCACGTCGGTCAACGACGCCTTCGTCATGAATGCCTGGAAGCGCGACACCGACCAGCGCGACGAAGCGGTGTTCCTTGCCGACGGCAACGCCGAATTCGCCAAGGCGATCGGCATGGAACTGGACGCGTCCGGCAACGGCCTCGGCATCCGCTCCAAGCGCTACTCGATGCTGGTGGATGACGGCGTGGTCAAGAAGCTCAACCTCGAGCCGGCGCCCGGCAAAGTCGAGGTTTCCGGCGGCGATACGCTGCTGGGGCAGCTCTGATCGTTCGTGTCCCGGACGCGCTGCGGCATTCTTCATGCCGCTGCGCAGAGCCGGGACCGTACCAAACGCCGGCGTCCGTTGCGGCCCCGGCTCTGCAGCGCACCGCTACGCAAGAGCTACGCGCTGCGCTGCGTCCGGGGCACGCGACCAACCCACAGCGTCATACGCGGGCTTGACCCGCGTATCCATCACACTTCACAAGAATCCTTCGAAGTGGATGGATTGCCGGGTCAAGCCCGGCAATGACGCCATCATTTGAACCGCGCCATTGCGACGCCGTCGCGCGCGAGTTGATCGGCACGCTCGTTGGCGTCGTGGCCGGCGTGGCCCTTGACCCAGTGCCAGCGCACCTGGTGCGACTTCAACGCGGCATCCAGCCGCTGCCATAGCTCGACGTTTTTCACCGGCTTCTTGTCCGCGGTGCGCCAGCCGTTCTTCTTCCAGCCGTGGATCCAGCCGGTGATGCCCTGACGGACATACTGGCTGTCGGTATAGAGATCCACGGTGCATGGTTTCTTCAGCGCCTCCAGCGCCGAGATCGCCGCCATCAGCTCCATGCGGTTGTTGGTGGTGTGCGCCTCGCCGCCCTTCAATTCCTTTTCGACGTCGCCGAATTTCAGGATCGCGCCCCAGCCGCCAGGCCCCGGATTGCCCGAGCAGGCGCCGTCGGTGTGAATGACGACCGAAGGCGAACTCACGCCACCAGCCCTGATTGCTCGACACCGTAGTCGCGGACGCTGGCGACGCTTTGCTGGAAGCGCAGCTTGCGCACGTATTCCAGCGGATCCTTCGGCCGCACCAGCGCGCCCGGCGGGACGTTGAACCAGTCGACCAGGCGCGTCAGCAAAATCCGCAAAGCAGCGCCGCGCGCCAAGAGCGGCAGCGCGTCCTGCTCGGCCTCGGAGAGTTTTCGCTCGCGGCCATAGGCGTTGAGAAACGCCCGCGCCTTGGTGACGTTGAAGGAATGGTCGGTCTCGAAGCACCAGGCGTTGAGCGTTATCGCAATGTCGTAGGCGAGAATGTCGTTGCAGGCGAAGGTGAAATCGATGACGCCGGAAAGCTTTTCGCCGAGGAAAAATACATTGTCGGGAAACAGGTCGGCGTGGATCACCCCTTTAGGCAAATGCTCGGGCCAGATGCCGCTTTCGAGGGCGTCGAGTTCGGCCGAGATGAAGTCGCGCAGCCCGTGCTGCAACTCGTCGGCACGCGACGCCGCCGCATCGAACAGCGGACGCCAGCCGGACACCGACAGCGCGTTGGCGCGCGACATCGAAAAATCGCGCCCCGCCAGGTGCATTTTCGCCAGCACCTGGCCGACGCCGGCGCAGTGCGCAGCGTTCGGCTTGCGCGGCCAGATTCCTTCCAGGAACGTGATGATCGCCGCGGGACGGCCGGCGAGCATGGCGAGCGCCTCGCCGCGGCTGTTTTGCACCGGTTGCGGGCAGGTGATGCCGTGCACGGCCAGATGCGCCATCAGCGCAAGAAAAAACGGCAGGTCGCCTTTGGCCACGCGCTTTTCGTAAAGCGTCAGGATGAAATAGCCTGACGTGGTGTGCAGCAGGAAGTTGGAGTTCTCGACGCCTTCGGCAATGCCCTTGTAGGACAACAGCTCGCCGATGTCGTAACCGCTCAAAAACTCCGCAAGCTCGTCGGCGGCGACGTCGGTGTACACCGCCATGACGGCTACGCCGCGTCGGGCCGCAGCGAGCGCGGCAGCGGAAAGAATTCGTTCTCTTCCGCGGCCGAAACCGTCTCCACATGCAGTTCGTAGCGCTCCGCGAACGCACCCATGATCTCCTCGACGATCACTTCCGGCGCGGAGGCGCCCGCCGTGATGCCGAGCGTCTTGATGCCTTCGAACTTGCTCCAGTCGAGATCGGCGGCGCGCTGCGCCAGCACCGCGATCGGGCAGCCTTCGCGTTCGGCGACCTCGCGCAGCCGCTGCGAGTTCGACGAATTCGGCGCGCCGACCACGATCAGCGCATCGACCACCGGCGCCACCTTCTTCACCGCGAGCTGGCGGTTGGTGGTGGCGTAGCAGATGTCTTCCTTGTGCGGCCCTGAGATATTCGGAAAGCGCGACTTCAACAGCGCCACGATCTCGGCGGTATCGTCGATCGACAGCGTCGTCTGCGTCACGAAGGCGAGATTGTTCGGATCCTTCGGCGCGAAGGTCGCGGCGTCATTTGCCGTTTCGATCAGGGTCACCGCGCCGGCCGGCAACTGCCCGAGCGTGCCGACCACTTCCGGGTGATGCGAATGCCCGATCAGCAGGATTTCGCGGCCGCGCTTGAAATGGATCGCGGCCTCGCGGTGCACCTTGGTGACCAGCGGACAGGTGGCGTCCAGCGAGAAGAAATTGCGGGCGCGGGCGTCGGCGGGTACCGATTTGGGAACCCCGTGGGCGGAAAACACCACCGGCGCGTTGGTATTGTCGGGGATTTCCGCCAGTTCCTCGACGAAAATCGCGCCCTTGGTGCGCAAACTGTCCACCACATATTTGTTATGGACGATCTCGTGGCGGACATAGACCGGGGCGCCATAGATGGTGAGCGCCCGTTCCACGGTGTCGATCGCCCGGACCACGCCGGCGCAAAAACCCCTTGGCGAGCAAAGCACGATTTTCAGGGGCGGTTTGGCTGACATTTGGGGAATTCCGGACCGGATCACCCCGAATAAGGGCAATTAATTAACGGCATTTCCAGCAAGCACTTGGGACGGCTTTTGGGCGCTGTCAAGGCCGGGCAGCAAACCATTGCGCAGGCCGCCCCGGACGGCTTATATAGGGCGTAATTCCCGTCTTTACCGACGAAAATACCGGCTTCGCCTGAAAAAACAGGCGGGCGAAGCGCAAAGGAGATTTGCCATGAGCAATGCACCGCTGATGCCGAAGGCGACGGCCGTGTGGCTGGTCGATAATACCGCGCTGTCGTTCGACCAGGTTGCCGATTTCACCAAGATGCACCCGCTGGAGGTCCGCGCCATTGCCGACGGCGACGCCGCCCAGGGCATCAAGGGCATGGACCCGATTTCGACCGGGCAGCTCACGCGGGAAGAGATCGAGAAAGGCGAGAAGGACGCGAACTATCGCCTAAAACTTTCCGAGAGCAAGGTGGCGCTGCCGCCGGCCGCCAAGAAGAAGGGCCCGCGCTATACCCCGGTGTCGCGCCGCCACGAGCGGCCGAGCGCGATCCTCTGGCTGGTGCGCAACCATCCCGAATTGAAGGACAGCCAGATCATGCGGCTGGTCGGCACCACCAAGACCACCATCGCCAGCGTCCGCGACCGCACCCACTGGAACGCCTCCACGCTGACGCCGATGGATCCGGTGACCTTGGGCCTGTGCTCGCAGATCGAACTCGATTTCGAGGTGCAGCGCGCGGCCAAGGAAAAGCCGGCCGACCAGGCCTATGGCGGCGCGACGTTGCTGCCGGCCTCCGAAACCACCGCGCGCAAGGAGCCGGAATTCGAGCCGACCGAGAAGCAGCGCGACGACCTCAATGTGGATGCCGTGTTCGCGAAATTGAAGACGATCGGCGGGAAGAAGAACGAGGAGTAGTGCTCCTCCCGTGCCCCGGACGCAGCGCAGCGCGTAGCACTTCGCGAAGCGGTGCGCTGCAGAGCCGGGGCCCAGCTCAATACGGAGAGCGGTAGCAAAAACATTGCTTCGCAAGCGGAGGTTAGTGGTTCAGGTTCGCTTCCTGGAATAATTCATCGCAATGAAAGTTCGCGATGCGATCCGAATGATCGAGGATGACGGCTGGTTTCTTGTCGTGACGCGGGGAAGTCACCGGCAATACAAGCATTTGTTCAAGCCAGGTCGCGTCACGGTCGCGGGCCAACCGTCGGACGAGCTTGCGCCCGGCACATTCGCGAGTATCTTGAAACAAGCTGGTCTGAAGGAGCGGCGCTGATGCGTTACGCAATCGTCATCGAAAAGACGGACGGAAACTACTCCGCCTACGTTCCGGATTTGCCAGGGTGCGTCGCGACTGCGGCCTCCGTCAAAGCGGTCGAGGTTGAAATCCGCGATGCAATACGCTTTCACATTGAAGGCTTGAGGGAAGACGGGCGTCCTGTTCCCGAGCCGACCAGCATCGCGGATTATGTTGAGGCCTGATCGCCAATCCAAGGCCCGGACTTCGTTTCAACCCAACTCGATCTCCTCCGTAATCTCATGCACGAGGTTCACCCCGCCGACCGTCAGCACCATCTTCGCCGGCAGTTTCTCATGGCCGTTGAGACGGCCGTCGGCCAACGCGTCGCGCACCGCCTTTTCGATCTCGCGCTGCGAGGTGATGCCGACTTTTTTCAAAAATCCGCGCAGGCTGCTGTTGAAGGTGTCTTCGTTCATGGTGGGCTCCTTTATTTGTCGTCCCGGCGAACGCCGGGACCCATACGCCGCGACGTTCGTGTTAAGGCGCGATGTTGCATGTTCTTCGCACAACCTCAGGCACGGTGGTTATGGGTCCCGGCGTTCGCCGGGACGACGATGTTTACGGCTTGTACGGCGTGTTGATCATGGTTTCGCTCAAATTGCGTTGCGCGCGGTCGGCCTTTGCGGCGGCGTTGCCGCGCTGGACGTCGCGGTTCTTGCGGCAGGCAACGTATTCGGAGGAGCCGACTGCGACATTGTTGGCGCGGCAGATCGCGTCGTCGTCCTCGCCGAGGCTGGAGACGGGGACGTCGTTGCGCGACGCGCAGGCGGAGAGCGCCAAGGCGAGCATCAAGGCAATGCAGAATTTCGCAGGATTAAGTTGCATGCGGTTTCCGATTTCGTCTTCTCGGACTGTTTAGTCGCAATTGCGGGGATTGTAAGTCTTTAGCCGTCATTCCGGGGCGCGAGCCCTCGCGAGCGAACCCGGAATCCAGCCACACGCTCCGACCTCTGGATTCCGGTTCGCGCCGAAAGGGCGCGCCCCGGAATGACGGTTGTTCACACCCTCCCCTTCAGCGCGCCTTGAATCTCCTCCAGCACCTTGGGATCCTCGATGGTCGCCGGCATGGTCCACTCATCGCCATCGGCGATTTTCTTGATGGTGCCGCGCAGGATTTTGCCCGAGCGCGTCTTCGGCAGCCGCGCCACGGTGATCGCGAGCTTGAACGCCGCGACGGGGCCGAGTTTTTCACGTACCAGCGCCACGATTTCCTTTTCGATCTCGGCCGTGCTCCGCGTCACCCCGGCCTTCAGCACCAGGAAGCCGCAGGGCGCCTCGCCCTTGATGGCGTCCTTGATGCCGAGCACCGCGCATTCGGCGACGTCGGGATGCGAGGCGAGGATTTCCTCCATGCCGCCGGTGGAGAGCCGGTGGCCGGCGACGTTGATGATGTCGTCGGTGCGGCCCATCACATAGACGTAGCCGTCCTCGTCCTTGTAGCCGGCGTCGGAGGTTTTGTAGTAGCCGGGGAATTCGTGGAAATAGGCTTCCTTGCAGCGCTCGTCCTGCTCCCACAGCGTCGGCAGGCAGGCCGGCGGCATCGGCAGTTTTATGACGATCGAGCCCATGGTGCCCGCAGGCAGCGGCTTTGCGGCCTCATCAACCACATCGACCTGATAGCCGGGCATCGGCACCGTCGGCGAGCCGTGCTTTACCGGCAGCATGCCCAAGCCGATCGGATTGCCGGCGATGCACCAGCCGGTTTCGGTCTGCCACCAGTGATCGATCACCGGCACCTTCAATTGTTTCTCCGCCCAGTCCACCGTCGGCGGATCGGCGCGTTCGCCGGCGAGAAACAGCGTGCGGAATTTTGAAAGGTCGTACTGGCGGATGAACTTGCCGTCCGGATCGTCCTTGCGGATGGCGCGGAACGCGGTCGGCGCGGTGAAGAATGCCACCGCGCCGTGCTGCGAGATCACGCGCCAGAACGCGCCCGCATCCGGCGTGCCGATCGGCTTGCCCTCATACATGATCGAGGTCGCGCCATGAAACAGCGGCCCATAGATGATATAGCTGTGGCCGACCACCCAGCCGATGTCGCTTCCGCACCACCATACTTCGCCCGGCTTGACGCCGTAGAGATTGAACATCGACCATTTCAGCGCGACCAGGTGACCGCCATTGTCGCGCACCACGCCTTTCGGCTTTCCGGTGGTGCCGGAGGTGTAGAGGATGTAGAGCGGATCGGTCGCCAGCACGGGGACGCAAGGCGCGGATTTCTTTGCTGCGATCGCTTTGCTGCGCAGCTCCGCCCAGTCGTGATCGCGGCCGGCAATGAGATCGCAACTTTGCTGCGGCCGCTGCAGGATGATGCAGGCATCGGGCTTGACGCTGGACAGCTTTATCGCTTCGTCGAGCAGCGGCTTGTACTGCACGAGACGGCCGGGCTCCAGCCCGCAGCTCGCCGAGAAGATCAGCTTCGGTTTTGCATCTTCGATTCGGGTAGCGAGTTCTTTGGCGGCAAAACCGCCGAACACCACCGAATGCACCGCGCCGATCCGCGCGCAGGCCAGCATGGCGATCATCGCTTCCGGCACCATCGGCATATAGAGAATGACGCGGTCGCCCTTGCCCACGCCAAAATCCTGCATGATGGCGGCGAGCGTCTGCACCTCGCGCAATAATTCGGCATAGGTGAATTTGGTAATCGTGCTCGGCCCGGCCGGATTCGCCAGCGGCGAATCGTGAATCAGCGCCACCTGGTCGGCGCGCCCGTTCGCGACATGGCGATCCAGCGCGTTATAGCAGGTGTTGACCACGGCGCCGGCGAACCAGCGGCCATAAAGGCCCTCGCCGGGATCGAAGATTTTTTTCGCCGGCTCGATCCAGTCGATCTCGGCCGCCGCCTCGCCCCAAAAACCTTGCGGGTCGGCCAGCGAGCGCGCATGGACTTCGTGGTAGCGGCTGTTGTCGTGGATGTTCATGGCGTGTCTCCCGGAACGCCATTGTCACGGGATACGCACGCAATTCAAGGCCGCCGTAGGGTGGGCAAAGCCATCGGGCGCGCTAACGCGCGTCCGATGGCGTGCCCACCATTCATCGCTCGCCCTGAATAAAGGTGGTGGGCACGCCGCTTCGCGCCTTTGCCCACCCTACGGCTCCTCGCGGGCTTCGCACGAGCCGCATCAATACCCATCCACCCCGGTCAGCGCCTTCAGCCGCGCCTGCATCGCCGTCTGCAGGTCATAGCCGCGCTTGCCGAACGAGGCGTTGCGCCTGGCGATGAAATCGCGCTGCTGCTGCGTTAGCGCCAGCGCATCGCGCCGGCTTTTCTGGTCCGCGATGACGCGCTGAAACACGCCATTGATCTCGCTGTCGAGGCGGCCTAGCTGCGGATCGGCGCAGATCGCCTTCTCCACCGGCCGCTTCGCCGTCGTGCAATCGAAACTCGGCCGGTTGCGCAGCGCCATTTGCGCTCCGATCAGCTCCAGCTCCTGCGCCAGCGATTTGGTGTTGGCCCGTGCCGAGAAATGTTCCGGATTGAGCCTGATCGCCGCACCGAAATCCGCCAGCGCGTGCGGACGGTCGCCCTTCTTGCGCCAAACCTCGCCGCGAAGGTTGAACGCGTCAGCTTGCGCCGGATCCAGCTGCAGCGCAGTGTCGTAATCGGCAATGGCGCGATCATAGTGCTGCTTGCGGTCGTAAGCAGCAGCGCGGGCGAGCGCCGCCCTGATCCGATCCGGCCGCGTATTCTTGTCGTTGTCGATCAGAGAGTCGCAACGCGATATGATGGTGTCGTCATCCTTGGCGGCGATGGCGGCGAAACACGGCAAGGGATCGACGGCGACCTCGGAGCCGGTCGCGGCAGGCGCCCCGGCTGCTTTGCCTTGCGAAAAATCCTCAGCGAACATCGCGGCTGGAGCCGAAACGAACATCGCCAGCGCCGCGCTCGAACCGATGGCGATAAAATAACGCCGCATCGAAAACTTCCGCTTTTTTTCCGCGCCAAAATACCTCGTAGCACGGTCCCGCCTGAATGCTAGATTGCGCACCAAAATAGAACCGACGGGAATATTGCTTGATTACCTTCGAATGGATCATCGGCCTGTTGCTGGGCGCGGTGCTGCTGTCGGCGCTGGCGCGGCGGACAAAAGTGCCCTACCCGACCTTTCTCGCGCTCGGCGGCATGGCGCTGGCGTTCCTGCCGGGCAGCCCGTCATGGACGCTGGAGCCGGATCTGGCGCTGGCGCTGTTCGTGGCGCCGGTGCTGCTCGACGCCGCGTTCGATACCTCGCTGCGCGATCTGCGCGACAACTGGCTGCCGGTCTCCACGCTGGTTTTCATCGCCGTCGGCCTCACCACCACGACGGTCGCCGTGCTCGCGCACTGGCTGGTGCCGGGCATGCCGTGGGCGGCTGCGATCGCGCTCGGCGCCATCGTGGCGCCCCCGGATGCGGCGGCGGCAACCGCGATCCTGCGCCAGGTCAAGCTGCCCTATCGGCTCTTGAAAATCCTCGAAGGCGAAAGCCTGCTCAACGACGCCAGCGCGCTGTTGATCTACCGCGTCGCGGTCGGCGCCGCCGCGATGGAGCATTTTCAATGGCGCGCGTTCGCGCCGACGATCGTGCTGGGGCTGGCGGGAAGCCTGATCGCGGGATTCCTGTTCGCAAAGCTGTCGATGAAGATCACGCGGCGGATCACGGATGCGCCGAGCGCGATCATCGTGCAGTTCGCCGGCACCTTTACGGTGTGGATCGTCGCCGAACACATCGGCCTGTCCGGCATTCTTACCATCGTCGCCTATGCCATCACCATCGCGCGCACCGCGCCGGCGCGGACGCCGGCGCGCCTGCGGGTGCCGTCCTACGCGGTGTGGGAGACGGCCGTGTTCGTGCTCAACGTGCTGGCCTTCGTGATGATCGGCATGCAGCTCAGGCCGATCTGGGAGCGACTGGATGAACCGCTGCGGCTCAACTACTGCCTGGTCGCCGCCGCCGTGCTCGGCGTGGTCATCCTCACGCGCATCGTCTGGGTGATGTCGTACAATACGGCGTTGCGGCTGACGATCGCGCGCCGCGGCTTTCATCCGCGCCGCCCGATGGCCGCGCCCACCGTTCAAGGCGGCATCGTGATTTCATGGTGCGGGATGCGCGGCATCGTCACGCTGGCCGCCGCCTTCGCGCTGCCCGAGGGATTTCCGCAGCGCGACCTCATCCTGCTCACCGCATTTTCGGTGGTGCTGGGTTCGCTGGTGATCCAGGGCCTGACGCTGCGGCCGCTGATATCGGCACTGCATCTCAGGGACGAGAATCCGTTGGCCACCGAAGTCGGCCGTGCCCGCGCCATCGCCTATCGCGCCGCGCTCGATGAAATCGACGGCGACCCGTCGGAAGAAGCGGAAATTCTCAGGCTGGAGTACCGCGCGTTGCTGCTGCGCGCCGAAAGCGATCCCGATGGCGTCGTGTCGTCCCGGCGAGTTGCCCGCCGATCCGCTGCGCCGCCGCGCCATCGCCGCCGCGCGCCGCTCGATCCTGGCGCTGCGCCAGTCGGAAGATATCGGCGACGATGCGTTTCACATGCTGGAGGAGGAACTGGATTGGGCGGAGCTGAGCGCGCAGGGGTAAATTCTTCGTCGTCCCGGCGAACGCCGGGACCCATACGCCGTATCGTCTCGTTTTAAGAATGCTGTTGGACAACTTTCAACAACACAAACGCCAGGGGTTATGGGTCCCGGCGTTCGCCGGGACGACGACGGGAGAATCACCCCACCTTGCAGGTGATCCCGCCGTCGACCACCAGCTCAATCCCCGTGACATATTTCGATTCATCCGACGCCAAGAACAGCGCCGCGTTCGCCACGTCCCAGGCTTCGCCCATATGGCCCATCGGCACCTGGGCGTCGCGGGCGCGCCACATCGCTTCGACATTGCCCGCAGCATAGCTCGCAGCCAGGCCTGCGGAATGCTCGACCATCGGTGTCTTCATCAGGCCGGGCAGGATCGCGTTGACCCGGATATGTTTGGGCGCGAATTCCACCGCGGTGGTGCGCGTCATCTGGTTCATCGCGGCCTTGCTGGTGGCGTAGCTGACATAGGAGATGCCGAGGTGGCGGATCGAGGCGATCGAGGAGATGTTGATGATCGAGCCGCCGCCCTGCCGCGCCATCACCGGAATCACGTGCTTCATGGCGAGGAACGCGCTCTTCAGGTTGACCGCGAACACGCGGTCCCAGTCGGCTTCCGACACCTCGACCACGCTGCCCATTTCGGCGATGCCGACATTGTTGTCCAGCACGTCGATGCGGCCGTAGGCCTTGAGGCAGGCCGCGACCATGGCCTCGACGTCGCCGGCCTTGCTGACATCGGCGGTGAACGCGAGCGCGGTGCCACCCTCGGACAGGATGATGGCCGCGGTCTCTTCGGCCGCGGCGCCGTTGCGATCGACGCAAAGCACCTGCGCGCCCTCGCGCGCAAAGGTCACCGCGGTCGCCTTGCCATTGCCCCAGCCCGGCCCGATCGAGCCGGCGCCGACCACCATCGCGGTTTTGCCCTTGAGGCGTGGCATCGATTCCTCCTTTGTAGCCCGGATGAGCTCTTGCGAAATCCGGGGTCTTCGTTATCCGGCTCCCCGGATTTCGCAAGAGCTCATCCGGGCTACGGACACGCGCTCATCGTCGTGACGTTGGAGCCAATGCGAAATCCAAATATCTCCGACAGCGTCCGGCACTTGCCATCCGCGCACAGCCGCCACTCCCCGGCCGCGCCCGAATTGCCCAGTACCACCTCCGGCATCGCCGCACGCTTCGGCGCCCATTGAAACCAGCCGTCGACCAGCCGCGCGTCCGGCGGCGGCTCCATGCCGGCGCCCGAGCCTTTTACGCGCGCCTGCACCAGTTCGAGGCCGCCGGAGGTAACGCGCCAGTCTTCCTGCCAGTCGACCTTCTCGATCGAATGGGTCCAGGCCAAGCGTGAACGCCGCGACCGACAGCGTCTTCACGATGCCGGCCGAGGCGAGGCAGAGGCTCAAGCTGCGACCGCGTGCGCCGGCGGCCGCTGCCGCCATTGCCAGATCACGATGGCGATCGCGATCCCGAATCCGGCGGTATCGCTGAAGCGGAAGTCGCCGAGCAGGCAAAGTGCCGCGGCAAAAGAGAGCACGCGCTCGGCCAGCGTCATGCGCGCGAACAAGAATCCGATCGCCACCATGCCGAACAGGCCGATCGCGACCAGCGCCTTGAAGGTCGCGAACACCACCGCGCCATAGAACCCGAGCTGCGGCGCCATCGGGTCGCCGGGCTGCAGCATCAAGGCCGGCGAATAGACGAAGATGAAGGGAATCACATAGCCGGCGAGCGCGATGCGCATCGCCTCCCAGCCGATCTTGTCGGGATTTTCCCTGGCGATCGGAGCGGCCGCCAGTGCCGCCAGCGCCACCGGCGGCGAGAGGTCGGCCATGATGCCGTAATAGAACGCGAACATGTGGCTTTCGATCAGCGGCACGCCGAGTTTTGCCAGCGCGGGCGCCGCCAGCGCCGCGGTGATGATGTAGGTCGGAATGGTCGGGATGCCGGTGCCGAGCAGGATCGACAGGAACATGGTCATGATCAGCGCCAGAAACAGGCTCTTCTCGCCGAGCCCGA
Organism: uncultured Alphaproteobacteria bacterium; assembly: GCA_963744975.1. GTDB lineage: Bacteria > Pseudomonadota > Alphaproteobacteria > Rhizobiales > Xanthobacteraceae > Bradyrhizobium. Next base: position 4,064,485 of record CAVUVR010000002.1, on the reverse strand, counting down.
TCACCCAGCCGCCGAAGATGGTGCCGACCCCGGTCTGCGTCATCATGCCGATGATGGTGCCGACGATGGCGCAGGCCATGCCGACGGTGAGCGCCGACTTGGCGCTGTCGGCCAGCGAATCGCGGCATGCCGCCAGCGTCGCGCGTCCGCCGCGCGTAATCGCGCTCAGCAGCACCAGCGCGGCGATGATGCAGGCGATCGGCACAATGTCGAGGCCGTTGCGCGACACCGCGGCCACCACCAGCGCAAGCCCGATCCAGAAGATGTAGCGCAGCACGTTCGAGGAGAAGCCGAGCGTGATGCTGGCTCCGAGGATCAGCGCCACCGTCAGCGACAGCCCCATGGTGCCGGCGTAAAGCGGCGTGAAGCCCTCGAACAGCATGTAGACCAGTGCGGCCAGCGGCAGCACCAGGTACCAGCGCGCCACCAGCGCCTTCCAGGCGCTGGGAATCTCCGAGCGCTTCATGCCGACCAGGCCATGCTTGCCGGCTTCGAGATGCACCATCCAGAACGCGGAGGCGAAATACAGCATCGCCGGGATCACCGCGGCCTTGACGATGACAGAGTAATCGACGCCCAGCGTCTCCGCCATGATGAAGGCGACCGCGCCCATCACCGGCGGCATGATCTGTCCGCCCATCGAGGCGGTGGCCTCGACGCCGGCGGCAAAGGCGCGGCGGTAGCCGAACTTGATCATCAGGGGAATCGTGAACTGGCCGACGGTGACGACGTTGGCGACGCCCGATCCCGAAATCGTGCCCATCATGCCCGAAGCGAACACCGCGACCTTGGCGGGTCCGCCGCGGGTGCTGCCGAACAGGCCGAGCGAGACGTCGGTGAACAGCTGGATCATGCCGGCGCGCTCGAGGAAGGAGCCGAACAGGATGAACAGGAAGATGTAGGTCGCCGAGACATAGATCGGCACGCCGTAAAAACCTTCGGTGCCGTAGGACAGGTGGGTGATGACCTGGTCGAAGTCGTAACCGCGGTGATTGAGCGGCGCGGGCAGATACTGGCCGAAGAACCAGTACAGCAGGCAGGCGCCGCACATCAGCGGCAGCGCCAGACCCATCAGCCGCCGCGTGCCTTCGAAGATCAGCACCGCGAGCAACGTGCCCACGATGAGATCGAGCCGGGTCGGATCTCCGTCGCGCGCGATCAGCTCGGCGTAGAAGATCCACTGATAAAGCCCGCAGAGGAATCCGACGCCGCCGATCAGCCAGCCCAGCGCGCGCCCTGCATTGCTTTTGGCGGTAAAATTTCCGATCAGGCCGAACGTCATCAGGATCAGGAAGCCGACATGGACGCCGCGCACCACCTGGCTCGGCAGGATGTTCCACGCCGCGATCACAAGCTGGAAGACTGCGAATGCGATACCGATGGCATAGGCCAGATGGCCCCAGCCGCCGGGCCCAAAACCTTCCGGAAAGCCGTGCTCGAAATTGTCGAACTCGACCTTGATGGGGACCTCAGTGCCCTCGGTTTGCAGCATGCCTTCTTGTCCCCGCGCCGTATCAAGCGGCATACACTATTCCTGCCACTTTAAGATACGTCATGCGCAGGCTTGACCCGCGCATCCATCAAAAAAATAACTCACATATCCCCAACACCGCCGTCATCCTGAGGTGCTCGCCCCCTTGGGCGAGCCTCGAAGGATGGCCGCAAACGCCGGTGCCTGTGGCCATCCTTCGAGACGCCGCGCAAGCGCGCGGCTCCTCAGGATGACGGATTGGCCTTACTTGATAAGTCCCTTTTCCTTGTAATAACGGATGGCGCCGGGGTGCAGCGGAACCGGACTTCCCGTGGCGGCCGTTTCCAGCTTGATCTCCTTGCCGGCGACATGGGAATTGGCCAGTTCCGGCAGCGACTCGAAGATCAGTTTCGTCATCTGATAGGCGAGGTCGTCCGAAACTTTGGTGCTGGTGACCAGATAGTTCACCACCGCCGCGGTCGGCACGTCCTTGTCCTGGCCGTTATAGGTATTGGCCGGGATGTTCACCGACACGAAGGGCGGGCCGATCTTGTCGACGACCTCCTTTGGAACCGACACCACGGTGATCTCGCTCGAGGTCGACAGATCCTTCAGCGAGGCCACCCCCAAGCCGGCCGATTGCAGCGTGGCGTTGAGCTGGCGGTTCTTCATCAGGTCGACGGATTCGGCGAACGGCAGGTATTCCACCTTGCCGAGATCCTTGTAGCTGAGGCCCGCGGCGGCCAGGATCGCGCGCGAATTGAGTTCGGTGCCGGATTTCGGCGCACCGACCGACAGGCTTTTGCCCCTGAGATCGGCCAGCGTCTTGATGCCGCTCTCGGCGGTGGCGACGATCTGGATATAATTCGGATAGATGGCGCCGATGGTGCGCAACTTGTCCAGCTTCGCCTTGAAACCGGCCTCCTCGTCGCCTTCCCAGGCGGCTTTCAGCGAATCGCCCAGCGTAAACGCCAGTTCGCCGCGGCCCTGCTGCAGCAATACCAGATTCTCCACCGACGCCTTGGTGGCCTGCACCTGGGTCTTCACATTCGGAATCTTGTCGCTGTAGATTTTGCCGATGGCGACGCCGAGCGGATAGTACACGCCGGAGGTGCCGCCGGTCAGCACGTTGATGAAGGACTGGGCGTTGGCTGAGGGCGCCGAAAAGGCCGCCACGGTCGCGACGGCAGCGGCAAAAAGCTTCGAAGTCATGAGCGATTGTCTCCCTGAAAATTTGGCCGGGAAAGTGGACGGACCGACGCCAATGTCAAGCCATGCCATCGGCCAACAGACCTGCTCGTTCGACGGGGCGGCGCCATCCGCCCAAAGTCGGTGCGGGAACCTCTTGCCAGGTCTCGGCAATCCAGCCTCAATGCGCCATATCTGAAAGGGTTCGGACACCGTCCGGCCTCGCGGGGGAAACATGGCTGTCGACAACTCACCCACCGGCGTTGCTGCGACCGAAGCGGAAACGGTGGCCGTCTCGGACGAGGCATTGCTTAAGGCGGAGGCCTTTGTCGAGGCGGAGGAAGGCGCCGCCAACCGGCTGCTGGGATGGGCCGGACGGATCTCGACCGCGATCGCGGTGGTGATGAGCCTGTTCCACCTCTATGCCGCCTACGCGATCGTGCCGACCCAGGAACTGCGCTACACCCATGTCGCCTTCACGCTATTGCTGAGCTTCTTGCTGTTTCCGGTGGCGATGCGGTTCCGCAACCGGGTGCGCTGGTGGGACGTGGTGCCGGGCATCGTCGCGGTGGCCACCATCGTCTACGCGCTATGGGGCGGCGACGATTTTCTCGACCGCGCCACTGCGCCGGACCGGTTGGACGTGATCGTCGGCATCGTCTTCATCGTGCTGCTGCTGGAGGCGACGCGGCGCACCACCGGCCCGATCATGCCGGTGGTGTCGCTGTTCTTTATTGCCTATGCGATGCTCGGGCCGCATCTGCCGCAGCCGTGGACGCACCGGGGCTATGACCTGCCGCGGCTGGTCGGCCATCTCTTCATCACGCTGGAAGGCATTTTTGGCGTGGCGGTCGACGTCTCTGCCACGCTGATCATCCTGTTCACGATCTATGGCGCGTTCCTGCAGCAATCCGGCGCCGGAAAATTCTTCATCGATTTCTCCCTGGCGCTGATGGGCGGCAAGCCGAACAGCGCGGGACGCACCGTGGTGCTGTCCTCGTTCCTGCTCGGCGGGCCTTCCGGGTCGGGTGTCGCCACCACGGTGATGATCGGCACCGTGGCCTATCCGATGCTCGCCAAAGCGGGTTTTGAGAAGAACGCCGCCGGAGGCTTGCTGGCCGCCGGCGGGCTCGGCGCAATCCTGTCGCCGCCAGTGCTGGGGGCCGCCGCATTCCTGATCGCCGAGTTTCTCAAGATCAGCTACCTCGATGTGATCTGGATGGCGACGATTCCGACCTGTCTGTATTACCTGTCGCTGCTGATCATGGTCGAACTCGACGCCAAAAAGTTCGGCGCCAAGGATGTCGACTTCACGCCGGAAATGTCGCTCGGCCAGATGACCCGGCGTTACGGTTTCCACTTCGTCTCGCTGCTGGCGGTCGTGGTGTTCATGGTGGTCGGCTACTCGCCATCATTGTCGGTGTTCTACGCCACGGCCGTCACCTTCGCGCTCAGTTTCCTGCGCAAGGAAACCGCGCTGGTGCCCAGGAAGCTGGTGAAAGCGCTTGCCGACGGCTCGATCGGCGCGCTCAATGCCGCCACCACCTGCGCCTGCGCCGGCATCGTGGTCGGCGTGGTGACGCTGACCGGACTCGGGCTCAAATTCTCCTCCATCGTGATCAGCTATGCCGGCGGCAGCCTGCTGCTCACCGCGATCTATACGTCGCTGATCGTCTGGGTCATCGGCCTCGCGGTGCCGGTGACGGCGTCCTACATCATCTGCGCTGTCATCGCGGCCCCCGCGCTGATAAAACTCGGCGTGCCGGATTACGCCGCCCACATGTTCATCTTCTATTATGCCGTGCTGTCGGAGGTCTCGCCGCCGACTGCGCTGTCGCCATTCGCGGCTGCGGCGATCTGCGGCGGCGATCCCTACCGGACCACGCTGCAATCCTGGAAATATACGCTGCCGGCGTTCCTGGTGCCGTTCGTGTTCGTGCTCGATCCGCAGGGCGTAGGTCTGCTGCTGGCGATCCCCAAGGGCGGCTCCTGGGTCGACATTGTCGAGATCACCGTCAAGACCACGTTGGGGCTGGTAGCGCTGGCCGCGGTGGCGCAAAATTGGGCGCTGCGACAAAATACGCCGATCGAGCGCGGCCTGCTTCTGCTATCGGGATTGCTGCTGGTGTTTCCGAGCCTGATCGAGGCCATCGTCGAATGGATCATCGGCCGCGACATCAGCTATACCTACGTGCCCGGCCTGATCATCGGCCTGGGCGTGCTGCTGTGGCAATACAGAACGCCGGCGACGCCAAGACCGGTCCCGATAACCTAAGTCAGGGAGTGATGCGATGATGACACCAATGAAAAAGACCGCAGCGATGCTGGCCGTGACGTTTTCCGCAGGCCTTGCGCTCGCCGGCATCGTTCATGCCCAGCAGAAAACCATGTCGATCGGCACCGGCGGCACCGGCGGCGTCTACTACCCGCTCGGCGGCGCCGTGGCCAACGTGCTGTCGAAGGCGCTGCCCAATGTGACGGCTACCGCCGAAGTCACCGGAGGCTCGATCGACAATCTGAAACTGATCGGCGCCGGCCAGAGCGAAATGGCCTTCACCATGGCGGATGCCGCGCTGGATGCGATGCAGGGCAACGAAAAATTCAAGAACAACAAGGTCGCGCTGCAGACGCTGCTGGTGGTCTATCCGAACCGCATGCATGTGGTGACGGTGGAAGGCACCGGCATCGAGACCCTCGCGGACCTCAAGGGCAAGCGGGTCTCCACGGGATCGCCGGGCGGCGCCACCGAGGTGATGGCGTTCCGCGTCATCGAGGCGGCGGGCCTCGACAAGGACAAGGACATGAAGCGCGAGCGGCTTGGCGCCGCCGAATCCGTCAACGCCATCAAGGATCGCAAGATCGACGCGTTCTTCTGGGTCGGCGGCATCCCGACCGCCGCGGTGACCGACCTCGCGGCCACGCCCGGCACCAAGATCAAGCTGATCGACCACGCCGACACGGTCGAGAAGATGAACGCCAAATACGGCAAGCTCTATACCGCGAGCACCATCAAGGCCGGTTCCTACCCCGGCCAGGACAAGGACAACGCCATTGCGGAAGTCTGGAACCTGATCGTCACCGGCAACAAGATGAGCGACGACGACGCCTATGCCATCGTCAAGACGCTGGTGGAGAAGAAGGCCGACATCGTCGCCGTGCACAAGGAAGCCGAGAGTTTCTCGCTCGACAACCAGGTTCAGGCCCGCTCGCCGGTGCCGTTCCATCCCGGCGCGCTGAAATATTTCAAGGAAAAGGGCGTCGGCGGCTAGCGAGCGGACACAATATCCTCGTCGTCCCGGCGAACGCCGGGACCCATAACCCCTGGCGGTTGTGCCTGTACACGAGCGTTGCAACGGCATCACTCAAATTGAACCGACACGGCGTATGGGTCCCGGCGTTCGCCGGGACGACGTGTTGAGAGATGTCGGCCAGAAGGACAATACCGACATGCAGTCTCCGACTCGTTTCCGTCTCAGCCGCCGCTCCATCCTGATCGGTGGCGCCGCCACGCTGCTCTCACGCCGCGCACGCGCCGCGGAATGGCCGACGCGCCCGGTGAAATTCGTCGTGCCATTCGCGGCCGGCGGCACCACCGACATCCTGGCGCGGGTGGTCGCTGCAAAAGTGTCGGAAGAGTTCGGCCAGCAGTTCATCGTCGAGAACAAGGCCGGCGCCGGCGGCAACATCGCCGCGGACGCGGTCGCGAAGGCCGAGCCCGACGGCTACACCTTCATCGTCGGCACGCCGGGCACGCATGCGATCAACCAGTTCGTGTTCAAGGCCATGACCTACGACCAGACCAAGGACATCGCGCCGGTCATCATCATCGCGCGGGTGCCGAACCTGTGCTCGGTGACGAACGCGCTGCCGGTGAAGTCGGTCGCGGAACTGATTGCCTATGCGAAATCCAAGCCGGGCGAATTGTTCTACGGCACGCCCGGGCTCGGCAGCACCGCGCACCTGTCGACCGAACTGTTCAAGTCGATGACCGGCGTCGACATGACGCATGTCACCTACAAGGGCAGCGCACCGGCGCTGACCGACCTGATCGCCGGCCGCGTCCAGCTGATGATCGACAATCTGCCGGCGGCGCAGCCGTTCGCCGAAGGCGGCCAGATCCGCCCGCTCGCGGTCTCCACGGCAACGCGGTGGCCGCTGCTGCCGGAGATTCCGACCATCGCGGAAGCCGGCGTCCCCGGCTACGAGGCGGCGTCATGGTTCACCATCGGCGCGCCCGCGAAGACGCCGAAGGAGATCATCGTCCGGCTCAACGCCAGCGTCGACAAGTTCCTCAAGACCGAGGATGGCATCGCACGCTTGCGCAAGCTCGGCGCCGAGCCCGCCGGCGGAAGCCCCGAGGACATGCAGGCTTACGTGCTGGCGGAAGCCGAGAAGTGGGGCAAGGTGGCCAAGTTCGCCGGCATCAAGCCGGAGTAGATGTTCGTAGCCCGCCATGAGCGAAGCGAAATGCGGGGAAACCGGTCCCGCATTTCGCTTCGCTCATGGCGGGCTACAAGCGCCCTTACTCGAACTTCATGTCCAGGCATTTCGTCACGTCCGAGCCCAGTCCCGAACTGATGATGATGCAGCCGCGGACTTTGCGCGCGGTGTTGTCGCTGGCCCAGACCGCATAGCCGCCCTGCCCGAAAAACGAATTGGTGTTCGGTGGCTCGGTTTCGGTGGCGTCGAACGAATAGTTCGAATCGGTGTCGAAGATGCGGGGCTTCTTGACGCAGCTGCCTTCGCTCTGGTTGTTGATCACTTCCTTGTTGTCGCGGGTCAGCGACATGCTCACCGAACACCTGAAATATTCCGAGGTCTTGACGTTGAAGACATAGGCGTAGGACCTGCATGTTGCGGTGCTGAGCTTGCCCGGGCTCAAGCCCCGGCTGCAGGAAATGCGCTGGTTGTTGCTGAGCTGGTATTCGGCCGCATGCGCGGCCGGCGCCAGAATCGAAACCGACAATCCGATAAAACAACAGGCCTTCACTACGTGGTTCATCCTGACATCCCCATGGCCGCTCTCACAGGACGGCTTGAAACTGAAAGAAGGAAGATAGCCGCGAAGCTTGAATCGTGAAATGACAAAGTCGCGAACCAACTCGCGTTGTATTGACGCCGCAATGGCGTTCGTGGTTTGTTCAAAAACTGGCTGGCGCCGTCGGGTGACCTCAATCAAGATCAGTGGCTGGAGAATGCACGATGACGAGATTTTCAACGAAAACAATTTTAGCCGCGGTCGCGCTGATCGCGCTGGCGACATCGGCGGGCGCGCAGAGCACCAAGCCGACGCCGTGGGTGCTGTCGCCTGACATGGGCTATGCCTACGACAAGGACGGCAAGACGTATTCCTACAAGATGGGCACCAACAACGCCAAGGATCTCTTGAAGGGCGCCAAGAAGGTGCCGAAGGGCACGTTGTTCTTCATCGGCGAGAACGGCCAGCTTTACATGCGCAGCGGGCCGTATCTGGAAGGCGACGGCAAGTTCAAGTTCGGGCCGGGGTAAATCCAACAGATGTCGTCCCCGCGAAGGCGGGGACCCATAACCCCTGGCCTCGCTTGTTGCAGAGGCCTCTACTCCGGTGCCGAAACGAGACGACACGGCGTATGGGTCCCCGCCTTCGCGGGGACGACGATAGCTAAAACGCCGCGGCCAGATCCTTGGCGCCCTGGTTATTGGAATTGCTGTCCATCCGCGCATCGGTGACCGCCAGCAGCTTCGCCACCGTGTTGTTGCGGACCGCCACCGGGTTGCGCTCGTAGCCGGAGCGCTGGAAGAAATTCGAAGTCGGGACCTGCTCGCGCATTGCCTGCGGCATGGTCACCATGTCGAGGCCGGTGCCGTCGCCGGTCAGGTTCATCATCTCCAGTTCGGACGCGGTCAGCGGACGGCTGTAGCCCTTGGTTCGCGCGAAGATCACCGAGGTCAAGAGCTTGTGGGTCTGCAGCAGCGGGCCGACGTCGATGTCCAGCACCATGGCGTGGACGGCCCAGCCCTGCGGCGTGTCGGCGAGTTTTTCGTGCGCGGCCCATTCGTCCGGCACCGAACGCGCGAACGCCACCATGCGCTTGAACACCGCGACCTTGTGGTCCATCGCCTGGCGCGGCGGGCCGGACAGTCGCGCGGCCTTTTCGGTCAGCGCGCGTAGGATGTCATGGCCCTGCTCGGCGACCAGTTCGACGCTGTTGGTGGTGAGCAGCTGGTTGTAGCCGATCGCGGTCGAAATCGCGCGCGAGCCGGGCCGCGATGCGCTCAAGCCCGACTGCATGTCGTGATTGCCGTTGCCGCCGGTTTCGAACGAGTAGACCCGCACCGCCTGCTCGCGCGTCAGCCCCGCAGCCGATGCGACGCGGGCGTAGGCGCGCTTGAACTCGATTTCGTTGGCCGGACGTTGCGGCGTGAACTGGAAATGCTCGGTGGCGGCCTTCAGCAGATCGGCGACAAGCGGAATGGTTTTGCGCTCGCGCGGCGGCCTTTCCGGCTCCGGCGACGGATCCACCGGCCGCTTCGGTCCGTCATAGACCGGCGGCTGCGTCAGCACATAGTCGTCGAGCATGATCTGCTGGCGGTCGCGGCGTTTGGCATTGCGTCCGCGCCGCTTCTCCGAGATCGAACTCCAGTAGGCGCCGGCCTCCGCGTCGAAAGCCGCGCGGGCCTCGAGATATTCCTTCAGCCTGCGCTTGTATTCCGCGATCGCTTGCGGCGATGCCGCCTGCGCAAATGCATTCGCCGTTGCTGGGGGGATCGCCACAGCGTCCACGGCGAGCGCCTGCGGCGCGGTCAGCAGCAGCGCTAACGCGAGAGTTCCGGAACATCGGCGAATCGGAGACGTGAGCATGTCACTTGTTTAGAGCGTAGGGTGGGCAAAGCCAACGGTCGCGCGAATGCGCGGCCAATGGCGTGCCCACCATCAGCGTTGCATGGTGGGCACGGCGCGAAGAGCGCGCCTTTGCCCACCCTACGATTCCTCGCTCACTCCTGCTCGACGCCGCTGGCCTTGACCAGCTGCGACCACTTCTTTTCGTCCTTGTCGATGAAGGCGGCATAGTCCTCGGGCGTGCCCGGGGTGATTTCGGTGCCGTCCTGCGTCAGCTGCCGCTTCACCTCGTCGGAGGCGAGCGCATCGCGCAACGCCTTGTTGAGCCTGTCGACGATCGGCCGCGGCGTGCCGGCGGGCGCCGCCAGCCCGTAATACAGCGAGGCGTCGAATCCGGGCAGCACGGTTTCGGAAATGGTCGGCACGTCCGGCATCAGGCTGGAACGGGTCGTGCTGGTCACCGCCAGCGCGCGCAGCGTTCCGGCGGAGACGTTCGGATGCGAGGCGGGGATCGGCGCGAACGCCATCGGGATATGGCCTCCCAGCAGATCGGTCAGCGCGGGACCGGTGCCCTTGTAGGGAATATGCACCAGCTTGATGCCGGCAGAAGCGGCAAAGTATTCGCCGGTGATGTGGCTCACGGTGCCTGCACCTGCGGAGCCGAAATTGACCTTGCCGGGATTGGCTTTGGCGTAGGCGATCAGTTCGGCAATGGTCTTGGCGGGAAACGACGGATGCACCACCAGCGAATTCGGCGCGTTGCCGATCAGGCCGATCGGCGCAAAATCCTTGCGCGGATCGTAGCCGGCGTTCTTGTACAGCGACGGTCCGATCGCCAGCGTGCCGGTATAACCCAGCACCAGGGTGTAGCCATCGGGCTCGCTTTTCGCCACCGCCTTGGTGCCGACGGTGCCGCCGGCGCCCGGCCGGTTGTCGACCACGACTTTTTCCCCGAGCAACTCGCTCATCTTGTCGGCGATGCCGCGGCCGACGATCGAGGTGCTGCCGCCCGGCGCAAACGGAATCACCAGCGTGATCGCCCGGTTCGGATAGGTCTGCGCCTGCGCAGGCGCGAGCACGCTCGACAGCATGAATGCCGTGGCGGCGACGGCGCCAAACAAACTATTCCAGATGCGCATTCGGCGAGTCCTCGCAGTTGTTATTGATTTGACCGGATGGTCGCCCAAAAAGCCCACGGTCCGCAATCCGCCAAAAGGTTATTTCCAGGCGAATACCGGCTGCTCCAGCTCGGCGACGCGGGTGTCGCGGCCGGCCAGCATTTCGCGGAACTGGTAGATCAGCGCGGCGGTCGGCGCGTGGATGTACCGGCCGGCGTGGCGGAAGCGGATCACCCGGCGCTCGCTCTGCGGGATCGTCACGAAGTCGAAGGCGTCGGGTTGCTGGACATCGCCGAGCGCAATGCGGTGTACCGATCTCACCTCGGCCGGATTTGGCTTGAGTTTTGCGCTGTCGGCGGCCCACGCCACCACGGGCGTGATGAGATAGCCGGAGCGGGTCGGATAATCGTCGAGCTGGCCCAGCACGTCGTCAGGCTTGAGCCCAAGGCCGAGTTCTTCATGCAGTTCGCGCAACGCCGCCATCACCGGCGTCTCGCCGGCGTCGCAGCGCCCGCCGGGCAGCGCCCATTGGCTGGAGTGGGCGCGAAGGCCGGAGGCGCGCAACGTCAGCAGCAGCGCCGTTCCCCCCGAACCGTCGCCTGCGTCCACCAACGCGATGGCGACCGCGGCCGGCTTCAGGCCGGTCACACTCGGCGGTTCGAGCCGCGCGAACGCCGCACAGCACTGCGCAATATTCCGCCTTGTGGCATCGTTGAAGGGCTGCATCATCCGGCTTGACTACACCAGCCGCGCGACTGATGAAAAGGTTCAAATTTGCGCGATGAAAGCCCGAAGGATCATCCATGACCGAGGCGACGGCCGAGAAACTCAAATCGCTTGGCTGGAGCGTCGTCGACGCCACCGGATTCATCGCGCTGGTCGGACCGCTGTGGCATCGGGTCGTCAACGACGTTCACGAATACGCGCTGATCGCGGAGGACAAGCACCACAACCGCCGCGGCGTGGTGCAGGGCGGCGTGTTGATGACCTTTGCGGACCGCACTTCCGGCATGACGGCGCGGTACGTGTCAGGCAAAACCAGCCTGGCCACGGTGCAGTTCGATACCCAATTCGTCGATGCCGCGAAGATCGGCGAAATCCTGATCTCGAAACCGCGCGTCGTGCGCGCGACCCGCAGTTTGATCTTCATGACCACCGAACTGACCGCTGGTGAACGCTGCGTCGCGATGGCTAGTGGGGTGTTTAAGATAATGAAGAGTTAGCGCAGATCGTAGGGTGGGCAAAGGCGCGAAGCGCCGTGCCCACCATCTTGCAATCGCGCAAGAATCGGTGGGCACGGCGCAAGAGCGCCTTTGTCCACCCTACGAATAAACACGAACGTGAGGAGTCACCCATGGACTACCGCCCACTCGGCCGCAGCGGCCTGAAAATCTCGCCGATCTGTCTCGGCACCATGATGTTCGGCGGCCCGACCGACGAGGCGACCTCGTCGCGGATCGTTGCGAAGGCGCGCGAGGCCGGCATCAACTTCATCGATAGCGCGGATGCCTATAATGGCGGGAAATCGGAGCAGGTGGTCGGCCGCGCCATTTCCAACAGCCGGCAGCACTGGATCCTCGCCACAAAACTCGCCAACCAGTCCGGCGACGATCCCAATCGCGGCGGGCTGTCGCGGCGATGGGTGCTGCAGGCCTGTGAGGAAAGCCTGAAGCGGCTCGGCACCGATTTCATCGACATCTATTATCTGCACAAGGAAGACCACTCGACGCCGCTCGAGGAGACCGTGCGCGCGATGGGCGAATTGATCCGCCAGGGCAAGGTGCGCTATTTCGGCGTTTCCAATTATCGCGCCTGGCGCGTCGCCGAAATCTGCAACATCTGCGACCGCCTCGGCATCGACCGCCCGGTTGTCAGCCAGCCTTACTATAACGCGATGAACCGCATGCCCGAGGTCGAGCACTTTCCGGCCTGCCGCTATTACGGCCTCGGCATCGTGCCCTACAGCCCGCTGGCGCGCGGCGTATTGACCGGAAAATATCAACCCGATGCGCCGCCCGACAAGGACACCCGCGCCGGGCGCAACGACACCCGGATGATGCAGACCGAGTGGCGGCCGGAATCGATCCGGCTGGCGCAGGAAATTCGCCGGCATGCCGAGGCAAAAGGCATCACCGCCGGGCAGTTCGCAGTGTCGTGGGTGCTGAACTCTTCGTTCGTCAGCGGCGTGATCGCGGGCCCGCGCACCGAGGAACAGTGGGACGATTATCTCCGCGCGCTCGACTATCGCTTCACCGCCGAGGACGAAGCCCTGGTCGACCGCCTGGTCGCCTCCGGCCATCCCTCGACACCGGGGTTCAACGATCCGGCCTATCCGATCGAGGGGCGACGGGCGCGGACGGGATAGAGCGTGATGAGTTTAAGTTGAAGCGCGGCTCTTACCCTCCCCTGGAGGGGGAGGGTCGGCGAGCATCGCCAGATGCTCGACGGGGTGGGGTGACAGTCTCACCTCGGGCACTGCACACGAGGAGAGACTTTCACCCCACCCCGCCGCGCGTTTCACGCGCGTCGACCCTCCCCCTCCAGGGGAGGGTGAACTGAGCGACATGGCGATTCGACTTAAAGCGGTCATGCTCACAAGAAAACCATGGCTATTCTGCCTGAAACGGCGCACCGTCGGCTCCAATCCATCATTATCGTCAGCAGCAGAGGAGCTCCTCATGGCGCTCACGCAAGGCGGCTTTCAGGCTTACGACTTCAACCGGATGGTCGTGCTGTTCACCATGATGAACGACAAGACCGAGGTGCCCTGCGCCATCTCCACCGACGCCATGGATCGGCTGGAAGGATCGACCCGGATCACTCCGGAGCAGCGCGAGCAGCAGTTTTTGCGGCTGCGCGACCGCATCGAGGAACGCGCCTCGCGAAAGTTTCTCGATGTCGAGCTCGAGGGCAATCCTCCGGGCGTGATCCTGCGCAGCATCGATTTCCGTCCGCCGCGGTAACACGGCGCGCCACTGCTGCTTTTTCCGCGCCACACACTCAGCCGTCATCCTGAGGAGCCGCGCGCTTGCGCGGCGTCTCGAAGGACGGCCGCGGGCGCTTGTGGCCCATCCTTCGAGGCTCGCCGTGAAGAACGGCGAGCACCTCAGGATGACGGCGGTGTTGTATGGTCAACTAGTGCCCAAAACCACGCTCGGCGTCTATGGGTCCCGGCGTTCGCCGGGACGACGCGGACAAAGTGTGCACGCCGGTATCAGCCCGGCTTCTTCTTCGGTTTCGGCTTCGCTTTAGGCCTCGCCTTGGCTTTCGGCTTCGGCTCTTCCGGCACATACGGAAACATCACGTCGTGACAGGCCGGGTTCAAATTCGGCTCATTGTACTTCAGGCATGCGACGATGCGATCGACATCCGGGATAAAATTGCCGCACAGCCGCATCACGTCGGGCTGGCATGCCGCCTGCTGCTCCGGGGTGCCCTGCGGAGTGCCTTGCGCCCACGCGCCGTTTTGACCCATGATGCACAATGCGAACGCCAGCACTGCGCCCAGACCTAATCCTCGCTGATTCATTGACTTGCTTTCCATCCCTGCAGGACCGCCCATCGACCTCAGGGGCAATTGATTGAGGCAGGCGTCGGTGTGACCATTGCCCGGCCGAATTGAAAGCCGGCTCTTGTCAGAATTGCGACCTTTCTGCGGGAAACAAATGTTCGGATCAAGTGCGACGACCAAAGCCAATCGGGAGCGAGCATGAATTCGATAAGATTGCCGACCTGGCTTCGCGCCGTCCTGGTCGTCGGACTTTTTGTTCTGGCGGCCGGCGCGGGCCTGTTCGCGTACCGCTGGTTCACCAAGCCGGTGACGCTGACGATCGCAGTCGGCTCGCTCGACGGCGAGGCCGCGAAAGTGATCTCGGCGATTGCCGGCCGCCTCGTCGTCATGAACGCGCCGGTGCGGCTGAAGCCGATCGAAACCGGCAGCGCGCTTGAAGCCGCCAACGACTTTTCGTCCGGCAAGGCCGATCTCGCGGTGGTTCGCGGCGACGTCGGCGACCTGTCGCAGGCCCAGGCCGTCATCGTGGTGGCCAAGGCCGTGGTGCTGCTGATCGCGCCGCCGGGATCGCCGATTTCCGACGTGGCGGGTTTGAAACGCCGCACGGTCGGCGTGGTCGGGGGCGAGATCAACCGGAAAGTCGTCGATGTGCTGACCAGGGAATACGACCTGGCCAAGGCCGGTGTCGTATTCAAGAATATCGCGCCCGCGGATACAAGGCGCGCCATCGAGACCAAGGAAGTCAACGCCATCCTGATCGTGATTCCTCTCACCGAGAAATATCTGACGCTGGTGCGCAACCTGTTTCCGCAGAACGCCAAGGCGAACCCGGTGCTGATCCCGATCGAATCCGCCGGCGCCATTGCGCAGAACACCCGCGCCTATGAGAGTTTCGACGTGCCGAAGGGGACGTTGCGCGGCGCGCCCCCGGTTCCCGACGACGATCTCACCACATTGCGAGTCCAGCTCTATCTGGTCGCCCACAAGAAACTCGGCAACGATCTGGTCACCAGCCTGACCAAGGCGCTGCTCGCGGCGCGCCGCGACCTGACCGGCGAAATACCGGTTCTGGCGCAGGTCAGCGCCCCCGACACCGACCCCGATGCCTATCTGCCGGTGCATCCGGGAGCGGCCGCGGTCTATAACGCCACCACGCAAAGCTTCCTCGACGAGTGGGGCAATGTGATTTATCTCACGCCGATGATCCTGGGCGCCCTCGCCACCGTGCTGGCGGCGGCGTGGAAATTTCTCGGAGTGGGAAAGCCGCAAACCAGGGAAGCCGCGCTGGATTCGCTCTACACCCTGGGGCGCAGAATCCGCAGGGCCGACAAGGAATCCGAACTCGAGGAAATCGAGGATGCCATCGACGAAATCCTGCGCGCGCAGCGTACCGTGGCGGCCGGCGGCGACGAAGAAAATGCGATGGACGTCACAACGTTGAACGTGACCGCGCATCGACTTCAGACCTTGATCCACGATCGCCGGGCGATGCTGGCCGCTCGAGGAGCGATGCAGCCGACGGCTTGAGGACACCTCGCTCAAAAAAAGAGCCCGGCCTGCGATGTGGAACACAGACCGAGCCGAGGCCAGAGGCCTCCAAGCCCGCAAATATACATCAGCGCTGGATGATTGCGGAGCCCGGTTGTCGGTGTGTCACCTCATACCTTGGTCGGCACGCGCTGCCGAAACCGGAGCATTGCGCAGACGAATGCCGACTGGTGCAGCGCGCAACAAGGCTTCGTCTTTAGTCTAAGGCGGCACCAAAGCCGTCATATTCGACAAATTCCCGATAACCCCCGGGCATAAAGCCGCAGATTTCGGGTTGATGGTTTCGTACGGCGGCATCACACTACCAAACACAACAACAAGAAAACGCCGATCCGGAGTTCAGAAACGCCAAGGGAGGAATCAATGACACTGCGTCGAGACACGCCGACGACCCGCCGCGCCGTTTTGGGCGGCGCCGCCGTCGCCGGAGCCGCTGCCATCAGCGCGCCCTATATCCGCAACGCCGAAGCCGCCGAAACCACGACCTGGAAGGTGCAGACCTCCTGGCCGGCCGGCGTTGGACTCAACACCTTCAAGACCTGGGCCGCCACGATCAAGGAAAAGACCGGCGGCGAACTCGAGTTCAAGCCTTTCGCCGCCAAGGAAGTGGTCGGCGATTTCGAACTGCTCGACGGCGTCAAGAACGGCGTGCTGGAGGCGATGAACTCGTTCACGGTCTATTGGGTCGGCAAGGTGCCGGCCACCGCGTTCCTGTCGTCCTACCTGATGGGCCTGCGCTACCCCCACGAATGGGACGTGTTCTTCTACGGCAAGGACGGTCTCAAGATGGCGCGCGAGATTTTCGCCAAGCAGAACATCATGTATGTCGGGCGCATCCATCATGGCCCGAATATCATCCATTCCAAGAAACCGATCCGTTCGATCGAGGACTTCAAGGACCTCAAGCTCCGCGTCCCCGGCGGCATGATCGCCGAAGGGTTTGCGGCGATCGGCGCCAAGACCACGCTGCTCCCCGGCGGCGAGGTGTTTTCGGCGCTGGAGAAAGGCACCATCGAGGCGGCCGACTACACGGGTCCCGCGGTCAACTGGGACCTCGGCTTCCAGCAGGTCACCAAATACATCTGGACCGGGCCGGTCGGGCTCGAGTCGATCTATCAGCCGGTCGACCTGATGGACTTCTGCGTCGGCATGAACCACTGGAACAAGCTGTCGCCGAAGATGAAGGCGTGGGTCGAGCTCGAAATCGAGGCCTATTCGTCGTTGCATCACGCGGCGATCCAGAAGGCCGACATGGAAGCCTGGCCGAAATTCATCAAGGCCGGCACCGAGATCAACCGGCTGCCGTCGTCCGATCTGGAGAAATTCCAGCGCGTCGCGGTGCCGATCTGGTTCAAATGGGCCAACAAGGACAAGGACGCCGCGCGCGTCTTCAAGGCCCAGTTGGAGGTGATGGAATCGCCAAGCTTCGGCTACGTCACGCCCGATATGTATCAGGGTCAGAAGCTCGATCTTTGAGGCCGCAAGCGGCGGCGCGGATAAGTCCGCGCCGCCGTTCGCTCGTCTTGCCGGCATGGGGCGCCGGCCAATAATCTCCTTAATCGTTACAGGCCAAGAAACTTCCGGGGAAACCAATGCCCAGCCTTCCGTTTGTGCTGCCCCATTGGCTCTATTGGGGCACTCTGCTCGTGTTTCCGATCGTCGCCATGATGCTGGTAGCGCGTCAGCTCCGGAACGGTGTTCCGAAGGGCCCATCGCTGTTCATCGCCTACATGTTCTGGCTTTGCTCAGGCTTCATGGGACTGCATCGCTTTTATCTGCGGAGCAACTGGGGCCTTATCTTCATTCCGGTATTCCTGCTCATCCTGCACACCACCGACGTGATCCGCGACCGCCGCGAAGACGTCTCGCGAACCCGCGCGGAAGTCGGGGCCGCAATATCCGAACTTGACCATGCGAAGATACAGACCGGCGTGGACGCGACTCCGGCAATGCAGGAGCGCCTTGCCAAAGCCGATGCTGGGGTGCCGAAGGCAAAACTGGATTTCGAAGAAGCGCAGGGGGATCTGACCCGCTGGTACAGTTATTCGCGCTGGCTGGCGATCCTTATGGCAGCGATGTTGCTGGTCGACGCCGTGCTGCTGCCCGTTCTGGTGCGCAGGCAGAAAATCCGCGAGGCCGCGGAGCGGACCAACGCGCCGCCCGAACTTGTCGTGCCGGACGTGCCGGCGATCGGCACCCACGAAGATCCGACGCTGCGCATCCACACCCGCTTCACCGACGCGATCGAGTGGGTGAACATCCGCGCCGGCGAGTTCGTCGCCTATTGGGCCGTCATCTCGGTGTTCGGCTATTATTACGAGGTGATCGCGCGCTTCGCGTTCAATTCGCCGACCAACTGGCTGCATGAAAGCATGTTCCTGATGTACGGCATGCAGTACATGATCGCCGGCGCCTATGCCTATCAATGCGACCAGCATGTCCGCGTCGACGTGTTCTACGTAAAATTCTCGACACGCGGCAAGGCGATCGCCGACATCATCACATCGGTGTTCTTCTTCATCTTCGTCCTGACCCTGCTGGCGACGAGCTGGCGCTTCTCGATGGACTCGTTCAATCCGGGCGGTGTCGGCGAAGTCTCCTTCACCGAGTGGGGCGTGCAGTACTGGCCGGTGAAGCTGATGATGCCGATCGGCGCGACGCTGCTGCTGCTGCAGGGCATTTCCAAACTGATCAAAGACGTCATCATCCTGACGCGTGGGAGAGCATGAGCCATGGGTTGGGAAATCGATATTGCATGGCTGACGCTGCTGCTGTTCGGCTCGCTCGGCGTGCTGCTCGCGCTCGGCCTGCCGATGGCGTTCTGCACCGGCTCGCTCGCGGTGGTGTTCCTGTTCCTGTTCGGGAATTCCGCCATCCTCAATATGATGCCGTCGCGCATCTTCCCGTTCATGACCGACTACCAGCTCTCCGCGGTGCCGCTGTTCATCTTCATGGCGGCGATGCTGGAGAAGGCCGGCATCATCGAGGAGCTGTTCGATGCCGTCTATAAGTGGCTGGGCGCGGTAAAGGGCGGCCTTGCGGCGGCGACCGTGCTCGCATGCACGGCGCTGGCCGCGATGGTCGGCGTCGTCGGCGCCACCGAAGTCACCATGGGCATGATCGCGCTGCCGGCGATGCTCAAGCGCGGCTACGACCAGAAGCTCGCCTGCGGGTCGCTGCTGGCGGGCGGCACGCTCGGCATCCTTATTCCGCCCTCGGTGATGGCGATCGTCTACGCGGTGGTGGCGCAGCAGTCGCTCGGCGAACTGCTGGTCGGCTCGATCTTCCCGGGCTTCCTGCTCTCCGGACTCTACATCGCCTATATCCTGATCCGCTGCTACATCAATCCCAGCCTCGGCCCCGCATTGCCGCTGGAAGAGCGCGTCAGCACGCGGGAGAAATTCAGGCTGCTCAAGAACTGCATCGCGCCGCTGCTGCTGATCATCCTGGTGCTGGGGGTGATCTTCGTCGGCATCGCAACCCCGGTCGAGGCTGCCGGCATCGGCACCTTCGGCGCGCTGTTCGTCTCCGCGCTGCACCGCAGGCTGAACTGGCCCGCCGTGCAGGAGGCATGCATCGCCACGCTGAAGGCGACCGCGATGGTGATGTGGATCTTCTTCGGCGCCACGATGTTCGTCGGCTTCTTCATCGTCAAGGGCGGCCAGACCTTCGTCGCCAACACCATTCTCGGCACCGGGCTACCGCCTTACGGCATCCTGATGCTGATGATGGTGATCCTGTTCGTGCTCGGCATGTTCATCGACTGGGTCGGCATCCTGCTGCTGACCGTGCCGATCTTCGTGCCGATCTTGAAGAGCCTGGAATGGGGCGGACTGTTCGGCCTGCCCGGCGTGCGCGCCGAGGACGTGCCGCTGTGGTATGGCGTCATCTTCATGGTCAACATGCAGATGGCGTTCCTGTCGCCGCCATTCGGCTACTCGCTGTTCTACCTGAAAAGCGTCGCGCCGCCCGAGATCACCATGGCCACGATCTTCCGCGCGGCCGTCAATTTCATGGCGCTGCAATGGCTGGGCGTCGGGCTCTGCATCGTGTTCCCGCAGATCGTGCTCTGGCTGCCGAGCGTGCTGTACGCGCGCTAGCGGCCGTAGGGTGGGCAAAGCCAACGGGTCGCGCGAACGCGCGCCCCGTTGAGCGTGCCCACCATCGTGCCGGGATCGAAAATGGTGGGCACGGCGCGAAGTGCGCGCCTTTGCCCACCCTACGCAGTTGGAAGATCGACGACCGCCGCCAATGGCAATCCCCGTCACCCGGAAAACGGATCGAGCACCAACACACCCGCCATTGCCATGTCCGCGACATTGCGGGTCACCAGAGTCAAACCATGCACTTTCGCGGTCGCGGCCAGCAGTCCATCGATCAGCGGCGCGGGATTGGGAATCCCCAGCAACGCCCAGGCTTCGGCGACCGGCTCGTCGACGGGCAGAACGCGCTCCCCGAGCCGCATCCGCATTTGCGAAAACCATCGGTCGAGAGATTTCGCCTGTTGCGGGTCGCTCCGCCGCTTCAACTCGATGCCGCGGCGAATTTCCGCGAGTACCAGAACGCTTGTCCCGATTTCCTCGACAGCGGTGCGGGCAACCCAGCGAATGACGTTCGGATGGGCACGGTCGCGCTTGCGAATCTCGGAAATGAGGTTGGTATCAAGTAGAAATTTCACAGATCGACCTCGCGCCAATCGCGCTGGCGCGGCTGGTCGAACACTCCGATAAAGACCTCGTCGGAGAGATCCGAACCGAAGATGTCAAAGGCGGTCTTCGCCTCGGGATGCAACAAAGCATTGGCGAGCGTCGACCGCAGCGCCTCGGCCTTTTCAGGCCGGCCGCGCAGCGTTTCTGCCAGCGCCCGGATCAGGCCAGCGTCTCTCTTACGAGCCTGAACCTCGACCCGCACCAAGCCCCGCCCCGCCGCGCGGGAGCGATGGGCGCGGGTTGCTTTGCGCTGAGATCGTGTGGCCATGGAGTAACCTCAAGTCAGGTCTAGTTTCCGGTTATATAACCGGAAATCTCGCCAAGGCCAAGTGCTCATCTGCGATCCTTCGTTCCCTTCCCTGCCTAGCAGCCGTAGGGTGGGCAAAGCCAATGGGTCGCGCGAACGCGCGCCCCATTGAGCGTGCCCACCATCGTGCCGAGCTTGAAAATGGTGGGCACGGCGCGAAGTGCGCGCCTTTGCCCACCCGACGCAGATGCTCTAGCGGCGCGAGCGGGCCTGGGCGCCGGATCCCGCTCCTCTGATGCGTTTTCCGCCCGACACGAACCGCCCCTGCGCCCGCGATTGCCGCGGCGTCGTCCCGGTCCAGCGCTTGAACGCGTGGGTGAAGGCGCTGACTTCGCGGTAGCCGAGCAGCCAGGCGATCTGCGAAATCGGCAGATCGCCGTCCCGCAAATAGCGCTTGGCGAGGTCGGTTTTCAGCTCGGTCTGGATTTCCGAGAAGGTCAGCCCCTCCACCGCAAGCCGGCGCGCCAGGGTGCGGTGGCTCATGCCGAGCTGGCGGGCGACCTCGCCGGCGTTCGCCTTGCCATGCGGCAGCAACGGCGTGATCGCGTTCTCCACATTCGAACGCAACGTGGCGCCGGTCACTGGGCGATGCGCGATCGCCTCCTCGAAATATTTCAGCAGCAGCTCGTTGAGATACGGATCGGCACTCACCACCGGCATGAGTTTCACGGCTGCCGGAAAAACCACCTCGTCCACGCTCGAGCCAAATTCGATCTCGCAGCCCAAGAACGACCTGAATTCGGCGGGCGTCTTTTTCCGGTGGTGCATGACCCCGATCCGGCTCGGCATCAGGCGGCGATTGGTAAGCTGCCGGCACAAGCGGACCAGCGACATCAGCCAGAATTCCATGTGATGCCGATCCGACCGCCGGTCCATGCCGACATAGTTGAGCGCGATTCCCGTTTCCTTGCCGATGCGGGCTTGCAGTGAGATTCCTTCATTTGCAACGCCGCTATAGCGTTCGGTGCGGTGCAGGGCATCGGACAGTATCTCCGACGACGCCAGCACGTAATAAAGCAGCCCGATCTCGCGAAGATCGTAGTCCTGTGCCAGATGAAATCCGATGAAATCGTCCTGCAACGCTTCCGCGGCGAGTTCCAGAAGCTTGATCTGGCTCTGCGCATTGAGGCGGGCGTTGCGATCGTCGATCTGCTCGACCGTCAACCCGGCGCGCGCCAGCAGTGGAGCCGGATCAATGCCGGCTTCGATCAGGCGCGTCGAGATCAGGCGGGCAATGCCACCGGTGGCGCTCGGCATCGCATTAAATCGCATCGGTCCGGAAGCGCGCACGAAGGTTGATCCTGCGTCTCGCCTGTCCGTTCACGGCCAGCAAGTCATCGCGGCACGGAACGTCAAATTATTGGCGCATGATAGCAAGATCGCCCGCGCCTTGTCTTTTAAATCTCGCCTCCCGGCCGTCCGCCTTCGCGCCGGTCGCCGCCAGCGCGGGAGTTGCGCGGTCGCTTGAGGTGTCAGGCAACCGTCCGGCGAGGCGCATGATCGCGGAAGCCCCCGCTCTAACACTCGTGGCAGACCGTGTCCAAGACATACGACAACAAGCTCGGCGAATTACGGATTTCGCAGGCCTACATCAAGCTTCTGGGCCTTCCGCAAAACGCGCAGGGCACGCGGATGATTTCGCTCGAACGGATCGGCGCCTTCGAAATCCTCATGTTCGACGTCGCGCCGGACGGCGCCGCCGATGCGCCGTTGTTCTGGCTGGAGCTGTTCGATCACGCGGCGAAATCATCCGTCGACAGTTGCAGCTGCACCGAGATTGCGCAGGCCGTAACGGTATTTGACGATTTCATTGCGCTGGCCAGAGGACAGGACTGAGGAGAGACCGATGCCGCTGAAGCGTGGACGGATTTTGGGTTACGACGCCAACCGGATGGCCTTTGAATTCACCATGATGCACGAGCGGGGAATCGTCGACTGCGAGATCAGCAGCACCGCGATGGACGATCTTGCCGGCGAAAAGGGCGTGCGCCCCGACGAGCGGGAAGCACAATTCAGGCGCCTGCGCGAACCGATCGAGCGGATTGCGTCGGATATTTTCGACCAGAACAACCTGTTTCCAGGCCAGACCATCTGCATTTTCTCAAAGCATGTTCGAAACCGGTAGGTCGATGTTCGGCCTCCGCTGCCGGCCGTGCGGCGCAGAAAGTCAACTTATTGGCACGTGATGACAAGATCGCACGGGTCACGTTTCCTAAATCTGGTGCGCGCATAAATCAGTCGCAGCTTTTCCGGCCCGAACGCGATTCCGAGCTTTGATATTACGCTTCCGTGACTGCCTTTAATTTTCAGTGAGACAAATCCTTATGCCCCAATCAGACAAGATCGCGCTTTTCATCGATGGCGCCAATCTTCACGCGACCGGCAAGGCGCTCGGTTTCGACATGGATTACCGGCGCCTGCTGAAGGAATTCCAGGGCCGCGGCACCATGGTACGCGCGTATTATTACACCGCCGTGATCGAGGACCAGGAATTTTCCTCGATCCGTCCGCTGATCGACTGGCTCGACTACAATGGCTTCACCGTCGTCACCAAGGCGACAAAGGAATTTTTCGACGCCAACGGCCGCCGCAAGGTCAAGGGCAGCATGGATATCGAGCTCGCCGTCGATGCGATGGAACTGGCCTGCCATGTCGACCACATCGTGCTGTTTTCCGGCGACGGCGATTTCCGCTCGCTGGTCGAGGCCTTGCAGCGCCGTGGCGTCCGCGTCACCGTCGTCTCCACCATCTCGACCCAGCCGCCGATGATCGCCGACGAACTGCGCCGCCAGGCCGACGTGTTCACCGACCTGAAGGAACTGCAATCCCTGATCGGCCGCGATCCGGCCGAACGCGCAGCGCCGCGCGGCGCCTAGCGGCGGGTTCTTTCGAAAAATGACGGCGACCCGGACCGGGGGCGAGCGTTGCGCCTGTGCGCTGGTGATCGGCGGCGCCGCCGTGATCTGGGGCGGCGTGGCGTGGTTCGCCCTGAGGTCGATCCTGGGGTGATCATGTATCCGCGTGTCCCGGGCGCGATGCAGCGTCCTTCACGCTGCTTCGCAGAACCGGGACCGTACCGTACGCCGGCGTCCGTTGCGGCCCCGGCTCTGCAGCGCACCGCTTCGCAAGAGCTACGCGCTGCGCTGCGTCCGGGGCACGAAAGCTCTCATCATTAACGGATGCTTTGCGTTATTGCTCTAAAACACAACGAACGGGCCACGCGATGACGCGCGGTTCCATTCGTTGTGGGGAATGCGATGCGCGTTTTAGTAGCCGGGTTGGTCGTCGCGGGGTTGGTTTCGGTGGGCGCCGGCGGCGCCGTGTGGATGACGCGTTCGGCTACTCCGCCTGAAAAAATTCAAGCGGTCGAGCAAACTCCGGCGCCGGTTGCGCCGGCGGCGCAGCTTGCCGCGAAGGCGGACGCACTCGCCGATGTCACCGGCACGGTGCCCGCTTCCGAGCCAAAACCCGCGACCGCCCCCGCAAAACGCGCCTGCGCCAATCCCAATGCGCTCGGCATCGGCCGGGTGGTCGAAATCGACACCACCGGCGGACCGGGATTCGGCTTCGAGCATTTCAAGCAGCTGGATTTTCTGGCCGAGAAGGAGGTCGTGCTGACCTTCGACGACGGCCCCTGGCCGGTGAACACGCCCGCCGTGCTGAAGGCGCTGGCGGAGGAATGCACCACCGGCATTTTCTTCGCCGTCGGCAAGCACGCCAGCTACCATCCCGACATCCTGCGGCAGGTCGCCGCAGCCGGACATACCGTCGGCTCCCACACCTGGTCGCACGTCAACCTGAACAAGAAGGGCATGACCGACCAGCAGGCCAAGGACGAGATCGAAAAAGGCTTTTCCGCGGTGCGCCTCGCACTCGGCGCGGCCCCTGCCCCGTTCTTCCGCTTCCCGCAGCTGCAGCACCCGCCCGCGATGGTGACCTATCTCGGCACCCGCGACATCGCGATGTTCTCCACCGACCTCGACTCCTTCGACTTCAAGGCCAGCACGCCGGATAAGATCGTGGAAACCGTGATGACCAAAGTCAACAAGCTCGGCAAGGGCATCATCCTGATGCACGATTTCCAGAAGCACACCGCCGAAGCGCTGCCGACGCTGCTCGGCCGCCTGAAGGCCGGCGGCTTCAAGGTCGTGCAGATGAAGGCCAAGGCGCCGATGCAGACGCTCGCGGAATATGATGCGGAAGTGGTGAAGGATGCCAAGCTGCCGACGGTGAGCGCGCGGCCGGTGTCGAGCGTGGTGCAGACGGTGGGGAATTAGAGGACCGTAGGGCGGATTAGCGAGCGTAATCCGCCGCTTTCGCTCTCGCATTGCCGTGGCGGATTACGCTCCGCTAATCCGCCCTACGAGCTACGAGCTCCAAAACGATGCACTGAAAGAGCGCCCGGCGAGAAATCGCCGGGCGTTCTTCTTGGGCGAAGCTGTTCGGAGTTCCTGCCATCTGCTTCAGATGCAGGCGCCGATTGCAGTTGGCTTCGATTGCACGAATGCCGCGCAGGTCATGAAGGAAGCGCCAAGGTTAGACGAATCCTTGTAAGACAATCCGCCATGGACATTTTCTTTTTTCAGCTGTACCGCCCACCCGCTGGAGCAACCGAATGACCGATCGAGGTAACGAGCCGCCGCCAAGGTCCCCGGTCCGGCCCTTAACCGAAGGGCAGGTGGTCAAGGGCGGCCACAATCCGGGCACGTCTCAAATCCAGACCCGGCCAGCCGCTCCGGCTGCTATTCCGACACCGGCTCCTAATGCACCACCTCCTTCCGATCGTTCGCTGAGTCTTCGTAGCCTGGATGGAGCGAAGCGCAATCCGGGACAGCGTTGCAGCGCGCGGAAATCCCCGGATTGCGCTTCGCTCCATCCGGGCTACCTGCGTATTTGACCGGCGATCATCCCGGACAATCCGCGAACGCGCGTGCTGTGACCGACGGTGAGGAGGTTTTCGGTTCTTCTGGAGCCTTGAATGCCGGTAAATGCCGGGCGTTATCCAGCGCAAATTCCGCTTCCCCATGCTTGAAAAGAATTTCGCCGTTCCGCGAATCAGCCGAAAAATTTAAAGAGGAAAGAGTTGCGGCGCAGACGCCGTTACCTGACCACCAAGCCCGGGGAGTTCCATGGCCCTCACCGCCTTTCGCGAACAAAGCGCCTTCGGGTTTGATGATCCGCCGTCAAGCCGGGACGAAGTGCTCGCCCGCTATCGTCAGTTCAGGGAAATCAGCAAGCAGCATCACCATGAGATCCTGGCGCATATATCGGGCGATGCGCTGTTGAATCAGGCCCGCCGATTGGGTCTGGCACGGGGAAAGACACTGATCCTCGAGGACATGGAGGAGATGAACTACGTCTACGACCTCGCCGTTCACACCGCTTCGCCGCAGCGCTCCCGGGCGATCGACCGTTTTGCCGGCTCGGCCCGGTTTGCGCCCGGGTCCGACGAGGCGCTGGTCCTTGAGGCGATGCGCGCGGCGCGCTTCTCTGTTCTCCTGATAGAACGGCACCACGAAACGGCGGGACTTGTCGCCATCGACCTGTTTCGGCGCACCGAGGTGTGGCTGGTCGATATCGGACTCGAAAGCTCGCTCTCAGCCGGAGAGATGTTTGCCACCAGGCTTTTTACCCCTGCAGGCTTTTCGATGACCACGGGCACTTATGTGCCGTTCGAAGTCGACATGTTGACGGACATCCTTGACGAACTGCCGCGCCGCCTCTGCGATAGCCCCCTTGAAGCCCTGGCCGACAACCGGCACTTCGCGGAAGCGATCTATCGCATCACTCTTGCGGACGGGATAACGGACGTTGTGAGGTATCAGGACTTGTCCGACGAGGCGTGACCGGGGCGAACGGGCTCGCCTCGTCTCAGCGTGGCTGCGCCACGCGTAGCCATCCGTCGTCGCCCTTCGGGCTATGCCGGACAGGCAGGCCAAGCGTGGTGCCCGGGGGCGGGATCGAACCACCGACACTGCGATTTTCAGTCGCATGCTCTACCAACTGAGCTACCCGGGCGCCGCGGGGCCCATGGGCCTTGCGAGCGCCGGGTTATAGTCAGACAGGGCGGGCCTGTCCACCCGGCTACACCTGCCTGTCCGGCATAGCCCGAAGGGCGACGACGGACGGCTTCGCCAGGCCAAGGGACGGAAAATCAAGGGGTTTCGCCGCTGGCACGCACTGGCGTTCCCCGGATGCAGCGCAGCGCGTAGCTCTTCGCGAAGCGGTGCGCTGCTGATCCGGGGTCCCGGTTGTCTGCGCCTCAAAGAAACCGGGGTCCCGGTTCTGCGAAGCAGCGCTTCGCAAGAGCTACGCGCCGCATCGCGCCCGGGACACGAGATGCGAATTCAATTCTCCACCCTGATCTTCGCCTCGCGGATCACCGGGCCCCATTTGTCGATTTCCGATTGCAGGAAGGCCGCCAGTTCCGCCGGCGTCGAGCCCTTCGGGTCGGCGCCGAGTTCCTCGAAGCGCGACTTCACCGGGGCATAGATCAGCGCGGCGTTGGTGTCGGCGTTGATCCTGGCGATGACCTCCTGCGGCGTCTTGATCGGCACGAAGAAGCCGAACCAGGAGAACACGTCGAAGCCGGGCACGCCCGACTCCGCAATCGTGGGGATGTCCGGCGTGGCGGCGACGCGCTCCTTGGTGGTCACCGCGAGCCCGCGCAGGCTGCCGCCTTTCACATGCGACAGGATCGACGGCATGTTGTCGAAGATCACGTCGACGCGACCGGGAATGAGGTCGTTGATCGCCGGCGCGCCGCCGCGATAGGGGATGTGGGTCATCTCGACGTTGGCCAAGCGTTTGAACAGTTCGCCGCTGAGATGCAGCGTGGTGCCGTTGCCGGACGAGGCGTAGGTGACCTTGCCCCGGTTGTCGTTGCAATAGGCGATGAACTCCTTGACCGATTTGGCGGGCGAGGAATTCGGCACGCACATCAGGTTGGGCTGGGTGATCAGGCGCGTCACCGGCGCGAAGTCATTGACCGAATCGTAGCTCAACGACGGATACAGGAACTGGTTGGTGGCCATGCCCGGGCCGGAGATGAAGATGGTGTAGCCGTCGGGATCGGAATGCGCGACCATGTCGGCGGCGATGTTGCCGCCGGCGCCCGGCTTGTTCTCCACCACCACCGATTGGCCCCAGACCTCCTGCAGGCGATTGCTGATGAGGCGCGCGGTGATGTCGGTCGAGCCGCCCGGCGTGAACGGCACGACGACGCGTACGGGTTTTATGGGCCAGTCCACGCCGGCAGCGCGGGACGGGCGAATGGACGGCGCTGCGATCGCAGCCGCGGCGAGACCGACAAAACGACGGCGGTTCAGCATGGCCAATCTCCTCCGGATGGGATCGCCCGATTGCCTCAGGTCGTTTTTTTCGGAGTGTGAAGACGGCTCCCGACAAAATCAATGCTGCAGGCGATCGCCGCGACGCTCACGCCACCCTCCCCTGGAGGGGGAGGGTCGACGCGCGTGCAACGCGCGGCGGGATGGGGTGAAAGTCTCTCCTCGCGAACGGTGCCCAAGTTGGAGGCTGTCACCCCACCCCGTCGAGCATCTCGCGATGCTCGCCGACCCTCCCCCTTCAGGGGAGGGTAAGAGGCGTGCTCAATCCGCATCTTCGTCGTCGTCCCTGGCGGCGGGAATTTTATAGGAATCCGACAGCCAGCGATTCAAATCGACATCCCGGCAGCGCTCGGAGCAGAACGGTTTTGAGGCCTCGACAGCCGGCTTGCCGCAGATCGGGCACGGCTTTGCCTTGCCGGCATTGGCTGGCGGCTTAGCTGGCATTCAACCAGCCGAAGCGGATCGGAAAACCTTCGCCGCCGAGCAGCGTCATGGTCTCATAGAGCGGCAGGCCTACGACATTGCTGTAGGAGCCGACCATCTTGACCACGAACGAGCCGGCGATGCCCTGCACCGCGTAGCCGCCGGCTTTGCCGCGCCATTCGCCGCTTCCGATATAGGCCTGGATGTCGTCCTCGCTGAGCCGCTTGAAACGGACGCGGGTCTCCACCAGCCGTTGCCGGAATGCCTCCTTCGGCGTCACCAGGCAGATCGCGGTATAGACGCGATGGTTGCGCCCCGACAGCATCCTCAGGCATTGCGAGGCTTCGTCGACCAGGTTGGCCTTGGGCAGGATACGGCGGCCGACCGCGACCACGGTGTCGGCGGCGAGAATGAAGCAGCCGCGCAATTCGTCGTCGAGCTGCACCGATTTCAGCGCGGCATCGGCCTTGGCCCGCGCAAGCCGGTTGGCGCAGGCGCGCGGCAGCTCGCCGCGCTTCGGCGTCTCATCGACATCGGCGGGACGCAGCGCATCGGGCTCGATGCCGGCCTGGTTGAGCAGGCCAAGGCGTCGCGGCGAACCGGAGGCGAGAACGAATTTGGGACGGCCTAGCATGCGGGATTTTGCGATTCGGAAGGCTGGGGACACGATGCGCGCGGAACCTATCGGAAGGCATTGGGGGAGACAACACCGCTGTCGTCCCCGCGAAGGCGGGGACCCATAACCACCGTATTCGTTATGAAAAAGAACGGTTGCCCCAGCTGTGCCTAAACCGCACCGGCAGGGCGTATGGGTCCCCGCCTTCGCGGGGACGACATCTGTGTTCGTGGCTTCGGCCGTGCCCTACCCGCTCGCCGCGCCGCCCTTGGCGAAGCGCTTGCGGATGCGCGAGAGCAGGCCGTCGCAGACGTCGCGGTAGGCCTGCAGCTTCTGCTCGCGGCTGCCTTCGGTGCCGGTCGGATCCTGGGTCGGCCAGTATTCCACGTCCGCCGCATTGGTGTGAGTCAGTTCCAGGGCCTTATGGTGCGCTTCGGGCGCCAGCGTGATGATCAGGTCGAAGTTCAAGCCTTCCCAGTCGTCCAGGTCCTCGAACGTCTTCGGCTTGTGCTTTGAAATATCCTGGCCGAGTTCCGCCATCACCGCCACGGCGAACGGGTCGAGTTCGCCCTTCCTGACGCCGGCGGATCTTACATACAGCGCCTTGGGAAACATCTGCTGCAGCAGGCTTTCCGCCATCGGCGAGCGCACGGCGTTCTGGCCGCATGCGAACAATACGGCCTGCGGGGTCCGCGCGCGCGGAGGCGCAGCCATGCGCGCCTAACCCTTCCAGTGCAGGACGGAGATCAGCGTGAACAGCCGCCGCGCGGTCTCGAAATCGACCCGCACCTTGCCCTTCAGCCGTTCCTGCAGCGTGCGCGAGCCTTCGTCGTGGATGCCGCGGCGGCCCATGTCGATGGCCTCGATGCGGTCCGGCGTCGCGGTGCGGATCGCCTGGTAATAGCTGTCGCAGATCATGAAGTAGTCCTTCACGATGCGCCGGAACGGCGTCAGCGACAACAGATGCGCCACCACCGGGGTGCCGTCCTCGCGCCTGATGTCGAACATCAGCCGGTTGCCGGTGATCGCGATGTGCAGGGTGAACGGCCCCTCTTCCGCGCCGTCGGGCGCGAACAGGTTTTTCTCGATCAGGTCGTAGATTGCGATCGCGCGCTCGTGCTCGATGTCGGGTCCGGAACGCCCGATCGATTCCTCATCGAGCGTCACCGCAACGATGCAGCTTTTGGAGTCGTCCTCTGGTGGCGGTTTGCTCATGGCAGATTGAGACGCAATCCGACCGAGCGCGCATGGGCATCGAGGCCTTCGGCCTGCGCAAGCGTCATCGCCGCCGGCCCCAGCGCGCGCAACTGGTCCGGCCCGCATTTGAGGATCGACGTCCGCTTCATGAAGTCAAGCACGCCAAGGCCGGAGGAGAACCGCGCCGAGCGCGCCGTCGGCAACACGTGGTTGGAGCCGCCGACGTAGTCGCCGATCGCCTCCGGCGTATGCGGGCCCAGGAAGATCGCGCCGGCATTGCGGATTTGCGCGGCAAAACTTTCCGGATCGGCGGTCATGATTTCCAGATGCTCGGCGGCGATGGCGTTCGCAAGCCGCACCGCCGTGTCGAGAGTGTCGACCACAACGATCGCGCCAAAATCCTGCCACGAGGCCCGCGCGATTTTTCCACGCGGCAGCGTGGCGAGCTGGCTTTCCACCGCGCGCGCGACATCGTCGGCAAGCGCTGCGTCATCGGTGATCAGGATCGACTGCGCGTTGGCGTCATGCTCGGCCTGCGCCAGGAGATCCGCGGCGATCCAGCCGGCATTGCCGGTGTGGTCGGCGATGACGAGCACTTCCGATGGTCCCGCGATCATGTCGATGCCGACCTTGCCGAACACCAGCCGTTTTGCCGCGGCGACATAGGCGTTCCCCGGGCCGACGATCTTCGCCACCGGCGCAATCGTCGCGGTGCCGTAGGCCAGCGCCGCCACCGCCTGCGCGCCGCCGACGCGATAGATCTCCGAGACGCCGCCGAGATGCGCCGCCGCCAGCACCAGCGGATTAAGCTTTCCGTCCGGCGACGGCACCACCATCACCACGCGCGCGACGCCGGCGACCTTGGCCGGCACCGCGTTCATCAGCACCGACGACGGATAGGCCGCGGTGCCGCCGGGGACATAGAGCCCGACCGCCTCGATGGCGCTCCAGCGCCAGCCGAGCTCCACGCCGAGCGCATCGGTGAAGCGGTCGTCTTTCGGCAGTTGCCGCCGATGGAAAACCTCGATCCGGTCGCGCGCGAAGCTCAGTGCCTCGAGGGTTTTGGCATCGCAGGCTTTCACGGCCGCGTCGATTTCGGCAGGCGTAATCCGCAAAGCCGCGGCGTCCAGCTCCAGCCGGTCGAATTTTCGCGTCGCCTCGAGCAGCGCCGCATCGCCGCGCGCGGCCACGTCGTCGACAATGGCGCGGGTCGCGGCCTCGATGTCGGCCGCGACCTCGCGTTTCATCGCGAGGAATGCGTCAAAGCGCCCGGCAAAATCGGCGCTGCGGCTGTTTAGACGAACGGGCATGGCGGCTTTCTCAATGGCGCGGCGCCAAATCGCCGTCAACCCTTCTCGGCCCGTAGGGTGGGCAAAGCCATCGGTCGCGCGCATGCGCGGCCGATGGCGTGCCCACCATGACGCCAAGTGGTGGGCACGGCGCGAAGAGCGCGCCTTTGCCCACCCTACGGCACCTTTCAGGCGTCCAGCCCCGACGACTCCGCACCCTCGCTGGCGCCGAGATCGTCCGGGCCGAGGTCGGCCAGTTCGCATTCGAGGCATTCGAGGTCGAGCCGCAGCGCGCCGCCATGGCTGAACATCAGCACCGCGCTGCCGCCGGGCGCGTCGGTGGGGTGAAATTCGATTCCGAGCAGTTCGAGCGCGGCGTCCGGCGCATCCAGATTGATGTTGCGCGACTTGCAGGACAGCACCCGGTCGAAGCGCAACGCCGCGATCAGCCGGCGCGGCTCGGTGGCGCCGTCCAGCGTCTGATCCCAGTCCAGCCGGTTCATGCCGACCACCAGCCGCTTCTCGCTTTGCCGCCAGATGATATCGCCGGTCTGCACCTGCGCGTCCTGCACATGCGCTGAGATCACCGCGAGGTCGTCCGCGTCGAGGGCAATCAGCCTGGGGCGAGCCGTCACGCCGGCACCTAACCGCTGATGCGCTCGATGGTGGCGCCGCAGGCCGACAGCTTTTCCTCGAGCCGCTCAAAGCCGCGGTCGAGATGATAGATGCGGTTGACCATGGTTTCGCCTTCGGCGGCAAGGCCGGCGATCACCAGCGACACCGAGGCGCGCAGGTCGGTCGCCATGACGGGCGCGCCGCGCAGTTTCGCGATGCCGTCGATGGTGGCGGTTTCGCCGTCGAGCGAAATCCGCGCGCCGAACCGCGCCAGCTCCTGCACATGCATGAAGCGGTTTTCGAAAATCGTCTCGGTGATGTGCGAAGAGCCCTTGGCGCAGGCCATCAGCGCCATCAGCTGCGCCTGCAGGTCGGTCGGAAAGCCGGGGAAAGGCGCGGTCGACACCTGCACCGGATTGATGCCGGCGCCGTTGCGGGCGACGCGGATGCCGTCATTGTTGACGGTGACGGTGGCGCCCGCTTGGGTGAGGATATCGAGCGCCGATTGCAAGAGTTCCGGCCGCGCGCCTTGCAGCTGCACCTCGCCGCCGGTCATCGCCACCGCCATGGCATAGGTGCCGGTTTCGATGCGGTCCGGCAGCACGGTGTGCCGCGCACCGCCGAGCTTGGCGACGCCTTCGACCACGATCCGCTTGGTGCCGGCGCCGGAAACGCGTGCGCCCATCTTGTTCAGGCAGTCGGCGACGTCGAGGATTTCCGGCTCGCAGGCGGCATTGTCGATGACGGTGGTGCCTTTCGCCAGCGTCGCCGCCATCAGCGCGACATGGGTGCCGCTCACGGTCACCTTGGGAAATTCGATGGTTGCGCCCTTCAGCCCGCCGGGCGCCTTCGCGATCACATAGCCGCCGTCGATGGTGAGTTCGGCGCCGAGTTTTTCCAGCGCCATGATCAACAGGTCGACCGGGCGGGTGCCGATGGCGCAGCCGCCGGGCAGCGATACTTTCGCCTCGTGCATGCGCGCTAGCAGCGGCGCGATCACCCAGAAACTGGCGCGCATCTTTGACACCAGTTCATAGGGCGCGGTGGTGTCGATGATGTTGGCCGCCGAAATATGCAGGGTCTGGCCCTGATATTCATGGTCGCCCGGCCGCTTGCCCGCCGCCATGATGTCGACGCCGTGATTGCCGAGAATGCG
The DNA here is from genome assembly GCA_963744975.1 of uncultured Alphaproteobacteria bacterium. Taxonomy (GTDB): domain Bacteria; phylum Pseudomonadota; class Alphaproteobacteria; order Rhizobiales; family Xanthobacteraceae; genus Bradyrhizobium. Next base: position 4,031,168 of record CAVUVR010000002.1, on the reverse strand, counting down.
CTGCAATTGCGCGACGTCGGCCAGCCGCGGCACGTTGTCGAGGATCAGCGTCTCCTCGGTCAGCAACGCCGCGATCATCAAGGGCAGCGCCGCGTTCTTCGCGCCCGAGATCGGAATGGTGCCGTTGAGCGGGCTACCGCCGACGATGCGAATGCGATCCATGCGAAATCCTTTTGCCAGGCACAAAGTATAGGGCGAATGCGGGCCGGATGGCAAAAGCCGTTAAATTTGCGGCGAATTGATGGGGTTGGCCACTGTTTTACCCGGGAATGACGGCCTAGCCCGTAGGGCGGATTAGCGCAGCGTAATCCACCATCTTCGTACGCATCGGCATCGGCGGATTACGCCATCGGGCGCGCGTTCGCGCGACCCGTTGGCTAATCCGCCCTACAACTGCGATTTCTCCGCGCCGAGCGCGGTTACTGCACCCTAACCGCAATACAAATATCCGCGCTGTTACCATTCTGTCACGCTTTTCGGGCGCTGCCTGTGCCCTAGTATTAGACGCCTGCCATAACTCAGCGCCTTGTGGGCCGCAGGCCGTTCGTTGGTTGGCTGCCGCTGGTTGAAAATGCCGCGCAGAGGTTTGCAATGGGGTCAAGCGAGCCAAGCCGCGTCATCGATCGTGCCGTATTGGCTGCGGCCCTCCTGCTATGCCCTGACGTTTCTCATGCCGACCAAAGCGGCGCTTCATTCTGGTTTCCGGGCCAGTTCGCGAGCCTTGCCGCCGTACAGCAGACTCCAGGCTGGGCGCTCGCTGTGAACTATTACCATGCCAGCGTCGCCGCGGCCGGGAGCGCTGCCGCTGCGAGAGAGATCGTGGCTGGCGGAATTCCCGCGAACGTCAAGGTCAATCTGAATCTGAGCCTGACCGGGCGGACCGACCTGGTCACGCTTGCGCCAACCTACACTTTCGCGACGCCGGTGCTTGGCGGCCAGTTGGTCGCAGGCATCGGCGGCCAGTACGGCAAGGCCGCCGCCAGTATCGCCGGAACACTGACGGCGATTGCCGGACCGGTGGTGGTGACGCGCAACGGCGTGCTCGAAGGCTCGCTCGTCTCCTACGGCGACCTCGCACCGTTCGCAGAACTGCTGTGGAGTGGTGGCGCCAACAACACCATGGTTTACGTCGCCGGCAACATTCCGGTCGGCGACTATGATCCGCTGCGGATTCCCAATATCGGGCTTGGGCACGGTGCGGTCAACGTCGGCGGCGGCTACACCTATCTCAACCCGGCGACGGGGAACGAATTCTCGGGCGTAGCCGGCTTTACCGCCAATTTCAGGAATCCCGACACGCAGTACCGCAGCGGAATCGACTTCCACTTCGACTGGGGCGCATCGCACTACCTCACCAAGCAGCTTTTCGTCGGCGTTGCAGGCTACGCCTACCAGCAAATCACCGACGATTCCGGCCAGAACCCGATTCTCGGCGGCTTCAGATCGCGCGTTTTCGGTGTCGGCCCGCAAATCGGATATAACTTTCCGGTGCGAGACATGCAGGGCTCGCTGGGCCTGCGGGCCTACGGCGAATTCGGCGCAGTCAACCGTCCGTCGGGATGGAATACGTGGCTGACCTTCTCCATTTCCCCAACCGCGCCCATCGCGGTGACGCCCACGAAGCATCTGGCTGTGAAATAAGTGCGCAGCAAGCGTAGGGCGGATTAGCCAACGGGTCGCGCGAACGCGCGCCCGATGATAAACTCCGCGTAATCCGCCCTCTTGGCAACGTCGGAATCGGCGGATTACGCTTCGCTAATCCGCCCTACATACTTCGCCCCAAGGAACAAGCGTTCGGTTCCACCGTTTTCTCCTGGGCAGCTACAAGAGAGGATGGAACATGAGAAAACTTAGTCTTGCGCTTGCAGCCCTGGCGACGATTGCCGTTGCGGCACCTACCATAGCCAGCGCGGAAGATTTCGGCGTCGGCGTCCGCATCGGCGGCGACCGTGATCGGGTCGGGTTCCGTGATCGCGATGACTTTCGCGGCGCACGCGCCGAGTTCCGTGAGCACGACCGCGGCCTGCATCGCGGCTGGTACAGGGAACGCGGCTGGGATAGAGACCGCGGCGACCGGACGGTAATCATCAAACAACGCCGTCACCGCGATTGGGATTAACCCAAGCGGCCCCTTAACCGGGGCCGTTTCGCTGTAGAACGTATGTGACGAGCAAGCGTAGCCCGCATCGGCAAAGCGACATGCAGGTAGCGCCAACCCATTACGTCTCCGTCATCCTGAGGTGCTCGCCGTTCTTTACGGCGAGCCTCGAAGGATGGGCCACAAGCGCAAGCGGCCATCCTTCGAGACGCCGCGCAAGCGCGCGGCTCCTCAGGATGACGGTGGAGTGTATTGCGATTCAACGTTGGTGGGCACGGCGCCAAGAGCGCCTTTGCCCACCCTACGGACTCTATAGGATCGTGATATCCTGGTTTCCCGGGATCGGCTGTCTCCACATTTGGGAGGATATGGTTATGAGGATTTCGTCACGCTCCGCACCCAGTCTGGCCGTCGCTTTCGCTTCGGTCGGCCTGCTGCTTTGCGGCCTGAGCGGCTCGGAAGCTGCAACCACCCCGGACGGCGGCGCCTCCTCTCTTCCAGCCGTCGTCGTCCAGGCGCCGAAGCAATCGACCAGGCCCGAGAGGCGGGAGCCGCGCGCGGTTGCCCGCAGCACGGTGTCACCCCGGACATCGCCAGCCGCCGCAGCGCCCTCGACCTCGCCGATATCCGCCAAGCTCGCCAGGCTTGCGAGCGTCACCGGCAGCTGCGTCGGCGGTTGCGCGACGAGCTTCAGATCAGGCAACGCGCCGTGGCATGGATGTTCTGTTTCCGGCGGCGTGTACTCGTCGACGTGCAGAAACACCCGCAACTACAAAACCTACAGCGAGTGCACGGAGGGCGGCCTGACCCTCGGCTGGAGAAACGCCGAAGCCGCATGGGCTTGCACCAGCCTGGGGCTGAAGTAGCAAAGCATCGCCGGCTGAAATTAACGAGGCCGCCTCATGCCTGCTCCAAAGTCGGAATCTTGCTCACGTCCACCTCTCGCTCCGCATGCCAGGCATCGTAAGCTGCCTGCAGGCGGAGCCAGATGGCCGGTCCGTTGCCGAGTAGCTTGCCGATCCTGGCTGCAACGTTGGGGCTGACGGGCTTCTTCTCTTCAAGAATTTCGTGAAGGTGCTGGCGGGAGATTCCGAGCAGCCGGGCGATCTCGGCCTTCGGCTTTCCCAGCGAAGGCATGATGTCGTCAAGAACCGCTCCGGGGTGAGAAGGGCAGCGATCGGGATTACGCTTGGCTTTGGTCTCGGCCATTGAGATGCTCTCCAGCATTCGTGAGCCATTAGGCTCGATTTGATATTTTGCATTCAGTGATACTGTTCGAAATCAACGTTAAAGGCGTCGCCTCCCTTGAATTCGAAAGTGATGCACCAAGGTCCGTTCACATGGATCGAGTAGCGAACAGGATTGAAGCCGGACAGCGAATGAAAATTGTAGCCCGGCACGTTTATCTCGGCGACCTCGACCGCTTCATTGATCGCATCAAGACGAACGCCTATGCGCCTGTGCATTCGCTGATCGATTTTTGCGGTCCTTCCGGACTGGAAAAGATCAGCCAACGCCTTGTTCTTGAACGTCTTGATCATACGGTATGTAATCGTAACGTTGACGGTATGTCAACAATCTGTTTACAGTACGTAGGGCGGATTAGCGCAGCGTAATCCGCCATCTTGGCAACATCGGAATCGGCGGATTACGCTTCGCTAATCCGCCCTACGTGCTGGCTGAAGAAGGGCGAGCACCTCAGGATGACGAAAGAACGTGTGGCGAAACCGTCATTGCGAGGAGCGCTTGCGACGAAGCAATCCGGTAGGGTGGGCAAAGCGGCCGGTCCGAATCGCGATCTCCATTAATATTCCTTTACAATTTGATAACTTTCGCGCGCGCACACTGGGAGACCGGCCGATATCGGCTTGCTCCCCCGCAGAGCTTCGCTGATTTAAGAAAAAGGCCTGCAAGGCGAATGCTGCGAAGGCACTACGGGAGGTGGCGAAAGCGCTCGCCGCTTTTGCGATCTCGTTGCATTCGCGTTCGGAGAACGTCTTGTCGACTCTCTGGGGTATGTAGCATGTTCGAGATGGTTCAATTGCTCGCCGGCACGAACCTGTTCCTGCTCGCCTTGTCGATACTGATCTTCGACATTCCTCGTTACACGTTCTCGCTCGTTTCCCTCGCCTTGTTCGGTCCGACGAGAGGCGCCGCCGAAGCACCCGCCGGCCGCGCGTCGATCAGCGTGATCATCCCGACGTTCAACGGTGGCGCCGGGCTCGAACCCTCGATTACATCGCTGCATCGCCAAACCTTGCGGCCGGTCGAAATCATCGTCGTCGACGACGGCTCGACCGACGACACGCGTGAGATAGCGGAACGGGCGCGCGCGCTCGGTTTGGTGGATACGGTCATCTGCCATGGCACGCGCTGCGGCCGCAGCGCGGCGATCAATGCGGCGGCCAGATTCGCGCGCGGCGACCTGCTCCTGACCGTGGATGCCGACACGGTGTTCGAGCCGACGGCGGTCGCCCGTCTGGCCGCCGTGTTCGACGATCCCCGTGTCGGCGGTGCGAGCTGCAACATTGCGATCAGCAACGAGCGCGATTCGATATGGACAGGACTGCAAAGCGTCGAATACCTGATGTCGATCAGCGCCGGAAAGTCCGTGCTGGACGTGCTGGGCGCCATCGCCTGCCTGTCCGGCGCCTGTTCGATGTACCGGCGCGAAGCATTCCTGCGGCATGGCGGCCTTGATGTCGGACCGGGAGAGGATCTGGAGTATAGCCTGCGGCTGCGCCGCCTCGGCTATCTGATCCGCTTCGTGCCGGACGCCTGGGCGGAAACAGACGGGCCGGTCAAGGGCATAAACCTGTTGCGGCAGCGCGCCCGCTGGGATCGCGACGCGTTGCGAGTCCGGTTCATGATGTATGGCGAGCTGAGATTTTTCCACCGCTTCGAACGCCTGCCCGACACGCTGCAGCGGCTGGACTTCATTGTATTCGACCTTATTCCCACCCTGAGCCTGCCATTCTACCTGACCTATATCCTGCTGCTGTTCGGCGCGAACGCCATGCTGTTTCTGGCTGCGGTGTATGTCCTGCTGCTCTGGATTTCGATTTTCAACATCGCGCTTGCATTCGTCATGTTCAACCGGACCATCGGCTTCTTTGGCCTTGGCGTGGCACTGATCTTTCCATTCTACCAGGGCGTCTACATGAAGTGCGCCCGCTTCTTCTCCTATTCCTCGGAGATCCTCTTCGCCACGTCGCGGCATGACGACTTCGTGCCGCCCCGCGTTCGCCATGCGCTGTTTGACCAACGGTGAGGAGCGAACCCGAATGAACGTCATGATCAACCGCCTTGATCCGAACGTCCCCGATCCGGTCGAAAGCCGAAGGCGCGCGGCCGGGCGATTTGTACGCATCGCCTATGCGACATCCGTGTTCGGCGTGCTGGCTTTCTTTGTCGTCTATTTCGGCAGCCCCTTCGTCTTCCTCAGGGGGCCGGGGACCGTTACCTCGCCCCGACACGTGGTCTCGCTTCCCTATACGGTGCAGATCAGCCGCATCACCGTCGTGCCTGGAGACGAGGTCACCGCCGGCGAGGAGATTGCCCAGATACGATCGCCGGACGTGGACAACATCGTTGCCACCTATATGCGCTCGCTCGCCGACGTCGCCAGCCGCCAGGCGGAACTGCGCGTCAAGGCGCGCGCGGCGCGGGAGTCCATCGAAGCGGCGCGTGCGTATCAGCGCCTGACCGAAGAGGCAGCCGACCGTCTGGAAGCGTCATCCGTTGCCAGCCTGTCGTTTCGCGTCGAAATCCATCGCGAGCGCGCGCTGGCGCAGAAAGGGGTTGCGTCGCAGGAAGCCGAGATCGCCGAAGCGACCGTTCAACTCGAATATTTGAGCGAATTCGACAAACAGCTTCGCAGCCGCCTCAAGGACGTGGAGAGCAATTTCGCCGGAGGCCGCGTTACCGCGCCGATCAGCGGGATCGTCTCGACAAGCCTTGCGCGTGTCGGCCAGTCGCTGACGGCGGGCACGCCGATCGCCGAAATCCTCGATCCGACCGATGTGTATGTGGACTGGTACGTTCCCAACGAGCGTCTGGCCGATCCCAAGGTCGGAAACGAAGTCTTCGTGCTGTTCGGCAACTGGCGTCTTCCCGGAAAAATCACGGAAATCCTGCCGATCTCCGAGGTGTACGCCGGTACTGCTTTGCTGTCCGGTGGACGCACGGCGACGCAGATCGCGCGCATTCGCTTCGATCCGGGCACGCAGGCCCCGGCGCTGAATTCGACGGTGTACGTTCACATGCACTACACCGCCTTTGCGGCATACATCGGCGACATGCTGGTCCGCCTGTTCGGACTCGACCGGGCGTGACCGCTGCCCGTGAGGAATTTTGGGATGCAGATCGAAATTGCCCAATCGAAGTGTCCGGCCTGCAGCGCCGGCACGCTGGAGTTTTTTCCGGTGCTTCATCACATGGTCTGTGCCTATGTCGGGCCGGAGTATGACTTCGAGCCGGCAGACGCCGGATACGTCTGTCCGAAATGCCGTCGCCACATTGCCTCGAGCGACCGCGCTTGCGAAATCGTCGGGACCAGCGCGCGCTGTGTTCGATGCGACAAGGAGATCGTGGTGTCACCACCCGCTGCTCGAACATCCTCAGCAAGCCAAAATTGAAGCCGGCTGCGGGTCAATGGCGGATATGACACTCTTGCCGTGCCCTCCGGTGTCCGTTGTCGAGGTCTTCGACGGAATGACCCGTAGGGCGGATTAGCGAAGCGTAATCCGCCATCTTGGCACATCGAAGTCGGCGGATTACGCTTCCGCCTTCGCTCGTTGAGCTACGGCGGACGTTGTCGCTCATCCGCCCTACGTGCTATTTGTCCTGATCCGGGCAGGTCCAGGGCGGGCTTGGATTGAAACTCAGCAAATGGGGGTTGCAGGGATGGGGGACGTCAAGACGCCAAGTATTACAGAGATGCGCAAGCGTAAATTCGCGCATCAGATCGGGGGCGCCCATGAAAGTGGAGCGGTCGCCGACAGCTTTTTCGAGAAGTATTCTTATGATCAGAGCTATGAAGATGTCTTCGAAGACGCCTTTAACGGGAAATATCTTGTCGATTTGATAGAAGCCGTTTGGGGTGCGAAGCCGCCTTATAGATTGCTTGACTGCGGTAGCGCAAATGGCCTGACCCTCGAGCATTTCGACAAACTGGGCGTCGAAGCCTGGGGCATCGAAAATAACGCGCATATCCATTCGAAGACGCCGGAGAAGTGGCGTGAACGAAACCTGCTTGGCGATGTGTGCAAGATGCCGTTCGAGGACGAGGCGTTCGACTTTCTCTACGTCACCTGCCTGCCTCACCTGCCCGAAGAAATTGTCGGTCAAGCGATCAAGGAGTTGTTTCGCGTGTGTCGCGTTGGAGTTCTGCTCCAGGGTGTCGCCACCGACATGACGGAGGAAGTCATCGAGGATTACGAGCTGTTCAAAGGCCTGCAGACCTTTTGGACATGTTCGGAGTGGTCCGACGCGATGCTGCGCGCCGGCTTCCAGCTTGCCGTTTCCGATCCGGCCGTGCTCGATGAGGTTTGGCGCATCGAGCAGGAGACCGACGAGGATGACTGGAACTGGTATCCGGACAAGGAGACCATGCGGTATCACTTCTTCAGCAAGCCAAGTGCGTAGGGTGGGCAAAGCGGCCGGGCGCGAACGCGTCCGGCAGTGTGCCCACCAATCAGCGCGAAGACGTTCGATTCAAAAATGGTGAGCACGGCGCAGATGCGCCTTTGCCCACCCTACGGGCTCCTCCTTTGAATGCACCGGGCAGCCTGTAGGGCGGATTAGCGCAGCGTAATCCGCCATCTTCAACATCGGAATTGGCGGATTACGCTTCGCTAATCCGCCCTACGTGCTAGCGAATGACGCCTGCGCCATCAACATAGCAAGCGTAGCCCGCATGAGCAAAGCGACATGCGGGTACCGCCAACCCGCATATCGCTACGCTCATGCGGGCTACGCTCGCTGGATTCCGGGTTCGCTCATTCAGCTTTGCTGAATGCGCGCCCCGGAATGACGGCGCGTCCTAAACCGCATTGATATCCTCACTCTCCAACACCGGCTTCGCGTACCCCTCCCTTGCGACCTTGATCATGGCGCGCCCGACCTTCTCCGTCGTGGTCGCATACGCCGGCGCGACCCTGTTCAGCAGCGCCCATAGCGGCGCGGTCGCCATATACGTCGCGTGAACCCAGGCGGTCTTCGACCGGACGCCATGCAGCGGCTGGATCGCCGCGGGGCGGAACATGTAGGCGGCCTTGAACGGCAGCTTGAGCAGGTCGTTCTCGGTCTTGCCCTTGATCCGCGCCCACATCCGGCTGCCCTGCTCGGTCGAGTCGGTGCCGCGCCCGGTGACGTAGATGAAGGTCATGCCGGGATTGAGCTTCGCCAGCGTTTTCGCCGCGGCCATGGTGATGTCGTAGGTCAGATGGCGGTAGCGTGGCTCGTCCATGCCGATCGACGAGACGCCGAGGCAGAAGAAGCAGGCGTCGTAGCCGGTGAGTTGCGGCTCTACGCCTGAGAAGTCCACAAAGTTATCGTGCTTCAACTCACGCAGTTTTGCATGCGCCTGTCCGGTCGGGCTGCGTCCGACCGCGAGCACGCGTTCGACGCTGGCGTCGAGCAGGCATTCGCGCAGCACGCCCTGGCCGACCATTCCGGTTGCGCCGAACAGGATGACTTTCATGTTGTCCCTTGATGAAGGCGAGCAGATCGGTGAACTCCGTCATTCCGGGACACGCGTCTTCGCGTGGACCCGGAATCCAGAGGCAGGGTGCTTCGGTTCTGGATTCCGGGTTCGCGCCGAAGAGGCGCGCCCCGGAATGACGACTATGCAAGCTGCGGCGCGGGATGAAACCGCCGGATCGCGCCGATGATGAAGACGACGAAGAACACCAGCACGATGCCCTGCAGAATCGCGAACGGCGGCTCGCTCGGCGGCACGCTCGGCGCCAGCGCATGCAGCGGGCCGATCTTCAAAAAGCTCTGGATCACCAGCACGAACACGTTGAGATACTGCGCCAGCAGCGCGGTCAGCACGTAGATCCAGCGCCACGCGCCGGAAAGTTTTTGGCCATACAGCGCAAAGCACGCAATCGCCAGCAGCAGCAGCGAGAGCGCGCCGATCATGTGCGACGGCAGCAGTTTTTCCGACAGCAGCGGCGGAATCAGAAATCCGGTGGCGCTGGTCAGGATGGTCAGCAGCAGGAATAGCGCGGTCCACCCCGGCATCCGGTTGGAGCTCAGCATTCCGGACATGACGACAAAACCAGCCAGGATTCCGATCAGGCTGATGATCGTGTGCACAAATGCAAGAAGGCTCAACCCCAAAATCATGATGCTCTCCCCCGTTTAGAACCGGTCGAATGTTACGACGGTGTACGGGGGATTGCTATTCACAGAGTCGCGTGATCTGCCGCGATCTCAGGCACATTGTGCAATTTGCGCGCACGCCCACCGAAACGTTACGGAGCCGCGGTTTCTCTGCGGAATATTTTCCGCAATTTCATGGCAGCGGCCATCCCGCGAACATGCTGCTTGCCATTCGGTCGCCGCGGAAAAATCCAGATGCGGCCGCATGCGCTCCAGGTGGCTGGTCATGCGCTCCGGCTGGCTGGTTATGATGCCCCCGTTTGGCCGCCAGTTCGCCGCAACGATTCCGCAAGACGCGCACGTTGGCGAGGATGACATGTACATGACATGTAAGTATTTGAGCTTGCTGAAAACTCGGTCGAAAAGCCTGATTTCCTGCCGCAGTTTTGCCGTTACCTGCCCGCCATTCGGCCGCAAGCGCAAAAGTGCAATCGCATGATCAACGGACATCCGTGTTAAGCGCTTCGACCACAAAGCGATTTCGTCCGCTGCCTTGCCGGGGCCGTTGCGGCAAAATTCAGGCTTTAGTAATAGCGCGGGATCGGGCCGTTATGCGGTGTCTTGCGCTTCGACAAATCGAACACGACTTCGTCGACATAGCACCAGCCCCAGCCCTCCGGCGGATCGTAGCCCTCGATGATGGGATGCCCGGTGGCGTGGAAATGTGCGGTGGCGTGCTTGTTGGGGGAATCGTCGCAGCAACCGACGTGGCCGCAGCTCCGGCAGATCCGCAGATGCAGCCACACGCTGCCGCTCTGCAGGCATTCCTCGCAGCCGAGCGCGCTCGGCGTGACCTCGCGGATGCCGGCGATGTGGGTGCAGCCTTTTGCCATGTTGTTCTCCAGCTAGAGCGCCGGCCTCGCGGTATCGCCGAGAAAGCCGTGCAGCGCCGCCACCACTTGCGCGCCCTCGCCGATCGCGCCGCCGACGCGCTTGACCGATCCGGAGCGCACGTCGCCGACGGCGAACACGCCGGGCACCGAGGTTTCCAGCGCCGAGACCAGATGCCCTTCGCTCTTCCTGCACTGCGCGCCGGTCACCACAAAACCTCCGCGATCGACCATCACGCCGCAACCGTCGAGCCAGCCGGTGGCGGGATCGGCGCCGACGAACAGGAACAGGTTGCGGATGTCCATGGTGCTCACTTCGGCGGACAGACGGCTGCGCAGGCGAACGCGCTCGAGCGAGCCGTCCTCAGTGCCTTCGACTCCCACCACTTCTGTGTTGAACACCAGCTCGATATTGGAGGTGGCTTCGATGCGCTCGATCAGATAGCGCGACATGCTGGCGCCGAGGCCGCCGCCGCGGATCACCATGTGAACCCTGCGCGCATGACCGGCGAGAAACACCGCGGCTTGCCCCGCGGAGTTGCCGCCGCCGACCAGCACGATCTCCTGCGCCGTGCACAGCCGCGCTTCGATCGGCGAGGCCCAGTACCACACGCCGCGGCCTTCGAAATCGGCGAGGTGCTCGATTTCGGGGCGCCGGTAGCGCGCGCCGCTCGCCACCACGACCGATTTGGCGCGCAACACGTCGCCATCGTCGAGTGTCAGGCCGAACGCGCCGTCGTCGCGCGAACAATCCAGCGACATCACCGAGACCGGAATCATCACATCGGCGCCGAACTTCTGCGCCTGGTTGTAGGCGCGCGCCGTCAGCGCGATCCCAGATATTCCGGTTGGAAAGCCCAGGTAATTTTCGATTCGTGCGCTGGCCCCGGCCTGGCCGCCGAACGCGCGCGCGTCGCATACCGCAACCGCAAGCCCTTCGGAGGCCGCATAGACGGCGGTCGACAGTCCGGCGGGGCCGCTGCCGACAATGGCGACATCGTAGACCTTGTCCTTGGCCAGCGCGCGGAGCATTCCCATCGCGCGCGCGACGTCGGATTCCGAAGGATTGCGCAGCACCGTGCCGTCGGGGGTCACCACCAACGGCAGGTCCTCCGGCTGTGGCGTATAGCGCGCCACCACATCGGCGGCGTCCTTGTCGGAAACCGGATCCAGCAAATGGTGCGGATAGCCGTTGCGGGTGAGAAACCCCTGCAGCCGGATCACGTCGCGCGAACTCGATGCACCGATCAGCACCGGGCCGCCGACGCCGCCCTGGATCAGGCTGACCCGGCGCAGGATCAGTGCGCGCATGATGCGCTCGCCGAGATCGGCTTCCGCGACCAGCAGCGCGCGCAAGCGCTCCGGCGGAATCAGCAGGGTTTCGACGTCGCCTTCCGCCGTGCCATCGACCAGCGCGATGCGGCCCGAGAGCTGGCCGAGCTCAGCCATGAATTGACCGGGGCCCTGATCGATCACCGGGGTGATATGGCCGAGGCCGTCGCGCTGGGTGATGGTGACGTGGCCGGACAGGATCACGAACATGCCCGGTCCGGGCTTGCCGGTCTCGAACAGTTTTTCGCCGTGCCTGTAACTGCGCAACTCGCCGAACCGGCGCATGCGCGCGATCTCCGGCGCGGTCAGCGCCGGGAAGGTCTGCTCATGACGCGGAAACATCGCGGTGGCCTTGACGTCGGTCTTGAGTTCCGGTGGCGGCATCTACGCCCATTGTGGTCTCACGCTGCTATTCACACTTTTCGTCGGGCTCATGTGGGGACGCGTCGTCGTGTTCGGAAGGTGCCATCGTCACCCCGCTGCGCCCCCTGGCCTGCGATTTCCGCCGCTTGAGATTTTCACGCAAGGCCAGTTTCAGCCGGTCCTGTCTCGGATCCTGCTTCGGCTTTTTGCCCTCGCCTTTGTCCGGCTCATCGTTCATCGTCTGCCATCTTATCCGATCCGGAGACACCCTCGATGGGCGACGTTCAGTCACTGGCGCCATTGCCGCGGCAGACGCTCGCAGGCTGGCATGCATTCGTCGCCACCGGCAACCGCGACCTGCTGGCCCCGCTGCTGTCGGAACATATTGTGTTTCGCTCCCCCTTCGTGCAATCGCCGATTCCGGGACGCATCGCGACCTTGCTGGTGCTGACCACCGTGGTGCAGATCTTCGAGAATTTCCGCTACCACCGCGAATTCGTCGCCGGCTCCCATGACGCCGCGCTGGAATTCAGCGCCACTATCGGAAAATGGCAGCTCAAGGGCATCGACCTGATCAAGTTCGATGAGCAGGGCAAAATGATCGAATTCGAGGTGATGGTCAGGCCGATCAAGGCGTTGCAGGCGCTCGGCGACGAAATGGGGAACCGGATCGGCCCGGAATTGATCGCCCTGAAGCAGGCCGCGGCGGCTCCGCGCTGATCGCCCACGCGTTTATGCGGGCCGCGCAGGGCATCCCGCGCTTGCACGGGCTTTGGCCTTGTGGCAAGGATCGGCCCGCCCCGTGGGGCCTTTTTTGGCCGATTCCTCAGGTCTGGCGCATGCTGCCGTAGCTCAGTGGTAGAGCACTCCATTGGTAATGGAGAGGTCGACAGTTCAATCCTGTCTGGCAGCACCAGCCCGCTTCGCTTACGGGCATTTGACGGAAAAGTCCTAACCATGAACGATGCAGCTGTATTGGATGAATTGGGTAAATTCGAATCCAGACTACACGATATTCTGGTTGCCACACCTAAGCGCTACATTGTTGGGCCGATTCTAAACAGAGCTCCGCTTATCGAGTTGCGCAAGTTGGTCAATGAGATAACCGACCTTCTTGAAGATGAAATTCCAAAAAAGAATTATCACCAGCAGATTACCTCTATTTACAGAAGGGCCGACGATACTTCAGTCGGTGTGGAACGAGAGGACATTGAGGAAATTCTTGCTGTATTAAATGCAGCTCAAGCACGGCTGCGCCGCATCGTGCGCGCTCGATCTGGAGCGGCGGCGCTCAAGTTCGTCGGAAACGCAAAATCTAACGAATTCAACGAACCAGGCACTTTCGATGGATCTGCTCTTGACAGCGCAACGCTCGATGTTTCGTCCGAGAGGCCGGAATCTGCGGGCGAACTCCATCAAAAACTATTAGGGCGTGTTGCGGTGCTTGAGGCAGCGCTCATGCATTATCGAGAGGCGCCGCCAGGTATTGGTCATAATAGAGCGCCAACAGATACGCCCGAAGACATCGGTCCCGTATCGGAGGCGGAATTAAACGAAGTCCAGCAACTCATCGAGCTGCTCAAGGAACAGCCCTCCAATCCGACAGCTTTGCCTGCAGAAATCATCGCGCGAACAGAACGTGTTCATCTGGTAGGCAAGAAACTTGCTGAATACGGAGATCAATTTGCGACCGAAATGTTTAAGTCGGCTGGAAAGGAAGCTGGAAAAAGACTGGTTCAATCCCCTTTTTGGCTATCCCTTTCCGCCGCCATATATGGTGTTAGCGCGGTTGTAGGCCCATGGTTGAGTGCGATAGCAGCAAACTAGCGTTCGAGACGCCGGAACGAAGCAAGGTCATGAGTGCGTGGCACGACTCTGCGGCGATCATCGCTCGTTTTTTGAGTGTTGAATCGATACGTCGAAAATCTGCCGCCTACTGCGGCTTAGTGCCGGCGAACAGCTTCGCCAATTCATGTATCTCACGTCCAGTGCGCGCGACACCATGAGCGCTCAGGCCTTTAAGAAGATTTCTTCCTAGCTTCGAACCGGCACGTATAATGATAACTTACCCTGCCGAGCCAGTCTTTGGAACTGCTCTCTGAGGGCTGAACGGTAATATCGAAATCCGGATACTGGGCTCGATATGACTGTTGGATTGGCGAGCAGTACTCCATTGGATTATGACCGCCACCTACCCACTCGGAAGTGAAGGAAGGTAACACCGGAATCGGTGCGGCAGGCTTCATATACTGATAGAGAGTTGCGCCCCCTACCAAGCCACCGAGAACAAGGGTTACTGTAGCTGAGATCGTTCCGACCAGCCAACCGCCGCCTCGTTCGGACACCTCATTTGCCGGCATGTTTGCAGCCCCTTAAAATCGCCACTCGCTCGCGGTTGGCAGCATGTAAAAATGGATAAAGGCGAACAATAGCGCCGAAGATATAGTCCAGAGAGCTGAATTGACGAAGCTTTTGTAGTGCCATAGCCAGGAGCGAAGATCGGGAGCCGGCTTCGCCAATAGAGCTGTTGTGTATATAGCGCCCAAGGCAGCAACGAGCACACCTCCAATGATCGAAACAACGAGAGGTGCAACGACAAAATACCAGCCTCTTGGCATGTAAGCGCCATTGCCAGACCTAGTGTAAATGTCGACCATATCGATCAGATCGTATAATGCAGCAGAGCACGTTGCCAAGGCCACCCATCCAAGCTGACCATCCTTCACCAGAACCATTGGATGGATCGTTGGACTTGATGGCAGGGGTATCGCCCATAAAAATAATACGCCTAGAATGGGGGCTAAAATAGGGACGACAATGATTGCGAAAAACCAGCCCATGACCAGCAACTTGATTGACTTGATTATTAATTCGGCAATCCTCTCACAAGCTCGGACTACAGAAAAGTCGATTGCGAAAAAAAGCTGGAGACAAATACCCCGCCGACAGTTCAATCCTGTCTGGCAGCACCAGTTTTCCCTTTCAATTCCGTCCTGGTAGCTCAGGGGCAGCGATCTTCACTCCGGAGGAAACCAATGGATGTGCAGCGGATCGCGGCCTTTTCACACGGAGCGAACGGGGGCAATCCTGCCGGCGTCGTGCTCTGCGAAGCGCTGCCTGCTGCGGAGGAGATGCTGACGATCGCGGCAGAGGTCGGATATTCGGAGACGGTGTTCGCCGCTCCCGGCGAGGACGGCTGGCGGGTGCGCTACTTCGCGCCGGAGGTCGAGGTGCCGTTCTGCGGCCACGCGACGATCGCGCTCGGGGCGGCGCTCGCGCTTGCCCACGGCGACGGCACCTTCACGCTGCAACTCAACGACGCCCGGATCACGGTCACGGGATGGCGGAACAATCCGGCGCTGATGGCGGCGCTGCAATCACCGCGCACGCGCAGCGCGCCGGCGCCGCGGGAGTTGGTTGAGGCTGCGCTCGGTCTTTTCGCGTACAGCGCTTCCGATCTCGAACCACGCCTGCCTCCCGCCATCGCCGAGGCCGGTGCCCGGCATCTCGTCCTGGCCCTGACCAGCCGGCAAAAGCTGGCCGCGATGCACTACGACCTGGAGCGAGGGCGGCAGTTCATGACGGCCGCCGGGATCGTCACCATCAGCCTCGTCCAGGCCGAAACCGACACGCGCTTCCACGCCCGTAATCCATTCGCAGCCGGAGGCGTCTACGAGGACGCCGCGACCGGAGCCGCGGCGGCGGCGCTCGCAGGATATCTGCGGGATCTTGGATGGCCTCATGGTGGCATGATCGATATTCTTCAGGGCGAAGACATGGGTATGCCGTCGCGGCTACGAGCCGAGATCACCTCTGAACCCGGTGCGAGCATCCGGGTGTCCGGGGTGGCTCGGCAGATGTAACCAAATGGTCGGAGTGATGGGCTATTCGCACGATTGCCGGAGCGATCGGCTGACAGGAAATCCAAGGGCATGAAAATGAACGGGGTACGTGCAAGGTCATTTGCCTGTCAGATCGCGACGTTTTCGGCGCTAGCCGGATATCTCACACCTTCGGTGGCGAACGCTGCACCGTTGTTCGAGTCCGAAGCGATTTGCCGGACGGCTATCGCATCGATCATGGACCGCGATCCGAAGCTTGTCCGGGTGACCAGGATCGTCGGCGACGTTCTATTCTTGAGCTACGTCCGGCCGATCGACAATTTCGTTTGGGATTATCGATGCAAGATTCAAGGTAATCGTGTGGTCTGGGCTTCCGAGCCCGGACGCTGGCGGGAGGATGCGAAAGACGACAAGGTCTTTTTCGAGATTGTCGGAGGCGGCAAGCAACTTCGCATCATTGAAGACCATGGCGATGGTTCGGCTACGAAGGAACTGTTCGAGCGCGATCAGATTCAATGAGGCAGCGCGGGAGCGCCGGCGCAAGCCTGCCCTCAGGCCTCTGCGAAAATCGAAGCGAAGCTCCGGAAGTCGCCGACGCCCATCACCGCACCGGATCCAACCTCGGTGCCATAACCGTTGAGCAGGCGCCACGTGTTCTTGTCGATAAACAGCAACAGGTCTTCGATCATCGGGAATACGCGGCCATCGATCAGCACCTGAGCCGCGAAAAGGCCGTCCGCCCACGACACCGTCAGCGAATTTCTTCCGTTGAAGAATTTTCCCGGCCCGTCGCTGGAGTCGAGCGTGCGCGCCACCGCGACTCCGTTCGGACGGTACTTCGGAACTGCGTTGGTAAACCAGCCGGGAATCTCGCCGGCGCCGACAGTCATGCCATTGGTGCTCAGGTTAAGGGTTTCGCTGCAGACGTTGAAAACGTAGACGGAGCCGATAGCAGTCATGACGACACCTTCCCTTTTTTGCTTTTGATTGACGCGAGAGATCATTGCGCCTGAACCTACGCGTGTATCACTGGATTAAGGCGGATCGAGGTGCGAGTAGCAATCGCTGCTAACTCACACCTGCGCGCGACGAAAAATTAAGGCCGCATTTAGAATTCATTAAGGTTTAATTAAGCACGTAAAAATCGATGTTATTTGAATCGGACGGAACTCGCTTCGTGTGACCTATCGGTGACAGTAATTTACGCGAAAGCGGTCTAACTCCCCTCCATAGGCGACGCCGAACATCGGCGCATCTGAAAAATCACATGACTGTCTGGAGAACAAACGTAATGAAGAAGTTTCTGCTCGCTACTGTGGCCCTCGTCGCTCTCGGCGCGACCGTGCCAGCACTCGCAGCCGATCTCGGCGCCCGCACCTACACCAAGGCTCCGGCCTATGCGGCGCCGATCTACAACTGGACCGGCTTCTACATCGGCGGCCACATCGGCGGCGCCTTCGCCGGCGACAACAGCTTCGCCGGGCTTGCCAACAATGGCAATGACGGCCGCTTCCTCGGCGGCGTGCAGGGCGGCGCCGACTATCAGTTCGCGCCGAACTGGGTGCTCGGTGTCGAAGGCCAGTACAGCTGGCTCGGCAACAACAACAACGCCGTCGCCTTCACCGGCGCGGGTGCTGGTTTCATCTACAACAACAACCAGCGCGCGATCGGTTCGGCGACCGCCCGGGCCGGCTATACCTGGGGTCCGGGTCTGCTCTACGTGAAGGGCGGCTATGCCTGGGCCGACACCCGCGACACGTTGACCTTCGCCGGCGCGCCAGTCGCGTTCACCTTCGACCACAATCACAAGGACGGCTGGACGGTCGGCGGCGGTGTCGAATACATGTTCGCTCCGAGCTGGTCGGCAAAGCTCGAATATCAGTACTATAATTTCGGCAACAGCGCGTTCGTGACGCCGGCTCCGCTGGCCGCGTTCGGTTCGTTCCACAACGACGAACACACCGTGAAGGCCGGCATCAACTATCGCATCAACTGGGGCGGTGGCCCGGTGGTTGCGAAGTACTGATCGTCCGAACTGCCTGCGAAATTTCGGAAAGGCCGGCCTCGCGCCGGCCTTTTTCGTTTCGCCGACGCCCGTAACGAAGAAAATCCGGGTTAGGACTTCATTAAGCACAAGTCCCACCGTTGCGCTTTCGCGCCATCGATTCGCCCGCCGATACACGGCATTTTATTCAAATGCTGTTGAGGTCGTGGCCTGCGGGGCGACCACGGCGCTCCGATCTTCACGGAGATCAAGCGAATGAAAATCCCGTCCGTCACGGTGGCACTCCTCGCCCTCGGTGCGACTGCGCCGGCGCTCGCGGCCGACTTCGGAGATCGCCCTTACGGGCAAGCCCCGGCCTATGCCGCGCCGATCTATAACTGGACCGGCTTCTACATCGGCGGCCATCTCGGCGGCGGCATCAGCAGCAACGAGGCGCTCAACGGTATCGTCACCAACAACAATCAGAGTGGCCGGCTGCTCGGCGGCGTGCAGGCCGGCGCCGATTACCAGTTCGGCGCCAACTTTGTGATCGGCGTCGAAGGCCAATACAGCTGGCTCGGCGGCGCCAACAACGGCATCGTCTTCCCCGGCGGCTTCGTTTACGGCAATGACCGCCGCGCGCTGGGCTCCCTGACAGGCCGCGTCGGCTTCGCCTGGGGTCCGGCACTGCTGTACGCCAAGGGCGGCTACGCCTATTCCGATAACCGGGAGACGCTGACCTTCGGCGGCGCTCCGATCGCGTTCGCATTCGACCGTAACCGCCGCGATGGCTATACCGTCGGCGCCGGCGTGGAATATATGTTCGCACAAAACTTCTCGGCCAAGCTTGAATATCAATACTACGACTTCGGCCGCAGCGCGTTCATTGCGCCCGTCGCCTTCGTGCCCTTCGGGGCGTTCCGCGTCGACGAGCACACGGTGAAGGCGGGTCTGAACTACCGCTTCAACTGGGGCGGCCCGGTGGTCGCGAGGTATTGAGGCAACCGTGCCCCGGACGCAGCGCAGCGCCATCAGCGCGTTTACGCGCGTCTTCGACGCGCTATGGCACTTGCGGAGCGGTGCGCTGCAGAGCCGGGGCCGAAATGGAACGCCAGTGCTTGGTACGGTCCCGGCTCTGCGGTGCACCGCTGAAGCAGCGCTGCACCGCGTCCGGGACACGGGGCGAAATTAGCAAAATCCACGGTATTTTCCCGATTTTATTAACCGGGTAACGCGATACTGCTACGCGATTCACCTTGGGATTGACGGGCGCGGGGAACTCATGGCGGTGCCATCCACATCGGGCAGATTCAGGCGATTGAGCTTGCGGCGGCTGCGATGGGGCATCAGGGGCAGTCTGTTTGCCGCCTTTGCGGCAATCGCGGGGATGGCGATTCTTATCAGCGTCGGCGCAGGGCTAGTGCTGGGCCAGCTCGGCGAGATGATGATCGACTTGAGCGGGCGGGACATCCCGAGGCTGGCGGCGAGCCTGCAACTCGCAACCCAAAGCGCGGCCCTTGCCAGCCAAGGGCCGGCGCTGCTGGCCTCGCGCAGCGAGGAAGCGCTGCAACAGCGTACCACGACCATGAAAGCGACCCAGGCGATCGCGCTCGAAAAACTCGGCGAGGTCATCGAACTCGGCGCCGACAAGGACGTGGTGGCGGCGCTGACCGAGACCGTCAAGAATATCGACGACACCATCAAGAGCCTCGGCACTGCTGCCAAGGAACGGCTCGAGGCCGCGGCCAGCCACGAAAAACTGTATCGGGCGCTGCGTGGCGCGCAGGCCGGCTTCGTCGCCGCCGCTGAACCAGCGATGATGGACGCGCAGTTAAGGATCAATGCCATCCTGGGATCGGCCAACCTCTCACAGGACGACGCCACGGAAGCCGCACGAACCGTCGAGCAACTCGGCAACGTCATCTCCTCCAGCAACCTGATGGCGTCCGACATGACCGCCGCGCTGTCGGCCGACAGCGGCAGTGCACTCGAAGCCATCGAGAAGGAATTTCAGCAGACGCAGGCGCGCGTCAAATCGAACCTCGATCTGCTCCCGAAAAACAACGGCACCAAGGTTTTGAAGGAAGCCGCGCTGAAATTGCTGGCGCTGGGCGAAGGCAAGACCGGCGTCTTCAAGGTCCGCCAGAAGGAGCTGGACGCCAACGACTATGGTCAGATCGTTCTCGACGAAACCCGCAAGCTCAATGTCGGCCTCGGCGTCAGCGTCAGGCAGCTGGTAGAGGGCGTGCAGACCGACACCGATGCCGCGACCTGGCGGGCGCGGCAGAAGATCTCGTTGGCAACCACGATCATGCTGGCGCTGGGTGGACTGACGCTGGTCGGCTCGGGGCTGTTCGTCTGGCTGTATGTCGGCCGCAATATCCTGCGCCGGATCCGCAGCCTGCAGCGCTCGATGCAGCTTTTGTCCGACGGCGACCTGGAAACGGAAATCTATCGCAGCCGGCAAAGCGACGAGATCGCGGTGATGGCAAGCTCGCTGGAGATTTTCCGCGAGAGCATGATCGAGGCG
Source organism: uncultured Alphaproteobacteria bacterium (assembly GCA_963744975.1). GTDB lineage: Bacteria > Pseudomonadota > Alphaproteobacteria > Rhizobiales > Xanthobacteraceae > Bradyrhizobium. The sequence continues at coordinate 4,010,800 of CAVUVR010000002.1, read as the reverse complement.
CGGAGCTTGGGCAGCGCGCAGGACAAGGACCGCGTCGCCAAGGCCGAACGCGCCTCGCGCATGGAAGCCCGGATCGTCGACTTCGAAGCCACCGTCCGGATGGCGCTGGACGGCTTGCAGGCGTCGGCCAATTCCATGCAGACCACGGCCCAGAGCATGTCGGCGACCGCCGACCGCTCCAGCGCGCTGGTCAACGCGGTGGCGTCTGCCGCCGAAGAAACCTCGGTAAATGTACAGACGGTGTCGTCAGGCACCGAGGAATTGTCGGCGTCGATTTCCGAAATCGGCCGCCAGGTCATCAGCTCGGCGCAAATCGCCGGCAAGGCCGTCACCGAGGCCGGCGAGACCGACGCCACCATGCAGGGGCTCGCCGATAACGCCAGCCGCATCTCGATCGTGGTCGATCTCATTCAAACCATTGCATCGCAGACCAATTTGCTGGCGCTCAATGCGACGATCGAAGCCGCGCGCGCGGGCGAAGCCGGCCGCGGCTTTGCGGTAGTCGCCTCCGAGGTGAAGAGCCTTGCCAACCAGACCGCGAAGGCGACCGACGAAATCCGCCAGCAGATCGCCAGCATGCAGCAGGTCGCGGCCTCCGCCGTCGGCGCCATCAGGAACATCGGCCAGACCATCGGCGAGATCAACGAAGTGACCACCGCGATTGCGGCCGCGGTCGAACAGCAGGGCGCTGCGACGCGCGAGATCGCCCGCAACATCCAGCACGCCGCCGGCGGCACCAGCGAGGTGTCCAGCAACATCGTCGGCGTCAGCGCCGCGTCCGCGCAAGCCGGATCCGCCGCGAGCGAGGTGCTCGATGCATCCGGCGCACTGCGCCGCGAGGCCGACATTCTGCGCGACGAAATCCACGCTTTTCTCGCCAATATCCGCGCCGCCTGATCGGAGCAGTCGTATCGACCGTGCCGGCGTCATACGTCCCCGGCGGAATTTGGACTAGCGCGCCGCGCCTTGTCCGGTTAAGCCGGACGCATGCATTCGAAAGCTGAAATACACTCCTCCGCCGAGGCCCTGCGCTACCCCTGGGAGGCCCATCCGGGGCCGGATCAGGTCGTGGAGGTGATGCCGGGCGTGCTGTGGGTCCGGCTGAAACTGCCGTACCTTCAATGCCCTTGAGGTCACCTCTACTCTGACCTATTACTTCCGGTTGTACCAGCGCCCTCTCACAGGAGTGGTCATATGCTTGATCAATTGGAGAGCCAGACCGCGTCACAGGTGGGCTGGCGCAATTGTCCGGAGACCTTGAGACTTGCCCTCGCTGCTGTCTACACGAGCGGACCAGGGTTTCGACGAAAGCTGATACGAAAAGCTACCAATCCAATAGCGGCCCCGCCCTTTGAGGTTGGGCTAGACCCCCGTCCGGCCGTTTATTTGGCTTGCAAGCTAGAAGAAGATGAAACGCGCTTCCGCTCCATCTGTGCAGGTTTGGTAGCTTCGGCGATATTGGCATATTTCGCGGACGCGCCTCCTTTTAGTCTTGCCCTGATTTTACTTATCACAGCGGTTGTATGCGGCTTTCATCATTCGAGATTGACCGCTTTGCAGCAACGCTTCTCAAAGGGAAAATTCAAAATATCTGTGGCCGACCAATTGCTCGATCAGGCTCACGCAGAGCAACTGGACTTCGGCGTATCTGGTCCGGACCAAAATGTTATCGTCTACAAAGACTTTGATCCATTCAAACCATTGGGAACGCCCACCGGCAAATGGTCCTTCACGGTGGACATTGGTAGAGCTGCCCATCGCCCAGAGGGCAAAGCTGCTATCGTGCCGATAGAACTCTCTGAAATCGAGGCCACGATCAAGGACCAGATCGTCAAAAGCGCGTTTGGCGAAATCACAACGAGGGAGGTTATCACGGTCAGAGGTGAGGACGCGCCAATCTTGCCAATGATATCACGATTCCCCTCCGGGGAGATACCGCTATTCACGTCTGGGGAATGGCCCCCGCCTCAACAGCCAAGAGTTGACCTTAGCGAACAAGAAGCCGCGCAGATATGTTCGCAGCATCCGAACCTCGCCAGACGATACCTCCTGTTTCATGACATACGATGGAATGGAGAATTGATCCTCACCCATGCAGTACGCGCGCAGGTGCAAGGTCGAATGTTTTACATTGAGACGAGTAGGTTCGTGCTTACCCCACCATCCCAGGCATTTAAGGCGATTGACCGAACTACCTTTAGGGAACGCTTCGTCTTCCTAAACACGCGGTGGGACGCCTTCCTAGGATTTGTAATTGCTAGTCCATTAGTTGCAGTCATTGAGGCATATCGGCTTCTCGCCACCATCAGCTTGTGGCGCTCATCAAAGAACACGACCAAAGCCTACAAAGAAAGCTTGGAGAAGGATCCCATCTACAACTACGGTGCAGGCGAAAGCACACGCCGCGAGATGATGGAACCAAAGTTTGATCATTTTTCGCAGAAGGCCGATTTGGATTTTGCCGAAAAAGCGTTCGATCAAACCGTTGTTGAGGTGATCTTTGGATACATGGAGAACCACGGCGTCGATGTATCGGACCTGCGCAACAAGGTGATGACGATATACAATTCCGGCATAATGGTTCAGGGGGGCGACGTGACTGCCCAAGCCATGGCTGTGGGCCAAGGAGCAAGCGCGCAAACTAGCACGAAGAACCCACTCAATACGAAAGCTAACGCAGCATGAGCAAGAAGAGCAGCATGAGCAAGAAGACAAGTGAAGGCGGCAATCAAGGTATCATTGCGAGGACCGTCACCGGTGAACTGGTGGTAAGTGGTCAGAATGCGACTGCCATCCAAAATCGGTTCTCGATTGATATTCATGAGTTTCGGGCGACTGTCAGCGAACTGAGGACAGCGCTTGAGGCGCTAAAGCTTCCAGATAATGCCAGATTGGCACTCTCGGAGCATGTCAGCCAATTGGAGCACGAGGCTACCAACTTTTCCCCTGATCGGGGCCGCGTCGAAGGCGCGTTAAAAGCGCTTTCGTCTTCCGTGAAGATGCTCGGAGAGTTTATCTCCAATGCCAGCATCATCTTGACGCCTATCGCCAAAATAGCGGCGATCTTCGGACTTACTCTTTTCTAGCGATTTAGGAGGCCATCTCGGGCAGAACGGCCTGGAAGCTCCCGGAATACTGAGACTTGGTGCATGATGTGCTCCGATTCGGGGCGGGCTGGTCAGCTACTCGGCCGACCACATCGAGCTTATCGCGCGACCGCCCATGCACTTGACCCGCGTATCCATCGCCCTTCACAGGACTCTTTCGAAGCGGATGGATTGCCGGGTCAAGCCTGGCAATGATGCGGATCCGGGTCCGGGCTTTGGCCCGGTCATAGGCCCCGCGCCAAATTTGCGCTGGCGCCACCGCGATTGTCCGGTTAATCCGGAGCATGCATTCGAAAGCTGAAGCCATTCATTCCTCGGTCGAGGCCCTGCGTTACCCATGGGAAAGCCACCCCGGGCCCGATCAGGTCGTCGAGGTGATGCCCGGCGTGTTGTGGGTGCGGCTGAAGCTGCCGTTCCGCCTCAACCATGTGAACATCTACCTGTTGGCCGATGGCGACGGTTGGGCGATGATCGATTCGGGATTCGGCAATGAAGAGACGATCGCGGCGTGGACGACGCTATTCGAAGGCCCGCTCAAGCAGGTGAAAATCACCCGGCTGATCGTGACCCATTCGCACCCCGATCATGTCGGTCTTGCGGGCTGGATCGTCGAGCGCTTCGGCTGTCCGCTCGTCATGTCGCAGGTCGAATATCTGCAGTCGGTGTATCACCAGAACCGCGGCACCGAAGAACGCAAAATGGCGCAGCGGCTGTTCTTCCGCCGTCACGGCATGGACGAGACGCTGACCGACAAACTGCTCGGCCGCGGCCAGGATTATTTGAAGCGGGTGTCGGTGCTGCCGGCGTCGTATCGCCGCATTTCGCATGGCGATGAAATTTCGATCGGGACCCGGCGCTTCAAGGTGATCACCGGCGGCGGCCATGCGCTCGACCAGGTGATGCTGTACTGCGCCGCCGACAAGCTGTTCCTGTCGGCCGATCAGGTCTTGAGCAAGATATCGCCCAATGTCAGCGTGTGGGCGGTCGAGCCCGACCAGAATTCGCTCGGCGAATATCTGGCGTCGCTGGCAAGCCTCACCACGACGTTGCCCTATGACGTGCTGGTGCTGCCGGGACACGGCGTGCCGTTTTACGGCTTGAAGACCCGCATCAAGCAATTGGCCGATCATCACGAAGAGCGCTGCGGGCTGATCGCCAACGCCTGCCGCGACACCCCGAAAACGTCGAGGGAACTGGTGCCCGTCGTGTTCCACAAGTATCCGCTCGACGTGCACCAGATGGGCTTTGCTTCCGGCGAACTGATCGCCCACGTGAATTACATGCTGGTGGAAGGGCGCCTGACTGCTGAAGCAGCCGATGGCGTATTGCGTTTCAGGACGACGTAAGGCCACATCCGCTCGCTCAGCGCCTTGTCTGAAACGAACCCAATTTGCCGGATTTTGCGCTTTTTTGCCGTCTTGAATACCGGCATTGAAGAATTGCACCTCGACAGCAAACCTGGAAACACTCTAAAAAGGCTGGGCACGCCTCATTTCGGGGTCCGTTTCGGGTTTTCGCGATGGATTACAGCCAGTTCTTCTCAACCGCCCTCAGCCGACTGCACGATGAGCGGCGCTACCGTGTCTTCGCCGATCTGGAACGCATCGCAGGGCGGTTTCCGCACGCGATCTGGCATTCGCCGAATGGGCCGCGCAATGTCGTGATCTGGTGCTCCAACGATTACCTCGGGATGGGGCAGCACCCGAAGGTGGTGGGCGCGATGGTGGAAACCGCGACCCGGGTCGGCACCGGCGCCGGTGGCACCCGAAATATTGCAGGCACGCATCACCCGCTGGTCCAGCTCGAGCACGAACTCGCCGATCTGCACGGCAAGCAAGCCTCGCTGCTGTTCACCTCGGGCTATGTCTCGAACCAGACCGGCATCGCGACCATCGGCAAGCTCATTCCGAACTGCCTGATCCTGTCCGACGCGCTGAACCACAACTCGATGATCGAAGGCATTCGCCAATCGGGCTGTGAGCGCCAGGTGTTTCGCCACAGCGATATGGCCCATCTCGAAGAACTGCTGCGCGCCGCCGGTCCCGACCGGCCGAAACTGATCGCCTGCGAAAGCCTGTATTCGATGGACGGCGACATCGCGCCCTTGGTGAAGATCTGCGATCTCGCCGAGCGCTACGGCGCCATGACCTATGTCGATGAAGTGCATGCCGTCGGCATGTACGGTCCGCGCGGCGGCGGCATCGCCGAGCGTGACGGCGTCATGCACCGCATCGATATTCTGGAAGGCACGCTGGCAAAGGCGTTCGGCTGCCTCGGCGGCTACATTGCGGCAAGCGCGGATATCATCGACGCCGTGCGCTCCTACGCGCCGGGCTTCATTTTCACCACCGCGCTGCCGCCGGCGATCTGCTCGGCGGCGACCGCCGCGATTCGGCACCTGAAGACCTCGAACTGGGAGCGCGAACGCCACCAGGATCGCGCCGCGCGCGTCAAGGCGATCCTCACCGCCGCAGGACTCCCGGTGATGTCCAGCGACACTCATATCGTGCCGGTTTTCGTGGCCGATCCCGAGCTGTGCAAGCAGGCCAGCGACATGCTGCTGGAACAGCACGGCATCTATATTCAGCCGATCAACTATCCAACGGTAGCGAAGGGTACGGAGCGCTTGAGGATCACCCCCTCGCCCTATCATGAGGACGGGTTGATCGATCAACTGGCGGAAGCCCTGCTGCAGGTCTGGGAACGGCTCGACCTGCCGCTGCGCGCGAAATCCCTGGCCGCCGAATAGCGCCCGTTAACGCTTCGCAATCCTGCAGCGGATTGCGCATCTCGCGATGCTTTGCCGGCCCGATCCGGCTATACTGAGCCGACGGACCGCATTCGTCCGTGGCAGCGCAGACGCATGCAAATCGCAAGGGAGCAAGCTTAATGCTGCACGACTGGGGCGTGATTGCAGCCGCATTCGGCTACATCGGGTTCCTGTTTTTTGTCGCCAGCTACGGCGACCGACTGTCGCTGCTGCAACGCGGCCGCGCCAGCGCGCTGATCTATCCGCTGTCGCTGGCGATCTATTGCACCTCATGGACGTTTTTCGGCTCGGTCGGATTCGCCACCCGCACCAGCACCGATTTTCTGGCGATCTATCTCGGCCCGATCCTGATGATCGGGGTATGCACGCCGCTGCTGCGCCGCGTGATCCAGCTCGCGAAATCGCAGAACATCATCTCGATCGCCGATTTCATCGGCGCGCGTTATGGCAAGAGCCAGGCGGTAGCCGCGACGGTCGCCTTCATCGCGATCGTGGGCTCGGTGCCGTACATCGCGCTGCAGCTCAAGGCGCTGGCGTCTTCGCTGGAAACCATCCTGAGCGAGGACAAGGCCTTCTCCAGCATTCCCATCATCGGCGACATCGCTTTGGTCGTGACCCTGGCGATGGCGGTATTCGCCGTGCTGTTCGGAACACGCCAGACCGACGCGACCGAACATCAGCACGGACTGATGCTGGCGGTCGCCACCGAGTCCATCGTCAAGCTGGTCGCCTTTATCGCCGCAGGCGCATTCGTCACGTTCTGGATGTTCGGCCCGGTCGAACTGATCGAACGCGCGATGAAAACCCCGGAAGCCGTGCGGGTCATCAATTACACGCCGTCGATCGGCAACTTCCTGACCATGGTGCTGCTGTCGTTTTGCGCGATCATGCTGCTGCCGCGGCAGTTTCACGTCAGCGTGGTGGAAAACTCCAGCGATTCCGAGGTCGGCCGCGCACGCTGGCTGTTTCCGCTGTATCTGGTCGCCATCAATCTGTTCGTGATCCCGATTGCGCTCGCGGGCCTGGTGACGTTTCCTTTCGGCGCCGTCGATAGTGACATGTATGTGCTGGCGCTGCCGATGGAGGGCAACTCCGCGTTGCTCAGCGTCGGCGTATTCATCGGTGGCCTGTCGGCGGCGACTGCCATGGTGATCGTGGAGTGCGTCGCGCTGTCGATCATGGTTTCCAACGACATCGTGGTGCCGCTGGTGCTGCAGCGCAATCCGGAATCGCGCACCGGCGGCAAGGACTTCGGCAATTTCCTGCTCAGGGTGCGGCGCTTCGCGATTTTCGCCATCATGGTGATGGCGTATTTTTACTATCGCGCGCTGGGCAATACCCAGCTCGCCGCGATCGGCCTGCTGTCGTTCGCCGCCATCGCGCAGTTCGCTCCGGCGTTTTTCGGCGGGCTGATCTGGCGCCGCGCGACCGCACGCGGCGCCATCGGCGGCATGCTGGTCGGCTTCGCGGTGTGGTTCTACACGCTGTTTCTTCCGAGCTTCATGGATACCAACACTGCCGGCCTGCTGCTGCTTCAGCAGGGCCCGTTCGGCATTGCCGCGCTGCGTCCGCAGGCCTTGTTCGGCGCCGACCTGCCGCCCCTGATGCATGGCGTGCTGTGGAGCCTGTCGCTCAACATCCTGACCTACATCGTGCTGTCGCTGTTGCGCCAACCCTCGTCGATCGAACGGCTGCAGGCCGAGGTCTTCGTCCCGAACGAATTGACGCCGATGACGCCGACGTTCCGGCGCTGGCGATCCACCGTGACGGTGCAGGACATTCTCTCCACCGTTGCGCAGTATCTCGGCCCGGAGCGCGCGCGCGAATCCTTCGAAGCCTTCGCCGCCAGCCACCGCGTCAGCCTCGAACCCGCGGCATCCGCGGACTTCGAATTGCTGCAGCACGCCGAGCACCTGATCGCGTCCTCGATCGGGGCGGCGTCGTCGCGGCTGGTGATGTCGCTGCTGCTGCGCAAGCGCACCGTTTCCGCCAAGGCCGCGCTGAAATTGCTGGACGACTCTCATGCCGCGCTGCATTTCAACCGCGAGATGCTGCAGACCGCGCTCAACCATGTGCGGCAGGGCATCGCGGTGTTCAATCCGGATTTGCAGCTGATCTGTTCCAACCGGCAGTTCGGCGAGATTCTGGGCCTGCCGCCGCATCTGGTGCAGATCGGGATTCCGCTGCGGGAAATCCTGGAATTCCTCGGCGCGATCAGCCCTTCCGGCTTCGGCGACAACGATGCCCTGATGAATATGCGCCTGACCGCCTACACCACCGAGGGCGAGCCCTATCTCGAGCGGCTTCCGGACCGCCATATGGTGATCGAGGTGCGGACCAACCGGATGCCCGGCGGCGGACTGGTCCTCACCTTCTCCGATGTGACGCCGAGCTTCGAGGCCGCCGAGGCGCTGGAGCGCGCCAATGCGACGCTGGAAAAGCGCGTGCGCGATCGCACCGAGGAACTGACGCGGTTGAACTCCGAACTCGCGCTGGCCAAGAGTGCCGCGGAAGACGCCAGCATTTCCAAGACCCGTTTTCTGGCGGCCGCAAGCCACGACATCCTGCAGCCGCTCAACGCCGCGCGGCTGTATGTGACGAGCCTGGTGGAGCGCCAGAACGGCGGCGAGGATTCGCGACTGGTCGAAAACATCGACGACTCGCTTGAAGCCATCGAGGAAATCCTCGGCGCGCTGCTGGATATCTCGCGGCTCGATGCCGGCGCCATGAAGCCATCGATCACCAGTTTCCGCATCGGCGACCTGATGCGTTCGCTGGAGATCGAGTTCGCGCCGGTGGCGCGCGCCAAGGGGCTCAAGCTGACATTCGTGCCATCGTCGCTGCCCGTGGAATCCGATCGCCTGATGCTGCGGCGGCTGTTGCAGAACCTGATCTCCAACGCGATCAAATACACGCCGCACGGCCGCGTGCTGATCGGCTGCCGCCGCCACGGCACGGCGTTGCAGATCTGCGTCTACGATACCGGCGTCGGCGTTCCCATTCTCAAGCGCGGTGAAATCTTCAAGGAGTTTCACCGGCTCGAACAGGGCGCCCGGATCGCGCGCGGCCTGGGATTGGGACTGTCGATCGTGGAACGGCTTGCGCGCGTGCTCAACCATGGCATCGCGCTTGACGCCACTGCCGGCGGCGGCTCGTTTTTCTCGGTGACGGTGCCGGTCGCAAAAACCATTACCTTTACCTCGGCGGTGACCAGCGCGACTCCGCTGTCGAAGGCCCCCATGAGCGGCACGCTGATCGTCTGCATCGAAAACGATCTGGCGATTCTGGATGGCATGAAGACGCTGCTCACGGCATGGGACGCCAGGGTCATCGCGGTATCCGATCCGGAAGCCGCTATCGCGGCGATCGAAGCGGCGGGCGAGCGGGTCACCGGCCTATTGGTCGATTACCATCTCGATCGCGGCAACGGCGTCGCCGCGATCCGGGATATCCGGCATCGCTTCGGCCAGAGCATTCCGGCGATCCTGATCACCGCCGATCGCAGTCCGAATGTTCGCCTCGCCGCGCGGCAGGAAAAAATCGCCGTGCACAACAAGCCGGTAAAGCCGGCGTCGCTACGGGCGTTGCTCGGCCAGTGGCGCGCGCAGCAGCAGGTGGCGGCGGAATAATCCGGTTGTTGCCGCAGAAAGAAAAAAGGGAGTTCGGATCATGCCAGATAACGTTGCCCTGTTCGCCACCGTCATCCTGCTGCTTCCGATGGGTTATTTCCTGCTGGCGGCGCCCGCTTTTCTGCTGGTGAGGCTGGACATCCCGTCGGTCGCCATGCTGTTGCGCATCATGTTCAATGGCTATTTCCTGGCCTTGGTCACGACCGGCGCAATCGGGACGATTGCCGTTGCCGCGGAGGGTCGCCTGGTCCTCGCCATTGGCATTGGCGTGGTCGCGGCTTTCGCGGCCTCGTCCCGCCGCTGGTTCTTGCGGCAGATGGATGCCCGGCTCAAGGATGCCGGCGATGCCGAGGCCGCGCGCGGGCTGCGGCGGCTGCACTGGGGGGGCATGCTAAGCAATGCGATCCAGCTTGCCGTTATCGTGCCCTGCATTCCCTATATCGCCATCGTGCCGGCTTGACCGGGTTTGACGAAGAGATGGTACGGCATCGATGAACTGACGGCGCGTCCTAGCCGCGCTTTCCGCCAACCGAGATGAACGCCATCAGACACGGTTCCGGCAACGGGTTGCGCCAGCGATGCCGGGTGCCGTTTTGCACAACGCAATCGCCCTGGCGCAAATGGACCTTCGCTCCGTCGTCCAGTTCCAGCGTCATCTCGCCACGAACCACGATCCCATAATCGATGGTGTCCGATGTGTGCATGCCCGGCGTGCTGCGTTCGAAATGGTCGCCCATGCCGGGGACCTTCTCCGACATTTCCTGCAGCGCACTTTCGAAGGTAACGCCCGGCGGCGGTTTGTAGCCTTCAGGCCGCCTGGGCGGATACGAGATCAGGCGAAACATCGTGCCGCCGGGTCCGGGAAAGGCTTTCGTTCCGCCGAGCATCGGGTCCGGCTCGAGCCCGGTAAGCCGTGGCACGCCCTCGGTCATGTAGAGTTCATAGAATGTCAGGCCCGGATTGGAGTCGATCTCCACCACTTTCGAAGTCACGTCAAAGGACTTGAACACCGACTTGCCGGCTTCATCGCGGCCGGTCAGCGCCCGCCTCGGAGGCGGCAGTTCGCTCAGGTCTTTCGCTGCGGCAGGCCGCGACATCGCAGCGAGCGCGCCGCCGCCGAACAACGCGGAAAGGGCCTGCAGCAGATGGCGCCGATCTCCGCCTTCAAATCGTTCGGAAAAGCGCTCCGCATCGCCTGAGGAATTGTTCTTGGTTCGCGGCCACCAGCGCCAAGAGAGCCTGCTCATCGATGTTCTCAGCTGTTTCGGTTCGTTCTTTGCCATTGTGCTACGGCCTACGCGTTTTGCGGCCCGGCCGGAACGTGGTCAGGCGCCCGGCCGCCACTGGCCGCCGGAAATTTTCGCGGCGGCAATCACCGCCTGGGTGCGGCTTTCGACGCCGAGCTTCTGCAGAATCGCGGAGACGTGGGCCTTGATCGTCGCTTCCGACACGCCGAGCTCATAGGCGATCTGCTTGTTGAGCAGGCCTTCCGACAGCATCATCAGCACGCGCACCTGCTGCGGGGTCAATGTCACCAGCCGGTCGCGCAGCCGCGTCATGTCCGGATCGGCGGCCGATGTGAGGTCGATGTCCGGCGGGATCCAGACATCGCCATCCATGACCTTCAGGATCGCGTCGCGCAGCGTCTCGACCCCAAACCGCTTGGGAATGAATCCGGAGGCGCCGAAATCGAGCGATCGCCTTATCGTTCCGACGTCGTCGCTGGCCGACACGATCACGACGGGGATCGCCGGATACTGCGCGCGGAGATAGATCAGCCCGGAAAAACCGCTGATTCCCGGCATGGTCAGGTCGAGCAGGATCAGATCGACATCGGAATCCTGTTCCAGGAGCGCGGTGAGTTCCTCGAATGAGCCGGCGTCGTCGATTTTCGCGGACGCCACTACGCTCGCGACCGCCTGTCGCAGGGCGTCGCGGAATAGCGGGTGATCGTCGGCAATGACGAGGCGCGTGCTGGTAGTCATTTATTCTCTTGCGATCTGGCTGCGGCGAACCCGCGACCAAATTGTGATTGCTTGCGAGTTGAGTTGTCCCAAAACGATTGTCGTCTTCCGGGCGGGACGTGGCAAGGGTGCAATGCCGCCGCGCCGCGAAGGGGGTTAATCCGGCCTATTGTGCAGCGCAACATAACTGGCGGGCGCGCGACCGACGTTCAAAGAAGGACCAAGGCCCTTCGTGCACAACGGTGCAGAGGGCCAAAAGTCTTATTGGGAGTGCTTTCACGGCGATGTTACCTTGCAATTGAAACTCCATGCATCCGTCCGGCGGAGATCGGCGCATGGGGACGGGCTTTGCATCAACATTTGCGGGGAGCGATCCAACATGTCCACGATAGCTGCAACATCGGCCAGGTCTGGAGGAATGACGAAGGACGAACGTTTCGTCATTCTCGCGTCCTCGCTCGGCACCGTTTTCGAGTGGTACGATTTCTATCTATATGGATCGCTGGCCGGCATCATCGGTGCGCAGTTCTTCAGCGCCTATCCGCCGGCGACGCGCGATATCTTCGCGCTGCTGGCCTTCGCCGCCGGTTTCCTGGTGCGCCCGTTCGGCGCCATCGTGTTCGGACGCATCGGCGACATCGTCGGACGCAAATACACCTTTCTCGTCACCATCCTGATCATGGGTTTGTCGACCTTTATCGTCGGCTTGCTGCCGAATGCAGCAACGATCGGCTTTGCCGCGCCGGTGATCCTGATCGCGCTACGGCTGGCGCAAGGTCTGGCGCTCGGCGGCGAATATGGCGGAGCGGCGACTTATGTGGCCGAGCATTCGCCGCAGGGCAAACGTGGCTACTACACCTCGTTCATTCAGACCACCGCCACGCTGGGCCTGTTCCTATCGCTGCTGGTGATCCTGTTTACCCGCACCGCGCTCGGCGAAGCCGACTTCGCCGCCTGGGGCTGGCGCATTCCGTTCCTGGTATCGGTCGTGCTGCTCGCCATCTCGGTCTGGATCCGGTTGCGCTTGAATGAATCGCCGGTGTTCCAGAAGATGAAGGACGAAGGCAAGGGCTCCAAGGCGCCGCTGACCGAAGCCTTCGCCAACTGGAGCAATGCCAAGATCGTAATCCTGGCGCTGATCGGCGGCACCATGGGTCAGGGCGTGGTCTGGTACACCGGCCAGTTCTACGCGCTGTTCTTCCTGCAATCGATCCTGAAGGTCGACGGCTACACCGCCAACCTGCTGATCGCCTGGTCGCTATTGTTCGGCACCGGCTTCTTCATCGTGTTCGGCTGGCTGTCGGACAAGATCGGCCGCAAGCCGATCATCCTGGCAGGCTGCCTGATCGCGGCGCTAACCTTCTTCCCGATCTTCCGCATGATCACCACCAACGCCAACCCGGCGCTGGAAAAGGCCATCGAATCGACCAAGGTCGAGGTTGTGGCCGATCCCGCGGTCTGCGGCGACCTGTTCAACCCGGTCGGCACCCGCGTCTTCACCGCGCCCTGCGATACCGCGCGTGCCTTCCTCGCCCAGTCGTCGGTCAAGTATGCGACTGTGGCCGGCCCCGCAGGCTCGGGCGTGAAGGTCGTCGTCAACGGCAAGGACGTGCCCTACGCCGACGCCAAGGCTGGCAATCCCGCGGTCGCCGCCGCGGTTGCCGGCGCTGGTTATCCGAAGGCGGGCGACGCGGGCATCGTGAAGATGTCGAATCCGTTCGATATCTTCCGTGGGCAGGTCGCGGCGATCATCGGGCTGCTGTTCATCCTGGTGATCTTCGTCACCATGGTGTACGGGCCGATCGCGGCGATGCTGGTCGAACTGTTCCCGACCAAGATCCGCTACACCTCGATGTCGCTGCCCTATCACATCGGCAACGGCTGGTTCGGCGGGTTGTTGCCCGCCACCGCATTCGCGATCGTGGCCTCGACCGGCGACATCTACGCAGGCCTCTGGTATCCGATCATCTTCGCGTCGATCACCGCGGTCGTCGGCTTCTTCTTCCTGCCCGAGACCAAGGACGTCGATATCAAGACGAACTGAGCTTTTCCCGACGGTTTACCGCTCGGATAGGACTTCAACAAACCGGCCGCGGATCGCTCCGCGGCCGGCTTTGTTTTTAAGCTGTGCTGCCGACGAACTGCAGCACGATCTCGCGCCGGTGCGGACGCGCGCGATGCTCGATCAGGTAGATCGCCTGCCACGTCCCCAGCGCAAGCTTGCCGTTCAGCACCGGGATCTGCAGCGAGGCCGCCGTCAGCATGGTCTTGACATGCGCGGGCATGTCGTCGGGGCCTTCGGTATCGTGAGTCCAGCCGGCATTCTCGGGCGCCAGCCGGTTCAGTGCGGTCATCAAATCGTCGAGCACCGACGGATCGGCGTTTTCCTGGATGGCCAGCGACGCCGAGGTGTGGCGGATGAACAGCGTCACCGCGCCCTCTCTGGCGGAGGCATCGCTCACGAATTTTGCGACCTCGCGCGTGAGATCGACAAAGCCGGCGCCGGCTGTCTGCACCGTGAGCAGCGATGACACGATGGTGCCGGCCGCGACGCTCGACGGCGCGGAGCGCGACAATGATTTGGATGAAGTCACCTCAAATCTTCCCGGAAAAATCCTTCTGCACGCGTTGCGCCATCTCGATCAGCCGCCGCCAGGCCTGCTCCAGGAACGACATCACGCGATCCATGTCGCGATCGCTCGGCAGGGGGATTTCGATCTTGCGTTCGGCGTCGGGCTTCGGGGTGGCAGGCTTGAGCGAATCGGTCTTCGGCATCGGCTCGTCGATCTTGCCGGTCACCGTCGGCTCGCGCGACGCCAGTTGCGCTTTCAGCTTTTCGTTGTCGCTTTGCAGCCGGCCGATTTCCGCATCCAGTGCGGCGCGCTCGTCGGGCACGGCGTAGCAGGCCCAGCCGGCGCCGGAATTGTTGCAGGTCGAAACCGCGCCGGTGCGGGTATCGAGCCGGATCACGCCGTCGGCGACAGGCGCCAGCGCGTAGCGGCCGTTCTCGAGCTCCGGCACCGACTGTGCAATCACGGCGCCCGCAGTGCCGAGACCAATGATCGACGCGACCGCGAGCATTGCCAACGGTTTTTTCAAAGGCGACGTCGCTGTGATCATGATCCGCTCCGCCTCAATCCCAAGAACGCACTCACACTTGCGAGCGATAGGGCGCGCGGCCCGACTTCAACGCGTCCGCAAGCAGTTCGATCCGGTCCTGCCCCCAAAACGCTTCGCCATCGAGAACGTAAGCGGGCGAACCGAACACATCAACCGCCAGCGCGTCCTGGCGGTTTTTTTCGTAAGTAGCGCTGATGTCTTCCGATGCCGAACGCTCGACCAGCGCATGTCCGGGAAGGCCGGAATCATCGGCGAGCCTGACAAGCACATCGGCGTCGGCGAGATTGAGCTGGTCTTCCCACACTGCCGCGAAACCCCGCCGAAGGAAGCGGTCGGGATCGTAGCCCGCCTCGATCGCGGCGAGGACCACGCCGTCCGCCAGCCGGCCGTTGAACGGCGTATGTGCCGGCCGCAGATGAAAATTCAGGCCGCGTTTCTCGCGCCAGCGCTGCAGTTCGATCATACGGTAACGCTGCCGCACCGGATGCCGTTTGGCCAGCGGCAGCCCACCGGTCTCGGAAAACAGATCGAGCAGCAACACCGGCTTGTGGTTCACCTTGAGGCCGTAGGTAGTGGCGACCTCACGGAATAACGCGTGGCCGATATAGGCCCAGGGCGACTGCAGCGAAAAATAGTAATCGACCTGACGCGGCATGCCGGCTCCGGTTGGGAGGATTTGCGGACCTGCGGCCATCCCAACAGACCCGCCATTGCGGTGCAAGTTTGATCCATCGGCAGGATCGCTGTTGCAATGCGGCGATCGGTCTGCGAAAGGTTCGGGTTGAGCGTAATAAATCTAAGTAAATCAATGGCATAGCCGGTTAAGACACAATCTTGACTTGACCTGTTGCCGCCAGTATGGTCCGCGCGGCTTTTGAGGGTGACGGGGCGATTTTCCATCAACCGCAGCGCGTTTCGGGTCTCCACAACATGGCGGACGGCACGAAGACAAGCGGAAATGGCAGTCGCGAACAATCGTCCTCCGATGAGGCTGCGCTTTCCGCAAGGCTCGGAAGTCTGGATCAGCGGTTGTCCGAAATTCGGGACAGCCGAAAAATCGGGACTGGCCAGTCTGGAAGCGAGCAGGACGCGGCTCAGGCCAAGGCATCCGCCATGGCCGTCGGGCTTCGCCTCTCCTCCGAACTGGTTGCAGGTGTTCTTGTCGGAGCGGCGCTCGGCTGGGGTTTCGATCGCTTGCTGTCGACTTCGCCCTGGGGCTTCATCGTATTCTTGCTGCTTGGCTTTACCGCCGGCGTGGTCAATGTGATGCGGGCGGCGGGCGTGATGGCGAAGCAGTCCGAACGGCTCTGACGCCGGCATCCCGAAGCGTAGCCGAACGTTCGATAACTACGCGAGAGAAACGCGAAACTTAAGAGACCGAGAAACGAATGGCCGCCGACCCAATTCATCAGTTTCAGATCACCAAGCTCTTCACTCTGGGTCACATTGGCGGACAGGAAATCGCGTTCACCAATTCGTCGGCCTATATGTTCGGTGCGGTGGCGATCATCTCGCTGCTGATGATCGGCGGCTCCGCCGGACGGCAGCTTGTTCCCGGCCGCATTCAGTCGATGGCCGAACTGAGCTACGAATTCGTGGCGAGCACCATCAGAAGCACGGCCGGCGCGGAAGGCATGAAGTTCTTCCCGCTGATCTTCTCGCTGTTCATGTTCATCTGCGTGTCGAACCTCATCGGCATCATCCCCTACACGTTCACGATCTCGACGCACCTGATCGTCACCGCGGCGCTGGCGCTGGTGGTATTCTTCACGGTCCTGATCTACGGCTTTTACAAGAACGGGCTGAAGTTCCTGAAGATTTTCGTACCGTCGGGCATTCCGATCTACATCCTGCCGCTGGTCATGTTCATCGAAATCCTGACCTTCTTCTTGCGGCCGGTGTCGCACAGCGTGCGTCTGTTCGCCAACATGCTGGCCGGCCACATTGCGCTGAAGGTGTTCGCGGGCTTCGTCGCAATGCTCGGCGTCTCGCTCGGCGCGATCGGCTGGGTCGGCGGCGTGTTGCCGCTGGGGCTCACCGTCGCGCTGACCGCGCTCGAGCTTCTGGTCGCGTTCCTGCAGGCCTATGTGTTCGCGATCCTCACCTGCATCTACCTCAACGACGCCATTCATCCGGGACACTAGACCGTCCCGAAACCTTCCACCCACCACCGTCTTCTCAAGGAGCTTTAGAAATGGAACCGGCAGCAGCAAAACTTATCGGCGCGGGCATCGCATGCATCGGCATGGGCGGCGCAGGCGTGGGCGTGGGCATCATCTTCGGCAACTACCTTGCCGCTGCGGTGCGCAATCCTTCCGCAGCCCAGGGCCAGTTCGGCAACCTGATCTTCGGCTTCGCCGTGACCGAAGCGCTCGGCATCTTCTCGCTGCTGATTGCGCTACTGCTGCTGTTCGTTCCGCTCTGAACTAGACAAGGTCGATGAAAGGGTCTCCCCACAGACCCTCGCCGGCCGAACAGGAGAAGCCCGTGGCTGAAAGTCATGGTAACGCCAAGGGCGCGACAGCCCACACCGAGGCAGATGGTGGCCACAAGGAGCCATTTCCGCCGTTCCGGTCTGACACCTTTGCTTCGCAACTGGTGTCGCTGGTCATCGCATTCGTCGCGCTCTATCTGATCGTCTCGCGAATTGCGCTGCCGCGCGTCGGCGGCCTGCTCGACGCGCGCCAGAATGCGATCGAGGGCGATCTGGCCGCGGCCCAGAAGCTGAAGGATGAGTCCGACAGCGCGCTGAAGGCCTATGAGAGCGAGCTTGCCGCCGCGCGCTCCCGCGCGCAGGCGATCAGCGCCGAGACCCGCGACAAGCTCAACGCAGCCGCCGAAGCGCAGCGCAAGACGCTGGAGGACCAACTCTCGGTCAAGCTCGCAGATGCCGAAAAGACCATCGCCTCGACCCGTGAAGCGGCCATGCGCAATGTCCGCGGCATCGCTGCCGAGGCGGCGGCGGCCATCGTGCAGCGGCTCACCGGCATGATGCCCGACGGCAAGGCCGTCGACAGCGCTGTCGACGCGTCGTTGAAGGGATAAAAGCGATGTTCTTAGAGGCGGAATTCTGGGTTGCCGTCGCCTTCGTCATCCTGATGGCGATTTTCGCCTATGTCGGCGTTCATCGTACCGTGCTGAAGGCGCTCGATCACCGCAGCGAGCGCATCAAGGCCGAACTCGACGACGCCCGCCGCCTCAAGGAAGAGGCCGCAAAGCTGCTGGCGGAGTATCAGGCGCGTCACGCCTCCGCTGAACACGAAGCGCAGGAAATCATCACCAACGCCAGGGCCGAGGCTGAGCGCATCGCGGCCGAGGCCAAAACCAAGATGGAAGATTTTGTCGCGCGGCGCACCAAGACCGCCGAGAGCAAGATCGCGCTGGCCGAAGCCCAGGCACTCGCCGACGTCCGCGCCGCCGCGGCCGACGCCGCGGTGACCGCGGCCTCCACCATCCTGACCCAGTCGGTAAAGGGACCGGTGGCCGACGATCTCTTGGCCAAGGGCATCGCAGAGGTTCGGCAGAAGCTGAATTGATCTCAGCTGTCGTCCCCGCGAAGGCGGGGACCCATAACCACCGATGTTTGTGGTTACTCCCGGACGATGCAACATCCGTCTTCAAAACGAGCGCCGGTGTTTATGGGTCCCCGCCTTCGCGGGGACGACGCTGTGGGTGGCGCGCTATTTTTTCCTCACCACCTTTGGCTTCGGCTCGGGCTTCAGCGCCTGTGGATCGAAGCCGATATAGAAAATGTAGGAATCGTTGATATCGGCGGACACCGCCGGATAGACGATATCCTCCGCGACCACGCTGAACGGCACGCTCAAGCCCTCGCCCATCGATACCGTGGTCCGGACCACCGTGGTGGTGATGGTCTTCTCGTTCACGCCGCCCTGCACTACCGCGACCCGCATCGGTATCTCGACCGTGGCCGGCGCGCCGGCGGGGCCGACAATGACGCGGCCCTGGATTCCGACCCGCGCGGTGATCTGGCCGGCGTTAAGATTGCAGTCCCGCGCGGTGCGGGTGATAGTCGCCTGATAGCGCACGTCGCTTCCGACCGGCTGCTTGCCGGGGGCAGCGACCGCGTAGGTCGAGGCGCCGGCGCGAACCTTGACGTCGGGACAGGTCAGCCCGCCGGTGTCGGTTTGACTGTCTCCCGGACCGGACGGCGCGGAGGCGTCATTTCCGCCGCCGAATAACGACTTGAAGCGGTCGGTGATCGATTGCGCCGCTACCGGCGAGGCAAGCATGCCGCAGCAGATGCCGGCCACAGCCAGCATCGCGATCCCGCGCCACCGCCCCGGCCGCGCGGCCGCAAACATCAAACGTTTTTTGTTCATTCCGACATCCCCGGCATCTTGCGCCGTCACCCCCGGCGGGCCGCGTTATAACAGGGCAATGGCGGCGAACCCATGGCAGTTGCACTAAAGGACTAGCCGCGAAAATCCTCATGCAGCAGGCCGAACAGCAGGTGATCCTGCCAGACGCCGTTGATGCAGAGATAACGCCGCGCCAGCCCCTCGCGGGAAAACCCGCATTTCTCCAGCACCCGGATCGACGGCGCATTGGACGGAATACAGGCCGCCTCGACACGGTGCAGATTGAGTTCGCCGAACAGCGACGGCAGCAGCACGCGCAGCGCCGCGGTCATGTAGCCGCGGTGGGCATGCGGCTCGCCGATCCAGTAGCCGATGGTGCCGGCCTGCACGATGCCGCGCCGGACATTGGCGAGCGTCACGCCGCCGATCATGGCGCCGTCGGATTCCCGGAATACGACGAACGGATAGGAGCGGTCGGCGGCGATGTCCTCGGCGTAGCGCCGCAACCGGCGGCGGAAACCGGCGCGGGTGAGGTCGTCGGACGGCCAGATCGGCTCCCACGGCGTCAAATACGACCGGCTATGTTCGCGCAACTGCGCCCATTGCAGAAAATCGGACATCTGCGGCGCGCGCAGCAACAGGCCATGGCCGCGCGGCGCCAGCGCCGGCGGTGAACTCGATGGCAACCGAAATAGCGCCATGACCGAAATCCCTCAAGAACGTCGAACACGCGCGGTCAATGCAGCAACGTCTTCGCCTTCGACCTGGTCAATCCTTCCGCAAAACCGACCGCCGTGTCCAGCCCCCTGCCGCTGCCGAGCGCGACCACCGCGGGCCGGCTGCGCGACAACAGCTCGCGCGCGACCTGACGCGTCGATTCCACGCTGACGGCGTCGATCCGGGCCATCAGTTCGGCAACCGTCAGCGGTCGTCCGTAAGCCAGCATATGCCGCGCCAGTTGCTCGGCGCGGGAGCTGCAGCTCTCCAGCGCCATCAAGAGCCCGGCCTTCATCTGCGCTTTTGCGCGCGCGATTTCGGCTTCGGTCAAGGTCTCCACCGCGTCGTTGATGACGTCGACGATCACTTCCACCATTTCCGGCGCGTCGCCGGGATCGGTGCCGGTGTAGAGCCCGAAAAAGCCGGTGTCGGTATAGGGCGCGTGGAAGGTGTAGATCGAATAGCACAACCCGCGCTTCTCGCGCACTTCCTGGAACAGACGCGACGACATGCCGCCGCCGAGAATGTTGGTGAACACCTGCAGGCTGAACAGCGACAGGTCGGTCTGCGGCAGGCCTTCCAGCGCCAGCGTCAGATGCGCCTGTTCGAGCTCGCGATGCACCACCTTCGAGCCGCCCTTGCCGAACATCGCTGCTTGCGGCTTGGGCGCCGGCGTGCCCTCGAAGCTTGCGAACCGCCGCGTCACTTCGTCGACGACGCGCTTGTGATCGACCGCGCCTGCCGCCGCTACCACCATGTCCGGTCCGCGATAATGCGTGGTGAGATAGCCGCGTAGCGTATCGCGATTGAAGGTCTTCAACGTCTTCGCCGTTCCCAGCAGCGAACGCCCCATCGGCTGGTCCGGATAGCACAGTTCATTGAGATGTTCGAACACCACGTCATCGGGCGTATCCTGCGCCGCTCCGATTTCCTGCACGATCACGCTCTTCTCGCGCTCCAACTCGTCCGGCACAAAGGATGGATTGGCGAGAATGTCGGACAGCACGTCGAGCGCCAGCGGCACGTCGGCCTTCATCACCCGCGCGTAATACGCGGTGGTTTCCGTCGAGGTGCCGGCGTTGAGATCGCCGCCGACCGCCTCGATCTCCTCGACGATCTCGCGCGACGATCGCGTCGTGGTGCCCTTGAACGCCATGTGCTCGAGCAGATGCGAGATGCCGTGCTCGTTGGGTTTCTCGTCGCGGCCGCCGACGCCGGTCCACACCCCGAGCGCCGCGGTTTCGAGATGCGGCATGGTGTCGGTGACCACCGTCAGGCCGGAGGGAAGTTTTGTGACGTCGACGCTCATCCGGCAACTCCTTGTTTCGCGGCGCGGCTGACCGACAGCACGAACCGTTCGACTTCAGTCTGGTCGTTGTTCATGACTTTCATGTGCTCGGATTTGGTCATCAGGCCCGCGAGCCACGCCGGCAATTGCGGGCGCACGCCGCAAGCGGCTTCCACCGCATCGGGAAATTTTGCGGCATGCGCCGTCGATAGCACGATGTTCGGTAACCTGGAATCGTAGGTATCGCGGTCGGCCACCGCCAGCGCCACCGCGGTGTGCGGATCGACCAGAACGCCGGCTTCGCGCCAGGCGGCGCGGATCGCCGCGTTGGTTTCGGTTTCATCGGCACGCCCGGCGTCGAACTCGCTTCGGATCGCAGCCAGCACCCGGTCGGGCAGCACGAACCGTCCGGACTGACCGAGCGACGCCATCAGGCCGCGCACCAAACTCGCGTCGCGCCCCGAGGCCTCGAACAGCAGGCGCTCGAAGTTCGACGATACCTGGATGTCCATCGACGGCGATGCCGTGGCGTGGACTTCGCGCACCTCGTAGATGCCGGTCTTCAGCGTGCGCGCCAGGATGTCGTTTACATTGGCGGCGATACGCAGGCACCGGATCGGCAGGCCCATGCGCTTGGCGACGTAGCCGGCGAAAATGTCGCCGAAATTTCCGGTCGGCACGGTGAAATCCACCGTCCGCTCCGGCGCGCCCAGCGCCACCGCGGATGTGAAGTAATACACCACCTGGGCGACGATCCGCGCCCAGTTGATCGAGTTGACGCCCGACAGCGCGACCTGATCGCGAAACCGGTGATGATTGAACATCCCCTTCACGATCGCCTGGCAATTGTCGAAATTGCCCTCGATGGCCAGCGCGTGGACGTTGGCCGCGCCGGTCGTCGTCATCATCCGCCGCTGTACGTCGGAGATGCGGCCGTGCGGAAACAGCACGATGAGATCGACATTGTCGAGGCCCGCGAAGGCGTCGACCGCGGCGCCTCCGGTGTCGCCGGAGGTTGCGACCACGATGGTGGTGCGTTGCGCGCGCTGCGCCAGCACGTGATCCATCAGCCGCGAGATCAGCTGCATCGCGACGTCCTTGAACGCCAGCGTCGGGCCGTGAAACAGCTCCAGCACGAACTGGTTGGGGCTGGTCTGGCTCAGCGGCACCACTGCGGGATGACGGAAGGTGGCGTAGGCCTCGTTGGCCATGCGGCCGAGATCGGCATCGGAAATTTCACCGGCGACAAACGGCCTGATGACATCGACCGCGACTTCCCAATACGGCCGGCCGAAAAATCCGGCGATGGCCTCGGGCGCAAGCTGCGGCCAGATTTCGGGCACGTAGAGGCCGCCGTCGCGGGCAAGCCCGGTCAGCATCACGTCGCAAAATCCCAGTGTGGGGGCCTCACCCCGCGTCGAAATGTACTGCGTCAAGCCGTCCTCCAAAGGCGGCACGCACGGCCAAGCCTTTGATATTGATGGGTTATCTAACTTTGCCGATGGCAAAGGCGTGGCGCACCATAAAGCGTTTTCGGGCGAAGTGGAAATCCGGCGGTTTTATCCGCTCGAATCGTCCAGCCCCGCAATCGCCTCGGCCGCCGAAACGATCCGGGCGAATTCGCCGTTGAGATTGGCCAGGGTCATCGCATGGATGTCCTCGGCCGAATGGGCGTCGCCGTCGGGCCCGACGCGGTCGAACGTCCAGGTCGCGTCGCGCACCAGCGCCGCGTCGAACCCGAGATTGCCGGCCATTCGGGTCGTCGTCTCGACGCAATGATTTGTCGTGGCGCCGCAGATGACGAGCGTCGTGATGCCGGCGGCGCGCAACCGCGCCTCCAGATCGGTGCCGATGAAGGCGCTGTTTACCCGCTTGACGATGACGGGCTCGCCCTCGATCTCGCGCGCCTCGTCCTTGACCGGATAGCCGGTCGCGCCGGGAGCGAAAGAGGAATTCGGGCGGGTGCTCGCGTGGCGAATGTGGAAAATCGGCGCGCCGCGATCCCTGAATGAACTGAGCAGATCCAAGATCCGCGCAACGGCTTGCGGATTGTTTCGCCGCTTGCCCGCGGCTTCCCATTCATCGAAGGCGCGCTGCACATCGACGACGATCAATGCGGTCAGCGATGGTGAATTGTCGCTCACGATCTCTGCCCTCTCAGCCAAACTCCGAACGCGATCACGACCGCACCGGCGAGGCAGAACCAGGTGATCGCATATTGCAAATGATCGTCCTTGAGATGGACCTCGAGCGGCCCCGGCTTCGGGATGCCGCTTTCCGGCGCCGGGCTTTCGAGATCGATATAGAACGGCGCGACCTCACCCCAGCCGAGCCCGCGCGCGATCGCCAGATGATCCCGCGTGAACCACAACCGTTTGGCGCTATCTTCCCGCGGCGTCAGCGCGCCGGCGACTTCCGGAAAGCGGATGTAGCCGGTCAGCGTCACCGGCGCCCCGGTGACAAGCCGCGCCACAGCGCGGTCCTGCTGGGCGCGGTCCTGCATGGTATTTTGCACGAAGCCAGTGTTGATCACGATGGTTTCGCCCGTCGGCAGCCGCGCCGGCAGGAAGGCCCAGGTGCCCGGACCGGAAACGTCGTCGCGTATCGCGGAGCCGGCGCTGTAGACCATCGCGTCCGGACGCTGCTCGTAGGTCGCGGAAAACCGCACGCGGCGAAATTCGTCCTGCGCCGGCGTCAGCGTGCTCCACTGCGCGGGCGACGGCAGTGCTCCGGGCGCGGCGGCGAGCCGTTCGGTCAGCTGCGCGATCAGCGCGTGCTTCTCGACCCGGCGTTGCAGCTGCCAGACGCCGAGGCCGACCAGCAGCGCCAAGGTCATGGCCGTGAAAATTCCAAGGCCGGCGACGCTGCGCGGAGTTGCGGAGACCACGGTCATTGCGGGTCGCGATCGATCAGCCGGCCTTCCGCGGCCTTGTGATGGAATTGCAGCGCGATCAGCAGCGCCTTCATCGAGCGCAGCGGCAGCAGCGTGGTCACGAGAATCAGCGGCAGCCACAATGCGGCATGCAGCCAGAATGGCGGCTGGTATTTTATCTCGACGATCAGGGCAGCGCCGACAACGATGGCGCCGGCGATCATGATGATGAATACCGCGGGGCCGTCGCCGGAATCGATGAACGCATAGTCGAGGCCGCATTTCTCGCAGGCCGGCCGCAAAGTGAGGAATCCCGCATACAGTTTTCCCTCGCCGCAACGCGGGCATTTGCAGGCAAGCCCGCGCATGGCGCTTTGGGTTACGGTGGGTAAAGTGTCGTTCATACGCATTCTTTCCGTGTCCCGGACGCGGTGCGGCATTCTTCATGCCGCTCCGCCGAGCCGGGACCGTACCAAGCACTGGAGTTCGTAACGGCCCCGGCTCTGCAGCGCACCGCTACGCAAGTGCTGCGCGCTGCGCTGCGTCCGGGGCACGCAAGAAGCAAAAAGGGCGGCCCTGCGGCCGCCCCTTGTAGCACATCGGTCGGAGTTCAATGCGCGCCGTGGGCCATGGTTTCGGCGCCGTGGCCCCAGACGTAGATGCAGATGAACAGGAACAGCCAGACCACGTCGACGAAATGCCAGTACCAGGCGGCGAATTCGAAGCCGAGATGCTGGGTCGGCGTGAAGTGCCCGGCCATGGCACGGAACAGGCACACGATCAGGAAGATGGTGCCGACCAGCACGTGGAAACCGTGGAAGCCGGTCGCCATGAAGAAGGTCGCCCCATAGATGTTGCCGGCGAAAGAGAACGCGGCGTGGCTGTATTCGTAAGCCTGGACGCAGGTAAATGCCGCGCCGAGCGCAATCGTCAGGATCAGCCCGTATTTCAGGCCCTTGCGATCGTTCTCCAGCAGCGCGTGATGCGCCCAGGTCACCGTGGTGCCCGAGGTCAGCAGCAGCAGCGTGTTCAACAACGGCAGATGCCAGGGGTCGAAGGTCTCGATGCCCTTCGGCGGCCATGTGCCCGGCACGCTGCAGGCGCCCGCGACCGTCCCCGCGCCGCATCCGAACAGCGCATCGCGGGTGGCATGAACCGCATCGGCCGGAAACAGCGCCGAGTTGAAGAACGCCCAGAACCACGCCACGAAGAACATCACCTCGGAGGCGATGAACAGGATCATGCCGTAGCGGTGGCTGATCTGCACCACGCGGGTGTGGTCGCCCTTGTACTGGGCTTCGCGGATCACATCGGCCCACCAGCTCGCCATGGTGTAGAGCACGCCGATGGTGCCGATGCCGAAGATGATCGGCGCCGCGGCGAACAGATGGTGCATCCAGGTGATCGCGCCGACCGCCATGATGAAGGCCGACACTGCGCCGACGATCGGCCACGGACTGGGATCGACGAGGTGGTAGTCGTGGTGCTTGACTTGCGCCGTAGCCATTGCGGTCTCTCCGTTAGCGGTGCCTATTCGGCACTTATTCGTCTCAAAAATCAAATCCCAAGATCATTATCCCGGCGATCTAAAGGCTTCCCTTGCGCTTGTCCGGCTCGCCGGCCGCCAGGGGCTCCGCGGCGCGTACCGGGTAGAACGTATAGGACAGAGTGATAGTGTTGAGCCCGTCATTGTCGCTGTCGGCGGCGAGCTTCGGATCCACATAGAACACCACCGGCATCTCGCGCTTTTCGCCCGGCGCCATGGTCTGTTCGGTGAAGCAGAAGCAGTTGATCTTCTGGAAATACGATCCGACCGTCAGCGGCGCCACGTTGTAGGCGGCCTGCCCAATGGTGGTCCGCGCCGACTGGTTGGTCACGGTATAGTAGACGGTGACGACTTCGCCGATTCTGACCTGGATCTCGGTCTGCTCCGGCTCGAACTTCCATGGCAAGCCGCCGGCGACGTTGGAATCGAACCGCACCGCGATGGTCCGCGCCAGCGGCGCCGACGATGGCGCCGAGGTCGCGACCTGCGTGGTACCGTTGAAGCCGGTGGTGCGGCAGAACCAGTTGTAGAACGGCACCGCCGCATAGGCCGCGCCGACCATCAGCGCCACGAACACGCCGCATGCCGCCGCCACGGTCGCATCGCGGCCTAACCCGCGCTGCGGCGCAACCCTGCGCTCTGTGGTCGGCTGCTGCGTCATGTCCGGCGATTCTTTCTCCATCACATCACATCGGCCGCACGAGAACACCCGGCCCCTTGACCATGGTGACCGCGAAAAACAGCACCACCAGCACGCCGAGCGCCAGCGCGATGGCGATCGAGCGCTCGCGACGGCTTTTCTTCTGCGCCTCGGTGAGGACGATGCCTTTGGGCTCCTGCTTGTCGTCCATCGCCGGCCATGCGCCCCCTACCAGACCAGAGGCACGATGGCGCGCACGACGACTTCGAGCAGCAAGGTCGCGAACAGCGCAAACAGATAGAAGATCGAGAACGCGAACAGCTTTTTTGTCGCGCGCGACGCTTCCACGCCTTCGCGCTGCCGGTACACGTTGATCGCAAGCGCCAGCATCCCGCCGCCGAGAATCAGCGACGCAACACCGTACACCGCGTCGAAATAGCCGAGCGGCCAGGGCGCAAACGCGATCGCCACCAGCACGATGGTATAGAGCAGGATCTGCAGCCGGGTCGCGTCGGGACCGGCGACCACGGGAAGCATCGGCACGCCCGCGCGCGTGTAATCATCGTTGCGGAACAGCGCCAGCGCCCAGAAATGCGGCGGGGTCCAGAAGAAGATAATGAGGAACAGCAGGATCGGCTCGACCGAGAGCGACCCGGTCGCCGCCACCCACGCCACCACCGGCGGCAGCGCGCCGGCCGCGCCGCCGATCACGATGTTCTGCGCGGTCCAGCGCTTCAACAACATGGTGTAGACCACGACGTAGAAAAAGATGGTGAAGGCAAGCAGCGCGCCCGCGTACCAGTTGACCAGGATGCCGAGCGTCATCACCGAGAAGAATGCCAGCGTCATGCCGAACGCCAGCGCTTCCGGCTCGGTGACGCGGCCGCGCGGGATCGGGCGGTTGGCGGTGCGCGACATCTTGGCGTCGATGTCGCCCTCGTACCACATATTCAGCGCGCCGGACGCGCCGGCGCCCACCGCGATGCACAGGATCGACGTGAACGCCAACACCGGATGGACATGGCCCGGCGCGATCACCAGGCCGACCAGTGCGGTGAAGATCACCAGCGACATCACCCGCGGTTTTAACAGCGCGATGTAGTCGGCGACGCCGGCCTCGGAAATCCGGGGCGCGGCGAGATCGATATGATGTTCAACGATCGACAATGGTTTCGTACTCTCATCTAGATCGGCGTCATGGCCGGGCTTGTCCCGGCCATCCACGTCTTGTCCGCCTCAACGTCTGAAAAGACGTGGATGCCCGGCCACAGGCGTCTTTTAGAACGCCGTTCTTCGAACGGCTATGGCCGGGCATGACGGCGTTTGTTGCTACTGCACGCGCGGCAGCACTTCGAACTGATGGAAGGGCGGCGGCGACGGCAGCGTCCATTCCAGCGTGGTGGCGCCCGGGCCCCACGGATTGTCGGCGGCCTTCTCTTTCTTGATGAACGCCATCGCGACGCCGTAGATGAAGACCAGCACGCCAAGTCCGGACAGGTAGGAGCCGAGCGAGGACACCAGATTCCACCCCGCAAAGGCATCGGGATAGTCGACGTAGCGGCGCGGCATGCCCGACAGGCCGAGGAAGTGCTGCGGGAAGAACACCAGGTTGACGCCGACGAATGTCATCCAGAAGTGCAACTTGCCGATAAATTCCGAATACATGTAGCCGGACATTTTCGGGAACCAGTAGTACCAGCCGGCGAAGATCGCGAACACGGCGCCGAGCGACAGCACGTAGTGGAAATGCGCGACCACGTAATAGGTATCCTGCAGCACGCGATCGACGCCGGCATTCGCCAGCACCACGCCGGTGACGCCGCCGAGCGTGAACAGGAAGATGAAACCGATCGCCCACAGCATCGGCGTCTTGAACTCGATCGAGCCGCCCCACATGGTGGCGATCCACGAGAAAATCTTCACGCCGGTCGGCACCGCGATCACCATGGTGGCGGCGACGAAATAGGCCTGCGTCGCCGACGACATGCCGACCGTGTACATGTGGTGCGCCCACACCACGAAGCCGATGCCGCCGATCGCGACCATCGCATAGGCCATGCCGAGATAGCCGAACACCGGCTTCTTCGAGAAGGTCGAGACGATCTGGCTGACCATGCCGAAGCCCGGCAAAATCAAAATGTACACTTCGGGGTGGCCGAAGAACCAGAACAGATGCTGGAACAGCACCGGATCGCCGCCGCCGTCGGCGGAGAAGAAGGTGGTGCCGAAATTGCGATCGGTGAGCAGCATGGTGATGGCGCCGGCCAGCACCGGCAGCGCCAGCAGCAGGAGGAACACGGTCACCAGGATCGACCACACGAACAGCGGCATCTTGTGCAGGGTCATGCCCGGCGCGCGCATGTTGAAGATGGTGGTGATGAAGTTGATGGCGCCTAATATCGACGAGGCGCCGGCCAGATGCAGCGACAGGATGGCGAAATCGACCGCCGGTCCGGGATGGCCCGAAGTCGAGAGCGGCGCGTAGATGGTCCAGCCCGCACCGACGCCATTGGCGCCGGGCTCACCCTCGACGAAGGTGGAAATCAGCAGCAACGCGAAGGATGCCGGCAGCAGCCAGAACGAAATGTTGTTCATGCGCGGGAAGGCCATGTCCGGCGCACCGATCATCAGCGGCACGAACCAGTTCCCAAAACCGCCGATCATCGCCGGCATCACCATGAAGAAGATCATGATCAGGCCGTGCGAGGTGACGAACACATTGTAGGTGTGGGTTTCGTGGAACAGCTGCACGCCGGGATACATCAGCTCGATGCGGATCGCGATCGACATTGCCGCACCGATCACGCCGGCGATGATCGCAAACACCAGGTACATCGTGCCGATGTCCTTGTGGTTGGTCGAATAGACGAAGCGGCGCCAGCCGGTGGGATGGTCGTGCGCGTGATCGTCATGCGCGTGGTCATGAGCGTCGTGAGCCGGAGTTGCGGTCGTTGCCATTTTCAAATCCTAATCTTGCAGTCCCTTGGAACCTTGCGGTCCCCGTCGCCCTTAGTTCTTGTGCCGCGCGGCCTGCTTATTGCGCCGCGGCGCCGGCGGAAGCGAGCGAGTTCGACGGATTGGCCGCGAACTTCTTCTTCGCGCCTTCGACCCAGCTTGCGAATTCATAATCGTTCACCACCCGCACCGCGATCGGCATGAAGGCGTGATCCTTGCCGCACAGCTCAGAACACTGGCCGTAGTACATGCCTTCCTTGGTGGCCTTGAACCAGGTCTCGTTGAGGCGGCCGGGCACCGAGTTGATCTTGATGCCGAATGCCGGCACCGCGAAGGAGTGGATCACGTCCGCGCCTGTGGTCTGGATCCGGATCACCTTGTTGACCGGCACCACCATCTCGTTGTCGACACCGAGCAGCCGGGGCTTCTTGTCCTGCGCCAGCAGCGAATCGAACTCGAACTTGCCGTTATCGGGATAGGAGTAGCTCCAGTACCACTGCTTGCCGGTGGCCTTGATGGTGAGGTCGGCCTTCGGGATGTCCAGCTCCTGGAACAGCAGGCGGAACGACGGCACCGCGATGCCGACCAGGATCAGCACCGGGATGATGGTCCAGGCCACCTCGATCAGCGTGTTGTGCGTGGTCTTGGAGGGGATCGGGTTCTTCTTGGCGTTGAACTTCACCATGACGATGACGAGCAGCGCCAGCACGAACAGCGTGATGATGGTGATCAGCCAGAACAGGAAATTGTGGAACCAGATGATGTTCTCCATCACCGGCGTGGCCGCTTCCTGCAGCGTCCATTCCCAGGGCGCGGGCTGGCCCATTTCGGCGAATGCCGCCCCGCCAAAAACAAGCGCGGCTCCGACAACGGCCAACCCCAGCAACCGGCGGCCACTCTGGCCTATCGACATCTTCATGCCGCTCGCGCTCCTTATGACTTTGGTCCCCTCAGCATGCCGGCCAACCGGCTGACAATGCTGCACGATCCGCACCCTGACAACGGCCTTGAGATGAACTTTGGGAATACCCGGGCCGGATCGTTAGAACGCGTCGAAATCCAGCCTCTCAAACCATAATTCGCAGCCTCTCGCAATGCAGTAGTACGGCGCCAAGCGATGCATTCACCGCTCACCTCCCGGCACCGCATTTTCCTTAAAGAATCGGACAAAACGCCCGGTTTTGCAGCGGGACGGCGCTTGACAGCCGGATTACCCGATGTAGGCACAGAGGGGTCGCTCCACAGGAACCTGATTCGCGGGAGCGGAGCGGCCTATTCCGGCGGCAGACCGCCTTCAAGGCGCCGTCATTGCCGATCAGTCCAATGTTTGAACGCGTTTGCCAGACGCTTTAAGGGATCGACCCGGATGGGGTTTTCGAGACAGCAGGCAAGAACCCAGATCGCGGCCGCCCTTGCCGCCGCACTGTTTTTCGGCCTCACCGCCATAGCCGCCGCCCAGGGCGCGGTCCGCTCGGTGCATGGCGACTGGCAGATCCGCTGCGACACCCCGCCGGGGGCGCAGGGCGAGCAATGCGCCCTGATCCAGAGCGTGGTGGCGGAAGACCGCTCCAATGCCGGCCTCACCGTGATCGTGCTGAAAACCGCCGATCAGAAGAGCAAGCTGATGCGGGTGGTGGCGCCCTTGGGCGTGCTGCTGCCCTCCGGCCTGGGGCTGAAACTCGACAATGTCGACGTCGGCCGCGCCGGTTTTGTGCGCTGCCTGCCCAACGGCTGCGTTGCCGAAGTCGTGATGGACGACAAGCTGCTCGGGCAACTGCGCACCGCCAAGACCGCGACGTTCATCATTTTCGAGACGCCGGAAGAGGGGATCGGGTTTCCGCTCAGCCTGAACGGGATTGGCGAGGGGTATGACAAGTTGCCGTGAGGGGCTTCGTCAGCGCCTGCTTCGCAGTCGACTAATTTTCGATACGCACTCGGATTACTTTAGGCAGCGGCATAGGTCAGGCATGCCTGGATGTCGTCCTCGGTCAATTCAGGGAAGTCTTTCAGTATCTGCTCGTGTGTCTGACCGGCCGCGAGCCAGCCGAGCACATCCGCCACGGCGATCCGCATATGGCGGACACACGGACGGCCACCCCGCTTACCCGGCTCGGTCGTCACGATATCCTGGTGTTCCATGGTACCAGTCTAGCATCGTTTTCGCGCAAGCGCAGCGCACGTGATTGGCATCTCCCGTCGCCTAAAACACCACCGCCATGCATACCAACGTTTCGTACACGCCATCGACCAAAATCGCGTCGCGCTGTGCGCCTTCAATCTCAAATCCTATTTTCTTGTAAAGCTCGAACGCACCGGTGTTGTGCTTCCGGACCGTCAGCTCGACGCGGCGAAGCCCAAAGGCGCGCGCCGCTGCGAGCGCCGACTGGATCAGCTTGGTGCCGATTCCGCGACCCCGGAATTGCGGCAACAGCCCCATGCCAAGCACGCCGCGATGCGCCAGGCTCGGCCTGTCGAGCGGCGTCACGTCGCACCAGCCTACAACCTCGCCTGCCGCCGATACAGCGACGAACTGCGGAGAACCGCGCTTGATATTATCGAGGACGAACGCCCGCGTCGCCTCGATCGGCGGGGCCTCCAGAACGCCAGATACCGCCGTTCCCGCGCCACGAGATCAAGGGCGAAAGCCCTCGATATGGCCTTGGGCTATCGGGACAATTTCGATCGCGCTCATGTTCCGGCCATGAGGCCAATTCCGCCCCTCGCGGAATGGCCGGGAAACAACTATCTTGGATTCGACCCTCCGACAACGGAATGCCCATGACCAATCTTGCCACCTCCTCCCTGCTCGACCGCGCCAATCTCGACCGCGATGCCGTCCGCAACGAAGTCGCCCGCGGCCTTTCCGGCGCCGACGACGGCGAGTTGTTCCTGGAATATGCCCAGACCGAAGCCTTGATGTTCGACAATGGCCGCCTCAAACAGGCGACCTACGACACCTCACAGGGTTTCGGCCTGCGCGCGGTGAAGGACGACGCGGTCGGGTATGCGCATTCGTCGGATGTGTCGCTGCCGGCGCTGATGCGCGCTGCGGATGCGGTCGCGGCGGTGCGCGGCGGTTATAGCGGCAGTTTTGCGGCGGCTCCCGCGCATACCAATGTGCGGCTCTATGGCGACGACAATCCACTGGATGCGCCGGGGTTCGAGGCCAAGGTAAAGCTGCTGGCCGAGATCGACGCCTATGTCCGCGACAAGGATCCGCGGGTACGCCAGGTTTCTGTCAGCGTCGGCGCGACCTGGCAGGTGGTGGAAATCCTGCGGCCGGATGGCGAGAGCTATCGCGACATCCGCCCGCTGGTGCGCGTCAATGTCTCCGTCGTGGCCGGCCAAGGCGACCGGCAGGAGAGCGGCAGCAAGGGCTATGGCGGCCGCGAACCGTATGCGCGCTTCATCGAGACAAAAGCATGGCGCGAGGCCGCCGATGGCGCTATTCGCGAGGCTCTGGTCAATCTCGAATCGGTGCCGGCGCCCGCCGGCGAAATGGACGTGGTGCTCGGTCCTGGCTGGCCCGGGGTGATGCTGCACGAAGCGGTCGGGCACGGACTGGAAGGCGACTTCAACCGCAAGCAGACCTCTGCCTTCGCCGGGCTGATGGGCCAGCAGGTCGCGGCCAAAGGCGTCACCGTGGTTGATGACGGCACCATCGCGTCGCGGCGCGGTTCGCTGTCGATCGACGACGAGGGCACGCCGACCAGCCGCACCGTGCTGATCGAGGACGGCATCCTGGTCGGCTACATGCAGGACCGCCAGAACGCGCGGCTGATGAACATGAAGCCGACCGGCAACGGCCGCCGCCAGAGCCACGCCCATGTGCCGATGCCGCGCATGACCAACACCTACATGCTGGCGGGCCGGCACGATCCGGCGGAAATCCTGGCCTCGGTGAAGAACGGAATCTTCGCCGCCAATTTCGGCGGCGGCCAGGTCGACATCACCTCCGGCAAATATGTGTTCCAGTGCACCGAGGCGTACAAGATCGAAAACGGCAGGATCGGCGCGCCGCTGAAGGGTGCGATGCTGATCGGTAACGGCCCGACCGACCTGCATCGCATCACCATGGTCGGCAACGATCTGGCGCTCGATTCCGGCATCGGCACTTGCGGCAAGAACGGCCAGGGCGTGCCGGTCGGCGTCGGCCAGCCGACGCTGCGGATGGAGCGCATCACCGTGGGAGGCACCGGCTAATGAGCAAGGAATCATCCGCTTTGGCCTCCACCGCGCGGCGCTGGCGTGGCCAGCTTACCCAAGCGGTCGCGATCGTGCTGCTGGTGCTGGTCGCAAAAGGCGCGGTGGCCGAACAGTTCTATGTGCCGTCGCCCTCGATGGAGCCGACGCTTTTGATCGGCGACATGCTGCTGGCATCGAAATATCCTTACGGCTACGGCGCGGCGTCGTTGCCGATCCATGTCGACTTTACCCAGAGCGGCCGCGTGTTCGGCGCCATGCCGAAGCGCGGCGATGTCGTGGTGTTCCGCTGGCCGGGCGACCGCTCGCAGGCCTGGGTGAAACGCGTCGTCGGATTGCCCGGCGACCGCGTCCAGATGCGGCAGGGCGTGCTGTTCATCAATGGCCAGGCGGCCGCGCTGAAGGCGGACGGCATCGGCAGCGTGGAAGACGACAACGGCGCGAGCGAACCGGCGCGCCGTTATATCGAGACGCTGCCCGGCGGCGTTTCGCACACCATTTTCAAGATGGCCGACCGCGGCCGGCTCGACGATACGCCGGAGGTGACGGTGCCCAAGGACCGTCTGTTCGTGATGGGCGACAACCGCGACAACTCCGCCGATAGCCGCGTGCCCGTGAGCGAAGGCGGCGTGGGGCTGTTACCGACGGATAATCTGGTCGGCCGCGTCGATGCGATCGTCGGCTCCTGGGATTTTGCCACCAAGAGCCAGCCGGTCTGGACCTGGCTGTCCGGTTTTCGTGTCGCGCGGTTTTTTACCAGCGTGCATTGAAAAGGCCTCATGGTGAGGAGGCGCTCTTGCGCCGTCTCGAACCATGAGACCACATTCTTCATCCATCGAGACGCGGCGAAGACGCCGCTCCTCAGGATGAGGCTGAGAAGTGCGTCATGACCTTCGACGATGTCCGACATATCGCGCTCGGCTGGCCCGAGGTTACGGACGGCACTTCCTACGGCACGCCCTCACTCAAGGTGCGCAAGAAGCTGCTGGCGCGGCTTAAGGAAGACGGCGACAGTCTGGTGATGCCGGGCGTGCCGCGGGACGAGCGCGACATGCTGGTCGAGCGCGCGCCGAAGGTGTTCTATTTCACCGACCACTATCGCGACTATCCAATGGTGCTGATCCGCCTGTCAAAAGCCAAGCGCACCGATGTCGAGCCGTTGCTGCGGCGGCACTGGCGGGTGCTGGCGTCCAAGGCTGCGATCAGGGCGTTCGACGGCCAATAATGCGCCGGGCGGACTTTGCGTCATGCCAAGAATCTGATCGATTTCCGCTTCATGGACACCAGCGACTTTCTCGCCGCGGCACTGCGCAATCCGGTCAATGAAGCCATTGCCGACGAGTTATCACGGCTGGCCTTGCCGGACGCGTGGATTGTTTCGGGGTGCCTGGTGCAAACCGTATGGAACGTGCTGACGGGCCGTCCGGTTGATTATGGCATCAACGACTACGACGTTTTCTATTTTGATTCCGATATCTCATGGCAGGCCGAGGACGCGGCGATCCGGAAGCTCCGGGACGGCTTGGCAAGGCTCGGCGTGAAAATCGAAGCTCGCAATCAGGCCCGCGTCCACCTCTGGTATCCGCGCAAGCACGGCCTGCCCTATCCCGCGCTGCGATCATCGACGGAGGGTATCGACCGCTTCCTGACCAGAAACACCCAGATCGGAATCCGCCGCGGGCGGCGCGACTACGACGTTTATGCGCCGAACGGATTCGACGATGTCGTCCGCATGATCGTCCGGCCGAATCCCGGACCGAATTTTTCCGCGGAAAGTTACGATGCGAAGACGGCACGATGGAAAAAGTTGTGGTCGGAAATCACGGTGTTGCCCGCCGGCGCCGCGTAACGTTGCTACCGCACCACGCCCGAGATGAACCCCGGCTTGCGCCGCGGCGGCTTGATGTCCTTTTTCAAATAGCAGTGCGCGTCGCGGCCGACATAGCCGGGCCTTGCATAGGTCCAGGCGCGGCACTTGTTGTCGGCGGTGCAGGCGGCCTTGCAGGCCTCGTCGCCCTCGGCGCCTTCCAGATCGAAATTGCGATAGTCGCCGCCGAACCGGTCGATCGAGGATTCGACCGGGCCGACGCGCTGCTCCACCACGCCAGCGCCGCGCACGCCGGAGACGCAGCAATTGTTCTGGGCGCGCGCCGGCACGTTGCTCTTGAGCCAGCACACCGCGCCGATAGCGGCATCGGTCGGATAGCTGAAACTCCAGGCGCGGCAGCGCCGGTCGCGTTCGCACACCAGCGCGCAATCCGCCGGATCGCCGGATGGCACCGGCGAACTCGCATAATCGCCGCCCGGCCGGTCGAAATTGGCCTGCGCCCGCGCCTCGCGCGCGGCTGTGACGTTCGCGCCAATAAGGAGCGTCAGCAAACACGCCTTGAGCAGGCGGGTCTTCCACATACGTAGTTGCTTCCGATCAGGATGTGGTTGTTACGGACCGCCATTTGACGGTCCGGTTTCTGTACGTCAGATGAACGACGTCTAACACGCTGATCTAGAAGGCGTATTCCGCATAGACCGGATCCACCGAGCGCTGCCAGGGGCCGTGGAATTTTTCCAGCATTTCCTCGGCGGGGGTGCGGCCGGCATCGAGGATTCGATCCAGCGGATCGAGATGCCGCGATTCGTCGCGGCCGAGATGGTCGACATGGCCGCGCCGGCGCAGGCCCGCATGCGCCAGCACCAGACACTCTTTTGCGATCTCGAACAGATAGCGGTCCCTGATCCGGGCCTTGAAGCCGAGCCGCGGCACGTCGTCACGCAACGCCTGCCGCTCCTGCGCGGTCCAGCTTCGCGCGATATCCCACGCGGCGTTGAGGCTGGTGTCGTCATACAGCAGCCCGACCCAGAACGCCGGCAGCGCCGGCAGCCGTCCCCACGGCACACCGTCGGCGCCGCGCATTTCCAGATAGCGCTTCAACCGCACTTCGGGAAAAATCGTCGAGAGATGATTGGCCCAGTCCGACAGCGTCGGACGCTGGCCCGGCAGCACATTGTTTCTGCCCTCGAAGAAGGCGCGGAACGAGGAGCCGGCGACGTCGATATACTGATCGCCACGCTTGACGAAATACATCGGCACGTCGAGCGCGTAGTCGACCCAGCGCTCGAACCCCATGCCGTTCTCGAACGCCCACGGGATCATGCCCGCGCGCGCATTGTCGGTGTCGCGCCAGATCTCCGAGCGGAACGACAGAAAGCCGTTCGCCTTGCCTTCGGTGAATGGCGAATTGGCGAATAGCGCCGTCGCCACCGGCTGCAGCGCCACCGAGACCCTGAGCTTCTTGACCATGTCGGCTTCGGAGGAGAAATCGAGATTGGTCTGCACCGTGCAGGTCCGGTACATCATGTCGAGACCGTATTGGCCGACCTTCGGCATGTAGTCGGTCATGATCTTGTAGCGGCCTTTCGGCATCACCGGCATCTGTTCGCGCGACCATGACGGTGTCATGCCGAGCCCGAGGAACCCGATGCCGAGGGGGGCCGCGATCTCGCGCACCTGCGCCAGATGCGCCATCAGTTCGGACTGGGTCTGATGCACGGTTTCCACCGGCGCGCCGGACAGTTCGAACTGGCCACCCGGCTCCAGCGAAATCGCGCCGCCGCCGGTCACGTCATACAGCCCGATGATGTTGCCCCGCTCCATGATCGGCTCCCAGCCGAGCAGGAGCTTCATGCCTTCCAGCAACGCGCCGATACCGCGCACGCCTTCGTAAGGCACGGGGTTGTGACCTTGAAGCGTGAACGGCGTCTTTTCGTGTTCGGTGCCGATGCGGAATTCGGACACCGGTTTCACGCCCGCTTCGAGCCACGCCACGAGCTCGTCGCGCGATCGCAGCGGCGTCATATCGATCTGGTCACGCGCCATTACTGGTTCCGGATGTGGGGCGTTTCGACCGAACGCGCGCGGTGTCGGGGGCGGCCGCGGACATAGCGATCATCCGCGAAAGGTGGGGTTAAGAATGATATCATCGCGCGGGCGCGGCGTCTCTGGCGGCCAGCGCCGGCGCCTCATCGCACGAACAGCCGAGCCGGTCGAGCAGCCCGCAGAGTTTTATCGCATCCGCGTCCGACAGTTTCGAGCCGACATGCTTTTCGATCGCCGCCGAATACGCGTTCCACATCTTCTTCTGCAGTTCGCGCCCGGCTTCGGTGATTTCCACGAACTGGCCGCGCTTGTCGATCTTGCATTCGCGGCGCGCCGCCAGCCCCTCGTCCACCAAGCGGTCGATCAGCCGCGAGGTCGAGTATTGCGGGATCAGCATCTGCTTTTCCAGCTCCACGGGGCGCATTTCGCCGGACGGCGCGCGCGACAGTTCGAGCAGCGCGTCATACCAGGCGAGCGGCGGGAAGCCGGCCTTCTTCAAATCCTGCTCGACGGCATCGAGCACCCGGCTCTGGATGCGCATCAGGCGGATCCAGGCGGCGGTTGCCTCGGTCGATGGTTTGCGTTTCATGGCTTCGTCCATATCTGACGGATTAGTGTACCGCACTAAATGCAGCTGCATCAATCTTGACTATTTCATGCAGATGCATTTAATTACCCCGTCTCCCATAGCCAATAATCCGAGGGAAGGAAATCCGATGAAATTATATTATTCGCCCGGTGCCTGTTCGCTGTCGCCCCACATCGCGCTTCATGAGGCCGGCCTTGCCCACGAACTGGTGCGGGTCGACCTCAAGGCCAAGAAAACCGAAAAGGGCGACGACTACACCAGGATCAATCCCAAGGGCCAGGTGCCGGCACTTCAGCTCGACAGTGGCGAACTGGTCACCGAGGGCCCGGTCATCGTGCAGATGATCGCCGACAAGGCGGCGGGCAAGAACCTCGCGCCGGCGAACGGCTCGGCTGAACGTTACAAACTGCAGGAATGGCTCAACTTCATCACCACCGAGCTGCACAAGAATTTCAGCCCATTGTTCCAGCCGGTGATTCCGGACGACGTGAAGAACTTCTTCCGCGACCGCATCAAGGGCAAGTTCAAATACGCCGATTCGCAACTCGGTAACGACTACCTGATGGGCAAGCAGTTCACCGTCGCCGACGGCTATCTGTTCGTGATGCTGAAATGGGCCGAACGCACCGGCATGGATTTGTCCGAGTTCAAGAACCTGATGGCGTTCAAGGACCGCGTCGCGGCGCGGCCGAACGTGAAGGCGGCGCTGGACATGGAAGCGCAGGCCCAGAAGGCGGCGTAAGCGATCTCGCACAACGACGAAAAAGGGGCCGGATCGACGATCCGGCCCCTTTTTGTTGGTGCGCACACAAGAAATTTCATTCCGGCAACCTGATGTTGCATAACTGCGAAGACCTCTGCATTCTTCCGTCGTTGATCGGAGACGGCGAAAGGAATGACAATGCCTGATTTGATTGGACTGGATTGCGCAAAGGATTACTCGAATTTTGCCGCCGCCATCAAACAGGCCGGCGTCAGCTTTGTCGGCCGCTACTATCGCTGGCCGGCTTCGCGTTACACGCCCCTGACCTACGCCGAAGCAGCGGCCCTGAGCAATGCCGGATTGTTCGTAGTTGCGCTGTGGGAATGGATCTCGAACGAGATCTCGAATTTTTCCTATCATGACGGTTTTGCCCAGGGCAGCAGTGCGTACAGGCAGGCCATGACCACCCATCAGCCTTCCGGCACGCCGATCTATTTCACCGCCGACAGCGACTTCGATCCGAACCAGATTGCCGGCCCGATCAACGATTACTTTCAAGGCGTGGCCGATGCGTTCGAGGCGATGGGACGCGGGCAAAGCGCTTACACGATCGGCGTGTATGGCTCCGGCCTCACCTGCAGCTGGCTGCTCAATCACAACATGGCCGAACGTTGCTGGCTGTCAGGCTCGCGTGGCTGGACCGGCTATCAACGATTCGACGACTGGGACATCCGCCAGGGATTTGACGACCTGAACATTCCGGGCCTCGCTCCCGGAGTGGAAGGCGACTACGATTCGGATGTTGGGAAATCCACGTTTGGTGGTTTTCAGGTTCTGACGTAGGGCTGATTACTCTCAGCCGTCATTGCCGGGCTTGACCCGGCAATCCATCCGCTTCGAAGATTCTTCCGGGAGATGGATGCGCGGGTCAAGCCCGCGCATGACGTTTCTATTTTTCGTGCGGACTACTGTTACGCCGCCGCCTTCTTCGGCGGGAAGCGGCCGTAGAAGGTCTCGCCCTTCGCCGCCATGTCTTCCAGCAGCTTCGGCGGCGTGAAGCGCGAGCCGTATTTGGCCTCGAGCTTGTGGCACAACTCCACGAACTTTTTCGTGCCCATGAAATCGATATAGCTCAGCGTACCCCCGGTGAACGGCGCGAAGCCGAAGCCGAGGATCGAGCCGACATCGGCCTCGCGCGGATCGGTGATGACGTGATCTTCCACGGTGCGCGCGGCTTCCACCGCCTGCACCACCAGGAAACGCTGCTTCATCTCCTCGATATCGAGCGTATCGGGATCGAGATGCTTTGGCTGCAGGCCGGAGAGTTCAGACCACAGGCTCTTCTGGCCCTTGCCCTTCTCCGGATAATCGTAGAATCCCTTGCCGTTCTTGCGACCGAAGCGGCCCTGTTTCTCGACCATCTCGACCAGCAGTTTCTTCTGGGTCTGGTCGATGGCGTTGGCCCCGAGGTCGGCCTCGGTCGCCTTCATGATCTTGAGCACCAGGTCGAGCGCCACCTCATCGGACAGGGACAGCGGCCCGACCGGCATGCCGGCCATCTTCGCGGTGTTCTCGATCATCGCCGGCGGCACGCCTTCCATCAGCATTTCCAGCCCTTCGGCGGTGAAGCGCAGCACGCAGCGGTTGGCGAAGAAGCCGCGGGAGTCGTTGACCACGATCGGTGTCTTGCCGATGACGCGCACATAATCCAGCGCGGTGGCGAGCGCGACGTTGCCGGTG
The DNA here is from genome assembly GCA_963744975.1 of uncultured Alphaproteobacteria bacterium. Classification (GTDB taxonomy): domain Bacteria; phylum Pseudomonadota; class Alphaproteobacteria; order Rhizobiales; family Xanthobacteraceae; genus Bradyrhizobium. The sequence goes on along the minus strand of CAVUVR010000002.1, from coordinate 3,970,761 downwards.
TTCTTGCCGACGATGATCTCCACCAGCATCATTTTCTCGACCGGCGAGAAGAAATGGATGCCGATGAACTTGCCCTGGTCCTTGAATTCCTCCGCCAGCGAGTTGATCGGCAGCGTCGAGGTGTTCGATGCGAAGATCGCGTCCGGCTTCAACAGCGGCTGCGCCTTCGCATAGGTCTCCGCTTTCACCTTGCGGTCTTCGAACACCGCTTCGATGATGAGATCGCAATCCTTCAGCACATTGTAATCGGCAGTGGCGCTGATGCGCGACAGGATGGCGTCGCGGTCGGTCTCCTTGGCGCGGCCCTTTTTGATCAGGTCGTCGATCACCGATTTGGCGTGGCCCTTGCCCTTGTCGGCGCTCTCCTGGTCGCGGTCGATCAGCACCACGTCGATGCCCGCGCGCGCCGAAACATACCCGACGCTGGCGCCCATGAACCCGGCGCCGATGATGGCGAGTTTTTTGACCTTGGTCGGCGGCACGTTCGGCGGACGCCGCGCGCCCTTGTTCAGTTCCTGCATCGACAGGAACAGGCTGCGGATCATCGCCGCGGCTTCCTTGGTCCGCAGGATGTGCGCGAAGTAGCGCGACTCCACGCGCAGCGCCGCATCCATCGGCAATTGCAGGCCCTCATAGGCGCACTGCATGATCGCGCGCGCGGCGGGATAGTTGTCGTAGGTCTCGCGGCGATAGATCGCATTCCCGGCGGGGAAGATCATCATGCCGTTCTTGGAAAAGACCGGACCGCCCGGCAACTTGAAACCCTTTTCGTCCCACGGCGCGACCGCCTTGCCGCCGGCCTTGATCCAGTCCTTCGCGGTCTGGATCAGGTCGGCCGCCGGCACCACTGAGCCTACGATATTCTGTGCCTTGGCCTTGGTGAGGTTGATCTGGTCACCCTTCAGCAGCATCTGCATCGCGTCCTGCGGCTGCAGCATGCGCGGCAGCCGTTGCGTGCCGCCGCCGCCGGGGAAAAGTCCGACCTTGATTTCCGGCAGGCCGAGGCGGGTCTTTGGATTGTCCGATGCGACGCGATAGTGACACGCCAGCGTCAGTTCGAACGCGCCGCCGAGCGCCAAGCCGTTGATCGCGGCGACCCACGGCTTGCCTGAGGTCTCGATCTTGCGCAGCGTCAGCGAAAGCTTGCGGCTTTCATCGAACAGCATTTGCTGTGCGCCTTCCTTGCCTTTCGACTTCAGCGCCTCGGCAAACGTCTTGTTCATGCCCTCCAGCATCGAGAGATCGGCGCCGGCGGAGAAAGCGTCCTTGCCTGACGTGATCACGACGCCCTTCACCGCGGCATCCGCGGTGGTCTGGTCGACGATGGCGCCCAGTTCTTCGATGGTCTGGGTATCCAGCACGTTCATCGAACGGCCGGGAATATCCCACGTCACCAGCGCAATGCCGTCGGAGTCGGTCTCGAGCTTGAAATTCTTGAAGGCCATGTGTCGCTCCCTAAAGGTGCAGCAAATCGTATCTTGTAGGGTGGGCAAAGGCGCGCTCTTCGCGCCGTGCCCACCATTATTGTTCGAGCTTGTTGTGGTGGGCACGGCGCAAGTGCGCCTTTGCCCACCCTACGGAGTTACACGCGTTCGATAATGGTCGCGGTGCCCATGCCGCCGCCGATGCACAGCGTCACCAGCGCAGTCGATTTGTTGGTGCGCTCCAACTCGTCGAGCACGGTGCCCAGAATCATCGCGCCGGTAGCGCCGAGCGGATGGCCGAGCGCAATGGCGCCGCCGTTGACGTTGATCTTGGCGTTGTCGATGTCGAACGCCTGGATGTAGCGCAGCACCACCGAGGCAAAGGCTTCGTTCAGTTCGAACAGGTCGATGTCCGATAGCTTCATGCCGGAACGCTCCAGCACCTTCTTGGTCACATCGACCGGACCGGTCAGCATCATCGCCGGCTCCGAGCCGATATTGGCGAAAGCACGAATTTTTGCGCGCGGCTTAAGACCCGCTTTGGTCCCGGCCTCCTTGTTGCCGAGCAGCACCGCGCCGGCGCCATCGACGATGCCGGACGAATTGCCGGCGTGATGCACGTAATTGACGCGCTCGATTTCCGGATGCGACTGGATCGCCACCGCTTCGAAGCCGGCCATCTGGCCCATTACCGTGAACGACGGCTGCAATGCCGCCAGCGACTGCATCGTCGTGGTCGGGCGCATATGCTCATCCTTGGCCAAAATGGTGAGGCCGTTGATGTCCTTCACCGGCACCACCGAATTCTTGAAGCGGCCCTCGTCCCACGCCTTGCCGGCGCGCTGCTGGCTCTGCACCGCATAGGCGTCGACATCGTCGCGCGAAAATCCGTACTTGGTCGCGATCAGGTCAGCCGACACGCCCTGCGGCATGAAATAGGCCGGCACTGCGATCGACGGATCCATCGGCCAGGCGCCACCGGAGGCGCCGATGCCGACGCGACTCATGGATTCGGCGCCGCCGCCGATGGTCATGGCGTGCTGGCCCGACATCACCTGCGCCGCCGCGAAATTCACGGCGTCGAGGCCGGACGCGCAAAAACGGTTGATCTGAATGCCCGGCACGTCGTTGCCATAGCCCGCGCTCAGCGCCGCCATGCGCGCGATATCGCCGCCGGCTTCCCCAACCGGATCGACCACGCCGAGCACCACGTCGTCGATGCTGCCGGGTGCGAGGTTGTTGCGCTCCTTCAGCGCCTTCAGCGGCGCGGTTGCCAGCGCCAGCGCGGTGACCTCATGCAATGCGCCGTCGGGCTTGCCGCGGCCGCGCGGGGTGCGGACATGATCGTAGATGAATGCCTCAGGCATGACGCCCTCCTTGATATGATCAGCGTAATATATAGACGATCCGGGTCGGATCGGAAGCCGAATCGCGGGCGCGGGCGGATTTTTCGATCAGAACGCTTCCGCCGGCAATTCCATGGTGGTGGCGCTTCCGCTCTCGATGCGCGCGAGATGCAGCGACGTTTCCGGCAGCATCCGCTCCATGAAGAAACGGCCGGTGACAAGCTTGGAGCTCAGATAGGATGTCTTGTCGCCGCCGGCAATCTTGTCCAAAGCGACTTTCGCCATCCGCGCCCACATGTAGCCGAAGGTGACCAGACCAAACAGCTGCATGTAGTCGGTCGCCCCGGCGCCGGCATTGTCCGGTTTCGCCATCGCATTCTGCATCAGCCACATGGTGGCCTGCTGCAGATGGCCGAGCGCGGTCGAGAGCGGAGCAAGATAAGGCTTCATCGCCTCATCGGCGGCGTGATCTTTTGCGAAGGCGGCGACCTCGGCGAAAAACGCCATGACCGCTCGGCCGCCGTCGCGCGGCAATTTGCGTCCGACCAGATCGAGCGCCTGAATGCCGTTGGCGCCTTCATAGATCATGGCGATGCGCGCATCGCGCACGAACTGCTCCATGCCCCATTCGGCGATATAGCCGTGGCCGCCGAACATCTGCTGCGCCAGCACCGCGTTGGAGAATCCGACGTCGGTGAGGACGCCTTTCAGGATCGGCGTCATCAGCCCCATGTGATCGTCCGCTTCCTGGCGATCCTTGGCGTTGTCGGAGCGATGCGCGACGTCGCTTTTAAGCGAGGTCCACACCACCATTGCGCGCGCCGCCTCGTTGAAGGCGCGGATGGTGAGCAGCGTGCGGCGCACGTCCGGATGCACGATGATGGGATCGGCGGGCTTGTCCGGTGCTTTCGGCCCGGTCAACGAGCGGCCCTGCAGGCGGTCCTTGGCGTAGATGACGGCGTTCTGATAGGCGACCTCGGATTGCGCCAAGCCTTGCACCGCGACGCCAAGCCGGGCCTCGTTCATCATCACGAACATGCCCTGCATGCCCTTGTTTTCCTCGCCGATCAGCCAGCCGGTGGCGCCGTCGTAATTCATCACGCAGGTCGAATTGCCGTGGATGCCCATCTTGTGTTCGATCGAGCCGCAGCTGACGCCGTTGGGTGCGCCGAGCGAGCCGTCGGCGTTGACCAGCACCTTGGGCACCACGAACAGCGACACGCCCTTGATGCCGGCCGGTGCGCCCTCGATGCGGGCCAACACCAGATGGATGATGTTTTCGGTGAGGTCGTGCTCCCCGCCGGAGATGAAGATCTTGGTGCCGTTGATCTTGTAGCTGCCGTCGGCCTGCTTCACGGCCTTGGTGCGCAGCAGTCCCAAATCGGTACCGCATTGCGGCTCGGTGAGATTCATGGTGCCGGTCCAGTCGCCGGCCAGCATCCGCGGCACGAACATCTTCTTCTGGTCCGGCTTGCCGTGCACGATCAGCGCCGCGGTCGCACCCTGGGTCAGGCCCGGATACATCGAAAACGCCATGTTGGCCGACATCTGGAATTCGTTGACGGTCTGCGTCAGCGTGGTGGGCAGGCCCTGCCCGCCATATTCCGTCGGCGCCGACAGGCCGAGCCAGCCGCCTTCGCCGAGTTGCTTGTAGGCCGCCTTAAAACCCTTCGGCGTGGTGACGCGGCCATCGTCATGCCGGGTGCATCCCTCCAGATCGCCGACCCGATTGAGCGGCTGCAGCACTTCCTCGCTGAGCTTGGCGGCCTCCGCCAAAATCGCTTCCCGCACATCGGGCGAGGCATCGCTGAAGCCGGGAAGATTATTATACCGGTCGATCTGGAACACGTCGTTGAGCAGAAAGCTGACGTCTTCCAGTGGGGCTTTGTAACTCGGCATCGGATTCGTCTCCGGCAGGCTTCAGGGAGGCTCGTTTCAGGAGGTTGGGGCGGCTCCCTTTAGGCAAATTTTTGCAGCGCAGCAATCGGTCTGTTCCAAAAAAGACCTTAGGCGGAACCCGGCGTCCAAGGGAGCCCAATCGACCTGCTGCGACAACCTGCGCCGCTCTCGCGCGAGGAACGGGACCTCTGGGTTGAATTTGCGCCAGGTGCCAGTTTTTAGGCTCGCCTGCCTCACTCCTTAACTCGTTGTTTACCGTAACACGAAAAAGTCGAATCCAGAGGCAGACGACCTGCGCTGAATTCGATTGTCTCTTCAATGGGACGCGCGGGGAGGCTGTCGGCGCCGGGGGATGCGCCTTAGTCGAAACCGGACGAGAGCATGAATTCGCGCGTATCGTGGAGTGCAGAAGGCATCGATCCATCCGTCCGCGAGCGGGCCGAAGCCGCCGCGCGCCGCGCCGGCATGTCGCTCAACGACTGGCTCAATTCCACCATCGGCGCTCCCGTCCCATCGGATTTTCGCGTCCCGCAGGAGCAGCCGCGCGCGCCGCTTCCGAGCCAGGACGCCAAGGATGTCGCGGACATTCATCAGCGGCTCGACTCCATCACCCGCCAGATCGAACAGATTTCCAAGCCGGCGCCGCGCAGCGAACCGCCGCGGAACGAGCCCGGCGTCGCCAAGCAGTTGAACGACGCGATTTCGCGGCTCGACGCACGGCTGTCACAGATTTCCAATCCTGTTCCGGCCAAACAGGTGCAGCGCCAGGACACGCAGCGCCAGGCTGAAGCGGTCGAGCGCGCCGCCGCCCAGGTTTACCGTCCGTCGCCGCCGCTCAATCCCGGCACGCTCGACTTTGCGATCGCAGAAATCACTGCGCGCCAGAGCGAACTTGACAATTTTTCGCCGCGGCCGATGCCACCGCGCAGCGCGCCGCCGATCGCACCGGCGATGGCGCCGCCGCCGCCATCGGGTCCGGATTTCTCCGGACTCGAAAAGCATCTGCTCAAGATCACCAGCCAGATCGAAGCGTTGCAGCGTCCCGACAATATCGAGCAGTCGATCGCCGCGTTCCGCAGCGAGTTGAACGAAATCCGCCACGCCATCACCGAGGCGATGCCGCGCCGCGCGATCGAATCGATCGAGAATGAGATCCGTTCGCTGTCGCGGCGCATCGACGATTCCAGACAAAGTGGAATCGATGACCAGGTTCTGGCCAATATCGAACGCGCGCTGAACGAAATTCAGCAAACGCTGCGTTCGATGACGCCGGCCGAGCAACTCGCCGGCTACGACGACGCGATCCGCAATCTCAGCGCCAAACTCGACATGATCGTGCGCAGCGGCGACGATCCCGGCACGATCCGCCAGCTCGAAGACGCCATTTCCGCGCTGCGATCGATCGTTTCCAACGTCGCTTCGACCGACGCCCTGACGCGGCTCAGCGACGACGTCCACACGCTATCAGCCAAGGTCGACCAGTTCGCCCGCTCCGAAGGCCGCGGCGATTCCTTCGCGGTGCTGGAACAGCGCATCGCGGCCCTGACCTCGTCGCTGGAGAGCCGCGAACGGCCCGTGGTCAGCGACAATTCGGAACATATCGAAGGCGCCTTGCGGGCGCTGATGGACCGTCTCGACCATATGCAGGTCGGCAATGACAGCGCGTCGGCGCTGGCCCATCTCGAACAGCGCGTATCCTATTTGCTGGAACGTCTCGAGGCGTCGTCGGACCACGGCTCCGGCAATCTCGGACGGGTCGAAGAAGGCCTGCAGGACGTGCTGCGCCATCTCGAAACCCAGCACGCCCACATTGCCGCGCTCGCCGACAACAGCCGAAGCCAGGCTGCGCCGTCGGCCATGCAGATGGACAGCGGCCTGGTCGATTTGATCAAGCGCGAATTGTCCGACATGCAATTCCGCCAGAGCGAAACCGGCCGTCAAACCCAGGACGCGCTGGAAGTCGTTCACAACACGCTCGGCCACGTGGTCGACCGCCTCGCCATGATCGAAGGCGATCTGCGCGCGGTCCGCTCCGCTCCGTGCGCCGGCGCCGCAGCCCGTACCGGCGCCCCGCGCGGCGATGCCGCCGCAACCCGCCTCGCCGCCGCCACGGCCGGAATTGCCGAATCCGGTTGCGGCACAGCCACATTTTGCCGCAGCACCGCGGGAATTCCACGCCGCCGAGCCTCCGGCCGCGCCGGCTATCGCAACGCCGCGGGCGATCAGCGAAATTCTCGAACCGCAGGCCGCACCCACTCCGCGCGCCGCGATCGAACCCGATCTGCCGCCGGATCATCCGCTGGAGCCGGGAACGCGGCCGCTCGGCCGCGCCGCTTCGCCGTCGGAGCGCATCGCAGCGTCGGAAAACGCCATCAGCGAGATTTCGCCGGGCAGCCGCGAGCAGGCCAGCACGTCGAGCTTTATCGCCGCCGCACGCCGCGCGGCCCAAGCCGCCGCCGCTCAGCCCGGCAAGGACAACAAGACCAAACGCGCCGCGCCGCCCAAGAATCCCACAGGCGCCGCGGCCAAGGGATCGTCGACCATCACTTCCAAGATTCGCTCGCTGCTGGTCGGCGCCAGCGTGGTCGTGATCGTGCTCGGCACCTTCAAGATGGCGATGACGCTGCTCGACAGCGGCACCGCGCCGTCGATGCCGGAGACCGAAATCTCCAGCGAACCGCCTGCTGCGGCGCCGCCGCCCGCCGAAAGCGCCAAACCGGCGATGCCGGCGCCGGCCATGCCTTCGATGACATCGCCGACCCCGATCGGCCGGCAATCGCTCAATGCGCCCGCGCCGCCCGCTTCCGAAAGCACGGCGTCGGTGGTGATCCCGCAGGCCGCGGCACCGGTCGCCGCTCCGATAACTGCGACGGATATCACCGGCACGATCCCGCAACCGAGCCCCGCCATCCCGGCACTGCCGGCCAATCGCAAGCTCACGCTTATCCAGATCCCGCCCGAGGAAAAACTGCCTGACGGAATCGGCGGGCCGGTGCTGCGCACCGCCGCGCTGAAAGGCGATCCGTCGGCGGCATATGAAATCGGCGTTCGCTACGCCGAAGGCAAAGGCGTGCCGGCCAATTACGACGAAGCCGCGAAATGGTACGACCGCGCGGCGCAGGCTGGCCTGGTGCCGGCGATCTTCCGGCTTGGGACCCTCTACGAAAAGGGTCTCAGCGTGAAGAAGGACATCGACATCGCGCGCCGCTACTACCTGCAGGCGGCCGAACGCGGCAACGCCAAGGCGATGCACAATCTCGCCGTGCTCGACGCCGATGGCGGCGGCAAGGGCGCCAATTACAAGAGCGCGTCACAATGGTTCCGCAAGGCGGCCGACCGCGGCGTCGCCGACAGCCAGTTCAACCTCGGCATCCTCTATGCGCGCGGCATCGGCGTCGAACAGAACCTCGCCGAATCCTTCAAATGGTTCAGCCTGGCCGCAGCCCAGGGCGACGCCGATTCGGTGCGCAAACGCGATGACGTCGCAAAACGGCTCGACGCCCAGTCGCTGGCGGCGGCGAAACTGGCGATCCAGACGTTTACGCCCGAAGGCCAGCCCGACGACGCCGTCAATGTGGCGAGTCCCGCCGGCGGCTGGGACGTAGCTCCCACGCAGGCCAGCTCGGTAAAACCCGCACCGGCAAAGCCGGCTTTGACCAAGCGCGCCGCCCGTTAATCTGAATTATTCACCACTGCCGGAATTTGCGCGACAGGCCGCGGCAAAAAACCCGGCATTCGCGGATTCTTTAATCCCTCAAGCCGCCGATTTCGGTTATGCAGAGGCGCGGCAATGATCCGCGCCGCTATAGAAGAAACCATGCCGTGAGCGGTTTCGGCCAGCTTCAGGGCTAAAAATCCGAAGCGAACGCGCGTGCAGCTTTACCTCCCGATCGCCGACATTCCGGTCAATGTGTTCCTCATCCTGGCGATGGGCGCCGCGGTCGGATTTGTGTCCGGCATGTTCGGGATCGGCGGCGGTTTCTTGATGACGCCGCTGCTGATCTTTGTCGGCATCGCGCCCGCGGTCGCGGTCGCCTCGGTCGCGAGCCATATCGCGGCCTCGTCGTTTTCCGGCGCGCTGTCCTATTGGCGCAAACGCGCCATCGATCCGGCCTTGGCGCTGGTGTTGCTCAGCGGCGGCATTGTCGGCACCGCGCTTGGGGTGTGGACCTTCACGCTGCTGCGCTCGCTGGGCCAGCTCGATCTGTTGATCGCGCTATCCTACGTCGTGCTGCTCTCGACCGTCGGCGGGCTGATGTTCTGGGAGGGCCTGCGCGCGATCCTCCGCGCGCGGCGCGGCGTGGTGGTGCCGTTGCGGCGCTCCGGCAGCCACGGCTGGATTCACGGGCTGCCGCTGAAGATGCGCTTCAAGCGCTCCAAAATCTATCTGTCGGTGATTCCGATCGTCGTCGTCGGTTTGCTGATCGGCTTCATCGGCGCGGTAATGGGCATCGGCGGCGGCTTCATCCTGATCCCGATCATGATCTATCTGCTGCGGGTACCGACCTCGACCGTGATCGGCACCTCCATGGTGCTGACGCTGGTCACCATGGTGATCGCCACCATGCTGCACGCCGTCACCAACCACCTTGTCGACGCCGTGCTGGCACTGATCCTGATGGTCGGCGGCGTCACCGGGGCGCAGTTCGGCGCGCGCGCGGGGCAGAAGATTCGTGGCGAGCACTTGCGGCTGCTGCTCGGGCTGTTGATCCTCGCGGTCGGGATCCGTTTTGCGATCGAACTGGTGATCCAGCCCGCCGATCTCTTCACCATCCGGGAAACCGGAGGCACCGGATGATTTTGCGCGCACGCATCGCGGCAATCGGCTTCGCGCTCGTGCTGAGCGCGACTTTCGCCGTCACCGATGCGCATGCCGAGCGGCTGATCGTCTCGGTGTCGAACCACCGCGTCACCGTGACGCCGAATTATTCCGGCGAGGAGCTGGTGCTGTTCGGCTCGGTGGAAAAGGACGACAAGACGCCGGCCAACCGCGGCAACTACGATTTGGTGGTAACCGTAAGCGGCCCCCGCGCCGACATGGTGACCCGCCGCAAGGAACGCAAATTCGGCATCTGGGTCAACAACGACTACCGCCAGTTCCTGAAGGTGCCGACCTATCTCGCGATTTTTTCCAACCGGCCGTTCGAGGCCATCGCGCCGCCGGAAGTGCAGCGCCGGCAGCAGCTCGGTCTCAATAACGTGTTGCTGACCCAGCGCGTCGGTCCCGACTACGCCGACGTGGTTCCGGACGATGCGTTTCGCAGCGCCTTTGTGCGGCTGCGGCGCGAGCACGGCCTCTATCGCGAGGCCACTTCGGCGGTGACATTCCTAACCCCGACGCTGTTTCGCACCGGCATTCCCCTTCCGGCCGAAGTGCCGATCGGGACCTACGACGTCGACATAAAACTGTTTGCCGATGGCGCGCTGGTGACGCGGACCGATAGCGCATTTGAAATCGTCAAGGTCGGCTTCGAACAGTTCGTCGCCACCACGGCGCACCAGAACGGTTTTGTCTACGGCCTGGTAACCGCATTCATGGCGCTGATGACCGGCTGGATGGCCTCGATCGTGTTCAGGAAGGATTGACACGAAAGCGACATTCGTGCCCCGGACGCAGCGCAGCGCGTAGCTCTTGCGAAGCGGTGCGCTGCAGAGCCGGGGCCGTAACGAACACCGGCGTTTGATACGGTCCCGGCTCTGCGGAGCGGCATGAAGAATGCCGCACCGCGTCCGGGACACGAGACATTAGATAAAAAATCCCACGCCCATCGCGACCACGCTGAGCGCCATGGCCGCGGTGGAGAGCCAGCCGAGCCAGTACAGCGGGCCGCCGATCGTGAAGCGGTCCATCACGTCCTTGCTGCGCGCCATGATCATCAGCAGCACCATTACGGGAACGGCGAGCACGCCGTTGATGACCGCGCTCCAGAACAGCGCCGAGATCGGATTGATCGAGGTGAAATTCAACGCGATGCCGATTGCCGCCGACAGCGCCAGCACGGCATAGAACGCCGCCGCTTCTTTCGGCTTGCGCGCGAGCCCGACCGGCCAGCGGCGTCCTTCGCCAACGGCGTAGGCCGTCGCCCCCGCCAGCACCGGGATCGCAAGCAGTCCGGTACCGACGATGCCGAGGGCAAATATCCATTCGGCGAACGCGCCTGCGATCGGCTTGAGCGCTTCCGCCGCTTGCGCTGACGTCTGGATGTCGGTCTTGCCGGTGGCGTGCAGGGTAGCCGCGGCGGTGATGATGATCGACAGCGCGATCAGGTTGGAAAACGCCATGCCGACGATGGTGTCGGCGCGAATCCTGTGGAATTCCTTTTGCGCGCCATAATGCTTCTCGATCAGCGGCTGCTTGGTTCTATCGACGCGCTGGTCCTCGGCTTCCTGCGAAGCCTGCCAGAAGAACAGGTACGGCGAGATGGTAGTGCCGAAGATCGCGACAATGGTGGTGAGATAGTCGGAACTCCAGGTCAGACGCGGCACCAGAATGCCGGTCAACGCTTCACCCCAGTGCACATGGGCAAAGGCGAGCGCGCCGACATAGGCGAACAGGGACAGCGTCAGCCATTTCAGCACCGTCACGTAGCGGCTGTAGTCGAAGAAGATTTGCGCCGCGACCGAGGTCACGCCGAACAGCAGCACATAGACGATGCCGTGCCCGCCGACCAGCAGTTTGGTCGCATCCGCCATGGCGCCGAGATCGGCGGCGATATTGATGGTGTTGGCGACGAACAGCAGCGCGACGACGATATTCAAAAGCGTCGCCGAATAGTGCCGGCAGACATTGCCGGCAATGCCGCGCCCGGTGACGCGGCCGACGCGCGCGGAAATTTCCTGGATCGCCGCCATCAGCGGAAACGTCAGCAGCATGGTCCAGCCGATGCCGTAGCCGAGCTGCGCGCCGGCCTGGCTGTAGGTGCCGATGCCGGAGGGATCGTCGTCGGAGGCGCCGGTGATCAGCCCGGGGCCGAGGCTTTTGAGAAAATCCTTAAATCGAAACGGTTTTTCGCGCTCGGCTTTGGGGGCCGGCTTTTGATCGGCCGGCCTCTTGTGATTCTTCGGCTTGGTCTTGGGTTTCCTGGTCACCGGCCCCTCGCATCCTCAGCGCACGGCAACGTGTCGCATTGAGGTTGGTTCCCGGCCCAGGGTCAGCCCTACAATGCAAGACGGCAGGAGATTTCAGTAGCAACGCGACGCCGAAATCGCGTGCATCCGGTTATCGCCAAGCACATGCGCCATGAAGCCGAGGGTCTGGAATATTTTGGCGAAGGCATCGTCGCGGATGCTCAAGCCTCCGGTATAGGCGCCAAATGCCGGCATCACCGCGCGCATCCCATCGCTTGCAAAACATCGCCGCTCCACCGAGCGCCCGCGCGTGCTGACGCGCGCCTTCGGATGCAGATGTCCGGCGATTTCACCGGCCGCACCGGTCGGCTCATGGCGAAACACGATTCCGCTTAACGCGACTTCGCTCGCAACCACGCCGCCGATGTCGCGCGGCAGCGCCGGATCGTGATTGCCGGCGATCCAGATCCAGTCGCGCCGCGCCTGCATCGCCGCGACGGCTTCGCGGTCCCCGGCTGACAACCGTTCATGCGCCTTGCGATCGTGAAAACTGTCACCGAGCGCGATCACGGTGCGCGGATCATGTCGCGCGATCACGGCACTGAGGCGGGAGAGCGTCGCCACGGTGTCGTAAGGCGGCAGCAGCACGCCGCGCGCGGCGAAACTGGAGCCTTTTTCCAGATGCAGGTCGGAGACGACGAGCAGGCGCTCGGATTCCCAGACGAATGCGCCGGAGAGGTCGGCGATCAGGGTCACGCCCGCGACGGTCACCGTCGCGCCGCGCACCGCAGGTCCGTTATCTTCCGCAGATTGCGCGCGTGCCGTCACGTTTTATCCCATCGCTTCTTTGACGAGGTCATCCGCGGCTTCCGCCAGCAACTCGTCCGAAGCCTCGCCATAGACCGACTCGCGGCCGATTTCCAGCATCACCGGCACCGCGAGCGGCGAAACATGATCGAGTTCCTTGTGGACGATCCGCCCCTTGATTCGCGCCAGCATATCACTGAGCCGGCGGATATCGAGCAGCCCGGTGGCGGCGTCCGCGCGCGCGGCGCGCAGCAGCACGTGGTCGGGCTGGTGCTTGCGCAGCACGTCGTAGATCAGGTCGGTCGAGAACAGCACCTGGCGCTTGCTCTTTTCTTCGCTGGTAAAACGCCGCGCGATCAGGCCGGAAATCACCGCACAGGTACGAAACGTGCGCTTCATCAGCGCGGATTCCGCAAGCCACGCTTCGAGGTCGTCGCCGAGCATATCCGGATCGAATAGCGCGTCGAGGTCGAGCTTTCCCTGCCGGATCATGAACGACAGGTCGCCGAGCGACCACACAGCCAGCGCATATTCATTGGCGACGAAGCCGAGCGGCCGCGCCCGCGCGCGCTCCATCCGCCGCGTCAGCAGCATGCCCAGCGTCTGGTGCGCCAGGCGCCCCTCGAACGGATAGCAGACGAGGTAGTGCTTGTTGGCGCGTGGAAAGGTTTCCACCACGAGTTCGCGCACAGCCGGCACGCGGGAAAAATCAGCCTGCAACGACAGCCAGTCGCGCACCTGATCCGGCAGGCCGCCCCACGCCCGCTTGTCGGCGAGCAGTTTTCGCACGCGTTCGGCAAGATAGGTCGAGAGCGGAAATTTGCCGCCCATATAGGACGGCACTTTTGCGTCGGCATCGTTGGCACGCGAGACATAGACCTGGTCCTCGACCAACGATTCGTAGCGCACAACCTCGCCGCCGAACACAAAGGTGTCGCCGATCACCAGCCCCTCGATGAAGGCCTCCTCGATTTCGCCGAGCATCCGCCCGCCGCGGCCGAGCGCGCCGGTCGAACCGGAACCGCCGCCGCGCGAGCGAACCAGCCGCACCTTCAGCATGGTGTCTTCGACGATGGTGCCGACATTGAGCCGATAACTTTGCCGCACCCGCGGGTTGGTGACGCGCCAGCGGCCGTTGTTGTCCCGCTTGATGCGCGCGAAACGCTCATAGGTTTTCAGCGCATAGCCGCCGGTGGCGACGAAATCGACCACGTCGTCGAAATTGGTGCGGCTCAGTCCGGAATAGGGCGCCGCCATCAGCACCTCGGCATAAAGCTCGTCGGCGAGAAACGGCTCACCGCAGGCGCAGCCGAGCACATGCTGCGCCAGCACATCGAGCGCGCCGGTTCGCAGCGGCGGCGTGTCCTGTGCGTTCTCCGCCACTGCATCGATCGCGACCCGGCATTCCAGCACCTCAAAACGGTTGGCCGGCACCAGCACCGCGCGCGAGGCTTCGTCGATACGGTGATTGGCGCGGCCGATCCGCTGCATCAGCCGCGACGCCCCCTTCGGTGCGCCGATATTGATCACCAGGTCGACGTCGCCCCAGTCGACGCCGAGATCGAGCGACGAGGTGCAGACCACGCCGCGCAGTCTGCCCGCCGCCATCGCGTCCTCGACCTTGCGGCGCTGGGCGACATCGAGCGAGCCGTGATGCAACGCGATCGCAAGGCCGTCATCGTTCATGCGCCAGAGATCCTGGAACAGCATCTCGGCCTGGCTGCGGGTATTGACGAATACCAGCGTGGTCTTGTTGGCCTTGATCAGGTCGTAGATTTCATTGAGCGCATGACGGGCGGTATGGCCCGCCCACGGCAGCCGCTCGCGCGTGTCGAGCATCTCGACGATCGGCGCCGCCGCACCGCCGGCGACGACGATATCGGCGGCCTCGCTTGCGCCGTCGCGTTGCGGCACCAGAAACCGCGCCAGCGATTCCGGCTCCGCCACCGTGGCCGACAGGCCGATCGACCGCAGCTGCGGCGCCAGCCGCCACAGTCGCGCGAGGCCAAGCGACAAGAGATCGCCGCGCTTCGAGGTCACCAGCGCATGCAACTCGTCGAGCACGATGCGCCTCAGCGACGAGAACAGAAACGGCGCGTCATCGGACGACAGCAGCAGCGCCACCTGTTCGGGCGTGGTGAGCAAAATATCCGGCGGATAGCGCCGCTGCCGCTGCCGCCGCGACACCGGGGTGTCGCCGGTGCGGGTTTCGACCTTGATCGGCAGCGCCATCTCGGCAATCGGGGTTTCCAGATTGCGGGCGATATCGACCGCCAGCGCCTTCAGCGGCGAGATGTAGAGGGTATGGAGCCCACGGCTGCGCTGCAGCCCGCGGCCTGTCGAGACGAGCTTCTTTTCGCCTCCCCTCTCAAGAGGGGACGGACAAGAAAGCTCCACCAGCGTCGGCAGGAAGCCGGCCAGCGTCTTGCCGGCCCCGGTGGGCGCGATCAGCAGCGCCGAGCGATCGTCCCGGGCTTTTGCGAGCAACGCCAGCTGGTGCTCGCGGGGCGACCAGCCGCGGCCAGCGAACCAGCGCAGGAAGGTTTCCGGCAGCAGTTGAGGTCGGGAATCACGATCCGAAACCAGCACGCCCGAGACGTAAGCCCTCCGAATCTTCCGGTCGAGACCGATTGCGCGATGCGTCAGGTTGGAGTGATCGCGATCAGGTGCGCCCGGATACCGCCGAAGCCCTATTTTATGCCGTTTTATGGCCCGCCACGTATCATTCCCAGACAGTGTGACCGCCCCGCCACAGACAGGCTCCGGCCTTGCAGATACACTCTAAGTTCAATTTTGGAACTTGGGTTTGAGCATTTGGGGACGACCATGAAAAAGATTCTGGCTGGAGCTGCAGCACTCCTCGGAACCGCGGTAAGCGCGCAAGCGGCGGACATGGCGGTCAAGGCGCCTTATCTCAAGGCCCCGGTCGCCATGGTCTATGACTGGACCGGTTTTTATATCGGTGTGAACGCCGGCGTCGGCATCGGCCGGGATTATACCCGCCTTGCCATCCCGGCCGGTCCCTCGTTCGAAGCGTCTTACCTCAACCCGCAGGGCGGCCTCGGTGGCGGCCAGATCGGCTACAACTGGCAGGTTCCGAACTCGTTCTTCGGCGGGCTGGTCTTCGGTGTCGAGGCCGATATCCAGGGAACGGGGATGCGCGACAGTTACACCTGCCTGCTCGGCTGCGCGGTCGCCACCAATTCCCAGTTCAGCCAGAAGCTTGACTGGTTCGGCACGGTCCGCGGCCGCGTCGGTATCGCGACCGGCCCGGTCCTGACCTACGTCACCGCCGGTTGGGCCTATGGCAGCGTCAAGACCACGCTGACGGAAACCATCGGGACCACCGGTGCATTCGCATCCAACCAGAACCGTGGCGGCTGGACCTGGGGCAGCGGCATCGAAGCCTCGCTGGGCGGCAACTGGAGCGGCAAGATCGAATACCTCTGGTTCACCCTGGGCGACAGGTTCGACGCCTTCACGCTGAACGGCGTCCCGCAGGCCTTGAGCACCGATATCCGTGAGCAGATCTTCCGGGTCGGCCTGAACTACCGCATCGGCGGCAACGGCGCGGCTTACGTCCCGCCGCCGGCGTCGAACTGGACCGGCTTCTACCTCGGCGGCAATATCGGCTCCGGCATCGGCCGTGATCGCACCGCGTTAAGCGCTGCCGGAAGCACCGAATTCTTCAACCTCACCCCGGACGGCTTCAATGGCGGCATCCAGGCCGGCTACAACTGGCAGGCTGCGAACTGGTTATTCGGCCTTGAAGCCGATATCCAGGGAGCAAGCTCAGCGCGACAACCGTGCCTGCGTAGCGTCCTGCAATCCGTTGGCGTTGTTCGCCGCCTATGACGCCACCCTGCCCTGGTTCGGTACCGCGCGCGGCCGCGTCGGCTATTCGGTCGGGTCGACCTTGTTCTACGCCACCGGCGGTTACGCTTACGGCAACATCAAGACCAAGATCGCCTACAATCTAGGTACCGGCGTGGGTGCCGTAGAGCTCTCGAACACCAAAGGTGGCTGGACGGTCGGCGGCGGTATCGAAACCCCGTTCACCTTCCTGGTCAGCGTGCTGGGTAACAACTGGACCTCGAAGACCGAATATCTCTATGTCGATCTCGGTACCCAGACCGGCGTCTTCGCCGGACCGGGAGCTCTCGTGGCAGCCAACAGCACCCAGGTTCACGAGCATATCTTCCGCACCGGCCTGAACTATCACTTCAACGCATCCCCGGTGGTCGCGAAGTATTGATCGCCCACCAGAGCAGACAGCAAAACCCCGGCCTCGCGGCCGGGGTTTTTGTTTGTGGCCCTGTCGGAGCATGAAGCGTTTCGTCATTGCGAGCGAAGCGAAGCAATCCAGAGCCACAAGCGCAGACTGGATTGCTTCGTCGCTTCGCTCCTCGCAATGACGTACTTCGGCGGATGTTATCGGCGATCCACTACTCCGAAACCGGCCGATCTGAAATATCCCAATCCTTGCCGTTGAACTGCGCGATGAAGAGGGTCTTCATCGGCGTATAGTCGTCGGGCGTATAGCTGTAGGTGACGCCGTCCAGCATATAGGGCGAATGAAAGCCGTTCAGCGTCGTCGCCTGTTTCAGGACATTGGCGCGCGTGAGATCGTCGCCGCAGCGGCGCAGGATTTCAGCCATCGCCACCGCCTGGCCATAGCCGGCGAAGGCGATGGTGTTGTCGGGATCGACGGTGGGCAGATACTTCTTGCGCAACTCCTCGAACGCCATCACGTCGGGATCCTTCTCCCAGCGCGGCACGCCGACTTCCTTGGCATAGCGGATCGCAACGATGCCCGCCGCATTCTCGAAACCGGCGGCGCTGAGGATCGAACGGCCGGTGGATCCGGCCGATAGCAGCTGCAGCGGCTTCCAGCCGAGTTCGACAACCTTGCGGATCGACTGCGACGTCGCCTTGCCCGTGGTGATGTTGTAAAAAACGTCGGCGCCGGACTTCGCCAGATTGATGAGCTGGGAATCGATGGTCGGATCGGTGAGGTCGTAGGTGGCCTCCGCAACCACCTTCGCATTGCCGCCGGCATCCGCCAGCACCTGCTTGAAGGGGCCGAGAAAATCCCGTCCGAAATCATCGTTCTGGTAGAGGATCGCGACCTTCGCGTTGGGTTTTACGCTCAGGACATATTTGGCGAGAATGCGCGCCTCGGTCGGATAAAGCGGCAGACCTGCCATCGTCCACTTGTTGTTTTTCGGATCGTTCCATTTCGACGCGCCGGTATTGAGCAGAAGCTGCGGCACGCCCTTTGAATTGAGATATTTGTGAACCGCGGTCTGCGGCGCGGTGCCCAGCGAACCGAACAAGGCCAGCACTTCTTCCTGCTCGACCAGCCGCCGCGTGGCTTCGACGGCCTTGGGCGCGCTGTAGGAATCGTCCATGGTGAAAAACTTGATCTTGCGGCCGTTGATGCCGCCTTTCTCGTTCAGCATCTGGAAATAGGCTTCGCCGACCCGGCCCACCACCCCATAAAGCGAACCCGGGCCGCTGTGCGGTACGGTTTGCCCCAGTTTGATTTCGGTATCGCTGGCACCGGAATCGTATTTTTTGTCGGCGGCGAAGACGCCTGTCGCGGCGGATAGAGTGGCGGCAATGACGGTTGCCCAGATCGGGCGCTTCGAAAGAAGAATTTTCATTGTTCTTGTCTCTCCCTGGCAATGCATCGACCTGGCATTCGATCACTTTTCAGCAAGGGCCGATAGCCGTTTGCGACAATGCAGCCCGCGTCAGATTTTTGTCGCGACCACCACGAGCCCCGGCACGGGCGCATTGTCCTCATTGCGTGCCGACAAATCATCCAGCCGCGACAGCGTCAGGCCGGCAGCCGCAACCGCACCCCGCACATAGGCGGCGCCGTGGGCGTAGCGCAGGCCTTCGCCGAGGATGACGCCCTCGCCGCCATGGGTCTCAGTGGTGAAGGCCAGCAAGCCTCCGGGCGCCAGCACGCGCACGGCTTGGCGCAACAGCGGCGCGAGGTCGTTCACATAGACCACCGCATCGGCTGCGAGGATCAGGTCGGCGCTGGCGTCGGGCCTGCTGCCCAGGCCCTGCAACATCTCCGCGACCTCCAGCTCGGCATAGACCCCGGTGGCGCGCGCGCTCTCGATCATGCGCGGCGACAGGTCGAACCCGGCAAACGCGTCCACCTCCTTGGCGAATGCGCGCGCGGCAAGCCCGGTGCCGCAGCCGAGGTCGATGGCGCGCTTGAAGAAGGCCGGCTTGCGCACCGCGGCGCGTACGGCAAGCACGGCTCTGAACAGCAGCTCCGGTCCGCGATAGCCGAGGTCGTCGACCAGCGCCTTCTCGAATTTCGGGGCGTATTGGTCGAACAGCGCGCGCACATAGGCTGGCGGCATGTTCGACAATTGATCGGCGCCGAGCAGCATCAGGCGCAGACTTGCGCCGTGCCGATCCTCGGGATCGGCGTCGCGCGCTTTCCGAAACGCCGCGATCGCCTGCTCGCGTTCGCCGAACTGCTCGCGAATATCTCCCAGCGTGAACCACGCCGAGGCGAAGCCGGGTGCGAGGTCGGTGGCCTGCAGCAGCAGGTCGGCGGCGGCGGCAAGATCGCCTTTCAACTGCAGATCGCGCGCAAAATCGAAACGCCGGTCGGCGATCATGTCGCCGGAAGACAGGAACAATCGCGCGGGCATTTATTTGAACCGGAACGGCGAGACTCGAATGGACCCCAAGCCGGACTATATAGACGAGATGCGTCCGCAAGACATCCTGATGCCCGTCGCCGCCGGCCTGTGCTGCAAGCCCGGCGGCTTTCATATCGATCCGGTGCGGCCGGTCGAGCGCGCCGTCATCACCCACGGCCATTCCGACCACGCCCGGCCCGGCCATGGCGCGGTGCTGGCGACGCAGGAAACCCTCGACATGATGCGGCTGCGCTATGGCGACAATTTTGCGCGAACGACGCAGGCAATCGCGTATGGCGAAGAGCTTCGCGTCGGCGACGTCCACATCAAGTTTCACCCCGCCGGCCATGTGCTGGGTTCCGCGCAGATCGCGGTCAGTTGCAAGGATACCTGTATCGTCGCCTCCGGCGATTACAAGGACGCGCCCGATCCCACCTGCGCGCCATTCGAGGTGGTGCCGTGCGATGTCTTCATCACCGAGGCCACCTTCGGCCTGCCGGTGTTCCGCCATGGCGACGCGGCGGTCGAGGTCAAGAAGCTGCTGGCGTCGGTAAACCTGTTTCCCGAGCGCGCGCATCTGGTCGGCGCCTATTCGCTCGGCAAGGCGCAGCGCGTGATCGCGCTGATCCGCGAGGCCGGCTACGACGCGCCGATCTATCTGCACGGCGCGATGGAGAAGATCACGCGCTATTACGAAAGCCGCGGCGTGGCGCTCGGCGATCTCCGCATGGTGAAGGGTATGAAAAAGGCCGATCTTGCCGGCACCATTACGCTGGCGCCGCCGTCAGCCACCTCCGATATCTGGACGCGGCGGTTTCCCGATCCTGTCACGGCATTTGCGTCAGGCTGGATGCGAGTGCGTGCACGCGCGCGGCAACGCGGCGTCGAACTGCCCTTGGTGATTTCGGACCACGCCGACTGGGGCGGATTGACCGCGACCATCGACGCCACCGGCGCCGGAGAAATCTGGGTCACGCATGGCCAGGAAGATGCGCTGGTGCACTGGTGTACCGCCAGGGGCCTGGTCGCGCGGCCGCTCGACCTCGTCGGCTACGGCGATGAAGACAGCGAAGAAGACCCGCTTCCCGGCGAAGGCACCGAGGCATGAACCGCTTCGCCGAACTGCTCGACCGCCTTGCCTATGAGCCCGGCCGCAACAACAAGCTGCGGCTGATCACCTCCTATTTTCGCGAAGTGCCCGATCCGGATCGCGGTTATGCGCTGGCGGCGCTGACCGGGGCGCTGTCGTTCAAGCACGCCAAACCGGGGTTGATCCGCGACCTTATCATGTCACGCACCGATCCGGTGCTGTTCGCCCTGTCGCATGATTATGTCGGCGATTTTTCCGAGACGGTGGCGCTGATGTGGCCGAAGGCTCCTGCGCAGCTCCACAACAATCCACCTCCGCCCACGCTTACCGAAGTCGTCACCACGCTCCGCACCCTCGGCAAGACCGAACTGCCGGCGCAACTGACGCGCTGGCTCGACGAGCTCGATGAGACTGGCCGCTGGGCGCTGCTAAAGCTCGTTACCGGTGGGATGCGGATTGGCGTTTCCGCGCGGCTCGCGAAAACCGCTGCTGCGGCGCTCGGCGACAAGGATGTCCATGACGTCGAATTGATGTGGCCGGGACTTGCGCCGCCCTATCTCGATCTGTTCGCGTGGCTGGAGGGCCGCGCCGACAAGCCGGTCAATCTCGATCCGGCGCCGTTCCGCCCGGTGATGCTGGCGCATGCCATCGAGGACACCGATTTTGCCAATCTTGATGCCTCCGATTTCATCGCCGAGTGGAAGTGGGATGGCATCCGCGTGCAGGCGGTCAGCGGGCGCGACGAGCGTGGCAACATCATCGCCCGCCTCTATTCGCGCACCGGAGAAGACATCACCAAGAGTTTTCCGGACCTGCTGCCGTCGCTGCGGCTGCCCGGCGCCATCGATGGCGAATTGCTGGTGCTGCGCGACGGCCGGGTGCAGACCTTCAACGTTCTTCAACAGCGGCTGAACCGCAAGGTCGTCTCACCAAAACTGCTGAAGGATTTTCCGATCCATCTGCGCGCCTACGACCTGCTCGGCGACGCAGACAATGATCTTCGCGAACTGCCCTTCGCCGAACGCCGCGCAAAGCTCGAAGCTTTCGTGGCAAAGCTCGACGATGCCCGCGTCGACCTGTCGCCAATAATTGCCTTCGACAGCTGGGACGCGCTGAAGGCGGCACGCGCCGATCCGGCAAGCGCCGGCGCCGGCGAGGATGCCGAGGCGGTCGAGGGCGTGATGCTGAAGCGCCGCGACGCGCCCTATCTGCCTGGCCGGCCCAAGGGCCAGTGGTGGAAATGGAAGCGCGATCCGCACATCATCGATGCCGTGCTGATGTATGCCCAGCGCGGCCACGGCAAGCGCTCGTCTTTCTATTCCGACTACACTTTTGGGGTCTGGACTAAAGGCGAGGACGGCGAGCAGCTGGTGCCGGTCGGCAAGGCCTATTTCGGCTTCACCGACGAGGAACTGCTGCAGATCGACCGCTTCGTCCGCCGCAATACAGTCGAGAAATTCGGCCCCGTGCGACACGTCGTGCACGAGCCGGATCAGGGGCTGGTGCTGGAAGTGGCCTTCGAAGGCCTGCAGCGCTCGCCGCGGCACAAATCCGGCGTCGCCATGCGCTTTCCCCGCATCAACCGGCTGCGCTGGGACAAACCGCCGCGCGAGGCCGACCGGCTGGAGACGCTGGAGCGGATGTTGAAATCCGACGCCGCAATTCAGGCCGCGGTTGCGGCCGGCGGCCATTGACGGCGCCAAGCCGGTTCCCCATCTGCGTTGCACCAGCTACAACAAGCGCCCACATCGCGCGGGAGACCATGATGCAGAACGAGACGAGGCAGATGCCGGGCGAGGCGCCGCGGGATTATCCGGGAAGTTTGCCGCGCCGTGACGACAGCCTGTCGCGTTTTCTCGGCGGTTCGCCGCTGGCGGTGGCGTTTCGTCTGATCCTGCTGTCGATCCTGGTCGGCGTGGTGCTTGCCGCGATCGGCCTGGATCCCTGGAATATTGTCAGCAGCATCCGTCGGCTGTTCAACTGGATCTATGATCTCGGCTTCGACGCCATCAACGGGCTGTGGCGCTACTTCCTGCTCGGCGCCGTGATCGTGATTCCGATCTGGCTGATCTCCCGGTTGTTCGGCGCACCGCGCGGGCGGTAGACCGCACGCAGGCTCGATCCGTTGACTTCCCCGTCCAGGGTCACATCGGCCCAGGTGTTTGCCATCGCCGGACCCGCGATGGTGGCCAACCTGACCACCCCGCTGCTCGGCATTGTCGCCACCATCGCGATCGGCCGGCTGGGCGACGCCACGCTGCTCGGCGGCGTGGCGATGGCGTCGGTAATGTTCGACTGCCTGTTCTGGCTGTTTGCATTCCTGCGCATGAGCACCGTTGCCTTCACCGCGCAGGCGCTCGGCGCCGGCGAGACGCAGGAATTACGCGCACTGCTGGTGCGGGGTTTTGTCGTCGCCGGTGTGATCGGCGCGGGTCTCATTTTGCTGCAGATACCGCTGTCCGCCGGGCTGTTCGGCGCGATGGGCGGCAGCGAGGGCGTCACGCGGGCCGCGAAGACCTATTTTGCCATTCGGGTATGGTCCTCGCCGCTGGTGCTCGCGAATTATGTCGTGCTCGGCTGGCTGATCGGACAGGCGCGCGCGGCGCTGGCGCTCAGCGTGCAGATCGCGATCAACGTCATCAATATGGCCGCGACGGTGTTGCTGGTGATGGTCCTCGATGCCGGGATCGCCGGGGCGGCGATGGCCGCCGTCATCGCGGAAGCGGCAGGCCTCGTGGCCGGGGTTCTGATCGCACGGCATCTCGCGGGTCGGCTTGCGGTTCCGCGCGCGGCGCTGCTCGACCGCGCCAAGCTGATGCGGATGATGTCGGTCAACCGCGACATCATGATCCGCACCGCGTCGCTGATCGCGGTATGGCTGTTCTTCACAGCGCAGGGCGCGCGCGCCGGCGACGTGACGCTCGCCGCCAATGCGGTGCTCAACAACTTCCTGCTGATCAGCGCCTTCTTTCTCGACGGCCTCGCCAATGCCGCCGAACAGCTGTGCGGCCGCGCCTATGGCGCGCGCGACCGTGCCGCCTTTTCCGGCGCGACGCGGCTGGTCATCCTGTGGGGATTTGCGTTTGCGCTCGCGGTGACCGCGACTTATGCGCTGTTCGGCCCCGTGCTGATCGATATCATCACCGCGAACACGGATGTTCGCCACGGGGCACGCGATTATCTGTGGCTGGTCGTGCTCGCTCCGGTGCTCGGCGTCTTCGCGTTCGCCTATGACGGCATTTTCATCGGCGCGACCTGGGCGCGCGACATGCGCAATTTGATGCTGCTGTCGCTGGTCATCTTCATCGCCGCGTGGCTGGCGCTGCGATCTTTCGGCAACACCGGGCTGTGGGGAGCGTTGCTGGTGCACTACATCGCGCGCGGCGGTCTGCAGGCGCTGCGCTATCCGGCGCTGCTGAAGGCGTCATTTGCCGCGCCCCGGACGCAGCGCAGCGCGTAGCCCTTGCGGAGCGGTGCGCTGCAGAGCCGGGGCCGTAACGAACGCCGGCGTTTGGTACGGTCCCGGTTCTGCGAAGCAGCGTGAAGAACGCTGCATCGCGCCCGGGACACGAGAGCTTCCTAAACCGGCCAGTCCTCGGCGGTGATGGTCGCGGCATCGGCGCCGACAATTTCAGTCAGCGAATCGCGTCCGGTTCGCAGCAAGGTCGAGGCGAGATCGCGCTTGATGTCGTCGACGAGGCCGAGGCCCTTGTAGATCAGCGACGAATAAAGCTGGATCAGGCTGGCGCCGGCGCGGATTTTCGTCAGCGCCGCGCCGCCGGAGTCGATGCCGCCGACGCCGATCAATGGAAACGCGCCCTCCGCGCGCACATAAGTTTCCGCCACCATCCGCGTCGACAGGCGAAACAGCGGCCGGCCGGACAGGCCGCCCTGCTCCTTGGCGCGGCTCAGTTCGCGCAAGGTCGACGACCGCGCGATCGTGGTGTTGCCGACGATCATGCCGTCGACCCGGCGCGAGCGCGCGATGTGGACGACATCGTCAAGCTCGTTCAGCGTCAGGTCGGGCGCGATCTTGAGCAGCACCGGCGAATCGCCGGCGTTTTGCCGCACCCGCTCCCGCGCGTCGATCACCTTTGCCAAGAGATCGTCCAGCGCCGCGGCTTGCTGCAGATTGCGCAGGCCCGGCGTGTTCGGCGACGACACGTTGACGGTGAAATAGCTCGCAACCGGCGCGAAGGTTTCGATCAGGCTTACGTAGTCGGCGACGCGATCGACGGAATCCTTGTTGGCCCCGACATTGACGCCGACGATGCCGGCAAGATGCGCGCGATTGGCGAGCCGCCGCAACACGACATCGCCGCCATCATTATTGAAGCCCATGCGGTTGACCACGGCCTCGTCGCGCTCCAGCCGGAACAGCCGTGGGCGCGGGTTGCCCGCTTGCGGCTTCGGGGTCACCGACCCGATTTCGACAAAACCGAACCCCAGCCGCAGCAGCGCATCCGGCACTTCGGCGCTTTTGTCGAAGCCGGCGGCCATGCCGACCGGATTTGGGAAATTCAGGCCGAAGGCGCGCACGGCGAGTTTGGGATCGTCCGGCCGCGGCGGGACCCGCGGCAGCAGCCGCAACCCCTGGATCGCCAGCCGATGCGCGTCTTCCGGATCGAACCAGCGCAGCAGCGGCAGCGAGAAGGCATCGAAGGCCCGGATCACGGCATTAGCTCCGGAATGTCGTGATAGCCGTCGGAGCGCGCGCGCATGTCGAGGATTGCGGTGACCGCGCCGAGATCGAGTTCGCCGTAGAGATGCGGGAACAGTTCGTCGTCGCGCGACGGCTCCCAGCGCAGCGAATCACCCAGCGCATCGGCATCGACCGCGATCAGAAACAGCCCGGTCTGGCCGTAAAAATGCTTCTTTGCGGTTCCCGCGACCTGCGCAGCGGTCGAAAAATGAATGAATCCGTCGCGCAGATCGTCGGCGCTGCCGCGGAACGCGCCGCACCGCTCGGCCTCGCGCCAGGCCGAGGCCGGACAGATCTTGTAAATCGTGCGCACCGCCCGGATTCCTGCTTGTCGCCAGGGTGTTTTGGGATTTACCGGATTTTCCGGAATTCGCAGCAAACCGTAGCCGCCGGGTTGGTCCGCTTCAAGGCCGACAATTTATCCACAGGGAGGATTGCAGTACCGGGCGAATTGAGGCAATAATTCCTAAATTCGCACAAGGTTGCAATCATGGCCAAAAACCCGACTGAAATGCTCACCCACGACCAGATCTGGGACGCGATGGATCGGCTCGCCGCACGCTCCGGGCTTTCGCCGTCCGGCCTTGCCAAGGCGTCGGGCCTCGATCCGACCACTTTCAACAAATCCAAGCGCATCACCCCTGAGGGCCGCCCGCGCTGGCCGTCGACCGAATTGGTCGCCAAGGCGCTCACCGCGACCAACGTCCCGTTCGACACCTTCGTCTCATTGATCGAGGACACCCCGCGCGTTGTGCAGTCGGTGCCGCTGCTTGGCTTCGCGCAAGCAGGCAGCGGCGGCTATTTCACCGATGGCGGATTTCCCGCCGGCAAGGGCTGGGACGAGGTCGGGCTGCCTTCGGTCAATGACGAGCATGCCTATGCGCTGGAAATCGCCGGCGACTCGATGAAGCCGGCCTATCGCGACGGCGACGTCATCGTGGTGTCGCCGGGCTCGCCGATCCGCCGCGGCGACCGCGTGGTGGTGAAAACCAGCGACGGCGAGGTGATGGTCAAGGAGTTGAAGCGCCGCACCGCCAAGACGCTGGAATTGAGTTCGTTGAACCCCAATCATGTCGACCGCACGCTGGCGGCGTCCGACGTTGAATGGATCGCGCGGATCGTGTGGGCGAGCCAGTAGGTTCTGTCGCCACCGCGAAAGCACGGCCGGTGCCCCGGACGCGGCGCAGCGCGTAGCACTTGCGGAGCGGTGCGCCGCAGAGCCGGGGCCGTCGCGAGCGCCGGTGTTTGGTACGGTCCCGGTTCTGCGAAGCGGCATGAAGAATGCCGCATCGCGCCCGGGACACGCGATCAGTGATTCAAATTTCAAACAGCCATGCTCTCTCATTCTCGCGGCGCAAAGCGTCCGAGGTTTGCCAGTCCCTCGCGAGACCCACGCGAGGGGATGGAGCGGCGGGAGGCGCCAGGGTGCAGTGACGTAGCACCCTTGGAGGCGGGATTAACGTACCCACCTCGCGCGGCAAGGCAACCGCGCGCGCCCAGTGACGTAGGGCGCTGCGCCTCCCGGCGCTCCACCTTGGCCACCAGCCTGTCGACCGATCCGGGGCGCCCCGGTCCGGCCAGCTTTCGCTCTGCCCGCTGAAGGATCGCCGTTTTGGACCCGGGGATAAAGGAATGCGAAAAAATTTTTTAGCCAGCATTTACAGCTTCGTAGGGCGGATTAGCGACCCCCGGCCGCGACGGCTCAACCGGATAGAGGCGCAAGCGTAATCCGCCGCTTCGCTTGCACCGGCGGCGGATTACGCCTTCCACCTCGCTTGTTTGAGCCGCGATATTTTGGTCCGGCTAATCCGCCCTACGGTTCTTCGAGGCCCGGCCGCGATCGACCTACGAAGCGTAGTTCGTAGGGCGGATTAGCGACCCCCGATCGCGACGGCTCAACCGGATAGAGGCGCAAGCGTAATCCGCCGCTTCGCTTGCACCGGCGGCGGATTACGCCTTCCACCTCGCTTGTTTGAGCCGCGATATTTTGGTCCGGCTAATCCGCCCTACGGTTCTTCGAGGCCCGGCCGCGAACTCGACCTACGAAGCGTAGTCGGGCTCCTTGCGGTCGAGCATGCGCTTGAGTGCATCGAAGTGCCGCTGTGCCGGCGTCGGGCCCTGGTAGAGGTCGGCCCCGCCGATATCGCGCTTGGTCTTCTCGACAACGGCGTCAGGAAGCTCTTTCAACCGCTGCCCCGTCCACATCGCGTAGATCTGAACCTGTGCGGCGCGCTCGATGTAATACAACCGGTCATAGGCGTCGGCGACGGTCTCGCCGACGGTGCTGATGCCGTGATTGGCCATGAACAACACGGTCTTGTCGCCGATCACTCCTGCAAGGCGGGCGCCTTCGGCAGGGTCCAGCGCCGGCCCGGTGTATTCGTCGTCATACGCGATCTCGCCGGACATCCCGACCTCGGTCTGGCCGATCTCCTTGATGCGCGGGTCCTCCAGGCGCGTCAGCGCGCTCGCATAAGGCATGTGGGTGTGGAACACGGCCTTGGCTTGCGGCAGCGCCTTGTGGATCGGCGCATGGATGCAGAAGCAGGAGCGCTCCACCTCGCCTTCGCCGCGCTTGACCTTGCCGTCGTCGATGCCGACTTCCATGAAGGACGAGGCCGTGACCTCGGACCAATGCATCCCGAACGGGATCTGGTAGTAGCGGTCGCTCGAGCCCGGCACCACGTAGGTCAGGTGATTGAAGATGCCCTCGCTAAAACCCTGATTGAAGGCCAGCCGGTGCGCCGCCGCGAGATCGACCCGCGCCTGCCATTCCTCGGCGCTGTAGTTATCAAGCGTCTTCGGCGAAACCCTGAACTGCATGGCGTTCTCCTGAAAGTTACCTGCCCCTCGGCGGAGGCTTGAATCGTTGTTGCGGCCGGTATTGTAGCGCACTTTGCAACGGCGTTGGCTGAAAATGCAGCGGGCCTGCTATCTCCATTTGCGGCTTGCCGTCGCAGCGCGTGGTGCCCTGCGTGACGCTTAGATGGATCGCGCCAGCGCGCCGTCGATCATCGCGACCGCGTTCGGCAGACCATAGACCGCAACGAACGACCCAAAACGCGGGCCTTTTTCCTGGCCGAGCAGCACCTGATAGAGCATGTTGAACCACTCGAGCGAGACGCCCGGCCGGCCATCCTTGCCTTTCTTCACCGCATCCAGGAACGGCTCGCGGCGGCCGATCTCATAGACCACGTTCTGGATTTCCTCGGCGGACGACTGCGGCGGCAATTGCGACAGCGCGTCACGCAAATCCTGCAGCGCGGCGCGTTCCGTCGGCGTCGGATCGCGGAATTTTTTGGTCGGCGCCACGAAGTCGCGATAGTAATTGATCGCATAGCCGACCATCGCATCCAATTTCGGATGCGTCTCGGGCGTCACGCCCGGGCGATAGCGCCCGATGAAACCCCACAACGTGGCGGCGTTCTCCGCATTCGACGACGACACCAGCGTCAGCAACAGCTGGAACGTGACCGTGCTATCGGCGGCGGGCGGATGTCCGGCGTGGATATGCCAGACCGGATTGGCGAGTTGCTGCTTTGCGTCCTGCCGCGGAAAGCCGTCGAGGAATTGCTGGTAGTCGTCGACGTTGCGCGGGATCACGTCGAAATGCAGCCGCTTCGCCGCCTTCGGCTCGCGATACATGAACAGCGACAGCGATTCCGGCGAGGCGTAGCGCAGCCATTCGTCGATGGTGAGCCCATTGCCCTTCGACTTGGAAATCTTCTGGCCGTTTTCGTCGAGGAAGAGCTCGTAGTTGAAGCCCTCCGGCGGTGTGTCGCCAAGCGCGCGCGCGATCTGACCGGACAGTTTCACCGAGTCGATCAGGTCCTTGCCGGCCATCTCGTAGTCGACGCCCAGCGCGACCCAGCGCATCGCCCAGTCCGGCTTCCACTGCAGCTTGCAATGCCCGCCGGTGACGGGAAGCGTAACGCGCGCCCTGGTTTCCGGATCGTCGTAGGAGATCGTGCCGGCCTTTGCGTCGTGCTCCAGAATCGGCACATACAGCACCACGCCGGTGCGCGGGCAGATCGGCAGGAACGGCGAATAGGTGGATGCGCGTTCCTCGCGCAGGCTGGGCAGCATGACGGCCATCACCTGTTCAATGCGCTCCAGCACCAGCAGCAGGGTCGCGTCAAACTTCCCCGAGGTGTAGTAATCCGTCGAGCTGGCAAACTCGTAATCGAATCCGAACGTATCGAGAAACGCGCGCAGCCGCGCGTTATTATGGGCGCCGAAGCTCGGATGGGTGCCGAACGGATCCGGCACCCGCGTCAGCGGCTTGCCGAGGTTTTGCTCGAGCAATTCCCTGTTCGGCACGTTGTCCGGCACCTTGCGCAGCCCGTCCATGTCATCGGAAAATGCCAGCAGCCGGGTCTTTACCTTGTCCTCGGTGAGCACGCGAAACGCGTGGCGTACCATGGTGGTGCGCGCGACCTCACCGAAGGTGCCGATATGCGGCAATCCCGACGGTCCATAGCCGGTTTCGAACAGCACCTCGTCCTTCGGTTTCTTCTTCAGCCGCGTGACGATCGCCTTTGCCTGCTCGAACGGCCAGGCATTGGACTGTTCGGCGAGCGCGCGCAGGTCGCTCGGATTCGCTGCTGGATCGATCGTGGACATCAAGAATTCTCCGGGCGCGGAAACTAGCGTTTCAGCGCCGAAATGCAAACCGGCGAAGTTTCGTAGGGTGGGCAAAGCCATCGGACGCGCGAAGCGCGGCGGATGGCGTGTCCACCAAGCTTAATCGCTCCACAACCACCGCCGTCATCCTGAGGAGCCGCGCGCTCTTGCGCGGTGTCTCGAAGGATGGCAGCAGGTGCTGGTGGCCCATCCTTCGAGGCTCGCCGTGAAGAACGGCGAGCACCTCAGGATGACGGCGGTGTGTATAAATGGTGGGCACGGCGCAAGAGCGCCTTTGCCCACCCTACGAATTAGAACGGGCTGACGGAAAAATAACGCAGCCACAGATCGGTGTAGCGGCCTTTTTCCCACAACCTGAACAGCGCCCAGTTCAGCGACTGCCGCAGCAGGTCGTTGCCCTTGCGCACGGCGATGCCGATCCCTTCGCCGAAGTACCGGCTCTCGACGAACGGGCCGCCGCTGAACGCGCAGCATTCACCCGAATCGGTGCCGTTGATCCAGAACGCCAGCGAGATGGCGTCGCCGAAAATGAAATCGACCTCGCCGCGCCGCAGCGCCTGGCGCAGCGCGTCGTCGTTCGGATAGGAGTGCAGCTCGGCATCGGTGAACAGCGCCTTGAGATAGGCCTCGTGCGCCGAGCCGGCGATGGCGCCGACCTTCTTGCCCTCGAGATATTCCGGCCGCACCTCCGGCATCACCGCGTCGCGCCGCGACACGAACCGCGCCGGCGCCCGGTAATACGGGTCGGTGAAATCGACGCGTTTGCGCAACTCCGGCGTCACCGCCAGCGAAGCAATGATGGCGTCGCCGCGATTAGAGGAAATCGCATCGAGCAGCGTCTCGAAGCGCCGCATCTGGATGGTGCAGGTGACCTTGATCTCTTCGCAGAGCAGGCGCGCCAGATCGACATTGAAGCCGGCGGGGTTGCCGTCGGGGCCGGTGAAGTTGAACGGCGGGTAATCGGTTTCGGTCAAGAAGCGGATCACGGTGAGGCGCGACAGGTCCGGCCGGTCGGGCCGCCGCCGTGGATCCCAGAAACCGGGCACCGCTTGGGGAGCTGCTTCCGATGCGGGCTTGGGAGCGTTCTGAGCCCGCGCGTCGCCGCTTGGCACTACTACCGCCAGCAATGTAGCCGTGATAGTTGCGCGTAAAAAGTGTAGCAATTTCAGATTGTTAGATGACACGAGATGTGATGTGCTCTGCCGGACGCCTCGGAAAGGAGGGTCTTATAGACCATCCGGCGCAAGAGGCGAGTATCGTTTGCGTCAAGTGAGGACCTCGCATGGCCCTGTGGGACCATGTCCGGAACGGCGAGAGGAACCCTGCCCGCCCGCTCAGGGACGCAGCACATTTCACGTGGCGCGACGGGCCCGCATTTCTGCGCGAAAACTTTGGCCCGCCGAGATCCAGCAACGACAATCAGCGCTGCGTCCTCGATGATGGCCCGGCCGATGAACTGGATTGCCTGCGGCGGGTGCTGGCGCCGGAATTGCTCAGGGCCGCCGAGGCGCGCGCCAGGGAACTGGGTATCGGCGCCGATCGGGTATTGATCCTTTGGGGCGTGATCGACGAAGAAGCCTATCTGCGGCGGCTGGCGTTCCACATCGGCGTCGCCACCGAAAATTTCTCGGAAATCGGTCCCGGCGATTCCTGGCTGCGCGATCGCGAAATCCTCCAGGCTGCAGAACTCTGCCTGATCCGGCTTTGGCGGGGCGGCCGCCTGGTCTGGACGCTGGCGCCGAGGCACCTCGCCGCGCGCACGCTCTGCCGGCTTGTCACAAGATATCCGGACCTGGCCGAGCAGCTGCGGCTCGCAACATCTTCGCAGCTCCACCAGTTCCTGCTGCATCAGACAGGTGACGCGCTCGGCCGAGCTGCCGCCAATGGTTTGCGCCGACGTTTTCCGCGGATGTCGGCCGCACCTCGCGCCGCCAAGGGACCGCGATGGCGCCGGCATCTGCAACGCTTCAAGGGACCATGCGGCGTCGCAGCGCTGATGCTGCTGCCGCCGATCATTGCCCTGGACGCATGGAGCGCCGTGCTGGCGCTATGGTTTCTGGCATTTATCGGCCTGCGGCTTTGGGGAAGTTTTCTCTCCAAGCTGCCGCAGCCAAAATTGCGGCGCCTGCACGATCGGCAATTGCCCGTCTATACCGTGATCGCGGCCCTTTACCGCGAGGCGAAATCGGTCGCGCCGCTGCTGCAGGCGATCGACGCATTGGACTACCCGCGCGAAAAACTTCAGGTCATCCTTGTCCTCGAGCCCAACGATCTCGCAACCCGCGCCGCCATCGCGCGGCTCGGTCCGATGCCGCATGTACAGGTCCTGATCGCACCCGCCACTCGCCCGCAGACCAAGCCGAAAGCGCTGAATTGCGCGTTGCCTTTCGCCCGCGGCAGCTTTATCGCGGTATTCGACGCCGAGGATCGTCCCGATCCCGGCCAGCTTCGCGCGGCGCTGGATGCCTTTCGCAGCCATGGTGCAGACGTCGCCTGCGCGCAGGCTAGTCTCTGCATCGACAACAACAACAGGGATAGCTGGCTGTCGTGGACGTTCGCCGCCGAATACGCCGGCCAGTTCGATGTGTTTCTTCCGGGCCTCGCGGCGATGCGGATGCCGCTGCCGCTGGGCGGTTCGTCGAATCATTTCCGCACCGCGGTACTGCGCGAGGTCGGCGGCTGGGACGCCTGGAATGTGACCGAAGACGCCGACCTCGGCTTTCGCCTGGCGCGTTTCGGATATCGATCGGTCACGTTCGATTCAACCACCAGCGAAGAGGCGCCGATCCGGTTCAAGGCGTGGCTTGGACAGCGTTCGCGCTGGATGAAGGGCTGGATGCAGACCTGGGGCGTGCATATGCGCGAGCCCGGGCGGCTGTGGCGGCAAGCCGGGCCGCGCGGATTTCTGACGCTCAATATCATCGTCGGCGGCAATGTGCTGACGGCGCTTGCCTACCCCGTTCTCGTGATCGAACTCGCGGCCTATCTCCTGACCGATATCACCGGCAGCGTGTCAGGCTTGTTCTTCTCTAGCTCGCTGGCGCCATTGCACATTGCGACCATCACAGCCGGCTTTACGTCGACGGTCCTGATCGGCCTGATGGGGCTCGCCCGGCGCGGCCGCCTTCGCAGCGGCTGGGTCCTGGCGCTGACGCCGTTCTATTGGGGATGCCTGTCGATCGCGGCATGGCGTGCGCTGTGGCAGCTCTGGCGCGATCCGTATCGCTGGGAAAAAACCGAGCACGGCCTCACCCGAAGCCGGCCATCAACGGCGACGGCGCGTGCGCAGGCGACTGCGCATCCGATGAAGCGACAGCGTGGATTTCAAAGATAGCGCTTGAGATCGGCCGCGGCCGCCTCGGGCGTCCGCTTCAGATTGAACGGCGCCACGAATTTTCCGTCGCGGTCCATCAGATATATCAGCGCGGTATGATCCATGGTGTAGTCGCCGTCCTTCAGCGGGACCTTTTTGGCATAGACACGGAAGCCGGAGATGACTTTCGCCACCGCATCAGGATCGCCGGTCAGGCCCTTCAGATGCGGATCGAAGCTCGACAGATAATCCTTCATCGCATTGGCGGTGTCACGCTCGGGATCGACCGAAATGAACCAGGCGTTGACGCGGTCGGCATCCCCGCCCATCGCGCGCAGTACCTCGGAGATTTCGAACAGCGAGGTCGGGCACACATCCGGGCAATGCGTGAAGCCGAAGAAGATCAGCGTCGGTTTTCCCTGCAGATTTTTTTCGGTAACGGTCTGCCCGGCCTGGTCGGTGAGCCGGAACGGCCCGCCGATCGCGGCCGGCGCCGTTACGCCGCGCAAGCCCCCGAGCAGCCACAGCACCACCACCAGGGCGACCACCAGGCTTAAGGCAAACGCTGCAACGACGACCAGCGGCCGGGTGGTCCGATCCATCATGGCTTCCCTATCATCAGAAACAGGCTGATATGCCCGAGGCGATCATCTCGAAAAACACCGCGGTACCGTAGTGGATCCACAACGCCGCGGCGCCGAGCAATATCGCCGCGGCAACAACGGCGCTGCCGGTGATGATCCCGAACGCCACGCCGCCAAGCGGACGTTGCCTCGGCACCGCGCTCGTTTGAATGGACCCCTGGTGCGCCGTGTCCAGCATCCCTCCCAGATAAGGCCAGCCGGCCGCCCGGGCAAGCGCTGGCGGCGCGGTGGCGATCACGTCATGATGAGGAAAAGCCCGATCTCAGCGCGCGGCCGAGGCCTGGGCGTCCATGTAGCAGGGCTTGTACATCGCCGTCAGCTGGCGGCCGCGCAGGAAGATCATGCGCGGGGTCAGCCCGCCGCGCTTCGAAATCCAGCGCCGGATTTCCGACGGATACATGGAATACAGCATCTGGGTGGCTTCGGGATTGGTCACCGCGCGGCCATTGGTGCCGAAATCCCACGCCGCGTGAAATCCGAGATTGGCGTGGGAGGTCACGCAGATCTTGTCATGGGGAACCGCGCCGAGAACGATGGTGCAGGCCGAGGCGCACAAGCCGTCGATGATCACGGTTTCGCCCGACGTGCGCAGGCCCTGATACTTGTCGACGTAGGTACCGATCCGGCCGCCGCGGTCGTCCGCGATCCGAACCACGGCATGACTTGCCCCGACGCCCGCGACCAGCAAGACCGCCGCGAGCAACCCCGTAACGAATTTCATGACCAGCCCCAGTCCAAAACCTGTCGAACCCGAATTTGTCTGTCTTGAGTGATGCAAGACACCGCCAGCGTGTTGCGAGATCATGGTTTTGTCCAGACGGCCGCGGGCCTCCCAGTCAAATTCAAATCGAGTGTTGCAAGTGGGATGCACCCTCGCCCGCCGGCATCCCAAACCGGAACGTCAAGCTGTCCGGGACGCTGCCGCCCGGGCGCGTCAAGACAGTATTTGCCGTTGACCGCGGTTAAAGCGGCAGGCTTCAATCCCGCGGAGGCAGGGGAGCGAACCGATGGCCGATGAGGCTGATGTCATTGTGGTCGGCGGCGGGCTCGCAGGCCTGGTCGCGGCGACGGAAATTGCCGACGCCGGCAGGCGCGTCATCGTGGTCGATCAGGAGGGCGAACAAAACCTCGGCGGCCAGGCCTTCTGGTCGTTCGGCGGGCTGTTCCTGGTTGATTTGCCGGAGCAGCGCCGGCTCGGCATCAAGGACAGCTACGACCTGGCGCTGCAGGACTGGATGGGATCGGCCGGCTTCGACCGCGACGACGACCACTGGCCGCGGCGTTGGGCCGAAGCCTATGTGGCGTTTGCCGCGGGCGAAAAGCGCGGCTGGCTGCGGGCGATGGGCCACCGCATCTTCCCGGTGGTCGGCTGGGCCGAGCGCGGCGGCTACGATGCCATGAGCCATGGCAATTCGGTGCCGCGGTTTCATGTCAGCTGGGGCACCGGGCCCGGCATTGTCGAGCCGTTCGAACGGCGCGCCCGCGAGGCCCAGGCCAGCGGGTTGCTCAGCTTCCGGTTCCGCCACCGGGTCGATGCGCTGACCATCACTGGCGGCGTTGTCGATGGCGTCAGCGGCACCGTTCTCGAACCGTCCAGTGCGGCGCGCGGCGAGAGCAGTTCGCGCGTCGTCACCGGTAATTTCGAACTGCGGGCGCAGGCGGTGATCGTCGCCTCCGGCGGCATCGGCGGCAATCACGACCTGGTCCGGCAGAACTGGCCGAAACGCCTCGGCGATCCACCGAAGCACATGATCTCCGGCGTGCCCGCGCATGTCGACGGCCGCATGATCGGCATCACGGAAGCCGCCGGCGCGCGGCTGATCAACCGCGACCGGATGTGGCACTATGTCGAGGGCATCCGGAACTTCAATCCGATCTGGCCGATGCACGGCATCCGCATCCTGCCGGGGCCGTCGTCGATGTGGTTCGACGCCACGGGCACGCGGCTGCCCTCGCCGCTGTTCCCCGGCTCCGACACCCTCGGCCAGCTGCAATACATCATGAGCACCGGCTACGACTATTCGTGGTTTGTGCTGACCCAAAGCATCATCAAGAAGGAATTCGCGCTGTCCGGCTCGGAGCAGAATCCCGACCTCACCGGAAAAAGCTGGCTGATGACCGCGCGCCGCGCCACCAACAAGGGCGCGCCGGCGCCGGTGGAAGCCTTCAAGAGCAAGGGCGCCGATTTCATCGTCCGCGACAATTTTGCCGACCTGGTCACGGCCATGAATGCGCTCAGCGGCGACCATCTGCTCAAGCTCGAATATTTGCAGCGCCAGATCGAGGCGCGCGACCGCGAAATCGCCAATCCTTATGTCAAGGATGCGCAGGTGATGAACATCCACAACGCGCGCAGATATATCGGCGACCGCCTGATCCGCACCGCCAAACCGCACCGGATTCTCGATCCCGCGCACGGCCCGCTGATCGCGGTAAAACTCAACATCCTGACCCGCAAGACGCTGGGCGGATTCGAGACCGACCTCGACTCGCGGGTGTTCGGCGGCAATGGCGAGATCATGCCGGGGTTGTATGCCGTCGGCGAAGCCGCCGGCTTCGGCGGCGGCGGCGTGCACGGCTATCGCTCGCTGGAGGGCACGTTTCTCGGCGGCTGCCTGTTTTCGGGGAGGAATGCGGGACGCGCGGCGGCGAAGGCGGTGGCGTAACAAGCGCCGCGCCGCAATTGTATTGGCGGCGGGCGTGACCGCGCGCTAAGGTTCGGCCACCAAATTTGGAGAACAGCATGACCATCCAGCGTTTCGACACCGGGCCGCGCATGAGCCAGGTCGTGATCCATGGCGACACCATCTATCTCGCCGGCGTCGTGGCCAATACGGCGGCGGGCAAGAGCGTGACCGAGCAGACCAAGGACGTGCTCTCGATCATCGATAGCCATCTCGCGAAAGCGGGAAGCGACAAATCGAAGCTGCTGACGGCGACGATCTATCTTCCCGATATGGGCACTTTCCCGGAGATGAACGCGGTGTGGGACAGCTGGGTTTCGCCCGGCAACACGCCGGCGCGCGCCACCGTCGAGGCCGGGCTTGCGTCGCCCAAATATGGCGTTGAAATCATGGTGATTGCGGCGCGGTAATGCCGCCTCCCGGCGGGAACCTTTTTGCGGCAGCCGCATCCAACCGGTCAGCGTACCAGTGATCCCCGGATCGGAGCGAATTCATGCCTCACGCGCAGGCCTCACCTGTTTCTCTTGCCGCCATCGGCGATGCCGACCTGGTCCAACGCGCCCGCGGCCGCGATGAAGCGGCCATTCGCGCCATCATGCAGGCAAACAACCGCCGGCTCTACCGGATCGCCCGCGGCATCCTGCGCAATGACGGCGAGGCCGAGGACGTGGTCCAGGAGACCTATGTCCGCGCCTTCACCCATCTGGAAAGTTTTCGCGGCGATTCCAGCCTTGCGACATGGCTTGCACGGATCGCAATGAATGAGGCTCTGGGCCGGTTGCGCAGGCAGCGGCCGAGCGTCGAATTGAACAGCTTGCCGCCGGGCGCGCTTGAAGCCCAGATCATTCAGTTTCCTCTCTCGGCATCCGAAGACCCGGAAAAGACCATGGCACAACGTGAAATCCAGCATGTCGTCGAGCACGCCATCGACGACCTGCCCGAGGCCTTTCGCATCGTCTTCATCACCCGGGTGATCGAGGGCATGAATGTCGAGGAGACCGCCGAACTGCTCGACCTGAAACCGGAGACCGTAAAGACCCGGCTGCACCGCGCCCGCACCATGCTGCGCGAGAACGTGGAACGGAAAATCGGTCCCGTCGTGCTGGAGGCGTTTCCCTTTGCGGGCAAGCGTTGCGAGCGCCTGACCGAGGCAGTGCTGAAAAGATTGGGCGTGACCGCATAATTTTCGGGAACGTTTCCGCCCCCGCTCCATCCAACTCCTGTGTTCAACCAACAACGCCCGGCGGCCTTGCGCCGCGGCGGCAGAGGAGTGTCAAACCATGTTCGTTCGATTGAGCGCGGCGATCGCCGCGGTTAGCCTGTTGAGCGGGGCTGCTTTCGCGCAAGGCGCCAAGCCGACCGATCCGCAGATCGCACATATTGCCTATACCGCCGGCGTGATCGACATCAACGCGGCCAAGCAGGCGCAAAGCAAGGCCAGCAACAAGGACGTCAAGGCGTTCGCCGACGACATGGTGCGCGACCATGAAGCCGTGAACAAGCAGGCGCTCGACCTGGTCAAGAAGCTCAAGGTCACCCCCGAAGACAACGACACCAGCAAGACCCTGTCGAAGAACGCCGCCGAAAAGCTCGCCGAACTCGGCAAGCTGAGTGGTGCTGCCTACGACAAGGCCTATGTCGCCAACGAGGTCGCCTACCACAAGGCGGTCAACTCAGCGCTGGAGACCCAGCTCATTCCGTCCGCCAGCGATGCGGAGCTGAAGAGCCTGCTGCAAACGGGCCTGAAGATTTTCCAGGGCCACCAGCAGCACGCCGAAAAGGTCGCCGCGGAACTGAAGTAAGGAGGCTTGCATGATGTCGAGATGGATTTTCCCGATCGTTACTGCCTTGGCGCTCGGGAGTTCCGTCTCGGCGCATGCTGCGACGATTCAGATCGCGATGGAAAATCTGGTGATCTCGCCGGCCGAGGCCACGGCCAAGGTCGGCGACACCATCGAGCTGATCAACAAGGATATTTTCGTCCACACCGCGACCGCGCGAAACGGCGATTTCGACGTGACGATGCCGCCGAAGAAGACGGTGACGTATGTTTTGAAGAAAGCCGGGACGATCGAATATTATTGCCGCTTCCATCCCAACATGAAGGCTGTGCTCACCGTGGCGCCGTAGCCCGCTGCAACGCCATCGCCAGCGTAACGGCGACGCCGGCCTGCCAGACCGGATAGAGCACCGAGGTCAGATCAAGCTCCAGCGCACTGTCCAGCGCCAACAGCGCGCCGGCGACCGTGCCGGTCACCAGCATCGACAGCCAAGCCGCCGGATCGCGCGGACCGGCCGGCAGCAGGCCGATCCCGAGCGCCATGACGCCTGAGCCGACAAACCCTCCCGCGAGGCCGGCGCAGATATTTCGTATAGCTTTGGCGACATCGCCCACCTGCCCGTCGATCCAGATCGCGGCGTTCACGGCGCAGACGAACGCCGCCATCGTGAACACCGCCGCGGCCGGCGCCGTCCACCATGGATTCGACGTGAGCCGCCGCACCAAAATCCCGACCAGAATCGCGAACGGCACCGCCACCAGCGCGAGCCGAAAATCGCCGGGAGCCCTGATCAGCTTGTCGATCAGCGTCGGCAGCAGCGGCGTCAAGAGGCCGGTCAGCACGCCAGCCGCGGCGATCTTGAGCAGGCTGCTGCGGCTTGGGTTGGAGGAGATGATCGTGTCGGTCAACGGTCATTCCCTTCCGAAATATGATGGTCCAGGACCAAGGGCGTCAAAATGGGCGCGTTGCAACCTCTCATATCTAGCATGTTTCGTGATTCGGAATAATCTCAAGATCCCGATCGAAGCCCACTAGTTCTGAAGCGTGATACAACGAGCCATGATGACGAAAGCGCTCAAAGACCTGTTGGAACATGCCGAGACCTGGCCCCGCGAGGATCAGGACGAACTCGCCGAATACGCGCGCGAAATCCAGGCCCGGCGCACCGGCATCTATACGATGTCGGATGACGAGCGGGCCGCGGTGAGCAAGGGCCTCGCTGAAGCCGATCAAGCCAAGTTCGTATCCGACGAGGTTGTGGCGGAAGCCGATAAACGTAACGATCGATGAGGGTTCGTTACACCCCTGAAGCATTCGCTAATCGCGAGCGAATTATTGGATACTTGCGCGAACGCTCGCCAGGCGGAGCCCGCAATGTCGCATCGAGCATCCGCGATGCTGTCGCGCAACTGGGCGGCCATCCACTTAGCGGATATCGAACCGACGACCCTGAAGTGCGAGTGCTCTTCATCGTCCGCTACCCGTACAAAATCTTTTATCGGGTACGCGAGACAGTCGAAATCTTGCACATTCGCCACACGTCGCGACGGGAGAACCGCTGAACATGGCTCCACCGCTTAATCGCCCCATCAAGGATATGTGCCGAGTTCAG
The DNA here is from genome assembly GCA_963744975.1 of uncultured Alphaproteobacteria bacterium. GTDB lineage: Bacteria > Pseudomonadota > Alphaproteobacteria > Rhizobiales > Xanthobacteraceae > Bradyrhizobium. Next base: position 3,931,073 of record CAVUVR010000002.1, on the reverse strand, counting down.
GTTCTACGCAATTTCGCAGGAGTCCGCGTCGGGCTAACCCCGATGATTGTTCAAACGATAAAATACGACCTGAGGAGTAGCGGCGAGTGAGCGCAGGCCCGCCCGAATTTCGTCGCGCGCACGCCCTGCGGAAGGAAAATCATCGATGGCTTTGACGATTTTCGCGATCTCGCGGATGACCTTGTCGGCGGTCGCCCGCCCTGCGATTTGAGCGTAGTAATCCCAAAGCCGATCGATATCGTCGCGTGCTTCGGGCGACCAGATAACCGGAGGCCTATGCCCCGCCATGCCGTGAATTCTTGTCGCGAAGGAAATCCTCGATATTCAAAGCGCTGCCTTCGCCCGCATCGAGCGAACCGATACCCTTGTCTATTTCACCGCGAAGCGAATTGAGCTTTTCAACGTGCGAGAGCAGCCTGCGGCCGATCTTTTCCTGATCGGCGTCCGGCAGCCGCGAGATTTGCGCAATGGCTTGTTCGAGCGTTCTGACCATCGATAAAGCCTAGCATATTCTGGCTTGCAGGGCCGGAAATTCTGGAGCGGGCGAAGGGAATCGAACCCTCGTATGCAGCTTGGGAAGCTGCCGTTCTACCATTGAACTACGCCCGCAAGTCTTTGAAACGCGTAACTAATTCAGAGTTGCCGTTTTGTCTATTCTCTTCGTATTCTCTTTTACAGCACCACGTCGTCAGGGATCGCGGCGCCATGTCTATATACCGCGTCCCACACTTCGCGCGCCAGCTTCCAGTCGTGGTTTTCCTGCGGGCGGATCCCACGATAAGCGGCGACGACCTGAGGGGCGACATCTTCAGGCGGATGATCAGGGATCATTCTGAAGCCCCTGAGTGCAGGTCGGCCTGCGGTCGGCATATTCACAGCTATGCCGTTACATATACGTTCGGCGAGGCTGTTCGCGTCCGCAGGCAACATCTTCGCATCTCTTAGGTAGCGGGCAATCAAACGCTGCGCCGCGTCCCTCTGTATTCGTAGGTCGTTCGTCCGGTCGGTAATGTAGCCGGGACTTCTGAGCTGCGCCGGACGCGCCTTCTCCGTCTCCTGAGTCATTCGAATCGCTCCTGTGAAGTGCGGATTATACCTATCCGGTGGCCCTCATGAGTCCCTCTTCAGCTTTCGTTTTCCCCATGGTCGGTCGCGTTTGCGGTCGGGGTCATATTCTGGCGGGGCATTCTTCACGTTTGCGCAATCCGTGCCGAACGGCGAGTTCGACGAAAAACATGCAGCCGCGCCTTTCGCCAATGATCGTCAAAAGCGTTGCGGCGGGTCGCCAGTGCTCAGCGTTCTGCTCGTCGCGTGGCTGGACGAATCCGCTTTGGCCCGCGCAGGCGAGCCGCTGGGCCGGTAGCGCAACCATCGTGCAGGTTTCGACGCCACGGCATAGCCGGAACAGCGCTGTTTGTGTGTGGAGAACAAATAAAGAACATGACGGGAGGGCGTCAAGGGGCGTATTATAGTTCCATGACCGATTCTGGAGAGCGATATGGACAACGATGAGATTAAGGCGATCGAGCGGGCGATGGGGGCAATCCGCCTCATCCGCGACAAGCATGCGTCAGGAGAGGTCGGGCAGCGGCTTGCACAGGAAATCCTCCAAGCATTGCGCGGCGACGGCAAAAGCCTGGTCCGTGTCAACGTGGCCGAGGCCATCAATGCATCTCTGCTGAACAAGTCGGTTGAGATGGTGGCGCTACGCGCTGCATAGAAGGGTCAGCAGGCAGGTTCGAGATTGCCGGGCGGCCTTCGGGTCGCCCGTTTTCACTTGAGGCAAAGCGATGGGTGAATATACCCACAACCATTATGTGCCGGTCTGGTATCAGCGCCGGTTCATGCTGCCGAAGCAGTCGAAGTATTTCCGCCTCGACCTGCGGCCGGACATGATTGTGACTCCGAAAGGGAAGATCCCGCGCCACGACGTACACGAATGGTCGCCTGAACGAATTTTTGCTCAGGACGAATTGTACACGACGAAGTGGGCCGGGATCAGCAACACCGAGATAGAACAATTCTTTTTCGGCAAACTCGACAATGACGGGCCGGCGGCGATCGATTTCTTCGCGAAGTTCGACCATACCCGCGCGTACAAAAATGCTTTTGAGACCATGCTGCCCTACATGAGTGTGCAGAAGCTCCGCACGCCGAAAGGATTAGCCGATCTCAGGGAGAGGACAAAGAGCCAGCATCAAAACGTGACGCTGATGGCTATTCAGCAGCTTCGGAACATGTATTGCGCGGTTTGGACTGAGTGCGTGTGGCAAATTGCCGACGCTTCTAACTCACCGACGAAATTTATAATCTCTGACCATCCTGTCACGGTATACAACCGGGCTTGTCCTCCACTCTCGAAGTGGTGTCAGGGCCATAACGATCCGGACATAAGATTACATGCGACGCATACATTGTTCCCGCTGTCGCTTGAGAAGGTCCTTATCTTGACGAACCTGAGTTGGGCTCGCGACCCCTACCAGAACGAAACAAAGTTCCGGCCGAACCCCGCGCTATTCAGGACAGCGATCTTCAGCTTTCTAGACATCCAGGTCGATCGAATGTTGACCGAAGATGAAGTGCTGCAAATCAATTCGATAACGAAAAGACGTGCTCACCGATATATAGCCGCCGCCAGAAAGGAGTGGCTGTATCCGGAGAAATATTGCTCAACGGACAACTGGCGTAAGTTCGGCGATGGGTGGCTCCTTATGCCCGAACCACGCTTGCTCTACATGGGTGGTGAAGTCGTCATCGGGTATAAGGGTGGCGGCTCTGACGCCTTCGGAGAATACGGCCATCGTCCGTGGCAGAAGGGCTACAAGGATGAAGACCGCTCCGAGCGGGAGACTGCGAGCCTTTATCGCTTCAAAGCTGAGTGGGCCATGAAGCATGGCCCTAAGTTCACGGCCATAAATCAGGAGTTTGGCGGTCGGCTTACTGAAGACAGCGAAGAAATGACAGCCAATCACAAGAGGCGCTTGGAAAAATACCGCAAAAAGAGGCGGTAAGGGCCACATATGGACGCGAAGTGTCTGATTTGCCTCGGCATCGGATGAGTCTGCGAAAACCATCCTGAGAGGGAGGAGTAAATGGCGAAGGTCTGGTTTGCGTTTGAAGGTGATCGGCCGACGTTTGGCGAAGCGAAAGCAGAACGACCGTTAGCTCAGTGCAAAAGCCTACTCAAGATAACAGAAGATATGTACTTGGGAGACAACCCAAAAGCAGTTCGCTTCAATCCAGATCAGCAACTAGCGACGATTGCTGGATACAAACATGTTGTCGTCGAGGTCGAAGCGAGGGAAGCACAAGATGGCAAATGGAAGGCAGGCTTTTATCATTCACCGCTGTCACCATCAGAAGCGATGATAGCGCTCGGACTGAAGTCAGGTTAATGCTCTCGGAGAGAAAATATGGCGAGCATGACCGACCCATTGACGGCTTATCAGTCGTTCAGATACTTGTTTGCAGTAAATGTTGCGCGGTGCCTGATAGCTGCTTCCGCAGGAATATTGGAAGCCAAGAAGAGCGCAGAGCGCACGTATCGAACACGAAGGTCACTATCGGCAATAAAGAAAATATCACCTCCCCACGGTTAGTTGACTGCAAAGAGTTCTAATCGTGGGATGGTCAAATCGCGCGTATATCGAATGCGCAAATTCGTTCCTCACCTTTCGAATGATGTGCAGGCTCTTACGATTATACGAACCAAATAGGCCAAGGGAGTATGCTACATCGATACGAGCGCTGAAGGTTGCCAAAGGCCCATATCCTTCAAATAGCGCCTTCGAATCGTTCTTTTTCAGGTCTACAAAACAATACTCTAGAGCATTTTCCATTTTCTGTGAAATGGAGGGGATTCCCAAAGAGCCGCGAATAAGATTCTGTGGTCTTCTCAGACGGAGGAGGCTGGCGATGGGGTATTCGAACGATTTGCGAGTTCGAGTGATCCAGGTTGTTGAGGATGGGTCGGCGGCGCGGGCGGCGGCAAGACAGTTTGTGATTGGGGATTCGACGGCGATCCGCTGGGCGAAGCGCTGGCGGGAGACCGGCAGCTTTGAGGCCAAATCCAACAAGGGTCAGAGCCGGTCGCCGTTGAAGAAGCACGAGGAATGGCTGCTTGGGTTGGTCCGGCAGGAGCCCGACCTGACACTGGAAGAGATCCAGCGCCGTCTGCTCGAAGAGCGTCAACAAAAGGCAGGGATCGGTTCGGTCTGGCGGTTTTTCGACCGCCACGGCATCAGCTTCAAAAAAAAGCATTCGGGCGGCCGAGCAGGATCGGCCTGATGTTGCCGCGGCGCGAACGGCATGGGTGGACAATCAACCCAGGCTCGATCCCGACCGACTGGTCTTCATCGATGAAACCGGCACCTCAACCAAGATGGCGCGGCTGCGTGGCCGGGCTCCCCGCGGCGAACGGTTGATCGGCAAAATCCCGCATGGTCACTGGAAAACCACCACCTTTGTTGCCGCTCTGCGCTCCACAGCTCTTACCGCACCATGCGTCATCGACGGCCCAATGAACGGCAACGGCTTCCACGCCTATGTCGAACAAGTTCTGGTGCCGACGCTCAAGCCAGGCGATGTCGTCGTGCTGGACAATCTCAGCGCTCACAAGGTGCCGGGGATACGTGAAGCGATCGAAGCTGCAGGCGCAAAGCTGCTTTACCTGCCGCCCTATTCGCCGGACTTCAATCCGATCGAGCAGCTCTTTGCAAAACTCAAAGCCCTGCTACGAAAGGCCGCCGAGCGCTCCCTGGAAAGCCTCTGGAACCGCATCGCATGCCTTCTCGATGCCTTCCAGCCAGATGAATGCGCCAATTACTTCCGCAACTCCGGATATGCTGCATGTTAAGTGGAAAATGCTCTAGCGCAAGCGCGAGAGCGTCTTCTAAAATCGTAGCTGTAACGATCGCGGCAGATCGGTCATCATATGATTCCAATTCGCTGAGGGCTTTACTGTATTCTCCGGGAGGAATTTCCCTAGGCATTGCTGACCTCTGAATTCGAGGAGTCGAAACACTAGAAGCTTCATTTGCCGGACCATCGCGCTATAGCGGCTTTCCTCGCGTTCTCTTGTCGTTTTTTCTTCGAAGGTTTTTTGTTGGGGGCAAGCGCTCCGCGTCGCCCAGCCTCTCGGACATCCATGCCGCAATTATAGCACGCAAATACGCGACGCCGCGGTTAGCCGAGACAGCGCGCGCCAAGCTGGTTGGCCCATGCAGCCCAGGTGTCCAAGCGCCCGCCGTTGGTCTTAACCCAACCCGCACTTTCCGCGTGCAGCCGCCGCTTCCGGTGCTATGATCCCCTCCGGGGGTTGCGTCTGAAGTATGTCAGGGCGTGGGTACACAGTCTTCGATACGGCGGTCGGCCGATGCGGCATCGCATGGGGCGAGTTGGGCGTTTTGGGCGTGCAATTGCCGGAGGCGCGCGAGATCGAAACCCGCCGGCGGCTGTTCCAGCTGTTCCCCGAGGCCCGCGAACTCCGCCCATCCCCGGAAATCCAGAGCGCCATCGACGGCATCGCGGCGCTGCTGCGCGGCAAGGCGGCCGATTTCTCCGAAGTCCGGCTCGATATGACCGGCGTCCGGCCGTTCGACGCGCGGGTCTATGACTTCACGCGGACCATCCCGCGCGGCGAGACGCTGACCTATGGCGAGGTCGCGGCCAGGCTCAAGGCCTCCGGCGCGGCGCATTCGGTGGCGCAGGCGCTGTCGCGGAATCCGTTCATGCTGATCGTGCCGTGCCACCGCGTGCTGGAGGCCGGCGGTTATGCCGACCGGATTTCGCCCAATGGCGGCAGCATTTCAAAACGCCGGCTGCTGTCGATCGAGGGCGCCGGCAGCCCCGGCAGCAAGACGCTGTTCGACGTGCTGCTCCCGGTTGCTCCGCCGCGCCCGCAGGGCTAAAATCGGCCCATGACGGCCACGACCATCCTGCAGGGCGACAATATCTCCGTGTACGACTACCGGTGCACCGCCGGACCGGACTCGAAGCCGTTCGTCGAGCAGCACACCTCGCATTCGATCGCCTACGTCCGCAAGGGCAGTTTCGGCTGCACCAAGCGCGGGCGCTCGTTCGAGCTGGTGACCGGATCGGTCATGGTCGGCCATCCCGGCGACGAATATGTCTGCACCCATGATCATCACGTCTGCGGCGACGAGTGTCTGTCGTTCTTCTTCCATCCCGAGCTTGTCGACGCCATCGGCGGCACGGCCGAGGTCTGGCGGACCGGCTGCGCGCCGCCGCTGCCCGAACTGATGGTGCTCGGCGAACTCGCGCAGGCGGCGACGGACGGCCGCAGCGACATCGGACTGGACGAGATCGGCCATGTGCTGGCGAACCGCTTTGTCGAGGTGGTGTCGGGACGGGTGCAAAAGCCCGTGCAGGCCACCGCGCGCGACCGCCGCCGCGCGGTGGAAACGGCGCTGTGGATCGATGCGCATGCGCACGAGCCGATCGAACTGGAAGACGCGGCCTTCGAGGCGGGACTCAGTCCGTTTCATTTCCTGCGGCTGTTTTCCGGCGTGCTCGGCGTCAGCCCGCACCAGTATCTGGTGCGCTCGCGGCTGCGCCATGCGGCGCGGCTGCTCGCCGACGACGAACGCCCGGTGACCGACATCGCCTACGATGTCGGATTCGGCGACCTCTCGAATTTCGTGCGCACCTTCCACCGCGCCGCCGGCGTCTCGCCGCGCAGGTTCCGCGAGGCCTCCCGTGGCAACCGCAAGATTCTCCAAGAACGCCTCGCCGTGCACTGACTAGGGTGATCGCCGGATCGCGCCAGTTGAGCGCGCTTGACGGAGATCATCATGTACGACCACATCGGACTGAAAGTCAGCAATATCGATCAAAGCGTCCGCTTCTATGAGGCGGCGCTGAAACCGCTTGGCTACGTGTTGTGTTCGCGCGACGACAGCGGCGCGGGCTTTGGACCCAAGGGCGAGCCGGCGCTGTGGCTTTACCTTGCCAAGGATACAAAAGGTCCCGGCGCGCATATCGCATTCCGCGCGCCGGATCACGCCGCGATCAAGAAATTCCACACCGAGGGCGTGAAGGCCGGCGGCCGCGACAATGGCGGCGCGGGACCGCGGGCGGACTACAGCCCGACCTATTACGCCGCGTTCCTGATCGACCCCGACGGCAACAATGTCGAGGCGGTGTGTACCTGACACGCGCGGCCACACACGCCACCGTCATCCTGAGGAGCCGCGCGCTTGCGCGGCGTCTCGAAGGATGGCCACGAGCACCTTCCTCGCTTCCATCCTTCGAGGCTCGCCGAAGACGGCGAGCACCTCAGGATGACGGAATCCCCGCTTCACAGGAGAGCGACCATGGCTTCCATCCACAAGGACATTCCCCTCGACGCCCGCCCCGACGACGTCTGGGCCGCCGTGCGCGATTACGGCGCGGTGCACCGGCGCGTCGCGCCTGGCTTCGTCACCGATTGCAGGCTCGACGGCGATTCCCGCATCGTCACCTTCGCCAATGGCAATGTCGCGCAGGAACTGCTGGTCACCATGGATGATGCGCGGATGCGGCTGGTCTATGCCGTGGTCAGCCCGCGGGTGAAGCAGCACAGCGCCTCGATCCAGATCTTCGCCGACGGCGAGGGCCGCAGCCGCATGGTGTGGATCACCGACGTGTTGCCGGATGAGATCGCGCCTTACATCGACGGCCAGATGGACCTGGGTGCGGCGGCGATGCAGAAAAATTTCAGGCGCGAAGCCGCCTGAAATATCCATCGTCATTCCGGGGCGCGCGTCTTCGCGCGAACCCGGAATCTCGAGCAACAACCTCTGGATTCCCGGTTCGTCGCCCATCCAGCCGCGCTTTTGCGCGGACCCGTTGGCGACGCCCCGGAATGACGGCTCAGGACAGCGCCGGACGGATTTGCGGAACCGGCGCGGCTTTCGGTCCCCACCTTGTCAGCACCACGCTCAGGGCCGACAGCGTGCCGAGCACCACCATCGATGCCGCCGCCAGCATGAAGAAATTCGCGGCGGTCGCCTCGTGCCGCAGCAGCCACCAGCCGCCGAGGCCTACGAACAGCAGCCGCGCGGTCTGCGCCAGCACCGGACCCAGCACCTTCGCCGCACCCTGCGAGGAAAAATACATCGAGATCGACAGCCCGATGAAGGCATACATCGGCGCCGCGGTGTGGAGGTATTGCCGGCTGGCGGCGCGCACGCCGGGATCGTCGGTGAAGATGTTGACCCACAAATCCGGGAAGATCGCGATGATGGTCGCGATCAGGCCGACCGACACGAAGGAAACAAAACCCGCGGTCCAGGCGATGCGCCGCGCCCGCGCCACGCGCCCGGCGCCGATCGCCATGCCGACCATCGGCACCGAGGCGATGCCGACCGCAAACGCGATCGACGTCAGCATGAATTCGAGCCGGGCGCCGACGCCGTAGCCGGCCAGCACCTCGGTGCCGAAATCGGCGAGCATGCGGGTGAAGATGGTGACGGTCAGCACCGACTGCAGCGGCGAGAAGCAGGCGACCGCGCCGACTTTCAGGATGTCGAAGAACATGCCGCGCTGGATGCGAAGTCCCTTGATGACGAAGTTTATTCGCGCGCGACCCGACAGAATATACCACGCCATGACGGCCGCGCTGAGCGAATAGGCAATCAGCGAGCCTGCGGCGACGCCGCGCATGCCGAATTGCGGCACCGGGCCCAGGCCCAGACCGAGCGTCCCGCCGAGAACGATCTGGCAGAGCGCGGAGCCCAGCACGATCAGCGAGGGCAGCTTCATATTGCCGGTGCCGCGCAAAATTCCGCCCAGTGTATTCATCAGCCAGGCGATCACCACGCCGCCGAAAAATATCTGGATATAGCCGATCGCCTGCGCGAGCACATTGCCGCGGCCGCCGAGCAATTGCAGCAACGCCGGGCCGAACAGCAACATCACAACCATGAACGCCAGCCCGAACGTCAGGCCGATCAGCATCGCATGCGAGGCCAGCATCGCCGCGCGCGCGGTGTCACCCGCGCCGAGCGCGCGCGCGATCGCCGACGACACGCCGCCGCCCATCGCGCCGCCCGACATGGTCATGGTGAGAATGACGAACGGAAACACCAGCGCCATCGCCGCCAGCGATTCCACCCCTAACCGTCCGATATAGGAGGTCTCCGCGATCACCACGCAGACGCCGGCCGTGAGCGCCAGGACATTTGGCCACGCCAGCCGCAGCAGCGTGCGCAGGATCGGCCCGTCGACCAGCGAGTTTCGCGCCGGCGCGGTGATCGGCGGAAGCGGGAGCTTCTCCTCCTCGGGAAGCGGCAGTTCGGCGATGCCGATATCGGACATTTCTGCTCCCAAAATGCCGATTCTGGCGCGGCCCGGCTATCTCCTACCACCGATCAGCGGAGAGACCATGCCTTCGGATGCATCAGGGGTCTGCACGATTGCGGCCAGTCGCGCATTCCGGGCCGCGAAATTCCATTTCTACTCGATCGACCAGACGAATGGCGGCGCGCCGGCGGCGCCCGGCTTCATATCGACTGCGATGCCGCGACCGCAGCCGGCGGCGAGACCTTCGAGCAGTCCCTGCAATACCTTGGCACAGGCGGGATGATAGTCCGGCACATCGGCCATCAGCTTCCAGGTCCGCTGAACGATTTCGTAAACGTCATGCGACTCGCCGTTTTCAGCGAGATCGTCCTGCGCCTCGAACAGATCGAACATGAACGCGTCGAACTCTTTCGCGCTCCCCCGACCCGCTTTGAAGCCACGCGCGATCTCGTCGAAATATTGCATGCCGATCAGCTTGCCGGTGAAGTGCAGCAGATATCCGGCATCCTCGGGACCGAACAATTGCACCGCCACCGGCGCGGCAGTCCGCACATACTCCATCGCATAGTTGCGATACGCCTTTTGCAGCCGCGGCTTCGGCCAGCTCGATACCGGCAGCGCCGGCGCCTTGTTCGCATCGAAGGTCGGCGCTTCGAGATGGCGCGCGAACACCAGGCGCTGATCGACCTCCAGCGCATGATCGTATTCACAGTAATAGCCTTCGAGGCCGTCCTGCCCGTCGACGGTTTGCTTGGTGCAGACGAAACCGAGGTTCGGATTGCCGAGCGACACGCCGTTATTGGCGTGCCAGCCGCGCAGCATCGCGCGCGAGACTTCGCCGGGAACGCCGCAGATCGCGGTGCCGCGCCAGATCCAGCGCGGCGGCGGATAGCGGATCCAGGCCTTGCGGTCGGATTCGTACATGTACTCGACCGATACGCCGCCGATCCAGTTCGACAAATAATGATACTGCGCCGCTGCCACAGCAGGCGGCAAGCCGTTCAGGCCCAGCTTCTCAAGCCCGGGCAGAAAGCGCTCCTGCTGCTGGCGGCGGAAGACGCGGAACACGAATTCGGCGGCATCGGCGGTGCCGCGCCTTGTGACCACGGTAAGGATCAAGCCGGTGAAATAAGCGTGGTAGAGATCGGCGACGCTGCGCCACCGCAGCCATTTTGCTTCCTCCGCGCCATCCTGTCTTGCGGTCATTTTCCCTCCCAGCCGCCGATTTGTTGGCCGCGAGCATAGCCGCGCGGCCGACAAATCACACGATTTTCATGACAACCGTCCTGAACGTTCGCCCGTGTCGCGAATTATACGGCGACATGAGGAAATCATCATGCGCAACCACCTTCTGCTGGCGATTTCGATCGGAGCGCTGGCGCTCCCGCTCGCCGCCTGTAACGAACAGTCCAACACCGCCGTCGCCGAGCAGACGTTTGGGCCTTCGCCGACCCTGCCCGCGCCGCAGGCTTCGCTGATCCCGACCATCAATGTCGCGCCCGCCACCGGCTGGCCGCAAGGCGGCAAGCCGACCGCCGCCAATGCCATGGCCGTCAACGCCTTTGCCACCGGACTGAACCATCCGCGCACCGTTTACGTGCTGCCGAACGGCGACGTCTTGGTCGCCGAAACCAATGCGCCGCCCAAGCCGGATGACGGCAAGGGTTTGCGCGGCTGGGTGCAAAAACTGTTCATGAAGCGCGCCGGCTCGGTGACCCCGAGCGCCAACCGCATCACGCTGCTGCGCGACGCCGATGGCGACGGCATCGCCGAGACCAAGAGCGTGTTCCTGGAAAACCTGAATTCGCCGTTCGGCATGGTGCTGGTCGGCGAGGATTTTTATGTCGCCAATACCGATGCGATCGTGAAGTTTCCGTATCACGAGGGCGACACCAGGATCACCGCGCCTGGCGCAAAACTCGCCGATCTGCCGGCCGGCACCATCAACCATCACTGGACCAAGGATCTCACCGCGAGCCCTGACGGCAGCAAACTTTATGCAACGGTCGGCTCCAACAGCAATGTCGGCGAGAACGGCATCGAGGCCGAGACCAACCGCGCCGCCGTGCTCGAAGTCGATCGCGCCAGCGGAGCGTCGCGCGTATTCGCGTCGGGCCTGCGCAATCCGAACGGGCCGTCGTTTCAGCCGCAGAGCGGCGCGCTGTGGGTCGCGGTCAACGAGCGCGACGAACTCGGCAACGATCTGGTGCCGGACTACATGACCTCGGTGAAAGACGGTGCATTTTATGGCTGGCCCTACAGCTATTACGGCCAGCACGTCGACACGCGCATGCAGCCGCAGCGGCCCGATCTGGTGGCGAAAGCGATTCCGCCCGACTATGCGCTGGGCGCGCATACCGCCTCGCTTGGCCTGACCTTCAACACCGGCAACCTGTTTCCGGAAGCGATGGCCGGCGGCGCATTCGTCGGCCAGCACGGCTCGTGGAATCGCAAGCCGCCTTCCGGCTACAAGGTGATCTTCGTCCCCTTCGCCAACGGCAAGCCTTCGGGCAAACCGCAGGATATCCTGACCGGATTTTTGAACGACAAGGGGGAAGCGCAGGGACGCCCCGTCGGCGTCCGGATTGACAAGCAGGGCGCCCTGTTGGTCGCCGACGACGTCGGCAACGCGGTGTGGCGCGTGACGCCGTCGGCGAAGTCGGCGGCACGGTAGCGGTTCCCCGGATGCTGCGCAGCGCGCCGTTCTTCACGGCGTGGTGCGCTGCCGAGCCGGGGCCGTAACGAACGCCAGCGTGTTTGGCGGTCCCGGTTCTGCGGAGCGGCATGAAGAATGCCGCACCGCGCCCGGGACACGTCACACCCGAAAATGCTTGCTCAGCTTCAAGCCCTGCGCCTGGTAGTTCGAGCCGATGCGCTGGCCGTACAGCGCGTCGGGCCGCGCCAGCATTTTTTCGTAGACCAGGCGGCCGACGATCTGGCCGTGCTCGAGGATGAACGGCACCTCGCGCGAGCGCACCTCCAGCACCGCGCGCGAACCCTGCCCGCCGGCGCCGGCGTAACCGAAGCCGGGATCGAAGAAGCCGGCATAATGCACGCGGAATTCGCCGACCAGGGGATCGAACGGCACCATCTCGGCGGCGTAATCCGGCGGCACCTGCACCGCTTCCTTGGACGCCAGAATGTAAAATTCGCCGGGATCGAGGATCAGGCTGCCGTCGGGCCGCGCGGCGATGGCTTCCCAGAATTCGCCGACCGCATAGCCGCCGCGGCGATCGATATCGACCACGCCGGTATGGCGCTTGGCGCGATAGCCGACAAAGCCCGAGGCATTTTCGCCGGAAAGGTCCACGCTCAGCGCCACGCCGTTGTTCAAGTCCGCATCGTCGGCATCGACCAGCCGCTCAAGATCGTGCAGCGCATCGAGCTCGTCGGCATTGAGAATGGCATCGCCGGTGCGGAAGCGCACCTGCGACAGCCGCGAGCCCTCGCGCAGCAGCACCGGAAATGTCTTCGGGCTGATTTCGGCATAGAGCGGGCCGTGATAACCGGCGCCGATCATGTCGAACCTGCGCGTGCCGTCGGCGATCACGCGGGTGAACACGTCGAGCCGCCCGGTCGAGCTTTTCGGATTGGCCGCTGCGATGATCTCGGGCGGCAGCGCGAGGCTTTCCAGCAGCGGCACGATGTAAACGCAGTTGGTTTCCAGCACCGCGCCGTCGCTCAGATCGATCTCGTGCAGTTTCAGTTCGTCGATGCGTTCGGCCACCGTCGCGCCCGGTCCCGGCAAAAAGCTGGCGCGGACGCGATAGGCGGTGTTGCTGAGGCGCAGGTCGAGGCTCGCGGGCTGGATCTGGCTTTCGACGAATGGATATTCCGGCAAAATGAGGCCGGCATCCGCCATCGCCGCGATCATGCGGTCGGGCAGGATGCCATTGGCATCGGGGGCAAGCGTAAACGCCACTTGGTCCGTCCTCGCGTAAGCCATCCGGACGCTGAAAAGGTAGGCCTTTTATCGGTTATCGGAAGGCTGGCTTGACGGAAAGGGCGCGGTGGTTTAACAGCCCCACTTATCCCGTGGTGATTTGAGCCGGCCGGCTTGCAGCCACGTTAAATAAGTCGCTAAACAGGCCGGGGACAGTGTGATCCCGGTCTGTGGAATTTTTTCCAGGCCGGTTTTTTTGTGCCCATTTTTCTCGGAAAATGGGCGCGACGGAGGTCACATGTCTGACGCAACTAAGGCCCGCTATCGCCCCGAAACCCGGCTGGTGCATTCCGGCACGCTGCGCTCGCAATTCGGCGAAACATCCGAAGCGCTGTTCTTGACGCAAGGGTTTGTCTACGACAGCGCCGAGCAATGCGAGGCGCGGTTCAAGGGCGAGGAAACCGGCTTTCTGTATTCGCGGTTTTCCAATCCCAACGTCTCGATGTTCGAGCGCCGCATGATCGAACTGGAAGGCGCAGGCGCCGCGCGCGCCACCGCCACCGGCATGGCCGCGGTGACTACCGCGATCCTGGCGCCGCTCAAGGCCGGCGACCACGTGGTCGCGGCGAAGGCGATGTTCGGCTCTTGCCGCTATGTGGTGGAAGACCTGTTGCCGCGCTACGGCATTGCCTCCACGCTGGTCGATGGGCTCGATCTCGACCAATGGAAAAAGGCGATGCGGCCGAATACCAAGAGCTGCTTTCTGGAAAGCCCGACCAACCCAACGCTGGACGTGCTCGACATCGGCGCCATCGCCGACATTGCGCATGCGGCAGGCGCGCGGCTGATCGTCGACAATGTGTTCGCGACGCCGATCTGGCAGAGCCCGCTGCAACTCGGCGCCGACGTGGTGGTGTATTCCGCCACCAAGCACATCGACGGACAGGGCCGTTGTCTCGGCGGCATCATCCTGTCGTCGGAACAATTCATTGCCGACCACATCCACACTTTCCTGCGCCAGACCGGGCCGTCGATGTCGCCGTTTAATGCGTGGGTATTGCTGAAGGGACTGGAGACGCTGGCGATCCGCGTGCGCGCGCAGACGGAAGCTGCCGCGGCGGTTGCCGATGCGCTGGCAAGCCATCCGAAAATCTCAAAGCTGATCTATCCCGGCCGCACCGATCATCCGCAGGCGGATTTGGTGAAGAAGCAGATGCGCGCCGGATCGACGCTGGTCGGGTTCGAGGTCAAGGGCGGCAAGGCAGCGGCGTTTCGCATGCTCAACGCGTTAAAACTGTCGCGCATCTCGAACAATCTCGGCGACGCCAAGAGCCTCGTCACCCATCCCGCGACCACGACGCATCAACGTCTGACGCCGGAGGCGCGCGCCGAACTCGGCATCAGCGAGGGTTTTGTGCGGTTCTCCGCCGGCCTCGAGCACCGCGACGATCTGATCGAGGATTTTGCCGCGGCGCTGGAGAGGGCGTGAGCCGTTGCAAAAATTGCTGCGTCGTCCCGGCGAAGGCCGGGACCCATAACCCCTGGCTTATCGACTTAAGCAAAGAGCTGGAGCAACCGTCGTTGTAACCGCGAATTCCGTGGTTATGGGTCCCGGCCTTCGCCGGGACGACGACAATTGAGATCTTACCTTACCGGCTTGGTCGGCTGCCGGCGGCGGTCGCTGGCCGGCTGGTAGGCGACGCGGGAGTGCTGCGCGCAATACGGCAGGCCGGAGAGCGCCTTGCCGCCGCAGAAGAAGAATTCCGGAGTTGAGGGATCGCCGATCGGCCAGTGGCAGGTCGCCTCGTTGAGTTCCAAGAGCGACAGCCGTTGGCTCATCGGCACCACATTGTCGTAGGCGATCGGATCCGGCTCCATCTCCACTTCGAAGGCATGGGCCAGCGCGGTGTTGCCGCGCGACTGCGGCCGCGACACCCGCATCATGTGCTGGGCCGGGCGCGCCTTGCGCTGGCGGGGGGCCGCCGAGGAGGGGCTCTTGGCGCGGCCGGACAGGCCCAGCCGATGCACCTTGCCGATCACCGCATTGCGGGTCACATTTCCGAGTTCGGCGGCGATCTGGCTGGCGGAAAGGCCGGCTTCCCAGAGCTTCTTCAGTTGCTCGACGCGATCGTCGGTCCAGGTCAATACCGTCATCGCACTCTATCCCTTCGTGTCGCGCCGGCCATTCGCGGCTGCAGCGCTTTCCGAGTCCAATCCCCAAAATCCCTGCAGGCAGAATCCCTTAGCCCTCGCCGGGCGCTGTTTTGCGCGCCCGGGCGTTTACGCCGAACATGTGACCTAGAGGATCAGAACCGCCGCACGAGATGTCGTATCCGACAGCCCGAAGGCTACAATACGCAGTGACTCACGCGCAAGAGTCCGCGGTGCTCGTCCACACTTTCCGTTATCTAGGCATCACATTCGGCTTTGCCACGGTGCTAGACGGTCCCTGGACGGGCCGCCCGGTTCCCGTCGTGCGTTGACAGTTTTTGCGATGCGCGTACAATGATTGCCACGTGCCGCCCCGAAAAGGCGGCACGTTTTGTTTTTCCGGGCTGGTGTCAGCCCAAACCTTAAGTGACCGCCATGACCAAGAACACCGGGTCTTCCATTGAGCAGCCGCATCTGCTTCCCGTTTTCGCCAGAGCCGACCTCGCCTTCGAGCGCGGCGAAGGCGTCTGGCTGATCGGGACCGATGGCGAGCGCTATCTGGATTTCACCTCCGGCGTGGCGGTGAATGCGCTGGGCCATTGCCACCCGCGTCTGATTGCCGCCTTGCAGGAACAGGCCACAAAGCTCTGGCACATGTCGAACCTGTTCAAGAGCCCTGATGGCGAGCGGCTCGCGGCGCGGCTGTGCGAGCAGAGTTTTGCGGATTTTGTGTTCTTCTGTAACTCAGGCGCCGAGGCGATGGAATGCGCGCTCAAGATGACGCGGCATTACCATTTCTCCAAAGGCAAGCCGGAGCGCACCCGGATCATTACCTTCGAGGGCGCGTTCCACGGCCGGACGCTGGGCACGCTGGCCGCCACCGGAGCCGCCAAATATCTCGAAGGTTACGGCGCGCCTTTGGACGGCTTCGACCAGGTGCCGCTTGGCGATCTCGAAGCCGTCAAGAAGGCGGTCGGCCCGAATACCGCAGGCATCCTGATCGAGCCGCTGCAGGGCGAGGGCGGCGTGCGCGCGCCTGCGCATGCGTTCTTCCGGTCGTTACGCGAACTCTGCGACGAGAGCGATATCCTGCTGGTGTTCGACGAGGTACAGACCGGCATGGGCCGCACCGGCGAGTTGTTCGCCTACAAACGGCTCGGCATCACCCCCGACATCATGTCGCTGGCAAAGGCGCTCGGCGGCGGCTTTCCGATCGGCGCCTGCCTTGCGACCGCGGAGGCCGCGGCCGGCATGGCGCCGGGCTCGCACGGTTCGACCTTCGGCGGCAATCCCTTAGCAGTGGCGGCGGCCAACGCGGTGCTGGACGTGATGCTGAAGCCCGGCTTCTTCGAGCATGCGCAAAAAATGTCGCTGCTGCTGAAGCAGAAGCTGGCTTCCGTGGTCGATCGTTATCCCCAGGTGCTCGCCGAGGTGCGCGGCGAGGGACTGCTGATCGGGCTCAAGGCGGTGGTGCCGTCAGGCGATCTGGTCAATGCCCTGCGCGGCGAAAAACTGCTCACGGTCGGCGCCGGTGAAAACGTCGTGCGTTTCCTCCCCCCGTTGATCGTCACCGAGTCCGAGATCGAGGAATCGGTCGTCCGGCTCGAGCGCGCCTGCGTGGCCCTGTCCGGCCCGCAATTGAAACGGGCGGCGGGGCAATGAGCACGACGCCGCGGCATTTTCTCGACCTCAGCGAGTTGCCGACCAAAGAGCTGCGCACCATGCTGGACGCGGGAGCTTCGATGAAGTCGAAGCTGAAGGCGCATGCGGCCCCGGCGAAACCGCTTGCGGGCAAGACGCTGGCGATGATTTTCGAAAAACCTTCGACGCGCACGCGGGTGTCGTTCGACGTCGGCATGCGCCAGCTCGGCGGCGAATCGATCATGCTGACCGGCGCGGAGATGCAGCTCGGGCGCGGCGAGACCATCGCCGACACCGCGCGCGTGCTGTCGCGCTATGTCGACGCCATCATGATCCGCATTCTCAATCACGATGCGCTCCTGGAACTGGCCGAACACGCCACCGTGCCGGTCATCAACGGGCTGACGCGGCGCTCGCATCCCTGCCAGGTGATGGCCGACCTGATGACCTTCGAGGAGCATCGCGGCCCGATTACCGGCCGCACCGTGGCGTGGAGCGGCGACGACAACAATGTGCTGGCGTCGTGGGCGCATGCGGCCGAGCGCTTTCAGTTCAAGTTGAACGTGGCGACGCCGCCGCAGCTCGCGCCCAACAAGGCGATGCGGGACTGGATCAAGGAGACCGCCGCGCCGATCATGCTCGGCAACGATCCGGAAACCGCAGTGCGCGGCGCCGATTGCGTCGTCACCGACACCTGGTTCTCGATGGGCGACAAGGAAGGCAAGAACCGCCACAATCTGCTGCAGCCCTATCAGGTCAACGCCAAGCTGATGGCGCTGGCAAAACCCGACGCGCTGTTCATGCACTGTCTGCCGGCGCATCGCGGCGACGAAGTCACCACCGAGGTGATGGACGGCCCGCAATCGGTGGTGTTCGACGAGGCCGAAAACCGCCTGCACGCGCAAAAGGGCATTCTGGCGTGGTGCTTCGACAAGGTGGCGTGACCGCACTTCGTCGTCCCGGCGAAGGCCGGGACCCATACGCCGTGTGCTCGCGTTTTGGCACTGTGGCCGACGCCTTCTTCTACTAGCAGCGCAAGGGGTTATGGGTCCCGGCGCTCGCCGGGACGACGCAAGTGGAAATTTTTCGCACCATCCCAGGGGTTTCGATTCACGCCATCAGCCCCCAAATAACGCGCCATGACCTCGCAATCCCCGACCCCCAAAATCGCCCCCGAACCCCCGATCCGCGCGCCGTCCCCGGTTCCGGTCGACGACGCCGTGCTGCCGTTCGAGGTCAATTCGCTCGACCTGCGCGGACGGCTGACGCGGCTCGGTCCCGCGCTCGACGACATCCTCACCAAACACGATTACCCGGCGCCGGTCGGCAAGCTGCTTGGCGAGGCCATCGTGCTGACGACCTTGCTCGGCTCGTCGCTGAAATTCGACGGCCGCTTCATCCTGCAGACCCAGACCGACGGTCCGGTGTCGTTCCTGATCGTGGATTTCCAGGCGCCCGACAAATTGCGCGCCTATGCACGCTTCGATGCCGCGCGCCTGAAGGAGGGCCAAAACTCCGGCGCGCTGCTCGGCCGCGGCCATCTCGCCATGACCATCGACCAGGGTCCGGACATGAGCCGCTACCAGGGGCTGGTGGCGCTGGAAGGCGGCAGCCTGGAAGACGCCGCGCACGAATATTTTCTGCGCTCCGAGCAGATCCCGACACGGGTGCGCCTTGCGGTCGGCGAGGAATGGCGCGGCGGCGAAGGCCCAAGACACCGCTGGCGCGCCGGCGGCATGCTGCTGCAATTCCTGCCCAAGGCGCCCGAGCGCGCGCGGCAGCCCGACCTGCATCCCGGCGACGCCCCGGAAGGCGCCGTCGCGCACACGGTCGCCGAAGACGACGCCTGGGTCGAAGGCCAGTCGCTGATCGCTACCGTCGAGGACGTCGAATTGATCGATCCCGACCTGTCCGGCGAGCGGTTGCTATATCGACTATTCCACGAACGCGGCGTGCGCGTATTCCCCTCGCTGCCCTTGCGCGCGCAATGCTCCTGCTCGCGCGATGCCGTGTCGGCGATGCTGAAAAGTTTTGCGCCAAAGGACCGCGCCGACATGGTCAAGGACGGCAAGGTCGCGGTGACCTGCGAGTTCTGCTCGTCGGTGTACGAGTTCACGCCGCAAGAGGCGGGGGTGGAGTAGGGGACAAGCGCACCGTTTTCAACCCTCATTGCGGGCGCAGCGACGAGGCAATCCATGACTTGCGCCTTCGTTGCTTAATGGATTGCCTCGCTTCGCTGGCAATGACGACTAATGCTTCATAGTGAGGAGGCGCGCTCGCCGTCTCGAACCATGAGGCCGCATGCTTCGAACGCGCGCTTATTCAGTCGACGCTTGCAATGCAACCTGTGGGGTGTGCTACGTTCCGCCGGCATGGCGCGGGGACCGGAGAACGATGGCGAAGCCAACGAGGGGGCGAGTATGGAAAGGCGATGGTCCGCCCGACCCACAGGATTCTGCATCGTTTGAGAATTGGCTGACGGACCAACCGCGCGAGTGGTCCATCGCAATCGCGGTGCGTGCGGCTTTGCGTGTAGTCCCGCTTGTGAGCGGCGCCAGCGACCTTCCGCTGACCGTTTTGCCGGTGTTTAATGCAACCGCGATTGCGCGGTTTGCCGCAAAATATCCAAGCCGCGCAATCGGAGTCGTCGTCGGTTCCGTCGGCGGTGCCGCCTTTTCCCTTCCTGCTACCGCCGCCTTCGTGGCCGCCACCGCCGCCTTCGCCTCTGTCGACCGCGCCGCTTCAGCCGCCGCCTCAGCAGTCACCTCCGTCGGCAACGCCGTCTCCTCAGCTGCCTCTCCTACTGCCGCCACGGCCTTCTACGCCGCTGCTAAATATGATGCACAACAACTGCACGATGGCGCGCTGACGGCGGAGCAGTTGGCGCACTATCTGCTTTGGCCGTCTCCCGCGCCTGCCAAAATTACCGTGGCTTGGGAACAGCTTCGCCTAGAGCTAGTAACGTTGGGCTCTCACTGGTGGGTCTGGATCGACTGGTATGAAAATGTCGCACTCCACGAACCGCATAGGGGAATTAGTGAAGCCGAGGACGCTGCATATACCAACGTCCCCGGCAAACTGCCGTGGAACGAAGGCGCGGAGGCCGTGAACATGGAAATCGCGTGGCGTCTCACCGAGCTTTCACGCGAGGCGAAATCATCCGAGATTCCCGATCAGTCTCCTGCTCCCATCCGGGTCGAAGAGCGTGATGGAAAAGTCTCGAAAGCCTCCGACCGCGATAGCCCGCTCAACGCCACTGAACGTGATTTCCGATCCTGGCGCGATCCTGTCGTCGACCACATCGATGAGCTTGTGGGCTCGGATTTCGCCGCCGGCACCAATCACAGTCGAATACGCGACCGATTAACTTCACTCAGCAAACTGTTGCCGGGCGAGATTGCCGAGGTGAAGGACCGGCAGTTTCGTATCGGCTACGAGATCGAGCGGTTCGAGGGACTGATGGCGGCATACCGCTCCGGCGGCGAAGAAATGCCCATGCTGAATGCAGTCCAGCTTGAGGATCTCGATCGGCTGCGCGTCGCGCTCAAGATGGGCATCGACAAGCTTGAGCGGTGGTCGGAGTTTCGCAAACGGGCAAATGAGAGCACAGCGGGCGAGGCCGATGCGGAGCGGCAGATCGTTGGCGATGCGCTCGACGAAATGGCCGCTGTCATGGAACAGCACCCGAAATATTTTGATCCCGAGCTGCCAACGACGTTTCGTTTCCTCTCGGAAGCTGTGCGCGATCCGCGAGGCGCGACCAAGACCGTCGTCTATGGAGCAATCAAAAGCGCAGAAAACCTCGTCAGCTTTCTCGGGCAACGAGCTCTTGGCATTGGCAAGAAAGGCGCTGAAGCCGTCGAGACTCATATCTCGAAAGCCGTCGCCGCATCGCTTGTTGCAGGCTTGGGCGCCGCCGCGCTCGGGCTTTCTGGAGCGCTTCCACAGGGATGGGCGTGGCTGAAGGCGTTGCTTGCGGCGTTAGGGGCCGGCTGAATGTTAGCAAGGGCATGGGATAGGGTGCTCACGCTCCATCGTATGATCGAGATCGGTGACGTGGGGTCTCGCCAAAGCGTGACGAAAGATTTTTTCGCGCCCCAAAAATTTAATGTTGACATCATTCCTATAAGAACATATCATGAACAGGTCCTGTCCGATGAGGGAGCGCTTTCTAGAGGCGATCCCTTCGGCGGACAGAGCGAGAGCTGGCCGGACCGGGGCGCCCCGGAACGGTCGATGGCTTGGTGGCCAAGGTGGAGCGCCGGGAGGTGCCGCGCCCTACGTCACTGGGCGCGCGCGGAGCCTTGCCGCGCGAGGTGGGTACGTTAATCCCGCCTCTAAGGGTGCCCGCTGGTGCCCTGGCGCCTCCCGCCGCTCCATCGCCTCGCGCAGGTCGCGCGAGGGACTGGCAAACCTCGGACGCATTGCGCCGCGAGAACGCGGAAGTGTGGCTGTTTGAAACGTCGATCGGAAATTTGAGCGGAGGCGCTTTCTTAACCTCGCCCCGCTCTTTCGCGGGGAGAGGTCGACGCGCATCGTCAGATGCGCGGCGGGTGAGGGGCCAGGCACTGCGCTGCCAAACAAAAAACTTATCGGGTCGAAAGGTCTGCCACTCAACAAGCACGACCCGAGAGTCCGTCGGCTGGATTTACCGCAGTGCCTCGCCCCTCACCCGAAGCCTTCGCTGCGCTTCGGCTTCGACCTCTCCCCGCAAGAGCGGGGCGAGGTTAAAGAACTCTAATTCAGCGTCCGTTTGCCGTCGGGGCTGTCCAGCGAAAACGTCGGCACCTCGATCTCGAACCGTTCGCCGCTCTCCGTCACCATCTGGTAGCGCCCGGTCATGATGCCGGACGCGGTCGGCAGCGGGACGCCGGAGGTGTATTCGAAGCGCTCGCCCGGTGCGAGCACCGGCTGCTCGCCGACCACGCCTTCGCCGCGGACTTCCTGCCGTCGTCCCGTGCCGTCGGTGATGATCCAGTGCCGGGTCCGCAACTGCACCGTCTCATCGCCGGCATTCGTGATGGCGATGGTATAGGACCAGAAATACTCCTGCCGGTCGGGCGCCGAACGTTCCGGCAGGAAGTTCGGTTCGACGGTGACTTCGATCTGGCGGGTCACGGCGCGGTACATGCGGGCGATTTTCCTTTCGTTCGCGCGGACATCATAGCGAAAATCGCAGGCGGAACCAATCGCCGTCCCATCCGGGGCGCGCTTTCCGTGCTTTCAACATAGTTCCAGCCTAAAGCGGACCCTATATAAGCTTGCAACCGATCGGCCGATGCGGTCTTTCGTGGCGATGAAACACCCCGTTTGAAGCGGTACCAGATGACATCCGTTGCCGACCAGATTGCCGGGCCTTCCATCGCGGGCGCCGACAGCGCACGTGCGACGGCGGCAGCGCCAGCCGTCTCGTTTCCGGTCGCGGCAACCGAGCGCGAGCTGCGGCTCGACCTGTTTCGCGGGCTGGCGCTGTGGCTGATCTTCATCGACCATCTGCCGCCCAGTATCCTGACCTGGTTCACGATCCGCAACTACGGCTTTTCCGACGCCACCGAAATCTTCATCTTCATCTCGGGCTATACCGCGGCATTCGTCTACGGCCGCGCCATGCTCGAACGCGGTTTTGTCGTGGCGACGGCGCGGATCCTGAAACGGGTCTGGCAGATCTATGTCGCGCACGTGTTCCTGTTCACGATCTTCCTGGCCGAGATTTCCTACGTCGCCACCCATTTCGAAAACCCGCTCTACACCGAGGAAATGGGGATCCTCGATTTCCTCAAGCAGCCGGACGTGACCATCGTGCAGGCGTTGCTGCTGAAATTCCGCCCCGTCAACATGGACGTGCTGCCGCTCTATATCGTGCTGATGCTGTTCCTGCCGCCGATCCTGTGGCTGATGGAGCGCAAGCCCGACGTGACGCTCGGGCTGTCGGTTCTGCTCTATGCGGCGACCTGGCAATTCGATCTGTATCTGAGCCAATATCCGAACGGCGTCTGGTTCTTCAATCCATTTGCCTGGCAGTTGCTGTTCGTGTTCGGCGCGTGGTGCGCGCTGGGCGGTGCCAAGCGCATGTCGCGCATCCTGTCATCGCCGGTCACGATGTGGATTTGCCTGGTCTATTTGTTGGCCGCGTTCTGCGTGACGTTGACCTGGTATCTGCCGCAGCTTCCGCACCTGATACCGCGCCGCATCGAGCAGTGGATGTATCCGATCAACAAGACCGATCTGGACGTGTTGCGATTCGCGCATTTCCTGGCGCTGGCGGCGATCACCGTGCGCTTCCTGCCCAGCGACTGGCCGGGACTGAAATCGCCCTGGCTGCGGCCGTTGATCCTGTGCGGCCAGCACTCGCTGGAGATCTTCTGCCTCGGCGTGTTCCTGGCCTTCGCCGGGCATTTCGTGCTGGCCGAGGTGTCGGGCGGCGCCGGCACGCACTTCGTTATCAGTATTTCCGGAATCATCATCATGTCCGCCGCGGCATGGGTGTTTTCGTGGTATAAGGACGTGGCGGCAAAGAGCGGAACGCGCGGCAAGAGCAGCGACGCCAATGCCGACATGGCGGGAGGGGCGTGATGAGGACCGTTCTGGGCCTGACACTGCTGGTTGGCTTTTTGGCTGTCGTGCCGGCGCGCGCCGAGGATGCGCCTGCGGTTTGCGAAGTTCCCGGTTATTTGCTCAGCAGCGAGAACTCGCTGCCCAAGGTCACGGAAGCCGTAAAAACCGCCCAGAAACTCGACATCCTGGTGGTGGGCAGCCGCTCCTCGACCATCAACACGGCTGACGGCACCGCCTATCCGGGCCGGCTGGAGGCGGTGCTGCGCGAAAAACTGCCGGGGGTCAAAGTCAGCGTTAACGTCGAGCTTCAGATCAAGAAGACAGCCGAAGAGGTCGCCGCCAGCCTCGGCAAGCTGGTGGAAGGCAAAAAGCCGACTTTGGTTATCTGGCAGACCGGCACGGTCGATGCTATGCGGTCGATCGATCCCGACGATTTCCGTGCCGCGGTCGACGACGGCGTTGCTGCACTGCAAAGTGCCGGAACCGACGTAATTTTAATGAATCTGCAATACAGCCCACGCACCGAGACGATGATTTCCGCAACTCCGTACATAGATAACATGCGCGTGGTGGCGCAGCAGCATGACGTCCCGCTGTTCGACCGGTTTGCCGTGATGCGCCACTGGAACGAAGCGGGCGACTTCGACCTGTTCAGCGCCTCGCACGGACTTGAATTGGCGAAACGCGTGCATGATTGCCTCGGCCGCGCCTTGTCGAAATTCGTGATCGATGCGGCTCACATCGGTCCGGCCCAGCAGAATTGAGGAATTTAGGTTCGATGCGTTGCTACGGAACTGCCTTCGTTGTTGCGCTGTCCGTCGCGGCGCTTGCAGTGATGCCGGCGGCTCTGACCTCCGCGCGCGCGGAAACCGCGCAGGCGGCGCCGTCGAATAATGCCAAGCCGGCGACGGCCGGCGTTGCCGCGGTCGACCCGGCGAATTCGCCGGAGCAGAAGGGTCTCGCCGGCAAGGCGATCGACAAGGTCAAGGAAGTCGCGAAATCGGCCAGCGATATCTTGAGCCGGGTGCCATGCCGCTCGCCGAAGGGCGGCGCCAAGACGATGGGCTCGCTGCCGCATGTCGCAGCCAAGCTGGTCGCCGGCAAGCCGGTGCTGATCATCGCGTTCGGATCGTCATCCACGCAAGGTTTTGGCAGCACCTCACCGGAATTCACCTATCCCAACCGGCTGGCCGCGCAGTTGCGCCGACAGTATCCGGGCGCCGACATCACCGTGCTCAATCGCGGCAAGGGCGGCGAAGACGCGCCCGAAATGATGAAGCGGCTGCAGACCGAAGTGATCGACGCCAATCCGGACATGGTGATCTGGCAGGTCGGCACCAATGCGGTGCTGCGCAATCTCGATCCGGCGGAAACCGCCAAGCTGGTGGAAGATGGCATCGCTCGCATCCAGGCTGCCGGCGCCGATCTGGTGCTGGTCGATCCGCAATATTCGCCCGCGGTGAATGCCAAGGCCGAAAACGCCAGCCGCATGGTAAAATTGCTCGGCAAGGTCGCCGAACTTCGTCATGTCGGATTCTTCCCGCGTTTCGAGGTGATGCGCGAGTGGCACGAAGGACAGTCGATGCCGTTCGACAGTTTCGTGGTCGCCGACGGCCTGCACATGAACGACTGGGGCTATGCCTGTTTTGCGCAACTACTCGGCGACGACATCATCAGGTCGGTCGGCCAGATCAAGCTCGGCGTCAACGTGCCGGCCAATGTGCAGGCGTACCGGCCGATGTGATTTCTGGAAGCGCCGCCACAAACACCGCGTCGTCCCCGCGAAGGCGGGGACCCATAACCACCGGCGCTTGTGGTTATGCGAGACGGTTGCTCAATTCGCCTAAATCGAGAGTCCAGGGGTTATGGGTCCGGGCGTTCGCCGGGACGACGACTTAATCCGCCTTCGCGAACCGGTCATCCAGCGCATATCCCGCGCCGCGCACGGTGCGGATCGGATCCTGCTCGCCGCCCGGGTTGAGCAGTTTGCGCAGGCGCCCGATGTGGACGTCGACGGTGCGCTCGTCGATATAGATGTCGCGGCCCCAGACGCTGTCGAGCAGCTGCTCGCGGCTGAACACCCGGCCGGGATGCTCCAGGAAAAACTCCAGCAGGCGATACTCGGTGGGACCGAGATCGATCGGACGGCCGGAGCGCGCGACGCGGCGTTTTTCGCGATGGAGCTCGATGTCGCCATAGCTCAGCACGGTGGCGAGGCGCTCCGGACTGGCGCGCCGCAACAGGCCCTTCACGCGCGCCAAAAGTTCCGGCACCGAAAACGGCTTGACGATGTAATCGTCGGCGCCGGTGGCTAGTCCCCGGACCCGTTCGCTTTCCTCGCCGCGCGCGGTCAGCATGATGATCGGCAGCGCCCTGGTTTCCGGCCGCGCCCGCAGGCGGCGGCAGAGTTCGATGCCGGACAGGCCCGGCAGCATCCAGTCCAGCACGATCAGATCGGGGACGTGCTCTTTCAGCCGCGTGTCGGCGTCGTCGCCGCGCCCGACGGTTTCGACGTCATAGCCTTCGGCATCGAGGTTGTAGCGCAACAGCGTGGTCAGCGCTTCCTCGTCTTCCACCACCAATATGCGCGCGCTCATGTGCGATTCCTTCGATGTTCTTGATCGGTCTCGTCAAACCACCACCGCCGTCATCCTGAGGTGCTCGCCGTCTTCGGCGAGCCTCGAAGGATAGCCGCAGACACAGGTGCTTGTGGCCATCCTTCGAGACGCCGCGCAAGCGCGCGGCTCCTCAGGATGACGGTCAAGCGTGTGGCTCGGTCAAGCTCACTCATGATGTACTAGTTTCCCGGTAACGCATTCGCAAAAGTCGTCATGTCGCCCTTGGGACGCTTGTCGAGAATCTGCTGGCCTTCGATCATGTAGAACACGGTTTCCGCGATATTGGTGGCATGGTCGCCGATCCGCTCGATATTCTTGGCGCAGAACATCAGGTGGATGCAGAAAGAGATGTTGCGCGGATCCTCCATCATATAGGTCAAGAGTTCGCGGAACAGCGAGGTGCAGATCGCGTCGATTTCCTCGTCGCCCTTCCAGACCGCCATCGCCGACGGCAGATCGTGCGCAGCATAGGCGTCCAGCACCGCCTTGACCTGGCCCTGGACGAGGTCGGTCATGTGCTCCAGCCCGCGGATCAGTTTGAGCGGATGAAAGTCGCTGTCGAGCGCGGTCACCCGCTTGCCCATGTTCTTGGCGAGATCGCCGATCCGCTCCAGATCGGTGGCCACCCGCATGGCGCCGACGATTTCGCGCAGGTCGACCGCCATCGGCTGGCGCCGCGCGATGGTCAAGACCGCGCGCTCCTCGATCACGCGCTGCAGGCTGTCGACTTCGGCATCGGCGGCGACCACCTTCTTGCCGAGCGCCGCGTCGCGGCGCACCAGGGCGTCGACGGATTCGACGATCATGCGCTCGACCAGGCCGCCCATTTCCGCGACCAGCCGCGTCAATTCCTGCAGATCGCTGTCGAAGGCTTTTGCCGTGTGTTCTGAAGCCATGTTTGTTCTCTCCTCAACCGAACCGGCCGGTGATGTAATCCTGCGTCCGGCGATCGGTCGGCGACGTGAAAATCCTGTTGGTCTCGTCGAACTCGATCAACTCGCCGAGATACATGAAGGCGGTCTTGTCCGAGACGCGCGCGGCCTGCTGCATGTTATGGGTGACGATGGCGATGGTGTAGTCCTCCGCCAGTTCCTGGATCAGTTCCTCGATCTTGGCGGTCGAAATCGGGTCGAGCGCCGAGCACGGCTCGTCGAACAATATCACTTCGGGACGCACGGCGACGGTGCGCGCAATGCACAATCGCTGTTGTTGCCCGCCGGACAGGCTGAGGCCGGACGCATTCAGCTTGTCCTTGACCTCGTTCCACAGCGCGCCGCCGCGCAGCGCCTTCTCCACGCGGCCATCCATCTCGGACTTGGAAAGTTTTTCGTACAAACGCACCCCGAAGGCGATGTTTTCGTAGATCGTCATCGGGAACGGCGTCGGCTTCTGGAACACCATGCCGACCCGCGCGCGCAGCAGATTGAGGTCGAGCTTGGGGTCCAGCACATTGGTCGAATCCAGCATGACCTGGCCGGTGGCGCGCTGGCCGGGATACAGATCGTACATGCGGTTGAAGACGCGCAGCAGCGTCGACTTGCCACAGCCGGACGGCCCGATAAAGGCGGTGACGCGATTGGCGCCGAGCGTCAGGCTGATGTTCTTCAGCGCGTGGTGTTCGCCATAATAGAAATTCAGGTCGCGCACGCTGACCTTCGCCCGCACCTCGCCTTGGCCGGCCATCGGCGGATGCGGCGCGCTGGGAACGCTGACGGATACCGAAAGATCGCTCATTTCATTGTCCTCTCGGCGCCGAGAATGCGGGCGCCAATGTTCAGGGCAAGCACGGTCAAAGTGATGATCAAGGCGCCGGTCCAGGCCAGTTGCTTCCAGTAAGCATAGGGGCTTTGCACGAAGTTGTTGATGGTCACCGGCAGGTTGGCCATGGTCTTGGTCAGATCCAGACTGAAGAACTGGTTGGAGAGCGCGGTGAACAGCAGCGGCGCGGTTTCGCCGGCGACGCGTGCGGTCGCCAGCAATACGCCGGTGATGAGACCCGCGCGCGCGGCGCGGTAGGCGATGCGCTTGATGACCAGCGAGCGCGGCAGGCCGAGCGCGGATGCCGCCTCGCGCAGGGGATTGGGCACCAGCAGCAGCATGTCCTCGGTGGTCCGCACCACCACCGGGATGACGATCACCGCAAGCGCCAGCGATCCGGCGAGCGCCGAGAAGCCGCCCATCGGCACCACCACGGCGCCGTAGACGAACAGGCCGATGATGATCGAAGGCGCGCTGAGCAGGATGTCGTTGATGAAACGGATCACCGAGGTGAGCCGGTCGTTCTTGCCGTATTCGGCAAGGTAGGTGCCTGCAAACAGGCCGAGCGGCGCGCCGATGCCGACGCCGATCCCGGTCATGATGAGCGAACCCGTGATGGCGTTCAGCAATCCGCCCTCGGTCGATCCCGGCGGCGGCGTATTCTGGGTGAAGACCTGCAGATTGAGGCCCGCGAGGCCGTTGTAGAACAGCGTGAACAGGATCAGCGCGAGCCAGGTTACGCCGAACAATGCGGCGCCCAGGCACAGCACGCGTATGATGATGTCGTTGCGGCGGCGCGATCTGTAGATCGGGTTCATCTCAGTTCCCCGCCTTCTTTTCCAGCCGCAGCAGCATCAGCCGCGCGGCGGCGAGAACGAAGAAGGTCAGCACGAACAGCAATAGCCCGAGCAGGATCAGGCCGGACTGGTGCAGCCCGTCGCTTTCGGCAAATTCGGAGGCGATCGCCGCCGAGATCGTGGTGCCCGGCGCGAAGATCGATGACGAGATGCGGAACGAATTGCCGATGATGAAGGTCACCGCCATGGTTTCGCCAAGCGCGCGCCCGAGCGCCAGCATGATGCCGCCGATGACGCCGACGCGGGTATAGGGAATGACGACGTTGCGGACCACCTCCCAGGTGGTGCAGCCGACGCCGTAGGCGGCTTCCTTCAGCACCGGCGGCACGGTCCTGAACACGTCGACCGAAATCGCGGTGATGAAGGGCAGCACCATGATCGCCAGGATCAATGCGGCGTTGAACAGGCTGAGATAAGACGGCGGTCCCGCGAAGATCGTGCCAAGCACGGGCCAGCCCTCGAACAGCCAGATCATGAACGGCTGAAAACTGTTGGCGAGAAACGGCCCGAGCACGAAGAAGCCCCACATGCCGTAGATGATCGACGGGATCCCCGCGAGCAATTCGACGGCGAGGCCGATCGGCCGCCGCAACCATATCGGACAGATCTCGGTGAGAAAGATCGCAATGCCGAGCCCTACCGGAATGGCGATCATCATGGCGATGACCGAAGTCACCAGCGTGCCGTAGATCGGACCGAGCGCGCCGAGCACCGGCGGATCGGCCGACGGCGCCCAGCGCGCTGTAAACAGGAACGAAAAACCGTATTCCCGCATCGCCGGCCATGCGCCGACGATCAGCGAGAGAATAATGCCGCCGAGAATCAGCAGCACCGAAATCGCGCAGGCGCGCGTGGTCCAGTAGAACGCGGCGTCGCCGAATTTGAACGCGCTCAGCGCTTTGGCGCGATCATAGGGTCCGGCAGCTTCCATCGACGAACTCTGAACCGCCATCTCTGCCACGCTAGTGTCCCCTGTATCATAGTCTTACGCGAACCGTGCCCCGGACGCAGTGCAGCGCGTAGCTCTTGCGAAGCGGTGCGCTGCAGAGCCGGGGCCGTAACAGGCGCCGGCGTTTGGTACGGTCCCGGCTCTGCGGAGCGGCATGAAGAATGCCGCACCGCGTCCGGGACACGTGGTCGTGCATCAGCTCTTGATATCGGCTGACCAGGTCTTTTCGATCAGCTTGACCACGGAGGCCGGCATCGGAATGTAGTCGAGCTCTTCCGCCATCTTGCCGCCCTTCTCGAACGACCACTTGAAGAACTTGATGGCTTCCTGCGACGCCGCTTTGTCGGTGGCGTCCTTGTGCATCAGGATGAAAGTCGCCGCCGTGATCGGCCATGAGGCTTCGCCCGGCTGGTTGGTCAGGATCAGGTAGTAGCCCGGAGCTTTGGACCAATCGGCGTTGGCGGCCGCGGCCTGGAACGCCTCGACGGTCGGCTGTACCGTCTTGCCGGCGCCGTTGACCATCGCGGTATAGGTCAGCTTGTTCTGCTTGGCATAGGCGTATTCGACATAGCCGATCGCGTTCCTGGTCTGGCTGATGTTGCCGGCGACGCCCTCGTTACCCTTGGCGCCGACGCCAACCGGCCACTCCACCGCCGTGCCGGAGCCGACCTTGGATTTCCAGTCGGCGCTCGCCTTCGACAGATAGTCGGTGAAGTTGAAAGTGGTGCCGGAGCCGTCGGAGCGGCGAACCACGGTGATCGCGTCGGACGGCAGCTTCAGCTTCGGATTGAGTTTTGCGATCGCCGGGTCATTCCACTTGGTGATGGTGCCGAGATAGATCTTGGCAAGCGTCTCGCCATCGAACACCAGTTCGCCCGGCTTGATGCCTTCGAGATTCACCACGGGCACGATGGCGCCCATCACCATCGGCCACTGCACCAGGCCGTCCTTCTCGAGCACTTCCGGCTTCAGCGGCGCATCGGTCGCGCCGAACGTCACGGTCTTGGCGAGGATCTGCTTGATGCCGGCGCCGGAGCCGATCGACTGATAGTTCAGGCCGTTGCCGGTCTCTTTTTTGTAGGCGTCGGCCCATTTCGAATAGACCGGAAATGGGAAGGTCGCGCCCGCGCCGGTGATGTCGGCGGCAAACGCCTGCGTCGACGCGGCGACCAGGCCGGCGGCGACGATCGCTTTGAGAAAATTCATGGGGTGTCTCCGTCTTGTGAGCGAAGCGCCGGATGCGCCCGATTGCGCTCATGCCGCCCGTCTAGGGGTGGTCGATGCCGGTTTTACGACGGTTGGATGACAGCTGGATGACGGTACCAAGCCTATGAAAATGCTTAGCTTTTATCCGCTGGCCGGGGTCTTGATCTGGGGAAAACAGGCGGTGAAGGCGGCGCCGTTTTTCGGCACGCTTTCGATCAAGAGACGGCCGCGATGGCGGTTAACAATATGTTTCACCAGGGATAATCCGAGGCCGGTGCCGCCCTGCGCGCGGCTGTCGCCGACATCGACCCGGTAAAACCGTTCGGTCAGCCGCGGCAGATGTTCGGGGGCTATTCCGGGGCCGAAATCCCGCACCACGACGCGGACTTCCGCGGCGCCATCAGGGGAAGCCGCCGATGTCAGCGACACCATGACCTTGCCGCCGGAGGCGCCATATTTCAGCGCGTTCTCGATCAGGTTTTCGAACAATCGCAACAATTCCTCGCGGTCGCCGGCGATCACCACCGGGGTTGCCGGCAGATCGATCTCGATCTGGACCTGACGTTCGCCAGCCAATGGCTCCAGCCCGTCGGCGACCTGGCGGATGATCGGGACGATATCCACCAGCGTGTCGGGACGGACGTGCGCC
Organism: uncultured Alphaproteobacteria bacterium; assembly: GCA_963744975.1. GTDB lineage: Bacteria > Pseudomonadota > Alphaproteobacteria > Rhizobiales > Xanthobacteraceae > Bradyrhizobium. The sequence goes on along the minus strand of CAVUVR010000002.1, from coordinate 3,899,503 downwards.
GAGAGTTCGACCCGCGACAGCGACAACAGATCGTCGATCAGCCGCGCCATCCGCGTCGCCTGCGCATGCATGATGCCGAGAAAGCGCTCGCGCGCCTTGGCGTCGTCCTTGGCGGGTCCCTGCAGCGTATCGATGAAGCCGGACAATGCGGCCAGCGGCGTGCGCAACTCGTGGCTGGCATTGGCGACGAAGTCGGCGCGCATTTCCTCGACCCGCCGCAGCGGCGTCTGGTCGTGGAACGTCATCAGCATGCAGCAGTCCGAGCCGCCGAACGTGGTCGGCACCGACACCGGCGTGATGATCAATTCCATCCAGCGATCGACCGGAACGTGATCGAGATAGGTGGTGCGCCTGGGTTCGGCGGTGGCGATGGCTTCGCGAAGCGCTGTGATGATGTCGGGCGAGCGCAATGCGAACTGCGCCAGCTCGTTCTTGCGCAGCGCCGGCGCCAGTTGCGAGGCCGCCGCATTGAGGTGGATGACGCGGCCGGCGCGATCGAGCAGCACGGCGGGATCGGGCATTCCGGCGACGACGGCGCTGACGGCTAAGGCTTCAACCGGGTTGATGCCGAGAACTTCGTCGCGGGACGCGGTCGCATTGTGCAATCGCCACGGCACCAACGCGGCGCCGGCGACGCAGACAAAAACAACGGCCGCAATGGCGGCCGAGACTTCGCCGAACAGCACCAGGGCCGCCAGCGCAAGCCCGGCGGCCAGCAGGATGATGGCCGAATGCCGCAACCGGTCCGGCCAGGGTGGCAACATTGAAGAGGACGCGTCTGTCGCCATTGGGCCGGCTGTCTCCTCAGGGGGTTTGTCAGGCGCCCGAATCTCCGTGCCCGCGTGCATAAGGGCCGTCGCGCTTTGGTTCTGTTTCCAGCGCCGGCGCGAGCTTGCGCAGGCGTTTCAACCGCGCGCCCAGGATAAGCTCCCGAAGCGTCAGCAAGATTACGGAAACCAGGAACGGCGCATAATAATACAGCAGCCGGAACAGCAGCATTCCGGCGAGCAGTTCTTCCTTGTCCATCTGCCACAGGCCGACCAGCATCGCGGCGTCGAACACCCCGAGCCCGCCGGGCGAATGGCTGGCGAAGCCGAGCAGCGTTGCGGAAACGAAAATCACCGCGACAACGACAAAGCCGAGGTTCGGCTCGTCCGGCACCAGCATGTACATCGCCAGCGCGCAAAAGCCGAGATCGACAATGCCGATGGCAATTTGCAGCAGGGTCAGCGGACCTCCGGGCAGGATCACCGACCACGGTCCGCGGCCGACGCTTCTTGGCTTCCTCCAGACCCAGGCCACGTAACCGAGAAGGCCGAGAATGATGCCGATCGCAAGCACGCGATTGAGCCAGGGTGGCAGCTGGTCGATGTTGGCCGCGGCCTCCGGATGATAACAAATGCCCAGCCCGAGCACCGCGGCGTTGCCGAGCCAGAACGTCAGGCCGGCCAGAAAGCAGATCTTGGCCACGTCGATCGCGTTCAGTCCCCACGCCGAATAGATGCGATAGCGCACCGCGCCGCCGGTAAAGACGCTGGCGCCGACATTGTGGCCGATCGAGTAGCTGGTGAAGGCGGCAAGCGCGTTGACCCGGTAGGGGATATCGGGGCGGCCGATGGCGCGCACGGCGAACAGGTCATAAAACGTCAGCGTGAAATAGCCGGCGGTTACAAACAGCGCAGCGAGCGCGATCGAACTATAGTCGGTTTGCTTGATGGCTTCGATGACTTCGTCGACGTCGATGCCGCGCAGCATGTGGAAAAGCACATAGCAGGCGATCGCGATGACCGTGACGCTGACCGCAACACCTAGCTTATGCAGGATTTGCTTCTGGCGCAGAAACGAGACCGCCCTGCGTATTGCTTCCAGCATCTAGACCTCGAACTGCGATCCCTTGGCGAAAGCGGTCAAACGAGCGCCCCCGGCTTAAGCCGTCCTAGCGCGTTTTGGGGCGGAGTGGAATTCGCTTGGCGTGAATAAAACGCGTTCCGTCAATATATTAAGCGGCATTCCATCGGCCAGTGCACAGTTTTGCTGCAATTTGGCGACAGCCGGCTCAAGAGGCGATCGCATGGCGCGAAACCACCCGGTCGCGCAGCCACGACCCGATTGCGCAGCCGACCAGGTAGACCGCCAACAGGACGAGGCCAAGATCGAGCCAATAGCCCGGGCGGCCCGGGACCAGGCGGGCCAGCGCCACCGCCACCAGGATGACCGCCAGGCCCGCAAGCCAGCGCGCCGTGACTTTCGATACGCCCTCGCCGCGTTGAACCACCGCCACCCAGCCCATGCAAAAACCCAGCAGCAGCGCCGCCGTGAGCCAGCCCCAGTGGAACGTCGCAAGATATGTCATCCCACTACCTCACCACGAATTCGATGCGGCGGTTCTGCGCCTTGCCTTCGTCGGTATCGTTGCCGGCGACCGGCTGCAGGCTGCCGTAGCCCATCGCCTTGAAGCGATCCGCGGGCAGCCCCGCCCTGACCAGATAATCTGCAACCGCCTGCGCGCGCTTCTCCGATAGCGCCAGGTTGAACCCGTCATCGCCATCGGTGTCGGTATGGCCGGCGATTTCGATATTGGCGGTGGGGCAACGCATCGCGGTCTCGATCAGGCGATCGAGCAGGCCGGCCGAATCCGGATCGATGGTGGCGCGCCCGGATTCAAACCGGATCTTTCCCTTGGCCAACAGGCCCGAAAATAATTGCTGACACACCGTGGCATCGACCGGCGCCGCGGCGGGCTTGACGGATACTTCCGGCTTGGCCTGCCAGCCGCGCGGAAGGTCCTTTGTGAGGCCGGCACGGATTTGGCCCGCCGCAGCCTCATACAGCGCGTCGCCGGAAAGTTTTACTTCGCGATCGGACACGACAAGCGTGCCGGTCGACAACCGCGACAACGCACCAAGTGCGGATATCACCACGTTGGCAAAACTCGCGGGCGCGCCGACGCTGGCCTTGAGATTATCGACGATCTTTTCGCTGAAGAATTTGCGGCCCGCAGCGGCCACGAGCGCGGCGTGAATCGTGTTGTCGGGCACATAGCCGGTCAACGTCAGCGTCTGCGCCACCGGATCCTTGTAGGCCTGAAAGACGTAAGGCGGCGCCTTGATCTCGTTGGCAGCCACCGCAAACCCTTCGGGGAGATTTTTCAGCGCCGCGGCGATGGCTTCGCGGCCGCCGAGGTCGCGCGCCATGCCGGAAAGGCTGACCTGCGCATCCGAGATCGTGATCTTGCCGTCCTTGAGTTTGCCGATCTGATCGATCAGCAGCAACGCGGCGGCGTCGAAACGCGGCGGCGCCCCGCGCGCCAGCCCCATGCGGTCGGCCACTTCGACACCGCCGATCGACGAGCGGGCGGCATCGAGCAGCCTGGCTTTGATGGCCGGCAGCGGCGTGCTGCCGCCGAGCGTCACCCGCACGACATCGCGTTCGGCGGACCAGACAAAGGGTTTCGCTTCAGGAACGAGGCGGGTATCGTCGTTGACCAACCGGACGCCAGGAACCGCATCCACCGCAGCTACCGCGCTACGCCGCCCATCTTCGGAGAACGCATCGGCCGAGAACGTGACGTCGCGGCCGGCCACTGCTATCCTGGTCTTGTCGAGAACGGTATCCTTCAGCGCGGCGGTGGCGCGCTGGACCAGATCGGACTCCAGCGGCGCGGTGCTGGTCCAGGCCGCGAATGCCCAAAGGATGACAAGGGGAATTGTGCCCGGCCACCATTTGCTGCTCCACCTGAAAAGTCCGTGCATTCGCCATCCCGCGGGGTCCGAAACCAGAGAAAACAAACCCTTGCAAGGCTGTCAAACTGGAAATACCCGAAAACGACCGATCACCTGCGGCCTTCTGGCTAACTGTTTCTTCAGCGCTTTTCGGCTAGCCTGACGCGAATCCCAACCGGCCAACGATAATAATGAAGCAGTTCCGCAACAACGTCATCCGTGCCGGGTTGGAAGCACTGTATTTCACCGGCGCCCATCGCCTGCTGCGGCCGGTTTTCGCGGGCGTCGGGGGCATTTTCATGCTGCACCACGTTCGTCCGCGCCGCGACAGCGCGTTTCAGCCCAATCATCATCTCGAAATCACGCCGGAGTTTCTGCGCGCGACGCTGGCTCACCTGCGCGCCGGCGGCATCGAGATCGTCACCGTCGATGAAATGTATCAGCGGCTGATCCAGCGCGACTTTTCGCGGCGCTTTGCCTGCTTTACGTTCGACGACGGCTACCGGGACAATCGCGATTTCGCGCTGCCGGTGATGCGTGAGTTTGACGCACCCTTCACCGTCTATGTCGCCAGCGATTTCGCTGAAGGGACCGGCCGGCTGTGGTGGGTCGCGCTGGAGATGGTCATCGCCAAGGCGCAGGCCATCGAGGTGGAAATCGGCGGCGTCACCGTCCGCCTCGATGCCGGCACCGTGGACGCCAAGCAAGCGGCGTTCGGCCGGCTGCACGACTGGATGCGCGCATTGCCAAGCGAGCATGACATCCGCCGCGAGGTCAGCGCGCTATGCGCACGTCACGGCATCGATGAGAACGCCATCTGCCGCGACCTCTGCATGTCGTGGCAGGAACTGAAGCCGTTCGCGCACGATCCCCTGGTCACGATCGGCGCTCATACCATTTCCCATTGCAACCTCGCCAAGCAGGCGGAGGCAATCGCCGCCCATGAGATGGCGGCCAGCCGCGCGCGGATCGAAACCGAACTGCAGCGCGCGATCGTGCATCTCGCCTATCCCTATGGCGACAGAATCGCCGCGGGGCGGCGCGAATTCGCGCTGGCGCAGGCGGCGGGATTCAAGACCGCGGTGACGACGCGGCCCGGCATGATCTTTCCAGGCAGCGCCGACCATCTCACCGCACTACCGCGCGTCTCGTTGAACGGCAACTATCAGGACCAGCGCCTCCTGCCGGTGCTGACCTCGGGCGCCGCGACCGCGATGTGGAACGGCTTTCGCCGCATCGACGCGGCGTAGATAACCAGCACACCGTCGTCCCGGCGAACGCCGGGACCCATACGCCGTGTCGTGTCGGTTTAAGCGACGGCGTTGTAACGCTCGTGTACAATCACAAACGCCAGGGGGTATGGGTCCCGGCGTTCGCCGGGACGACGTTGTGGTTGCCTTGACTCATCCTCTCCTCGCGCCCAAAACCGTCGGCAAAACCGAAAGGGAGGCACCATGTTCAAGGATTTGTTTTCGCTCAAAGGCCGCGTTGCGCTGGTGACCGGCGGGTCGCGCGGGATCGGCAAGATGATCGCGGCGGGATTCCTCGCACAAGGCGCGGCGAAGGTTTACATCACCGCGCGCAAGGCCGGGCCATGCGAGGCCACCGCCAAGGAATTGACCGCGGCATATGACGGCGAATGCATCGCGCTGCCGATCGACATTTCGACCGTCGCGGGCTGCGACAAGCTCGCCGGCGAAATCATCAAGCTGGAGCCGAAGCTCGACATCCTGGTCAACAATGCGGGCGCTGCCTGGGGCGCGGAGTTCGACGAATTCCCGGAGAGCGGCTGGGACAAGGTGATGAACCTCAACGTCAAGTCGCTGTTCTTCCTGACCAAGGCGCTGGCGAAACCGCTGCGCGCCGCGGCATCCACTGAGAAGCCCGCAAAAGTCATCAACATCGCCTCGATCGACGGCATCTTCGTCAACCCGATGGAGACCTATTCCTACGCCGCGAGCAAGGCCGCGGTGATCCATCTGACGCGGCGCATGGCCACCAGGCTGATCAAGCAAAATATCAACGTCACCGCGATCGCACCGGGCGCGTTCGCATCCGACATGAACAAGGCCGCGCGCGACCATGCGGACGAAGTTGCCAAGCGTATCCCTGCGCGGCGGATCGGCAACGAGGAAGACATGGCGGGACTCGCGATTTTCCTGGCGTCGCGCGCCGGCGACTACGTGGTCGGCAACGCGATCGCGATCGACGGCGGCGTGGTTTATGCCAGCGCGGGATTGGAGATCGCGGGGTGACTCCGTTGTCGTCCCGGCGAACGCCGGGGCCCATACGCCGTGCCGTTTCAATGTAAACAATGGTGTGGCAACACCGACCCGTAACCACAAACCGCAGTGGTTATGGGTCCCGGCGTTCGCCGGGACGACATCAACTACTTAATACGTCTCGACGTGATACCGCCCGTCTTCGCGCATCGCGGTCTTCAGCGCGGCCCAGTCCATCGACGCGCCGCGGCAGACGTCCGCAAAAGCTTCGTCGACGCCGCTTTCCATGCCCTTGAGGCCGCAGATATAGACATGGGTATGCGCGTCGTTGAGCAGCCCCGCGACAACAGATGCTTCGGTGCGAATGCGGTCCTGCACATAGACCCGCGGCTGCCCCGGCACCCGCGAATAGCAGAAATGTTTTGCCAGCAGTTTCTCCGGCACTTTCTGCAGCGGCCCGAAGTACGGCAGTTCTTCCGGCCGCCGCGCGCCGAAGAACAGCAGCAGCCGTCCCGGCGCATCCATCATGGCGCGGCGGCGGCGCTCGGTGAAGGCGCGGAACGGCGCCGATCCCGTGCCGGTGCAGATCATGATGATGTTCGACGCGGGATCGTTCGGGTGCAGGAAGGTAGCGCCGAACGGGCCGGTGACGTCGAGCTTGGCGCCGCGCGGCAGGTCGCACAGGTAATTCGAGCAGACGCCGCCGGGCTCGCGCTTCACCGTCAGCGACAGATTGTTGGCGTTGGGTTTTTCGCCGTCGCGGGCGCTGGCGACGGAATAGAGCCGCACCAGATGCGGCTTGCCGTCCGCTGTGGTGCCGGGCGTGACGATGCCGATGCTCTGGCCTTCCAGCACCGGAAACGGCTGGTCGCCGAAATCCAGGATGATGTGGCGGACATCGTTGTCCGCGTCGTTGTGCGTCAGGCGGAAATTGCCGGCGACCGTCGCCTTCGCGGGCTTGCCGCGATTGTAGAGATTGACCGTCGGCTTACTGGCGGAATGCGGCGCCACCGCCTTGCCGCCAAGACCCTTGCGCGCTTCCTCGAGCAACGCGCCGATTTCATCCTCCAGCGCCTCGACCGCTTCGCTGGACTCGCCGCTGTCGACCTCTAGCTGCGCCGGCAGGTCGCTCCAGGAAAACTGCTCCTGCAGCGAATAAGGTTTTGCGACAATGCGCCAGTTGTCGATCGCGCCGGTCGGGCACGGCGCGATGCAGTCCATGCAGTAATTGCAGATTTCCGGGTTGACCACATAGTTGTTGTCGTCATGGGTCACCGCGTCGATCGGGCAAGTCTCCTCGCAGGTGTTGCACCTGATGCAGATTTCGGGGTCGATCAGGTGCTGTTTCTTGAGAGGGGCGTTCATGGTGCGCTTTCGGGAAGCGGGCGAGTAGCGAATGGCGAATAGCGAATGGAAAAGACCGCCTTCCCTATTCGCTATTCGCCACTCCCTATTCGCCCCTTACGCCGCGATCTTCACATATTCGAATTCGCCGGGCTTGTTGTCGATGCCGACTTTCGGCGGCGAGATCCAGTTGGCGAATTTGCCGGGCTCGCTCTCCGCCACCATCAGCGATGAGACGAAATCGCCGTCGTCGGCCGAGGGCAGATAATCGCCCTTCGCCTTGGCCCATTCGGCGTCGCTGAGAATGATTCCCTTCGGCGTGGCGTTGACATCGCGGAATTCGCCGATCTGGCGGTGGAATGCGGTGTGCGGCAGTTCGAAGCGGAAATTGACGCCGGCTTTTTCGATGATCTTGTTCCAGCGCTCGACGCCCTTTACGCAGTCGGCCGTGTAGTCGTCGCGCAGCCGCATGTTCAGCGCGGTCAGCGCCGGCTCGTCCACCAGTTTGATTTCGCCGTCGACCAGTTTCAGCACCTGATAGATGTCGTTGGTGAGGCGGTGATCGTCATCGATTTTCGTCTCCTGGAAACGCCCCTTCAAGCCGGAATTATAAAAATTCGCAGCGTTGGTGGAGACCTCGGAGCCGAACAAATCGAGCGACAGCGAGTAGTGCAGGTTCATCTTTTTCTGCATGGTCGGAAGATCAATGACGCCGAGCGCCCTCACCTTCTCGACCGCGTTGGGATCGTCGATTCCTGCCGATTTCATCGCCTCGCAGGTGCGCTGCAGGATGCGCCCCACCCCGGTCTCGCCGACGAACATGTGGTGCGCCTCTTCCGTGAGCATGAAGCGGCAGGTGCGCGACAAGGGATCGAAGCCGGACTGCGCCAGGCTTTCCAGCTGCATCTTGCCGTCGCGGTCGGTGAAGAAGGTGAACATGAAGAATGACAGCCAGTCAGGAGTGGCCTCGTTGAAGGCGCCGAGCATGCGTGGGCTATCGGCATCGCCGGAGCGGCGGCGCAACAGATCGTCGGCCTCCTCGCGGCCGTCGCGGCCGAAATATTTCTGCAGCAGATACACCATCGCCCAGAGATGGCGGCCTTCCTCGACATTGACCTGGAACAGGTTGCGCAGGTCATAGAGCGAGGGCGCGGTCTTGCCGAGATGACGTTGCTGCTCCACCGAGGCAGGCTCGGTGTCGCCCTGGATCACCACAAGACGCCGCAGCATCGCGCGATATTCGCCGGGCACTTCCTGCCAGGCCGGCTCGCCGAGATGCTGGCCGAAATTCACCTTGCGTGATTCATCTTGAGGCGCAAGGAGAATGCCCCAGCGATATTCCGGCATGCGGACGTAATCGAATTTTGCCCAGCCCTTGGGATCAACGCTGACCGCGGTGCGCAGATAGACCAGCGAATCCTGAAAGCCTTCCGGGCCCATGTCGTTCCACCAGTCGAGATAGCCGGGATGCCAGCCCTCCAGCGCCTTGAGCACCTGCCGATCCTCGGTGAGATTCACATTGTTGGGAATCTTGGTGGTGTAATCGACGTTCATGAGGTTCATGGCTTCAGCCTCTCGTTCTGGGAATTGGTCCGGCGAATAGCGAATAGTGAGTAGCGAATAGGGAAGAAGGAATCGGAGAAGCGGCTTTCTATTCGCTATTCGCTATTCGCTATTCGCCCCTCACACCCGCGTCATATCGAATTGCGCCTTCACCCCGGTGCCGTAGCGCCGGAGCGCGCCGTCCTCGCCGACCGCGTTGGGGCGCTGGAAGATCCAGTTCTGCCACGCCGTCAGCCGCGAAAAGATTTTCGATTCCATCGTCTCCGGGCCGACGAAGCGCAGATTGGCTTCCATGCCGGTCAGACTGTCCGGCGAAAAACTGGCGCGTTCCTCGAAGAACACCCGCACCTCGTCGTCCCAATCGATGTCGTCGAGCGCGAAGGTCACCAGGCCGAGCTTTTCCGCCTCCTCGGCATCCAGCGCTTCGCCGATCCTGGCCTGCGCGGTTTCGACGTCGGAAGGGTTGGCCTGGAAGCGCGACTGCAACCGCGTCAATCCATGGCTCATCGGATAGGGTCCGAAATTCGCAGCGCTGAGCTGAATCGCCGGCGGCGCGCGGTTGTCGCCTTGCCGCGAACCGGCCAGCATGTAGGAGCGGTCGGCCGCGAACACCAGTTCGGCCAGCGTGCCGACAAAGCACGAGCCCGGCTCGACCAACGTGACCAGCGTGCGCGAGGTGACATCGACGCGCTTGAGAACGCGCTTCCAATATTGCCTGATTTCGTTGACCAGCCAGTGCGCCTTATTGGCTTCCAGGAAGGCGTCGTGCGCCAGCAGCTGCGCGCTATCGCCATGCGACTTGAACACCAGCATTGCGGTCTCGAGTTCGTTGATACGCAGATGCAGGATGGCGTCGTCCAGTTCGCGCGCGACCTGCAGCGGCCAGAACCCGGCGCCTGAAGCGATCATGGCGTCGATGTCGGCGGGCGGCGCCGCATCCGGAGCCTTGATCGAGATGGTGGCGATGCGGGCCGCGCGATCGATATCGACGTTGACAAAACCATAGCGGATGCCGCTGTCGTCGAAGCTGCGCGTCAGCGGCGCAAGCGCAATGCCCTTGCCATTGCCGTTGCGCTTCGATGTCGCCGCGAATTCTTTTGCGCGTTCGGCAATTTTGCCTTCCAGCTTGCTGTTGGGCACGATTTCGTCGACCAGCCGCCACTGCACCGCGCGCTTGCCCTTGATGCCTTCCTCGATGGTGCAGAAATAATCGGCGTGGTCGCGGCGCACCTTGCGCTTGTCGACCACCCGGGTCAGGCCGCCAGTGCCGGGCAGCACCGCCAGCAGCGGCACCTCCGGCAGCGCCACCGCGGCGGAGCCGTCATCGGCCATGATGATGTGATCGGTCGCGAGCGCCAGTTCATAGCCGCCGCCGGCCGCGGTGCCGTTGACCACCGTGATGAATTTCTGGCCCGAATTCTCGCTGGAATCCTCGAGGCCGTTGCGGGTCTCGTTGGTGAACTTGCAGAAATTGACCTTGTGGGCGTGGGTCGATCCCGCCAGCATGCGGATATTGGCGCCGGCGCAGAACACCCGGTTCTTGCCGGAACGCAGCAGCACCACCTTTACTTCGGGATGCTCGAAACGCAGCCGCTGCACCGCGTCGGCAAGCTCGATATCGACGCCGAGATCGTAGGAATTCAGCTTGAGCTGGTAGCCCTCGAACAGGCCGCCGTTCTCGTCGACGTCCATGGTCAAGGTCGCGACGTTGCCCGCGACGTCCAGCTTCCAGTGCCGGTAGCGCGACGGGTCGGTCTGGAAATCGATATGCTTGGCGCCGTTCGCGAGGACGCGATCTTCACCCGCCATGGCCATCCCTGTCTGGTTTCTTGTGCCGAATGATTATGCACAATAGTGCATGTTTTTGGTTTGTCTAGACGAAACTAAGGAAAAATCTGCATTTTCTTTCAGGTTCGGCCGAGGGCGCCGAGCGCGACCCAATCGGCCTTGGACAACGCAGGCTGCGCCAATTTGGTCCGCAGCAGGCCAGCCAGGGCTGCGGTCGGGAATGCGTCGGCAAAGCCGCCGCCCGCGCCGGTCGCCTTGCGCACGCTGAGCTCATTGAGCTCGGCCAGCGCCTCTCCGAACAACCGCGCCGCCGCGTGCGGTTTCTCCATTCGAAGTTTCAGATTGGCGTTGGCGATCTGGATGCAGGCCCGCAGCAGGATGCGCTCGCGCCCGCCCTGGGGTGCGGCGGCCCACACCGCTTCCAGTATTTCGTGGCTCTCCCAGAAAAATCCGGAATCGTTCAGGCCGAGGCCGTAACGCAGCGCCGGATGGCGCGCGGGCACGAAACCATTGAAGCGCGCCGGCACCAGCGCCTTCGCCATCGCCAGCGTCTCGTGATCCGCCTCGGTCTCCACGCCGGGGACGTAAGCCCAGCGCGGCAGGGTGAGATTGGTGGTCATCGAACGCTGAACCCGTAGCCCGGATGGAGCGTAGCGTAATCCGGGACTGTCACCGCGGGAAGAATCCCCGGATTTCGCTTCGCTCCATCCGGGCTACACGTGACTTCAAGCCGCGCGCCCCTGCGCACCCTCATGCACCTGCAAAATGGACCTTGCAAACTCCGCGATCGCATTCAGCGTCGCCTCCGGCGTCTCGCGATGCGGTGAATGCCCGGCACCTGACATGATCGAGACGTCGACCGGACAATAGCATTCTTCCCGCGCGATTTCGATCTGGCGAATCGTCCCATAGTGGTCGTCCGCGCCCTGCACGATGGCGACGGGCACGCGGATATAGGCGAGATACTCCGAAATATCCCAGTCGCGAAATTTTGGGTTGAGCCACGCCCCGTTCCATCCGTAGAAGGCGTTGTCGACATCTTTGTGCCAGCGGGCGAGTTTTGCCCGGAGGTCGGTGGTCTCATAGGCGACCTTGATTTCCGCGATCGACGTCACCGAAAGTTCCTCGACAATGAAATGCGGCGCGATCAGCGCCAGCCCGCGGATGCGGTGATCCTGCACCCCGCCGGCATAGATCGCCGCAATCGACGCGCCGTCGGAATGCCCGACCAGCAGGCCGCGCTTGAAACCAATTGCATCGAGAATTTTCGGAAGCACGTCGAGCGCCTCGACGTGCATGTAATCGATCGGGCGCGGCAAAGTCGCGGGCGTGGATGCACCGTAGCCGGCGCGCGAATAGGCGAACACGCCGGCGCCGGTGGCGGCCTGGAGTTTCTCGGGAAAATCGCCCCACAGCCCGGCGGAGCCGAGCCCTTCATGCAGCATCACGATAGTCGGCTCGTCGCCGGGCGCGGGACCGAGCATGCGGTATTCGAGATCGGATGAACCGATGCGCAGGGCGCCGGAGGGATCTAGGGGCATGTAGTCGCCCCTGCTTCCACCGCATCGTCGTCCCCGCGAAGGCGGGGACCCATACGCCGTGTCGCTGATGCTGTGGTAGGCGGTTGTATTCTTGTTGAACCGCTTTGCTGCTCTAATTGACGCCAGGGGTTATGGGTCCCCGCCTTCGCGGGGACGACGGCTGTTGTTGTTGCGATCCCGCGCGTCACGATTTCGTCGTCTCACCTTCGCGCAACTTGAATCGCTGAATCTTGCCGGTCGCCGTCTTCGGCAGACTGTCGACCACGTCGATCCAGCGCGGATATTTCCACGGGCCGATCTTCTGCTTGACGTGCTGCTTCAGCGCATCGTGCAGGCCGTCGGTTTTCGCATCCGCGCGCAGCACCACGAACGCCTTCGGCTTCAACAGCCCTTCCGGATCGGCCTCCGGCACCACGGCGGCTTCCAGCACCGCGGGATGCGTGATCAGCGCGCTCTCGACTTCGAACGGAGATACCCAGATGCCCGATACCTTGAACATGTCGTCGCTGCGGCCGCAGAAGGTGTAGCGCCCCTCGGCGTCGCGGATGTATTTGTCGCCGGTGCGGGTCCAGTGGCCCTCAAAGGTCTGGCGGCTCTTGCTGCGCTGATTCCAGTAGCCTTCGCCGGCGGACGGCGCGTCCACGAGCAGTTCGCCGACCTCGCCATCGGGCACGTCGGCGCCTGCTTCGTTGACCAGTCGCACGCGATAGCCCGGCACCGGCTTGCCCGACGAGCCGTATTTGATATCGCCGGGCGCATTCGACAGAAAGATGTGCAGCAGTTCGGTGGAGCCGACGCCGTCGAGGATGTCGACGCCGAAACGCGATTTCCAGCTGTTGCCGACCGATTCCGGCAGCGCCTCGCCCGCTGAAGTGCAGATGCGCAAGCGCGAACCGCCGCGTTCGTTCTTCAACGTCTGTTCATTCAGCATCGCCGAAAACAAGGTCGGCACGCCATAAAAAATCGACGGGTGATACTTGTTCATCAATTCAAACATCTTTGCCGGCGTCGGGCGCTCGGAATTGAGCACCGTGGTCGCGCCGACCGACATCGGAAACGTCAGCGCATTGCCGAGACCGTAGGCGAAAAACAGCTTTGCCGCCGACAGCCCGACATCGTCCTCGCGAATCCCGAGCACCTGTTTTGCGTAGGTCTCCGCGGTCGCGGCGAGATTGGAATGCAGATGCCGCACGCCCTTGGGCATGCCGGTGGAGCCGGAAGAGTAAAGCCAGAACGCCGGCTCGTCGGCATGCGTCGCGGCGGTCGCGAATGAATCATTCTCTTTGGCGATTTCGTCGGACAGTTTCTTGTGGCCGTGCGCGTCCTTGCCCGCGACGACGACGTGCTCGAGATCGGGCATGCGGCCGACCATGTCCTTGACCACCGGCAGCAGCGCCTCGGAGATGAACAGCACGCGCGCGCGGCAATCCGCCAGCACATAGGCGTATTGTTCGGACGTCAGCAGCGTGTTGAGCGGCACCGGCACGATCCCGGCGCGGATCGCACCCAGAAACACGATCGGGAAATCGACCGTGTCGAGCATGATCATCGCCACGCGCTCTTCGCGGCGGACGCCGAGCCGGCGCAAAAGATTGGCGAGGCGGCGGCTTTGCGTCTGCAGGTCGCCGTAGCTTAATTCGGAGACGGTGTCGGTGAAGGCGAGCTTCGCGCCGCGGCCTTCATCGATATTGCGGTCGAGCAGCCAGGTCACCGCATTGTAGACAGTCACGCGCCTTCTCCCCAGCTTTCTGAATTATAATTCATAGAAAGCCACCACGCGCGCTTGCTGTCAATCCTTATCGGCACTATCCTTCCTGCCACCCGACCGAGCGCGGAGCCGATGACCGAGCAACCCGATCCCGAAACCAGCTTCCTTGAGCAGCTCGGCCAGCGCGTCCGCACCATGCGGGCGCTGCGCGGCATGTCGCGAAAAGTGCTGGCGAAGGTGTCCGGCATTTCCGAGCGCTACATCGCCCAGCTCGAAAGCGGCAAGGGCAACGTCTCGATCGTGCTGCTGCGCCGGGTGTCGAATGCCATGGCTGCGCATCTTGAGGACCTGATTCCGGCGAGCGAGCCCGCGCCCGACTGGCCGGTGATCCGCGACCTCATGCGCAAGGCGACACCAAACCAGATCGCGCATGCCAAGGACGTTCTCGCAGGGCAAGGCAATGGCGCGCACCGGCAGATGGCCTTTGCCGGCATCGCCCTGATTGGATTGCGCGGCGCCGGCAAATCCACCCTCGGAAAATTGCTCGCGAAAAAGATCGGCTGGAGTTTTGTCGAGCTGAACAAGGAGATCGAGCAGCAGAACGGTCTGTCGGTCGCCGAGATCATCGCGCTGTACGGCCAGGAAGGTTTTCGCCGCATGGAGCAGGCCGCGCTTGGCCAATTGCTGGCGCGGAAAGAACTGATGGTGCTGGCGACCGGCGGCGGCATCGTCTCCGAGCCTTTGACCTTCGACCTGATCCTGTCATCCTTCTACACCATCTGGCTCAAGGCCGAGCCGGAAGAACACATGGCGCGGGTGCGCCGCCAGGGCGACCTGCGGCCGATGGCGGACGACCGCTCCGCGATGGCCGAGTTGCGCACCATTTTGCTCAGCCGCGAGCCGCTGTATGCGCGCGCATCGGCCGTGGTCGATACTGCGGGGCTGAGCGTCGACAACGCCGCCGCGCGGCTGATCGATGCGGTCGCGCCGGTGGTGGCGCCGGATGCGCGGATGTTCGCGCGGGGGTGAGGTATCGTGTCCCGGACGCGGTGCGGCATTCTTCATGCCGCTCCGCAGAGCCGGGACCGTCACGAACACCGTCCTTGGTACGGCCCCGGCTCTGCAGCGCACCGCTTCGCGAAGAGCTACGCGCTGCGCTGCGTCCGGGGCACGCAGGCCGGCCACGAGGCTGGCCGAGGCGACGTGGTTTGGCTAGACTAGCTAGCCGCAAAAGGACGCACCGCCATGATGAGCCAGGAACAGAATGACCTGATAACCCGCACCGGGCCGAAGGACGCCTGCGGAAAACTGATGCGGATGTACTGGCAGCCGGCGGCGCTGGTCGACGAGTTGCAGGGGCCGCGCCCGGTCAAGGCCGTAAAAATGCTTGGCGAGAATCTGGTGCTGTTTCGTGACGCGCAGGGGCGCTATGGCCTGATCGACCGGCATTGCGCGCATCGCGGCGCCGACCTTGCCTTCGGGCGGCTTGAGAACGGCGGCCTGCGCTGCGCCTTCCACGGCTGGCTGTTCGACGTGTCCGGCCAATGCCTGGAAACTCCGGCCGAACCGAAGGACTCCGTGCTGTGCCAAGGCATCAAGCAACGCGCTTATCCCGTGGTCGAGAAGAGCGGAATCCTCTGGGCTTATCTCGGCGAAGGCGAGCCGCCGGCGTTTCCGGAGATCGATTGCTTTGTCGCACCCGATGCCTACACATTCGCGTTCAAGGGCCACATCGGCTGCAACTGGCTGCAGGCGCTCGAGATCGGGATCGATCCGGCGCACGCGTCGTTCCTGCACCGCTTTTTCGAGGACGAGGACACTTCGGCTTCCTATGGCAAGCAGTTCCGCGGCGCTTCCGCGGGCACCGACATGCCGATGACGAAGATCCTGCGCGAATATGACAACCCCATCATCAATGTCGAGCACACCGAATACGGTCTGCGCCTGATCGCGCTGCGCGAGATCGACGGGGAGCGCACCCATGTCCGCGTCACCAACCAGCTTTTCCCGCATGGATTCGTGATCCCGATGAGCACCGAGATGACCATCTCGCAGTGGCACGTGCCGGTGGATGACGAGAATTGCTACTGGGTTGCGATCTTCACCAGCTATTCGACGCCGGTCGACAAGGCAAAAATGCGCGATCAGCGTCTCGAACTGTACGAGTTGCCGGACTATCGCTCGCGCAAGAACCGCTCCAACGATTACGGCTTCGATCCGCACGAGCAGGCGACCGCGACCTACACCGGCATGGGCGCCGACATCAACGTGCACGACCAGTGGGCGGTCGAATCGATGGGCGCGATTCAGGATCGCACCAGGGAACATCTCGGCACCTCCGACAAGGCCATCGTGCAATATCGCCGCCTGCTGCGGCAGGAGATCGAGAAGGTCGCCGGCGGCGAGAAGCCGTTCATGTTCCTGGACGACGCGCATGCGCGAAGCATCCAGGGCCCCGCCACCATGGACGGCATCGGGCCGACGCGAGGATGGGAAACTTTCTGGATGGAGGTCGATGTGAAGCGGCGTCGCGGCGCGCCGTGGGCGGCGCCCGTTCCCGCGGAGATCGCCAACAAGATTCGCCATCTGTCGGCGGCCGAGTGATCGCGACGCTCAATTCACCTCTCCCCGCAGGGGAGAGCGTAGGCCGCCTTCGGCGGCCGTTCTTTTTGAAGAACGCCGAAGCGAAGCTTCGGCTATGGCGCATCGTCAGATGCGCGGCGGGTGAGGGGCCTCTTCGCGAGGCAGAGTGCGTGGAGAGACCCCTCACCCGAAGCCTGCGCGGAGTTTATCATCGGGCGGCGCTTCGTGCCGACCCGTTGGCTCCGGCTTCGACCTCTCCCCTCCGGGGAGAGGTGAAAAGGCGCCGCTCTTCATCGCGATCTAAGGGAGTGACGCGTTGAGTTTTGTCGAGCGTCACGGTCTCTGGTCGCAAGAGCAGAAAGAAGCGGCGACGCGTCTGCGACGCGTTGTCGACGAGCACAAGCTCGAAGTCATCAGGCTATCGTTTCCCGACCAGCACGGAATCCTGCGTGGCAAGACGCTGGTGGCCAGCGAAGCACTGGCCTCGCTCGAGAACGGCTGCTCCATCACCACCACAATGCTCGCCAAGGACACCTCGCACCGCACGGTGTTTCCGGTATTCACCGCGGGCGGCGGCTTTGGCATGCGGGAAATGGAAGGCGCCGCCGATTTCCTGATGGTACCGGATCCCACGAGCTTTCGCGTGCTGCCATGGGTGGCGGGCACCGGCTGGCTGTTGTGCGATATTTATTTCGCGGACGGGCGCCCGGTGCCGTTTTCGACGCGGCATCTTTACCAGTCGGTGCTCGATAGACTCGCAAAGCGCGGCTACGATTTTGTCGCCGGGCTCGAAGTCGAATTCCACATCTTCAAGCTCGAAGACCCGAACATGTCGCCGGAGCATGCCGGTCAGCCGGGCCAACCGCCACAGGTCAGCCTGCTGTCGCACGGCTATCAGTATCTGACCGAGCAGCGCTACGACCAGATGGAGCTAGTGCTGGAGATCATCCGACGCGATGTTCTGGCGCTCGGCCTGCCGCTGCGGTCGATCGAGGTCGAGTTCGGCCCGAGTCAGTGCGAGTTCACGTTTGCGCCGATGGCCGGGCTCGCGCCTGCCGACGCCATGGTGCTGTTCCGCAGCGCGGTGAAACAGATCGCCCGCCGCCATGGCCATCATGCGACCTTCATGTGCCGGCCGAAACTGCCGAACCTGTTCGCGTCCGGGTGGCACCTGCATCAATCGATTGTGTCGCGCGCAGGCGGCAAGAATGCCTTCATGGCGAAAGACGGTGGCGAGCCGCTGAGTGCGTTCGGCCGCGGATATCTGGCGGGACTGCTGCAGCATGCGCGCGCCTCGGCCGTGTTCACGACGCCGACCATCAACGGCTACAAGCGCTATCGCTCCTACTCGCTGGCGCCGGACCGCGCGATCTGGGGACGCGACAACCGCGGCGTCATGATCCGCGTGCTCGGGGCGGCCGGCGATCCCGCCACCCGCCTTGAAAACCGCATCGGCGAGCCCGCGGCCAATCCGTATCTCTACATGGCCTCGCAGATTCTCTCGGGCCTTGATGGCGTCGATCGCTCCCTCGATCCCGGGCCGTCGGCGGACACCCCCTATGAGACGCAGGCCGCACTGTTGCCGAAGACGTTGCGCGAGGCGGTGTTCGCGCTGAAGGACGATCCGTTTTTCCGCGACGCGCTGGGCGCGGAGTTCGTCGACTATTGCGTCCACATCAAGAACGCCGAGATCGAGCGTTTCCAGGCGGAGGTCTCGGACTGGGAACAGCGCGAATATTTCGAGATGTTTTGACGATCGTGTCCCGGGCGCGGTGCGGCATTCTTCATGCCGCTCCGCAGAACCGGGACCGTACCAGGCTCGAACCGTCATTGCCGGGCTTGACCCGGCAATCCATCTCATTCGAAAGATTCTTGCGAAGATGGATGGATGCGCGGGTCAAGCCCGCGCATGACGAAAGGTAGGTGTTCGTGACAGCCCCGGCTCTGCAGCGCACCGCGCCGCGAAGAGCTACGCGCTGCGCTGCGTCCGGGGCACGGAGGTCAAATCCCGAGATACCGGTGCTGCAGATCCGGCTCCGCGATCAGCTGCTCCGACGTTCCGCTCCACACCGCGCGGCCGCGCTCGATGATGGTGTGACGGTCGGCGATGCGGGTGAGGTTTTCGACGTTCTTGTCGATCACCAGCACCGATTGGCCCTTCGCCTTCAGCATCGACAGGCAGTTCCAGATTTCCTCGCGGATCAGCGGCGCCAAGCCTTCGGTGGCTTCGTCCAGGATCAGCAGCCGGGGATTGGTCATCAGCGCGCGGCCGATGGCCAGCATCTGCTGTTCCCCGCCGGAGAGCGTGCCGCCCATGTTGCCGCCGCGCTCGGCCAATCGCGGAAACAGCGCGTGGATTTTTTCGATGGTCCATGGATCCGGGTTATTCAGACGATTGCCGGAGGCGGCGACCAGATTCTCGCGGACGGTGAGGTTGGGAAATATCTGACGCCCTTCCGGAACCAGGCCAATTCCCAACTGCGCAATTTTGAAAGAGGGAAGGCTGCGAACATCCTGTCCGGCGAACCGAATCGCGCCCGCACGCGCGGGCGTCAGCCCCATGATCGAGCGGATTGTCGTGGTCTTTCCCATGCCGTTGCGGCCCATCAGGGCCACCATTTCGCCTGATCGAACCTGCAGCGACATGCCGAACAGCACCTGGCTCAGGCCATAGCAGGTTTCGATGCCATCGACTTCCAGCAGAGCAGCGGTGTCAGCCATGACGGGTCACCGCATGCTGATCGCCGAGATAGGCGCGCCTGACCTCCTCGTTCCTGCGGATCGCCGCGGGTGCATCGGAGGCGATGACGCGTCCATAGACCAGCACGGTGATGCGGTCGGCCAGCGCGAACACCGCTTCCATGTCGTGCTCGACCAGCACGATGGTCAGTTCCCGCCGCAGTTCCTGCAGCAGTTTTACCATGCGCGCCGATTCGGTAATGCCGAGCCCGGCCATCGGTTCGTCGAGCAGCAGCAATCGCGGCTTTGTCGCCAGCGCGACCGCCAGTTCAAGCTCGCGCTGCTCGCCATGGCTGAGTTCCGATACCAGGACGTCGGCGCGGTGCTCGAGCCCGACCCTGGCGAGCGCGGAGCGCGCGGCTTCGCGCAGGTGCTTTTCCTTGCGGGCGCTGCTCCAGAAGTAAAAGGAGTGGCCGTCATGCGCTTGCGCCGCCAGCGCGACATTGTCGAGCGCGGTGAAATCTGAAAGCAGCGAGGTGATCTGGAACGAGCGCGCCAGACCGAGCGCGCTGCGCCTGTAGCTCGGCATCCCGGTGATTTCCTGGCCGGCAAATCGAATAGCGCCGGAATTCGGCATCAATTGCCCGGTGAGCTGGCTGATCAGCGTGGTCTTGCCGGCGCCGTTGGGGCCGATGATGGCGTGCAATTCGCCGCTGGCGACGTCGAGCGAGAGGTTGTCGGTAGCGGTAATGCCGCCGAACCGCCGCACCAGATTTTCGACGCGAAGCAGGGGTTCAGCCAAGGAATCAGGCATGGCGCAGCCTCCCCAACAGTCCCATGATGCCGCCGCGCCCGAACAGCACGATCAACAGCAGCAGCGGGCCCATGATCAGCGCCCAGTACTCCGTGATCTGCGACAAAAACTCTTCCAGCACCAGAAAAACGATTGCCCCGATCATCGGCCCGAACAGCGATCCCATGCCGCCGAGCACGACCATGACCATGAGATCGCCGGAACGGGTCCAGTACATCATCGCGGGGCTGACGAAATCCGTATTGTTGGCGAGCAGCGCTCCGGCCAGGCCGCAGATGGTGCCTGATATGACGAAGCAGACCAGCCGGTAGCGATTGGCCGGGAAGCCGATCGCCTGCATGCGCTGCTCGTTGGAGCGCACGCCTCGCACCACCATGCCGAAGCGCGAATTGACGATGCGCCAGATCAGATAAATTCCACCGAACAGGCAGCCGAGGCAGAGATAATAGAACTGGACGCGGCTCGACAGGTTGATCAGGCCGCCGAAATCGCTGCGCTTGTAGACGGTCAGGCCATCGTCGCCGCCATAGCGTGACAGCCCGGAAGCGACATAATACGCCATCTGCGCGAAGGCGAGCGTGATCATGATGAAGTAGACGCCGCGGGTGCGCAGCGACAGCGCACCGATGACCAGCGCAAACAGCGCCGATGCGGCAAGCGCCACCGGCCACTGGATGAATCCCGAGCCGATGCCTTCATGCGCCAACATGCCGACCGCATAGCCGCCGATGCCGAGATAGGCGGCGTGACCGAAACTCATCATCCCGCCATAGCCCATGATGAGATTGAGGCTGGCTGCGGCCAGCGCGAAGATGACGATGCGGGTGAACAGCGTCAGCACGAAGATGTTGCCGGTGATCGCCGAATACAGCGGAAGCAGCAGCAGGCCGGCGATCGTCAGCACCGTGATCGCAGTGCGGGCGTTGATCGAAGCGGTCATCGCTTGCCGGCCGGAAACAGCCCCTCCGGACGCACCACCAGCACAATGGCCATCAGCAGGTAGATCAGCATCGAGGACAGCGCAGGCGCAGCGGTGGAAGCCGCGGTCGAACTCAGGATCTGCCGCAGCAGGTCGGGCAGGAATGCGCGGCCCAGCGTATCGATCATGCCGACGAAGATCGCGGCCAGGAACGCGCCGCGGATCGAGCCGATACCGCCGATCACGATGATGACGAAGGCAAGAATCAGAATGTTCTCGCCCATGCCGATCTGAACCGTGAGGATCGGCGCCTGCATCAGCCCGGCTAGGCCGGCCAATGCCGCGCCGAGGCCGAATACCAGGGTGAACAGCAATTTGATGTTGATGCCGAGCGCGCCGATCATTTCCCGGTTGGACGCGCCGGCGCGGATCAGCATGCCGACCCGGGTCCGCATCACTACGACGTAGAGCATTGCCGCGACTGCGAGCGCGACCACGATGATCGAGAGCCGGTAGGCCGGATAATACACGCCGGGCATGATCTGGATCGGCACCGTAAGCCAGGCCGGCAGCGGCAACGCAAGGCCCGCCGGGCCCCAGATCAGCCGCACCGCGTCGTTGAAGAACAGGATCAGTCCGAAGGTGCCGAGCACCTGGTCGAGATGGTCGCGGCCGTAAAGGTGACGCAGCGCCACGAATTCCAAGGCGATGCCGAGCAGCAGCGTGGCTGCAAGCGCCAGCAGCACCCCGGCGACGAAACTCCCGGTCCAGGCCGTGAAGGTCGCGGCGAAATAGGCGCCCATCATGTAGAGCGAGCCATGCGCCAGATTGACGAAATCCATGATGCCGAACACCAGCGTCAACCCGGCCGCCAGCAGGAACAGCAGCAGGCCGAACTGCAGCCCGTTCAAGAATTGTTCGACGATCAGCAGCATGAGCCCCACCACAGCGCTGCAAGAGAATAGAGGAAGCGCTGGCCCTTCCTTACCTCTCCCCGCAGGGGAGAGGTCGAAGCCGAAGCCAACGGGACGGCGCGAAGCGCCGCCCGATGATAAACTTCGCGCAGGCTTCGGGTGAGGGGCCTCTCCGCACGCTCGGACTCGCGGAGAAGCCTCTCACCCGGATCGCATCTGCGATGCGATCCGACCTCTCCCCTGCGGGGAGAGGTGTTTTCACGGTCACTTCATCTGGCATTTATCGTGGAAGCGATCCTGGCTGTTCTCGACGATGGTTGCGACGGTTTTCAGCGCAAGCTGGCCTTCGGCGTCCTTCACCACGTCCTGCAGATAGAAGTTCTGGATGGGGATGTGGTTCTTGCCGTATTTGAACGGGCCGCGCACCGACTTGAAATTCGCCTTCTCCATCTCGGCGCGCATCGCGTCCTTCTTGCTGGTATCGCCGTTCACCGCCGTCACGGCGCTGTTGATCAG
Organism: uncultured Alphaproteobacteria bacterium; assembly: GCA_963744975.1. Lineage (GTDB taxonomy): Bacteria > Pseudomonadota > Alphaproteobacteria > Rhizobiales > Xanthobacteraceae > Bradyrhizobium. The sequence continues at coordinate 3,877,190 of CAVUVR010000002.1, read as the reverse complement.
TTGCGCGGCATCGTAGGATTGCGCGCCGTAAAAGGTCGGACGCAGGTTGGTGTACTTCGCACGATAATCGGCGACGAACTTCTTGTTCTCGGCGTTCGGCAGATCGTTCACCCACTCCTGCGCGCCGGGAACGCCGAGCGCGTTCTCCTTCTGCAAGGGCAGCGACAATTCGTCGATGGTAAAGGCGGTATAGAGCGGAATCTGCTGCTTGATGCCGGCCTGCGCATACTGATTGAGGAACTGGACGCCGGCGGCGCCGGGATAGAACACGAAGATCGATTCCGCCTTCGAGGCGCGCGCCTTGGAAAGTTCTGCCGAGAAGTCGAGCTGGCTCGGCCACACCGTGTATTCCTCGCCGAGCACCTGGCCCTTGAACGTGCTCTTCACCCCGGCCAGCATGTCCTTGCCGGCGGCATAGTTCGGGCCGATCAGGAACACCGACTTGACGTTCTTCTGGTTCATGTAAAGGCCGACGGCCTCCGGCGTCTGGTCGTTCTGCCAGGACGTCGAGAACACGTAAGGCGAGCACAGCTCACCGGCGAGCTGCGACGGTCCGGCGTTGGCGCTGATCAGGAAGGTCTGCGAATCGACGGCGGTCTTGAGCGAGGCCAAGAGCACGTTCGACCAGATATAGCCGACGATGAAGTCCACCTTGTCGGACTGGATCAGCTTCTCGGTCTTCTGCTTGCCGACATCCGGCTTCTGTCCGTCGTCCTCGTAGATCACCTCGACCGGCTTGCCGCCCATCTTGCGGCCAATATGATCGAGCGCAAGCTCGAACGAATTGCGCATGTCATTGCCGATCACGGCGGTCGGGCCGCTGAACGTCGAGACAAACCCGATCTTGATGGTGTCCGCCGCCAAAGCGGGTTGCGCCAGCGCCAGAGCCGCTGCGCCCGCGAGCCAGAATGCCGTTCTCATGGTATCTCCCTCTGTTAACTTCTGGTGACGTGTTTTTTGATTTGGCTGGTGTGTTTTTGCGAACTCGAAGGCCAACGGCAAGCACGACCTTCGGCTCCCGCAAAAGCCGCCGGCCCGCTCGCCAAGGCCATGCACCATAATTCGCAGTGGCGGCGAATGGCAAGAATTATAATTCAGGTTCTTGCCGGCGCAATTACGACTCTATGCCTGGGCGAGGGGTGCACCGCCAACCCGTGCCGGATCGTTCGCCGGGCAGCATGTGTCTGGCGCCGAAGTCGCCCGGACGCAAGATTTGTCATCTGAAAACTGGCTGGCGCTGCGCGGGAGTCACTCGCCTTTGTGAATGATCAACTCTCCGGAAGCAACCGCCTTCCCGACATCACACAAGGTGACAAAAGGATTAGTCATATAGGCGGCCTTGGCGGTATTAAGAACGACGAATGCTTCGTCGAATTTCTTGTAATCTACGTTTGGAGTAAGCGTCGTATTTACCCCCGCGGAAATGGTCGCCATGATAGCTGCCAGTGTCTTCAATATTCCCCACCATCCATCAACCGAAAGCCCTGCCGCCAAAGCACCAAACACGATGATGGCAATGGAGATTACATAGTGCATTTGCTTGTAATACTTTGAGTAGTCGAGCCATGCCTCCAGCAACAGCTGAATTTCTTCGGGTATTTTTCTTTTCGAAGCGTTGATGTCCTCGCTCGCTTTTCCGATGTCATTTTGTGCAAGCTCGGGACAGGTCTTGGAGGCAATTTGCCCGAGTAGAGGCTCCAGCGTCGTTTTCGACTGTTGTTCGGTGGCCTTTATTTCACCTTGCGCAAAAGCAACGCCGCCTAAGCCAGATATGGCAATGGAGGTCGTGACCAAAACAATCCGGAATAGGGAAACAATCATTTGAAACCCCTTGGCCTTTGAAAGGCATAATTCAACTTCGACGACACAATTGTGTCAAGTGAAGCGTGCGGATGCACCGGCCGAAAGGGGCGAAGGCTGCGGCTTTATGTCTGTCCGAAATGGAAACCGGTTCCGCTGCGCGGCATTGACGTCACAGCCAGTGAAACCCGCGAGCCATCATACCGGCCAACCCTGCGGCAACGGCTATGACGGCTCTGAAAAGAATGTGAAAATCGGACCGTGCGTTATCCCGCAGCGCCCGCACATCCGACTTGATATCGCCGATGTCGCGCTGAATATGCTCGATGGCCGCTTCAAGCTTCGCTACCCGGGGTTCAGTTTGAAATCTATCCATAAGTCGGCTTCTGCGGCCAACCCTGCGGCGAGTCCTCAAAATCCTGCTGCCGCCCATAGGGCGTCACGTCGAGCAGCGCCCGGGCGTCGACGAGCGCTTCGGTGCCGCGCGCATAGGCCGAATAGGTGTGGAAGACGTCGTCGCCGATACTGAAGAACACGCTGAGGCCGTGTTCCTCGCCGGTGGTCTTGTTGGGGACCTTGGCAGCCTCCAGTTCGGCCTTGTTGCGATAGTTGTATTCGATCGGTGCGACCTTCTCGTCATTGGTGACGTGGAAGTCGTAGTTGAAATCGCTGCCGAGCGACGACACCCAGGTGAACGGCCAGCCCTGCCGCTCCTTGTAGGCCTCGAGCTTTGCCAAAGGCGCACGCGACACCATGACGAAGGTGGTGTCGCACCTGTCCAGCATCGAAAGGTCGCCGAGCGCGTTGGCGTAGCTGGTGCAACCCGGACAACCCTTCTCCCATGCCGGATCGAACATGAAGTGATAGACGATAAGTTGCCGGCGGCCCTCGAACAGATCCTTGAGGCTTTGTTCGCCGCCGGGCGCCTCGAACAGATAGTTCTTTTCGATCTTCACCATCGGCAGGCGGCGCCGCGTAGCATTGACGCGGTCATACTGCTTGGTGAATTCTTTTTCCTGTACGAGGAATTTTTTGCGTGCCACGAGCCAGTGCTCGCGTGACACGATCGGCGGATGCGGGACTTCGCTTGCAGTCATATCCGACTCCTGTTTTGACCCAGGCAGCGCTGCATTAACGGCCTGACGCAGGATCGGTTGCAAGGGCGCCAAGGGTCACATTGCGGCCGCGACCGAAAACTCAACGTCATCCGCGACATAGGGCGCATGGCGGAAATCGCGGATGGCCGCGACCTTGTCGGCCGACCATTGCAACAGCATGAAATACGCCGGTCTGGCAGACCGCTGATCGGGATCGAATACCAGGATCGCCGGCCGTCCCTCGACCAGTCCTGGTACCAGATGCCAGTCGCGCACTTTCGAATAATTCCCAAAATACCTGCTCACCTCGGCCTTGCCGCTCATCCGCGTCTTGTTGACGAGGTCAAGCCGCACGTCGTCGGCGATCATGTCGCGGATCGCGTCGAAGTTGCGCGCGTTGAACTGTTCGACATACGCACCGAGACGGGCGCGGTCGGCTTGCGACAGCATCGGCGGCGGCGCATCGTCCGGCTCGCCGGCGAGTTCGCTTAAACGCCTGCGCCCGCGGTGCAGCGCCGCTTTTGCCGCGGGCAGGCTGAAATCCATCACCGCGCAGATTTCCTGCAGCGAGCAGCCGAGCACGTCCATCAAAATGACGCTGCCGCGTTGGGCTACCGGCAGCCGCATGAAGGTCCGCAAGGAAGCGGCGGCGGCCTGGCGTGATTCGACCGTGTCGGCAGGATCGGCCATCATGTCCACCTCCTCGCCCGATCGAAGCGCTTGCTGCCGGTTGCGGCGGCGCAGAAAATCCAGCGCCGTGTTGTGCGCGATCCGGAATAGCCAACCTTCGGGATTGCCGAGCGGCCCGGCCGCGGCAAATGACTGCACCGCCTTGACCAGCGCGTCCTGCAGCACGTCCTCGCCATCAATCGCCGAGCCGACCATGCGCGCGCAATAGCGATGCAGTTTCGGACGCAATTCGATGAGCAGCCGATCGAGGCTCGCGGCAGTTGAAGCGTCAGGCATCGCGTTCATTGCGGCTCCGGGCATTCAGTTCTCCGACAGCATCCGGTAATTACCGACAATGGTAACACCACTTGGCAGCGGCGGCTCAACGCAACGTTCGCGAATTCCGCTCTGGAACGCCTTGAAGGCATCCAGCGACGGAAGCGGGGTGCTGCCCGCTTCGGCTTCGACAAAGTGAACGAAGGTATCGTCGTCAAGCCGCAACGAAAGATAGCGAACGCCATTCGGCGCCTTGGCCTTCAATTCCTCGAACACCTTCTCGATCAGCCCCGCATTCTCGTTGGCGGCATCTGGCCTGGTCTTGTACCTTATCAACGTTCGTTTCATCGCTCTCTCCATCGTTCCTTGCGGCGAAATCCTCGGTGTCTCGACCCATAGACGTATGGAAGTCACAGAAGGATTCGGTCGAGAAGAAATAATTTCCGCAACCTTCCCCGACCTGCACGGGGTGTCCGGCCCTTGACCTGATATGGCGCTTCGCGCACGTTTGCCTACATACGAGTGAGAGGAGAGCGATCATGCGTAGGCACATCGTCACGCGCCCGACCTTTGCATTGTCGGCCTTGCTCACGGCATCGGTGATGGTTTCTGGCATCGCGCTGGCGCAGTCGCCGCCCGGCACGGTCAGTCCCGCCTTCCGCGAGACGATCCCGAACATTCCGGGCAAGAGCCTGATCGCCGCCGTCGTCACCTATCCGCCGGGCGGCAAGACGCCGCCGCATCACCACGCCCGTTCGGCGTTCGTCACTGCTTACGTGCTGTCCGGCGAGATTCGCAGCCAGGTCGACGACGGCAAGGTGCAGGTGTTCAAGGCCGGCGAGAGTTTTTCGGAACCGCCGGGCGCGCTTCACCGTATCAGCGAAAATGCCAGCACCACCGAGCCGGCAAGGCTGCTGGCGATTTTCGTCGTCGACAGCAATGACACCGAACTGACCACCATCGAGGGCAAGTGACGACAGATCGCCATCGCGTCGTGATCGTGGGCGCCGGCTTTGGCGGGCTGGAGACGGTGTATCGTCTCGCCGGCGCGCCGGTCGCGGTCACGCTGGTCGACCGGCGCAACCATCATCTGTTCCAGCCGCTGCTGTATCAGGTCGCGACCGCGTCGCTGGCGACTTCCGAGATCGCCTGGCCGATCCGCTATCTGCTGCGCGGGCGCCCCGAAGTCACGACCCTGCTCGCCACGGTGACCGGAGTGGATGCGACGGCGCGCCGCGTGACGCTCGATGGCGGCGATAGCTTGCCTTACGACACGCTGGTTGTCGCCACCGGCGCCCGCCACGCCTATTTCGGCCATGACGAATGGGAGCCGTTCGCGCCCGGACTGAAGACGCTGGAGGACGCCACCACGCTGCGGCGGCGCATCCTGATCGCCTTCGAGGACGCCGAGCGCGAGAGCGATCCGCAGCGGCGCGCGGCGCTATTGACCTTCGTCATCATCGGCGCAGGCCCGACCGGCGTGGAGCTCGCCGGCACCATCTCGGAGCTGGCCCACGAAACGCTGCCGCCGGACTTCCGCAACATCGACACCCACACCGCGCGCGTCGTGCTGATTGAGGCGGGATCGCGCGTGCTGGCCGGTTTCCCCGACGAATTGTCGGCCTATGCGCAGCGTTCGCTGGAAAGTCTCGGCGTCGAACTCACGTTCGGACAGCCGGTGACCGAATGCACCGCCGACGGCGTGGTCTATGGCGACAACAAACTGGACGCCAAGACCATCATCTGGGCGGCCGGCGTGCGCGCATCGCCCGCGGCGGAATGGCTCGGCGCGCCGGCCGATCGCGCCGGGCGCCTGCAGGTGCTGCCCGACCTCACCGTTCCCGGCCATCCGGACGTGTTTGCCATCGGCGATACCGTGATGATCAATGACCCCGATGGAAAGCCGGTGCCCGGCATTGCCCCCGCTGCAAAACAGCAGGGACGCTACGTCGCCCGGTCCATCAAGGCGCGGCTGCGCGGCGAAACGCTTCCGCCATTCGTCTACAAGCACGGCGGCAACCTGGCGCAGATCGGCAAACGGCTGGCGGTGATCGATTTCGGGCGCGTAAAACTGCGCGGCGCGCTGGCATGGTGGATCTGGGGCATTGCCCACATCTATTTCCTGATCGGCCTGCGCAACCGGCTCAGCGTCGCGATGAACTGGCTGTGGATCTACACCCGCCAGCAGCGCGGCGCCCGCCTGATCACGCAAGGCCGGGCGAAGGTCAGCAATTACTGGCCGTAAGATTGTCATGGCCGGGCTTGACCCGGCCATCCATCTTCTTCGAAAAAGGTCTTGCGAAGTGACGATGGATGCGCGGGTCAAGCCCGCGCATGACGGAATTCGGTGGACGAACGCGTTTTCATTTCACCAGCGAACAGCCACCGTCAGCGATGGGTCGGAACGCCTGCTCGGCGGGAATGGTCGAGATCAATTTGTAATAGTCGTATGGATATTTCGACTCCTCCGGCTTCTTCACCTCGAACAGATACATCGGATGAATCACGCGGCCGTCCTGGCGGATGGTGACGTCGCCGAACAGTTTGTCCTTGCCTTTGAATTTCTTCATTTGCGGCACGGCGTCCTTGGCATCGTCGCTGCCGGTTGCCGCAACCGCGTTGAGGTAGGCCAATGTCGAAGCGTAGACGCCGGCCTGGTTGCCGCTCGGCATCTTGCCGTTCATGCCCGGCCGCGCCGCAAAACGTTTGGCAAAGGCGCGGGTGTCGTCGTCCATGTCCCAGTAAAACGCTTCGAGCAGTTGCAGGCCTTGCGCGACCTTCAGGCCCATGCCGTGCACGTCGTTCACGAACAGCAGGAAGGCGACCATGGTCTGGCCGCTCTCCTTGGCGCCGAATTCAGCCGCCTGCTTTACCGCGTTGATGGTATCGCCGCCGGCGTTGGCAAGGCCGATCACCTTGGCCTTCGAACCCTGCGCCTGCAGCAGGAAGGAAGCGAAGTCCGACGTTCCCAATGGATGCTTGCTCGAGCCCAGCACCTTGCCGCCGTGCTTCTCGATGTAATTGGTGGCCTCGGCCTCGATGCCCTGGCCGAGCGCGTAATTTACCGTGATGAAGTACCAGTCCTTGCCACCGCGCGCCATCATCGCCGCCGCCGTGGTGTTGCCGGTCGCCCAGGCGTCGTTGACCCATTGAATAGTGTTCGGCGAGCAGGCTTTGCCGGTCAGGTCGGAGCTTGCGGTGGACGACGCCAGAAACGTCATTTTGGAATCGCGCAGCAGCGAGTTGATGGTGAGACCGACCGCCGAGTTTGGTACATCGACGATGGCATCGACCTTGTCGACGTCGAGCCATTTGCGCGCGATCGCCGAGCCGACGTCGGCCTTGTTCTGATGGTCGGCATAGACGATCTCGACCTTGATGCCCTTACCGCCACCGTTGAAATCCTCCGCCGCCATCCGCGCGGCTTCCACCGAGCCCATGCCGTTGGTGTCCTGAAAAATGCCGGAGATGTCGTTGAGGACGCCGACCCGGACCATGCCGTCGGAGATTTCGGCGTGTGCTGATCCATACGCGATGCACGACAGCGCGAGCGCTAGATAAATCCCAAAACCCCTCATCGCGTCTCTCCCTGTCGATTTGTTGTGTGCTTGATTTGGTTCAGTCCGCGCAGCCGATCCATTCCGCGCACGCATCGTCATCCAGCTTCGCCACCGCCGCCGCGCGCCGCGTCAGCACCGCGCGCTGGTTGATGTAGCCCTTGTCGGTGATCTCGCCGCCGTCCACGGAAGCCGGTTCGGACAACAGCAGCGCTCGCGTCGCGTAAGCGGATGAACCGACGCCCTGGACTTTCAGCTTTGCCAGCCCCTGCGCTATCGCGCTGCGGACCTTTTGGTTTGCGATGACGTCGTCCACGCCGGCGCTGTCGGGCAACCCGGCATGCGCGCGGCACGCCGCAACGTTTGGAAACACCAGGAAGCGCACGTGATCGCCGCCATGGCCGGACACGACGATGTCCTGCGCCAGCGGCGCCAGCGCGGCAATGCCGGCGACGCGCAACGTGCCGACGCTGACCCAGGTGCCGGAATTGAGCTTGAAATCCTCGGCGACGCGGCCGTCGAAAAACAGTCCGCGCTCCGGGCGCTCAGGATCGGCAAAGGTCACGGCATCGCCGATCAGATAAAAACCGTCGGCGTCGAATGCCTTTGCCGTCAGTTCAGGCGCCTTCCAGTAACCCGGGGTGATATTGGGTCCGCGCACCCGCACCTCGAGCTTGTCACCGGACGGCACCAGTTTCAGTTCGGTGCCGGGGATTGGCACGCCGATATTGCCGGAGCGTTCCGCCTGGAAATGACAGTCGGTGGCGAGCGGCGAGGTTTCCGTCGAGCCCCACGCCGACACCATCGGCATCGCGCGACCGGTGGTTTTGACCGACAGGTCTTCCAGCGCGTCCCAGAGATTCTGCGGTAGTGCTGCGCCGGCATAGAATGCGAACTTCACATCTGTGAAGAATCGGCGGCAAAGGTCTTCATCGTCCCGCAACGCCGCGATCAACATGTCAAAACCACGGGGAACGTTGAAATAGACCGTCGGCATCACGCTGCGCAGGTTGGTCAGCGAGGTCGCGAACAGGCCGGGCGCCGGCTTGCCGCCATCGATATAAAGCGTGCCGCCGTTGCGCAGCACCAGGTTGAAATTGTGGTTGGCGCCGAAGGTGTGGCTCCACGGCAGCCAGTCGAGAATGACCAGATCGCCTTGCGCATCGTCGAGAAACGACCAGGTCTGCGCCTTGGCTTGCTGGCTCGAGGTCAACATGCGCTGAGTGTTGATGACAGCCTTCGGCGTGCCGGTCGAGCCCGAGGTGAACAGGAATTTTGCGATCGTATCCGGTCCGATGGCCGCAAAGGCTTGTCCGACCGTGTCGGTTTCCGGCGTCGCCGCGATGGCGCGAAACGAAATGGCATCGCCGCCCTCCGCGTCTCCACTCACGACTGTCGCGGTGTGCAGCGATTTGATCGCTGCCAGCGCCGGTGCAAATGGTTTCAGGCTGGAAACATAGATCGCGCCGGGATCGAGCAGCGCGATCATGCTCTTCAGTTTGTCGAAATCCTTCGACATCAGCGAATAGGCCGGCGAGATTGCCGCCACCGGCACGCCGACATGCATCGCCCCAAGCGCGAACAGCGCGTGCTCGATGCTGTTGTCGGACAGGATGACCAGCGGCCGCTCGACGCTCATGCCCCGCGCAAGAATCCAGGCGCCGGCGGAGCGCACCTGGCGCAGCGCGTCCGCGTAGGTGACCGTCGTCCACGGCGCCTCAACGCTTGAACGTTCGCCGAGAAAAATCCGGTCCGGGGTCTGCCGCGCCCAGTGCTCCAGCCAGTCGCCGGTGCAGCGCGCGGCGGATTGCAGCGGCGTTATCGATTTCAGCCAGATGCAGCCGTCGGCGCGCCGCTCGGCTGCGATGGCGGGTATCGCGAACAGCGTTTCCGGAACCTCGTGGCGAGTGGCTACGACATTCATCCAGCGTCCTCCTCCCCGTCTTTCATGCGCGGGCTTTCGCTTGCTCTACGCGAGAAAAACACGCCGCGGCAATGCGCCGGCCCGCTTGCGTAAATTGTACGCATCAATGCTGCGCGCTCAGCGAATAAGCAAATGCCCGCTACCAAAGCTGCGAATAAAGAATAAGCAGTCCGAGCGAAAACCAACAACCATTTGAAAACGATAGCCGATTCTCGCGAGAGCCGGCGCTAATCCTCGTTGTACACAATGGCATAGGCCTTGCTTCGTCCGCTGCGAGAGTTCTCTGGCTCGGGGGCGTTGAGCGATGGCGAGCGCGAAATATCCTGTCAGCGGTACGGTCGCCGCCGAGCCCGGCCCGATCGATCTCGAGTGGTCGGCCACGGCGCTCCTGATCATCGACATGCAGCGCGACTTCATGGAGCCCGGCGGTTTCGGCGAAACCCTCGGCAACGACGTCTCGCAGCTGGCGCGTGCGGTCGAGCCGATCGCGGCGGTGCTGAATGCGGCGCGCGGCAGCGGCATGCTGGTCGTACACACCCGCGAAGGCCATCTGCCGGATCTGTCCGACGCGCCGCCGGCGAAGATCGATCGTGGCGCGCCGTCCTTGCGCATCGGCGATCCCGGCCCGATGGGACGGATCCTGATCCGCGGCGAAGCCGGCCACGACATCATTCCCGCACTTTATCCCCTCGACGGCGAGGTCGTCATCGACAAGCCCGGCAAGGGCGCGTTCTACGCCACCGAGCTCGGCGAGACCTTACAGAAATACGGCATCGAGAACCTGCTGGTGTGCGGGGTCACCACCGAGGTCTGCGTCAACACCACCGTGCGTGAGGCCAACGACCGCGGTTATCGCTGCGTGGTGCTGGCCGACGGGTGCGCCTCCTATTTCCCAGAGTTCCACGAGATGGGCCTGAAGATGATCAAGGCCCAGGGCGGCATTTTCGGCTGGGTGAGCTGCTCCGCCGCGGTTCTTGAGGCGATGGCGCCTGCGACTTCGAAGATTTCTTTGGCGGGAGGGTCACGATGAGCACGACCTACACGGCGAGTACCGGCAAGTCTGACTTCAAGCCGGCTTTGTGGACGCCGGGCGACTGGAACGCCTTGTTCGGCTTCGGCACCAACATCCTGGTCAACATGCTGGTGCTGACCGGTCTGTTGCGGTTCGTGCTGAAGATGCCGGACTCCCTGGTGTTCGGCCGCATCCTCCCGGCGCTGGGCCTGATGATGTGCCTTTCCACCTTCTACTATGCATGGCTCGCCTATCGCCTCGCGCAGAAGACCGGCCGCAGCGACGTCTGCGCGCTGCCTTCGGGCGTCAGCGTGCCGCACATGTTCATCGTCACCTTCGTGATCATGCTGCCGATCACGCTGAAGACGGGCGATCCGATCAAGGGCTGGTCCGCGGGCCTGGTCTGGGTGTTCTTCCAGAGTTTTATCCTGATGATCGGCGGCTTCATCGCACCCTACATCCGGCAAATCACACCCCGCGCGGCCCTGCTCGGCACGCTGGCCGGCGTATCCGTGACCTTCATCTCGATGCGGCCGGCATTGGAGATGTATATGACGCCGCAGATAGGCCTCGTCTGCTTCGCCATCATCATGGTGAGCTGGTTCGGCGACGTAAAGTACCCAAAAAACATTCCGGCCGGCCTGGTCGCCATCGCGGTCGGCATGGTCATCGCGTGGGGATCGAACCTGTTCGGCCTCGGACTCGGCGGCCTCAGCCTCAAGGGCGTCGGCGACGCCTTCGCGAGCTTCGGCTTCTCGGTGCCGATCCCGGCGATCGGCCAGGTGTTCTCGGGATTCGAATTCCTCGGCATCATCCTGGTGACAGCGATTCCGTTCGGAATCTACGACCTGGTCGAGGCGATGGACAACGTAGAGTCCGCCGAGGCCGCGGGCGACGAATATCCGACCACCCGCGTGCTGACCGCGGACGGCGTGGTCAGCCTGATCGGTTGCCTGATGGGCAATCCCTTCATCAACGCGGTCTATATCGGCCATCCCGGATGGAAGGCGATGGGCGGCCGGATCGGCTATTCGGCCGCGACCGGCATCATGGTGGTGGTGCTGTCGTGGTTCGGCATCATCTCGGTGCTGCTGGCGCTGGTGCCGGTGGTCGCGATCTCGCCGATCCTGCTCTATATCGGCATGCTGATCGGCGCACAGGCGTTCCAGACCACGCCGGTCAAGCACGCGCCCGCCATCGTGCTCGCCCTGACGCCGCACCTTGCGGCATGGGCCAAGCTGCAGATCGACACCATGCTGGGGGCTACCTTAAGCGCGGCGCAGACGGTTGGCGCGCTGGCGCCGGACAAGGTGGGTGCAGTCAAGGCCGCGGCGATCGCCTCGCTACCGCAGCAGGGCGTGATCTACCACGGGCTGGAAGTCATGGGCGGCGGCTCGATCCTTGCAGGACTCGTGCTGGGCGCGATCGGTGTGTTCATCATCGAGCGCGATTTCATGAAGGCTTCGGCCTTTGCGCTCTCCGGCGCGGTGCTGACCTATTTCGGCTTCATGCACGGCGAGGCGGTCGGCCTCGGCGGCGGATTGGGCGTGACGCCGGCAGTCGCGCTGGCTTATGCTGTGGTCGCCGCGTTTCTCTACGCGCTGAGCCGCGCGCCGGCTGCCATGGCGCTTCCCACCATGGCAGGCGAACCGAACGCGGTTCCCGCTGAGTAGGTCGACGCAGACGCGCCAGAGGCGCGACAACGGGCTACTGGCGCGTGGCGATGTAGACTCGTTTGTAGCGCAGATTTACGGCAGCCGGTTTTTCTCCGTTTCCGGTTGCCGGCACAAACGTCACGGCGATGTTGTTATCGCCCGCGAGAGATGCGGCGATCTTGCCGGTGATGTCGAAGCTGAAGTTCCGCACCACGGGCGGGTGCATGTGCCCGGTGCCGGCAGACTGGCTGGCGACGACCGCGATCGTGCCGACATAGCCCGGATCTTCCGGCCCCGCGGCGGCGGTTGCGTTCGGGCGATTGATGAACACGTTGACCAGCGCTCCGTGATCGGCCGGAATTTCCACGCCTTCGATCCGAAGGATGGTTCTCGGCTGCGGGCCGGAAGTCGCGCTGAACGACCGCAGTCTCTCCGTGCCTTGCGGCGGAATAGTCGTCTGTATGGTCGAGGGCTCCGGGCTGAGCGCCTTGGGTTCCGGGCCCTGATGCAGTTCGACCAAGGGAGCACTGAGCTGCTGGGCAACGCGGACCGCGGAAGCCGCGCTGGCCACCACCGGGCCGGGCGCCGGCGGCGTGGTCTGTTGTGGCGGCTTGTAACTGTAGCTCAGCAATTCCGGCTCCAGCATCTGGCCGTTGGCGATGTAGGTCCAGTTCGGCGTCTTGTCGTAAAAGTAAAAGACCTGCTGCTGCCAGATCTGATTGTCCGGGTTGGTATGGTGGGCCGGATCGGCTTTTCTCCATTTGTCCCAGATGCGGTCGATATTGGCGTGATGGCAGAAGAAAACCGGATCGAAGGCGGCCGAAGCCAGCACGCCCATGTCGGGCTTTGCATCGTTGAAATTGACCGTCGGGTCGGTGGTCCAGACATGAACGCTGCCGTGTGGTCCGCCTTCGAGATTTCCCATCCCCACTTCTTGGTCGCTGCTGCCGCCGAAATCCGCAAACGTCGCCGAGTTGAGGACGATCTTCATTGCGGCCGTACCGACAAACCGCGACGGAATCTTGTTGGTCGGTCCTACAGCGCGGGTCGGATCGTACACCGGGTTGCCGGTATCGCCCGGCTTCCCGTAAGCGTCGAACGGAAAAACGTCGCGCCCCGGCGTGTCCCAATCCCAATACGGCAGGGCAAAGGTCGGATCGCCGATCAGTTCGCCAAGAATCTGCTCGTGGAAATACAAATAAGCCCGATGCCACGGCAGGAACCACCAGCCCCCGTGGATTTCCTGCCCATTCAAACCGTCGACCGCGCCGCTGCAGTACCAGCAATGCACCTGGCCCTGGTGGAACCATCCGCGCGGATCGTCCGGCTTCTGCTGCGTAAGGTCGCGCAGCGCGGCGTAAGCCTTCTTGAGTCGCGCGATCTCACCGGCGTCGAGTTCGAACGCGCTCTTTCGGATGCGCGCAGGAACTCCGGTCGGGGGCACGAACTGAACAGGCTCTCCCGGCGGCAGCGGCGGAACGCAATGCAGCGGAACCGTAGCGCCGCTTTGCGCCCATGCCGGGAAACCAGCGAATGCCGCAGCCCCTGCAGCCAGCGTTCCCGCGACGAAATCGCGCCGCCGAATCCCGTTTCCCATGACGAAATGGCCACGCCGCGGAGTGTCAGGATGGTCGTTCATGATGTATCTCCCTATGAAAGCAACGGCGTTCTGGTTCACCGCGCACAAAACCCGGCGACGCGAGCATGATGCACAAAGTATATGGCAAGGGTAATACCACAGGTTGCGCAAGCGGCAAACCAATGTCGCGCCAAGTTCGGCCGGCGCGCATAGCAACCGGCAGCGATGGCGGATTGGGCGTGGCGTGGGCCATGGCGCCAGCATATGCTGCGATAACAGCTGGATTTCTCGTGATGGGGACGTTCGGCGCGAGAATCGATGCCAATCGTATCCGGAGATGCTCTTTGCAACGCCTGCCCAGTAACGTTCGCCGATTAGGCGGCATGCACATGGGTGCGGCCCGGCGTAGGGTGGTATTATGACGGAAACCGTGGCTGCGATGGTCGCCGCGCACCGCGCAGGCGCGTTATCGCCGGCGCAGACGGTGGCGCGCAGTTTTCAGCGCATTCGTGATCACAACGACCCGGCGGTCTTCATCAGCCTGCGCAATGAAGCCGACGCGCTGGCGGAAGCGAAATCATTGTCCAAAAAGGACGCCGCGCAGCTTCCGCTGTATGGCGTCCCGGTCGCGGTAAAGGACAATATCGACGTCCTGGGCTTGCCCACGACCGCCGCCTGCCCGGCATTTGCCTATTCGCCGGCGTACGATGCCACCTCGGTCGCAAAGCTGCGCGCGGCCGGCGCCATCGTGATCGGCAAGACCAATCTCGATCAGTTCGCCACCGGGCTGGTCGGCGTCCGCTCGCCCTATGGCATTCCGAACAATCCGATGCGCGGCGATCTCATTCCGGGCGGATCGAGCTCGGGATCGGCGGTGGCGGTGTCTGCCGGCCTCGTGCCGCTGGCGCTCGGCACCGATACCGCAGGCTCGGGCCGCGTGCCGGCCATGCTCAACAACATCGTCGGGCTGAAGCCGAGCCTCGGACTGATCTCCACTGCCGGAGTGGTCCCGGCCTGCCGCACGCTGGACTGCGTGTCGATCTTCTCGCTCACCGTCGACGATGCGATGACCGCGCTGGCCGCGATGGCCGGACCCGACGGCGCCGATCCGTTTTCGCAGCAGCGGCCGCTGGCGGCGATGCAGGCGTTTGCGGGACGCATCAGACTTGGCGTGCCGCGCCAGGGTCAGCTGATTTTCTTCGGCGACACGGCCGCGGAGAAGGCTTACGGCGAGGCGGTGGCGCGCTGGACCTCGCTTGGCGCAACGCTGGTCGAATGCGACCTCGAACCGTTTTATGAAACCGCGCGGCTGCTCTATGAAGGCCCATGGGTCGCCGAGCGTTATCTGGTGATCCGCAATTTGCTGGCCTCCTCGCCCGACGCAATTCACCCGATAACGCGCGAGATCACGGCGGCCGGCTCTCGCCTCACCGCCTCGGATACTTTTGCCGCGCTATACCGGCTGCAGGCGCTGCGCCGGATCGCCGGGCGCGCCTTTGCCAATATCGACGCGCTGGTGCTGCCGACCACGCCGACCGCCTACTCGACCGCGCAGGTGCTGGCCAATCCGATCGAACTCAACAGCCGGCTCGGCACCTACACCAATTTCGTCAATTTGCTCGACCTGTGCGCCCTCGCGCTGCCCGCTTCGATCCGCCCCGATGACATCCCGTTCGGCATCACGCTGCTGGCGCCCGCGGGCCACGACGCGCTACTGGCGAGCCTGGGCCGCGTGTTTCACGCCGACACCAAACTGGCGATGGGCAGCCGAAATTTGCGGCAGCCGGCGCTTGCACCCTTGCCCATAGGCGTGAGCGGCGACGAGATCCCGATCGCGGTCGTCGGCGCGCATCTGTCGGGCATGGCGCTCAATGGCGAACTGAAAGCACTCGGCGGCAGGCTGCTTGCAGCCACTGCGACCGCGTCGGATTACAAGCTCTACGCGCTGAAAGGCACTGCGCCGCCAAAGCCCGGCATGCTCCGAGTCAAGGCGGGTTCCGGGTCATCGATCCAGCTTGAGCTGTGGGCACTCTCCGCGGCATCGTTCGGAAAATTCGTCGCCTCGATTCCACCGCCGCTGTCGATCGGCACGGTCCGGCTTGCGGACGGCTCCGGCGTGAAAGGTTTTCTGGTCGAGCCCGCGGCAATCGATGGCGCGCGAGACATCTCCGCATTCGGTGGCTGGCGCGCGTTTATGGCGGAAGCCGCGGCGCCTGCGAAATGAATTACACCGACACCGCGTAAAGCTCGTATTCGCCGCGCACCAGTTCGATGTGGGCGCGCATCGCGGCCGACGCGCCGACGCGGTCGCCGCGCATGATCGCGATCACCACGCGGTCGTGCTCGGCCTGCGATTTCGCCAGCCGGCCGAGATTGCGGAACTGGGCGCGGCGGAACGGTTGCACCCGCACCCGCGTCGCCAGCGTCATTTCGGCAATATAGCCGTTCTGGGAACCGGCATAGATCGCGTTGTGAAAGCGCTCGTTGACCTCGTGAAACCGCTCGGGATTGCCGGCATGGCTCAACACCCGCAATTCCTGGTGCACGGCTTCGAGGGACTGGCGCTCCGCCGCCGGCATTCGCTCCGCGGCGAGGCCCGCGCACAGCGCCTCCAGCTCCGCCATCGCCTCGAACATGCCGGTCAGCCGGTCGAGCGACGGCCGCGCCACCACCGCGCCGCGATGGGCGCGAGCATCGACCAGGCCCGACGCCGCGAGCTGGCGCAGCGCCTCGCGCACCGGCGTACGTGACACGTTGAATCGCTGCGCGATCTCGGTTTCGTCAAGCGCTGCGCCTGGGGGCAGCACGCCGCGCACGATCTCATCGGCGAGTTGCAGACGCAGCTCTTCGGCGCGCGTGACCTTGCCCGGCACCGCCGAGGCGCGGTCGACGCGTCTGACCACCCCCACGCGAGCTACCGGGCAAGACCAAGCACCGGCCGGAAGATCGTCCAGACTCATGTCTTCTGATCCGGCGGTTCGTTGATGATGCTGACATGGGCGGCGACGATCCGCCAGCCTTCGGGGAATCGCACCCAGGTCTGCATCTGCCGTCCGACTTTGCCGGGCAGCTGCTCGCGATAAAACAGCGTCGAGGCTACCGCGGTGTCACGGCCATAGCTGGTGATCAGGGTACGTGCGGTCGTGCGCCCCAGGCCGATCGGAGACCGCGCGGCGCGAAACGCCGTGATCTCCTGGTAGCCGTACAGATTTTCCGCAACGCCGTAACGCAGCGTGCGCTTGTCCGAGCAAAACAGTTCGTCGAGCACCGCAATGTCGTTCGACACCAGCGCCTTCTCGTACCGTTCGAATTGCGCGGTCACCTCGGCGAGCACGTCGGGCAGATCGACATCCATTCTCAAAGTCCTTTCGGGCGCGGCGCGGCAACCACGCCCATCCGCTCCAGCGCATAAGCGACGCGCAGCGCGATGTCTTCGCGCCAGGGGGCGGCGATGATCTGCACCCCGATCGGCATCGGCTCGAGCGGAATGGGCGCTGCCACCACCGGCAGGCCGATGAAGGATATCGGCTGGGTATGGATGCCGATATTGGCGCGTACCGGCAGTTCGACGCCGTCGAGCTCGAAGGTTTGCTGACCGATTTTTGGGGCGACGCAGGGTGTTGCGGGCGCGATGATGACGTTGACCGACTTGAACAGCTCCAGCACCTGCGCGCGATACCAGCGGCGAAATTTTTGCGCGCGGTCCACGAACGGCGCGGGAATCATCGCGCCGGCGATCAAGCGATCGCGCACCGCGGGATCGAAATCGTTCGGTCGTTTGCGCAGGCGGTCGAGATGCAGCGACGCGCCCTCGACGGTGGTGATGACATAGGCGGCGGCCCGGGCACGCGCGGCTTCCGGGATTTCGATAAGACGCGTGGTGCCGAGCGCTTTTGCGACACGGGAGACGGCTTCTTTCGCCTCGGGAAAAACGTTCTTTTGAAAGTATCCGCCGGCAATCGCGATCCGTAGTCCGCCGATGTCCTGCGCCAGCAGCGCGCTGACCGGTTCTGGCGGGTGGGTGGTGCAGGCGGCGTCATCTGCGTCGGCGCCCTGCATCGCGTCATAGGCCAGCGCCAAATCGTCGACGCTACGTGCGAACGGACCGAGGTGATCGAGGCTTGCGACAAACGGAAACGAGCGCGCGCGGGACAACCGGCCATAGGTCGGCTTCAGCCCAAAAATGCCGCAGAATGACGACGGCACCCGGATCGAGCCATTGGTGTCGGAGCCCAGCGCCAGCGGCACCAGCCCGCCGCCGACCGCACTGCCCGATCCGCCCGAAGAGCCGCCGGTCATCCGCGTCGTGTCGTGCGGATTGCGCGAGGGGCCGTCATGCACATTCTCACCGGTGAAGTCGTAAGCGTATTCGCCCATGTTGAGCGCGCCGACCAGCACCGCGCCGGCGGCTTCCAAACGCTCGATCAGCGTGGCATCGCGCGGCGATGGCTGCAGATCGCGGTTGATCTTAGATCCCGCGCGGGTCGATAACCCCTGCACGTCGAACAGGTTCTTTACCGCGAACGGCACGCCGGCGAGCGGCCCGGGATTTTTCCCGGCTGCGATTGCGTCATCGATCGCACGCGCCCGCGTCCGCGCGCGGTCGGCGACGACATCGGTGAATGAATTCAAGACCGGATCGTGTTTGGCGATCCGCGCCAGCGCCGCGTCGACCGCGGCAAGCGCCGACATCTTGCGGCTCGCGACGGCATGCGCGATCTCCGAGGCCGGCAGCCAGTCGCCGCCCGCTTGCATGGCGATATCAGGCTGCAAAGACACTGGCCGGCTCGGTTTCATCGGGCAGCGGAAATTCGTCGACCAGCCGCGCCAGTCTCAGCGAGACCTCGAGGTTGGCGCGCACCGCGGGCCTCCAGGCGTCCTCGACCGGAAGCGCCAGCGCTTTCCCGACGGCGTCGATATAGTCATCAAGCGGGTCAGCAGCCATTTGTCTCTCATCTTCGCAAGGCTAATGCACCGGCAGCGGCGGATGCGGGATCGCCGTCAGCAGTTCTTTTGTATAGGCATCCTGCGGATTGCCCAACACGCTCTCGGACGAGCCCTGCTCCACGATTCGGCCCGACCGCATCACAATGACACGATCGCACAGCAGGCGCACCACATTCAAATCGTGCGACACGAACAGGTAGCTCATCCCCATCGAAGTCTTGAGCTCCTGCAGCAGGTTCAGGACCAACGCCTGCACCGAGACATCGAGCGCCGCGGTCGGCTCGTCGAGCACCACCAGCTTGGGGTGCAGTGCAATGGCGCGGGCGATGCCGACACGGGCCTTCTGTCCTCCGGACAATTGATGCGGAAAGCGGTCCAGCAGGTTGACCGGCAGACCGACCAGCCCGGCCAGTTCCTCGCAGCGCGCACGCAGCGCGTCACGCCCCTTGACGTCACCGAGTTGCATGATGGGATCGGCAATCGCGCGCGCGGCGGTGAAGCGCGGATTGAGGCTGTCGGTCGGATCCTGGAACACCATCTGGATGCTCTTGCGCAAGGGCAGCCGCGCGAAGGCGTTTGGCAGGATAGCGCCGATCTTGTCGCCATCGAACATGATGCGGCCCGAGGTCTGATCGAGCAGCCGCATCACCATCATCGAGGTGGTGGATTTTCCGCAGCCGGATTCGCCGACCAGGCCGACGCTCTCGCCGTGGCCCACGCTGAAGCTGATGCCATCGACGGCGCGGAATTGCTCAAGTTCGACCGGCGGCTTGCGTGAGAACAGTTTCGTCAGCACGGCAGTGGCGCCCTGGCGTGGATACTCTTTCACCAGCTTGTCGACGAGAAGGAGAGGCTTTGCTCCACCACCCGCAGTCTCGTCACCCCCGGGCTTGACCCGGGGGTCCATCGCACTTGAAGAAGAGTCTTGCGAAAATGGATGGATGGCCGGGTCAAACCCGGCCATGACGCCAGTGGAATCCTCCTCCGGTAGGAGATCGCGCAACGAGACGCCGAGCCGCGGCGTCGCGCGCATCAGCTTCCTGGTATAGGCATGCTCCGGCTTGGCAAAAATATCCGCCGACAGCGCGGTCTCGACCACGCGGCCCTTCTCCATCACCACCACGCGGTCGCAGTAGGCCGCGGCCAGGCCCAGATCATGCGTGATCAGGATGGTCGACATGCCCCGGCGCTTTGTCAGTTCGACGATCAGGTCCATCACCGCTTTTTGCGTTGTGACGTCGAGACCGGTGGTCGGCTCGTCGGCGATCAGGAGCTGCGGATTGCAGGCCAGCGCTAGCGCGATCACCACGCGCTGGCACATGCCGCCCGACAGTTCGAACGGATAGGCATGGTAGCGTTCGCGGGGACGGGCGATCTTGACCGCTTCCAGCGCCTCGATCGCCTTCTCGCCGCGGTCGCTCGCCGCCGACTGCACGTGCTGGCGCAGCACGTCCTCGATCTGGTCGCCCACCTTGCGGATCGGATTAAGCGCCGCGCGCGGGTTCTGGAAGATCATCGATATCTCGCGGCCGCGCAGATCGCGCATCTGGTTCTCGGTCGCGCCCTTGACGTTGATGCCGGAAAACATCACCGAGCCCTCGGCGATCTTGCCGGCACGGTCGAGAATCCGCATTACCGCATAGGAGGTCACGGACTTGCCGGAGCCGGATTCGCCGACAATGCCGAGCGTCTCGCCCTTGGCGACGCTGATGTTGACGTGCTGCACCGCTTTCACGATGCCACGCCTTGTGGCGAATTCCACGGTGAGATCGCTGACATCGAGCAGCGGCTGTGCGGTCATGTCCTGCCTCACGTCCGCCGCTGCGGATCGACGATGTCGCGCAGTCCATCGCCGAGCAGGTTGAAGCAGAATACCGCGATCATCAGCGCGAGGCCGGGAAACAGGGCGATCCACCATTCGCCTGACACCATGAAGCCCGCGCCTTCCGCGACCATGATGCCCCATTCGGCGGTCGGCGGGCGCACGCCGAGGCCGATGAAGGACAGCCCCGCCGCGTTGAGGATCGCGTAGCCCATGGTCAGCGACATCTGCACGATCATGATCGGCATGATGTTGGGCAGGATGTGCACCAGCAGGATACGGAACTCGCCATTGCCCGACAGCCGCGCCGCCTGCACGAAGCCGGCCTCGCGGCGCACATTGGCCTCGGCGCGGGCGACGCGGGCATAGAGCGGGAAGTTCACGATCGCAGTCGCGATGATGATGTTCTGCACGGTGTTGCCGAGCGCCGCCACGATGCCCATGGCCAGCACGAACAGCGGAAACGCCATGATGGTGTCGGCGATTCGCCCGACGACGCGATCGGTCCAGCCACCGAAATAACCGGCGGCAATGCCGGCAAGTCCGCCCATCAGGAACACCAGCACCACCGATGCCACCGCGATAAACGTGTCGAGCCGGGTTGCGACGATCACGCGGCTGAAAATATCGCGCCCCAACTGATCGGTGCCGAACCAGTGCGCCGCCGACGGCGGTTTCAGGGCCGCCGCGGTATCCGACGCCAGCGGATCGTAGGGAACGATGTACGGCCCGAATAGGGCCGCGAACACAATCACGATCAGCAATCCGAATGCGAACGCCGTGACCCGATTCTCGCCCAGCACATAGCGGGTGTGCTCGAAGACCGCGGTAAGGCCCGAAGTGCGGCCGGGTGCAACTGGCTCGACGAGTGGCGGGGCGACAATGCTCATCCTTCCAGCCTCACTCTTGGATCGATCACGCCATAGAGAATGTCGATCATCAGATTGAGCAATACGTACATCACCGCCATGGTCAGCACGAACCCCTGCACCGGCGCGAAGTCCGAGGAGATCAGCGCTTCCACCGCGTAGGAGCCGATGCCGGGCCAGGCGAACACTTTTTCCACCAGCACATTGGCGCCAAGCAGGAACGAGAACACCATGGAGAGCGTGGTGATGACCGGCAGCATCGCATTACGGAAGGCGTAGGTGACGATCACGGTGCCCGGCGAGAGGCCGCTGGCGCGCGCGGTGCGCACGAAATCCGACGCCAGCACCGCCAGCATCGAGGCGCGGGTCATGCGCGCGATCGGCGCCAGCGAAAAGATCGCCAGCGTCATCGCCGGCAGGATCAGCTGGCTCAGCGCGGAACGGAAGGTCTCGAAATCGCGCGCGATCAAGGCGTCGATCAGATAGAAGCCGGTCACGGCCGGCGGCGCGCTGTAGAACACGTCGAGCCGTCCCAGCGGCGCCGGCGACCAGCCGAGCTTAAAATAAAAGATATAGACCAGCACCAGGCCGGTGAAGAACACCGGCAGCGAGACGCCGGCCGTCGTCGTCACCCGGCATAGATGATCGATCCACGAGCCCGGCTTTGTCGCGGCGAGAATGCCGAGCGGGATCGCGATCACGACCGAGACGATGAGGCCGAGCAGCGTCAGTTCGGCGGAGGCCGGCAGGCGATTGCGGATTTCGGTGGCCACCGGCTGGCCGGTGGTCAGCGAATTGCCGAAATCGCCGTGGGAGAGGTCATTGGTGTAGCGGAAGAACTGCTCGATCAGCGGCTTGTCGAGGCCGAGTTTTTTGCGGATTTGCTCGACGGCCTCCTTGGTCGCGGCAGGTCCCGCAAAATACGCCGCCGGATCGCCGGGCAGCGCGCGGGTCAACAGAAACGTCACGATCACCACCCCGATCAGGCTCGGAATCGCGAACATCAGCCGCTTGCCGATCATGGTCAGCATGACCGCCGCCCCGGCGGCCAAGCGAATAGCGAATAGCGAATAGCGAATAGAAGATGGCTTTCGGTCACTATTCGCTACTCCCTATTCGCTATTCGCCCGCTTACGCCTTCACCAGCGCGCGGTAATCGAGACGGCGGTGGAACCAGTATTGATAGCCCGAGACATTCTTCTGCATCGCGACGTTGACATAGGGCTGGTACAGCGGAATGCGGGGAATGTCGGCGAAGGCGAGATCGACAAAACTCTTCACGTCGGTGTCGTAGGTCGGCATGTCGCCTGATGCCGCGGCGTTGCGCGCGCCGTCGATCAGTCTGTCCATCTCTGGCGACTTGTAGCTCATGGTGTTGAAGACGGAATTGTTGCCGTGATAGCACCAGTAGAAAAAGTATTCGGGATAATCGAGCCAGCCCGAGAACACGTTGGTGTAGAGCGGCATCTCCTTCTTGTTCAGCTCGGTGCGCCAGTTGGCCCCGGGCACCTTGTTGATCGTAGTCTTGATGCCGATCTGGCCGAGGCTTTCCTGCACCAGCACGCAAAGCGGCTCGTTGACGCCGGCAAAATTCAGATCGAATGAAATCGTGGTCTCGAAGCCGTTGGGGTAGCCGGCCTCGGCCATCAGCGCCCTGGCCTTGTCCATGTCGGTGAAAAATTTGGTCGGCTGCGGCCAGGCGACGTCGGTGGTCTTGCTCGCGGGCGCGCCGAACATCGGATTGGCGAGCCCGAACAGCACCGCGTCCATGATCTTCTGATAGGGAATGGCGTAAGCCACGGCCTGGCGCACCTTCGGATTATCGAAGGGCGGCCTGGTGACGTTCATGCCGATGTACTGGATGCCGTTGGAGAACGGCAGCGACACGATATCAAGCTTGCCGGCGGCCTTGAGCTCCTGGAAATCCTTGTAAGGCAACTCGTAGGAGATATCGGCGTCGCCGCGCTCCAGCAGCGCGCGGCGATTGCCGGCCTGCGGCACCATGCGCCAGATCACGCGCTTGATCTTCGGCATCGCCCCGCCGGCCCATTCGTCGTTGCGCTCCATGATCACTTCGGTGCCGGCGGTCCATTTTGTCACCTTGTAGGCGCCGGAGCCGGCGGTCTGCTGCTTGGTGTATTCGAGGCCCCAGGGATCCTTCTCGGAGGCGTTCTTCTTCACCAGTTCGGAATTGACCACGCAGGGCACGATCACCGCGAGATCAGGAATCGTCAGCCGATCTTTCTTGGCGAAATCGACCCGCACCGTATTGTCATCGACAAGGACGAACTGCTCGGGCTTGGTCAGCGAACCGGCGCTCATCTGAAACGTGGGAAAACCGCCTACGCTGACGGCGCGGTCGAGCGACCATTTTACGTCTTTTGCCGTCACCGGCGCGCCGTCGTGGAATTTCGCGTTCTTCTTGAGTTTGAACGTGACCGACATGTCGCCGACATTCATGTCCTCGGCAAGTTCGGGCTTGAACTTGTCACGGTCGTAATACGGCACGCCGCCGGGACCGCTTTTCATCTCGTGGCTGATCAGCCGGTCATAGCAATTCCACGACACCTCATAGCCCGGCACGTTGGTGCCGATGCCATGGATGTCGAGATTGTTGGGGCCGCCTTCGGAGACGATCAAAAGGGTCTCGGAACGGGCGTCCGCCTTGGCGGCCGACCAGATCGCGGGCGCGGGCACCACGGCCCCCGCAGCGAGCCCGGAGACGGATTTCAGGAAATCGCGACGCTTCATGGAGTGCTCCAACGCACGAGGGAAATCGGCTTGGAGAGCGGCATCGCAAGGTTTGTGCCAAAACTTAATAAGGGCTTAAAAGCGCCTTAAGTCCATGACTTTTCTAGATTTTAAGCGGCCCAGCAACCCGGCATTCGCTCTGTCGCGTTGCATACAAAGAGTCGGCATTGCCTATGAATGATGCACGTATCTTGATCGGCCTCTTTCTTGGGCGCGGCGACGGCAACCGGTGGGCGATCATTCAACGATCGGGATTGGAGCGCTCGAACTGACGCAGCAGCCGGTTGCCGCGCTCTACGGCGGAGTCCAGCGCTGTTTGCGCGGATTTCTTGCCGCTAAAAGCCTGTTCGAGTTCGTCGTCGATCACGTCGCGGATCAGGACGAACGATCCGAGTCGCAGCCCCTTGGAATTCTCGGTCGGCGGCTTCAGCGTCATCTGCTCGATCGAAATCGCGGCCCCCGGGTTGCGGTCGTAAAATCCCTGTGCGCGGGTCAGGTCGAACGCGGCGCGAGTGATTGGCAGATAGCCGGTGTTCTGATGCCAGGCGGCCTGCACTTCCGGCTTCGACAGGAACGCGAAGAATTTTGCGACGCCCTTGTATTCCTCGCGCGGCCGGTCCCGCAGCACCCAGAGCGTCGCGCCGCCGATGATGGTGTTTTGCGGCGCGCCTTCGACGTCGGGCCAGTGCGGCAGCATGCCGTAGCCGATTTCGAACTTCGAATTGGCGCGGATATCGGCGCGCGTCGCCGAGGAGCCGATGAAAATTCCGCATTCGCCGTTCTGGAATCGCGGCTCCGCCGAGGTGGCGCGGCCGCTATAGTCGAACACTTTCGTGGTCTGCCAATCCGCAAGTTGCGCGATGTTGCGAACCGTCAGCGGATTGTTGAAGGTCAGGACGGCATCGAGCCCGCCGAGGCCATTGGCTTTGGTTGAGATCGGCAGATTGTGGTACGCCGAAAAATTCTCGATGTGGATCCATGACGGCCACGCCGTGGTGAAGCCGCAGGCGGCACCTGCGGCGCGCAGCCGCTTCGCCGCAGCCCCCACTTCGGGCCAGGTCTTCGGCGCCACCTCGGGGTCGAGGCCGGCGGCGCGGAACAGGTCCTTGTTATAATACAGAATGGGCGTCGAGGCGTTGAACGGGAACGACAGCATGTTTCCGGCGACGTCGGTGTAGTAGCCGGCGATGGCCGGCAAATAGGCGCTCGGCGAAAACGTTTCGGCCTCATCCCTCATCAATTCGAAAACCGGATAGGTAGCGCCCTTGGCAGCCATCATGGTGGCGGTGCCGATTTCATTGACCTGCACGATGGCCGGCTGGCCGCGCGAGCGGAACGCAAAGATCGCCGCCGTTACCGTTTCGGTGTAATTGCCCTTGTAGCTCGGCACGATGCGGAATTCGGATTGCGTCGCGTTGAAATCCGTGGCGAGCTTTTCGAGCTGATGCCCGAGTTGGCCCGACATCGCGTGCCACCACGCAATCTCGGTGACCGCATAAGCCGGCGACGCCGCGGCCAACGCAATGGCGGCTGCAAGGAGCGCGGCACATCTGAGAGCCGACTTCACGATAAAACCATTCCAAACCGGTGCCGCCCAAACGCGGCCCGTCCCGCGCCTTTCATTAAGACCCCGCGTCGGCCGATTCAATCCGGAAAACCGCTTCACAGCGTCCCATGCAGAGCGCGCGCACGGCTATCGGGCCCCCGGATAGCCATGGCTGGCTCCGGTCTGCTAGATTGTCGTGAACCTTTTCACCGGAATGCCGACTCCACCCTAGGGGGATGTTGCCTGTGTCCAGCCGCTCAGTTCAGCGGGTCGTAGCAATCGTGGCCGCGCTGTGGCTGACGGCGGCGTCGACGATTGTGGCTGCGCGCGAGTTCCGCGCTGCCGATACCCAGGCCGAGGACTATCCGACCGTACAGGCGCTGCGCTTCATGGGCAGCATGATTGCCGAGCGAAGCGGCGGCCGCGACCAGATCCGCGTGTTCCATTCCCGGCAGCTCGGCGAGGAAAAAGAAACCATCGAACAAACCCGCGCCGGCGCCATCGATCTCAATCGCACCAACGGGGCGCTGATCGGCAATTTCGTGCCGGCGATGAATGTGCTGGCGATGCCGTTTCTGTTTCGCTCGATCGAGCATTTGCAAAAGGTGCTGGACGGACCGATCGGCAGCGAAATCCTGAACAGTTTTGAGCCTTATGGATTTGTCGGCCTGGCCTTTTACGATTCCGGGGCGCGGTCGATCTACAACAGCGTCCGGCCGATCCGCAGCCTCGCCGACATCAAAGGCCTGCGGTTGCGGGTGCAGCAGTCCCAACTAATGTCGGACATGGTCAGGGCGCTGGGAGCGGAACCTGTCGAGCTTCCCTATGGACAAGTCATCACCGGACTTGCGACAAGGCTGATCGACGGCGCGGAGAACAACTGGCCATCCTTTGTCACCACCGATCATTATAAATTCGCCGGCTATTACACCCTCACCGAGCACACCATGAGCCCGGAAGTGCTGGTGATGTCGAAAAAGGCCTGGGAGAGTCTGTCCGCCGATGACCGGAAACTTTTTCGCGACGCGGCGCAGCAGTCGAACCTGTTCATGCGCGCGAAATGGAAAGACCTCGAACAACAATCGCGTCAAAAGGCGGAGGCCGCCGGCGTGACCATCGTGACCGATCTCGATCGCAAGCCGTTCGAGAACGCGATGGCCGGCATCTACGCAAAGGCTCAGCGCGATCCGGTAGCTGCCAGACTGATCGAACGCATTCGCAAGGTGGAGTGAGTTGGCCTTGGTGACATCCCGGCAGGACGAAACGACGGAACGGCCGGCGAGCCTCGCGGCCCGCAGCCGCGTCGGCGTCGTCGACCTGGCCCGTTCGGTTCCGATCCGCTGGCGAATTCTATCGATTGCCGCGCTGAATTCGCTGGTCGTGCTGGTGCTCGCCGGCATGATCTGGAGCGGCTCGCAGGTTCTGGGATCGGCCTGGGACGATGTGCGCCAGGTGCGCGAGTCGGATAAAATCCTGGCATTGCTGGAGAGCGAGACCGGCCGCCTGCAGAACCTGATCCACCGTTACATCAATCAACCGAGCCCCGAGCTGTTTGCGGAGATCCTGCTGCTGCGCGAGGCGGTGCTCGGCACCCTGACCACGCGCGCATCGACCGACCCGATGCTGTCCGGCTCGGTGGCGGAACTGGAGCGCGTCACCGAGCGCTTCCTCAACGGTTTTGGCGAACTGCGCGCCGTGCAGGCCACGATCTCGAAAACCTATGAGGACGATGTCTTGAAGCCCGCCAAGGACATGGCGGGACTCTATTCGATTATCGAAGGCGCCACCGGGCATCGCGATGCCTTGATCTGGCCGTCGCTCGGAAAATCCCGCGAGGCGTTTACGGCCATGCTGGTCGCCGCGAACGCCTACTACCTCTCGGTTGCGACGAATTCCGCCGAGGACGCCCGCAGGAACACCGAGACGATCGAGAAAACCATTCCGGTGATGACCGACCTTGCCGACAACGACCTGCAGCGCCTGGCGCTGCAGCGATTGAAGACCCGGACCGTGGCGCTGCGCGAGGGCCTCGCCAAATTGTCCGAACAACTCGCCAGCCGCACCGACCTGCTGCGCAATTCCATCGACGCCAGCCAGGCCGACACCATCGCCGCCATCGATGGCCTATCCGTCAAGATGCGGCAGCGCGAGCAGAAAGCCCAGGCGACCTTCGACCGGACGCTGAGCAATATTGCGCACAGGGTGCTGTCGATCGCGCTGCTTTTTCTGGCCGTCATCATCACCGCGGGCGTCATTATCGCACTGAGCATCCGCCTGCCCCTGCAGCAGATCATGACCTCGATGCGGGCGATCCGGTCGGGCGATTATGATCGTCAGGTGCCGGGCACCGAAGCCAAGGATGAGGTCGGCGCGATGGCGCGGGCGGTCGAAGTATTCCGCGAAAACGCTATCGCCAAGCGCGAGGCCGAGGACGGACTGCGGGCGTCCAAGGAGAAGGCCGAGTCCGCTCTGCTGGAATTGAACGCCGCCCAGCAGAACCTGATCGATGCCGAGCGGCTGGCCGCGCTCGGCGGACTGGTCGCCGGCGTAGCCCATGAGGTCAACAATCCGATCGGCATCAGCCTGACGGTGGCGTCCAGCTTCGCACGCCGCACCGACCAGTTCGATGCCGAGATGAGATCCAGTACGCCGTTGCGGCGCTCGCAACTTGAGGAATTCGTCCGCAGTTCGCGCGACGCATCGCAACAGCTGGTAGGCAACCTGCATCGCGCCGCCGAGCTGATCCAGTCATTCAAGCAGGTGGCGGTGGACCGCTCGCACGCGGAACGCCGGCAATTCAGCCTCGGCGAGGCCACCGACCAGATCATCGCGAGCCTGAGGCCAGTGCTGAAGCGATCGCCGATTACCTTGTCGGTAGACGTGCCGGAAGGTCTCGTCGTCGACGGTTTTCCGGGCTCTTATGGCCAGATTCTGACGAATCTCTTCCTCAATGCCGCAAATCACGCATTTCCCGGCGGGCGGTCGGGGGCCATCACCATATCGGCCAAACCGCGCGGCATTGATGACATCGAGATCATTTTTGCCGACAATGGCGCCGGAATGACCCCGGACGTGCAGCGGCAGGCCTTCGACCCCTTCTTTACCACCCGCCGCAACGAGGGCGGCACCGGCCTCGGCTTGCATATCGTCTATAATCTCGTAACCCAGCAGCTCGGCGGACGGATGATGCTCGAGTCAAGGCTGGGACAAGGCACCACGTTTCGCATTATCATGCCGCGGGCCGCCAAGCGCGGCCCGACAGAGACCGACACAGAAAGTCACGGGACCGCGCAATGGCCGACCAGGACGATGTCCTCCAACTGATCGAAGATTCCGGCCGCGCCCCAGAGACATCCACGGCGCGCAAATGGAAAGTCGCGGTGATCGACGACGATCAGGCCGTGCACGAGGGTACGCGGTTTGCGCTGAGCGACTACAATCTCAACGGCCAGACGCTCGAAATCCTGTCGGCCTATTCCGCGGCCGAGGGGCGGACCTTGATGCGCGCGCATCCCGACATCGCGGCCGTGCTGCTCGACGTCATCATGGAAACCGATGCCGCGGGCCTCGACCTCGTCGAGTTCATCCGCAACGAGATCAAGAACGAAACCGTCCGCATCATTCTGCGCACCGGCCAGCCCGGACAGGCGCCCGAGCGCCGCGTCATCGTCGATTACGACATCAACGACTACAAGGCGAAAACCGAACTGACCGCCGACAAGCTGTTCACGTCGCTGACCGCGGCGTTGCGCAGCTATCAGCAGCTCGAGCGCATGGTGCAGACCCGGCGCGGGCTCGAGATCATTATCGATGCGGCCTCGACGCTGTACGACTTCAAGTCGATGCAGCGACTTGCCGAAGGCGTGCTGACGCAGATCGCCTCACTGCTGAACGTCGATTGCGCCGGCATCCTGGTGCTGCGCGACGGCGGCGCCTCGGGCGACGATTTTTCCGTGCTGGCTGGATCCGGCTGCTACAGCCGCTTCACCGGCGCCGCCGGATCGAAATCGCTCGATACCGACCTGCGGCAGATGGTTGAAGCGGCTTTTCATCGCCGCAAGCATGAGTTCGCCGATCACCGCAGCGTGCTCTACGTCAGAACCGGCAGCGGGCGCGAAGTCGTGGTGCTGCTGCAGGCGGAGCGGGATCTGTCCGACACCGACCGCTCGCTGGTGGAAATCTTCGGCAGCCGGCTATCGATCGCGTTCGACAATGTCATTCTCTATCAGCAGCTCAATGAGGCCAACACCCAGCTCGAGGACCGCGTCGCGCAGCGCACCCGCGCGCTGATGCAGGCCAATCGCCGGCTGTCGGCGCAGTGGCTGCGATTGCAGCGCGCCAACGGCTTCAAGAATGAAATTCTCGGCACCGTCGCCCACGACCTGAAAAACCCGCTCGGCGTGATCCTAGGCCGCACCGAAATGCTGACCGAACTGATCGGCGCGGGCTCTTCCAAGGATAGCATCACCGCGCAGGTCGAGCACATCCGCGACGCCACCAAGCGCCTGACCTCGATGGTCGATCACCTGATTTCCGACGCCATGGCCGACGCCTTCGACATCACCATCCGCCGCGAGCCGGTCGATATCGCAGCATTGGTCAGCGAAGTCGCGGAGGCCAACAAGCCTTCGGCCATGAACAAACAGCAGGTCATCGCGGTCTCGGCGCCGCCGGACCGTTTCACGATGTGCGATTCGGACCGGATGCGGGAAGCGATCGACAATCTGATCAGCAACGCCATCAAATACAGCCCGATCGGCGGCAAGATCGCCCTGCTGGTGACCCACGACGACGCGCACACGGTGATCCGCGTCACCGACGAGGGCGCGGGCCTGTCGCCGGAGGACCTCGGACGCCTGTTCGGCCGGTTCCAGCGGCTTTCGGCAAAACCGACCGCCGGCGAAAGTTCGACCGGCCTTGGGCTTTCCATCGTCAAGCGCATCATCGACATGCATGGCGGCAAGGTCATCGCCGACAGCGCCGGGCCCGGACAGGGCTCGACTTTCGCCATCGTATTGCCCGCAGCGGTCCCGTCCTGACATGAGCCAGAGCCCGCACATCATCATTGTCGACGACGAGGCACCGGCCCGCGAAATGGTCGGCGATTATCTGAAGATGCACGGCTTCACGGTCACGCTGTGCGACGGCGGCAAGAGCCTGCGCGGCGCAATCGACACGGGATCGCCGCCCGATCTGGTGGTGCTCGACCTTAATATGCCGGAGGAAGACGGCCTCTCGATCATCCGCGATCTGAAAGGCCGCACCAATGTGCCGGTGATCATGCTGACCGCCACCGCAAGCCCGATCGACCGGGTCGTCGGCCTTGAACTCGGCGCCGACGACTACATCGCAAAGCCCTGTGAATTGCGCGAATTGATGGCGCGCATCCGTTCGGTGCTGCGGCGAAGCACGCCGGCCAGGCAGGCACCGGCCGCCGCGCCGGAGTCCGTCGCGGAGAAGGCGGCGAAGGATCAACTGGTTCGGTTCGGCACCAAATGGCTCGACCTCGAAGCGCAGGCGCTGCGCGACGACGAAGGCAACGAACACCCGCTGACCGCGTCTGAATTCGGCTTGCTCAAGGTTTTCGCCGCGAACCCAAAACGCGTGCTGTCTCGCGAGCGTCTGCTGGAATTGGCCAATGCGCGCGACAGCGAAGCGTTCGATCGCGCCGTCGACCTCAGGATCATGCGAATCCGGCGCAAAATCGAGCCGGATCCGACGCGGCCGGCGGTGATCCGCACCATCCGGGGCGGCGGGTATCTGTTTTCGCCTTCTGGCGAGAAGACCTGACCTTCTGATCGAAGCCATCTAATTCAAATTGCAGGTGTTTCGGCCCCGATTGTTTCGTCGCTCGCATCGCGACGAAACAATTCTTTCGCAAACGAAACCATTTTCTGCTTTTCGCGCAGACATCCTGAAACCGGTGCTGCTTAACAATCTGCCCAACAAAACCGCCCAGGCGGTAATAACGGGAGACTGTCATGCAGAACGTGATCGCCATCAACGCGGCTGCGCGCCAAGGCATCCTTGCCGCACAGGCGACCTCGGACGAGACGCTGCTGGAAGGCATTGCCCAAGGCGGCAGGAATGCGATGCACATCCTGTATTCCCGGCACAATGTGCGGGTCTACCGCTTCATCCTTCGCATGGTGCGCGACACCACCACTGCGGAAGACCTCGTCAGCCAGGTTTTTCTAGACGTATGGCGCACCGCCGGCCAGTTCGAAGGCCGTGCGCAGGTTTCGACCTGGTTGCTGTCGATCGCCCGCTTCAAGGCCCTGACCGCGCTGCGTCAGCGCCGGCACGAGGATATCGATCTGGACGAAGTGCTTGAGATCGCCGACGAGGCGGACACCCCGGAAGCCTCACTCGATCGCAGCAACACCAGTGCCATCCTGCGCGCCTGCGTGGCCAAGCTGTCCCCGGCTCACCGCGAGATCATCAACCTCGTCTACTATCATGAGAAATCGGTCGAAGAGGCCGGCGAAATCATCGGCATCCCGCAGAGCACGGTGAAGACCCGGATGTTCTATGCCCGCAAGCAACTGGCCGACCTGCTCAGGGGGGCCGGGGTCGAAAACCTGGCGGCATAATCCTGAAAACAACGTGTAATCAACAAGTTACACGTGATTTTGGCCTCGAAAACGGGCATCGGTCGCGACGGAAGAAATCGACGCGACGAAACCAATGAAACAATTGACGACATCAACCGGAAAAAATTGGCCGTTAAACCTTTCATTAACGAGACGCCAACGGGGACGACGGCGATGCTGAAACCCACCTTCCGCTTCTTCATTATTCCGCTCGGCGCGATCTGCACCCTCGCCTCGCTTTCCAACCAGAACGCCGCGCCCCGTGCCCAGCACGACACTGGCTCGATGCTGGTCCGTCAGCAGGTGATCGATTGCAGCAACAAGAATCCCGCGGAGGTCTGCGTGATCTCCACCGATGCGGCCCGCTAACTCTAAGTTTTCTAACCACCAAGTACCTCCAACGACCCGGATGGGATGCCCCCCTCCGGGTCGCTCTGCGTCTGGGGTAGGCCGACGCCGCTCTGGCGCGATATCCGCGCCTGGCATTGCGTGATAACGTTCGCGCCAGATCCATAACGTCGGATGGCTTGGATGTTCGAGGGCTTGGACGCGGTCGTTTTGGCCCGGGCGCAATTCGCGTTCACGGTATCGTTTCACATCATCTTTCCGGCGTTCTCGATCGGGCTCGCCAGCTATCTTGCGGTACTTGAGGCGCTGTGGCTGCGGACCGGGCGCGAAGTCTTCATCAACCTTTTCAATTACTGGCTGAAGATTTTCGCCGTCGCCTTCGGCATGGGCGTCGTCTCCGGCGTGGTGATGTCCTACGAATTCGGCACCAACTGGTCGGTATTTTCCGACAAGGTCGGACCCGCGATCGGCCCGCTGCTGGCGTATGAGGTGCTCACGGCCTTCTTCCTCGAGGCGGGCTTTCTCGGGGTCATGCTGTTCGGCCTGGAGCGGGTCGGCCACCGCTTGCATTTCTTTGCGACCTTCATGGTCGCCGCGGGAACGCTGGTTTCGGCGTTCTGGATTCTCTCGGCCAATTCGTGGATGCAGACGCCTATGGGCTTTGCCGTCAACGCCAACGGGCAATTCGTCGCCGTCGACTGGCTGAAGCTGATTTTCAATCCGTCGTTTCCCTATCGCCTGGTGCATATGGTGCTCGCGGCGTATCTGACGACGGCCCTCGTCGTCGGCGGGGTCGGCGCCTGGCACTTGCTGCGCGACCAGCATTTGCCCGGTCCGCGCGTGATGTTTTCCATGGCGATGTGGATGGCGGCGCTGGTCGCACCTATCCAGATTCTGGCCGGTGACCAGCACGGCCTCAACACGCTGGAGCATCAGCCGGCCAAGGTCATGGCGATGGAAGGGCATTATCAGAGCCACCCCAACGGCGCGCCCTTAATCCTGTTCGGCCTGCCCGATCAGAACGCGGCCAAGGTAAAATATGCCATCGAGGTCCCAAAACTCTCTTCGCTGATCCTGAAACATTCGCTGGATGCGCCGCTGGCCGGTCTCGACACCGTGCCGCGTGAAAACTGGCCGCCGGTGCCGATCGTATTCTGGTCGTTCCGGATCATGGTCGGACTGGGTTTCCTGATGATGGGGCTCGGGCTGCTCAGCCTGTGGATGCGCTGGCGCGGCACGCTTTATCAATCGCGGCTGCTGCACAGCTTCGCGTTGCTGATGGGCCCGGCAGGATTTATCGCGGTGCTCGCCGGCTGGGTCACGACCGAAGTCGGCCGCCAGCCGTTCACCGTGTATGGCCTGCTGCGGACGGTCGATTCGGTCTCGCCGCTCGCCGCGCCCGCGGTCGCCTCGTCGCTGATCGCGTTCGTCATCGTGTACTTCACGATATTCGCCGCCGGCGCCGTATACATCCTGCGGCTGATGGCGGCACCGCCGCATCACGGCGAACAGGGACCGCAGCACGACGCGCCGACCCGCGCTGCAGGCATCACGCCAGTGGTCGGCGCTCCCGCGAAGGGACACGCCTCATGAGCATCGCGCCGCACCTTTCCGTCATCTGGGCATTCATCATCGCGTTCGCGGTCTTCGTCTATGTGGTGATGGACGGATTCGATCTCGGCCTCGGCATTCTGTTTCCGCTGTTTCCCAACAAAGCCGATCGCAATGTCATGATGAATACCGTGGCGCCGGTCTGGGACGGCAACGAAACCTGGCTGGTGCTGGGCGGCGGCGGATTGTTCGCCGCTTTCCCGCTGGCTTATTCGGTGCTGATGCCGGCGCTGTACACGCCGATCATCGCCATGCTGATCGGCCTGATCTTTCGCGGCGTCGCGTTCGAATTCCGCTGGCGCACGACGCGCGAACGCAATTTGTGGGATATCGCTTTCTTTGGCGGATCGCTGCTCGCGGCGATGGCGCAAGGCGTAGCGCTCGGCGCGATCCTGCAAGGCATCCATGTCGAGGGACGCCACTATGCGGGCGGCTGGTGGGACTGGCTGACGCCATTCAGCATCCTGACCGGCGTTGCCGTGGTGATCGGCTATAGCCTGCTCGGCGCGACTTGGCTGGTGATGAAGACCGAGGGCGAATTGCGCGACGAAGCCTATCGCATGAGCTGGTGGCTGCTGTTTGCGATGCTCGCCGCCATCGCCGCGGTCAGCCTCGCGACGCCGTTCCTGCACATCCAGTACACCAACCGCTGGTTCGCCTGGCCGGGCATGATTCTCGCCGCGCCGGTGCCGATCGCCGTTGCCGCCATCACCGTCCTGCTGCTGCGCAGCCTCGCCAACAAGCAGGATTACCGGCCATTCTTCCTCACGCTGGCGCTGTTCGGATTATCCTATGCCGGCCTCGGCATCAGCATGTATCCCTACATCGTGCCGCAGAGCATCGACATCTGGCAGGCGGCCGCGCCTGAAAACAGCCAGATCCTGATGCTGGTCGGCGTCGCCATCATGGTGCCGCTGATCCTAGGCTACACCGGTTGGTCCTATTGGGTATTTCGCGGCAAGGTCAATCCCGAGAGCGGCTACCATTGACCACGCCCGAACAAAAGCCGGCATCGCTTGCGCGGCGGTTGTTGTGGTTTGTCGCACTCTGGCTCGGCGGCGTCGGCACGGTTACGATCGTGGCATATGGAATAAGGCTGTGGATCGCGCCAAAATAGATCTCTTGCCCCGGACGCAGCGCAGCGCGTAGCTCTTGCGAAGCGGTGCGCTGCAGAGCCGGGGCCGTCACGAACGCTGGTGCTCGGTACGGTCCCGGCTCTGCGGAGCAGCGTGAAGAACGCTGCACCGCGTCCGGGACACGGAAACCCCACCTCATCTTTAACGTATTTTGATGGTTCCCGTGGTTTGCCGGAAGTGATAGACACCGTCGCGAACATCAACCGGGAGAGTCTTTCAATGATCAAGCTTCGGCACCTGATCTGGACCGTCGTTGCAACGATCGGTCTGATGCTTTCGGCGTCGCAGGGCTTTGCGCAGCAAAACGACCCCGGCGATCAGCCCGGACTTATCGCCGATGATTCCGTGGAGCTCGATCCGGAATTCAGGCGCACCATGGTGCTCTACCGCACGACGGAAGCGCCGGGGACGATCATCATCCAGACTTCGGAGCGCCATCTCTATGTCGTGCAGGGCAACGGCCGCGCCATCCGCTACGGCATCGGCGTCGGCCGCGACGGCTTTCAGTGGCAGGGCCTGCTGACGATCTCGCGCAAGGCGGAATGGCCGGACTGGACGCCGCCGCCGGAGATGATCGCACGCCAGCCTTATCTGCCGCGCTTCATGGCCGGCGGTCCCGGCAACCCGCTCGGCGCCCGCGCGCTCTACCTCGGCGCCACGGTGTACCGCATTCACGGCACCAACCGCCCGGATACGATCGGCACCGCCGTCTCGTCCGGCTGCTTCCGGCTGGTCAATGCCGACGTCACCGATCTCTATGACCGCATCCCGGTCGGCACCAAGGTCATCGTGCGGCAGAAGCCGTCGCTGTAACGCGCCGGCCTTAAGTTTCATCGCTTTCAAGCCTTTCCGGATCCTCATTGAGGGATGCATCACATGCGGACATTTCGAACCGGTCTTTTGATCGGCCTTGCGATCGCGGTCGCGATCGGCGCCGCCGCGATCACCTATGAGCGTTACGATACCAAGACGCTGAAGCGGACGATCCGGCGCGGTGATGTACTTTGCGGCGTCAACACCGGACTGCCCGGTTTCTCGATTCCGGACGACAAGGGAAGCTGGACCGGGTTCGACGTCGATTTCTGCCGCGCGGTGGCCGCCGCGATCTTCGACGATCCGAAAAAAGTAAAATTCGTTCCGCTCGACGCCAACGAACGCTTCAAGGAATTGCAAAGCCGCAAGGTCGATATCCTGTCGCGCAATTCGACATGGAGCATGTCGCGCGAGACCAACTACGATCTGTATTTCCCGGCGGTCGCCTATTATGACGGCGAAGGATTCATGGTCCCGGCTTCGCGCAAGATCAATTCAGCGCTGGCGCTCGACGGCAGCAAGGTGTGCGTGCAGGACGGCACCACTACCGAGCTCAATCTCTCGGATTACTTCCGTGCCAACAACATGAAATATCAGGAGATGAAGTTCGGAAAACTGGACGAGGTCTTCAAGGCCTATCAGTCCGGTCAATGCGACACCTTCACCGCCGACGTCTCCCAGCTTTACGCGCTGCGGCTGAACCTTGCGAAACCAACCGATCACGACATTCTCCCCGACGTGATTTCGAAGGAGCCGCTGGCGCCGGTGGTACGTCAACGCGACGACGATTGGATGATGATCGTGAAGTGGACCCTGTACGCGATGATCAACGCCGAGGAACTCGGCATCACTTCGAAGAATATCGATGAGGCGCTGAAATCGAAGAAGCCCGACGTGATGCGGCTGGTCGGCACCGAGGGCGCCTATGGCGAGGATCTCGGCCTGACAAAGGATTGGGCGGCGCGCATCATCCGCCATGTCGGCAATTACGGCGAAGTCTACGAGCGCAATGTCGGCGCCGGATCGAAGCTCGGCATTCCCCGCGGCCTCAACCAGCTGTGGAGCGCCGGCGGCATCCAATACGCGCCACCGATACGATAATAACAGGTGCCGTTCGCCGGATGCTGCGCAGCGCGCCGCCCTTGCGGCGTGGTGCGCTGCTGATCCGGGGCCGTAACAGAGCGCGGTGTTTGGTACGGTCCCGGCTCTGCGGAGCAGCGTGAAGAACGCTGCACCGCGTCCGGGACACGATACGCTATCAGTGGATCAATAACTCTTCAACCTCGCCAGCTGATCGGCGTGGAAATTCGCATCACCGAACAATTCCTGGCAGACTCGCGCGCGCTTCATGAAGAAGCCGATGTCGAACTGGTCGGTCATGCCCATGCCGCCATGCATTTGCACGCCTTCCTGGACCGCGAGCGTCGCGGTTGAGCCGGCTTTCGCCTTGGCGACGGCCACCGCCGCGCCGGCGTTCTCGAAATCGCCATCCAGCGTCTGCAGCGCCTTCAGCACGGCGGCGCGGGTAATCTCGATCTCGACATAGAGATGCGCGGCGCGATGCTGCAGAGCCTGGAATTCCCCGATCAGTTTGCCGAACTGTTTTCGCTCTTTCAGGTAGGAGACGGTACGGCCGAATACCTCCTCGCTGAGGCCGACCATTTCCGATGCCACCGCACCGCGGCCGATGTTGAGGATACCCTCCAGCAATACGCCGCCCTGATCGACCTCGCCGAGCACGCCGTCGGCATTGACCTCGACATTGTCGAACACGACGCGCGCGGCATTATGCGAATCCACCATCGCGGTTCGTTCGGTCTCGATGCCTTTGCTTTTGGGATCGACCAGGAACAAGGTCAGCCCGTTGCGCTCGCCGGCGGCACCGGCGGTGCGGGCGGCGACGATCAGCAGACCGGCGGTGTGCCCGTCAACCACGAAAGCCTTGGCGCCGTTGAGCTTGAACCCATTCCCGGAACGCACCGCCTGCATCTTGGTCTGCAGCGGCCGATGCTTGGCACCTTCATCGATGGCGAGCGCCGCCAGCAGCGAGCCATCGGCGATTCTCGGCAGGTGCTCGGATTTTTGCGCAGCGCTGCCGCCGCGCGCCAGCGCCGATGCCGCGAGCACGGCGGTGGACAGGAACGGCGACGGCATCAGCGTGCGGCCGATTTCCTCCATCACCACGCCGGCCTCGACGCAACCGAGCCCGCTGCCGCCGAACTCGTCCGGCACCAGCAGGCCGGAAAATCCCATCTCGGCAAAGCTCCGCCACAGGTCGCGGGAGAAGCCGGTGGCGTCCTTGGAATCGCGCAATTGCCGCAAATGCGACACCGGCGCCTTGTCGCTGATAAGGCCGCGCGCACTGTCGCGCAGCATGGATTGTTCTTCGTTGAGGACGAGGGCCATGGATAAATCCGGTTTTAAGTTGCTGTCGTCCCCGCGGAGGCGGGGACCCATAACCACCGTGGTGGTGAGGAAAGAAGGTGGAGAGGCATCAGTGTCATCGAGAGGTCACGGCGTATGGGTCCCCGCCTCCGCGGGGACGACGATGGAGATTTCGTGGCGACGCGGCGTTAAGCCCCCGGCAGATCGAGAATGCGCTTGGCCACGATGCCGAGCATCACCTCGCTAGTGCCGCCTTCGATCGAATTAGCCTTGGTGCGCAGCCATGCGCGGGAACGCGCGCCCTGCTTGGAGCGCTCGCTGTCCCACTCCAGCGCGTCGATGCCGCCGGCGGACATCAGGATTTCGTAGCGCCGCTTGTTGAGCTCGGTGCCGTAATACTTCATCGCCGAGGAAAACGCCGGATGCGCCTGCCCCGCCTTGGCCAGATCGACCGCGCGCTCGGCGGCGGCGGCAAGAGCCGCCTCGTCGATTTCGAAGGTTGCGATCTGTCCGCGCAGCATCGGGTCTTCGAGGCGGCCCTGCTCGTCGGTGCCGATTGAATCGGCCGCGACCTGGCCGAGCGGACGGCCGACGCCGCGCTCGCCCATGCCAGAGATCATCGCGCGCTCGTGCTGCAGCAGATATTTTGCCACATCCCAGCCGCGGTTGACGGTGCCGACCAAATTGGCCTTGGGTACCCGGACATTGTCGAAGAAGGTTTCGCAGAACGGCGACTTGCCGGAAATCAACAGGATCGGCTTGGTCGACACACCCTTCGAGGCCATGTCGAACAGGATGAAGCTGATGCCGTCGTGCTTTTTCCCCGAGGCGTCGGTGCGCACCAGGCAGAAAATCCAATCGGCGAAATTGGCATAGGAGGTCCAGATCTTCTGGCCGTTGATGATGAAATCGTCGCCGTCGCTTTCGGCGCGGGTCTGCAGCGAAGCGAGGTCGGAGCCTGCATTCGGCTCGGAATAGCCCTGGCACCAGCGGATCAGCCCGGCGGCAATTTTTGGCAGATGCTCTTTCTTCTGCGCATCGGTGCCGTATTTCAAAAGCGCCGGTCCGAGCATCGAGATGCCGAAGGAAACCAGCGGCGGCCGCGCGCCGATTGCCGCCATTTCCTGGCGCACGATCTTGGCTTGTTCGCCATCGAGGCCGCCGCCGCCAACTTCCTTGGGCCAATGCGGCACGGTCCAGCCCTTGTCGCGCATCCGCTCGAACCAGACGCGCTGCGGCTCCGACGAGAACTTTGTATTGCGCCCGCCCCAAAAAGTGTCTTCATCCGATGTCATCGGACGCCGCATCTCCGGCGGACAGTTGGCCTCCAGCCAGGCACGGGTTTCACGGCGGAATTGGTCGAGGTCTGACATCAGCGCGTTTCCATCAATGCATCGGTGTTGGGCCGGACCTTAGCGGCGGCATTGCGAATATCAATATATCTCTGGCGCGCACCGGTCCGTTGCGGGATATGATGGGACCGCGGATCCGGCGTGAACCAGTGCCGCAACGATTGAAAAACAAGAGGAAACAGAGATGCGCCTAAAGCTGCTTTCGCCTGGCGAAATGAGCCCCGATCAAAAAAGTACCTATGACGAATCGATTGCCAGCAAGCGCGGCCGCCCGCCGCCGCCGATGATGGCCTGGCTGAACAGCCCGGAGATGGCCAAGCATGCCACCCGGCTCGGCGCATTCCTGCGCTTCGACACCTTGTTTCCCGCAAAATTGTCCGAAATCGCGATCCTCGTGACCGCGCGGCACTGGACCTCGCATTATGAATGGTACGCCCACAAGCGGCTGGCGCTGCAAGGCGGCATGGATCCAGAAATCATCGATGACATCCGAGATCGGCGCACGCCGAAGTTCGACGATTCGAAGGGGCAGACGATCTACGACGTCGCCAAGTCGCTGCACGA
Organism: uncultured Alphaproteobacteria bacterium; assembly: GCA_963744975.1. Classification (GTDB taxonomy): domain Bacteria; phylum Pseudomonadota; class Alphaproteobacteria; order Rhizobiales; family Xanthobacteraceae; genus Bradyrhizobium. Next base: position 3,836,884 of record CAVUVR010000002.1, on the reverse strand, counting down.
GGGACACGGCCTGTCGAAGACACTCTACGACGAGGCCGCGAAAGTGCTCAGCGAGCGCGGACTGGTCGAGATCATCGGGCTGTGCGGTTACTACACGATGGTGTCGATGACGCTGAACACGTTTGAGTTCGAGCTGCCCGAGGGGCAGGTGTCGGAGCTGGCGTAAAAGTCGCGTAGGGTGGGCAAAGACATCGGACGCGAACGCGTCCGATGTCGTGCCCACCATCACCGGGCACGACGATGAAAATGGTGGGCACGGCGCGAAGACGCGCCTTTGCCCACCCTACGGTCCGGGGCACGAAAGGAGGTCAAGATGTCTACAACTCTAACTCCCATCATCGCAGGCACCCGCATCGGGCATGTCCATCTGAAGGTCGCCGATCTCGATCGCGCGCTTGGATTCTATTGCGGCGTGCTCGGCTTCGAAGTGATGCAGCGTTACGGCGACCAGGCGGCATTCATTTCCGCGGGCGGTTATCATCACCACATCGGGCTGAACACCTGGGAGAGCAAAGGCGGCCATCCCCCGGCGCCTGGTACTACCGGCCTGTTTCATACCGCGATTCTCTATCCGAACCGTGCCGCGCTGGCTGATGCATTGCATCGCGTGCTTGCTGCGGGTATTCAGCTTGACGGCGCCAGCGACCATGGGGTCAGCGAAGCGCTGTATTTGCGCGATCCCGACCAGAACGGCGTCGAGCTCTACCGGGACCGCCCGCAGGAGGAATGGCCGCGCAAGCCGGATGGATCGCTGGCGATGTTCACGCGCAAGCTCGATCTGGATGATCTGATGCGGCAGAGAGAAGCGTAGTCTCGTAGCCCGGATGGAGCGCAGCGAAATCCGGGATCACCACCTCAGCATCCTCGGTTCCCGGATTTCGCTGCGCTCCATCCGGGCTACATGACTGCGCGCCGTCCGCGCACCATGATCAGCACTGCCGCCGTCAGCTCAAGCGCGATGCAGCCATAGAACGGCAAGGCATAGCTCCCCGACGTGTCGCGCAGCAGACCGATCACGCCGGGGCCGAACGCATAGGTGATCTGGTTGATCGCCGTGATCAGGCTGACCAGCACGCCGAACGCGTGGGATTCGAACTCGCGCTGCACGATCAGCGCCGGAAGCGTAATGAGATTGCCGACGGAAAACCCGAACAGCGCGCAGGCCGCCATCAACGCAATGTCGTTCTGCAGGTTGATGATGACGGCGAGCGCGACAGCCTGGCTGACGAATGAAATCGCGGAGGCCAGCCGCTGGTTCAAGCGATCGATCACCGTCGAGAACAGCACGCGACCGGCCACCGCCATCGTCGTCATCAGCGCGACCGCGATCGCGGCGTGCTCGCGACCGATCACCGGATCGAGGAAGGAGATCAGGTGGACGATGAAGCCGACCTGCGCGAACAGCACCAGCGCGAACGCAATCGACACCGACAGGAAAGCGATATCGCGAAACGCTTGCGCGCGTATCCGCGTAGCGGAAGGCGCATCGACGGCCGCCGAGGCAACGACGGCGCCAATCCGGTCGGGCGGACGTCCGACGAAAATCACAATGACCGGCATCAGCAGCACAACCATCACAATCGCGGCCGTGATCATTGCGTCGGGAAATCCAAAATACCCGATCGCCGCGACGATCAGCGGCACACCGGCGATGCCGCCAAAACTAGCGCCGTTCAGTGCGAGGCTGATCGCCATGCCGCGCCTGCTGTCGAACCAGAGGCCCAGCGTGTTGGTGACCATCCCGAGGCTGGTGCCGGCCCATCCGAACGCCAGCAGCGCATTGACGGCATATAGCTGCCACGGCGCGATCACCTGGCCGATCAGCGCAACCGCCGACGCCATCGCCACCACGCCGGCCAGCATGCAGTTGCGCGGGCCGAACGCCCGGATCGCTTCGCTGACGAACGCGACCAGCAGCGCGCCGAACAGATAGAAAAACGTCGTCGCGGTCGAAATCAGCGACGTTGGCCAGCCATGTATACGATGCAGTTCGGCGAGATAAACGCTCTGGCCGTAGAAGCCGAATGCCCAGCCGAAGGTCGCGACCAGGAAGCAGACCGCGACGATCCGCCAGCCATCGTGGCGGATCGCGGTTTCGTCGATTGCGGGTGGCGGTCGCGACGCATCCATATGAGTTCATTCCATAAGCCGGCACATGCTGACACACTGCATCGGGCGGATGCTTCGACGCCACCCGAATTGTGGGAGATTCTTGCCGGTCAGGATTTCGGCGGGCCGGGATCGTAAAAGAACCGTTCGCGGAAAATCTTGTCGCCGCGCCACTCCTGCATGGCGACCTCGTCGACGCGGTGCACTCTGCCTGAAAGGCTGGTGAGCTCGAATATCCAGTGGATCGCGACCCGGTCGCCTTCGACTACCGACGACATCGCTTTCGAATAGACCTTGGATGTTCGCGCGAGAATGCCGCGCTCATGCGCAACCAGCCCGTCGCGGCCGACCCGCGGCGGCGCGGCGTTTTCCTGCATGCTGGCGTCTTCGGTGTAATAGCGCTCGATGGCGCCGGCATGGTCGCCGCTTTCGACGACGGCAATGAACTCATCCAGAAGGGCTCGCGACGGCATCAAAACCTCCTTAGATGCTGGGTTCGGGAAACTCATCGACGGGCTGCAGCCTGCGCCGCCGCTTCGCGAACGAGGCGAATGTCAGCACCATCAGCCCCAACAATACCGGAGGGAACACCACGATGTTGACCGCCGACCAGCCAAAATTCGCCAGCAATTGCCCGGAGGCAAACGAGCCCAGCGCCATGGTGCCGAACACCAGGAAATCGTTGAAGGCCTGAACTTTGTTGCGCTCCTGCGGCCGGTGCGTTTCCAGCACCAGCGCGGAAGCGCCGACGAAACTCAAATTCCACCCCGCCCCGAGCACGATCAGCGTGGCCCAGAAATGCAGCGCGGTAATGCCGGAAAGCCCGATGCCGGCTGCCGCCGCCTCCAGGACAAGGCCGAGCGCGACAATTTTCGGCGCACCGAAGCGCGCGATCAGCGAGCCCGTAAAAAAGCTCGGCCCGTACATCGCCACGATGTGCCACTGAATGCCGAAATTGGAATCGCTGACGCTCAAGCCGCACATCTTCATCGCCAAGGGCGCCGACGTCATCACCAGGTTCATCATCGGATAGGAGATGACGCCGCAAAGCGCCGCAGCGATGAAGCGTGGTTGCCGCGCGATCATGAGCAACGGACGGCCGCCATGCAGATCAGACGGTGCGGGCTTCGGTGCATCGACACCCGCCAGTACCGCCATCGCAACCAGCGCGACCACGGCCTGGGCCGCAAAGCTGGCGGCAAACAGATACGGCGGCCAGATATCCATCGTCCACTGCACCAGTTGCGGACCGAGTAGGCCGGCAAACACGCCGCCGGCCATCACCCATGACACCGCCTTGGGACGATACGCTTCACTGGCGCCATCGGCCGCGGCGAAGCGATAGGATTGCGACACCGCGCCGTAGAGGCCGCCGAGGAAGGTCGCGCAGCAAAATAGCACGAACGAGCCGCGCAGGATGGCGAATGCCGCGAGCAACCCGGTCAGTACGCCGCAGCCGGTGCCGATGATGAAGGCGATGCGGCGGCCATAGGCGCGCGAGATCGCGCCGGTGGGCAGCGTGCCCGCGGCGAGCCCGACCACGAACATCGAGAGCGGCACCGTCGCCAGCGAGATGTCCGGCGCCAGCGTCGCGCCGACGATCGAGCCGGTGGCGAAAATCACCGCCGAATTCGCACCGGACAGCGCCTGCGCCGCCGCGAGCCGCACCACGTTGGAGCGCGCACGGACGTCGTCTCCTATCTCGTCGGTCGCGCTCATGTCGATCATCGGCACTTCCACCCAAAAGGCCGCTGTTGCATCGGGCCCTGCTGATTCGCCGCACTATGAAGATAGCCGCCAGCGCAATCAACCGATGCAAATGGGCAGACGCCATGCGCCGCATTCAGTCCCGCTGTGATCGCGCGAACGTCAGGACAAGATTGTCGGCGGGCATCTCGGCGATTTCGACGAGGCTCAAACCGACGCTTTCGGCCAGGGCGCTTAGATCGGCGATGTCCCGCACGCCCCATTCCGGATTGTTGTCCCGCAGGCTCGTATCGAACACCGCGTTGCTGAGCGCGGTATGCTTGCCGTCACGCTTGAAGGGGCCGTAAAGGAATAGCCGCCCATCTGCCTGCAGATAATGCGCGGCACCGTGAAACAGGCCCTCAGCTACGCGCCAGGGCGCGATATGAATCACATTGGCGCAAAGCACCGCCAGCAATCGTCCCGGCCCATTTCCGTCGTGCATCTCGGGGCACCACGCCGGATCGGACAGATCGATCCGCAGCGGCGGGCGGACGTTGGCAAGCCGCTTATGCGCGCGCCAGGCGGAAATGCTTTTCAGATGCGCCTCGTTGAGGTCGCTCGGCCACCACGTGATGTCAGGGCTTCGTCGCGCGAAATCGACCACATGCTGTCCCGTGCCGCTGCCGGCCTCGACCACGTCGCCGGATTTGCCATCGAGGAATTTTTGCAAGACCGCCCAGATCGGCTGATGATTGCGATGAAACGCCGGCGCATCGAGCCGGCCATCCGGCTCGACCGGCCGGCCATCCTTGCCGAATTCAACGACGTATTCAGCCATAGCGGTTACTGCTTATCCGTTTTGAACTGCGATTGCTCCAGTTCCAGGTAGATCCGGTAGGCGTTGCCGCGGTTGTTGGCGGCAAAAGCCGGCATGTCCCGGTACTTCGCCCAGTCGGTTTTTTCATAAGCCGCGTCGAAATCGGTCCAGTCCTTTACCGCCGCCGTCATCGCGCCCCGCACATACTGAATGTAATCGCGAGTAAAGGCGATCGCCTCTTTCGCCTGCGTCGACGCCTTGCCGTGACCGGGAATGATGAATTTTGGATCGAGCTTTTCCACCTCGCCTAGCGCTGCCAGCCATTGCGTCGTCGAGACGTCGTCGCTGTTCATATGCGGAATCCGGCTGTTCTGCACGATATCGCCCGCGAACAGCACGCCGTCGGGCTCGACCAGCATCATCATGTCGCTGGAGGAATGCGCCGGTCCCGAATACAGCAGCGTCAATCGTCTGTCGCCGAGGTTAATCGTCATGCGGTCCCTGAAGGTGATGTCCGGCGCCACCACTCGGGTATTCTTGTCCACCCACGGAAACAGCGCGCCGCGGCGCTGATCGAGGCGCTGGCTGGCCTTCTTGTCGGCGGTTTCTTCGTTGTCCTTGTATTCGCCGGCGCGTTCCTGCGCGACGATCACGGCGTCGGTGTGATCCTTGAACGCCTGCAAGCCGTAGATGTGATCGGCATGATAATGGCTCGCAACCACGTAACGGATTTTCTTGTCGGTGACGTTGTGAATCTGCTGCAGCAGCGCCCATCCGAGACTCGGAGTCCCCAGCGCGTCGAACACCACGACACCATCCGAGGTGACGACGAAGCCCGCGTTGGATGTATTGCCCTCGTTGTCCTTGCCGGGAACGCCGGGATTACCGATACTGTAATAGATCGGCTTGCCCGGCACCTGATCGATCTTCAGGGGAATCGTGATCGGTGGATAGGCCGCGGTCTGCGCATCAACTTCCGTTGCGAGACACGCTGAAAAAACCAGCATCGCGGCGGCGAAACGCTTCACTTCACGTCTCCGCAATAAATTTCCTTGAGCACCTGCAGCACGCGCAACGCGCGCTGGTCGGCGACGCGGTAATGCAACGTCTGCGACGTGCGGTGGAACACCACCAGCCCATCTTCACGCAATCGCGCCAGATGCTGCGACAGCGCGGACTGGCTCAATTTCACCACGCCGACCAGTTCGCCGACCGTCATTTCGCCGCGCACCGCCAGAAAACAGAGGATCAGCAGCCGCTTCTCATTGCCGAGCAATTTCAGAAGCTGCGCGGCCTCTCCGGCCTGCTTGGCCAGTTTTTTCAGTGCGAATGCATCGGCCGTACCCATCTGCGGGGGTGGCGTCCTGTTCGCAGTTGCAACGGCTCTCATGGTTCTAATCCCGACGATACACAGGCCCGCTTCGCACCATACAGCACCTCCCATTGTTTAGCATTGACTAAATTAGAAGCCAACGATATTGCTGAGATAACGACGAACGATGCGGCTCCGCGCCGCCAAGCGAGGAAGCGTGCGGCCCGAATTCTGGCGTGACATGCCGGTGATCTCGAAGCTCGCGCGCCCACGCGATCGGCTGCTGGGCCGTCGATCTTTCCTTGGACTGGGCGCGGCGCTGACCGGCGGCTTCGCACTCGGTGCCAAGCCAGGCCACGCCGAGACCCCTGTCGCGTCACCCCCGGCCGATGGACCATGGTCGCAATCGATCGGGCCGGGCGTGGTCGATCGGCCCTACGGCAGACCCGCGGACAGCGAGGCCAATGTCATCCGGCGCCATGTGCCCTGGCTCACCGCGGGCACCGAATCTTCCATCAGCTTTTCGCCGCTGCAGGATCTGCACGGCATCATTACGCCGAACGGACTGTTTTTCGAGCGCTATCACGCCGGCCGGCCCGACGTTCGATCCGGACCGGCACCGGCTGATGATCCATGGCCTGGTCGAGCGTCCCTTGCTCCTCACGATGAAGGACATTGTTCGGTTTCCATCGGTGTCACGCATCCATTTCATCGAATGCCCGGCCAATGGCGGCATGGAATGGCGCGCGGCGCAGCTGAATTCGCTGCAATTCAATCACGGCATGATCAGCTGCGCGGAATGGACCGGCGTAAAACTCTCGACCTTGCTGGAAGAAGTCGGCGTCAAGAAGGAAGCGCGCTGGGCGATGGTGGAAGGCGCCGATGGCGCGCACATGAACCGCAGCCTGCCGCTCGACAAATGCCTCGACGATTGCCTCGTGGTTTATGCGCAAAACGGCGAGGCGCTGCGGCCGGAACAGGGCTATCCGCTGCGGCTGGTGGTGCCGGGTTGGGAAGGCAATGTCAGCATCAAATGGCTGCGCCGAATCAAGCTCGGCGACAAGCCATGGTACTCGCGCGAGGAAACCTCGAAATACACCGACCTGATGCCGGACGGCACCTCGCGCGGCTTCACCTGGCTGATCGATGCCAAATCGGTCATCACCTTCCCCTGCCCCGAGAAACCGCTGAGCGGCCCCGGGCTCTATGAGATCCGCGGGCTGGCCTGGAGCGGCAACGGCAAAGTTCGCCAAGTCGACGTCTCCGCCGATGGCGGCGTCAACTGGCAGCACGCGCAACTGCACGATCCCGTACTGCCGAAGGCGCTGACCCGCTTCACACTGCCGTGGCGCTGGGACGGCCAGCCGGCGCTGCTGCAATCCCGCGTCATCGATGAGACCGGCTATGTGCAGCCGACCATTACGCAGTTGCGAGAGCGGCGCGGGTTGAATTCGGTCTATCACAACAACTCGATCCAGACTTGGCAGGTGAAGCCGGACGGAAGCGTGTTCGATGTTCAGCTCTCGTAAGATCGTCATTGCGAGGAGCGAAGCGACGAGGCAATCCAGGCTTTGTGCGTGGCCTCTGGATTGCTTCGCTTCGCTCGCAATGACGATTGCCGTGGGGCTCGGCGCGTCCTACGCGTTCGCCGCCGAACCCGGCCACTACGGCTACGGCAAACCCGCCACCCCGGCCGAAATCGCCGGCTGGGATATTGACGTGCGCGGCGATGATGGTGCCGGCTTACCCCCTGGCAAGGGATCGGTCGTGCAGGGCGCCGAGGTTTATGCTGAGCAGTGCGCCATCTGCCACGGAACCTTCGGCGAGGGCGAAGGCCGGTTTCCCAAGCTTGTCGGGGGCATCGGGACGCTGAAACACGACCGGCCGGAGCTGACGGTCGGCAGCTACTGGCCGTTTGCGCCGACGCTGTGGGATTACATTAACCGCGCCATGCCGATGCAGGCGCCACATACACTTTCGGCTGATGACGTGTACGCCTTGACCGCCTATATTCTGCACCTGAACGATATCGTCTCCAGCGATTTCGTCTCCGACCGCGACAGCCTGCCGCAAGTCAAAATGCCCAATCGCGACAGTTTTGTCTGGACCGATCCGAGACCCGATACGATGGCCAAGCCCTGTATGAGCGCCTGCGCCGACCTCGCGGACATCAAGATCACGTCCACGGCGGAAGGCCGGAAGCTGACGCCGCGCACAACCGGTCCGCTTGATACGATGCAACCGAAATAGAACCACCGGGGAAACGCGCCTTTGAAGATCAGACCTTCAACCAAGCCTGTCCTGATGCTGGCGCTGCTGGGCAGCGCGCTTGCATGCTCGAGTCCGGCCAGCGCGCAATCCGCCGTCGCCGAGGGCCAGAAACTCGCTTTCGATCGCGGCAGGGGCAATTGCCTTACCTGCCACGTCATCAAGGGCGGCGACCTGCCGGGCACCATCGGTCCCGAGCTGATCGATATCAAGAAAAAATATCCGAATCGCGACGAACTGGTTGCGATCGTATTCGACGAAACCAAACGCAATCCGTTGACCGTGATGCCCCCGTTCGGCCGGAACCGCATTCTGACCGAGAAGGAAATCAATGCGGTGGTGGATTTTCTGCAGACGCTGTGACGAGCGCCGTGCATCCGAGGAGAAATAGATGACTCAACCGATCGAAACCATCGATTCTACGCGGCGACTGATCCTGAAGGGCGCCGCGGTGCTTGCGCTGATGGGCCTTGCCGGCATCCGCTTCGGCCTGACGCCGGCCTTCGCCGCGGCCAATGACAAATATCCGGAGGACGCGTTCAAGCAGAAAAACAGCGATGACGCGATCAAGTCCCTGTATGGCAAGACCGCGGAAGCCTCCGACAAGATAAAACTCGACGCGCCCGAGATCGCGGAAAATGGCGCGGTGGTGCCGGTCTCGGTGAGTTCGTCGCTCGCCGACGTCACCTCGATCTCGATTCTGGTCGTAGAGAATCCGAACGCGCTGGCGGCGTCCTACAAGATTCCGGCGGGCACCATGCCGAACGTCGCCAACCGGCTGAAAATGGCGAAGACCAGCAATGTGATCGCGGTGGTGGAAGCCGGCGGCAAGCTCTACAGCGCGACCAAGGAAGTCAAAGTCACCGTCGGCGGCTGCGGCGGCTGAACGAATTTCAGGGAGATTTCTCATGGCATCGACCATCCGCGCCCGCGCGACATCCAGCGGCGATACCACCGAAGTGCAGGCGCTGATTCAACACCCGATGGATTCCGGCTTCGTCAAGGATGCCAAGGGCGAATTGATCCCGCCGCATTTTATCCAGCAACTGACCTTCGAATATGACGGCAAGCCCGTGTTCGTCGCGGATTGGGGCGGCGCGGTCTCCAAGGACCCCTACGTAAAATTCTCTTTCAAGGGCGGCAAGAAGGGCGACGACCTCAAGATCAGCTGGGTCGACAACAAGGGCGGCACCGATACCACCACGGCGAAGATTCAATGATGGTCGATCGCGGCCGACGGAGAATTAACATGCGATCTGCGATCCGTTTTGCCTTGGCCGGGTTTGCTTTGGCGACACTGACATATGCGGTCGCGGTGCACGCCGCCGATACGCCCAACCCGCAGGCTGACGCGGCGGCGTTCAAAAAGTTCTTCACCGACAAGTTTCCCAAGGTGAAGCTGGAGGATTTCGTCAACGGGCCCTATTCCATGGACGAGGGTCTGTACCGGCAATGGCAGGAGAAAGAACAATTCCCGCCTTATGAATTTTCCGTCGAGATGGGAAAGGAGATGTTCTCAAAACCGTTCAAGAACGGCAAGAGTTACGCCGACTGCTTCCCGAATAAGGGCATCGGCGTTCGCCAGGACTATCCCTATTTCGACACCAAGCAGGGCAAGGTCGTTACGCTCGAACTGGCGCTGAACCAGTGCCGCGAGGCCAATGGCGAACCGCCGTTCTCTTATGTGCGGGACGAAATGGCGGCGCTGACCGCCTACATGGCATTCACCTCGCGCGGAAAACCGTTCGACATCAAGATTCCTGACGATCCCCGCGCGCTCGAGGCCTATCAGAAGGGCAAGGAGTATTTTTACACAAGGCGCGGCCAGCTCAATTTCTCCTGCGCGACCTGCCACGTGCAAAGCCCCGGCGAGCGGATTCGGGCCGAGGTGCTTGCGCCCGCGCTCGGCATTCTCAATGCGATGCCGATCTACCGCTCGGAATGGGCCGGTATGGGCACGACCAGCCGGCGGTTCATGACCTGCAACAGCCAGACCCGCGGCGTACCGCTCAGTCCACAGGACGACGAATACCGCGATGTCGAATACTACCTGTCCTATGTCAGCAACGGACTGCCGATTTCCGGTCCGGGCGCGCGACCGTGAGGAGGATTGAAATGCGGACATCCATCCTTCTGTCGCTTGTCCTGTTGAGCGCAGGCGCGACGTCCTTGCAAGCCGCCACCGAAGCCGATTTCGCCGCTGCTTATGCCGCCGCCGAAGCCGCCAACAAGGAGGCCGGGAGTTTACGCAATCAATGGACCACCACCGCGGCTACGCTCGCCGCGGCAAAGAAGGCCGCCGCCGAGGGCAATTTCGATTCCGCGGTGGCGGCGTCAAAGGAAGCCGAGGCGCTGGCGAAGGCGTCGATCTTCCAGGCCACCAGCGAAAAAACGCTCTGGAAAGATATGGAAATTCGCTGAGCCCATGATGTGAGATAGATGCAGAGAATTCTGATTGGATCTATCAGTTCATCGTCATGGCCGGGCTCGTCCCGGCCATCCACGTCTTGGGCTCACGCTCGAGAGAAAGACGTGGATGCCCGGGACAGGCCCGGGCATGACGAGCTAGTGTTTGATGTCCGCGGGGATGCGACATGACGATCCGCCGCCGCGATTTTCTGACATTGGCGAGCACCGCCGTGCTTGCAGGCGGACTGCCGCGGATCGGCCGCGCCGCCGACACCGCGAGCGTTTACGATCTCGAACGCTTCGGCAATGCGCGCATCCTGCACATGACCGACACCCATGCGCAGCTGCTTCCGGTGTATTTCCGCGAGCCGAGCGTCAATCTCGGAATTGGCGCGATGCAGGGCCGGCCGCCGCATCTGGTCGGCCGCGCCTTTCTCGATCGCTTCGAGATAAAACCCGACAGCGCCAACGCCTATGCCTTCACCTGTCTCGACTTCGAAAAGTCCGCCGCCCGGTTCGGCAGACTCGGTGGCTTCGCATATCTCAAAACGCTGATCGATCGGCTGCGCAACGATGTCGGGCCTGGCCATTCGCTGCTGCTTGACGGCGGCGATTTGTGGCAGGGCAGCGGACTCGCCAACGCGATGCAGGGCGCCGACATGGTGGAGGCCGCCAACCTGCTCGGCATCGAGGCGATGACCGGCCATTGGGAATTCACCTACGGCGAAAAGACGCTGCGAAGCAACCTCGAGCGCTTCAAGGGCGAATTCCTGGCGCAAAACGTTTTCCTCACCGAGGAAGCCGCCTTCAACGACGCGAGGGCATACGATGCTGCGTCGGGCCGGGTGTTCAAGCCCGCCACCATCAAGGAGATCGGCGGCCACCGCGTCGCCGTGATCGGGCAGGCATTTCCCTACGTGCCGATCGCTCACCCAAAGCGCTTCACGCCGGACTGGACCTTTGGCATCCGCGACGACGAACTGCAGAAGCTGGTCAATTCGCTGCGCGACAATGACAAGGTCGATGCGGTGCTGCTGCTGTCGCATAACGGCATGGATGTCGACGTAAAACTCGCCGGCCGCGTCAGCGGCATCGACGTCGTCCTCGGCGGCCATACCCACGACGCCGTGCCGCAGCCGGTTCCGGTGACCAATGCCGGCGGCACTACGCTGGTCACCAATGCCGGCTCCAACGGAAAGTTTTTGGGCGTGCTCGATCTCGATCTCGCCAAAGGCAAGTTGCATGACGTGCGCTATCGGTTGCTACCGGTGTTCTCGGAATTGCTGAAACCGGATGCGGCGATGCAGGCGCTGATCGAAAAACTGCACGGGCCACAGGCGGCGGCTTATGCGGAAAAAATCACGACAGCAGACCGCCTGCTCTACCGCCGCGGCAATTTCAACGGCACCATGGATCAACTGATCTGCGATGCGCTGCGCAGCGAGTTCGACGCCGAGATCGCGCTGTCGCCGGGCTTCCGCTGGGGCACCAGTGTGCTGCCGGGCCAACCGGTAACGATGGAAGACGTGCTCTCCGAGACAGCGGTGACCTATCCCGAGACCTACCTGCAGACCATGACCGGCGGCCAGATCAAGGACATCCTCGAAGACGTCTGCGACAATCTGTTCAACGCCGACCCCTATTATCAGCAGGGCGGCGATATGGTGCGGGTCGGCGGCATGGCCTACACTTGCGCGCCGGCGGAAGCTGTCGGGCGCCGCATTTCTGAATTGAAACTGGACAACGGACGCCCCGTCGAGGCCGGCAAAAACTACAAGGTGGCGGGATGGGCTTCCGTCAACGAGCAAAAAGGCGTGCCGGTGTGGGACGTGTTCGCGAAACATCTGCGTTCGGGAAAGATCTCGAATCATCGCGGCGACGGCGTTACGCTGAAAGGCGTCGCGGATAACCCGGGCGTAGCGGGACAAGGATGAAGAATATTTCGGCACATGCGCGTTGGAAAGGTGGCGCCCTCGCCTGTGCGATGCTGCTGACGCTGGGGTCAGCCGCTCGGGCACAGCCGGCGCCGCTGCCTGACAAGCAGTTTGCCGAACACCGCCTGGCGTTGCAGCTCTCGGACAACGATCCGAAGAAGGAAGGCCTCATCATCAGCATCGCCAATAATCTGCTGAAGGCCTTCGATCCCGACAAGATCGCCATCGAAGTGGTGACCTTCGGCCCCGGAATCGACCTGCTGCGTCCCGAAAATCCCAACCGGCAGCGCGTCGAAAGCCTGATCGCGCAGGGCGTCAAGTTCGACGTCTGCCTGAACACCGTCGACAGCATCGAACGTGAAACCGGCAAGCGTCCGGCGATCATTCCGCTCGCGGTCCCGGTGCAGGTCGGCGTCGCACAAATCCTGGCGCTGACCGAAAACGGCTTTACTCTGGTTCGTCCTTGAGGAGATCGATATGCGCCTCATCATTGGTCTGGCGATTGCCGCGTTATTGTCCATGCCGCTTGTCTCGGGCAGCCTAGCCGCCGACGCCAAATCGCATCGCGTTTCCATCCAGGTCGATCAGAACGATCCGCAGGTGATGAATCTCGCGCTCAACAACGCCACCAACATCATCGAATATTACCGTGGCAAGAACGAGGACGTGGACGTTGACATCGTTACGTACGGCCCGGGTCTGCACATGCTGCGCGACGACACCTCGCCCGTGAAGGATCGCATCAAGCGCCTCAAGGAACTGGCGTTTCCCGGCAAGATCCAGTTTTCGGCATGCAACAACACCAAGCAGAACATGGAGAAGGCCGAGGGCAAGGCTGTTTCAATCCTGTCCGATGCTGTGCTCGTCCCGTCCGGTGTTGTCAGGCTGATGGAATTGCAAGAACAGGGCTGGAGCTATGTTCGACCGTGACGCCCGCACTGTCGTCCCCGCGAAAGCGGGGACCCATACACACAGGAGATTCGGTCTGGTGACGGTGGCGAAGTCAGGAACAAAAACAAAAGTCGGTGGTTATGGGTCCCCGCTTTCGCGGGGACGACGATTTCTTTTTGCCGCACTAGCGTTGTTCTGCACGCCGGCGCTAGCCGGCGACGACGCCCTCGTCGTCTACAAATCGCTGTCGCCGGAAGTCGCGCTCGAAGCGGCGCAGACAACGCTGAAGAAGTGCCGCGACAACGGCTTTCAGGTCGCCGTCGTGGTGGTCGATCGCTTCGGCCAGCCTCAGGTGCTGTTGCGCGATCGCTACGCCGGCCTGCCCGCCGCCGATATCGCAACAGCCAAGGCTTACACGGCGCTGAGTTTCCGCCGCAGCACTGCTGAACTCGCAAAAATGGTGCGCGACGGCCAGATGGATCCGAATTTGGCGCGGATGCCGCGCATCGCCATGCTGGCCGGCGGTCTGGTGATCGAAACCGGCGGTACGCTGCTGGGCGGCATCGGCGTATCCGGCGCGCCCGGTGGCGACAAGGACGAGGAATGCGCCAAGGCGGGGCTCGATGCGGTTAGAGACAAGATCGATTTTTAGCCGTCATTCCGGGGCGTCGCGCCCTTGCGCGGCGAACCCGGAATCCAGAGGTTGTTGATCGAGATTCCGGGTTTGCGCGTTGCACGCGCGCCCCGGAATGACGAGAGTAGGCCACCATGATCTTTCGCCAGCTGTTCGACAGCGTATCGGGAACCTACAGCTATCTGCTGGCGAGCCGCGCCGGCGGCGAGGCGCTGATCCTCGATCCGGTGCTGGAGAAGGTCGACCGCTACTGCCAGCTGCTGCGCGAACTCGATCTGAAACTGGTGAAGGCGGTCGACACGCATCTGCATGCCGACCACATCACGGGCCTCGGCGAACTGCGCGATCGCACCCATTGCGTCACCATCATGGGCGAGCAAAGCAAGGCCGACGTGGTAGCGATGCGGGTCGGCGACGGCGACAAGGTGATGATCGAGGGGCTCGGTCTCGACGTGATGTATACGCCGGGGCACACCGACGACTCCTACAGCTATTTGATGGCCGATCGCGTGTTCACCGGCGATACGCTGCTGATCCGCGGCACCGGCCGCACCGATTTCCAGAACGGCAGCGCGCGGGCGCAATACGATTCCATTTTTGGCAGGCTGCTGAAACTGCCGGACGAGACGCTGGTGTTTCCCGCGCACGACTACAAGGGCGACACCGTCTCCACCATCGGCGAGGAGAAACGCTTCAATCCGCGGCTGCAGGTGCGCTCGGTCGATGAGTATGTCGCTTTGATGGACAATCTGAAACTGCCGAATCCGAAACTGATGGACGTGGTGTTGCCCGCCAACATGCATGTCGGCCTGCATCAGGACGATCTCGCAAAACAGGGGTTGGCGCTGAGCGCCCGCGATGCCATCGACAGTTTTGGAAAGCCGGACATCCTCCTGGTCGACCTGCGCGAAAACGGCGAGCGCGCCAAGCATGGCATGCTGTCCGGCGCGCTGCATGCGCCGTATCCCGCGATCGAAGAAAGCCTGCGGCCGGGCGGCATGCTGCGCGAGGTTGCCGCAGCGACCGGGCGTCGTATCGTGTTCTTCTGCGCGTTCGGCGAGCGCTCGGCGATGGCGGTAAAGGCCGCCAACGACGCCGGCCTTGCGAACACCGCGCATATCGAAGGCGGCATCGACGCGTGGAAAAAAGCCGGCGGTCCGGTGGTGAGCGGTTAGCGCTCGGCGCTCAGTGGCGTTGCTTTTCTGGCACAGTCACGGACAAAGCGCCGGCGTGAAAGCGGCCCGATTGACTCGAAAGTGGGACATGGTCCTTACTGATGGTGACGGTTCCTCATCTGGGGATCAAAAGGGAATGCGGTGCGGGGAAAACGTCCCCAATGCCGCGGCTGCCCCCGCAACTGTAAGCGGTGAATCTTTCGTCACATGCCACTGGGAATCTCGGTCCTGGGAAGGCGGCGAAGGGTAACGACCCGCGAGCCAGGAGACCTGCCGTCAGCCGTGGTCACACGCGAAGATGTCGGTCGGGGAGTACAGACATTAGCTTCACAGGGGTGCTGAAAGGCACATCGGTGAGACTTGGTTCGCTGTGACGTGCCACTGACGTCATACCGAGGTTGAACCATGTCTTCCATCATCACTGCCGCAACGCGGCGACGCACCTGTTTGCTTGCCTCGACTTTTCTCGTTCCGATCGTCTCCTTAGGCATCTCCGCAGCAAATGCGCAGCAGACCGTTTCTGCTGAGCCGTTGCCGGCGATCGAGGTCAATCCACCCAAACCGGTAGACCGCAATCGCGTGGAGCCTTCATCTGAATGGGCTTCGCGGCTCGGCCGCATTACCCGCGCCCCGACGCCGCAAACGGCGCCTGCGGCGCAGCCATCCAGCGGGCCTGCGCCTGTGGCCACGACGCCAACCCCGAACATCCTGGCCGGCGCTTCCACGACGGTCATCAGCGCGGAAGAGATCGCGAATTCGCCGGCTCAGACGGTGCAAGAGATCATCGCGCAGGTGCCTGGCGTCCAGCTGACATCGCTGTTCGGTGCCGTGAACGGCGCGCAGACCACCGTCGATCTGCGCGGCTTCGGCGCCACCGGGGTCTCGAATACCCTGATCCTCATCAACGGCCGCAGGGTGAATGACATCGATATGCAAGGCGTGGACCTCTCCACGATTCCTCGCGATTCGATCCAGCGGATCGAGATCACCAAAGGCAACAGCGGCGCTGTGCTGTATGGCGACAATGTCATGGGCGGCGTCGTCAATATCGTTACCAAGACCGGCGTGACCGGCCCGCCGCTCGCTGCTCGCGTCGAAGTTGGCGGCGGGTCCTACGGCCAGCGCCAGGTCGCGGCGTCGGCGTCATCGAACGCCGGGCCGTGGTCGACATCGTTCTATGGCAACCAAATCAACTCCGATGGATACCGCGTCAACAACAAGCTCGCGCAGCGCGGTGCCGTCGGCGATATCCGCTATACGACGCCCGATCTGACGGCCTATCTGACTTTGTCCGGCGACGATCAGGGGCTTGGATTCCCTGGCGGCAGGTTGGTGGACCCTTCCATCGGCGTCAATCAGCTGGTCACCGACCGCAAGGGTGCGGCGACGCCGTTCGATCATGCCGAAAAGCAGGGCGCCAATGCCACCGCGGGTTTCATCAAGTCGCTGGGGTACGGCGCCGAACTGATCGTCGACGGCGGCGTGCGTGACAAGAAGCAGCAGGGCACCTTCATGGGCGGCGTCCCGCTCTCGACGTTCAACTTCACCTATGTCGACGCAAAATTGCAGACCTGGTCGCTGACGCCCCGTCTCAGCATCAAGAATGTCGTGTTCGGAATGCCCTCGAACATTCTGACCGGCATCGATTTCTATGACGCGACCTTCCACCAGAATCGAGGCGCGTTTAACGGCGCGCCGCCGATTCACATGTACGACCTGTCGCAACAAACCGTTGCCGCCTATTGGCAGCAGACCATCAGCTTCCTTCCAACTACCGATTTCTCCTATGGCGGAAGAATCCAGCATTTCAACCTGACCGCGCGAGATGCGCTCAACCCGGCCGCACCGAACTATTTCGGCGACGCCCAGACCATGCCGCTCGACAACGGCGAGACCCAGCACGCGCTGCATATCGGCATCGAGCATCGCTTCAACGACGTGTTTGCCGTGTTCGGCCGTGCCGCGCACGCATTCCGCACGCCGAATGTCGATGAGCGGGTTTCATCGGGACCTGCGTTCGACCCCGTCACCTTCATTGCCATCCCCGGAAACTTCGCGCTGAAGACGCAAACGTCCAACGATGTCGAAGGCGGCTTCCGCATCAGGGCCGGCGCGTTTTCGATGCAATCCAGCGTTTACGACATGGAACTCACCAACGAGATCCTTTTCAATCCGGTGGGCTTCTTCAACTACAACCTCGATCCCACCCGCCGCTACGGCTCCGAGACCAGCGCAACATTCCGCGCAAACGATACCCTGCTGTTCCGCGGCGGTTTCGCCGTTACCCGCGCGGTGTTCCGCGAAGGGCCCTTCACGGGCAATGACGTGCCGCTGGTGTCGCGCTACACGGCGAGTGGCGGCGTGACCTGGAACGCCTGGCAGAAATACCTCGTGGTCGACGCGACAGTGCGTTCCTGGAGCAGCCGCCGCATGGACAACGATCAGCCCAACACCCAGCCGTTGATCCCCGCCAATGCCACGGTGGATTTCAAGCTGAGCGGTGAATACGACAGGTACTTCTGGTCGGTCAGCGTCAATAACGTGTTCAATGCGCTGTATTACGACTACGCCATCGCCAGCGCATTCACGCCCGACCGGTTCAACGCCTATCCGCTCCCGGGCAGGACGTTCTGGGTCAAGGCGGGTGCTACGTTCTGAGAGCCAGCCCCGCTTGTTACGGCCAGGCAAAGCGGTATTCTTCCGGCTGAACGCCGGGGGAATACCGATCCATGGCCATACAAAGCGCGGCGATCGATTTGCTGCACGCGCAAATCGCCGATGCCGATACGCAATGGAGTCTCGGCACCTTCGGCGGCATTGCTGAATTTTCCCGCGACCGCGATGAGAAAGTCAGCCTGACACGGTCGGAACCCGGCGCCGCAGCCGTCACGGCGCGCGGCGGCATCGCCATCGAACTATCCGATGACTGCTGGCCATTCGCGTTCGAATGCATCACCAGATCGAGCTGGAGCCAACGGGTGGCCTTTTGCCTGCCGGCCCGCGCGTGCGCGATGAACCGGCGCACCGTGTTGACGGAACTCGACGTTGATCGTGAAGCGCTGCAGCCGAAACACCGCGGATCGATCCTGTTCGACCTCGGTCTCGGCGCGCTGCAGGCCGACCTATGCGTGCGGCTCGACGATCCTGATATGGCGACGCGGTTGCGCCGGCATTGCGGACGTCCGGTGTTCGATCCCACAAATCCCGCAATGGGCATGCTGCTTGAAGTAAATCCGCACCGCGTTTTCATCAGCCGGATCGGCCGCATCGAGGTGTATCAGCCGATCCCGCCCGCGTCGGGCAAAAGCCCGGACGGGCCGCATACGCATGTCCTGCCGAAACTCCTGAAAAGTGGCCGCACCCATGCCGCAACAGAGCCGATCCCCGAGGGGTGGATTCCCTGCGCGCATCTATATCCGGGACATCCGGTGCGCGACCTAGGCGAACTGTTCGACACCGCGTGCCACGATTCGTTTCAACGGATGCTCGAGCGTTTTGGGCTTCCGGAGTTTCTTGCGATCAAACGCCGCGTCGTGGACGCGATCAGGGCCGGCGAGCCGCCTTCGAACCCGGCCTTGGATCGCCACGGCCGCACCGGTATCCGGATTGCTTTGCGGCAATTGAAGGCCGCGGGAACGGCCTCACCCATGTTGAAGGCATGGCTGGCGGAATTCGATCACGCCGTTGTTGAGGATGACGCGGATGAAGCCGTCCTCCAGCACGCGCATTAGGTTGCGTTGTGAGCATTAACTGCCTCAGCTTTTCCGGCCTGGACGCCCTCAAACAGGCCGTTTTCACGCGCTGAAACATGGTATCAGTGCTGCCGGAACAGCCGCGCTACGACTCTGCCCGGCGAATTTGAGGTGCCCTATGGATGACGAACCGAAAACCGCCGCCGAGATGAAGGAGATCCGGCTCAACAGAAAGCTCGCCCAGGACGCCGAAGGTATCAAGGCGATGGCCGATATCGCGGCTGCCGACATCGCAATTCGCAAGCGGACGGCGAACCTGCGCGCGATCCGGCTGGCCAAGGAAGCCGCCGACCGCGCCAACCCGGTCGAAGCCAAAGTGAAGCCCAGGAAAAAGAAGTCGACCTGACATGACAAAAGACGAACGCGACCGCGCCGAGGCGCGTTTCAACAAGGCCGCGAAAGCCGCCGAGGATGCCAAAACGGGCAAAAAGGACCGCGATGCCACCGCCAAAGCCGTGCTGGACAACATGGCTAGGCTGAAAGCATTGCGCCTCGCCAAGGAAGCCGCCGAGCCCGCGCGGCCTGCCCCGGCGGCCAAGAAGCCGCGCGGCAAATCGGCGAAGCAATCGGAGGGAAAAGCGCCGGCTTTGAGCGACTGGCTGTCCAGTCAGCAAAGCGGGGGGCGCAGGACTTGATCCATCAAACAGGCGCGGGCCACTCGATCATCGACCGCGTCTTGGTCGCGGCATCGTAAACCTGCACCTGAAGCATCTGGTACTGGTTCTTCAGCGCCATTCCCGCCTCTTCCGCGGCTTCGACCGTGGCGTGATGCGACTTGAAGTGCCCGTCCACGACAAGCGAGTAGCCATCAGTCGGCGCCTTGTCGGCGCGCAATATCTTGCGAGGCTGCGGTTCTTCGATTTCCAGTTTCGGTTTCTTCACGCTTAACTCCGTGTTGCCTTGAATAGACTTACGAATCTTCGCTCCCCTTTACGCCGAATAGCGGAAAAAGGCAGTGAAGATTGCGCATCTGGTGGTTAATATGCCCGTCAATGGCGGTGAGATTGAGGTTAAAACCATCAAGTCAGGACATATTTATGGGCGGAACCAGCAACAAGCCCCAGAAGGGCAAGACGGCCAAGGATAGCGGGAAGAAACCGCCGCCCAAAGCGGTCGCGGACGACGACGACGAGGATGGCGACATGGCCACGCCCAAGCGTGACCGCTACGGCGAAGACGATCAACCGCTGTGAAATCATCCCTCGATCCGGCTGAAATTTTCACTCTCGATCAGACGGATGCTCTCGATCCCCAGCAGATGGCCGCCCCAGCCTTTTTTCGATAGCGTGCCCGCCAGCTTTGGATTGGCGAGCAGCGCCAGGGCGGTCATCGCAAGCGGCACGGCGCTGATCCAGTCACGGCGCACCGGCGTCAGTTCCTCGACACTGTCTGCATAAGGCCCGCGTCCGGCGGCCACACGCATGCATTCGCGAAAAATTTCTCGCCGTGTTCCCTCGCGCGCGGCGTAACCTAGCAACGCCTGCATGACGAGATGGGTTCGTACACCTTCCCTGCTGTCCGGCGCGGGCTCGGCTGTTTTGCCCTGCGAAACCCGCAGCAGCAAATCAACCAGATCGAGCCCGGCAAGATAGGCGCTCATCGGTTCGACCAGACGCGGGTTGCAGTCGATGAAGAGGTGAGAGCCCTCCTCCGGCATGATGATGTCGACCGACAATGCGCCGTGCCAGCCGAGCCGCTCCCCGATTGTTGCGACATCGGCGCGCACCTTTGGTCGCCGCACGCTTTGCTTGATCGCTTCGCCGCCACCGGCGCCGGCGGCAATTTGCTTGTAAGCATGAAAGCCGAGCAGTTGGCCGCGCGAAAATACGGCTTGCGCTTTTTCGGTCGCGCCCGCGACCAGATCCTGCACCAACACCTCGCCGGCGAAGGCATCCGTCGCGCCGAGTTCCTGCAGCGCCATCGTCAACGCGGCTTCATCCCGCACAAACCAGATACCGCGGCTCGCCGTGCCAATCGAGGTTTTGACGACGCAGGGAAAGCGAATGGCGGCGCGCAACTCGCCCGGCGATGTCACGATTTGCGTTGCCGGCTGCGGCAGCCGCAGTTCATCGAGCAGTCGGCTGAAGCCGGCCTTGCTGTGTGCGGTGCGGTAGCTTTCGAAGCCGGGCAACGCGAGGCCTACGCGCGTTTCGAACCGCTGCTTTACCCGCGCGAACACAAACCCCTGTTCGTGAATCGGCAGCAGCGCATCGAACGGCCGCTCCACCAGCAGCTTCTCGACGAACGACAGGTAACCGGCCGGATCGTCGCGAAGGCCCGGGCAGCGATGAAATTTGCCGACGAAGCGCGAAAACCTGCCGAGACAAACCGGTGAGGGATCGCAAACCTCGACAATATGACCCGCCAGCCCCAGCGCGGTGATGGCCTCGCGGGCGGACGTGCTGGAACCTTCGGACAGCAGCACCCGGAGCTGTTTTGAACCATGCGACGGATCGGCCATGCCGCCACCATTGCTGCGTCCAGCGTCCATCACAAGGGCTCTATGCAGCGGCATTTATAGACAAATAACCCGCCGACCCGATAGTTTCGACCTGCCTTGCCGGGCCGCTACAGCAAACGGGGTACACGTCCAGATGGTCGATATACTGGCCGCGCCGCGCCAAGCGAAGACGGACACCTCGCTGCGCACGCTGATCGCAATTTCGACGGCGCATTGGGTCAGCCATTTTCATTTGTTCGTGCTGCCAATGCTGTTTCCTTTTCTCAAGGAACAACTCGGTGTCGGCTATATCGAACTCGGCTTTGCACTTACCGTATTCGCCGTCGTATCCGGCCTGACCCAGGCCCCGATGGGCTATCTCGGCGATCGCATCGGCGCCCGCAAAATCCTGCTGATCGGGCTTACCGTCGGCGGCTTCGCCCTGATCATGCTCGGCATCCATCTGAGCTATTCCTGGCTGATCGCCAGCGCGGTGCTGCTAGGGCTCGCCAACAGCGTCTATCACCCGGCGGACTACGCGATCCTGTCGGCCCACATGGATGAGGCGCGCATGGGCCGTGCGTTTTCGGTCCACACCTTCGCCGGATTTCTCGGCGGCGCCGTCGCGCCTGCCATTGTCGCTGCGCTGGTAGCCATGACCGGAGGCCATGGCACGTTGATCGTAGCCGGCGCGGTGGGTCCGCTTGTCGCGCTGCTGTTACTTGCCGTCGGCATTCCCGACGCCAGCGCCGCCGACCGCGGAACCGATGGCATCGAGGCACCGCAGCAGAACGTCGTCACGCCGGCAATCATTCTGCTGACCGCCTTCTTCATGCTGCTCAGTCTTTCCACCGCCGGGATCGGCAATTTCGGCGTGGTCGCGCTGATGAGCGGTTATGGCAACACCTTCTCGATCGCCAATATCGCTCTAACGGCGTTGCTCGGCTGCAGCGCCGCCGGTGTGCTGGCGGGCGGCTTTCTCGCCGACAGGACCCATCGTCACGGCCAGCTCGCCGCAGCGTGCTTCGCGCTCAATGCCGCCATTGTGCTGGTCATCGCGATCTTCACATTGCCACCGGTGCCGCTCATCGCGGCAATGGCGATGGCGGGCTTCCTCGGCGGCGTGATCGCACCATCGCGCGACATGCTGGTCCGCAATGCGGCCCCTCCGGGTGCTGCCGGCCGGGCATTCGGCATCGTCTCTACCGGTTTTAATATCGGCGGCATCATCAGCCCGCTGCTGTTCGGCTGGATCATGGATCAGGACATGCCGCATTGGGTGTTCGGCGCCTCGGCCGTATTCATGATCTTCACCGTGGTGCTGGCGCTGATCACCGACCGGAACCCGCGCAAGAGCGTCGAGAAGATCGAACGTCAGGCTTATGCAACCCTGAAGCTCAAACGCGGCGGTTGACTTGAGGCGGCGCAAATTCATGATGGGCGGCAAATCCGCCTCTAAATCGAATTGGGATGAAACGTCATGGCCGAACATCCAAGCCTCGTGATTCGCGGCGGCACCATCGCCGACGGTTTTGGCGGCGAACTGTTCGAGGCCGACGTCGCCATCAGCGATGGCCGCATCACGGAGGTCGGCAAGGTCTCGGCCAACGGTGCCGAAGAGATCGACGCCCGGGGCAAACTGGTTACGCCCGGCTTCGTCGATCTGCATACCCATTACGATGGGCAGGTCACCTGGGCCAACGACATCTCGCCGTCATCGCAGAATGGCGTCACCACCGCGATCATGGGCAATTGCGGGGTCGGTTTTGCGCCATGCAAGCCGACCGACCACCAGCGGCTGATCCAGTTGATGGAAGGTGTCGAGGATATTCCGGAGCCGGTGCTCAGCGCCGGCATACCCTGGGACTGGGAGAGTTTTCCGGACTACATGGACTGGCTGTCGCGACGGCCGTTCGACATGGACATCGGCGCCCAACTGCCGCACGCCGCGCTGCGCGTCTATGTGATGGGCGAACGCGGCGCGCGCCGCGATCCGGCAACGCCCGAGGATAACCGCGCGATGGCCGCACTTGCCGGCGACGCCGTACGCGCTGGCGCGCTGGGCTTCTCGACTTCGCGCACTCTCAACCACCGCACTTCGACCGGCGACTACACCCCGACGCTGAAGGCCGGTGAGGATGAACTGACCGCGATTGCCGGCGCGATGCACAAGGTCGGCCGCAGCGTGCTGCAATTCGTGCTGGACCAGGGCAGCATCCACGAAGACCTGCCGATGATGCTGCGGGTGGCGGAAAATACGAAGTGTCCGATTTCGTTTTCGGTAACGCAAGCCGACAAGGCGCCGCGGCGCTGGCGCCAGACACTGGACAGCATCAACGAGGCTTCCGCGCGCGGATTGTCGATCACAGCCCAGATCGCCGCGCGCCCTGTGGGGCTGTTGCTCGGATTGGAGCTGTCGCGCAATCCGTTCCAGACCCATCCGACCTACAAGGCGATCGCGCATCTGCCGCTCGAAGAGCGGCTTAAGCGCCTGCATCAGCCGGAAGTGCGCGCCGCGATCCTGAGCGAGACGGCAAGCTCGACCGACGATCCGCTGTTCTTCCGTCCCAACTACGACAAGATGTACCTGCTCGGCGATCCGCCGGACTATGAGCAGCCGCTGGAAAACGCGCTAGGACCGCAGGCCCGCCGTCAGGGACGGCAGCCGGAAGAACTGGCCTATGAGGCAATGCTCGCCGACGAAGGCCGCGGCATGCTCTACGTGCCGTTCCTGAACTACGTCGACGGCAATCTCGATGCCGTGCGCGAGATGCTGAGCGACCCGCATTCGGTGCCGGGCCTGAGCGACGGCGGCGCGCATTGCGGCATCATCTGCGACGCGAGTTTTCCGACCTATCTCTTGACCCACTGGACCCGCGACCGCAGCCGCGGCGAAAAACTGTCGATTCCCTTCGTGGTCGCGGCGCAGTCGCGCAAGACCGCGCTGTCGGTCGGCCTTGGCGATCGTGGCGTGCTGGCGCCCGGCTACAAGGCGGATATCAACGTCATCGACTATGACCGGCTGCATATGCATCCACCGAAGGTTCATTACGATCTTCCGGTCGGCGGCCGCCGCCTGCTGCAGCAGATCGACGGCTATGATGCCACCATCGTCTCCGGCGTGGTGACGCAGCGCGAGGGCAAAGCGACGGGCGCCCGCCCGGGCCGTCTGGTGCGAGGCGCGCGTGATAGCGTAAGACAGTTCGGCGCGGCTGCAGAGTAGTGCCCCTTCACCTCTCCCCGCAGGGGAGAGGTCGGATCGCATCGCAAGATGCGATCCGGGTGAGGGGTTGCCGCAAGTCAGAGCACGTGGAGAGACCCCTCACCCGAAGCCTGCGCTTCGCTCCGGCTTCGACCTCCCGTGCGGGGAGAGGTGAAGAAAGCGGGCGTCACGCAGCAACGGGCCGGTGCGCGCGGAGGAAGGAATGGATCTGGCGCACCGCCAGCGGAATCCGCTCCTTGGGCTCCTTCCACGGGAACATGCTCACCTCGGCCTTCGGCGCCAGCATCGCCGCTTCCATCGCGACGGCGTAGGGATGCGCCGGGATATCGTCCGGCAGGATCAGTACCGGCGTCTGGCAATTGCGCACGAAATCGCGCGTCACCGTGAACACGAAGTCGGGATTGGTGCGGTACATCTTGGTCAGGAATTTGTCGACCGTCTCCATGGTGATGGCGGGCCGGCGCTTGAGCAACTCCGGGCCCCAGCCCTTCATGTTGTTTTCGTAGAACAGATCGCGCATCTCCGGACGCGACCCGCTGGGCTGCGCCAGCACCGCCGCGACGATGCGATCGGGTGCCCGCCGCAACAGGTTCCAGATGAAGGGGCCGCCGATGCAGAAGCCCAACACCATGAACTTGCCGATGCCCAGATGGTCCATCAGACCGAGGTGGTCGTCGGTGTAGGCATCCCAGGGACGGTCGACCTCGAGCGGCCCGGTGGACTGACCGGCGTTGGCGTTGCGCAGGTCGGATGCGATGCAGCGGTATTCCGCCTTGAACTCCTCGATCGGGTTGAAGGGCGAACTGGGGCCGCTGAAGCCCGAGATCGTCGAGTTCAATCCGCCGCCCGCGATGAGCAGCAACGGGAAGCCGGAACCGGCCTCCTCAAAGTGGATGCGAACGCCGCCTTTCTCGAAAATGCTCATCGCAGTTCCTCCTTGTCCGGCCTGGGCGAACACGCGCGGTGCTGCCGCCATCGCGGTCGCCGCGGCGCCGGTGGTCAGTATGGTGCGTCTGATCTGGTCCATCATCGGCGGCGCCCTCCTCGATTATCGGAGCGATACTATCAACTCGCGCGCCTGCTTTTCAACCGTCAAGCGAATTTCGGCTGCGGCACCTCGCGCAGCAGGCGTGCACGCTCGGTGTTGGGCCACAGCAGCAATAGCCCGAGCAATCCCGATACGATCATAATAACAGCGTTGATGGTGAAGCCGGTCATGTAGCCCTCAAGCGGCGTCGCAGCGGCTTTGATCACGCGGCCCATCGTATACGGGGCTACAACACCCGCCAGCGTGAAGATCGCGCCATAGATCGAGATCACGGCGCCGCGCTGCTGCACTGGGGTGAACTCGCCGAGCATCGGCGGACAGACCACATAGATCGACCCGCACAATCCGGAGCCGATCACCAGCAGTGTCATCTGCAGGCCACTGCCGCTGACATGCGGCATGGTCGCGAGGATGACGCCGCCGACAATCAGTGGGACCGAACCAAGGATGCCGCGGGCGCCGCGCGTCGTGATGCCGCGCGCCATTAGCACCTGTGAAACCCATCCCGTTAGCAGCACAATGACGGCGCCGAATACCCATGGCAGCACCGTGATCCAGCCGGCGTCGCTTTGGCTGAAGCCGAGCCCCTCTATGGCGAAGGACGTGAACCAGGTCAGTCCGAGCGACAGCGCCCAATAGGCGCCGAAGGTCGCGGCGCAGCAGCCGATAAAGGTGCGCGACGTCAGGAGCTGGAAGTAAGGAACGCGTGGATCGGTCGCGGCCATTGCCGTCGTCTGCACCAACGGACCTTCCTTACCCATGATGAGCCACGCCACCACCCACATCAGGCCGACCACGCCAAGCGCGCCGAAGGCGTAGTGCCAGCTATGATGAACGATGATCCAGTTCAGCGCAGGCATCGCGAGAATCACGCCGAACGCCGATCCCTGCGACAGGATGGCGGTGGGCAGCGTTCGCTTCTCGTCGGGAAACCATTTGTAGACCGCATGCACCGCCACCGAGAACGCCGGCCCCTCGCCGGCGCCCAGAATGATGCGGCAGATCACCAGCGTGGTGAAACTGACGGTGCCAAGCATCGGGAACTGGGTCAGCGCCCAAACCGCCGCCAGCACCAGCAGCACCCAGCGGGTGGCGACGCGATTGACGATGAAGCCGACTACGATGGCCGAGGTAGAGAACAGGAAGAAGAACGCCGAGCCGAGAAAACCGAATTGCTCCGGGTCAAGACCTAACTCCGTCTTGATCGGCACGCCGGCAAGGTTGACCACGTTCTTGTCCGCAAAATTCACCAGCATGAACAGAAACAGCAGGAACGTGATTTTCCATGCGCCTTTTGGCGTCGGCTGCGCGATCATGATCGAACCCCCAAAAGTCGCTTTTTTCCGCTTTGCGGCCCTGTGACCGGGCCTGCCACAATGCTACCCGTTGCATCGGCGCAAATGCAATCGGGCATTTTCACCTTAAGGCCAGCGATCTTCGGGCCGCATTGATATGTTGGACCGCAACATGAGGATATTCTGATGGTCGAAACCAGTAATCACTGCCGCGCGCGTATCGGCGTTCTTGCAATATTTTCGATTCTGGCAGGGCTCGCCATGCTTCCCGCCGCCGCGCAAGAAACGGCAACGCCGGACTATCAGGCCATCGTCGCCTCACCCGATCGGACCGACGCCGACCGGCAAACCGACAAACGTCGCGAGCCCGGCAAGATGCTGCCCTTCACCGGCGTCAAAGCGGGGATGAAGGTGCTCGATATGGAAGCCGGCGCCGGCTATAGCACCGAATTGCTGGCGCGCGCCGTCGGCCCGACCGGCACCGTCTATGCCCAGGATTCGGCCGCGGTGATCGAACGCTTCGTCAAGGACAAGTTCGACATTCGCGCGCAGTCGCCCGCCATGAAAAACGTCGTGCATGTGATCCGGGATTTCGACGACCCGATTCCGCCCGACGTGAAGGCATTGGATTTGATTACGTTCTTCTTTGCCTATCACGATGTGACTTACATGCCGGTCGATCGCGCCGAGATGAACCGCAAGATGTTCGCAGCGCTAAAACCCGGCGGCTTTCTGATCATCGCCGATCATTCGGCGCGCCCCGGCGACGGCATCACCGTGGCCAAGACCCTGCATCGCATCGAGGAAAGCGTGCTGCGCGGGGAAATCGAGGCCGCCGGTTTCAAGCTCGTCGACGAAGGCAACTTCCTGCGCCATCCCGAAGACCCGCGCGATGCCGCGGTGTTCCGCCCGCAGGTGCCGGTCGATGAATTCGTGCTGAAGTACCAGAAGCCTTCATGAGGCAGCTTGCTTGGCGGCCGGCGGACCGATCATGTTGAGCATCCGGAATCTGACCAAATCCTATCGCTCTGCCGGTGAACAGGTCGCGGTGCTGCGCGGCGTGCATCTTGCTATTGCGGCCGGCGAGAGCGTCGCGCTGACCGGCGAATCCGGCAGCGGCAAAAGCACGCTGCTGCACCTGATCGCCGGCCTCGATCAGGCTGACGACGGCGAAATCCGGCTCGGCGAAACGCTGGTTTCGGGCTTGTCCGACGCCGGCCGCGCGGCGTTGCGGCGCGATCGGCTTGGGCTGGTGTTTCAGCAGTTCAACCTGATCCCGAGCCTCGACGTTGCCGATAACCTCGCGTTCCAGTCGCGTATCGCCGAGCGCTATGACCCGGTCTGGCAGGCGGAGCTTGTGCAACGTCTTGGGCTGGGCACTTTGTTGAAACGCTATCCAGAGCAACTGTCCGGCGGTCAGCAGCAACGAGTCGCCATCGGCCGCGCACTGGCGATAAAACCGCTTCTCCTGCTCGCCGACGAGCCCACCGGAAATCTCGACGAGGCGACGGCGGATGAGGTTCTCAATCTTGCCCGTGATCTGGTCGCGCGAACCGGCTGCGGTTTCCTGATGGTCACCCACAGCCTGCGCCTCGCCGCAACGCTGGACCGGCAGGTTCATCTCCACGCGGGGGTAATCACATGAACCGCGCGATCTGGATCCTTAAGGTGTTGCTGAGCCACTGGCGGCGGCATCCGATGCAGCTGGCGACCTTGCTGGTCGGACTGATCTCGGCGACCGCGCTGTGGAGCGGGGTGCAGGCGCTGAATCAGCAGGCCCGCCTGAGCTACGACCGTGCTGCGGCGACGTTCGGCGGCGCGCGGACGGCGATGCTGGTCGGCCGCGAGGGAGCGACATTCCCGCAGCAACTCTTTGTCGATCTGCGCCGCGCCGGCTGGCCGGTCTCTCCCGTTCTCGAAGGCCGCGTCCAGATCGGCGGACGGTCGTTCCGGCTGTTGGGTATCGAACCGGTCACGCTGCCTGCCGAGGTCGGAAATGCACCGGCGATTGGGAGGGCCGGCCTGCAATCCTTTGTTTTGCCGCCAGGTGAAACACTGGCGGCGCCGGAGACGTTGTCCGACCTCAAGCAAAGGGAAGGCGCGGCACCAACGACCGGCGCGATGACGATGCCGCCGCTCAGGATAGCGACACAACTGGTCCCCGGCGTCTTGGTGGTCGATATCGGTTTCGCTCAACGGCTGTTGAAAATGCCGGACCAGGCTTCGCGATTGTTGATCGGCAAGGCAAAAGGCAGCCGTGCGCCGCTCGAAGCGGTCGTCGGCGACAAACTCCGCCTGGTCGAACCGGATGCGGAGAGCGACCTCGAACGGCTCACCGACAGCTTTCATCTCAATCTGACCGCGTTCGGCCTGCTGTCGTTCCTGGTCGGACTATTCATCGTCAATTCCGCGATCGGCCTTGCCTTCGAGCAGCGTCTGCCGATGCTGCGCACCTTGCGCGCCTGCGGGGTTTCGTCGCGCAATCTGAACGTGATGCTGCTGATCGAACTGGTATCGCTGGCGCTGGTCGCGGGGCTGGTCGGATTGGTCTGCGGCTATCTGATCGCGGCCTCCTTGCTGCCCGATGTCGCGGCTTCCCTGCGCGGGCTTTACGGCGCGCAGATTCCGGGGCAGCTAACGCTCAAACCTGAATGGTGGACCGCAGGTCTTGCGATCAGCGTGCTCGGCGCGCTAGCGGCGGCCGCGACAAGCCTCACCAAGGCAATCCGCCTTCCCGTGCTCGCCGCCGCGCAGCCCTACGCCTGGCAACAGGCACAACAGCGATGGCTGTTGTTGCAAGGCGTGCTTGCCTTCGTGGTATTTGCCGCCGCCGCTGCGTTTCTGTGGTTCGGCGATTCGCTGATCTCAGGATTTGCGGTGTTGGCGGCGTTGCTGCTCGGCGCGGCGCTCGGCCTGCCTGTGGTGCTGGGTTTTGCGCTTCATCTCGGCCAACGCAGCGCGCGCCGCCCGCTTGCGGCATGGTTCTGGGCCGACAGCCGGCAGCAATTATCCGGATTGTCGCTGGCCTTGATGGCGCTGCTGCTGGCGCTCGCGGTCAATGTCGGCGTCAGCACCATGGTTGAAAGTTTCAGCAAGACGTTCACCGGCTGGCTCGACGGGCGACTGGCTGCGGACATCTACCTCAATGCGTCCGACGATGCGCAGGCCGCGGAGATCAAGGCGTGGCTGCGCCAGCGACCCGAAGTTGAGGCGATCCTGCCCGGCGGCAGAGCCGATGTGCAAATCGACGGCTGGTCGGTGGAAATTCTCGGCTTCGCCGATCACGCCACCTATCGGGATCGCTGGCCGCTGTTGCAATCCACCGCCGATGTCTGGGATCGCGTGCGCAACGGCGATGCCGCGCTGATCAGCGAGCAACTTTCGCGTCGCATCAAGCTTGGACTCGGCGATCACATTCAAGCGCCGGCTCCAGCGGGAAACTGGCCGCTGCAGATTGTCGGGATTTATGCCGATTACGGCAACCCGAAAGGCCAGATCGGCGTCAACATCGATGCGATGCTCCGGCGTTTTCCCGAAATACCTCAAACCAGAATGGGTCTGCGTGTTGCACCCGTTGCGGTGCCCGCGCTGATCGCGGAACTCCAGAGCAAATTCGGTCTTGACGGCCGCAATCTTGCGGATCAGGCCACGCTGAAGGCCGAGTTGACCCGGATTTTCAATCGTACCTTTGCCGTCACCGCGGCGCTGAATGCCTTCACCCTCGGCGTGGCCGGCGTTGCATTACTTACCAGCCTGCTGACGCTGAGCAATTCGCGCCTGTCGCAGCTGGCGCCGCTTTGGGCGATCGGGATCACACGTCGCCGGCTTGCGGTCATCGAGCTCCTGAAGACCATGTCGGTCGCGCTGATCACGGCCTTGCTGGCGCTGCCGCTCGGCCTTCTGGTGGCGTGGTGCCTGATCGCCATCGTGAACGTGAAAGCGTTCGGCTGGCGGCTGCCGTTTCACGTTTTCCCGCTGCACTTGGTCGAGCTTCTGGCCGTGGCAATGCTGGCGGCGCTGCTCGCAGCGCTGCTTCCCGTTCTCAAGCTGGCGCGGATGCAGCCGGCTGCCTTGGCGAAGATTTTTGCCGATGAGCGCTGACCTGCACCTCTCGCGTCGCGGCTTCGCCGGCGGGCTTGCCTTGCTGGCGCTAGGCCGCAAGCCATCGCTCGCGCAAGGCTTTGCAGGGCTGGGCCGTGAGACCAGCGGTTTCGCAACCGTCGTGCCTGGCAGGATGCTGAGCTTTCCCGCCGATCACGGCCCGCATCCGGAGTATCGCATCGAGTGGTGGTACGTAACCGCTAACCTGATGGATTCGGGCGGTGCATCCTATGGCGCACAATGGACGCTATTCCGGCAGGCGATGGCGCCGGGCGCCGAGCTGCAGGGTTGGGCCAACCAGCAGATCTGGATGGGGCATGCCGCCGTGACCAGCGCCGACACGCATCGTTATGCCGAGACATTCGCGCGCGGCGGAGTCGGACAAGCCGGCGTCGATGCAAAGCCGTTTCGCGCCTGGATCGATTCCTGGGAAATGCGCGAGCTCGACGGAATGTCGGACACCGCTATCGCACCGCTCGGTCTCAAGGCATCGGCCGCTGATTTCAGCTATGCGTTGCGTCTGGACACCGACCGGCCGCTGGTGCTGCAAGGCGACGCCGGCTACAGCCGGAAATCGGAGCGCGGCCAGGCGTCGTATTATTTCAGCCAGCCCTATTTCAAGGCGACGGGTATCCTCACGATCGACGACAAACCCGTGCAAGTCGCGGGCCTCGCCTGGATGGATCGCGAGTGGAGCAGCCAGCCGCTCGCCTCCGACCAGACCGGCTGGGATTGGTTTTCGCTGCATCTGGATTCAGCCGAGAAACTCATGCTGTTTCGACTGCGGCAGAAGGATGGGCAAAATTATTTTTCGGGCAGCTGGATCGGACCGGACGGAAAGTCCACGCAGGTTGCACCTGCGGATATCGTCATGACGCCGCTATCGTCGGCCGAGGTCGCGGACCGCAAGGTGCCGACGCAATGGAGCATCGCGATTCCATCGCGCGGACTCAGGATCGAAACGGCGCCGTTGAATACACGCAGCTGGATGGCAACGAGCTTTCCCTATTGGGAAGGACCAATCAGTTTTCGCGGCAGCCATAGCGGCGTTGGCTATCTCGAGATGACCGGGTATTGAGGCGCACCGTCATTGCGAGGAGCGAAGCGACGAAGCAATCCAGTCTTTCGTTGTGGCTTCTGGATTGCTTCGCTTCGCTCGCAATGACGACGTTGGTTCGCTCACTATTTCGTCAACGGGCAGCCGCTTTCCGCGGCGGTCGGGAACGCCTTGTCGCCGGGCACCACCGCGAGTTCCTTGTAGTAATCCCACGGCTTCTTGGATTCCGAGGGCTTCTTGACTTCGAACAAATAGAGGTCGTGCACATAGCGTCCGTTCGGCAGCACCTTGCCTTTCCCGAACAGATCGTCGACCGGCAGCTCTTTCAGCTTGGCCGCGACGGCTTCGGTATCCTTGGTGCCTGCCGCCTTGACCGCTTTCAAATACTGCAGCGTCGCCGAATAGGTGCCGGCCTGGATCATGTTCGGCATCCGGCCGGTGCGCTTGAAGAAGCGGTTGGCGAGGTCGCGGCTCTTGTCGTCGCGATCCCAGTAGTAGGCTTCGGTCAGCACCAGGCCCTGCGCGGCTTCGAGACCAAGGCCGTGCACTTCAGCCAGCGTCAGCAGCAGGCCCGCCAGTTTCTGGCCGCCCTTGACGATGCCGAATTCCGCCGCCTGCTTGATCGAGTTGGTGGTGTCGAGGCCGGCGTTGGCAAGCCCGATGATCTTCGCCTTCGAGCTTTGCGCCTGCAGCAGGAACGAGGAGAAGTCCGAGGAGTTCAGGGGAATGCGGACGGCGCCGAGCACCTTGCCGCCATTGGCCTTGACGAAGTCGCCGGTGTCCTTTTCCAGCGCGTAGCCGAACGCATAATCCGCGGTCATGAAAAACCAGGAATCGCCGCCGGTCTTGACCAGCGAGCCCCCGGTGCCGACCGCAAGCGCGTGGGTATCGTAGGCCCAGTGAAAGCCGTAAGGCTGGCAGGCATCGCCGGTCAGGCGCGAGGTCGCGGCACCCACCACGATGTCGATCTTCTTCATCTGCTTCGACAGGTCGTGGATCGCCAGCGCCACCGACGACGTGGTGAGCTCGGTGATCATGTCGACGCCTTCGACCTCATACCAGCGCCGCGCGATGGCGGTCGCGAGGTCGGGCTTGTTCTGGTGGTCGGCCGAGACCACTTCGATCTTCTTGCCGAGCACCTCGCCGCCGAAATCCTCCACCGCCATTTTCGCGGCTTCGAACGACCACTTGCCGCCATAGTCGGCATAGACCCCGGACTGGTCGTTCAGAATGCCGATCTTGACGCCCTGCGCCGACGCCGGCACGGCCGCTAACAGGCTGCATGCCGCAACAGCGCTCGACCACAATCCCAATCTCATCCTTGCCTCCAACTTTTCTGTTCAAGTTTCTGTGCCGGGTACGATAATTTATAACCCTGCGGCTGCCCATCTATTTCACATCAGACTTTAGCGGGGGCAGAGGCACGCGAGCGCATCGCTGACGCCAAAAACCTCATGAAGCGCTTTCGCTTCATGAGGTCATCGACATCCCGCCAAATCGCAGCCCGAAATAACCCGTCCGCGTTACGGGCAAACGTCCCAGAAACCCTGGGTCCGGCTGGGATCGGTGTAGTACCAGCAGTAGCCCGGCGCAGGCGCAGCACCGGCCCATGCCGCCGCGGTTCCGGCGGCGACGAAGCCAAGGGCTGCTCCGGCGGCGATCGCGCCGCCGGGGCCCCAGCGGTACGCGGGGCGTACGTAGCGGGGACCATAACCGGGCCGGACGCCCGGGCGCACACCTGGAGGACGGACCACAGTGGTCCGTCCGACGGCCGCCACGCCACCGCGCGGACCGCGCGCAACAGCGCCACCACGCCGGACGACGACCACCTGCTCGACATTGGTCGGAGCCAGATGCTGCAGTTTCGCGCCTGGCATCGGGCCGCTCAGCGCGCTGGCCGGGGCGTTCAGCGCCACCGTCGCCAACGCCACAGCAATCGCGGCAACAGAACCTCTCATGACGGCCTCCGTTTTTTCATTCAACATCCGGACAACCTTTTAGTGTCCGGACGCCATTCTGCTCTTTCCGCGGCAGGTGTCGAGATGATTTTAGCCGGTATAGCGCCATGAGCGTTCGCGGCCATCGGCCATCCTTCGAGGCGCACTACCGAACCTTCACAGAGACGAATGTGGCGCTGCGTTCCGCGGTCTATTACGAAATCTGCGCGCGGATGCGCCGGACGCCGGCCGAAGACGACTGCTCCTTCTTGATCTGGAAGCGGCCGATTTCCGAGGTCCTGTTCACATGCGGGCCGCCGCAGAACTCGAGCGACACGTCGCCGATTTTGTAGACCGAAACTTCGTCGCCATAGCGGTCGGCGAACAACCCGATCGCGCCGGAAGCGCGCGCTTCGTCAAGCGGCATGACGGTGCGCTCCACCGGCAGATCCGCATCGATCCATTGCTGCACCATGCCTTCTATTTGCTTGACTTCTTCCGGCTTCATGGCGCGATCGAAGGTGAAGTCGAACCGCATCCGCTCGCGATTGATGTTCGATCCCTTCTGATGCACGCTTTCGCCAAGCTTCGATCGCAGCGCCGCATGCAGGAGGTGGGTCGCGGTGTGGTACTTGATGCTTTCTTCGCTGTCGTCGGCCAGACCGCTCTTCGCGGCTTCCGCCTTCGACTTTTCCTTGTGTTCGGCGAAGGCATGCTGGAAGCGTTCCATGTCGACGCTCAGCCCCTCCTCCTTTAACAGCTCATTGGTGAATTCGACCGGAAAACCGTAGGTGTCGTAGAGACGGAAGCCGATTTCGCCTTCGAGCATGTTGCCGCCGGATTCCTTGAGACGCTCGATTTCCTTTTCGAGCATCTTGGTCCCCTTGGCGAGCGTCTTCTCGAACCGGTCCTTTTCCAGCCGAAGTTCGGCCAGGATGGTTTCGCGATTGGAAATCAGTTCGGAATACTGTCCGCCGTTTTGATCGATGACGATCTTCGCCAATTCTACCCAGTCGTCCGGCTTTACTCCGAGCGCATCGCAATAGCGGATCGCGCGGCGGATCAGCCGGCGCAGCACATAGCCCTGGCCCTGGTTCGAGGGTTTGACCCCCATCTCGTCGCCGATGATGAAGGTCGACGCCCGGATGTGATCGGCCAGGATGCGGATCGCCCTGAGCTTTTTCGCATCCGCCCGGATCGCCTGCTCGGACAGGCCCGAGAGTTCGATAATCCGCTCCAGGATCGGCCGGAACTGGCTGGTCTCGTAGACGCTCTCGACGCCGTTCAGGATCGCCAGCGTGCGCTCCAGACCCATGCCGGTATCGACGTTCTTGCGCGGCAGCTCGGTCACTGTGTTGCCCTGCCGCTCGTACGACATGAACACGTTGTTCCAGACTTCGACGAACCGCCCGCAACCGCAGTGTCCCGGCTTGCAAAGCTCGGCGCCTCGCTCGCAGGGCTCGCCGGTGCGATCGATGAAAATCTCGGTATCCGGCCCGCACGGACCCTCCGGACCCGCCGCCCACCAATTGTCCTCAACGCCCAGGAAGACGATGCGATCCTCCGGAATGCCCAATGCGCGCCACACCGACGCAGCCTCGTCGTCGCGCGGGGCAACCTCGTTACCTTCGAACACCGTCACCCAAAGCAAGTCCGGCGGAATGGCAAGCAGGTCTTCTCGCGTCAGGAACTCATAGCTCCAGCGGATGGAATCCTGCTTGTAATAATCGCCCAGCGACCAGTTCCCGAGCATCTCGAAGAAAGTCAGATGGGTGAGGTCACCGACCTCCTCGATATCGCTGGTGCGCACGCATTTCTGACAGTTCACCAAGCGGACGCCGGCCATGTGTTCGCGGCCCATCAGATAGGGAACCAGGGGATGCATCCCCGCGGTGGTGAAAAGGACCGATCCGTCCCGATCGGGGACGAGCGATGCGCTGGGAATCACGGCGTGGCCACGCTCCTCGAAAAATTTCAGATATTTTCCACGCAGCTCAACCGCTGAAAGATTGCGCGGCTGCAGTCCCTTACCCATCGTCATGGCCTGCTCATCGTCTCCACGAACTGTCCGGTTCGCACGGTCGGCGCAAAGCGCGCAGGATATGGAATAATAGATAGGGCAGTGCCGGCCTGATTGGAAGCAACCCGTTGCGGACGTGCCGTGGACGATAACCTCGACCCGCAATCCAACCGCCACGCCCCGTATCCGGCGGCCTGACCTTGAAGCGGACCGCCGCCGGCGGTTAAAAATTCTTATTCACTTTCATATAGTTAATGTACTGCGGCGATCAAGCCGTGCCTGCAACCCTGACAATATGCGCGAGGAAAGAAAATCATGCAGGGTGAGAGTATCGATCTTCTGGAATCAATCCGCACCGATAGGGCCGCCAGGAAGGCCTTGCGCAATCCTATGGGGGCTGGGGTATCGTCAGGGGAACAAGGCCGGCCGCCATGGTTGGTCGGAACAACGCTGCCACTTGAATCCCTGGGATCGTCCCATCTTCTCAGCTAGCGACAGTCGATCCGTCTATTGCTGGAAGATCGTAACCGTTCCGAAGCGGTCGAGGGTTTGTACTCCCTATCGGACCTTCCAGATCGCGATTGCAGATCTGGAGGCAGCCCGCGGCTACGACGACTCAGGGGCGCTGAACGACGCCGATCGTTGAGGAGAAACGAAGCAGGCCGTGAAGCGATCGATACTTCCGTCCGGCTATTGTTCCGATCGAGGATACCGCGGACTCATGCCGTAACGCGATCGGATGTCGCGCGCGGGCATGCGAAAATGCAACCAGCGCGCCGCAAGATGAGGTGAGACGCGCTCCCAGCTTTACTCGTAGCTTGACCGGCGCCAACAATCGAGAGCTGAAATTGTTTTCGATGTTCTTTCGCGGCAGCGAGGCTGTGAACAGCGTGCATAACAAATCAGTTGCGTCGAGAAACGTCAGATTCTTCGTCCGCAGATCACGATAATTTCACGAGCAGGCCAACAGTCTCACTCTCACACATGCACGAGGGTGAGAACATTTCGATGGCTGCGCAGAAAGGAGCTCAAGCATCTCGCGCGACATTGGAAGCTGCGGCTGATGCCGCCTCTCGCGATTGTGCGACAGCCCCCGGTTTCCGGCACTTTCTTGGCACACCGCGTCCCTCGCAGCGCTTCAAGGTTGATGGGATCGATCCGTTGTGCGCGCCGGCTCACCTGCCAAGAGTCCGCGCGCTGATGAACCGCCTGTCGCGGCGGATGGATGCTGAGATACGATGGCCGTTGCATGCGGACCCATCGCTGGAGCGCTGGGAAAATCCACGCATTCCTTCGGGCTACACCTATCTGCTGCAGTTCGTGGCCCATGATCTGGTTCACTCCGCGATCCCGCTTTCGGTTGCGGGAACGCTCGGTGCCGGGACCACGAACGCGCGCCGCACGCCGTTGCAGCTTGAAACGCTGTTTGGAAGCGGACCCGTGGGCTCACCCTTCGTCTACGCGCTCGATGCTCCAAATGACGATCGACGCACCAAGTTACGGCTCGGGCGCATGCGCTGGAAAGACAAGAATGTCGAGGCAGGCTGCCCATTCCGCGACATCGCCCGGGCGCCGGCGGAAAACGTCACCGGAATAGATCGCAGTATTGCGGGCCTGCGCGTTGCGCTCACCGAGGCGCTGGTTGCCGATCCCCGCAACGACGATCACGCCATCATGTCGCAGCTGACGGCGCTGTTCGCGCTGCTGCACAACAACCTGATCGATCTCGTTCGCCGGCACGAGCCTGCCACCGGAGCCAATGCACACTTCGGCGCTGCCTATAAACGTTTCCTGTGCGTGCGCGGCGCGTTGACGTCGATCTATCACAACATCATTCGCAAGGACTTGATGCGGCGCGTGCTGCATCCGACGATCTATGCGGCCTATTGCCGCCCGAATCCGGACTTCATCGATCGCCATGGCAACTCCCACGAAGCCGACGACGGCTGGCAGATTCCCATCGAATTCTCGCATGGCGCATTTCGTTTTGGCCACGCCATGGTGCGCCCCGAATATCAAATCAACGATCTTTCGAACCACGACCTCAACAACACGCTGGAAAAATCCTCGGCGAACGATCCCGTCAATATGCCGCTCGACTCCTCCTGGATCGTGCGCTGGTCGCGCTTCTTCGAAATCAACGGCTCGCGGCCGAATTTCAGCCGCCGGATCGGTCCCTACCTCAGCGACGGGCTGGGCAACGACCAGATCTTTCCGGCCTTCGACGAAACCGATCGCGTGGGCCTGCTCTATCGCGACCTGTTCGGCGCTGCGATTGCAGGCATGTGGTCGGTGGACACGCTGATCGCGGAAATCGCCGTCCGACGGCCGCACTTCACCCAGATGTCGCGGCTGCTGGCCGACCGCGCCTGGCGAGCCAGTCAGATTCGCGAATGGCTGGCTTCCGCGCCGGTATATGGCGGCCTCACGGCCGAAGACATCGAAACTCTTTCCAACGATCCACCGCTGCCGTTCTTCATCTTGTTCGAGGCGATGCAGCAGACTGAAGCGAAGGGTCTGTGCCTTGGACCGCTCGGGTCGATCATTGTGGCGGAAGTGATTTTCGGGGCACTCGAAAGTGAATCGGATTCAGTTGCAGGCGGCACGACCTCGCTCGTCGAGGCGCTCGCCAACCTCGCCGTCGACTATTACCCGAAAAATATTTTTGCGGACGTGCCTGAAATCGAACGCATGGATCAACTCGTCGAGTTCATCGCCGAACTCGGCGACCTGCGGCAGGCCGTGCCGGCATTCTTGTAAGGCGGACATTTCCGCTTCACGCAACCAGCATTTTGTGAGGTGGAATTATTCCGCCGCACGCAACCCGGAGGACTGAAAATGGCTCTCGAGAGAATGGTAGTAACGAACCACGAGCGTTGGGGCAACCTGGTGAAAACTTGGGCGACCGGCCACAACTATCTCGATGATGACAACGAATATCCGGTGCCGGAAACCGTCGACGAATTCAAGGATCAACTTGCCAAGGCACAGGTCTTCATGACGGTGCCGGAACGCTACAAGCAGGTCAAATTCGTTGCGCAGGATTACGATACGATCGTGGTACGGTTACCGCCGAAATTCGCGATCGAGGATTCCGAGGAGCGGCTCAGCAAGCCCGGTGCGACCTATCCGTTGCCGCCATTCTACAAGCGTCTGTTCAACGGCATCGATCCGGTGATCCCCGAAGACGAGAAGTTCCGGGTGCATGCCGAACGGATCGGCGACTATACGATCAGCCTCTGTTCTTGAAAATTTCGGTTAAAAGGATAGTTGGTCGATACCCTCGACAGGAAGTCCTGCGCCACACAAGCCGTCGCGCAGGACCTCCCATCGCGCTTTTACGCTGATCGGAAGACCTTGCAGGACCCAGCGCGCCACTGCTTCGGCAGTCGGAGCCGATGACCCAACCCAAAACGAGCGTATTCCGTTCAAGAACCGCTGAGCCTCTTCCCTCGCTTTGGCTGACTGCCCGAGGTGGAACAGCGCCGTAACCCGCCATGCCGGCAGAATCTGTACGACACCATGCGTGCGATCGCAGGCTTCAAGCGCACCGGCATAGTCACCGCACAGCACACGAATGATGCCATGGTAACCCCATCCGAGATATGAGGGCGCCGGCGAAAGAGCTAGCGACTGTTCGGCCAACTGCCGAGCCCGCTCGATCGATCCGCAGAAAGCGCAATAAAGTGCACAGGACAACACTGTCCAGGGATCGTTATCGTTCAACTCGCAGGCTAGTTCCATGTGCGGTGCCGCTTCGGCTTCCTTAAATACCATCACATTCGACCAGCCATAACAGAGATGCGCCCTGCAATCGACCGGATCCAGTTGGACGGCACGCTTCGCGAGTTCGAGCGTCGTCCTTGCCTTGCCGAGATCGCGGAAGACGCCAGGATGAACGAAATGCTCGATATTATTCAGTTGCACGAGGCTGCTGTAGCAAGGCGAGAACGTCGGATATTCCCGGATCGCATCGCGGAAGATGGTGACCGCGCGCTGCCAGCTTTCCGCATCGTAGTTGTAATGCAAACTCTGCCCGCGCAGCCAGCGATCATGAACATCGAGCGAAACGTCGGGTTCGCCTGCCAGCCGCATCAACCGTTCGGCCGATAACTGTACATTCAGCGCAGTCGCGATCCTGCGGATGATGCGCTGTTGCGCTTCGAACCAGTTATTGAGGCCTAGGCGGAAGCTTTCGCTCCAGACATAAATGCCTGTGGTATCGTCCCGCAGCACCATCACCATGTTGATTTCGGTGCCGGCCTGATAGGCGGTGGTTTCGATACTGTATCGCGGCGGCGGATCAGACAGTGCCGGTACGACCTCCCTCGGCGGACGATCCACCACGCTCCATTCCCGAAAGCGTACAAGGGACGCTGCGAGATGCTGATGGAACCCCTGCACGAGATGGGCGTGATCGCTGTCGACGCCGTGCATCGCAAAAGGCTGCAGCACCAGGCAAATCTTGACTGGCGCCTTAATGTCCTCAGCCGCCGGAGCAACGGCCCTGCTCCCGTTGATCGACGGCGATAAGCGCATGTCTACTGCACGGCGAGCGTCGATGCCCGCGTGTAGCTGTTCGAAATCACCGAGCTTGATCTTCGCGACAAGCTCCTGTGTCGCCGGCGACGGCTCCATGCCGTAGTCCTCGTCCAGCAAATCCCACAGCGCCTTGTAGATGCGCAGCGCGCCGGCGACGTCGCCTTGCTCGGCATGCACCTGCATCAGATGGCAGGAGGCTTCTTCGTGGGTGGGATCGAGATTGACGATCGCCGCCGCGATATCCTTCCTCGCGCTGGCTGAGACGTTCGTTGCGACCAAAGCGGGGCCGAGGCTTCGCATCAGCCGGTCATGGATGGTCTGACGTTTGGCGAGAACCCAGACCCGAAACGACGGATCGAGATCGTCCAGACCTTCGAGAAGGTGTTCCTCAAGGTTCGGAGTGTCGAGCAGCAGCGGATGGACACTGCCGCTTTCCGCGGCCTTGATGATGCTTTCGATATCGACCTCGACCATTGCAGGATCGAGTTGAATCGAAAGCCTCCCCGCACTGAACCCGTGATATCCCGCAGCTTCAAACGTAGAGCGCAGTTCGCGAATGACCTGCCGCAGCGAGCCGCGGGCTTTTTCCTCGTCCGAGCGGCTCCACAACAGCCCGACCAGCCGTTCGCGGCTTTCCTGCTTGGCCTCGATGAGGGCAAGGTAGCTGAGAACCGCGCCCGCCTTCTGGGTCCGCAGTTCGACCAGTTGGCCATTGAATCTGATCGCGAGCCGACCGACCAGCGAAACCGAAAGACGCGCAGCCGCTGCGGGCGCCACTTCGGGTTCCCTCTCAGCCAGCCGTTGAACTCTCGCAGCCTGCCGCATCGAAAAATTCCGTCCCAGAATTCGCAGGTTGGCGAATTATATCAGGGGGACGCCACCAGTATACTGCATCCCTCCGCCGGTTTGGGTAATCATATCAGCCAATCGCGGCGTAATAATTTCGGAAGGTTCGGGCTGCAGACCGGGCGCAATCACGCGTGCCACGGGGACCGCAAGTTGCGGGCGCGTCAAATTGAGACCAAAGGTTTCGATTCCAAGTTGCCCCAGGCGATTCCCAATGAGCTGCAGCACGGCGCCGGGATCGGTGGCTTCGATGGCCAGATGCTGTTTACGCTCCGGCACCGGTTGCAGCAACGGACATCGATCCGCATCGATCATGGTGGCGCGCCGCAGATGACCGCGGTCCCGCTGGTTGAGCGCGGCTTCTCCTCTCTCGCGGCGCTTCGCCTCAACGACCGCAAGCGCGAGTTCCAGCTGACACATTTCCAGAATGGCGGAGCGGGCCGCGGAGGTGAGGGTCGGCCGTGCAGCAAGGCCGAAGGCAAAACCAAAACCCTTCGCGCCGCAGGAGACCGCGGCGACGCAGGGCACCCCGATGTCCGTCGTTATATCGAGCAGCCAGCTCCGACGTCTCGTGGCGTCTTGCCGCAATCGCGGCAACAGCGCCTCGGCCATGGCGTGTGCCTCGTGCTGCGGCGGGATCAACCCGCCGCGGTTGCCACCCCGCCACCACAAGCTGGCCGCATCCCGTTCGATCAACTCAAGCATGCCGTGCAAGGCTGCGGCGTCCCAGGATGTGCCGGCGGCCGATCCGTTACTCAATGGAAACGGCGGCTCGATATCGCGCTGATCCAGCGGCCGGCGCAAACACAAATCTGCCGGCAGCAAGGCGTGGGCCCCATCAACAAGTCGCCCGACAGGATGCCATGAAAGCTCAGCATCCGGGCGCAGGCGGTGCGCGCAGAACGCGGTGAGGAAGTCGCGAGCCTGTGGACCAAGCTCGGCAGCCGGATCGCCGGGACCGGACGACAGCAGTACGTCGCTTCCGGTCTGCAACTGGGAAAGATATTCGATACCCTCGCCGATGCATCCCTGAAATGCTTCCTGCAGCGAAAGTCCGACGCCGGAAACGCCGACCACGGGACTGCCAGCGTGCAAGGGGTCCGCAATCGCCGGATCGAATTCGGCTCCAAAAGCGATCAGGCCGGGAGCGTCGGGTGCAGCTAATTGAAACACGCGCACAAACCGCGACGCTGC
Source organism: uncultured Alphaproteobacteria bacterium (assembly GCA_963744975.1). Taxonomy (GTDB): domain Bacteria; phylum Pseudomonadota; class Alphaproteobacteria; order Rhizobiales; family Xanthobacteraceae; genus Bradyrhizobium. Next base: position 3,794,191 of record CAVUVR010000002.1, on the reverse strand, counting down.
CTTGAGCAGCAAGGCACGGTGGCGCGTTTCGGAATCCGATGTGCGACTTTGCGCCGGAAATTCAGTCACGGTCACATAGTCGAGAGCCTGCAAAAGACGTCGGACATCGGTGGCGTTGGAGTCTTCCGAGTGATCGCCCAGCAGCTTCGAAGCCGCACTTATGAACAGGTTTGGCATTGCATCTTCTGCGCTGTTCACGCTGGTTTCACGGCTGTTGCGCACAGTCTGACATCGGCAGTCTGGCCTTGGAGGAACATATGGTCGCAAAATCCTTTGTCGTCGCCATGGCGGCCGATATTGCCCGGTCGGACTACGCAAAGCCAATCCTCATTCGCAGCCACAGTCGGGAATGGCTGATCGCGTGCCGCTGGGGCCCCGACGGCGAATTTCTTTCGATTGCGACGGCTGGCGCGATCTTGGATTCTCGCGCGCGTGCGGCGCCCGACGTCATCGCCCCCATCTACAGCATGTTCGGCCTGCTGGTTTCGGATTCCGAAACGGAAGCCAGCAGCACTTTTTTGCTGGTGCGCCAATTGCCGTTCCCCGTCGAGCTTGCCGGCACCTTCTTTCCGGCCGATGGCTATGTGCTGGTGCAGCAGCGCGAAACGATGAGCCTTGTCGGCAAAACCCGCTATTCGCACAGCTGCGGCTGGCTGGACGGAAGAGAGGTCCGCAAGGACATTCCCGACCCGGCGCCGGCCTCGGTGGAGGCGATGGCGTGGCACATCGAGGCGACGCGCCGCAGCTGGATTGGCGAGTTCATCCCCGGAGTGACGTTGCACGACCCGCGCACCATCCACATCGTCCAATGATCCACGCAGTCGCGCGGTTTTGCGGCAGGCCGGCGCAAGTTACGATGCCTCGCCGCAGCCCGGCCGGCACCGGCCTATTCGCGCGTGCGCGGGGTTCTTCGCCCACGTCCGCCGCGTTTCGCGCCAAGGCGTAATATTGAAGATCTCGTCGGAGGTTTCTTCGGCGGCTGCTTGTCGGCGATGCCTTCGATCAGTTCGGCGATAGCATGCCGAACGCGAGGATCGTAGGTTCGGGTGTAGGCCTTGAGAACCCGCAACGCACCCGGTTCGGCAAGCAGCCGAAACAGTAACGTCGAATCGCCGCTCTTCTCGCCGGGAGATTCGAACAGTTCACCCACCGAAACGCCCAGCACAGCCGCGATGCGCGACAGTCGGCTGGCGCCTATCCGGTTGGTGCCTTTCTCGTATTTCTGCACTTGCTGAAAGGTAACACCGATCTGATCGGCGAGATCGGTCTGGCTTATTCTGCGATGAATCCGAAAGACCCGAATCCTGGCTCCCACCATGGTGTCAAGTGGATCAGGCATCTTCGTAGGCATAATAAATCTCCCCCCGCTTCTAATTGTCGGGGGAGCCTAGCACAACTATACGCGCGATGTGAGCTACTGTGGGTTGTGCTTGCGGAAATTTTCCTCCTAATCCAGAGGCCTGTGCTGAAGCACAAACCTGCCTTCCGGGTCGATCGCGCCGGCCGTCGCCCGATGGGCCGCATTGGCGAGAAAGTTCTGCAGGCCGAGCCGGCTCTCATCGGGAAGCGCAAACAGCCCGCGCACCAATTCGAAAAAGCCCGGCTCCTGCCCGACATACAGCAATTCAAGGAGTTCCGCGCTGGTATACTCCCCCAAAGCCGACACCAGCCTGTCGGTTTGGTCAAACGAGTCGTTCCTGGTCGAGGAGCGATTAGCTTCGAAAATGATCAATTCCGCAGTCATTTTCATTCCCCACGCGTCGCATTGGACTATGGCAGCCCGTCCCCATCCCGGAAGATTGCCGGATCAGCGTGATTTCAGCGTGATTGGGTCAGCGCAGCGCTGCGGCGATATTCCCGCCATCGACCGTGGTCACATCCGCGGTGGTCTTGAGGGCCAGCGCCTGGGCCAGAAACGCCTGGGCCACATCCTCGGCCGCCACTTCCCGGCCAAGCAGGTTGCCGCGCATATAGTCCTGTTCGGTGAGGCCGCGGGCGCTGGAGCGGGAGGCGATTAGCGGCGCGGTGAGCAGGCCGGAGCGGATTCGGTCGGCATTGACGGCGTTGGCGCGGATGCCCTCGCGGCCATAATCGAGCGCGTATTGCCGTACCAGAAACAGGGTCGCGGCCTTGGGCAGGCCGTAAGGGCCGAAGCCGGGGCCGGGGTTGACGGCCTGTTTGGAAACATTGAACAGCAGGCAGCCGCCGGTTCCCTGCGCCTGCATGATCTTGACGGCGGCCTGCGCCACCCGCTGATGGCCGTAGAAATTGAGCTCAAAACTCTGCCGCAGCACCGCCTCGTCGACCTCGCCGATCCGGCCCTGCCAAGCGGCGCCGGCGTTCGACACCGCAATGTCCACACCGCCGAATGTGGATGCCACTTGCGCAAACGCGTCTCGCACCGAGGCCACATCGGTAACGTCGCACCGCAACCCCAGCGCGGCACCGCCGATCGCCCTGGCTTTCGTCTCCGCGCCGGTTCCATCTACATCCAGCAAGGCCACTTCCGCACCGGCCGCCGCGAATGCCCTAGCCGTCGCAAATCCGATAGCGCCGGCAGCGCCGGTAATGACCGCCACCTGCCCTGCCAGCGGCGGCTCCCTGGCGCTCCCCAGCTTCGCCTGCTCGAGCGACCAATATTCGACATCGAACAGATCGGACTCGGGTAGCGGGTCGAAGCTGCCGACCGCCTCGGCATCCGTGATGGTGGCAACCGCAGCCTCGGCAAGATCGGCGGCGATCTTCGCCTCCTTCTTACTCCGGCCGAGCCCAAACAGGCCGAGACCGGGGACCAGCACAACCCGCGGCATCGGGTCGAGCATGGTCTTGATTCCGCCGACCCGCGCATTGTTGCGGAGGAAGTAGCTCCGGTAATCATCGGCATAAGACGCAACCGCCGCGCGTACCGAAGCGCCGAAATCGGCGAGCGCGCCATCCTCGGGCACGGCCACGACCAGCGGCCGGTTCTTGATGCGGATGTTGTGATCAGGGGTCACCACCCCGGCCTGGCCATAGCGCGCGACGTCGGAGCCGTTGACGAAGTTCAGCACCGCGTCCGATCCGCGGAATTCGAGGACGAAGCGCTTCCACGCCCCATCGATCTTGCCATCCGGCAGACTGCAGGCGCCGCGGATGATCGGCGCCACATCTGCCGGCGGCGCCAACCGCGCCGACAACTTTGCAGCGACGAATGCCGGCTTGCGTTTGCTGGTCAACCGCTGCTCGGCTGAGGTCACCAGCGCAATCATGCGCTCGTAGGATTCTCGCGCATCCGCGCCGAAGCTGAAGATGCCGTGTTTCACCAGGACCAGACCTTCGACCGAAGGGTCCGCATCGAACACCTCAGCCGCGGCCTTGGCGAGGCCGAAGCCCGGCATCACATATGGGACATAGCCGACGCGCGCGCCAAAAACCTCGCGGCACAGCGCTTCACCGTCGGACTGGTCGGTAAGCGCAAGCACCGCCGTCGAATGGGTGTGATCGACGAATTTGTGCGGAATGAACGCGTGCAGCAATGTCTCGACGGACGGATTGGGCGATACAGGATCGATCAGATTGGCCCGCTGCAGCCGCACCATTTCTTCATCGGAAAGGTTTTCGCGCGCGCGCAATTTCAGAAGCGGCGCAAGCCGCACCGCGGGCAGGCCGGCTGGCTCGATCGAGCCCATGTCCCAGCCGGAACCTTTGACGCACAGGACTTCGACGGCGTCGCCGTTGAGATCGGCAATGCGCGTCTTCACCGAGGTGTTGCCGCCGCCGTGCAACACCAGGCGCGAATCCTGGCCGAGCAGACGCGTGGTATAAACCCTGAGCGCCAGATCGCGGCCGAGGTTTTGGTAGGCTGCGACCGCCACCTCGGCGTCGCTGTCATTCCAGGCGCTCTGCATGCGCTGTTCTTAACCCCATTCGGCGGTGGCTGCCACCCGCTCCGGAAATGCGGCTGACAGCGCGGCGCGATCGGCCTTGATCACGCCGCGCTCGGTGATCAACCCCGTCACCAGGCGCGCCGGCGTCACGTCAAAACCGTAATTCGCAACCGGCGAGCCGTCCGGCACAATCCGCACGCTCTCGATCCGCCCGTCGGCGGTGCGCCCCGTCATGGTCGTCACTTCGTCGGCGGCGCGCTGCTCGATCGGAATTTGCCGGATGCCGTCATCGATACTGAAATCGATGGTCGGCGACGGCAGCGCCACATAGAACGGCACGCCATTGTCATGCGCGGCGAGCGCCTTCAGATAGGTACCGATCTTGTTGCAGACGTCGCCGTTCGCGGTGACCCGGTCGGTGCCGACGATCACCAGATCGACCATGCCGTGCTGCATCAGATGGCCGCCGGTGTTGTCCGGAATGACCGTATGCGCCACGCCGTGATGGCCGAGCTCCCAGGCGGTGAGCGAGGCTCCCTGATTACGCGGGCGGGTCTCGTCGACCCACACATGGACGGAATGACCGCCGTCATGTGCGAAATAGATCGGCGCGGTCGCGGTGCCCCAGTCGACGGTCGCCAGCCAGCCTGCATTGCAATGGGTCAGCACATTGACGCGTTCGCCCGGCTTCTTTGTTGCAGCAATCGTCTCGATCAATGCAAGGCCATGCCGGCCGATCCCCTTGTTGATGGCGACATCGTCTTCGGCAATCTCGCCCGCGCGCGCATAGGCAGCCTCGGCGCGCGCTGCCGGTGGCAGATGACGAAGCGTTGTTCGCATGTCGTCGAGCGCCCATTTCAGGTTGATCGCCGTCGGCCGCGTCGCAATCAGTGTCTTGCAGGCGGAATCGAGCGCGGTATCTGAGCTATCGGCCCGCATCGCCAGCGCCACACCATACGCCGCAGTCGCACCGATCAGGGGCGCGCCGCGCACCAGCATCGAGGCGATCGCATCGGCTGCAGCATCGCAGGTCGTCAGCCGCGCGACCACAAAATCGTGCGGCAGCCGCCGCTGGTCGATCGCGCCGACCGACCAGCCGTCCGGCTCAAGCCAGATACTGCGGAGATGTTTGCCTTCGACCTTCATCGCGCACCAATCGGCAGCATGGACCTCACGCCCGCAGGATCCGGCCCGCCACCGCATCCAGCTTCTTCAGCAGCTCCGGATCCCGTGCTTCCGGCGCCGTGATCAAGGCTGTGTCAAGCGCGCGGTCGGAACCGATCGGACACGGCTCGTGCTCGCGCGGAAAATTTTTGGCGAGGCGCGCCACCAGACCCTTCGCCTTGTCGGCGTTCGAGGTCAACACCCGAATGATGTCCTGCACCGTCACGGCATCGTGGTCGGCATGCCAGCAATCGAAATCGGTCACCATGGCTACGGTGGCGTAACAAATCTCCGCCTCGCGGGCGAGTTTGGCTTCGGGCATATTGGTCATGCCGATCACCGAATAGCCTAGGTTCTTGTACGTCATGCTTTCCGCATAGCTGGAGAATTGCGGACCTTCCATGCAGACATAGGTGCCGCCGCGTGCGATCGCGATGCCCTCGGCCTCGGCAGCGGCGGCAAGGTGGATACGCAGCCGGGGCGACACCGGGTGCGCCATCGATACATGGGCCACGCAGCCCCTGCCGAAGAAAGAGCTTTCGCGCTTGTAGGTGTGGTCGACGAACTGATCGACCAGCACGAAGGTGCCGGGCGGCAATTCCTCCCTGAACGATCCGCAGGCCGACAGTGAGACGAGGTCGGTGACGCCGGCGCGCTTCAGTACATCGATGTTGGCGCGGTAATTGATGTCGGAGGGCGACAGCCGGTGGCCCTTGTCGTGGCGCGGCAGAAACACGATTCGCAGGCCGCCGATGGTTCCAAGCCGCACCGGCGCCGAGGGCTCGCCCCACGGGCTCTCGATCGCGTCCTCGCGCGCGTTTTCCAGCCCCGGCAGGTCGTAAATGCCGGATCCGCCGATAATGCCGAGAACCGCTTGCGTCATGCTCTGTCCTTCGCCTGTTCGTACCGCGATTCAGCACGCCGACGAAGCGCTCACAACTGGAAATCGGTTGTTCGATCGGCGCCTTTTTGCGGCATTGGCAAACTCACCTGGCCAATACCGAGCCGTCGGGCCAACCACGGCGTAACTCACACCTGCCAATTGGTAGCGCGCCGCTGGCGACCTGATAGCCTCCCGGCAGGGGAACCCAGAAGGGGCGTCAATGACGACGTTTGTAGCGAAGCCGATTCATCCATCATGGCGCATACCTACGCTGCATATATCGATGAGTTAGGCGACGGCGGACTGAACGTGCCGTTCCGCGAAATTGGTAACGCTGGCGGCTCGTCAAAGTGGCTTGTGATCTCGGCGTGCCTTTTTCGAAAAACTCATTCGCTAGATGCCGTCAGGTGGCGGGATGAAATTTCGGAAAAATGCCGGAGCGAAAATCTCGACTCCTACATTCGCCAAGTTAAACCATGGTCAGAAGCTAGCCGCCGTTCAAACGATTGCCCGCAAGCCCCTTCGTGCTCTCAGCGTCATCGCTGCGAAAGAAGCTCGCCTAACCATCCTTGCGCCGCTCCGCTTCTTTGGCGCGATCTTCCCAAGCCTGCGCCATTTTAAGTAGCGCCTCTTTGTCATTCTGGTTCATGAGTTGCGCCATACGTCTACAGTCGGCGGCGTACTCCCTGTATGTTTTTGCGTCCTTCATATCAGCCTCCTCAGCCGTAAAGGAGAACGTTAAAAGGCCGAAGGTCGTTCGCGGTCATAACGACTATGCGAATGGAACTAATCTTGGGGCGCGGAGTTTAAAACGCAAAATCCGTGAGGCTCCGGGGCATGGCGTCTGTCGATGAATATCTGCAGTACGCTGAGCAATGCGTGGCGCTCGCCAACGCTTCCTCAAATCCCGCCGATAAAGCGCGACTGCTACAGATGGCGCGGGCGTGGCGTGAGTTGTCCGAGAAACGAAGCGGTGTAGAGAACAAAGACCCGCCTGATCAACCTAATTGAGGTCGCGCTTGTCAGCTTGCCGGGCGTGCTGCTCAAGGTCATGGGCCGCCCGCCATAATACCGTAATCGAGCGTCTTTCGTGGCGGTGCCGCGCGCATAGATCTAGCGCTCCGGAAGGCGATGGCCGTGTCGCTATTACGTTCTCCCACCGCTGCGGCATGCAATACGATAACTTCCGCGCGTATCTTGAGCGGCTGAAACTGGAAAAGGAAGTCCGGATACACTGGCCGGTAATCGACATCAATGCGGTGACAACGGCCGATCACAGTACAAGTGCCAGCTTGCAGTTGGCGGACGCCATTGCATCAGCATTCGCGGCTGGCTTCGAGCCGGATCGATACGGCAATTGCGAACTGCGTTACGCTCAAATCCTTAAACCGGTCACGTACAATCGCCGGGGCAATTACCTCAGCTATGGCGTCAAGCTTGTTCCCAATCACGATGAGTGCGACTTAGATCAGCAGCAGTTGAACATGCTCGAAGTCTGGAAATGAAAGCGGCAGCCCTTGCTCTGGGTTGACCCGGCGAATGGCTGCCTCACCGTTAAACATGATCCCATATCTCGAAAAAGTCAAGCTAAATCATCAACTTAGCTCGTAGACGGCGTTAAATTGCTATCGCGTAATCGATCGACTACGCGAAGGTCGCTGGCCGGATGTGTCTTCTGCAGCTGCTGAAGTTTAGCGACGCATACTAACAGGAATAGAAGTTGGGAAAAGTGACGGCGGAACGCTTGTGGCGTTTGCGCAATAATATCGCTCACAACTGGAAAGCGGTTGTCCGGTCGGCGCCTTTGGGAGGATATTTGCCGGCAACCGCTTCGGGGCCGAAGACTTCGGTACGGTCCGAATCAGGAATAGAGCTGTCATGATCGTCGGCTACCCCCTCTCATCGAGACTACCGTAACTGCATGTCCATTTCCGCCAACACCTCAGCCCTCCAACGCGAGACCGCGCCGGACGCGGTTTCCGTGCTGAATTCCGTGTTCGGCCTACCCGGCTTTCGCGGCGCGCAGGAAGAGATCGTCAGGCATGTGACGGACGGCGGCAATTGCCTGGTGCTGATGCCGACCGGCGGCGGCAAGTCGCTGTGCTACCAAGTGCCGTCGCTGTTGCGCCAAGGCTGCGGCATCGTGGTCTCGCCGCTGATCGCTTTGATGCGCGACCAGGTCGCGGGATTATTGGAGGCCGGCGTCAGAGCGGCGGTGCTGAATTCCACGCTATCCTATGACGAAGCCGCCGCGGTCGAGGCGCGGCTGCTCGCCGGCGACTTCGATCTGCTCTATGTCGCGCCGGAGCGGCTGTTGACGCCGCGCTGCCTCGCGCTGCTCGGCCGCGCCAAAATCGCATTGTTTGCGATCGACGAGGCGCATTGCGTATCGCAATGGGGGCACGATTTCCGCCCCGAATATATCGGCCTGTCGGTCATATCAGAGCGATTTCCGGATGTACCCCGCATCGCGCTCACGGCCACGGCCGACGAACTCACGCGAAAGGAGATCATCGACCGGCTCGGGCTTGCCGGCTCGCGGACATTCGTCGCGAGTTTCGATCGCCCCAACATCCGCTATGAAATCGTCGACAAGCAGAACGCCCCGGCGCAGCTGAAAACCTTCATCGCCGAACGCCACGCCGGCGACGCCGGGATTGTCTACTGCCTGTCGCGCGCCAAGGTCGAGGACACCGCAGCCGCGCTGACCGATGCCGGTGTGCTGGCGCTGCCCTATCACGCCGGCCTCGACGCGAGCTTGCGCTCCCGCAATCAAGACCGCTTCATCAACGAGGACGGCGTCGTGATCGTCGCCACGATCGCCTTCGGCATGGGCATCGACAAGCCCGATGTGCGCTTCGTCGCGCATCTCGATCTGCCGAAAAGCATCGAGGCCTATTATCAGGAGACCGGGCGCGCGGGCCGCGACGGCAAGCCGTCCAGCGCCTGGATGGCCTACGGACTGTCGGATATCGTGCAGCAGCGCCGCATGATCGAAGATTCCACCGGCTCGGACACGTTCAAGCGCGTGTCGATCGGCAAGCTGGAGGCGCTGGTCGGCCTCGCCGAGACCGCGGAGTGCCGGCGCGCGCGGCTGCTCGGCTATTTCGGCGAAACGTTTGGCTCAGCCGGATGCGGCAATTGCGACAACTGCCTGTCGCCGCCGGTGCTTCGCGACGGCAAGGTGATCGCGCAGAAACTGTTGTCCTGCGCCTATCGCACGGGCCAGCGGTTTGGCGCCATGCACCTGATCGACGTCCTGATCGGACGTTTGACCGAACGGGTCAAGCAGTTCGGGCATGAAAGACTCTCCGTGTTCGGCATCGGCCGCGACCTCAATGAAAAGCAGTGGCGCGCCGCGCTGCGCCAACTGGTGGCGATGGGGCATCTTCGGGCCGACAGCGAGGCCTTCGGCGCGCTGAAGCTGACGGAAACCGCGCGCGGCGTGCTGAAGGGCGAGACCGAGGTGATGTTGCGCGAACAGGCCCCCGGCTCCCGCAACCGCGCAAGCCGCAGCAAATCCAGGCGCGGCGACCTTGCGCCTCTGCCCGCCGGCCAAAGCGGGGCCAGCAACCCGGCGCTGGTCGCCGCACTCAGGACGTGGCGTGCCGAGGTGGCGCGCAAGCGCGGCTTCCCGGCCTATGTCGTGCTGCACGACTCCACGATCGACGGCATCGCGATCGCGCGCCCGACGACACTGGATCAACTCCGCGGCGTGGCCGGGATCGGCGACAAGAAGCTCGAGCATTACGGCGACGAGCTGATCGCAATGGTGAGGGCGGCAGAGGAATGAGCGGCGGCAGACAAAACGTTCAACATCCCACTGGCACCGCGCCCGCTATGCTGTAAGCCCGTAGGGTGGGCAAAGCCACCGGACGCGCATGCGTCCAGCCAGCGTGCCCACCATTGCCATCGCACCGTGCGCGATGGTGGGCACGGCGCGAAAACGCGCCTTTGCCCTCTACGAAATTTATCTGTGTCGCCACAAAAAACGTCCGGCGTCGCCCGACACGACATGTCATTTCAGGCCTTTTGACGGCTATCCGATCGGCCGCTCGCGGCCGGCCCAGAACGGGCATTGCGGACAGGCCTCGCCGCTTGGATAGTCTATCCCTTCCTCATGCGGACACCCGAGAATTGTCTCGGTCATCCCGACCGAACACACTCCGTGGCTTTGCAGAAACAATGAAACCTCTTCCAATGTGGCGAGATCCTTGCGGATGTCGTCGGTGTCGGCGAACCATCTCCGCAATTCCGCGGGCTCGGTGTCCGGCGCGGTGAAGACAGCGACGGCCACCTTGCTGGCGCGCCGATCGTCCGGCCCATAAAACGCGACCGTCCCCATCGGATAACCGCGAAAGCCAACCTTGGTTTTCTTGACGAGCCACTTGCTGGGTTGCCTGCCGAGCTTCATCCGCTGCCCTTTCGTTCCTGGCACCCTGGTAATTACGAAACGCGCGCCTGCCGCGGATCGTATGTAGCTGCTAGGATAGTCTCCGTCATCCCCGGCTCGAATCGGCGACGAAGTGGGCGTCATTCCAGCCACTGGCCGGATCGGCGCGGACAAGAGCCATCCGGCAACCGGCCAACATCCCACTGGCACCGCGCCCGGCTATCCTGTAAGCTTGCCGTCGGACTGGCCGATCTTCGCCCCACCCGGCCGCTGAACCGCAACAAAAAAAGCCAGCTTGGAGGACGTCCGATGTCAGCTCCCGCGAGCCGTGTCTTGCTCAATCGCCGTACGCTGCTGCGCGCGAGCGCAGGCCTAGCCGGCATTCTCGCCACCGGCCGCGCTCCGGCCTTCGCGCAAGCCCAGCCGAAAAAACTCGTCTTCGCCCACATCAATGCGATCCCGGAATCGGCCGCGGTCGCCTTCGACTGGATGGCGAAGGAAGTCACCGCGCAGTCGAAAGGCGCGCTCGAGATGCAGTTCTTCGGCAAGACCCTGATCCCGCAGGAGCTGGAGATCATGAACGCGGTCAAGTCCGGCAGCGTCGCGATGGGCAGCCCGGCGGGCGCCGCCGCAACCGTGTTTCCGGAAATGGGCGCGCTGCTGGTGCCCTATCTGGTGAAGGACTACGCCTCGGCCTACGCGATGCTCAATGGAAAGATCGGCGACAAGATCAGCAAGCAGATCGAGGACAACTACAAGCTCAAGGTGATGTGCTACTTCGATTACGGCTTCCGCCATTTCTGGACATCGAAGAAGCCGATCATCGAGCCGAAAGACCTGCGCGGAATGAAAATCCGCGTACAGCAGGCCAAGATATTCGGCGACACCATCAATGGGCTCGGCGGCAGCGCCGTGCCGATGGCGTTTGGCGAGGTCATCACCGCCGCCAAGCAAGGCGTGATCGACGGCGGCGACCTGCCGATCGTCAACATGAAGGCGCTGAAGATCTACGAGGTGTCGAAATACGCCTCGCTCACCTACCACAATTACGGCCCGACCAACGCGGTGATGAACCTCGAGGTCTGGAACGGGCTCACGCCCGATCAGCAGAAGCTGATCATGGACCTGTCGCGCGCCGCACAGGAGAAAATCCGCGAGGCGACCGAGTCGGTCGACAATTTCGCCAAGGCCAAGTCGGAACTGGAGCCGCTCGGCATGACCGTGGTGGAAGCCAAGGTCGAGGAATTCAAGAAGGTGGCGCAGCAGAAGATATGGCCGGCCTACAAGAGCCAGTACGGCGCCTTGTGGGACGAGATCGAAGGTTTCAAGGCCTGAAGTTAGCAGCGGGACCGGAGCCAGGTCTTCGGCCTCCAACCTTCGCTCCCCCATCAACCGCCGGAAATTCCATCGCGCATGCTGCGGTTCATCTCAGCCGTTCCGAAATTCACGGTCACGGCGCTGATCATCCTTGCCATCGTCAACCTGCTGGTCGGGGTGATCCTGCGCTATTTCGTCGGCGCCATCACCGACTGGCTCGACGTCGACCCGGTGCCGTTCACCTGGGTCGAGGAAGTCGGCGAACTCTCGCTGGCGTGGCTGACGCTGATCGGCGCTGCGATCGGCATCCAGTCGCGCTCGCATTTCACGCTCGCAATATTCGTGCATCGCCTGCCGCGAGACGGCGCAGCTCTGGATCCACCGCTTCAACCACGCGCTGATATCAGGCGTCGGCCTGCTCGCGGCGTGGTACGGCTTCAAGCTCTGCCTGCTCAACCGCACGCTCACCACGCCCGGCCTCGAAATCAATCTCGCCTGGCTCTACGCCTCGGCGGTGGTCGGCGGCATCCTGATCGCCGTCTACGGCTTCGCGATGATGATCTCACCGCTGCCGCAAGGCGAGCCCCAGCACTGACCGGGATCATTCATGCTGCTCGCAACCGTCGCCATCGTCTTTGTTGCGCTGATCCTGCTTTCGATGCCGATCGTGTTCGCGCTTGGAGTAGCCGGCATCGCCGGACTGTGGATCGGCGGCTACCCGATGCAGCAGCTTTCCTCGGCGCTGGTATCAGGCTCGCAGAGCTGGGTGCTGCTGGCAATTCCCGCCTTCGTGTTCGCCGGCAATCTGATGGAGCGCTGCGGCATGAGCCACGCGCTGGTGGAGCTGGCGCGCGCGCTGATCGGCTGGGTCAAGGGCGGGCTCGGCATGTCGGTGATCGTGGTGGCGTATTTCTTCTCCGACATCTGCGGATCGAAAATGGCGGAAGTCTCCGCGCTCGGCTCCGCGCTGATGCCGCCGCTGACCAGGGCCGGCTACGACCGGCGCGATTCCGCTTCGCTGATCGCCGCCGGCACCGCGATGGGCATGCTGGTGCCGCCGGCGATCTTCATGATCGTGATCGCGCAGGTCACCAATACGTCGGCGGTGGCGCTGTTCGTCGCCGGCTTCATTCCGGCCGTCGTCATCATGCTGTGCCTGATGGCGGTGGTTTACATTCGCGCGCGCCAGAACGATTGGCCGGTCGATACCAGGCCGAGCCTCAAGCGCCTCGGCCACGCGGCACTGCACGCCGCGGTGCCGATGGTGGTGCCGTTCGTGATCCTCGGCGGCTTCATCCTCGGCATCATCACCGCGACCGAGGCCGGCGCCGTGGTCGCGGGTTATGCCTTCCTTGCCGCAAAACTCTACTACCGCAACGTCTCGTGGCGCGAGATGGGCAAGATCGCCTATGACAGCGCGATCCTCACCGCGGCGGTGGTGTTCCTGCTCGCGGTCGCCTCGGTCTATCAATATTTGATGGGCGTGAGCGGCGTGCCGCAGTTGCTTGGCCAGGTACTCGGACCGCTGAAAGCGCACCCGTGGCTGTTTCTGATCGGAACCGCGGCGATGAGCTGCCTGTTCGGCATGCTGCTGGAGGGCCTGCCCGCCGCGGTCGTGCTGATCCCCGTGGTGTTTCCGATCGCCGAAGCGATGGGGATCGACCCGATCCACTTCAACATCGTGCAGACCGCCGCCGTTGGCATTGGCCTGTTCCTGCCGCCGATGGGCGTCGGGCTGTTGATGGCGTTGCGCTTCGCAAACCTGAGCGTCGGGCAGCACTTTCGCACCTATGTGCCGTACATGCTGGCGCTGTTTGCCGGGCTGCTGCTGATCATCTGCATCCCGGAGATCAGCCTCACGCTGCCGAGGCTGGCAGGGCTGATCAGGTAAAGCGCAAGCGAGCGCCGCGCAGGCGCATGCATGGCGATATGCCGCGTGCACAGGGCCGAGAGGCTGTTCCAAATGTTTTTGCCCGTGTAGGCTCCCTGTTCTGCGGCCGAAAAGGGTAAACCCGCGGTCCAAGGGGCAGGCAGAAGGGGTTAAGGGAACAACTATGGCGGACATCCAATATTTGGCGCCGCGTACGCTCGATGAAGCGATTGGCGCATTTGCCGCTGCCGGAAGTGCCGCGCGCATCCTGGCGGGCGGCACCGATCTCCTGGTGCAAATGCGCTCCGGCGCGGTGCGGCCGGGGCTGATTGTCGACATCAAGAAAATCGCCGAAATGACTGCAGTCGAAGAAACCGCTGATGGCGGTTTCCGGTTCGGCGCCGCCGTCTCGGGCGCGGCATTGGCCGAACACGCGCGCTTCGGAAAAGCCTGGCCCGGCGTGTTGGAGGCCGTCAACCTGATTGGTTCCACCCAGGTCCAGGGGCGTGCCTCGGCGGGCGGCAATCTGTGCAATGGATCGCCGGCAGGCGACAGCGTGCCCGCTCTGGTCGCGGCCGGCGCCAGCGTCACGCTGCAGGGGCCGAACGGGCGTCGCGAGATGCCGGTAGAGAAGGTGCCGGCCGGTCCCGGGCGCACCAATCTTTTGCCCGGAGAGATTCTGGTGAGCTTCACCCTGCCGCCGCGCGCAAAAGGTTCGAGCGATGCTTATTTGCGCATGATCCCGCGTACCGAAATGGATATCGCCGTGGTCGGCGTCGGCGTCAGCCTCACGTTGACGGACGGCGTCTGCAGCGCCGCGCGGGTCGGGCTCGGCGCCGTGGCGCCGACCGTGCTGCTGGTCGAAGACGCGGCCAAGGCGTTGATCGGCAGCAAGCTCGACGATGCCGCGCTGAACGCCGCGGCTGCCGCGTGCAGCGCCGCCTGCCGTCCGATCGACGACAAGCGCGGCACCATTGTCTACCGTACCAAAGTTGCCGGCGTATTACTGAAGCGCACGGTTGCAATCGCCGCAAAGCGCGCGCAAGGAAATTGACCACAATGGCAAAACTGCACGTTTCCACCACCATCAATGGCGAGCCGGCGGAGTTTCTCTGTGAGCCCGGGGATACCATGCTCGATGCGCTGCGCGGGCCGCTCGGCCTGACCGGCTCGAAGGAAGGCTGCGCGTCCGGCGATTGCGGCGCGTGCAGCATCACGCTGGACGATCGCCTGGTCTGTTCCTGCCTGATGCTCGCCGTCGAAGCCGAAGGCCATGAGCTGCGCACCATCGAAGGCATGGCGCAGGGCGACAAACTGCATCCGCTGCAGCAGAAGTTTCTGGAAGTGGCGGCGCTGCAGTGCGGTATCTGCACGTCGGGCATGCTGGTCGCTTCCGACGCCCTGCTGCGGAAGAATCCGCAACCGAGCGAGGAAGAGGTCCGGTTCTGGCTTGCCGGCAACCTGTGCCGGTGCACCGGCTACGACAAGATCGTGCGCGCGGTTCTCGATACCGCCGCGGAAATGCGGGAGGCAGCGCAATGAACGTCGTCACCAACAACAAGTGGATCGGCGAACGCACCATTCGCCCTGATGGCGCCGACAAGGTCACCGGTCGCGCGGCCTTTGCCGCCGACACCAATATGCCCGGCATGATCTGGGCCAAGGTCAAGCGCAGCCCGCATCCGCACGCGCGCATCAAGTCGATCGACACCTCCAAGGCCGAGGCGCTGCCCGGCGTCAAGGCAGTGGTCACCGCGCGGGATATCGTGGACTTCCCGGTCGACAAGTCGGTCATGCTCGGCATCCAGGACATGCGCTGGATGTGCCGCAACGTGATGGCGCGCGAGAAGGCGCTGTTCCCCGGCCACCCCGTTGCGGCGGTGGCCGCCACCACCGAGGCGATCGCGGCACAAGCCTGCGAACTGATCGAAGTGGATTACGAAGTGCTGCCGTGGTCGATCGAAATCGAGGATGCGATCAAGCCCGACGCGCCGATCCTTCACGAATACCTGAAATTCGAGGGCAAGCCGTCCAACATCGCGGCTCGCATCGAGGTCAAGAAGGGTGACATCGCGCAAGGTTTTGCCGCGGCCGACATCGTTATCGAACGCACCTTTACGACCCGCCCGGTGCATCAGGGCTATATCGAACCGCATGCCTGCTTGGTCAGCGTCGGCGCCGACAACAAGACCACGATCTGGAGCTCGAGCCAGGGGCAGTTCATGGTTCGCGCCATGACGGCGCACCTGACCGGGATTCCGCAGAGCGACATCCGCGCCATTCCGGCGGAAATCGGCGGCGGGTTCGGCGGCAAGACCATCGTCTATCTCGAACCGCTCGCGACCCTGCTGGCGAAAAAGTCCGGCCGTCCGGTGAAGATGGTGATGACCCGCGAAGAGGTGATGCGGGCGACCGGGCCGACATCCGGCTCGAAGAGCACGGTCAAGATCGGCGCCAGGAAAGACGGCACCATCGTCGCCGCGCAAGGCACGTTCTATCTGCAGGCCGGTGCGCTGCCGGGCTCGCCGATCCGCGGCGCAGTGGGCTGCAGCTTTTCATGCTACGATATCCCGCACGTTCTCTCCATCGGGTTCGACGTCCTCTCCAACCGCTCCAAGGTTGCGGCCTATCGCGCGCCGGGCGCGCCGATCGGCGCCTATGCGGTGGAGTGCGTGCTCGATGAGCTGGCCGAAGCGCTCAAGATCGATCCGCTGGAGCTGCGGCTCAAGAATGCCGCCAAGCAGGGCACCAAGGCCGCGCATGGCCCGGTGTTTCCGCGCATCGGTTACATCGAGACGCTGGAGGCCGCGAAGGCGCATCCGCATTACACTGCGCCGCTCGGCAAGTGGCAGGGCCGCGGCGTGGCGTCCGGCTTCTGGTTCAACGCCGGCGGCGAATCCAGCGCGCAGGTCAACATCACCGAGGACGGCAACGTCGTCGTCACGACGGGTCATCCGGACATCGGCGGCTCGCGCGCCGCGATCGCCAACATCTGCGCCGAGCTGCTCGGCATCGACTACCGGCGCGTGTCGGTGTTGATCGGCGACACCGCGACCATCGGTTTCTCGAACCTGACCGGCGGCAGCCGCGTGCTGTTCGCGTCCGCGATGGTGGTGACGCAATCGGCCGAAAAGGTCATCACCGCCTTGCGCGAGCGGGCGGCGAAGATCTGGGAGATCGACCCCGAGGCGGTGAAATGGGAAAACGGCGCGGCACATCCGGCCAGCCCCAACGCCGGCCAGTTCGAACCGCTGACGCTTGCCCAGCTTGCGGAAAAGGCCCCACAGATGGGCGGGCCGATCGGCGCCGGCGTGCAGCTCAACACCGAAGGTGCGGAAGGCGGATTCGGGACGCATATCTGCGACGTCGAGGTGGATGTCGAGCTCGGGATTGCCCGCGTGATCCGCTACACGGCGGTGCAGGACGTCGGCCGCGCCATCCATCCCGGCTATGTCGAGGGCCAGATGCAGGGCGGCGTCGCGCAGGGCATCGGCTGGGCGCTGAACGAGGAATACATCTACACCAGGGACGGCAAAGTCGATAACCCGGGCTTCCTCGACTATCGCATGCCGGTCTGTTCGGACCTGCCGATGCTCGACACGGTCATGGTCGAAGTGCCGAACCCGAAGCATCCGCAGGGCGTCAAGGGCGTCGGCGAAGTGCCGCTGGTGCCGGTGATGGCTGCGGTCGCCAACGCCATCCACAACGCGCTGGGAAAACGCTTCTACAGCCTGCCGATGTCGCCACCAAAGGTATTGGAAGCGCTTGAAGCGACCTGATAGGCCGGCTCCTTCTCACCTCTCCCCGCAGGGGAGAGGTCGAAGCCGGAGCGCCAGCGAAGGCTTCGGGTGAGGGGTGTCTCCACGCACTCGGACTCGCGGAGAGGCCCCTCACCCGCCGCGCATCTGACGATGCGCGTCGACCTCTCCCCTGCGGGGAGAGGTAATCAGCCGCTATGCCAGCTTTACGTTCTTGAGCGGCAGACTGCGCACCGGTTTGCCGGTTGCCGCAAATACGGCGTTGAGCACGGCTGGCGCAACGACGCAGATGGTCGGCTCGCCAACGCCGCCCCAGAAGTCGTAGGTCGGCACGACAACCGTTTCGACTTTCGGCATCTCGGCAAGACGCAAAATCTCATAATTGTCGAAGTTGAGATTGGTCATGCGCCCGTTCTCGATCGGCATTTCGCCGTACAGCGTGGCGCTGAGACCGTAGGCCACCGATCCCTCGACCTGCGCCGCGATCTGGCCGGGATTGACGGCATGGCCGCAATTCAGCGCCAGCACCATGCGATGGATCTTCAGCTTGCCCTGCGGGCTCACCGAGACTTCGGCTGTGGCAGCCGAATAGCTGCCGTAGCCCATGAACTGTGCGATGCCGCGATGCACGCCCGCCGGCAGCGGCTTGCCCCAATCGCCCTTTTCGGCCGCGGCATTGAGCACGGCGAGATGCTTGGGATACTCTTTCATCAGCGCGCGGCGAAACTCGAGCGGGTCCTTGCCTGCCGCTTTCGCCACCTCGTCCATGAAGCATTCCATATAGACGCCGTTCTGATTGGTGTTGACCCCGCGCCAGGGCCCGACCGGAACATGGGTGTTGCGCATCGCATATTCGATCAGCAGGTTGGGCACGCTATAGCCAAGCTGTGCATCGCCTGGTGTCGCGGAGTAGCCCTGCAGCTGGCGAAGATCCTTGCCGTCGACAATCGCATTCGGGTTGAGCCTTGCATTGATCGACTGGCCCGAGACACGAACGTGCAGGCCAACGAGATTGCCTCCGGCGTCAAGTCCGGCCGACAACTTGCACTGCGAGATCGGGCGGTAGAAGTCGTGCGCCTGATCCTCTTCTCTGCTCCAGATCAACTTGACCGGCACGTCGGGGAATTGCTTGGCAATCTCAACCGCCTTGTGGACATAGTCCTGCGTGCCGCCGCGCCGGCCGAATCCGCCGCCGAGGTCATGCCGGTGCACTTCACATTTATCGAGCGCAACGCCGGAGGTTTCGGACAAGGCTGCAAGCGACGCCTCGAGGTTTTGCGTTGGAACCCAGGCTTCAGCCTTGTCGGCCGAGAGTTTTACGGTGCAGTTCATCACCTCCATACAGGCGTGCGCGAGGAAGGGCGTCGAATAGATCGCCTCGACCCTGGTCGGGGCTTCCCCGATCGCCTTCAGCGCATCGCCGTTCTTGCGATCGCCATTTGTCGTGGTTGCGTTGAGACCATCCTTAAGCATCTCGGCGATCGTAGCGCTGGATTGCGAGGCGTTCGGTCCCTCATCCCAGACAACCGGGAGCGCGTCGAGCGCCTTCTTGGCCTGCCACCAGGTATCGGCGACGACCGCAACCGCGGTTTCCTTCACCCGCACCACTTTCTTTACGCCGGGCATGCCGGCGATTTTGCTCTCGTCAAAACTCTTGAGCTTGCCGCCATATACCGGACAGTCCTTGATTGCCGCGTTGAGCATGCCCGGCAGTTTCAAATCGATGGCGAAGACCTTGCTGCCGTCGAGCTTGTCCGCGGTATCCAGCCGCTTCAGCGGCTTGCCGGCGATCTTCCAGTCCTTTGGATCCTTGAGCTTGATGGTCTTGGGATCCGGCGGCGTCAGCTTCGCCGCTGCGCCTGCGACCTCGCCGTAACGGATTGAACGCTTGCTCGCCGCATGCGTGATAACGCCGTCGGATACGGCCAGCTCGCCGACCGGTACATTCCATTGCTCGGCGGCCGCTTGCAGCAACATCAAGCGCGCCGCCGCCCCTCCACGTCGAACATAGTCCTGCGACGTGCGGATCCCGCGGCTGCCGCCGGTGCCCATTTCGCCCCAGGCGCGTTTGCTCGCGAGGTTGCGGGCCGGCGTGACGCCTTCGGTCGTTACTTTATTCCAGTCACACTCCAGTTCCTCGGCCACGAGCTGTGCAAGGCCTGTGAGTGTGCCCTGTCCCATCTCCGAACGTGCGATGCGAATCACGCAAGTGTCGTCCGGCTTGATCGCAACCCAGATGTTGACTTCGCTCGCCGCACTCTGCGCCTGCGCCGCGTCGACGCCGAACGGAACCTGCAATCCGAGGGCGAGACCGCCGCCCGCGACGGCCGCCGAGCCGACGATGAATTTGCGGCGCGAAAGTTTTGGGCTCTTTGCAAACACCAACTTGTTCATGACTAGCCTCCCGAGCCCGTGCCTGTGGTGCCGACGCCGGCGGCCAGATGCACCGCCTGGCGGATGCGCTGATAGGTGCCGCATCGGCAGATATTGGTCATCGCCTCATCGATGTCCTGGTCGGTCGGCTTGGGATTTTTCTTCAGCAGAGCCGCGGCCGCCATGATCTGGCCGGACTGGCAATAGCCGCATTGCGGAACGTCGACCGAGGCCCAGGCCTTTTGCACGGGATGCGATGAACCAACCGACAACCCCTCGATGGTGACGATCATGTCGGTGGGCTTCACGTCGCCCAGGGAAATCGAACAGGATCGCCGCAGCTCGCCGTTGATGTGGACCGAGCAGGCACCGCATTGTGCAATACCGCAGCCGTACTTGGTACCGGTTAGGCCGACCTGCTCGCGGATAACCCAAAGCAGGGGCGTGTCAGCCTCGACCGACACATCTCTTACCGTTCCGTTGATATTCAGCTTGGCCATGAGCTTCCTCCATCGATTGAACAAAGCATAACCGCCTGACGATGCGGGCGTCTAGACCACAGCTTGGCGCTTTCGCCCGACCAGCACGCTGACGATCAGCAGATTGAGAAGGTTGGCGCCGATGCCGACGGCGAAGGCGGGCGCATAATATCCGAGATGGTCGTAGAGCAGGCCGGCGATCCAGCCACCGGCCGCCATGCCTCCTCCGCTGAACAGCAACAGTGTCGGAATTCTCCAGGAGGCTTCCGATGCCGGAAACAGTTCACGCACCGTCAGGACATAGGCCGGGATGATGCCGGAAAAGCCGAGCCCGAAGGCGGCAGCCACCATGAACAGGCCGGCTTCATTCTGGGTCAACAGCAGAGCCGTCATCGATGCGGCCTGCCAGGCCGATCCGATCAATACGGTGGCGAGGCCGCCGATACGATCGGAGATCACGCCCCAGATTTGCCGGCTGAGGAACGCGGTACCGAGCAGTACCGACAGCATCAGGGCGCCCGCCGACCGGCTGATACCGAGATCGCTGCAAAATGCGACCAGGTGGCCCTGCGGCATCGCCATGGGAATACAGCACAGCACGCCGGCGCCGCACATCAACGCGAACACGGCATTGGGCGGCCAGCCGAGGACACGCGCTTTGCTTGCGCCCGCCCCGGACAGCGCCGCCGGATGAATCACTTCGGGTGGCGCGTGAAAATAAATTGCCGCAAGGGGTGCCACGACGACAATCTCGGCGAGGGCATACCACAGCATTGCCTGCCGCCAGCCGAAATTGGCGATGGCTTGCTCGAATATCGGCGGCCACATCGCTCCGGCGAGATAGGTGCCGCTCGAAATCAGCGCCAGCGCCGAGCCGCGCCGGCGGTCGAACCAGCGGCTGACATAGATGTACAAGGGAGCATTGATGCCGCCTAGCCCGATCAAGCCGATAAACAGTCCGTGGCCGATCCATAGCGGCCAGGGCGGCCCGAAGGTGGAAATTGTAAGGCCTAGGCCGATCATCAGCGAGCCGAAGATCACCGTCCAGCGCGTGCCGACCCGATCGGCGATGCGGGACATGATGATGCCGCCGATGCCGGAGCCGAGCCACGCCAGTGCGCTGGCGAGCGCAGGAACGGAACGCGAGCCACCCACTTCGCTGGCGATGTCCTTGAGCGCTACCGCGGTGATCCAGGCTGCGCCGAACGACATCGCAAGGATGAACAGCGCGACCGAGGCTACGGCCCAGGAGGCCTTGGTCTCAACGGAAGCTGAAGGGAATTGCAGCATCGGGCAGGGAAATCCGGTTGGCCGACCCTTTTACAGACCGCACAAGATTTCACCACCCACGTCCACGTGGGGTCTGCCTCGCTTCGCTTGCCTTGATCCCCGAGCTTTCAACGAGATTTGCGACCCGGATCATGTCAGCGGCGAACAAGCGCGCGTGCGCTTCAGGCGTCAACGCATTGTCAGGAAACGGCAAGGTTCCTAGCTGCGTTAGCTTCTTCGGCAGGCCTGGTCGGACAGCGCCTTGCGGAGCGCCGAATTCAGCGCGGCTATGGTCTCGACAGGCGGTGACGGATGATCTTTTCCCTATACGATATGCCAGTCGCTGGTGACAGCGCCGGCATTGGAGATCACATGTCCACCGGTAGCCTGGCCGTTATCCCAGATCGCGATCGAGCCGTTGTCGTTGTGCCACAGGATGTCGGTGTGGCCGTTGCCATCGAAGTCGCCGGTGCCGGCAATATGCCAACTGTCCGGCACCCCGCCGGGACCGACGACCACGTGTCCAGGTTGCCCGTTATCCCAGATCGCGATCGAACCATTGTCATTCCGCCAGAGGATGTCGCTGTGGCCGTTGCCGTCGAAGTCGCCGCTGCCGGCAATATGCCAACTGTCCGGCACCCCGCCGGGACCGACGACCACGTGTCCAGGTTGCCCGTTATCCCAGATCGCGACTGAGCCGTCGTCATTCCGCCAGAGGATGTCGCTGTGGCCGTTGCCGTCGAAGTCGCCGCTGCCGGCAATATGCCAACTGTCTGGTACCGCGCCGGGACCGACGACCAGGTGTCCAGGTTGCCCATTATCCCAGATCGCGACCGAGCCGTTGTTACTATTCCGCCAGAGGATGTCGCTGTGGCCGTTGCCGTCGAAGTCGCCGGTGCCGGCAACATGCCAGCCGTCTGGTACCGCGCCGGGACCGACGACCACGTGTCCAGGTTGCTCATTATCCCAGATCGCGACCGAGCCGTTGTTATTCAGCCAGAGAATGTCGATGTGGCCGTTGCCATCGAAGTCGCCGCTGCCGGCAACATGCCAGCTGCTTGGCACCGAGCCAGTGACGTGTCCAGGTTGCCCATTATTCCAGACTGCAACTGAACCGTTGTCGTTCTGCCAGAGAATGTCATGGCGGCTGCCATTGAAGGCGTCCGGCGATGGGGAGCCTAGCTGGTTAAGAATGAAGTCGTCCGCTGTCAGTGCCGTCTTTTGAATGTTCTGCAGCGTCAAGGTGTCGCCGCTTCCAAAATTGAATACGGTGTCTGCCCCCGATTGCGTCGCCGCTGCAAGAACGTCGGCAAGATCATGTGCAGTCGGGATTCCGGTAAGGTCAATCTTGTCCGGCGTTCCGGCCCCAGCCACAAATCCAACGATGGTGTCAGCGCCATAACCGGACGCATAGATGTATCGATCGTCACCGCCGCCCCCTGTGAGTATATCGCTGCCGCCGCGCCCATCCAGAATATCGCCTGATGATCCGGCGAACGCATTGATGACCTCGATTTGCGACGAACCTATCAGGGTATTGCCCGAAGCACTGGTGCCATTGATATGGACGCTCTGCCCGGAATTCACGAACACTACCGTCGACAAATCGACATGGGCGCCGTTCACCGTAAGGCTAGTGAGGCCGGGGCCTGGCGGATAACCTTCCACCTCCTGGATCTTGCCGGGACCGCCGATTTGGTCCCCACGAAGCGTCACGGCGGCATGGGAAGCGGCGAGCCGTAGACGTTCGACGCCGACGATCGTACTGTTGGAAAGATCGGCGTTTCCGATATCGACCATCTGGCTGAAAACCCAGATGGTGTCCGTGCCGGGTCCCCCATCGAACAGCGTATACGAGGAACCGCGATGGATTCGGAAAACGTCGTCGCCAGCGCCGCCGCTTAAACTGTCTGCGCCTTCGTTGCTCCCAGATTCGCTGGAACTGGCCCAGATCACATCGCCTTGGGAACTGCCCGTTATGGTGTCGTTACCGCCCTCGGGGGAGCCCAGAATGACCACGCCGTCGTCGAGGGACTGCTGATCAGAGCTCCCCCAATTAGTAAAGGTCCATTGCTCGGCGGAGAAGGCGCCGGGAGCAACGACCTGAATAACGTTTTGGTGCGAATCCCCGCTGATAGCTACATTGTTCGAGATCAGCCCTGGGCCGAACTGGCTGCTGCGAAAGGAGGCGGTGGCGCCACTCGAGGTCGCAAAAACGATCGAGTCGATATTGGTGAGCGTGTCGCTCCCATAGTCGTGCGTTGCGGTAACCGTCAGTGTCGCCATGTCAGACCTTTGCTTTCAAAATATGCGGAAGCGAAAAACAGGGAATGCATCGCGTCATGGACTCCGAGGCTTAAATCAACTGGACCGAGCGTGACTGTTGACAAGCCTTCACAAAATCAGAGGTCGATGCCCGCACATATTTAGCACGGATATTTGATGACAACTCTAAAAAAGCGCGAGTTGGCGGAGGGAACTGGGGTGGAACCTTCTCCATGCAGGCCGGTGTTGCTGAAAGCAATCCAGCGCACTGCATCCGAATCCCGCCTTGCCGAGCAAACCTAAAAGCAGCATGTTCCATCCCAAAGCATGTCTTCTGGGTGGGCGTCCGGGTATCCCGGAGACAGGGAGGGGATCATGACTAGCCAAGAACTCGACCGGCGCGACTTTCTCAAAGGAGCCGTTGTCGGCGGCGCCGCTGCCGCTGGTGGGACCGCCGCCATTGCGACGACCGACATCGCGCTGGCCCAGCAGGCTGCGCCCGCGCCACCCACCGCCGCGGAGCCGGCCGGATACGCCTTTCTCAATCTCGATGAGGCCGCCTTCGTCGAAGCGCTGGTGGATCACATGATCCCGGCCGACGAGGTCAGCCCGAAGGGCACCGATCTCGGCGTCAACATCTACATCGATCGCGCGCTGGCCGGCGCCTGGGGCAAGGGCGAGCGGCTCTACATGCAGGGGCCCTGGAAGCTCGGCACGCCAAGCCAGGGCTACCAGCTGCCGCTGACGCCGGCGCAGCTCTATCGCGCCGGCATCGAGGCGACCAACGCGCATTGCCGCAAGGTTTTCGGCAAGCCATTCGACCGCATCGAGGAGGCGCAGCGCCAGGAGGTGCTGGTCGGCCTGTCCACCGGCAAGATTACGTTCGACAACGGGCTGCCGGCGCGTTTGTTCTGGGCGACGCTGTATCAGACCGTGATCGAGGGCATGTATTCCGACCCGATCTACGGCGGCAACCGCAACAAGGCGGGGTGGGCCATCATCGGCTTTCCTGGCATCATCGCGGTGCATCGCGATCACGTCGAGCAGTATCGCGGCAAGCCGTTCCCGAACAAGCCGCTCGGCATCGCGGACATGAGTTGAGGGACGGCCATGACCACAAAACTCAAGGAAGTCGACGTCGTCATCGTAGGACTAGGCTGGACCGGCGGCATTCTCGCCAAGGAACTGACCGAGGCCGGCATGAAGGTAGTTGCGCTTGAACGCGGCGCGCCGCGTTCCAGCGAGACCGACTATTCGCTGCCCAACATCCGCGACGAGCTGCGCTATGTGGTGCGCCACGATTTGATGCAGAACACCGCGCGCGACACCATCACCGTGCGCAACAATCCGCAGCAGGAGGCACTGCCGATGCGCCGGCTCGGTTCGTTCCTGCCCGGCGAGGTGGTGGGCGGCTCCGGCGTGCACTGGAGCGGCCATACCTGGCGCTGGACCGACATGGAGTTCAAGATCCGCTCCAATTACGAGGAGCGCTACGGCAAGAAATTCATCCCCGACGACATGACGATCCAGGATTGGGGCATCAGCTACGCCGAGCTTGAGCCCTATTACGACAAGTTCGAATATACCGCAGCGGTATCCGGCAAGGCCGGCAATATCGGCGGACAGATCCAGGCCGGCGGCAACCCATTCGAGGCGCCGCGCGCACGCGACTATCCGTTGCCGCCGCTGACGCCGATCCTGGCGAGCGCTATGTTCACCGACGCCGCGCGCAAAGCCGGCTATCATCCGTTCCCGCGGCCGTCGGCGAACGCCTCGCAGCCCTACACCAACCCGGACGGCTCGAAATTCGGCGGCTGCCAGTATTGCGGCTATTGCCAGCGCTTCGGTTGCGAAGCCAACGCCAAGGGCAGCCCGCATATGACGGTGATTCCGATCGCGATGCGCAATCCGAATTTCGAGTTGCGCACGCATGCCTGGGTGACCAAGGTGCTCAAGGACTCCGACGGCAAGCGCGTCACCGGCGTCACCTACACCAATGTGCTCAACGGCGAGGAATTCGAACAGCCGGCAACTATCGTGCTGCTGTGCGCCTATGCCATCAACAACGTGCACCTGATGCTGCTGTCCGGCATCGGCGCGCCCTACGATCCGGTGGCGCAGACAGGCGTGGTCGGCAAAAATTATTGCTACCAGACCGGCGCCGGCGCGACGCTGTTCTTCGAAGGCAAGTATTTCAACCCGTTCATGAACGCCGGCGGCTCCAACGCCACCATCGATGATTTCAACACCAACTGGTCGTTCGACCGCGCGCCGCACAATTTCGTCGGCGGCTACAACGTGTCCGGCGGATTCAACACCCCGCTGCCGATCGGCTACCGTCCGGTGCCATCCGGCACGCCGCAATGGGGCAGCGAATGGAAGCGGGCGACGGCGAAGTGGTACCAGACCGCGATGGTGATCAATGCCAGCGGCAGCGTGATGGCCAACCGCTATAATTGCTACGACCTCGACCCGACCTATCGCAATGCATTCGGCCAGCCGCTGATGCGCATGACGTTCGATTACCGGGACAACGAGCACAAGATGGGCCGCCACGCCGCAGGGGTCATCAACGACATCGCCAAGTCGATGAATCCCACCAGGCTCAATCCGGCGACCGCGCGCACCGATCCCTGGACCGTGGTGCCCTATCAAAGCACGCACAATACCGGCGGCACCATCATGGGCACCAACCCGCGCGACAGCGCGGTCAACAAATATCTGCAGAGCTGGGATTGTCACAATCTGTTCGTGGTCGGCGCCAACGTGTTTCCGCACAATTCATCGTACAACCCGACCGGCCCGGTCGGCGCGCTGGCCTACTGGACCGCGGACGCGATCAGGAACCGCTATGTGAAAAATCCCGGTCCGCTGGTGCAGGCATGATCGACGCCGTCCGTGTAACGGCTTTGTTCATGACGCTGCTGCCGGTCGGCGTGGCATCCGCCGATGGCGACGCCGCGCGCGGCGAGGCGAAATTTCAGGATTGCGCCGCCTGCCATAAGTTGGAGGCCGGCGCCAACAATGTCGGACCCAGCCTGCACGGCGTTTTTACCCGCAAAGCCGGTGAGCTTGCGGATTTCCGCTATTCGCCCGCGATCAAGCGCAGCGGAATAATTTGGACGCCGGAGACGCTCGACAAGTTCATCACCGATCCGCAGGCCATGGTGCCGGGCAACCGCATGCCCTATGCCGGCATGGCCAGCCCGAGCGACCGCGCCGATCTGATCGCCTATTTGCAGAACGCCACGAAGTAGCCGCCGAGCGAGCGGCCCGGACAACCGACAGGCATGCCTACTCCACCATATTGTGCTGCTGCCAGCGCAACAGATACGCCTGCAAACGCCAGATCATGGCCGACAGCGCCACGCCTACCAGCATCAGTACGATCACTGCGACCATCATTCCCGACGCTTCCGCCCGCGCCTCCGACTCGATGATCAGACGCCCGATGCCGCGTTCCGCGCCGATGAACTCGCCGACGATGACGCCGATCAGCGCAAAGGAAATCGCAGGCGACAGCGAGGCGAACACCCAGGCCATGGTCGAGGGGATGACGACCGTGCGGGTGATCTGCCATTCGCTGGCGCCGAGCAATCGCGCGACATTGACAAAGCCTTCGTCGATGGAACGCGCGCCCTCGAAGGTATTGAAGAACACCAGGAACACCACCACGATCCACGAGGTGACGACTTTCGAGGTGTCGCCGATGCCGAACGCCAGCACGATGATGGGCGCCAGCGCGATCCGGGGAATGGAATTCACGGCGGTGATGAAAGGCTGAAAAATGGCGCTGAGCCGGTCCGAACGTCCCAGTATCAAGCCGACCGCAAAGCCGCTGGACACCCCGGTCACGAAGCCGAAGAAGGTATTTTTCAGCGTCACGGCGGTCGCGATCCAGAGATTGTTTTCGTTGCGCGCCATGCATTTTGCAAAGTCGCCGTTGAACCAGCCATTGAAGACGCCGAGCTTGGACTTGAGGCAGCTCAGGATCAGAAAGTGCTCGAAGATCTCGGAAGGTTTTGACACGAAATAGGGATCAAGAAGATCGGGCACCAGCCAGGGGATTTTGGCATGCAGATCGTATCCCCATTGCCAGATCGACAGCACGGCGACGCAGATCAGCGCTTGCCAGGCCAACGTACTCTTGGGTCGGCGCGGTGTCCTCATGGGTTGCGGCCCTTGATGAACTCTTCCCCGAGCGAGTGCCAGATGTGCTGGAACAGCTCGGCGTAGCGCGGGGTCTCGCGCACCCTCACCGCGTCGCGCGGCCGCGGAAAATCCACCTCGAAGATATCCTTGATCCGGCCGGGACGCGCCGACAGCAGGATAATGCGGTCGGCCAGCGTCAGCGCCTCGCCGAGGTCATGGGTCACGAACAAGACCGTCTGCTGCTCGCGATCCCAGATTCGCAGCAACACGTCATGCATGTCGATCTTGGTGTGGGTGTCGAGCGCGCCGAAAGGCTCGTCCATCAGCAGGATCTGCGGCTCGACCACCAGCGTTCGCATCAGGGCGGCGCGCTGCCGCATGCCGCCCGACAACGCAGATGGATAGGCGTGCTCAAAACCCTGCAGGCCGGCTTGCGCGACGCAAGCTGCGATACGCTGCTTGCGCTCGGCTTCCGGAACATCGGCCAGCTGCAGGCCATAGCCAATATTGTCGGCAACGGTGCGCCATGGAAACAGCGTGTCGCGCTGGAATATATAGCCGACATTCGGCGTTGCCTTGCCGGCAACGACCGGCGACCCGTCGATCAGGATTTGCCCGCTGCTCGGCTTGATCAATGTCGCGATCATGTTGAGGATGGTGCTCTTGCCGGAGCCGGATGGTCCCAGCAGGGCGACGAATTCGCCGCGCCGGATGCTGAAGGAGACATCGCGCACCGCCTCGATGGCCGCGCCCGCCAGCTGGAACGTCTTGCTCAATCCCCTGACGTCGATGCGCTGTATATCCGGCGATCGATGGAGCGGCATCCCCGACATATTCTGCGTTTTCAACTCTCGCGCTTTCAACCCGGATACGCTTTTCGCGCCGCCTCGACGAAGCCGGAGCTGACGACGTCGGCGATGGTGAGCGGCTTGATGCCCGTCATTTCGCGGAACCAGACCTTCCCGCCGCGCGCAAAACCTTCCGCATCGATGGTGCCTTCGTAGTCGGCAACTTTTTTCAATGCGGTGATTTCCAGGATATTGGCGCCGCGCGACGTGCTGCCGACATAAGGCTCGATCACGTCATAGATCTCATCGGGCGAATGCGCCTTGATCCATTGCGAGGCCCGCCACAACGCGGTGACGAACGCCTGCATCTTGGCCGGGTCCTTGTCGATGGTCGACTGCAGGGTGAAATGGCCGGTCACCGGAATTTTTCCGCCGATATACTTGTTCCAGATGGCTTCGTCGGTCCCGTCGAACAGCATGGCGCCCCAGCCCTGCTCGACCGAGTCGTTCAACAACGACTGAGAACTCACCAGCACATCGACCTGTTTGGTCTTCAGCGAGCCCATCATGGTATCGACATTGCCGGTTCCCACCCAGGTGACCTTCTGATCCAGCCCCATCGTCTCCATGTAGTACGATGACCAGACATGGTTGGTGCCGCCAAGCGACGACACCGAGACGATCGGCTTGCGGCCGTCCGGCCGTTTCCAGTCGGTCAGTGCCTCCAGCGTCGTGATGCCTTGATCCTTGAGGTCCTTGCGGATGATGAAGATCACCGAGCTGCTGCGCGTATCGGTCGGCATCAGGATGCGCCCGTTGCGTCCACGATTGCTCAGCTGCATCGGATGGGTGACATCGCCGATGCCGATATCGCCTTGCGAAGAGGCGATGATCTCGCGCGTCTTCACCCCGCTGCCGCCCTGGATCAGTTTGCAATCGAGACCCGCGTCCTTGAAGTATCCGATTCGGTCCGCCACGAAATGCGACTGATAGACCGGCACGGCGACCGGATAGATCACGCGGCCGGGCTTGTCCTCGGCCCATGCCCGGCCCGCCGCGATCGAGGCACTGCCGCCGGCGATGATGGTCAGCGCCGAGCGCCTGGTGAAATGAGTTGCCATCACGCGTGTTCCCTCTGCTTGCTGACGACCTGTTCCAGTGCATTCAGCACCGCATCGCCCATCTGCTGGGTCGAAAGCTTTTTCGCGCCGGGCTCGGCAATATCGGCGGTTCGCGCACCGGCCGCCAGAGCCGTATCGACCGCCTTTTCGAGCAGGTCCGCATCGTCGGGCCGGTTGAGCGTCATACGCAACATCATGGCGACGCTAAGAATGGAGCCGAGCGGATTGGCGATGCCCTTGCCGGCGATATCAGGCGCGCTGCCGTGCACCGGCTCGTAGAGCGCCTTCCTGCGTCCGAACCGGTCCACCGGACCGAGCGAGGCCGACGGCAGCATGCCGAGCGAGCCTGATGCCATTGCCGCGCAATCGGAGAGAATGTCGCCAAAAATATTGCCGGTCACCATCACGTCGAACTGCGACGGCTCGCGGACAATCTGCATGGCGGCGTTGTCGACATAGAGATGACTGAGCTCGACGTCGGAAAACTCCGCGGCGTGCAGCGCGATGACCTCTTCGCGCCACAGCACACTGGTTTCCAGGACGTTGGCCTTGTCGACCGAACAGACCTTGCCCTTCCGCGTCCGCGCCAGCTCGAAAGCGGCGCGCGCCACGCGGCGAACCTGATTGGTGGTGTATTGCTCGGTGTTGAAACCGCGGCGTTGCCCGTCGGCCAAGGTTTCGATGCCGCGCGGTTCGCCGAAATAGATGCCGCTGGTGAGTTCGCGGATGATGACGAAGTCGACGTCCTTCAGCACACGGGCCTTCAGCGGCGCCGACTCGGCCAAGGCCGGATTGGCGACGATCGGCCTCAGGTTGGCGTAGAGATCGTATTTGCTGCGCATCCCCAGCAGGCTTCCGGCCTTGCGCGCGGCGGCAGGCACTTCCTTGGTTTCCGGCCCGCCGGTTGCTCCCCACAGGATGGCATCGGCCTCCTCCATCGCCTCCACGGTGTCCGGCGGCAGCACCTTGCCGGTCGCCAGATAAGGAACGAGGCCGTACTGCGCTTCGCGCAGCAGCATCGGAGCGTTTCGTTTGCTGATGAACCAGTTCAACACGCGATGCGACTGCGCCGTCACCTCCGGGCCGATGCCCTCGCCGCCGACTACGGCCACCTTGATCATGTTGGACAGACTGTTCATGCCGATTTCCTTGCAAAGTGTATCCAGGGCCGCGCTGCGCGGTCGGATGCCTGAAACGCCTGAATCTCATGCTCCCGCCGCAGCGTCAGCGCGATTTCATCGAGACCTTCGAGAAGTCCGGCGCGGCGGCGCGGATCGATTTCAAAACTGTGCCGCACGCCCGATGGCGAGGTAATGGTCTGCTCCTGCAGATCGACACTGACGCGTCCCGCGCCTTGCGTATTCGCGACCTCCGCCGCAAGGCCATCGACAATCTCCTTGTCGACGACGATCGGGAGGATTCCGTTCTGAAAGCAGTTGGCGAAGAAAATGTCGCCGAAGCCGGAACCGATGATGGCGCGGATGCCCATTTCCTGCAGCGACCACACCGCCGCTTCCCGCGAGGAACCACAGCCGAAATTCGGGCCGGTGATCAGGATTTCAGCCTGCCGGTAAGGCTCGCGGTTCAGAATGAATTCCGGATTTTCCGAGCCGTCCGGCAGATAGCGCAGCGAACCGAAACCCCATTTTCCGAGGTTGCCGCGAACCGAATTTCCGACGATGCGTTCGATGCGGATGATGACGTCGGTATCGATGTTGGTGCGCATGATCGGCGCGGCAATCGCCGTGAGTTTTGTGAAGGGTTTTGCCATCTAGCGCTCCATGGTTCGCACGTCGGCAATGGCGCCCGAGATTGCGGCTGCCACTGCCATGGCCGGGCTCGCCAGATGGGTGCGGGCACGCGGCCCCTGGCGGCCGATGAAATTGCGATTGGACGTCGAAACCGAGCGCTGGCCGGGCGCTACCGTTTCGCCATTGGCGGCGAGACACATCGAGCATCCGGGTTCCCGCCACTCAAAACCTGCGTCGATGAAGAGCTTGTCCAACCCTTCGGCGACGGCATCGCGCTTGACCGTCTCCGAACCCGGCACGACCCAGGCACGCACGCCGGGCGCCACCTTGCGGCCGCGCGCGATCTCGGCCGCGGCACGCAAATCGCTCAACCGGCTGTTGGTGCAGGACCCGATGAAGACCACGTCGACGGGCGTGCCGATGATCGGCGCTCCCGCCACCAGACCCATGTAGTCGAGCGCGGTCTCGATCGCGGCGCGGCGCGCCGGATCGGCGATCTCCTTGGGATCGGGAACGTGTCCGTCGATCCCGATGACATGTTCCGGGCTGATGCCCCACGTCACCTGCGGACTGATCGCCTCGACGTTGATGACGACTTCCCGGTCGAACACCGCATCCGCGTCGCTCGGAAGCTGGCGCCACGCCGCAACGGCCTGCTGCCACATCTCGCCTTGCGGTGCGTAAGCCCGCCCGCGCAGATATTCGTAGGTTTTCTCATCGGGCGCGACAAAACCCATCTTGGCGCCGAGTTCGATTGAAAGGTTGCAGACGGTCAACCGCCCTTCGACAGGCATGTCGCGGATGGCGCTGCCGGCATATTCGACGGCATAGCCGGTGCCGCCGGCGGCGCCGATATGGCCGATCAGCGCGAGGATGAGATCCTTAGGCGTCACGCCGAATGGCACCCTGCCCTCGAAGGCCACGCGCATGGTTTTCGGCCGGCGCTGAATGACGGCTTGCGTGGCCAGCACATGGGTCAACTCGCTCGACCCGATGCCGAACGCCAGCGCGCCCAGCCCGCCATGGGTACAGGTATGGCTGTCGCCGCAGACGATCAGGCAGCCGGGAAGGCTCAAGCCGAGTTCGGGTCCGATGACGTGGACGATGCCCTGGCCGGGCTCGTCGATATCGAACATCTCGATGCCGACAGCGGATGTTTCGGCCCTCAAGCCTGCCAACAGCTCCTGCCCGACCTTGCTGGTGCCGGCCCTGCCGCGCGCCGTCGAAATCGCGTGATCGGGCGTGGCGAAGGTCAGTTCAGGATTGTGGACGTTGAGGTTGCGGCTCTTGAGATCGAGCAGCCCGCGCGAGCCGCCGAGATCGTGCAGCAGATGGCGATCGACATGGAGGAGATCGGTATCATCGCCAATCCGGGCGATGACATGCTGATCCCAAATCTTGGCCAGCAGCGTACGACCGCGCGTTTCCAACAGCCTGTCCTCCCTTTCGGCCTTATGGCCGGCGACATCCGTCGCCGGCAGCCGTTCCTCGCGCTTGGTCAGGATGCGCGATCCTCGCCATCAAAGCATAGTGGGCCGCTGTCCGGCTAGCGCTTCGGCCGAAACCGGATCGCGAGGCACCCTATTTCGCTTCGCTTGCCTTGATCCCCGAGCTTTCAACGAGCTTTGCGACCCGGATCATGTCGGCGGCGAACAGGCGCGCGTGTGCTTCAGGCGTCAACTCATTGTCGGGAAACGGCAAGGTTCCGAGCTGCTTCAGCTTCTCCAGCAGGACCGGGTCGGCGAGAGCCTTGCGGAGCGCCGCATTCAGCGCGCTTATGGTCTCCACAGGCGTGCCCTTCGCCACGTAGAGGCCATGCCACATCGAGTAGCTGACCTCGGGCATGCCGAGCTCGGCGGTGGTCGGGACGTCCTTCAATTGTTCAAGCCGTTCCGACGACGTGATGGCGATGCCGTGAAGCGTTCCGGCCTGAATCTGCGGCAGCGCGTTGGTCACCTGATCCCACAACAGATCGATCTGCCCTGCCAGGAGATCGCCGATGGCCGGAGCCGATCCGCGATAAGCCACGATGGTCGGTTTGAAACCGAGCACATTGCCCATCATGACGGCGCACAGGTGACTGTTCGTCCCGATACCACCATGCGCAAAATTCGCCTTGTCGCCTTTCGCCTTGATCCAGTCCACAAAATCCTTCGGCTCGTGGCCTGGAATCGACTTGCGGCCGATCAGCACCATCGGCGCGTTGTTGACGAGGCCGACCGGCTCGAACGCAGTCTGGGTGTCGTACCGCAGATTGGTGAACAGGCTCGGTGCCGCGAGCAGCGCGACGTGGTTGATCAGGACCGTGGACCCGTCGGGCGCCGATCGGGCAACACGATCATTCGCCAGCGTACTGCCGCCTCCGACCACGTTCTCAATGATAATGGTCTGGCCGAGCGTGCGCGACATTTGCTCGCCAATCAGACGTGCCACAGTATCGGTGCCGCCGCCGGCGGCAAAGGGGACCACTAACGTCACGGTCTTCGCGCTCGACTGCGCATGGGCGGGCATCGAAAGCGCGGACAGCAAGAGAGCGAAGCCCGTAAGGGCGCTTCTACAGAGCCGATTGACCACGAACGCGTCCCTCCAGGTTATTCATTTGTTGTCATGCATTGGTGCTGACGTGCGGTCGTTGGCGAGGCCAATCCGCAGGCCAGGCAACCTGGTACCGCCTTGCTTCGGATACTGGCCGGTCAAAGGCCCGGCATCAAGGAGGTCGCCCAGGGTATTTGGCTCGTCAGCTTGATACCGCTTCCTTTGGGCGGCCTTCGAACACGCG
Organism: uncultured Alphaproteobacteria bacterium; assembly: GCA_963744975.1. Classification (GTDB taxonomy): domain Bacteria; phylum Pseudomonadota; class Alphaproteobacteria; order Rhizobiales; family Xanthobacteraceae; genus Bradyrhizobium. Next base: position 3,759,963 of record CAVUVR010000002.1, on the reverse strand, counting down.
CTGGAGTTGCATGGGCCATGCTCCTGATTGCCGGAGCTTATACCATGGACCCGGAGAACGGGTCGTCGGAAGCGACGATGAAGCCAACCGGACCGGCCTTGCTGTGAGCTGAGTTAGCCGGTAATTTTGAAATCAAATTTCCCGGTTGGGTTAAGGGAGATGCGAAGTTGATAGCGCGGCCGCTGCACAAGACCGAAGCCGCGTTGCATCAAGCGGACTTCTACGGGAGATTTGCATGAAAATTGAAGAACTGTTCTCCGTGCGCGGCAAGGTTGCGCTGGTGACGGGCGGCAGCCGTGGCCTCGGCGAAATGATTGCGCGGGCTTATGTGGAGAACGGCGCGAAAGTATACATTACCGCGCGTGGCGCCGAGGTCTGCGATGCTCTGGCCAGCGAGCTGTCGGAGTTTGGCGAGTGCATTTCAATCCCCGCAGACCTGTCGCGGATGGAAGAGATCGATCGCCTCTCCACCGAGTTGCGCAAGCGAGAGAAGAAACTCGACATTCTGGTCAACAATGCCGGAGCGAGTTGGGGAGACCGCTTCGAGGAATTTCCCGAGAAAGGCTGGGACAAGGTGATGGACCTGAACGTCAAGTCCGTGTTCTTCCTGACCCAACACCTGCTGGACCTGCTGCAGGCGGCAGGCTCCCCGGACAACTGGTCACGCGTGATCAACATCGGCTCGATCGAAGGCATACGAACGATGCACATGGAGGCCTATTCCTATGCAGCCTCGAAGGCCGGTGTGAACCATTTGACCCGCATCATGGCCAAGTTCCTGGCGCCGAAGCATATCGCCGTCAACGCCATCGCGCCGGGTTACTTTCCCTCAAAAATGACGGCTGCAATCGAGGAAGCCGAGGCGCGCGAAGTCATCGAGAATGCTCCGATGAAACGCATGGGCCGCCCGGAAGACATCGCAGGCATCGCGCTCTATCTTGCATCGAAGGCGAGCGGGTTCGTCTGTGGCGCGGTCATTCCCGTCGATGGCGGTTTGGCTACGACGGCGTGAACGACCTAAGCGTCGCCGGCAGGAGACCTCGAAGAAGTTCGGGAAATCCGGCACCGCCAGGCCGAGCATTTGGCCAAACTGGCGGAGGGAGAGGAACCGGGGTCTAACCTTCTCCGCGTTGCCTAGGATAATCCATGGAGTCCAAGCGCTCCATTGGGAATTCACAAGCACTTCGCACTGCCCAAAAGCCACTGTGAAGTCAGAAAGATCAGTTGGGGCTGTCCGGCAAGCTCGCGCTGCCAGGCCTTGACGGTAGAGTGGCCAAACATAAAGGCTGATTTGGAGCCCCGCCAAGGTCTTCAGCCCAGTCCACGGCTAATGGCCGATCTCTCCGCGCTCGCTGGCCTTCGGTGCCCCCTCGTCGCCTTTGGTCGACAGCGGGCTGCCCGACAGGCGAGACGAAGCCCCGTAGCGATCGCCTCGGGGCGAGCGGCCATTCCTTGGCCCCAAGCTTCGACGATCCGGCCTACGATCAGTTTTGGCGGCGGTCTGAAAGCAGGGTCATGGCGCAATCCCTTCTCTTCCATTCCTTCCAGCGGCTGAGAGCCGCTTCAGGCATCGAGGACGGAACGTCAAATATCGAGACGCACTCGGACAAACGGTTGCTCAGCGCGTTGGGGAAGCCAGCTTCCACGATTCAGAATCCGGACAGCCGCTTCTGGAGTTCGTCAAATCCAGAAAGGACTCTGGCGAAGCGTGACAGCTGAATGAGAATGACCTCCCGACGTTGTACCGCCTGGTCATGCCCTGAACTGGAATTTCGTAGGAGACCCTGATGGCAATAATATCCGCGTCGTCGCTGCCGCCGGCCATCACTCTCATGAAAAAGTGATTTGATTCAAAAGTCACGAACACGATGTCGTTGATCGAGGATTTCGCACCGAACGTCAAAATCGATTCCGTGTGAGGCCCGGGGAACAGGCCCATTGTGATGAATTCCGCGGTGATCGCTCGAGCGATCCCGGGGCGACCTATTTTCGTTCGGGGAAAAGCCTTCGAAATCGCGAGCACAACGGACGCGAAGTCGTCTACGGTGGGCTGAACGAAAAATTCCAGACGGGCCATCGGTCCCGACGTGATGCCCGCGGCGGCCAGCAAATTATGTTCGAGCCGAAATCCGCTTCCATTCGGATATAGCCGTAGTGACGTTGGAAGGATCGCAAGTTCGTTTTCCGCTGACCTCAGTATTGAATACGCCTTCAGGGATTCCGGCACATCTTTCAGCTCCGAGAATGGCCCCGACAGCTCGGGAAGATCGGCATAACTGTCGGACGCCGGTTGCTCCCCGGCGGCGACTGCTGCGGAACACAAGGCCAAATGCACGACGAGAAGGCCGAGCGCTGCCATGCAAAGAGGCATCGCCCTCCACCGTCCAGTTCCGTTCGACAAGCGGTTCGTCATTGCTTCCTCCTCAAATCAGAGTTGTCTGAATCAGGCCGCATTTTCCTGCAGCAACGCCAGCAATTGCGGGGTTGGAATTCCATCTTCGGCGATGGACTTGGACTTCTGGAAATTTCGGATTGCTTCGCCGGTTACCGGGCCATAGACGCCGTCGATCCTGGATTTGAACAATCCGAGATGGTGCAATTTCTTCTGCAGTGCCTGCACCAGAGCAGCATCGTACTTCGGAAAGACGCAGCCAGAACGATCGCTTGGCCATCCGACATATCTGTCGCGATTGAATACGCAGCCGCCGTTACTGACAACGCCGACCTCAAAACTCCTGTCACGGATTTTTACCGCACCATCGTCGTCCCTGATGATTCCCCGATATGTGGGCGCATAGATGACCGACATGAAATCGAACTTGTACGAGTTGGGAAGCAACAATATGCGGGAGGTAATGTCGGAGACCCTGGCGAGCAGTTCGAACTGGCCGGCCGAATTGATCTTGCTACCGTCAATCACCGCGCCCTGTCCGTCGCTGGACGGAGTCATCAATCTGAACTGGAACGAATAGGGCTGCGGCATTGCAAAGCGGGCCTGCGGGTCGACGCTCTTTATCTCGTCGATTGCCTCCTGGTAGTCTCTTCCGTAGGCCACGGTTCCCTTGACGGCCAGCAATGAGTGCCGTCTGTGGTTGATATTTTCGTAGACCAGAGAGAACTCCGGGACGCCTCCGCTGGCTTCCTTGAGCGCGATGGAGTTCGGCAAAACATAGTAGGTGTGATCGTCGTTGAAGCCGCGGAATACCGATACGAACATCGGCCGGCTGAACGACATTTGACGATCAAAATCCATCATCGATGCCGGCGGCTCTGCCGCCATCGCGATGCCTACAATCGTGTTACCCAGCAGTACGGAAAACAGCGTTGTCTTGATTTTCATGGCAATAATCCTGAACAGCCCAATGAACCAGTGGAAATGTCGACGATCTGATTGCCCAGTGACGAGCAGATGTTGGTGAGCGGCATGATGCTGCCGTTCTGATACTTGTCCGCGATCCTGGCCAGCGCTCCACCGGACTTCGCATCGTCGACCAGCTTCTGCAGCCTTGCCTTGTGCGCCGGCAGTGTCATGTCCCAACCGAATACATAGCTGGATCCGGACGATACGATCGCGGGCGCACCGAGGGCCAATGCAATGGCCAGCCTGATGTCGACGCGCGATTTCGCCAGTTCGTTATCGGGAAATGCCAGGTCTCGAACCGACAACGCCCGCGAGGATCCCGCCCAGTTGATTACACTCTCCCAGTCGCCGCCATCGCTCTTGCGTTCGAAGGCCGCCGCGGTCGATTCGACCTGGCCGAGGAAGCCCGCTGTGGGTACCGCACCTTCGAGCAAATCCCTGAGTTGCGGCTTCGTGAGGAAGGAAAGGTCCACCACCGCGGGAAGGCTGACGTTCAGCGAACTCGGAGAACTGGAGATACTCTGGGTTTTCACGGAACCATCCGCGAGCTTGATGAAGAAGGAAATCCTGGTGGTGAAAACATTGAGTGAAGCCGGCTGCAAGGTGCCACTGGCCATCCCAAGCCTCATCTCCGCCGCGGCCAAAACGGATTTTGTCTCGGTTTGGTCCTGGTGATACCGCAGCGACGCCGTTAGCGACACAAACGGGGGGCTGCCCGCCGAAAGATCGTACTGCACTCCGAATTTTGGTCGCCCCGACGCGGCGTCTTTTTCAAACTCCAGAACCTTCGGGACCATGCCCAGCCGCGGGTCGGCCAGTCCCGCGGCGTCGTTTGCGACCAGAAACGTGTCATAGGCATCGGCATACGGCAGGCCGTCGATCTTGACGAGAATGGCTGAGCTGGCGGCGCTGACGCCGCTGGTGACAGCCATTCCCGCAAGCAGCAGGACCCGGGTTGCTCTACGAACGGCCATTGACGATGACATTGGTCAGCCCTTTGATCGAATCGCGAATTTCGGGCTTTGCGATTGCGGCGGGTCTATCGATCCAGCGAGAGACAATGAGGTCCGCGTCCGACCTGGAAAGCTGACCGTTGTTCAAGCCGGTGAGCACAGGAGCAAATGCGCCTGCAATATGGTTCACGGCGTCCGGAGAGGTGTCATCCTTGTAGCAAGGCTCGTCGACAACCTTCGCCACCTTGGCGTCGTAGATCGCCTGATTGATCAACCCCTGGTCCAGAAGCCCCTTGAAGAACGTCACCTTGTTCCTGATGCAGGATGCGATTTCCTTGGCGGTCGTCCCGAAAGCGTTCTTGTCGACACATTTTCCCGGAGGTTTGGTAATGTCGGCAAAGCTGTCGGGGTACTTGGCGCAGACCGCGTTGAACGAAAGCCCGATGTTGAACTCCCTGTCCTCGAGTTTCGCCTTGTTGATTTCGAAGACGAAGTTATGCGTCTCCTCGAGGTGCTCCCACCCGGCGCTTCCCGAGAATCCCCAGCCGAGGGTTTGTGCCTCCGCATTCGGCAAGCCGCTCGCCCTCAGTTCCGGCTTGAACATCCCTTCCTGACCGACGCGCGCGTTGACAATCGTCTTGAAGACTTCAAGCATGTAGTTGTCGCCCTCGGTGTCTCCTCCCTCAAGGTATTCGAGCTTTATCGCACCGTCGGTTATCAATTTTTGCCAGTCCGCCGCCCAGGCGGTTTTTATGAAACCACCCCACCATGAACCGCTGGACGAGACCCTGAAGTGATCGTAGACCCGCTTGTCGTAGATCGTGATCCTGGCATGGAGGCGTTTGGCGATCCCGGTGAATTTGTAGGTGTATCGTGCCGCGAACACATCGCTGTCCGCCGCCGCTCCCTGAGCGAACACCCGAGCCCCCAACCGCGATAGGCCGATGGCAAATCCCTGTGTGGCGTCGACTGTCCCACCGGATGTCGACGTTGGCGAGGTTTTGTCCTGATGATCGGCTACCAGCTGCCCATTGATGATCAGCTCCATCTTGCTCGAAACAAGTGCCGGATAGGCAAATCGCGCATTGGGCTTCACCTTTTTCAGCTCCGTCACAACCGCATCAACCTTGGGCTTGTCGATGGTCGGTTGAACCGAGAAGGCGAAATTGCCTCCTGCACCATCGATATCCGGGCCGGTGATGCCCCAATACTGCACGCCCAATCTGGGCCGAAGTGTTCCGTCCGGCTTCTTCTCGTAGACAAACGACAGGCTCGTCGGGACGAAGTAGTAGAGGTTGGGATCCGCGTCGTCCGGGTAGACGGTGATGAGTTCGGGGTACGGCAATCCCGCAACTCCGTCGACCACGGGAAACCCCGCGTCGGCAGCACTGGAAGCCATCACGCTAAAAAAGGAAATTGATAGAATTGATAGTAAGCGCGAAAATGATTTCATCTCGCCATTCCTCGTTGCTAGACCAAATCTTGATTTCACAGGATCGGACCCACTCTCCTCCGCGTCCCGTCCGCAATTCGCGAACAAACGGTTTCCTCGCCGTGAAAAATGCGTGATTAGGTTGTGAAACTTGTTATGCTCTTCGCTCATGTAGCCCCCAACGGTGAGACTTAGCCGCAAGATCGCGGCCGAGCGAAACATTCTCATACTGGCTGAGCCATTACTGTGAGTTGGCTTACATTGGCGTTTTTTATTATTGTGGTAGCCTTTAAGATAAGTCGCAAAGCAATGCAGGGGGTTTTCCGTGGAAATAACAGGGGCAAACGTGTCATCGGTCTGGGGAGATCGGCTAAGTCGGGACGGGTTCAGCAAGTCTGCCATTTTCAGCAGTCATCCGTTGTTTGGAATGCTTGCCCCCGAAATCCGGGACAAGCTTGGCGCCTGCGCGAAGACTAGGAATGTAGAGCGCGGCTCGATCATTTTTTCGAAGGGCGACGCCGGAACTTGCTTGTTTACGGTCTGCAGCGGGACCGTCCAGGTTATCGTTCCTTCGGTCGAGGGCAAGAGCGCCGTGTTCAACTTCATCGGCGACGGCGACGTCTTCGGAGAAATCGCTTTGCTTGACGGTCGGCCTCGGACGGCCGACGCCGTGGCCTTCACCGATTGCAAGCTCATGACGATCGAACGGCGGGACTTTATTCCATTGCTGCGCAGCCGTCCCGAAGTCGCAATAATACTGATCGAGGTCCTTTGCGAACGCTTGCGGCAAACCACCGAACAGGTCCAAGACATTATGTTCTTCGATTTGAGAGGGCGGCTGGTCAAGAGCTTATTGCGATTATCGCAAAAGGAACCCAACGGCAGGATTTCGATTTCGCAGAATGATCTCAGCCAGATCGTGGGCATGTCCCGCGAGATGATAAACAAGCAGCTCCAGGTTTGGGCCAACAATCGCTGGGTTCTATTAGAACGAAAGTGCATCACCGTATTGCGACCAGATGCGCTCGCCCAGATTATCGCGGGCGAATAGAGCATCGCGCTCTGTGCCGTGATTGCGCGAATGGTGTGGCGCTGACAATTCCAAAAAGACCGGACGGCCCGCGCGGAATCGTTTTTGCAATTGTGGGTCAGCTCACATCAACCGCCGGCCATCTCGACCATGCTGTGGCAAAATGAGGCCCCCGGGGAAGCGGATGCCAAATGTGTATAGCCCGGACAAGTGCGAATTTTGCGCAAGTCAAAAAGTGATAAAAAGAGACGAGCAATTGGCGTTTTACCAATGGACAAGTCGCGGATACGTTTTTTGCAAAGTTCGAATTCCGATGAGCACCTGCGAGAAATGTGGTGCCAGGAGTTGGGATGATTCGGCGGAGGCCGCGATCGAACAGGCAGTGCGTCAAGAATACGAAAGATTGTCATGAGTTTCACGAGTGCGCGAAACAACATCCACGACTTCCACGGCGCGAGACGCAGACCCTTAGAACGGACAGCCGCCGCCCGCATTGCGGGGCGACGGTACAAATCCATTCCACGGCGCCTTGATACGGCATTCTACCTTTGCTCCGAAAAGGACGATACTTGCCCAATAAACCCTCAGCAGGTGTGAAGGACATCGTCCTAAACTGTTGCCCCGAGCGAATCTTGCGATGAAGCCAGAGCCATCCGACCGGGACAGGGCGGTCGGAGAACGGATAGCTCAACTCGGGCGGTCCCACTGGAACGTGTTGAGGCCGAATGACTTCGGCGGCCCCCCTCATGTCGAACCCAAGCGACCTATTGTAGCTTGCGGAGTTGGGATAAATCATCCTATGATTTCCTACGTGATTGCCACTTTAATTAACTAAGGTCCGGGGGGCCGGGCTCGCATTTCATTGGGCGAGGTGTCGGATTTAATCACCGCATTGCTCGATCCGATTGGGCTGGCGCAATATGTCGGATGCGGATCCTGAGAAACTCGGCATCGGTAAACGCGACCACCGAGCGCGGTGGCTCGACGCGAAGAACGCGATACCTCATGACCGCGATGTCATCACGCACGTCGCAGCCGAGCGGCGACCGCTCACCGTGCTTTTCTGCGATCTCGTCGGTTCGACCGCCCTCTCAACGCGGCTCGATCCCGAAGATCTGGCGTCGCTGATAGTCAGCTATCAGCGCTGCTGCGCGGCTGCAATCGCGCGCTTCGATGGATTTATCGCACGCTACGTCGGCGACGGCATCCTTATCTATTTCGGCTATCCCAATGCGCATGAAGACAGCGCCGAACGCGCGGTTCGAGGTGCGCTGGCGGTGCTCCATGCGGTTTCTCGGTTGCAGACCGCGGAGGGCCTTCGGCTGCAGGTGCGCATCGGTATCGCGACCGGACTGGTGATCGTCGGCAGCCTGCCCGGCAGCGATCCGGTGGATTGCCATGCCGTAGTAGGCGTGACGCCAAACCTGGCGTCTCGCTTACACGCTTTGGCAGAGCCGAACGGCGTCGTTATCGCGGCAAGCACGCATGATCGAGTTGGAAAGCTGTTCGACTGCGTCGAACTCTCTCCCATTTCGCTCAAGGGTCTACCGGGAGCAGTGAAAGCTTGGCGCGTCCTCGGCGAGCGCGAGTTTGTCCACCGCTTCGAGGTGCGTCGCGCCCGCGGCCTGACGCCCTATTGCGGACGCGCGAGGGAACTTGCGACCCTCGAACAGGCCCGGCAATCCGCCCATGCGGGGGCCGGGCGGGTCGTGCTGATCAAGGGAGAAGCCGGTATCGGCAAATCCCGTCTGGCGCAGGAATTGCTGAATCGGCTCGTCAACGGTGACCTCCGGCAGATGGAGTTTCTCGGTTCTGCATTCTCACGCAACAGTCCGCTCCATCCAGTCATAGCGGAGCTCGCCCGCACGGCGCAGATTTCGCCCGACGATACGCCCCAGCGTAAACGTGAGAAGCTCGACGCGATGTTGAACGCCGAGCCGGGGACGCCCGCAACCACCACGGCGACACTCGCCTCGCTGTTGTCTCTGCCGGCAATGCCGCAGGACCCACCGCCCGACCCCGACGCTCACCGCCACAAGCGGCGGACTTTGGAAGTGATCGTGGACCGGATCTTTCGGTTCGCACGGGAGCAGCCGTTGCTGCTCCTATGCGAAGATGCGCAATGGTTCGACCCGACCACGCGGGAGTTGATGGACGCGCTGGTCGCGAAGAGCGCGCGCCATGCAGTTCTCACGGTCGTGACATTTCGGCCGGAATTTACCCCGAATTGGCTTCGCTGGCCGCACGCCACCGAACTTGCGCTGCAGCGACTCGACCACGACAGTGCCGCCGCAATGGTCGGCGAAGTCGCGAAGCGCGGGACTGAGCTACAGTCTGAGTTGGTCCATAAGATCCTGGAACGGTCCGATGGTAACCCCCTCTATATAGAGGAGCTAACGAGCGCCGTCCTGGACGCCAATCTCCGAGCGACAGCGCCGGAATGCGCTTCCAATATTGCGATTCCAGCAACGCTGCAGGAACTCCTGATCGCTCGCCTGCATTGTGTATCACCGCACGAGGTTGCGCAGATCGGCGCAGCGATCGGACGCGAGTTCTCGCAGGATTTGCTCGAAGCGGTGGCGTCGATCGAGCTGTCGGTGCTGCACGGGACGCTCGAACGGCTGGTGAGCGCGGACCTACTCTATCGCAGCGCCTCTCCGGCCGGCACGGTCTATGTGTTCAAGCATGACCTGGTGCAGGAGGCAGCCTATGAGACACTGTTGTTCGCCCAGCGCCGCGACCTGCATCGACGAATCGCGGTTGCGCTCGAGCGGCGCTTTCCGGCTACGGTCGAGACCCAGCCGGAACTGCTGGCGGAGCACTGGGAGAGGGCTGAAGCGTTCGAGATCGCGATTAAGTATCGCAAGCAGGCCGGCGAACGCTCGGCCGCCCGCTCGGCCGCAATCGAAGCCGACGCGCATCTGCGCCGCGCATACAATCTGATCAAGCGACTGCCGAAGGGACGTCTGCGCACCGAGCTCGCGGCTGACATCAGCGTGCAGCATGGTGGCGTGCTTCGCGTGTTGCGCGGTCCGCCGGCACCGCCGACCGGCCGAATGTTCGTGCGTGCGCGCAGGCTGAGCCACCGGATCGCGAATGACCAGCTCCTGGTGCCCGCGCTTTCCGGCCTGTTCGCATATCAATTCGTGCGCGCCGAAAACAGCCGGGCCGCTGCGACCGCGCGCGAGTTGCTTGCCTTTGCCGAACAGCGCCAGAGCCGGCTCTATCGCATGATTGGGCATCGCACCGTTGGCATGGTGCAGATGCACACCGGCGAATTGCTTGCGGCGCGACAAAACCTCGAACAATCGATAAGTCTATACGACGAAGCCGAGGATGGAGCACTGGCGTTTCTCTACGGCACTGATCACGCCCAGACTGCGACCGGATTTCTTGCCAAAGCCTTGTGGCTCCTCGGTTTGCCGGACACGGGTGCCGCACGCGAAGCCTGGGCGATGGCGCACGCCACCAAGGTGAACCACCTGTTCAGCCTGATGCAGGCGATGATGTTTCGCACGACCGTGCGTCTGTTTGCGCGTGACTTTGAGGCGGCAGCCGCGCTGGCGCAGGAAATTTCCGATCAAGCCGCGCGGCATTCGATCGGTTTTGCGACCAACTTTTCGGCGGTCTGCCTTGCGGCCTGCCGCTGCCTGCGTAGCGGAGATCGGGCTGCGATCGAACAGCTGCAAACAACGGTCAAGGCATGGGGCAAACTCAACTACCGACCGCTTTTCCTGGCCCTTACCGCGGAGGCGATGGCGCACGCCGGCAGTGCCGAGGCGGGGCTCGCGGAACTTGCCGAGGCTCGCGCGCTCGCGGTCGAATCCGATGAACGGTGGGTCGAGCCTGAACTCTTTCGGCTCTGCGCGATTCTGGAGCTTCAGCGCGACAAGGCAGCGATCGACACCGCCGAAAGCTTACTTCGACAGGGTATCGCTGTCGCGAGGGAGCAAGCCTCGCGCAGCTATGAGCTGCGCTGCAGCGTCAGCCTCGCGCGCCTGCTTCAGCGCGTAGGGCGCCGGAGTGAAGCGCAAGCAAGCCTGGCGTCGGTATATGCGGAATTCGTGGAGGGGTTCGACACGGCGGACCTCAAGGAAGCGAGTAGCCTGCTGCGGCAACTCTAGAGCAAGCATCCGCAGACAAGACTCGGGTTGCAGGAAGCATGCTCGACGTTAAGATGCAACGAGAATGCCGCGCCGGGTCAACCAGTTCAGTACACGCGCCGCGTTGTCTGGAAGCATGCGCCGCGACCATACCGAAAGGATCTCGGCGGCGGAACGCTCCGCGCCAAGGATCGCAAGAGCGGGCCCGAGTTCGATATCGTCGAGCCAAGCGACCGGCTGATCAAGACGCGGATGCGACAGCGCGGTCCGACGGGAGATCATATCGCCGTTGATTACCGGCAGGGACATAACGCGCGCTTCAGCCGAGAGCCGCAGGCGGGTTTCAGCGGACAACACAAAGTCTGATGACATCGCCGTTGGCGAAGACGACGCTCCGGCACGCCTGTCCCAGAACTGCGACTTGTAGAGCGATTGCGACGCATAGACTTCGCCAGTAAGGCGGCAATGCAGCCGCGCCGAGTGGTAGTGCATGTTGCGATAGAACTCGATAGCGGCAAGCTTGTCGCCGCCGCGCAGGATAGTATTGATCACGGCGGAGGCCTGCACACCGGAGCGGATCGCCCATTGAAGTCCTTGTGATGACAGAGGATCGAGGCTCAGCGCGCGGTCGCCGATCTTGATCGAGCTTTCCGTGACCGGATTCTCATCGATCCGAGGCGTGGCATCGCAAACCCCAACATCGCCGACTAGCGATACTTTGGCGTAGGGCTTGAACAGAAGCGACTGGTCGAGCAACGACCGAAACAGCCCTGAGCGTCGGTCACGTGCGAGTCCATTGCATCGAGATGTGTCGACGAAGGCGACCGCCGCGAAGGAGCCGTCCGCGAGCGGCGCCCCCCAGAGCCACGCATCACGGCAGGCCTCAACACGCATTTCCGGCACCGGCGGCAATTCGGCCTCACGGCAGCGGCAGGAGAGCGCTACGGTGCTTGTGCCATTTGGTCGGAGGGTCGAGCGCTTGCCCCGTGCATCAACCAGGAACCTAACCTGGATAGTGACCCACCCGCTTACCGTACGGACCGGGATGCTCCAACCCGCGTTGCGACGGGCCGGGGTCAGCGCTCGCGCCGGACACAGCACTGAGGCTCCCGCGCGCCGCGCCGCTTCGAGCAGGATGCGATCGAAGAGATCCCGCTCCACGATCGCGGCGGTCCGACCGCGCTGCAGTGCATCGGGTGCGTCGAACCAGCGTAACCGCGTCTGCTCGCATCTGACGAAGCCCGCTTGCTGGATCTCTTTTAGCACGCCCAAAGTCTCGAGCAATGATGCGGTCGCGGGGGCGAGTGATTCGACGTTCGACCTTCGGCGATTGCCGCGTTCGACCAGACAGACCGCGTGGCCAAGCTCAGCGAGGCGTCGCGCCACCGACGATCCCGCTGGACCACCGCCGATCACGCAGAACGTCTGCTGTGAGCTCGCTCAATCCGCGCTCCGCGAGGGATCGAAATAAGCCGGACGCTGTTCCATCACGTTGACATAGCTTGCCAGGCAGAAATCGAGCCAGCCGCGAATGAAGTCGCAGGCGCTGCGGCCGCGATGAATCACCTCATGGTGGCAACCGCCGCCACATAGATAGCGCGCCCAGCAGCCGTTGCAGGGCGTCTGGCGGTGAACGTGCCGTTCGGCGAGCCACTCATTTCGCCGCGTGCGATCAAGGCCGTGTTCGATATCGCCAAGCTTCGCTACTGGATCTTCGACGAAACGGTGGCATGCGAACAGGCCGCCGTCAGCCGAAACCCCGAAATAGCCGGCACCGGCGCCGCACGGGTAGGGCCGATGCGCGCCCCGATGGATTTGGCGCAAAGCCTCGATCATGTTCGAGAACGGATAGCGGCGCCCGGCAACAATCTCCGCTTCGAACTTGCGACCGCACGTGATCATCTCGGCCAGCATGGTTTCCAGATTTGCTGCATCCAGTTCACAGGTGGGATCGGGGCCGGCGAGCATCGGCGCGAAGCCGACGCTGAGGAAACCGAGATCGATCAGGTGATCCAGCGCGTCCGGCAGGTCGAGGTTCATCGGCGTCACGGTGACGCGTGCCGAAACCTGCATCTGTTGCTGGATATCGAGCAGATGCCTGATCCGTCGGACGATCACGTCGTAGCTTCCGCGGCCCTGACGAAAGCGGCGCAAGCGATCATGTGCGTCCGCCCGGCCGTCGATGCTGACGGTGACTGCGAATCCGTGCCGCTCGAAGAACTCGGCGTCATCCTCGCGCAGAAGCGTCCCGTTGGTCGTGATCGAGAACCCGATCCTGATTTGCCTTGCGCGCGCTTCGGCCTGCGCGAACTCGGTGGTCCGACGGATCAGCTCGCGATTGAGCAGCGGCTCACCCCCCAGAAAGGCGACGTTCACGCGCGCGTCTGCGTCGGCATCTTCGATCAGCCGCAGCACAGCGTCGCGCGCGACCGGCCACGGCATCGACTTGGCGGCGGCCCCGAAGTCGCCGCCTTGCGCGTAGCAATAGGCGCAACCCAGATTGCACTTCTGCGCGACGGCCAGCGAGAGCGCGCGGATCGGCGGATCCTTGATCGGCACATCGTCGATGTGAGGGTGACCTGACAGACCGTAGCGTGACAGTAACGCATCGACAGCCGGATCGCCGACGCCGAGCGCCGCTGTCAGCTCCTGGTCGAGACGCGTGTCGAGGTCGTAGATGCGCGAGCCGTCAGCCACCAGGAGATGCGATCCTTGCCGGCTCGTGAAGCGGTGCACGGAACTTGTCATGTGCGCCGCCTATGGTGCGGTTTCGGCGGGATCAGCGGAATACCGGTGCCGGTCATGGCGAGCTGCTCCGCGAGTTTCTGAAATTCCAGCATCGTGGCACGAGCCGCCTTGGTACGGGCCTCTACCTGCGCATAGTTCGGGGGCGTCTCGGCTTCGGCCTCATAGGCGGCCTCGACGCTCGCGCGTACGCGCTCGAACAACGCCAGCGCGCCCTGAACGCTCTCATCGTCCGGATCGGCCAAGGTAACGTCGCGCAAGTAGGGATAGGCGCCGTTGTGGACGCCAAAGCTCTCAAGGTTGCGCTTGATGGTGCAGAATCGCTCGAAGTGATCGACTCCTTCACCGTCGATGCGCAGCGCAAGCTCGTAGGCAGGCTTGAGCTCAGGCTTGCTCTCGCTCATCACGCCGAGCGTCGCGACGCAGCGCGCGTACGCGCCGGTCAGCGCGCCGGAGGGCCTTTCGATATAGATGAAGTCATCGAGCCTGTCGGGCGTCAGCCGCCCGAGCACGGCGTCGATGATGTTGCCGGCGACGTGCATTTCCGCGGTCGGCACGACGACCGGACGGTAACTCCAACCATCCGGGCCGGCGCCGTGGCGGCCAAGCTCCCACAGGATCTGGTTGACCCAGCGCAGATGCGTCATCTCGCTCACCGCGATCATCAGGACGAACTGCCGTGCGGCTTTCAGGTCGTCGCATAGCGTCGGCCACTGCCGCCGCTCGGCGTCGGTGACTTCAGTAGGCTCGCGCACGGTGAACAGCGCGTAGAGATATTGCAACGCAAGCGAGAGTTCGAGCGGTGCGAGCTCGGTTTCGAGCTTGTCGATCATCTCGCCCACGTCGTCGTAGGGTTCGTGCGCACCAAGTTGCGACGGCCGGTAGGTGGCGCCGATCTCGATGCCTTCCAAAACGAACGGCATTTTCTCCCAGGCGGTGTTGATCTGATAGTGATCCAGCTCGTAAACGCGATTCTTCGCGTAGGTGCTGAATGCCGGCATGTTCGGCGCGCGCGAACGATCGCGATTCCAGTTCGCGTAGGTGGACGCGAGCACCGGATCGCGCGGCACGTCGTTTCGGTGCGGCTCCGAGCAACGCGTCACCACGTCGGGATGGTTGGTCGGCCAGTAGTGGCAGGCGCAATCGCGGAAATCGTGTGACCACGGATTGCACATCGTCTCGGTGAATTCGCCGGGACGAAACGCCTCGTCGAGCACGCCGGCCTCGTTGACATAGTTGCGGCGATAGCCGGCGAATTCCATCACCGGCTTCGGGTCGCCGCCGGCACGGTCGATGATGGCGATGGTAAGGGGTTCGTGCGGCTGGATGCCTCGCACGAAGCGCCAGACCGTGTAACCGTCGTAGTACTTTCCGTCGGGATCGGTGGTCGAGATGCGCTTGCCTTCCTGCTCGATCCAGTGGAGATACCAGCGCCCGCCCATGAAGCTCCCGCCGGGCGAGAGGCGATATTTCATCAAGAGGTCCTGCACCCACTTCTCCGGGCTCTCTTCCGGAAGCATCGGATCGAGGAACCAGTCCGCATAGACGAGGTGCGCGCCCTCCTGGTTCGGCGTAGCGCCGGGCAGTAGGTATTCGGGGCGCGGCGGTTGCACGAAATGAAACACGAGGCCCGGAAAGAAGCGGCGGTCGAGATTGCGCACGTCGAATTCGAGGCCCGGAAAGCAATTGCCGACACCCTTCTCGAGCCGCACCGAGGCCGGATTGCCGACAACGTCGCGCGAAGCCTGGGCGGCGCGGGCAGTCAGATTGCGCGGAAAGATCCGTCGACGCGCGTCCGCGTCGGCTTGCGCATCGGTTGCGTCGGGCGCGGGCGGCAACGCGGCGAAGTCGATCAACTCGTGATACTGGCGGCGGCTGAGTGAGAGTGGCTGCAGGTTGGCGTCGCGCGTGTACGGCGGCATGCGCATGTCGTACAATTTGTCGCGGAACACGCGCGGATCGCGAAAGTCCTCATTGGCGTCCGCCGGAGGTGTGCTCGGGAACTGTGCGAGCGTGCCGAAAGGCGGACGCAGAATTTTCTTGAAGAAATCGCCGCGGCGATCGACGAAGTCGAGAAAGACCGCCTCGTTCTTCAGCGGCCCGTGCACGAACTTCACGGTTTCGGTGTAGGGAAGCTGGGCGTAGCGTGTGCCTTCGGTGTAGCGCGACGACGCCTGGCGCGCGAGGATCGGCGTCTTGTCGACATAGGGCGTATCGCCCGCCATCATGCTTTCATCGCGTGTCTTCGGCTGGTCGCGGCCTGCCCCGCCGGGGCGTGCCTCGAGCCGATTGCGGTTCTCCTGCAGCGCGCGCGCACGTGTGCCGTCGAGATTGGTCAGGCTCGCGGCCTCGAAGGCACGGTGAAACATGTCGAGCACCTCGACCGTGCTCGCGCGGTCGCGTGAGGTCAACGGCAGCGTCCCAAGCTCCCGGTCGGAGAGGTCATCGGCGATGCTGTAGATCGGGCGGCGATCCGGTGCGAAGTCCGGCGGTCCGACAAAGAAGCGCGCCACTGCACGATAAACCTGGTCGCCGGCCACCAAAGTCGCCTGGATGATCCCGTCGCTGGAGTCGTCGATGCAGCCCCATGACTGGTGATTGCCGACCGTGGCGCCGTCATAGCCGTCCTGCGGCTGTGGATCCTCATGGCTGCCGTTCATCATGATGTAGCTGGACCAGGACGTTTTCGGATTGAGGATCCGGCGTTCCGGCGGCACGATCTCGTGGATGCGGCCCCACAGGGCCGTCGGCGCCTCGTAGATCCCCGGCGGTACCTCCTGCGCCGGTCCGGTCGTAGCGGTTGGCGGCCCGTAGACCAACCCCTTGGGCGGGGTGAAGCGGACGCGCAGAATGCCGCAATCCACATCGTGATCCGCGATCCTCACTATTCGCGTCGTCGGCCGCAGCACCTGAAACAGACCGAACGGGATCGGTCGATCCTCGAGCACGAGCGGCTCCTGGCCCGAGGTGTGCGGACTGAAGGCTTTGAGCTCGCGCACCGCATGATCATCGCCCCTGACACACTCGCGTGCCACGACGCTGTGCGAAGCCTCGCCGGTACGGCGTTCGACTTTGCGATTGGCTGCGTTGATCTCGTAGAACAGGTCGCTGGTCTTGGCGTTTATCGTCTCAAGCAACGCGATCGTCAGCGGCACCTCGACGATCTCACCGGTTTCGACCTTCTGCAGCTTCGCCCACAACTCGAAGAATGGCGCGACCGGACGGATCGGACCCTCATCGCAGTCGCGGAACACGATCTCGGCCGGCAGTTCCGGCGTCACGCTCCCGTCCGGCTCGACCTTCAGCGAAATGGCTGGTTCTATCACGGTTGCCGGAACGTCATGCAGCAGTCCGCGCTCATTCCACTGGTAGCTGTCGGCCGGCGTCGGACTGCTTCCGACGCGTGCGATCGCCATCGGCGGCAGAAAAAAGATCTCGAGCAGAGTGTCGAGCGGCTTCGCGTCCTGATTAGAGATGGCCAACGCACTCACTCCGGCGGCAGTACGTATACGATGGGATGGTCGGGCGCGGCCGCGGTCGTCGCATCCGCCGCTGCGGTGTCAGCTGTTGCGGATTGCGGCTCGGGCAATACTCCCTGCGGATAGCGGAAGAGGGTTTTAGGATCGTACCTCTGTTTGATGCTTAACAGCCGTTTGAAATGGCTGCCCCAGTAACGTCGCCGGTAGTCGGTCTGGCTGAGGCGCGGATAGTTCTGGTACGAGGCGCCGTTGAAATATTCCTTCTCCATGAAGTCCATAAAGTTGTCGAGAAATTTCACCGCCGGGCCTCGCTCTTCGTCAGTCATCCAGAAGACATCGAGATAAAGGTCGAGCGAGACGTTACGGTGCACGAAGGCCGTCGCGTCCTCCGGCTGCGCGTTGATCGCGCCGCCATAGGCCTCGATACCGACCAAGCTCCAAGGGTTCGGAGGATTCGTGAGGAACATATCGATGACTTTGCGCCAGTCGTTCGCGTCGAGCAGCTTTGCGATGTAGCCGCTCTGCTTGTCCTCGCGCGCGAGATCGTCGACTTGGGGAATATCCGGCTTCTCGTGGATGAACGCGTCCATGTCGAGATAGGAGCCGACCTTGTGGCTTATCTCCGGCTTTTTGATCTTGCGCAGTGGCGCGAGCAGCGCGCAGCCCGCCTCGGCCGTGCCGGCGAACATTCCGCGGACCACCAGGCAGGGCTTTTCGTGCTGCCAGCCCAGGAACGCCTGATAGCCGAGCTCGGGCGGTGCGCCTTTCGCCATATAGTCGGACTGCAGCAGAGCGAGCAGCTTGGCAGCCTGCTTCTTCCCGTCGTCGGTCTGGATCTCCCAGGTGTAGCGGAAGCCCCAGAGCGATTTGAGATCGTGCAACTGGTAGGTGACTTGCAGGAGGATGCCGAAATTGCCACCAGTTCCGCCGCGCAGCGCCCAGAACAGATCCGGATTTGTCGCCGCACTCGCGATCACGATCCCCCCGTTGGCGAGCAGGACCAGCGCTTCGACGACGTTGTCGCAATTCATGCCGAATTTTCGCGACGTGTAACCGAAGCCCCCGCCTTGCATGAATCCGGCCACGCAAACGTCGTGGCACCCGCCGCCAGGGACGTGCAGATTGTAGATGTCGAGCTCGTGAAAGAGGCGCCCGAAGCGCGTGCCGGCGCCGACGATTGCCTGCTTCTTTGCAGCGTCGACGACCACGTAGCTCAGGCGGCTCAGATCGATTACCATGCCGGAGCTAATCGAGAAGCCCGCGGTGCTGTGCCCACCAGATCGCACCACCACCGGCAGCTTCTTGGCACGTGCATATCGCAGACAGTCACGAACGTCCGCCACGATCTCGCAATAGGCAATGAGCTGCGGAAAATCCTGAAACGCGAAATTCGCGAGCTGACGTGCGCTGTGATACTCCGGATCGGTGGGGCGAACGATCTTGCCTTGTATCTTTAACTCCAGCTCCGCGAGCGCGTGTGCGTCGAGCGTCTGCGCCGCGTCCGGCAGCGCTTGCCAGCCGAATATGCGAAGCTCCTTTTCCTTTTGCTTAGCGCTCTTCCACTTCATGATTGCCCCCAGATCCATCGCAGCCGCGCGTCGCGATTGGTAATAGATGCTATGGCCGCTGCGTAGTCTCGCCCGCGGCCACAGATACTTCTATGAGGTATCTCACATTCGACCCCTAAGGGATCGTTTTTGTCTAAATGAATGGGCTGGTCGTGATACTGGATAAAACAGTTTCCGTGCCTTATCGATGGCTATTCGTTCTCCGAACTTTGATTTTTGCTTTCTCAATTCGATTAATGTGCGCCCGTCTTGAAGCGCGGACGTGCGGTTAGTTTCGGTTCGCGTTCCACGGCGGACTAATCAAAGCAGGTACCTTCACGATCTTGACTTTGCTGATAGCTCAACTTTTGATTGGTGATTTCCTGCGAAGGCTTCAGGGTAATCCCGATGTCCTCAGGCTGCTCCTACCCTAAGCGTCGCAAGCTTTGCGATTGGCGCAATTGTGCTTGCAATTTTTCCCCGATCCATCCGTTCAAACAAGGTGCCTATCGTCTTCGACTCAGCGCGGGCCTTGTTGCCAAGGATGGGAACTAGTTCAACCGTTTCCTCGGATCAATCGGCAGGTATGATCACGGCTGAGCTCTCGTGCAGCGCGATGGTCGCGGCGGCGTTCAAAGCACCTTGGAATAGGGTGGAAACTAACCGGGCGGGAGCCGCGGATCACTGGTTCGGCATTATTCAACAATTCCACTTTTCGTGTCGGTCGAGAACTTAGATGCTCCTTCGCAGGAACGTCTGCTTTGCACCAACCGCAAAGTTCGCTGATCAGTTGTTATGTAACAAGCAGGCCAATGGCCGATCGATGTCGCCGGGCATGTCCATCCCGCTCCAACAGCGGACAACGTCGCGTTGATCTGGGACGACCTAGCTCGGCGGGTGGGAATCTCCGTTAGATTGCCCGGTCATTCGGAGCTGAATATTTTCAGACTGACTCCGACTGACTGGCAGGCAGAGTAGGCTGAAACCACAAGATGGTAGAACTGCAGCACGTGGGCCTGGGGCTTCGTGCGGCGAAATTCTCGTTCAAGTGCCGCCTTTGAGAGCATACCACCAGCACACACAAGCCAAATTGCACGCTCGGTACCAGGCGTGCGTGTGGTACTGGCTAATAGCTTACGAAACGCAATTGAACCCGGTCCGGCACGCTTCCGAGGCACCTTGTCGGTCTTATTCTCTTCGGACAACGTCCAGTTCTGATCAAACTTTGTTGGCGACCCTGGTACTTCCTGCCCGTCACTCTTGAGATACGCGAGGTTCTTCAAGGCTTGCCCGGAGACGTCGTAGAAAGCCGACGCCGATACGCCAGGCTTGCCAGACTTGTGTTTTGCCACAACAAAAACAACGCGTGGATAAGACTGGTCCGAGTCTACCCCGATGAAATCACCGACCTCGGTAGCTAGGTCATCGCAAACTAAAGCCGGGAAGGGAAGACCAAACACCGGGGTACCGCGTCCCTTGACCAAAGCGTCATCGATGAACCGGAATAACGATCCACTACGCCATGTCTTCAGCGTTTCGCCTTTAGGCGTACCCTTTTCCGAAGTGATATCAGCCAGTCCTTTGATTGGCGTGATGAGATCGAGCACCATCCGTCCTGCACCCTGCGGGTCGGCAAGGCGGAGGTCGAGGGTGTAGAAAGAACCATCGACGTAGGCATAACTGCAGTCACTCGTGATGATGCGAAATGCTTGCAATTGATTTAGGCGTTTCGTTAGCGAGATCCTGTTATCTGCTTTCGTCTTGACCTTGCTCAAGGTCGATGACGTCAACCAATACTTTTTCTTTCTTCTGTCCCACCTAATCCAAATCGTGTGTGCCGTACCATCTAACGACAGCTCGAACCGGAACGGCGCCGGAGGTTTGGGCCCCGTGTCCGGTATCACGTCAACGCAAAGGCCTTCTGCATCAAACTTAACGCTCCCATCCTCACTGACGAACTGCTCTTCAACCTCCTGCAGGTCGATCAGGATATTGATCGGTGTAGTATCGGCCGGAGCCAAGCTCGGCAGCGCAAACCTGCCGAGCACGGGGGCAGCGGGGCGCTTCTCTTCCAAGAACTGGTCGAGAATCTCACACCAATTGGCAAACCCTTCAGCTGTAACCCCGTATCCTTCGCCATCGCGAACGCGGCTTCGAGAAAATCCAACAGTGCGCCGCGTCCTATCGGCCCATCCGGTTGCACGTGTGATGACGTTCATACGCTCGCCCATAAACACTCCAGAACGAGCTAGCGATCGCGCGGAGAGAGTGCGCGACCTAAGCGCCGTCGGTCCAATATCTGTGTTCTTGACCGCCATGAAGGTAATTGAATCAGCCGAGTTCTCAGGCAACAAGGAATGCAGCACTTTGGGACCGACCCTGGCCCCGACATTTTGCAGCTCGTCGACCCATAGACCGGCGCTGTCGTAGAAATATAGCCGCTTTCCTACAGTCGCATAAATCGTGATCTCAAGGGACGCCACTTGGAAGAGCGAGTCTGCCAAAAAGGGAGTCTGTGTTAGTCCGAGAGAGAGGTGATAGCGGCACGCGGCACCGGCCTCGCCAACCCGATGCTGCAGCCGGTCCTCTTCCTCGAGAAGCGCCGATACGTCCGCTTGAAAATCGTCTAGGTTAAAATCAGGCTCTGTTTCATAGACCACAGCCGCTTCGGGGAAGCGCAGGTCTCCCGACAAGTCCTCTTCGTCAAGATTTATCCGTTTGCGAAACTTGCCCTCGATGTAGTCCATCTCCGGCAGAGCCGCGACAAGCTTCTGAAGGACTTCCTCGCCCTTTCGCAAAGGCGGTCTGCCACCATTGTCGATGCACGCCTTGTCGTACTGGAGGAAGCTTTTCCATTGCTGAGAAACGCCGTCGTCTTTGCGCGTGAGTACGACAGCGACCGACGCCTTGTTGCCAATCTTGCCTAACGGCTGTCGGGTCAGCCGTCCCACCTGCTGCACAAGCATCCTCGTGCTTGTAAACGGCTCGTAGATTGCCAAGATTGTGCACGCGGGATCATCGATCCCTTCCACGAGCATGAATTGGTGAATTAGAAACTTCTCGGTCCTCGTCCTGAGATTGGGAACGTCATGTCGTCGCTGGGCTCCAATTGGCCCGCTTTCGGCAAAATTGATGTGCATGGCAAGGACGCCGTCATTACGCTTGTCGAGCGCCGCAACGAACGCATTGAACAGGTCACTAACAGTGTCCTCACTCGCCGCACGGATAATAACCTTGCAATCCTTGTCGAAGATTTTGTCGGCCACCAGCTTATCGCGCGCCTCAATCATCTGCTTTGAAAATTCAGCAGGATCATTGCTGAGCACGCGTTCCTCGATCGTCACACCACGAATGAGCGCGCGGGCCACGGCGTCTGAGAACGAGAGAAAATCGATGTGATTCTCGTCGATGTCAAACACCTTCAGATCGCCACGGAACGGCGTAGCGCTGAAGAGCACGGTCGGGACGGCAAAGCTCCTGATGACCTTTGCCCATGAGGGCGCGGGCTCTCGATGCCCTTCGTCAAACAAGATTGTTCCGATGAATTTTTGCAGCTTACCTATTTCGCCGGCCGCGTGGATCTGCTGCACAGCCTGGATAGTTGCAACAATTATAACGCGCTTCCCGACCGCATTTTTAAGCTGCCCAGACAGCGCGTCAACGGACCCAGGAAGCGCCTGCACTACGTTGTCCGGTCGCCAAATGTCGGGTGCAGCCAACCTTTTCCAGAATTCTGATCCGAACTCAAGGCGAAGCTGCGCCACCAGGGCAGCTGACGGGCAAACCACGAGCACGGGCTTTTCAAACGCGCGTCGACTTGCCAGCACGGCCATAACACCGGTCTTGCCGGTGCCGGTTGGCATATGGACTAAACATCCCTTGCTGCTGCCAGACGCGAAATACGCCTCGCAGCGCTGCACAGCCTTTCGCTGGTGCGGCCAAAGACCTAGACTAGACGAATCCCATTTGTCGATTGCCAAGTCACCAATCCCCCGTCCCGCTTAAATTGTAGGTATATATCTCCACAATTAATAGCGAAAATGCGCACTCCCTGGATTATCGGAAGTCGGCATCAGTCAAAAGCGGGTACCCTCGAAGCAGGTCTGCTTTCTCGGCGAGCGGACTTGCGCTTGGCCTGAGCCCGTCCAGACCGTCTGCGTCATTCCCAGTACAAAGGTTATGGAATAACCGCGCCCGCACTTCGACCGGGCTCAGTGGAAGTGACATGCAGGATGTAGAGCTGGCAAGTTGAGACCATCCTCGATAGGCCTCTAGAAAGATAAAACGTAGGGCTAGCTAGCCTGCGTTCTCACGCTGATAGACACCTTAGGTTCGTATCGCACTTAACCCATCGCCGGTAACCGCGAGGGGATGTATAAACTCCCCCAAATCCGTTAAGGTCTTGTGAGCACACCAAGCTGGCGGCCACCAAGATGCTCATCCAAGAAGTCGTACGAACCCCTAGAGAAGCCCTCCGAGGCAAGGGCCAAGCTTTTTTAGTTTACGACAATTGGGACGATTACGGCTTCAAGACTAGTTTTGAACTAGTTGTTTTCGATGATACGGGCGCTAGAGCTGATTTCGGACCAGTAAAAATTTTGCAGAAGGGCATGCGGCAGGGACATGTGGTTTTACCAAACGGACCATTCGAGTACTTGGGAGACGATTATTGCTCATTGGGCCAAGAGCAAAATTACTACGAGCAATTAGCAAATCTTGCATACGAAAATCGACAAGGACTGCTGACGGGCCTACGGGACTGCGTTTTTGATCTGGCAATTTTCGAACAGTTTCGCCACGAACCAGGAATGCGCACGTCTCTGATGCGCTCGCTTGACGATCGAAAGGTTCGCGAAATCTTCCGTGGAGCGCTAACAGGGCAAGTGTTACTGACACCGTTCAAGTTCGTCTACCGTTTCACAAAATCGGACACCTCGAATGGGAGTGAGCAGCCAGTACTGAGGTTTTCCGTCATTCCGAAATCCAATCCGCCGACGAATATTCACGCGATTATCGGCCGGAATAGCGTGGGTAAAACTAGATTGCTGT
The DNA here is from genome assembly GCA_963744975.1 of uncultured Alphaproteobacteria bacterium. Lineage (GTDB taxonomy): Bacteria > Pseudomonadota > Alphaproteobacteria > Rhizobiales > Xanthobacteraceae > Bradyrhizobium. The sequence goes on along the minus strand of CAVUVR010000002.1, from coordinate 3,736,264 downwards.
GGGATATAGCAGCAATATTGTGTCGAGGCCGAACGGAAATGCCCAAAACCGAGGGTGGCGAGCTAGAGTTCGAAACGGACTTCGAAATTGCTACCGACGAAAACTTTAGCCGTCTCGTCACTGTGACTTTCAGCGCATTTGATCCGTTCAGGGCCCCCCGCGAAGGCTCCATCAGTTCAGGGGATATTCACTACTCGTATATCGGATTAAAAAAGCGGATCGAGCAAGGATTTGACCGAGGTCAAAGCATCGTAACCAAGAGCGATGATGATCTATCAGAAGAATTTGCCAACAGCTTGATAAATTGTTCGAATGAGCCACGCCTTCAGCGCTGGAAGCATGCTCTAACGCTGCTCGAAGCAGATCCTGGCTTTCGAGACTTGAGCTTAGGACATCTTATTAGCGTTCCTGTAACTGACAGCGTGCCCCATGCTATTGATTTATTTCAGTCGCTAAGCTCAGGGCACAAGATAGTTTTGCTGACTGTTACTCGCTTGGTCGAACTCATAGATGAGCGTACTCTGGTTCTGATGGATGAGCCGGAATCCCATCTACATCCGCCCTTGCTCGCATCTCTCGTTCGTGTCTTATCGATGTTGCTGATACAGCGAAACGGCGCTGCGATATTAGCAACGCATTCCCCAGTTGTACTTCAAGAAGTGCCAAAGTCGTGCATTTGGGTCCTTCGACGATCGGGAGGCCGAATCGCTGCGGATCGTCCTCAGATCGAGACCTTTGGTGAGAATGTCGGCGTCCTTACAAGAGAGATATTTGGACTCGAGGTAACGCTAACTGGTTTTCATAAAATGGTATCGGATGCTGTTACGAGCGAGGGGGGCAATTACGATGAAGTAGTGGACAGATTTGGAGGTCAACTCGGTGCCGAGGCCCGCGCCATTGCCTTAGTTTTGAGCCGGCTGCGGAGATAGGTATGAGATATCTTCCCGCACCTCAGATCGCAGCTAAGTCGGTGTTCCTTGCATGTGCTGCTGATACCGTGGATAAGACGCTGCAGTTCCGCTTGGAGCAATCCGCTGCTCAAGTTATGGCGGCAGTGAGTTCCTACCTGAGCGCATCTAGCGATAAGACATGGTACACGCTGCCACACTCTATCCAACAGTTGCCTGCTACAGATGAGGAGCTAAAGGCGCTTTACCCGAGAACGATGAGTGCGGCCGGACGGGCTGGAAGATCCGCATATGATGCCATTTTCAACTCATCACCGCATGGAATTTGTCCACTTTGCGGCCAAGGGAAAGTTTTCACGCTGGACCACTACCTGCCGCGTTCAAGATATGCGCATTTTGCAGTTCTTCCAATCAATCTGGTGCCAAGCTGCCGGGATTGCAACTTTGCAAAACGCGAGAGATTCCCTTCGGCAATGGCAGAGCAGACGTTTCACCCATATTTCGACAACATCGAAGGGGAACGCTGGCTATTTTGCGAGGTCATTGTCCAGGGAGGGGTGTCGCTCATTTACTATGTTGATCCGCCGCAAACGTGGTCCCCTTCCCAAGTCGAGCGTGCCTCAACGCATTTCGAAACTTTTAAGCTACGAGAAGCGTTCGCAACCTATGCTGCCAACGAACTGGCAACTCTAAAAGCCCGTCTTAGGCTACTTCATAGCCGGGGTGGATCGCAGATGGTCAATGATGATCTTGCTTTGGAAGCAGCTAGCTCACGGCAAGCAAATTTGAACTCCTGGAAAACCGCTGCGTACGAAACACTCGCTGAAAGTGAGGAATTTTGCAACGGCGGTTTCGAATATATCTCAATCTAGAAGCGCAAGTTCCAAGTGACGCCTGGGCGGCACTCCATTCTATGTAAGCATTCTCTATCTTTGCGTACGTAAAACATGCGTATTTGGAACGCGCAGGGCCTGCGGCCTCACAGCGCGACTTCGCGCTCGGCGAGTGGGGTCTCGCGCACAGCGCGTATTTCCCTGCCATCACTCCATTTCCCCGTCCCGCGCTCCATTTCGTCCACCATCCGCGCCGCGTCCGCACTTGCACTGCCGAGCCGCTTCGATTCCGCGCGCAGGGCCTTGACCAACTCGCGGAGGAACACCGAGGCGACAGGAGTTCGCCGCGCAATACCATCGAGATGCGCGACTGCGTCATCCCCAATCGCCGCGGTGCGCGCAGACCATCAGACCGAAAAGAGCAATAACATTGCTCACCTAGCATTCGACTTTGGGCACGTTTGGAGCGTGCATCGGGTCCGACCAAGGAGCCAAAACCATGGATCGAACCTCAGCTGATACTGTCACAAAAGCGCTTCTTGCGAATATTCATCGCAAGCTTCAAGACGCCGCCAGCATTGCCAAGGCGGCCGAGGTCTGCGCCGAAAGCGGCAACTTCAGACAGCTGTTAAGATGGTTATGGATATTGAGGATCCTACTCATCAGGCCAACTGCATGCTGAGCGCCGCACTTCTCATCCGTCATGAGCTATTGGAAGGACCCCACTAGCCTTACTTCTCGCCGCCAAGTTTTTCACGGCACGCGCCCGCACATCTGGAAAAGGTGCGGACCACCGGCGGAAGATAGAGCTTTGGTGGAGGATGCCGGTCATGCCGCACACGAACGTCTGCGCAATCCGTCAGTCGCGGAGGCGCTAACGGAACCCGTCGTGTGACATGCCAACCGGCTCGACGTCTGTCACGCTAATAAAAAGGGGCTGAAAACTGTTGGGAGCCCCGGCCTGACGTTAGGCGACTTGCCTGGCTTGGCCTCGCGAATTGCTTCGGGCTATCATCGCGGCCGAATCGTTCTGCGCAAACTCGCAATCGTGCGCGCGTCTTGCGGTAATTGCAGGCACGAATATCCCGTGAAGGCCAGCCTCGATGGTCAGTTCTACGGCATAAATATGCATCTCGTTCTTACCCTCGAACGCACACGTCAGTTTGGTTTTCCGCGTTTCACCGTTCATTAGATCGTCGAAATCATGTTGCGGATGGAAAGTCAGATGGCCGTTGCCAACCTCGACGCTGCCCTCGGGAGGGTGGCCGATCACTCGGCATCGATCGAAGTTGCATTTTGGCGGAACAAGCGAATCCAGCGCGAACCGGCGCGACAGAGTTCGCGTATCCCAATATTCGATCTTTTCAACTACCGGACCCAATCGGTCGGCGCGAACGATCACGGTTGCCGTTCCGACATTTGACCCAGCGGCACTTGTCCGCAAATATTCGAAGCTGACAGTACGGTTCTCACCATAAACCAGGTCTGCAAAATCGCAGCCGGGTTCGAACACGAGATCGCCGTTGCTGGTTCGTCTCAGAGAGCCTTCCTTGGGCGGCGTCAGCACGTCAAGCATACGGGCCTCAATCGAGCGGGTCGAGATGTCAGCCATGAACTTGCCGCCGTAGGTTGAACATCGCGATGTTTGACCAGAGGAGGTAAATATCTCGTTAACATCGATCAGATCGGAGAGACCCCGCGCAATGGCGCCGTCGAGATCGACTGCACCAGTTGCAGCACAGCCACTGCATTTGCTCCGGAGCAGAGGAGTTTACCGTCTGCCGGAAGGCTTAATCGCACTTTTGACTGTAACCCGTCCGGGGTATTCTGCGGCAGCAGGACCAATTGCCACCTCGCTTGTCTCAAGGCGTCGCCACCGGGCGCGTCGGTCAGCCGCCGCAGCATCCGAAGGGACTGACCGAGCCAAGTATCGTTCACATCGTCATGGCCCTCGACAAACGCGGCAAGATGAGCCCAGCCGACGCTTTCGGATTGCGAAAGGCGCTCGCCCGCAAATTCTTCCATTGCACGCTTCGCCCCTTCAGGGTCTGAAGCCGTCAGCAACTCACCCGTCGTCCCGGATTCTGCCACGAAGTCCTCGAACAGAGTCGTCTCATTGATGCCACGCGCCTGCAGCAACTGCACGCACACGGCATCCGGCAAAGTGACCGTACTTCCGGGGGAAGGGCCATCGACCGAGCCGGTTTGGAGAAACTGCAATGCGCGATTGATGTTTTCTTCGCAGGCAGCAACCATTGCGCGTTCGGACCGGGCATTGACAAGCAGATTTCGACAATTCCGATATCTATCCGCGCGAACAGCATGCTCCGCGCGTTCGTCCCGCGCGGGCGCCGGCGCCGCCCGGGCGGGAGGTCCGGTTTTCGTTCTCAATTTCACGAGCCACACGGTCCCGATAACCCACGCGATCCCGGCAACCAACAAGAGAGCAGGAACAATTATGCCGCCAGTCGTCGACACAGCGGCGAAGAACAGAGCGCCAAGGACAATCAATCCGGCGGCGGATGCAGCAATCAGCGGCCATTTTGACGGCACGCTCGGAACGATGGCGACCGGCGCCATCGGGCGCGCGTTTACCCGGAGATATGCGGTCGCGTGAGCTGCAGTTCCGGCGTCTCGAATTAAATCTCGAATGACCAGGCTTTCCCGCGCTGCAATCTTGTCCCGGAAGCGTCGCAGAATGAGCCTCAGCTTAGCGATATTCCAGCCGGCCGATGCGACCGCCTCCCTTAAATCCTCGCCTCCAACTTCGCCGACGTTGGGTTCGGCGATAGGTTTTTCAGCCTGATCCAATACCGCATCGATTAGCCGCCGCACTATCGTCGCTCGGAGCTCGCCCTCGATAAAGTCCTCTCCGACCTCGAGCGCGGCGAGGCGTAGCGAAACGATCCGTTGCGAGACGTTAATTTGCCCAAGGCTCAACCGCTCGCGAATCGCTTCGGCGAAGGGCTTGTAGGTCAGCGCTCCGATCGTGTCCGCCGCCGCATTGGTGACGGCGACCTCGATGGGAGAAAACGTTCCACGCCCGTCAACTAACAAGACGTAGTCAAAAAAATATTTCTCCAGCAAGAATTCGAATGCCTCTGCGTTGCCCGTTTGACCGATTTCCGCAGAACCAGTTTGCTTATCGACATTCGGCGCCGTAACCAAATAGTCCCAGCCCGGATTGTTCAAACTTGAACGCGTTCTCCTGATGGCATGCGCCAGTTGGGACTGGACATCCGAGTCCGACACAGGCGCGACCGGCGTAACCAGGAACATGTCGATTCGGCTGTAGGTTGGATTGTCGCCCTCTATCAGCCCCCACAATATCGCCGTCGGGTCGGTGTCGCCACGGGCTGCGACGGGGGACCAGGATCCAGTCGTCGAATATTGATACCATTCGAGCCGCGCGCCGGAATGCGCCGTTCGATGGCATCGATAGGCGGAAATTGAACCGCGCGGACACTCCGGCCGGCGCAGCAACGTTTCGGCGACCGACTGCCCGAATTCATCATGAGCGAACAGGACAGTCCGAACACGATCCTCTGCATCATTTCCCGATACGTCAGAGGCCAATTCCGCGCTCCTTGAGCAATGACGCCATCGCCCGGATTTCGGTATGGATCTGGGAAACATCGGCTTTCAGGATGCCCTCCGGCACCGAGCGATCGCCGCCTTCGTAGGCCTCAAGGGCACGCGCGATCCGGGCCTTGAGCTTGCCGATATGGTCCCTAATCGCTTCGTTCAGCTTGCCACTATCGTAATCTCCTCCGCTATCCTTGCCGGCGAGCTTCCTGGTGGACTCTCTGACCACCGGGTAATCCTCCCGGATCTTGGCCTCGATTTGCTTGCGCAGCTCCTCGAACTTGTTCAGCGTCTGCAGGAACAGGAACGCGCCTCGCCTGCTTCGGACGGCACTCTCCGGCTTTTGCGCCAGCGCCTCCTGAGGCAATACGCCGTCGGACCAAGTGTATCCACTCCCCTCATCCCGCTTCAACATTCCCAGCATCGTCGCCTTGCTGAAAAGCTCATACTCCCTGAGATAGCTTTCCGGCTCATCGGGAAATTCCATTTCGCTGATCCAGCGGCGATCATTGAACAAATGAAAATCCCACCGCTGCTCGTCTATGGCCGTACGGATGAACGGCTCGCGGTAGATCGCGAGGCGCTTCAGACCCATCAGTGAAATGCCGTGCTCCGTTCGGAAGATTGGAATCAAGTCCGCGCGCTGGGCGTCGCATGCTTGCAGCTTCGGTTCACTCTTCGTCAGTATCTGAAACGACTGCGACGACGCCGTCGCCCCAATAGCGGATATTTCGTGCCGTTGATCTGCCAGCGCGTATCCTTCATCGATTTCCCACATCGGGGCCGCGCTATTCAAGATTACCGCCAGGTGGTTTTCGGCGCCGAATTTTGAACCAGCCAGGAATGCATCCTCGCAGTCGTACTCGTGTGCTCCCCTGATCTTCCACTCCTCCGCAGTAAGGTCTTCAATCCTGTCCCGGATTCCCGGGATTGTGATCCTTCGCCATGCCCCGATGTCGGGGACAAGCTGTCTCAAAACATTCTGCACGACTTCCAGTCGATTGGCGTCGTCGCCATCCTTGAAGTGCTCGGCTTGTGCCGCCAATATCCGCCCGCCGCGGCTCTTTTCCATCGCAGCCAGCGGACGCGCCATTTCCGGCAAATGTTCCGAACTGATCGAAAATGCCCTCCATTCCTGATGCTGCCTGCTGATGTCACCGAGGGTGGCTTCGAGATCCTCTATCTTGCGGCTTAACACCGCGAGCACGGTCCCATGACGAATGCCGTTCACAGCCCGTTCGATCAACTCGTAGGCCGTTTCCCGTCCGGTATGGTCTTGCCTCACCGCCTGTGATGTCTGGCTAACCTGCTCGGCCCGGACCGCATTCAGGATTTCCTGGGCCAACGCCAGCGCCCGGGCAAGATAACTCACGCAATACTTCAGGCCATTGACCGGCAACAGGTCCCTGAGATCCGCCTCGAGCGCGCGCGCGACATGAGCCCGCCGGTTGATATCCGGCTCGAGCTTCGCCAGTTCCTCGATCCGGAATGCGCGGCCATATTCTTTTGCATCCTGGTTGAGGAGGGATCTTGCCGCGGCCTGATCAATATCTGCCAACCCGATGATCCCGTCCTGGGCCGGCAGCTTGGGCGTATCGATCTTCCTGATCGTGTCGTGGGCATCGGGTCCGAAGGCGCCCGTCAGCTTCTTGATTCGATCGTCGATACCGTCCAGCGATCCCGCCGGCGCAATCAGCCTCTCGATTACGGCATCGACGAGTGGAACAACGATCTGCCTGACGACGGCGTCGTTCTTTACTTCAATCGTAATCAGGCCGTAGCTGCTGTAGCAACATGGCCGGTTCTTTTGGTCGGTGCGGGACAGTTTTGTGTCGGTCATGTTCCGGATTTGCGACTTGAGCTTCGCTCCGACCGCGCCAACGGTCATTTGAGCGATCGCGTCGCCGATCATGCTGGTGATCTCGTCAATGTCCGCCAAACCGCCCGGGCCCACACCGTCGAGAAGATAGCAATAGTCGAACGGCGGGCCCTTGATCTCGACCTTTTCCGACAAACTGTACTGCATTTTCCAGGGATCGTTGGCGTCGCCGCGCATGAAACGATCGAGTTCCTGCAATGCCGCGTACGCATTGGCCATCAGCACAGACTTCAGCACCGGCCTGCCGGCAAATGCCCCCGGCAGCACCAAGTGGCCGGTCACGGTCACCTCACCGCTGGTGAAGGCCCGAACCCACGTGCGCACATCGTACGCCAAATCGAGAAACATGCTCGATCCGGTACCACCGCAGACCGAGCTGATGATATGGACGTTGATTCCACCCGATACGTCGACGATCAAACCGTCGCGATCGTTGATTTCGCGCGCGTCGCTGCCTCTTCCGATCTCTGCGACAGCCGCCTCGATCGCCTCCCGCACCGACTCCCGCTTGAAGCTGTAGCACAACCGCCCCTTGGGCCTTACGCCGCCGACGCCGCTTGATGCCTGCTGCGCGCTGAGCAACGGCGCCAGCCACTCCTTCCAATGGCCGAACTCCGGCTTGCGGTTCACTGAATCGATGACACCGCGCACGTTGAAATTGCTCAAGTCGATAAATTGCGCCGTATTGATCAGTCGCGGCTCTTTCTTGTCCTGCGCGTCGGTGTCGAAGGCCCGAACGGCAAAAAAGTCGAAACCGTCTTTTCTGCCGAGCAATTCCCGCATGCTGGCAATCGTATGTTTGGCCGCAGCGACCCCAGTGCCGCCGACGGCCGCAATGATTGTCGGCCTCACAACGGAGATCAGGCCGTTGCTGCGGTCGCCTCCACGTGAGGATTCAGTATTGTCAGCATTCTGCATGTTCATTGCCTCATCGCGGTGGCGGTTTGTGGGGCGGCTGTCCCTTTGTTTTTCAGGCCCAGATATCTGAGCCGAATTGTCGGTCGTTTTGGATCGGCACGGACAGCAATATCGATCTCCTTGCTCCCGCCGATCAGTTCGTCGAGTCCGATCGAGTAGGCGTTTGGAAACGACACGCCGCTCCTGCCGCGCTCGACAATGGTGAAGGTTAACTCACCATCCGCCCCATCAAGTTTGAGAACAGGTCCAGGCTCAATCGACACGCGCAGACATACTCCGGCCGGTTTGCCGAACAGTTGATGCGCAATCGAGAAACTTGAATCGCCGATGACGATATACGTCTGAACGCCCCAATTCTTTGGGACCTCAAAGGGCTGCAATTTGTTACCGGGCCCCGACAACATAAAACGAAATTGTCTGGGGATGCTTTTGCTTCGGAGCCAATTCCAGACGCTATTTTTGACGATGTCAAACTCTGAGCCAAGATGGCGTGGATATTTGGCGGGATGATTCAGGTCTTCACGAGGTATTCTTCCCGAGTGATACCCTTTTCTCAAAAGGCCGAAAGTTGCGGCCAACGAAAACAGCGCCAGGGCAGGCACGCCATGCGAGAGAATTTGCCACAAGTAGTATAGGGCCGCATACAAATGGACGTGATGCTCGAGGTAGTTTCGGATCCGCCACCACAGACCTCTATCCACCTGCACCGCATGCTCGACTCCGTCGAGGAAAACCGAGACCAACGCTTCGCTGTCCGGGATCTTGTTTTCGTCTGTGCGCAGAATCCATGTCCGGTCGCTTTGATCCAGGCGATCGATACGGAAATTTCCTTGCCCTTGCATTTCAGTGCCGGCGCGGATTTGCCAAGGGAATACTCGTCCCGGCGGACCTCGCGCCTGTAACTCAAAGTACATCGCCAGCGGTCCATTTTCATGGACCGGCATGTCGATGGTCCCGCCCGGCTTGAGCTGTTGGCACGTACTGCCCTTGAGGCAAGCGAACGGCTTGACCGGCGCGTCCTGCCCAAGTTGCTCCTCGTCGTATTGAGCGAAATAGCTTGTGGTGCTGACTTTCAATTCGGAGCCAAGTCTGTCCAATACCTCGCGCGGAATTTCGATCGGATCGCTCTTCCACGCCTGCCCGGTTTCCGGGTCATTGGCTCCGTCCTTCGATCTTAGAGTCCGCTCGAACCGCGGAGACGTTGATGTAAGTTTCAGCTCCCAGGGCGCCTGTTGGAACTGGCTATGATTGAGCCAACGGAAAATCAAACAAACAGGACTGCGTCCGAAGGGGGTCACAATGTTCGTGACCACGGGCATGTCCTCCCCACTCAGCACGACATCACGCGGTTGTTGTAATTCGAAGAAGGTTGCTCGTTCGCGCGGGCAATTGTTGCCGCCCTCGGCATTCATCAGGCCAGACTGGACCGATAGTTTGGGCATCTCGACCGGCGGGGGGACCTTGAAAATACCATGAAGCGGGCCAGCGCCGCCCTCCACCGTAATGAGGGCGTCCTCGGCAAGTCGCTCCAGCCGTACCAACCCGCTGCGCCAGACGGCCTTTCGGCGGTTTGGTCGCTCTTCGGGCTGCCGCATTTCGCTCGAGCGAGCGCTGAGGTCGATTAGTTCTCTGCCCAGGCGAAACTTCAAACCGAATGCTGGATTGACCGAGGACGGCGCGTCCGAGTCATGCCATAGTTCAAACTGGTATGAGAGGCCGGCACCGGGAGGCAGCGGCGTCGGTTCAACTTTGGAGGCGTCGGGTGAAAGCCGAATAGGAACGTCTTGCCTGACCCGATTCGAATCGACCGTCACGACCCGAACATCGGGGACCGGCACAGCCTCGACGATAACCGGATCGTCCGATGCCTGGACCCAGCTGTTTTCCGAAGGATCGCTTTTGATTTCAGTCCGCAGCCTGTATCGGTCCGGCCGAGCAAATCCGCGCAGTTTTCCCGCGAAATCAGCAACGCTAGTCGGGCCTGCGATCCCGGTTTTGCGCTCCAGATTGACGACAGGCTGGATGCCGGAGCTGAAGCCTTCAACTGACACGATCGAAGTCAATCGCTTGTCACTGAAATATTTTCGCCATTGCTCCGTATCCCAGGGCGATGCATTTTGCTGCGAACCGCCGGTCCTTAGCAGCAGAGATACTTCGATCGGAAACTCCAAGCCAACATAGGCATTTATCGGCGTCGATGCCGGCGGCTTTATCCACTCCACGCCGAATGCCGTCAGAGATAATGTCGGCCCTCCCGGCGATGGACCGCCCTGACCGAGATCGCCGGCGATTCGCCAGATGACCGACCCCGGCCCGTTGATATGCTTTATATTGATATCGGGGTTCGGCGGGTCGATTCTGGAGAAGTCTGCGGGACCGAGCTGAATCCGTTCCAAGCGTCCCCGAGAATCTTTGACCTCGACGTTGGTCGTCTCCCCATGCCGGCCAAATATATAAAGAATGCGGGTTCCAGGGGAGATTCCCACGTCATTGCGCAAGTCCGGAACGACCAATTGCCGCAACGCGTCAACGAGACTCGCCGTGTCCACGGTGTACGATCTGCCGTCGGTACGGTCGGCGATCGCCCTTAGGATGTAGGGTCCCTCCGAACTGCCTATTCCCACCGCGCATGGGCGGCGTTCTGCGATGCTCCTCACAAGCTTCAAAGCCTTTGCCGCCGGATCGTCACCGGGGCATTCATCGAGCCGCTTGCGAACGATGTCCTGGGGCAGCAGCGTCGGCTGACTTAGTGACGGACGAGGTACGTAGAGGGTATCGATCGTGACCCGCTGCTCAACAAACCACGACAGCAGACCATCACGTCCGCCACCAAAAAAGCGCTCATAGGCTGCCACTTCCTCAGCGGCGGGAGGCGCACCGAATGTCCGATTTGCCGGACGTACGTCGAGGTCGCCGTCGGAAATCAGCACAATATGGCGTTGGGTCGCGTCGCGGCGACTTTGGAAATCGCTTTTGACCTGATCGAGCATGGCGACGAAATCAGTTCGGTCAGTTAGATGAGGTTTGCCCCTTATCTTCGGAGGCATGCCCGCGCTCCAACGGACGTTTCGGTTGATGTCATCCCATCGCAGAGCGCCCGACGGCAGACTGATGCGGTCGAAACCATCCCCGAAGCGATAGACTATCAGTCGATCCTGGCGGGGTTTGCTGGGATTTCGCTCGGATGCGATGGCCAGCAGGGTCTGCATCTGTACCAGAGCCTCGTTGCGGACGTTGCTTGCGCCGCCATCAACGAGGCTCGCCGACGCATCGATCAGCAACACCCAATCGTGTTTTTCGACGGGCACTTGCCCATGCGCGGGCGCTCGCGGATAAAAAGCCGCGATCAGGGACAGAATAATATGCAATCTCCTCAATTTCATGCGGTCGATGCCCCTGAATAAAGCGATGGGGTTCCGTCCATTCGACTCAACAGGCGATAGGCCGCGCGAGACCACAGCGGCATTGTTTCCAGAATCTCCCGGTTTAAGATCTGCAGCTTCGCTAGCTCGGAAGCAGGTATTTCGCCATGCCGCCGGCGCAGCCTGCGGACATTGCGATCGAGGCCGAGCAGCGCACTCAATGCGGACCCAGCGGTGTCGCGCGCCTGATCGATCACACTATTGATCTCGTCCAGGAGCGCCGACGAAGACTGCGCCTGCTGGTGATGGCTGCGGATGTGCGCAAGCACCTGCTGCCAAGCCGCGGGAGACCAGCGACTGAGTGCCGCCTTGTGGCTACCAAGCGCGTCGGCAACATGTTCCTGACCGGCGGCGAACGCCATTAACATCTGCCGCTTTGCCATGCCGGTCGCGAGCTCTCGAAGCATTTGCGCGCGCGTCTTGCATTCAGGCAAATCCAGCACGAAGACCGGTTCCAGGGCCTGTAGTGCGAGCACCGGCTCCAATTCCGTCAGTTTCTGATCGGCTTCGTCGAGTTGTTGTTGAACTGCTGCTCGCCTTGACGGATTCTCCAGTATCCGACGCCGCTGCACCCTGCCAAGCAGATCGCGGGCAGACCGGAAATCTGGTTCAACGTGCAATAGCCGACCGAGCTCTCCCTCAATCTCGTCGAGTACGGTAACGTCCACATCCAACTCAAGTCTGGTTTGCATCGCGCCAACATAGGCGGCAAACGCCTTGTCACAGGCGTCCCGAGTGTGCCGTTCCAAAGGCCGAAGCGCTCGCAGCCTGCAGGCGCTCGCAAATGCGAGCGTCGCGTCGTTTCGGATCAATGCTTGCTCCAGTTCGACCAGTTCATGGCGATATCGTTGAGTAGCACTAGAATCGGCGGCCTCCGCGATTGCGCGCTGCTCAACCACCTCCATTTCGCGCAAGAGCTCCAAGGCACGGGCATGCTGCGGGTCCAACGCCAATACCTTTGCACAAAGTTGCGTCAGCGTTTCGCGCAGATCCGAGGACGCGTGTGGTCGAGACTGCCACTGGTTCCACGCTTGTTCAATCTGCGAATTATTCAGCTCGGCCGCGACTCGGGCGCGAAACAGCTGCGACTCGACGTCGTCTGGTTTGTACTCAAGAAAGCTGTCGATTGACGCAGCAGCCTCGGTCCACTTCGCCGCGCGCGCAAAGGCATGAGCGTCGCCGCGCAGCCGCTCCAGTGCGATCACCAGTTGAGCGGTAACCGCGTCATCATGCGGATTGACTCTGATTGCATCCGCACAAAGCCGAGCCACCTCGGCGTAACGTTCCTCGGCCATCGCTTGCTGGATGCGCGGGACGCTCTCGGTCCCGGTCTTGCGCTGACTCAGCCGGGAAAGTTCGAGCTCGATAATCCTCGCTAGTCCGGCGGCCTCGGCGTCCCGCGCAGCAAGCAGCGCCTTCGCCAACTGCGATTCGGCTTCTGCCGCATCACCCCGCGCCAGAGCGGTCTTGGCAAATGTCCAGCAGCTAACCGACCTGGCATGGTTGATTTCTCGTCGCCAGTTGGTCTGCAACGACGGCGCAAACCATTGTTGCTCTGACCAGGCAAGCAGATCGGCGCTGAATTCGTACATGCCGGATCGCACCATCCGCCGCAGCAGATCCTCAACCACGCCTGCGCAACGGCGCGCGAACGCGGCGGTAGGATCATCAACCGCGTGCCTTACTTGGCCGGTATCTGTCGCTGCCTCGCCGCGGCGCTTCCTGTCGACGGCATCCCCAATCGCTTTGCTGAAAGTCTGCAGGATCGAAAAATCGGCAGCCGCGTTGGATTGCCTTAGCTGCGCGGCAATTGCATTCAGTTCTCCGAGCAGCAGTTCCTCGATAAGGTCGTCTATCGGCACTTCCGCACAAAGCAACGCCAGTTCGCCGATCCGGTCGTGAGCTGCGGTATAACTCTTCTGATCCATTGCACGGGCAATGTCGGTCCGTATTTCTCGACATAGCCCGATCAGAGCCGTTTTTCTGGCGTCGGTCGCCGCTTTGCGGATCGTGGCGTCAGCGACGGCGGCAAGATCAAGATGTTCGAGCGCGGCGCGCCATTCGTGCCGGTCCAGGCACGCGATACCGTCATACAGGTGTCTGCTGGCGCTTTCGATCCTGGGCTGAGCCAAGTTGACGCAAAACCCCAGGCTTGGGGGGACGTTTTCGGGCCACAAGTAGAGAGCACCATCCAGGCCAGAATTCCAGGCACCGGCATCCAGACTTCGCTTGAAATATTGCGTCGCGTCCTGGCGGACATTTCGGCCCGCGGCGAGCAAGCCGCAGTCGACGAGTTCCGGCGGTATATGGTCGCCCAAGGCGGCAACGTGGTCGCAGATTATTCCCAGGTTAAAGAACGTAGCGGCGCTGGCCTCTTGCGATTTCGCTTCCTTAAGAAGCATCTCGATCGCAACGCGCGTCAGTCCGCTGCGAAAATAGACCGTCGCCAGATTGTGCCGGGCCAAACCGGTTTTCCAACCGGAAGCGGCGATGACGGAAAAGTTTCGCGCCGCGTCGGACAGCTGATAGCGCCCGGCGGCAAGAACACCCTGTTTGAATAACGCTCGTAAATCCTTAGCATCGCTTTGTATGCGGTCGTAAAGCTCTCTTTCCAATTGATCGAGATGACCGTCATTGAAATGGCGCGTTACCAAATCTTCAGTCTCTTGAAATTGCTTGTCCATACCCTCGCTCAATGAGGAAATTGCAAATGGCTTTCGTCCAATATCGCCGACGGTAAGCCAAGCATCGCGAAAAATATACCGTGAGTAGTAGCTTTTTATTATCCAATTTAGGGGCGCACCCCTTTTACACGAAAATAGAGGTACTATAGTAGTGGACAATCTTCATCTGAGAAGTTGGAAAGAAGAGGGACCAATCGCGAAGGCGGCTGCAGTTGTACTGGCGCTAACGGTCGGCGATCAGACCACCACCGCGGGTACCAGCAGATGTCGAAACTAACGACGCGCAGCGGGCGAAGAAAACTTACGTCGATCTTCCTGCAACTCCAGCCAGCTTGGATAATTTCTACTCATTGCTAGTGAGTTTAGGACTGAATAGCTTTTATGCCTTTCTTTGGCAGTTGACGGCGGAACTTTTCATTCTTTCCTTATCAGTCGAGAGGCAGTTCGCACAGCAGCCCGAGAGCCGCTTGGCCCCAACGAAGAGGGCGTGGACTTCATGATCCGCACTCATCTATTTTTTCGAACGTCGGCGCCTTCGCAAGACCTCCATCCCAGTTTTCCCATACTGTCGACTTTCGCTCTCCAAGATTCTTGATCCGGCTAGCGGGAGATAGGCCGAGTTCATCACTGCAGCGCAGCAACACGGCGGCATGTTGATTCGCGATCGTCACGTAGGGAGATTGTACGGGGTAACCGTTGGGAGTTTTGATGACAGCACCGTATTCTTTGATTGCTGCGGCCGCCTCCAGCCAACCGGCGTATGCGTTACAGTAAAGCGCAACCATCGACACGTCCAAAGGCTTCAACAGTCTAAACGGTGCAAGCTCGGTTACAACTCTCTCCCATTCAATCCGCGCGATGGGGCCGAGTTCAGCAGGGCACAGCAACATGAATGACTGCATGTCCAACGCGACCAGATCGTCTATTTCTTGAGCATGACCGTTCATTTCGTTACCGCCGTTTGATTGAGAATGGTTTCAGGATGAGTTAGAGTAGTTGTTTGCTTTGTAATGTCGTCAAAACTCATACCGTCTCGCTGACGCGTTGCTCGGTGACCTGAGAACGCCTGCCAGCGTCGAATGGCAACATCAACAAATATTGGATCAATCTCGATACCGAAGCAGACCCGGCCAGTGGATTCCGCCGCTATCAGCGTGGTGCCGCTGCCGAGGAACGGCTCGTAGACCGCATCCCCGACGCTGCTGTTATTGAGAATCGGCCGGCGCATGCACTCGACCGGCTTCTGAGTGGAGTGCTTCGTCTCGACATCCTGACCGCCTGTGGGGATCGTCCAAAGGGTTGTCTGCTTGCGATCGCCTG
This sequence comes from uncultured Alphaproteobacteria bacterium, assembly GCA_963744975.1. GTDB lineage: Bacteria > Pseudomonadota > Alphaproteobacteria > Rhizobiales > Xanthobacteraceae > Bradyrhizobium. The sequence goes on along the minus strand of CAVUVR010000002.1, from coordinate 3,720,715 downwards.
TCCAGTTCCCTTTCTTGCGCACCGCGTACCAGCAGGGTTCATGTTGCCAGTGATAGTCACCACGACTCATCACCAGCCGTTCCTTTGCCCAGACGACTTGGGCGCGGATTGAAAAGCCGGTCTTGGTTAAGCTGTCGGCAACGGTGGCGGCGTGTAACGCGCCGTGCCAGACGTAGGCGATTTCGCCTGGAAATAACGCCCACGTTGCCGCCCAGTCAGCACGCTCGTCGTTCTTGATTTTGCCGCGCTTAGTGGACTTGTTGAAGCCGAGCCGGTGTCGCCATTCCGGATCATACTCGACGCCGTAGGGTGGATCCGTCACCATCAAGTGCGGCGTCGCGCCGTTGAACACTACCTTGACGATATCCGAATCGGTGCAATCGCCGCAGGCAACGCGATGCAACCCCAGCACCCAGATGTCACCGGGCGTGGACGTGGCGGTCTCCGCGCAATCGGGTACCTCATTCTCGTCGGTCAAACCGGCCGCGTCAGGGCGAAGGGCAATGGCAAGTTCGCCCTTCTTGAACCCGAACGCCTTGAGGTCGGCGCCCAGAAGCGAGAGGTCCTTCATCTCGCAGGCCAGCATTTTGAGGTCCCAACCCGCATTGAGCCCGATGCGGTTGTCGGCCAGGATCAGCGACCGCCGCTGCATGTCCGTCAGCCCGTGAAGGACGATCACAGGAACCTCGGTCATTCGGAGCTGGCGCGCCGCTGCGAGCCGACCGTGACCCGCGATCATGTCACCATCGGTACCAACCAGGATTGGATTGCTGAAGCCGAAGGCACGAATGCTGCCAGCTATCTCTGCGACCTGGCTCACGCTGTGGGTGCGCGCGTTCGCAGCATATGGGATCAACCTATCAAGGCCCCAATATTCAATTTTCAACTGCTCGTGCAAACCTCTCTCGATCGCTGTTCTAACGTCTTCAGTCATGTCGATTCCATTCTGTTGTCGTCCGTGTCGCCGGCGGCGTTGGCCACCGATGGCCCCCCCCCCGACAATTCTAAAAAAAAGTTTCCGAATTTCGCGGAAATGCGCGCGTCCCTATCCCACCGGTCCGCCCCCTATGCCCGTCGACTTTTGACCCGCCCTACCCCCTCCAGTGGACGCGACGGAGATTTTGCCGGCGGCGTCCTTCGGAGGTGCGATCAGTTCGATACGCCAAAGATTTGGGTGGTCTGGACGAAAGCAGTCGAGCAACTGAGGCCCGAACTGGTTTGTGATGTAATTTCTCTGAAACAGGGTTCGCGCTGACAGGAAAAGGGTATCGCCGCGGACCGCGACGACCTCAACGTCTCGAAACCAGGCCTCGCAAACAGCTTCACCCATCCGAGCACGCAAGCGCCTGAGCGACGCCTCTGCCATTCTCCACCCACCGAATCCTGGAGAGCCACTTTCGCTTTTCGATTCCTGCAACGCCGTTCGCAATTTTGGCGGAACGTCTCGCAAGGTTTCTTTAAAATGGTTCTTAAGACAGGTTTGGGTGACATCCTGGTCACCAGCACGGTGGCGCGGCAGCCCTCTGCATAGTGACAAGTTCGGGGAGACAAATTTTGTTCGCCGTGCCCTGCGGCGGTCACGCCATGTATCATCGAGCTGACGGAAGAGCATCCACATCGGTTCATAGCTGTTGCGATGGAACTTGCCGCCATGCCTGATCTTGCGAAAAAGCCCTGACTTCACCAAACGGCCGACGGAACGTACCACCGTCCGCCGATCGACGCCGATCAAGTCCGCCATCGTGTCCAAGCTCGGATCGCACTGACCCGTCTTGCGGTTGAAATGTTCAATGAGCATCGCCGCTACGCGCTTATGGGTGCTGGACAGCTCCCCGGATAGAGCGATGACCTTGTGCGCAATGAGCGTGTCTAGTGGCTTAATCATCATGCTGGTCCCGGAGACGGCACGTAAGACCATCGGTGGCAGCAGTGGGCTCAGGAAATGTGAGTCGCCGAAATTGTGGTGATCGTTCCGTAAGATGGATTGCTGCTATTCTTCCAGCAACTAACGTTCTTCGAACAACTTCCGAATCAATTTGATCCCTTCCTCCAGGACCCCAGCAATGAACCCCCAGCATGCAGGTTCCCTTGAGAGCTCCCACCGGCGGCACTTGCAATCGCTTGAGATCATGGAACGCGGTGGAAGTGCAATTGCCATTCTGGCGGCGCTAAATTATTGCGCCAAGTATGGCCTGGATTTGCCAAAACGGTTTGTCGGAGCGGCGGCTCAGTTCAGCAACGAACTCGTTAAAAAGAAAAAGAAGGGTAAACGCGGAAGATCCGCAGGCCCACTCGATCGCTATCGGCAAGATATGACCGACTTCGCTCGTTACGACGAGGTTTGTACGGTCCGGGAAAAGCAGAAAATGATTCCTCGGGAACTGGAGCGCCTGAGACACCTCCCGAACCTTACGGCCGGCATAGCTGAGGACAAAGAGAAGATGCTGGCGTGGGTGGGAAAGAGTTTCGAGAGAGCCTTTCAGTGTGTATCAATGATTTTGGCCGAGACGCCTGCCTTCGGCGGTCCAGATGCTGTCAAGGCCAGCTATTCCAGGGTGAAGAAAGCAATGATGATCCCTGAACAGGCATATCGCTACCACGTCCTGGATCGGCAATTTCTGAAGAGCTTGGAGATCATGCCCTTCGAGCTTTGGGGAAAGGATAGGAAAATCACTCCTTTGTTTGACCTGACACTCTAGCGGCACCTCGATCATGGTCCTTGGCATCCAACGAATCTCGATAGCCAAGGTGGACCATAGTGACATCCCAACAGTCAGACCGGCTCAGAGCCGTCGAAGTCGCCGAATATCTCCGTGTCAGCCGGTCCACGCTCGCCAAATGGCGGATGAGCGGTAAAGGACCCCCGTGGCATCGTTGTGGTCCGCGCCTCGTGAACTACTTTAAGGCTGAAATCGATAAGTGGCTTGATGACTGCGACGCCGCGTCTCGACCCCAATCAGTCCAACGCAGGTGAGGCCTGCACTTGTCTCACCTCACAGACGGCTCGATATCATGCGGGGGCGCAGCTTTAGACTCTGAGGCGCATCTTATCGAAATCGCCCTTATTCTGGCCGCCGGGCTAATGCGGCTTGGAACTCGGAAGTCCAGTCGTATTTCGACCGAATCCGGAGAACGTTCGCTTCACTTCACGCCCGACCAGAACGGTGATGGGGCAACTTGCTCTCCCGAGGTCGGCAAATGACGGATTCAGTTTTGGCCCAATTGGTGGCTTTAAAGGGCGCGCCGGCGACGGCGCTGAAGACCAAATGGCGAGCGCTGTTCGATACCGATCCGCCGCCCTATAACCGCCGCTTCCTTGAAAACCGCCTCGCCTACCGCATCCAGGAACTTGCCTATGGCGGCTTGAAGAAGGAAACGATCGAGCGATTGAGGGCGTTGGCTAAGCAATACGACGGCAAGTCCCGAGGCCGCTCCAAACCTCGCCCCGACCGACTGCCGATCGCCGGCACTCGTTTGATCCGGGAATGGCAGGGCGTTCAGCACTGCGTCACTGTTCGCGGTGTTGATTTCGAATTCGAAGGCCGCCCCTACAAGTCACTCTCGGCCATTGCGCGCGAGATCACCAAGGTTCGCTGGAACGGCTGGGTATTCTTCGGTCTTAAGAACCACCGCGGGGCTGCATGACCAGGAAGCAGCAGCTGGCGGCCTCTCCCCAGCAAAAACTCCGCTGCGCGGTTTATACCCGCAAATCCAGCGAAGAGGGCCTCGAGATGGAGTTTAACTCGCTCGATGCCCAGCGCGAGTCCTGCGAAGCCTATGTTGCGAGCCAGCGCGCCGAGGGCTGGATCCTCGTTCCCGACCGCTACGACGATGGCGGCTTCTCCGGCGGCACGCTGGAGCGGCCCGCGCTGAAACGACTGCGAACCGATATCGAGGCCGGCAAGGTTGACGTGGTGGTGGTCTACAAGATCGACCGGCTGTCCCGCTCGCTGATGGATTTCTCCCGGCTGGTCGAGGTATTCGATCAGCACAAGGTAACGTTCGTCTCGGTGACGCAGTCCTTCAACACCACCACGTCCATGGGGCGGTTGACGCTGAACGTGCTGCTGTCCTTTGCCCAATTCGAGCGCGAGGTGATCGGCGAGCGTATCCGCGACAAGTTTGCGGCATCCCGCAAGCGGGGCATGTGGATGGGCGGATGGGCGCCGCTGGGCTATGAGGTCAAGGAGCGCAAGCTTGTCGTCAACGAGGTCGACGCCAAGCTCGTTCGCTCGATCTTCCAGCGCTTCCTCAAGACCGGCTCTGCCACCACCCTGGCGCGGGAGCTGATCGCGGAAGACGTTCGCAATAAGTACGGCAAGCTGATCGATAAGGGCATTCTCTACAAAATGCTCAGCAACCCCGTTTATGTCGGCGTGGCTGTTCATAAAGGCGTCTCCTACCCCGGCGAGCATCTAGGCATCATTGATCAGAAGATTTGGGATAGGGTCCAGGCCCGGTTCCAGCAAAACCCACGCAAACGGGCGGCCGCTACACGGGCACAGACGCCCTCCCTGTTGAAGGGAATCATCTTCGGCCCTACCGGCATCGCCATGTCGCCAACGCACACACGGAAGGATGGCAGGCTCTACCGCTACTATCTTAGTCAGACCGTCCTTAAGCAGGGAGCGGGCGACTGCCCCGTTGCGCGCGTTCCGGCGGCCGAGATCGAGAAGATCGTTATCGACCAGGTCCGCATTCTGCTGCTGTCACCCGAAATCATCGTCCAGACATGGCGCAGCGCCCGCAAATCCGTCAAAGGCCTAACCGAGTCCGGGGTCCGCACTGCACTGAAGGCGTTCGACCCGCTTTGGAATCAACTCTTCCCCGCTGAACAGTCCCGCATCATTGGGCTGCTCGTCGAGCGCGTTGATGTCCGTGCCGACCGCGTCGACATCAAGCTCCGGATCGCTGGCGTGACTTCCCTCCTTAGCGAGTTGAGCAGCAATCCCGCCACCCAACGGGATGCGGCATGACGACGGCGGCTCAAGCCACCACGACCAGCATCAGCGGGGATGGGCGGACCGCAACGGTCAGTATCCCCGTCACTTTCCGCCAGCGCGGCGGGCGCAAGCAGATTTTGTCACCGCCGGGAGCGACACCGTGGTTGCCAGCCCCGCGCGTGGACACTTCCCTCGTCAAGGCCATAGTCCGCGCCCACCGCTGGCGGCAAATGCTCGAAAGTGGCGAGTACAACTGCTCGGCGGAATTGGCCAAGGCTGAGAAGATCAACGCCTCCTATCTGAGCCGGATCCTTCGCCTGACCCTGATCTCGCCAGACATTATCGAGGCTATTCTTAGCGGAAGCCAACCGAGCACGCTTCAACTCGATGATTTGCTCAAGCCACTGCCAGCGGCATGGTCTCAGCAGCGTTCCAAGCTGGCTCGTCCACAGTAGCCGACGCGTGTCTGAAAATTTTGAATTGCCTCTTTTCGAACTTATATGCAGCTTTGAGTAGCTGTTCAGAACGATTTACCCATCCGTTCGTCTTCAACGGAGGTTTATTTTACGCGAATAATCAGAACGTCGTCTCACGGTGGACTTCATATTCAAGTCTCGCCGCACGATGCGGGTCATGGGCATCTACCTTTTACTTTGCAATTCGTTCACACGAAACCGACATGCGAGACACAGATGATCAAATCAAATTGGCCGAGGAACGGCTTCGAATCCCTCACCCCGTTCGTGTCAAGTTTCATCCATCTGAACATAAACCTAGGAAACGCTGAGGCCTGCCGACGCTATCACGATAATTGGATAGGACGGTACCGCAAGAAGATGTCGGACTGGGACGAGTTAGAAACTGCGGCCTGGAGCATCAGGATGAGACAGTCATTGAAACTCGCGTACAGCGCTACGTACTTCGCATTATCGTCCGAACAGGCGCGGACAGAGAATTCCTTGGCCGCGGCATATTTCTTCGCTTATTATGCTGCAGTCCATGCGATGTGGTCAGTCCTTCACCTTCACCCCGATGAAAGCCATCAGTCAATTTGCGAAGTGACGCACGGCAAGCTGGCGAATGTCTTCTGCTCTGAATTCGCCAAGGGCACGGGCACGGTGCTTAATACGAACGCCGGTCAGTTCGTCGAGAACCTCCGTTTCCTGCGTGAGTATTATTCCTACCGTATGCCGCTAAATTTTCCGTTCAACGACAGCGGACCGCTCCGAAACGCTCACATCGGACTGCGAGGGTTCGTAAAGCAAAGCATCCAACTGGCAAATCTTCATTCACATCTCATTCACAAGGCAGCGGACAGGCAGCACGTGAGGTCGGCTTTGGTGCCGCCTGCGAGAATCGAAGAGATTAGAGAGCTTTACCGCAACATTTGCGGCAAAGCGCACCCTTCGCTTCCCACTTGCCCTCTAGATCCGGCTGACGAGTTCGATCTTTCGAGGCTCATAAGCGTCGGTTGCGAACTCATGCCCCACTCCGTGATGAACGAGCATATGTTCGACGAGTACATGACATATGCGGACGATCACAAGCCGTCGGGAGATGTGATTAACCGGGTACGCACTCTCGTATACAACGCATTCTGATCGGTGTTTTGCCCCGCCTGAAGTGACGATGCGGTCGGGGCGACGCCGTCATACTTGCAGGTCACAGCCACGATTTGCGTAGCGACTGTTATGGACCAAATCCGTGCAGAGTGCGGTGCAGTGCGAGATTCGCTCGATGGGAGCCGCGGAGACCGTGAAGCGTTAATGATCCGGCCAGCCCAAGAGCTTTGCGCTCTTTCTCCCCCAACCGTGGGCTCGGAAGAACAACGCCGTCATCCGCGAAACTCACGAGACCACGATCGAACGCTGCATCCCAAAGAGCGGAAAGCAGCAAACCATTATGCACATCGAGGCGCTCTGCATCTGCACAATCAGCCCAAGGCTTAATATGGGATGCCCGGAGAAGCGCTCGCTCGGTGATGCCCGTCATGGGACAGCATCCGCTCCAGTAGTCCAATAGGGCGTCCCGGAATATATCCTGACCAATACGCTGGATCACTATCCGCTCGGCTTCGGTTGTTCGTGGAAGGCTGGCTGTTTCGGTCCTAAAGCGATCGAGCGGAGCTTCCGGCAGGCTTACGGCGAGCTTGTACACTCGATCGAGAGCGACGTGCAGCTCGGTCAGATTGTTGAGCAAGAATGTGGAGCGTCCCGGATTCGATCCCAGCGGAACTGCCAACGCGCCAACTTCTGCCGCGACGCCGGAATGATCGAGAGAAACTAACCATGGCCCCACTTCAGAGACACCGGCTATCCAGATTGAGCCGGGGGCTGTCGTTGATGCGTAGTGTAGCCACCCACCTTCGACACCTCGCTCCAACCGATAGCCGTTGTCCCATGCTGCCTTCTGCGCCTCGGTGCGCACAATGAAGCTGGGAGGATTTTCGACAACCATAGCCATCATGGCACTTCGCGGTCAGAGATCGATCTTCAACAATCTTTCGGCGGCCGGCGTCCCCCGGAGCATGAGTCGAAGCCACGGCTCAAAGTGGAATTCGCCGGGAGGCTCAGTCGTGGTCGTGACGATGTATTGAAACAGCGGGGAAGGACCGAAGCTTTCGAGCTTCTTTCCAAAGTCGAAAAGGCGGTCATAAATCGAGCGACCGAGATCCGCTTCTCTCGGGCTGTCGTGAAGGAGGAAACCGGGTAGACAACTGTGACCCTCCATCGTCAAAACCAAAGCAGCAAGGTCGAACGCTACGACCTTAAGTGAATCAATGGCCGCAGTCGATCGTTCGCCGTCCAGTTTTGCGGTAAGGCTAAGACCATTGCCGTCCAATTTTGCTTCGCCCTCAATGTTGCTGGGCACCAGTTCCTTCAGGACAGCGTCGAAGGCAGATGACAAACGGGCGATGGATTCGCGGGCCGATTGGCGATGAGCCGCTAGTTCATCACGGCGGGAGCCCAATTGGGCGGTTGCTCGCTCAAGCGACGACACTAGATTTGCTCGATCGATCAAGAGCTTTTCATACCGGTCCGCATCATCGGCGAGTTGTTGTGCCGCGCGGACCGTATTCGAACTCATCGAGCAAGCTCAGCTCAAGCGCAGCGACGGTCTGTTCCAGCGGTTTCAGATACTGTCGCGCAATGCCAAGAGCATACTGTAGACTGGACCTTTGGCCTTCCAAGGCAAGAATATCCTGCGCTTCCCGATCCACATTTCCTTTGAGGTTCGCAATCTGGTGCTGAAGGGCGTGTAGGTCGCATGTTGCGGTGGAAATTCCGCAACCTTCTGCGACGGCCTTATCGATTGGAACCGCACAGATGGGACAGACCGGATTATTCTCCGCTATCCATCGCGCCCGGGACTCCGGCAACTCCGATCGCAACATGACCAACGTCCTGTTCTTCTCTTCGATCCGCGTTGATACGTCGGATAGCAGCGCTTCTTTCTGGCGCAGCTCGCCCGCAGCACGGTCGCGATCTGCGCGCGCTCCTTCCAGGTTGTTTATCGAAGTTCCTATCGGCAGCTTGAGGACTTCCGCGTAACGCGCGCCCGCGGCTGCCTTGAAACGGGCAGCGTCCAAATCCAGGCCGATTGTGGCTTCGATTGGTGAGCCGAGTACACCTGCAAGACTTCCGCGCGACCTGCCTATCTGCCAATCGAGCCGTTCAAGTTCTGAGCGCAGCCTCTTCTCCGCCCTATCCTCTTCTTCCTCTTTCCTCTGTGCAGCGATTTCGGTGGTTGTCAGCGCCCCGATCAATGCGCGAACAACGGCGAGCCGTTCCTCCATGGAGCGGCCTCGAACAGGTGAACGAGAATCGCTATGTGCATCGCGCCACTCAAGATGGCCTCCGAAGCGACATTCCTGATCGCGCGTTAGCCATGCCAACGTGGCTTCCCATACCGCGGGCTCACTTATCGTCGGAGGGAATAGCTTGCCAGCCCCCTGAAGGATGGCGCTAACAATCGAATCTCGAAGCGGAGCAATACCTGTCGCCGAAGCACCTTCTTGACTGGCCTCTTCCAGCGAGCCGCCCTTGATCACGACATCATGTCGGCGAGGACCCAGGGCGCGGACGACAACCCAAGGCTGCCCGTCAAGCAGCACTTCCGCGCCCACACGACCGTTCGGAAGCTTATCCGAAATGCGATGGCGCTGCCCCTCCGGAGCAAAGCTGTCCTCACCCAAGCAATAGCGCAACAAGCGGCAAAACATCGTTTTGCCGGCACCGTGGCCGATCGGCCCGGCCTGCGCACTTCCTGGGTCTGGCGACCAAACGACGTTCAGGCCGGGCTTGAGATTGATACTCCGGATGATCGCGCCCGGCTCTCGCCAGATGACCAAGCGACGAACCCAAAGACGAGGACCGTTACGCCCTGCTTCCGGCGTGATCGAGAAGGAAGCGCGTGGGAAGAGGTCATGCTGCATGCGCCCTCATCCAGACCTGATCCTCCGGCGCCAGCTCGGTGAACGCCTCGTCGAGCGTCATAGCCTCCATTGCTTTAAGCACAAACGAAGCTCGACCATAGGGCCATTCTTCCGAGTTGATTTCGAACTCACCGATTTTCGGCCCCGGTGCCCAGGTCTGCGCGGAGATATCTTCAACAAGCGCCTTCATACCACGGAGCTGGGTAACGGCGCTCCCCCACGCCACGTTGATTCTTGGCGCCAGGGCGATGACGGTGACACCGGTGAGAAGTTCGGCGGATGGTCCGACAAGGCGACGCCAAGTCGCGCGATCGGCACCGGAAAGGCGCCGTGTCAAGTAGCGCGGTTCAAGCGCATAGAGCGCCGCAAGGCGAACACGGGAAATCGGCGTTGGTCCCGGAAGCACCCGAAGCAATGCCGCCAACTGCATGGTCGCGGCACCCGCCCCTAACCCGCTTGCCGGCCTCGCCCAAGCTGCATCGGGCAAGCGTGCCGGCTCGATGAACGCGATACGCGCAGCTTCAGCCGCGGTGGAGAAAACTACGGGCGGAGAGACCTCTAGGAGGTCCCCGTATTCCAGTTGATCCCAAGCGGCTAGTACAAGCCGTGCTGTTCGGTATTCACCGTAGCGGCGAATCTCGTTGTTCTTGAGGACGCGAAAGGTTTCGGACGGATAGCCGGCACCCATCACATCAGCAGGGTCGAGGATATAGCGTAGCTCGTCGCGGGTAAGGGCATAGGCGCGAGCGTACCAGGCATCTAGTTCGGCACGGAGTTGTGCGCGGCGATGCTCGTCCCAGCGATAAGGCGGACCGTCGTAGCCAAGGTCACGCGCAAACGGCGCCATGGATTGGCTGGTATAGATGAGTTCGAGAACGCGCGGGACGATGACGGCGAGATCAGCGGGGGTATAGGCGGACGGGGGGAGGACCGGCAGTTGCTTGAAAATGTTGTACTTTAAATGCAGACCGCTAACCTTCTGCCGAGCTGCATAGTCCAATATGAGGGAGGACCAGTTCGCGGCTAAGCAGGCTGCGGACGAAGCAGACCGGTCGCCAGGAAAGGCCAAAAGAAATGTGTCGCCACATCCCGCACGCGGTATCAGCGCTGGGAAGACAGTTCTCTCGTTGGTGGAAGCGGTAATGTCCTTCCAGCCTAAGAGCCAACCGGCTGACCAATTTCGGGCCGAAAGTCGTTCATTTGTCGCCTCTTCGGAGACCCAATAAAAAGGTTCCACCTCGAATTCAGCACGAGCGTGGTCCAATTCGCTGGTGGGTGGCAAAACTCTGAAACCCCGATCAGCGCCTCGCATGGCATACGAAGCGGCTCGGTGATCAAAGAAAGACACCATCTTAGCTTCATACAGCGGCACGTAGCGTGCAAGCCGGCCAGCCGCGCGTCCGTAAAAGACCTCTCTGCGGTCGACCAGTTCAATTGCAAATTCCGGTTTGAGGTTCCCCGGCGCGATCCAATCGCTGCCGTCGCGCGCAAAGCCCGCATCACGCAACTGTGCCGCGGTCAGGAAAAGGTCGCTGTCATTGGACATATGGAACATGGCCATGAACGATATGTCCCAGGGATTGCCTTCCCTGCCTTTCGTCTCCTCGATTAAAACCGGCATGCGAGAATAGATTTTGGCTGTCAACTTGGCGTCGGCCTGGGAACGAAAAATAGGGGCGGTCTTGGTATTCGGGTTGATGCGCGCGATGTCGTCCGGAGACAGGTTGAAGCGGCGGTTGGAGTCATGCAATTCGCCTGTTTGGCGGGCAAAGAACACAAAATCGGATGGCTCTTTATTCGTCCTCGGCCGGATGATCAGCAGGCAAAACTTCATCGCATGGTGGACGCCTGGAAAGATCAACTCCTCGTTTTCAAACGAGAATACGGCCGCCAGTCGTTGCTCAGCAACAAGTGCCGCAAAGAACGGTGCCGTCGTCGCGTCGGTGGCGATGCCCGTCGGCACAATGACCCCAGCGCGACCGCGCGGACCGGCGAGATTTGCGAAAAGCTCAGCAAACAGAGCGTAGGTGTTAACGTCGCCGCGCCCGCTGAGCGGGAAGCGGCCGCCCTCATCTTTGTCGATGCGGGCGAAGCTGGACGACGCTTCGGCCGATCGCTTCGCCGTTTCAAACTCCTCGTGCAAGTCTCGCGCGCGCGCGCCGGGCTCAGCGTCTTTCAGCTTGGCGATCAACCGTCCGCGTGCGGCGGCGTTCGGCGCTTGCGCGATCTCCGGGTCGCGCGAGGCGAAGAACTCCTGTTCTTGGAGCTTGATGCGTTCCCAAGGCGGATTGCCTAGCACTGCGTCGAAGCCGCCGGTCGCCATCACATCTGGAAACTCTAGGGGCCAGTGGAACGCGCGCGCCTCGCCGGCGAGGTCTTGCGCAAGGCCGATCAGCGGGCCGTAGACTGTGCGCTCAGCAAGCGCGTCGAACACATGCGCGGTGGTTGGGATCGTGACCGTGTTGCGGTTCTCTGGCACACCCCCAGTCTTCGGCGCCAAGAATGCCGCGACATAGAGATCGGCGGCGATACGCAGGTTCCAGCGACGCGGGTCAGCGCGTACCGCCTCGAATGTCTTCCGCTTTGCAGCGATCTGTTCCGAGCTGTCCTCGGGCATGGCGCGCAAGTCCCTAGTTTCGCCAGCAAGCGGCGCCGTGGCCGGCAGCCGGCCTCCACCGCCGCCGAAGTCGAGGCTTCCCTGACCAGCGCGTTCGGCTCGGTTGCGGGCCTTGAAGTGACTAGCGGTTTCACGGTCATCCCCCGTCAGCGGCTTGTAAGCGTCTTCCGGGATACCCCGTTCAAGCGTCTTTAGATCAAAAACACCCAGCAGCGCATCGCCACAACGGATATTGGCGTCGAGAAAGCCGAGCGGTTTTCCCGGCTCTACGGTTTCGATCCACAACGCGACCTTGGTCAGTTCCACCGCCATCGGATTGCGATCAACGCCGAAGATGCAGGCGCGCGCCACATCGCGCAGTGCATGGCGATAGTCTGCTGGTGCGGCGACGCCGCCGGTGCGCGCGCGTGCCAGCCGGGTCGCAATCCGCCTGGCCGCCGCGAGCAGAAAATGCCCCGAGCCGCAGGCAGGGTCGATCACCGTGACAGAGAGCAGCGCCTTGGCTGGATCATCCGCTTCCGCTTCGACCCGGTCGAGTGCGGGGTCAAGGGCGCTATCAAGCAGCGCCTGAACCAGGCTGTCGGGGGTATAGTAGCTACCCGTGGTCCTGCGGGCATGGCCTCGGGCCTCTTCGCCTTCGGCGAAGTCAAAGCCGCGACCATCATTGATGAGGCGGGGGGTAAGTTCTAGCAGGCTCTCGTAAACCGAGCCCAGCTCTTCCGTCTCCATATCCCGCCAATTGACTGGCACGAGTCCGGCCTTTTCACGCAGCCAGGCGAGACGGAAGATCGCTTCCATGAGGCTGCGGTTGGCGAGTCGGGTCGCTTCGAGATGGGGAACCGCATCTGGCGCAAACAGACCACCGAGCGCCGGCAAGCCAAGTCGCTTCTCGCCGCGAGCCAGCGCCGCAAAAGTGATTAGCAGACCTTCCCAGCGATCATGGTGTTGATCCCAAGCGGCTCGGCGCACCGCCCGATCCCGCAAAGCGCCGACCGAATAGCCCTCGGCATAAAGCTTGCGCGGTTCTGCCGGAACATCCGGGGGATGCAGCAGATTGCGGTCTTCAGCGGCAAGCAGAAATATCAGACGGTAGACCAGACGCAAAAGTTCACTGAAGAATTCCGAGAGCGGCAAACCGCCCGTGCGTAATTGCTCTCGAAGCATCGCGTTGCCGGGATGCGACAGGAACCCGTTCCCAAGACAGAGCAGCGTAGCTTCAACCCCGTCGCGCAGCTTGTCCCGTGCGGAGACACCTTCATTCTGAGCGGCGGTTCGCCAACGTTCCAGGGTACAATCCGACGCGGGAGTTCCAGCAGTGCCGAAGCGACTGGAATGAACAAGCAGCCACAGTGCGGCGAAATCCGCAAAAGCATCGCCTTCGAAGATTTGACGAAGGTCGGCTTCTATGTATGCCGGTCGAGTGAAGCTCGCATTATCGCGGACCAGGCGTAGGTGAAAGCCATTCGCGCAAATGCCCCAGAGCGCGCCGTCTGTTGCATTGAGCCAGTCCTGTAAGGCAGAAGCAGCCGAACGACGGCGTCCATCCACCGTCAGCTGCATACTTGGGCGATCGAGCTGGTCAACTGCCGGGACCACTACGACCGGAACGCGCCCTCCAATGCACTCCAGTGTGACCGCAAATTGCCGGTCACCAATGACGCGCGTACCGACGCGATCAATCTCGGCAAACCCGAACACCTCGCGAAGAAGCTTTTCGACGAAATTCACGGTTGTCGTCACCGACGGGGTTTCTGTAACCGTCAGTTCTTGGAACATGGCTTGGCCGATACGGAAGTACCGCGCGATCTCGTCGCGCAGCGTCAGGCCCTTGGGAATATTATAGTCGGCATCTTTTTGGGCGTCCGCCAGATGCTGGGCGATGCGGGCCAGCATTGCTGGCGCAATCAGCGCCCCTTCCACCGCAATGGCATTAAAGGTGAGCCCGGATGTGCGGCCGGCCCGAGATCGTGACATTGCTATTGTCCCGCCGGTACGAGGACGTAAAGACCAATCACGTCCGGAGGCAGAACTGGCTCGACGGTAACCCGCGCACTTCCGGCCGCAGCAGCGCGAACCCGGCCGTGATCCTCGGCAAGCGCCAGTGCCCGGCCTCGGGCGTAGACGCCGATAGGCCCATCCAGCACTGTACGCATTTGCTCAATCGCCTTGGCTATCAGCCGATGCCGCGCGATCTGAGCCAGATCGGAGCTTGCTGTCTGTTCAAGCAATGCGCCCGCTGCCTCGGCATTCAGGATGGTGGGAGCTTGGCTGGCATCCCAACTGAGCATTGCAGCTTCCTCGGCAAGGAGCATACGTTCACGGCGGCCGTGGACAATCAATTTGTAACGCAATCGCAGTAGCGCGACGGTAGTCACCGCACTGACTGCGGGCGTGAGCCATGCGCCCGCGCGTCCAAGTGAAGGTGTGGGGCTTGAACCTGGATCGAGAGCCCCCTCCAGTAGCACTTCGGCAAGCGTGGCAGCCAGCGGATGGCTTCGCGTCACGATCTCCGCACCCGACGGAGGGGGTTCTTCGAAGGCAATTCGTATTGTGCCTTCCAGGTCGCGGGCCGCAAGGCGTTCCGATATTGTCGCGGGCAAGGCGGAAAGGTGCGCTCGCATTCCGCCATTCTTGCCGGGCTCTAGAGCCGCATCGAGCCGGCTCATAGCGCGCTCGACAAAACGACGGACCGCGTCGGGACCACCGAGTAGATCGCGCCAGCGCTGCCACTCCGAAACGACTTCTTCAGGTCTAATTGTGTTTTGGGCAAACCGCGCGCGGGAACGGCGCTCACCCTCCTCCGCATCCCGCCAGATTGTCTCCATCGCTTTCGTGTCGGCGGCGAGGCCGAAGTCGAGGCTGAGTTGCGGGCTGCGTCCTTTACGAAGCAGCACAGCGTTCATAAGTGCGCCGGTAACTGCTCCTCGCTCATCAGGCAGTGGCACGGTGACACCGGTCGCTTTGCGGATTTGCTCGGCCTTGCGTAGAATCACTTCGAGCACTGCACCATCGATTGAACTATCGGGTGAATAGAGAAGGACTGAACGTACGAGCTTGGCCGGTTGACCAAAGCGATCGACCCGCCCCTCCCGTTGCTGATGACGAGTTGGATTCCATGAAAGGTCGTAGTGGATGACCGTGTCGAAAAGGCCTTGAAGATTGATACCTTCGGAAAGGCAGTCGGTCGCAACCAACAGGCGCTGCTCCGCGTCGGCCATCGTTTCCACACGGGCGCGCCGCTCATCCGACGTCAACTCTCCGGTTACCGCCTCAATTCTGAGTTTTGGGAACGCCTTACGAAGGGCATCCGCCACGTGCGCGGCAGTTGCAATGAAACGGCAGAACACGACCGGGTTCGCGCCTTCCAGTATAAGCGGTTTTAGTAACTTAGCGACCGCGTCTAATTTGGGATCGGGCACCTTCGTGAGACGCTCGGCTTGAGCGACAAGTGCAGCGAGCGGCCCCTCGTGTTCGAGACCCGAAGTCGGCTCCACGTCGACCGCGTCGCCTTCATCCGAATCTTCGTCGAAAATCTGACCTTCGAGCCTATCCGGGTCCGCGGCCAGCCGATTACGTAGTGAACTCATTGCCGCTGCGGGTGATGAGCCGACGCATCTCATGAGCGCTAAGGTGCCCCAGAACGCCAGTCGTCGTTGGCGTTGGTCTGGGCCTGCGCCCTCGACTACACCGAGACAATAATCAAGCACCGCGTCGTGGAACAAGTTGTGGGCCTCTGTCAGTTTGTAGGGGCGTTCGGCAAATTCGTGCCGAGGAAAAACACGCTCCTCGCCCCAGTCGCGTCCCGTAATATCTATCCGCCGCCGTTGCACGAAATGGCGCGCAAGTCGGACTCGATTTTGCTCACTCTCAAGCGCACCTTCGGCAAAACCGGAATCGATTAGGCTGAGAAGCCTATCAAACGCAGCCTCATCACCACTGTGCGGAGTCGCTGTCAGCAGTATCAAATTTCGGTCTTTATCACCTGCCAGTCGCTTGAGTAATTCGAACCGCTGTTGCCTACTTTGGTGCGTTCCTACACACGCGTGAGCCTCATCCACCACAACCAGGCCCGGGCACGACCGTGCAAAACTGTCACGTCGGCGTTCAGCCTTGATGTAGTCGAGGCTGACTACCGTATAGGGGTGAGCGTCGAATAAGGTTTGTGAGGCCGGCAAGCCGCGCTCAAGGCTCGATGCCGAGGCCGCAGTAACGGCGACAGCATCAAGATCAAACTTCACCCTAAGCTCGTCGGTCCATTGTTCGACGAGATGGGGCGGGCAGAGAACTGAGAATCGATCCGCCTCACCTCGGTCGATGAGTTCGCGAAGAATGATGCCGGCTTCGATAGTCTTACCTATACCTACGTCGTCCGCAATCAACAGCCGCACTACGGGAAGACGCAAGGCCATCAGAAGTGGCACGAGTTGGTATGCACGTGGCTCGAAAGCAAGTCGGGCTGCGGAACGAAATGGCCCTGCTCCTCGCCTCAGCGAAAGCCGGAGTGCTTCCGACAACAGGCGAGCGCCATCCTGAGTCGCAATCTCATCCTCTTTCGGCAATGCAAAGCGCGCGGGACGTACCGGCTCGCGCTCGAGCGCCGGGTGAATCACTTGTATGTCCGCCTCAGCCCCTGAAAGAGGACGGAGGTGAAGGGTTTCATCTTCAAGGGAGGGAAGAGCGACCCATTCGCGTCCACGCGCGTAAACTAGATCACCCGGCGTAAAGATGCTGGTCATATACCAGTTCCCAGCAATTCAACCAAAGCAGATGGAGGCCCGTCGCGAGGATTCTCAGGAAGTGACACGATTGTAAAACCGAGCGTCTCGGCGCTGCTATGGGTAGCGGCCGCAACTTCTCCTATTGCCGCTGCCACGAGATGCGCTCGCCATACAATCGGAAGAACCGTTCCATTCACACTTAGGGGCTCACGATCTGGCGCAGGGAAGCCCCAGCGAGCAATAGCTGCGCTCCAATCACTCGGCACGGTTGCCGTGCCTTTCGGCGCTGCGGTAGCAACCGTGCTCCGCGCTAACCTCAGTAGCAGCGTTCGAACGAGGTCATTTGTTCGATCGATTTGTTCGTGGTCCGGCTGGTTGTAATAAGATAACAGGCAGCGATAGCAGCCTTTAACACAATTGGCGCCTTCGTCTTCTCGGAGCAGGGCTTTATCGGCAAATGTAACCGCTGCGGTCAGGTTACTATAGTGCATGAGTTCAAGTGCAGCTCGCGCCACGCCTGCTAGTGCGGCCGGATCACTCGTGAGACGACCCAGTACGCCGGCCCCTCCTTCAGTCGCCTCAAACGCGAGAATGCCTCGCCGGTTGTCGCGCGATGGAACGGGCTCGGTCTGAATTTCACCTTCTTCGAGCTGGAAAACGATCTCAAGACCGCGCGCAAGCGCTTGCTGAAAGGTCGCCATGACCTCCAGCGGAAGGGGTTCGCCCGGAACGCGCAACAACAGAGTGTTCTTGTGATCCTGAACTATTGGCACTACGCGCTGCTTGATAGGCCCGTCCGGCTCCTGCTCCTCATCCTCCCCTTCGATTGGACTGCCGGTCCACCGACCCGAGGCGGGATCGATGCCGAAGCCAAAGATGCTCTTTTCCTTGCGACGCCGAAGACCTTTGTTAAGTCGACTGATTGTGGCACCAGGGGCATAGCTAAGTGACAAAATGCTACCATCCGCGTCACTTGCGGCGGCGTCGACCACATCAAGACCACCGTCGCGCTGCGACCAAGCGAATACAGTTTGGATCTCGAAGCCCTGGCGCTGACGATCTTCGTCATTCGCCGTGATCCGCTCAGCGGGCTTTGTCTCTACGTTGTCGATGCGAAGTACGTTCCGAACCGGATGAACGCCGCTCATCGGCGCATTGCAGGCGTGACATCGTTCGGGCTCCTGATTGCTATGAGAGGCCCCGCACTCCTCGCAAATTTGAACTGTCATAGTTGCAAGGCGCCCGCCTTCCTCAGTTCGGATGCCCGGCGGCAAGCGGGCCTTGTAAACTCGGTAGGCACGACCCTCGTGATAGATCAAACTACGGGGGCCAAATTCGGAAATAGCGATGAAGCGAGCGCGTTGCAGATAGGCAGCCTTCGAGCCGGCGGCCGTCGCGGGTACAAAGGCGTAAAGCGGCAGACGCGGGAAGTTATAACCGGGGAGAAACCCCTCGGTCGCAAGATAGCGATAGGTGTAGAAGTCCGCACCACCAGTGGCCGCGCCCCTTTCGAGCAATGCCAACTGCTCGTTTGCCTGAGCCTGCTGGATCTTAGCTTCCCTGCGTTCCTTCGACCCCAAACCGTGCATTTCGGATCGTCGATTGGCCTCGGTTAGCTGTGCATGCGCACTCTGATAGAGCTGTCGCCATCGCTCGAAAGCTTCGGAAAATTTTTGCAGGGCTCCCACCGCGGTTACGTTCGCGAATTCGACGCGGTCTGCGGCCCACGGAGCCAGCTCAGCTGGAAGCTCCGCTTTCACGCCGTCAAGAATGCGTCGCATTGAATTGGCGGCACGCGCGGTAAGGCCCGGATCGGAAAAGGTCGCGGTGATATCTGGCTGCACCGGAAGGGTCGGATTTCCCAAGTCGAGCACCTGGGGAATGTCCGCCTGCAGCTCCTGCGCAGACTCGGCGAGCCAAACAGCATGTAGATGGGCTTCGATGAGATCGCGGTTTGCAAGATCGATTGCAGGTGGCCGAACAATTCCGCTCACCATCGCCTCGCGTTTGCCGAAATAGTACTGGTCATGAGGACTTTGCGCTGCGCAGTAAGTAAGAACTAATGCGGCCTGCCCTGAGCGGCCAGCTCGTCCGGAACGCTGAGCGTAGTTGGCAGGCGTAGGAGGCATGTTACGCAAGTAGACAGCATTCAGCGAAGAGATATCGATGCCGAGTTCCATAGTTGGCGAGCAGAACAGGACGGGCAGAAACACGTTCGGCTCCCCGGCCCTTCGGAGCTCCTCTTTTTCTTCAGCCAGTTTCGCCCGATCTTCCTCACCCCAGCGGAAACGCCATTCTCGCCATTCGCGGCGATCCTGCTCCACCTGCGCCGTGTGTTCGCGGCCTTCGATCCCGAAGAGTGCCCCGCCCCCGCTTTCGATCGCATCAGCAAGGGTGGTGTAAAGTTCGACGAAATAGGAGTTTGCGGGTTTGACATCCGCCCGGCCTTCCCCTGCCACCAGGCGAACCGCATTTGCGGAGAGTCGCCAGCCGTCTACGTCGAAATTTGTCGGCACCTGACGGACGAGGTCGTATTGGGCCGCGGCGCCAAGAAGTGCCGCTATGACTTCCAGATACGTTTTGGAATCGAGGCGTTTGCCCCAAATGCGGGGATGTCCAAGCTGCCGAGCGAGCCTGCCCCTTGGGCCACCGCGCACAATCAGCGGCTCACCCCGCAGACCCACTTCTGCGCGACGGGGCGCATCAACGATAAGTGCTGCCGCAACTCGCGGCTCTTCCTGCGCAGAAATTGCCCATGGATCACGCAGGTTTTGCCGCGCTGCGTTCGCGGCCGACTCAACGGTACCTGGGTCGAGAGCGTCCGCAGTGATCGCCAAGCCGTGCCGCAAGTGAGTTAGCAGCATAGCAAGCGCGGTTTTGCGCTTTTCTGGCGTGGCGAGCCTAAGTTCCGAAGGCGCGGCTGCGAAGACGCCGTCGTCGGCAGCTAGGTCATCAAGGGAGACGTACTCAGCATGGATAAGCCCGAGTTCTTCAAGATTTGGGTTGGTGAAGCGCCATCCGCGTCGTTGGTCAACCCAGACGCGGTAGGCAAGGACCCGAGACAGACTTTGCTCTGCATTTAATTGGGCCGCACCCTTGCTCTCGGGATCGAGCATCCATTCTTGCCGACGGCCACGATTGGCCGTGGTGAAACCAAGCGCCGCTTGGACGCGCCTGCCAAATTCGTCATCGCTCAACCCACCCGGTCCCGCGCGGCGAACGGCCGCCAGGATTGCAGCTCGAAGAAGTGCGACAAACAGGAAATCGTTGAAATGACCAGCCTGCAGGGCAGCATCTTGGCGATTGTCAGTAAATCCGAGAAGCTTTCGACTATGCGAGGGCAAAGAATGCGCATGAGCATTCATCCAACGGACGGCACTCGAAACAAGGAGCGTCGTGGCGGAGCTACGCCCTTCGGCAGACAATCCGGCCAGCTTGTTGATTTCTCGCGCCTGACCCGCCGGCTGGTGCTTGCAAGCGGGACAGAACCGGAATTTTCCGGGGATGAACCACATCTGCCGGCCTGTGGAGCCGATCTTTCCATCAGCGGCAACAGTGAGCGGTTGAGGCGCGTAAGCCCTGCGCTCTCGACGCAAACGCGGAGCGCCTCCACGATCGAGGTCGAGCCAATCGTCGGGAACATCTTCAAGATCGCCCTTGAATGTGAAGTCGGAATCATTCTCCGGCTCCGGCATCAAATAACCAGGCCGTTCGACGCTGTCGGGATCATCGAGAGGCGTCTCGTCGATGTCTCTAGGCAGAATGCATGGAGCGTCATCCTCCGTCGTTAAAACTACCGGGTGATGCTCTTGACCGCAGTTTCTGCAAAAGAAGGTCGCGTACAACCTGGAGGACCGATCCTCTGGATCGAAGCGTTGGCCGTCTAGCGTCACACGCCGCTGTCCTGCACCCCGCAAGGTCGCGTACACATGGCCGGTACCTGAAATGAATCTGTGGAGCTTGAATGCTAAAAATGCTCGATCGCCAACGCCGCCCCGCTCATTCGCAGGGCGGCTCGCCAGCATCAGAAAGGCCTGCAACTGTGACCGACAACGGCTTTCGTCACATCCTGTTTGTCCCGCGAGACGTTTCGCAGCTTCAGCAAGCGTTACTGGCTGCCGTCGCGAAAGTCGCTGGCCGTCCGAGAGGCCAATCTCCATTTCGCACCACACAGCGAGCGGATGGCGACTCAAAGTTTCATCATCCAGATGTGCAGGCAGCTCTCCTTCGACCGTGTCGCTGAGGGCCGAACCTAGTGTTGTCGACTTGAGATCTGAACCGGTTGCACGTTCAAGACTTTCTCCAACAACAGCGTCGCTAGAGATCGACGCCCCAAACAATCGAGAAGAAACCCTGGCAATGACCGCGGCCCGTTGAGCATCATCTCCCTCCGTGGCCATGGTTGCAGACGTCCCGATGCAGATCGGCTGATGATCGGGACAAAGGCGATCACGCACACGACGTACCAGCATGGCCACGTCTGCGCCTTGCCGACCACGGTAAGTATGAAGCTCGTCGAGGACGAGAAAATCCAGCCCATGCGCATTTGCTATGACCGCACGGTCAAGCTGATTCTGCCGCGTCATCAACAGTTCAAGCATCATGAAATTGGTGAGCAGAATATCCGGCTTCGCTTCGCGAATGCGCTCTCGTTCTTCAGGGCTCTCTTGTCCTGTATAACGGGCGAAGGTCGGCCGCAAATGCTCTGGTAAATCTGCTTGCTTGATGAACTTTTCGATTTCTTCACGCTGGCTGTTTGCCAATGCATTCATCGGGTAGATTATGATTGCGCGAGTGCGGGCAGGTTCACCGGCAGCACGTGCACGGATAGCTGCGTCGATGATGGGGATAAAGAAACAAAGTGATTTTCCCGATCCGGTGCCGGTCGTAACAACAAAACTCTGGCCTGCCACTGCTTTGGCAACGGCCTGAGACTGATGGCGATAGAGTGACAGCGGTTTACCATCGGTGCTGAATATCCGCGCGGTTGCATCGTGCACTGTGCCGGACTTGGCAAGTTGATCGATGGACACGCCACGTTCAAACCGCGGGTTGATACTTACGAGTGGCTCCGGCCAGAAACGATCGCTGGCATAGATTTCTTCGACCTGAACGCGTATGTCCGCTGCACGGATCTGCGTGAATGAGCGAGCAAATCTCTCATAATCACGCAGGAGAATTTCATCGAGCTCAAAGACATTCACGACTCGTACGCCTCCACCACCCTCGTTACTTTTCTGCCTTTCTGATCAAGGCAATAAGTACTGTTCAATCGCCACTCTGGAGTGCGAACTCGCCGGCCGCAACGGGATTAATCCTTCGAGGGTCGACAATCCCTCGTCTTTTCGGCTTGGAAGGTACGTTCAGGGTGGCCAAGATAGTCACTGCTGCACCCAAACGACCAAGAATCCTGCCCCCGTCACGCAGTGCGGATCGAACCTAGTCTCCGGTCGGCGTACAAGCCGTAAAGATGGGAGTTTAGAGACCGGCTCCCGAGTTGCGAAAGACCGCGATTGGCGGGCTTTTTCGCAATGGGTTGAGGTTAAGCCGGGAACGTCCGCACTGCCTGGCTGGGGCGGAAGAATTCGAACCTCGAAATGGCGAATTGGAAATCGGGCGCTCTCGCCTATCCGATAGATATTTCCGAACCGCTTTCCGCTGACGTTCATAACCAACTGAAATCAATCGATTTCGAGAACCGTACTTGAGGGGTGCAGTCCAGAGGTTCGGAGAAAAAACAGGCGTTTTGGAGAAAGTCAGGGCGATCCTGCCGATCGGCGGTCCAGAGCCGAAATCGGAAATGGCTACGGATACTGGGCTTAACGGCCCGGCGAACCACTCGGAGAAAACACCGCGCCGGCCAAGCTGGCGGAGAGAGTGGGATTCGAACCCACGGTACAGTTTCCCGCACACACGCTTTCCAAGCGTGCGCCTTAAGCCACTCGGCCATCTCTCCTTGCGCCCTCTCTTGAAGCGGCAGGACGAGTTTTGCAAGGGAGCGCGGGCGTCAACCCGACGATTTCTGCAACCGATTGAGCAATCGAGAGAATTTGGGAGCAACGCCGACCGGTTTTTTTGCTGCTGAATGGCTACCGATCAGTGATAGCGAACGCCTGAACTGGCCGACCGCGGCGACCACAAGGTCGCGGGATCGGCGCCTATCGCCGGATCCTTTGCGACGATCTTGCCCGCAACCTCGTCCTGCAGCGTATAGACGAAACTGGCAAACCATTGCCGGATGGTATTGCCGCGCAGTTTGATCATCATCGCTTCCCAGCGCATGCGGCGCTCGGTCAGCGGCATCGACAGCGCGGTCGCCATCGTTCGCGCCATGCCCTCGATATCGTGCGGGTTTACCAGCAGCGCGGTCTCCAGCTCATTCGCAGCGCCTGCGAATTTCGACAGCACCAACACGCCGGGATCGGCGGGATTTTGCGCGGCGACATATTCCTTCGCCACCAGGTTCATGCCGTCCTGCAATGGCGTCACCAGGCCGACCTGCGCGGTGCGGTAAAGGCCTGCCAGCACGGTCTGGCTGAACCCCTTGTTGAGATAGCGGATCGGGGTCCAGTCCACTTCGCCGTGGCGGCCGTTGACGTCGCTGACCAGCTTGGCGAGGTCGTTCTGCAGATTGCCATAGGCCTCGATGGCACCGCGCGACGGCGTTGCGATCTGCAACAGCGAAACGGTGCGGCTCATCGAGGGGTGCATGGTCAGCATGCGGTCGAAGGCCTCCATGCGATTGAGCAGGCCTTTGGAGTAATCCAGCCGGTCGACGCCGATCGCCAGCCGCTCGCCGTTCAGGCTGCGGCGCAACCGCGAGACGTCGGGATGCGATGACGCCTTTGCGGCATGCTGCGCGAATTTTTCCGGATCGATACCGATCGGGAAAACCGCGATACGGGACGTGCCGTAGCGCGAGGCCACCACGCCGCCGGTGACCGTAAGACCCAGATCCGATTCAAGATAGCTTTGGAAATTCTCGCGGTCTTCCTCGGTCTGAAAGCCGATCAGATCGTAGGCCAGCATCGCCTCGATCAATTCGCGGTGGTGCGGCACGCCGCCGATGATGGCGCGCGCCGGCCAGGGCGTATGCAGGAAGAAGCCGAGCGGCTCGGTAAAGCCGAGTTCGCGCATTTCCGCGCCGAGCGCCAGAAAATGATAATCCTGGATCCAGAACGCGGTGTCCTTGCGGCGGAATCGAACCAGCGCTCGCGCCATGAAAGCGTTGACCTCGCGATAGGATTGATAGTCGCCCTCGGTCACCCGGATCAGGTCGGTCCGCGAGTGCAGTACCGGCCACAGCGCGGAATTGGCAAAACCCTCGTAATATCCGCCGTAATGCGCCGCCGGCAGATCGATCATGGCAAGCGCGCCCTCGCCGAGCGATTCGATCTCCGCGAACGGACCTTTGTGAGTTGCATCACGCACCCGGCCGCTGGAACCCACCCAAATCGCACCGGAATTCTCGACTACCGGCAACAGTGCCGCCGCAAGGCCCCCCGTCATGGGTTCGTTGGCCTTGGCGCGCGCCACCCGATTTGAAACGACAACGAGGTTCACAGGGTCCCTCCCCGGACGTCCAGCCCGGTTTATAAACAGCCGTTCATCAATATGGTTCCTGGCCACCTTCCGACCGCATTGAGCCCAAACTTGGGGGAACTCCATGGAACCGGAAAACGATCCACAGTTCACTTATTCAAGAACGTCTCATGCAAGAACGTCGCCACATTTTTAGGCCGGCAGCGATGACGCCGCGTTGTCCGATATATGACGGCCAGTCGGAGCAACGATTGCAAGAGAAATCGTGCGATCGGGCCTGCGGCGCGCGAATTGCCCGATAAGCGCCTGCAATTTAAGCAGACCGAGCCGCTTTATCATTCGGCAACCTCAGCGCGGCTGCTGCTCCGTCAACAGCTTCTCGTCATCCAGCAGGTGCGCGAGCCATTCCCTGACATCGCGCGGCTCGTCGAAATGCCCGGCCACGCCATGCGCGCGCCGGCCCACCGAAAACGCCTGACCGCCGAGATCCGGCATGATGGCGAACACGGTCTCGTCGGTGACATCGTCCCCGATGAACACCGGGCGGCGGCCCTTGAACGGCTCGTGGGTCATCAGTTCCCGCACCCCGCTCGCCTTGTTGAAGCCGGAATGCTTGATCTCGCAGACGCATTTGCCGGGCAGCACTTCGATCGGCGCGTTGGGCAGGTCGGCCCTGATCAGGGACACCGCCTCATAAATCGCCTTCTCCGCATGCGGCGCCAGCCGGTAATGCAGCGCCAGCGAATAGCCCTTGTCTTCCAGAAGGATGCCCGGGCTGAGCTGGGCGATCGCCGCGAGGCGCTTTTTCAATTCCTTGTCCATCGGCGGGGCATGGGTCGCAACCGACTCGTTGTCGACCGTGAACCGCATTTCCGCGCCGTGGCCGCCGACCGCCGGAAATTCGGCCGGCGCGAAGATCAGATCGATGTCATTCAGCGAGCGGCCGCTAACCAGCGCCAGTGCGCCCGAAGTCCGTTGCAGCAGCCGGCTCATGGTTTTCGCCAACCCCGGCGGTACCCACACTTCGCGTGGCGTCGGCGCGAGATCGAGCAGCGTGCCATCGATATCGAGCAGCAGCGCGCACTCGCCGAGATGGGGGATCAGCGCGCCCGGCACCGGAACGGAATCCGGCAGCTCGTCGTCCTCTTGCGCTTGCGGTGGCATATCCATCACATCCTGTGTCATCTCGCATTACTCCACAACAGCCAGCGGCCGTGCAACCGATTCGAGCGGCTGGCGCTCGGCGGCGATAGCGTAACGCCACGCGATTCCCGCAGCCGCGATCATCAGCCCCGATCCCAGCAGATAGCCGGCGAAAACGCTGCTCCGCGAGCCGGTATCGATCAGCGCACCCAGCAACGCCGGACCGGCCACGCCGCCGATTCCGGTGCCGATGGCATAAAACAGCGCGATCGCCAGCGCGCGGACTTCCAGCGGAAAGGTTTCGCTCACGGTCAGATAGGCGGCGCTTGCGGCGGGCGAGGCAAAGAAGAAAATCACCATCCAGGCGATGGTCTGGGTCTGCGCGCTCAACGCCCCGATCGCGAACAGATAGCCCGACAGCGCCAGCAAAACGCCGGAAATGCCATAGGTCAACGCGATCATGGTTCGGCGCCCCAGCGTGTCGAACAGCCGGCCGAGCAGCAGCGGCCCCAAAAAATTGCCGGCCGCGAACGGCAGCAGATACCAGCCGACCTGATTTGAGGCGATGCCGAAGAAGTCAGTCAGCACCAGCGCATAGGTGAAGAAGATCGCGTTGTAGAAAAACGCCTGTGCAATCATCAGCGCGAGGCCTACCAGCGAGCGCTGGCGATAGGCGTGAAACAGCGTGTGAGCCACCTCGCCCAGCGGCGTGTGGCTGCGCATCTTCAATTTTATTTTCGGCCAGACCCGTTGCGCCTGTTCCATGCCGATTACGGAACGTTCGATCTCGGCGACGATGGCGTGCGCGCGATCCGGCTGGCCGTGGATCATCAGCCATCGCGGACTTTCGGGAATCCACAGCCGCATCACGAACACCACGAGGCCAAGGCAGGCGCCGGTGAGATACGCCAGCCGCCAGCCGAGATCCGGGCCGATCAGCTGCGGATCGAGCAGCACGATCGCGGCGACCGCGCCCATTGCGGCGCCGATCCAAAAACTGCCGTTGATCACAAGGTCGGTCCAGCCGCGATAGCGCGCCGGCACCAGCTCCTGGATGGTCGAATTGATCGCGGTGTATTCGCCGCCGATCCCGGCGCCGGTCAGGAAGCGAAACAAGGCGTAGCTTGCGACGCTCCACGACAATGCGGTTGCCGCGGTTGCGGTCAGGTACAGCGCGAGCGTGATGAAGAACAATTTCTTGCGGCCGATCCGGTCGGTCAGCCAGCCGAAGCCGAGCGCGCCGAGCACGGCGCCGGCGAGATACGCGCTGTTGGCAAGGCCGACATCGAAATTCGAGAATTGAAGTACGGGGCTTTCCTTCAACGCGCCTGACAAAGCGCCTGCCAGCGTGACTTCAAGCCCGTCGAGAATCCAGGTGATGCCGAGCGCCGTCACTACGCGGGTGTGAAAGCCGCTCCAACGCAGACTATCGAGACGCGAGGGAATATCGGTTTCGATGACGCGCGCGCCACCAGGCGCACTCGGCTGGATTTCGCCCTCGGTTGAGGCTGATGAACTCCTGCCGGTCTTTGAATTCATTTGCAGCAAGCTCATCGAACCTGACCAAAGAAGAGTTACCCGGGACATTGAGTTCCAGGTTTCGCAAAAGCCACAGCCTCCGGGATCGCGGAATGTTAACGCCCGCCGCCTGCGCGAGTTCCATCGTCCATGGACCAGGAACCGATTGAGTTGATGCCAGTTTTTGGCTTGGGGCGGTATGGAGGTCGATGATGGCAACACGTTCCCGCAAGACAGCGGCAAGGCGGCCCAAAAGCGCGAGCCGCAAGGCCGGCTCGGCGCGACGGAAATCAGCTGTAAAACGCAAAACTTCTCCAAAACGCTGGTCGCAGCGCGTGACCCAACAGAGCGACGCGCTCGATCTGAAGCGCGGCGTGTTCACACTGCGCGACCCGAAGCGAATCGCCGCTTCGCTGAAGCGCTCCGCGGAGCGCAGCTCGCGCCGCAAGGCCGGCGCCTATCGCTCGGCACTCTCGATGCTGACCTTCTACGTCAATCGCGCCGGCAAGACCTTGCCGAAGACCCAGCGCGAACGGCTGGAGCGCGCCAAGGTCGAATTGAAGCGGCAGTTCGGGAGGGAGTAACATCGTTACTATCATCGCGGCGCCTTCCTTAACCTCGCCCCGCTCTTTCGCGGGGAGAGGTCGAAGCCGAAGCGCAGCGAAGGCTTCGGGTGAGGGGCGAGGCACTGCGGTCAATGCAATCGACGGACTCTCGGGTCGTGCTTGTTGCGCTGAAGACCTTTCGACCCGATAAGTTTTTTGTTTGGCAGCGCGGTGCCTGGCCCCTCACCCGCCGCGCATCTGACGATGCGCGTCGACCTCTCCCCGCGAAAGAGCGGGGCGAGGTTTAAGAGGCGCCTCGCTTCAAATTCCGATTCAAATTTCAAACAGCCACACCTTCGCATTCTCGCGGCGCAAGGCGTCCGAGGTTTGCCAAGTCCCTCGCGCGACCTGCGCGAGGCGATGGAGCGGCGGGAGGCGCCAGGGCACCAGCGGGCACCCTTGGAGGCGGGATTAACGTACCCACCTCGCGCGGCAAGGCGACCGCGCGCGCCCAGTGACGTAGGGCGCGGCACCTCCCGGCGCTCCACCTTGGCCACCAGCCTGTCGACCGTTCCGGGGCGCCCCGGTCCGGCCAGCTTTCGCTCTGTCCAAAGAAGGATCGCCTCTAGAAGGCGGCCCCTCGTCGGACAGGACACCAGCAGGATAAGCGAGGTTTTGGACCCGGGGATAAGGAATGCGAAAAAATTTTTTAGCCAGCATTTACAGCTTCGTAGGGCGGATTAGCGACCCCCGGCCGCGACAGCTCAACCGGATGAAGGCGTGAGCGTAATCCGCCGCTCCGCTTGCACCGGCGGCGGATTACGCCTTGCGCCTTCGCATGTTGGAGCACCGGTGCTCTCGGCCGGCTAATCCGCCCTACGGTTCGTCGAGACGCATCGCGCTTACGCCGCCCGGATCGTCGTCATGAACCGGTCCAGCTCCTGACGCAGCCGGGCGCTTTCGGTGGACAGCGTCTGCGCCGAGTTCAGCACCTCTTCGGACGCCGAGCCGGTTTCGGTGGCGCCGCGATTTACTTGCGTGATATTGCCGGCGACCTCCTGCGTGCCCTGGGCGACGCTCTGCACGCTGCGCGCGATTTCCTGCGTCGCCGAGCTTTGCTGCTCCACTGCGCTCGCAATCGACGACGCGATTGTCGAAATCTGTCCGATGGTATCGCCGATCTCCTTGATCGCCGTGACCGATTCCTGCGTGGCGTCCTGCATGCCTGCGATATGCGAGGAGATTTCGTCGGTCGCCTTCGCGGTCTGATTGGCCAGCGATTTGACTTCCGCTGCGACCACCGCAAAACCGCGGCCAGCCTCGCCGGCGCGGGCGGCTTCGATGGTGGCATTGAGTGCCAAGAGGTTGGTCTGCTCGGCGATCGCGGTGATCAGTTTCACCACGTCGCCGATCTGCTGCGCGGCGCGCGTCAATTTGCCGATCCGCGCGTCGGTCTCAAGCGCCTGCAGCACCGCGCCTTCCGCGATGCGGTTGGATTCGCGAACCCGGCGGCCGATTTCGTCGACCGACTGCGACAATTCTTCGGTCGCTGCGGCGACCGCCTGCATATTGGTGGAAGCCTCTTCCGATGCGCCGGCGACCTGTCCCGACAAACCTTCGGTGATTTCGGCCGTGCGCGTCAGCGTGCCCGCCGCCGATTCCAGTTGCACCGCCGATGCCGAGACGTTCGACACGATGGCGCCGACGGCCGCTTCGAAATTGTCGGCAAATCGAATGAGTTCGGCGCGCCGCGCTTCGCTTGCAGCCTTGTTCTGCGCTTCCTGGGCGGCGGCATCGTGCTCGGCCTTGGCGATGGCCTGCAGCTTGAATTCCTCGACCGCGCTTGCCATCTCGCCGAGTTCGTCCCTGCGGCCAAGGCCGGGCAGCACGACTTCGAAATTGCCGCTTGCGAGTTCGCGCATCGCCTTGCACATCGCGGTCATCGGGCGGGAAATTCCCTTGCCCAGCATCAGCGCCAGCAGCCCGCCCAGGATAAAACCGCCGGCGGCAAGCAGCGCCACCAGGCGCTCGGTCTCGCGAACCGTGGCGTCGGACTCGTTTTCGAGCCGCTGCTGGTCCGACAAGAGATCGGCCTTCATGGCGTTCGATCCTGAAGTGATCGCGGCCGCGGAGTCCGCCATCTCGGCCACCAGCTCATCGATCGATTTCGCATTGTCGACCAGTTTGCTCAGCGATTGCCGGTACTCTCCGAGCAGACCGGAAATTTCCTCGATCGCGGCCACGATTTTTTCGTCGGTCGAGGATATCGCATGCAGCGAATTCTCGACGAATTTGAGCCGCGCCAGCGCGCTGGTGGCGACCGCCTGGTCGGAATTGATGACAAAGGTGTTGGCGAGCGCGATCACCGACAGATATTGCGAGGTGACCTGCTTGGCGCCCAGTTCGACCGCCGGGAGCTCAGCCTCGGCCGCGTTGCTGGCAAGGTCGTCGAACTTGTAACGCAGCAGCGTGCCGCCGCGGGTCAGCTGATTTTGCGTCAGCAATGCGCTGTCGCGCTTCACCTTCAGGATCTCGGCGAAGATCTTTGTGAAGATGCGGAACTCCCGCTCCAGCTTCACGATCTGCTCGATCCGCACCGGATTCGCACTGCCCTTCATCGATTGCAGGATGGCATCCCTTAAGGAGGCCTCGGCCGCGAGAGCCGCGTTGGCGTCGTCGTCCCTGGCCGTAATCACATAATAACGCGCCAGCGACCGGTACGAGATCAACTCGCGGTCGATATTGCGCGCCAGGTCGGCCTCCGCGACGCTTTGGCGGTAGGACATCACACCATCCGAAATGCGCTCGAAGCCGAGCCAGGCGATGCCCAGGCTGGCTGCGGAGATGACAAGCACCGCGGCGAAGCCAAGCACGATCTTGCCGCGAAACCGTAAGGTCGGGAGTTTTGGGGACGCCGATCGGACACGCTTGAACCACCCCATCACAGTCCCCTGCATTCCAACGCCAATCGACCAGGCAAGCGTTTGCTTCCCGAATCCACGGTCGAAAGGTGAACAAGAATGGATAAAATCGCGTAAATTTCCGGGAATCGTCGCCGCACCCGTCATTGCGAGGAGCACTTGCGACGAAGCAATCCAGGCGGTGCCTGGGGCACTGGATTGCTTCGCTTCGCTCGCAATGACGGGCGGCTACGCCGCCCGTGCCGCCCGCGGTTCTAGTTTCGTAGCCCGCCATGAGCGAAGCGATATGCGGGGCAGCCGGTCCCGCATATCGCTTCGCTCATGGCGGGCTACAGGTTTTCTACGCCGCCCGTGCGGCCGGCGGCTCGAGCGCCTGCCAGCTGTTCACCAGTTGCAGCTGCGGCTCGGTCAGGGCCTGCAGCGCCTCCAGCGTCAGGCCCGGCACTATTTCCAGCACGGACAGGCCCTGCTCCGTTACGTCGATCACCGCGAGGTTGGTGTAGATGCGCTTGACGCAGGCCGGCGCGGTCAGCGGATAGGTGCAGTGCTTCAGGATGCGCGGCGCGCCGTTTTTGTCGGTGTGCTCCATGATGACGCGAATGGCCTTGGCGCCGACCGCCAGATCCATGGCGCCGCCGATGCCCGGAGGAAATTGCGGGTCTTCCGTGGTCCAGTTGGCGAGGTCACCTTTTTCGGAGACCTCGAAAGCGCCGAGCAGGCTGACATCGAGATGCCCGCCGCGGATGATCAGAAACGAATCGGCGTGATGGACGAAGCAGCCGCCGGTGACCAGCGTGGTCTTGTTCCTGCCGGCATCGACCATATAGGGGTCTTCCCTGCCCGGCTCGGGTTTTGGACCCAGCCCAAGAATGCCGTTCTCGCTGTGAAAGATCACCTCCCGGCCCTCAGGCACGTAGCTCGCCGCCAATGTCGGAATGCCGATGCCCAGATTGACGTAGGCGCCCTCCGGCAAATCCTGCGCGGCACGCCAAGCCATTTGCTCGCGGGTCAGCGGTGTGTAGCTCATGCGCGTGCTCCGACAACGACCACGCGGTCGACGAAAATGCTCGGCGTCACCACGGCTTCCGGATCCATCTCGCCAAGCTCGACCATGGTGTCGACCTCCACCACGGTCAGTTCGGCCGCCATCGCCATCACCGGATTGAAATTCCGCGCCGCTCGCAAATAAGTCAGGTTGCCCCAGCGGTCGGCCTTGTTGGCCTTGATCAGCGCGACATCGCCTTTCAGCGGTTTCTCAAAGACGTGGAGCCGGCCGTCGATCTCGCGGGTCTCCTTGCCCTCGGCGAGTTTTGTGTGCGCCGATACCGGCGAGAAAAACCCGCCGAGGCCTGCCGCGGCGCAACGCATGCGTTCGCTGATGGTACCCTGCGGCACCAATTCCAGTTCAAGGGTTTTGGCCCGGTAGGCGTTGAGAAAGGCGCTGTAGTCGCCGGAGGAGCGAGGGAAGGAGCAGATCACCTTGCGCACCCGGCCGGCATTGATCAGCCGCGCGATCCCAATATCGCCGTTGCCGGAATTGTTGGCGACGATGGTCAATTGCTTTGCGCCCTGCTCATGCAGGGCATCGAGCAGATGATCGGCGATACCGATCGCGCCAAATCCGGCCACCAGTACCGTCGATCCGTCCCGCACCCCGGCCACGGCGTCGGCGGTGGTTTTCACCTGTTTGTCGATCACTGCAAAATGCTCCCCGGAATTTTATTCGTTGGCGTGGCTTTGGACGCGAATAGACCACCAACCTAGTCGTTATAAAAGGCACAAAATTGCAGCGATGATGCGCATAACCCGCTCCACGTCGTCCCGGCGAACGCCGGGACCCATAACCCCCGGCGCTGATGCTGGCAGAAGGCATTTACGCAATCCCTAAACGAGACGACACGGCGTATGGGTCCCGGCGTTCGCCGGGACGACAAGTTGAAACTTCATCACGATCACCCCCGCGACGAAAAACGGTGTTGCAAAGTCGCGTCGTCATGCCTCTAATTGGAACAACTAAAAAGTATCGGGAGGTTGCAGCGTGTCGACAGTCAAATTGACGGTGAACGGCAAGCCGGTTTCGGCTGAGGTCGAGGACCGGACGCTTCTTGTGCATCTTTTGCGCGATCATCTGGGCCTGACCGGCACCCATATCGGCTGCGATACCAGCCAGTGCGGCGCCTGCGTCGTGCATATCGACGGCTGCGCGGTGAAATCATGCACCGTGCTGGTCGGCCAGGCCAACGGCGCCACTATCACCACCATCGAAGGCATCGCCAAGGGCGACGAACTGCATCCGATGCAGGCGGCGTTCCGCGACAATCATGGCCTGCAGTGCGGCTATTGCACGCCGGGCATGATCATGACCTCGATCGACATCGTGGCGCGCCACGGCGGCGGCCTCGACGAGGCGACGGTGCGGCAGGAGCTCGAGGGCAACATCTGCCGCTGCACCGGCTATCACAACATCGTCAAGGCGGTGCTGGATGCCGCCGGCAAGATGAAGGTCGCGCAGGCGGCGGAATAGCCGGCTTTCGACCCTCGATCCATTCAAGCCGCACCATTTCGACGGAAATGGCGGAAAATTACTCCGATAGGGAGAGAGAACATGGGCGTTGAAGGTGTTGGCGCACGAGTTGTGCGCAAGGAAGACAAACGTTTCATCACCGGCAAGGGCCGCTATGTCGACGACATCCGCCTGCACGGCATGACCTACGCCGCGTTCGTGCGCAGCCCGCATGCCCACGCCAAGGTCAAGGGAATCGACGCCAACGCCGCCAAGGGAATGCCGGGCGTGGTCGACGTGCTGACCGGACAGCAGATCGTCGACGACAAGATTGGCAATTTGATTTGCGGCTGGATGATCCATTCCAAGGACGGCAGCGCGATGAAGATGGGCGCCTGGCCGGCGATGGCGCCGGACACCGTGCGCTTCGTGGGCCAAGCAGTCGCGGTGGTGATCGCGGAAACCCGCAATCAGGCGCGCGATGCGGCGGAAGCCGTCTCCGTCATTTACGAAGAGCTTCCCGTCGCCGCCGACATCAAGGCGGCGATCGCGCCGGGCGCGCCGCAGCTGCATCCGGAGGCGCCGGGCAATGTGATCTACGACTGGACCATCGGCGACGAGGCCGCGACGGATGCCGCCTTCAAGGCGGCAGCCAATGTGACCTCGCTCGACATCACCAACAACCGCCTGGTGCCGAACGCGATGGAGCCGCGCGCGGCGATCGCAAGCTATGACACGGCGGAAGAACATTTTACGCTGCACACCACCTCGCAAAATCCCCATGTCGCGCGTCTCGTGCTGTCGGCCTTCTACAACGTCGCGCCGGAGCACAAGCTGCGGGTGATCGCCCCCGATGTCGGCGGCGGTTTCGGCTCGAAGATCTTCATCTATCCGGAAGAAATGGTGGCGCTGTGGGCGTCGAAGAAAACCGGCCGCCCGGTGAAATGGACTTCCGACCGCACCGAAGCCTTCCTGACCGACGCGCACGGCCGCGATCACGTCACCAAGGCGGAGATGGCATTCGACAAGGACAACAAGATCACCGGATTGAGGGTAAAAACCTACGCCAATCTCGGCGCCTATATGTCGCTGTTCTCGTCCTCGGTGCCGACCTATCTCTACGCCACGCTGCTGTCGGGCCAGTACAACATCCCGAACATCTTTGCCGAGGTGATCACCGTCTACAGCAACACCACGCCGGTGGACGCTTACAGAGGCGCTGGCCGTCCCGAGGCGAGTTTTGTGGTGGAACGGCTGGTGGAAACTGCGGCGCGCCAGCTCAAGGTCGATCCGGCCGAACTGCGGCGCAAGAATTTCATCACCGCGTTCCCGCACCAGACGCCTGTCATCATGGCCTATGACGCCGGCGACTTTAATGCCTCGCTGGATGCGGCGATGAAGGCGATCGATTACGCCGGCTTTGCCGCGCGCAAGGCCAAAGCGAAGAGCGAAGGCAAGCTGCGCGGCATCGGGCTGTCCTGCTACATCGAGGCCTGCGGCATCGCGCCATCGAAGGCGGTGGGCTCGCTCGGTGCCGGCGTCGGCCTGTGGGAATCCGCGGAAGTGCGGGTCAATCCGGTCGGCACCATCGAAATCCTCACCGGGTCGCACAGCCACGGCCAGGGCCATGAGACGACCTTCGCGCAACTGATCTCGGAGCGGCTCGGCATTCCGATCAGCCAGGTGTCGATCGTGCACGGCGACACCGACAAGGTGCAATTCGGCATGGGCACCTACGGCTCGCGCTCCGCCGCCGTCGGGCTGACCGCGATCCTCAAGGCGATGGAGAAGATGGAAGCCAAGGCGAAGAAGATCGCCGCGCATCAGTTGGAGGCGTCGGAGGACGACATCGTCATCGAGAACGGCGAGTTCAAGGTCACCGGCACCGACAAGTCGATCGCGCTGCCGATGGTCGCGCTCGCCGCCTACACCGCGCACAATTTGCCCGACGGCATGGAGCCGGGCCTGAAGGAAACCGCGTTCTACGATCCGACCAATTTTACCTTCCCCGCGGGCTCCTACATCTGCGAGGTCGAGGTCGACAGCGGCACCGGCAAGACCTCGTTCGTCAACTTCGTCGCTGCCGACGATTTCGGGCGGCTGATCAATCCGATGATCGTCGAGGGCCAGGTCCATGGCGGCCTCGCCCAAGGCATCGGCCAAGCGCTGCTGGAGAACGCGGTCTATGACGAGAGCGGCCAGCTGGTCACCGCATCGTTCATGGACTACGCCATGCCCCGCGCGGAGGACCTGCCCTCGTTCAATGTCTCCCACACCATGACGCTGTGTCCGGGCAACCCGCTCGGCATCAAGGGTTGCGGCGAGGCCGGCGCGATCGGCGCATCCGCCGCCGTCATCAACGCCATCACCGACGCCATCGGCAACAACAATCTCGCCATGCCCGCGTCTCCGGATCGCGTCTGGCACGCGATCCACGGGTAACCCGTCATTCCGGGGCGCGCCTCTTCGGCGCAAACCCGGAATCCATAACCACCACCGGGAGTATGGATTCCGGGCCTGCGCCAAGAGGCGTATCCCGGAATGACAAGGAAAAGATTACAGGGAGTTTTGTCATGCACGAGACCACGTACCACCGCCCCTCCACCGTCGACGAAGCCGCGGCGCTGTTCGCAAAAGGCTCCGACTCAAAATATCTCGCCGGCGGCCACACGCTGCTGCCGGTGATGAAGGCGCGGCTTGCCTCGCCGTCCGACGTGATCGACCTCGCAAAGATAAAGGACCTGGTCGGGATTCAGTCGCTGGGCGATGTGCTCGTCATCAAGGCGGCGACGACCTATTTTGACATCATGAGCAGCGCGGACGTGAAGAACAACATTCCGGCGCTGGTGGTTCTCACCTCGGTGCTCGGCGATCCCGCGGTGCGCTATCGCGGCACCATCGGCGGCTCCATCGCCAACAACGACCCGGCGGCGGATTATCCGGCCGCGGTGCTGGCGCTCAATGCCACGGTCAATACCAACAAGCGCTCGATCAAGGCGGACGATTTCTTCAAGGGCCTGTTTTCGACCGCGCTGGAGGACGGCGAGATCATTACCTCGGTCAGCTTCCCGGTGCCGTCGCGGGCCGGCTATTCGAAAATGCGGCATCCGGCCTCGCGCTTCGCGCTGACCGGCGTGTTCGTCGCCCGTGGCCGCACCGGCGATGTCCGCGTCGCCGCCACCGGGGCATCGCAGAACGGCGTGATGCGCGTGCCGGCGATCGAGGCGGCGCTGAAGGCGAATTTTTCGGCGGCCGCGCTCGACAACGTGACGATTTCCACCGACGGCATGCTGGCGGATATCCACGGATCGTCGGCCTATCGCGCCAACCTGGTCAAGGTGATGGCGCAGCGCGCGGTTACCGCGGCCGAGGCGGGCTGACACACGTCGTCCCGGCGAACGCCGGGACCCATACGCCGTGTCCTTTCGGTTCGGCAAGGTGGGTGAAGCCTTCCACAACTCAGACGCCGGTGGTTATGGGTCCCGGCGTTCGCCGGGACGACTCGTGGAAAGGGAACGCGCCCATGAAATTCGGCATTTTCTACGAGCATCAATTGCCGCGGCCGTGGAACGACGGCGCCGAGCAGCGGCTGTTCCAGGAGGCGCTCGACCAGGTCGAACTCGCCGACAAGCTCGGCATCGATTATGCCTGGGAGGTCGAGCACCATTTTCTGGAGGAATATTCGCATTCTTCCGCGCCGGAAATTTTCCTCGCGGCGTGCTCGCAGCGCACCAAAAACATCCGGCTCGGCCACGGCATCTGCCTGATGCCGCCGAAATACAATCACCCCGCGCGCGTCGCCGAGCGCATCGCCACGCTCGATCTCGTCTCCAACGGCCGCGTCGAATTCGGCACCGGCGAAAGCGCGTCGCTGATGGAGCTTGGCGGATTCAACGTCGGCTTCGATCCGGTCGAGAAGCGCCGGATGTGGCGCGAGGGCGTCGAGCAATGCACCAACATGATGGCGATGGATCCCTACCCCGGCTTCAAGGGCGAGTTCTTCGAGATGCCCTGCCGCAACGTGGTGCCAAAACCGGTGCAGAAGCCGCATCCGCCGCTGTGGGTCGCCTGCTCCAATCGCGAGACCATCAAGATGGCGGCGCGCTGCGGCGTCGGCGCGCTGACCTTTGCGTTCGTCGATCCGCGCGAGGCCAGGCAGTGGGTCGACGACTACTATCGCATCTTCAAGGAGGAGTGCGTGCCGATCGGCCACGCGGTCAATCCCAATGTCGCGATGGTGACCGGCTTCTCGCTGCACGAAGACGAGATGGAATCGCGCCGCCGCGGCGAGGACGGCTTGCGGTTCTTCCGCTACGGCCTCGCGCATCACTATATTTTCGGCGAGCACAAGCCGGGCCGCACCGACATCTGGGCCAATTTCGAGAAAGCGCGCCACGCGCTGCCGCCCGCCGGCGCCGATCACGGCATCGGCACGCCGGAGCAGTTGCGCACGCATTTGCGGCATTTCGAGGAGTCCGGCGTCGACCAGACCGTGTTCATCCAGCAGGGCGGCCGCAACCGGCACAAGGATATCTGCGAGGCGCTCGAACTGTTCGCAGGCGATGTGATGCCTGAATTCAAGGCGCGCGAGATCGAGCGGGAAAAGCGCAAGCAGGAGGAGCTGGCGCCTTACATCGAGCAGGCGATGGCGCGCAAGCAGGCGATGCCGGCAATGCGCGACGAGGAGATTCCGGTCTATATCGCGCTCGGCCGCAAGATCGCCGAGGAAGGCACCGGCACCGAACGCCAGAAGCAGAACGCCAAATTATGGGCGGACGCCGCCAAGGTGACCTTGAGCGATCCCAAGCGGCACAATCCAAAGGCATCCGCCGAACCATGAGAGATGGATTTTTGACGTGACCGACGCATTGACCTCGTCCGAAGCCGCCGCGTCAAAACCGCGCGCGGCCGGCCCGCTCACCGGCATCCGCATCGTCGAATTCGCCGGCCTCGGCCCCGGCCCGTTCGCGTCGATGATGCTGGCCGATATGGGCGCCGACGTGGTGACGCTGATGCGCGGCGAGCAGAAGCAGGGACTGCGCGGCGCCATCATGATGCGCGGCCGCCGCCAGATCGCCTGCGATCTGAAAGACAAGACCTGCGTCGCGGATGTGCTGAAACTGCTGGATGGCGCCGACGCGTTGATCGAGGGCTATCGTCCCGGCGTGATGGAGCGGCTCGGTTTTGGGCCGGACGTCGTGCTGGCGCGCAACAAGCGCATCGTCTATGCGCGCATGACGGGCTGGGGCCAGTCCGGCCCGCTGGCCAACGCCGCCGGTCACGACATCAACTACATCTCGGTCACCGGCGCGCTGGCCGCGATCGGCCCCAGGGACAGACCGGTGCCGCCGCTGAATTTGGTCGGCGACTACGGCGGCGGCGGGCTGTATCTCGTGGTCGGCATCCTTGCGGCGCTGCTCGAGGCGCAGAAATCCGGCCAGGGCCAGGTGGTGGATGTCGCGATGTGCGACGGCGCGGCCTCGCTGATGTCGCTATTCTCGGAACTCACCGCGATCGGCCGCTGGAAGGACGGCCGCGAGTCCAATTTGCTGGACGGCGGCGCGCATTTCTACGGCACCTATCAATGCAAGGACGGCGAGTTCATCTCGCTGGGTTCGATCGAGCCGCAGTTTTACGCCGAGCTGCGCCGGCTCGCCGGCCTCGACGACGCGATCTATGACGGCCAGATGGACGCCAAGAACTGGCCGGTGCTGAAGGCGAAGATGACAGGGGTGTTCAAAACCAAAACTCGCGACGAGTGGTGCGCGATCATGGAGGGCACCGACGTCTGTTTCGCGCCGGTGCTGTCGCTGTCGGAGGCGCCAAAACATCCGCATATGGCGGAACGGAAGATTTTCGTCGATGTCGACGGCGTGGTGCAGCCCGCGCCGGCGCCGCGCTTTTCCCGCACGCCGTCCGCGATCAGGAAGACGGTGGCGGCGGAGTTGGCTGACGTTGCGAAGGAGTGGAGCGGGAGATAAAACTCGGTGTCGTCCCCGCGAAGGCGGGGACCCATACGCCGTGTCGCTCGTGCAAATGCACGGCGGTTGTTACGCTTGGAGCAACTTCACGTCGCTATCTTGAACGTCAGGGGTTATGGGTCCCCGCCTTCGCGGGGACGACGCTGGATATGTTGCCGGCGCTGCCGCAGAACTTTTACGCCGCGGTCTTGTCCTCCACCGTCAGCACGCCGCGGCGGATCTGATCCTCCTCGATCGATTCGAACAGCGCCTTGAAATTGCCCTCGCCAAAACCGTCGTCGCCCTTGCGCTGGATGAACTCGAAGAAGATCGGCCCGATCGCGTTGGCGGAGAAGATCTGCAGCAGCACCTTGGTCTCGCCGCCCTCGACCACGCCCTCGCCGTCGATCAGGATGCCGTCGCGCTTGAGCCGCGCCACGTCCTCGCCGTGCTTCGGCAGCCGCGCGTCGATCTTCTCGAAATAGGTTTCCGGCGGCGGCGGCATGAACGGCAGGCCGTCGATGCGAAGCCGTTCGACGGTGCGATAGATGTCCCTCGAACCGCAGGCGATGTGCTGGATGCCCTCGCCGCGATAGACGTTGAGATATTCCTCGATCTGGCCGGAATCGCCGGCGTCCTCGTTGATCGGAATCCTGATCTTGCCGTCGGGGCTGGTCAGCGCCCGCGAAAACAGGCCGGAGGCGCGGCCCTCGATATCGAAGAACCTGATCTGCCGAAAGTTGAACAGTTTTTCGTAAAAACCGGTCCAGACATCCATGCGGCCGCGATGGACGTTGTGGGTGAGATGATCGAGATAGAACAGCCCGGCGCCCTCGGGCCGCGGATTCTTCGCGCCGAGCCACTCGAATTCGAGATCGTAGGCCGAACCCTTGGCGCGATAGCGATCGACGAAATACAGCAGGCTGCCGCCGATGCCTTTTATGGCGGGGACGTCGAGTGTCTTCTGCCCGGACGAAATATCGGCCGGCTCCGCGCCTAGCGACAGCGCGCGCGCATAGGCCTGCTGCGCATCGACCACGCGGAACGCCATCGACGGCGCGCAGGGGCCATGCTGGCCGACGAAATCGAAGCCATGGGTGCCGGGCTGTTCGTTGACGAGATAGTTGATGTCGCCCTGACGATACACGGTGATCTTCTTGGTCCTGTGCCGCGCCACCGGGACATAGCCCATCAGCGTGAACAGCGCATGCAACTCTTCCGGTTTCGGATGCGCGTATTCGACGAACTCAAAACCATCGGTGCCCATCGGGTTGTCGGCGGTGACAGTGGCGGGCGCCGCGTCGTGCGGAAATGGACCCATGGCTGATCTCTCCCTGAATTGTTGCGGTTGATAATGCGCCATCTGGCGCGCGAAGTGCGTGCAAATAAAGTCGAAATCGGCTATAATTTGCACGATCCATGCACTTAATTGGCTTTTAACGCATGATATCAGCAGATGCTTTCGACCTGAAAATCCTGGCTGCGCTGCAGGAGGATGGCCGGCTCACCAATCAGCAGCTCGCCGAAATCGTGGGCCTGTCGGCGTCGCAATGTTCGCGCCGGCGGATGCGGCTTGAGGAGGAGAAAATCATCTCCGGCTATCATGCCGATCTCTCCAGCGAGGCGTTGGGGTTCACATTGATCGCCTTCATCCACATCACGCTGGCGACCCACTCGCCCGACAACGCCAAGCACTTCCGCAACCTGGTGCAACGCGTCGACGCGGTGCAGGAAGCGTACTCGCTGACCGGAGATGCCGATTATCTGCTGAAAGTCGTGCTGCGCGACCTGAAGAGCCTGTCGGACATCGTCAACAACGTGCTGATGCCGCACCGAAGCGTCGCCCATGTCCGCTCGTCGATCGTGCTGGACCGGCTGAAGGAAACGCAAAAGCTGCCGCTGAAGGAGGTGCGGTAGCTCTATCCACGTCATTGCGAGGAGCCCTTGCGACGAAGCAATCCAGTCTTTCGTCATGCGCGGGCTTGACCCGCGCATCCATCAACCTTCGCAAGAATTTTTTCGAAGTGGATGGATTGCCGGGTCAAGCCCGGCAATGACGGGATTGCTTCGCTTCGCTCGCAATGACGGAGTCACTCCGCCGGCACGATCGTCCCCTCGACCTCGCCAAAACCGACGCGAAAACCGTCGCCCTGGCACCAGCCGCGCATGGTCAGCGAGTCGCCGTCTTCCAAGAACGTGCGCTTCTCTCCGCCCGG
This sequence comes from uncultured Alphaproteobacteria bacterium, assembly GCA_963744975.1. Classification (GTDB taxonomy): domain Bacteria; phylum Pseudomonadota; class Alphaproteobacteria; order Rhizobiales; family Xanthobacteraceae; genus Bradyrhizobium. The sequence continues at coordinate 3,679,654 of CAVUVR010000002.1, read as the reverse complement.
CAATTCGATCGGCTCGGCGCCGTTCCAGCTGATTTCGAGCAGGCTGCCGCGCTCGTGCTTGTCCGGGCCGCTGATGGTGCCGCTCCCCAGGAGATCCCCGACATTCATCGCGCAGCCGCTGGAGGCGTGATGCACCAGCTGCTGCACCGACGACCAGTACATGTATTTGAAATTGGTGCGGCAGATGTTTTGCGGTTCGTTCATCTGCGGCGTGCGCAGATCGACGCCGAGCGCCATGTCGTAATTGTTCGCAGCCGCCTGCCGCAGATACGGCAACGGCACAGGATCCTGCACGGGCCCATGCACCCGGAACGGCTCCAGCGCCTCCCGGGTCACGATCCACGGGCTGATCGAGGTCGCGAACGCCTTGGCCTGGAACGGACCGAGCGGCACGTATTCCCACTGCTGGATGTCCCGCGCGCTCCAGTCGTTGAGCAGTACGAAACCGAAGATCATCTCTTCCGCCTGTTGCTCGGTCAGCATCTCGCCCATCGGCGACGACTGGCCGACCACGACGCCCATCTCGAGTTCGAAGTCGAGCCGCTTGCATGGCCCGAAGCTCGGCGACTCGACGTTCGGCGGCTTCAGCTGCCCGCGCGGCCGCCGCACCTTGGTGCCGCTGACCACCACGGTAGACGAACGGCCATTGTAGCCGATCGGGATATGCAGCCAGTTCGGCAGCAGCGGATTGGTCTTGTCGCGGAACATGGTGCCGACATTGGTGGCGTGTTCCTTCGACGAATAGAAATCGGTGTAGCCGGCGACGGTGATCGGCAGATAGAGTTTTGCGTCTTTCATCGGCACCAGCGCGAGCGCACGCAATTCCGCATTGTCGCGTAGCTCCGGATTGTCATGGCGCAGCAACTCGCTGATCCGCGCCCGGGTGCGCGACCACACCTTCGGTCCCAATGCCATGAAGGGATTTAAGCTCGGCGCCGAAAAGACGCCCAACGCGCCGACATCAAGCCGGCTGTCCTGTTCGAGCTCCCAGAGGTCGAGCACGAAATCGCCGATCGCAACCCCGACGCGCGGGGCGAGGCCGTCCTTCGTCGAGAACACGCCGTAGGGCAGATTCTGGATCGGGAAATCCGAGGAGGGATCGACGTCGATGAAGGAGCGGAGCGAGGGGTCGTTGGGATGGGGCACTTGATTCTCCAATCAGAAGGTCGTCAGGCCCGGGCTTGGCCCGGGCATCTACGTCTTTTCCGCGCTCAAGACGTGGATGGCCGGGACAAGCCCGGCCATGACGGGGCAACAGGTCGCATGAATCTCACCTTCGTCATTCCGGGATGCGCCACCCGAACTCGGGTTTACCCGAGTTCGGCGATATCATTGTCCAAGTCGGCTACAGCCGACTTGGATGCGCAGGCCCGGAATCCATACACTCCGATCATGGTTATGGATTCCGGGCTCGCGACTACGTCGCGCCCCGGAATGACGGTTAAGGCTTGTTCGGATCGAACCTCTTCTCCAGCCCCTTCCAGCAATCCGCGTAGTCATCCTGCAGCGTCGCCGACTTCGCGGCGAACTCTGTCACGCGCTGCGGATAACGCGTCTCGAACATGAAGGCCATGGTGCCCGTCAGCTTGACCGGCTTCAGTTCGCTATTGCTGGCGTGGTCGAACGCTTCGCGGTCGGGGCCGTGCGGCAGCATCATGTTGTGCAGGCTGATGCCGCCGGGCGTAAAGCCCTGCGGCTTGGCGTCGTAGACGCCGTAGATCAGCCCCATGAATTCCGACATGATGTTCATGTGATACCACGGCGGCCGAAAGGTGTTTTCCGCCACCGCCCAGCGCTCCGGAAAGATCACGAAGTCGATATTGGCGGTGCCGGCGGTTTCCGAGGGCGAGGTCAGCACGGTGAAAATCGACGGATCGGGATGATCGAAGCCGATGGCGCCGACCGGCGAGAACGTGCGCAGGTCGTATTTGTACGGCGCGTAGTTGCCGTGCCATGCCACCACGTCGATCGGCGAATGCGGCAATTTTGTCATCCACAGCGCGCCGCCCCATTTCACGTAAAGTTCGGTCGGCGTGTCCTTGTCCTCATAACCCGCAACCGGCGTGAGGAAATCGCGCGCATTGGCAAGGCAGTTGGCGCCGATCGGGCCGCGCTCCGGCAGCGTGAAGGCGCCGCCGTAGTTTTCGCAGAGATAGCCGCGCGCGGGCGCTCCTTGAATCTCCACACGGAATTTGACGCCACGTGGAATCACCACGATCTCGCCGGGCTCGGCGTCGATGCGGCCGAACTCGGTGACGAATTTCAGCTTGCCCTGCTGCGGCACGAACATCATCTCGCCGTCGGCATTGTAGAAATGCTGGTCCACCATCGATTTGGTGATGAGATAGACATGCGCGGCCATGCCGGCCTGGGTATTGGCGTCGCCCGCCGTGGTCATGGTCTGCACGCCCTGCAGGAACGTCATGTCGCCGGATGGAATCGGCGCCGGGTCCCAGCGCAATTGAGCGATCGGCAATTCGTGCTCATGGCATGGCGCGGTGCGCCACAATCCGGCATCCGCTTTCGCGAAGCGCCCCGAATGCCTCACTGACGGCCGGATGCGATACAGCCAGGAGCGTTCGTTGCTGCCGCGCGGCGCGGTGAACGGCGAGCCGGAGAGTTGCTCGGCGTACAGCCCATAGGCGCAGCGCTGCGGCGAGTTGCGGCCCATCGGCAATGCGCCGGGCAAAGCTTCGGTCTCGAACGAATTGCCGAAGCCGGACATGTAGCCCGGTGTAACCTGGCCTACCGATTTGCCAAGGACTTCGGGAGCTGCGTTGTAATTCATGTCATCCTCCTTGCAGGCTGGCCCACATTTCCAGATCCCGCTTGTCGGTCCAGATCACGGGGTCGTCGATTCCTGAAGCTTCGTCGAAGGCGCGCGAGACATTGAACGGCAGGCAGTGCTCATAGATCGCGAAGCTGGAGAACTTTGGATCCATCACCTCGCGGGTCGCCGCCATGGTTTCCTTCAGGTTCCTTCCCTTGGCGACCGACGTTTCGGCAGCGCCATAAAGCGTACTGACAAAGTCGCGCGTCATGGCGATGGCGTCGCGTCCGGTGGCGATGCCTTTAAGAGCGTCGCCGCGGCCCGGTGCGATGGCCTTGGGGTTAAAAGCGCGGATTTCATTCAGCGTGGTCGGCCATTCGCGCAAATGCGCGTCGCCGCAATAGCAGGCGGAATGATACTCAATGAGATCGCCGGAGAACATCACCTCGGCATCCGGCACCCAGGCGACGATATCGCCGGAAGTATGCCCCGCGCCGAGCGACATCAGCCGCACCTCACGCTTGCCGAGATAGATCGACATGTCGGTCTCGAACGTCAGCGTCGGCCAGGTCAGGCCGGGAATGCTGTGGGCATCCTGGAACAGTCTGGGAAAGCGGCCGTATTCGGAATCCCAATCCTGCTGGCCGCGCTCTTCGATCAGCCGATAGGTTTCCTGCGAGGCGATGATGCCTTGCGCGTGATAGGCGGACGCGCCGAGCACCCGTACCGCGTGGTAGTGCGACAGCACCACATATTTGATCGGCTTGTCGGTGACGGTGCGGACCCGCTCGATCACCTTGTTCGCCATCGCCGGCGTCGCCTGCGCGTCGAACACCAGGCAGCCGTCGTCACCGACGATCACGGCCGAGTTCGGATCGCCCTCGGCGGTGAAGGCGTAGAGGTCGGTGCCGATCTCGGAGAAGGTGATCTTCTTCTCCGCCATATCGGTGGTCGATGCAAAACCCTTGGCCATCAGTTCAATTCCTTTTTACCGGTCATTGCGAGGAGCGAAGCACGTAGGGCGGATTAGCGAAGCGTAATCCGCCAACTCCGATGCACCAAAGTGGCGGGTTACGCCTTCGGCTAACCCGCCCTACGCGCTGGATTGCTTCGTCGCAAGTGCTCCTCGCAATGACGGCTGGTACATTTTCATCCTATTGCTGCTGCTGTTGCTGTTGACCGGCATCCACCAGCCGCCGCCTGGCCAGTTCGATCGCTTCGCGCAGCACCTCGAGGTCGCCGATATGGTTGGCGAGCACCAGCACCAGCGCGGCATCGAGATCGGCGCTTTGTGCGTCGCTTAAGCCCCGGTGTGATTCGACGATCATGCGGAAGGCATCGTCGGGTTTTGCGAAGTTCGAGTTGGTGGACAGCGCCATCACAGCCCCCTGTTGACCGCGGTAGCGCGGCCCAGCGCTGCGTCGATCGCGCCACGCGTGGGATGCCGGAACCGCGCGGCGACATAACCGTCGGGGCGTAACAGATAGCCGGCGCCGGGCGCAGCATCGTAACGCGCGCCGAGCAATCCCGACGGGTCGCCAAAACCTTCATTGCCAATCCTGATCACGCCGACGCCGTCAGGGACGCCGGTCGCCGCGCCATTGGCGAATTCGAGCAGCGCAAACTTCTTTCCCGTCTTCACGAAGGCCTCGGTTAGAAACGTCTGATTGCCGTCGCGGCCGCTCAGCGGCGCATCTAGCATCGAAGCGCCGGGCCGCGGTCCGCCGCGCCAGCTGTCGCCATCCGGTGTCGAGAGCGGCGTGTCATAGACCGAAGGCACCGACAGCCGTCCGCCGTTGATCATGCGCTTGCCGAATTCGGTGTCCTTGGCGAGCGACAGCACCGCCTGCCGCAGCCGCGCTTCCTGGCGCGAGGCGGGCGCCATGAAATCGGTCGAGCGCGTCGACTCGCGGATGTTCTCGTCGGCCGCAGCGCTGCGCTCGACATGATAGCTCTCGAACAGGCGCTCCGGCGAGGTGCCCTGCAACACGCGCGCGAGTTTCCATGCCAGGTTTTCCGCGTCCTCCAGGCCGGAATTGGCGCCGCGGGCGCCGAACGGCGACACCTGATGCGCGGCGTCGCCGGCGAAGATCACGCGATCATGGATGAATTTTTCCATCCGCCGGCACTGGAATTTGTACAGCGATATCCAGACGAATTCGAAGTCATTGTGGCCGAGCATCCGCGCGATCCGCGGCCGCACATTCTCGGGCAGTTTTTCCACGGCCGGGTCCGCGTCCGGGCTGAGCTGCAAATCGATCCGCCAGATGTCGTCGGGCTGGCGATGCAGCAGCGCGGAGCGCCCGGCGTGAAACGGCGGATCGAACCAGAACCAGCGCTCGGTCGGAAACTCCGCCGTCATCTTGACGTCGGCGATCAAAAACTGATCCTCGAACTGCTGCCCTTTGAAATCCGCACCGACCATGCCGCGAAGCGACGAGCGCGCGCCGTCGCAGGCCACGACGTACCGCGCAGCAAGCCGGTACGGCCCGTCCGGCGTCTCGACGGTCAGCATCACATGATCGTTGCGCGCTTCCAGTGCGCTCACTTTGTTGCGCCAACGCAGGTCGATCTCCGGCAACTGCGCCGCGCGCTCGACCAGATAGGCCTCGGCATAGAACTGCTGCAGGTTGATGAAGGCCGGCATCTTATGGCCCTGCTCGGGCAGCAGGTTGAATTGATAGAGCAGCGACGCGCCGTGAAAGATCCTGCCGACGCTCCAGACCACGCCCTTGTCGACCATGCGGCCGGCGACGCCGAGCCGGTCCCAGTATTCCAGCGAGCGTTTTGAGAAACAGATCGCCCGCGAACCCTCGCCGATCCGGTCGGCGTCGTCCAGCAGCACCACGCGCTGGCCGCGCTGCGCCAGATCGATCGCAAGCGACAGCCCGACCGGCCCGGCGCCGACCACGATCACGGGATGCTCATTGGCGCCGGCCCGATCCTGGTCGGGGTGCCTGCGATAGCCGAACTGGGTTTTTGAGGGCTGCGTCATGGCTCGCATGGCTCTGGCCAAGGGGCGGCGTTGCGCCTAAGATAGTCTCACGTGCAACGATCTTAAACGCCTTGCGCGGACCAAGGTCAACTCAAATTGGAGCGATTTTGGCGAAACTCGACCTGTTCAGGTTCGTTCCGTTCCGGCTCAATCGCCTCGCCGCCGAGGTCAGCGCCGCGCTGTCGGGCGAATATCAGCAACGTTACGGCCTGGACATTCCGGAATGGCGGGTGCTGGCGACGCTGGGCTTCCGCAATGACGCCTGCAGCGCGCAATACATCGCGCATTGCACGCGCACGCACAAATCCACCATCAGCCGCGCGGTCACGGCCCTGCTGCGACGGCAGATCGTCGAGCGCGTGGAGAATGCGGACGACCGGCGCGAGTTCGCCCTGCGCCTGACGCGGAAGGGACGCGCGCTGTATGAGGAACTGATCCCGCGGCTATTGCGCAAGGAGCGCGAAATCATGTCCTGTCTTACCGCGGATGAGCGCGCGAGTTTCGCACTGGCGCTCGGCAAGATCGAGAAGAGCCTCGAACTGGTGACGTCGAGCAAGGAGGCGAGCAAGACGGAGGCGTATTGATTAACCGCGTCATTGCCGGGCTTGACCCGTCAATCCATCTTTTTCGAAAGACTCTTGCGAAGATGGATGGATGCGCGGGTCAAGCCCGCGCATGACGCGTTACCGGTCACTTCGCCGCCGTCACCACGATCTCGACGATATGCGGGGGTTCGAGATCGACGCCGATGCAGGCCCGCATTGGCGGATTGCTGTTGTCGACCGATTCATCCCAGGCGCGGTTCATTTCGCCCTTCCGCTTCATGTCGGCGATGTAGACGATAGCCGAAAGGATCCTGCTCTTGTCCGAGCCGCATAGCGCGAGGCTTTCGTCGATGCGGCCGAGCGCTTTCACGGTCTGCTCGTACATCGAGGCGGTGACCGGATCGGGCGCGACCGCCACGGTGAACACCAGGCCATCGTGAACGACGGCGCGGCTGCGGGTTGGCGTGAGGCCGGGGAAGCGGCTGATCATGGCGAACTCCTTTTGACATCATACCTTAGATGCAAATCCGTAGCCCGGATGAGCGAAGCGATATCCGGGATGAAGCGCCAGCCCCGGGTGTCGCTGCGCTCACCCGGGCTACGGACTATTTTACGAACGAACGTGACGGCGGCAAATGCAGCGCGTAGGCATCGGCCTTGTCGCTGGCGCGCGGATAGATCTCCGTAACCAGCGGATCGTGCCCGGGAATGGCGCGGTCGGGGTGGCCGGCGAGGCGCTTTACGATTTCCCAGCCTTCCATCATGTCGCCGAGATTGTAGAGAATCGGAAACGGATTCTTGCGCTGCATGTTGCCGTAATAATGCGAGGCATCGGACGCCAGCACCACCGGGCCGCGCGCCGTCTCGACCCGCACCACCTGCAGGCCGTCGGAATGGCCGCCGACCCGGTGCAGCGTGACGCCGGGCGCCACCTCGCCATCGCCGTTATGGAAGGCCACCCGCTCGCTGTAGACGTGGCGCACCATCAGTGTCACATGGTCCGCCGAGAACGGATGCCGCAAGGTGCCGTGGCACATGCAGCGTCCGGTGGCATAGCTCATCTCGCGGTCCTGCAGATGAAATCGCGCATTGGGAAAACGGTCGAGATTGCCGGCGTGGTCGTAATGCAGATGGGTGACAATCACATCCCTGATAGCGTCAGCCGCAACTCCGAAGGCCGCCAACGCATCGACCGGATTGAGCGTCAACTTGCGGCTGCGCGCCTCTGCCTCCGCCGCGTTAAAACCGGTATCGACCAGGATGTCGCGTCCCTGCCCGCGGATCAGCCAGACGAAATAGTCGAGATCGGCGGCGCTGGTCTCATGGGGATCGGGCAGCAGATAGTTCATGTGCGGCGTGCGCGGCGACATGGTGGCATAGCGGATGGCGTAGATTTCGTAGGCGTTTCCCATCGGGTTCACTTTCTTCTTTGCGATTGGCCGACGGCCGCAGCAAGCCACCGTCAATCGAAAAGGTCAAACCCGCCCGGTGAGAAATTAGAACCCGTCATCCTGAGGAGCCGCGCCCTTGCGCGGCGTCTCGAAGGATGAGTCACCGCCCTCGGCCTATCCTTCGAGGCTCGCCGCTGTGCGGCGAGCACCTCAGGATGACGGCGTTGATTGACGGGACCGTCGATGCAGGCAGACCACTGGAACCCGTCGCTTTTTGCGGTCAATTGTCGCGGCAGTTAAACACCTTGCCGAGTGTTGACAGGGGCGGCGTGGCCGGTTTGATAATGGGGTTTTCGTAGCGTAAGATCGCCGCGGCGCGAGCTTGGAATCGGCGCCCTTCTGTGGACCGGCGTCGCATGAAATTCCGCCTCACATTGCTGCTGATCTTGATCGTCGCAAGCGCGCCTATTGCCCAATCGTGGGCCTCGGGCGACAGATTCGCGCTCGTCATTGGCAACGCAAAATATCCCGATGCCGAAGCGCCGCTTAAAGAACCGATCAACGACGCCAAGGATATCGCCGCAGAGCTCAAGCGCAACGGCTTCGACGTCGAGACCGGCGAGAACCTCACCGGCGACGCCATGCGCCGCGCGTTGGAGCGGCTTTACGCCCGCATCAAACCGGGTTCCGTTGCGCTGATCTTCTTCTCAGGGTTCGGCGTGCAGTCCGCCCGCCAGAGCTACCTGATCCCGGTTGACGCGCAGATCTGGACCGAGCCGGACGTTCGCCGCGACGGCGTCAGCCTGGAAACCATACTCGGCGAAATCAACAGCCGCGGCGCCGGCGTCAAGATCGCGCTGATCGACGCGTCGCGGCGCAACCCGTTCGAGCGCCGTTTCCGCAGTTTTTCCGCCGGCCTCGCGCCGGTGATCGCGCCCAATGGAACGCTGGTGATGTATTCGGCGGCGCTCAGTTCCGTCATCAGCGACACCGGCGGCGCGCACAGCCTGTTCGTGAGTGAGCTTTTGAAAGAGATCCGCGTTCCCGATCTGATGGCGGAAGAAACCCTGAACCGCACCCGCGTCGGCGTCACTCGGGCGTCGCGCAGCGAGCAGGTGCCGTGGATTTCCTCGTCGCTGGCCGAGGAGTTTTCGTTCATTCCAGGCGCCCGTCCGCAGCCGCCGACGCAGGTTGCCATCGCCACGCCGCCGCCACGCCCCGATCCGGTCGCCGCGCCTCCACCTCCTGCGGCCGTTATTATTCCTCCGCCGCCGCCGAAGGTCGAACTGCCGCCTGCCACGGTCGCCGCGCCACCGGTCAAGGATGAGACGACGACGACCGTCGCAAGCCTCGCGGACGATCCGACGATCAAGTCATTGACCGGCAAATTGGCCGACAATCCCGACGATGCCAGCGCGCTGTACCGGCGCGGCCAGGTCTATGCCAGCAAGGGGGCCTATCAGCTCGCCGTCGACGACTTCACCGCGTCCATCCGCCTCAATCCGAAGGACGTCGAGGCCTACAATAACCGCTGCTGGGTACGGACCGTAATCGGCGACCTGCAGGCCGCGCTGAAGGACTGCAACGAAGCGCTGCGGCTGCGGCCGAATTTCGTCGATGCGCTCGACAGCCGCGGCCTCGTCAACCTGAAAAACGGCCAGACCAAGAACGCCATCGCCGATTTCGACGCCGCGCTGAAGATCAACCCGAGGCTGACCTCGTCGCTGTACGGGCGCGGGCTCGCAAAGCAGCGCAACGGCTCGATTTCCGAAGGTGAACTCGATATAGCCAACGCCAAGGCGATGGATCCGGATATCGTGAAGGAGTTTGCAGGCTACGGGGTGCGTTGACCGGCTCGAACCGGCGGCGCGCTTGACCGGGCTTCAGATCGCCTTTTTGCAAAACAATTTGAAACCGCGCCGGATAGCACGCAGGATACCGCTTATTCGTTTCGCAACGTGGCTTAAGCTGTGGATCGATCCGGCGATGATGCTTCGAACCTACCTCAAGCCTGTCATCGGAGCCGCCGTCGTGGTGGCACTGGGTGCGGGATATTATTGGCTGGAACACCGGCCCCGTCCGCAAGAGACCGTCATTCCCAACAAGGCCGTCGTCGTGGTGGCAAAGGCTGTCAACGCCTGCTTCTCCGACCTGGTCCGGGTCACCGGATTTGTCGTGCCCCGCCGGGAAGCCATCGTCGGCGTCGACCAGGAAGGCTCCAAGGTCACCGAGCTTTTGGTCCGCGAAGGCGACATCGTCACGGAAAATCAGGAACTGGCGCGCCTCACCGCGCCGCCGGTCAACCCGCTGAATCCCGGCGTGAAGCCGGGGCCGCTCACGTTGCGCGCGCCGGCGGCAGGACTGGTGACGGAGGTTCACACCATCGTCGGCGCGCCGGCGTCGCCGCAGGCCGGGCCGATGTTCCGGATTGCCGTCAACAATGAAATCGAACTGGATGCCGAGGTGCCCGGCATTCACATGCTGAAGCTCAATCCAGGTGCGACCACACGGATCAGCAGGGACGGCATGCCGGATCTGATCGGGCGCGTCCGGCTGGTATTGCCGGAAATCAACCGCAGCACCCAGTTGGGCCATGTCCGTATCGCGCTCGGCAACAATCCTTCCCTGAAGGTCGGGATGTTCGCCCGCGCCAACATCGATGCCAGGCGCAGCTGCAGCATCGCGGTGCCCCGCGACGCCATTGACCATTTGACCGTCCAGGTGGTCAAAGGCGACATCGTGGAGACGCGAAAAGTGAAGGTCGGCCTGGTGTCGGACACTTCAACAGAGATTCTCGAAGGCCTCGAAGTCGGCGAAATCGTCGTGGCGGACGCCGGCACGTCGTTGCATGACGGCGACCGGATCAAGACCACATTCGCCGATGACCTCGATCCCGCGCGGGTGCGCTGATGGCCCTCAACATCTCCGCATGGTCGATCCGCAACCCGCTTCCATCCGTGGTATTTTCGATCATCCTGTTGGTATTGGGATGGGTCAGTTTCACCAAGCTCGCCGTCACCCGGCTTCCAAGCGCCGATATTCCGGTGATCTCGGTCGCGGTCTCGCAGTTCGGCGCAGCACCGGCCGAGCTTGAATCGCAGGTCACCAAGACCATCGAGGACGGCGTCTCCGGCGTCGAAGGCGTGCGGCACATCTCGTCATCGATTACCGACGGGCTGTCGCTGACCACGATCCAATTCGCGCTGGAGACCAACACCGACCGTGCGCTGAACGACATCAAGGACGCGGTCACCCGCATCCGCAGCAACCTGCCGCAAAATGTCAATGAGCCGCTGATCCAGCGCGTCGACGTGATCGGCCTGCCGATCGTCACCTACGCCGCGATCTCGCCGGGCAAGACGCCGGAGCAGTTGTCGTATTTCGTCGACGACGTGGTCAAACGCGCACTGCAGGGCGTGCGCAACGTAGCCCAAGTCGAGCGCATCGGCGGCGTCGAGCGCGAAATCCTGGTCTCGCTCGATCCCGACCGGCTGCAGGCCGCGGGGCTGACCGCGGTCGACGTCTCCAGGCGCTTGCGCGGCACCAATGTCGATCTCGCCGGCGGGCGCGCCGAAATCGGCAAGAACGACCAGGCCATCCGCACGCTGGCCGGCGCCAAGACGCTGAACGATCTCGCCGGCACCATGATCAGCCTGCCCGCCGGCGGCGAACTCCGGCTCGACGATCTCGGCACGGTTACCGACACCATCGCCGACCGCCGCACCTTTGCGCGCTTCAACGGCGAGCCGGTGGTGGCGCTGGGCATCAAGCGCTCGAAAGGCGCCAGCGACGTGGTGGTCGCCGCCGCCGTTCAGAAGCGCATCGACGCGCTCAAGACCGCCTATCCCGGCGTCGATTTAAAACTGATCGACACCTCGGTGGATTTCACCAAGGGCAATTACGAAGCCGCGATCTCCACGCTGTTCGAGGGCGCGATTCTCGCGGTGATCATCGTTTTCCTGTTCCTGCGCGACATTCGCGCCACCATCATCGCCGCGATCTCGCTGCCGCTGTCGATTTTCCCGGCATTCTGGGCGATGGACCTCCTCGGCTTCTCGCTGAACCTGGTCAGCTTTCTTGCGATTACGCTGTCCACCGGCATCCTGGTCGACGACGCCATCGTCGAAATCGAGAACATCGTGCGCCACATGCGGATGGGGAAATCGCCCTATCGCGCGGCGCTGGAGGCGGCCGACGAAATAGGCCTCGCCGTGATCGCCATCAGCCTGACCATCATCGCCATTTTCACGCCCGCAAGCTTCATGTCGGGCGTCGCCGGGCAATTCTTCAAGCAGTTCGGCATCACCGTGTCGGTGCAGGTGTTCTTCTCGCTGCTCGCCGCGCGGTTGGTGACGCCGGTGCTGGCGGCCTATTTTTTGAAGGACGAGCATTATCACAATCCGCCGCCGGGCCGCGTGCTGAAGGCTTATAACGGCCTCGTGACGTGGTCGGTGCGGCATTATCTCATCACCGTACTGGTCGGCTTCGGAATTTTCGCCGCCTCGATCTGGAGCATCAAGCTGCTGCCGCAGGGCTTTTTGCCGGCGCAGGATTCCGCGCGTTCGCTGCTCGCAATGGAGCTTCCGCCCGGCACCCAGCTCGCCTTCACCGAAAACACCACGGAAGAAATCGTCGCGCGCTTGCGCAAGCGGCCGGAGGTGAAGAGCGTATTCGTCGACGGCGGACGGGTGCCGCCCGGAACATTCGAGGTGCGCCGCGCCGCGCTGATCATCAATTATACGCCGAAGCACGACCGCAAGATCACCCAGCGCGAGCTCGAACTCGAGATCGGCAACGACCTGGAAAACGTGCCCGATATCCGGTTCTGGTTCCTCGACGAGAACGGCCTGCGCGCGATCTCGCTTGTCGTGACCGGTCCCGAAGGCAGCATCGTCAGCAACGTCGCCGCCGAACTTGCGACCCAGATGAAGCGGATTCCGATCATCGCCAATGTGATCTCGGAAACCTCGCTGGAGCGCCCGGAATTGCGGATCCAGCCGCGCGCGGATCTCGCAGCAAGGCTCGGCGTCTCCACCGAGAGCCTGTCGGAGACCATTCGCGTCGCCACCATCGGCGATGTCGGTCCGGCGCTTGCAAAGTTCGACACCGGCGACCGGCTGGTGCCGATCCGCGTCCAGCTTGAGGACGGCGCGCGCGGCGAATTGCCGGTCCTCGAACAGCTGAGGGTGCCGCTCGGCGGCGGCCGTGGCGGCGTGCCGCTGTCCGTCGTCGCCGACATCAAACTCGATCAGGGCCCGACCAGCATCAACCGCTACGACCGTGAACGTCAGGCTACGGTCGCCGCCGATCTGGTCGGCAGCGCGGCGCTCGGCGATGCCACCCGGAAGATCTACGAACTGCCGGTGATGAAGAGCCTGCCGAAGGGCGTCAAGGTCAGCCCCTCCGGCGACGCCGAAAGCCTTGCCGAATTGTCCGACGGCTTTGCCACCGCGATCACCGCCGGATTGATGATGGTCTATGCGGTGCTGGTGCTGCTGTTCGGCACCTTCCTGCAACCGATCACCATCCTGTTCTCGCTGCCGCTGTCGATCGGCGGCGCGATCGCGGCATTGCTGCTGACCGGCAAGCAGCTGACCACGCCGGTGTGGATCGGCATCCTGATGCTGATGGGCATCGTCACCAAGAACGCCATCATGCTGGTCGAATTCGCCGTCGAAGCCGTCCGCGAGGGCAAGCCGCGCCACGAGGCCATCATCGACGCCGGCATGAAACGCGCGCGTCCCATCGTCATGACCACCGTCGCGATGGTTGCAGGCATGATGCCGTCGGCATTGGCGTTCGGCGCCGGCGGCGAATTCCGCTCGCCGATGGCGCTGGCGGTGATCGGCGGCCTGATATTCTCCACCGTGCTGTCGCTGGTGTTCGTGCCGGCGATGTTCATGCTGATGGACGATGTCGGCCGGTTTTCGTGGCATTTTGGCAGGAAGCTATTGGCCTCGAGCGCCGAGAGCGAGCATGTGGCTGAACCGAAGGCGCCGCCGGGGGCGATTCACACGCCAGCGGCGGAGTAAACGGCGTATCGCGACGCCGTCGAATATACCTGCAATCTGTATCTTGTTCTACGCCTCATGTTCACTATATGTTCCTTTCAAGTCGCGCTCTGATTCGCTGCACACACCTAGTCTGTGGATAGCGAGAAGATCAGTGGGACTTCGAACGACGCAAGAGTCGATCTCGCGTAGAGAACACCTATGGACCAGACCTACAATTTAAATGGTGGATTTAAGCCTGCACTTAAGAGATTTGCCGATCTAGATGGGCCCGACTTTTTCCCAACTCCAGAATGGGCTGTGGTGGCTCTGATGGACAATGAAAGATTTGAAGGCAATATTTGGGAGCCAGCGTGTGGTGACGGCACGATGGCACGCGTTCTCGAAAGCAAGGGCAACGAGGTAATCGCTTCCGATCTCTATGATCGAGGGTACGGTGAGACGGGGCACGACTTTTTGACAACCGATCGCTGTGCCGACAACATCATCACTAATCCGCCTTATAATGCCGCCGAAGGCTTCCTCAAAGTCGGGCTTGCCCGCGCAACAAACAAGTGTGCCTTCTTGCTGCGGCTGGCATTCTTGGAAGGTGGCAATCGCTACCGCACGATTTTTTCGAAACATCCGCCCACGCGGGTCTGGGTTTTCAGCGAGCGCATTACGTTCTATCCCGCCGGGGCGGTGAAGAAAGGTACGGGGACAACGGCCTATGCTTGGTTTGTATGGGATAAGGGTGGGCAACCCGGTAGGAGCGAGTTGAGATGGTTTGCTCCCGTTTACAAATCCAAGTCTGCTACTGAAAATCCTATGCTTTTCAAATAATCCATTCCCGCCTTTGTTACCTTAATCTCATCCTTCGCGGTTTTGACTGCCAATTTTCGCGAGAAGATACTTGTTCGAGTAGGCGCGTGAGAGACCACGTTCCCAATTCGCTGTCGCCATCTAGGTTCTTTCCCTCGGGAAGGATACGGTAATTTATCTAGATCACTTAAAGCTACGAGCTCTTCGACTCGATCTTTTATGTCGCTGGTCTTGGCCGTCCGATTCTTAAAAGTAGCCGCTACTTTTAGCACGATATCACGCGCTTCGCGTTCTTTGATCTCATGAGCTATCGGTTCAAGCTGACCGTACTTGAAAGGTTGGCCGCGCATCCAATGAAGGACGGATGTGGTAACACCAAAGCATTTACAAGCAAGCGTAACCAGTTCGCGGGCGCTGTCCAAATCGAGCGCTTCGGAATACAGCGACGTAACCTTCGCGGGATCGTTCCGGTAGTGGCGCAGGCTAAAATGAAATTGATTGTTTATGCAGAAGGCGGCGTAATCGAATTCGTCCAACTCGTCAGCATCTACCGAAACTGTCATTGTAAAAAACCGGATCGCACGCGCAAAAACTGCTTGGGGTTGATTCTCCAACTCCAGTTCAGTCGGCTTTTGATAGATAGCCGTTACGGTTGTTTGTTCGTTACGTTTGCGTCGATGCATGCGAAATCCTCGCCGCCTTGTTGCTTGAGCGCGACGCCGGGCGTACTGGGATGATACCAATTTACATGTAGAGGTCCTTGACCAGGTTCAGGAGCGAGTGAAGTCGTAAATTCTATTCCGCGTTTACTGTTTGCCAACCGCCCTGCATACGCCTTAACGCAGGGATAATTGCTGAACCTCGAGGCTCTTCCCCAGATTTCGCACGATTTTACCTGTTCGATTGCCAACGCGGCAGTTTGGATATGCGTTTCTACACGACTAAAAATCCCATACATTTCCGATCGTCCAAAGTTCAAAAAACGGCCCATCCAAGCGCAAGCGTAGGACGCCAGCAAGCAAAACCTTTCAATCTTGGCATATGTTTTGGTATCCTGGATGATCGGGGTGGACGCAAGCGGCGCGCATTGGCGCCTTGATGCCACAATCGGGCGACATGACAGGAGCGCTGTGGTAAGATCGATCTAGACCGTGCGGACCGGCGAGAGCCGGCCAACGTTCATCACATGCTGGGTGTTATGATGGATGCGACTAAGGATAACAAAAGGCCTTCCCTACTTAATGTCGTGGCGTTGCGGTCGGACCTTCCGGCGCAGCAGCTTGCGCGCGGGCAGGTCGGTACGATTGTCGAACAGTTGGATGAAAACATTTCGCTCGTGGAGTTTAGCGACGAACAAGGCCGCGCCTACGCGATCGCACCTTGCCCGCTGACCGAGTTGCTCACTCTGCACTACGTTCCCGAGAGTGCCTGATTTGCATGCTGCGGAGTAGACGACATCGTGAAATTGCCCGAGCCGGATGTCGCAGAAATTGCCGTCGCCGCTTAGATGAAATTCAAACGAACTGGGCTCGCCGTTCGACTTGAAGAGGTGAAGACCGGGTCACGAGTTCGGGCGCTACACTACGCGCGCAGGGTCCCCTTGGCTCAAGCTGCGTCATTCTGATATCGATGGCTTGAAGCCGGATTGAAAGTCGATGAACGTCCCGCGCGGTCTGTTCCGAAAACTCGCGACCGCAGTGCTGGCGGGGTTTTGCTTAGCCTTGCATCCCTGTCTCGCCGCCGATGATACCGCCGCTCCGAAGGGCGCGGCCGTCACCGTGCTGAAGGCGGTGAAACAGTGCTTTTCGGCGATTGTCGAAGTTTCGGGTATCCTTCTTCCGAAGGAAGAGACCGCGGTTCGGCCGGACCGGCCGGGGTTGAAGGTCGCCGACGTGCTGGTGGACGCCGGAGAAATCGTGACCGCCGGTCAAGCGCTGGCCCGGCTTAACCTGCCCGAAGGCGGCACCATCGTGGTGCAGGCCCCGGTCGCCGGGCTAGTCAGCAGCTCGACCGCGGTGATTGGAGCCGTGGCGTCGGGCAAGGGCGAGGCGCTGTTCAGCATCATCCCCCGCAGCGAATTCGATCTGGTCGGTCTCGTACCGGTCCGCGACCTGTCGAAGCTCGCCGTCAACCAGGCCGCCAGGGTCAAGATCATCGGCGCCGGCGAAGTGGACGGCAAAGTCCGCCGGGTCGCCACGACCGTCGAACCCAACACCCAGCTGGGTCAGGTCCTCATCGCGCTGAGTTCGACCCGGCGCCTGCTGGCCAACTCATCCGCCCGCGCGATGATCAAGACCGGTCAAAGCTGCGGCGTCGCGGTGCCGCTGACCGCTATCCTCTATGGCAGCGCCGGCACGGTGGTTCAGGTGGTGCGGCGCGACCGGGTCGAGACCCGTCGCGTCGAAGTGGGATTGATGTCGGCGGGCCAGGTGGAAATCCGGGAAGGCCTTGTCGAAGGCGACATCGTGGTGGCGCGGGCCGGAGCGCTGCTTCGCGAGGGCGACCCGGTGCGGCCGATCACGACCGGCGATGAGCCGAAGTAACGCAATTGTCGTTATCCTGAGGTGCTCGCCGTCTTCGGCGAGCCTCGAAGGATGGCCACGGGGCGTCTGCTTCCATCCTTCGAGACGCCGCGCAAGCGCGCGGCTCCTCAGGATGACGGTGCGCGCTATTTACCCGCCGGCCTTTTCCGCGGCCATTTCGGCCGCCAGGCGCACGTCTTCCCTGAGCGATGACGATACCGAGGGCACCTGCTCGCCGTTCGATGCGCGCGATATCGCGATGCGAGTCTTGCTGAAGAGCGCTTCGGCGCCGGCCGCTTTCGAACCGATATTATTCAAGAGCTCCGTCACCAGCACGCTGTTCGGGCCATTGGAATCGTCGGCGACCTTGCCCGGCGTGGCCGACGACAGAATGAGCGCGTTGTCCGGCGCGCTGATCGGCGCGAGGCCGTGCGAGAAAGCGCGGAAGCGGCGCTCGTAAGGGTTACGACGCGACGCATCGATCACGGCGATCCTGGCGCGCGCGCCCTTCTGCTTGATCGTGTCCAGCACCGATTCGATGCTGATGCCCTGGCGGCGGACGTTGGATTCCTTCCAGATCGCGGCACCAACCGGGATCATGTAGCTCTCGCGGCCGGCCTGCACGCCGTATCCGCCGAAGAACAGCATGACCACCGATTCGGAATTGATCCTGGCTTTCAGACGATCGACCGCGCCGTTGATGTCGTCCCGGCTGGCGTCCTCCACGACATCGACCTCAAAACCTTCGCGCCGCAACGCCGCCGCGATCGCACGCGCATCGTTGATGGGCTGGGTCAGTGGCGCGTTGGCGTCGGGGTAGCGTCCATTGCCGATCACCAGCGCGAGCCGAGAAGGCTTGTTGGCGGCTTGGGCAATCTGCGCAGCCTCAGTGGCCTTGGCCGCATCCAGCGACCGCTTGTTCAGCGTGGCATGGGCGCCAATCGCCAGCGACACCATGCCAACCAAAGCGGCGGCGATGGTGCGCGAGCGGCGCGACACGCTAAGCTGCCGTAAATTCATGCGGTTTCGTTCCTCGCCGTCATTCGGACGCGCCTGTTAGTCGCGCCAGCGTCAAATAGGTTTTAGGGGTTGCGGGGGTCTGTGCGGGCCAATTGCGCCCCTTTTGCGGCATCGCAACATAAGGAAGTATTACCGGCCTATGCTGTGCGACGCAACATGCTGCCTAGTTTATGGAAGCTGCCGAAGGCAGGCCGGCGCAAGCCGGCTTTTTGCTTGCGCAACCAGACGGTTATGGCACGGTTCCCGAACAGCGCGCGCGGCAGCATGGCATGGCCCGGCGAGACGTGCGATCAAGCACATCGGAAGAAACGCCAAAGAACTTCATGACTTTTCAGCATTTCGCCTGGGCCGCCTACCGCGCGCTGACGTTGCCCAAGGACGGCCCGTCGCTCTACGATGTCTGCGATCCCTTGCTTCTTAACGGCGGTGGCGGCGATCCACACCTTCGTAAATTCTACAAGACGGCGCTTGGAAATCCGGCGCTGCGCCCCCTGCTGCGGCGCGCAGGCCTCCCGGAATTGCGCGACCCCGGCCGTCTCGATGCGCTCCGGCACGCGCTGATCCAAGCGCGCGACGATGAAGCGCCGGACTGGTCCGCGATCGGCCGGCCGGTGGCGGCATTGCTGGATACAATCCGCCTGCGGCATCCCAAGCCAACGATACCGTCCGCACCCGGGCACGCGCCGAAACTCCCGGAACTCGAAAACATCATCCGCACCTGCGGCACGCATTTGCTGCGGTCGTTCGAACGTAACGGATTCATCCCGACCTATGCGGCCTTCAACCTGATCGGCGATCCCGACCTGCGCGGCCGGGAATTTTCGATGGCGCTGAGCGGTCTCAATTCGCGCGGCTACAAGAATTCGACGCTGCTGTTCAACCTGGCACGCGTTTTCATCGCGCGCTCGCCCGCCGGCGAGCTGATCAATCCGCCTTGGCGAGGGATTGCGGAGCCGATGTGGCAGCCGATGCAGATTCGCCATCGCTCGGCCTATTACGATGCGTTCTTCACCGAGGCGCTGCTGAGCTACATCGAGACCGGCCTCGCATCGTCGCAGCAAACCGCATCGTCGCGCCGCGCGATCGCCGCAATGGTCGACTTCTGTCTCGGCACCAGCCGCGAGGACGTGCGTGCGCCGGATGGCGGCACGGTCAGCGTCATCACCGCACTGGCGCCGCTGCCGCACCCGCGCTTCAGCCGCTTCTTTGCACAGATCAAGCAGGACCTCGGCTTCGGCATCTACGTGCCCGACTGCGACACCACTGCCTGCTCGTTCTCCGCGGGCACGCAGGCCGGCTCGACGAATCCGATCCTCGACCAGCCGCTGCTTGATTTTTATGCCGGCTATCAGGTCGACTCCGGCGCCAACGAGCCGCGCGTGACGGTGCCGCTCAACGACAACATCGACTACGCCGGCGGCGTCGTCACCTGGATCGACAATCTCGCCGGCGAACGTCCGTTCGGCAACGATCTCGATCCCACTTTGAATCTCGACATTCTCGAAGTCAGTTTCCGCAATTTTGCGCGATGGCGGATCGTCGAGACGCCGCGGCGGCTGGAGACGTTACGAAAGATCGTCGGCTTCCAGCGGCGGCTGGTGACAAGCGGCGCGTTCAGCGATCCGCGCTCGCATATCTATTACCTGCCCGAACTGTACTGCGCCTATTTCGGCCGTTGCTACGCGGCCTTCTCTGCGCTGCCCGGCGCGGCGCGAGAGACGATCGACCCCGACGGCGCCTTCGCTTTCATCCGGGGCCGGGTGCTCGCCTATGTGCAGGACGAACTGTTGGCCGCCGAGTTGAATGTGTTCGACGCCGCATTGGCGCTGATCGCACTCGGCCATCTCGGCGCGGAAACGCCCGCCATGGCGCCGGCGCTGCAGTGCATTGTGAGCCATCTCGGCGAGGGTGGCCGGCGCGGGCCGTTCAAGGCCTATGAGTGGAACAAGATGAAGACGCCGACGCGTATCCTGGTCGGAGGTCCCGAGGTGACGTCGGCGTTCGTGCTGATGGGTCTGGCGCTGGCGCGGCGGGCGATGATGAAGAGCTTGTAGGGTGGGTTAGGCGCGACTTGTCCGCCGAAGCCCGACTCGCTGCGCCAGCGCGCAGCGCGGCGAGAGGGCGAAGGCGGAAGCGCCGTAACCCACCATTGGGACTCGCGGCAAATTCAGCCGGCGGGTTACGCGCCTTCGGCGCTAACCCGCCCTACGCAATGACGGATAGTTGAAAGCGGTGCTTGCGCCGGATACTGGCGTGCCGCCCAAAATATCAGCACAATCCGCCGATATTGCTCAGACGATTCTGCGCCGGGATTGCCGATGATGCTCAAGGAATTCCTGTTTGCGATTCCGCTGATGTTGCTGCCCGCTTTTGCCGGCGCGGCCGACATCACCGGCGTGCCGAAAATCCGCGATGGCGACCAGCTGCAGATCGGCGGCACCCGGATCCGGCTCGGCGGCATCGACGCGCCGTCGTCGGACCAGCTTTGCCTCAATACCAAGGGCGAGCGCTGGACCTGCGGGGTTGCCGCGCGCGACGAACTGATCCGCCATGTCGGCAACAAGCCGTGGACCTGTCACGCACGTCAGGTCGACCGCCGCGGCCGCACGGTGGCGCGCTGCGAGGTCGATGGCGAGGACATCCAGAAATGGATGGTGAAGAACGGATGGGCGCTGTCCTACGTTCGCTTCTCGCATGATTACGACGCCGACGAAAAGGCGGCGCGCGACGCCAAGGCCGGCATGTGGCAAGGCGCGTTCATCGCGCCGTGGGACTGGCGGGTCCGCAACAAGAAGACGGCCATACTGGGGGCCACGAAGCCGCCGGACACCGCCAAGGCGATCCTGCTGGCATCGGCGTCGGGACCGGTCGCGCCCTCGCCCGACTGCACCATCAAGGGCAACGTCAACCGTTCAGGCGAATGCATCTATCACAAGCCGACCAGCCGCTGGTATGCGAAGATCCAGATGAATGTCGCCAAGGGCACGCGCTGGTTCTGCTCGGTCGATGACGCCGAAGCCGCCGGCTGCCGCGAGACCAAACGCTAGCGCGTGATGAATTAGGTTGAAGCCAGTCCCTTACCTCTCCCCGGAGGGGAGAGGTCGAAGCCGGAGCCAACGGGTCGGCGCAAAGCGCCGCCCGATGATAAACTCCGCGCAGGCTTCGGGTGAGGGGTCTCTCCACGCACTCGGACTCGCGGGAAGACCCCTCACCCGCCGCGCATCTGACGATGCGCGTCGACCTCTCCCCTGCGGGAAGAGGTGAAAGGAACGGCATCGTGGCTGACACTGGAAATGGCGCTGATCCGGCAACATCGCCGAAGCGCTTCCGATTGCGCCACGCCGCGTGGATCGCGTTGATCGTCGTCGCCGCCTATGGCCTGCTCGCTTACATCGTGCTGCCGGCGCTCTGGACCCATCATGAGCACCAGAATGGGCTCGCCAAGCTTCCGATGGTGACGCTGACCGGACAGGGCATTCCCGGCGATGCGATCAATGTCGGGTTGATCGGCGACCAGCGCGATGTCGTCTGCGCCATGCATGCCGCCGGCTGGTTTCCCGCCGATCCGATCACGCTCAAATCGTCGATCGAAATCGTCGGCAGCGTGCTGCTGGACCGCCAGTACAAGGATGCGCCGGTCAGCAATCTGTATTATCTCGGCCGGCGCGAGGATCTGGCATTCGAGAAGCCGGTCGGCAGCAGCGCCGATCACCGCAACCATGTCCGCTACTGGAAGGTGCTGGACAAGGGCGAGGAGGGCCGGCCGGTATGGCTCGGCGACGCGACCTTCGATCGAAGCGTCGGCGTCAGCGCATATACCGGCGCCGTCACGCACCATATCGGCGCCGATATCGATGCCGAACGCGCGCTGCTCGCGGCCGATCTGGAGAAAGCCGGAATGGTGGACGCCAAATACCAGGTGACGGGCGTCGGCCCGACCGTGGCGGGCCGCAATGGCGGCGGCGACCTCTATTATACCGACGGCGAGGTCTGGGTGCTGCGGCTGGTCGAGGCGTGCAAGAAGCGCGACGGCCCCGCGGTAACGATTCCGAGCCCGCCGGCGACCGAGCTCAAGGATCAAATCTGGGCTGCGGTCACCACCGCGCTCGGAAAATAACCCGCCGGACGGGTTGAATTTCGCAGCCATACCCGGCATCCATGGCCGGTCCGTAAGGTCAACCAAGGAAAAACAACAATGGTCGTTCGCGCGGGCCGGGAGTTTCTGGCGATCCCCGGGCCCACCAACATGCCCGACGAAGTGCTGCGGGCGATGCATCGCCCCGCGCTGGACATCTATTCCGATCAGATGGTGGAGCTGACCGACAGTCTGCTCCGCGATCTCTCGAAATTGTTCGCCACCAAGGGCCGCTCCTACATCCACATCGCCAACGGTCACGGCGCATGGGAATCGGCGTTGAGCAACGTGCTGTCGCGCGGTGACAAAGTCCTGGTGCTGGAAAGCGGCCGCTTCGCCATCGGCTGGGGCAATGCCGCCGCCGCCATGGGCGCCGAGGTCGAAGTACTGAAGGGCGACTGGCGGCGCGCGATACGCCCGGCCGAAGTCGAGGCCCGGCTGCGCCTCGACACGGATCACAAGATCAAGGCGATCCTTGCAGTACAGGTCGACACCGCGTCGGGCGCTTTCAACGATATCGAGGCGATCGGCAAGGCGATCAAGGATACGGGCCATCCGGCATTGTTCATGGTCGATGCGGTGGCCTCGTTGGGCTGCATGCCGTTCGAGATGGACGCGTGGGGCATCGATGTGGCGATGTCCGGCTCGCAAAAGGGTTTGATGACGCCGCCGGGCCTCGGCTTCGTCGCCGCCAACGATCGCGCGCTCGAAGTGCACAAGACGGCAAACCTGCGCACGCCCTATTGGGACTGGACCGAGCGCGACGGCCCCGAGCATTACCGCAAATATGCCGGCACGGCGCCGGTGCATCTCTTGTTCGCGCTACGCCAGGCCATCGACATGCTGTACGACGAGCAGCTCGAAAATGTGTTCCTGCGGCATCGCCTGCTCGGCGAAGCGGTCCGCCGCGCCGTCGGCGTTTGGTCGGAAGGCCAGGTGCTCGGTTTCAACGTCACGGAACCCGAGGAGCGCTCCAACACGGTGACCACCGTGATGATGTCCAACGGCACCGATCCGACGGCGCTGCACGATTACTGCAAGCAGAAATGCGGTGTGGTGCTCGGCGTCGGCATCGGCGAACTCGCGGGGCAAGCGTTCCGGATCGCCCATATGGGGCACATCAACGCGCCGATGATTCTCGGCACGCTCGGCGTCATCGAGGTCGGCCTCAATGCGCTCGATATTCCGCATGGCAAGGGCGGCACCGAGGCTGCGATCCAATGGTTAGGCGAAAGTGTAAGCGCCTGAGGACCGCCAAGCCTTTTCGGCGGTTCATTTTTAGTGCTTATATTGATCCAGCGATAAATAACAGGCCGACAACGGCGCAGGAACAGGGAGAGACGATTGGCGTCCGTTGAATTGCGTGGCCTGACCAAGCGCTTTGGAGAGCTCGCCGTCGTCGATAACGTCTCGCTGCGGATCGATCACGGGCAGTTGGTCTGCCTGCTAGGCCCCTCCGGCTGCGGCAAGACCACGACATTGCGGCTGATCGCCGGCTTCCTGGAACCGACCGAGGGCGAGATCCATGTCGGCGACCGGCTGGTGTCGTCGAAGGCGCGGACCTTGCCGCCCGAACAGCGCAAGATGTCGATGATCTTCCAGAGCTACGCGCTGTGGCCGCACATGACGGTCGCGGAGAACATCATCTATGGGCTGAAGCTGCGGAAACTCGATCGCGACACCATCGCAAAGAAACTCAAGGCGATTCTGGAAACCACAAAACTCGAAGTGCTGGCGCAGCGCTATCCCGGCGAATTGTCGGGCGGCCAGCAGCAGCGCGTGGCGCTGGCGCGAGCCTTGATCGTCGAGCCGGAGACGCTGCTGCTCGACGAGCCGCTGTCCAACCTCGACGCCAATCTGCGCGAGGAAATGCGCTTCGAGATTCGAAGACTGCATGACGAATATCGCTACACCACGGTGTATGTGACCCACGATCAGTCCGAGGCGATGACGACGGCCGACCTGATCGCGGTGATGAACGCCGGGGTTATCGACCAGCTCGGCACGCCCGAAGACATCTACGACCGCCCGCAATCGGAATTCGTCGCGCGCTTCATCGGCGCCAGCAATGTCATCAAGGGCAAGGCGCTGGACGGCAATCATGTCGCATTCGCCGGCGCGACGTTGCAGGTGACCGGGGCGAAACTCAATGCCGGCCAGGACGCCGCGGTCGCGATACGCCAGCACGACATCCAGCTTTCGATCGCGGCGCCGCCCGCTTCGCAGAACGTCGTCAAGACTACCGTGACGCGCCAGGTGTTTCTCGGCAGCAGCCGCGACTACATGGTCGAGACATCGGACGGCACCACGCTGCGGATCATCACGGGGACCGACAATGCCGTTCCCAAGGGCACCGAGGTCTGGCTCTCGCTGCCGCCGGAGCGCTGCCGCGCGCTGAGCCGGTAATGAATAAGGAGATCGCGATGAAAAACAAAATCAACCGGCGCGCCATTCTAAAGGGCACAACTGCGCTCGCGCTCGGCGCCGTTTTTTCCTCCCGCGTTCTCGCCGAAGCGCCGCCGGCCGAAGCCATCACGCCGCAGCTGATCGAGGCTGCGAAAAAAGAAGGCAAGGTGGTGTGGTACACCTCGATCGATCTGTCGGTCTCGGAAAAGATCGGCGCCGCGTTCAAGGCGAAATTCGGCATCGACGTGCGCGCGGAGCGCACCGGCGCCGAGCGGGTATTCCAACGCATCGGCCAGGAATACGCCAGCAACGTCCACGCCGTCGACGTGGCGAATTCCTCGGACGCAGCCCATCTGCTGGCCTGGAAGCGGCAGGGCATCCTGCTGCCTTATGTGCCGGAGGACGTCGCGAAATACTACAAGCCCGAGCACCGCGACGCCGACGGCACCTCAGCCGGTTTTCGCGCCACGCTGTCGCCGATCGCCTACAACACCAAGCTGGTGAAAGCGGAAGACGCGCCGTCGAGTTTCAAGGACCTGCTCGATCCGAAATGGAAGGGCAAGATCGTCAAGGCGCATCCCGGCTACAGCGGCACCATCCTGACCGCAACCTTCGAGATGGTGCGCGACATCGGCTGGGACTATTACGAGGCGCTGGCGAAGCAGAACGTCATGCAGGTGCAATCGGCCACCGATCCGCCGAAAAAACTCTCGCTCGGCGAGCGCAGCGTGATGGCCGACGGCACCGAATACAATATCTTCCTGCTCAAGGAATCCGGCCAGCCGGTGGAGGCGGTCTATCCGACCGAGGGCACGCCGTTCATCGTCGGACCGAACGGCATCTTCAAGGACGGGCCGAACCCGAACGCGGCAAAGCTGTTTCAGAATTACTGCTTCACGCCGGAAGCGCAGCAGATCATCATCGACTCCGGCGGTCTTCGCTCGCTGCATCCGCAAGTCAAGGAACATGCCGGCCGCAAGCCGCTCGCCGAGATAAAACTGATGAAGGAAGACGCCGAGGGTGCCGAGAAAGCCAGCGAAGAGATCAAGGCGCGCTATCAGAAACTGTTCCGTGTCTAGGTCGTCATTGCGAGCGCAGCGAAGCAATCCAGTTTTTGGCCGAAGTCCGGATTGCGTCGTCGCTTCGCTCCTCGCAATGACGAAGGGGAGACCTGTGTGATGCGAAAGAAATTATCTCGTCGCGATGTCATCAAGGGTTCAGCCTCGCTCGGGCTGACCGCGTTCGCGACGCGCGTGATGGCGGCAGCACCGGCGCCCGTGTCGATCACGCCCGATCTGGTCGAAGCCGCGAAAAAAGAAGGCAAGGTGATCCTGTATTCGTCGATGGACCTTCCGGTCGGCGAAAAGCTCGGCAAGGCGTTCGAGGCGCAGCATCCGGGCATCGCCGTGCAGATCGAGCGCTCCGGCTCGGAGCGGCTGTTCCAGCGCGTCGATCAGGAATTTGCCTCAAACATCCGCGCGGTGGATGTGATCAACACGTCCGACGCCTCGCACATCATCACCTGGAAGAAGAACGGCTGGCTGGCACCGTTCGTCACCGACGACATCGCGCAGCATTTCCTCCCCGAATTTCGCGATCCCGACGGCATGAGCGCGACCTCGCGGATCTATCTCTCCTCGATCGCCTACAACACCAAACTGGTGAAACCGGAAGACGCGCCGAAAAGCTGGGCCGACCTGCTCGATCCGAAATGGGCCGGCAAAATGGTAAAAGGCCATCCCGCCTATAGCGGCACCATCATGACCGCGACCTTCCAGCTGGTTCGCGAACTCGGCTGGGAATATCTGGAAAAGCTGTCGAAACAACGCGTGATGCAGGTGCAGTCCTCGACCGATCCACCGAAGAAGCTGGCGCTCGGCGAGCGCGCGGTGATGGCCGACGGCAACGAATATGGCGTCGTGCTGTTGAAGGAAGCCGGACAACCTGTCGAGCCGGTGTATCCGACCGAGGGTACGCCGACCATCTCGGGACCGACTGCCCTTTTCGCCACCGCGCCGCATCCGAACGCCGCGCGGCTGTTCCAGGCGTGGCTGCATACCCGCGAGACGCAGCAGTTCTTCACCGACTATACCGCGCAGTATTCGGCACATGCGCAGGTGCAGTCGAAGCCGGGACGGCGCAAGATTTCGGACCTCAAGCTGATGAAGGAAGACCCAGCCGGGGTCGAGGCCGCGGCCGAAGAGATCAAGACGCGCTATGCGAAACTGTTTCGGGTCTGATCCATGGCACACATGAAACGCGTCATGCCCGGGCTTGTCCCGGGCATCCACGTCTTTCCGGCGTCGGCGACAAAGAAGACGTGGATGGCCGGGACAAGCCCGGCCATGACGAAGGAAAATATCGACCGGCTCGATTAGATTGACCAAATGACCATCATCACCACCACCGCCGCCACCCCCCGCGCCAGGATCGACTGGACCAAGCCGGTGCTGTGGCTGTTCGCGGCGTTTCTGGTGTTGCTGATCGTGCTGCCGCTGTCGTGGCTTGCAGTGTACAGCCTCACCGACCGCGACCGGCACCTGACGCTGCAGAATTTCGTAAAACTGTTCACCGATCCGGATTTTCTCGATCCGCTATGGACCACGGCGATCATCGCCACCACCTCGGCGACCTTCTGCTGCGTGGTCGCTGCGCCTATGGGGTGGCTGGTATCGCGCACCGACATGCCGGGACGGCAATTCATCCGGGCGCTGGTGACCGCCTCGTTCGTGACGCCGCCGTTCCTCGGCGCCGTCGCCTGGGAGCTGCTGGCGGCGCCAAATTCGGGACTGCTCAATCAGCTCTATCGCACTCTGACCGGCGCGGAAGCCGACGCTCATCTGTTCAACATCTATTCGCTGACCGGGATCATCTTCGTGATCTCCTGCTACACCTTTCCGTTTGTGTTCGTGCTGGTCGCCAACACGCTGGACAATATGCCCGGCGAGCTGGAAGACGCCTCGGCTATCCTCGGCGGCAGGGCCTGGACCACGGCGCGGCGCGTCACGATTCCGCTGGCGTTGCCGGCGCTGGTCGCGGGCGCCCTGGTCGCGTTCCTGCAGGCGATGACGCTGTTCGGCTCGCCGGCGATTCTGGCGCTGCCGGCGGGTTTTCACACCATGACCACGAAGATCTGGAGCCTGTTCCAGTATCCGCCAAAGCTCGAACTCGCCGCCGCCGCCGCGGTGCCGCTGCTGCTGCTGACCATCGTGCTGCTGCAGGCGCAGAAATTCATCCTGGGCCGACGCGGCTATTCCGTGGTCGGCGGCAAATACGGCGCCCCGCGCCGCGTCGAGCTTAAAGCATGGCGCTGGGCCGCGCTGGCGTTCTGTCTCCTGATCCTGCTCAATCCGGTATTCCTGCCGTATTTCGCGCTGTTCAACGCCGCGTTCTCGCCCAACGCGACGACGCTGGTGACGCCAGGCACCTTCACGCTGCACAATATCGTGTTCGTGTTCACCGAATTGTCGTCGACGCAACTCGCGCTGAAGAACACCGTGATTCTCGGTGGCGCGACCGCGACCATCGGCACCATCCTCGCGCTGGTGATTGCCTATGTAACTACGCGCCGCGTCGTCTCAGGGCATCGCGTGCTCGGATTTCTCGCCACGGCACCCATTGCCGTACCCGGCATCGTGCTCGGCGTCGGGCTGTTCCTGAGCTACACGCGGCCGCCCTTCGTGCTGTATGGCACGCTATGGATCCTGCTGATCGCATTCCTCACCATCAGCCTGCCCTCGGCCTATCAGCAATTGCAGGCGGCGTTCGCGACCATCCATCCCGAGCTCGAGGATGCCAGCCGGATTCTCGGCGCCACGCGGCTGCAATCGCTGATCCGGATCACGGCACCGCTGCTGCGCACCGGCGTGATAGCAACCTGGTGCTTTATCTTCATAGGAGTGATGCGCGAATTGTCGGCGGCGATCGTGCTGTTCACCTCGCAGACGAAAGTGCTGTCGGTATTGATCTACGACCTCAACGAAAGCGGCGATCTCGCCGCGATCTCCGTGCTCGGTCTCGCGATGCTGGTCATCACCTTCGCGGTGGTGCTCGCCGTCAACCAGATTCCGGTGTTCGGCACCGGCGCCGAGGCGCGGCTGCGCAACGGCTAATACAGCCAGATACCCAGATAATTCGGCGGGCTTTTCCCGCTTTGCCTGCGAGGCTGTAATTTCTTGGCTGGGTCAACCCCCCCGTTTTGCGCAAGAAATTCGTTTACCTTGTCGGCAACGTCTTGCGCCTTGCCTTTGGCCTGATCGGCAAAATAGTCCACACCGGGCCCGCCGACCTTGTCCTGATCGTTCTCGGGTTCGCGCACCGAATAACCCTGCTTCGCCAACGTCACCGCGAGCCGTTTGACGATGACGTCATCCGCGCTCTTTGGACCGCTATGAATAAATAATACATAGGGAGTGTCAGCGGCCCCCGGGGGCGCGGGCGGCGCCTGAGCCAGCGCAAGCGACGGCAGACAGAGCAGGATTAGCAGCAGCGCGCGCTTGATCGTTGTCATGATAGAACTACTTTGATGAGGACGGATCCTGAGGGAAGTCATGCTTGACGCCGCGATAGCCGATTGCAACCGGCCGTTCGAATTTTCCTTCCAGCGATGATTCGTTACCGAAAAACGACTGATAACTCAAGGCGCCGCCATTTTTGACGCCGGCAAGCCTTCGTTCGATGTCGGCAAGCTTGTCATTGAGCGCCTGAATTTGACTGGCGGTATCGCCGGTCACCGGCGTGCTGACCGGCGCCGTAACGGGCGCGACGGGTGCAGCGCTTTGGCTCGAACCGAACGGCCACAGCGCCATCAACCCGCCTTTCTTGCTGTCCTCCGTGCGCCGTAAATCGGTGATCGAGCCGGTGAGGTAAACCCGATATACCATCACGATTTCGACCTCGAGCGCGTATCGATAATCGCCGCTTCTGTCGTCGACATACCTTTGATTTATATGATCCCCGACCACCCGCTGCAGATGCTTGCGGGCGGTCATTTCCAGGCAAACCTCCGCTGTTTTGGGATCGGCGCAATAAGCCTCGAACAATTGCAACGCCGCGACGCTTGGCAATCCGTAGGCCCTGACGTCGGATAGTTCGAATTCCTCGACCCGCTGCGATCCGGCGCCATAGCTCGCCGACCCGCTGCCGTCAGCGGCAATTCCGCCGGCCGCATTGCTTACGCCCTGAATCTTCAACCGCGGAAAAGCCGCGCGCGGCAGGTTGCTGAGCAGTACTGCATCCGAAAAGGCTCGCGCGACGCCGGAGCGAAGCGGCAGAACGGTGCCGAGGGTCGCGGGAAACACCGGCAAATTCTGGTAGGCGGCGTCCAGCGCCTGCGCAACATCCACGTGAGCGAGCTTCACTGTCCGATTGACGAAAGCTTTCCTGGCAAC
This sequence comes from uncultured Alphaproteobacteria bacterium, assembly GCA_963744975.1. GTDB lineage: Bacteria > Pseudomonadota > Alphaproteobacteria > Rhizobiales > Xanthobacteraceae > Bradyrhizobium. Next base: position 3,649,668 of record CAVUVR010000002.1, on the reverse strand, counting down.
GGCATTGGTCTGCTCATGCGAATCGATATCGACATCTCGAACCACCACGGCCAACACGTCGCCGACGACGAGGTCTTCCTCCGGCGGGAAGATTGGAGACACGCCGAGACTCTTGATGGTCCGGTTCCAGTTATCCTCGATGCTGGCCTCCGCAATAGGCCGGCGGGACGCGGTTCCACCGAGATAGTTCACGAGAAAGAAGCCGCCGACCAGAACGGCAGCCAGAAATACGACACCGATCCACCGGACGGAACGTCATCCATCGCTGGGGTGAGAAAGGCGATGCGCTATCTGGAGGTACCGCGCTCTGTGGATCCGACACGTTACGTCCCCAACACCCGCGCGATTTGCCGCATCCGCGCCAACGCCCGGGAAAGACTAAGGCGTTCAGCCATCAGTTGTAAATAGACGATTGTCGCCTCGCCTGCGCAGGTTTGCGCGACGGTTAACCGCCGAAATGCGTCATCCGCGGGTCAAGCCCGGCAATGACGAGAGCCGTTACTAATGCTCCAGTTTATCGGTCCGATAGGCTTCGACCTGCGCCTTCAGCAGCTCCGTCGGCGCGGTCGGCGCGTCGCGGCTGACCAGGTAATCTCCCGAGGCAAGCCAGGACAGCACCTTCAGATCGATCGCCGGCGAATGGTGAATCACGTCGCCATAATTGTTCAAGTCGTGCGTGACCTCCTTGGCCACGCGGAAATCGAAAAAGCGGACATTGGGAAACTGCACCAGCCGCCGGCCGGCATAGACGGAAAAGTCGTAGGCAATCTTCAGCGTCGCCGGCGAGGCGTCCCGCATCGCCACGAATTGCAGGATCGAATACGGCGTAAAATAGATATCGAATTTCACGTCCGGATTGCTCTCGATCAGGGCAACCGCGTCGCGCTCGAAATGACGGACCATGGCGTCATAGTCGTAACCCTCCGCAAGATATGCGCTACGAACCGGATCCGTGATGCGCCTGAACGCGGCGGTCGCCTTGTTCGCGTTGTAGAAGCCGGCCACGTCGAAATCCGGCCGCAGCAGATTGATGTCATCGACGTTCAAAATCGAAAACTTGAACATCACCCCGTTCGTCAGCCGCGCGGTGATCGGCTGCAGCGGCGGAATCGACCGCGCCAGCATCCACAGCGACTCCCGCGCCATGCTGCCGCTGAACAGATACTCGGAAATGCCTTTCACGTTCCTGCGGTAAAGATCGGCCGGCATATAGATGTCCGCATCGATGTCGGGCGCATCGCGAAAGATCCAGTCGTCCATCTGCCAGATCACCCGCTTCGGGTGATGCTCAAGCGCGGCGGCCAGCACAAAACTCTGCTCCACCGAGTTCGAGCCCGTCATCGACAGTTTCAAGGATTTAACACCGAGAATCCGGTCGATATCGCTTTGCCGGTAATGAATGCCGAGCGACGTGCCCATGAACACCGTGTCATATTGCTGGCTGCGGATCAGGCCCGCGTTCTGCATACGATTGTCCAGCGAATACCCGGCCGCAAAAAGCCGCGCCGGCCGGAACAGCTGCAGCGGATCGACAATGAAATTGAGCGCGGCGGCCGAAATGATGATGGCCGCGCTGGCGCAAAGCAGCCGAGACAGATTCTTGAGCGCGGGATTCATCAGAACCTGAAATAGATGAATTCGCTGTGCTGCGAAATTCCGAGCACACCAAAGGCCAGCAACGTCGCGGCTGCATAGAGGAAGTCCGGCCTCCGCAGCCACCCGTTCAGGTTTTCACCGACCACCCTGTTCTTGTGATCGTAGCCCATGATCTCCTGCGTGTTCGGCGCGAACCAGGCTATCGCGGCGTAGACCGCAATGAACAGGGCGTTGGCCATCTCGCCACGGCCGAACACGATATTGGCGGGATCGGCCATCCGCGACAGCACGAAGGTCGCCGACGAGATGCTGTCGGCACGGAAGAACACCCAGGCGACCACGACCGAAACGAACGTCAGCGCGAACGCCGCGGCATTCGCAGCGCGCACAAAGCGCGGCGCGACGGCAGGACCATAGTTGCTCCATGCATGATTGACGCAGAGATAAGCGCCGTGCAGCGCGCCCCACACCACAAAAGTCCAGGCCGCGCCATGCCAGAGCCCGCCGAGCAGCATGGTGATCATGAGATTGACGTAGCGTAGGATGCGGCCGTGCCGGTTGCCACCGAGCGGGATGTAGAGATAGTCGCGCAAAAATTGCGACAGCGTCATATGCCAACGCCGCCAGAAATCGATGATGGAGCTGGCCTTGTAAGGCGAATTGAAATTCAGCGGCAGAAAAATGCCGAACATCAGCGAGATGCCGATCGCCATGTCGGAGTAACCGGAAAAGTCGAAATAGAGCTGGAATGTATAGGCGAGCGCGCCGATCCATGCCTGGTCGAATGAGGGGTAGTTGGCGCCGAAAGCCGGCGCGACCAGCGGCTGGATGCCGTCGGCGAGACAGGTCTTCTTGAACAGCCCGATCGCGAAGATGATCAGGCCGCACAGGATCAGATGCGGATCGGGGCGCTTTGTCCGCGCGCTCTCGAACTGCGGGATCATATCCCGGTGATGCAGGATCGGCCCGGCGATCAGATGCGGGAAATAGGTGACGAACAGTGCGTAATGCGGCAGCCCGTAGCGCGCCACATTGCCGCGCCAGGCGTCGACCAGGAATGCGATCTGGGTGAAGGTATAGAAGGATATCCCGACCGGCAGCAGGATGTTGACGACAAACCCGGTCGCAAACAACGCGTTCAAATTGGCGGCAAAGAACCCGGCATATTTGAAAGTGGCGAGCACCAGCAGGTCGCCGGCGACGCCGACCGTCAACGCCAAAAAACGCGTTGCGGGACCCAACTGCTTTGCGATCAACAGCCAGCCGATGAAATAATTGAACGCGACCGACGCCAACAACAGGCCGACAAATTGCCAGTTGCTGACCGAATAGAACAGCAGCGACGCCAGCGCGAGCCACCAAACCGGCGCCAGATTGCTGGAGCGGCCCAGCCAGAAATATCCGGCCAGCGCCATCGGCAGAAACACGAAAATGAAGGGATAGGAGTTGAAAAGCATGGGCCCGTTCTGGTGGCAGCCGAAAAGCCTAACCATACAACTCGGCGGCCAACAAGCCGATTGGCCTGGCGCTCACCTCTGGCAATCAAGGCGATGACGCGTATATGGCATGAGGCCGCACCCCCGGATCATCTTGCGAAAGAACCTTAAGTGAACCGACCAAATACCAAAAGCAGTCCGCCGCTAACCGCGCCGATCGCGCCGCGGCGGCCGCATTCCTTCACGACCCACGGCATCACCATTGCCGACGACTACGCGTGGCTGAAGGACACCAATTGGCAGGAGGTGCTGCGCGATCCCTTGGTGCTCGATCCAGATATCCGAAGCTATCTCGAAGCCGAGAACGGCTACACCGAAAGCCTGCTCGGCCACACCGCCGCCTTGCAGAAGGCGCTGGTCAAGGAAATGCGCGGCCGCATCAAGGAAGACGATTCCAGCGTGCCGGCGCCCGACGGACCGTTCGCCTATATGGGCAAGTTCCGCGAGGGCGGGCAGCACGAACTGTTCGGCCGCATGCCGCGCGGCGGCGGCGATGCCGAAATCATTCTCGACGGCGACGCGCTGGCCACGGGCCAAAAGTACTTCAAGTTCGGCGGCGCGCGGCACTCGCCGGATCACAGGCTCGAGGCCTGGAGCGCGGATATCAAAGGCTCGGAATACTTTTCCATTCGCGTACGCGACTGGGCCGACGGCGCCGACAGCACCGACCTCGTCGAGGCAACCGACGGCGGCGTGGTGTGGACCGCGGATTCCAAAGCGTTCTTCTACGTCAAACTCGACGACAATCATCGCCCGATGCAGGTCTGGCGCCATCGCCTCGGCACGCCGCAGGCGGACGACATTCTGGTCCATGAGGAAAAGGATTCCGGCTGGTTCACGCATATCCATGAGAGCGCCAGCGGCCGGTTCTGCGTGATCGCCGGCGGAGACCACGAAACCTCGGAGCAATGGCTGATCGATCTTGCCGATGCCACGGCAAGGCCGCGCCTGGTCGCCGCCCGCGAAGTCGGCGTGCAGTATTCGGTGGCCGACCGCGGCGACGAACTGTTCATTCTCACCAATGCCGACGGCGCGATCGACTTCAAGATCGTCACCGCGCCGCTGGCCATGCCCGGACGCGCCAACTGGCGCGACCTGATCCCGGTTCGCGAGGGCGTCTACATCCTTGATATCGATCTCTATGCCGGCCACATGGTGCGGCTGGAGCGCGCCAACGCACTGCCCGCCATCGTGATCCGCGACCTCAGGAGCGGCGGCGAGCATGCCATCGCCTTCGATGAAGCGGCTTATTCGCTGAACACCATCGGCGGCTACGAATTCGACACCACTAACCTGCGGTTTTCCTATTCGTCGATGACCACGCCGTCGGAGATCTATGACTACGACATGGCGAGCCGCGAACGGACCTTGCGCAAGCGGCAGGAAATCCCAAGCGGCCACAATCCGGCCGACTATGTCACCACCCGCATCATGGCGACCTCGCATGACGGCGCTGAGGTGCCGGTGTCGATCCTGCATCGAAAGGATTTCAAGCGCGACAGCAGCGCGCCGCTGCTGCTCTATGGCTATGGTTCCTACGGCCACGCCACGCCGGCGTCGTTCGCGGCCAACCGGCTGTCGCTGGTCGACCGCGGTTTCGTCTACGCCATCGCCCATGTCCGCGGCGGCTCGGACAAGGGCTGGGGCTGGTATCTCGACGGCAAGCGCGACAAGAAGACCAACAGCTTCGACGATTTCGCGGCCGTCGCGCGAGCGCTGATCGAGGCGAAGTACACCAGCGCAAAGCGCATCGTCGGCCATGGCGGCAGCGCCGGCGGCATGCTGATGGGCGCGGTCGCCAACCGCGCGAGCGAATTGTTCGCCGGCATCGTCGGCGAAGTGCCGTTCGTCGACGTGCTCAACACCATGCTCGACGACACGCTGCCGCTGACGCCGCCGGAATGGCCGGAATGGGGCAACCCGATCGAGAGCGAAAAGGATTTTAGGACCATCCTGTCCTATTCGCCCTACGACAATGTCGCGGCAAAGGACTATCCGGCGATTCTGGCGATGGGCGGACTCACCGACCCGCGCGTCACCTATTGGGAGCCCGCGAAATGGATCGCGCGGCTGCGCGCCACCATGCGCGGCGGCGGCCCGGTGTTGCTGCGCACCAACATGGGCGCCGGCCACGGCGGTGCCTCCGGCCGCTTCGACCGGCTCGACGAAGTCGCCATCGTCTATGCGTTCGCGCTGTGGGCGGTGGGGATGGCGGAGGGCGAGGCCTGAACCTCGTGTCCCGGGCGCGATGCAGCGCGCAGCTCTTGCGAAGCGCTGCTTCGCAGAACCGGGACCCCGGTTACGGTCTTACCGGGACCCCGGATCTGCAGCGCACCGCTTCGCAAGAGCTACGCGCTGCGCTGCGTCCGGGGAATGTTCAATTGCCGTTGAGATCTGCCGAACTCGGCAGGTAATAATCCGTCCACGCCTTCGGCTTGGTCTTCAGGGTGCCGACCTTGTAGAGGTGGTCGGCGAATTTCATGGTGCCTTGCGGCTGAAGATTCCACTCCATCATGCCGGGCTCCTTGAGCCAGGCCAGCAGATCTTCCGCGCTGGTCTTGTCGCCGGTGACCTCCTTGTAGATATCCACCGCGGTCTTGGTGTCGGCGCGGATCAGATCCTGCGCCTCTTTGGAGGCCGCACGCACGGCCTCGATGATTTTTGGATTGGCGTCGGCAAATTTTGTGGTGGTGAAGAATTGCGCCTGGCTCAAGGGGCCGCCCATCACCTCGGTCGAGGTCAGCACCACATGCGCTCCCGGCACATTCTTCAGCTCGATGAAGGTGTAGGGCGGAATCGTAAAATGGTTGTGGATCTCATGGGTCGGGTTCGACATCGCGCCGACCGCGTCGGGATGGCCGAGCTGCACGGTGTTGCTGTCGAACTTCGACCATTGATCGTCGCCGAACAATTTGGCGGCGGCGATCTGCAGCACGATGGCTTGCGTGGAAACCTTTACCGTCGGCACCGCGATCTTGTCGCCGGGGGCAAAATCCTTGATGGTCCTGATGCGCTCGTCGCGGCTGATCAGGCTCATCGGCTGCGCCGAGGTGGCCACGATGCCCTTGACGCCTCCCTTGGTGCGGTCCCACAGCAGCAGCAAATTGCCGGTGCCGGTGCACAGGATATCGACGCCGCCCGCAAGCAGCGCGTCGGTCTGCGCGCCGCCGCCGGAGAGCGTCACCCACCTGGTGGTCACGCCGGTTAGACCGAGCCTTGCTGCGTGCTTTTCGATCAGCTTCTGCTTTTCGATGATGTGGGTCGGCATATAGAGAATGCCGGGCTGGCGGGAGACCGCGATCTCGCTCTTCTGCTGCGCCTGCGCTGCAACGCCTGAAGCCAGCAGGCCGATGACGGCCGCCACGCCCGCATATATATGCCACTTCACCTGCATCGCGTTTCCTCTGCTTGCTGTCGAGACGTTATCGGGATCTCCGGGAGCAGGGTCAAGCCGCCTCGACAGGGCGGACAAAAACTCCGGGTTTACAAGTCATCGCACTCTCGCGATGATCGCTCGCAACAATCGTGTAAACAATGGATCGTTGGTAAAAAGGGAGAAAAGCGATGGCTCGAGGTATCGGAACGTGGACGGCCGGATCACTGCTGGCAGCCGCGGCATTGGCCGGCGTTTTGGCGTTCAACCCGGGCGCCATGGCGCAGACAGCAACCGCGCCGGCCGAGAACGCGGCGCCGACGCCCGACAATGCCGTTCTGCTCACAATATTCCTGAAGCACGACCAATCGCGTCCGTTGAGCGAACTCAACGCGCAGCTCGACAAGCAGGGCTATTACAAAACCTTTCCGCCGGCCGGGATCGAAGTCGTCAGCTGGTATGTCATGATGGGAATCGGACAGGTGGTCACGCTGCGGCTGCCGGCCTCGCGGCTGCGCGAGGTCAACCGCGCCATTGAGAATACCGCATGGGGCAGCTATCGCACCGAATTCTACCCGACCTACGATTATAAGCCGATCGCCGAGCAGCAGCGCGCCAAGGCGCAATAGGCGCGCCGACTCCGTAGCCGGTACGGCTTTCGCTCACGCGTGGTTCGTCTCGGCACCCTTGGCGTCCGGATAGAATTGCGGCGCCTCGCGGCGGTCGAACATGCCGTAGTCGCGAACTACGCGAACACGGCGAAGCCGCGCGCCTTCCTTTAGCGAGACTGTCCCCTCGAAGGCCTCGGCGGCGGTGCGGTCGCGCCAGGATACCAGCAGGATGATATCGCCAGGCGTCAGGACGGCGTCGAACACATCCCAGGCGACCAGGCCCGGCGCGTTAGCCGGAAACCCCAGCCACCTCGCGACATCATCCGCACTGGTCTCGTTGACCCATTCGGGTGGACGCTTGGCGTCGATCAGGCTGATCGTGGTGGCGTCCCCGGTTTCGGTCTCGTCGAGCCGCTGCTCGTGCAGCGCATGGCCGTCAGGCGGCCTGGTGTCCTGCGTCAACTGGCCGATCCGCAAATGATAGTCGAGAAAGATTTCGGTGCGGCCCCTCTCCTGCACCACATGATGCCTCGCCTGGGTACGCCAGCGCACCAGCGCCTTCTCGTCGCGCCAGCCCGAAAGCGAGAGCAGCCATCCTCCGCGCCGGAGGCTGCGGTAGCGGATGTTGTCGACAAAGCCGTCGATCTGCTCGAGTTCGGGCTTGAGCATCTTGCCGAGACCGAGATAGGCATCCCACTGCTCGGGCTTCGGATGAACTTCGAAAATAACGGAGAACATGGATTGCTCCGGGGAATTTAGCACTGGCGTCATACGCGGGCTTGACGCCGCAGTGTTAGGGCTCGGGTCTCGGCTACACCACCGCGGCGATGCAGTCGATCTCGATGTCGAAATGCCCCGGCCATGCCGGAACATTGATGAAGATCCGCGCCGGCGGATTTTTGGGAAAATAGCGCGCATAGATCGCGTTGACCGCCGCGAATTTCTCCACCGACGTGCAATAGACGTTGCATTTGAGCACGTTCTCCAGCGACGATCCCGCGGCCTCGACACAAAGTTTCAGCTGTTCCAGCACAAGCTCGGTCTGGCGTTCGATCGGCGCGTCGATAACCTCCCCGGTCTCGGGATCGAACGGCGGAAATCCGGAAACATAGATGGTGTCGCCATGCCGGGTGACGGCCGAGGTCGGCGCTTTCCATCGTTCCAGCCAGGTCGATAACGGTTCGACGCGGATGACTTCTCGTTTCATCGTTGCTCTCCAGTGGCCGATGCGGCATCGTCGCGCAAAGCCGATGCTCTCCCGCCGCGGCGCCAGCCGCATCGTTCCATCGCCGCATCCTACAGCATCACTGCCGCGGGATGTTTCGACCCGTATCGAAGTCTTGGAACGCCGGTGGCCGAAATTATGCGCGCGAAATCTGGCCTTTTCTGACAAGGCTGCGGCACGCTTGCGCCCAGGCGAAAAGATCGAAGGGCCGCCTCCCGGAATACCGCTCCGAGAGCATCCATAGCGCCGTCATCGCCATAACAACGATGTGAGCCGCATCGCTGGTCAGCGGCAGCAGCATCATGGTCCAGCATGCACCAATGCAGGGAGCCGCGACCTGAAGTCCGTAGCGCAAGCTGCCGATGTCGGCGGCGAGGCCGAAGGCCGGCAGCGGACGCAGCGCATGGCAGCGGTTGAGGAACAGGGCTTTCGCAGGCGTCATCTGCCACAGCACCGCCGCAGTGGCCGCGATCGCGCAAGCAATCGCAGCGCTTCCGGCGATGATCCGCAAGCCGACCGCGGCGAGCGCGAGAACCGCCATGGCCAGCATCCAGAGGCCGAAATAGCTGCCGAGAAACAGCAGGATGGCGCGCACCCGCCGCTCGGCCAGGCTGCGGTCCCAGACATGGGCGAGCGGCTGCCAGAGCAGCGGCGTCATCATCGCCAGCAACATGACGAACCAGGAAAGCGCTTGGCCCCCCGGGGCGTTGACGGAGATGGCCGCGACAAAGGCCGCAAGCCCGGTCCAGACCGGCGTAGAGTTCGGCGAGCAGAGATAGGGTACCAGAACGCTGTGGTCGAGCAGGATCACCAGCACCCAGGCCACCGCGCTTAACGCGACGATAGGCCAGGCGCGTCCTGACGCCATCTCCCGCAAAGCCACGAACGCCGTCTTCATTGGCCTGACTGTCGATGCACGCTGACCTGCCCGACCTTGATCTGGTCTTCCTCGCGAACGTCGGAGCGCGGCACGATTTCGACGTTGATGTTTTTTGCCTGTTCGGCATCGAGCTTCATCGCATCGACCGCTTCGGTGATCTCGAGCGTCTTGGTCAGGCCGTTGCCGGCATGGGCGCCCCCGGGTTGCGAAGCCTTCTCGAGGCCGAAAAGCGAAATCGAGCCGGCCTTGACGCCAGCGGAGCCGGCCGGCGCGTCGGGCTTGTGAAGGACCACATCGAAAATGCCAGAGCCATCCTTGCCGCGAATATTCTCCAGCTTGAGGAAGACGCGATCCGGCTCGCCCGGCGTGTCGGCTCGCATGGCGGATTGGCTGAAGCTCCGATTGACCGCTTTGAGAGGCTGCGGCGCAAACTTGATCCGGCTCTTTACGGGCTTCGGCCCGAGAGCGATCTCCTTGTCATTCGAGCCGAGCACCTCGGCCGCCGGGCGTTTCTTCATGGCTGCCACACCCTCCAATTGCTCGGCGACTACGCGTTCCCCTAGTCGCGGCGCCAGCGCTGCGAGCCGCATCGAACGCCGGGTCGCGCCGCTCAGGGGATCGGATATGTCGTCGTAGTCGTACCCGAGCGCCGTCGTCGACAGCACGTCCTTGGGGTTCGATGGCCGATCCTTTTCATCGGCGCCGAACAGGGCAAAAGCGCGGCGGCGGGTCGGACCGTTGAGCCAGTCCGGATCCGTCGGGTTCTTGTTCCTGGCGTCGCGGTTGCGCCAGACCTCCCACAGCCGGTCGATATTGCCGTGATGCAGCCAGAAGATCGGATCGAGCGCCGCGGTGGTGGGATACGACATCAGGCCGCCACGGCCGCCGACATCGCCATGGACCAGATCGTGCGGCGCCGCCTCGATCAACCCTTCCTGCTCCCCGCTGGGAGAGAAGATGGTACGCGGACCGCCGACGCCTTCGCCCGGACCTTCGGTTATGCCTTCAAAATCATTATCCGCGATCCGGTCGGTGAGTTCGACGTCCTCCTCCGCCACCGAAGTGCCATGCCGGGCCTTGGCGAACAACGGATTGGGCGTCCCGTCGGGCAGCTTCTTGTCAAGGAAAGCCTGAGGGACCTTGGTCGCGTCCGGATTGTCGGTATTGCTGTAATTCCAGTAAGGCAGCGTCCAGTCGGCGGGCCCGCCAAGAGATTTGATGGCGTCGCGCACGATGTCTTCGAAGCTGTGCAGGTAGGCCCGATGCCATGGCAGGAAATACCAGGTCTGATGCTGGCACTGGCTCCAGTAGCGGTCGCGCTCGGGTTTTTTCGGCAGCGCTTCGCCCTTGGCGAGATATCCGAGGTTGATCCATTGCGCCTGGTCGAAATCGTGCATCGCGGCGAGATAGCGCCAGCTCGCCTTCTTGGTGACCGGCCGCCCGCGAAGCTCATGCACCGCCTTGGCATACCAAAGCATGGTGTCGTTCCAGGTGTCGCCGAGTGACCGCACCTCCCGCCGCGTTCGCGTCGCCATCGCCGCCTCCATCTCCTGGCTGAACCGCCTACCCCAGATTGTAGTCAGCGAACCCGCCGGAGTTGATCCGGCTTCGAAAATTCAGGGGGGCCGGCGGGCGCCAATTGCGGCGCCCCGACGATGATCTTGGCACGATAGACCGCGAAACGCTTTTCTGACGACATCCGAAGCTCGCCACCGACGAAAAAAGCCCGCCGGTTTGGGCCGGCGGGCTTCGATCGTTATTTGGGCGCCATCAAAGACGGCGTATCGATTTAGGGATTCCAGTACATCCGTGGCAATCCCAAATCGACGGCGTCAGACCGCGCGGAGGTTTTCCGCGCTGGTCTTGCCGCGCATCGAGTCGACTTTCGATTCGAAGGAAAGCTTCTGGCCTTCATTGAGCGAGCCCATGCCGGCGCGCTCGACGGCGCTGATATGCACGAACACGTCGTTGCCGCCGTCATCGGGCGCGATGAAGCCAAAGCCCTTGGTCGCGTTGAACCACTTAACTGTTCCGGTTGTCATTTTATCTTCTCCAAAATGCGCGAATGCGCGATGCGCCCGCACGACCTCCGCGCGGGCTTGATCCGATTTCAGCGATGTCTTGGGGAAAGAAGCCGGTAAGGCGCGGTCAACAAGGCAGAACGTCTGTTCGAATGCGCGGCGTTTACGCTATTGCCCCGGATAAAGCAAGTGATAAGCAAATCGGCCGATGGCCCGGTCGGCGGTTGCGCGCTCGCGGCTGCGAAAATCGATTATTTTCTGACCGCCGCATTTGCTCCAGTCCGATCCTGCGCATTCGCTCCGGCCGGATCCGACGGCCTGGTCGCTTCCATCTTTCCGTCCTTGATGCTGCCTTGCGGTCGCAGTCCTCCGGCCGGAGCCGGCTTGAAATCTGGATCGTTGAGGCAGGCGGCGCCCGTACAAAGGTCGGCCGCGGCCGCCGGTCCTACAAGCAAAATAGCGATCGTGACTGCGCAGCTAAACGTTCTCATTGGTAGCTCCTCATGGCCTAGGGTTTTGGAAGCAAGGTGACGGCGCGATAGCCGAACGCGACGGGACGCTGGAAGACCTCACGCAGTTGCACCTCGACACCGTCCGCTTGTACGATCGCCCCGCCCGCGGCCGCGGTTTTTCCCGCCTGCGCCGCATCATTGACCTGGGAAACGGCGTTCGCAGCCGTCGCAGCCTGCGCCGCAACTCCGGTCTCCGTCGCGACGGCGCCGGGCGCCGGCAGCGATGTCGATACCGCCGTGCCGTCAGCCGATACTTTCAATGATCCGCCTCGCGCCGCGCTCACTCGGCGTCGGTGTTCGAGTTCTCTGGTCAGAAACACCCGGCTTACGATCTGGATCTGCACGGCGACATCGTAGCGGTTGTCGGTCTTCTTCAGAACGTTTGGATCGATGACAAATGCCAGCAGGTTACGGATATACCTTTCTCCGCACCTCGGGGCGTTCTCCGGCACTCTGCACCAGGCGAGGAACTTAACGTATGCGTCTTCCGCGGAGACGCCGTAGGTTTCCGCGACGGGGACGCGAATTTCCTCGAAATCCTGGTCGTCGCGGGAGGCTCCCGAACCAACATTGCGTAGGCCGAGCGACGCGGAGCTCCGATCGGTATGGCTGAGGGTGATGCCGGGAAACGCGGTCAACGACAGCGTAATCTTGTCGACATTCTGGCTATCCGCAGCGATCTCGGCACGGGGCTGCGGCCTGAATTTCCTCTTCGCATCGAGCTCGACCGTCTCGGCGAATACCGGCATGGCCCTCGCGGACCCGATGATTTCGCTTCGAAGATCGAGATGTCCGATTCTCAATCCGCGGTTAAGCATCGCGGCGTCAGAATTGCTTCTGCCGTCGCTGTAGATCACCGCCCAGATATCGCCGACATGGAAATCCTCCTGAGGCGGAAACACAGGAAGAATTCCGAGTTGGCTGACCGTCTCGGACCAATTGGCGGCTACGTCCTTTGCTTCAGGTCTTTCGAACTTCTCGCCGGGACGGATGAATGTGAAAACCACGTAAGCAAACAGCGCCGCAGCCAGCACGGGGAAAAAAAATGGCTTTAACGGCCCCAACACTTCTTTCGCACGGCCGATGAATTTGGACGCAGATGCGGTCAGCGTCGGCGTGGGCGTTGGTGTTGGTGTTGGTGTCGGCGTTGGTGTCGGCGTTGGTGTCGGCGTTGGCGTTGGCGTTGGCGTTGGTGTAGGTTCGGACACAGCTGGGGGAGGCGGTACAGGATGAGCCGGATCCGCAGCTGCCGTCGCAGATGCGGACACAGATGTGCCGTCAGTTCCGCTGGTATCAGCCATTGCCCATCAATTTCGGAACCCTTGACCGCGAGTCCAACGCGTGCGGTTGCAGAATTAATATCTGCATCTTACAGCAAATTCCTTGAATTGAAAGCCTGTTGTGAGCGGCGCGAAATATCGTCAAACACGCGGACACGGCTCAAAGCATCCGGAATCCCGCAACGAGCTGAACTCTGCCTGTACGATCCTGTCACCCACATATCCGCGCGCAGCGTTCGATGGGAGCTGGAGACGGCCGGATCACACCAGCCGGCTGATCTGCTCCTCGGTCACCACGCGCTCGACATTCTCGGTCTTGCTCTTGATGCGGTAGCGCGGGCGGCCGTCCGCCTCGATCGGCAGGCGGCTGACGATGGTATAGACGCTGCGCTGCTTGACGACGGCGCGGCCCTGCGGGCCCTGCAGCTGGTGGTGGACATCGTCATTGATCGCGTAATTGTGCGCCATCGCCCTGTTTCTCCGTGGAAGAACAGGCTTTTAGTCAGAACGGCGGGGAAAGGCAACATCTCGTTGGGCGCAGCCGGCGGTTTTTGACGGCGGCGCGCCTGCCACCTTGATGACACGCGATGTCCGGTGTGAGTATATTTCCGGTTGTGTGTGACCGCAGACCGATCCTTTTCCGGTCACGCTGCGGTTTTCCCGTCATTATCCCTTTGAATCGCACGAGGTGCGACATGACCAATCAATATGGTGATAGCGACTTTGCCAATCCCACCGCGGCCTGCGACGTCATCATGAAGGGGGGAATTACCAGCGGCGTGGTATACCCGCTCGCCCTCACCGAGCTCGCCAAGCAGTTCCGGTTTTCCCAGGTCGGAGGCACCTCCGCAGGCGCCATCGCCGCCTCTGCCGCCGCGGCGGCGGAATACGGCAGGCACGTCCCCGGCAAAGGCTTCGTCCTGCTGGCAAAACTGCCCGCCGAGGTGGGCGATATTCTGATCAGCCTGTTTCAGCCTACGCCTAAGTTGAAGCCGATGTTCGACATAGCCGTCGCTGCGATCGGCAACGACAGCACGAAGAAGAAAGTGATGCGGATGATCGGCGCGGCGCTCGCCGGATTTGCCGTTGCCGCCGCCGCTGGCTCCTTGCCCGGCCTGCTCATCGCTGTGGCCGGATTGTGGTACTGCAACCTCGCATTGGTGCTACTGGGGGTGCTGTTGCTCCTGATCGGCATTGCCGTCGGCATTGCGATCTGCCTCTATCGCGCGATCAACAAAGGTATCCGGGTCAACGACTTCGGATTGTGTCCCGGAAAAACCCAGCCCGGATATTCAACACCCGGCCTCAGCGACTGGCTTGCGGACAAGATCGACGATATCGCGGGCCGCGATCCGAAAAAGGATCCGCCGCTGACCTTCGGCGATCTGTCGCCGGCGGAAGCCGCCGGCGGGCACAAGATCACCTTAAGGATGATGACGACCAATCTCACGCTGCGCCGGCCCTACAGCCTGCCGTTCGGTGAGAAAATTTTCGCGTTCAACCTCGCGGAATTCGAGAAACTGTTTTCACCGCGCATCACCGCCTATCTCGCCGCGCATTGCGAAAGGGTCACAGAAGGCTCGCCACCCGTCGACCTCTACTGGTTTCCAGAGCCGGAACACCTGCCGCTGATCGTCGCCACCCGCATGAGTCTGAGCTTTCCGCTGCTGTTCTGCGCCGTGCCGCTCTATGCCAGGGACTTCACCCTGCTGGAGGAAGAAACCACCAACTGGCGGCGAAATCTTTTCAGCGACGGCGGGCTCTCGAACAATTTTCCGATCAATTTCTTCGACCGGATGCTGCCGAATTCTCCGACCTTCGGCATCTCGCTTGATCCCTTTGACGAGGACCGCCTGCCCAAGGACATCAAGGCGAAATACCCCCAGGACGATCCGCATTCCCGGGTCTGGCTGCCGAAAACCAAGAGCGCCGGCAGTGGCATACTCATTCCCGGCGAGCCCATCGACGGCATTGTGGCTTTCCTGTCGCGGCTGATCGACGCGGCCAAGGACTGGCAGGACAATCTCCAGAGCACGCTCGCCGGCTACCGGGATCGCATCGTCCATGTCGACCTCAAGTCCGACGAAGGCGGCTTGAACCTCACGATGCCGCAGAACCTGGTGCTGTCGCTGGGAGGCTACGGCGCCCAGGCCGGCATCGATCTGCGCAACCAGTTCGATCTCGACGAGCATCGCTGGTGCCGCTTCCTTGTCGCCATGGACAGAATGGACCAAACCCTCGATGAAATCGCCGCGGCGTATAACGGACAGGGCGGCATCGAATCCTTCGCGGCGTTTCTCAATCGGTATCCGAACCCGCCAAACCCGGTCAACTACAAGCGCGCCGCGCGCAACCACCTCGAAACCTTGAAAACACGCGTGGCCGACCTCGCCGAACTAAGCCGCGGCTGGGCTACCCAACCGGAAATCCCGGACAAGGACTTGCCGCATCCCAAAACCGACCTGCGGATCACGCCGCGGCCGTGATCGCGGTTGCTGCGGCCTATCAAGGAGTTCCGAATGTCCTATCTCAACCCGACCCGAGTGCATTTTTCGGGCCTGTTCCGCGCCGACGTGTCGACCGTCAACAACGACGACCGGCATTTCGATTCAGCGGCGTTCACGCCGAATGACCAACACTATGGCGACGGCAGCAATAACGGCTGGTGGCAGCCTTCGGGCACCGGCGCATGGCGGCTTTGCGGCTGCGCGATCACGGCAGCGGCCTGGGACGGCAAATTTGCGACCACCAGCGCGGCAGACCCCGTGGTCGGGCTGCCGCTGAAGAACAGCAGCGACCGTGTCGATGCCAAGATCGTCGACCTCGATCCCGATCAGCAGATGGTGTCGATGATCTTCGGGTTGGAGGTGCGTATTGCCGATCCGGTCAGTGGCGCGGTGCTGATGACGGGCGAACTCACGCCCGCGCCGTTCATGGACATGTGGGCGCGCGGCGGCGGCGCCGGCGACACCGTGGCCAGCGTGTTCTACCATTCGACGCTGGTCGGCGTCGTCTGGGGCGACCTGTCGAAGTCGCCCGCCTTGCAGGCGTTGCAGGCGGCGACGTTGCAGGGACAGTTGTCGATGCGGTTCATGCTCGACAGGTATGGCATGAGTGGCGCCAAACGGGGCTATGGACGCATCGTCGGCACCATCGGCCCGGCGCTGGCCGGCGAACCGGCACATTTCGTCGCCGGCCGCCATCTGGCGTCTGTCGGCCAGTCGTCTCCGCTGGGCAACGTCGCCTGTTGCCTCGATCCGGCGGGAACGCAGATTCTGGCCGACTTCGGCAACGCGCTACCGAACGATGCAAACGGCAACGTGTCCGATTTGGGCGACATTCATCTGGTCGCGGTCAAGAACGTCGCCGCGCTCGAGAATGGCGCCACGGCTCTGGCGGCGGCCGATGTCGTGGATCTGGGATCGCTGGTCGGCTACACGGCGCACGGCTACTACCTGCGGACAGCAGGGATCCAGGCGTTTCCGCCCAACGCAAGTCTGACCGCGGCGCAGTCGCAGGCGCAGCAAACGCTGCCGCTCGCCGCCGTGCAGTCGGACGGCGCCGGCGGCTGGAACGTCTGGGCAGCGGAAGCGCCGGACGGCATCTTCGCGCGCGCCGACATGTTCGTTTGCCGGATCAATCCCGGCGATAGAGGCCACGTCGTTCCGGTCAACGTTACGCAATTTGGCGGGCCACTGGCAGGCCAGACGGTCGCCGCAACCATTTCGAGCGCGCAGATCGGCGGCCATTTGCACGTATCCATCCCCGCTACGGCTTTGAACCTCGCGTTCAGCGGACCGACCGGCGTTGACGGCTGGACCAACCTCACGATCACCGGCACCGATCCGGGCCGGCCGCGCGGATTTGTCGATGGCCAGGTGTACGAAATCGATTTGTCGGTCGCTGGCGCGGCGAACGCCGGTACGGCATTCAATTCCTGGCTTTTCATCAGCGTCCTGTTGTTCAGCGAGACCGCCGTTCCCGACTCCGTTACCTGGAATGGCGACGTGCTGCCCATATTGCAACAATATGCCAACCTCTACCCGCGGCCGCACGGGTCCGTCGTCAATTACGATGCCGAATATCCCGGCGAGCCCAGCCCGATGCCGCTGTTGCACCCGGTGGTAAGCCTGACCGACAAGAATTGGGTGGGATCGTTTGCTCCGCGAATCCTGACCGCGCTTGACCTTCCGATCGAGCATCCCAACCATATGCCGGTGACCCGCGACCTGTCGGCAGGGCGGCGCGGCATTCTCAAGAAATGGATGCAACAGGTCATCGCCGGGACGATACCGCTCGAGCCCGGGCCGGTGATACCGCACGAGACCGAGGCGATGCTGGCGGTCAGGCGCGCAGCGCCACGCGCGGCCGCCTCGCGTGGCGAGCCGGCGATGCCTGACAGCAAGACCGCGGCGATGCACCGGATCAAATCCGGCGCCGCCCTCCAACGCGACGCGAAGTAGGAGAGCGGTCATGCTGAAAATCAAGCCGGTCAAGATCACCGACCTCGCGAGCCTGCAATCGGCGCTGCAAAACGCCATCGAACTCGAGCATGCTACCATCCCGCCTTATCTGACCGCCTACTATACGTTGCGCGGCACCACCAAGGGCGGGGCGGCAGCGCGAGAAATCCTGCACAGCATCCTCGTCGAGGAGATGCTGCACATGCATCTCGCCTGCAACATCCTGAACGCGATCGGCGGCGCGCCGGTTATCAACGCACCCGGGTTCATCCCGAACTATCCGGGCTCGCTGCCGATGGGGATCGGCGGCGCGGACGGGCTGGTGGTCGGGATCAAGCGTTATTCGAAGGCGACGGTCCAGAATACGTTCATGGAGATCGAGGAACCCGAAAACCCGATCCACATTCCGGTGCAGACGACGGCGCAGGCGGCCATTGCGCCGAGCTTCGAGACGATCGGCCAGTTCTACACCGCGATCGGCAACGAAATCATCAGGCAACGCGACGACGGCATCTTCACCGGCGACCCGAGCCGCCAGGTGCCCGGTGCCACGATCGTCGAGGACGTCGACAGCGCGCTGGCAGCGATCGCCACGATCGTGACCCAGGGCGAAGGCACGCCGACTTCCCCCGCCGACAGCCCGACCGAATACGCACATTACTACCGGTTCGAGGAACTGTTCATGGGAATGCGGATCGTCGTCGATCCGAAATCGCCGACCGGCTATTCGTTCGATCCCACCAAGAAGATCGTGGTCGACGACACTGCCGACGTGACGCAGATGGCCGACAATCCGCGCACCGTCGACTTCAGCTCGAACTGGCGCGCCGGACAACTCGCCGACGAATGCGACGCGATCTACACCAAGCTGCTCAACGCGCTGCATATCGGCTTCAATGGCGAGCCCAAGTGGATCGCCGTCAACGCCGTATCGGTGATGTTCGAGTTCAAGAACTGCATCGAGGAACTGCTGCAGCAGCAGCTGGCGAGCGGGCTGTATGCGGGGCCGAGGTTTCTGTATGCGGGGCCGTGAGGGCGGGGGCGAAGCGAACCAGCCCGCGGTCGCTGCTTCGCAGCCATGGCGCGGCACGCGCTCTCTTACGTTTCATCGCGGCTCGCCGCGCCGAAGCGCAAGCGCAGACAACTGGCGGAGAGGGAGGGATTCGAACCCCCGATAGGCTTGCACCTATGCCGCATTTCGAGTGCGGTGCGATCGACCACTCTGCCACCTCTCCAGGCGCCATGATGGGCGGCTTGGCCCGCCCTCGGTCGGGCGGAGTTCTAGGCGAGGATGGCGGGGCAGACAAGGCGCGGGTGGGGAGAAAATCGGGGCGGAACGCCGTTCCCCGGATGCTGCGCAGCGCGCCGCCTCTTCGCGGCGTGGTGCGCTGCTGATCCGGGGCCGTACAGGGGTCGGTGTTCGTTACGGTCCCGGCTCTGCGGAGCGGCATGAAGGATGCCGCACCGCGTCCGGGACACGAGGTCAAACCGCGGCGACGTCGATCACCGCCTGCGCAAAGGCCTGCGGGGCTTCCTGCGGAAGATTGTGGCCGATGCCGCCGGCGATGGTCCGGTGCTCATATTTGCCCGAGAACATCTTTGCATAGGCGCTGGGTTCCGGATGTGGCGCGCCGTTGGCGTCGCCTTCCATGGTGATGGTAGGCACGGCGATGACCGGCGCCGCGGCGAGCCGCTTTTCCAGCTCGTCGTATTTCGGCTCGCCTTCGGCGAGGCCGAGCCGCCAGCGGTAATTATGGATCACGATGCCGACGTGATCCGGATTGTCGAACGACGCCGCCGAGCGGTCGAACGTGGCATCGTCAAAATTCCATTTCGGCGAGGCGAGCTGCCAGATCAGTTTTGCAAAATCGTGCCGGTATTTTTCATAGCCGTCCCAGCCGCGCTCGGTGGCGAAATAGAACTGGTACCACCATTGCAGTTCGGCCTTTGGCGGCAGCGCCATCTTGCCCGCCTGCTGGCTGCCGATCAGGTAACCGCTCACCGAGACCAATCCCTTGACGCGCTCCGGCCAAAGCGCGGCAACGATGTCGGCAGTGCGCGCGCCCCAATCGAACCCGGCGAGAACCGCCTTGTCGATCCGGAGCGCATCCATCAGGGCGATGAGATCGACCGCGAGCGCCGCCGGCTGGCCGTTGCGGAACGTGTCGCCTGAGAGAAAGCGCGTGGTGCCGTAGCCGCGCACATAGGGCACGATCACCCGAAAACCCGCCGCCGCCAGCAAGGGCGCGACATCGACAAAGCTGTAAATGTCGTAGGGCCAGCCGTGCAGCAGTATGACGGCGGGACCATCGGCGCGACCTGCTTCCGCGTAGCCGACATTGAGCAGGCCGGCATCGATCTGTTTCAGCGGGCCGAACGACGTGTTGGTCCCCGGTTTGATCGCGGCGGCATCCTTTGCGGATTGCGCATCCGCCGAGCCGATCATGCCGAATTGGGCGGCGGCAATCGTCATCGCAGCAGCGCCGAAAAAGCGGCGGCGATCATGGTTGATGTGGTCGGACATCCTGGCCTCCATCGAGCTGGAAAGAGCGGTCGCTTTGATCCGCTGCCGCGCGGACTGTGTCAGTCCGCGGCGCCCCGCGCCAATCAATGGTTGGCGATCTGATCCGGACGGCTTGCGGTTACGCCGCAGCGTGGGCGCGATAACCAGAGCGGCCGGAGAGGGATTTGGCATGAACCTCACCACGCGTCGTCCCGGCGAACGCCGGGACCCATAGCCGCCGATGCTTGTTACTACGACCGGTGCGGCCCCAATCTTCGCAAAACATCAGCCTGTGGTTATGGGTCCCGGCGTTCGCCGGGACGACGCAAGTGTTTCACTCCTTCCCCTTCTTCTCGCTTTTGCCGTTCTTCTCTTTCTTCTCGTCCTTGTCCTTCTTGTCGTCCTTGTTCTCTTTCTTGCGGTTGGTGAACCGCGCATTGCCGAGCCCGGTGCCGATGGTCAGCACGCCCCAGCGGTCGACGTCCTGCATGAAGGGCACTTCGGACAGGCCCTGCGCCACGCCGTCATTGTGCATCAGCACCGCGGTATCGTGGCCGCCGATTTCGGGGATGGCTTCCACCAGGCTGCCAGGCAGGTTGAACTTGCTGCTCTCCCAATTGCCCGGCAGGTTTTGCGCGCCCTTTTCGATCGAGCCGTCGTCGTTGATCACGCCGGGACAGGCGATGCCGATGAACGGTGCGAGTTTTAAACCTTCGCTATCTGCCGCGGCGATCAATTCCTTCAGCATTTTTACGAGCCGCTTCACCGCGCCCTCGCGCGTCGGCTCGTCGTCGGCGTGGCGCCACAGCTCGGATTTCCACACCGCGGCCTTGGACAGATCGGGCGCTTTCTTCCAGCGCGTCTCGACCACGCCGCAGCGGATGTTGGTGCCGCCGATGTCGACCGCCAGGATGCTGTCATGGGCCTCGAAAATCCAGGACGGCGCCAGGTGCAGGCAGCCGATCAGGCCGGCGTCATCCGGATGGAAGCGGATCGGCACCATGTCGACCTTGAAGCCTTCCGACTTGACGATGATCTCGGCGCGCGCGATCGCCAACTCGCCGAGCCGGCTGTCGCGAAAGCCGCCGCCGACCACGATGCGTTCGGTCTTGGCCCAGGCCTTGGTCTTGAGGAAGCGGCGGGTGACATAAGCGAGCTCCTGGGCGAACTCCTCGATCGCCGAATGCACCACCACCGAGGCCTCGACATCGTCGCCGACCAGGATGGCGTCCAGCAGCTTCTTGCTGATCTTGTCCGAGGGCTCGTCACCGAACGGATCCTCGCCCGACTTTTTCAGCGGCTTGCGCCAGCGGTCGAAGATCTTGCGGAACGCGCCCTTGCTGGCGCGGTCGCCGAGAAAACCGTCGTCGTCCTTGAGTTCGATATTGAAGCTGTCCACGTCCACCGACGGCAGCCGCGTCGCGCCGTGCCGGCCGATGCCGGAGGTCGTTAAGGTGTCTTCGGCCATGGTGCCCTTGCCCGCTGGAGGTCGGCGGAACAACGGCTGTGGAACCCGTTGGTTTCATTGGGGGCGCGAATGGCGAGTAGCGAATAGCGAATAGCGATTGAGCCCCCCTATTCGCTATTCGCTATTCGCCTTTTCAGCCCCCAAATCCCTCCGTTTTGGTGCCTTTTAGGGCCAGTTTGCCTTGACTCGGGGCTGCCAGCGGCTATAAGTCCGCCCAACCCGGCGCGGGATTTTTCTCGCGCTGTTTGTTTTTGCGCTTGCGCAAAGATCGAACCCATAACGACTGACCAAAAAGCCGACCCGGAGCGATCCGAGGCCGGGATCGAACACGAAGGAATAAAACGATGTTCGCAGTCATCAAAACCGGCGGCCGGCAATACCGCGTCGTTCCGGATGATGTGCTCGAGATAGGCAAGATCGCCGGCGATGTCGGCACGATCGTGCAGCTTGGCGAAGTATTGCTGGTCGGCGGGGAATCGCCGGTGCTTGGCGCCCCCACGGTGGCGGGTGCTTCGGTTGCGGCCGAGGTGCTGCAGCACAAGCGCGGCCCCAAGGTGATTTCGTTCAAGAAGCGCCGCCGCAAGAATTCGCGCCGCAAGCGCGGCTATCGCGACGAGATCACGGTGCTGCGCATCACCGAGATCCTGACCAACGACAACAAGCCGACCATCGGCCCGCGCCCGAAGCGCGAGAAGCCGGTGGTGGCCGCCCCGGTCGATGGCGACGACGACGCGCCGGCGCCGGCGAAGAAGAAGGCGCCTGCCAGGAAGCCGGCCGCCAAGGCGGCAGCGAAGCCCGCGGCAAAACCGCGCGCAAAACCGCCGGCCAAGAAGGCCGCGGCGAAGAAGAGCGATAAAAAGTAAGCGTGATAAAAAGTGAAATGATTCCGTCACGGAATTGATCTAAGAACGTAGGTAAGTTGGAGACGGGCTATGGCTCACAAAAAAGCAGGCGGTTCATCGCGTAACGGGCGTGATTCGGCGGGCAAGCGGCTCGGGATCAAGGCCTATGGCGGCGAGCACGTCGTTCCCGGTAACATCATTGCGCGCCAGCGCGGCACCACCTGGCATCCCGGCCTTAATGTCGGCATGGGCACGGACCATACCCTGTTCGCCAAGGTCGAGGGTCATGTCGAGTTTCGTGCAAAAGCCGGCGGCCGCACCTTCGTGTCGGTACTCCCGATGACGGAAGCCGCGGCCGAGTAAACGGTGGACTTAATGGAGTCCGCCGGGTCCTGTTGAACCGGCGGAGTCCAAAAAGGGCTCCAAAGGGGAGGCGGGAAACCGGCCTCCCTTTTTTGTTGCGTAAAAAACAAAAGCATCACGCGAGGAGCCCGACATGTTGCAGGACATCCCGACACCGACGTCCACATTGCACGAGGCAAGACCCTTCGTCCTCGAGACCGAACGGCTGCTGCTGCGCAGGCCGACCCTCGCGGACGTAAAAGCAATTACTGCTCTCATCAGCGATCTTCGCGTTTCCATCAACCTTCGCCGGGTGCCGCATCCCTATTTTGAGGAGCACGCGATCGCGTTCATCCGTGCCAAGGCGGATGAGCCGCGCAACACGAGTTTCCTGATCGAGCGCGATTCCGCAGCCATAGGCATCGTCGGCGTCGATTGGAGCGAGCCGGACGCACCCGAACTCGGCTACTGGCTCGGCGTCGATCACTGGGGCAAGGGTTTCGGCACCGAGGCCGCGCGCGCGGTGATCGACTTCACCTTCGAGGAGTTCGAGATCGAACACCTCTGCGCGGGCGCGCGGGTAACCAATCCCTCCTCGCGCAACATCCTGGAGAAGTGCGGCTTCCAGTGGAACGGCGTCGAACTGCACCGCTTCGAAGCGCTGGGATCGTCCACGCCGGTCGACCGCTTCAGGCTCTCCCGCGGCGTGTGGGCGTCGCTGAAGAACTGGGGGAGTTCGACGAAACGGGAAAGGTAATCTCGTGTCCCGGGCGCGATGCAGCGTTCTTCACGCTGCTTCGCAGAACCGGGACCCCGGTTAAGCAAGCAAGCTGGACCCCGGCTCAGCAGCGCACCGCTTCGCGAAGAGCTACGCGCTGCGCTGCGTCCGGGGCACGAAGCCTTCACACCGGCGGACTAATCTCCGCCTCCCCGCGCCCCAATTGCTGCTCACGAATGAAAATATAAAGCCCCGCGGCGATGATGATCGCGGCGCCGACAATCGTCGAGACCTGTGGCACGTCGCCGAACACCACATAGCCGAACATCACCGCCCACACGATCATCGAATACTGATACGGCACCACGACGCTCGCCGGCGCCAGTTTCAGCGAGCGGTTGGTGCAAAGCAGCGCCACGATCGAAATGCATCCGGCCAGCACGAACAGCGCGAGGTCGGGCAGTCCCGGCGCGTGCCACGCAAACGGCGCGAGCACCAGGCCGACGCTGAACGTGCCCGCGAACTGCGTCGCCGCCAGCACGATATCCGGCGTCGCGCGCAGCGAGCGCGTGACGATCATCAGCACCGCGAAGCAGAAACTCCCCGCCAGCGCGATCAGCGCCGGCCACGACACGGTTTGCGCCGACGGCCGCAGCGCGATCAGCACGCCGCAGAAACCCACCACCACCGCGCTCCAGCGCCGCCAGCCGACCTGCTCGCGCAGGATGATCGCCGACAATGCGGTGACGAAAATCGGACACGCCAGGTAATAGGTGATGACATCGGCCAGCGGCAGATACACCACCGCCACGAAGAACGCCGCGACTTCCGCGGTCGAGAGCACCATCCGCAACAGCTGCAGCCCCGGCCGCTCCAACCGCGGCAACGCCGCCCGCTGCCGCCAGATCAGCGTCAGCAGGATCGCCAGCGGCACGGCGGCGCGCAGCAGCAGCAATTCGTTGACCGGATAGCTCGCCACCAGCACCTTGCCCAGCGCATCGCCGAACGCGAACATGCACACGCCCGCGAGCATCAAGGCGATGCCGGCGAGGCGCGCGGAACGTTCGTCGGCGGCGGTGGAGAATTTTGAGAGGATGCTCATCTGATCCCTTCGTCGCTCATAGGGTCGCGCCACACATTCAGCCGTCATCCTGAGGAGCCGCGCACTTGCGCGGCGTCTCGAAGGACGGCCGCAGGCACTGCGCCCGTGGCCATCCTTCGAGGCTCGCCCTGAAGAAGGGCGAGCACCTCAGGATGACGGTTGTGCTGTTTGCGTAGCAAAACAATGGCGGGGCTTAAAAGGTTGCCCCGCGCTCCCCACCGCACTACCTATATCCCATGAAATTCCTCGATGAAGCCAAGGTCTATATCCGCTCCGGCGACGGCGGCAACGGCTGCGTGGCGTTTCGGCGCGAGAAGTATATCGAGTTCGGCGGGCCCAGCGGCGGCAATGGCGGGCGCGGCGGCGACGTCATTGTCGAGGTCGCCGACGGGCTGAACACGCTGATCGATTACCGCTACCAGCAGCACTTCAAGGCGCCGAAGGGCACCAACGGCATGGGCAAGGACCGCCATGGCGCCAACGGCAAGCCGGTGGTGCTCAAGGTCCCGGTCGGCACGCAAATCTTCGACGAGGATCGCGAGACGCTGATCCACGATTTTACCACGCTCGGCGAACGCTTCGTGCTCGCCGAAGGCGGCAATGGCGGATTCGGCAACGCGCATTTCAAATCCTCCACCAACCGCGCGCCGCGCAATGCCAATCCCGGGCAGGAGGGCGAGGAGCGCTGGATCTGGCTGCGGCTGAAGTTGATCGCCGATGCCGGGCTGGTCGGACTGCCCAATGCCGGCAAGTCGACCTTCCTCTCGGTGGTCAGCGCCGCAAAACCGAAGATTGCCGACTATCCGTTCACCACGCTGCATCCGCAGCTCGGCGTGGTGAATTCGGACGGCCGCGAATTCGTGCTGGCGGATATTCCCGGCCTGATCGAAGGCGCGCATGAAGGCGCAGGGTTGGGCGATCGCTTCCTCGGCCATGTCGAGCGCTGCCGCGTCTTGCTGCATCTGGTGGACGCGACCTGCGAGCACGCCGGCAAGGCCTACAGGACGGTGCGCGGCGAGCTCGAGGCCTATGAAGGCAACCTCACTGAGAAGATCGAGATCGTCGCGCTGAACAAGATCGACGCGGTCTCACCGGACGAACTGAAAAAGCAGAAGGACCGGCTGAAACGCGCCGCGAAGAAAACGCCGCTGCTGGTCTCGGGCGTCACCGGCGCCGGCGTCAAGGACGCGTTGCGCGCGCTGGTCGAGGTGATCGGCGAAGCCCCGGTGTCGGTCAAGGCCAAAGGCGCGGCGCAGGCCGAGCCGTGGACGCCGCAGACGGGTTGAGAGTAGCCCGGATGGAGCGAAGCGAAATCCGGGGGCTTCATGGCGCGATCCCCGGGTTTCGCTGCGCTTCACCCGGGCTACAAGTTAAGCCCGCTTGTCATCGGCATCCCGATATCGCAGCATCCCGCACCTCGATCTCACCGAAGTGCCCTCATGCCGCGCGTCAAAAACGTCATATGGATCATGTGCGACCAGCTTCGCTATGATTATCTCGGATGCACGGGGCATCCGACCCTGAAAACACCCAACATCGACGCGATGGCGGCGCGTGGCGTGCGTTTCTCCAATGCCTATGTGCAGTCGCCGATCTGCGGCCCGTCGCGGATGTGCTCGTATACCGGCCGCTACATGCGCTCGCACGGCTCGCACTGGAACGGCTGGCCGCTGCGCGTCGGCGAGCCGACGCTGGGCGATCATCTCAACAAGATCGGCGTGCGCAATGTGCTGGTCGGCAAGACGCATATGGCGCCGGACCTCGAAGGCCTGAAAGCCCTCGGGATCCCAGCGGATTCGGTCATCGGCGTGCATGTGTCGGAGTGCGGCTTTGAGCCCTATGAGCGCGACGACGGCCTGCATCCGACGGGGCGTCCGCGGCCGCGCTACGATGCGTATTTGCGCGAACGCGGATATGACGCGGTCAATCCCTGGGAGCAGTGGGCCAATTCCGGCGCGGACGAAGACGGCGCGCTGCAGAACGGCTGGCTGCTGGTGCATGCCGACAAGGCCGCGCGGATTCCGGAGGAGCATTCCGAGACGCCCTACATGACCCGCCGCGCGCTGGATTTTATTACGGAGGCGGAGCAGGACGCTCGTCCATGGTGCCTGCACCTATCCTACATCAAACCGCACTGGCCCTATATCGCGCCCGAACCCTACGCCAGCATGTACGGCCCCGCCGACGTGCAGCCGGCGGTCCGCTCGCAGAAGGAACGGCAGGAGGCGCATCCGGTATTCGCGGCCTATATGGACATGCGCTATTCGCGCAACATGGCGCGCGACGAGGCGCGCGAAAAGGTCATCCCGGCCTATATGGGGCTGATCACGCAGATCGACGATCAGATGGGCGTGCTGATGCAGTTTTTGCAAGCGCGCGGCCTGTTCGATACCACGATGATCGTGTTCACCTCCGACCACGGCGATTATCTCGGCGATCACTGGATGGGCGAGAAGGATCTGTTCCACGACCAATCCGCCAAAATCCCGCTGATCGTCATCGACCCGTCGAAGGCTGCAGACAGCACGCGCGGCACCGTCAGCGATGCCTTGGTCGAGGCAATCGACCTGGCGCCGACCTTCATCGAATATTTCGGCGGTACGCCGCCCGATCACATTCTGGAGGGACGTTCGCTGATGCCGCTGCTGCGCGGCGAGCGGCCCGCGGATTGGCGCAGCAACGTGTTCTCGGAATACGACTATTCCATGCAGGACGTGCGGCTGAAGCTGAACCAGCCGATCGAACAGTGCCGCCTGTTCATGGTGTTCGACGGGCGCTGGAAATATATCCACGCCTCGGGCTTCCGTCCCATGCTCTACGACCTGCACAGCGACCCGCAGGAGTTTTCCGATCGCGGCGAAGATGCTTCCTGTGCGGACGTGGTCGCGCGGATGCAGGCGGCGCTGTTCGACTGGGCGCTGCATCCGAAGAACCATATCACCACAAGCAATGCGAAGATCGCCGGCTATGCCGACAACCAGCTCCAGGTCAAAGGCGGCATCCTGATCGGCATCTGGGATGAAGCGGAGTTGGCCGCGATCCGCGAGCGGATGAAGCCCTGATAGCTCGTAGGGCGGATTAGTACTACTGAGTCACTCGGTCGCGGCCGTTTAGGCCTGAGAATCAAGTATCTGTGGAGATTCATATTTTGGCACGCGGGAGGGCCAGATGAATCTCAGTGATCACGGGAAAGTCGAAGCGCGGTTTGCGGCCTATGTCGATGGGCTTTCGAGCGTCATCGGTCACGTGAGGCGTACGAGGCAGTTGCGCGATTATTGCACTGGTTTGGTGCTACCTGGCGAGCGCAAAAGCGTCGAACCTATGGCGGCGCGTACGGCTCCCGGGCGGACGGCGGCGCAGCACCAGTCGCTGCTGCACTTTGTCGGTCTTGCGACATGGTCGGATGAGGACGTGCTTGCCAAGGTGCGCGAGATGGTGCTGCCGGCGATCGAGAAGGACGGGCCGGTCGAGGCGTGGATCATCGACGACACGGCGTTCCCCAAACAGGGCAAGCATTCGGTCGGCGTGCACCATCAATATTGCGGTCAGCTCGGCAAGCAGGCCAACTGTCAGGTGGCGGTGTCGCTGTCGATCGCCAATCACGCGGCCAGCCTTCCGGTCGCCTATCGGCTGTATCTGCCGCAGGACTGGAGCAAGGATCGCGCGCGGCGGAAGCAGGCCGGTGTGCCGAAGCAGATCAAGTTCAAGACCAAACCGGAGATCGCGCTGGAGCAGATACGCTGGGCGTGCGAGGCCGGCCTGCCGCGCGGGGTTGGATTGATGGACGTGGCCTACGGTAACGACTCGCGGCTGCGCGCAGGCATGACGGAGCTGGAAGTGCCCTACGTGGCCGGCATTTTGCCAAACACCTTGATGTGGCGGCCCGGCACCGGCCCGCGGCGCATGGACAAGCCGCTGAACAACACCGGCCGTCGCGACGAGCCCGACCTGATCTCGGCCAAGGAAGTGGCGCTTGGTCTGCCGAAGCAGGCCTGGCACACGGTGACGTGGCGAGAGGGCTCGGCCGAGCAGCTGTCCTCGCGCTTTGCGCGCGTGCGCGTCCGTGTCGGATACAACAAGCTGATCCCCGAGAAGCTGTTGCCGGAGTGGTTGCTGATCGAGTGGCCCGAGAGCGAAAAGGAGCCGACCAAATACTGGCTCTCGACGTTGCCGGAGGACGTCAGCTTCCAGCGGCTCGTCGATTTTGCAAAACTGCGCTGGCGCATCGAGCGCGACTATCAGGAGCTCAAGCAAGAGGTCGGGCTTGGGCACTTTGAAGGGCGCGGCTGGCGCGGCTTCCATCATCACGCGACCCTGTGCATCGCAGCCTACGGATTCCTGATCGCCGAACGGGCGACGATTCCCCCCTCAGGACCTCGTTGCACCCCGATCTTCCCGACGCCTATGCTTCCCGACAATTATCGACCCCGAGGATCCGCCCTCGCGGCCTGAACGCCACATCCCCAACTCGATCGCAACCGTGCGCGTGCGGCTGATCCGAGCACTCATCAAGACCTTGCCGCGATGCCCCTGCTGCGGCACCATCGCCGCAACCAATGGGCGACGAAACTCATGACGCAGTAAGATTAGCGCAGCGTAATCCGCCGCGTTGGTCGCGACTGGCGGATTACGCTGCGCTAATCCGCCCTACGCTCCGTGCTAATTCGTGATCTTGTACCCCGTCGCCTTGACGATCGGTTGCCAGAACGCGGTGTTGGCGGCGAGCTCCTGGTTAAGCCCTTCCGGCGTCGTGCCGACCGGGATCAGGCCGATCGCCAGCAGCTTTTCCTTCACCTCGGGCTTGGCGAGCGCAGCGACCGCGGCGGCGCTCAATTGCCGGACAAATTCCGGCGGACTTCCGGCCGGCAGCCACATGCCGTACCAGGCGTCGGCGACCAGGTCGACGCCGCTGTCCTTCAGGGTCGGCACATCAGGCAGAAATGGCGAACGCACGGCGCCGGTCACCGCCAGGATCCTGACGCCGCCGGCGCGATGTTGGGCAGCCAGATCGGCCAACGTGGTGATGCCGAAGGGAAGGTGCCCGCCGACCAGGTCGTTCACGATCGGCGCGCTGCCGCGATAAGCCACCCGCGTCATCGGAATGCCGAGCACTTGCTCGAGTTTCGAGCCGATAAAATGCGGAATGGTGCCGCTGCTCGGCACCCCAAAGGTGGCCTTGCCCGGGTTGGCCTTGAGCCACGCCACGAATTGCGTGAAGTCTTTCGCGTCGATGGCAGGACTGGCAGCAACGGCGAATTCGAAGCGGGCCAGCAGCGAGACCGCTACGAAATCCCGCGCGGTGTCAAAGCTCGGCGTGACTTCCGTCATCGGCAGCAGATACATGGTCGGACCGGTGGTCACCAGAATCGTGGAGCCGTCGGGGGCGGCGCCCTTGACCGATTTGATGCCGATCAGTCCGTCGCCGCCGGTGCGGTTCTCGACGATGACGCTGCGATCCAGCGACGGCCCGAGATGCTGCGCCAACACCCGGCAAAGCGCGTCGCCGCTGCCGCCGGCCGCGAAGGGAAAGATGATCCTGGTCAGTGGACCGGATTGGGCCAGCGCATCGCCCGCTTTCGCGGTCAACGACAGGGCAGCGCATCCGGCAATGAAATTTCGGCGGTCCATTCCCTGTTCTCTCACACCAGCGCCGAATGCGCTACTGCACGGCGGGTCGCAGCCGGCCAGCTCGTAGCCCGGATGGAGCGCAGCGCAATCCGGGTTTACACAATCGGATTCCCGGGTTTCGCTGCGCTCCACCCGGGCTTTGGACGCTACTGCGTGACAGGCGCCGCCGGCGACACGCGCGGCAGGATGAGCTGGATCGTCGTCCCCTCGCCGGGCTCGCTTTCGAGCTGGATCCGGCCGCCGAGATAATTGGTGACGATGCTGTGGACGATATGCAGGCCGAGGCCGGTACTGCCCTGGTCGCGCCGCGTCGTGAAGAACGGATCGAACGCCTTGCGCCGCATCTCCTGATTCATGCCGCAGCCGTCATCGGAAAAGGTGATTTCGACATGGTCCTTGCCCGATCCCCGCACCTTGATGCGCATGGCGCCTGCCTTGCCGTCGGCAAACGCATGCGCGAGCGAATTGAGAAACAGGTTGGTCAGCACCTGTCCGTAAGGGCCGGGATAGCTGTTCATCATCAGTTCGGGCTGGCAATCGACATTGAGGGTCAGGTTTTTCTTGGCCAGCCCCGGCCGCAGGCTCATGGCGACCTGTTCGGTCAGATTGCCGAGATCGAAGATGCGCTGGCTCGAATAATTGCGGTCGGTGGCGACCTGCTTGAACGACTGGATCATTTCCGCGGCGCGATTGAGATTGGTCACCAGCTGCACTGAGGCCTCGCGGCTGATCGCAAGAAATTCGTTCAAGGTGGATCGCTTGAGATTGCCTTTCGCGGCTTCCGCCGCGAACAGCGCGGTCTTGCGCTCCAGCGCCGAGGCCACCGTCAGGCTGGTGCCCACGGGATTATTGATCTCATGCGCGACGCCCGCCACCAGCCGGCCGAGGGCCGCGAGTTTTTCCGCTTCGATCAGCGAGTTCTGGGTTTCCTGCAGATGTTGCAGCGCGGCTTCCGCCGCATCCCTGGCGCTGCGTATCTCCTGTTCGCTGCGCTTGCGCTCGCTGATGTCGACATGCGTCCCGATCCAGCCATAGACGGCGGCGGATGAATTGCGGAGCGGAACGATGTGCGTCAGAAACGGCCGGTACTGGCCGTCTTTTCCAAGCAGCGACATTTCCGACTCCAGCGCCATTCCGGTTTCGAGCGCCTGCGTCCAGCGCTGACCGAGAACCGCGTGCCAGTCATGCGCGTCGATTTCCGCGGCGGATTTGCCGGTGTAGTCGTGCCAGTGATTATTGAACCAGTAGACCGCGCCCTTAGCGTCGGCCATCCAGACCAGTTGCGGGATGGAATCCGCAAGCGTGTGAAACTGGCGTTCGCTAGCCTTAAGGGCTGCTTCCGCGCGCTTGCGCTCGGTGATCTCTTCCGCAGCGACATTGACGCCGACAATTTCCCCGCCCGGATTGCGCAGCGGATGCCAATAGGTGATCCAGAACCGCTCCTCCGTCTGGTCGGCGCGCTGGCCGGCAACCTCGATGCCGGTGACAGGATCGCCGGTCTCCATGATCGAGCTGACGATGCCTTCCACCGCTTCGGCCAGCGCCGGCACGCAATCCCTCACCGTACGCCCGAGATGATCCTCAACGGAGATACCGCAAATCTCGGTAAGGCGCTGGTTGATCTGCAGATAGCGGCAGTCGGGCGACAGGCAGGCAAGCCCGATCGGCGCCGTGTCATAGATCAATTGCAACGCAGGCTGCTGTGGAAACAGCACAACGGAAGACGGTTTCAACGCCGCTGCGCCGCGATTGGGATCCTTTGACAACGAACCTCTCCCCAGAAGTTTACCGTCGCGCATATCAGGCGCGCCAATCCCAGCACCGAAAGGTTATCCGAGCGCACGCGGCAGGCCATGCAAAATCGACGGCGGTCTCTATTCCATAGCACCGTCGACACGCGAACTTGACCCAGATCAAGGCGATCCCCTCTTAACGTAACTCCCTACAACAGCGAGCATTTTTGGCAAAATCGACCGGTGTTGCGGCACATGGGCGAATCTCGATCCTTGCCTTCGGGACATCGCGACGGTGTCAAACACGTTATTTTACCGACTGCATTTCCGGCTCTACGCTACCGGACCTTAGGGACACGAGGCAGGGAGGCGACAGGATATGGCTAACCGGTTCCCCGGAGCACGCGCCACGGGCGTCGCTATCGCGCTGCTCGCGTTCTCATACTTGACGGAGACGCGTGCGCAGGACGCCGCGCCGACGCCGCAGCCGCAATCCGCCGCCACGCCAACGCCTGCGCCTTCCGGCCAGAAAGGCGGAGCCCGTGCGCGCGGCGACAGCACGGCGCCGGCCTCGCCCGCGGTTGCCGAGCAACATCGCCTGCCGCCTGATTCCACCACCAAGCAGACGCTGGCGCTTCCCGGCCGCACCCTCGCATTCACGGCGACCGCCGGCTCGATCCGCCTGTTCGACGACAAGGGCGAGCCGGCGGCCGACCTCGCCTACACCTCGTATCAGCTCGACGGCACCGAGGCGCGCAGCCGGCCGGTGACCTTCGTGTTCAATGGCGGACCCGGTGCTGCTTCCGCGTGGCTGCAATTCGGCGATGCCGGTCCATGGCGCCTTGCCATGAGCGGGGATGCGGCGAGTTCTTCGGCACCGCCCGACCTGTTGCCCAACGCCGAGACCTGGCTGGATTTCACCGACCTCGTCTTCATCGATCCGGTCTCGACCGGCTACAGCCGCTTCGTCACCAGCAACGAGGATGTGCGCAAGCGCTTCTTCTCGGTCGGCGGCGACGTCGACGCGCTTGCATTGATGATCCGCCGCTGGCTGGAAAAGCACGACCGTCTGCTGTCGCCGAAATTCGTCGCCGGCGAAAGCTATGGCGGCATCCGCGGGCCGAAGATCGTCAACAACCTGCAGACCCAGCAGGGCGTCGGCGTGAAGGGCCTGATCCTGGTTTCCCCGGTGCTCGACTTCCGCGAATTTTCCGGCTCCAGCATGCTGAAATATGTCTGGAGCCTGCCCACCATGGCGGCGGTGGCGCGGGAGAAGGAGAAGGGCTCCGTGACCCGCGCCGATATGGCCGACGTCGAAGCCTATGCGCGCAGCGATTTTCTGATCGATATCCTCAAGGGCGAAGCCGATGCCGAGGCCACCGGCCGCATCGCCGACAGGATCGCGGCATTCACCGGGATCGATCAGGCGGTAAGCCGAAGGCTCGCCGGACGCTTCGACGCCGTCGAGTTTCGCCGCGAGTTCGATCGCAAGAACGGCAAGGTGACCGGACGCTACGACGCCTCGGTGACCGGCTTCGACTCCTATCCGGATTCGAGCTTCTATCATTTCGGCGATCCGTCCGCCGAGCCGCTGTTCGCGCCGCTCACCAGTGCGGCGGTCGACCTCACCACCCGCAAACTGAACTGGCGTCCGGACGGATCCTACAATTTGATGAGCAGCGCGGCCGAAAAGGGCTGGGACTGGGGGCGCGGCCTCAATCCGCCGGAGTCGCTTTCGCAGTTGCGCCAGATTCTCGCGCGTGACCCAAAACTCAAGCTGCTGGTGGTGCATGGGCTGTTCGATCTGGCGACGCCCTATTTCGGCTCAAAGATCCTGCTCGACCAGTTGCCGGCCTACGCCGCGCCCGACCGCGTCAAGCTCGTGGTCTATCCCGGCGGCCACATGTTCTATTCGCGCGACGCGTCGCGGAAGGCGTTTCGGGATGAGGCCGAGAGTACAATGAAGTGACGGCGGCGGGAATTTCCGGCGCGGGAGGCGGCTTGCGCCGGCCGCGCTCACCTGCAAGACTCGGCCCATTCCAAACATCGCCAGGGAGCAATCGATGATCGGCTACGTCACATTGGGCACCAACGACCTCAAGAAGGCCGCCGCGTTCTATGACAAGCTTTGCACCGAAATGGGCATGGGACGTTTCATGGAAAACGATCGGCTGATCGCATGGGGCGGGCCGGGCGGCGGCGCGGGATTTGGGATCGCGCTGCCCTATGACGGCAAGCCGATGACCGTCGGCAACGGCGTCATGGCGGCGTTCGGCGCAAAGGACAAAGCGCATGTCGACCGCATCCACAAGCTTGCGCTGTCGCTCGGCGGCACCTGCGAAGGCCCTCCCGGCCCGCGCGGCGACAGCGGGTTTTACGCCGCCTATTTCCGCGATCCCGACGGCAACAAGCTCAACGCATTCGTGATGGGCTGATGTAGATGTAGGGCGGATTAGCGAAGCGTAATCCGCCAAGTCTAACGCACAAAACGGCGGGTTACGCCTTCGGCTAACCCGCCCTACGTACTCGCAATGACGGCGAGCTCAACGACCCAGGTTTTCCCACGTATTATGACCCGCCCTCAGCTCAAGAATTTCCGCCGCATCGTCGTCAAGGTCGGCTCCTCGCTGCTGATCGATTCCGACGCCGGCGAGGTGCGGGCATCGTGGCTGGCGGCGCTCGCCGCCGATCTGGCAAAACTGCATGGCGAAGGCCGCGAATTGCTGATCGTCTCGTCGGGCTCGATCGCGCTCGGCCGCAGCCGATTGAAATTGCCGCGCGGCGCCTTGAAGCTGGAAGAAAGCCAGGCCGCCGCCGCGGTGGGCCAGATCGCGCTCGCGCGAATCTGGTCGGAGGTGCTGGGCCATCACGGCATCGGCGCCGGACAGATCCTGGTGACGCTGCAGGACACCGAGGAGCGCCGCCGCTATCTCAACGCACGCTCCACCATCGCAAAGCTGCTGGAATGGCGCGCGGTGCCTGTCATCAACGAGAACGACACCGTCGCCACCAATGAAATCCGTTACGGCGACAACGATCGCCTCGCGGCGCGCGTAGCGACCATGGCGAGCGCCGACCTTTTGATCCTGCTGTCGGACATCGACGGCCTCTACGACGCGCCGCCGGCTGGCAATCCGGATGCGAAACTGATCCCGCTGGTGGAGTCGGTTACCGCCGAGATCGAAGCGATGGCGGGCGCCGCCGAATCCGAATTGTCGCGCGGCGGCATGTTCACCAAGATCGAGGCGGCGAAGATCGCGACCTCCGCCGGCACCCACATGCTGATCGCCTCCGGCAAGATCGAGCATCCGCTGCAGGCGATCGCGCAAGGTGGCCGCTGTACCTGGTTCCTGACCCCGGCCAATCCCGTCACCGCGCGAAAACGCTGGATCGCCGGATCACTGGAGCCGAAGGGCACGCTGATCATCGACGCCGGCGCGGTGACGGCATTGCGCGCGGGCAAAAGCCTGCTGCCGGCGGGCGTGATCCGGGTCGACGGCCAATTCGCCCGCGGCGATGCCGTGGTGGTGCGCGGCCCCGACACCCACGAAATCGGCCGCGGCCTTGTCGCCTACGACGCCGAGGACGCCGACAAGATCAAGGGCCGCTCGTCTTCCGACGCCGCGCAAATTCTCGGCATCAGCGGGCGGGCCGAGATGATCCATCGCGACGATCTGGTGATCGGGGCTGCAAGGGGGTAGGGTTATTTCATGTCGGCGGGGCTGATGTCTTGCCGGCCATGCATCACGCGGACGACATCGATGCCGCCGGAATGCGAAATATAGAATATGATATAACTCTCAACCGCAAAACTGCGCAGGTTGTGACCTAGATCAGGTCTTGGACGTCCAGCGTGCGGATTTCGGACAAGCATTTCAAGTATTGTCTCGAACCGATCCAACAGTTCTTCGGCAGCCTTGATGTTCTTGGTCGCGATCCAAGTCCAAATCGTTTCCACATCGGCGTTAGCCGACTTTCGCCGGTTTATCCTGCTCGTCATCAATTCCCGCCGCCACCGCAAGCCGCTGGCGCCCCCGCCGCTTCACATCCTCCATCCACTCGTGGATGTCGACTTCCTCGGACGGACTATCGAGGCCCTCCTGGATCGCCGCTCGCAACCATTCCAATTTGGCTTCGCGGTCCTGCTCACGCTCCTCGATCATGCGCAGGCCATCGCGAATGATCTCGCTGGCGGTCGAGTAGCGGCCGCTGGCGATCAGGCGCTCGATGAACGCTTCGAAGTGTTTGCCGATGCTGTAGCTGGTTGCCATGGTCATCTCCGAATTACCGCATAAAGTAATATCTAATGCTACAAACGGCCGGTTGCAAATGGGGCACCACTATTCTTCTTCCGGTGGAGTTCGACAAGTTGTGCCCTCGTAAACGACTGATTTATGGGCTATATCAGGCTATAAGTGGAAAAACGGAACCAGCATGACTGCTTCCCTCAAGACGATCGATGGCAGCGCCGATTTGCCGGCTCTGATGACCGACCTCGCCGCCCGCGCGCGCGCGGCCGCGCGGGTGCTGTCGCTTGCCTCGCCGGAGCAGAAAAACCGCGCGCTCGATGCGATGGAGCGCGCCATCCGTGCCAATGCAGCGGCGATTCTCGCCGCCAACGCCGAGGACGTCACTGAGGTTCGCGCCGGCGGCGCCACCACGGCCTTCATCGACCGGCTGGCGCTGACGCCGGCGCGCGTCGATGCGATGGCCGACGGCATCAGGACCGTTCGCGAGATTCCCGATCCGGTCGGCGTCATCACCGAGCGCTGGCAGCGCCCCAACGGCATGACCATCGAGCGCGTGCGGGTGCCGCTCGGCGTGGTCGCGGTGATTTTCGAAAGCCGCCCCAACGTCACGGCGGACGCCGGCGTGCTGTGCCTGAAATCCGGCAACGCGGTGATCCTGCGCGGCGGCTCCGACAGTTTTCGGTCCTGCCGCGCGATCCATGACTGCCTGGTGCAGGGCTTGCGTGAAGCTGATCTGCCGGAGGCTGCGATCACGCTGGTGCCGACCCGCGACCGCGCCGCAGTCGGACTGCTGCTGAGCGGTCTCGACGGCGCCATCGACGTGATCGTGCCGCGCGGGGAAAAAGCCTGGTCGCGCGCGTCGAGGCTGAGGCGAGGGTGCCGGTGTTCGCGCATCTGGAAGGCGTCAACCATGTCTATGTCGACCACGCCGCCAATCTCGAAATGGCGAAGTCGATCGTGCTGAACGCCAAGATGCGGCGCCCCGGCGTCTGCGGAGCCGCCGAAACCCTGCTGGTCGATCGCGCGGCTGCTTCGGCGAATTTGAAGGCGCTGGTCGCGATGCTGATCGACGCCGGCTGCGAGGTACGCGGCGACGACGCCGTGCAGCGCGTCGATTCGCGGGTAAAACCCGCGTCCGATGAGGACTGGGACACCGAATACGAAGACGCGATCATCGCGGCAAAAGTGGTCGGCGGCGTCGACGAGGCCATCGCACACATCCGCCGGCACGGCTCGCAGCACACCGATGCGATCGTGACGCAAGACGCAGGCGCCGCGCAAAAATTTCTCAACGAGGTCGATTCGGCGATCGTGCTGCATAACGCCTCGACGCAATTCGCCGATGGCGGCGAGTTCGGTTTTGGCGCGGAGATCGGTATTGCGACGGGCAAATTCCACGCCCGCGGTCCGGTCGGCGCCGAGCAACTGACCAGCTTCAAATACCGCGTTCACGGCACCGGACAGACCCGGCCGTGAACGCCTACCTGCGCACGCGGTGACCGAGTTGAAAGTCGCGGCGCGGTCCGCTTCCTCCTCTCATGAAATTCCGTTTTATACCGACGGCATGCGCATCGGCCTGCTCGGCGGCTCGTTCAATCCGCCTCATGCCGCGCATCGCGCCATCAGCCAGTTTGCCATCAAGCGACTGCAGCTGGACCGCATCTGGTGGCTGGTGACGCCGGGCAATCCGCTCAAGGATGGGCGGGGCTTGCGCGAACTGGACGAGCGCACCGAGGCCGCGCGCAAAATGGCGGACGATCCGCGCATCGATGTCAGCTGTCTCGAATCCGTCATCGGAACGCGCTACACTGAAGACACCATCCGCTATCTGCGCCGCCGCTGTTCCGGCTTGCGCTTCGTCTGGATCATGGGCGCCGACAACCTCGCACAATTTCACCGCTGGCAGAACTGGCGGCGCATCGCTGACCAGGTGCCTTTTGCCGTGATCGATCGCCCGCCGCAAAGCTTTCGCGCGCTGGCCGCGCCCGCCGCGCTGGCGCTTAAGCGGTATCGCATTCCTGAAAGCTGTGCCGGCAGGCTCGCCGGCAGCCACGCTCCGGCCTGGGTGTTTCTGACCGGGATGAAATCGACCCTGTCATCGACCGGTCTCAGGAACCCGGATGGCAGTTGGGCAACACAACGCAAGAACTGAATCGGTAGCGTCACTGGAATATTGAAACCATTAACCCCACATGCCTAGTATAGTCATCGGGCGCCGGGATTCGGCGTTCGCGATACAGTGAAAGGAATGGTCCCTGGCCACATCTGTATTGTCCAAGTCTGTTTTACCGAAAACGCGTAAAACATCGACACCAGCCGTGGTTTTGCAGGTGCAGCCTGACGCCGACAAAACCCTGAACCTGATCCTCTCCCGCCTCGACGACATGAAGGCGGAAGAAACGGTCACCATCGATCTTCGTGGCAAATCCGCCTTCTCCGATTACATGGTCGTCACCTCGGGCCGGGCCAACCGGCACGTCGGCGCGATCGCGGAGAACGTCACGAAAGGTCTTAAAGAGACCGGCATCAAAAGCATCCACGTCGAGGGCTTGCCCAATTGCGACTGGGTCCTGATCGATTCCGGCGACGTGATCGTGCATGTGTTCAGACCCGAGGTCCGCGAATTCTACAATCTGGAACGATTGTGGACGCAAAGCCCGACGGCGGCGAAGACGCTTTAAGCCGAAGGCCGATGAGAATCGGCCCGGCGCATGTTAGTTTGCGCGGATGCATCTCGTCGTCATTGCAGTCGGCCGCCTCAAGCAGGGCCCGGAGCGGGAACTTGCAGAGCGTTATCGCGCGCGATTCGACGAGACCGGCCGCAAACTCGGTTTTCGCGGTCTCGAGATTCATGAACTTTTAGAAAGCCGTGCGCGAGATGCCGCGACCCGCGTAAACGAAGAAGCCGCGGCAATTTCGGCCCGAATTACCGAGAAATCGGTGCTGGTGGCGCTCGATGAACGCGGGGACAGCATCGACAGCTTGGGCTTTGCCCGGCATCTTGGGCGCTGGCGGGATGAGGCGGTTGCGAATACTTTTTTTCTGATCGGCGGCGCGGACGGACTTTCGCCCGATTTGCGGCGCAAGGCAAAGCTCAAGCTTGCGTTCGGCGCCGCGACCTGGCCGCATCAAATGGTACGCGTCATGCTTCTGGAACAGCTTTACCGGGCCTCGACCATTTTGGCCGGCCACCCTTATCACCGCGCTTAAGCGTAAGCCGAAGCAGAGAAGGCACCGATCGGATCCGATGCAAGCAGCGCGGGACACAGGCTTGTACCATGACACCGCGCGCCGCGGTCGGCGGCAGCCCATCCGCGCTGCCCTGCCCCTGATGTTGTTCGCCGCGAGCTTTGCCGGTCTCGCGCTTTCGCCCGCGGCTGCACAGGTCGCAGCTGCAACTCAGCAGGCCACCGCCCCGTCTGCCGACGCGATCAAGCTGCGCGAGCAGGAACTCGAAGCCGCGCGGGCGCAGCAAAAGAGCGCGGCGGAATTGCAGGAAAGGCTCAAGGCCGATATCGCGGCGATCGGCCAGGATCGCAGCAAGCTCAATCAGCAATTGATCGACATCGCGGCGCGCGTGCGTGGCGTCGAAACCAGGATCGGCGACGCCGAAGCGCGGCTGCGTCCGCTCGATGCGCGCGAGCAGCAGATTCGCGCCTCGCTCGATTCGCGGCGCTCCGAAATCGTCGAAGTGCTGGCCGCCCTGCAACGCGCCGGCCGCCGCGCGCCGCCGGCCTTGCTGGTGCGTCCGGAGGACGCGCTGCAGTCGCTGCGCACGGCGATGCTGCTGGGCGCCGTGGTGCCGGAGATGCGGGCACAGGCCGAACGGCTGGTGGGCGACTTGAGCGAACTGATCGGCTTGCGCAAGACCATCGCCACGGAGCGCGATCAGCTTGGCCTGGATCGCGACAAGCTCAGGGGCGACCAGGGCCAGCTTGCATCCCTCGTCGACGAACGGCAGCGCAAACAGAACGCCATCGAAAAGGATATGGAGGCGGAGGGCGCGCGCGCGCTTGCGCTGTCGCGTCAGGCCGACAGCCTGCAGAGCCTGATCGCCAGGATGGAGCAGGACCTGAAAAGCGCCGCCAAAGCCGCCCAGACCGCCAGTCTGCAGGGCGCACCTGCGGCCCTCAACGGCAAGCCCAACCTGAAGGCGCTCAAGGACCCGGGCCGGCTCAGCCCGGCCATTGCTTTTGCCTCCGCCAAGGGTTTATTCGCCCTGCCGGTAAATGGCGTCAAGATTCGCGAATTTGGCGGTTCCGATGGCGTCGGTGGCGTGGAAAAAGGCATTTCTTTGGCAAGTAGGGCCGGCGCCCAGGTCACAACCCCGTGTGACGGCTGGGTTGTTTACGCCGGACCGTTTCGCAGCTACGGACAACTCTTGATCCTCAATGCCGGTGGCGGGTATCATGTGTTGATCGCCGGGATGGAGCGCATTTCGGTCAACATCGGCCAGTTTGTACTTACGGGGGAGCCGGTCGCAACCATGGGGACCACGTCCCAGGTTGCGTCGATACTCGCGGCGAATGCGAGTCAACCCGTGCTCTATATCGAGTTCCGTAAGGACGGCACTCCCATTGATCCAGGCCCATGGTGGGCCGCAAATGAAGGCGAAAAGGTTCGCGGATGATGCGCAAGACTTCGGTAATTCTTCTCAGCGCCGCCACGGGCGCGGCATTGACGCTTTTCGTGACCCAGCCGCGTTCGATCCTGATGGGTTCGAGTGCGCGGGCGGCGACGTCGGACACCTATCGCCAGCTCAATCTGTTCGGCGACGTGTTCGAGCGGGTCCGCAGCGACTATGTCGAGAAGCCCGACGACAGCAAGCTCGTCGAGTCCGCCATCAGCGGCATGCTGACCGGCCTCGATCCGCATTCCAGCTACATGGATGCCAAGAGTTTCCGCGACATGCAGGTGCAGACCCGCGGCGAGTTCGGCGGGCTCGGCATCGAAGTGACCATGGAAGACGGGCTGATCAAGGTCGTCTCGCCGATCGACGATACGCCGGCATCGAAGGCCGGCATCATGGCCAACGACATCATCACCAACCTCGATGACGAGGCGGTGCAGGGCCTCACCCTCAATCAGGCCGTCGAGAAGATGCGCGGCCCGGTCAATACCAAGATCCGGCTCAAGATCATCCGCAAGGGTGCGGACAATCCGATCGACGTGACGCTGGTGCGCGACAACATCCGGGTTCGCTCGGTGCGCGCGCGCGTCGAAAGCGACGATATCGCCTTCATCCGCATTACCACCTTCAACGAACAGACCACCGAAGGCCTGAAGCGCGAAATCGGCGCGCTGACCTCGCAGATCGGCGCCGACAAGCTGAAGGGTTTTATTATCGACCTGCGCAACAACCCGGGCGGCCTGCTTGAGGAAGCGGTGACGGTTTCCGATACATTCCTCGAGCGCGGCGAGATCGTCTCGACCCGCGGCCGCAACGCCGAGGAAACCCAGCGCCGCTCCGCGCATGCCGGCGACCTCACCAAGGGCAAGCCGGTGATCGTCCTGATCAACGGCGGCTCGGCATCGGCCTCGGAAATCGTCGCCGGCGCGCTGCAGGACCACAAGCGCGCGACGCTGGTCGGCACGCGTTCGTTCGGCAAGGGCTCGGTGCAGACCATCATTCCGCTCGGCTCCGGCAACGGCGCGCTGCGTCTCACCACCGCGCGCTACTTCACGCCCTCGGGCAAATCGATCCAGGCCAAGGGCATTGTCCCGGACATCGAGGTGCTGCAGGACGTGCCCGACGAGCTGAAGTCGCGCACCGACACCAAGGGCGAAGCCTCGCTGCGCGGTCATCTGAAGTCCGAGGGTGATGAGAAGACCGGCTCGCAGTCCTACGTGCCGCCGGATGCCAAGGATGACAAGGCGTTGAAGATGGCGACCGATCTGCTGCACGGCGTCAAGGTCAATGCCAATGCGCCGGCCACCGGCGACAAGGCTGCGATCGACAAGCCCGCCAACAAGGCGGCCAACTGATCTTGTGCAACAACAAGTTTCGCAAAGGGCGGCCTTCGGGCCGCCCTTTTTATTGAGGGGTGCGGCGCTTCACTAGCTCCGCTCGCCGGTTTGCTACCGGCCAAACCACCGCCGTCATCCTGAGGTGCTCGCCGTTCTTCACGGCGAGCCTCGAAGGATGGGCCACAAGCGCCCGCGGCCATCCATCGAGATGCCGCGCAAGCGCGCGGCTCCTCAGGATGACGGTTGAATGTGTTGGAACCCGCTTTTGCGGCGATGCTTTCACGCCCGCCCCTGCCGCGCGCTTGATTCGCCGTGGTATTGTCGGACCGGCTGATTCGGCGGAGGTCCGGGAGGGATATGGCAGAGACGGCGGACGATCTGAGCACTCCGCTCGGACAGGAAACGGCGCGCAAGAAGCGCCGCAGCCTGCGGCTGCCGTTTTCCGCCACCCAGGCGATCGCCGTGCTGATGGGCCTGTTCCTGCTGGCGTTCCTCGGTTTTGCGGTCTTCAGCGATAATCCGCTTGGCGGCGAGCCTGGCGCACGGGTCGCCATCCGCACCGCACCGCCAGCTGAGAAGCCCGCCATGACGCCAACAGGCGCGCCGCCACCGGTCGTAAAATCGGCAGCCGAGATAGCAAAGCCGGCCGATCCCGCGGGCAAGAGAACCATCACCATCATCGACGGCTCCAGCGGCGCGCGCCACGATGTCGTGGTGTCCGGCGATGCGCCCGACAAGGTCGAGAGTGACGCCGCGCCCGCGCTGATGGCCGGGGTCGATCAGCGCCTGCTGGAGAAATCGCGCTACGGCATGATCCCGATCGCCGCAGACGGCCTGAAACCTGTCACTGCCTATGCCGGGGGCACCGATGCCGACCGGGCTCGCGCCGCCAAAATGCCCAGTATCGCCATCGTCATCGGCGGCCTCGGCGTCGGCGCCACCAAGACCAGCGACGCCATCATGAAACTGCCGCCCGCGGTGACGCTGGCGTTTACGCCCTACGGCTCGGACCCGGGCAAGCTCGTGGAGCGCGCCCGCTTGCTGCGCCACGAGGTGCTGCTGCAAATTCCGATGGAGCCGTTCGACTATCCCGACAACGATCCCGGGCCGCAAACCCTGCTCACGACGGTTACGCCTGAGCAGAATCTCGACCGCCTGTTCTGGCATCTCAGCCGATTCCAGGGCTATGCCGGGATCGCGAATTTCATGGGCGCGCGCTTTGTCGTCACCGATGCTGCCATGCAGCCT
Organism: uncultured Alphaproteobacteria bacterium; assembly: GCA_963744975.1. Taxonomy (GTDB): domain Bacteria; phylum Pseudomonadota; class Alphaproteobacteria; order Rhizobiales; family Xanthobacteraceae; genus Bradyrhizobium. The sequence goes on along the minus strand of CAVUVR010000002.1, from coordinate 3,606,410 downwards.
ATTCTGCGCGAGGCCGCCAAACGCGGGCTCGGCTACCTTGACGACGGGTCGGCGCCGCGCAGCGTCGCCTCGTCGCTGGCGGAGGGCCAGGCGATGCCGTTCGCGAGGGCCGATTTCAGCATCGACGCGGTACCGACATCGGTGGAAATCGATCGCGCGCTGGCGAAGCTTGAAAGCCTCGCCAGGGAACGCGGAACCGCGGTCGGAATTGCAACCGCACTGCCGATTTCGATCGAGCGGATCAGCGCCTGGACCAGGTCGCTGGAAAGCCGCGGCTTCCTGCTTGTGCCATTGACAACCGCGATGCTGAAATCAAAATCGAATTAACCTAACCTCATCCTGAGGAGCGGCGTCTTCGCCGCGTCTCGAAGGATGGCCGCACACGCTTCATGGTTCGAGACGGCGGCAAGAGCTGCCTCCTCACCATGAGGAGAGAACAACGCGAGAGGCATCGACGGAATGGCGCGCTACGAAGACCTGCCCTATCGGACTTGCGTCGGCATGATGCTGATCAACGCGGCGGGGCTGGTGTTCATCGGCCGCCGCGCCGGCGGCATCGAACATGTCGATCAATCCCATGTCTGGCAGATGCCGCAGGGCGGCGTCGATCCCGGCGAAGAACCCTGGGCGGCGGCGAAGCGCGAACTCTACGAGGAAACCAGCGTGCGCTCGGTCGAGAAGCTCGGCGAGGTGGCGGAGTGGCTGATCTACGACATTCCCCGCACCGTTGCCGGACGCACCTGGAAAGGCCGCTACCGCGGCCAGCGGCAGAAATGGTACGCGGTGCGGTTCACCGGCAAGGACGCCGAAATCAATGTCGAAAGCCCCGGCGGCGGTCACAAGGCCGAGTTCGTCAGCTGGCGCTGGGAGCCGATGAAGAATCTCCCCAACCTGATCGTTCCGTTCAAGCGCCCGGTCTATGAGCGCGTGGTGAAAGAGTTTTCCAAGCTCGCGGATGGTTAGAGCGGGATGGTGTTAAGTCGAATCGCCCCGACCTTCAGGTCATCGCTTTTTCCAAGCCGCACACTCAGCCGTCATCCTGAGGTGCTCGCCGTCTTCGGCGAGCCTCGAAGGATGGCCACAAGCGCCAGTGCCCGCGGCCATCCTTCGAGACGCCGCGCAAGCGCGCGGCTCCTCAGGATGACGGTTGAATGCGTGGCTTGACCCTATGACTGACGAAAAACCCTATCGCCCCAATGTCGGTGTCGCGCTGTTCAACGCATCAGGCCGGGTCCTGATCGGGCGGCGCTTCAGGGACGATGGACCTGAAATCATCCTTCCCGGGCTGGAATGGCAGATGCCGCAAGGCGGCATCGACGAAAAGGAAAATCCGCGCGATGCGGTGATACGCGAATTATGGGAAGAGACCGGCGTCCGCAGCGCCGACTATCTCGGCGAAACCGACTGGCTGGCCTACGACTTCCCGCCGTTTGACGGACCGCAGTCGCACCGGCTGGCGAAATTCCGCGGCCAGCGCCAAAAGTGGTTCGCGCTGCGCTTTACCGGGGATGACAACGAGGTCGATCCGCTGACGCCGCGCAACGGCCAGCCGCCGGAATTCGACCAATGGCGATGGGAGCAGCTTGACCGCGTGGCCGATCTGGTGGTGCCGTTCCGGCGCGAGGTCTATCGCGAAGTGGCGCGGCGTTTTGCGCAGTTCGTGTAAGGAGAATTCAGGAGTAACACGCCCGCGCTAAAAAGCTCTTTCGTCGTCCCCGCGAAGGCGGGGACCCATACGCCCAGGATTTTCGAATTAAGCGAAGATGGGGCAACTATCTCACCTGACCATAACTACGGTGGTTATGGGTCCCCGCCTTCGCGGGGACGACGTTGGGGTGTGACGCTCCGCCTGTTGCGTCCAGGCAAACTGCGTGTGAGGAATAAGGACACCATGATCCGCCTGTTTCTCGACCGGCTCTACCTTTACTCCGGCTATCTCGCCGGAGTTTTCCTGATTGCGATCTTCGTGCTGATGATGCTGCTTTCGGCCGGCCGGCCGCTCGGCATCAATATTCCGGCGGGCGACGATTTCATCTCATGGTGCATGGCGGCAACGGCCTTCCTCGGGCTCGCGCATACATTCAAGCACGGCGAGATGATCCGCGTCGGTCTGTTGATCGACCGTCTCGGCGACAGCGTCCGCCATGTGGTGGAGATCGCGGCGCTTTTCGTCGGCACCGGCTTCATCGGCTTTTTCGCCTGGCATGCCGCGGTCATGACCTGGCAGTCGTGGAAATTTTTCGACATTTCGCAGGGCGTCATCGCGGTGCCGCTGTGGATTCCGCAGCTCGGCTACTCCGGCGGCCTGGTGATTCTGTTCATCGCGTTTGTCGATGAGCTGGTCCATGTGCTGCGCGGCTTTGCGCCGCGCTACGAATTGCCGAAACCACAGAGCGCCGAGGAAGTCATCGAGCGCGCCATGCAGAGCGGGGTCTGACATGGAGCTTCTCTCCATCGCCGCCATTCTGCTGGGATTGCTTGGGCTGCTGCTTGGCGCGGGCGTCTGGATCGCGGTTGCCTTGATGGCGACGGGATGGGCCGGCATGCAATTCGTCGGCGGCGGCATTCCGGCGGGCAGCGTGCTTGCGACGACGGTGTGGGGCAACAGCGCGTCGTGGTCGCTCGCAGCCCTGCCGCTGTTCATCTGGATGGGCGAAATCCTGTTTCGCACGCGGCTGTCGGAGGAAATGTTTCGCGGATTTGCGCCCTGGCTGAACTGGCTGCCGGGCCGGCTGATGCACGTCAATGTGCTCGCCTGCGGCGTGTTCGGTTCGGTGTCGGGATCATCGGCCGCGACCTGCGCCACGGTTGCCAAGATCGCGCTGCCCGAACTGAAGAAGCGCGGCTATGACGAGGGCGTGAGCCTCGGCTCGCTGGCCGGCGCGGGCACGCTCGGCATCCTGATCCCGCCGTCGATCACCATGGTGGTCTACGCCGTGCAGGCGAACGTCTCCATCATCCAGGTTTTCCTCGCCGGATTCCTGCCGGGTTTTCTGGTGATGGCGCTTTATTCCGGCTACATCGCGGCCTGGTCGCTTGCCCATCCGAACCGCACACCGCCGGCCGATCCGCCGATGAGTTTTCGCAAGAAGATCGCGGAATCGCTCAATCTCGTTCCTTGTCTGCTGCTGATCGCTTTCGTCTTCCTGTCGCTGCTGATGGGCTGGGCGACGGCGACGGAATGCGCGGCCTGGGGCGTGCTGGGATCGCTGGCGATCGCGTGGTGGCAAGGCGCGCTGACCTGGCCGGCGTTCTGGGCGAGCGTGATGGGCGCAACCCGGGTCAATTGCATGATCCTCTTGATCCTGGCGGGCGCCTCCTACATGGGGACGTCGATGGCCTATACCGGGATTCCCCTGGCGCTCGCGACCTGGGTGAACAGTTTCCAGCTCCGCCCCTATTCGCTGATCGCGGCGCTCACCGTCATGTACATCGTGCTCGGCACGGCACTCGACGGCATTTCCATGATCGTGCTAACCACGGCCATCGTCATTCCGATGGTGAAGCAGGCCGGCTTCGACCTCGTCTGGTTCGGTATTTTCGTGGTGCTGGTGGTGGAAATGGCCGAAGTCTCGCCGCCGGTCGGCTTCAATCTGTTCGTCCTGCAGACCATGAGCGGCAAGGATTCCAACACGGTCGCCAAGGCGGCGCTGCCGTTCTTCTTTTTGCTCGTTGTCGCGGTCGCCATCATCACGGTGTTTCCTGATATCGTGATGGTGCTGCCGCGGATGGCATTCCCCGGCTAGAAAGGTGTTCAGCTGTAGGGCGGATTAGCGAAGCGTAATCCGCCATCCAGGCAACAACGGAATCGGCGGATTACGCTGCGCTAATCCGCCCTACGGGCTACGGGCTGCCGCGGATGGCATTCCCCGGCTAGAGAGAGGTGTTGTCATGTTCAGGCTGCTAAAAACCTGCGCGATCCTGGCTGGCGTCGCGGCGCTTGCCGCCCCGGCAATGGCGCAGACAAAATGGAATCTTCCGGCGGCCTATCCCGCGGACAATCCGCATTCGGTGAATCTGGCCGCGTTTGCCAAGGACGTGGCCGATGCCACCGGCGGCAAGCTGCAAATCACCGTGCATCCTGCGGCGTCGCTGTTCAAGGCGCCGGAAATCAAGCGCGCGGTCGCAACCGGTCAGGCGCAGGCCGGCGAGGTCCTGATCTCGCTGCATGAGAACGAAGATCCGCTGTTCGGCATCGATGTCGTGCCGTTCCTGGCCACCAGCTATCCGGCCAGCAAGAAACTGTGGCTGGCGTCGAAACCCGCGATCGAGAAGAAGCTCGCGTCGCAAGGCCTGCTGCTGCTGTTCGCGGTGCCCTGGGGTCCGCAGGGCATTTATGCCAAGAAAGACCTCAACACCATGGAGGATATGAAGGGCCTGAAATGGCGCGCCTACAATGTCGGCACCTCGCGCATCGCCGAGCTGGTCGGCGCACAGCCCATCACCATCCAGGCGGCGGAATTGCCGCAGGCGCTGGCGACCGGCGTCGTCAACGCGTTCATGACCTCGGGCTCGACCGGCTACGACAGCAAGGCCTGGGAAAGCATGACGCATTTCTATGATACGCAGGCCTGGATTCCGAAGAACGTCACCTTCGTGAACAAGGCGGCCTTCGACGCGCTCGACAAGCCGACCCAGGATGCGATCCTCAAGGCCGCGGCGGTCGCCGAGGAACGCGGCTGGAAGCTCGCGGAAGAAAAGGCGAAGTGGTATCTCGAACAGCTCAGCGCCAACAAGATGAAGGTGCTTCCGCCGCCTCCCGCGCTGAAGGCGGGCCTTGAGAAAATCGGCGAGCAGCTGACGGCCGACTGGTCGAAAAAGGCCGGCGCCGACGGGGAAGCCGTGATCGCGGCTTATAAGAAATAAGACGAGGCGTCATTGCGAGGAGCACTTGCGACGAAGCAATCCAGTCTTTCTTCGTGGCTTCTGGATTGCTTCGCGTCATCAGGCGGCGCTTTGCGCCGACCTGCTGGCTCGCAATGACGTCAGCGGCGGCGCGATAGCACAACCGTCATCCGGGATGCGCCCTCTTGGGCGCAGACCCGGGATCCAGACGCATCGCGCTCTGGTTCTGGATTCCGGGTTCGCGCCGAAGAGGCGCGCCCCGGAATGACGAGACTAATGCATCGCCGTCGAATTGAGCTGGGTCTGGATGCTCTTGAAATGGTCGAGCCGCTCGATGGCGCGGTCGAGTTCGGAGCCTTCCTTCTCGGCAAGCTTGGCTTCCATGTCGGAAATCTTGTCGGCGAACGCCGCCTTGTCGATCTCGTCCATCGACTTCGCGACGTCGGCCAGCACGGTGAGGCCGTTCTCCGACACTTCGGCAAGACCGCCGAGCACGATGATTTTTTCGTGGCTACCGCCGACCGTCACCGTGAGAATTCCCGGCCGGATCGCCGCCACCACCGGGGCGTGGCCGGCGAGCGCGCCGAAATCGCCCTCCACGCCGGGGATATCAACCTGATCGACTTCGCCGGAGAAGGCGAGCTTTTCCGGCGAGACGAGATCGAAGTGGAAGGTGGCCATGTTGTCTTAGCGAATGGCGAATAGCGAATAGCGAATAGTGCGCTGTCCGTTATTCTCTATCCCTATTCGCTACTCCCTATTCGCTATTCGCTGAATTTACGCCGCTTCGGCCGCGAGCTTCTTGCCCTTCTCGACGGCTTCTTCGATGGTGCCGACCATGTAGAAGGACTGCTCCGGCAGGTGATCGTACTTGCCTTCGCACAATCCGCGAAAACCCTTGATGGTGTCGGCGAGGTCGACGAATTTGCCGGGCGAGCCGGTAAACACTTCGGCGACGAAGAACGGCTGCGACAAAAAGCGCTCGATCTTGCGTGCGCGGGCGACCGTGATCTTGTCCTCTTCGCTGAGTTCATCCATGCCGAGAATGGCGATGATGTCCTGCAGCGATTTGTACTTCTGCAGGATCTGCTGGACCATGCGCGCGGTGTTGTAATGCTCTTCGCCGACGATCAGCGGGGAGAGCATGCGCGAGGTCGAATCCAGCGGGTTCACCGCCGGATAGATGCCCTTTTCCGAAATCGCGCGATCGAGGTTGGTCGTGGCATCGAGATGGGCGAACGTCGTCGCCGGCGCCGGATCGGTGTAGTCGTCGGCCGGAACGTAGATCGCCTGGATCGAGGTGATCGAGCCCCTGGTGGTGGTGGTGATGCGCTCCTGCATCGCGCCCATGTCGGTGGCGAGCGTCGGCTGATAGCCCACCGCGGAAGGAATGCGGCCGAGCAGCGCCGACACTTCGGAGCCGGCCTGCGTGAAGCGGAAAATGTTGTCGACGAAGAACAGCACGTCCTGGCCCTGGTCGCGGAAATGCTCGGCGACGGTGAGGCCGGTGAGGCCGACGCGGGCGCGCGCGCCCGGCGGCTCGTTCATCTGGCCATACACCAGCGCGCATTTCGAGCCTTCGCCGCCGCCCTTCTTGTTGACGCCGGATTCGATGAACTCGTGATAGAGGTCGTTGCCTTCGCGGGTGCGCTCGCCGACGCCGGCGAACACCGAGTAACCGCCATGGGCTTTCGCGACGTTGTTGATCAATTCCTGAATCAGCACGGTCTTGCCGACGCCGGCGCCGCCGAACAGGCCGATCTTGCCGCCCTTGGCATAGGGCGCCAAGAGATCGACGACCTTGATGCCGGTGACGAGAATTTCCGATTCGGTGGACTGGTCGGTATAGGCCGGCGCCGGCTGATGGATGGCGCGGTTGCCTTCCGACGCGATGGGACCCGCTTCATCGACCGGCTCGCCGATCACATTCATGATGCGGCCGAGCGTGCCGGCGCCGACCGGGACCATGATCGGGTTGCCGGTGTCGCCGACTTCCTGACCGCGCACCAGGCCTTCGGCGGTATCCATCGCGATGGTGCGCACCGTGGATTCGCCGAGATGCTGTGCGACCTCGAGCACCAGGCGATTGCCGCCGTTCTGGGTCTCGAGCGCGTTCAAGATCGCCGGCAGATGTCCCTCGAACTGCACGTCGACGACGGCGCCGATGACCTGCGTGATGCGTCCGGTCTGGTTGGCAGGGGTAGCCATAAAACTCTCTCCTTGAAGTCTGCTCTATCGCTTTTCGTCATTGCGAGGAGCGTAAGCGACGAAGCAATCCAGCTTCGGAAACCGGATTTGGATTGCTTCGCTTCGCTCGCAATGACGCATGGGAATTATACAACCGTCACCTTGACGGGGATGTTGCCCTTGGTCGCCTTGGAATACGGGCACACCGTGTGGGCTTCGTCCGCCGCCGCCTGAAGCTTGTCCTTGTCGGCGCCGGCGAGCGAAACCTTCAACTCGGCGGCGAGGTTGAAGCCGCCCTCGGTGTTCAGCGTGACTTCGCAGGTCACTTTCGCGGCCTGCGCATCGATGCCGTGCTTTTTCGCGACCAGCATCAAGGCCTGGCAGTAGCAGGACGACCAGCCCAGCGCGAACAGCTGCTCGGGGTTATGGCCGTCGCCGGCGCCGCCGAGTTCCTTCGGAAAGCCCATCGCGAGGCCAAGGCCGCCGCCTTCGAGAACCGCGCGTCCGTTGCGTCCGCCTGATGTGGTGCCCCTGGTGACATATGCCATCGTTAGCCTCCTTTAGATTGCCTCGGCGCCGGAGATGATTTCGATCAGCTCCTTGGTAATCATCGCCTGGCGGGTTCGGTTGTAGATCAAGGTCTGCTTGCGGATCATGTCACCGGCATTGCGGGTGGCGTTATCCATCGCGCTCATCTGCGCGCCGTAGAACGAGGCGTTGTTTTCCAGCAGCGCGCGAAAAATCTGCACCGCGAGATTGCGCGGCAACAGCTGGTTAAGGATTTCATCCTCTTCCGGCTCGTATTCGTAGGATGTCGCCGGACCGGCCTTGGCATCGGTCGCTTCCACCACCAGCGGGATGATCTGCTGCGCGGTCGGGATCTGCGCGATCACCGACTTGAAGCGCGAATAGAACAGCGTGCATACGTCGAACTCGCCGGCTTCGTATCGCGCGATTACCTTTTTGGCGATGTCTTCGGCGTTGACAAAGCCGAGCTGGCGCACCGAGCGCAATTCGACATGCTCGACGATCTGCTTTTCGAAGTTGCGGCGCAGCTGTTCATAGCCTTTGCGGCCGACGCAGAAGAACTTTACCTCTTTGCCCTGGTTCATCAACGCCAGCGCGCGCTCGCGGGCGAGGCGCACGATCGAGGAGTTGAAGGCGCCGGAGAGGCCGCGCTCGCCGGTGCAGACCAGCAGCAGGTGCACCTGGTCGCTGCCGGTGCCGGCCAGCAGCACCGGCGCGCCCGGAGAACCGGCGGCGGCAGTGGCGATATTCGAGATCACCGCGTCCATCTTCTCGGCATAGGGCCGCGCGGCCTCGGCGGCGTTCTGCGCGCGGCGCAGTTTTGACGCCGCGACCATCTGCATCGCCTTGGTGATCTTCTGCGTCGCCTTGGTCGAGGCGATGCGGACGCGCATGTCTTTAAGTGAAGCCATCTCTTCAGTTCTTTAAGTTCGTCATGCCCGGGCTTGTCCCGGGCATCCACGTCTTACTTCTTGCACACGTCCAAAGACGTGGATGCGTAGGAACTCGTTACCGAGTTCCGTCCTTCTATTTTTTTGCGCAAGTCGGGTAAACCCGACTTGCGATGACAGGCCCGGCCATGACGGGAAAATTATGCCGCGAACGTCTTCGCGTAATCTTCGACCACGGCCTTGAGCTTGCCGGCGGTGTCGTCGGAAAGGTCGCGGCTGTCGCGGATGGTGTTGAGGATCTCGACATGTTTTCCGCGCACCAGCGACAGCAGGCCGTCCTCGAACCCGCGCACCTTCGCAACCGGCAGCGGATCGAGATAGCCGTTGGTGCCGGCCCAGATCACCACCACCTGCTCTTCCATCTTCAGCGGCGAGAACTGCGGCTGCTTCAACAATTCGGTGAGGCGCGAGCCGCGGTTGAGCAGGCGCTGCGTCGCGGCGTCGAGGTCGGAGCCGAACTGCGCGAACGCCGCCATTTCGCGGTACTGCGCAAGCTCGCCCTTGATCTTGCCGGCGACCTTCTTCATCGCCTTGGTCTGCGCCGACGATCCGACGCGCGACACCGAGAGACCGACGTTCACCGCGGGCCGGATGCCCTGGAAGAACAGATCGCTCTCGAGGAAGATCTGTCCGTCGGTGATCGAGATCACGTTGGTCGGAATATAGGCCGAGACGTCGTTGGCCTGGGTTTCGATCACCGGCAGCGCCGTCAGCGAGCCCGAACCCTTGTCGTCATTGAGCTTGGCGGCGCGCTCGAGCAGGCGCGAATGCAGATAGAACACGTCGCCGGGGTAGGCTTCGCGGCCCGGCGGGCGGCGCAGCAGCAGCGACATCTGGCGATAGGCCACCGCCTGCTTCGACAAGTCATCATAGATGATGACCGCATGCATGCCGTTGTCGCGAAAGTATTCGCCCATGGTGCAGCCGGTGAACGGCGCGATGTACTGCATCGGCGCCGGATCGGAAGCGGTGGCGGCGACGATGATCGAATATTCCAGCGCGCCCTGCTCTTCCAGCACCTTGACGAACTGCGCGACCGTCGAGCGCTTCTGGCCGATCGCGACGTAGACGCAATACAGCTTGATCTTCTCGTCGGTCGAGGCGTTGAGCGGCTTCTGGTTGAGAATGGTGTCGAGGGCGATCGCGGTCTTGCCGGTCTGGCGGTCGCCGATGATCAGTTCGCGCTGGCCGCGGCCGATCGGGATCAGCGCGTCGATGGCCTTGAGGCCGGTGGCCATCGGCTCGTTCACCGACTTGCGCGGAATGATGCCGGGCGCCTTGACGTCGACGCGTTTGCGTTCGGTCGACTGGATCGGGCCCTTACCGTCGATCGGATTGCCGAGCGCATCGACCACGCGGCCGAGCAGGCCCTTGCCGACCGGCGTATCGACGATGGCGCGGGTGCGCTTGACGGTCTGGCCTTCCTTGATCTCCTGGTCGCCGCCGAAGATCACGATGCCGACATTGTCGGTTTCGAGATTGAGCGCCATGCCGCGGGTGCCGTTTTCGAACTCGACCATCTCGCCGGACTGGACGTTGTCGAGGCCGTAGACGCGGGCGATGCCGTCGCCGACGGACAACACCTGTCCGACTTCGGAAACCTCAGCCTCCTGGCCGAAATTCTTGATCTGGTCCTTCAGGATCGCGGAAATTTCCGCGGCGCGGATGTCCATCAGCCTGCCTCTTTCATCGCGTGCTTGATCGAATTGAGTTTGGTGCGAAGCGAGCTATCCACCATGCGGCTGCCGAGCTTGACCACAAGCCCGCCGATGATGGACGGATCGATCTTCACGTTGAGCGCGACGTCCTTGCCCGTCACTGATTTCAGCGAGGTTTTCAGGGCGTCGAGATTCTTGTCGCTGAGCGCTTCGGCGACGGTGACGTTGGCGGTGGCTTCGCCCTTGAACTTTGCCACCAGCGCGCGGAACGCGCGGATGACGTTGGCTACCGCAAACAGCCGGCGATTGGCGGTGAGAACTCTCAGGAAGTTTGCGGAGATGCCGCCGATTGCGGCTTTTTCGAGCACGGCCGCCAGCGCTTTGGCCTGCGAACCGGCCGAAAAAACCGGGCTGCGCACCAGCCTCAACAGGTCGGGACTGTCCGCCAGCATGGCGTCGAACCTGTCGAGATCGGCCTTGACGGCGTGGACGGATTTTTCATCGCGCGCCAGTTCGAACAAGGCCGTTGCGTAACGACCGGACACTCCCGAAACCGACGGATCTTCAGCTGCCACAAGCGCGCTCTTTTAAGCTGTCAAACGCCAAGGGGAAAACCATCGCCACAATGCAGCGCTAGCGACCCAAGTCCTTGGAATTCAAGCGGGACTTCGATTTTCGACCAGTACGAGAAATACCGGCACCGTTAAAATCGCGGCTTTGCTAACATAGCAAGAGCGCAGGTGCAACATGAGGCAGGCGACCGGCGCCGCCTTGTCGCAACCCGCTCGAGAACGCGCACGCGCCTTGGTTCGTCATTCCGGGATGCGCCCTGTTGGGGAGAACCGGAATCCAGCAGCGGCGTATGTTTCTGGATTCCGGGTTCGCGCCAACGGGTCCGCGCAAAGCACGGCCCGATGACAGGCTCCGGCGCGCGCGCCCCGGAATGACGAGTGAGCCACGTCCCGTCCTCCTCAAATCGTTCCGTCTGCAATTGCATGCGCCCCATGCATCGGGCGCCGGAACGCCGAAATCGCCCCGGTCATTTCTCTTGCGGCGTTACTTGAAGAATGCTGCGCACGCCCCGCGATGACTTGCTTCTACAATACTTCCAAGTAACTTGGAGTATACTGATAGTTAATATTTGGTTAACGCGGCGGCGTGCACCAATATCCTGCTCCATCACAAGATATTTCATCTGTAACTGGAACTAAAACCTTGCCAAGTTTACGCCTCATTGACCACTCAACGGTTCGCCATGCAAATGGGACGGGGGTTCCACTTGCCACATATGTGGCAATACTATCTGAGGGACTTGGTATATGCTGAAATTCAAGAAGACGGCACCGGGAGATCTAACCCGGTCGCGCACGGCGATCGCACTGTTCGCCGGAACTCTGCTGCTCGGTGGGGGTATCACCGAAGCCTCGGCCAAATCGAGGCATCATCATCGCCATCATCATCATGCCCATCACGCCGGCAATTCTTCCTGGCGCGACGCCAACGCCTCGGTCGGTGGCGGCTCCGGCCGCAGCTTCTCCGGCATGGCGTCCTATTACGGCAACGAATCCGGCAGCAGGACCGCCTCCGGAGCGCGCTTCAACCAGGGCGCCATGACCGCGGCGCACCGCAGCCTGCCCTTCGGCACCAAACTGCGGGTGACCCATAGCGGCCGCAGCGTCGTCGTCACCATCAACGACCGCGGCCCCTTCATCCGCGGCCGCGTGCTCGACCTCTCCACCGGCGCCGCCCGCGCCATCGGCCTGACCAGCGCCGGCGTGGGCCGGGTTACGGCCGAGGTGGTTTCCTGAGCGCGCGTTTGCGCAATCAAGAATAGTACGCGTTGCGTCTAGTACGTCTGCGGGAGCTTCCCCCAGACGAGAAGAGCCTGCCGTCGCAATGACGGCAGGCTTTTTTGTGCTTCATCGCCTGCCACTCTCCGCGTCATGGCCGGGCATGTCCCGGCCATCCACGTCTTGCTTTCTTGAAGAGAGGAAGAAAGACGTGGATGCCCGCGCCGAGCGCGGGCATGACGGGGACAGTGTGTAGGGCGGATTAGCGTAGCGTAATCCGCCATCCCCGGGAGACGCGGCGCAATACGCTACGCTATTGCGCCCTACGGACTGCATTGTTTCGTTGCCGCGCTTCTCTCACCGCGAAATACGCGCCAAGGAAGTTGATGAGTGCAACCACGATGGCTACGGCAAGCAATACGTAGCTCTGGTTCAGGATCATGCGTTCATTCTCCCATAGCGACGACGGTCCAAGTCACCCCACACAACGTTCCAAAGACTCCGGCGACCATTGATCAATGATGGCTCGTGCATGAAGAGCAATGTAGCCGCTATCGTCGTCAAAAGCCCGCCGCGCAAATGACGGCAGGGCTTTTTTGTGCGTTATCGCGACGCGCGGAATCCGATTACGCCGCTGGCTTTGCTCGTATTGATCTGTCTCGCGCTTGTTGTGAATCGCCTACGCTGGCTCGGATGTTTTGAAGCCAGAAGGATGCTCGCATGACCACGGCCAAGAAAAAGAAACCGCCACGTTCGTTGGCCGAGCTGAGCACGCTTGATGATTTCCTGAAAGAGCAAGGCACGTTTGAGGAATTTCAAGCAATCGCTATCAAGGAGGTTCTGGATTGGCAGGCCGCGCAGTCGGTAAAAGACAAATAATATCTCGCGCAGCTTAGCCACGGATCGCAGGTCGACGCCAAAACACGTGTCTTTTTTTCGAGCCACACACTCAACCGTCATCCTGAGGTGCTCGCCGCCTCTTCGCGGCGAGCCTCGAAGGATGGTCCACAAGCGCAAGTGGCGATCCTTCGAGACGCCGCGCAAGCGCGCGGCTCCTCAGGATGACGGAACGCTTCTTTCCGCGCCGTCATTTGCGAGCGAAGCGAAGCAATCCAATTCGTAGGGCGGATTAGCGTAGCGTAATCCGCCATTCGCCCGCGACGCGGCGGATTACGCTGCGCTAATCCGCCCTACGGACTGACGTTCACAAAAAACTCTGCGGATCGACATCCACCTCGAGCTTGAGATTGCCCTTGGTCTTCGGCCCCGCCGCGAGCCATTCGCGCAAGTATTCCGACAGGTCGACGCCGCGCGCGGACTTCACCAATAGCCGGAAGCGGTAGCGGCCCTTGATCACCGCGAGCGGCGCCTCCGCCGGCCCCAGCACCTGGATGCGCGGGTCGATCGGCGAGACCGCTGCGAGCCGGCGCGCAAAACTTTCCGCGGTGGGGCGATCGCCGGCGGAGATGATCAGGCTCGCCAGCCGGCCGAACGGCGGATAGAGCGCGCGTTCGCGTTGCTCGATTTCGCTCGCATAAAACGCCTCGCGGTCGCAGGCCACCAGCGCCTTCATCACCGGATGCTCGGGCTGATGGGTCTGCAGATAGCCGATGCCGCGGCCCTGGTCGCGGCCGGCGCGGCCGATCACCTGGTTGAGCAGTTGGAAGGTGCGCTCGGCGGCGCGCGGGTCGCCATTGCTCAAGCCGAGGTCGGCATCGACCACGCCGACCAGGTTGAGACGCGGAAAATTGTGTCCCTTCGCCACCAGCTGGGTGCCGATGATGATATCGACGCGGCCCTCGGCGATCTCGTTGAGTTCGCTGCGCATGGTCTCGATCGAGGTGATCAGGTCGCTCGACAGCACCATTGTGCGCGCGTCTGGAAACAGCGCTGCCGCCTCTTCCTGCAGGCGCTCGACGCCCGGACCGACCGCCACCAGCGATTGTTCCGCCGCGCAGTGCGGACAGACGTGTGGCCGCGGCATCGAGAAGCCGCAGTGATGGCAGACCAGGCGCTGGCGAAAGCGGTGGTCCACCAGCCAGGCGTCGCAAATGGTGCAGGCGAAGCGATGCCCGCAGGTCCGGCACAGCGTCAGCGGCGCATAGCCGCGGCGATTGAGGAACAGCAGCGCCTGCTCGCGCCGCTCCACCGCGATGCGGATTTCCTCGGCCAGCCGCGGCGAAATAAATCGTCCGCGCGGCGGCGTCTCGCGGCGCAGGTCGATCGCCTCGATATGCGGCATGTGCTGGCCGCCGAAGCGCTGTGGCAGCGCCACGCGCTGGTAGCGCCCCTTGCGCGCGTTGACCTCGGTTTCGACCGACGGCGTCGCGGAGGCCAGCAGAACCGGAATTTTCGCGATGTTGGCGCGCACCACCGCCATGTCGCGGGCGTGATAATGCACGCCGTCGTCCTGCTTGTAAGCCTGATCGTGCTCCTCATCGACCACGATCAGTCCGAGATTGGCGTAGGGCAGAAACAACGCGGAGCGTGCGCCCACCACCACCTGCGCTTCGCCTGCCGCGATCGCCGCCCAGTTGCGGGCGCGGGTGCGCGGCGTCAGCTCGGAATGCCACTCGATCGGCCGCACTCCGAAACGCCGGGCAAAACGGTCGAGGAATTGTCCGGTCAGCGCGATCTCCGGCATCAGGATCAGCGCCTGCTTGCCCCTGCGGATGACCTCCGCGACCGCCTCGAAATAAACCTCGGTCTTGCCCGAGCCGGTGACGCCGTCGAGCAACGCGACGTGAAAGGTGCCGTTCGCCGCCAGCGCCCGCATCGCGTCCACCGCGGCGCGCTGAGGCCGCGAAAAATCCGGTATCGCGAACGACGGATCGGGCGCGGGCGGCGGCGGCGCCGGCGGCAGCGCCTCGGTGGCCAGCGTGCCCTCGTCGACCAGGCCGTCGAGCACGCCGGCGCTGACGCCCGCTTCCCTGGCGGCTTCGGATTTTCCGTGCAGCAGTCCGTCCGACAAAACCGCGATCAATCGCCGACGCGCCGGGGTCATGCGCTGCGGCGGCGGGCCCGCCAGCCGCACGCCGACCCGCACCCGCTCGGGGCCGAGATGCTCGCCCATCCGCAAGGTCATGCGCAGCACCATGCCGCGCGCCGACAGCGTGTAGTTGGCGACCCAGTCGACCAGCTTGCGCAGTTCGTCGCGAAGCGGCGGCACGTCGAGCTTTTCGCTTATGTCCTTGAGGCGATTGTGCAGGCGCGGATCGGGATTTTTGTTTTCCGCCCACACCACCGCGATCACCTCGCGCGGCCCCAGCGGCACGCACACCACGTCGCCCGGCTTAAGCTCCATGCCGCGCGGCACGCGGTAGGAATAGGCCTGATTGAGCGCGACCGGCACCAGCACGTCGACCACGCGCGCGGCCGACGATGCAGGTGAGGTAAAGAGCTGCGCGGGTGTATCCATCGAGAATTCAGGTTGAAAGCGGCTGCTTCTTACCTCTCCCCGGAGGGGAGAGGTCGAAGCCGGAGCGGCAGCGAAGGCTTCGGGTGAGGGGTCTCTCCACGCACTCGAACTCGGGGCGAAGCCCCTCACCCGCCGCGCATCTGACGATGCACGGCGACCTCTCCCCTGCGGGGAGAGGTGAGTTGAGCGTCGTAGCGATTCGGTGCAAAACCATCATGCTCCTAACTTAGAGATACCAGCCGGTCGAGACCAGCGACACGCGCGTGTGCCGGGTGGGTTTCACCTCATGCACCGTCATTCCGGGATGCGCCTTTTTCGGGCGTGTCCCGGACGCGGTGCAGCGCGTAGCTCTTGCGGAGCGGTGCACCGCAGAGCCGGGACCGTCACGGGCGCCGGCGCCTGTTACGGTCCCGGTTCTGCGAAGCATCACGCCGTGAAGAACGGCGTGCTGCATCGCGCCCGGGACACGGAGATGACTGCTGGATTTCGGATTCGCGCCAAGCGGCTCCGCGCAAAAGCGCGGCCCGATGGCGCGCCCCGGAATGACGATGGTGGTTCATCAAAGGGTAACGACCCGGATGTGATAGTATCGGCCGCAATACACCTGCTTCGAGAACCAATGGCCAAGGTTGCTCCCCCGCACATCGACCTCGCCTGCGCCGGCGAGGATCTCGCGCTGCAGATGACGCGATGGCTGTCGCATCTGCGCGCCGAACGCCGGCTGTCGCCGAAGACGCTGGAGGCCTATGCCCGCGACGTCCGGCAGTGCCTGACCTTTCTTGCCGAGCATTGGGGCGCGCAGGTGACGCTGCCGCGCTTTGCAGCGCTTGAGGCCAGCGATGTCAGGGCCTTCATGGCATCGCGGCGCGCCGGCGGCATCGGCGGGCGATCCCTGATGCGGGCGCTGGCGGGATTGCGCTCGTTCGGCCGGTTCCTCGAACAGGAAGGCAAGGGCAAGGTCGGCGCGTTGTCGGCGATCCGCGCGCCGAAGGTGGGAAAAAGCCTGCCAAAACCGATCCAGATGGCTGCGGCCAAACGTTTTGCCGATGCCACCGAACGCGCCGGCGAAAATCGCGAGCCCTGGATCTGGGCGCGCGACGCCGCCGTGATGGCGCTGCTGTATGGCTCGGGCCTGCGCATCTCCGAAGCGCTCGGGTTGAAGCGCCGCGACGTGCCCGCGCCCGGCGCCGGCGACGTGCTGATCGTGACCGGCAAGGGCAACAAGACGCGCATGGTGCCGGTGCTGCAAAACGTGCTGGCGCTGGTCCAGGACTATGTCGCGATCTGCCCGCATCCGCTCCCCGCCGAAGGGCCGATCTTCCTGGGCTCCCGCGGCGGCCCCCTGAGCCCGCGGATCATCCAGCTCACCATGGAACGGCTGCGCGGCGCGCTGGGCCTGCCCGACAGCGCCACGCCGCATGCGCTGCGGCACTCGTTTGCGACGCACCTTTTGACCCGCGGCGGCGACCTGCGCGCGATCCAGGAACTGCTCGGCCACGCCTCGCTCTCGACCACGCAGATTTATACCGGGATCGACACCGAACGGCTGTTCGAGGTCTACAAGACGGCGCATCCCAGGGCGTGAGCGTCCAGCCTGTAGGGCGGATTAGCGTAGCGTAATCCGCCGCGAGGCAGCGACTGGCGGATTACGCTGCGCTAATCCGCCCTACAGGTGTCGCTCCTCGCAATGACGGTGATGCGGCGCCTGCACAGCCACATTCCCCTTGCGCGAGCCAAGCCTATCGGCCAATGCTCGCGGATACACGCCGGGAGGGAATCATGGGCGCACATGAAAGCATGGAGCACGCCGAGCATGCCGAGCATGCTTCCGGCGAGAACAAGAAGATCGCATTGCTGATCGCGGTGATCGCGCTGTTTCTCGCGTTCTCGGAGACGCTGGGCAAGGGCGCCCAGACCGAGGCGCTCGGCAAGAATGTGGAGGCCTCGAACCTCTGGGCGTTCTATCAGGCCAAGACCATCCGCCGCACGGTGGTCCAGGCGACGTCCGACCAGGCGAGGCTCAGCCTCGGCCTCATGGGCGACGACGCCGCCAAAGCCGCCTTGCAAAAGCAGATCGACGAGTGGCAGAAAACCGCGGCACGCTACAAGTCGGAACCGGACAAACTCGAAGGTTCCGACGAATTGATGGAGCGAGCCAAGCACGCCGAGCACGAGCGCGACCTCGCGCTCGCGAAATACCATAACTACGAGGCGGCCTCCGCTGCGTTCCAGATCGGCATCGTACTGGCGTCGGCCACCATCATCACGGGCATGATGGTGCTGGCCTATATCTCCGGCGGGCTGGCGATCGTCGGCCTCGCCTTTACCGCACTCGGCCTGTTCGCGCCTCACTCCATACATCTGGGGTAAGCACCTTGCCCCGGACGCAGTGCAGCGCGTAGCTCTTGCGAAGCGGTGCGCTGCAGAGCCGGGGCCGTAGCAAAACTCATACTTCGTCATGCGCGGGCTTGACCCGCCTGCGGGGCCGAAGCCCCTTCGGCGAGGCGAAGGCCCGCGCATCCATCATCTGCGCAAGACTCTTTTTCAAGAAAGATGGATGGCCGGGTCAAGCCCGCCATGACATTTGAGTTTGGTACGGTCCCGGCTCTGCGGAGCGGCATGAAGAATGCCGCACCGCGTCCGGGACACAGCTTTATTCAAGCCTGCAAAGCTCCAGCACCGCCTCGGCGAAAGCTTGCGGCGCTTCCTGCGGGACATTGTGACCGGCGTTCGGCACCACGCGGCGTTGATACGGGCCGGTGAAATATTTCCCGTGCGTTTCCGAGAAGACAGCCGGCATCACGCCATCAACCCCGCCATGAAGATTGATCGCCGGCACCCCGATCTTCGGCTGCGCGGCCAATCGCGCCTCGACCGCCGCATAGCTGGGATCGCCGGCGACGCTGCCGAAGCGATGCCGATAGGAATGGACGACGACATCGACGAAATCGTCGTTGTCGAACGATGCAGCCGTGCGCTCGAACGTCGCGTCGTCGAATGCCCAGCTCGGCGACCACATCTTCCACAGCAGGCGGGAAATCTCGCGGCGCTTCCGGATCAGGCCGCGGCGGCCGCGCTCGGTGTGAAAATAATATTGATACCACAGCCGCGCCTCCGCCTCGGGATCGGTCGGCCTATATGAATTGGCTATGTCCTGGATATTGTAGCCGGCGCAACTGACAAGCCCCGCGACCCGCTCCGGCCACAGCGCCGACACCACGCAGGCCGCGCGGCCGCCCCAGTCGTATCCGGCCAGCACGGCCTTCTCGATGTGAAGCGCATCGAGCAGCTCCAGCAAATCCTGTCCAAGCGCGGCCTGCTCGCCCGAACGCAAGGTTTCCGCCGACAGGAACCGCGTACCGCCATAGCCGCGCAGATACGGGAGGACGGTACGGAAGCCCGCGGCGTTGACAATCGTCACGACCTCGTCGAAGCCGCGCGGATCGTAGGGGAAGCCATGCAGCAGGAGAACCGGCGGCGCATGGTCGGGACCGCTCTGCTCATAAGCGACATCGAGAACGGATGTTTTGATGCGAGCCGATTGCGCCAAGATGCTCTCTACCGCGCCGCGTGCACGCGCTTGCGGAAGTGCTGGATCATTCGCAGCAGGCGCGAGGAGCCACCGGCCCCACCGATGGCTTCCCTGATCCTCAACTTGATCGGGTCGACAATTGCGTGAGCCTTTGCCCGGATCGCAATCACCCGGCCGTATAATTTCTGGAACCAGGCCATCTGCAACAGTTTCGGCCGCGTCACGTCGAAGATGAAAGCCGCGACGCCGACGCCGAGGAATTTTGCGAACACCAGGATGACGACGGCGCTGACCCAGTATTCATTGGCCAGCAGCCACAACCCGAACAGCTTTAGCGGAAACAGCGGGATCACCGGCACGATGAAGACGATCAGCGTCATCGCCGGCGACAGCATGTCGACCTGATCGGCAAGCCATGCCTTGAATGCGCGCAGCGGTATCCACGCCACCACGCGCGCGACGATGGGCTCGAGATGATCCCACAGCCACGCCTCGATCAAAAAGATCAGCGCAAGCAGAACCCACAGCGGCTGGAGAATGCGGCGCAGCATGAATGCGTGTCCACCGGGTTACCCGGACGATCATCACATATGGATGGCGCGTTTGCCAACCGCAAGCGCGGCTTCCTTGACGGCTTCCGAGCGGGTCGGGTGGGCGTGGCAGGTGCGCGCGAGATCCTCGGCGGAGCCGCCGAACTCCATCAATACAGCCGCTTCGTGGATCATTTCGCCGGCTTCCGCGCCGATGATGTGAACGCCGAGCACCCGGTCCGTCTTCGCATCTGCGAGAATTTTCACAAACCCCTCGGTGGTCTGGTTGACCTTGGTCCGCGCATTCGCGGTGAAGGGAAATTTGCCGACATTGTAAGCCACGCCTGCCGCCTTCAGTTCTTCCTCGGTCTTGCCGACGGCGGCGACTTCCGGCGAGGTATAGACCACGCCGGGAATGACGTCGTAATTGGTGTGTCCCGCCTGCCCGGCGAGGATTTCGGCAACCGCAATGCCTTCGTCCTCGGCCTTGTGCGCCAGCATCGGGCCTGCGATCGCGTCGCCGATGGCATAGATGCCCTTCACATTGGTGGCGAAATGCCCGTCGGTCTGCACCCGCCCGCGGGAATCGAGTTCGATGCCGGCCTCCTTGAGCCCGAGCCCTTCGGTGTAGGGCACGCGCCCGATGCAGACCAGCACCACATCGGCGTCGACGGTGTCGGCTGCACCGCCTGCGGCGGGCTCGACCTGCGACTTCAGCATTTTTCCGGAAGCGTCGATCGCGGTGACCTTGGCGCCGAGCTTGAACACCATGCCCTGCTTCTCGAGCAGGCGCTGGAATGATTTTGCGACTTCGCCGTCCATGCCAGGAAGGATGCGGTCGAGGAATTCCACCACCACGACTTCGGATCCGAGCCGCCGCCACACCGAGCCAAGCTCGAGTCCGATCACGCCGGCGCCGATCACCAGCAGCTTTTCCGGGACCTTGTCGAGCGTGAGCGCGCCGGTCGAGGAGATGATGCGCTTCTCGTCGATCTCGATGCCTTTCAGTTTCGCCACATCGGAGCCGGTGGCGATGACGATGTTCTTGGTCTCCAGTGTCTCCGTCTTGCCGTCGGCCGCCTTCACCTCGACCTTGCCGGTGCCGACGATGCGTCCGGTGCCCTGATAAGGATCGATCTTGTTCTTCTTGAACAGGAACGCGACGCCCTTGGTGTTGCCGTCGACACCGTCGGTCTTGAACTTCATCATGGTCGGAAGATCCAGCTTCGGCTTGCCGACCACGACGCCCATCTTCGGCAGCGCGTGAGTGGCTTCCTCGAAGCGCTCCGATGCCTGCAGCAGCGCCTTCGACGGAATGCAGCCGATATTCAGGCAGGTGCCGCCGAAGGTCGGCCACTTCTCCACCACCGCGACCTTCATGCCGAGTTGCGCCGCGCGGATCGCGCAGACATAGCCGCCGGGACCGGTGCCGATAACAACGAGATCGTATGCCATTTAGCTCTTCTTCAGCGTTGCGATTTCCTGGGACAGTGTTGCGAAGCCCGATTTGATCAATTCAATCTGCTGCTCAAACCGGCTATCGACGGAGTTAAAGCGGCCATCGATAGATTCAAACCGGCCATCGACGGACCCAAACCGGTCATCGACCGACTCGCGAAACGTTGCGATTTCCTGGGACAAGCTTCTGAAACTCGATTTGATCAATTCGATCTGCTGCTCAAACCGATCATCGACCGTCTCGCGAAATGCTTCCAGCCTGCCGTCGGCCCGGCTTTGCTCGGCCTTGACCGCGACGACGTCGCCTTGCAGGCCTTTGATCTGCTCGCCCAGAAACCGCAGATCGATTTCTTCAGCCATATGGCAACTCCGAGTGCGTTTAAATTCAACCTGCGAGATGAAGAAGACCGGCCTGTCGCTCCGCGCGCTGACGCAGGGAGTCCGAGCCGAAATCGATCTCATCATTGTCATCGTCAAGCCAGAAGATACAGTGACCGTAATCCTCGAGCTTGAGGTCGTCAAAGCGAGCAGGATTGACCCGAAGGAAGTTGAACATCTCACCTTTTGCAAGTATAGGCCGCAAATCAACGATCCCGGCAAATCCGTCCTTCCAGACGATCTTGACTACGCCGAAAATAACGGGCTCCGCACTGTGCATGGCGATAATTTCAGTCACGGCACACTCTCCGTCACCGCTTGAAGGTATTACCGACCGCCCGACACATCAAGAATGGCGCTGGTCACGTAGGAAGCATCGTCCGACATCAGCCAGACGATGGCGTTGGCGATTTCTTCCGCCGAGCCGACGCGTTTCATCGGCACCATCGGCGCCAGCCGGTGTGCGCGGTCGGGATCGCCACCGCTGCCGTGAATTTCGGTGTCGATCAGCCCCGGCCGGATCGCCGCGACGCGAATGCCCTCGCCCGCGACCTCATGGCCGAGTCCGACGGTGAACGAATCGATCGCGCCCTTGGAGGCCGCGTAATCGACATAGGTGTTAGGCGCGCCGAGTTTGGCGGCGACCGATGACAGGTTGACGATGACGCCGCCCTTGCCGCCATGGCGCGTCGACATCCGCTTCACCGCCTCGCGCGCGCACAAAATGCTGCCGGTGACGTTGATCGCCATCATGCGCTGGATGCGTTCGGCGGACATTTCATCTACCCGCGCCGTGACGCCGATAATGCCGGCATTGTTGACCAGCGCGCCGAGCGTGCCGAACTCGTCGGCCGCCTTGAACAGCGCGAGGATGTCACTCTCGCTGGCAACATCGCATTTCACGGCGATGGCCTTGCCGTTCCTGGCCTCGATGGTGGACACCACTTCGCGCGCCGCGGCTTCGTTGGCCGCATAGGCGACGCAGATCTTGAAACCGCGTGCCGCAGCGGCGATCGCGGTGGCGCGGCCGATGCCGCGGCTGCCGCCGGTAACGATGACGACCTTGTCTGTCAAACCAACCCCCTGAGCTACTCGAACAACCGTATCAGCATCGCGACCAGCGCGAAGATCGAGACGAACCACGCAAGACTGCGTGCGAACGGAATGTGGAACAGATACAGCGGCACGTACAGGATGCGCGCCACGATCCAGACCTGCGCGCCCAGCGCGCCGTAGCCGCCATTCCTGCCGGTGACCGTCAATGCCAGCGCAAGCGCCGCGAACGCCGGAAAGGTCTCCAGCAGATTGCGAAACGCGCGGTCGGCGCGGCCTGCGAACTTCGCCCGGACCACGCGCGCATCGTCGCGCGATCCGGCCTTGTATTCGCCGCCCACCTCGAAGGCCGAGGAAACCGATTGCAGGAACAACTGCACGATCAGCAACACCACGCCAATGCCGAGCATGACGATTTCAGTCGGCAGCGGCTGCATCATTCCCTACCTCAGTATTGAAGAACGGAAGCAACCTCGTTCAGACGGGCTTGATTTTCAGCCTTTATCCGAAGCGTGTCCGCGCCAAAATCGATCTGGTCACCGTCGTCGTCCGTCCACTCCACGGAGTGACCATATTCGCTTACTCGCACCTTGGAAAAGTTTCTTGCATTTTGCAGATGCGTGAAAATTCGCCCCCGCGCAATTGTAGGCCGCAAGTCCACAATGCCTTCGTAACCGTCATTCCAGACAATCTTCAGGACGCCGTGGATGACCGGCTCCGCAAGCACAATGCGCGGCAGTTTCTTCATGCGATCCTGCCGGGATGCAGGTCCGCTTGGCATTTTGACCACGCCGCGAGCAACAGCCCTTTTCGCGTTACGGCCCATGTCTTGACCTTCCGAAGCTGTGGGACAGGTATCCAGCCATTGATAACCTCAAGCGTTTCGATGGCGACTTGCGCCCGATACTCTCCGACCTCGATATGGAAGTGCGCAGGCGGATGATCGTCCCAATAGAACTGGATCTTGGCTCCATCAATGACGGCAACCGTTGGCATACGCGCTTATAGTATCACAGATCCAGCACCAGCCGCGCGGGATCCTCCAGGCTCTCCTTCACCCGCACCAGAAACGTCACCGCTTCCTTGCCGTCGATGACGCGGTGGTCGTAGGACAGCGCCAGGTACATCATCGGGCGGATCTCGACCTTGCCGGCGATCGCCATCGGGCGTTCCTGGATCTTGTGCATGCCGAGAATGGCGGATTGCGGCGCGTTCAGGATCGGCGTCGACATCAGCGAGCCGTAGATGCCGCCATTGGTGATGGTGAAGGTGCCGCCCTGCATCTCGTCGATCTTGAGCTGGCCGTCGCGGGCGCGCTTGCCGAAATCGGCGATGCTCTTTTCGATCTCGGCGATCGACTTGTGGTCGCAGTCGCGCACCACCGGCACCACCAGGCCCTTGTCGGTGCCGACGGCAACCCCGACGTGATAATAATTCTTGTAGATCAGGTCGGTGCCGTCGATCTCGGCGTTGACGGCCGGGATATCCTTCAGCGCCTGCACGCAGGCCTTGGTGAAGAAGCCCATGAAGCCGAGTTTGCTGCCGTGCTTCTTCTCGAACACGTCCTTGTATTGCGCGCGCATCGCCATGATGTGGCTCATGTCGACCTCGTTGAAGGTCGTCAGCATGGCGGCGGTGTTTTGCACTTCCTTCAGGCGCCGCGCGATAGTCTGACGCAGCCGCGTCATCTTCACGCGCTCCTCGCGCGAGGCATCGTCGGCCGGCGACGGCGCGCGCACCTGCACCGCGGCGGCGGGCTGGTTCACCGGTGTCGGCGCGGACGCCGCCTTCTCGATCGCGGCCAGCATGTCGCCCTTGGTGACGCGGCCGTCCTTGCCGGAGCCCGGGACGGTTGCGGCATCGATACCGCTCTCAGTGGAAATTTTTCGCACCGATGGCGCCAGCGGCGCATCGGCGGGCGGTGTCTTTTGCACCGGGGCCGCGGCGGCGGCTGGCGCTGCGGCGGCAGGGGCAGCCGGTGCGGCGGGTTTGGCGGGTGCCTCCGCGGCCTTGGGCGGCGCCGCAGCGGGCTTGGCAGCCGCCGCACCGTCATTGATCTGTCCGAGCAAGGCGCCGACCGCGACCGTCTCGCCGTCCTTGGCGACGATTTCGCCGAGCGTACCGGCCGAGGGTGCGGGGACTTCGATGGTGACCTTGTCGGTCTCCAGCTCGACCAAGGGCTCGTCGACCGCAACCGCATCGCCGGCCTTCTTGAACCAGCGGCCGATGGTCGCCTCGGTGACGGACTCGCCGAGCGTGGGAACGCGGATTTCAGTCATGGTTTCGTTTCCTCTCGCGCGTCATGGCCGGGCTCGTCCCGGCCATCCACGTCTTGAATTCATCGCGGGCCTCGAAGACGTGGATGCCCGGGACGAGCCCGGGCATGACGGCTTCGAGGAAGCCGTCAGTTCAGCGCCTCATCCAGCAGCGCCTTGAGCTGCGCCAGATGTTTCGACATCAATCCGGTAGCCGTGGCCGCCGACGCCGCGCGTCCGGCGTAGCGCGGACGCTTGTTCGGCGCGTTGATCTGGTTCAGCACCCATTCGAGATAGGGCTCCATGAAATGCCACGCGCCCATGTTGCGCGGCTCTTCCTGACACCATACCAGTTCGGCGCCCTTGAAACGGCCGAGTTCCTGCACCAACGCCTTCAGCGGCACCGGATAGAGCTGTTCCACGCGCATGATGTAGACGTCGTCGATGCCGCGCTTCTCGCGCTCGTCGTAGATGTCGTAATACACCTTGCCCGAGCACAGCACGACGCGCCTGATCTTGTCGTCGGAGACGAGCTTGATCTTCTCGTCCGGCAGCATCTGCGCATCGTCATAGAGCAGGCGATGGAAGGTGGTATTGGCGCCCAGCTCGTCGAGCCGCGATACCGCGCGCTTGTGGCGCAGCAGCGACTTCGGGGTCATCATGATCAGCGGCTTGCGAATCTCGCGCTTCAGCTGACGCCGCAGCACGTGGAACAGGTTGGCGGGCGTGGTGGCGTAGACCACCTGCATATTGTCTTCCGCGCACATCTGCAGAAAGCGCTCTAGCCGCGCGGAGGAATGCTCCGGTCCCTGCCCCTCATAGCCGTGCGGCAGCATGCAGACGAGGCCGGACATCCGCAGCCATTTGCGTTCGCCCGAGGAGATGAACTGGTCGAACAGCACCTGCGCGCCATTGGCGAAATCGCCGAACTGCGCCTCCCAGATGGCCAGCGCGGTGGGCTCCGCCAGCGAATAGCCGTACTCGAAGCCGAGCACCGCTTCTTCGGAGAGCAGCGAGTTGATGACCTCGTAGCGCCCCTGATCGGGCTTGAGATGCTTGAACGGGGTGTAGCGGGTCTCGTCTTCCTGGTCGATCAGCACCGAATGCCGCTGCGAGAAGGTGCCGCGCTCGGAGTCCTGCCCGGACAGCCGGACGTGATGGCCCTCTTCCAACAGCGTGCAGAACGCCAGCGCCTCGCCGGTCGCCCAGTCCAGCCCGACGCCGTTCTCGATCGCCTTGGCGCGGTTTTCCAGGAACCGCTGCACGGTGCGGTGGACGCGGAAACCGTCGGGCACCTTGGTGATCTTGCGGCCGATATCCCTGAGTTCGGCGACATCGACGCCGGTGACGCCGCGGCGCGGATCCTCTTCCTGATCGGCGAGCTTCATGCCGGCCCATTTGCCGTCCAGCCAGTCCGCCTTGTTCGGCTTGTATCCGGAACCCGCCTCGAGCTCGGCATCGAGCCGCGCGCGCCAGTCCGCCTTGGCTTTTTCGACTTCGCCTTCGCTGATCACGCCCTCGGAGATCAGCCGCTTGGCATAGATCTCCAGCGTGGACGGATGGGTGGCGATCTTCTTGTACATCACCGGCTGGGTGAACGCCGGCTCGTCACCTTCGTTGTGGCCGTGCCTGCGATAGCAGAACATGTCGATCACGACCGGCTTGTGGAATTTCTGCCGGAATTCGATCGCGACCTTGGCGGCGAACACCACCGCTTCCGGATCGTCGCCGTTGACGTGGAAGATCGGCGCGTCGATCATTTTCGCCACGTCCGACGGATAGGGCGAGGAGCGCGAATAGCGCGGATAGGTGGTGAAGCCGATCTGGTTGTTGACGATGAAGTGCAGCGAACCGCCGGTGCGGTAGCCTTTCAAATCCGACAGGCTGAAACATTCCGCGACCACGCCTTGCCCTGCGAACGCAGCATCGCCATGCATCAAGAGCGGCAGCACCGAAATGCGCTGGTCCGGCGGATCGCCATGCTGGTCCTGCTTGGCGCGCACCTTGCCGAGCACCACGGGATCGACGATTTCCAGGTGCGACGGATTGGCGGTGAGCGACAGATGGATCCTGTTGTTGTCGAACTCGCGGTCCGAGGAGGTGCCGAGGTGGTATTTGACGTCGCCGGAGCCTTCGACCACGTCGGGATTGGCCGAGCCGCCCTTGAATTCATGGAATAGCGCGCGGTGCGGCTTGCCCATGACTTGCGTCAGCACGTTGAGGCGGCCGCGATGCGGCATGCCGAGCACGATTTCCTTCACGCCGAGATTGCCGCCGCGCTTGATGATCTGCTCCAGCGCCGGGATCAGCGACTTGCCGCCGTCAAGGCCGAAGCGTTTTGTGCCGGTGAATTTCAGGTCGCAGAACTTCTCAAACCCTTCGGCCTCGATCAGCTTCATCAGGATGGCGCGGCGGCCTTCCGGCGTAAAACTGATTTCCTTGTCCGGGCCCTCGATGCGTTCCTGGATCCAGGATTTTTGCGCGCCGTTCGAGATGTGCATGAACTCGACGCCGAGCGTCTGGCAATAGGTGCGCTCGCAGATCGCGACGATCTCGCGCAAGCTCGCGTAATCGAGGCCCAGCACGTGGTCGAGGAAAATCTTGCGGTCGAGATCGGCTTCGACAAAGCCATAGGAGCGCGGATCAAGCTCCTCGTGATCGCGTGGCGGCTCCAGCCCCAGCGGATCGAGCTTTGCGTGAAAGTGGCCGCGCATGCGGTAGGCACGGATCAGCATCAAGGCGCGGACCGAATCCCGCGTCGCCTGATGCACGTCGGCTGAACTCGGATCGGCGCCTTTGGCCTGGGCCTTGGCTGCGAGTTTGCCGCCGACCACCTTCTCGACTTCGGCCCAGTTGCCGTCGAGCGCGGAGGTGAGATCGTCGCGCGGGCTGAGCGGCCAGTTGCTGCGCTCCCAGGACGGCCCGTCGGCGTTCTTCAAAATGTCCGCGGGCGGGTCTTTCAGGCTTTTGAAGAACTCCTGCCATTCACCGTCGACCGAGGCGGGGTCTTTCTCGTAGCGGGCGTAGAGTTCGTCGATGTAGGTGGCGTTGGCGCCCTGCAGGAAGGAGGAGAGGGCAAAAGCGGCATTCGCGTCCTGGCGAGACATGATTGCGTCCTGATGATTGGCGTGTGCCTGGCGAAAACCGGTCGAAACGACCGATCCGGCACCGGATTAGCTCGTTAGCGAGCTAATACCCTATTTAAGACGATTGTTCGCGCCGAAAAGAACCAAGAATTGAATTAGGACTTCAATTTTTCGACAAGCGTATGACCGAGCCTTGCCGGCGACGGCGAGACGGTAATTCCGGCGGATTCCATGGCCGCAGTCTTGGATGCCGCGTCACCCTTGCCGCCCGAGATGATGGCGCCGGCATGGCCCATGCGGCGGCCCGGAGGCGCAGTCACGCCCGCGATGAAGCCGACCATCGGCTTACTTCGGCCGCGCTTGGCCTCGTCCTTGATGAACTGGGCGGCGTCCTCTTCGGCCGAACCGCCGATTTCGCCGATCATGACGATCGAAGTGGTCTTGGGATCGGCCAAAAACATCTCCAGCACGTCGATGAATTCTGTGCCCTTGACCGGATCGCCGCCGATGCCGACCGCGGTGGTCTGGCCGAGGCCTTCCTGGGTGGTCTGGAACACCGCCTCGTAGGTCAGCGTGCCCGAGCGCGAGACGATGCCGACATTGCCGGCCTTGAAAATGTTCGCCGGCATGATGCCGATCTTGCATTCGCCCGCGGTCATCACCCCCGGGCAGTTCGGCCCGATCAGCCGCGACTTCGATCCCGACAGCGAGCGCTTGACCCGCACCATGTCGAGCACCGGGATGCCTTCGGTGATGCAGACGATCAGCGGAATTTCCGCATCGATCGCCTCGCAGATCGCATCGGCCGCCCCCGGCGGCGGCACATAGATCACGGATGCATCGGCGCCGGTCTTTTGCTTCGCCTCCTGCACGGTGTCGAACACCGGCAAGCCCAGATGCACCGACCCGCCTTTGCCCGGCGAAGTGCCGCCGACCATTTTGGTGCCATAGGCGATCGCGGCTTCCGAGTGGAAGGTGCCGTTCTTGCCGGTGAAACCCTGGCAGATGACTTTTGTATTGCTGTCGATCAGGACGGACATTCTAACTACCTTTTTCTTCACCTCCCCCTGAAAGGGGGAGGTCGGCGCGCCAGCGCCGGGTGGGGGTCCTACCCGCGTCCTGAAGCGCTGCTATCTTCGCAGCGATCACTTCAAGTACGCCGGTCAAATTCTGCAAAACGTCGGAATTCCAGAAGCGCAGCACCGTCACGCCGCGCTCTTCGAGCCATCTCGTGCGCCGTTGATCGGCGTCCGTCTGCTCTGCATGCTGCCCGCCGTCGAGTTCGACAGCGAGGCGCAAGGCCGGCGCATAAAAGTCGAGATAGAAGTTGCCGGCGGGATGCTGCCTGCGAAAATCCACCCCGAGTTGGCGATTGCGCAGTTTCTGCCAAAGCCGCATCTCGACATTCGTGCCATCGCGGCGAAGATCGCGGGCGCGCTCCGTTTTCGGCCGTGTCCGGTTGAAGCGCGAGACCCCCACCCGACGGGCTTCGCCCGTCGACCTCCCCCTTTCAGGGGGAGGTGATGTCCCGTCGCCGTCCGCTGGTGGCCTCGTCCCGATCATGCCCTTTCCCTCACCGCACTTTCACCTCCCCCTGAAAGGGGGAGGTCGGCGCGCCAGCGCCGGGTGGGGGTCACGCCCGCGCCGTGAGCTTTCCGATCAGACGATCCAAACATATTTGCGCAGATCATTATTTTTTTCCGCTGCCGTCTGGATCAGAATGTTTGAATCCGGGCGGTATCCGATCCTCGTAAAGCTCATCACGACTCCAAGTGATCGGACCTACTTCAAGACTGGACTTTTCCTTCAGGCGTTCCAGCTTGCGCCGCATCTCGCGCAGTCGGTCTTCATCGGCCGTCTTCATACCATCACCTCCAGCACATTCCTGCCAACGCGAATAGTGCGTTTCCCAATCATGAACTAGCCGTTCGTCTGCGTTTGATTAGCCATCCAATCATACGTGCGATCCAAAATCCTACCAACCATACTGCCAGCGCGATCCCAGCAGCGACCGCGGTGAATATCAGTCCTCCCGGACCCACCGGTCTTTCGTTCCCAGGAAAGGTCGATTCGAACATCGCCGCTCCCAATAAGAACGAAAGCATCGGCCACGCGATTAGTAGCCCAACAAGAAACACCAACCGTATTCCAACGACCGACTGTCGGACGGTAAAGAAACAAGTCGCCAACCAGAGTACCATCATGCCCATAAGAGGAATCATGATTAGCACTGCCGTTCTCATCAGCCGCTCGCCTTCACCGCCTTGACGATCTTCTGCGCCGCATCATCCAGGTCGTCCGCCGGCAGCACGTTGAGCCCGCTCTCCCGGATGATCTTCTTGCCGGCCTCCACATTGGTGCCTTCCAGCCGCACCACCAGCGGCACCTGCAATCCGACTTCCTTCACCGCGGCGACCACGCCTTCCGCGATGATGTCGCATTTCATGATGCCGCCGAAGATGTTGACCAGGATGCCCTTCACGTTGGGATCGGCGGTGATGATCTTGAACGCGGCCGCGACCTTTTCCTTGCTGGCGCCGCCGCCGACGTCGAGGAAGTTCGCCGGGCTCATGCCGTAGAGCTTGATGATGTCCATGGTCGCCATGGCGAGACCGGCGCCGTTGACCATGCAGCCGATATTGCCGTCCAGCGTCACGTAGTTGAGATCGTATTTCGATGCCTCGATTTCCTTGGCGTCTTCCTCGGTCTCGTCACGCAGCGCCATCACGTCGGGATGGCGATACAGCGCGTTGCCGTCGAACGACACTTTTGCGTCGAGCACGCGCAGGTCGCCCTGCTTGGTCACCACCAGCGGATTGATCTCCAGCATCGCCATGTCCTTGGCGGTGAATGCGGTATAGAGCTGCGTCACCAGCTTCTCGGCCTGCTTGGCGAGATCGCCGGAAAGTCCCAGCGCCTTCGCGACGGTGCGGCCGTGATGTCCCATGATGCCGGTTGCCGGGTCGACCGAGAAGGTGATGATCTTTTCCGGGGTTTTGTGCGCAACATCCTCGATGTTGACGCCACCCTCCGTTGAAACGACGAACGCGATTTCAGATGTCTCGCGATCGACCAGCATCGACAGATAAAACTCCTTGTCGATTTCGGAGCCTTCCTCGATGTAGAGCCGGTTGACCTGCTTGCCATGCGGACCGGTCTGGATCGTCACCAGCGTCGCGCCGAGCATCTGTTTGGCGAATTCATTGACCTCGCCGACCGATTTGGCGATGCGGACGCCGCCCTTGTCGCCGGCGGAGGCTTCCTTGAATTTTCCCTTGCCGCGGCCGCCGGCATGGATCTGGCTCTTCACCACCCAGACCGGACCAGGCAACTGCTTGGCCGCAACTTCGGCCATCGCCGCATCGAGCACCGGCACGCCTCTGGAAATCGGCACGCCGAATTCATGCAGCAGCGCCTTCGCCTGATATTCATGGATATTCATCTGGACGTTCCCTGAACCCTCGTGCAGCAATTCACGCTAATTTTGCGGCTGGCATACCATATACCACGACAACTGCAACCCGATCGGTCTTCGGACGTCACCGAAATCGGATGGCGCCCCCGGCTGACGCCGCACTCAACGGCCGAGCAGGTCCGGCGCGATCTTCTTGCAGGCGTCGACCAGACCCTGCACCGCGCCGACCGACTTGTCGAACGCCTCGCGATCCTTGCCGGCAAGCTCGATCTCGACAATACGCTCGACGCCTTTCGACCCGATGACGCAGGGCACGCCGACATACATGTCCTTCACGCCGAATTCGCCGGAAAGATAGGCCGCGCAGGGCAGCACACGCTTCTTGTCGCGCAGATAACTCTCCGCCATCGCAATTGCGGATGCCGCCGGCGCATAGAATGCCGAGCCGGTTTTCAGCAGATTGACGATCTCGGCGCCGCCATTGCGGGTGCGGTCGACGATCTCGTCGATGCGCGCCTGCGAGGTCCAGCCCATCTTGACCAGGTCGGGCAACGGAATGCCGGCGACCGTGGAATATTTCACCAGCGGCACCATGGTGTCGCCGTGGCCGCCGAGCACGAAGGCGGTGACGTCTTCGACCGAGACGTTGAATTCGTCGGCGAGGAAATAGCGGAAGCGCGAGGAGTCCAGCACGCCCGCCATGCCCACCACCTTCTTGTGCGGCATGCCGGAGGCCTTTTGCAGCGCCCACACCATGGCGTCGAGCGGGTTGGTGATGCAGATCACGAAGGCGTCCGGCGCGTATTTCTTGATGCCGGCGCCGACCTGCTCCATCACCTTGAGATTGATGCTCAACAGATCGTCGCGGCTCATGCCGGGCTTGCGCGGCACGCCGGCGGTGACGATGCAGACGTTGGCATTGTCCAGTGCCTCATAGGAATTGGCGCCGACAAAATGCGCGTCGAACCCGTCCACCGGGGAGGATTGCGCGATATCCAGCGATTTGCCCTGCGGGATTCCTTCCGCGATATCGAACATCACCACGTCGCCCAGCTCCTTCAGGCCGATGAGGTGAGCCAACGTTCCGCCGATCTGACCGGAGCCAATCAAGGCAATCTTGTCACGCGCCATGGGAATTTGTCCTTTGAAAGCCGAAGGAGAAGGTGGGATGCTTTAGGTGGTGGTTATCCCTTTCGACGGAGCCGTTCAAGCCGGAGTGCGCTCAATTGTTGGCCACCCCTGGGGGCCGTGCCCCGGACGCGGCGCAGCGCGTAGCACTTGCGAAGCGGTGCGCCGCAGAGCCGGGGCCCCGGTTTCTACGAGCGCGCAAACACCGGGGTCCCGGCTCTGCGAAGCGGCATGAAGAATGCCGCATCGCGTCCGGGACACGGAAACTCGCCGTCATTGCGAGGAGCACTTGCGACGAAGCAATCCAGTCTGAGCCCGGGGCTCTGGATTGCTTCGCTTCGCTCGCAATGACGGCACTTCACGTCTCCACCAGCCCCGCGCTCGACCCGCTGGCGGCGGAATCCTTGCGGCCGTGGGCCAAGCCTAAATAGGATTCCGAGCTCATCTCGATCAGCCGCGACGAAGTCCGCTTGAACTCGTTGGCCTCGACGCCCTCGGTCGCAAGATACAGCGACAGCGGGTCCGCCTCGGCCGAGGCCATCAGCTTCACGGCATTGTCGTACAGCGTATCGATCAGCGCGATGAAGCGCTTGGCGGCGTTGCGCTGCTCGTACGCCATCAGCGGAATACGATCGATCAGGATGGTGTGATAGTCGTGCGCAAGCCGCAGATAGTCCGACGCCGCGAGCGGCTTTTCGCACAGCTCCGAAAACGAAAACCGCGCCACGCCCTGCGCCGAACACGGCACATGCAGCACGCGGCCCTTGATCGAGATGTCGCGCGGCCTGCACACGGCATTGCCGGTCATCTTCGCCCATGCCTTGTCGAGCGCGGCGTCTGCAGCGCGGTCCGCCGGCGCCAGCCACATCTTCACCCCGACCAGTTTTTCCAGCCGGAAGTCGGTGCGGGCCTGCAATCGCAGCACGTCCATATGCGCCGCTATCTGCGCGATGAAGGGCAGGAACAGCGCGCGGTTCAACCCATCCTTGTAGAGATCTGCAGGCGCCACGTTGGAGGTCGCCACCACCACGGTGCCGAGCTCGAACAGTTTTGCGAACAGCCGCCCCAGGATCATCGCATCCGCGATATCGGTGACGTGGAATTCGTCGAAGCACAACAGCCAGGCCTGGTCGAAAATCGATTCGGCGGTGAGCGCGATGACGTCGCCGTCGGCAATCTCGCCGCGCGCGATGTTCTGGCGAAAACCGTAAATGCGCTCATGCACCTCGGCCATGAATTCATGAAAATGCGCGCGGCGCTTGTGGGCGACGGGACTCGCTTGAAAAAACAGGTCCATCAGCATGGTCTTGCCGCGGCCGACGTCGCCATGGACGTAAAGCCCGCGCGGCGCCTCGTCCTTGTCGGCAAACAGCCGGCCGAGCAGACCCTGTTTGCGCACCGGCCTGTAGCGCGAAAGCCGCCGCTCCAGAGTGCCCAACGCCTCGACGGCGCGCGCCTGCGCGGCGTCGGCCTCGATCGCGCCGGAGGAGACGAGGGCCTGATATTGGGCACGGAACGAGGCGGGCGGGGACATGACGCCCTCTTACGGCCCCAGCGCGCGGAAAATTGCAAGGTGTGAATTGGGGGTGGAGGTATGCTCAGCCAGCCGTCATATCCCTCGTCGTCCCCGCGAAGGCGGGGACCCATACGCCGTGACGCTGATGATGCGGAAGGTGTGAATGACCTTGTTGAGCAGCGTCGCCACACTATGACCGCCAGGGGTTATGGGTCCCCGCCTGCGCGGGGACGACGGCTGTGATTGCATCGCGGCCCTCACGCGCTCAGCGCGTAGGAATCCTCGACCACATAGGGACCGCCGCCGGTGGAGGCGCGCGAGGAGAACAGCACGAAGCGCGAGGCCATGAAACTGCGGGTCGGAAAATAGCCGCGCACCGACAGATAGTCGGCAACATCGCGGTTCGAGGCGTCACGCAATCGCGCCAGCGTCACATGCGGGATGAACTTGCGTCCCTCGGGGTCGAGGCCGAAGCGCTGCATCAGCCGCTCCAGCTCGGCCTGCAATTCCATCAGCGGACGGCTCGGCACTACGGACGCCACCACGGCGCGGGGCTTTTTGCCGCCGAAACTCGACAGTCCCTGCAGCGAGACTTCGAACGGCTTGCGGTTGATGCGCTCCAGCGTGTGCGCGATCTCGTTGGCCGCGACGCCGTCGATATCGCCGATGAAGCGCAGGGTGACGTGGTAATTTTCGGGGTCGATCCAGCGCGCGCCCGGAAGGCCGCCGCGCAAATTGGAGAGCGTCTGGCCGATCTCGGCCGGTATTTCCAGTCCCGTGAACAAACGCGGCATCGCTAAACTCCCGATGCTGAATTCCGGTAACGAATCACCGATCTCCGTTTCTAGCGTAATTATGTAACGCTGCGAAGCATCGGGGGTTCAGAGAACGGAAAGCTCCCGGGAAAACGCGGCGTTAGGGTTATCGTTGCCCGGCTTTCAACTGCGCTGCCGCACGATCTGGGCTAAAAATGCCTCGACCGTAGGCAGGATATTTTTCACGATCGTATCGACGCCCTCCGCGGTCGGGTGCAGCCCGTCGGCCTGGTTGAGTTTTGCCTCGGTGGCGACACCCTCCAGGAAAAACGGATACAGCGGCACCTGAAATGTCTTTGCCAGATCCGGATAGATCGCGTTGAATTTTGCCGAATAGTCGGCGCCGTAATTCGGCGGCGCAAGCATGCCGCACAGCAGGACCGCAATCTTGCGCGCCTGCAGCCGCCTCACGATCTCCGTCAACGCCGCACGGGCGACCCTGGGGTCGAGGCCGCGCAGCGCATCGTTGGCGCCGAGTTCGAGGATCACCGCCTCGGTGCCTTCAGGGACCGACCAGTCGAGCCGATCGCGGCCGCCGGAGGTGGTGTCGCCGGACACCCCGGCATTGATGATGTCGACCTCTATCCCCTTGGCCTTCAAGGCTTTTTGCAACCGCGCCGGAAATGCCGCGGAAGCCGAAAGGCCGAGGCCCGCACTCAAGGAATCGCCGAGCACGACCACCTTGACCGGTTTTGCTCCTAAAGTTTGCGCCGAGGCGGGCAGCACCGGCATCGTTGCGGCCAAAGCGAGCACCAGCAGGCACAGAATGCCGCGCATCGGCCTCTCGACCGCCGCAAACAAAATGCCATATGAACTTCGCATGGACAGTCTCATCGAACCCTCGTCACTCGCAGGCCTTGCGTCGTCAAGCCTGCAGCCGACCATTTCCATTTCCAACGTCAATCTGTCGCTCGGCAGCGGTGCCGCGCGGGTCCATATCCTCAGGGATATCGACCTGCAGGTGGCGCCCGGTGAAGCGATCGGGCTGATCGGACCGTCAGGCTCGGGGAAATCCACGCTGCTGATGGTGATGGCCGGACTCGAGCGTCCCGACAGCGGAGAGGTGGTGGTCAACGGCACGCCTTTCAATGCCCTCGACGAGGACGCGCTGGCGCGGTTTCGCGGCCGCCATGTCGGCATCGTGTTCCAGTCCTTTCACCTGATCCCGACCATGACCGCGCTGGAGAATGTCGCGGTGCCGCTGGAACTGGCCGGCAATCCCGACGCATCGGAGCGCGCCGCGCATGAACTCGCATCGGTCGGCCTCGGCGACAGGCTTCATCATTATCCGACGCAACTCTCCGGCGGCGAACAGCAGCGCGTCGCGCTCGCCCGCGCGCTCGCGCCCGATCCCGCCATCCTGGTGGCCGACGAGCCGACCGGAAATCTCGATGAGGCTACCGGCAAGCAGATCGTCGATCTCCTGTTCACCAAGCACGCCGAGCGCGGCATGACCCTGGTGCTGGTGACCCATGATGCCGCGCTGGCGCAGCGCTGCGACCGCGTGGTGCGGCTGCGCTCCGGCCATATCGACGGACCGGCCACCGACCGGCACTGGATCGAGACGGCCTGATTTCATGACCCTCGCACTGGAGCGCTCGTACCGCGGCCGCCCGGCATCGCTGGCGCTGCGCTACGCATTGCGCGAATTGCGCGGCGGCCTGCGCGGTTTCTATGTGTTCATCGCCTGCATCGCGCTCGGCGTGATGGCGATCGCAGGCGTAGGCTCGGTGGCGGCAAGCCTCGGCGAAGGACTTGCGCGCGAGGGCCGCACGCTGCTCGGCGGCGACGCGGCGTTCTCGCTGATCCAGCGCGAAGCCAAGCCCGAAGAGGTCGCCTTTCTGCGCGCGCGCGGAATTGTCTCGGTGGCGGCGACGCTGCGCGGCATGGCGCGCACGGAAGACGGCAAGCTGGCACTGGTCGAACTCAAGGCGGTAGACAGCAGCTATCCAATGCTCGGCGAGGTGACGCTCGATCCGAACATGCCGGTGCCGGATTTGCTTAAGCAACAGGACGGCGCGTTCGGCGCCGCAGCCGACGCGACGCTGCTGGCGCGGCTCGACTTGAAAATCGGCGACCGCGTCAGCGTCGGCAGCGCCACCTTCCAGATTCGCAGCGTGGTCGGCGCAGAACCGGACAAGCTCGCCGGCGGCGTCGGTTTCGGGCCGCGCTTCCTGGTCAGCGAAGCCGGCTTGCGCGCGACCGAATTGCTGCAGCCCGGCAGCCTGGTGCGCTGGATCTATCGCGTAAAACTTCCGGACAACGCGGCCGACGACCGCGCCGCCCAAACGCTCGCCAGCGACGCGCGAACCGCGCTGCCGGAAGCGGGCTGGGAAATCCGCACCCGCAGCAACGCCTCTCCGCAGCTGGAGCGCACCATCAGCCGTTTTACGCAATTCCTCACGCTGGTCGGACTCGCCGCGTTGCTGGTCGGCGGCGTCGGCGTCGCCAATGCCGTGAAAAGCCATATCGACCGCCGCCGCGACGTCATCGCAACCTTCAAGGCCGTCGGCGCCACCGGCCGCGACGTGTTTACGATCTATCTCACGCAGGTGATCGTGCTTGCGGTGATCGGATCGCTGATCGGGCTCGCCGCCGGCGCGGCGCTGCCGTATCTGATCGTCGGCCTGTTCGGCAAATTGCTGCCGCTGCCGGTGGTGCCGGCGCTGCATCCGGATCAACTGGCATTGTCGCTGGTCTATGGCCTGTTGACCGCGCTCGCCTTCGCGCTGTGGCCGCTCGGGCGTGTCCATGACGTGCCGGTCGCGGCGCTGTTTCGCGAGGCTGTCGTCAGCGAATGGCACCGGCCGCGCTGGCGCTATCTCGCATTGATGGCCGTGGTGATTGCGCTGCTGATCGGCATCGCGATCGGGCTCGCCTACGACAAGCGCGTCGCGACGGCGTTCGTCGCATCGTCGATTGCGGTATTCGCGCTGCTGCGCGGCATTGCCGCAGGACTAATGGCGCTGGCGCGCCGGCTGCCGCGCTCGCGTTTCACCATGCTGCGGCTGGCGATCGCCAATATCTACCGGCCGGGCGCGCTGACGCCGTCGGTGGTGATGTCGCTCGGCCTGGGGCTGGCGGTGCTGGTCACCATCACCCAGATCGACGGCAATCTGCGCCGGCAATTTCTGGCGGCGCTGCCCGACCGCGCACCCTCGTTCTATTTCATCGATATTCCCGCCGCCGAGGCGGACCGCTTCGGCGCGTTCCTTAAAAACCAGGCGCCGCAATCGGCGATCGAGGACGTGCCGATGCTGCGCGGACGCATCAGTGCCGCCCGCGGCGTCAAGGCGGAAGACCTAAAGCCTTCGCATGACGCCGAATGGGTGCTGCAGAGCGACCGCGGCCTGACCTATACCGGCGAGATCCCGAAGGGCTCCAAGGTGGTCGAAGGCCAATGGTGGGGGCCCGATTACGACGGACCGCCGCTGGTGTCGTTCGAGAAGAAGCTTGCCGACGGGCTCGGGCTGAAAATCGGCGACGAGGTGGTCGTCAATGTGCTCGGCCGCGATATCACGGCCACCATCGGCAACATGCGCAGCGTGGACTGGCAGAGCCTAGGCATCAATTTCGTGCTGGTGTTCTCGCCCAACGCCTTCAGGGGCGCGCCGCATACCCATATCGCGACCCTGACCGAGGCGCACCCCGAACCCGCCGGCGACGCCAGGATCATCAAGGCGGTGGCCGACGCGTTTCCGATGGTGACCAGCGTGCGGGTCCGCGAGGCGCTGGACACCATCGGCGCCGTGGTCACCAATCTGGTGCTGGCGATCCGCGGCGCCAGCGCGGTGACGCTGGTCTCGGCCATCCTGGTGCTGGGCGGGGCGCTGGCCGCCGGCCACCGCCACCGGGTCTACGACGCGGTGATCCTGAAAACCCTGGGCGCCACCCGGGCGCGGCTGCTCGGCGCCTACGCGCTGGAATATCTGATGATCGGTTTTGCCACCGCGGTGTTCGGGGTGTTCGCAGGCTCCGTGGCGGCGTGGCTGATCGTGACCCGGCTGATGACGCTGAGCTTTGTCTGGCAGGCCGGCAGCGCCGCGGGGGTCGTTGCAGCCGCACTCCTCGTTACCGTAGGCCTGGGCCTCGCCGGTACGCTGGTGGCGCTGAACCAGAAGCCGGCAACCGTCTTAAGGAATTTATGACAATATGTAGCAGTTTCACCTCTCCCCGGAGGGGGCATGCGTAGGGCG
This sequence comes from uncultured Alphaproteobacteria bacterium, assembly GCA_963744975.1. Lineage (GTDB taxonomy): Bacteria > Pseudomonadota > Alphaproteobacteria > Rhizobiales > Xanthobacteraceae > Bradyrhizobium. Next base: position 3,567,672 of record CAVUVR010000002.1, on the reverse strand, counting down.
GATTAGCGTCCACATGCGCGGTGGCTCAACGCGCGAAGGCGCAAGCGTAATCCGCCGCACCGCGCTCGTGGCCGGTGGGTTACGCCTTTCGCCGGCACTTGTTGAGCCTGCGCGTTCGGGGCTCGGCTAACCCACCCTACGGCCGGCTATGCGGAGAGGAAGATTAACCGCCTAGCGACATTCAGCCGCGCATGGAAGCTTGCGGGGAATGTGTTAGTTTCCCACATATCAGCTTGGGTCGGACGCCGGCTTGATGACGTAAAGTTCATGTCAGCAAAGCAGGTATCCGGGATAGACTTCGTGCTGGTGGCGCAGACCCTTTGCGCTTCGCCAGACAACCAACGGGAATTCGACCATGTCGGACCTAGACCGTAACTACGCTTCGCCCTTCGGCCGGGCCGCCGGGCGTACTGACGCCGCAGCCGTCGATGCCGGTCTGCGCGCCTACATGCTGCGCATCTATAACTACATGACCATCGGCCTCGCAATCACCGGCCTCGCCGCGCTCGGCGTCTATATGGCCGCCGTCACCAGCGATCCGTCGGCCGGAGCGGTGCGGATCGGTTCTTCCTATCTGACGCCGTTCGGCTACGCGATGTTCGTGAGCCCGCTGAAATGGGTATTCATCCTGGCGCCGCTTGCGATGGTGTTCGCCATCTCGTTCGGCATCAACCGGCTGCGCCCCGCCACCGCGCAACTGCTGTTCTGGGCGTTCTCGGCGCTGATGGGCATCTCGCTGTCGTCGATCTTCCTGGTGTATACGCACACCTCGATCGTGCGGGTGTTCTTCATCACCGCGGCCTCGTTCGGCGCGCTGAGCCTTTACGGCTACACCACCAAGCGTGACATGACCGGCATGGGCTCGTTCCTCATGATGGGCCTGTTCGGCATCATCATCGCAAGCCTGGTGAACCTGTTCATCGCAAGCTCCGCGCTGCAGTTCATCGTCTCGGTGGTCGGCGTGCTGGTGTTTGCCGGCCTCACCGCCTGGGACACCCAGCGGCTGAAGAACGACTACATCTACGGCTACGCCTCGCAGGGCGGCGACATCGCCGAACGCGCGGCCATCACCGGCGCGCTGTCGCTGTACTTGAACTTCATCAACCTGTTCACGCTGCTCCTGCAGCTGCTCGGACAGCGCGACTGACGCCTGCGCATTGACGCAATCATCAAGCCCCGGCCTCGCGGCCGGGGCTTTTTGTTTTTGCGCCAGCGGCGCAACACCCTCAGTGTCGTCCTCGCGAAAGCGGGGACCCATACACACCGCCGTTGCGATGGACATCAGGCGTTGAAACATCGCGCCTCATAACGAATACGGTGGTTATGGGTCCCCGCCTTCGCGGGGACGACGAAAGTATTTTTGGCGCGCAGCGCGCGCCAAATTCATCTTTTCACCGCCCACCGCCGCTTCTACAATTCGCCCATGCCCTCCCCCGACATCCGCCCCGCCACCGAGGCCGACCTCCCCGCCGTCACCGCCATCTACGCGCACGCGGTCCTGCACGGCACCGCGACGTTCGAGCTGATCCCGCCGGATCTTGCCGAAATGACGCGGCGCTTCACCTCGCTGATGGACGGCGGCTATCCCTATCTCACCGCCTCTCTCGAAGGCGCGGTAATCGGATACGCCTATGCCGGTCCCTACCGGCCGCGGCCGGCCTATCGCTTCACCGTGGAGAATTCGGTCTATCTCAGACCTTCGATCCACCGCCGCGGCATCGGCCTGCAATTGCTGCAACGGCTGATCGCCGAATGCGAGGCGCGCGGCTATCGCCAGATGATCGCGGTGATCGGCGATTCCGCCAATGCGGGCTCGATCGGCGTGCACGCGAGATGCGGGTTTGCGATGATCGGCACCCATCCCAATGTCGGCTTCAAGTTCGGTCGCTGGCTCGACACCGTGATGATGCAGCGCGCGCTGGGTGAAGGGGCGATGACGCTGCCTGCCTCGTAGCCCGGATGAGCTCTTGCGATATCCGGGAACGAACGCGACGCTGACCCGGATATCGCAAGAGCTCATCCGGGCTACGGCCTCGCGCTACACCACCGCCAGCTTGCGGTCGATCACCAGCAGCACGCGATCCAACTCGTGGCCGCGGCGCAGGATCAGGCCGGTGGCGGAGATCACGCTGTAGGCGCCCTGCTTGCGCGCCAGCCGCGGATCTTTCTCGATGCGGTAGATCGGCACTTCGGAAGCGCGGCGGAATACCGAGAACACCGCGCGGTCTTTCAGGAAGTCGATGGCGTAGTCGCGCCATTCGCCGTCGGCGACCATGCGTCCGTAGAGATTGAGAATGCGATTGAGTTCGAAACGGTTGAATGTTACCCGGCTTTGCGCAGGGCCCGCAGCGGAGTTGCGCTCCGCTGCGCCCATCTCGCTTGGATCAGCCTCCCCCGACATCAAATCCATGCTACGCCTCCTGTCGTCCAGGGCATGGTCTTCTCCGAAAAACCGGCTTCCGCGTTTCAAGATCACGCCGCGGCCCGCATGATTGCGCCGACTGCGCGCGGCTGCAAGAGGGCCGCGACAAAGATGCATGAATTCGAGGCGAAATCGGTCGTCACGGGATCGTTAGCGGAATCACAATACGGCCCGATTTCCGACAATCGACCGCCAAGCTGGACTGCGAGAAAGGATGCACTGCGTTGGCCCGGTCCTTTCGGTTCCGGATTCCTCAGCCCCCAGCCCCCCGGGGCCTTAGGGATCGGGCCTGTTCGCAGGGGAGTTAATCCCCATCACTGGGCCAACGCGAGTTGGTCCTTTTTCTTTTTGGGGGATCCGCGTTTTCCAGCGCGCGCTCAAGAGCGCGACAGCGTAGCAACCAGCACAGCGTCGTCCCCGCGCAGGCGGGGACCCATACGCCGTGACGATCATGTCCGAGCGCAGCGTTCAACACAGTGTGGAGAACGCATCCATCTATCGCTGATGTCAGGGGTTATGGGTCCCCGCCTTCGCGGGGACGACTCGCGTCGGATTCAGTGCAGCGACGTATAGGCCGCGCCCAGCATCGGGCCGGGATTTTCGCGGTTGCCGTCCTGCACATAGACCACCGCGGCATCGACGCCTTCGCGCGAAATATTTTCCAGCGGCACGGTCCAGCTGCCCGCAGTGCCGTTCCAGTCGCCGACCTTCAAGAGATTGCGCACCACGTTGTGATAGGTGATTTCCTTGCCGCGATTTTCGCCTTTGCCGATTTTGATCGGCACCGATTTCGAAACCGAGCAGATCCAGATCTCGCCGTGGCTGGCGGCAGGCCCCTTGTTCGATGCCGCGACCGAAACGTTGATCTGCTTGCCGGACACCGCCATCGACACCGGTACCGACATCACGCCGTCGGTTTTTTTGGTGGTGTCGATCGCACCATCGATTTTTTCACGGTCGCTGCCGATCACATGCGCCGAGCCGTTGACGATCACCTGCGGCGTGTAGACGTCGCGGTCGCCGCGCGCGCGCGAATAGGCTTTTTGACGCGCGGTGAATCGCGAATCGGCCAGCGTGTCCTTCCAGCCGAGATAATCCCAGTAGTCGATCGGCAGGCTGAGCGCGATCACGTTCGGATCCTTGGCGAGTTCGCCCAAAACCTTGTCGGCCGCCGGACACGACGAGCAGCCCTGCGAGGTGAACAATTCCACCACCGCGCGCGGATCGGCCTGAGCCTGAGGTGCGATCGCGACGACGGCGCAGACACCAAGCGCGCCGGACAAACGCGAAATGGAATGATAGGTCATGCGTACTGCCAAGCTGAACCGCGACGCGTCGTGCGCCGCCGCCGTAGAATTTCTTGCCTTCCAGCACAGGAAAGGCGGCCCTTCATAGGCCGCCTTCCATTCACCCGCCACTCAATTCTACTCAATTCGCAGTGAGGCTCGCCCGGCTCGAATACAACCTGGACTATGCAGCTAGCTTGCGCAGCACGTAATGCAGGATGCCGCCGTTGCGATAATATTCGAGTTCGTCGAGCGTATCGATCCGGCACAGCAGCGACACGCGGCGCAGCGTGCCGTCGCCCGATACAATCTCCGCGGTCAATTTCTGCCGGGGTTTCAAATCGCCCTGCAAGCCGCGGATCGTTACCGTCTCATCACCCTTCAGCCCGAGCGACGACCAGGAGTCGTTGCCTTCGAAGGTCAGCGGCAGCACGCCCATGCCGACCAGATTGGAGCGATGGATGCGCTCAAAACTCTGGCAGATCACGGCGCGCACGCCGAGTAGCCGCGTGCCCTTGGCGGCCCAGTCGCGCGACGAGCCGTTGCCGTATTCGGCGCCGGCGAACACCACCAGCGGCACCTTTTCGGCCTGATACTTCATCGCGGCGTCGTAGATCGACATCTGCTCGCCGTCGGGCCAGTGTTTTGTCAGGCCGCCTTCCGGGATATTGCCGTCGGCGCCCTTCAGCATGAAATTCTTGATGCGGATGTTGGCGAAGGTGCCCCGCATCATCACTTCATGATTGCCGCGCCGCGTGCCGTATTGATTGAAGTCGGCCGGGCGGACCTGGTGCTCCGACAAATATCCGCCGGCCGGCGATGTCAACTTGATCGCGCCGGCGGGCGAGATGTGGTCGGTGGTGATCTTGTCGCCGAACATCGCGAGGATGCGCGCGTCGACCACGTCGACGATCGCCTCCGGCTGCTTCTTCATGCCTTCGAAGTAGGGCGGGTTCTGCACATAGGTCGAGCTCATGTTCCAGCGATAGGTTTCGCTCTCCACGGTCTTGATCTTGCGCCAGTTGGTGTCGCCCTTGAACACGTCGGCGTAGCGCTTCTTGAAGATCGCCGCGGTGACGTACTTCTTCATCAAAGCGTTGATCTCTTTCGTCGTCGGCCAGATGTCCTTGAGGTACACCGGCTTGCCGTCCTTGCCGGTGCCGATCGGCTCGACCGCGAGATTTTTCGTCACCGTGCCCGCCAGCGCATAGGCGACGACCAGCGGCGGCGAGGCCAGATAGTTGGCCTGCACGTCGGGACTGACGCGGCCTTCGAAATTGCGGTTACCCGACAGCACGGCGGCCGCGATGATGCCGTTGTCGTTGATCGATTTGGAAATGTCTTCCGGCAGCGGGCCCGAATTGCCGATGCAGGTGGTGCAGCCGAACCCGATCAGATTGAAGCCGACCTTGTCGAGGTCGAGTTGCAAACCGGAATTGGCGAGATATTCGGCGACCACCTGGCTGCCCGGCGCCAGCGATGTCTTCACCCAGGGCTTTGCGGTCAAGCCTTTTGCGGCGGCGTTGCGCGCCAGCAGGCCGGCCCCGATCAGCACGCTCGGATTGGAAGTATTGGTGCAGGAGGTGATCGCCGCAATCACCACGTCGCCATGACCGAGATCGAAATTGCGGTTCTCGACCGGATAGCGCTTGCCCGCATCGATGGCTTTCTTGTACTCGGTCGCCATCGCACCGGCAAAACCTTCGGCCACCGCCGGCAGCGCGACGCGGCCTTCGGGGCGCTTCGGCCCCGCCATCGACGGCACGACGTCGCCGAGATCGAGCGTCAGCGTTTCGGTGAATACCGGATCGGGCGAGGCGGCCGTCCTGAACAACCCTTGCGCCTTGCCGTATTTGACCACCAGCGCGACACGGTCGGCCTTGCGGCCCGAAGTCTTCAGATAATCGATGGTCTCGCCGTCGACCGGGAAGAAGCCGCAGGTGGCGCCATATTCCGGCGCCATGTTGCCGATGGTGGCCTTATCCGCCACCGAGAGATAGTCCAGGCCCGGCCCGAAGAATTCGACGAATTTTCCGACCACGCCCTGCTTGCGCAGCATCTGCGTGACGGTGAGCACCAGGTCGGTGGCGGTGACGCCCTCTTTCAGCGCGCCCTTCAGCTTGAAGCCGACCACTTCGGGCAGCAGCATCGACAGCGGCTGGCCGAGCATCGCGGCTTCCGCCTCGATACCGCCGACGCCCCAGCCGAGCACGGCAAGGCCGTTGACCATGGTGGTGTGCGAATCGGTGCCGACCAGCGTGTCCGGATAGGCGACCTCGAAGGTGCCGGTCTTCTTGCCGACGGTCATCTTCTCCTTGCGGGTCCATACCGTCTGCGCGAGATATTCCAGATTGACCTGGTGGCAGATGCCGGTGCCGGGCGGCACCACGGAGAAATTCGAGAACGCCTTCTGGCCCCATTTCAGGAATTCGTAGCGTTCCTGGTTCTGCTTGTATTCCTCGACCACGTTCTTGGCGAACGCCTTGTTGTCGCCGAAGAAGTTCACGATCACGCTGTGGTCGATGACCAGATCGACCGGCACCAGCGGGTTGATCTTTTCGGCATCGCCGCCGAGCGCCTGCATCGCGTTGCGCATCGCCGCGAGATCGACCACCGCCGGCACGCCGGTGAAATCCTGCATCAGCACCCGCGCCGGGCGGAACGCGATCTCATGCTCGAGCTTGCGCTTCTGCAGCCATTTTGCGACGGCGAGGATGTCGTCCTTCTTGACGGTGCGGTCGTCCTCGTTGCGCAGCAGGTTTTCCAGCAGCACCTTCATGGAATAAGGCAGCCTGGAGATGCCCTTCAGGCCGTTTTTCTCGGCGGTGGGCAGGCTGTAATAGACATAGGACTTGCCGCCGACCTTGAGGATCTTTTGGCATTTAAAACTGTCGAGCGAGGTCATGTGGGGCGATCCTGACTGGTCATTATACCCGGCAAAGGGTATCAAAACACCGTAAGCCGGCTTGGCCGGGTGGCTTGCAGGCGCGGATTGTGTGCTGCATCAAGTTCCGGCTTATAGAATCTTTCCAGAGCGACCGCCACACCGACAATCGTGCCGCAGCAATGCGGTCGTCACCCAAGGGAATTTGCATGTTCATTCGCGGCAGCGTCAAAGGAGGGGTTCAATGCAGATCCGCGATGCGACCGAGGATGATCTGCCGGGAATCCTCGCGATCTACAACCATGTCATCGCCACCTCGAACGCGGTCTACACCGAAACGGCGGCCACGCTCGATGACCGCCGGGCCTGGCTCGCCGCGCGGCGGGCGGGCAACTTTCCCGTGCTGGTTGCCGACAACGGCGGCATCACGGGTTTCGCGAGTTTTGGCGACTTCCGGCCGTGGCCGGGTTATGCGCTCACCGTCGAACATTCGGTTTATGTGCAGGAAGCTGCGCACCGGCGGGGCGTCGGGACCGCGCTGGTCGGACACCTCATCGGCGAAGCCCAGCGCCGCGGCAAGCACGTCATGATCGGGGGAGTGGACGCTGCGAACACAGCCTCGATCGGCATGCACCGCAAGCTCGGCTTTACCGAGGCAGGCAGCTTGCGCGAAGTCGCGCGCAAGTTTGGCCGTTGGCTCGATCTTGTTCTGATGCAACGCATGCTCTGAAACAGGAAAGCCAGATGCGGCTGTCGGGACGCGGCGTCAAATGTATCCGGGGCGGGCGCGAGGTGTTTTCCGGCCTCGATTTCGACGCTTCCGCCGGCGAAGCGCTGGCCGTCACCGGCCCCAACGGCGCCGGCAAAACCTCGCTGTTGCGGCAGATTGCCGGCCTGCTGGCGATCCCAGGCGGATCGATCGATCTCGACGGCGGCGAGAGCGAACTGACCCTGCCCGAGCAGGCGCATTATCTCGGCCACCGCGACGCGCTGAAACCTGCGCTGAGCGTGATGGAGAATCTGACTTTCTGGCGGGATTTTTTGGGCGGCGAGGCAGCCGATGCGAACGAGAGCCTCGCCGCGGTAGGGATCGATCACGCAGCCCATCTGCCGGCGGTGGTGCTGTCGGCGGGCCAGCGGCGGCGATTGTCTATCGCGCGGCTGCTCGCCGTGCGGCGGCCGATCTGGCTGCTCGACGAGCCGACCTCGGCTCTGGATAGCGCCGGACAGGCGATGTTTGCAGCGCTGATGGCCGATCATCTTGCGCGCGGCGGGATGATCGTCGCCGCCACGCATGCGCCGCTGGGGATTGCCGCGCGGGAATTGCGGATTGGAGCCGCGGCATGAGAACCTTCGGGGCTGCGGCGCAATCTCTCCACGAGTCGTCCCGGCGAACGCCGGGACCCATAACCACCGAATTCTCGTTTCGGCACCGGGGTCGAGACCTTCTTTCATCTGTGAAGCCTGGGGTTATGGGTCCCGGCGTTCGCCGGGACGACTCGCGGAGGGGTCTCGCATGAGACCGCTCTGCGCACTCATGCTCCGCGACATCCGCATCGCGCTGCGCGTCGGCGGCGGGGCGCTGATCGGCGTGCTGTTCTTCCTCACCGTGGTGGTGCTGATGCCGTTCGCGGTCGGGCCCGACCTAAAACTGCTGGCGCGGCTCGGCCCGGCGATTCTCTGGCTCGGCGCATTGCTCGCAAGCCTGCTCACGCTCGACCGGCTGTTCACCGCCGATCATGACGACGGCTCGCTCGATCTGATCGTCATGAGCCGGACGCCGCTGGAGCTCGCCTGCGCCGCCAAAGCGCTGGCGCACTGGCTCGCCGCCGGCCTGCCGCTGATCATAGCCACGCCGGTGCTCGGACTGCTGCTGAACCTTGACGCAGCCTCGACATTCGCAGTGGCGCTGACGCTGCTGGCCGGCACGCCGGCGCTGACTTTTACCGGCATGATCGGCGCAGCCTTGGCCGTGACCCTGCATCGCGGCGGCTTGCTGCTGGCGGTGCTGGTGCTGCCGCTGTCGATTCCGGTGCTGATTTTTGGGGTTGCGGCCTCCGAAGCCGCGATTTCCGGACCGTTGTCGTTCGGAACCCCGTTTTCGATTCTGTGCGCGCTCTCGCTTGTGAGCTTCGTGATCGGCCCGTTCGCGGCAGCAGCGAGCCTGCGCCATGGTTTGGACTGATCAACTCCGCATGAAACATCTTTCGCCGCATTGCGTGGCCCCGCTTCGACGATTATCAGGGACGCCATGACGCTGACCGATCTCGCCAATCCCACAAGATTCCTGTCGCTGACCGCGCGGATACTGCCGTGGCTTGCGGCTTTGACCGCAATATTGCTTCTGATCGGCTTCACTCAATCGGCCACCGCTCCCGACGACTACCAGCAGGGCGCCACCGTAAAGATCATGTTCATCCACGTGCCCAATGCGTGGCTGTCGATGTTCGTGTGGGGCGTGATGAGCCTTGCGGCGCTCGGCACCCTGGTGTGGCGGCATCCGCTGGCGGACGTCGCTGCAAAAGCCGCCGCGCCGATCGGGGCGGCGTTCACGTTCCTGGCGCTGGTGACGGGATCGCTGTGGGGCCGGCCGATGTGGGGCACCTATTGGGAATGGGACGCGCGGCTGACCTCGGTCTTGATCCTGTTTTTGATGTATCTCGGCCTGATCGCGCTGTGGCGCGCGGTGGAGGATCCCTCGCGCGCGGCGCGGGCCGCCGCGATCCTGACCCTGGTCGGCGCCATCAACATTCCCATCATCAAATTCTCGGTCGACTGGTGGAATACGCTGCATCAGCCGGCCTCCGTGCTGCGGATGGGCGGGCCGTCGATGGACCGCGCCTACCTCGTTCCGCTGCTGGTGATGGCGGTGGCGTTCTCGCTGCTGTTCATCACGCTGCATCTCGCCGCCATGCGCAACGAGATCCTGCGCCGCCGGGTGCGCGCCTTGCAGATGATGCAAGCCAGCGGGCGGCCGGCGTGAGCGCGCTTGGTCCCTATGCGTCTTTTATCGTCACGTCCTATGCGGTGGTCGCAGCGGTCGTGGTAATCCTTATTGTCTGGATCGCGATCGATTACCGCCGCCAGAAGCAGCGCCTGCGCGAGCTCGAGGCATCCGGCGTGGTCCGGCGCTCCGGCCGTAGCGCGGTGGATATGTCATGAGCGATAGCGCCGCACCGAAACGCCGTTCGTGGCTGGTGGCGCTGCCGCTGGTCGGCTTTATCGCGCTGGCCGGAATCTTTTTGCTGCGCCTGTACAGCGGCGATCCTTCCAAAATCCCCTCCGCCCTGATCGGCCGCCCGGCGCCGCAAACAACGCTGCCGCAGCTCGAGGGCCTCGCCCGCGACGGCGCGCAGGTGCCCGGCCTCGATCCCGCCGCCTTCAAAGGCAAGGTCAGCGTCGTCAATGTCTGGGCATCGTGGTGCGTGCCCTGCCATGACGAGGCGCCGTTGCTGACCGAACTCGGCAAGGACAAGCGGCTGCAGATCGTCGGCATCAATTACAAGGACGCGCCCGACAATGCCCGGCGCTTTCTCGGCCGCTACGGCAATCCGTTCGGCATCGTCGGCGTCGACGGCAACGGCCGCGCCTCGATCGAATGGGGCGTCTACGGCGTTCCCGAAACCTTCGTGATCGGCCGCGACGGCACCATCGCCTACAAGATGGTCGGCCCGGTGACGCCGGATAATTTTCAGAGCGTGCTCAAGGCCGAAATCGACAAGGCGCTGAAGGCGGCACCTCTTCCGTAGGGTGGGCAAAGGCGCTCTTGCGCCGTGCCCACCATCTTATCCCGCATGCTAACGAATGGTGGGCACGTCACCGGGCGCATTCGCGCCCGGCGCCTTTGCCCACCCTACGGCTGCAAATATTTCTTCGCTTTTATCTGCCGTTCATTTCGCGGCCATGGCGCCGCCACGAATTCGAAGCTAGTTTTACCCCGTACTTAAACCGTCCCGGGAGGACATACCCCATGCGTCATTTCACGCTCGCTTCGCTTGCCGCCGCCGCCCTGACCCTCGGCCTGCTCGCGGCCACGCCGTCGATCGCCCAGACCACACAACCCACCGGCCCCGGCAAGATGGCGCCCGGAGGCAAGATGGCTCCGGCGGAAAAGATGGCGCCGGCTCCCAAGGCCGAGCTGCTCGACATCAACTCGGCGACCGCAGATCAACTCGACGCGCTGCCCGGCATCGGCAAGGCCTATTCCGCCAAGATCATCGCGGGCCGCCCCTACAAGGGCAAGGATGACCTCGTAAACAAGGACATCATCCCGCAAAAGACCTATGACGGCATCAAGGACAAGATCATCGCCAAGCAGAAGAGCTGAGCATCGCGCTGGCACCTTGTAGGGTGGGCAAAGGCGCCCTTGCGCCGTGCCCACCATCTTATCGCCGCACCATGGTGGGCACGTCACCGGGCGCATGCGCGCCCGGCGCCTTTGCCCACCCTACGACTTACGCACATCGCCCGCTTCGGCCTCGCTCTGCTCGAGCGTCGCCGGCTCCAAATGATAGCGCTTGACCAGCGGCATTTGCGTCACCGCGAACAGCATGGTCAGCGGCACCATGCCGAATACCTTGAAGTTCACCCAGAAATCCGTGCTCTGGGTGCGCCAGATGATTTCATTGAGCACCGCCATTGCGAAAAACCAGCACGCCCAGCGCAAGGTCAGCGTCCGCCAGCCCTGCGGCGTCAGGTTGAACATCTGGTCGAACATGATGGCGATGAAGGAACGGCCGAACAGCAGCCCGCCGCCGAGGATCGCGGCGAACAGCGTATAGACGATGGTCGGCTTCATCTTGATGAAGGTCTCGTCGTGCAGCACCAGCGTCAGCGTGCCGAACACGATGACCACGACCGCGGTGACGATGGCCATCATCGGCACATGCCGCGTCACCACATAGGACGCCACCATCGCAATCACCACCGCCACCATGAACGCGCCGGTGGCGACGAACAGATTGGCCTTGGCGTTGGCGAAAAAGAAGATCAGCAGCGGGCCGAGCTCGGTCGCCAGCTTGAACAGCGGATGCGGTTGTTTTTTGTCCATGAGAGTCCCGTTATTTGCCGTCATGCGCGCACGTCCAGCCCCGCCAGATTGACAGATCGCCCGCCAACACCGCCGTCATCCTGAGGTGCTCGCCGTCTTCGGCGAGCCTCGAAGGATGGCCACAGGTGCCGTGCTCGTGGCCATCCTTCGAGACGCCGCGCAAGAGCGCGGCTCCTCAGGATGACGGTTGAATATGCGGCTCGGAAACTTCATCATCAGCTTTCAATCCCTGCAATCGCCTGCGCGAAATCCCGCGCGGTGAAGGGCGCGAGATCGTCGATGCCCTCGCCGACGCCGATGAAATGCACCGGCAGTTTATGCTTTTCGGCCAGCGCCACCAAAATGCCGCCGCGCGCGGTGCCGTCGAGTTTTGTCATGACAAGGCCGGTCACGCCCGCTGTACGGGCAAAGGCCTCGACTTGCGACAGCGCATTTTGTCCCACCGTGGCATCGAGCACCAGCAGCACCGCATGCGGCGCCGACGCATCGACCTTTTTGATGACGCGCACGACCTTTTCGAGCTCGTTCATCAGCTCGGCCTTGTTCTGCAGCCGCCCCGCGGTATCGATCAGCAGCACGTCGAGTTTTTGCTCGCGCGCAGCCGTCAGCGCGTTGAAGGCAAGGCTCGCGGAATCCGACCCCTGCGCGCCGGCAATGACAGGGGATCTGGTGCGCTCGCCCCAGATTTTCAGCTGCTCGATCGCGGCGGCGCGAAAGGTGTCGCCGGCCGCCAGCATCACCTTGCGGCCTTCGGCGGAAAGTTTTGCGGCGAGCTTGCCGATGGTGGTGGTCTTGCCGGAGCCGTTGACCCCGACCACCAGGATCACGAACGGTTTTTGCGCGGCGTCGATCTCGAGCGGTTTTGCCACCGGCGCCAGCACCTTCTCCACTTCGGTTGCGACCACCGTCTTCACATCGTCCGCCGAAATCGCCTTGTCGTAGCGGCCGTGGCCGACCGCCGCCGATATCCGCGCCGCCACCTCGGTGCCGAGGTCGGCGCGCAGCAGCACGTCCTCGATATCCTCGAGCATGGCGCGGTCGAGCTTGCGCTTTGTCACGAGATCGGCGACCGCCGTCCCCAGCGAACTCGACGTGCGCTTGAGGCCGCCGGACAGCCGCCGCCACCAGCTCAATTTGGGTTGTTCCGAGGTGTCGTTCATGTCGGGGGTGTGTTAGCCGTTTCACGCCATGAGCGAAAGTCACAACGAACGTGCCGAAATACCGGGCTTGACGGCAGAGGAAATCCAGGCCCGCGTGCTTCATCGCGACGGGTTGATGCTGGTGATCGACAAGCCCGCGGGCCTGCCGGTGCATCGCGGGCCAAAGGGCGGCGCCAATCTCGAGGCGTCGTTCGACGCGCTGCGATTCGGCCTGCCGCGCCCGCCGGTCCTCGCGCACCGGCTCGACCGCGACACTTCCGGCTGCCTGGTGCTCGGCCGCCATCGCAAGGCGACCGCGTCGCTGGGCCTGCTGTTCAAGCACGGCAAAATTTCAAAAACCTATTGGGCGGTGGTCGAAGGCGGCCCCGTTGAGGACGAAGGCAGCATCGACATGCCGCTCGGCCGCCTCAACGCCGAGCGCGGCTGGTGGCAGAAGCCGGATCCGGAAGGCCAGAGCGCGGTGACAAACTGGAAGGTGCTGGGCCGCGGCGATGGTCTCTGTTGGCTCGCCATGGAACCGGTCACCGGCCGCACCCATCAATTGCGCGTGCATGCTAGCGCGATGGGCTGGCCGATCGTCGGCGACAACATCTACGGCAACGGCCCGCGGTTCGGCGAGCCGACGCTGCATCTGCATTCGCGCGCGATCGGGATTCCGATTTCGAAGAACAAGGAGCCGGTGCGCGTGACAGCGCCCGCGCCGGCGCATCTGCAGGAGCGGCTCAAGGCGTGCGGGTGGAGTCCGTAGGGCGGATTAGCGCAGCGTAATCCGCCATCCGCGCGCACTGGCGGCGGATTACGCCTTGCACCTTGCTCGTGGAGCGACCTGCGGATGGGGCCGGCTAATCCGCCCTACGAGCTCACACCGTCAACCGCGCGCCATCGTGCCCGGTCATCACCAGCGTCCGCACCGCGCCCGGTGTTTCACCCGCGATCGCCACCGGCACAAAATGTTCGGTGCGGCCCTGCGTCGCGCTCTCGATCAGCACCTGCCTCACCGAACCGACCTCCGCCGCCAGCCGCCGCTGCAGTGCAGCCTCTCCGGTCTCGCGCAATCGCCTCGCGCGATCCTTCACCACCTCCCCACGAACCTGCGGCATCCGCGCCGCGGGCGTGCCCGGGCGGGGTGAATAGGGGAACACGTGCAGGAAGGTCAGGTCGCATTCCCCGACCAACTCCTGCGAACGCGAAAACATGTCCTCGGTCTCGGTCGGAAATCCCGCGATGATGTCGGCGCCGAATGCGATGTCCGGCCGCAGCCGCCGCACCTGCGCGCAAAAATCGACCGCATCGGCTCGCGAATGCCGCCGCTTCATCCGCTTCAAGATGAGATCGTCGCCGGATTGCAGCGACAGATGCAGATGCGGCATCAACCGTTCGTCGTCCGCGATCACGTCGAGCAGATCGCGGTCGACCTCGATCGAATCGATCGAGGAAATCCGCAAGCGTTTTAGTTCCGGTACGTGCCGCAAAATCTGTTTGGTCAGCATGCCGAGTTTCGGCGTGCCCGGCAGGTCGGCGCCGTAGCTCGTAAGATCGACGCCGGTCAGCACGATCTCGGCGTGGCCGCGCGCGGCCAGCGCGCGGACCTGCTCGACCACCGCGCCCATCGGCACCGAGCGCGAATTGCCGCGGCCGTAGGGGATGATGCAGAAGGTACAGCGATGATCGCAGCCGTTCTGCACCTGGACGAATACCCGCGGCAGGCCGCTTAAAAATCCTTCCAGCAGCTGCGGCGCCATTTCGCGCACGGCCATGATATCGGCGACCGCGATTTTTTCGCTTGTCCCGATGCCGAACGGCGACGCATCGAACGCCGTACGCGCATCCCGCCACGCGTCTCCGCGCATCTTCTCGTCGTTGCCGACGACGCGATCGACCTCGGCCATCCCGGCAAACATTGCAGGCTGGGTCTGCGCCGCGCAGCCGGTGACCACGATGCGTGCGCCGGGCCGCTCGCGCTTCAGCCGGCGGACCTGTTGCCGCGCCTGCGCCACGGCCTCATTGGTCACCGCGCAGCTGTTGATGACGATGGTGTCGGCAAGGCCGGCGTTCTCCGCTTCGCGCCGGATCACTTCGGATTCGAAGGCATTGAGGCGGCAGCCGAAGGTGACGACGTCGACGCTCATCTCATGCAACTGACGCAAACAGCGCCGGATCGAAACGGCCTTCATATTCGAACGTCGCGGTACCAGTCATCAGCACGTGATCGTCGCCCTCGCGCCATTCGATGCCGAGCTCGCCGCCCGGCAGCGTCATGGTGACCTTGCGATTGGTGCGCCGCAGCCGCGCCGCCGCCACCGCGGTAGCGCAGGCCGCCGAGCCGCAAGCCCTGGTCAATCCCGCGCCGCGCTCCCAGGTGCGCATCACGATGTGGTCGCGATCGACGATATGCGCCAGCGTGATATTGGCGCGCTCCGGAAAGATCGGATGGTTTTCCAACAGCGGCCCGAATTTCTCGAGGTCGTAGGCATCGACGTCATCGACCCAGAAGATCGCATGCGGATTGCCCATGTTGACCACCGACGGCGAATGCAGGATCGGCGCGTCGATCGGCCCGATCTGCAGCTCGATGTAGCGCGTGTCGCGAAATTCTTCGGCGAGCGGAATATCCTTCCAGCCGAATTTTGGGACGCCCATGTCGACGGTGTAGAGATCGGGCGACGGCCCCTGCCAGCAGTTCAACAGCCCGGCCCTGGTCTCGAAGGTGACCGCGGTCTGGCCGGTCTTCTCGAACAGCCGCCGCACCACGCAGCGCATGCCGTTGCCGCAGGCGGCGGCCTCGGAGCCGTCATTGTTGTAGATGCGGATGAAGGCTTCGGTACCGGCCAACCGTGGCGCGTGCAGCACCATCAGCTGGTCGTAAGGCACGCCCGAAGGCTGCGCCACCGCACGCGCTTCCTCCGACGTGACGGCCGCCGGCGAATCGCGCAGGTCGACCACGACGATCTCGTTGCCGATGCCGTTCATCTTGCTGAAGCTGTGATTTGCGAGCGCGCTCATGGCATGTTCCTGCCAATGGTTATATGGCGAATGACGGCGGAATGGCCAGTGCGGCAAAACTGTGTCCGGCGTGCCCCGGACGCGGCGCAGCGCGTAGCTCTTCGCGGAGCGGTGCGCCGCAGAGCCGGGGCCGTACCGAACGCCGGTGTTTGGTACGGTCCCGGCTCTGCGAAGCGGCATGAAGAATGCCGCATCGCGTCCGGGACACGAATACCGTTATGACATATCTCGCATGGGACGAATGCCTTACCCGCGTGTTAGTCTGCCGGCGCTATGGAGAGCTTCCGCATGAATATCCGCCGCTTTTTTCATCTCGCCCCGGTCGTCCTGATCGCGCTTGCGCTGATTTCACCGGGCGCGCTGGCGCAAGCGCCCGCGACGCCGCCAGCCCCAGGCACCGTCGCACCGGAAACGCCAGCGGCAACGCCCGCCCCATCCGCTCCGGCGACCCCTGCCCCCGCCGCCACCCCTGCTCCGGCAACCCCACCGCCGGCCGCGGAAGCCCCGGCCGCGCCGCCGGCGGCTCCTGCCCCGGTGCAAACCGCCGATCCCTTCGGCGACGAAATTACGCTGACGCCGAAAACCGCGGTGGTCCTGAAGGGCAGCGCCAACTGGGATTCGGCCTTCGAGACGCTGATCGATTCGTTCAAGAAGATTTCGGCCCTGCTCGACAAGCAGGGCATCAAGCCATCGGGCAATGCGATGATCGTCTACACCTCGACCGACGACAACGGCTTTACCTACCTCGCGGAAATTCCGGTCGACCAGGAGCCGAAGAACCTGCCGAAGGACATCAGCATCGGCAAGACGCCCGACGGCAAGGCCCTGAAATTCGTCCATCGCGGCTCCTACGACAACATGGACAACACCTATGAGGCGATCACCAATCACCTCGACGACAAGAAGCTGGAAGCCAAGGACACCTTCATCGAAGAATACATCACCGACCCGCTGAAGACCGCGGAGGACAAGCTGGTGATCAATGTCTATGTGCCGCTGAAATAGCCGCAGTCGTAGGGCGGATTAGCGCAGCGTAATCCGCCACTCGCCGCAAAGACGGCGGATTACGCTGCGCTAATCCGCCCTACGACACCGCAAACCGCTCCGCCGCCCACGCATACAGGCTGCCGGGCGCCGGCCGCTCGTCGCCGCGGCCCTTTGGTGAAATGTGCAGGCCGATGATTTCGGGATCGGCGAGCAGCGCGGAAAAAACCGACCGCTCGAAAAACAGCTTCGGCTCGGCGTGCACCGCGTAAAACGATTTCTTCGGCAGCGCGTGGTGCAATTCGCCGGCTCTCCGCGCCAGCGCGGTCAGCGCCGCCGGGCCGTAGAGCGCGACGCGGATGTCGGAGACGCGGGCCTTCGCCTCGCCGAAGGGGCTTCGGCCCCGCAGGCGGCTCGATCCGCGTAAGCGATGCAGCGCAAACGTCAGGCGATGCCGCAACGCCAGCCAGTCCGGCGTCAGTTCGTCCTGGCTCATCAGGGAAGCGAACGCCGTGACGATGGGATCGCGCGGCGGCAGGTACAGCACGGAGTTGCCGAGCTGGCGCGGCCGTTCCCACGCGAAATACGGTTTTGCGGGATCAACCTGAACCGGTTTGAGCAGCAGCACATCGGCGTCGAGCCACAGGCCCTCGTTGCGCGCCATCAGCCGCATCCGGAAAAAATCCGAAAACTGCAGCGTGGTCCAGTCGCGCCAGACGCCGTCGGGAGGAGAGGGCCGCAGCTTTTCCGCAAAGGAATGCGGCAGGATCGCTTCCGCCTCGGCATTGCCGACACCGTCGGGCAAACCGGCCAGCGGCTCGAAACTGTAAACGGTGACTTTGTGTCCGGCGGCGACCTGCGATCGCAGGCACAGCCCCCGCAAGCGATCGAGCGGGCCATGCCAGAAGGTGACGACGTCGGGCACCGTCATTGCGAGGAGCCCTTGCGACGAAGCAATCCAGGCTTTCTTTGCGGCTCTGGATTGCTTCGCTGCGCTCGCAATGACGGCGTGAGCGTCACGCCCAGGCGCGCTCTTGCTTCGCCTTGGCTTCGTAGCTGTCGATCGACGCCTTCTTCTCCATCGTCAGCCCGATGTCGTCGAGGCCGTTGAGCAGGCAGTGCTTGCGGAACGGGTCGATCTCGAACTTCACGGTGCCGCCGTCCGGCCCGCGGATTTCCTGGGCCGCGAGATCGATGCTCAGCGTCGCATTGGCGCCGCGCTCGGCGTCGTCGAACAGCTTGTCGAGGTCGTCCTGCGTGACGCGAATGGGCAGGATGCCGTTCTTGAAGCAGTTGTTGTAGAAGATGTCGCCGAACGAGGTCGAGATCACGCAGCGGATGCCGAAATCGAGCAGCGCCCAGGGCGCGTGCTCGCGGGAGGAGCCGCAGCCGAAATTGTCGCCGGCGACCAGCACTTTTGCGTTACGATAGGCCGGCTTGTTGAGGATGAAATCCGGGTTCTCCGAGCCGTCATCGTTATAGCGCTGCTCCGAGAACAGGCCCTTGCCAAGCCCGGTGCGCTTGATGGTCTTCAGGTACTGTTTTGGGATGATCATGTCGGTATCGACATTGATGATCTTCAAGGGCGCGGCGACCCCTTCCAGCGTGGTGAATTTGTCCATGGCACTGTTTCCCGGATGTGAGGCGGCGTTGTAGCGTGAATCGTGGCAAGGGTCCAAGGGCAAAATGCCGTCATTCCGGAGCAGATCACGTGTCCCGGGCGCGATGCAGCGCGCAGCTCTTGCGAAGCGCTGCGCTGCGTCCGGGGAACGAGACGGCAGCGCTACTCCCCCACCCCCGCCTCGATCGCTTCCATATCGGCGTCCGACAGCCCGAAATGGTGGCCGATTTCGTGGATCAGCACATGGCGGACGATGTGGCCGAGGGTCTCGTCGTGCTCGGCCCAGTAATCCAGGATCGGGCGGCGGTAGAGCCAGATCATGTTGGGCAGCCGCGCGATATCCTGATTGCTGCGGAACGGCAGGCCGAGCCCCTGGAACAGGCCGAGCAGGTCGAATTCGCTTTGCGCCTTCATCTCGTCGAGCACCTCGTCGGTCGGGAAATCGTCGACGCGGATGATCACGCCCTCGCAGAGGTCGCGAAAGCCTTTCGGCAGGCGGGCGAAAACGTCATGCGCCATGGCTTCCATTTCGGCCAGCGTCGGCGCTTTTGCGTTAGTCCACATCGGTTCCGTTTAGAGGATCGGACGCGACTTCGCAAAAGTCGCGATTGGGCATGGTTGACGGATGCGCGGCAATCGGAGAGCGTAAGAGCAGGTACAGGTTTTGATTGAGGCGCATCATGCGGATCAAACATGCGGTTCTAGCGCTGGCGTTTGCCGGGACATTGTTGTTGCCGGTGGCCGCGGCACCGGCGCAGGCCGCGCCGCGCGCGCAGGCGGCACAGGCGTCGCACTCCGGCACCGAGCTTTCCGCACAAAGCCGCAGAGTTCGGCGGCCGCCGACCCGGATCCGGGTCTATCCGCGCTACAATCCCGACGATGTCTATCCGCGCTACTTCCCCGGCCGCAACGCCGTGCGCGACTGCACCGCCACCCTTGTGGAGGAATACCGGCCCAGCGGCACGGTGATCACCCCGCGCATGAACTGCTTCTGGCGGCCGGGCTAGGGCCTACAGCCGTCATTGCGAGGAGCCCTTGCGACGAAGCAATCCAGCCTTCCTGGACCGGCACTCCGGGCCTCTGGATTGCTTCGCTCATCGTGCGGCGCGTCGCGCCGCCCGCTGGCTCGCAATGACGCAAACATTCACATCCTCTCAGGATGACGGCGGTGTTCGCCGCCGCAGCGCGCCGATCAATCCGGCGCCGACGATCAGCGCGGATGCGCCGTAGACCAGGACGGCCATCGCGACTTGCGTAAAATCGCTCGCGGTGCCCATGCCGCCGCCGGGACCTTGCGACGCCAACGCGCTCGCCGGCAGCAGCAGCGCGGCGGCGACCGCGGCGCTCACAGCAGAAGAATTTTTTCGAGACATGGCGATCTCCCGTGACAACCGATTGCGGAAAGCTACGGACAGGAACGCCGCCGGTTTTGAAATCTTTGAGCCAAAGCTGGAACCGGCGCGCGCGAACCGCATTCATCTCTGCGGCGCAGACATTTATTCCGCATTCACGTCGCTCCATCTAGTTTTGGTTTCTGCGTTGTGGCGAAGCGGCAGCAAACAACTTGCCGCACGACGTTGGGATGTCACGACTACTCAAGGAGGATACACGTGAACGTGAAGAAAATTCTGGGCTTCCTCGCCATCTGCGGATTGCTCGCCGTGGCCGTGCCGGCCGAGCGCGCGCAGGCGTTGTCGCCGGCAAGTCCCGGCATCGCCGCTGCGGTGCAGGATGCTTCAAGCAAGCTGACCACCGAGGTGCGCTGGCATCATCACCATGGCTGGCGCCGCCATCATGGCTGGCACCGGCATCACTGGCGCCACCGGCATTGGCATCATCGGCACTGGCATCACCGGCATTGGCATCACCGGCACTGGCGGCGCTGGTAACGCTAATCTTGTGCGTCATTCCGGGATGCGCCCCTTTTGGGCGCAGACCCGGAATCCACCAGATGACGGAATACTTCGCGAGATTCCGGGTTCGCGCCGAAGAGGCGCGCCCCGGAATGACGGCATCAAACAGGCCCGCGACGCGGGCCTGTTTTGCATCCGGCCGAGTTGCGCTATTGAAGACCGGCAGTCTCGCGCACCCGGAGAGCCCGCGATGAAGACCTGGATTGGAGCGATCGCCGTGATGGCGTTGCTGGCGGTCGGCGACGCCGGCACGATCGGCATTGCCTCGGCGGCGAAAGTGATCAGCGTTCCTCGGCAAACCAAATTCGTGCCCGCACGCGCACAACGCCCTTATCGCCAGGATCGCGTCGCCTATGGCCCGTACGACCGTGGCTATGACGGCGCGTGGACTTACTATTACGGCCGGCCGTACTTCTACGCACCCGCGCCATTCCCGCTCGGCTTCGATTTCGGATTCGGCTGGTGGTAGGCGCCGACTTGTAGGGCGGATTAGCCAACGGGTGGCGCGAACGCGCGCCCGATGGCGTAATCCGCCGATCGCCAGCGGCAAGGCCGCGCTTTAATCGCGGGCGTCGCGGCGGATTACGCCTTGCGCCTTCGCTTGTTGAGCTACTGCGGACGTGATCGGCTAATCCGCCCTACGCTTGAGCTTGCAGATGCGCAGCATCGCAACCTTTGCTGGACGTCATGTCATAATCGTAAAAAGTGCAGCGCTTGACTCCTGAACTTTTGCCGCGAGAATGGAACCTGCGATGGTCTCCGGGCGCCACACCGCCCGCAGCTCGATTAAAAACGTTCGCTTCCAACGCGCCCGGCTCTTCAGAAAAGTTCGCAACTCCGTCTTTCAATTCGAAGGGATAGAACCATGGCCACCATGCCTATGCAGCACATGCTCGCTTTTACCATCCATCCCTCCATCGGCGGCGGCCAACCAAGTGTCGTGATTGGCGTAGGCGGCAATAGAACCGCGCTGTTCCCGACCAATGCTCCCGACGACAGTTACTGGATTTGCATCATCGACGCGAAGAATCCGAGGGTGAAGGTCAAGGAGTGGATCGTGCCGGGGTCGCAACACTCGGCGGTGCCGCCCGGCATCGATACTTACATGAACGACCCCGACTATATTTTCGTCGTCGCCACGAAAACGGTGAGCACCTTGCACGTCCCGCAAGGCGCCTTCTTCGATTTCCTGACCAAATACGGGGCCGGCCGGGCGTTGCAGGAGCTGGAGCAGCTCAACGTGGTGTTCGGTTGCGGCAGCTTTAGCCAAGTGAGCTATGCCCTGACCGGACAGTGCGGCCCGCGCGGACCCAAGATCGTACCGCCTCCCAGTTACGAGAGAGGCTCCATTTACAGCAATTATTCAGCGATCATCATGATGTCGTTAATGCCGGGGGCGAATGGCGCGCCGCCTTACTCGCTGTGCGACAGCTACACCTGGACCTCGCCATAGCGACGCCAGACGTAGGGTGGGCAAAGGCGCTCTTCGCGCCGTGCCCACCATTCACGTCGCGGTGGGCACGTCACCGATCGCGCATTCGCGCGATCGTTGTCTTTGCCCACCCTACGAAGTTGGAGTGAGCGTGCGGGTTGCACGAGGTTTGTCATGACCGGGGGGTTTCGCAACGGCACGCTGGATGAGGCGATCTTCAACGCCGTGGTCGGCTTCAACGAGTATCGGCTGCCGGAGCGCTTCGCGGCGTGCGACATTGTCATCGATATCGGGGCGCATATCGGCTCGTTCGCGAAAGCGGTATTGGCGCGGGGCTGCGAGAACGTCACCGGAATCGAACCGGACGCTGCGAATTTCGAAATCGCGGCGGAAGACTTGAAACCCCATATCGACAGCGGCCGCCTGCGGCTCATCAGGGGCGCCGTGTGGCGGTCCGACCGCAACGCCGACGAACTGCGCTTCGACGGCTATCACCCGTTTCCGAAATCGTTCACCGGCATGCAAGGAATCCTCAACACCGGAAACGGCTCGGTGATCTGGGGCAGCGGCGAACCCGTCGCCAAGATCGCGTTCGACGAGATCGTGGACCGCGCGACCGATCGCGGCGCGCATCGGGTGCGATTGCTCAAGCTGGATTGCGAGGGCGCGGAATGGCCGATCCTCCTGACCTCGCGGCGGCTCGGCCTGATCGACGAAATCTGCGGCGAGTTTCACGAGATCGGCGGAGAGTTTTTCGAAATCAGCGAGGATCGCCCCGAGCAGCGACCGGTGTTCGCTTTTGAAAATATCCAGCGATTCACCATCGACGTGCTGGTCGACCACCTCGCCGCCGCCGGCTTCACCGTCACCTGGCACCGCCACACCCGGCCGACCGGTTCGCCGGAGGGGCTCGGACTGTTCTTCGCAACGCGCGAGGCGGCATGACACGAACTTTCTCGTGTCCCGGGCGCGATGCAGCGCGTAGCTCTTGCGAAGCGCTGCTTCGCAGAACCGGGACCGCACCAAACACCGCAGCGTCATGGCCGGGCTTGACCCGGCCATCCATCTTCTTCGAAGGACTCCTTGAAGAGAGATGGATGCGCGGGCCTTCGCCGCGCCGAAGGGGCTTCGGCCCCGCAGGCGGGTCAAGCCCGCGCATGACGAGTATTGTGTTCGTTACGGCCCCGGCTCTGCAGCGCACCACGCCGCGAAGAGGCGGCGCGCTGCGCTGCGTCCGGGGCACGAATGACAACGCGCGCCGATGACTAATTCCCGCCGCCTCAAGATCATCGCCATCGGTTTCAACATCTCGGGCACCGGTTTGACCCGGGTGATGCACGACATCATGCGGCGGCTCGCGGACCGCCATGAGATCCACTATCTGGGCATCGGCTATTCCGGCGAAACCAAAGTCGACCGCGGCCTGACCATCCATCCGACCAATCCGAAGGGCGGCGACGTCTTCGCCGCGTTCCAGGCGCAGCGGATGATCGAGCAGATCAGTCCCGATCTGGTTTTCATCCTTCACGATATTTGGACGTTCGAGCACTATCTGAACATTCTCGGACCGTATCGGGATCGCCTCGGAATCGTCGCTTACATCCCGCTGGACGGCAACATCATCAACGAAGAGAACGCCGCGCCGCTGCAGCGCGCCGACCGGGTCGTCGTCTACACAAGATTTGCGCAAAAGCAGTTCGAAGGCGCCTTCGACCGGCTGCGCGCGAAACGCGGCGGCGAATTTCCCGCAGTCGATGTCATTCCGCACGGCGTCGACCGCAACCGCTTCCATCCGTTGCCGCAACTCAAGGAAGCGTCGTTCGCCTCGGCCGCCCGCGTGGCGGCGAAGCGAAAGGTGTTTCCCGATCTGCAGAATCCGGAAACCTCTTTCATCGTGCTCAACGCCAGCCGGTTCGACAAACGAAAGCGCGTCGACCTGACGGTCGCGGGATTTGCCCGCTTTGCCGCCGGCAAGCCGGGCAATGTGCGGCTGTGCCTGCATCACGCCATCCTGGGCGAGCCGGACACCGATAGGATCAGGTCGCTGGTCGCGCAGTTCGGATTGAACGAGCGGGTGGTCCTGAACCCGCTTGCGGGCGGCGTCGTCGGCGATGCCGAATTGAACCTGCTGTACAACGCCTGCGACGTCGGCATCAACACCTCGATGGGCGAAGGCTGGGGCCTCGTCAGCTTCGAGCACGGCGCCGCCGGCGCGGCGCAAATCGTCCCCGACCACAGCGCCTGCGCCGAAATCTGGCGCGGCCGCGGCGAACTGATCCCGCTGGCGCGGAACACCATCCCGGAGTTTTCCGTGCTCGAGATGGGCGAGGTTTCCGCCGAGGCCGTCGCCGAAGCGCTCGGCAACCTCCATGACAATCCGCAGCGCCGCCAGCAACTGGCGCAAGCCGCGCACGAAGCCGCGCAGAACCCGGACACCACATGGGATGCCATCGCGGCGCGATTCGACAAGCTGTTCGCCGAGATGGTGCAGTAACCCGTAGGGTGGGCAAAGGCGCTCTTGCGCCGTGCCCACCATCTTTATTCCGCGTGCGCGGATGGAATGGTGGGCACGCAACCGGCCGCATTCGCGTCCGGTCGCTTTGCCCACCCTACGTATCTACCACCTCACTCCGCCGCTTGCAGGGCGCGGAGCAGCAGGCTCTGGTGGCGCAGCATGAAGGCGTTGCGCTTTTCCAGGAGAGCGGCGAGCGTTGACTCGCAGCGGCGGCGCAGCAGGGCCGGCTGCGGCAATTGGCCGGTGCCGTGCTCGTAGACGTCGGCAACCCGCTCCACGGTGGAGAACAACAGCTCGTTGCTCTCCGCGGTGATGCGCGCCAGCTCCGCCTGGTAGGAGGCCAAATCGGGCAGCGCCGGATAGAGCCGGCCGATCAGGGCGGCTTCGGTCCAGGCCCAGTTCAGTTTCGGGCTCAGCGCCTCATGGCCGTGGATCCAGCCGGTGACGCTGACGATCTCCGCCAATGCCGCATAGAATCCGTCGAGCTTCGGATCGAGGAAATCATAGTCCGGCGCGCAGACGTCGCCCTTGAGCCGGCCCGAGGCCTCCAGCGCGTCCTTGATCGGGGTGCCGTCATAGGGAAGCATCTTGCAGAACTGCGCCGATGCGCTGCCGTCGCCGACGATCTCGCGCAGGAACGCGACATTGGCGCGCACCGAAGCAAAGGTGCTGGAGGGATCGAGCAGCATGAAGCCGAACTCGAACAGGATGCCGAGCGATTTCAAGAGGCGCACCGCGGCGAGATTCTGCTCGACGCTGATTTGCTTGTGCAGGGTGCGCAGTCCCTCCTCGGTGCCGGACTCCAGCCCCATATAGACGAGACAGAGGCCGGCGTCGCGCATCCGCGCCATCAACGCGGCATCGACGGCATCGGCGCGGCAGTTGATCTTCCAGATCGCGCGGCCCGGCAGGTCGGCCTTGTGCAATTCGTCGACGAACTCGCCGGCCCAGGCCTGCCATTTTTTCCCAAACAGCGGAAAGTCGTCGTCCTGGAACAGGAATACGGTGATGCCGTCCCGGTCGTACAGCATCCGCATCTCGCGGACCACCAGGGCGGGCTTGCGGATGCGCACCACCTTGCCCGGCGCCGAGCGGTAGAAGGTATGGATCGAGCAGAACGAGCAGGTGCGCACGCAGCCGCGGCTTGCCAACAGCGGCATGATGGTGCGGCCGAGCACCCGCATCGGCTGGAAGTCGCGCTCCGGATACGGCAGGCTGTCGAGGTCGTGGATCAGCGCGCGCGGCGGGTTGACGACGATCTCCTCGCCTTGCTCTGTTCTTTGCCGCCACACCACGCCGTCGAGCTTGCGCCAGTCGTCGCCGGCAGCAAGCGCGCGCACGATCTCCACCAGCGTCACCTCGCCTTCGTAGCGCACGATGCTGTCGAGTTCGGGCGCAGCAGTCAGCGTCTGCTGCGGGCTCAGCGTGGGGTAATGGCCGCCCATGGTGAAGTGGGCGTCGATGCCCTCGCGCCGCAGCGCGTCCATCAGCGTTGCATAGCGGCGGATATAGAACTGGAAGATCAGCGAGAAGCCGACCAGCATCGGCTGCGCGGCGTGCACCGCCGCCACCAGGGTTTGCTCCGGCAGTTCGATATCGAGCACGCGGACGTTGTAGCCGGATTGCCGCAAGCTCGCGGCGAGGTAGCCGAGGCCGAGATTGCCCATCGACTGGAAGCCGATCAGCACGATGGGTGGCGCCGAGGCCGCCACGCGCGTGGCGTCGCCGGCCGCGTTCAGCTCAACGGGACGCATGACGTGTTCTCCCGATCTGAGAGCCTGGCCTTCAGAACCTTGGCTTCGCATGCGCCGAACCGCGACGCGGCAGCGGCGCACGCGAATCCGCGGATTACCCGCCCATGGCCTTGAGCGCGGCGTCCAGCGCCTTGGTCTGGGCGGCCAGCACCTCCTTGTGGCGCTGCAACGAAATTTGCGCGAACTTGTTAAGCTCCGCCTTGTCGAGATGCTGCAGCCACCACCACGGCACGGGGTCGTAGATGATATGCGGATTCCAGTGCAGCTGTTCGTTGAGCTCCGGGGGTATCGGGCGGGGGGGAGTTGCCATGACCATCTCCAATGTTTCAGAAAAAATCCGAAGACAAGCACCGGCCATCCATTGGGATGGCCCGTGATCGACAAGTTGGAAGATCGCTTCAGCTCGTGGGTCTAAATGTCGCGCGCCAAAAAAAATCGCGCAACCTGAAGCTGATCTTGAATTCTGGCTTTTTTGTGCGCGGCTTTCCGGATTCCTAAACCGAATTTCAGCGGCGACGCAATGCGTGGCACCGGGCGACGTTAATGGCGGGTTGCGGCGGTGTTTAAAAATACAATGAAAAACTCCGTAGGGCGGATTAGCGACCCCCATGCACCGTGCCTCAACAAGCAAAGGCGGAAGCGTAATCCGCCATCCGGGCGCCGGTGCGGCGGATTACGCCATCGGGCGCGCGTTCGCGCGACCCGTTCGCTAATCCGCCCTACGGGCTACTGGCTGCTTAAAAATGTCGGAGCCGTGCCGTCGCCAACCACGCGAAGGTGGATGCTGCCGATCAGATCCGACCGGAGCCGCTCTGCGGCGCCGATGGCGTTCGTGGTCTGCCGCAACGTGCTGACGTTCGAGCCGAGCGACACGATTCCGCCGAGCACCACGGCAATCGATCCGATGGCGGCGACCTGGCTGGATCCGAACAGGCCGAGCATCATGGTCAGCAGCAATGCGACGCCGCCGGCGATCGCCGCCCTGGAAACCAGAATAACCTTCCGGCAGCGCTCGGCAAGTTCGGCAAGCTCCTCGATCCGCACTTCCAGCTGCGCAATCTCGTCGCCCGGGTCGTCCTCGTCCATCGGATTCAAGTTTGGCCTCGACAGCTTTCCCGGCCACCTGCATATGCTGTAGCTTGACCGCGGGGAAGCGCCGCATCTTAAAAAAAATCGAGGGAGCAGCATTGTGAAAACCCTAATCCGCGCGCTTGCAGCGCTTGCCATCGTGCTCGTCGGCGCCGGCGGCGCGCTGGCGCAGGGCTGGCCGAACCGGCCGATCCGCATGATCGTGCCCTACACGCCGGGCGGCTACACCGATTTGATGGCCCGCCTGGTCGGGCAAAAGATCTCCGACGCGCTCGGCCAGACCATCATCTTCGAGAACAAGCCGGGCGCCAACGCCATCATCGGCACCGACGTCGTCGCCAAGGCCGCGCCCGATGGCTACACTTTTGGGACCGTGATCGCGGCACACGCGGTGAACGCCACGCTCAATCCAAAACTGCCCTACGACACGCTGAAGGATTTTTCCTATGTCTCGCTGATGAGCGTCGCGCCCTTGATCATGATCGCGCATCCCTCGCTGCCGGCCAACAACGTGCAGGAGCTGATCGCGCTCGCCAAGGCAAAACCCGGCGAGCTCAACTTTGCCTCCAGCGGCGTCGGCGCCGCGGCGCATCTGACCATGGAGATGTTCAAGAGCCGCACCGGCACCGACATGCAGCACATTCCCTACAAGGGCACCGCCGGCGCGCTGCAGGATGTCATCGGCGGCCGCATCAATGTGATGTTCGACGTGGTCGGCCCGCTGATGCCGCAGGTCCGCTCCGGATTGGCCAAGGCGATCGTCGTCACCGCCAAGGAGCGCATCCCCGCCGCCTCCGACGTGCCGACCATGGCGGAACAAGGCGTGCCGGATTTCGTCTCCGGCACCTGGGCCGGCCTCATCGCGCCCGCCGGCACCCCGAAGGAGATCGTCGATCGCGTCTCCGCAGAGGCAAAGAAGGCGCTGGCCGATCCGGCGCTGAAGGACAAGCTGGTCGAGCAGGGCATCGTCGCGGTGGGTAGTACGCCGGAGGAATTCCGCGCGTTCGTCGGCGAGGAAATCGCGCGGTGGCGGAAGGTGATTACGGATGCAGGGATCAAGATGGAGCCGTGAGGGGCTGTCGGCGCCTCAGGGAGACTTTGGCCAAGGTCGATCACAACGGCACGCTGCAGGTGAGGATGCGCATCCCCGCCGAAACCGGACCGAATATAGCGGCTTGCCTAATCCATTTCTCTCGCTTTCCGTCGTGCGAGGGCGCTCCGGCCCGGCTCAACGGCGGGGCCGAAGGTCCCCACCCCGGCCGGAACCGTTCCTTTTACCGGGCGTTGAACGACCTGCTATGGTAACTGGGGCCGGGGAGACTGGTAGGTGACCGCACCCGTGGACCTTACGAAAAAGGCATCTTTCGGTTGAAAGATAGGTCTCGACTCCCGGCGCAAGGCTCCCTACATTCAGCAGGACTTGGGGATAAGTACCCCGGTGACCGCCTTTGTTGGTGGTGTTTAGGCGGATTCAGGCCTTTTTCGGGAGCGGGCTGCTTGCAATCCTTGGCTGTGGTCCGCATAGTGGCGGTTGAAAGTTTTCACCCACTGGCATTCATGGCCAAATCCCGAGCCCGCAAGTCCGTCCAGCGAGCCAAGCCGAAAGCTCCCCAGTCATCTGATTCGGGAGACCTCTGGGTTTTGGTCAAAGCCAAGGAGCTTCGCACCGACGGTGAGGGGTCGATTACGCAGCGGGAGCTAGCGAAGGAAGCCGATGTTAGTGACGACACAGTTTCAAAAATTGAGCGTGGTATCGGTGTCTCAAAGAGAATGGTGAATAGGGTATTTGAGGCGTTAAATGCGCATCATGGAAAGAAGCTAAAACGCGAGGAGCACGTCAAAAAGTCTCGGGTAAGGAAACGATAGTAGGATCGAGTAGGAGAGATGGCCATGGCATATGTAATTCGTGAACCAGATCCGAAGGGCTTGCAGGAAATGCTCGATAGCTTCAAGGGCTTGCGTTTGGCCCCAGCCAGCGCTGAAGCGCTACGGAGTTCCGATCCCGATTTGTCAATGGATGTGCTTTGCGAGCGCGAGGTGCCGCTCCGTGATGGCTTGCGGCCAGAACGTCCTGTCCTCAATCGTTCTTTAATCAATAGGATATTGGCCCGCTGACCCCGAAGCGCGGCGCGGATCACCCGCCACGGGGATCAGGAGAGGGACATGGTGAGTGATTCCGATCCGCGCATCCTTTCGAAGCTCACAGATGTCCTGCTTGATTACAAAAAGACCTTCGAGAAAGTCTACGATCAGGCTGTAAGTGCCACAAGTGACGTGCTGCCGTCACAATCGAGCAACGAAATCCGGAATTTCGTCGGCCACCTTGCCGACGCGGTCTATGCCAAGGATGTCGCTCACGCCGAGCTTGAATTCGTTCGCGCGACGCGTCACCTGCGCTTTGCAACTTATGACGCCGCAGCAGTTATGCTGATCTATCGCGAAGCGTATGTAATTTCCTACGTCCGCAATATTGAAATCAAGCACGGCAAAATGCCGGAGCTTGAGGAGCGCCTGGACAGGCTCAGTTCAACACGCAGGGCGATCCCCCTCATTAGCTTTGATCCCGACGTGATCGATGGCAGCCCGGAGGCCGCAGCGAATGCTGCAAACGACGCTGCACTTGCAACCGAGCGGGCGAACAAGGCAGTAACGCTTTACAACAATTTTGCGCGCGAACTGGAACTGAAGTTTCCAGCAGAACAGCCGCATAATGTCACGCCGCAAGCTTCCATCACAGAAGTTCATAGACAGGAGGGTCTCGTGCAGCGTCTAGGTGCGCTAAAGGCAATTTGGACCTACGCCGGCTCGCTTGCTGCCATCCTCGCAATAGGTGAAATGGCGACCATCCGATCTTTCCAACTGCTCCTGCCCATCGGGGCTGTCTGCCTTGCCGGCGGGCTTATCGGTACGTTTTTAGCTGTCACGGCGCCGGCAGGTGAAATGAGCGATCAGCCAAGCAAGAGAGATCGCGCGTAATACTGAGGAACGGGGAAAATGCGGGGGTTTGGTTTGGCGGTGCTCGCCACCATCACGAAAGTGCGGGGGCCTGGTTTGGCGGTGCTCGTCACCGTCACGATCTGTGGCTGTTTCTACTATGGGTTTGCAAGCTCAATCCCGCACCTGACGACACCACTCGCCCAAGAGCGAGCCATGGAGTTTGGATTTATTTCTGCGCTGTGTTGGGGATGGAGTGTTGTAGGCGCGCTGATAGGCGGTCCGGTTGCCGTTCTTAGCCGGCCTCAGTGGAATTCCTGGATGAACCTTTTTGCGGCGGCTTTTGCAGCCATCGCCGTAGGTTACGCGGCGCCGTATTAGGCGCGCGGCGCGCGACCCGTTTGCTAATCCGCCCGAACTAAAGCTGCCGTGACCGTAAGGCGGAGCTGCGCTAACCTCGCAAAGATAACCAACAGGAAACCCCCAGTGTACGACACCATCATCGTCGGCGGCGGCTCGGCAGGCTCCGTCCTCGCCCACCGGCTCTCCGCGCGCGGCGCGCACGAGGTGCTGCTCTGCGAGGCGGGGCAGGACACGCCGCCCGGCAACGAGCCGCCGGAGATTCGCGACAGCTATTCGGGCACGGCGTATTTCGATCCGCGCTTTCACTGGACCGGGCTCAAGGTCACCACCGAGATCGTCAGCCACAACAACCCGCAAGACAATCCGCCGCCGCTGCGTAAATACGAGCAGGCGCGGGTGCTGGGCGGCGGATCCTCGATCAACGGGCAACTGGCCAACCGCGGCGCGCCCACCGACTATGACGAATGGGAAGCGCGCGGCGCATCCGGCTGGAGCTGGAACGACGTGCTGCCCTTCTTCAAGAAAGTGGAGCGCGATCTCGACTTCGACGGGCCGTGGCATGGCAGGGATGGCCGCATCCCGGTGCGGCGCATCCCGCAAGCGCACTGGACGGCGCACGCGCAGGCCGCGGCCGACGCCTGCAAGGCAGCCGGCTACGCTTTCCTGCCCGACCAGAACGGCGAATTCGTCGACGGCTATTTTCCGGTGACGCATTCCAACCAGGACGAGCAGCGTGTCTCCGCGGCGATGGGCTATCTCGATAGAGAAACCCGCAAGCGCGCCAACCTGACGATCTCGACCGATACCCAGGTCAAGCAGCTGCTGTTCGAGGGCACGCGCTGCGTCGGCGTGATAGCGCGGGTCGACGGCCGCGAACAGGAATTCCGCGGCCGCGAGGTCGTGCTGTCCTGCGGTGCGATCCATTCGCCGGCGCATCTGTTGCGCGCCGGGATCGGCCCGGTCGGGCACCTGAAAGAGATGGGCATCCCGGTGGTGATGGGACTGGAGGGCGTCGGCCAGCGGCTGATGGATCATCCCTCGATTTCGCTGTCGTCCTTTATCCGCCCGCCCGCGCGCATGAATGCGCACACACGGCGCCATGTCCAGGTGGCGTTGCGCTACTCCTCCGGGCTGCCCGGCATACCGGATGGCGACATGTTCGTCGTCGTGCTCTCCAAATCGGCCTGGCACGCCGTAGGCCGGCAGATCGGCTCGCTGCTCACCTGCGTCTACAAGACCTATTCCGAGACCGGCCAGGTAAAACTCGCCTCGCGCGACCCATGGGTGGAGCCTGTCGTCGAGTTCAACCTGCTGTCCGACAAGCGCGACCTCGACCGGCTGATGAGCGGCTTTCGCAAAACCGCCGGCCTGCAGATGAGCGCGCCGCTGCAGGCGGTGACCGACAAGCCGTTCCCGGCCTCGTATTCGGACCGCGTGCGCAAGATCGGCGTGGTCAACGCCAAGAACAGAGTGCTCACCGCGATTGCGGCTGCGCTGATGGACGGGCCGGCGGCGCTGCGCGGCGCCATGATCGACAACTTCATTGTCGAAGGTTTTACCTTCGACCAGGTGATGCGCGACGACGAAGCGCTGGAAGCCTTTGTGCGCAAGGCGGCGATCGGCGTGTGGCACGCCTCGTGCACATGCCGGATGGGCCGCGCAGACGATCCGATGGCGGTGGTCGACAGCCAAGGCCGCGTCAAGGGCATCCAGGGCCTGCGCGTGGTTGACGCCTCGATCTTCCCCGTGGTGCCCTGCGCCAACACCAACTTTCCGACCCTGATGGCGGCGGAGAAGATCGCGGCGGACATGCAGCCGTAGGGCGGATTAGCGAAGCGTAATCCGCCATCTTTGGCGCATCGGAAATCGGCGGATTACGCTTCGCTAATCCGCCCTACGAGGCAAGTCATGCGGATCTTCGTTACGGGAACGTCAGGCTATATCGGCGGCTCGGTCGCGGTGGCGCTGGCCGCCGCGGGGCATGAGGTGTCCGGGCTGGTGCGCTCGCAGGCGAGTGCGGAGCAGGTAGCGGCGCTGGGCATTGCCCCGGTCCATGGCACGCTTGACGATGCCGAAACTCTGCGCGCTGCCGCGGCGGGCGCGGATGCCGTGATCAATTCCGCGAGTGCCGACCATGAGCCGTCCGCGCGGGCACTGCTCGGGGCGCTCGAGGGCACCGGCAAAACCTACATTCACACCAGCGGGTCCAGCATCGTCGGGACGCAGTCGGCGGGACAACGCGTCGATGCGGTTTTCGACGAGGACACGCCTTTCACGCCATCGCGCGGACGCGCCGCGCGCGTTGCCTTGAACGAGCAGATCCTGTCCTACAAGGCCAAAGGCGTCCGCGCGATCATCCTTTGTCCAAGCCTGATCTACGGGCTCAGTCACGGGCCGGCCAAACACAGCACCCAGGTTCCCCTGCTGATCGAGCTCGCGAAAAAAACCGGCGTCGCCAGGCATTACGGGCCAGGTGAAAACATCTGGTCGAACGTGCATATCGACGATCTGGTCGACCTCTATGGTCTCGCGCTGGCGTCAGCTCCGGCGGGCGCGTTCTATTTTGCCGAGAATGGCGAGAATTCGATGCGGCAAGTGTGCGAGGCAATCAATCGCAAGCTCGGCGTCAAAACCGGCCCCGTGGCGATGTCGCTGGACCAAGCCTCACGCGAATGGGGCGAAGGCACGGCGCAGAACACGATGGGCTCCAACAGCCGCGTCCGCGCGGTCCGTGCCAGAGCAGAGCTCGGCTGGCGCCCGAGCAGGCCCTCGCTGATCGACGAAATCGAAAGCGGTTGTTACGCGGACGAACTTGGCTCGTAGCACGTAGGGCGGATTAGCGCAGCGTAATCCGCCATCTCGGTGCATCGGGTTCGGCGGATTACGCTTCGCTAATCCGCCCTACGGACCTGCGCGCTACTTCGCCGCCGCGGGGAACGCGGGCAGCTTGTCGATGTCGCGGGCGTCGTGCTGGATGATGACGGTGGCCTTGGCGTTGGCCGCGATCTTCTTCATGCGGTCGATCGAGGCAAGCGACTGCGCGCGGTCGAAGTTGAACCACGGCACCCCATTGGTGTCGTAATTCTCGCGAAAATGCACGGCATCGCCTGATATCAGCACTGAGCCCGTCTGCGCCAGTTTTATCAGCACGCTGTGGTGGCCCGGCGTGTGTCCGGGCGTGTTCAGCACGATCACGCTGCCGTCGCCGAACACGTCCTTGTCGTTGGCGAGCGGCTCGACCTTGGCTTCGCCCTTGATCCAGGCGGCGAACGGTCCGGCGTTGACGCCCTGCGCCGGGGCTGCAGCGGAGATCGCGTCCCAGTCGCCCTTGCCGATCAGCAGGAGAGCCTTCGGGAACGAGGCGACCTGGCCGGTGTGATCGGCGTGGTAATGGCTGATGCCGACATATTTTATCTGATCCGGCGTGAGCTTGAACTGGCCGAGCTGATCGACCAGGCTGACCTTCGGCGCGACATTGGGCGCGGTCATCGCGTGACCGGTGTCCCACAGCATGTAGTCGTCGCCGTGTTTTATCAGGTAGCAGGAGAACACGAACTGCACTTTCAGGTCGCCATAGGCAAAGGTGTCCGAGAAGCGCTGGTTGACCGCGGTCGGCGCCTGCGGCGTCCCGCAGTCGGCCATCCGCGTCAGCGTGACCTCGGGCGCGGTTTGCGCGAACGCGCCGAAGGCGAGAAGCGCGTTGGCGCAAACGCCGGCTGCAACGAGAGCAAGGGATCGCTCCATCGGTTCACTCCCCGGGCTTTTTTAAGAGCGCCTGGATGATGGCGCGATGGGCGGTCTCCGTCAACGCGGATCACGGCAGACCGTAGGGTGGGCAAAGCCACCGGGTCGCGCGAATGCGCGCCCGATGGCGTGCCCACCATTTTGATCCGGATGCACGGCCGAATGGTGGGCACGTCACCGGGCGCGTTCGCGTCCGGTGCCTTTGCCCACCCTACGAACTCCGTCAACGCGGGATTAAGCGGCGCGGCAGCAAGCGTAGATACTAGTTCTGTTTTGCCGAGGCGGAGGTCGCGACCTCACGCCAGCGAGGCACCTCGGTTGCGACAAAATCGCGAAGCGCCTGCGGCGTCCGCCTTGTGGCGTCCGGGATCACGAATCCGATGTCGGTCAGGCGCTTGCGTGTCGTCCCGTCGTCCAGCGCCTTGCCCATCGCATCGTTGAGCCTGGCCTGTATTTCCGGAGGCAGATTCCTTGGCGCGAAAATCGCGTTCCAGGTCGAGACGACGAATTGAGGAAGGCCGCCTTCGGCCGTGGTGGGGACATTGGGGATGACCTCGGCGCGCCCCGGACTCGCGATCGCGATCGCCTTCAGCGTGCCGCCCTGGATTTGCGATATTGCCCCGCTCAGCGAAATGCAGCTGAAGTCGACCTGACCGCTCATCAGGTCGTTCATCGCCGGCGCCCCGCCCCGATAGGGAATGCGCCCGGTGCTAACCCCGAGCATCGATTGAAGCAGGGTGCAGAACAAATGGGTGGGAGCCCCGACCCCGACATGCGCTTCGTTGACCTTGTCCTGGTTCGCGCGGACGTAGGCGATGAAGTCGGCAAGGCTGTTGGCCGGGAAGTCTTTTCGCGCGACGATCACCGCGGGCACTTCGGCCGCGAGGCCGATCGGCGTGAAATCGTTGATGGGATCGTATTTGAGTTCGGGATATTGCGCCGGGGCTGCGCCGTGCGTTCCCATGTTGCCCATGATGATCGTATAGCCATCGGGGGCCGCACGCGCGGCGCGCGCCGTCGCGGTGGTGCCTGCCGCTCCGGGCTCGTTGTCGATGATGATCGGACGTCCGAGCGTCCTCGACATGTGCTCGGCCAGGATTCGCGACAGGGTATCGTTCGATCCACCGGCCGCATACGGCACGATGAACGTAATCGGCTTCGACGGGTAATCGGCCCGGGCCGCTCCCGCGAGGCAGAGCGCGAGGCTTGCAAAGAAAAGCGCGAGCGGGCGGTTCATGGCACATTCTCCTTGAGGGCTTGCGGCTTGCCTCGTGAAGCCTATCGCCCGCCCATCTGTCTCGCTATGATATGAAAAGACCAAAAACCATACCTGGAAAGGCATGTCATGGAGCTGCGCCAGCTTCGCTATTTCATTGCAGTTGCCGAGGAAGGTCATATCACGCGCGCGGCCGACAGGCTCGGCATTCAGCAGCCGCCGCTCAGCCGCCTGATCAAGAACATCGAGAGCGAACTCGACGTCCGGCTGTTCAACCGCAGGCCGCGCGGCGTCGAACTGACCGAAGCGGGTCAAGCCTTCTATCGCGAGGCCCGCCAGGTGCTGGCCGGCCTGGAGAATGCGGTCGAGATAACGAAGAGCACCGCCCGCGGCGAGAGGGGGCGCATTTGTGTCGGCGTTACTCCGACGGGACCATTCGTTCCGTTCGTACCCCGGCTCATTCACGAATTCCGGCAGGCATTTCCGAATGTAAACCTCACGCTGGAGGAGCGTCTGAGCAGCGAACTGCTCGACCTGGTTCGCGGCGGACGCGTCGATGTCGCCTTCCTGTGGACCCCGCGGGCCGACGGACTTGTCAGCTTTCCACTGCTGCAGGATCCGCTTGTCATTGTGCTCCCTTCGGAGCACCCGCTCGCCCAATCCGCAGACCGGGCAATCCCGGTAAAGGCCCTCGCAAACGAGACGTTCATCGTTTATGGGCGCAAGGATGGGTTCGGACTATACGCCGCAACCATCATCGCGTGCCGTGCGGCAGGATTCAGCCCCAAATTCGGGCAGGAATCCCCGCGTCTGGCATCTGCGCTAAATCTCGTCGCGGCAGGGCTTGGAATCTTCTTCGTTCCGTCTTCCGTGCAGCGGATCAACATGCATGGCGTGACTTACAAGCCGCTCAAGGGACCAAATTCTCCGAAATCCACATTAAGCCTGGTGTCGCGACGAAGCGACCGGTCTGCCGCGGTCGGCAATTTCGTGGGCGTCGTGAGGAAAGCCGCGCGAGCCAACCCGTAGGGCGGATTAGCGAAGCGTAATCCGCCGATTCCGATATTGCCAAGATGGCGGATTACGCGGAGTTTATCATCGGGCGCGCATTCGCGCGACCCGTTGGCTAATCCGCCCTACATATCTACGTTCGCCCGAACATGATGAAACAGCGCCATGCCTGCAACCAGCACGGCCAGCGTCGCATAGGTCGGCACCAGGCCGAGCGCGCTGATGCCGACGGTCCCTAAGAACGCGCCGGCGGCGAGGCCCACGTCCGACCAGGTCGCAAAGGAGGCGAGCGCGCCGATGCGGTCCGGCGAACGCTCCGCGGCGAGCACCGGACTGACGGTGGTCAGCAGCGCCCGCGCGACGATCACGATGATGGTTCCGGCATAGACATGGCCGAGCGCGATCGCGCCGAGGCCGCAGGCGACGACCAGGCTGCACGGCAACAGCAGGCGGCCGGCGCCGATGCGGTCGGCGACCGGCCCCGAGAACAAGGCCAGCACGATGTGGGCGAGGCGCTGAAAGGCCAGCAGCAGGCTGGCGCCGACGATCGCCGACGCCGCCGGCATGTAGGCGGAGAGCAGCAGCGAGACCGTGGCGCCCAGCACGCCATCGGCGGCCAGCGCCAGCACGAAGAACAGCATGTTCAAATCCGAGGGGATCCAGCGCCGCGGCGCCCGCGCTTCGCTGGGTGCGGCAACCGTCGGCGACAGCGCCAGCGCCAGCGGGAACGCGGCAAGGCCGATCAGGCCATAGATGGTGAACGCCTGATGCGGCCCGACGCTGAGGCAAAGCGGGCCGATACAGACCAGCGAGAGGAATGCGCCGACGCTGGAGACCGCGCGCGACAGACCGACGCGGGTGCCGGCGTTGCGGCCGTCGCCATAGGCATAGGCGTTCATCATCAGATTGATGACGCCCCACGCGCCGCCCCACAGCACGCGTGCCGCAAACAGCAGCACAAAACCGCCGAGCAGGCCGTATCCCAGCGTCGATACCGCGGCAGCGAGGCATGCGGTGGCGGTCAGCGCCTTCGCGCCATAGCGGCGGGCGAGCGGCGACACCCAGCCATAACCGAGAATGCGGACGACGCGGTTGATCGACAGCAACAGCCCGACCGCCAGCGCGTCGAGGCCGAACTCCGCCGCATACAGCGGCAGCACCACATACAGCACGACGTCCCCGGGCCAGACGATGCCGAGGCACGCCGCGGAGATCAGGGTATTGCGCAAGGTACCCCGATCGTCGGCGGCTGCGGTCGGGTCTTGCAACTGGTCCATTCCTTGGCGCGATCGGGAATCCGCCGCTTATTTCGACGGTGTTGCGGGCGGCAGCGAGGCGGCATAGGCCGCGAGCGCAAGCATGTCGTCCGGGGTCAGGGTTGCCACCACCGGCTTCATCAATTCGCTGCCGCTTCCGGTTCGGGCGCCGTGCTTGAAATCGTAGAGCTGCCGGACGATGTAGCTCGGGGAACGGCCGGCGATCCCGGGCACGTCGGCAAGTCCCCTGAGGCCCTCGCCGTGACAGAGGATGCATTGCGTGGCCGGGCCCGCGCTGCCCTTTGCCGCGAGTTCTTCGCCCTGCTTGATGCTTCCGGGTGGAACGTAGGCGATGAAGCGCGATCGCGCATCGCGGTTCTCGAACTGCACGACGTCTTCCGGCATCTCGATGATGCGATTGCCGATCGGCTCGCGTTCGCCGCCGTTGGCAGCGGCCAGAAACCATCCGGCGACGTAGGTCTTCGGCACATCGGAGGTTTCGACGACTTTTATGCGCGGCGACGGTTTTAGCGCGGCAAAATATTCCGCCGAAGCCTGCACCTCTTCATCGGAAGCGGCCTTGGCGAGCGCGATCATCAATTGCGGCGGCCCGCGTTCCGGAACGGACGTCTTGCGCGAGCCGTTCTTGAAATCCGCCATCTGTTGCTTGATGTAGGCGACCGAAAGCCCGGCAAGGCCGGCGTTTTCAGGGCCGCCCGGGCCATCCGCGCGGTGGCAAAAACCGCAGGCGAACACCTCGGGCTTTCTGCCGCGCGCGACGATTTCCGGCATCGGCGGATGATCGCCGGGATGCCAGTCCGGCGCCAGGAACCGATCGCGGGTTTGCGGGACGGTATAGGACGCAACGCTGCCCGGCACTTGCCTCGGCTTGCCGTCATCGGGCGGCGGCTTGAAATCCGGCGGATTGACCGGATAGGCCCATGCCGGCGGACTGTCCTCGCAGCGGGCAGGCGCTGCGGCAATCGACAGCGCGCACAACAATCCAAGCACAACGAATTTTCGCATCGCGATTCCCCAGGGCCCGATGCCGATTGAACGACAGTTCCCAGGTGTTGTCGACTCCGGTCGAACGGCTTAGCGAATCGTAGGGTGGGCAAAGACGCCGGACACGGTCCGGCGGCGTGCCCACCATTTTAATCCGGATTCGCGGCCATGGTGGGCACGTCGCCGGACGCGTTCGCGTCCGGCGCCTTTGCCCACGAACCGCGGCTATTATGAATCATTTGCGAGAGAGAGGTTCTGAGAATGTGGGTGGCGGTGCCCGACGGCGTGAAGACGATGGAGACGCAGCCGCAGCGGTGACGCGATCGTAGGGTGGGCAAAGCCAGCGGGTCGCGCGAATGCGCGGTCCGATGGCGTGCCCACCATTCAGCGCGAACACGCTGGATTCGGAAAATGGTGGGCACGGCGCCGAGAGCGCCTTTGCCCACCCTACGAAGGAAGGATCGTTTAAGCCGCAGAATGGAACCAAAGTTCCATCGCCTTGTTTCTGTTCTCGTGCCGACATCGTAGAAGATCGCCCCGAGGGGCATCGCCGATACGGTGGCGCGTTGGGAGGGGGAATCTTGCGTCGTCGAGGGGCATTTCCGTTTAGCCGGACGTCCAGGTCCTGGCCGGTTTCCGCGTATCTGTTGGTGCTTGCGATTGCGACGTTGTTGCCCGTTGTCGGCTGCGCGGCGTTTGTCGCCTACCATTTCGTGGCAGAATCCTCGCAACTGATGAAGGCGGAGTATGAGGACCGCCTTCGATTGATGCGCAATGCGACCGAACTGCGCGTCGCCAACATCATCGAAGACCTGCAGATCCTGGCGCTGTCGCCGTTGTTGGCGCAAGGCGGCTTCGCCGAATTCAGGGAGCACGCGGTGCAGGCGGTCAAGCTGATCGGCGGCGTCGCCATCGTGCTGTATGCGCCCGACGGGCAGCAGATCGTCAACACGCGGCTGGAGATGAACGGTTCGCTGCCGAAACGCGTCGCGTTCGACACCGAACGCCGCGCGATCGAAACCGGACTGCCCCAGGTATCGGGTCTGCAAAAGGCCGTGCTCGATGACCAGCCGATCGTCACCATCGCAGTGCCGGTGCGCATCGGCGGCGAAATCCGCTATGCGCTCAATATCGGGCTGTCGACGCAATACCTTTCCGGCTTGATGGATGAATATGTGTCGGCCGGTCTGGTCGGCAGCATCATCGACTCGCGCGGAATTTTGCTGGCGCGGCGGCCGTTGATGGGCGGCGACACGCTGGTCGGACAGCCGACCATTCCGGAGGTGATGGCGCATGTCGGCGAGCCATCGGCCTTGTGGATCAAGGCGGTGTCGCGGACCGGCGTGCCGACCTACAGCTCGCTGTTGCGCTCCGGCCAAAGCGGCTGGTCGATCAACCTCGCCGTGCCGCGGGAGATCGTCGACGGCCCGCTGCACCGGACCATCGAGTGGATCATCGTGCTGACCATCCTCACCTTCGCTCTCGGGTTAGGGCTG
Organism: uncultured Alphaproteobacteria bacterium; assembly: GCA_963744975.1. Classification (GTDB taxonomy): domain Bacteria; phylum Pseudomonadota; class Alphaproteobacteria; order Rhizobiales; family Xanthobacteraceae; genus Bradyrhizobium. Next base: position 3,527,534 of record CAVUVR010000002.1, on the reverse strand, counting down.
GCGCGATGGATCGGAAACCGGTTTCTCGCCGAATTTTCCGGTTTCGAGCAATACGTCGCGAGCTTGCGCGCGGGCGTCGGCGAACCGGAGCTCGGCAACATCACCGAGGTCAATCGAATGAAAAAGGTCTTGCACGCGGTCGGACGCGAGCTGGCGGGAGCATCGAAGCAGCAGCGGATCCTGCTGGATGAAATCAATCACCGCGTCAAAAACACGCTCGGCACCGTGCAATCGATCGCCCGGCTGTCGCGCACCAGCGCCGGCGATCTGGACCAGTACGTCGATGCGTTCGAGCGCAGGCTGCTGGCGCTTGCCGAGGCCTATAATCTTCTCACCGAAAACAACTGGGTGGGGGCCCACCTCGAAGCCGTCGCCAGGTGCACGCTGGCTCCGTTCGCAGGCTCCGACCGTTTGCGAATAAGCGGGCCGGACATCCTGTTGCCGCCGAAACTCGCGCTTGCGATGTCCGCGACGCTGCAGGAACTCAGCACCAATGCCGCAAAATACGGGGCGTTTTCGGTAGCCACAGGCAAGCTGCAAATATCCTGGACGCTCGACGTGGCCGGTCTGGTTCGCCTCAGCTGGGTCGAAAGCGACGGGCCGCTGGTCCGGCAGCCGACCCGCCGCGGCTTCGGCACCCAGATGATCGGCAGCATTTTCCGCAACGAGGCAGGATGGTCGGTGCAGCAGGATTTTGACGCGAAAGGCCTGCGCTGCACCCTGCAATTCTATCTGCAGGAAAAAGCCGAGCCGACCGATTGGGCGGCCGCGGCGAACTGACATGGCGAAAGAACCCAGGACCGTCGTCGTCAACGACCGGATGCAGCGCGGCTATGTCTACGCGCTGACGGCGCCGGTCGGGCGCAACTTCGATGCGGAATTCAAACCGGAGCTGACGCCGAAACAAATGCTCGCGCTCGGCGTGTTCGGCGGCAAGTACATGACCGATTGCCGCGGCGAGTTTCCCACGAGCTGGTTTGCCCGCGCCCGGCTGTCGCCCGAGGGCCGCGACCCCTCGCTGAACTATTTCGGCGTCGACGCCAGCCAGCAGCTAGCGGTGTGGAGGGCCAAGGGATGGATCCACCCCGATGATCCCCGCGGCTGGTTTCAATGGTATTGCCGCTATCATATCGGCCGCCGCATGCCGCAGGAGGACGGGCGCCAGATCGCGCGCTGGAAGGCGATGCGGCGGCACGCAGCGCAGATCAGGCGGCATTGCGAACCCGGCGACCCGCTGTGCCGCAAACGCCAGCGCCAGGCGCTGCTGCACTGGGCCTACGACAGCCGCAGGATTTGAGGAAGTCCGCGTGACAGTCAGAGGTCGTTAGCCCGCAGGGCGCAAAAACGAGCTGAGTCAAAACCGCCATTTCGACAAATCACGCGCAAAAAAATAGCTCTCGACTGAAATCGCCAGGGCTCGGTTTATCTCGGCGAGATTGCTTCGGAGGATTGTTCCGTTAGAGCTGGGGGAAATCAGGCAAGCCGTCGGCGTAAGGGGGATATTCGTGGACCGGCTAATAACAGAACTCTTGACGATTCGGCCATTGAACCCCATATTGCTTCCAAATGGATCGGGCTTTCTCGGTCGGCGTCGTGGCTCTGGGTAACCGGGGCCTTTCGCTTTTCAGGGGAATATCTTCAGACCGTAACCGATCGCGTTGCCCCTGCCGTCCTTCCTGAATTTCTTTTCGATAATATCGTAAGCCCGGTTTGGTTGGTCAGGCGTGATGACACGCCGGGCAATCGGCTGCGCCACCAAATCTGCGAATTGCAGGCCGGTGGAATTGTGCTTCTTGTCCATGAAGCGAATATCGAGGTTTGGCATTTTACCGGCTTGGTTGCTTCCGTCACAGATACGACGGAACTCCAACTCAAGCTTCGCGTCCTCTTTAGCACCTCGGCGCTCGACCAGCATATAAGTGGTTTTATCTCCCTGTCCGAGGTCGCGCAGAAAGTAGAAAAGCCTCTCCATGCAAAAGACGAGCGCTATTTCATAAGGATCGCGAGGCTCCGCATACTTTCTCTTGTGAGAAATCTTGTCGATAACAGCTGCGATTACCGTAAACGGCGCCTCCTCGATGGCCTTGTTCAATTGGTCGATGAAGGCTGTGCGGATTTTGGCTTCGCGTAAAATGTTGAAATCGCCGTGCTGCTTCCTGATTTCGTACCCACGCAATACGACGGCGTCGTGCCCCCAAAAATCGAATTTTAGACGCTGAACAACCGGCACAACCGTTTCGACGAAGTCGGACTTCTTGAAAATGCAGAACACCAGCGAGAACACTGGGAAATGGGGGTCAATGGATTGCAAGCTGTGATCGCCGCTCTCATCGACGTAAACGATATAATCGCTGAATGGCATGCAGCATTCTATCAGAACGACGTATTCGGCGACAGGTCGCTGCTCACTTCTGCTCGCTTGCCTTCAATTCCTCCGCCAGGGGCCGCAAGGCCTGGCCCATGTCGTCGAGGCGCTGTTGCCATTCGCTGCCTGGCATGAAAGCGAGCACGGGCTCGTCGCCCGGCGAACTCCTGATGTAGTCGGGATCGCGCACGCTATCGGCGATCGCAGCTTCGAGCTTCTTGACGACGTTGTCGGCAACGCCCTTCGGCACCGCAAAACCGCGTTCCGCCGTCGAGACGATCGCAACGCCCGCCTCCTCCGCCGTCGGAACGCCGGGAAGCGACGGCGAACGCTGCTTCGACATCATCGCAAGCGCGCGCAGCGCTCCCTTGTTGGTGCCGTGCAGCTCGGCAATTTCGCTTAAGGAGACCATCCCGACCTCCAGATGACCGCCCAGCAGGTCGGTCCGTTGCGCCGCGGTCCCGCGATAGGAAATTTCGTTGGGCTGGACGTTTGCGGCGGCCGCGAACAGGCGGATCGCCAGATGGCCGTTGGTGCCCGCGCCGTTGTGGCCGAAGGTTACCGACCCCGGCTTGCTGCGCAGCGCGGCAACCACGTCCGCGAGATCTGCGAATTTGCTTTCCGCACGCACCACGATCACGCCGGGATCCTCGACCACGCGGGCGACCAGCCGTATTTCATCGGTGCTGTATTGGGTTTTTCGCGTCATCGGCAGGAAGTTGTAGCCGGGCACGTTGACCACGCCCATGGTGTAGGCATCGGGCGCGGCGCGCGCAATCGAGGTGAACGCGATCTCGCCGCCGGCGCCCGGCTTGTTCAGCACCACGAATTTGGCCTTGCCGTCGAGTCTTTTTTCGACGAAAGGCAACAGCTTGCGCGCCATGACATCGGTTCCGCCGCCGGGCGCAAAGCCGATGATGACGTTGATCGGTTTGTCGTCCGGCCATGCCGCGAAGGCCGATCCGCAGGATGCGACACCGAATGCCGCGACGAGCGCGAGGAGTTTTTTATGCACGACAATCCGCCCTGTTGTTGTTAGCGCGACCGACCATTTAGCACGTAGGGCGGATTAGCGTAGCGTAATCCGCCGATTGCGGTGTTGCCAAGGATGGCGGATTACGCTTCGCTAATCCGCCCTACCAAGGAGACCAGCCATGCGCCATTCCGATTTCGTGCCTCAAGGTGTGATACCGGCGGTGCTGCTGCCGTTCCACGAGGATCTCACGATCGACGAGGCGAATTTTCGGTCGCACTTGCGCAACGTCAGCTCGGTGCAGGGACTGTCCGCGATCACGGTCAACGCCCACTCCACCGAGGTCGCCTCGTGCACCGCGGATGAGCAGCGCCGCGTCATGGAGATCGCAGGCGAAGAGGTCGGCGGCCGGCTACCGATCATTCACGGGGTCTGGGCGGACGGCAGCCTGGAGGCCGCGCGCATCGCTGGGCGGGCCGAGGCCGGCGGGGCTTCGGCGCTGCTGGTGTTTCCGCCCGGTCCCTTCACGCTCGGACAATCGCCTGAGATGGCGCTGGCGCATTTCAAGACCATTGCGGACGCGACCGATCTGCCGCTGATCGTTTTTCAATATCCGCTGGCCACCGGGCAAGGCTATCCGGCGGCGACGCTGCAGCGGCTGTTCGACGAGGTGCCGAGCATCCGCGCCATCAAGGACTGGACGCCGCAGGTCGCCCAGCACGAGAGTCAGATCCGCGCGCTGCAGGGCCGCGCGCGACCGATCAACGTGCTCTCCACCAACAGCGCCTGGCTGTTGAGCTCGCTGGTGCTCGGCTGCAACGGCGTGCTTTCCGGCAGCGGCAGCGTCATCGCCGATCTTCAGGCCAAACTCTATTGCGCGGTGAAGGCCGACGATCTCGCGGAAGCCCGCCGCCTCAACGACCGGATCTATCCGATGGCGCGCGTCTTCTACGCCGACCCTTTCATCGACATGCACAACCGCATGAAGGAAGCGCTGGTGCTGCTCGGCAAACTGCCGCGCGCCGTGGTGCGTCCGCCGCTGGTCAAGATCACCGACGCGGAAATCGCGCAGATCCGCGACGCGCTGGTGCAAGCAGGGCTGCTCGGTGCGCGGACCGCGCTGGGGCGTGATGCGGCGTAGCCCGTAGGGCGGATTAGCGAAGCGTAATCCGCCGACGAAGACGGCGGGTTACGCCTTCCGCCTTCGCGCGTTGAGCGACGGCGGACGTGGCCGGCTAACCCGCCCTACGCTACGCGCCCCAACCGAAGCTGCCGCGGTCAGAGCGCTTTCTCGAAATGAAAACGGGTCAAGCCGCCACCGGCCTGCCTGGCGGTCATGGTCTCCGCAACTTCCGTTCGGATCTGCTGAAACTCACTTTTTCGATAAAACCTGTCAGCCGCTTTCTGAATCCGGGCCGTGCTGACGATCATCTTCGTGAAGCCGAGCGAACGCGCTTCCGCCTCGGCACAACAAAGCATGCGTTGCGCGGTGCCCGACCCGCGGTAGCCCTTGTCGAGGTACATCCGGCGAAGCTCCGTGTCGCCGGCGCCGCGGTTTTCGATGCCGAACGAACCGACGATCTCGTGTGCGTTTTCGACGACCCAAAAGGCGTTGCGCTTTGCCCCGGAAAACACCTCGAGCAGCTGCTTCAGCTCGCCATCGATTGTCATCGCAATGTATTGCTCGAATAGTTTCTCCATCCCGGCCGGCGCAAGTTCTCGATTGATGCGCGTCCACAACGAAGCGACCGAATTGTAATCGGTTGCCCGGTATCTGCGGAAGGCGGCCGGATCTGCGGTAACCATCATGGCTTGCTCGGCTGCGTTGCTAAAACTCGTAGGATCGGTTGAGCACAGCGAAACCCATCTTGCGATCCGCGGCAAGCGATGGGTTTCGCAACGACGCGACTGCCTCTGCGGCTGAGTCGCGATCCGCCGGTGTCACCGCCGCCCGCGCGGCCCGGCAGTTCAAAAGCCTATTTCGCAACCGGATGCTTGGTCGGCGCGCTCGCGGCCGGCGCGGCCGGGGAAATGACGAACGTCAACCAGGTATTCCATCCCGACGGGCGGTTGGCTGCAGCGAATTCGCCGTATCCCCTCAGGCCCAGCTGGCCCTGCATGTCTCCGACCGGAAAACTCACTCCGATTTGCGGACCGACACCGAACACGCGTGACCTGAAACCACCGAGGACCGGGTTCTGGCCGGAATCATCGGTGATTTGCTGATAGGCGTATCCGGCGATGCCGACGAAAAGCTGCTTGGTGAGGAAGTGCGATGCGCCCCAGTCGAAATGGAAATCGATGCCGCTCCTGTAGGGTATGTCGGGATTGGTGAAATTATAGGTAAAGCCGGCGACAGCGGAGAATTCGTTTCCTGTCGCCTGATTGAAATAGGTATAGCCGCCTCCGGCGTCGATCGCGCCGTGCCCGAGCCCGATATTGGGAAGCCGCATCGGATCATAGTCGCCGGCGGGGATATTGCCTGCGACGTAAGCCATGGTGTTGTGGACGCCATGATTCCACAGCAGTTGCGCGAATGGCGTGAGGTCGCCGTAGGAGGCAAGCGAGCCATCGAGCATGCCGCTGCGCGTCAGCACCAGCGGTCCGGCACTCGCCGTCAGCGTTCCCGCGATATTGGCGGCGGCCCTGCCGACCTGGCCGGACACGCCCGCGACCAGCTGACCGCCGAGCACCGGCGTCGCGAAAGTATAGGTTGGCGTGAGGGCGACCAGATCGGCGCGGCCGCTCAGGCTGAGATTCAGATCGACCTTTACGTTCGTGGGAATCCTGCCGGCCAGGATCTCCCTGGCCGCGGCGGCGCTGCCGGCCGCGGCGACGCTGGAATGGTAATAGCTCACACTGAGCGACCAGCCCGGTGTCTGCTGCACGGCGACGAGATTGGCAAACTGCCCCGGAAACCAGAACGAGCCGCCGCCCTGGTCGGCCTGCGAAACGCCGGGGCAAAGCAGCAGAGCCGCAGCCGCACAGCCGATGATGCGGATTGCTGGTCGGTTCGATCCCATTGCAAACCTCTGGGCGGCATTTGCAACCACTGGCAACTGGCAAAAAAGCGGCCCGCGAACCGCGAGGCATCGAGTACGACGGGATTCAACAGTAGGGCACAAGCAGCGCCCGAAATCCGTGACAGAATGGTGACAGCGCAAGGATATTTGGAGCGTGCGTGAGCCGTAGGGCGTAATAAGCGAAGCGCATTGCGCCGTTCCGCGGCTTCTGACAAATCGGCTGTCCCGATACACCTGAAGCGGCGCAATAAAGTGATTGCGCCCTACCGAGCTAATGTCGCCTCCCGCCTGCGGAGGAGGCAAGCGGGACAAACGCTATCGCTTCTTCTTCCGCAACCGCAGGCCCGGCGCGTCGCCATTGGTGAACTCGACGCCGGCCTCTTCCAGCACGCGCTGGATCGCCGCGAGATTGTTCTTGGTCGGGTTGCGCCGGCCTTTCTCGAAATCGACGATGACGTTTTTGGAAACCGAGGCCCCGGCAGCCAGTTCGGTTTGATTCATGTCGACGAGACCGCGCGCCGCGCGGCACAGCGCAGGCGTGATTTTCGAGATTACTGGCATTGATCTTTTTTACCTATTGTGATACTTTTTATAAATGTCACGATTCTGTTCCGGATCCCGACAATGTCCCATGTTCCTCCAAAGTCAAAGAGCGCGCCATGCCGGCATCGCGTCGTACACGGAAAGCACCCCGGCCCGCGCGAAAGGCAACGCGCCGCGCGGGGTCGAACCTGACCTCGCTTCTGCTCCACATCGAGCAGCCTCTCCGGGACGCCACGCATGTCGTGGAGGCCCTGCGCCTGGTCGGCTACGGCCTGATCCTTCACGACGAGGCCGGCGGCGACGCCGTCGCCGCACTCGCCCACATCGCCGCGGGACGGCTGCAAGTCGTGGAGGAGACGTGGAACGAGGCGGTTGAAGCGAGGCGGCGGGAAAAATCACAGTAGTTCGTAGGATGGGTGGATCACGGCGGCCCGCATGTCGCTCATGCGGGTTACGCTTTGAAAATGCCGCACCCGCTCACGACGATTTTCATCGCCACTGACGGTGAGGAGTGATAGGAGCCTCCGCTAAATCTGATCACGGTGAAGCCCATGGGATGGGTATCTTACCTAGAAGATATCAATGAGCGCCGGCATGAAGCTTTGGCGGCACGGTCGGCTCATGGACTCAAGGTTGAGCCAAAGCCCGTCGTCTTGGCGACTTCGCCACCCTTGCAGCCCCGCATGCCTTCCTTGGTGATTGCGGCTCAGCCGGATCCCGAGGCGGTTGCCAAACGCACTCGCGCTCTTAACGAGAAGCACACACTCGCTCTCTTGGAATTAATGCCCGGCAAGCGTTGGCGCCATTAATTGGGCGACATGTATCTTTCGGACATGTGTGAAACGTGGCGACTATCTCGCCGGTCGGGTCGGTCCTGATCCAGTTCGTGAGATCGATATAGCCCGGCGAAACCCTCTTCTGACCCGCATGGGTTTCGCTAGGGCTCAAGCCACCCTACACGCTACACTTTCTGGCGAGGGGTCAGTCAGCACGTAGGGCGCAATAAGCGAAGCGCATTGCGCCGTTTGGGCGCTTCCAACACATCGACTGTCGAGACAAGGCTCGAAGCGGCGCAATAAAGCGATTGCACCTTACGGGCTACCCAAGAGCTCCCATCCGGGTTCTTGTGGTATACCACGTGCTTTCCCGACGAAGGGTTGATTCTTGGACTTTTCAGACATCGATCTCATGTGCCGTCTTGAGCCTCTGTCGTGCGGCTGGCCTGTTCCTCTCGTCATACCGTCAAGATCGCTCTGCGACCTCATCGGACTTTGCTTTATCGATGGGCCTGAGCAGACCGCCAAGGTATTCGGCTTCGCTGAATTTGTTCAGGCGTTCGCGCTGCTAGTTGTCATCTACACCGTCTCGGATGTTCGCTACCGTTTTCGGATCAGGGTCGCGCCGTTCGACATCTGGTTCTGGACGTTCATCCTCACGTTCATCATCGGATTCGGCACCTTGATCGCCGATTTTTGGTACGGCAATCATTTCCCCGTCCCAACCTTCTTAAAAAGCCAGACCTACATTCAGACACTATTCGGCACGTTGTTCATCGGGATGGTGATGACCTGGCTGTGGTTCGGCTTCATGCGCCCGCCGACCTTTTCGAAAAGGAACGCGAAACGATACGCATATGTGCTGTACAGCTATATTGTCCGCGGCTCGAACGACGAACTTCCACAAATTGCTGCCGAACTCGGCTACTCTGCACACTCGCTCGTCTCACTCGCTCATCACCCATACAAAGCAAAGATCTTAAAAGCCCAAAACCCCGAATTGCTCTCTCAGCCCCTTCCTGCGAACTTTGCGCGCGACATCATGTTCCTAATCGCCGATCGCAAACTGTGCCGAGCAATCGTCGCCAGTGCGCCCGGCACGGCAATCTCGTTTTTCGAGTCCATAACAGAGTTGAAAAAGTACGGATTACCGCTCAACCAGTTCGCTACGAACGTCTTCACCGAAGCGTTGCTGAACAAAGACTCAATCTTTTACCACGAGGGCAACGAGTTTCAGTCCGGCTTGATCGGTTATACAAAGCCGTTTAGCAAGGCGCTCTTTGGCGATTTCCAGATTGTTGACGCGCGCCTTGGAGGCTACCCGTCGCCCCTCGATGTCGATTACCGGATCGTTTCCAAATGGGATGCCGATCAGGTGGAAGCGTATGGCCGCGCCGTCGTCTTGGCAGTTGACTCGTACTTGCGAGAAGGCGGTTGGTGGGAGCATTCCTCAGCTTTGTCTCGCGCCTTCGAAAACATGAAACGATCATTGGATGGACTCGGAGGGCTCGATGCGCTCACAACAAGCCCCTATGAAACCGACGCGTATAAACGCTTCTCGGCAGGCTGCGACTTCGCAACCGACGTAATTAAGACACTCCAAAAATACGAAGAAAAGACTCAAACCACGCTCAGAGTTCGCGAAAGGCACAGAGGCCCGCAACAGTACGATCTGACCGACGCAATCGCCGCGTTAATCGAAGATATCATATTTTCTTCGACTGCCGTTCGCTCACCGAACTTCTCCACTTGGGGCATTCAACATAATACGGCTTGGCGGGTTTACGACAGCTTCCACACACCCACTCGCCTCAGCAAGATTATTCAATTCAAAGTACGGCGCCTTCTCTATAACGAGATCGCCAGGGACGGCGCGCGATTGAACTTCAAGTCCGCGCGTCTCCTAGGATTCTGCCTTTATGTGCTCGGTCTGACGGTAGGAGACCGCAAGGGGTTCGGCAGTGACTCGTATGCCCTACGCAAAGTCGTCTTGAATTGGACGGTCAAACACTACACGACGGTCCGACGTGAATCACCGCATGTAGCTGAAGCTGTTTTAATAGGTAGGCTCGCTTTCGCTGACGACCCACCTCGCCTCATCAAGACGTATGAGGGGATGCTCGGCAAGAGGCCGGATCAGGAAGTGTTGCTGCTCGCCTCACCTCCTCGCGCCAAACGCCGAAAACCAACGGCTAAAAAACCGAGTCCTCCCGCCGATAAAGACAAGACATAACCGCCCTTTTCCCCCTCCGACGTTCGGGGTAGTTGGTCGGTCCTCCGGCTTGGCCTGTGGCTCGCATCTCTCAATGCAGCTCAGTTCTTCATTGAATGAAGACCCCTCGAAAAAATTCGGCGGCGCTTCATTTTTTCACGTCCCGTGGAGGTCGCTCGTTGTCAGGGCGGCGGACAGGGGCTTCAGGAGAGCGGTACAGGAGTTCATTGAAATCGGGCGCCGCAAGCCTATCAACCGCCTGAAACGAGCCTACAGGCGCGCCCTAAGCTTCTCGGTTTCTAATCGCCAACCGTGTCTTTTGGACGTATCACGGCCAAAACGGAGCCGCCGTCGATCCCGCCGACAGAGCAGGAACGGCGCATCCATCCGCCTCAAGAACAGCTTTTCGTACAGCCGCACGGCGGCCGTCTGAAATCGCCGTCATGAGGCGTCACCCCTTTCCGCGCTGCTTCTTCGCCTCGATAAAGCGATCTGTCGATACGACGAGAAATGCCCCTACGAAGCTGTATGCCAAAACCGTCAAACGAATATCGTCCAGGTCGGCCACGCCTTTCGCCTGCTCGGGCGAGAGGGCCGCAAGGTAGGCTTTTCGGAACTTCGCCATCCTGTCAGCGATCACGCTTTTCTCATCCCCGTGCGCGATCGCGTTGCGGAGCCTGTTGCCCTCTTCGAGCACTTTCCAGATCGGCTCGGTCATTTCGGAAAGTTTCAACCGCTTTGCGATTGCGATCTTGCCGGCGCACCTGCGGCTTTTCCAACGCCTGCCTGCCGCAGCTAGCGTATCGTTCAAAAATTGCTCGCAGCCCAAATGGTTCTTTATAACAGTCAGCATTCGCTCATCGAACTTCCTCACGCGCTCAGCCATTTCCGCGTGCGCTTTTTCGAGCCGTGGATCGTCAGTCCTCACGATGCTTCTCCCTTTCCGGTCGGCGGGCGTGGCATAATATAGCGTAGGCAGTTCTCTTTAGCGGTCGGCGGTCCCGTACGCACATCCTGAACGACGTGGGCTCTACGTACCGTGATTGCCGACCCATATGAACAAGCTTTATATCGGCTTTGCCGACCTTTGATACGAAACCCGGATTTCTCCTGATCGACCGGTGTGCTACGCATTCTTGGCCAAGTTCAAACGCGCCAAGGAGTTTTATCCGCGCCGGCACATCTCCAATCCCCTGCGGATGTCCTACCGCAAGGCCTGCGAATTCGCCTCAATCGTCTATGTGAATGAGGGCGCCGACACTTGTCGAGCGCGTAGGGCGCAATAAGCGACGCGCATTGCGCCGTCTCCGTGGTTTCAGAGAAATAGGCGGTCCAGACGGGATTCGAAGCGGCGCAATAAAGTGATTGCGCCCTACGAAGTTCAATAATGATACCTGCATTGCACGATATCGCACTGCTGCTCGCCGCCCTTGCCGGAAACGCGATAGACCAGACGGTGTTCGCCTGAGATGCGGCGCGACCACCAGCCCTGCAGCGCGTGTTTGAGGGGCTCGGGTTTGCCGAGGCCCTTGAAGGGATTGCGCTTGATGTCCTTGATCAGTTCGTTGATGGAGGCGAGGATTTTTTCGTCGCTCTGCTGCCAATGCAGATAGTCCTGCCAGGCATCTTCGGTCCAGGCGATCTTCATTTCCTGGGCGAGCCGGCCTTTTTGGGCTCGACGGTCTCGCGCTTTTTCAGCTTGCCGCGATCCGCGTCCTTGATCGAGCGCAACAGCCGCGCGGCGTTGGCCGGGCTCTTGAGCAGATGGACGGTTTCCATCAGGCCCTCGTAGTCCTGCTCCGACATGATCACGACGCTGCGCGCATTTTGCCGGGTCACCACGAGCGGCGCGCGGTCGTCGCACACCTTCTCCATGCAGGAGGCGAGGTTGTTGCGAAGTTCGCTGTAAGAGACGTGTGCCATGGCGGGATCCTCGGATATGTACAATACCTTGTACATTGTACAGGTATTTGTCAATAGCACGTAGGGCGCAATAAGCGAAGCGCATTGCGCCGGTCTGGGCGGCTTCCAACTCATCGACCGTCGAGAGAGGGCTCGAAGCGGCGCAATAGAGCGATTGCGCCCTACGGACCTTGCCGGATCGGCATCCGTTATTCAACACGGTGTTTCAGATGGTGATTTGCGTGCCGATCTCGACGGCGCGTCCTGACGGGATGTGAAAATACCTGCTGGCATCGTCGGACGACCTGGCAAGAAGGATGAAGAATTTGTCCTGCCAGCGCGGCATTCTGGATTGCGGCGAAGGCCGCAACGCGCGCCGGGACAGGAAAAACGACGTGCGCATCACATCGAATTTGAGGCCGTACGGCCGGCAGGCCGCCAGGCCGATCGGGACGTTTGCACTCTCCATGTAGCCAAATCGCAAGGTGACGCTGGTAAAAGCATCCGACAGGCGTTTCAGCGTGATGCGTTCGCCGTCGGCGACCCGCGGCGTATCTTCGGTAACGACCTTCAGGATGATATTGTTCTGGTGCAAAACCTTGTTGTGCTTGATGTTATGCAGCAGCGCCGTCGGCGTCGCATCGGGGTTTCCCGTCATGAACACCGCCGTGCCCGGCGCGCGGGTAATCGACGACTTCGCCATCATGGCGATGAAATCGGCCAGACTCACTTCGTTGGTTTTCGAGACTTCGGCGAGAATGCGCGTTCCCTGTCGCCAGGTCAGCATGACGAGCATCAGCGAGGCACCGACGGCAAGCGGCAGCCATCCGCCTTCGAAGATCTTGAGAAGGTTGGCCCCTAAGAAAATCAGATCGACGGCGAGAAAGGGCGCAATCACCATCGCCGCGGAAGCAACCTTCCATTGCCAGCACTTCCACATCACGAAAAACGCCATGATGCTGGTGATCACCATGGTCCCGGTGACGGCCACTCCGTAAGCCGACGCCAGCGCGCTGGAAGAGCGGAATGCGAAGACGATATACAGCACGGCGACCAGCAGCAGCCAATTGATGCGCGGGATATAGATCTGCCCCTTCTCGGTTTCGGAGGTTCGGCGCATTTCCATGCGAGGCAAGAGTCCAAGTTGCATAGCCTGATGCGTCAGTGAGAATGCCCCGCTGATGACGGCCTGGCTCGCGATAATGGTGGCGACGGTTGCGAGAAAAACCATCGGCAACAGCGCCCAGTCCGGATAGAGAAGAAAGAACGGATTCTCGAGCCTTTCCGGATGCGTGAGCAACAGCGCCCCTTGCCCCAGATAGTTGAGCAGGAGAGCAGGCATCACGACGATCAACCAGGCGGCTCGAATCGGCCGGGAGCCGAAGTGACCCATGTCCGCATAGAGCGCCTCGGCGCCCGTCACCGTCAGGAACACCGCGCCCAGCGCCAGCAGCCCGGCCTGACCATGCGTAAGCATGAAGTTGACGCCGTAAATGGGGTTGATCGCGGCGAGGATGCCGAGATTGTCCGCAAGATGAATTACGCCGCCGATCGCCATGACGAAGAACCAGATCATCATGACTGGACCGAACCAGGCCGCAACCATCGCCGTGCCCCTGCTTTGCACGAAAAACAGTCCGATGATGATGATCATGCTGAGCGGAAGGATGAAGGGATCGAAAGCCGGGGTGACGAGCTTCAAACCTTCCACGGCGGAGAGAACGGAAATTGCCGGTGTGATGATCGCATCGCCGTAAAACAGCGCCGCGCCCGCCATCCCCAGCAGGGAAATCACGAAAAAGTTTCGACCCATCGCGCGTTGCAGCAGCGCCATCAAGCTCAGCGTTCCGCCCTCGCCATGGTTATCGGCACTCATGATCAGCCACACGTATTTCAGGGTCACGATGATCGTCAAAGCCCATAGCATGAGCGACATCACCCCGATCACCATGGTTTCGGTCAGCTGCCCGCCGGCGGCAGCTGCCGTCAAACTCTCCTTAAATGCGTAGAGCGGACTGGTGCCGATGTCGCCGTACACGACGCCGATCGAACCCAAAGCGAGCGTCCAGACCCGGGCGGGTGCATGCGGCGCATGAAGAGTGGGATGGTGGTCTAAAACGCTTTCTGACATCGCCTTGCTCGCTCCAACAGCAAGCAAGGCAGGCAAACCGCATTTGAAAACAATATGAATCAGGCGGTCAAAAAATAGGAATTCCATAAAGACCGGCGGATTTCCCGGTGTGGCAAGACTAATCTGAGCGCACCTCGCGGTGTTCGATATGACGGGCATAGTCGTAGGGTGGGCAAAGGCGCCCTTGCGCCGTGCCCACCATTTTTATCCAGGTGCACGATCGATGGTGGGCACGCCATCGGACGCGTTCGCGTCCGATGCCTCTGCCCACCCTACAAACTGGTTCCAACCTTACCGCCGCGTGGCAAATCTGCGGAAATTTTTGCGCTAATCCGTGGCGGACGCGGCATCGCTCGCCGTCACGCATCCGCCGCGAAAACGCCAGCTCTTGCCGCATGAAAAAAAGCGTGCCGCAGTTTTGCCTTCGGTTCGTCGCAACGAAATCGCATGACGTTAATGTTCGGCGCGACGTGTTTTTGACGACCGGGCTTAAGCGCCTCACACAGCTTCGGATTTCGCATGACAACCGCGCGGCATGCGCGCCGCGGCTCGTCGCCTCATGCCGCTCAAGTGCTTCAAGCAACGATGGATTTTGGAGCGTGCTAGTCCGCGCGTCGCGTCATGCGGATCAAGCGGTTGAAGCCGCGCACTTTTTCGCTGTCATCGGCGCGCCGAAGCGCTCAACTTGCCTTCGCTTTGCCGCAAGGCGCCTGAAGTTTGCCGCAAGACTTGTAATTTCGACCATCAGCCGCCGTGCATGCAGCTTAAACCCTTCAACCGGCGGCCGATTTCGCTTCCACAAAAACTACCGCCACTCTCTTATATCGACGAAATGTCCGGCGATCGCCGCCGCCGCCGCCATCGCAGGCGACACTAGATGGGTGCGGCCCTTGAAGCCTTGGCGGCCCTCGAAATTGCGGTTCGAGGTCGAGGCGCAGCGCTCCTCGGGGCTGAGCTTGTCCGGATTCATCGCAAGGCACATCGAGCAGCCGGGCTCGCGCCATTCGAAACCGGCCTTGATGAAAATCTTGTCGAGGCCTTCCGCCTCCGCCTGCTCTTTTACGAGACCCGAGCCCGGCACGATCATCGCGTTGACGTTGCCGTTGACGGTCTTGCCGTCGACGACTTTTGCGGCGGCGCGCAAGTCTTCGATGCGGCCGTTGGTGCAGGAGCCGATGAAGACGCGGTCGAGCTTGATGTCGGTGATCCTGGTGCCGGCGGCCAGACCCATGTAATGCAGCGCGCGATGCTTCGAGAGCCGTTTTGCCTCATCGGGAATCTTGTCGGGGTCCGGCACTGCGCCGGTGATCGACACCACGTCTTCCGGCGAGGTGCCCCAGGTCACGATCGGCGGCAGCTTTGCCGCGTCGAGCCGGATCTCGTGATCGAAATGCGCAGCCTCATCGCTGCGCAGCGTTTCCCAATAGCGCATCGCGGCGTCCCAGGCCTCGCCCTTCGGCGACATCGGGCGGCCCTTCAGGAACGCGAACGCCTTCTCGTCGGGTGCGACGATGCCGGCGCGCGCGCCACCCTCGATCGACATGTTGCAGACCGTCATGCGGCCTTCCATCGAGAGCGCGCGGATCGCTTCGCCGGCATATTCCAGCACATAGCCGGTGCCGCCGGCGGTGCCGATCTCGCCGATGATGGCGAGGATGATGTCCTTGGCGGTGACGCCGTCGGGCAATTGCCCGTCGACCACCGCGCGCATGTTCTTTGCTTTTTTCTGGATCAGCGTTTGCGTCGCCAGCACGTGC
Source organism: uncultured Alphaproteobacteria bacterium (assembly GCA_963744975.1). Lineage (GTDB taxonomy): Bacteria > Pseudomonadota > Alphaproteobacteria > Rhizobiales > Xanthobacteraceae > Bradyrhizobium. Next base: position 3,511,852 of record CAVUVR010000002.1, on the reverse strand, counting down.
TCGACTTCGGATGTGCCGATGCCGTGCGCCAGCGCGCCGAACGCGCCATGGGTGGAGGTGTGGCTGTCGCCGCAGACGATGGTGGTGCCGGGCAGCGTAAAACCCTGCTCGGGGCCGATGACATGCACGATGCCCTGGCGGCGGTCGTGCTCGTCGTAATAGGTAATGCCGAATTCACGGGCGTTTTCCGCCATCACCCGCATCTGCTCGATGCTCTCCGGATCGGGATTTGGCTTGGAGCGGTCGGTGGTCGGGATGTTGTGGTCGACCACGGCCAGCGTCTTCTCCGGCGCGTGCACCTTGCGCCCCGTCGCGCGCAGACCTTCGAACGCCTGCGGCGAGGTCACCTCATGCACCAGATGGCGGTCGATATAGAGCAGGCAGGTGCCGTCATCGGCTTCGTGCACCAGATGGTCGTTCCAGATCTTGTCGTACAGCGTGGTCGGTTTGGATTTTGAATCGGACATGGTGTTGGGCCTTGAATGCGTTTTCGCGTATCGATCTAGCACGCCAGGTAGGGTGGGCAAAGTCAGCGGGTCGCGCGAATGCGCGAGCCGATGGCGTGCCCACCATTCCCGAAGCGCGGTCCGATGATTGAAGTGGTGGGCACGGCGCGAAGACGCGCCTTTGCCCACCCTACAGGCTTACTCGCCGACGGCGCTCGCGCGGTCCTGCTTCTTCTCGACGATGCGGGCCGACTTGCCGCGCAGGTTGCGCAGGTAATAAAGCTTGGCGCGGCGCACCTTGCCGCGGCGCACCACCTTGATCGAGTCGATCATCGGCGACATCACCGGGAATACGCGCTCGACGCCCTCGCCGTAGGAAATCTTGCGCACGGTAAAGCTCTCATTGAGCCCGCCGCCGGAGCGGCCGATGCAGACGCCCTCATAGGCCTGCACGCGCGAGCGGTCGCCTTCGACCACCTTGACGTTGACGATCACGGTATCGCCGGGTCCGAACTCCGGAATTTCCTTGCCGGCGGCCAGTTTGTCGAATTGCTCTTTTTCGAGCTCTTGAATGAGGTTCATCGTAAAAATCTCCATCGGCGGCGCGTCGCAGCCTGTCAGGCGCGTACGTCCAGCTATCCTGCCATTGCGCGGATTTGGCGCCCGTATACGGCAAAGACGGGAGGTTGTCACCCGTCCGTCGTGTTTTTCGGGCGTTTTTGGCGGGCCTTTGCCCGTGCCGCCCACAAATCCGGCCGCCGGACCTTTGTCAGGGCCTCGGCCTCGGCCAGGCGCCAGGCGGCGACCCTGGCGTGATCGCCGGAAATCAGGATTTCGGGGATCGATTGACCCTCGAAATCCTGCGGCCGGGTATATTGCGGGTATTCCAGTAGTCCGTCCGAAAAACTCTCGTCGGACCCGGATTCAGGCTTGCCCATCACCCCCGGCAACAGCCGGACACAGGCGTCTAAGAGCGCCATGGCTGCGATTTCGCCGCCGGACAGCACATAGTCCCCGACCGAGATTTCCTCCAGCCGGCGGGCTTCGATGACGCGCTGATCGACGCCCTCGAACCGGCCGCAGACAATCAGCGGCCCGGGGCCCGCGGCGAGTTCCGCGACCAGCGACTGGGTCAATGGCCGACCGCGCGGGCTCATCAGCAGGCGCGGCCGATCCGGTGCGACCTCGGCCGCATCGACCGCCGCCGCCAGCACGTCCGCGCGCAGCACCATGCCGGGCCCTCCGCCGGCCGGGGTGTCGTCGACGCTGCGATGCCGGTCGGTGGCGGAGGCGCGGATATCCCGCGCCTCCAGCGCCCACAGCCCGGATGCCAACGCCTTGCCCGCAAGGCTCACGCCGAGCGGACCGGGAAACATCTCCGGAAACAGTGTCAATACGGTCGCGCGCCAGGTCATGATGAACCGTTCCACCCCGTCATTGCGAGGAGCGCTTGCGACGAAGCAATCCAGTCTTTGCCGCATGCACCGGCGTCCGCGGACTCTGGATTGCTTCGCTTACGCTCGCAATGACGGGGATGCTCATTGCGGTTTCTCGTCGCCTTCGATTTCCGCGGGCAGTTCGATCACCACGCGTCCGTTTGCCAGATCGACCGTCGGCACCACCGCATTGGTGAACGGCAACAGCATGGTCGCACCATTTGGCGGCGCGATCTCGATGATGTCGCCGGCGCCAAAATTATGGATCGCGGTGACGCGGCCGATCGGCTCGTCCGCGGCATTCACGGCGGCGAGCCCGATCAGATCGGCATAGTAATATTCATCCGCATCGGTTGCCGGCAATTTTTCGCGCGCGATGTAGAGTTCGATGCCGTTGAGCCGCTCGGCCTCTTCGCGCGTCGCAATGCCTTTCAGCGTCGCGACCAGGTGACCCTTGGCCTCGCGGGCGGTCGCAACTTCAAATGAACGCGCGCCGTTCTTGGTCGCGAGCGGACCATAGCGTTTTACGGCGAGCGGATCTTCCGTAAACGTCCACAACTTCACCGCGCCGCGCACGCCGTGCGCGGCACCGATTCTCGCGACGCAAATGGGCGCTGCCATCGCCGCGCGCGCCTAAAACTTACGCCGACTTGGCGGCGGCTTCGGCGTTGGCCTTGCGCTGCTTGCGCGGCACGGCCTTTTCCGGATTGTTGCGGGCTTCGCGCTTCTTGACGCCGGCGGCGTCGAGGAAACGTGCGACGCGATCCGAGGGCTGCGCGCCCTTGGCCATCCAGGCCTTGACCTTGTCGAGGTCGAGCTTCAGCCGCGCTTCATTGTCCTTCGGCAGCAGCGGATTGAAATGGCCGAGCCGCTCGATGAAACGGCCATCGCGCGGATAGCGCGAGTCGGCGACGACGACATGATAGACCGGACGCTTCTTGGTGCCCGCGCGCGCGAGGCGGATAACGACTGACATGGAGTTCTCCTTGTGGATTCAGATTAGCGTTTCAATTCGACGTCATTCCGGGGCGCGCTCTTCGCGCGAACCCGGAATCCAGCATCCCCACCAAACGTCTGGATTCCGGGTTCGACCGCGCAAGAGGGCGGTCGCCCCGGAATGACGAAGAGGGTGACTGGCAATTTTCTCATTTCTTCTTCCCCAGTCCGGGAAAGCCGCCGAGGCCCGGTAGCGTGGGCTTGCCGCTCAATCCGGTAAGTCCCGGCAGATTCGGCAGGCCGGAACGCAGGCCGACGGGTAAATCTTTCGGCAGCGAGGGCATGCCGCCTTGCGGCAGCCCGCCCGGCATTTTCTCGGCGAGCGCCTTCATCTGTTCCGGCGACGGCATGCCGCCGCCAAATCCCATCGCCTGCGCGATGCCGGCCATCGGGCCGCGCTTGCCCGATCCCATCGCCTTCATCATGTCGGCCATGTTCCGGTGCATCTTCAGGAGCTTGTTGACTTCCTCGACCTTCTGCCCGCTTCCCGCGGCAATGCGCTTCTTGCGGCTCGCTTTCAGCACGTCGGGGTTCTTGCGCTCCTGCCGCGTCATCGAATCGATCACCGCGACCTGGCGTTTTAGAATCCTGTCGTCCAGCCCGGCATTGGCGATCTGGTTCTTCATCTTCGCAATGCCCGGCATCATGCCCATCAGCCCGCTGATGCCGCCCATATTGGCCATCTGCAAAAGCTGCTCGCGCATGTCGTTGAGGTCGAACTGGCCCTTGCGCATGCGCTCGGCGGTACGCGCGGCTTTTTCCGCATCGATATGCGCTGCGGCTTTCTCGACCAGCGACACCACGTCGCCCATGCCGAGAATGCGGCCGGCGATTCGATCAGGATGAAAGTCTTCCAGCGCGTCGGTTTTTTCGCCGGTGCCGATCAGTTTGATCGGCTTGCCGGTGACCGCGCGCATCGACAGCGCGGCGCCACCGCGGCCGTCGCCGTCGACGCGGGTGAGCACGATGCCGGTCAAGCCCACGCGCTCGTCGAAGGAGCGTGCGAGATTGACCGCGTCCTGGCCGGTGAGCGCGTCTGCGACCAGCAGCACTTCATGCGGGCTGGCGGCGGTTTTGATCTCGGCGGCCTCCGCCATCATCTCTTCATCAAGCGTGGTGCGGCCGGCGGTATCGAGCAGCACCACGTCGTAACCGCCGAGCTTTGCGGCTTCCAATGCGCGCTTGGCGATCTGCGCCGGTTTCTGGCCGGCGAGGATCGGCAAGGTCGGAATATCGAGATCGCGGCCGAGCACCGCGAGCTGCTCCATCGCGGCCGGGCGATAGATGTCGAGCGAGGCCATCAGCACCTTGCGCTTGTCGCGCTGGGTCAAACGTCGCGCGAGTTTCGCGGTGGTGGTGGTTTTGCCGGAGCCCTGCAGGCCGACCATCATGATCGCGACCGGCGGCACGGCGTTGAGGTCGATGGCCTGGCCGTCGGAGCCGAGCGTGGCGATCAGCTCGTCATGGACGATCTTCACCACCATCTGGCCGGGGGTGACCGACTTGACCACGGTGGCGCCGATCGCCTGCTCGCGGACTTTTTCGGTAAATGAACGGACGACGTCGAGCGAGACGTCGGCCTCCAGCAGCGCGCGGCGCACCTCGCGCATCGCGGCATCGACGTCGGCCTCGTTAAGCGCCCCGCGCCGCGTCAGCCGATCGAGAATGCCACCAAGCTTTTCCGACAGATTGTCGAACACGTCGCTTTTCCTGCTTCCTCACCCTGAGGAGCATGCGCAGCATGCGTCTCGAAGGGTGGATTTCGTGGCCCATCCTTCGAGACGCCGCTTCGCGGCTCCTCAGGATGAGGAATTTCCAAACACGTTTACGCCCGAGGGCGCATCGCGCTGTCGGGCGTTGACCTCCGGCCTCACGGGCCGGGCGGCGGGTCGAAAAGAACGTCTTTCCGAGAAGTGGGCTTAACTACAAGAAATATGGTTCGGATGTCAATTCAGGCTAGTCAGCTATCACAATGACCCTCGCTCACTAACCTCCAGTATTTAAAGGGTTTTCGATCTTCGACTGCGATATGGGCGCCTTCAATAATGATTTTAACGGTGCACTCTGGTAGGCTCGGCAGATAAATGATTCAGCCGGTGTAGACCATGAGACATATCCAGGCATCGGAAGCCGAGGCTAAATTCGACGAATTGCTCGACCAAGTTGAGAATGGAGAAACCGTTGCAATCACTCGCGACGGAAAGGTGATCGCGATTTTTGGTCCCGGTGAGCCCCCGAATTTTGAAACACCGTCGCTGGGGACATCGCGTTGATCGGCAACTAGCCGTCCTCAGAATTTCTCCTCGCCGCGGTGCCGCACAGAATCCGGGAAATCCCGGTACAGCGCGAATTGCACGTTCTGGACCAGCGAATTGACGCCGAAATGGACGCTCTCGACCGGCTCGCGGCGGCTACCGACCCGGCCAAAAGCCTGGTCGAGCTGCGCCATGCCGGTGAATTCCATCATCAGATGAAATTCGCCGACCGGCGCTGCGCTGAGGCCCAGCTTGCGCCGCATCAGCCGCCAGCCCTGCATCAGGCCGTCCTTCTTCAGGCTGTCCATATAGGCGGCGAGCCGATCGGAAAATTCCGTATCGGAGACGCCGGGCTTGAGGTCGAACCACGCGTTGTAAATATCCATCACCGGCCCCATGTTGAACGCGCGTTAGATATACAGCCTATCCTTTCCGTTCTCCCACCTGATTTGTGACCCCGCCCCGTGTCCCTCACCCGCCGCCGGCTTCTCACCTTGTTTGCCGGCCTCGCCGCAGCAGTGGGACTGTCGGCTTTTTGGGCTGCCCGCATGCGCACTTACGAAGGCCCCGTCTCCGATCATTTCGACGGTACGCGATTCTATGATCCCGATGGTTCGCCGCCGAAGAGTCTCGGCGAAGTGCTGCGCTGGCAGTTCGGCCCCGACCGGCAACGGCAGCCCTGGCCGGAATGGGAGCCGAGCCCTTATGCCGACACGCCGCCGCCGCGCGTGGCCGGCGACAAGGTGCGGCTGTCGTTCGTCGGTCACGCCAGCTGGCTGATCCAGACATCAGGATTGAACATCCTGGTCGATCCGGTGTGGTCCGACCGCGCCTCGCCTTTCAGCTTTGCGGGCCCGAAGCGGCACAATGCGCCGGGCATCGCGTTCGACGCGCTGCCGCCGGTCGATATCGCGCTGGTGTCGCATGGCCATTACGATCATCTCGACGTCGCGACGCTAACAAAACTCAACGCAAAATTCGCGCCGCGCGTGATCACGCCGCTCGGCAACGACGCAACCATGCGCGGCGCCGATGGCGCGATCCGCGCCGAGGCGTTCGACTGGCACCATCGTATTGAACTGGGAAACGGCGTGGCGGTGACGCTGGTGCCGACGCGGCACTGGTCGGCGCGCGGACTGTTCGACCGCAACAAATCACTCTGGGCGAGCTTTGTGCTGGAGACGCCGGCGGGCAATCTCTACATCGTCTGCGATTCCGGCTACGGCGATGGCAAGCATTTTCGCCGCGTCGCCGAGGTCCACGGCCCGCTGCGGCTGGCGATCCTGCCGATCGGCGCCTACGAGCCGCGCTGGTTCATGCGCGATCAGCACATGAACCCGGAGGACGCCGTGAAGGCATTGGCCGATTGCGGTGCGGTCCAGGCGCTGGCGCATCATCACGGCACGTTTCAATTGACCGACGAAGCCATCGACGCACCGGTCAACGCGCTGGGCGAGGCGCTCGAGGCGGCGAAGATTCCGCGCGAGCGATTTGTCGCGCTGAAGCCGGGGCAGGTGGTGGAGATCTAAATTTAGTCGTCCCGGACAAGTGAGCGAAGCGAACGCTGATCCGGGACCCATAACCCCTAACGCTGACAGTTGAAGAAGGCTTTCGCCACATTGCCCAAACGACAGGACACGGCGTATGGGTCCCGGCGTTCGCCGGGACGACGTATCACTGCCCCTGCGGCTTGATGGCCCAGACCACGCTGACCGTCACCTGCAGCGTTTCCTCGCCCTGCGCCACCGGCGCGGACGCCGCCATGCCGGCGGCCATCTTGCGAAACGGCGCCGGGCCCGGCGCACCCTCCTCCGAAATGCTGACCGGCGAACCCAGCGTGACGCCGGCCGCCTTGGCGTAAATCTCGGCCTTGCGGCGCGCATCCGCGATCGCCTGCTCGCGCGCTTCGTCGAGCAGTTTCGAGGCCGCCGACACCATGAAGTTGATGCCGCCGAGTTCGTTGGCGCCCGCCGCGACCAGAAGGTCGATCGTGGCGGCCACCTTGGTGACGTCGCGCAGCTTGATGGTGACGCGGTTGGCGGCACGGTAGCCGACCACGGTGTTGGGACCGCTGCGGTTGGGCGCGTATTGCGGCTGCAGCGACAGCCGCGAGGTCTGAAAATCCTTCTCCTCGATGCCGGCGCCTTTCAGCGCCAGCAGCAGCTTGCCCATCGCGGCGTTGTTGGCCTCCGAGGCCTCGCGCGCGGTCTTGGCCTCGGTGCTCACACCGGCATCGATCTGCGCCAGATCGGGCGGCACCGACAGCTGGGCTTCGCCGCTCACGGAAATCGTCGCGACCGGCGCGTCCTCCGCCAGCGCGGGCGCCGCCAGCAATCCGCCTGCGAGTGCTACGGCAACGTGCAGCGCCGCGCGATCAATTCGCCATTGCCGCGATCGCATCCGCAATCGCGATGGTACGTTTCGCCATGTCCGCATGCAGTCTCTCCACCATCCGGCCGTCGAGTTGAATAGCGCCGCGCGCCGCATTTTCCGGGCGCTCGAACGCCGCGATGATTTTCCGCGCCTGCGCCACTTCCTCAGGCGGCGGCGTGAAGATCGCGTTGCAGGCCACGATCTGGCCCGGATGAATCAGCGTCTTGCCGTCGAAGCCGAGGTCGCGGCCCTGCGCGCATTCCTGCGCGAAACCGTCGACATTGCTGAAATCGCTGTAGGGGCCGTCGAGGATTTCGAGGCCGTGCAGCCGCGTCGCCAGAATGCAATGCGTGATCATCGGCAGCATCGCGGCGCGGCCGGGCTGCATCCGGATCCGGGTTTCCCGCGAAATATCGTTCGGGCCGAACACAAAACCCGCCAGCCGCATTTCGGAGTCGCGCGACGCCGCCGCAAGCTCCTCGGCATGCAGCACGGCGCGCGCGGTCTCGATCATCGCCCAGACCCGGATCGACATGGCGGCGCCGATGTCGCTCAGCCGATCGGCAATCGCCGACAAATCCTCCACGCTGGAAATCTTCGGCACCAGGATGCCGTCGGGCTTCGCCTTGCCGGCCATGGTGACGTCGTCGATCCACCACGGCGAATCCAGCGCGTTGACGCGGATCAGCACCTCGCGCTTGCCGAAGCCGCCGGCCGCGATGGCCTGCGCGATCTGGTCCCGCGCGCCCGCCTTGGCGTCCGGCGCCACGGAGTCCTCGAGGTCGAGAATGATGCCGTCCGCGGGGAGATTGCGGGCCTTTTCCAGCGCCCGCGCATTCGACCCCGGCATGAACAGCAGGCTGCGGCGCGGACGGATCATGGTTTTGTTCCTTTTGCTGTCCTGAGCCTTCGCGATATCATTTCAACCCTCGCTCCGAAAGACTTGTTCCTGCTGGCCGCATATGGTTAGCAACTGCCATGTCATCCTTTCCGTCCCACCTGCTCGAAGGCTACCGAACCTTTACGTCGCAACGGCTGCCCACCGAGCAGTCGCGTTATCGTGAACTGTCCGAGCGCGGCCAGGCGCCGGAAGTGATGGTGATCGGCTGCTGCGATTCCCGGGTCTCGCCGGAGGTGATCTTCGACGCCGGCCCGGGTGAATTGTTCGTGGTGCGCAACGTCGCCAACCTGGTGCCGGTGTATCAGCCCGACGGCGGTGCCCACGGCGTCTCGGCGGCGCTGGAATATGCCGTGCAAGTTCTAAAGGTAAAGCACATCGTGGTGCTCGGGCACGCGCAATGCGGCGGCATCCGCGCCTTTGTCGACAACATCGACCCGCTGACCCCCGGCGATTTCATCGGCAAATGGATGGCGATGTTCATCAAGCCCGGCGAGCGAGTGGAGCAGCGCGACCACGAGGCGATGCATGATTTCGTCACCCGGATCGAAAAGGCGGCGGTGTTCCGCAGCCTGGAAAACCTGATGACGTTTCCCTTCGTAAGAAAACCGGTCGAACGAAACGAGCTGCATCTGCACGGCGCCTATTTCGGCGTCGCCGAGGGCTCGCTGTTCGTGCTCGACCAGGCGGCGAAGGAATTTCGCGGGGTGCGGGAGAGCGCGTAGGACGATTAAACTCACGTCGTCCCGGCGAACGCCGGGACCCATAATCCCTGGCGTTCGTGTTCAAGAAAGACCTCGACGCATCGCGCAATCAGCAGCGACACGGCGTATGGGTCCCGGCGTTCGCCGGGACGACGCTGTTGCGTAGGGTGGGCAAAGGCGCTCTTGCGCCGTGCCCACCAGACATAGACACCATCGTCATCCTGAGGAGCGCGCTCTTGCGCGCGTCTCGAAGGATGGGCCACGACGCGGGGCCATCCTTCGAGACGCCGCGAAGACGCGGCTTCTCAGGATGACGGCGAGATGGTGGGCACGCTGTCGGACGCGGTCGCGTCCGACGGCTTTGCCCACCCTACAAGTGCCTTACGCCGCCGCTTTCTTCTTCGCGCTGATCAGCTTGCGGTTGATCAGGCATTCGGCGATCTGGATCGCGTTCAGCGCCGCGCCCTTGCGCAAATTGTCGGACACGCACCACAGCACGAGGCCGTTCTCCACCGTGGCATCCTCGCGGATGCGGCTGATGTAGGTGGCGTCTTCGCCCGCCGCCTCGTAGGGCGTGACGTAACCGCCGGGCTCGCGCTTGTCGATCACCAGGCAGCCCGGCGCATTGCGCAGCACGTCGCGGGCTTCGTCGGCCGAGATCGGATTCTCGAACTCGATATTGACGGATTCGGAATGGCCGACGAACACCGGCACCCGCACGCAGGTGGCGGTGAGCTTGATTTTGGGATCAAGAATCTTCTTGGTCTCCATCATCATCTTCCACTCTTCCTTGGTGTAGCCGTCCTCCATGAACACGTCGATCTCGGGGATCACGTTGAAGGCGATGCGCTTGGCGAACTTCTTGTTGATCAATTCGCTGTTGGTGTAGACCGCCTTGGTCTGCGAAAACAATTCGTCCATGGCGTCCTTGCCGGCGCCCGACACCGATTGATAGGTCGAGACCACGACGCGCTTGATCACCGCTCTGTCATGCAAGGGCTTCAGCGCCACCACGAGCTGCGCGGTCGAGCAGTTCGGATTGGCAATGATGTTCTTCTTGACGAAGCCGGCAACGGCGTCCGCATTGACCTCGGGCACGATCAGCGGCACGTCGGGATCCATCCGCCAGGTCGAGGAGTTGTCGATCACGACAGCGCCGGCAGCCGCGATCTTCGGCGACCATTCCTTGGACACCGCGCCGCCCGCCGACATCAGGCAGATGTCGACGTCGCTGAAATCGTAATGCTCCAGCGCCTTGCATTTCAGGGTGCGGTCGCCATAGGACACTTCGACGCCCATGCTGCGGCGTGAGGCCAGCGCCACCACCTCGTCAGCCGGGAATTTGCGTTCGTCCAGGATGTTGAGCATTTCCCGCCCGACATTGCCGGTCGCTCCGACCAGCGCGACTTTGTAACCCATCGTTCACTCTCCGAACAAAAATGCTTCACCCCCGCGCACGGCGGAAAGGGAAGAGGCAGCGCTTCTATGCGAGAAACGCTGTCAAGACAACGTTAACGACAACGTTTTGAGCATTCAATGCGATCCATATTGGCGTCCGGCGCCAACCATTACGCCACGCAAGTTCATCCGGCGCTGCGCAGCCTTGCCGACGAATGCTGCGGCGTATTGGCCCGCCTGATTGCCTATCTGGGAATGCTGGCCCTGATCGCCATCGTCGGCGTCGCTCTATGGGACGAATTGCCGCTCAAAGGCTCAGGCGATCCGGCGGCCAAATCCGCCTGGAGCATTGCCGTCCGCTCGTATCCGGCATTCGCCGTCAGCCAGTTCGATTTGTCCGGAAAAACAGAGACTTACGAAATCCTCCGGCATCCCGATGGCGGCCGCAAGGATGTCTTGCGCTGGGCAGCCCAAGGCGAACAGCCGATTGCGGAGATTGAAATCTACCGGCCCGGCGGAGAATTGAGCCAATCCGGGCCGCCGATCGCCGAAATTGCCGCCAGGATGGACCCGGACGGCATGCGCGAACTGCAGGCCGCGGGCATCATCGACAGCAAATTCGGCGCGGTGACACTGCTCGGCCTCAGCAACCGCAACGGCGACGCGCGGCCCTGCCTCGGTTTCATGAAGGGATTCGACCGACCTGATTTGCGGATCTCCGGCTGGTCATGCCAGGGCGACACGCTGCCGGCCCGACGCGCCGCGATCGGCTGCATCCTGGATCGGCTGATCCTGCTCACGGCCGGAAACGACCGTAAACTGGCGGAATTGTTTGCGCATGCCGAACTCAAGCGCGGCAGCTGCGCGCCGGCGTCCGCTGCACCGGTCACATCGGCCGATTGGGTCACCGGCGCCCAGAATCCGCGGCTGCGCGGCAGTCTCTGACGGATGACGGTCCGGCCAAGATGCTGGTTTTCATGCAACAATTCGTCGCCACGGCGCATTATTGTGATGAGGTGTGGCCCGATTGACCTTGTGGCACTGGAGCCGCGGCAGCTAAAATAGCCGCAATCGGACGTAACCTGCTTCGACTGCCCGTGAGGACATGATGATTTTCAAATTCCCTGCCGCAAAAAAGCTTGCGGTGTTGCTCGCGGCAGCCTCGGTGGTTGCGATCGGCCTCAGTGCCACGCAGGCCGACGCCCAGACCAAACGGAAAACCGAGGAGCAGCGGAAATACGACGATCGCGGCCGCCCCTATTACGGTCCGAACGGTCCAAACGTCGTCTATCAGCAGGGCCCGACACGGATCTACGTCACCAAACGCTCCTGGCTCGATGCCGGCACCGAAGTGCTTCCGGGCGAGCGCAAGTTCATGGACTATGCGTATCCGCCGGATATCGGCTATCCATCCTTTGCGCGCGAAAATCGCAATCGCCCGATCGACCGCCAGCCGCTCAGCACGCCGTCGGATTTGGGCGGCTATCCGCAGGGGTTCCCGCTGTATTGAGGGCAGAGCACTAAACCTCTCGTCGTCCCCGCGAAGGCGGGGACCCATAACCCCTGGCCTTGCTTGTTGCAGAAGGCCTCTGCCCCACTGCCCGAACGATAAGACACGGCGTATGGGTCCCGGCCTTCGCCGGGACGACGAGAATTAAGCGTGCAGCGCCTGCACTTCCTTCAGGATCGCCTCGCCCATCTGCGTCGTGCTCAGCGCAATGGTGCCTTCGGACTTGATGTCCGCGGTGCGCAGGCCCTTTGCGAGCACCGCGGCGATCGCGGAATTGACCTTGTCGGCTAGCTCCCCCATGTCGAACGAATAGCGCAGCGCCATGCCGAACGACGCGATCATCGCGATCGGATTGGCGGCGCCTGAGCCCGCGATATCCGGCGCGGAGCCGTGCACCGGTTCATACAGCGCCTTGCTCCGCTTGGTGCGCGGATCGACGTCGCCGAGCGAGGCCGACGGCAGCATGCCGAGCGACCCCGTCAGCATCGCCGCGATGTCGCTCAGCATATCGCCGAACAGATTGTCGGTGACGATGACGTCGAACTGCTTTGGCCAGCGCACCAGGCTCATGCCGCCGGAATCAGCCAGCTGATGCTCGAGCTGCACGTCCTGATATTCGCGCTTGTGCACCTGCGTCACCACCTCGTTCCACAGCACGCCTGACTTCATGACGTTGCGCTTTTCCATCGAGGTCAGCTTGTTGCGGCGTTTTCGCGCGAGGTCGAAGGCGACGCGCGCGATGCGCTCGATCTCGTAGGTGTCGTAGACTTGGGTGTCGACGGCGCGCTTCTGGCCGTTGCCCAGATCGGTGATGGTTTTCGGCTCGCCGAAATACACCCCGCCGGTGAGCTCGCGCACGATCATGATGTCGAGCCCCTCGATCACCTCGCGCTTCAGGGATGAGGATTCCGCCAGCGCCGGATAGCAGATCGCGGGACGAAGATTGGCGAACAGCGCCATCTCCTTGCGCAGCCGCAGCAGGCCGGCCTCCGGGCGGGCGTCATACGGCACCTGGTCCCATTTCGGCCCGCCCACCGCGCCGAAGATCACCGCGTCGCTCGCCTGCGCCAGCGCCATAGTGGCATCCGTGATCGCAACCTTGTCGGCATCGTAAGCACTGCCGCCGACAAGCCCCTGCTCGGTCTCGAATTTTGCGATGCCTTGCGCATTCAGCCAGTCGATCAGCCGCTTCACCTCCGCCATCACTTCGGGGCCAATGCCGTCGCCGGGGAGGAGGAGGAGTTTGTGGGTGGGCATGAAAGCTTCCTTGTTCGCAATTTTCTCGTCTCGTCATTCCGGGGCGCGAGCAAGGCGCAAAATTGACGAAGGCAATTTTGTCGCTGAGCGAGCGAACCCGGAATCCAGCACCAAGCGCAGGTCTGGATTCCGGGTTCGTCGCCATCGGGCCGCGCTCTGCGCGGACCCGTTGTCGACGCCCCGGAATGACGAGGGACGCGGAGTGCTAAAGCGGCATTGCGCGGTTGGCAAGACACCATTGCTTAGCCCAGCCTGTGCAATCCGACCGAAGCCTGCCACATTGCGGCTTGCCGGAGCATGTCTTGAAAGCCCCCATCCCTCCCACACCCATCGCGCATCCCGCGCGGCTGATCCTGATCGTTTCGCTGGCGCCCACGATTTGCCTGGGGATCGGCCGGTTCGCCTATTCGCTGGTGCTGCCGGACATGCGCGACAGCCTCGGCTGGTCGTATTCCGCCGCGGGCTTCATGAACACCATCAATGCCGTCGGCTATCTCGCCGGCGCGCTGGTGGCCTCGCGCGTCATCAAGCGAATCGGGCTGACGGCAAGCGTGCGCTGGGGAACGCTGGCCTGCGTCGCGTCGCTGGCGCTGTGCGCGCTGTCGGGCAATTTTTTCGTGTTGAGCTTTGCGCGGCTGCTCGCGGGGCTGGGCGCTGCCGCCGGATTCATCGGCGGCGCGGCGCTGGCGGCGACGATCGCGCAGTCGGAGCCCAAACGCGCGAATTTTCTGCTCAGCCTGTTTTATGCCGGACCCGGACTTGGAATCCTGGCGTCCGGCCTGATCGCGCCGTTCACGCTGCAGGCATTCGGCCCCGGCTCGTGGTGGATCGTGTGGTGGGCGATGACGTTGCTGACGATGGTCATGACGCTGCCGCTGCTGCTGGCGCCGATCGGAGCCGGCGCAGGGATCGCCGATGCAGCGCCCGCCAAATTCCACATCCGACCAGTGCTGATCTATCTGATCGGCTATTTCCTGTTCGGCGCCGGATACATCGCCTACATGACCTTCATGATCGCCTATGTGCGCGATGCCGGCGGCAGTGCCGCCGCACAAAGCGCATTCTGGTGCCTGATCGGAGTGAGCGCGTTCGTGACGCCCTGGCTGTGGCGCCGCGTGCTGGCGATGGACCGCGGCGGAATCTCCACCGCGATCATTTTGGGCGTCAATGCGATGGGCGCGGCGCTGCCGCTGTTCGGCCATTCAACGGCGTTGCTTGGCATTTCGGCATTGGTGTTCGGCGTTTCGTTCTTTGCATTGGTGGGATCGACCACCGCCTTCGTGCGCTTCAACTATCCGCCGACGGCATGGCCCACCGCGATCGCCGCGATGACCATCGCGTTCGGGGTCGGCCAGATCCTCGGGCCGATCGCGACCGGCGCCATCACCGACGCGATGGGCAGCCTGTCGTACGCGTTGAATGTTTCGGCAGCGATGCTGGTGGTGGGCGCGGTGCTGGCGGCGTTTCAGCGGCGGTTGGGTAAGGCGGCCTGAACACCATTTCCGGACGTCGTCCCCGCGAAGGCGGGGACCCATACGCCGTGTCGTTTCAATTTGAAGGATGCCGTTGCAACGGCGGATATCAGCCACGAACGCCAGGGGTTATGGGTCCCGGCGTTCGCCGGGACGACAATGTTCAACTCCCACTGAACGAATTATACCCCTGGTCTTCCCAGTAGCCGCCCTTGTAGTCGTTGGTGACCTCCATCGAGATCACGTATTTCGGATTCTTGAAGCCGAGTTTTGTCGGCACCCGGATCTTCATCGGGTAGCCGTAGATGCGCGGCAGGATTTCGTCGGCGAATTTGAATGACATCTGGGTCTGCGGATGCAGCGCGCTCGCCATGTCGAGCGGCGAGTTGTAGCCGTCATAATCGGCGCACTGGAACCAGCAATACTTTGCACGCGTGTCGGCGCCGATGATTTTGAGGAAATCGCTTAAGCGGACGCCGGTCCAGCTGCCGATCGCGCTCCAGCCCTCGACGCAGATATGACGCGTGACCTGTTTGACCTGCGGCAATTGATAGAGCTCGTCCAGCGTCCAGGATTTCTTGTTCTCGACCAGGCCGCGCACCTCGAGCTTCCACTCTTTGCCGTTGATATCAGGCGCATCGTCCTGGTCGTAATAGCCGTTGAACGGGAACGGCCGCTTGATCGCGCTTTCCGGGAATGTCGGGCGCCAGCGCGTTGGGATTGAACATCGCAGCCTGCACGCCGTCATTGAATTTTGAAATTTGCTTCAGCATGCTCTCGGCTGAAAAACTGTCGGAGACGTCGCAGCCGGTCAACAGCGTCAGCGCGCCGAGGCTGGCTCCACCAGCGATGAAGCGTCGGCGCGACAGATCGGGCATCAGTTTTGTGGCGTCCTTGATCAGCAGGTTCTTGTCGACGCCGGGGATCAGCAGTTTTCGGATGCGGCCCATGATTGTTTCTCCAGAACTTTTCTTTTGGACATGATCTTTTCCGAAAACCGGTTCCCACTTTTCGGGATCATGTCCGTTAGCGGCCGATGATCATGGCGCGCAGGCTTTTCGGCACCAGCAGCGCCAGCACGACGTGAACGACCAGGAACGCGACGATCAACGCCATGCAGATGAAATGTACGTAGCGCGCGACGTCATAGCCGCCGAACAGCGCGGTCAGATATTGCAGCTGCACCGGCTTCCAGATCGACAGCCCGGACAGCACGATCAGCACGCCGACCACGATGATTCCGGCATAGAGCAGTTTTTGCACATAATTGTAGGTCGTCAGATCGGCATGCGACAGTCTGCCGGTCAGCGCCGCCCTGGTGTCGGCGATCACGCCGTCCGACGTGATCGGCAGCAGTTTTTTCCGAAACCGGCCGGTGGCAAAGCCGAGCACGAGATAGACCAGGCCGTTGACCATCAACAGCCACATCGCCGCGAAATGCCACAGCAGCGCGCCGCCGAGCCAACCGCCGAGCGTGATCGAGCTTGAGAATTTGAAGTCGAACAGCGGCGAGGCGTTGTAGATCTGCCAGCCCGACATGATCATCAGGATCATCGCCACCGCGTTGATCCAGTGCACCGTGCGCACCCAGGCCGGTTGAATAACCTTGGCAGGGGTTGCGGCCGCGTGCTCCTGACTGGCTGTGATGCTCGACATGGCTGGTCCGTCGTGAAAATCGATACGTCCTTATACGCCGAAAACGCCGGCTTCGTTACTGCGAGATAGGCAATCAAGTCGATGCCTGCAAAGCATCGCGTTCACGAAAAAGCGAGCCGGGTTGCCCCGGCTCGCCTGGTGCGCATCTCGCGGGGACAAAGCGAGGTGCGCGGGGGTGACGTGCGAGCGTTACGACGCCGGCATCAGCACGGTGTCGACCACATGGATCACGCCGTTGGACTGATTGACGTTCGCGATGGTGACGGCCGAGGAGCCGCCCTTGGCGTCGACGATCCACACCTTGCCGTCCGCAAGCTTCACGGTCAGCTCTTCGCCTTCCACGGTCTTGAGCTTCTTGCCGTTGGTCAGGCTGGAGGCTTCAAGCTTGCCGGGCACGACGTGGTAGGTCAGGATCTTGGTCAGCGTCGCCTTGTTCTCGGGCTTCACCAGCGTATCGACGGTGCCGGCCGGCAGCTTGCCGAAGGCGGCGTTGGTCGGCGCGAACACCGTGAACGGGCCCTTGCCTTCCAGCGTCTCGACCAGGCCGGCGGCCTTCACGGCTGCGACCAGCGTGGTGTGGTCCTTGGAGTTGACGGCGTTCTGGATGATGTTCTTGGAGGGGAACATCGCCGCGCCGCCGACCATCACGGTCTTCTCGCCGGACAGTTCGCTTTTCGGCATTTTCTTGTCTTCGGCACTGGCCGGCGCAATCACGCTGGCGGTGAGCGCGAGCGCGCTGAAGGCTGCGGCCGAAAGAAGTGCAATACGCTTCGACATGGATCGTCTCCCGATGGATGTTGACAGCCCGCAGGAATTTGCAGGGCGCATGAAGTGGCAACAACGGTGGCGCCGGTCGCTTGAGGCTGACTGCGTCGCCGTTGGGCCGAGCTACGGGAGGCGTTGGGGGCGGTTTCGGAAAAAACTTTTTCGTGTTGTTTGAAACTATTTGTAGCGCCGCCCGTGTCCCGGGCGCGATGCGGCATTCTTCATGCCGCTTCGCAGAACCGGGACCGTACCAAACTCCGGCGTTCGCGACGGCCCCGGCTCTGCAGCGCACCGCTTCGCAAGGGCTACGCGCTGCGCTGCGTCCGGGGCACGCCGGCTAATCCCTGCTATGCGGCGTCTGGATGAATCCCCTGTTCCACGTCGGGCTGATCAGGATCTCGTTCATGCAGACCCGCGGCGGCATGCTGGCGACGAAGGCGATGGTGCGGCCGAGGTCTTCGGACTGCAGCATCCGCGCCTGCTCTTCCTCTGATCGGCACCACCGGGCGCAATTTCAGGATCGGCGTCGCCACCTCGCCCGGCGACAGGCAGCAGGCGCGCAGGCCGTTGACGCATTCGTCCATGTTGAAGGAATGGGTCAGCGCCAGCACCGCGTGTTTGGTGGTGGTGTAGGCCGGCCCCGGCATTTTCGACACATGGCGCCCCGCCCATGAGGCGACGTTGATGATGATGCCGTCCTTCTGCTTGCGCATCGCCGGCAGCACCGCGCGCATGCAATACAACACGCCGTTGAGATTGATATCGACCAGTCTGTCCCAGCCCTCCAGTTCCATGTCCGCCCAGCTGCGCTTCGGCACATTGATGCCGGCGCTGTTGACCAGCAGATCGATGCGGCCGTGTTTCGCCAGAATTTGTTCCGCGGCCTTGTTGACGTCATCGGCCTTGCTGACATCGAGCGCGATCGCCTCGGCCTTGCCGCCGCTTTTTGCGATCTTGGCGACCACCGTGTCGAGCGCATCCTTGCGGCGGCCCGACACCACCACGGTCCAGCCATCCGCGGCGAGCGCTTCCGCGCCGGCTTCCCCGATGCCGCTGCCGCCGCCGGTCACCCAGGCCACGCGTTTCCCGTTATTTGACATGCAAACTGTCTCCGTTGCTTTGTGAAGGGCGTTTTTGCTATTCAACTTAAGCGGCCGATCGGACCGCTGCCCTTTCGGAATGATGCATGAACAAAGCCTGCCAACGCCAACCTGTTTTCCCGCCTGTTCGACGGTCTCGACGACCCCTCCCGGCTCGCGATCGAGACCGTGGACGGGCAGCGCATCAGTTACGGCGATCTGATCGCCCGCGCCGGACAGACGGCGAATGTGCTTATCGCGCGCGGCGTCAAGCCCGGCGACCGCGTCGCGGCGCAGACCGAAAAATCCGTACCCGGGCTGGTGCTGTATCTCGCCACGGTGCGCGCGGGCGCGGTCTATCTGCCGCTCAACACCGCCTATACGCTGAACGAACTGGAATATTTCATCACCGACGCCGAGCCGTCGCTGGTGGTGTGCGATCCCTCGAAAGCCGAAGGCATCGGCGCCATCGCCGCAAAGGTCGGCGCCAAGGTCGAGACCTTGGGCGCCGACGGCAAGGGCTCGCTGACCGACGCCGCCGCCACAGCGAAGCCGGAGTTCGAAACCGTTGCGCGCGAAAACGACGACCTCGCCGCGATCCTCTACACCTCGGGCACCACCGGGCGCTCCAAGGGCGCGATGCTCAGCCACGATAACCTCGCGTCGAATTCGCTGGCGCTGGTCGATTACTGGCGCTTCACGGACAAGGACGTGCTGATCCACGCGCTGCCGATCTATCACACCCACGGCCTGTTCGTGGCCAGCAACGTCACGCTGTTCGCCCGCGCCTCGATGATCTTCCTGCCGAAATTCGATCCCGAGCTGATCATCAAGCTGATGGCGCGCGCCACCGTGATGATGGGCGTGCCGACGTTTTACACGCGGCTGCTGCAAAGCCCGGCGCTGACCAAAGAAGCGACCGCACATATGCGGCTGTTCGTGTCCGGCTCCGCGCCGCTGCTCGCCGACACCCATCGCGAATGGGCCGCGCGTACCGGCCACGCCGTACTGGAACGCTACGGCATGACCGAAACCAACATGAACACCTCCAATCCGTATGACGGCGAGCGCGTCCCCGGCGCGGTCGGCCACGCGCTGCCGGGAGTCTCCGTGCGCGTCACCGATCCCGAGACCGGCAAGACGATGGGCCCGGAACACATCGGCATGATCGAGGTCAAGGGCCCCAACGTGTTCAAGGGCTACTGGCGGATGCCGGAAAAGACCAAGGCCGAATTCCGCGACGACGGTTTCTTCATCACCGGCGACCTCGGCAAGATCGACGGCACCGGCTATGTCCACATCCTCGGCCGCGGCAAGGACCTGGTGATATCCGGCGGCTTCAACGTCTATCCGAAGGAAATCGAGAGCGAGATCGACGCCATGCCCGGCGTGATCGAGACCGCGGTGATCGGCGTGCCGCATGCCGATTTCGGCGAGGGCGTCACCGCCGTGGTGGTCTGCGACAAAGATGCCGGCGTCGATGAAGCCGCGGTGCTGAAGGCGCTGGAGGGACGGCTGGCGAAATTCAAGATGCCGAAGCGCGTGTTCATCGTCGACGAACTGCCGCGCAACGCCATGGGCAAGGTGCAGAAGAATATTTTGCGCGATACGTATAAGGGGATTTACGAGAAGTAGGAACTCGTCGTCCCCGCGAAGGCGGGGACCCATAAGCCCTGGCCCTCGCGGTGAAGGTTCGCCGTGGCAACGGCGGTCTTCAAAACTGAAACGACACGGAGTATGGGTCCCCGCCTTCGCGGGGACGACGCAGTGCGTTACAGCAAACTGATCACGAACCTGCCGCCCACGATGAACAGATAGCACCCGAACGCCATCTCCAGCGTGCGCTTGGACATCGCATGCGCGGCGCGGACGCCGAGCGGCGCGGTGAGAAGGCTGGTCGGCATCACCAGTACCGCGCCGATCAATGAGACATAGCCGAGCGCGAATGGCAGTTGCAGCGCGGTGATGTCGGGATAGCGCGCGGCCGCCGGCCAGCCGGCGTAGACGTAGCCGATCGCGCCGGGGATCGAGATCAGCACCGCCAGCGCCGAGGACGTCGCCACCGCCTGATGGATCGGGCGGCCGTAAAACGTCATCAGCAGATTGGAAAACAGCCCGCCGCCGACGCCCATCAGGGTCGAGAGCAGCCCGACCAGGCCGCCGTATGACTCTCATCAGAAAACCGCCCGGCAGCGTGTCGCCGAGCCGCCAGAATTCGCGGCCGAACAGCAGCCGTATCGCGGCCGACCACGCCACCGCGACGAACACGTATTTGAACAGCCGCTCCGGCGCGTAACGCGCGATCACGCTGCCGAGGATGACGCCGGAGACCACCGGCACCGCCCAGAGCCGCAGCACGGCCATGTCCACCGCCCCGCGCAAGTAATGCGCGCGAAACGAACTGATCGAGGTCGGGATGATGATCGCGAGCGAGGTGCCGATGCACAGCGGCATCCGCACCTCGAGCGGCACGCCGGCGAGCCGGAAGCATTCGTAAAACACCGGCACCAGGATGGCGCCGCCGCCGATGCCGAACACGCCGGCGAGAAATCCGGCCAGCGCGCCGACCACGACCAGCAGGCCGGCGAGTTCGAGCAGTTCGGAGACGTTCAACCCAGCAACCAGCATTTCCGCCTGTCCAAAATTTCACCCGTCATTCCGGGGCGCGCATCTTCGCGCGAACCCGGCGGTCGTAACCGTGTCCCGGCGCGATGCAGCACGCCGCTCTTCGCGGCGTGATGCTTCGCAGAACCGGGACCGCAACAGGCGCCGGCGTTCGTGACGGTCCCGGCTCTGCAGTGCACCGCTTCGCAAGAGCTACGCGCTGCACCGCGTCCGGGACACTGCCTGAATCGAGCTTCACGCCCACCAACCATCAACCCGCGATGGCGGTGTCAATGCACACCATTGCAGGGCTCATCTGAAACTATGAACATTCGTTCGCAAACGGCGATTTCGGCGTTGCACTGGGGGTTTCGAGTTCGTAAATAGAATTCGTCTACTGCGATCCCCGAACCGGGCCGCACGCCGCACGCCCGCAACCGTCAAAGCCGCCGATGACCGCCAGGATCGAACGCCCGCTTTCGCCGCATCTGCAAACCTATCGCTGGACCCTGACGATGGCGCTGTCCATCGTCCATCGCGTTACCGGCGTCGCGCTGTATTTCGGCACCTTGCTGCTGGCGTGGTGGCTGATCGCGGTGGCCTCGGGGCCCGGCGCCTACAGCAATGTGCAGGCCTTCACCTCGAGCTTCATCGGGCGTCTGATCGTGTTCGGCTATACCTGGGCGCTGATGCACCATCTGCTCAGCGGCATTAAGGCATTTCGTCTGGGACCTCGGCTACGGCTTCAAGGCCACCGAGCGCGAGGCGCTCACCTGGGGCGCGCTGATCGGCGGCATTTCGCTGACCGTGCTGCTGTGGGTCGCCGCCTACATGGGAGCCGGACGATGAGCCTCAACGAATCCCACGGTTTGCCGCCGAAGGCCGCATCGATGCGCACGCCGCTCGGCCGCGTCCGCGCGCTCGGCGCCTCGCATTCCGGCACATCCGATTTCTGGCGCCAGCGCCTCACCGCGGTGGCGCTGGTGCTATTGATCGTGCCGGTGATCGTCGTGGTGATGATGCTGCTCAGGAGCAACCACGCCGGCGCCGCGCAAATTCTCGGCTCGCCGGTGGTCGCGATCATTCTCTTGCTGTTCATCATCGCAAGCTGCTGGCACATGAAGATCGGCATGCAGGTCGTGATCGAGGACTACGTGCATGGCGAAAAGGTGAAGCTCGCCTCCATCATGGCCAACAACTTCTTCTCGTTCGTGGTGGCGCTGGCTTCGATCTACGCCATTCTTAAACTGTCATCTGGAGTCTAGCGCATGGCTCAAGGCAATGGCAAAAACGGCAGCGGCCCCGCCACCAACGGCCACGCCTATCCGATCGAGGATCACACCTACGACGTTGTCGTGGTCGGCGCCGGCGGCGCGGGCCTGCGCGCGGTAGTTGGCTGCAGCGAGGCCGGCCTGCGCACCGCCTGCATCACAAAGGTTTTCCCGACCCGCTCGCATACCGTGGCGGCGCAGGGCGGCATTTCGGCCGCGCTTGGCAACATGCACAAGGACGACTGGCGCTGGCACATGTACGACACCGTCAAGGGGTCGGACTGGCTCGGCGATCAGGACTCCATCGAATACATGGTGCGCCATGCGCCGGAGGCGGTCTACGAACTCGAGCACTGGGGCGTGCCGTTCTCGCGCACCGAGGACGGCAAAATCTATCAGCGGCCGTTCGGCGGCATGACGCTGGACTACGGCAAGGGCCAGGCGCAGCGCACCTGCGCCGCCGCCGACCGCACCGGCCACGCCATGCTGCACACCATGTACGGCCAGGCGCTGCGCCATTCCGCCGAGTTCTACATCGAATTCTTCGCCATCGACCTGATCATGGACGACCAGGGCACCTGCCGCGGCGTGATCGCGCTGAAGCTTGACGACGGCACGCTGCATCGTTTCCGCGCACAAACCACGATCCTTGCCACCGGCGGCTATGGCCGCATCTATCATTCCTGCACCTGGCGCCCACACCCAAACCGGCGACGGCAGCGCGATGGCGTTGCGCGCCGGCCTGCCGCTGCAGGACATGGAATTCGTCCAGTTCCACCCGACCGGCATCTACGGCGCCGGCTGTCTCGTCACCGAGGGCGCGCGCGGCGAAGGCGGCTACCTGGTCAATTCCGAAGGCGAGCGCTTCATGGAGCGCTATGCGCCCTCCGCCAAGGATCTGGCGTCGCGCGACGTGGTGTCGCGCGCGATGACCATCGAGATCCGCGAAGGCCGCGGCGTCGGCAAGAAGAAAGACCACATCTACCTGCACCTCGACCATCTCGATCCCAAGGTGCTGCACGAGCGGCTGCCGGGGATTTCGGAATCGGTGCGGATTTTCGCCAACGTCGATGTGACGCGCGAGCCGATCCCGATCGTACCGACCGCGCATTACAACATGGGCGGAATCCCGACCAACTTCCACGGCGAAGCGCTGACCAAGAGCAACGGCGACGACAACGCCGTGGTGCCGGGCCTGATGGCCGTCGGCGAAGCCGCTTGCGTTTCGGTCCATGGCGCCAATCGGCTCGGCTCCAATTCGCTGATCGATCTCGTGGTGTTCGGCCGCGCCGCGGCTTTGCGTTGCGCGGAAAAGCTCACCGCCAACGGCACACAGCCGGAACTGCCGGCGGGTTCGGCCGACAAGGCGCTCGGCCGGCTCGACCTTTATCGCTATGCGTCAGGCGGCACGCCTACGGCAAAACTGCGCGACGGCATGCAGCAAGTCATGCAGAACAATTGCGCGGTGTTCCGCACCGGTGACGTGCTGCATGAGGGCCAGGAGAAGATCCACACGGTGCATGGCGGGATCGGCGACATTTCCGTCACCGACCGTTCGCTGACCTGGAATTCCGACCTGGTCGAGACGCTGGAGTTCGACAATCTGATCGTGCAGGCGGTGGTGACGATGGATTCCGCCGCCAACCGCACCGAGAGCCGCGGCGCGCATGCCCGCGAGGATTTTCCCGAGCGCGACGACAAGAACTGGATGAAGCACACGCTGGCCTGGATCGACGAGCGCGGCACCACCACCATCGACTACCGCCCGGTGCACGACTACACCATGACCAACGACGTGCAGTACATCCCGCCCAAGGCGCGGGTGTATTGATGGCAATAACAGCGGCCGGGATTCCGGGACGCGATGCGGAGCGATCGAGCCCGGAATCCATAACCAGATGTGAGTTATCTATTGCGCGGGGGTGCGAGAGGCGCAGCCCGGAATGACGAGTGAGTTGGTCGAGCAAGGGAAGGAACATGGTTGAATTCGCACTCCCGAAAAATTCAAGAATCAGCGGCGGCAAGACCTGGCCGAAGCCTCCTGGCGCGACGCAGACGCGCGAGTTCAAGGTCTATCGCTGGAATCCGGACGACGGCAAGAATCCCAGCGTCGACACCTATTTCATCGACACCGAGGATTGCGGGCCGATGGTGCTGGACGGCCTGATCTGGATCAAGAACCACATCGACCCCACCCTGACCTTCCGCCGCTCCTGCCGCGAGGGCGTCTGCGGCTCCTGCTCGATGAACATCGACGGCAAGAACACGCTGGCCTGCACCATGTCGATGCACGACGTGAAGGACGGCGCGGTCAAGATCAATCCGCTGCCGCACCAGCCGGTGGTCAAGGACCTGGTGCCGGATTTGACCAATTTCTACGCGCAATACGCCTCGATCGAACCGTGGCTGAAGACCACCACGGCGACGCCGCAGAAGGAATGGAAGCAGAGCCACGAGGACCGCGAAAAGCTCGACGGCCTCTACGAATGCATTCTGTGCGCGTGCTGCTCGACCTCATGCCCGAGCTACTGGTGGAACAGCGAACGCTTCCTCGGCCCCGCCGCGCTGCTGCAGGCGACGCGCTGGGTCAAGGATTCCCGCGACGAGGCCACCGGCGAGCGGCTCGACAATCTCGAAGACCCGTTCCGGCTCTACCGCTGCCACACCATCCTGAACTGCGCCAAGGCCTGCCCGAAAAACCTCAACCCTTCCGAGGCGATCGCCGAACTGAAGATGATGCTGGTGGAGCGGCAGGTGTGAGCTGCCGTAGCTGCCGTAGCCCGGATGGAGCGGAGCGAAATCCGGGATTCCATCCTCGCGGTGATACTTGCCCCGGATTGCGCTGCGCTCCATCCGGGCTACGAGACTTCCGGATCACGACAGAATATTTTTACGGAACCTAAAAATTCCTATTGATGTAATTCCTACATTGCTGTATATATTCCGCGTCCTGTCCAAAGAGGGGCCGCTTTCTAGAGGCGATCCTTTAAGCGGACAGAGCGAGAGCTGGCCGGACCGGGGCCCCGGACGGTCGACGGCCTGGTGGTTGGTGGAGCGCTGGGAGGCGCTGCGCCTTGCCTTGGGCGCGCGCGGTTGCCTTGCCGCGCGAGGTGGGCTCACCACCCGCCTCCAAGGGTGCCCATCGGTGCCCTGGCGCCTCCCACCGCTCCACCCCCTCGCGCAGGTCGCGCGAGGGACTGGCAAACCTCGGACGCATTGCGCCGCGAGAATGCAGAGGCGTGGCTGTTTGAAATTCGAATGACGAACGCAATCACGTGTCCCGGGCGCGATGCGGCATTCTTCATGCCGCTTCGCAGAACCGGGACCGCACCAAACACCGGTGCTCGTTACGACCCCGGCTCTGCATCGCACCGCTCCGCGAAGAGCTACGCGCTGCGCTGCGTCCGGGGCACGCAGTCGGAACCCACGGGAACCTTATGAAATCCCTGCCGTTATCGCACCATGGCCAAGCATCCCGCCAAAAAAAACGCCGCGAAGAACGCCAAGAAGAAGCCGCCGATCGTCGAGGTCGAGTCCGAGGAAGGCGATCACGTCGATCCGCCGCCCCCGGAGGTCGTTGAACCCGATCCGGAAATGACGCCCGAGGAGGCCGAGGAAGCGCGCAAGGATTACCTGCTGACGCGGTTCTGGATCAGCGCGCGCGGATACTGGGGCAAGAATGGCGGCCGGCTGGCCTGGGTATTTTCAATCGGGCTTCTGATCCTGATTGTCGGCAATGTCGCCTTTCAATACGGCATCAATGTCTGGAATCGCGCGATCTTCGATGCCATCGAGAAACGCGATTCCGCAACCGTGCTTTGGCTCACCGGCATCTTCTTCCCGCTCGCGATCGGCAGCGTGCTGATCGGCGTCGCGCAAGTGTACGCGCGGATGGGCATCCAGCGGCGCTGGCGCGCCTGGCTGACCAGTTCGGTGCTGACGCGCTGGCTCGCCAATGGCCGCTACTACCAGCTCAATCTGGTCGGCGGCGATCACAAGAATCCGGAATATCGCATCGCCGAGGATTTGCGGGTCGCCACCGACTCGCCGGTGGATTTCGCCGCCGGCGTCACCTCGGCGTTTTTGTCCGCGACGACCTTCATCGTGGTGCTCTGGACCATCGGTGGCGCGTTGACGGTGACGATCGGCGGTTCGACCATCACCATCCCCGGATTCCTCGTCATCGCCGCCGTGCTGTATGCCGCGATCGCATCGGGCTCGATCACGTTCATCGGCCGCAGTTTCGTGCAGGTCTCCGAGGACAAGAACCAGGCCGAGGCGGAATTTCGCTACACGCTGACGCGGGTGCGCGAGAACGGCGAGAGCATCGCACTGTTGGGCGGCGAGGAGGAAGAGCGCGACGGCATCGACAAGACGTTTACAAAGGTGCTGCGGCAATGGTCGCGGCTGGCCGGCCAGCACATGCGCACCACGCTGGTGTCGCAGGGATCCAGCCTGATCGCGCCGGTGGTGCCGATCTTGCTGTGCGCGCCGAAATTTTTGGACGGCAGCATGACGCTCGGACAGGTGATGCAGGCGGCAAGCGCCTTCACCATCGTGCAGACCGCGTTCGGCTGGCTGGTCGACAACTATCCGCGGCTTGCCGACTGGAACGCCTGCGCGCGGCGCATCGCCTCGCTGATGATGTCGCTCGACGGCCTCGAACGCGCCGAGCGCGGCGACGGGTTCGGCCGCATCCAGCGCGGCGAGACCAAGGGCAAGACCATGCTGAGCCTGAACGATCTGTCGGTGACATTGGACGACGGCACCGCCGTGGTCGACGACACCGAAGTCGCGATCGAGCCCGGCGAGCGGCTGCTGGTGGCCGGAGAATCCGGCTCGGGAAAAAGCACGCTGGTGCGCGCTATTGCAGGGCTGTGGCCGTGGGGCGGCGGCAGCGTCAATTTCCATCCCGACCGGCGGCTGTTCATGCTTCCGCAAAAACCCTACGTGCCGTCGGGCACGCTGCGCCGCGCGGTGGCGTATCCCGGCGCCGCCGAAAACTGGACGCTGGAAGAAATCGGCGCGGCGCTGGACAAGGTCGGTCTCAAGCACCTGATCGAAAAAATCGAGGAAGAGGCGCCATGGGACCAGACGCTGTCGGGCGGCGAGAAGCAGCGGCTCGCTTTTGCGCGGCTGTTTCTGCACAACCCCGACATTATCGTGCTCGACGAGGCGACCTCGGCGCTGGATGAAAAGAGCCAGGACAAGATGATGGAGCTTCTGACCAAGACGCTCCCAAAAGCCACCGTGGTCAGCGTCGCGCATCGCATCGAACTCGAAGCGTTTCACAGCCGCAAGATCGTGCTGGAACGGCGCAAGGGCGGCGCCAAGCTGGTCAGCGACATCGACCTGATCCCGCGCAAGGCCGGCCGCCGCCTGCTCGGCCGCTTCCTGCGCGGGCGCAAGCCGGCGCCGAAGAAGGCGGCGTGAGTTCCTCACGTCGTCCCGGCGAACGCCGGGACCCATAACCACCGGCGCTTGCGGTTGGAACGCGCGCCGCAACAAATGCGACTCTCATGAACGACACGGAGTATGGGTCCCGGCGTTCGCCGGGACGACGTTGAGTGTATCGTTGGAGTCGCGCGCAAAACCGGCTAAGCATGCGCCGCTTTCACCGAGGATTTCTGTTTGACTCCCGCCAACGACCCTTCGCCCGCGCCGTTCGGCGCGCTCGCGCCCAACGCGGCGCAGCAGGCCGTCATCAGGCTGGCGCAGCGCACGCGGCTGCAGCGGGGTGCGTTCCGTCCGATGTTGTCGCGACTGCTGAATTTGCTGCGCGCAGGGCCGGTCGACGTGCAATACCAGGGCGCGGCATTCCGCTTCTATCATCAGACCAGCGCCACCGAACGCGGCGCGCTGCTCAATCCCGATTACAATATCGAGGAGCTTGATTTTCTCCGCACCCATACGCCTGCGGGCGGCGTGTTTGTCGATGTCGGCGCCAACGCGGGCACCTATGCGTTGCCGCTAGCGCATCACGTCGGACCGCAGGGGCGGGTGATCGCGGTCGAGCCGCATCCGGTGATGGTCGCGCGCCTTGCATTCAATGAGGCCGCTTCGCGAAGCGGCAATGTGCTGCTGATCCCGGCTGCCGCCGGAGATGCCGACGGCGAACTGATGATCGAAACCGACCACGAAAACTATGGCGCCAGTCATGTCCATCCCGACCCGAGCGCGCGCAGCGACGCGATCCGGGTGCCGGCAATGCGGCTGTTGCGAATCCTGCAGGACCACAACATCGGAACAATCGATTCGCTCAAGATCGACGTTGAAGGTTATGAGGATCGGGTGCTGATCGGCTTCTTCCGTGACGCGCCGGCAGCGCTTTGGCCGCGTGCGATCGCAATCGAGCATCTGTCGCGCGACGAATGGCTCGACGATTGTCTCGCCGACATGCTCGCGCGCGGCTACGCTGAGGCCGGCAAGACCCGCAGCAACACGCTGCTGGTGCGCGTCTGAAGTACGTTTCCGATCGCGTGACCTTTGCTGCGGAACATCGTGGCCGCTGCGCCGTTGATGCACCGGGCTGAAATTCCAACGTGAGCGCGATGCCGATCGAACCGCCAGAAATCCCGCCTGCGACGCCGGGACGCCCGACCGAGCCGCCGCAGGAAGAGCCGCCGGGCAATCCCCGGCCCGAGATACCGCCGCCGGTACGCGAGCCCGATGCACCGCCGCAGCCGCAGGAATTGCCGGGACGCACGCCCGACGAGTTGCCGGTACGCGGACCGCAAGGACCGCGCACGCCCAATCCCGCGGTCGACGCCGGCAGCTCCGAACTGCCGGATGTCCTTCCGGGCTCGCTGTCGTCAGGCACGACCTAACATGCAAGCAGATCAGACATCTGAACGCGTAATGAACGAATATGGGTTCAGGCGTTTGCGCTGCCAAAATAAAAACGGCGGCGCATTTGTAAGCCGCCACAATCCGGCCTAACGGTTATCCGTTGATCGCTCCGCCGATCCGTCGGCCGACAAGCACCTTAGTTTGTTGTTCAAGAATTTTCGGGGACTTAAGGGTTATCATGACAAATCTTCGCCTCGTGCTGCTCGCCACCACCGGCCTCACGGCTGCGCAGTTCGCAACCCTCCCCTCGCATGCGCAGACCGAGCCCGTGCTGATGGCGCAAGCCGGCCCGCCTGCAGGCGAGTCGAAGGAAGCCCCGCCCAAGCAGCCGCCAAAGGCAGCACCGCCGGCGCGGCCCGCGCCACCTGCCGCGGCACCACCGCCGCGTCCAGCGGCTCCGCCTCCGCCGCCCGCCGCTGCGCCTCCTCCGCGTCCGGCGCCTCCGCCTCCCGCAGCCGCACCGCCTCCGAGGCCGGCTCCGCCGCCGCCGCCTCCCGCTGCCGCGCCACCGCCCCGGCCGACCCCGCCGCCGGCTGCCGCCCCACCGCCCCGTCCCGCGCCTCCGGCGCCCCCGGCGGCTGCGCCGCCACGGCCCGCGGCGCCTGCTGCACCCCCCGCACCGCCGCCGCCACCGCGGCCTGCTGCGCCGGCGGCACCAGCCGCTCCGCCCGCGCCAAGCGCTGCGCCACCATCGCCTCCGCCTCCTCCGTCGCCCGCAGCGCCCGCACCTTCCGCGCAGCCGCAACAGAAGGGCACGCCGAGTACTCCCGGCGCGGGCCGGCCGGGACGCCCGGGCGAGCCGCCTCCGGGCACGGCAACGCCGGCTGCACCGAGCGCGGCTCCGTCAACAACACCCGCGGCTCCGCCTGCTGGCGCAGCACCTCCCGGAGCGGCTCCTCCGGCCGCAACGCCCCCGGCAGCCCCAGCGCCGGGCCAAACCGGCGCGCCCGCCGGCGCTCCGTTTGCCCGCCGTGCGCCGCCGACGGTTACCGCGCCGATTCCGCCCGCGCCGCCGCCCGCTCAGGCGCTGACGCCGATCGCACCCGGTGCTGCCCGCCAAGGACCGCAGCGCATGGACGATTTCCGCGGCGCGCGGCGTGAAACCGAACAGGGCGGCCGCAAGGTGTTCACCGAACCCGGCCGCGTCATCGTGGTCGATCCCGGCGGCCAGTCGTTCATCCGCCACAACGAAGTCGACCGCTTCCGCTACGGCGCGCGCGATATCCGCACCCAGCAGGTCGGCGCCGAGACCCGCACCATCGTGGTTCGTCCCGACGGCTCGCAGATCATCACCGTCAGCGGCCGCGACGGCCAATTGGTGCGCCGCATCCGCAGGGATCCGCGCGGCCGCGAGATCATCATCATCGACAATTCCTATCGCGGTCCGCGCCCCGCCGCCGGCTTCTATGTCGACCTGCCGCCGCCCGTGATCCGGATTCCGCGCGAGCGCTATATCGTCGAGGCCGAGACCGCGTCGCCCGATCTGATTTACGACACGCTGATCGCGCCGCCGGTGGAGCGCATCGACCGCCGCTATACGCTCGACGAAATCCGCTACAGTCCGTCGGTGCGCGAGCGCATGCCGAGCATCGATCTCGACACCATCAACTTCGAAACCGGATCGTGGGAAATTCCGCCCGACCAGGCCGCGAAGCTGCAGGCCATCGCCGACGGACTCAATCGCGCGATCGCGGCCAATCCCCGCGCGGTGTTCCTGATCGAAGGGCACACCGACGCGGTCGGGTCGGACGTCGACAACCTGTCGCTGTCGGATCGCCGCGCCGAGGCCGCGGCTGAGTTGCTGACGCAGCAATTCAACGTGCCTGCGGAAAACCTCACCTCGCAAGGTTACGGCGAGCAGTATCTGAAAATTCCGACGCAAGAACCGGAACGGCAGAACCGCCGCGTCACCATCCGCAACATCACGCCGCTGTTGAACGGCGGCCAGGCCTCGCTGCCGCCCCCACCGCCCGGCACCCCGCCGCCGCGGCGGTAAGACGAAGCAAGATCGTAGGGTGGGCAAAGCCAACGGATCGCGCGAACGCGCGCTCCGTTGAGCGTGCCCACCATTGATACACCACCCACCGCCGTCATCCTGAGGTGCTCGCCGTTCTTCACGGCGAGCCTCGAAGGATGGGCCACAAGCGCCTGCTTCCATCCTTCGAGGCTCGCCCAAGAGGGCGAGCACCTCAGGATGACGGCGATATATGTGCTGCGATTCTAGGTTGGTGGGCACGGCGCGAAGAGCGCGCCTTTGCCCACCCTGCGGTTCAGCTCTTGTCGCTATCGAGTTTGGGGATGTGCGAGCCCTCGCCGGCCGACAGCAGGCCGGTCTTTGCGTAGAGATCCAGCTTGGCACGGGTGTCGGCGATGTCGAGGTTGCGCATGGTCAGCTGGCCGATACGGTCGCCTGGCGTGAACGCCGCATCCTCGACCTTCTCCATGCTCAACCGCTCCGGCCGATAGGTCAGATTGGGGCTCTCGGTGTTCAGGATCGAGTAGTCATTGCCGCGGCGCAGTTCGAACGTCACCTCGCCGGTGACGGCGCGCGCCACCCAACGCTGCGCTGTTTCGCGCAGCATGAGGGCTTGCGAATCGAACCACCGCCCCTGATAGAGCAACCGGCCAAGCCGCATGCCGCTGATCCGGTATTGCTCGATGGTATCTTCGTTGTGGATGCCGGTGACAAGACGCTCGTAGGCGATATGCAGCAGCGCCATGCCCGGCGCTTCGTAGATGCCGCGGCTCTTCGCCTCGATGATCCGGTTCTCGATCTGGTCGCTTGTGCCAAGGCCATGGCGGCCGCCGATGGCGTTGGCCTCGAGGAACAGCGCGACGGGATCGGCGAAGCTCCGGCCGTTCAGCGCTGTGGGCTGACCATCGACAAACCGCACCGCGACCTTTTCGGCCTTGACAACGCAGTCGTCGCGCCAGAACGGCACACCCATGATGGGATTGACGATGTTGATGCCGGAGTCGAGGTGCTCGAGATCCTTGGCCTCATGCGTGGCGCCGAGGATATTGCTGTCGGTCGAATAGGCCTTTTCGGCGCTCATCTTGTAGGCGAATCCGTGGGCCGTCATGAACTCCGACATTTCCGCCCGACCGCCCAACTCGTCGATGAACTGCTGGTCGAGCCAGGGCTTGTAGATCCGCAAGTCCGGATTGGTCAGCAGTCCGTAACGGTAGAACCGCTCGATATCGTTGCCCTTGTAGGTCGAGCCGTCGCCCCAGACGTTGACGCCATCCTCCTTCATTGCCGATACCAGCATTGTGCCGGTCACGGCGCGGCCGAGCGGCGTGGTGTTGAAGTAGGCAACGCCGCCGGTAGAGACGTGGAAGGCGCCCGATTGGATGGCGGCAATGCCTTCGTGGACCAATTGCGCGCGGCAATCCACCAGACGGGCTTTCTCGGCGCCGAATTCCAGCGCTTTACGGGGAATCTCGTCGTAGTCGGCCTCATCAGGTTGGCCGAGGTTCGCGGTATAGGCAAAGACGCGGGCGCCTTTTTGCTTCATCCACAACAGCGCCGCGCTGGTGTCGAGCCCGCCCGAAAACGCGATGCCGACGTTTTCGCCCTTGGGCAGGCTTTTCAGGATCGTACTCATGGGAATTCCAATCGGCTGAGTTCGTTTGCGGCTTGAGTGCGCGAATATCAAACTTCACGCCGACGGGCACGCGTTTAATAGCGGCTGTCGTGATGAATGTCGCTCACGCCGATGGCGTCGGGCCTGTTTCGTGCCCCAACCAGCGTTGCACAAGGCGATAGCCCGGCCAGGCAAACCGCGTCAACGCGGCGTCGATGCCCGCATCGGTCATCCGGGTCGACGGCCAGCGGTA
This sequence comes from uncultured Alphaproteobacteria bacterium, assembly GCA_963744975.1. Classification (GTDB taxonomy): domain Bacteria; phylum Pseudomonadota; class Alphaproteobacteria; order Rhizobiales; family Xanthobacteraceae; genus Bradyrhizobium. The sequence goes on along the minus strand of CAVUVR010000002.1, from coordinate 3,479,043 downwards.
GATATAGCCATGGATCAGCCAGATCACCAGAAACGTCACCAATCCGGCAGCTGCGACGTCGGTGAAAAAATGCCCGCCGAACGCCATCCGGAGCACGCTGGTGACGACGCCGAACACGGTCGCAGCGGCAAAAGCGAGCGGCCGCCATGCCGGCGGCGTCAGCGCGGCCGGCGCATAGGTCCAGAACGCGGTAGCGCCCTCGCCGGAGAAGAACGAACAGTTGCGGCCGCAGCCGCCGCGCGGATCCCACCACGGCACAAACGGCAAATCGCCGTTGAACTGCGTCACCACCACCGGGCGCGGCCGGCCCCAATAGGTCTTGAAGGTGAGGTTGGTGAGGATGCCCGCGGCAAGAATAAGGGTGAGGAGCAGAAACACGATTGCGCGTCCGGAGATCAGCAGCGGACGGTCCGGCCGCGCCAGTTTTATCACCAGCGCGACAATGGCCGGCAGCGCGATGCCCCACGCGATCCACATCGCGCCGTCGCGCGCGAATGCCGCCAGCGTGTTGAGCTTCAGGGGAAAGGATTTCGTCGCGGAATCGTAGAACAATGCGGCCAGCCGCAGATCGAGTTCGGGATAGATCCCGAACACGAGTCCGACGACGAGCGCAAGCCCGAGTGCGATGAAAAGTCCGGTCCTGTTCATGGCGCGGGGTTTAGCCGAGGGCGATGATGATGAAAAGCCCGACTCACCACCCGTCATCCTGAGGAGCCGCGCGCTTGCGCGGCGTCTCGAAGGATGGCAACGGCGCTCCGCTTCCATCCTTCGAGGCTCGCCGAAGAGGCTCGCACCTCAGGATGACGGCGGTGGCTGTGATGGCGCAGATGGAAGTACGCTGCGCGGCTGCCGCCATGCGCCGGCGTTGCGGCCGGCAATCATCCAGTAGACCATCCCCGCGACAATGCCCGCGCCGGTCATGATTTCGAGATGGCGCCGGACGATGCCGTCGAAGCGCAGGGTGGCGGGATCGAACGGCACGAGGCCGAGATAGCAGGCGAGGCCCACCACGCCGCCGCCAACCGCATAGGCCAATGCGCTTCGGATATAGAACGCTTCGGTGATCGCGACCACGATCATCGCCGGCAGCAGCGCAAAGCCGCTGACGAAGATGAAGCCGAAGCCGAGCACGATGTTCAGCGCGCTGGGGTCGATCGGGCCGTCGGCGAAATCGCTCAAGGCGGGAAACAGCACCGCGCCGACGACAATCGCGCCGGCGACCAGGCTCGCGGCGATAAAGCCGAGCAGGATGACAAATAGGCGGCCGATCAGCGACATGTCATAGAGCCGAAGTTACAGATCGTAGGGTGGGCAAAGTCGCCGGACGCGAACGCGCCCGGTGGCGTGCCCACCAAGGCGTTAAAGATGGTGGGCACGGCGCAAGAGCGCCTTTGCCCACCCTACGCACCATCAATCCGTCATCGCCATGGCGCGCAGCGCCTGGCGCTCACGGACCGACAGTTTCTCGGTCTCCGATTTCAGCTGCCCGCAGGCGGCGAGGATGTCGCGGCCGCGCGGCGTGCGCACCGGCGAGGAGTAGCCGGCGTTGAAAATATATTCGGAGAATTTTTCGATCTGGTCCCAGTCCGAGCACTCATAGGGCGTACCCGGCCAGGGATTGAACGGAATGAGATTGATCTTGGCCGGAATGCCCTTCAGCATTTTCACCAGCAGTTTTGCGTCGTCGAGCGAATCGTTGACGCCCTTCAGCATCACATATTCGAAGGTGATGCGCTTCGCATTGGTCGCGCCCGGATAGTCGCGGCAGGCCTGCAGCAATTCGGCGATCGGATATTTCCGGTTCAGCGGCACCAGTTCATTGCGCAGTTCGTCGCGCACCGCATGCAGCGAGATCGCCAGCATCACGCCGATCTCGGCGCCGGTACGGGCGATGTTCGGCACCACGCCCGAGGTCGACAGCGTGATCCGGCGCTTCGAGATGCCGATGCCGTCGCCATCGGCGACGATCAGCAGAGCGTCGCGCACCGCGTCGAAATTATACAAGGGCTCGCCCATGCCCATCATCACCACATTGGTGACGAGGCGGCTGCCGGTCGGGGTTTCGCGGTCGGCCCAGTCGTTAAGGCGGTCGCGCGCGACCATGATCTGGCCGACGATTTCACCGGCAGTGAGATTGCGCACCAGCCGCTGCGTGCCGGTGTGGCAGAACGAGCAATTCAGCGTGCAGCCTACCTGGCTGGAGACGCACAGCGTGCCGCGGTCGGTTTCCGGAATGTAGACGCACTCGACCTCATGCGCCTTCTCGACGCTGTCGCCGCTCGGCAGCCGCAGCAGCCATTTGCGGGTACCGTCATTGGAAATTTGTTCGGCGAGCACTTCGGGCCGCGCCACCGTAAAATGCTGATCGAGTTGCGCACGCATCTCTTTGGAGATGCTGGTCATCTCTTCAAAACTCTGCACGCCGCGCACATAGATCCAGTGCCACAGCTGCTGCACCCGCATCTTGCGCTGCGCCGGAGCGACGCCGATGGCGCCGAGCTGCTCGGAAATTTCCGCGCGTGACAGCCCGACCAGCGACGGCTTTGCCGGCGCCACGTAGGTTTCGAGCGGAGTTTTTTCGAGCGGCGCGTTCGCGCGAGACGCTTCGATAGTCGGTTGCATCGGTTGGTCCAAAGAGTGAGATCGTCATGGCCGGGCTTGTCCCGGGCATCCACGTCTTTCTTGCTCAGCCGGTCAAGACGTGGATGGCCGGGACAAGCCCGGCCATGACGGGGGAATATACGGCTTTATATAGCAATCAGTCGCGCAATTGCGAACGCGTCACCGCCTGCAATCCTGCGCCAGCCGGTCGAGCGCTTGCGCAAGGCCCTTCAGCGAGAACGTGTCCGTGGTTTCGGTGCCTTTGGCCGAGACGCCCTTGACCACCACATCCGCCGCCTTGCGCATGGCTTCCACCATCTTCTCCTCCTCGGCGGCATTCTTGATCCAGAGCCCGTCGCCCTGGGTGTACATTGCGTAAGCAGCGCCGCCGACTTCGAGGGTGGATTCCGAACCCGGTTTCAGCGTGTAGCCGATCATGATGGAAACTTCGTTGGTGACCTTTTCCGCGGGGCGGGTGGAGACGAAGGCATACGCCGGGTCGCGCGGACGGTTCGGCGGATTGGTCTTCGATGACGACGGTTTTGCGAGCGCGAAGCATACTTTCTTGCCGTTCGGCGTCGCCGTGTAGGCGCCCCAGGTGCCGAACTGGCCGATCAAGGTCGGCTCCGTTCCCCCCGCCGCGGCAGCGGCTGGTTTGGCTTCAGGCTTCGTCTCAGGCTTGGTGGCAGCAGCGGGCTTGGCCGGCGCGGATTTGCTTTTTGACGCAGCGCTCTGCGCCAGCACGGGGGAAACCCCGCACAGCAGCACTCCAGTCGCCAGAATAGTCAGCATTCCCCGCACGGACATGGTTTTAGTCGATCCCCCATCATTGTGACTGCAAGATGGCCCGGCGCGACGGCCCTTGCAATCAACTCTCTCGTCGTGGCCGGGCCCGTCCCGGCACGACGAACTCAGCCTTTCGGCCGCGCCGACCGATGCCGCTCCCACTGCGCGTCGGTCCATTGCAGCAGGTCCTCGGCGCCGGAACCGCGCAAATGCATGCCACCGTCCTGCACCACCATCTCGCCGTTGATATAGCCGGCCTGATCGGAAATCAGAAAACTGGCGAGATTGGCAAGCTCGCCGTGCTCGCCGACGCGGCCGAGCGGATTTTTGGCGGCCGGACCCTCGTCGCGGCCTTCGGGCCGAAGCTGGCCCAACGCGCCGGCGGTCGGAAACGGGCCCGGAGCGATCGCCACGGTGCGGATGCCTTTTGGGCCCCATTCCACCGCAAGGCTCTTGGTCATCGCCAGCACCGCCGATTTCGCCATCGCGGAGGGCACCGTGAAGGCGCGGCCGGTGATGGTCGAGGTCGAGAGGATGCTCAGCACCACGCCCCTGTGCCGTCCCTCGATCCAGCGTTTTCCTGCAGCCAGCGTGCAATACATCGTGCCATGCAGGGTAGGTGCGAGAATCGCGTCCGCGGCGCGGAACGACAGATGCTCGGTCTGCGCGATGAAGGTGGCGGCGGCATTGTTGACCAGCACGTCGAGCGGCGCATCGCGCCAGATGGCGTCCATCATCGCGTCAACTGCCGCGCCGTCGCGGATGTCGCATCGGATGGCGCTTACCTTTGCGCCGAGATCGCCGCGCAACTGCGCCGCGGTCTGCTCCAGCAATTCAAGCCGGCGGCCACAGATGACCAGTTCGGCGCCAAGCTCCGCAAAGCGGCGTGCCATCGCAGCGCCGAGGCCGGAGCCGCCGCCGGTGACGAGAATTCGCTTGTTGGCGAGAAGGTTTTTTTCGAACATGGCGTTTCCCTTATGCACACCGGCCCATCACCGTCATTGCGAGGAGCACTTGCGACGAAGCAATCCAGCGTTGCTTGGGGCCAGACTGGATTGCTTCGCTGGCGCTCGCAATGACGCGGAGGGGTCTTCGCTCAACGAATCGCATTGTAGCCCGGCTTCAAATCCGGCAATAAGCGTGCAGCCCCCTTTTTCTCCCAATCAGGTGTGTCCATGAAAGCCATTCTCTGCTCGCAATATTGCAGCCCCGACGATCTCGTGCTGGCCGACGTACCTGACCCGGTGGCCGAACCCGGCCAGGCCGTGATCGCCATCAAGTCGGCGGCGCTGAATTTCTTCGACCTGTTGATGATCCAGGGCAAGTACCAGATCAAGCCGCCGTTTCCGTTCTCGCCGGCGGCGGAAGTCGCGGGCGTGATCGAGAGCGTCGGTGCCGGCGTCACCGACCTGAAGCCGGGCGACCGCGTGGTGGCATCGTGCGGGCACAATGGCGCGCGCGAAAAGATCGCGCTGCCCGCGAACGCGATCGTCAAGATTCCCGACCATCTTGATTTCGATCGCGCCGCCGGGATCATTATCATCTACGGCACCGCGCTGCACGCGCTGGAAGATCGCGCCAGCCTGAAGCCCGGCGAGACCATGGCGGTGCTGGGCGCCGCCGGCGGCACCGGGCTCGCGGCCTGCGAACTCGGCAGACTGATGGGCCTGAAGGTGATCGCCTGCGCTTCGTCGGATGAGAAAATCGAATTCGCCAAGGCGCACGGCGCCGCGTTGGGATTGAACTACGCGAAGGAAGACCTCAAGGAAGGCCTGCGAAAGCTCACCGGCGGCAAGGGCGCCGATATCATCTTCGATCCCGTCGGCGGCACTTACGCCGAAGCGGCATTGCGTTCGATCGCCTGGGAAGGCCGCTTTCTGGTGATCGGTTTCGCCGCCGGCGATATTCCCAAGATGCCGCTCAATCTTGCCCTGCTGAAGGGCTGCGACATCAGGGGCGTGTTCTGGGGCGCCTGGGCGCGGCTCAATCCCGACAAAAACCGCGCCAATCTGGAAAAGCTGGTGCAGTGGACCGCCGAAGGCAAAATCTCATCGCATGTCGACCGCACCTTCCCCCTGGCGCAAACCGCGGACGCGCTGAAGGTGCTGGCCGGCCGCAAGGCGATGGGCAAGGTGATCCTGCATCCGTGAAGCCTGCTCATGCGCGGGCTTGGACCCGCCAGCGACATTTCGTGCGTGCGTAGCAGTGGCCGTGAAGTTCCATTTTTCCTTGCCGGGAATGTTTCCGTCAAACTGGGGTTTGCACAAGCGTCCAGATCGTGGATCGCTCTAATGGGAAACAGGAGGCACGCATGATCAAAGTGATCAGGTTGGTGACGCTGGCAATGTTTTCGATGGCGCTGATCGCCGCGCCGTTGCCCGCTCCGGTTCTTGCCGCGGGAGGCGGCGGAGATCCTCCTCCTTCCGAGCCGCCGCCGTCGAACAGCAAAGCCACCACTCAAAAGAGCAAGAAGAGGGCCGCCAAGCAGTCCAGCATCGTCGAACCGGCCTTCGCGCGCGGTTACCGCGAAGCCTATGCGACGATCTACGACCGCAACGACTACGCCGCCGCCATCGACCAGTTGAAGGCGCTCGGGCACGACGAGCACCCCAACGTCGCCAACCTGATCGGCTATTCCTATCGCAAACTCGGCGACTACAAGCTCTCGCAAGTCTGGTACGAACGCGCGCTGAAGGCCGATCCGAACCACGTGCTGACCTGGCAGTATTATGGCCTGTGGCAGATCGAACAGGGCAACCGCGACCAGGCGCAATATCACTTGACCCGGATCGCCGCGATTTGCGGTACCGGCTGTGCGGAGTATCGCTCACTGGCCGCGGCCCTTGAAAAGCCACCCGGCACCGGCCTGGTTTATTGATCCTGCGACGGCGCTCGCAACACTCACGCCGTCATCCTGAGGAGCCGCGCGTTTGCGCGGCGTCTCGAAGGATGGGCCGCTTGCGCTCGTGGCGCATCCTTCGAGGCGCGCCGAAGGCGGCGCGCACCTCAGGATGACGGCGAGGTTCTCCGTTAGCTTTGTGAAGTCTCCGCCTCGACTCCCCGCTTCAACGCCGCGCGCGCGGCGTCGCGGTGCTCCGGCGTGATGTGGGTCACCACCATCCGCAGCGCGGTGGCGAGGATGGCGGCATCGTCGGTGAAGCCGAGCACCGGCAGCATGTCGGGCACGAAATCGAACGGCAGGATGAAGTAAGCGATGGCGCCGAGCAGCGCCGCCTGCACATGGCGCGGCGTCCGGCTGTCGAACGCGCAATAATAGGCCGCAAGCAGGTCCTCGGCGAACGGCAGATGCGCGACCACGCGCTTCAGCTTGCTCCAGAACCGCCGGCGCACGCTTTCGCGGTCCTGCGCGAGCCGGTCGGCCGGCTCAAAACCCACGCTGTATTCGGACGCCATCGCAAGGTTCCCTCAGCCTAAAGCGCGGTCGCCGGCCGCGCCGACAGACCTGAATTGGTGATGCCGGCCCATTGCCGCAAGCGTGTCAGGACACACCAAGCTGCTTCGCAATCGCGTTCATCGCCTGCGCAAGCTCGATGTCGCGCGCGGTGACGCCGCCGGCGTCATGGGTCGCCAGCACGACCTCTACCGTCTTGTAAACATTGCGCCATTCCGGGTGATGATCGCTTTTTTCGGCAACCAGCGCGGCGCGGGCCATGAACCCGAACGCCTCGTTGAAATCCTTGAAGCTGAAGGTCCGCTGGATCGCCTCGCGGCCCGCCACCTCCGACCAGCCGGACAACCCCTTCAGGGCCGCTTTGCGGGCCTCCGCCGACAGTTTCTGCACCATGCTCGCCTCCCGTTTCTCGCCAGCCTTATCCTAACACCGGGCAACGCCATCCGGGTCCATGATGTCGCAGTCTTCATCTGCGCCACAATAACGGGCCAAAGGCGGCCCAAAGCCAACCCGAAGCCCCTGGGCTGGTAACCATGACGCAGATGTAATCCCGCCAATGGCAGGATATTTGCTACGATCTTAAGACGTAACGCCGGGCATGATGAATTTGAGCCTGAAGCAGCTCTTTTCCCGATCGATAGTCGATGGCCCCGATCTTGTCGGGCCCAGCGCGCCGCCGTCGCCGCGTTCGGTGAAGCGGAAGATGATGCTCATCACGCTGGCAGGCACCCTTGCGCTGGTGGGCGCGGTGGCCGGCGCATATTATTTCGCGATGCGTCCGGTGACGCTTCGCATCGCGGTGGGACCTCCGAACAGCGACGACGTCAAGGTGGTGCAGACGCTGACGCAGTCCTTTGCGCACAGCCACGTCCGGCTGCGGCCGACGCAGACCGACGGCGCCGTCGCGAGCGCGGCGGCGCTCGGCGAGGGCAAGGCCGATCTCGCCATCATTCGCGGCGATCTCGATGTGCCGAAGAATGCGCAAGCCGTGGCCACGCTGCGCAAGAACGTCGCCGTGCTCTGGGTGCCGCCCTTAGCGAAAGGCAAAAAGGCCGGCCCGAAGATCACGAAAATCCAGCAGCTTGCCGGCCGCCGCATCGGCGTCGTCGGCAGGACGCCGGCCAATGTCAATCTGCTCAAGGTGATCCTGCGCCAATACGGCGTCGATGCCGCCAAGATCGAAATCGTGCAATTCCCGGCCAGCGAGGCGGCCGAGGCGATCCGCAACCAGAAGGCGGATGCGTATCTCGCAGCGGGACCGGTCAACAGCAAGATCACCACGGACGCGATCAATGCCTCCACGCGCGATGGCGCGTCGCCGACGTTCCTCGCGATCGATGCGGCCGCCGCGATCTCGCAGAACTATTCGGCTTACGAGGCATCGGAAATTCCGGCCGGCGCATTCGGCGGCTCGCCCGCACGTCCCGAAGACGAGATCAAGACGATCGGCTTCTCGCATCACATCGTGGCGCGCAAAGGCCTGTCGGAGGCGACCATCGCCGCCTTCACCCGGCAACTGTTCGCGGTGCGCCAGGCGCTGTTGTCGGAATTCCCTCTGGCCGCGAAAATAGAAACGCCGGATACCGACAAGGATGCCGCCATTCCGGTGCATCCGGGTGCGGCGGCCTATGTCGACGGCGAGGAAAAGACCTTCCTCGAGCGCTACAGCGATTACATCTGGTTCGGCCTGATGGGCCTGTCGCTACTGGGTTCGGTCGGCGCCTGGTTTGCGAGCTATCTGAAGAAGGACGAGCGCGGCAACAACTCATCGCTGCGCGAGCGGCTGCTGGACATGCTGGCGCTGGCACGGCATACCGATTCCACCGACGAACTGGACCAGATGCAGGCCGAGGCCGACAACATCCTGCGCGACACGCTGAACAGTTTTGAGCAAGGTGCGATCGATCATGGTTCGTTGACGGCCTTCAACATCGCGCTGGAGCAGTTCCATAACGCGGTGGCGGACCGCAAGGCGCTGCTGACGAGCATGCCGCAAAATCTGCAACGGGCCGGCGTACAGCTCCGCGCCACCGGCGCGTAGTAGGGTGGGCAAAGCGATCGGACGCGAACGCGTCCGGTGGCGTGCCCACCAACATCTCGCATATTGCGTTATATGGTGGGCACGGCGCGAAGATCGCGCCTTTGCCCACCCTACGTTCTATGCGGAGGACTGTTTGTGAAAATCATCGATCTCAGCCGTGAACTCTACCACCGCACGCCGAGCTATCCCGGCCATCCTCCCATCATCCACGGCATCTGGAAGACCCATGAGGAATCCTTCGCCGATAGCGGTAATGTCTATGGGCTGTCCTCGATGTTCATCTCGATGGCCGACCATGGCGGCACCCACATCGACGCGCCCAGGCATTTTGGCAAGAGCGGCCAGCCGATCAACGAATACCCGCTGGAGAACTGCATCGTGCCCGGCATCTGCCTCGATCTGCGCCACATCGCGCCGCGCGCCGAGATCACACCTCGCGACCTCGACGCTGCGGTGAAGCAAGCGGGCGTGCCGGTGCCGAACGGCGGCACCGTCCTGCTCTGCACCGGCCATCACGAACGCACTTTTCCGCGCAAGGAATATGCGACCGAAAATTCCGGCGTGAATGTCGCGGCCACCGAATGGCTGGCGAAGCAAGGCGTCGTGCATTTCGGCATCGACTCGATGCGGCCCGGGCCCGACGGCAAGGTGAACCTGCTGGTGCACGAGGCCTGTCTCGACCTCGGCATCACCCACATCGAGAGCCTGTGCAATCTGGAAGCGCTCTTGGGAAAAGGCCAGTTCACCTTCATCGGCCTGCCGCTGAAATGGCGCGACGGCACCGCTTCGCCGATCCGAGCCGTCGCGGTATTCGACATGTGAACGCGAGCACCGCGCTATTCATCCGCCGGAATCTCGGTGGAGGAAAACCAGAGATGTTCGCAAATTGCGACCGCCGTCTCGTCCGGCTCGCGCTCGGCGCTCGGCCAGAGCGACCGCACCGACCATGCCTTGTCCTCATCCGGCGCCTTGAGGCACGCCTCCGCGTCCGACGCGCCGACGCAGGGGATGAAATAGGAGTTCATCAGCGGTTTGACGCCAAAACCATTGCGCCCGCGCGTCACGACGAGCGCCAGCCCCGCGTGTTGCGACGGACGCCATGAAAAAATCATGCGGCCCTGCGGACGTAGCGCCTGCAACCACGACAGCGGCGGCGCGACGACGCCGGCATTGACGTAAATCAGATCCGACGGCGGCAACGGCAATTTGGTCGCATCGCCCGTGGTGACGGAGATGCCCTCGAAGGGCCGCAGATTGTCGCGTGCCTTTTCCGCCAGCCCCTCCTCGATCTCGAAAGCGTGCACGGCGCCTCCGGGCAGCGTCAGGACTGACAGGATCGCGGTATAATATCCGGTGCCGGCGCCGATGTGGCAGACCGTGTCTCCCGCCTTGGGCGAAACGGCTCCGATCCAGATCGCATGCAAAAAAGGCTCGCCATTGTTGATGCCTTTGTCGGCATCGAGCGCCACCAGAACATTTTGATAGAGATAGGCAGGATCGGCGTCCGGTGTTTCGATGTATTTCCGATAGACGCCGATCCGCCATGGTCCCGGGCCCATAAAAGCTTCGCGCGGAACCAGTTCGAATGCCCGCTCCAGTCGCGGATCCGCGGAACCGCTCACGGCCGTCATCAACCGTGCGTAAATCCCCCTGATCTCCTCGAGGCTGGCCTGATTCACCCTCGTCATGACATCTACATCCGCACCGGTCGTTTATGCGCGGCAATATCCGGCAAAACCTGCCCAATTGCGATAACTTCACCCCAACAAATCGTTGCCCGGCGACCGAATAAACCATTGTTTTGCGGCGATTTCTGACTATATTGCGCCGCAACGAGTAAGGTTCGCCCGGTCCTTTTGGCCGGGCTTCCTTTTTGGGCGCCACGCGCCCTTAAATTCCAGGCTTTGAGCGCGATCCGGAAAAGTGGGTCCCGGTTTTCCGGCGAGATCGCGCTCCAGCCATTGTCCGACCTTAGAAGAAGCAACATGAATTTGCGCAACATCGCCATCATCGCCCACGTCGACCATGGCAAGACCACGCTGGTCGATCGCCTGCTGCAGCAGTCGGGCGTCTACCGCGACAACCAGCGCCAGGTCGAGCGCGCGATGGATTCCAACGACCTGGAGCGCGAGCGCGGCATCACCATTTTGGCCAAGGCGGCGTCGGTGCAGTGGAAGGACACCCGTATCAACATCGTCGACACCCCGGGGCATGCTGATTTCGGCGGCGAGGTCGAGCGCATCCTCAACATGGTGGACGGCGCGCTGGTGCTGGTGGACGCCGCCGAAGGCCCGCTGCCGCAGACCAAATTCGTGGTGTCGAAGGCGCTGCGCATGGGCTTAAAACCCATCGTCGTCATCAACAAGGTCGACCGCTCGGACGCCCGCCCCGTCGAAGTCATCAACGAAGTGTTCGATCTGTTCGCCGCGCTCGATGCCACCGACGAGCAGCTCGATTTCCCGATTCTCTACGGATCGGCCAAGCAGGGCTGGATGGCTACGTCCCTTGAGGGTTCGCACGACGACGGCATGAAGCCGTTGTTCGATCTGGTGCTCAGCCACGTCAAGCCGCCGGTGGTGGAGGAAGGTCCGTTCCGCCTGCTCGGCACCATCCTGGAAGCCAATCCCTATCTCGGCCGCATCATCACCGGCCGCATCTCATCAGGCTCGGTCAAGCCGAACCAGAGCGTCAAGGTGCTCGATCACGACGGCAAGCTGATCGAGACCGGACGTATCACCAAGGTGCTGGCATTCCGCGGCATCGAACGCACCGCGGTGGATGAGGCGGAAGCGGGCGACATCGTGGCGCTTGCCGGACTGCCGAACGCCACCGTCGCCCACACCATCTGCGATCCCTCGGTGGAAAAGCCGATTGCGGCGCAGCCGATCGATCCGCCGACCCTGTCGATGACCTTCCGCGTCAACGATTCGCCGCTGGCCGGCACCGAGGGCACCAAAGTCACCGGCCGCATGATCCGCGACCGCCTGCTGCGCGAGGCCGAAGGCAATGTGGCGCTGCGCGTGCGGGAATCCGACGACAAGGACGCGATGGAAGTGGCCGGACGCGGCGAATTGCAATTGGGCATCCTGATCGAAACCATGCGCCGCGAAGGTTTTGAGCTGTCGGTGTCGCGCCCGCGCGTCGTGCTCAAGCAGGACGAGGCGACAGGGGAATGGCAGGAGCCGGTCGAGGAGGTCGTGATCGACGTCGACGAGGAGCACTCCGGCATCGTCGTGCAGAAGATGAGCGAGCGCAAGGCCGAGATGATGGAGATGCGCCCCTCCGGCGGCCATCGCCTGCGCCTGGTATTCTACGCGCCGACCCGCGGCCTGATCGGCTATCAGGGCGAATTGCTGACCGACACCCGCGGCACCGCCATCATGAACCGGCTATTCCATGGCTATGCGCCCTACAAGGGCGACATCCAGGGCCGCCGCAACGGCGTCCTGATTTCCAACGACCAGGGCGAGGCCGTCGCCTACGCCATGTTCAAGCTGGAGGACCGCGGCCCGATGATGATCGAGCCGGGCTGGAAGGTCTATCGCGGCATGATCGTCGGCGAGCACACCCGCGACAACGACCTTGAGATCAATATCCTCAAGGGCAAGCAGCTCACCAATATCCGCACCACCTCGAAGGACGAGGCGGTACGCCTGACGCCGCCGATCAAGATGACGCTGGAAAAGGCGCTGGCCTATATCGAGGACGACGAGCTGGTCGAAGTCACGCCGAAATCGATTCGCCTGCGCAAAAAATTCCTCGACGCCAACGACCGCAAGCGCGCGGAGAAGAGCAAGCAAGAGGTGGCGTAGGATTTCCGTGCCCCGGACGCGGCGCAGCGCGTAGCCCTTCGCGGAGCGGTGCGCTGCAGAGCCGGGGCCGCAACGAACGTCGGTGTTTGATACGGTCCCGGCTCTGCGGAGCGGCATGAAGAATGCCGCACCGCGTCCGGGACACGATTCCTCCCTTGACGTAGCGACCTGCACATGGCGAATCGCTGCCCATGTCCCTCCCCTCCTCCGTCGATGTCGCCATCATCGGCGCCGGCGCCGCCGGCCTGGGCGCCGCGCATGCGCTGAAACAGTCCGGCCTCAGCGTCATCGTGCTGGAAGCCCGCGACCGGGTCGGCGGACGCGCCCACACCATCTTGGCCGCGCCTGGCATCGTGTTTGACCTCGGCTGCGGCTGGCTGCATTCGGCAGACAAGAACTCGTTCGTCGAGATCGCGAAGCAATTGAATTTCGAGATCGACAAGACCCGCCCGCCGTGGCGGGAGCAGAGCTTTGATACCGGGTTTCCGTCAGCCGAGCGCCAGGATTTTATCGCCGCGCTGGACGCGTTCTACGACCGCGCCGAGGAGGCCGCGATGCGCGGCGGCGACGATGCCGCGGACAAATATCTCGAGCCCGGCAACCGCTGGAACCCGATGATCCACGCGATCTCGACCTATGTGAACGGCTGCGAACTCGACCAGGTCTCGATCCGGGACATGCAGGCCTATGAGGACAGCGGGATCAACTGGCGGCTGCGGCGCGGCTATGGCGCGCTGATGACGGCCTATGGCGCGCCGTGCCCGCTGGCGCTGAATACCGAAGTGACGCTGATCGACCATTCCGGCCCGCGCGTGAGGATCGAAACCTCGCGCGGGTCGCTGACCGCGAACAAAATCATCGTCACCGTGCCGACCAACCTGATCGCCGATGAGGCGATCCGGTTCCATCCCGCGTTGCCTGCAAAAGTCGAGGCCGCGCGCGGCCTGCCCCTCGGCGTCGACGACAAGGTGATGCTGGCGCTGGAGGATCCGGACGCGCTGCCGAAAGACGGCAATCTGCGCGGCGCCACCATGCGCACCGCGATGGGCAGCTTTCACCTGCGCCCGTTCGGCCAGCCCTGCATCGAAGGATTTTTCGGCGGCACCTTTGCACGCGACCTGGAGAATGCCGGCGACGGAGCGTTCGCCGCCGAAAGCATCGACCAGATCGTGGCGCTGCTCGGCTCCGACTTCCGCCGCAAGCTGAAACCGCTCGCCGAGTCCCGCTGGGCGCACGACCGCTTCGCGCGCGGTGCCTACTCCCACGCGCTCCCCGGCCACGCCGGCGACCGCGCGGTGCTCGCAGCCCCGGTCGACGGGCGGTTGTTTTTTGCCGGGGAAGCTACCTCGCCGAACTTTTTTTCCACCGCGCATGGGGCAAGGGATTCGGGGGAGAGGGCAGCACAAGAAGTCATCGCCGCGAAAGAGATTATTCGATGACCCTCGCCCTGAATTCCGCGGCCGGTACGAAACACGTCTCGTACTTCCCGAAAATCCGGTAACGATTGCGGGCGACGAGATTGTAGACCGCGTCGCGCCACGCCTTCGGCACCGCGCGCAACACGCGCACCCATCCCCAGCCCGGCAGATGCGACAGCACCGTCAGCGCGGCGTCGGATTTGAAGGTGGCGACGCCACCATGCACCACCGCGTTGGTGTCAGGATCTTCGGGATCGATGCCAAGCGTCCGTGCCAGCCGACGGCCGTAGTCGGACTGGATCGCGGTGAAGCGAAACCGGCGATCCGCGTCGCGCGTGGCGACGAACCGCATCCAGCGCGAGCAGAATACGCAGACGCCGTCGTAGAGGATCACATCGTCGTCGGGCCACGGGTTGGTCATCGCTTTTTCGCAGCGGTCGGGGTGAGTGCCTTCAGCGCCCGCGCCAGCTCTGGTGCTGCGCTTTTCACGCCGCCCTCGGTCTCCGCCAGCCAGTGGCCTTCGCTGCCATATGCCGCGAGCACGCGAAAGTCGACCTTGCCGCCAGCTATACGAAAAGCGTCGGCGATCTGCCGCGACAAAGCCGGCGCGAAATAGCTGTCGTTGGCGGCAACCAGCCATGTCACCGGCACGCGCGCGGTCTTGCCGAACTCGCCGGCCGCCGAAATCAGCGTATGCGGCGCGCAGACCTGGTTGGGCAGATCGTTGGCATGGCCGCCGCGTCCCGGCGCAAACGCGATGATCGCCGAGACGCCCGAAACGTTTCGAGCGGCCAGCGCCAGCGCGCCCCATGCGCCCGCGGAGTGGCCGACGATCACCACGCCGTCCTGCCGCACGAAGGATTGCCCGCGCATGAAATCCAGCACCGTTGCGATGGAGTCCGCGGTGGCGCGGCCGGCTTTGGCATAATCCGCCTCGTCGCAGCCGCCCTGGTCCTCGAGATAGCGCCCACCGGTGGCGCCGTGACCCGGCCGTTCCGGCACCAGCACCGCAAACCCCCGCGCCACCAGCCACGCCGCGAGGGCACGATATTCCGGCTGCGGCATTTGGGCGCGACGCAGCACGTTTTGCGAGGTCGCATGCGCGACGATCGCCAGCCGAAACGGCCCTTCGCCGGGCGGGCGAAACAAAATCGCGTGAGCGGCGACAGCCTGATCCGGCGACGGTACCAGCCAATGCTGGCGGCGATCCGGGTCGCCTTCGGCGGCCTGCGCCCCCAGCGAGACCTGCGCCGCGGCGGACTGCGCATGGAGCGCTCCGAGCGCAAGCAGAACGCATATCGTTTTGAACAACTGCATTTTAGGCCTGAACGACGGATCGGCTGGCGATCAGAGACCACGGCGCGAATCAAATCCAGCGCATTTTCTCCCGGCGGCGCCGATGCCCGCTGTGTGGAAAATACCTCCCGCAACCGCCGTCACGGCTCGCAAACGGCAGCCGGAGCGCCCTGCGCGGCGGCGCCTTGTCCTCTTTCGGTACAACTGCCTGCCAAAACTGATGCAGAAAATCCACAGGTTAACCGATAATTAACGATAGACCTTGAAGCGGACGCGCTGACTTGCTTTGATCGCATCCATGAGCACAACCCTGATCGAGGTTCGACCGGCCAAAGCTGCGGACGCATCCGCGGTGGCCTCGACCCATGATGAGGCCTGGCGGAACGCCTATCAGGGCATCATTCCCGGCGCCGAACTCGAGAAGCTGATTAACCGCCGCGGCCCGCAATGGTGGGACTCAGCAATCCGCAAGGGCAGCCGCGTCAGCGTGCTGGTGTTCGGCGACAAGGTCGCGGGCTATGCCAATTACGGCCGCAACCGCGCGCGCAGCCTGCATTTCGAAGGCGAGATCTACGAACTCTATCTGCGCCCCGAGTTTCAGGGCCTCGGCTTCGGCCGCCGGCTGTTCACCGCCGCCAAGCGCGACCTGGTGCAGAGCGGCCTCAAGAGCATGGTGATCTGGGCGCTCTCCGACAACGAACATGCGACCGAATTCTATCGCGCCCTCGGCGGGCGGATGGTGGCGCGCTCCTCGGAGAAATTCGGGCCGAAGTCGCTCGACAAGGTCGCGTTCGCCTGGGCTAACTAGGGCCAGCCATCGTCATTGCCGGGCTTGACCCGGCAATCCATCTTCTTTGAATGACTCTTGCGAAGAGTGATGGATACGCGGGTCAAGCCCGCGTATGACGACTGTGTATTTGTTGACGCGACCGCTCAATCACGGAGCCGCCCATGCGCATTGACGCCATCTCGATCGGGAGCAATCCGCCGCACGAGGTCAATGTCATCATCGAGGTGCCGGTCGGCGGCGAGCCTATCAAATACGAGATGGACAAGGACGCCGGCACGCTGGTGGTTGACCGGTTTCTCTACACCGCCATGCGCTATCCCGGAAATTACGGTTTTATCCCGCACACGCTGTCCGGCGATGGCGATCCCTGCGACGTGCTGGTCGCCAATACCCGGGCCATCGTACCGGGCGCTGTCATGAGCGTGCGGCCGGTCGGCGTGCTGCTGATGGAGGATGAAGCCGGCGGCGACGAGAAGATCATCGCGGTACCCTCGTCAAAACTGACCCAGCGCTACGACAAGGTGAAGACCTACAGCGACCTTCCCGAGATCACGCTGCAGCAGATCCAGCACTTTTTCGAACACTACAAGGACCTCGAGCCCGGCAAATGGGTCAAGGTGCTGCGCTGGGGCAATGCCGAGGACGCGCACCAGCTCATTCGGGAAGGCATCGACCGCGCCAAGGCGAAGTAGCGAGCGGAAATTGTAGGGTGGGCAAAGGCGCTCTTGCGCCGTGCCCACCATTGACGCGTTGTGGTGGGCACGCCATCGGTCGCGCATTGGCGCGACTCGTTGGCTTTGCCCACCCTACGAAAATGGTCCCGGCTCTGCGCAGCAGCGTGAAGAACGCTGCAGCGCGTCCGGGACACGGAGAAAAAGATGCGCCGGCCGTACCGATTGATCCGCAATATCCTGGCTCTGCTGTTTGCCGCTATCGGGCTTCTCGCGGGCGTACTGCTGTTTAACGTTGCGGCCCACAGCTCGCGGCAAATTCAGGTAGCGGCCGTGCCGCGCGTGGCGGTGGATGAGCAAGGCGCGGCGGCGCGGCTCGGCGAGGCGATCCGCTTCCAGACCATTTCGAATTTCCTCAATCCCGATTCCGACGCCGACGCGCTGCGCGGCTTGCAGGCGCACATCGCCAAGAGTTTTCCCGCGTTTCATGCCGTGGCGAAACGCGAGGTCGTCGCGACCTACAGCCTGCTCTACACTTGGGAGGGATCGGACCCGAAGGCCCTACCGATCGCGCTGCTGGCGCATCAGGACGTCGTTCCGGTCTCGCCCGGCACGGCAAAAGACTGGCAGCAACCGCCATTCGACGGCGTCATCGCGGATGGCTTTATCTGGGGCCGCGGGTCCTGGGACGACAAGGGCAATCTCTATTCGATGCTGGAGGCGGCCGAGCAAATGAGCAAGGCGGGCTTTCGCCCGAAACGGACGATCTATTTTGCATTCGGTCACGACGAAGAGATAGGCGGCACCCGCGGCGCAAAAGCGATCGCGGCGCAGCTCGCCTCGCGCGGCGTCCGGCTCGATTACGTGCTCGACGAGGGCCTCTTGATCACCGACGGCATCGTCAAGGGCCTCGACAGACCGGCGGCGCTGATCGGCGTGGCGGAAAAAGGCTACGCGACGCTGGTGCTGACGGCGCACGCCACGCCCGGTCATTCATCGATGCCGCCGCGCGAGACCGCGATCGGCATGATGAGCGCGGCTTTGGCGCGGCTGGAAGACCACCGTTTGCCGATGCAAATTCGCGGCGCGGTCTCGGAAATGTTCGATACGCTGGCGCCGGAAACGCAGGGATTTGGCCGCATCGTGCTGTCCAATCTCTGGCTGTTCAAGCCGTTGGTGTTGCGCGAGTTCGAAAAGAACGGACCGAGCGAGGCGACGGTCCGAACCACCACCGCGCTGACCATCTTCAACGCCGGCGACAAGGACAATGTGCTGCCGGGCAATGCAGAGGCCACGGTGAATTTCCGGCTGATGCCGGGCGACACCCAGGCGAGCGTGGCCGATCATGTTCGCCGCACCATCGCCAACGACAAAATCTCGATCGAACCGTTTGCCGGCAATATCGACCCGCCGCCGGTGACCGGAACCTCCAGCGAGTCCTACCGCGCGCTGAACCGCACCATCCGCGAGATTTTCCCTGACGTCATCGTCGCGCCTGGGCTGATGGTCGCGGGTACCGACTCGCGGCACTATACCGGTATCAGCGACAATATTCTGCGGTTCACGCCGGTGCGCGCGACTTCGGATGATTTGAAGCGATTTCACGGCACCAACGAGCGCCTCAGCATCGAAGGCTATGCCGACATGATCAGGTTCTACCGGCGGCTGATCGAGAACACGGCGGGCTGATCATTCGTGCCCCGGACGCAGCGCAGCGCGTAGCTCTTTGCGAAGCGGTGCGCTGCGTCCGGGGCCGTAATAACGCAGTGTTTGGTGCGGTCCCGGCTCTGCGCAGCAGCGTGAAGAACGCTGCAGCGCGTCCGGGACACGGCGACCTCACACTCCCGGCGCCGGCAGGCCGTGAATGGCGCAGGCGGCGCGCAGCGTATTGACCAGCAGGCACGCCACCGTCATCTGCCCGACACCGCCCGGCACGGGGGTGATCGCGCCGGCAACGTTCAATGCCTCCGCGAAGGCTACGTCGCCCACCAATCTCGTCTTGCCGTCTTCGCCCGGCAGGCGGTTGATGCCGACGTCGATCACCGTCGCGCCGGGCTTGATCCAGTCGCCGCGCACCATCTCGGCCTTTCCGACGGCGGCGTAAACCAGGTCCGCGCGCACGCACAATTGCGCCAGATCGCGCGAACGCGAATGCGCAATTGTCACCGTGGCGTGCTCATTAAGCAGCAGTTGCAGCAGCGGCCGGCCGACCAGGTTGGAGCGGCCGATCACGATGGCGTTCAGGCCCTGCAGCGAGGCGTGCACGCTTTTGCTCAGGATGATGCAGCCGAGCGGCGTGCACGGCGACAACGCGGGCAACCCCGCGGCGAGACGCCCGGCGTTATTCGGATGCAGCCCATCGACATCTTTCGCCGGATCGAGGGCGTTGATGATCGTTTCGGTGTCGAGCGATTTCGGCAGCGGCAGTTGCACCAGAATGCCGTGTACGGCGGGATCGCGGTTGAGTCGTGCGATCAGTGCCAGCAATTCGTCCTGCGCGACATCCGCCGGCAGGCGATGCTCGAACGACGCCATGCCCGCGGCCTGGGTCTGCTTGTGCTTGCTGCGGACATAGACTTCGCTGGCGGGATCGTTGCCGACCAGCACCACCGCGAGCCCCGGGGTCAGCGCACGTTCGTGCCGCACCCGCGCGACTTCATCGGCGACGCGGGCGCGAAGCTCGGCGGCAATGAGTTTTCCATCGATGATCCGGGCCGTCATACAAGCTCTTTCATCAGGCGGGTTTTGTCCCGGTCAGCATTCGCAAAGCGTCACCTAATTTCGCCGGGTCGCCATCGACGGCAATCTGCTTGAGGCGCGATGTCGTGCCCGAGAGCACCCTGACCTTGCCCTTGGGAATGCCGAGCGCCTTGGCGAGCAGTTCGACGACTGCGCGGTTGGCTTCGCCGCCTTCGGCGATGGCGCGAACCCGGATTTTCACCACGGTGCGGCCATTGGCCAGCGTCTCAAGCCCGTCGATCTCGTCGCGGCCGCCGCGCGGGGTCACCCGCAGCGCAACGCTGATGCCCTGGGCCGAGTACCGCCAAGCGTCCATCCCTGCGATCAGAACACGCTGGGATAGATGTAATAGGTGATGACCCGCTGGATGAACATGATGATCAGGATCAGAATGATCGGCGAGATATCGAGACCGCCGAAGCTCGGCAGCATGCGGCGAATCGGCGCCAACACCGGTTCGGTGATCCGGTAGAGAAATTCCGCAACCGACGCCACGAACTGGTTGCGCGTATTGACGACATTGAAGGCGATCAGCCAGGACAGGATTGCCGCGGCAATCAGCAGCCAGACATAGAGATCGAGGACGATGAGAACGATGTCGAGAATGGCGCGCATGATGGGACGGGCTCGCGGGTTCGGTCGCGGATTCGACTAGCAGCTAAATATCGGTTCATCCCCCCGCAAACAAGGGAAGTTCCCGGCAAAACCTTTAGAAAAACAGTGATTTTCGGCGTTCTTGACTTGGCCTTGGCGCGGATTGTAAATGGCGGCGATCGGTAACGTAGGGGCCATAGCTCAGTTGGTAGAGCGCGTCGTTCGCAATGACGAGGTCGGCGGTTCGAACCCGCCTGGCTCCACGCTTCGCCTTCGGCTACGCGTGGCGCAGCCACGCAAGAGCCGAAAGCGAAGCGTGCCCGGCATAGCCCGAAGGGCGACGACGGGCTGAACCAAAATCACTCCCCCGTAAACCGCGGCGGCCTCTTCTCCATAAAACTCGCCACGCCCTCGCGAAAGTCGCTGCCGCGCAGCGCCACGCCCATTTCGCGGTTGGCGTCGATTGTCGCCTCGGCCAGCGACTGGAACGGGACGTCGTAAAGCTGCCGCTTGATCACGGCGATCGCGCTGGGCGAGACGAAATCCGCAAGATCGCGCGCATAAGCATAAGTCTGCTCGCGCAATTGCTCGGGCGGATACAGCCGGTTGACGAGGCCGATGCGCAGCGCTTCGTCGCTTGAGACCCGGCGCGCGGACATCAACAGATCGAGCGCGTTGGCATGGCCGACGATGCGCGGCAGCATCCAGCTGATGCCGTGCTCGGCGATCAACCCGCGGCGCGCGAAGGCGGTGGTGAACACGGTATTGTCGGCGGCAAAGCGCAGGTCGCAATACAGCGCATGCACGAGGCCGATGCCCGCGGTGGCGCCGTTCAGCATGCCGATGATGGGTTTCGGGATCGAAGGATAGTACGCGTAGCGCGTTTGCCAGTCCGGCCGCCGGTTCATGTCGAATGGCGGGACGCTCTCGGCGCGCCTGATATCGTTGGGATCGAGCCTTTTCAGCGCATCCATGTCCGCCCCGGCGCAGAACGCGCGGCCGGCGCCGGTGAGCACGATGACGCGCACGCCATCGTCTTTCGCAGCCGCCTCCATGGCGTGACGCACATCGCGCTCCATGATCGGCGTCCAGGCGTTCATGCGGTCGGGCCGGTTCAGCGTGATGGTCGCGATCTTCTGGTCCACGTCATAGAGGATGTGCTGATAGGTCACGGCGATCTCCCTTACGGTCGTTACTGTCCGGCTTTTCGCGAACCCTTCGGCCGCGCCAGATATTCCAGTGTCTCCGGCCCCTCGCGAAGCCAGCCGGTCCAGCGCGTAAACACCTTGATCATGCGATCAGGCGCAACGCCGAGCTGCGCCATGGCGACGCCGCCGTTGACCGATTCGCGGTACTCGGCGATCAAGCCATCGCGTACGATAAAACGGCTCATGCCATCGATCACGACATGCCGGCCTGCGAATTGCGGAATCTTCGAGGTGAAGCTCGACAGCGACCACGCGTAGCCTTTTGCGCCGTCGAACACGGCATCGAACATTTCCCAGCGATAGTCCGCGGCATCGCGATGGAAAAGCTCCTGCATCATCTGCGCGATATCGGCGCGGCCTCGATGCGGGCCGTAGATGTAGTCGTAATAGACGGCGTCCTCGGTGAAATGGCTGGCGAAGCGCGCGCCATCGCCGGACTCGGCCGAATGGGTGAACTCGTTCAACAGCTGCGCGAAATCGTCGCCGGTCATGTCGCCATCCCCTGATGCCTGCCGATTGCTTAAGCCGCAGGCTTGCGGGACGACACTATCACATCCGAGCCGCACCGCCGTCATCCTGAGGTGCTCGCCGTCTTCGGCGAGCCTCGAAGGACGGCCACAAGCACCCGCGGCCATCCTTCGAGACGCCGCGCAAGCGCGCGGCTCCTCAGGATGACGGCGGAATGTGTGGGCGGAAAAGACTCGTATTTTGGGCAGACCTATTCCGCCGCCTGCGCCATCGCCATGTCGAAACCGGCAACCGGCGTCCGCGCCAGCCAGCCGTCGAGAAATGCCTTCAGCCAGGCGCGTTCGATCACGTCATGGACCGCGCGATCGGCGAAGTGATGGTGGCGCGGGCGGGCGCCCGGCAGCGCGAGACGCTCATGGCCGCGCGTGGTCCAGCGATGCATCATCGCGGTGGTCACGTCGGGATGAAACTGAAAGCCGAACGAATGGCCGTAACGGAACGCTTCGATCGGGAAATCGCTTCCCTCCGCCAGCAATTCGCTCCCCGCGGGCAACTCAAAACCCTCGCGATGCCAGTGATAGACGTGGTCCGGCCAGTCCGGGCAGATGGCGCGGCCGGCGGCGGTGGGACGGATCGGATAATACCCGATCTGCGCGCGGCCTTCCGGATGTGGCGCCACCTTGGCGCCGAGCTGTTTCGCCAGCATCTGCGCGCCGAGGCAAATCCCCAAAAACGGCCGCTGCTCCCGCAGCGGCACGGCGATCCAGTCGATCTCGCGGCGAACGAAATCATCCGGATCGTTGGCGCTCATCGGGCCGCCGAAAATGACCGCGCCGGCGTGACCGTCCAGCGTTTCCGGCAATGGATCGCCAAAGCGCGGGCGCCGGATGTCCAGCGGATACCCCAGTGCGCGCAGCGCATTGCCGACGCGGCCCGGCGTCGAGGTTTCCTGGTGCAGAACGATCAGCACCGGCAGCAACGGCTTGCCGCTCAAGAAGCAGGCTGGTTCATGTCTCATAACGGAAGGAATCATGCCTCCGATTGGTTAATGAAATGATTTTTAAGCAAATCGCGGGCCAGGCTTCGCTACGCTACGCCCGGCGTAGCCCGCAGGGCGGAGACGGGTCAGCGCTTCAGCTGCAATTTGCCGACCGCCGCCAGGATGAAGCCGCGGGGAAACAGCCGCAGCAGCACCGGCACGGCCTTGATGCCGAGGCCGGGCATCACGGCGCGCTTGTTGGCCATCAGACCGCGATAACCGGCTAGCGCGACATTGGTGGCGGAGACATTCAGAACCATGGAATCGAATCCGGGCTTTAATCCCGCGCGCGCCTGAAATTCGGACGGTACTGGCCCGGGACACAACGCCGTCACGCGCACGCCGCGCGGGCCGAGTTCGGCGCGCAAGGCTTCGGTGAAGGACAACACATAGGCTTTGGACGCATAATAAACCGCCATGCCCGGCCCCGGCAGGAACCCGGCGATCGAAGCGACATTGAGAATGCCGCCGCGATGGCGGATCAACTGATCGGAAAAGCGCAGCGACAGATCGGTCACTGCCCGGATATTGACCGCGATGATACCGAGTTGCTCGGCGCGGTCCCGCTTGGTGGCGTGACCGAAAATACCGTAGCCCGCATTGTTGATGACATATTCGACTTCGACATTTTCGGCAGCCAAGGCCGCCGCAATCCTGTCGCAGCCATCAGGCTGTTCGAGATCGCAGGGAATGACCATCGGCGCCGCGCCGCCTGCGGCGACGATTTCGCCGGCCAGCGTTTCGAGGCGATTGGCGCGCCGCGCGGTCAGGGCAACCCGATGACCTTTCGACGCGAAGACGCGCGCCAGCTCGGCGCCTATTCCCGACGAGGCACCGGTAATCAGCGTCACACGATCAGTCACGGTTCAATGCTCTTGAAAATATTTGCAACGATGTGGCGCCCGGCATTTGCAACAGATCACAGGCCTTAGGCGGGATGCAAGGCGTCCGCAAGCATACCGCCATCATCAAAATGCGCGGGCGCTCGAATTATTCCCGGCCGGCGGAGTTTTCGCGCCTATTTCATCCCGAGATCCACGCGTGCCCGGCACATTAATATTTCGTCATGTCGAGATTCGGGCCCGAACGGCAATGCGCCGGGCGGCAGATTGCCGCAGCGCCTAGCTGCCGGCGGCTGGCACGGGCTGATTGGCCGCCGCGACGCGATGCTTGAGCTCGATACGGTCGCGCGACGACACGCCGAGAAGGTCGGCCGCACGCCACACCACGTTGTCCTCGAACTCGGTGACCTGGCCGTCGGCATAGACCAGTTCCCACATCATCTCGACGATGCGAAGCCGGCCCTCCTCATTCACCGAGCGCATGATGACGCTGGTGAAATGATAGAGATCGACCGCCTCGCCTTCGACCAGGGTCGCCGACGCGATCAGCTGGTCCGCGGTGCCGGGATCGAGCTTGAACCGGCTTTCCAGCAGGCTGTGCAGCTTGCGCTTTTCGATCTGCGACGGCTCACCGTCGAGCGAGATGACGTGGACCAGCAGCGCCGTCGCCGCCAGGCGATAGTCGGTATCGTCAAACGCCCGGGTTTGGTTCGCGGTGGGCGAAACAACGTCGGCAATGAATTGACGCAATGTGTCGAGCATGTCTTCAACCGGAATGTTCGAGGCTCAGGGTACAGCGCTTGTCGCCGACATATGGGTGGAAAACCGTGGCCGCGCAATGCTCGCGACTGCGGCGCCGAAGCAAAACTTAGCCGTCATCCTGAGGAGCCGCGCCCTTGCGCGGCGTCTCGAAGGATGGCCGCGGGCACCGACGCTTGCGGCCCATCCTTCGAGGCTCGCCGAAGACGGCGAGCACCTCAGGATGACGGCGGTGTTAGTCCGGCCTTCATGGGATTTCGTAAACGAGGATCTTGTCGGCGATACCGCGCAGTGCCGCCTCCTTCTGGATGGGTTCGATCGACGCCTTTTGCAGAATGTCGGCGACGGCAGGCGATTCGATCACCGGCCCGGTGACATGCATGGCATGTGACACCGACAGCCCCTGCACCCGCGCGGCAATGTTGACAGTCTGGCCGAAATAATCCTGGCGCTCGTTTAGCATCACCGCAAGGCACGGCCCCTCATGGATGCCGACCTTGATGATCAGATCCTCCGTGCCGCGCTCTTTGTTGAGCTTGTCCATGGCCCTGCGCATCCGCAGGCCCGCCGCGAGCGCATGCTCCGGCTTGATGAACGTCGCCATCACGGCGTCGCCGATGGTCTTCACGACAGCGCCTTTTTCCGCCGAAATAATTTCCAGCAGGGCGTGGAAATGCGCGCGGACCAGATCGAACGCGGCGAGGTCGCCGACGCGCTCATATAATGCGGTCGAACCCTTGAGGTCGGTGAACAGGAATGTCAGCGAGGTGATCTTCAGCCGCTGGTCGATATTGAGATTGTCCGCCTTGTAGACGTCGCGAAAGGTCTGGTTGGTCAGCATCCGCTTGGCAGTCAGGATCGGCTTGCGCTTGCCCAGCATTTCGTGAAGCGCATCGCCGGCGATCCAGAGTGCCGGAAGCACGCGGACGTCGGACTGGTTTTCCAGCGTGAGCCGCAGCGGCCCCGGCCGTAACTCCGTGGTTCCGGTCGGCGCATGCAGTTTATTGAACACGATCGAGAGCTGCTGGCGCTCGCGGGTCGGCTCGCCGCTGACGGCGAGGAACTGCGCCGAGTGAGTCACCGGCTCGAACACGATGACGAACTGGTTGGGCAGCTGCAGCGACAGCACCGCCTTTTCGCCGGCAGGTATTTCGATGGCCTCGAGCGTGGCTTCGTCGCGCAGGCGGAAAAAGTCATCCTGATTGAGATCAATTCCCGAGCTCCAGAAAATCTGCCGGACATATTCCCAGAGCGGCAAAGTATTCGGATCATGCGCCGCGATACGCCGCACCCGAGGGCTGACCGTGAATGCGACCTCGACCATTTCGTCGACCGAGGCCTCATAACCGGCCGCACAGAGTGCGCAATTGTAGTCGTCATGGCGCAGCGATTTCAGCGTGGCATGGGCGTCGAGCACGCCGCTGCAGCCCGGACACAGCACATTCCATGTGAGATCAAACAGCCCAAGCCGCGACGCATGCAGGAAGCCGGAAATCACCCGCTCCTCGTCGAGCCCGGTCCGCTTCGAAAAATCCAGCAGGTTGATCCGGTTTAGGTCGCGATCCTCGCCCTTGTCGATCAGCTGCTCGATGGCGTCGGCCACTTCGCCGTCGGTGGTTTGCCTCAGCACTGAAAATAGCGCGCCTGTTTCAGCCATGGTGGATGCACTCAACGAGGGGTGATACGGAACATCGGCGAACGATCCGGCTGCGTCGTCACCACGCCGACCGGCAGCACCGGCTCCTTGTCGAGCAGTTCGACGCGGAACGCGGCGATGATTTTTGCCAGCGCCAAGGTCGCCTCCACCAGCGCGAAATGCGCGCCGACGCAGATGCGCGGGCCGACGCCGAACGGCAGATAGGCAAAGCGGTCCGGCGGCGGCGCACCCGGCATGAAGCGAGCCGGAATGAACGCATTCGGATCCTGCCACAATTTCTCATGCCGATGCAGCAGCCATGGCGCAATCAGGACGATGTCGTTTTTCCTGACCGGCAGGCCGGCGATCGTATCGGCACCCGCAGCGGCACGCGCTATCAGAAACGCCGGCGGATACAGCCGCATGATCTCGTCGATCACGGCGCGGGTGAATTTCAGCCGCTCGATGTCGGCGACGTCATTGACGATGGCGCCCCGCACCTCGGCCGCCAATTGCTGCTGTGTCGCGGGATCGAGCGCCAGCACATACAGCGCCCAGAACAGCGCGGTCGCCGTGGTCTCGTGGCCGGCGAGGATCATGGTCGCGACCTGGTCGCCGAGCTGCTCGTCGGAAAACGCGGCGCCGGTTTCGGGATCGCGGGCAGCGCCCATCAGGTCGAACAGGTCGCGCGGCGGCGCGTCCGCATTCTTGCCGGCGGCGCGGCGCTCCGCCATCAGCATCGCTACGAAACGGGTCCAGCGCCTGCGGAAAAAGCTGCGCGAAATATCCTGCGGACTCGGCCAGTTCAGCGGCAGCACCAGGTCGAGAACATGCGGCCGCGCCAGCGTCGTGCCGTATTCCATCACGAAGTCGCGCAACGCGGCGCCATGGCGGTCCATCCCGAACGAGAACATGGTGCGCCCGGCGATCTCCAGCGTCATCCGCTGCATCGCCTCGCGCAGATCCACCGGCCCGGTGCAGGCCGCCCGGAGTTTTGCGATCGTCGCGTCGGTTGCCGCGATCATATGCGGGACCAGCGTGCCCACGGCGCGCGGCGTGAATGCCGGGGCCAGCGTGCGGCGCTGATGCTTCCAGGTGCGGCCCTCGGCGATCAGCAGCCCGTCGCCCAGCATCGGCTTCAGCACGCGGATGGCGGCAGGCGTCCGGACATAGTTTTCGTAGTTGTCGACCAGCACATGCCGGATCGCATCCGGCGCGTTGACGATGAAACTGTTGCGGCCGAAAAAGCCGGTCTGGATGACGTCCTCTTCATAGGAACGCGGACCCCAGGTATCGATGGCGTTCTTTCGCATCGCCGCCATCCGCCGGAACAGGCCCATGGTCCTGCGCGGCGGGCTCGGCGGCACCAGCGGCGGCCGTGCAACCGGGGTGTCGTAGGCTTCGGCAATGCTCACGTGACGCCTCGCAATCGAACTACGCCGGAGCGGCGTCCCGCCCTCATATAGTCCGGAATTCCGCCGCCATCAGGGGCAAAATCGATCGAATTTGCTAGCTGGTCAATTCCGCGATCGAAATCCGGTTTTCCGATGCCGGCCATGCCCGTGCGACAATCCGTTCTTGATTGAACATCGCCACGACAGGACGGCCCGCCTCCGCGGCCGAAAGCCGCGCGGTGGTGATGGAATTGGTCGGCACGCCGGGCTTCACGTCGGCCGGCTCCTTGCCATCGAGCAGCACCACGTCGCGGGGAAGGCCTAGATATCCGCGCGGCCGCGACATGATGACCACGGAGCCTGTGGCTTCGGCCGGCGCCAAAGCGCGAGCGGAGCGCAGGTGCACGAGGTCCGAGGAACGCGGAAACGGCGAGCGATAGAAATGCGTGGTGGTCGAACCCGCCGCGGTGAGCACCATCTCCAGAACCCACAACGGATCGACTTGTGCCGGGCCCCAGCGCCCGTCTGCCGCCGTTCGCGACGTGTGGATTGCGCCGCCGATGCGCTCGCCGGTATCCGGCGACACGCGGAAAATTTCCACCGATGCATCGGCAACCGGGCGATTGGTCTGAACGCCGCCGGGCGTGCCGGTGACGAGGCCGCTCAGTTTCACCTCCGCTTCGGGTGTGATCGCGATCCGTTCGGGCTCGCGTCCCGCGATGAATTTATAGATCTCCCGGAACGCGCGCGGATGAAACGCCGTCTCGCGGTGATCGACGGCGCCGAGCACCAGATTGGTGGCGCCCTTGAGCGCCGGCCCATCCGAGGTAATGCCGGTCGGCGTACCCGGCTTGCCGATGAAACGGCCGTCGGGTTGCGCATATTTGTCCATGCCATCGCTGCGCAAGGTCAGGAACGCCGTGCCCGGCGTTACCTCGGTTTCGCCCTCATTGAGCCCGCGCAGGAACGGGCCGCGGCCGTTGAACTCGCCGCCGAGCCCCTCGTCCCAGTCATAGACGCCATGGTTGGGAACGCCGCACAGCACGGCATGGCTGACATCCGCGGCGCCGCCGTTCTTGATGGTGCTGCGAATCGAATTGCCGCCACGCGAATTGCCGACCAGCGCCACGCGCGAAGCACCGGTGCGGCGCTTCAGCTCCTTGATGGCGTCGCCAAGCTCGCGGCGCTGATCCTCGGTCGAGGACCGGTTCGGTTGCGCCACGGCATCGTCGGTGCGCGCCAGCGGATCGGTGAAATTGATCGCGAACATGTGGTCTCGTGGAATTCCGTTGGATTCCATCCGCCACAGGGTGGTCATCCATAACGCCGCATGGTCGCCATTGCCGTGGACGAACAGGATCGGCGGAATGTCTGCAGCTGCGACGGGTGCGGGGCTGGTCTGCGCGGTTGCGCCGAAACTAAAGCTGTTGGCCGCCAAGGGCAGCACCGCAGCGCCCTTCAAAACGTTTCGCCGTGACACGTTCATTCCAAACCTCCCGCTTTTTGACGATTTTACCGCTTTTGCGAGCCGGTCATAGCGGCTTAGGCACTGGACAGCCATAGAGCTTCGCGGGCATCAATTTGTGAGGTTTTCGAAGGGAATCAGGGGACCCTGCGCGCGATGGAACCAATATGACCGAAACGCCGAAGCGACTGACCTTTTCCGCCGACAGCGTCGCGGCGCCCCTGCGGCATTCGGTATTCCGGCGCATCTGGCTGGCCAGCCTGCTGTCCAATCTGGGGCTCTTGATCCAGGGCGTCGGCGCCGCCTGGGCGATGACGCAGATGGCATCGTCGGCCGACAAGGTCGCGCTGGTGCAGACCGCACTCATGCTGCCGATCATGCTGATCTCGATGCCGGCCGGCGCCATCGCCGACATGTATGACCGGCGCATCGTGGCGCTGGTTTCGCTGTCGATCTCGCTTGCAGGCGCCACCTCGCTGGCGGTGATGGCCTGGCTCAATTTGGTGACGCCGAACATCCTGCTGGCATTCTGCTTTGTAGTCGGCTGCGGCATGGCGCTGTTCGGGCCGGCGTGGCAGGCCTCCGTCAGCGAACAGGTGCCCGCGGAGACGCTACCGTCCGCCGTGGCCTTGAACGGCATCAGCTACAACATCGCGCGAAGCTTTGGCCCGGCGATCGGCGGCATCGTGGTCGCCACCGCCGGCGCGGTCGCGGCGTTTGCCGCCAACGCGCTATTGTATATTCCGCTGCTGGTCGTGCTGTTCCTGTGGCGCCGCGCCACCGAACCCTCGCGATTGCCCCGCGAAAAGCTCAGCCGCGCCATCGTCTCGGGGGTGCGCTATATCGCCAACTCGCCCTCGATCCGCATCGTGCTGACGCGAACCCTGGTGACCGGCCTGCTCGGCGGATCGGTGTCGGCGCTGATGCCGCTGGTCGCGCGCGATCTGTTGCATGGCGGCGCGCAGACCTATGGCATCATGCTCGGCGCGTTCGGCATGGGCGCCGTGATCGGCGCCCTCAACATCGCCGAGGTGCGCAAGCGATTGAGCGGCGAGGCCTCGGTGCGCATCTGCGCGATTACCATGGGCTTGGCGATTGCCGTGATCGCGATCAGCAAGGAGCCGGTGATTACCGCAGCTGCCCTGGTGCTGGCAGGATCGGTATGGATGCTGGCGGTGGCGTTGTTCAATATCGGCGTGCAGCTGTCGGCGCCGCGCTGGGTCGCGGGCCGCTCGCTGGCGGCGTTTCAGGCGGCGATTGCCGGCGGCATCGCGGTCGGCAGCTGGGGATGGGGCCATCTCACCGACCTGGTCGGCGTGGAGATGGCGCTGCTGGTGTCCGCGGCGGCGATGTTCTGTTCGCCGCTGCTCGGGCTGTGGCTAACGATGCCGCCGATCGGCGGGCGCAACGAGGCCGCGGATTTGCTGGCCGATCCCGAAGTGCGGCTTCCGCTCACCGGCCGCAGCGGGCCGCTGGTGGTGGAGATCGAATATCGTGTGCATGCCGACAGCGCCCGGGTCTTCCACGGCCTGATGCAGGAAGTGCAGCTGTCGCGCCAGCGCAACGGCGCCTATGGCTGGTCGATCGCGCGCGACATCGCCGACCCCGAACTATGGACCGAGCGTTATCACTGCCCGACCTGGCTCGATTATCTGCGCCAGCGCAACCGCTCCACGCAATCCGAGCGCGATTTGCACCTGCGCGCGATAGCGTTCCACATCGGCGTGGAGCCGATCCGCGTCCGCCGCATGCTGGAGCGGCCGTTCGGCTCGGTGCGCTGGAAGGAAGACACGCCGGATCGCGCCGCGAGCGAGGTGCTGCCGGCGGCGACGCCGGCGGGGAGCAGTACGTAGGCCGTTACTGCCCGTGATCGGCCAGCACCTTCGCGCAGGTCTTGCTCAGCCGCGCGCGGTTTTGCTTAAGACATCCCAGAACGACCATGTCGCCCTGGTCCATCAGCGCCCGGCAAAACCGCGACACATCGCGTGCGCAACCGGGATCCGGCCGGCCGCTCTGCGCCGAAGCTGCCGAGACGATCAGGAGTAACGGGATGATGAAGAAAACTCTGGCCATCTGATCTTGCCTTTGTACCATTCAAAGAATAGGCGTTGGTCATTCATCGTCCACTTATAAACCAGCAACGGGAGTTTTTCATGCCCGATATTATCGACGTATCCTTCAACTGCGGGGACTCCGCCGGGTTCCTTGCGGGGGCCGGCGTCAAGACCATTATCCGGTACTATTCCAGGGATACCGGGATTCCTTCAAAGCGACTGACGCGAAAGGAGGCGCTGCAGTTCGCCGCCGCGGGCGTCCGGCTGGGCATTGTCCACGAAGCCAAGCACGGGGACAAGATCGGCAGCTTCAGCCAGGCGCTGGGCGAACTGGACGGAGCCTATGCCCGCGAATACGGGACAAACACGATCGGCCAGCCGGCCGATACCGCGATCTATTTTGGTTGCGATCTCGACGCGTCGGCCAGCGAAGTTCAAAATTTCATCATCCCTTATTTCAAAGGCGTGGCGACCGCGTTTGCCGCGCCGAATACGATGTCGAAGTATCGCGTCGGCGTCTATGGAAGCGGCCGTACCTGCGCGGCCCTGCTGCAAGCCAACCTCGCGGAATTCGCCTGGCTTGCGCAGTCGAAAGGCTGGGCCGATTTCAAGGTCTTCAAGGATTCGAAAAAATGGGCGCTGCTGCAGGGGGCGGTGTCCAAGGTCGGCGAAATCGAATGCGATCCGGACACCAGCAACGGTGAGTTCGGCGATTTCATACTGAGCGCGCCGGCCGACGCCGTTGCCACGGCCGAGTCCGAAATGACGGTAACGGCGCGTCCCGGACTGCGGCTGAGATCGGGGCCAGGAACGGATTTCGACGTCATCAAGATGATCCCGTTCGGCACCAAACTGTTCAAACTGAAGACGGTCGGCGACTGGACCATGGTCGACCTCGGCGGCGACGGCGCCTCGGACGGGTTTGTCAACACGCATTTTCTGAGTTGATCGGGGACGATCAAAGACTGGTGCCGCAAGAGGGACTCGAACCCCCGACCCCGTCATTACGAATGACGTGCTCTACCAGCTGAGCTATTGCGGCGGACCATGCGGCGCGTCCGGCCGGGGCCGGAAACGCTCGCGCACCTGATATCGGGCACGGCGCGGCTTTGCAAGAACTCGAAGGTTCGGCGCGTTCGGAAAGCCGCGGATCCGGCCGCAAACGGGTCCAGTTTCGGCCTGAACCGGCTCACCCGCCCCAGCGGGACAGGAAGCCGCGCCAGCCGCCGGCCTGGGCCTGCGCCGGATTGGCTGACTCGGCGAATTCATCGCTTGGCGGTTCATCGTCGATGCCTGGATCGTCCGGGGCGCGCACGATGGGGATGACCGGCGGAACCGGGGATGCGCCATCGCGCGGGGCGTTCTGGCGTGGACGAAATACCGGTGGCGGCACAGTTTCGACGGCAGCCGGCGCCGGTGAATTGTCCTGCGCCGCCGGAGCTTCTGGCTCGGTCGGCAACTCGCGGGACGGCAAAGATTCGCTCGGGACCTGGCGCGGCGGCGCGAGCATCGCCTCCTCGAACGGCGAGGCCTCGACGGTGACGCCCTTGTCCGACGGCAGCGCCGCCAGCGGCGTCTGCCACTGGAACGCATCGAGCCGGCCGGTGACCGGCGATACCGGGCGCCAGCGGTCGGAGACGTAGCCGTCCGCGGTCCACACCGGGTCGTGCCGGGCGCGGACCGCGCGCAGCATCCACGCCCGCGCGCGGCCGCTATCGCCGTGCTCGCCGCGCTCGAGTTCGGCCATCAGCATCGCGACGCGCTGGGTCGGGCTCGCGATGTACGGCGCCAAAACTTCGCGCGCGCGGGCAAACTCGCTGGCATCGATGGCGGCGCGGGCGACCGCCAGCGCGCCCTCGATATGGCCCGGCGCCTTTTCGGCCAGGGTTTCGACGCGCACCAGCCGCTGCCGCGCCGAGTCGCCGAGTTTTACGTGCGCGTAGGCGTCGGCAAGATCGGGATGCGGCTGCGCCAGCCATGCCGCCTCCACCAGCCGCATCGAACGCCGGATCTGATGCGCCTCGCTCTGGTATTTGCTCGCCAGCACCGCGGCCGGCACCAGCGTCGGCGCCAGTTTTACGGCTTCCATGATGATCTCGCGCGACAGGTCGCGATCGAGGGTTTCCAATTCCAGCGCGCGCGCCGTCAGCAGCACGCCGCGCTGCCGCCGCCACGCGGCCTTGTCGACCAGGCCCGATGCGAGGTTGTTGTCGAGGATCGCCAGCGCGCCGGTCCAGTCGCCCTTGGCGCAGCGAAATCCCAATACGGCCTGCGACGCCCAGGTCGATCCCGGCGAAAGTTTCAGGGCCTCTTCGGCGATCGCCGTCGCCGCGTGAGAATCGTCGGCGCGCTGCGCCTCGATGAACAATCCGCGCAGGCCGAGCAGCCGCATATCCTTGCGCTCCGCCATGGCGCGGAAGGCGCGTTGCGCGCCTTCGCGGTCGCCGTCAAGCTGCGCCGTTTGCGCATGCAGCAGCAACGCCAGCGGATCGTTGGCGGCATGGCGCCGCGCCACGTCGGCATGCGCGCGGGCGGCGCTGGAATCGCCGTGGCCGACCGCGAGCAGGCCGTGGGTGATGGCATGCCGGCCACGCGCATGACGCCGCTCGCGGCGCGCGCGGCGCACCCGCTCCGGGGTACGCCACAGTCCGCGCAGGATCGACCAGGCCAGCATCGCGGCGACGATGACCACGCCCAGCGCGAGCACGAACACCGGCAGCGATGTATGGATTTTCCAGACGCCCCATGACAGTGCGACATCGCCGCTCTGGTCGGCGATCCACGCAGCCCCCGCCGCTGCGAGCGCGATCAGGATGAGAAACAGAATGATACGATGCATCAGGATCCTACTGGGCCGGTTTGGTGAATGCGCCCATTGCGTCGGCCGCGAATTGACGGGATGCGGCCAACGCCGCGTCGCGGGCATCGGCCTTGTCGATCCAGGCCTGCGCCGCGGCGCGATCGGCGGGCGCCAGCGTCTTCAGCTCGCGGCGCGCCTCGGCGGTATCGTTGCGCATCGCCGCCGCGGTCACCCGCGAGACGATGGCGTTGCGGTCGTTGCCCGCGACGGCGTCGGTGCGCTCGATGCGGACCAGCCGCGCGGCGCCGGCCTGCAGCCGGTCGACGATGCCCGAGCCGGTGGTGGAGGTTTCCTGCGCCGGCGACAATTTCGGCAGCAGCGCCAGCAGTTCGCGATTGAGCGCATTGGTGTTCGGCACGCCGGTGGCGGCGAAGGCATCGAGCGGTTTTAGCACGTCGGCGTTGCCGGCGAATGGCTTGGCCGCCGAGAGCGCCGCGGCATAGGGCTCGCCCGCCCGCACCGAGACATCGAGCAAGGACGCAGCCACGACCCGCCGCAACTGCGGATCGTCCACCGGCGCGGCATTGCGCTGCGCGATCTCTGCCGAGAGCGTCTTGGCGGCAGCTTCGATCTTGGCGAGGCGTTCGTTGATCGCGGAGAGGTCCGGCGGCGGCGGCGTTTCGCGCGGCGCCGATTTGACGGCCTCGATGGTTGCGGCGAGTTGCTGCGATCGGACGCCTGCGGCCGCAAGTTCATCGCGCAATGTTGCCACCGATTTCTCCAGCGCGCCGACCTGCGCTGCTAGCGCGGGATCGGGGGCAGCGGGTGCGGCGGCCGCGGGCGCGGCTGCCTTCGATTCGACGCTGGCGACGCGAGCGGTGAGCGCGTCGATCGCGGCGTTGCTGGTCTGCGGCGCGGCGGCCTTCGCCTCGACATTGGCAAGGCGTGCGGCGAGCGCATCGACCGCGGCATTATTGACCTGCGGCGTTGGCGCCGGCGGGGCAGCCTTGCCCGGCCATCCCATGGTCCAGACCACAAGCGCTGCCGCGCCGGCGCCGAAAATCGCCGCGACGATCGCGGAAGACAGGATCGTCCCCAACGACCACGATCGCTCACCGGCCGGCTTCCGTGCGGTCTCCGCCGTATCAGCCTGTTGCGTTTCGTCCGAGATTTCGATGGCATCGAGGTCGAGCGTCGGGGCTGCGCGTTTCGGCCGGTCCAGATCCGGCTGCGGACCGGTGTCGTCGGGCTTGTCGTCAACCATCGCAAAAGTTCCTCATCGTCGCGCTCGCACTACCCTTAGCAGAATCGGCGCGGGTTCTCCTACCGCGATAACGCGGCCAGCGCACGGTCCAGCGCCTCAAACAAGCCATTTTCGTCCGGCGAGCGCGCCACCAGCACCCGGGTGGCGCCGACGTCACGAACAACCGACGCCACCGCGTCGGAAATGCAGCATTGCGGGATCGCCAGCGCGGAAATTTCGACGCCGGCGGCCCGCACCGCATCGAGGAATGCACGCGCGCTGCGCCGCGAATAATGCAGCACCGCCTCGATGCCGTTGGCGGCGAAGCCGTCCACTGCTTCCTGCGGCAGGTTTTGAACCGGAATCATCCGGTAGGTGGTATGGGTCACGACACTGAAGCCGCGCTCGCCCAACTCGCCCGCGAGGTCGCCGGCAAGATCGGCACCGGCGAGGTAAAGCAGCGTTGAGGCTTTCTTCAGCGTCTTTGCGCGCACGCCGGCTGTGATCAGGTCGCGCAGCGCCGCGGCGTTGCCGCCGGCCACGGTGACGTCGCCGAAACCCGCGCGGCGCGCGGCTTCGGCGGACCGTTCTCCCACGGCGAATAATGGCAGTGCGAGCAGACGGCTGCCGGCAAGACCGGCTTCGATGGCGCGCAGCGCGTTGGCGCTGGAAACGATGACGGCGCCATAGCGCGCATCAGCGTCGTCGTGGAATGCCACCGGCTCGAACCGCAGCATCGGGGCGGGCAGCACGGCAAAACCTTTGGCCCGCAATGCCGCAGCGGTGGTCTCGTTGTCGGGTTGCGGGCGGGTCACCAGGATGGCCATGGCTTACGCTTCCGCCAACAGGACTTCTGCATCAACGGAAGATTGCACGTGATAGCCTCGCAATGTTACGCCTGACGGCCAAGGAAAACGCCGGTTTGGCCGGCAACGCAAGGGCTCAAATTGGATAACGACAAGCCTGCTCTGGTTCTCGGGATCGAAACCACCTGCGATGAAACCGCGGCGGCCGTGGTCGAGCGCCGGAGCGACGGAGTGGGGCGGATCTTGTCCAATATCGTGCGCTCGCAAAACGAGGAACACGCGCCGTTCGGCGGCGTGGTTCCGGAGATCGCGGCACGCGCCCATGTCGATGCG
Source organism: uncultured Alphaproteobacteria bacterium (assembly GCA_963744975.1). Classification (GTDB taxonomy): domain Bacteria; phylum Pseudomonadota; class Alphaproteobacteria; order Rhizobiales; family Xanthobacteraceae; genus Bradyrhizobium. The sequence continues at coordinate 3,442,836 of CAVUVR010000002.1, read as the reverse complement.
CTTGACGGCATCGTTGCGAGAGCGATGAAACAAGCCGGCATCGGCTTTGCGGAACTTGCGGGCGTCGCGGCTGCCGCAGGACCCGGCCTGATCGGCGGGGTGATCGTCGGGCTGACCACCGCGAAAGCGATCGCGATGGTGCACGATACGCCGCTGATCGCGGTCAATCATCTCGAGGCGCACGCGCTGACGCCGCGGCTGACCTGCGCGCTGGCATTTCCCTATTGCCTGTTTCTCGCCTCCGGCGGTCACACCCAGATCGTCGCGGTGCTCGGCGTCGGCAATTATGTGCGCCTCGGCACCACCGTCGACGACGCCATGGGCGAAGCCTTCGACAAGGTCGCCAAAATGCTGGGACTGCCCTATCCCGGCGGACCTGAGGTCGAGCGCGCGGCTGCCGGCGGCGACGCAAGGCGGTTCGCATTTCCGCGGCCGATGCTGGGACGCGACGACGCAAACTTCTCGCTGTCCGGACTGAAGACCGCCGTGCGCAACGAAGCCAGCCGTCTGACCCCGCTGGAGCCGCAGGACATCAGCGATCTCTGCGCGGGTTTTCAGGCCGCGGTGCTGGAATCCACGGCGGACCGGCTCAGCGTCGGCCTAAAACTGTTTCAGGAACGGTTCGGACCGCCCCGCGCACTGGTCGCGGCCGGCGGCGTCGCCGCCAACCAGGCGATCCGCGGCGCGCTGCAGGCGGTCGCCGCGGGCGCACAGACTACGTTGATCATCCCGCCGCCGGCGTTGTGCACCGATAACGGCGCGATGATCGCGTGGGCCGGCGCGGAACGGCTGGCGGCAGGTTTGACCGACACGATGGATGCGGCACCCCGCGCGCGCTGGCTGCTCGACGAAAACGCCACCACGCCGGCGAAATTCGCCAACACCCGCGCCAAGCTTTAGCGAGAGCCACTGCGATGGCATCCTACAATTCCGTTGCGGTGATCGGCGCCGGCGCATGGGGCACCGCGCTTGCCAGCATCGCCGCAAGGGCCGGGCGCAGCGTTATGCTCTACGCGCGCAACGCCGACGCCGCCGCACACATGATGGCGACGCGGGAGAATCCCCGATTGCCGGGCGTGGGTCTCGATGCCCGCATCATCGTTACTTCGAATATTGCCGCTGCCGCGCGCGCGGACATTATCCTGCTCGCGACCCCCGCGCAGAATTTGCGCGAGGCCGCGGCAGCGCTTGCGCCTCATCTTGTCGCGGCGACGCCGCTGATCGCATGCGCCAAGGGCATCGAACGCGGCAGCCACACATTCATGACCGAGGTGATCGCGGAAGCCGCTCCAACTGCGGTGCCGGCCATCCTGTCGGGACCAAGCTTTGCAGGCGATGTGGCGCGCGGGTTGCCTACGGCCGTGACGCTGGCGACGAAGGATGAAGCGCTGGCGAGCGCGCTGGTGCAGGCGCTGGGATCGGCGACCTTCCGGCCCTATCACACCTCGGACGTGCGCGGCGTCGAAATCGGCGGCGCCGCGAAAAATGTGCTTGCGATCGCCGCGGGGATCGTGGTCGGCAAGCAACTGGGTGCTTCCGCGCAGGCCGCGTTGACCACGCGCGGCTTCAGCGAGCTGGTGCGTCTCGGCCGCGCCTGCGGCGCGCGCACCGAGACCATGTCCGGCCTTTCCGGCCTCGGCGACCTGATCCTGACCTGTTCCAGCCCGCAATCGCGCAATTTTTCGCTGGGCATCGCGCTTGGGCGAGGCGAGCGGCCGGCGCGGGGAAAACTAGCCGAGGGCGAATTCACCGCACCGGTGCTGATCGAACTCGCCGCTTCAAAAGATGTCGATATGCCGGTATCGAAGGCGGTCGCGGCGATATTGAGCGGTGCTTCGACCATCGACGAGGCGATCGAAAATCTGCTGACGCGGCCGTTCAAGGCGGAGGGATAGATCATGGCGTACTGGCTGGTGAAATCGGAACCGTCGAGCTGGTCGTGGGACCAGCAGGTCGCCAAAGGCGACAAGGGTGAGGCATGGACCGGCGTGCGCAATTTCACCGCGCGGCAGAACCTGGTGAACATGAAGAAGGGCGACCGCGCCTTCTACTATCACTCCAACGAGGGCAAGGAGATCGTCGGCATCGCCGAAGTGATCCGCGAGGCCTATCCGGACCCGACCGACAAGACCGGAAAATTCGTCTGCGTCGATATCAAGGCGGACAAGCCGCTGAAAACGCCGGTGACCATGGCCGCCATCAAGGCCGACAAGCGGCTGGCCGGCATGGCGCTGGTGAAATATTCGCGGCTGTCGGTGCAGCCGGTGACGGCCGAAGAATGGAAGATGGTCTGCAAGATGGGCGGGTTGTAGCGCCTGCGTGTCCCGGGCGCGATGCAGCGCGTAGCTCTTCGCGAAGCGCTGCTTCGCAGAACCGGGACCGTACCAAACGCCGGCGCTCGATACGGCCCCGGCTCTGCAGCGCACCAGGCCGCGAAGAGCGGCCCGCTGCGCTGCGTCCGGGGCACGCCATCGTCACCCACGCGCGCTCAAGACGGCTGCTTCCTCTTTTTCCGCTTCGCTCGCAATAACCCCCCTTCAAAATTTCGGCGGCCGTTTTTCCGCGAACGCCTTGATGCCTTCCTTGATTTCGGCGCCGCGCATGCTGTCGCGGGCGCGTTGATCTGCGGCTGCTTCGTCCAGCCGGCCGCGGGAGAATTCGTTGATGGCGCGCTTCATGCCACGCATCGCTGCCGGCGCGTTGCCGGCCAGAATGCTCGCAAGCCTGTCGACTTCTTCATCCAGGGATTCGGCGGGCACGCAAGCGGTAAGATATCCGATCCGCAGCATTTCAGGCGCTTCAATCTTCTGCGCGGTGAGAAACAACTTCTTCGCGTTGTCGGCCCCGAGCCGCGAGACATAGCGCCTGATGCCGCTGGTGTAATAATGCAGCCCGAGCCGCGCCGCCGGCATGAACATCTCGGCGGTGTCGACGCCGATGCGGAAGTCGCAGGCCAGCGCCAGGTCGGTCGAGCCGCCATAGACGCCGCCATTGAGCCGGCAGATCGTCGGCATCGACAAATCTTCGAGCCGGTTCGCCACCACCTCGAACGCCGAGCCCGCGGTCTGCTCGGCCGGCGCGCTGCTGGACCGCTCCGCGACCGAGTTGAGATCGTAGCCGGCGCTGAAGGCGCGGCCGGTGCCGGTCAGCACCAGCACGCGGATCGCGGGATCGGCCTCCAACCGGTCGAACAGGCCTAGCAGCGCCTCGAGATCGTCGGGCTGCAATCGGTTGAGATGCTTTGGGCGGTTGAGGCGGATGGTGGCGCGCGCGCCATCGATTGTAAGAACCGGCGTGCCGGCCTTGGCCGCGTCGGACATGGTTTTCTCCGCTATTTATTTTCCTGCGCGCGCCGCTCGGCCTCCGCGTCGATGGTCCGGGCGAGATCGGGATGCCGCGCCATCAGCACGTGAAAATCCACGAGGTCGAGCACCAAGAGCCTGGACAACTCGGTGGTCATGATGTTGGCCGAGCGCTGGCGGTTGCCGAGCAGCGCCATCTCGCCGAAGAAGTCGCCCTCGCCGAGCCTGACCTTCTTGCCCGGCAAATCGACCTCCACTTCGCCGGAGGCAATGAAGTACATGCAGTCGCCGGGCTCGCCCTTGCGGACGATCATGGTGCGCGGCGGCAGGTCCATGGTGCGCAGCACATGGGTGACATCGGCGATCGCCGCCGGGCCGAGCGAGGCGAAGAACGGCACCTTGCTCACCGAGTCCCAGGTTTTCAGGAAATTGTCGCGGCGGGTTTCGGTGGCGAAACCGGTGGCGAGAATGCCGGTCCAGAGTCCGAACACGCCGAGGCCGCATATCATCACCATCGCCGCGACGATGCGGCCAAGCGGCGTCACCGGCACCACGTCGCCATATCCGACGGTGGTGAGCGTCACGACGGCCCACCACAGCGTCGACGGCAGGCTGCCGAACACCGCCGGCTGCACGTTGCGCTCCAGCACGTGAACCGCCACGGAAGCGAACAGCAGGACCATCAGGAACAGCACGAGCACGCTCAAGAGCGGCCCGGATTCCAGCACCAGCACCCGGCGCAGCCGCCGCAATCCCGGAATCCCCGGAACCAGCTTGAGCAGCCAGAACACGCCCAGCAGCCATGCCGACCTGAGGTCGGCGCCGCAGGCAATGGCGACCGGCACCGCGATGGCTGCGCCGGCATCCACCAGCCCGCTGCCGGAGAGGATATAGGCCAAGCCACGCCGCGCGCGAATGGCACGGATAGAGCGGGCCAGCCATTCGAACGCGAAAAACGCGAGGCAGGCCCAAAGCGCTGCTTCCACCCAGCGATGCGCGGCCTCATAGGCGGGATCGACCGTGAGAACGACCAGCGCGACCAGGCCCGCCGCCACGATGAGATAGGAAACCGCGGTCATGCGGCGCCCCGACATATTAGCCGCGAACTGCGCCAGATATGGGAAAATGAACGGCCTGGACATCGGCGCAAAGTGCCCGCGCGGCGCCGGGGCGTCAACGAGCGCCTGAAACAAGGTGCCCCGGACGCAGTGCAGCGCCATAAGCGCGTTTACGCGCGTCTTCGACGCGCTATGGCCCTTGCGAAGCGGTGCGCTGCAGAGCCCCGGGGCCGTCACGAACGCCGGTGCTTGGTACGGTCCCGGCTCTGCGGAGCGGCATGAAGAATGCCGCACCGCGTCCGGGACACGGGCCAATCCCCGTCAAATCACCGTGTTTTCGCCGCCTATATCAAACGCTCCCGGGGGACTTTATAATTCGTCCCTGCCGGATCGCGCGCGTCCCGGAATAGCATCGCGAAACGCCTCACTCCCAAACAAATTGGCTGGCCTGCAATGGACACATCACATTTAGCGGAACACGTCGGAGCCGCCGGCAGCGTGATCGCATCGGTCTTCGTGGTTGCGACCTACACCATGCGAACCATGATCCCGCTTCGCGTGTTCGGCATGCTCACCAACGTCATCCTGATCGCGACCGCGATTCCCAGCCACAATTATCTGCAGCTGGTGCTGCACGGCTTTCTGCTGCCGATGAACGCCTACCGGCTGCACCAGATGCTGCAGCTGGTGCGCGACGTGAAAAAGTCCGTCAACAGCGACCTGTCGATGGAGTGGCTGAAGCCCTTCATGACCGAGCTTAAATGCGCCACCGGCGAAGTGCTGTTCTACAAGGACGAGAAGGCCGATTACATGCTGTACATCGTCAGCGGCCGCTTCAGGCTGGTCGAATCCGGCATCGAATTGCCGGTCGGCGCGATCGTCGGCGAATTCGGCATGCTGTCGCCCTCGAACTTGCGTACCCAGACGCTGGAATGCGTCGAAGCCGGCGTGGTGCTGAGCGTAAGCTACACCCAGGTCGAGGAACTCTATGTGCAGAATCCGGCGTTCGGCTTTTACTTCCTGCGTCTCGCCAGCGCCCGGCTGTTCCAGAACATCGAAAAGCTCGAAGAGCGGCTGGCGCAATATACGGCACCGGCCGCCGCCGCGCCGGGACCGGCTTGAGAATTGGGAGCGCCGGGAGTGGCAGGCGTCTGGTCCTCGATCCGCTATCTGCTCGCCGATTTCATCGGCGATGACGACGCCGCGCCGCCATTCCTTCCGGATGGCCTGCCCGATGCGGTGGCGCCGATCGCCAGCGAAGCCATCGAGCGGCTGATCGATTATCAGGGTCCCGGCTACGCCCAGCTCTATGTCGATCGACTCAAGCGTTTCGTCGGCCGCCGCGGCCTCGACGATGTTCTGTTCGGCGAAATCGCGCGGCTGATGGCCCTGCGCATGCGCTACGACGATCCGATCCGGATCGCGCAGACAAAACTCGCCGAGCTTGACGCGGGCGCCGCCAAGGCTACGGCGCGCAGCCCCGATGACATCAAGAAATTCCGCTGGGACGAGCTTGTCGAAGCGCTTCCCGCCGCGGTCGCCGATCCCGTGCTTGGCGTGCTCGACTGGATGGGATGGCTGCACCGTCCGGTCTCGATGCGTTTCAGCACCGCGGGCAGGTTCGGCATTCGCCGGCTGAAAATCGAGGCGGGCCTGCGGCGCTGGCGGATGTTCTCGGTGCGCTATGCAACGGAGCGGGCCTGGGTCGAACGGTGGCTGCACATGATCGACCGCGCCTTGAACAAGCAGCCGGCGGCCGCGCCCGAGATTGTGCAGACCGCGACCATGATTCACGATTATGGCGACGTCTATCGCAAGGGCCTTGCGGACTGGCACCTGATCATCGACGGCCTCGCCAAGCCGACCTTCGACGGCGTACTGGCCTTGCCGGATCTCGCCGGCGCGATCAGGCAAGCCCGCGCCGCCGCGATGCCCGACCCGCGGCAGGCGGCGCTGAAGCGAAAGATCGCGGAGATCCGGGGACGGCCCGTGCCCCGGACGCAGCGCGTTTCTTAACCTCGCCCCGCTCTTGCGGGGAGAGGTCGAAGCCGTAGCGCAGCGAAGGCTTCGGGTGAGGGGCGAGGCAGTGCGGAAAATGCAATCGACGAACTCTCGGGTCGTGCTTGTTGCATCGCAGACCTTTCGACCCGATAGGTCTTGCATTTGGCGAGCGCAGTGCCTGGCCCCTCACCCGCCGCGCATCTGACGATGCGCGTCGACCTCTCCCCGCGAAAGAGCGGGGCGAGGTTGAGAGGCGCCTCGCGTAAAATTCCAATTCAAATTTCAAACAGCCAAGCCTCTGCATTCTCGCGGCGCGATGCGTCCGAGGTTTGCCAGTCCCTCGCGCCCTGCGCGAGGGGGTGGAGCGGTGGGAGGCGCCAGGGCACCGATGGGCACCCTTGGAGGCGGGTGGTGAGCCCACCTCGCGCGGCAAGGCAACCGCGCGCGCCCAAGGCTAGGCGCAGCGCCTCCCAGCGCTCCACCGGCCATCAGGCCGTCGACCGTCCCGGGGCCCCGGTCCGGCCAGCTATCGCTCTGCCCGCTTAAAGGATCGCTTCTAGAAAGCGGCCCCTCATCGAACAGGACGGGAGCGATAATAAGGCCGCCTTAGGGGGGCGTGGATAAGGAATGCGAAAAAAATTTTTCGCCAGCGTTTACAGCTTCGTAGGGCGGATTAGCGACCCCAGACACGGTAGCTCAACGAGCGACGGCGCAAGCGTAATCCGCCGCTCCGCTTGCACCGGCGGCGGATTACGCCTTGCGCCTTCGCGTGTTGGACCAGCGGTGCTCCGGGCCGGCTAATCCGCCCTACGGTTCTTCGCGCGGACCACGCAGCTCACGCGCCGTGCGCGGTCTTGACGCTTAACCCGGCGGAATGGCGCGGTTGTATCGCGGGATTGTCACACTTTGTGTTTTTCCAGGTTCCAACAGGTGCAATCCGCGCCGGGAGGTGCCATAAATGGCAAATTATCGGTCAAATTGTTTCGCGGGTTGCGTTGAACGCCTGAAGTTGCGGTCTTGCGGTTTTGTTGTCGGTTTTAGCGAAGGGCGTCAGCTTTGTCGTTCCCCCCCATGTCGTCATCGGTCGCGGTCGGCGCGCTGATCGGGTGGATGCTCGTCCTCACCTTCAAGCATATCGTCGCGGATTTCTTCCTGCAGAACACCTGGATGGCGCTCGGCAAGGATCAGAAGACCGGCTGGGCGCTGCCGCTGCTGGCGCACTGCCTCGTCCACCTTGCGGTATCGATCGTGCTGATCCTGCTCATCGCGCCGAAATTCTGGTTCGTCGCCTTTATCGATTTTGCGATCCATCTCATCGTCGATCGCGGCAAGGGATTTTGCGTTGCGACCTTCAACGTGACGATGGAGCATCAATGGTTCTGGTGGCTGATCGGGATCGATCAGGCGCTGCACCATCTCACCGGGTTCGGCCTGTCGATCTTCATGGCGGCGAACTGACCACAACCCTCGTCATTCCGATTCGCAAGGCTTGTGCAAGCCCGGCTCGTTGCAGTGGTTAACCTTCCGTTAGCAAATTGCATTGCATCCTGCGGCTTGGGGAGATTTGCAATGTTTTCCAGCCGCGACGCTTTTGAGAACGATTTCTGCCCGGTCCGGGACGACCTGCTCGGCGCCATGTACCGCGCCAACGAGAACGGCCTGCCGCAACTGGTGGAGAGCGTCTCCGCCGATGTCCGGGCGATGCTGGCGCTGTTCTGCTACAAGCGAAGCCATCTGCACTCGCTGGCGCTGGCGATTGCCGCAAGCTGCAACGAACGCGACCTGATCCAGCTCGGCGGCCGCGTCGGCTCCACGCTCTACGCGCTGTCGCGCGAGACGCCCGCCGCACGTGCCGTCCCGTCGTCCTCCTACGGCAACCGCAAGCCGATCACGCTGTCGACCAAGCCGCTCAGTACCTTCGCCCCGTTCGACGACGAGGTGGAGGACGAAGATCTTGCGCAGGCGGTGACGGCGTAGCTCGTCGTCCCCGCGAAGGCGGGGACCCATAACCCCTGGCCTTGCTTATTACAGAAGACCTTTACCCCAACGCCAAAACGCGACGACACGGCGTATGGGTCCCCCGCGTTCGCAGGGACGACTCGTGGAGAGTCAAACCAGCACGGGCAGCCCGTGCCTGCGCCGCGCCATGGCGCATTCGGGATCGCCGGGCATGCAGGTCCGGCACACCTCCGGCCGTATCGCATAGATTCCGCACGACGTCGCGACGCCGATCTTTCCGCTCAATGCCGAACAACGCTCGCCCTCGCAGCGCATCCCCGACAGTTTGTCGTTGACGAATTTTTTCGGGATCAGCTCGAGCGCGGTGTCGTCCTCGGTGGTGAACCGCGGCCAATTGCTTGAATACGAGCAGCAGGCCCCGCAGGCCTGGCAGGGGCTGATGTTGTCGATGATGCCGACGTTGTCCATCGCGCCGGTTTAGCGCGATACGATGGTGATCGATACGAAAATATCAACGAGTCGTCCCCGCGAAGGCGGGGACCCATAACCCCTGGCATGCGTGGCAAGATGGAAGCGGATCAACATTGTAACAACCGCTCGTCGGAGGCAATGAATGACACGGCGTATGGGTCCCCGCCTTCGCGGGGACGACCGTCGGTTACTTCTTGAGTCCCGCCACCTCCGCCTCCAGTTCCGCGATCCGCGCGTCGCGCGAGGCCAGCGCGGCGGCGACATCGGCGGCGTCGAATTTTTGCGGAATGTGTTGCGGGCAGTTGGTGTCCCATGCGGAAATCCTGAACAGGATCACCTGCTCCGGCCTTGCCTTGTAGCCAGCGGGCATCAGCGATTTCAAGAGCGCGGGATCGTCATCGACCACCCGCGCCTGTCCCCAGATCTTCACGCGGCGGCGGCGCGCAAAATCCATGACGAAAATATAGGCCTTTGGATTTTCGCTGAGATTTCCTTGCGTGATGTACTGCCGGTTGCCGCCGTAATCGGCGAAGGCAAGGGTGTTCTTGTCGAGAACTTTGACAAAACCCTTCGGGCCGCCGCGGTGCTGGATATAGGGCTGGCCGTCTGCGGTGGCGGTTGCGAGAAACAGGCTGTCCTGCGCGGCCAGGAACGCGGCAAGGTCGTCATCGACCTCGGTGCGCCAGCCGCCGTTCTGCTCGACCCGCGCATAGGCCTCGCGCGAACCTTTGCGGGCCTGAACGGCCTTGACCGCGGGGGTGAAGGCCACGTCGCTTGAGCTGGTATGGGCGTCTGACATCGCAGTCCTGAATTCGTCGGCGAGCGAAGCTCGTCCTGGCCTCTGAACATAGCCCGCTCCGAATTTTGAGCAATCCGCCTGATTGACACTTCATCATTGCAGGTTATGAAATAATCTATGGATCGCATCGACGCCATGGCCGCTTTTGTCGCGGTCGCCGACCTCCAGGGCTTTGCACCGGCCGCCCGCAAACTCGGCCTTTCGCCATCAAACGTCACCCGGCTGATCGCCGCGCTGGAGGATCGCCTCGGCGCACGGCTGCTGCAGCGGACCACGCGCTCGGTGACGCTGACGGATGTCGGTGCGCGCTATCTGCAGCGCGCCCGCCGCATCCTCAGCGACATCGAGGAAGCCGAAATTTCCGCGCAGGCCGAACGCACCCAGCCTAGCGGGCGGCTGGTGGTTTCCGCGCCGATCGGTTTTGGCCGCCTTCATGTCAGCCCGGTGATGTCGGCGTATCTGCAACGTTATCCCGAGGTCAGCGGCGAACTGCGCTTGTCGGACCGCATGATCAATCTGGTGGAAGACGGCGTCGATCTCGCGGTGCGGATCGGCCATCTCGCCGATTCCAGCCTGGTCGCACGCAACGTCGGCGACATGCGGCGGATCGTGGTGGCATCGCCGGATTATCTGAAGCGGCGCGGCGAGCCGAAAACTCCGGCATCGGTCGCTTCGCACGATACGATTCAATTCGGCACATCGGACTGGGATTTCGTCGAGGGCGGACGCGAGGTTCGCGTGCCGTGCATGCCGCGCTTCGTCACCAACAGCGCCGATGCCGCGATCCTGCACGCCGAGCAGGGCGGCGGCCTGACACGGGTGATGGCCTATCAGGCCGCCGATGCCATCGGGACCGGACGGCTCAGAACCGTGCTGGAAAAATTCGAGCAGGCTCCGTTGCCGATCCACATCGTCTACCCGACCTCGCGGCTGCTGTCGGCCAAGGTGCGGACGTTCGTGGATCTTGTCGTTGAAATCAGCGACTGGAGGTTCGGCAAGCGTTGACGTGCCCCGGACGCAGCGCAGCGCGTAGCCCTTCGCGAAGCGGTGCGCTGCAGAGCCGGGGCCGTAACGGACGCCGGTGCTTGGTACGGTCCCGGCTCTGCGGAGCGGCATGAAGAATGCCGCACCGCGTCCGGGACACGACGCAGTGCGCGGCGCTACTTCTTCTTCACCACCCGGAACGTCCCATTGGCGCGCGCGATCACCGCGCCGTCGGCTTTCACAAAACATTGCGCGAAGCAGATCGTGCTGCCGGTCTTGATCACATCGGTCTCGACCGTGAGCCACTGCCCGATTTGCGCGCTGCTGATGAAATCGATGGCCATGCTCACCGTGACCAGCGAAACCGTGCCGCGCAATTGCTGGCCGCAACTGTGCCCCATCGCCTTGTCGGTCAGTGCTGCGATCAAGCCGCCATGGACGAAACCGCGCGCATTGGTGTGCGGTTTGGCCAGCCACAGTCCGAGGACGATCGCGTCCGGCGTTTGCTTCTGGTAGATCGGCTCCCAGGGATCGGTCAGCGGACTGCCGCGGGTCTGGCGCTCAAAACCTTCGGGAATGATTTGATCGGGCATGGCTGCTTGATCTCTGCAAGAGCCGCCATTGAACCCGATCGGCATCGGAAAACCAGAGCAACAAAGTTTAAAACAGCATCACGCCGGCAACTCATATCCGATCGCCGTTTCGACCGCGATGGTTCGCTGCACCGCGGGCCGCGCCATCATGCGCTGGTAATGCGCGGTGAGGTTGGGAAACATTTCGGGCGCGGGGTGCAGCGAATTGGCGAGCCGCCAGTACAGCCGGAACAGATGGATATCGGCGATCGAATAGCGCCCCAGCGCCCAGCCGCCGCCCAACCGGCGATCGGCGATGCCGTAGACCTGTTTGGCATACTCCAGCCCGCGCTGCCGTGCCGGATGCAGAGTGGAGGCGATGAACGACATCCATGACAGCGCCTGCGCCTCGGCCTCCGGGTCATTCCGGGGCAGCAACTCCGCATCGGGAAAGCGTTTAGCGAGATAGAACAGGATCGCGGCGACCTCGGTGAGCGGGCGACCGTCCACCACAAGCACGGGCACCTTGCCTTCGGGATTGAGGGCGAGAAAGGCCGGCGTGCGCAGATCGTTTTTAAAGGACAGCGGCCGGCTCTCGAACGGGACGCCGATCTCGTGCAGTGCGATATGCACCGCCATCGAACTTGAGCCGGGCGCAAAATACAGGGTGAGCATTGGCACGCGCTCCTATCTCGTGCCCCGGACGCAGCGCAGCGCGTAGCTCTTGCGAAGCGGTGCGCTGCAGAGCCGGGGTCCAGCTTGCTTGCTTAACCGGGGTCCCGGCTCTGCGGAGCGGCATGAAGAATGCCGCACCGCGTCCGGGACACAGTGTTTAAAACGGCAGTCCGACGTAATTCTCCGACAACGACGTGGCCGCCGCCTGCGAACTGACCAGATAATCCAGCTCCGCCAGTTGAATCCGCGCGCCGAATTCGCCGGTGTCCGGGAATTTGTGCAGCATCGACGTCATCCACCAGGAAAACCGTACCGCTTTCCACACGCGTGCCAGCGCCTTGGCCGAATAGGCGTCGATGCCGGCGGAGGATTTCTCGTCGTAGAACTCGCGCAACGCCTGCGACAGATAATGCACGTCGCTGGCGGCAAGGTTGAGCCCCTTGGCGCCGGTCGGCGGCACGATATGCGCGGCGTCGCCGGCCAAAAACATTTTACCGAATCGCATCGGCTCGGCGACAAAGCTGCGCAAGGGCGCGATGCTTTTTTCGATCGAGGGACCGGTGACCAGGTTGTCGACGGCCTTGCGGTCGAGCCGCCGTTTCAACTCGTCCCAGAACCGCTCGTCCGGCCATTGGTCGATGTGATCGTCCATCGAGCATTGCAGGTAGTAGCGGCTGCGATGCATCGAGCGCATGGTGCAGAGGGAAAAACCGCGTTCGTGATTGGTGTAGATCAGTTCGTGCGACACCGGCGGCGTTTCCGACAGGATCCCGAGCCATCCGAACGGATAACCGCGCTCGAAAGTGTTGATCGCCGAGGCCGGTACGCTCTGGCGGCTGACGCCGTGAAAGCCGTCACAACCGGCGATGAAATCGCTGGCGATCTCGTGCGTCGCGCCGTCCTTGACGTAGCTCACGCGGGGATGGTCGGTATCGAAATCATGCGGCGTGACGTCGGCGGCGGCGTAGACCGTGGTCAGGCCGGCATCCGCCCGCGCCTTCATCAGATCGCGCGTCACTTCGGTCTGGCCGTAGACCATCACTGCCTTTCCGATGGCGGCGTGCATGTCGATGCGGTGCCGCACGCCGTCGAAGGCCAATTCGACGCCGTTATGTACCAAGCCCTCGCGATGCAGGCGCTCAGCGGCGCCGACCTCCTCCAGCAAATCAACGGTGCCCTGTTCGAGTACGCCGGCGCGGATGCGGCCGAGCACATAGTCCGGCGTCTGCCGTTCGAGGATGACGTTGTCGATTCCGTAGGCGTGAAGCAGTTGCCCGAGCAGCAGTCCTGCCGGTCCCGCGCCAATGATTGCGACTTTTGTCCGCAAACCTTGCTCCTCCGATGATTGCAGGCTGCATGCCGCAGCCGGCGCCGGCTTGCAATGATAATTCTATCCTATAACAATATCCGCAAAGGGCCGGTCAACGCCCGAACCCATGAGGGAGAGATGTCGATGAGGAAAGCGTTTTTGGCGCTGCTGCTGGCCGCCAGTGTGACGCCTGCATTGGCGCAGGACAAGACCGTCAACATGAAAGTGTCGCTGTGGGTGCCGCCGGCGCATCCGCTGGTGCCGGCCACCAAGGCGTGGGCCGAGGACATCGAAAAGGCCTCGGGCGGGACGATCAAGATGTCGGTGTTTCCCTCCGAGCAGCTCGGCAAGGCATTCGACCATTACGACATGGCGCGCGACGGCATCGCCGACATCACCTATGTCAATCCTGGCTACCAGCCCGGCCGCTTCCCGATCGCCGCCGCCGGACAGCTTCCGTTCGTGTTCTCGGACGGCAAGAAGGGCACGCTGGCGCTGAACGAGTGGTACCACAAATACGCGCCGAAGGAGATGAAGGACACAAAACTCTGCTTCGCCTTCATCCACGATCCCGGTGCGCTACACGGCAGGAAGAAGATTGTGGTGCCCAGCGATCTCAGCGGCGTCAAGGTTCGCCCCGCGCAATCGACCATCGGCGAAATGGTAAAAATGTTCGGCGGCACCAATGTGCAGGCTTCGGCGCCGGAAGCGCGCGACGCTATCGAGCGCGGCGTGGCGGACGAAATCACTTTCCCCTGGGGATCGATCTTCCTGTTCGGCATCGACAAGGTGGTGAAGTACCACATGGACGTGCCGCTGTATTCGACGGTGTTCACCTACAACATGAACCTCGACAAATATAATTCGCTGTCGCCCGGACAGAAGAAGATCATCGACGATCACTGCACGCCGGAATGGGCCTCGAAAGTCACCGATCCCTGGACCGAATTCGAGGCCAACGGCCGGGTCAAGATGAAGGCGCTGGCCGATCACGAAGTCTATCCTCTGACGGCGGAGCAACTCGGCGAATGGAAGAAAGCGGCAAAGCCGCTGCGCGACAGCTGGGCCGAGGCGGTGAAAAAGGCCGGCGGCGACGCGGCGGCGATCGATGCCGATTTGCAGGCGACACTGAAGAAATTCGAGGCGGGGATTTAGGAGCTCAAGCGCCGCGCCGCTTCACCCTCCCCTGGAGGGGGAGGGTCGGCGAGCATCGAACGAAGTGAGATGCGAGACGGGGTGGGGTGAAGCTGCGGATGAACAAATCACCCCACCCCGCCGCTCGTTTCACGAGCGGCGACCCTCCCCCTCCAGGGGAGGGTAAGAAGAACGTCATGGACCGCTTCATCGATTCCATCGAGTGGATCGCGGCGTTCTTTGTCGGCATCGTCGCGCTGAACACCTTTCTCGCGGTGTTCATGCGCAAATTCTTTGCGATCACGATTCCCGATTATTACAATTTCGGCCAATTCCTGCTCGGCATCCTGATCTTCTGGGGCATCGCCGCCACCAGCTACCGCGGCACCCATATCACCGTCGACCTGGTCTGGGCCAATTCGCCGCCGAAAACCCAACGCTGGATCGACGTGTTCGCGACGCTGGTGCTGCTGTTCGTGGTGACGGTGCAGACCTACACGCTGTTCGACAAGGTCGCCGACACCCGCGCCAGCCATATCGTCACCATGGACCTGCAGGTGCCGGTGTGGCCGTTCTTCCTGGTGGCATGGATCGGCGACGTCTCCGCCGTGCTGCTGATCGCGATCCGGACGTATCGGCTGATCTTCCATCCGGATCTGATGCACGATCCCAAAATCAAGACCGTGGAGTAAGCCGGTGAGCAACGAGGCCGTCGCCCTGATCGGCTTCGTCAGCCTGTTCGCGCTGATGCTGCTGCGCGTGCCGGTCGGCATGGCGATGGGCCTCGTCGGCATCACCGGGTTCGGCTACCTCACCGGCCTCGCGCCGGCGCTGAAGCTGGTGGGGCAAACCACCATGCGCACGGTGACGGATTATTCCTTCGGCGTGATCCCGATGTTTTTGCTGATGGGCGCGTTCGTGTCGGTATCCGGCATCAGCCGCGAACTGTTCCGCGCCGCCAACACGTTTGTCGGCCACTGGCGCGGCGGGCTCGGCATCGCCACCATCGCCGCCTGCGGCGGCTTTGCCGCGATCTCCGGCTCCTCCGTCGCGACCGCCGCGACATTTTCCGCGGTGGCCTATCCGGAAATGCGCCGCTTCGGCTATCCGCAATCCTTTGCCACCGGCGTGATCGCGGTCGGCGGCACGCTGGGGGCGATGCTGCCGCCATCCACCGTGCTCGCGGTCTACGGCATCATCACCCAGCAGGACATCGGAAAACTGTTCATTGCTGGCATCGTGCCGGGCCTGCTGGCGATCTGCATGCACATGATCACCATCGGCATCATCGGCACAGCGAGGCCGGGATTCTTGCCGGCCGGGCCGCGCAGTTCGTGGCGCGACCGTCTCGTCGCCTTGCGAGACGTGTGGTCGCCGCTGCTGCTGTTCCTGTTCGTGATCGGCGGGCTCTATGGCGGCTTCTTTATCCCGACCGAAGCCGGCGCCGTCGGCGCGGCCGGCGCCTTCATCATCGGCGTGCTCCGCGGCAAGCTCAACAAGGACGGCATTTTGCAGTCGCTGCTGCAGGCGACGCGTACGGCGGCTGCGGTATTCACCGTGCTGATCGGCGCCCTATGCTTCGGCTATTTCCTCACCATCACCCAGACGCCGCAAAACATCACCGCGTTCCTCACCGGTCTCGGCATCGGCCCCTATGGCGTGCTGACGCTGATCCTCTTGATGTATCTGGTGCTGGGCTGCCTGATGGACGCGATGGCGATGGTGATCCTCACCGTGCCGATCGTGTTTCCGGTGGTGACCGCGCTCGGCTTCGATCCGATCTGGTTCGGCATCATCATCGTGATGACCGTCGAACTCGGCCTGATCCATCCGCCGGTCGGCATGAATGTTTTTGTCATCAAGAGCGTGATCAAGGACGTCAACATGTCCACGATCTTCGTCGGCGTGCTGCCGTTCGTGGTGACCGACCTGATCCGGCTGGTGATTTTGATACTGTTTCCGCTGCTGGCGACCTGGCTGCCGCAACGTATGATCGGATAGTTCAATGACGCCGCTGCTTGCGACAAAGTACGTCTTCAGCCTCGTGATAAAAGTCGGCACGCCGATCGTCGCCGGCGATCTTGGCTATGGCACGCGCCGGATCGTTCCGGTTCTCGGCGGCGAGATGCGTGGCGAGGGGATGAAAGGCACGATCTTTCCCTGCGGCGCGGACTTCCAAATCATCCGTCCCAACGGCTTCACCGAACTGGAAGCGAAATACGCGTTTCAGATGGACGACGGCGCCGTCGTCTATATCGAGAACATCGGCATCCGCTTCGGTCCGAAAGAAGCGCTGGACCGCATCGCGCGCGGTGAGATCGTCGATCCGGCGCTGATCTATTTCCGCTCGGTGCCGAATTTCGAGACCGGCAGCGAAAAATATCGCTGGCTGATGGAGCACCTGTTCATCGGCGTTGGCGCCCGGCATCCCGACCGCGTCGAACTCGAGGTGCACCAGGTGCTGTGACGTTCCGCGCGCAACTCTTTCCACGCGTCGTCCCGGCGAACGCCGGGACCCATACACTCCGTCGTAGTGCTATGGAGGGTATCAGCAACAAGCGGAAGCAACTCGCCACACCATAGCTGTCGGTGGTTATGGGTCCCGGCGTTCGCCGGGACGACGTAAAGGTTGACTCCTCTCGAATTCGTTATAGAACATAACTATTCTATACAGGAACCAATAGCTGCCATGGGAAACGCCGCCTCTGCCGCAACCGCGGGCTCGTCCGCGCTGCTCACCGTTGAGCAAACCGGCCCCGTGCTGGCGGTCGGCCTGAACCGCCCGGCCAAGCGTAACGCCTTGAACGACGGCATTATCCTGGCGATTCAGGACTGTTTCTCCAATCTTCCTGAAAACGTCGGCGCCGTGGTGATCCATGGCGTCGGCGAGCATTTCTCCTCCGGGCTCGATTTGTCGGAACTGACCGAGCAGGACGCCACCGCCGGCCTGATCCATTCGCAGATGTGGCACCGGGTATTCGACCGCATCCAGTACAGCCGGGTGCCGGTGATCGCGGCGCTGAAGGGCGCGGTGATCGGCGGCGGGCTGGAATTGGCCTGCGCCGCGCATATCCGCGTTGCCGAGCCGTCGGCCTACTACGCGCTGCCGGAAGGCCAGCGCGGCATCTTTGTCGGCGGCGGCGGCTCGGTGCGGTTGCCGCGGCTGATCGGCGTGGCGAGGATGACCGACATGATGCTGACGGGGCGGGTCTATTCAGCGACCGAAGGCGCGGCCTATGGTTTTTCACAATACCTGACCGAACAAGGCGGCGCCTTGTCGAAAGCCATGGAGCTGGCGGAGCGCGTCGCGGCGAATGCGCCGTTGACCAATTTCGCGGTGCTGCAGGCGCTGCCGATGATCGCGGAGGCCAATCCGCAGACCGGGCTGCTGATGGAATTGTTGATGGCGACGGTGGCGCAGAGCGACCAGGAGGCAAAGCGCCGGATCCGCGATTTCCTGGATCGCAAGACCGCCAAGGTGAAGCCGACCTGACATGAGCGCGAAGCCGAATACGATCCCGACCGGACAGCGCGACGCTTCGAGCGCCGCTCATCCGTTGCGCGCGATCTCGTTCGGCAATCCCACTGTCACCATCGACCGCCGCGACGACGGCACGATCTATCTGCGCCCCAAAATCGCGCTCGGCGACTATCCCGTCCGCATCACCGATCGTCTGCATCACTGGGCGACGATGGAACCGAACCGCGTCTTCATGGCCGAGCGCGACGGCGGCGGCTGGCGCAAGATCAATTACGCGCAATTGCTGGCCGCGGCCCGGCGCATCGCCTCAGGCTTGCTCGCGCGCGACCTTTCGCCCGAGCGGCCGATCGTGATCCTCTCCGGCAACTCCATCGATCACGCGCTGATGGCGTTCGGCGCGCTCTACGCGGGAATTCCGTTCTGCCCGGTATCGCCGGCCTATTCGCTGATCTCGAAGGACTACGGCAAGCTCGCATATCTGATAAAACTGCTGACGCCGGGCCTGGTGTTCGCCGACGACGCCACGAAATTCGCCGACGCACTGCGCGCCAATGTCCCGGCCAGCACCGAAATCGTCGCCGCGCGCGGCGCGCTACCCGGGCGCGGCGTGACCATGCTCGCCGAATTGCTGGCGACTCCCGAGCATCCCGGCCTTGATGCGGCGCATGACGCCATCGGTCCCGACACCATCGCAAAATTCCTGCTCACCTCCGGCTCGACCGGCAACCCCAAGGCCGTCATCAACACCCAGCGCATGATCACAGCCAATCAGGTGATGCTGCGCGAGACGCTGGCGTTCCTGAAGGACGAGCCGCCCGTCATCGTCGACTGGCTGCCGTGGAACCACACTTTTGGCGGCAATCACAATATCGGGCTGACGCTGTTCAACGGCGGCTCGATGGTTCTCGACGAGGGCAAGCCGATGCCCGGCGGCATCGAGGAAACCGTGCGCAATCTGCGCGAGATTTCGCCGACGGTCTATTTCAATGTGCCGAAGGGCTACGAATTGCTGCTGCCGTATTTGCGCGACGATGCGCAGCTGCGCAAAAAATTCTTCTCGCGCCTGCACGCGATGTTCTTTTCAGGCGCGGCGTTGTCGCCCTATGTCTGGAATTCGCTCGACGAACTGGCGGTGCAGGAAACCGGCACTCGGGTGCCGATGCTGACCGGCCTCGGCGCTACCGAAACCGCGCCGTTCTTCATGTCGGTCACGCCCTCGACCAGCCGCTC
This sequence comes from uncultured Alphaproteobacteria bacterium, assembly GCA_963744975.1. GTDB lineage: Bacteria > Pseudomonadota > Alphaproteobacteria > Rhizobiales > Xanthobacteraceae > Bradyrhizobium. The sequence goes on along the minus strand of CAVUVR010000002.1, from coordinate 3,423,861 downwards.
CGGCCATGTCGGACTGCCGGTGTCGGGCAATGACGCGAAACTTATTCCGAACAACGGCAAACTTGAGGTTCGCGCCAAGGGACCCAACGTCACGCCGGGTTATTGGCGCCAGCCGGAATTGACCGCGAAAGCTTTCGATGAAGAAGGTTTCTACATCTTCGGCGATGCCATCAAACCGGTCGATCCAGACGACTGGCATGCCGGCTTCGACTTCGACGGCCGCCTTTCCGAGGATTTCAAGCTCGGCAGTGGCACCTGGGTCAGCGTCGGGCCGTTGCGCGCGCGCTTTGTCGCGGCCTGCGCGCCGCTGGTCCGCGACGTGGTGATCGCCGGCATCAACCGCGACGAACTGTCCGCACTTGTCGTTCTCGACCTCGATGGCTGCCGTGTCGTCAATCCGGCGCTGCCATCGGGCGATCTTGCGGCAGCGGCGTCCGACCCGGCCGTCCGGCAAGCCTTCGCCGAGCGGCTGAAACAATTCGCAACCGAGGCGACCGGGTCGTCGACGCGTGTCACCCGCGCGGTGCTGCTCGATACGCCACTGTCGATCGACCGCGGCGAAGTTACCGACAAGGGTTCGATCAATCAGCGCGCGGTGCTGGAGCATCGCGCTGCGATGATCGATGCTCTTTATGCGCCGACACCCGACTCGCAAATCATCTCGCTGAAATAGACAATTCGTATTCGGAGGAAACCATGCAACTAAAAGATCAAGCCGCCATCGTCACCGGAGGCGCATCGGGACTCGGCGCCGCCACCGCGCGAAAACTCGCCGCGCAGGGCGCCAAAGTCGCGGTATGCGACCTCAACTTAAAACTGGCCGAGGAACTGGCGAAGGAGATCGGCGGGTTCGCGATCGCCTGCGACGTCGCCGATGCCGCGTCCGGCGAAGCGGCGGTGGTTGCGGCGTCGAAGGCGCATGGGCCGGCGCGCGTGCTGGTGAACTGCGCCGGGATCGGCGTCGCCAAGCGCGTGGTCGGCCGCGAGGGGCCGCACGGCCTGGCGGATTTCGATCGCGTGATCCGGGTCAACCTGATCGGCTCGTTCAACATGCTGCGGCTGGCGGCGGCGGAGATGACAAAGCTCGAGCCGCTCGATGGCGGCGAGCGCGGCGTCATCATTTCCACCGCATCGGTTGCGGCTTACGACGGACAGATCGGACAGGCGGCCTATTCGGCGTCGAAGGGTGGCATCGTCGGCATGACGCTGCCGATCGCGCGCGAACTGGCGCAGTTCGGTATCCGCGTCTTGACCATCGCGCCCGGCCTGTTCCTGACGCCGTTGCTCGGCGCGTTGCCGCAGGCGGCGCAGGACAGCCTTGCCTCGGCAATTCCGTTTCCGCATCGATTGGGCTCGCCGGACGAGTACGCCTCGCTGGCACTGCACATGATCGACAATCCCTACCTTAACGGCGAAGTCGTGCGGCTCGATGCCTCGCTGCGCATGGCACCGAAATGATGTTAGCTCGCGCCGCGAGTTCAGCATCACCTCTCCCCGCTCTTTCGCGGGGAGAGGTCGGATTGCGCAGCAATCCGGGTGAGGGGCGTGGCACTGCGATGCATTCATTTGCAGCTTTCAAGAGTTGCTCCAATTCGCGACCCGCGAGCCCGCAGCGCGTCGTGACGCAGTGCCTGGCCCCTCACCCCAACCCTCTCCCCGCGAAAGAGCGGGGAGAGGGAGCGCGCTGTCGGCGTTGCGATGGAGTGCTTCAATTGATCCCGTCAAAAATTTGGATTGAGTGACGCCGATGTTCGTTCACCGCCGTGATGTGCAGATCCAGTGGGGCCACTGCGACCCCGCCAACATCGTGTATTACCCGCGCTATTTCGAAATGTTCGACGACTCCACCTCGATCATGTTCGAGGCCGCCGGCTTCTCCAAGCAGGACATCGTCAAGAAATATGGCGTGGTCGGGATTCCGATGGTCGATACCCGCGCGAAATTCCATATCGCGTCGACCCATGGCGACTGGATCAGAATCGAGAGCCGCGTCGAGGCCTGGCGCCGCTCGAGTTTTGACGTGGTCCACAACGTGTTCAAGGGCGAGGCGTTGGCGATCGAGGCGTTCGAGACCCGCGTGCTGGTCGGCCGCCATCCGGACGATCCCGGCAGGCTGAAATCGGCGCCCGTGCCGGAGGAGATCATCGCGAAATTCAAGCAGGGCTGACGGCATAACCTAAAGAAGGGATGCCCCAGTGGCGCAATTCGACTAGGAAAACAACAACACCAACGGGAGGAATGAATGAAGAAGCTGTTTTTGTCGGCCGTGGCCCTGGCGGCGCTGGCGCTGCCGGGATCGCCGGTGATGGCGCAATCCAATGAAATCGTGATCGGCATCACCGTCACCACTACCGGCCCCGCGGCTGCGCTCGGCATTCCCGAACGCAACGCGCTGGACTTCGTGGTCAAGGAAATCGGCGGCGTACCGCTGAAGGTGATCGTGCTCGATGACGGCGGCGATCCGACCGCGGCCACCACCAATGCACGCCGTTTCGTCACCGAGTCCAAGGCCGACGTCATCATGGGCTCGTCGACCACCCCGCCGACCGTCGCGGTATCGACGGTCGCCAATGAAGCCGGCGTTCCGCATCTCAGCCTCGCGCCGTTCCCGATTACGCCGGAGCGCGCCAAATGGTCGGTGGCGATGCCGCAGCCGGTGCCGCTGATGGGCAAGGGCATTTACGAGCACATGAAGGCGCACAACATCAAGACCGTCGGCTATATCGGCTACTCCGATTCCTACGGCGATCTCTGGATGAACGATCTGAAAACCCAGGGCGTGCCGCTGGGCCTGACGATTGTCGATGAGGAGCGCTATGCGCGTCCGGATACGTCGGTCACGGGCCAGGTGCTGAAGCTGATCGCCGCCAATCCCGACGCGATCCTGGTCGGCGGGTCGGGCACGGCTGCGGCATTGCCGCAGACCGAACTGCGCGCGCGCGGCTACAAGGGGCTGATCTACCACAACCACGGCGCCGCCAGCATGGATTTTATACGCATCGCTGGTCCGGCGGCGGAAGGTGTCATCATGGCGTCCGGTCCGGTGATGAATCCGGAGGGCCAGCCCGACAGCGCGCTGACCAAGAAGCCGGGCCTGGCGCTCAACACCGCCTATGAAGCGAAATACGGCGCCAACACCCGCAGCCAGTTCGCCGGCCACTCCTACGATGCCTTCAAGATTCTCGAACGCGTGGTGCCGGTGGCGTTGAAGACGGCCAAGCCCGGAACGCCGGAATTCCGCGAAGCGATCCGTCAGGCCCTGATGAGCGAGAAGGAACTGGCGGCGAGCCAGGGCGTCTACAACTTCACCGAAAAGGACCGCTACGGCCTCGACGACCGCGCCCGCATCCTGCTGACGGTGAAGGACGGCAAGTACGTTCCGGCGAAGTAGCGCCTCTTACCCTCCCCTGAAGGGGGAGGGTCGCTCGCTTGACGATGCGCAAGCATCGTCGGGCGAGCGGGGTGGGGTGACAGCGGTCCGTTTCGGTCGCCGCTGATGTTTCAATCGTGCGATCTCAGCTTCGCGTGAGCCATACAGCTCAACGTAAATTCGTTCGAGCACCGCGTTCAGATCGCCCGTAATATCCGAATTCCAGAATCGGATGACACGATATCCTTCCCGCTCAAGCCAAAGTTGCCGTTCACCATCGCGCTTCGCGAATTCGTCGTCATTGTGGTCCGCCGTCGAGCTCGATGATCAGGTGCGCCGCCGGACAGAAAAAATCAACGACATACGGACCGATTGGCGCCTGACGGCGGAAGTGCGTGCCAGAGATGGGAAGTTCTTTCAGCGCGCGCCACAAGACACGTTCGTGAGGCGTCGTACTCGAACGTAGTCGCTTCGCAGTCGCGCGGCGTATGACTGTTGAGATCATCTTATCTCGCTCCGGCGCTGTCACCCCACCCCGCCGCGCATCTCACTTCGTTCGATGCGCGACGACCCTCCCCCTTCAGGGGAGGGTAAGGTAACGTGACGCGTCCAGCAACTCTGAGAAACGAGAACTCCAGCCTTCCTACACCCTCGCTTGGAGGGAGGATTTTTCAAATCCCGCTTTGTCCCTCGTGCTGGAATCCGAGATAGCTCGCGACGACGCGCTGGTTGCTGGCGATGTCAGCCGCGGGTCCGTTTAGGATGAATTCGCCGAGCTCCATCACATAGGCGCGGTCGGCGATCCGCAGCGCGGCCTGCGCGTTCTGCTCGACCAGCAGCACCGAGACGCCGGCCGCGCGCAATTCGCCGATGGTGCGGAAGATGTCCGCCACAATAATCGGCGCCAGCCCAAGGCTCGGCTCGTCCAGCATCAGCAATTTCGGCGCGCCCATCAGCGCGCGGCCCATTGCCAGCATCTGCTGCTCGCCGCCGGACAGCGTTCCGGCCAGCTGCCTGCGCCGTTCCTTCAACCGCGGAAACAGCGTGTAGACCCGCTCGAAGGAATTTGCCGCAGTCGCCTTGGCGATGCGGAACGCGCCGAGCTGCAGATTGTCCTCGACGCTCATGGTGGAAAACAGTTCGCGATGCTCCGGCACCAGGCTGAGGCCCGCGGCAACGCGATCTTCGATCTCGAGCTGCGCCATGTCTTGATCCGCGAACGCCGCGGCGCCCTGCAGCGGCAGGATGCCCATGATGGCGTTGAGCAGCGTGGTCTTGCCGGCGCCGTTGGCGCCGATGATGGTGACGATCTCGTCGTCGCGCACCTCGAGCGACACCGCGCGCACCGCCTCGACCTTGCCATAGGCGACATGCGCATCGGTGACCTGTAACAGCGCGCTCATGACGCCGCTCCGAGATAGGCCTTGATCACGTCGGGATTGCTCTTGATCGCAGCGGGCGTGCCTTCGGCGATCTTGGTGCCGAAATCCAGCACCACGATGCGGTCGGCCAGATCCATCACAAAGCCCATGTCGTGCTCCACCAGCAGCACCGACATGCCGCCGTCGCGCAATTGCCGCAGCAGCGCTGCGAGCCGCTGCTTTTCCATATGCCGCAAGCCCGCCGCCGGCTCGTCGAGCAGCAGCAGGATCGGATCGACGCACAGCGCGCGTGCGATCTCGACAATGCGCTGCTGGCCGAGCGACAGCGAACCCGCAAGCTGGTTGAGTTGCTCGCTCAAGCCCACGCGTTCGATCTGCCGCGCGGCTTCGGCGAGCAATCCGGCCTCGTCGGCGCGGTCGAGCCGCAGCATGCTGGCGATGGCGCCGGCGTGGCCGCGTAAGTGCGCGCCGATCGCGACGTTCTCCAGCACGGTCATGTCGGGCACCAGCTTTACGTGCTGGAAGGTGCGGGCCACGCCAAGCTTTGCCACCTCCTGCGGTGGCGCGTTGTCGATGGTCCTGCCGAGCAGCGCGATGGTACCGCCGGATGAGGTGAGCACGCCGGTGATCAGGTTGAAGGTGGTGCTCTTGCCGGCGCCGTTCGGCCCGATCAGCGCCACGATCTCGCGCGCCTGCACATCGAACGAGACATTGTTGACGGCGATGACGCCGCCAAAACGTTTTTGCGCTTTGTCGATTTGCAGCAGCGTGCCGGCTTCCGGGTTCGGTCTGACATGCGCGAGCGGCGCGGCCTTTTTATCCGGCCGTTTGCGGCCGAACTCGAACGGCAGCAGCGACATCAGCCATGGCCACACCCCGGTCGGCGCCAGCTGCAACAACACCACCAGCATGATGCCGAACACGATGATCTCGAGCTGGCCCTGGCCGCCAAAGATGAACGGCAGATAGCTCTGCAGAATCTCCTTGAGCACCACGACGATTGCCGCGCCGAGTACGGCGCCCCAGACATAGCCGGCGCCGCCGACCACGGCGATGAACAGATATTCGATGCCGGCTTGCGCGCCGAACGGCGTCGGATTGGCGGCGCGCTGGAAATGCGCATAGAGCCAGCCGGACAATCCCGCCAGCACCGCGGCGTAGATGAACACCAGCAATTTTGCGCGCGGAGTCTGTACGCCAAAAGCTTCGGCGGCGACGTGGCCGCGCCGGAGCGCGCGGATGGCGCGGCCGGTGCGCGAATCCAGCAGGTTCATCGAGAGCACCGCGCAAACGATCACCGCGATCCAGATCACAAAATAGATCGTGCCGGGATCGAGCATTTTTAGGGGCCCGATCGCCAGCGGCGGGATCGCGGAGATGCCGTCATTGCGGCCCAGAAATTCAAGCTTGCTGAACAGATAGAACAGCGCGATGCCCCAGGCGATGGTGCCGAGCGGCAGGTAATGGCCGGACAGCCGCACCGTGACGATGCCGAGCAGCACCGCGGCGACGCCGCTGACCAGCAGCGCCAGCGGCAGCGTCAGCCATGGCGACACGCCATAGGCGGTGGTCAGCACTGCGGTGGTGTAAGCGCCGAACCCGCAGAATGCGGCCTGGCCGAACGAGGTAAGGCCGCCGACGCCGGTGAGCAGCACCAGCCCCATCGCCACCAGCGCGGCGAGGCCGATATTATCCAGGAGCACGAGCCAGAACGGCGGCATGCCCGGGATGAACGGGATGACCGCCATTACAGCCGCAAAGATGAGGACCGGAAGACGCTGCGGCATCGCTCTCAATCCTTTTCCTCTTCGACCGCGGGCGCAGCGAGCGACCGCAGCACGAGCACCGGAAGGATCAGGGTGAAGACGATGACCTCCTTGTAATTGCTGGCATAGAACGACGAAAAGGCTTCGACTGATCCCACCACCAGTGCGGCGACGGCGGTGAGCGGATAGCTGACCAGGCCGCCGATGATCGCGGCGATGAATCCCTTCAGGCCGATCAGGAATCCGGTGTCGTAATACAGCGTGGTGATCGGCACGATCAGGATGCCGGAAATCGCGCCGATCACCGAAGCGAGAAGAAATGCCAGCTGTCCCGACAGCGAGGTGCGGATCCCGACCAGCCGCGCGCCCAGCCGGTTGACCGCGGTGGCGCGCAACGCCTTGCCGTACAGCGTGGTGCCGAAGAACAGCCACAGCCCGACGATGAAGGTGATGGTGATGGCGTAGACGGCGATGTTCTGGCCTGTGAAGCGCAACTGCCCGACCGTGAAAGCCATATCGGAAATCGTCGGGCCGCGCTGGCCTTCGGCGCCGAAGAACACCAGGCCCATGCCCTGCAGCGCGAGGTGACAGCCGACCGATGCGATCAGCAGCACCAGCACCGAAGTGTGCGCGATCGGCTGGAACGCGATGCGATAGAGGAACAGCCCGATTGCCGCGACGATCACCAGCGAAAGCGCGATGTTGACGGCGATAGGGGTCTGCCGGCTGGCGAGCCAGGTGGTTAGCGCGAGAACGGCTAGGGGGAGAAGAATATTGACCCCCAGCGCGCGCAGCATGCGGCGCAGGTTCAGCGATTTTCTCGCGCTGACGATATCGAGGCAAAACGCCACAAACCCCATCGCCACCGCGAGCCGCGCGGTGCCCGGCACCTGACCCGCCGACAGCGTCGCATAGGTCAGCGCACCGTAGGTGACGAACTCGCCTTGCGGGATCAGGATCACCCGGGTGACCGCGAACACCAGCACCAGCGCTAGTCCGAGCAGGGCGTAGATCGCACCGTTGGTGATGCCGTCCTGCAGCAGGAACAGCAGAATCGTGGTGTTCAAGCGCTTCCCCCTCGCGCGCCGGGTTTTTGTGCCCGACGAAAAATAACAGCAGTTGAATCCGCTTGGCTTGTTTGATATACTGTATAACAGTTATCATTTATAATCAAGACCCGCTCTTTTGCCGGGTCATTTCAACCTACCGGGATTGCGGGTGCCGAGCGATGACTGTTTCCAAGACCGCTTCTGTCGATGTGGCGAAGACGGCGCGCAAGGAGCAAGCCGCGGATGGCGCGGATAGCGACGCGCTGCAGTTGGGCGAATTGTCCGACCATCTCGGCTATGCGCTGAAGCGCGCGCAGCTGAAGATCTTCGAGGATTTTCTGCGCTGCGTGGCGCCGCTGCAGCTGACGCCGGCGCAGTTCTCGGTGCTGTTGCTGCTCGACAAGAACCCCGGCCGCAACCAGACCGAAATCGCCAATACGCTCGGCATCCTGCGCCCGAATTTCGTGGCGATGCTCGACGGCCTGGAAAGCCGCGAACTGTGCGTGCGAATGCGCTCCACCAACGACCGCCGCTCCCATGTCCTGATGCTGACCGACAAGGGCCGCGCCGTGCTGGCGCGCGCAAAAAAGCTGGTCGCCACCAAGCACGAGGCGAGACTCAACGAATTGCTCGGCAGCTCCAACCGCGCCGCGTTGCTCGCCATGCTGGCCAAGATCGCCGCGGAGTTTTAGCCGCACGTGTCCCGGACGCGCTGCAGCGTTCTTCACGCTGCTGCGCAGAGCCGGGACCATACACCTAGAGCATTTTCCATTTTCTGTGAATTTGGAGGGATTCCCAAAGAGCCGCGAATAAGATTCTGTGGTCTTCTCAGACTGAGGAGGCTGGCGATGGGGTATTCGAACGATTTGCGAGTTCGAGTGATCCAGGTTGTTGAGGATGGGTCGGCGGCGCGGGCGGCGGCAAGACAGTTTGTGATTGGGGATTCGACGGCGATCCGCTGGGCGAAGCGCTGGCGGGAGACCGGCAGCTTTGAGGCCAAATCCAACAAGGGTCAGAGCCGGTCGCCGTTGAAGAAGCACGAGGAATGGCTGCTTGGGTTGGTCCGGCAGGAGCCCGACCTGACACTGGAAGAGATCCAGCGCCGTCTGCTCGAAGAGCGTCAACAAAAGGCAGGGATCGGTTCGGTCTGGCGGTTTTTCGACCGCCACGGCATCAGCTTCAAAAAAAAGCATTCGGGCGGCCGAGCAGGATCGGCCTGATGTTGCCGCGGCGCGAACGGCATGGGTGGACAATCAACCCAGGCTCGATCCCGACCGACTGGTCTTCATCGATGAAACCGGCACCTCAACCAAGATGGCGCGGCTGCGTGGCCGGGCTCCCCGCGGCGAACGGTTGATCGGCAAAATCCCGCATGGTCACTGGAAAACCACCACCTTTGTTGCCGCTCTGCGCTCCACAGCTCTTACCGCACCATGCGTCATCGACGGCCCAATGAACGGCAACGGCTTCCACGCCTATGTCGAACAAGTTCTGGTGCCGACGCTCAAGCCAGGCGATGTCGTCGTGCTGGACAATCTCAGCGCTCACAAGGTGCCGGGGATACGTGAAGCGATCGAAGCTGCAGGCGCAAAGCTGCTTTACCTGCCGCCCTATTCGCCGGACTTCAATCCGATCGAGCAGCTCTTTGCAAAACTCAAAGCCCTGCTACGAAAGGCCGCCGAGCGCTCCCTGGAAAGCCTCTGGAACCGCATCGCATGCCTTCTCGATGCCTTCCAGCCAGATGAATGCGCCAATTACTTCCGCAACTCCGGATATGCTGCATGTTAAGTGGAAAATGCTCTAGTCGACCAAAATCACCCTGACGTCGTTGACGTTGGTGAGCGTCGGCCCCGTCAGCAACAAATCCCCGGTTGCCTCAAAGAAAGCCGTGGCATCGTTGTTGTCGAGATACTTCTGCGCATCGAGGCCGAGCGATTTCATTTTCGCGAAAGTCTGCTGATCGATCATCGCACCCGCAGGATCCTTCGCGCTGCCTGCCCCGCCGTCGGCGCCATCGGTATCACCCGCCAAAGCCGAAATTCCGCTGACGTCCTTGAGCAGCTCGGCCAGCGCCAGCGCGTATTCCTGATTGGGACCGCCGCGCCCTTGGCCGCGCACCGTCACGGTGAGTTCGCCGCCGGATAATATCGCGAGCTGTTTTCCCTGCGCGCGCGCTTGCAGCGCCAACCGCGCGTGATCGGCGGCGACATCGCGGGCCTCGCCTTCGAGATCGGCGCCGAGATCGACGATCTCGTAGCCGGCGTCCTTCGCCAGTCTTATCGCGGCATCGAGCGAATTGCGCGGGCGCGCGATCAGCTCGAACTGCGCGCGGGCGAAGACGGCATCGCCGGGCTTGCAGCTTTCATTGGCCGGATCGTTCAGCGCGCGGTCGATCGCCTCATCGAGTTTCAGGTCGTATTTCGCGACCAGCGCGCGGGCATCCGCCAGCGTGGTCGGGTCCGGCACCGTCGGTCCCGATGCGATCGCGGAGGGATCGTCGCGCGGCACGTCGGAGATCGCCAGCGTCACGATTTCGGCGAGCCGGCCGGCGCGCGCCAGACGGCCGCCCTTGATCCGCGACAGATGTTTTCGCACCGTATTGATCTCGCCGATCGGCGCGCCGGAGCGCAGCAGCGCCCGGGTCACCTGCTGCTTTTGCGCGAAGCTGATGCCACTGACGGGCGCGATCCAGTTGGCGGAGCCGCCCCCGGACAGCAGCACCAGCAACAGATCGTCCGCGGTCGCCTCCGCGGCCAGCTTCAAGCTGTCGTCGGCGCCCTTGAGGCCCGCCTCGTCGGGCACCGGATGCCCGGCCTCGATCACCTGGATTCGCCGTGTCGGAACGCCATGGCCGTGACGCGTGGTGGCGATGCCGGTGAGCCGCGACGGCTCCATTTCGAGCGCGTCGAGGTAGTGCCGTTCCGCGGCCGCTGCCATTGCAGCCGCGCCCTTGCCGGCGGCGAGACAGATCACGCGGCCTTTAGGGACGGGACGCAAATGCGATGCGAGCACCACATCGGGATGCGCGGCGGCCACCGCGGCATCGTAAATCGCGCGCAGAAGGGAGCGTCGGTCGGTCATATCGTGATGTTATGACGATCCGCGGAACGGATCGCAAGGCGCGGCTGATAAACGGCGTCACGCCGCCGCGGTCGCGACCACTTGCGCCAGCAGCTGCTCGCGCTTCGACTGTGAGCGATAGCCCTTCATGGTCGCGGCAAAGCGCTCCAAAATGCCGTCCTCGAAGGCGGTGACGATGGTGTCGTGCACATAGCTCTTGCGGCAGATTGCCGGCGTGTTGGACAGCTCATCGGCCGCGGCGCGCACGGCTTCCAGCACCTGCTTCTTGCGGCCACGGGCGCTGGCCGCAGGCGAAATCCGCGACAGCGATTCCAGCACCACGGCGGAGGCCATCAGGGTGCGAAAATCCTTCAGCGATATCTTGATGCCCGCGATCTCGCGCAGGAACGCATTGACCTGCGTGGTGCTGACGGCGCGGATGTTGCCGCCGGCGTCTTTGAACTGGAACATCCGCTTGCCCGGCAGGTCGCGCAGGACACGAATAGCGCGCACCAGCTTGGCGGCGTCGCATTCCTTGCGCACGGCCTTGCCGCCCTTGGCCTTGAAGGTCAGCACCACGCAATCATCCTCCAGCGCGACATTGGCTTTCAGCAGCGTGGTGGCGCCGCGGGTGCCGTTGAGCCGGGCGTAGGATTCGTTGCCGGGACGGATCGCGGTGCGGGCGATCAGTTCGATCACCGCGGCGAGCGCGAATTCACGGGTGGGCTGATCGCCCGACAGATGCGCCGAGACGTTGCGGCGGATTTTCGGTAAAGCGCCCACCAGCCGCGCCAGCCGGTGCGCCTTGCGCTGCTCGCGGACCTTTTCCCAGTCGGAATGATAGCGATATTGCAGGCGCCCGGCGGCGTCGCGGCCGACGGCCTGCAGATGCGATGCCGGGTCCGGGGAATAGCGCACCTCTTCATAGGCCGGCGGCACCGCCATCGAATTGAGCCGCTTGATGGTGCCGGTGTGACGGATCGGCGTGCCGTTGGCGCGGACGAAGGAATAGCTTTTGCCCCGCTTGATGCGGCGGATGGTCAATTCGTTCTGGTCGCCGAGCTTGAGACCCAACTCCTGGGCCAGGGATTCCACCGATGTCCCGTTGGCTGCCTTGGGCCTTGCATCGGGAGCTTTGGGCAGTTGACCGAGCGCTTCTGCGAGAGCCACGGCGGGATCGGCGGAAGCGGGCCGCGGAGCCTCGAAATTCTGCTGATCCATCATGACTTTAAACGCCTCGACTTAAGCCCTGTGTTCGCTAATGCTGATTGTTGTTCTTTGGTTCCGGCGGCGGCGCCGGCCACGAGGGGGCCATTTAGGGGGTAATGACCGGGAGCGCCAGCCCTCTTGCAGGGATTTGTGGTTACCGGTTACCGCAAAAGGCAGGTATCCGCTCGACAGGGTTAGTTTTGGACCGACCCCAACGCGATCGTGATCGCCGGAGAAGGCTGTCAGGTGCACCCGGCCACCCGCCGGATTCCCCTCCGGTTTGATTCAGCGCATGGCGAGAAGCCGGCTAAAGCGCCTATTGTCGGCCCCCGGCGGGCCAACGCATAATCGCAGGCAATACCAAGACGGTGGCGGCGGCCGCGTGCACCGGCCGCATCAGTGGAGGAATCAATGTCCGAGAAGATTTATGACGTGTCCGCGGATTGGACCAAGCGCGCCTGGGTGGATGACGCCAAATACCGCGACATGTATGCGCGCTCGGTCAAGGACGCAGACGGATTCTGGGCCGAAGAGGCCAAGCGGATCGGCTGGATCAAGCCATTCACCAAGGTCGAGAATTCATCCTACGCCCCCGGCAACATCTCGATCAAATGGTTCGAGGACGGCGTCCTCAACGTCGCCTGGAACTGCATCGACCGTCATCTGGAAAAGCGCGGCGACCAGACCGCGATCATCTGGGAAGGCGACGACCCCTCGGAATCGAAGCACATCAGCTACCGTCAGCTGCATGACGAAGTCTGCAAGTTCGCCAACATCCTGCGCACCCGCAATGTCAAGAAGGGCGACCGCGTCACTATCTATCTGCCGATGATCCCGGAAGCCGCTTATGCGATGCTGGCCTGCGCGCGGATCGGCGCCATCCACTCGGTGGTGTTCGGCGGTTTCTCGCCGGATAGCCTCGCCCAGCGCATCACCGACTGCGCGTCCAAGATCGTCATCACCGCCGACGAGGGCCTGCGCGGCGGCAAGAAGGTGCCGCTGAAGGCCAATGTCGACGCGGCCATCGCCAAGAGCGGCGGCGTCGACTGGGTCGTGGTGGTCAAACGCACCGGCGGCGCCGTCGACATGAATCCTACCCGCGACCTCTGGTACCACGAGGCGGCTGCGATGGTGACCACGGAATGTCCGTGCGAGCCGATGAACGCCGAGGATCCGCTGTTCATCCTCTACACCTCAGGCTCGACCGGCCAGCCCAAGGGCGTGCTGCATACCTCGGCCGGCTACCTGATCTTCGCGTCGATGACGCATCAATACGTGTTCGATTATCACGACGGCGACATCTACTGGTGCACCGCCGACGTCGGCTGGGTCACCGGCCACAGCTACATCCTCTACGGGCCGCTGGCGAACGGCGCGACCACGCTGATGTTCGAAGGCGTGCCGAACTATCCGGACAATTCGCGATTCTGGAACGTGGTCGACAAGCACAAGGTCAACATCTTCTACACCGCGCCGACCGCGATCCGCGCGCTGATGCAGGGCGGCGACGAGCCGGTCAAGAAGACCTCGCGCAAGAGTCTGCGGCTGCTCGGCTCGGTCGGCGAGCCGATCAATCCGGAAGCCTGGGAGTGGTATCACCGCGTGATCGGCGACGAGCGCTGCCCGATCGTCGATACCTGGTGGCAGACCGAAACCGGCGGCATCCTGATCACGCCGCTGCCGGGCGCCACAAAACTCAAGCCGGGATCGGCGACGCGGCCGTTCTTCGGCGTGATACCCGAAATCGTCGATGCCGACGGCAAGGTGATGGAGGGCGAAACCCAGGGCAATCTCTGCATCGCAAAATCCTGGCCCGGGCAGATGCGCACGGTCTATGGCGACCACGCGCGTTTCGAGCAGACCTATTTCTCCACCTACAAGGGAAAATATTTTACCGGCGACGGCTGCCGCCGCGACGCCGACGGCTATTACTGGATCACCGGCCGCGTCGACGACGTGATCAACGTCTCCGGCCACCGCATGGGCACCGCGGAAGTCGAGAGTTCGCTGGTCGCAAACCCCGCGGTGTCGGAAGCCGCCGTGGTCGGCTATCCCCATGACATCAAGGGCCAGGGCATCTACGCCTATGTCACGCTGATGACCGGCACCGAACCGACCGACGCGCTGCGCAAGGAACTGGTGGCGTGGGTGCGCAAGGACATCGGCCCGATCGCCTCGCCGGATCTGATCCAGTTCGCGCCCGGCCTGCCGAAAACCCGCTCCGGCAAGATCATGCGCCGCATCCTGCGCAAGATCGCCGAAGATGAGCCGTCAAGCCTCGGCGACACCTCGACGCTGGCCGATCCGGCGGTGGTGGATGACCTGGTGAAGAACCGGCAGAACAAGAAGGCGGCGGGGGCGTAAGCCGCTGCACGTGACGCGGTGTTGGTCTCGTGCCCCGGACGCAGCGCAGCGCGCCGTCCTTCACGGCGTGGTGCGCTGCAGAGCCGGGGCCGTAACGAAACGCCGGTGTTTGGTACGGTCCCGGCTCTGCGGAGCGGCATGAAGAATGCCGCACCGCGTCCGGGACACGCTCTCACGTCAGATACGTATCCCACAGCGCGTTGCGAAACCGCAGTTGCGGATCGTAGCGCCGCTTGGCCGTGACGAACTCGTCGAGCCGCGGATAGGCCGACCGCATCTGCTTGCGCGTCGCGTGCAATCGATACGGCAGATAATAGCTGCCGCCGATCGCAAGTGTGCGGTCGATCAGCTTGACGGTCATCGCCCGCATGTCGTCGTCGGCCTCCGCGGTTCGTTTCTGGACGAACAGCATCACGGCCGCGATGCGGGGCTGCGGCGCATAGGTCAGCACGCTCGATGAATCCACATCAACATAACGCAGCGTGACATTGAGCAGATCCTGCCGGTGCGACGGAATGATCTCGCGGCAGGCGGCGAGAAACTCATTGAAACGATCCGGCGCTACGAAGTATTCGTGCAGGATATCGGTACGGCCTAAATCGCGGTCCGCCAGTGCTGCGACCGGCTCGTTCAGCAGAGTGTTGCGGGTAAGCGCAACCTGACCGACCCTGGGCATCAGCCGGGTTTCCGCCATCCACCTTGCGCGCTTGCCGCGCTCGGAGCCGATCTGGGCACGGAAGATGCCGCGCGACAGCATGGAAAAGGCCGCAGAGTTTTTCGGCGGCGGCAGGCGACCGGGCTGTTGCGGCGCTTGCGCGTAGGCGACCAACAACGCCTCGCGCAAAAAGCCCTCGCGCGCGACCGACAACCGGCCATACGCCATGCGGAGCGATGGATCGTTGGCGCGCGCCGCAAATCGCCGCGCAAATATTTCGGCTTTCATCAATTCCGACACCGGCGTCAGCAGGCCGTTCTCCACCATGGCAAGGTCGGCGTCGATCACGATCCCGAACAGGCCGTAGCCGCCGACTGCCAGACGAAACAAGTCGGCGTTCTCCGCAGCTGAGCAGGTCACGACCGAGCCATCCGCCAGCATGATGCGAAAGCGCTGCAGCGTGGAGCCGAACGGACCGAACGGCACCGGCCAGCCATGGGCATTGACGCTCAGGGTGCCGCCAATGCTGAAGTCGTGATTGGACTGCGTGACCGCGGGCGAAAAGCCGATCGGATCCAGCACGCGGATGACGTCGCGCCAGCGCGCGCCGGCGCTGACCCGGTAGATCCGCTTTTCGCGGTCGGGTTCGATCGCAGTTGCCGCGAAGGACGCGGCGATGCCGTTGCGCGGCAGGCTTTGCCCGCCCATCGAATGCCTCGCACCTCCAAACGCAATGGGGCGGCCTTCGGTTGCGGCCTCGCCCAGCGTGGCGCGCAATTCGCGCAGCAGCCTGCCGTCTTCCGATGAGGTGAGCACGGCCTGCCTGGCAATCGGCGTGGCGTTGAGCCGGCTCGCGTCATCCAGCATGAAGGGCGCCGGCGGCGCGCGCCGCACCGCCGCCTGCGCGCGGGCGGACGACAACGCCGCGAGCGCGGCGCTGCCGGCGAGAAAACGGCGGCGGGAGACGGACATTGGGCTTAAGGGACTCAAGGGGCGCGGGTTCGATAGCTTGGTCCCCTCCCAATAGCAGCAGGTTCAGGCGCGGTCGCCGCCCATCAACAATATTGTGACCGCGCCCGGCCGCTCCGCGGTCGTTTCCGAACGAGTGTTGTTTTCAAGTCATTTACTTTGTTGCGAAGTTTTCCTTCTGTAGGCATCACGGAATTGGTCCGGGGCGCTGGCTGAAACCTCTTGGTTAATGCGCGCGGTTAAGAATGCGTGGGCAAGGATCGCATGCCCGCGCCTTGCAGGTGTGCGTGGAATTTGCCGTTCGGAGCGGGCGGCGATGAGGAGAGTTCGATGTCGGTGAGGATTGCCGTGGCGCTGGCAGCCACGATCGGAGTGGGACTGTCGATGACAGGCACGGCGCAGGCGCGCCCGGATGTGGTGGGTTTTCGCGGCGACTATTCGCCGGGGACCATCGTGGTGAAGACCAACGAGCGCCGGCTGTATCTGGTGGTCGATCAGGGCCGCGCCGTGCGCTATCCGGTCGGCGTCGGCCGCGCCGGCAAGCAATGGGCCGGCACCACCCGGATCGACGGCAAATACCGCAACCCGGCCTGGTCGCCGCCGCGCGAAGTGAAACGCGACAAGCCAAACATGCCGGACGTGATCCCCGGCGGCTCGCCGCGCAACCCGATGGGGGTTGCCGCCATGACGCTGTCCGGCGGCGAATACGCCATCCACGGCACCAATGCGCCGGGCTCGGTCGGCGGCTTTGTCTCCTACGGCTGCATCCGCATGCTGAACGCCGATATCAGCGATCTCTATCAGCGGGTTTCGGTCGGCACGCCGGTGGTGGTAACGCGCTGATCGCGGAACTCAATCTCGCCATTGCGAGGGAGCCAACGGGTCCGGCCTTTGGCCGGCCCGATGATAAGCTTCGCGACCGAAGCAATCCAGTCTTCGCGTTATAGCCTTCGCGGAACTGTCATCGGGCGGCGCGTCGCTTGCATCGATCTTTTCGTCGGTTTCGATTATGCACTATAGTTGACACCCTGCCGCGCGCTGTGTATCTCAATACACAGGATGCAGATCGTTCAGTCCGACGTTTTCACGGCTTGGCTCGATAACGTGAAAGACGAACGCGCCGCGGCCCGGATTGTCACCCGTATCCGCCGTATGGAAATTGGCAACCCGGGGGACGTTAGGTCAGTCGGTGATGGCGTCAGCGAAATTCGTATCGACTACGGTCCCGGCTATCGCGTCTACTTTGCCCGCCGAGGAAAGACGCTCGTCATTCTGCTTTGCGGCGGGGACAAGAAATCGCAGCGCAAGGACATTGCTGTTGCCAAAAGAATGGCAAAGGAAGCGTGACAATGCCCCTCAAACTTACCAAATTTAGCGTCACCGATCACCTTAAGACGCCTGAAAAGCAAATCGCCTATATCGAAGCGGCGCTGGACGAAGACGATCCATCCTTTATCGCCGTAGCCCTTGGCGATGTGGCGAAAGCGCGCGGTATCAGTCAATTTGCGCGCGACACCGGATTGAGCCGTGAAGTGATCTACAAATCATTTCGGCCGGGCGGCAATCCGACCATTGAAACGGTCAACAAAGCCTTGAAAGTGCTTGGGCTTAAACTGAGTCTGGCGAAAGCAGCATGAATCAAAAGCACCGGCTCGTTTTCTCGCACAATTGACTGGCGTCTCGCGCACTGTTGCACCAGCCACCGCGATGGGCCGCCATCGTAACGTCGTGCATCTCCGGCCGCGGCAACGCCGCTGACTATCTGTGGCCGTTTTCCGGTCGGGCAACCCAGACCATGCCCTGCCACATCCCCGTGCCAAGCGGCTCGGAAAAATCCAGCGATGCCGCGCGCTGCATGTTCAATCGCCGGATCACCGCCCGGGATCGGACATTGTCCACTGAGGTGTAGGCCAGCACTTCCTTGAGCCGCGCCCGCTCGAACGCATCCTTCAACGATACCTTCGCGGCCTCGGTGGCGTAGCCTAGGCCCCAGGCCGCGCGGACGAGACGCCAGCCTATATCGGCATGAGGCCCAAGGGGATGCCCGGGTCGCGATGGCATGACGCCGGTATAGCCGAGGAATTGCCCGCTCAAATCTTCAAGCGCCCAGCGGCAGAAGCCGTGCCGTTCGAAGGCTGCCACGTAGCGGTCGAATTTGGCGTCGCTCTCGGTGCGATCCAGAGGACCGCCCAAATCTTGCGTCACCTCGGGAGCGGCGTTCAGCCGCGCAAATGCGTCTCTGTCGGACTCCCGCCAGTTCCGAAGCGTCAGCCGGTCAGTGCGGATCACCGCTCGTCACTCCTTATGAAATCTTGTCGACGCGCCTGGAAAGCCTGCGGCCGGAGTCGGCAAATGACATGTACTTGACACCATATGGTTTTCGATGCATTTATCGCCCATGGCGTGGCGCGTGTTTTTTCATAATGAATTTGAAAACGAGTTCGCCGAACTTCCTGAAGCAGTTCAGGATGAACTATTGGCCCGGCTAAAGCTGCTGGAAAAGTTTGGACCCGCGCTAGGCCGGCCAAATGTCGATACGTTGGAAGGATCATCTTTCCCAAATATGAAAGAACTGAGGTTCCGGTTAGATGGGCTATGGCGTTTCATATTTGCTTTTGATCCCGCAAGACAGGCCATCGTCCTGGTCGGCGGGAACAAGGAAGGGCAGAACCAGTCGAGATTTTATCGCGCCTTGATAAGAACGGCAGACGCAAGGTTTGCTGCGCACATTGCTGTGCTTGCAGCGGGCAACAGGAGTAAAAAATGAAGAACATCAATCAGATTATTGGCAATTTGCCAGCGAAGCGGCGCGCCAGGGTGACGGCACGGGCACAGCAACTTATTGGTGAAGAGATGGCGCTTCAGCATGTCCGCAAGGCCCGCCATCTTACCCAAGTGCAGATGGCCAAAGCTCTCAACATTGGGCAGGATAGTGTCTCGCGTCTGGAAAGCCGCAGTGACCTTCTGGTATCCACGTTGCAGAGCTACATTGAAGCCATGGGCGGTTCGCTAAAACTGGTCGTCGAATTTCCAGATGGCCGGGCAGTTTTATCGAATTTGGGTGGCAGGGAAGATGAAGGACAAAAACCCGCCTCTCGCGCAAGAAAACCTGTCACCGCCCGATAGATACCGCCCAGATAGGACCATCGCCATCTATTGCGGCAAGATTGAAGCTAAAAATCCGATGCGATCCCCTTGTTCTCCCAGTCGCCGTAGCGCGTCGGCTCCGGGCCCTTGGGACCCTGAAACTCTTTCGCCGCCGGCTCGGGTTTTGTCTGTGCGGCGGCCGCGCGGCGCGCTTCGGCTTCGGCGAGCGCGCGCTGGGCCGCGGGCGACAACGGTTTGCGCGGCGGCGCTGGTGGCGGCTGCGAGGAATCGTTGGTCATCTCAGGGATCACGCATCTTGAAGGTTCGGCCTCACACAAACGTCAGCACATAGATCATACCCAAACTGTGAAATTGCCATGGCGATTCTTACATTTGGCATATTCCCGTGTCACACATGATTCCGCGTCTCACTGCCGCCCGTTGTTTCGAAAGCGATTAGCACCTTATGCCTCCTGTACGATTCGCACCGCCCACCGAGGTGCCCGGCCTCGCGGCGCGGCGGATCGCGGCGGATATTCTGGACGGCGTGCTGCACAAGCGCCGCACCCTCGACGACCAGCTCGAGGGTGCCGCCGCCCATCCCGGCCTGAAGACGCTGAGCGACCGCGACCGCGCGCTGATGCGGCGGCTGGTGGCCACCATCCTGCGGCGGCTGGGAACCCTCGGCCATGTGCTGTCGCGGCTGCTGGACCGCGGCATTCCGACCGACGCGCCGCGCGCGCAAAGCGCGCTCCTGATCGGCGCGGCGCAGATTCTCTGGATGGACGTGCCCGATCACGCCGCGGTCGACCTGTCGGTGCGCCTGGTGCAATCGGACCGCCGCGCCGCGAAATATGCCGGCCTCGTCAACGCGGTGCTGCGCCGCTGCGCGCGCGAGGGCCAGCCGCTGATCGACGAGGTTGCCGCGCAGACCCTGGACGTGCCGCCCTGGCTGATGGCGCGCTGGGTCGCGCATTACGGCGAGGCCACGGCGAAACAAATCGCCGTCGCGCTCAGTCATGAGCCCTCGCTCGATCTGACGGTAAAATCCGACGCCGCGCAGTGGGCGACGCGGCTGCATGGCGAAGAGCTGGCGACCGGAACCGTGCGCACGCTGCTGCAGGGCTCGGTGACCATGCTGCCGGGCTTTGCCGAAGGGCAATGGTGGGTGCAGGACGCCGCCGCGGCGCTGCCGGCGCGGCTGTTCGGCGACGTCACGGACAAAGCAATCGCGGATCTGTGCGCGGCGCCGGGCGGCAAGACCGCGCAGCTGGTGCAGGCCGGCGCAAGGGTCACCGCGATCGACCGTTCGCCCAATCGCGTGGCGCGGCTGCGCGACAATTTTGCGCGGCTCGCCCTGGAGGCGGCGATGGTCGTGGCGGATGCGACCGAATGGCAAAGCGAGCAAGCGTTCGACGGCGTGCTGGTCGATGCGCCCTGCGCGTCCACCGGCACCATCAGGCGTCACCCCGACGTGGCCTGGCTGCGGCAGGAACTCGACATCGGCGCGCTGATGGCGCTGCAAAAACGCCTGCTGCACAGGGCGGTCGCACTGCTGAAACCCGGCGGCACGCTGGTCTACTGCACCTGTTCGCTGGAACCGGAAGAGGGCGAACAGGCCATCGCAGGGCTGCTCGCGGCCGATTCGGGCATGCGCCGTGCCCCCGTCGAGGCCGGCGAGGTGGCCGGTTTGGCGGAAATTCTGACCCCGGACGGTGACCTCCGCACCCTGCCCTGTCACCTGCCGCACGCCGACCCCCGCTTGAGCGGGCTCGACGGTTTCTATGCGGCGCGGCTGGTTAAATCCTGATATTTACAGGCGAATTTGCGGATTCGCTGCATTCCAATAGTGCCGTGACCGCGTTTCCGGATTAATAAGGATTCGCAGAGAATCCTTCTCAAGTTAAAAGGATTCCCGGCGAATCCCTCTCCATTTGAGATTTAAGGCGCGCGTGTCGGTCGCTCAACGCAGACGTATTTCGACGCTGATCATGGGCCGCTTCGCGCGGAACGCGATGGCGCGCGCCAGCGGGGGCTCGGTGGCGTTGTCGCGACTTTGGCCGGGACGCACCGACCGGCTGATCATCGCGCCGCACGATCTGCGCACCGCGGACGCCACCCGCGCCGCCGAGGTCTATGCCGGCCGCTTCGTGTTCGCCGGCAAGATCGTCACCTGCCACGGCCGCTCGGTGTTCGACCTGGAGCCGCCGTCGGAGGACTGGGAAGTCAACCTGCTCGGTTTTGGGTGGCTGCGGCATCTGCGTGCGGCGGACACGGCGATCACCCGCGCCAATGCCCGCTCGCTGGTCGACGACTGGATTTCCAATCCCAACCGCAAGCGTCCGATCGGCCGCCGTGCCGACGTGCTGGCGCGCCGCGTGATCTCGCTATTGTCGCAGGCGCCCCTGGTGCTCGGCGATACCGACGGCAAATTCTATCGCCGCTATCTGCGCGGCCTCACCCGCGAGATCCGCTTCCTGCGCTACACCATGCTGGACATTCCGGACGGCGTGCCGCGGCTGCAGGTGCTGATCGCGCTGTGCTACGCCTCGCTCTGTCTTGCCAACCAGGCGCGCCACATCCGCACCGCCACGCGAAAACTGTCCGATGAACTGCAGCGGCAGATCCTGCCCGACGGCGGCCATATCTCGCGCAACCCCGGGGCGCTGATCGAGCTCTTGATCGACCTGCTGCCGCTGCGCCAGACCTTTGCCGCGAGGAACATCGCGCCGCCGCCGGCGCTGCTCAATGCGATCGACCGCATGATGCCGATGCTGCGCTTCTTCCGCCACGGCGATGGCACTTTCGCGCTGTTCAACGGCATGAGCGGCACGCCCTCCGATCTCTTGGCCACCCTGCTCGCCTATGACGACACGCACGGCACGCCGATGGTGAACATGCCGCATACCGGCTATCAGCGGCTTGATGCCGGCGCGATGACCGTGATCATGGACACCGGCGCGCCGCCGCCTGCCAATGTCAGCCACGACGCCCATGCCGGGTGCCTGTCGTTCGAACTGTCGTCGGGGCCAAGCCGCATCGTAATCAATTGCGGCATGCCCGCCACCGGCCGCGACAACTGGCGCGTCTTCGCGCGCGGTACGCCGGCGCATTCCACGCTGACCTATCACGCAGCCTCATCCTGCCAGTTCGTCGAGCTCTCGGCGGTGAAGCGGCTGCTGCAGGGCTCGCCGATCGTCAGCGGCCCGTCCAATGTCGAAAGTTTTCGCGAGGCAGTGACCAATGGGAATCTGCTGACCGCCTCGCATGACGGTTATCTCTCAAAATTCGGCGTGATCCACCAGCGCGTGCTGATGGTATCGCATGACGGCACCCGGCTGGACGGCGAGGACACGCTCAACCCTGCGCCGGGCGGACGGATCAAGGGCAATGACGGCGACTATGCGCTGCGGTTTCACCTGCATCCGTCGGTGAAGGCGAGCCGGCTCAGCGACGCCCGCGGCGTGATGCTGGTGCTGCCCAACCGCGACGTCTGGACCTTCGAAGCGCTCGACGACAAGGTCGAGCTCGAAGACAGCGTCTTCCTCGCCGGCAATGACGGCCCGCGGCGCACCGCCCAGATCGTGATCAAACAGGACTCGCGGGCCGCCTCCAGCATCCGCTGGAGCTTTGTGCGCTCCAGCACCTCGGCCTCGGCAACCACGGCGAAACGCAACGCACGACGCGAGCCGGAATTGCCGCTGTAGAATTTGTAGGGTGGGCAAAGGCGCGCCTTCGCGCCGTGCCCACCATCTAACATTGCGCGAAACATTGGTGGGCACGCCTTCGGACGCATTCGCGTCCGAAGGCTTTGCCCACCCTACGCTCCTGCCCGATTCCGCGGTTTCATGCCTTACAAAATCATGCTACGCGGCGGGCTTATTCCGCAGGATCGACTTCATGACCGACCACCGCGTGACCCGCGCTCTGTTATCCGTTTCCGACAAGTCCGGCCTGATCGACTTCGCCCGCGCGCTGGCCGGCCACGGCATCGATCTGGTCTCCACCGGTGGCACCGCCAAGGCGATAGCCGCAGCCGGATTGAAGGTCACCGACGTGTCCGACGTCACCGGTTTTCCGGAAATGATGGATGGCCGGGTCAAGACGCTGCACCCGAAGGTGCATGGCGGATTGCTGGCGATCCGCGGCAATGCCGAGCATGCACAATCCATGAAGGATCACGGCATCGCGCCGATCGATCTCTTGGTGGTCAATCTCTATCCGTTCGAGGCCACCGTCGATAAAGGCGCCGGTTTCGAGGAGTGCATCGAGAATATCGACATCGGCGGGCCCGCGATGATCCGCGCCGCCGCGAAGAACCACGACGACGTCGCGGTCGTGGTCGAGCCGCAGGATTATCAGGCTGTGCTCGACGAACTCGCCGCCCATAAGGGCGCGACTACACTGGCGCTGCGCCGCCGGCTCGCCGCGAAAGCCTATGCGCGCACCGCGGCGTATGACGCGGCGATCTCGAACTGGTTCGCAGCCGAGCTGAAAAACGACGCGCCGGAGTTTCGCGCACTCGGCGGCCGGCTGATCCAGCCGCTGCGCTATGGCGAGAATCCGCACCAGACCGCGGCATTTTATCGCACGCCGGATCACAGGCCCGGCGTCGCCACCGCGCGGCAGCTGCAGGGCCGCGAACTGTCGTACAACAATATCAACGACACCGATGCGGCTTACGAATGCATTGCCGAGTTCGAGGCCACGCGTACCGCCGCCTGCGTTATCGTCAAACACGCCAACCCTTGCGGCGTCGCCGAAGGCGCCGACCTCGTCAACGCCTATCGCAAGGCGCTGGCATGCGACTCCACCTCGGCCTATGGCGGCATCGTCGCGC
This sequence comes from uncultured Alphaproteobacteria bacterium, assembly GCA_963744975.1. Lineage (GTDB taxonomy): Bacteria > Pseudomonadota > Alphaproteobacteria > Rhizobiales > Xanthobacteraceae > Bradyrhizobium. Next base: position 3,400,110 of record CAVUVR010000002.1, on the reverse strand, counting down.
TCAATCGCACGCTTGACGCCGACGCGGCGCGCGCGATCACCGAAATCTTCACCGAGGTGATCATCGCGCCGGACGCGACCGACGAAGCCATCGCCATCGTCGCGGCAAGAAGGAACCTGCGGCTGTTGCTGGCGGGCGGCCTGCCCGATCCGCGTGCGGCGGGCCTTACTGCCAAAACCGTCGCCGGCGGCCTGTTGGTGCAGAGCCGCGACAACGCCGTGGTCGATGACATGCCTCTGACGGTGGCGACCAAGCGCGCGCCATCGGACGCCGAGCTGCGCGATCTCAAATTCGCATTCCGCGTGGCAAAACACGTCAAGTCCAACACCATCGTCTATGCCAAGGATCTGGCCACCGTCGGCATCGGCGCGGGCCAGATGAGCCGCGTCGATTCGGCGCGCATCGCCGCGCGCAAGGCGCAGGATGCGGCCGACGAGGCAAAACTTAGCGAACCGATGACCAGGGGTTCGGTGGTGGCGTCGGATGCGTTCTTCCCGTTCGCCGATGGGCTGCTGGTTGCGGTCGAGGCCGGCGCCACCGCGGTGATCCAGCCCGGCGGCTCGATGCGCGACGACGAGGTCATCAAGGCCGCCGACGAGCACGGCATCGCCATGGTGTTTACGGACGTGCGGCATTTCCGGCATTGAGAACGGATTGTAGGGTGGGTTAGCGAGCCGCGGACGCGGTCGCTCAACGGGCGCAGGCGGAAGCGTAACCCACCACAGACGAGCCGATAGCGAAAGGCGGCGGATTACGCTGCGCTAATCCGCCCTACTAGTCCCTCACCCTCCTCAACAACAGCAGTCCCGCCAGGAAAAACACCACCAGCACCGCCATGCCCGCCTTCTGGCTCGCGGTCGCCCAGGTGACGAAGCCGATCAAGAGCGGTCCGACGAAGGAGGTGACCTTTCCGGTCAGCGCGAACAGCCCGAAATATTGCGCGATGCGGTCCTTCGGCGCCATGCGAATGAGCAAGGTGCGCGACGCCGCCTGCAGCGGGCCGCCGGCCATGCCGATCAGGCATCCGAGCAGAAGGTAGACCTTTTCGGCGGTCGCGGCGAACAGGCCGCCGCCCGGCACCGGCGGCGCGACCTGCATCAGCAGGACATGATCGCGGTCGACCGTCAGGATCCAGATCACCGACAGCAGCAGGATGATCAGGCTGCCCGATATCACCCGCTTCGGTCCGAACCTGTCATCGAGCTTGCCGCCGATCCACGCGCCGAAGCTGCCGGCGATCGCCAGCAGGATGCCGAAGCTGCCGATCTGGATGGTATTCCAGCCGAACGTGCCCGCGGCATAGATGCCACCGAACGCGAATAGCGACACCAGCCCGTCGGTGTAGACCATGTTGGCGAGCAGGAACGCCGCCATCGACTTGTGCTTCGGCAATTCGCTTAACGTGCGGCGCAGATCGCTCAGTCCTTCGCGCAACGCCTCGCGCACCGCCCGCCTCGCGGGATAATCCGGAGTCAGCAAGAACATCGGCAGCACGAAGATGATGAACCATACGGCGGTGAGCGGTCCGGTGATGCGGTCGCCCTGATGGCTGACGGGATCGAGACCGAACAGCGGCATGAAGCCGAACAAGGTGCGGCCGCTCTCGGGGCTGGCGGCGAGGAAGCCGAGCACCAGGATCAGGCTCAAAATTCCGCCGACATAGCCGGTGGCCCAGCCGGTGCCGGACAACCGCCCGATTCGATCGGGCGGCACCAGCGTCGGCATCATCGCATTGTTGAACACGGTGGCGAATTCGACGCCGATGGTGGCGATGCCATAGGCGATCAAGAGAGGCGGGATGACGCTGGGATCTCCGGGCTTGCCGAGCCACATCAAGCTTGAGCCGATCACCAATAGCGCGCCGAAGGCCGCGATCCACGGCTTGCGCCGGCCGCTGGCGTCGGCGATGGCGCCGAGCACAGGCGAGAGCAGCGCGATCACCAATCCGGCGGCGGCGGTGGCAAATCCCCACAAGGCTTGCCCTTGGGCGGGATCGGAGGCCACATGGGTGGCGAAATAAGGCGCGAACACGAAGGTGGTGATCAGGGTGAAGTAAGGCTGCGCGGCCCAGTCGAAGAATATCCACGCGGTCACGGCGGCGCGTGGCGGATAGATCGGTTGCATACCAGCGTTGCGCGCGTCGGATGCAAGGGCCGTCATGATCACTTTCTCGCCGAATCGTTTGCCAACGCAAGCGGACGCTATAGCATCATAGCGACATCAGCGGCATTTGTCGGAGCAAAGCATGATTCCGTTTGCGGCAGGCCGGCGCGCATTCCTGGTTGCGCTGACGTTTGCGATCATCTGTTGCAGACCGTCGAACGCACAGGAAGGACGGCGTGGCTTTTATGCGCCGCCGGCCCCCGGCACTTATCACGCGGTGCCCGCCGAATCCGGCATGGTGGTGGCGCAGGAAAAACTCGCAGCCCAAATCGGCGCCGACATCCTGCGCCAGGGCGGCAACGCCGTGGATGCGGCGGTCGCCACCGGCTTTGCGATGGCCGTGACCTATCCCCGCGCCGGCAATATCGGCGGCGGCGGCTTCATGGTCATCCACTCGGCGGATCGTAACGAAGACATCGCCATCGACTTTCGCGAGACCGCGCCGGCCGCGACCACGCGCGACATTTTTTTGGGTGCGGATGGCAAGCCGGACATAGCCAAATCGCGCGATTCCGCTTTAAGCATCGGCGTCCCCGGCACCGTCGCCGGACTGGCATTGGCGCTGGAGAAATACGGCTCGGGCAAGCTTACGCTGCGGACGATCTTGCAGCCGGCGATCGAGCTGGCGGCCAAGGGCATGCTGATCGCCGACGACAGCGCCGACACGCTGCCGGACTGGCACAAGCGGCTGGCGAAATGGCCGTCGTCCCTGAAGATATTCTCTCGTGCCGACGGCTCTTCGCTGCGCGAGGGTGACACGCTGGTGCAGAGCGATCTCGCGGCGACGCTGACCGCGATCATGCAACAGGGCCCGCGCGGATTCTATGAAGGAGCGGTCGCGGAAAAACTGGTGACGTCGATCCGCGAGGCCGGCGGCATTATGACGCTGGACGATCTCAAATCGTACCAGCCGGTGATCCGCGCCCCGGTACGCGGCAGCTATCGCGGCTACGACATCGTGTCGATGCCGCAGCCTTCGTCCGGCGGCGTGGTGCTGGTGGAAACCTTGAACATCCTCGAAGGTTTTGCGATGCACGAGATGGCGCAGGGCTCGGCGCCGTCGCTGCATGTCATGATCGAGGCGATGAAGCGCGCCTATGCCGACCGCGCGCGCTATCTCGGCGATCCGGCTTTTGTGAATGCGCCGATTGCGGCGCTGGTCGCCAAGGACTATGCCGCGAAACAACGTGCCGGCATCGACCTCAATCGCGCGACGCCGTGGACCGACGCGCTATCGGCGCTGCCGCCGCGCGAAGGCAGCAACACCACGCATTTCTCGGTGGTCGACAGCCACGGCAACGCCGTCAGCAACACGACTACGCTGAACTTCAGCTACGGCGTCGGCCTGGTGGCCGAAGGCACCGGCGTGCTGCTCAACAACGAGCTCGATGATTTTACCGCCGCACCGGGCGCCTCCAACGCCTTCGGACTGGTCGGCTTCGAGGCCAATTTGCCCGGCCCCGGCAAACGGCCGTTGTCGTCGATGGCGCCGACCATCGTGCTGAAGGACGGCAGGCCGGTGCTGGTGACGGGCTCGCCGGGCGGCAGCCGCATCATTTCCGCGGTGCTGCAAGTGATCGTCAATGTGCTGGACTATCGAATGGACGTAGCCAGCGCGGTCGCCGCACCCCGGCTGCATCACCAGTGGCTGCCCGACGAGGTGCGCATCGAGCGCGGCTTTGCCGACGACACGCTGGCGGCGCTGAAGGCGATGGGCCATGTGATCGTCGTGCCGCTCGGCCAGACCTCCGCCAATTCGATCGCGGTGACGCCGAACGGACTATTGGGCGCCCCCGACCCGCGCACCCGCGGCGCCGAAGCGGCCGGGCAGTGAGGCAAAACCGTAGGGCGGATTAGCGCAGCGTAATCCGCCGATTCCGATGTACCAAAATGGCGGATTACGCTGCGCTAATCCGCCCTACGTGCTAGCATTCTCAAAAATCTGAGGGAGGCACCGTGACGCTCAAAGGCAAGACGCTGTTCGTCTCCGGCGGCAGCCGCGGCATTGGGCTGGCAATCGCGCTGCGTGCCGCGCGCGACGGCGCCAATGTCGCGATCGCCGCGAAAACCGCGGAGCCGCATCCGAAGCTCAAGGGCACCATCTACACCGCCGCCGACGAGATCCGCGCCGCCGGCGGCAAGGCGCTGCCGATCCTGTGCGATATCCGCGAGGAAGCCCAGGTGATGGCGGCGGTGGACAAGACCGTCGCCGAATTCGGCGGTATCGACATCTGCGTCAACAACGCCAGCGCCATCAGCCTGACCAATACGCTGATGACCGACATGAAGCGTTTCGACCTGATGATGAGCATCAACACCCGCGGCACCTTCATGGTGTCGAAAACTTGCATCCCGCATTTGAAGAAGGCCGAGAATCCGCACATCCTGATGCTGTCGCCGCCGCTCGACATGAAGACGAAATGGTTCGAGCACTCCACCGCCTACACCATGGCGAAGTTCGGCATGAGCATGTGCGTGCTGGGCATGTCCGGCGAATTGAAGGGCTATGGCATCGCCGTCAATGCGCTGTGGCCGCGCACCACCATCGCCACCGCGGCCGTCGGCAACCTGCTCGGCGGCGACGCCATGATGCGCGCCAGCCGCACGCCTGACATCATGGCCGACGCGGCCTATGCGATCTTCACCAAACCCGCGCGGGAATTCACCGGGCACTTTTGCATCGACGACAAGGTGCTGTACGCCGATGGCGTGCGCGACTTCGAGCCCTATCGCGTCGATCCGTCCGTGCAGCTGATGTCGGACTTTTTTGTGCCCGATGACGACGTGGCGCCGCCGGGGGTTACCGTGCTGCCGTTGCCCTCGGTCGCATCGGCGAAACTTTAGAGGCCATCATTGCGAGCGCAACGAAGCAAAATTCGTAGGGTGGGCAAAGGCGCTCTTCGCGCCGTGCCCACCATCTTGATCTGGATGCTGACACCGAATGGTGGGCACGCTACCGGACGCGTTCGCGTCCGGTAACTTTGCCCACCCTACGCAATGACGGAAACAAATTAACCCAGGGAGGAACACTCGATGCCGACACGCCGCGACGTTCTGCTTGCTTCCATTGCCGCCGGAATTGTCATGAAAACCCGAACCGCTTTTGCCAAGGCGGCGCAGCCCGCCACGGCGGTGAATTTCGAGGTGCCGGCCGGCGCCTGCGACAGCCACACCCATATCCACCCCGATCCCGAAAAATTCCCGATGTTCGCGGGCCGCGTCTACACGCCGGAACTGGCGTCGCCCGAAGAGATGACGGCGCTGCACAAGGCGCTGCATATGGAGCGCGTGGTGATCGTGACGCCGAGCATCTACGGCACGGATAATTCGGCGACGCTGTTCGGCATGAAGGCGCGGGGCGCGACCGCGCGCGGCGTCGCCGTGATCGACGACAAGACCTCCGAGAGCGATCTCGACGCCATGGGACAGGCGGGCATCCGCGGCATCCGGCTCAACCTCGCCACCGGCGGCGTCAACGATCCCAATGCCGGGCGGGCGCGTTTCCAGGCCGCGGTCGATCGCATGAAGGCGCGCGGCTGGCACATCCAGCTCTATACCAGCCTCGCGATGATTTCCGCGATCAAGGAACTGGTCGCCGCCGCACCCATGCCGATCGTGTTCGACCATTTCGGCGGCGCGCAAGCCGCGCTCGGCGTGGAGCAGTCCGGCTTTGTCGACCTGCTGGAGCTGGTGAAATCCGGCAAGGCCTATGTGAAGATTTCCGGCGCCTACCGCGCGTCCAAGCTCGGGCCGGACTATCCCGACGCGGCCCCGCTTGCGCAGGCGCTGATTGCGACCAATGAGGATCGGATCGTGTGGGGTACCGACTGGCCGCATCCGGATTCGGTGACGCCGGCGGGCAAGCAGATCACCGACGTGACGCCGCTGTTCCAGATCGATGACGGCCGGCTGCTCAACCAGCTGCCGGTATGGGCGCCCGACGCCGCCACCCGCAAGAAGATCCTGGTCGATAATCCGGCCAGGCTTTACGGATTTTAGGCAACGGCGGCGAACGGCACAGTCGTGCCCACACGAAAGCTTATCTGGCTCGCAGTGATTGTCGTGATCATTGCGGGCCTCGCAGCTTTGGCAGTCACATTTCGCCCCGACCGCGTGATCCGCGTCGCCACCGGCTTCGTCGCCCACACGCTGTGCTCGAAGACGTTCGTCTCCGGGCTCGATCCGCAAACGGTGTTCGCGGAAACCGTGGACCGCCAGGGCATCAATCGGCTGCGCTGGGGCCTGCGATATCGCCTCGATCGCGCAAGCGGGATCGTCGATGCGTCGTTCGTCGGCATGCTCGGCAGCCGCGCCGCTTTTCATGACGGTTTTGGCTGCGTCACGTTGCACGGACCCGCCAAACCCTATCTGCTCAAAAGCGACATCGCCGCGTTGAAAATCCCGAAAACGCCGCCGCTGTTGCCGGAGATTGCCGGCGCCGCCGTCGTTGAACCGTCCGACGCCGCGTTGAAGGCCGCGCTCGATCACGCCTTCGAGGAGCCGGCGGAGCCGCCGTTCCGCAGGACAAAGGCGGTAGTCGTGGTGCAGGACGGCAAGGTGATCGCCGAGCGTTACGCCGGCGGCATCGGCGTCGACACGCCGCTGCTCGGTTTTTCCATGACCAAGTCGGTGATCAACGCCCTGATCGGCCTGCTCACGCAGCAGGGCCTGGTGACGCCGTCGATGACGGCGCCGATCGCGGAATGGCGCGGCGCCGACGATCCGCGCCGCGAGATCGAGATCGAGCATTTGATGCGCATGACCACGGGGCTGGCGCTGGATGAAACCAATTCCGGTTTCGATCTCTCCAGCCAGATGGTTTATTTGTACGACGACATGGCCGAACCCGCCGTGCAGGCGCCGCTGATCGCAACACCGGGAACGCGCTGGGCCTATAGCAGCCCGAGCACGCAAATCCTGGCGCGGATCATCCGCGATGCCGTCGGCGGGCCCGAGCAGACGTTGCGATTTGCCTGGCGCGAGCTGTTCAATCCATTGGGCATGCGCAACGTCACGCTGGAATTCGACGGCAGCGGCACGCTGCAGGGCTCCTCCGCCATGCTGGCGAGCGCGCGGGATTGGGCGCGCTTCGGATTGCTCTATCTGCAGGACGGCATGGCCGGGGACAAGCGCATCCTGCACGAAGACTGGGTCGATCTTTCAGCCGCGGCGACGCTCGACACCGACTATGGCGCGGGATTCTGGACCAACCGCAGCGAGCACGCGCGCGCCAAGCGCCGCATCGAAATGGGCATTCCGCGCGACGCGTTTTTCGCGTCCGGCGATTTGGGGCAACGCACCGTCATATTGCCATCGCAGCGCATGGTGATCGTCCGGCTCGGCGACTCCGTCGATCCGACCGGCGACATCCGCGGGTTCGGGCGGCTGGTAAAAGAGGTGATCGAGGCGACGCAATAACTCAGGTCGTCCCCGCGAAGGCGGGGACCCATACGCCGTGTCGTCTCGGCTCTGGCAAGATGTTGCAACGCGCGTGCGCAACCATTAGCACGGTGGTTATGGGTCCCCGCCTTCGCGGGGACGACTCAGGAAGTTGCGCTGCGTCCGGGGCACGCAAACTATCTTCCCACCACATACGGCCCGCCCTTCTCCAGCGCGCGGGCATAGGCCGGCCGTGCGTGGATGCGCTCCAGCCAGGCCATCGCCTTGGGATGGCCGTCCTCGAGCCCGGCGCGCGCCGAGGCGGCTTCCAACGGAAAGCTCATCTGGATGTCGGCGGCGCTGAATTCGTTGCCGGCGAACCATTCGCTCTTGCCGAGTTCGGCTTCCCAATACGCCATGTGCTGCTTGAGCTGTGGATTGACCAGCGTGGTCAGCGCCTGGTTGGACACCTTGCGCACCAAAGGGCGCAGCAGCGCCGGCGCGCGCTTCGGCATCAGCGAGAACAGCAGTTTCAAGAGCAGCGGCGACATCGCCGAGCCTTCCGCGTAATGCAGCCAGTAGGTATAGCGCAGCCGCTCCGGCGTGTTCGGCGGCGGGATCAGCCGGCCATTGCCGTAGGCGCCGATGATGTATTCGACGATCGCGCCGGACTCCGCGATGGTGTTGCCGTTGTCGGTAATGACGGGTGATTTGCCGAGCGGATGGATGGCGCGCAGCTCCGGCGGCGCCAGCATGTTGGGCTGGCGCTGATAGCGCGCGATCTCGTAACTCACGCCGAGTTCCTCGAGCAGCCACAGCACCCGCTGCGAGCGCGAATTGTTGAGGTGATGAACGGTAAGCATGGCGGTCCCCCCAGGGTGTCTTGTTGGCGTGGTCGTGCCAGCCGGGCTCGGGAAAGTCGAGGTGTCAGGAGCTGTCGGCAATCTACCCGGATAATATTGACATCCATATTTATCCGGGTATTAATGCTGGAAATCAGCTGCAATTCCGGATTCCCGCAAATGTCCCAGCACCAACCCCAGACTTTTACGGCCTTCGAAGGCGCGCGGCGGCTGGCGTCCGGTCCGCTTCATGAGGTCGCCCTCGCGGTGAAGCGGGCGGAGCAGCGCGCCGCGGAGAGAGTTGCGATTTTCAGCGACGCAACGGGGTACGCCATCGACCTCGATCTTCGCGGCTCCGACGACGACATCGTGGCGCGGCTGCCGCCGCGCCCGGCGGCGCTGGAGCCCGCCCCGAGCGAACCGCGCGGGCGCGGCCGGCCGAAACTCGGCGTGGTCGCGCGCGAAGTGACACTGCTGCCGCGGCACTGGGAATGGCTCAATGCGCAACCCGGCGGTGCGTCGGTAAGTTTACGAAAACTGGTCGAAGCGGCGCGCCGCGCCAATGGCGACAAGGACCGCAGCCGCGCCGCGCGCGACGCGGCGTATCATTTCATGTCGGCGACGGCGGGCAACCTGCCCGGCTTCGAAGAGGCGTCGCGCGCGCTGTTCGCGGACGAGCGGCGGCGGTTTTCGAGCCTGATCGCCGCATGGCCCGACGATATCCGCGATCACATCGCCAGGCTCGCATTCAACGGCGATCCGGTTGATCCCGCGAATGCGAACCGCTAGGCTGGTTAGGATGATAGGGATCATATAAGACGGCGGCGACGCAGGCTGCCGTCAGTCAAGGGAGTCCGCCATGAGCAAACCCGCGCCGCAATTCATGTTCGATGTCGGCAGTCCCAACGCCTATCTCAGCCATGAAGCGATCCCGGCGATCGAGAAGCGCATCGGCGTCAAGTTCGAATATGTGCCGATCCTGCTGGGCGGCATCTTCAAGGCCACCAACAACAAGTCGCCCGCCGAGACGCTGGCCGGCGTCAAGAACAAGCGCGAACACCACGCCGTCGAGACCGAACGGTTTGTGAAGCGCTATGGGGTAAAGCCCTATGTCTGGAATCCGTTCTTTCCGGTCAACACGCTGAATTTGATGCGCGCCGCGGTCGCAGCCCAAATGGAAGGCGTGTTCGAAAAATACATCGACGCTGCGTTTCATCACATGTGGGGCGAGCCGAAGAAGATGGACGACCCGGAAGTCGCTGCAAAAGCGCTTACCGCATCGGGCCTTGACGCCGCAAAACTTTTCGCGCGCGCGCAACAGCCGGACGTCAAGGCAAAGCTGATCGAAAACACGCAAGGCGCCGTGGAGCGCGGTGCGTTCGGCTCGCCCACGTTCTTTGTCGGCAAGGAAATGTTCTTCGGCAAGGAGCAGTTGCGCGAGGTCGAGGAGATGGTGGCGGGAAGCTGATTTTACCGTCATCCTGAGGAGCGGCCTCTTGGCCGCGTCTCGAAGGATGGAAACACGTGCATGCGGCCATCCTTCGAGACGCGCGCAAGAGCGCGCTCCCTGGGGATGACGGCTTAGTGGAGTGCATTGAATGCAAAAACGCAACGCAACCGTCGCGGTGATCGGCGCCGGCGATTACATCGGCGCCGAGATCGTCAAGAAATTCGCCGGCGAAGGATTTACCGTGTTCGCCGGCCGCCGCAACGGCGACAAGCTGGCGCCGCTGGTCGAGGAGGTCGAGGCCGCCGGCGGGTCGATCGTGGCGCGGTCGCTGGACGCCCGCAAGGAAGACGAGATCAACGCCTTCCTGCAGGACGCGGACAGCCACGCGCCGCTGGAAGTCACCGTCTTCAACGTCGGCGCCAACGTCAATTTCCCGATCCTGGAGACCACCGACCGCGTATTCCGGAAGGTGTGGGAAATGGCGTGCTGGGCCGGCTTCCTGGCGGGCCGCGAATCCGCGCGGCTGATGCTGCCGCGGGGCCAGGGCAACATCTTCTTCACCGGCGCCACTGCGAGCCTGCGCGGCGGCTCGGGCTTTGCCGCCTTTGCGGCGGCGAAATTCGGCCTGCGCGCGGTGGCGCAGGCGATGGCGCGCGAACTGGGTCCGAAGAACATCCACGTCGCGCATCTGATCATCGATTCCGGCGTCGACACCGCCTGGGTGCGCGAACGCCGCGAGCAGCTCTGGGGCAAGGAGGCGCTGAACAATCCGGATCTGCTGATGCCGCCCGCCTCGGTCGCGGCCTCCTATTGGCAACTCTACCAGCAGCCGCGCAGCGCCTGGACGTTCGAGCTCGAGATTCGCCCGTTCGGGGAGAAGTGGTAGTAAGAGGCGAATAGCGAAATAGCGAGTAGCGAGTAGAGCTTTTCTGTTCGCTTTCTATTCGCTATTCGCTACTCACTATTCGCCCGTCTTCGCAGCAAAAACAAAAAAGGAGTTTCTCAATGCGCATCCTCGTGGTGGGCGCCGGTGCGATCGGCGGATATTTCGGCGGCAGGTTGTTGCAGGCCGGCGCCGATATCACGTTCCTGGTGCGCGAGAGGCGCGCCGCCGAGCTCGCTGCCGCCGGCCTTGTGATCAGGAGCCCGCTCGGCGACGTGACGCTGAAAAATCCCCCCGCCGTGCAGGCCGATAAACTGCGCGAAAAATTTGACGTCGTGCTGCTGAGCTGCAAGGCCTTCGACCTCGACGACGCCATAAACTCCTTTGCGCCGGCGGTGGGGCCCGGCACCGCGATCCTGCCGCTGCTCAACGGCATGCGCCATCTGGAAACGCTGGACGCAAAATTCGGCCGCGAGCGCGTGCTCGGCGGCCTCTGCGCCATCGCGGTCACGTTGAATGAGAAGCGCGAGGTGGTCCATCTGCAGCCGCTGCAGTCGCTCAGCTTCGGCGAGCGCGACGGCACGTCGTCCGATCGCGTCCGCGCCATCGCGGGTGTGTTGGAGAAAGGCAATTTCGGCTCGAAAGCGAGCGGCGAGATCATTCAGGAGATGTGGGAGAAATGGGTCTTCCTCGCCTCGCTCGCGGCCTCGACCTGCCTGATGCGCGCGGCGGTCGGAATCATCCTGGCCGCGCCCGGCGGCAAGGATTTTGTGCTCGGCATGCTCGATGAGTGCAGTGCCGTGGCGGCCGCCGAGGGACACGCGCCAAGCGCTCCGTTTCTGGAGCGCATCCGCGGCATGCTCACCGCCGAAGGCTCGCAGATGACCGCGTCGATGTTCCGCGACATCAAGGCCGGCGCGCCGGTCGAGGCCGACCATGTGATCGGCGATCTCGTCACCCGCGCCGACGCCGCCAAGGTGCCGGTGCCGAAGCTGCGCACCGCGTATGCGCATCTGAAGGCGTATGAGAAGACGCGGGGATGAACCATCTTTTCGTCGTCCCGGCGAATGCCGGGACCCATACGCCGTGCCGCCGCTGATTGGACGATACGGTCGAGGTCTTGCTTCAACACAAATGCCAGGGGTTATGGGTCCCGGCGTTCGCCGGGACGACGGGCATTCATAAATGCGCCAGATAATGCGCCAGCGCTTCGATTTCTTCCGCGCTGAGCGGATAGGCGACATCCGCCATCGCCGCCATGGCGCCGCCGGCGCGCACGCCCGACTTGTAGTCATGCAGCGCTTTGAGGAGATAGTCCTCGCGCTGGCCGGCGATGCGCGCAACCGCCTTGGTGCCCGCATATGAATCGGTGTGACAGTTCGCGCAGCGGCGGCCAGCGGCGGCCTGAGCGCCTTTTTTCGACAGATCCGGATTGTCATCCGGTTTTGCATCCTTCGGCGGCGGCAGCGAGGCAAAATAGGCGCCGAGGTTGCGGATATCGTCGTTGTTGAGCTGCTCGACGATCGGCTGCATCTGCTCGTTCTTGCGGGTGCCGGCGCGGAAGAACACCAGCTGCCACTGGATGAACTGGTCGGGCTGCGCCGCCAGCGAGGGAACGTTTTCCATCTGCGAGACGCCGCCTTCGCCATGACAGCCGACGCAGAGCTCGGCCTTTTCCTTGCCCGCGGCGATGTCGGCGGCGTTAAGTGGCGCAATCGCAAAGCCGGCGACGACCGCCGTCGCAAACCAAATCGAACGCATCATGGAATCTCCATCGTCATGGCCGGGCTTGTCCCGGCCATCCACGTCTTTGGCCGCTAAGAAAGAAAGGCGTGGATGCCCGGGACAAGCCCGGGCATGACAACTTTTATTGTGACTGCTCGGTTCCGACACAAAAGACTGCGGCGACCCTCCCGAGCCGCCGCAGCCTCCGATACTTCAGACCTACTTCTTGCTGTAGCTGATGCGATAGATCGCGCCGGCCCAGTCGTCGGCGATCAGCAGCGCTCCATCCTTGTCCAGAACGATATCGGCAGGACGGCCGAGATAGCCCTGGTCACCCTCGAGCCAGCCTGACGCAAAAATCTCCTGCTTGGCGTTCTTGCCGTCGGGACCGACGATGACGCGCTTGATCCGCGCGCCCTGATACTTGTGCCGGTTCCAGGAGCCGTGTTCGGCGATGAAGATGTTGTTCTTGTACTCGGCCGGGAATTGATTGCCGGTATAGAACTTCATGCCGAGCGGAGCCACATGCGCGCCGAGGTTAAGCACCGGCGGAGAAAATTCCGAGCACTTGTGGCCCATGGCGAATTTCGGATCCGGCAGGTCGCCCTGGTGGCAATACGGATAGCCGAAGTGCTCGCCGATCTTGTTGATCATGTTGAGCTTGTCGCTCGGGATGTCGTCGCTCATCCAGTCGCGGGCGTTTTCGGTGAACCAGTATTTGCCGCTGCGCGGATCGACGTCGCCGCCGACGCTGTTGCGGACGCCAAGCGCATAGATTTCCGCATTGCCGGTTTTCGGATCGACGCGCCTGATCTGCGAGACCGAGGTGGGCGGGATGCCGACGTTGAAGGGAGGTCCGAACGGCAGATAGAACCAGCCATCCTTGTCGACGGCGATATATTTCCAGCCATGCGCCGCATAGGACGGCATGTCGTCATACACCACCTTGCCCTCGCCGAGCTTGTCGAGGTTGGCTTCGGCGTTCTCGTATTTCAGAAGCTTGTCGACCGCGATGACATAGAGCGCGCCGTCGCGATAGGCGAGGCCGGTCGGCATATTGAGGCCCTTGAGAATGGTCTTGACCTCCTTCTTGCCGCCATTGTCGGTGATGGCGTAGACGTTGCCGAGCCCGAACGAGCCGACAAACAGCGTGCCCTTGTCACCCCAGGCCATCTGCCGCGCGGCAAGCACGCCGGGCGCATAGACTTCGATCTTGAAGCCCGGCGGCAGCTTTATCTTTTTCATCAGGCTTGCGAGTTCGGCTTCCGAGGCGCCGGTCGGCGGCCCGGAAGGCGGCGCCAGGCCCTTCTGCGCTTCGGTCTCGTCGCCGAGGAACCAGTCGTCGGGCGGATGGGTCCAGAATTCCTTGGTGCCGGACTCGTATTTCTTGAGCGGTTTTTGCTGTGCGCTGGCCTGCGTGATCCCCACAATGGCGAGGATGGCGGCGCACGCAACAACGGATCGATTGAAAGCCGATTTCATCGCGTCACTCCCTATGCGGCCCGGTCGAGCCGCGCCTGTTATTTATTTGAACGCACCGAGAGACGAACTTTGGTCTGCGGTTTGGGTCAGACCGCAAAATGCTATCACATCCCGGCGAAGAGAGAAGCGCGCGAAGTGCGGCCCTGCCGGGCGCAACGGCATGGAGAAGAAATTTCTTCATGCGGACGGATCGGGATAATTTTAGACTTGCTGGCGCTGCACCGTCGTCTCAAACAAGCGTGTCAAACCGCACTGCACAAATTCCGGCGAATGATCGTCGCACCGCCGCGACCTGATACGTCATCAGACAGTGATGGTTGCACGCTTGCCGCGAGCCGCCGCGCTTTATTTGCGCGTTACCGTCAGCCGCGCGCGGCCGAAATTATTGCGGTAGAACAGGTTGTAAAGCCCGGGAATGCCGATGACGGCTTCGTTGACAAAGATGAACAGCTCGCCCTTTCGCGTGGGCTTGATGGTAGCCTGGATTTTATAGTCGTCGGGATCGGGATCGAGAAACACCTCTTCGCCCCCGACCCGGCCGTAGCGCAGCACGATCCTGAACCAGTCCTGCGCCAGTTCGCGTCGCAGCGGCACGAAAAACCCCAGCCGAATTCGCTGATACCAGTTCGGCTGATCGGCGGGATAGAATCCGCCATACGGGACCCGAATGCCGGCGTCGCTCCAGGGGTCGGCGGGTGACGTGGCGGCGACCTCGACATGGTACCTGGCGCCATCGTCATCGAGAAGAATGCCCGTCGCGTGGCACAACTCGGAGGTTTTGAATTCCGAGATCTTTTGCTGGCCCTTGTTGTCGAGATGTTCGGCGTCGGCAAGCGGCGTTTCGCGGCAGGTGAAGCCCGCGACATCCTGGATATTGTAGAGCACGTGGCTGACCAGGCAAAATCCGATATAAATGAAAAGCACCGCGAAAAATGCCGGCGCCCAGCGGCGTTTCAGGCCCTCATGAAACCAGATATACAGCGGGCTGCTGCGCAGCCGGTAGATACCGTCGTCCGGCAACTTCGAGGGCGCGGAGGCAGCTTTCCGCCAGAGCGCGCCCATGCGATCCGAAATGCGCCCGGCGATTCTCATCCCCCACATCATGAAGAAGCCCACCAGCGCGGAAACCACGACGAACTGGATCGGCGCGCGAGCCCAGCCATCGATCCATGTCGATGCGAAGCCCGGCAGGAACCCGCCGACCAGGCGGATGATGTCCGACACCCAGCGGATCGGACTGGTGAACTCGTCCGCGCGCTGTGCGCCTATGATCAGCGGAAACGCGAACAGCCAGACCGTGACGCCGACGGTTGCGAAATAGATGATGCGGCGTTTCCAGATATCGTTCCAGACGTGCTCCTGCGCGTCTGCGCGGGCCTCTGCCTCGCGGCTGGTCTCGAAGCCGTATTGATCCGGGGTCACGATCTCGCCGTTGTCGGTAACGACGTCGTAGACCGGCGGCAGTCCGATCGGCGCGTAGGCGTGCGCGTCGTTCTTGATGCGCTTGAAGACGCTTTCGTGAATCTTCGGGCGCTCGATCGTGACTTCGTCGTCTTCCTTTTTCGAATATTTATAGCTGCACAGCTGCACCAGCTTGCGCGGACCGTAGCGGTAATAGCCGCCGAGCCCCGCGCGCGGATCGTAGATCCGGCCGTCCTTGTCGCGCATCGAAACGGCGTTCTTGAACGCATCGGGGTCGGCGGGCGGGGTGCCGCTATCCGACTTGATCTTGAGGCCGCAACGCTGCGCCTCGGTGAGCATCCAGACGAACGGGATGTAGGCCAGCGCGTCATCCGGATAGCCGCCGCCGACGTTGGAATGCACGCCGGCGAACCAGACCTGGCTGATCTGCTCATCGGCGATCAGGCGCTTCTTGTCCGGATCGAACTGCCAGGGCGGGTCGACCTTTTCGTCCCACAGCTCGGGGTGGAACGTGGTGCGCTCTTCATCGAGCGAGAGCGCCTGACAGGCGCGCATCACGCGCTGCCGGTCGAGCGTATGGTTCGGCAGCTCCAGCGGCACCAGCCACCGGCTGACGCCGCGCGTCATCTCGTCCATCGGCAGACCATAGGCGGCCACCGTGTCCCATACCCCGACAAATCGGATATGCTTGACCTGGCGATTGTCGCGCTTGTCATATTCGATCGGCCACAGCGCGTCGCGAATTGCGCGATACCAGTTTTCGGGATGCCACGGCAACTCCGTATGGTATTTCTCGCTGCGGTATTTCCGGTAGGCGGCGATCGCCTTTCTATCGAGCTCGGACTCGCTACCGGCGGACACCAGCCCCTGATTGAGAATCAGGCCCACGACCACGCGGATCGTGAAGGCGCCACGGCTGAATCCGAAGCCATAGATATCGTCGGTGTCGTCCTTGCAGTTGCGGCAGGCGAATTTGTAGATGTCGATGACGTTGCGCTTCAGGCCGAAGCCGAAGGCGCCGCCGAGGATAGCCCACGGCTTGAACGATGAGGTGCCGACCCCGTCGTCATAGAACGCCACTTGATCCGAACCCGACAGGTCGATGGCTTCGAAGGTGCGCCAGACGTTGGTGCGCCAGACTTTCGCCGCGGAGTTGCCGGTGCCGTCGGATAGAAGAATGATTTTCCGGTTCATGCGATTTGCCCCGTGTCATAGACAGACTTTGCAACCTCTGGCGTCGGAGCATTGCATGCCCGTGGCGGCCGGGGAAGAGGTCGTCGAATGATGACCGGGGTTCGTGCGACAATCCAGGACACCGGATGGCGGCGGCACAGACGACAAAACCACTCCGCGTGTCAGAGACCGAAAGCCTTTCCAGACGGTCATCCGCTAATACGGCGGCTCATCATAAACAGGCTTACCATCGATCAGCAGGCGCTTGATCGCCGCCTGGCCGGAGGGTGCTATGGCGGCGACAACCTCCAGCCGCCCGCTTGCGGTTTGCTCGATTTTCTTTCCCTCGCCCTGCGGCACGAAATAACTTTCAAGGCCATAGCGCACACCGACCGCGCGGGTTCCGAGCTTGCAGTCTCTCGCCCCGGTATCGCTCAGCATGCAGGTCGAGGGGGAAGTCACAACACCCGAGATAACGATGTCGCCGCCGGTAACAGCCGGCCGCTCGGCCGAAATGGCAACCGCCCTCGACATGTTGTTCGCGTCGGGGCGCAGCGTCACGAATACCTGCTGCCCCGGTGTGAAGGCGGTCGCACCATCCAACGGCACGTTTACCGTGCCGATCCTATAGCCGAGAACGACATAATCGCCGCGAAACAGATCGCGTGGGTCGACGGGTGTGAGTTCGAGCCGCACCTCCTGGCCGGTTCTGAGGATCGCGGCGCGCTGCACCACGGTGGCCACGATTAGTCCGCACAGCACCAGCGCGGCAAGAAGATAGCGCGGCAGCGGCGGCACGCGAGCGATGAAATTATCCAGCGTATTCATCAGGCTGAACTCGCGGACGGCTGTGCAGTGTCACGTCTCGACCGGTTTGCCAGTGTGCGTGCACCCGCTGCGAGGCCAACCAGGACAACACCGGCAACAAGGAAGAACAACGACTGGTTCAGCAACGTGCCGATTGTGCGCCAAAGCAGGATCAGTATCGAGCCACCGAACACCGCGTAACCTACCGCGATCAATGTTCCAAGGCCCGCGAGAAGCCCGCCCGTAATCAATGCCAACGCGCTGACGAGCACAGCGATCGGGACGACCACCCGAATGGGAAAGTCGGCTATGGCAAAGCCGGAAAGCATCAACGGGATCGTGAGACCGGCGATACAAGCCCCGATGATGAAGAATCTGCTTTTGTCTCCTTCCGGCCCCAACACCGCGAGAGCCGCCAGCGAGACCAGCGCCGCTGCATGGGCTGGATAGAGATAAGGAACGAGGGCATGCGCGAAGACGAGCGGCTTTTCCAGAACGAAAAAGATTTCAAAGCAAAGCAGTATTCCGAAAACCCAGGAGCCCCATGGCAGAAGCGCCTGAAGTACGGCGGGCCAGCGCCGGTACAGAGCCAGCAACCCGATCGCGATATAGGCCGCCGAGAACGCAAGGCCCCCATCGACCAGGTTGAACAAGTACCTTTCTGCTGTCAGAGGCCGGACGTCGCTGGGCTGCACCAACAACGTCGCCAGCCAACCGCTGAGGGCCAGAATGGCCGTGTGCGCGAGCGGACGATTTTCCCGGCCCAGCGCCAGCAGGAAACCCGGCACGAACAGCAGCAGAAAAGACCAGTGGATGTCGCGCCATTGCCAGGCGTCGAACCTTCCCCATGACCACGACGTCATCGCCACGAATGCGATGACCAGGGGGCCGTTCTTGCCCGTCAATGCCGCAGCCACCAATCCGCCAAGAGCAATCAGCATCGCGCCGGCCGGCCAGTCTGCCGGCAGGTGATACATCTGACCGACGAGAGCAACGCCCGCGCCAAAGCAAAGCGTCGCGAACGTAATCGCCGCATCGGCGCCCCTCGGCATGCCGCGCCGATACAGCAGCAGCGCGGGAAAAAAGCAGCCCGCAATAATCGCGAGGATACCGACAAGCCGCACAGTGCGGGGAATCTCCTGCCAGTTTGCTGCAACGAACGCGCTGACGCTGGCCGCCAGCATCAGCGCACCGAGCATGGCGAATATCGCAGGCAGGCGCGACAACGCCTCCTCGCCAAACCGCGCCCTGCGGATGGATTGCGCGGCATCGCCGGAAATCACGCCCTCGGCGACCCATTTGACCAGGTCCGCCTCGAGATGCCGCCGATATCCGCGCTCGAACACGTTTATCCCCGCTTGGTTCGCGAATTCGTAGATATCAGCACATCGGCGCCATGCGACAAAGCCGCCAGACGGTGGCCTTGTTGTCAAAATCAGCGCTCTGCCATTTCGAAAAATTCCTGGAGCGGGCGAAGGGGCTCGAACCCTCGACCCCGACCTTGGCAAGGTCGTGCTCTACCACTGAGCTACACCCGCATCCGATGGAATTGGCGGCGCAGAAGCGCCGGCAACGGACAGAGCTATGCCAAATGCGGACCGCGAATGCAACAGCGGCCGGACGGCAAAACATCGGGCTAAACGGCCGAAAACGGAGACTTTCCGGCAAAACCGCCTAATCTGAGCCGTAGCCCGGTAGCCCGGATGGAGCGCAGCGCAATCCGGGGCAACTGGCACGGGCCCACCCCCGGATTTCGCTTCGCTCCATCCGGGCTACGAGTTCCCTCCTAATTGAAAATTGCGTTCCCAGCGCCATTTAAGGCCGTGCTAGAACCGGCGCAGGACATCGAGGCGAGGATCACGTGACCATTTTGGAACAAGGCAGCGGACCGGCCCCGCAGGCGGCGGGCGATCTGATCAAGGAAACCACGACGCAGACCTTCGTCAAGGACGTCGTCGAGGAATCCAAACGCCAGCCGGTGCTGATCGACTTCTGGGCGCCATGGTGCGGCCCGTGCCGGCAGCTGACGCCGATTCTGGAAAAGGCCGTCCGCGCCGCCAAAGGCAAGGTAAAACTGGTCAAGATGAACATCGACGACCATCCGGCGATCCCGGGCCAGATGGGCATCCAGTCGATTCCGGCGGTGATCGCCTTCGTCGGCGGCCAGCCCGCCGACGGGTTTATGGGGGCGGTGCCGGAAAGCCAGGTCACAGCCTTCATTGACAAGCTCACCGCAGGCGTGCCCGGCGCGGGCGAGCCCAACATCGCGGAAATCCTCAAAGAGGCCGAGACGCTGCTGACTGAGGGCGATCCCGCCAATGCGGCCTCGGTCTATGCCGAGGTGCTCGGCATCGATGCCACCAATATTGCAGCCCTTGCGGGGCTGGCGAAATGCTACATGGCGACCAACGCCGTGGAGCAGGCCAAGCAGACGCTGGCCATGGTGCCCGAATCCAAGCGCGAGGACGCGGCGGTAAAGGCGGTGCAGGCGGCGATCGATCTTGCCGAGCAGGCCAATGCGCTCGGCCCCGTCACCGAGCTGGAACAGAAAGTCGCCGCAAACCCGCTCGATCATCAGGCGCGGTTCGATCTTGCGACCGCGCTCAACGCGCAAGGCAAGCGCACGGAAGCCACCACCCAGCTCCTGGAAATCGTCAAGCGCGACCGCAAATGGAACGAGGACGGCGCGCGCAAGCAGCTGATAAACTTCTTCGAAGCCTGGGGGCCGACCGACGAGGCCACCGTCGAGGGCCGCAAGCGGCTGTCGACCATCCTGTTCTCATAGCAACCTTCTCTGGCGAGCAACGGGACGCACATGCCGATCAATGCCGACTACCGCGGGCCCGCCGAACTCCCCGAAATCATCCCGGTATTTCCGCTGCCGGGCGCGCTGCTGCTGCCGCGCGGCCAGATGCCGCTCAACATCTTCGAGCCGCGCTACCTCGCAATGGTCGACGATTGCTTGCGCGACGGCCATCGCCTGATCGGCATGATCCAGCCCGACGCCGCGCATACCAAAAACCAGGACAAGCCGGCGCTGTTCCGGGTCGGCTGCGTCGGCCGCATCACCCAGCTCGCCGAAGCTGGCGACGGCCGCTACATCCTCGAACTCACCGGCATTTCGCGCTTCAAGGTGAAGGAGGAGATCGCGGCGCTGACCGCCTACCGCCAGTGCAAGGTCGACTATTTCCCCTACCTCGACGATTTCACCGCGCGCAAGGGCGAGGAAGAGGTGGACCGCGAGGCGCTGCTCGCGGTGCTGACGGATTTTCTCAAGGCCAACAACCTGAAGGTCGACTGGGAAGGCGTCGAAAGCGCGCCCAACGAAGCCCTGGTCAACGCGCTGGCCATGATGTCGCCCTACGGCCCGCCGGAAAAGCAGGCGATGCTGGAAGCGCCGGATCTGAAGACGCGCGCGGAGATTCTGATCGCGGTAACCGAGATGGACCTGGCCAAGAAACGCACGAGCGGCGATACGGGATTGCAGTAATCTTCGTAGGGTGGGCAAAGGCGCGAAGCGACGTGCCCACCATTGTATCGATCAGCGCGAAGAAAGATGGTGGGCACGGCGCAAGAGCGCCTTTGCCCACCCTACGATTCGCTGCAGTGATTCTCGTGCCCCGGACGCAGCGCAGCGCGTAGCTCTTGCGGAGCGGTGCGTTGCAGAGCCGGGGTCCCGGTTTCTGCGAGCGCACAAGTAGCGGGGTCCCGGCTCTGCGGAGCGGCATGAAGAATGCCGCACCGCGTCCGGGACACGATGGCTACCACTGACGCGTCATTGCCGGGCTTGACCCGGCAATCCATCTTCTTCGCAAGACTCTTGTGAAGATTGATGGATGCGCGGGTCAAGCCCGCGCATGACGGCTCACTTTTACACCGCGCCCCTCGCCTCGACATACAACGCGTAGAGCGAATGGCAACTGGCCATGAACAGGCGGTTCTTCTTCGGACCGCCGAACGTCAGATTGGCGCAGCGCTCGGGAAGGCGGATGAAGCCGATCGCCTTGCCGAACGGATTGAAGACCATGACGCCATCGAGGTCCTCGGGCTTGGCGGAGGGCGAGCCGTTGCTGCCCCAGCCGCACCACAAATTGCCATCGGTATCGACCTTGAATCCGTCGAGCGCGCCCGGCCCGCCCGCGTCGATGAACTTGGTCTTGTTGGATAGCGTGCTTCCGTCGGCGCCTACGTCGTAGGCCCAGATCACGCGGTTCGGCTGCGCGCGCGACTCCACGACATAGAGCTTCTTTTCGTCCGGCGAGAACGCGAGCCCGTTGGGGCCGGCGAGATCCGCGGTGACGAGACCGAGCTTGCCGTCAGGGGCGATGCGGTAAACCGAATGCGGCAATTCGGGCGCCGCCTTGTCGCCTTCCCATTCGCCGGCGATGCCGAAGGGCGGATCGGTGAACCAGATCGAGCCGTCGGACTTGCAGACGATATCGTTCGGCGAGTTGAACCGCTTGCCGTCGAAACTGTCGGCCAGCACCGTGATCTTGCCGTCATATTCGGTGCGGGTGACGCGGCGGGTCAGATGTTCGCAACTCAAGAGCCGGCCCTGGCGGTCGCGCGCATTGCCGTTGGCGAAATTGGAAGGCTGCCGAAACACGCCCCACCCGCCGTTGGCTTCGTCGTAGCGCATGATGCGATTGTTCGGGATGTCGCTGACCAACACATAGCGGCCGTCGCCGAACCAGACCGGCCCCTCCGCCCATCGCATTCCGCTGGCCAGTTGCTCGACGGAGCTGGAGAAGATGCGATGCCTGCCAAAACTCGGATCGAGGATTTCCACCGAGGCATCGGGATAACGCTGGTTCGGCTTGAAATCGAAAGACTGCGCAGCGGCGTGTCGCGGCAGGGCGATTGCGGCCGCCGCAGCCCCGGCAGTCGTCAATACACCTCGGCGGGTCAGATTCATCGACGTTCCTCCCTGATGTCGCGCGGTCGTTTTGCCGATCAGCGTTCGGATCGGCGTCGCCGCTTTGCCAAAACGTAAGGGAGGTTTCCTCGCAGGTCGAGGGAAGATTCCGTCTCGTGCCCCGGACGCAGCGCAGCACGTAGCTCTTGCGTAGTGGTGCGCTGCAGAGCCGGGGCCGTAACAAACTCCCGGCGTTCGGTACGGTCCCGGCTCTGCGGAGCAGCGTGAAGAACGCTGCACCGCGTCCGGGACACGCCGCGTCCTAATACCCCGCCACCGCCATCGCCACCACGGCGCTCAGCGCCACCCAGCCGAAATGCCGACCGCGCAGCGCCCATGCGTTGCACAATGCTGCGAACGCAAACACCGCGGCCGTCGTCGCCACGATCCAGTGCCGCGCCGGCTCCGACGCCATCCAGGGTGCGGCCATCAGCAGCACGCCGCCGCCGATCCACGCCACCGTGCCGGCCTGCCAGACGAGGCGGATCAGCGTGCGCAGCCGCGGCGGCTCGATGGTGGCGCGCGCGAACACTTTTGTTTCGCCAAGCACGCCGTGGATCAGCGCCACCAGTATCGCGGCGGCGCCCGAACATTGCAGCAGCAGATCGCGCATCGGGCATTCTCCATACAGAACTGTATGGTGCTTACGCCCGGTGCTGGCGGCTGTCAATACAGTGGTGTATGGTGCGATGTCGCAGGGGGACCGCATGGCCGATCAATTATCCGCAAAGGACTGGCTCGACCTAGGTCTCAAGACATTGGCCAGACAAGGCTTTACGGCGCTGAAGGCTGAGCCGCTGGCCAAGGCAATGGGGGTGTCGCGCGGCAGCTTTTACTGGCATTTCAAGGACATCGGCGCGTACCACGCGGCGATCCTCAAGCATTGGCGCGAGGTTGCCGCCGAGCAGGTCATCGCCAATCTCGAGGCTTCGTCGAAAGATGACAATCCTCTCTTGCTTCTGCTGCGCCGGACCTTCAGCAGCAGGATGGCGCTGGAGAACGCTGTCCGCACCTGGGCCACGCTCGATCCCCTGGCGCGGGCCGCGGTCCAGGCGACGGACCGGCGCAGGCTGAGCTATGTGCAAAAGCTGTTTGAGCGGTCCGGCGCGGCGGGCGATGTCGCGCGTTCGCGGGCTCAAATCTTTTACTGGGCGTTTCTGGGATTTGCGCAGTCGGACCAGCCGTTGCCTAAATCACGGCAGGAGGCCGTGCTGGAAGAACTGATCCGGCTGGCGTTGCGATAGATGTGCAACGGCCGTAGGGTGGGCAAAGGCGCGCTTCGCGCCGTGCCCACCACTAAGCGATCGCGATCTACATGGTGGGCACGGCGCAAGAGCGCCTTTGCCCACCCTACGATTCGGAGACTCCGCGCATGAATTCCTCGCCCGAGCGCACCGACAGCAGCGTCGACCCGAAGCTGTTGGAAATCCTGGTCTGTCCGCTGACCAAGGGGCCGCTGGAGTTCGACAGCGCACGGCAGGAACTGATCTCGCGCTCCGCCAAACTCGCCTACCCGATCCGCGACGGCATTCCGATCATGCTGCCGGAAGAGGCAAGGAAGATCGAGTGAGCTCGTCGTCCCGGCGAACGCCGGGACCCATAACCCCTGGCGTTGCTCGTTGTAGAAGGCGGCGACCCCAGTGCCGAAACGAGAGGACACGGCGTATGGGTCCCGGCGTTCGCCGGGACGACGTAAGCTATAACGCCTCGCCCTTCAGCAACCGCGGCACTTCGCCCGACAATCCCGCGGCCTGGCGGATGAACATGCCTTTCAGCGGCGGCATGCGGTCGACGAGGCCAAGGCCGATATCGCGCACGCTGCGCAGCAACGTCGACTTGTTGGAGAACAGCAGGTTCAGCGAATTGGTGGCAAGCCCCATCGCCATGGTGTCGAACCTTCGCCAGCGCTGATAGCGCTCCAGCACGTCGGCTTGACCCAAATCGATGCCGAGCCGCGCCGCGTCGACGACCACTTCCGCAAGCGCTGCGATATCCTTCAGGCCCATATTGAGGCCCTGGCCCGCGATCGGGTGAATCACATGCGCGGCGTCGCCGACCAGCGCCAGCCGCTCGCCGATGAACGAGCGCGCGACAAAGTAGCCCAGCGGAAACGCGCGGGGCTTGTCGAGCGCCTTGATCTCGCCGAGATGCAGCCCAAAGCGCTGTTCGAGTTCGGCGTGAAATTCCTCTTCACTCAGCGCGACGATGCGCGAAGCCTCGGCGCGTTTCTCGGTCCATACCAGCGACGACCGCGCGCCTTTCAGCGGCAGGACCGCGAACGGCCCGGCGGGCAAAAAATGCTCCTCGGCGCGGCCGCCATGATCGCGCTCATGGCCGACGGTGACGACGATGCCGGACTGGTCGTAGTCCCAGCCATGGGTGGCGATCCCTGCGCGCTCGCGCAGCTTTGAGCGCGCGCCGTCGGCGGCGACCAGCAGGCTCGCCTTGATGGTGTTGCCATCGCCGAGCGACACCTCGACGCCGCCAGAACTCTGTTCGAATCCCGCCACCGTGGTGGCGCGCAGATCGATGCCCTCAGTCGCAGCGCGCGTCACCAGCGCATCGATCAGATGCCGGTTCTCGACCATATGCGCGAAGGGTTCGCCCGGCTCGACCTCGCCGCCGAAGGTGAGAAATACCGGACGCGTGGCGTCTTCCAGCTTCGAGTCGGTGACGACCATGTCGAGGATCGGCTGCGACTCCGCGGCAACCTGATCCCACACCCCGATCGCCTCGAACAGCCGCCGGCAGGCGGCGACGATGGCGGTAGCGCGGGGATCGCGGCTCGGCCGCACGCCAAGCGCCGGATCGGCGACGATGATCGGGATTTCGGGACCGAGCCCCTGCCGCAACGCCAGCGCCAGCGCCAGGCCTGCGAATGCGCCGCCGCCGATCACAATGCTTCGTTGTCCCATCGCTTACGCCTTACTCTCTTGCGCCCCGACTATAGCTGGGCGAAACAGGTTCACCAAACAAGGGGCACGTCCCCACCACAGGCCGTCATCCTGAGGTGCTCGCCCTCTTGGACGAGCCTCGAAGGATGGCAACAGGCGCTGTGCTCGCAGCCATCCTTCGAGACGCCGCGCAAGCGCGCGGCTCCTCAGGATGACGGTGGCGTGTGTTGAAATGAGTGCAAATTTGAAAGCGTCTTAATGTCCAAAAGCCTGATCGACCTGATCTCCATTCTCGATCTCGAGCCGATCGAGGTGAACATGTTCCGCGGGCGCAGCCCGAAGACCAGCTGGCAGCGGGTGTTCGGCGGCCAGGTGATCGGGCAGGCCATGGTGGCGGCGTGCCGCACCGTGGAGGGCCGGCTGCCGCATTCGCTGCACTGCTATTTTATTTTGCCGGGGGATCCGCAGATTCCGATCGTCTACGAGGTCGAGCGGCTGCGCGACGGCAGGAGCTATTCGACCCGCCGCGTCACCGCGATCCAGCACGGCAATGCGATTTTCTCCATCATGGTGTCGTTCCATGTCGAGGAAGAAGGCGCGTTCGACCATCAGGACAGGATGCCGGACGTGCCACCGCCGGAAAAACTCACGGCCGAAGAGGTGGCAAAACAGCCGATGTTCAAGGAGATGCCGGATTTCATCAAGCGCTATTACGAATCCGACCGGCCGATCGAATTGCGCCCGGTCGAACTCGGCCGCTACTTCGGCCAAAAGATCGACGACGGCCGTATCCATGTCTGGATCCGCACCGCTTCAAAGCTGCCCGACGATCCGGCGCTGCACATGTGCGCGCTGGCCTATGCCTCGGACTTCTCGCTGCTGGATGCGGCGATGGCGCGCTACGGCCGCACGCTGTTCGACCGCCGCATGATGCCGGCGAGCCTCGACCACGCGATGTGGTTTCACCGCCCGTTCCGCGCCGACGAATGGCTGCTCTACGCCCAGGATAGCCCAAGCGCCCGCGCCGGCCGCGGCCTCACGCGCGGCATGATCTACAAGCCCGACGGCACCCTGGTGGCCTCGGTGGCCCAGGAAGGCTCGCTGCGCCAGAGGAAAGAGAAGCCGGCGGGCTGAGGGGCGGGACCATGATAAAGCCGTCATGCCCGGGCCTGTCCCGGGCATCCAGGTCTTGACGGCACCGCAGCAAGTAAGACGTGGATGGCCGGGACATAGGCGAGCGGAAGCGACGCCGTCCTTCGGACGGCTATGCCCGGCCATGACGGAGAAGATTGGATAAAATCTGCGGATAGCCTGATCGTCACCTCGAAAATCCGCTTATTTTTTACGCGCATTGCCGATAAATTCGGCATAGATAGAGCAGCGCGCCCGCCAGCACAGCAAGGCCTCCTCATGAAACTCGTCGTCGCGATCATAAAGCCCTTCAAGCTCGACGAGGTGCGCCAGGCGCTCACCGCGATCGGGGTCCACGGCATGACGGTGACGGAGGTCAAGGGTTATGGCCGCCAGAAGGGCCATACCGAAATCTACCGCGGCGCCGAATATGTCGTGAATTTCCTGCCCAAGCTGCGCATCGAAATCGCGGTGTCGTCGGATCTTGCCGACAAGGCGGTGCAGGTCATCACCTCGAGCGCGCGCACCGGCCAGATCGGCGACGGCAAGATTTTCGTGACACCGATCGACCACGCCCGGCGCATCCGCACCGGCGAAACCGACAGCGACGCGCTTTAGTTTTTTCAACTCGTCGCCTCCGGCAACGACGCTCGGACGCGATCAAGAAATCATACCAGGCCGGGGGGAACATCATGGGGGCACATTCGTGTCGTGCGGCGACGTTGGCTGCGCCAGCCGCTTTCGCGGCGATCGTCGCGTTTGCGACACCTGCATTCGCGGAAACCTCCACCATCAACGCCGCCGATACCGCGTGGATGATCGTCGCCACCGCCTTCGTGCTGATGATGACGATTCCCGGGCTGGCGCTGTTCTATTCCGGCATGGTGCGCAAGAAGAACGTGCTGGCGACGATGGCGCAAAGCCTGGCTACCGTGGCGCTTATCTCGATTCTGTGGGTGGCGTTCGGCTATTCGCTGGCCTTCGTCGGCGACGGACCGTGGATCGGTTCGCTGGATCGCTGGTTTCTCGCCGGTATGGAAATGGAAAGCGTGAATCCGCTGGCGAAGACGATTCCGGAAGCGCTGTTCATGCTCTACCAGATGACCTTCGCCATCATCACCGTGGCGCTGGTGGCCGGCGCGGTCGCAGACCGCATGCGCTTCTCGGCCTATCTGTTGTTCAGCATCGGCTGGTTCATGTTCGTCTATGTGCCGCTGGCGCACTGGGTGTGGGGCGGCGGCTTCCTCGGCGCAGCCGGCGTGATCGATTTCGCCGGAGGACTGGTGGTGCATTTGAGCGCCGGCATCGGCGGCCTGGTCGCGGCAAAAGTGCTCGGCCGCCGCTATGGCTACGGCTCGGAGAATCTGTCGCCGTTCGATCTGTCGCTGGCGGTGATCGGCACCGGACTGTTGTGGGTCGGCTGGTTCGGCTTCAATGGCGGCTCGGCACTGCAGGCCAATTCGCGCGCGGTGATGGCGATCACGGCGACGCATCTGGCGGCCTGCGCAGGCGCCTTGACCTGGGGCGCAATCGAATGGTCGACCCGGCGCAAGCCCTCGGTGCTCGGCATGATCTCGGGCGCGGTGGCAGGCCTCGGCACCATCACGCCGGCCTCCGGCTTTGTCGCGCCGTGGCATGGCATCGTGATCGGCATGATCGCGGGCGGGCTCTGCTTCTGGGCCTGCACCAGCCTCAAGCATCGCTTCAATTACGACGATTCGCTTGACGTATTCGGCGTCCACGGCATCGGCGGCATGACCGGGACCCTGCTCACCGGCGTGTTTGCCACCGCCGCGATCGGCGGCACTGCGGGCCTGATCGAGGGCAATCCGAACCAACTACTGCTGCAGCTCTACGGCGTCGCGGTCACGCTTGTCTGGTCCGGCGGGGTCACCTTCATTTTGCTCAAGGCGGTCGGCGCCTTCGTCCCCTTGCGGGTTTCGCAGCAGCAGGAGCTGGAAGGACTGGATATTTCGCAACACGGCGAGGCGCTGCAGTAGAATTGGGTCAATTTGAACGCGGCGGTTGGTGTCTACCCAACGGGTGACGCGCTAACAATTGCGTTATGGGAATCAAATATCCGGTCGGTGCCGGGACTGTTCTTCTTTGCGATTATAGCCGTGGCGGCTTCCAACCGCCCGAGATGGTCAAGAAGCGGCCCGCCGTTGTTGTTTCACCGCGCCTGCCTCATCGTGACGGGTTGTGCACCGTTATCCCGCTTTCAGCCGAAGAGCCTGATCATCCGGTGGACTATGTGGCTCGGATTGAATTTGATGAGCCGCTGCCGTATCCGTTCCCGTACAGCGTTTTTTGGGCCAAGTGTGACATGATCGCGACCGTCTCCTTTGAGCGGCTGGATTTATTCCACACCGAACGCGATCAATACGGTAAGCGTCGGTACTTACATCCAAAAATGTCTGCTGGAGACTTGGCCCGCGTGAGAGCCTGCGTGCTTAAGGCGATAGGCCTGTGAACTTGACTTTAACCGGTGAATAACAACATTAGAATCGATTGCTCGCGGATCACTGGATTCAACTCCGAGACCCGTTGAGCCTCAAGACCCGAAAGGGCAACCCTGCCTGGGCGATAACAAGCCTTGGCAGGGCCTTTTATTTTTGGGGGCCCAGTTTTTCATCCTTTGCCCCAGCAACCTCGCAAACGATCCGATCAGGCGCATCGCTGTCTTGGTCGGTACCCAAACTCCCGAGCGGTTTCCTTGAAGCGTTCGGATTGCTACGGGCGCTTGCTTTGCTTTTCGTCTACAGTTCGAGAGTTCGACATTTTGTAGCATCGCGAGGCGTTGCAAGGCGTTCAACCCACCTAAATACCTTCCGCCTGCCCTCCCCATAAGCACGATTATGTCGGGACCCTGTCATGCCTATCTTTTGATCAGGCCTGATTAGGGCTTGGGCGCGACCGAATATCGCACGTGCGAGCATTTCCCGCAAAGCGTGAAAACCTCCGCGTTCATAAACCGTTAGGGAATTCCCGCCGTCTGGCACGGCATTTGATTCTATGGGTCCTGGCTGTGACCGCGTTGTGAACTTCTCCGCGTGGTGAACCTCAGTCGAGAACGCCCGGTCTGCTCTCGACCGGGCCCAAGCGGGGATAAGACCCATGAAAATCGTTATGGCGATCATCAAGCCATTCAAACTCGAAGAAGTCCGTGACGCCCTGACCGCCATTGGCGTGCACGGCCTCACGGTGACGGAAGTCAAGGGATATGGCCGGCAAAAGGGCCATACGGAAATCTATCGCGGCGCCGAATACGCGGTGAGCTTCCTGCCCAAGATCAAGATCGAGGTCGCTGTCGCCTCCGATCAGGTCGACAAGACCATCGAAGCCATCACCGCTGCGGCAAAAACCGGACAGATCGGCGACGGCAAGATCTTCGTCATCAACCTCGACCATGCGGTTCGCATCCGCACCGGCGAGGCCGATGCCGCGGCTCTGTAAATTTCGCGCTCAACCATATCCACTCAGGAGTAAAACAAATGACGTTCAAACGTCCCTATAGCGCGGGATTGGCAGCCCTCGCCGTCGGCCTGTTCGCCGCGACCGCTGCTTACGCCGAGCCTACCGTCAACAAGGGCGACAACGCCTGGATGCTGACATCGACAGTGCTGGTGCTGCTGATGACCATCCCCGGGCTAGCGCTGTTCTATGGCGGCCTGGTCCGTTCCAAGAATATGCTCTCGGTGCTGATGCAGGTGTTTTATACCGTCTGCATCGTCATCATCATCTGGGCGCTGTACGGCTACAGCCTCACCTTCACCGGCGGGTCGGACTTCATCGGCGGCTTCTCCAAGGCGTTCCTGATGGGCGTCACCACCGATTCGAAAGCGGCGACGTTCAGCGTCGATGCCAACATCTCGGAACTGGTCTACGTCTGCTTCCAGATGACCTTCGCGGCGATTACCCCCGCCCTCATCGTCGGCGCCTTCGCCGAGCGGATGCGGTTTGCGGCGGTGGCGCTGTTCATTCCGCTCTGGGTGACGCTGATCTACTTCCCGATCGCGCACATGGTCTGGTACTGGGCCGGACCGGACGCGATCTCGGATGCGGTGAAGGCGCTCGCGGCGGCAGGCGATGCGGCGGCAAAGACCGCGGCGCAGGCCAAGCTCGATGAAGTCAATGCCGATGCGGGCTGGATCTTCAAGAAGGGCGCGATCGACTTCGCGGGCGGCACCGTGGTGCATATCAACGCCGGCATCGCCGGCCTGGTCGGCGCGCTGCTGGTCGGCAAGCGCGTCGGTTACGGCAAGGACCTGTTGGCACCGCACTCGCTGACCATGTCCATGATCGGCGCTTCGCTGCTGTGGGTGGGCTGGTTCGGCTTCAACGCCGGATCGAACCTCGAAGCTAGCGGCGGCGCCGCGCTCGCCATGACCAACTCCTTCGTCGCAACTGCGGCGGCGGCGCTGTCATGGATGTTCGCGGAATGGATCATCAAGGGCCATCCCTCCGTGCTCGGCGCGATCTCGGGCGCGGTGGCGGGACTTGTCGCGGTGACGCCCGCGGCCGGTTACTCCGGTCCGATGGGCGCCATCGTGCTTGGTCTCGTGGTCGGCGTGGTCTGCCTGTTCTTCTGCACCGTGATCAAGAACGCGCTCGGCTATGACGACTCGCTCGACGTGTTCGGCGTGCACTGCATCGGCGGCATCGTCGGCGCGCTCGGCACCGGCATCCTGGTCAATCCGGCGCTCGGCGGCTCCGGCATCATGGACTACACCACCGGCAAGATCGCGGACTACGACTTCGTGGCGCAGATGATCTCGCAGAGCTGGGGCGTCGGCACCACGCTGGTGTGGTCGGGCATTGGATCTGCGATCCTCTACAAGGTCGTCGACGTCATCGTCGGCCTGCGCGCCAATGTCGAGACCGAACGCGAAGGCCTCGACATCACCGAGCACACCGAGCGCGCCTACAACATGTAAGGGTTCTCCCGGGGCGCGGTTTTTTCCAAGAGGGACCGCGCCCACAACTCCGGTTCGGGCACATACCCGGCAATGCCCTGACCGTTGAGGGGCTCCAGCGCAAGCTGGGGCCCCTTTCTTTATGGGGAGTGACAGAACACAACCCCGAAATAGTACCCGAATCGGCCTTGCCGTGAGACGATCCGCGAATGCCGGGAACGCCTATCAACCCAACGTCCTCGCCAAGCGCAGCTGCAACAGACAGGGCTTCGTTGGACAAGGCGGCCGAGATATCCATTCCGGATATCGCCAAATATCAAGAACAGCTTCTGAGAATGATCCTTCATCACGACGATCGAGCACTCAGAGTCTTGTCATTGTATGTGACGGTGCTTGGCGCGCTCGTGACCGCACTATTCGCGCTCAAGCAAGCACAGATTCTCACCGCGTATTTTGTCATTCCGATTGTCGCCGCAGCCTCGGCCTTGGCGGTCGGATGCGCGTTTGCCTACCGCGCAGGCTGGACTGCCCGCATCTTTTTACCAGGAAGGAAACCCGATTTCTGGATATGGGCAATCGAAAATGAGCAAAACATTCAGGAAGCAGCATTGGCGTATGCAAGACAAGCCGCCGAGACAATTGCTCATAATGAGAGAGTTGCCGATCGCGCAGCAAATCGCCTCGCGAAAGCATATTTTTGCGGACTGGCCGCCCCCGCCATCGCAGCGGCGGCCGCTTGGCTCTACTACTGGTCGTAGATCACTAGCGCTTGGGCCCTGGCGCCGGCGTTGGTCGCGGAAGGCCGCCCTTCTGAATAGAAGTCGGAGGAGGCGGAGGAGGCGGAGGAGGTTTACCGCTCGACATAGTCAACTCCGATTGGATTCAGGCCAGCTAGCTTGGAACTCGGCAGGCGTACCATACCCCGAAATATGGGGATTCCGCAGCAAAATCGCCACAACCGCCGATGGTTAATCGCGTCTTAACCTCGCCGTATCTATGGTGGTCTGATCCGTTTTTGGCCGGTCTCGACGCAAGCGACCGGCTGTCCTTTTCGAGTGCTGGCGCAACCCAATGGCAGTGACCGCTTCATCCGGCGTGGCGAGGGACGACGGCAGCCAGAATTCCGCCGGCCAGAGCGAGCGCTCGCCGTTTGCCCGGGTGACGGAACTGCTCGCCCCGC
The DNA here is from genome assembly GCA_963744975.1 of uncultured Alphaproteobacteria bacterium. Lineage (GTDB taxonomy): Bacteria > Pseudomonadota > Alphaproteobacteria > Rhizobiales > Xanthobacteraceae > Bradyrhizobium. Next base: position 3,367,748 of record CAVUVR010000002.1, on the reverse strand, counting down.
ATCAGCCGGAAAAACCGCTGATCATGCTGTCGCTCGGCGAACCGCAGCACCCGATCCCCGCTTTCGTCGGCCCGGTGCTGGCGAAAAACCTAGCCGATTTCGGCCGCTACCCGCTCGCCAAGGGCATCGAGCCGTTCCGGCGGGCGGCGGCGAACTGGCTCGGCAGCCGGTTCAGGCTGCCGCGCGCGGTCGATCCCGACACCGAGCTTCTGGTGCTCAACGGCAGCCGCGAGGGTCTGTTCTTCGCCGCCCTCACCGCGACCCGCATGGCCGGCAAAAACAAGCCGGCGATCCTGATGCCGAACCCGTTCTATCCGGCCTATGGCGCCGGCGCCCGCGCCGCGGGCTGCGAGCAGATCTATCTGCCGACCACGCGGGCCAACGGATTCTTGCCCGACCTCGATGCGCTTGACGATACGACGCTGGCCCGAACGGTGGCGTTCTACATCGCTTCGCCCGCCAACCCGCAAGGCGCGGTCGCCTCGCGCGAATACTTTGCGAAGCTGAAACAACTCGCCGACCGCTTCGGCTTTTTCATTCTCAGCGACGAATGCTATTCGGAAATCTACACCCGGGAAGCGCCGGGCAGCATGCTGGAAGCCGCCGGGCCCGACTTCACCAATGTGGTGGCGTTCCAGTCGCTATCAAAGCGCTCGAACCTGCCGGGCATGCGGGTCGGCTTCGCCGCCGGCGACAAGAAATTCCTCAGCGCTTTTCACGAGCTGCGCAATGTCGCCGCGCCCCAGGTGCCGGTGCCGCTGCAGCAGGTTGCGGTCGCCGCCTACAGCGACGAGGCGCATGTCGAGGAGAACCGCCGGCTGTACCGGATGAAATTCGATCTCGCCGACCAGATCCTCGGCAACCGCTATGGCTATCATCGCCCGGCCGGCGGTTTCTGCGTCTGGCTCGACATATCCGCGCTTGGCAGCGACGAGGCCGTGACGGTGAAACTCTACAAGGAGGCCGGCGTGCGCGTGCTGCCCGGCAGCTACCTGGCGCGGCAGCAGGCCGACGGCTTTAATCCCGGCGACGGCTATATTCGGCTGGCGCTGGTGCAGGACAGTGAAACCATAGCCGAAGCGTTGCACCGGCTGGTGCAAACGCTCGATCCCCGCGGGGTCCCATGAGCATGCCGGCGATCGAACGCGTCCTTCCCCTGGTCGGCCAGTTGCCGGCGTCGATCCGCGAGGCATTGGCGCGGCGATTGCGCGAAATGGCGGGCCTTGGATTGCTCAGCCTGTCCGGCGTCGCAGCCGCGGCGCTGATGACCTGGTCGGTGCAGGATCCCAGCCTCAGCCACGCCACCTCGCGATCGATCCGCAACATCGTCGGCTATCCCGGTGCGATCGGCGCCGATCTCCTGATGCAGATTCTCGGCCTCGGCGCCGTCATGCTGATTCTCCCCATTGCGATCTGGGGCTGGCGCATGCTGACCCACCGCACCTTCGATCGCGAGGCGCTGCGTCTCGCATGCTGGCTTCTCTGCACGGTGATTTCAGCGGGATTCGCAAGCTGCTGGCCGCATGGCGGTTCCTGGCCGCTGCCGACCGGGCTCGGCGGCGTGGTCGGCGACGCGCTGGTGCGCGCTCCGGCGATTGTGTTCGGTCCGCCAGGCACCGTCTATCGGCTGGTGCTCGGTTTTATTCTGTTCGCGGCGATGATCGCGGCGCTGCTGGTGGCCGGCGGTTTTGGGTCGAAGGCAAAAGAAGAAGAACTGACGCCGATCGAGGACGATGACACGCCGTTCGTCGAGGAAGAAGACGACCGCGGTTCGGCCGTGCTCGGATGGATGGCGCATGCGGCGATGAGCACGAAGGCACGGCTCGGCCGCCTGCTGGCATTGGCTTATAAGTCGCTGGTATCGAGCGCGCCGACCTCGCGCGCTTCCGCCTTCGATCGCCAGGAGCCGAGCCTGGGCGCTGGCCGCACGGCTCCGTCGCTGGCGCCGCAGGCGGAGGAGGATTTCGACGACGAAATCGATGAGGACGATGAGGACGCTCCGGTCGCCCGCGCGCCGCGGAAGAAACCGGCGCCGCGCACCGCGCAGCGCAAATCATCCGACAAGTTCGAACTGCCCTCGGTGAATATGCTCACCGCGCCGCGCGCCTCGGATCGCCAGCCCCTGAGCAAGACCGAACTCGACGGCAATTCGCGGGCGCTGGAAGGCGTGCTCGGCGATTTCGGCGTGCGCGGCGAAATCGTCAAGGCCAACCCGGGCCCGGTGGTGACGCTGTACGAACTCGAGCCGGCGCCCGGCATCAAATCCTCACGCGTGATCGGGCTTGCCGACGACATCGCCCGCTCGATGAGCGCGTTGTCCGCGCGCGTCGCCGTCGTGCCCGGCCGCAACGCCATCGGCATCGAGCTGCCGAACCCGCACCGCGAAAAAGTCTATTTGCGGGAACTGCTCACCGCCAGGGAAACCAACGACGCGATAAAACTGCCGCTCTGCCTCGGCAAGAACATCGGCGGCGAATCCATCATCATCGATCTCGCCCGCACGCCGCATATGCTGATCGCCGGCACCACCGGCTCCGGCAAGTCGGTCGCGATCAACACCATGATCCTGAGTCTCGTGTATCGGCTGCGCCCGGATCAATGCCGGCTGATCATGGTCGACCCAAAAATGCTGGAGCTGTCGGTCTATGACGGCATCCCGCATCTGCTGACGCCCGTGGTGACCGACCCGAAGAAGGCCGTGGTCGCGCTGAAATGGGCGGTGCGCGAGATGGAAGAGCGCTACAAGAAGATGTCCAAGCTCGGCGTGCGCAATATCGACGGCTACAATGCGCGCCTCGCGGAAGCCAAAGCCAAGGGCGAGGAACTGACCCGCACCGTGCATACCGGTTTCGACAAGGAAACCGGCAAGGCAATCTACGAAGACGAGAAGCTCGAACTCGAGCCGCTGCCCTTCATCGTCATCATCGTCGACGAGATGGCCGACCTGATGATGGTCGCGGGCAAGGACATCGAGGGCGCGGTGCAGCGCCTGGCGCAGATGGCGCGCGCCGCCGGCCTGCATGTCATCCTCGCCACCCAGCGTCCCTCGGTCGACGTCATCACCGGCACCATCAAGGCGAATTTTCCGACCCGCATCTCGTTCCAGGTCACCTCGAAAATCGACAGCCGCACCATCCTGGGCGAGATGGGCGCCGAGCAGCTGCTCGGCCAGGGCGACATGCTCTATATGGCCGGTGGCGGACGCATCAGCCGCGTGCACGGCCCGTTCGTCTCCGACGAAGAGGTCGAGAAGGTGGTGCGCCACCTCAAGAGCCAGGGCCAGCCGGAATATCTCGAGGCGGTCACCGCGGAAGAGCCGACCGACGAGGATGGCGCGGTGTTCGATTCCACCGGCATGGGCGGCGACGGTGGCGGCGACCTGTTCGCTCAAGCCGTGGCTGTCGTCAAACGCGACCGCAAGGCCTCGACCAGCTATATCCAGCGCCGGCTGCAGATCGGCTACAATCGCGCAGCCTCGCTGATGGAGCGGATGGAACTCGAAGGCATTGTCGGGCAGGCCAATCACGCCGGAAAGCGGGAAATCCTGGTCGAAGAGGAAGAAGGCCGCTTTTGACCTGCCTTAAAGAACCGCAATTTTGCGGAAAAACCATACCCCATCGCGCCGAAAGCGCGGTAAAATAGGCCCCTCACCAGGATGCAGCCTTGAGCCGAATTTCAGAAAATCGGACCGGACCCTCAGCGATCCGCGGCGGACTGCGCGCAGGCTTCGCCGTGCTGATCGCAACGTCGCTGGCAGGCGTGGCGGCCATGATTCCAGCCTTGGCGCAAACAGCTCCGCAAACCGTTCCCGTCCCGAAACCGGCGCCGAAGGCCCGCGGTACCGTCAACGTTCCGCCATCGGTGTCGGACGCGCAGGCCAAAGTGCCGCTGACCACGGCTGCGACCACCATCGTGCCCGATCCGATCATCCCCGATCCGCGCCGCAATGTGCCCGCCAATATTTTCGCGAGTTTCGACGCCAACCAGAAGGCGCAGGCCGCCAAGGTCAGCTCGTATTTGTCGTCGCTGAACACGCTGGTCGGAAACTTCGTCCAGGTCGCGCCCGACGGCACCAAGACCAAGGGCGACTTCTACATCCAGAAGCCCGGCAAGGTGCGTTTCGAATATGACCCGCCGACCCCGATCGCAATGATCGCCGACGGCTCGTCGCTGGCGGTGCGCGATCGCAAGCTTGCCACCCAGGACATCTATCCGCTGTCGCAGACGCCGCTGCGCTATCTGCTGTCGGACCGCATCGACCTGTTGAAGGATACCAACGTCGTCAACGTCAGCGCCGACGACCAGTACATCAGCATCACCATCGAGGAGAAGAGCGCGGTGATCGGCACCAGCCGGCTGATGCTGATGCTCGGCGCCAAGGACAACCAGCTCAAGCAGTGGACCGTGACCGACCCGCAGGGCTATGACACCACGGTGGCGGTGTACAATCTCGACACCTCGAAGAAGCTCGATCCCGGCCTGTTCAAGATCGATTTTACGAACTACCAGACCCCGCCGGGCTGAGCCGCCGTCTTCAGGTGAGCGGGACAAAATCGTGCTCGCCCATTCCTTGCAAGACCAGAAAGACAGCTGAGATGTCGCCGGCATTTGCGACAAGGTGGGGACGTCCCGGACGAACAGAATAGGTCATCCCGACCGCCAGGCTCACCTCTTCTTCTGGCTCGCGCGTAAAAACACGTATCGTTCCGCTGATGACGTAGAAAGTGTCCTGCGCTTCCGTGTGGTAATGCCAAGGTACCGTCTGGGTCGGACCGATCTGCATCTCGGCGATGCGGAAACCGGGCCGAGCGGCGTGACAGGCGCGACGTTCAACTTCATACGTCCGGCCTGCGGCGTTCAGCGGATGCATGTGAACCCTCTCCAATTCTGCGCAACATGTGGCGGTCAACCTCATTCCGGCTTGATATTGGCGAGCCGGATCACTTTGCGCCATTTCTCGGTTTCGTCGGCGATGAGCTTGCCGAAATCGGCGGGCGAGCCGCCAAGCGCGGCGCCATCCAGGTGGGCAAGCCGCGCCTTGAATCCGGGATCGGCGAGTGCGGCGTTGATCTCCTTGTTGAGCGTGTCGATGATCTGGGTGGGCGTGTTCCCGGGCGCTCCGAGACCAAAGATCGAACTTGCCTCATAGCCCGGGACGAACTCGCCTACGGTCGGGATGTCCGGCAGCGCGTCCGATCGCGTCGCCGTCGTTATTGCGAGCGCGCGCAGCTTGTCGGTCCCGATATACCCGATCAATATAGCGAGGTTAGTAAAGAGCACCTGCACCTGACCACCGAGTAGATCGGTGAGGGCGGGCGCCACGCCGCGATAGGGCACATGCTGTATGTCAAGGCCGCCGGCCTCTTGCTTGAATAGCTCGGCGGTGACGTGAGTGATCCCGCCGACGCCGCCCGACCCGTAGAAGAGCTTGCCCGGGTGCGCCTTGGCATAGTCGATGAACTCGGAAAGCGTCTTGGCCGGCACCGAGGGATGGACCACCATAACGAGGGCACCGCGAAACAAACCGGCCACGGGCGCAATGTCCCGAATGAAATTGAACTCGAGCTTTTCGTACAGCGTGGTGTTGATCGCATTCGGCGTACCGACGAGGAGCAGCGTATGGCCGTCCGGAACTGCGCGCACGACGGCCTCGGTGGCGATATTGCTGCCGGCGCCCGGCCGGTTCTCGATGACGAACGGCTGGCCGAGCCGTTCCGACAACCACTGTCCGATCAGACGCGCGAGGATGTCATTCGGGCCGCCAGCGGCAAAGCCGACAATGATACGCACCGGTCGCGCGGGATAAGGATACGCCCAAGCGACCGACGAGAGCGCAGGGAGCGCAGCACAACCCGCAGCAAGGTGGAGAAGTTGGCGTCGGGAACGTTTCACAAGCTTGCTCCTCCGGTGCCGCCCATAGGCGGCCCGCTCCTGAAGCGCCAAGATAATTGATGCCGCCATACCTGCATAAGGCTATTCTCTGATGAGATCATCTCAAAACGGAAATGGGTGGCCCATGCGGATGAGCGATCGCATCGGAAGCCGACTGAAGCTGCAGGATCTGCACATCCTCATGACGGTGGCGCAGGCCGGCAGCATGGGCAAGGCGGCGCGAATTTTGAACACCACCCAGCCGAACGTTTCGAGAGCAATCGGTGATCTCGAGCATGCGCTCGGCGTCCGGCTGCTCGATCGCCACCGGCAAGGAGTTGAACCGACCGAGTGCGGCCGCGCCCTGCTGAGTTGCGGGACCGCCGTCTTCGATGATCTCCGTCAGGGCGTGAAGCGCATCGAATTTCTGGCCGATCCTACCGCCGGGGAAGTGCGGATCGGCAGCACCCAGTTTTTGGCGGCAAGCTTCGTTTCCGCCCTGATAGATCGGCTCTCGCGGCGCCATCCGCGGATCGCATTTCATCTCGTCACCGGCTATGTAGAGCCACTGCATCGAGAACTGACCGAACGCAGGGTTGATCTGTTGATTGTGCGAAGTCCGGGCCCCAATACTGACGAACGGCTGGAGTTCGAATTTCTCTTTGAAGATCGCTACGTCGTAGTGGCCGGCGCGAAGAGCCCGTGGGCTCGACGGCGCAAAATACAAATTTCCGAGCTGGCGCATGAGTTTTGGGTGCTGCCGCCGCCCGAAAGCGTGATCGGATCAATCATAATGCAAACCTTTCGCGCCAGCGGGCTCGACTATCCTCGCGCCACCGTGGTCACCGATTCCCCTCATATGCGCGTTAGTCTGTTAGAGACAGGGCGCTTTATCACCTTCTTTCCGGCTTCAGCACTGAGATTTCTCACCAGGGGGCCGGCGCTCAAGATTCTGGCCGTGGAATTGCCGGTAGCCCGCCGCCCAAATGGAATTGTGACTCTTAAGGATCGTGCGCTCAGCCCGGTCGCGCGGCTCCTGATCGATAGCGCCCGTGAGTTCGCAAAGCCAATGGCGAAACGGAAATGATGGACCGCATGTCTCGAAGGATGGCCGCGCGTACAAATTCATCCGTCGAGACGCGGCCAAGAGCCGCTCCTCAGGATGACGGCGAGTTTGTTGCGATACGTCATTGCGAGGAGCACTTGCGACGAAGCAATCCAGTCTTACTGCGGAGCCACTGGATTGCTTCGCTTCGCTCGCAATGACGGGAGCTCACCTCCGCGGCCCGCCGAGCTTCTTGTTCACCGACGCGCTGATGTCGCCGAGCATGCGCCGGCCATCGGCCATGAAGGTCGCCGACTTCTTGTTGAAGCTTTGCACCAGCTCGCGCATCGACTGCACGGCCGGAAGCAGTTCGCCGAAATCGACGCTGCCGACGCTGGTCAACAGGTCGTCGGTCTTGGCAAGGCCAAGGTCCACCGCATTGACGGCGGTTTCGGCGCGCCGCACCACGCTGTCGATCTTCTCGCCATTGGCCGAAAGCTGCGCGCTAAACGTCTCGAAATTCAGCAGCGTATCCTTCAGATCGGCCTGGTTGTCCGCGATCACCTGGTCGACGTTGCGCAGCGCCGCCTTGATCCTGGTCTCGACGTCCTGCGTCGCCTCCGGATCTGCGGTCAGGATCGGAATGCCGTCCGCATCCAGCGGAACGGGAGGCGCCTCGGGCGAGCCGCCGAGCAGCGACAGCGCCGCGACCCCGGTCAGTCCCTGGAATTCCAGGCCCGCCAGCGTGTCCTTGCGCACCGGCGTGGTGTTGTCGATCATGGCGAGCGCGACCACGCGGCGCGGATTGTCGAGCGTCAGCGACACCACCTCTCCGACCCGGATGCCGCCGAAATTGACGCTGCCGCCCTTGTGCAGGCCGGACGCCGAGCCTTCAAAGATCACGCGCAGCGGCACGCGCTGCTTGGTGCTGACGAATTTCCGGTAACCCAGCACGCCGCCGAGCGACCCGGCGATCAATGCCAGAGTCAGCGATCCGATCATCAGGTGACTGATCCGCGACTGCATCGGAAAATCCAGGCTGCTCCCACAATGTCATACGCGGGCTTGACCCGCGTATCCATCCATCTTCAAAAGGATGGACCGCCGGGTCAAGCCCGGCGGTGACACACAAAGGCCTGTAAATTCATCGCCATGCAATTCACCCTGACCACCTGGAACATCAATTCCGTCCGCCTGCGCATCAACTTGGTCGCCAAATTCATCAAGGCGGTACGGCCGGACGTGCTTTGTCTTCAAGAGACCAAATGTCCCGACGACGCCTTTCCGCTGAAGCGCTTCAGGCGGCTCGGCTATGAGCATGTCGCGCTGAACGGGCAGAAGGGCTATCACGGCGTAGCGGTGATCTCGCGGCTGCCGTTCGACACCACCGATATCCGCACCTTCTGCGACAAGATCGATTCGCGGCACATCTCGGTCGCCTTCGGCGACAAGGCGCAGCTCGCAAAGCCGCTGGTGCTGCACAATTTCTATGTGCCCGCCGGCGGCGATATTCCCGACCCCGCGCTCAATCCGAAGTTCGAGCACAAGCTGCAATTCCTCGACGAGATGAAGGCGTGCGAGCCGCTGCATCCGCGGGCTGAGGAGCGGCATGTCCTGGTCGGCGACCTCAATGTCGCGCCGCACGAGCATGACGTCTGGTCGCACCGGCAATTATTGAAGGTGGTGTCGCACACCCCGATCGAATGCGAAAAGCTGCTGGCAGCGCAGGCGCAGGGCGACTGGATCGATATCGCGCGGGCAAGAATCCCGCTGTCGGAAAAAGTCTACACCTGGTGGAGCTACCGCGCCGCCGACTGGACGGTCGCCGATCGCGGCCGCCGGCTCGACCACATCTGGGTATCACGCGCGCTGGGCGACAGTGTCCGCGATTTCCGGATCACGCGCGACGCCCGCGGCTGGGAGCGGCCGTCGGATCATGTGCCGGTGACGGCGGTGCTGGAGATCTAACGTCGTCCCGGCGAACGCCGGGACCCATACGCCGTGTGCTATCGTTTTAGCACTGGAGCAAAGGCCTTCTGCAACAAGCAATGCCGGGGGTTATGGGTCCCGGCGTTCGCCGGGACGACAGAACTCAAATACCCAGCTTCGCCCCCGCCATCAGGATATCGCTGGCGATCTGGCTGGTGCGGCCGGCGAGTTCGTCGCGCAGGCGACGGGCGGCGGCGGGGTCGCTTTCCAGCACGCGGGAAAACATGGTGCGCCCGAGCCGGATCACGGTGGAGAATTCCAGTGAGATCGCGGTGGCCGGGCGCTGCATCGGCACGATCAGCGCCAGTTCGCCGATCAGCGTGCCGGGGCCGGCGATGGTCTCGGCGCTAGAGCCGTCCTCCAGCGTGACGCGGAAGGCGCCGCGCTGCACGACGTAACCGCAGTCGGCGTCGTCGCCGAGCCGGAACAGCGTATCGCCGCGGGCGAAGTCGCGATGCTCGGAGCCGATCGCCAGCACGCGCAAGGCTTCCCGCCCCAACAGGCGCAGTGTCGGGACGCGCTCCAGTAGCGCAACATCATCTTCGATCGACATGCAGAACCGGTTGATCGGGCCGCGCGGAAAACCAGTACGAATCGATTAAAACGAATCGTATCACGGCACCAGCTTGTAGCCACCGGCTTCCGTCACCAGAATCTCGGGGTTGGCGGCGTCCTTTTCGATCTTCTGGCGCAGCCGGTAGATATGGGTTTCCAGGGTGTGGGTGGTGACGCCGGAATTGTAACCCCAGACTTCCTGCAGCAGCGTCTCGCGCGACACCGGCATCTGCCCGGCGCGGTACAAAAACCGCAAAATTGCGGTTTCCTTCTCGGTCAGCCGCACCTTCTTGGCGTTGGCGCCGGTGAGCATTTTCGAGCCCGGGCGGAAGCTGTACGGCCCCACCGAAAACACCGCGTCTTCGCTGGCTTCGTGCTGGCGCAGCTGGGCGCGGATCCGCGCCAGCAGCACCGCGAAGCGGAACGGCTTTGCGACATAGTCGTTGGCGCCGGATTCGAGGCCAAGGATGGTGTCGGAATCGGTATCGTGCCCGGTCAGCATGATGATCGGCGCCTTAAAACCGCCCTTGCGCAACGACCGCACCACTTCGCGGCCGTCGGTGTCGGGCAGGCCGACATCCATCAGCACCAGGTCGGGCGAATTGATTTTTGCGGCGCTGGCGCCCTTGGCGCCGGTATCGACCGCGGAGGCCTCGAACTCTTCGTGCAGCGACAGCTGTTCCACCAGCGCCTCGCGCAGATCGGTGTCGTCATCCACGATCAGGATCTTGCGGGCATTGGCCATTGGTCAATCCTTATGGGAAGGACGCGCGGGCGCGCATCCTGCTTAAGTTCGCTCTGGAGATAGGAACCTGTTACCGATTCACAAAGTGTTTCGGTATTGTAGCGCAGAACCCGCGGCTTTTTTGATGAATGTCCTGTAATGGCGCGAAATAGGGCAGTTGCGTTATCCGGATCGGCCAGAATTCCGCAACGGCATGAGAAACGCAATTAACTCAAAGGCTTATCACGCGGGCCGGAGAGGCCGGCCGCTGTCCTCGGTGACGGTTCGCGCCGCGGCAGGTCAGCGCACCCGCGGCTGGCTGACCGCGGGGGGCCAAACCATCCCGGTCGCGCTCGGGAGCAGGGGTATCAGGGCCAACAAGCGCGAGGGCGACGGCGGCACGCCCAAGGGCACCTTCCACCCAGTGCGGCTGTGGTGGCGCGCCGACCGCCATCGCAGGCCGGCGACGTTTCTCCCGGTCCGCGCCATCGGGCCGGGGGACGCCTGGTGCGAAGATTCCGCGGACCGGCACTACAACCAGCCCGTGCAGTTGAATTCGAAACAGGGCGGCGACCGGCTGTGGCGCGATGATCATCTCTACGATTTCATCATCGAGATCGACCACAACACGAAGCCGCGCAGCGCCAGCCGCGGCAGCGCGGTGTTTCTGCATCTCGCGCGCAAGGATTTTTCGCCGACCGCGGGATGCGTGGCGATGACGAAGGGTGCGATGCTGCGGCTGCTTGAGCGGCTGGGGCCGAAGACGAGAATTGTGATCGGGTGAAAGAGGCGCGCTATTTGCGCGCCGTGTAACGCGGCTTTGCAACATATTCAGCGTCGTCCCCGCGCAGGCGGGGACCCATACGCCGTGTGCTATCGTTTTAGTACTGGAGCAAATGCCTTCCGCAACAAGCGATGCCAGGGGTTATGGGTCCCCGCCTGCGCGTAGGGCTGTCCGGGGAATGATTCACCATGTCGCAGTGCATGCTCGGCCGTGCCGAGGCAAATCGGTTCTTTCTGGTTGTCGAGACACAGAAGGAGCCGAGCATGCGATTTGCCGATAGCATTTTTGCCAGCCTACTCAAACCGATTGATCGAAGGCAGTTTCAGAAGATTGTGGATCGGCACGACGGCGACGCCTATGACAAGTCGTTCAGGAGTTGGGACCATCTGGTGGCGCTGATCTACGCGCAGCTGGCCGGGGCTCAGAGCCTGCGCGCGCTGGAGTCCGGCTTCAACGCCAATTCGCAGCATCACTATCATCTGGGCACCGCAGAGTTCTCCCGCTCGACGCTGTCGGATGCCAATACACGGCGTCCGGCCGGTATTTTTGCGCAACTGTTCGCCACGCTGGCGGCCTCCGCGGACCGGAAGACGCAGCGGGAAGGAGCGGAGATGGTGCGCCTGATCGACTCCAGTCCGGTCCCGCTCGGCAAGCTCTGCAAATGGACCACCTGGAACGGACGCATTCGCGGCATGAAGCTGCACGTGGTCTACGATCCGCTGGCAGACGTGCCGAGCTGTGTCGAAGTCACTCCCGCCAATATCAACGACGTTGAGGTCGGCGCCCGGACGCCGATCGCGGCCGGGACAACCTACGTGTTCGACAAGGGTTATTGCCGCTTCGACTGGTGGAATAAGATCAATGATTGCGGGGCTTTCTTCGTAACCCGGGCCAAGGTGAACATGCGCCTTCGTGCCAGTCGCCGCCGCCCCTTGCGCAAGCGCAAGGGCGATGGCTTCAAAGTGCTGGCCGATGACGAGGTGGTGCTCGCCAGCAAGGGAAATGCCCGGCTGCCGATTCCGCTCCGGCGCATCAAGATCAGGCGCGACAACGGCGGCGTAATTACCCTCATCACCAATGATCTTCAACGCAGCGCGGTCGAGATCGCCGCCCTCTACAAGAGCCGCTGGCAAATCGAACTGCTGTTCCGCTGGATCAAGCAGCATCTCGACATCCGGAAGTTTCTTGGCGTCAACGAAAATGCGGTCCGCCTGCAAATCCTTGCCGCCATGATCGCCTATCTGCTGCTGCGCATCGCGGCGCGGGTCAACTGCATCGCGCTGCTTCCTCTCAGGCTCGCCGAACTGGTCAGCCAGCTCCTGTTCACCCGGCGATCCCTCGCAACCATCACCAAACCGCCGCCCGTCAATCCCAGCACGCGACAACGTCGCGTCTCTCCAGATCAGCTGGAGCTGTGCTATGCTTGATTTTCCCCGGACAGCCCTACGCCTGCGCGGGGACGACGATTTTTGTTTTCTCTACCGCGCCCCGAAAATCGCCGAGCCCACCCGCACATGCGTCGCGCCGAGTGCAATCGCGACCGCAAAATCGGCGCTCATGCCCATCGACAGGTTCTTCAACCCGTTGCGCGCGGCGATTTTCGCGGTGAGCGCGAAGTGCGGCGCCGGCGCCTCGTCGACCGGGGGAATGCACATCAGGCCGGAAATCTTCAAGCCATATTTTTCGCGGCAGGCGGCGATGAACGCGTCGGCCTCCGCAGGCGCGATGCCGGCCTTTTGCGGCTCTTCGCCGGTGTTGAGCTGGACGAACAATTGCGGCCTGCGCTGCTGGCGATCGATCTCCTTGGCCAGCGCTTCGCAAATGCTCGGCCGGTCCACCGAGTGAATGGCGTCGAACAAGGCGACCGCCTCCTTCGCCTTGTTGGACTGCAGCGGCCCGATCAGGTGCAGCGCGAGGCCGGGGTGCGCCGACATCAGCGGCGGCCATTTTGCCTTGGCTTCCTGGACGCGGTTTTCGCCGAACACGCGCTGTCCGGCCGCAATCACCGGCTCGATCGCTTTCGCATCGAAGGTTTTCGACACCGCGATCAGCGTCACCGCAGCGCGCTCGCGGCGCGCTTGCTTGCACGCGCGGGCAACCTCCTGCTCCACGGCGGCGAGGGCGTTTGGTAAAGACGAGGTTAGCGTTGCTGCGGTTTCGGCGGTCATGGCATCCAGCGGTTGCAAAGTATTAAGATCGTTCGAATTTTACCCAATTCAAGAAAGGCTTCTTGAACCCTTATCCGTAACTTGTAGGCGGGGGTAGGGGACCTGTGATGGCGAGCGTCAGTTTCAACCGCAACCGAGTGAAACTCAAGGCACTGCTCGGAATCCGCGCGCGGCTGGCGTTGCTGGCGCTGATCCTGGTGGTGCCGTTGATGCTGGAACGCGTGCGCTCGCTCGAGGACACCCGCGCAAAGCAGGTCGCCGCCGCATCGCAGGAATTCGCCAGCCTCGCCCAGCACAGCGCCGACGCGCAGCGCGAGGTGATCTCCTCGGTGGAGGCGATGCTGAAATCCGCCGCCTATATCCGCGCCTCCGCCGGCGGCGTCGGCAAGAGCTGCCTGATCCTGCGCGCCAGCCTGACCGTCGACCTGCCGTGGATCCGGAGCATGTCGATCGTCGGCCGAAACGGCCGGGTGCAATGCTCGACCCTGAACGGCCTGGTCGGCGTCGATCTCAGCGACCGCCCCTATTTCAAGAAGATGCAGGAGACGCGCGGTTTCGTCCTGAGCGACTATCTGTTCGGCCGGGCATCCAAGGAACCGACCATCGTCGCCGCCTATCCGGTGGCCGCGATCGATCAGGACGAGGACGCCTTCATCATCGCGACCGTCAACCTCGACTGGATGTCGCTGGTGATGAGCAATCTCAGCGGCCGGCCGGGCGTTTCGGCCGTGCTGGTCGACAGCACCGGCACGGTGCTTGCGGCACCCCCCGACCAGGCCAGCATGATCGGCCGTTCGCTCAGTCATCTGCCGCTGCTGTCGGCGGTCGCCCCCCACGCGCTTGCGACCGACAAGGCCAAGGGATCGATCTCGTTCACCGCCGCCGACGGCACCCCGCGCGCGGCCTCGTTCGCGCGCATTCCCGGCACCGATTCCCGCCTGATCGTCTCGATCGATGAGGCCAAGGTGTCCGCCAGCATCAATCGCGACATCAAGTCGGCTTATTTCCAGCTGGCGTTCGTCTTCGTCTTCGTGCTGATCGGCGCGCTGATCGCCGCCGAGAAGCTGATCATCCAGCCGATCGAGATGATGGCGGCGATGACCAAGAAATTCGGTCAGGGCGACTGGTCGGCGCGTGTCTCCCGCGCCCGGCTGCCGGCGGAATTCGTGCCGCTGGCGCGCGCCTTCAACGCCATGGCCGCGCATCTCGGCCAGCGCGAGCGCGAATTGATCGCGAGCAACGACCGCCTCACCGTGATCGCCTCGATCGACATGCTGTCGGGCCTCGCCAACCGCCGCGGATTCCAGAGCCGGCTCGACTTCGAATGGCTGAAGGCGATGCAGACTTCAAGCGAACTCGCGCTTCTGATGATCGACGTCGATCACTTCAAGCTCTACAACGACACCTACGGCCATCCCGAAGGCGACCTTTGCCTGACCCGGCTCGGCGAGGCGCTGGCCGGCATTGCGGATGCGACCGACGGCTTCGCCGGCCGCTATGGCGGCGAGGAATTCTGCCTGCTGCTGCCGAATTTCAACGCGGCCCGCGCGGTGCAGGCCGCCGAAATGGTCCGCGTGGCGGTACAGGACCTCGGCATGCCCCACGCTACCTCCGTCTATCAATCCGTCACCGTCTCCGTCGGCGTCGCCTGCACCACGCCCAGCGACGCGCAGGCGCCGAAGGACCTGATCGAGGCCGCGGACGCGGCGTTGTATGCCGCAAAACACCGCGGGCGCAACGCGGTGGTGGAGCATGGACTGGTGCGGGCGGGGGATGCGGCGGACGCGATGAAGATGGCGGGCTGACGACACTCGAAGTTCAAACCGGCTCCCTTGAGGGGCGTGCATTGGCGTTCTCTTTGAATCGCAATCCACGGCCGCCACATTTTCGAAATGTCCGACGCGACAAGTTGCCGCGCAAAAAGCCGGTCGAATTCCTCCCGCAGCCGGCCATTCTCAACGTTAGGATGTAGCCGGCCCATTTTCGAGCGAGGAGGAAGACCATGCTTGTCTCGCGCATTGCCGCTACTGCCGTCGTCTTGATCGGTTGCACGTCTTCGCTATCCGCGCAGCAAGCGATAAGCCCCGATGCCATTGGAATGCTGCTGGCGGTCGGCGACATTTCATCGTGCGGCACGGAGAAATGGACCAAGGCCGCCAACGCGACCGCGAATCTGATCCATGACGCGATCAAGGACGCCAAGACCGTCAACCCGTCGATCCCCTATCGCGTCATCGTACTCGGCGACCTTGCCTATGGAACCGGGGCCCCCGAGGAATTCAAATGCTTTGCGCAACGCTGGACATTCGACGATGCGAACGAAATCATGCTTCCTGTTCCCGGAAACCATGAGTATCTGAACAAGAAGGCCGGCAAGCTCACGGATGCCGCACCCTATTTCGATCATTTCAAGAATCACCCCTTGGTCAATCAAAACGGCGCCAACAAGGGCTACTACGCGCTTAACTTTCCACGGGCGGATGGCCCCTGGCGCCTGATCGGCCTCAATGACAATTTTGCATACAACAAGAAATACAAGCAAGAACTGGCCGCACAGGCGGCATGGCTCGAAAAGGATCTGGCTGCCCCATCCAATCAGCAAAATTGCCTGCTGGCGTTCTGGCACGCGCCGACATTCTCTTCCGGCAGGCACGGACATGACTACAGTACGGATCAGAACGCGCCGCTCCTCAAGGCGAGGCCCATGCAAGATGCGTTCGCCGTTCTCCATCGCCACGGCGCTTCGGTGATCCTCAACGGCCACGAACACAACTATGAGCAATTTCGTCCCCAGAACGCCGAGGGAGACCCGGTGGACAATGGCATCCGGCTTTTCGTGGTGGGGACCGGCGGAAAGCAGCTGACCGCCGACGTCTATGACAACAAGGAAGAGAACTCGGAGGGCGGCGCCTTCGGCCTGAGCCGCGGAATCCACGGCGTGATGCGGGTCCAATTGTTCGAGAACCGCTACGCATGGGACTTTCTTGCGATCGACAAGACCACGAAACTCCCCCTGGCGACCACTTCCGGCAATTGCAACAAGCGACAATAGACGGCGATCGAGCCGCGCGGCGCGCAGGCGCCGAAGCATCTGATCGAGGCGGCGGACGCAAGCGCTCTATGCCGCAAAACACCGCGGGTGCAATCCGGCGGTGGAGCATGGGTTGGTGCGGGCGGGGGATGCCGGCATGAAGATGGGGTGAAAAGTCAGGCGGACCGAGCAAGCCCGGGAGCTTGATTGCATTCTAGAGAACTTCGCGCGCAATGAGCGCCGATCAACCGGTGCAACGACATTTGGCACTTCCACTCGTCTTCTGATTGTGATACGTGATGTTTCGATACTTGAAACATTTTCCATATCGATTGCCGCCGTCACAGGCCCTGCATTCACCTCTAGACGGCGCGCCAAACCGCGGAGCGGACAATGGCCAGAAAAGTTCGACGTTCCAAAAGCCCGCGCAGGCAGTCCTTCGCTGCGCAATCCGCGTCCGCCGGCAGCGAAGCGCGGGGCCCGCGACCTCTCGCGGTCGTCAACGGATTTCTGACTCAAGCGGCCAACCGAACCTTGCTCTCGATAGGCGGTCTTTCCATCGAAATTCTCGTATCCGATGCCGTCCCGCAAACTGCCGCAGCTCTGGAGCAGGCGAGAAAGGCGACTGCATCTGAGTTGAGCGAGCTGACGGGGCGTAATGTCCAACTGAGGGGATATCAGGCAGACGGCTATTTGCTGTCCGCGAAGCCGGCTGCCAAACTTGGCTCGATGCCGGTAAAGGCGAAGGAACGCTCGCGGTTCCTGAAAGTCGAGCAGGTGCTCGAGGACAATCGCCAAAAACTTCTTTCGATTCCGGGGGTGATCGGCGCGCGTCCCGGATATCGTTTCAAGGACGGCTGGATCACGGACGAGCCCTGCATCGTGGTGATCGTGGATCAGAAGCTTCCCAAGACAGACCTTCCCACGTCCGCCCGCATCCCCGACAAGCTCGACACCGTCGACATCGACGTTGCTCTCGCCTCGCCAGTTCAGCAATTCGTCGCCCAGACGGCCCGGCAAGGCCGCACCGTTTCCATCGATCCCGCCAATCCGGAAGGTTTTGCGGTGCCGTCCGCGGGTGGCTCCACGGCGCAACTGGCTTTCGAGTCGATTACGGCGCAATTGGTCCGCGAGAGCAAATACGTCCCGCCGGACGACGTTCATCTCGAGCCGGTCAATGGCCCGTTCGTGGTAAAATGTCACGCGAGCCCCGATGCGGGCTGGCCGACGCTGTCGACCTTTCTCGCGGCCACGAAATCCAGCCTGACGATCGCGATGTATGATTTCACCGCGCCTCACATCATGCGGGCGATCGAAGCGACCGCGACGGCAAGCGATGCGACGGTGTCGCTGATCCTCGATCCAGGCCAATCACTCTCGAACGGCGACGAACCCAATAATCCGAAATCCGGCGATTTTTCCGAGGACGCGGTCCGCAAGGACCTGCAACAGAAATTGAAGTCGAATTTCAAGTTCGTCTGGGCGGCCGTAACCCGCAAGGGCAAGGTCGAAGACGGGATTTTTCCGACCGCGTATCATATCAAGGTCGCGGTCCGCGACAGCGAAGCCTTCTGGCTCTCGAGCGGCAATTGGCAGTCATCGAACCAGCCCAATATCGATCCGCTCGGTCCGGACAAGGCGCTGCCCAATGTGCAGAAGATGTTCAACCGCGAGTGGCACGTCATCGTCAACGAGAAAACCCTTGCCGATACCTACGAGCGTTTCATCAAGTTCGACCAGGAACAGGCCGAACCGCTCAACATATCGCCACAGGCTGCGATGCGTCCCGACCTGTTCATTCCGGAAGAACTGATCGCGCAGGCCGCGGCTGCGAAATTCTTTGCCCCGAGCGACATCAACATCGGCAAATCCGAAACCGTTCAGCCGTTGCTGACGCCCGATAACTATTCGGATCACATCCTCGACCTGATCGGGCGAGCCAAGCGCACGCTTTATTTTCAGAACCAGTACATCAAGATCAACGTGGACGAGAGCAAGAATCCGCCGAAATTCGCGGCGCTTGTCGATGCCTTGCGTGGAAAGATCGATGACGGCGTCGACGTACGAATCATCCTCCGCGATATCGGCGACACCCGGCCGATGCTGGAGGCGCTGAAGACCAACGGCTTCGACATGTCGAAAGTCCGGCTGCAGAAGTCGTGTCACAACAAGGGTATCATCGTCGATGGCGAGATGGTGGCTGTCGGCAGCCACAACTGGTCGGGCGACGGCACCGTCTATAACCGCGACGCGAGCCTGATCCTGTTCAGCCGGGACGCGGCGCAGTATTTTCAGAAGATATTCCTCTACGATTGGGAAAATCTCGCGCGGCAGAAGGTATCCGCGGAAAGCGCCATGCCGAGGCTTGCGATGTCCGGCGAAGCGACGCCGGAGGGAGCATTCCGGGTGCCCTGGGACAGCTATTTCGGGGAATACCAGGCCGACCTTCTGAATCTGATCGGGACGGAAATCCCCACCCCGGCGGCGCCGCTGCGGATCTTCGCGGAGGCCGCCCGCGGCGAAGCCATTTCACCACCGGCCACGGTCGCGATGGTGTCTGCGCAATCGCAACTGGTTTCAAGCGACCTGTTGGCCTGCAAGACCGCGTTGAGCAAGAAGTACCTGCGCTCGAACGATGCGACCTCGTTCCGCGCCCAGGCCGCAACCACCAGTTCGGCCCCCGACGTAAACATCGTCGGTGTCGGTATCGGAGAAAAGGAATCCGAGGGCGCACCTACCGGACTGATGGCTGTCAGGCTTCTGGTCCGGGTGAAATATGCGAAAGATTCGGTTCCCATCGCGCATATGCTGCCCAGCATGATTGACGGCATGCATGTCGACATTGAAGAAGTCGGGACCTTCCGGCCGTTGGCAACCTTTCCGAATCCGAGGACTTCCTTTACGCCGCCTCAGCCGGGCAGCTCGGTCGGCTTCGAGTTTCCCACCAGCGGGATGGTCATGGCTGGAACGTTCGGCGCGGTGGTGCAGGATGCGGCGGGCAAGCGCTACATTCTGAGCAACAGTCACGTGCTGGCAAATGAGGGTACGCTCGCCCTTGGCTCGCCGATATTTCAGACCGGCCTGCTCGATCTCGATCCCGGGACGACGAAAAGGCAGATCGCCACGCTCAGCAAGTTCATTCCGTTCGATCCGCAGCCAACGCTGGTCGATTGCGCCATCGCCGAGGTCACTCCGCCCAATATCCTATCGAACGAAATCCTCTATATCGGCGCGCCGAAGGGCGTATCGAAGGCCAAGCAGGACATGTCCGTTCACAAGTTCGGGCGGACGTCCGGATATACCGCAGGCCGGATCAAGATGGTTTCGACCGACAGCACCGTGGATTACGAAAGAGGAAGCGTCATATTCAAAAACCAAATCGTGATCGTCGGCCTCAATGGCTCGGCCTTCAGCGCGTCCGGCGATTCCGGATCGCTTATTGTCGAACGAGAAGGGCAGACCGCCGTGGGCTTGCTGTTCGCGGGCTCATCGAGCCACACGCTCGCCAACCACATCGAGGACGTCCTGAGCGCGCTAAATGTTACTTTGGCAATCTAGCGCAATGGTGCTAAACGTGGCGGATGGCGAGTTTCACGGAAAAAGAGGCAGAGGCTATCAAGGACCGCCATAGCCTTAGCTTGCTGAAGATGCCAGGCGTGCATGGTGTCGGCCTGCAACAGGACAAGGCCGGCAATCATACGCTGGTGGTGCTGGCCGACTCCACCGCCGAACGATCCAAGCTGCCTTCGCAGATCGAAGGCCTCTCCGTGTCCGTTGAAGAAAGCGGACCGTTCAAGCCTTAATTGGGATTTCGCAACCCGTTGACCCCGCAGCCGCTTCCCCACGCGACCCTCGTCTATCCGTCGGCGTCGCGTGCACGACGCCCAGCGATGCGCAGGCGCCGAAGGGTCTGATCGGGGCGGCGGATGCCGCGCTGTATGCCGCAAAACACCGCGCGCGCAATGGTGGAGCATGGGCTGGTGCGGGCGGGGAGACGCGCAGGCGGATGGGATCAAGATGGCGGGGTGAGGCTATTTGTCCCGGGTTGAAACGGCAAGTTTCGCCACGCTCCCGCGCCCGGCCGCACAATTGATGCTTGCCAGTAAGATCAATTCAACATTAAGCTGAGTAGAGCGGGTGAAAGCGGGGTCGATAATCCTGCGCCGGCTGGCGCTCATTGCGGCTGCCGTTTTGCGGCCGGCGCTTTTATCGACGTTGTGTCGGGTTCGATCTTTGAAAAAATTTCGCATTAAAAACTGCTTGCCGGAAGAAGTGTCTTAAAAATTTCGACCGCCTGGCAAGCCACCTCAACGAAGAAGGCTACAAGCGAGCGGCTGCGCGAAAACGCAGAACGCGGTTTGAGGCGGACAAGGTGCTTTAGCGTCAATGCGATCCCGCATGCACCGCGAGGAGGACATCATGAAACATGGACTACTAGCTGTCGTATTACTCACCGCCGGCGCGGCGTCGGGGGCGCGAGCAATGGAATACAAGGGTCTGTGCGAGGCGTCGGCCGGCGCTTTTCTTGACGCGACCCATTTCGCGGTGGCGAGTGACGAGACCAACACGCTGCAGATTTACGAGCGAGGCAAACCGGAGCCGATCGGACCGGGAGTCCCTATGGAAAACTTCACCGGCTTCGACAAATCTGACCTGGAGGGAGCCGCAGCAATCGGCGACAGGATCTACTGGATCAGTTCGCATTCGTTCAACAGCGACGGTGAAGACAAGAAGAAACGCAAGGTGTTCTTCGCGACCAAAATCGTGACGGAAGCCGGCAAGCCGACGCTCAAGCCGTCCGGGAAGGTCATCACCTCGCTGCGGGACGGGATTGCTGCGGCCGCCGGCGCCCAACCTGCCGAATTGAACATCGAAGCGCTATCGGCGACGCCGCAGCGTGGCTTGCTGATCGGGTTGAGGCAACCTCTTCAGGAAATAAAGAACAAAAAGAACAAAATTATACGGAAAGATGCCATTGTGGTCCCACTCGACAATCCGGAGGATGTCGTCAGTGACGATTCGTCCGTCGCCGATGCGAAGAAAAAGCCCAAGTTCGGCAAGAAGCTTACCCTGGACCTCAAGGGCCGCGCGTTGCGCAGCATGGACCTGATCCGGATCAATCCCGCGCTCTACATCATTGTCGCCGGCCCGGTCGAGGACGGGCCGGGGTTCGCATTATTCCGATGGAATGGTCCTGGCACCGGCCCCACGGAAATCAAGGATGGGCCCGATCTGACCGCGCTGACGCCGGAGGGCGCCATGGCGGTCCCGAATACGGAGCTGGTGCAGCTTCTGAGCGACGACGGCAGGGTCAACGGCGTCAAATGCGATGACGAGAACGATCCGCCCGAAAAGCGGAAATTCAGAAGCATCGACGTGACAATTAAGCCTTGAAATAGCAAGCCAGCCGGAGCCGACCCGCTACAAATCGACGGACAATCATACTGGAGGAGATACAGATGGCGCCTTATACCGAGCAATTCAGATCACTGGTCAGAGACTATCTCGACACGACCGTTGAATTTCCGAACCTTCGTGCCGTTACCGTCGCGCAATGGACGCTGGAAAGCGGATACGGCCGCAGCGATCTGGCATCAAACTTTCGCAATTTCGCCGGACTGAAGTGGCGCAGCGAAATGACCGGCTACGCAACGCCGGTTGACTACGCAGCGCACGACGGCACGGAGCAATACTGCAGTTTCGCTTCGCTGCAGAGCTTCATTGCGGGATACTGGCATTTCCTCGACCGACCGCCATACAATGGATGGCGCAACCACACCGCTTCGCCGGAAGCTTTTATTCGCTTTATCGGCCCGATCTACACTCCGACGCACCTGTATGCCGACAACGTCCTGTCGCTGCTCCCAACCGCAAATCAGTTGATCGCGGAGACAGGAAGTGGCGGCAGCGCCGCGGCAGCGCACGCCGATGCCGCGCACGGAACGAGCGAGACGCCGCCAAAGCCGGTCATCAAGGAATTTATCCAGAGCCCAAACCATTCCAGCCGAAACGGAACAACCATCCGCCGGGTCGTCATGCATTACACGACGAGCCGAAATGTCGATGGCACCATCGCGTGGTTCAAGGATCCGGCATCCAAGGTTTCGGCGCATTATGTGATCGCCCGCACTGGCGACATCTATCAGATGGTGCGCGATTCCGACAAAGCGTGGCACGCCAAAAATGCGAACGCAGATTCGATCGGGATTGAGCACAGCGCCGCTCTCCACGACCAGATGACGCCCCAGCAGGAACTTTCGTCCATCGCTCTGGTGCGCTGGCTTCTCAGTGAGTACAAACTGCCAAAGAGCGCTATCCACGGCCACAAATACACGCCCGAAAATGCGGGTACGACGGACTGTCCCAATGGCCTTTTCGGTCCCGATACTGAAGCGGCGATCGACACCTGGGTGCGTGACAAGATCTGAAATCGCCGACCCCCTACGATATCTTGCTCAATCGTTGATGGCGGCATCTGGCTTCAGCCCCCGAGGCCAATCCTGATTTCGGCGTCGCGCGACCATGGCCGGGATGCGACGGGCGGCGGTTATCGAACCGCCGTTCCGTCGCCATGCATGTTGGCGATCCAGGGTCCCAACCCGTTGACCCCGCAGCCGCTTTTGTGGCCTAGTCCGCCGTCCTTTCGAGCGGCCCGACGCCCACCAAAAAGCCCTGCGATTCCATGAACGTCCCCTCTCCCAGCCCCACCCGCTACAACGCCCGCGAATCCGAGCCGCGCTGGCAGCGTGAGTGGGATGCGCGCGGCATCTTCGCCACCTCGAACTCCGACCCCCGCGAAAAATACTACGTGCTGGAGATGTTCCCCTATCCGTCGGGGCGCATCCATATCGGGCATGTCCGGAATTACACGTTGGGCGACGTGATCGCGCGCTATATGCGGGCGCGGGGCTACAACGTGCTGCATCCGATGGGGTGGGATGCGTTCGGACTGCCGGCGGAGAATGCCGCGATGGAGCGCAAGGTCGCGCCGAAGGCGTGGACCTACGACAACATCGCGGCGATGAAGAAGCAGCTCAAGTCGATCGGGCTGTCGCTGGACTGGTCACGGGAATTCGCGACCTGCGATCCCTCTTACTACAAGCACCAGCAAAAGCTGTTCAACGATTTCCTCCGCGCAGGCCTCGCCGAGCGCGAGCAGCGCAAGCTGAACTGGGATCCAGTCGACATGACCGTGCTCGCCAACGAGCAGGTGATCGAGGGCCGCGGCTGGCGCTCCGGCGCTGTGGTCGAGCAGCGCGAGATGAACCAGTGGGTGTTCAAGATCACCAAATACGCCCAGGAGCTATTGGACGCGCTGGATACGCTGGACCGCTGGCCCGACAAGGTCAAGCTGATGCAGCGCAACTGGATCGGGCGCAGCGAAGGCATGCTGGTGCGGTTCGCGCTGGATCCAGCGACCGCGCCGTCGGGCGAGACCGAGCTGAAGATTTTCACCACGCGGCATGACACGCTGTTCGGCGCAAAGTTCATGGCGATCGCGCCGGATCATCCGCTCGCGCAAGCGGCGGCCGCGAAGAATCCGAAGCTCGCCGAGTTCATCGCGGAAGCAAAGCGCCACGGCACCGCGCAGGAGATCATCGACACCGCCGAGAAGCTGGGCTTCGACACCGGCATCAAGGCGATCCATCCGTTCGACGCGAGCTGGAAATTGCCGGTCTATGTCGCCAATTTCGTGCTGATGGAATACGGCACCGGCGCCATCTTCGGCTGCCCCGCGCACGACCAGCGCGACCTCGACTTCGTCAACAAATACGCTCTCGGCAACACCCCGGTGGTGTGTCCGCCCGATGCCGATCCGAAAAGTTTTGTGATCACCGACACAGCTTATGACGGCGATGGCCGCATGATCAATTCGCGCTTCCTCGATGGCATGACCATCGATGCTGCGAAGGAAGAAGTGGCGAAGCGGTTAGAGAAGACCTTCTTACCTCCCCCTGAAAGGGGGAGGTCGGCTCGCGAAGCGAGCCGGGTGGGGGTCAGTGCGTATGACGGACCCCCACCCCGACCCTCCCCCTTGCGGGGGGAGGGAGAAGAACCCGTCGGCGAGCGCAAAGTAAACTTCCGCCTGCGCGACTGGGGCATCTCGCGGCAGCGTTATTGGGGCTGTCCGATCCCGGTGATCCACTGCGAAAAATGCGGCGTGGTGCCGGTGCCGGACAAGGACCTGCCGGTGGTGCTGCCGGAGGACGTGACCTTCGACAAGCCCGGCAACGCGCTCGACCATCATCCGACCTGGAAGCACGTCGCCTGCCCGCAATGCGGCGGCAAAGCGCTGCGCGACACCGACACCATGGACACGTTTGTCGACTCGGCGTGGTATTTCGCGCGCTTCACCGATCCGTGGAACGAGCACGCGCCGACTACCCGCGCGATCGTGGACCGTCTGATGCCGGTCGATCAATATATCGGCGGCGTCGAGCACGCGATTTTGCATCTGCTGTACGCCCGCTTCTTCACCCGCGCCATGAAGGCCACTGGGCACATCGCCTTCGATGAACCCTTCGCCGGGCAGTACACCCAGGGCATGGTGGTGCACGAGACCTATCGCAAGGCTGATGGCAGCTATGCGACGCCGGCCGAAATCAAGATTGAATCCGGCGCCAATGGCCGGCGCGCCAGCCTGCTCGCGACCTCCGAGGAAGTGACCATCGGCTCGATCGAGAAGATGTCGAAGTCGAAGCGCAACACCGTCGATCCCGACGACATCATCGAGACCTACGGCGCCGACGTTGCGCGCTGGTTCATGCTGTCGGATTCGCCGCCGGACCGCGACGTGATCTGGAGCGACGAGCGGGTGCAGGGCGCCTCGCGCTTCGTGCAGCGGCTGTGGCGGGTGATCGGCGAATCCGCCGAGATCGCCAAAACAGCGCCCTCAGCCCGGCCGGCAGAATTCGGCCCCGAGGCGCTGACGCTGCGCAAGGCCGCCCATGGCGCGCTGGACAAGGTGTCCACCGGCATCGAAAAGCTGCATTTCAACGTCTGCCTTGCCCACATCAGGGAGTTCACCAATGCGCTGGCCGACACGCTGGCGCGGCCGGAAAAACCCTCCCCCGACCTGGCCTGGGCCATCGCGGAGGCCGCGGTCATTCTTGTTCAACTGTTCTCGCCCATGATGCCGCATCTGGCCGAGGAGTGCTGGGGCGTGCTGGGCCGATCCGGGCTGGTTTCCGAGGCGAATTGGCCCAAAATCGAACGAGATTTGCTGGTTGAAGACCAGGTGACCCTGGTGGTCCAGGTCAACGGCAAGAAGCGCGGCGATGTCACAGTGCCCCGGAATGCGCAGAATCCGGAGATTGAGACTGCCGTTTTGGGGCTTGATGCGGTAAAAGCGGCGCTGGGCGGCAAACCCGTCCAAAAAGTGATCGTGGTTCCCATGAGGATCGTGAATGTCGTTGGCTAAGTTCGCTGCCCGGCTGCTGGTGGTCGCCGCCTTGGGCGCGCTGACGGCCGGCTGCTTCCAGCCGATGTATGCCGCACATACCGACGGCACGCCTGCGCTGCGGGAAAAGCTGATGGGCGTCGACCTGCCGCCGGTCGACAAGCCGAACGGCTCGCGCGACGCCCGGCTCGGGGTCGAAATCCGCAACGCGCTGGCGTTCAAGCTGTATGGCGGCGCCACCGGCATGCCGCCGACCCACAAGCTGGTGATCCGCTTCACCACCACCCGCTCCTCGCTGATATTAGATCCGGCCACCGCGCTGCCCTCGATCGAAAACTACGGCATCGACGCGCAGTACAACCTGGTCGAGATCGTCTCCAACAAATCGGTGATGACCGGCTCGACCTTCTCCCGCGTCTCCTACGACATCCCCGGCCAGCTGCAGCGCTTCGCCCGCCAGCGCGCCTTCCGCGACGCCGAAGACCGCGCCTGCCACGAAATCGCGGAGAACATCCAGACCCGGCTGGCGTCGTATTTCACGGTGGGTAGCTAGCTCGTTTCGTAGCCTGGATGGAGCGAAGCGAAATCCGGGGACCCGGAACGCGGCGGTACTGATCCCGGATTGCGCTGCGCTCCATCCGAGCTACAAGTTCGCCACACACTCCGCCGTCATCCTGAGGTGCGCCCTTGCGCGCCTCGAAGGATGGCGATCCTCTCTCCATCCTTCGAGGCTCGCCGAAGACGGCGAGCACCTCAGGATGACGGCTGTTGGATTGGGATAAAGATGGTCGCGCTGCGCGGACGGGACATCGACGCATTCCTTAACAAGCCGGATCCCGCGCGTCCCATCATCCTGCTGTACGGCCCTGACGCCGGCCTGGTGCGCGAGCGCGCCGACGCGCTGGTGGCCTCCGCGGTCGACGATCCCTCCGATCCATTCTCGCTGGTGCGCATGGACGGCGACGAGCTGTCCGCCGAGCCGTCGCGGCTGGTCGAGGAGGCGATGACCATTCCGATGTTCGGCGGCCGCCGCGCCATCCGGGTGCGCGCCGGCTCGCGCAGTTTTGCCTCCGGCGTCGATACGCTGAGCGAGATGCCGATCAAAGATTGCCGCATCGTGATCGAGGCCGGCGAGCTCCGCCCGGAATTGCCGCTGCGCAAGGCCTGCGAGCGCGCCAAAACCGCGGTGGCGATCGGCTGCTACCCCGACGGCGAGCGCGATCTGGCAAAACTGATCGACGACGAAATGCGCGGATCGAAATTAGGCATCGCGCCGGATGCGCGTGCGGCGCTGATGGCGCTGCTCGGCGGCGACCGCCAGGCCTCGCGCAACGAGCTGAAGAAGCTCGCGCTCTATGCGCATGGCGCGCGCGAAGTCACGCTCGATGACGTGATGGCGGTGGTTGCGGATGCCTCCGAACTAAAGCTCGATCCGATCGTCGACGGCGCCTTCGCAGGGCAATCCGCGATGGTCGAAACCGAATTCGCCAAGGCGATGATCGCCGGCACCTATCCCGGCATGATCATCTCCGCAGCGCAACGCCAGGCGGCGCTGCTGCACAAGGCCAGCCTCGCGGTCGCCGAGGGCACGCCGGCATCCGCCGTGGTCGAAGGCGGATTTCCGCGATTGCACTTTTCGCGGAAGAATAATGTCGAAACCGCGTTGCGCAATTTCAGCACGGCGCGCCTGCTCGCGATCATCGAGCAGCTCGCGGTGGCGGCATTGGAAATGCGCAAGCAATCGGCGCTGGCAGCGGTGATCGCACAACGCACGCTGCTCTCGATCGCGGTGAATGCGCGGAAACGGGGATAGCCTGTAGCCCGGATGGAGCGCAGCGCAATCCGGGGCAATCCTATCCGCGAATCGCGGCCCCGGGTTTCGCTTCGCTTCACCCGGGCTACAAGATCACACCTTACTGTCCAGCCGTCTCAAAATCTCATCCAGCTGCTCGAGGTCGCGATACTTGATATGCATCGTTCCGCTCGGGCCCTTGTGATCGACCTTGACGCTGAGGCCGAGGATGTCGCCGACGCGCTTTTCCAGCGCCAGCGTGTCGGGGTCTTTCACCAAAGCGCCGCGCGAGTTGCGCAGCTTGGGCGTGGAGCCGGCGATCTCATGCACCAGCGTCTCGGCCTGCCGCACGTTGAGGCCTTCGGCGATGATGCGCTTGGCCGTCGTAACGGGATCGGGCACCGCGAGCAGCGCGCGGGCGTGGCCGGCCGATAATTCTCCGGATACGATGTGGGCCTGCACTTCGTCAGGCAAATTGGTCAGCCGCATCATGTTGGCGACATGGCTGCGGCTCTTTCCCACGATCTTGGCGATGTCGTCCTGGGTGCGTTTGAACTCGTTGGCGAGCGCGTGATAGCCCTGCGCTTCCTCCATCGCGTTGAGGTCCTCGCGCTGCACGTTCTCGATGATCGCAAGCTCGAGCGCATCGCTATCGCTGACGTTGAGCGGCACGATCGGCACTTCATGCAGGCCGGCCATTTGCGATGCGCGCCAGCGCCGTTCGCCGGCGATGATTTCGTAGCGATCGGGCGTGCCCTTCACCGGCCGCACCGCGAGCGGCTGGATGACGCCGTGCTGCTTGATTGAATCCGCCAACTCCTGCAGCTCGCTTTCCGAAAACGCGCGGCGCGGATTGCGCGGATTTGGTTTGAGATACTCGATCGGCACCTTGCGCTGTGCGCGCGGCCGTTCCAGATGCGCGGCCTCGCCGCCGACATCTCCGATCAGACTTGCAAGACCGCGCCCCAACCGCGAACGCGCTTCGTCGGCCATCGCCAGCTCCCTTGGATTCAACGCACGCTCCTGTTCACTTCGTAACTTCGTAGGGTGGGCAAAGGCGCCCTTCGCGCCGTGCCCACCATTTTCCGTCTCACCGCATTGTGGTGGGCACGCCGCCGGACGCATTCGCGTCCGGCCGCTTTGCCCACCCTACGCTCTTGTCGTCATTGCGAGGAGCACTTGCGACGAAGCAATCCAGTCTTTCTGCGCGGCTCTGGATTGCTTCGCTTCGCTCGCAATGACGAGTTCAATGCGCCCTTAGCTCGCGCTCGCGCTGGATCACTTCGGTCGCGAGTTTCAGATACGCCTCGCTGCCACTGCATTTCAGATCGTAGACCAGCACCGGCTTGCCGTAGGACGGCGCCTCGGAGATGCGGACGTTGCGCGGGATCATGGTGTTGTAGACTTTTGCGCCCATGAACTGCCTGACATCGGCGACCACCTGGTTCGACAAATTGTTGCGCGAGTCGAACATGGTCAGCACGACGCCGTGGATCGACAGGTTCGGATTGAGCGTAGAGCGTACCTGCTCCACGGTCTGCAGCAATTGCGACAGGCCTTCGAGCGCGAAGAACTCGCATTGCAGCGGCACCAGGATCGCGTCCGATGCCGCCATCGCATTGACGGTGAGAAGGTTGAGCGACGGCGGGCAATCGATCAACACATAGGTGTAGTCTGCGGGCTCGCTGACGTTCTGATTGAGCGCCGCGATCGCATCGCGCAGCCGGAACGCGCGATCCTTGGTCGATCCCAATTCCAGCTCGAGCCCCGACAGATCCATGGTGGAAGCCGCGATATGCAACCGCGGCACCGCGGTCGGCACCACGGCATCGCGCAGCGGCGCTTCGCCGATCAACACGTCGTAGGTCGAGACGTTGCGGCTGCGGCGGTCGATGCCGAGGCCGGTCGACGCGTTGCCCTGCGGATCGAGGTCGACGATCAGCACCCGCTCGCCGATCGCAGCCAGCGCCGTGCCGAGGTTGATCGCCGTGGTGGTCTTGCCGACGCCGCCCTTCTGGTTGGCGAGCGAAAGGATGCGCGGATGGCCGGGCGCGGGTGGCGCCTTATCCTCTTGATATATTTGGTCAATTACGGTCATACGCGGTCATTTCGGTTGGCTTGCGGACGGATTGCATCGCTCGATGCGGTCGAGCTCGACGATCCAGCCCTGTCCAGTCAGGCTAGGGTGCAGGCGCGGTGTTATTTTCCAATATTTAGTAGCTTCGGTCAATTCGGCCTCTACATCTTGACCCTTGAGAAACAGCGCCTTGGCACCCTTCCCCACCAGCGGCGCGGCAAAGCCGACAAGCTGATGTAGCGGAGCCACCGCCCGGGCAGTGACGCAATCGGCGGGGCCAGAAAAACTATCCACACTATCCCCGATGTCAGCGAGATGGACTGTACCCGCGGCGCCGGTGATTCGCAGCGCCTCACGCAAGAACGCAGCCTTCTTGGCGTTGCGCTCGACCAGATGCACCATTGCGCCCGGCGCGTCCGCCAGCGCACAGGCCAGCACCACGCCGGGAAAGCCGCCGCCGCTGCCGAGATCGACCCAGATTTTCGCGGCAGGCGCCAACATCAAAAGCTGCAACGAATCAGAGATATGCCGGGTCCAGAGATTTGGAAGCGTCGAGGAGGCGACGAGATTCGTTTTCGCCTGCCATTGCAGGAGTAGACCGACATAGCCGTCCAGCCGCGCCTCCGTTTCGCGTGAAACGGGGGTGAGCGCGAGGGCAGCGGCTTTGTCGGACGGTTTTGCCATTTGCTCGATTGCCGTAGGGCGGATTAGCGCAGCGTAATCCGCCGCGATGCCTAGAGAGCGAACGGCGGATTACGCTACGCTAATCCGCCCTACATTTGTTTCACGTGAAACAACTCACGCGGTCGCCGTCCGCTTCCGCGCTTGCCGCCGCAGATACGCCGCCAAAATCCCCAGCGCCGCCGGCGTCAGGCCGTCGAGACGACCCGCCTGCCCGACCGTGCGCGGCCGCGCGGCTTTGAGCTTGCTGCGCGCCTCGTTGGAAAGCCCCGGCACATCGGCGTAGTCGACATCAGTCAGGATCAACCCCTCGTCGCGGCGGAAGGCATCGACATCGGCGGTCTGGCGCTTGAGATAGACGTTGTATTTGGCGTCGATTTCGACATGCACGGCGATCGCCGGATCGATCGAAGCGAGCTCTGGCCAGATCGCTCTCACCTCAGTCCACCCGATCTCCGAATACGCCAGCAGCTCGAACGCCGAACGCCGGACACCGTCGTGATTGAGCGCAAGCCCATGCCGCGTCGCTTCATTGGGTGTGATCGATAGCGACTTCGCCAGCGATTTCGCGGCATTCAGCGCCGTCATTTTGGCGCCATGCCGCGCCGAACGCGCGGGCCCGACGCAACCGAGCGCGATACCCTTGTCGGTCAGGCGCTGGTCCGCATTGTCGGCGCGCAAGGTGAGCCGGTATTCCGCGCGTGAGGTGAACATCCGGTACGGCTCGGTGATCCCGCGCGTCACCAGGTCGTCGATCATCACGCCGAGATAGCCGTCGGCGCGGTCGAACACGATTCCGTCGGCGCCGCTGGCAGCCAATGCTGCGTTGAGACCTGCAACAAGTCCCTGTGCCGCAGCCTCTTCATAGCCGGTGGTGCCGTTGATCTGCCCGGCCAGGAACAACCCCGGCAGCCGCTTGGTCTGCAGGGTCGGTTCGAGTTCACGCGGATCGACGTGATCGTATTCGATGGCATAGCCCGGCTGCACCATCCGAACCTGCTCGAGGCCTGGAATCGTCGCCAGGATCGCCAGCTGCACCTCTTCCGGCAGCGAGGTCGAAATGCCGTTGGGATAGACCGTGGTGTCGTCAAGGCCTTCCGGCTCCAGAAAGATCTGGTGCCCGTCGCGGTCCCCAAAACGGACGATCTTGTCCTCGATCGAGGGGCAATAGCGCGGCCCCGAACTCTTGATCTGGCCGGAATACATCGGCGAGCGATGCACATTGGCGCGGATCACCTCATGGGTCGCCGCGGTGGTCCGGGTGATACCGCACTGGATCTGCGGCGTCGTGATGCGGTCGGTCATCACCGAAAACGGCTCCGGTGGATCGTCGCCAGGCTGCATTTCGACCGCGGCCCAATCGATGCTCGTGCCATCGAGGCGCGGCGGTGTACCGGTCTTCAGCCGGCCCAAGGTAAACCCCGCATTTTCGAAGGACTTGGACAACCCCAGCGCCGGCGCCTCGCCAACCCGTCCGGCCGGCCAGTTCTTCTCGCCGAGATGGATCAGCCCGCGCAGGAAAGTGCCGGTGGTGATGACCACCGCGCCCGCCGTCAATTCGCGGCCATCAGCCAAACGGATGCCTGTGGCCCGGCCGCTCGACAGCAGCAGCTCATCGGCCTCGCCTTCAATCACGCCGAGATTGGCGGTCTCCGAGATCGCGGCCTGCATCGCCGCGGCATAAAGCTTGCGATCGGCCTGGGCGCGCGGCCCGCGCACCGCCGGACCCTTGCGCCGGTTGAGCATCCGAAACTGAATCCCGGCTGCATCCGCCACCCGGCCCATCAGCCCGTCCAGTGCGTCGACCTCGCGGACCAGGTGCCCTTTGCCCAAACCGCCGATTGCCGGGTTGCAGGACATCGCGCCAATAGTCGCAAAACGATGGGTGACCAGCACGGTTCGCGCGCCCATCCGCGCAGCCGCCGTCGCGGCCTCGCAGCCGGCGTGGCCTCCCCCGATCACAATGACGTCGAACGAATTTTCCATGGCGCGCGACTTCTAACGCTGGAGGGCGAGTCCTGAAAGTCAAAACTGAGTCTGGGTAATATGTTTCACGTGAAACAAACTCCCTCGTCATTGCGAGGAGCCCTTGCGACGAAGCAATCCAGCCTGGCTCATCCCCGAGCACTGTTCGCTTCGCTCGTAATGACGCCTGTTTCAAGTGAAACAAGCGTCAAACAAATGAACAAAGAACTATTACTTTCCTACACAAAACTCTCGGAAGATTTTGTCGAGGATGTCCTCAACATCCACTCGTCCCAGCAGCCGCCCGAGCGAGTGAGCCGCCATCCGCAAGTCCTCAGCGACGAACTCCTCCCCCTTCGCCTTCATGCTGCGGTGCAACGAAGCCATCGTTTCGCGCAGCAATGTGCGTTGCCGCTCCCGCCCGATCAGTCCGCCCTCGCCTGACCCGAAAACATTTTCGGCATGGCCGACCAAGGCCGCCATCAGCTGCTGGAGTCCGTCACCACGTGACGCCGAAATCTCAAAATATCGGCTGCCCCAGGTTCGCCCCATGCCTGCCACATGCGGCTTAAGTGCGATTAAATCTATTTTGTTGCGCACCAGCCAGACCGGCGCCTCGCCCTCGACGGCATGATCGCGCGAGTCATCCTCGACCAGCCACAGCACCAGGTCCGCTTCCGCCGCGCGAGCTCGCGCCCGCCGCACGCCCTCCTGCTCCACCGGATCTTCGGTCGTGCGAATGCCGGCAGTATCGATCACCGTCACCGGATAACCGTCGAGATCGAGCTGAACTTCGATGACGTCGCGCGTGGTGCCGGCATGCGGCGAGACGATTGCAACTTCGCGGCGAGCCAGCTGATTCATCAGCGTGGATTTTCCAACATTCGGAGGCCCCGCGATCGCGACCATCAGGCCGTCGCGCAGGCGTTCACTTCGTCCCTGTGCCGCAAGGACTTCTGCGATTTCGGCATGCAGCGTCTTGATCTTCGCGAGCGCCGGCGCGATCAATTCAGCCGGCACGTCGCCTTCGTCGGAGAAATCGATTCCCGCTTCGATCAACGCCGAGGCTTCGATGATTTGCGCGCGCCAGCTCCGCGCTCTGTCGCCGAGCAATCCTTTCAACTGACGCAGGGCCTGGCGGCGCTGGCGGTCGGTGTCGGCATGAATCAGGTCGTCGAGGCCTTCGGCTTCGGTCAGATCAAGCTTGCCGTTCTCGAAGGCGCGGCGCGTAAATTCGCCCGGCTCAGCCGCGCGGGTGTTTTCGAACGACGACAATGCCGCGAACAGCGCGGCCAGCACGGCGCGGCCGCCATGGACGTGAAATTCCGCGACATCCTCTCCGGTGGCGCTTTTCGGCCCCGGAAACCACAGCACCATGGCATCGTCGATAGGCTGTTGATTTGCATCATGAATCAGGGTGCGTGTGGCCCTCCGCGGAGGCGGATTCTTGCCCGTCAAAGTGTTGAGAATCGCACCAGCATGCGCTCCTGACACCCGCACAACGGAAATTGCGTTCGGAGGTCGACCCGAGGACAGGGCAAAAATGGTCTGGTCGCGCGGATGCATCACTTATCTGCCGCTTGAGTCCTTGAGGACGCAATGAAATTTGCGACGTTCCGCGCGGGAACCGGAGCCGTTGGCGGATGCATTTGCTGCAGCCCATGTTGCAGCATTTCCGCCGCATTCATGCTGCGAAAACCGTTTCCTGGCCGGGGTTGGTAATCGGTCCATGCCGGATAAATAAATCAATTCAATGCCTTGATCGGCATTCGGAGAGCGCCGCTCCAATTGTGGCATGCTGCACTTATGCTGCAGCAAAAGCGCAGCATGAAAAAGGGCGCCCACTTTCGTGGACGCCCCAATCGAGCTGCCACCGGTTCAGGTGTTCATCGACTCGAAGAATTCCGAGTTGTTCTTGGTGTTGCGGAGCTTGTCGAGCAGGAAGTCGATCGCATCCATGGTGCCCATCGGATTGAGGATCCGGCGCAGCACATACATTTTCTTGAGCAGCTGCGGATCGGTGATGAGCTCTTCCTTGCGGGTGCCGGAGCGCGAAATGTCGATCGCCGGGAAGGTGCGCTTGTCGGATACCTTGCGATCGAGAATCAATTCCGAATTGCCGGTGCCCTTGAACTCTTCGAAAATCACTTCGTCCATGCGGCTGCCGGTATCGACCAGCGCGGTGGCGATGATGGTGAGCGAACCGCCCTCCTCGATGTTTCGCGCGGCGCCGAAGAAACGTTTTGGCCGCTGCAGCGCATTGGCATCGACGCCGCCGGTCAGCACCTTGCCGGAAGACGGCACCACGGTGTTGTAGGCACGCCCCAGGCGCGTAATCGAGTCCAGCAGGATCACCACGTCGCGGCCATGCTCGACCAGCCGCTTGGCCTTCTCAATGACCATCTCGGCGACCTGGACGTGGCGCACCGCCGGCTCGTCGAAGGTCGACGACACCACTTCGCCCTTCACCGAGCGCTGCATGTCGGTGACTTCTTCGGGGCGTTCATCGATCAACAAAACGATCAGATAGCACTCGGGATGATTGGCGGTGATCGAGTGCGCGATGTTCTGCATCAGCACCGTCTTGCCGGTGCGGGGAGGGGCCACGATCAGCGCGCGCTGGCCCTTGCCGATGGGAGCGACGATGTCGATAACCCTTGCAGAAAGGTCCTTTCTGGTGGGGTCCTCGAGTTCGAGCCGGAAGCGTTGATCCGGAAACAGCGGCGTCAGATTGTCGAAATTCACCTTGTGCTTGGACTTTTCCGGGTCCTCGAAATTCAGCGTGTTGACCTTGAGCAGCGCGAAGTAGCGTTCGCCTTCCTTCGGGCTGCGGATATGGCCTTCGATGGTGTCGCCGGTGCGCAGGCCGAAGCGGCGGATCTGCGAGGGCGAGACGTAGATGTCGTCGGGTCCCGGCAGATAATTCGCATCCGGCGAGCGCAAGAAGCCAAAGCCGTCGGACAAAACCTCGACGACGCCTTCGCCGATGATGTCGGTTTCCTGAATCGCAAGTTGCTTGAGAATGGCGAACATCAGCTCCTGCTTGCGCATGGTGCTGGCGTTTTCGACCCCTTTTTCTTCCGCGAACGTGACGAGTTCCGCCGGCGTCTGGGCTTTGAGGTCTTGAAGTTTCATTTCCCGCATTGGGAGGGTCCTGTAGAAAAACGTGGAGGGGGTGCGAGGTCGTGTTTAAGAAAATGCGGACACATCTAAGGAAGTCCGCAGGTCTTAATCGGGAGAAGCCTTGAGCAAGGTAAGCTGCCGGAGAGGCTTCAAACCTGATGCGGCGGTCGGTTCAATGAACCGGAGCGCGACCACATCCGCCTGCGTAGGGTGGGATTTGACCAATATAGAAAATCGGCCGGCTTTCCGCAAGGAGGTTGCAGGAGCGTTCTGTTGACGGGCGAGCCGCGCTAGAACGGCTTCACCACCACCAGGATCACGATTCCGATCATCAAAATCGTCGGTACCTCGTTGATAATCCGATAGAATTTCTGGCTTCGCAAATTCCTGTCGGCAGCGAAATCCTTGACGCAGCGGGCGAGAAATCCGTGCAGCCCCGACATTGCGATCACCAACAGCAACTTTCCGTGCAACCAGCCGGCGGAAAACCACTGACCGACCCAGGCGAGGTAAAGTCCAGCCAGCCACGTCACCGTCATCGCCGGATTGATGATCGCCTTCAACAGGCGCCGCTCCATCACCTTGAACGTTTCCGACTGCTTCGATCCGATCTCTGCCTCGCAGTGATAAACAAACAGCCGCGGCAGATAGAGCATCCCCGCCATCCACGCGATGACCGCGATCACATGCAGCGCCTTGATCCATTCGTACATCGCAACATCTCACTGGTTCGCAGCCGCGCGATTTCCTCTCGGCAACACCGGAACGCCACACCAATTCCAGCGTTGCCACAACGTCGATCAGAGAGCGGACCAGAGACATATCCGCAAGCAGCCCTTTTCTAAAACAATAATTTTAGAATCTTAGGTTTGAGTTTAAGTAGCGGTGAATAGGGCCCGCGCAACGAAGTCCCGGCATTGTCCGGACTCGTCCACATCCATCAACAACTCTTCGTGCCTGCAGGGGATGATCGAATAACCTGTCGTGGTTCAATGTCTTGCGGTTCGCGGCAGCCGGATTATCAAGAGACAAGTCCACATAACCCCACTATCATTACCGCGTCCGCCGGACTTATCCTTGAGCGAGGCCTGTGCAGAAAATTCCGGGTTGTCCCGAGAGCTTCGACTGGCGCGCGATTCTCTTGAGTAAGCTCCACAGCGATTTACAGGTCATACAGGGGTCATGGTGCCCACCACCGGCAACTATTTTCATCTTCACTTGGTGTCCGATTCGACCGGCGAAACCCTGATCACGGTGGCGCGCGCGGTGGCCGCGCAATACGCCAATGTGACGCCGGTCGAACACGTCTATCCCCTGGTGCGCAGCCAGAAACAGCTCGAGCGCGCATTGGAGGAGATCGAGGAAGCGCCTGGCATCGTGCTTTTTACATTGCTGGAAAAGGATCTGGTGGCGCGGCTGGAAGCCAAATGCCAGGAAATCAACGTTCCGAGCCTGTCGATCATCGGTCCGGTGATGCAGTTGTTTCAGGCCTATCTCGGCTCCGCCACCACCGGACGCGTCGGCGCGCAGCACACCCTGAACGCGGAATATTTCAAACGCATCGACGCGCTGAACTACACGATGATGCATGACGACGGTCAGCACGTCGAAGGGCTGGAAGAGGCCGAGGTGGTTTTGGTGGGCGTGTCCCGCACTTCCAAGACGCCGACCTCGATCTATCTCGCCAACCGCGGCATCCGCACGGCGAATGTGCCGCTGGTGCCGGGCATCGCGATTCCACATCAACTCGAAACGCTAAAGAAACCGCTGGTGGTCAGCCTTCACGCGACGCCGGAACGGCTGATCCAGGTGCGGCAGAACCGGCTGTTGAGCATCGGCGTCGGTCCCGGCAACGACGACTATATCGATCGGCAGTCCGTCACCGAGGAAGTTGCATTCGCGCGGCGCCTGAGCGTGAAATACAACTGGGCGCTGCTCGACGTGACCCGCCGCTCGATCGAGGAAACCGCGGCGGCGGTACTGAAATTATTTGCCGACCGCCAACGTCAGCGGCTTCTGGAATGACAATTTGGCGCGGAACGAAACCCCTGATCCTGGCGTCGAAAAGCGCTGCGCGGCAGGCGCTTCTCGCCAATGCCGGCATTGCTTTCGAGGCGATTCCGGCTGAGTTCGACGAACGCGCGATTCAACGTGCCTCGCGTCTGTCATCGCCAGGTGAAATCGCAGCTCTTCTGGCGCGCGAGAAGGCCGTCTCGGTTTCGTTGCGCCATCCCGGTCAATTCGTTGTGGGCGCGGATCAAACACTGGCGCTGGACCAGCGGTTGTTCAGCAAGCCGGCTGGTCGCGCGCAGGCGGCCGAACAACTGCGGGCGCTAGCGGGGCGGTCCCATGAACTGCATTCGGCCACTGCCGTTGCCCGCGATGGTGAGATATTATTCGAGGATGTTTCAATTGCGCGCCTGACCATGCGGCCGCTCGATGGCGCGGCCATCTCGGCCTATCTCGACGCGGCGGGAGAAGCCGTCACCACCAGCGTCGGCGCCTATCAGCTTGAGGGCCTGGGGGTTCACTTGTTCGAACGCATCGAAGGCGATCATTTTACCATTCTGGGCCTGCCGCTGCTGCCATTGCTGAAATTCCTGCGCAGTCAGGGGTTGCTGCAATGATCGTTCTTGGGCTAACCGGCTCGATCGGGATGGGAAAATCGACCACCGCAAAATTGTTCGCGGAGGCGGGTGTGCCGGTCTATGACGCGGATGCGACCGTGCATAAGGTCTATGAGCGCGAGGCGGTGCCCGCGATCGAGGCGGCATTTCCGGGAACGACCGTAGGCGGCAAGGTCGACCGCGCGCGGCTTTCAGCCCAGGTGGTGCATGATCCCGCGGCGATGAAGCGGCTGGAGCAGATCGTGCATCCGATGCTGGGCGCCTATCATCGAAAATTCCTTGATGACGCCGAGCAATCCGGCGCGCCGGTCGCGGTGGTGGATGTGCCGCTGCTCTATGAAACCGGCGGCGAGAAGCGGGTCGATGCGGTGGTGGTTGTGACCACGACTCCGGAAATCCAGCGCGACCGCATTCTGGCCCGCGACGATATGACCGATGAAAAACTTGACGCCATCCTGGCGCGGCAACTCCCCGACGCCGAAAAGCGCAAACGCGCGGATTTCGTGGTGGATACGTCGCATGGTCTGGGTCCCGTGCGCGCACGAATCCGCGACATTCTTGAACAGGCTGTTAAAATGCCGCGGCGGCGACCCTGATTCGCTGCCTTACCTGGCGACGGACTGATGCGCGAAATCATTCTCGATACCGAAACCACCGGCCTCGACCCGTTGCGGGGCGATCGGCTGGTCGAGATCGGCTGCGTCGAGATCTTCAATCGCATGCCGACGGGCCAGACGTTTCACCGTCACCTCAACCCCGAACGCGACATGCCGGCAGAAGCGTTCGCGGTGCACGGCCTGTCCACCGAGTTCCTCGCCGGCAAGCCGCTGTTCGCGCACGTGGTCGAGGAGTTTTTGGAATTCATCGCGGACGCGCCGCTGGTGATCCACAACGCCTCGTTCGACATCGCGTTCATCAACGCCGAGCTTGACCGCATCAAACGCCCGCCGATCGCGCGCGAGCGGCTGGTGGACACGCTGCTGCTGGCGCGGCGC
The DNA here is from genome assembly GCA_963744975.1 of uncultured Alphaproteobacteria bacterium. GTDB lineage: Bacteria > Pseudomonadota > Alphaproteobacteria > Rhizobiales > Xanthobacteraceae > Bradyrhizobium. The sequence continues at coordinate 3,328,921 of CAVUVR010000002.1, read as the reverse complement.
AAGCATCCCGGCGTTTCCAACCGCCTCGACGATCTCTGCTCGCGCTATGCGATCGACAATTCCCGCCGTACCAAGCACGGCGCGTTGCTCGACGCCGAACTGCTGGCCGAAGTCTATATCGACCTGATCGGCGCCCGGCAGTCGCAACTGATCCTGGCGTCGGATATCCGGGTTTCCCAAGCCGATGGGATTGGCGAGCTGCCGCGGCGGCAGCGCCCGGTGCCGCTTGCGCCGCGGGTCAGCGAGGCCGACCGCGCCGCGCATTGGGACTTCGTCGCCACGCTGGGCGACAAGCCGGTCTGGCACGACTTCTTTTAGAACGGCGAGATTCGCTCGGGGCTTAGCTCGGCTTCGCCTGGGTCGCCGCCTGCGCCGCGGCCTGGCGTTCCATGTTCTGGCGATACAGCCCGACAAAATCCACGGGATCGAGCATCAGCGGCGGGAACCCGCCATCGCGTACCGACGTCGCGATGATTTCCCGCGCGAAGGGAAAAAGCAGCCGCGGACATTCGATCATGACCAGCGGGTGCAGGTTTTCCTGCGGCACGTTCAGGATGCGGAACACGCCGGCATAGGACAGCTCAAAACTGAACATCAGCTTGCCGCCGTTTTCGGCCTTGCCCTCGACCGAAAGCGTTACCTCGTATTCGTGTTCGGCGATATTGTTGGCGCTGACATTGATCTGGATATTGATCGCCGGCTGCTGCTGTTGCGGCGCCAGCGAGGTCGGCGCGTTCGGATTCTCGAAGGAGAGGTCCTTGGTGTATTGCGCCAGCACGTTCAACTGGGGAGGAGGGGCAGCTTCCGCAGGGGCAGCTTCCGGAGGCGCGCCGTTGCCGTTGGTCATGAAGGTCTCTCCTGGAGCGGTTTCGGGCGAAGGTCGAGCGGTTTGCAGCCGGATTCGCTCGAAGGGACGAAAAATGCCGTGTCGGGGCGAGTGGCTATCATAGCCCTGCGGTCCTCCACAAGGACGACCGCCGGACGGAGCGAGCGGGCGGGCGGATCGCCAGCAGTGCGCAAGCGCCGCAATTCTGTGTTCCGCGCAGCCTAAATTATTGAATAGGCGCGATTTCCGGGCAGGATCAAGTTTCCTCTGGCGCGAAAAACGCGCTACAATTCGCCCAAAATCAGCGCCTATGACGTGACGTTGGCCTTACTTTGCGGCGAGCCCGACCTTCCGTGCCAAAACGCGCCATTGGCTGGGCAAAGTTTCGTGCCTACATGGGTGGGGCCACTCGTGAAGTGACCTCTCCCGTTCCTTAAAGGACGCTCTACCGCCGGGCTTTGGTCCGGCACCGACCAGAAAGCGAATGCGACGTGGATATTTACACCATCATCTTCCTGGCGCTGGCGGTCTTTATTTTCCTGCGTCTGCGCAATGTGCTCGGACAGCGCACCGGAAGTGAGCGGCCGCCCTATGACCGCGCGGCGCGCGACATCGTGCACGGCGCGCAGGACAACAATGTGGTGCCGATGCCGGGCGCGGTGATCGATCAGGCGCCGTTGGCGCCGACGGCGGATGTCGTGCCTCCAACCGACCGCTGGAAAGGCATTGCCGAACCCGGCACGCCGCTCGCGCTCGGGCTCGATGCCATCGCGGCCCAGGATTCGTCGTTCGACCCGCGGCATTTCCTCAGCGGCGCGCGCAGCGCCTATGAAATGATCGTGCTGGCTTTTGCCAATGGCGACCGCCGCGCGCTGAAGGATCTGTTGTCGTCGGAGGTTTACGAGAGCTTCGACGCGGTGATCAAGGATCGGGAAAAGCACGAGCAAAAGACCGAGACGCGCTTCGTTTCGATCGACAAGGCCGAGCTTGTGAGCGCGGAAGCGCGAGATCGCGCGGCGCAACTGACGGTCCGCTTTGTGTCGCAGATGGTTTCGGTCACCCGCGACAAGACAGGCGCGATTGTCGACGGCAATCCGGAAAAGGTCACCGATATCACCGATGTTTGGACATTTGCCCGCGACATCACTTCGCGCGATCCGAACTGGAAGCTGGTTGGCACGGGAAGCACGAACTAACGCGCCTCGCCTGGGACGCTTCGCCGCCGCCCGTTGGGCGATCGCTGCCGCGTTGTCGCTTATCCCGCTCGCCGCGCATGCCGCGCGACCGCATCTGCCATATCCGCGCCTGGTATGGCCGCTCGAAATCACCGGCAGCCAGTATGCGCCCGTCGCCTGGGCCGAACTCGCCGGCTGGAACGAAGACGATCATCTGCAGGCGTTCAGCGCCTTCCGCGCCAGCTGCAGGCCGATAGCGGCGCAACACAAGCTTCCGACCGAAGCGAAAGCGCTGGGCATCTCGCTGCGCGATCCCTGTCGCGCGGCCAGAGCTGCCGAACTTTCCGACGGCGCGAAGGCGCGCGCCTTTTTCGAAGCGCATTTTCTTCCCTTGCAAATCTCGCGCCTCGGTGAGGGCGAGGGTTTTGTCACCGGCTATTACGAGCCGGTAATCGACGGCTCGCGCACCCAGACCGACATCTACACTGTGCCGGTGTATCGCCGCCCGTCGAATCTGTTCGTCCGCGGCGTCAAGCCCGGTGCGGTGGGCCTGCCGAACAAGGGGCAGGTGTTTCGCAAGATCGGCCGGCGCAAGCTGGTGCCGTATTACGATCGCGCCGAGATCGAAGACGGTGCGATCGCCGGGCGCGGCCTGGAAATCTGCTGGCTCAAGAACCAGACCGATTTGCTGTTCACGCAGATCCAGGGTTCGGCGCGGGTTCGTCTCGAGGACGGCTCGACGCTGCGCATCAATTACGACGCGCACAACGGTTATCCCTATACGCCGGTCGGCCGCATCCTGATCGACCGCAACATCATCCCGAAAGAGCAGATGTCGATGCAGAAAATTCGGGAGTGGATGGACCAGAACCCGGACGGCGCCAAGGAGCTGCGCCGGCAGAACAGGTCCTATGTGTTCTTCCGCGAGGTGCAGCTGTCGGACAAGGACGAAGCCGTGGGCGCCCAGGGCGTGCCGCTGACGCCGGGCCGGTCGATTGCGGTCGACAAATCGCTCCACGTCTACGGCACGCCGTTCTTCATCGAAGGCGAGTTGCCGATCGAATCCGAGCAGTCGAAGACGCCGTTCCGCCGCCTGATGATCGCGCAGGATACCGGTTCGGCCATTGTCGGGCCCGCGCGCGCGGATCTTTATTTCGGCGCCGGCGCAGAGGCGGGCCGCGTGTCAGGCCGGCTGCGGCATGGCATGCGCTTCGTGATCCTCATTCCCAAAAGCCTCGATCCGGTGGCCAGAGGCCATGCAATGCCGCTCCCGGAAGCGAGGCCGTCGGCGAAAATCGCAAAACTGTTTCCGCAAACCGATCCGTTGAAGAACCAGCAAAAAGATCAGGCAGACGGCGCAAAGCCCGCCGAGACGTCCGCGGCAAAAGATGCTTCCGCGGCTAATAGCGCGAAGACCGTCGCGGCGGCAGCAGTCGCCCAAGCGGCCATTGCCCAACCGGTACCGCTTCCGGAGGCGCGTCCTGCGATCAAGCCAAGCCGTCATGCGTGGCGTCATCGCACCCACCGCCGCATTCGCAACGCGCGATGAAACGTCCGCCGCCAATCCCGGAATCGGTCATTGCGCCGCGCCGCAAGCGCGCGCTGAGCGAAGAAGAACGCGCGCTATGGGAAAGCGTTGCGAAGCAAGTGAAGCCGCTGCGAAAGAAGCCCCGCGCCCCGAAGGCACCGGTCGCATCCGTTGAAGAGCTGCCGGCCGCCGCAAAGTCTGGGGGCTTGCCGAAATCACCGGCGAATCCGCGGTCCGCGAAAATCGTAAAGCCGGATAATCCGCCGCCGCTGGCGCCATTAGGTCGCCGCGAACGTTCGCAATTGTCGCGCGGCCGGAAAGAGATCGACGCCCGGCTCGACCTTCACGGCATGACGCAGACCCGGGCGCATCGCGCGTTGCTGTCGTTCCTGCAGCGCGCCAGCGCGGATGGTTTGACATTCGTTCTCGTCATCACCGGCAAGGGCAGCGCCTCGGGTGCGGAATCCGGCCGCGGCGTGCTGCGCCGCCAGGTGCCGGAATGGCTGAGCCTGCCGGAATTCCGCGCGCTCGTGGTGGGATTCGAGGAAGCGCATATCGGCCACGGCGGCGAAGGCGCGCTGTATGTGCGGGTAAGGCGGAGGAGGTAGCGTCCGTGTCCCGGGCGCGATGCGGCATTCTTCATGCCGCTTCGCAGAACCGGGACCGTACCAAGCACCGACGTTCGTTACGGCCCCGGCTCTGCAGCGCACCGCTCCGCAAGGGCTACGCGCTGCGCTGCGTCCGGGGCACGCGGTGCTCTTTCCGCGCGGAGATCGTTACAAAATAAACCGGCTCAGATCCGCATTCTTCGCGAGATCGCCGACATGCTTCTGCACGTAATCGGCATCGATCCGGATGGTCTCGCCGTGGCGATCCGGCGCGGCGAAGGAGATCTCGTCGAGCACGCGCTCCATCACGGTCTGCAGCCGCCGCGCCCCGATATTCTCCACGCTGGAATTGACCGCGACCGCCACGTCGGCGAGCGCGTCGATGGCGGCGTCGGTGATATCGAGCGTTACGCCCTCGGTCTGCAGCAGCGCGACATATTGCTTGATCAGCGACGACTCGGGCTCGGTCAGGATGCGGCGCATGTCGTCGCGCGTCAGCGCTTCGAGCTCGACCCGGATCGGCAGCCGGCCCTGCAATTCCGGCAGCAGGTCGGAGGGCTTTGCGATATGGAACGCGCCCGAGGCGATGAACAGGATGTGATCGGTCTTCACCGCGCCGTGCTTGGTCGACACCGTGGTGCCCTCGATCAAGGGCAGCAAGTCGCGCTGCACGCCCTCGCGCGATACGTCGCCGCTACGGACGCCGTCGCGAACGCAGATCTTGTCGATCTCGTCGAGGAAGACGATGCCGTTGTTCTCCACCGCATTGATGGATTCCAGCGTCAACTGATCGTTGTCCAAGAGCTTGTCGGACTCCTCGTTGACCAGGAGCTCGTGGGAATCCTCCACCGTCAACCGGCGCGTCTTGGTGCGGCCGCCCATTTTACCAAAGATATCGCCGATCGAGATCGCGCCCATCTGTGCGCCGGGCATGCCCGGAATTTCGAACATCGGCATGCCGCCGGAGGACTGGGTTTCGATCTCGATTTCCTTGTCGTCGAGCTCGCCGGCGCGCAGCTTCTTGCGAAACGAATCGCGGGTCGCGGCGCCGGAGCCGGGTCCCACCAGGGCGTCCAGCACGCGGTCCTCGGCGGCAAGCTGGGCGCGGGCCTGCACGTCCTTGCGCTTGCGCTCGCGGGTCTGCGCGATCGCGACCTCGAGGAGATCGCGGATGATCTGTTCGACGTCGCGGCCGACATAGCCGACCTCGGTGAATTTCGTGGCCTCGACCTTGATGAAGGGCGCGCCGGCCAGTTTCGCCAGCCGCCGCGCGATCTCGGTCTTGCCGACCCCGGTCGGCCCGATCATCAGGATATTTTTCGGCAGCACTTCCTCGCGCAGCGAGCCGGTGAGCTGCAGCCTGCGCCAGCGGTTGCGCAGCGCGATGGAGACCGCGCGCTTGGCATCGGCCTGGCCGACGATGAAACGGTCGAGTTCGGAAACGATTTCGCGGGGGGAGAAGTCGGTCATGGAACCTAAGTATGTTGGATTGTTGCGGAGGCAAGCGGCCTAGATGATGGGCGGGCCCGCCTGCCAGTGCCGGATCGCGTCGAAGGGATGGATCAGCATGATGATATTGAGGGCCAGATTATCGCGGATGTGCAGCCCGACGAGGACTTCAAATGCAATCGCAAGCGCGATGGTCGCCGCTACCGGCAGCTTTCGCGCGAGCAGAAAGCCCAAAACCATGGACAGGTTGTCGGAAACCGAATTGACGATGGTGTCGCCATAGTAATCCAGCGAAATCGTGCCGGCGCGATAGCGCTCGATGATCCAGGGCGAATTTTCGACCAGCTCCCAGCCGCCTTCGATCAGCATCGCAACGATCAGCCGGCTCGGCCACGAGGCGCGACGCAGCAGCAGCCAGGTCAATCCATAAAACAGAAATCCGTGGATGATGTGGGAGAATGTGTACCAGTCGGTGATGTGCTGCGAATTCTCTGAACTCAGCACCACGCCGTGCCAAAGCTTTACATAGCCGCATGCGCAAATCGGCAGCCGGCCCATGGCGTAAAGGATGCCGGCCTGAAGTGCGAGCAAGCCGGCCGCGGCTAACATTCCATGCCTGACCGAAAGGCCGGCGGGTGTGCGTTCAGCGCCGTTGATGGCGGTCATGCGTCGCGAACCATCAGGAGTGCGGGACCGTCGGGCGTATCGACGAAGCGGCCTTTGACGAACCCCGCCTTCTCATAAGCCCGTATCGCACGTGCATTGGCCGGATCGGGATCGATCACCACGCGCGGTGTACCGTTCGCCAGCGCGCGCTCCGTGAAAGAACGAATGAATGCCGATCCATGGCCGCGATCCAGCATGTCTGCCTCGCCGATAAACTGATCGAGACCGCGCGTGCCCAGGGGCTGCGGACCGAAACCGGTATTCCAGTCGCTCAGATTATAGCATTGCAGGTACGCGAACGGTCGTCGATCCGACGCCACGATGAATTGCGCCATGTCGGGATGGTCGAGATCGCCGCTGACAAGTTCGAACTGCTCGGCCGGGTCGTGCCACCATTGCGAAACATGCGGCGTCTCGAGCCAGCGCCGGATCAGCGGCAGGTCGGCTGATGTCATGGCTAAGAATTCGTAATCGGCTGAATGCATCGATCAGCCGCCGAGCGTCTCGATGGTCACATTGCGGTTGGTGTAGACGCAGATATCTGCCGCGATATCGAGCGCGCGGCGCACGATGGCCTCGGCATCCTTGTCGGAATCCACCAGCGCTCGCGCCGCCGCCAGCGCGTAATTGCCGCCGGAGCCGATCGCCATCACGCCCGCTTCCGGCTCCAGCACGTCGCCGGTGCCGGTCAGCACCAGCGACACGTCCTTGTCGGCGACGATCATCATCGCCTCCAGCCGCCTCAAATAGCGGTCGGTGCGCCAGTCCTTGGCCAGTTCGACCGCGGCGCGGGTCAATTGCCCCGGATATTGCTCGAGCTTGCTTTCCAGCCGCTCGAACAATGTAAAAGCGTCGGCCGTGGCCCCGGCGAACCCGCCGATGACGTCGCCCTTGCCGAGTTTCCGGACCTTTTTGGCGTTGGATTTGATGACGGTCTGGCCGATCGAGACCTGGCCGTCGCCGCCGATCACCACCTTGCCGCCCTTGCGGACCGTCAAAATGGTGGTGCCGTGCCAGACCGGCTGTTCGGATGGTGATGCTTGCATGGAGAACCTCAGGTTGGTTCCAGATTTAGGGATTGCGCGCGCCGCGTTGCAATTGGCGCAAATCGACCCGGATTCCGGTCACCATAGGCTGAAGTTCGGCTCCGAATGCCTCATCCCGCAGTAGCGAAGGCGATATCAGCCTGTTAAAAGGGCGCGTTTTCGAGGACGCGGAGAGCCCTTTTCATGCGCACGGCGACGATCAAGCGCAAAACCAAGGAAACCGACATCGAGGTGAGCGTGAACCTCGATGGCACCGGCGTGTCCAAGGTCGCGACCGGCATCGGCTTCTTCGACCATATGCTTGACCTGCTCGCCCGCCATTCGCGCATCGACATCACCGTGAAGGCGGATGGCGACCTCCACGTCGATCATCACCACACCACCGAGGACGTCGGCATCGCGCTCGGCCAGGCGGTGAAGCAGGCGCTCGGCACCATGGCCGGGATCACCCGCTATGCCAGTATCCACATGCCGATGGACGAGACGCTGTCGCGGGTCGTGATCGATATTTCGGGGCGGCCGGTGCTGGTATTCAAGGTCGAGTTTCCGCGCGACAAGGTGGGCCAATTCGACACCGAACTGGTGCGCGAGTGGTTCAACGCGTTCGCCATCAATGCCGGCGTGACTTTGCACGTCGAGACCTTATATGGCGAGAACAGCCACCATATCGCCGAATCCTGCTTCAAGGGTCTGGCGCGGGCGCTGCGCACCGCTGTTGCGATCGATCCGCGCGCGGCCGGCGAAGTGCCTTCCACAAAGGGTCAGCTCGGCGGCTGAGGCAAGTCGTCATTGCGAGGAGCACTTGCGACGAAGCAATCCCATTTCGTCATTGCCGGGCTTGACCCGGCAATCCATCCTCTTCGAAAGATTTTTCCGAAGTGTGATGGATGCGCGGGCCTTCGCCTCGCCGAAGGGGCTTCGGCCCCGCAGGCGGGTCAAGCCCGCGCATGACGAAAAGGTGGATTGCTTCGCTTCGCTCGCAATGACGGCAGGACACGGAGAACAATCATGCCGGTCTATACAGTTCATGCGCCCGTGGCCGACGGCACGGATCCGCGCAGCGTGACGGACCGGTTCGTGTTCGTTCGCGATGGATTTCATTTCTGGGCGTTCGTTTTGGGGCCGCTGTGGCTGGCGTGGCATCGGCTGTGGCTGGCGCTGATCGGCTATGTCGTGGTTTGGGTCGGCGCCGCGGTTGCGCTCTCGCAGCTTCATGCCGGCGGCGGCACGCGGCTTGCCGTGACGCTGCTGATCGCGCTGTTGATGGGGTTCGAGGCCGCCAGCCTGTGGCGCTGGACGGTGTCACGGCGCAAATGGCGCCAGCTCGATGTCGTCGTTGCCGACGACGAAGAAACCGCGGAACGGCGTTTCTTCGATCGCTGGACATCCAGCCAACGCGGTTTGAGCAACGATCGATCGGCGATCGATCGCGGCGCGCCGCCGCCGACCCGGGACATCCCGGGCCAGCCGTTTTCACGGCCGCCGTCGTCGCCGCATGGCGATATCATCGGTCTGTTTCCGCAACCGGGAGCATCGCATTGAGCGTTGCCATTATCGATTACGGCTCCGGCAATCTGCACTCCGCCGCAAAAGCGTTCGAGCGCGCGGCGCGGGGCATGGATAATCCGGAAAAGATCGTGGTCACGCGTGACCCCGAAACGGTGTTCCGCGCCGATCGCGTGGTGCTGCCCGGGGTCGGCGCCTTCGCCGATTGCCGCAAAGGGCTGGACGCGCTCGACGGCATGGTCGAGGCGATGACTGAAGCCGTGCGCGACAAGGCACGGCCGTTCTTCGGCATCTGCGTCGGCATGCAGCTGATGGCCACGCGCGGCAAGGAGCACGTTACCACGGATGGGCTGAACTGGATCGCCGGCGATGTCGAGATGATTACGCCGCGCGAGGAGAATCTGAAAATTCCGCACATGGGCTGGAACACGCTGGACGTCATTCGCGAGCATCCGGTGCTGGAGCGATTGCCGCTGGGACCTAAGGGCCGCCACGCCTATTTCGTGCACTCCTATCACCTGAACGCGGCCAACGAGGCGGACGTGCTGGCGCGCGCCGATTACGGCGGGCCGGTGACGGCCATCGTCGGCAAGGACACCGCGATCGGCACCCAGTTTCATCCCGAAAAGAGCCAGCGTTTCGGGCTCGCCCTGATTTCGAATTTCCTGAAGTGGAAGCCGTGATCCTGTTTCCCGCCATCGACCTGAAAAACGGTCAATGCGTGCGCTTGGAGCAGGGCGACATGGCGCGTGCGACCGTGTTCAATCTGGATCCCGCCGCGCAGGCGCGCGCCTTCGCGGCTCAGGGTTTTGAATACCTGCACGTGGTCGATCTCGACGGCGCCTTCGCCGGCAAACCGATGAATGCGCTGGCCGTGGAAGCCATGCTCAAGGCCGTCACCATGCCGGTGCAGCTCGGCGGCGGTATCCGCGATCTGAAAACCATTGAGGCGTGGCTCGCCAAAGGCATTGCGCGGGTGATCATCGGCACCGCGGCGGTGCGCGATCCTGCGCTGGTGAAGGATGCCGCCAGGAAATTTCCGGGCCGGGTTGCCGTCGGTCTCGATGCACGCGACGGCAAAGTCGCCGTGGAGGGCTGGGCGGAAACCTCACAGGTCAACGCCTTGCAGATCGCACAGCGCTTCGAGGATGCCGGCGTCGCCGCAATCATCTTCACCGACATCGCGCGCGACGGCCTGCTCAAAGGCCTCAATCTCGACGCCACGATCAAGCTTGCCGAAAGCATCTCGATCCCGGTGATCGCCTCGGGTGGCCTTGCTTCGATCGAGGACGTAAAAGCCCTGCTGGCCCCGCGCGCGAAAAAACTGGCCGGCGCCATCGCTGGCCGCGCACTTTATGACGGGCGGCTCGATCCGGCGGCGGCGCTGGCGCTGATCCGAAACGCGCGGGTCGAGGGTGTGCGATGAAGTTAGAGGAAATTATTCGGACGGGGTTGTCGCGCGTAGATACGATTCGTGTCGTGCGAACGGCCCTTAATCCCCTACTGTGGCTGGTTGGATTGACAACTCCTGCAGCCTTTATTTTGGCCGCTTTGATTGGCGACCAATTTATACGGCTGATATTATTAGGTTTCGCTGCGATCCCCGTAGTTGCCACGCTCGTCGCTTATGTAATATTCATGTTTCGTGATCCAGATCGACTACAGTCAGAAGAATACCGGATCAGACAACGCGCCCTGCAGATACTTTACAAGAAGGGCGGGAGTACCGAAATAGTAGATGTTGCAAAGCAGGTGACTCGAATCGAGGCCTCGCCCCGTCGGCCGGTCGATGGAGAGAACGAATGAAAACTTATCTTCTGGTTTTTGATGATGGGAGCAATCCCGAGATCGATCTACGGAGCTTCGTTGAAACGCTCGACAGCGGGGCAAGTATGTACACCCTTGATGGTCATGTTTGCTTTTTGAAAAGCAAGCTCGCGGTGTCGGAGCTATCCAGCAAGTTTTCGAAGTTTTGTGGTTCTAGCTTGTTTTTTGTCGCGGATTTGACCGCCTCTGAGTACGAGGGGCGAATGCTAGGGGTCTTCTGGGACTTTCTGAAAGAAGATGCCCTACAATCCGCGGCGGAGTGATGTTCAAAGTTCGCGTCATTCCCTGCCTCGATGTGAAGGACGGCCGCGTCGTCAAGGGCGTCAAATTTGCCGATCTGCGCGACGCCGGCGACCCCGTGGAAGCCGCGATGGCCTATGATGCCGCCGGCGCCGACGAGCTTTGCTTTCTCGACATCACCGCCTCCCATGAAAATCGCGGCACCATGCTGGACGTGGTCCGGCGCACCGCGGAAGTCTGTTTCATGCCGCTGACCGTCGGTGGCGGCGTCCGTACCGTCGACGACATCCGCACGCTGCTGCGATCCGGCGCCGACAAGGTTTCGATCAACAGCGCGGCGGTAGCGAATCGCGAATTCGTCAGGGAAGCCGCGGAGAAATTCGGCGGCCAATGCATCGTGGTGGCGATCGACGCCAAGCGCGTCAGGCGCGGGGCGGCAAGCGAGCGCTGGGAGATATTCACCCATGGCGGACGCAATTCCACCGGCATCGATGCGGTCGAATACGCCCAGGAGGTGGTCTCGCTCGGCGCCGGCGAAATCCTGCTCACCTCGATGGATCAGGACGGCACCCGGCAGGGCTTTGACATTCCGCTTACCCATGCCGTGGCCGATAGCATCCCGGTACCGGTGATCGCGTCCGGTGGCGTCGGCAATCTCGACCACATGGTCGCCGGCATTCGCGACGGCCACGCCACCGCGGTGCTTGCCTCCTCGATCTTCCACTTCGGCGAATTTACCATCCGGCAGGCCAAGGACCATATGGTCCGCGCCGGGCTGCCGATGCGGCTCGATCCCTGACGACTCCTGGTGACGGAAATGCTAAATGGCGGAATAAGCGGCGATGATTGACGCCGCATTGTTGAGTTGAGTGCTATGTCGCGTTTTACCATCCATGACCTCGCCGCCACCATCGATGCCCGTGCGGCATCGGAGGGAGACGCGTCCTACACCCGTAAGCTGCTGGACAAGGGGCCGGAGCATTGCGCCAAGAAGCTTGGTGAAGAAGCGGTGGAAACCGTCATCGCCGCGGTCGAGAACGACCGCAATCATCTGATCGCCGAAAGCGCCGACCTGCTGTTTCACCTGCTGGTCTTGTTGAAATCGCGCGGCGTGACGCTCGGGGATGTCGAGGCGGCGCTGGCGCAACGCACGACAATGTCGGGACTGGAAGAAAAGGCTGCGCGCAAGCGCGACTAACGAGATCGTAGGGGCGTTTGATGGACATGCGGGCGGAGCAGCAACAGTACAATCCTTATCGGGTGTTCTCGCGCGCCCAATGGGCGAAGCTGCGTGATGACATGCCGATGACGCTGCAGGCAGATGAGATCGCAGCGCTGCGCTCGATGCATGATCGCCTCGATCTGAGGGAAGTAGAGGACATCTATCTGCCGCTCTCTCGCCTGTTGTCGATCTATGTCGATGCCACGCAGCGGCTGTATTTCGCGCAACGGCGGTTTCTCGGCATTGAAGACCGCAAGATGCCCTACATCATCGGCGTGGCCGGATCCGTGGCGGTAGGCAAATCGACCACCGCGCGCGTGCTGCAGGCGTTGCTGGCGCGATGGTCGCCGCGGCCGAAGGTCGATCTCGTCACCACCGACGGCTTTCTGTTCCCCAACGCCGTGCTCGAGCGCCAGGGCCTGATGCAGAAAAAGGGTTTTCCCGAAAGCTATGATCTGCCGACGCTGCTCGGGTTTTTGAGCGACATCAAGGCGGGGCGACGGCCGGTGCGCGCGCCGGTCTATTCGCATTTGGTCTACGACATCATCCCCAACGAATGGATCGAGATCGACCAGCCGGACATCCTGATTGTCGAGGGCGTCAATGTGCTGCAGACCGGCCGGCTGCCGCGCGACGGCAAGGCGGTGCCCGTGGTGTCGGACTTTTTCGACTTTTCGGTTTATATCGATGCCGACGAGCCGGTGCTGCGCGACTGGTATGTCAGGCGTTTCCTCGCGCTGAGACATACGGCGTTTCTCGATCCGCGGTCCTATTTCCATCGTTATTCGCTGTTGTCGGATGACGAGGCCGCCGCGACCGCGCTGGCGATCTGGGAGCGCACCAACCGCGCCAATCTCGAGGACAACATCCTGCCGACCCGGCCGCGCGCGACGCTGATCCTCAAGAAAGGCGCCGATCATGTGGTTGAAACGGTGGCGTTGCGCCGGCTGTAGCAGCTACCGTAGCGCCAGCGGATCTTCCTCGTCGAGAAATCCGATGATCTCGCGGAAGAATTGCATGCGGTTCTTCTCCAGCATGACCGAGTGGGTGCCTTCGCCGATTTCGACCAGCCGTTTGTACGGCGTGTTCGTCAACGCTGCGAAATACTCCCGTGCCTGATAGCTCGGCAGATCGAAATCCCACTCGGCATGAATCAGCAATGTCGGCACGGTGATTTTGCCGGGATCGTAGTGGGCCTTGCCTGCGGTCCAGTACGCCAGCGCATCGGCGATCACGCCATTCGGCGCGCGCAGCAGCGGCGGATTGTGCTTGCCCGCGTCCGGGTCGGTCGCCCAGGTCGCTTCGATCCAGGCCTCGAATACGCCAGGCGGAATCAAACCGGCTTTCTTGGCTTCAGGCACGCCTTCCAGCCAGCGGGCTTTTGCGACTTCTTTCGATATCAGCCGGTAGGCATCCAACTGCGGTGCGCTTTTGCCGGTCGCCTCGGGCGCCGGCGCGAGCACGGCGTCCTTGCGAAAAATCCACAGCGGCGCGAACAGGACGAGGCGGCAAACCTTGTCGTTATGCTCGCTGGTGTATGTGCCGGCGATCGCCGTGCCCCACGACCAGCCCATCAGGTTGATTCTGGCGACGCCGCGCCGCTTGAGCATGTGATCGACCGCTGTGCCGAAATCGCGCACGGCGACCTCCGTCGAGACGATCGGCGGGTTTGCCTCCGGCGGCGCGCTCATTTCGGGCGGCCGGGTCGAGCGGCCATAGCCTCTGATATCGACGAGGTAGACGTCGTAGCCGCGCGCCGCGATCAGCTCCATCATCGAGGCGCCTTCGATCGGCAGATCGAACGCGGTTTCCGAGGGGTAGGTCGCGCCGTGCACGTACAGCAAGATCCGGTCGGCAGGAAAATGCGTCATGCCGGCCGGCCGCTTGTTACGCACATAGAGTTCGATCCCGTCGTCGCCGGACGGGATCATGTAATTTTCGGTCACAAGTTCGGGGAGTTTTGCCGGCGCATTCATCGGTGCGAATGCTGGGTTCAATTGCCGGCAGCGTCAAGAGCCTCAAGCTGCGATATGCCGCGACGCCACCAGGCCCGCCAGCGCATCGGCCAGTTTCTCGCGATCCAGCGGCTTGACCAGAAAACCGTCCATGCCGGCCTCGAAGCAGGCATAGCGATCCTCAATCAACGTGTTTGCGGTCAGCGCAAGAATCGGCGTGCGGCGGACCCGCTGACCCGCCTCGCGCGCGCGGATTTGCCGGGTGGTTTCGATGCCATCGAGTTTCGGCATCTGGATATCCATCAGTACCAGATCGTAAGGCGCGCCGGCGGATTCGGCCGACAGCCACGATTCCAGCGCTTGCTCGCCATTGGTGGTGATGACGGCATGATGGCCGAGCCGGCTCAGCAGCGAACGCATCAGCAGCGCGTTGATCTCGTTGTCTTCCGCCACCAGGATCGAGAGGCGTTGCGCGGGGTTAAGCGCTGGCGTTTCCGGCTCCTCGAGCAGTTCCTGATCGAACAGCGCATCGCCGGCGAGTTCCGGCGCCGGTATTTCCGGCGGCAGCGTCAGGCGGGCGGCCAGCGACGCCGCTCGCAGTGGCTTGACCAGATAGGCCGTGAACGCGCCCGATGTGGAAAGCTGCAACTCCTGCCGCGTCGCCGGCGTGAACATGACAATGCGCTGAGTCGCATGACGGTGCGCCGCCTCGCCCAGCGATTCAACGTCGCCGGCGCCCAAAGCGCGGTCGACCAGAATGGCGTGCCAAGCCCGCTCCGGCAGCAAGGCCCGCGCTACGGCAACGTCCGAAACGGTGCAGGTCTGACCGCCCCAGCGCTCCAGCCGGCGGGCGATCAGCGAGGCCTCGATGGTCTGCGGCGCGACCAGCATGATCGACTGCCCGGTCAGATCCGGCGCAGAAAAGGCGGTGTGCTGGCCGGCATTGTCCGAGGCTGCGAGCGGGATGGAGACCTCGAAGGTCGAGCCGATGGCGGGCTTGCTTTCCAGCGTAATGCGCCCGCCCATGCGCTTGACGATGCGCTCGCTGATGCTGAGGCCCAGGCCAGTGCCACCGTAATTGCGCGCGGTGCGCTCGTCGGCCTGCTCGAATTCGCGGAAAATCCGCAGCTGGG
This sequence comes from uncultured Alphaproteobacteria bacterium, assembly GCA_963744975.1. Taxonomy (GTDB): domain Bacteria; phylum Pseudomonadota; class Alphaproteobacteria; order Rhizobiales; family Xanthobacteraceae; genus Bradyrhizobium. The sequence goes on along the minus strand of CAVUVR010000002.1, from coordinate 3,313,740 downwards.
CCTCCGGCGCAATGCCGATGCCGGTGTCGCGCACCAGGAAGCTGATTTCACCCGGGGTGGTTCCGGGTTCGACAATCAATGCAACGCCCCCGGTCGAGGTGAATTTTATCGCGTTGCCGGCAAGATTGAGCAGCACCTGGCGCAGCCGCGCGGCATCGCCAACGACTTGCAACGGCAGCCGCTCGTCCACATAAGCCGCAATCTCGATCGCCTTGGCCTGGGCCCGCGGCGCCAGCAATTCGGTGATGTCCTCGACCAGCCCGGCAAGTGCGAAGGGGCGATGTTCGAGGTCGATCTTACCGGCCTCGATCTTGGAATAGTCCAGCAGTTCCTCGATCAGCGACAGCAGCGCGTCGCCGGAGGTTTTCACGGCCCGCACATAGGTCGTCTGTTCAGGCGTCAGCGGGGTGTCGAGCAAGAGGCCGCTCATGCCGATGATGCCGTTGAGCGGCGTGCGGATTTCGTGCGACGCCATCGCCAGGAATCGCGACTTGGCGCGGTTGGCCGCGTCGGCGTGATCGCGGGCCTCGGCGAGCGCGCGTTCGGTCTCCGCGCGGTCGGTGACGTCGCGGCCGACGAAATGCCACTCGGCGGGATGGCCGGCGTCGGTGCGGATCAGGCCCTCGCGCCATCCGATCCACCGCGGCCCCAGCGCGGTCGCGATCTTCTGGTCGTGAATCCGGGTGCCGTTCGGCTCGGTCGCGGTGTCGCCCTGCTCGAGAATTTCCAGCGCGAAACGGCTGCCTATCAGTTTCGCCCGCGGTTGCTGCGCCAATTCGCAATACGCATCGTTGACAAAGGTGATACGGCCCTCGGCGTCGCGCAGCACGATCAGGTCGCCCTGGGATTCGAACAGGCTGCGGGCGCGCTCCTCGGCCTCTTTCAGTTCCCAATTGCGGTCGGCCAGCGCTTCGTTGTGCAAAGCGAGCTTGCGCAGCCGCTTGCGCATCCAGCGCAGCCGGACGCTCAGCGTCGCCAGCGCAACGCAGGCGAGCGCAAACAGAAAACTGGCGCCGATCGCAAAGGCGTGGGGATCGTAACCGGAGCCCTCCGACCTGCTTCCGGCGATAAATCCGTAGGCGCCGCCGAAGGCGGCCGAGAAGATCAGGAAGGAACGGATCGCAAAGCTGGCCCAGGGATAATGGCGTGCGAAGCGGCGTATTCGCGTTCTGATCCGGAAAACCCGCCCCATCACCGACACCCCGAGAATTTCTTGACCACCAGCAGATTTTTCACGCGGGCGGCGTTTTGCGCCGCCTGAAGGCGCGCATTGTTGCCGGCGTGAGGATGCGTCGGCGACGTTGCAAAGTGCTTGAAGCCGCGCAGCATCGCGCTGCCCGATGCGAACAGGGTTGACGGAACGTTAATGGCGCTCAGAGCGACGCGGCGGCCATTCGAGCCCGCCCGCCATTAGCGCCGACCACGAGGGCCGCGGCCTCACGAAGCGAAAACGTTTTCGACCTCACGAAGATCCGATAGTCCGCGCCGCCCTCGGTCGAGAGGTAGATGACCGGGGCGGAGGCGGAAGGATATGCTGAGATCGCGACAAATCGCGGAGCGCCGCCGCAGGCGTTCGCCTCGATGCTGTCCGGGCCATCGACCATCACGAAATCGGCGGTCTCGGCGCTCTCGACGATCTGCACCCGCACGGTCGCGGTTTGCGGATATTCGGTGAATGCGACATGCAGGTCGGCATGCCAGGGCGCCTCTGCAATCTGGAGCGAGGACCCGCCGGCCTCGATGCAGGGCCGCGGACCGGGCAACAATTCGCTCTGCGCGAACAGGCCGGCAAGGATAAGCGGAACGGCGGACGCCAGAATCCCGAAACGCAACATGATACACACTCGCTCAACTCAGGCCCGCAAACGCCGGGCTTATGGTTGGCAGAGTGTAAAGAAGACTAGTTACCGCCGGGTTGACGGGCGGGCGTTACCCAACGAAAACGCCGCAGCTCAGGCGGCGCGTCTGAGATCTTCGGCCAGCGCCCGGTACGACAGCGCTTCGGCCAGATGCAGCCGGCCGATTTTATCCGCGCCGTCGAGATCGGCGAGGGTGCGGGCGACGCGCAACACCCGGTGATAGCCGCGCGCCGTCAAGCGCATGGTCTCCGCGGCATCGCGCAACAGTTTCAGGCCATTGGCGTCGGGCTGCGCGACAGTCTCCAGCACCGACGCCGGCGCTTCCGCATTGGTGCGGATGCCGGGCAATCCGGCGGCGGCATAGCGCGCCAGTTGAAGGTGGCGTGCGGCCGCCACGCGCGCGGCGACCTCCGCCGATCCCTCGCTCGGCGGCGGCAGGATCAGGTCGGCCGCGGTCACCGCAGGGACCTCGATGCGGAGGTCGATGCGGTCCATCAAGGGTCCCGAGATACGCGCCTGATAGTCGGCGGTACAGCGGTCGATGCGGCCGCGCTTGCAGGAATAGCCGGGCTCGTAGGCGTGGCCGCAGCGGCAGGGGTTCATCGCCGCTACCAGCATGAAGCGCGCCGGATAGGTGACGCGATGGTTGGCGCGGGATACCGCGACTTCGCCGTTTTCCATTGGCTGACGCAGCGAATCCAGCACCCGCGGATCGAACTCCGGCAGCTCGTCGAGAAACAGCACGCCCTGATGCGCCAGCGAGATCTCGCCGGGTCGTGCCCGCATGCCGCCGCCGGTCAGCGCCGCCATGCTCGCGGAATGATGCGGGCTGCGGAACGGCCGCCGCGCGGTCAGCGCGCCCCCTTCGATCTCGCCCGCGACCGAAGCGATCATCGACACTTCGAGCAGTTCGGCCGGCGACAGCGGCGGCAGGATCGAAGGCAGCCGCGCCGCCAGCATCGACTTGCCGGCGCCGGGCGAGCCGATCATCAAGAGATGATGCCCGCCGGCCGCTGCAATCTCCAGCGCGCGCTTGGCGCTCTCCTGGCCCTTGATGTCGCGCAAGTCGAGCAGCGCTTGCTCGCGCTCATGGACTTTTGGTTGCGGCCGGGACAGCACCTGCGTGCCCTTAAAATGGTTGGCGATCTGGATCAGCGAATTGGCCGCGATGATCTGGATGTCGGGACTGGCCCACGCCGCCTCCGCGCCGCAGACCGCGGGACAGATCAGGCCCTCGTCGCGCGAATTGGCGCCGATCGCCGCCGGCAGCACGCCGGCCACCGGCGCGATCGATCCGTCGAGGCCAAGCTCGCCGAGCACCGTAAAACCGGTCAGCGCGTCCGGCGGAATCGCCCCGATCGCCGCCATCAGCCCGAGCGCGATCGGCAGGTCGTAGTGGCTGCCTTCCTTGGGAACATCGGCCGGCGCCAGATTGACCGTGATTCGCCGCGCCGGCAGCGCCAGGCCCGAGGCGATCAGCGCGGAGCGGACCCGCTCCCGGGCCTCCGACACCGCCTTGTCGGGCAATCCCACGATCGCGAACGCCGGCAGCCCGGGCGCGATCTGCACCTGCACGTCGACGGCGCGGGCCTCGATGCCCTCAAAGGCTACGGTGGAAACGCGCTGAACCATGAACGCCCCTCATCCGCAGCGGAGGGTAGCGTAAAGCGCTTAAGGGAACAAGAACATTTAGGGAACAACCGGGAGCTGAACCCGCGCGTTATTCGCGCTTCTTCTCGATCGCGTCGGAAGGATGTAATCGAGATTTTCGCCCTTGGAAAAAAGCGAGATTTGCGTATATTACGGATGTTACGGAAAATCGGAGATTCTTATGGGTACGTCAGTGAATGCCTCCGACCTCCAGAAGAATTTCGGCGTCTGGCACGATAAAGCTTTGCAAGAGCCGGTTCAGATCACGAAGTACGGTCGCGAGACTGTCTATCTCATCTCGGCCGACACCTTCCATGAACTCTGGCGGTCCTATCAGCAGGCCAAGTCGACCGCCGAACTGACCGATGAGGAAATGGGACAGATCCGCGCGGCCAGAACGCCAGCGGAGCACGACTACGACTACGAAGAAGACCCCAAGCTCCCGGTAGCGCCGGGCATGGGTCGCTGAGACGCAACGCCCGTGTACATGCCTCCGAAGCCAGAGCCGGGCATGGTTCTGAGCTATTCCTATCTCTGGAATAGAGAGCACATCAAGGGTGAGACGGAAGGGCGCAAAGATCGTCCCTCCGTCGTCGTTCTGGTCATCAATCGGACGCCCGGCGACGTAGCCTATGTCCTGCCGACCTCGACATCGAATCCGAAAGACGACGATCCCTGGACGATCGAAATCCCACAGTCCATCAAGAACCGCCTGAAGCTGGATGAACGCCAATCCTGGATCAACGTGACTGAGTTCAACATCTTCGCCTGGACGGGATATCATCTGCGCCCGACCAAGCTCATTCCGGGGACACCGAAGCCCGAGCAGGAGACATGCCTATACGGCTACCTGCCGAACGCGTTTCTTGAAAAGGTTACGGCGCTAGCCGACGAATATCGCCGAACCCATCGACCGAAACTCATCCCGCGGTAAACAAAACCGCCATTCGATTAGCGATAGCTGGATATTTCCGTAAGCATCAAAAGGCGTCACCGCTTCAATATCCTCGAAGCTAACCTTGGGTGATTTTCCGAAATTCCGATCAAAATCTTCAAGTACGTACGAAGACACGGCAGATCATTCGGATGAATGCACGCCGGCAAAGCCGATTTATGACCGATATAGCACGACACCATAAAGAAATCGGTCGTGAGTTTGCGGGCCATGATGCCGTGAACCACGGCAAGGATCAATACGTTCGTTACGAAGCCGAACACATGATCTCGACGAACACCGTTGAAGACCATTACTCAATCTTCAAACTCGGCATGAAAGGCGTCTACCAACATTGCGGCGAAAAGCATTTGCATCGCTATTTGGCGGAGTTAGATTTTCACTATTCGAACCGCGTCCGATTTGGTGGTAATGACGAGGAGCGCACAGCCAAGGTGCTGAAAGGCGTCGTCGGTAAGCGCCTGACCTATCGCAGTGGGGTTGCATCTCGCTATTCTTTGCGCGGTTTGATGGTGCCCTCTGCATCCAGTCGTTTCAAAATGTCGAGGATTAGGTTGGCGCAGATCGTGGCGCGTCTTTTGCCCCAGTATTTAGCGCCGGCCACGTCTTTCTCAATAATTTCAATTATATCGGGCTGAAGCCGGATCGTGAAAGCAACGCTTGGCGGTTCGTCATCTTGGGAGCCTTCGACCATTGTACACACACGCACATATTCTTTTTACAATGCATTTGCATTCTCAATACATTCTATTACAACGGTTCGCGTAGGGCGAATCAGTTCCACTCGACTCTTTGGAGTGCCCTGCGCTAATGGAAGAACCCCCGGCCTTGGGAGCCGAGGGTTCTGAGTGAGGATGGTGAGACTCGAACTCACAAGGCCTTTGGGACCACTAGCTTGGGAAGCTAGCGCGTTTACCGGGTTTCGCCACACCCTCCACAAGACGCCTCGCGAAAGCGGGGCGTTTTGCTTATGGCTCATTCAATGGCCGACCGCAAGTGAGTCAGAGTCTGAATCCAACGGCCATGACTATTAGTCGTAGGCTAATGACCGAGGAAGGGTTGGAATCGACAATTGACTAGGACTTGTGGTAAGACTTGGCCCCATGTCCGATAGTGATGCGTCTGAAAAACCTAAAGAAAATCAGGCCGTTCCGCCCGCTGAAAGCATTTTAGCGGCCATAATGACGCTTTTAGCGGGTCTAACCGCTGATGATCGTGCTCGCGTTCTCACAGAGATTATCAAGGCGTTCCGGCCGATCTCGCAGCCGCGAGCCGGTTCGGGCGATGTCTTGGCGGAAATCGTTCGGTTGCTTCCAGAGCAACGCTCTTGGACGGTTGAGCAGATCAAGCAACGTGTAGAATCGAGCGGCGTACAGACCGAACCCAAAGCGATCTACAACGCGCTGACCTATCTCAAGCGTCGAAACGACATCGTACATCACGGCTATGGCCGCTACAGTATTCACGGAATGCACTTTGTAACGTCTGATGAAGCTGGCGGGACGCCGACATCCCACGAACAGCACGATGTCGAAACATGAAGCTTCAAAACCGACAAAGGACGGCGACTAGGCTAAAGGGCCTGCCCGTGAACTCGGCTGCGACGACTCCGAGGAGCGACTCCAAGAGGCGCTGCGCGCGGTCGCTAAGGCGAAGCCGCAGCCCCAGCCGCCCAAGAAGCACGGCTAGCAGGCATCCGCACTCACGTCGTCGATTATGGTAGCGGGTCATCATCTAGGGAAGGGTGGAATATACGCCGCCACTTCTCCTGGCGACGTAGTTCTGGTTCAACTTTATTCGGCGGTTTCAGTGCCCTCAGCGCTTCAGTTAGTTCGGCCGTAATAACCTGCAACTCTCCCACATTAGCTGCCGTGGCATTAGTCGTTACCAAAAGTCCCTGTTGTGGCTCTCCACGTTTGATTTGGCCATCTAGGGTCGCTAATTGGGCCGTCACGTCCGCTAGTTTTCGACTAAATTCACTGGCACGCGCTTCCTCCAATTGGCGGTAATCTTCAAGAGCTTTGTTTTGCTCCCGCAGTCCTTCGATTGCTGCTTTCGCCAGAGAGCCGCGCAGCCAATAGGCGACGCTAGCCACCGCAATCAGAAGCGGCACAACAATCTGGGGGGCAGCGATCACGACCTTTGCCCCGTTAATCCAAGTGTCAGGGTCGGTCAAATCCATGGAAGCCTTCAAAAGGGCTTAATACCATAGGTTGAGTCTGGTTTGCAAAGTATCCATACGCCCGGTTGGAACAAGAACACTCAGGGAGCAACCGGAAGCTGAACCCGGTCATTATTCGCGCTTTGCTTCGATCAAGTCCCAGATTTTAGCCGCCACATCCGGGCACCCGGCCGCGATGGCTAGAGCTGGCAAGTGATAACCTTCATGATGGGATCGGCGGGCTGATAGCCGCTCCGCGGAGCCATCGAGCGCGGTCGTGACGACGACTTCGGTAGCTTCATCCAGGCGCAACAGCTTCCATCCGACGGGCTCGTCGCTGCCGCTGCCGCCTGCGACCTGCCAGACACGCATGACGGCGTTGTCGTCCTTCGTGAAGCCGACAGCGTGAACCTCGACATCTCGGGTGTAACCATCATACCGAAGCTGGAGAACGTGCCCCGATCGAAGCGCAGCACAAGCGGTCTGTGTCCACATTTGAATCTCCCTAGGTGAGCTATCGAGCCTAGCCCCGCTTCTTCTCGATCGCATCCCAGATCATCGCCGCCACGTCTGGCCCGCCCAGCCGCGCGATGGCGCGGATGCCGGTCGGCGAGGTGACGTTGATTTCGGTCAGATTGCCGTCGATCACATCGATGCCGACGAACAGCAGCCCGCGCTCGCGCAGGGCCGGACCGAGCCGCGCGCAGATTTCGCGTTCGCGCGGCGAAAGCTCGGTCGCTTGCGCAGCACCGCCGCGCACCATGTTGGAGCGCAGATCGTCGGCGGCCGGCACGCGGTTGACGGCGCCGGCGAACTCGCCGTCGACCAGGATGATGCGCTTGTCGCCGTGTTTTACTTCGGGGAGGAAGCGCTGGATCACCCAGGGTTCGCGGAACGTGACCGAGAACATGTCGTAGAGCGATCCGAAATTCATGTCCTGCGGCAGGATGCGAAACACCGCGGCGCCGCCATGGCCGTGCAGCGGCTTCATCACCACCGCGCCGTGCTGGCTACGGAACGAATTGATCTCGTCGAGATCGCGCGAGATCAGCGTCGGCGGCATCAGCTCCGGAAAATCCATCACGAATATTTTTTCCGGCGCATTGCGGACGCTGGCGGGGTTGTTGACCACCAGGGTTTTGGGGTGAATCCGTTCCAGGAAATGCGTCGAGGTGATGTAAGCGAGGTCGAACGGCGGATCCTGCCGCAACAGAATGACATCGAACGTCGCAAGAGACTCGCGCCGCGCCTCGCCCAGCGTAAAATGATCGCCGTCCTGGTCGCGAACGCTGAGACCGTGTACCGGAGCAACCAGCTCATCTCCCCGCAGCGAAAGCTTGTCCGGGGTGTAATAGGAAAGCGTGTGGCCGCGCTTTTGCGCTTCCAGCAGCAGGGCAAAGGTCGAATCGCCGCGGATGTTGATGCGCGCGATAGGGTCCATCTGGACGGCGACGTTCAATTTCATGGGAAAAGTCCGGTTTAAGTCGATGAATCAGGTGCTGGCGTCGAATGCCGCCAACAGATGGCGCGGCAATCGCTTCGGCGCAATCAGCATGACGTCGAAACGCATGTCGAAATCGGCATGTTCGGGATGCGTCATCAGCCAGGCCTGGGCGGCGTCGATGATGCGCCGCTGATTGCGCGGGGTTACGGCATAGGCGGCTTCGTCAAGACTGGCGCGGGCCTTGACCTCGACGAAGGCCAGCAGATTGCGCCGCCGCGCCACGATGTCGATCTCGCCATAGGGGGTGCGAAACCGCTTGGCCAGAATGCGATAACCCTTGGCCATCAGCCAAGCGGCGGCGCGGGCTTCGGCGGACAGCCCGGTGCGGAAGGCGGCGACACGCTCCGGCGCGGCAATCCGTTCAGATGTTTCGGGTGGCAAGACGTTGTCAGTCTTCGGCATCGCCTTCCCCTGCATGGTCCTGCCGGGCAAGCTCGAGCGCGCGGGCATAGATTTCGCGGCGCGGCCGGCCGGATACTTCGACGGCATGGGCGACTGCATCCTTGACGCTGTCGCGCTTCAGCGCCGATCGCAACAACTCGTCGAGATCGCTCTCGGCCATGATGCCCGAACTCGCCGCGGGAGGACCGATCACCAGGACAAACTCGCCGCGCGTCTCCAATGCGCCGGCGGACTTCGCAAGCTCCGACAATGGCGCGCGCCGGACCTCTTCGTGCAGTTTGGTCAGTTCGCGGCAGATCGCGGCATCGCGAGCACCCATGATATCGGCAAGATCGCGCAAGGTATCCTGAACGCGGTTGCCGGATTCGAACATCACCAGCGTCGCATCGATCCGCGCCAGCTCAGTGAGCCGGGCGCGGCGCGCGGTTTCCTTGGGCGGCAAAAATCCCTCGAAGAAAAACCGGTCGGTCGGCAGCGCAGCGACTGCAAGCGCCGCCAGCACCGACGACGGCCCCGGCAGCGCGATCACTTGGTGACCGGCGGCATACACCTCGCGCACCAGCTTGAACCCGGGATCCGAAATCAGCGGGGTGCCGGCGTCGGAAACCAGCGCGATCGACGCGCCCTGCGCCAGCCGCTCCAGGATTTTCGGCCGCGCCAGGGCGGCGTTATGCTCGTGATAGGGTTTTAGCAGCGCGGAGATGCCGTAGCGTTCGGTCAGCCGGCGGGTGATGCGGGTATCCTCGCAGGCGATGATATCGACGCCGGCCAGCGTCTCCAGCGCGCGCAACGTGATGTCGCCGAGATTGCCGATCGGGGTCGACACCAGATGAAGCCCCGGGACCGCTCTCGGGGCGGTCAGAAGGTGCCCCGCCACGGAGAAAGTGCGGCTTGCGGGCTCCGCGAGGTCCTCAGGGATATTTGTCGAAGCGGGTTTTGCGCGCATAATGCCAATCTAGAGGGGACCGGGGGCTGGCGCCACAATTGGTCTTGCCTCGGGACATGCCGGAAACCCGCCGGCGCCGGCGTTTTGCGGGCTCCGGATGAACATAAACCTTTTGTTTTGGTTAACTATTCGCCGACAATATGCCTTAAATCCACCTCCCTTGGTGGAGAAGTCCGGACCGGTCAGAGGCCGGCCGATGGAAAAGATTAGAATGGCGGGCCCGCTCAATCCCAAATCTGGACGTCCGGGAGCCACCCGGCGGACCGCGGTTGGGCTGATTCTCGGCGCGCCCTTGCTCGGGGCCTGCTCGGGCGTGCAGCAAAGCCTCAGCTCGTTTTCCAATCCGTTCAGTTCGTCGGAGCCGGGACCGGCGGGCCCGCAGCAACAGCCGCTCGCGGTCGGTAGCGGCCAGGTCAAGGTCGGACTGATCCTGCCGCTGTCGGCCGCCGGCAATGCCGGCGTCGCGGCGCAGTCCATGAAGAACGCCGCCGAGATGGCACTGGCGGAATTCCAAAACCCCAACATCCAGCTGCTGATCAAGGACGACGCCGGCAATCCGCAAGGCGCGCAGCAGGCGACCCAGCAGGCGCTCGACGAAGGCGCGGAGATCATTCTTGGGCCGCTGTTTGCGGTGTCGGTGCCGGCGGCGGCGCAGCTGACGCGCACCCGCGGCGTATCGATGATCGCCTTCTCGACCGATTCCAGCGTGGCCGGCCGCGGCGTCTATCTGTTGAGCTTCCTGCCAGAGTCCGACGTCAACCGGATCATCGAATATTCCGCCAGCACCGGAAAGCGATCCTACGCGGCGTTGCTGCCCGAAAATGCTTACGGCAACGTGGTGGAGGCTTCGTTCAAGCAGGTGGTGGCCCGCAGGGGCGGCCGCGTCGTTGCGTTCGAAAAATATGGCGCCGATCGCGCCGGCGCCGCCCGCACCGTGGCGCAGGCGCTCGGCCAGGCCGACGCGCTGTTCATCGCCGACGATGGCGACGCGGTGGTGGGGATCGCCGACGCGCTGACGGCGGCGGGCTCGAATTTGCGAAACATCCAGCTGCTCGGCACCGGCCTCTGGGACAATCCGCGCGTGTTCGCCAGTCCTGCCTTGCAAGGCGGCCTCTATGCCGCGCCGGATCCGGCCGGCTTCCGCAGTTTCGCAGGCCGCTATCGCGCAAAATTCGGCGCCGAGCCGGTGCGCACCGCGACGCTTGCCTATGACGCGGTCGCCCTGGTCGCGGCGCTGGCGCGAACGCAGGGCGGCCAGCGTTTCTCGCCGGAAGTGCTGACCAATCCATCCGGCTTCGCCGGCATCGACGGCCTGTTCCGATTCCGCGCCGACGGCACCAACGAACGCGGTCTTGCGGTCATGCGCGTCGGGTCAGGCGGCAGCACGCCGGTTGCCGGTTCGCCGAAGAGTTTCGGCGCGTAGGCTCGGAAACCCGTCATTGCCGGGCTTGACCCGGCAATCCATCCCGCTTCGCAAGAGTCTTGAAGAATGATGGATACGCGGGCCAAGCCCGCGTATGACGAAATCACGCGGCGAGATCCGCCACCACTGCATCGAGCACGGGAAATCCGGCCTGCGTCACACGCAACCGTCCGCTCGCGTCGACGATGATGGCGCCTTCCTCACGCAGCACGGCGATGCGATGGGGATCGAGCGACCGGCCGGCCAGCTCCCGATAGCGCTGCGGGTCGATACCTTCGGCAAGACGCAGGCCCATCAGCAGGAATTCGTCGGCGCGCTCCTCGCTGTTGAGCAGGTCATCGGTCGTCACGCCATGGCCCGAGGCTTCGACGCGCATCAGCCACGTCTCGGGACGCTTTTCGGTCGCGATCGCATGCCTGACGCCGTCAATATCCAGGCGGCCATGCGCGCCGGGGCCGACCCCGGCATATTCCTGTCCGCGCCAGTAGACGAGGTTATGCTTGCACTCAGCACCGACGCGCGCGTGATTGGAGATTTCGTACGACGGCAGTCCCTGCTGTGCGCAGACCTCCTGCGTCACGTCATAGAGCGCGCGGGCGGTCGCTTCGTCCGGGGTCTTCAGTTTCCCCGCGGCATGCAATCCGAAGAACGGCGTCTCAGGTTCGATGGTGAGCTGATAGAGCGACAGATGCTCGGCCGCTTCCGAGATTGCTATCTTCAATTCCTCGGCCCACATTTGCGGGCTCTGATCGGGGCGCGCGTAAATCAGGTCGAAGGAATATCGCTTAAAGGCGGCGCGCGCGATCGCAACTGCGTCGAGCGCTTCGCGCGCGCTATGCAGGCGTCCCAGCGCCTTCAGCGCCGCATCGTCCAGCGCCTGCACGCCGAGCGACACGCGGTTGACACCGGCTGCGCGAAAACCGCGAAAGCGCGTGGCCTCGACGCTGGTGGGATTGGCTTCCAGCGTGACTTCGGCATCATCGGCGACGCGCCAATGCCTGCCGATCGCATCGAGGATGGCGCCGACGGTGCGCGGCTGCATCAACGACGGCGTGCCGCCGCCGAGAAAGATCGACGACACTTCGCGGCCGGGCGTGCGCGCGGCAGTAGTCTCGATCTCGCGCTCAAAGGCGCGCGCAAAACGCTCCTCGTCGATCGGCGCATGGCGCACATGGCTGTTGAAATCGCAATACGGGCATTTCGACAGGCAGAACGGCCAGTGCACATAGACGCCGAAGGCCCTTTTTTCTCCCTCCCCCGCTTGCGGGGGAGGGTTGGGGTGGGGGTCAGCGCGGGTCAAGGCAGATCTCCGCCAGTTTCACGAATGCGCGGGCGCGATGCGACAGGCCCAATCCAAGCGGCGGCAGGCCGTGCTTCTCGATGCTGGTCATCTCGCCGAATGTACGCGAATGCCCGTCCGGCAGGAACGCCGGGTCGTAACCGAATCCGGCCGTGCCGCGCGGCGGCCACACCAGCGTGCCGTCGACGCGCGCCTCGACCTCTTCGAGATGGTCGTCCGGCCATGCAACGCATAATGCGGAGACGAAATGCGCCGTGCGCCGGTCGGGCGTGGTCGCGCCGCGTTCCTGCAGCAGACGTTCCACCCGCGTCATCGCCACCATGAAATCCTTAGCCGGGCCGGCCCAGCGCGCCGAATAGATGCCGGGCGCGCCATCCAGCGCGTCGACCACCAGTCCGGAATCGTCGGCAAAGGCCGGCAGTTTTGCAGCGCGCGCCGCGGCAACGGCCTTGATTTGCGCGTTCGCACGAAATGTCTCGCCGGTCTCCTCCGGCTCGCCAAGGCCGAGTTCGCCGGCCGATACCGCCTCGACGCCGTGCGGCGCCAGCAGTTCCCGCATCTCGACAAGCTTGCCGGGATTGTGGGTCGCGATCACGAGCTTGCCGGTGATTCGACGATGCTGAGTCATGAGCATTTATAGTCTGTCATGGCCGGGCTCGTCCGGCCTTTCGTGAATCATGCCACCGCCATTTTTTGCAAATCCACCAGCCGCGCAACGCCTTTGCGCGCCAATGCCATCAGCGCCAGGAATTCGTCTTGCGAGAACGGCGTCTTTTCCGCCGTGCCCTGGACCTCGATGATGCGCCCGTCGCCGGTCATGACGAAATTGGCATCGGTGTCGGCCTCCGAATCCTCGGCGTAGTCGAGATCGAGCACCGGCGTGCCGTTGTAGATTCCGCACGAAATCGCCGCGACATTGTCGCGCAGCACGCTGTCTTTCACCATGTTGCGGGTCTTCATCCAGGCGATGCAGTCGGCGAGTGCGACCCAGGCGCCGGTGATCGACGCGGTGCGGGTGCCGCCATCGGCCTGCAGCACGTCGCAATCCACCGTGATCTGGCGCTCGCCCAAAACTTCGAGGTCGAGGGTTGCGCGCAACGAGCGGCCGATCAGGCGCTGGATCTCGACGGTGCGGCCGTTCTGCTTGCCGGCGGAGGCTTCGCGGCGGGTGCGTTCCAGCGTGGCGCGCGGCAGCATGCCATATTCGGCCGTGACCCAGCCGCGGCCCTGGCCCTTGAGCCACGGCGGCACCCGCGGTTCGAGCGTCGCCGTCACCAGCACATGGGTGTCGCCGAATTTAACCATGCAGGAACCTTCGGCATATTTGACCACGCCGCGTTCCAGCGACACGGCGCGCAGTTCATCCGGCGCACGGCGGCTTGGCCGCATGGGAAATCCTCCAATATTTACGGAAAAGGCGCTCTCGCGGTGCTTTTAGGGGCGGGGAGCGGCAGCGGCAAGGGCTGTGAAGCCGGTAGCCATAATGCCTGCTTGTATCTGCCCCCGGAGATGGACAAATTGGTACCAGTTGGAAGGAATGCCAGTGGCTCACCACGATCCGATCGGCCTGATCGCGCCGAATGCCGGGCTCGCTCAGCTCAACGAGCGCTCGCGGGACATTTTTCGTCAAATCGTCGAGAGTTATCTCGCGACCGGCGAACCCGTCGGCTCGCGAAACATTTCGCGTCTGATCACGGTGCCGTTGTCGCCGGCCTCGGTCCGTAACGTGATGTCGGACCTCGAACAGCTCGGCCTGATCTATGCGCCGCATACCTCGGCCGGACGGTTGCCGACCGAGTTGGGATTGCGGTTTTTCGTCGATGCCTTGATGCAGGTCGGCGACCTCACCGAGCCGGAGCGGCACTCGATTCAGACCCAGCTTGCTTCCGTGGGCAAGGCGCAATCGGTCGAAGCAGCGCTTGGCGAAGCCCTGACGCGGCTGTCCGGGTTGACCCGGGCGGCGGCGGTGGTGCTGACCGCTAAGGCCAATGTGCGGCTGAAGCACATCGAATTCGTTCGGCTGGAGCCGGAGCGGGCGCTTGTGGTGCTGGTGGCCGAGGACGGGCAGGTGGAGAATCGCGTCCTTGCATTGCCGCCGGGTGTTCCCTCCTCGGCGTTGACGGAAGCGTCGAACTTTCTCAATGCACGGATTCGCGGACGCACGCTGGCGGAAGCCCGGCTCGAGCTCGAAACCGCATTGACCCAAAGCCGCGCCGAACTCGATCAACTCACGCAGAAAGTCATCGCCGCCGGCATCGCAAGCTGGTCCGGAGGCGACAACGACGACCGCCAGCTGATCGTGCGCGGCCATGCCAACCTGCTGGAGGATTTGCACGCGCTTGAAGATCTGGAGCGGGTGCGGCTCTTGTTCGACGACCTCGAGACCAAGCGCGGCGTCATCGATCTGCTCGGCCGCGCCGAGCGCGCCGACGGCGTGCGGATTTTCATCGGATCGGAAAACAAGCTGTTTTCGCTATCGGGTTCCTCCACCATCATCGCGCCCTACAGCGACGGCGCCGGACACATCGTCGGCGTGCTCGGCGTGATCGGGCCGACGCGGCTGAATTATGCGCGGGTGATTCCGATGGTCGATTACGCCGCCCGCATCGTCAGCCAGATGCTGGGCGGATAAGGCCGCTTAAGGCCACGAGTTGCGCTTGATTTTTGCCGCCTGAAGCACGATATCCGGCCCAGCACCTCCCCATTTGACCTGAACAGTTTTTCGAAAAGGCAGTGTAATGGCCGATCCCAACGGGCAGAACGACAATCCGGCAAAACCGGCCGAGGGCGCCGAGCCGGTGGTCTCCAAGCCTTACATCATGCCCGACGATCCGGAAGAAGGCTCGGTCGAGGCGCTTGCCAAGGAAGCCGCGGACGCGCGCGACAAGATGCTGCGCACGCTGGCGGAGATGGAAAACCTGCGCAAGCGCACCGCGCGCGAAGTATCCGACGCCCGCACCTACGGCATTTCCGGATTCGCGCGCGACGTACTCGACATTGCCGACAATCTGCAGCGCGCGCTCGATGCGGTCCCAGTCGAAGCCAGGGCGGCGGCGGATCCCGGACTGAAGGCGCTGATCGAAGGCGTCGAACTCACCGAACGTTCCCTCCACAACGCGTTGGAGAAGAACGGGGTGCGGAAATTCGATCCGGCGGGCGAGAAGTTCGACCCCAATGTCCATCAGGCGATGTACGAAGTTCCCGATCCATCGGTGCCTGCCGGCACCATCGCGCAGGTCATTCAATCCGGCTACATGATCGGCGAGCGCGTACTGCGCCCGGCGCTGGTCGCTGTTGCCAAGGGCGGCGCGAAGGCTGCCGCCTCCGATTAGCTAGTCTAGCGCACGACGTTCAAGTCACCCTCCCCTGGAGGGGGAGGGTCGACGCGCGTGCAACGCGCGGCGGGGTGGGGTGAAAGTCTCTCCTCGCGAACGGTGCCCAAGTTGGAGGCTGTCACCCCACCCCGTCGAGCATCTAGTCTAGCGATGCTCGCCGACCCTCCCCCTTCAGGGGAGGGTAAGAACCGCTTCAACCTAATTCATCACGCCGCGATATCGCCGGACTGGATGCGCTTGACGCCGGCCTTGGTCATATCGGCCCAGGCCTTGGCGAGCGAGCCCTGGGTGTCGATGCCGCGGCAGGCGTCTTCGACGACATAGGTTTCAAACCCGGCCTTGCGCGCGTCGAGCGCCGTCCAAGCGACACAGAAGTCGGTCGCGAGCCCCGCCACGAACAGGCGTTTTAGTTTGCGGGCCTTGAGGTAGCCCGCCAATCCGGTGGTGGTCTTGCCGTCGGCCTCGGTGAAGGCGGAGTAGCTGTCGACCTCCTTGTGGTGGCCCTTTCGAATGATCAGTCCGGCTTGCGGGATCGAGAGATCTTTCGAAAGCGCGGCGCCGTCGGTTCCCTGCACGCAGTGGTCCGGCCACAGCACCTGCTTGCCATATTTGAGGTCGATGGTTTCGAACGGCTTTTTGCCGTCATGGCTCGAGGCGAATGAAACGTGGCCGGCCGTGTGCCAGTCCTGTGTCATCACGACATTGGCAAAGCCTTTGGCTATTCTATTGATCACGGCGATGACCTGGTCGCCGTCCTTCACGGCCAGGCTGCCGCCCGGCAGGAAACAGTTCTGCACATCGATGACCAGCAGAGCCGATGCATCGTCGATGCTGATCTTGCCGGTCGCGCCAGCCGCTTTAGGCAGGAGGCTCATGGCGAAAATCGCTCCCAGCTTTGCGAAAATTTCCCGTCGATCCAGCATCGCCCAATCTCCCGATAAAAGCTCAGCAAATCAGCCCACGGCGGCAGCGTAAAGACAGTCGCGAATCTAGCGCGGCTGGATTCCGTCGCGTACCGCGCGGAAACGCGGAAACGCCTTGGACCAGTCGTCGCGCGGCGTGCTGGCGATGATTCGCAGCGCCTGATTGCCGCTGCCGAACCGCAGCCATTGCACGACCGTGACCGGTGTATTGGTCTTGCCGCTGGTGGCCTCGACACGCGTTTCATATCCCGGCGAGCCACTGATGCGAAGCGGCTCCGACATCGTGATACGTCCGTCGCGCAAGCCGGGAATCTGGCCCGCGGCCTGCTGGGCGAA
Organism: uncultured Alphaproteobacteria bacterium; assembly: GCA_963744975.1. Taxonomy (GTDB): domain Bacteria; phylum Pseudomonadota; class Alphaproteobacteria; order Rhizobiales; family Xanthobacteraceae; genus Bradyrhizobium. The sequence continues at coordinate 3,296,946 of CAVUVR010000002.1, read as the reverse complement.
CCGGCCGCGATCTTCCGGCTGGGTCGGCGCGGACGCGATGGTGCCGATCAACATGAAAGGCGCCGCCTCGATCCCGGTTTCTTCATTGCCATCGGCGAACAAAATGGCGGAGCCCGGCGCCAGCGTGCGGACGGTCTTGAAGCCGCTGAGTTCGGTCATCTTGAACGGCAGCATTCCAAGCTGCTCCTCGACCGGTACTTCCTTGCGGACCACGACCGTCGCAAACATCTTCCGCACCGCATCGTCCGAAAAGGTTTTGGTGGCGTTTTCCGGAACCTGTGCCGCGACATATCCGGAGAATGTGCCGCCGGTGACGATCATCGAAAAACGCCGCACCGTATCGGCGCCGTCTTTCGCGCTTTCAACGGTGTAAAAGCCTTCGCCGGCGGACGTCTGCAGGCTTTCCGGCTTGATGGCGTTCGGACCCGTCGTCGGGAAGGAATTGGTCTTGAACGCGTTCTCCACCTCGCCATAGGCGGCCGGCGGCAGTTCGGCGACCAGCAGCTTGACCGCATGGTCCTCGGTTTCAAAACCGGGGAACGTCTTGGAAAGGACCAGCCCCTCGATCGGCACCAGCCCGACCCGAAGACCCGGCGGATAGACGGGGTCGGCGGCGAAGGCCGGGCTCAGGGCAGCCCATAACAGGGCCGGTGCAACTAATCGTCCGATGTGTTTCATGAAGAATCTACTGGGTTTGCATTGAGGCCGTTCGATGATCGGCGGCTGCGGCCATGCGCCGGGGCACCGGTTTCGGCCCGCATACCCGAACGCTTTCCCCATTCCGGCAATAGATCAAGCCACGATTCCGTTTCCTCAAGCGATTTTTCCCTTAGTCCTGGGGCGGACCTTCTCGTGATTGCGCGCCGCAGTTGGCCCGGCGCCGCTGCCGGCTGAGAGGGGTTACTATCTTCCAAAGGCAGGCGTTTTCGCAGGCTAACGTTGCGTCCGGTCCTTGCAGGCCTCGACCCCCCTCCTATATGAGGCTCACCGTCGCAGTCTCGCGCGTATTTGATATCTGGGGGTTTGGTTTGGTGCGCCGTCAGGGCCCAGCCAACCTGCCGCAAAAAGAAGGATATGAGGACCATGGGAAAGGTCATTGGGATCGATCTCGGCACCACGAATTCGTGCGTCGCCGTAATGGATGGCAAGACGCCGAAAGTCATCGAAAACGCCGAGGGCATGCGGACCACGCCGTCGATTGTCGCATTCAGCGATGATGGCGAGCGGCTCGTCGGCCAGCCGGCCAAGCGCCAGGCGGTGACCAATCCCGAGCGCACCATTTTCGCGGTCAAGCGCCTGATCGGCCGCCGCTACGACGACCCCACCGTCGAGAAGGACAAGAAGCTCGTCCCCTACAAGATTTCCAAGGCCGGCAACGGCGACGCCTGGGTCGAGGTGGATGGCAAGACCTACTCACCCTCGCAGATTTCGGCCTTCATCCTGCAGAAGATGAAGGAGACCGCGGAGGCCCATCTCGGCCAGAAGGTCGACCAGGCCGTCATCACCGTTCCCGCTTATTTCAACGACGCCCAGCGACAGGCCACCAAGGATGCCGGCAAGATCGCCGGCCTCGAGGTGCTGCGCATCATCAACGAGCCGACCGCGGCGGCGCTTGCCTATGGCCTCGACAAGGCGAAGGCCGGCACCATTGCGGTGTATGACCTTGGCGGCGGCACCTTCGACGTCTCGATCCTCGAGATCGGCGACGGCGTATTCGAGGTGAAGTCGACCAACGGCGATACCTTCCTCGGCGGCGAAGATTTCGACATGCGGCTGGTGAGCTATCTGGCCGATGAATTCCAGAAGGAGCAGGGCATCAACCTGCGCAACGACAAGCTTGCCCTGCAGCGCCTGAAAGAGGCCGCCGAAAAAGCCAAGATCGAACTGTCGTCCACCACGCAGACCGAAATCAACCTGCCGTTCATCACCGCCGATCAGTCCGGCCCAAAACATCTGACCATGAAGCTGACGCGCGCCAAGTTCGAGGCGCTGGTCGACGATCTCATCCAGAAGACCATCGAGCCCTGCCGCAAGGCGCTGAAGGACGCGGGCCTCACCGCCGGCGAAGTCGGCGAAGTGGTGCTGGTCGGCGGCATGACCCGCATGCCCAAGGTCCAGGAAGTGGTGAAGCAATTGTTCGGCAAGGAGCCGCACAAGGGCGTCAATCCCGATGAAGTCGTCGCGATCGGTGCTGCGATCCAGGCCGGCGTGCTGCAGGGCGACGTCAAGGACGTGCTGCTGCTCGACGTGACCCCGCTGTCGCTGGGCATCGAGACGCTGGGCGGCGTGTTCACCCGCATCATCGACCGCAACACCACGATCCCGACCAAGAAGAGCCAGGTGTTCTCGACCGCCGAGGACAACCAGAACGCCGTCACCATCCGCGTCTTCCAGGGCGAGCGCGAAATGGCGGCCGACAACAAGATTCTCGGTCAGTTCGACCTGATGGGGATTCCGCCGTCGCCGCGCGGCATGCCGCAGATCGAAGTCACCTTCGACATCGACGCCAACGGCATTGTCAACGTTTCGGCGAAAGACAAGGCGACCGGCAAGGAGCAGCAGATCCGCATCCAGGCTTCGGGCGGTCTGTCCGAAGCCGATATCCAGAAGATGGTCAAGGACGCCGAGGCCAATGCCGCCGAGGACAAGAAGCGCCGCGAGGCGGTGGACGCCAAGAACCATGCCGACGGGCTGGTGCATTCGACCGAGAAGGCGCTGGCCGAGCACGGCTCGAAGATCGAGGAGAGCGAGCGCCGGACAATCGAGGATGCCGTCAGCGATCTGAAGGAAGCGCTGAAGGGCGACGATGCCGAGGCGATCAAGGCCAAGTCCAACACGCTGGCGCAGGCTTCCATGAAGCTCGGCGAAGCGATGTACAAGCAGCAGGCCGAAAGCGATGCCGCCAAGGACGCTGCCAAGGACGACGTTGTCGACGCGGAATTCACCGAGGTCGACGACGACAAGAACAACAAGAAGTCGGCATAAGCGGACGAGGATTGCCATGACCCTCATCCAGATGAGCGCGCGAGAGCGTCTCTGAGGATGGGGGTCATTTTTCGTTAAGCTGGGGGCTGCATCCTGAAGGCGCGTGAATGCTCCTTACGGATGAAGACGAACTTCGGGCGGATTTGACGGATGTCCACCAAGCGCTGCTACTACGAAACCCTTGAGGTCGAGCGGACCGCGGACGATTCCAAGCTGAAGGCGGCATTTCGCAAGCTCGCCATGAAATGGCACCCGGACAAGAATCCGGGCGATGCCGCCAGCGAAATCCGTTTCAAGGAAATCAACGAAGCCTACGAAGTCCTGAAGGACGGCGACAAGCGCGCCGCCTATGACCGCTTCGGTCACGCGGCGTTCGAGCAGGGCGGCGGTGGCGGCCCCGGCTTCGGCGCCGGTTTTGCGTCCTCATTTTCCGATATTTTCGAGGATCTGTTCGGCATGGCCGGGCAACGCGGGCGCGGCGGCGGACGCGAGCGTGGCGCCGATCTGCGCTACAACATGGAAATCACGCTCGAGGAAGCCTTTTTGGGCAAGACCGCGCAGATCGAAATCCCGGTTTCGGTCACCTGCGAATCCTGCTCAGGCACCGGCGCCAAGGCCGGCACCAAGCCGAAAACCTGCTCCATGTGCGGCGGCGCCGGCCGGGTGCGGCAGGCGCAGGGCTTTTTCACGCTGGAGCGGACCTGCCCCGGCTGCCAGGGCCGCGGCCAGATGATCGAAGACCCGTGCCCCTCCTGCGCAGGCTCGGGGCGCGTGACGCGCGACCGGGCGTTGTCGGTCAATATTCCTCAAGGCGTGGAGGACGGCACCCGGATCCGGCTTGCCGGCGAAGGCGAAGCCGGCGTCCGCGGCGGACCGCCCGGCGACCTCTATATTTTCCTGTCGCTGGCGACGCACCAGTTCTTCCAGCGCGATGGCGCCGATCTGCATTGCCGGGTGCCGATCTCCATGGTGGCCGCGGCCCTGGGCGGCGAATTCGAGGTGCCGACCATCGACAAGGGCAAGACCAAGGTGAAAATTCCTTCCGGAACCCAGTCCGGCCGCCGCTTTCGCATCGCATCAAAGGGCATGCCGGTGCTGCGTTCGCGCCAGACCGGCGACATGTATGTCCAGGTCGTGGTCGAAACACCGCAGAATCTGACCAAGAAGCAGCAGGAGCTGCTGTCCGAGTTCGAAAAATTATCGTCCGGCGCAACCCAACCTGAGGCTGCGGGTTTCTTCACTAAGGTCAAGGACTTCTTCGGGTCCCGCGCCAATTCCTAGCGTCCGTCCAGCTTGACCGTTTCGGCTGCTGCCTATACCTCTTTGTGACTAATTTCTGACATTCCGCCTAAACTGCGGTCCCGCCTGGTAGCGACATGCCTCTGCAATCCTCCGTGCGTGCGTTGAAAAAACCTCTCCGTCTCGACGATGAGGTTCGCTTTCTCCGCTCTTGGATTGAGAAGCCGCTGCATATGGGCGCGGTGATGCCCTCGGGCCGGGTACTGGCCCGCACCATGGCGCAATATGTCGATATCGACTCCGACGCGCCGGTCATCGAACTTGGACCTGGCACCGGCGCGATCACCAACGCCCTGATCGCGCATGGGATCGATCAGAAGCGTCTCGTGCTGGTCGAATACAATCCCGGCTTCTGCGCGCTGCTGCGCGACCGCTATCCGCAGGCGACGATCGTGCAGGGCGACGCCTATGCGCTGCGGGACTCCCTGTGGAACGTGCTGAGCGCGCCCGCATCCGCGGTCGTCTCCGGACTGCCGCTCGTCACCAAGCCGATGCTGACCCGGTTGAAGCTCATTCGCGACGCCTTCGTCGCGATGGCGCCTGGATCGCCGTTCGTGCAGTTCACCTATTCGGTGGCGCCACCGATCCCGAAATCGCTGCCCGGCGTGTCCACGGAAGCTTCGGAGCGGATCTGGATGAACCTTCCGCCGGCGCGGGTCTGGGTGTATCGCAAGGGTCGATAATCCGGCGCTGCTCTCGGCGCGCAGGCCTTGCGAACGCGATTGAAATCATGTCCGCGTTGAAAATCCTCGTCATCCCGGGCTCGCTCCGCACCGGTTCGCTCAATGCGAAGCTGGCGGCCGCCGCCGCGCAGGACTTGGTGCGGGCCGGCGCCGACGTCACGCGCATTTCGCTGGGCGATTTTCCGTTGCCGATCTACGACGGCGACCTGCAGAGCAAATCCGGCGTGCCGAAGCATGCGATCAATCTCAAGCGCATGATCGGCGCGCATCACGGCGTTCTCATCGTGACGCCCGAATATAATTCGTCGCTGCCGCCGCTGCTCAAGAATGCCATCGACTGGGTGAGCCGCGTGCAGGATGCCCATGAGACGCGCGGCCAGGTGTTTCGCGAGCGCGCGTTTGCGATCGCGGCGGCGTCGGCCGGCCGGCTTGGCGGCACGCGATGCCTGGCGGCGCTGCGCCTGGTTCTGGCCGCTTGCCACGCCACCGTGATTCCCAACCAGCTTGCACTGTCGTTCGCCGATCAGGCTTATGACGACATGGACAGGCTGAAACACTCTGCCGATATCGAAGCACTTGACGCAATGGCGCGGCAATTGATCGACGTCTCCCAGCGCATGATGTGAGGTGACATGCAACCCTTGAATATTGCCCCCCGCGATCGCCTGATCGTTGCGCTCGACATGCCCAGCGTTGCCGCGGCGGAAGCGATGATCGCGCGGCTCGGCGACAGCGTGACGTTTTACAAGATCGGCTATCAACTCGCTTATGCCGGCGGATTGCCGCTGGTGCGTCAACTCGCCGGCGCGGGCAAAAAGGTTTTTGCCGATCTCAAACTGCACGATATCGGCAACACCGTCGCGCGCGGTGTCGAAAGCGTCGCCGCGCTCGGCGCAACCTTCCTGACCGTGCACGCCTATCCGCAGACCATGAAGGCGGCGGTCGAAGGGCGCGCCGGATCACATCTGAAGATTCTCGCCGTCACCGTGCTGACGTCCTATGACGACGGCGACCTCCATGCGGCAGGCTACCGTCTCAGCGTATCCGATCTGGCGGAAGCCCGCGCGCAGCAGGCCCAGGTGCTGGGCGTCGACGGTCTGGTGTGCGCGCCGGACGAGGCGGCCGCCTTACGAAAGATCGTCGGCCATCAGATGAATCTGGTGACGCCCGGCGTCAGGCCCGCCGGCGCTGCCGCGGGCGATCAGAAACGCATCATGACGCCGGCCCGCGCGATTGTCGCCGGCGCGGATTATCTCGTGGTCGGACGGCCCGTGCTGGAAGCGCCCGATCCGAAAGCTGCGGCGGACGCGATCGTGGCCGAAATCTCGCAAGCCGTTAAATAAGCCAAAAGGGAGAATGCAGATGGCAAAAGGCTACTGGATCGCGCGCGTCGATGTTCACAACCCGGACGGCTACAAGCCCTACGTCGAACAGAACGGCGCGGTGTTCAAGAAATACGGCGCGAAATTTCTGGTGCGCGGCGGCAAGCACGAATCCAAGGAAGGCACCGCCCGCTCCCGCAACGTGGTGCTGGAATTCAAGGATTATGAGACCGCGCTCGCCTGCTACAATTCGCCGGAATACGCCCGCTGGTCGCGATCCGCAGTCCGCATGCCGATGCCGACATACTGGTCGTCGAAGGCTATGACGGCGAGCAGCCCTGAGTTATCCGCGGGCGGAGGCGTCTCGCAGAACCGTAGGGCGGATTAGCCGGCCGGGAGCACAGGTGTTCCAACACGCGAAGGCGCAAGGCGTAATCCGCCGCCGGTGCAAGCGGAGCGGCGGATTACGCTTGCGCCTCCATCCGGTTGAGCTGTCGCGGCTGGGGGTCGCTAATCCGCCCTACGAACCTGTAAATGCTGGCGAAAAATTTTTTTTATATTCCTTATCCACGGGTCCAAAACCTCGCTTATTCTGCTCGTGTCCTGTTCGATGAGGGGCCGCTTTCTAGAAGCGATCCTTTAAGCGGACAGAGCGAGAGCTGGCCGGACCGGGGCGCCCCGGAACGGTCGACGGCCTGGTGGCCGGTGGAGCGCTGGGAGGCGCTGCGCCTAGCCTTGGGCGCGCGCGGTTGCCTTGCCGCGCGAGGTGGGCTCACCACCCGCCTCAGGGGTGCCCGTTGGTGCCCTGGCGCCTCCCATCGCTCCATCCCCTCGCGCAGGTCGCGAGGGAAATAGCAAACCTCGGACGCACTGCGCCGCGAGAATGCGGAAGCTTGGCTGTTTGAAATCAATTCGTAGCCCGGATGGAGCGCAGCGCAATCCGGGATCAGTGCTCCAGCATTCGCAGTCCCCGGATTTCGCTTCGCTCCATCCGGGCTACGAAGATTGCAGCGTACCGCGATGCGCACGTTGACGACCGCCGTCCTGCTCAGTTGCCGTCACAGGCGGCCCCGGCTATACCGCAAGCTGTCGTTGAGAGGACTGAAATGGCGGATATGCGCTTGATCGTTGCGGGGGCGGGCGGCCGGATGGGCCGCGCGCTGACGCGCGCCATCACCGATACGCCGGGCGCGGTCCTGACCGGCGCGCTGGAAGCGCCGGGGTCCGAGCTTCTGGGCAAGGACGCAGGCTCTCTCGCCGGCCTGGGCGAAAACGGCATAAAACTGTCGGCCGATCTGTGGTCGCTGTCGAAAGATGCCGACGGCATTCTCGACTTTCACCGTGCCCGGCGCGACCATCGCCAATGTCGCCATCGCAGCCGAGCGCGGCCTTGTGCATGTGATCGGGACTACCGGCCTTTCGGCGTCCGACGACGCCGTGATCAAGAGCGTGACCTCCCGCGCGGTCGTGGTGCAGTCCGGCAATATGAGCCTCGGCGTCAACCTGCTGGCCGCGCTGGTGAAGCGGGTGGCGCAATCGCTGGACGACGGCTTCGATATCGAAATTCTCGAAATGCATCACAAGGCCAAGATCGACGCGCCGTCGGGCACCGCACTTCTGCTCGGCGAGGCCGCCGCCGCGGGCCGCAAGGTCGCGCTCGATCAGCACTCGGCGCGGGGGCGGGATGGCCACACCGGCGCGCGCAAGGCCGGCGACATCGGCTTTGCGTCGCTGCGCGGCGGTACCGTCACCGGCGATCACAGCGTGATTTTCGCCGGTCCCTACGAGCGTATCGAACTCTCGCACCGCGCCGAGGACCGCATGATCTTCGCCCACGGCGCGCTGAAGGCGGCGATGTGGGCGCACGGCAAGAAGCCGGGGCTGTATTCGATGGCCGATGTGCTGGGCTTGCGCGACTTCTAGAAAACGAACAACGGAAATCACTTTAATGAGCGACCGCCTTCTCGTGCTCGTGCGTCACGGCCAGAGCGAATGGAATCTGAAGAATCTTTTCACCGGCTGGAAGGATCCCGATCTGACCGGGCAGGGCATCGCCGAGGCGAAAGAAGCCGGCCGCAAGCTGAAAGCACAGGGTTTTGTATTCGACATCGCGTTCACGTCGGTGCTGCTGCGCGCGCAACACACGCTCGACCTGATGCTGGCCGAGATGGGCCAGACCGGCCTTCCGAACCAAAAAACATCTGGCGCTCAATGAGCGCGACTACGGCGATCTGTCTGGTCTCAACAAGGACGATGCGCGCAAGAAATGGGGCGAGGAGCAGGTGCATATCTGGCGTCGCTCCTACGACGTATCGCCGCCCGGCGGCGAGAGCCTGAAGGATACGCTGGCGCGCACGCTGCCTTATTACGTCCAGGAAATATTGCCGTGCGTGCTGCGCGGCGAGCGCACATTGGTCGCGGCGCACGGCAATTCGTTGCGCGCGCTGATCATGGTGCTGGAGAAGCTTTCGCCCGAAGGCATTTTGGCGCGCGAGCTCGCTACCGGCGTGCCGATCATCTACCGGATCAACGCCGACGCCACCGTGGCATCGAAACTCGATCTGGCGGCGTGAGCGCGGCATTTGACATCGCGGTTCTCGACGCGCCGGTTGCAGATGCGGCGCTCGATCAGCTCGCAGACGTACTGGTCGATTGCGTCGAGAGCGGCGCTTCCGTCAGCTTCATGTCGCCATTCTCGCGGGCCGAGGCGCTGGCGTTCTTTCGGAAAGTCGCAGCCTCGGTTGCGTCAAAGGACACCGTATTGCTGGCGGCGCGGTTGGAGGGTCGGATCGTCGGCACCGTTCAGCTCGGGCTCGATACGCCGCCCAACCAGCCGCACCGCGCCGATATCAAGAAAATGCTGGTGCATCGCTCCGCGCGCAGCCGCGGCATCGGCGCGGCGTTGATGGCGCGGGCAGAAGAAGAGGCGCGGCGCAACGGCCGCTGGCTGCTGGTACTGGACACTGTCCCAAGCGAAAACGGCCACCGCGTCTACCAACGCGCCGGCTGGACGGAAACGGGGATCATTCCTGACTACGCGCTGTTTCCCGATGGTCGCATATGCGACACGATGGTGATGTGGAAGCGGCTGGAGCGGTGAGCTCAATCGTAGGGTGGGTTAGGCGCGAAGCGCCGTAACCCACCGTCTCACTCGCGGTAAACTCTGCCGGTGGGTTACGCGCCTTCGGCGCTAACCCACCCTACGAGTTTACGACCCAAGCCGCTGCAGCACCTCGCGCGCGAACTGCGAAAGCGAATCGTCGCGCGCGCCCATCACCAGGATGCGGTCACCCGGGCGGCCCAGCTCGACGAGGCGATCGCCGCAAGCGCTGCGGTCCGCAAAGGCCTGGGCTTTTCGACCGCGTCGTTCGATCGCGGTGACGATGTCGCGGCTGCCGACGCTGCGGTCGACGGTGCCGCCGAAATAGACGGGCTCGGGCATGACCAGGACATCGTCGTCGTGCAGCCCGTCCGCAAAGCAATCCACCAGCGCGTCCCTCATCATGCGAATCGGGCCATAGCCATGCGGTTGGAACATCAACAGCAGCCGTCCGGGAAACGCGTGCATGGTCTCCAGCGTGGCCGATATCTTGTCGGGGTTGTGGGCAAAATCGTCGATCACCGTGATCCCATTCGCGGTGCCGACCACCTCCAGCCGCCGGCGAATGCCGCTGAACTCGCTTAAGGTGGCCGCGGCGTCTGCCAGCGCCACGCCACAGGTTTTTGCGACGCACAGCGCGGCGAGCGCGTTGGCAACATTGTGCAGCCCGGGAACGTTTAGGTTCATCGCGACGACCTCTCCGGACTCGCGCGCGGTCACGGTAAACGCGATCCCGCCTGGCGACGGGATTGGCGACGAGGCGAGAAGATCAGCCTCGGCTTTGGCCAGGCTGTAGGTCAAAGCCTGACCCGGCTTCAAATCGGGCAACAGCGCCGCGGTTTCCTCGTTATCGATATTCAGGACCACCGTTTCCGCCTTGGCAACAAAATCCCGGAACAGCTTACGCAGTTCGTCCAGCGACTTGTGATCCAGCGAGATGTTGTTCACGACCGCAACGCGCGGCGCAAAGAGCGCGATCGAACCGTCACTCTCGTCTACTTCGCTGACGAATACTCCACCCTCGCCGATCCTCGCGCTGGCGAATGGCGCATCCGCTGCGACAAAATTCTTCATGTCGGCGCCGTTCATGATGGTTGGGTTTTTTCCGGCGCGATGCAGGATCCAGCCGATCATGCCGACGGTGGTGGACTTTCCGCTGGTGCCGGCTACACCAATACTTAGAGGCGAAGCGTTGAAAAGTTCGGCGAGAAGTTTTGCGCGCGTGGTCACGGTGGCGCCGATGCGACGCGCGGCTTGCACGTCGGGGATGGTCTCCTCCACGGCGGCGGAAGTAACCAGGGTCTGGCTGGCCCGGCGGATGCCGCTGCCGTCCTGCGGATGCAGCAGCACGCCCCGCGCGCGCAAAAAGTCGAATTGTTCGGTGTTGCGTCCCTGGTCGAGCGCGCGATCGGAACCCTCGACCCGCCCGCCGCCGGCCTGGACGATCAAAGCGAGCGGGGTCATGCCACTACCGCCGACGCCGCAAAAAAAGTAATCTCTTGGGGAGGACATCGGCGGAATCTACAAGCGCCGCCGATGAAGTGCAACGCAGGCGAGGCGATGAGCAACGGGAAGTGCAGGATCGCCGTGGTCGCGCCAGCGTCGCGGATTTCTGCCGAGGTCGCCGACAAAGTGCGGGCAATGGCCGGATCGCTGTATCCGGACGGACGGGCGGAGATTTTCTTTCATCCGCAGTGCTTCCTATCGCACGGGCATTTTGCCGGCGATGACGAGGCGCGCGCGCGGGCCTTCCTTGATGTCGCCAATGACGACAACTATGACGCGGTGTGGTTTGCCCGCGGCGGCTACGGCTCGTGCCGCATAATAGAGCCGGTGATATACGGGTTGAAGGAGCCGTCCCGACGAAAAACCTACCTAGGTTATAGCGATACCGGCACGCTGCTTGCCGCTTTGTACAGCGTCGGGTTCGAGGCCGTGGCGCATGGTCCGATGGTGCAGGACATTTTCCGGGATGGTGGCGAGACGGCAATCGGGCGGGCGCTGGCCTGGATGGTCGATCGGGCGCCTGAAGGCCTGGAGCCGACGGTCAACGGCTCGAACAAGACAGCGGCATTCAACATCACGATCCTTAGCCAGTTGCTCGGTACGCCGCTGCAGCCCGACCTCGACGGCCATGTGCTGATGTTGGAGGAAGTGTCGGAGGCCATGTATCGGATCGACCGGTCGCTATTTCACATCACCGGCAATCCCGGGATCAGGCGGGTGGCGGGCATCAGGCTCGGCCGTTGCAGCGACATCACCCCGAACCAACCGGATTTTGCAATGAGCGAAGAGGAAGTCGCCCGCTTTTGGTGCGACAAGTCCGGCATTCCATGGCTCGGCCGCGCCGACATCGGGCACGACGCCGGCAACAAGATCGTGCCCTTCGGCAGCCGCGTGTGATTAATGGACGCCGACCTGGCCGGCTTCCCAGCCGATCATCGCCTGCTTGCGGGTAAGGCCCCAGTGATAGCCGGTCAGCGCGCCACCTTTGCCGAGCGCGCGATGGCAGGGCACCACGAAGGAGATCGGATTTTTTCCGACCGCGGCGCCGACCGCACGCGAGGCCTTCGGGCTTTTGATCTTGTTGGCGATATCCGAATAGCAGACCGCGCGGCCCATCGGGATCTTCAAGAGCGATTCCCAGACCCGCACCTCGAAATCGGTGCCGATCAGGACCACGCGTAACGGCTGGTCCGCGCGCCAGAGTTTTGTGTCGAAGATGCGCTCCGCCAATGCAGCCGTGCCGGTGTGATCCTCCACATACGTCGCGCGCGGCCAGCGCCGCTGCATGTCGGCGAGCGCCGGCTGCTCGTCGCCGGGATCGGCGAAGGCGAGGCCGGCAAGGCCGCGGCCGCTGGCGATCACGATCGCGGTGCCGAACGGCGAGGGGTGAAATCCGTAAGCCAGCGTCATGCCGGCGCCACCGTTCTTCCATTCGCCCGGCGACATCGCCTCATGGGTGACGAACAGATCGTGCAGCCGGCCCGGGCCGGAAAGTCCGGAGTCGAGGGCTGCGTCAAGCACGCTGGCGGAATCGCGCAGCAAGCCCTTGGCGTGATCCAGCGTCAGCGCCTGCATGAACGCTTTTGGCGTCAGCCCCGCCCAGCGGCGAAACAGATGGTGCAGCTCATCGGGCGTAACGCCCGCGGCATCCGCCATCGATTCGATGGTCGGCTGCGCGCGCCAGTGCTCCGAGATGAAGGCGATGGCGCGCCGCACCGAGTCGTAGTCGCGCAGCGCTGCGTTCTGGGGGCCCGGTTTGGTGAGGCGGTGCTCATTCATTGCAAGGTTCATCATGGTTCTGATGTAGGACGACGGCCCTGCTCAAACCACCCGATTCCCGACAACGAATCACGCGACTGGATTGTAGGTCGGGCCACGCTTGGCGGCCTGCAGAGCAGCAGTTAAAGCTTTGGCAAAGCTTGCTTTTTCGTCCGCTCCCAGAAAGCTCGCGACCGAGATACGGCGGCCGCGCGAGACCAGATAAAGTTTCTCGATGCCGAATTCGGCGTGGGTTTTTTGGTCGAGCCGCACCCACAATGGATTGAGCACCCATTCGACCACATGGCCGCGATGACTGACCCGGCGCACGCGCAGTTCGGATGGCGTGATGGATATCTCCTCGGTCGCCTTGGCGTGGCGGAAATTGATGCGAAAGGCCCAATAAACCACGAGAACATCGAGGCCGAAAAAGCCGAATACCGGCCACGCTCCCATCAGCAGAAACGCAAGCCCCGCGGCGAAACTGACGACACTGAGGAACGCCATCAGCACCAGAAAGCCGGTGCGGTTCAGCGAACGATGTGGCGTCAGCAGCGCCGAAAACAGTTTCGGCTGCTCGCACTCGGGATCAAAGTCGTTGCCTGCGGTCATCGCGGATCAGTATACCCGGATCATGCCGAAAATCACCAAACAGCCAGCAAAACGCAAAACCGCAGCAGTTCAAGGCACTAAGGCCGGTTCGGGCAAAGTGGCGGCAAACCCGCGGCCGAATCGCGCCGCGAAAATCGGTGTTGCGGCCAAACCGGGGCGGATGTCGGGGCCGAAAAAATCGATCAAACCTTGGACTTCGGCCGAGGTGCGCGAGGCCTTTACCCGATTCCGCAAAGCCAATCCCGAGCCGAAGGGCGAGCTCGAGCATCTCAATCCCTACACGCTGCTGGTTGCGGTGGTGTTGTCGGCGCAGGCGACCGATGCCTCCGTCAACAAGGCGACGCGCGCGCTGTTTGCAGTCGCCGATACGCCGCAAAAGATGCTCGCGCTCGGCGAGGACAAGGTCCGCGACTATATCAGGACCATCGGGCTCTATCGCAACAAGGCGAAGAACGTCATCGCGCTGTCGCAAAAGCTGATCGCGGAATTTTCCGGAGAGGTGCCGCGCACCCGCGCTGAAATCGAATCGCTTCCGGGCGCCGGGCGGAAAACCGCAAACGTCGTGCTCAACATGGCATTCGGCGAGCGCACCATGGCCGTGGACACCCACGTCTTCCGCGTCGGCAATCGCACCGGCCTCGCACCGGGCAACACGCCGCTCGAAGTCGAACTCGGGCTGGAGCGCGTCATCCCCGCCGAATTCATGCTGCACGCGCATCACTGGCTGATTCTGCACGGCCGCTACACCTGCCTGGCGCGCAAGCCGCGCTGCGAGGTGTGTTTGATCAACGACCTCTGCCGCTGGCCGGAGAAGACGGTTTAGAAACCTGTACCACCGTCATCCTGAGGAGCCGCGCGCTTGCGCGGCGTCTCGAAGGACGGCCGCAGGTGCTTGTGTCCATCCTTCGAGGCTCGCCGTGAAGAACGGCGAGCACCTCAGGATGACGACATCAGTTGCCGCCTTGTATGCGATCAAAGGCGAGCCTACGCTTCGCTGCGTGCCAAGGCTCAGCTCAAGGGCCGCGCATCAACGACTTGTCCGGGAGGGATGCCGTGCGATTTCAGCTTGTGCTTGTTTCAGCCTTGGCGATCGTGAGTCTCGGCGCGTGCGCCGCGCATGCGCAAATCTCCGACGACGTCGTCAGGATCGGCGTCCTCAACGATCAATCCGGCCTCTATGCCGATCTGGGCGGCCCGGGCTCGGTGGTCGCCGCGCGCATGGCGGTCGAGGATGCCGGTGGTGCCGTGCTTGGCAAGCCTGTCGAAATCGTGTTTGCCGACCATCAGAACAAGTCCGATGTCGGGGCCGCACTTGCTCGTCAGTGGTTCGAGATCGGCAAGGTGGACATGGCGATCGGATTTGACAATTCGGCCGTAGCCCTTGCGGTCGAACAACTCGCCGCCGAGCGCAACCGGATCGCGATTGCGGGCGCGGTAGGCAGTACCGCCTTTACCGGCAAGGCCTGCACGCCGACCGAGGCGTCCTGGATCTACGACAGCTATGCGCTCACCACGAGTCTTGCCAAGGCGATCGTCGCCGAAGGGCGCGATACCTGGTTCTTCATCACCGTCGACTACGCCTTCGGCCATTCGCTGGAAGCCGATGCCACTAGCGCGGTGCAGGCCGCCGGCGGAAAGGTGCTTGGCAGCGTGCGCCATCCCTTGAACACCTCGGATTTTAGTTCCTATCTGCTGCAGGCGCAGGCGTCCGGCGCGAAGGTGGTGGCCTTTGCCAACAGCGCCGGCGACATGATCACCGCGATCAAGCAGGCCAACGAGTTCGGATTGACGAAAAACCAGACCATGGTCTCGCTGCTGATATTCATTTCCGACGTTCACAGCCTGACGCTTCAAGCAGCGCAAGGATTAAAGTTCGTCACCGCGTTCTACTGGGATCGCAATGAAGAGACCCGCGCCTGGTCGAAGCGCTTCTTCGAGCGGCATGGGCGGATGCCGACCATGGTTCACGCCAGCGTCTATTCGGCGATCCGCCACTATCTCGGCGCCATTGCCGCCGCCGGCACCGACGAGGCGAAGGCGGTGATGGCGAAGATGCGCGAGCTGCCGGTCAACGATTTCTACGTCAGAGGCGGCCGCCTCCGCGAAGACGGCCGGCTGGTTCACGACATGTATTTCGCCCAGGTCAAGAAGCCGTCGGAGTCCACAAAACCCTGGGACTATTACAACATGCTCAGGGTGATTCCCGGCGATCAGGCGTTCCGCGCGTTGGCGGATGGCGGGTGTCCTCTGGTGACGCGCTGATCCTGCAGACGGTCCCGCCGACTGACCGCAAATCAACGTGCGGAGATTTCCGGCCTACGGCGCGGATCGATCAGTTCCGGCCGCAAGTCCACCTCTGACATTTGGCACAAGGCTTCGGCTTTACGACTGATGGCATCGGGCGGAGGCAGGTTGAGTTCATGGTGAACTCGACAAGAGGTCGCGGCACCCTGCGCTTTCGATCAGGGCCTTAACCCAGGAATATTCGACGCGCCGTCCCTCCACCAGATGGAATCTTCAGCTGTGTCGTTTCGGCCCATGTGGTTTGAGGACGCAAGCCGGGTACCCGCGATCAAAACAATCTCTGCCGCATGTGAGCTGGCTCACACCCGTTGCAGTGGTCCGATTGTAGCGTGGATGAGTGTCCCGCTCGGCAAGGGCCAATACCTGGCAGCGGAGACTCGACGAGCAAAGTGAACCGATCTTCAAGGGAGATTGTCATGGCTCTGAAATCATCAGTACTGTTAATGCGTTCTCTCGTTGTGGTCGCCGCTATCGCAGCGGCTTCCGTTCCGACGATTCGTGACCACGATGCCGGGGCGGCGGCCATTTCCAACCAGACGAGAACAGATCGACCGGCTTCGGCATCGATCATTGTCGCGCAGGGACGCTGTTTCAACGGCCGCTGTTACTGACGGCTGACCGCAGCTGACGACGTCTCTCATGCTGTAAATGCGCGTCGCAATGGAGAACAGCCATGCCTACGCTACCCATGAATATCGGAGTCCCGCTGGATGAAATGAGCCCCCTGTTTTTCGGTTGCCTCGGTGTTGCGAGCTGGCTCGTTTATGTGTTCTGCCAGAACAAATTCGCCGAACGCAGCGTCACCGAAAGCAGCGACTTCATCTATCAATTACTGCCGCGGCAATTAGCGACGCGACAGGAATATTCCCACGGCTTCTTCATCTATTGCGGATCGATGGTCGTGTTGGTGATATTTCTGTCGATGCTCGGCGCCAACAACCTCGAGCAACTCGGCATCGTGCTGCCCAAGCAGATCGGCTATGTCGGCGTGCCGTTCGCCATTGCCTTCATGCTGATGGGGGCACTGCCGAATGTGCCTGGACTCATCCGGGTAGAGACGTATCTACGCCAGTTCGCGCATAAGCGGGCCTACATTCCGGACGCCGCGCGCGCCACGGCGGATCGGCTTGCGGCCGCCGATTTCGACTTCACCTCCTATCAGGGAGAGGTGCTGCACTCACCCGAAATGCGCGGCGTCGAACCGGCCGACTTCACGCGGTCACGTCACACGCTCGAGCATGGCTGGGCGCGACTGTGCTGTCTCGTTTTCGCGCAGAAGTCATATCGAATGGAGGGATTAACCGGTTCGCTCGATGCGGGTTTGTTGCGGAGTTACCAGAGGGATCTGGAGCTTATCGAGAGCCAGAAGAGATCCATGGAGACCCAGGTGGCGGCCTATCGGACCGCGCGGGCGACCGAACCGTTCTACGCCAACGAGGACCTGCGGCGCGGCATCGTGGACAACCTCTACAAGCTCTATATCCTGCTCGGTTGCGCGGTACGCCTCAAGGCGCAGCCCAAGGACGATATCGATCTGGCATTGCGGCCGTTGGGCTTCAAGCTCGATCACGCGCCGCGTCCGGAGGGCTCATACGGGGATATCAAGCTTATCAGCCTGACGGTCGCCGCGGTGAGCACGACTGTGCTGGGCCTCGCAGCGATGGGGTTCGGCCAGTTTAACCTGTGGGCAATGTCGGATCCGTATCCACAGACCATGTTCCAGCCGTTCGTGGATGCCGCGGCGACACTGGTGCCGCATGCGACCGCGATCATGGTCGCCGATCTGATGCGCAGGCGTGCGGTCAACAAGGGATCGTGGTTCGCGACCTCGGGCCAAGGCCAGCGCGCCAACGTAGCCAATTATATCCGGGTCGCCGTGGTTTGCGGTGTCGCGGGTTATCTCGGTCTCATTCTGTGGGGTCTCACCCAGGCACCGCCGACGCTAAACAGTTTCAAGATCGAGATTCCCAATGCGCTGCTGGCCATGGTGACGGGAGGGTTCTACGCCTATCACCTCGACAATGCCGAGACCGGCCAGCGTCCATCGCGTCCGTGGGAGCTCGGCTCCGAGACCGTGCTGACAGGGCTTTGCGGGCTGATCGCCGCCTGCGCCACATGGCAGACCATACTGGGCTCCGCAGCCGTGGCGGTGGACAAGATCATCCTCACCACCGTGATCAATGCGGCGATCGGGTTCGCGTTCGCCTGGTATCTCCCGAAAGCCGCCGCCGCGGCCCTGTATGACCCGCTGGCCGCCGCCGGCAAGGAACGGGTCCGCGCGCTCGAGACCGCGGCCCGGCAGCGATTGGGCAATTCGGCCCCAGCCTGGCTCGATCAGCAGCATCCCGCGCTTGGCGGCATCTCGCCGCGCACCGCGGCTGCGTCCGGTGTTGACGGATACGAGAGCGCTATCAGCGTGCTGCAAGGTCCAACGGCCCTGGCTTCATGAGGCTCTCTCCCGATGGCCGCGCGCCTAATTCGCGCGGCCATCGCAGCGTCCTTACACTACCGGCATTCCGGTCTTTCGCGCCGGCTCGATCAGTTGCGGCCGCGGGCCGGAGAGGCGTTTGTGCATGTGGACCATGAACGCCATGCCGAACAGCGGCGTCGCGAGGTTGACGATCGGGATCGAGACGAACGCCGCGATGATCAGTCCCGCGGTGAACACGATCGCCGCGTTCTGCTTGCGCATCGCCTTGGCTTCCGCCGGCGAGCGAAACCGCATCGCCGCGAGCTGAAAATATTCCCGCCCGAGCAGCCATGCGGTGGCGATGAAGAACGCGATGAAGCCGGCGCCGGCCACGAACACGAACGGCAGCGCGATCAGATAGACCAGGATGGTCAGCGCCGCGGTCTTGACGCCCTCGGTCATCGCAAGCCCGACCGGCAGCGCCGTGCCCGGACGCTCCGCCGGATAGTGCGCGCGCTCGACATGCTCGGCGACATCATCGACGAACACGCTCGCCACCAGCGAGGTGATCGCCGGCATCAAAAACACCGCGCCGAACACGACGCCAAGCCCGGCCGCGATCGAGACGATCCAGGCCAGGATATTGAGCGGGGTGTGAAAGCCGGGCCCGAGCGCAGCCTCGAGCCAGACCTCGCCCGAGGTCGCGAACCAGCTCAGCAGCCGCTGCAGCGCGACGGCCAGCACGGCGACCAGCACCAGCGCGAGGCCGATGGAACGCCACAGGATGGCGCGCATCGGCGGCGAGAGGATTTGGGAGAGGGCGGCGACGGCGGCGGAAAGCATGGGGGAGGAAGTCCTGGGGTAAATTGGCCCGGAGATGGAGATGCGCGGAAGTTTCGGCAAGGGCAAGAACCATGCGACATTACATCATTGCAATTCGCTCGCTTTAAAATAGAATTGCAATCTTCAGACGACCGTTGCGGTCGTTGTACGGTAGATAACTTGGAATTATCATTATGCCTGCCGCTCGGCGGTTACCTTTGCCTCCGCGTATTGCTGCTGTTTCGAGATTGGATTGGATCGAAGAGCTGGCTGACGCGTTCGAACGCGAAAACGGGTTTAAACCAGAACTTCTTTCACACTGGGATCCAAAGGCGATATTCGAAACGGAAATATCGCGTTGGTTAAGCAACCAACGACCACTCGGCTCGCTCGTTCCGTATGTGTTTTCGAGCTATCTCCTGATCGACAAAAAGTTGAGGGAGAGGCTCTTTCTGTCGAACGGGCGAGACTTGGTCATGACTGGTTCAGGTACGACGGCCCTGGCAACAGTGATGACCTATCTTGCAAACGTGGAAGTAGAATGCCTTCATATCGTGACTCCATCCTATTTTGCAGTCGAGGCATTGGCTCGAACATTCGGTATAGCCGTAACGTTCCACCACACCCGCCGGGTGGACGGTTCGTACATACTGCCTTCTCTGCTGCACGCCGCTTGTCCCACTGCGGTGTGGCTAACCTCACCTGTTTACGGCGCCAGCGCTTACGTTTCGGCGGACGTGATGACTTCATTTGTCGACAAGCTGCCGCCGACGACCATTGTAGTTATCGACGAAAGCCTAGGTTATCCCGACCGCACTCAGATAAATGCGATGAAATCGAGAGATCGCGTCATACGAATAGCGACGCCGCATAAAGCGCTATGCGTCAACGGCGAGAAGGTTTCATTTATCGATATTCCGGTGCATCTTGTGGACAGCTTCAATACGTGGTCGGAGTGTCTCACGGGCGGAATCGGTGCTTCAGGTCTTCGTGCGCTTGATTTCTTATTAAGTGAGGCGTTCCCTGTCGCGGTCGAGCGGTCCCGAGCGCTCAACGGAGAGCTGCTTGCCAGGCTGATGCGAATCGTTGGGCATCGACCAAATGTCAGCTTTGATAAGAACACCGATGGTCATTTCGTGATGCTCTATTGGCCGAATTTGCCTATGAGGCTTGGTCGGGACAGCTCATTTGTTAAGCGTATCACCGCAGCAAGCGGCGCGTCGTTTATTCCAGCCTCACGAAACCGGCACTCATCTCGTATGGGCTTCGGTTTCAGAGTCAATCTGCTTCGACTGGATGATGCCGGTCTGGGCGCTCTCAAGCGGCTGGCTGATGAGCTCGACCACGGCGTCGAGGAGCACGCCCGACCGATTGGACCGTCGCGGCTATAACGTGGTCGCTGTCATATGCCGCGAAACATTTTAGTTGCTCCCCGCTAAGTTTGCTCACGGCCCGGAGAGCTTTCTCAAGCTTAGCGAAATCGTCCAGGCTCACGGCTGCGGTTTTCTCGCGAATGTCAACCATTTGTTGTTCGACAATGACAGGTAATGGGGACTGCTTCGCCGACTGACGTTTCGTGGCTCGTGCATGATGCGGCTTTGCCGGCGCAGCCTTTTTTCTTTTGCGCGTTAGTTTTTCTACAAAAAGTCGAGCGTTCTCAATCACCTTGGAGAACTCCTTCAACACACCGTTGGCCGCGACAAGTGTAACTCTCACAGCAATCAGGGCGGCGAGACTCATTTGCCATATTTCAATCCACGAACCCGCTGCAGAGTGAATAAGCTCCATACGAGAGGCGCCAAAAGCTTCAAGCGCCCCCTGCGGTACGATGTCGTTTAGAGGCGTCTCCGGACGCTCTGTTAGTTTGAGCTCGAGCAGAAATTCAGCCGCGGCTACTTGATTTGGAACAACGGTAGCTGTGATGTCTAGCATCCCAAGCAAAAGCCGATCTGCTTGCGCAATGACCGATTGTCCCAAGTCGGCAGCTGACGACATCGGGCCCGACTTGCGGCTTGAACGCTGAAGTGTATCGATGCATCGCCACAGAGCAAGCAACGGAAGACGCTCTTCGGCGTTTAACCTTTCCAATACCTCGACGAGGAAACGAAGCTCATCCCAATCCATCGGCATTTCGGACAGGATTGTCTGTTGTAACGCATCGTTCAATTCTTGAATGATCGAAAAGGGGTCACCCCGTCGGAAATTCAGTTGCAGGATACACGCGCCAACATACCAGTTCCTAGCCCAATAGGTCGCGATTAACGCGTCCACCACATTGGTGTTCGCCGGCTTGGCTTCCCGCTTTCCAAGATGGACGAGACGCATGCTATCTAAGTTACCGGCGGTCAAGCCATACGTGTATCCGACCGTCTCGGCATTGATGGAACAGGAATTGAAAGCGCAGGTTGAGAAAATCAAGAACATAGCGGTGCAGTCCGCAAATCCCATGCGCTCGAAGGCGCAATTGGTAAAATGCATGAGCGTAACACTGGACCGCGCGAGTAAACACTTTGTCAGCCTGCTTTCTATGAAATGACTTTCACGCAGAGTTGCTTCTCGAAAATCACAATTTTTGAATTCAGATCGTGTGACATCCAAGTACATCCATTGCGAACCTCTAAATTTGCAAGCAACAAACTGACCGTCGATAACGACGCACGATCGGAATTCTGTGGGAACGAATTGGCAATCATTAAAAGTGCAGCGGACCAATTTTGTGCCGGCAAAATCGCACCGATCGAAGCTGGTTCCTACAAAATGGCAATCTTCCATGATTGCCCCAACAAACAAAGATTGCCGGAACGCCTGCCCCTGGATGCGGGCTCCGCTAATTTTCTTATAAGTAAAATCTTGGCGGGCGCCGCCCGATAATTCCGGGGTCTCCTGCACGACCAAACTCCGTCCCGGGCGCGGATCTTCGTTGGTCGGGGGCATTCAATAATTCCAAGTTATGTGCACCTCAGCCGCGGTTCAGAAAACTCCAGCGATCAAGCTCACACATCTGCAATTCCAGCGCGCAGGACATTTACCAAAAAGCCAATGAGGCCAGCACTGCCCGCTCGTTATGCCGCATCTTGCGTTTGCGGCGGGAGAGTCCCCGATCGCCCGGCCGGAGACCTCACATGCTTCTCGACATCGCCATAACTGACTTCCTGCGATACTGCTCCGTCGAGCGGCAACTTTCGCATCACACCCTCCAAGCCTATGCCGGCGACCTCGCCGATTTCCGCCGCTTCATGCCGGCAGACGCTTCGCTTGCCTCGATAACCGAGGCCAGCCTCCCCGCCTACCTCACCGACATGCTCGACCGGAAGCTAGCAATCGCCACGGTGCGCCGCCGCTTCGCCTGCCTGCGCGCTTTCATCCGACGGTTCGTCGCTCTCGAACTCGCGCCCGACGTGTTCGCCCGCTGGCGGCTGCAACTGCCGCGCCGAAAGCGGCTTCCCCGCGCGCTGTCCACCCCCGAGGTGTCATCGCTGCTCCGCGGGTTTTCCTCACGCAATCCGGCAAGCGACGCCTCCCGCGAGACGCGATCCTCCACTGCGGTCCGTCTGATGATCGCGACCGGCATCCGCGTTGGCGAGCTCTGCAAGCTTCGGGTCGATGACGTCTCTCCGGATGGCCGGTCGTTCCGGATTCACGGCAAGGGCGCGCGCGATCGGGTTGCCTATGTCTCGGATGTCGAGCTGCGGGCCGACCTGGAAAAGCTGGTGCGATGGCACCGGGCCAACGGCAGCGCCGGCGGAAATCTTTTCCTGAACCGGCGTGGGTTGCCCATGAAGCCGCAATCGGTTCGCTCCGAGCTGCGGCGGTATTCGACGCGGACGGGCGCCGCTCGGCGCATTACGCCGCACATGCTCAGGCATACGGCGGCGACGCTTCTGATCGAGCGCGGCGTCGACATCCGGTTCGTGCAACGGCTGCTGGGCCATTCCAGCATCGCGACCACCGAAATCTACACGCATGTTTCCGACGAGGCGCTGAGAACGACGCTCGAGCGCGCCGATGTGCTGGGGAGTTTTGCCGCCTAGCCGATGCGCACAACCCAAATCAAGCCGTATTTGCGAATCCTGGATGAACAAACCAAAACATCGTAGTTGGCACAGACGGATACGACCAAGGCCCGATCTGGCCTGCCGCCAGCCGGACTGATACATCTGTCCGATGAAGCCCGATCAGGAACGCCCACAAACCGCACTCTATCTCTGCCTGCTGGCCATCCAGATCGCTGGCGCGCTCGTCTTTGTGTGGCAGCAGCTGCCCGAGTTCAGGCAGGTAGTGACCAGTCCGGGCGAGCAGCTTCCGAAGGATGCTTCCTCCGATCTGATGATGGCCGCTGTCTTGCTGGTCATGCAAGCCGCGTTCTGGGTTCGCCTGCTGCGCATTCCGATTCCGTTTCGGCGGCCGAACGTCTTCCTCCATCATTTGTTTCTGTTTTTCGGCCGCCTCAGCTTTATTTTTGGCAGCGCGCTATTCTCCGTCGTGGTTTTCAGGCATCTTCCGGAAGCTCGGCCGGGAGACCGACTTCCTTCTGATGGCCCGGCGCGGGTTCATATTCTTGGGATGCCTGTTCGCGCTGTTTTGCACCAGCCTCGAAGTCGAACGGCTGGGCCAGGCGTTTGCAGACCATCGAAATTGAGCGGCTGACGTTTCTCATTGACTGTGGGGCGGTTGTTGCACCATCCTTGCTAGAGGCCGATCATGCCGTAGCCATTGAACGGAGAATTGCATGAGTGAGGCACTTCATCCAGCCGCCCCTCATCATCTGCCAAGCTTTATCACCGCGCCGGGTGAAACCGACGTTTTGATGATCGTGGTTGGCATCATTCTGATCGTCTCCGTTGTCGGAGTTGGCAATCTTTACCTGCATCTCCATACCTTGCCGGAGCGAAGGGCGCACAAGTCGCAAAAGCTGCAATTCGAAATCGTGGCGGTGCTGTGCTTGCTGGCGCTGTTTACTCACAACCATCTGTTTTGGGTGATCGGGCTGTTCCTTGGCATGATCGACTTGCCGGATTTCGGCACGCCGCTGCGCAGGATCGCGGCATCGACCGAAAAGATGGCCGGCATTCCGCCTGAACCGGACCCGACCGAGGCGTCGATTGAAACCGCAGGCCACGCGGCCGCCACGAACGGCGGCGCCGCCAAGAGTGGGGAGGCAGAGGGTCATGCTTGAGATCATGCTCTGCTCGCTCGTGACGATATTGCCCGACTATCTCTACCGCCGTTATCGGCAGGGAAAGCGCTTCGGTCACGAGATTACGCTGTTTTCCGTGTGGTTCGAACTGCGGTTTGGCATCATCGCCTGCCTGATGCTCACGGTCTCGCTGATCACGATGATCTTCTACTATCATCCGTCAACCCCGTCGGCGACGTTGTACTTTCGGACCGTCCCGATCATGTCCGAAGTAACCGGCCGGGTCGCGGAGGTTCACGTCGACCTCAGTGCGCCCGTCAAGCAAGGTGAGGTGATTTTCAGACTCGACAACTCCAAGCAGGAGGCCACGCTACTGACGGCCAAAGGCAAGATCGCCGAAATCGATGCCGCCATGCTGGCCGCGCAGGCGGATGTTCTCAAGGCGGAAGCACAGATCCAGCAGGCCCAGAGCGATTATCAGCAGGCAACCGATGAGCTGAACACCAAGCGGGACCTCCAGCAACGCAATCCCGGCATCGTCCCGCAGCGTGACATTGAAAAACTCCAGGTGCTGCAGGCGGGTCGCCAGGGGGCGCTTGATGCCGCCAACGCCACGAAGCAATCAGCGGCGGTTCGCGTCACCGCCGTTCTCCCCGCCGAGAAAGCAAGCGCAGAGGCAGCGCTGGCCGAAGCGCAGGTCGATCTGGACAAGACCTTTATTCGCGCCGGTGTCGACGGGCGGGTCGAGCAGTTCGGACTGAGGCCGGGGGATATCGTCAATCCAATGATACGGACGGCCGGCGTTCTGATTCCGGACGGGGCGGGACGGCAGGCCCTGGCGGCGGGGTTTGGGCAGATCGAGGCTCAGGTCATGAAGGTCGGAATGGTGGCCGAGGCCACCTGCATTTCCAGGCCGTGGGCGATCATTCCGTTGGTGGTTACCCAAGTGCAGGACTACATCGCGGCTGGCCAGTTCAGGGGCGGCGAACAACTGATCGAGGCGCAGAACAATGTACGTCCCGGCACCATTCTCGTTTTCATGGAGCCACTGTACAAAGGCGGGCTGGAGGGCGTGACGCCCGGCAGCAGCTGTATCGCCAACGCCTATACCAGCAATCACGAACTGATATCGTCAGGCAAGATCAGTTCGCTCAAGAGCTTCGGGCTGCATGTCGTCGACGCCACCGGCCTCGTGCACGCGCTGCTGTTGCGCATCCAGGCCGCGCTGCTTCCCATCAAGACGCTGGTGCTGAGCGGGCACTGAACCTGCTGGAGTTTTGAAACGGTCCACGATTATTTCGGAGGACGCCCGTGAAAACCATCACAGCCATCGCCGCCCACAAGCTTGGAAATTTTCTCACACGCGATTTCCGCCGCATCTTCGGCTCGGCGCACGACGATGACGCGGAGCGGCTGGGCTCGGCGGCGCGGGCGACTATCGAATGCCTGGCCGGGAGCGACGCGCTCTATCACAATTACGAACACACGCTGCAGGTCACCATTGTCGGGTGCGACATACTGCACGGAATGATGGTATCGCAACGCCTTGAGCCCGCGGATTACTTCCATCTGATCGTCGCCTGCCTGCTGCATGACATCGGTTATGTGCGCGGCATACTGCGCGGTGACACCGAAACCGAATTCGTGATTGACGACAAAGGCAACAGGATCACGCTTCCGCGCGGGGCGTCGGATGCAGCGCTGACGCCCTATCATGTCGACCGTTCAAAACTGTTCGCATTCGAACGGCTGGAAAAAGTACCGAACATCGATGCCGCGCGTGTTGCAGCCGCAATCGACATGACACGCTTTCCGATCCCCAAGGATCGCAGTGGGCCAAGCGAAGGCCTCGAGCCGAAACTGGTGCAGGCTGCCGATTTCATCGGCCAGCTTGGCGATCCGCTGTACACGCGCAAGGCCAATGCGCTTTACTACGAATTCGAGGAAATCGGCACCAATCGGCAATTGGGATATACATCGCCCGCCGATATCATCGAAAAATATCCGTCGTTTTTCTGGAACTGCGTCTCGATGCACCTCGAGGACGGAATGAAATATCTGAATATGACGACGTCCGGCCGGCAATGGATCGCCAATTTGCACCATCATATCCTGTGCGCGGAGCGTGCGCAGCGGATGATGGGTCCGCAGGGCTAAGCGGGCGCTCTATCCCGTCATTGCCGGGCTTGACCCGGCAATCCATCCCCTTCGAAAGAGTCTTTCGAAGATGGATGGATGCGCGGGTCAAGCCCGCGCATGACGCAGCAACTGTTTGACGCCGGGTCGCTCGCATCCGCGCTTTGCCGGTAGCCCGGTCCCGGCAAATGCGCATCTGGACGGATCGCAGGGATGCGCGTTAGACTTTATCCAACCGGTTAACAACAAATCCGGCAGGTCAGGGAGAACAACGTGAAATTCAAGGCAGTACGGACGCTTGCCGTCGCGGTCGCCGCCGCCATCGGCGTGATGTATGGGGCAGCACCTGCGATGGCGCAGGAAAAACTCACGGTCTGGTGGGTCAAGGGCTTTTACAAATCCGAAGACGACGCGCTGAATGAGGCGATCAGGAAGTTCGAGGCCAAGACCGGCGTCAAGGTCGAGCTGTCGCAATACGCCGTGCAGGACATGATCCCGAAAACGGTGGCGGCGCTGGATTCCGGAACGCCGCCGGACGTTGCCTACGCGGATTCCTATGACGTGCAAGTCGCCGGCAAATGGGCTTCCGAAGGCAAGCTGGAAGACCTCTCCGATATCCTCGTGCCCATGAAATCGGCATTCGGGCCGACCACCATCGAGACGGCGTATCTTTATAACGACAAGACCAAGAAAAAATCCTATTACGCCTTCCCGCTGAAGCAGCAGACCATGCATGTGCAGATCTGGGCCGACATGCTGGAGCAGGCGGGCTTCAAGCAGGCCGATATCCCGACGACCTGGAAGGAATACTGGTCGTTCTGGTGCGACAAGGTGCAGCCGGCCTATCGCAAGGCCAGCGGCAGCCGCGGTTTCGGCATCGGCATGCCGATGGGCGTGGAATCCACCGACTCCTTCCAGTCGTTCCTGACCTTCATCGACGCCTACAATGTCAAGCTGGTCGACGATGACGGCAAGCTGCTGGTGGACGATCCCAAGGTCAAGGAGGGACTGGTTGCCGCGCTGAAGGATTACACCGATCCCTACATCAAGGGCTGCACGCCGCCGTCGTCCACGACGTGGAAGGACCCGGACAACAACGTCGCCTTCCACAACAAGACCACGGTGATGACGCACAACTTCACCATCTCGATCGCGGCGAAATGGTATGAGGATTCCATCAACCCATCGCTGACGCCGGAGCAGCGCGCCGCCGGCAAGAAGGCCTATGAGGAACTGATCCTCACCACCGGCTTTCCCAAGAAGCCGGACGGTTCGACCATGAAGTATCGCGCCGCCATCAAGGTCGGCGTGATCTTCACGGATTCGAAAAACAAGGCGCGGGCCAAGGAGTTCATCAGCTTCCTGCTGCAGGAGGAAAACCTGCAGCCCTACGTCGAGGGCGCGCTGGGCCGCTGGTTCCCGGTCACGACAGCCGGACAGAAGAGCGCGTTCTGGCAGGCCGACCGCCATCGCAAGGCGGTGTACAACCAGTTCATGGACGGCACGGTGCCGTTCGAGTTCACCAAGAACTACAAGTTCACCATTCTGAACAATGAGAACATCTGGGCCAAGGCGATGAACCGGGTGGTCAGCGAAAAGGTGCCGGTCGACAAGGCGGTCGACGAAATGATCGCCCGCATCAAGCAGGTCGCGGGGTAGCTCGCGCCATCTCGCCGCTTGCAACGCCGTCATCCTGAGGTGCTCGCCGTCTTCGGCGAGCCTCGAAGGATGGAGGCGAGCGCAAGCGGCGATCCTTCGAGAGACGCCGCGCAAACGCGCGGTTCCTCAGGATGACGGTTGAATGTGTGGCTTAGGAAAGATGTTATAGGTTCGCCGCATGGCAACGATAACGGTCGCACCCTCAGACGAAACGCTCCCTCGCGGGCCGCTGTCGGCGCGTTTCTCGACGCCGCAGGTCTGGGGTTTTGTGCTGCTCGCTCCTTACGTCCTCGTGTTCATCGCCTTCGTGCTGTATCCGGTCGGCTACGGCCTGTGGCTGGCGCGGCATCCGGCGAGCTACGTTCATCTCTATGACGATCCGATCTTTGCCCGCGCCGCCGTCAATACGCTGATCTTTCTGGTGGTCGGCATCAATCTGAAAATGCTGATCGCGCTGTTCCTGTCGGGCTTCTTCATCCAGGAGCGATCCTGGATCAAATGGCTGTCGGTGCTGTTCATCCTGCCCTGGGCGGTGCCGTCGATCCCGACCATCCTGTCGGTGCGCTTCATGCTCAATCCGGAATGGGGCGTGGTCAACCAGCTGATCTTCAAATTCACCGGCGACGACGGTCCGAACTGGCTCAACGAGCCCACGCTTGCGCTGTCGATGGCGATCCTGGTGCATATCTGGAAGTCGCTGCCGTTCTGGACCCTGATCCTGATGACCGGGCGGCTGGCGATCTCACAGGACCTGTTCGAGGCAGCCGACGTCGACGGCGCCAGCTGGTGGCAGAAATTCCGCTACATCACCTGGCCCTCGATGCAGACGCTGTATCTGACCTGCACGCTGCTCTCGATGATCTGGACGCTTGGCGATTTCAACAGCGTGTATCTGTTGACCGGCGGCGGCCCCGCCGATCTCACCCATGTGCTCGCTACCCTCGGCATCCGCTATCTCAGGCTCGATCAGCTCGATTTGTCGATGGCGGCGATCGTATGCGCGCTGCCGCTGGTGCTGCCGCTGGTCTATGTCATGATGAAACGGCTTTCGCGATGAAGATGCCCACCTTACGAGCCGTCGGCATCGAGGCGCGGCTGCTGCTGATCGGCATCCCCGTGCTGATCTGGACCATGATCCCGATCTATCATCTGTTCTTGTTTTCGATCTCGCCGAAGGAAGACGCGTTTTCCGGCAAACTGTGGCCTGCGCATCCGACCCTCAACAATTTTTCCATTGTGTTCGGCGAGAAACACTATTTCCTCAGCCATTTCTGGCTGCAGCTGTGGAATTCCACGGTGATCGCGGTGGCAGTCGGGGCGCTGACCCTGTTCATCGCCACCGCCGCCGCGTTCTCGATCTCGAGGCTGCGCGTAACAGGCGGCCGGCTGATCATGAATCTCGCGCTGTTCACCTACTTCATCCCGGCGGCCTTCCTCGCCGTTCCGATGTACCGCACCATGGGCATCTACGGGCTGCTCAACAATCACTGGGCGCTGATCCTTGCGATGGTGACCATTGCATCGCCCTACGCGATCTGGGTCCTGAAACAGGCCTCCGACAAGCTTCCCGTCGAGCTCGACGAGGCCGCCACCATGGACGGCGCCACCACCTTGCAACTGTTCCGCCTGGTCTATGTGCCGCTGATGATGCCGTCGCTGGTGGCGGTCGGCACCTATGCGCTGCTACTGGCCTGGAACGAATATCTCTACGCGTTCCTGCTGCTGTCGAAAGATACCGACATCACGCTACCCGTCGCGCTCGGCAACTTCCTTGCCGCCGACGACTCACCGTGGGAATTGCTGATGACCACCGGGCTGATTTACGCGCTGCCGCCCGCCGCGATCTACTACGCGTTCAAGCGCTACATGGTGGCGGGTCTGACGGCGGGGGCGGTGAAGTCGTAGGGTGGGCAAAGGCGCTCTTGCGCCGTGCCCACCATCCATCCATACCGCCGTCATCCTGAGGTGGTCGCCGTTCTTCACGGCGAGCCTCGAAGGATGGGCCACAAGCGCCTGCGGCCATCCTTCGAGACGCGCGCAAGAGCGCGCTCCTCAGGATGACGGTGGTGCATGTGGCGACTCAAGGTCGGTGGGCACGCAACCGAACGCGCGTCCCGCGCCCGGTGGCTTTGCCCACCCTACGCATCTATCCGAATAGCACGCCCCACAGCGCCGCCAGCGAGACGAGCGACAGAAACGCGCTCATGGCGACCAGGATTCGCGCGTCGATTCGTGGCACGTCGGGATCGGGCCGGGTTGCGCCCGACCTGTTGAATCGCCAGACCGCGGCGCAGAAGCAGAAGATGCTGAACACGATCAGCGCGGCGGAGTCGGCGATCACGATCCACATCGGCATCAGGCCGGTAAGCACGCCTTTCGCGCCGGCGCCGCTGGCGAGCGAAAACAGCCCGGTCCTGATCCAGGCGCTGTAGGTGCGCTCTGCGGCGAGTGCGGTACGGTTGGATGCAAGCTCGGTACGGCGGTCGGCGCTGTCCTCGATGCGGACGGTGCTCTCCTTGAGCTTTTTGGCGCTGTCGGCGACCTTTTTGCTTTGCGTTTCGATTGCCGCTGACGTCGATGCCTTGGCCATCCGGGATACTCACAAAAGCCTACGGGAAC
The DNA here is from genome assembly GCA_963744975.1 of uncultured Alphaproteobacteria bacterium. Classification (GTDB taxonomy): domain Bacteria; phylum Pseudomonadota; class Alphaproteobacteria; order Rhizobiales; family Xanthobacteraceae; genus Bradyrhizobium. The sequence continues at coordinate 3,266,594 of CAVUVR010000002.1, read as the reverse complement.
CGCACCCTCATCGAACTCCCGCAGTTTCCCTTGGGTTCGATCGCGGCCTAAAGATAGGGTGTGAGGTGAACGCGTTCGGCTGGCGAAGGTTCGGAACTTTCTTGAACGAACCGGTCAAGCGAAACGCCGGGGGAGGGGTTTTGGGATGCGATGGGGGCTGGCCCGATCGAGCTGCTGGGCATTCGCCCTGGCGATGCTTATGATCACGATCGCCGAAGCCGCCGGCGAAAAGTCGGCAAAACCGTCCGAATTCATCTTCATCGTCCAGATCGTGCTGCTGATCGCCGTCGGGCGCGGACTCGGCGAACTCATGCAGCGGATCGGCCAGCCATCGGTGATCGGCGAACTGCTCGGCGGCCTGCTGCTCGGGCCGTCGCTGTTCGGCTGGCTCTGGCCTGAAGCGCAAAGCGCGATCTTTCCACAGGCCCCCGAACAGAAGGCCATGATCGACGGCCTGGCGCAGTTCGGTATCCTGCTGTTGCTGTTGCTCACCGGCATGGAGACCGATCTCAAGCTGGTGCGACGGGTAGGCAAGGCGGCCATCACCATTTCGATCGCGGGCATCGTCGTGCCGTTTCTCTGCGGCTTTGGGCTCGGGCAGTTTCTCCCGGAAAACCTGTTGCCGCATCCGGAGGCGCGGCTGGTGGCGTCGCTGTTTCTTGGCACCGCACTCGCGATCTCGTCGGTGAAGATCGTCGCCGTCGTGGTGCGCGAGATGAATTTCATGCGCCGCAATGTCGGCCAGATCATCGTGGCGACGGCCGTGATCGACGACACCCTCGGCTGGATCATCATCGCCATCATCTTCAGCCTGGCCTCGCGCGGCAGCCTTGACCTTTTCTCGGTGGGGCAGGCCGTGCTCGGCACGCTGGTGTTTCTCGCGGTCAGTTTTACCATCGGGCGGCGGCTGGTGTTCCAGTTGATCCGCTGGGCCAACGATCATCTGGTCAGTTCCGCCGCGGTGATCACGGTGATCCTCTTGCTGATGAGCGGGATGGCGTTGATCACGCATCTGATCGGCGTGCATACCGTGCTCGGCGCATTCGTCGCGGGCGTGCTGGTCGGCGAGTTGCCGATTTTGACCAAACAGATCGACGAGCGGCTGCGCGGTTTGATCGCCAGCCTGTTCATGCCGGTGTTCTTTGGCCTCGCCGGCTTGAGCGCGGACCTGACGATCCTGAAAGACCCGAACCTGCTGCTGCTTACCGCCACGCTGGTGCTGATCGCGAGCCTCGGAAAATTCGGCGGCGCGTTCGTCGGCGGCAGTCTCGGCGGGTTGGGCCGCAAGGAATCCTTTGCGCTCGCCAGCGGCATGAATGCGCGGGGATCGACCGAGGTCATCATCGCGACCATCGGCCTGTCGATGGGCGTGCTGAGCCAGAACCTGTTCTCGATGATCGTGACCATGGCGATCCTGACCACGATGGCGATGCCGCCGATGCTGCGCGCGGCGCTGAAGCGGCTGCCGCTCGGCAAGGACGAAAAAGCCCGGCTGGAGCGCGAGGCGGTCGAGGAAAAAGGGTTTGTCGCCAACCTCGAACGGCTGCTGCTCGCGGTGGACGAAAGCGCCAATGCGAAATTCGCGGCGCATGTCTCCGGCCTGCTGGCGGGAACGCGCGGCCTGCCCATCACCGTGCTGCATATCGGCTCGCGTGCCAGGCATCAGAAGGACAAGCGCGAGGACGAAGAAAGCCACGAGACCACGGTGAAGAATGCGGCGAAGGCGATCGCCGAAATCGATGAGGAGAGTACGCGGGACGTTGACGTGACCACGCGTGCGCGCGAGAAGAAAGCCGGCGATGCCGTTGTCGACGAGGCGCGTAAGGGATTCGATCTTCTTGTGGTCGGAATGGACAAGGTCATCGGCGTCAGGGATGGTTTTGACAGGAAGATCGAGGATGTGACCGCAGGCTTTGAGGGGCCGCTCGCGCTGATAGCCGCCAAAGGCAATCATCTCAAACCGCCGCTCAGCGACGCCTTCAAGATCCTCGTTCCGGTATCCGGCAGTGGCGTGTCGCGACGCGGCGCCGAAGTCGCCATCGCGCTGGCCCGCATGAGCCCGAACCCGCTGCAGGTGGTCTATGTCTCGACGACGCGCGACAAGGGCGCCCGGCGCAATGGCGCCAGCATGTCGTTGTCGCGCGAGGAGGCCATTCTGAAGGATACCGGCGCACTGGCGGCGCGTTACGATGTCGGCTTCGTGACGACGCTGCGGGCCAACGCCGCGCCGGAAGAAGCCATCCTGCAGGAAATCAAAGCCAGCGGCGCCGATCTGGTTGTGATGGGCGTCGACCGGATACAGGGCGACTCGCTGAATTTCGGCAGCGTCGCGGCTGCCGTACTCAGGAAATCAAAAGTATCTGTTTTGCTGGTGTCTACCGGCCATGGAGAAAATCAAAATGCCTCATCCCGCCCTCGCGCCGAATAACGTCGCCGTCATCACCGGAGGCGCGTCCGGCATCGGGCTCGCGGCGGCCATACGGTTTGCGCGTCTCGGCTTGAAGGTCTGCATCGCCGATGTCGGAGCGGACAGGCTTTCGCAAGCCGCGGCAGCATTGGCCGAAGCAGCACCTGCCGGCGCGGCCAGTGTGATGACGTTGGTAACCGATGTCAGCAACCGCAATGACGTTACGCAGCTGGAAGCCGCGGTGCGCGAACGGTTCGGCGGCGCCGATATCCTGATGAACAACGCCGGCATTCAGCCCGGCAGCAGCATGTTCGGCCCGACTGAGACTTGGCAGCGCGTGCTCGGCGTCAACCTGTGGGGCGTGATCAACGGCTCGCAGGTGTTTGCGCCCGGCATGATCGCGCGCGGACGCCCGGGGCTCATCATCAACACCGGCTCGAAACAGGGCATCACCACGCCGCCCGGCGATCCCGCCTACAATGTTTCCAAGGCCGGCGTAAAAGCCTTCACCGAAGCGCTGCAACACGAATTGCGCAACGCGGCAGGCAGCCGGTTAAGTGCGCATCTCTTGATTCCAGGTTTTGTGTTCACCGGTCTGACCGCGCGGGGACGTACCGAGAAGCCGGCCGGAGCCTGGACCCCCGAACAAACCGTCGACTTCATGATCGAACGGGTGGCGGCCGGAGACTTTTACATTTTGTGCCCGGATAATGATGTGCCGCGCGCCCTCGACGAGCGGCGAATCCTCTGGGCCGCCGGGGATATCGTCGAAAACCGGCCCGCGCTCTCGCGATGGCATCCGGATTTCACGCAAGCCTTTGCGGCCTTCGTACAGGACAAATAGAAACCTCTCGCCCTATGGACCGGGCCTCAAGTTCCTGTTGTGGCAGTTCCGGCGCGCGGCGTTGTTGCCGGCCGCCGCGACCGCATGCAGACTCAACTGTTACGTGTCCGCGGGCTTGACGGCGGGGGGGATGGACTTCTAAAGAGGCGTCGCGTTTGCGGGGGGCTGCACGTGGGCGCCAGCTTTCAGTTGGGATTTGTTCGTTCCGCATAAGGAACTCTTCCGGTGCGGCGACTGCTTTGCGGTGCCCCTGGCCTCAGGGCCGAATTTCAGAACCGTATGAAGGCGTGGGCTTTGTTAAAGGGGACAACGACGTGGTGGTGAGCACGCTGTGAGCACATTCAATCAGGCGCCCGTTCTGACGACCGCCGGCAATGGCATGGCGACGACGGATTTTGGGTCACTCAGCGCCCAGACACGGAGCGTCGTGATTCAGGCCGACGGCAAGGTCGTCGTCGTAGGCTATGCCCAGAACACCCAAAGTCCGGGCGGCTATACGTCGGAACTGGTGCGGTACAACGCCGATGGCAGCATCGATACGGCATTCGGCAGCGGCGGCATCGTTTCGTCAGGGCCGGGTTTTGCGCCAGGATCCGGCGTAGCGATCCAGGCCGACGGCAAGATCGTCACTGCGGGGGCGCTGTTCGGCTCGCCCAACCACTTCGCGCTGGCGCGGTACAACAGCGACGGCAGCTTCGATACGTCGTTCGGAACCGGCGGCCAGGTCGTCACGGATTTCGGCAGCACCGTTCCCTTCGGCATGCTGATCCAGCCGGACGGCAAGATCGTGCTTACCGGCGGCGCCGGCAACGGCGCCAGCTTTGCGGTGGCCCGCTTCAACACCGACGGCAGCTTCGATACGTCGTTCGGGACGGACGGCAAGGTCACGACGGATTTCAGCGGTAGCACCTACGTCGCAGGGTACGGCGTCGCGGGAACGCCGGACGGCAAGATCGTCGTCGCGGGGATCAAAGAGTTCGTCGGCAGTGGTTTCGATTACGATTTCGCGGTGGCCCGCTACAACGACGATGGCAGCCTGGATACCTCGTTCGGCGCCGGCGGCAAGGTCACAACGGATTTTGCGTCGACCGATGACATACCATACACCGTGGCGGTCCAGGCCGACGGCAAGATTGTCCTGGCGGGAATTACCGACCCCGGCAACGCTGCGAATTTCGGACTGGTTCGCTACAATGTGGACGGCAGCCTGGATGCGTCGTTCGGCACCGGCGGCAAGGTCTCGACCGACTTCGGCGCAAATCTTGAGCCCGGCAACGGCGTCACCATCCAGGCCGACGGCAAGATTATCGTCGCGGGATTTACCGTTGTCGGCCCTTCAAATGCCGATTTCGCGCTGGCCCGTTACAACAGCGACGGCAGCCTGGATGCGTCGTTCGGAACCGGCGGCAAGGTCACGACGGGTTTTGGATCGAATAGCGAGGTCGCGATCGCCGTCGTCATGCAGCCGGACGGCAAGATTGTCGTGACTGGAAGCACCGCCAGCGGCATCGCCGGAACCGGCGCCGATTTTGCGACTGTGCGCTACAACGGCGATGGCAGTCTCGATACCTCGTTCGGCATTGTGTCGCCGCTCGGCGGTTCCGCTTTCTTCACCGAAGGCGGTGCGCCGGCGGTGCTGAACGCGCGCGCCGCGGTTCACGATATCGACCTGGATGCGGCGGGAAGCTACGCCGGCGCGTCGCTGACGCTCGAGCGCCACGGTGGTGCCGATGCGCAGGACGTGTTCGGCGCCAGCGGCAACCTCGCCGCGCTTAACGAGGGCGGCAACATCGTGCTGTCCGGTGTCACGATCGGCACGGTAACCCAGAACTCCGGCGGCACGCTATTATTGACATTCGGCGCCAATGCGACCGAAGCGCGTGTCAATGAGGCGATGCGCGGCATCACCTATGCCAGCAGCTCGGACAATCCAGCGGCATCGGTCCAGGTCGACTGGACGTTTTCCGACGGCAATAGCGGTGCGCAGGGCAGCGGCGGAGCGCTTGGTGCAATCGGCTCGACAATGGTCACCATCGCTGGCATCAACGACGCGCCGGTGAATGCCATCGCGGCGCAGACCGCGACCGAGGATATCGGTTCCGCCATCACCGGCCTGTCGGTAAGTGATCCGGATATCGGCAGCGCCAATATCACCGTGACGCTGACGGTTCAGCACGGCACCATCCTGGTGCGCGACGACGTGAGCGGAGGACTGACCTCCGTCAATATTACCCAGAACGGTACGGCGTCGGTGATACTGAGTGGCGGTGCAGCACTGCTGAACGCGACGCTGGCCAGCGGATTAACCTATCGCCCCAGTCTCGACTACAACGGCACTGATACGCTGACGATGCTGAGCAACGATGGCGGCAACACCGGATCGGGCGGCAACAAGACCGACAGCGACACCGTCAACATCGTCGTTGCCTCGGTAAACGACGCGCCGTCGATCGGCGCGATCAAGACGGCCTCCGGTGCGATCATCCGCGTCTCGACCGACGCCGCCGGCGTGCAGGCCAATAGCGGGAACTCCGTCAGCTCCAGTCCGGTGTTCTCGCCTGACAGCACCAAGATCGCATTTTACAGCGATGCTTCCAACCTGGTGGCCGGCGACACGAACGGCACTGGCGATATTTTCGTCAAGGACCTCATCACCGGCGCGATCACCCGCGTCTCGACCGATGCCGCGGGTGCACAGAGCAACGGCTATAGCCAGCATCCGAGGTTCTCCCCCGACGGCAGCAAGATCACGTTCGACAGTAACGCTTCGAACCTGGTTCCGGGCGACAACAACTCCGTCACCGACGTCTTCGTGAAGGACCTCGCCAGCGGCGCGATCACCCGCGTCGGGGGCACTACTGTAGGCGACCCCAGTTACGCGCCGGTTTTCTCGCCCGACGGCAGCAAGATCGCCTTTTACAGTTACGCATCGAACCTGGTAGCCAACGACCTCAACAACACCGCCGACGTCTTTATCAAGGACCTCACGACCGGCGCGATCACCCGTGTCTCGGCCGATGCGGCGGGAGTCGGAGGCAACTCTGGCAGCCTCGAGCCGGTATTTTCGCCTGACGGCAGCAAAGTGGCATTTTTCAGCTTCGCGTCGAACCTGGTAGCCGGCGGCAACAGCATTGGCGGCATTTTCGTGAAAGACCTCGCCAGCGGCCAAGTCACGCTGGTTTCCACTGCCGCCGACGGCGCGCAAGGCAACAATACCAGCTCCGAGCCGGTATTCTCGCCGGACGGAACCAGAATCGCGTTCTACAGCATCGCTTCGAACCTGGTACCCGGCGACAGCAACGGCTTTGGCGACGCCTTCGTGAAAGACCTCGTCACCGGCGCGGTAACCCGGGTCTCGACTAATGCCGCGGGGGTGCAGGGCAACAGGGACAGCTTCGGTCCGGTGTTCTCGCCGGACGGCAATAAGATCGTGTTCTTCAGCAATGCCATCAACCTCGTGACCGGCGACAGCAATGGCACCACCGATGTCTTTGTAAAGGACCTTGTCACCGGCGCGATCGCCCGCGTCTCGACCGACGCCGCGGGCGCGCAGGGCAACCAAGGTAGCGCGTTCTCGGTGTTCTCGCCCGACGGCACCAAGATCGCGTTTTACAGCTTCGCTTCGAATCTGGTGGCTGGCGACAGCAACAACGCCTTCGACGTATTCGTGAAGAATCTGGTGTCCAATCCGGAGGATCCTGCCGCCTATACCGAAAATGCGTCTGCCGTCCACGTTGCGACGGCGGCGGTGACGATAACCGACGTTGATAATACGACATTCGGCGGCGGCTCGCTGACGGCCGCGCTGACGGCAGGCAGTCATGCCGGCGATAACCTGACGCTGATCGGCTCGGTGACGTTGGGAACGGGGATCGAGTTTTCGGGCTCGAGTGTAAAATACAACGGCGCCGCGATCGGAACGCTCTCCGGCAACGGCACGGAGTTGCTCGCCGTCGCGCTGAACGGCAGCGCGACCGCGGCAGCGGTTCAGGCGCTCGCCGGTGCGGTCGGCTTTGCATCGACAAGCGACGATCCCACCGCCGATACCCGCACAGTGACCTTCACGCTGGTCGACGGCTCCGGCACCGCCAATGGCGGCCACGACACCGGCTCGTTTACCCAGACGGTGCTGGTGACGGCTGTCAACGACGCGTCGGCCGCGGCGGGCTTTGACGCCGGCGGCAACGGCCATGACGATATCCTCTGGTACCGGGACAACGGCACCGCCTCGATCTGGGATGACGGCCAGATCGGCAATGCGCATTTTGTCGGCACCGGGGTGCCGCTCGACTGGCATGTCGCCGGCAAGGGAGATTTCGACGGCAACGGCCATGACGACATTCTCTGGTACAGGGACAACGCGACGGTTTCGATCTGGGACAACGGCCAGATCGGTGGCGCGCACGTCATCGCCGATGCTGGCGTGGTCCCGAGCAACTGGCACATCGCGGGCACCGGCGATTTCGACGGCAACGGCCATGACGACATTCTCTGGCACAGGGACAACGGCACGGTTTCGATCTGGGACAACGGCCAGATCGGCGGCGCGCACATCGCCGCCGACGCCGGCGTCGTGCCAAGCAGCTGGCATATCGCGGCTACCGGCGACTTTGACGGCAACGGCCACAGCGACATTCTCTGGCGCAACGACAATGGCGCGGTTTCGATCTGGGATAATGGCAATATCGCCAATGCCCACATCATTGCCGATGCCGGTGTGGTGTCGAACACCTGGCATATCGCAAAGACCGGCGACTTCGACGGCAACGGCCACAGCGACATTCTCTGGTTCAGGGACAATGGCGCGGTGTCGATCTGGGATGACGGCAATATCGCCAATGCCCACATCATTGCCGATGCTGGCGTGGTGCCGAACAGCTGGCATATCGCGGATACCGGCGACTATGACGGCAACGGCCACAGCGATATTCTCTGGCGCAACGACAACGGTGCGGTGTCGATCTGGGACAATGGCGATATCGCCCATGCCCACATCATTGCCGATACGGGAGCCGTTCCCGGCGGCTGGCATATCGTGTGAACCTGTCGTCCGCCAGAGCAAGACGGATTTCGGCTACGCACCGTACATCGCCGGATCCAGGCTGAACGCCAGGCCTTGCCATCCCGAATCATTGGCATCGCGCCTGTGGCGGTTCTCGCGCGCAATTTCCCGATAAAGGCGAAGCGCGGCGCGGTCGTCGAGGCCGGCGGTGTCCTGGCCAAGATGCTCGGCCAGCAGTTCGCAACGCAAGCCGCGCGTCACCTCCGGGTCCCAGATCGCCGCATTCATTTCGCTATGACCGGTGAGCGAATTTTGGTGCAGATTGCACGAACCGATAGTCGCCCATGCGTCATCGATCAGCATGATCTTGGCATGAACGTAAATGCTGCTGCGTGATCCCAACGCGTTCGGGCCTGCGATCCCGACCAGGGCAAAATTCTCGTGTCGGCCGAGCGCAGCGAGACCATCGAACAGCGCTTTTCGCTGCGGGTTTTTGCGCGCTGCATGGACGGACTCTTCCGGATCGGCGGGGACCAGAACCACGACCTCCACGCCGCGCCCGAGGGCTTGCTCGAGGCTTATCGCGACTTCCGGAATCGGGATGGCCTGGTTCTCGATGTAGATCGAGCGGCGGGCGGCGCCGATGGCCTGATGGTATTGCGCGAGGATGGACCTCTCCCCGCCTGCGATGTCGAAAGCAAGACCCTCCGGGCTCGGATGGGCATCGCTGTAACGGCCGGCATGCACCATGCGTTGAATTTGCACCAGGCTGTTGCCGCGCCGATCGGATAGCCGCGCCGGGAAACTCAATTCATCACTGCCATCGTGGCCCCAGGTGCCGTCGCCGGCCGCTCGCTCGCTGGCTTCGTTCCAGCGCTGGACGAAATTGTGGTGCACGTCGGTCGCCGAAGGTCCGGTGACTTCCACATAGACGTCATGACGTTCGCCTTCAGCCAAATGGCCCGGCGAGCCCATCGCCCTGAACGTCAGGTTGATCCCTCCCACGAACGCCGTCTCGGAGGCGTGGCCGGCGTCGATCAGCCAGCTCTTTTGATGCTGACAATAAGGACCGGGCGCGCGGTCCCAGCGGATACGGAAACGCGAACCGCGCGCGCGGAGCATGTCGCGCTCCTCGGGCGTTCCTGCAAAGGTACGGCCGTAGCCGATGCTTTCCGGGTTCGGGCGCCAGAAGATGACGCGGACGTCGAGGCCTCGCTCGACCGCGCGGTCCAGCACATCGAATACCGAGCCGCCGCCGTCCGGCATCTCGAAGTCCAACGCAAAGAAGGTGACCGTGAGCCAGACACTGTGCCGTGCCGCTTCAACGGCCTCGCAGATGCGGCGAAACGCCGGCAGGGCGTCCACCAGCGGCCGCACCGCGTTCCCCTCGCGCGGGGGATAGGAGCACGAAGTAACGGACGGAATATACAGCGGCGGGGTTTTTCCGGTCATTACCGCAGTTGTAGCGGCAAATATGCTTGAGTGGAAACAAGCTGCTCCCGGCAATCGCGAATGCCGGGGCGTTGCGCGTTAGCGCCTCGAATACTGGCGGCCTAAGCCGCCAGTTCCGGTTCTCGCTGCAGTTCTTCGTCGCGCGGTTTGGCGCGGCGTTCCACCCGGCGCGCGGGAACGTGTTCGACCACCAGAAAATGCTCGGTGACGATGATGCGTTCGACCAGGGGCGCTTCTTCCGCCAGGTTCACTTCCGTAAGCGGAAGCGGCGCCTCTTCGTCAATCGTTTCAGGAACAAGCGGCGGCGAATCGGTGGTTTCTGGAAACACGCCGAATTCGCCTGCTACCTCCCGGAGCGGCTTTTGCTTGTCGGCCCAGTGCAGCGCCGTGTAGTCAAAGCCCTCGACGATGGTGGGCTTGACGATTTCGAAATAGGGCGAGATGTCGAAGTCCCGCGGCATGTATAGCGATGAATCGCGGATATGAAGGATTTCGCGTTTTGCGCGCTTAGAGCCCGCGCGGGTGATCTTGGGCAGGATCGGATAGCGCACCGCGTCGAAGGCCTGCGCGATCAGCGCCGAGCAGATGATTTTTGTGGGATCGCCGGAGCCGAACGCGATCATCCGCCGCCGCCAGCGCTGCGGCACGGGCAGCGGAATGAGGTAACGCATCAAATCCAGGATATTCTTGGTGTCGTAGCCAAAACCGATGCGGTTGATGGCGTAACGGCACACCGTGTTGCGGTCTTCCCAGGACAGGCCCACGGGACGGCACAGCCTTGTGTGATACGGAAAATATTTCGACAGCGGCGCGGAAGTGACGCCTTCGCCGATATTGGCCTCGATCAGCACATGCGGCTCGCCATCGGGCTCGCTCGCGCCATCGATCGGGCCGACATAGAGCGCGGCATGCGACCAGGTCGACTGCGTCAGATATTTGATGATGCCGGAGACGCGGTTATTGCCTTCGATCAGCCAGACATCGCCTTCCTGGATGATGCCGCGCAGATGTTCGGGATCGCTGGGCGTGAATGGTTCATAGCCCGGCACCTCTTTCTGAAGGTAGCCCGCAATCAGCTTGCCGACCGTATCGAGCACGAAGCCCATGATTTTCCCCCCGCGGTTCATTTTGACCGCTTTTTCCTCTTAGGTAGCATGGTCGAAAGCCATTGCAATTTGGTTCATGGGCCCGGTCGATCAAACATGATTGATTCACCATGACGGTTGCTGCAAACGCTTTGATGCGGCAAGTTCGCGAAGCGTTCCCGCCTTTTTCAAAGTTTCGGAAACCATGCCATGACAATTACGCGCCGGGATTTTTTGAGGGCCTCGGCGGCGTCGGCGATCACGCCGGTGCTCAGCGGGAGGGCATGGGCCGCGCCGCTACCGCGCGAGGCTGACATTGTCGTGATCGGCGCGGGCGCAGCCGGCATCGCGGCGGCGCGGCGCATCCTCGCTGCGAACCGCAAGGTTGTTGTGCTCGAAGCCACCGGGCAGATCGGCGGGCGATGCCTCACCGACTCTACGGCCTTCGACGTGCCGTTCGATCGCGGTGCGCGCTGGATCCATAATCCGGACACCAATCCGATGATCAAGCTCGCGCGCGGCGCGGGGCTGGACGTTGTGCCGGCGCCGCTGGGGCAAAAAATCCGCATCGGCCGCCGCAATGCCCGCGCCGGCGAGGTCGAGGAATTGCTCGCCACGCTGGTGCGCGCCAACCGCGCGATCGACGATGCCTCGCGCGGCAAGGTTGATGTCTCGTGCGCTTCCGTCTTGCCGAAGGATCTGGGTGACTGGGCCGCGACGGTGGAATTTCTGCTCGGCGCCAATGCCACGGGCAAGGATTTGAAGGAGCTTTCAGCGATCGACAAGATTCACGCACAGGATCGCAGCGCGGCGCTCTCCTGCCGCCAGGGGCTGGGCACGCTGATCGCAAAGCTTGGCGAAGGCGTACCGGTTTCACTCGCCACACCGGCGACCCGGATCGCCTGGAGCGGGCGCGATGTGACCGTGGAAACGGCGGCCGGCAGGATCGCCGCGCGCGCCGCCATCGTCACCGCGTCGAGCTAATGTGCTGACCTCGGGCGCGCTCAAATTTGCGCCGGATCTTCCCAGGCGGACGCTTGATGCTGCTTCGAAAGTCAGCCTCGGCAGCTACGATCACATCGCACTGCAGCTGCCGGGCAATCCGCTCGGGCTTTCGCGCGACGATGTCGTGATCGAGCAAGCCAAGGATCTCAAGACCGCGTTCATGATTGCCAATATGGGAGGATCGTCGCTCTGTTCGATCGATGTCGCGGGCTCGTTCGGCCGCGATCTCTCCGCACAGGGTGAAGCGGCGATGGTGGCGTTCGCGGTGGAGTGGCTGACAAAACTGTTCGGCAGCGATGTGGCAAAGGCGGTCAAGAAATCGAGCGCGACGCGCTGGAACGCCGCGCCCTTTGCGCTCGGCGCGATGTCGGCGGCTTTGCCGGGAGGACAGCCTTCGCGCAAAATCCTGATGGAGCCCGTTGGCAGCCTGTTCCTCGCAGGCGAGGCGGCACATGAGACGCTGTGGGGTACGGTCGATGGCGCGTGGGAGAGCGGCGAGCGCGCCGCGGAGGCTGCGCTGCGCAAGATCGGTGCGATCCGGGATCCCGAACCGGAACGGCCGGCGCGGCCATCGAAGAAGCGCAACCGGTCGTGACATTGCCGCGTGCAAAGGCGCTGATCTCGTGGTCATCCGGCAAGGACAGTGCGTTCGCGCTGCATGAGGTCTTGCGCGCGGGCGAATTCGAGGTGGCCGGCGCGCTGACCACCGTGACCGAGACTTTCGGCCGGGTGTCGATCCACGGCGTGCGGCAGGACATTCTGCTTGCGCAGCTCGATGCCGCGCGCCTTCGGCCCAAGATCGTGCCGATTCCCTATCCCTGTCCGAACGAGATTTACGAAGCGCGGATGGGCGAGGCGGTCGCCGGCGCCGTACGCGACGGCATCACCCACATCATTTTCGGAGATCTGTTCCTTCAGGACATACGTGCCTATCGCGAGCAAAAACTCGCCGGCACCGGCATTACGCCGCTCTTCCCATTGTGGGGACGGCCGACTTTGCAATTGGCGCAAGCGATGATCGCCGGCGGATTCGAGGCTTACATCGCCACTGTTGATCTGAAGAGGCTACCGGCAGATTTCGCGGGCCGAAAATTCGATGCGCAATTGCTGGCCGACTTGCCGGACGGCGTCGATCCCTGCGGCGAAAACGGCGAGTTTCACAGCTGCGTCGTGGCGGGACCGATCTTTTCGCGGCGGCTGGCGGTGAGGCCGGGCGAGCGCGTCGAGAGAGATGGCTACGCGTATTGCGATCTGGTGATGAAAGATTCGTAGGGCTCGTAGCCCGGATGGAGCGAAGCGCAATCCGGGAACGAGCATCCGCCGCGCCGATCAATTGTGTAGCGGAAAGCGGAAACCCGGATTGCGCTTCGCTCCATCCGGGCTACAGGGCTTACCGCAGCATGCCATCGAACACCGGCAAACTCACCAGCGCCGCCAGCGCGATCAGCGCGTAGCAGATGCGGCGGAAAGTTTCCTCGCTGGCAAGCCCGAACATATGCGATCCCAGCCACAGCCCGATGCCGAAGGCGGGGCCGGTGAGCACGACCAGCCCGATCACGGCGGTGGTCAGCACGCCGCCGATCAAATAACTGATCGTGGTGAAGACGCTGGAGACCGCAAAATAGACAATAATGTTGGCGCGAACGATCCGCGCGGCGGTGGTGTCGCGGAGCCAGTACAGCACGATCGGCGGTCCGCCGACCTGCGCCACGCCGTTGAAAAACCCCGCGATCGCCCCAACCGCGGCCGTGAGCGCCACAGTCGGCGTTCCCCGATATCGCCAGCCGGACATCAACAGCGCGAGCATCGGCACGATCAGCCCGACGATCATCCAGCGCACCGTTAGCCCGTCCATCTGGGTCAGCGCCCAGGCTCCGATCGGAACGCCGATCAGGCTGCCGAGCAGCATGTTGCCGACATCGCGCCGGTCGGCCTGCCGCCAGCCGTTCGGGATCAGCGGCGCCGCTGCGACGAAGTCGATCACCAGCAGCAACGGCGAGGCCAGCTTTGCGCCGATGATGCTGCTTGCGAGCGGAATGAAAATCAGCGCCGAGCCGAAGCCGGAAAATCCACGCGCCAGACCTGCGACGAATGCGGACCCGACGAGAAAGAACAGCGAGGCTGATGTGTAAGATTCAAAGCCGAGCGCGGACATCATCCGCGCAACACGCCGCCGGTTTTCTTCGCCACCTCAGCCACGATCTTCGCGGCGACCGCCTCGATCTCCTGGTCGGTCAACGTCTTCTCACGCGGCTGCAAGGTGACGGCGATGGCGATGGACTTCTTGGCCGTATCGATGCCCTTGCCTTCATAGACGTCGAACACGGTAACATCCGTGATCAGCTTGCGGTCGGCGAGCCTGCGCGGCGCGCACGATGTCGCCAGCCTTGACGCTGCGGTCCACGATGAAGGCAAAATCGCGCGATACCGGCTGGAATGGCGACAACTCCAGCATCGGCTTGGCGCGGGTCGGCTTTTGCTTGGCATCGGGAATGCGGTCGAGGATCACCTCGAACGCGATCAGCGGGCCGTCGGCCTTGAGCTGCTCGAGCGCGCGCGGATGCAACTCGCCGAAATATCCCAGCACATTCTGCGGCCCGATCTGGATGGTGCCGGAGCGGCCGGGATGCAGCCAGTCGGGTCCGCCGGGCACGACCTGCAACGCCTGCATCGGGCTGCCTGCGGCGGCCAGCACCGCAAACGCATCGGCCTTGGCGTCCAGCGCATCCGCCATGGCCGAGCCGGACCAATGCCGCCCCAAACCCCTCGACGACGCAAAGCCGTGGCGCACGCCGGCGGCGGCCACCAATTGATCTTCCGGCCTGTCGCCCCTAAAAACCTGTCCGACCTCGAACAGTGCGATGTTGGAAAATCCGCGATCCGCATTGGCCTGCGCCGCCGCGACAAGGCCCGGCAGCAGGCTCGGCCGCATCTCGGACAGGTCGGAGGCGATCGGATTGGCCAGCGTTAGTTCAGCCTGCCCGCCGCCGAACAGTTCGGCATGCGGCTTGGAAATGAACGACCAAGTCACCGCCTCGACCATGCCGCGTGCGGCCAGCGCGCGCTTGGCGCGGCGGGTGCGCAACTGGATTTGCGTCAGGATCGGCTTGCGCGGGTTCTCGCCGCGCTCGAACGGCGTCATCGGCACCTTGTCGACGCCGATAATGCGCACGATTTCCTCGACGATGTCGGCCTTGCCGTGAACGTCTGATCGCCACGAGGGCACCGCGATCTTCACCACCGGACCGCTGCCGGCCACCATGAAGCCGAGATGGCCGAGGATGCGCTTCATCTCCACCAGCGGCAGGTCTATGGCCGCGAGCCGTTTCACCTCGTGAAGCGGGAAATCGATCACGCGGTCTTCGCCGAAGGGGTTGCCGACCACGACATTTTCCGACGGCGAGCCGCCGCAGAGGTCCATCACCAGCTTCGTGGCCATCTCCAGCCCCGGCACCATGAAGGCCGGATCGACGCCGCGCTCGAAACGGTAGCGCGCGTCCGAATTGATGCCGAGCTTGCGGCCGGTCTGCGCGATGTTGATCTCGTTCCACAGCGCGGATTCGATCAGCACGTCGGTGGTCGCCTCGTCGCAGCCGGAGGCTTCGCCGCCCATAATGCCGGCCAGCGATTCCACGCCGTGTTCATCGGCGATGACGCAGATGCCCGAGTCGAGCATGTAGGTGCGGCCGTCCAGCGCTAGCAAGGTCTCGCCGTCGCGGGCGCGGCGCACGGTGAGATTGCCTTTGACTTTCGCCGCGTCGAACACATGCAGCGGCCGGGCGCGGTCGTAGGTCATGAAATTGGTGATGTCGACCAGCGCGTTGATCGGCCGCAGACCAATTGAGGTCAGGCGCTGCTGCAGCCACTCCGGTGATGGACCGTTCTTGACGCCGCGCACCAGCCGCAGGGCAAAACCCGGGCACAGCGTGGCGTCCTCGATGGTGACCTGCACCGGGCAGGGGAATTCGCCCTTGATCGGCTTGATCGCGGGATCCTTGAACTTGCCCATGTCGGCGGCGGAAAGGTCGCGGGCGATGCCGTGCACGCCGGTGCAATCCTGCCGGTTCGGCGTCAGGTTGATTTCCAGCACGGGATCGCCGAGCCCGGCCCACGCGGCGTAGGGCTTTCCGACGGGCGCGTCGGCCGGCAGCTCCATGATGCCGTCGTGATCGTCCGACAGCTGCAACTCGGCCGCCGAGCACAGCATGCCGCGGCTCTCGACGCCGCGGATGGTGCCGACGCCGAGCGTGATGGCCTTGCCGGGGATGAAGGTGCCGGGCGGCGAGAACACGCTGACCAGTCCCGCGCGCGCATTCGGCGCACCGCACACCACCTGCACTGGCGCACCGCCGTCGCCGGTATCGACCATGCAGACGCGCAAGCGATCTGCATTGGGATGCTGCTCGGCGGAGATCACGCGCGCGATGGTGAACGGGGCGAGCGCCTTGACCTTGTCCTCGATATTCTCGACCTCAAGCCCGATCATGGTGAGCTTGTCGGCGAGCGCCTCAAGCGGCTCGTCGGTGTCGAGATGTTCCTTCAGCCAGGAGAGCGTGAATTTCACGTGCTCAATCCCCCCGCCAGCGTGGGTACGTCGAGCGGCCTAAAACCGTAGTGGGTGAGCCAGCGCACGTCGCTTTCGAACAGTTGCCGCAGGTCCGGCATGCCGTATTTCAGCATCGCGATGCGGTCGATGCCCATGCCCCAGGCGAAACCCTGGTAGACGTCGGGATCGATGCCGCAGGCGCGCAGCACGTTGGGATGCACCATGCCGCAGCCGAGAATCTCCAGCCAGTCCTCGCCTTCGCCGAATCTGATTTCGCCCTTGTCGCGGCGGCACTGGATGTCGACTTCGAGCGAGGGCTCGGTGAAGGGGAAGAACGACGGCCGGAACCGCATCTTGATGTGGTCGACCTCGAAGAACGCCTTGCAGAATTCGTGCAGGATCCATTTCAGGTGGCCGAGATGCGAGCCCTTGTCGATCACGAGGCCCTCGACCTGGTGAAACTGCGGCGTGTGGGTGGCATCGGAATCGATCCGATAGGTGCGGCCGGGGCAGACGATGCGGATCGGCGGTTTTTGGCTGAGCATGGTGCGCACCTGCACCGGCGAGGTATGGGTGCGAAGCAGCATGCGCGAACCGTCCGGCTTCGGATTGAAGAAGAACGTGTCGTGCATCTCGCGGGCCGGATGGCCTTCGGGGAAATTCAGCTTTGTGAAGTTGTAGTCGTCGGTCTCGATGTCCGGGCCTTCGGCGATGGCAAATCCCATGTCGGCAAAAATCGTCGTCAGTTCGTCCATCACCTGGCTGAGCGGATGAATGCGGCCGGCTTCGGCAGGAGGCTCGCGCAAGGGAAGCGTGACGTCGATGGTTTCCGATGCAAGCCGCGCATCGAGCGCCGCGGATTTCAAAAGTTCGCGGCGCACGGAGAGCGCCTGCGTGATGGCGTCTTTCGCCAGATTGATTTTCGCGCCTTCGGTCTTGCGCTCGTCCGGCGACATCTTGCCGAGAGTCGAGAGCAGCGCGGAGATCGAGCCTTTTTTGCCGAGTGCCGCGACGCGCACGGCTTCGAGTGCTGCCTCGTCGGAAGCAGCCGCGATGTCAGCGAGAATAGATTGCTCAAGCGTTGCGAGATCGGACATGGCGGCGACGCCTCCAAGCGTCATGCCCGGGCTTGACCCGGGCATCCATCTTGTTTCGAAAGGATGGATCGCCGGGTCAAGCCCGGCGATGACGATGAACCGGTTAAGCCGCGAGCGCGGCCTTGGCCTTTTCGGCGATCGCCTGGAACGCCGCCGGCTCGTGGATGGCGAGATCCGACAGCACCTTGCGGTCCACCGTGATTCCCGACTTCGACAGGCCGTTGATAAACACGCTGTAGGTCATGCCGAACGGGCGCACCGCAGCGTTGAGGCGCTGGATCCACAGCGCGCGGAACGTCCGCTTCTTGCGCTTGCGGTCGCGGAAGGCATATTGCCCGGCCTTCTCCACCGCCTGCTTGGCGGTGCGGATGGTGTTCTTGCGGCGGCCGTAGAATCCCTTGGCGGCCTTGAAGACTTTCTTGTGCTTGGCGTGAGAGGTCACACCGCGTTTGACGCGAGCCATGACGGATCCCCTTTGTCTAAAAAAATGGTGACTGAACGACCGCGCGGACGCGGCCCGGCTGAAATGGACGGAAACGCGATCAGGCGTTCGGCAAGAAGTATTTCTTGATGTTGTCGCCGTCGGTCTTGAACAGCACGCGGGTGCCGCGCAGCTGGCGGATCTGCTTCTTGGTCCGCTTGATCATGCCGTGGCGCTTGCCGCGCTGGGCGGCCATCACTTTGCCGGTGGCAGTCACTTTGAAGCGCTTTTTAGCGCCCGATTTGGTCTTCAGCTTGGGCATTTGGCTCTCCTGTTGGCCAGCGCAGTGCGCGCTCGCAAGGAGCGCTAGGCCGGCTAAAATGCTCGTTAGAGCGTTGAAAGTGCTCGATTATTTTCGCAAAGACAATAATCGGCACGGGCATCGACACGGCAGCCCTTGATCAGCCGGGCGATGAAGGTTGGGCTTATGGCAGAGGATCAGCAAAATGGCAACGATGAACCACAGGCGTGTGCTCGCTTACTAAGACGATGTCCGCCGCTTTGCGGCTCATCCAAAGGTTACGAAAAATGACTTTTTCAGCCCAATCGATGGCCTCTTTGGCCGATTTTAGCCGATCACGCCTGCTGCGATGGAGTGTGCCCGCAGCTCTTCTTGCCGCGGCTGCTGTCTCGTCTGGTGCAGAAGCCCGGACGCTCGCCAGTCGGGGCTATGACGGTACCTGGAACGTCACCTTCTCTACCCGAGCGGGTAATTGCAGCGCGACCAACAGCGTCCCCTTCGCCGTGTCCGGCCGCCGCGTTTCCTCGGCTGGGGGAGGCAAGGTGACGGGCGGCATCAGCCGCGGCGGCGCGGTGGCTGTCAGAATATCAGTCGGCCTGTCGTGGGCCGCCGGGAACGGCCGGCTCGCCGGCAATTCGGGGGCGGGCCGGTGGGCCGGGGTCATTTCCGGCGATCGCTGCAGCGGCAGCTGGCAGGCGAGGCGGAGCTAGCGTGCCCCGGAACTTGTAGGGTGGGCAAAGCCGCGAAGCGGCGTGCCCACCATCTGCGCTAACCGGCCGATCAAAGTGGTGGGCACGGCGCAAGAGCGCCTTTGCCCACCCTACGGAGTTGCGTCCGGTGCACAAGAAGTCTCACCGCGGCGCCAGAACCATCACCACCTGGCGGCCTTCGAAGCGGGCGTCCTGCTCGACCTTGGCGAAGTCGGCGACGTCGGCCTTTACCTTGTCCAATAGTTTGGTGCCGATTTCCTGGTGCGCCATTTCGCGGCCGCGATAGCGCAAGGTGATCTTGACCTTGTCGCCTTCCTCGAAGAAGCGCTGCATCGCACGCATCTTCACGTCATAGTCGTGATCGTCGATCATCGGGCGCAGCTTGATCTCCTTGATCTCGACCACCTTCTGCTTCTTGCGGGCCTCGGCGGCTTTTTTCTGCGCGGAATATTTGTACTTCCCGTAATCCATGATCTTGCAAACGGGAGGATTGGTGTTGGGCGAAATCTCGACCAGATCCATGCCGGCTTCCATGGCCATCTTCACGGCGGCCGCCGTCTCGACGATGCCGTGGTTCAAGCCCTCCTGATCGATCAGCTGAACCTGTGCGTTGCGGATTTCATCATTGGTGCGCGGCCCGTCCTTGGTGGCGGCGGGCGGGGCTCTGTTGGGACGGCGAATGGGGACTTCTCCAAGGTTGTGAAAGGAAGGCGATAGTTTGAAGGAATAAGCGCCAGCGGGCAAGCAAACTCGCAAGCTCGCGCGCGAAAACCGTCAAATGCGAGACATTTTGGTCACGCCCGCGCAGCCGGAATCGCGGGCAGAGCCGACATAGAGCGCACCGGCCTGTTCCGCAAGCGCGCGGAGACCACGGCAAGGGGTCGCTTCGCCTGCACGGCGTCCGTTGACGGATCGCGCGTGCTCAACCAAACAGTTTTGAGACGAGGCATCCCTCATGGCCACAACAACTGGCATACCTGATACCGAACCGGCCTTTATCGAGGTTGGCCGCAACGGTGGCGCACGAAAGATCGCGGTGCGCGCCCGTGCCGGCGGCGTCCCCGGGCTGTTCTGGCTGAGCGGATTCAATTCCGACATGCAGGGCACCAAGGCGCTGGCGCTGGATGCCTGGGCTGCGGAACACGGCCGCGCCTGCGTGCGGTTCGATTATTCCGGCCATGGGATAAGCGGCGGCGCCTTCATCGACGGCACCATCGGGCGCTGGCTCGAGGAAAGCATGGCGGTGTTCGACAGGTTTTGTGACGGCCCGCAAATCGTGGTCGGCTCGTCGATGGGCGGCTGGATGGCGCTGCTGCTGGCGCGCGAAATCGCGCGGCGTCGCGGACAAAGCCGGGCAAGCCCGGCCGGGCTGGTGCTGATCGCGCCGGCGCCGGACTTTACCGAGGAGCTGATGTGGAAGGGCTTTTCGCCTGGGGTGCGCCGGGAGATCGAAACCCAGGGCGTGTGGCTGCGGCCGTCGCAATATGGCGAGCCCTATCCGATCACGCGCGCGCTGATCGAGGAGGGCCGCACCCATCTCCTGCTCGGTTCGACAATCGAGGTCGGCTGCCCGGTGCGCATCCTGCAGGGCGCGCAGGATCCGGACGTGCCATGGCAGCACGCCTTCGCGCTGGCGCAACGGCTGCCCAGCGACGACGTGGTGCTGACCATGATCCAGGACGGCGACCACCGCCTGTCGCGCCCGCAGGATATCGCGCGGATCATTGCGGCGGTGGAAGAGTTTGATCCGGCCCCGCTGCCGCTGTGGCAGGCGGCGGATGAACGTTCAGGAGAAAAACCATGAATACCGCCACCATGCTTCGCAGCTTCTGCGACGCCGTCGAACAACATGACGGCGCCGCCTTCGCCGCGTCGTTCACCGAAGATGGTGTCTATCACGACGTGTTCTACGGCGCGTTCGCGGGCCGCGCCAGGATCGCGGAGATGATCGACGACTGGTTTTACCGCACGGCGACGGATTTCCGCTGGGACATGCACGATCCCGTCAGCGACGGCAAAACGCTCTATGCGCGCTACACGTTCAGCTATCGCTCATTGCTGCCCGAGGCCCAAGGCGCCCGCGTCATGTTCGAGGGCGTCGCGATCATGAGGTTGCGGAATGGGTTGATCGCGGGGTATCACGAGGTCGCCAATACCGCGCCCGGATTTGTCGACATGAACTTCGCGCCGGAGCGTATCGCCAAGATCATGGCAAAGCAGGGCGCGGCGCTGAAGGCGCGGCCGGAGATGAAGCGGCATTTGGCATGATGCCAGCTATACCCACCCGTCGTCATTCCGGGATGCGCCACTTGGCGCAGGCCCGGAATCCATACTCACGAATGGTGGTTATGGATTCCGGGCTCGCGCTTCGCGCGCCCCGGAATGACGAGGCTACGGCGGCGGCGGCTTCGCCATCGGCTTGCGCTGCGCCAGGGCGGCGACGGTCGACGTTCCGATCGGGCCTTGCTGGTCGTAGAGCCAGCATTCGCCGATCGCGATGCCGTCCGAGGCGTGGTGGTTCACCGCCTCGAAGCCGATCCACTCCTTGACCGGCAGCCGGTGGAGATACAGCGTGACGTCGCTGTTGATGTAGCCGAGGCCCATTTCGCCGGCATTGGCCCAGGGGCTGGCGAAATCCGCCGCCACCGCGACCCGCACGAACGGCGTCAGCGGCGCGCCCTCGACGAGGTCGCGCACCTCGCTCATCCACAGCCGCCGCGGGCCGACATCGCCCATCGCGCCGACGATCGGGCGCGTCGTCCATTTGCCGTTCATGCCGAGACGAGGATCGGTTGGCGCGGGAATATCCGCAGGGAGAGGCACATCCCAGTTCGGCGGCGACCACACCTTGCCTTCGGGACTTTCGGTTTTGCGCAGCAACTGGCACGACGCCCGCGCCATGCTGGCGCCGCCGCTGATGAACTCGGCCTCGACCACCTTGATACGCAGGCCGTCGCGGATCACGCGCGATTTCACCTCGATCGGCGCAAAACCCGGCAGGCGGAACATGTCGACCGTGAATCGCGCCGGGACGAAATCGTCGCTGCCGTGGCGCTGCTCGATGACATGGGCGAGCAGGCCGACAATGACGCGGCCGTGCAGCGAGTTCGGGTCCCACGGCCCGTTGGCGGCAGCGGTGGGGATGAAGGCCTCGGCGTCGCGGGTAAAGAAGGGTTGATTTGTCATGGCGCGGGACCATGACGGAATTTGCGGCGGGAAATCAAGGGTGCGCGGCGTTCGTCCATTCCGTGCGCACGCTATCATCCGTCTCACGCCGACACTCGGCCGCGGCGAGCAATTCGAATTCCTCCCGCCGTACCAACTGCGACAGCGCCCACACTGCGGCGCCGCGCACCAGCGGACTTTCATCGCCAAGCAGGCGCTTTGCGGCATCGACAAGCGATGCGTCTTCCGAGTTGCCGATCGCGATCAGAACGTTGCGGATGAACCGGTCGCGGCCGGTGCGCTTGACCGGCGATTTCGCAAATAGCGCGCGGAACGCCGCATCGTCGAGCCGCGCCAAGTCGGCCAGCGCCGGTGCGCGCAGATTTTCGCGCGCGGCGAGTTGGATCTCGCGGCCCGCTTGCGCGAACTTGTTCCACGGGCAGACCGCGAGGCAATCGTCGCAGCCATAGATGCGGTTGCCGATTGCTTTGCGAAACTCGCGCGGGATCGGACCCTTGCTCTCGATGGTCAGGTACGAAATGCAGCGCCGCGCATCGAGCTTGTACGGCGCCGGGAAAGCATTGGTCGGACAGACGTCGAGGCAGGCCCGGCATGAGCCGCAATGATCGATGTCCGCTTCGTCGCGCGGCAGGTCTAGCGTGGTAAAAATCGCGCCGAGAAACAGCCATGAGCCGAATTCGCGCGAGACGAGGTTGGTGTGCTTGCCCTGCCAGCCCAGCCCCGCCGCCTGCGCCAGCGGCTTCTCCATCACGGCTGCGGTATCGACGAAAACTTTGACCTCGCCGCCCGATGCGGCCACCAGCCATCGCGCCAGCGCCTTCAGCCGCTTCTTGATCAGGTCGTGATAGTCGTCGCCCTGGGCATAGACCGAGATCGCGCCGCGGCTGCGCTGCTCAAGAATCGCCAGCGGGTTTTCGTCAGGTCCGTAATTGACGCCGAGCATGATGATCGAGCGCGCATCGGGCCACAGCACGCGCGGATCGGCGCGGCGCTCCGGGCGAGCCGCGAGCCAATCCATCTCGCCATGGCCGCCGGCTTCGATAAAGCTAAGAAAATGTTTTCCCGCCTCGCCGGTCGCGGCGGGGTCGCTGACGCCGATGCAATCGAAGCCAAGCGCGAGTGCTTCGCGGATGAGGTCGGCTTTGAGGTCAGTTGGTTCGACGGTCTTCAACACGGCCGTCGTCCCGGCGAACGCCGGGACCCATAACCACCGCTGTGCGTGTTGATAGGATGTCGTTGCCGCACGTCCGTCTCCGAACTCGAACGATGGCGTTTATGGGTCCCGGCGTTCGCCGGGACGACGTAGGATAACGCGGGGACGACGAAGATCAGAAATCCAGATCCACATAGGTCCGCGACGCCGGCACGCCGGCCAGCCATTCGCCCAGCAGCGGACGGAACGACGGGCGGGATTTTATCCGCGCATACCACGCCTTTGCCGCGTCGTCCTCGTTCCATGGCACGTCGCCCAGATAGTCGATCGCCGACAGATGCGCCGCGGCGACCAGGTCCGCGTACGTAAGCCGGTCGCCGGCGAGAAAATTTCGCGTCCGCGCCAGCCAGCCGATATAGGCCAGATGATAGCGCACATTTACGGTCGCCGCGCGGATCACGTCCATTGCCGGCGCACCGCCGCCATTGTCCTCAGCCATGAAACGCTTGTAGATGCGCTCGGTCACCAGGGGACCGCTGGCCTCCTCGAAGAATTTCTCGTTGAACCACGCCATCAGGCGGCGCACTTCGATGCGCTCGGCCATCGCGACCGGCAGCAGCCGGCGATCGCTTGCCGCCGGGCCATGGGCCTCGTCGAGATACTCGGCGATCACACCGGCGCCGGGAATAGGCGGAAAGCCGGCGGTCGTCAGCACCGGCGTGGTGCCCGCCGGATTGAGCGCCAGGAACGCCTCGCGCCGCTCCCAGACGCGCTCCTCCACCAGCCGCAGATCGAGGCCGTGCTCGCCGAAGGCGAGCCGGATGAAACGCGAATGCGGGCAGAATGGATGGTGAAACAGCGTGAACATGAAGCCCTTGATAGATTTGCGGTGCTTAACAAACTCTCACTGCCGGGGGAAGCCGCTTTCGCGGGCCGCGTGTCCCGGACGCGGTGCAGCGTTCTTCACGCTGCTCCGCAAAGCCGGGACCGTACCAAACGCCGGCGTTCGTGACGGCCCCGGCTTAGCAGCGCACCACGCCGAAGAGGGCGTGCTGCGCAGCATCCGGGGCACGGCTTGCGCCTTACCGCACATTCCACATTGCCGGGCCAGGCCGTTGTTTTTGACATTGCGGCGGGGATGCGAATAGGCGAGAAGAACCCGGCTTTTCCCGCAAGTTACGGACCCCATCATGATTTCCGATTCGATCAGGGCGGTGATACTCGGCATCGTCGAAGGCGTCACGGAATTTTTGCCCGTGTCCTCCACCGGCCATCTGTTGCTGGCGGAACGGTTTTTCGATCTCGGCGAGGATAATTTCTGGAAGAGTTTTGCGGTGCTGATCCAGCTCGGCGCCATCCTCGCCATTGTCGCGATCTATTTCGGCAAATTGTGGCGGATCGCGCTCGGCATGTTCTCCAATCCCGAGGACCGGCAGATTCGTCATCGGCGTGCTGGTGGCGTTCTTGCCCGCGGCGGTGATCGGGGCGGCCGCCGGCGGCTACATCAAGAGCTACCTGTTCAATCCATGGGTGGTGTGCTTTTCGCTGATCGTCGGCGGCGCGATCCTGCTGTGGGTCGATCAACTCGATCTCGAGCCGCATGAGCACGACGCCACCACGTTTCCCATTCCGATGTATCTGAAGATCGGATTCGCGCAGTGCCTTGCGATGATCCCCGGGGTGTCGCGCTCCGGCGCCAGCATCGTAGCTGCCATGCTGCTCGGGGCCGACAAGCGCGCGGCGGCGGAGTTTTCATTTTTTCTCGCGATCCCGACCATGCTCGGCGCGTTCGTCTACGATCTCTACAAGAGCCGTGCCGAGATGTCGGCGGATCACCTGGGGATTGTCGCGATCGGATTCGTGGTGTCGTTCATCACCGCGATCATCGTGGTGAAAACGTTTTTGAATTACGTCACCCGCCACGGTTTTACGCTGTTCGCCTGGTGGCGCGTGATCGTCGGCACCCTCGGCCTGATCGCGCTGGCGCTGGGAAGATAATTGGTCATCCCCGCGACGGCGCGGGGACGACGCTGAGAATGTGGCAGCGTCTTACATTAAATTTCCGATTCAAATTTCAAACAGCCAAGCCTGTGCATTCTCGCGGCGCAATGCGTCCGAGGTTTGCCATTTCCCTCGCGAACCCAAGCAAGGGATGGAGCGGTGGGAGGCGCCAGGATGCTTGCGAGGCATCCTTGGAGGCGGGTGGTGAGCCCACCTCGCGCGGCAAGGCAACCGCGCGCGCCCAAGGCAAGGCGCTGCGCCTCCCAGCGCTCCACCTGGCCATCGGCCTGTCGACCATTCCGGGGCGCCCCGGTCCGGCCAGCTTTCGCTCTGTCCGCTGCAGGATCGCTTCTAGAAAGCGCCCCCTCACCGGACAGGACACGGAATATATACAGTAGACTAGGAATACCATCAATAGGAATTTTTAGGTTCCGCAAAAATATTTTGTCGTAGCCCGGATGGAGCGCAGCGCAATCCGGGGCAGCCGTAGGGCGCAATAAGCGCAGCGCATTGCGCCATTCAGTAGCGTTGCGCGCTTAAACGGCGCAATGCGCTTCGCTTATTGCGCCCTACGCTCTTAAGGCGAGGACGACAAGAACCTACGCGCTTTTCTTCTGAAACTGTCCCATCTTGCGGAAGCGCCAGAGGTACTGCGGCGCAACGGCTTCCAGCGAATCCGGCGTGATACCCAAGCCTTCCAGCGTCAGCCCCGCGGCCTTTGCCGCATCCGACACCACATTGTCGCCGCGCAGCAGCTCCACCTGGTCCGGCGTCAGTTTTAGCGGCCCCGGCGCGAACTGCAGCGCCAGCGCCTGCAGCTTTGCGAGGCCGAACGGCAGCGAGACGAACATGCGCTTGCGTTCGATCACCGCCAGGATGATCTCCATGACCTCGCGCATGGTCAGCACTTCCGGGCCGCCGAGCTCGTAGACGGCGCCTTCCTTGGTCTTGCCGTCGACCGCGTCCGCAACCGCGGTGGCGACATCGCCGACATATACCGGCTGCAACCTCGTCAGCCCGCCGCCGATCAGCGGCAGGAAGGGCGATACCCAGGCCAGCGCCGCAAAGCGGTTGCTGAACTGATCCTCGGGACCGAACACCACCGAAGGCCGCAGGATCGTCGCCGCGGGCACGGTGGCGAGCACCGCCTGTTCGCCGGCTGCCTTGGAGCGCGCGTAGCGCGACGCCGAATTTTCATCGGCGCCGATCGCCGAGACATGCACCATCCGCGCGCCGACGGCATTGGCGGCCTTCGCTACCGCGCCCGGGCCCGCACCCTGCACCGCATCGAAACGCTGCGCGCCGCCTTCGGCGAGAATGCCGACCAGGTTGATGGCGGCGTGGCTGTCGCGCATCGCGGCCTCGACCGACGCCGGATAGCGCAAATTGGCCTGCACGGCATGGATCTGGCCGACCCTGCCGAGCGGCTGCAGATGGCCGGCCAGTTCCGGGCGGCGCACCGCGACCCGGATGCGGTAATCGCGCTTGGCCAGCGCCCGCACCACATGCCGCCCGATAAAGCCCGATCCGCCGAAAACCGTGACGAGGGTGTCGATATTCGAGGGCATGGGACTGATCCTGAACCGTTCAAATGCGTGCGGGCGCGGGTCTTTTCGCCATTTCGCGATACGCCAATGGCCCCGCGCTGTACAGCGCATTTGGGTGGCATCGAAGCAATTTGACAAGCGCGCGGCTGACCAATAGTAACCGGCGCTCTAGCCGAGCAACCTGGGCCCAGGTGGCGGAATTGGTAGACGCGCTGGCTTCAGGTGCCAGTGGCTTAACGGTCGTGAAGGTTCGAGTCCTTTCCTGGGCACCACTGCTCGAAAATCCTGATTATTTGTTTCGCTTACCCTTCTGGAAACAACAGCGGCTCATAGTCGCGAGCACCATGAAGAATGTGCACCACTTCGACGATCTCAGTGCCGACACGATAGAAAATCAGGTAACTGCCGAACGGACGTCTACGGATACCTTGATGTTCGTAACGCGGTACCAGCGGATAGCCGCGTGGCGCGTCGGCGAGCGCAAGACATTTTTCTCGCAGGTCATGCACAACGTTTAACGCGGCCGTCACGCTGTCGCGTGAGATATATTCAGCAATACTTTCCAGATCGGTTTCCGCCTCAGCCGTAAGGACGACAATCACGGCCGTTTGGTACCCGCTTTCGCACGCAGCATCAATTCCACGCGATCGAAGGCCTTGACCACCGGCGTGACGCGGCCGGCATCGGCATCGGCCAAACCGCGGGCGATCGAGGCGTCGAGCGCGGCTAGTCGGGTTTCACGCTCTTGGATCAACCGAACCCCCTCGCGCAGCACCTCGCTTTTGGATCCGTACCGGCCAGTCGCGACCAGTTTCGTCACGAATTTTTCAAGACTTGTTCCCAAGTCTGCACTGATCGCCATGGAGGATTCCTTCGCTTCCACAAATTTCAACGCGACCAATAACTATTATTAGCACGGGTAGATTTCAAGTCGGGGAAATCGTTGTAGCCGACCAAGCAACCCGCACCGTCGAGAATCCCACGCTCGTCACCGCCTTGTCGCCATCCATCGGCCGCTGCAGGGCATTCCGGCCGACGCCGCATTCCATCTTCCGGAACCGGCATTGCCGCTTAGCTGCCCATTGGCAAAGGCGCCCCTCAGCGAGGCCCGGACCACGCCATTTCGTCCGACGCTGCCTGACAGGTCGGCAGCACCGGACACGTTGCCATCGGTCACGACCAATGGATAGCTGGTGGTCGGCTGACAGCTTCCGGTCCTGGTGATGACTGTCACGCTCCAGACGCCATCGTAATCCGTCTGCGCGACCGCCGGAGCGGCGAACAGCGTCATCGCGGACAGCACCAGCAGAACAGGCAGCGCTCGCCGCATGCGCGTTCGTTGTTTTTTGATGGCGTGGCGAAAGTAATCGCGTGCGACCGCATCCAGCACTGAGGACACCAACTCATCGGGCTCTGAGGGAGCACGGCGCTTCGCTTCACGTACATAGTCCGCGGCCTGCTCTTGCAATTCAAGCAAACTCGCATCGTCGGAAACGGGCGTTTCCAGTTGAAGCCGGGCGATCGCGCGGGTCGATTCGTTTCGTGCGGGCATGACAGACCTCCAAGCTGTTTGATTTGATCTTGAAGGTCGCCTTGCGACCAGTTTCCCAAGCCCGATCAATAACGGTCGGATTTTTCAGGGATGCCGTTTGAGCCCGGCTCAGTAGATCGCGGGGATAACCGGCCCGCTAGTGTCCGGTTCCCGACTCTAGACAGCATTAATGGGTTCCAAAAGAGGAACTGGGACAGCTTCCCGATTACTTCATACCACCGCTGGACTCGGCACTTTCTTTTTTGCTGTTCGCTTGCGCTTCACGCTCGCCTTTGAACTTTGCTTCGGCTTGGCGCGGATGCGTGTGCGGTTGCCGTCGGTTTTCTCGACGTCGAACATGCCGGTGTTGCGCACGAGGTCGCTCAGCTTTGTGAAGCCGTAGCTGCGGGAGTCGAAGTCCGACACCAGATTGGTCAATCGCGATCCGACAAAATCCAGCCTTACCCAGCCGTCGTCGCTTTCGATTTGCGAAATGGCCTTTTTCAAAAGGGGAAGCGCGGCGCTTGGCGGCTGCAATGATTTTGCTTTCGGCGCTGCGCTGGAATTCGATGCCGGCGTCTGCGGCAGCAGGTTCTCGGTGTAGATGAAGCGGCGGCACGCCTGCCGAAAACTCTCCGGCGTTTTCTGCGCGCCAAAACCGTAGACGTCGGCGCCTTGCTCGCGCAGCCGCGAGGCAAGACGGGTGAAATCGCTGTCTGATGATACCAGGCAGAAGCCGTCGAAACGGCCGCTGTGCAAGAGGTCCATGGCGTCGATCACCAGCGCGATGTCGGAAGCGTTCTTCCCCGTTGTGTAGGCAAATTGCTGATAGGGATCGATCGCGTACTTCTGGAGAATTTCGGTCCAGGATTTGAGCCGCTGATTGGAGAAGTCTCCATAAATGCGGCGAACGCTGGCCTCGCCGAATTTCGCCACTTCCTCGAAAAGCCCGCTCGCGATCTGCGGCGAGGTATTGTCCGCATCGATCAGCACGGCAAAGCGGGGAAGACGTTGTTGTTCGGTTTTCATCACGGCACCTGGGTGACTTTCGGAATGGACCATATTGACCCAGTTTGATCGGCCGGGGATAGCATTGCCACGGCTCATAATCGCCGGTCACGCAGCAGCAGCTTCAGCGCCTGCTCGGCGCGGTGCATCGGTTCGAGGCTGCGATAGGTGCGCGCGAGCAAGAGCGCGCCTTCGAGCTGGCTGAGCACGGTGGTGGCGACCAGTTCCGCATCCCCAATGCCGAAGCGCTCCAGCCCGCGTCTGATTTCGTTTTCCCATTTCTGGAATGCGGTGCGGGTCGCAGCGCCCAGCGCGTCGGAGTGCGACGAGGTTTCGAGCGCCGTGGTCGCGATCGGACAACCCTCCTTGTAATCGGAGGTCTCAAGATCCGACGCCATGCCGCGCGCGATCCGGGTGAGAAACACTTCGGCATTCTCCGACGTCTCGGCGGCCTTCGCGATGGCCTGGCGCACCGCTTCCCCCGCAAGCGTCAGCGCAGCCTCGCCGATTTCCTCCTTGCCTTTCGGAAAGTGGAAATACAACGAGCCCCGCGGCGAGCCCCCGGCGGCCAGAATGTCGTGCAGCGCGGTACCGTGATAGCCCTGCTGGCGAAACAACCTGGCCGCGGCGGCCAAGGTTTTCCCTTTGGAATCAGTGGTTTTTGCCATGTCCAAAAATATCACTTGCAAATCAGTATGTCGACCTTCATAGTATGTAGGATGAAATACATACTCATCTTATGCGCAGCGCTTTCCGCACCCTTTCTCGGCGCTTCTGCGCGGGCCGCTGAAACATCCGTCAACCTGCAGGACAAAGCCATGACCAGCCTCACGGATGAACAAGCCCGCGCCGTCATCGCGCCCTGGTACGGCCTGTTCAACGTCACCAGCCGGGGTGACGTTAAAGCCATTCAGGAGCAAATCCTGACCGAAGACTATCAATCCTGCTCAGGCTATCTGCCCGGCGAATGCTGGGGCCGCGACACCTCGATCAAGGTGGTCTCGAATTTCGCCAACACCATTCCGGACATGAAATTCGACATCAAGGAGATGCTGGTCGCCGGCGACCGGGTGATCGTGCGCGGCGAGGTGACGGGCACGCCGTCAGGCGACCTGTTCGGCGTTCCCCACTCCGGCAAAAGCTTCAGGATGATGGCGATCGACATCCAGACCATCAAGGACGGCAAAATCGCAAAGACCTTCCACATGGAAAACTGGCTCAGCGCCATCGGGCAACTTCGCGCCAAGTAATCGCGCCAAGTAATCGCGCCGGGTTGATCTTCTCTTTGGAAGCGGAGACCTTTTCAGACGCTGGATCGGTGCTGCGATCGATCCGACGGTGGAGAAAATAGCCATGGCCGACTGGACCGCTGCCGACATTCCGGCCCAAGCGGGCAAGCTCGCTATCGTCACCGGCGCGACCGGCGGGCTCGGCTATCAGACCGCGATGAGGCTCGCGCAGGCCGGCGCGGAGGTGGTGCTGACCGGCCGCAACGAGACAAAAGGCCGCGAAGCAGTATCAAAAATCCGCGTTGAATTCCCCGACGCCAAAATCAGTTTCGAGGCGCTCGATCTGGCAAGTCTTGCTTCGATAGCCGATTTTGCCCGCCGCTTCGCCGCCGCGCATTCGTCGCTCGATTTGCTGATCAACAACGCGGGCGTCATGGC
Organism: uncultured Alphaproteobacteria bacterium; assembly: GCA_963744975.1. Classification (GTDB taxonomy): domain Bacteria; phylum Pseudomonadota; class Alphaproteobacteria; order Rhizobiales; family Xanthobacteraceae; genus Bradyrhizobium. Next base: position 3,235,631 of record CAVUVR010000002.1, on the reverse strand, counting down.
GCTGCCGACGCGACAGACTACTGCCGACGGTTTCGAAATGCAGTTCGGAACCAATTATCTCGGCCACTACGCGCTGACGGCACGATTGCTTCCGCACCTGCGCAGCGCCCGGCAGCCGCGGGTGGTCAATCTCAGCAGCATCGCGCATCGCACAGGGTTCATTCAGTTCAGCGATCTGCAGGGCGAGCGACTTTACTCGCCGTGGAAGGCCTACAATCAATCGAAACTCGCAATGCTGATGTTCGCGCTCGAACTGCAGCACCGCAGCGATGCCGCGGGCTGGAACCTGATCAGCAATGCCGCGCATCCCGGATGGGCACGCACCGATCTGTTCACGAACGGGCCCGGCGCGGGACTGCTCTCGTTTGCCACCCAGCTTGCCGCGCCGCTGTTCAGTCAGTCCGCTGAAAGCGGCGCGCTGCCGACGCTATTCGCCGCGACCTCTCCGCAAGCCAAAGGCGGCGGATATTATGGTCCGAGCGGCCTCAACGAGTTGAAAGGACCACCGGCTCCGGCCTGGATCATGCCGCAAGCCAGGGACAAGGCCGGCGCGGCCAAGCTCTGGGAGGTGTCGCAACAACTGACCGGCGTATCGTTCGAGTGAGCGGCTGCGGCCTACCCGAATGATTGCCCAAAGGGTGTTACCTTGCCCTTGTCTTCGCGCTACGCTGCGCGTCGATTCGACGGGGCCCGAAAGACCAGGACACCATGACCATCCGCCTGCATCGCGGCGATCTGCCGGATCTTGCCCGCTATAAAGATTCGGTGGCGATCGACACCGAGACCATGGGGCTGCACCCGCATCGCGACCGGCTCTGCGTGGTCCAGCTGTCGCCCGGCGACGGCAGCGCGGATGTGGTGCAAATTCCAAAGGATCATGCCGGCGCGCCAAACCTCAAGGTGTTGCTGGGCGATCCGAACATCACAAAAATTTTTCATTTCGCGCGGTTCGATCTGGCGGCGCTGTACAACGCCTTCGGCGTGATGCCGCAGCCGGTGTACTGCACCAAGATCGCCTCCCGGCTGTCCCGCACCTATACCGACCGCCATGGCCTGAAGGACCTGGTGCGCGAGGTCCTCAACATCGACCTGTCGAAGCAGCAACAGTCCAGCGACTGGGGCTCGCAGACATTGAGCGACGCGCAATTGGCTTATGCCGCTTCCGATGTGCTGCATCTGCATGCCCTCCGCGAGCGGCTCGACGCCATGCTCGCGCGCGAGGGCCGCACCGGGCTGGCGCAAGCGTGCTTCGGGTTTCTGCCGACCCGGGCACAACTTGATCTGCAGGGCTGGGACACCGAGGACGTTTTCGCGCATTCGTGAGGGAACGATGTTGTGTCCCGGACGCGGTGCAGCGTTCTTCACCGTGCACCGCAGAGCCGGGACCGCCACAGGCTCCTGCGTTCGTTGCGGTCCCGGCTCTGCGGAGCGGCATGAAGAATGCCGCACCGCGTCCGGGACACGATGTAGCAGCGGTTCGCCCCGTTTCGGTCACACTGATCGTTCTGATAAGGCTGCATATTTAAGCATTTCGGCGTAGATTAGCCGGGTCGACCTTAGGTTTCGGAGCAGCGGTGTATTCGGTCCAGAACGCAGCCCTTCAAGCCGGCATGGACGCGCGATTTGCCATCGCCGCGCGCCATAGCCGGATGGTGCGCATTCTGCGGATCGCGGTTCCGGCGGTGGTAGGACTGGCGATGGCCGGCGTGGTCGCGATATCGATCTTCAATCCGTTTCGCGCCTTGATGAAGCAGCTGCCGGTCGACATGGACAATCTCGTGGTGTCCGGCTCAAAGATCACCATGGAATCGCCGCACATGTCCGGTTTCACGCCGGACCAGCGGCCCTACGAAGTATGGGCGAAAACTGCGACGCAGGATCTGACCGACCCCGATCGTGTCGAGCTGAAGACGCTGCGCGCAAAAGTCCTGCAGGAAGACCGTTCGACGGTGACCCTGGAAGCGCGCACCGGCCAGTTCGATACCAAGGCGCAGCTCTTGGATCTGCGCAAGGATATCTTCCTGCAATCCTCCACCGGCTACGAGGCGCGTCTGTCGCAGGCGCTGCTCGACATCGGCAAGGGCATCGTAACCTCGGAAGAACCTGTCGATGTCAAATTGCTCAACGGCACGCTTACTGCCGACAAGCTTCGAATCACCGAAAAGGGAGCGCTGGTTCGATTCGAGGGCCATGTCGTGATGAACCTGATCATGGACAGTCCCGATCCCGCCCCGGCGTCGGTTGAGCCCGAGCCTGTGCCGGAACCACCTCCGGCCCAGCCCACCAAAGCGCGGCCGTCACCGGCCAAGCGCGCCAACGCGAAATGATTTTGATGATGAACTTTTTCCGGCGCCCCGCGCGCTGCATGCACACGGTCCTGATTGCGCTCGCGGCGATGGCGGTTGGCGACGCCGCCGCGCAAAGCGCCGTGAAGGGCGTGCCCAACGCCATGCAGGGCTTTTCGCAAAATCGCGACCAGCCGATCCAGATCGAAGCGGCCTCGCTGGAGATGCGCGACAAGAAAAAAGAAGCGACCTTTGCCGGCAATGTGAAGGTGGTGCAGGGCGACACCACCATGACCTCCAAATCGCTGGTGGTGTTTTACGATCAAAGCGCGGCGCCTGCGCCGGCACCCGCTCCCAAGGGAGCCAAGACCGGTCCGATCCAATCGGCAACCCCGGGGCCCGGCGGCAGTTCATCGATCCGCCGGTTGGAAGCCAGGGGCAGCGTCGTCGTCACCCAGAAGGATCAGATCGTGACCGGCGAAACCGCGATCTTCGACACCAAAGCCAACCAGGTCACCATGCAGGGCGGCGTGGTCCTGACCCAGGGCCAGAACATCTTGCGCGGCGACCGCCTGGTGGTCGACATGACCACCGGCGTCTCGCGCGTGGAATCCGAGGGCGGGCGCGTGCAGGGCCTGTTCCAGTCGTCGGGAGGGAGCGGCCCTCCCGGTATTCCGGGCATGCCGGGATCTACTGCCGCTCCGGCGCCCGCCCCCGTGCAGCCTGCACCTGCTGCAAATAAACCGAAATAATATCAATAGGTTATTTGATGGGCGCCGGCTCGTAGGCTTGAACCGGCCGGCGCGAGCCTGTATCTACCGCACGGCTTGGGGATGCGATCCGTAAAGCATTTTCCGGCAGGATAGAATTCGCGCTAGCGTTCCAGGGGACAAGGAACATGCTGCGCGCGCAAAACGAATCGCCGCGGTGCTGCCGCGGATCACCGTGAAAGGCTGAGCGAAGCGGGGATGGTGGATTTACTCGGCATGTTCCGTCGGCGCGCCCGCAAACGCGGTGCGCAAGGATTTGCGCGGTCGCATCCGGATATCACCGCGCTCGGCGACTCTATCGGCGGCATGCTCACCCAGCCGGTGCGCGATGCCCCGCCGATCGCGCGCGACGCGGTCCGCGAGGCGCCGCCGCTGTTGAGGCGAGACGCTTCGCCTGCGGAAAAACCCCGGCCGCGCAGCGCGGGCAATGGCGCGGCCGCGCCGCGCTTCGCCACCAAGGCCGGCTATCTGGCTGTGCATAGCGTGGAAAAAAGTTTCGGCTCGCGCCAGGTTGTGCGCGGCGTCAGCATCTATGTCCGCCGCGGCGAGGCCGTCGGTTTGCTCGGCCCGAACGGCGCCGGCAAGACCACGGTTTTCTACATGATCACCGGCCTGATCAAGGCGGATCGCGGCGCCATCGAACTCGACGGCCATGACGTCACGCGGCTGCCGATGTATCAGCGCGCCCGGCTTGGGATCGGCTATCTGCCGCAGGAAGCCTCGATCTTTCGCGGCCTCACGGTGGAGCAGAATATCCGCGCCGTGCTGGAGGTGGTGGAGCCCTCGAAGAAAAAGCGCGAGGCCGAGCTGAGTTCGCTGCTCGACGAGTTCAACATCGCAAGACTGCGTAAAACGCCATCCATCGCGCTGTCCGGCGGCGAGCGCCGCCGCGTCGAAATCGCACGCGCGCTGGCGACGCGGCCGAACTACATGCTGCTCGACGAGCCCTTTGCCGGCATCGATCCGATCGCGGTGGGGGATATTCAGGATCTCGTCCGCCATCTCACCAATCGCGGTATCGGCGTGCTGATCACCGACCACAATGTGCGCGAAACGCTGGGACTGACCGACCGCGCCTATATCGTCTATGCCGGTGAGATTCTGACCGAGGGCAATCCGGACGAGATCGTCAACAACCCGGATGTACGGCGCCTTTACCTTGGCGAGGAATTCCGCCTCTAACCCAAATTTACAATTCGTCAAGCCGTGTACATCGGGTTTCGACTGGTTTAAAGCAAGAATCGGACCAAACCTTGGTTCGGTTCTTGCTTAACGGTACTCCGGTATATGGCGCTTTCGCAGAGATTAGAGTTCCGCCAGTCGCAGTCGCTGGTGATGACGCCGCAGCTGATGCAGGCGATCAAGCTGCTGCAGCTGTCGAATCTCGATCTGGCGGCCTTTGTCGAGGACGAATTGGAGCGCAATCCGCTGCTCGAGCGCGCCAGTGACGGCGCCGAGCCGCCGGTGCGGGGCGAGCCGCAGCCGGAGCGCGCCGAGTTCTCCGACCGCGACGATCCGGATTCGAGCTTCGAACCGGGCTCCGGCCTTGATGGCGGCACCGGCCACCATTCCGAGGCCATCAACGCGAGTGGCGGCGACGGTTTTGAGCCCGGCCAGGAAGAGTGGATGAACCGCGATCTCGGCAGCCGCGCCGAGATCGAGCAGACGCTGGACACCGGTCTCGACAACGTGTTTTCCGAGGAGCCGGCCGAGGCCGCCGCGCGCACCGCGCAGGACGCAGCGCCAACCGCCTATACCGAATGGGGCGGCGGCGCGTCGAACGACGACAGCTACAACATGGAAGCCTTTGTGGCGGCCGAGATCACGCTCGGCAGCCATCTCGCCGAGCAATTGGCGGTGGCATTCACCGCGCCGGCGCAGCGCATGATCGGGCAATATCTGATCGACCTGGTGGACGAGGCGGGTTACCTGCCGCCGGATCTGGGCCAAGCCGCCGAGCGGCTCGGCGCCTCGCCCCATGACGTCGAGGCGGTGCTTGCCGCTTTACAGAAATTCGATCCGCCCGGCGTCTGCGCGCGAAATTTGAGCGAATGCCTCGCGATCCAGCTGCGCGAGCAAAATCGCTACGACCCCGCGATGCAGGCGCTGGTCGAGCATCTCGATCTGCTGGCAAAGCGCGATATCGGAAGCTTGCGAAAACTCTGCGGCGTCGATGACGACGATCTCGCCGACATGATCGGCGAGATCAGGCGGCTCGATCCAAAACCGGGTTTGAAATTCGGCTCGGCGCGGATGCAGACCGTGGTGCCTGATGTCTATGTGCGGCCGGGGCCGGACGGCGGCTGGCATGTCGAACTCAACAGCGACACGCTGCCCAGGGTGCTGGTCAATCAGGTGTATTATTCAGAACTGTCGAAGACGATCCGCAAGGACGGCGACAAATCCTATTTCACCGATTGCCTGCAGAACGCGACATGGCTGGTGCGCGCGCTCGATCAGCGCGCCCGCACCATCCTGAAAGTCGCAACTGAAATCGTGCGGCAGCAGGACGGGTTTTTCACGCAAGGCGTGGCGCATTTGCGGCCGCTCAATCTCAAGGCGGTGGCGGACGCGATTCAGATGCACGAATTGACGGTGTCGCGCGTCACCGCCAACAAATACATGGCGACCAATCGCGGCAGTTTTGAATTGAAATATTTCTTCACCGCCTCGATTGCATCCGCCGACGGCGGCGAAGCCCATTCCGCGGAAGCCGTTCGTCACCATATCAAGCAATTGATCGACGCAGAAAGCGCGACTGCGATCCTGTCGGACGACACCATCGTGGAACGATTGCGCGAGGCCGGCATTGATATTGCCCGCCGCACCGTGGCGAAATACCGCGAGGCGATGCGCATTCCATCCTCGGTGCAGCGCCGCCGCGACAAACAGAGTATGCTCGGCAATGCACTTTCGGCGCCAGCCATACCTGCCGACCGCTCCCGCGACACCGCACCGGCTTGATCGGCTTCCGCCAATCTGGATACTGATTTCTTGAACCTCTGCTGAAACGAGGCATGACATGACCGTACGAGTCTCGGGCAAAAGCATCAGTGTCGGCGAAGCGCTTCGCGGGCGCGTCAGCGAACGCACCGAAGAAGTCCTGCGCAAATATTTCGACGGCAATTATTCCGGCCATATCACGCTCAGCAAGGACGGCTTCGGTTTCCGTACCGACTGCGCGCTTCATCTGGATTCCGGGATCACGCTGGAGGCCGAATCCAATGCCGCCGACGCCTATGCCAGCGCCGACCAGGCGCTGCTGCAGATCGAGAAGCGGCTGCGCCGCTACAAGAGCCGGCTCAAGGACCGTTCCGCCCGCAAGACGCATGCGGCGGCGGTGGCGATCGCGGAAATGAGCATGCCGACGCTGGACGCGCCGAGCTATATCATCGAGGCGCCTGCTTCCGACGGCGAGGACGAGACCGCCTACAACGCGGTGATCATCGCCGAGGCCACCACGTCGCTGAAGCGGTTGTCGGTCAGCGAGGCGGTGATGGAGCTGGATTTGACCGGCGCGCCGGTGATCGTGTTCCAGCATGGCGGCAGCGGCCGGGTTAACATCATCTACCGGCGGCCGGACGGCAATGTCGGCTGGGTCGATCCCCCGGCCGTAACCCCCGGTGGTTAAATGCCGGGCAGCATTGACGCCCCCCGAGGCGGTCCCTATAAGTTCGCCGCCTTGCCGGGCCGGCCTGGAATTTAAGGAATTGGCACCGGTTTTGCGTTACAGATGGACGCAATTCCGGACCGACTGTTTTCCCGCTTGACGCCGCCTCATGTAAGCCTATGTCACACCCCGGACGTTCAAACTTCACCTCGGAAGCCCCATGACGATTACCGATCTGGTCGCGCCCGAGGCGATACTCCCGGCGTTGAAAGTCAACAGCAAGAAGCAGGCGCTGCAGGAATTGTCCGCGCGCGCGGCCACCCTGACCGGTCAGAACGAACGTTCGATCTTCGAAGTCCTGCTGCAGCGCGAGAAACTGGGCACCACCGCGGTCGGCTACGGCGTCGCCATCCCGCACGGCAAGCTGCCGAAGCTGGAAAAGCTGTTCGGCCTGTTCGCCCGCCTGGAGCGCCCGATCGATTTCGAGGCGATGGACGGCCAGCCGGTCGACCTGATCTTCCTGCTGCTGGCCCCGGAAGGCGCCGGCGCCGATCACCTGAAAGCGCTGGCGCGGATCGCGCGGCTGTTGCGCGACCAGGATGTCGCCAAGAAACTGCGCGCCTCGCGCGACGCGCAGGCGATCTATTCGGTGCTGGCGCTGCCGCCGGCGAGCGCGGCGTAGGCTGACCGCGTTATTGCTTGGCTGCGGTTTAGCTCCGGGCTGTGGTATATTAAAAAGATGAAGAGGTCCGAAGCGCTCAGGAAGCTGAAGAACCATGCCGACGCCCTCAAGGGGTTAGGCGCGACATCGCTTTACCTGTTCGGTTCAACGGCTCGCAACAAAGCCAATGCCGGAAGCGACATCGACCTTTTCCTGGACTACGACCCGCGCGGACGATTCAGCGTTCTGGATCTGGTCGCCGCCAAACGATTGTTGGAAAAAGGGCTTGGCGTCGAGGTGGATCTCACCACACGCAATGGGCTACATCCACTGATTCGCAAAAGGGTCGAGGCCGAGGCGACGCGGGTTTTTTAAATGGCCGGCCGTTCCCTTTGCTACTTTCCGCAATAGTCGAAAATTCATTGGTCGCCAACGGCGAGCTTTTCGATCCAATATCCGCAATCGCGGCGAGGCCGCCAAGACGTTGCGTAAGACGCAATTTTAGAGAGGAATTAGAATGGCGCGGATTTACGACAACTATGCGATCCTAATGGATGGTCGATGGACGCTGGATGATCTCTATAGATTTCCGCGCACTTACGAGCAGGCTTATTTCGCGCTTGATGCGATTGTTCCGTCAGAAAGCGAATTCGACAGTGAGCGTATCGAACGAGCATTTAGAGCCTTCCCTTGGCGAGGCGGTTACAGTGCAGTGAATTTTTATAATCAACTGAAATACGCCACACCAGCTAACGCACGGCCACGCGTTATTTCCATCCGCTATGCTTCGCCAGGATGGATCGAATTGGCATTGATCCTAGAACAAGCGGAATTGCTCGCTGAAATCGTCGCCGTCGTGGCCGGCTCGATCACGGCATGCAATGCGCTTTACAATAAAATCATGACCGATCTTCAACGCCGAAAACTATTGCGGATAGAAGTTGAACGGGAAAAAATCGCGCTCAGCCGTGAAGAACTACGACTTATCAGCGAATACAGTAAGGAAATGGCCGAAATGTTACAGATCGGCTCGGCAGAAGCTGTTGACGCTAGAACAGAAAGGCCTCTCGTCTCTCTTAAAATTCTGTTGTCCGTATACCGACGCATCCGGACGTTGGCTGACTATAGCGTCAAACGCAAAGCAACGCTTCCGACCCATCGGACAAGATTACCTCGGTAAGCAATCAATATTCCCATAAAGGTCATCGATAAAATACGCGGGCCGCGTCCCCGATCAAATCGAGGACGAGCGCCCGCGTATCGCTAATCAATCCTGTGCTTCGCCTGCGTTCAGTGAACGCTGACGGCCTGCAGCTCGTTGCTCCATGCATTTGCGATCGCGGCTTCGCGCGAATCGGTCAGCATGATCGGCTGGCCGCTCGCGGTGTGCAGCGCGAACAGTTTCAGGCCGGGAGCAAGATGCGGCGCCTGGGGGAAAAGCCCCGGCACGTCCTCGGAGCGGATCTGTTTCACATAGGCGAGTTGGCCCTCGCCGAGCGCGGCCAGCGCCTCGGGGGAGACGCTATTTGTTTCGTACGCAACGTTACCTTCGGTCATGGTCTCGACTCCTTCTGTAGACCAAGCGGTCGAGTCCGCTACTAGTTCCATCTCAGATGCATGATCTCGATCGGAAAACCGGTTCCCCACTTTTCCGGATCATGCATTATTCGTGCTCATTGATAGCGATTGTCTTAACGACCTTTTCAGGTTCCGGCCTGGCAAGGTCGATCGACAGCAGCCCGTTTTTCAGGTCCGCGCCCAGCACCTGCATCCCCTCCGCCAGCACGAAAGTGCGCTGGAAGTGGCGCGCGGCGATGCCGCGATGGATGTATTGCCGGGCCTTGTCGTCCTGCTGGCGCCCGCGGATGACGAGCTGGTTTTCCTCAATGGTTACATCGAGTTGGTCGCGGGTAAAACCCGCCACCGCCAGCGTGATCCGAAGCCGCTCGGGCTGACCGTTGTGACGGTCGCAGCGCTCGATATTGTAGGGCGGGTAGCCGTCGGCACCCTTGACGACGCGATCGAGCGCACGCTCGATTTCGTCGAATCCCAACAGGAACGGACTGGATAACGAAGGAACACGAGACATCACAAAGTCCTCTCGAAGCGACTTTGAGGGGCCCTTGCGGCGCCCCATTTTTGGCCGTCCGGCGGTGTGCCGTGCGGTCAACACGCAATATGGGCATGATTTGCAAGGCGTTCAAGCGGCTGCGGGAATCGGCCGGAAGTAACCGTTAAGCCGCCACTGGCTTGAAGATAATTTGTCCGCGATCCGATTGTTTGGCCCGTTTTGGCCGTGGCCGGGAAATAATCTCCACGTCCAGGTCGAACGCCGTAAGAAAAGCCATCAGGCGCTCAATCGAATATTCGCGAAAATTCCCTTTGAACAGTCGAGACACCTCCGGCTGGGAAATGCCCATAACCTCTCCCGCCTTGTCCTGGGTGAGCTTGCGCGCATTGGTCAACCGATAAAGCTCGGCCACGATTTGCGCCTTCAAAAAGTGGCTGTCGGCAGCAGGCAAACCCAAATCGGCAAAAATGTTGCCGCTGCCTTCATGCACTTCGATCTTGGCAGTCATTTATTGCTCTCCTGCTTCGCTCGTACGATGTGGTCGGCCTCGGCATCCTTCAGGCGCCGCTTAATCAGATCTACGTCGCTTTGCGGTGTCTTGCTGCCCTGCTTCGATTTCTTCGTGAAAGCGTGCAGAACATAGACGGCAGACTCCAAACGCACCGTGTAAATGGCCCGATAAGTGTCTCCGTCGAAGTCATCGATTAATTCCACTGTGCCGCCGCCCAATCCCTTGAGCAACTTCGCTGAGGGCGGGCGTTGGCCGGTCTGCGCCAGGAATAGTTCGAATCCGAAACTGTCCTGCACCTTCGGTGGAAAATCGCGAAAGTCTTTCCGGCTGGAGCCGACCCACCTGAGCGGTCGAGGAGAACGTGGCAACCTTTCCATTGGCCTGAATATGAGTATACACTCATTAAGGTCAAGCGTGTAGTTGACGGCAAATTTGATCCGCCAGTTCGAAGCTCATCAAAGCTCGATCCGGCTGCGGCCGTCGGCGCTGAACAAATGCAGTTTCTCCCGCGGCGCGGTGGCCCGGATACGCTCGCCGATGGCCGGCGCGCCGGTGCCGGGAACCCGGACGATTACCTCGCCGGGTGGCAGTTCGCCCGGTTTGGCGCTTACCGTCGGCGCGTCGCCGGCAAGCGAGCGGATGCCATAGACGTAGGTCTCGGCGCCGACGCGCTCGATCGCTTCCACTGTCAGGTCGAGCGCAAGACCGCCCGCCGGCGCGTCGCCCGATATGACCAGGTCTTCCGGTCGGACCCCCAAAATGCCTTCACCGCCTGCAGCCTGGAAGCCGCCGGCATCGCGTAGCGGCATCAGATTCATCGGCGGCGCGCCGATGAAGGAGGCCACGAAGGTTGTGGCGGGTTTCTGGTAGACGTTGAGCGGATTGCCGAGTTGCTCGACCTGGCCGCCATTCATCACCACCAGGATATCGGCCAGCGTCATCGCTTCCAGCTGATCGTGGGTGACGTAAATCGACGTGGTCTTCAGCCGGCGCTGCAATTTGCGGATCTCGACGCGCATCGCGATCCGCAGCTTGGCGTCGAGGTTGGACAGCGGCTCGTCGAACAGAAACACTTTTGGCTGGCGCACGATGGCGCGGCCCATCGCGACGCGCTGGCGCTGGCCGCCGGAGAGCTGCCGCGGCTTGCGCTGCAGCAGCGCGCCGAGTTCGAGAATTTTCGCGGCTTCGTTGACCCTGGTGTCGATCTCGGCTTCCGGCATGCGGCGATTGCGCAGGCCATAAGCCATGTTGTTGTAGACGCTCATATGCGGATAGAGCGCGTAGTTCTGGAACACCATGGCGATGTCGCGCTCGGCCGGCTCGATCTCGTTGACGATGCGGCCACCGATGTCGATCTTGCCGGACGTTGTGGTTTCCAGCCCGGCGATCATGCGCAGCAGCGTCGACTTGCCGCAGCCTGAGGGGCCCACCAGCACGCAGAACTGGCCGTCGCCGACATCGAGGCTGATGCCCTTGATGGCCTCGAAGCCGCCGGCGTAGGTTTTGCGAACGTCGCTGAGGGTTACGTTAGCCATTGGTTTCCCCAAGAGGGCGAATAGCGAATAGCGAGTGGCGAATAGGGAAGAACGCGAATTTTCTATTCGCTATTCGCCATTCGCTATTCGCCTCTATTATTCGCCACTCGCTATTCGCCATCTTTCCCCTCACTTTTCCGTCTCGACGAGCCCGCGCACGAACAAGCGCTGCATGAACACCACCACCGCGACCGGTGGAAGCATCGCGAGGATGGCGGTGGCCATCGCCAGCTGCCATTCCGCGAGTTCGTCAGTTGTCGTCAGCATCTTCTTGATGCCGGTGACGATGGTCTGCATCGAATCCTGCGTGGTGATCAGCAGCGGCCACAGATACTGATTCCAGCCATAGATGAACTGGATCACGAACAGCGCGGCGATAGTCGTGATCGACAGCGGCAGCAAGGTATCCTTGAAAAACTGGAACGGGCCGGCGCCGTCGATCTTGGAAGCTTCCAGCAATTCGTCGGGCACCGTCATGAAGAACTGCCGGAACAGCAATGTGCCGGTTGCCGACGCGATCAGCGGCAGGATCAATCCCGCATAGGTGTCGAGCATGTGCAGATCCGCCACCACCTTGTAGGTCGGATAGATGCGCACCTCGACCGGCAGCATCAGCGTAACGAAGATGATCCAGAACGCGGTCTGGCGGAACGGAAAGCGGAAATACACCACCGCATAGGCGGACAGGATGGAGATGAAGATCTTGCCCACCGCGATGCCGATCGCGGAGATGAACGAATTCATCAGCAGATGTCCGACCGGCTCGCGGGCGGTGCGCGAACCGCCGACGAAGATGGCGCGGTAGTAGTTTTCCAGCGCGCGGCCGCCCGGCGACAACGGCATGTTGCCGCCGACCACGGTCGCCGCGTCATGGGTGGAGGCGATCAGCGCGAGATAGACCGGGAAGGCGACGATGAATACGCCGAGGGTGAGGATGGCGTAGGCGATGATGTCGTTCCAGGGGCGATGCTCGACCATCAGTATTGCACCCTGCGCTCGACATAGCGGAACTGGATCGCGGTCAGCGCGATCACGATCACCATCAGCACCACCGACTGCGCCGCTGAGCCGCCGAGGTCGCCGCCGAGCCGGCCGTCGGCATAGACCTTGTAGACCATGGTGGTGGTGGCGCCGGCAGGCCCCCCTCCGGTCACCGCATCGATGATGCCGAACGTATCGAAGAAAACGTAGACGATGTTCACGACCAGCAGGAAGAAAGTCGTCGGCGACAGCAGCGGAAACACAATGGTCCAGAACCGCCGCATCGGCCCGGCGCCGTCGATCGCGCCGGCTTCGATCACGCTTTTGGGGATCGATTGCAATCCGGCCAGGAAGAACAGGAAGTTGTAGGCAATCTGCTTCCACACCGCGGCCATCACCACCAGGATCATGGCGTGGGTGCCGTTCAGCAATGGATTCCAGTCAAACCCCATCAGGCGCATCGGCCGTGCGAACGTGCCGAGCGAGGGATGAAACATGAAGAACCACAGCACGCCGGCCACGGCCGGTGCGACGGCATAGGGCCAGATCATGAAGGTCTTGAAGACCGGGGCGGCTTTGAGGTTCTTGTCGGCCTGGGTTGCAAACAACAGCGCGATGCTGAGCGACAGCACGGCCACCAGCGTTGAGAACACCGCCGTGGTCAGCATGGCCTTGTAATATTCGGGCTGCGCGAACAGCGCCTGGTAATTCTCCAGCCCGATGAACTCCGACGACAGGCCGAACGCATCCTCGCGCAGGAACGACTGCCACACCGCCTGGCTGGCGGGCCAGTAGAAAAATACGAATGTGATGATGAGCTGCGGAATCAGCAGCAGATACGGAAGCAATTTGCTGTTGAAGACGGCAGACTTTTCCATCTACAAATCCTCCGTCATCCTGAGGAGCCGCGCACTTGCGCGGCGTCTCGAAGGATGGCCGCAAGCGCTTGTGGCCCACCCTTCGAGGCTCGCCGTGAAGAACGGCGAGCGCCTCAGGATGACGGGCTTGTTGGTCTGGCGATCAGGCGTAGCACCAAGAGCCCCCCTCCCCACCACAAAGACGGCGGGAAGGTCGTTCCGTGCGTGAAACCACGCTGCCATCTATTTTGCGGTCTTTTCAAATGCCCGCAACATGGCGTTGCCGCGGGATACCGCGGAGTCGAGCGCTTGCTGAGCGGTTTTTTGCCCCGCCAGCGCCGCCTCAAGTTCCTCGGCCCAGACCTCGCGCATCTGCACCATGTTGCCGAAGCGCAGGCCCCGCGAATTCTCGGTCGGCTCCTTGTTGGTGAGCTCCTTCAGCGGCGTTTGCAGCGTCGGGTTCTTCTCGTAGAAGCCGTCGGCCTTGGTCTTTTCATAGGCCGCCTTGGTGATCGGCAGGTAGCCGGATTCCTGATGCAGCTTGGCCTGGCGGTTGGTATCCGACAGGAAGGCGAAGAACTTTGCGACGCCCTTGTATTCCTCGGGCTTCTTGCCGCCCATCACCCACAGCGAGGCGCCGCCGATGATCGAGTTCTGCGGCGCGCCGGCGACGTTGGGATAATAGGGCATCGGCGCCGAGGTGAAGTCGAACTTGGCGGTACCTTTCGCGGTCCCATAATAGCCTGAGGAAGTGAGGAAAATCGCGCACTCGCCGGAGCCGAAGCGGGCTTCGCCGGCATTGGCGCGGCCGCCATAGTCGTAGGTCTTGTCCTTCTGCAGGTCGATCAGGTTCTGCAGATGTTTTACGTGCAAGGGCGAATTGAATTGCAGCACGGTGTCGAAGCCATCGAGGCCGTTTGCCTTGGTGCCGATCGGCACGTTATGCCAGGCGGAAAACTGCTCGATATGCGCCCAGGTCGCCCAGGCATTGGAGAAGCCGCAGGTCGCATGACCCGCCGCTTTGAGCTTCTTCGCAGCATCGAACACTTCCGGCCAGGTTTTTGGAATCTCGGCAATGCCGGCCTTCTTCAGCTCGTCCTTGTTGATCCACATCACCATCGACGAGGAATTGAAGGGAAACGACAGCATGTCGCCCTTGGAGGTCGAGTAGTAGCCCGTTATCGTCGGAAGGTAGGCCTTGGGATCGAACGGCTCGTTCGCATCCTTCATCAGCTGATAGACCGGCTTGATCGCGCCGGTGGCGCTCATCATGGTCGCGGTGCCGACCTCGAACACCTGCATGATGTGCGGCGCGTTGCCGGCGCGGAACGCGGCGATGCCGGCATTCATGGTGTCGCCATAACCCCCCTTGAAGGACGGCACGACCTTGTAGTCGCTCTGGCTGGCGTTGAAGTCCTCGGCGAGCTTGTTGACGACGTTGTTATTGCCGCCGGTCATGGCGTGCCACCACTGCAACTCGGTGACAGCATGAGCAGGCGAGGAGAGCGCGAGCGCGGCAGTGACTGCCGCGGCAGCGCCGAATTGTCGGATAGCCATTAAATTCCTCCCGGTTGGGCCGCCACCTTCGTTTCGCGCGATAACAGCGCCGGATGACGTGCAAATGACCGTATAAGCGAAAGGATGTTAGGGGGGAAGCGCAGCCTGAGGGAAGCAGGAAAATAGGCGGAGGCGGGCGGGCCGGTACATTTCAACGAGTCGTCCCGGCGAACGCCGGGACCCATACGGCGAGGACTCTCGTTTCGGCAGTGAGAGAGATGCCTTCCTTAACAATCAACGCCAGGGGTTATGGGTCCCGGCGTGCGCCGGGACGACTCGCGGTGATATCGCGGATGGATCCTCAGCGCTTCCGTTCCGGCCCGCAGACCACGCCCTTCTTGACCAGCGCGTCGATCTCGTCCTTCGAATAGCCGAATTCGCTCAGCACGGCGCTGGCGTGCTCGCTGAATTTCGGCGGCACGCCGCGCAAGGATGCCTTGCTGCGGTCAAAACGGATCGGCGAGGCTACGCCCTTGTACCAGTCCTTTTCGATCACGTCGCCGCGGTGGACGGCGTGGGCACTGGTCAGCGCCTGATCGATCGATTGCACCGGGCCTGCCGGCAGGCCCGCGGCAAGCAGGCGGTTGCACAGAGGTTCGGCCTCGTGCCGACTGAACACGGCGGCAAGTTCGGCGCGCAGCGCGTCGCGGTTGGCGATGCGGTCCTTGTTGCGTGCAAAACGCGGGTCGGTGCCGAGTTCCGGTTTGCCGATTTCCTTTGCCAGCTTGCGGAAAGTGCCGTCATTGCCGACGCCAATAAAAATGTTGTCGGTTTTGGTCGGGAAGATCGCGTAGGGCACCAGGTTCGGATGCTCGTTGCCGGTGAGGCTGGGCGGCCTGCCGTGCATGAAATAATTCGCCGCGTGCGGATGCATCACCGCAAGGCCGGTTTCATACAGCGTGGTTTCGAGGAACTGCCCGAGGCCGGATTTTTGCCGCTCCGCCAGCGCCATCAGGATGCCGATCGCGGCGTAAAGCCCGGTGGTGATGTCGACGACGGGAACGCCGATGCGCATCGGCCCGCTTTCCGGCGAGCCGGTGGCGGCGATCATGCCGGTCATGGCCTGGATGATGGCGTCATAGCCGGGGTTGCCGCCGCGCGGGCCGTCGCCGCCGAAGCCGGAAATCCGGCAATGCACCAGCTTTGGAAATTTTTCGCGCAAGCGATCGTTGCCGATGCCCCATTTGTCCAGCGTGCCCGGCTTGAAATTCTCGATCAGGACGTTGGCGCTCTCCAGCATCTTGAGCAGGACCTCGCGTCCGCCCTCCGAGGCGAGGTCGAGTCCGATCGAACGCTTGTTGCGGTTGATGCCGACGAAATACGCCGCGTCGTCCTCATGGAACGGCGGCCCCCAGTCGCGCACTTCGTCGCCGGCCGGCGGCTCGACTTTTATGACGTCGGCCCCGTGATCAGCGAGGATCTGCGTGCAATAGGGCCCGCCAAGCACGCGCGTCAGATCGATCACGCGCAGGCCGGTCATGGCGCCGGGGGAAGGGGTTGGGGGCATGGAAGGATGGGATGTCATGAGAGACGTAAATCATCACAGCCGCTTTTTCGCAAATGCGCGGCCGGTTCGTCATTGCGAGCGAAGCGAAGCAATCCATAACCTGGCGCGCAACGAGCTGGATTGCTTCGTCGCAAGAGCTCCTCGCAATGACGGCACCAGCCCCGTCTTCGCCCTTCGGGCTATGCCGGGCACGCTTTGCCTTCGGTTTCGCGCGGCTGCGCCACGCGAAGCCGAAGGCGAAGCGTGGAGCCAGGCGGGGTCGAACCGCCGACCTCTTGCATGCCATGCAAGCGCTCTACCAGCTGAGCTATGGCCCCAGGCTTTGCTCACGCCTAAGACGGCGCGGGCGGCAACCCTGAACACAATTCAGGGCTGATCTCAAGTCTCCTCGTCACCGCTGACGTTGCCGATGATATCGGTCACGTCCTCGTCGCCTTCTTCCTCGTCGGCGATGAAGGTGGAATTGTCGTCATCGTCGTCCTCGATGGTCTCGTCGATCTCGATGTCGTCCTCGGACTCCGGCACCACGGCCTTGACCTTGCCGGTATTCTCCTCGGCATCGGCTTCCTCGAGCGGCACCAACTCCTCGGCCTCGGCGGGCTCCGGCACGGCCTCGGCAGCGGATGCGGCGGCCGCGGCACTGGCGCGGGCCGCGGCGTCGGCGCGGGTCCGGGGCGGCGGAACAGGCGCGATCGGCACCACCTCGCCGGTATAGGGCGAGATCACCGGGTTCTTGTTGAGATCATAGAATTTCTTGCCAGTCGTCGGGCAAATGCGTTTGGTTCCGAGATCGGATTTGGCCACGGGCTTCAGTCCTGGGAATTTTTCGAAAAACGGTGCTTCACTTGGCTAGTTGCGCCGCCGCTGTCAATAGCGCTTTGAGAGAGATTGCCGGCGGCGTGACGTAAGCAGGCCCGTGTGTTACGTGCCACCGGCGCAGAGGACACAATCTTGACCCATTCTGACCAACTGAGCCCGTTAGAGGCCCGCGCGAGCGGAGCCCTGACCGGCACGGTCCGCGTTCCCGGCGACAAGTCGATCTCGCACCGCGCCCTGATTTTGGGGGCGCTGGCAGTCGGCGAAAGCCGGATTACCGGCCTGCTTGAGGGCGAAGACGTGCTCCATACCGCCAAGGCGATGCGGGCGCTGGGCGCGCGGGTCGAGCGCCATGGTGCAAATGGCGCGGCCGTTTGGTCGGTCCATGGCGTTGGCGTGGGCGGTTTTGCGCCGCCGGACGCACCGCTCGATTTCGGCAATTCCGGCACCGGCTGCCGGCTGGTGATGGGCGCCGTCGCCGGCTGTCCGATCGTGGCGACCTTCGATGGCGATGCCTCGCTGCGCTCCAGGCCGATGCGGCGGGTGCTCGATCCCTTGGAATTGATGGGCGCGCGGGTAGGCGAGGCCAAGGAGGGCGGGCGGCTGCCGCTGTCGTTGCAGGGCGCGCGAGATCCGTTGCCGATCCTCTACCGCACCCCGGTGGCGTCGGCGCAGATCAAGTCCGCCGTGCTGCTGGCGGGACTGTCCGCACCGGGCGTCACCACCGTGATCGAAACCGAGGCCAGCCGCGACCATACCGAATTGATGCTGAAACATTTCGGCGCGCAGATCACCTCCATTCGCGAGGGCAGCCATGGCCGCAGGATCGCGCTCACCGGCCAGCCAGAACTGCACGGCGCCGATGTCGTGGTGCCGGCCGATCCGTCCTCGGCGGCGTTTCCGATCGTCGCGGCCTTGATCGTCGGAGGCTCCGACATCGTGCTATCAGACGTGATGACCAATCCGCTGCGCACCGGGCTGTTCACCACGCTGCGCGAAATGGGCGGCTCGATCGAGGAGAGCGAAGTGCGCGGCGACGCCGGCGAGCCGATGACGCAATTCCGCGTGCGCGCCTCAAGACTGCGCGGCGTCGAGGTGCCGCCGGAGCGCGCGCCGTCGATGATCGACGAGTATCTGGTGCTGGCGGTGGCCGCCGGTTTTGCCGAGGGCACCACCATCATGCGCGGCCTGCAGGAATTGCGGGTCAAGGAATCCGACCGGCTGGAGGCCACCGCGGCCATGCTGCGCGTCAACGGCGTCAAGGCCGAGATTGTCGGCAACGACCTGATCGTCGAGGGCCGGGGTCATGTGTCCGGCGGCGGCCTCGTCGCCACCCACATGGATCACCGCATCGCAATGTCGGCGCTGGTGATGGGGCTCGCATCGGACAAGCCGGTCAAAGTCGACGATACCGCCTTCATCGCCACCAGCTTTCCGGATTTCATCCCGATGATGCGCAGATTGGGGGCGGAGTTTTCATGAGACAGTCTCGATGAGCGTAGCTTTCGACCGCGACGCGCTGCTCGATGCGTTCGACCGCATCGGCTACGCCGCCGTCGAGGCCGGAACCAAGCTGCAGATCGCGGTTTACGGCGGCTCAGCCCTGATGCTGGCAAGCAATTTTCGATTCGCCACGGAAGACGTTGATATTGCCGATATCGGGCAGGCATGGCCGGATTGGCTAAGCAAGGTGGTCACGGCAATCGCGCAGGAGAAGGGCTGGAGCGAGGACTGGTTCAATGATGGCGTCGCCTTTCACTTGAGCCCGCTTGCAGACCGCGCGAAAGACCATCTGGAGTTCGGCACTTTTCCTCGCGACAGTTCACCGCCCGGTCTTGTGGTCTCGGTGCCGACGGCCGAATATCTGCTCGCGCTGAAGCTGAAAGCGTTTCGTACACAGGACGCGTTGCGGGGAGATGTCGAACGGCTCGACATTTTGAATCTAATGGATGTTGTCGGCATCTCGACGGCGGATCAGGCAATTGCTGTCCTCGGAAAATACTTTCCAATCAGTGCCGCATCTTCGGAAAAGCAGCGTTTTCTGCTAAAGAACATCGACAAGAGCGGAAAATCGGATGCGCCCAAATACCCTCGCTGAAGCCATCGCAAGAATTCAATCCGGCGCGGCACAGGATGTCGCGCTCGCGGAATTTGTCGATGCGTTCGATTTGGCGCGAACGGTTGATGCGCGTTACAGGACGATCGAAGACGAACCCGCTTTAACCAACGACGAACGCCTCAACGCGCTGGCCGGCGCAATCGCTGAATATCTGGCCAAGCAGCGCAAGCTAGGTCGTGTCCCGGCATGGGTCTCGGGGCCGAAGCGTCAACTTGATCTGCCGTGGTTTACTGCGACGAACGCCTCGGCCGCTATGCGCGAGTTCCTTACCTTTTCCAGCCCGGCCGAATTCGCCTCTCGTAACATCTTCACCGAGGAACGGCCGCTGCGCCGCGCGCGCGCCGCTCCGGAGTTTTCATGATCATCGCCATTGATGGACCGGCCGCCTCCGGCAAGGGCACGCTCGGCAAGCGGCTGGCCGCGCATTACGGCTATCGTCACCTCGATACCGGCGTGATCTACCGCGCCGTGGCCAAGGCGTTGTTGGATGCGGGGGCCGATCTCACCGACGAGATGATTGCCGTTTCAGCAGCGCTGGCGCTCGATCCGGAGAAGTTCGGAAATCCCGTACTTAAGACCCAAATCGTGGGCGAGGCCGCCTCGGTGGTGTCCGCGATTCCCAAGGTGCGGGAGGTTTTGGTCAATTTTCAGCGGCAATTTGCCTCCGATCCACCCGGCGCGGTGCTTGACGGCCGCGACATCGGAACCGTGATCTGCCCGGATGCGGACGTGAAAATCTTCGTCATTGCCGACCCCAAAGTCCGCGCCCGCCGCCGCACCCTGGAAGCCCGCGCGCGGGGCGAGGATGCCGACGAGGCCGCCGTGCTGGCGGATATCCTCAAACGCGACGAACGGGACCAGAATCGCCCCGTTGCGCCTTTAAAACCGGCCTCGGATGCTTACTTGCTGGATAACTCGCAGTTGGATATAGAAGGCGGCGTCCGGGCCGCCATCGACATTGTCGAGGCCGTCCGAGCGGGCCGGCTTGGGGTTTGACGCCCTGCCGTCATTGGAGGAAAGCCCGCTCCAGGTTCTTGAAGTCGATAACGCTTTCAGGCCCCGGAACAAATCAACGTATCGAACGTGCAGGCATGCTGCCGGCCCGCTCTCGCGATTTTTGCGAGGCGGTCGTCGGGATTTGCGGACCCCGACACTGCACGGTGCGATACGCCCTTTAACCCGAATGGCCGGCGACACCCGCATCTGGAGAACAAATGGCTTCGACTGCTTCTTCCTATAATCCTTCCCGCGACGATTTTGCCGCGATGCTCGATGAATCCTTCGCAGGCGGCAATCTGCAGGAAAGCTCCGTCATCAAGGGCATTGTTGTCGCGATTGAAAAAGACATGGCCGTCATCGACGTCGGCCTCAAGACCGAAGGCCGCGTGGCGCTTCGCGAATTCAACGGCCCCGGCCGCGAGGCCGATCTCAAGGTCGGCGACGAGGTCGAGGTGTTCCTCGACCGGATCGAAAATGCACTCGGTGAAGCCGTGCTGTCGCGCGACAAGGCGCGCCGCGAGGAAAGCTGGGGCAAGTTGGAAAAGGCCTTCAACAATAACGAGAAGGTGCACGGCGTCATCTTCAACCAGGTCAAGGGCGGCTTTACCGTCGATCTCGACGGCGCGGTGGCCTTCCTGCCCCGCTCGCAGGTCGATATCCGCCCGATCCGCGACGTCGCACCGCTGATGAACAACTCGCAGCCGTTCCAGATTCTGAAGATGGATCGCCGCCGCGGCAACATCGTGGTGTCGCGCCGCACCGTGCTGGAGGAAACCCGCGCCGAGCAGCGCCAGGAACTGGTGCAAAACCTCGAAGAGGGTCAGGTGATCGACGGCGTGGTCAAGAACATCACCGATTACGGCGCGTTCGTGGACCTCGGCGGCATCGACGGCCTGTTGCATGTCACCGATATCGCCTGGCGCCGGGTCAATCACCCGACCGAGGTTTTGACCATCGGCCAGACCGTGAAGGTCAAGATCATCAAGATCAACCACGAAACCCACCGCATCTCGCTCGGCATGAAGCAGTTGCTGGACGATCCGTGGCAGGGCATCGAGGCGAAATATCCGCTCAATGCGCGCTTCACCGGCCGCGTCACCAACATCACCGACTACGGCGCGTTCGTCGAACTGGAGCCCGGCATCGAAGGCCTGATCCACGTCTCGGAAATGTCGTGGACCAAGAAGAACATGCACCCCGGCAAGATCGTCTCGACTTCGCAGGAAGTCGAGGTGCAGGTGCTGGAAGTGGATTCCGTCAAGCGCCGGATTTCGCTGGGTCTGAAGCAAACCATGCGCAATCCCTGGGAAGTGTTCATCGAGAAATTCCCGGTCGGTTCGACCGTCGAGGGCGAGGTCAAGAACAAGACCGAGTTCGGTCTGTTCCTCGGACTCGAAGGCGACGTCGACGGCATGGTGCATCTGTCCGATCTCGACTGGAAGCTGCCGGGCGAGCAGGTGATCGACAACTTCAAGAAGGGCGACATGGTCAAGGCCATCGTGCTCGATGTCGATGTCGAGAAGGAGCGCATCTCGCTCGGCGTCAAGCAGCTCGAGGGCGATCCGTTCGCCGAGCCCGGCGACGTCAAGAAGGGCGCCGTGGTGACCTGCGAAGTGCTCGAAGTGAAGGAAAGCGGCATCGAGGTCCAGATCTCGGGCACCGACTTCACCACCTTCATCAAACGGTCCGAGCTGGCGCGCGAGCGCTCAGATCAGCGCGCCGAGCGTTTCGCGGTTGGCGAAAAGGTCGACGCACGGGTGATCCAGTTCGACAAGAAGGCCCGCAAGGTGCAGGTTTCCATCAAGGCGCTGGAAGTCGCCGAAGAGAAGGAGGCCATCGCGCAGTACGGCTCCTCGGATTCCGGTGCGACGCTGGGCGACATCCTCGGCACCGCGCTGAAGGGCCGCGCGGAGAAGTAAGGGCGGCGTGGTTGCTACAAATATGGGCTCCGGTTTCGACCGGGGCCCTTTTTGTTTGGCAAAGCGTCGTCCCCGCGAAGGCGGGGACGACGAGTGCGGGCCTTGTTTTCTTCATATTGCATCGCAATTGATGTATTCAGATAAGCCTATGTCCACGCTGCGAATGCAAAACGCGCGAGGCAGCTTTAGGAGAATTTCGATGTCGCTGGATTCCGATGTGATCGTCGACCGCCGCAGGATCCGCCGCAAGCTGACGTTCTGGCGGGTCGCCGCTGTCGTGGTGGCGATCGCGGCCATCGTCACCGTCGGCGTGCTGGCGACGCCGGGCGGCCGTCAGGCGCTCGCGGTGTCCGGCTCGATCGCGCGGGTCAGTATCGAAGGCCTGATCCGCAGCGACCAGGTTCGCGCCGAGGCGCTGGAGCGGCTGGAAAAATCATCCGCCGCGGCCGTGATCGTGCACATCAATTCGCCGGGCGGCACCACGTCCGGCTCCGAGCAGCTTTACGACGCGCTGGTGCGCCTGAAGGCGAAGAAACCGCTGGTCGTGGTGATCGATGGCCTCGCCGCGTCGGGCGGCTACATCACGGCGATCGCGGCCGATCACATCGTCGCCCAGCAGACCTCGCTGGTCGGCTCGATCGGCGTGCTGTTTCAAATTCCGAATGTCACCGAGTTGTTGAAAACCGTCGGCGTCAAGATCGAGGAAGTGAAATCCTCGCCGCTGAAGGCGGCGCCCAACGGCTTCGAGCCGACCAGTCCGGAAGCCCGTGCGGCGCTCGATGCGCTGGTGAAGGATAGCTACGCGTGGTTTCGCGGGCTCGTGAAAGAGCGTCGCGGCATGGACGACGCGTTATTGGAAAAAGTCGCCGACGGACGCGTCTTCACCGGGCGTCAGGCCGTCGATCTCAAGCTGATCGATCAGTTGGGCGACGAGAAGACCGCGGTCGCGTGGCTGGTCGCCAACAGGAATGTCAAAAGCAACCTGCCGGTGCGGGATTTCAAACTGTCGCCGCGGTTCGGCGACCTGACGTTTCTGCGCACGGCGGCCTCGCTCGCGCTCGATGCGTTCGGCCTGAGCGGGGTCGCGCGGCAGGTCGAGCAGGCCGGCCTCGTCCAGGCGGTCGAGCATCTCGGCCTCGATGGCATGCTGGCTTTGTGGCGCCCCGCTAACTCGAATTGAACCGCGTAAGTCCGGTTTCCGTCGCTTCCTCCCGCAGTGCGGGCGTTGTAACAAACCCGATCCGGCCCTTTGTCACGCGGTTTCCTGGGTGCGGAATCTCATTTAGCGTCTTGACAGTTCAAGGCATTTTCACGGAAATGGTTGTCCCCACGTCACGGGTCCCGTCGCCGATGATCAAATCCGAACTCGTCCAGCGCATCGCCGAGCACAACCCGCACCTCTATCAGCGGGATGTGGAGAACATTGTGAACGCAATCCTCGATGAAATCGTAGCTGCCTTGGCGCGCGGCGATCGCGTTGAGTTGCGCGGTTTCGGCGCGTTTTCGGTGAAACACCGGCCGGCGCGCGCGGGGCGCAATCCACGCACCGGCGCCCATGTGCCGGTCGATCAGAAGAGCGTGCCGTTTTTCAAGACCGGCAAGGAAATGCGCGAACGGCTGAACCGCGAACCCGGGACTCCCGACGCGGGCGCCTAAAGGCATTTGGAATTGCGCGTATCCTGATCGCAAGACCGGCGTCCATTTTTGCGGAATACGCGCCCGGTCGCTTCACTTCCAAGCCGCTTCACTGCGAGAGAGGCCATGCGTAAATTTTTAACCGCCCTGATCGTGGTTCCTCTGGGCCTGCTGTTTGTCGTTTTCGCGGTGGCCAACCGGCACTTCGTGACCGTGTCGTTCGATCCGTTCAATACCCGCGATCCCTCGGTCGGCGTCACCATGCCGCTGTTCGCCGTCATCATCGCGGTGGCGATCCTCGGGGTGGCGGCGGGCGGCACCGCGACCTGGTTCCGGCAGCGCCACTGGCGGCGCGCGGCGCGGCAGCACGAAGCTGACGCGAGGCGGGCGCAGGCGCAACTGGCCGAGCTTCGTGCCGGCGCCATGACCCCTTCGCGGGGCGATTCGCAGCGCTTCCTGGCGCTTCCTCCGCAGGGCACCGGATACGGGGCCGCCGGGCGAGACAAGCACGGCGCGACGTTGTAGAACCCGCCCAATCGCCCCGCTTCCTTAACCTTCTGTCGCTGCCTTAACCGGTGCCTTGAGCCATGTCCCTGATCGTCAAAATTTGCGGCCTGTCCACGCGCGAGACGCTCGCCGTCGCGCTGGATTGCGGCGCGGACATGGTGGGGTTCGTGTTCTTCCCGCCATCGCCCCGGCATCTCAGCCTGGAAAAGGCCCGCGAACTCGGCAGGCAGGCGAAGGGCCGCGCCGTAAAAGTGGCGCTTTCGGTCGATGCCGACGATGCGGTGCTCGCCAACATCGTCGATGCGCTGCAGCCCGACATTTTGCAATTGCACGGCAAGGAAACGGTGGCGCGGGTGCGCGACATCAAGCAGAAATTTTCACTGCGGGTGATGAAGGCGATTGCGGTCGAAACGCCGGCCGATCTCGCCAGCCTGCCGGGCTACGCCGCGGTCGCCGACCATATCCTGTTCGATGCCCGCGCGCCGAAACATGCCACCCGCCCCGGCGGCCTCGGTGCCACCTTCGACTGGCATGTGCTGGAAAATCTCGCCCTCAAAATTCCCTTCATGGTTTCGGGCGGCCTCAATGCCGGCAATGTCGCGGAGGCCGTGCGCGTCACCCGCGCCGGCGGCGTCGATGTTTCCTCGGGCGTGGAAAGCGCTGTTGGCATCAAGGATCCCGACATGATCCGCGCCTTTATTCGCGCGGCACGCGCATGTTCAACGGCGTCATGCCCGAGCTTGTCCCGGGCATCCACATCTCCCGAGACAGCAAGCAAGACGTGGATGGCCGGGACGGGCCCGGCCATGACGAAAGGATAAGATGAATCCGAACCTGCCCAATTCCTTTCGCTCAGGCCCCGACGAAACCGGGCATTTCGGCATTTTCGGCGGCCGCTTCGTCGCCGAAACGCTGATGCCGCTGATCCTCGATCTGGAAAAGGCCTATGCCAAGGCCAAGGCCGATCCGGCATTCCATGCGGAGATGGATGGTTACCTGAAGGACTATGTCGGCCGGCCGTCGCCGCTGTATTACGCCGAGCGTCTCACCGAACATCTCGGCGGCGCAAAAATCTATCTCAAGCGCGAGGAGCTCAACCACACCGGTTCGCACAAGGTCAATAACGTGCTCGGCCAGATCATGATCGCGCGCCGCATGGGCAAGAAGCGCATCATTGCCGAAACCGGCGCCGGCCAGCACGGCGTGGCCACGGCGACGCTGTGCGCGCGGTTCGGGCTCGAATGCATCGTCTATATGGGTGCGGTCGACGTGGCGCGGCAGGCGCCGAATGTGTTCCGGATGGAGATGCTCGGCGCCAAGGTCGTCCCGGTGCAGTCGGGCACCCGCACGCTGAAGGACGCGATGAACGAAGCGCTGCGCGATTGGGTGACCAACGTACACAACACCTATTACTGCATCGGCACCATCGCAGGTCCGCATCCCTATCCGATGATGGTGCGCGATTTCCAGTCGATCATCGGGGTGGAGACCCGCGCCCAGCTGCAGGAGGCCGAAGGCCGCCTGCCGGATTCGCTGGTCGCCTGCATCGGCGGCGGCTCCAACGCGATGGGACTGTTTCATCCCTTCCTCGATGACCCAAGCGTAGAGATTTTCGGCGTCGAGGCGGCGGGCCATGGGCTCACGCAATTGCACGCGGCATCGATCGCCGGCGGCCGGCCCGGCGTGCTGCATGGCAATCGCACCTATCTCCTGATGGACGATGACGGCCAGATCCAGGACGCGCACTCGATCTCGGCGGGGCTCGACTATCCCGGCATCGGGCCGGAGCATTCCTGGCTGCACGAGACCGGCCGCGTGACCTATCTGTCCGCGACCGACGATGAAGCGCTGGCGGCGTTTTCGCTGCTGTCCCAGATGGAAGGCATCATCCCGGCGCTGGAATCGGCCCATGCCATCGCCAAGGTGACGGAGCTCGCGCCAAAGCGGCCGCGCGATCACCTGATGGTGGTCAATCTCTCCGGCCGCGGCGACAAGGATATCCCGCAGGTCGCGGAGATCTTGCGGGGGAAAAAATCATGACCCGCATCGATACCCGCTTTGCCGAACTGAAGCGCGAAGGCCGTGCGGCCTTCGTCACATTCCTGATGGCGGGCGATCCCGACCTCAAGACCTCGCTCGACATCATCAAGGCGCTGCCGGCGGCGGGCGCGGATATCATCGAGATCGGCATGCCCTTCACCGATCCGATGGCGGATGGGCCCGCGATTCAGGCGAGCGGCCTGCGCGCATTGAAGGCCGGCACGACACTGAAAAAAACGCTGGCGCTGGTGAGTGACTTCCGCAGCGGCGATGGCACCACGCCAATCATCCTCATGGGCTACTACAATCCGATCTACATCTACGGCGTCGACAAGTTTCTGGCCGACGCCAAGGCCGCCGGCGTCGATGGGCTGATTCTTGTCGATATGCCGGCGGAAGAGGACGACGAACTTTGCATTCCCGCATTGAAGGCGGGCCTCAATTTCATTCGCCTGGCGACCCCTACCACCGACGACAAGCGGCTGCCGGCGGTGCTCCAAAATACCTCGGGCTTTGTCTATTACGTTTCCATCACCGGCATCACCGGCAGCGCATCGGCCGATACCGAACAGGTGGCGGCGGCGGTTGGGCGCATCAAGCGCCACACCCATCTGCCGGTCTGCGTCGGATTCGGGATTCGCACGCCCGATCAGGCGCGGGCGATCGCCAGCCGCGCCGACGGCGCGGTGGTCGGTACGGCGCTGGTCGATGCCTTGAGCGCCAGCCTCGATGCCGAGGGCCGGGCCACCGGCAAAACCGTCGCCGCGGTGGCCGATCTGGTGGCGTCGTTGGCGCAGGGCGTGCGCGGGGCCAAACAGGCTGCGGAATAAGCCACAATTGCCGGCGACACAGGCCTAAGCGGCTTGCCGGGCGTCGCCCGGGCCGCCATATATTGCACAGCGATGCAAAGTGACTCTTGGGATCGCACGGAGCGAGACATGAATTGGCTCACCAACGTCGTCCGGCCGAAAATCCGCAACATCCTGCGCCGCGAAACGCCGGAGAATTTGTGGATCAAGTGCCCCGATACCGGGCAACTGGTGTTCTACAAGGACGTCGAGAGCAACCAGTTCGTCATTCCCGGCTCGAACTATCACATGCGCATGGGCGCGGTGGCGCGGCTGAAATCGATCTTCGACAACGAGGTCTGGTACGATATCGCGCTACCCGAGGTCACCGCCGATCCCCTGAAATTTCGCGACGAGCGCAAATATGCCGACCGCATCAAGGATGCGCGCGCCAAGACCGGCCTGAACGATGCCATCAAGGTCGGCTACGGCAAGCTGGAGGGCGCGGCCGTCGTCATCGCGGTGCAGGACTTTGATTTTATGGGCGGCTCGCTCGGCATGGCTGCAGGCGAAGCGATGGTGCGCGGCCTTGAACTGGCGGTGGAAAAGAAGACGCCGTTCATCGTGTTTGCGGCCTCCGGCGGGGCGCGGATGCAGGAAGGCATCCTGTCCCTGATGCAGTTGCCGCGCACCACGGTCGCCGTGCAGATGCTGCGCGAGGCAAAACTGCCTTACATCGTGGTGCTGACGAATCCGACCACCGGCGGCGTCACCGCATCCTATGCCATGCTCGGCGACGTGCAGATCGCCGAACCCGGCGCATTGATCGGCTTTGCCGGCGCGCGCGTGATCGAACAGACCATCCGCGAGAAATTGCCGGACGGCTTTCAGCGCGCCGAATATCTCAAGGACCACGGCATGGTGGACATGGTGGTGCATCGCCACGACCTGCGCCCGACCCTGGCGCGGTTGTGCAGGCTGCTGATGCGATCCCCTGAACCCGCGCCAAAACCCGCGCCGGAGCCGATCGCAGTCCAGGCGTCGACCGCACCCGCGGCGGACGCGGCGCCGGCAGCACCGCAGGCGTGAACGCGCCCGCGGCCAAACCGGTGCCGCCGCTTGGCGACCTGATCGCGCGGCTGTCGGCGCTGCATCCCAAATCCATCGATCTGAACCTGGAGCGGGTGCATCGGCTGCTGCAGCGGCTGGATCATCCCGAACGCAGGCTGCCGCCGGTAATTCACATTGCCGGCACCAATGGCAAGGGATCGACCATCGCCTATCTGCGCGCGATCCTGGAAGCGGCGGGTCAGCGTGTTCATGTCCTCACCTCGCCGTATCTGGTGCGGATCAACGAGAGCTTTCGTTTGGGCAAGCCCGGCGGCGGCGTTCTCGTCGAGGATGCCGAATTGCACGCCGTGCTGGAGCATTGCGAGCGCGCCAATGACGGCGCGCCGATCACCATCTTCGAGATCCAGACCGCGGCGGCGTTTTGCCTGTTTTCGCAACATCCGGCCGATGTCGTGTTGCTCGAAACCGGCCTCGGCGGACGGCTCGATGCCACCAATGTGATCGAGGCTCCGCTTGCGGCCGTGATCACGCCTATAGGCATGGATCACACCGAATTTCTCGGCGACACGCTGATCAAGATCGCGGGAGAAAAGGCCGCGATCATCAAGCGCAACGTCCCGGTGATATCGGCGGAGCAACCGCCCGAGGCGATTGCCGTGATCGAGCAACAAGCAAAACGCATGCACGCGCCGCTGCATGCCGCGGGCGAGGGGTGGCACGTCAATGTCGAGCGTGGGCGGCTGGTCTATCAGGACGAGCGCGGCTTGATGGATCTGGCAGCGCCAAAACTGTTCGGGCGGCACCAGTTCGACAATGCCGGGCTTGCGATCGCAACCCTGCGCGCGCTCGATGCGTTCCAGATCGGCGCCGCCGCCTTCGAGGCGGGCGTCATTGGCGCCGAGTGGCCGGCGCGGATGCAGCGGCTGGCGTCGGGCCGGCTGGTCGATCTGGCGCCGCCGGGCTGCGAGCTATGGCTCGATGGCGGGCACAATGCAGACGGCGGGCGCGTCGTGGCGGCGGCGTTGGGCGATCTCGAGGAGCGGGTGTCGCGGCCGCTGGTGGTGATCGCCGGCATGATGGCCAACAAAGACGCGAGAGGCTTTCTCGCCAATTTCGCCGGCCTCACCCGGCACATCATCGCGGTGCAGATACCGGATCGTGAGGGCGCCATGACGCCCGATACGCTGGCAGACGCGGCGCGGCATCTCGGCATGCGGGTGGAAACCTCGTCCGGTGTCGAAGCAGCGCTGCGTTCGCTGACACGCCTTGCCTATGAGGTGCCGCCGCGCATTCTCGTCACCGGCTCGCTATATCTTGCCGGTCATGTGCTGGCTGCCAACGGCACGCTGCCGAAATGAGGGCTCGATGCGTTTTGCCGCGATAGCCGACATTCATGGAAACTATCTCGCGCTGGAGGCTGTGCTTGCCGACATTCGCGCGCAGGGTATCGACGACATCGTTGATCTCGGCGACATGCTGAGCGGCCCGCTCGATGCGCGTCGCACCATGGACGTGCTGAAGGCGCTCGATGCCGTTCATGTGCTGGGCAATCACGACCGCTATTTGATCGACCGGCCGCATGAGAAGATGGGTTCGTGGGAGCGGGACGTATACAGGCAACTCGATGCGAGCGATCTGGATTGGTTGCGCGCGGTGCCACCGACGCAGGTGTTTCGAGATCGTGTCTTTCTCTGCCATGCGACGCCGGCGGGGGATGAGGTCTACTGGCTGGACACCGCATTGCCCGGCGGCAACGTCGCAATGTCGCCGCTCGAGGCCATCGAGAAAGCCGCCGAAGGGATCACGCAGTCGCTGATCCTCTGTGCCCACACCCACATCGCGCGCGCGGTAAGACTTCGCGACGGGCGGATGGTGGTCAATCCCGGCAGCGTTGGGTTGCCGGGATATCGCGCCAGCCGCCCAGTGCCACATGTTGTAGAGGCAGGCACGCCCGACGCGCGCTACGCGATCCTGGAATGGCGCGATGGAAGTTGGCGCGTGACGTTCCGCCACGTGCCTTACGACCATGGTGCGATGGCGGCGCTGGCGCGGCAAAACGGCCAGCCCGACCTGGCGTCGGCGCTGGCAACCGGCTGGATTAGACCGTAGGGTGGGCAAAGGCGCGCTCTTCGCGCCGTGCCCACCATCACAGCTTCGACATACGCGATGCAAGATGGTGGGCACGCCATCGGCCGCGCGTTCGCGCGACCGCTGGCTTTGCCCACCCTACAGAGCCAGCAGCTTCATCGGATTGACGGCTTTCTGCTTCAATTGATCCAGCGTGCATTGCCGCGGCGCCTTGTCGGGCCGCCAGCGCAGGATGGTGGTGCCGTGGCGGAAACGGTCGCCGCTAAAATGGTCGTAACACACCTCGACCACGAGCTTCGGCTTTAGCGGACACCATTGCGCGGAACGTTCGGTGGACCAGCGGCTCGGGCCGCCCGGTGCATTGCCGGTGAAGCCAGGTGGGCCGATCAACGCCTCGAGCTTCGCCGTCAGCGCCTGCTTCTGCTCGCGCTTGATCGCCGAGGTGAAGCCGACGTGATGCAGCAGCCCTGCATCGTCGTAGAGGCCGAGCAGCAGCGAGCCGACGACTTTCCTGTTGTCCAGTTTGTTGGTCGCGTAGCGGAATCCGCCGATGACGCAATCGGCGCTGCGAAAGTTCTTGATCTTCTGCATGCCGTCGCGATTGCCGGACTGGTACGGCAGGTCAAGCCGCTTGGCG
Organism: uncultured Alphaproteobacteria bacterium; assembly: GCA_963744975.1. Classification (GTDB taxonomy): domain Bacteria; phylum Pseudomonadota; class Alphaproteobacteria; order Rhizobiales; family Xanthobacteraceae; genus Bradyrhizobium. The sequence continues at coordinate 3,204,667 of CAVUVR010000002.1, read as the reverse complement.
ATCACGCCGTCAAAACCGCCGCCGGACTCCGCTAGCCATTTTTTCGCCGTGGCATAGCTTGTCGTTGCCGGCGAGAGCCGAAACGTGGCTTGCGACCTGAATTGAATCTTTGCGAAGGCTTCCAGCGCCGGACGTCGCTTGCTGAGTGGTTGCGCGGCCAGTCGTTGGTCTTTCGCGGTGGCCAGCAGATCGAACGCCAGAAATAGTGCGGGCGTTTCCTTCGACAGTTTTGCGATGCGGCTCGCTGCTGGATGAATCCGCTGCAGCAGGTCGTCGAATGAAAAGCTCTTGCCACGCGGCACGACGATTTCGCCATCCAGCGTGAAGTGCGTTGCTTTCAGCCGCAGCGCCGCTTCGGCCAGTTCCGGAAAATACCGGGTGAGATCCTCGCCGGACTTCGACCGCAGCGCCACGCTGCCGGCGTTGCGCGACAGCAGGCAGCGAAAGCCATCCCACTTCGGCTCGTATTGCCATTCCACTCCGCGCGGGATCGCATCGACGGAACGGGCTTCCATCGCGACCAGGCCGGAGATCGCCTCTTTGGTTTTCGGACGGGAGGCGGCGGGAACGCGGGACATTCTCATCAACGCAAACGGCCGGCATTTAGCCGGCCGTCAACGCAAATAATTCAGAGGCGCGATCAGACCGCAGCCGTGATCCACTGCTGCAGCTTCTGCTTCGGCGCGGCGCCGACCTGGCGCGAGGCCATCTCGCCGCCCTTGAAGATCATCAAGGTCGGGATCGACATCACGCCGTATTTCGACGCCGTCTTCGGGCTCTCGTCGACGTTCAGCTTGACGATCTTGACCTTGTCGCCCATCGCGCCGGAGATTTCGTCCAGCGCCGGCGCGATCATGCGGCAGGGACCGCACCATTCCGCCCAGAAATCGACCACGACCGGGCCAGTCGCCTTGAGCACTTCCGTCTCGAAATCGGCGTCAGAAACTTTGCCAACGGCCATTGGAATACCTCGTTCGCTGCGTTTGAAAGCGCGGCAGAATCGCCGCCTGGATCATGGTCCCAACCTATGAACGGGGGGTTGCCGGGTCAAGCTCGGTCATCCCTTTGGATAACGGTTGCCAGTTGCGCATCCAGCGCAGAGGCCGGAATCTCCATCATTTCCGGCGTTTCGGTCCACAGCAGGGCGGCGCGGATCGGCAGGCTGGGGTACAGCCTGGCCAGAACCGCCCGATAGAGCGCAAGCTGGCGGATATAGGTCACAGGGACCCCGGCTATGGCCGCTGGCGGGGCATGGTTGGTCTTGTAGTCGACGATCAGCACTTCGGCCGGCGTCAGCGCCAGCCGGTCGATCTGCCCGGAAACCAGCGCCGGCGGCCGTCCCGGCCGATCCAGCCGTCCGGCGATTGAGACTTCGGCGCGGCTGCCGGGCGCGAACACCGCGCTAAAGCGGCTGTCGCCGATCAGGGACAACACCTGTGCGGCGAGCGCCTCGCGCTCGTCCTCCGGCCATTCGCCGGCATTGCGGGCGAGATATCGCAGCGCTACCTCGCGCCGGCCTTCGGAACGGACATCCGGCAGCGATTGCAGCAGCCGGTGCACCAGTCTGCCGCGCAGCAACGCGATTGCGCGCAGCTGGACAGCCTCATCGCTGCGCAGCGCGTGACCTTCCTCGGCGGAATCGGACGGCCGCAGGAAATTATTGGCAAGCGGCTCGCGCGGAACCGGCGTGCGCAGCCACGCCGGCAGGGGGATCGCGGCGGCCGAAATTTGGACCACTGCTGCGCCTGCCACAGGGCTTGCATCCTCTGCCCTCGAAAAACGCTTCACCACGCCATCCGGCGGCGGCACGTTCTGCACGTGCAATCCGGAATTGCCGAGGCCCTTTTCGATCAGGTCGTACCAGGACAGCGGCCGCAGCGTGTTGCGATTGCCGGGCATGCAGCCGGCGACGATCAATCGGTCGGCCGCGCGCGTCATCGCCACATAGAGCAGCCGGCGGTATTCGTCCTCGGTCTCGCCCAACATGGCTTCGCGCGCCGCCACGACCGCAGGCGGGTCTTCCGCCTTCTTGCCGGCCCAAACGACTACGCCAGGTGCATGCGGTGCGGCATTGCCCTGCGGCATCCGGACCAGCTTTAAGCGCGTGGTGTCGGCGGGCGATGTTGTGGTGTCGACCAGAAACACCACCGGCGCTTCCAGCCCCTTGGCGCCATGCACGGTCATGACGCGGACTTCGTCGCGCGAGATCTCCATGTCGCGCTTGACCTCGGTATCGGCGGCGCGCAGCCACGCCATAAACCCTTGCAGCGAGGCCGGCGCCTTTCGCTCGTAGCCGAGCGCCAGTTCGAGAAATTCGTCCAGCGCATCGTTCGCCTCATGCCCGAGCCGCCTCAGGATTCGCGCCCGGCCGCCTTCACCCAGACCTTGGCCGCCGAGCAGCCAGGCGTAGAACGCGAACGGAGTGCCCTGCATGGCATGCGCCTCACATGCCCTCAGGCGGCGCAGCGCAGCCTCGCATTTCCCGTCCGTCGCAGCGTGATCGACCAATGCGTCGCGCAGCGATCCCTTGCGCTGCCATGCCAGCTTGAACAGGTCGTCATCGTCCAGCCCGAACAGTGGGCTCTTCAGCGCCACCGCCAGCGCCAGGTCGTCCTGCGGCAACAGCAGCGCGTCGGCCAGATTCATCAGGTCGACGATTGCGATATGCTCGGTCAGTTTCAGGCGGTCGGCGCCCGCCACGGGAATGTTGGCGTGCTTCAGCGCCTGGATCACTGCGTCGAAGGCATTGCCGCGCCGCCGCACCAGCACCAGCACGTCGCCGTAGGTCAGCAGCCGGCGGTCGCCGGTGGGGCCGGTCATGGTGCGCTGCGCGATCAGCGCTTTGATCTCGGCCTGGATGCGTCTTGCGAGCCGCACTTCCGGGCTGGTCTCCGACACTGCATCGAACGGCGCGCGCCAGCCTTCGATGTCCGGCCGCGGGTCGGGCAATTCCAGCTTCCAGAGATCGATCAGGCTTGGGCCTGCGTCGGCGAGCGATTCATGAATCGGATAGCCGTTCTCGATGGCGTGGATGCTGCTGTAGATCGCCTGTTCGCGAAACACGTGATCGACCGATTGCAGAATCGCAGGCCCCGACCGGAACGAATAGGTCAGCGAAATCGGGTCGAATTTCAGCTTGGCGTCTTCGAACCTGCTCTGCAGCGATTTGCGCCGCAGGTCGAATTCGCGCGGCGCGGCGCCCTGAAACGAAAAGATCGACTGTTTTTCGTCGCCGACCGCGAAGATGGTGCGCTTGATGCCGTCGCGCGCGCCTTCTCCTGTGGTGAACTCGGAAATCAGATGCGCGACGATGTCCCATTGCCTCGGGCTGGTATCCTGCGCCTCGTCGATCAGCACATGATCGACGCCGCGGTCGAGCTTGAAATGCACCCAGCTGGAGGAGACGCGGTCCAGCATCTGCAGCGTCTTGTCGATCAGGTCGTCATAATCGAGCAGCCCGCGTTCCTGCTTTTCGCGCCGGTAGTTCGCAGCAACGGCGGTCGCGATGATCAAAAGCGCCTGGGTGCGATCGCGGATGGTCAGCGCGCGGCGCTTTTCGATCAGTGGGCCGATGCGGTCGGCCTCCCTCTCGAACAGCTTTCCCGTCGCGGGGTTGCTGTCGCAAAACTTCTTCGTCACCACCGATTTGCGTGGGCTCAGCGCCTCGGTCAGGAACACATTGAGATAGGCGTCGACTTGTTCGCTGCCGGAAAAAGCCAGCGCCTCGCGAAGCCGGGCCGCCTGGTCGGAATCGGACTTGTTCCCGCTGTCGAGGATGGTGGCGAGGTCTTCCCATCGCGCTCTCGGCAGATGTGGTCCATCCACGATCTCGCGTTCGATATCGTCAAGCCGCTCGCGGGGGCCAACGCCGAGTGCCGTGGACACCTGCGTTATCGCGGCGTCGGCACTGCCGGCGCTGTCGGTCCACGCCATAAAATGGTCGCGGCTGAGACAAGCCTCGCGCACCACGTCCTTGAAGGTCACGTCGGCGGCGCTGGCCATGGCGATATCGAGCGCGCGGCCGGCGGGGCTTTGCGGATCGAGGGAGGCATCGAGCAGCACCCTGAGATTGGCGCGCTCCATCATCTCGGCCTGGTCCCGCTCGTCGAGCACCGTAAAGCGCGCCGGCACGTTGGCCTCGAATGGAAACTGCTGCAGCAGCCGCGTGCACAGCGCGTGGATGGTCTGCACCTTCAATCCGCCAGGCGTCTCCAGCGCGCATGCGAACAGTTCTCGCGCACGGATGCGCAGCTTCGCATCCGGCCGCGCGATCCCGGCGTCGCGGATCGCGGCATCGAGCTTTGTATCGTCAAGCGCGACCCAGTGGCCGAGCGTGGTGAATACCCGCTCCGCCATGTTGGCTGCCGCCGCCTTGGTAAAGGTGATGCAGAGGATCTTTTCCGGCGGTACGCCGTCGAGCAACAGCCGGATCACGCGCTGCACCAGCACATGGGTCTTGCCGGACCCGGCATTGGCGGACACGAAGGCCGACGAGCCCGGGTCGGACGCGCGCGCCTGGGTGGCACGCACCGCATCCGGGATATTGGCGCGGGGCGAACTCATTCGATGTCCTCGCCGAAACCGAGAGCCGACCATTCCTTGATCCGCGCCAGATCGTCATAACGGCCGTAGCGGTTGCTCCACATCGACAGATTGAGCGAGGTGTAGGCCTGATCTTCGTTCTCGAAGGCGCGGATCAAGGCTTCGAGCTTGCGCCGCGCCTCGTCGGCCGCGTCGTCGGGAAATTGCGGGGCATCGCTTTTGTTGACCTTCAGCTCCAGCAGGATCGATTTGCCCGGCGGATTGTTGCCGCTGAGCCGGACATAGAGCAGCTCGCTGACCGATGCTCCCGCGGCAATTCCATCGAAGCCGCCCTCGCGCAGGATCGCGGCCTCCAGCGTGAGCTGCGGCGACAGCCCCATCCGCACCTGCTTGCCGGTCGGAGGCGCGCCGGTCTTGTAGTCGAGAATGGCATAGGTGCGGTCGGTGCGATGCTCGATGCGGTCGGCGCGCGCGGAGAGATGGAACGTGCGGCCATTGTCGAGGCGAATCGGAATCTCGCCCCTGATCTCGGCGTCGATGCTTCTGACATTGAGCCGCCGCTCGGCCTCCCAACCGGCAAACCACGACGCGATGCGCAAAAACCGGGGCCACCACAGCGCCCGCGCCTCCGGCCGGTCCATCAGTGGGGCAAAATGTTTTTCGCCGATCCGCCGCAAGGCGCCTGCCGGGTCGTCCGGCAGCGTGGTCCTGTGTACTTGCGTAAAATCGCCGAGCGCATCATGGATCGCCGAGCCGCGGTCGGCCGCCGACAGCGGCATGTCGACGGGATCGAGCGGGTCCAGCTTCAAAATGTGTTTTGCGTAGATCGTGTAGGGATCGCGCAGCCAGTCCTCGATCGCCGTCACCGAGAGTTTCAGGGGCCGCGCCGCGCGGGGCGGTTTTGGCATCGGTTGCGGAATCGGCTCGACTTTTTCGGGGTGGTCCAGTTCATTTGCGAAGTGGACATACTTGGCGCCCGCTGCCTTTGCGGCTTCCCAGCGCGGTTCGCCTGCCACGGCTTCCAGCCGGTGCAAAAAGCGCGACGCCACCGACGGCGCGCCGCCGACTTTTGCGGCGTGGCTGAGGATCACGTCATCGGCGCCGAGCAGCTGCGCAAAATCATGCGCGGAGAGGCCGATGCGCCGCTCCGGCAGATCGAGACCCAATTCGTGCCGCATCGGCCGGCTCAGCCAGGGGTCGTTGCGCGGCGCCGGCGGCCAGACGCCTTCGACCAGCCCGCCGAGGATCACGCGGTCGCTTTGCGTCAGCCGCGCTTCCAATTGGCCGTAGATGCGCAACTGCGCGCCTGCCGCTTCGGGCCGGCGCACGATCCGGTCGCCGAAGGCGGTCTGAAACACTTCCGGATAATCGCCAAGCTGAACCATCAGCCCGCTGCGCTCCGGCTCGCCGGGCAAATCGTCGAACGCGGCGGTGAGCGCAAGACCCTGATGGCCCTCGAACGCGACGGCGACGCCCTTCTCGTCGCTCGACAGCGCCATCAGCACCTTGCGATGGTATTCGGCAAGCTCGGAAAAATCATGCGGTTTTGACGGGTCGGCGGTTTCCAGCGGTGCGAGCGCAGCCTGCAATTGCACGATCAGCGCTTCCGCGTGATTAAGGTCAGACGCTGCTAATCTGGTTCGCGGTTCGGCGCGATGCAGCGTCGATGCTTCGCCGCGGTCCAGCTTGGCAAGCTCGTCTCTAAATCGAGCGAATTCTTTCGCCAGCCCGCCGCTTCCGGCGGCTGGGCGGGTGCCGCGCAGCAACGCCAGTTCCAGCGTTTCAATTGCGCTTTTGAATGCGCCCCGCGCGCGGCCCAGCCGCAACAGCGGATGTTTCAGTAGCGCCAGCAGCGTTGGCGGTTCCAGTTGCTTCGACGCGGCTTCCGCCGCCAGCCGCGCGAAAACTCCCGCAGGCGTGTCCGTCAAGGCATCGCCGCCGGAATCGTCGAAGGGTAGATTCCAGCGGCCAAGCGCCGCTTCCACCCGCCGCGCCAGCGCGCGATCCGGCGTCACCAGCGCGGCTGACTTGCCGAGTTCGCGCGCCTCGCGCATGGCCACCGCGATCGCCAGGGCTTCCAGCTCGGGATTGGCGGCTTCGATCACCGCAAGGTTTTGCATGCCGGCTGAAATTTTCGCGACAACCTCAGGCTCTTCCAGCCGCCGATACCATTGCGCCGTCGCGTTCGATGGCCGCATCGCTTCGGACATCAGCAACTCGCGTCCATGCCGCGCCGGCGTGCCGAGCGGTTCGACGTCGCTGCGCTTGAGGCCGAATTTGTTCAGCAGGGCATGCATTGCGAATTGCGGATGGTTCGAAGCTGCGGCGGAGACCTTGCCGTGCGCATCGGTGGCGCCGCCGATCAATTGCCACGCCTCGTCATCCAGATCGGTATCGAGCCCCGGCAGCACCACGGCGCCCTGCGGCAGTCCGGCGATCACTTTAAGAAATCTGGCGGTAGCCGGCATCGAACCGGTCGAACCCGCTGCGATCACCGGGCCATCATGATATTGGCTCAGCCGCGCGGCTTCGGCCTCGATCAACAAGTCGCGCCGCGCCACTGGCTCGATCTTCCGGATCTCAGCCAGATGAGCGGGCCACATCTGCCGCGCAATTTGCAGGAATTCGAGCGATAGCTGCCAATATTTGTCCAGCGCTTCCGGCACCAGGCCATCGAGTGCGTTCCAGTCGACACCGCGGATGAGCATGTCGTCCATCAGCCGCGCGAGGTCGGTGGCGAGAGCGAGTGTGGAAGCAGGCCCGCCAACGATCAATGGCGCGTCCACCGGACTATCGGGCCTGAGCCGATTGGCCCACAAGGTGACGAGCTTCGCCAGCGTCAGCCTGCGTTCGAGTTCGCCAAGTTTGGGCGGAAGGTCGAGCGGGTCCGATCCGCCAAATTCCTCGGCGGCCTCGGCGAATTCGAGTTCGTCCTCGTCGATATCGCCAAGCGCGACAATGCGCGGCAGGATGACGGCATCGGTGCCGAGCACATCGAGAAAGATTTCCCGCGCCAAGCGTCCGGCGCGCCGGGTCGGCAGATAGAGGGTCGCCTGCGCCAGCCGTTCCGGGTTTGCCCGCGCATCAAAACCGTCGACCAGCCGGCCGTCGACCAGCGCTGCGATGACCGTGCGCAAAAACGGCGCCGATGCGGGAACATTGAAAACGCGCATGGATGTCCTGATTCGGGGAACCGGGACGCATCATGGCATGCGGGATTTTTTGGGGCGATTTCTAATTCTCGTGCCCCGGACGCAGACCGTAGGGTGGGCAAAGGCGGCGGACGCGAACGCGTCCGGCGACGTGCCCACCATGACCCGCACCGCAATAGAAATGGTGGGCACGGCGCGAAGAGCGCGCCTTTGCCCGCCCTACGGACGACGCGCCGCACCGCGTCCGGGACACGCGTGGCTTCACGCCACGCTGGCGAGAAAGGCGTCTTCGGCGGCGGCGATGGCGTCGGGGGTTCCGACATGCATCCAGAGGCCGTCCATGCGCAGTCCGTACAGCCGCTCCTGTTCATTGGCGCGGTCGAACATTTTGGTCAGGGAAAATTCGCCTGCCGGCGCGCCTTCGAAAATCGCGGGCGACATGATCGCGACACCGGCATAGACGAACGGCACCACCTGATGTTCCCCGCGCTTGCGCAGGGTGCCGTCGGCCGCCATCGCGTAGTCGCCACGGCCATGATAGCCGATGCTGCTGATGGTCGGCGCCATCAGCAGCAGGATGTCCATGCGCGCGGGATCGAAGGCTTCCGCCAGCCGCGCCAGATTGGATCGCACGCCGTCGATCCATAGGGTGTCGGCGTTGACATGGAAGAAAGGCGCGTTGCCGAGCAAGGGCAGCGCCTTGACCACGCCGCCGCCGGTTCCCAGCACGGTATCGCGCTCGTCGGAGATGGTCACGTGCGGCTGCGCGCGCGAGGCCACATGATCGATGATCTGGTCGGGCAGATAATGCACGTTGACGACGGCCTCGCGCACGCCGGCCTCTGCCAGCTTGTCGAGCACATGGTCGAGCAAGGGCCGGCCCGCGACCGGCACCAGTGGTTTCGGCATCCGGTCGGTGAGGGGGCGCATGCGAACGCCGAGCCCGGCGGCAAGGACCATGGCTTTGGCGGGTTGAACGGGCATGCGCAGAAGATTCTCAGGGCGCGTCGGTTTCAGCATTTGTCGCGGCCGATCCTATCACGGTGATTCGAGCGATGCACCGCTGACGCATAGATGCGGCGCGTGACGGATATACGACATACGACGCGGCAGGCTCAGACGTCCGCCGCAACCGGGCTGCGGCGCGCGGCCTTTTTCTTCTTGTCGGCGGGTTTGAGGAAATTGACGCCGAGCTGGTCGCCATTGACCCAGGCCAGTTCGCAGCGGCGATAGGCGAGGCCGGTAGAGGACAGCAGCAGGAAAAATTCCTTCAGATGCAGTCCTTCGACGGAGCCTTCCACGGTCAGCTTGGCGCCGGTTTCGGAAATGTCTTCCATGGTGCAGTCGCGGCGCCAGGTGCCGTCAATGCCCATCATATGCGCGGCGATGCCGCGCTCGAAGGTAATGCGCTCGCCCTTGCGGCGTTCTGTAGCCATGATCGTGATCCCTCGCAGCGCTGGGGTGCTGCCTCAGCCCAAGGTAGAACTTTGCGCCCAGATTAGAGGCAGGGTGGTTAACAGGCTGTAAATCAGGGAACCGGCGGCGGCACATGGGCGGCATACCAGGCCCGAATGCCTGACAGCGCCGGGTGGTCCAGCGAACGGTTGAGGTAGGTCCAGATCCGCGGCTGGTGCTTGAGGTATTGCGGCTTGCCGTCGCGCCGGTTGAGCCGGGCGAAGGTGCCGAGCAGGCGGGTATTCCGCTGCGCCGACATGATGGCGTAAAGTTCCGCAAATGCCGCCGGATCGAAGGCGTCGTCCGCGGCGCGCCTCGCCTTGATATAGCGCGTCAGCATCGCAAGCTCGAGCGCCTCGGGCACGTCGATCCGCGCGTCCTGCAGCAGCGATACCAGGTCGTAGGCCTCGGGGCCCAGCACGGCGTCCTGAAAGTCGATGATGCCGACCTTGGCGAACTCGGCGCGCTCATCGAGCCAGATCAAATTGGGCGAATGAAAGTCGCGTATCACCCAGGTTTTCCATGCAATTTCGGCCTTGACCAGCAACTCGCGCCATAACGCGATGAACTCGCGGCGTAGGTCGGCGGTCGGTGTCGCATCGCGGTCCGGCAAATACCAGTCCGGCATCAAGCCGATTTCGACCAGCATCGCCTCGGTGTCGAAAGCGGGAATGGTGTAGGTGATCTGCGGCGCCAGCGGCAGCGTTTCGGGCAAGGTCAGATGATGCAGCGCCGCCAGCATGTCGGTCGCGGCCTGATAGCGTTCTGCGATCGGCGCGGGCGGATCGCCCTCGACGAAGCTGGCGCTGCCGAAATCCTCGGTAATAAGCAATCCGACATCGAGATCGGCGTGATGGATTTTAGGCGCGGAAAAGCCGCGCTCGCGCAGGCCGTTGGCGATGGCGACGAACGGTTTTACGTCCTCGGCCAAATGCACCGCCGCGCTGTACGGCTTGCCGTCGTAGATCGCGGGTCCGTCCGGCCGCTTCGGCGAATTCATCAGGATGACCCACTCGTCGTTGCGCGCGAGCCGCGCGTAAGATCGCGTCGACGCATCGCCCGGCATGCGCTGGCGTTTTGCATCAGTGAAGCCCGCGCCAGCGAGAAACTCGCGCAACGCTTTGAGCCTTTCCACCTGCGCCGCGGCTTTGCCGTAACCGGTGATGACGGCGGCGCGCGCGGTCGAGCCCAACGCCGGGCGATGGCTCAAAGCGATGTCGATCCGGTCGGCGGGAAGCGCACCGGGCGCGCGCTCCGGCCATTCGATCAGCGCCGCCGACCCCTCCGGCAGCGGCGACAAGCCGATCTCGTCCAGCTCGCCGGCATCGTCGATGCGGTAGAGATCCGCATGAAGCAGCGGGAATGGCGGCAAATCGTAGCCCTGCACCAGCGTGAAGGTCGGGCTCGGTACTTCCAGCGCCTCGTCACCGGCGAGATAGCGGATCATCGCGCGTGCCGCCGCGGTCTTGCCGGCGCCCAGGTCTCCCGACAGCGTAATGACATCGCCGGGGCCGATCAGCAGCGCGAGGTCGGCCATCAGCTGCGCGGTCGCCGTCTCGCTTGCGAGCGCCGTCGAGAATGTCGAAGGCTCGGTCATTCCGCGGCGTTGCGATGCGCCTGGTCGACCGGGAATTCGCAGGTCACGGTCGTGCCTCGGCCTACGATCGAATCGACCCGCACCTTGCCGCCATGCAGTTCGACGAAGGAGCGTACCAGCGATAGCCCAAGGCCCGCGCCGCGATGCCGCGAGCCGTTGGAATGGCTCTCGAACCAGTCGAACACCTTGTCCTTGACGTCGGGCGGAATGCCCGGGCCGGAATCGGTCACGGCAAACACCACGCTGTGCTCGGTTCGCCTTGCGCTCAAGGTGATCGCGGCGTCGTGCGGCGAGAATCCGACGGCATTGGCGAGAAGATTGTACAGCACCTGCTTGACGCGGTTCTCGTCGCCGATGAAGTCGCCGATGCCGGGGTCGGCGTCGACCTTCAATTCGATGCGGTCGGTCGCCAGCCGATCCTGGATGCCCTCCGCGGCGGCATCGATGGTCTTGCGGATGTCGACCGGGCCGAGTTCGAGCGTCATCGCGCCGGCGTCGATGGTGGCGAGATCGAGGATGTTGTTGATCAGGGCGAACAACGCGCTGGTCGAGGTGGTGATGTAGCCGAGATATTCGGCCTGCTTCGGCTGCAGCGGGCCGGTGGTGGGATCGGTCAGCAGGTCGGCGAAGCCGATGATGTTGGTCAGCGGCGAGCGCAATTCGTAGGACACGTGATGGACGAAATCGACCTTCATCTGGTCGGCGGCCTCCAGCGCCTCGTTGCGCTCGCGCAACGCACGCTCGACATTCTCGGTGTCGGTGATGTCCTGAAACGTCAGCATGGTGGCGCCGTCCGGCAGCGGCATGGTCATGCAGTCGAGCACGCTGCCGTCCTTGCGCTCCAGCTTCAGCGGCACCGCAACGCGGTTCTCGATGCTGGTGATGGCCTCGCGCAATGCTTGCCAGATCGCGGCGTCATCGAACAGCGGCTTGCACCATGCCTCCACCGTTTCGATATGTGGCTGCTGCTGCAGCGCTTCGGTCGACAGCTTCCACATCTTCGCAAAGGCAGGATTGAACAATTGCGCGCGGCCGTTGCTGCCGAACACCGCGACGGCCTCGACCAGATTGTCCAGCGTCTCGCGCTGAACGTTGATCAGCCCATCGAACCGCCGCGCCAGCTCGAGGCTCTCGGTGACGTCATCGAACAGGTAGGTGACGCCGCCTTCCGGGTTCGGCGTGGTGACGACGCTGATGGCGCGGCCATCGGGCAGGTACCAGCGGTCCTTTGCGGGCTCGATGGCGCGATAGGCCTCGTGCAGCTTGGCTTTCCAGGCCCGGAAATCCGGCTGCTCCTGCAGCTTTCGCGCGGCGCGCAGACGATCCAGCACGCTGGAATCGTCGGGATTGCCGTCCAGAAACGCGCGATCTAGATCCCACAGCCGGCGATAGGAGTCGTTGTAAAACGCCAGCCGGCGCTGGCCGTCGAATACGGCCACGCCGGAGGACAGTTGATCGAGGGTGCGGCGGTGCGCTTCCGCCATGCGCACCAGCGCGTCGCGGAGCGCCGTTGCCTCGCTGGCGTCGATGGCGATGCCGGCGCTGCCGCCGGTCACCTTCAGCGCGTGCACATCGTAGAAGCGCCGCTCGCCGCCGACCACGATCGGCAGCCGCCCGGAAAACGCCGAATTGTCGTTGAGCGCGCGGGCCATCTCGTTGCGGTCGGCGCTGTCGAGCAGTTCGAGGTCGCGCTGAACCGCGTCGGTGACATTGGCGGCCTCGGTGGCCCGCGCATAGGCGGCATTGGCGAACAGCAGCCCGCCGGCGGCGCGCTTGGCCCAGATCGGCCAAGGTGCGGCGGCGGCGAAGCCGCGCAGCATCTCGGTTTCTTCCAAAAGTCCCTTGTGCCGCAGGGTCATTTCGGCAAGCTCCCGCCGCAAGCCTGAGAGTTCGCGAATCCGCACGATGGCCTGGCCGCCGATGGCGCGGCCCATCGCTTCGATGGAGCGGCCGGTGGACGTGGTGAGATTGAGCAAAAAGCCTTCGCCGGCCTCGCGTAGCGCGTTGACGGCGTGATCCATCTGCAGCGCGGGCTCCGGCGACAGCCAGGTTCCGAATGCGAGAATCCGCTGCGGCGGTTGCTGGGCCTCCTGTGGCATCAGCAGCGAGATATCGCCGCTGATCTGCGGACGATCGTCGCCCGCCGCCCATGAGATCAGCACCTGCGGCTCGGCAAACAGCAGCGCGCGGAACCGATCGGCCTCGACCTGCAGGCTTCGAAGTTCGGAGCGCAGCCGCGCTTCGTTATTGGCGGCGCGGACGCGCGTGCGCATCAGCAGGATAGCGGCGACCACGGAAAAGCCGAGCACAGCCAGTGCGGTGGCCAGCACCGCTATTTCCTGGCGGGTGAGATCGAACAACGTGGCCAGCGCCTGTTCGAGCAATTGCAGATCGGAGGCCCGGGCCGGTGCGCACGCCGCCCAAACGCTCACGGCAACGCCAACGATGCCGTCGCGCACCAGCGATGTGCACGATAGCAAGGTCCGACGCATCGCCGCGATCACGTCCGACATGGTCCGCCCCAAACCGCACGACTCCGCGCCCGGCGCTTCACCCCGCCGTTCGCGAATCAAATCACAATATCCCCTTCGGGAGTCGGAGGGGTAGAGTCCGAATCGTGAACGCAAACTGCATTGCAAAAAAATGCGCGGCGTTAACGTCTGCCGTCGGATTTTCCGAAAAATCGATGCGGAGTTAGCGCCCCGTCGAGCCAAAACCGCCGCTGCCGCGGTCCGTCGGCGAAAGCTGGGGAACGGCGATGAGTTCCGCCCGCGTCACCGGCGCGATCACCATCTGCGCGATCCGCTCGCCGCGCCGGATCGTGAATGGCGCGTCGCCGTGGTTGATCAGCAGCACGCCGACCTCGCCGCGGTAATCGGCGTCCACCGTGCCCGGCGCGTTGAGTACGGTAACGCCGTGTTTCGCGGCAAGGCCGGAGCGCGGGCGGACCTGCGCCTCGAATCCTGGCGGCAGTGCGATGACGATCCCGGTCGGAACCAGCGCATGCTTGCCTGGTGCGAGCACCATCGGCGCATCTTCCGGCACAGCGGCCAGCAGATCGAGTCCCGCGGCGTGCGCGCTTTGATAGGCCGGCAACGCAAGGCCCTTGCCGTGCGGCAGTTGCTGGATCTCGACTTTTATCGCGGCGCTCATTTATCCACCGCCTCGGCGATTCGCGCCACCAGGGCGGTGGCGACCTCATCCTTGTTCATCACCGGCCAGGAATCGACGCTGATGTCGGCGCCGTCGCGCTTGAGCAGATGCACCGTGTTGCGGTCGCCGCCCATCACTCCGGTTGCAGGGGACACGTCGTTGGCGACGATCCAGTCGCAGCCCTTGCGCTCAAGTTTTGTCTTTGCGTTTTCGATCAGGTGCTCGGTCTCGGCAGCAAAACCGATCACCAGCGGCGGGCGCTTGTCTCGCAGTTTCGAGATCGTGGCGAGGATGTCGGGATTTTCCACCAGTTGCAGCGGCGGCATGCCGGCCGCGGTTTTTTTCAGTTTTTGCGAGCCTTCATTGGCGACGCGCCAGTCGGCAACCGCGGCGGCGAAGATCGCGATGTCCGCCGGCAATGCGGCTTCGACCCGATGCAGCATGTCGCGCGCGGACTCGACATGCTGCACCGTCACGCCGGCGGGATCGTTCAATTCGACCGGACCTGAGATCAACACCACCTCGGCGCCCGCGGCTTGCGCCGCGGCCGCGATGGCAAAACCCTGCTTGCCGGAGGAGCGGTTGGCGATGTAGCGCACCGGGTCGATCGGCTCGTGGGTCGGACCCGCGGTGATCAGCACGCGTTTGCCGGCGAGCGATTGCCTGTCGGGCGGCCGTAAAATTTGTTCGGCGGCGGCGGCGATTTCCAGCGGCTCGGCCATGCGGCCGACTCCTGCTTCGCCCGCTTCCGCCATTTCTCCGGCGTTGGGACCGATCATGGCGACGCCGTCGCGCACAAGCTGCGCGACGTTGCGGCGGGTAGCGGCGTTATTCCACATCAGCGGATTCATCGCCGGCGCGAGCAGGATCGGACGATCGGCCGCGAGCAGAATCGCGGACGCAAGATCGTCGGCATGGCCTTGCGTCATCTTGGCCATCAGGTCGGCGGTGGCGGGAGCGACGACGATAAGATCGCAGTCGCGCGCCAGGCGGATGTGGCCGGCGTCGAACTCGCTCTCGGCGTCGAACAGATCCGTGTAGCAGCGCTCATGCGACAGCGCGCCGGCGGCGAGCGGGGTGACGAATTTTTGCGCGGCGTGGGTGAGCACGCAGCGAACGGAAAAACCTCGATCTTTCAATCGCCTGATGAGGTCGAGCGCCTTGTAGGCGGCGATGCCGCCGCCGATGATCAGGGTAACGCGCAATTGTCCAGCGGAAACAACGCGATACGGCTCATCCGTCGCAATCCTGGCGGCTTGCGACGGCGTTGCGGCAAACCCGGGGCGATTCTGTGACGCCTCGCGCAGGATCACCCGCACCTCGTCCTCGACCGAGCGGCCGTTGCGGGCCGCGCGCAGCCGCAGCTCGGCCTTGATGGCGTCGTCGAGTTTTCGGATGGTTAGGCTGGCCATGGTCGCCACCAGTGAAATTCGCTAGCAATGATATCATAAAACGATTGCATTGCAATCAATCAGAGTTGCCGGACCGCGAACAGGATGCCGATGAAAGTGAGGGCGATGATCCACAATGCGATGGTGCGCCAGCGGCTCTTGCGGCCTTCGGTCCGGCCCATCGCCGCGATGGTCTCTGGCGACAGCGTCAGGCCTTCGCGGGTCATGGTCTCGAACTGCTCCAGCACCGTGACCGCGCGCGTCGCGATCGACGGCAGGCCGGACATCACGCGGCCCAACTCGCCGGCGCCTGACACCGCGCCCTGAATGCGGCCCGCGGGTCCGAGGTTGCGTTCGATCCATTCGCGCACCACGGGATCGGCGACTTTCCAGATGTCGAGCTTCGGATCGAATGAGCGCGCGACGCCCTCGACCACCACCATGGTCTTCTGCAGCAGGATCAGTTCGGGCCTTGTGCGCATGTCGAACAGGCCAGTGACTTCCAAGAGCAGCGTCAGCAATTTCGCCATCGAAATTTCTTCGGCGATGCGGTTGTGGATCGGCTCGCCGATCGCGCGGATGGCTTGCGCGAAATTTTCCACCGAGTGATGCGACGGCACATAGCCGGCCTCGAAGTGCACTTCGGCCACGCGGCGATAATCGCGGGTGATGAAGCCGAGCAGGATCTCGGCGAGAAAGCGCCGCTCCTTCATGCCGAGCCGGCCCATGATCCCGAAATCGACCGCGGCCAGCCGCCCGGCATCGTCGAGGAACAGATTGCCGGGATGCATGTCGGCATGGAAGAAGCCGTCGCGCAGCGCGTGGCGCAGAAAACTCTGGATCACCTTGCGGCCGAGATCGCGAAGGTCGACCTGCGCGGCCTCCAGCCCGGCGTGGTCGCTGAGCGCGATGCCGTCGATCCACTCCATGGTCAGCACATTGTGGGTGGTGCGGTCCCAGTCGACGGTCGGCACGCGAAAATCCGGATCGCCGCTTGTATTCTCCGCCATCTCGGACATCGCGGCGGCCTCCAGCCGCAGATCCATCTCCATCGCCACCGAGCGCGACATGGTGTTGATGACTTCGACCAGCCTTAAGCGGCGCGCTTCGGCCGAATATTTTTCGGCGTTATGCGCGACAAAGAAGAAATCGCCGAGATCGCGCCTGAACCGCGCGGCCACATTGGGCCGCAGCACTTTTACGGCGACCGCCTGGCGCACGCCGTCGCGCTCGGTTTCGCCGCGATGGACTTGCGCGATCGAGGCGGCTGCGACCGATGGGCCGAAGCTCGCAAATGCCTGCGCCACCGGGCGTTCCAGCGATAAGGCGATCACGGCCTCGGCTTCGCCTTGCGAAAACGGCGGCAGCCGGTCCTGCAGGCTCTCCAGGTCGCGCGCCATGACCACGCCGACCACGTCGGGCCGCGTCGCCAGAAACTGCCCGAGTTTCAGATAAGCCGGCCCCAACCGCGTCAGCGCGCGGGATAGCCGTGGGCCGGATTTGGCGCCGGGGCGTTCGATCAGGCGCGCCAGCCGCAGCGCCAGTTGTCCCGGCGGCGGCACCAGCGACGGATCGACCACGCCGAACACGCCCTCGCGCGCGAACACGAAACCGGCGCGGGCGAGGCGCGCGATATGAGTGGACGCAGAAATCACAAACGCCAGCCCGAATGCAACGCCACGATGCCGCCGGACAGCGTCTGATGACTCACGCGCAAGAATCCGGCGGCGCGGATCATCTCGGCAAAGGCATTGGGCCTGGGAAACTTGCGGATCGATTCGACGAGGTAGCGATAGGATTCGGCGTCGCCGGTCACCGCCTGGCCGAGCTGCGGAATCACCTTGAACGAAAACATGTCGTACAGCCGGTCGAGGCCGGGCACATCGACGGTGGAAAATTCCAGGCAGAGGAACCGGCCGCCGGGTTTCAGGACGCGAAACGCTTCGGTTAGAGCGAGGTCGATCCGCGGCACGTTGCGAATCCCGAACGCGATGGTAGCGGCGTCAAAACCGCGATCCGGAAACGCAAGCGCCTCGGCATTGCCTTCGATGAACGATACCTGATGCTCGAGATGGCGCGCCAGCGCGCGCTCGCGCCCGACGCTCAGCATATCGGCATTGATATCGCACACGGTGGCCTGGAAGCCCGGCCCCGCCGCCCGGGCGGCACGAAAGGCGATGTCGCCGGTGCCGCCGGCGATATCGAGCAGCGCGAAAGGTCGTTCGCTGCGCGGCGGATTGAGCGCATTGATCAGCACGTCCTTCCATGCCCGGTGCAGCCCGGCCGACATCAGGTCGTTCATCAGGTCGTAACGCTGCGCCACGCTGTGGAACACGTCGTTCACGAGCGTCTGCTTGTCGCTTAAGGGAATATCCCTGAAGCCGAAATGTGTGGTTTGGTCGGGTCGGTCCATCCGTCTTTCTCCGAGGCCGGACCATAGCGCGGCTGGCGCAATGGCGCTATCACGTCACGTCCTCAAGGTGAATGACGTCTCGCGTCGGCATGAATGGTTAGCGACGTCAGAGCGCGGCGGACGCAAATCCCAGCGAACGGGCCGCGACAAGCAGGCGTTCGTCGTAGCTTGCGAGTTCGACATGTTCGCCGCGTCCTCGCAGATAATCCATCGTGGCGAGGTGCAGGGCGTCGAGAGTCGCGACGGAGACCGGGAACGGCTGCAGCGCTCGCGCTAGGACGGGCGGTGCCATTTCGACGAAATTGATGGCGCCGATCAGCGCCCGTGCTTCCGCCTGGTGCGATTGTAAAAGGCGACGCACGTGGATCCTGTTCCAAAGCTCGTAAACGAGCAACCGGCTCGATATCAGCGTTTGCTGCCAAAGTGAGGCCGGTGGAGCTTTCGCTTCGTCGAATAACTGGGCCAGAACAACCGAGGTCTCGAGATAGATCACCGCCTGTCTCGATCGTCGCGGAGTTCACGCATGACGGCATCGAAGGGTGCCACGTGGACCTTGGGCCCGGGCAGGTATGGCGGATTAGCCGCCGGTGCAATCCGACCCCGCCGCACGTCTTCCGCCAACAGGGGGTTGGACTCCAATGGGTGGTCCGAGATTCGTGGCGGCGCGATCTCCGCGACCACGTGGCCGCGGTGCGTCACCAGCACAGTTTCTCCGGCGGCGACGGCGCGGATATACTTGCTGAGATCGTTTTTCAGGGCCTTGATGCCGATTTTGCGCACAACAGATAAAGTAGCTACTGGTAGCTACTTTGTCAATTTACGCTATCTGAGACGCGTCCGTCACGCGGAGGAAGCCCCTTGCATCGGCGCTTTCAGATAAACCGGCTAAGAAGAGTGCTAACCCTTGAACTGGCGCCGGCCCCATGCCTGAACTGCCCGAAGTCGAAACCGTCCGCCGCGGCCTGCAGCCGGCAATGGAGGGAGCAAAAATCGTACGCGCCGAGGCCCGGCGCAAGGATTTGCGGTTTCCGTTCCAGAAGGATTTTGTCGCGCGGCTCGAAGGCCAGACCGTGACCGGGCTGGGACGCCGCGCAAAATACCTGATGGCGGATCTTGCATCCGGCGACGTGCTGCTGATGCATCTCGGCATGTCCGGCTCGTTTCGCGTGGTTGCGGGCCGAGCCAAGACCGCGCCCGGAAAATTCCACCATCCGCGCAGCGAGGATCGCGCGCACGACCATGTCGTGTTCCACATGTCGTCGGGGGCAACCATCGTATTCAACGATCCACGCCGCTTCGGCTATATGAAGATCTTTGCGCGCGACAGGATAGAGGATGAGCCGCTGCTGAAAGGCCTCGGCCCCGAGCCGCTCGGCAATGAATTCGACGCCGCGATGCTGGCGCGCGCATGCTTCAATAAAAAGACCAGCCTGAAGGCCGCGCTGCTCGACCAGCGCGTGGTCGCGGGCCTCGGCAATATCTATGTCTGCGAGGCGCTGTTTCGCGCGCATTTGTCGCCGCGGCGCCTGGCTGCAACGCTGGCGACGAAAAAAGGCGAGCCGACCGATCATGCCCAACGTCTGGTGAGCGCGATCCATGCGGTGTTGAACCAGGCCATAAAAGCCGGCGGTTCGTCGCTGCGCGACCATCGCCAGACCACCGGCGAGCTCGGCTATTTCCAGCATTCGTTCCAGGTCTACGATCGCGAAGGCAAGAAATGCGAAAGCCCCGGCTGCGGCGGCATCGTGCGGCGCTTTACCCAGAACGGACGTTCGACGTTCTGGTGCCCGAAGTGCCAGCGGTGAGGTTCAAGCGCGCGCGGCGACCTACTGCAACGTTCGTCCGGCAACAAGATTCCCAATGGCCTAAAAATTCGTATGTGAATTAGAAAACGCGACTTCGGTCGGGTCGCGAGCTTTCTTTAGCGAGCTAGCAAGTATTTGGAGCACTCTATCTGCCTCGTCGACTTCCCGATTGGATGAAATAACGTCGGAAAGCGTTTTGCTCGCCTGCAAGTCATCTATCAGCCTTATGCGCGCTGCGATCAGCTTCGGGTACTTGACGAGTAATAGTTGTGCTTCCTTTCCGAGGGTATTTGGATTCGCATCAAAATTGATAGCGGTTAGGCGGCGAATTAATAAAGCGGCACGATAATTATCAATAGGCTTACCACTTGCAGACAGCGACTCGTTTTCCATGAGCAAGATCTTGCACGCGATCGCAATAGTCCCTGCACTAGCCTCTTGCCCCCCGGCATTCAATACCGACTGGTCGTTCATAGGTATCGCATCATATGCTTGAACGTATTCACCAGCATCTTTAACGATGTCGGTTAAGCGATCCTTGTCGGGCGCGCGAGACGGGAGGGGCTTAAGAATGAACTTGATCTCCTTGCCTGTGGCCCCGAGGGCTTGTAGCCGAGCTCTCATAATTACGGTACGGAGAGGCGATACTGAAGTTGTAATGTCGACGTCATCCGGCGTCATCAATTCACGTAGGGAGGGCCGCTCGACCATCGCGGTGACCATAAAGATTAAGCAGGTCAAGCAGAAGGTTCCGACACCCAGACTGATAACATGTAGCTTTTCTTGATTGTGTGGTTTGCTGAAGTCCATTTTCAAGAGTGAGTATCCACCAGCACTACCGACGATGCCGAATAGAAGTGGCAGGACCGTAACGACGACTGGGCTCTCTGACCAGGCGATCCAGATACCCAGCAAAGCGCCTAAAGCTCCCATGGCAAATGCAACGTACATGGTCTCCTCCCGGTAGGTTGTAACGTCCGCAAAGAGCATTATGAGAACGCCCGGGTCATGCGAGATCGACCCCCGTTCATTTTCATTAGGCCCAAAACACTCAGCTGCATCTCAAAGTTGCAGGTTATTTCAAGCACGGTTGATGGCGCGCAACAAGACAGTAGCGATTAATTCGAACATCGCTCGTATTAGTTTCTGGATAGCCGGCGAGGATCGGAGGAGACGGCGCGCCAGACCGTGGCACGCACTGGCGTCAGCGACGTCGAGAGCGACTTGGCCCAGCTAACCAAAAAGAATCTTGCTTCTTATTTGGGAGGCAACTCCAAGCGGCCGACCGTAAGCTGCGCAAATTTTCTCGTCGAGCTAGTGCTCTTTCGGAGTGGGTCGGGATTTATGATGGCAATGGTTGCGCGACCCGAAAATCACTTAGTGCCTTTATTTCGCGACTGAAAAAGAGGGCTGCCTCAGAGCGACACGATAAATTGATCCTCTGATCCGGTGTAAAAAGGCAGATTAGACCGCGGCAATAAGGTCGTTTTTCAACGCCGAAGATGGGATATTCACCAAAAGATTTAGTGGAATGCGCACGTGCGCGTGGCCTTTCCCTCAGGAGTCCGGTTGTCGCGTATAGGTGAAGTGAAGCGATGCGATGCGTGAGCAAACGGAGCCATCTATGCGATTACGGACACGGCTGACCGAGCGGTTTGACCTTGAGCATCCGATCATTTCCGCGCCGATGGGCATGATTGCCGGTGGACGACTGGCCGCCGCGGTGTCGAATGCCGGCGGGCTCGGTCTGATCGGCGGCGGCTATGGCGACGGCGGCTGGCTCGATCGGGAATTTTCCGCGGCGGGAAATGCGCGAGTGGGATGCGGCTTCATTACATGGTCGCTGGCGCAGCGGCCGGAATTGCTCGATCAGGTGCTGGCGCGACGACCTGCCGCGGTGATGTTGTCATTCGGACCGGTCGCCGCTTTCGCCGCGCAGATCAGGCAGTCGGGCGTACCGGTCATCTGCCAAGCCCAGTCGATGGCGCATGCGAGAGAGGCAGTCGGCGCCGGCGCCGCGGTGATCGTCGCACAGGGCGGCGAGGCCGGCGGGCACAGCGGCAGCCGCTCGACGTTTACGCTGGTATCTGAAGTCGCCCAGTACCTGGCCAAAGCGGCGCCCGACACGCTGCTGGTGGCGGCGGGCGGCGTTGCAGATGGACGCTCGCTGGCTGCAGCCCTGATGCTCGGTGCGGATGGCGTGCTGATCGGCTCGCGCCTGGTCGC
The DNA here is from genome assembly GCA_963744975.1 of uncultured Alphaproteobacteria bacterium. GTDB lineage: Bacteria > Pseudomonadota > Alphaproteobacteria > Rhizobiales > Xanthobacteraceae > Bradyrhizobium. The sequence goes on along the minus strand of CAVUVR010000002.1, from coordinate 3,182,933 downwards.
GAGTTCCGAGGCGTTGACGCCTTCAGGCTTCCACGATGCGATCATCGCCGCCGACGGCGATGCGACCATCAAGACAAGCGTGATCGATCTGGTGCGCAATTATCACTGGCCAAGCGAGTTCAGCGGGCGTGCGCTCAAGAACAGCTTTGTCGGCAAATGGCATGGCCGCGAGAAGGCCTTGACCGACGCGTCGATCAATGGATCCGAAACCGAACGCTACTGGACGGCTTTCACCTCGGGAGACGCCGACAATGCGGGCGTGTTCATGGGCGAGGCCGTGGGACTGATTCACGACGTCCAGCCCGCGGCCGAGATCATCGAGCGGATGGTCGCCGAGGCCCATGGACGGCTGCGTCATGCCGGGCAGTTCGTTCTGTCGGGCTAGACTAGCTTATTCGGCTTAGGGCGGCGCTTTATTTCCTTACGCAAATTACGCGCACCACCGAAGCCTTCGGGTCGGACGATCCACCCTTTGTTGCGATGCCGTTGACCTTCAAGAACTCGCGCATGGAATCTGCATTGACCAGCGAGGCCTGCGGCGCGGTTGCAGTGACCGTCGGACCCGCCACCACCACCGGCTTCAGCAGCGCCATGCCTGCGAAAACGCCGTCGGCATCGAGCGCCGCACTGCCTGAAAATCCCAGTCCCGGCGCCGGCGTCAACGCCAGATCGCTGCCGCTGCCCGCCGCGGATGCCTTGACGCTGCTGATAGCCGCACCGCCGCCCTGATTTTGCGGGTCGGCGATGCCGGTCAGTTCGACGTTCGGTTTCGCAGCACCGCTGCCCAGTGCGAGCGGCTTCAATCCGCGCGCGCCGTAGATGCGCAGCAGCGCGAGGTCATGATCCTTGTCTTCGGCTGCGCGATCGGCATTTCCGTAACCTGCGACCACGATCGACAGGCAGCCGTCGACCACCCAGCGGTCGGTAACGATCGCGCCGTCCTCGCTCACAACGATGCCGGTGCCATATTCCACGCTCTTGCGCGGCGGCGGGCCGGCCTGGGCGCTGTTTGGAAACGGCGTGAACGCGCTCGACATCGCGATGACCACCGGCTCCATGGTGCCTTCGGTGGCCTGGTCGTAGAGGATGGTGAGGATGCGGATTTCATCGCCCTTGATCTGGCCGCGCAGGTAAAACTTCTTCAGGCCCTGCATGCCGGACAGCACGAAGAAATCCGGCTTGACCACGCTGTATTCGATCTTGCGCCCCGCGGGCTCCTTCTTCTCCTGCTCGGCGAGTTTTGCCGTGGTCGGACCCGCCTCCTTGCGCCGCGCCATCTGGACCTGGATGGTGCCGGTGGTCGAACTCCATCTGGCGCCATTGGCGTCGCTGGATTGCTGCGGCACCAGTTTTGCCGGCACGCCGAGCCGCACCCCGGTGCCGGCATCGAACACGATCTTCCAGCCGACATTGTCCTGGCGCTTTTTCGCGGCCTCCGCGAGCACGCCGCGCTCCTGCGGATTGAGCACGCCGGTCTGTTTGCCGCCTTGGTCTTTCTGGAACGCCTTGATCGCGGCCACCATGCGGTCCGAGACCTCACCATTGATCGCGCCGTTGTAGTGGCCGGTCCAGGCGAGATCCGACTGGATCGCCTGACGCTCCGCCTGCGCCATTGCGCTCGCAGTATCGGCGGGGGTCTGCAATGCGGGCCGGATCGGAACGGTCGTCACCGGTTTGGGCTTGACGCCCGTTACGGCCCCGGTTTGCGCCTGCGCGGAAACGCCCGCGGCCAAGATGACAAGGGTTGCGGCGAGCATCGATCTCATGACAATTCCCGTGTTGACGCGGGCGCAATTAAGCACATCTGCTTGGTCGGCAACAACCGGCCGGGGGTTCAAGCTCGTGCCCCGGACGCAGCGCAGTGCGCCGCTCTTCGCGGCGTAGTGCGCTGCAGAGCCGGGGCCGTAAAGAACGCCGGTGCTTGGTACGGTCCCGGCTCTGCGGAGCGGCATGAAGAATGCCGCACCGCGTCCGGGACACGGAGCGTGGCCACTGCGGAGCAATGAAGATATGACTTTCCCATGCTGACCTCAGACGAACTCGAACGCTACGCCCGCCATATCGTCCTGCGCGAAGTCGGCGGCCCCGGCCAGGCGGCGCTGAAGGCCGCCTCCGTGCTCGTGGTCGGCGCCGGCGGGCTCGGCGCGCCGGTGCTGATGTATCTTGCCGCCGCCGGCGTGGGGCGACTCGGCGTGGTCGACGACGACGCGGTGTCGCTGTCCAACCTGCAGCGCCAGATCATTCACTTCACCCCGGATATCGGCCGGCCCAAGGTCGACAGCGCCGCCGAGAAAATTCATGCGCTCAATCCGCACGTGAAATTCGTCGGCCACGCGGCGCGGCTCGATGCATCGAATGCGATGGCGCTGATCGGAGCTTACGATCTGGTGCTGGACGGCTCCGACAATTTCGAAACCCGTTATCTCGTCTCCGACGCCTGCTTCCTGGCCAAGCGGCCGCTGATCACCGCGGCGCTCGGCATGTTCGATGGATCGCTGACCACGGTTCGGGCGCACGAAAAAAACCCGGCCGGCGAATTCAACCCGACCTACCGCTGCCTGTTCCCCGAACCCCCGCCGCCGGGCACGGTGCCGGCCTGCGCCGAAGCCGGCGTCATGGGCGCGCTCGCCGGCGTGCTGGGCTCGATGATGGCGCTGGAGGCGATCCGCGAAATCACCGGTTTTGGCGAAGGGCTGGTGGGGCGATTGCTCATGGTGGACGCGCGCGCAATGCGGTTCGAGACGCTGCGCTATTCGCGCGATCCGGCCAATCCGCTCAATGGCGACAAGCCGACGATTGTGGATTTGAGCGCTTATCGTCCTTCCGCTTGAGGGGAGGGGGCGACGCAAGCGAATGGGTGGATTGGGGTGAACTGTTCCTCCGCTGCTGGTATTTTCGAATAAGACTACAAATAGCTACGTGGCCGCGTCCGAAGGAGATGGTAGGATCAAGATGATCTTAATATGGCGTCGTACTCGGCGTGGCTGCCGATCCAAAACCACAACAATTCTTCGCCATCGATAAGAGCAAGGGAACGAAAGTCCCGTCCGACCCTCACGGAATAGAAGCGACCGATGCGCTTGAAATGCAGGGACGGATGACGAGGATCGCTCTGCAAAAATCTGAAGTTCTTATCGGCGACACGGCGGACCTCTTCAGGCAACTGCTCGTATGCAGCCCAGAAATCCGGAGTGGTGCGGTGTCTCACAACGGTTTTGTGCGTCCAGCACGCGCGTGCGCGAGAGCCTTGTCGGCGAGCTTGTCGAGTCTGCCGGCTTTAATGTCAGCTTCAATCGCGCGGTCAAACCGGTCAGCCTCCAGCCGCGCGAACCAATCGCGGAAGCGCGCGAAGTCGTCGCCTTCCAGGCGCTCCACAGCCCGTTCGATTTCTTCGATCGTGGTCATCCATCGGTCATAGCATATTCAGTCGGTTAAGACCAGACGGCATTACCTCGCCCGTCCCTTAAGCAATTTACTTGATCACGTCACAACATGCTCGGCAGCACGCGGTCCGGGGGCTTGTGGTTGTCGAGGAAGGTGCGGATGTTGATGATCACCTTCTCGCCCATCTCGACGCGGCCCTCGATGGTGGCGGAGCCCATGTGCGGCAGCAGCGTGACTTTGCCGGCTTTCGCCAGCCGCACCAGTTTCGGCGAGACCGCGGGCTCGTTCTCGTACACGTCGAGGCCGGCGCCGCCGATCTCGCCCTGCTCGATCAGCTTGGTCATGGTGTCTTCGTCGATCACCTCGCCGCGCGCGGTATTGACGATATAGGCGTCCTTGCGGATCAGTTTTAAGCGCCGTGCAGACAGCAAGTGGAACGTCGCCGGCGTGTGCGGACAGTTCACCGAGATGATGTCCATCCGCGCCAGCATCTGGTCGAGGCTTTCCCAATAGGTCGCGCCCAGCTCGTCGGCGATGCGCGGCGCTACCGGGCGGCGGTTGTGATAATGGATTTGCAGGCCGAAGGCATGGGCGCGGCGCGCCACCGCCTGTCCGATGCGGCCCATGCCGATGATGCCGAGCCGCTTGCCGCCGATTCGATGCCCGAGCATCCAGGTCGGCGACCAGCCCGGCCAGTCCTTGCCGTCGGTCAGGATCGAGGCGCCCTCGATCAGCCGGCGCGGCACCGCCAGAATCAGCGCCATGGTCATGTCGGCGGTGTCTTCGGTCAGCACCTTCGGCGTGTTGGTCACGGTGATGCCGAGCGCATGCGCCGCCACCACGTCGATATTGTCGACGCCGTTGCCGAAATTGGCGATCAGCTTCAGCTTCAGATCGGGCTGCTTGAGAAGGTCCTCGGTGATCTCGTCGGTGACGGTCGGCACCAGGATGTCGGCGCTGCGCACGGCGTCTGCGAGCTGTTCCGGCGTCATCGGCACGTCGTCGAGATTGAGCCGGGCGTCGAACAATTCGCGCATCCGGGTCTCGATGGAATCCGGCAGTTTGCGCGTGACGACGACCAGGGGCTTTTTCTTGACCGACATATCCTGCTCTCATGAAGCTTTAACTTGACCGCAAGAACTTAACTGCCAGGCTTTGGCTCAGCCGTTCAGTCCTCATTAACTTAGGTGTTCGAAACTGCCGCTGCGGCGCGGCCCTGGAGTTTCCGTGTGTTCCCTCGAGCCTTGGTGCTCAGTCCTCTCTAGCAGAAGGCCGGGCCAAGACAAGAACCCAGGGAGTGGCGGCGGGATGGCAATCGGGGCTTCCGCTCGAAGATTATGAGTGCCGGTTCTCGGCAGGAGACGAGTGAATGGCGTTTCGGCAAATGATTTCCTCGGCAGTGCTCGCGGGTGCGCTTTTGGGTGCGTCTGCAAGCACCGGACATTCGGCAAAGGAGGCCGCGGTTTCCACCAGCGGGTTACCCATTCCGCGCTATGTCAGCCTGAAATCCGATCACGTCAACGTTCGCGCCGGCCCGACCAAGGACAACGACGTGGCCTGGGTCTACACCCGTTCCGGCCTGCCGGTGGAAATCACCGCCGAATTCGAGAACTGGCGCCGGGTGCGCGATTCCGAAGGCGCCGAAGGCTGGGTATATCATTCGCTGCTGTCGGGCCGCCGCACCGCGGTCATCACCATGAAGACCAAGGACGACCTCGCCTCGCTCTATGATCGCCCGGATTCCACCGGCACGGTGGCGGCTCGCCTGCAGGCCGGCGTGGTGGCCCAGGTCAAGAAATGCGCGACCGGCTGGTGCCGCGTCACGGGCAACGGATTTGACGGCTGGATCGAGCAGCAGCGGCTGTGGGGCGTCTACGCGGATGAGAAGGTGGAGTGAGGTTCGCGTGCCCCGGACGCGGCGCAGCACGTAGCTCTTGCGAAGTGGTGCGCTGCTGAGCCGGGGCCGTTACGCATGCCGGCGCTTGGTGCGGTCCCGGCTCTGCGGAGCGGCATGAAGAATGCCGCACCGCGTCCGGGACACGATTCTCGCGACGTCGTCCCGGCGAAGGCCGGGACCCATACGCCGTGTCCTCGCGTTTCGGCACGGTGGCCGACGCCTTCTTCTAATTATCAATGTCGCTGGTTATGGGTCCCGGCCTTCGCCGGGACGACGGAGATTCAGCGCTTCTTGCGCAGGCGCACGACCATGTCGATGCGGCTGATCTCGTAGCCTTCGGGGACGTCAGGCACCTTCTGCAGCATCAGATGCGGATCGGGAATGTCGACCAGCTCGTGATTGCCTTCGAGATAGAAGTGGTGATGCGCTGACACGTTGGTGTCGAAATAGGTCTTGGTGCCGTCGACGCTGACCTGGCGCAGCAGGCCGGCATCGGTCAGCTGGTTCAGCGTATTGTAGACGGTAGCCAGCGAAACCGGGACCTTTGCGAGGGTGGCTTCCTCGTAAAGCATTTCGGCGGTGAGATGGCGCGCGCCTTTTCCGAACAATAGCCAGCCGAGCGCCATCCGCTGCCGGGTCGGACGAAGGCCCGCCGCCTGCAGCATCTCGTTGACGTCATGCCATGGGCAGCCGGTCAGCGCCGGCTGGCGCCCGGGTGGCGCGACCGCAACGCCATCGGCGTCGCCGCCTGAAATCGCAACGTTTTCACTCACATCCACTTGGAGCACCCCGAGATATTGCGCCGAACTATAGAAACAAAAACTGGTACATGCAAGTTTTTCGCAACTAGAGCGGTTCCGGGCGGTAAATGTCCTTGGAACCGGGTTAGTGCCGGTTCCAAGGCAAATCAAGGCACGTTTGGGACCCCCGGGGCCATTTGCCTTGGGCTTACCGGACGCGGCTTTGCCCGTTCACGGGCTTATGATAGAGAGCGCGCAAAGCCGTTTGCGCGTATTGGCAAAAGCGGATGCCGGTTTGCCGCAACCGGATGTTATCGGCGGTGTTAGCCCTCAACCCGGATCATGGCGTTTCTTCGCCGGAAACGATCCATGCGCGCGAGATCACAGTGACCGATTTGAAAGAGACCGTCAGCAAGCACGTCCGCCAGAGCAGTTACGACTACGAGGAGCTGCTGGCGGCCGGCCGCGGCGAGATATTCGGCATAGGCAACGCCCAACTGCCGCTGCCGCCGATGCTGATGTTCGACCGCATCAGCGAGATTTCGGCCACCGGCGGCGAATATGGCAGGGGCCTGATGCGCGCCGAACTGGACGTCAATCCGGACCTGTGGTTTTTCGGCTGCCATTTTAAGGGCGATCCGGTGATGCCGGGCTGCCTCGGCCTCGACGCGCTGTGGCAGATGGTCGGCTTCTTTCTGGTCTGGAGCGGCTGCGAGGGACCGGGCCGGGCGCTGGGCCTCGGCGAATTGAAACTGTCCGGTCAGGTGCTGCCGAACGTTCGCAAGGTCGTGTACAATCTCGACATCAAGCGGGTGATGCGGTCGAAGCTGGTGCTGGGCATCGCCGACGGGTGGCTTTCCGCCGATGGCGAGATTATCTATCGCGCGAAGGATTTGAGGGTCGGCCTGTTCAAGCCGAGCGCCGCGGCGCAGCCGGGAACATGAATTAGCGGCAAAGCGGTGTTCGGGGCTTGACGGTAACGAAATGACAGGACGAGGCGATCAATGAGGCGGGTTGTCATCACGGGGATGGGTATCGTCTCATCCATCGGAAACAACACCCAGGAAGTGCTTGCGAGTCTCTACGAGGCGAAGCCCGGCATTACGCGGTCGGACAAGTACGCCGAACTCGGTTTTCGTTCCCAGGTCTATGGCAAGCCGACGCTCGATCCCACCGACATGATCGATCGCCGCGCCATGCGCTTCCTCGCCGAAGGCTCGGCCTGGAATCACGTCGCGATGGAGCAGGCGATCCAGGATGCCGGGCTGCAGCCGTCGGATGTCTCCAACGAGCGCACCGGCATCATCATGGGCTCGGGCGGACCTTCGGCCAAGGTCATCGTCGAATCCGCCGACACCACCCGCACCAAGGGACCGAAACGCGTCGGTCCCTTCGCGGTGCCGAAGTCGATGTCGTCGATGGCGTCGGCGACGCTCGCCACCTGGTTCAAGATCAAGGGCGTGAATTATTCGATCTCGTCGGCCTGCGCGACCTCCAACCACTGCATCGGCAATGCCTACGAGACCATCCAGGTCGGCAAGCAGGACATCATCTTCGCCGGCGGCTGCGAGGAACTGCACTGGGCGCTGTCGGTGTTGTTCGATGCGATGGGCGCAATGTCGTCGAAATACAACGACACGCCTTCGACCGCGTCGCGCGCCTATGACATCAGCCGCGACGGATTTGTGATCGCGGGCGGCGCCGGCGTCGTCGTGCTCGAGGAGCTCGAGCACGCCAAAGCGCGCGGCGCGCGCATCTACGGGGAAATCATCGGCTACGGCGCCACCTCCGACGGTTACGATATGGTGGCGCCTTCCGGCGAAGGCGCGGAGCGCTGCATGCGGATGGCGCTCGCCAGCGTCAAAACGAAAATCGACTACATCAATCCGCACGCGACCTCGACGCCGGCCGGCGATCCCCCGGAAATCGAGGCGCTGCGAAGGGTGTTCGGCAATGAGGACAAGTGCCCGCCGATCTCGGCGACCAAATCGCTGACCGGTCATTCGCTCGGCGCCACCGGCGTGCAGGAAGCGATCTATTCGCTGTTGATGATGAACAACGGCTTTATTTGCGAAAGCGCCAACATCACCGAGCTCGATCCTGCCTTCGCCGACATGCCGATCGTGCGCAAGCGCATCGACAACGCCAAGGTCGGCACCGTGCTGTCGAATTCATTCGGCTTCGGCGGCACCAACGCCACGCTGGTGTTCAAGCGGATGGATGCGTGAGATCTTAACCTCTCCCCGCTCTTCGCGGGGAGAGGTCGGCGGGCAGCGCCAGCTGCGCGCCGGGTGAGGGGCGAGGCACTGCGCTCATCTCATCATCGGTATTTGCGGGTCGAAGAGCCCCTCACCCCAACCCTCTCCCCGCGAAGAGCGGGGCGAGGGAGCAGACCGTCCGTGTGGCGAAATGAGGTAACGATGCAGGACCTGATGAAGGGCAAGCGCGGTCTGGTGATGGGCGTCGCCAACGATCATTCGATCGCCTGGGGCATTGCCAAAGCGCTGGCCGCGCAGGGCGCCGAGCTTGCCTTCACCTATCAGGGCGATGCGCTGGGCAAGCGGGTCAAGCCGCTGGCGGCGTCGCTCGGCGTCGACATGGTGCTGCCCTGCGACGTCGAAAACCTTGCCAGCGTCGATGACGTATTCGCGGCATTGCGCGAAAAATGGGGACGGCTCGACTTCCTGGTGCACGCCATCGCCTTCTCCGACAAGAACGAATTGAAGGGGCGCTACGCCGACACCACGCGCGAAAATTTTTCACGCACCATGCTGATCTCGTGCTTCTCCTTCACCGAATTGGCAAAGCGTGCGGCGGCGTTGATGCCGGAAACCGGCGGGGCGATGGTGACGCTCACTTACGGCGGCGCGACGCGGGTGATGCCGAACTACAATGTGATGGGGGTCGCCAAGGCGGCGCTGGAAGCCTCGGTGCGGTATCTTGCGGCCGATTTCGGGCCGCGCGGCATCCGCGTCAACGCGATTTCGGCGGGGCCGATCCGCACCCTGGCCGGCTCCGGCATCGGAAGCGCGCGCGCCATGTTCGCCTTTCAGCAGAAGCACTCGCCGCTGCGGCGCGGCGTCAGCATCGACGAAGTCGGCGGCGCGGCCTTGTATCTGCTGTGCGGTCTTTCCACCGGCGTCACCGGCGACATTCACTTCGTCGATTCCGGCTACAACATCATCTCGATGCCGCAGCCGGACGATCTGAAGGCGGAGTAGGTTGCTTACCCTCCCCTGGAGGGGGAGGGTCGACGCTCGTGCAACGAGCGTCGGGGTGGGGTGAATTGTTCATCCGCAGCTTCACCCCACCCCGTCTCGCATTTCGCTTCGCTCAAAGCGAGCCGACCCTCCCCCTTCAGGGGAGGGTGAAGAAAGCACCGTGGTCTCTTACAAGTTCACCCCGCCGCGATTACGCTCGCCCGCTGGAACGCTGGGCGGGCCGAACACGCTTCGATGTAGCGGTCGAAGGACGGCCGCGACGGTACCATCTTGAACAGTTTTACCGCAAAATTCAGCCCCGAGCCGATGGCGATGTCGGCGGCCGAAAACGTCTCGCCGAGAATCCACGGCCCTTTTTCCAGCGCCTTGTCGAGCACGTCGAACACGCGTTGCGCCTCGCCCCAGCCTGCGGCCACCGACGGCATTTCCACCTTGGTCGCGACCTGCACCATCGCCGGCTCGATGCAACTCGGCGCGAAGAACAGCCAGTAGAGATATTTCGCGCGCAACGGATCGCCCAGCGGCGGCGCCAGCTTGGCTTCCGGATAGCGCTCGGCAACGTAAGCGCAGATCGCGGCGGCTTCGGCCAGCGTCGCGTCGCCGTCTTGCAGCGCCGGCACCTTGCCCATCGGATTGATGGCGAGGTATTCCGGCGTCCGCTGCGCACCGGTGGAAAGGTCGGTCAGCACCCGCTCATAGGCTTGTCCGGTTTCTTCCATCAGCCACAGCGCGGAAAAGGAGCGCGTGCGCGGCGACCAGTACAGTTTCATCATCGGACGGCTCCTGGTTTTTTCCATCGGTAGTATTTCATCATAAAACCCGTCATCGGCTCGACCGCTTGCTTTTCGAACACAAATCCCTCCCGCTCGTACCAGCGCCAGGCCTTGTCGTTCTCGCGCACGCAGCGCAGCCGGATTTCATCCGGCAGATGTTCGCGCGTAAAGCCGAGCAGCCGCCTGCCGAGGCCCTTGCCCTGATAGTCCGGCGCGACAAACAGCTGATCCAGATAGCGGTCGGGCAGATGCAATGCCAGCATCGCGGCGATCCGTCCACCGTCGTCGGCGACATATAGCGTCCAGCCTTTTTCGATCTCGTGCGGCACCCGGGCACGCAGATTGGCCAGCAAATATTTGCTGCCGTCCTCCAGCCCGGTCGATACCCAGCTCTCCATCCAGACCCGGGCCACCTCGTCATATTCGTCGGACCGTGCGAGGCGAATGGTCGGCGCGGAGGTCATTTGACACTCAAATAGATGCGTGAATTGAAGAATCGATCATATCCGCGCAAAATGCAGCGCAAATGCGGTGTTGAGAATTCGGCCTGGGAGCGTTGTCATCGGCCGCGCCTATGCCATGATGCGTCAGCCCGAAGCAAGGGCGGGGCGAAAGGGAGCATTCGACATGACAAAGGAATTGAGCGCAGAATTTATCGGCACCTTCACGCTGGTGACCGCGGTCTGCGGGGCCGCACTGTTCTCCGCGCCGAGCGCCGGCCTGGTTGCCGTCGCGTTCGCCGTCGGCCTGTCGGTGCTGACGATGGCCTATGCGGTGGGCTCGATTTCCGGCGGCCATTTCAATCCGGCGGTGACCTGCGGCCTGGTTGCGGCCGGCCGTTTCGATTCCGGCAAGGCGCTGCCTTACATCGTGGCGCAGGTGGCCGGCGGCGTCGCCGCGGCCGCGGTGTTCTACATCATCCTGCAGGGCGCGCCGGCGGCGGGGAAATGGAATACGTTCCTTGCGGCGTCCAATACCTATGGCGGCTCCGGCTTCTCGCTGCTCAGCGTCGCGCTGATCGAAATCGTGATCACGGCGCTGTTCATCCTGGTGATCGTCAGCGTGACCTCGCCGCGCGCACCGGCCGGCTTTGCGCCGATCGCCATCGGGCTCGCGCTCGTGCTGTTTCACCTGGTCGCGATCCCGGTGTCCAACGCGTCCCTCAATCCGGCGCGCTCGACCGCGACCGCGCTGTTCGGCGGCTCGGCGGCGTTGGGCTCGCTGTGGCTGTTCTGGGTGGCGCCGATCATCGGCGGCGTCATCGGCGGTATTATCGGCAAGTGGCTGCATGCGGAGTATGTGACGGGTCCGGTCAATCCATAAACGATCCGTAGGGCGGATTAGCGCAGCGTAATCCGCCGGCCATTGCCAATGTGGCGCAATACGCTTCGCTATTGCGCCCTACGGTCCCGGCTCTGCGGAGCGGCATGAAGGATGCCGCACCGCGTCCGGGACACACTACTCAAACCCCCAGCGCGCCGGTCTTGGCGGCGGCGTAGCGCTCGCCGACCGCTTTCCAGTTCACCGTGTTCCACCACGCCTTGAGATAGTCGGCGCGGCGGTTCTGGTAGTTCAGATAATAAGCATGCTCCCAGACGTCGTTGCCGAGCAGCACGCGCTTGCCGTCCATCAGCGGCGTGTCCTGGTTCGGCCGGGTTTCGATCGCGAGCTTGCCTTCCTTGGCGATGGTGACGAACACCCAGCCCGAGCCGAACTGCCGTCCGCCCGCGGCGTTGAAGTCGGTCTGGAATTTTTCCAGGCCGCCGAGATCGCGGTCGATCGCGGCCAGCACCTCGCCCTCGGGCTTGCCGCCGTCCGCCCCCATGATAGACCAGAACATGGTGTGGTTGGCGTGACCGCCGAGATTGTTGCGCACCGCGAATTTGATGTCGTCATTCAGCGCATTGAGATTGCCGAGCACGTCGGTCACGGCGCTGGTTCCAAGCTGCGGGTTGGTCTTGGCGATGGCGTTGAGATTGGCGACATAGGCGGCATGATGCCGGTCATGGTGGATCTCCATGGTTTTGGCGTCGATGTGCGGCTCCAGCGCGTTGAAGGCGTAAGTGAGCGGCGGCAGCGTGAACGGACCTGCCGGCGCGGCCGCAGGGGCTGCCGGAGCCTGAGCGAAAACACGCGGTGCGGCGGCGGTGGCGATGAGACTTGCGGCCGCTCCGAATAGATGGCGGCGGGACAATGATGACATGGTGTCCTCCTGGAATATGGGTGGCGTACGCTCTGGTGGCCGTAGACAACAAACCATCGACGATGTTGTTCTATTCCGGGATGGGCGTTTCGATCCGCGAAACCAGGGGAAAGTTACGCGCCGGGGTAAAATTCGGTTTCGGTTCTCGGGTCCGTGATCGTGCGGCGTATGCGCGCACGCGATACTGGTGCCCCGGACGCAGCGCAGCGCGTAGCTCTTGCGAAGCGGTGCGCTGCAGAGCCGGGGCCGTAACGGAACGCCGATCTTTGGTACGGTCCCGGCTCTGCGGAGCGGCATGAAGAATGCCGCACCGCGTCCGGGACACGAGGTCGTCATTGCGAGGAGCCCTTGCGACGAAGCAATCCAGTCCTTCCGCGCGCGCGACTCTGGATTGCTTCGCTTCGCTCGCAATGACGAAAGGGCGGCCTTTGGGCCGCCCTTTCGCTATTCGCCACTCAAACTATTCGCGAAATCTCACAGTGGATTGACGCTGAGGTTGAAGTGATTCACGCACGGCGTCGCCGGCGTGAAGATGACCTCGGCGGGCAAAGCCTTGCCCTTGACCGTGCATTTCTGGAAGGTAATTCCGGTGAACGAGACATGGATGCCCTTCATGTTCGGGCCTCCCATCCACCAATTGTTGTTGCTGGCGTCATGGCCCTGCGCGACGATCACATTGTCGCAGGTGACAGTCAGGGCGTCGGCGCCGGTGCCGGTTGTCATTTCCAGCGTTCCCTGGACCATGAAGTTGAGCTTGTCGGGAAAAGTTTTCGTCGAGTCGCATACCAGCGTCTGTCCGGATCCTACGGCCTGCTTGAACGAGGCAGCAACCTCTTTCGATCCCTTTCGGTCGGCCTGAACGTTGATATACGCGCCCTTTTTAGCATCCACCCCGGATGTCAGGGTCCCCGTTTTCTTGCCGCCGGCGTTTATTCCGGAAGAGGACGTGAAGTTGAATGCGGTTACGCCTGGAAGGGCGAAATAAACATAGTTGTCGGAGGGCCCGGCACCCGCATTCGAGATGGTAGCGATCAGAATACCCAGTCCGGCAGTCGCAGCCTGCAATCGGTTCATGGTCAGTCCTTTGATCAATATTGCTACTTGGGAAGGAATTTTGTGGAGAAGGCTACCTAGGATAGTGCGTGCAGGAATTCGACGCAAGGTTGTTTTTGAAGCTCTATGCGTCGAAAACAAAAAGGGCGGCCTCTCGGCCGCCCCAGACTGATTACAAACCCCTCCTTTTTCGGAAGCGCCGAAGAAGGAGGGGTTTTGATTCTGCTTTGTTCGTGACTTGAATCTGGGACGTTCCGTGAATTCGTCCTCTGTCGACAGCGTCGGGAGGTTTGTCAGCGGTCTGAGGGCGGCCTCTCGGCCGCCCTTTCGCTATTTGCATTTCGCGAGGACTACTCCCCCGCGGCTTCGCGCGGCGGTGCGGCTTCGGCCTTCTGCTTGGCCTCGAGATCCTCGCCGGTGACCTGGTCGACCACCTTCATCGACAGCCGGGTCTTGCCGCGGTCGTCGAAGCCGAGCAGCTTTACCTTGACCTTGTCGCCTTCCTTGACCACGTCGGAGGTTTTTTGCACGCGGTTCGCAGCAAGCTGCGAAATATGCACGAGGCCGTCCTTGGCGCCGAAGAAGTTCACGAAGGCGCCGAACTCCATCACCTTGACCACGGTGCCGTCATAGATCTGGCCGAGCTCCGGATCGGAGGCGATCGACTTGATCCACTTGATCGCCGCCTTGATCGATTCGCCGTCGGCGGAGGCGACTTTTACGGTGCCGTCATCCTCGATGTTGACCTTGGCGCCGGTCTTCTCGACGATCTCGCGGATCACCTTGCCGCCGGTGCCGATCACTTCGCGGATCTTGTCGGTTGCGATCTTGAAGGTCTCGATGCGCGGCGCGTATTCGCCGAGTTCGGCGCGGGCGTTGGTCAGCGCCTTGGCCATCTCGCCCAGGATGTGGATGCGGCCTTCCTTGGCCTGGCCGAGCGCGACCTTCATGATCTCCTCGGTAATCCCGGCGATCTTGATGTCCATCTGCAGCGAGGTGATGCCCTGATCGGTGCCGGCCACCTTGAAGTCCATGTCGCCGAGATGATCCTCGTCGCCGAGGATGTCGGAGAGCACCGCAAAACGCTTGTCTTCGAGAATCAGGCCCATGGCGATACCTGCCGTCGGCCGCTTCAAGGGAACGCCGGCATCCATCAGCGCCAGCGAGGCGCCGCACACCGAGGCCATCGACGACGAGCCGTTGGATTCGGTGATCTCGGAGACCACGCGCACCGTGTAGGGGAATTCGTGATGCGGCGGCAGCACCGGATGGATCGCGCGCCAGGCGAGCTTGCCGTGGCCGATCTCGCGGCGCTTGGTGCCACCGAGACGGCCGGTCTCACCGACCGAGTAGGGAGGGAAGTTGTAGTGCAGCAGGAACTGCTCCTTGTACGTCCCCGACAGCGAGTCGATGTATTGTTCGTCCTCGCCGGTGCCGAGCGTGGTCACCACCATCGCCTGGGTTTCGCCGCGGGTGAACAGCGCCGAACCATGGGCACGGGGCAGCACGCCGACTTCGCAGATGATCGGACGCACGGTCTTCAGGTCGCGGCCGTCGATGCGGCGGTTGGTGTCGAGGATGTTCCAGCGGACGATTTTTGCTTCCAGTTCCTTGAAAACGCCGGCGATGCGCAGCTTGTCGTATTGCGCCTCCTGGCCTTCCGGAAAATAGTGCGCCATCACCTTTTCCTTGGCCTTGCCGACCGCGGCGTAGCGATCCTGCTTGACTGGAATAGCGTAAGCTGAGCGCAGCTCGGACTCGATCAGCCCCAGCATTTCCTTTTCCAGCACGCTCTCGTCGACGATTTTTACGTCGCGCGGCTCTTTCGCGGCCTTTTCGGCAAGCTCGATGATCGCCTTGATCACCGGCTGGAAGTGCCGGTGGCCGAACATCACCGCGCCGAGCATGATGTCTTCGTTGAGCTCCTTGGCTTCGGATTCCACCATCAGCACGGCATCCGCAGTGCCGGCGACGACCAGGTCGAGCTGGGTATCGGCCATCTCGTCGAGCGTCGGGTTGAGCACGTATTCGTCGTTGATGAAGCCGACGCGCGCAGCGCCGATCGGGCCCTTGAACGGCGCGCCGGAGATGGTCAGCGCCGCAGACGCCGCGACCAACGCCAGGATGTCGGGATCGTTCTCCATGTCGTGCGACAGCACGGTGACGATCACCTGCGTCTCGTTGCGCCAGCCATCGACGAACAGCGGGCGGATCGGGCGGTCGATCAGGCGGGAGACCAGCGTCTCCTTTTCGGTCGGACGTCCCTCGCGCTTGAAATAGCCGCCGGGAATGCGGCCCGCGGCATAGGTCTTTTCCTGGTAGTCGACGGTCAGGGGCAGGAAGTCGACGCCTTCGCGCGGCGTCTTGGCGGCGACGACGGTGGCGAGCACGACGGTCTCGCCATAGGTGGCGACGACGGCGCCATCGGCCTGACGGGCGATCTTGCCGGTTTCAAGCTTGAGCGGACGGCCACCCCAGTCGATTTCGACGGAATGAATATTGAACATTGCTTTTGTCTTTCATGGTTTCCGGAAAAGCCGGACGCCAGAAACGCAAAAACCATGCGCAAGATTGCGGGACGCTGAGCGCGACGATGTCGCGGTCGGAGCGTCCGGCGATCCTGCCATGGCTTTCAAGTCTGAAATGGCGTCCATCCTTCCGATGGTACGGGCGTTTTACCCGTTATCGCCCAGCCGCCGGATTGCTGCTGGACACGCCGCGCAGGCATTTCATGCCTACGCGTAAACGCGCGCGACATGCGCGCGTGAATTGTCGTTAGCGGCGAATGTTGTGCTTCTCGAGCAAGGCCTTGTAACGCGCCTCGTCCTTGCGCTTGATGTAATCGAGCAGCGAACGGCGCGTCGCCACCATTTTCAACAGGCCGCGGCGTGAATGATTGTCCTTCACGTGGCTCTTGAAGTGGTCGGTGAGGTTGTTGATGCGTTCCGACAGGATCGCGACCTGAACCTCGGGCGAGCCGGTGTCGCCGGCCTTGTTGGCATTGGTCTTGATGACTTCCGCTTTGCGTTGCGCGGTAATCGACATCGTCAAACTTTCTCGTTGCGACCGTGACTTGCAACAAGTCCGATCAGGTTGAACACGCGCCTGGGGATGAGTTCGCCATTGCCAATTTCGGCAAGCGCCAAAAGACGGCCTGCCACCGTGACATAGACTGTGCCGCTACTATTGGGCGCATCCCGTCCGCGCAACAAAACGGCCTGGCCCCGGTGGAGCCTTGCCGCATCCGCCCGTGTGACGGCCAGCGCCGGGATGTCGTCCAGCGCGGTCTCAACGGGCAAAAGCGCGTCGGCGAGGCTGCCCTCGCCAGACGCGGCTCTATCGCACAAAGCCTCCAACTGTTCCAGCGGAATCATGTCGTCCTCGCCGAACGGGCCGACCAGGGTCCTGCGCAGCGCGCAGATATGGCCGTAACAGCCCAGAAGCCGCCCGATATCGCGGGCCAGCGCCCGCACATAGGTTCCCTTGCCGCATTCGGCCTCGAACACGGAGTGGCTGCTATCCGGTTGATCTACAAGGGATAATTGATGGATTTCGACCGGCCGAGGCTGCAAGGCGACAACCTCGCCGTCACGCGCCAGATCATAGGCGCGCTCGCCCGCGATCTTGATGGCGGAATATTGCGGCGGGGTCTGCTCGATCAGGCCGGTGAATTGCGGCAGCAGCGCCCGTATCGCCTCCGCGGAGGGTTTTAGCTCGCTGGTTTGGGTAACCCGGCCCTCGGTGTCGTCGGTGTCGCGCTCCTCGCCCCAGGCGACCGTAAAGCGGTAGCGCTTGCGGCCGTCCATCACGAACGGAACCGTCTTGGTGGCCTCGCCCAGCGCAATCGGCAGGCCGCCGGAGGCCAGCGGATCGAGCGTGCCGGCGTGGCCGGCGCGTTTGGCGGAAAACAGCCGTTTCACCACCGCGACTGCGTGGGTCGAGGTCATGCCGATCGGCTTGTCGAGAATGACCCAGCCATGGACGTCGCGCTTGTCGCGGCGGGGCTGTTGGTTGCGCTGCTTGTCGCCGTTTGGATCACGGTTGTCGCGTGGGTCATTGTTTCCCCGCGCACGGCGATCTGAATCCGGAAAATTATTTTTTTCCGCGCCGTTCAATTCATCGTTCTGCGGATCGATGGCGCTGGTCGGCATCGTCACGGCCATCATGTGTCGTCCGATTCTGGCTTGAGGTCTCGTTGCACCGCGGGTGTTCTCAGTAATTTCTCGATCCGTTCCGCTTCGTCGAATCGGTCGTCGACCCGGAAGCGGAGATCAGGTGCGAATTTCAGGTTAACGCGATGCGCGACCTCGCCGCGCAAGAATTTCTTGTTGCGCGCGAGCGCCGCGAGCACCACGTCGGTATCCTTGCCGCCGAGCGGCATCACATAAATGGTTGCGAGCTTCAGGTCCGGCGACATCCGTACTTCCGGCACGGTGATGATGTGGCCTTCGAGATCGGCATCGTGCACGCCGCCTTGCGCCAAAATATCCGCGACCGCATGGCGCACGATCTCGCCGACTCGCAACTGGCGCTGCGAGCCGCCGGGGGTGGAATCACGTTTGTGATGAGTTGGCATTGTTGTCCTGATCGAAACAAATTCGTCATGGCCGGGCTTGTCCCGGCCATCCACGTCTTTCTCGCTGCTGATTCTTTAAGACGTGGATGCCCGGGACAAGCCCGGGCATGACGTCGAACTTTCAAATATCCTTCTAACGCGCTGTAAGGCTCGAACTCACAGCGAGCGCTGGATCGTCTCCACGCGATAGCATTCGATGACGTCGCCGACCCGCATGTCGCCGTAGTTCTCGAACGCCATGCCGCATTCCTGGCCGGAGGCCACTTCCTTCACCTCGTCCTTGAAGCGTTTCAGTGTCGACAGCTTGCCTTCGTGCACCACGACATTGTCGCGGATCAGGCGGACATTGGCGCCGCGTTCCACGGTGCCGTCGGTGACGCGGCAGCCGGCGACCTTGCCGACCTTGGAGATGTTGAACACTTCCAGGATCAGCGCGTTGCCGAGCATGGTCTCGCGCAGCGTCGGCGCGAGCAGGCCGCTCATCGCCTTCTTCACGTCGTCGACGAGGTCGTAGATGATGTTGTAGTAGCGGATTTCGATGCCGTTGCGTTTGGCGGCCGCGGCGGCTTCCTTGTGGGCGCGGACGTTGAAGCCGATGATGGCAGCGTTAAAACCTTCCGCCAGCGTCACGTCGGATTCCGAGATGCCGCCGACGCCGGCATGCAGGATGCGGGCGGCGACTTCCTCGGTGCCGAGCTTTTCCAGCGAGCCCAGGATCGCTTCCAGCGAGCCCTGCACGTCGGCCTTGACGATCAGCGGGAAATCCTTGCGGCCCGTGGTCTTCAGTTGCGACATCATCTGCTCGAGCGAGCCGCGCATGCCGGACACGGAGGCAGCGGCGTTCTCGCGCTTCTGATGGGCGCGGTAGCTGGTGACTTCGCGGGCGCGGGCTTCGTTCTCGACCACCGCCATGCGGTCGCCGGCTTCCGGCGGGCCGTTGAAGCCGAGCACTTCGACCGGCACGGAAGGTCCGGCCTCGTCGATGGTCTCGCCCTGATCGTTGATCAGCGCGCGGACGCGGCCCATCTCGGCGCCTGCGACGATGATGTCGCCGACCCGCAGGGTGCCGCGCTGCACCAGCACGGTCGCCACCGGCCCGCGGCCGCGATCGAGCTTGGCTTCGATCACGGTGCCCTCGGCCGGGCGCTGCGCATTGGTCTTGAGATCCAGCAGTTCGGCCTGCAGCGCAATCATTTCCAAGAGCTTGTCGAGATTGGTCTTGTTCTTGGCGGAGACCTCAACGTCGACGACTTCGCCGCCCAATGATTCGACCTGCACCTCGTATTGCAGCAACTCGGTGCGCACCCGCTCAGCCTTGGCATCGGGCTTGTCGATCTTGTTGATCGCCACGATCATCGGCACCTTCGCCGCCTTGGCGTGGTTGATGGCCTCGACCGTCTGCGGCATCACGCCGTCGTCGGCCGCGACCACCAGGATCACGATGTCGGTGACCTTGGCGCCGCGGGCCCGCATCGCCGTGAAGGCGGCGTGGCCGGGGGTGTCGATGAAGGTGATCTTCTTGCCGCTTTCCGGCGAGGTCACCTGATAGGCGCCGATATGCTGGGTGATGCCGCCGGCTTCGCCCGAGACCACATTGGCGTGACGCAGCGCGTCAAGCAGCGAGGTCTTGCCGTGGTCGACGTGGCCCATCACGGTCACCACCGGCGAGCGCGGCTCGGTGTCGGTGGAATCGTCGACGATGTCGAACAGGCCTTCCTCCACGTCGCTTGCCGCGACGCGCTTGACGGTGTGGCCCATTTCCTCGGCGACCAGCTGCGCGGTATCGGCGTCGATCACGTCGGTGATCTTCACCATCTGGCCCTGCTTCATCAAAAGCCGGATCACGTCGACGGCGCGCTCGGCCATGCGGTTGGCGAGTTCCTGGATGGTGATGGCTTCCGGAATCGTCACTTCGCGAATGAGCTTTTCCTTCGGCTCGTTCGAGGCGTGTCCCTTCAGGCGCTGGGTGCGGCGGCGGAACGAGGCGATCGAGCGCTCGCGCACATCGTCGGCGTTAAGCGCGGTGACCAGCGTCAGGCGTCCGCGCTGCTTGGCGGGCGCGGGTTTTGCGGTGGTCTTCGGCGGTGCGGCGGGGCGGGCGACGCCGCCGGGGCCGCGGCGGATCTGGCGCGGACCTTCATCCTCATCGGAAATATCCGCAGCAACGCCGGGAGCGCGCGCGGTCGGCAAGGCGCGCGCGGGTGCTGCGGCCTTGGCTTCGGCTTCGCCGAAACGCTTCTTGGCTTCGGCCTCGGCCTTGCGCTTGGCTTCCTCGTCCTGGCGATGGCGGTCTTCCTCGGCCTTGCGGCGGGCTTCCGCTGCTTCGCGCTCGGCCTGCTCGATGCCTTCCTTGCTGTTGCGGCGCTTGGCTTCTTCTTCCGCGAGGCGGCGCTCTTCGACGTCGCGCTGTTTTGCATCGGCCAGCGCGCTGGCGCGCGCGGTGCGTTCGTCTTCGGTCAGCGTGCGCAGCACCACGCCGGAACCGGAGCGCGGCGCGGGCGCAGCGGCCGGGCGCGTCAGCACAGGTTTTGCGGGTGCCGCCTTGGCGGCGGCCGGCTCGGGCGCATGCGCCGCATCTGGCGCGTCGCCGCCGAGGCGGCGCTTGCCGCGCTTCTCGACCACCACCTGCTTGGTCCGGCCATGGCTAAAACTCTGGCGCACGGTGCCCGTCTCGACGCGCGGCTTCAGCGTCAAGGTTTTTGTCGGAACACTCAGTGTCTTGTCGCCAGGCGATTTCGTATCGACCATTCAGCAGTCCCAATCTTGTTCAAGTTGTGCGTGTACGCACACTTCGTGTCAGCAACGTCGTCAGCTATTCGTCTTCAGTTTTCTTGGCCGAACGGCCGGCAGTCCCATCGTCGTCGGCCATCCGGTATCGGACCAGAATCTGGCTGCGTGACAGGAATGTCTTGCCCGCTGCGCCCGCGAGCAGGGCAGCATGTATCACATTTGACCGCCCCAGTGCCAAATCCAATTGTTCGGATGTCAGCACGCCGATGACCGGAAATTCCGGCGATTCCTTAAGTTTATCGGCGTTTTGCCTGAGGATCGCGTCCAATTTGCGGATTCCGTCCGCAGCCCCGTCCGCGGCATGGATCAGGGCCACCGCCTGATGCGCCTGCAGCGCGCCTTCGACCTTGGCGAATCCGGCGACCACCTGGCCGGCCTTGGCGGCCATGGCGAGCGCTTCAACCGCACCGCGCACCAGCAGGTTTTCGGTGTCCTTGGGCAGGGTGGGCGCGACGCGGACATCGCGCTTGAACCCCTTGCCAAAATGGTTACGCCGCACCGCTTCCGCAACCGCCTTATGCGAGGCCGACACCCACAGGCCGCGGCCGGGCAGCTTGCGCTTCAGATCCGCGATCACCTCGCCCGAGGGGGCGACGACGAACCGGATCAGTTCATCGATCGGGCGCACCGCCCGCGTGACCGCGCACATCCGCTCCGTCCCGGACCTGTTGGTCCGCGGGCCGTTGTCGAGATCGGCGGGGTCGGCGATGGCGAGCATGCGCGGGTCATGTCCTTTTCAATTTTGCACGCCGTCATTGCCGGGCTTGACCCGGCAATCCATCCTCTTCGAAAGACTCTTGCGAAGATGGATGGATGCGCGGGTCAAGCCCGCGCATGACGCAGAGTTTGTGGAGGCTCTTGCGAAGCTCACCAGACTAGTCCTTACGCGGCAGGTTGGTCTTCAGAGGCCTCGGCCTCCTCGGCGGGTTTTGCGAGGTCGGCTTCCGTGATCCACCCTGCGATGACCCGGGCCTGCATGATCATGGCTTCGGCGTCCTCGCGCGAGGTTTCGTTGGCGTCGAGAATGCCGGGATGCTTGGTCGGCTCGCCGCCTTCCTTGCGCTCGGTCCAGCCGACGAGGTCGTCGGTGGCGCAGCCTGCCAGATCCTCGACGGTCTTGATGTCGTTCTCGCCGAACTTCACCAGCATTTTCGAGGTCACGCCGGGCACCATCTTCAGAGCATCATCCACACCGAGTTCCTTCCGTTTGGTTTCAAGCTCGGCTTCCTGCTGCTCGAGATATTCGCGGGCGCGGCTCTGCAATTCGTTCGCCGTCTCATCGTCAAAGCCTTCGATGCCCGCCAGTTCGCGGACATCGACCAGCGCCAGTTCTTCCACCGAGGTAAAACCTTCCGATGCCAGCAGCTGGCCGACCACTTCGTCGACATTGAGCGCTTCCATGAACACGCGCGTGGAATTCTCGAAATCGGCCTGGCGGCGCTCGGATTCCTCCTGCTCGGTGAGGATGTCGATGTCCCAGCCGGTGAGTTGCGAGGCGAGCCGCACATTTTGGCCGCGCCGTCCGATCGCCAGCGACAGCTGGTTATTGGTGTCGGGCACCACCACCTCGATGCGCTCCCGATCCTCGTCGATCACCACCTTGGCGACTTCGGCCGGCGCCAGCGCGTTGACCACGAAGGTCGCGATATCGGGCGACCATGGGATGATGTCGATCTTCTCGCCCTGCAATTCGTTGACCACGGCCTGCACCCGCGAGCCGCGCATGCCGACGCAGGCGCCGACCGGATCGACCGAGGAATCCCTGGAAATCACGCCGATTTTCGCGCGCGATCCGGGATCGCGGGCGACCGCCTTGATCTCGACAATGCCGTCATAGATTTCCGGCACTTCCTGCGCGAACAGTTTTGCCATGAATTGCGGATGGGTGCGGGAGAGAAAGATTTGCGGTCCCCGGGTCTCGCGGCGCACGTCGAAAATATAGGCGCGGACGCGGTCGCCGTTGCGGAACACTTCGCGCGGCAGCATCTCGTCGCGGCGCACGATGGCCTCGCCGCGGCCGAGGTCGACGATCACGCTGCCATATTCGACGCGCTTGACGATGCCGTTGACGATGTCGCCGATGCGGTCCTTGAATTCCTGGTATTGCCGGTCGCGCTCGGCCTCGCGCACCTTCTGCACGATCACCTGCTTGGCCGATTGCGCGGCGATCCGCCCATATTCCAGCGGCGGCAGGGTGTCGGCGATGGTGTCGCCGACCTGGGCGCCGGGGTTGGCGCGCTGCGCGTCGATCAATGAAATCTGGTTCGAGGAATTCTCCACCTCGTCGACCACCAGCATGTGGCGTGACAGACGCAGTTCGCCCTTCTTCGGATCGATCTCGGCATGCACGTCGGTCTCGCTGCCGTAGCGGGCCCGCGCCGCCTTGGCGATGGCGTCTTCCATCGCGGCGATCACGATGCCGCGGTCGATGGATTTTTCGCGCGCGACCGCGTCCGCGATCTGCAGCAGTTCGATTTTATTGGCGCTGACAGCTGCCATGGCTCATTCTCCTTCGATGGGATCGATGTCGCCGCGCCGCAGTCGTTCCGCGGCAAGGCGGTGTTCCTTGGTATTCTTCGGGGCAGGCTTTTTCTGAAGTTTTATCTTTTGCTTCGGTGCGTTGCTTTTGGTCGGGTCGCTTTTCCTGGCATGCGGCGGAGGCGGCGGCAGAATTCCGAGATTCTGCTTCATCTCGCGCTCGGCGATCTTGCCGCGCCGCATCGATTCCGCGATCAGTTCGTCGGTCAGCACCAGCCGCGCATCCGCGATGTCTTCCATCACCAGCAGAACGGCAGGATCTTCGTCGTTGCGGACATCTTCGCGAACCAGATGCACGGCGTCGCCCTCAATGCCGCCCAAAATGCCGCGGAACCGCTTGCGGCCGTGATGGGCCACCGCCATCTCGATTTTCACCAGATAGCCGGCATAGCGTTCGAAATCGGAACGGCGCACCAGCGGCCGGTCGATGCCGGGCGACGAAATCTCCAGCCGGTAGGCGCGGTCGATCGGATCGGCGATGTCAAGTACGGGCGACAGCGCCTTCGAGATCGCCTCGCAGTCCTCGATCAGCATGGTTCCATCAGGCCGTTCGGCCATGATCTGTACGGTGCAGCCCTGCTCGCCGGACACTTTTATGCGCACCAGGCGGTAGCCCATGCCCTGCAGCACGGGACCTGCCACCGCGGAGACCCGCGCAGCCATCCCCGGCTCGGTAACGAGGCGCGGCTCGGCGAGCAGATCGAGGTCTACGGCATCAAGTGTCGGATCGGTCATATCCAGGGTCAAAAGGCTGTTCTTGCTGGCGTTGAGCTTGGGGCACCCCGCACGGAACCCGGCATCGCCGGCGTCGGGTCCGTTCAGGTAATAAAAAAGAGCGGGTCCGGTGGGGCCCACTCTCAATACGCGATCGTATGAGAACCATAAGTTGCCGTGGATATAACGGTTTTCACCGGGTCCGGCAAGGGCCGGAGGGCGCCGGTCGAGCATTTTTCAGGCCTAACCCTTCCTTCACAAAGCCCGCTTAAGTTGCCCGAAAGTTGCGGCCGTGCCGCGTGTCGAGTGTGCTTCATGGCAGTGGCCCCATCCCTCATCCCCGGACTTGAGGACATTGTCAAAAACGGCGATCCGAAGCGCCGCAGCGAGGCCGCGCGAAAAATTTCGGAATTGTTTTTGGCCGGCGCCGCGCAATTTCGGCCCGCGCATGTCGACCTGTTCGACGGCATCCTGACCGGGCTCGTTCCGCACACCGAAATCGCAGCGCGTGCCGACCTTGCCGAGCGCCTGTCCGTGCTCGGCAATGCGCCGCCTACTTTGGTCGACCTGCTGGTGCGCGAGGATGAGCTATCGATTGCGGGGCCGTTACTGCGGCGCTCGCCTGTCATCGCGGAGCCGACCCTGGTCGAGATCGCGCGCATGAAAGGCCAGGGCCATCTGCTGGCGATGTCGCAACGGCCGACATTGTCGGCAGGCATTACCGATGTGATCGTGCGGCGCGGCGACCGCGAGGTGGTGCGGCGCGTCGCCGGCAATGCCGGCGCACAGTTTTCGCCGATCGGATACTCGTCGCTGATCAAGCATGCCGGCGGCGACGGCGTGCTGACGCTCACGGTCGGCCAGCGCGGCGATCTCTCAGCGCCGCAGTTGAAGGAGCTGCTGGCCGGCTCTGCCGACATCGTCCGCCGCCGCCTGTTCGAGGTGGCGAAGCCCGACAAGAAGGCCGCGATCAATCAGGCGATGGTCGAGATCATCGGCGCGCCAAAACAGTCGGAAATACGCCGCGATTTCGCTACCGCCCAGCGCGCGATTCTCAGCCTGCACCACGCCGGCGAATTGAACGAAGCCGCGCTGCTCGGATTTGCCAAGGCGCACAAATACGAGGAATGCGTCGCCGCGCTGTCGGCCATGTCGGCCGCGCGGATCGCGACCATCGACCGGCTGCTTATGGGCGATCGCCACGATCCGGTGCTGATCCTGGGCCGCGCGGTCGGCCTCGAATGGGCCACCGTGCGCGCGCTGATCGTGCTGCGGCTCGGGCCCGGACGGGTGCCGTCCGCGACCGACATCGAGGAAGCACGGCTGAACTACGAGCGGTTGGCGGCATCGACCGCGCAACGCGTGGTGAATTTCTGGCAGACGCGGCAGACGGCGTAATCGCACATGAGCGTCATGCGCGGGCTTGACCCGCGCATCCATCCAACTTCGCAAGAGTCTTCCGAAGAGGATGGATTGCCGGGTCAAGCCCGGCAATGACGGTTAGATTCTTCGAAATCTCAAATACGTCGCCCTTCGCCCCTCGCGCTCTGCTTTGCGGCCGTAGCGCGTCATGGTGTAGCCGTCCCACGGCAGCCGCCAATCATTCGCGCGTTCCGCCATCCAGAAAAAATCCGGCGAGCGCATAAGATGCGCCAGCGTCCAGGCGACGTAGTCGTCGATATCGCAGACGAAACGAAATTCGCCCGACGGTTTCAGCGCGCGCGCCATCGCGGCGACGTTTACGTCCTGCACAAAGCGCCGCTTCCAGTGCCGCCGCTTCGGCCACGGATCGGGATGGATGAGATCGATGCGATCGAGTGAATGCGCCGGCGCCCATGCCAGCAGTTCGGCGGCATCGCCGGCGAACAGTTTGATGTTTCCGACGTTGTGCGCCTCGATGGCGCTGAGGATCTTGGCCATGCCGTTGACGTAAGGCTCGCAGCCGATGAAGCCTGTTTCCGGAAAACCCAGCGCTTCCGCGATCAGATGCTCACCGCCGCCGAATCCGATTTCGAGACGGACCGATTCAACCAGCGGATCGAACAGCGTCGCAAGGTCGGCCGGACTCGGACCGCTAACATCCAGCGACAGATGCGGCAGCAGGTTCTCGATCAAATCGGCCTGATGCGAGCGCAGCCTGTGGCCCTTGCGCCGCCCGAAGAAGGAGCCCTGCCCGTGAAGGACGACACCATTGTCAGCGGAATCATCGCGATGATCCGAATCGCGGGCGGCGCTGCTCATCGCAAGGTCTGATACAGCCGATGCAGCAGCCGCGCCCGCGGCTCGATCGACGAAATGTATAGTTGCTCGGTGTGGGTATGCGCGCCCTCGCCGTCGACGCCGAGGCCGTCCAGCGTCGCCGTGAAAGGGGCGGTGAAATTGCCGTCGGAGCCGCCGCCGGTAGAAGTATCCACCAGGTCGAAACCGATTTCGGCGGCCAGCGTTTTCGCGTGTTCGAACAGCGCGGCGCCCGCGTTGCCCTTCTCATAAGGCGGCCGGTTCAGCTCGCCGGTCACCTTGACGGTGACGCCTTCGGTCTTTGATTTCAGGCCAAGGATTTTCGCAACGAACTCGTCGGCATCCGCGATCGTCATCACGCGCAGGTCGACTTCGGCATAGGCCTGTTCCGGGATGACGTTGGGTTTTGTGCCGCCCCTTACCACGCCGACATTGACGGTGACCCCGCGCTTGATGTCGGTCATCGACTCCAGCGCCTGGATGACATTGGCGAGTTCGCGGATGGCGCTGCGGCCATCCTGCGGCCGCGAGCCGGCATGCGCGGGCAGCCCGGTCACGAAAACCTCGAAGCGCGCGACGCCCTTGCGGCCGGTAACGATCTTGCCGCCGTCGCGCGCGGGCTCGGTCACCAGCACGTATTTTGCTTTATGCCCCTCGGCCTCGATCAGCGCGCGCGAGGTCGGGCTGCCGATCTCCTCATCGGAGACATAGAGGTGCGTGATGCCGAGCGGCGAACCTTCGCGCGCGGCGCAAAGCTGCGCGAAGGCGTGCCAGGCGAGATAGGCGCCGCCCTTCATGTCGTAGATGCCCGGACCGAACGCGCGGTCGCCTTCGATCCGGAACGGCAGCCGCTCGATGAATCCGAGCGGATGCACGGTATCGAGATGGCTGAGCACCAGGATTCCCGGCTGATCCTGTCCCCACGCCGAGCGCGCGATCAGATGATCGCCGCGGCCATCGCGGCCGGGAACACGCTCGAGCGTAGCCGGCAAACCGCGATAACCGTCGGCGACCATGGCCACCAGCCGGTTGACCTGCTCGGGGGCTTCGGTCGGCGTTTCGATTTCGACCCAGCGGCGAATGCCGGCGAGCATGGTGGCCGCATCGAAGAGGTTGGAGGTGGCGGACATGGTGGTTTTCATCACGGCATGGGCAATCGAGGAAGCGTCTAGCCCATCTGTATTGGAGCGTCACTGTGGATATGAATAGTCGCGAATGCGTATATTTCTGATTTATACGGATTCGCGTATAAATCAGAAATATACGTGATCGCGTATATTGACATTTTATACGCCTTTGCGTATATTACGCGCGAGGTTCAACATGAATCAGCAAATAGCACGTACCGAAAAGCAGCTTGGCGCTATCCTGCGCCGCGCACGCAAACAGGCCGGACTGACCCAATCGGGGCTCGGAAAAAACATCCATCTTCGCCAAGGCACGGTATCCAGGCTGGAAGCGGGTGAGCCCGCGATACAGTTGCGCACCGTCATGGAAGCGCTGGCCGCGCTTGACCTCGAGTTGGTGGTTCGCGCGCGCAGCAAGGCCAGCCCCGCCGATATCGAAAATATCTTCTGATGGCCCGCCGGCCCGCGCACATTCCACTGAACGTCTTTCTCAATGGCCGCCTGGCCGGGGTGCTGAGGCGCGAGTTGAACGGCGCGATCGACTTTCTCTACGATCGACAGTGGCTCGCCTGGGAGTCGGCACTTCCCGTGTCGCTCTCATTACCGCTTCGCGAGGACCGCTATATCGGCGCGCCCGTGATCAACGTGTTCGATAATCTGCTGCCCGACAGCGACGCGATCCGCAGGCGCGTGGCCGAGCGTGTCGGAGCCGGCGGGACGGACGCCTACAGCCTGCTCGCTGCTCTCGGTCACGACTGCGTCGGCGCGCTGCAGTTTCTGCCGGACGGAATCGATCCGGGGCCGGCAGGAAAGATCGAGGGCAAACCTGTCGACGAAGCCGAAGTCGCAAACATCATTCAAAATCTCGCTGCCGCTCCCCTCGGCATGGGAGAAGATGAAGACTTCAGAATCTCCATTGCCGGAGCGCAGGAAAAAACGGCTCTGCTGCGCCGTGACGGCAAATGGTACAAACCCATCGGCAGCACGGCGACGACGCACATCCTCAAGCCGCAAATCGGACGGTTGCCGAATGGCATCGACCTGTCGAACAGCGTCGAAAACGAGTTCTTGTGTTTGAAGCTGCTATCGGCGCTTGGTGTGCCGGCGGCCCACGCGGAGATCGCAGATTTTGGCGGGCGCCGGACGCTCATTGTCGAGCGCTTCGATCGCCGCTGGACCAGTGACAAACGGCTGCTTCGTCTTCCGCAGGAGGATTTCTGTCAGGCGCTGTCGGTTCCGCCGACCAGGAAATGTCAGTCCGACAACGGCCCCGGGATGAAGGATATCCTCCAGCTTCTGAAGGGAAGCGATGTGCCCGGCGACGATCTCGCTATTTTCATGCGTGCAAACGTCGTGTTCTGGCTGCTTGGCGCCACCGACGGCCACGCCAAGAACTTCAGCATCTTCCTGAGTTCAGGCGGACGGTTTGAGATGACGCCTCTTTACGACGTCCTTAGCGCACAGCCGAGCCTCGACGCGAACCAGATACAGCGCAAACAGTTCACCCTCGCCATGTCGGTCGGCAAAAGCCGGCACTATGCCATGAGCGAAATTCTTCCGCGTCACTTCATTCAGACGGCGGAAATCGCGGGCGTCGGAGCGGATATGGTTCGTTCGATCTTCAAGGACCTTGCCGAAAATGCGGAGCAGGCAATTGCGGCCGCGATCGACGAACTTCCGGACGGATTTCCTGAAGCGATGACGAATTCGATCCGCGCCGCCATGAGCCATCGAATCGATCTTTTGAACGCCGATTGATGGAGGCTTAAACGAAGATCAGCTCACTTTCACCCGCCATTGGCCTCTTCGCCGCCGCCGATCAATTCGACCATGTCGACAATGGCGCGCCGCAACTTGATGTTGGGGATTAGCGTGAAGGCGCGGACCAGCGCCAGCCCCTCGGCGGTTGCGAGGAAATCGGCGATATAAGTCGGCGAGGGCGCTTCGTCAAAATTCTTCGCGCTTGAACTGCCCGGCGAGCCTTCGAACAGGAAGGATACCGGAACCTGCAGGATCTCGGAGATCTGCTGGATCCGGCTGGCGCCGATGCGGTTGGTGCCTTTCTCGTATTTCTGAATCTGCTGGAATGTCAGCCCAAGGCCTTCGCCGAGTCTTTCCTGGCTCATGCCCAGCATGATCCGCCGCATGCGCACGCGGCTGCCGACGTGCCGGTCAACAGGATTGGGCGGTTTGGCTGGCATCTCCAACTCTCCATGGGCTTCGCAGAGCGATCGCCATTTGCAAATGCAACGTCGCAATTGCAGAAACAAATATGGAGTATGCCGTTAGCGCTGTAATCGTCAAATTATGACGAGCCAACCGGTAATTGCCGCGGATTTAGCGCTCGGAAAACTGGCAGATGAAATGTTGCTCTACCGACGCGCGCATCATTCTAGCGTTTCGGCGCCAAAACCTGGTTGAGAGATCAGCCCCGTTCCACTTTTGCGAAACTGAATCCGCAGCGCGCCGCCGAATCACCGTTTACGATCGTGACGGTCCCGATAGCAGCAGCGCGAATACCGCCGCTGCAGGTACAGACCGTCAGCGCAATCGCAAATAGCAAAGTTCGCAAATTCTGTATTCGTGTTATAAGCGCAATGTTCGGCCGGAGCGCGAGCGAGCCATGCCTGAGATAACCTACGATCCCGAAGCCGACGCGGTGTATATCGCGCTGCTGCGCGGCAAGGTCGAGCGGACCAAGGAAGCCCGTCCGTTCCTCTACGATCTCGATGCCGAGGGCCTTATTGTCGGCATCGAAATCCCGGCTGCGAGCAAGGTTCTGGCGCCCGGAGACTGGAAAAAAGTGAGGCGGCCGAAAGAAAGCGCGCGCCGACGCCACCGGGTGGCGGAACGGCACCGGGGTTTCATTTTTATTAGACGGCTTTTGCCGCGCGACGCCGAATCGCAATGATCAAAGCGGCGGCCACGATGACGGCGGCGGGAATATCGCCGAGGCGCGCGTAGATCGTCGGCTTGATCGCCGCCGGCAAGCCAGAGTCGAGCACGCCTTCGGCGCCGAGGCCGAGCCGCGCGACCATGCGGCCCACCGGATCGATCACTGCGGAGACGCCGGTATTGGCGGCGCGGACCAGCGGCAGTCCCTCTTCGATCGCGCGAACGCGCGCCTGCTGCAGATGCTGATAGGGGCCGGTGGAGATTCCGAACCAGCCGTCATTGGTCAGGTTGATGATCCAGCCGGGGCGGTCGTCGCGCGCCGCAACGTCGCCCGGAAATACGGCTTCATAGCAGATCAAGGGCAGCATGCGCGGCGCGCCCGGCACGTCCATCGGCTTGCGGCGTGACCCTGCGATGAATCCGCCGGAAACTTTTGTCAGCTGAACGAAGCCGAGCTTTTCCATAAGATCCTGGAACGGCAGATATTCGCCGAACGGCACCAGATGCAGCTTGTCGTAGACCGACAGCACGCTGCCGTCGTGATCGATCACATAGATCGAATTATAGGCGCGGGTGATTTTGGCGCCGGGCGGCAAATCGGGCGCGCGCACCGAGCCGGTGATCAGCACCGTGCCTTTCGGAAGCAGGTCCGCGATCTGCGCCATGGCGTCGGCTTCGCGGGTCAGGAAAAACGGGAACGCGGATTCCGGCCAGATCAGGATATTGACGTCGCGCACGCCGGTGGATTGCGGCCCGGTGGCGCGATCCGACAGGTTCAGATATTTCTGCATCACCTCCGCCTTGGCGGAGTAATTGAATCGCGCGTCCTGCGGCAGGTTGGGCTGCATGATGCGCAGTTTTACGCCGGCGACCTGCCTTGTGGGTTGCAGCGCCAGGCGGACGACGCCGAAAACGCCCATCACAACGAGCAGCAGCAGCGCGATTACGGGCGCGATCCATGGCCTGCGTCCGCGCGAAGCGCCGTCGATCAGCACCGCAGGGCTGGCGAAGATCGCGACGCTGAGGAAGGTCAGGCCCCACAGCCCGACAAGTGATGCGGTCTGTGCCAGCGCCAGCGGTTCGGTCAGCGCATAGCCGAACGCATTCCAGGGGAAGCCTGACAGGACATGGCCGCGCAGCCATTCGCCGATGGTCAGGCTCGCCGCCAGCGCAAGGATGCGCGAGGCGTCGCTGCTCCAGATCAGCCGTGCCAGCGCGAAGCCGAAGGCTGTGAACAGCGCCAGATACGCAGGCAGGCCCAATATCGCGAACGGCAGCAGCCACGCGAAGGTCGGGGCATCGACCAGGAATGCGTAGCCGATCCAGTACAGCCCCGGCACGAAATAGCCGAGCCCGAACCACCACCCCGCCATCGCGGCGGAGGGAATGCCGCGCATCCGGCCGGCCGCCGATCCGTCGATCAGCCAGACCATCGCCGGAAAGGTCAGGAACAGAACAGGCCAGGCATTGAACGGCGCCATCGCCAGCGCTGACAGGCACCCTGCGATCAGCGCAATGGCGGCGCGCTTCCATCCCCATGACAGGATGATCGCCGCACCGATGTTGCGGATGTGGCGCGCGGAAATCACGGAGTGCCGGCTCCGTCGCTCGGCGGCGAAGGGGGTGTGTCGGTGGCCTGCTGCGCGCCTGTGTCCGGAGCAATTTCGCGGCGGCGCGCGGGACGCGGGGCCGCGCGTTCCTTGCGGGTTGCGATGCGCAGGCGCTTGACCCGGCGCGGATCGGCATCGAGCACCTCGATCTCGAAATTGCCGGGGCCCGAAATGACTTCGCCGCGCACCGGCAGGCGCCCGACATGGGTGACGAGATAGCCGCCGAGGGTTTCGACCTCCTCGCCGGCCTCGCCGGTGACGAAATCCTCGCCGATCACGGAGCGGACGTCGTCGAGGCTGGCGCGCGCGTCGGCGATGAAGGAATTATCCGACTGCTTGACGATCGCCGGCGGCTCGTCGCTGTCGTGCTCGTCGTCGATCTCGCCGACGATCTGCTCGACGATGTCCTCGATCGAGACGAGGCCGTCGGTGCCGCCATATTCGTCGACCACCAGCGCCAGATGAATGCGCGAGGCCTGCATCTGCGCCAACAGGTCGATCGCGCGCATCGACGGCGGCACATAGAGCAGCTTGCGGATGATATTGGCCTCGCTTAAGGGCAGCGCGAGATCGACCGCGCGCAGATCGAGGCCGGCCGGCAAGGGCTTCTTGCGCTTGGCGGTGCTGGGTTTTACAGCGCGCGCCTTTGCGGTCATGAAGGCCAAGAGGTCGCGGATGTGAACGATGCCTTCGGGGTCGTCCAGCGTCTCGTTGTAGACCACCAGCCGCGAATGTGCCGCGCTCTCGAACAGGCTCATCAATTCGCCCAGCGAGATATCGCGTTTCACCGCGACGATGTCGGCGCGATGCACCATCACGTCGGCGATGCGGCGCTCGTGCAGGCCGAGGATATTGCGCAGCATGGTGCGCTCGATTGCCGAGAAGCCGACCTCGTCCGGCGTCGATGCGTCGAGCACCACCTGCAGGTCGTCGCGCACCGAGCCCGGCTTCCAGCCGAACAGCGTGCGGATCGCCCGGCTCAACCAGTTTTCGGCGGCCGGACGCAGCACTTCGCCTTCCTGCACCACTGCGGGGAGGTTGCGCGTGTTCTTCGGATTGTCGTGGGTCGGGTCGGAATCCGGCATCGTCACCGATCCTGATCCGCATAGGGGTCGGGAATACCGAGTTCCGCCAGAATTTCGCGCTCGAGGTTTTCCATCGCTTCAGCCTCGCCGTCTTTTTCGTGGTTATAGCCGACCAGATGCAGGAAGCCGTGGACGGCAAGATGGCTGAGATGGTGGTCGAACCGCTTTTGTTCGTCGTCGGCCTCGCGGCGCGTGGTCTCATAGGCAATCGCAATGTCGCCAAGCATGCGCGGCGCATCGTCCGGCTCGCGTCCGGCCGGCGGTTGCAGCGCCGGAAACGACAGCACGTTGGTCGGCTTGTCCTGCCCGCGCCAGTTCTTGTTCAGGGTGCGGATGCCTGCGTCGTCGGTCAGCATCACCGCAAGTTCGGCATCGCCAGTGTCGGCTTCGACCATTGCGGCTGCCGCCTCAATGGCGCGATGCACGACGGCCTCGGCGTTAGTCTCGGCGGCCCAGCACTCGGCGACGACAAGAACTTCGGTTTCCGGCGGGGCGGGGAGCACCATTGTTGCAGAACTTTTTCTGAAAGCAGGAGTTCCTCGATCGAGGAGGCTGCTTTCCGGCAAAGATTTTCGCATCAGGTTTTTTTGGTTGCCGGCTTCTGCGGCAATCCCTCGTAAGCCGCGACGATCCGCGCCACCAGCTCGTGGCGGATCACGTCCTCGGCCGTGAATTTCACCTGCGCGATGCCATCGACGCCGTCGAGCAGCTTTGTGGCTTCCGCAAGCCCCGAGGTCTGACCGTTCGGCAGATCGACCTGGGAGGGATCGCCGGTGACGATCATGCGGCTGTTTTCGCCCAAGCGCGTCAGAAACATCTTCATCTGCATCGACGTTGTGTTTTGGGCCTCATCGAGAATGATCGCGGCATTGGTCAGGGTGCGGCCGCGCATAAAAGCCAGCGGCGCGATTTCGATTTCGCCGGTCTGCAGCGCGCGCTCGACGATGCGGGAATCCATCAGGTCGTACAGCGCGTCGTAGATCGGGCGCAGGTAAGGATCGACTTTTTCGCGGAGGTCGCCGGGCAGGAAGCCGAGCCGCTCGCCGGCCTCGACCGCGGGCCGGGTCAGGATGATCCGATCGACTTCCTTGCGCTCGAACAATTGCGCGGCCTGCGCCACCGCGAGCCAGGTCTTGCCGGTGCCGGCGGGACCGACGCCGAATACCAGCTCATGCTTCTTCAGCGCGCGGATGTAGGAATCCTGCGCCGCGGTGCGCGCCCGCACCGGACGCTTGCGCAAATTGATGGCTTCGAACGCCGATTTCGGCGCCTTGGGATCGAATTCGAACAGCGAGCCTTGCGCCACCACGGCGCGGATCGCGCCTTCGACCTCCCCCTGCGACAGGTCATGGCCTTGCGTCGCCTGCGCATACAGCGTCTCCAGCACGCGGCGTGCCGCGTCGCAGCCGTCGCGGGTGCCGGCGATGGTGATGTGATTGCCGCGGGAATCCACCACGACATTGAGCCGGCGTTCGATCAGCGCCAGATTTTGTCCGTAGGGTCCGACCAGCGCCGACGCGGCGCGGTTGTCATCGAAGTCGATGACGACTTGGGTTTCGGGCGGGGCTTGCAGGTCGCGGTCGAGTTTGCGGCTGGGGGCGAGCGAAGGCGAATCCGATGCGCTTTTGGGCAAGGGTTCAGGCTCCCGTAATCATTGGAGAGTGCGCGAAACGCGCGGGCCGCATGGGAGGAGATGTCGCGAGCGTGCCGAGCAGGCTGTAGCGCTCAAGGCTTTCGATTGTCACCGGCAGCACTTCGCCGATGATGTCGGGTGAGGCAAACACATGCGCCGGCTGCAGGTAAGCGGTACGGCCGACGATCTGGCCGGGATTGCGCGCTGCGCGTTCGAACAGCACATCGACCGTTAAGCCAATCGCAGCCTTGTTGAAGGCCGATTGCTGGCTGTCGATCAATTCCTGCAGTCGCCCCAATCGCTCGTCCATCTCTTTCGCTGACACCGTCTCCCGCATCTCCGCCGCCGGCGTTCCCGGCCGGGGCGAATATTTGAACGAATAGGCGCCAGCGTAGCCGATTTGTCTGACCAGCGCGAGGGTTGCGCAAAAATCTTCCTCGCTCTCGGTGGGGAAGCCGACGATAAAATCCGATGAAAACGCAATATCTTGCCGCGCATCGCGAAAACGGTCGATGACGCGGCGGTAATCATCCGCGGTATGCTTGCGGTTCATTGCCGCAAGAACGCGGTCGGAACCGGATTGCACCGGCAGGTGCACGAACGGCATCAGCTCCTTAAGGTCGCGATGCGCCTCGATCAGCGCATCGTCGACATCGCGGGGATGGCTGGTCGAATAGCGCAGCCGGACGATGCCGGGAATCTTGGCGACATGCCGCAGCAGGGCGCCGAGCGGCCATGATCGTCCGTCCGGGCCTTCACCGTGATAGGCATTGACGTTCTGTCCGATCAGGGTGATTTCGCGCACGCCATTGTCGGCGAGACGCTTCACGTCGTCGGCGATCTTCGCGACCGGCCGCGACACCTCGGCGCCGCGGGTATAGGGCACCACGCAGAAGGTGCAGAACTTGTCGCAGCCTTCCTGCACGGTGACGAAGGACGAGATGCCGCGGGCGCGAATCGCCTGCCGCGACGGCGGCGGCAGGAAACCGAACTTGTCTTCGACCGGAAATTCCGTCTCCAGCGCGCGGCCGTTGGTTTTGGCTTCCGCCAGCAGTTGCGGCAGATGATGATAGCTCTGCGGGCCGACCACGACATCGACCACCGGCGCGCGGCGGATGATCTCGTTGCCCTCCGCCTGAGCGACGCAGCCGGCGACCACGATGTTCATGGCGCGGCCGTCGCGCGCGGCCTCGTCCTTGGCGGCGCGCAGCCGCCCCAGTTCGGAATAGACTTTTTCGGAGGCCTTTTCGCGGATGTGACAGGTGTTGAGGATCACCAGATCCGCATCATCGACGCTTGCGGTCTCGACAAAGCCTTCGCCCGCCAGCGTGTCCACCATGCGTTGCGCATCGTAGACGTTCATCTGGCAGCCATAGGATTTTATGTGCAGCTTGCGCGGCTGGCTCATGGAACCTGAATGCGGACCTGAAATGGCGCCATTGCGGCGCGCGGCTCAATTATAGGCTAAAGCGCGGGAAATCCACCCCATTCGTCGTCCCCGCGAAGGCGGGGACCCATACGCCGTGTCGTCTCGTTCAAAGCACGATGTTGCAACGCCGGCCGCACCCAGCAACCGCCAGGGGTTATGGGTCCCCGCCTTCGCGGGGACGACGCGGAGTGTGCGGTTGCGCATCGAGCGCCAGATCGGTGATCAGCCCCGGCAACTCCCGCATATCGTCGAACGTCGCCGCCACACCCGCGGCACGCAACGCGTCGGCATAGCCGGGCCGGCAATGGCTGCCGCCATAAAATCCCAGCACCGTCATCCCGGCGGCGACCGCGCCGGTGACGCCGGGGATGCTGTCCTCGATCACGACGCAGCGCGCGGGCGACGCCTTCATCTGTCCGGCAGCGAACAGAAACAGGTCGGGCGCCGGCTTGCCGCGCTTGACCTGGCCTGCCGAGAAAATATGCGGGGCGAGGATGTCGTAGAGCCCGGCGCAGGTCAGGCCATGGCGAATCTTTTCCGGCGTGCCGCTCGAAGCCACGCATTTCGGCAGTCCGATCGCGGCAATCGCCTCGGCGACATGGGGAACCGGCCGCAGGTCGTCGGCGTAGCGTTGCAGCGTGGCCTGCTTGACCTGCGACGCGAAATCGTCCGGAAGCTTTCGGCCGAGCTCAGCTTCGACGATCAAGCGGGCCTCGAGATCGGACACGCCGAGAAAGCGATCGAGCACCTGATCTTCCGTGATCGGATAACCGTGGCGCGTCAGGGTCGCCGCATGCGCGCGGCACGAAATCACCTCGCTGTCGACCAGCACGCCGTCGCAGTCAAAAATGACGAGGTCAAAACTCACATTTTTATTTTGACGCGTTTTCTTCACGCGAACCGGCTTCCACTTCGCTTGAAAACGCTATGGCTACGATTTTTCGTCGTCCAGCGGCACGCAATACAGTTCCAGCCGGTGGTCCACCAGCTTATAGCCGAGCTTGCGCGCGATCTCGGCCTGCAGCTTTTCGATTTCCTCGGAAGTGAACTCGATCACCTTGCCGTCGCGCAGGTTGATCAGATGGTCGTGGTGGCTATCGCGCATCTGCTCGTAGCGGGCGCGGCCCTCGCGGAAATCGTGCCGCTCGATGATCCCGGCGTCCTCGAACAGTTTTACGGTGCGATACACCGTCGAGATCGAGATCTTGTCGTCGACCGCGACGCAGCGGCGATACAACTCCTCGACATCGGGATGATCCAGCGCCTCCGCCAGCACGCGCGCGATCACGCGGCGCTGCTCGGTCATGCGCATGCCGGTCGCGGCGCAGCGCGCCTCGATACCGGTGGCCTTGAGCGCGGGCGTGGGTTTCAAGGCGGTCATGGATTCAAAACCTTGGCGAACACCACTGTTCTGCCACCGCGCGCGGCTTACGACAAGTCGCGCCGCATCAAGACGGCGTTCAATTGGTCGCCGCCAGGTTGCTTATAATAGCGTTCGCGGCGTCCTGCCACGGCAAATCCGGCCCTGGCGTAAAGCCGCCGCGCCGGCTGATTGTTTTCCTCGACTTCGAGGAACACCGTGCGCACGCCGCGGCCCGCGAGGTGCCCCAAATGCGTCAGCAGCAGGTTGCGCGACAGGCCGCGTCCGCGATGTTTTGCATCGACGGCGATGGACAGGATCTCGGCCTCATCCGCCGCCATCCGCGACACCGCAAAGCCGATGATTTTCCGCCCCTGCCGCAGCCGGTGCACCATGGTATTGCGCTCTGCCAGCATCTGCTCGAATTCGGCTTCGCCCCAGCCGCGATGAAACGACGCGCCATGGAGCTGCGCCAGTTTTGGCGCGTCGCGCAGGGTAGCGGGTTCGATCGTAACGGCGCCGCCGCTCCACAGATCGGACAACCAGGCGATCACGGCGCGGATGGCTGCGCGGCCTGCCGCAGCATGTCCTTTTGAGGTTTCGCGTCGGGCGCGCGCAGATAATACGGCCGCGCCGGCGCGGTATCGGGACTGACGGCGGCGCCGAGCCAGCCCACCCAGGCTATGTCGGGCGCTGCTTGCGCATCGGCCCGTATTGGCGCGGGCGCATCGGTTGGCCAACGCTGCTCAAGAATTTTCGCGGCGTTGCCGACTAGATACGGCGCGCCGAAACGCGCGGCGTCCAGCGCCTCTGCAACAGGCGCGACACGTGGCCAGAGTAACGGCGAGCCGTTGCCGGCGACCACCTGCAGATAAACATGGTCGTGCCGCGCATCGATCGCGGAGATCACCGGATGCTCGCCGCCTTCGTTGACGATGGGGGCGGCGTAGGCCGCCAGCGTGGTCACGCCGACGACCGGCTTGTCGGCGGCCAGCGCAATCCCGCGCGCTGCGGACAGTCCGACGCGCAGGCCGGTAAAACTGCCGGGGCCCGTGGTGACCGCGATGCGGTCAAGGCCGGCAAAACCGATGCCGGACTCCTTGATCACCCGCGCGATCAGCGGCATCAGCGCTTCGGCATGCCCGCGCTTCATCGCGAGCGATTCCCGCGCGATCAGCTTGCCGGCTTCGGTGTCCAGCACGCCTGCGGCGCAGACGTCCAGCGCGGTATCGATGGCGAGGATCAGCATGGCCCACTCGTCATGCCCGGGCTTGTCCCGGGCATCCACGTCTTTCTATCTTGCCACAAGACAAGACGTGGATGGCCGGGACAAGCCCGGCCATGACGAAAATCTTGAAATTCACATATTAGCGGAAGCAGAGCCGGTCAGATCGGCCGTACCTCAACCACATCAGGCACGAAATGCTTGAGCAGGTTCTGGATGCCGTGCTGCAGCGTCGCCGTCGAGGACGGGCAGCCGGCGCAGGAGCCCTTCATGTTGAGGTAGACGATGCCGTCCTTGAAACCGCGGAAGGTGATGTCGCCGCCGTCATTGGCGACGGCCGGGCGCACCCGGGTCTCGATCAGGTCCTTGATGGTGTCCACGGTCTCGGCGTCGGCCTCGTCGAAGAACTCGCCTTCCTCATCGGCGGCCTCGTCGCCGCCGGCGCTGCCGTCGGCCATCAGCGGCGCGCCGGACATGTAGTGCTCCATGATGGCGCCGAGGATCGCGGGCTTGAGATGCTGCCAGTCGCTGTCGTCCTTGGTCACGGTCACGAAATCGGAGCCGTAGAACACACCGGTGACGCCGGGCACGCCGAACAGCTTTTCGGCCAGCGGCGAGCGCGCAGCCTGCGCGCGGTCGGTGAATTCCATGGTGCCGCTGTCGAGCACCGTGCGGCCGGGGATGAATTTCAGGGTGGCGGGATTGGGGGTAGCTTCGGTCTGGATGAACATGGCTTTCTCCGGCGTCGCCGGTTCAAGGCCGGCGCGTGAGCTGTCGTCTAGCAGATGGCGATCCTAAAAGCACGATCAAGGGTGCAATTGTCGTCCCCGCGAAGGCGGGGACCCATAACCCCTGGCCTATCGAGTTAGCCGCGGTGCCGAACTGGTGGTGTTGGAACATTGAAATTCAAAACAACCCTCGGTGTTTATGGGTCCGCGCCTTCGCGGGGACGACACCGGGGAGTTCCTCACGACAGCGCGTCGATCTCCTCGTCGCTGAGATTGCCGGGCACGATGGTGACAGGAATCGGGAAGGTCCCGACCGTCTTGGCCATCATGGTGATGATCGGCCCCGGTCCCTCCGGGCCGGGATTGGCCGCCAGCACCAGCATTGCGATGTCGACGTCCTTCTCGATCACGTCGAGCAACTGCTCGGTGGATTCGCCCTCGCGGATCACCCGCTCAGGCGTAATCGCGGCGATGCCGTTGGCGCGGCCCGAGGCGCGGTCGAGCGCGGCGTTGGCCTCCTCATGCGCTTCGGCGCGCATGATGTCGGCGACCCCCAGCCATTGCTGGTTCTGATCCTCGATTTCGATGATGCGCAGCATCACCACCCCGCCGCCGACCCGCACCGCCCAGCGGCTGGCATAATAGACCGCGCGATCCCATTCCGCGGTGTCGTCAACGATGACAAGGCATTTCGGCTTGTGACCCGTCTCATAGCTTCGACGTTGCGTGCTCATGCATGTCCCGATGCTGCGCCAAACCGACGCATGCTGCCACACTCCCTCCCGCTTTGGGAGAGGGTTGAAGGCGGGGTTTTAAGGACTTTACCGCTTGCGGATGAAGCCGACGATGTCCTTCACCGCGTCCATGGTTTCCGAGGCGATGGCGCGGGCGCGGTCGGCGCCCGCGATCAGCACCGAATCGACGTAACCCTCGTCGGCGGTCAGCCGTTTCATTTCGGCTGCGATCGGCGACAGTTTTGCGACCGCGAGATCGACCAGGTTCGACTTGAAGCCGGAAAACTGCGCGCCGCCGAATTCGCCCAACACTTGCGCTTTCGGCTTGCCTGCCAGCGCCGCATAGATGCCGACCAGATTGTCGGCCTCGGCGCGCGTCTCAAGGCCCTTTTCTTCCGACGGCAACGGCTCGGGGTCGGTCTTGGCCTTGCGGATTTTCTGCGCAATGGCGTCGGCATCGTCGGTGAGGTTGATGCGTGAGTAATCCGATGGATCCGATTTCGACATTTTCTTGGTGCCGTCGCGCAGGCTCATCACCCGCGTCGCAGGGCCGGTGATGACCGGCTCCGGCAGCGGAAAGAACTTGTCGCCATGGCCGTGCGCGGCGATGGATTCCGAAAAGTCGTTGTTGAATTTTTGCGCGATGTCGCGCGACAGCTCAAGGTGCTGCTTCTGGTCCTCGCCGACCGGCACGTGGGTGGCGCGATAGACCAGGATGTCGGAGGCCATCAGCACCGGATAATCGTACAGCCCGATCGAGGCGTTCTCGCGATCCTTGCCGGCCTTCTCCTTGAACTGCGTCATGCGGTTGAGCCAGCCCAGCCGCGCCACGCAATTGAGCACCCAGGTCAACTCGGCGTGTTCTGCGACCTGGCTCTGGTTGAAGATGATCTGCTTGTTCGGGTCGATGCCGCTGGCGATGAAGGCCGCGGTGACTTCGCGGGTATTGCGGCGCAGTTCGTCCGGGCCGCCCCACACCGACACCGGCCCGGTGATGGCGTGCATGTCGACCACGCAATAGATGCAGTTGTGCGTCGCCTGCAGCTTGACGAAATTCACGATCGCGCCGAGGTAATTGCCGAGATGCAAATTGCCGGTCGGCTGGACGCCTGAAAAAACCCGCTCGATGATCGCCATAATCTTTAAGTCCTGCGCTTGCTGCGCCGTCCATTGCCATAGGCGCCGTGCGCCGTCCATTGCCATTTGGCGCTCACGCGCGCAAGTCGCGAGGCGGTGAAGACTTGAGCGCGTTGAGGGCGTCGGCCCGGCTGACGGCCCCGAACAGCGCCAGCAGCAGGCCGTAGATTGCGACGCTTGCCGCAATCAGGGTGCCGAGGATCGCGGCCTGCGCGAGGCCGTGCGCGCTCGCAGCCTGCGGCCACACAAAGGCGGCCGCGAACCATAGCCCACCGCCCATCGCCAGCGCCGCCATGACAATGCGCGGCAGCCGCCGCCGGGCCGCGGCATCGATGGAAAATCCGAATGTCGCAGCTCCACGGCGGATCAACGCGAGCGCGTTGCTCCAGGCGCCAAGCGCAATGGCGGACGCGATGCCGCCGACACCGTATATCCAGCCGAGAACAATCGCCACCACGATCGCCACCGCAAACCCCTTCAACGCTGCAAACAGCGGCGTCGTCGTATCGCCGCGCGCGAAAAAAGCCGGCGACAGCGCCTTGACCAGCACATGAGCCGGCAGGCCGAGCGCCAGCAGCGCCAGCGCCTGCGCGGTGGCCGCGCTATCGGCGGCGGAGAACGCGCCATGCTCGAACAATGCGCGCACGATCGGCTCGCGCAGCACGATCAGTCCGAGCGCCGCCGGCAAAGCGAGGCCAACCGCAAGTTCGAGCGCGCGGGATTCTGCGTGTCCAAGCAAAACCTTGTCGCCGGCGCCGACGGCGCGGGTCAGTTCCGGCACCAGCACGGTGCCCATGGCGGTGCCGACGATGCCGAGCGGCAATTCGATCAGCCGGTTGGCGAAATACAGCCACGACACCGCCGCGGGCGACGACGACGCGATAACCGCGCCGGCCATGATCAGCAGTTGCGGTCCGGAATTCGCCACCATGCCGGCCATCCCTTTGACGAAGAAGCCGCGCATCGGCGCGTCGAACGTGACCTTCAGCGGTGCGGCGAGTTTCTCGCCGCCCGCGCGCAGCGTCAGCATCAGCAATTGCAACAGCCCGGCGAACCCGACGGTCCCCGCCATCGCCAACGCGGCAAAGGTGGCATCCTGCCGCCATGTCAGCAGCGTCATCATCACGACGATCAGCGCCAGGTTGAACAGAATCGGCGAAAACGCCGCGAGCGCGAAGCGGTGCCGCGCGTTCAGCAATCCCATCATCACCGCGACCGGGCCGGCGAAGGCGAGATAGGGCAGCATCAGCCGGGCGCACTCGACCGCAAGCTGCAGGGTCGGGTGGCCGGCAAAGCCCGGCGCCAGCGCCGTGATCACCAGCGGCATCGCAAGGCCGATCAGTGTCGCCGCCACGGCCATTGCGAGGCTCACGCTGCCGAGCACGCGCCCGGCAAAGGCTGTGGCCGCAACGGCTCCGTCGATGTCCCTGATGCGCAAATAGGCCGGCACCAGCGCGGTATTCAGCGCGCCCTCGGTCACCGATCGCCTGAGCACGCTGACCCCCTGAAACGCCACCAGGAACGCATCCGCCACAGGTCCCGCGCCGAGCAACGCCGCCACCATGGCGTCCCGCGCGAATCCCAACAGCCGCGAGGTGAGCGTTCCGGCGGAGACGGTAAGAAGGGGGCGGATCATGTAGGCATTCTATACGGTCAGGCGCTTGCTGGCGCATGCAGGAACGTGATAGGTCGCGGCACCTTACCAAAGGCGGGCTTGCCGATCTGGATCGGATTCTCCGCATCCTCGCAATCGCCCGCATCGGATATTGTTAATGGCTGAAACGAAATACGACGTTCTCGGGATCGGCAATGCGATTTTCGACGTGCTGGTGAGGACCGACGAAGGGTTTCTGGCGCGTCACGGCATGACCAAGGGCGGCATGGCGCTGATCGACGAGGCGCGGGCGCTTGCGATCTATGGCGACATGGGCAAGGATTCAGGCACGCCGGTGGAGATGTCGGGCGGCTCGGCGGCCAATACCATCGTCGGCATAGCCAGCCTCGGCGCGCGCACCGCCTTTATCGGCAAGATCAAGGACGACCAGATCGGCCGGCTCTACAGCCATGACATCAAGGCCGCAAACGTCGCCTTCGCAACTCCGCCCGCGGCGAATGGACCGGCCACGGGCTGCTGCTACATCCTGGTGACGCCGGACGGTGAGCGCACCATGAACACCTACCTCGGCGCCGCGCAGGAGCTGATGCCTGATGACATCGATCCGGCCGAGATCGCGGCTTCGGCCATCGTGTATCTCGAAGGCTATTTGTGGGACCCGAAAAACGCCAAGGAGGCTTTCCTGAAAGCCTCGGGCATCGCGCATAATGCGGGCCGTCAGGTCGCGCTGACGCTGTCGGATGCGTTTTGCGTGGATCGCTATCGCGGCGAGTTTGTCGATTTGATGCGCAACGGTACGGTCGATCTGATCTTCGCCAATGAGGCCGAACTGCATTCGCTGTACCAGACCTCGGATTTCGACGCCGCATTGGCGCAATTGCGCAACGACGTGAAACTCGGCGTCGTCACGCGCAGCGAGAAGGGCTGCGTGGTGGCGACCAAAGACGGCGTTACCGCGGTGCCGGCGGCTCGAATCGAAAAACTGGTGGACACCACCGGCGCCGGCGACCTGTTCGCCGCGGGATTTTTGTTCGGCCTCGTGCGTGGCGCGGGACATGAAAATGCCGGCCGGCTCGGCGCGCTTGCGGCGGCCGAAGTGATCCAGCACATCGGCGCGCGGCCGCAGGTGTCGCTGAAGCAACTGGCGCAGCAGAACGGGCTGCCGGTTTAACGCGTAGGGCGGATTAGCCGAAGGCGTAATCCGCCACCTTGCCAACTGTAATGGCGGATTACGCTTCGCTAATCCGCCCTACAAGGTTTACGCCGCCTCTCGCCCTGCATCGAGCCCGGCATAGATGCCGCTTTCGAATCCCGCAAATGCTTCCAGGCACTTGCTGTCGCAGAACGGCAGCACCTGCATCAGGATCACGCCGGAAACGTCGCGCGACGGATCGATCCAGAAATAGGTGTTGGCGAGGCCCGCCCAGGCGAGGCTGCCGGGGCTGCGGCCTTCCGGGGTCTTGGCGGTATTGATCATGAAGCTCAGGCCCCATTTCTTGTCCATGCCGGGATAGATATCGACGTCGTTGGTCGCGAAGGCGACATGCGACGTGAGCTTCGGCATGTTGAGTTCGCCGATGTGGTTCTGCCCCATCAGCGCTACGGTTTCGGGTTTGAGCAGCTGGTTGCCGTT
Source organism: uncultured Alphaproteobacteria bacterium (assembly GCA_963744975.1). Taxonomy (GTDB): domain Bacteria; phylum Pseudomonadota; class Alphaproteobacteria; order Rhizobiales; family Xanthobacteraceae; genus Bradyrhizobium. The sequence goes on along the minus strand of CAVUVR010000002.1, from coordinate 3,138,595 downwards.
GCCGCGGCCCTTGTTGAGGATCATCTGGGTGAACTTGATGTAGTCGCCGGCGGTGCCGTAGAGGCCGCCGCCGCCCATGTGGAATTCGGGCTCCTGTTCGAGTTCGAACGGGATCGGCGCCAGCGATCCGTCTTCGCCGCGGGCATGCATGGCGACCAGGCGCTTGCGTTGCGCGTCGCCGATCTTGAAGCCGGTGTCGTTCATGCCGAGCGGCGCGAACAGGTGATCGCGCAAATATGCATCGAGCCGCTGGCCGCTGACCGCTTCCACCGCCTTGCCGACGAAATCGATGTTGGTGCCGTATTCCCAGCGCGTGCCGGGGTCGGTCATGACAGGCGTCTTCAGCGCGGCGTTCTGGCAGCTGGTGATGCCGGGCGTGCCGGTCTTCTCCAGATATTTCACCATGTCGCCGTTCCACATGTCGTAGCAGAAGCCCGCGGTGTGGGTCATCAGATGCCGCAGCGTGATCGGATTTTTCGCCGGCCGCAGTTTCGGGTCGCCATTGGCGTCAAAACCCTCCAGCACCTGCGGGGAGGCGAGATCCGGCAGCACCTTGCCGATCGGTCCTTCCAGCGACAGCTTGCCCTGTTCCACCAACTGCATGGCGGCGGCCGCGGTGACGGCCTTGGTCATGGATGCGATCCAGAACACGCTGTCCGCGGTCATGGCGTCGTCCTTGGAGAGGTCGCGTTTGCCGAACGCGCCCTGATAGACGACCTCACTGCCGCTGGCGGCCATCGCGACCACGCCGGGAATCTGTTTTGTCTCGGCTTTGTGACGCAACGCCTGATCGATCTGAGACTTGCTTTGCATGTCGCACCTCCCGTTTTGATTTTTTTTAAGTCACCGATCTTCCCCCCGTGTTCCCGCAAGGAGAAGCGGTTTGTTTGGGGAATCGCGATCTCGTGATGCAGAGGGGAGACAGGCGGCGCGGAAACCGGCAACCGGGGCGCGAGCGCCTGTGGTTTTGCGGGTGGCCAGACTTGCAATACGAGGGCTCTATCGGCATATCCTGCAGGCGTGATGCCGGGTTCGATTGCCGGAACAATTGTTGCGATAAGGCGTTCAAATTGCGGCGCAAATAGCGCACCAGACTGGCTAATTTGATGAAAAGTGCTGCAGCGCTCGAGCGTTGCGAGGGGACGATGATGATTTCGAAATGGAGCGCGTGGAAGCGTTTTCCCCGGCCCGGGAAGGGCGAGAATATCGAAGCGCCGATCAGCCCCGGCATCTACGAGGTCCGTTTTGCCGGCAGCGGCGCGCTGCATTCGTTCGACGCGGTCGACAATGTGGCGCAGGCGCTGTCGCTGCTGCCGGTCGCGTCCAAATCGTGGTTCGGCCGCCGCGAACCGGCAAAACTGCCGGAGCTGGAATATCGTACCTGCGCCACCTCAACCAAGGCGGACGCCAAGGCTGCCGCGGAGCGCATGATCGGCCGCCGCGAGACCTATATGAGCGGCGCGGCCTGAAGCCATTCGTGCCCCGGACGCAGTGCGGCGCGTAGCTCTTCGCGGCGTGATGCGCTGCAGAGCCGGGGCCGTCACGAACGCTGTGCTTGGTACGGTCCCGGCTCTGCGGAGCGGCATGAAGAATGCCGCACCGCGTCCGGGACACGAGGCGCCGCAGCCGGTGCATTACCGGCCATTTGAGCCTATATTCGGCTTCAGCCCCGCAAGAATCCCTTCAGGAGTAATCCCATGTCCCCGACCGCCGCCGCCGCACGCTCGACCCCCGCCACGCCATCGCTGCAGGACCGCTTGAAGGACCCCTCGCTGCTGCGCGAGCAGTGCTACATCGACGGCGCCTGGGTGGGCACGCCGGAGCGTCCGGTGACCAATCCGGTCAACGGCATCGAACTCGCAAAAGTGCCGAAGATGGATGCGGCCGAGACGACGCAGGCCGTGGAAGCCGCCGAGCGCGCGTTTCCGGGCTGGGCCAAGCTCACGGCAAAGCAGCGCTCCAACATCTTGCGCAAATGGTTCGATCTCATCATCGCCAATCGCGAAGACCTGGCGCTGATCCTGACCTCCGAGCAGGGCAAGCCGCTGGCGGAAGCGCTGGGCGAAGTCGATATCGGCGGCGCCTATGTCGAATTCTTTTCCGAGGAAGCCCGCCGCGTCTATGGCGAGACCATCCCGACGCAGAAGCCGGATGCGCGGCTGCTCGCCATCAAGCAGCCGATCGGCGTCTGCGGCGCGATCACGCCGTGGAATTTCCCCTGCTCGATGATCACTCGCAAGGTGTCTCCCGCGCTGGCCGCCGGCTGCACCGTGGTCCTAAAACCCGCCAACGAAACGCCGCTCACCGCGCTGGCGCTGGTGGTGCTGGCCGAGAGGGCCGGCGTGCCGAAGGGCGTGTTCAATATCCTCACTGGCAATTCATCCGCGATCGGTAAGGTGCTGTGCGAGCACCCCGCGGTGCGTTTTGTCGGCTTCACCGGCTCCACCGAAGTTGGCAAGATTCTGTATCAGCAGGCCGCCGTCGGCGTGAAGAAGCTCGGGCTCGAACTCGGCGGCAATGCGCCGTTCGTGGTGTTCGATGATGCCGATATCGATGCCGCGGTCGAGGGCGCCATCATCTCGAAATACCGCAACATGGGCCAGACCTGCGTCTGCGCCAACCGCATCTACGCGCAGGACAAGATCTACGACGCTTTTGTCGAGAAGCTGTCGAAGAAAGTAGCAGCCATGAAGATCGGCGACGGCACCGAACAGGGCGTGGTGCAGGGGCCGCTGATCAACATGGATGCGGTCGACAAGGTCGAGAAGCACATTGCCGACGCGGTCAAGCACGGCGCCAAGATCATCACCGGCGGCAAGCGCCACGCGCTCGGCGGCACCTTCTTCGAGCCGACGGTGCTGTCCGATGTCAGACCCGACGCGCTGGTGTCGCGGGAAGAAACGTTTGGGCCGCTGGCGCCGGTGTTCCGCTTCAAGGACGAGGCCGACGTGATCGCGATGTGCAACAACTCGCCGTTTGGCCTCGCCTCGTATTTCTATTCGCGCGATCTCGGCCGCGTATGGCGCGTCGCCGAGGCGCTGGAGTTGGGGATGGTCGGCGTCAACACCGGGCTGATCACCACCGAAGTGGCGCCGTTCGGCGGCGTCAAGGAAAGTGGCCTCGGCCGCGAAGGCTCGCATCACGGCATGGAAGAATATGTCGAGATCAAATACGTGATGATGGCGGGGATTTGATCCTTGTCGTCCCGGCGAACGCCGGGACCCATACGCCGTGTCGTTGCTGATAGAGCGATGCGGTTGACGCCTTCCTTCATTACGAAGGCCAGGGGTTATGGGTCCCGGCGTTCGCAGGGACGACGCAGTTAACCTCCGCCCCCACTCTCGGTCTCCAAACGCCCCATGCCGCCCCGCGACCTCGCAAAAAGGCGTCTATTTCGCGCGGCCGCGTTTAGCCAACGAGCGATTGTGGATTTCGACGACGAGCGAGAGCACGCCTATGAATGCGATCCAGGCCCAGGCCGCAAATCCGGTGTACCATAAGAGCGTGTCGATCAATCGAATCCTCCGTCTCAAGCCGGAGCATGCCGTCAGGAAGCTTGGACGGCGTATGACGCCCCATCAGCGCGCCGCCGCCCCGTTCTGACTTGATCCAGATCAACAGGCGCGGTCGGTGTAGAGGAATACGCTGACAACCGATCAGCCCCAAAAAGGAGAACAGTCATGTCGCGTCGAACTATTTTTTCGCTTGCTGCATCCGCAATCATCGGGATCGGATGCATGGCGATGATTTCAACTGACGCCTTCGCTTATAGAGGCGGTGGCCGCGCCGGCGTCGGTCGCGCCGGTGGCTATCACGGCGGCGTTCATCGCGGCGGCGTTTATCGTGGCGGTGTCTATCGCGGTGGTGTTTATCGGCCCGTAGCCCGCGGCGTAGCGGTAGGCGTCGGTGCTGCTGCCGTCGGCGCCGCGGCCGCAGGCGCTTATTACGCGCCGCGCTGCGGATACCATCCTTATCCACCCTGCTACTAAGACTTCGCAGCAGCCGGCCTCCTTGCAAGGGGGCCGGACTGCGGGCTTCGCTTCATCTCCTCGAAGAGGTGAGAGGAGTGGAGCCCTCTCGTTGCCGCGCGCAAAAAAGACGGCCTCAGCAACGCAGCGCGTCTTTGGGACATTGTACTCTAGAACAATGTCCTTTGATCCAATTGCGGGGACCTCCAGCGTAGAGCATCTTTGACCCGGGTCTTTCGGCAGCGGTAACTTGGGGAAGATATCATGACTTATGGCGCTTCGATCTACAGCTACGACTGTAAGCCACTAATCACGGCCGGTGTTCTGTGCGGAACTTGTTGCGATCGGCCGGGCACAATCGTGAACTCCGCGCCATCTCAACTGGAGAGTGAGCCTCAACTTGCAATGGATCGGCTTATGCGCGAATTTCTCGCGCCCAAATCGCAGTGGAAGTAGACACCGGCTGACAGGCGTCGGGCGCACCTTCGAAGTGCGCCGTATCGCGCCCGGAGCGATGCGCTGGCTAACCTCCCGAAATATCGCCCCCAAACGCTCCATGCCGTCCCTCGCCTGATGCAAATCGCGTCGCACCCGCCAGCGTTTCACCTGACGCAATCACCTCGAGTCCGCCGCGCATCTCGTTGGCGATGGCGTCTTCCTCTTCGAGGTCCCATTGCCGCAGCGCCGATAGACGGTCCGCGCGCATGCAGCTTTGCGGAAACGCGGCGATCTGCTTGGCGAGCGAAACCGCGCGTGCGCGCGTCTCTCCCTTTGGCACCAGGCGGTTGGCGAGGCCCATGCGCAGCGCCTCCGTGCCGCCCACGGGACGGCCGGTGAGAATGAGGTCCATCGCCTGCGAATGTCCGATCAGCCGCGGCAGCCTTATGGTACCGAGATCGATCAGCGGCACGCCGAAGCGGCGGCAGTAGATGCCGAAGATGGCGTTCTCGGCTACCACGCGCAGGTCGGCCCACAACGCGAGCTCCATGCCGCCGGCCACCGCAAAACCTTCCACCGCGGCGATCACCGGTTTTGACAATCGCAGCCGGCTCGGCCCCATCGGCGCGATCGTCGAATGGCCGCCGAGCTCGCGCTTCTTGTTGGGGTCGCCCGACGCCACCGCTTTCAGGTCGGCGCCGGCGCAAAAATAGCCGCCGGTGCCGGTGAACACCGCGACCGATGCGTTGTCATCGGCGTCGAAGGCGAGGAATGCGTCGTACAATTTACGCGCCGTGGCGCCATCGACGGCATTGCGGCAATGCGGGCGGTTGATGGAGACGATGGTGATTGGGCCGTCGCGTTCGATCAGCACGGTGTCGGCTTCGGTCATGGTGTTCCTCCCCTGATTGCTCGTCATTGCGAGGAGCACTTGCGACGAAGCAATCCAGTTTCGGGCAAAGAACTGGATTGCTTCGTCGCTACGCTCCTCGCAATGACGGTGTTTATCCGTCTACCTTGAGATCACCACCTGTGATCAGCCTGTACGCCTCGAGATAGCGCTTGCTCGTCGCGTCCACCACGCTCGCCGGCAATGGCGGCGGCGGGGCGTCGCCGTTCCAGCGGCCGGCGCGGCGCTCGATGTCGAGATAGTCGCGCAGCGGCTGCTTGTCGAAGCTCGGCTGCGGCCGGCCGGGAGCGTACACGTCCGCCGCCCAAAACCGCGAACTGTCGGGAGTCATCACCTCGTCGATCAAAATGATGCGGCCGTCGGCGTCGCGTCCGAATTCGAATTTGGTGTCGGCAATGATGATGCCCTGGCCTCGGCTGACGGTTTCGCCCAGCGTATAGACGGCACGGGTCATGCTCTCCAGCGTGTGGGTCACTTCATCGCCGAGGATTTCGCGCATGCGGCCGACGGTGATGTTCTCGTCATGGCCGGTCTCGGCCTTCGTCGCCGGGCTGAAGATCGCAGGCTGCAGTTTTGCGCTTTCAAGCAGACCCGGCGCGAGCTTTTCGCCCGCCAATGTGCCCCGCGCGGCGTATTCCTTCCATGCCGAGCCCGAGAGATAACCGCGGATCACGCATTCGATCGGAAACACATTTGTGCGCCGGCACAGCATGGCGCGCCCGGCGATCTGGGTGCGATGTCCCTGCAGGGCGGGCACTTGCCTGATGATTTCGTCGGCGTCCGCGCTGATCATGTGATGCGGCGCCACACCGTCGAGCCTTTGAAACCACCACGCGCTGATTTGCGTCAGCACCGCGCCCTTCATCGGGATGATCTCGGCCATCACCACGTCGAAGGCGCTGATGCGGTCGGTGGTGAGCAGCAGCACGCGGTCGTCGCCGACGGCATAGATATCGCGCACCTTGCCGCGCCCGATTCGTGGAAGCGGCAGGTCGCTGGCGAGCATCGGGGTCATGAAGGAGAGCTTTCTTTTACGTCATTGCGAGTGAAGCGAAGCAATCCAGTCCTGTGCGCGAGGAGAGCTGGATTGCTTCGTCGCAAGTACTCCTCGCAATGACGGCTGATGTCACTCCGGCAGCGGAATGAACTCGTGTTCGTTGGGCACCTGGGCGAAACGGCCGGATTTCCAGTCCTGCTTGGCCTGCTCGATTCGCTCCTTGCTGGAGGAAACGAAATTCCACCAGATGTGGCGCGGGCCTTCCAGCGCGTCGCCGCCGAGGAACATCATCCGCGCCGATGTGTTCGCCTTCACGGTGATGCGGTCGCCGGGGCGGAAGATCAGCAGGCGTGGTCCTTCATAGCGTTCATGGGCGATCTCGATCTCGCCGTCGATGACATAGATCGCGCGCTCCTCATGATCGGGATCGAGCGGCACCGTCATGCCCTGGTCCAGCGCCACCTCGGTATAAAACCACGGCGACACCATATCGACCGGGGACTTTGCGCCGAACGAGTTCCCAGCGATGATGCGCGCAGTAAAACCGGCGTCCTTTACCGTCGGCAGGCTGTCGGCGCCGTAATGCTGGAACGAGGGCGCGATTTCCTCGGAGCCTTTCGGCAGCGCGATCCAGCTTTGCAGGCCGAGCATTTTTTGCCCGTTTTGCCGCTGCAGATCCGGCGTGCGCTCGGAATGCGCGATGCCGCGGCCCGCGGTCATCAGGTTCATGGCGCCGGGCTGGATTTCCTGGATGTTGCCCTCGCTGTCCCGATGCATGATCGAGCCGTCGAACAGATAGGTGACGGTGGCAAGCCCGATATGCGGATGCGGCCGCACGTCCATGCCCTTGCCGGAGACGAACTGCACCGGCCCGAAATGATCGAAGAAGATGAAAGGCCCGACCATCTGCCGCTTGCCATGCGGCAGCGCGCGACGGACTTCAAAACCGTCGCCGAGGTCGCGGGTGCGCGGCACGATCACCAATTCCAGCGCGTCGCAGGAGGTGGGATCGCCGAGCACGGGATCGTTGGAGGGAAGCCAGCTCATGGAGGACTCCGTGGAATGTTTTGGACATCATATCAGCAATTATCTACGTCGTCCCCGCGAAGGCGGGGACCCATAACCCCTGACGCCGGCGTTGACGGCGCAGCCCATTCAACAACTATACTGACGTCAAACCAGAACATCGGCGACACGGCAAATGGGTCCCCGCCTTCGCGGGGACGACGAAAGTAAAACGAATGCTCGCTAAACCAAAGCCAGCCGCCAGGCTCGCGCAACTCTCCGGTCCCGTCATCGAAACGCCGCGGCTGAGACTGCGGCAATGGCGCGGCGCCGACGTCGTGCCCTACACCGCGATGTTGGCGGATCCCGGCACCGCGCGGTTCATCACCGTCGATGGCAAGCCGGTTGAAGATGAACTGACCGGCTGGCGGCATACCGTGGTGATGGCAGGGCACTGGGCGATCCACGGCGCCGGCATGTTCGCGGTCGAGGAAAAGCACAGCGGCAAATTCGTAGGGAGGGTCGGGCCGTGGTTTCCGCCGACCTGGCCGGATTTTGAAGTCGGCTGGGGTATCACGAAAGAAGCCCAGGGCAAGGGCTATGCGACCGAAGCCGCGCGGGGTGCCATCGACTGGGCGTTCGCGAATTTCGAGATCGCCCAGGTGATCCACTGCATCGATCGCGAGAACGTCGCATCACAAGGCGTGGCGCGACGGCTCGGCGCCGAAAAAGGACGCAAGATCGAGCTGTTCGGTCACGCAGCGGATATGTGGGTCACGACACGCAGCGCGTGGATGGCGGCGCGGAATTAGAACATCCGGAAATTGAAGAAGCCGCCGCCACCGAACGGCCGGTCAAACTGCGCCTGACGGTAGCCGCCGAACTGCGACATCGGGGCCGGAGGATAGGCGGCAGCATAATTCGGCCTGTCGTGGCGGTCGGCGCGTGCAAGGGTCCTCGGACGTGACGGCGCTTTCGCGGCCGGCTTGGCGGGCGGCGCCGGCGGAGCAATTGCCTCGGCAGCCGTGGCGGGCAACTCAGCGCGGGCCTGCAGAGCCGGGCTGTCCGGCCTGCGGTAGGTCATCTGCCGCTCCCATTGCAGCCGTTCGGCGGTCGGCGGCAATGACGCAATATCCGGGTAAACCACTGCAGACACTTGCGGTTTGTCGAGCCTTTCCTGGGATTGCCGCCATGATGCGAGCGAGCCGCCGTTCGATACGGCCGCAGCCTCAATTGGTGCAGGAGTGACTTCCTTGGGAATCAGGTAATCGGCGACGAACAGCAGCCCGAGCAGGCAGCACCCCATTACCATAAAATATCGCAGAACCGGCACGACGCACGCCCCTTGTTGGCGTCGATAACGAGACGCCTGAACATTAGTTCCTGGGGCGGCGGTTAGGTTCAGACTTTTTCGGACTTGGGCCGGTGAGAAATGCCGAAATTTGCGTCACTTCCGATTGAATCCGATCAACTAAAGTTGAGAGTCGTTACCCTGGCGCGGGATTACTGCCGCCCGAGATGCGTCGCTGTCTCGACCCGGTCGAATCGCTCCAGCGACAGGATGGCGTCCGCCAGCTGGTCGGCGCGGCCGTTGAGCACCGGGCGCGCCAGCGTCAGGAACTTCTGCTGCATCGCCTGCGCGTCGGGGAACGACGACGGTTCGCCGGAGGGATCGGCATAGAACCGCTCATGCACGCCTTCCTCGGTCGTGATGGAGACGCGCGCGCCGAACGGGTGGCTGCGGCCGGTCTCGAGGCGGTCGTCCTGCACCACGTCAAAACGGTCCGCCAGCGCGTCGATAGCCGCATCGCCAAGCCTCGCGTAATCGTCCCAGCCGAAGCGGCCCTGATCCAGCGCCACGGCGCCGGTGAAGAACATCGAGAACTGGCCGCCGACGATCGAGGTCGGATGGCGTTTGGTCGCGGCGTCGCCGGTCAGCGTGATGCCGTTGCGGTGCAGGCCGATCTCGACGCGCTTGATCTGGTCCGGCGTCAGATTGTGCTCCCGGCGCATCGCAATCAGTGCATCCAGCGCGGCGTGGGTGTAGCGGCAGCTCGGATAGGGTTTTACGCCGATCTTCATGGTCTCGTAGATCTTGCCCAGGCCCGCGACCGCCTTGTCAGGATGGGCGTCGTCGCTATAGCCGACCAGGAGGCCGTGCTTGCCCTCGACCGATTCGGTCGCGCCGACGAAATCGTTGCGCGCCAGCGTGGCGGCGATCACGCCGTTCATCGCGGCGGCGCCGACCTGGTAGCGCTTGTTCCAGGCGCCGTTGACCAGAAATTGCAGCGAGCCGGCGGCCTGGCTGCCCGACACGCCGAACGCCGCGATAATCTGCTCTTTGGAAAGTCCGAACAGCTTTGCCGCCGCCGCCGCGGCGCCATAGGTGCCGGCGGTCGCGGTCGGATGAAAGCCGCGCTTGTAATGCGAGGTCGGATCGAGCGCGTTGCCGAGCCGGCAGCACACTTCATAGCCGGCAACGATGGCGGTCAGCACGTCCCGGCCCGACGCGCCGATGCGTTCACCGACCGCAAACGCGGCCGGCACCACCGGCGCGCTCGGATGCAGCGAGGAATCCGCGTGGGTGTCGTCGAAATCCAGCGAATGGCCGAGCGCGCCGTTGAGCAGCGCCGCCACCGCCGGCGTCCAGGTCTTGCTGTCGCCGAACACGGTGGCTTCGCCCTTGCCGTCCAGCGCCAGCGCTTCCAGCATGTTGAGCAGCGATGGCGTGGATTCGGCGTCGCGCCGGGCGCGCACCGCGCTGCCGAGAAAATCCAGCGTCAGGATTTTCGCGCGCTCCAGCACTTCGCGGGGGATATCGTCGAACTTCAGATCCGCGACATAGGCGGCAAGCGTTGCGGTTTCCTGGGCCATCGTGTTTCCTTAGCTGTTATAGACAGCGTAGGCGGGCTAAATCGGGGTTTCAAGCGGCTCACGGCGGCCGGCAGCCATGCCGGATGTCGTTTATAAGGCTTTCCTGTAACGCTCCCGGAATGCGGCGAATGATCGCTCTCGTAAAACGCCTGTCTGCTCCCTTGCGGTCCCGCAAGGCGCAACTGGCGTTGGCAGTGAGGGTCACCGTCGCCGCGTTCAGCGCGCTGGTGGTGGCGCTGGCGCTGCATCTGATGCTGCCGCTCTGGGCGGTGCTGACGTCGCTCATCGTCACCCAGATGAGCGTCGGCAGGTCGCTGAAGACGACCCGCGACTATCTGCTCGGGACCGTGGGCGGCGCGATCTACGGCGCCGCGATCACGGTGCTGATTCCGCATTCCGGCGAAGCGGGACTGCTCGCTCTGCTGGTGCTGGCGATAGCGCCGCTTGCCTTCGTCGCCGCGATCAACCCGAGCCTGAACGCAGCCACGGTCACTGCCGTGATCGTGCTGCTGGTACCGACCATGAGCCACGGCAATCCGCTGGACTCGGCGATCGACCGCGTCCTTGAAGTCTTTGTCGGCGCGGTGTGCGGGTTGTTGGCGTCTTTCTTCGTACTGCCGTCGCGGGCACATAGCCAGCTCCGTGTCAGCGCCTCACGGACGCTCGAATTGCTTGCCGCCGCACTCACCGAACTGCTGGCCGGGCTGACGCGCGGCCGCGACAACGATGCGCTGCATACGCTGCAGGACGGCATCGGCGCCGCGATGGTCGGCCTCAACACCACCGGCGCGGAGGCCGAGCGCGAGCGCGCCGCGCACCTCTCCAGCGGCCCGGACACCGGACCGCTGCTGCGCACGGTGCTGCGCTTGCGCCATGACCTTGTAATGATCGGGCGATCCACGGTGGTGCCGCTGCCGGCCGACCTGCAGGCCCGGCTCGCCGCGCCGCTGGCGCGCATCAGCGAGACCATATCCGCCTATTTGCGGGCGATCGCGGACGCTTTGCGGACCGGCGTCGGCGCGCCGGCGATCTGGCCGGTGCAGACCGCGCTGCAGGCTTACGCCGCGGAAGTCGCGGCGGTGCGGGCCGAAGGCGTGATCCGCGGCCAGCCCGGCGACGTCGCGGAGCGATTCTTCGCGCTGGGATTTTCGCTGGAGCAGATGCGGCAGAACCTGAAGGATCTGGAGCGCTGCGTCGCGGAGTGGGCCGAGACGCCGCCTGGCATTAGTACCGCGGCCGCAGATAGCGAAGATTAATGCGTGCCGACCATCGTTGCCGGCCGCCAGCGCCGCGTCAGCAACCGGAAGCGCAGAATGAGAAGCACCGCATAAACCGCGGTGCCGCAGGATAGCCCAATCCACACGCCGATCGCTCCAAGCCCGGTCTGGAAGCCGAGGCCGCAAGCGGTGGGGAATCCGACCAGCCAGTAGCTGATCGCAGCAAATAGCAGGGGGAGGCGGGTGTCGCTGAGACCGCGGAGCGCGCCGGCGACGACGGTCTGGATGCCGTCGGCGACGAAGAAGGTCGCGCCGACCAGCAGCAACGCCGCGGTGAGATCGATCGCGGCGCCCGCGCCGTTCGCAGCCTCACCGAAGAAGAATCGCGCGATCGCGTAGCGGCCGAGGGCCACCGCGAGCGTCATGACAGACATGAAGACAATGCCGAGCAGGGTGGCGACAAAGCCTGCGCGCCTCACCGCCGGCGCGTCGTTGCGGCCGACGGCGTGTCCGACCCGCACGGTCGCCGCCATGCCGATGCCGAATGGCACCATGAACAGGATCGCCGCGATCTGCAGCGCGATCTGATGCGCCGCCAGCGCCGTAGTGCCGATCAACCCCATCAGCAGCGCCGCGGCGCCGAACAGGCCGTACTCCAGCAGGAAGGCGATCGAGATCGGCGCGCCGATGACGATCAGTTGCCGCATCAACGCCCAGTCGATGCGCCAGATGCGCCCCAGCACGTGGTATTTTTTGAATGGCCGGCGATTGGCGGCGAACCAGAGGCTCGCCAGAAACATGCCGAAATTGACGATGGTGGTCGCGAGGCCGGCGCCGAACAGCTCCAGCCGCGGCAGCCCCCACGCGCCGTGGATCAGCAGCCACACCAGCAGCGCATTGGCCGGAATCGCACCGAGCGTGATCCACAGCCCCGGCTCCGGCCGGTTGACCGCGCCCATGAAGCCGCGGATCGCCAGGAAGCACAGCCCGGGGGTAACCCCCCATGCGAGGCCGAGCAGATATTTCTGTGCAAGATGCGCCGTCGCCGGCGCCTGGCCGAGCAGCAGCAGGATGCGTTCGCCGAACAGCGGCAGCGCCATCATCGGCAGCGAAATCAGCAGCGCCGCCCACAGCCCGACCCGCAGCGCGCGCCGCACAAGGCGCGGACTGCGCGCGCCGAACGCCTGCGCGGCGAGCGGCGCCACGGCGGAGACCAGCCCCATCCCGAAGGTGAAGGCGACGAAGAACACCGTATGCGCCAGCGCCGCCGCGGCGACCGCCTCGTCGCCGAGCCGGCCGATCAGCGCCAGATCGGTGGTCATCATCGCGATCTGCCCGAGTTGGGTCAGCGCGATGGGGACGGCGAGCTTCAGGGTTTCGGTGAGTTCGAGGGCGAGGCGGGCGCGGGTCACGCCAGCCGAGTTCACCGCCGCGATCGGTCCGCGCTCGATTTTATCAAGGGATGTCATGAGGCGAGACTAGCATCGCTAAGGGGACGAAATGGTGGCCTCCAGCGCCATCCTGAGGGTCGCGCACTTTCTTGCGCACCATCTAATACAGAGTTTCTCAACTTCGGCTTGTGCCCTAGTAGACCTCAGCCTAGGCTTTTGGCGGGTATAAACGTGAGATGAGAATCAGATGCTGCAGGATGGAATCCAGATTCGTAAACGCAGTGTAGCCCAATTACTTCGAGAAGTAGATTCAGGGCATTTCGCAATCCCAAATTTGCAGCGTGAATTTGTTTGGGACGGGCCTAAGGCTGCAAAGTTACTTGATAGCATTCTGAGAGCCATGCCGATCGGAGTAATACTGATTTGGGAAACGCCCAAAAGCCAGCGTCTTCAGCTTCGACAAAGATATCATGTCCTGCCGCCTTTCAATCACGATCATTCAAAAGTTTGGTTCCTGATCGACGGACAGCAGCGAGTTTCCGCTCTTTACCATGCGCGCCGCGGTGATGCATTGCAGAATGCGAGGAGGCAAAGCATCGATTTTTCTAAGATCGTATTTTCTCTGAATAGAGATGAGGATGGTCAGAAGATTCGATACCGACGCGCTCTCGCGGGCGAATACGTGCCCATGTCCGATGTGCTTCACCCGCATTGGAGGCAGAAGTTAAAAAGCCTTGGAAAACGAAAGCTGGAAAGAGTCCGCGTATGTCGGAATCGGATATTAAAATACAGCCTGTTCTCGATGCTCGTTCACGGCGATCTTCCTGAGATACGTGAGAGTTTCTTACGCATCAATACCCAAGGCATGAAGGTTACAACCGCCGATGCCATATTTACTCAAGCGGAAGTTCTGAACCTACGAGATATCGTACATGAGGTTCGACAGCATTTGGACGATGCATTTCGTAATATTCCGGATGCCCCACTTCTATTCCTGCTGTCTGCTATTCGAGGGGGAACCGAAGCGCGGGGCCAAGCTATGGATGCCGTCATTCAAAGGCTGAATCGTGAGGCAGCGGCGAATCCCAGACTTCGGAGGTCACTTGCCCGAGATTGGAATCGAATTGGGCCATGCGTAGGAAAAGCGGCCGACTATCTGCGCGAACGTTTTTGTGTTGTAAGCCGAGAGTTTCTAGCGTCGGACTATATGCTAGTGATGCTCGCGTATTTTTTCTTTAATAATGGGCGTGGACCGAGTTGAAGGCAGACAGAAGAAATTCGGAAGTGGTTTTGGGCAACGAGTGTTGGCAGCCGCTATTCTGGTCGTGATTTTAACCGGTGTGTACCACAAGATCTTAAATTCTTTCACTCACTGGCCACAAAAGCGGTTCATCGCTTCCGCTACGGACCTCAAGTCGAAAAGATAGATTTGCGAAAAGCTCAATATTCTTCAAGGACTGCGCTTACTAGCGCTGTTTATTGCATGCTATTGCGTCGTGGGCCGGTTTATCTCCTCGACAAAGGGCTCAATCAAATTCCAGTTCAAAGATACTCAACACGGGCGAATCGAAAAGATCGACATCACATTTTTCCACGACGTCCTCTAATAAACCAAGAAATTCCCGCCAAGCTTTACAACAGCATAGCGAATGCAGGCCTGCTCGTGGCTGAAGAGAACCAGAGTATCGGTTCGAAAAGACCGAAGGTTTATATGAGTGAGTTAAATAGCGCGGGCTCGGCATTCAAGCGTAAGATGAGTCGCCACCTCATTCCAATAGACGAGACGAGCGGCGTTTGGAGTCAGAATTTGAAAAAGGGATTTAGACAATTTCTTGAAGATCGAACCGACTTGATATGTTCGGCCTTGGAAAAGGAAGCTAGTATTAAACTTTTTAGATACGAGCGAAAGCGAAATTAATCTTGTAACCCTCACACATCCACATTCGCGCTCAGCGAATTGTCCTGGATGAATTCGCGGCGCGGTTCGACCACGTCGCCCATCAGCTTGGTGAAGATGTCGTCGGCCTCGTCGACTTCCTTGATCTTGACCTGCAGCAGCGAGCGCTCGTTGGTGTCGAGCGTGGTTTCCCAGAGCTGGCTCGGGTTCATTTCGCCGAGGCCTTTGTAGCGCTGCAGCGCGACGCCCTTGCGGCCGGCATCGGTCACCGCCTCGAACAGGCTGACCGGGCCGTGGATCACGGTTTCGGTGTCTTTCCGGCGTAAAAGACCCGGCTTCGGATAGGCTTCCTGCAGCTTCGCGGCGTAATCGTCGAGCTTGCGCGCATCCGCCGAGCCGAGCAGCGCGTCGTCGATGATGGCGACGTCCTTCACGCCGCGCACCGTACGCTCGAAGAAAAATCCTTCGCCTTCCGTGAAGCGTCCGGTCCAGCCCCGCTCGACCTCGTCGGCCAGCGCGTCGAGCCGCCGCGCGATATAGCCGGCGGCGGCGTTGCCGGTGGCGACGTCGCCGGTGATTTTCGGGTTCATCACGCCGGCGATCGCGGCCTGCTCGATGACCTTGCGGTTATAGCGGCTGTGCAGATTGTGCAGCGTGCCGCGGATGACGCGGGCGTCTTCCACCAGCGCCAGCAGGTCCCTGCCGCTGCGGTCTTCGCCCGACGCCAGCTTGAACACGCAGTCATCGAGCCCGGTGTTGATCAGATAATCCTCCAGCGCGCGCTCGTCCTTCAGGTATTGCTCGGACTTGCCGCGCGTCACCTTGTAGAGCGGCGGCTGCGCGATATAGAGATGACCGCCCTCGATCAGCGCCGGCATTTGCCGGAAGAAGAACGTCAGCAGCAGCGTGCGGATATGCGCGCCGTCGACGTCGGCGTCGGTCATCACGATGATCTTGTGGTAACGCAGCTTTGTCAGGTCAAAATCGTCGCGGCCGATGCCGGTGCCGAGCGCGGTGATCAGCGTGCCGATCTGCTCGGAGCCCAGCATCTTGTCGAAGCGCGCGCGCTCGACATTGAGGATCTTTCCGCGCAATGGGAGTACCGCCTGGAATTCGCGGTTGCGGCCCTGTTTTGCCGAGCCGCCGGCGCTATCGCCCTCGACGATGAACAGCTCGGATTTGGCGGGATCGCGCTCCTGGCAATCGGCGAGCTTGCCGGGTAGTGAGGCGATGTCCAGCGCGCCCTTGCGCCGCGTCAGCTCGCGCGCCTTGCGCGCGGCTTCGCGGGCGGCGGCTGCTTCCACCACCTTGCTGACGATGGTCTTGGCCTCGGTCGGATGCTCTTCGAACCACGCCGCCAGCGCTTCGTTGATCACGTTCTCGACCACGGGACGCACTTCGGACGAAACCAGCTTGTCCTTGGTCTGCGAAGAAAACTTCGGGTCCGGTACCTTCACCGAAAGCACGGCGGTGAGGCCCTCGCGGCAGTCGTCGCCGGTCAGCGCGATCTTTTCCCGCTTGGCGATGGCATCGGCATAGCCGTTGACCTGCCGCGTCAGCGCGCCGCGAAAGCCGGCCAGATGCGTGCCGCCGTCTCGCTGCGGGATGTTGTTGGTGAAGCACAGCACGTTCTCATGATAGCTGTCGTTCCACCAAAGTGCGGCCTCGACGCCAATGCCGTTCATGTCGGCGTCGATCATGATCGGCGCGGGCACCATCGCCTTCTTGTTGCGGTCGAGGTATTTGACGAATTCCTCGACGCCGCCCTTGTACATCATCTCCTCGCGCTTCTCGACCGCATGGCGCATGTCGGAGAGCACGATGTTGACGCCGGAATTGAGGAACGCCAGCTCGCGCAGGCGATGCTCCAACGTGGCGAAATCATATTCGACATTGGTGAAGGTGTCGGTGGAGGCGAGGAACGTCACCTCGGTGCCGCGCTTGCCCTTGGCGTCGCCGACCACCACCAGCGGCGCCACCGCGTCGCCATGGGCGAATTCGATGTAGTGCTCCTTGCCGTCGCGCCAGACCCGCAGCTGCAGCTTGCTCGACAGCGCGTTGACCACGGAGACGCCGACGCCGTGCAGGCCGCCGGACACCTTGTAGGAATTCTGGTCGAATTTTCCCCCCGCATGCAGCTGGGTCATGATGACCTCAGCGGCGGAAATGCCTTCGCCCTTGTGGATGTCGACCGGAATGCCGCGGCCGTCGTCGCGCACGGTGACCGAGCCGTCGGCATTGAGCACGACTTCCACCGCGGTGGCGTGACCAGCCAACGCCTCGTCGATGGCGTTGTCGACGACTTCGTAGACCATGTGATGCAGGCCTGAGCCGTCATCGGTGTCGCCGATATACATGCCGGGCCGCTTGCGCACGGCGTCCAGCCCTTTCAGAACCCGGATCGATTCCGCGCCGTATTCGATCGGCGAATGCTCGGGGTCGGCGATCTTTTGCCGGGCGGGTTCTGTCATGAAAGGGGCCTTCGAGGATGGTCGCGAATCAGCGCAAAAAATCAGCGGCTGAATCACTCTATTTGTGCCATGAAAGCGGCATTGCGCCTAGCGCAAAGTCGCACTTATCAAGCTGTTGAATAAATAGAGTTTTTAGACGGTTTTTCAAGCCTTCCAAAGACCGATTCGGGGACTGCGAAAAAGCGCGGAATTTTGCCTAGGCGCGCCGTGCGATGCGCCCGGAATCGACGTCGAAAATTTCGGCCGATGTGCCGACATCAGCGAATGCCGCGGGGTCGGCGCCGGTCATCCAGACCTGCGCGCCAAGCTTTGCCAGTTCATCGAACAGCGCGATGCGCCGGTCGGGATCGAGATGGGCGATCACTTCATCGAGCAGCAATAGCGGCGTGATGCCGGTCATCTCGGCGACCAGATTGGCGTGCGCCAGTACAAGGCCGATCAGCAGCGCCTTCTGCTCGCCGGTGGAAGCATCGCGCGCGGGCATGTTCTTCGGCGCGTAGACCACCTGCAGGTCGGTGAGATGCGGGCCGTCCAGGGTGCGGCCGGCGGCGGCATCGCGCGCCCGGCTGGCGCGCAGGATCTCGCGGTAGCGATCCTCCACCGAGGTCGCGGGCTCGTTGATCAACGCGTTTTCCATCCAGCCGTCGAGCATGATCGCGGCCGACGGAAACACCGAGGCTTCGCCGCGCGCGCGCAGCATCGCCGCGAGCCGCGTCACGGTCTGGCCGCGCATCGCCGCCACTGCGACGGCAAGCTCGGCGGTCTCACGCTCGATCGCATCGCACCAGTGGTCGTCGTAATTGCGCACCTCCAGCAGGCGGTTGCGCGAGCGTAAGGAGCGTTCCAGCGCCGATACCCGGCTGGAATGCTGGCTGTCGATCGCCAGCACCAGGCGGTCGAAGAACCGCCGCCGCTCCGAGGCCGCGCCTAAGAACAGCCCGTCCATCGAAGGCGTCAGCCACACCATGCGCAGATGGTCGCCGAACGCGGTCGCCGAAGCCACCGGCTCGCGGTCGATCCGGCAACGCCGGCTGGTCGCGGTTTCCTCGCCGACTGGCGGGTCGATGCCGGTGCCCAATGTTGCCAGCCCCAGTGCGCCCTCGACCTCGGCGGATACCGCCCACGAGCCGTCGCCCTGATTGTCGGCGACGTCGTCCAGCGTCGCCCGCCGCAATCCGCGCCCCGGCGAGAGAAACGAGATCGCCTCGATGCAATTGGTCTTGCCGGCGCCGTTCGGCCCCACCAGCACCACCATGTCCCCGCGCGTCTCGAGCGCCGCCGCGCGATAATTGCGGAAGTGCGTCAGCGTCAGGCGATGGATGCGGGAGGGGGTCATTAGGCTTCGTCATACGCGGGCTTGACCCGCGTATCCATCATCTTCGCAAGACTCTTCCGCAAGGATGGATTGCCGGGTCAAGCCCGGCAATGACGCAGAGCTACACCCGCATCGGCATCAGCACGTAGAGCGCGCCCTTGTTGTCTTTGTCCTGCACCAGGGTCGGTGAGCCGGGGTCGGCCAGTTTCAGCACCGCGACTTCGCCCTCGATCTGGGCGGCGATATCGAGCAGATAGCGCGAGTTGAAGCCGATATCGAGCGCGTCGGAGGCGTATTCGACTTCGAGCTCTTCGGTGGCGCTGCCGGAATCCGGATTGGTTACCGACAATACAAGCTTGCCGGCGGACAGCGCGAGTTTCACCGCGCGGCCGCGCTCGCTGGAGATCGTCGAGACGCGGTCGACCGCGGCCTCGAAATCCTTCTTGTCGACGATCAGTTCCTTGTCGTTGTTTTGCGGGATCACGCGGCCGTAGTCCGGGAAGGTGCCGTCGATCAGCTTCGAGGTCAGCACCACATTGCCGATGGTGAAGCGGATTTTTCCCTGCGACAGCTCAATCCCGACCTCGGCCTCGCTGTCCTCGATCAGCCGCTGCACTTCGCCTACGGTTTTGCGGGGCACGATCACGCCGGGCATGCCGGAGGCGCCCTTGGGTAGCGGCAAATCCACCTGCGCGAGGCGGTGGCCGTCGGTGGCGACGGCGCGCAAACTCGCGGCCTTGGCGCTGCCGGCGGTGTGCAGATAGATGCCGTTGAGATAGTAGCGGGTTTCCTCGGTCGAGATCGCGAACTGGGTGCGGTCGATCAGCCGCTTCATGTCGGCGGCGGCCAGCGTAAACGAATGCGTCATGTCGCCGGCCGCGAGGTCGGGAAAATCGTTCTCCGGCAAGGTCTGCAGCGTGAAGCGCGAGCGCCCGGCGCGGATCGCCAGCACCGAGCGGTCGCCGTCGCCTTCCAGCACGATCTGGGCGCCGTCGGGCAGCTTGCGCACGATGTCGTAGAACATATGCGCCGGTACGGTGGTCGAGCCGCCGGTCGCGGTTTCCGCAGCTAACGTCTCGGTCACTTCGAGGTCGAGGTCGGTGGCCTTCAGCGACAGTTTCGCGTTCTCGGCGCGGATCAGCACGTTGCCGAGGATCGGGATGGTGTTGCGGCGCTCGACCACGCGATGCACATGGCCCAGCGATTTCAAGAGTTGCGCGCGTTCGACGGTGACCTTCATTGCAAAACCCGCCTGATCCGAAGATGGAAAAGCCGGGCGGCTTGATAGAGCACGCCGCGGCATTTGAAACCCGAAAGCTCGATCAAAGCTGGATTTTGACCAAACCCACGGGGGGTCCCCAAGGTGGCGCGGATGGCCTTCAAGCGCAAGAGATGCGTGAAGCCGTTCCCCACGTTTTGGGTTCTCGTCGTCCCGGCCAACGGGTCCGGCTATTGCCGGCCCGATGACAAGCTCCGGCCGGGACCCATAACCCCTGACCTGGATTGTTGCAGAAGGCTTCTGCCCAGCGGCAAAACGAGAGGGCACGGAGTATGGGTCCCGGCCTTCGCCGGGACGACAATTACTCCTGCAATTGCCGCTTCAGGGACTCGACCTCTTCGGACAATGCGACATCCTTGGCTACCAGCGCCTCGATCTTGCGGACCGCGTGCAGCACGGTGGTGTGGTCGCGTCCTCCGAAACGGCGGCCGATTTCGGGCAGCGAGCGCAGCGTCAGGGTCTTGGCCAGGTACATCGCGACCTGACGCGGGCGGACCACATTGGCGGTGCGGCGCGAGGACAACAGGTCGGAGCGGCTGACATTATACTGACGGGCCACGACGCGCTGGATGTCCTCGATCTTGATGCGTTTGGGTTCCTGCGGGCGGATCAGGTCGCGCACCTCGCGCTCGGCCATTTCCAGTGTCACCGCCGTGGCGTTGAGCTTGCTGTGCGCCAGGAGGCGATTGACCGCGCCTTCGAGGTCGCGCCCGTTGTGCGTGATGCTGCGCGCGAGATATTCCAGCACCTGGGCCGGCACGTCGAAGCTCGCATGATGCGCACGGGCCGCTGCAACCCGCGATTTCAGGATCCCTAACCGCAATTCCTCGCCGAGCGACCCCATCTCGACCACCAGCCCGCCGGCAAGCCGCGAACGCACGCGATCATCCAGGCTTTCCAGATCGGAGGGCGGCCGGTCCGCCGCGATCACCACTTGGCGGCCGGCATCGATCAGCGCGTTCAGGGTGTGGCAGAACTCGGCCTGGGTCGATTTGCCCTGCAGGAACTGCAAATCGTCGATCACCAGCACGTCGATGCCGCGTAGCGCCTCCTTGAACGCCAGCGCCGTCTGCGTCTTCAGCGCGGCGACAAAACCGTACATGAATTTCTCGGCGGTGAGATAAAGCACCTTGCGCTCGATGCCGGAATTGCCGGCCCAGGTCACCGCCTGCAGCAGATGGGTTTTGCCGAGGCCCACGCCGGCATGGATGTACAGCGGGTTGAACATCACCGGGTCGCCGCGCCGCCCCTCCGCGACCTGGCGGGCTGCGGCGTGCGCGAGCGTATTGGAGCGGCCGATCACAAAACTTCCAAAAGTCAGGCGCGGATCGAGCGGCGAGCCGCCGAGCGCCTCATGGTTGGCCGACACCGGCGCGATGGCGGTGGCGCGCAGTTCGGGCGCGGGGCGTCCGTCGTTGCGCTCGGGGCGGCGCGCGTCCACCGGTGCGGGAGCTTCTTTTGCGGCAGGCGTCGCACAACGCATCGCAGTACGCACGGTGAGATCGACGCGCTCCACCTCGGGCATCTCGGCCTGCCAGCAGCTGAGAACGCGCTCGGCGTAATGCGCCTGGATCCAGCTCTTGAGAAACCGGGTCGGGACCGACAGGCGCACGCTTTCCGGCGCCACGCTTTCCAGGTCCATCCGCGCGAACCAGCTTGTATAGACGTCTTCCCCCACGCTCGAACGCAGCCGACCCTTCACGCGCGACCAGCGATCCTGTTCCATGTTTGTCATTTTGTAGCGACTTCTCTGATTGAGTTACGGTGCCGGCGACCTCGCCGCGGGGTTTCCGCTGCGGCGCGACCTCAAGGGATGCTTTGAATTTCAGGCGCAGTCCGGCCGCCCGGCGAGACGCCGTCAGACCAACTCAACTGCTCTGAAGGGAGAAGCGTCCGTGAGGTCAGCGCGTACTCGACGGCCGGTCCGGCGCTCGCGCCGGAGGCCGCGTACTCGCGGCGTCATCTAATAAAATGGCATCGGCTGAAAACGACACGTCATCAAAACCCGCATTGATTCCGTTGAGCATAGAACCCCCCTCTCACCGCGACACGCACGGCAAGTTGTCATTTTGCTTGTGTTTCAAATTCAGCCGGCGATGCCTCAGTGCATCGCACACCCGCGTCTGCTAGCCCGTCCGTTCCAAACCCTCTTGATCCATTCACCTTCGGCGCGGTGGTTGCGGTCGGCCTGTGCGTATTTCTCTTTTTTACGGTTGCTACCCTTGAACGCCCCGCGTGAGAAATTTCGACACAGCTCCACCATTCTCATATTGCTATGAGTTGCAACCCGACCATCGCTGGGAAGGTGTCGCCAACGCGCATACCGCCGCCGATCTGCGCGTCCGCCCTTGATTCCCGCTTCGAACCGAACCGAAAACCGTGGGCGCTGCGAACCATCTAAGTGATAGCACGCCGGATTTTGCGTGCAACGGCCCTGCAAGGGATTCGTATGCCAACGGAATTAGCTTCGCGTCCGCAAAATAAGGCAGCAACTTTCGCAATACGCGGACAAGGGACTGAATCTGCGCGACGAATCGAAACGCGCAAAGCGCGGTCATAATCCGCGCGGCTGCTCAAAAAAATTTTCATAAAATCTTTACGTTTGAGCAAGTGCGGGGTTTTTTCAAAGTGCTGCTCGGCGCATTGCCGATAAGTGACTACGCCCGCGCAAGTTTTTTTGCTCAGCGGAATAGGGTAACCTTCGATGAAGCGGTTTGGATTTCCGCTGACGCGTTCGCTCGCGCTGAATCGCGGGAATCCCTGACTTCTAAAGTCTTGCATGCGGCAAAACGGCATCAGATAAATCGGAACGCGCAGAAATTGTTTCACGCCGCAACATCGGACGCAACGCCGGCCAAAGAAAAAGCCCGGCGTGGCCGGGCTTTTGTGACGGTTGTCTTTTTCGATCAGCTCACTTGGCGAGCTTGGCGATCTGGTGCGAGAGCCGCGAGACCTTGCGGCTCGCATTGTTCTTGTGAATGATGCTGCGCTGCGCTGCCTGCATCAGTTCCGGTTCCGCGATGGCAAACGCCTTCAGCGCGGCTTCGCGGTCGCCGTTCTTGATCGCCTCCTCGACGGTGCGAACCGAGCCGCGCATCTGGGTGCGGCGCGACTTGTTGACGATGGTGCGGCGGGCAATCTTGCGTGTCGCCTTCTTGGCGGAAGTGGTATTGGCCATGCTCTCAAATTTCCTTCGGCAGCGAACTTGTCGCGGATGGCCTGCCTGAGTGTGCCGGCCGTTGAATTGCGCTGGTGTTGTTCTAAGGGTGTTCTGCGAAAATGCCATGCCGGAGCGAACGGGCCCACAAGGCGGTGGCGCTCAAAGAACATCGGCGGCAGGATTGCGCCCGCCGCCATTGCCGGTCTTATAGAGAGCCGCCCTCGCAGCGTCAACGCTTTCCGAACCGGGCGGACGCCTAACAAATGTCCGGCTCGGGCGGTTAAGGTGTTGGCGAGGTTGAATTTCTGGCGTTCGCCGTTTAAGCCGGACGTGCCCGAGGGCAAATAGACAATAAGGTGGCGCATGATCCGCGGGTTTTTCCGTCTGATAGGGCTGTTGCTGCTGGCCGGCGGGTTCATTTTCATGGTCTATGACGGGGCGCGCTGGGTCGCCGACCAGAATCTGCGGTTCACCCGGTTCGGCGAGTTCTGGAACGACATCCATCAATCCAGCCAGCAGTCGTTCCGGACCATGGTCGAGGGATCCGCGCCCTGGCTCTGGAACGTCGTCAAGCTCATCCTCGACCAGCCGGTATTCGCCGTCATGGGCGTGCTGGGCATCCTCTTGATGCTGCTGTTCCGGCCGCGCAAGCCGTTGATCGGCTATTCGCGGAATTGAATCGCGTAACAGGCTGCCGTTTCCTGCGTAAAGACATATATTGTCATTCACCTGTTGACGTCACGCGGAACGGCCGCCGTTTCGCCTGACGTCGTGCCCGGAGGGGTTCCATGCTGTTCATGCGCAAGACCACCGCACTGCCGAGCGCCGCCGAGGCGCTGCCCGGCCGCGCCACGCCCATTCCGACCGCGAAACGCCATTTCGTCAACGGCCGCCAGATCCAGCCGCCCTATCCGGAAGGACTAGAGCAGGCCGTGTTCGGGCTCGGCTGCTTCTGGGGCGCGGAACGAAAATTCTGGGAACTCGGCGACGGCGTCTACACCACCGCGGTCGGCTATGCCGGCGGCCATACCGCAAACCCGACTTATGACGAGGTCTGCTCGGGCCGCACCGGCCATACCGAGGCGGTGCTGGTGGTGTTCGATCCGAAAAAGGTTTCCTACGAGCAGTTGCTGAAGACGTTCTGGGAAAGCCACAACCCGACCCAGGGCATGCGGCAGGGCAACGACGTCGGCACGCAGTATCGCTCCGCGATCTACACCTTCAATGAAGCGCAGCGCAAAGCCGCGGATGCCTCCAAGGCGACCTATCAAAAAGCGCTAGGCGCCAAGGGCCTCGGTGCGATCACCACCGAGATCGCACCCGCGGGCGCGTTCTATTTCGCCGAGGACTACCACCAGCAATATCTGGCCAAGGATCCGGCCGGCTATTGCGGGCTCGGCGGCACCGGCGTGTCCTGCCCGATCGGCGCCGGCGTCAGCGCCTGAATTTTCCGAGCCGCACACTCACCGTCATCCTGAGGAGCCGCGCACTTGCGCGGCGTCTCGAAGGATGGCCGCAAGCATCGCGTATGTGGCCATCCTTCGAGGCTCGCCCTAAAGAAGGACGAGCACCTCAGGATGACGGCAGGTAAACACGATTTGTTAACCATACCCGGTGCAAAACTGGAGCTGTCTCGTTGTGAGGGATGGCTCCGGTGCGGGTTGCGCGCGCGTTTCGAACCTCGATCATTGCCGCCATGACCGCGCTCGCTTTGTCGGGCTGCATGCGCCGCTCCGCGCCTGTCGCCGTGGTGCAGCCGCAGAGCGACCTCGACTCGATGGCCTACGGCCAGACTTATAATCCGCCGCCTCGCGTCGTTGCTTCTTCCGGCGGCGTCATCGGTGCGCTGCGGTCCAGTTTTGCCTCCTCGCCCCGGCGGACCTATGCGCCCGTTCCGGCTGTCTATGCGGCGCCGATGCCAGCACCGATGGCTGTGGCTTACGATGCCGCCTACCGGCTCGATGCCGGTGACCGGTTGCGCGTCGTGGTCTACGGCCAGGAAGGCTTGACCAATACCTATGCCATCGATGCCGGCGGCTCGATCACCATGCCGCTGATCGGTGCTGTGCGCGCGCGCGGGCTGACGCCTGCGGGCTTGGCCTCCGAGATCACCGGCAAACTGCGCAACGGCTATATCCGCGAACCCTCGGTCGCGGTCGAGATCGAGGCGTACCGGCCGTTCTTCATCCTCGGCGAGGTCGCAGCTCCCGGCCAGTACCCCTATGTGCCGAACATGAGCATTGAGAGCGCGGTCGCCATCGCCGGCGGTTTCTCGCCGCGCGCCAGGCGTGACCGGGTCACGCTGACCCATACCGATGCCGGCGGTTCAATGCGCGCCGTGGTACCGCTCGGCACCCCGATCAACCCCGGCGATACCGTGCTCGTCGGCGAACGCTGGTTCTAGCCTCGTGTCCCGGGCGCGATGCAGCGCGTAGCTCTTGCGAAGCGCTGCTTCGCAGAACCGGGACCGTATCAAACGCTGGCGTTCGTTACGGCCCCGGCTCTGCAGCGCACCGTTCCGCAAGTGCTACACGCTGCGCTGCGTCCGGGGCACGATGGCTATTTCCTCAAATGCTTTTCGAAAAACGCGCTGGCGCGTTGACGTGCGATATCGGCGCTGGCTTTGTCGTAGCTCGCGCGCTCTTCGCAATTAAAACCGTGCTGCGCGCCGGGATAGACGTGGATTTCGACGTCGGGCCGTTTGGCGCGGATGGTTTCGACATCGCTAAGCGGAATGCCGGCGTCCTTTTCGCCGAAATGCAGTTGCGTCGGCACTTTCGGCTTGTCGTCGGCGAAGCGGACGATGGCGCCGCCATAAAAGCCGACCGCCGCCGTCAGCCCCGACAGTTTGGTCGCAGCCGCATAGACCACGCTGCCGCCGAGACAAAAGCCGACAATGCCGACCGGGCCGACATCTTTCACGGCATCGATGGCGGCCTGGGTGTCGCGCAACATCGCGTCCCAATCGGGATTGGCCACAAATTTGCGCGCGATCGCGACTTCCTCCGGCGTATAGCCGCACTGGAAATTGGGTTCGATGCGGTCGAAGATCGAAGGCGCGATGGTGACATAGCCTTGCGCGGTGATGCGGTCGCAGACCGCGCGGATGTGATGATTGACTCCAAAAATCTCCTGGATCACCACCACCGCGGCCTTGGGCTTGCCGGAGGGGTCGGCGCGATAGCCGCCCAGTTTGAAATTGTCGGAGGCCGTCAGCGTGATGTCGTGTCCCATGGGTCGTCCGTTGATTGGTTGAAGAGTTTACGAAGTTGCCGGATCGAGGCGGCTATTGCCACATCCAGTTGCGGCCCCAGTCGCCCTTCCAGCCGGCGAGGCGGCCGCGGCGGAATTGCAGATAGAGCCGGTCCTTGCGGTTGAAGAACCCGGTGCCGCCGGCGTGGCGAAACACCAGGAAGATTTCGTCGCCGGGCCGGCCGCTTATATAGGTCAGCGGTGCGCCCAGCGCGTTCGCCGCATCCTGCTCGTTCATGCCGAACGCCAGCGGCGTGTTGTTCGACAGCGTTGCGACAAAGGGCGGAGCAAACGGCGGCGGCCCCTGCAGCACAAACTGCTGCGCGCCGACGGGCACGAGCCCGGCGCCCAAAATCGCGACGACTAGCAGCGTTGCGCTAAATGATCTCATGACGCGGCCATTTTGTCGGAAGCAGTTTGCCGCGGCAAGCTGTCGAGGAAGGGAAGTATGGCGTCGATGAACGCCTGCGGTTGATCGATGTTGGCGGCATGGCCGGCGGCCGGGATCACCACCTTCCGCGCGCCCGGGATTTTCGCCGCCATGTAGTCGGAGGCGGCAAGGAACGGGGTGTCGTCGGCACCGACCACCACCAGCGCCGGCACTTTTATGTGCGGCAGGATTTCGATCACGGCGGCATCGCGCTGGGTCAGCATGCCACGCGCCGCACGTGCCAGCCCTAACGCATCACGATGCACGACGCTGGAGCGCTCGCGGCTGGCTGATTTAAGAACTTCAAGTCCCTCGCGCTCAAAACGGTCGCCGGTCTCGTGCGCGCGCTTGTTCCAGGCGTCGCGCGCCTCGTCTTTCCTGAACCCCGGGCCGGTATCGATGATCAGCAGCGCGCGGACGCGCTCCGGATGCGCGCGATAAAACGCCAGCGACATGTAGCCGCCGAGCGACAGGCCGCCGACAATGGCGCTGCCGGCGCCGGCCTTGTCGAGCAGCGCGGCCATGTCGCCGACCGTCAGCGCCTCGCTGTAGGCTGCGGCATCGTCGGGATAGTCCGATTGGCCGTGGCCGCGCATGTCCCACAGAATCAATTTGTGCTGTTTCGACAGCGCTTCGATCTGACCCTGCCACATCGCCGAGGTCGACGAATAGCCGTGGGTCAGCAGCAATGGCGGTCCGCTGCCGTGAACTTCATAATGGATGTTGACGCCGTCGCGGTTGAGTTTGGGCATCGCGAATTCCTGCTGTTTTCGCTTGTATTGTAGCGATCGATTCCCGGATAGGAAATGCCGCATCGCACAACGCGCTTCCGGAATTTTATTCTCCTCGACAAATTCTAATTTGAATTGCTTCCAGATTGGAACGCGATCATTCTGCGCCTCGTCGCGACATCGACCCGGTGGGTGTCTCGGCTTAGCCCACAAGTGAGATGCTGCCGTAAGCGGCTTCATGCACCGGAGGGGAAGAGAAAAATGCCTAATCTCAACATCAACGGACGCAACATGTCCGTGGAAGCGGCGGGCGATACGCCGCTGCTTTGGGTCATCCGCGAACAATTGCAGATGACCGGAACGAAATTCGGTTGCGGCGCCGGCCTGTGCGGCGCCTGCACGGTGCATCTGAACGGCGAAGCGGTGCGATCCTGCCAGACCTCGCTCAGCGATGCCGCCGGCAAGAAGATCACCACCATCGAGGGGCTGAGCGCCAAGGGCGATCATCCGCTGCAGAAGGCATGGATTGCCGAGCAGGTTCCGCAATGCGGCTACTGCCAGTCCGGCCAGATCATGCAGGCGGCCTCGCTGCTGTCGAAGAATTCGAACCCGACCAAAGAGGAAGTGGTTGCGGCCATGGACGGCAATCTCTGCCGCTGCATGACGTATTCGCGCATCCAGAAGGCGATCATGCGCGCCGCCGCCGACATGCGCACCGCGTCCAACGCCGGCGACCGGAGGCCCACATGAACACGCACGTGAAAATCACGAAAGCCGAGCCCGCGGATCTGTCGCGCCGCTCGTTCCTCGTAGGCTCCGCCGCCGCCGGCCTCGCGCTCGGCTATTCGGCCGTTCCCGGCCTGCTCGGCGCCGATCAGGCATTCGCCGCCGCCGGCAATTTCGATCCGAGCGTATGGTATTCGATCGCGCCGGATGGCCTCGTCACCATCACCTGCGGCAAGGCCGACATGGGCCAGCACATCGCCTCCACCATGGCGCAGATCATCTGCGAGGAACTCGGCGCCAGCTGGAAGGACATGCGGGTCCAGCTCGCCTCCAACGACCCGAAGTTCAACGACCCCGTGTTGGGTGCGCAGATCACCGGCGGCAGCTGGTCGACGATGATGAACTTCGATGCGATGAGCCGCGCCGGCGCCGCCGGGCGTATAGCGTTGACCGAGGCTGCGGCCACGGCAATGGGTTTGCCGCCCTATTTCAAGGATGAACTGGTCGTCAGGGACTCCGTCGTTTCGCACGCGAAATCGAAGAAGTCGATGACCTTCGCCGAGATCGTCAAGAGCGGCAAGGCCACCAAGACCTTTACGCCCGACGAACTCAAGGCGATCAAGCTGAAGACGCCCGATCAATACACCATGATCGGCGTTTCGGTGCCGCAGCTCGATATCCCATCGAAAACCAACGGCACCGCCAAATACGGCATCGACGTGATGCTGCCGGGCATGGTGTACGGCAAGATCGTGATGCCCCCGGTGCGCTACGGCGCCACGGTGAAATCGGTCGATGACAGTGCGGCGAAGAAAGTGCCGGGTTTCATCAAGGCGGTGACGCTGGACGACAAGACCGGGACGACGACCGGTTGGGTGGTGGCGGTCGCCAACACCTATTCCAATGCCAAAAAGGCCGCCGATGCGCTCAAGGTCACTTATGACAATGGCCCGAACGCCAAACTGTCGAGCCAATCGCTGCTCGATGAGGCAAAACGGCTGCAGGCGCTTGACGATTCCGGCCTGTTCTTTGTCAAGGACGGCGATACCGCGGCTGCTCTCGGCTCTGCTGCGAAAGTGCTGGAGGCGGAATACACCACCAGCATCAACATCCATGCGCCGCTGGAGCCGATGAATGCCACGGCGCAACAGCAGGGCGATATCTGGCACATCTATTCCGGCAACCAGTTCGCGACGCGTTCCGGCGCGATCGCGGCGGGTGCGGCCGGGGTCGATCCCAAATTCGTCGTGATGCACCAGATGTGGCTGGGCGGCGGCTTCGGCCGGCGTCTCGACGCCGACATGATGGTGCCCGCGGTGCAGGCGGCGAAAGCCGTCGGCAAGCCGGTCAAGGTGATCTATTCGCGCGAAGACGACATGACCATGGACTTTTCGCGGCCCTTGACGTTCCAGAAGATCAAGGCGGGTCTCGACGGCGACGGCAAGCTGATCGCGATGAATCACGACGTCGTCTCGGCGTGGCCGACCAAGCGCTGGGGCATCCCGGACTTCCTGTCGCCTTCGGTCGACAAGAAGGGCGCGCTCGATGCCTTCACCGTGAACGGCGCGGACTTCTTCTATTCCGTGCCGAACCACAACGTCCGCGCCATCCTCAACGAGATGGCGCACAACGCCACACCCTCCGGCCAGTTGCGATCGGTGGCGCCGGGCTGGACCTTCTGGGCGGTGGAAAGCATGATCGACGAGCTTGCGAACGCGGCCGGCAAGGATCCGGCCCAGTTCCGCATTGCGCTGCTCGACGGCAAAGGCAAGAACGACGGCGGCGCGCAACGCCTGCGCAACACCCTGCTTGCTGCCATGGGCATGGCCGGCTACGGCACCAAGGCGCTGCCCAAGGGCGAAGGCATGGGCGTTGCCTGCGTCTCGTCGCAGGAACGGGCGACCGCAAGCTGGACCGCCTGCGTCGCCCACGTCGCGGTGGCGCCATCGGGCGAGGTCAAGGTGAAAAAACTCACCGTGGCCACCGATGTCGGTACGCAAGTTCATCCCGACAACATCCGCGCCCAGGTCGAGGGCGCGGCGCTGTGGGGACTGTCGCTTGCGATGTACGAGAAGGCGACGTTGAAGGACGGCGCAATCGAGCAGACCAACTTCGACACCTACACCCCCTTGCGAATGAGCCAGGTGCCTGAAGTGGCCGTCAGCGTCATCGCCAATGGCGAAAAAGCCACCGGCGTCGGCGAGCCGGCGGTAACGGTGATCGCGCCCGCGCTCGGCAACGCCATCTTCAACGCCTGCGGCGCCCGCGTCCGCTCGCTGCCGATCACGGCGGAGGCGGTGAAGGGTGCGATGAAGGCGTAAGGCCACAGGTCACGCGATAATAACGATCCGCCGGAAGCATCGCTTCCGGCGGGTTTTTTCGTCATTGCGAGGAGCTCTTGCGACGAAGCAATCCAGTCTTACTTCGCGGCTTCTGGATTGCTTCGCTTCGCTCGCAATGACGGGGCGGGCGGCGGTTGCTCGCCATCGAGATTCTCAAACGGCGCCGCGGCGTAGACCACCTTGCCGCCGACCATCGTCAGCACCGATTTGATCTTGCCGATCTCCTTGACCGGCGCCGTCAGATAGTCCGCCGAGAGCACCGCGAGATCGGCGAATTTTCCGGGCTCCAGCGTGCCGCGCTTGTCGTCCTCGTTGGCCGCGAACGCCGTGTTGCGGGTGTACATCTCCAGCGCCTGGCGGCGGCTCGGGGCTTCCGCGTTGCCGCGGGTTTGAACCCCGCCGATGGTGGTGCCGTCGAGATACCATTGCAGCGCCACGAATGGATTGTACGACGACACCCGATGCGCATCGGTGCCGGCGGCGACTGTAAGGCCGAGCTTGAACGCTGTCGCGATGCGCGGCAATTGCAGCGCCGCCTCAGTGCCGACCTCGCGCTGCAGCCGCTCGCCGCCGAAATACAGGCCGTCCTGAACGCTCCAGATCAGCCCTAGCGGTTTCATGCGTTTCAGGCTGTCCTCGGAAGCGCCGTACAGATGCAATATGGCCCAGCGCAGATTGTGGACCGGATATTCATCGTTCACCGCCTCGATTACATCGAGCAGATCGTGAACGGTGCGTTCGGGATTCCAGTGCAGCTGGATCGTATAGCCTTTGCCGGCGGCCCAGCGCAGCAGATCGTACAGCTTGGCCTTGCCGTCCGGCGTGATGTCGCCGTCGGTCCAGTCGGCCCAGATCAAGATTTCGCCGGGGCCGTTGAAGTGCAGCATGTCGTCGCCGAATCCCGGCGGCAGCAATTGCGTCAGGTTGCGCAAGTCCGCGAGCTCCGAGCCCGGTGTCGGCGCGCACAGATGATAGGCGACGCGCACGGTGAGCTGCTTGTCGCGCCACAGCTTGAATACGGCCTGATAACTGGCCGGATACATGCTCACCCCACCGCCGTCGACGATGCCGGTGACGCCAAGACTGTTCATCTCGCGAAAGAACTTGCGTGAGCCGTCGACTTGCTCGTTCAGCGTCGGCTTCGGCAGCTTGTCGAAGATCTTTCCGAGCGCATTGCCATTGCCGTTGATGATGCCGGTCGGATTATTCGAGGCATCGCGTTCGAGCTTGCCGCCGGGCGCAACGTCCGCATCGTCGCGGATGTTCAGCGCGGCAAGCGCCTTCGGCGTGAGCAGCAGCCAGTCATAGAGATGCTGGATGTAGACCGGATTGTCGGGGGCTGCCGCCGTCACCTCGGCCACGGTCGGCCGCCGCTTCTCCTCGAACTGTTCCTCGGTCCAGCCGCCCGCCACGACGATCCACGAGCCGGACTTTTGGCTCTGCGCCGCTTGACGGATTTTTTCCAGTGCCTCTTTGAGCGTGGGAACACCGATCCAGTTCACCTCGTTGCCAAACGTCAGCGCGGCGCGGATGCCGTGGATATGTCCGTCGGTCAAGCCGGGAATCACGGTGCGGCCGCCGAGATCGATCAGCCGGGCCTTGCTGCCGGCCAGCTTCTTCATCGCCGCCGAAGTGCCTGACGCCAGCACCCGGCCTTGTCCGATCGCCAGCGCCTGTTGGGTGGAAAAATTCTTGTCGACGGTGAGGATTTTTCCGTTGAACAGGATGGTATCGGCGGTTTGGGCCGATGCGATGCCGGTCGACAATGCGAGGCAAAGGACTACCACGGCGGCAAATCGCAAACCTCGGCCGGGCATGGCGTCGCTCCCTTGTTTTTCTTTGCCCGGAGATTGCGGGGTTTGGCAGCGCTCTGTCAAACCGGGGGCAGGGTGGCGAGGGTGCCGCACTTGCTTGCCCTACATTCCCGGCTTGCACCGAGTGAGGGCTAGCGAAGGCCATCCGCTACCCACTAGCTTGCCATCTCTCATCGTATATTTTCCCTTGTCATCACGATTCGAGATTGTCCGAATTTTCCCATCGGCGGTTTTTTCGATGTGGACAATCCTGATCTGCGAGAATGCCTTGTAAATGAGGTTATGCTCGATTCCGCCGTCATCTGTCAGGGCCGCTTCGGTCACTTCGCTTGAATTTGCCCCGTCTCCGTAGTCGTTGCGCATGATGAGCTTGCCGCCCCGCTCTGGCTCATAGGTGAAATGGGTGTTGCTGCGCGACGGGGGCTGATCACAACGAAGCGCCCAGGTGCCGAGCAAGCCCCATTGTTCTGCAATCTCCAAGGGCAGCCGCTGTGCCAGCGCCGGCTTCACGAGCGCCGTGAGACAAACCGCTGCAATGAAGCTATGGAAAGCCTTCATTCTTCACCCCAGCGTTTTTCTCAACTCCGCCTTCGCCACCTTTTCCAGCGTCGAGCGCGGCATCTCGTCGACGAAGCGGATTTCTCTGGGCACCTTGAAGTCCGCCAGCGCGTTGCGGCAGGCGGCCATCACATTGTCATGCAGATCGGGCGGCGCGCGCGCAACGCCGGCGTGCGGGATGATGAACACCACCGGCACCTCGTCCAGCATTGGATGCTTCTTCGCCACCACCGCGGCTTCGCGCACGCCCGGAACCACCGCGATGACCTGCTCGATCTCGGAAGCTGCGACGTTCTCGCCGCCGACTTTCAGCATATCCTTGGCGCGGTCGCCGAATTTTACAAAACCGTTGTCGAGCAGGGTGACGCGGTCGCCGGTAAGGAAAAAGCCGTGCTCGTCAAAGCTTTCCCGCGTCGCCTTTTCGTTGTGCAGGTATTCCTTGAACAGCGACAGGCCGGGAATGCCCTTGATCGACAGGTTGCCGGTGCCACCGACCTCGGTCGGCGTGCCGTCGTCATCGGTGATACGGATTTCGTATTCCGCCGCGGCGCGGCCGATCGACATCGGGATGTTGGGTTGATCGACTTCGCCGACAATGCCGTGGGTGATGGTCTCGGTCATGCCCCACCAGCCAATGATCTTGATGCCGAACCCGGCGAAGGCCGGCGGTTCGCAGATCGCGGTGCCCCAGAGCCGAAAACTATGTTGCTTCGGAATCTCGTGTTCGAGCAGCGCCTTCATGCAGAACGGGATGGTCGAGGTCCAGCTGCAGCCGTGCTCGGCGGCGACGTTCCAGAACCGGCGCGCCGAAAACCGCGGCTGGATCACGCAGGACGCGCCGACCCACAGGCTTGCCAGCATCGAATAGGCCAGCGCGTTGGTGTGGAACAGCGGCAAATAGGTCTGGTGCACGTCAGCTGCGTGCAGATCCTGATGCGCGGCGTTGACCTTGGCGCCCCACAACGCGTTGGCGTGGGTCCACAGCACCGCCTTCGGCCGCGACGTGGTGCCTGAAGTATACTGCACGCTGCAGGGCGCGGATGGATCGGTGACGCGGCGCGGCCGGTCAGCGCTGTCGGCGAACAATGACTCGAACGAATCGGCGCGTTGCGGGCGATGCGCCGGAGTTGCGCCAGCGTTGTGCGAAATCACCGCGATCCAGCGCAAGCCCCGGCAATGCGCCGATAAAATCTCGGCATAGACCGGCTGGGTAATGGCGGCGACCGCGCCGCAGTGACCGGCGAAATATTCCATCTCGGCGGGCGCCGAGCGGGTGTTGGTGGTGACGGCGATGGCGCCGAGTTCGACGCAGGCAAACCAGGCCAGCATCGCCTCGATGCAATTGTCGAGATGGATCAGCACGTAGTCGCCGGGCTTTATGCCGCGCGCGACGAGGCCAGCGGCGAGCGCGCCGACGCGGTCGTGGAATTCGCCAAAACTCCATTTGCGTGCCGGGGCGTCGAACGGCGCCCAGATCAGAAACGGATGGTCGCGGCGGGTTTTTGCGCGCATGCCGAGCAGCCACGGCACGTCGAGGCCCGCGAAGGGGCCGACAACGCCCGGTGGCTGTGAGTTTGGCATCGGTTCCTCCCGCGCGGCTCTGCCGGCCGCTTTACGTTCTCTCGTGCCCCGGACGCAGCGCAGCGCGTAGCCCTTGCGAAGCGGTGCGCTGCAGAGCCGGGGCCGTCACGAGCACCGTCTTTGGTACGGTCCCGGCTCTGCGGAGCGGCATGAAGAATGCCGCACCGCGTCCGGGACACGCATTAAGACACATCTCCCTCATACGACGAAATTTCGATCAGGCTGCCGTCGGGGTCGCGGCAATACACCGAGCGCAGCGTGCCGCGCGCGCCTTGCTTGGCGACCGGGCCTTCCTCGATCGCCACGCCGCAGCTCTTGAGATGTGCGACGACCTCGTCGGGTTCGGCCGAGGTGAGAAAGCACAGATCGTCGCTGCCGGCGGTCTCATGGTCAGCGGTAAACCACTCCACCTTGTCGGCGTCGTAAGGCCGCACATTGATCTTCTGGTTGCCGAACATCAGCGAGGTGCGCGGCGTGCCGCCCCGGCCCGGATCGAACACCTTGATCTCCATGCCCAGCACCTTGCGATACCACTCCGCGGAGCGCGCCACGTCCGCGACATTGATGACGAGATGATCGAGGGCATCGACCTTGACGGTCATGGATTATCCTTTCGTCGCAGGCCGATGCGCGCGGGTGTGCCGCACTGGCCGGGTCCGGATTTGTTTGTTACAACGCGCGCCGCTGTCAATTCAACACAAACGGACCGCGACCCAACGCGGCCGCCCAGGGAGAAACTGCATGACGCCTCGTCGCACCGCGATTTTCATGATCGCGATCGGACTTTCGGCGCTGGCCTCGATCGGCGGCGCGTCTGCGCTGGATTATCCGACGCGTCCGGTGCGCTGGGTAGTCGGATATCCCCCCGGAGGCGCCACCGACATCATCGCGCGCCTGATCGGCCAGCGGCTGTCCGAGCGGCTCGGCCAGCAGTTCATCATCGAAAACAAGCCGGGCGCCGGCAACAACATCGCCACCGAGGCGGTGATCAATGCGGAGCCGGATGGCTACACGGTGCTGCTGGTCAATCCCGCCAATTACATCAACACCTCGCTCTACGCCAACCTGAAGTTCAACGTTCCCCGCGACATCGCGGCGGTCGCAGCATTCAATCGCGTGCCGAATGTGATGACCGTCGGCAAGAACGTGCAGGCGAAGACCGTTGCCGAGTTCATCGCCTATGCGAAGGCCAACCCCGGTAAGGTCAACATGGCTTCGTCGGGCAACGGTACCTCGGTGCATCTGTCCGGCGAAATGTTCATGGCGATGGCGGGGATCAAAATGCAGCACGTGCCCTATCGGGGCGCCGCGCTCGCGCTTACCGACATGCTCGGCGGCCAGGTGGACGTGATCTTCGACAATATGCCTTCCGTCCTCCAGCACATCCGCTCCGGCGCCTTGCGCGCGCTGGCGGTGACGACGACGGAGCCATCGGCGTTATTGCCGGGTGTTCCGACCGTCGCGGAGACCGTTCCAGGCTACGAGGCGAGCGCGCTGTTCGGCATGGGCGCGCCGAAGAAGACGCCACCCGAAATCATCGCCAAGCTGAACGGCGAGATCAACGCGGTGCTGGCGGAACCCGCGATCAAGGCGAAGCTGGTCGATCTCGGCGGCGAGCCGCTGATCGGCACGCCGGAGGCGTTCGGTGCGATGATCGTCGCCGAAACCGAGAAATGGAAAAAGGTGATCGAGGGCGCCAACATCCAAAAGGTGGAATGAAGCGGCGCCTCTCCATGGAGGAACCGCGCGGTCCGCCCTTGTTAGGCTGCCGCAGGCCTGACGTGCTCGCCGTCGATCGCACGATCGATGGCGTCGATCAGCGTCTGCGTTTCGATGAACTTGACGCGTGCCCGCTCGGCCTTGTCTCGATCGAAGGGTGCTGCCAGCACCTTCGCGAACGCGTCCCGATCGTCGGTCATTCGCTCGCGCGCTTTCTTCAGGGTTTCCAGTCGCTCGCTCATTTGGATTTCGCTTTCTGTTGTTTTGCGTCACGTTGAAGCGTCAGCGCATTTCCAAGCGCCGCGCCCGAAGCCGTATTGTCGAAAATACACCACACCGAAGACGCGTGCTGCCGATTGTTTTCGAGGCGCCGCTTTAGCGCGGCCAGCGCCGCAGCGCCATAATCCGAATAGTAAACCCGGGGCGAGCCGTGCCAGCGATAATACGCGAGCTTGCTCCAGCCGCCGGGCTCGCCGGCGCCGGCAATTCGTGCCGGATCTGCGGCGACGCGCGCGACGCGGCGTTTCGCCAGCCAGTCGTCCACATCAGATGCGAACCAGCTGGCATGCCGCGGCTCCAGCACGACATCGCTGTCGATGCGGGCGCGAAGATCGAGAAAGAAACGATCGGCGACGCGCTTGCTGAGCGCCGATTTCGGCGGCAACTGCACCAGCAGCACCGCGAGCTTGTCGCCGAGCCCGCTTACTTCGTCCACGAAGCGATCGAGCAGCGCGCCGCAATCGACTAGCCCCGCCTCATGCGTGATCGCTTTGGGCAGCTTGACCGAGAAGCGAAAGTCGGCAGGCACGGACTGCGCCCATCGCTGATAGGTGATGCGCCGGTGCGGCCGATAGAATGACGAGTTGATCTCGACGGCATTGAGACGCCGCGCGTAGCGTTCAAGATGACTGCCGCCCGGCGGCACCCGGTCGAGATACAAGGATGGGACGCTCCACCCGGCGGTGCCGATCCGGAACGGCGGCTGCGTCATCGTGTCATCGGCAGGCCGGACGAAGCTCTAACTTGGGCAAACGTGCTGCGGATCGAGAACCGCGCGATCCGGCTCCAGCGCCGCACCATCTGCCACGCCTCGGTCGATTCCAGCCAGTCCATGGCGAATCGATATTTTCCATAAGCCCAGGCAAAGGCGGGAAATCGACAACAGCTTGTCGCGATTAATACTGAACAGCCGCTCCACGAGGACGAGTTTTAGAATTTCGCCGACGATCAGAACCATCAGGGCCAGCCTGACCTGGCTCGTTGCAGCCAGATAGGCCGCGACCGGCTTAACCGGCTCGAGCATGATGAGGGGAACCGCAAACAGCGCCAGCGACGGATAAGGCCGCAACGACCGGATCCAGGTTCGCAGCCTGGCGAAAATCCGTTGCTCGCCGATCCATCGCGCCAGCGGATGGGCGATGGTGGCAAAAATCGCGTCCGCCAGGAAATACAGGCCGGCAAGCACGACGACAAAGGGTTTCACAATGCGATTCACGTCGATCCTCCGCAGGAATCAAGGCGCGAACCATTGATAGGTTGCATCCGTTAACGCCTCTAATTCAGGCGTGCGACTGGAACCATTTTTGAGGGAACATTTTTCTTAACCTAAACGGCGCCTATCGGTTGCAGGAACCCGGTTGCTACGCGCGCTGCGGTTAGCCTTCACCTCAACGTGACAGAACACACCTTCCGAATGTGAAGCCGTTCACATTCGAATCTCGCCGCGGGGGCTATTCAGACGGCGTGAACCCGTAACGGGAGGCACATATGCCGTTTTTCCATCACGCCAGCCGAAACAACACCGGCAACTATTGGTCGGGGATTGCCGGTACCTTGACGATCCAGCTCGCCGTGTTGTTCGCCGTGTCCGTCGCTGCGATCGCCTACCTCAACTGGTCATCCAATGCAGCTTTGGCGGAATTCATGGCCACGGCCAAGCCGGCGGCGTCGGAGCCGAGCCATCTCCCGCAATCGTCCGTTCCGCTTCAACACGTCAAAAGCCAAACCGCCTGCGCCAAGAGGGCGTGATGGACGATCTTGAAATCCGGCCGCACGCGCGCAATCCCAATCTGTGGTGGGTATCGTCGCAAGGCGATGACGTCGCCTACATCACGCGTCCCGGCGACTGCTATCTCGCCTGGGCCACGGATAAGTGGAAACCAGGCCATGCCGACTTCGTCGGCAAGCGTTTTGATACGGTCGATGCGGCGCTGCAAGCCGTGGTGCGAAGTTTTTCGTAACGTCACGGGGATAGGCGTCGGCGCCGAGACGACGCTTCCATGGCGCGCATTTCAGCAGCAATTCCAGCCGGCGATCATCCCGCAACCTGTGGTTGGAGTATTGTTGCCCGCGCAGCGCCCACTGCGGTGCTGCCGCATGACTGGTCTCACTGACGCTCACCCAGCACTTAGTTGACAGTCGCCGCCGCTTTAGGCTGTATAACCGCCGGACAATGCAACGATTTTCAGCCCAAGCCAGGCTGAAGCGCGAAATGCGCGCAACGACACAAGATGCGGGAACAGCGGTCTTGAAGAACCGCGGCGCATCGGGGGAGGGTGGCAATGCTGGACTTCGTTCAGCAGTTGGTCAGCGGGATTGCGCTCGGCTGCGTTTACGGCCTGATCGCGCTCGGCTTTGTGCTGGTCTACAAGGCGACCGAGGTCGTGAACTTCGCCCAAGGCGACCTGATGATGCTGGGCGGGTTCTTCGCCTTCACCTTCATCGGCATTCTCGGCCTCAATTACTGGATCGGCTTTGCCGGCGCGGTGGCGGCGATGGCGCTGTTCGGTATGCTGGCCGAGCGCGTGGTGGTGCGCCCGATCCTCGGCTATCCGCAATTCTCCATCATCATGGCGACCATTGGTCTCGGCTATTTCCTGCGCTCCGTCGTGGGCATGGTCTGGGGTACCGACGATTTCAAGATCGAAACGCCGTTCAGCCAGGGCGTGCTGCGGATCGGCTCGCTGGTGCTGGCCCATGACAAGCTCTCGGTAATCGCCGCGACCATGATTCTGTGCGCGCTGCTCTATCTGTTCTTCAACAAGACCACGCTCGGCACCGCGATGCGCGCCTCATCCGAGAACATGCTGGCGGCCTATTACATGGGCATCCCGGTCAAGCGCGTGGTCTCGATCGTCTGGGCGATTTCGGCGGCGGTCGCGACCTGCGCAGGCGTGCTGCTGGCACCGATCACCTTCATTCATTCCAATGTCGGCCTGGTGCTCGGACTGAAGGCATTTCCGGCCGCCGTGCTCGGCGGCTTCGGCTCGATCCCGGGCGCGGTGGTCGGCGGCGTGCTGATCGGCGTGATCGAAAGCATGGCCGGCTTCTATCTCGCGCAGGGCTGGAAGGACGTCGCGCCCTACATCGTGCTCTTGGTGGTGCTGCTGCTCAAGCCCGAAGGCCTGTTCGGCCTTCACATGCGCAAGAAGGTCTGAGCGCCATGCGGTTCATCTTCAAGACCGATTATGAGGACGACATAAAGCTGTTTCCGCACAGCGGTTATGTCTGGTCCTATGGCACGCTGCTGGTGCTGCTGGCGATCGCGCCGTTCGTGCTGTCGAGCTATCTGGTCAGCCAGTTGGTATTCGTATGCATCTATGCCACCGTGGGAGTCGGGCTGATGATCCTGACCGGATTTACCGGCCAGGCGTCATTGGGCCACGCCGCTTTCCTCGCCATCGGCGCCTATACCACCGCCTATCTACAACAGTTCGGCGTGCCTTTCCCGGTGTATTTTCTGGCCGCCGGTATTCTCACCGGCATCATCGGGGCGATGGTCGGATTCCCCGCGTTGCGGCTGCAGGGCATCTATCTGGTCATCGCGACGATTTCCTTTGC
Organism: uncultured Alphaproteobacteria bacterium; assembly: GCA_963744975.1. Taxonomy (GTDB): domain Bacteria; phylum Pseudomonadota; class Alphaproteobacteria; order Rhizobiales; family Xanthobacteraceae; genus Bradyrhizobium. Next base: position 3,098,680 of record CAVUVR010000002.1, on the reverse strand, counting down.
CTTCATCGTCGAGGAGATCCTGGCGCGTTGGGAGAGCGTCACCCACGGCAACGAAGGCATGCGCGTCAAGGCGATCCAGATCCTCGGCATGCCGATCCCGCGCGACAGCCCGGCGTTCTATTTCCTCTGCCTCGGCGTGCTGATCCTGACCATTATCGGCTCGCTCAATCTGCTGCGCTCGCCGACCGGCCGCGCCTTTGTCGCGATCCGCGACAGCGAGACCGCGGCGCGCAGCATGGGCGTCAACGTCTCGCTCTATAAGGTAAAATCGTTCGCGATCAGCGCTGCGATCGCCGGCTTTGCCGGCTGCCTGTTCGCGCACAAGCTGTCGTTCATCAGCCCGGAAATGTTCACCCTGCAGCTCTCGATCGAGTTCATCATCGTGATCATCATCGGCGGCGCCTTCAGCCTGCATGGCGCGGTGCTCGGCGCGATCTTCGTGGTCATGGTCGATCCGTTCCTGACCTTTCTCAAGGACGACATCCCAGGCGTGATCGCCAACGCCGCCGCGGCGTTTGGCGCGAGCGCAGCGAAGGCCGCGCAGATCAAGGACAGCGTCGCCGCGTTTGCTTCCGCCAACGGCCTTAAGGGCGCGATCTACGGCATCATCATCATCATCTTCGTGCTGTTCGAGCCGCTCGGGCTGTACGGGCGCTGGCTGAAGATAAAACTGTTTTTCCAGCTGTTCCCGCTCTACAAGCGCGCCACCTTCAAGCGGCAGAAGATCTATGTGAAGTCGGAGCGCAACCGATGAGTTATTTCCGCGCCGAAAACATCTCGCTGCATTTCGGCGGCCTCAAAGCGGTGGATTCGGTCAGCTTCGCGGTGGAGAAGGGCGAGATTCTCTCGATCATCGGCCCCAACGGCGCGGGAAAAAGTTCGATCTTCAACCTGGTCTCGCGCATCTACAGTCCGACCTCGGGGCGGATTTATTTCGAGGATCAGGACATCACGGAAGAGCCCGCCTTCGGCATCGCCAAGCTCGGCATCGCCCGCACCTTCCAGAACATCGAACTGTTCGAGAACGCCACGTTGCTCGCCAACCTGCTGGTCGGCCGCCACCGCCATTCCACCACGCAGCTGTGGCAGGAATTGCTGTTCCTGCCGAGCGTGCGGGCAACCGAAAAGGCGCATCGCCGCCGCGTCGAGCAGGTGATCGAATTTCTCGATCTCGAAGCCTATCGCGACAAGCTGATCTCCGGCCTGCCCTACGGCGTGCGAAAGGTGATCGAGCTGGCTCGCGCGCTGTGCACCGAACCGAAGCTGATCCTGCTCGACGAGCCGTCCTCCGGGCTGAATGTCGAGGAAACCGACGACATGTCGTTCTGGATCCGCGACATGAAGACCGAGCTCGGCATCACCGTGCTGATGGTCGAGCACGACATGACGCTGGTGAACCGCGTCTCCGACCGTGTGATCGCGCTGAACTACGGCCGCGTGCTGGCGATGGGCTCGCCGGCCGAGGTGCAGGTCCATCCCGACGTCGTCGCCGCGTATCTTGGGGCGTAACGGCATGACCGCGCCTGACATCATCCTGAAACTCAGCAACATCGAGAGCTATTACGGGCCGATCATGGCGATTCGCGGCATTAGCCTCGAGGTGCCGCGCGGCAAGATCGTCACGCTGCTGGGCGCCAACGGCGCCGGCAAGACCACGGTGCTGAAAACCATTTCGGGCATTCTCGATCCGCAGAAAGGTTCGATCGAATTTTTGGGGAGACCGATCCAGCGCATGGAAGCCGACAAGATCGTGCGGCTGGGTTTGAGCCACGTACCCGAAGGGCGCGAGGTGTTTCCGTTCCTGAGCGTGCGCGAGAACCTGATGATGGGCGCCTATCCGCGCCAGGATCGCGACGCCGTCGCCGACGACCTGGAGCGGGTCTACGGCTATTTTCCGCGGCTCAGGGAGCGGCTCAACCAGCCGGCCGGCCAGCTTTCCGGCGGTGAGCAGCAGATGCTCGCCATCGGCCGGGCGCTGATGAACCGCCCCACATTGCTGCTGCTTGACGAGCCGTCGCTAGGGCTATCGCCGATCCTGGTGCGGGAAATCTTTACCATCATCCGCCGCGTCAACGAGGAGCAGGGCATGTCGATCCTGCTGGTCGAGCAGAACGCCAAGGTGGCGCTGGAAACCGCGCATTACGGCTATGTGCTGGAAATCGGCCGCGTCGTCATGAACGACAGCTGCGAGCGGCTGATGCATTCAAAGGACATCCAGGAGTTCTACCTGGGCGCAAAGGAAGCAGGGGCGCGGGGCGAACGGCGCTGGAAAAAGAAGAAGACTTGGCGCTAAAATGCCGGCCTGCGCCCTTCACCTCTCCCTTCGGGAGAGGTGAAGAAAGAGACCGGCTTAAGCCGGCACCTGGCACGATCACGACGGAGGGAAGAGGCAGATGGCTGGACCCGCAGTGCTGACTGTGGCGGACACGATCGCGAGGAGTTTTTTGCGCGCCGTGGAGACGCGCGGCGACAAACCCGCGATCCGGGAGAAGAAGTTCGGCGTCTGGCATCCGACGAGCTGGCGGCAGTGGCTGCAGATATCGAAGGAAATCGCCTACGCCCTGCATGCGACAGGCTTCCGGCCGGGCGATGTCGCCTCGATCATCGCCAACGCCGTCCCCGAATGGGTCTATGCCGACATGGGCATATTGTGCGCCGGCGGCGTCTCGTCGGGGATCTATCCGACCGATTCGGCGGCGCAGGTCGAATATCTCGTCAACGATTCCCGCACCCGGGTCATCTTCGCCGAAGATGAAGAGCAGCTCGACAAGATCCTGAGCTGCCGGGCGCGCTGCCCGACGCTGGAGCGAATCGTGGTGTTCGACATGGAAGGCCTGAACGCCTTCAGCGATCCGATGGTGATGTCGCTGGCCGAATTCATGGCGCTGGGAAGCAACCACATCCAGGACCACGAGACGCTGTGGGACGAGATGGTCGCAAGCCGCGTCGCTTCCGATCTCGCGATCCTGGTCTACACCTCCGGCACCACCGGGCCGCCCAAGGGCGCGATGCATTCCAACCGCAGCGTCACCCATCAGATGCGCCACGCCAACGATCTCTTCCCCTCGACCGACAATGAAGAGCGGCTGGTGTTCCTGCCGCTCTGCCATGTCGCCGAGCGGATCGGCGGCTATTACATTTCGCTGGCGCTGGGATCGGTGATGAATTTCGCCGAAAGCCCGGAGACCGTGCCGGACAATCTGCGCGAGGTGCAGCCGACCGCGTTCCTGGCGGTGCCGCGGATCTGGGAGAAATTCTATTCCGGCGTCACCATCGCGCTGAAGGACGCCACCCCGTTCCAGAACTGGATGTATCGCCATGCGCTGGCCATGGGCTACCGCCTCACCGATTGCAAGCTTGCGGGCGACACGCCGTCACTGTCGCTGCGCCTCGCCAATAAGGCGGCCTATTGGCTGGTGTTCCGAAACATCAGGCGCATGCTGGGGCTGGATCGCTGCCGCCTCGCGTTCACCGGCGCCGCCCCGATCGCGCCGGATCTGATCCGCTGGTATCTCGCGTTGGGCATCGACATGCGCGAGGTCTATGGTCAGACCGAAAACTGCGGTGTCGCCACCGTGATGCCGTCGGACCGCGTAAAACTCGGCTCGGTCGGCAAGGCGGCGCCCTGGGGCGAGGTCGCGATCTCGCCGCAGGGCGAAATCCTGATCAGGGGCGACTTCCTGTTCATGGGCTATCTCAACCAGCCTGAAAAGACTGCCGAGACCATCGACGAGCGGGGATGGCTGCATACCGGCGATGTCGGCTCGATCGACAATGAAGGCTTTGTCAAGATCACCGACCGGATGAAGGACATCATCATCACCTCGGGCGGCAAGAACATCACCCCGTCGGAGATCGAGAACCAGCTGAAATTCTCGCCTTACGTTTCCGATGCCGTGGTGATCGGCGACAAGCGCGCTTATTTGACCTGCCTTGTCATGATCGATCAGGAGAATGTCGAAAAATTTGCGCAGGACCACGACATTCCCTTCACCAACTACGCCAGCCTGTGCCGCGCGGCGGAGATCCAGGACCTGATCCAGCGCGAGATCGAGACGGTCAACGTCAACTTCGCCAGGGTCGAAACCATCAAGAAATTCTTCCTGATCGAGCGCCAGCTGACGCCCGAAGATGAAGAGTTGACGCCGACCATGAAACTGAAGCGAAGTTTTGTGAACAAACGCTACGCCAGCGAAATCGACGCCATGTACAACGACAGGGCGGTGGCATAGCGCGCGGGATACGTCATTGCGAGCGTAGCGAAGCAATCCAGAAGCACAAAGAAAGACTGGATTGCTTCGTCGCTTCGCTCCTCGCAATGACGAGTTACGAAATGGCGAGGGACTGAAACGGCCTTACCCTTCGCAATCATACGGGCCAACGGAGAGGAGATTGACATGTCGAAATCGTTGCAGGCGCTGGGCCTTGCGGTGGGGGCGCTCGCGCTGAGCGTTCTACCGGCTTCCGCGCAAACCAAGGTCACCAATGAAGGCATCTCGCCGACCGAGATCGTAATCGGCACCCATCAGGATCTGTCCGGGCCGATCAAGGTCTGGGGCGTGCCGGTGTCGAACGGCATGAAAATGGCGGTGGAGGAAATCAACGCCGCCGGCGGCATCAACGGCCGCAAGCTCAAGCTGATCCTTGAGGATAACGGCTACGATCCGAAGCGCGCCGTGCTGGCGTCGCAGAAGATGATCGAAAAGGACAAGATCTTCGCCATGATCGGCCCGATGGGATCGCCGACCGTGCTGGCCGCGCAGGACGTTCTGTTCGATGCCGGAGTGATGCAACTGTTTCCGCTGACGGCCGCCGAATTCACCTTCAAGTTCGATCCGGCAAAGCCGCAGGAGCGGCTGAAGTTCAACAACCTCTTGCCCTATGTCGAGAGCACCCGCGCCGCGCTCAAATACATGATGGAAGCCAAGGCCTTCAAAAAGCCCTGCCTGATGCATCAGGACGACGAGTACGGCAAGAGCGTGCTCGACGGTTTTACGCATCAGCTCGAGGCGATGAAGGTGCCGGCGGCTTCGGTCACCAGCTACAAGCGCGGCGCGTCCGACTTCTCGGCGCAGGTCGCCAAGATGAAATCCGACGGCTGCGATCTGGTCGTGCTCGGCACCGTGATCCGCGAGACCATCGGCGCGATGAGCGAGGCCAAGAAGCTCGGCTGGGACGTCACCTTCCTCGGCGCCACGCCGACCAACGTGCTGGAAGTGCCCACCCTCGGCAAGGAAGCGGTCGAAGGGCTCTACGCCGCGTCGGGCTTCGAGATTCCCTACGAGGATACGGCCAAGGGCAAGGTCAAGGATTGGCTCGCCAACTACAAGAAGATGTTCAACGCCGACGCCAACACGCAAGCCATCATCGGTTACAATTCGGTGACGACGTTCGCGTTTTACGTGGACAAGGCCGGCAAGGACCTGACCGGCCAGAAGGTGCTCGACGCGCTGGAGTCGGGCGCAAAATTCCTCGACATCTTCAACTCGCCGCCGACAAAATTCTCCAAGACCGACCACCTCGCCAACACGGTGACCCAGGTGCAGCAGATCAAGAACGGCCGTTGGGTGCTGGTGAAGGAAAGCCTGTCGTTCTGATTCCTCGTGTCCCGGACGCGGTGCGGCATTCTTCATGCCGCTCCGCAGAGCCGGGACCCCGGTTAAGCAAGCAAGCTGGACCCCGGCTCTGCAGCGCACCGCGAAGAGCTACGCGCTGCGCTGCGTCCGGGGAACGCAGAAACCCGAGCGCGTCGTGAATTTACTCCTTCACCGCTCCGGTCAGCGACGACACGTAATAATCCACGAACAGCGAATAGAAAATCGCGACCGGCAGCGAGCCGAGCAGCGAGCCCGCCATCAGCGCGCCCCACTGATAGACGTCGCCTGACACCAGTTCGGTGAGGATCGCGACGGGTACGGTCTTGTTGGCGCTGCTCTGGATGAAGGCCAGCGCGTAGATGAATTCGTTCCACGACAGGGTAAAACTGAAAATGCCGGCCGAGATCAGGCCCGGCACTGCCAGCGGCAGCGTGATCCGCCGCAGGATCTGCAGCCGCGTCGCGCCGTCGACCAGCGCGCATTCTTCCAGCTCATACGGGATCGATTTGAAATAGCCGATCAAGAGCCAGGTGGAGAACGGCACCAGGAAGGTCGGATACACCAGGATCAGCGCCAGCGGACTGTCGAACAGCCCGAACTGGACCACCACCGTCGCCAGCGGAATGAACAGGATCGACGGTGGCACGAGATAGGCGAGATAAATCCCGAGCCCGACATAGGGACTGCCGCGGAAGCGCAGCCGCTCGATTGCGTAGGCCGCCAGCGTGCTCGAGAAAATCGAAATGAAGGTGGCGCCGACCGCGACCGACATCGTCGTCATCAGCCAGTGCGGATAGGCGGTGTTGAACAGCAGGTGCTTGATGTGCGCCAGCGTCGGCGACGAAATCCAGAACGGGTTATGCTGCTTGTAATTGAGCAGTTCCGCGTTCGGTTTGAACGACGTGATGGTCATCCAGTAGAACGGAAACAGCAGGATCAGCACAAAGCAGGCCAGCGGCAGGTAGATCATCACCATGCGCCGTGCCCTGGAATCCCAATCCATGGTGTCGGGCGTGGAGGAGGCGACGTTGCTGCTCTGGACCGCCGCTTCAGTCATTGCTTTCTCCCTGCTGCCATTTGCGGCGCGCGAGGCCGAAATAGGAAAACAGCGTGGCCACCACCAGGAACGGGATCATCGACACCGCGATCGCGGCGCCCTCGCCGAGTTCGCCGCCGGCGATGCCGCGCTGGAATGCCAGCGTCGCCAGCAGGTGGGTGGAGTTGACCGGCCCGCCGCGGGTGATGGCGTAGACCAGCTGGAAATCGGTGAAAGTGAAGATGATCGAGAACGTCATCACGATGGCAAGAATCGGCAGCATCATCGGAAAGGTGATGTACTTGAATCGTTGCCAAGCGGTGGCGCCATCCAGCATCGCCGCCTCATAGAGCGCCGGCGAAATGGTTTGCAGGCCCGCCAGCAGCGAGATCGCGACAAAGGGAATGCCGCGCCAGATATTGGCGGCGATCAGCGAGAACCGCGCCGGCCACGGGCTGCCGAGGAAATCGATATTGGTGGTGCGGACGTGCAGCACGTCCACCAGCAGATAGGAAATGATGGAAAACTGCGGATCGTAGATCCACCAGAACGCCAGCGCCGAGAGCACCGTCGGCACGATCCACGGCAGCAGCACGATGGCGCGCAGCAGGCTCTTGAACGGGAAATGGTTGTTGAGCAGCAGCGCCAGCCAGAAGCCGAGCGCGAATTTCCCGACCGTGGCGACGCCGGTATAGAACACGCTGTAGAACACCGCGTTCCACCACAACGGATCGGTCAGAAGGTACTGGAAATTCTCCAGTCCGACATAAACGCCGCGGCGGCCGATGGTGGTGTCGGTGAACGCCAGCCAGACGCCCAGTCCCAGCGGATAGGTGAGGAACACCAGCAGCAGCCCGATCGCCGGCGTCAGGCAGATCACGATCAGGAAGGGCTTGTAGTCGAACAGTTTTACCAGCCAGTTAGGCTGCGCGGGTTCCGAGCGTCGAGGCAGCGTGGTCGCGAGCGTCATGGTGACGTCCGTTCGTCGTGGCCTGGCAAGCCACAAATAAATCCGTCATCCTGAGGAGCCGCGCGCTTGCGCGGCGTCTCGAAGGATGGCCCCAGGCGCTTGTGGCCCATCCTTCGAGGCTCGCCCAAGAGGGCGAGCACCTCAGGATGACGGCGGTAATCTCGCCTCACCTTCTGAAATACCGCTTGGCGCGGCGTTCCGCTTCCGCAGCCGCTGCCTCCGGCGTCGCGGCGTCGGTGGCGACCGAGGCGCACATCTGCACCGGCACGTAATCGGCATAGACCGCGCCCGTCGCTGTCGAAATCGGGCCCTTGTAGCCGTTGTAATACGGGCTCAGCATGATGTCCCTGAATATCTTCACCTTGGGGTCGCCCGACCACACCGCGGCCTCGGCATACGCCGCGAGCGGTTGCGACCAGTAGCCGCTGTTGGCGTTGAGCCACGGCTCGTACTGCTCGCGCTCCATCATGAAGGTCAAGAATGCCTTTGCGGCGTTCGGGTAGGGACTGTGCTTGAACACCATTGCATTCAAGGTAAGGCCGCCCATCGGCGAGATGCCGGCAAGCCCCTTCGGCAACGCCTGATGTTCGGTATCTTCGGCAATCGCGGCCGTCGCCGGGTCGTTCTTCAGCGCGAAATACAGCGACACGCCGTTCGCGGTCAGCGAAATTTCCTGGGAAGAGTAGGCGCGATTGTTGCTGACGTCGTTCCATGACGGCGTGCCGGCGATGAAGGTCGGAAACAGCTCTTTCAGGTACTTCAGCGCTGCGATGGTTTCCTTGCTGTTGATGATGACGTTGCCTTCTTCATCGAGCAGCGAGGCATTGTGCGACCACAAAAGCCAGTTGGCGAACCCGTTGCCGTCGCCGACCGCGTTACCCAGCGCAAAACCGGCCGGCTTGCCGGCCTTTTGCAGCTTGCGGCACAGATCGAGGATGCCGGCATGATCCTCCGGCACCTTGTCGAAGCCGACCGATTGCAGCACCGATTTGCGGTATACCAGCGGCCCGCCGCTGGCGCCGAACGGCAGCCCGATCCACGCATTGCTCTTGTGGCGCTTGCCATATCGCTGCGCCAGCTGCTGCCAGCCGCCATAGCGCTTGCCGAGATAGTCGGCGACGTCGGTGAGTTCGATCAGCTTGTCCACGTAGATGTGCGGCGCGTCGGAGAAGCCGATGATGATGTCGGGGCCGGCGCCCGAGTTCGATGTCACTGCGGTCTGCTGGTTGATGTCCTCCCAGCCGACGAAATCGACCTTGACCTCGACGCCGCTCTTTTCGGTGAATTTTGCCGCATTGGCGCGGAACACGTCCTCGTCGGCTTTCACGAACCGCACCGGGCGCAGCATCTTCAGGCTGGCGCCTTTTTCGATCGGCAGGTTCGGCGCCGGCACGTCGGCCGCCTTGATGGCCGAGGCGGTCTGCGCCGAGACGCCGGTTGCGGCCAGCGCGGCGGCGGAAACTCCGAGCGCGAGCGCGTCACGGCGGGTAAGGTCCTTCATGGTTTCCTCCGGGTTTTCTGTTATTAAATCGTCATTGCGAGGAGCACTTGCGACGAAGCAATCCAGTCTTTCTTCGTGGCTTCTGGATTGCTTCGCTTCGCTCGCAATGACGCCGCACTTTAGCTGTTCGGACCGCGATCCATGCCGACCGGTTGCCAGCGGCGCAATGTGGTATTCTGCAGCACCGAGGGATTGACGCAACTCACCGGCCACAGACCGGACAGCACCAGCGACAGCTCGTAGCCGACCCGCCGCTTGCGCGCCTCGTCAAACCGCGCGGAAGCCGAGGCGACATGCGCCGTCAGCGTGACGTTCTCCATGCCCAGCATCGGATTGTTGTGCGACGGCGGTTCCTTCTCCAGCACGTCGAGCGCGGCATGCGCGATCCAGCCTTCCTGCAGGGCTTTTATCAGCGCCTCCTCGTCCACGGTCGGACCGCGGCCGGTGTTGATGAAGGTGGCGGTCGGCTTCATCTGCCGAAAATGCTTTTCGCCGAGCATGTGGTGAACCTCGGGGCGCGCCGGCGCATGCATCGACACGAAATCGGACTGCGACAGCACTTCGGACAAGGTCGCCGGCAGCACGCCGTGATCGGAGATCAGCGTCTCCTGAAGGAACGGATCGTACGCCATCATCCGCAGCCCGAAGGGTGCGGCGCGTTTTGCCACCGCGCGTGCCACGCGGCCGAACGAGATGAAGCCGAGCGTCTGCCCCATCAGCCGCGGAATTTTCAACAGCTGCGGCCGGCCCTCGCTCCAGCGGCCCTCGCGCACCATGCGATCCTGCGCCACTAGCCGGCGAAACCCCGCCAGCAGCAGCATCATGGCGTGATCGGCGACTTCCTCGATGAAGGTGTCGGGCACGTTGGTGACGGGAATGCCGCGCGCGGTGGCGGCCTTGACGTCGACGCTGTCGACGCCGACGGTGCCGAGCGTGATGACCTTGCAGTTTTCCAAGGCATCGATGATCGGCTTGGTAATCCGCATGCCCTTGCCATAGATGGCGTCGGCATGCTTGGCGGCGGCGATGAAGTCCGCCTCGTTGGCCGGCGCCTCGACAATCTCCGCGCCGATTCCGGCCAGCGCCTCCATCTCATAGTCGTAGCCGCCACCGGCCACGGTAAAACTCGCGCCCTTCGGCGTCAGAATGGTGAATTTCGGCATTTCATCTCCCGCTCGTCGGTCCGCTTGCTCGCCCTGAAGGGAGGCGCGGCCTGCTTGTTGCGCGCGCATCAAAGCATGGCGGAACGGCGCAGGGCTAGGGCCGGGATGCATGAGGGGACCGAGAAATCGACGGGGGGAGAGCCGATCATCCAGCCTTAGGCGCTTCTTCCGGTCATACGGTGTCCGCGCCGAACGCTTCGCGATACAACTCTTCAATTCTCGCAACCTCGTCTGCCGTCAGGTTTGCAAATCCGCCCTCGCGCGCCCGCTTGGATAGCTGCCCGCCATTCTGTCGCAGAAAGCCGAGCAGGTTGTTGAGGGTCCGCTCCGGCATATCGACCAGTTTCTCGACGCCGGCCCGGAACGTATCGAAGTTTTTCAGGTATCGCGTTTCGTTCGGGAGGTCCTGCTCGATCGTTTGGCGTACGCAGGCATAAAGGAACTCGGCATGCAAAGTCGCATCGAAGAAGCGGTAGAAATCGGCGGTGTCGTTGAGAACCTTGACATTCGCCTTTTGGGTCGCCTCCCACTCGATGTGCGGAAGCAGCCTGCCAGAGTAACTTTCGAGCACGCACTTGTACTCCCCGATTTTGTCGAGGATCGCCGCCGAAACCGGGAAATGCACGCCTGCAGGATTGAACCCGCGCCGCGCGAGAACATGGTGCATGAGATAACGGTGAATACGTCCGTTGCCGTCTTCGAACGGATGGATGTAAACGAATCCGAAGGCAAGCATGGCTGCCGCGATGACCGGATCGAGTTCATGCTCGGCTGTATGATCGAAGGCGATCAGGCCCTCGATGAGGGATGGTAGGTCCTGGTGTCGCGCGCTGATATGATCCGGGACAGGCCGCTGCGTGTCGCGGTCATGTTCGCCGACAAATCCACCTTCGTCGCGAAAACCCAGTTTTACAAAACGCTCGTCGCCGATCACGATGCGTTGCAGACGCAAAAATTCCTGTTCGTCGAGCGGAGTACGCCCTGCCTCGCCTATGGCCCGGCCCCAACGCTGGATGCGATCCTGCGGGGGTCTTTCGCCTTCGATAATGTAGCTCGACTTTGAGTCCTTGAGCAGAAGAAACGCAGCGGTGCGCGCGAGCAGGTCCTTGGGGACTTCGCTGACGACGACGCGCGCACGCTCTTGCAGGTCCTGCGCGATGTATTGATTGAGCGTCTCGGTCCGGAAGACGAGCGGGCAGAATTCGGAGGTGCCGGGAAGATTGTTACGAACGCGGTGCCGCACTGAGTTTTGGCCGATCCCTGCAAATTGCAGATCGGTGTCGACCGCGTTGACGTAAGAGACCTTTTCTGCCGCGGGAAGGTTGAGTTGGCGCCCGAGCAGCCACTCGTAAAGAAACCAGATGCGGCGCGTGTAAACGCCCGTGGGCTTTTGCCGGACGAACTCTGCGATCTCGTCTTCCTTCGCGGCCAGAAAAAGCCGCTTCAGGACGGCGAGATCGACTCCCTCGTTCTTGAGAGCAAAGGTCAGGTGCCCTTCCAGGGTAGCTTCCGGCGCATGGCGCGGCGTATAGATTCGCCACCCTGTGTCCTCAATGATGCGGTGTCTTGTTCCAATAGCGCATAAGGTGCGCGGCACCGGTACCGGCAGGTTGTAGGCCTCGATGAGCGCAGCATAACCGGCAGGCGTTGCCGTCTGCGGCAGCCTCATGTCGTGAAAAATATTCACTGGCCCTGAAAAGTCCTTTGGCACGCATCGAACTCCTGAAAAACCTTATCGTGACGTGAATTTCCTTCACGTTTTGCCCTTTTCCTCGAAAAACAATTGTAGCACATGAAAAACCTTCACGTCATAATATTTTTGCGAAAAATGTTCACAACGGAATAGCCGCGGCTCCGAATCAACCGGCAAACCGATTCAAGCGGCGAATGGCCGGGGTTATGGAGTGCGGGATTGCACCGCGTCCGGGACACGGCCGCTATAGACGTGTACCGGCGCGAACATTAGGCAATCTCAGGCCGCCGTCTCAATTCGAAGCCGTCGTCGCCGAAATGCTTCTGTAACTGCTCGACCCGCCGCCGGACCAGCGTGGCGCTTTCGAACGGGCCGGGAATGTAGACGGGCTTGCCGTCGCGGCCGAACGGAAAGTCCGCCTCGCTTTCGTCCGCGCTGATGTCGCCAAAAATCCGTTCCACGGCTGCGAAGTCGCGGTGCGGCGCAAACCCGATCGACTGCGACCACGCGGCAAGGTCGCGCAGCAGCTTGCGGGCATCGCCGGGCTGCAGAGAGACCGGCGGCGAGCCGGCGTTCGTTTTCTCCAGGTACATCGCGAGCTCATCGCTTTCGAGCGTTTTGAACATCGCATCCTTGATGCCCAGACAGAACACGTCGAGCAGAAAGACGCCGACCGCGAGATGGTGGTGCGTGACGCCGCGCGCCAGAATCACGGTCCCAATGCCGAGTTCGAACAAGTCCGGGCTGAGCAAGCAGTGCTGGATCGGCGCCTCGGCCGCCCTCAGCACGCGAGCGGGCAGGCCAGCGTCAAGCGCCTCGGTCCGCCGCTTCTCGGCCACCACCTGTTTCCGCCGTTGCGCTTTCCGGGCGCGCTTGAGCGCCATATTCACTGCCATGGCTGATGTCCTTAATTGATTCGGTTTCAGCCATGATACACCCCAAGATTCCACTTGGTGCAGGGACCACGGGTCGAATATTCTGGGGACAAGGCCCTGTGCCGCAGCAGGATTTTTTTCGCCGATGCCTACCGGCTTCCAGGACTTATTGCTTGCGTTCGAATTCGTCGACAGCGATGGCAGCCATGACGCCTTCCTATGCCGGCGGACGGGCAAGATCTATTGGCGTTCCGACCTTTCCGAACTCGATGAGATCGAGAATGAATTGCCGGAAGGCGTCGAAGACGACCCGAACTATATCGCGATTCCCCGCAAGCAGGGGCTCGGTCTCGGCAGGGCGCTAGCACTCGACTTTGCGGAGCAATGTCTACCGAAAGACTTCGATGAGGTGAGATACTTCTTCGACAAGCGGGGTGCCTATCAGAAGTTTAAGGCACTGCTGACGAAAAGAAATATGCTCGAGCGCTGGTACGATTTCGAATCCGGCTCGATCGAGCGAGCCTTGCGCGAATGGTGCGAACTCAACGAGATCGAAGTAGCCGACTGATGTCGCTTCGATCGTAGGGTGGGGCAAAGGCGTCTCGCGCCGTGCCCACCATTGTTACTCCAGACACGGGATGATGATGGCGGGCACGACGCTAACGCGCCTTTGCCCAGCTTGCGAGGCTGACCCAAGAGGCGCGCCGCGCCTCACCGATTTGAGGGCGCTGCGCGACCCCGCCTGCCTTCTCGGAGACTGCTGCCAACACCTGTGGACGGCCGCGGTTGGACGAGATATGGTTTCTCTTTGTGCCATATTGAATACTTGCACGTGCAGAAATTTACTTGTCGATAGTTATCAAAAGGGATGGGGGGAAAAGCGATGGCCAGTCCTATTAAGCCCTGGTTGGATCAGGCGGGCAAATTTCCAATAACTCATATCGGCGGCATACCCCATTTCAATGAGGGAGTGTTGCTGGATTCCCCAAGAACGGGCGTCCTTCATACGACGGAAGGGGGATGGGTCGGAAGTTTGGCGATCTTCAAGCGGCACTTCGCCCCGCACTTCATGCTTGGCTTCGACGCCGACGCGCAAACGGTCCGGATTGCCCAACTCGTCCAGGTCGGAACTATCGGCGCAGCGTTAAAAGCGCACAACAATAAGGCGATCGTGCAAATCGAGATGATCGGTTTCTCAAAGGAGACACCATGGCTTCCTGATGACGAAACGGTCTCGGCCCTGGCGTCCTTGATGGCTGTATGTGCGAGCGAATATGGCATTCCGCTTGACCATCCGTGGCCGGATGGCGATTTTGGCAAAGCGGGCAATAATCCGCATCGCTCGTCCGGCAAGTACGGAACGATAGCGGGCTGGTACGGCCATGGTGACTGCCCGAGCCCCGACACCCATTGGGATCCGGGCAATCTCGAATGGAGCGTCGTTCTTAATATGGCGAGGCAAATGGCGCCCGGTCCGCGACGCTCACCGTTAGTCGGACCTGCGGCCATGGCCGGAGCACCACGCTCGACCGCCAAGCCTAAGGGAAAAAACAGTTAGTTGACCGCAAGCATTGTGGCGTTCGACCTGTTGTCGCCGCGAATTCCGGCGTCAAATCACAAAAAACCCATGCGTCGCGTCGCGCCGCAGCTGTTCGACGAGGCCGTATTCCCAATCGAGATAGGCTTGCATCGCGCCTCGATCGATATCGGTGCCCTCGTAGGGACGCCGGTAGCGGTGTGCCGGATCGGGTTTTGGCAAAACGTGCGGCGGCCCCACCTCCAGCGCACGGTCGTAGCCGCCATCGAGCACATACGTCTCCCATCCCATCTGCGCGAGCCAGGACGCGGTCATGTCCGCGCGTACGCCCCTGTCATCGGTGACCAGGATGCGCGCGCCGCGCGCCGGCGCGGCCATGTCGATCTCCTGCACGAGCTGGCCTCCCGGATAGTGTCGGAAGCCGGGGATGTGGCCGGCCGCATAGTCCTCGCTTGTGCGAACGTCGAAGCGGTATAGCGTGCGGCGCGCGTCGGCCTGCAGCGCCATCGCGTCTTCGATGCCGAGGTGGCGGACTCCGGCGCGATAGGCCACGTCGCGGGCATTGGCCGCCGCTCCCTCGACCAGGCCGATCCCGCCGCGCCGGTCCGCGCCATGCTCAAGCTGCTGCTCGGCGAGCGTCCAGCCGATCGTCCCGTTGCGCAGCGCCACCACCTTGTTTGCGACGCCGGCATTGATCAGCGACTGGGTGCCGATAATCGACCGGGTGCGGCCGGCGCAATTGACGATGATGGTGGTCTCCGGATCCGGCGCGACGCCGCCCGCGCGCAGCACCAGCTCCGCGCCGGGCACGCTGACCGAGCCGGGGATGTTCATGGTGGCATATTCGTCCGGCCTGCGCACATCGAGGATCGCGATGTTGGCGTTGCGCGCGATCAATGCGGCAACGTCGTCTGCGGGCAGCGAGGGGGTGTGCCGGCGCTGCTCGACCAGTTCGCCAAAAGCCTTTGCGTAGGAATTGACGTCCTGGAACAGCTCATAGCCCGCATCTTTCCAGGCCTGCAGTCCGCCACCGAGCTCGCGAACGTCGGTGTATCCCAGCGCCGCGAGGCGATCCGCAGCCCGCGCAACAAGGCCTTCGCCGGCATCGTAAAGGACGATCGGCACATTTTTGCGCGGCAGTCTGATTTCGGCCTCAAGCTCGATCCGGTCCGCCGCCATATTGGCTGCGAACAAGGGGTGGCCGGTGGCAAAGGCCGCCTCGTGCCGGACATCGAGCAGGGCGATTTCTTCGCGCAGCAGCAGCGCGCGGCGGACCTGGCAAGGAGTGACGGAGGATGGGGTCATGGAGGCAGGTCTGCGGGAGGAGTGCGGCTATCCTGCACTGTTGAGGCGCGATTGGGCAACCCGTTGCTCTGAATTCCAGCTTCGGCGCCGCACCCGACTTCGCTTTAATGAAGCCGATCAATCCGAGGAGGCGGCATCCCCAGCTAACCCCTCTCAGAGGTCGATGGGAATGCCTTGGAAGATTGAAGCCGTTCGCTTCAGGGCGTTGATGCCCCGCGTGCGATCGGCTTGGGCAACAGGATATATTCGTTCGCCCACACGCCCTGTACCTGACCGCTTTTCACGGTGAAGAAATTCTGCAAGGCGATGGCCACCTGGAACGAATAGTCGGTCGAGTAGGCGCGCGGATCCATGGAAGTGGCTTGCGGGATATTTTGGAACCACTTCATCCAGGCCGGGCTGCCGCCCTGCTTGGGCGGGTCCTTGCCGCCGTCGGGCACCGCGCCGTCCGGAATCAGACTCGTCAGTGCAGGATATTGCGCGGTGATATGGCACGACATGCAGGACGTTGTATTGAGGTCGGCCGGACCGTTCAGACGACCGTTCCAGCCGAGATGCTGAGGCGGCAGCTCCTTGGAGGCGAAGATCACCGTCTCCTTGAGATCGGGATTAGGCTTGGTCTCGGTCGTCGGGAAGGGATTGGTGGTATTGACCTTGTTCTCGGGGTCGTTGCCCCAGGTCAGCCCGATCGGCACCAGGTTCATGAACTTGTTGGGCCGGTTCAATTGACCATTGTAGACGAAAGTGCCGAACACCCATCCGGTGCGGCCAGGTCCCTCCGCACGTGCGTCGCGCACGGCGATATCCATCTGCAGCAGATTGACTGGGGCGACGACGCGTTTGTCCGATTTCCAGAAATTTTCCGTAATATAGGCTTTCCACTGCAGCGGGTTCTCGAGATAGGCGATCTTGTCCGTCCCCTGCGGCGCGTCGGTAAACAGCAGTTTCGCAAACACGGTGCCGACCGGAAAGCCGCCGCCATAGCGCGCGTCGGTCGTCCGCGGATCCGGATTGTTCGGATCGGCCCACATCTTGCCGAGCGTGTAGCCGGCCTGGTCGTTGACCAGCGTGATGGCATAGATCGAATAATTGCCGTCCTTGCCGGCCTGGTCCGGGCCAAGCTGAAATGGCGTCGCCGGTGCTTCCTTGATCAGGCCGCGAAAGCCCTCGGTGCCGCCATTGGGTGGGTAAGCGTTGGGACCGACCGTGGTCGGATGCAGCCAAGGGATATGGTACCAGCTGCGGACTTTATTATTGTACGGGTCCCAGTCCGGCAAATTGCCTTCGAAGGCGTAGTCACGCACCGCAAGCAGATAGTCCAGCGGCTGCGTCATGAAATTTATGTCCTTGAGAAACGCGGGAATTTCGCCAGGTTTTATTTTCGGAAAATCCGCTTTGAGACGGAAAATCGGCTGGTCGGAATAGTGGTTGACGTAATCCTGCTGCGACACCATGAAACCGAAATCGGGAAAACCCTGCTCTTTTTTCTTGTGCACGTCGAGCACCGCCGTTGCCTGCGCCCGCTGCACTTCCACCTTCGCCTGCTCTTGTGCCGCCACCGGCGCCGCCGGCAACGCCGCGGCGGTGACCAGCAACAGACAAGCGCGAGTAACCACGGTTTGCTTCCGATCGCGGTTGGCGGTCATCGCACTTCTCCTTGTTGGCGGTGTCGTCGGATCGGTTCGCCGATTCCACGTCTTGTCGTCACGCTCGAAATCAATTCAAGTGCTCCGGCTTGACGTCGCATGCGCGGTGCACTTCCTGAACCGTCGCGGGCGCGTCGAAACGAAACAGCTTTGCCAGGCCGCGCTCTTCGCGGGAGGCGCGAATAGCCGCCTTGATCGCGAAGAACACGCTGTTGGCCAGAACCAGCGGAGGTTCGCCGACTTCCTTGGCGGAAAATATTTCATTGGAATCGTCGGGAATATTGCTCACCGAGGCATCGTCCCTGGGAAACAAATAGGTGTTCATCTCCAGCGGAATGGTGGTGACCGCCGGGATCTTGTAACGCCAGGTGTTGGTGGTATTGAGCCGGCCCTTGTCGTCGCCGACGCCCTGGAACACCAGCTTCTCCGTCAGAAGGTAGCCGATGCCCTGCACGAATGCGCCTTCGACCTGTCCGATGTCGATCGCGGGGTTCAAGCTCCAGCCCATGTCGTAAACGATGTCGGAACTGAGGATCTTCACCTCGCCGGTCAGCACGTCGATTTCAACGACCGAGCAGGCCGCCGAATAAGTAAAGCCGACGAACGAATCCACGCCGCCGCCAAGCGACGCGTTCTCCTTTCGCGCGACGCCGGGAATGTTCGGCTGGTCTTTCTCGGTCTTGAAGGTCATCGCGGGGACCTGAACCTCGCCTCCGTGGATTTTCGCGGTGAAGGAGGCGACCAGGCTGACGCGTTTTGCATAGGCGAGCTGGATCAGGAACTGCCAGATCATCGCTTCGCGGCCGAAGACTTCCACCGTCGTAGCCCAGCCGCCGCCTTGAGCCGCGCCGTGATTCCAGAAGTCGATGCCCTGCTGCTTGCACCATTCGTCGCCATGGTCCTTCAGCATCTGGTAGCCGAACTCCATCAGCCGCGCGCGCAATTGCTGGCAGGTCTGCTTCACCGCCTCGCATGCGTAGGGCGTACCGGTCGAGCCGCCCGTGCTGGTCGGATTCGGCGTGATGTTGGTCTTGGCGTTGTCGATGAATATCATTTCCATCGGCAATCCCAGCACATAGGCGGCGACCTGCTGCGCCTGCGTGACCAGACCCTGCCCGATCTCGACGCCGCCCTGATGGATGACGATGGTGCCGTCGGCCTGATTGACGACG
Organism: uncultured Alphaproteobacteria bacterium; assembly: GCA_963744975.1. Taxonomy (GTDB): domain Bacteria; phylum Pseudomonadota; class Alphaproteobacteria; order Rhizobiales; family Xanthobacteraceae; genus Bradyrhizobium. The sequence continues at coordinate 3,080,185 of CAVUVR010000002.1, read as the reverse complement.
ACGATCGCCGCGGACTGCTCGAGTTGCAGAAAATTGTAGCCGGAGCCGTATTTCACCGGGATGATGGCGATGCCCTGCTTGCGCCACTTGTTGTTACCGTTGAATTCCTTGACCTTCTTGTACTTGTCCTCGAACTTCGAGACCTTCTTCACATAGGCCCAGACCTGCTTCATGTAACAGTAGGAGAGCGCCTGGCCGAACGGCGTGACGTCGCCGCGGTCGTAAAGATTTTTCTCGCGCAAATCTTCGGGCCGCATGCCGAGCACGGTGGCGGCGTCGTCGATCGCATTTTCGAGGATGTTCTTGCCCTGGACGTCGCCGAACGCGCGCATCGCCGTGCTCGGCGCGGTGTTGGTGCGGCAGACGTCGATCTGGCTCTCGAAATTCGCGATGCGATAGGCGTTGTCCGTGCGTAGCTGGATGCAGTTCGACACAATGAACGAGCAATCGTAGTACGCGCCACCGTCGCCCCACATCTTCAGCTGCAAGCCGTGGACGACGCCCTTGTCCTGCGCTCGAACCGCGCCGGTATCGACGGCGATCTGGTATTGGCCGTAATAGGCATGGCGCTTGCCGAACATGGCGGTGTCTTCGTCGCGCGGTATGGCGACGCGCACCGGCCGCTTGGTTGCCTTCGCGGCGACGGCGGTCGGGCCGGTGACGAAACGGGCCTGCTCGGTCTTGCCGCCGAAGCCGCCGCCGACGGGAGCGACATCGACCTCCACCTGATGGTACTGCATGCCAAGCGCCATCGCGGTCGTCTGGTGCATTTCCATCGGGCTCTGCGTCGATGGCCGCACCCTGAAGCGGCCCTGGTCGAGGGGAAGCGCGACGCAGGCCTGCGGCTCCATGTAGAAATGCGCCTGTCCGCCGTTGAGCTGCGAAGACGCGACGACGAGGCATGGCGCCGAACCGACGGTTGCCGCGGTGTCGACTTCGATCCGTCGATCGATCGGCTTTTTCTCCTTTGCCCAGTCGAACTGGCTGCCGGGCCGGATGATCTTCCAGATGTGCGCAACATAGGAAGCGGCCTTCGGCGCATCCGGGAAAACGCTGTCCTTTTCGATCGCGTCGAGCAGATCGACGATCGGCTCGCTCCACTTTCCGGTCCACGGCGCGCCCGGCTTCGAATAGGCCACGCAACGCGCCGACACGTAATCGGCGATCCGGATTGCCTCCTGTTCGCTCGCCGCGAGCACCATGGCAATCGATTGGCCCACATATAACACGAGGTCGCAGGCAAACAGCGGTTGATCGAGACCCATGCCCTGCAGGTTGATGCCGCCGTTCTTGATGTTCTCGTGGGTGATGAGGTCGATGAAGGAGGCGGCGTAGGACGTCAAATGCTCGCGCAAACGCGCCGCGTCGACCCCCTTTGCGCCCTCGGCCGGGATCACGAAGCGGTAGTTTGCGAGCGCGCGCCGGCTCTGTACGAACGCGCCGTTCGCAGTGAGAGGCGGCACCGCGAGTTCGTGCGTGTAGCGGAGTTGCCCCGAGGTCTGATACATCGCCGTGACCTTGATGTACGGCTGCGCCACCGGCGCCTTGAACGCCCGCCCGGGCGGCGGCGCCTCGAACTCCTGCGTGTGGTAATGCTGCGTGCCGTCGCTCACCGGCCATTTGCCCCATGTGACCTCGCCGCTGGACTTGGCGTCCGCCGGCACCGCGGCGCCCTTGGTCACAAGCGCGTTGACGATCGCCTTGTAGAGCAAGGAGATGGCCAACTGCGTGCGGTACTCGTTGGTAAAACCCTCGTCCGGGACTTCCGCCATGCGCGCCGCCCAGCGCGTCAATTCCTCACCGACTTCATCCGCCAGGATTCTCGAGAGGGCGCCGAAGCCGGCAAGCGTCAGTTCCTTGCCGGCCATCGCGGCCTCGGTGTTGCGGGCATGCCAGGGGTAGGGGGCGATGCCGCCGAACACCAGGGCGGCCGACTTGACGCTCAACTTGCCCGCGAACGTCAGACGCGTCGTCGCATTGACGATGGCGTGTGCGTTGACTTCGCGCAGCGCGACCTTCTGCGCAAGCACGACGTCCGTCGCCTCGCCCAGCGGCAATATGTAGGAAACGATCACGATCCGGCCGGCGAGCGCCGGATCGTTCCGGACGGCCTCGACGAGTTCGGCCGCGGGCACGGTGTGGCGGCCACCGTCCTGATAAGTAATCCTGGCGCCGATCGCGACCAGCGCCGTGAACAGATCCGACGGGAACGGTTCGCCGGTGCCTTTTGCGATGTGCTTCAGGACGAGCATGGTGTTGCCGCCGAGCGACGCGGCATTGCGAACGATTCGGCCGGCGGTGCGGCGCGCCATCAGCTCCAGCGCACCAAGCGAACTCGATTCGGGGATTTTCCGCTTCGTCCTCGTCTCGACGAGAAGGTCGATCAGCTCGCTGTAGGTGGTGCCCGAGGCAACGACGAGTTCATGATCGCGCCTGTCGACGGCATGATGCAGCGCGGGAATCAGCCGGACGTCGGCGAAGAATTCCGTGTCGGGATACTCATGCTTGTAGATGCCGAAGGAGGTATTTCCGTGGACCAGCCGGATCTCGCGGTGTCGCTTTAGAAGCTCTTCCAGTTCCTCCAGCGTGGTCGGCGTGAACCATTGCTGGCCGCCGCCCCGGGACGTGACCGGTTCGGCGGGCCGTTGCGCCGCCGGCGGAAAGGGAATCACGACGTCGGCTGGAAGCTGCGTGCTGCAGCCGTCGTCTTCCATGCACTTCATCCGGTTTTTTTCGTCGTGCCTGTCCCAATCGCTGGCGAAGGTCTTCATGCCCGTGAGGATCGACCGGTAACCGGTACAGCGGCAGAGATTGCCGTCGAAGGCTTCCTCGATCTCCCGCTTGGTCATATCCGGATGGGTGATGAGCAGCTCGGACATGTTCATCACGAAGCCGACGCTGCAGTAACCGCATTGGCTGCCGTTGTTCAGCGCGAGCCGGTGGGCGACGGGATTCATGCCGTCATGCCAGTGCTCCGAGGGATGATCGGCGACCGTTTCGCGCAGTTTCACGGCGGTGCCGCCCGCTTCTTTCGCGCGCTTGTCCTCTACGGCTTGCAGCACGGATGCGCGTTTTTCCTTCGCATCCTCGGTGGCCTTGGCCAACACCGGGGATTCCTGCATTCCGATCGGCGCGCCGGCCCGCGACGCGGTCTGCGCATGAAAAGGGTGATGCGGATCGGGCTTGCGCACCGCACCGGTGCCCTCGACGGTCGTAACGACGAGTCCGCCCAGCGCGCATACCGGCCGCAGGCAGGAATTGATGGCGCGATGTTCCGCCTCGCCGTCCTTCCAGCTCGAGACGATGACGGTGCATGCCCCGCAGCCGCCCTGGCCGCAAGCCTTCTTGGGGCCGGCCAGACCGACTTCGGGCGAACGCAGGTAGTCGATCAGCAAGAGCGCGGGCGGTGGATTATCGACAGTAACCAGCCTGCCGTTGAGATAGAACGAGACTTGGTTTTCCAAAATGAGCCCCTGTCCGCTTTCGAAATTAACGCGGTGAATCGCAATCTGTCGTTCAATATCCCCGCTTATGCCGGCGGGCGCCGGCCGCCGGCCCGAGAGCGGTTCGGCGGCTTCCGAAGCTTAGTTGAGCGGTGCAGGAAAACGCAACTTTAATTTGAGTTCTCCTGTGGACGTCGCGCGCGTCAGCGGGAGACCGAGGGCAGGGCGAGATTTCCCGGGAGTTCCGAAGGGATGCTCTCCGGCGCTGGCGAAGCGCGGTGAGCGGACCTTTTTTCATGGGTCCCGTTAAACCAGGATCAGTTCCGGGCAGCGCAAACGCAAGAGTCACAAGTTAGCGGCTTGACCGGCGGCTCCCGAGACGAGGAGGTCTGAATATGCAAATCCCCTTTAGGTCCAGCGTCATCGGTGGGATTCCGAGACCGGAGGACAGGAGCACGGAGCGGCGCTATCGCTCGTGCGCTCTTGCGGCCGAGGCTGCCCGCCATCCCCGCAACTCGAAGCAAACGACCGGCCGCTAATGAGAGCGTGCCGGAAGCGAAGCGTAGTCGCCTTCTATGCACGCGACCTAACACCGCGCGGTCACCGTAATCTGACACGTGGCTCATCTCACCGGGAATGATGTCTGTTCCTTGGCGCAAAGCGGACCTCACGATCGCTGTTGGTGATGTCCGCCGTTGGAGGAGGAGCAGACAGCGAGCCATCTTCGCCTCAGGTCAGCTTTTGACCCCAAAGCGGACTTCAGCCGTATTACCCCACTTTCTTTGTTTCTGATCGAGCCTCATAATGTTCGCTTCTAGCCATGGGGGGCGGGCATGATACGGCGCGACTTCGTCAGGCTCCTTGGCGCAACGGCGGTATGGCCGATCGCGGCGCGTGCCCAGCAGTCCGACCGCGTGCGGCGCATAGGGATGCTGCATTCGCTTGCCGAAGACGATCCGGAATTGGTGACGCGCCGTGCAGCCTTTGAGCAAGCCATCAAGGAATTGGGCTGGACCATCGGCGGCAACCTTCGGATCGACTATCGCTGGTCCCACAATAATCCCGAGCTTATACGAAAATTCGCCGCGGAATTGGTTGCCTTAAGGCCCGACGCTATCCTGGCCTCCGGCAGTGTCGTCATCGGACCAATGGTTAGGGCTACGACCGAGATTCCAATCGTATTTCTGCAGGTCATTGATCCGGTCGGCTCGGGCTTGATCGAAAGCATGGCGCGGCCGGGCGCCAACGTCACCGGTTTTACTCAGTTCGAATACAGTCTCGCTGGAAAATGGCTGGAGTTGCTCAAGGAAATCGCACCCCATCTGTCACGCGTAGCGGTCCTTCGTGATGCCAGCCGGGGTCCCGGGATTGGGCAATTCGCTGTCATACAAGCCATGGCGCCGCCGCAAGGCGTTGAGTTGCGCCCAATCAATGCCGGCGATCCGACGGAAATGGAGCGCGGGATCGCAGCCTTTGCACGCGGCCCGAATGATGGATTGATTGTGACGGTCGGTGGCACCGCGGTTCGCCGCGATATCATCGTCGCGGCTGCGGCCAAGTACCGGCTACCAGCCATCTATCCTTATCGATACTTCGTCGTCGACGGCGGCCTGATCTCGTACGGGCCCGATACGGTCGAGCCATACGCGCGCGCCGCGAGCTACGTCGATCGCATCTTCAAGGGCGCGAAGCCTGCCGATCTGCCCGTGCAGGCGCCGACAAAGTACCAATTGGCAATTAACGTCAAGACCGCCAAGACACTCGGATTGACCGTTCCATCATCGCTGCTCGCTCGCGCCGACGAAGTGATCGAATGAAGTCACGTTGTCGGCTTCTGGCACTTAGCGGACATGGCGAGGCGGGCTGGGCGATGTCTGCTTGTGAGGGTGAGCAGACCTCGCGGATATGACTTCCGACTTCCGAAATTTGACCCAAAGGAGGCACTGATGCCTCGCTTCGACAGGCCTCTTCGGCTCGCGCGCGCGACCAAGACGGTTCAGTCTTCCGAGCGCAGCCCCGCTTCGATGCGCTGGATTAGCCGCTCCCGCAACGAAGGCACCACGTCGCCGAGGACTACGAAGGTGCGGACGATGGGCAAATACGGCTCCATTGCCGCCGTCAACTCCGCGAGAGAGATGCCGGCCAGCCGCGCATATTCGGATTGCACCGCCGCATTGGTCGCGCGCGGACGCTCGGGATTGTCGGCTATTTCCGGCGCGAGTTCGGAAAGGATAACATGCAGGAACCCTAGGTCGACGGCGGCGGGCGCCCGCATCGCGAAAGTCCAGTCGACGAGCTTTGAGCCATCCGCCGTCATGATCACGTTGCCGGGGCTAAGATCGCAATGGCAGAGCCCGTCGCCGGGCGGCAGGCGATCGATCAGGGCGAGCATATCCGTGGCGATGTGCTTCGGAACCTTCCCATCGTCGTGCAGCAACTCGGCTTCCATATACTCGCGCAGGGAAAGGACCTCCGGCGGCGGGGGCGTCTTGTGAACGGACATGGCAAGAGCCGCGACGATCGCGCCCGCCTGTTCGAACGTCACCGCGCCGGTTCGCGAGAGATGCCAAAGGGTCGGTCCGTCGAGGCGCTGCATCACGATGCCGAAGCGCCCGTCCAGCGTCACCTCGCCGAATACCTCCGGCACCGGGACGCCGGCGGCGCGCACGGCGCGGATCATGCGTACCTCATGCCGGCCGAGCAGATGAGAGACGCCGGCCTTGAACAGCTTCACGACTTGCCCTGGCGCCCAGGCGTAGGCTTCGGAGAAGGCGCCTTCACCGATCTTTTCCCCCAGCGATCCCTGCATGCCCGTTCTCCGCCGTGCAGAGGAAACACCGGCGGCGAGCAAAAAGGAACCCCTCCTGTCGCGGGGGCGGCCGGACAGTATGATCGCCATTCAACCTGCAGAGACCTTCGTCCACTCCGCTAGATGGTCCCAAGTCCGCTGTTGGCACCTTCGGATCTGTCGAGGCGGGCTGGCGATGTCTGCTTCTGGAGGTAAGCAGACTTCGCGGAATGAGTCCCGACTTCCGAAAATGACGCTGAACGGACATCGGATTGGCTCGGAACGATGTCTGTTTTTTGAACCGAGGCGGACAGCGCCAGCGCCAACTATTGGAAGTTTTGCGTGAGCTTCGGGCGTCGCCCGGAACGGACATTGCGCTCCAGCGTCCAAAGCCGATTGCTTGCCTTTTCTCACCCGCCGCCCGTCGCAAGCTGCTAGGCTTTGGACATCGATGAGACATTTCGTCCGGGGCTGGATGACGGGACCGCATTTTGGCTGAGCTGGCGGCGGCATACAGGTGGTGGAAGCTGCGGTTTGTCGCCATCTGTATCTGTGCGACCTTGAGCGTCCACGGGCCACCTAGTGCGGTCGCGGCTGAAACCAAGCGCGTGCTGATACTGCACTCGTTTGGTGTCGATTTCCGGCCGTGGGGCGAATACTCCAGGACCATCCGTTCTGAACTCTTCCGACAGTCGCCGTGGCCGCTGGACATTAAGGACCAACTGCTGGCCACCGCCCGGTCTAGTGATGAGAACCCGGAACCGCCTTTCGTCGACTACTTGAATGCGCTTGAGGTCAAGCGCTCGCCCGACCTGATCATTTGTATCGGCGCGCCTGCGGCTGATTTCATTCAACGACATCGCGATCATCTCTTTCCGGCAACTCCGATGATCCTGACGGCTGTCGAGAAACGTCGGGTCCGTTTCGACAGCCTGACGAAAAATGACACCGTGATCCCTGTCGCGCACAACTACCGAGCCGTCTTCGATAACATCCTTCGGTTATTGCCAAATACGAAACGGGTGGTCGTAATCAACGGTGCGTCGCCCAACGAAAAGTTTTGGCGAGGCGAGTTGAGTTGGGAACTCAAGCCCTATGAATCCCGCCTCAAGCTGTTGTATTTCGACGATACGCCGTTCGTAGACCTTCTGAAGGAAGCTCCGAGGCTTCCACCAGACACCGCGATCTTCTGGCACCTGATGAATGTCGATGCTGCTGGTGTCGCCTACGAGGGGGATATCGGATTGAAGAAGCTTTACGCGGTCGCAAATGCGCCGATCTTTTCCTATGACGATGGATTTTTTGGTGGAGAGATTGTCGGTGGCCCGATGTATTCCGTGTTGGAAAGCAGCGAGAAGACGGCGGCTATCGCCGTTCGCATTCTTTCCGGCGAAAGGGCTGGCGATATCAGGACCCCACCAGTTCTATTTGCGACGCCGAAGTACGATTGGCGACAACTTCAGCGCTGGAACATCAGCGAGAGTCTCCTGCCACCGGGGAGCGAAATCTTGTTTCGGGAGCTAACCGCGTGGAAACTGTATCGGTGGCAGATTGCGCTCGCTATCGCCCTCATTCTCGTGCAGGCCGGTTTTATCGCGATCCTGCTGCATGAGCATCGTCGGCGTCAACTTGCCGAAGTGCACTCCCGGCAGCGCACGGCGGAACTTGTCCATGTCAACCGCATCGCCACGGCTGGCGAACTGACTGCCTCAATTGCTCATGAAATCAACCAGCCGCTCGGCTCTATTCTGACCAACGCGGAAACGGCAAAGGAAATCCTGAAATCTCCGAGTCCTGACATCGCGGAACTGAACGAGATCGTGGACGATATTTTGCGGGATGACCGGCGCGCAGGTGAAGTCATCCGGAGGATGCGCAGTCTGCTGAAAAAAGCACCCTTTGAACTGAAAAACTTCGACTTCAATGACCTCGTTCGAGAGACCGTCGCACTTGTTCTTGTCGTTGGGCGAAAGGTCGAACTGGTGAGTGTGATCACACGGGATGCGCTTCCGATCCTCGGCGACCGTATTCAACTTCAACAAGTCATTCTGAACCTTGTCGCGAACGGGATCGACGCGATGAAGGATATGCCTGGCGAAAACCGCATCATCAACATCCGGACTTCGCGCGTCGAAATGTTCGCCGAGCTATCCGTGTCGGATCGCGGTCCGGGCATTCCGGAAGACAAATTGAAAGAGGTCTTCGAGCCGTTCTACACCAGCAAGGCCGAAGGCATGGGCATGGGGCTATCCATCGCACGTACCATTGTCGAAGCGCACCATGGGCTGATATGGGCAAAAAATAGGGATCATGGCGGCGCGTCTTTCCGCATCAGGCTCCCACTTGTCCAATAGTTGGTGATCCACGGCACGACCAACACGAAGCAGACCCGACTTCCGCTTGCGGCACAAAACGGACATGCTGGTTGCATTGCGCAATGTCCGTTCCCGGAGGTACGGCAGATATCAACCATTGAGCGCGCCCAGGTCTGAAAATGACCCGCTCTCGTTCTCCGAGAGACGGTTGGAGGGTTAGAAGCAAACAGGGGCGGTGAAAGCCGTTCCGGACGATCTGAGCGCGTTGTGCGCGTGGCAGGAAGCCCGATTCCCTTCGTCGCCATCCTTGAGAAACATTATTCCTCATGGCGCGAGGCCGCTCGGAACTTAGCGAGCTTCCGCTAACAGCGGAAGTCTGGAATGAGTGACGCTTGTCTTGCCACCGCCAAAAAAATGCCCTTTTACGGCTCGGAGCGTTGGGGCCCCGAAATGGGTGGGGTACTTCCAAAAATAAAAATTCGGCCCTCTTTAGTCTCTCGGGGTGCTTACCCGGTGCTTACCTACTTGCTTTCATCGAGCGGAGCGATTGCAGGAAATTCCCATAAATATGGCGCACCCGACACGATTCGAACGTGTGACCTTTGCCTTCGGAGGGCAACGCTCTATCCAGCTGAGCTACGGGTGCGTTGGCCGTGATGTAGCCGATTGGGCGGGCGTCGGCAACGGGCTCGCCAGGTCGTAACGGGGGCTGGCGTCTGTTGCGGTCGCGGCTCTGCGGAACAGCGCGAAGAGGCGCTGCACCGCGTCCGGGACAGGCGATCTACGCCTGTCGGCTTCATGCGCCAATAGGGCGCTCCGGCCATGTCTTCCACGCAGCCGCGAGATGTCCTAACCTGACGTATTCGCACCGGGGATTACGACAATGCGATCCCGCGTAAGAAGATTTGCCCATGTGCTGGAACGCATTGGGCTGGCGATGGTCGGAGCGGCAAGCGGATTGTTTGTTGGCGCCCATGTGGGGTCCAGTATCGCAGCGCTTACTTCCCAGGCTTTCCTGCTCATCATGATGATCGGCGGCGCAGTTGGATTCTACCTGGGAATTGACACGCCCCCTCTTCCGGAACCGAAGGGCGAGCCGGCGGGCGGCGCCGGTGCAAAGGTCGATTCTGCGGATTTGCTCAGCGCCATAGGCACGTTTCTCGCTGCATTGGCCGCCTTCGCATCGGTCAGCGTCATTGTGCTCCGCGAAGACCTGCATGTCTTTGGGACAATGCTGATCATGCTGGGATGGGTCGTCGGCGTGATGATGCAAATCGTTGCCGGGGCGATCGCACGCACGCGTTCTTGAACTCCGGTCGCTTTCGGTCCGCGCCGGATTCTTTCACGGCCTCGCTTGGCGCTGCGCCTGCAACAATCGCCCGGGGTGAACGCCATCGACATGCCCCATGAACGGCGGATGGATCGAATAGCCGATCAACTCGCGGGCGCGCTCGGGCAATCTTTCGGCAACTTCAGGAGGAACGGCGAGGCTCATGTTCTCCAGCTGCCGCACCCAGCCGGCGCAATATTGCGGCGTGATGATCAAACGCGGCCGGTCCGACAGGTTGGCGCCGCCCCGATGCCAGAGCGTGCCCTTGGCGATCGCCAGCGATCCCGAGGGCATGATCAGCTTGACGGCGTCCGGGCGATTGCCGGGATCGCGATCGACGTCCGACTTGGTCCTGGTGGTGAAGTCGGCCGGCCTGGTCGCTCCCTCAAGGATCGGCTCGTCCCATAGATGGCTCCCTGGAATGACTTCCGTGCTTCCATTCAAGTCGGTCGTATCGTCGATCGCCCAGAACGCGCTGAGCCCAAGCGCCGGGCGCGGCCGGGGCACCTTGGCGCCGCCATCGTCAAAATGCCAGGGCTGCACGGTTTCGCCGGGATGCAGGTTGATCGCGAGCAGGGCCGACAGCAGGCAGCTTGGTCCGAGCTCGGCTTCGGCAAAAGCCAGCGCCAGTGGATGAATTGCAAGCTCCGCGAAGTGCGGCGACTTCGCCAGCAACGCATACACCCGATTGGTCTTCAGTCCCTCGAAATCGTTGCGGCCGGTGAGATCGCGCGCCAGGAACGGCGCCAGCGCCGCCCGGAGCCCGGCGACACGATCCGGCGAAAGAACCCGTTCGAAGATAAGATAGCCGCGGCAATCGAACTCGTCCCGCCACGACGCGAAGGATCGTCCCTTCAGCCAGGGCGCGGCCTGCTCGGCCGTCGTCGGATCGCCGGCGTCATAAGGCATGCTTGTCATGGCCAGCCTCCTGCAGATCGTCATGGACAGGATAATCGGTATATCCGCTCGCCTCACCGCCGTAAAACGTCGCGCGATTATACGGCGTAAACGGTACGCCGTGCCGAATACGCGCCGGCAAATCCGGGTTGGAGATAAAATGCCGCCCGAATGCGATGGCGTCGGCATGGCCCGCAGCGACCGCGGCTTCCGCCGATGCGCCGTCAAAACCGCCGGCGGAGATCAGCACGCCGCGCCATTGCGGGCGGAACAGCTGCATGGCGGATGGCACGTTCTGGTGGTCGACCTCGGCGCGGCCGGCGCCGCTGGAGCGCGGCTCGATGAAATGCAGATAGGCAAGGCCGAGCGCATCCAGCGCGCCGATCACATGGCCGTAGAGCGGCATCGGGTCCACTTCACCGCTGCCGTTGGCGACGCCATAGGGCGACAGCCGCACCGCGACGCGGTCGGCGCCCCAGATGCCGATCGCGGCATCGACGATCTCGAGCAGCAGGCGCGCGCGGTTGGCGATCGATCCGCCGTAGCGGTCGGTGCGCAGATTAGTGTGGGATTGCAGGAATTGCTCCAGCAGATAACCGTTGGCGCCGTGGATTTCGACGCCATCGAAACCTGCCTGCATCGCGTTGCGCGCGCCGATCCGGAACGCGTCGATCACCTCAGCGATCTCATGCGTTTCCAGTGCACGCGGCGTCTCATAGGGCGCGGGCTTGCCGGATGCCGTCATCGCCAGCATTCCCTCTCCGGTGATCGGCACCGCCGATGGCGCGACCGGCAGCACGCCGCCCGGCTGCAACGAGGAATGCGACACCCGCCCGACATGCCAGAGCTGCAAAAAGATGAAGCCGCCCTTGGCATGGACGGCCTCGACAACCCTGCGCCAACCTTCCACCTGATCGTCCGAATAGATGCCGGGCGTGGCCGGATTTCCGCGCCCCGTCGCCGCCACCGGCGAGGCTTCGGCGATGATCAGTCCGCCCGCGGTGGCGCGTTGCCCGTAATATTCCGCGTTCAACGTCCGCGGCGCAAAACTGGTCCGCTCCGCCCGCATCCGCGTCAATGGCGCCATCACGATGCGATGGTTCAAGCGATAGGGTCCGACTTGCAGCGGCGAAAACAGTGACGTGTGGTTCATGGCATCCCTGATTGGCTCGATTGGCGCAATGATCTAGCGCGAACGACCGGCGCGGCCAAGGTTACTCACGAAAAATCCGAGCCATCTGTATTGTCGGCGCGCAGTGTGGTTCACTTGCGCCTGCGGCGCGCTGCCGCCAAAAAAGGTTTGAACGGAAAAGGGAGGATTTCATGCCGATCACGCGGCGATCGATCATTGCCGGCGCGGCGCTGACGCCGTTGCTGGGACACTGCCGCATCGCGCGCGCGCAAAACTGGCCGTCGGGCATCATCAAGATCGTGGTGCCGTTTCCGCCGGGCGGCACCGTGGACCCGATCGCGCGGCTGGTGCAAAACGGACTGCAGCAGCGCCTTAACGCCACCATCGTCATCGAAAACAAGTCCGGCGGATCGGGCAGCGCGGGCACCGCATCGGTGGCGAAGTCGGCGCCCGACGGCAATACCTGGCTGTTCGTGTTCGACACCCACGCGGTCAATCCGTTCCTGCAGAACCTGCCGTTCGACACGGTGAAGGACCTCGATCCCGTGGTGCTGATCGGCACCGCGCCCAACGTGCTGGCGACGCATCCCACGCGCCCCTACAAGACGCTGGCCGATGTCATCGAGGCGGCAAAGGCCAAGCCCGACACGCTGACCTACGCGTCGGTCGGCTCAGGCAGCGTCGGCCACCTCACCATGGTGCAGCTGACAAAACGCGCCGGCATCAAGATGGTGCACGTGCCCTATCGCGGCGGCGGCCCCGCCATGAACGACGCCATCGCCGGCCACGTCGACTTCATTATCGGCAGCGCAGCACTTGTAATGCCGCAAGTCAGCGCCGCGACCATCCAGCCGCTGCTGCAAACCGGCAAGACGCGCATGCCGACGCTGCAGGCGGTGCCGAACGCCATCGAAAGCGGCTTTGCGGGCTTCGAATCCTACGCCTGGTGGGGCGTCTTCGCACCGGCCGGCACCCCAAAACCGATCAACGAGCGGTTCGGCAACGCGCTGATCGAAACGCTGCGGGAGCCTGCGATTTCGAAACAGATTTCGGAAAACCTGCAGGTCACGATGCTGCTCGGCGGGCCCGAGGACGAGCGAAAATTTCTCAAAGCGCAAATGGACCTGTGGGGTCCGGTGGTGCAGGAGAACAACATCAAGGGCGAGTAAGAACGAAGCGTTCACATGCACTCAGCGTCATACGCGGGCTTGACCCGCGTATCCATCGATCTTCGCAAGAGTCTTTCGAAGAGGATGGATTGCCGGGTCAAGCCCGGCAATGACGGAGTTACAAAATATAATGGGAGAAAAAAATGAAACGCATTCTAACCTCTACCACCGTCGCCGCGTCGCTTGCCCTCGCGCCCTCCGTCCGCGCCGACGAAATCACGCGCTTCCTGCCGATGAAGGCCGAGCAACTCAATCCTGAACAGAAGAAATGGGCGGACATGATCTCGGCCCCACCACGCAACGCGAAATTCGTCAATCCACCGTATCGGGCTTACATCTACAATCCGGATTTGGCGAACCGGCTGACGGCGATGTCGGAATATCTGCGCTGGAATACTTCGCTGCCGGCGCGCCTGAGCGAACTCGCGATCCTGATCACGGCGCGGCAATGGACCGCGCAGTATGAATGGTACGCGCATTATCCGCTGGCGCTGAAAGGCGGCCTCGATCCGAAAATCGCCGACGCCATCGCCGAAGGCAAGCGTCCGGACGGCATGAAGGAAGACGAGACGGCGCTGTATGATCTCGCAACCGAACTTTATCGCGACAAGAAAGTATCGGACCCGGTCTACAAGGCCGCGCTCAGCCAGTTCGGCGAACGCGGCATCATGGATATCATCGGGATCATCGGCTATTACGATCTGGTGTCGATGACGCTGATCACCATGCAGGCCGGCCCGCCCGACGACAAGGTGAAACCGCTGCCGGCGCTGACGCGGTAGCCGAAGGCATCGTGTCCCGGACGCGGTGCGGCATTCTTCATGCCGCTCCGCAGAGCCGGGACCGTACCGGACACCGGCGCTTGTTACGGCCCCGGCTCTGCAGCGCACCGCTTCGCAAGTGCTACGCGCTGCGCAGCGTCCGGGGCACGGCGGAATTACCTTCCGTACCCGTTGGCACGCGAGTAGACCGGGCGGGTTTCCGGTGTGGGCCGGTTTTCCGAGATAGCGCGGGCCACGGTCGCGGTCCGCCCCAGCGCGCCGAGTTCCTCCAGGAAAATCGGCTTGGAGAAATAAAATCCCTGGGCGTAGCGAATCTTGGTGGCCGCCTGCAGATAGGCCAATTCCTCGAACGTCTCGATGCCTTCCGCGATCACGGTCATGCCGAGCGCTTCGCTCAAGGATTCGATGGCTTTCAAGATGCCCTGGCTGCGCGGGCGTTGGTGAATGTCGGTGATGAAGGAACGGTCGATCTTGATCTTGTCGGCGGTGATATCGGCCAGCGCCGACAATGATGAATAACCGATGCCGAAATCGTCGATGGAAATCCCCACCCCGAGCCGGCGGAAGATCGGCAGGATCTCGTCCTGGAAATGGGTTTTGGCGACGAACGCATCTTCCGTGACTTCGATAATAAACCGCCGCGGACAGCCGGTCGCTTCCAGCGCACGGGCGAACGACTGCATGAACTCCGGATTGCCGGCCTGTTTTGCAGCGACATTGATGCTGATGCTGGTGTTGGCGCCAAAGGTGTCGTTGATCAGGTCGATCGACTTCATGATCTCGGCCAGCACCAGATGGGTGAGTTCGTCGATCAGCCCCAGTTCGACCGCAAGATTGATGAAGGTGCCCGGCGCCTGCAGCACGCCTTCGTCGTTGCGCAGGCGCACCAGCGCCTCGATGCCTTTGATCTCCCGTGTGCGGATGTCGACCTTGGGTTGGAACGCGCAGCAGAATTTCTTGTCGAGGATCGCCAGCCGCAGCGATTGCTCGAGCTCCATGCGCGCCAAGGCCTCGCGCTCCATGCTGACATCGAAGAATACCGCGGCGCCCTTGCCTTCGTTCTTGACGCGGTACATCGCGATGTCGGCGTTCTGGCGCAGCGCGTCGTAGCTGCGGCCATGCTCGGGATAGAGGCTGACGCCGATCGAGGCGGAAGCGAACACTTCGGAGCCGTCGACGAAGAACGGCGCCCTTAGCCGCTGCAGCAGGAACTGGATGTATTCGGCAACCTCCTGCTGGCTCCGGATCGGATTGAGCAGCAGCAAAAATTCGTCGCCGCTGATCCGCGACAGCATGTCGCTTTCGCGCAAGTCGAGCCCGAGCCGCCGCGCGACCTCGACCAGCAACGCATCGCCGATGGCGTGGCCGTAATAGTCGTTGATGTGCTTGAAATTGTCGATATCGAGGAAAGCCAGCGCAAACGGTTCGATGTCGTCGTCATGCAAGAGGTCGTTGACGTGCCGTTCGATCACCCGCCGCATCGGCAGCCCGGTCAACTCGTCAAAATAGGCGCGGCGGAACAGCTCGTCCTGGACGGCCTTCTGCTCGCTGAGGTCGGCGGAGCTGGTCAGCAGCAGCTTTGCATCGCCAATGCGAACCGGCCGGTGGGCGTCAAGGAACGTCCGCCTGACTTGCCCGTCGGACACGCATTCCTCGGTCACGACCGCGCGATCGGCGCTCAACAATTCGATGCAGGCTTCGCGGCGACGGGTCAGCTCGAGCGTCGCAGGCGCGGCGGCGAGCAAATCCTCGGCAGAAACCTTCAAGCGTGCCGCGGCGGCGTCGTTGACCAGCAGGAAACGGCCGTGCTCGTCCTGCACGGTTATGCCGGCGGGCAGCTGCCTCACGATTTCGCTCAGCAGGTTCAACTCGGCGTGGACATCGCGCTCGGTTACCGCCCCAATCCCGGCGGAAGAAGCGTCCGGACGGACGACGGCATGTTCGCCGTCGGCTGGGAGGGTCGAAAACAGATGTTTGCCGGCACTTTGCATGGTCGCCGACCTTCGCAATCTCTCTTGTAGTTTTCGTTAAGTCATTGTCAGAAACACGATGACACGGCGCGGCGCGGGCGGTTTGCATGGAACCGCCGCGAGTTGTCATTAACAGAGTGTCAACGGCGACACCCAGTCGTCATGGCCGGGCTTCGTCCCGGCCATCCGCGTCTTTCGTGCTGTAGTGAAAGTAAGACGTGGATGCCCGGCACGAAGGCCGGGCATGACGAGTTATCTCAGGGCGCGTCGCGCGGGATCCGGCATTTCAGCGTGCAGTGGACGCCGGTCCGTAAGAATGCGATCTCGGTGCTGCCGTCGAAGGGTCGCAGCGCGGAATTCAAGAGCTTGGTCCCGAACCCGGCCGGCCCGACCGTGCCGATCGGCGGACCCTCGTTTTCGTCCCAGACCACCGTGAGGCGGTCGCCGGCGACCGACCATGACACCTGCAGCAGCCCGCGCGGCGACGAAAACGCGCCGTATTTGCCGGCGTTGGTGGCGAGTTCGTGAAAAATCAGCGCGAAACTGACGGCGAGCTTTGCCGGGAGAAACAGCGGTTCGCCGTTCAGGGTGAATCGCACATGGCCGTAGGGCCCCAATTCGGACAGCAGCAATTCCCTGAGTTCGCAGCCGCTGCCGTCGGCCCGCGCAATGAGATCGTCGGTGGCCGACAGCGCGCGGATCCGCCCGTCGATGCTGGCCCAGACCTGCGGCTGATTGTGCAGCACCTGATGCAGCACGGCGTGGAGGGTCGACAGCTTGTTTTTCAGCCGATGCTGAAGCTCCTCGACCACCAGCTTGCGATAGGTTTCCTCCTCGATCAGGCGCTTTGAAATCTGCCGGTGATGCGACGCGATCGACCGGTAGTGCTGGGTACCCCACATGATGAGTCCGGAGACCACCACATAGATCAGCAGCAGAACCAGTTTGGCGGAATCCGTTGCAGGCTCTCCGAACGCCAGCACAGTACCGAGCACGGCGCCGGCCACCGCGGTGGCAAGGCCGATCCGGAAACCGGCGAACGCGGTGGCAAACAGCACCGCCGGAAAATACAGCGAGAAGGCCAACTCCGGCCGGATCAACGACAGGCTCCACCGCGCAGCAGTGGCCACCGCGAGGCAGAGCACCGCAAAGCCCGTACCTAAAAGCAACGGCGGTTGCGAGATTCCCTGCCAACCCCGCCGAAATTCGTCAGCCCATCTCGCCATCTGTCCCATTCAGCCGACCGCCACATCGAAAATAAGGCCGACCATAGAGGAAAAATCCCGACGGCAAAGGCAAATGGCGGGCAGCGGGCGGGCACGGCTTGCTTTGCCCGCCGCAAGCCCGGATGATGCGGAACCCAAACTTTTATATAAAAAGGAGAGCGACATGGGGCGGCTGAACGGCAAGATCGCGGTCATCACCGGCGCCACCAGCGGCATCGGATTGCGGACTGCGGAAATCTTCGTCGCGGAGGGGGCGAAAATCGTGATCGCCGGGCGCCGCGCGCCGGAGGGCGAGGCGCTCGCCAAGAAGCTCGGGGCCGATTGCGTGTTCCTTAAAACCGATGTCACGCAGGAAGACCAGATGCGGGCGCTGATCGGCACCGCGATCGACAAATTCGGCCGCATCGATTGCCTGTTCAACAATGCCGGCGGCCCGGCGCAGACCGGCGGCATCGAGGGCCTCGAGGTTGCTCGCTTCGATGCCGCGATGGCGACGCTGGTGCGCAGCGTGATGCTCGGCATGAAACACGTAAGCCCCCATATGCGCAAACAGGGGTTTGGCAGCATCATCAACAATGGCAGCATCGCAGGACGGCTCGCCGGCTTCTCGTCGTCGATCGTGTATGGCGCGGCCAAGGCCGCGGTGATCCATCTCACCAAATGCGTGGCGATGGAACTCGGCGAATCCGGCATCCGCGTCAACAGCATTTCGCCGGGCGCGATCGCCACCGGCATTTTCGGCAAGGCGCTCGGTCTATCCGTCGAGGCGGCCGAGAAGACGCCGGAGGTGATGCGCGAAATCTACAAGACCGCGCAGCCGATCCAGCGCGCCGGATTGCCGGAAGACATTGCGTACGCCGCGGTGTTCCTCGCCAGCGACGAATCCACCTTCATCAACGGCCACGACCTGGTGGTCGATGGCGCCATCACCTGCGGCCGCAACTGGACCCCGCAGCAGCAGGGCCTCGCCGCCGTCCGCAAGGCGTTCGACGACGCCAAGGGGTGAACGCGTAGCCCGGATGGAGCGAAGCGCAATCCGGGATCTTCACGTCGTTGTATCGTGGCCCCGGATTGCGCTTCGCTCCATCCGGGCTACAGATGGCGTGTCGATCCGCCCATGCTTGCGCAAAAATTCGCGTCCCGCCGCGGTGAGCCGGATCATCACCTCGCGTCCCGGCACATGCTCGCGCACCGCAAACCCGCGATCCATCGCGTCTTCCCACACCGTCAGCCGCGGGCATGAAGTGCGCCAAGCATCGATCACGTCGGCGTAGCTACGCGGCTCGCGGCCGATCCATTCCAGGAGGTCGAGGATGAGCGGATCGAGATCGGAGCGGATCATGACAGCCTCCGGATGTTCCGATTTCTTGAAGTAAGCCGTATTTTGGACCAGCGCCCGGTCAAAGCCAATCCGTTTTTTCCCGGCACGCATCATATCGCGGATCGAGCGGCGGTCCGTGTATAGTCGGCCGGGCGTCACGCGGGGGTGCATCATGAACGCAAGGCTCGAAAGAAAGCTGCGAATGTTCGCCGTCATCATTGTGGTGGGCATGATCGCGGGACTTGGGGTCAGTTTCGTTCAGGGGCGCACCTCGCCATCCTCCTTGGCGGTGGGGGTCGCCTACGGGCTGCTGATGAGCGTTACGATCGGGGGCGTCGAGCTGTTCGTGCTGGATGGAGCGCTACGGGTCCGGCTCAACGATCTGTCGTTCACCGCCAATCTGATGGCGCGCAGCGCGATCTACGCCTCGATCATCGTGATCATTCAGCTTTTCCAGCTCGGTGAGGTTATCGCCGGGGTGCCGCGCGAAACCTCCACTGGAAGTTTCTGGATCGGCTTCATCTATTCCGCCGTGATCGCGGTTTTGATGAATCTGGCGCTGGCCATCGCCAACCTGATCGGCCCGCGCGCGCTGCGAAATTTCATCACCGGGCGCTATCACACGCCGGTCGAGGAAAACCGCTTCGTGCTGTTCGTCGACATCGCGGGATCGACCGGACTGGCCGAACAGCTCGGCGGCGTCGGCATCCACCGCTTTCTCGATCGCACCTTCCGCCTGCTGACCATCGCGGTGGTGGACACCCGCGGCGAAGTCCTGAATTACGTCGGCGATGAGGTGATCGTGACCTGGCCGGAACGCAGCGGCGCGATCGACTGCCGACCGTTGCGCTGCTTTGTGGCGATGCGCGACGAGTTATTACGCGCATCGGGTCAGTTCGAACGCGAGTTCGGCGCGAGCCCGCGGATCCGCGGCAGCCTGCATTTCGGGCCGGTGATCGTCGGCGAAATCGGCGACATCAAGCGCGCCATCGTTTTCAACGGCGATGTCATGAACACCGCCGCGCGGCTGGAAGAGCTCAGCCGCAATGTGGAAGGCGGCTTTCTTGCATCCCGCGCGGCGATGGCGCGGTTCAGCTCCGCGCCGCCATTCGCGGTTCGCGACCTCGGGCAACTCCCGATTCGCGGACGCGCCGACGGCATCGATGTGGTCGGCCTCGGCGCGCCGGCGTAACAGCGTCGTCATTGCGAGCGAAGCGAAGCAATCCAGAGCCCCGGGCGCAGACTGGATTGCTTCGTCGCTGCGCTCCTCGCAATGACGGTGGGGTTCACACCGCCTTCAGCGTCACCCGCAAGCCGTCCTTTGGTTTCGGGATCGGCCACATCTGCCATTGCGGGATATAGCCGGGCGCCAGCGAAACGCTGAGGTTCTGCAGGAAATGCCGGGCAAAACATTTGGCCTGCATGTAGGCGAAATGCAGCCCCAGGCACATATGCGCGCCGCCGCCGAACGGCACCCAGGCAAAGCGGTGGCGGGCGCGCTGCGCCGCGTCGGTGAATCGCATGGGATCGAACGTCTCGGGGTCGGGCCAGACGTCCGGCATGTGGTGGGTGAACAGCGGATTGACCGAGGTCATGGTGCCCGCCGGGATCGCATAACCCTTGAAGGTGAAGTCGCGGGTGGCGCGGCGCGGGATCGACGGCACCGGCGGCTTCATCCGCATCGCCTCCTTGAATGCCATCTCCGACAGCGGCATCGCCTCGAGCTTGTCGAACGTCGTCGGCTCGTCGGCGCGCAAGTTGAGCGCGTTCACCTCGTCGCGCAGTTTTTGCTGCCACTGCGGGTTGGCGGCGAGCGCGCCGATGAACGACGTCAGCGACGAAGTCAGCGTATCATGCGCCGCCATCATCAAAAAACTCATGTGGTCGACGATGTCTAAAGTCGACAGCAGTGCGCCGTCGTCATGGGTGGCGCGGCACAATTGCGAGAACAGGTCGTCGCCGCCCTGCGAGCGGCGGATCGGAATCTGCTCGGAGAAATACTTGACGATGCGCTGGCGGCCCTTGACGCCGCGCGCCATCTGGGTGCCGGGCCATGGCGTGCGGATCGGGGTGACGGCGGCGGCGACCATGTCGACAAAGGCGCGGGTGATCTCGTCGACCTCGGGTCCGATGCCGGCGCCGAGAAACGAGGTGGCGGCGAGATCGAGCGTGAGCTGCTTCATCGCCGGATAGAACAGGATCGGCCCCGGCTGCGCGCGCCATTGCGCCACCCGCTTCGAGATTCCGGCATCGAGTTCGCCGAGATAGGATTTCATCGGCCCGGACTTGAACGCCACCGACAGCGCCCGGCGATGCAGCCGGTGCTCGTCGAAATCCAGCAGCATCAGCCCGCGCGGAAACAGCCGGCCGAGCACGATTTCCCAGCCATAGGTGGAGGAAAACAATTTGGTCTGGTCGAACAGCACCAGTTCGTTGGCTTCGGGTCCCAGCACCGAGATGCTGGTCTCGCCAAGCACGCGGCTGCGATAGACGTGGCCGTATTTGGCGGCCATGCGTTCGACCTCGCCCTTGGGGTCGGCCAGCACCGCCAGCGTGCGGCCGATCACCGGCCAGCCCTCGTCGCCCGGAATGTGGGCAAGCGCCGCGCGTTTCGGCGGACCGACGAAGGCTGTCGCGGGGGAGGCCACACTCTGCATCGACATGGCAAAAAAGCTCCGGCTGATCGCTTCCCATATCATATTCGCATACGTGTGGGTTACGAAAAATCCGCGCGCCATGATAGGCTGCTGCAAACAAAAGCGGACAGGGAGACTGCCATGCCGAGAATATTGCGCGCGTTGTTGATCGTGATGGCTGCCATCAGCGGCTCGACCGGGCTGTTGGCGCAGACCAAGCCCAGGCTCACCACGCTCGGTCCGGATTTTCCGAAAACCGAGATTTTTATCGGCAACAGTTTTTTCTACTACAACAACAGCATGCACAGCCACGTGCTGGCGCTGGAACGGGCCGCGGACCCCGCCAACAAGCAGAGCTATCGCGCCACCTCGGTGACCATCAGCGGCTCCGGCTTTGATTGGCACGATACGGCGAGCTATTTCCGCCCCAACGCCATCGGCAACTATTCGTTCGACGAGCAGAACAACGTCGTCTTCAACAAGCTCGATAAATTGTTCGATGTCGCGATCATGATGGATTGCAGCCAGTGCCCGATCCATCCGAAGCTGAAGACCGTATTCACCGACTTCGCGAAGAAAGGCGCCGACGCCGCGCGGGCCGGCGGCGCAAAGCCGGTATTCTTCATGTCCTGGGCCTATGCCGACAAGCCGGAAATGACCGCGCAACTCGCGGAAGCCTACACGGTCGCCGGCAATGCCAATGACGCGCTGGTGATTCCGGCAGGATTGGCGTTTGCGCGCGCGGTCGCAAAACAGCCGGAACTCAATCTCTATGCGCCCGACAAGCGGCACCCGAGTCTCGCCGGGACCTATCTCGCGGCTTGCGTGGTGTTCTCGGCGTTGACCGGGCGTTCGCCGGTCGGCAACAGCTATCTTGCGGGGATCGACGAGCCAACCGCGCGGTTTTTGCAGAACGTCGCGTGGGAGACGGTGCAGGAGTATTACGGGAAGTAATTTATTACGCGCGGCAACTCTAACACCGCCGTCATCCTGAGGAGCGCGCACTTGCGCGCGTCTCGAAGGATGGCCGCGCGTACGGTGTTCCAACTTCCATCCTTCGAGGCTCGCCGAAGACGGCGAGCACCTCAGGATGACGGGCGGCGGTGGTCACGCCTTCCGCTTCGCGGCTTCCTTCTGCAAATCCGGCGCGTTGATGGTCGGGATCGCGACGCGCCCCGGCCCCGTGAGCGGCAAGGCCGCGGCGGCCTTGTCGTTCTCCATGATCTTCGCCATCACCGCTTGCCCTGCGCGCTCGAATATCGCGCGGTTCTCGATCACGAATTTCTGCGACTCGCGCAGCTTTGCGGTGTAGCCGTTGATCTCCGGAATCACGTAGCGCGCCACCATGTCCCAGCTGCGCCTTGTGTTTTCCGGATTGGCCCAGTCATGCACGAAGCCGACGATGGTGCCGACGCCGCCGCTGACGTCCATCAGGTTCCTGATGGTCTTCACCAGATCGTCCGGCGTGCCGATGGTGGAGGCCGCGGCTTCGCCGCCGGCGGTTTTCTCCACCGCATCCTCGGGCGAGGTGAAGGGCTGCAGGCCCGGCCGCTGCAGCGTGCCGACATTATATTCGTTGTGCCAGCGCATCAGCCCTTCGCCGGCCTCGCGCCGCGCCTGCTCGCGGGTTTCCGCGATGTGCCACGACAGCAACACGCGCCAGTTGGCGCGGCTTACCGTAGTGCCGGCCTTCTTCGCGGCGTCCTCCGCAAAACCCCATTGCGTCGGCAGCGCCATCAAGCCTTGGGTCGACATCGAGCCGAGCGAGATGATGCCGATGCCGTATTTGCCGGCCAGCGTCATGCCCGAGGGCGAGATCTGCGACGCCACCACGAACGGCATCTCCTCCTGCAGCGGCAGCAGCTGAAGTGCCGCGTCATTCATGGTGAACCAGTCGCTCTTGGCGGTGACGCGCTCGCCCTTGAACAGCCGGCGGATGATGGCGATCGCCTCGTCCTGGCGGTCGCGCTGGGTCATCGGATCGATGCCGAGCGTATGCGCATCCGACGCCAGCGCGCCCGGGCCGGACCCGAAAATGGCGCGGCCGCCGGTCATGTGGTCGAGCTGCACCATGCGCTGCGCCACGTTGAACGGATGGTGATAGGGCAGCGACACCACGCCGGTGCCGAGTTTTATCCGCTTGGTGCGCTCGCCGGCGGCGGCGAGGAACATCTCCGGCGAGGCGATCATCTCCCAGCCCGAAGAGTGATGCTCGCCGCACCAGAACTCGTCGAAGCCGAGCGCGTCGATCTGCTCGACGAAATCGAGGTCGCGGCGGAACTGCAGCATCGGATGCTCGCCGATCGGATGATGCGGGGCGAGGAAGGCTCCAAACTTCAGGCGTGCCATGGGTTTCTCTCCGGACGGCGTTTGTTCTTGGCTGGTTGGGGAGCAGGCTACGTGGACAGGCGGCAGATGGCAATTGCCCCAACGGTCGTTGTCGCGCATGCCTGCTTCGCAAACGCCATCGTCCTTTATCAAACGCTGGCCGTTGTCAGCACCTGAGCGCCGCTGTTCTGCGGCTTGCCGAAATTAAATTTTCGATGAGCCATCCCAATCAGCGGTCCCTCGATGAACCGATAGCTCGCGATGCAAATTGCGATGGAGATCGCAAAAGCAAGTATCGTAAGCGCGGCGCCGTGCCAGCTCGCGACCGTGGCACTGGATTTCGCCGCGAGGAAGACCAGGATCAGCACATAACCATGGGTTAAATAAAGCGCGTAGGAGATGCGGGCGAAGAAAGCTGCCGGACGGCTTCTGAGAAACGCGAGTTGCGGCGCGCTTCTGTGGTCGAGCACCATAAAGAGCATCGATCCGTAAAGCGCCACCAGATAGCTATGGCCCCAGGCCGCCATGTTGAAGGTCGAATTCTCGATCACCCAGGCGAAGACCGGGAAGAAGCAAACGCTGGACCAGAACACGATCTGGAAAATCCGCCGAACATCAGCGGAAATGGAGCCCGAGAATTCCAGCCACGCGATCAGCGCGCCGATCGCAAGGATATCCGCCCGCAATGGCATCAGCACGTAATAGCCGAGTTCGTCGCCCAGGCCGCAGGCGATGAGGCGCCCGACCGGACAGAGCACCAAAAGCGCGATCAGGAAGCGCGGCAGGCTCCGCAATGGAGTGTAATAAACGACAAGCGGGAAGATGAGATAAAACTGCTCTTCGATCGCGAGCGACCATGTGCCGGCAAGCCAGGCGGCTCCATAGTTCTGTTCGATCGCCATCCAGATGTTTTGAAGCCCGATGACGTAAGACCACCATGGCAACGGCCCGCCGAACAGGATCGGCGCACTGCCGCCCAGCTGCCTGCCGATGAGGTAGATCGCAAGCATCACGAAATAGATCGGCAGAATGCGAAAGCTGCGGCGGCCGTAAAACGCCGAGAAGTAGCTCGGCGATTCAGTGTTGGCCAACAAGATGCGCGTGATCAGATAGCCGGACAGGACGAAAAACAGGTCGACGCCGGTGCGACCGAAAATGAATGCCCGCCACAAGGCAGATTCGGGACCGCCGACGATGCCGATATAGTGCCACGCGACAACGAGGAGAATCGCAAGCGCCCTCAGACCATCGAGTTCTTTAACCCGTTCCATTCCGTGGTTTGTAGCTGGTTTCATCGCCGTTGATCAGAGCTGGTTCGCGTACAGGAAATTGAAGGCGATTTGATCGTCATTGCGAGGGAGCTCTTGCGACGAAGCAATCCAGTCTGCGCCTCGTTCACTGGATTGCTTCGCGGAGCCTGTCATCGGGCCGGCGGAGCCGGACCCGTTGGCTCGCAATGACGGCCTCGCGTTGCGCGGCTCGTCAGGATGACGGCGAGCGTGTGGCGAGATGGCGGTTAATCCTTACCGGCACAATTCTGTGAACTGGACGCACACAATGCTTTTATTTTGCAGTGCAGCAACTAATTGTTCTCGATGAGGTTATAGGGTTCTCACACAGGAGCTGCCGTGTCCCTCGCCGACAATATCGAATTCCTCCGCCGCCTGCCGAAACTGAACGAACTCAAAGGTTTGAGCGGTCTGCCGCAAGGGTTCGGCCGGGGCGCCAGGAGCAGCCGGCTGACCGAAACCACCGGATTCGGCAGCAATCCCGGCGACCTGAAAATGTTTTCGTATCTGCCGGGCGATCAGCGCGCGCGGCAGAAGCTGCCGTTGGTCGTGGTGCTGCATGGCTGCACCCAGAACGCCGCCGGCTATGACACCGGCGCCGGCTGGTCGACGCTGGCGGCGCGCTACGGCTTTGCGCTGCTGATGCCGGAACAGAAGACATCGAACAACGGCAACGCCTGCTTCAACTGGTTTAATCCGGAAGATACTTCGCGCGGCAGCGGCGAAGCGCTGTCGATCCGGCAGATGATCGCGCGGATGGCGCGCGAGCACGGCATAGACGGCAAGCGCATCTTCATCACCGGCCTTTCCGCCGGCGGCGCCATGACCGCGGTGATGCTGGCGACCTATCCGGAAGTGTTCGCGGGCGGCGCGATCATCGCAGGCCTGCCCTACGGCATCGCCAGCAATGTGCAGCAGGCCTTGAACGGCATGTTCCAGTCGCCCTCGCGCCCGGCACGTGAACTCGGCGATCTCGTGCGCAACGCCTCGAAGCACAAGGGCCCATGGCCGAAACTGTCGGTGTGGCACGGCAGCGCCGACAAGACCGTCAATCCCGCCAATGCCGACGAGATCGTCAAGCAGTGGCTTGACGTGCATGGCCTGCCGCCGACGCCGATGTCGCAATCCACGGTCGACGGCCATCCCCGCGCGATCTGGTGGAATGCGGAGGGGCAGACGCTGGTCGAATCCTACACCATCACCGACATGGCGCACGGCACGCCGCTCGGCATCGCCGACAATGATGAGCGCTACGGCGCGCAGGGCGCATTCATGATCGAGGCGGGAATTTCCTCCTCCTATCATATCGCCGCCTTTTTCGGCCTGACCGGCCGGGTTCATCAGCCCGGCGAAGCGTCGCAACCGGCTGCGGCCGCGCCGACGTTGCCGACGATTACGTTGCCGCCCGCCGTGTTTCCTCCACCGCCTGCGCCCGAGATCAACGCAATTCCCTGGCCCATCGCGGTGTCGGCCAGCCACGCCAAGTCACAACGGCCGCCGCGGCGCCCGGCGATCGATGTCGGCGCGGTGATTACCCGCGCCCTCACCGCGGCGGGCCTGATGAAGTAGGTGCGCGCAACAATCCGCGTTTTTGTTCCGGCTGAGCGAAAATAAATCGGAACCAAACGGAACGCCCCGACGTTTGCCCCCCGTGCGACGGGCGGGTAGGTTCCGGCTGCCATTTGTACGGCCGGGGGGCCGCCGAGCGTAATGCTGGATTTCAATCGACCAAGAAACGCGGATTTTCTCGCCGGTGGCGGGGAGATGGGCGCGCTCACGCGCGCATATGACTGGTCGAAAACCCCGATCGGATCGGCGGACAGCTGGCCGCAAAGCCTGCGCACGGCCGTGCGGATTCTGCTCAACACCAACCACCCGATGTTCATCTGGTGGGGTCCGGAGCTGATCCAGTTTTACAACGACGCCTACCGCCAGACCATGGGACCGGAGCGGCACCCGAGCGCGCTCGGCCAGCGCGGCCGCGACTGCTGGGCCGAAATCTGGCCCATCATCGGTCCGCAGATCGAACAGGTGATGGGCGGCGGCGGCGCGACCTGGCATGAGAACCAGTTGGTGCCGGTGACGCGTCACGGCAGGCTCGAACAGGTCTGGTGGACCTACGGCTACAGCCCGATCGACGAAGCCGACGGCGTCGGCGGCGTTTTGGTGGTTTGCCGCGACGTGACAAAAGAACACCTCGCCGCCCAGGCGTTGCGCGAGCGCGAAGCCGAGCTCGCGCGCGTGCAGCAGATCGGCCGGATCGGCGGTCTTGAGGTCGACCTGCGCACCGGCTTCCGCAACCGCCGCTCGCCGGAATATCTTTTGATCCACGGGCTGCCGCCCGACGCCGCCACCGAGACCCATGAAGACTGGGTGCAGCGCATTCATCCCGACGACCGTGAAGCTACCGAAAGGAAATTCCGCGACGCGGTCGCGGGCGACGTCCGCGACTACACCGTGCGCTACCGGATCATCCGCCCGAACGACGGCGAGTTGCGCTGGATTTCCGTCAAATCCACCATCGAGCGCGACGAAAACGGCAAGGCGGTGCGTCTGGTCGGCGCGCATAGCGATATCACCGAACAGGTGGAAGCCGAGCGCGCGCTTCAGCAGAGCGAAGCGGAACAGCGCAAGCTTGCGGGCCAGCTCGCCGAACTGAACGCGACGCTCGCCGAACGGGTCGAGGAAAAAACCCGCGAGCGCGACCGCATCTGGAACGTGTCGCAGGACCTGCTGCTGGTCGCCGACCGCAACGGCGTCTGGCAGACCGTCAATCCGGCCTGGACCAGGACGCTGGGCTGGAGCGAAGCCGAATTGCTGAGCCGCACCTCGGAATGGCTGGAGCATCCGGATGACGGCGGAATAACCCGGGCCCAGGTAAAAAAACTCAGCAGCAGCGAAACCACCGTGCGGTTCGAGAGCCGCTTCCGTCACAAGGATGGATCGTATCGCTGGCTGTCCTGGACCGGCGTGTCGGACAAGGATTGCATCTATGCCGTCGCCCGCGACGTCACCTCTGAGAAGGCCGCGACCGACCGCCTGAAGGCCACCGAAGAGGCGTTGCGCCAGTCGCAGAAGATGGAAGCGGTCGGGCAATTGACCGGCGGCATCGCCCACGACTTCAACAACCTGCTGACCGGAATCGTCGGATCGCTGGATCTGCTGCAGACCCGGCTCGATCAGGGGCGCACCGAGAACGTCAGCCGCTACATCAACGCGGCGATGACCTCGGCCAACCGCGCCGCGGCGCTGACGCACCGGTTGCTGGCGTTCGCGCGGCGCCAGCCGCTGATTCCGAAATCCGTCGACGCCAATGCGCTGGTGGTGTCGCTGGAGGACCTGCTGCGCCGGACCATCGGCGAGCGGATCGACCTGGACATCGCCGCTTCCGCCGGATTGTGGTGCACGCTGTGCGATCCGAACCAGCTCGAAAGCGCGCTGCTCAATCTCGCCATCAACGCCCGCGACGCGATGCCCGACGGCGGCAAGCTCACCATCGCCGCTGCGAACGCGCGGATCGAAGGCATCGACGCCGACACGCCGGCGCTGCTGCCCGGCGATTACATCCGCATCGACGTCACCGACACCGGCGCCGGCATGAGTCCGGAGGTGGCGGCGCGCGCCTTCGATCCGTTCTTCACCACCAAGCCGATCGGGCAGGGCACCGGGCTTGGCCTGTCGATGATCTACGGTTTTGCACGGCAGTCCAACGGCCATGTGCTGATCGACAGCAAGCAGGGCGCGGGCACGTCGGTCAGGCTGTATCTGCCGCGCCATCACGGCGACGCCGCCGAGGAACGCGCAGCTTCTGCCGTTATCGACGAGCACGTCGCGACCGGCGAGACCGTGCTGGTGGTGGAGGACGAGCCGGTGGTGCGCGGGGTGATCGTCGAGATGCTGCACGATCAGGGTTATCGGGTGCTGGAGGCAACCGATGGCCCCTCGGGCCTGCGCATGCTGCGGCTCCATGATCGGATCGACCTGTTGATTACCGACGTCGGCCTGCCCGGCATGAACGGCCGCCAACTCGCCGATCAGGCCCGCGAAACCAGGCCCGGCCTGAAGATCCTGTTCATCACCGGCTATGCCGAGAACGTCGCGATTGCCAAGGGTTTTTTGCAGCCGGGCATGGAGATGATCACAAAACCGTTCGACCTCGACAACCTGTCGCAGCGGGTGAGGGAGATGGTGTCGGGTTAAACGTTCCCCGGACGCAGCGCAGCGCGTAGCTCTTCGCGAAGCGGTGCGCTGCAGAGCCGGGGTCCCGGTTTCCTCAAACACGCAACCGGGGTCCCGGTTCTGCGAAGCGGCATGAAGAATGCCGCATCGCGCCCGGGACACGCATCACATCGTCCCGTAGATGAATGGATTGGTCATCCGCATGACCGCTGCGCGGTTTTCCGTGATCGCCGCGAAGCGAAGCTAATCCGGATATTCGTCCGAGCCTTGCACCCACAGGAACGACTGCATGTCGATCATGTCGCGAGGTCGCATGTCGCCGATATCGGCTCGCACCTTCCGGACGAACGCCAGCAAATCCTTGTACAGCGGCCAGGATGGGCGCGACGCATAGGGTAAATCCACGCCGTAACGGCGCGCGGCTTCCCGCGTCACCGTGGGCTTGAGGAAGAAATGCGTGGTCGGCTGGGCGATGAAGCCAAATACCGTCACAAGCGGCCAGGTCAGGACGCGGGTTTTGCGGCGAGGCAGTCGGGCGACGGCTTCGACCCAATTGGCAAATCGCAGTTCCATCGGCTCGTCGCCATGGAGAAAATCATACAGCGCCAATGCGAAGGCCTTGGCGCCTGCGGGCGAGCGGACCGCGTCGCGCAGCGCCATCTTTTCAAACGAGAACAGCAGATTGGTTCGCGACTCGATCCGGATCGCCGCCGCCGCGATCTCTTCATATCGCTGTTTCTTGATAAGGTCCTCGAAAATGGATTCGCCGAGCGCCGCCTCCCAGCGCCGGTGCGCGTCCCACTTATAGCCACGCTCCCAATCGAGATAGGTTTCGTCGCGAAAGCCCCCGGGAAACGCCCTAAGGAACTTACGGCGTGCGCTCAAGGCTTCGCGCGACAGAGCACGGCGCTTGTCGAAAGCCGCGGTTTTCGAGCGTGGACGTCGGCCCACCGGACGCGCAGGCTTGGACAAAACTTTCGAGCGTGGTTGCACCTTGGCCATCTCGGTCAACGCGCGACCGAGGATGCCGTTCCCTCGTCATTGCGTGGCGCGCTACATCGTCCCGTTGATGAACGGATTGCTGATCCGCTCGTGCCCGATGCTGGAGCCCGGGCCATGACCGCAGATAAAACTGACGTCGTCGCCGAGCGGCAGCAGCTTTTCGGTGATCGACTTGATCAGCGTGGCGTGGCTGCCGCCGGGCAGGTCGGTGCGGCCGACCGAGCCGTTGAACAGCACGTCGCCGACATGGGCGAAGCGCATTTCCTTGTTGAAGAACACCACGCTGCCCGGCGAATGGCCGGGACAGTGAAAAATGTCGAACGTCAGTTCGCCGATCTTGACCTGCTCGCCTTCGTCGAGCCAGCGGTCGGGCACGAAATTGCGCACGCCGGTGATGCCAAAGCTGCGCCCGCTCATCTCGACATTGTCGAGCAGATATTTGTCGGCCTTGTGCGGCCCCTCGATCGGCACTTTAAGCGTGTCGCGCAATTCGGCGGCGCCGCCGACGTGATCGATGTGGCCGTGGGTCAGCCAGATCTGTTCGACGGTGACGCCGGTCTGCTTGATCGCATCCAGAATCTGCGGCACGTCGCCGCCGGGATCGATCACGACGGCTTTTTTGGTGGCCTCACACCACAACAGCGTGCAGTTCTGCTGAAACGGCGTCACCGGAATGATCGCCGCGCCGGCCTTGGCCCTGGTTTCGGTTTGCTGTGTCATCGCCGCACAATGCCGATTTTTCGAGAGGTGCCAAGGGAAAATTGGCCGTGTCCCGGACGCGGTGCAGCGCTTCTTCAGCGGTGCACCGCAGAGCCGGGACCGTACCAAGCGCCGGCGTCCGTTACGGCCCCGGCTTGGCAGCGCACCACGCCGCCAAGAGGCCATAGCGCGTCGAAGACGCGCGTAAACGCGCTTATGGCGCTGCGCAGCATCCGGGGCACGCGAGCCTGGAGACACTGAACCCATTCGCAAGTTTGGCGTTGGCTTGCGTATTGAGGCAATCGGCGATTTCCACAATGAATGAGCGCGTTGACATCTGGTGGCGAAACGGCGTCTTCTACCAGATCTATCCCCGTTCCTTTCAGGACTCCAATGGCGACGGCGTCGGCGATATCAAGGGCATCATCGCGCGGCTGTCCTATGTAAGCGCGCTGGGCGTCGACGCGATCTGGCTGTCGCCGATCTTTCCCTCGCCGATGGCCGATTTCGGCTACGACATTTCGGACTATGTCGGGATCGATCCGCTGTTCGGCACGATGGCGGATTTCGACGCGCTGGTGAGCGCCGCACACGCAGCTAGCCTCAAGATCATCCTCGATCTCGTCCCCAACCATACCTCCGATCAGCACCCCTGGTTCATCGAAAGCCGGAGCGCGCGCGAAAATCCGAAGCGCGATTGGTATCTCTGGCGCGATCCGCGGCCCGGTGGCGGCGCGCCGAACAACTGGATGTCGGAATTCGGCGGCAGCGCGTGGCAATACGACACGAAGACGCGGCAATATTACTATCATGCCTTCCTGGCGCAGCAGCCCGATCTCAACTGGCGCAACCGCGAAGTGCGCGCGGCGATCTACGACGTCATGCGCTTCTGGCTGCGCAAGGGCGTCGACGGCTTTCGCGTCGACGTGATCTGGCATCTGATCAAGGACGAGCAGTTTCGCGACAATCCGCCCAATCCCGCTGTCCGCCCCAATCGTCCGCCGCACGAAAGCCTGCTGCCGCGCTACACCGCGGACCAGGCGGAGGTGCAGGACGTGATCGCGGAAATGCGCGGCGTGATCGATGAATTCGATGACCGCGTGTTGATCGGCGAAATCTATCTGCCGTTCGAGCGGCTGGTCGCCTATTACGGCAAGGATCTCGCAGGCGCGCATCTGCCGTTCAATTTTGCCTTGTTGTCCGCGCCATGGAACGCCCGCGCGATCGAAAAAATCATCGCCGAGTATGAAGCCGCACTGCCGCCGGGCGCGTGGCCGAACTGGGTGCTGGGCAATCACGATCGACCGCGCGTTGCAAGCCGGGTCAGGCAGGACCAGGCCCGCGTCGTGGCGATGCTGCTGCTGACTTTGCGGGGCACGCCGACGCTGTATTACGGCGACGAAATCGGCATGCATCAGGTCGCCATTGCGCCGGATCAGGTGCGAGATCCGTTCGAGAAGAACGTTCCGGGCATCGGCGTCGGCCGCGATGGCTGCCGCACGCCGATGCAATGGGATGCGACGCCGCAGGCGGGCTTTTCGACAGCGCAGCCGTGGCTGCCGCTGCCGGACGATTATGTGCACGAGAACGCGGCCAACCTTGCCGCCGACAAGCAATCGATTCTCAGTTTGTACCGTGTTCTGATCGAACTCAGGAAACAAACGCCGGCGCTGGTGTCCGGCGCCTATGTCCCGCTCGCGGCCGAAGGCGAATTGTTGCTGTACAAGCGGCAGGATGGCGAAAGATCGCTTCTGGTCGCGCTCAATCTCGGCGACCAACCCGTGTCGGTTCGTTCCGACACGATCGGCCTCAGCGGCGAAATCCTGTTGTCGACCGCGATGGACCGCGAAGGCGAGGCGGTCGGCGAGACGCTGGATTTGCGTGGCAACGAGGGCGTGATTATCGGGCCGGCCAAGGTGCCGGTGGTTTAGAGATCGTAGCCCGGATGAGCTCTTGCGACATCCGGGACCGCATCACGAAGACCCCGGATGTCACAAGAGCTCATCCGGGCTACAGCCTACCGTGAAGTCACGCCGGATGATTGTCATTCACCCCGTCGATGTCGCTGCGCTTCAGCAGGTAATCCAGCCCGCCGCAGCGATACCAGCGGTAGCCATAGGCCTCCAGCAGCAGCGTGTGCTTGCCGTTCTTGCCGGCGCGGCTGTGATCTTCCGACAGCAGGTTGATCAGCAGTTTTCCTTCCTCTCCCTCGAGCCCGACCGCGAACGAGATTTCGCGCGGCCTTTCGTCGAGGTTGTGCACGAACAGCACCGAATTGTTGCGCCAGTCGTAGCGCAGGATGAAGACTGCGGGATCGCGGGCGCTGATCACCTTGAAGTCGCCCCAGCCGACCTCGGGCACTTCCTTGCGCATCCGGATGATGCGCTCGGTCCAGTTCAGCAGTGAATTGGGATCGCGCCGCTGTTGTGCGGCGTTGACGTGCTCATAGCCATACGGCCCCTTGTCGATGACCGGCGAACAAGGTCGGTCGCCTTTGGTAAAACCGCCATGCGGCTCGGTCGACCATTGCATCGGCGTCCGCGCGCAGTTGCGTTCGGGCAGATCGAGATTGTCGCCCATGCCGATCTCGTCGCCATAGCGGATCACCGGCGTGCCCGGCAGCGTGCACATCAGGCTGTAGGCGAGTTCGAGACGGCGGCGGTCGCCGCCCAGCATCGGCGCCAGCCGGCGCCTTATGCCGCGATCGTAGAGCTGCATATTCTTGTCGGGGCCGAACGCCTTGAATACCGTATTGCGCTGCGCCTTCGTAAGGCGCCCGAGGTCGAGCTCGTCGTGATTGCGCAGGAACAGTCCCCATTGCGCGGTGGCCGGGCGCGGCTTTGTCGCGGCAAGCGCTTTCGCGAGCGGGCGCGAGTCGGATGAGGCCAGCGCATAGAACAGATGCTGGTTGACCTGGAAATTGAACATCATGTGCATGCGGTCGCCGTCGGCGCCGAAATATTGCATGTCGGTTTCCGGCAGCACATTGGCTTCGGCCAATATGATGGCGTTGCCCTCGCGCCACTGCAAGAATTCCCGCAACGAGCGGAGCATGTCGTATTGCTCGACCGGCTTTCGCACTTTCGCGCCCTTGGTCGAGATCACGAACGGCACCGCGTCCATGCGAAAACCGGAGACGCCGAGCTGGATCCAGAACCCCATGATCTTGAGGATTTCCGCCTGCACCTCCGGATGCGAGGTGTTGAGATCGGGCTGGAAATCGTAGAAGCGATGGAAGTACCAGGCCTTTGCCTCCTTATCGTGGCTCCAGGTGGATTTCTGCACGCCGGGAAACACCATGCCGGTGTTGGCGTTGGCAGGTTTTTTGTCGGCCCAGACATACCAGTCGCGATGCCTGGATTTCGGATCGCTGCGGGCGTGCTGAAACCAGGCGTGCCTGTCGGAGGTGTGATTGACCACGAGATCGATGATGACCCGCATGCCGCGCTGCTGCGCGCCGTGGGTGAACTCCACGAAATCGCCGAGCGTGCCGTAGCGCGGATCGACGCCGTAATAGTCCGAGATGTCGTAGCCGTCGTCCTTGCCGGGCGAGGGCTGGAACGGCATCAGCCAGATCGCCGTGACGCCGAGGCCGTGCAGATAATCCAGCCGCCGCAAAAGTCCCTTGAAGTCGCCGACGCCGTCGCCGTTGGCGTCCATATAGGTGCCGACGGAAAGGCAGTAGAAAACCGCGTTCTTGTACCAGAGATCGTCGATCATGCCGGGAGTGCCCTTGGGTCCGTCGTTACCGGACTATCAAGCGACCCGGCTGATCGTGGTTCCCGCAAGCCAGCCATCGTTTCCTGTTTGTTCTCGGCCGCGAAATCGGCTAGCGTTCGGCGCAATGGAATCGCAAGCCCGAAACATCGCTGTCGTGCCACCGCCGGACCGCCGTCAGTCCGAGACGGCGCTTGCCATCGCGCGCGGCACCGCGCGGCTGTTGCGCTCGCTGGGATTCTCCTGCATCAGCGAGCTGCCGCTGCCCTCCGGTCGGCGCGCCGACCTGGTGGCGCTGAACGAACGCGGCGAGATCTGGATCGTCGAAATAAAATCCTCGGTCGAGGATCTGCGCGCCGACCAGAAATGGCAGGAGTATCGCGCGCATTGCGACCGGCTGTTCTTTGCCTTCACGCAGGATTTGCCGTGCGAGATTTTTCCCGCCGACACCGGCCTGATCGTGGCCGATGCCTACGGCGCGCATCTGCATTGCGAAGCGCCTGAGCACCGGCTGCCGGCGCCGACCCGCAAATTGATGACGGTGCGATTTGGCTTGGCCGCCGCGCAGCGGATCAACCGGCTGGTCGATCCGCAGGGACACGGGGAGTTTTAGATCGAAGATCTTTCCACGCGTCGTCCCGGCGAACGCCGGGACCCATACGCCGTGTCCTCTCGTTTCCGCACTGGAGCAGACGCCTTCTGCAATCATTCACGTCAGGGGTTATGGGTCCCGGCGTTCGCCGGGACGACATACTCCTAGTCAGCGCGGCGCGCGCTTGGCCAAAATGCGCTGCAACGTGCGGCGGTGCATGTTCAGCCGCCGCGCGGTTTCCGAGACGTTGCGGTTGCACATTTCGTAGATGCGCTGGATGTGCTCCCAGCGCACGCGATCGGCCGACATCGGATTGTTGGGCAGTTCCGACTTCTCGGTGCCGCTTGCCAGCAGCGCCGCCACCACGTCGTCGGCATCCGCAGGTTTTGAGAGGTAATCGACCGCGCCCATCTTCACCGCGGTGACGGCGGTTGCGATATTGCCGTAGCCGGTGAGCACGATGGCGCGCGCATCCGGCCGCTGCCGCTTCAGCGCCGACACCACGTCGAGGCCGTTGCCGTCGCCGAGCCGCAAATCCACCACCGCAAACGCCGGCGCGGCCTTTCCGATATGCGCGAGGCCCTCGGACACGCTCTCGCACGAGGTCACGTCAAATCCCCGAATTTCCATCGCGCGCGCCAGCCGCTCCAGGAACGGCTTGTCGTCCTCGACGATCAGCAGCGAGCGATCGGTTTGGCCTGTCAGTTCAGCGATGGCGTTCACTTGCAAGTCCTCGGGTTGCGTCACCTTAGCATATGACGCAGCCGTATGGCGCTGCCAAGGCCGCATAAAGTTGACCGCGACCTTCTGGCGCAGATCTAACTCGATGATTCGCCAGCGATTTCATCGCTTTCGAAGCGATTGCGCGGCCAAACGATCTGCACCACCGCGCCGTGGTCCGGAAACGTCCGATTGGTGAAGGACACTTTGGCGCCGGTGCGCTCCAGCAGCGTGCGTGCGATGAACACGCCGAGCCCGAGCCCGCTGCGCTCGCCCTGCACGTCATCGGCGCCGCGCCGCCGCGACAGATATGGCTCGCCGATCCGCTTCAGCACATCCGGCGCGATGCCCGGCCCATCGTCGGAAATCACGATCTCGACGGTCTCGCTATTCCACCACGCATTCACTTCCACCGCCCCGCGCGCGAAATCGACGGCGTTTTCCAGGATGTTGCCGACGCCGTAGAGGATCGCCGGGTTGCGCATGCCGACCGGCTCGCTGGCGCCGGCGACCGCGATCCGTACCTTGATCGCGATGCCGAAATCGCGGTGCGGCGCCACCGATTCCTCGATCAGGGTCGACAGCGGCATGCGGTCGAACGGCGCGCCGGTCGAGGACAGCTGCGTGATCTTGGCGAGAATGTCGCGGCAGCGCTGCGCCTGTTCGCGCAGGGTTTTGAGGTCGCCGGCCAGCGCGCTATTGCCCTGTAACGTGTCCTGCACGGTTTTCTCGAGTTCGCGCGAAATCAGGAAGATGGTTGAAAGCGGCGTGCCGAGTTCATGGGCGGCGGCGGCGGCGAGACCGTCCAGTTGCGTAAGGTGCTGCTCGCGGGTCAGCACCAGTTCGGTGGCGGCGAGCGCGTCGGACAATTTGCGCGCCTCTTCGGTGACCTGGAACGCATAAAGGCTGGTGACGCCGATCGCGAGCACGATCGAGAGCCAGACCCCGAACAGATAGATCGGCGGAAATTCCAGCGGTTCGTCGCCCTCCCACGGCAGCGGCAGATGGAAAAAGCCGAGCACCGAGGCGCAGGCGATCGCGAGGGCGCCCAGCGCGATGGTCAGCCGGATCGGCAGCGCGGTGGCCGAGATCAGCACCGGCGCCAGGAACAGAAACGAAAACGGATTTTCCAGGCCGCCGGTGAAATACAGCAGTCCCGCCAGTTCGGCGATGTTCAGCGCCAGCAGCGAAGCCGCATAGACCGGTTCCAGCCGCTGCATCGGATTGAAGGCGATCTGCAGCACCAGATTGAGCAGCGCCGAGAGGCTGACCATGGTGACGCAGGGGATGATCGGGAGATCGAAGTTGAGCCCCTGCACCACGACAAAAATCGCCGCGAGCTGGCCGAGCACGGCGAGCCAGCGCAGCCGCAGAATCGTGTCCAGACGGACATAGCGGCGCGGATGGCGGAAATCGGAGGCTGCGACGTCGGTCATTGCGGTGAGTTTAGCTGCGGGCTTGCCGGATCACAAATTGCGCGCGCAAACCAGTACCGCCGTCATCCTGAGGTGCTCGCCGTTCTTCACGGCGAGCCTCGAAGGATGGGCCACAAGCGCCGGTGCCCGCTGCCATCCTTCGAGACGCCGCGCAAGGGCGCGGCTCCTCAGGATGACGGTTGAATGTGTGGCTTGCACTTGCCGCCGCTATGGCTCAATGAACGGCCCGCATGGCGATTCAAGACGCACCAACGACCGGCCTGCCCGCGCTCGATCCCGCCGCATCCGCGGCAATCGACGTCGCGCATCTGGTCAAGGTCTACAAGACCACCCGCGCGGTGGACGATGTGTCGTTTCGCATCGCGCGCGGCAGCATCACCGGGCTGCTTGGCGGCAATGGCGCCGGCAAGACCACGACCATTGCGATGATCATGGGGCTGGTGCTGCCGACCGAGGGCCGCGTGCAGGTGCTGGGTGCTTCGATGCCCGAGCAGAGCGCCCATGTGCTGGGCCGGATGAATTTCGAAAGCCCTTATGTCGATATGCCGATGCGGCTCACGGTGCGGCAAAATCTCACCGTGTTCGGCCGGCTCTATGCCGTCAAAAATTTGCGCGAGCGCATCGAGGCGCTCGCCGCCGACCTCGACTTGAACGATTTCCTCGATCGTCCCAATGGAAAACTATCGTCCGGGCAGAAGACGCGGGTGGCGCTTGCAAAAGCGCTGATCAACCGGCCCGAACTGCTGCTGCTGGACGAGCCGACGGCATCGCTCGATCCCGACACCGCCGACTGGATCAGGCAGCATCTGATCGCCTATCGCAAGGCCAACAACGCGACCATCCTGCTCGCCTCGCACAACATGCTGGAGGTCGAGCGGTTGTGCGACCGGGTCATCATCATGAAGCGCGGCCGCATCGAGGACGACGACAGCCCTGACAATATCATGCTGCGCTACAACCGGGCGTCGCTGGAGGAGGTGTTTCTCGACGTTGCGCGCGGCCGCGGCCAGGACAGCGCGTCATGAGCAGCCTCGGCACCATCGAGAGCCACCGGGGCATCGCGCCGCACCGCATCGGCGCGATGATCCTGCGCTACTGGTATCTGCTGATCTCGTCGTGGCCGCGGCTGCTCGAACTGGTGTACTGGCCGGCCCTGCAAATCATCACCTGGGGTTTTCTGCAGACCTACATCGCCGAGAATGCCGGGTTCTTTGCGCGCGCCGGGGGCACCTTCATCGGCGCCATTATCCTGTGGGACATCCTGTTTCGCGGGCAGCTCGGTTTTTCCATTTCGTTCCTGGAGGAGATGTGGGCGCGCAATCTCGGCAACCTGATGATGAGCCCGTTAAAGCCGATCGAGTTCCTGATCTCGCTGATGATCATGAGCCTGATCCGGCTCGCCATCGGCGTCATCCCGATGACGCTGCTGGCGATGTTTTTCTTCCATTTCAATTTCTACAGCCTCGGCCTGCCGCTGATCGCGTTCTTCTGCAATCTGATCTTCACCAGCTGGTCGCTCGGCATTTTCGTGTCGGGACTGGTGATACGCAACGGCCTTGGCGCCGAGAGCATCGTCTGGACCCTGATGTTCGGAATCCTCCCCTTGGCCTGTGTCTATTATCCGGTGTCGGTGCTGCCGCACTGGCTGCAGGTTGTCGCCTGGGCGCTGCCGCCGACCTATGTGTTCGAAGGCATGCGGGCGCTCTTGATCGACCACGTGTTTCGCGCCGACCTGATGGTCGACGCGCTCTTGATCAACGCGGTGCTGTTTATCGTCTCCTTCGCGATATTTCTTGGGCTTTTGAACAGCGCTCGGCGGGCCGGCTCGCTGCTGCAGAGCGGCGAATAGCGGCTTTTCGGCCACAATCGCCGACCCATGCGCCGATAACCATAGGAATAAGCTGTTCTGCGCATTGACGCTTTATTGCGTAACACCCACTATATTGCGACGCAAAACCGGGTTTCGAGGAACATATGCCGATTGGTGAATTTGGCCGCCCGCCGGCCCTGCCGGGTGAAGGCAGCGCGGCGCTGACGACGCCGCTGTACTGGATGTACGAGATGGGCCAGGCCTCGCTCAATCCGGCGCGCGCCGTGACCGACGCAACCAAGATCCTGTTTCAGAATCCGCTCAATCCGTGGTCGCACACCGACTTCGGCAAATCCATCGCCGCGGGCTGCGAACTGTTCGAGCGCACCACGCGCCGCTACGGCAAGCCGGAATGGGGCATCCACGATACCGAGGTCAACGGCGTGCGCACCCCGGTTGAAATCAGCGTCGTGTGGGAAAAGCCGTTCTGCCGGCTGCTGTATTTCGACCGCAAGCTGACCCGGCCGCTGCGCAGCCCGCATCCACGGGTGCTGATCGTGGCGCCGATGTCCGGCCACTACGCGACGCTGCTGCGCGGCACGGTGGAAGCGTTTCTGCCGACCCACGAGGTCTACATCACCGACTGGTCCGACGCCCGCATGGTGCCGTTGGCGGAAGGCCGTTTCGATCTCGACGACTATGTCGATTACGTCATCGAGATGCTGCATGAACTCGGCGGCAACATGCATGTTATCGCGGTGTGCCAGCCCTCGGTGCCGGTGGTGGCCGCGGTGTCCATCATGGAAGCCGACCACGATCCCTTCGTGCCGTTGTCGATGACGCTGATGGGCGGTCCGATCGACACCAGGCGCAATCCGACCGGGGTCAACGCTCTCGCCGAGGAAAAAGGCATCGAGTGGTTCCGCAACAACGTCATCACCAAGGTGCCGTTTCCGCATCCCGGTTTCATGCGCGACGTCTATCCGGGCTTCCTGCAGCTCAACGGCTTCATCACCATGAATCTCGACCGCCACATGGACGCGCACAAGAACCTGTTCAAGGATCTGGTGAAGGGCGATGGCGACCTGGTCGACAAGCACCGCGATTTCTACGACGAATACCTGGCGGTGATGGATCTCACGGCCGAATATTATCTGCAGACCGTCGATGTGGTGTTCGTCAAGCACGCGCTGCCCAAGGGCGAGATGAAACATCGCGGCAAGCCGGTCGATCCGTCGAAAATCACCCGCGTCGCGCTGATGACGGTGGAAGGCGAGAACGACGATATCTCCGGTCTCGGCCAGACCGAGGCGACGCATGGGCTGTGCCCTGCGATCCCGGATCATCGGCGGGTGCATTACGTGCAAAAGGGCGTCGGCCATTACGGCGTGTTCAACGGCTCCCGCTTCAAATCGGAAATCGTGCCGCGCATCTCCGACTTCATGCTGTCGGCGGCCGACAAGAAGCCGAAGCTGTCGCTGGCGGCTGCCGCGGAGTGACGGGCCAGCAACCGTAGCTGAATCAAGGATCGGCCTATCCTGCAGCCGGAACTCGGATATGATTCGAGGTCATCCGGATAAGTGGCTGCAAACGCTGCGTAAAATGGCCGTTACAAATCTCGCTCAAGGAATGATTATGGCATCACTCTTTAGGGCATTGGTTCCCAAGCATTTGAAGCCAAAATTTTTGTTCCGTGCCCCATCCGGTAGGGGAGCGTTGACGGCTTGGCCCTGTATATTGGGCAAATGATTTGTTTTTGCGCCGAGCGATTTGACTGGCGGCGGATATGGCAGAATCCGGGCAATTTCCCGCTGTCCGGACTAGCAGACATGGCCACCCGCGCCCTCCTTTATCAACGGCCCGCCGAACCTTCGCGCCTTCTCGTCAAACATGGCTCGCAGATCTATTCGATACGCTTGCGGCGGCATCGCCGCGCGCGACGCTACACTCTGCGCATTCATCCGAGCGACCGCGAAGCCATCCTCACCATGCCGCCGCGCGGCACGCTTAACGATGCCAAGGAGTTTGCGCACCGCCATGGCGCCTGGATCGCCGCGCGGCTCGGCCGCTTGCCGAAAGCAGCGCCATTTTTTCCGGGCACCGTGGTGCCGTTGCGCGGCGTTCCGCACCGGATCGTGCATCGCTCCGGCGAGCGCGGGACGGTGTGGACGGAGACGCGGGACAGCGGCGAGCGCATTCTCTGCGTCGCCGGAGGTGTTGAGCATATCGAGCGCCGCGTCGGCGATTACCTGAAGCGCGAAGCGCGCAGCGATCTGCACAAGGCCGCGCAATCTTACGCCGCCGCGCTCGGCGTCCGGGTAAAACGGGTGTCGGTCCGCGATCAGTCGAGCCGCTGGGGTTCGTGCACCTCGGCGGGCTCGCTGTCATTCTCGTGGCGGCTGATCCTCGCGCCGCCTTTTGTGCTTGATTACCTCGCCGCCCACGAAGTCGCGCATCTCGTCGAGATGAACCACTCGCCGCGGTTCTGGCGGGTGGTCGGGCGGGTCTGCGATCACGTCGAGCGCGCCAAGAAATGGCTGGATACGAGCGGCAACGATCTGCACCGCTATGGGGTGCAGGATTAGCTCTCCGTGCCCCGGACGCAGCGCAGCGCGCAGCTCTTCGCGAAGCGGTGCGCTGCAGAGCCGGGGCCGTAACGAACTCCGGTGTTTGGTACGGTCCCGGCTCTGCGGAGCGGCATGAAGAATGCCGCACCGCGTCCGGGACACGAGATCCTACCTTCCGAACAGCCGGTCCATCAGCCAGCCATCCAGCCCGCTCGCCGCTTCCGGACGCACTGACGTCCGCGTCGGCGCCGGCCGGCTCGCGCCGGTCGCCGGCACCGGCGTGCCGGGCACGATTTGCGAAGCTATCTGCGCGAGCATGCCGCCCGACTGCGCTCCCGGCAACGCCGCTACCCGTACGCCCTCATGGGCAGTCTTCATGAATCGGGTCCAGACCTCGACCGGCAGGCCGCCGCCGGTCGCCTTCTTGGTCGGCGAATTATCGTCATTGCCGAGCCAGACCCCGGTGACCAGATTGGCGGTGTAGCCGATGAACCAGGCATCGCGAAAATCCTGGCTGGTGCCGGTCTTGCCGGCGGCCGACCAGCCGGGGATTTCGGCCTTGCGCGCGGTGCCGCTGAGCAGCGTCTCCTGCATCATGGTGTTCATCATCGCGACATGGCGCGGATCGATCACCTGACCGAGCGCATCGGCCGGTCGGGCGTAAAGCACCTTGTTGCCTTCCACGGTGCGGATCTTGTTCACGACATGCGGGGCGACCCCGCGGCCGCCATTGGCGAACGGCGCATAAGCGCCGACCAGTTCGGTGAGCGAGACTTCCGAGGTGCCGAGCGCGATCGAGGCGTTGGCGTCCAGTTTCGAGGAGATGCCGAGCCGGTAGGCGGTCCTCGCCACGTTTCTCGGTCCGACTTCGAGGCCGAGCCGCACCGCCACGGTGTTGAGCGACATGGCCAGCGCCTGCGTCAGCGTCACCGCGCCGAAATATTCGTGGCTGTAATTCTCCGGCTTCCAGCCCTTCACGTCGAGCGGCGCGTCCTGCCGGATCGTCTCCGGCGTCATTCCTGCTTCGATCGCGGTGAGATAGACGAACGGCTTGAACGCCGAGCCCGGCTGGCGTTTTGCGGTCACCGCGCGATTGTACTGGCTATCCGCGTAATTGCGGCCGCCGACCATGGCGCGCACCGCGCCATCAGGCGTCATCGCCACCAGCGCGCCCTGGCTGACATTGAATTTCACGCTCTTCGCCGCAAGCTCATCGATGATGGAGGCTTCCGCGATCGCCTGCAGATTGGGATCGATCGAGGTTTCCACCACGATGTTCTGGTCGATCTGGCCGACCAGATCGTCCAGCACTTCGCCGATCCAGTCCGCCACATAATTGACGGTGCCGGCGCCTAGCGCCTTCACATTGTAGGAGGGATGGCCGATCGAAGCTTGCGCCTGCGCCTCGGTGATGAATTTGGCGTCCGCCATCGCGGTGAGCACGGTCTGCGCGCGCTTCTCCGCGCCTTCGGGATTGCGGTTCGGCGCCAGCCGCGACGGCGACTTGACGAGACCTGCGAGCATCGCGGCTT
The DNA here is from genome assembly GCA_963744975.1 of uncultured Alphaproteobacteria bacterium. Lineage (GTDB taxonomy): Bacteria > Pseudomonadota > Alphaproteobacteria > Rhizobiales > Xanthobacteraceae > Bradyrhizobium. The sequence continues at coordinate 3,037,305 of CAVUVR010000002.1, read as the reverse complement.
CCGCTACCGTGACGTTCTTCGCGGGCTTGCCAAAATATCTTTGCGCGGCGGCCTCCACGCCGTAGGCGCCGGAGCCGAAATAGACGCGGTTGAGATAGAGTTCGAGAATCTCGGCCTTGGAATGCTTGCGTTCCAGCCACAGCGCCAGTTCGACTTCCTGCAGCTTGCGCTGCATGGTGCGCTCCTGGGTCAGGAACAGGTTTTTCGCAAGCTGCTGCGTCAGCGTGGAGCCGCCCTGGCTGACGCCGCGATGCATGAGGTTCGCCACCGCCGCGCGCGCAATGCCCAGGGGATCGACGCCGTAATGCGAATAGAACCGGCGATCCTCGATCGCGATAAAGGCCTTCGGCAGATAGGGCGGCAGCTCTTTCAGCGAAACGTTGCTGCCGGCCATCTCGCCGCGCATCGCCAGCACGCTGCCGTCGAGGCCGGTGATCTGGATGGTCGGCGGCCGCTTTGGAATTTCCAGCGACTGGATCGGGGGCAGATGCGCGCCGACCCAGACCACCACGCCGACCACCGCGATCCCCGCCCACAGGCCGAGCACCGCGCCCCAATAGAACAGGTGATAGACAGCGCCGCGCGTGCGGCCCTTGGATTTGCGTTTGCCGCTGCCGCGGCTGGGCTGCGGCTTTCGCTCGCGCGATGATTCCTTATCGCGCGCTTTGGGCTTCGTGGGTTTGGCTTTTGGCTTGTCGTCGGCGATCGTCACGCGATCCTGCGGCCCGAGACGCAATTCGGCCAATGATGCGGGAAGCCCGAACATCGGCTCCCGGCGTCCGCCGCTTTTTTTCCGTCCCCATGCCATATGAACGCCTGCGTCACCCGATGCGGCAGCGTAAGCCGGCGGGGTTTAAAGGCGCGTTAAGCGAGAATTAATGCTGATGCGGCGGCCTGCTCGCAAGCGCCTGACAAACAAGGATTTCAGGGGCGCTTAACCCTACCGCCGGCATTCACGCCGGCCAGCGTGTAGGGTGGGCAAAGACGACGGGCGCGCAACGCGCGACCGACGGCGTGCCCACCATTCCCTCACCACGTCCGAGCCAAGATGGTGGGCACGGCGCTTCGCGCCTTTGCCCACCCTACGAAGTTTTCGCTCACGCCAGCCAAAGCAGGATCAGCGCCAGCGCGGCCGGAGCCGCCTGCACGACCAAGATCCTCCGGCTGACGGTCGCAGCGCCATAGACGCCGGCGACGATCACGCAGAGCAGGAAGAACACCTTGATCTGCAAGGCGAAGCCGGGCATGGCCTGCAGCAGTCCCCAGATCAGGCCGGCTGCGAGAAAGCCGTTATACAGTCCCTGATTGGCGGCGAGCACGGCGGAATCCTGCGCCTTCTCCAGGGTGTTGCGAAAGGTCTTCAGGCCCAGCGGCTTGGTCCAGAGAAACATCTCCAGCACAAGAAAATACACATGCAGCGCCGCGACCAGCGCGACCAGAAGGTTGGCAATCCAGTTCATGGTGTGGCTCCCCCGAAGTAGTTAGTTGTAGCCCGCCATGAGCGAAGCGAAATGCGGGGAAGCCGGTCCCGCATTTCGCTTCGCTCATGACGGGCTACGAAGCGGCGCTTCCGTCACGCTGGCACAAGGATGGAGATGGCGACAGTTGATCGCAAGTGGCACCATTCTACCGGCATGCTAAACTGCGCCGTTTCTTGAAACGATTAAGGGGAGGGGAAATCATGAAACTCAATAACTTCCTGATGGCCGCCATGATCGTGGCGGCAGTGTTCGGTCTGGCGTTTTTGGTCGCGCCTTCGCAACTCGTTGCGCTTTACGGCGTGACACTGACGCCCGCCACCGAAGTGATCGGCCGGATCGCGGGCTCGGTGATCCTCGGCTTCGCCATCGTGTTCTGAGGCGCCCGCAACGGCAGCGGGGCGGAAACGTTCAAGGCGGCGATGATGGCGGGCCTGATCGCCAACGGCCTCGACGCGCTGATCCTGCTGCATGCAACCGTCACCGGACTTCTCAATGCTCTAGGCTGGCTCCAGGTCCTGATCAACGGCGCACTGGCGATGGGGTTTTGGTATTTCGCCTACGGCAAGGGGAAGAGCGCGTAATTGGTTGTAGCCCGCCATGAGCGAAGCGAAATGCGAGGAAGCCGGTCCCGCATTTCGCTGCGCTCATGGCGGGCTACGAAGCTGCCCTTGTCTTAAGCCGCCGGCTTCTCCTCGACGTCGCCGTTGGCGAGCAGATGGATCAGCGCGCGCTTGATCGCGGCCTGCCGGGTCGGCGCGTTGATCTGGGCGCCGAGCAGGTCGGTGACGTAAAACACGTCGCGGGCGCGCTCGCCGAAGGTCGCGACATGGGCCGAGGCGATGTTGAGGTTGAGCTTCGAAATCGCGGTGGTGAGCTGGTACAGCAGGCCCGGCCGGTCGAGGCCGGAGACTTCGATCACGGTATAGCGGTCCGACCACTGGTTGTTGATGATCACTTCCGGCTCGACCACGAAGGGGCGCGTCTTGCCGCGTCCGGCCGCGCGTTTCGCGACCGCTTCGGGAAGCCGCAATTTGCCTTCCAGCACGTCCTCGATCATCTCGCCGATCCGCGTCGCGCGGCGGCCCTCATCCTCGTCGCGGTCGTATTCCCTCGAGATCGCGATGGTATCGAGCGCGAGGCCATCGGTGGTGGTATAGATCTGCGCGTCGACGATGTTGGCGCCCGCCGAGGCGCAGGCACCGGCGATGATCGAGAGCAGCCAGGGATGATCCTGGGCGAGGATCGTAAGCTCGGTGACGCCGCGGACTTCGTCGAACCCCACATTGACGTTGAGTTTGGCGCCGCCTTGCTCGCTCAAGCGCATGAAGCGGGCGTGGCGGATCTTGTGCGGCAGGTCGACCTTGAGCCAGTAGGCGGGATAATGCCGCGCGATATAGGTGTTGAGTTCGGCATCCGGCCATTCGGTGAACGCCGCGCGAAACTCCGACTGCGCCACCGCGATGCGCTGGGCGCGGTTGACCTCCGAGAAGCCGCCGGTGAGCACCGGCTCGGTCTCGTAATACAGCGTGCGCAACAGCTGCGCCTTCCAGCCGTTCCAGACGCCCGGGCCGACGCCGCGGATATCGGCGGTGGTCAGGATGGTCAGGAGCTTCATCTGTTCGACCGATTGCACGACGGCGGCGAAATTCTCGATCGTCTTGCGGTCGGAGAGATCGCGCGACTGCGCCACCACCGACATGGTCAGATGCTGTTCGATCAGCCAGGCGATCAGTTCGGTGTCGGCGGCGTTGAAGCCGAGCCGCGGGCATAGCCGCCGCGCCACTTTCGCGCCGGCGATCGAATGGTCTTCCGGGCGGCCCTTGGCGATGTCGTGCAGCAGCGTCGTGATGTAGAGCACCCTGCGATGCTCCGGACGAATCTTGCGCATCAGGTCGGAGGCTACGATGAATTCGTCGTTGCCGCCGCGTTCGATCTCCTGGAGGATGCCGATGCAGCGGATCAGATGCTCATCCACCGTGTAGTGGTGGTACATGTTGAACTGCATCATCGCCACGATCTTGCCGAAGGTGCGGATGAAGCGGCCGAGCACGCCGGTCTCGTTCATCCGCCGCAACACGATCTCGGCGTCGTCCGAGGTCAGGATTTCCATGAAAATCCCGTTGGCTTCCGGGCTCTCGCGCAACTGGGTGTTGATCAGCTTCAGCGAGCGCGTGGCCGCGCGCATGGCGTCCGGGTGGAACGCGAGATTGTTCTTCTGCGCAAGGCGGAAAATCCGGATCAGATTGACCGGGTCGTGCTTGAAGACGTCGGGCGCTGCGAGATTGATGCGGTTGTTGTCGACAATGAAATCGTCGCTGTCGGGCACCCGCCGCTGTTTCACGCCGGGGCGAAACCTCGCCATCATCCGGCTTAAGACCGGCGCGGGCTTGGCCTGCTGGTCTTCCAGTTTGGCGCACAGGATCGCGGTGAGGTCGCCGACGTCCTTGGCGATCAGGAAGTAGTGCTTCATGAAGCGTTCGACGTCCTGCATGCCGGGATGCGAGGTGTATCCGAGCCGCACCGCGATCTCGCGCTGCATGTCGAACGACACCCGCTCCTCGGCGCGGCCCGAGACAAAATGCAAATTGCAGCGCACCGACCACAGAAAATCCTCGCAGCGGCGGAAGGTGCGGTATTCCTGCGCGTCGAACACGCCGCTCTCGACCAGTTCGGCGGTGCTGCGGACGCGATAGACGTATTTTGCGATCCAGAACAGCGTGTGCAGATCGCGCAGGCCGCCCTTGCCGTCCTTGACGTTAGGCTCGACCAGATAGCGCGATTGTCCGGCGCGTCGCAGGCGTTCCTCGCGCTCGGCAAGCTTCGCGGTGACGAAGTCGGCGGCGCTGCCCTGCACGACCTCCTTGTCGAAGCGCGCGACCAGTTCGTCGTACAGCGGCTGGTCGCCGGTCAGGAAGCGGGTCTCGAGAATGGCGGTGCGGATGGTCATGTCGCCGCGCGCCTGGCGGATCGATTCATCGACCGAGCGCGTGGCGTGGCCGACCTTCAATCCCATGTCCCACAGGCAATACAGAATCGCTTCCGCGACCTGCTCGCCCCATGCGGTCTGCTTGTAGGGCAGGATGAACAACAGATCGATATCGGACTCCGGCGCCATCAGCCCGCGGCCATAGCCGCCGGTGGCGACCACGGACATGCGCTCGGCGCCGGTCGGAACCGGCGAGCGATAGAGATGCCGGGTTGCCGCGGCGAACAGGATGCGGATGATTTCGTCCTGGATGAAACACAGCCGCTCGGCGCAGCGCCGGCCGTGACGGTCCTTCAGCAGCACCGTCTGCGTCGCCGCACGCGCGGCGATGAACTCGGCCTTCAGCAATTGCGCGAGGTGGGTGCGGAAAACATCCTCGTGCCCGGCGTGTTTTGCGGCCAGCGCGTCGACTTCGGCGGTGACCCTCGCGGTGTCGAAACGCTCGTCAGCCTCGGGGCGGGCTTGTGTCACGATGCTGTCCATGAAGTATCCGGATATCGGACGCCGCGGGCGCTGTCACGGATCATTGTTGGGCGATAGTACGTTCATGCTGACCTTCGCCCGCTTTGGGAAATCGTCTTCTTGGGGCGGGGGTTTTGCGGGACGTATTTTCCCTGTTGACGCCAGGTCTTAACTCATTGAGATAAAAGAAAGTTTTTAAGCATTTCGGGGTGAGTGCATGTCAAGTTCGTGGAACTGACGGCGTTGACCATCCCCCGCAATCTGCTTTGATCGTTTCACAAGGGGAGACAAAGAAATGCTGAAATTTTTAACGCGCGCTGTCGCGGCCGCCATCGCCGTCGCGGCGCTGCTGCCGGGCGCAGCAACCGCAGCCGATCCGCTCAAGGAAATCCATATCGACTGGGCGACCTATAATCCGGTGTCGATGATCCTCAAGCAAAAGGGATTGTTGGAAAAGGAATTCGCCAAGGACGGTATCGGCATCGTCTGGGTGCAGTCGGCCGGCTCCAACAAGGCGCTGGAATTCCTCAACGCAGGTTCGATCGATTTCGGCTCCACCGCCGGCTCCGCCGCGCTGGTCGCAAAGATCAACGGCAATCCGATCAAGTCGATCTATGTCTATTCGCGCCCCGAATGGACCGCGCTGGTCACCGGAAAAGATTCGAAGATCGCAGGCGTTGCCGACCTCAAGGGCAAGCGCGTCGCGGTGACGCGCGGCACCGATCCGCACATCTTCCTGGTGCGCGCGCTGCTCGATGCGGGCTTGAGCGAAAAGGACATCACGCCGGTGTTGCTGCAGCACGCCGACGGCAAGACCGCGCTGATCCGCGGCGACGTCGACGCCTGGGCCGGCCTCGATCCGATGATGGCGCAGGCCGAAGTGGAGGAGGGCGCCAAACTGTTCTTCCGCAAGCCTGCCGCCAACACCTGGGGCATCCTCAATGTCCGCGAACAGTTCCTGAAGGATTATCCGGACGCGGTCCGCCGCGTGCTCGCGGTTTATGAGGAGGCGCGCAAATATTCGCTGGCGAATTACGACGATCTGAAGAAGACCTTCATCGGCGTCACCAAGCTGCCCGGCGAAGTCGTCGACAAGCAGCTCAAGGAGCGCACCGAACTCACCCACAGCCGCATCGGCGCCCCGCAGCGCGACTCCATCCTCGCCGCAGGCCTCGCGCTGCAGCAGGCCGGCGTGGTCGACGCCAAGGTCGACGTCAAGGCGACGCTGGATTCGCTGATCGACGACCAGGTCCCGCTGCCGACGAATTGAGGATTGCGTAGGGCGGATTAGCCGGCCCAAAGCACCGGTGTTCCAACACGCGAAGGCGGAAGGCGTAATCCGCCGCCGGTGCAAGCGGCGCGGCGGATTACGCTTGCGCCTTCGCTCGTTGAGCTACGGTGTATGGGGGTCGCTAATCCACCCTACGAGCCTGTAAACGCTCGCGAAAAAAATTTTTCGCATTGCTTATCCACGGGTCCAAAACCTGGCTTATCCTGATCGTGTCCTGTTCGATGAGGGAGCGCTTTCTAGAAGCGATCCTTCAAAGGACAGAGCGAGAGCTGGCCGCACCGGGGCGCCCCGGGACGGTCGACGGCCCCGGTGGTTGGTGGAGCGCTGGGAGGCGCTGCGCCTAGCCTTGGGCGCGCGCGGTGCCTTGCCGCGCGAGGTGGGTACGTTAATCCCGCCTCAGGGGTGCCCGTTGGTGCCCTGGCGCCTCCCACCGCTCCGTCCCCTCGCGCAGGTCGCGCGAGGGAAATGGCAAACCTCGGACGCATTGCGCCGCGAGAACGCGGAGGTGTGGCTGTTTGAAATTTTGAATGGAAATTTTCGCAAGACGCGGACACACACTCCGCCGTCGTCCCGGCGAACGCCGGGACCCATACACTCCGTCATAGTGATGTGGAAGGTGTCAGCAACCTGCGGCAACAAAGTGCCAAATCATAACCACGGTGGTTATGGGTCCCGGCGTTCGCCGGGACGACAGTGGAGGGCGTCTTCGTCCATTCCGCCAGCTTGCATTCCCTCGCCAGACGCGGTTTTGCTATCGCCATGACCATCGATACCCACCTCGTTCAGCAGGCCGAACCGATCGCGGCGCCGGCGCCGTCCGGACGCTTGCGCCGCCTGGCGCGGCCTGCGCTCGGCCTGCTGCTGCCGGTGACGCTGGCGCTGGGGTGGGAAATCGCGGTCCGGGTAGGCTGGTCGAACGGCCGGCTGGTGCCGCCACCGTCGCGCATCTATGCGGAATTCGCCGAGCTTGCGCGCTCCGGCGAGCTTTGGCGGCACGTCGTCGCGACATGTTTGCGGGTCGCCGCCGGCTTCGGATTGGGTACGGTGGTGGGAACCTTGCTCGGCGCGGCCGCCGGCTATTCGACATTGCTGCGCCGCCTGATCGATCCGAGCCTGCAGGGCATGCGGGCGGTGCCTTCGATCGCCTGGATTCCCTTGTTCATCCTGTGGCTCGGAATATTCGAGACCTCCAAGGTGGCGCTGATCGCGGTCGGTGTATTTTTTCCGATCTATCTCGGTGTCATGGGCGCGGTGATGTCGGTCGATCGCAAGATCGTCGAGGTCGGCCGCACCTTTCGTCTCTCGGGACCGGCGATGATCCGCCGCATTCTGTTGCCTGCGGTGTTGCCGTCCTATGTGATCGCGCTGCGCTCCGGTCTCGGGCTTGGCTGGATGTTCGTCATTGCCGCCGAATTCATGGGCGCATCCGAAGGCCTTGGCTATCTGTTGATCGACGGCCAGCAACTCGGCAAGCCGACCGAAATCGTCGCCGCGATTCTCGCTTTCGCCGTGCTCGGCAAGACCACCGACTGGATCATCGCATCTGCGGCGGCGCCGTTCCTGCGCTGGGAAGACCGCGCGCGGGCCACGGAGAGCTAAAGCCATGCTGCTGCTCGATCGCGTCGGAAAGATCTATCCCAACGGCGTGCATGCGCTGGATCGATTCTCGGCTGAAGTCCGCCAAGGCGAGATCGTCGCCATCATCGGCGGCTCCGGTTGCGGAAAATCCACGCTGCTGCGCGCGGTCGCAGGCCTCGACCGCGCCACCTTGGGCGCGGTGGTGCTGGACGACATCGCGATCACGGCGCCGCACGAAAAGATCGGCATCATCTTCCAGGAGCCGCGGCTGCTGCCCTGGCTCAGCGTCGCCGACAATATCGGTTTTGGACTGTCCGATGCGCCGGTGGAGGTTCGCCGCGAAAAGGTGGCCCGCGCGCTCAAGCGCGTCGGCCTCGCCGACAAGGCCGACGCATGGCCGCGCGAACTGTCCGGCGGGCAGGCGCAGCGCGTGGCGATCGCGCGCGCGCTGGTGCCGCAGCCGGAAGTGCTGCTCTTGGACGAGCCGTTCTCCGCGCTCGATGCGTTCACCCGCCGCGACCTGCAGGACCATCTGCTCGATCTGTGGGCCGATACCCGTCCGACGCTGGTGCTGGTGACGCATGATGTCGATGAAGCCGTGGTGCTGGCCGACCGCGTCATCGTGATGCGGCCGCGCCCGGGCCGCAAGTTCGAGGAAATCATCATCAATCTGGCGCGGCCGCGCGATCGCAATTCGCCGCTGTTCGACAATTTCAAGCGCCGCGTGCTGACCGCGCTGGATCGTTCGCTCGACCGCAACATGCCGGATGCGGACGCGAAATCGACCGCGGGCGAGGCGATGTGGTGGTGACATATTAGGTCCGTCATGCCCGGCCTTGTGCCGGGCATCCACGTCTTATAGATGCATCCATGAAGACGTGGATGGCCGGGACAAGCCCGGCCATGACGAAAGAAGGAATATTGGTCATGGACGCCGCAACCCTCCGCGCCACGCAGGCCCCGATCAAGGACCGCTACAAGTCCGATCCCAAGGCCGCGCTGATCACGCTAAAGGCAAAAGGGTCGATCGAGAACGAAGGCATCGCCTGCAAGGTCGAAACCGGCCGCGCGCTGGCGGTGGCCGGCCTGCATCCCGCCACCGGCGGCTCCGGGCTTGAGCTTTGCTCCGGCGACATGCTGCTGGAAGCGCTGGTCGCCTGCGCCGGCGTGACGCTGAAGTCGGTCGCGACCGCGATCGAGGTTCCGCTGAAGACCGGCATCGTCACCGCGGAAGGCGACCTGGACTTTCGCGGCACGCTTGGCGTCGACAAGGAGACGCCGGTCGGTTTCGAATCGATCCGCCTGCGTTTTGATGTCGATACCGACGCGCCGCAGGACAAGCTCGATCTGCTGCTGAAACTCACCGAGCGCTATTGCGTGGTGTATCAGACCATCAAGAACGGGCCGAAGGTTTCGGTGGAGATGAAGCGGGTGTGATCCATCGTCGTCCCGGCGAACGCCGGGACCCATGCGCCGTGTCCTCTCGTTTCAAGAACAGCTGTTCGACGGCCTTCGCACAACACGAACGCCTGTGGTTATGGGTCCCGGCGTTCGCCGGGACGACGGATAAAAATGTCCCCCGAACTCGCCTTCCTCCTCACCCTCGCGCTGCGCATGGCCGTCACGGCCGCGTTCATCGTCACGGCATCCATCATCACCGAACGATCAGGACCCGTAATCGGCGCGCTGATTGCGACGCTGCCGATTTCGGCGGGCCCTTCCTACGTGTTTCTCGCGCTCGATCACGATGCTGGTTTCATCGCCGAAGGCGCAGTGGCAAGTCTGTCGGTCAACGCCGCGACGGTCTTTCTATGCCTGACCTATGTGGTGCTGGCGCAGCGCCATCGCATGCTGGTCAGCTTCTGCGCCGCGCTCGCGGTGTGGGTTACGATCGTCACGCTGTTGCGACTGGCGCATCTGTCGTTCTTCGGCGCCATCGTCGCCAACGCCATTGCGTTCGCGATCTGCCTGCCGCTGGTCCGGCGCTTCCGTCACGTCAAAATGCCGCTGATTACCCGGCGCTGGTACGATATCCCGTTGCGTGCGGCGCTGGTGTCGACGCTGGTCGCAACGGTGGTCACGCTGTCAGGCTGGGTCGGCGCGACGATCAGCGGCGTCATCGCGCTGGTTCCCCTGGTGTTCATCAGCATGATGCTGATCCTGCATCCGCGCATCGGCGGGCCGCCGACCGCGGCCGTGATCGCGAACAGTCTCTGGGGCCTGATCGGATTCGGGTTCGGCATCGCCGTGATGCATCTGGCCGCACTGCGGTTCGGCTCCGCGATCGCGCTCAGCCTTGCGCTTGCGACCTGCGTTGGCTGGAATCTCGGGCTGTGGTGGCGCGGCCGCAGGAAGCTCGCGCGCTGAGGACCTTGTAGCCCGCCATGAGCGAAGCGATATGCGGGGAAGCCGGTCCCGCATGTCGCTTCGCTCATGGCGGGCTACAAGCATCGCTACGGCTTCGGTAGCTTCGCCTTCAGCGCATACAGGGCTTCCAGCGCGTCGCGCGGCGACATCTCGTCCGGATGCAATGCCTGCAGCGCTTCGATCAGTTGGTCTGCGGGACTTGGCGGCGCGGGTTCGGCGGCGGCCCGCGAGGGCACCGCGAACAGCGGCAGATCGTCGACCAGCGCGCGTGCGGTTTGCCCCCGATCCTGCGCCTCGAGCTTCGCCAGCACCGATTTTGCCCGCGCGATCACCGGCGCAGGCAAGCCAGCCAGCTTCGCGACCTGAATGCCGTAGGAGCGATCGGCCGAGCCCGGCAATACCTCGTGCAGGAACACCACGTCGCCCTGCCACTCCTTTACGCGCACGGTGGCGTTGAACATGCGCGACAGCTTTGCGGAGAGCGCTGTCAATTCATGATAATGCGTGGCGAACAGCGCGCGGCAGCGATTGCTCTCATGCAGATGTTCGATCGCCGCCCATGCGATCGACAGGCCGTCGAAGGTCGCGGTGCCGCGGCCGATCTCGTCGAGAATCACCAGGGATCGTTCGGATGCCTGATTGAGGATCACGGCGGTTTCGACCATCTCGACCATGAAGGTGGAGCGCCCGCGCGCCAGGTCGTCGGCGGCGCCGACGCGCGAGAACAGCCGGTCGACGATGCCGATCCGCGCCCGCGTCGCCGGCACAAAACTGCCGATCTGCGCGAGTAGCGCAATCAGCGCGTTCTGGCGCAAGAAGGTGGATTTGCCGGCCATGTTGGGACCGGTGATCAGCCAGATCTGGCCCGCCCCCACCCTGCCCTCCCCCGCTTGCGGGGGAGGGTAGGGTGGGGGTACCGGCGAGAGATCGCAGGCGTTGGCGATGAAGGGCTGGCCGTTGCGCCTCAAGGCCTGCTCGACCACCGGATGGCGTCCGCCTTCGACGGCGAAGCCGAGCGAACCATCGACCTCGGGCCGCACATAATTGTCATCGACCGCGAGCTTTGCCAAAGCCGTTGCGACATCGAGCAGCGCAAAGGCATGGGCGGCGGCGCGCAAATCGTCGCTGGCGGCAGTCACCATGGCGGACAGCCGCTCAAAAATTTCCAGCTCCAGCCCAAGCGCGCGGTCGCCGGCATTGGCGATCTTGGCTTCGATCTCGCCGAGTTCGGCGGTGGTGAAACGAGTTTGCCCGGCGAGCGTCTGGCGGTGAATGAAGGTCGCGTTCAGCGGCGGCGCCATCAGCCTGTCGCCATGTTGCGCCGTCACCTCGACGAAATAGCCGAGCACATTGTTGTGGCGGATTTTCAGGCCCTTGACGCCGGTCTCCTCGGCGTAGCGCGCCTGCATCGCCGCGACCACCAGCCGCGAGGCGTCGCGCAGATTACGGGTCTCGTCGAGTGCTGTCTCATAACCCTCGCGGACAAAACCGCCGTCGCGCTTGATAAGCGGCAATTGCTCGGCCAGCGCGCGCTGGAATTCGTGGGCGAGATCGCGCGAGGGACGGCGCAGTGCTTCCATCGCGGTCGTGATATCCATTGGCAGATCGTCGATTTGCGCCAGCCGCGCCAGCGCCTGATCGGCGGCAAGGACGCCGTCGCGCAATCCGGCGAGGTCGCGCGGGCCGCCGCGTCCGACCGACAATCGCGCCAAGGCGCGCGACATGTCCGGCGCCGCGCGCAGTATCGTACGCAAATCGTCGCGCGCCGCGGTGTCAGAAACGAATGCCGCAATAGCGTCGAGACGCCGCGCAATCGCAGCCGCGTCGGTGAGCGGCGCCGCCAGACGTTGAGCGAGCAGGCGCGATCCCGCGGCGGTGACGGTGCAGTCGATCGCATCGAGCAGCGAGCCGCGGCGTTCGCCGGACAGCGTGCGCGTCAGTTCGAGATTGGCGCGGGTGGCGGGATCGATCGCCATGGTGGTGCCGGCGGCTTCGCGCGCCGGCGGCGACAGCGGCGGGCGCTTGCCGAGCTGGGTGCGGTCGATATAGGTCACGGCGGCGGCCGCGGCAGTTGCCTCCAGCCGCGACATCGCGCTTAGGCCATCCATGGTGGCGACGGCGAAATAATCGCACAGCCGCCGCTCGGCCGTGGCGCTGTCGAACACGTCGCGGGTCAGCGGCGTCACCGCCGGCAATTCACGCAGCAGCGGCCCGAGTTCGGAATCGCTGTAGAGCGCGTCCGTGACAATCACCTCGTTGGGGTTGATCCGCGACAGCGTCGCCGCGAGTTCGCCGGTGCCGCATTCGGTGACGATGAATTCCGCGGTGGAAATATCGATCCAGGCAAGCCCGATGCGGTCGCCGGTGCTCGAGGCGCGCGTTCGCGCCATCGCCAGCAGGTAATTATTGGCCCGCGCATCGAGCAGCGTGTCTTCGGTCAGCGTGCCCGGGGTGATCAGCCGCACCACGTCGCGGCGCACCACGCTCTTGTTGCCGCGGGCCCGCGCTTGCGCCGGATCCTCCATCTGCTCGCACACCGCGACGCGGTGGCCGAGCGCGATCAGGCGGTGCAGGTAGTCGTCGGACTTCTCCACAGGTACGCCGCACATCGGGATGTCCAGTCCCTGATGCCTGCCGCGCTTGGTCAGCACGATGCCGAGCGCGCGCGAGGCGATTTCGGCGTCCTCGAAAAACATCTCGTAGAAGTCGCCCATCCGGTAGAACAGCAACAGGCCCGGATTGGCGGCCTTGATCTCGAGGTATTGTTCCATCATCGGCGTCAGGCGGCCGCTCGCCTCAGAGGGAGGCGCGGGCTCGCTGGATGCGGGAATGGCTTGCTGGATCGTCATGGCGGCGGAAACTACAAAGTTTTGGCCGGCGTTCCTATCGGATTGCGGTTGCAATGCACGGTTTTCACCTCCCGCTGCGACCTAGAGGCATAACCGTCCTGGCGCGAAAGCACCGCTCCGGCGCAAGCGTCAATTGACCTGCCGCAATGGCGCTCCTAAAACTCGCCTTAAATCCAGCGATCCAGTGGCAAAGCGGCATTCAGGGAGATCAAGCATGGGCGATGTATTTGTATGCGATGCCGTACGGACCCCGATCGGCCGCTTCGGGGGCTCCCTGGCCAAGGTGCGCGCCGACGATCTGGCGGCTGCTCCCATCAAGGCGCTGATGGCGCGCCATCCGGACCTCGACTGGTCGGCGGTCGACGAAGTCTATTTCGGCTGCGCCAACCAGGCCGGCGAGGACAACCGCAATGTCGCGCGCATGGCGCTGCTGCTGGCGGGGCTGCCGGAATCGATCCCGGGCCTGACGCTCAACCGGCTCTGCGCCTCCGGCCTCGATGCCGTGGGTGCGGCCGGCCGCGCGATCCGCGCCGGCGAAATCGATCTTGCGATTGCCGGCGGCGTCGAATCGATGACCCGGGCGCCGTTCGTGATGGGCAAGGCGCCGGAAGCGTTTTCGCGCTCGGCGGATATTTTCGATACCACCATCGGCTGGCGATTCATCAACCCGCTGATGAAGGCGCAATACGGCGTCGATGCCATGCCGGAGACCGGCGAGAACGTCGCCGAGGAGTTCCAGGTGTCGCGCGCCGACCAGGATGCGTTCGCGATCCGCTCGCAGCAGCGCGCCGGCGCCGCCATCGCATCGGGCTATTTCGCCGAGGAAATCACGCCGGTATCGGTGCCCGGCGGCAAGGCCGGCCCGATCACGGTCGACAAGGACGAACATCCGCGCCCCGAAACCACGCTCGAAGGCCTGGCCAAGCTGAAACCGATTGTGCGCAATCCCGGGACGGTGACCGCCGGCAACGCGTCCGGCGTCAATGACGGCGCCGCCGCGATGATCCTTGCCTCGGAAGCCGCGGTGAAGAAGCACGGTCTGACGCCGCGTGCGCGCATTCTCGGGCTCGCCTCGGCCGCGGTGCCGCCGCGCATCATGGGCATCGGCCCGGTGCCGGCGACGCGCAAGCTGATGGAGCGGCTGGGCCTGAAGATCAGCGACTTCGACCTGATCGAACTCAACGAAGCCTTTGCCTCGCAGGGCATCGCCTGCCTGCGTCAGCTCGGCGTCAAGGACGATGCCGATTTCGTCAATCCGCATGGTGGCGCCATTGCGCTCGGCCATCCCCTCGGCATGAGCGGCGCGCGGCTGGCGATGACCGCGGTGCATGGCATGGAAAAGCGCGGCGGCAAGCGGGCGCTGGCCACCATGTGCGTCGGCGTCGGCCAGGGTGTCGCGATGGCGATCGAGAAGCTGAACTGATCTCGTCATTCCGGGATGCGCCTCTTCGGCGCAGGCCCGGAATCCATAACCCCCGATCGTGGTTATGGATTCCGGGCTCGCGCCAAGGGGCGCGCCCCGGAATGACGGTACATAAGGAAACAGGATGACATTCGCCTATCCCATATCGAGCAATGCGGCGCACCCGGCGCATCTGTCGCCCGGCTATCGCAGCTCGATCAAGCGCGCGCCGCAAAAGCCGCTGATTATCATGCGCCAGACGCTGTCGGAGCTGACCGGACCGGTGTACGGCCACGAAGCCGTGCGCGAGAACGATCACGATCTCACCACGCAACACAAGGGCGAGCCGCTCGGCGAACGCATCATAGTGCATGGCCATGTGCTCGATGAAGACGGGCGCGGCGTGCCCAACGCGCTGGTCGAATTGTGGCAGGCCAATGCCTGCGGCCGCTATGTCCATGTCGCGGACCAGCATCCCGCGCCGCTCGATCCGAATTTTACCGGTGCGGGCCGCGCGCAGGCCGATAGCGCGGGCTATTACAGGTTCATCACCGTCAAACCCGGCGCCTATCCGTGGGGCAATCATCACAATGCCTGGCGGCCCGCGCATATCCACTTCTCGGTGTTCGGCCACGCCTTCATCTCGCGGCTGGTGACGCAGATGTATTTCCCGGGCGATCCGCTGTTCGAATTCGATCCGATCTTCAATTCGGTGCCGGATGAAAAAGCGCGGATGCGGATGGTCTCCAGTTTCGATCTGGAAAACACCCAGCCGGAATGGGCGCTGTGCTACCGCTTCAACATCGTGCTGCGCGGCCGCAATGCGACGCCGATGGAGACCAAATAGTGGCTGAAACGACGAAGGGGATTACGCCGTCGCAGACCGTCGGCCCGTTTTTCAAATACGGGCTGACGCCGGGCGGCAAATACGCCTGGAACGACGCCTTCACCAATGATCTCGTCACGCCGGATGCCGCGGGCGAACGCATCCGCATCGCGGGCCGGGTATTCGATGGCGACGGCGCGCCGGTGCCGGACGCCATGCTGGAGATCTGGCAGGCCGATGCGCAGGGCCGCTTCGCCGATCCGCAGGACAAGCGCGCGCTGCCCAATGCGGCGTTCCGCGGCTTCGGCCGATGCGGCACCGACGCCAACGGCGAATATGCGTTCGACACCATCAAGCCGGGGCAGGTGCCCGATCCCGACGGCAAACCGCAGGCGCCGCACATCCTGCTGGCGATCTTCGGGCGCGGCATGCTGCTGCATCTCTACACGCGGATCTATTTCGACGGCGAGGCGGCCAATGCAGCCGATCCGGTGCTGGCGCTGGTGCCGGCCGATCGCCGCGGCACGCTGATCGCGGCACGCGAGCCGGGCAACGGCGGCGCGGTCTATCGCTTCGATATTCGGTTGCAGGGCGACGGCGAGACGGTGTTCTTCGACGTGTGAGGGACACGTCGTCCCGGCGAACGCCGGGACCCATAAACACCAAGGGTCGTTGTTTGGCAGGCTGTTTCCACGCGGGGCTGATACCTTCCGCAACCACCAATACGGAGGGTATGGGTCCCGGCGTTCGCCGGGACGACGATGAGGATGCTATTCCATCACCGCGGCATGCTCGGGCCCCTGCGCTTGCTTGCGCAGCGCGGCCTTGGTCGAGCCGATCATGATCGCGAGCGGAATGGCGCACAAAGTGACGATCATCACCAACTGGTAATCCTGCGAGAAGGCGATGATCTGCGACTGTATGCCGACCATGGCGTCGGCCATGGCGCGGCCAGTGTCTGAGCCGAGGTCGATCATGCTGCGCACGTCCGGCATCTGCAGCGCATGATTGAACGGGTTGATGTGCTGCGACAGAACAGCATAGACGCGCCGCGACCCCTCCGTAAGTTGCGCGATCACCACCGAAATGCCGATCGAGCTCGCGACGTTGCGCAGCAGGGTCAGCATCGAGGTGCCGTCGGTGCGCAGGTGATTGGGCAGCGTCAGGAACGCCACCGTGGAGAGCGGCACGAATACCAGACCGAGGCCGAACCCCTGGAGGATGCTGAGCACGACGATTTCCGGTACGCCGGTCTGGTCGGTCCATCCGGTCATGAAGAACAGCGAGCCGGCCATCATGGCGAGTCCTGAGATGATCAGCGTGCGCGCCTCGATGTACTTCATCATCCGCCCGACCAGCATCATGGCCACGAAGGTGCCGCAGCCGCGCGTCGCCAGCAGCAGGCCGGCGGTGATGATCGGATAGCCGATCACGTTCTGCAAATACGGCGACGACAGCGCCATGGTCGAGAACAGCACCAGCCCCATCACCGCCATGAACACGCAGCCGCCGACGAAATTCCTGTCCTTGAAGATCGCGAACTGGATGAAGGGCTTTGCGGTGGTGAACGAATGCGCGAAGAAATAGTAGAAGCCGGCAATCGAGACGATCATCTCGGCGACGATCTCGTTGGATTCCAGCCAGCCCAGCTGCTCGCCGCGGTCGAGCGCCACCTGCATCGCGCCGATGCCGACGGCGAGCGCAGCAAAACCGAACCAGTCGAAGCGCAGCTCGCAGGTTCTTTTTGGTCTCGTCCATGAAAACCAGCAAGCCGAGCACGGTAAAAATGCCGAATGGCAGATTGACGAAGAACACCCAGTGCCAGGAATAGGTTTCGGTCAGCCACGCGCCCAATGACGGTCCCATGATCGGGCCCATCATCACGCCCATGCCCCAGATCGACATCGCCTTGGCGCGCTCCTGCAGCGAGTAGGAGTCCAGCATCACCGCCTGCGACAGCGGCACCAATGCGGCGCCGAACATGCCCTGCAACAGCCGGAACAGCACCATCTGGTTGATGTCTTGTGCGAGGCCGCACAGCACCGACGCGAAGGTAAAGCCGGCGGAGCACACGATGAAGATGCGCTTGCGTCCAAAACGGTTGGCGATCCATCCTACCGGCGCGGTCATGATGGCGGCGGCGACGATGTAGGAGGTCAGCACCCAGTTGATCTGGTCCTGCGACGCCGACAGCGAGCCCTGCATGTAGGGCAGCGCCACGTTGGCGATGGTGGTGTCGAGCGCCTGCATGATGGTCGCAGTCATGGCGCAGATCGTCACCATGGTCCGGCGCAGGCCGGGGACCGCGACCGGAGACGCAGCGCCGCCGCTCATGAACGATCAGTCCTGCTGCTTTGCATGCGCCGGCGAGAAGCCGAGCAGGCCGGCCAGCGAGCGGCGATGGTTGGTGTCGATCGACACATACGAACTCATGCCGGCCTTCAGCCTCTCGACCATCTTGTCATTGGGATCGAAAGTGATCCGCACCGGCACCCGCTGCACCACCTTGACGAAATTGCCGGTGGCGTTCTGCGGCGGCAGGATCGCGAATTGCGCGCCGGTGCCCGGGCTGAGCGAGCCGACGGTGCCTTTGAACACATGATCGGGGAAGGCATCGATATCGACCGTGACCGGTTGGCCCACCGCGACATAGGTGAAGTCGGATTCCTTCGGATTGGCGTCGACCCAGGGCTTTGAGGTGTCGATGATGGAAAACACCGGCGTGCCGGCGGCGACGAAGCGGCCGAGCTGGATGCTGTCGACCTGGGTGGCTGTGCCGTTCATCGGCGCGCGCAGTACGGTGTGATCGAGATTGCGCTGCGCCTGGTCGAGCGCCGCCTTGGCCATCGCGTAAGGCGGGAATTGTTCCAGCGGCAGATCGGGATTGCCGAGCAGCTGGTTCCTGGCGGTGGAAATCTTCTGCTTGAGCAATTCAAGCTGCGCGCTTGCGGTGACAAGTCCCGTGGAGGAGTTGTCGAGGTCGAGCTGCGAACCGACATTGCTCTTGACCAGCGAGGATTTGCGATCGACGTCGCGGCGCTTCAACTCGACTCCCTGCTGGGCGAGATCGCCCAACTGGCCGTAAATTTTGAGGTCGCTCACCAGCGTCGTCGTAATTGGTCTTGGCGGTGGCGAGATTGGCCTGCGCCTGCTGCAGCGCCAGGCGGAACGGCACCGGGTCGATTTCGAACAGGATGTCGCCTTCGTTGACGCGCTGGCCTTCGCGGACCACGACCTTCTCGATCTTGCCGGAGATGTCCGGCGTGATCAGGACCTTCTGCGCGCCGACATAGGCGTCGTCGGTGGTCACGTAGCGGCCGCCGTTCAGGTAAAACGCGACGCCGCCGATCGCCGCCGCCAGCGGCAACACCACCAGCAGCAGGAACCTGCGGTATTTGCGAAGCCCGGCGAGCAGGCGCCGCCTCGGTTGCGCCGCGATTTTCTTCGGCGAGGTCTCGGGCGGAACGCCCTTATGCTCGGCCGGAAATTTCAGCACGGGATCAGCCATAGCGCGCTTCTTTCTTTTGCGTTTCTTCGTTCGCGCTCTGGATGGCGTTGCGAACGTTTTCCTTGATGGTCTCGAGTTGGGCGAGCAGGCGGTGCGCGTCGGACGGGTGGATGCCTTCCAGCGCGGTCGCCGTCAGTTCGGAGCGCAATCCGCCCAGTTTGGCGAGCAGCGGACGCGCGGCCTTGCGCAAATACAGCCGGTTGACGCGGCGATCGGAGTCGTCGCTGCGGCGCTCGATCCAGCCATTGTCGCAGAGACGATCGATCAGTCGCGTCAGCGTGATCGGCTGCATCTCCATCTGCTCGGCGAGTTCCGTCTGCTTCAGGCCCTCGGCGCGTTCCACCTTGGCGAGCACTGCCCATTGCGCCCTGGTGATGCCGTAGCGCGCCGCCTGCTTGTCGGCATAGGCGCGCACCAGCCGCTGCACCTCGCCGAGGGTAAACAGCAGGTGCATATCCACGGAACCGCGGGTCATCGCGTTGCTCTCCATAAGCCTGCGATATAATAAGCTAGCTTATGAATTTTTCGAGGCGGCATTGCGGCATGTTTGGCCTGTGTGCCGCGCATGGCGGGACTGTGCGCTCCTGCGCGAATTTCGCAAAAAACAAGGGCGCAACCGCCGCAAACGCGCTAAATCCTCCCCATGACCTTGGCAAAACCGACTTTCCCCGCGCCGGACCACGACCACGACCGCTGTGCCGCGGATGCGCTTCGGCATGCCGAACAGATATGTGCGGGCCGGGCGCAGAAATTCACGCCGATCCGCCGCCAGGTGTTGCAGGCGCTGCTGTCGAGCCACCGCCCGCTCGGCGCCTATGAGGTGATCGACGAACTGGCGAAATCGATGCCGCGGCCGGCGCCGATCACGGTGTACCGCGCGCTGGATTTCCTGATGGAGAACGGCCTCGTCCACCGCATCGAGAGCCGCAACGCGTTTCTCGCCTGCGCGCATGACCACGATGCGGCGGCGATGGTTGCTTTTCTGATCTGCGAGCGCTGTGGTTCGGTCGGCGAAATTCCGGCCGCGCCGGTAGGCGCAAAGCCTGAACGACGCCGCCCGCGCCACCGGCTTTGCGCCCAAACTGTCGGTGGTGGAAATCACCGGCACCTGTGCGCACTGCCTGAAGGCTTCATAACGACAAATAACGCGACGGCGCCAAGCCGGCCACGAGGGTTGATGTCTTCAGATCAAGGTACTGTCACGCCGGCGGGCCGTCCGCTCAGCGCCGGCGCCATCGCGTTGATGCTGCTGTTATGCCTGAGCTGGGGTTTTAACCAGGTCGCGGTGAAACTGGCGCTGCCCGACATTCCGCCGATGCTGCAGGCCATGATCCGCTCCTCCGGCGCCATTCTGGTGCTGCTGCTGATCGCAGGCCTGCGCGGCGTGAAAATGTTCGAGCGCGACGGCACGCTGCACGCGGGACTGTGGGCGGGCGTGATCTTCGGCGTCGAATTCGTGCTGATCTATCGCGGCCTGGTCCTGACCAGTGCCTCGCGCGCGGTGGTGTTTCTGTACACTGCGCCGGTTTTTGTGGCGCTCGGCTCCTATGTGTTTCTCGGCGAACGGCTGCGCGCATCGCAATGGAGCGGGCTTGGGCTGTGCTTCGCCGGCGTAGCACTTGCGATCGGGGTGCCGCAGGCCGACGTGGATTCCAGCGTGCTGCTGGGCGACCTGATGATTGTCGCCGGCGGCGCGATGTGGGCGGCAACGACGCTGATCGTCAAGACCACCGCGCTGCTCAAGTCCCCCGCCGAAAAGGGACTCGGCTACCAGGTGGCGCTTTCGATCCCGATTCTGGGGCTGGCGGCGTGGATTTCCGGCGAAACCATCACTAGGGTTCCCGGCCCGCTGGCGCTGTCCCTGATGGTCTATCAGGCGGTCTGGGTGGTCGGATTGACGTTTTTGCTGTGGTTTTCGCTGGTAAAAACCTATTCCGCCAGCAAATTGTCGGCATTTACCTTCATCACCCCTTTGTTTGGCGTCATCGCTAGCTATTTCATCATGCACGACACCCTGACGCCGGTGTTCGGCGCCGCGGCCCTGCTGGTGATTGCCGGGCTTTATCTGGTCAACCGGCCTAATCCGCCGCTGATTGATCCATTGCTGAAGGTCACCAAAACCTGATATTTGGAACCCCATGAACAAGCTCGAAAAACCGCTGCAGAACGACGTCGCGGGCCCGCGGGGCCGGCATAGAACCACGCAAGTCATGGTCGGCAATGTCGCCGTCGGCGGCGGCGCGCCGATCGTGGTGCAGTCGATGACCAACACCGATACCGCCGACGTCGCCGGCACGGTCGAACAGATCGCGGCGCTATCGCGCGCGGGTTCCGAACTGGTGCGCATCACGGTGGACCGCGACGAGGCCGCGGCCGCGGTGCCGCACATCCGCGACGCCTTGCGCAAGCGCGGCATCACCACGCCGCTGATCGGCGACTTCCATTACATCGGCCACAAGCTGCTCGCCGAGCATCCGGCCTGCGCCGAGGCGCTCGACAAATACCGCATCAATCCCGGCAATGTCGGCTTCAAGAACAAGCGCGACAGCCAGTTCACCGACATCGTCGAGATCGCGATAAAGAACAACAAGACCGTGCGCATCGGCGCCAATTGGGGTTCGCTCGATCAGGAATTGCTGACCAAGCTGATGGACGAAAACGCGCTGCTCCCCGAGCCGAAGGATGTCCGCGCGGTGACGCGCGAGGCGATGGTGCAGTCGGCCTTGCTGTCGGCGGCGCGCGCCGAGGAGATCGGCCTGCCGAAGAACCGCATTATCCTGTCGGCGAAAGTCTCGGCGGTGCAGGATCTGATCGCGGTCTACAAGGAAGTCGCGGCGCGCTCCGATTACGCGATCCATCTCGGTCTGACCGAGGCCGGCATGGGATCGAAGGGCATCGTGGCCTCGGCCGCTGCGCTCGGCATCCTGTTGCAGGACGGCATCGGCGACACCATCCGGATTTCGCTCACCCCCGAGCCCGGCGGCGACCGCACGCTGGAAGTCCAGGTCGCGCAGGAACTGCTGCAGACCATGGGTTTCCGCACCTTCGTGCCGCTGGTCGCGGCCTGCCCGGGCTGCGGCCGCACCACCTCGACCACGTTCCAGGAACTGGCGCGCTCGATCCAGGATTTCATCCGCGTCGAGATGCCGGCCTGGAAGACGCGCTATCCCGGCGTGGAATCATTGAACGTCGCGATCATGGGCTGCATCGTCAACGGCCCCGGCGAGTCAAAACACGCCGACATCGGCATCTCGCTGCCCGGCACCGGCGAAACCCCGGCCGCGCCGGTGTTCGTCGACGGCAAGAAGTTTCGCACCCTGCGCGGGCCGAATATCGCCACCGAGTTCAAGGCGATGGTGATCGATTATATCGATCAGCGGTACGGCGCCGGCGACAAGGTGCCGGCGAGTGCGGTGACGGCGGCAGAGTGAGGGGTGCTCTTTTTTACAAAGGGTCTCGCCCGCAGTGCGTTAGAACTTTGTTAACCAGAGACTTCATGTCCCGCAAGTCAACCGCTCTTTCCAGCTCGTTGGCTCGTGCATCGAGGATGTAGACCGTCAATCGGTCTTTGGAACTCCAAGCTCTCAAGAATGCCTCAGCCGCATTGCCGTCGAGGATCTCAGCGGAGAAGCGATATCGTTTGCTTTCGTGCAACTGCGCCAGACTAACTTTGATCGTTTCAATAACTCGCTCGTCGCCGATTTTGATCAATGCATCCGACGCGCGCCCATTTGAAATCCAGATAGCGTTGCCTCCGATGGGGCCTTGTCCTGGCACGATAGTTTTGACCGCGTCAAAGTCTTTGGGCAAACTCGATGCTATCCAAGTCAAAGACACGTTGAGCGAATTATATTTGATGCGCGGGCGTTCATAAGGCCCCATTGCGCCTCGATCGCACGTCACTACAAGTTTTGGCGAGTATTCTGTGAGATTAAAATCGTCGGCATCCATTTGTCGTTGGGCAATAAGCGCATCGGATCGAGCACCCAGAGGGAAATTGACCAACGGTTCCGTTACCTCCCAAGCGCCAAGTTTTTCATAATGTTGACCAGAAACCAACGTCGGGCTGAAGGTTATAAGAATTGCCGAGACAGTCGCGAGAACAAGACGCATCTGCTGACCAATCTATTTCAGTCTGGGATCAATGAGTCCTTGTTGATAGTCGCGACCAAACAGGGCTGCGACCTCTGCATCGCTCGCGAGTTGTCCCTCGCGCATGTCCACCAAGCCGCGACGCACGGCGGCCCGCTCCTTATCACTCAGCCGATATACGCCGAGATGCCTGCTTTCGATATCCGCAATCGACTTGACGAACTCGTCCTGAGCCTTTTGTGGCCAAGTTGAGACACGTT
The DNA here is from genome assembly GCA_963744975.1 of uncultured Alphaproteobacteria bacterium. GTDB lineage: Bacteria > Pseudomonadota > Alphaproteobacteria > Rhizobiales > Xanthobacteraceae > Bradyrhizobium. The sequence continues at coordinate 3,014,203 of CAVUVR010000002.1, read as the reverse complement.
CCAGCAAGATCTCGAGTCCTTGTTTTGTCATGAAGGCAGGCTAGCCGATTTCTCTCGTCATTGCGAGCGAAGCGAAGCAATCCAGCTAATAGCGACAACCAGTAAAGACTGGATTGCTTCGTCGCTGCGCTCCTCGCAATGACGGCATTGGGGCGGCCCGCGCCAAGCTTTCGTGCGAAAGCTGGCCATGAAACCACGCGCGATCGAGATCGAAGGCGAGCAAAGAGGTCAGCATGCCAACGTGCTGGCCTGACCACTCTCCCCGTAAGCCAGGATCGTGCGATCGCGGGTCACCAGCGTCGCGCCGAGATCCCGCGCGGTCGCAAGCAGGATGCGATCGGCGGGATCGCGCGGCGGCTTGCCCGGCAGGAACGACGACGCGATCAGGATATCGGGCGACATTTCAGCGAGCTGCATCCCGGGTGTCGCGAGTACGCGCGCGAACCAGCGCTGTGGTGTTGCGCTGAGACTGATACGATTGAGCGAGACGAGTTGGCCAATTTCCCAGGCGGTGATCGGCGACACCAGCAGGGGTGTGTGGTCGTGATATGCGGCGTCAATGGCGGACATCGCCTTCGGCGCTAACGAGATGTCTTCGAATAGCCAAATCACCGCGTGCGTGTCGAGGAGAAGCGACATCCGTCACCGCGCTTCCGGTCCATACTTCTTATCCACCAGATCGGCCCACTCTGGATCGGCCGGCTCGGTCAGATCGACTCCCGGCGGAATGTGGACCATCCCCTTCAGCGCGCCACGGGCCGGGTGGCGGCCGTCCTTGGTAGCGTATGGCTTCGGGGCGGCCTCGGCGAAGCCACCGCTTACTCCACCGGCCTTGGCGATCCGGCGAAACACCAGCTTGCGGGCGTTCATATCGACCTGGGCGCTCTCGTAGCCGGCTTCCAGCCAGACCTTCGTCATCACGTTGTTGGATGGATTATTGCTCCACCAGGCGCGATGATGTTGCGCCTTCGGCGGCAGCTTCACCCCGGTAATCTTCTCTATTTCGCGGAAGGTCAGCGGCACTTCCGGCGCGCGCTGCTTCCGTAGGAACGCGCCAAGATTTTGGTATTTTCCCATCGCGTTGGGCCTCCATCAATACACACAGTGTATAACACTGTGTGTATTCGATTTCCAGCCCTGACCTACCGGTTTTATCCGGATTGACGCAGGTTACGGTCTCGCGCCAAGCTTGCCCAAAATATCAATAGCCCCCGGAGGAAAACCAATGCTCCGCGCAGAGGACAATCGCTTCCTGACCGAAAGCGGCGCGGGGACCGCGATGGGCGAGCTGCTGCGCCGCTTCTGGCTACCGGTGCTGCTTTCGCAGGAGTTGCCCGAAGCGGATGGTCCGCCGAAGAAGATCACTGTCATGGGCGAGGAACTGCTTGCCTTCCGCGACAGCCGCGGCGTGGTTGGCGTGATCGATCAGCATTGCCCGCACCGCGGCGCCAATCTCTGGCTCGGGCGCAACGAGGAATGCGGCATCCGCTGCGTCTATCACGGCTGGAAATTCGACACCGAGGGTGCCTGCGTCGACATGCCGACCTCCTACCCCGATCTCGATGCGAAAAACCTGATCCGCATCAAGTCGTATCCGGTGCGCGAATGGGGCGACATGATCTGGGCCTATATGGGGCCAGTGGACGCCATGCCGGAATTGCCGGCGCTGGAAATGGCGCTGCTGCCGGCCTCGCACCGCTTCGTCACCAAGAAATGGCAGGACTGCAACTGGGCGCAGGCGGTGGAAGGCTCGATCGACACCGCGCACTTCACCTTTGCGCATTTGAGCTTCGACAAGGAAGAAAATGAAATCCTCGACATCAAGAAGCATTTTGTTAATCCGCTGACGCGGGTGGCCACCGACCACATGCGCTGGATCGCAGAAGATCCGCGGCCGGTGATCAAGATCATCCCGCACGACGCTGGGCTTGCGATAGCCGGCGGCCGTCTCACCGGGACCGACAACATCTACTGGCGCATCGCGCAGTACCTGATGCCGGTGCATGCCTACGCGCCGAGTTCGATGCCCGGCGAAAATATCTTCGGCCAGACATTCGTTCCGGTGACCGATACGAATTGCTGGATCTACACCTATGCGTGGAATCCGGAGCGGCCGTTGACCGAGGCGGAACGCGAAGGCTACGCCAACGGCAACGGCGTGATGGCGTTGGTGGACGAGAACTACGTGCCGCTGCGCAACAAGGCCAACGACTACCTGATCGACCGCAATCTGCAGAAGACCAATAGCTATACCGGCATCAAGGGCGTCTCGGAGCAGGACGCCGCGGTTCAGGACAGCCAGGGCCCGATCGCCGATCGCACAGCCGAGCATCTTGGGCCCACCGATCTCGGCATCATGCATTTCCGCAAGCTGGTGATGGACGCGGCCCGCGCTTTGCAGGCCGGCACCGCGCCCGCGCATCTCGCGCACCAGGACCGCTACACGGTTCGCTCCGGCGCCTGCGTGACGCACAAAGCTAAGGACCTGCCCGCGGTCATGGTCGAACGCTTCGGCGACGAGGCGGGATATGTCGGGCGGCCCGATCAGAACGCCGCGGCGGAGTAAAGTTTACGCGTCGTCCCCGCTGGGACGACGCCGTGGAGTGGAGAGCACCTCAGGATGATGTTTTTCCTGTTGACAGGTAAACTAGCCTAGGATTATATATGGCTACTCGCGCCGGGCGTCTGCAGCGTCCGGCCGACAGGCTGGTGGCCAAGGTGGAGCGCCGGGAGGCGCCGCGCCCTACGTCACTGGGCGCGCGCGGTAGCCTTGCCGCGCGAGGTGGGTACGTTAATCCCGCCTCCAAGGGTGCCCGCTGGTGCCCTGGCGCCTTCCGCCGCTCCACCCCCTCGCGCGGTTCGCGCGAGGGAAATGGCAAACCTCGGACGCATTGCGCCGCGAGAACGAGAGCGCTTGGCTGTTTGAAATTCGAATGAGGAACGCAATCACGTGTCCCGGGCGCGATGCGGCATTCTTCATGCCGCTTCGCAGAACCGGGACCCCGGTTACGGTCTTAGCAAGCTGGACCCCGGCTCTGCAGCGCACCGCTTCGCAAGGGCCATAGCGCGTCGAAGACGCGCGTAAACGCGCTTATGGCGCTGCGCTGCGTCCGGGGAAACGAACGTTGCGCCTGCGCAGGGACGACTCGGGGAGACGCGTGCATGAGTACTACAATGGTATCTTCCGATATTCGCGGTTGCTCAGGCTCGCCTCTTCCAGATCCAAATCGCGCTCGATCCGCCGCCGCGTTTCGTCGGTGATCTTGCCGTCGCGCAATAGCCCGTGAATGAACTTGCGCTCCGAGGCGATCAATTCCCGCGTCAGTGCGGTACCGGTCGCCGACACGTCGTGATGGTCCGGGTCCAGCGAATCGGGCAACTGGTTGGCGCGAATTTCATGCCGTGCCCGCAACAGTTTCACCACTTCGTCGGAGAGTTCGCGGTCGTCGGTCATGGCGTCGAGCGAGGCCAATGCCGCGGCCAGCGCTTCGCGCCGCGCCGATATCTCCTGTTCATGTTCGGCAACGTGCTCGTCGCGTCCGATATTCGCAACCCCGAGCCACCGGACCACGAAGGGCAGGGTCGACCCAAGCCCCACAAGGGTGATGAAAATCACCCCGAAGCTGACGAACAGGATGAGGTCGCGATACGGAAATCCCTCGCCGCCGGGAAGTGCGAACGGCAGCGCCAGTGCCGCGGCCAGCGAGACCGCGCCGCGCACGCCGGTGAAGGCGATGACGAACGGGTTTTGCCACGGGGGATAGGGGTCGCGCGCGCGCAGGCGTTTGCTGAAAAACCGCGGCAGATAGGTCGCGGGATAGACCCAGGCAAAGCGCGCGACGATGATGATGACCGCGACCAGCACAGTGGCGTACAGGATGTCGTCGAGTGGAAACGCTTTCGATTTTTCATACAGCAGCCGCATCTGGAATCCGGTCAGCAGGAACAAGAGTCCCTCGATCAGATAGATCACCAGGTCCCAGAAGAAGATTCCCTGCAGCCGCGTCGCCGATGAAATCAAGAGCGGTCCGTTCCAGCTGATATAGAGGCCGCAGGCGACGGTGGCGATCACGCCGGAGCCGCCGAGATGCTCGGGGATCCAGTAGGCGATATAGGGCGTCAGCAGCGACAGCGTGATTTCGATCTGTGGATCGCGGGCGCGATGGCGCGCCCTTAAAGAGAGCCAGCCAACGGCCGCGCCGAACAGCAACTCGCAGACCACGATCACGAGGAATGTGCCCGTTGCTTTCGGCAGCGAAAACGCCCCGGTCGTAATCGCCACCACCGCAAAACGGTAGAGGATCAGCGCAGTGGCGTCGTTCGCCAGCCCCTCGCCTTCGAGCACCACCAGGACCCGGCGCGGTATCCCGAGCTTGCGCGCGATGGCCAGCGGCGCCACCACATCGGGCGGCGCCACGATGGCGCCGAGCAGGAAGCCGACGCTCCATGGCAACCCGATCAGATAGTGCGTCGCGGTAGCGACGGCACAGGCGGTGAAGATCACGCAACCGACCGACAACAGCGTGATGAGCCGCAGGTTATGCTTGAATTCGCGCCAGCTCATGGCGACGCTCGCCGAATAGATCAGCGGGGGAAGCACCATCAGCAGCACCAGTTCGGGCGGCAGCTCCAGCGGCGGCAGGCCTGGCACGAAGGCCAGTGCGATGCCGCTTAGCAGCAGCAGGATCGCCGGCGCGACATTGATCCGCCGCGCCAAAAACGCGGCGCCCGCCAGCACGGCGAGCAGGATCAGAAAAATCTGGAATTTGCCTTCCACGAGTTGAAATTCGCCCGAAAGCGGCGGGAGGTCAATGTGTTGGACCTGACGTTGGCCGCCGGCCAGAATTGTATCCATGGCGCTGACAGATTTGTGATTGCCAAATCGCCCGGCGCAGCAAAACCGATCCTGCCTTCGCACCGTACCAGCGGCATCCCGGCGAATTGACGCCGGCGACGAGGGCAGGTGCATCATGAAACGGATCGGCGAACATGCGATCGTGATCGGCGCGAGCATGGGCGGACTGTTGGCCGCGCGGGCGCTGGCGGATTTTTACGGGCAGGTCACGGTCTTGGAGCGCGACGCGTTTCCGGTCGCCGACATCCCGCGCAAGGGCGTGCCGCAGGGCAAGCACGCGCACGGCCTGCTGGCGCGCGGCCGTACCGTGATCGAGGAGTTCTTTCCGGGCTGGACCGACAAGGTGGTCGGATGCGGCGGCGTGCGCGGCGACATCGCCGGCGATGTCAACTGGATCGGCCATGGCGTCACCATCAAATCTGCGCCGAGCGATCTGGTCGGCCTGCTGGCGGCGCGCCCCGTGCTGGAAGGCAATGTCCGGCGCCGGCTGCTGGCGTTGCCCAATGTGCGCGCCATCGAGCATTGCGCGGTGCAGGGGCTGGTCGCGGACGAAGCGCATTCGACAATTCGCGGCGTGCGCGTCAAGATCGATAACGCCACGGAAGAAACCATCCTCGCCGACCTCGTAGTCGATGCGAGCGGGCGCGGATCGTCCAGCCCGGCGTGGCTTGAGAGTTTTGGCTACGCGCGCCCCGAAGAAGAGAAGATCGAGATCGGCATCGGATACACCACGCGCGTCTATCGCCGCCGGCCCACAGATCTCGGCGGCAAGCTGGCGGTCGTGGTCGCCGGCAGCGGACCGAACTGGCGCAACGGCACCATTCTGTTTCAGGCCGAGGACCGCTGGATCGTCTCGATCGGCGGCTATTTCGGCGACCATGCGCCGGACGATCCCCAACTATTCGCGGCCTATGCGGGTTCGCTGCCGACCTCCGACATCCACGACATCGTGGCGCATGCCGAGCCGCTGACCGACTTCGTCAGCTACCGCTATCCGGCCAATCTGCGGCGGCGCTATGAGCGGCTAAAACGGTTTCCGAAGAACTACCTGGTGTTCGGCGACGCCATGTGCAGCTTCAATCCGGTCTACGGGCAGGGCATGACCGTGGCCGCGCAGGAGGCGTCGCTTTTGCAAGCATGCCTTCGCGGCGGCGACGCCGATCTCGCACCGCGTTTTTTCCACGCGGCGAAAGCGGCGATCGATGTTCCCTGGGATATCGCGGTCGGCAACGATCTGCGGCATCCGCAGGTACAGGGTCCGCGTTCGCCCAAGGTGCGATTCATCAACTGGTACATCGGCAAGCTGCACATGGCGGCGCGTCGCGACGCGGTGCTGGCGAATGCGTTCCTGAAAGTGGCGAATTTGACCATGTCGCCGGCAGGGCTATTGCATCCGTCCGTGGTCATGCGGGTAATTTACGGAAACATCCGATGGCGCTCCAGCGCGAACCCACAGGGATCGCTGGAGCGCGCGGGCTAGGATTTCGTCCTTGGTCATGGCCGGACCCGTCCGGCCATGACGAACGATGGCGCGAGGCTAGCGCCTCAGCACTTGTAACCCTTCTTCTTGTCCGAAGACGTGTAGGTGCAGGCGCCGCCGGCGTCGGCCTGGCTGACGGCGATCACCTGAACGAAAATCGACGCGGCGAATGTCAAAGCAAGTGCAAAAGCAATGTTGCGGATCATGAAATGCTCCCTGAGCGTCCGAATCGACGCGCAATATTGATGCCGGGATTTGCCGGCCCGGACCATGCGCGCTTCGGTCGCAGGCACGGTCAGATCGCGCTCGCCGCGATGTTGACCATCAACGCCAGCAGCGCGGTGTTGAATATGAACGAGATGATGCCGTGTGCGGTCGCGGTGCGGCGGATGGTCCGGTCGGTGATGCCGACGTCGGAGACCTGCGCGGTCATCCCGATCACGAAGGAGAAGTACACAAAATCCCAGTAGTCGGCGTCCTCATGCTGGTCGCCGCTCGGAAATTGCAGTCCGCCGGGCTTTGCGCCGCGATAGAACTCATGGGCGTAGTGCAGCGCGAAGGTGGTATGCACCGCCGCCCATGACAACGCGATCGTCAGCGTCGCCAGCGCCAGCTCCGGCGTGCCGCGATGCGCGCCATCGAGTTCGAAAATGATCGCGGCGATGCTGGCAAAAGCGCCGACCGCCGTCACCAGCAGAATCAGGAAGCGGCCGTCGTCCTGCAGTATGGCGTTGCGGCGGATGTGCGCGAGCCCGCTGCGAAAGACCAGCGTGTAGACGAGCACGAGATAGAAGGCGACGAAAATGTCCCAACCGATCAGGAGCCGCGTTACCAGCCGCAGCGAGTTGGGCAGCAAAAAGAACGCCACGATGCCGATCGCGAACGAAACGAAGGTGCGCGGCCGCGCATAGACGACGCGGACCGGCTTCGACATCTTCCTGAAGCGGGCGAGAAACGGATCCTCGGCCTTCTTGCCAGCCATGGCTGCCTTCAATTCTTGCGTTCGGCGACGAAGCGCGCGGCGGCGCGCAATACGTCGCCCTTGGGGCCGAAAATCGAGAGCGCGGAATCCGCCTTTGCCAGGAGGTCGCGCACCCTTTGCTTGGCGCCATCAACGCCGAGTTGGGTGACGAAGGTGGTCTTCCCCAGAGCGGCGTCGGCGCCGGCGGGCTTGCCCAGCGCCGCAGCGTCGCCTTCCACGTCGAGCAGGTCGTCGGCGATCTGGAAAGCTTCGCCGAGTGCGCGGCCGTAATCGTCGAGCGCCTGATATTCGGTCTGCGAGGACTGGCCGAGAATGGCGCCGGCGATGCAGCCATAGCGCAGCAGCGCGCCGGTCTTCATCTGCTGCAGCCGCGCGACATCGACTACCTCGCGGTCGCCGAAGCGGCCTTCGCCGGCAAGATCCAGCATCTGTCCGCCCACCATGCCGCCGATACCCGATGCGCGCGCCAGCGCGCGCGTCAGCAACAGGCGAACCGTCGGGTCCTGGTGAATCTCGTCGCGCGTCACGATATCGAAGGCCAGTGTCAGCAATCCATCGCCGGCGAGAATTGCGGTGGCGTCATCGGTTTTCTTGTGCAGCGTGGGGCGGCCCCGCCGGAGATCGCTGTTGTCCATCGCCGGCAGGTCGTCATGGATCAGCGAATAGCAGTGGATGCATTCCAGCGCGGCGCCGGCCAAGAGCGCCGCCTCGCGCGGAACGCCGAACACGGCGGAGCTTTCCACCACCAGAAACGGCCGTAGCCTTTTTCCCCCGCCGAGCGACGAATAACGCATCGCGTCCATCAGCCGTTTCGGGCGGGCGATTTCGTCGGGCAGCAGGACATCGGACAAAAGCTTGCCGAGGAGGGCCTCGGTATCCTCTGCGGTCTGGTCCAGTCGTTTGGCAAAGTCGGCGGATGCAGTACTGGTCGTCATCAAGAGCGGCTCCGGATCAAGTCGGGCGGACCATCGGTCATGGCACCGGCTTCGTCAATTCCACGTATCGGCGTGGAACACACCGATACGTGCCCCGGACGCAGCGCAGCGCCATAAGCGCGTTTACGCGCGTCTTCGACGCGCTATGGCCCTTCGCGGCGTGGTGCGCTGCTGAGCCGGGGCCGTAACGAACTCCGGCATTTGGTACGGTCCCGGCTCTGCGGAGCGGCATGAAGAATGCCGCACCGCGTCCGGGACACGGATGACGGCGCCTTGAAAAGCACGCCCATATCTCGGACATATCCAAACGGCACGTCGCTTCAGAACCGAAAGCCCAACCCTTGCGCATCGTCCGCAACCTGTTCCTGGTCGTGCTGCTGGTCCTGCTGTTGCCCTATCTGCTCGCGCCGCTGTATCGCTTAGGCCATCCGGTTTCCACGCTGATGGTCTGGCGCTGGGTGACCGGCGCGCCGGTGTCGCGGCAATGGGTCGATCTGGCGTCGATGTCGCAGGCTTTGCCGCGTTCGGTGGTGGCCTCCGAGGACGCGAAATTCTGCAGCCATCGCGGCATCGACTGGGATGCGCTGCGCGACGTGATCGACGACGCGGAAGACGGCGAGATGGCGCGCGGCGGCTCCACCATCACCCAGCAGGTGGCGAAAAACCTGTTCCTGTGGCAAGGCCGCAGCCTGGTTCGCAAGGCGCTGGAGTTTCCGCTGGCGCTGTGGATCGACCTGGTGCTGCCGAAGCAGCGGATCCTGGAAATCTACCTGAACATCGCCGAGTTGGGGCCCTCCGGGCAGTTCGGCGCGCAGGCCGGCTCGACTTACGCCTTCGGCCGCCCGGCCTCGAGCCTCACGCCGCGTGAGGCGGCGCTGCTGGCGGCGATCCTGCCCAATCCCGTGGTCCGCAGCGCCCGCAATCCCGGCCCCGGCGTGCGCCGGTTGGCCGGGATCTATATGGTGCGGGCGCAGGCTGCGGGACTGAGGCGTTGCTGGGCCGAAAATCGCGGTTTTTGAGCCGATTTCGCTGATTTTGAACCTAGCATTGGGCCATTCCATCCTCTATAAGCGCGGCCTTATCGGCATATCAGCCCGCGCGGACCGCGCCGGGCCGTCCGCTTCGGGCGATGCCTCACCGACAACACTCCTCACAAGGACTTTTCGATATGGCCGTTCCGAGAAGAAAAACATCGCCCTCGCGCCGCGGCATGCGCCGCTCGGCGGATGCGATCAAGAAGCCGACCTATGCCGAAGACAAGGACTCCGGCGAATTGCGCCGTCCGCATCACCTCGATCTGAAAACCGGCATGTACAAGGGCCGCCAGGTCCTGAAGAAAAAAGAATCCTAAAGCCGGATGCAAGCGGCGCCGCCGCGCTGCTGAACGGGATACGACGGGCAGGGCGAATTCCGCAAAAATATTTGTGCGCCCGAATTCGCTCCAACTAGTGGGATAAGATGCTTTCTCGGCGCGAGCTTCGGGCCGGAAATGCTTATGTCTCCTGCTTGACGAAAAGGCCTTGGCCGATGTCGATGATCGGTTTCCCGCTGCTTCTGATTCCGCTCGCAATCTGCAACATCATCGTCTTCCTGATGCCCGGCGTTTCCTTTGTGACGCCGCTGTTCACGCTCGCCTTGATGTCCGGCGCCGCATGGCCGGTGACGCTCAGCGATATGCTGATCGCGCTCGGCATCCTGTTGTTGTTGTTCGAGGTCATCAAGGGCGCGCGGCCCGGCTCGAAATATTTCATGGACCACCTGTTGTCGCTGGTGGTGTTCGCAGGCGCCGCGGCGGAATTCGCGATGCTGCCGCAGTTCGGCACCTCGACCTATTTCCTGCTGACCATGCTGGCGTTGGTGGATTTCCTGTCGGGCATTGCGCTACGGGCGCGGCGGCGGCTCGCACCGGCTGGCGCACCGGTTTCCAGAAAAAAGCCGCAGCGCGATATCGAGACGGAAGCGCCGCAACCAGAGCCAGCGCCCGCGCCGCCGGTGCCGCCGGCGGCAACGGTCGCCGAATCGGTGCTGCTCGAACCGACGACACCGCATCCCGTGGAAATCGTCAGGGCGTCGCCGGAGGTCCGCTCGCCGGGATTGCAGCCCAACGACAGCGCGCAGCCATCGCCGGACACCCCGCCGCGCTAGTTCACGCGATCTGCCGCATCCGGACGCCCGGCGGCGTCACGGTGTGGTTTTGATTGGCGACGGACCGGTACGCCGCCTGCACATCCTCGGGCGCCGCGCGCCGCAACAGACGCGTCTGTGGGCTCTGCTCGGCCATCGCGATCAGATGCGCCACGAACGACGGATCGGGGCGCGTGAGGCTTTGGGCGACCGGCGCGAGCCGCCGCGGGGTGGCAACCACCGGCACCAGCGCGACACTGGCGGGCGTTACCCGGCTGACCTCTGAAATTGCCATCGAAAACCCGCTTCCATGTCTCGTTTCGGGACATTGCGCCCCCTTGCCATCACGTCATCGCAAGGCGCATGCCGCGCCGGATGTAGCTGGCCGGATCTTGCTTTCGCGGGGGGTCTGCACCGGTTTTTCGAATTGTTTAGGGAGTTTTGCCTAGGGTAGGCAGCCAAGGACGCATTATCATTCGCCTTGAGAATCACTTAGGCCGCGTCCCGAAACGAGGCGACTTTGACATCCGCCCCTCCGCAAGCCTCAAGCATCCTCGCCTGTCTCGGTCAGGCGGCCTTTGTCTGGGATATTGCGAGCGACGAAATCGCCTGGACCGATCACCTCGCCTCGGTTTTCCCTGACATTCCCCCCGAATCGCTTGCGACCGGTGGCGAATTCGCGAAATTGATCGAACCGCTGCGCTCGATCCGGACGGACGCGCTGAAAAGTTCGCCGGCAGTGGGTCGCGGTGATGGGGTTCCCTACCGGATCGAATATGGCTTGCGTGCCAGCACGTCCCACCCGGTGCTGTGGATCGAGGAATCCGGCTGCTGGTTTGCCGGCGCCGATGGCACGCCGGCGCGCGTCCAAGGCATCGTCCGCATCGACAACGAACGCCATGCCCGCGAAGAGCAACTCCTGAAATTGTCGCGGCACGATCCGCTGACCGGCGAACTCAACCGCACCCATCTGATCGCTACGCTCGCCGAATTGATCGAGGAGGCCATGCGGTTTCGCTCATCCTTTGCCTTCATGCTGATCGGCATCGACCATCTGGCGCGCATCAACGATGCGTTCGGCTTCGACGTCGCCGATCAGGTGATATCGGATGTTGCGAAACGCATTCGCGCTCGCTTACGCGGCGGCGACGTGCTCGGGCGATTCTCCGGCAACAAGTTCGGGCTGGTGCTGAAGAACTGCACCGTCGACGACATGAATGTCGCCGCCGAACGGTTTCTGGCCGGCATTCGCGACGACGTGGTGCCGACCAAATCCGGGCCGGTGTCGGTCACGGCCTCGATCGGCGCGGTCAGCGTGCCGCGCTACGCGCGCAACGCCGATGAGGCGATCAACCGCGCCCAGGAAAGCCTCGACATGGCGAAGCGCCGCCGCGCCGGTTCGTTTCTGGTGTGGCGGCCGAATGTCGAGCGCGACGCTCAGCGCCGCGTCAACATCCGCGTCACCGACGAGATCGTCACCGCGCTCAACGAGCGCCGGATCGTGATGGCGTTCGAGCCCGTGGTTGATGCGCGCACGCGCGAACCGGCGTTCCATGAATGCCTGGTGCGGATGCAGCAGGATGACGGCCAGTTCCTGCTGGCGCCGGACATCGTGCCGGTCGCGGAGAAGCTCGGCCTGATCCGGCTGGTCGACCATCGCGTGCTCGAACTCGTGGTCGCCGAACTTGCGGCAGCACCCAGCGTGCAGCTCAGCCTGAATATTTCGCCGGATACCACGATGGATCCGGACTGGTGGGCTTCGATCGAATCGCTGATGCGCGCGCATCCAGGCGTGGCCGAGCGGCTGATCGTCGAGATCACCGAAACCGTCGCGATCCAGGACATCGACGACGTCCGCGGCTTCGTCACACGGTTGAAGAATTTCGGCAGCAAGATCGCGATCGACGATTTCGGCGCCGGCTACACCTCGTTCCGCAACTTGCGCAAGCTCGGCGTCGATATCGTGAAAATCGACGGCGCGTTCGTGCAGAACATCGCGCGCTCGGCCGACGACCGCGCCTTCGTGCAGACGCTGATCGATCTGGCGCGGCGGCTCGGCATCAAGACCGTCGCCGAATGGGTGCAGGACGAGGAATCCGCGGCGATGCTGCGCGACTGGGGCTGCGATTACATCCAGGGGCGGCTGATCGGGCTGGCGTCTTCGGACCGGCCGTGGCAGTCGCAGGATGCCGCGGCAGCGCTTCCGGCGGCGGGGTAGGATTCGATAGCTCGATATTTCGACGTGTCGTCCCGGCGAACGCCGGGACCCATACGCCGTGCGCTCTCAATGAGTACGCCGGCAAATGCCATCTTCAAATTACAACGTCGGTGGTTATGGGTCCCGGCGTTCGCCGGGACGACGGGCGGAGTTACTCGCTCTTCGGCTCTTTCGATATGCGCTCGAGGCGGTCCTGCATGTCTTTCATCTGGCGGCGCAGATCGTCGATGTTGTCTTCAACCGGCTCGGAAACCTTCTCCGGCTCCGCCGCTGACGAGTTTCCGCCGCGCGGCGGCATGAACGGCTTGAACATCGAAAACGTCCGCTCGAACATTTCCATGTTGCGGCGGACATGTTCTTCCAGCGGCGCGAACGGCGTGCCGCTGAACGTACTCGACAACTGCTTGCGAAATTTTTCCTGCTCGCGGGTCAGCATGTCAATCGACTGTTCGAGATATTTCGGCACCACCATCTGCATGCTGTCGCCGTAAAACCGGATCAGCTGACGCAGGAACGTGGTCGGCAGCAGATTCTGCCCCGCCTTGTTTTCCTGTTCGAAGATGATCTGGGCCAGCACCGAACGTGTAATGTCGTCGCCGGTCTTGGCGTCGTAGACGAGGAAGTCTTCGCCCTCCTTCACCATCGCCGCGAGGTCTTCGAGGGTGACGTAGGTGCTGGTGCCGGTATTATAGAGCCGCCGGTTCGCATATTTCTTGATTGTCGTAGGTGTTTCAGATTTCGCCATGGGCTCACACAACCATACCGGGGACAGGGAACCCGACGGGGTCGCCGAAGGGTGGACGGGCAGCGCAACGCAGCAAAGTAAGCATTTTCAAAGGGGTTCCGCTACCGTTTTGTGCGCCACGGTTAATTCCAAAGCATAGGCATCGCTCAGGAAACTGCCAAGGGCGCCATTTGAATGCGCTGCGGTCCCGTTTTCGCCCTCTGGTAGATTGACATGCCTCAACTACGTTAACAGGATAGGGTGAGAGACAGGCCCCATCCCCGGCGGCCCGCCGTCCCAATACCTCAAGCCCAAAGAACTCAAAATCAGGAGATGTCCATGTCAGACGATGTCGTCATCGTCAGCGCCGCCCGCACTCCGGTCGGAAGTTTCAATGGTGCGTTTGCCACCATGCCCGCCCACGACCTCGGCGCGATCGCCATCCGGGCGGCGCTGGAGCGCGGCGGCATCGAGCCCGCACGGGTCTCCGAGGTCATCATGGGCCAGATCCTGACCGCGGCGCAGGGCCAGAATCCGGCCCGCCAGGCGTCGATCGCCGCCGGCATTCCGGTGGAAAGCCCGGCCTGGGGCGTCAATCAATTGTGCGGCTCCGGCTTGCGTACGGTGGCCTTGGGCTATCAGGCGCTGCTCAATGGCGACTCCGAAATCGTGGTCGCGGGCGGCCAGGAATCCATGAGCATGGCCCCGCATGCGCAATACCTGCGCGGCGGCACCAAGATGGGTCCGATCGAGTTCGTCGACACCATGATCAAGGACGGGTTATGGGACGCCTTCAACGGCTACCACATGGGCAACACCGCCGAAAACGTCGCGAAACAGTATCAGATCACGCGCCAGCAGCAGGACGAGTTCGCCGTCGCTTCACAGAACAAGGCCGAGGCCGCGCAGAAGGCCGGCACGTTCAAGGACGAAATCGTCCCGGTTACCATCAAGACCCGCAAGGGCGATATCGTCGTCAGCGACGACGAATATCCGCGCCACGGTGCGACCATCGAAGCGATGGCCAAGCTCCGGCCCGCCTTCGAGAAGGACGGCACCGTCACCGCGGGCTCCGCCTCCGGCATCAATGACGGCGCCGCGGCTGTGGTGCTGATGACGGCGAAGCAGGCCGCCAAGGAAGGCAAGACCGTGCTGGCCCGCATCGTGTCGTGGGGCCAGGCCGGCGTCGACCCGAAGATCATGGGCACCGGGCCGATCCCGGCGTCGCGAGCCGCGCTCAAGAAGGCCGGCTGGAGCATCGGCGACCTCGACCTGATCGAGGCCAATGAAGCGTTCGCGGCGCAGGCCTGCGCGGTCAACAAGGACCTCGGCTGGGATACGGCTAAGGTCAACGTCAACGGCGGCGCCATCGCCATCGGCCACCCGGTCGGCGCTTCCGGCGCGCGCGTGCTGGTGACCTTGCTGCATGAGATGCAGAAGCGTGACGCCAAGAAGGGCCTCGCCACGCTGTGCATCGGCGGCGGCATGGGCATCGCCATGTGCATTGCGCGCGATTGAACGTCGATCGTTCAAGATAAGGTCGTCATTGCCGGGCTTGACCCGGCAATCCATCCTTACGATTGAACCTTTCGTTTGAGATGGATGCGCGGGTCAAGCCCGCGCATGACACGTCAAAACATAAGCTCAAAAAAAGTCCAAGGAGGAATTCGACATGGCACGTGTTGCATTGGTCACGGGGGGAACGCGAGGTATTGGCGCTGCGATCAGCAAGGCGCTGAAAGCGGCCGGTTACAAGGTCGCGGCGAGTTATGCCGGCAATGACGCCGCGGCGGAGAAATTCAAGGCCGAGACCGGCATTCCGGTTTACAAATGGGATGTCAGCTCGTTCGATGCCTGCGCCGCCGGGGTCAAGAAGGTCGAAGCGGATCTCGGTCCGGTCGATGTCCTCATCAATAATGCCGGCATCACCAAGGACGGCGCCTTCCACAAGATGACGCTGGAGCAATGGAATGCCGTCATCAACACCAATCTCGGCTCGCTGTTCAACATGACGCGCCAGGTGATCGAGGGCATGCGCGCGCGAAAATTCGGCCGCGTCATCAACATCTCCTCGATCAACGGTCAGAAAGGCCAGTTCGGCCAGGTCAATTATTCGGCCGCCAAGGCCGGCGACATCGGTTTCACCAAGGCGCTCGCGCTGGAGAATGCCAAGGGCGGCATCACGGTGAATGCGATCTGCCCGGGCTACATCAATACCGAGATGGTGCAGGCGGTGCCGAAGGAGGTGCTGGAGAAAAGCATCCTGCCGCTGATCCCGGTCAACCGCCTCGGCGAGCCGGAAGAAATCGCCCGCGCCGTGGTGTTCCTCGCCGCCGACGAGGCCGGCGCCATCACCGGCTCGACGCTGTCGATCAATGGCGGGCAGTATATGGTGTGATCATCGCCTCTCGTCATTGCGAGGAGCAATTGCGTAGGGTGGGCAAAGGCGCTCTTTGCGCCGTGCCCACCATCTGCTTTTGAAGACGTGGTGGTGGGCACGCCATCGGACGCGCCTTCGCGCGACCCATTAGCTTTACCCACCCTACGAACGTCGCTCGCAATGACGGACTCAATGACCGCCCGCACGGCCACGCTGATCGGCCTCACCGCGATCCTGATGTGGTCGCTGCTGGCAGTGTTGACCGTGGCTACGGGGCGCATTCCGGCGTTTCAACTGGCGGCAATGACCTTCGCAATCGGCGCCTTCGCTGCCTCCGCGAGCTGGATCGCGCGGCCCGACGCCATCCGCGCGCTGCGTCAGCCGCCTCTTGCATGGATGGTCGGCATCGGTGGATTGTTCGGCTATCACGCGCTGTATTTCCTGGCGCTGCGGCTGGCGCCTCCCGCTGAAGCGGGGCTGTTGAACTATCTCTGGCCGCTGTTGATCGTGCTGTTCTCGTCGCTGTTGCCGGGCGAGCGGCTTAAAGCCCATCACATCGTCGGCGCGCTGCTCGGACTCGCCGGCACGGTGCTGTTATTCGCCGGCAATACGTCTGCGCATTTCGAGCAGGGGCAAATCGCCGGGCTGATCGCGGCCTTCATTGCCGCCTTTGTGTGGGCGGCCTATTCGGTGATGTCGCGCAAGCTCAACGCGGTGCCGACCGATGCGGTGGCGGGTTTCTGTTTTGCGACCGCACTGCTCGCCGCCGCGGTTCATCTGGCGATCGAGGTCACAGTCTGGCCTGAAACCATACCGCAATGGTTGGCCATACTTGCGCTCGGCGTTGGCCCGGTGGGTGCCGCGTTTTACGCCTGGGATATCGGGATGAAGCGCGGCGACATCCGCGTGCTGGGTGCCGCGTCCTACGCCACGCCGCTGCTCTCCACCGCGTTTCTGATCATGGCGGGCTTTGCCAAACCGAGCGCATCGATCGCGATTGCCGCCGTGCTGATCGCCGGCGGCGGCTTGATCGCGGCAAGGGACATGATCGGCAAGCGCGGCTAGAGCACGTTGAAATCCTCATTGCGAGGAGCGAAGCGACGAAGCAATCCAGTCTTTCCTTGTGGCTTTTGGATTGCTCCGCAGAGCCTGTCATCGGGCGCGCGCGAACCGTGGGCTCGCAATGACGAATCAACAAAATGCATCATGCTCCAGCTCGTCAAGTGCTTCGGCGGCAGTTCGAAGTATCGCGCAGTCCTGCGCCTTCATGCTACACATGTCGCCATGACATCTCCGCGCGTCTCGGTAATCATTGCGACCTACAACCGCAGCTCCGTTCTGCGCTATGCGGTCGCAAGCGTCCTTAATCAGACCATGGGAGATTTCGAGCTGCTCGTCGTTGGCGACGGTTGCACCGACGACTCCGAAGAGGTGGTCGCGGGCATGAATGATCCTCGCATCAGGTGGATCAATCTTCCAGCCAACACCGGGCATCAGTCCGGCCCCAACAGTCGCGGGCTTCAGGAAGCACGAGGCGAGTTCGTCGCCTATCTGGGTCACGACGATCTATGGCTGAAACATCATCTCGAATGCATGATCGGAAAGCTTGAAGAAACCGGTGCGGCGTTTGCGCATTCCCTCCTGATCCGCATCCTGTCTGCCGGCGATGAGTGCGGGATGCCGGTCTACCCCAAGCCACAATATGGTTATGGTGGGCCGCCATCATGCACCGTGCATCTGCGCAGCGTCGCGGACAAGATCGGCGGCTGGAATGACTATCGGAACCTTGTCATCCCGCCCGAGACCGACTTCTTCAACAGGGCGCGCGCTGCGGGTTTTACAGCGGTATTCGTACCGAGGCTCACGGTGATCAAGTTTCCGGGCTCCAGCCGGAAAAACGTCTATCGCGACAAGCCCAGCCATGAACAGGCGCACTGGTTCCAAAGGATATCCGAACCTGATTTCGAGGTAGAACATCTGGTGCGCGTGGTTCAGGCATTGCATGGGGAACTTGCCAGTGAAACGCCGATGCGCAAGCTGGTCAGGACTTTTGCGCTGGAATTTGCTGGTCGGCTGCGAGGTAGACTATCGAGATTTTCTCTCTATGAAGGAAAAGAGATCGACGCTATCAAGAAATTCAAGGGACTGTAGCTGCGAAAGGAAGATCTCATGCTGCCCGGCGCCGTGAAAGACGTTCAGCAGATCAGCGAAGACTGGCATAAGCTCGGAGACAAGATCGCCGGCGTCTCGGTTCGTGAGGTGCGACATGTGCCGCGTGATCATGGCGTCATCACTGAGATTTTTCGTCCCGAATGGGATCCCAGCGGCAAGCCGGTTATACACATCTATCAATCCCGGCTTTTTGCCGGCGCTCTGGGCGCATGGAGTTGTCACGAGCGAACGACTGATCGGCTGTTCGTCAGTCAGGGTCATGTGAAAATAGTGCTGTACGACGCCCGCGACGGCAGCAACACCAAAGGCGTTGTCATGGAACTGCACGCCGGGGATGTAAACCCCTGCCTGGTGGTGGTGCCCCCCGGGATCTGGCACGGGATGCAATGCCTCGGCAGCGGCGACGCGCTGGTTTTGAACTGCCCCACCGAAGCCTACAGCTACAACGATCCGGATCACTACCGGCTTCCCTACGACACAGCGGAAATTCCCTATGCATGGAAGGTCCGCGATCCGGCCAAAACGAGGAATGACGCCGGTTCGAAAAAGAACTAGGCCGGTGCAACCGCCGCAATGGCGGCGCGAGGTCGATTACCGGATCGCCGGGCAATCCGATGCCCGGGACGCTCCGAAGGAAGAAGTAGGGTGGGCAAAGGCGCTCTTCGCGCCGTGCCCACCATTGACCCGCGTCGTGTGCTGCGTGGTGGGCACGCCATCGGGCGCGCATTCGCGCGACTCGATGGCTTTGCCCACCCTACGACGGCTTCCAATCTCTCGGCGCCAGTTCAAACGTCGCGAAATCGAAACCGGGCGCGACAGTACATCCAACTAATGTCCAGTCGCCGCTGCTCTCGGCCGATTGCCAAGCCCGCGCGGGCACGATCGCTTGCGGTAGATTGCCGGCGGCGAGATCGGATCCGAGTGTAACAACGCGCCGGCCATCGCCATCGGCGATCTCAAGCGTCAGCGGACTTCCCGCGTAAAAATGCCAGACCTCTACCGCGTCGATGCGGTGCCAGTGCGAGCGCTCGCCGCGCGCCAGCAGAAAATAGATCGCGGTGGAAACGGAGCGTCCATTCGCATCAAGGCGCGGGTCGCGAAACGTCTCGCGAAAATATCCGCCTTCGGGATGCGGCTTGAGATCAAGCCGCGCGATGATCTCGGCTGCGGTCGGCGCCTGAATCATCAGGATTTGTTTTTGCGTTCGCGCAATTCGCGGAACACTTCCGCCGCGCCCGCGCCCTTCAGATGCACGCTCGCTGCGACCGAAGCCTCATCCGCGCGCAGGAACACGTTTGCCTTTTTCTCGTCGGCGAGCAGCGTCGGGATGGTAGGCTTGCCCGCGGCGCGCAGCCGCGTCACTTCCTCGGCGCGCGCTTTCAGGTCCGGATTGCCCGGCTCGATGGTCAGCGCGAATTTGACATTGGCCGCGGTATATTCGTGGCCGCAATAGAGCCTGAAATCGTCGGGCAGCGCGCGCAGCTTCAGCAGTGAGTCCCACATCATCGGATAGTTGCCCTCGAACACCCGGCCGCAGCCGATCGAGAACAGCGTGTCGGCGGCGAACAGCGCCTTGTCGTCGTCGAAAACATAGGAGATGTGGTCGAGCGTATGGCCCGGCGTTTCCAGCACCCGCGCCAGCAGGTTGCCGACCTTGATGATGTCGCCCTGCTTGACCCGCACGTCGACCAGAGGAATTTTCGCGGTCTTGTCGTGCGGCGCCACCACGCGGCAATTATATTTCTGCTTCAGTTCGGCGATGCCGTCGACATGGTCGTGGTGATGATGGGTCACCAGAATGTCGGTCAGGGTCCATCCCTCGCGCTCCAGCGCCTCGAGTATGGGCGCGGCTTCCGGCGCATCGACCGAGGCGGTCGCCTTGCTCGCGGGGTCGTGGACCAGATAGCCGAAGTTGTCGGTGAGGCAGGGGAACAGGCGGATTTCAGCAGCCATGATATCTCCGTAATCCCAGATGAGCAGGCCGAGGCCACGGCATGACATATGGCGTTAACGCTCAATCGGCAATGCGATAATCGGCGCGCGCTTCCATCCCAGGCCGTGATAGAATTGCATCCATGACCATCGACGTTATCGACCTCAGGGATTTCTATTCGCGGCGCCTCGGCATCGTGGCGCGGCGGCTGATCAACCGCGGCATCCAGGCGTGCTGGCCCCACGCGGAGGGCCAGCGGGTGCTGGGGATCGGCTATCCGACGCCCTACCTCGGCCTGTTCCGTGAAAATTGCGAGCGCTGCATTGCCTTCATGCCGGCGGCGCAGGGGGTGCTGAAATGGCCGACCGCGCGGCCGACGCTGGCGACGTTGGTCGATGAGTTTTCGCTGCCGCTGCCGGACGCCGCGGTGGACCGCATCCTCCTGATCCACGCCCTGGAGATGTCGGACGATCCGGAAGGGCTGTTGCGCGAAGTATGGCGTGTGCTGGCGCCGTCGGGGCGGGTAATGGCCGTCATCCCGAACCGGCGCGGGGTGTGGACGCGCACCGACAACACGCCGTTCGGTCACGGCCGGCCCTATTCGCGCTCGCAGATCACGCAACTGCTGCGGCAGACCTGGTTCACGCCGACGTCGTGGGGCGAGGCGCTGTTCATGCCGCCGGTGGGAGGCGGCTGGTTCCTGCGCTCGGCGATGGCATGGGAGCGCGTCGGCGCTGCGCTGTCGCTGCCATTCGCGGGCGTGCATATCGTGGAGGCGACCAAGCAGGTCTATCGCGCGATCCCGGCACACCGCGAACGCACGCGGCTGATTCCCGCGCTGGAGCCCGTGCTGGTGCCGTCGTCATTGCAGCGGGACGACAATTCGTAGGGTGGGCAAAGGCGCTCTTCGCGCCGTGCCCACCATTCAACGTCAAGCTTCAATCTTGACATGGTGGGCACGGCGCAAGAGCGCCTTTGCCCACCCTACAAAGCTACCAAGCGCTACTCATTCCCTGGATTGAAATCGTCGCCCGGCGTTGCCGGTATGCCCTCGGGACGGGGCCCGTGCGGACGGCGGCGGCGGCGCGGCTGGAACCGCTCGCCACCTCCCTGATGGCCATTGGGCTCGAAGCCGCCACTGATCTGCGGCTGCGGCCCGGTGATGAAGGACGGCAGACGATCGACGCTGCCGCCATCGCCGACGGGGACTGGCTGCGGCTGGGGCTGCGGCTGATATTGCGGCGGCGGGCGATGGTCGCGATTGCTGTTGTATTCGCGGGAATGCTGCTCGCGCGGCTGGTAGGGCTGGCCCTCGCGCTGGTGGTCGCGCGGCACGAACGGCTGCGGCTGTGCCGGAACGAAACCGGGTTCCTGGCCGAAATGCGAAAAATTCTCAGCTTCGTCGTCGCTGTCCTCGGACGGCATCTCGTTTTCGGTGCGCGGCTGCGGCTGGTTCTGGCGGAACTGCTCCTGCGCCGCTGCGATCAGGCGGAAATAGTGCTCGGCGTGCTGGTAATAATTCTCGGCCGCCACCGGATCGCCGGAGCTTCGCGCGTCGCGCGCCAGCTGCACGTATTTTTCAGCCACGTGGGAAGCGGTGCCGCGAATCTTGATATCGGGACCGTTGGATTCGAAAACCCGGGTCATCGGGTTCTGGCCACGCCGGTTGTTATTGTTGTTGTTATTATTGTTGTTGTTCCGGTTACGCATCCGCTTGTTGTTGTTCTGACCGTTTCTCATGTCTCGCCTTTGTTAGCAGCCTTGAGGTGGTTTGCCGTTGTCATAGTCGCCAGAAGAAAGGCACGCGAAAATGCGCACCGAATCGCCGTGCAGTTCAAGTCAGCATCGAAGTTTGCCGTATGTCGCGTTCAACAAAGACGCGTTCCCCAACTGCCGGCAGTTAGCCAGCCGGACCAAATCATTCAGCCTGCCAGAACAAGCCCAGTTTTTTTCGCGTGAATCTCAAGCGCAATATCAGGCTTTCGTTCGCTTTGCGGTCGTGAGCAGCGCAGCTCTCTAAAGCCATCGCGCTCAATCAGGACCTGGCGTTTGGAACCTTTCACTCGGGGCGGGCTCTCGCTTAAGAGAACTCTGGCATCCACCCGTAGCATCTACGGGGCCAGCAACCCTGGACCGACGTTGTGAGCCGGAACGTAGTCGTTCCGGGGGGATATTCCAAGCGGTTTTTTTGCGTTCCACTAGGACTTTATCAAGGCAAAAGCCGGCCCGTGACGGCCCGGCGGATGCCCGCCAGGTCGGATTTCGGCGGTCCCGCGGGCGCCAACCCTGCCGCCGTCAGCACCCCCTGGACGTCGCCGCTTTGGTCGTGCCCGACCTCCATTACGAGCGCGCCATCCGACGCCAATAGCCGCGCGGCTTGTGGGACGATCAGGCGGTAGGCGTCGAGGCCGTCGAGCCCGCCATCCAGCGCGCGGTGCGGATCGTGATCGCGCACCTCGGGATCCAGCGAGGCGATCTCAGCCGAGCGGATATAGGGCGGATTCGACACGATCAGGTCGAATGGCCCCGACAGCGCCGCGGCAAAGTCGCAGGCGAGGAATGCCGCGCGCGCCGAAAATCCCAGTTGCCGGGCATTGTCGCGGGCGGTCTGCAGCGCAGATACGCTGATGTCGGTGCCGACACCGAATGCATTCGGCAGTTCCGACAGCAGCGCCAGCAAGATCGCGCCGGAGCCGGTGCCAAGGTCGGCGATGCGAAGCGGGGAATCGCGCTTCGATTCGGCCGGGAGGATTTCCAGCGCCGCCTCGACCACGGTTTCGGTATCGGGCCGTGGCACCAGGGTTGCCGGTGACAGCCGCAGTGGCAGGCCCCAGAACTCCTTGAGGCTGACGATACGTGCGGAGGGCTCGCCGGCGAGGCGCCGGCGCGCAAAACCTTCGAGACGCTCCGCTTCATCATCGGTCAGAATGCGCGCGGCCGCGGCGATCAAGCCGGTAAGATCAAGGCCGAGCACGGAGCCAACCAGAAGCCGCGCGTCCAGGTCGGCTGACTCGACGCTGGCGCGCTTGAACCGCGCCATCAGCGCGCGGCGCGCGGTCTCAACGGTTTGTCCGGCGAAGGCATCGCCGGCGCTCACGCCGCGGCGCCCTGGGCGGCGAGCTGCGCCGCCTGATGCTCGGTAGTGAGCGCGTCGATCAGTTCGCCCAACGCTTCACCCGCGATCACCTGCGGCAGTTTGTAGAGCGTCAGGTTGATGCGGTGATCGGTGACGCGGCCTTGCGGGAAATTATAGGTGCGGATGCGCTCGGAGCGGTCGCCGGAGCCGACCTTTTCGCGGCGGTCGGCGGAGCGCGCGGCGTCGATGCGCTGGCGCTCGGCGTCATAAATCCGCGAGCGCAGGATGTTCATGGCGCTGGCGCGGTTTTTGTGCTGCGAGCGGCTGTCCTGCATCATGACGACGATGCCGGTCGGGAGATGGGTGATGCGGATCGCGGATTTGGTCTTGTTGACGTGCTGCCCGCCAGCGCCGCCGGCGCGCATGGTTTCGATGCGCAGATCGTCGTTCTTGATATCGACGTCGACCTCCTCGACCTCGGGCAAAACAGCTACCGTCGCGGCCGAGGTATGGATGCGCCCTTGCGTTTCGGTGTCGGGTACCCGTTGCACCCGGTGCACGCCGGATTCGAATTTCAGTTTTGCAAACGCGCCGCGCCCTTTTACCTCGGCGATGATCTCCTTGTAGCCGCCCATGGTGCCTTCGCTGGCCGAAATGACCTCGACCTTCCAGCCCTGCAGGCCTGCGAAACGCTCATACATCCGGAACAGGTCGCCGGCGAACAGCGAGGCTTCGTCGCCGCCGGTGCCGGCGCGGATTTCGAGCATCACGTTGCGCTCGTCCATGGCGTCCTTGGGCAACAGCGCGACGCGGATCTGCTGCGCCAGCTCGACGCTGCGCGCCTCAAGCGTCGCGCGCTCGGTCTCCGCCATGGCGCGCATGTCGGCATCGGTTAAGGGATCCGCGATCATGGCATCGATGCCGGCGATCTCGGCGTTGGCGGCGCGATACGCCTTGACTGCGTCGATCAGCGGATTGAGCTCGGCGAGTTCGCGCGAAATTCGCACATAGTCTTCCGAACTCAATTGGCCAACGACCTGCGCTTCGAGCGAAGCGTGGTGCGCCAGCAGAATATCGAGTTTGGCTTCGGGCAACATGGGGTCGTCTCAATTGCAGGATGCGGAGGGGTGTTGTGCGGACGGAGCGTCGCTACAAGGAAAGTCCCTCAGCCTCGGCAAATTCCTTCAACTTCTCGCGGATCGACACGCTGCCGGATGGCGCGTCAAGCAGCGGCGTCATCATGGCCGCGGCTTTTTTGGCGTCAAGGTCGAGAATCATCGCCTTGACCGGGCCGTGCGCGGTGGCCGACAGCGACAGCGAGCGGTAGCCGAGCGCGATCAGCGCCAGCGCGCCCAGCGGATGCGAGGCCATCTCGCCGCACAGCGAGGCGGATTTTTTGGCGGCGTCGGCCTTGCGCACGATCTCGCGCAACGCCCGCAGGATCGGCGCCGACATGGTGTCGAAGCGCTCGGAAACCTTTGCGTTGCCGCGGTCGACCGCGAACATGAACTGAAACAAATCGTTCGATCCCACCGAAACGAAATCCACCTTCTTCAGGAGTTCGTCCAGCTGATAGAGCAGCGCCGGCACTTCAACCATGGTGCCGACGTCGATGCGTTCCGGCAGCGCATGGCCGTGCTGGCGCAGATAGGTCAACTCGCGCTCGATAATGGCCTTGGCGGAATTGAATTCGGCCACTTCCGAAATCATCGGGAACATGATGCGCAAGGCGCGGCCGCCGCCGGCGCGCAAAAGTGCGCGGATCTGGCCGCGCAGCAGGCCGGGGCGATCGAGGCCGAGCCGGATGGCACGCCAGCCCAGCGCCGGATTTTCTTCGGTGACGGTCTCCATATAGGGCAGCGCCTTGTCGCCGCCGATGTCGAGGGTGCGGAAGGTCACGGGCTTGGCGCCGGCGGCATCGAGCACCGCGCGGTAGAGCTGCAGCTGATCGGTCGACCGCGGCAGGCTGGTGCCCACCATGAACTGCAGCTCGGTGCGGAACAGGCCGATGCCGGCGCTGCCGGTGTCGTCGATATGCGGCAGATCGATGATCAGTCCGGCATTGATCATCAACTCGACGGGCTGGCCGTCTTTGGTGACGCATGGCTTGTCGCGAAGCGCCGAATATTGCGCCTGTCGCCTCGCGCGAAACCGCACCCGCTCGGCATAGGCCGATTCGATTTCCGCCGACGGGCGGATGTAGATCGAGCCCGAGGTACCGTCGACGATGATGGCGTCGCCGGGGTCGGCTATTCCAGGCGCATTGGGAATTTCGCCGACCGCGGGAATGCCGAGCGCGCGCGCCACGATCGAGACGTGGGAATTGGCGGTGCCCTCCTCCAGCACCAGCCCGCGCAGCCGCTTGCGGTCGTAATCGAGCAGCGCCGCCGGGCCCATCGCGCGCGCGATCAGGATGGCGTTGTCGGGCAGTTGTTCGCGCGACGGCGCGTGATCCTGACCGACCAGCTGCCGCATCAAGCGGTGCCCCAGGTCTTCGAGATCATGCAGGCGATCGCGCAAGTAAGGATCCGTCGAGCGCAGCATGCGCGCGCGGGTATCGGACTGCACGCGCTCGACCGCGGCCTCCGCGGTGAGGCCGGTGGCGACGGCCTCGTGCAGCTTGTGCGACCAGCCATGGTCGTTGGCAAACATGCGATAGGCTTCGAGCACGTCGCGGTGCTCGCCGCCTTCGGCCACATCGCCGCGCTCCAGCATGCGGTCGAGGTCGGCGCGCAGTTTTGCCAGGGCGGTATCCAGCCGCTTGATTTCCTTCGGCAGGTCCTCGGCGATGTAATTGGTGATGACGACGCGGGGCTCGTGCAGCACCACATGGCCGAGCGCGATGCCGTCCGACAGGATGGCGCCGGTCTTGTGCAGCGAGTGCCGGGCGGCGGGTTCGGCGCCGGGCTGGGCGAGCGCCGAGAGCTCGCCGGAGGCGATCATCTCGGCCAGCACCATCGCTGTCGTCTGCAGCGCCTCGACCTCTTCCTCGACATAGGTGCGCTTGGCGCGGTTCTGCACCACCAGCACGCCGAGCGTATTGCCGGCGCGCAGGATCGGAACGCCGAGGAACGAGTGATAGATTTCTTCGCCGGTCTCGGGGCGGAACGAGAACGCCGGATGGCTCTGCGCATCGTTGAGGTTGAGCGGCGTCGCCTCGCTGGAGACGAGACCGACCAGGCCTTCATGCGCGCTCAGCACGGTGCGGTGCACCGCGTCGCGATTGAGGCCTTCGGTGGCGTAGAGCTCCAGCGTGTTGTCGACGCGCAGCACATAGGTCGAGCACACCTCGGCCACCATGTTGGCGGCGATCAGCACCACGATCTTGTCGAGGCGTTCCTGAGCGCTGACCTGCTCCGCCATGACTTCGCGGAGCCGTCTCAACAAGACGCGGGGACCTCCCGACGCGCTCCGCATGTGCCGATATCCTCCCTTGCGTAACCGGCGCGCCTGTTACTTCGGCGGCGCAGGCGCTAACCCTCAGAAAAACAACGATTTTATCATTTCCGCGAGCGTCGCCGGCGCGGGAATCGGCCGAATCAGCATGTGCAAAACTGTGGCACAGTTTGCGACGGCCTGTTCATCAGGGCCGTATAGCCAATCAAGGCTTGTTTTGCCAAGCAAAACGCCTGCCAGCGGGCACTGATCGTCATACCCCGCGAAAGCGGGGTACCCAGTAATCGCCGCCGTTCGTGAGACCTCGCAAACTCTCCGGAATACTGGGTCGCCCGGTCAATGATATCGGTGTGCGGGTCCGCGCGACTAAACCTGATCGAGGCCGTACAGCGTATGCAGGGTGCGCACCGCAAGTTCGGTATAGGCGGCGTCGATCAGCACCGAGAATTTGATCTCGGAGGTGGTGATGGCGCGGATGTTGATGTTGCGCGCAGCCAGCGCGGCAAATGCCTGTGCCGCGACGCCGGCGTGGCCGCGCATGCCGCTGCCGATCACCGAAACCTTGGCGACGTTGGTGGCGCTGTCGAACCGCGCGTAGCCTATTCTGTCCTTCGCGCCAGTGATGGTGTCGCGCGCGCGGTCATAATCCGAAGCCGCGACTGTGAAGGTGAGGTCGGTGGTGGCGCCATCTTCCGAGACGTTCTGCACGATCATGTCGACACTGATATTGGCGTCCGCCAAGGGTCCGAAGATCGACGCGGCGACGCCCGGCTTGTCCTGGATATGACGGACGGAAATCTGGGCCTCGTCCTTGGAAAAGGCGATTCCCGTAACGACGTGGCTTTCCATGATCTCCTCCTCGCTGCAGATCAGCGTGCCCGGCGGCGTGCCGCGTGGATCGCCATCTTCCGGCATGTCGAAACTCGAGCGAACGACCACCGGCATGTTGCGCACCATGGCAAGTTCGACCGAGCGGACCTGCAGCACCTTGGCGCCTTGCGAGGCCAGTTCCAGCATGTCCTCGAACGCGATTTTGTCGAGCCGCCGCGCCTTCGGCACCACGCGCGGGTCGGTGGTGTAGACGCCGTCGACATCGGTGTAAATATCGCAGCGGTCGGCATGGATCGCCGCCGCAATCGCCACCGCCGAGGTGTCGGAACCGCCGCGCCCGAGCGTGGTGATGCGGCCGGTCTGCGGGTTGACGCCTTGGAAGCCGGCGATCACCGCGACTTCCTTGCGGTCCTTGAAACGGCCGATCAATTCAGCGCCGTCGATCTCGAGAATCCGCGCCGACGCATGCGCGTCGCTGGTTTTGATGGGTATCTGCCAGCCCTGCCAGGAGCGGGCCTGGATGCCGAGGCCTTGCAGCACGATCGCCAGCAGCCCTGCGGTGACTTGCTCGCCGGACGCCACCACGGCGTCGTATTCGCGGGCGTCGTGCATCGGCGATGCCTCGCGGCACCACTCCACCAGTTCGTTGGTCTTGCCGGCCATCGCCGAGACCACCACGGCCACGTCATGGCCGGCATCGACCTCGCGCCTGACATGGCGCGCGACGTTGCGGATGCGGTCGATATTGGCGACGGAGGTGCCGCCGAATTTCATCACAAGGCGGCTCATGACGAGTGGTGCATTCCCTGAACAGGACGGTAAGATGGCGCGCAAAAGGGCGGCGCGCGGGCGAAAAGGCGCGTATACATAACGATGCGGTTGCGGGCAAGCAACCGGGTTCCGGCATGCCGGTCATGACCGGCCGTAGGCATTCGAGGCGGCGAAATGGCACGTTATATCGACGATATCCTGCAGCCCGGCGAGAAGGTGCTGTATTCGACCAACGCGCACTGGATTTTCTATCTGCCGGCGATCTTGCTGTGGGTCGTGGCGCTGATTTTTTTCATTCTCTGGCACAATGCGGTAAGGCCGGGCCTGGAACTGTTGTGGCTGATCCTGGCCGCGGCAGCGGCGCTGGTGGCGCTGATTGCCACGGCCAGGGCCTGGTTCCATGTTTGGACCACCGAGACCGACGTGACCAATTTGCGGGTGGTGCACAAGACCGGCTTTATCAAACGGCGCACCTTTGAGATGAGCCTCGACAAGGTGGAAAGCGTCGACGTCGACCAGAGCATCCTCGGCCGCATCCTGAATTATGGTAACGTGACGGTTCGCGGGGTAGGCGAGGGCGTGGAGACGATCAAGACCATCGCCTCGCCGCTCGACTTCCGCAACCACATCACTGCGCGATAGGAGCGGCACGCACTTCATGGCCATGCAGTCAGACTTTCCGCGCGCGACCGGCTCCACAGTCGATCCTGCCGAAGTCGCGAAATTCTCAAAACTGTCGGACGAATGGTGGGATCCCAACGGCAAGATGGCGCCGCTGCACAAGATCAATCCGCTGCGCCTGACCTATATCCGCGACGCCGCCTGCCGCAAGTTCGACCGCAACGTCAAAAGCCTGAACTGCCTTGGCGGCCTGCGCATCCTCGATATCGGCTGCGGCGCCGGGCTGCTGTGCGAGCCGTTCACCCGGCTCGGCGCGCAGGTGATCGGCGTCGATCCCTCGGCCACCAATATCGCCGCGGCAAGACTGCACGCCGACAAAACGCATCTGTCGATCGACTACCGCTGCACCACCGTGGAGCAGATGGACGTGCGGGAACGCTTCGACATCGTGCTGGCGATGGAAGTGGTGGAGCACGTGACCGACGTCGGGGTGTTCCTCGGCCGCTGCGCGGCGATGCTGAAGCCCGGCGGATTGATGGTGATCTCGACGCTGAACCGCAACTGGAAAAGTTTTGCGTTGGCCATCGTCGGCGCGGAATACGTGCTGCGCTGGCTGCCGCGCGGCACGCATCAATGGGACAAGTTCGTCACCCCCGACGAACTTGCGCATCATCTGCAGAACAACAAGCTCGCCATCACCGAACAGGCCGGCGTGGTCTACAGCCCGATCGCCGACCGCTGGAGCCTCTCCTCCGACATGGACGTGAACTACATGGTGGTTGCGGAGGGAAGTTAACACCGGTGTCGTCCCTGCGAACGCAGGGACCCATAACCACCGGACTCAATGATTTAAAGATCCACAGCTCAGTGTTTCGCATGTACTACGTCTACATCCTCGCGAGTTGCCGCCATGGAACCCTGTATATAGGTGTGACCAACTCCGTGCCGAAACGGTTGGAAGAGCATCGAAATGGCAAGGGTTCTAAATTTGTCAAAGACTATGGTGTTCACCGCCTGGTCTATGTCGAGGCGTACGAGCGCGCGGAAGAAGCGATTGCCCGCGAGAAGCAATTGAAGCGCTGGAAACGTGATTGGAAGATCGAGCTGATTGAACGCGAGAACCTGGAGTGGCGCGATCTCAGCGATTTGCTTGTCTGACGCCGTGCCTCTCACTAAGGTCGGTGGTTATGGGTCCCTGCGTTCGCAGGGACGACACTGAGTTTGAATTTTCCGCATATGTTCACCCTCGCCTCGCTCTGGATTCCCTTCACCATCACCGCCGCGCTCGGGCAGGTCGCGCGCAATGCGATGCAGCGGCAGCTCACAGGTCCACTGGGGACCTGGGGCGCCACCAATATCCGCTTTTTGTTCGGCTTTCCGTTTTCGCTGGTGTTCTTTGCCGTCGTGATCGCCGCCACCGGAGATCAGATACCGTGGCCGACTGCGGCGTTCTGGCCGTGGCTGCTGCTCGGCGCGCTGAGCCAGATCGTCGCCACGGGATTGATGCTGCTTGCGATGAACGACCGCTCCTTCGTGGTGACCACAGCTTACATAAAAACCGAGGCGATCCAGACCGCGATCTTCGGCTTCGTGTTTCTCGGCGATCATCTCACGATGCTGAAGGTGGTCGCGATCCTGATCGCGACGGTCGGCGTGGTGATCACGGCACTTCGGCCCGGCGGCGAAAAGGGTTTTGCCGAATTGAAGCCGACCCTCATCGGGCTGGTCGCGGCGGCGGCGTTCGCACTCTCGGCGATCGGTTTTCGCGGCGCGATCATCACCGTGCCGGGGGTATCGTTTGTGACGGCGGCGTCCTACACGTTGGTGTTCGGGCTGTTCGTGCAGACGCTGGTGCTGACGATCTACCTGCTGGCGCGCGCCCCCGACGTGCTCAAGAAAATCTTAGGGTTGTGGAAGCCATCGATGCTCGCCGGCTTTATGGGCGCGTTCGCGTCGCAGTTCTGGTTCCTGGCGTTCGCGCTCACCGCCGCCGCCAATGTGCGGACACTGGCGCTGGTCGAGGTGCTGTTCGCGCAAGGGGTGGCGTATTACTCATTCAAGCAGCCGCTGTCGGCGCGCGAATTGTCCGGCATCGCGCTGATCGTGGTCGGCGTCGCGTTGCTGGTGGCGGTGTAAAAAACCGTCATTCCGAGGCGCGCCTCTTCGGCGCGAACCCGGAATCCAGACACGTTTTTTCACCTCTGGATTCCGGGTTCGCACGCGCAAGGGCGCGTGCGCCCCGGAATGACGAAGGGCGTCAGTTCCTGTCTTCCGGCAGCACCGGCAGCGGCGACACCTCGACGCCTTCGTCGATCAGGGAGCGCGCTTCCTCCGGCGAGGCTTCGCCGTAGATCGGACGATGCTCGATATCGCCGTAATGCATCTTGCGGGCTTCGTTCGGAAAACGCTCGCCGACATTGTCGGCATTCTTGACAATGTGGTCGCGCAATTCCTTGAGCTTGGCGCGCAGTTCACGCTCCTGCGCCATCATCAATGGTGTCGATGCGGGCGCGGCGACTTCAGTGGGAGCCGCAGGAGGCGAGGGGACAGCGGTGTCCCGGCCCTTCTTGCTGACGATCTGTGGGGCCATGATGGCCCGCTCGACTTTTGTCGAGCCGCAGGCGGGGCAACTCACCAGCTTGCGCTTTTCCTGGGATTCGTAAGCAGAAGAACTCTGAAACCAGCTCTCGAATGCGTGGCCACGGTCGCAGCGCAAATTGTACCGGATCATGTCGAGCCCCGCACCAGATGCAGATGCTCGGGACCCGCTTTCGGGTCGACAAGGCTGAAGCGGCGGCCATGCTGCAGCGACGGGATCGACTTGCGGGCGCTCACGACTTTCGCAGGATCGATCCTGGCCATCACCACCCCCGGCTCCACGCCGCCTTCGGCGAGCACGACCCCCCACGGATCGACGATCAGCGAGTGGCCGTAGCACTCGCGCCCGCTTTCGTGCTTTCCGGCTTGCGCTGCGGCAAAAATGTAGCAGCCGTTCTCGATGGCGCGGGCGCGCAGCAGCGTGTGCCAGTGCGCTTCGCCGGTCCTTACCGTGAACGCGGACGGCACCGTGATGAACGCCGCGCCGGCTTCCGCCAGCGCACGATACAGCGCCGGAAAGCGCACGTCGTAGCAAATGGTGAGGCCGATGCGGCCCCACGGCAAATCGGAAATCACGGCGGTCTCGCCGGGCTGGTAGTTCGCCGACTCGCGATAGCTCTCGCCGCCGTCCAGTTCGATATCGAACATGTGGATCTTGTCGTAGCTGGCAAGGATGCCGCCGTCCGGCGCGATCAGGAACGAACGATTGATGGCGCGCTCCGGCGTTGCCCGCAACGCCAGCGATCCGACGTGGAGATAAATCTTCAATTCGCGCGCCAGCTCCCGATAGGCCTTCAGCGACAGATCTTCGTCTTCCGGAGCCAGCAATTCGAACAGCGCCTTGCGGTTCTTTTGAATGAGGTTGCTGACTTCAGGGGTCTGTACGTAGTCCGCGCCGTGCGCGGCGGCCTCGCGAATAAGCCCTTCGGCCTGCTTGAAACTCGCTTCGGGCGACAGCGAGGTGCGCATCTGCACCATGGCGGCGGTGAAGCCGAGGTCGTCGCTCATGTCGAGGCCTTTTCACCCGCCAGCAGCGAATCGAGCTTGCCCTCGCGGTCCAGCGCATAGAGTTCGTCGCAGCCGCCGACATGGGTGTCGCCGATGAAAATCTGCGGGAAGGTCGAGCCGGCGCCGGCGCGATCCCACATCTGCTGACGCAGCGTCGGATCTTTCGAGACGTCGAACTCCGTAAACGCGGCATTCTTGCGCGCCAGCAGCGACTTGGCGGCGCTGCAATAGCCGCAGCCCGGGCGGGTGTAGACGTCGATCGCGATCATATCGGCCCTGTTTCGAGATTTATCGGATTATATGGGAGCTTTGTGGGTGTCCACAACCCGGGCGAACACCAGCACGTCGACCTGCGCGGCCCTGGCCCGCAACAGCGCCCGGGCGCAGGCGTCGGTGGTTGCGCCCGAGGTCAGGACGTCGTCGACCAGCACCACGCGGCGGCCGACAATCGCGTGGGCTTTCTCGGCTGAAACCTTGAATGCGCCCTGCACATTCGTCGCGCGTTGCGACCGCGACAGTCCGATCTGCTGCTGGGTCGGGCGGATACGTCGCAGCACGTCGCGCGCCACCGGAACGCCGCTCTGCTTTTCGATCGCGCGCGCCAGCGCACCGGACTGGTTATAGCGGCGGCTCCAGCCGCGCCGCCAGTGCAGCGGCACCGGAACCAGCACGTCGGCTTCGCCAAGCAGTTCCTCGCCGGCCCGCGCCATCCAGCGGCCCATCGCGGGCGCGAGGTCGGTGCGGTCATGGTATTTCAGCGCATGCACCAGCGTCCGTGCCACGTCGTCATAGCGCACCGCGGCGCGGGCGCGCTGATAGGCCGGCGGATCGGCGATGGCCTCCATCGAGAGCAGGCCGGGGCCGGGATCGTAGACAAAGGGAATGCCGAGCCGCGGGCAGTAAGGCTGTGCGATGAACGACAGTTTGGCCCAGCAGCCGGCGCAGACGCCGACGCCCGCGACCGGTTCCCGGCAGGCCACGCACAGCGTCGGCAGCGCGATGTCGAGCATCAGCCGCGCGGCGTGGGACCAGGCGCTGCGCAAGGTTTGACTGATCGAACGTGACGAGGTGACCCCGGCTTCCATGGGTGAAGGCTAGCGCTGGTTTTATCGACTCTCAAGCGACAAACACGGAAGCGTGCTTTGGATGCTGTGCGGCGCTAGCAGCGCGTTCACGCGCGCTTTTGAGAGAGCCGGGCCGTGCTGCACAAAATATCCTGAAATTATCGGCGCTACGTAAGCGAGAGCTGCGCAAAAATTTCAACGGTCGCGAATAGATTATCGCATGATTTTACGTTTTTCCCTTGGCGCCGTACTGCGCGATCTTGGCTCTCGTAACCCATGGCCATGAATACGACCGAACCGGTATCTTCCGAGCGCCTGCGGCAGGTGACCTGGACTATTTTTCTGGCCTGGGTGCTCGTCTCCGCGTTGATCCCGGTCTTCAGCACAATTGTCGCAACGGCCCTTGGCAAGCCAATCGCGCCGACCGCTGAGCAGCTGGCGCTTATCGGGTTCGCGGTGCTGGCGCCGCCGATCATGCAAGGGCTCGTGCTCAGGCGCGTGCTGCCGAAGCTCAGCGTCTGGGTCTGGTTCTTCTGCATCCTTCTGTCGGACATCTTGTGGCCCGCACTGCCGCTAGCCCTGCTTAAAGCGGGCTGGGGCTCGCTAACCCCGTCTCGGTTTTACATCGCAGCATTGCTTCAAATAAGCGTGTTCGACCCGGATATGGTACGCTGGGCGAATGCGATGCGCATGCGCATGCCGTGGGGGCCTGTTCTGCTCCTGACGGTCGCGATCAGCACACTGATGTCGTTGGTTCCGGCGTGGGTGCTTGGCATTGCATCGGGGAGACGGCGGGCGACATTGCTGTTCCTGGTGGCGTCCATCGTGGGAGCATTTGCGTCGACTATCGTCGAGCTGCTCCCCAATATGATTGTCGACGATCGTGTTCTCAGAGATTGGGCTTGGGCTCTCGACGACTTATCCTGGACGGAACGCTTTCGAATAGTTGCGACCCGCGCCGGCGTCGGCGCGGTCTGGGGGGCGACCACGGCGACTTTCGTGGTGCTGATGATCCGCCGGTGGCGGATACAAAGCGCTGAGGGTCCGGGTCTTCGCTGATTGCCAGAGACCCGTCGGTCGGCGTACCAAACCGGCCATGGCTCCGAACCCGACCGCCGCGCCCGTGCTGTTCGACCGCGCCCTCCTGCGGGCGCGGCAATCGCGTGCATCGGGTCTGGGTCCGGCAACGTTCCTGCTCGATCGCGTCGCCGGTGATATGGCGGAGCGGTTGCAGGCCGTCGTGCGGGAATTCAAAGACGGCGCCGATATCGGCACCGCGGGCGACCAGCTCCGCAACGCCTTGACCGACGGCGTCGGCCCACTCGCGCGCGTCGATCTGCCGGACATCGAGAGCAAAGGTCTCACGCTGGCGCCCGAGTCGCTCGATCTCGCGGTATCCGCGCTCGCCTTTCAGTTCGTCAACGACCTGCCCGGCGTGCTGGCGCAGCTCCGCCGCGCGCTGAGACCCGACGGGCTGTTACTGGCGGCGATGATCGGCGGCGATACCCTGACCGAATTACGGCAATCGTTTGCGGCGGCGGAGGCTGAGCTTGAGGGTGGAGTATCGCCGCGCGTGGCGCCATTCGCCGATTTGCGCGATGTCGGCGCGCTGTTGCAGCGTGCGGGCTTCGCCCTGCCGGTTACCGACGTCGATCGCATCGTGGTGCGCTACGGCACCGCGTTCGCGTTGATGCAGGATTTGCGGCGGATGGGGGCGACCAATGTGCTGGTGGAGCGACGCCGCGCGCCGACCCGCCGCGCCACGTTGCTGCGGATGGCGCAGATTTATGCCGAGCGTTTCGCCGATCCCGACGGCCGCATCCGCGCCACCTTCGATGTGATCTGGCTGTCGGGCTGGGCGCCGCATGAGAGCCAGCAGCAGCCGCTCAAGCCGGGCTCGGCGAAGGCGAGCCTGGCGGAGGCGGTGAAGGGGCGAGGGAAGTAGCGGAATTCGTGTCCCGGACGCGGTGCGGCATTCTTCATGCCGCTCCGCAGAGCCGGGACCGTATCAAACGCCGGCGTCTGTTACGGCCCCGGCTCTGCAGCGCACCACGCCGCGAAGAGCGGCGCGCTGCGCTGCGTCCGGGGCACGAATCACATCAGCAGATCGATCAGATGCGGAATCAGCGGAATGTCCGCCGGCGGCATCGGATAGTCGCGCAGCTTGTTGGCGCGGACCCATTTCAGGGTCTGGCCTTCGTGCGCGATGACGTCGCCGTCCCAGCGCCGGCAGATGTAGAGCGGCATCAGCAGATGAAAATCCGCATAGGCGTGGCTGGCAAACGTCAGCGGCGCGAGGCAATCCTCCTTCACCGTGATGCCGATTTCCTCATGCAGTTCGCGGATCAGCGTCTGCTCCGGCCGCTCGCCGTGCTCGACCTTGCCGCCGGGAAATTCCCACAGGCCCGCCAGCGTCTTGCCTTGCGGCCGCTGCGCGATCAGCACGCGCTTATCGGCATCGACCAGCGCGCAGGCGACGACGAGGGTCAGTTTCACTTCACACTCCCCGCACCGTCATGCCCGGGCTTGTCCCGGGCATCCACGTCTTTCTTCGTTGTGGCAAGCGAGACGTAGATGGCCGGGACAAGCCCGGCCATGACGGACATATCGGCTTAGAAGTTATCACGACCGGTAATCGCCGTTGATGGTCGACGTATTCCTTGGTGAGGTCGCAGGTCAGCACCCGGTCGCGGCCCTTGCCGAGGCCCAGCGCGATCTTGATCTGGATGTTCGGGTTCTTCATCGCCGCCGATACTTCCGCCTCGTCATAAGCCGGATCGCGCGCGCCTTTGCTGGCGACGCGGATGCCGTTGAACGAAATCGAGAGCTTGTCGCGATTGGCGGGCTCGCCGGCCTTGCCGACCGCCATCACCACGCGGCCCCAATTGGCATCTTCGCCGGCGATCGCGGTTTTCACCAGCGGCGAATTCGCCACCGACATCGCGATTTTGCGCGCGGACGCTTTCGAAGTTGCGCCCTCGACGATGATCTCGACCAGCTTGCGCGCGCCTTCGCCATCGCGCGCCACCTGTTCGGCGAGATCGGCCAGCACCGCGTTGAACGCTTTTGTGAAGGCCTTCAGGCGCGGATCGCTGGCGCGGCTGATCTTCGGCGCATCTTTCGCGGCCCCGGTGGCGAACCCCAGCAGCGTGTCCGAGGTCGAGGTGTCGCCGTCGATGGTGACGGCGTTGAACGTGTCCTGGACGCCGGCCTTCAGCAGCGACTGCAGCGCTCCGGCCGCGATCGGCGCGTCGGTGAACACGAACGACAGCATGGTCGCCATATCGGGCGCGATCATGCCGGCGCCCTTGGCCATGCCGCTGATGGTGACGTTTGACTTGCCAAGCTTCACCGTCGCGGTCGCGACCTTGGGAAACGTGTCGGTGGTCATGATCGCTCTTGCCGCGTCCATCCAGCCGTCCGGCGAGACGCTCTGCGCCAGCGTGTCGAGCACGCCGTCGAATTTGGTGGCGTCAAGCGGCTCGCCGATCACCCCGGTGGAGGCAAGAAACACATCGTCCGGCTTGCAGCCGACGGCCTTGGCGGCGATCGATGCCGTCAGCGTGGTTGCCTGCTTGCCCGTCTTGCCCGTGAAGGCGTTGGCGTTGCCGGAATTCACCACCAGCGCGCGGGCTTGACCGCGTTTCAGTTTGGCGCGGCACCATTCCACCGGCGCGGAGGGGCATTTTGATTGGGTGAAAACGCCGGCAACGGCAGTGCCCTTGTCCAGCACCGCCAGCAGCACGTCAGTGCGGCCCTTGTAGCGGATGCCGGCCGCCGCGGTCGCAAGGCGCACGCCGGCGATGGCGGGCATGTCGGGGACGTTGGTTGGGGCGAGGGGAGAGATTGCGGTGGACATCAGGGCTTCAACTTTCCGAAAAAGACGAAGCGCTCTGTATCACCTCTTTATGCGCGAGGGGAGGGCGCACAAAACGCACCTTACGTCGCCCCGGCGAAGGCCGGGACCCATAACCCCTGGCGTTGATTGTAATGAAATGCCTCTAACCCAGCGCACAAACGATGGCACACGGCGTATGGGTCCCGGCTTTCGCCGGGACGACTACTTCACGCGTACCGCCCGTGGCAGTGCTTGTATTTCTTGCCCGAACCGCACGGACAATCCTCGTTGCGGCCGACCTTGCCCCAGCTCGACGGATTCTTCGGATCGCGGCTGACGGCATTGGCATTTGGCGCGGGCGCCAGCGAGACGTTGGCGAACGCCATCTCGTCCTCGCCGGTGTTCGGATCGAACTTGTGCGCCTCCATCACCGGCAGAGGTGGCTGCTGCTCTTCCGGCGGCACGATCTCGACGCGCATCAGTTGCGCCGTCACCGCCTCGCGCAAATGCGCGGTCATCGCCTCATACAGGCTGAACGCTTCCGACTTGTACTCCTGCAGCGGATCGCGCTGGCCATAGCCGCGCAGGCCGATGACCTGGCGCAGATGATCGAGCATGATCAGGTGCTCGCGCCACAAATGATCGAGCGTCTGCAGCAGGATGGTCTTCTCGACGTAACGCATCACGTCGGGACCCCATTGCGCCACCTTGGCCGCCATGTGCTCGTCGACGCGCTGTTCGATGCGCGTCAGCAATTCCTCGTCGGCGATGCCTTCTTCCTTGGCCCATTCGTCGACCGGGAGTTCGACGCCGAGCACCCGCGTCAGTTCTTCCTTGAGGCCGGCGACATCCCACTGCTCGGCATAGGCATGTTCCGGCACGTGCTTGGCGACGATGTCGTCGATGAAGTCGTGGCGCATGTCCGTGACCATATCGGCCACGCTGTCGCTCTTCATCAGGTCGACGCGCTGGTCGAAGATCACCTTGCGCTGGTCGTTCTGGACGTTGTCGAACTTCAACAGGTTCTTGCGGATGTCGAAGTTGCGCGCCTCGACCTTCTGCTGCGCCTTCTCCAGCGCCTTGTTGATCCAGGGATGGATGATGGCCTCGCCCTCTTTCAGGCCGAGCCGGGTCAGCATGGTGTCGAGCCGGTCGGAGCCGAAGATCCGCATCAGATCGTCTTCCAGCGACAGGAAGAACTTTGAGCGCCCGGGATCGCCCTGGCGTCCGGAACGGCCGCGCAGCTGGTTGTCGATGCGGCGCGATTCATGGCGTTCGGAGCCGATGATGTAGAGCCCGCCCGGCCGGGTCACGGTCTTGGCCGGCTTGCTGCCTTTTGCAGGCTCGATCTCGATCACGTCTTCCGCCTTCAGCACGATCTCGCGAAAACGCTCGACGTCGGCCGTGATGCGTTCGATCTTGGCGGCCTTTTCGGCCTCGTCGGTAATGCCTGCGGTTTCGTGCTGGATGCGCATTTCCAGCGAGCCGCCGAGCTTGATGTCGGTGCCGCGGCCGGCCATGTTGGTCGCGATCGTGATGGCGCCGGGCACGCCGGCTTCGGCGACGATATAGGCTTCCTGCTCGTGGAAGCGCGCGTTCAGGACCGCGAACAGTTTTGCCGGCTTGCCCGCGCGCGCCGCGGCATACAGCTTTTCCATTGCATTTTCGTTGCCGAAATCGATCTGCTTGTAGCCGTGCTTCTTCAGATATTCGGCGAGAACTTCCGATTTCTCGATCGAGGCGGTGCCGACCAGCACCGGCTGCAGCCGCGCATTGGCGCGCTCGACCTCGGTCAGGATCGCGGCATATTTCTCGTTCTGGGTGCGATAGACCTCGTCGTCCTCATCGAGGCGCGCCACCTGCACATTGGTCGGGATTTCCACGACTTCGAGCTTGTAGATGTCGAACAGCTCGTCCGCCTCGGTCGCCGCGGTACCGGTCATGCCGGCGAGCTTCTCGTACATCCGGAAATAATTCTGGAAGGTGATCGAGGCCAGCGTCTGGTTTTCCGGCTGCACCGGCTGGTGCTCCTTGGCCTCCAGCGCCTGGTGCAGGCCTTCGGAGTAGCGGCGGCCCGGCATCATGCGGCCGGTGAATTCGTCGATGATGACCACCTCGCCGTCGCGGACGATGTAGTCCTTGTCGCGCGTGAACAGCGTGTGCGCGCGCAGCGCCTGATTGATGTGGTGCACGACGGAGACGTTCTCGACGTCGTAAAGCGATTCGCCCTTGAGCTGGCCGGCGTCGCGCAGCAGCGTCTCGATCTTCTCCATGCCGGTCTCAGTGAGCGTCACCGTGCGCTGCTTCTCGTCGACGTCGTAGTCCGTCTTGTCGAGCTGCGGAAAGAAGGTGTCGATGGTGTTGTAGAATTCCGAGCGGTCGTCGAGCGGACCGGAAATGATCAGCGGCGTGCGCGCTTCGTCGATCAGGATCGAGTCGACTTCGTCGACGATGGCGAAGAAGTGGCCGCGCTGGACCATGTCCTCCAGCCGGTACTTCATGTTGTCGCGCAGATAATCGAAGCCGTATTCGTTGTTGGTGCCATAGGTGATGTCGCAGGCGTAAGAGGTCTTGCGCTCGGCGTCGTCGAGCCCGTGCACGATCACGCCGGTGGTGAGGCCGAGGAACGAGTAGATCTCGCCCATCCAGGCGGCGTCGCGGCGGGCCAGATAGTCGTTGACGGTGACGACGTGGACGCCCTTAGCCGCAAGCGCGTTGAGATAGACCGCCAGCGTCGCCACCAGCGTCTTGCCTTCGCCGGTCTTCATCTCGGCGATGTCGCCCTCGTGCAGCACCATGCCGCCGATCAGCTGGACGTCGAAATGGCGCTGCTTGAGGGTGCGCTTGGCCGCCTCGCGCACCGTGGCGAAGGCGGGAACCAGGATGTCGTCGAGGGTCTTGCCGTCGGCAAGCTGCTGCCGAAACTCGGCGGTACGGGCCTTCAGCGCTTCGTCGGAGAGGGCTGCGACCTCCGGCTCGAGCGCATTGATGGCATCGACGCGGGGCTGGTAGGCCTTGATCCGCCGGTCATTGGCGGAGCCGAAAAACTTGCGGGCGAGCGCGCCGAGCATGCCAGATTCCTGTCTTTTCAGTTCGGCGTTTCAGCCATGAGAGTGGCCTCCGATCGCTTAATCAACTCATCGTGACGCGCCAAAAACGAGGGTCCCGGTCCCGGGAGCGTTCGCGTCATGAGTGGGAGTTGAGCAACCAGAGGTTCAACAGCCAAAAGCGCAAGCAAAATCACGCGATAGCCATTGGACCGTCGCGGAGAGATATGGCTCGCTTAAAGGGTTGTCAACGGCGCGAAGCTGTCAGGGAATTCATCATTTTGACAGGTTTTTCGCGTTGCCAAGGCGGTATGATTGGGC
The DNA here is from genome assembly GCA_963744975.1 of uncultured Alphaproteobacteria bacterium. Classification (GTDB taxonomy): domain Bacteria; phylum Pseudomonadota; class Alphaproteobacteria; order Rhizobiales; family Xanthobacteraceae; genus Bradyrhizobium. Next base: position 2,973,829 of record CAVUVR010000002.1, on the reverse strand, counting down.
GAGTGTCCCGCCGCCCAAAACAGGCCATACCAAGCCCTTAAAGATTTGGGCTTTGAAGATAAGGATTTTCCATGACCTCTTCGTCATCCCGCATGAAATTCGGCCTCGCCTCGACCGCCGTGGCGGGCTGTCTTGCGTTTGCCATGCTCGCCGGGCTCCCGGTTCGTGCCGAGGAAGCCAACCCCGTGCTTGCCAAGGTCAACGGCGCCGAAATCCGCGCCAGCGACGTGGCGCTGGCGGAAGAGGAATTGGGACCGAGTCTCGCGCAGATGGACCCTGCGACCAAGAAGGAGAACGTGCTGTCCTTCCTGATCGACATGAAGATCGTCTCCAAGGAAGCCGAGGACAAGAAGATCGCCGACCGCGACGACTTCAAGACCCGTCTTGCGTTCGCGCGCAACCGGCTGCTGATGGACAATCTGCTGGCGGTCGAGGGCAAGGCCGCGACCACCGACGAGAACATGAAGAAGGTTTATGAGGAAGCCGCCAAGCAGATCACCGGCGAGCAGGAAGTCCACGCCCGCCACATCCTGGTGGAGACCGAGGACCAGGCCAAAAAGATCGAGGGCGACCTGAAGAAGGGCGCCGATTTCGCGGAACTCGCCAAGAAGGAATCCAAGGATCCCGGCGCGTCCGACGGCGGCGACCTCGGTTTCTTCACCAAGGACCAGATGGTGCCGGAATTCTCAGCCGCGGCCTTCGCGCTGGAGCCCGGCAAGATTTCCGACCCGGTGAAGACGCAGTTCGGCTGGCACATCATCAAGGTCGAGGAAAAGCGCACCCGCAAGGCGCCGGACTTCGAGCAGGTCAAGCCGCAGATCGAAACTTATGTGGTGCGCAAGGCGCAAGCCGACTACGTCGCCAAGCTGCGCACCGCCGCCAAGGTCGAGCGCCTGGACAAGCCGGAGGATGCCAAGCCCGACGCGGCGAAGCCGGCCGACAGCAAAATGGCGCCCGCGAAGAAGTAAAGACGCGGAAATGTAGGGTGGGCAAAGGCGCTCTTGCGCCGTGCCCACCAATGCTGGACATAGTACATACACCGCCGTCATCCTGAGGAGCGCGCTCTTGCGCGCGTCTCGAAGGATGGCCGCAAGCGCTTGTGGCCCATCCTTCGAGGCTCGCCGTGAAGAACGGCGAGCACCTCAGGATGACGGTGGTGTCTATTGATGGTGGGCACGGCGCAAGAGCGCCTTTGCCCACCCTACGGCGGCTACCTTACTTAAACGCCGAAAAGCGGCTCTCGAACGAACTTGCCGGCATGATCGGCTGCGCGCCGGCGACCAGGGCGTCCTTTGCCGGGGGCGCAGCCGCCGGATCGGAAACCGTCGGCTTGAACGGCGGCCGCGTGGCGGCGGCGACCCTTGTATCCGCCGGTTTCGGAGCGGCGGCGGGTTTGGGGACGGCCGCGGACGGCCGTGGCGTGTCCTTGGCCTCGATGACTTTCGGCTTGGCGGGAACCGCCGTCGACGTGGTGTCGGCGCTCGACAGCCCGACCTTTCGCGCGAGGTTGCTGAAGAAGCCTTCTGACTTGGCCTCAGGGGCAACCGACGCAACCCGCGTCGCGGGCGCGGCAGCCGGCGTCACCGCGACCACAGGTTCTTCCTGCGAGGCCAGCAGCGGATTGCGCGGCGGATTGACGTGGGACGGGATGGTGCCGGGCGCGCGGGACAGCGCCAGCAACGACAGGCTCTGGCCTTCGCCACCCTCCGACAGGCCGGTCTCGGCGCCGGGCAGTTTTGCGGCGAACACCTTGTTCATGCCGCCGTCGATGCCGGTATTGAGCCGCGCCACCGGCGTGCCTTTTGAGATCAGCTTGGCGGTGTCGGCGGCGTCCTGCTGCTGCTTCTCGCGCACCGCGTCGGCGATTTCGTCCGGAATCACATAGGCCGGGCATTTCGCGGAGGCATTAAACACCAGCGGCTTCGACGAATTCGGCGGCTGCGCCGGATCGAACACGTATTTGTTCTCGCAGAACTCGACCTTGGGTTCCTGCCGCGTCACCTCGAAATGATCGTAGCCTTCCTTGATCATTTTCCAGAATGGCATGTTCGGGTTGTTGCGATGCTTGGCCATGTTCACGGGCGTCATCTTGAACGGATAGGCCTGCACCTGGAACGCGCGCTGGCCGCCGAAGAAGGATTCGCGGCCCAGCGAATAGATTTCCGCGATCTGCTCGTCGGTCATGGCGTAGCAGCCGCGCGAGGAGCAGTCGCCATGCACCATCAACTGCGAGCCGCTGCGGCCCAGCGCCTTGTCGAAGGCGTTGGGATAGCCGATGTTGAACGACAGGTAATAGGCCGATTGCGGGTTCATTTGGCCCGGCGTGATCGCGTAAAAACCTTCCGGCGCCTGGCGGTCGCCTTCGCGGACCTTCGGTCCAAGGTCGCCGGACCAGCGGCAGATCGGATAGGTTTTCAGCAGCGCGAACTGGCCGGAGCGCGTCTGTTTCCAGACCTCGAGTTCTGCTTCGGTCTTGAACAGCCGCACCAGGATCGGCGAGTTCATATCCATGTCTTTCGCCGTCATGTCGGCGACGAGTTTTGGCGGGACCGGCTGGTTGGCCTTGGCGTTGTTGGCGAGCGAGATTTCGTCGCTGTTGCACCCGGCCAGCAGCACGCCGGCGGTGAGTGCAACGCAAGTGACAAGCGCGCGAAACTGCGTGCGTCCGGTCACTGCGAAGCTCCGCGGATGACGGGCAAACCCAAACCCCAAATTCGTCGCGCCCATGCCCCAAGCCATTGAATAAAATATTATCCTTAAGGCCCCCCGCTCGCAAGCCGAACCGGCCTGTCAAGCGGGTTCCATGACAGCCATGGTGAACAGAGGTTAAATATCGGTGTCAGGGCACAATTGGGGCCGAAACGGCTCTTCGATGCAAAAAAGCAAAGCTTTCAACTCACGTCGTCCCCGCGAAGGCGGGGACCCATAACCCCTGACGCTTGTGTTAAGCAAGGCGTTGAAAACACTGCAAAAACTTCGGCACATGGCGTATGGGTCCCCGCCTTCGCGGGGACGACGGGTCACCCCAGTTTCCGGCCGATATCCAGAAACTTCTGCCGCCGGGCTTTTCGAATCATGTCGCGGTCGAGGTTGCGCAGATCGTTGAGGGCCTGAGCGATGGCGTCGCCGGTGGTGGCGATCATGGCGGCGGGATCGCGGTGCGCCCCGCCGGGCGGCTCCCTCAGAATCTGGTCGATGACGCCGAAGCGCAGCATGTCCTGGGCGGTGATTTTCATGCTGGTGGCGGCTTCCTGGGCCTTGGTGCCGTCGCGCCACAGGATCGAGGAGGCGGCCTCCGGCGAGATCACGCTGTAGATGGCGTGCTCGAACATCAGCACCTTGTTCGCCGTGGTAATCGCGATGGCGCCGCCCGACATCCCCTCGCCGGTGATGATGGCAACGTTGGGTACGCCGAGCGACAGGCAGGCGTCGGTGGAGCGTGCGATCGCCTCAGCCTGGCCGCGCTCCTCCGCGCCGATGCCGGGATAGGCGCCGGCGGAATCGACGATCGACAGCACGGGAATGCCGAACCGGTCGGCCATCTCCATCAGCCGCACCGCCTTGCGATAGCCTTCGGGTCGCGCCATGCCGAAATTATGCTTGATGCGGGATTCGGTGGTGGCGCCCTTCTCCTGCCCGATCACGCAAATGCTCTCGCCGCGGAAACGGCCGAAGCCGCCCATCAGCGCCTCGTCCTCGCCGAATTTGCGGTCGCCGGCCAGCGGCGTGAATTCGGTGACCAGCGCGTCGATGAAATCGGTCAAATGCGGACGCTGCGGATGCCGCGCCACCAGCGTTTTCTGCCACGGCGTCAAATTGGCGTAGAGGTCCTTCAGCGCCTGCGCGGCCTTTTCCTCGATGCTGGAAATTTCCTCGCCGATGTCGCTGCCGCCGGCGGCCAGCGCGCGCAATTCGTCGACCTTGGAATCGAGCTCGGCGACCGGCTTTTCAAAATCGAGATAACTGCGCATCTGATCGGGCATTCGCACCATATGGGGCCGCAACTCGCAGGCGAAACTGGCCTTGCCGGCTTTTCAAGTCAAATGAGCAGCTGAAGTCAAGCGCTTCGAGCGGGATTAGGCTTGCAAATCAACGGGTTGTTTTTGTGTCGGAAGAGTTTCCACACGTCGTCCCCGCGAAGGCGGGGACCCATACGCCGTGTCGTTGCGTTTCGGCACTGGGGGATGACTTCTGTAATTATGAATGCCAGGGGTTATGGGTCCCCGCCGGAGCCTGTCATCGGGCCGGCGAAGCCGGACCCGTTGGCGGGGACGACAAAAGTCAGTTTTCCGCCAAAGGATGCAGATCGCGCACGAGGCTCTTCAGCCGCTCCTCGACCACATGGGTATAAATCTGCGTGGTCGAGATATCGGTGTGCCCGAGCAGCGTCTGCACGATGCGCAAATCGGCGCCGTTGTGCAGCAGGTGGCTCGCAAACGCGTGGCGCAGCACATGTGGGCTGACCAGCCGCGGCGCGAGGCCTGCCGCAGCCGCCAGTTCCTTCAGGTCGCGCGCAAAATGCTGGCGCGTCAGATGCCCGCTCTCGCCGAACGACGGAAACAGCCATTTTGAGGCGGCGGCGTTTTTCGCCTTCTCGACTTTGGCGGCTTCCATCGCGGCGAGGTAATCGGCCATCGCCTGCTTGGAAGGTTCGTTGAGCGGCACCAGCCGTTCCTTGTTGCCCTTGCCGCGCACCACGATCATGCGGGCATCACGCCGCGCCGCCGACAGCGGCAATGCGACAAGCTCCGACACCCGCAGGCCGGTGGCGTAGAGTAGCTCGAGCAGGCAATACAACCGCATCGCGCGAAGCCGCTGCCCGCTCGAGGCTTTCGGTGCATCTGTCAGCGTTTTGGCGTGCATCAGCAGGCGATCCACATCTGCGATCGACAGCACTTTCGGCAGGCTGCGGCCGCGTTTCGGGCCTGACAGAATCGCGGCGGGATCGTCGCTTCGGATGCGTTCGTTGAGCAGAAAGCGAAACAGATGCCGCATCGCCGACAGCCGCCGCGCCACGCTTGACGACTTGAAGCCGCGGGTGTCGAGATCGGCCAGATAGTCGCGCAGCGCCTCGGTCGGCGCATCGGCAAAACCCAGCCCCGCACGGGTGAGGAAATTCGAAAAATCCTCGAGGTCGCGGCGGTAGGCGTCCAGCGTGTTATCGCCGGCGCCCTGTTCCGCCGCGAGCATATCGAGGAAAAGGCTGGTCAGCCGGGCATCCGAAGCTTTTGTGGTCATGCCGTGAACCTGATGACTGCGTTCCCCGGACGCAGCGCAGCGCGAAGCGGTGCGCTGCTGAGCCGGGGTCGTACCGATCGCCGTCGCTTGTGGCGGTCCCGGCTCTGCGGTGCACCGCAAGGGCGCTGCACCGCGTCCGGGACACGTGCCATCTTATTCCCTATTTCTTGAGAAACTTGTCCGCCGGGATGGTGACGGTCATTTCCCGCGGTTTCGGGGTAACGAAATTGGCCAAGGCGAAAATCACGCCATAGATGATGCCGCCGAGCACCGCGACGACCGTCAGGAAGCGGAACAGGCTGGGCATGACGAGCCTCAGGCGGCGATGTTAACCATTGGAACTGCGGGACGTGCGGCCAAGACTACCAACATGTTCGCCATCCCCATGCAAGAGTCTCTGGCAACGGGTTCGGCCGGGGTAGTATAGGTGACGCGGAAACGCCGCTTTGGCGGCTAACAGGTTCGATCGATGTCCGAAATCGCGGCAAATGCCGGCGCCGGCGCATCCCAGGAGGCCGACATCATGGCGGCGCTGGGACGGCGTTCGGTCGTGCTGGTCGGCATGATGGGGGCGGGCAAGTCGACCATCGGGCGGCGGCTCGCGGCGCGACTGCATCTGCCGTTTCAGGACGCCGACGCCGAAATCGAGCTGGCCCATGCGGGCATGACGATCCCGGAAATCTTCGCGGCCCATGGCGAGCCGTATTTTCGCGACGGCGAGGCGCGGGTGATCGCGCGGCTGCTCGACAACGGTCCCGGCGTGCTCGCGACCGGCGGCGGCGCCTTCATGCGCGAGGAAACCCGCACCCGCATCCGCGACAAGGCGGTCTCGGTGTGGCTCAAGGCGGACGCCGAGACCATCATGAAGCGCGTCAAGCGGCGGGCCGACCGGCCGCTGCTGCAGACCGCGGATCCCGCCGCGACAATCGGGCGTCTTATCGAGGAGCGCCATCCCGTCTATCAGCTCGCCGACATCACCGTTGCCTCGCGCGACGTGCTGCATGAGAAAATCGTCGAAGAGTGCATGGCCGCGCTGCATGCGCACCTCTGCGGCGCCAATGAAACGACAGGTGAGACAGTGGGCGCCACACGATGACCGCGCCGTTGAAAAATTCCGATCCGATCACGGTCGATGTCGCACTCGGCGACCGCGCCTATGACATCGTCATCGGCCGCGGCGTGCTGGCGTCGCTGGGTGCGCGCGTCGCAGCGCTGCGGCCCGGCGCGCGGGCGGCCATCGTCACCGACGAGTTTGTCGCGACACACTGGTTGCGCAAAACCGAGGCATCGCTGCTCGATGCCGGAATCGCCACGTCGCGGATCATCGTCGACGAAGGCGAGGTTTCGAAAAGTTACGAGGGCCTGGAATTTGTATGTGAGGAGTTGATCGCGGCCAAGATCGAGCGCAACGATCTGGTGATCGCGCTCGGCGGCGGCGTGGTCGGCGACCTCGCGGGTTTTGCGGCCGCGGTCCTGCGCCGCGGCGTCGATTTCGTGCAGGTGCCGACGTCGCTGCTGGCGCAGGTGGATTCCTCGGTCGGCGGCAAGACCGGCATCAACTCGCCGCACGGCAAAAATCTGGTCGGCGCGTTCCACCAACCCATTCTGGTGGTCGCGGACACCGCCGTGCTCGACACCCTGTCGCCGCGCCAGTTTCGCGCCGGCTATGCCGAAGTCGCCAAATACGGCGTGCTCGGCGATGAGGCGTTTTTCACCTGGCTGGAAGCCAACCACGCCGATATTTTCGCTGGCGGGGCGGCGCGCGAGCACGCCATCGCCACCTCGTGCCGCGCCAAGGCGGCGATCGTGATGCGCGACGAACGCGAGAACGGCGAGCGCGCATTGCTCAATCTCGGCCACACCTTCGGCCACGCGCTGGAGGCGGCAACCGGGTTTTCCGACCGGCTGTTTCACGGCGAAGGCGTCGCCATCGGCATGGTGCTGGCGGCGGAATTTTCCGCGCAGCTCGGCATGATCGCCGATGCCGACGCGTTGCGCGTAAAACATCATCTTGCCGCCGCCGGCCTGCCGACCCATCTGCAGGACATCGCCGGTTTCACCCAGGAAAAAATCGGCGCGGACGCGCTGCTGGCGCTGATGGCGCAGGACAAGAAGGTCAAGCGCGGCAGGCTCACCTTCATTCTGCTAAAAGCGATAGGGCAGGCGGCGATCGTGCCCGATGTCGAGCCGTCGCTGGTTCGCGATTTTCTTGAGCGCAAGCTCGCGCGCGCATCCTGAGTTAAACGTTGTCGTCATTGCGAGCGAAGCGAAGCAATCCAGTCTGCGGCACGGAGGGCTGGATTGCTTCGTCGCTTCGCTCCTCGCAATGACGAATTCTGAAAGGTGATGGTCACGCCATGGACTGGATTTCATTCGCTATCGTCATCGCCTGCCTGATGGTCTCGGCGTTCTTCTCGGCGAGCGAGACCGCGCTGACCGGCGCCTCGCGCGCCAGCATGCTGCGGCTGTCGAAGCACGGCAACCGCGAGGCCGGTGTCGTGAACAGCCTGTTCGCGATGCGCGAGCGGATGATCGGCGCACTGCTGCTCGGCAACAACATCGCCAATATCGGCGCCTCGGCGCTGGCGACCGGGGTATTCACCGCCTGGTTCGGCGAGGTCGGCGTGCTCTACGCCACCGGCGTGATGACGGTGATGGTGGTGATCTTCGCCGAGGTGCTGCCCAAGACCATCGCCATCAACGCGCCGGATCGCGTCTCGCTGCTGGTGGCGCGACCGATGAAGCTGATGGTCTATCTGCTGGCCCCGCTGCTTACCTTGATCGAGGGAATTGTCCGCGTGCTGATGAACCTGCTCGGTATCAAGATCGGCGCCAACCAGCCGGTGCTGTCGCCGAACGAACGGCTGCGCGGCGCGGTCGATCTGTTGCATCACGAGGGCAAGGTCGAGAAGCAGGACCGCGACATGTTCGGCGGCCTGCTCGACTTGAGCGAGTTGCAGGTTTCCGACGTGATGGTCCACCGCACCGAGATGGTGATGATCAACGCCGACCTGCCGCCCGAGGAACTGGTGCGCGAGGTGCTGGCCACCGAATACACAAGGATTCCGTTGTGGCGCGACAAGCCCGAGAACATCGTCGGCGTGCTGCATGCAAAAGATCTGCTGCGCGCGATCCGCGCCTCGGACGGCGATATGGCGAAGATCGACGTCTCCACCATCGCGCTGCCGCCGTGGTTCGTGCCGGAGATGCGCCCGGTGTCCGAGCAGCTCAAGGCGTTCCGCCGCCGCAAGACGCACTTCGCGCTGGTGGTCGACGAATACGGTGAAGTCGAAGGCATGGTGACGCTGGAGGATATTCTCGAAGAAATCGTCGGCGATATTTCCGACGAGCACGACGTGGTGGTGGCCGGCGTGCGCGCCCAGCCCGACGGCTCGGTGGTGGTCGACGGCTCGGTGCCGATTCGCGACCTCAACCGCGCCATGGACTGGCATTTGCCGGACGAGGAGGCGACCACGGTTGCCGGCCTGGTGATTCACGAGGCGCGCTCGATCCCCGAACGCGGCCAGAGTTTTACCTTCCACGGCTTCCGCTTCCGCGTGCTGCGCCGCGAGCGCAACCGCATCACCGCGCTGCGCATCGTTCCACTGCCGCGCGAGGCCGAGACCGCTGGAGCGGGCGAGAAAAAGCCGAAGGCGGGAACGGCGTTTTGATCTTGTAAGGTGGGCAAAGCCAACGGGTCGCGCGAATGCGCGCCTGATGGCGTGCCCACCGATGGCGTCGCGGCACGAGATGAGCTTGGGGAAGAATGGTGGGCACGGCGCAGGAGCGCCTTTGCCCACCCTACGATTCGCCCGGCCCAAGCGCCTTGATCGCCAGCGCGTGAACCCGCCCGGCGAGTTCCTTAGCCAGCGTCGCGTTAATCATGCGGTGGCGTTCGATCCGGCTCTTCCCTTCGAACGCTTTCGACACAATATAGAGCCTGAAATGCGTCTCGCCGCCGGGCCTGTGGCCGGAATGGCCCTCATGAAGATGTGATTCGTCGACGACATCGAGGCTTTCCGGGGAGAAAGCTTCGTGCAACTTGTTTGTGATAGCGTCCTTGACGGTCATGGCGGCGGCAATACGGCCGCAGCCGCGGTTCGTCAACGGGAGAGTTTCGCAATGTCAAGACTTGAAGCTTTTTGCATTGCGTTGTCATAGTCAGCCATGCCGATTGATTCATCGAAATTCTTCGACTCTATTCGCATCAAGCCCAACAAGCTGAGCGCGAAGCAGCAGGCGCGCGCCCGCGAAGACGCGATGATGTGCGAATGGCCGGATTGCAAGAACAAGGGTCCGCACCGCGCGCCCAAGGGCCGCGCCAATGACAAGGAATACTGGCACTTCTGCCTCAACCACGTGCGCGAATACAACCAGTCCTATAATTTCTTCTCCGGCATGAATGCCGACGCGGTGGCGCGCTACCAGAAGGACGCGCTGACCGGCCATCGCCCGACCTGGAAGATGGGCGCCAACGGCACCAAGGGCAAAGGCAAGACCGCCGAAGCTGATCTCGAAGGCGCCGCCGATCCGTTCAGCATGTTCAGCGAGCTCAACGGCCGCGGCCGCTGGCGGCCCGGTCCGGGCGCCGAGGCCAAGGTGGAAACCCGAAAAGTCTTCAACGCCGAGCGCAAGGCGCTGCAGGTGATGGGGCTCGGCCCCGAGGCGACGCTTGATGTCGTGAAAGCAAGATACAAGGCATTGGTGAAGCAGCATCACCCCGACGCCAATGGCGGCGACCGCTCCACCGAAGATCGTCTGATCGAGATCATCAAGGCGTATAATTACCTGAAGACCGTGGTGCGCGGCGCCTGAGCTGAACTCTCCACGAGTTGTCCCCGCGAAGGCGGGGACCCATACGCCCTGTCCTCCCGATTTAGTGACCCCGTTGCAAGGTTGTTCGTGAACACGAACACGGTGGTTATGGGTCCCCGCCTTCGCGGGGACGACGCTGAGATTGTAGCCGCACCGGTGCCGGCTCGATCGCGTTGCCGCCATGGCGGCGGCGGATCAGCCACACCGCAATTGCCACGATCAGCGCACCGCCGAGCACCAGCCGCATCCAGTAGTGCTTCGCACTGCCTTCCAGCCCGGCAAGGCCTCCGGCCCGGTCCAGCGCCGACACCGCGAGCACGCCGGGCAGGATATGCGCCGGCGCCCACAGCAGGATCGCCGCGATATTGACCGCGTAGAAGCGCAGCGGCGACATCCCAAGCGCGCCCGCGGTGATCGGTACGAAGGCGCGGATCGGCGGCACGAAGCGCGCAAAGAATACCGCCAGCGCCCCCCAGCGGTGAAAGAACGCCTCGCTCTGCGCGATCACGTTCGGATAGCGCGACATCGGCCACGCGCTCAAAATTTCGCGCTGGGAGCGATGTCCGATCCAGAATGCGGCGCCGTCGCCGATCGCTGCGCCCGCGACCGCCGCGGCGAATACGCCCACCAGGTCCAATTCGCCGCCCGGCACCAACGCGCTGAGCGCCAGGATGATGGTCGAGCCCGGGATCACCGAACCGACGATGGGCACGGCTTCCAGCAGGGCGGCAAGGAAAATCGTCAGATAGGCTAGCCACGCATGCGCTGAGACGAAGGCAATCAAGGGATCGATGAAGGAGGTCACGAAATTCCTTTTTTTCTGACCCGCCGGGCGGGCGGGTCTTTGCCTAGCACAACCACCGTGGGGATGCCGGGCACCGGCGCGGCATCGGTGTGAGGCCGTGCGATCCGGCAAAACCATGGCCAGCATGGCTGATTCGCAGAGCAGCCTTCCAAAAACCGCCGCAAGACCCTATCTAGATGATAATGCAGTGGAACTTTCATTGTGCCGCGGGCTTCTGCCGGCCGCTTCTCTCTGCTAGGTTCCTGATAGCACCCATCCGCAGCCTATTTGCAAATCTGGTTTCGGGAGCGTCCGGGACCTCGGAGGATTGATGACGACCGCCGCCATGACCAAAGCAGCCGAGCCCGCTGGTATCCCCGACATGAAGGTGTCGGTCCGCCAGGTATTCGGCATCGACAGCGACCTCGAAGTGCCGGCCTATTCCGAAGTCGATCCGCATGTGCCGGAGGTCGATTCGGACTACCGCTTCGATCGCGCCACCACGCTCGCCATTCTCGCGGGTTTCGCGCACAACCGTCGCGTCATGGTCACCGGCTATCACGGCACCGGCAAGTCGACCCATATCGAGCAGGTCGCGGCGCGGCTGAACTGGCCCTGCGTGCGCGTCAACCTCGACAGCCACATCAGCCGCATCGACCTGGTCGGCAAGGATTCCATCGTGGTGCGCGACGGCATGCAGGTCACCGAATTCCGTGACGGCATCCTGCCATGGGCCCTGCAGCACAATATCGCGCTGGTGTTCGACGAATACGACGCCGGCCGCCCCGACGTGATGTTCGTGATCCAGCGCGTGCTGGAAGTCTCGGGCCGCCTGACGCTGCTCGACCAGAACAAGGTGATCAAGCCGCATCCGGCGTTCCGGCTGTTCTCGACCGCCAATACGGTGGGTCTCGGCGACACCTCCGGCCTCTATCACGGCACGCAGCAGATCAACCAGGGCCAGATGGACCGCTGGTCGATCGTCACCACGCTGAATTACCTGGCGCATGACGAGGAAGTCGAAATCGTGCTTGCCAAGGCGCACCACTACCGGACCTCGGAAGGGCGCGACATCGTCAACAAGATGGTGCGGCTCGCGGACCTTACCCGCAACGCGTTCGCCAATGGCGACCTGTCGACGGTAATGAGCCCGCGCACCGTGATCACCTGGGCGGAGAACGCGGAAATCTTCGGCGACATCGGCTTCTCGTTCCGCGTCACCTTCCTCAACAAATGCGACGAACTGGAACGGCCGCTGGTGGCGGAATTCTATCAGCGCTGCTTCAACCAGGAACTGGCCGAGAGCTCGGTGAACGTGGCGTTGAGCTGATGCAACCTACGTAGCGTCGTCCCCGCGAAGGCGGGGACCCATACACGCGGTGCTTCAAGTGGAAGTCGGAGCTGAAATCTGGGTCAACAATTAACGCCGGTGGTTATGGGTCCCCGCCTTCGCGGGGACGACCCGCGGTGAGGCAGCGATGACAACTCCCTCCAACTCCAAATTCCGCACCGGCGCCAGGGAGGCGCCGACCGAGCCGTTCAAGCGCGCGGTGACCTCGTGCCTGCGCGCGATCGCGAAAGCGCCGGAGCTTGAGGTGACGTTCGCTTCCGAGCGGCCTGGGCTTGCGCCGGGCAAGGCGCGGCTGCCGGAGCCGGCGCGCAAGATGACGCGGCGCGATGCGGCCATCGTGCGCGGGCACGCGGATTCCATCGCGCTAAAGCTCGCCTGTCACGATCCGAAGGTGCATCGCAAGCTGATGCCCGGCAATCCGCAGGCGCGCGGCGTGTTCGAGGCCGTCGAGCAGGCCCGTGTCGAGGCGCTGGGGTCGCGCCGCATGGCAGGCGTCGCAAAAAACCTCACCGCCATGCTCGACGATCATTTTCACCGCGGAAAATTCGACGAGATCACCGACCGCGCCGACGCGCCGTTGTCCGACGCGCTGGCGATGCTGGTGCGCGAGCGCCTCACCGGTCTGGCGCCCCCCGCCGCTGCGCGAAAGATGGTCGACTTGTGGCGGCCGGTGCTGGAAGACAAGATCGGCGCGCGGCTCGACCGGCTCGATCGCCTTGCCGAGGACCAAGCGAGGTTCGGCGACGCGGTGCATGATCTTTTGACCGCGCTGGAGCTCGGCGACGACCGCAACGCCGATGCCGACGACGACGAGAACCAGGACGACAACCGCGACGGCGAGAACGATCAGTCCGGCGCCGAGGGCTCTCCGGACTCAGATGCCGCACAGGAGATGAGCGCCGACCAGGCGCAGGCCTCCACCGACGAGATGTCGGAAAGCGCCATGGAAAGCGCGCAGGCCTCCACCTCAGATACGCTCGATGACGGCGACCTCGGCGACGACGAGACGCCGGGCGAGGCGACGCGGCCGAATTCACGCGGGCAGAACGAGCACCGCGGCCCGGAATATCACGCCTTCGCGCCGAAATTCGACGAAGTCGTCAACGCCGAGGATCTCTGCGACCACGACGAACTGGAGCGGTTGCGCAGCTATCTCGACAAGCAGCTTGCGCATCTGCAGGGCATCGTGGCGCGGCTGGCCAACCGCCTTCAAAGACGCCTCATGGCGCAGCAGAACCGCGCCTGGGAGTTCGACCTCGAGGAGGGCATCCTCGATCCGGCGCGGCTGTCGCGCGTGGTCACCGATCCCTATCATCCGCTGTCGTTCATGCACGAGAAGGAAGCCACCTTCCGCGATACCGTCGTCACGCTGCTGCTGGACAATTCCGGTTCGATGCGCGGACGGCCGATCACGGTGGCTGCGACCTGCGCGGATATCCTGGCGCGGACGCTGGAGCGCTGCGGCGTCAAGGTCGAGATTCTCGGTTTTACTACGCGCGCCTGGAAGGGTGGCCAATCCAGGGAAGCGTGGCTTGCCGCCGGCAAGCCGCCCAATCCGGGCCGGCTCAACGATCTCCGCCACATCATCTACAAGTCCGCCGACGCGCCGTGGCGCCGGGCGCGCAAGAATCTCGGGCTGATGATGCGCGAAGGCTTGCTAAAGGAAAACATCGACGGCGAGGCGCTGGACTGGGCGCACAAGCGGCTGCTCGGGCGCGCCGAGCAGCGCAAGATCCTGATGATGATCTCCGACGGCGCCCCGGTCGACGATTCCACATTGTCGGTCAATCCCGGCAATTATCTGGAGCGCCATCTGCGCCATATCATCGAGGAAATCGAGACCCGTTCGCCGGTCGAATTGATCGCGATCGGCATCGGCCACGACGTGACGCGCTACTATCGCCGCGCGGTGACTATCGTGGACGCCGAAGAGCTCGGCGGCGCCATCACCGAAAAGCTCGCCGAACTGTTCAGCGAAACGCATGGCGTCCCGACGCCGACGCGGCGGCGAAGATTGCATTCGTAACTGGCCGTCATACGCGGGCTTGACCCGCGTATCCATCCCGCTTCACAAGAGTCTTTCGAAGAGGATGGATTGCCGGGTCAAGCCCGGCAATGACGGACTGAGACGGTTCAATACCGACGATGCACACACCGATACGCAATCATCTCACCCGCCGCCGCTTCCTTGCCTCCGCAGCAGCGGGCCTCGTGCCGGGTCTCGCGCAGGCGCAAACGCGGCCAAACCAGCCTGCGCCGGATGAATTCCCGGCCGCCGCCCCGGTATCGATCGAGGTCAATGCCCGTCCCATTCCATCGTTCGACACCCGTGACCGCGCGCGCACGCGCTTCGGCGCGCTGGAGTATCGCAGCGGGCTGATCCTGACCTCGCGGTTCCGCGGTTTTGGCGGGCTGTCGGGATGGCGGCTCGACGCCAAAGGCGAGCAGTTCATCTCGATGAGCGACAGGGGCACCTGGTTCACCGGCCGCATCGTTTACAACGGCCGCGAGATGACCGGTCTTGCCGATGTCGAGGCGGCGCCGATGCTGGGCGCCGACGGCAGGCCGATCACGGCGCGCGGATGGTACGACACCGAGGCGATCGCGCTCGACGGTTCGCTGGTCTATATCGGGCTCGAGCGCGTCAACCAGATCCTGAAGTTCGACTTCAGCAAGGGTGGAACGCGATCGCGCGGCGAAGCCATCGCCGTGCCGCCGCCGATGCGCAAGCTTCCTTATAACAAGGGGCTGGAATCGCTGGTGATGGTGCCCAAGGGCCTGCCGCTCGCCGGCACCCTGATCGCGATTTCCGAGCGCGGCCTCGACAGCGACGGCGACATCATCGGCTTCCTGATCGGCGGCCCGCAGCCCGGTGATTTTGCCGTTCGCCGCAGCAACAATTTCGACATCAGTGACGCAGTGCTGCTGCGCTCGGGCGACCTGCTGATTCTGGAGCGCAAGTTCTCGCTGTTGACCGGCGTCGGCATTCGCATCCGTCGCATCGCGATGAAGTCGCTTGTTCGCGGCGCCACCGTCGACGGTCCGTCGATCTTCGAGGCGGACCTTGGCAACGAGGTCGACAACATGGAAGGCATCGACGCCCACGTCACGCCCGAGGGCGACACCGTGCTGACCATGATCTCCGACGACAATTTCTCGATGATCCAGCGCACGATGCTGCTGCAGTTCACGCTGATGGAATGAGAACGTCATGTCGTCCCCGCCAACGGGTCCGGCTATTGCCGGCCCGATGACAGGCTCCGGCGGGGACCCATACGCCGTGTCGTCAGTGTTCTGCGAAACGTCAGTGTCCTTGTTGGACCACCGTGAAACACAATCGGCGCCAGGGGTTATGGGTCCCCGCCTTCGCGGGGACGACATAGTCTTCTCGATTGCTTCGCTCCGTTCGCAATGACAGATTGTGCGGATCGCGGCCGCGTCTCGTGGAGGATTTCGATGAATATTTGCATCCCGGTCTACGACGACGTTGATTTGCTCGATGTCACCGGTCCCTACGAAATGTTTACATGGGGCGGGCTCACCGTCGAACTGGTCGCGGCAGGGCCGGGACCGATCCGGTCTCGCAACGGTTTTACCTTCTTCGTGGACAAGTCTTTCAGCGAAGCGTCTCCTTGCGACGTGCTGTGGGTGCCGGGCGGCGCCCCTGACGCGCTTGCCGCGCAGATGAGCGATCCCAGCCGGACCTATCTCGATTTCCTGATCAGGCAAAGCGCGCAGTCGAAGTGGACTGCGTCGGTGTGCGAAGGCGCGCTGCTGCTCGCCGCGGCAGGTTTGCTCGATGGCTACGAGGCCACCACGCATTGGGCGTTTGCGGCCTGCATGGACCGCTTTCCCAAGGTCAGGCTGGCGCCCGGCCATCCGCGCTTCGTCATCGACCGCGATCGCATTACCGGCGGCGGCATCTCGTCAGGACTGGACGAGGCGCTCAAGGTGATCGAGTTGCTGCAAGGGACGCAGGCCGCGCAGAACGCCCAGCTCAATACCCAGTATTATCCGTGTCCACCGGTCTCTAGCACCATACCGGACACGCCTCCGGCCTGTCCCGTACCCAACGTGACAATTCCGCCGCCCAAGGGTGCGTCGGGCTAGGACATTGGGAGGAGCGAGCCGGTTGAGGAAAGCCCGGCACGAGCCTATGTAAAGGCTCCCCGCCCGATCTTTCCTCCCGCCGGAAATCCCATCATGAGCGTCCTGTTTTCCCCGATCACGCTGCGCGGCCTGACGCTGCCCAATCGCATCATGGTGGCGCCGATGTGCCAGTATTCGGCCGTCGACGGCGAGGCCAATGATTGGCATTTTACCCACATCAACAGTCTCGCATTGTCGGGCGCCGCGATGTTTTGCATCGAGGCCACTGGGGTGGAAGCCGTCGGCCGCATCACGCCGGGCTGTCTCGGGCTGTGGAACGACGCCACCGAAGCGGCGCTGAAGCCGATCCTCGCCTCGGTGCGCAAGCATTCGAAGGCCGCAGTCGCAATGCAGCTCGCGCACGCCGGCCGCAAGGGATCGAGCCATACGCCATGGGATGGCGGCCAGCAGATTCCGGTTTCGCAAGGCGGCTGGCAGACTGAGGCGCCCTCCGCGGTGCCGCAAAAGGAAGGCGAAGTGCCGCCGCTGGCGCTCGATGCCTCCGGCTTGGCGCGTATTCGCGATGCCTTCGTGGCGACGGCGCAACGCGCGGAGCGGCTCGGCATCGACGCGCTGGAGGTGCATTGCGCACACGGCTACCTGCTGCATCAGTTCCTGTCGCCGATCTCCAACAAGCGCACCGACCAATATGGCGGATCGCTGGAGAATCGCTTGCGCTATCCGCTGGAAGTGTTCGACGCGGTGCGCGCGGCGTTTCCTGCGCACAAGCCGGTCGGCATCAAGGTGTCCTCGACCGACTGGGTCGATGGCGGCTGGGACATTGCGCAGACCATCGAACTCGCAAGGCAATTGAAAAAGCGCGGCGTCGACTGGATCGATGCGTCCTCCGGCGGCGTCTCGCCGCTGCAGAAGATTCCGCTTCAGCCCGGTTATCAGGTGCAGTTCGCGCAGGCCATCAAGCAGGCCACCGGCGTCAACACCATGGCGGTCGGCCTGATCACCGAAGCGAAGCAGGCGGAGGATATCGTCGCGTCGGGCAAGGCTGACATGGTGGCGCTGGCGCGCGGCATGCTCTACGACCCGCGCTGGGGCTGGCACGCCGCCGCTCAGCTCGGCGGCCACGTCACCGCACCCCCAGCCTATTGGCGCGCGCCGCCGCATGAGCAAAAGGATTTGTTCGGCGCGACCACGTTCGGGACGAGGTGAGGGTTTTTTCTGCAATCCTTCGAAACGTGGTATGCTTGCTGAGGAGGACCCCATGGCGACCGCGGA
This sequence comes from uncultured Alphaproteobacteria bacterium, assembly GCA_963744975.1. Lineage (GTDB taxonomy): Bacteria > Pseudomonadota > Alphaproteobacteria > Rhizobiales > Xanthobacteraceae > Bradyrhizobium. The sequence goes on along the minus strand of CAVUVR010000002.1, from coordinate 2,956,259 downwards.
CGTCGACTGCGAGCAGGATCGCGCCGATTGGAACGATTTGATGCACGCGCAAGCGGGATCGCTTGTACCGGTGTGGGATAACGTTGACGACGACATCTGGGACGATGCCTGAACCTGGAGTGCGAATGTCCAAGCCTGTGATTTTCACAATCTCCGCCGCCTGGGATCAGGAAGCCCAGGTCTGGAGCGGACATTGTGACGACATCCCGGCCGCGGCCGACGCGCCGACGCTCGACGAGCTTCTGGAAAAAATATCGGCGATGGCGCTTGACCTGCTGCCGGACAATCATCCGGACATCGCTCCGGAATCGTTGTTCCTGCAGATCACCGCGTTGCGCGAAGCTGAACCGGCCGCAGGCTGAATGGCGCCGCAGTTCGATCGCGCGTTGCGAGAATTGCTGCGCGCGGCAGGCCGCACGCTGGTCAGGCAAGGGCGCAATAGCCACGCAATTGGGCATAGCCCAATCGTCAAGCACATGAGACTCGAATAAATGGGACAGCGGAGAGGCCACCATAAGGGCGAGTGGCGGCGAGAGCGTCGCGTTTACGGATTCGTCGAAGCGGTGCCGTCGCAAGACGAAGCAAATGATCACGTCTATATCGATATTGTTTTGGACGCAGTTGAGGCCGACGGGTTTGATGCCGGGAAGGCTCAGGCTCGGGCACCCGAGTACCTGGCCATCATTCGCATTTTGACGACGTTCAGTCGTCTCTCCGAACTCTTTAACGTCGGGCGGCCGACGGAGGGAAGCTGGTATCAGGTTGTCTTAGGATTCAAGCCGGGAAATCCGAAGGCTTGGATTCTTGATGCAGCAGAAGATTACACCGGGCCCGTGATTCGCACTAACTTAGTCGATCTTACACCGATCGGAGGTCCGTCGTCTTTGAAGGGTGCGCCGACCGGACCCTTAGTTCTGAAACTCTATGGTTGGTGTGCTGTAACAGCCAATTCAACTACCTCGATTCGAGTCGCCGCCATCAAGCCGCCGTTGTCTCATGCTCCACATATCAGGATGATCGATGTTGGTCATGCCAATTGCGCAGCGGTGCACGTCGCGCGAGATCCAAATTCTGCGATTATTGGCTACTATGACGTTGGCGCACCTGTTTTCTTCCATCGTAAGACATTTCCGAAGACGTTCTTTGAAGAGAAGCGAGTACCTAACAATGGATTCGTGGTGCTGTCGCATTGGGATTTTGATCATTATTCGCTTGCCGTTACCAAACTGAAGAGTCTTCAAGCATTAAGATGGTATGCGCCTAATCAAAGCGTTGGACCCAACGCTGCGCGCCTTCAGACCCTGCTTGGGATCAACCTGCGCTTCATTGACGCGATGCAGGTTCCGATTTTGTCTGGCTTTTGCTTATGGAGAGGCCAAGGGCCTAAGTCCGACAGGAACAACAGTGGTTACGTTCTGAGAGGGGAACGTGGACGGAAATCCGCCCTACTAACAGGCGATGTGAGTTACGAGGCGATTGCCGCGGCTGTGAAAAAAGACCTCACGGGTCTCGGAGTAACGCATCACGGCGGGATCGGTTGTGCGAATCCACCGACGCCCCTCGGCAATGGCCGTGCCGTCGTATCGTACGGTTTGCCAAATCGCTACGGCCATCCGAGTGAATCACATCTTAGGGCGCACGAGGCAGCGGGTTGGACAGTGAGAAGAACCGCAGGCGACTTACATCATCCAAGAGGGGATGTCTGGCTTCTGTAAAGCAGCCTTACAAAAGGCCCATCGTATCCCTATTCCGCGAGTTAAGCGTATCTTGAGACCCATCACTCCGCTGCGCTCGCCATCTTCCTCCCCGGCAGTCCCGCACGCGCGAGCCCGCCGTACAGCGTCTCCTCCGGCATCTCCTCGCGCAGGATTCCGCGCACGCCGACGAGCTTCTCGACATCGATGCCGGTGGCAAAACCCTTGCTCTCGCATAGAAACACCAGGTCCTCGAACACCACATTGCCGGTGGCGCCGGGGGCGAAGGGGCAGCCGCCGAGGCCGCCGAGCGAGCCGTCGAGAATCCGCGCGCCGGCATCGAGCGCCGCGGACGCATTCGCGATTCCCATGCCGCGGGTATCGTGCAGATGCACGCACACCGGCTGCTTGCCCGCGATCCTGACCACTGCGGCGGTCAGTTCGCCGACCTGCTTCGGGCCGGCATAGCCGACGGTGTCGGCGACCGCGACGACATCGGCGCCGGCTTCATAGCATTTCTCGGAGAGCCGGATCACTTCCTTCGGATCGACAGGCCCCACGATCGAACATCCCAGCGCCATTGAAATGGCCACCGAGACGATCGGCCGGTGTTGGCTTGCATCGCGCAATTCGCAGAGCCGGCGGACGTTGTCGATGGCCTGGTCGCGCGAGCGGTTGGCGTTGGCGCGGCTGTGTTCTTCGGTGGCCGAGACAACCGTGCCGATTTCGGCAACGTGGGAGGCCAGCGCCCCGTCGACGCCGCGCTCATTCAGCGCCAGCCCGATGCCATGCGCGCCGGGCAGCGCGGCGATCGTGGCGACGATCTCGAGCACATCGGCGAATTGCGGAAAGGGTCTTGCCGACAGGAACGAGCCGACCTCGAAATGCCGTACGCCGGCATCGTATTCGCGCTGGATCCATTTGCGCTTCGCCGCGGTCGAGGGAAAGGTTTTCACCAGCTGCATGCCGTCCCTCAAGCCCACCTCGCGCAGGATGATCCGGTCGTCAGGATAAATGTCGTGGAGGTTGCTCATGAGGTCCTCGCTTCAGGCTTGGCCGGCGGCGCGCTTTGCCGCGGGCTCGAGTTCGGAAAGTATCGATGCGGTGTCGGCGCCGAGCACCGGGACTTTAAGGCCGTCACCGATGCTGGCGCCGTTCCATTCCACCGGCAGCGCCGGCACGCGAAACGCCGCGCCGTTGGCATTGGTTGCATTCACCAGGCCGCCCTCGCGCAGCACATGCGGATCGTCGAACAGATCCTCGGGGCGGTTGATTGGCGAGAAGCAGATATTGAGCCGGTCCAGCGTCGCGGACAAGTCTGCAATGGTCCGGCCCTTGACGACGTCGGCGACGCGCGGAAGGATTCGCGCGCGCGCCAGGATGCGATCGGTGGTGGTGCTTAAGCTTGGATCGTCGAGCAATTCTTTCAGGTCGAACTCCCGGCAAAAACTTTGCCAGTGCCCTTCGGTGACGACGCCGATGAAAATCCGGCCGTCCGCCGCGTCGAAAATATCGTAGATCGGCCAGGCATGTTCGCGCTCCGGCATCGAGCGCGGCCGGTTGCCGGTCATCTCGTATTCGACCATGTGCTGGGCGACCAGAAACAGGCAGTTTTCGAACAGCCCGATGCGGATGTCGGCCCCGTCAGCGCCGCCGCCGCGTTTCTGGTAGAGCGCGGCGAGGATCGCGATGGCGCCGAACATGCCGCCCATGATGTCGTTGGCCGAGGAGCCGACGCGCTGCGGCTTTTGCTTGGTGCCGGTCATCACCGCAAGCCCCGACATCATCTGCACGACTTCATCGAGCGCCGGGCGATGCTCGTAGGGACCGGACAGGAATCCCTTGTGCCCGGCGACGATCAGATGCGGATGCCGGGCCTTGAGTTGGTCGGCGCCGAGGCCCTGCCTGTCCAGCAGCCCGTCGCGAAAATTCTCCAGAAATACGTCGGCGGTGGCGAGCAGCCGGTGCATGGTCTCCTGATCCGCGGGCTTGCTGAGGTCGAGCACGACGCTGCGCTTGCCGCGATTGAACAGCGGGAAGAACGACGTTCCCATGCCCCCCAGGCTGCGGGTCTTGTCGCCGCCGGGCGGCTCGACCTTGATCACCTCGGCGCCCAGTTGCGCCAGGATCATGCCGCAGGTCGGGCCCATCACCATGTGGGTCATCTCGACGACCCGCACGCCCGTCAGCGGCAGGTTTGGCGTGGTCATGGGCGTCTCCGTCTCGTGCTGTACCGTCTTCTGGCGGCGGAATTAGGCTTCGCAGCGCTAGCGGTTAAATATAAGCATGGCAAGCGATCAGAAAAGCGCGCGCGGCAATGCAGCAATGCGCATCGCGCGCTCAAAAAATACCGGAGGACACCATGAGCGCAGCCGAGATCGATGCCGGGCTCGGCCTTGCCGCCGCGCATGGCGGGCCGGACGAGATATCGCGCCGGCTCGAGAGCCTGCCCGCTTCCTCCTATCTGTGGCGGCTGGTGATCCTGCTGTCGCTCGGCGGCTGGTTCGAGGTCTACGACCTGTTCTTCACCGGCTATATCGCGCCGGGCCTCAACCGCAGCGGTTTGCTGACCACCACGACGCAGGCCTTTTTCGGCTTTTCGGGGATCGGCGCCTTCGTGGCGGCGACCTTCGCCGGATTGTTCGTCGGCACCTTCTTTCTCGGCTTTCTGGCCGACAAGTTCGGACGGCGGTTCATCTTCACCTGGGCGCTGCTGTTCTACACCGCGGCGACGGTGGCGATGGCGTGCCAGAGCAGCTCCGAAGGCGTGCTGTTGTGGCGCTTCATTGCCGGGATCGGCATCGGCGTCGAGATCATCACCATCGACGCCTATATCACCGAACTGGTGCCGAGCTGGATGCGCGGCCGCGCGTTTGCGGTCAACCAGGCGGTGATGTTCACCGCGGTTCCCGTGGTCGCAGCTCTGGCGTGGTGGCTGGTGCCGATCGCGCCTTACGGCCTCGATGGCTGGCGCTGGGTGGTGCTGATCGGCGCAACGGGAAGCATGGCGATCTGGATTCTGCGCCTGTTCGTGCCGGAGAGCCCGCTCTGGCTGGCGCGCAACGGCAGGATGGCAGAGGCCAACCGGATACTGACGACCATCGAAGCTTCTGCCGGTGCTGCGCCCGCGCCTTCGGGTTCGCGTACCGCTGTGGCACCCACGCGCGCGGCGAAGGTCGGTTATGCCGAGCTGTTCAGGCCGCCCTATCTTTCGCTGGTGGTGCTGTTCATGGTGTTCAATCTCTGCCAGGCCTTCGGCGTCTACGGTTTTGCCAATTGGGTGCCGGCGCTGCTGGTGGAGAAGGGCATCACCGTCACCAAGAGCCTGCAATACTCCTTCATCATTGCCTTCGCCTATCCGATCGCGCCGCTGCTGGCCGCGAGCTTTGCCGACACGTTCGAGCGCAAATGGATCATCTGCGGCGCGGCGGTCGCGATCGGCGCGTTCGGCATGGCGTTCTCGCAATTTACCGAGCCCGCGCTCTTGATCGCGTGCGGCGTGCTGATCACGGCGTCGAACATGACCTTGTCCTATGCCTATCACGCCTATCAGACCGAGGTGTTTCCGACCGCGGTGCGGGCGCGGGCGGCGGGCCTGGTATATTCCATGAGCCGGGTGGCCGCGACCTTCTCGGGCTTCATCGTCGCCTGGACGTTGCGCGAGGCCGGCGTCGGCGGCGTGTTCGGCCTGATCACCGCGGCGATGGTGATCGTCATCGTCGCGATCGCGGTGTGGGGCCCGAACGTGCGTGGCAAACCGCTGGATACGGAGTAGAGTATCGGCATGGACAAGGCACTCGACCATTTCAGCCAGGTCTCCGGCTTCGGGCGCTCTGCGCCGCTGCTTGTTCTGATTCTGGCGGCCAATTTTGCGATTACGGGCTTGCATTCCTTCCAGGAATGGAAGGGCGCAGGCGCGCCACTGTGGCGCAATTTCGGCGCCATCGTCGGGGTGAAAATTCCCGACTGGCTCGGCTTTCTCGGGTTTACCGCCGGCTTGACCCTCGCTCTGTGGACGCTCGCGCTTGCCGGCATCGCAGGATGGCCGCGATGGATCCTGCCGGCGTTTGCGCTCGGAGCTTTGATCGGCGCACGGGTGTCCGACACATTGATATCGCATGTCCTCCTCAACGCGCTCGGTTATCGTCCCAATCCCGGACTGTCCTCCACGCCGCTCTATATTCTCGAGGCGCTGTTTTTCATCGTGGCTTTTCGGGCAGGTCTGGCCGCCGACTGGGCATCCGCCAAATGTGGGATCATCGCGGGCGCCGGGTTCTTCGTGGCGGTATTGCCGGGGCTGTGGTTGCTGCGATTGCTGGCCTCCGGCTGGCGTCGCGAGCGCTGGCAGCGTGGACAGGCGATGCCGGCATGGGTCACCGAGGAACCTTGACCACGCCTGGCTTGCTCCCGTCGCGCTCCCATCCGAACACCGAGCGGCCGTCCAGCGCCGGCGATGCTGCGCGTTCGCCGGCGATGAAGGCTTGCAGCGATGGGCCATCGGCGGTTCGCTCAAGCCGGCGCGCCTGGTCGTCGAGACGCTTCAGCGCCTCCATCTCCTCGCCGCGTCCAAGTTTTGCGCTCTGCACCGCGGATTTCAGCACGCGGATCGTCTCGTCGTAGACCTTGATCGGAACCGGATAGGGATGCCGGTCCTTGCCGCCATGCGCCAGCGAGAACCGCGCCGGATCCCGGAAGCGATACGGCGCGCCGTGGACCACCTCCGCGACCATCGCCAGCGAGCGTACCGTGCGCGCGCCGACGCCGGGCGTGAGCAGCAACTCCGGAAAATCCACCGGCCCGCGCTCGGCGGCCGCGGCGAGCGTGCCATGCAGGCGCCTTGAAAACACGTCGCCCGATCGCACCTCGTGATGCGCCGGCATGACGAGATGCGGCAGCATGGCTTGCGCCGGCGCTTGCCCGGTCAGAGCGGCAAGCTCGCAGACGATGCGGTCGGGACCGAGATCGGTCAGCAAGTCAAGTTGCGCCGCGCGTGACGTCCCGGCCCGCCGGTCGGTGAGGTTGACGATCTCGCCCTGCGCCGGTCCGTCGATCGCGCTGTGCGGCTCGTCGACGAAGCTTGCAAGATTCTCCGAATGCCAATGATAGCGGCGCGCCTGTCTGCGCTCGCCGTTCATGCCCTGCTGCACCACGGTCCATTTGCCGTCGTCGGTGACGAAGAAGCCGTGCAGGTACAGATCGAATCCGTCCTGCACGGCGGCGCTGTCGACCTTGGCGACGAGGCGGCTGGCGCGGGTCAGCTTCGCGCCGTCAAACCCGATGCGTTCGCCGAGCACGCGCAATTCATCGGGCGTCTTGCGCGAGTGTTTTCCACGCCCGCCGCAGACATGGATGCCGAGTTCGCCCGCAAGCGGCTGCAGGCCGCGCTTCAGCGCGCCGATCACGCTAGTGGTGATGCCGGAGGAGTGCCAGTCCATTCCCATCACCGCGCCGAACGACTGGAACCAGAACGGATGCGACAGGCGTGCCAAGAATTCGTCGCGGCCGTAATGATGCACGATCGCCTGGGTGACGATGGCGCCGAGCGAGGACATCCGCGTCGCGAGCCAAGGCGGGACGCGGCCGCCATGGAGAGGAAGATCGGCGCTGCCGGTGCGTTTTGCCATTCGATTTTGCGAATCCCTTGATCGGTCGAAGTCTATCAGGCGAATCGTTCGAGGTCAGGACTTGCGCTCGATGGGCGGGATTCAACCGAATATGGGGTCGGGTACATCGAGGAAAAGGCCGCTTGCCGCGCGCCGCCGGCGGGGAACCTAACCGCGCGGGATCGATTTGTTCATCAGTCAGCGCAAGGAGAGATGAACCATGGGACTTGCTCAATACGCCGTTGTCGCCGCCGGCGATCGCTGGGGCGTGCTGCACGACGGCAATGTCGAGGGCGACTTCGCCACCAAGGAATCGGCGTTCGAATCCGCCATTGCCGCGGCGTCGCTGGCGATCCGCCAGGGACATGAAGTTCACGTCAGCGTGCCCGGCCGCGACGCCGGCAATCGCACCGCGCTGGGCGCCAAGGACAACGCCTTGTAGCGGGCAGAAAGCAACCGTATGAAGATCGTTCCCCGGATGCAGCGCAGCGCGCCGCCCCTTCGCGGCGTGGTGCGCTGCTAAGCCGGGGCCGTTACAAGCTCGGTATTTGGTACGGTCCCGGCTCTGCGGAGCAGCGTGAAGAACGCTGCACCGCGTCCGGGACACGGACAGAAACCAACGATTCCTCACTTGAGCAGTTCCCTCACCGCGCATCCTCCAGAATCATCCGCGACGCTTTCTCGGCGATCATGATGACGGCGGCGTTGGTGTTGCCCGACACCAGGTCCGGCATGATCGAGGCGTCGATCACGCGCAAACCTTCGATGCCGCGCAGGCGCAGCCGCTGGTCGACCACCGCGAGCGGGTCGTTGCCCATCCGGCAGGTCGAGGTCGGGTGATAGACCGTGCTGCCGCGCTGCCGGCAGAAATTCAGCAGCTCGTCGTCGCTGGTGACTTTGCGTCCGGGTTCGACCTCCTCGACCACGAACGGTTTTAGGGCCGGCGCCGCCAAAATCTTTCGCAAAATCTTCAGGCCTTCGACATTGGCGCTGCGGTCGGTTTCGGTGGCGAGATAGTTGATGCGGATTTCCGGCGCAGCGGACGGATCGGCGCTCTTGATGCGTAAGCTGCCGCGGCTCTCGGGGCGCAACTGGCAGACCGAGGCCGAAAATCCGGAATAGGCATGCAGCGCCTCGCCCATCTTGTCGGTGGAGAAGGGGAGGAAGTGGATCTGCACGTCCGGCGTCGACAGCCGCGGATCGGTTTTCAGAAACGCGCCCGAGGTGCCGGCCGCGATCGTCAGCGGTCCCCTGCGGAACGCGGCGTATTGCAGCCCCATCATCAGCTTGCGCAACGGACTATTGACGATATCGTTCAGCGTGATGCGCTGCGTGCAGCGGGTGACGATGCGGACCTGCATGTGATCCTGCAAATCGCGGCCGACGCCGGGCGCCTCCAGCACGACGTTGATGCCGTGGCTCTTGAGCAGATCGGCAGGACCGATGCCGGAGAGCTGCAGCAGCTGCGGCGAGTTATAGGCGCCGCTGGACACCAGTATTTCTTTCGCCGCGCGCGCGGTTTTCAGCGTGCCGCCCTGCCTGTATTCGATCGCCACCGCGCGGCGTCCTTCGAACAAAATGCGCTGCGCCAACGCCGCCGTCTCGACCCGCAAATTGCCCCGCCGACGCGCCGGGCGAAGATAGGACCGCGCCGTGCTCGCCCGCCGCCCGCGCCGCGTCGTGGTCTGAAACCATCCGGCGCCTTCTTGGGCCGCGCCGTTGAAATCGGGATTTTTCGCAATGCCGGCCTCGGCCGCCGCCTCGATAAAGGCATCCGACAATGGATCCGGATGCCGCGTATCCGACACCGGCAACGGCCCGCCGCTGCCGTGAAATTCATCCGCGCCGCGGCTCTGATCTTCCGCCACCTTGAAATACGGCAGCACGTCATCAAAACCCCATCCCGTATTGCCGAGCTGCCGCCAGCGGTCGTAATCCTCATGCTGTCCGCGCACATAGAGCAGCCCGTTGATCGAACTCGACCCGCCCAGCACTTTTCCGCGCGGCTGAAATACGCTGCGGCCGTTGAGGCCCGGCTCCGGCTCGGTCTGGTACATCCAGTTGACGTGCTTCGCCTTGAACAGTTTGCCGTAGCCGAGCGGCACATGAATCCAGATATTGCGGTCGCGCGGACCGGCCTCCAGCAGCAACACGCTGTGCTTGCCCGACGCCGAGAGCCGATTGGCCAGCACGCAGCCGGCCGAGCCCGCGCCGACGATGATGTAGTCGAAGGTGGCAGTGTCGGGCTGCGTGAGTGCAGGCTTGTCGGTCATGGTTTCCTCGGAGCGCGGGCGGAGCGCAATCGATAGCAAGTTGGAGGAGCGGAGGCAAAACGCACTCCCGTTCCCCGGACGCAGCGCAGCGCGTAGCACTTCGCGAAGCGGTGCGTTGCAGAGCCGGGGCCGTAACGAACGCAGGCGCTTGGTACGGTCCCGGTTCTGCGAAGCAGCGCTTCGCAAGTGCTACGCGCCGCATCGCGCCCGGGACACGAGCGCCCGTCATTGCCGGGCTTGACCCGGCAATCCATCTTCTTCGCAAGACTCTTCTTGCGAAGATGATGGATACGCGGGTCAAGCCCGCGCATGACGCGGTGGATCTGGCGAACGGGCCCGAGCTGCTCGCGCAAGCGCGCGATGTCGCCCAGTGGGGATTGCCGTTCGCGTTTCGCTTTCATGACATGCTCCTTCTTCAGGGCGAGCGTCATCGCTGCCCGCAAATCGCTTCACGTGAGTGGGAGGTTCGGGGAACCTCGCCCTCGACAAGAAGAGGGGGAGGCGGAGCGCCGAAAGACGCGCCTTAGTAGTAAAAATGCGCCCTTCGGACGCTCCGCCGCGGCGACTTCTTCGTCCCTGGGACCTGACTTCCGAGCGCAGGCGCGAGCAAGCTCGCCATCCAGGCAGGTTTCCCCACCCTTCACCCGTCTCGTCCAGCCATTGAAGGCAGAGCCCCGTAGTGGGCCCGGACGGTTACCCAAGGCCCCCCGATGCCATGCTTGCGAGGCACAGCCGCGGGCGCCGCATCCGACCGGTTCGGGTTACCCCTCCCCAGCCAAGCTTTCGCTCTGTCCCACTTCAGGATCGCCTCTAGAAGCGCCCCCTCGTGAACAGGACCGGGCGATGATAAGCGCGGTTTGGGGGACGGGGATAAGGAATGAGAAAATTTTTTTCACCAGTGTTTACAAGAGCATAGCCTAAACACGGCGTGAGCTGCGCCGGACGGGAAAGCATTAAGTGTTTGCCGAAGTCGCGAGGCCTCGTGCCCCGACGCGGCACGGCCTCATACCGCTCCGCAGGGCAGGCACCGCAACAGAGCAGTGCTTGTTAAGTCTGGATAGCTATCCGCCGCGGTTCATCGGCTTGCTGGTCGTGGTCTGGTGCGCCGGCAACAAGCAATCGACTGTAAGCCGCAGGCCCGCGGGAAGGATGTCGCCGAAGTAAATACTGTCGCCATCGCACAACGCGGGGGTCAATAAGACGAACTTGAACGTTGCTTGTGCTCAGCTAGATAAATTCAATATCGATGGCTATATTGCGGGCATACTGGTGAGTCCTAATCAAAGGAATTTTTCATGGACTTTCTCGCAATTCAGACTCGACCGAAGGTGCTTCGTACGAGTCTTTACGAAGACCAAGAATTCTCCCACTTTGAACTCGAGATTCTGCATACGCCGCTTTATCAGCGATTATACGAATTGAAACAACTAGGTTATTCTGACCGCGTTTTTCCAGACGCAGTTCATTCGCGATTCAACCACCTTCTTGGTGCAACAGAAGTTGCGACGCGAATGATGGACAAGGTGATTGCATGGCTTTTGGCACATAAACAAGAGACGTTTGAATTCTCAAAAAAGGCTAACGAGGGCTGGGAAGCAACCGAGATATCCGGGCTCGATCTTCATAAGCTTGTTATTTTGCGCCGGCCTGTTGTCCGACTCATGGCGTTGCTTCACGACCTCACGCACGCTCCATTCGGTCACACGTTAGAGGATGAGGTGTGCATATTTGAAGAGCGGCATGATGATCCAAAGAGGCAAATGCTTTTTTTTAATACGCTCATTGCACAACTAATCACTATTTGGGCAATCGAGAACCGGATACCGGGTACTGCGTATGGAGATCTTGATTCGCTCAGCGCTTTCGAATTTAAAGACGCAAAGATCATTCGCTTGGCGGGAGCTTTTTTCGAAACCATTAGCAGTGAAAAGCAGATCCTTCTGATCGGTCTTCTTCGAGAACTTGAATTAGCATTCAAACTCCTTCTTTGCCTTGAAGGCGCGCATCTCGATCAAAGTGGAAAGAAAACTCGAACCCAGGAGCTACAACAGCTCACAATAGGCGACACCGAGAACTTGCTGATCTCTCGGATGCTCAAGGCTATTCCATCGGCATTACCTGCAATTGATCTAGAAATCCATCGCGACCTTTTTTGCATAGATATCGTCGGAAATACTATATGCGCCGACTTGATCGATTACGCTCGGCGCGATTCTTCTAATGCCGGTCTAAAAGTTTCTTTTGATGAACGCCTGCTTCGTTACCTGTGCATCGTATCCGTCGATAATGCGATGGTGCCGGGTGGCAATCGAGCCCTCAGAGTTGCGATGCAGGTCTTTACTGACAAGCTTCGCCACGATGTGCTTTCCGAAATGAGCAGCCTTCTCAAAGCGCGATATCTAATTTCTGAGAGGATCACGTTTCATCCGACTAAATGCGCTGCAGGAGCTTGTTTGGGTACCGCTATCCAGTTGCTCGGCCTAGCGAGTCTCCCTCGATGGACCCAAGCGTTGGGGGATCAGAATTTCCTGACCATTATGATGCGTATTGCGAACGGTGTTGATGCATATTCTCGCAAGAAAAAGCAGCTAAAGAAAGCAAAGCAATCTCAACCATCACTTCAGCAGGATCTTCCGAGTGTGGAAGCACCGGCAGCAACGGGAACAGAAGAAGCAGGGGAAGTAACTGACACAACGGAAGCAGCCAAAGCAACGGCTAAAATAATTACTGAGCTTTGGCCAACCGAACCAAATTTTGTAAACCTGATGAAGAATTGCATCGGGGAGCTAGATCGTCAGCAACTTACACTTGAGCAAGTAAAGTCGCGAGCGGACTTAGCGAGATCGATTCTACTCAAGCTTTCGGCGCGACGTTATCCGAAACTCGCATACCGGCTAGATCCGTCAAATCGCTCTGGAGGAGACAACAACGTCAAGCTAGCAAAAAAGTACAATAGCCCTGATGAGCGCTTTAAGCTTGAGCGATATATCGAGCAAATGTGCAACCTTCCGTTAGGAACGGTTCATGTGCATTGTCCCTCTGCTACCACCAGCTTGAAGGTTGCTCATGCTTTAGTGGTGGGTAATGATCTCACCAATGTTAGCCATTTGAGGACCGTTGCAACGATCTACGGTGATGCGGAGCAGTTGATTCCCTACGAGCAGGAAATTAAAGCAATCGAGGATATGTACAAGTCGATATGGCGGATGAATATCTATGTTGATGCGGCCTTTCGTGACAGGCGAGCAATCGTGGCATTGGCATCGGTTAAGCGTCTCCACTTTCAGAACGACGGGCTTCTTGCAAACGAACCGGATGAAGGGCCAGTCTTTGAAAGGAATGAGTTTGATATTTTAGCGGAGTGCGAAGACAAATTCGCATTCGAAAAGCTGCCCGCTGTTGTTCGAGCATTGGATGAGCTTCGGTCTCAAGCGAGGCACCGATTGCTAACTAGCGTTGAGATGCAGGAGATGGTTATGCAGGCCATCCAGATTGCGAATGGGGACCATGTCCCGCACTGAACGTTTCCGAGGAAGCTCTGGTAAAGCGCCGAGTTCTCGCGGAATACATGCTGTTGCCCGGCTTGATCGTGAAGGGCTGCCATATGCGTTAGCCGAATTCAGCGCCTGGCATGGGGGGGTGCGACCCGTTGAGGCAGCGGCTCTGATTGCTCAACGTGTACTCTTAGATTTGTACGGAAAGAAGCAGGTTCCTGACGTAGTAAGTGTGAGTCATCTGTGTGATCTTCTTGGAATCGAGCTCCATGGAGCGAAGCCCTCACTGTCACGTTCTACACTTAAGCGGGAAAGCATAGATTACTTAAAGACATCGGTTAGTTTTGACGCGCGCCTAAGGTTTAGGGACGGAAAGCCGATCATCGAGGTTCGCACGAGCAGTGTTGAACGTGCTCGTGTAAGCGTAGCACACGAAATTGGGCACTATTTGATCCTTCAGCGCGGTAAGGAAGTTGATTGGGTAGCGCTTAGGTCAAATTCTTCTAAGGAAGAAGAGAGTTTGGCTGAGTATATAGGCAGGCTCCTTCTAGTGCCTCCTATGATGACTGCAAGAATGCTGGGCAATGCGGTTAGCTCTAAAAAGATTATGAATCTCGCAAATGTGGCTAGGGTCACACTGCATTCCGCTGTCTCGCGATCGGTAGATCCTGATCAGACGGATAAAAGCCTCAAAGGCTGTATTCTTTGGACAATTCCGAGCACGATCGCTGAAGACCTCGAGCAGAGTGCGCATCTTTTCGCGCCACGCTGGCATGTATGTCCAGATTTCTTCATCCCCGTGAAGAAGTGTCATATCTTACATGAATCGCTTCTTCATAGGCTGGTGGACGGCGAGGATGATCGCTATGGCGTTGCCGAAGAAGAAGTCTCGATAGGAAGCATGAAAGGCTGGTTTACGGTGGACGCCTTTGCTTGGGGATCGCTAGCGAAAAGGACCAGGACAGCTTTGTCTGCATTTTTGGTGCCGTAGTCTATTCGGCTGATCAATCGTGTTTATTGGAATAAAAAAAGTCGAGTCTTTCGACCCGGCCATCAAGCCTTCAGCGCTAAGCTCGCTACGAAGCGAAGCCTCACCCCGCCTTCGCTTCCGCCCCCGCCGCCTTCTTCTTCTCAATCGCCCGCTTCAGCTCCAGCGCCTTCGGCGACAGCTCGCTCCCCTTCGCCTTGATCAAAAACGCATCCAGCCCGCCGCGGTGGTCGACGCTCTTCAGCGCGTTGGTCGAGACGCGCAGGCGGACGTTGCGGCCCAGCGTGTCGGAGATGAAGGTGACGTTGCAGAGGTTGGGCAGGAACCTGCGCTTGGTCTTGATGTTGGAGTGGCTCACCTTGTGGCCCGTCTGGGGGCCCTTGGCGGTCAGTTCGCAGCGCCGCGACATCGAAAAAATCCTCTTACTCGCCCGCATCTCGCGAGCCCGTGGCAGGCGCGGCGGGGGTTGAAATTCTGATCCTTTCAGGAACGGCGGACGTATAGGCAATGCGCCCCGATGCGTCAAGAACGCGGGGCCTCGGCGCAGGCCTGCTTCGCAGCCGTCCAAAAAGCCGATTTTGCAGCCGGGCCAACCATATAAACGGCGTATTCGCTGCCGACATCATGCGGTTCCAAGGGATTTTTGCAGGCCACGCCCGAAATTCGCGCCAAACGGCCGCACTCGCGTTGATTGCCGGATGTTTTTGCTTAGATGACAGATCGAGCGCCGGAAACGGCAAACAGCGAACCGCGGGACCGCTTTTTCGTGAGGACGTTCGGCATGATCCGGCGCCGGCCCGTAGGGTGGGCAAAGGCGCGCTTGCGCCGTGCCCACCATCTTGATCCGGATGCGCGGACTGAATGGTGGGCACACCACCGGACTCGTTCGCGTCCGGTGTCTTTGCCCACCCTACGAAGCGCTGTTCTCGCAGGCCTGGCGCTGTTCGCGGCCGCCCCCGCCTCGGCGCAAGGCAAGCTCGATGCGCGCTATGAGGTGACGCTGGCCGGCATTCCCGTAGGCAAGGGGTCCTGGGTGGTCGATATCGCGGACGACCAGTATTCGGCTTCGGCCTCCGGCGGCACCTCGGGGCTGCTGAAGGCCTTTGCGTCCGGCTCCGGCACCGGCGGCTCGCAGGGCCGCATCGTCAATGGTGCGCTTATTCCCCAGGTCTATTCCGCCACCGTGCATTCGAAGAAATCCGAGACCATCCGGATGTCATTGGCCGCCGGCAACATCAAGGAGTCCATTATCGACCCGGAGCCGCCGGTCGATCCCGACCGCATCCCGGTCACCGACGCACATCGCCGCGGCGTCTCGGATCCGATGACGGGCTCCCTGCTGCGCGTCCCCGGCAGCGCCGATCCGGTCGGCCCCGAAGCCTGCCGCGCCGGAGGGGCGATCTTCGACGGCCGCATGCGCTATGAGCTGAAGCTCGACTACAAGCGGATGGAGCATGTGCGGGCGGAAAAGGGCTATTCCGGTCCGGTGGTGGTGTGCGCGGTGTATTTCACGCCGGTCGCGGGCTACATCCCGGATCGCGCCGCGATCAAATATCTCGCCGCCCAGCGCAACATCGAAGCCTGGTTCGCGCCGATCGCGGGCACGCGCATCCTGGTGCCGTTCCGCATGATGATCCCGACCCCGCTCGGCATGGGCGTGTTGGAGGCCACCCAGTTCGTGACGCAAGCGACCCCGCCGCGCGTCGCCAAGACGCAGTGACCCCGTGTCCCGGACGCGGTGCAGCGCGCAGCTCTTGCGGAGCGGTGCACCGCAGAGCCGGGACCGTCGCGGGCGCCGGCGCTTGGTACGGTCCCGGTTCTGCGAAGCATCACGCCGAAGAGCGGCGCGCTGCATCGCGCCCGGGACACGGGTGCAAGTCTTCGCTTGACTCTTGCCCGCTTCTGATTCAACTCCTGCGATTAACAAATGGGGGCTCATCTACGTCCATCGGCAGCAGAGTCCAACTTGATCTAGTGCGCCGCCGTGACTATCAACGCTGCATGTTGCGGTTGTGAGGCACGCAAGGATCGGAGTCAGCGATTCGGGCGCGTTTCGTTCCGCACCCGTTCCAAGGCTTAAATCCCGCCCCTGAAGGCGTCGCATTGTGACACAATCCTGAAAACGCACGCGACGCGGAAACCCCTCAAAACACATGGCCTTTTCGTCTTCACCGCCCACGCTTTCAAACGGCAGGGCCCCAGGCAGCGGCGTCACCGCGGTGCTGGGTCCCACCAACACCGGCAAGACCCATCTTGCGATCGAGCGGATGCTTGCGCATTCCTCCGGCGTTATCGGGCTGCCGCTGCGGCTCTTGGCGCGCGAGGTCTACAACAAGATCGCCGACCGCGCGGGCACCGATTCGGTGGCGCTGATCACCGGCGAGGAGAAGATCAAGCCGCCAAAGGCGCGGTTCTGGGTCTCCACCGTGGAGGCGATGCCGCGGGATCTCGACGTGTCGTTTCTCGCCGTCGATGAAATCCAGATCGCCGCCGATCTCGAACGCGGCCACGTCTTCACCGACCGCATCCTGCATCGCCGCGGCCGCGACGAGACGCTGCTCTTGGGCGCGGCCACCATGCGCCCGATCATCGAGCGCCTGCTGCCCGGCGCCAGCATCGTCACCCGGCCGCGATTGTCGCAGCTGGAATTCGCCGGCGATCGCAAGATCACCCGGCAGCCGCGCCGCACCGCGATCGTCGCCTTCTCGGCGGATGAAGTCTACGCCATCGCCGAACTGATCCGCAGGCAGCATGGCGGCGCCGCGGTGGTGCTGGGATCGCTTTCGCCGCGCACCCGCAATGCCCAGGTCGCGATGTTCCAGTCCGGCGACGTGGATTACCTCGTCGCCACCGACGCGGTCGGCATGGGACTCAATCTCGACGTCGATCACGTCGCCTTTGCCTCCGACCGTAAATATGACGGCTATCAATTCCGCCGCCTCAATCCGTCCGAATTCGCGCAGATCGCCGGCCGCGCCGGCCGCGCCACGCGTGATGGTACGTTCGGTACCACCGGCCGCTGCGCGCCGTTCGAGCCGGAGCTGGTGAATGCGCTGCAGAACCACACCTTCGACAGCGTGAAAGTGCTGCAGTGGCGCAATTCGAAGCTGGATTTTTCCTCGCTCGGCGCGCTGCAGGTATCCCTGGCGCAGACGCCGACCCATGAGGCGCTGACGCGGGCGCCGATCGCGGAAGACTTGCGCGTGCTCGATCACGCCGCGCGCGATGGCGAGGTGCGCGACATGGCGCATGGCGCGGCCGCCGTGGAGCGGCTATGGGATGCCTGCCAGATCCCGGATTATCGCAAGATCGCGCCGGCCGCGCATGCCGAGCTGGTCACCACGCTGTTCGGCTTTTTGATGCAGAAGGGCAAAATCCCCGACGCCTGGTTCGCGGCGCAGGTCGACCAGGCCGACCGCACCGACGGCGATATCGACACTTTGTCGCACCGGATCGCGCAAATCCGCACCTGGACCTTTGTGGCAAACCGGCCGGACTGGCTGGCCGATCCCGAACATTGGCAGGGCATCTCCCGCGAGGTCGAAAATAAATTGTCCGATGCGCTGCACGAAAAGCTCACGGAGCGTTTCGTTGACCGCCGGACCAGTGTATTGATGCGCCGCCTGCGGGAAAACACCATGTTGAATACGGAAATCGGCAAGACCGGCGAAGTGATCGTAGAGGGCCATGTTATCGGCCGTCTCGACGGATTCACCTTCGCGCCGGACGCGGCCGAAGCCGGCTCCGACGCCAAGGCGCTGCAGGCCACCGCATCGAAGGCGCTGGCCGGCGAGATCGAGGCACGCGCCGAGAAATTGTCGGCGGCGAAAGACGATCAGTTCGTCCTGACCTCGGACGGCACCATCCGCTGGACCGGCGACGCCGTGGCAAAACTGGTCGCCGCCGACGATGCGCTGCATCCGCGCATCCGCATCATCGCCGACGAGCGCCTCGCAGGCAGCCCGCGCGAGGCGGTGCAGGCGCGGCTGGAGCTGTGGCTGAAGACGCATATCGAAAAGCTGCTGGGGCCGCTGTTCGATCTTGCCAAGGCCGAGGATGTCACCGGCATCGCGCGGGGCATTGCATTTCAGCTGATCGAGGCGCTGGGCGTGCTGGAACGCGCCAGGATCGCGGCCGAGATGAAGGATCTCGACCAGCCCTCGCGCGCGAGCTTGCGTAAATACGGCGTCCGCTTCGGCGCCTATCACATCTATGTTCCGGCGCTGCTGAAGCCGGCGGCGCGCGCGCTGGCGTCGCTGCTGTGGGCGCTGAAGCTCGACACGGTCGACCTGTCGGCGCTGTCTGGCGCGCAGCATCTTGCAGGAAGCGGCCGCACCTCGTTCCCGGTCGACAAGGCGCTGGACCGCGACGCCTACCGCGTGCTCGGCTACAAGCAATGCGGCGAGCGCGCGGTGCGCGTCGATATTTTGGAGCGCCTCGCCGACCTGATCCGTCCGGCGCTGTCATGGCGCCAAGGCTCGTCTGGAGGCTCGCCTGGCCAAAAGCCCGCGGGCGCCTTCGACGGCCGCAGCTTTGTGGTCACCCAGGCGATGACGTCGCTGACCGGCTCCGCCGGCGAAGATTTCGCGTCGGTGCTGCGCGCGCTCGGCTATCGCAGCGAGAAGCGGCCGCCATTGCCGCCGGCGCCGCCGCCGGTGGAAGCCGCGCCGGTTGCAGCCGCGGCTGCGGAAGCGGCGGCAGTCGAAGCCGTCGCCGCGGAAGCCGGCGCGGAAACCCCGCTCGCTGAAACGCCTGTGGAAGCGGATGCCGTTCCGCAAGTTCTGGATGAGTCCGGGGCGACCGCTGAAGTCGCGATTGCGGACACAACACCCACGACTGAAACTGCTGAGACTGCTGCCGCGCCCGTCGACGCGCCGCAGGTTCTGGATGAATCGGGAGCAACCGTAGCGGAAGCCGACTTGCCGACAGCCGCGGTTGAAAGCGAGGCGGCCCCCGCCGCGTCTGAAGCAGCAACAGCAGAAGCGAGTGCCGCTGCGGATGTGCCCGCGGAAGCCGTTCCCGAGAGTGACGCCGCGCCTGCGGTTGCCGCGGCTCCGGAGCTGGTCGAGGTCTGGCGGCCCGGCGGCCGGCCGGACGAACGCCGGCCGCGTCACGATCGCAACCGCCATCGCCATCAGAATAAACCGCAGGAGGGCGCGCAGCCGGTTGCCGCCGAAGCCGAAGCAGGCGAGGGCGCCAAGCGCGAGCGTCACGGCCGCCCACGCCGCGAGCGCAACAAGGATTTCAGGAAACCGCGCAGCGATGCGCCGGCCGAGGCCGCAAGCTCAGCCGTTGCCGCCGAAGGCGCACCGACCGTGGCGCGCGAACCACGCGAGGACAAAGCTCGCCCGCCGCGCGAGCGTTTCCAGGGCAAGGGCCGCGACGGCCGCGACAAGGGTAAATTCGCCGGCAAGCCGAAAGGCGATCGCGACGGCGGCCGATCCGGTGGCGGCCCCTCGCACCGGCAATATGCAACCAGCGCGCCGCCGCGCGAACGCGAGCGCCCGATCGATCCCAATTCGCCTTTCGCCAAACTGGCCGCGCTCAAGGAACAGCTCACCGCGGGGCGCAAGGAGTAGCGGCGGAGCAGCTTCGTAGCTTCGTAGGGTGGGCAAAGCCATCGGGCCGCGCGTATGCGCGCCCGATGAGCGTGCCCACCATCGTGCCGAGATGAAAATGGTGGGCACGGCGCAAGCGCGCCTTTGCCCACCCTACACAGCTGAGTTCGTTGCTACGGTGTCTGCCTTGGAGCGCCAGCGTCTCGACAAATGGCTGTGGCATGCGCGGGTGGTGCGGGCGCGCGCCAGCGCGGCTGCGCTGATCGAGGCCGGCCATGTCCGCGTCAATGGCGTGCGGGAGAAGGCGCCGGGGCATGCGGTGAAGGCCGGCGACGTCGTCACCGTCGGCCTCGACCGCACCGTGCGGGTGCTGAAAGTGGCCGGATTTTCCGAGCGGCGCGGCGACGCCACGGCTGCGCGCGTGCTGTATGACGATTTGCAAGCGCCACCGGAATAACTATCTCTGGTCGGGCGATTTCAGCGAATGCGAGACCGCTTTTGCCGCTTCAGAATGGCCCGCGCTTCCCTTGCGGCAGCAAGGTTCCTGCGCTACGCCAGCACTCAAAATTGACCCGTTCCGGAGCCCTGGATGACTTACGTCGTCACCGAAGCCTGCATCAAATGCAAATACACCGATTGCGTCGAAGTCTGCCCGGTGGACTGCTTCTACGAGGGCGACAACATGCTGGTGATCCATCCGGACGAATGCATCGATTGCGGGGTGTGCGAGCCGGAATGCCCGGCGGACGCGATCAAGCCCGATACCGAGCCGGGCTTGGAGAAGTGGCTGGAAGTGAACACCGAATACGCAAAACTTTGGCCGAACATCACCCAGAAAAAGGAATCCCCGCCCGACGCCAAGGATTTCGAGGGCATGGAAGGCAAGTTCGAGAAATATTTTTCCAAAGAGCCGGGTGCCGGCGACTGATCCAGCCACTATCTGTTCCGGCAGCGGGCCGATTTGGCCGCGCCGGGTTAACCCTGACCGGTGTTTCGGCCGGCTGAGGGGCGTAAACGGGCCGGAATCGGCCATAAACCATTGATTTTTACGGAAAATGTGCTATTATAGGCACATTCAATAGATCGGACTCCTGTTGTGCCCGTTTGAAGGCCCCCAAGGGTTCCCGTGAAACTCGAACAGGGGCGCGGCGGTTCCGCGCGCAGGCTGTGTCTCAGAAAACGCGTAAAAAGACTGTTTCCAAGAGTGCGAAAAAGGCATCCGCGGCCAGCCGCGGTGCAACCAAGAGCCGTGCCAAGACTTCTCTTAACAAGACTTCTCCTAAGAGTGCCACCAAGACTTCGATGTCTAAGCCCTCGGCCGGCAAATCCTCAAAAAACAAAAGAAGCGCAATGCCCAGCAAGACTGCCAAAACTTCCGCGAAAGCGGCCGGTTCGAAGGCCACTGCTTCGAAGGCCGCCGCCAAGCCTTCCACTGTAAAGACTGCTCCCAAGACCGTCCCGAAGGCCGCCGCCAAGCCGGTGGCAAAGCCGGTCGCGCACAAGCCGGCGGTAAAGCCGGTCGCCGTCGTGGCCAAGGTCGAGGAGCCGAAGAAGGTCCTGACCCAGCGCCAGGGATTCAAGACCAACGAATTCGTGGTCTATCCCGCGCATGGCGTCGGCCAGATCCTCGCGATCGAGGACCAGGAGATCGCCGGCGCCAAGCTCGAGCTGTTCGTGATCAATTTCATGAAGGACAAGATGACGCTGCGGGTGCCGACCGCGAAAGTCGCCAATGTCGGCATGCGCAAGCTGTCGGAGCCGGCGCTGGTCAAGAAGGCGCTTGAAACGCTCAAAGGCCGCGCGCGCATAAAACGCACGATGTGGTCGCGCCGGGCGCAGGAATACGAAGCCAAGATCAATTCCGGCGACATCGTCGCCATCGCCGAAGTGGTCCGCGATTTGTACCGCAGCGAGTCGCAGCCCGAACAGTCCTACAGCGAACGCCAGCTCTATGAAGCAGCGCTCGACCGGCTGTCGCGCGAGATCGCGGTGGTCCAGCACGTCACCGAGACCGAAGCCGTCAAGGAGATCGAGGGCCAGCTCGCGAAGAGCCCGCGGCGCGGGGCGAAGACGGAAGGGGAAGCCGTCGCCGAGGGCGATGTTGACGCGGACGCCGATGCTGAGGCTGACGGGGATGATGCGGCGGTGGCGGACGAGGCGGCGTAGGGCTGGCGTTCAGAAATCTAACAGATCAAAAAGTCCGGCTCGATGGCCGGGCTTTTTTGCTATCTGCCAATCCTTGGCCCCCGCGTCCATATCGGTCATCCTGCAAGGACAAATTTTCAGCAGGAACGGTCAAAGGTTGCTTGCTTAAAGAATTGTAGCGTCGGGTCCTTTGTCACAGGTCGTCTACTCGAAGCACATGACCATACAATCCCGCCTTCTGATTATATTCCTTAATCTCTAGCGCTTTTTTCTGAAAAGATTCAACGTGTCGCAGCGACACTCCCTTCGCATAGGCCTGAAATGACTGATTGGATAGTATTATCTCCGAGACCTCAGCTCTAGAGCATAGCCGAGATGCCCCAACTACTGCAGGACCGATAGCTCTGATTTGAGAGCCATCAGCCAACCATACAGCGTGTCCACTGTGAATACCTACCGCGGGTCCCAATCCTGCGAGCCCGTGAATCAGTAACGGTTGGTAGGTCCGACAACGCGCTTGAACGGCTCTAACTATCTCGATGCCTGCCTGCACTGCTTTATAAATTCCATCCATTGATGGGGTGCGTGACGACTCGGGCATCATCATGCTCGATGTGGCATGACAAAAGTGACCTACAATACCGTCGCCAGTTTCCTTGTCAAAAAAGCCGTCGTGACCAATGATTATCTTCCGGGAATCCTCCACGATATCGTCGATTAACTGAGCGAACGCAGCAGATTCCACGGAAAGATCCATAGCTGTGGTTGATGCACGTATGTCTAAGACCAACGAGGTCGTAGGAATCGACCTGTAATACACTTCCGGAACCGCATTCTCATTGTACCGAACGCCTATGCTGCGCTGCCAAGGCCATAGGAAAGCGTCCTCTGGTATTGGCTCTCGAGGATCAAAAGCCAGTGGGTCCGAAAAGACACGTAATATGTGGTTTTCTTGCCCTTCGTTGCATTGGAAAAGCCGGTTTGGAACTGATCGGAACATACGTTGTCTGTAGAAATAATAATCATACAACGTGCCAATCGAAGCTTGGAATTTCTCTTTGAAACCTTCGACCATACCTAGACCGGTATCTGTGGCTGCCCAACCACTAGACCGGTCCACCAACGCAACCAGCACCAATTCCTTCCCGTGCGTCCATTCCAATGCGAAGTCCCCGCTGGAGAGCGAAGATAATTCATGTTTAAATTTTTCGAATGCCGAATGCGGTGCAGTAAGGTCAGGCGCAATTATTCCAAGCAGCCTTTCAATTGTAGGGCAAAAAGGAGCTAGGCTAGCAAGCCGCGGCGCAAGTGCTGCAAAAAAGCCTAGTTGGTTCCGACGGTCGCGATAGCGGCAGGCATTTCCGACAAATTCATCTATGCGGTCGCCAAGCAAAATCTTGATTTCAGAAGTCTTAATGTCAAAGCCCCAAACAGCATGGAGCTCCAGGCCGAAGTCCGACCAATGAAGTGGGTCACGGCTGAACGAAATCTCTAATTCCCGCCTTGAATCTGGCAAACTAATTCGATCCTGCCAGTCAAGTTTGTTGTACAGGTCCAAACGTTTTGGCAGATCATGCACTGAATAGATCATACCGTCACTCACAGTCAGATTATATTGTGAGAACCTTCCGTATGAGAAATTCGACGATCTCTCCCGTATCGCTTTTTCGTATCAAATTGAGAGGATGATCTCCGATTTTCTCCGAGTCTGGTATATTAAACGCGGTGAAAACTCTCACCTGCGAATCCCAATCGGACACGAACGGTTCGATGGATCTTAGAGAAGTACTTAAGCTTGATTGCAGAATTCCCTGCTGACCAGGCCGCATCACATCGATAATAAAAGTCGATTGTCCCCGGATATGCTTACTAATCTCCGTGACGGAAGCGCTCTCCAAAAGCCAATAATTGATTTCGTATTCGATACCTTGCGTCACCCAAAAAATCCTTGACATAGCTGGGTAGGAACCACGCGGCTCCGGGGGGTGACGGACCAGCGTAGCTCGGCTTGCGCCATCAAGCTTGTCGTATAAAGCATTTCTTAACGCTCGGGGAAGCGCGCGCCAATGACTTGCTTCGTCCTCCACATGCACAAACGTAAAATGTATTCTTTCCATCTCTAAACTTTCGAAGTCATCCCAATCAAGTATGGCATCTCAAAGAAGAAGCGAGTCTCCGAATAACCCTTTTGCTCATTTCGTTCAGACTTAAAATCCAAACGTGCGCTCTCGCTATGAGCTCTCAGCAACATGTCTGCGACTGGAACCCCCAGACCGGTGCCCGGCCGTCGGTTCAAGTTGCCCTCCTGAGAGCCTCTGGTGTAAGGCCGAAAGACCTTTGCTCTCTCATGTCTGGGCAAATGAACGCCTCGATTGTAAATTTCGAAGCGGTAATGATCTTTATGTAAATCGATCAATACGGCCACCTCCGTTCGGACGTGGGCAAATTTGATAGCATTGTCGATCAAATTAGACATGACGATCCACAGCATCGTTTCATCGCCCGTCATAACACCTGTATAGCGTCCATTAACTGTCAATCGAAACGCGAGTTTTCTCTCCGCGATCTGCCAGACGAACGATTTCTTTGTGCTATTGACGAGATCAACAACATTGTAATGCTTGATTTTAAGATGGCGGTTTGCCACTGGTCCCAGCAAATATCTTCCGGTTTGTGCGATTATCAGCGATTGATTGGCGAGCCCTATCGCCGACGGGATAAGTTCACGGAATTCTTCGTCTTCCAAAAGTTCACGCCACCCAATCCCGAGTCGCACACTACGGTCGAACTCATCTTGGAAGATTTCTAGGTTAAATTTGGCAGCAGCTAGCGGTGCGACGACCGCGTGCCTTATTTGAGCAAGCATACTCCCGCGTTCTTTTGTTGCATCTTCTGTACGGAAATACATATGTAGTTCCTTGATAAAATGAACAAGAATATCAAGAGAAACTTGATCAACAAGGTTCGATTCGAGAGTAAGAATAGCGTATCTCTGGAGAAAATATTTTGTAGGAAGATGAAATATTAGATACATGCCGTTGCCCTCAGCCGATGCTGAACACAAAGATATGGCCTCTCTTTGGTCGATGGTCTGTTCATCGTCCAGCGACGAAGCGAATGTTTTTATCTTGTCTGCGATCATTGCTGAAATGGGCGATTTACTCTCATTGTTATTGGTCAGCCATGTTGAAACATCTTCAATTTTGTCGATTTCAACAATTTGAATATCCGACACGACCGGAAGCGCTGATATAAGGTGCTCGTTGCATCTCTCGTATGAAAGTTGGGCATCTGCTTGAAGCGATTCGAAGAATTCACTAATATAGACGTATTGCTTCTCGAACGCTTGAGATCGCATAAAATCTTCTAGTAAGTGGGAGACCGTATCGGCCATCATTAAATCAGTCTCACTAAACGAGCCCCCTAGATAAAAGGGGGAGCGTTTGCAGGCAAGAAAGACGTAGTTCACCACCACGCTGACCCAGCGGGCTCCATTCGGTTCAGCCGATAACGGAAGAAAGTCGTGAGGCTCAAGCTTCCTTCCCTTGAGCGCGATCGGTATTGCTAACACGCTATTAGGTGGCGTCGATTTAGAAGGTTTTGTCGCTTCTAAAGGTAGGAAATACCGTTTGCATTGCGAAGAGACCTCAAAAGTTGACGAAATCCAGTTATCAAAATATGAAACGTCGTCCTTTTTATTTTGCCATATTCTCGTAATTTGTCGGCCAACTATGCTGTACAACTTGTAAGAGCCAGCACCGCATGTCTCCGCTAACAGCTTAATTAGGCTCCGAACAACGTCTTCTTTCGACGAAAATTCACGAAGCAATGCTTCACATTGCTTAGTTAGCTCTAGAATACGGCTATAGCGACTTTGTTCAAGCAACATCGCTAGTTGAGTGCGTATGAGCGAAATTATAGATCGCTCTTCAGATGTGATTCGATGATCGTAGGGAAAGCCAATTGCGGCCCAACCTAATATATTAGGCATGTTGTCGGGTTGAATCGCCTTTCTTTTTACGGAGAGCACCCGTTCGATGGTGCAGTGATAAGTAGACTGCATTTCCGTACCGATGGCTGCGAATACATTTTCGACTGCCACCGTCATTTTTGGTCGGTTTATAATTAGAAAATCTTCTGCAGTTTCTGTAGTAGATGTAATGCACCTTGTGGAGAAAAGGTTTGCGTCCCGACCGAATCGTTCCTTTGGATGGACGTACGCGAGGAGAAGACCGGGTTCCTCATGGTTTAGGTCTGCTAACCAGACTTGGATAATAGCCTTCGGAAACAATTTGGCCACTACATTGAACAGCTTTATTCGATTCCCGCCAACGATTTCTGAAGACGTTTCATCCTCAAAACGGAGAGAACAAATTTCTTGGATCAGTTGCGTGAATTCGTCCATGAGATCGGACCCGTTTGAACGCTCGCAATTCAGCTGTGTAGTACAATATGGCTAAGAGCAGGCAGCCAAGATGACACCCAGCCCGCCAAAAAAATGCTCGCGGAGACCCTTAACAAGAAAAACTTTCTGCGAGCAATACGACAGACTATCCAAATTTGCTCGGCTAGAGTCACTTCTCTCTGATCTTGGTCGGCCAAGACTTGCATTCCAAGCCGGTTAAGCCAAGCGATGGCGCTCTCGTATTCTGCTATATGAAAGAAATAATAGGGGTTGCGGTCGACCTCGTTCGTTTTCCGAGCAAAAACGTTTGTAGTGGAAGGGGAAAAACTCAAGGTCGGAATTAGAGACAGTCCTGAAACGACAAAGGCCAAAGCGATGAAGAAAAGCAGAATTTGTCTGTTCCCTCCGAATAGATAATTGATGACGTCGTTACCTGCTCCCGAGCCCAAGAACCCCCAGAGTCCCAGCAGCAATCCCAACCACAGTGCATTCTTAGTTTCGGCAAATCGGTTGTAAGCACCCACTTCTATCCAAATGTTCAGTAATTCAGTCATAATAACCGTTAATGCTACAGATGGTTCGATGCAAGTTATCGCCTACGCTACCACAGCGGGAATGCCAGGCAATAGCTGTCATCGTGTAAAACGGCCGATATGCCAGCGGGGATTCGTCGTCCGATATCGCCTACCTCAACCTCCCGATCGCCAACGCATGCGCCACGCACCCGTTGATATGCTCCGTCAAAATCCCCTTTGCCCCCACAGCATCGCGCTTCAGCGCGCACTCCAGCAGCGCCCGGTGCTGCTCGACCGTCGCGCTGCCGCGATACTGCAGCGCATATCGAAAATACTTGTCGAACACGACCGCATGCGTCTGCATCAGTTCGTGCGAGCCGCAATTCGAGATCAAAGCTTGATGGAATTCGCCGTCGTAGCGTTTGCGCAGTTCGGGGTCGTCGCCTTCGCTGAGGATGGCGCGTTCGGTGGCGGCGAGCTTGTGGTGGGCGGAGACCACGCGGCCTTCCCATTCCATGTCGCCGGCGCGGAACGACTCGGTCATGGCGTGATGCTCGAGCAGGATGCGCAGTTGCGCGAGTTCGCGCAGGTTCTGGATCGAGACCGGGGCGACCTCGAAACCGCGCTGGCCTTCGGCGACGACAAAGCCTTCCGAGGCCAGGCGGTTCAGGATCTCGCGCAGCGTCGAGACGCTGACGCCGTAGTCTTCCTTCATCGACTCCAGTTTCAGGCGCCCGGAGGGCGTCAGCACGCCGAAGATGATGTCGGAGCGGATGCGTTGATAGCCGCTGTCGCCGGCGGACAAGGGTGGGGAATGTTCCAGGATGCTCAAGGTCTTAATCCCACTTTTGCTGGCGCGTTACAGCGACTCGATGCCGACCGGCATAACCGCGATCGCCGCGCTTGCGGCAAGCGGCCGATAGTCAGGCGAGTTAGCTTATATCATATATTTCGTCTATTCTCATTTGACAATGGTTTCATAATATGGTTTTCACCGAAAAAGACCATCAACCAAGAACCAGCGGCACCTAGCCGCCGACCGGCATCGGTTGTTTCAGGGAGGAAGTGATGAGGCTGTCCAGAATTCTGTTCGTGGCTGTGTTCGCTGGCGCGCTGTTTGCCAGCGCCGCGTCGGCGCAGGAGGAGCGCACCATCCGTTGGGGACACCTCAACAATACCGATCACCCCGTCTCCTTCGGCGTACAAAAATTCGCGGAAATTCTTCTCGCCAAGAGCGGCGGCAAGCTGAAAATTCGCGAGTTCGCCTCGTCGCAGCTCGGCAACGAGCTGCAGCAGCAGTCGGCGCTGCGCGGCGGCACCCAGGAGATGCTGTCGGCGTCCACCACCTCGCTCGCAACCGTGGTGCCGGAATTCGGCCTGCTGGATTTTCCGTTCATCGTCGGCACCACCGAACAGGCCCAGGCGCTGGCCCGCGGCGCCTTCGGCAAGGCGATGATCGATGGCCTGCCGCAGCGCGGGCTGATCGGGCTCGGCTACTGGGGGCTCGGCTTCCGCAACGTCACCAACAGCAAGCATCCGATCGCAAAACTCGAGGATTTTGGCGGGCTCAAGCTGCGCGTGATCCCCAACCCGGTCTATCTGGAATCTTTCAGCGCCTTCAAGGCCAATCCGGTTCCGATGGCGTTTGGAGAGCTGTATTCCGCGCTGGAAACCCGCACCGTCGACGGCCAGGAAAATCCCTACACCGTCATCCTCTCCAACAAATTCTATGAAGTGCAAAAATACGTCTCGGCCACCAACCACACCTACACGCAGAACATCATCCTGGTCAGCAAGATTTTCTGGGACAAGCTGACGCCGGCCGAGCAGAAGATGATGCAGGAAGCCTATGACGAGAGCCGCGACTACCAGGCGGAGCAGACCCGGCTGCAGACCGACAAGGCGCTGTCCGAACTGCAGGCCAAGGGCATGCAATACAACGCGGTCGCGCCGGAAGAACTCGAGCGCATGCGCAAGGCGGCGCAGCCGGTGGTCGACAAGATTTCCGCCGCGCTTCGCCCGGAGACGGTGAAGCTTTTCAACGCGGAGCTCGATCGCATCCGCAAGGAAGTGAAGTGATGCGATGTCGAATTGCGTCATTGCGAGGAGCTCTTGCGACGAAGCAATCCAGTCTTGTTTCACCGCCCGCTGGATTGCTTCGCCTAGGCAAAGTTGGCGAAGGCGCCAACTTTGCCTAGGCTCGCAATGACGGCTCAACAATAGCGCATCACGCTACAGCTACCCGAACCAGGCCGCATCCATGGAACGCATCCTCGACCTGTATTGCGCCTTCCTTAAAGCGGTGATCGCGCTGTGCCTCGCGATAATGGTGGTGCTGGTGTTCGGCAATGTCGTGCTGCGTTACGGCTTCAATTCCGGCATCACGATTTCGGAGGAGCTGTCGCGCTGGCTCCTGGTGTGGCTGACCTTCCTCGGCGCCATCGTCGCGGTGCGCGAGCATTCGCATCTCGGCGTCGACACCCTGGTGCGGATGCTGGGGCCCACGGGAAAGCGCATCTGCTTCATCGTCAATTATTGCCTGATGCTGTTTGCCGACTGGCTGCTGCTGTCGGGCAGCTGGCGCCAGACCCTCATCAACCTCGACGACCGTGCGCCGGCGACCGGCCTGTCGCTCGGCATTTTCTATTTCGCAGGCGTCATGTTCGGCGTCTCCGCCGGCATCCTCTTGCTCTACGACCTGTTCCGGGTCGTTTCCGGGCAGGCCAGCGAAGCCGACATGGTCGCGGTCAGGGAAACCGAGGACCACACATGACGATCGCGGTCTTCACCTTCTCGCTGCTCGGCGCCATGGCGCTGGGCATGCCGATCGCGTTCGCGCTGATCATCTGCGGCGTGGCGCTGATGAGCACGATCGGGATGTTCGACGCCCAGATCGTGGCGCAAAACGTCATCAACGGCGCCGACAGCTTTCCGCTGATGGCGATCCCGTTCTTCATGCTGGCCGGCGAACTGATGAACAAGGGCGGCCTCGCCAAACGCATCGTCCATGTCGCGCTCGTCGCCGTCGGTCACTTCCGCGGCGGGCTCGGCTACGTCACCATCCTGGCGTCCTGCATCCTGGCCTCGCTGTCCGGCTCCGCCGCTGCGGACGCCGCAGCACTTGCCGCGCTCTTGGTGCCGATGATGGTGGCCGCCGGCCACAAGAAATCCTATGCGGCTGGCCTGGTCGCCGCCGGCGGCATCATCGCGCCGGTGATTCCGCCCAGCATCGGCTTTGTCATTTTCGGCGTGGCCGCGGGCGTGTCGATCTCAAAGCTGTTCCTGGCGGGAATCGTGCCGGGCCTGATGCTCGGCGTCGGGCTGTGCTTCTCCTGGTGGTGGGTGGTGCGCAAGGAAAACCTCACGCCGCCGCCGCGGGCGTCCTTGTCCGAAATGGCGCATGCCGTGATCGACGGCTTTTGGGCGCTGATGCTGCCGGCGATCATCGTCGTCGGCCTGCGCTTCGGCATTTTCACGCCGACGGAAGCGGCCGTGGTGGTCGCGGTCTACTCGCTGTTCGTGGCGACCTGCGTCTATCGCGAGCTGAAATTCTCGCAGCTGTACGAGATCTTCGTCTCCGCCGCCGTCACCACCAGCATCGTGATGTTTTTGGTGGCCGCGGCGCTGGTGTCGTCCTGGCTGATCACGGTGTCGGAAATCTCCGCGCAGATCGTGGCCCTGCTGCAACCCTTCATGGGCAACAAGACGCTGTTGATGTTCGCGATCATGGTCATCGTGGTGATCGTCGGCACCGCGCTCGACATGACGCCGACGATCCTGATCCTGACGCCGATCCTGATGCCGATCATCAAGACCGCGGGCATCGATCCCGTGTATTTCGGCGTGCTGTTCATCATCAACAACGCCATCGGCCTGATCACGCCGCCGGTGGGGGTGGTGCTCAACGTGGTCTGCGGGGTCTCCAACATCAGCATGGAAGAGATCATCAAGGGCGTCTGGCCGTTCATGATCGCGCAGCTGGTCGTGCTGTTCCTGATGGTGATTTTCCCGGAACTGGTGACGGTCCCGGCAAAGTGGTTCGCGGGGTAGGATGGTCGTCATTGCGAGCGAAGCGAAGCAATCCAGATGCGTAGGGTGGGCAAAGCCGCCGGACGCGAACGCGTCCGGTGGTGTGCCCACCATTCAATCTATCGAATTCGGAGATTGTGATGGTGGGCACGGCGCAAGCGCGCCTTTGCCCACCCTACGGCTCTGGATTGCTTCGTCGCTTCGCTCCTCGCAATGACAAAAACCGGAGGCTCCATGCCCACCAACATCATGATCCTGAACGGGCCCAACCTGAATTTCCTGGGGATTCGGGAGCCGCACATCTACGGTTCGACCACGCTCAAGGAAATCGAAGCGAGCTGCCAGGCGCTGGCAAAACTTCTCGGCATCTCGATTTCGTTTCACCAGTCCAATCTCGAGGGCGAGCTGGTCAGTCTGATCCAGTCGGCGCATGGCAAGGCCGACGCCATCATCATGAACCCCGCGGCCTATTCTTTCACCTCGATCGCGCTGATCGACGCGCTGAAGAGTTTCGAAGGCCCGAAGATCGAGGTTCATATCTCCAACATCCACGCGCGCGACGAACTGCACCGCCATTCGATCACCTCGAGCGCGTCCACCGCCGTGATCTGCGGCCTCGGTCCTTACGGCTACCTCGCCGCGATGCTGGCGGCCGTGCAACGGCTGGGCAAGCTGCCGAAGTCGATTCCGGCGGCGTTGCACGGCCTGCCGCCACAATCGTAGCCCGCCATGAGCCAACGGGTCGCGCGAATGCGCGCCCGATGATAAACTCCGCGAAATGCGGGGAGGCCGGTCCCGCATGTCGCTTCGCTCATGGCGGGCTACCCGAAACAGGAGAGATCGAGATGCGCGGCGCGGGTTTTCTGGCGATCTGGAGCGACGTCGAACAAAAGGCGCTGACCGACTACCGGCACTGGCTGACGCGCGAGCACACCACCGAACGCGTGACGACCAGGGGATTCCTCGGCGTCCGCGTGTTTCGCGCCGAGCGCTCCGACACCAACCGCTTCTTCATCCTCTATGAGCTGGAATCACCCGAGGTGCTCGACGGCCCCGCCTATCTGGCGCGGCTCAACGCGCCGACGCCATGGTCGCAGCGCATCATGCCGCAGCTCGGCAATTTTATCCGCGGCGGCGGCGTCATGACGGCGCGGGCCGGCCGCGGCGAGGGCGCCACCATTGCAGCACTCCGTCTCGAGCAACTCCCCGAAGCGCCGCAACAGCTCGCCGACGCACTCGCCGCGCTGGACGGCATCGCCGCGGTGCAGATCGGGGTGACCGACCGGGCGCGCACGTCAGTGCCGACCGTCGAAAAGGGAATGCGGCAGCAGGAGGGGTTCTTTGCCGGCCTCTTGATCATCGAGGCGCTGGACGAGGCCGCGCTTCGCGGCGCCCTCCGCGCGGCCGCTGAAATCGCGCCGCAATCCATTCCCGGCGGCGAGAGCGAAATCTATCGCGGCATCTTCGCGCTGGATGCCCGCATCGCGGATTTCGAATAGCAATAATCGTAGCCCGCATGAGCGTAGCGATATGCGGGAGACCGGTCCCGCATGTCGCCTCGCTCATGGCGGGCTACAAGCGTCCTCCATATCGCTACGCTTATGCGGCATCACATTCAGCTCGTCATGCCCGGGCCTGTCCCGGGCATCCACGCCTTAAAGGCGGTGAAGCAAGAAAGACGTGGATGGCCGGGACGACGCCCGGCCATGACGGATAAATTGCGGCATCGCGGATTTCGATTAAGGTTCGATCGGGCAACCTCGCAGTCCGTTCTTCCACATCAGAAAGAATCTTGACCTTGACCCGCAAGCGCTTTCTCACCGGATTGATCGGCGCCCCCATCGCGCATTCGGCCGCGCCCGCGATGCACGAGCAGGCGGCGCACGACCTCGGCCTGCGCTGCCACTACCAGCTCATCGAAGTCGCAGGCGCCGGCAAGGACGAATTGCGCGTCCTGCTGGAAGGCGTGCGCCGCCTTGGCTTTGCCGGCGTCAACGTCACCTTTCCCTACAAGGAAGCGGTGGTCGCCCTGCTCGACGACCTCACGCCGGACGCCGCCGCGATGGGCGCCGTCAATACCGTCGTGGTCCGCGACAACCGGCTGATCGGTCACAACACCGACACCACAGGCTTCGCCCGCGCCGCCGCCGGTCTGGTTGCAGAGTCTGGGCAGGGCAGCGTCGCCGTGATCGGCGCAGGCGGCGTCGGCAAGGCCATTGCGTTTGCGCTGATGAATCTCGGCATTGCCGAGTTGCGCATCTTCGATGTCGACCGTGCCAAGGCGGATCGTCTCGCGCTGCTGCTGCGGCCGCGCGGCCGGGCTGTCGTTGTCAATAGCGTCGAGGGTGCAGTTGATGGAGCCATCGGTCTCGTCAATGCAACGCCGGTGGGAATGCTTCCGAGCCGGGAGTCTCCGGTTCCGGAGCCGCTGTTGCACCGCGGATTGTGGGTCGCCGACGCCGTCTATTATCCGCTCTGGACGCCGCTGTTGATGGCCGCAAAGGCGACAGGCGCGCGGGTGATGACCGGACGGGAGCTTGCGATCTACCAGGCGGCTGATGCGTTCGAATTGTTCACCGGGGTTGCGGCGTCGACGGCGGTGATGGGGGAGGCGTTTGATCGGGTGATGGGGGAGCGCGGGGGGTGATGGGCGCGCGCATCGAGCGCACCATGTGGTCGCGCCGGGCGCAGGAATACGAAGCCAAGATCAAGTCCGGCGACACCGTCGCCATCGCCGAAATGGTGCGCGACCTCTACCGAAGCGAATC
This sequence comes from uncultured Alphaproteobacteria bacterium, assembly GCA_963744975.1. Classification (GTDB taxonomy): domain Bacteria; phylum Pseudomonadota; class Alphaproteobacteria; order Rhizobiales; family Xanthobacteraceae; genus Bradyrhizobium. The sequence goes on along the minus strand of CAVUVR010000002.1, from coordinate 2,922,787 downwards.
GCAGCCCGAACAGTCCGGCAGCGAACGCCAGCCCTATGAGGCAGCGCTCGACCACCTGTCAGATCGCGGTGGTACAGCACGTGACCGAGACGGAAGCGGTGAAGGAGATCGAAGGCCAGGTCGCTAAGAGCCCGCGGCGCGGGGCGAAGGCGGAGGCTGGAGCTAAGAAGAGATAGATCATCAACGATCGTCAAAATGCATGATGTATTGCCCGTTCGCGTCGGTGGTCAACATTTGGCTTTTAATGGTTGCCGGGCCGCTTTGCGCTAGACCGTCTAGTACGAATGGGTGCTTAATCCGTTGTAGCAACCATCTTTCAGTCCAAGCCTGAGTAATATCCGCGAGTGCATTGGTATTCGAATTCTTGCTCGCGATCATGCCAAGCAATTGCTTGTTGGTCTGTTTGCTTAGCGCGCATCCATAAAAGAGACGCGGCGTTGCGTGGTGCAATACATCGTCACTGCTTATTCCAAGGACCTCTAGTCCGTCTCTGATTTGTCGCAATCGGGGGCTGGTACCTTCACCAAATCGATTGTTTACTCGACGAGCTTTGAATTGTTGTTCAGAAATTTCACGCAATATCCTTGCGGTGGACGAACTGAGGTGGACCGTCCCGTATCCGGCAGTTTTCGCCAATTCCTGCCAAACGATGTCATTGTCGAGAGAAGCGTGATTGCTAACCTTCAACCGCAACCGGTTATATTGGCTAGAGCCATTGCCATAAAGGCTCGTGGTCGTAATTATCTTCAAGTCCGCCGGGCGTCGCATGGCCTTACCGGCCATCTGCGAACTAATAATGCTCACGTGTTTCTCGTAACGCATTTTCCAAGCTCGTCTGACCTCGTTCGATGTTACTGCAAGAGCGACTAGTTTCCCCCCAAGAAGAAGGTTGTATGGAGCGACGGCTCCGCAGATACTTAGATCGGCAATCTGGCTGGCCAACCCCGCTTTTCGAACTTCCTGCAAAGCGATGCTAAGCGCTCGTTCTCCCGCGAGAGTAGAAACAAGGCTTTCTAGCAGATGCGATCCCGTCAAATTCCAGTTCAGTCCTCCAAATATTCGCTTCGCATCCAAAAGCCGCGCGAGCGTTTCAGAGCGTTTTCGGATAAACAATAGGTCTTCGGAGGCCTTGCGCCAATTTATCTTTTTCTCGCCGCGTCTACTTGGGTCGGACTGCGACTGGGCAAATCCGCGGGAACGAATTGCGCTCGAATACGCCTCTTGAAGCTGTCGTTCCCGCTTCACGGTCGCGCCGGCACCCTTTTGTTCTAAGCGAAACACCACGCGTTCCGTCGGACGCCGGAGTTCGGCACGTGAGACAAGATCATCCGTTCGTATTTCACGAATACTCTTATCGATCCTTCTTTGAAGTGCTCGGAGAGCGGTCTTCGCATTCCACTCGCCACTTTGTAAGCGAGCCAAGAATGATTCTGGAGTCCATCCGATCCAGTTATCTCTCGAACGAGTACGAAACACCGGGGAGGCAAGCATTGCAATTCCGATAACTGGTCTATTTGGACGAGCTGCGTTTCTGATAAGCAGCGGGAGTTGCCTGCCGGGAATCGAACGATATTCCAGAGACCACGTGTGGCGAAAGTAGCGCCAAATATCGAGCAGCCGCATCCCGGTATCCGGGCATCGTGTGCTCTCGTCACATACTTCAACGACAGGCCGAATTATTTCTTGCAATCGGGCGATCGCGCGATCAGGCGGAAAGTTTGACAGAGCTGAAAGCTCAGCTGCAAGTGATGCACCATCATCAACAACGTCGAATATCGAACTAACTTGGCCATCGTGCTTCGTGTGGCGACTCATCCGCGTAACGAATTCGAAAACTGATGAGTTCGCTAGTTGACGGTCTCGACCGATCTGCAAAGATTTCCGTAACCGCTGCTTTGCATCTTCGACTGTTTCGCCGTTGGTTTGCAGTCCTGGGGGGCCAAGTTCGATTCGATTTCCAACAGGAAAAACCGTCCACCCTTGGTCTATAAGGTCGGCGATGACTAGGGCAGTGGCACGAAGCTCTAAGGCCCAAGCCTCGCCAATCCAATTCGTGTTCAGTAGCCGAAGCGATTTCGAAAGCGAAGGATCGCCCGCGTCGAGTTTTGTCTCGATGAATGCAGTCAACTTTCCCATCACCTTCGGCGGAAGGTGAGGGCAAATAGTCCGGATCGCCGGCTGCGTCTCTATATTTGCCCCGTTGGAGCGCATCGGTACACACTGGAGTCGAATCAAAACCGGGCCCCTTGGGCCCGGTCCTGAGCATTAGCATATCTTCTGCCAGATCAGAGAGCCGCCTCCAAGGTTTTGTTGCCAGTTTCCTCGTCATCCTCCTCTGGATGACCGATGCCTTGAGCGAGTTGCCCGAGTGCGTAGTCGAGTTTTTTGGACCACTCGGGCACTTCGTGCATGTAGATGTCGCGAAGGTGATCGCTGGTTTCTAGAATACGATCGCCTATGGAGAACAGAAGGATTTCCAGCGAGGCCCTCACTTCTACGGTGCTTTTTGGACCGGAATGGACTTCCTTATAAAGCCGATGGGAGGTATTTAGAAACAGTACTTTGGTTCCTCCAAACATATCCATCCGGAACATGGCTCCTCCGGGTATGCTCTCGGTAGCGACCTTGTAAAGTCGGCCTTGAAGCTCAAATTCAAGGTCTTTTCGCGTCTCTTCAACAGGCTTGCCAGAAGAACGCGCGCGACGCTCCGCCTCCTGCTGTAATCCTTTCTCTCCCATTTCCTGCTTCCGCGCCTCGGCTGCGGGAGAAGGGCGCGAGGTAAGAATGGCCGAGCGCTCCATGGCTTCTTCGGAGAGCCGCTTATCTGCTTTCACGGTATCGCGTTTGTCCCGCAGGGAGGCCGCCTCTTCTTCGTATTTCTTCCGCAATTGCTCGACGGCTTTCATCAATCCGCTTTGCCTCAGCAGGTCCCAAATACGCTCAGACGGTACGATCTGCTGCTTTGACGTTGTCACGTTGAATTCTTCGTCAAGGACCGCGGGAAAGTCGATCTCCATTTTGATATATCGATCGTTATTTCGAAACTGGATCACGTCGTTTGACGTTGTCGCTCGAGTCACGACGTCGATGATGCGACCCATGCGCGCAACGATAAATCCGTTGTAATCCTTCATCACGGAAAGACGTTCGTTGGCGTTCTTTCCGTCCGCCTTCTTCATTTTGTCGATCGAGGCGAAGCCCGGCGGTAAATACGAAATGCGAACTGTGATATGTCCTTCAACGGCACGGGTTTCTGGATTTTTTACGTCAATAACGATAGGATCGAGAGGCATCGCGCGATCTTCGTCGAGATCAAACCAACGATAGCCGGGCGTAATGAAAAGCGGGTCGATCGGTTCGACACGTTTGTCATTTACCATGATGTTCAGATCTGCACGCAGTTTGTGATAGACAACACCGAAATGTCGCAGAAAATTTTCTTGTAGAGCTCCGCTTGTCTTCCAACTAAGCTTGTCTAACTTTTCGATAACGACAACGGTGCGCGCCTTCGCGATTTCTCCAGGGAAATGCTTTTTGAGGTGCGCTTCCACAAAACGCGGAAGGGTCGCTTTTACTGCTTCCGGCACGACGATGTCGCCATCGGGAGTCGAATATTTTCCAGCAGAAATATCGTCCACATCGATGGTAACCGCGTAAAACTCAGCACTGTTCTGTCGAGAATAAACGGTGTACCGGCGACCAGCGCTAACACATGAGCTTGGAAGCCCATAACCGTAGCGCCCCAAACCTGTGCGGTCATCCTCTCGATGTGTGCCGCCCCAAGTCATCGCGGCGCGTATCATTTCAGGGAGCATGCCGTGCCCGTCGTCAACAATCGCGATTTCAGCCGGCTTCTTGTCAGATTTTGCGCTGTCAAAGCCGAACACGATGTGCACGTTACCAGCGTCAGACTGCATGGCATTGTCGATCAACTCGTCGAGAGCGGTAGCCGTGCTCTTATAACCAATATCTCGAATCCCGCGCACGAAAGCTTCGCCCACGGTAAGACCGAATTTGAATTTCTTTCGCTTCAATTCTTCGACGTATTTCTTTTGTGCGATAACGCTGCTGCTCGTAACCATCGTCGTCTCCATTAGGGCAGCGATTTCGCCGCCAACAGGGTATCCCATTCTTAGGCAGTGGGACGCCGGCTCTGCCAGTAGTAGGTTCAAAGTTTGAAGTCAGAGTGCAACGCAAGCGCTCGCTTGCCCTTGGCATAAATCTTGGTCATTCTCTTTGAGATCGCTGCAGCGCTAACGCCATTCGCGCGAGCAAGGGCTGCTTGCGAGACATCATCCCAATAGTGCTGGCGCACCAATTCCCGGTCTCTAGTAGGCAGGGTTTCAAGAAATCGATCAAGCGCCGCTAGCATGATAGAACGGTCAAGCCGCTCTTCTACTGATATGTCTGGTGCCGCAATATCGAAAGGGCGCTGATGCATGGAATTCGGAAGCGCTAGGAGCGCATCCAAAGAGATTACGGGCGCAAGGGGGGAAATGTAGACAAAATCGTCCAATAAGGACATTTTGGGTCTCCACACGGTTCAATACCGGAGGCCCACGTCCAACTGGAAGTGTTTTGAGTTCGCCAGCTTTTCCGGCAGCGATTTCGCCGCCAATGCGAACCTCCATTTTTAGGCTACCACAGAATCATCTATCGTTAACCGGAATTCTTTGATTTTATAGGAAGTTTCTCAAGGCGTCGGCCGGGATGGAGCAATGGCAGAGGTATTTTGTCTGTACTCAACAATCGACGGCCAACCCCGTTTCGTGGCGACGACGACGGGATCATCCGAGAAGAGCTTCAAAAAATATGTTACGTTGGCGCTGGAAATGGAAGATGGGAAGGTATTTGCCTGGATGCGCGATAACTGGCGCAAGAAGAGCGATGTGGGATTTTTTGTCTTGCAGACGAAGGTGAAGGCTAAAGAACTGGAATTCTATAAGACATATTGGTCTTCCCAATTTCCGAGGTTGCTAAATGATAACGATGGTGGCGAGCGCGTAAAGAAAGCGACCGATGTCGCCCGCCAGATTATCCTTGCAATAAAGGCACAGTTGGCCGTGCAAGACCTGTAAGGAACTGGGTCGACACCAAGACCTGATGCTCGTCGATCCAAGCTTTATCGGCGTTGATTTTTCCGTTTCTGGAGCATTATTCTTGCCATTCCAATTTTTTCCCTCGATAAGTAGCCGCGGCTGAGCAACAGTCTATTTTCTTGTAAGGCAAGGCACCGCCGCGGAGAACGGCTCGCTGGGAAACGGGCTTGTTATCGTGGGCGACGCACACGCTAGACTTGTCGTTGGAGGCCCCTGTGACGGACAAACCGCCGCTCTTGCTGCTCTCCTCAGGCGCGCGACCGCGCTATTTGGAAGATATCGTTAGGGTGCTCGCCCTTCCGGTTGGCGGCCGGATTCAATTCCGTTACGAAAATAGAATACTGGCGAATGGTGTTAGATCGCATTTCAGAGATAAGGGCTTGGTGGGGCATAAATGCTACCTCACCTACTTGGACAACCGCGTGCCTGGCAAAAAGCCCGAGATGGTGCCCGTTCGGGAAGCGGTAATTCTCGAAGCGAACGTGCGCGGAAATTCGCTTATATTGGTGATGGAAGTTTCGCGTTATATTCGGACGGGCGAACTAACCACCATTCGAACATTTATCGAAAGTAATGCCCAAGACCAGTTGCCGGCGTGGAGAGTAGATCACCAGCAACACCCCGACGATCCTTTGATCGGCTACTGGGTGAATTTCTTAAACAGCCCTCTTAGTGAGGTCCAACTCGTCCCGCATGACTCTGCCGAAGCAAAGCATTTGGAGGTCTTTGAGCAATGTGTGACAAATCTCTGCAGTCACGAAGCAGACTTCGGTGACCCGACGCGCAAACTGTTCTTTAACATCATTGGTATGACGGACGCGTATGGCGCAACCAACAACCTTGTTAAGGGGGGATGGAAGCTTTTCCCCGGCAAACAATACCGAATAGCGATTTATCACTACTTCCCAGAGGAAGGTCCTCTCGCCAAGAGAGAGACATATTGGCTTGGTTGTCGTGCCGTCGGAGAAGGTATTTCAATTTTGGGAAGCGGCGCGCTGCGCGCTGACTCTGAATACGATTCTAAAACTATTGAGATACAAACAGCGGGTTCTGTTCGAGAGTCTCAAAACGCCCTGACGATCTTTCGATCAACCAATTTAAATGACGAAAGTGCCACTTCGGCCGAATTGGCGTTCAACGTGGAAGTCGGGGCCGACAGAGTTCGCAATGTGACTCAGGCCTTGGTTATTGGTGTTTTTGTAGCGATTCCCGGACTAATCGCGGTTTATCCTGACGTGCCTTCATGGAAGGGGGCAATGATCTTGGCGGGCGGGCTCTTGGCTGGATTCGCGAGCGTTTTCAGATACAACAAGGCTGTGTAGGTGGCCGATCTGTAGCGGTGAGGATCTTCAGATTATGAGTCTGACGTTAGCGCGCGAGCACAGCCGTGGCGTTACCGGATAGCGCTTCGCTTCATCCGGCTTACGAACGAAACGAAAATCCCTCAATCCACCGGTTGGTGCCCAGCTTCAGAAGTCCATCGAACTCGGCTTGATCCGCCGGTTCGGCCTTGAGCACTTTGGTTTTGACGAGATTATCCAAGGCTTCTGAGTTCATCTTCATTTCCAAACACGAACAGCTTGGGCTGATTTAAGATTTTCGTCACGAAAGCGCTCCTGGCTTTGACTTTCCGCCCCCAGTCGTTGGTGGTCATGAGGTTGGGATTGACAGGTCGGCTAAGATGCTTCTCAGCCTTCTGCAGCGCGGAGAAGACCTCGGTATAGACCAGCCCTTCGCCGATGATCATCAGGTCGATGTCGCTCCTGGCGGTGTCCTTGCCTTTGGCGATTGAGCCGTAGACGAACGCGGACTTGATGGACTGGCGGTACGGTGTGAGTGCCTCGCGAAGCGGATCGACAATGCCGATGGTTTTCAGGATTAGTTGATGCAGCTCATTGAAGACCGGAGATTCCCGGTTTGCATGATAGAGCTTTCGATTGCCATAGGCGGCGGTGGCCACGATCCCCACCCCGGTGAGCTTTTCGAGCTCGCGCTGAACGGCGCCGCGCCCGGAGCCGGCCTTTGAGATGATTTCAGTGAGTTGAAATTCCTGGTCGGGTTGGCCAAAGATAATGCCGAGCACACGCGATTGAACGCGCGAGAACAGCGCGCCGGATAGATTCGACGGAATTGGATTTGTACCCATTCTGGGTATTTTTGTACCCAAATTGGGTATTCTTGGCAAGCCGCCGTGTGGCAAATCTGCGGAAAATATTTGGCGGTTGCGTTTTTATCAGGATGGCGCGCCGCCACATCTCCGTCACCGCTTTGCCGCAACGAAAATCTGCGCAACCCCCTTTGCCACCAGTTTGCCGCAAGACTTGTCGGCGCAGTTAATGTTCGGATCGGCAGGCTTCGGACGGCGCGGCTTATGCCGTTCTCTTGATTTGGAATTTTGCGCCGACCGGTGCGGCGCTGGCGCGGCGCGGCGTCGTGGATGCCGCACAAGTGCCTGTCAGGACGCAGGATTTCGCGCGCTCGCTGTGCGGGTTGCCAGCCATACGGCTCAAGCGCTTCAAGTCGCACGCTTTTTCGCATCAATCGCGCGCTGCGAGGGCGCGAACTGCCTTCGGTTTGCCGCAACGCGCCTGAAGTTTGCCGCATCACTTGGTCGATTCGACGCTAAGTGCGCCGCCACATTTCGAGTCATCCGCGTTAAGCCCTTCAACCAACGTCCAGTTTCGCGCGCTCAACGACCCCTGCCAAAACGGAATTTGCTTCCTCAATCCACCACGATCTTCACCTTATCCCGCACCCGCACCTGCGCATGCGCATCCAGCCCGTTCAGCACGCGAAAGCGTTCCGCCGGGCGGTCGACGCCCATCATGCGGTGCGACAGCGATTCCACGGTGTCGCCGGGCTGCACGGTAATCACCTTGATGCGCAAGGGCCGCGCGGCCTGGATCTCCTCCAGGGTCAGGCGGCGGAAGGAGGCGACGGTTTCGCGGGCGTTTCGTTCGCTCTCGAGCGTCTTCTGCTTGGCGGCGAAGATGAAGCGGTAGACGTCGCTGCCGAAGCGCAGCGCATAGACGCGGAATTGCCACTGGTCGCCGTGGGCGAGCGCGGTCGCGGCCGGAAAGCCGTTGACGGTGATGTCTTCGGTCGTCGCCTTGTCGACGTTCTCCATCCAGCCTGAATTGAGATATTCGCCGAGCGTCTGCTCGGCCGGCACTCGCACCACGTCAAAACGCATCGCCTGGCTGCCGCCGTCGCGCACGCCGATCACGGCCTGCGCGGTGTTGTCCAGCGTAAAAGCTTCCGGCGCCTGGAACGTAAAACCGAGTTTTGGATGCAGGAAGCGGCGGCCGCGCACGAATCCCTCGCTGGGGTCTTCGCCGTAGACGATGTTGTCGATCGCGCTGAGATAAACCTCGCGGTGCTGCTCGCCGCCCTGCGGCGCGGAGTATTGCCGGGCATTGGCCCGCGCGTTGTCCACCCGGTCGGGGGTCGCGGGATGCGAGGAGAGAAAGTCCTGCGAACGTGGGTCAAGTGAGGCCTTGCCGGCCTTCATCGCAGCGTTGCGCTCCATCGCGGTCAGGAAGCGCGAGGCGCCATAGGGATCGAAATGCGCGCGGGCGGAAATGCCGACCCCGATGCCGTCGGCCTCGAATTCCTGCGCCCGCGAAAAGCTCGCCATGGTCAGTTTCGTCTTGGCCAGCGCCAGCGCGGTCAGATCCGGGTCGTTGCCCATGTCGGTCACCACGCGGGTGACGATGGCGGCCTGGCGTGCCTGGTCCTCGCGGATCGAGGCGTGCTTTGCCAGCACATGCGCCATCTCGTGGGACAGCACCGAGGACAATTCCGAGGTGTCGCTTGCGAGCGCGATCAGGCCGCGGGTGACATAGAGCTGTCCGGTCGGCAGCGCAAAGGCGTTGACCGCGCCGGAATTGAGGATGGTCACCCGGTAGGCGAGGTCGGGACGGTCGGAGGCCGCGACCAGCCGGTCGACGGTTTTGGTAATCAGCGCTTCCAGCCGCGGGTCGTCATAGGCGCCGCCATAGGACGACAGGATGCGCTCATGCTCGCGCTCGGCCGCAGGCGTCTGCGCCACCGTCCGGGCAGGTTTTGTCGCGGCAGGTGAGGCGGGGGATCCGGTCTGGAACCGGCTGATATCGCCGCAGCCGGCAAGACTTAAGGCCGCGCACAACAAGACGGACGCCGCCAAGCCGCGGCGGCAATCATAAGTCCCGCGCCGTCGCCAACGCCGCCAGTCGGTCGTCATCTGCCTCTGCCCAGCCGGCTTAATTCTCGCCGGCCATCTCGATCTGCCCCACCTGGGCCGCCTCGATCCGCGGCGAGGGTCGCGCCTCGATCCAGCCGCGGACCCGAATTCGTTTGTTTTCGAGGGACTTAAGCGAGATTCCCGCAGCCTCGAAAGCGGGCCATACGCGCTTTGAAATAGTCACCGCAAAGTCGCGTGTCCAGCGCCGCCCGAAATTGACGTAAGTCACAGCCCCGGCCTGCCGCACCGACAGAACCTTCCCCTCGACCACGGTGAACTGCCCGATCCTGGCCAGAAGTTCGCCCGTACTTTCCGCGTTTTTTATGGCCGCGGAATCGGCCCAGATCCCGCGGCGGGCCTGCCGCGCCGCTACCTCGCTAGCTAAGAGTTCCGCGGCGCAGGCCTTGTCGGCAATGGCGCCCGAAACCAGCGCGTCGCCCTGTGCAAGCAATTGGTGCTGCACCGGCGCCTGTTCGACAAACACGAAAGCCGGCTGCCGGCCATAGCGGTCCGGGGCATCGGTCGCTCCGCGCAAGCTGACGTCGCGGCCGGCAACAAGGGCTCCGAGCGCGGCGCTGCCGTCCGCTCTTGCGGCCGCCACCGTTTCGATCCCCGCAAGGTGCACCTCGCGGCCGTCGTCCATGCGAAAGGTGCGCGCGTCGATGATGGCGCTGACGCGGCCTTCGCCTTGCGGCTCGAAACTGCATGCCGAGGCCGCAAGCGCCGGACCGGTCATGGTCAGCGCGATCGCGCCCGACGCCACCGCCGCAGTGCATACTTTGAGAAAATCCGTCGCGCCTGCCATGGCTCCGCTCGCTGTCGGTCAAATTCCGGTATGCTCAAAGGATAGCGTCATCGCGCGCAGCCCGACACCGCGCGGCGGTTGAAAGGGGAGGTCGATGGAAATCAACGGCATTGCCCATATTTTCCTGACCGCATCGAATTTCGAACGCTCGCGCGAGTTCTATCGCAAGCTGCTGCCGTTTCTTGGGCTGAAGCCGATGATCGACAGCGACCAGGTCTATTACTGCGTCGGCGGCCGCACCGCGGTGGCGATCCGCGCGCCGGCGCCCGAGCATGCGGGCGCCGCATTCGAGCAGAATCGCATCGGCCTGCATCATCTGTGTTTTCGCGCCCGCGAGCGCGGCGATATCGACGAACTGCACGATTTCCTGTGCTCGATCGGCACCACGATCGTTCGCGCGCCCCGCGAGGACGGCTGGGCGCCCGGATATTACTCGCTGCTGTTTGAGGATCCCGATGGCATCAGGCTGGAACTCAACCACGTTCCGGGAAAGGGCCTGCTGGCGTAGCCCGGATGAAGCGAAGCGTAATCCGGGGCAGGTGTGGCATCGGTCCCGGATTTCGCTGCGCTTCATCCGGGCTACACAATCATTCCGTGTTGCGGAAAACCCTCGGCTTGCCGCTAGATGTGGGTTGCTGCATGATCGCGTCAACAATGAAAACGCCGCGCGACGACGGCATGCTCACGGGAGGTTGCGATGAAGAGAATTGCGCTTGGGTTACTGGCGTCGGTGCTGGCGATTGCGACGACCACGGCGATGGCGCAGTCAAAACCGCCGCTGAAACTCGGTGGTATCCTTGACATGTCGGGCCTCTACGCCGATATCACCGGCGCCGGCAGCGAGACCGCGGCGAAGATGGCGGTGGAGGATTTCGGCGGCGAGGTGCTGGGGCGCAGAATCGAAATCATCGCAGCCGACCATCTCAACAAGGCCGACCTTGCCGCGAACATCGCCCGCGACATGCTCGACAATCAGGGCGTCGAAATGATCTGGGATGTCGCAGCCTCCGCCACCGCGCTGGCGGCGCTGGAGATTGCGAAAGCGCGCAACAAGATCATGATGTTCAACGGGCCCGGCTCGATCCGCCTCACCAACGAGGCCTGCGGTCCCTATAGCGTGCACTATGTGTTCGACACTTTTGCGCAGGCCAATACCACCGGGTACGCCGCCGTCAAGCAGGGCCTCGACACCTGGTTCTTCCTCACCGCGGACTATGCGTTCGGGCAGGATCTGGAAAAGGACACCACCAATGTCGTGCTGAAATCCGGCGGCAAGATCCTGGGCAGCGTCCGGCATCCGCTCAACACCTCCGACTTCTCGTCCTATCTGCTGCAGGCGCAAAGCTCCAAGGCAAAGGTCATCGGGCTTGCCAATGCCGGGGGCGACACCATCAACGCCATCAAGCAGGCGTCCGAATTCGGGCTGACCAAGAGCGGCCAGAAACTGTCGCCGCTATTGGCATTCGTGACCGATATCGACAGCGTCGGCCTTGAAACCGCGCAGGGCTTGCTGCTGGCGGAGGCGTTTTACTGGGATCTCAACGACGACACCCGCGCCTTTTCCAAGCGCTTCATGGAGCGCGTCAAGCGCGTGCCGACCTCGGCGCAGGCCGGCGTCTACTCGTCGGTCACGCATTATCTGAAAGCGGTGAAGGCCGCGGGCACCACGGATTCCGCCGCCGTGATCAAGATCATGAAGGACACCCCGATCAACGACTTCTTCGCCAAGAACGGCCGCATTCGCGAGGACGGCCGCATGGTGCACGACATGTATCTGTTCGAGGTCAAGAAGCCGTCGGAGTCCAAGGGGCGCTGGGACGACTACAAGCTGCTGGCGACGGTGCCCGGCAACGAGGCGTTCCAGTCGCTGGAAGTGTCGCGCTGCCCGCTGGTGAAGAAATAGCCTTCGTCATTGCGAGGAGCGTAGCGACGAAGCAATCCAGGCCACAAGCGAAGACTGGATTGCTTCGTCGCAAGCGCTCCTCGCAATGACGGCTTCGGCAACAAACAACAAAGGCAACAACAATGAACGACATGGTCCTGCAATCGCTCGACAACGGCCTGCTCACCATCACCATGAACCGGCCGGACCGGCGCAATGCGCTCAATCCGGACATGACGCGCGGGCTGGTCGAGGCGGCGCGGCGCGCGGCGGAGGATCATGAGGTGCGCGCGGTGCTCTTGAAGGGCGCGGGCGGCACGTTCTGCGTCGGCGGCGACGTCAAATCGATGGCGGAGGGACGCGCGCCGCTGCCGTTCGAGGCCAAGAAGGCGAACCTGAGGCGCGGCATGGAGGTCTCGCGCATCCTGCACGAGATGCCGAAGCCGGTGGTGGCGCAGATCGATGGCGCCGCGGCCGGCGCGGGCCTGTCGATCGCGCTGTCCTGCGATCTGCGCGTCGCCGGCGCGTCGGCAAAAATCACCACGGCGTTCGCCAAGGTCGGCCTATCCGGTGACTACGGCGGCACGTATTTTTTGACGCAGATGCTCGGCAGCGCCAAGGCGCGCGAACTGTATCTGATGTCGCCGGTGCTGACGGCGCAAGAAGCGCTGGCGCTGGGCATCGTGACAAAAGTCGTTCCGGATGCGGAGGTCGAATCTGCGGCGCGTGAACTTGCGATGTCGCTGGCGCAGGGGCCCACGGTGACGCTGGGCTACATCAAGACCAACATCAACAACGCCGAGCACCTGTCGCTGGAAGCCTGTTTCGATGCCGAGGCGATGCATCACTCGCGCTCCGGCGACACCGCCGACCACAAGGAGGCTGCAAAGGCCTTTGTCGAAAAGCGCAAGCCGGCTTTCGTGGGTCATTGAGATGGCGCCCTATCTGCGGCTGCGGCAGGTCTGTCTGGTCGCGCCGCATCTGGAGCCGGTGATCTCCGACATCAGCTCGATCATGGGCCTCAACGTCTGCTACCGCGACGGCAATGTGGCAAAGTACGGGCTGGAGAACGCGCTGCTGCCGGTCGACACCATCCTGCTCGAGGTTGTGGCGCCGTTCCAGCCCGGCACCGCGGCGGGACGTTTCATCGACAAGACGCAAGGCCGCGGCGGCTACATGGCGATTTTCTGCTGCGACGACCCGGATGAGCGGGGCCGCGCGGCCAATGCGATGGGCGTACGCACCGCCAATATGATCGATCATCCCCCGTATCACGGCGTGCAACTGCATCCGCGCGACTGCCGCGCCGCCTTCATTGAGTTCAATCACACCGACGGCAGCGACGACGTTCTCGGTCCCTATCCGCCGGCGGGACCGGACTGGCAAAAATCGATCCGCAAGGATGTGACGCAGGCGCTGATCGGCATCGAGATGGAAAGCCCGGAACCGCATGGCCTCGCGCAGCATTGGGGCGACATCATCGGCATTCCCGTCAGCAAAGGCGCCGGCGATCAACCCGAACTGGCGTTGGTCAATTGCACTTTCCGTTTCATCAAGGGCGCCAGCGATGCGATGAGCGGCCTGACGTTCCGCGTCGGCGACGTCGCGAAGGTATGCGATGCCGCCAAGGCCAAAGGCCACGCCGTCGACGGCGATTCGTTCTTCCTCGGCGGTGTCACCTTCCAGCTTGTGGCTTGAATGTTGACATCGCGGCGCGCGGACGTTCAAACCAATAAGAAATAAGGACCGCATCTGAATGCCCGCCGCGACCAAGCCTGCCCCGCATCCCCTCGATACATTCTTCTCCCCATCCAGCATCGCCCTGATCGGCGCCTCGCGCGACCTCGACAAGATCCCGGGCCGGCTGCTGTCGATGCTGCGCAAGAACCATTATCCGGGCAGGATTTATCCGATCAATCCGAACTACGGCGAACTCGACGGGCTGAAATGCTATCCCTCGATATCCGATGTCGGCCAGCCGATCGACCTTGCCATCGTCATCATCCCGGCCCGCGCGGTGCTCGGCGCGCTTGAGCAATGCGCCGCCGCAGGCGTCAGGAACGCGGTGATCATCTCGTCAGGCTTCGCCGAGGAGGGCGGCGACAGCACGGCGATGCAGGACGCCATCGTGGCGCTGGCCAAAAAGACCGGAATGCGGATTTCTGGCCCCAATGCGGAAGGCTTTTACAGCGAGGCCCAGCATGTCGCGGCGACCTTCAGCCCCACGGTCGACGTCAAGCCGGGCCAGGTGGACCTTGTCGCCACGAAGCGCCGCGCCGCCATCGTGGCGCAGAGCGGCGGCATCGGCTTTGCCATAAAACATCGCGCCAAGGCGCTGGGGGTTGCGATCAGCTACTGCGTCAGCGCCGGCAATGAAGCCGATCTCGGCGCCGGCGAATTCCTCGATTACATGGTGCAGGATCCTTCCACCGACGTGATCCTGCTGTTCATCGAGGGCATCCGCGACGTCGAAAAATTCCTGGTTGCCGCCCGGCGCGCCGCCGAGATCGGCAAGCCCATCATCGTCACCAAGGTCGGCCGTTCCGGCGCCGGCGAGCGCGCCGCCGCCTCGCACACCGCCAGCATGGCCGGCTGGTCGGCGGCCTATGACGCCGTGTTCGCCAAATACGGTTTTATCGTTTCCAACGATCTCGACGAGGCCGTCACCATCGCGGCGGTGCTGACCACGTCGCCGCTGCCGAAGGGCAATCGGGTGGGGGTCGTCACGGTCTCGGGCGGCGGCGGCATCTGGGCCGCCGACACCGTGTCGATGCAGGGCCTGCAGGTGCCGGAATTGCCGGCGCCGATGCAGGCGGAGATCAAAAAACTGCTGCCGTCCTATGGCGCGGCGCGCAACCCGATCGATGTCACCGCGCAAGGCGTGCACAGCGGCGGGTTGCAGAAGAGCATCGAACTGCTCGATGCTTCCGATGATATCGACGCCATCCTGGTGGTGCTGTCGATGTCGAGCGATACGCGGATGCCGTTCAAGCGCGACGAGCTGAAACCGGTGATCGACGCGCAGCACAAGCCGATCGTGTTCTACTCCTACACGCTGCCGTCGAATTTCGCGCGCACGGCGCTGGCGGAGTCCGGTGTCGTCGTGCTGTCGGGCCTGACCCATGTCGGCGTTGCCATGCGCAGGATTACCGACTATGCGAAGTTCAAGCTGGCGCCGCCGGCGGACGAGACGGACTCCAAGCCGTTCGATCTCGCGGCGCGGCTGACATCCAAAACCCTGTCGGAACATGACAGCAAGTCGCTGCTGCGCGAAGCAGGCATCGCGCTGCCCGATGAAACGCTGGTGACGGATAAAGCCGGGCTCGACGAGGCGATCGCGCGGGCAGGCTTTCCGCTGGTGATGAAAATCCAGTCCCGCGACATTGCGCACAAGAGCGAAGTCGGCGGCGTCCGCATCAACATCGCCAGCAAGGGCGAGGCGTGGGCCGCCTATGGCGCATTGCTGGATAGCGCGCGGCAGCATCGGCCGGACGCCGTCATACAGGGCGTGCTGGTCAGCCCGATGGCGAAGAAGGGCGTCGAGATCATCATCGGCACCATGGGGGATGCCACCTTCGGGGCGATGATCATGGTCGGCCTCGGCGGCATCACCACGGAGCTGTTCAAGGATGTGGTCTATCGTCCGGCGCCGGTGAGTGCGGA
Organism: uncultured Alphaproteobacteria bacterium; assembly: GCA_963744975.1. Taxonomy (GTDB): domain Bacteria; phylum Pseudomonadota; class Alphaproteobacteria; order Rhizobiales; family Xanthobacteraceae; genus Bradyrhizobium. Next base: position 2,907,116 of record CAVUVR010000002.1, on the reverse strand, counting down.
GGAAGCGACGGCGATGCTGGGTGAACTGAAGGCGGCGCCGCTGCTCAATGGATTCCGGGGCGCAGCGAAGGCGGATATTCCTGCGCTGGCGAAGTTGATCTCGCAAATCTCGCAGCTTGCGGCGTGCTTCAAGAATGAGATTTCCGAAATCGAGCTCAATCCGGTGCTGGTGCACGGGGAAGGCAAGGGCGTCACCATCGTCGATGCGCTGGTGGTGCGGAAAAGTATCACTCGTCGTCCCGGCGAAGGCCGGGACCCATAACCCCTGACATCTGCGTTTCGCACAATCGTAGCCACAGCCACGCGAAAAACACGGAAGCCGGTGGTTATGGGTCCCGGCCTTCGCCGGGACGACGAGTTGAGATGTCTCACCGCCCCTTGAAATTCGCCACCCGCCGCTCTGCCGTCGCCTTGACGCCCTCCTTGAAATCCTCGGTGGCGCGCAGCCGCGACTGTTCGGCGAGTTCGTGGTTGGTCGCGGCCAGCACGCGGTCGGCGAGGCCGGCGCGCATGGTGGCGCGGGTCGAGAGCAGGCCGAGTGGCGAGCACTCGGCGATTTCATTGGCGAGCTTGATCGCCTCGGCCCGCACCTGGTCCTGCGGCACGCACACGTTCGCGAGCCCCATTCGGGTGGCCTCCTCGCCGGTGACGCGGCGGCTGGTGTAGAAGATCAACTCCGCATTGTTCTTGCCGACCAGTTCGGGAAGAGTTGTCGTTAGCCCGAAGCCGGGGTGAAATCCGAGCTTGGTGAAATTGGCGGCGAAGCGCGCCTCGGGGCAGGTGACGCGGAAATCCGCCGAGACCGCAAGCCCGAGCCCGCCGCCGATGGCGGCGCCGTGCACGGCCGCGACAATCGGCTTCTTGTTACGGAAGATACGGACCGCGTGCAGATAAAGATTGTTGATCGGGCCGAGACTGTCGGCGGGATCGCCCTTGGCCGCGGCGGCCTCCTGCGCCTGCCGCGCCGGATCACTGAAATTGGCGCCGGCGCAGAACGCCTTGCCTTGGGCAGCGAGCACCGAGGAGCGGATTTCGATGTCGCGGTCGAAATCTTCCAGCGCATCCGCGATCTGGTTGATCAGCGAGATGTCGAAGAAGTTCAGCGGCGGCCGCTGGATTTCGATCAATCCAACGTGCCCATGCGTCTCGACGCCGATATCCTTGTACTTGCTCATGATGTCCTCCGAGTGTGTCCGAATCTCTATCCCGTCATGCCCGGGCTTGTCCCGGGCATCCACGTCTTTCGGCGCCCAAGACGTGGATGGCCGGGACAAGCCCGGCCATGACGCGGCGAGACGTGCAACGTCTCGCCGTCAATTAACGCAAACCGAGCCCGCGCGCGATGATGCCGCGCAGCACTTCGGTGGTGCCGCCCTGGATGGTCAGCTTGGGCGCGGTCTTGGTGGCGAAGGCCAGTTGCTCGTCTAATGTCGCATGATTGGAGACATTGTCATCGACGAACGCCGCGAGTTCGCGCACCCGGTGCGGCAATTGCTGCTCCCAGACCGTGCCGATGTCCTTGACGATGGAGGCTTCCACCACCGGCTCCTTGCCGGCCTGCAGCATGCCGGCGACCGAAACCGACATCCGCCGCATGGTGTGCAGCTGCGCCACCAGCTTGCCGATGCCTTCCGCGCCACGCGCGTCCGGCTTCGGCCCCACCGCGCGGACCAGTTCGGTCAGCACGTAATAGGTTTCCAGGAATCGTTCCGGCCCGCTACGTTCATAGGCGAGCTCCGAGGTGGCCTGTTTCCACGCGCCGTCGATTTCGCCGAGCACGTGGTCGTCCGGCATGAAGGCGTCGGTGAAAACCACCTCGTTGAATTCGAACTGACCGGTGATCTGGCCGATCGGGTTGACCTTGATGCCCGGCGTCTTCATGTCGACCAGGAACTGGGTCAGACCGTGGCGGCGGTTTTCCTTGGTCGACGGCGAGGTGCGGAAAATCGCGATCATGTAATCGGCGATGTGCGCCGACGAGGTCCATATCTTGGTTCCGTTGATCAGCCAGCCGCCGTCGGTCTTGGTGGCCTTGGTCTTGGCCGCGAACAGGTCGGAGCCGGAATTCGGCTCGCTCATGCCGATCGCAAAGCACACCTCGCCGCGGCAGATGCGCGGCAGGATGTCCATCTTGATGTGCTCGGGCGCGTATTTCAAAAGCACCGGGCCGCTCTGACGGTCGGCGACGAAGAAGCGGCGCGTCGGCGCATTCGCAACGCGCATTTCCTCGGTCACCACATAGCGCTCCAAAAAGCTGCGCTCGTGGCCGCCGTATTTTTTCGGCCAGGTCATGCCGAGCCAGCCGCGTTCGCCGACCCGACGGGAAAATTCCGGCGCGTCGGTGTCCTCGCGATTGGGCTTGTGCGGATCGAAGGTGCCGGCGGCGATCTCGTCGGCGAGGAAGGCGCGCACTTGCTTGCGCAGCACCTCGCATTCGGGAGGCAGGCGGATCGGATCGAAACGAAGGGCTGCGGTCATTTTGAATCTCGACTTTCGTGCAAGCGAATTTCGTTCAGTTCAGCGCGACGCCACCAACGGCCACAGCTCGTCGGCGCCGCGCGCGGCGACCATCTTGCCGAGTTCCACCGCCCAGTAGCTTTCATGGCCGAAATCGTCGCGCCACGCCAGCGCGCGCAGCGTATAGCGATGCAGGATGTGCTCGATGGTGAAACCGATCGCGCCATGCACCTGATGCGCGATCGCGGCGCCCTTTTCGGCGGCTTCCGAGCAGCGGATTTTTGCGGACGCGGCCTCGAGAAACACCGCTTCGTCGAACGACGTGCTGTTGGCGATGGTGTCCGCGGCCGAGCTTGCAGCCGCGAGCGCCGCCGCGGCTTCGCCGGCAAGTTTTGCAAGATTGTGCTGTACCGCCTGGAATTTCGAAATCTTCTTTTCGAACGCCACGCGCTCGTTGGAATAGCGCACGCTGATGTCGAGCATGGATTCCAGCGCGCCCGCGATCTGCAAGCTGCGCGCCACCGCGCCCATCAGCATCAGCGAGGTCTGCTCGAAACCCTTGGGGGCCGGATTGATGGCGATCGGCCGCACATTGTTGAATGTCACGATGTCGCTGGCGTCGCTGGCGAGATTGAGCCCTTGCTCGATCCGGCAGGAAGCCGCGTCGACCAGCGCCATCGAAAGGCCGCTTCCGCCCGATGCGAGCACGGCGATATGTTTGGCTGCCTTGGCGAAGGGAACGCCGCGCGCACGCCCGGACAGCGTGCCGTCGGCATTGAGGGTGATGCGATCTTTCGGGCTTGCGGGTGCTACCGTCATCGCGCCGTCGGGCGAGGCGACCTTCGCCTGCGCCAGCAGCCATCCCGCCAGCATGGTCTCGGCCAGCGGCACCGCCACCGCGAAACGCCCCGCAGAACTCAGCACGCTAAAGCCTTCGGCAAGGCTCGCGCCGGAGCCGCCAAACTCTTCCGGTACCCATGACAGCGGCAGGCCGGCTTCGGTCAGCGCCTGCCACAGCGGCGCTTTCCAGCGGGCTTGCTTGTCATTGTTGATGGTCTGGGCGTCGGCGAGATCGGCAAAAATCCGTTCCGCGGTCTCGGCGACAATGTTCTCACTCTCCACAGCGTTCCCCGTTTTGCTTTTCTTGCAGGCCATGATGGGGAAAAGCGTGAGCGATGACAAGCGCCGATGTCCGCGGGGCGGCCTGCGGCGGCGTCATGATCGGGCTTTCGAAGCGGTTATTCCGCGCAACGGAGTAACCCAACCTGTTCCCAATTCGCCAGCGGCTATGGTAGATCGCGGTAGGCGAGAGCAATAATCAAGAAAAGGAATGCAGATGTCCAAAGATGGGTTGTGTGTCGTGATAACGGGGTCTGCGTCGGGCCTGGGTGCGGCGACGGCTGTGAGCTTTGCCAAGGGCGGCGCGCGTATCGTCATCAATTATGCATCGAGCCAGAAGGAGGCCGAGCAGACCGCCGATCTCTGCCGCACCGCAGGCGCCGAGGTCGTCGTGGCCCAGGGCGACGTGTCGCGCGACGAGGACTGCAAGCGGATCGTGGCGGCCGCCGCACCCTGGGGTCGCCTCGATGCCTTGATCAACAATGCCGGCACCACAAAACACATGGCGCATGCCAATCTCGACGGGTTGTCGGCGGAAGATTTTCAACGGCTGTTCGGGGTGAACACCATCGGCCCGTTCCAGATGATCCGGGCGGCGCGCGCGCTGCTGGAGGCCGGCGCCAATGCCTCGGGTCATCCGTCGGCAGTCGTCAACGTATCGTCGGTCGCAGGCATCAGCGGCGTCGGCTCATCGGTCGCTTATGCCGCGAGCAAGGGCGCGCTCAATACCATCACCTACTCGCTGGCGCGGGCACTGGCGCCGCTGATCCGCGTCAATACCGTATGTCCCGGCTATATGGACACGCCGTGGTTCACCAAGGGCCGCGGCGAGGTGGGCGCCAAGCAGGTGCGCGATATGGTGGTCGGAAAAGTGCCGCTCAAGGTGGCGTCGACCGCGGAAGACGTCGCGGCAGTCGTCTGCTTTCTCGCGACGCCGGCATCGAGCAACATGACCGGCGAGCTGGTCCGCATCGATGCGGGCTTGCATCTGGTGAATTAGCTCGGGCACCTCTCCCCGCAGGGGAGAGGTCGGATCGCATCGCAGATGCGATCCGGGTGAGGGGACTATCCGCGAGTCCGAATGCGTGGAGAGACCCCTCACCCGAAGCCTGCGCTACGCTTCGGCTTCGACCTCTCCCCTGCGGGGAGAGGTGAGGGACCGCGCGTTACCTGTTGCCCGGATCGGAAATCACGCGGTGGTGCACCAGCCGGTTCCAGATGAACAGCACGATCAGCGCGCCGAGCGTCGCCATGATGAATCCGGCGCCCTGATCGGGACCGTAGTGGCCGATGGCCTGACCGATCCAGGTCGCGAGAAATGCGCCGGCGATGCCGAGCACGGTGGTCAGGATGAATCCGGTGGGATTGTTCGGGCCCGGCGAAAGCATCCGCGCGAGAATACCGGCGACGAAGCCGACAACGATGATCCAGATAATTCCGCTCATGGCATTCGTCCCTTGCTGAAATCGTAAGAGTCAGATCGACACTTCGTTCGGGTTCGGCAGCCGCCCGTGCGGCGTCAGTTGATCGACCACGTCAGGCAAATGCTGGCTCAGGCCTTCGAGCAGTTCATCGCGCGACAGCCCGGTCTGAGATGCCAGCGCATTGATCTGATCGGCGCCGAGTGCGCGCCCGAGATCATCCGGGGAAATCTGCTTGTTCGGCCCCGGGCTCACCCAGGAATTGGCGGCATCGCCGTGGCCGCTGTCCTGAAACTGCTTGAGCAGGTCGCCGAGCCCGCCGCTGATCACGCTGCCCGCGGCGCCGCCCGCGAGCAGGCCGCCGAGCCCACCCTTGAGCAAGTCGCCAAGCCCGCCGCCTCCGGGCAGACCGGCATTGACGGTGTTCGGCGGCGGGGCCGGCGCGGCGGGGCTGCTGCCCGGTTGACTGCCGCCGTAATGCTTGACCGCCTTGTATGCAAGCAGCGCAAGGATCGCCATGGTCATCGGCGACATGCCGCCTTTGGCATTGGGATCGCTGGGTGCGCTGGGACCGCGCGGGCCGTGCTGCATGCCGTTCAGTATGTCGAGCAAACCCATGGTTCTCTCCTGTCGCGCGCCAGCCCTTGAGGGCGAACATAACGTTGCGACATGACGGTTACAAGGCGAGGCGATAGGCCGGACGCCGGGAGACGGCGATAGGCACGCGACGCGGGCTCTGCTATCGAATTTGAAAGATATCGTGGGATGCCAAGCATGATCGCGACCAAGCCCATCATCGTGGCCGGCGCCGGCAGCATCGGCTGTTTTGTCGGAGGTATGCTTGCGAATGCCGGACGCCGCGTGTCGTTGCTGGCGCGGCCGCGGGTGATTGAAGAAATCAACAGCAACGGCTTGCGGGTAACGAGCTTCGATGGATTCGATCGAACACTTAAAGCCGGCGAGCTTTCGCTCTCCGACGGTCCCACGATTTTCAAGGACGCCGGTGCTGTGCTGGTGACGGTCAAAAGCACCGACACGGCCGACATCGCAGGCTTGATCGCGCAGCATGCTCCATCGGATGCGGTGATCGTCAGCCTGCAAAACGGCGTCGGCAACGTTGCCGTGCTGCGCGAGCGATTGCCGGGGCGACGGGTGCTGGCCGGCATGGTGCCCTTCAATGTGATCGCTTTGGGCGAGGGGCGATTTCATCGCGCGACCTCCGGCGATATCGTCATCGAACAGGACGAAGCGGGGACCGCGGCGCAGCTCTCGGTTCCACATTTGACGATGCGGCCGACCGGCAACATCGCCGGCGTGCAATGGGGCAAGCTGCTGCTCAATCTCAACAATGCGCTCAACGCCTTGTCGAACCTGCCGCTGCGCCAGCAGCTTGCGCAGCGGCCGTGGCGCGCGCTATTCGCGGACCAGATGGCGGAGGGGCTGGCAGCCATCAAGGCGGAGGGCATCCAGCCGGTCGCTTCGACGCCGGTCCCGCCGGGCTTGACGCCGCATTTGCTGCGGCTGCCGGATGCGGTGTTTCGTTTGCTGCTGGGCGGCACGATGAAGATCGACCCGGAAGCGCGCTCGTCGATGTGGGAGGACCTGCAGCGCGGCCGGCGCACCGAGATCGATTATCTGCAGGGCGTGATCACACGCATTGCCGAACGGCGCGGGCTGAAGGTCCCGCTCTCCACGCGCATCGTTGCCCTGATCAAGCGCGCCGAGGCCGACGGCAAGGGCTCGCCCGGACTGACGCCGGAGCAGATTCGTGGTTCGAGCTGAGTTTCTGTAGGGTGGGCAAAGGCGCTCTTGCGCCGTGCCCACCATCCTTCTTTCTGAATTCGCGAATTGAATGGTGGGCACGTCACCGGACGCATTCGCGTCCGGCGGCTTTGCCCACCCTACGGGTTGGATTGCTAGCTGCCGATTCGGACGCCGATCAGTTCGTAATATGAGCCGTTACCAGCGCCTGATTGAACATGGCGTTCAGGGCGGTGGTAATGTCCGCGGGGGTATTTGCCGTGAAGAAGAATTTCGGCGACGCGCAGGCCTGCAGACTGGCCGGTATGTCGTCGATGTTGCTGTTCGCAAAGCCGTCTTCATTGCCGGCAAACGAGGGGTTTGGATTCTGGATCGGCTGGTAGGGGACATAAAGCACGGAAATGATAATGCCGCGATCCTTGAGCGGCTTGCACAGTGCCGTGGGGTCGAGCGTGGTGGCATGGTTGCTTCCCGACCAGCCGCCGCCGTTAAGCGCCTTGACCTGGGGGTCTTGCGCGCCGTCGGTGATGAGGAAGACGTAGGGTAGCGTATTGTTCCATGCGCTGCCGTCGCCGACGCTGGTGATCATGGTATTCATGCTTGGAAACGCATTTTCAAAATGCGTTCCGCCGGAGCCGAGGTTCGAATTTATATTCGTATCCAGCTGCGAGGCGAGGTTCGCGGCCGCGTAGTTGATCGTACTGGAGTTGGTGGGCGAACCATTGATGCTGCTGGTCAGCGCAAAATAGGCATAGAGGTAGCGAATGAACGGGTAGAGTCCGATCCGGAATTGATTGGTGACCGTCTGCGTGGCGTTCGCGGTGACGAACAATTGGGTGACGGCATAGCCGACCGCGTCGGCGCGCAACTGGATGCAGGAATCGGTGCCGTCGGTCGGGCAGGAAGAAACCTGCGACAGCGTCGAATACAGCGAATTCGGCAGGCCGGAGAGCATCGAATTCGGCAGGTGGCCGGAATTGTTCTGCAGCAGCTGTTTGTATCCGCTATAGCTGACGCGCGATATCGGATAGCCCATGCAGTAATTGTTGGTAGGGTATTTCTGACCGGAATTGTTGCACACGTCTTGCGTCGCAAAATGGCAGGCCAGGGTGCAGCCGGTGGGATAATTCGCATAATTGTCCGGATTGACCGCGGCCAGCCGCGTCTGTTCGGCGTCGGTCGACGGCAGGCCCATCGATCCCGAGACGTCCAGCATCAGATAAAAATCGAGATACAGCGGCAGCGAGGCGCTCGATTTTGAAGAACCGGTAACGGTCAGGGAGGTGTATCCGACGACCTTCATGAAGACGACGGGAACGTTGGCGCTGAACTGCACGTTTGACGCAACCTTGTTGGCGGTCTTGGTGACGGTGCTGGTCACCGACAAATTCGTGTAGCCGCTGACCGCGCTCATATTGCCGTTGAAGACGTTATTGGCATCGGTGACTCCCGCGGCGACCGACCCGTTGCCCGCCATGGCCGCAGCCGCGAGATAACCGGGCGATCTCTGGGAAATCGAGGCGACGCTCGCGGCGTCTGCCGCGGCTTGCAGCTTGGCCCGCATCCGGGTCGCGAGCGAGTAATCGACGGCGCAACCGAGTGCGGTCAGGACCGGCAGCAGCGCGAGCGCGAAAATCACCGCGATATTGCCGCCCCGATCGCTCCGGAAACGGCCTATCAGGCTGAAAAGATTGCGCATGGGGGATGCCTGTGCCGGTTTGGATTCCGTAAACCATACCGGGCAGGGATTAAATATGGCTTATCGCGCAGCCGAGGGCGGAGAAGACCGAGACCAAATAAATACTGCCGTCATCCTGAGGTGCTCGCCCTCTTGGGCGAGCCTCGAAGGATGGGCCACAAGCGCAAGCGGCTATCCTTCGAGACGCCGCGCCAGCGCGCGGTTCCTCAGGATGACGGTCGAATGTGTGGCGAAAAAAGACGGCTTTCGCTAGCTGCTGATGCGGGCGTCGGCGACCGCCTTTCGCAAACACGCCGATGCCCATGATGCTTTTGCTGCTTTCGGTTCCCGATAGGAGTGCGAAGCCCGCTAAGGCTTAAACTGATACTTGGATTTCGCGACTTGCCTTGAAATGGCGACGATCGCTGGCGAATCTGGGGTAAACTCGCGGTAAACAGGCGTGCATCGGCAGCGGACACGCGTCGCCTAAGAGGATTCGACATGAAGCAATTTTACCGAGCGGCGGCGCTGAGCGCCCTGGTTGGCGGCGCCTTCGGACCGGCAATGGCCGCGCCGCCGACCGTCGTGCCTTCGCCCGGCTATGACGCGAGACTGCAGGAGCAACGCGCGGCTTCGCAGGCGGTTGCAGCACCGAAGCCGGCTTATGGTCCGCGCCGGAAGCCGAAGCCGCATCACGGCATGCCGCATTGAGCGCGGTGGCATCGTTCGGCCGCATGAAAATGTGGGTTGCGGCCGTGAGCCTTGTTCTCGGCTTTGCGCTGCCCGCTTGCGCCGACGACTACGCCTCCGAGATCAGCGCCTATCGCCGGGCGCACGGACTGTCGGCGGTGCGGCTGGACAGCCGGCTCAGCACGGTCGCACGCAAGCAGGCGGAGGCGATGGCCGCGAGCGGCAGCATCAGCCACTCCGCCGCGGGCAGTTTTTCGTCGCGCGTGGCGCCTTTGCGCAAATCCAGGGCCGCCGAAAATATCGCGGCCGGATTTTTGACCTTTGCCGAGACGCTCAAGCAATGGAAAGAGTTGGCGGGGCATCGCGCAAACCTGTTGATGCCGGGCGCCAAAAAAGTCGGCGTGGCGTCGGCGGCCAACGCGCGGTCGCCCTACCGGATGTTCTGGGCGATGGTGATCACGGATTAGACGTCGCAAGCTAGGTCGACGGACGGCCGCGCTTGGCCTTGTCCGGCGACGAGGCGCCAAAGTTTTTTGAAGTCCTTGATGCCCGCGGCAAGCCGCGGCCAGTTGCACGAAAAGGAATCTTTGGCGCAGGTTGCGTTTGCCGGGCGGGATACCGCATAGCCCACCGTGACGCCACGCGGCTTGCTCACCGGGAGTGGGACCGCGGATTTCTTCTCACTCTCCGGCGCGGCGTGCTGCAACTGTTGCTGCTTCCGGGTGAATGCCGCCGTGATCGCGCTTTGCCGTTCGCGGCTGAGATATTCGGCGTACTGCTCGTCGATGTGCTTTTGCTCTTGCGGCGTCGGATTAGGCCCCGCGATGTCGAAATGCCGGTTCTGCATGAAGTCGAAATAGCTGTAGCCGCCGCCCACCTTGCGCCGCGCGGCAAATTTTGCGCCGCATTCGGCAAGCTGCGTTGCCTTGGTTTCCTTGGTCGCGGCCTTCTCGGCAGCCTCCGCGCATTCCTCATAATCGGCCGGCGCCCGGGCGCCCCACCACTGCGCGTGCGATCGTGCCGGCATCAGCACGAGGCAGCAGACGATTGCGGCAGACAACAGCGCGGATTTGCGTGGGTCGTTCACGGACGATCTTTCCAGGGCACAGGGCCGGCAAATTACCGCCTTTGGGCCGCTGCTGTCAGCCTGGAACTGCGCACTCGTCGAAATTTTGGGAAGCGGTTCGGGGTAGCGATCACGGAGGCGCTCTGGTATGGAACCTGACAGGACTTGCGCCTTGTCAAAAGTCTTCGGTCCCGTAGCTCAGCCGGATAGAGCGGCGGTTTCCTAAACCGTAGGTCGGATGTTCGAGTCATCCCGGGATCGCCAATTTTTCAGCCTGTGCTCCAACGCTTGGAGAACCATGTGCGTATCGCCGTGATCGGCGGAGGCCCCGGCGGTCTCTATTTCGCTTATCTCTGGAAGAAGCGTCATCCGGACGCGCAACTCGATCTGTTCGAGCAGAATGCGGCCGGCGCCACATGGGGGTTTGGCGTGGTGTTTTCGGAGCAGGCGCTGGAATTTTTGCGCACGGATGATCCCGATACGGTCGATGCCATCGGCCCAAGGATGGAAAGCTGGAACAACATCACCCTCAACCTGCGCGGCGAGAGCGTCGAGATCGACGGCGTCGGGTTTTCCTCGATTGGCCGGCTCGATCTGCTCCGTGTTCTGCAGCAACGTGTCCACGCCGCTGGCGTCGTGCCGCGGTACGAGACGTTGATCCAGTCGCTCGATGAACTGAAAGGCTATGACCTGATCGTCGCGGCGGATGGGCTCAATTCGCTGGTTCGCCGCTCGTTCGAGGGTGATTTCGGGACCTCGGTGTCGTATTCCGCCAACAAATTCGCGTGGTACGGCACAAGCAAACGGTTTGAGACGCTGTCGCAAAGCTTTGTCGAGACCGATCGCGGTGCTTTCAACGCGCATCATTACCGATACGCGCCCGACATGAGCACGTTCCTGGTCGAATGCGATCGCGCCACCTGGCAACGCTATGGTTTCGCGGACAAGACGGTCGAGGAATCCAGGGCGATTTGCGAACAGGTGTTCGCGGACACGCTCGACGGGCAGCCGCTGGTGTCGAACAAATCGGTGTGGCGCAATTTTCCGTGGATCTGGAACGAGCACTGGTCGTTCAAAAATATGGTTCTGGTCGGCGACGCGCTGCATTCGGCGCATTTCTCGATCGGCTCGGGCACGCGGCTGGCGATCGAGGATGTCATCGCCCTGGTCAAGGCGCTGGAAGCCGAGCGCGACCTTGCCGCGGCGCTGGCGTGCTACGAGGCGATGCGCAAGCCGGTGGTGAAGAAGCTGGTCACGGCCGCGCGCGCCAGTGCGAACTGGTACGAGAAATTTCCCGAGCACATGAAGCTCGGCTTGATGGACTTTGCTTATAGTTACATCACGCGTTCGGGGCGGATCGACGATGCGCGCCTGCGCGCGATGTCGCCGTTGTTCATGGCACGGTACGAAGCACGCGCGGGGAACAAGACATGAGCGCACCGGACAAGAGTCGCGAGATCGCCGACAAGGTGCCGTCCGACAGCCCCGGCGCCTTGGAAATCGGTTTTACGATTCCGCAAACCTACAATGCCAGCCGCATCCTGTTCGATAATCTGTCCTGCGGCGGCGGTGAGCGGCTTGCGCTCGTCGGACCGGCCGGTACGCGGACCTACGCCGAGCTTTGCACCGACGCATCCCGATGGGGACACGGTTTTCAATCCCTTGGATTGCAGCGCGGCGATCGCATCCTGATGTTTTGCGACGATACGCCGGCCTATCCGGCCGCATTCTTCGGCGCGGTCCGCGCCGGCTTCGTGCCGCTGCTGATCAACACGCTGACGCCGCCCGATCTGCTGCAGTTTTACCTGTCGGATTCGGGCGCTTCGGTCGCGGTCGCGGATGCGGAATTCTGCGCAAGGTTCGATGCGGTTGCCTGCAAGGATACGCAGTTGCACACGCTGATTATCGTCAACGGCGCTGCGGGCGATCATGCCGTGCCGGTTGCGCTGACGGCCGAGCAATGGCTGCCGCGCTTCCCCGCCGAACTCCCCGAAGCCGGCACCCATCGTAACGAGATGGCGTTCTGGATGTATTCGTCGGGCTCCACGGGACGACCCAAGGGTATCGTCCATCTGCAGCACGACATGGCCTATAGCGACGCCGCGTTCGCGCGCAATGTGCTGCAACTGAAGCCGGACGACATCTGCTTTTCGGTGCCGAAGATCTTCTTCGCCTACGGGTTCGGCAACTCCATCACCTTTCCGTTCTCCGCGGGCGCTGCGACCTTGCTGCTGCCGGGCCAGCCAAAACCGGCGGCGATCTTTGAGGCGATCGAGCGCTTTCGCCCGACGGTGTTCTTCGGATTACCGACGCTCTATACGTCGCTGACCAAAGCCGAAGGCGCCGCTGCAACCGATTTTTCCTCGCTGCGGATGGCCTTGTCCGCCGCCGAGGTGCTGTCCGCCGAGGTGTTTAACGGCTGGAAGAAACTCACCGGCATCGAGATCGTCGAAGGGCTGGGCTCGACCGAGGCGCTGCACATCTATCTCTCCAACCGCCCGGACAACAAAAAGCTCGGCGCCGCGGGCCTGCGCGTTCCCGGCTACGAGGTCGCGCTGAGGGACAGTGACGGCCACGACGTTGACGACAACGAGGAAGGCATCCTGTGGGTGCGCGGCGATTCAAATACGCCGCTGTATTGGAACAGGCCGGACAAGACCGCCGAGACCATTCGCGAGGAGGGCTGGATCTACACCGGCGACCGTTTTGTGCGCGATTCCGACGGCTTTCATTTCTTCCGCGGCCGCGCCGACGACCTGATCAAGATTTCCGGCCAGTGGGTCTATCCGCTCGAGGTTGAGCTGTGCCTCGCCGAGCATCCCGAGGTGCGCGAATGCGCGGTGTTCGCGGTCGAATTGCCGGACCGGCGCATGACGTTGAAGGCCGCGGTGGTGATGAACACGACCCGGTTCGATTCTGCTGATGCGACGAAGATGCTGCAGGACTACGTGAAGGCCACGCTGCTGCCCTACAAATATCCGCGCGAGATCAGGTTTCTCGACGAGTTGCCGAAGACCGGAACCGGAAAGATCGACCGCCAGGCGCTGTTGAGGATCTAGCGCATCCGCTTCAACACACTCCGCGTCGTCCCGGCCTTGAGCCGGGACCCATACGCCCTGTCGTCTCGTTTCGGCACTGGAGTAGGGGCCTCTCGCAACAAGCAACGCCGGGGTTATGGGTCCCGGCGTTCGCCGGGACGACAGAAGTGTTTTTGCCTAGCTCGCCAATCCCGTCCCACCGTAAAGCCACGCGAGATCGTCATAGTAATCCTCCGACGTCTTGGCGCTCATGATGGCGTTGCGCAGGCGGGCGTGCTCGCCGGCGGGATGGTAGATGTGCTCGCCGATGGCGCGGGAGAGCAGTTGCACGCGGGCGGTGCGCGCAAAGCGCTGCGTGCGATAATGCTCCAGCGCGGCGGCGTGGTCGCCGCGATGCGCATCCAGCATATGCGACAGGCACACCGCGTCCTCCAGCGCCATGCAGGCGCCTTGCGCAAAATATTGCATCATCGGATGCGCGGCATCGCCGAGCAGCGCGACGCGGCCATCGATCCATCGCTCGTTCGGGTCGCGGTCGCACAGCACCCAGAGCTTCCAGTTCTTGCCATGCCGGATGATATTTTGCGCCCGTGCGTGGACGTGCCGAAAACCCTGCATGACTTCGTCGTCGGACACCGGTTGGCCTGCGACCGGCTCCGGCGCGTCGTTGTGATAGGTGACGACGAGGTTGAACACCTTCCAGCCCGACAGCGGGTAGTGCACGATGTGGCATTTCGGGCCGGCCCACAGCGTGGCGGCGTTCCAGCGCAGGTCTTCCGGCATGTCGTCGGTCGGAATCACCGAGCGATAGGTGGTATGGCCGGAAACCCGCGCGCCATCGCCGACCACCTGCTTGCGGAGTTTCGACCACAGGCCGTCGGCGCCGATCAGCAGCGACCCGGTGACGCGCTGGCCGGAGGCGAGGCGGGCGGTCACGGAGGAGCCGTCCTGATCGTAGCCGATGACCTCGCTGTTGACGCGCAACTCGATCAACGCGTGGTTCCGGCAGGCGTTGAGCAGCACCCCGTGCAGGTCGCCGCGATGAACCACGCCATACGGATTGCCGAAGCGGGAGCGGAAGGCTTCGCGCAGATCGACGTGGGTAATTTCCTCGGCGGTCAGAGCATCCATCAGCCGGAGTTGGTCGACATAGACTGCCATGCCGCGCGCGGCCTCGCCGACGCCGAGATAGTCGAAGGCATGGAATGCGTTGGGGCCGAGCTGGATGCCGGCGCCGATTTCGCCGAGGCTGGCTGCCTTCTCCAGCAGGATGGAGCGGATTCCCTTTTGCGCAAGACCGAGCGCGGCGGCGAGGCCGCCGATCCCTCCGCCTGCGATCAGCACAGGCCGTGTGCTCGTGGCCGGCGCCATCAGCCGGATTTCTTGAAATGTTCGAGCGCATCCTCGGCCCGCAACGGCACCCGCGACGCTTCGTTGTTGAGATCGACCAGTTGCGTCATCAGCCCCAGCAGCGTCTTGCGATCCCTGGGCTTGAGCGGCTGCAGCATGCGCGCCTGCGCCCGGTCGACCGAAGGCATGATGTTGCGCAACAACACCTCGCCGGCTTTGGTCAGAGTGAGCAGTTTTATCCGCTTGTCCCCGCGCGATGGCTTGCGCTCGACCCAGGCCTTGCTCTCCAGCCGCTCGATCACATTGCCCAGGGTCGAGCGGTCGAAGGCAATCACGGCGGAAAGCCGCGTCGCGTCGATGCCGGGATGGGTGCGGATCGCGACCAGGGCTGCGTATTGCACCGGCGTGAGATCGTAGGCCTTGCATTCCTCGACAAAGATGGCCACCGCAATCTGCTGCATCCGGCGAAACAGGTAACCCGGCTTGGTGTAGACGGCGTCCATCGAGATCGGCGGGACCTTATTCGGCATCGGGCTGCCGGTCCGGTGCGGCGTCCGCGAACGCCTTGATCGCCTTTGCCGCGGTCTCCGCCTGCAGCAATCGCGGAAACGGCTCCAGCGCAACGCCAAAGCGCCGGGCATTGAAAAGTTGCGGCACCAAGCAGAGATCGGCGATGGTCGGCGCCGCGCCGAAGCAGAACGGACCGGGCTCGTTCGCGATCAACGTCTCGCAAGCGGCAAGACCCTCGCGGTTGGCCCATGCGGCCCAGTCGGCGACCTGCTCTTCGGGCAGGCCGAGTTGCCTTAAGCGCGCCAGCACCTTGAGATTTTGCACCGGATGGGTATCGCAGGCGAGCGCCATCGCAAACGCGCGCACTTTTGCGCGGCGCAGCGGATCTTGCGGCAGCAGCGGCGGCTCGGGGTGGGTCTCGTCCAGCCATTCGATGATGGCGAGCGATTGGGTGAGGATGGTTCCGCCGTCGTCGAGCGTCGGAACCAGACCCTGCGGATTGAGCGCGAGGTAGGCGGGGTCGCGCTGTTCGCCCTTGCGAAGATGATGCGACAGGTGGTACGCGGTCAAAGCTTTCAGGTTCAGCGCGATCCTGACCCGATATGACGCACTGCTGCGGAAATAGCCGTGCAGCTTCATCGGAACCTCCCGGATTTTTGTTCTTAGGCCATCGGCCGTCCGCATTGACGCTAGCCAATTTGTAAGTATGCTGTCAATAAATCGGAAACAACAAGAACGACGGGAGGCTGACCATGGAAGCCGTACAGAAGACGCCGGAGCGCGAAGCGTTCTACCGCAAGATCGACGGCGAGAATCTCTCCGCATTGTGGAACGTGATGGGCGACCTGATCACGCCCGAGCCGAAGAGCGCCTGCCGGCCGCATCTGTGGCGCTTCGACGCCATCCGCGACTACATGACCGAAGCAGGCCAACTGATCACCGCCAAGGAAGCCGAGCGGCGGGTGCTGGTGCTGGAAAATCCAGGGCTTCGCGGGCAGTCGAAAATCACCACCTCGCTGTTTGCCGGCGTTCAAATGGTGATACCCGGTGACGTCGCGCCCGCGCATCGGCACAGCCAGTCGGCGTTGCGCTTCATTCTCGAAGGCAAGGGCGCACATACCGCGGTCGACGGCGAGCGCACCGCGATGGAGCCGGGCGACTTCGTGATCACGCCGTCGATGACCTGGCACGACCACTCCAACGAGACCTCGGAGCCGATGTTCTGGCTCGACGGGCTCGACATTCCGCTGGTGCAATTCCTCGATGCGTCCTTCGCCGAAGGATCGGACGAGGATCAGCAAAAGATCACCCGCCCCGCCGGCGACAGTTTTGCGCGCTATGGCCACAACCTGCTGCCGGTCGATCTCAAGCGCGCCTCAAAAACCTCGCCGATCTTCAACTATCCCTACAGTTATACGCGCGAGGCGCTGGAGCAGGCGAAAAAGCGGGAGGAGTGGGATGCCTGCCATGGCCTGAAACTTAAATTTTCCAATCCCGCCACCGGCGATTTCGCGATGCCGACCATCGGCACCTTCATCCAGTTGCTGCCGAAGGGGTTCAAGGCCGCGCGCTACCGTTCGACCGACGCCACGGTGTTCGCGGCGATCGAAGGCCGCGGCCGTTCGCGGATCGGCGAGCAGACCTTTGAATGGGGCCCGCGCGACCTGTTCGTGGTGCCGAGCTGGCAATGGGTGACGCACGAGGCCGACGAGGATTCGGTGCTGTTCAGTTTTTCGGATCGCCCGGTGCAGCAGAAGCTGGATTTGTTCCGCGAGGATCGCGGCAATGCGTGACAACCGTAGGGCGGATTAGCGAAGCGTAATCCGCCGTCTTGGCAACATCGATGTCGGCGGATTACGCTTCGCTACTCCGCCCTACGCGCTGATCGCAGTAGTTCATTCAAGCAAGCAGCTCACAAGAGGCTGTGCCGGGAGAGAAACAATGAGGGCAGTTCTGTTCACGCTGTCTGCGGCGGCCGTGGCGTCGCTGTACGGCGCCTGTCCAGGTTATGCGCAAAAAGCGGACCCCGCCGCCGTCGAGCAGCATATCGCCATCGCCACCGCCGCGGCGGGATCGGACATGCTCGGACCTCTCAGCCTGTGCAAGACCGCGAGCCCGACGCCGGGGCCAAGCTTCTTCGACAATTATCGCGCGATGTCGAAGGAGCCGCCGCTCGAGCCGATGCAGGTGATGGACCAACTGTATTTCGTCGGCGCGAAGTGGACCACGGCATGGGCGGTCAAAACTTCCGCCGGCATCGTCATCATCGACGCGATGGATAATGCCGCGGAAGCCGAGCAATATATCGAAGGCGGCCTGCGCAAGCTCGGCCTCGATCCGGCCGATATCCGCTACCTGATCGTCAGCCACGCCCATGGCGACCATTATGGCGGCGCCGCCTATCTCAAGCGGAAGTTCAACCCGCGCATTGTCATGAGCGACATCGACTGGAATGCGCTCGAGCAGGCCCAGCGCGATCCGCTGTTCGGCAGCAAGACCAATCCGCTGTTCGGCGAGCCGCCGAAGCGCGATCAGTCGGTGGTGGACGGCGAGACCATCACGCTCGGCGATACCGCGCTCAAGCTCTACGTCATCCCCGGACATACGCTGGGCACGCTCGCCACCGTGTTTACGGTGCACGATCGCGGGCAGCCGCACCGCGCGGTCGCCTGGGGCGGCACCGCTTACAATTTTGGGCCGTTGTCGGATCGTCTGCAGCTCTATTCCGACACCACCCGAAAATATATCGACATCCTGCGAGATGAGAAGGCCGACATCGTGCTGTCGAATCATACCAGCTACGACGCCGCCGTGCCGAAGATGGAGGCGCTGAAAAGCCGCCAGCCCGGCCAGCCCAATCCATTCGTGATCGGCCAGGATGGCGTGAAGCGTTTCCTCACCATCCTCGGCGAATGTGCCTTGGCGACCAAGGCCAGCATCGGCGAGGGGACCGCCGGCAAGTGACGTTCTGATGCGTGGGGTGGGCAAAGTCGCTGGACGCGAATGCGTCCGGCGGCGTGCCCACCAACCTCGAATCGCCGCACGCGCGTCGCCGTCATCCCCAGGGAGCGCGCTCTTGCGCGCGTCTCGAAGGAGGCCACACGCGCTTGTGACCCATCCTTCGAGGCTCGCCGTGAAGAACGGCGAGCACCTCAGGATGACGGTGGTGTTTATGGATGGTGGGCACGGCGCACGAGCGCCCTTGCCCACCCTACGGACTTGAACGGTCGGGATGCGCCCCGCATTATCGGTCCCGGGGCGCCGTTTCCAGAGCGCCCTTCCTTGGGAGGAAACCGATGAAAGCATTCGCATTGGGTGCGGCGATCACGCTCGCCTTTTCCACCGCCGTGTACGCGCAAGCACCGAGCTGGACCGTTCCTACCGAAAGCCAGCGCTGTCCATCGAAATGGGGCGCGGCCGACGAGCGCGGATCGGCCAATCACCAGAAGCCCGCGGCCGTGATGAACGCCGCAAAACTGATCAAGACCGGCGAGGTGATCGAGCTCGCCCATGTGCTCGGTCCCGGCATGGCGTTGTCCCCGACGCGGCGCTTCGACGTGCACAGCAAGCGCACGCTGATGAACCAGTTTTCCAACATGCGCGGTTCCAACGAAGAGATCGTCATCACCGAGCTCGGCCAGGTCGGCACGCAGTTCGACGGCTTTGCGCACCAGACCCATCTCAACAGCTGGTACAATTGCCAGAAGGTCGACGAGAACGCCGAGCGCACCGGCTTCAAGAAGTTCGGTATCCATAATGTCGGCATGCTGTTCACGCGCGGCGTGCTGATCGACGTCGCCGGATTCAAGGGCGTCGAAATGCTGGGCGACAATTACGAGATCACCGTGGACGACCTCGAGGGCGCCCTGAAGAAGCAGAACCTGACGCTGCAGCCCGGCGACGCGGTGATCATGCACACCGGCTGGGGCAAGCTCTACGGCAAGGACAATCCGCGCTACATGAAATCCAACCCGGGCATCGGCGTGCCGGCCGCGCTCTGGCTTGCCACCAAGGACCCGATGCTGCTCGGCGCCGACAACTCGCCGGTCGAGGTCTCGCCCAACCCCGACAAGCAATTGTCGCTTCCGGTGCACCAGGTCGCGCTGGTGGTGAACGGCATCCATTTGCTGGAGAACCTCAAGCTCGACGAGCTCGCGCAAAAGGGCGTTTCGGAATTCGCCTTCGTGATGCAGCCGCTGAAGATTCAGGGCGGCACGGGCTCCACGGTGTCGCCGGTCGCAGTGAGGTAGCCACAAATGCGTAGGGCGGGTTAGCCGATCACGTCCGCCGTAGCTCAACAAGCGAAGGTGCAAGGCGTAACCCGCCACAGGTGTGTGTGGCATGGCGGATTACACTCGTCTCCGTTTTGTTGAGCTACCGCGGATGGGGGTCGCTAATCCGCCCTACGCTATTATGTCCCCACGCGAAGCGATGCGCGCAGCTTGCGCAGGCAGGCGATGACGGAGAGCGCGGTGATCAGGCCCGTCTTCGGGTTTTCCGACGGGATGTTTTCAATCGACATGGAAAAGCGCGCGGAATCGGAATCCACCTCGATCCGATGGATGTTGCGCGTCAATGCGGGATCCGCCCAAATCTCGATTGTCGTTCGATCGGGACCTATCCCGGCGAGCGACAGCGCAGCGGCGACATTCACATTGGCCGGAAACCCCTTTGCCGCCTCGCGCGCGCTACCGTCGAATATTTTGAGCGGTTCGGTGATGTGCTCGATGGCGATGTTGTTTTCGACGATGTAGGGCGCTCCTGCGAGTCCGCGAACCGGTTTTCGCGTCACCATCCGGACCGAATGGATGTTGCCGACCGCGGCCGCCGTCACGGCGTCAAGGCCGATCAGCGCGCCGGTGGGCACCACGATCTGACCGCCGTTTTTCTGCGCAAGTTCGATGAGGTCTTCGTGGTCGAGCAGCGCGCCTGCGCTAAGCACGATTGCGGTTTTTCCGCAGCCTACGAACGGCGCAACGATCGACCGGACGAGCTTGCTCGGGGCGCATTCGATGACAATGTCGGCAAGGTCGACCAGCGCCTCGATCGGCAGGACGGCGGGCGGTCGTGTCAAACCAGCCAGCCGCCGTCGATGCTTTTCCGGATTTTGCACCGACACGGCGGTCAGTACCAATCCATCTATTCCCCGGTCCAGTGCTTCCACGACTTTTGTTCCGATTGCCCCCAGCCCGGCAACCGCAATTCGCAATTCAGGTCGTGAGCGTTTATCCAGATGTGCCATTGCGACCTCGGTTCAAAAATCCGGCTCCTCTTCCTCGATCACCCGCTTCTGGTGGCGCAGATGCTGCCAGATGGCGAGCCCGACCGAGGCCACCGCCACCAGCAGCAGGCCGCCGGAGATCGGCCGCGTCAGGAACAGCCAGGGATTGGCGTCGGTCATGATCGCGCGCACCAGGTTGATCTCGATCTGGTCGCCGAGAATGAGGCCGAGGATCAGCGGTGCAAGCGGAAAGCCGAGCTTGACCAGCACATAGCCGATGACGCCGAACAGTAGCAGCACATAGACGCTCTGCATCGTGTTGTTGAGCGCGTAGGCGCCGACCACGCAGAGCACCAGCACGACCGGCGCCAGCACTGCCATCCGCACCGAGGTGACGCGCATCATCAGCGGCATCAGCACGACGCAGATCAGCAGCATGCAGGGGTGCGCCAGGATGTAGGCCGCATAGATGCCGTAGGCGATGTCGGGGTTTTGCGAGATGAACAGCGGTCCCGACTGGATGCCGTGGATCGTCATGGCGCCGAGCATCACGGCGGTGACCGCGTCACCGGGAATGCCGAATGCCATGATGGTCATCAGCGAGCCACTGACATTGGCGTTGTTGGAGGCTTCCGACGCGATGATGCCCTCGGGATGGCCCTTCCCGAAGCGCTCCGGCGTTTTGGAGAATTTCTTGGCCTGGTCATAGGCCATTACGCTCGATGCGCTGCCGCCGATCGCCGGCAGGATGCCAATGATCAGCCCGACGATGGTCGCCCAGAGCAGCTGGAACGGCTGCCGGAAGATCTCCCAGTTCACCTTCAAATGCGAGAAGCGCTCGAGCTTGATTCCGACCAACGGTTCCACCGCCTGGCCGCGCGGCAGGTTCAGTTTCTCCAGGTCGGTCATGATCTGCGCGAAGGCGAAAATGCCGATCAGCACGGGCAGGAACGGAAAGCCATCGCCGATGAAATCCGAGCCGAAGGTGAAGCGCGGCACGCTGGCGATCGGATCATGCCCCACCACCGTGATCAACAGCCCGATGGCGGTCGAGATCAGTCCCTTGAGCAGCGAGGATTCGGTGAGTCCCGCGACCATCGCCATCGCGAGCACGAACAGCGAGAAATACTCCCATGGGCCGAATTCCAGCGCGATCGCCGCCAGCGGCCCGGTGAGGAACACCAGGAACAGCGCGCCCAGCAGCCCGCCCCACACCGAGGCCCAGACGCCGAGCCAGATGGCGCGGCCCGGCTCGCCGTTGCGCGCCATCGGAAAGCCGTCGAACGTGGTGGCGATCGAGGCCGGCGAGCCCGGGATACCGAGCAGGCAGCAGGCGATCAGGCCGCCGGTCGAGCCGCCGACATAGACGCCGGTCATCGCCGCAAGGCCCGCCAAGGGATCGAGCCCGTAGGTAAACGGCAGCACCACGATCACCGTCATGGTGATGGTCACGCCCGGCAGCGAGCCGCCGATCACGCCGATAAATGTGCCGGCAAACAGCGGCAACATGTATTTCCACTGCGCGACGTTGACGAGGCCGTGCCAGAGCAGATCGAGCATCTAGAACTCCGTCCACGCGCCGCGCGGCAGCAGCACCATCAGGTATCGTTCGAAGATGACATAGCTCACCGCGGCGGTGCCAAGCGCGATTGCGGCGAGCACCACCCAGTCGCGCGCCGATTTCGGCCGGTCCAGCGCAGCCTGCAGGGTGCCTACGAACAGCACCGTGGCGACGCGAAAGCCGAGCAGCGGCAGCAGCGCCACATAGCCGCCGACGATCGCGAACGCGATCACGACCAGGCGATAGTTGCGCCGTGGCGCTGCACTTGCATCAGCGGGAGCGCGCACACGCTGCTGCAAAACATCCTGCACCACCAGCAGCGCGCTCGCAGCCGCCATGAAGGACAGCACGATGGCCGGGTAAAAGCCCGGTCCGACCGGAACGATGGGAAGGGAGGGAAGCTGGAACGACTGGACCAGCAGCACCAGGCTGATCACGAGCAGGACCAGCCCGGCAATTCCGTCGCGGCCGATACTCATTTCTTGATCAGGCCGAGGTCGGTCATGACGACCTTGTTCTCGCCGTCGATCCTGGCGAGGAATTTTGCATAGTCATTGGCATTGAGGAACGCCACGCGGGTCCCTTGCACCTTCATCGCCTGCGCGAAGCTCGGCTCCGAGGTCGCTTTGGTGCAGGCCTCCTCGAGCTTGGCGCGCGCCGGCGCAGGCGTGCCTTTGGGCACCAGGATGCCGCGCACCACTTCGTACACGATGTTCATGCCGAGCTCCTTGAGCGTCGGCACATCAGGCGATTCCGGATCGCGCTTTTCGCTGGCGATGGCGATGAAGCGCAGCAGGCCGGCATCGACCTTGCCCTTTTGCGTCAGATTGGAGTCGGTGAGATTGATGTGGCCGCCGAGCAGTGCGTTCATCCGCGGAGCGAGGCCGTCATAGGACACGTATTTGAATTTCAGGCCGGCCGCTTTTTCGACCGTGGCCGGGAAGATATGGCTGGTCGAGCCGAGCGTAGCGCCGACCGTGATCTCGCCCGGCCGCTTCTTGGCGTCCTCAGTGAGTTCCTGCCAATTCTTCCAGGGCGTCTTGGCGCTTGCGGTCAGCACCGAGGGCGTCGCCGCAACCAGGCAGATCGGCTCGAAGTCGCTGTATTTGACGTTGCTGATGCCCGCGTAGAACGTCAGGTGGATGTAGTCGTGCACCGCGTAAACCGTGTAGCCGTCGGGCGCCGCGCCTTTGGCCTCGCGGGCGCCGACGGTGCCGGATGCGCCGCTGACATTGGCGATCACCACGGGCTGGCCGATGTGTTTCTGGAATTCGACGGCGAACGGCCGGAAGATGTTGTCGGTATCGCCGCCCGCGGCCCAAGGCACGATCATCTTGATCGGGCGGTCGGGATATTGCGCCATCGCGGGCGCCGATAGCGCCGCAACAAAACCGGCCAGCGCCGCCGCGCCCGTTACGCTTGCGAATGTCCTTGTCATGCGTCGTCCCTCCCTTTCGCCTGCGAGCCGTTGAGGCTTCGTATTGCCGCGATATTAACAGCCGGGCGGAAGATGGGAACGCGATACATCGGCGCACGGATCAGCCGAGACGAAAGTCTACACTGCTCCGCGCAAGAGGGCCGAGCGCGCGGTCGCGCCCGCCAGCAGATAGGTGTGGTCGGAGCCCGACAGCACCATGCGGGCGCCGGCCTTGATGTATCGGCTCGCGGTCTCCTTGTCGTAGACG
This sequence comes from uncultured Alphaproteobacteria bacterium, assembly GCA_963744975.1. Taxonomy (GTDB): domain Bacteria; phylum Pseudomonadota; class Alphaproteobacteria; order Rhizobiales; family Xanthobacteraceae; genus Bradyrhizobium. Next base: position 2,883,559 of record CAVUVR010000002.1, on the reverse strand, counting down.
CCGCCCATTCCCAGAGCCTTGCCGGCGGCAGCGCAGGCTGCGCCGACTTGTCCATAGGCCTCGACCACGCGCGGATGATCGATCTGGCCCGAAATGCCCATCTCGGCGGTGAGGTCGGAGGTGCCGATCAGCAGGCAATCGATCCCCTCCACAGCGGCGATGGCCGCTGCGTTGCCGACCGCTTGCGGGCTTTCGATCATCGCGACCACCAGCACCGCCTCATTGAGCGCGGCCTGCGCCTCGGCATTGCCGGGCGCGCGGAAGCCGTAAGGCGCCGGCGGCCCGCCCCATGAACGTGTGCCCAGCGGCGGATAGCGGAACGCGCGGGCGATTTCTTCTGCGCGTCCTGCGGTGTCGACATGCGGCACGATCACGCCGAGCGCGCCGTTATCGAGGCAGCGCGTGCCCTCGTCGAGCGCGCCGGCGCAGATGCGCACGATCGGCGTGACGCCGGTCGGCAGCGCCGCGATGCAGAGCTGCGCCGCCTCGTGCACCGAATGCGCGCCGTGCTCCATGTCGATGAACAGCCAGTCGTGATCGGCGGCGGCCGCGAGCATCGCGGTCGCGCTGGTGCGCAGGTGATGCACGCCAAAGCCGAGCGCCAGTTCGTTGTTCTTCAGCTTGAGTTTGGTTTTGTTCTCGACAAGCGGCATGGTGCCCTCCCTGGCCGATCCCATGATCGATGGCCGCGCCGGGCGGGTCAAGATGCGTAGATGCGTAGGGTGGGCAAAGTCGCCGGACGCGAACGCGTCCGGTGGCGTGCCCACCAACTTTGAATCACCGCACATAGAGCCGTCATCCTGAGGAGCGCGCTCTTGCGCGCGTCTCGAAGGATGGCCGCAGGCGCTTGGGGCCCATCCTTCGAGGCTCGCCGTGAAGAACGGCGAGCACCTCAGGATGACGGCGGTGTGTATGGATGGTGGGCACGCCGCAAGAGCGGCTTTGCCCACCCTACGAGCTCGGCGTCATGGGGTTGACCGGTTGATACACGAAGCTTGGCCCGACCGGCAACGCAGGATTGGGGATGCCGGCGAGCATCGCTTTGGCCTGGCCCTCCAGCGACATCATCAGCCCCAAGGCGCGGTTGAACTGGGCCTGATTGTTTTGGCCGTTGAACATGACGTGCAGCGCACTCAGCAGGCTGGTGTAGGTGTAATTGAAATTGTCACTGGCAAGCGAGGGCGACGTGCTGGGCGGAACATCGTACACCCCGCTCGGGTCGAAGTTCAACGGCGCGCCGCTATAGGCGTAGCCTGGTAGAATTCCCGGGGTCTTGACCAGAAGATGTTGCTTCTTGATCTGCATGTAGCGGTAGTAGTGAGCATAGCCTGGACCGACAACCTCTTCCGGCGATGTGTGCGTGCCCTCGCCTTGCTCGATGATGGTGCTGATGGCTTGTTGCGCGGTTGTTTTGTCGGTGACGACAATGGATTCGGGCATCAGATCGGGCCCCACCTGATTGCGCGGCGGGTTCACGAATATGCCGTTGCCCAGCACGCCGATCGCCGTGGAAATCGCGGTGTAGAATTCGCCGATGGTGATCGTGTTGCTCTCCGCCAGGGCGGTCGGAAATTCCAGCGGGTTTTCCGGCTGCTCGATGGTCAGATAGGTTTCCAGCTGCGCCATCGAAAACGGCGCCAGACTGACGGTCAGGCCGCCTTCCACTCCGCCGGGCAGCGGACCGGGATAGATCGGGATGAAGCCCGGCTGATCGATCTGCGGCGACCCACCCACCGCATTCAGGACGTTGGATGCCAGCGTCATGTGCAGCATCTCTTCGATGACGACGGACTCGATGATCGCGGCGATCGCCGGGTTCTTGCCTTGCTGCAGCGAATAGAGTCCGTAGAGGTAGAGCGGGATCGTGGCGTGTTCCAGCTCGACCGCGTTTTGCAGCGCATCGCGCACGGCTTGAGGAGTGGGAGAGGGCCCCAGTCCCTGGATCAGCGAACGTCGAAGGCGGATCATCGCGGGTTCCTTCCTATATTGATTGCAGCACCAGTCGGCGGGCTGCGGCCGCTGACTTGCCGCCTTGAAGGAGTATGGTTGCAGCGACGCGTTGCGGCGTCGTGCCGGGCGGCCGCGCTGCTGCGACGACGGGGCTTTGTTGTCCCTTCGGATGGGCCGGATCGGCCAGCCAGGAGAGGATTGCTTGTCGCTTGGCCGGCGACAGATCGCGCGTTGCCGGCATCGAATTCGGATCGGCGGTGTTGAGGCCGAAGGCCAGCTGCAAAAGCCCGGCGTTGGCAACCACCTGGTCGTAGTCGCCCAGGTCGAGGAAGCGGTTCATGACCGGATAGAGGTTGGCGTATTGCTGAAAGATCGGCGCCAGATCTCGCCAGGTGACGGGGTTCGAGGTTGTGAATCCGCTCCATACCAGGAAGCTGACAAAATTCCACTGGTTCATCGGGCCGGTGGCCAGCGACGGATCGGTGAATGCCGGCCTGACGCCATAAACCTGACCGTCAATGCCGTAGTCCTGACCATTGTTGAACCACCGCACGTTGCCTGGATCGGTCGCAGCGAGCGTCAGTACACCTCGTCCGTTGCTGTCGGTTGTGACTGTCGGCGGCGTGGTGCTGAGGGGAACGTTGGCACGGGTGAGAACGTTCACCGGCGTGGCAACGTTCGGTCCAGGAGCAACAAACGGGAATCCCCCCGTCGCCGTGGATTGTAGCTGCGAAGGGTCGAGCGAAAAGCCGATGGAGGCGCCCGCCAGGGGGTTGCCCCATTGCATCGCATAGGCGGAAATCCTGACCGTATCGCCCGGGCTCATGCGATAGACGAAGGTGTCCGCCCGGACAAACGCGCCGCTGGTCGTCTCCGCGATGGCGAGCCGGGGGCTGGTAATCGTGAGCAGGTTGGTTGCCATCAATTGCAATTGACCATCGGACAGCGGCAGCGCCACGACGCCTGCTGTGGTTTCGTACCAGCTCTCACCCGCATAGCCGCCGGTGCCGGTAGCCGGAATTGTCCCGAGCGGAACCGCGCTACCCGCCGGATGGCCGGGAGCGGCAACCGGATCGATGACGCTCAACGTCAGGCTTCCGAGATTAGCCAGCCCACTGCCCGGTGTGTCGGTGCGCAAGGCGTTGCCGAGATCCAGGAAGATGCACTTCGCCGCGGTATCAACGCGGCCGACGCAGAAATTGATGCCACCGAGCGGATTGAAGAAATTGGGATTCGGACCCGGGAATGCCATGAACTGTCGGCCAACCACAAGGTGGTGCGGCTCATCGATCGCCGCCGGGCCGATGGTGCCGACGATGCGGCCGCACATGAAGGCCGGCGACGTATTGTCCATATTGATACCGTCGAGGTTGAACTTGATCGACAGCAAGCCGCTCGCCACGGCGGCTTGCCGCAAAGCCGTCAGGAACGGGGACTTGCTGACGTTGCCCCATTGCAGGTTTTGCAACACCGATTGCCACATCGCTCCGCCATTGGCGTCACCCCCCTGCGAGGCATTGAGCGCGCGATCCCAGATGTCGATGAAGGCCATCGGCTCGAAATCGCCGGTCAGCAGGGAGTTGCCCTGGCCGTCCGCGATCCGGACCTGCAGCCCCCAGATTTCCGAGACCAGTTGCTGCTCGCTATCCAGATCGGCCATCTTGGCCGGGACGCCGCTGTCGGAATCGGCGACAAGGCCCTGAAGCACCGGATCGCTTGCCGTCACCGGCCCGGATGGCATCCAGGCGGACGTGATCTGGCAACCCAGCAGGCGAAACGCAGCATCGCCTTGCGGACTGAACCAGCCGTTGGGCGGTATCATGCGCGGGCCTTGCAGGTACTGATAGCTGGGTTGGAACGTCGCATTGTCGAAATGCGCGGGGTCGTTGTTGACCGTGGAGACGTTGGCCTGGAACTGCCCGGCGAAATGCAGCCGCAGCGTATTGAGGTAACTCATGCCACTCACCTCGTGGTTCTGGTTGGGGTGGTACAGTCAGTTGTTGAAGGGCGTGATCAAGCCGATCGGATTGTCTTCCGGGTCGTGGATGATGGCGAAATGATAGGCATCGCCGCTGGTCGGCGCCATCTGCTGCGTGCCGCCGGCGCTCACGGCCCGTCCGATTGAGCGAAGCCACCGCGCACCCCACGCTCCCTGACACCGAATTTGAAACAGAGTATCGAGAAATATTGCGACCGAGCTGCTCGGTCGCTCGCGCCCAGGTTGACACGGTGCTCAGATCGTTGTCAACGAGCGGTAAGCAGGAATTCAACCTGTGGCTGACGGGCTCGGTCGGCGACGCGCCGCAACGGACGATCAGCGCCAATGCAGCAGCCGCATTTCCAGCAGGTTGATCAGCTTCCCGACCGCAAGCCCGAACAGCGAGAGGATGACGACGCCCGCCAGCAGCTGGTCGGTCTGCATCAGGTTGCCGGCCTGCAGCACGAAGGCGCCGATGCCGAATTCGGCGCCGATCATTTCCGCGCTGACCACCAGCAGCAGCGCGACCGAGGCGGTGATGCGGAAGCCGGCGAGAATCGAGGGCAGCGCGCCCGGCCAGATCACGCGGCGCACGATGGTTTCGAACGGCACATTAAAGCTTTGCGCCATGCGGATCAGGTTGCGCGGCACCTGATCGACGCCGCTGTAGACCGAGATCGCGGTGGAGAAAAATACGCCGAGCGCAATGGTTGCGATCTTCGGCTCCTCGCCGATGCCGAGCCACAGGATCAACAGCGGCAGCAGCGCGATTTTCGGAATCGGAAACAGCGCCGAGATGAAGGTGATGCCGACGCCGCGCGCGAGACTCGAGAGCCCGATGGCGAAGCCGATGATGACGCCGGTGACCGTGCCGAGAATCCATCCCGTTCCGATCCGCATCACCGAAACCGACACGTGGTGCCAGAGCGCGCCCGAGATCGCGAGCTTGTAGATCGCCAGCGCAATCGCGGAAGGCGCGGGCAGGAATAATGGATTGACCCAGCCGGCGCTGCCGGCCAATTGCCAGAGCGCGATCACCGCGATGAGTGCTATCCAGCCCGAATAGCGGCCGGCTTTCGGCGTGAAGCCGGCGCCGCGAAATCCCACCGGGCGCGTTTCGGCCTTGCGATCCTCTTGAGGCGAACCCAGGGCGTTTTTGGGGCGCTCAAGCATGCTGCACCTCACGCTCGGCGTCGATCGCTTGCTCGCGGATCAGCGACCACAGCTCGCTCTGCAGCGCCAGCAGCTGGCCGCGGGCATTGAACTCCCCGCGCTCGGCGCGGGTCAGGGGGATGCTGACGACTTCGCGGACCCTGCCGGGGCGGCGCGACAGCACGACAATGCGGTCGGCGAGACGGACGGCTTCCTCGAGATTGTGCGTCACATAGGCCGCGCCCATCGTGCCGTCGGCGAGCAGGCGGATAAAATCTTCCATCAGCAATTCGCGGGTCTGCGAATCCAGCGCCGACAGCGGCTCGTCCATCAGCAGGATCGCCGGCCGCACCGCGAGCGCGCGCGCAATGCCGACGCGCTGGCGCATGCCGCCGGAGAGCTGTTTCGGCCAGGCGCCGCGAAAATCGGTAAGGCCGGTGCGGCGCAGGGCGTCGCCGACGATGGCGGCGCGCTCGGTTGCGGACAGGCCGGTGTGCAGCAAAACGAATTCGACGTTCGCCTCCACCGTGCACCACGGCAGCAGCGCAAAATCCTGGAAAACAAAGGTGAGCGGGTTGAGACTATCGGGCGGCGTCGCGCCGCGCAGTTCCGCTCGCCCTCCGCTCGGTTGCAGCAGCCCGCCAAGGATCGACAACAATGTACTCTTGCCGCAACCCGACGGGCCGACGATTGCAACCACTTCGCCGGAGCCCACCGTGAACGACACGTCGTCGAGCACCTCGAGCGCGTCGAAGCGATGGCTGATATGGTCGGCGATCAGATCCATGTCCGCAATCAATCCGGCTTCACATATTCGCTGGCAATGATCGCGCCCGCGTCGAATCCCTTGTCGACAAAGCCCTGTTCCTGCAGCCACGCGATCTGGTTGCCGACATTCCTGACATCGAGTTTTCCGTCGGGATCGATATAGGCGCAGTTGCCGACCACCTGCTCGACCGGCAGGTTGGTGTATTTTGCGATGATCTCCAGCAGTGGCTTTGTCTTGTCGTTGATCGGAGCCTTGCCGTCGGCGACGCTGGCCAGAATCACATCGTGATATTCGCGGTCGGCGCGCGCCAGCACGGCGAGAAATTTTGTCACCAGCGTCTTGTCGGCAAGCGTCTTCGGCGACGCGAACACCGCGCCGAGCTGCCACGGCGTCTCATCGCCGACCCAGCCCAGCAGCTTCGCGCCGTCGGCGTCCATCAGCGTCCGCGCGGTGGACACCGGCAGCAGCGCGGCGTCGACGGTCTCGCCCTTCAGCGCCGCGGCGGCATTCGACAGCGATTGCAGCGGCAGCACCTTTATGTCGCTCAGCTTGAAGCCGTATTTGTCGGCGAGCAGGCCGAGCGAATAGTGAAAGCTCGATCCGACCTGCGTTACCGCGATGCGTTTTCCCGCCAGATCCTTTGGCGTCTTCAGCCCGGCGGCGTAGGCGCTATTGCTGGCGAAATATCCGATCAGCGGATAGCCCGCCTTCTCGCGGCTCATGCCGCCGATCACTTTCAGCGTGCCCTTGCCGGCGAGGTTGTAGAGGCCTGCGGTAAAGGCGGTGACGCCGAAATCGACATCGCCCGAGGTGACCGCGACCGCGATCGGCTGCGCGGCGTCGAAGAATTTCAGTTCGATGTCGAGGCCGGCGTCCTTGAAGTAACCCTTGTCCTGCGCAATGAACACCGGTGCGGAGGACGACAGTCGGAGCACGCCGACTTTTGCCTTCGGCGCGGTTTGCGCGCTGGCATTACTCAGCGAAATCGTTAGCGCGACCGCTGCCAGCGCCAACGCTCCAAAGTTGTGAACTGCCTTAGCGATCATCGTCATGAATCTCGTTCCCCTCCAACGGGTGCGTTTGTAACGCACTCTTGCCACAAAATCGCCCGTCATTCCGGGGCGCGAGTGAAACGAGCGAGCCCGGAATCCATAACCACCAATCGTGAGTATGGATTCCGGGCTTGCGCCCCAAGCGGGCGCATCCCGGAATGACGAAGCGGGATCATCACAGCCCTTCCGGAACCTGCTGATCCCCTCCGATAAAGGCCCCCTGTTGTTTCAACTGCGTCTGCAGTCTGTCAACGGCGATGTCGCGCGGGATCGTATTGCCTGACAGCGCCAGCGCCGCGGCGGTGCCGGCGGCTTCGCCCATGGCAAAACACGCGCCCGACACCCGCGCCGCCGACTGGCCGTCATGGGTCATCGACGCGCAACGCCCGGCCACCAGCAGATTGTCGATGCCTAAAGGCGTCAGCATGCGATACGGCAGTTCGTTGAACCCACGCGATTCCGGGATCGGCGGAAACTTGAAGATCACGTCGCCGGCGACATGTTGCTCCATCGGCCAGCCATTGACGCCGATACTGTCGTCGAACGCGGCGCAGCCCAGCACGTCCTCTCCGCTGAGCATATATCCGCCGATCACGCGCCTGGTTTCGCGGATGCCGAGCTGCGGCGGAAGGTCGACGATGTAGGATTTTTCAAACCCCGGCACCGTGCGCAGGAAGTTGAAGGCGTCGACGGCCTGGCGGCGGCCATCGATCTCGCCGCGTGTCAGATCGTCCGGCTCCAGTCCATTGATCGCGGTGCCGTCCTCGCGCGCGAGCTGGGTGAAATTCACCCGCCATTCGATCTGCGAGCGCTGCGGCCGCACGATCGCCGCCTTGCGTGGAAAGCGATGCGTGCCGGCGGCCTCGGCCGCTTCCATCAACGCAGGGATCGTCCGCCACGCCTCGCCGGCCTTTTCCGGATCGATGCCGTTGAGGCGGAACATCATCGACGGGTACAGCATGCTGCCCTTGTTGTCGCCGACCTCGAAAGGCGCGCCGGCCCATGCGGCGAGATCGCCGTCGCCGGACGCGTCGACAAAAATCTCCGCGCGCACCGCCTGCCGCCCGGCCTTGGTCTCGACCATCAGCGCATTGATGCGGCGCTCGTCCTGCATCACCACGCCGGCGCCGAGCGCGTGGAACAGGATGTCCACCTTGTGGTGCTCAAGCAGATCGTCGGCCGCGATCTTGTAGGCCGCGGTGTCGTAAGCCTGCGCCAGGATTTTGCCGAGGATCAGATGCGGCGCATTGAGGCCGTCCAAGGCGTCGATGCGATCCAGCAATTCGGTGGCGATACCCTGCACCACGCGGCGCATCTCGCCGTACACATTGGCATGCAGCCCGCAGAAATTGGTCACCCCCGCCGCAGTGCCCATGCCGCCGAGAAAGCCGTAACGCTCGATCAGCAGCGTGCGCCGCCCCGCACGCGCGGCCGCAACGGCGGCGGCGATGCCGGCAGGGCCGCCGCCGAGCACGGCGACCTCGTATTCGCCGTAGAGCGGGATTTGGCGCGCGGGTTCGGTGATGGTGCGTGGGGGCACGTGGGATTCCCGGATGGTCGGAGGGCGAGCATGCCTCGGACGGAGTATTTTAGCTATCTCATCAAGGCCTCTAGCACCTCGTGACCCGTTGCGCACCGGCATACGCTCGTGGAAACTAGCTTCCGCATCGTTGAGCCTCCCTCAGGAACCCCACTCCCATGCGAATCTGCATCTTCGGCGCGGGCGCGGTCGGCAGCCATTTTGCGGTGCGGCTGGCACTGGCCGGGCATGAGGTGTCCTGCGTGATGCGCGGGCCGCATCTTGAAGCAGTGAAGGCGAAGGGCCTGACGCTTCGCGTGGGAGCCGCTGAGTTTTCCGCGCGGGTTAGCGCGTCCGATGATCCCGCCACACTAGGTCCGCAAGATTTTGTCATCAGCACGCTGAAGGCGACTGGCCTGAGCAGTCTGGTCGAAGGCCTGCCGCCGTTGCTGCGCGACGACACGGCGGTCGTGTTTGCCCAGAACGGCATTCCGTGGTGGTACGATATCGGGCTTGCCGCTGATCATCCGCCGGCTCCCGACCTCGCATTTCTGGATCCCGGCGGCCGGTTGCGGGCCGCGATCCCGAAGCAGCGCATCATCGGCGGTGTGATATTTTCGGCCAATGAACTCGTCGCGCCCGGAATTGTCGCCAATAAATCCACCGATCGAAACATGCTGCTGGTTGGCGAATGCGACGACCGCCCGAGCGAGCGGATCGAGCGGCTTCGCGCCGCGCTCGTTGAAGCCGGGGTACAGTCGCCGCCGGAAGCGCGGATTCGGGAAGCGATCTCGACCAAGCTGATCGGCAACATGTCGATTTCGGTGCTGTGCCTGCTCACCGGGCAAACGGTCAAGGCGGCGGTTCAGGACCCGGCCTTGCGCGATGTCGTGCCGCGTCTGCTCGAAGAGGCTCAGGCGATCGGCCGCAGCTGCTATCCCGACACCTGGCGCAACACCCGGGGCGGCGCGCCGGCCGACCACAAGCCTTCGCTTCTGCAGGACTACGAGCGCGGCCGCGCGATGGAAATCGATGCGCTGGCGCGGGCGCCCGCGGCGTTTGCCAGGATCGCGGGACTGCCCACGCCGATGCTCGATCTGCTGACAGCCATGGCCATCCGTCAGGCGCGGGACAAGGGGCTTTACGCCGGCGGGGTTTGATCGAAAGCTGGTTCGGTGGCAGAACGGAGTTCCGATCGCTGCTGGAGCGATCCGGCAAAGGAATTTTTCATGAAAAAACTATTGCTGGCCCTTGCCATGTTGTTCGGTTTTCAAACGCTTGCCTTTGCGCAATTCGGCCCCTCGAGTTGGACCAACCAGCACGGATCGACGCTCAAGGTGTCCTCGCTCAGCCGCAACACTTTCCGGGGGATATTCATCAACCGCAATCCGGAGATCGGATGCGTAGGGATTCCCTATCCGGTGACGGGAACGAATTTTGGGGTGCAGATCACCTTCACGGTGAACTTCGTCAAGTGCGGAGCGGTCGTGAAATGGCAGGGCGACGTTTCCGGGTTCGGCATGTCGACGCCGTGGGTGATGCGGCGCAATGGGGCGACGACGTGGGGTTTCGATTTCTTCGGGCGCCGGTAGCAGCTCAGCTCTTATTCCGCTTGAACAGCGCGTGGATGTTCTGTCCGAGCCGGACCACGGCGCTGGCGCGCATGGTCTCGTCGCTCTCGCCGTTCAGATATTTTTCCGCAGCCTTCACGATGTCCATGGTGAGGCCGGTCTTGGCTGACGGCTGGAACAGCGGCAGGTCGTCCAACTCGTCGTCCTCGTCGTCGATCACCGCGTATCGCGTCACCCTTGGATGAGCGGCGAGCCAGGCCAGCACTTCGTTGCGGCGCGGACTTTTGGGCTTGTCGGGACATACGCCGATGAACGGCACGCCCCAATGTCTTGCGGCGAACAGGCCGACAGGATCGCATCGCCACGACGACGAGAGCACGACCTTTGCACCGGTCCGCTCGAGCAGCTTTTTCAGGCGCGCCAGCAGCTTGTTGTCGACGATATAGGGGAATTCGCGTGGGTTCGGCGTGGTGTCGCAATTCAGGACGCCGTCGATGTCGAGGAATATGATTTTCATGACAAAAGGAACGGAACGCGAAGCGTCTGGTTCCCGTTTCCGCGCCCCCTGCTGTGGCGTGCCCCGGACGCAGCGCAGCGCGTAGCTCTTGCGGAGCGGTGCGCTGCAGAGCCGGGGCCCCGGTTACTTGCGATCCGAAGAAACCGGGGTCCCGGTTCTGCGAAGCGGCATGAAGAATGCCGCATCGCGCCCGGGACACGAGACTTCGTCATTGCCGGGCTCGACCCGGCAATCCATCTTCTTCGAAAGACTTCCGTGAAGAGCGATGGATACGCGGGTCAAGCCCGCGTATGACGGAGGTGTCGCGTCCTACAGCTTCACCATCCGCTTGCCGCGGTTCTCGCCGGCGAGCAGGCCGATCAGCGCGCTGGGGGTATTCTCCAGCCCGGCGATGATGTCTTCCTGGACCTTCAGTTTGCCGGCTTTGACCCAGGACTGCAGCTCGGCCAGCGCCTTGTCGCGCTGGTCCATAAAATCCATCACGATAAAACCCTGCATGACCAGGCGTTTTACGACGATCAGCCCGGGCACGCCGCGCGGGCCGTGCGCCGAGGGCACGCCGTCATATTGCGAGATCGCGCCGCAGCAGGCGATACGGCCGCGATTGTTCATCTGCGCCAGGCAGGCCTCGAGGATATCGCCGCCGACATTGTCGAAATAGACGTCGATGCCTTTCGGCGCCGCCGCTCGCAAGGCTTTGAAGGTTGCACCGTCCTTGTAGTCGACCGCGGCATCGAAGCCGAGTTCTGAGGTCAGCCAGTGGCACTTGTCCTGGCCGCCGGCGATGCCGACGACATGGCATCCCCTGATCTTGGCGATCTGGCCGACGATCGATCCGACCGAGCCTGCCGCGGCGGAGACCACCACGGTCTCGCCGGCTTTCGGCTTGCCGACATCGAGCAGCCCGAAATAGGCGGTCAGCCCGGCGATGCCATAGACGCTGAGCAGATGCGTCATCGGCTCCAGGCGCGGCATCTTGCTCAGGTGTTTTGCGGGCACCGCCGCATAATCCTGCCAGCCGGTGTCGCCGAACACGATATCGCCCGGGCTAAGGCTAGGGGCCTTCGACGACACCACTTCGGCGATGCCGCCGCCGGCCATCACGGTGTTGGCCTCGACCGCGGCGCGGTAGGTCGCGCCGTGCATCCAGGCGCGGTTGGCGGCGTCGAGCGAAATATAGCGCACGCGCAGCAGCGCCTCGCCGTCCTTGGGCTCGGGAATGCCGCCGTTCGACATCTTGAAATGTTCGGGGCCGAGTTTTCCCGTGGGCTTCTCGACCAGCAGGATCTGGCGGTTGACGCTGTCGTTCATGGCTGTGCCCTCCCCGGTAGTTATCGTCATTGCGAGGAGCCCTTGCGACGAAGCAATCCAGAAAGCTGCAAAGAGCTGGATTGCTTCGTCGCGGAGCCTGTCATCGGGCGCGCATTCGCGCGACCCGTTGGCTCCTCGCAATGACGAGAGGGCGGATATCCGCCCTCTCGTCAGACGCTAGTCCGCTACGGTCCACTGCACAACGAGAACGTTGCTCTAGTCTCCAGCGCGGCAATCTTCGCCGCCGTCATCCTGAGGTGTTCGCCGCATTTCGCGGCGAGCCTCGACGGATGGGCCACGAGCGCAAGCGGCCATCCTTCGAGACGCCGCGCAAGCGCGGCTCCTCAGGATGACGATTTGTAGGTGGGACTGGCATGCCAGCGAAGCTTGTTGCGCCTGCGTCAAAATGTGCCACACTCCTCCCTGCCTGAAACGCGGGGGTTTCGCAAATGTCCAACAAGTTTACGCAATACATTCTGATCGCGATGGCGCTCGGCATCGTGATGGGAACGCTGGTTTTCAACTATCTTCCCGACCAACGGGTGGAAATCGCGGCCGACGTAAACCTGATCGCGATGCTGTTCCTGCGCCTGATCAAGATGATCATCGCGCCGCTGGTGTTCGCGACCCTGGTCGGCGGCATCGCCCATATGGGCAGCGGCTCCAAGCTCGGGCGGATTTTCGCAAAGACCATGGGCTGGTTCGTCAGCGCCTCCTTCATCTCGCTGCTGCTCGGCCTGATCATGGTCAATTTGCTGCAGCCCGGCGCCAACTTCCCCGGCACGCTGCCCGCGGCCGGCCAGTCGACCGGCCTGCCGGTGTCGGCATTCTCGATCGAGAAATTCCTCACCCATCTGATCCCGACCTCGATCGCGGATGCGATGGCGCAGAACGAGATCCTGCAGATCGTGATCTTCGCGGTGTTCTTCTCGGTGGCGATGGGCGCGATGCCGGAACGCTCCAAGCCGATGCTGGCGCTGATCGACGATCTCGGCCACATCATGCTCAAGGTCACCGGCTACGTGATGCTGTTCGCGCCGCTCGCGGTGTGGGCCGCGATCATGGCGACGGTGTCGAAGAACGGCCTCGGCGTATTGTGGAAGCTGATCCAGTTCATGGGCGGGTTCTATCTGTCGCTGATGATCCTGTGGGCGATCCTGGTCGTGGTCGGCTTCGTCGTCATCGGGCCCAGATACAGCCATCTGCTGCGGCTGATCCGCGAGCCGTTGATGATCGCGTTCTCCACGGCGAGTTCGGAAGCCGCCTATCCGAAGACGCTGGAGGGCCTGAACCGCTTCGGCGCGTCGTCGCGGATCTCGAGTTTCGTGCTGCCGCTCGGCTATTCCTTCAATCTCGACGGCACCATGATGTACTGTACGTTTGCGAGCATCTTCATCGCGCAGACCTACCAGATCCCGATGTCGCTCGGCACCCAGCTGGCGATGCTGGCGACCTTGATGATCACCTCCAAGGGCGTCGCCGGCGTGCCGCGCGCCTCGCTGGTGGTGATCGCCTCGACCCTGAGCCAGTTCGGCATTCCCGAGGCCGGATTGCTGATGATCATGGGCATCGACACCTTCCTCGACATGGGACGCAGCGCCACCAATGTGATCGGCAACTCGCTCGCCACCGCCGTGGTGGCGAAATGGGAAGGCGAACTCGCGCCCGAGCATGCGCTTGGACCTGATGACGTTGTACCGCCGGACTTTATCCCCGGTGAGGCGCCCGGAATGGAAGTGCCTGGAATACAGACCGGCCACGCATAGGAGGTGAGCCATGCGCGACCCTCTGAAGAGATGCATGCAGGCGGCAGGCCTGCTGCTCGCCGGAGCCTTGCTGGCCCCGACCGCGTTGGCGCAGACCAGCGCCGAAGGGCTCAGCCCGACGCTCGCCGCCATCAAGAAGGACCACGTGGTCCGACTGGGCTACCGCGAAAGCTCGCCGCCGTTCTCGTTCATGGATCCGTCCAACCGGCCGATCGGCTATAGCCTCGAACTTTGCGAGGCCATCGTCGAGGAGATCGGCATCGAGGTCGACGACGCCAATCTGAGGATCGACTACGTCAAGGTCACCTCGGATGACCGCATCCAGGCGGTACTGCAGAACAAGATCGACCTCGAATGCGGATCGACCACGGCGAATGCAGAGCGCGGCAAACAGGTGGCGTTCTCGCCATTGATGTTCGTGGCCGGCACCAAGCTGATGGTGCCGAAGGCGTCAACCATCGCGGCGCCGAAGGACTTGCAGGGCAAGACCGTGGTGGTGACCAGGGGCACCACCAACGAGCAGGCCATGCACACGCTCGACAAGAAGTTTGCGCTGGGGCTCAACATCGTTGCGTCCCCCGATCACGAGCAGTCCTACCAGACGCTGGTCGACGGCAAGGCCGATGCGTTCGCGACCGACGACATTCTCCTCTACGGCCTGATCGCGCGGCACAAGGCGCAGGCCACGTACAAGGTCGTCGGCGACTACCTGTCCTACGATCCCTATGGCATCATGTTCCGCAAGGGCGAGCCGCAGCTGACCGCGGTGGTGGAGCGCGCATTCCGAAAACTCGGTTCGAACCGCGACCTGATTCCGCTCTACAACAAATGGTTTGTCGCGCGGCTGCCCACCGGCGAAAAACTCAACGTCGCAATCTCGCCGCAACTCGAGGAAGCCTTCAAGGCGATGGACGATTCGCCGGGCGGGAGTAATTGACTAGTTTTCCTGACGGCAACACCAGCACTGCCGTCATCCTGAGGTGCTCGCCGTTCTTCACGGCGAGCCTCGAAGGATAGGCCACAAGCGCCCGCGGCGATCCTTCGAGACGCCGCGCAAGCGCGCGGCTCCTCAGGATGACGAATGAGTGTGTGGCTCCTTGGATGACGGTGGAGTGTGCGGTTCGCCAAAAACCTTGTCGAGAGCGGCAGCATACGCTGCGTAAACCAGCTCCGGATGCGTCTTGCCCAGTGCCTCCATCACCACGCCGGAGTTGATTTCGAGAATCCGCCAGGCGTCATCGACCTGAACGATGTCGACCGATCCGAATCGCAGGCCGATGGATTTCGCAGCCGCGATCGCCAGCTCGACGCAACGCTCCCGCACGGCTCCCTCTTGCAACAGGACGGGCTCGGCCCCTGCGTCCAGATTATGCCGCCAGTTCAAGGCGTGATGCCGGCCCGGCGGAAGAACCGTGTCGAGGTTCGCGGAATCCAGATCGCCGGCCATGCGGGGCAGGATCGCGGAGAGCAGTTCGGCGGACATGGTCGCAAGGGCCAATTCGAGGATCGAGTGCACGCCGTCTCCTGTGACCGAGGGACGGCTCTTGCCGTAGACAATGACCGGAAGCTCGTCGACCAGGACGACGCGCACTTCATTCTTGATTTCCAGATACGGCGAAATGGCGAGATTCAGGTTCAGGGAAAATATCGCGCTGACGGCGCGCTCCAGGGCCGGCCGGTCAAGCACCCTGAAGACCAGCCTGCCGCTGGTGCCCTCATTGGGTTTGACGACAATCCCATCGGCATATTGCCCGAGAAGACCGAGCATTGCTTCGAAGGTTCCGAGGGGAGGAACGTAGTCGCTTAGCGCCGGACTCGGAAAAAATGCATGGGGAACGCAAGCAAGGCCGTTCATCCCCAACAACTCCGCCGTGGCAGCCTTGTCGTTGGCGATGCGGTGGGTGACCGCGCTGTTCAGTCCGAGATCGTATCCGTAGGCAAGGTGCCGGCTTGGTCCTTTTTGCATGACCATCAGCCACCCCTGGGATCGCGTTTCCACAGCGATGCCGTGTTCCGCGCAGTATTTCTGCACCGCGGTTACGAATGTTCGCTGGGTATCCTGCATTTATGATCCCGAGGGCTGCAACGACCGGCCTCGCGGTAGCGTTTGAATGGAAAAAACGATCCTATCGAAAGTACAATCGACAGCGTAGCCGATGCGCACGGGCCAATCCAGATTGACCGCAAGCCGTATCTTTATTCCCGTCCGGTGCAAATATTTTGGCGGCGCCGCCGCGCGTGACGCTGCGATTATTTTCGTGTTAGCTAAGCCTTGCGAATCAGATTGATTTTTTGACTGCGCTATCCTGTTTCCTCGTTGTCTTCATTGCGGCACCCGGGACCGATCGGCCAATGCAATTTCAGAAAGTCCACGTCAGCATCGTGAGGTCGATCCGGCATGTCAGCCTGGTGCGGGACTGGCACCGCGCGCGGGGAACGCGCGACTTGCCGGAGTTTTCGGATTTCGTTCCCAACGAACGCGCCGGCGATTCCGCCGACCTGTCGATCAGCGACATTGTGCGCGAGGACGGCAAGCTCGGCTTTATCTGCCGGCAGGCCGGCACGCGCGTGGAGCAGGTGCACGATGCGAAGATGGCGGCGCGAGCCTTAAGCGATTGTCTCGATCCGAAAATGGCGGCGGCAGCAAAGCCGATCTGGGACGCCTGCG
The DNA here is from genome assembly GCA_963744975.1 of uncultured Alphaproteobacteria bacterium. Taxonomy (GTDB): domain Bacteria; phylum Pseudomonadota; class Alphaproteobacteria; order Rhizobiales; family Xanthobacteraceae; genus Bradyrhizobium. The sequence continues at coordinate 2,867,306 of CAVUVR010000002.1, read as the reverse complement.
TCGCCAACAAATTGCCGGTCTATTCGATCATTCCGGTGTCCGATCGCGACGGATGCCCGGTGACGATCGAGCAGATCTTCCTGCCCTACGCCCGGGGCGGGGACAGCGCCGAGGTGATGGTGGCGGCACTTTATGCCTGCAGCACCGAAGGCCGCTTTGCGCATCAAGGATTGCTGCGCAACCATGCCAAGGTGCCGCTGCACTGGGCCGTGATCGTCGATCCCGCCATCGCCGCGCCGCGGCGGACGGCCGGTGACGCCGACATCGAACTCGACGACGGCGTGCTCGACGACGAGGTCTCGTCCGCGACGCGGTGATTCCGTCATTGCGAGCGAAGCGAAGCAATCCAGAGCCCCGAACTCAGAGTGGATTGCTTCGTCGCAAGTGCTCCTCGCAATGACAGCTGTGCCTGCCGGCAATGAATCGCCGCTACGCGCCTGCTTTCGGCAAGTTAATTTCGCCCGCACACCCATCGCATCTCGACCATCCTCCGAAATAAATCCACTGCCATGCCGAGCACGCAATTGTGCGCCACGGCTGCTTGACTATGTCTGAGGTTCGCGTGCATGGAAGGCTCGAAAACCTCAATTGTACCAAGGGTTTTTACTGCTTTAAGACATCGAACAGGCGATTTGTTTCACAAAACCTGCAAACGGAAAAACGAAACCCCATGAGCGCATTCCATAGAGAGAAAGTTCTTTCCGTCCGGCATTGGACCGATACGCTTTTCAGTTTTCGAGCCACCCGCAGTTCCGGCTTTCGTTTTCAAAACGGGCAGTTCGCGATGATCGGCCTCGAGGTCGACGGCCGCCCCTTGCTGCGCGCCTACAGCATGGCGAGCGCCAACCATGAAGAAGAACTGGAATTTTTTTCGATCAAGGTCGCCGACGGGCCGCTGACCTCGCGGCTGCAGAAGATCAGGGAAGGCGACACCATCCTGGTCGGGCGCAAGGCGACCGGCACGCTGATTTCGGACAATCTGATTCCGGGTAAGCGGTTGCTGCTGCTGTCGACCGGAACGGGTCTCGCGCCGTTCGCGAGTCTGATCAAGGATCCGGACGTCTACGAGCGGTTCGAAACCATCGTTCTGGTCCATGGCTGCCGGCAGGTGTCCGAACTTGCCTATGGCGAAGAGCTGGTCGCAAAACTGCGCGGCGATGAATTGTTCGGGCCGCTGCTTAACGAGAAACTGGTGTATTATCCGACCGTGACGCGCGAGCCGTTCCGCAATCGCGGCCGCATCACCGACCTCATCACCTCGGAACAATTGTTCGACGACATCGGGCTGCCGCCGCTCGACATCGAGACCGACCGCATCATGATGTGCGGCAGTCCCGGCATGCTGGAAGAACTGCGCGGCATGTTCGAGGAGCGCGGCTTCCTCGAAGGCAGCCACAGCGGGCCCGGCCACTTCGTGATCGAAAAGGCCTTCGTCGAACGCTGACGCTGTTGTCCCGGGCGCGGTGCGGCATTCTTCATGCCGCTCCGCAGAACCGGGACCGCACCAAACACAGAACCGTCATGGCCGGGCTTGTCCCGGCCATCCACGTCTTTGCCGCAAAGAAAGCAAGACGTGGATCCCCGGGACAAGCCCGGGCATGACGAGAGATTTGTGCTCGGTGCGGCCCCGGCTCTGCAGCGCACCACGCCGTGAAGAACGGCGCGCTGCGCTGCGTCCGGGGCACGATACCAAACAACCATTATTGATCCCGCCGCTCGATTGCGGGCTGATATAATACAGCCGAACTTCGCACAGCCGAGCGGGAGCGATCACGCCTTGTCCATCGCCGACACCGGCCTGAAGAAAACCGCCTTCGTGCTGGCCGGCGGCGGCAGCTTTGGCGCCATTCAGGTCGGCATGATGCACGCGCTTGCCGCGCACGGGATCTCCCCGGACATGGTGGTCGGCTCCAGCGTCGGCGCCATCAACGGCGCCTATTACGCCGGCGATCCGACGCTCAAGGGCGTGCTGCAACTGGAGACGATCTGGCGCGGCCTGCGGCGCCAGGACGTGTTCCCGCTCACGCTGCGAACGCTGCTCAGCTTCCTGTGGCGGCGGGATTTCCTGATCCCGCACGACGGTATCCGGAAGCTGGTGGACGATCACATCCCCTACCGCAATCTCGAGGATGCAAGACTTCCCCTCCACATCGTCACCACCGATATCGCGTCGGGCGACAGCGTGGTGCTTTCCGAGGGGCCGACCGCGCAGGCGATCATTGCCAGTACCGCAATCCCCGGCGCTTTCGCGCCGATCCGGTACAAGGATTTCTATCTGGCCGATGGCGCGATCTCGAGCAATACGCCGGTCCGTGTGGCCGTCGCGAAAGGCGCAAAGCGCCTGATCATCCTGCCGACCGGATATGCCTGCGCGCTGCACGAGCCGCCGAAGGGCGCAGTCGCCAGCGCGCTGCACGCATTGACGCTGCTGATCGCGCGGCAGTTGGTGGATGAACTGGAAAATCTCGATCCCTCGATCGAACACTACGTCGTGCCGCCGCTGTGCCCGCTGGTCGGCTCGCCCTATGACTTTTCGCGGACCGAGGATCACATTGCGCGGGCAATCCGGACCACCGAGGCCTGGCTGGCGCAGGGCGGGCTGGAGCAAAGCGGGATTCCCGGCGAACTGCGCCCCCACAGCCATTGAGCGATCTTCGCTGCACTGCGACAAACCGCGCGGCGTAACGGTTGTCGTCTTTCGGGCGTAAGATTAGAACCATTGGTGTAGGCTGCGAAAGAGCAAGACGGCAACCAGATTGCCCGGGGGATCCCATGGAAACGCTGATGACTCCGTTCTCGCCGCGCTTCATCGTTCTCACGATCTGCTGCGTGGTGACGGTGCTGCTGATCGGCATCGGGATTCATGACCATAAGCTCATCGATATCGTCATCATCCCGATCCTGATCTTCGGCGGCCTGTCGCTGCTCGGTTTTCGCGATCTGCTGCAGCAGAATCACGCGGTCTTAAGAAATTATCCGATCTCGGCGCATATCCGCTTCCTGCTCGAGGAGATCAGGCCGGAGATGCGGCAGTATTTCTTCGAGAGCGAGAAGGACGGCATGCCGTTCAGCCGCGACACCCGCTCGCTGGTTTACCAGCGCGCGAAAATGGTGCTCGACAAGCGGCCGTTCGGCACCCAGGAGAACATCTACGCCGAAGGCTACGAATGGATGCATCATTCGATGGCGCCGCGGCCGAATGCAGCGGAAAAATTCCGCATCACTGTCGGCGGTCCGGACTGCGCCAAGCCGTATTCGGCATCGGTATTCAATATCTCGGCGATGAGTTTCGGCGCCCTGAGCCCGAACGCGGTGCGCTCCCTGAACGCCGGCGCGAAGAAGGGCGGCTTTGCGCACGATACCGGGGAGGGCGGCGTCAGTCCCTATCACCGGGAAAACGGCGGCGATATCATCTGGGAGATCGGATCGGGCTATTTCGGCTGCCGCAACCGCGCCGACGGCACCTTCAATGCGGAGGAGTTCGCGCGCGTTGCGTCCGACGACCAGATCAAGATGGTCGAACTCAAGATCAGCCAGGGCGCCAAGCCCGGACATGGCGGCGTGCTTCCGGCGGCCAAGGTGTCGGAAGAGATTTCACGAATCCGCGGCGTCGGCATGGGCGAGGACTGCATCTCGCCGGCCTATCACAAGGCGTTCTCGACGCCGCTGCAGATGATGGCCTTCATCGGCGAGATGCGGCGGCTGTCCGGCGGCAAGCCGGCCGGCTTCAAGCTGTGCATCGGCCATAAATGGGAATTTCTGGCGATCTGCAAGGCGATGCTGCAGACCGGAATCTATCCCGACTTCATTGTCGTCGACGGCAATGAAGGCGGCACCGGTGCCGCGCCGCTGGAATTCATGGACCATCTCGGGACCCCGATGCGGGAGGGCGTCAATTTCGTGCATAACGCGCTTGTAGGCATCAACGCGCGCGACCGGATTCGCATCGGCGCCTCGGGAAAAATCGCCACCGCCTTCGACATCGCGCGCGCCATGGCGCTCGGCGCCGACTGGTGCAATTCGGCGCGCGGCTTCATGTTCGCGCTCGGCTGCATCCAGTCGCTGAGCTGCCATACCGATCGCTGCCCGACCGGCGTGACCACGCAGGATCCGTCGCGCAACCGCGCGCTGGTGGTGCCGCACAAGACCGAGCGGGTCTACAATTATCACCACGCCACGCTGCACGCGCTGGCCGAACTGATCGCGGCCGCGGGCCTCGATCATCCCCAGGACATCAGGCCGATTCACTTCTCGCAGCGCATCTCCTCGACCGAGGTGAAGTCGTTCGCGCAACTATATCCATCGCTGCGGCCGGGCGAACTGCTCGACGGCACCGAAGACGTCCGCTTCAAGGACGCCTGGGCGATGGCGCGCGCGGAGTCGTTCGCGCCGGCGAGTTAAGGTGAAAATAATAGACGTCGTCCCGGCGAACGCCGGGACCCATAACCACCGATGGAAATGATTGCGCGCGGTGCTCCCGCAACTTGCTGGCATCTCCCATATCACGGGCGCCAGCGTGTATGGGTCCCGGCGTTCGCCGGGACGACGAGAGTTTAAAACTCGCCGTGGAATCTTCCCGAAAACACCGACACCGGGCCGCGGTCGGCATTGTAGGCGGGGTTGGTGATCAGCTGATAATCGGCGGTCAGCGTGATCTGCTTGTTGAGCGCGTAGGCATAATAGGTCTCGAAGATGCGCTCGCGCCGGTAGTTGAGCGCGCCGTCGCCGATCAGGATCCCAAGCCCGCCCGCCGCGATGAAGTCGCGGTGATCTTTCGAGAGCGCGTTGATCGCGCCGCCTACTCCGATCACGTCGTCGGGCCGTCCCCAGCGGGCGCCCTTGATCGAGAGGCCGCCGGCAAGGCTGGCGTCGATGTCGGTGAAAGCCATGATCTCGGTCTTGCCGTCGTTCCAGCTCCAGCGCCCGAACAGGCCGATGTCGTCGCTCACGGCCTGTTCGAGGTTGAAGACGTAGCCGTATTTGATGCGGCCCGTGCGGGTTTGCGAAATATCCAGCATCAAGGCGGGGTCGTTCAGCGTTTCCCGATAGCTGCCCGAGAAGGCGCTGTTGAACCATGCGATGGTGCGCAGCTTGCCCGGCTGCGAGAATAGCGAGTAGCGGGTTTCCAGCTCGAGCACATAACCGCCGCGCTGAAGGATCCGCATATCGAAATTGTTGGAATTGGATTCCGCGCCCATCAGAAAATAGCCGCCGCGTAGAGCCCATTGCTTCTGATTGAGCTCCGCCGTGACGCCATAACCCAGACCGAGCTTATCTGCGGCATAGTCGAAGGCGCCGGACGACCAGAGCGACCAGTTCATGAAATCCTTGCGCGGGTCTCTCGCGTAGCTATTGCCATCGAACACATCAACGACTGAAAATTTGCCAGCCTGTACCGTCACGCGGGAGACGTCTGCTTTGCCCGAGAGCTGCAATGGTCCGCTGGCGAGTTCTTCCTGCTCGCCGCCCAAGCCGAAGGTCTGCCGCAGGAACAGCCGCGAGGTGTTGTAGTGCGGGTAGGGGAAGTTCGATTTCTGCGCTTCGCCGTTCGGAAAACCGCCGGCGCCGGTGGTGTCGTTCAGGCCGAAACCCTGCAGCAGTTCGGGATTGTAATAGAGCTCGCCGCCGTTCCAGAGACGCGCGTTGAGGTAAAGGCTGTTGCTCCAGGTCTCCTGGGCCTGCGGCGCCGGCGTGAGACTGTTGGGACCGCTATAAGGCGCGCGGAATCCGGGATAGCCTTGCGGCAGGTAGGTGGTCTGGCCATGGATTTCCCAGCGGTTGGATTCGGGATCGACCAATGAGGCCAACTGCGGCGGGCTGCCGTTGCTCGGCCAGTCGATCTTACGGTTGAGGCCGGCCCGAAGCGCCTGAAAATTCAGCGTCGATGCGTGTATTGCGCCTGAGTCGAACTGAACGCTGGCGTTCTGGAACTGACTGTAGAGATATTCCAGCCGCAGGCTCCAGTGCGGCGCGAACGCGACTTCGACGCCGGCGCCCGCGGCCCAGCCGAGCCGCATGTTCAGTTGCTTTTCGTCGTTGCCGATCGCCGGCGTGTTGAGAAAGCGTTCGCCGGTGAAGGCCAGGCCGCCAGTGGCATAGAACAGCCAGGGGCCTGTGGCGTAACCGAGCCGGCCGCGTGCGGAGCCGACAAAATCCATTTGATCGACGACATAGGACTTGGCCGTCGCCAGCGTTGAGATGACAGAGTTCGAATTGAGATAATTCAGAAAGGAAACATCGGCCTCGAAGCCGAGCACGATGCGCGAGGGCAGCTGGACATTGTAGCCGATCTGCAATCCGCCGATCGGGCCGCCGAACGAGTTGCTCGTGGTTGCGATGGATGGATCGCTCAGCACTGCGTCGGAGTGGCCGCGGCCGAAACCGGCATGGGCGCCGAAATAAAGTCCGGTCCAGTCATGGATTTGCTGGATGCGCGGAGTTTTCAGCGGGATGTCGGCCGCGACCGCGCCATCCAGCGACAGCACGCCAAGCGCCAGCCTCGCGAGGACCCGCTTCATGGTACTGCTCGCGATCGGTGGTCGCGTCCCATCCTGATAAGGCCCCCGCCTCGATCCGCTGCATCCGGCTGCATGAGCGCCGAACTAACCCTTGGAAATCCCCGGAAACAACCGATTCGGCCGGTTCGTTCGCACAACCGGACCGAAGGCGTCCCATTTGCAACTATAATTGCAACTAATTCGCAATTGCAAGATGGAGAGGGTGCGACATTATTGAATGATTGAATGGCATCGGCGGGTGAGGGGTGCGTAACGGCGAGGCGGTAGCCTCGCCGTCATTGCGAGCGAAGCGAAGCAATCCAGAGCCGCGCACGCGGAAGGACTGGATTGCTTCGTCGCTTCGCTCCTCGCAATGACGAGGGCGCGCGTGGCCGCGCTCCCTCGCCACCCCCCCAAAAAAATGACCCGCCCGGGGGGACGACCGGACGGGCCTTGGTGCGACACGGGGTGGATGAGGCGCCCGTGCCGGACGCAATCCACTTCAGTCGACGAGACCAATCATCAGTAATTACAGGTGCGGACGCGGCCCATGTAGTTGCCGTAAGCGTCGAACTGGCGAACCCAGCCGCAGCGGCGATAGCCGTATCCGTAATAGCCGTCGTTGCTGGCGGCGATCGCGCTGCCGACGATGGCGGCGCCGACGATGCCGGCTCCAACGCCCCAGCCAAGGCCGAACGGCTTTGCATCGGCCTGATGCGTCGAAGAAGCGAGCGTGCCGGTGGCAACGAGAGCGGTGAGCGCGAAGGCGGCGATTTTGGTCTTGATCGACATGGGAAACTCCATCCTGTTGAGTGCGTCCCGTTGTGGTCCGCATGCCCAGTTGGACAGAGGCTGTTTGATTCCGGTTCGACTCCCGAGGGCGAAATATGGTTTCAGCTTTATTTCTTATTGATTTCAGCTAGTTGGCTGATTTGGCGGGGCCGTTTGCCAGCTGCATCACGTCGAAGTTATCGACCTCCGCCAGCAATTCGCAGAACGCGCGCGCGCCATGGTCGAGCAGCCGCTCGCCTTTCTCCGCGGAAGCTTGCGTCGCATCGCCGGCAGCGCCGCTCGGATGCAGATCCTGCGCCTGCCAGGCGAGCGGCGCGGGGCGATGCGTCGAAAGCCAGCGATATTTTTTTTCCATCGCGATGCTCGAGGGCTCAAAGTTCCGGATCGCATTGCCGCGCACCTCATGCGGATAGCGCGCCAGCATGATCGAGGTTTCCACCGCGCCGCCGTGAATGCCGTGGCGCAATTCTTCCGTGGAGAACAATCCGTCCGGCGCGCCAAATCGCGACCATGCCGTCGTCACCGCGAGAAGCCCGTATTGCGCGCGCAAATCCTGCGCGACGATGGTCATCGCCGCGCTGTTGCCGCCATGGCTGCTGACCATCACCAGCTTTTTGATCCCGGCGCGCGCCACGCGCTCGCCGATAGCCATCCAGGTTCTCAGCGCAACATCGGCGGACAGCGTCAGTGTGCCCGGATAATCGGTGTGCTCGGTCGAAATGCCGATCTCCTCGATCGGCAGAAACGTCGCCGGAACGTTCCCGGGCAGCAATTCGCGGACCCGCGCCAGATAGGCTTCTCCGATCAGCACGTCGGTACGCAACGGCAGATGCGGGCCGTGCTGTTCGGTCGCCGCCAGCGGCAGCACCGCGATCCAACGCGCCGCATCCTCCCTGGAGATATCCGGCCAGTGGATCGCGGTCCAGTCGCGGGGAGGGGTCATCAAGCGCAGCATTTCTTTGCATGGATTTGCAGGGTACAAGGCCCGCGTCGCTCTATCATGGGCCAGAACAATCGACGGAGTCCAATCATGAGCCCAGGCCTTTTGCTGCGAGCGCTAACGGCCGGCCTGGCGTTGGCGGCCGCCTTGCCCGCCGCGGCGCAGACGCTGGACAAGGTGTCGTTCGGCACCAATTGGGTCGCCGAGGCCGAGCATGGCGGGTTTTTCCAGGCCGTGGCCGACGGCACCTACAAGGCATACGGCCTTGACGTCACCATCGTGCCGGGCGGTCCCAATGTGAACAACCGCGCGCTGCTGATCGCCGGCAAGCTCGACTTCTTCATGAGCGCGAACACCCTGCAATCGTTCGACGCGGTCGCCAACAATGTGCCGGTGGTGGCGATCGCGGCGATGTTCCAGAAGGACCCGCAGGTGTTTTTGGCGCATCCGGAATCCAAGGTGACAAAACTGGAGGATTTGAAGCCGCTGACGCTGTTCCTGTCCAAGGAAGCCGTCGCCGGCACCTTTCAGTGGCTGAAATCCGAATACGGTTTTGCCGAGGAAAGGATAAAGCCCTACACCTTCAACGCGCAGCCGTTTCTCGCCGACAAGAAAAGCGCGATGCAGGGCTATGTCACCTCGGAACCTTACGCGGTCGAGAAGCAGGCCGGCTTCAAGCCGACCGTCATCCTGCTCGCCGATTACGGATTCAACACCTACTCGACCCTGATCGAAACGCGGCGCGATCTCACCGAAAAAAAGCCGGACCTGGTGCAGCGCTTTGTCGATGCCTCGGTCATCGGCTGGTACAATTATCTCTACGGCGACAACAAACCCGCCAATGACATGATCAAAAGGCTCAATCCGGAAATGACCGACGATCTGCTGGCCTATTCGGTCGCCAAGATGAAGGAAAACGGCATTGTCGATTCCGGCGACTCGCTGAAAAACGGCATCGGCGCCATGAGCGACGAGCGGATGGCGAGCTTCTTCGACAAGATGGTGCGCGCCGGCGTCGTCAAGCGCGAGATCGATTACAAAAAGGCCTATACCCTGCGCTTCATCAACAAGGGCGTCGGCCTCAATTTGCGGCCGAAGAATTGAGCATGATGGTTTTAAGTCGAGTTGCCATGATGTCGCGGCCACCTCTCCCCGCAGGGGAGCGAGCCTGCCCCCGACTTGATCGGGGGTCGACGCGCATCGTCAGATGCGCGGCGGGTGAGGGGCCTCTCCGCAAGTCCGAATGCGCGGAGAGGCCCCTCACCCGAAGCCTTCGCTGGCGCTCCGGCTTCGACCTCTCCCCTCCGGGGAGAGGTGAGACGGGGCCGCTTCAATCTGAATTCATCGGGTTCTAGATGGCCGGTTCCGCGCCAGCCTTGTCGGGCAGTGACGCCAGTCCCGGGGCGGTCGTTGCCGTCAGCCTGCGCGGCGTCACAAAAACCTACGACAGCGGCGTTGTTGCGTTGGGCCCGGTCGATCTCGACGTGCGCAAAGGTGAATTCGTTTCGCTGCTGGGGCCGTCCGGCTGCGGAAAATCGACGGCGTTGCGGCTGATCGCAGGCTTGAGCGCGCCGACGTCCGGCGTGGTGCGGGTCGCCCATCACGGCGCGCAGGCGGGGCGTTCGATCGGCTTCGTGTTTCAGGAACCGACGCTGATGCCGTGGACCAGTGTCCGCGAGAATGTGCGCCTGCCGCTGAAGCTTGCGCACATGCCGCGCGAAACAGCCGATGCGCGTGTCGGCGCGGCGCTGGCGCAGGTGGGATTGGCGGAATTTTCAGACGCATTCCCGCGCGAACTCTCCGGCGGCATGAAGATGCGGGTGTCGCTGGCGCGCGCGCTGGTCACCGATCCCGACATTTTGCTGATGGATGAACCGTTCGCCGCGCTCGACGAGATCACCCGCTTCAGGCTCAATAACGACCTGCTGGCGCTGTGGCGCAATTTGCGCAAGACCGTCATCTTCGTCACCCATTCGGTGTTCGAGTCGGTCTACCTGTCGCAGCGGGTGATCGTGATGACGCCGCGTCCGGGACGCATCGCCACGGAATTCCGCATCGATGCCGCGGAGCCTCGGACCGAGGAGTTTCGCACCTCCGCCGAATATGCCGGATATTGCCGCGCAGTCTCGATCGCGCTGGCCGATGCCTGCGGCGAGAAGCTTGCGTCATGAGCTCGCTGGAAACCCCGCCATCATCCGCGGAGCGACAAAAACCGGGCGGCGGCAACGCGCGCCGGCTGCGAATTCTGCTTCCCATCGCCGTGCTGGCGGCCGGCGTCGCGGCGTGGGATCTGGTGGTGCGCATCAATGATATTCCGCCCTACGTGCTGCCGGGACCGGGCGCGGTATTTTCGACGCTGATCGTGGATTGGCCTATCCTGTCGCAATCGCTGCTGACGACCCTGTGGACCACCCTCGAAGGTTTTGTCGCGGCCGCGATCGGCGGCATCGGATTGGCGCTGTTGTTCAACCAGTCGAAATGGCTGGAATATTCGCTGCTGCCTTACGCCATCATCCTGCAGGTGACGCCGGTGATCGCGATCGCGCCGTTGCTCCTGATCTACCTGCCGCAGCAGACCGCGGTGATCGTCTGCGCCTGGATCGTGGCGTTCTTTCCGGTGCTGTCCAACACCACGCTTGGCCTCAATTCCGTGGATCGCAATCTGGCCGGGCTGTTCCATCTCTATGGCGCCTCGCGCGCGCAAACCCTGCGTTATCTGAAACTGCCCGCCGCATTGCCCTACATGCTCGGCGGGCTGCGCATCGCCGGCGGGCTGTCGCTGATCGGCGCGGTGGTCGCCGAAATCGCCGCGGGTTCGGCCGGGGCGGGGTCCGGGCTCGCCTACCGGATTGCGGAATCCAGCTATCGCCTCAACATTCCCCGAATGTTCGCGGCGCTGCTGTTGCTCTCCGTCGCGGGGATTGTCATTTATATGCTGCTGGCGCTGGCCTCGCATCTCGCCTTGCGGCGCTGGCACGAAAGTGCGCTTGGAAAGGAAAACTGATGGCTGCCGCGATTTCTTCGGAGAAGATCGATTTGCTGGTGTACGGGCCGCACAAGCCCATTGTCGATAACGGCTTTTCCGACCAGTTCGTGCTGCACAAATTCGAAACCCGCGGCGATCTCGACCGCCTGACGCCGGCGGTTGCGGAAAAGGTGCGCGGCATGGCGGTCACTTACAATACCGTGCGCGGCGACAAGGCCACGCTGGCGCAGTTTCCAAAACTCGAAATCGTCGCCAGTTTCGGCGTCGGCTACGACCACATCGACGCGGCCTATGCGGCCGAGCACAATATCATGGTCACCAACACGCCCGACGTCCTCACCGAGGAAGTCGCGGATATCGCGCTGGGCCTGCTGATCTGCACCTTGCGCGAATTCGTCAAGGCCGACCGCTATCTGCGCTCCGGGCTGTGGACCACGCAGCAGTATCCCCTGAGCGTCGGCTCGCTGCGCGACCGCAAAGTCGGCATGGTCGGCATGGGCCGCATCGGCCAGGCGATCGGGCGGCGGCTGGATGCGTGCCGTGTGCCGGTCGTCTATCATTCGCGTAATCCGGCCGAGGGCGTCTCCTACAAGCACTATCCCGATTTGATCGAGATGGCGAAGGCGGTTGATACGCTGGTGCTGATCCTGCCCGGCGGTGCGTCGACGGCGAACATGATCAATGCCGACGTGATGAAGGCGCTGGGACCGCGTGGCGTCATCATCAACGTGGCGCGGGGCTCGGTGGTCGACGAGCAGGCGCTGATCGCGGCGCTGAAGTCCGGCACCATCCTGGCCGCGGGACTCGATGTGTTCGCCAACGAGCCGACCGTGCCGGATGAACTGAAAGCCATGCAGAATGTGGTGCTGCTGCCGCATATCGGCTCGGCCTCGGTGGTGACGCGCAACGCCATGGATCAGCTGGTGGTGGATAACCTCAAAGCCTGGTTCGCCGGCAAGCCGCCGCTGACGCCGGTCGCGGAAACGCCGGCGAAGGGGCGGTGATCATGCGCCCCGTCATTGCGAGGAGCCAACGGGTCCGGCCTCTGGCCGGCCCGATGATAAACTCCGCGACGAAGCAATCCAGTCCTTCCTCGCGCGCGGCTCTGGATTGCTTCGCTTCGCTCGCAATGACGGCGCTTGTCCTTTCGTTGCTCGTTTCAACTTCGCCCACGTGGGCGCAGGATGCCAACACACTCAAGAAAGATATGATCGGCCAGTGGGAGCTTTCGACCACCGAACGCAGCAAGACCTGCGTGGTGACGCTGAAGGACGGCCCGGCGCAAAACCTGAAACTCGAGCTGGAGGCAGGCTGCGCCGCGGCGCTTGCCATTCACCAAGGACATCACGGCCTGGAGCATCAGGGGGCTCGGCGACATCGTGCGGCTGCAGGATGCGGCAGGTCAGCCGGTGATCGACTTCACCGAGGTCGAGAGCGGAATTTTCGAAGGCCTGCGGACCGGCGAGGGCGTGTACATCCTGCAGAATCTCGCTGCCGCCCGTTCACTGGCGAAGTCGATGGATCAGATGATCGGCGACTGGGCGATGGTGCGCGGCAACGGCCAGACGGTCTGCGGCCTGACCCTGACCAACACCGAAGCCGGCCAGGACAATTTCCAGGTGTTTCTCAAGCCGAAATGCGATCCCGCGGTCGCCGCATTCGCGCCGACGCTGTGGCGGCTCGAACGCGGCCAGATGCTGCTGATGAATGCCCGCGGCGACACCTGGCAGTTCGAAGCCGACGACAACGCGCAATGGCGCCGCGTGCCCGATACCGCCGATCCGCTGATATTGGTCAGGCAGTAAGCGCGGCCGCGTGCCCCGGACGCAGCGCAGCGCGTAGCTCTTGCGGAGCGGTGCGCTGCAGAGCCGGGGCCGTAACGGGCGCGACAATGTCGTCATGCGCGGGCTTGCCGTCTTCGCTAAAAGCTTCGCCGGCCTGACACTAAAGTGCCCGGCGAAGCCTTGGCGTAGCCGGGACCCGCGCATCCATCTTTTCCTTCAAGATTCTTTCGAAGAGGGATGGATTGCCGGGTCAAGCCCGGCAATGACAGGTCTTCGTCTTGTACGGTCCCGGTTCTGCGGAGCGGCATGAAGAATGCCGCACCGCGTCCGGGACACGAGCCATGCGGCTCAGGAAATCTGCTTCATCGGGCCGCGGTATATCGTAAGCGTCGGTGGCGGACCGGGATCAACGTAGTTGCTGATGATCCTGTATTCCTTGTAGTCCTCCAGATGCACGATGACCGCTCCGGCCTCTTCCGTCCAGGTCACCAGGAACAGCATGTCCCGGATCGGGTCGACCTTGATGGTGACGGTTTCGACGTTGCTGGGGTCGAGGTCCCCGTTCGGCTTGACGCCGGTGTAGGTCATCGAGGTTTCCGAATGGAAATCGAGCTGTACCTTGAAACCGCTGCCATCATCGGCCTTGAAGTCGACGAGGTATTTATGCCCTACGGCCGGAAAACCATCTGCCATCGTCCGCCTCCTTTGAACCGTTCATGATCCGGCTTGCCGCAGCCTACATGCCCGCTTGAGCTACCTCAAGTTGATTCGGCGGGCCGTCACATCAGCTTCAGCCCCTTCAAGCTGGCATGCCCATTCTTGCCGACGATGATGTGGTCGTGCACGACGATGCCGAGCGGGTCGGCGATGTCGACGATACCGAGGGTCATCTGGATATCGGCCTGCGACGGCGTCGGGTCGCCGGAGGGGTGGTTGTGCACCAGGATGAGCGCGGTGGCCGACAATTCCAGCGCGCGCTTGATGACTTCGCGCGGATAGACCGGGGTGTGATCGACGGTGCCGACCTGCTGCAACTCGTCGGAGATCAGCTGGTTGCGTTTGTCGAGGAACAGCACGCGAAACTGCTCCTTGTCGGCGAAAGCCATCGCGGTCCGGCAATAGTCGATCAGGTCGCTCCATGACGACAGCATGGTGCGTGCCTTCAATTGCCCTTTGGCGACGCGGCTTGCGGCTGCGGCGATCAGCTTGATCTCGGTGATGGCGGCCTCGCCGAGTCCGCTGACTTCGCGCAGCCGCGCATCCGGCGCGTGCACGACTTCGGCGAACGACCCGAACTTGCCGATCAGCGATTTCGCCAGCGGTTTGACGTCGCGGCGCGCAATGGCGCGGAACAGCACCATTTCCAGCAGCTCATAATCGCTCAGCGCGTCTGCCCCCGCACCGCGAAAACGCTTGCGCAGCCGCTCGCGATGGCCGTGGTAATGCGGCTCGTCGTCAAATCCAGACTGGTAGCTGGTTTCTGCGGGCATCGGCGACAACAATGCCGCGGCCGGCGCAACTTTACAACTGACGGCAGGTTGTGGCTGCGCTAATTAAGCCGGAGATAGCGGCTTCTCCTGCCTGCGCTGCGACAGCGTAAAAATCTCGACGCCGTTCTGGGTCACCCCGACCGAATGCTCGAACTGCGCCGACAGCGAGCGGTCGCGCGTCACCGCGGTCCAGCCGTCGGACAGGATTTTCACGTGCGGCTTGCCGAGATTGATCATCGGCTCGATGGTGAAGAACATGCCGGGTTTCAGGGTCACGCCTTCGCCGGGGCGGCCGATGTGGATGATGTTCGGCTCGTCATGGAACATGCGGCCCAGGCCATGGCCGCAGAAGTCGCGCACCACGCTCATGCCCTGCGGCTCGACGAAACTCTGGATGGCGTGGCCGATGTCGCCGGTGGTGGCGCCCGGCTTGACCGCGGCGATGCCGCGCATCATCGCCTCATAGGTGACCTCGACCAGCCGCTCGGCTTTTCGCGCGATGGCGCCCAGCGCATACATCCGGCTGGAATCGCCATACCAGCCCTCGACGATGAAGGTGACGTCGATGTTGACGATGTCGCCCTCCTTCAGCACCCGGTCGCCCGGCATGCCGTGGCAGACCACGTGATTGATCGAGGTGCAGGTCGAATAGCGGTAGCCGCGATACATCAGCGTGGCGGGATAGGCGCCATGGCTGAAGGCGAAGTCGCGGACGAAATCGTCGATTTTCGAGGTCAGCACGCCCGGCTTGACGATGTCGGTCAGCTCATCGAGGCATTTTGAGACCAGCGCACCCGCCTTGTGCATGCCGGCAAAGCCTGATGGACCATGCAGCTTGATCTGCCCGGTCTTGCGCTGGGAGGTTTCGGAGGCTTCGACGTAGCTCATAGGGTGATCATTTCGGCGGGTGATTTGAGGTCTAATTTAGTGATCGGGCCGGGCAGCGCAAGAACGATAGTACCGTGTCCCGGACGCGGTGCGCATTCTTCATGCCGCTCCGCAGAGCCGGGACCGTACCAAGCACAGAACCGTCATGGCCGGGCTTGTCCCGGCCATCCACGTCTTTGCCTCCAAGAAAGTAAGACGTGGATGCCCGGGACAAGCCTGGGCACGACGAGAGAATTGTGTTCGTTACGGCCCCGGCTCTGCAGCGCACCGCTCCGCAAGGGCTGCGCGCTGCGCTGCGTCCGGGGCACAAGCAGCAGTCTCACCCCGGCACCTCGACCGTGGTCTCCACTGGCAGCGCGCCGCCGCGGATGCGGATTTCGCGGACGGGATAGGGCACGCGGATGTCGTCGTGCTTGAAGGCGTCCCATAGCGTCAGCATCACGTCGCTCCTGACCTTGTCCATGCCGTCCGGATCGGAAATCCAGAACGTCAGGGTGAACTTCATGCCGGCCTCGGCGAATTCGGTGATCAGGCAGTTCGGCGGCTTGCCCTTGGTGGCGCGCGGCGAGGCTTCCGCCGCCTCGATCGCCAGCTTGCAGACCAGCCGCGGATCGGCGTCGTAATTGGTGCTGAAATTGACTTTCACCAAGGTATTCTTGTCGGTGTAGGTCCAGTTCACCACCTTCTGGGTGATCAGGTCCTCGTTGGGAATCAGGAATTCGCGGCCGTCGCCGGCGGCGACCGAAATATAGCGCGTGTTCATCGCGCTGATACGCCCGGAACTGTCGCCGATAGTGACGAGGTCGCCGGGTTTTACCGATTTGTCCGCCAGCAGGATGACGCCAGAGATAAAATTGGCGACGATCTTCTGCAAGCCGAAACCGATGCCGACGCCGACCGCGCCGGAGAAGATCGCCAGCGCCGACAGGTTGATGCCGACCGCGCTCATCACGATGGCGACGGCGAGCACCATCAGCGCCAGCCGCATCATCTTGACCAGCAGCACCTGGATCGACGGCGTCAGATCCCGCGATTGCGTGATGCGGGCTTCGAGAAACTTGCTCGCGATGTTGGCGAGCCAGAGCGCCACCGCCAGCAGCACGGCGAGCTTGATCAGCAGCAGCGGCGTCAGCCGCAGGCCGCCGAGCACGATCGCCACCGAATCCAGCGCGTCGAGGGTGGAATCCAGCTGCCCGATGATGCTGAGCGCGGCGACCAGCCATGCCGCCAGCGACACCACGCGGACCACGAATTCGTTGCGGATCACGCTGGTGACGAGACGGATGATCAGCCAGGCGACGGCGAGCTTGGCGGAGACCTCGAGCAGATAGCTGCGGCTCGGCCAGGTCGACGCCAGCATCACCCCGCGCGCCACGGTCATCAGGATGGCGAATGCCGCGGTCGACGCGCTGCCGACCAGCACCCGCAGGAACAGCCGAAGCGGCGCCGGCCAGCCCATGCCGAGCGCGGTCATGTCAATGCGGGAGCGAACCGCGGCGCCGACGCCGAACGCGATCCCGGCGGCGGCGAGCATCAGGCCGAGCTGCAGATAGAACCAGGGCGAGGTGACCTCGGCGCCGACCGAGCGCGCCGCGTTCTGCAACATTTCGTAGAATCCGCCCAAATCCAGCATCGTCAAAATCTCGTCTCGAACGGCAGCGCGGCCGCTTCATCGGCTTGATTCGAATGGCGGCAGAATCTCACAAGCGCAGCGCCGACGCCATCGCTACGACATA
Source organism: uncultured Alphaproteobacteria bacterium (assembly GCA_963744975.1). Lineage (GTDB taxonomy): Bacteria > Pseudomonadota > Alphaproteobacteria > Rhizobiales > Xanthobacteraceae > Bradyrhizobium. The sequence continues at coordinate 2,850,193 of CAVUVR010000002.1, read as the reverse complement.
TCTCTCCCGTCATCCTGAGGTGCTCGCCGCGCAGCGGCGAGCCTCGAAGGACGGCCACAGTCGCGCTCGCAGCCATCCTTCGAGACGCCGCGCAAGCGCGCGGCACCTCAGAGGCTGTAAATCTTTAGCACGATTTTGTTTGCCGAAGCAGTCGACGGGTGATTCTCTGTGCGAAGAAGAACACCGGAGAGAGCGATGGCAGACGAGACACTTTTTGGAGATTTGCCTGAGAGCGAGCCGGTAAAAACGGGATGGGCAGGAGCACCGAGGCTTCGTGAACCGGTGCGCGATCAGGTTGAATTGCGCGCGGTGGATCTGGAGGCGTTGCTGCCTGTCGAGCATCCGGCGCGGGTGATCTGGGCCTATGTCGAGAAGCTTGACCTGAGCGCGCTGGAGGAGCGGGTGCAGGCGCGCGCGCATGGTCCAGGCCAATCTCCCCCCAGTCCGCGGCTGCTGCTTGCATTGTGGCTTTACGCGACGACGCAAGGTGTCGGCAGCGCGCGGGCGCTGGCCCGGCTTTGCGAGAGCGACGATGCATACCGGTGGCTGTGCGGCGGGGTTAGCCTGAACTATCACGGTCTGTCCGACTTCCGCACGGAACATCCGGAACTGCTCGAGCGGCTGTTGATCGAGAATGTCGCCTCGCTGTCGGTTGCCAATGTGATCAACCTCGATGAGGTAGTTCAGGACGGCTTGCGGGTACGCGCCTCGGCCGGAACGGGCTCGTACCGGCGGCAGAAGAAGCTCTACAAGGAATTGCGGAAGGCGAAGCGCCTGGTCGAGCAACTCCGCGAGGAGAACGATGACGATCCCGATGCCAGCAACCGGCGCATCCGTGCCGCCAAGGAACGTGCGGCCCGTGAGCGCGAGGCACGGGTACAGGCCGCACTGGCCCAGCTTGCCGAGATTGAGGCGCATCGCGCGCGCAAAGACAGGGCGAACAGGAACAACAAGAAGAAAGGGACCAAACCTTCAGAGCCGCGCGTTTCCACCACCGACCCGCAAGCGCGGGTCATGAAGATGCCGGCCGGCGGCTTCCGGCCGGCCTATAACTGCCAGATCGGTACCGTGGCCGGGGGCCAGATCGTCATCTCCACGAGCGCGGAGACAACCGGCTCCGACCGCGGCCTGATGCGGCCCATGGGGGAAACCATCAAGCGGGATTTTGGCAAACTGCCGAAGCGGCAGCTCGTCGACGGCGGCTTCAACAAGAATGAGGATATCGAATGGGCCGCGGCAAGCGGCGTGAAGGTGTATGGCCCGGCCGTCAAGAGCAAGCACAATACCGATCCCTACGCTCCGCGCCCGGATGATGGCCCCGGAGTGGCAGCCTGGCGAAGACGGATGAAAAGCCCTCACGGCAAAGGCGTCTACAAGCGACGCGCTCCGGGTGAATGCATCAATGCCCGCTTCCGCAACTGGGGCCTGCGCCAGTTCCTCGTCCGCGGCCGTGAAAAGGTTCTCTGCGTGCTGCGCTGGTTCGCCCTCGCAAACAACATCCTTACCGGCCATCGCCTGCTGGCGCAGCCTCGATAATAACAGCCATCGGACGCATACAGCTGCCTATCACCGCCCTTCTTGAACAGCCTCTAACCACGCGACAACATCGCCCGTCCCTCGCATAGGGTCACATCCTCTCAGGATGACGGGGAATGTTGTCGGCCGGCAGAAATGGGTTGGCGTCGAAGTGTGGCGACGATAAGGATGCAATCGCAAGGTTTTGCGGTGATTGCGGAGTTTCATGGCTTCTCTCGATTCGGTCAGCATAGCCATTCTTCTCGGCGCAGTTCTGGTGATGGCCGGCATCCTGTCGAGCCTGCTGGCGCTGCGCTTCGGCGCGCCGCTGCTGCTGGTGTTTCTGTTGATCGGCATGTTTGCCGGCGATTCCGGCCCCGGCCAGATCCGGTTCGACGATGTCCGCACCACCTATCTTGTGGGATCGGTGGCGCTGGCGCTGATCCTGTTCGACGGCGGCTTAAAGACGCGCTTCCAAAGCATCCGCGCGGTGCTGGCGCCGTCGATGGTGCTGGCCACCGTCGGCGTGCTGCTGACGGCGCTGATTACCGCCCCCATCGCCAAGATCGCACTCGACCTGAACTGGACCGAGGCGCTGCTGGTCGGCGCCGTGGTGGCATCGACCGATGCCGCGGCGGTGTTCTTGCTGGTGCATGCGCAGGGCTTGCGCTTGCGTCCCCGCGTCGGCGCAACGCTGGAGGCGGAGTCCGGCACCAACGATCCGTTTGCGGTGTTTCTCACCTTGATGCTGGTGGAACTGATTTCGATCGGCGATAGCTCGGCCGCGCATGTGGTGCTGGAATTGGTCCGCGAGGCCGTGCTTGGCACCATCGTCGGCGTGATCGGCGGGCGGCTGGTGGTGCTGGGGTTGAACCGCGTCGCGCTGCCGCAGGGGCTGCACGCGCCGTTCGTCACCACCGCCGCGTTGGTGATTTTCGGCGGCGCGCAGATCGTGCACGGCTCGGGGTTTCTCGCGGTGTACCTCGCCGGCATCATCATCGGCAACCGGCCGACCCGCGCGCATAATTCGGTGGTGACCTTTCTCGACGCCGCGACCTGGCTGGCGCAGATCGTGATGTTCGTGCTGCTGGGCCTCCTGGTATCGCCGCAGCGGCTGGTCGGCAGCATCGGTTCGGCGGTCGTGGTCGCCTTCGTGCTGATGCTGGTGGCGCGGCCGATCGCGGTGTTTCTCTGTCTGGCGCCGTTCAAGTTCAACTGGCGCGAGAAGACGTTTATCGCCTGGACCGGCCTGCGCGGCGCGGTGGCGATCTTCCTGGCGTCGATCCCGATGCTGGTCGGGTTGTCGAAGGCCTATCTTGTATTTCGACGTTGCCTTCGTCGTCGTCATCATCTCGCTGCTGCTGCAGGGCTGGACGCTGGCCGCCGCGGCCCGTCGTCTCCACGTCGCACTGCCGCGCTCCGATCGCGGGCCGCGGCGGATCGAACTGGATCTGCCGGGCCAGCTCGAGCAGCAACTGGTCGGCTATTCCGTCCGCTCCAAGAGCCTGTACCTGCGCCGCGGCCTGATTCCGTCATGGTCGAAGCCGACGCTGGTCATTCGCGACGAGAAGATCTTGTCGCCGGCCGAGGCCGAGCCGGTCGCGGCCGGCGATTACATCTATCTGCTGGCGCCGCCGGAAAAAGCCGAGGCGCTCGACCGCTTCTTTGTCGACATGGCGCCGAGCACGGCGCCCGATCCGCATCTGCTCGGCGATTTCACGGTATCCGGCGAGCACACGCTTGGCGAGCTTGCGGAAGTTTACGGCGTAGCGGTGGATGAAGAGCAGGCAAAACTGACGCTGGCGGATTACTTCGACATTCATCTCGATCGCGCGCCGAAGGAAGGCGCGGAGCTTGCGCTCGATTCCATCGTTCTGGTCGCGCGCAGCATCGGCGGCGGGCGGGTGAACGTCGTCGGACTGCGCTTGCCGGAGGATGAGGAAGACGTCGTGCCGGAGACGCGGATGGCGAAGTTCAAGCGCAAGCTGGCGCGGATGTGGGCGTCGGTGACGGGGATTTGAGAGCATCGTGTCCCGGGCGCGATGCAGCGCTCCTTCAGCGCTGCTTCGCAGAACCGGGACCGTACCAAGCGCCGGTGTTCGTTACGGTCCCGGCTCTGTGGAGCGGCATGAAGAATGCCGCACCGCGTCCGGGACACGTGGTGGCTATTTGGACAGCACCTTGACTCCGCCGAGCGCGGTTACCCGGCCGTGCCGGAGCATCACGATCTGCGTCGCCAACTGGCGCAATTCGGCCGCGTCGTGGCTGACATAGACCATCGGAATCCCGGCTTCGTCGCGAAGCCGCACCAGATAGGGCAGGATCTCGACCTTGCGGCCTTCGTCCAGCGAGCCCAGCGGCTCATCGAGCAGCAGCAATCTCGGTTTCGACAATAGCGCGCGGCCGAGCGCGACGCGCTGACGCTCGCCGCCGGACAATTGACCGGGACGGCGATCCTTGAGGCCGCCGATGTCGAGCAGGTCGGTGATGCGCGCTTCGCTTGAGCGGTCGCGCGGCAGCCCGTTCATGCGCCGGCCGTAGTCCAGATTCTGGCTGACATCGAGATGCGGAAACAGCCGCGCGTCCTGGAACACATAACCGATGCGGCGGCGATAGGGTGGCACGTGCAGCCGCGCCGCAGTGTCGTCCAGCGTTTCGTTATCGATGGCGATGAACCCGCGATCGGGCTTCAGCAGGCCTGCGATCATGTTGATCAGCGAGGTCTTGCCCGCTCCGGAGGCACCGAACAGGCCGGTGACGCGCCCTTCGCTGGTGAACGAGGCTTCGATGGAGAATTCACCGAGCTGTTTGAAGACCTCCACGCGCAACATCAGTCAGTTCCCGTGCAGGCGCTGGGTGGCGCGGCGTGCGAAAAATTCCGACGCGATCAGCGCGCCCATGGCGATGACGATGGAGACGATCACCAACCGTAATGCGGCGGTGTCGCCATCGGGGGTCTGGATCAGCGAATAGATCGCCGAGGAAATGGTCTGGGTCTCGCCGGGAATGTTGGAGACGAAGGTGATGGTGGCGCCGAACTCGCCGATCGCCTTGGCAAAGCCCAGCACCATGCCGGCGAGTACGCCGGGCAGCGCCAGCGGCAGCGTCACCGTCGTAAACACCCGCCACGGCGCCGCCCCCAGCGTGCCCGCGGCCTGCTCCAGCCGCTTGTCGATCGCCTCGATGGACAGCCGGATCGGGCGCACCAGCAGTGGAAACGACATGATGCCGCAGGCCAGCGCCGCGCCGGTCCAGCGGAACGCGAACACGATGCCGAGATGGTCGGCGAGCCAGCCGCCGACCAGGCCGCGCCGGCCGAATGTCAGCAGCAGCAGATAACCGGTCACCACCGGCGGCAGCACCAGCGGCAGATGGATCAAGGCATCGACGACGGATTTGCCCCAGAACTCGCGCCGCGCCAGCAGCCATGCCACCGCAATGCCGATCGGCGTCGCCACCAGCGTGGCCACCAGCGCGACCCGCAGCGACAGCAGGATCGCGGTCCATTCCGTGGGAGAAATGTCAGACATATGACCTCGGTGCTCCCGTCATTGCGAGGAGCCCTTGCGACGAAGCAATCCCCCCACCCTAACCCTCCCCCGCTCGCGGGGGAGGGAAGGGAGGGGGTCCTGGATTGCTTCGTCGCTGCGCTCCTCGCAATGACGACATGACGGTGTCATGTCGTCGGGCTGACCAAAAACGTAAAACCGTATTTTTCGAAAATGGCCTTGGCCGCGGTCGAGCGCAGGAAGGCGAGATAATCCGCGGCTTCCGCTTTCGCGGTCCTGGTCGCCGCCACCGGATAGATGACGGCGGGATGCGAATCCGCCGGGAAGGTGCCGACGATCTTCACGCCGGACTCGACCTTGGCGTCGGTCGCGTAGACGATGCCGAGTGCGGCTTCGCCGCGCGACACCAGCAGCAGCGCCGCGCGCACGTTCTCCGCCATCGCGAATTTCGGCGCGGCCGCGCTCCACGCGCCGAGCTTTTCCAATGCCGCCTTGGCGTATTTGCCGACCGGAACGGCTTTGACGTCGCCGGTCGCGATCCTGCCGTCGCCGGCGAGTTTTGAAAGATCAAAACCTTGTCCGATGGCGACGCTGTCGATTTTGGAATCCTTTGGTGCGATCAGGACGATCGCGTTGCCGAGCAAATTCACTCGCGTCGACTCGTTGATGTTCTTTTTACCCGCAGCATAGTCCATCCAGTCGGTGTCGGCGGACGCAAACACATCGGCGGGCGCGCCCTGTTCGATCTGTTTTGCCAATGCCGAACTCGCGGCATAGCTGACGACGATCTTGACGCCGGTTTTCGCGCTGTAGGCGGCGTCGATATCGTCGAGCGCGTTCTTCATCGACGCGGCGGCGAATACCATCAGAGTCTTGTCCTGCGCCAGCGCGGGCGCCGATCCGAATACAATCGTGAAGGCAATGAGAAAGCCGGCAAAACGACGCATGATGACGCTCCGTGCATGGTCGCGGGCACGGTCAGCGCACGCAACGCAAGCGTTGGTTGTCGATGAATGCGATAGACGGAAGCGCCGTTCCGGGTGTCCCAGGCCCGCTTACGGCGAACCGGGATATCGCTAAGGTCAGCTTACAGCATCGCCCGGCTCGGGCAAAGGCTCCTATTCGCAGGGTGGGCAAAGCGACGGGCGCGCATGCGCCCGGTGGCGTGCCCACCACCTTAAATCGCCGCACACACACACCGCCGTCATCCCCAGGGAGCGCGCTCTTGCGCGCGTCTCGAAGGATGGCCGCAGACGCTCGTGGGCCATCCTCGAGGCTCGCCGTGAAGAATGGCGAGCACCTCTCGCGATAACGGCAAAGCCGTTACGCGGGGATGACGGCGGTGTGTACGGATGGTGGGCACGGCGCGAAGACGCGCCTTTGCCCACCCTACGGCTTCGCGTCCGGCGCCGCCAAAACCTGCCGGCATGCCGCGGGCAATTGCGCCAGCGTCATCGGCGGTTTCGGTTTCGGCGGGATTTTCGGCGGTTTTGGATGCAGCACCGAATCCTTGAACCAGTAGGCAAGGTCGCCGGCGCTACAGCCCTCGCTCTCCTTGGGCGGCGGCTGCGATTCGCATTCGCCGCCGCTGGGCGGGCATTTGATGCGGATGTGGAAATGATAGTCGTGGCCGTACATCGGCCGCACCTTGAAAAGCCAGCTGCGGTCGCCCTTGGCTTCACGGCACAATGCCTTCTTGATCGCGGCGTTGACGAAGATGCGTTCTACGGCGGGCTCCCGCGCCGCATCGCGGATCACGGAAAGATGGGTCGGCGTCCAGACCTTCGGATCGATGTCGAGGCGGTCGTCGCGCACCATCATCACCGCCGACATCTCCTCGCGCTCTTCGCGCGACAGTCGCCGGTTCGGCATCGGGGTCAGCCAGATGTCGGCATCGAGCCCGACCTGGTGGCTGGCATGGCCTGTGATCATCGGGCCGCCGCGCGGCTGCGACATGTCGCCGACCAGAATTCCGGGCCAGCCGGCATCCTTGTGCGCCTTGACCGACAGCCGTTTCAGCAGCGCGACCAGATCGGGATGCGCAAAATTGCGGTTGCGCGACAGCCGCATCACCTGCCAGGTGTCGCCGTTGATCGGCAGCGCCTCGGCGCCGGCGATGCAGCCCTTGGCATAGAAGCCGATCACGCGCGTCGGCATCGCCGCCGGCAATATCTTGCGCGCGAACAATTCCTTGGCGCCGAGATGGGGATCATTGGGATTGGGCAGCGGCGGCAACAATCGGGGATCGATGCCCTTGTCCTGCGCCAGCGCGGCGGAGGCGGTGACAAAACAGATGAGCAGCAGGGTGAGAATCAGGCGAGGGGTCATCGGTACTCATTATAACGCAAGTAGTGCGCGAAATCAGCAGGTGAGAACAGCGGCGGGTTAAGCTTAACCGCAAACTGCGGGGGTGCGTGCGTGCTCGCGGTCTTTACAGCCTGCATCTCCAAACCGCATCATGCCCTCAACAAGAATTGAAACGCAGGGGCGCGATCATGAAACGGCCGTCGAGCCGATGGCTCGCAGGGCTGATATTTGCCGGCGCTGTGATGTCGACATCGGCGCCGGCGTGCGCCGGTGTCGTGGTCCATATTGACAGATATTCCCAGCGCATGGACGTGAGCATCGACGGCTACCCGCGCTACAGCTGGCCGGTTTCGACCGGCCGCAGCGGCTACGGCACGCCGAGCGGCGTATTCAGGCCGCAAATGATGGCGCGGCGCTGGTTCTCGCGCAGATATTACAATTCGCCGATGCCGCATTCGATCTTCTTCTATCACGGCTTTGCCATTCACGGCACCACTGAGCTGTCGCGGCTCGGCGGCCCCGCCTCGCATGGCTGCGTGCGGCTGCATCCACAGCATGCCGCGGCGCTGTATTCGCTGATCGAACGCGACGGCCGCGGCAACACGCGGATCGTGATCAACTAGGACAGCCGTAGGGTGGGCAAAGGCGCCCTTCGCGCCGTGCCCACCATCTTCATCCGGATCTGGCGCTGAATGGTAGGCACGCTGCCGGACGCGTTCGCGCCCGGCGGCTTTGCCCACCCTACGGTCTACCGCTTCCGCGCGGTCTTGCGGGCTGCCGAGCGCTTCGTCACATTGCGCTTGCGCGTTGCCGCCGCCTTTTTCGCGGAGCGCGAGCGCGCCGCAGCCGGGCGGCTTGCGGAGGCCTTGCCGCCGCGCGGGCCGCCGATCCGGCCGCCCTTTTTCGCCGAGACGTTGGTGTCGGGGACGCCGCGCCCGGAGCCGCTCTTGTTGCCGCCGCCGGTTTCCTTGTTGACGGTCGCCCAGGCCCGACGCTCGGCTTCGTCCTTGGACGTCCCACGTTTCTCGTAGCCTTCCTCGATATGCTCGGCCATGCGTTTCTGCTTGTCGGTGTAGCTCGATTTATCGCCGCGCGGCATGGTGCTCTCCCTATGTGTGCCGACGTTGGAATCGAAACGCGCAGCGGCACGCGCGGGTTCCACGGCCGCAACTTTCTGCTAGACTGTCCGTATTTCAGGCCTGCCCCGGACGCAGCGCAGCGCGTAGCTCTTCGCGAAGCGGTGCGCTGCAGAGCCGGGGCCGTGACATTGAAAGGCGGAAACTGTGCCGCAAAAAGGCTTTCTCCTCGTCGCCGACATCACCGGCTATACGATGTTCTTGACCTCTTCGGAGCTCGAGCACGCGCAGGGCGTGCTCGACGCGCTGTTCAAGAGCATTTTCGCCGAGATCAGGGCGCCGATTACGCTATCCAATCTGCAGGGCGACGCGGCGCTGGCCCATCTGCCCGACGCGAACGTGCCGCAGCGGCAGTTTCCGCTCGACGCCATCGAGCGCATCTATTGCAGTTTTGCCAATACGCTTGCCGCGATGCGGCTGAATACGACCTGCACCTGCAACGCGTGCCGCAACATGGGCAGCCTCGACCTGAAATTCTTCCTGCACCATGGCGAATACGCCGTGCAGACGCTGGCGGGACGGAGCGAGCTGCAGGGCCCGGAAGTGATCCGGCTGCACCGGCTGATGAAGAACTCGGTGACGAAGTCGACCGGCATCAAGGCCTATGCACTGGTTACCCAACAGGCCGCCGACGCTATCGGGCTGCCGGATTTTTTCGCAGGTGCGATCCGTCACGTCGAACACATGGAGGAGTTCGGCGATACGATTTGCTACATCTATGACCTCGCGCCGGTGTTTGCCAAATGGCGCGCCTCGCGCCGCATCTTCGTCGAGCGCGACGAGCCGCTGGCGTTCGAATCGATGGAAGTGGACCTGCCGGTGCCGCCGGCCGTCGCCTGGGCTTATGTGACCGACGTCGACAAGAAGATCCGCTGGCAGCAGGGGCTGGACGGCATGACCATGACCGGGCTGGCCGGCGGACGCGTCGTTGCCGGCGCGGTTCAGCACTGCGCGCATGGCAAGGGCTCAACCGTGCACGAGATCGTCGACTGGCGGCCGTTCGACTACGTGACCTGGCACATCGGCACGCCGATGGGCACAGTGGCCCGGCAGACCGCGGAGTTCACGCCGTTGGCCGATGGCGGCACGCATCTGTCGCTGCGCAGCGCCAAGGTGGAAAGCGCAAACCCGCTGGCGCAAGCCTTTATTCGGTTGATGATGCCGCTCGCTGCCGCGAAGAAGCTGGCCGAGACCCAGCGCGCCTCGAAGGCGGCGCTGCAGCGGCTGGTGGCGGAAACCACGAAGGTGGCCGCGCAGACGGCGGCTTAACCGCCGGAAATCCGCTGCGACGTCGTGCGCAGGACCTCGGCGCCGCCGCTCAGGATCGCCTTGCCGACATCCTCGTAGTGGGTGTCGCGGGCCTGGATCTGCTGGGCGATGGCGTGCATGTCGCGAAAACGGCGCTCGAACGGGTTGGCGGAAAATACCGCGGTGGCGCCCGCCATGTGATAGGCGGTATCGACCACCGAGGCCGCCTGGTGAATGGTCCAGGTCGAAGCCAGCCGAAGAGCGATGCGATGCTCGTTGCTCAGTTCGCCGGAGTGGGTCAGGTCGCGCCACGCCTCGGCGGCCGTCGCATAGAGATAGGCGCGCGCGGCGCGCAGGTTGCCCTCGGTGCGGCCGATCAGGGTCTGCACGGCGTTGTTCTCGCGCATGGCCTTGATGCCGGCCGACGCCTTGCCACGCGCGAGGTCGGTGGCGGCATCGAGCGTGGCGCGCGCCACGCCGAGCGACACCGCCGCGAAGCCGAGGCCGAACATGGTGTAGGTGAGGATCTGGTACAGCGGCCCTTTTTCGCGCAACGCCGCGGGCTCATCGCGCAAGGCTGCGAATTTCTCGGGGATGAACAGATTCTCGACCGAGTAGGAGTCGGTGCCGGTGCCGCTGAGGCCGATCACGTCCCAGACGTCGTACATGGTGGCGCTCGCCGCCGGAAACACGATGGTACGGATTTCCGGCGCGCCGTCCGGCCTGCGCCGCCTGGTGCCGTCGGCCTCGACGACCTGCACATGCGCGCCGAGCCAGTTCGCCTGGCGCGAGCCGCTGGCGAAATCCCAGCGCGCGGTGACGCGATAGCCGCCGGGCACGGCGTGGATTTCATGGGCGATCGCGCCCCAGGCGAGGATGCCGGGCGGCGTGTTGAAAATCTCGTCTGCAACGTCGGGATCGAGATAGGCCGCGGTCATGGCGCAGACGCCGCACTGCCCAAGGCACCACGCCGTGGAGGCATCGGCCTTGGCGATTTCCTCCAGCATCTGCATGAAGATCTCGGGCGCCACTTCCGCGCCGCCGGTGCTTTTCGGCAGCAGCGCCCGGTAAAGCCCGTTCTCGACCAGCGCCGCCACCACCGGCGCCGTCAGCCGCCGCGTCCGCTCGATTTCGTCGGCTTCCCGGGCGATCAGGGGCGCAAGCGCCCGCGCGCGCTCGACGAGGTCGAAACCGGGCGGCTTGTTCATGGGGCCTCGTCTTGATGTCTTCGGTTGGCGTCACGCAGGCGTAAGGCATCTGACGGCTTCGATCAAGACGCGCGGTCCCTCGGCTGCGAGGAAGGTTGTTCTGCAATCCGCCAGCCCTGAGAATTCTGTCAATTGAGCTTAGGCAATTGACTGTCCAGCTGACGTTGCAAGGTCGGTGGGCAAGGGCCTGACTTCGTATAGATCGCCAGCTGTCGGGCCTGGAAGTCACCGTGGATTAACGACATCAATTGTAACTGCCGCGTGCTCATTTTCTTCTGGTGTTTACCAAACGCGATCATAGGCAGAAAGCTGCGCTTCCAATCGATGCCGCACCATCCGGCAAGAGCTGATTTTATCGCGAAAATCATTGCTGCACGGCCATCCTCTATAGTGATGGGGGGTTGCGCAAACTCTTCGGCGGTTGCCCGCATACAGGGCTTACCAGAGTCGCAGGTGGCCGTTTCGATCTTTGCCAGAGCGAGCTTGATCGCCTCGGTTGCAGCGCCGTCGGTAATCATTTTCCCGTACTTCTCATCGAAAGTCTCCTGGGCCGCAGCAGAGGCAGCGAGCATGAAAAGCCAGATGCTGCAAAAACATATCATGCGAAACATTCAACTCCTCCGAAGTGCTGCGTCGGTTAGTCTAACTATCCACCTTCAGCGCCGCAATGAGCGCCTCCTGCGGGATATCCACCTTGCGAACTGCCGCTTCTTCTTCTTGCCTTCCGTCTGCTTCTCCAGAAGCTTGCGCTTTCTTGCGGTGATGTCCTTGCGCAGCGCGCGACGGTTCGCGAGCAAATATCTATACGGCGTCCGTCAGAAGCTCGGAGGACAGCTGCGCGCGGGCGTTAAGCAATTCTATTCCGACGATGCGACCATCGACGTCATAATCGAATACGACGTTCGGTGCGACCTCGGAACTCTCCAGAATATCGCCCCTTGATAGTCGAATATAGGCGGCGTTGTCATCGGCCTGATATTTGATTGTTGGCTTCATGGGCTTTACGCCGATCGACCTCATTGAGCTTCCAGCGAAAGCTCCACTTCGCGGCCATCGGCCCCATCGACCAACATGAGTTTCCCATTGTCCGCAGCGCGTAATTGCTCATTTGCATTCAGCAACTCGATGCCATAAACAGAACCGTCCGGCGCCAAATCCACATTCAGCTCGTCACTGACGCGAACGGTCTCGACCTGCGCGCCGCGGGGACGAAAACGCAGATAAGCGATGTTGTGCGCGCGATCGAACGTCAGCTTCATCGCATGTCCTCAAAATAGCGTGTGATGACTGTCAGCATGAGGACGGCGGTCGGGGTCATGGTCCGGTAATCGTCCTGCGGCCTGTCACTAGCGAACTACCCATTTGGAGAGACCGAGCACCAGAAGAAGCGCCCGATCCAATTGCTCTGACGTCTTCGGTATCGATGCGGCCAATCACCCGACGGATACGGTCGCGGCGCAACGCGACCAGTCTATCGGTCATGATTTGCGAACGAACACGGAGTCCGTTCTCTGGAGCAGCTTCGATCAGCGGCCGGAGCTGCCGCTTATCTTGTAGGTCAGAGGAAACCGGGCATGCAAAAATGGTAAAAAGGTCAGCAGCAAATTCATCGCTTTGAACAACAATGCCGGGACGAGGCCTGCCGAGATCGCTCGGAACGACCATCAGCACGACATCGCCGCGCGCTATTTCCAAGATTCCCAATCGTAGACCTGCTCGATCCAGTCATCGATCGCATCGTTTTCCGGATGCTGCGCGATCAGCTTTGCTTCGCGGCGGATTTCCGCCAGCACTTTGGGATCGCGCAGATCGGGTACGGGGAACTGTCCCGGACTCGGCTCCTGCCCAGGCGATCGATCACGGCGCGAGGTCATGCGCTGGTGGTAAGCGTGAGATGTCGGCTTTTTACCGGTGGTAGCCATAGACGGAACGTAACATTTCTCGAATGAAAATTCTATGCTTCCCGATGGTTGAAAATTACGCGCTCTCGCGGAAATGTATCCAAAAACGCCTCAACTATCCACCTTCAGCGCCGCAATGAACGCCTCCTGCGGAATATCCACCTTGCCGAACTGGCGCATCTTCTTCTTGCCTTCCTTCTGCTTCTCCAGAAGCTTGCGCTTTCTTGTGATGTCGCCGCCGTAGCATTTTGCCGTCACGTCCTTGCGCAGCGCGCGGACGGTTTCGCGGGCGATCACCTTGCCGCCGATCGCGGCCTGGATCGGGATCTGGAACATGTGCGGCGGGATCAGTTCCTTCATCTTCTCGACCATGGCGCGGCCGCGGCCCTCGGCGCGCTGGCGGTGCACCAGCATGGAGAGCGCGTCCACCGGCTCGTTGTTGACCAGGATCTGCATCTTCACCAGATCGGCCGGCTTGTAGTCGGTGAGGTGGTAGTCGAACGAGGCATAGCCCTTGGAGACCGACTTCAGGCGATCATAGAAATCGAACACCACCTCGTTGAGCGGCAGGTCGTATTTCACCATCGCGCGGGAGCCGACATAAGTGAGCTCCTTCTGCGAACCGCGGCGATCCTGACATAGCTTCAACACGCTGCCGAGATATTCGTCGGGGGTGAGGATCGTCGCCTCGATCCACGGCTCTTCCATCTCGGCGATCTTCACGACGTCGGGCATGTCGATCGGATTGTGAATCTCGATCTCGCTGCCGTCGGTCAGATGCATCTTGTAGATCACGCTCGGCGCGGTCGCGATCAGATTGAGATCGAACTCGCGGTGCAGCCGCTCCTGGATGATTTCGAGATGCAGCAGGCCGAGGAAGCCGCAGCGGAAGCCGAAGCCCAATGCGGCGGAAGTCTCCATTTCGAACGAAAAACTGGCGTCGTTGAGCCGCAGCTTGCCCATCGCCGCGCGCAACACCTCGAAGTCGTTGGCATCGACCGGAAACAGCCCGCAGAACACCACGGGAATCGCCGGCTTGAAGCCGGGCAACATCTGCGTCACCGGCTTGCGATCGTCGGTGATGGTGTCGCCCACCCTGGTGTCGGCGACTTCCTTGATCGCCGCGGTGATAAACCCGATCTCGCCGGGGCCGAGTTCCTCGGACGGCGTCAGTTTCGGGGTGAAGAAGCCGACGCGCTCGACATCGTAAGCCGCGCTGGTGCCCATCATGCGGATGCGCTGGCCTTTTTTCATTACGCCGTCGACGATGCGCACCAGCACCACGACGCCGAGATAGACGTCGTACCAGCGAGTCCACCAGCAGCGCCTTCAGCGTGGCGTCGCGGTCGCCCTTGGGCGGCGGCAGCCGGTGCACGATGGCTTCCAGCACGTCGTCGATGCCCAGGCCGGTCTTGGCCGAGATCATCACCGCGTCCGAGGCATCGAGGCCGATCACGTCCTCGATCTGCTGCCGGACCTGGTCGGGTTCCGCGGCCGGCAGGTCGATCTTGTTCAGCACCGGCACGATCTCGAGCCCGGCATCGAGCGCGTGATAGACATTGGCCAGCGTCTGCGCCTCCACGCCCTGGCTGGCGTCGACCACCAGCAGCGCGCCTTCGCAGGCGGCAAGCGAGCGCGAGACCTCGTAGGCGAAGTCGACATGGCCCGGCGTGTCCATCAGGTTGAAGATGTAATCCTTGCCGTCCTTGGCGTGGTAATTCAGCCGCACGGTCTGCGCCTTGATGGTGATGCCGCGCTCGCGCTCGATATCCATCGAATCCAGCACCTGCTCCTTCATCTCGCGCGCCTGCAGGCCGCCGGTGGTCTGGATCAGCCGGTCGGCCAGCGTCGATTTGCCATGGTCGATATGCGCGACAATGGAGAAGTTGCGGATGTTGGAAAGCGGACCTGTGGTCATGGGCGCGGCTTAGCAGCGACGCGAGGGGTTCGCCAAGCGAGAAGCACAAACTACTGCTGCAACATCAACATCCCTTGCAATCGGCTTCCCTATACGTATACTATACGTATAAGGAAGCAAGTGATGAAGAAGCTGACAATATCGATCGATGCCGATGTCTATGATGGCCTTCGCACGCGCATCGGTCCTCGCCGCATCAGCCGCTTTCTCAACGATCTGGCCCGGCCCCATGTCACGGCGCAGGGCCTGGAATCGGCCTATGCCGACATGGCGGCTGAGGAAGTGCGCGAGGCGGAAGCGCTGGCGTGGAGCGAGGGACTGATTGGCGACGTGGCCGATGAGCCCCGCTGAATTTCCGCGGCGCGGCGAGGTATGGTGGGTCGCGTTCGAGCCGTCGATTGGCGGAGAAATCCGCAAGACCCGGCCTGCCCTGGTCGTCAGCAACGATATCGCCAATCGCATGTTGAACCGGGTGCAGGTCGTCCCGGTGACGAGCAATCTCAGTCGGCTGTATCCATCGGAGGCCTATGTCACGGTCGCCGGCAAGCCGAGCAAGGCAATGGCCGACCAACTCGCCACGGTGGCGAAAGCGCGGCTGCGCCAACGGATCGGACGCGTCAGCGCCGACGAAATTGAAGTGGTCGGCCGCGCGATCAGGGTGCAGTTGCAGCTTTAGCGTGGCGAAGTGCGTAGGGTGGGCAAAGGCGCCCCTTGGCGCCGTGCCCACCATTTACGCTCCGCATTCGGATCGAGATGGTGGGCACGGCGCGTGAAGAACGCGCCTTTGCCCACCCTACGAAAACGCGCTACGCACGTTCCATGTCCATGTCCTCATTTTTACCCGCAACATCGCGCGCGCGCCGCCGGACGCGGCTGCGGCGGCTGGCGGCGTGGATTGCGGCGTCTGCCAGCGATCCCAAGGCGAGCCTCTGGCTGGTGATCGGCTTTGCGACGGCGCATGCGGCGCTGTGGACGCTGGTGCTGGCGAACCTGAAGGCCGCGCAGGATGTCCATATGGACGTCGCGGAAGCCTTCGCCTGGGGCCAGAAATTCCAGTTCGGCTATGGCAAGCATCCGCCGCTCGCGGGCTGGGTCGCGGGACTCTGGTTCAAGCTGTTTCCGGTCGCGGACTGGTCGACCTATGCGCTGGCGACGGCGACGCTCGGCTGCGCCCTGGTGATCTGCTGGCTGGTCGCGTTGCGCGTGGTCGACCGGCGTCGCGCCTTCTTCACGGTGGTGATGCTGGCGCTGTATCCGATCTTCAATTTCAAGGGCTTCAAATACAATCCGGATCTGCTGCAGCTGGTGACGTTGCCGCTGCTGGTGCTGGCGTATCTGAACGCCTTTGAGAAACGCAGCGTGCGTGCCGGACTGTGGCTTGGACTTGCCGGCGCGCTGGCGCTGATGACCAAATACTGGGTGCTGACCATGATCGGCGCCGTCGGGCTGGCGGCGTTGCTGCATCCTGCCCGGCTGTCGTTTCTGCGCTCGCCGGCGCCGTGGGTGGCGATCGCGACACTTGCAGTCGCGATGGTCCCGCATCTTCTGTGGCTGAGGGAAGTGGATTTTGTGCCGCTGACCTATGCCGGCGATGTCTATGGCCTCGAGAGCCGCGCGCAAAACGTTCAACTCGTGCTCGGCTATGTCGGACATAATCTCGGGTTGCTTGCGGTACCGGTCGCGCTCGCCGCTCTGGCGCTGTGTTGGCCGACGCGGTGGCGGACGCCGCTGACGTTTGTCAGGCGCGCGTGGTCGCCCGGCGCGAATGCGGGCGTAAATGTTTCACAGGCCCTCAACGTCTGGATCATCCAGGCCGTGGTCGCGGTCGGGCCGCCGCTCGGCGCGCTGATTTTTACGGTCTATATGAAGACCGATTGGGGCATCTCGCTGTTCTTCCTGACGCCGCTGGCGCTGGTCGCAATTCCCGCGCTGCGCATACGGAAGATCGCGCTGTTTCGCATCACGGCGATTTGGCTCGTGATCACGCTGGCGGTGCTTGGCGCGTCGCCGCGGATCGCCGAATACGAATTGGCGCGCAATCCCAACGCTTCCAATACCTACGCTTCACGGTCGAGCCTGGCCCGCGAACTGACGGAAGCCTGGCGCGTGCGCTTCAAGACGCGATGGGCGGTGGTTGCAGGAACCACCGAAATCGGCGAGCCGATGACGTTCTACAGCCCCGATCATCCGGCACCGTTTACGCCCGGCGAGCTCTGGTCATCCGGATTGACCTCGCTCGAGGAGGCAAAACGCCTCGGCTTCATCGGCATCTGCGACACCACCGACTACCGGCTGCCGACCTGCGAGGCGTGGATGGAGGCGAACGCGCCCGGCGCCGAGCGGCTGGCGATCACCACGCAGCGATTTTTCCATGGCCACGCCGGACCGTCGACGCTGTGGAAGATCTGGATGGCGCCGCCGGGGAAATAGGTGAGCTTCGTGCCCCGGACGCAGCGCAGCGCGTAGCCCTTCGCGGAGCGGTGCGCTGCTGATCCGGGGTCCCGGTTGCTTGCTGCTCGAAGAAACCGGGGTCCCGGTTCTGCGAAGCGGCATCAAGAATGCCGCATCGCGCCCGGGACACGAGGCATCACTCTTCCTCGTTGAACTTGTTGCCGACCAGCTCGGCCAGCGCTGCGACCGCGGCTTCGGCTTGCGGGCCGGTGGCGGAAACCACGATGCTGGTGCCCGGGCCGGCGGAGAGCATCATCAGTCCCATGATCGAGGTGCCGCCGACGGTCTCGCTGCCGCGGGTGACCAGGACCTCGGCGTCGAACTGCTCGACCATCTTGACGAATTTCGCGGATGCCCGCGCATGCAGGCCGCGTTTGTTGATGATGGGAATTTCTCTGGTGACAGTGCCCGATGGCGATGACGGGGCATCAGCCCTCGCATTGTCGCCCGACGAAGCCGCGTCGTCGGTCATTTTCCGGCGAGAACCCGGCTGGCGATGGTGACGTATTTGCGCCCCGCTTCCTGCGCCATGGCGATGGCGTCGGGCAAAGGGCGCTCCTCGCGGACCTTGGCAAGCTTGACCAGCATGGGGAGATTGATTCCCGCGAGCACTTCGACCTTGGGTCGGCTCATGCAGGAGATCGCGAGATTGGAAGGGGTGCCGCCGAACATGTCGGTGAGGATGGCGACGCCGTCGCCGCTATCGACGCGATTGACCGCTTCGATGATGTCGCTTCGACACAGATCGGCATCGTCCTCGGCGCCGATCGTCACTGCTTCGATTTGCTTTTGTGGACCCATTACATGTTCGAGCGCCGCCTTGAACTCGTCGGCAAGGCGCCCATGGGTCACAAGTACCAGACCAATCATCGGAAACTCCTCGCGGGTGCTTTTGGTGCACCGCACGAACGGGCCACTTTGACCATCCCGAGCCCCCGCGCAAGAGGGGATCGTCGCGATTCTCCCTGATTTATTGGTAGTGCGGGGGGAGTCGGCGCCAGTCTACTGGGTGGCGATAGTGGGGCTTATATGGTTACCAATTCCCTTCGAGCAATCAGCAGAAGGTCGGGTGACCAGCGCGGCCACCACTAAAGGCAACGGCTGAAATGCCGAATCCACGGGAATTCGTGGTAATATAACACCTTCAATGGCCGTAAGCAGCGCCTCGGATGCCGGCATGCGTTCGGCGTCAGCGGCAGACAAATCCACCACCAAGCCCACAGCCGCCTGTTCGACAAAATCGCAGCGGCGGATGCCGAGCCCGCGAATTTCGATCAAGCCCGCCAGCTCCCGCGCCGGCCGGACCACCAACTGGCCCTGAGCGCTCTTCAGAAAGATGCGGTCGTCGCCGACCAGGACGGCTGTCGGAATCTGCCCCGCGCGGCCGGCAAGGATGAGATCGAATGCGAGGCGCGATTTGCCGGAGCCCGATGGACCGCGGATCAGAACCGCGCGGTCTCCCACCAACACGGCGGAGGCGTGAACGCTGGCCTGCGTCGTCATGGCGCGGGCAGCCGCACCACGAAGCGCGCGCCGGCCACGGTGGGCTCGCCGTCACCATTGATCGGGCCGGGGCGGTTCTCCGCCCAGATGCGGCCGCGATGGGCTTCGATGATCTGCTTCGAAATCGACAGGCCCAATCCGGAGTTCTGGCCAAACCCCTGATGCGGGCGGTCGGTGTAAAAGCGTTCGAAGATCTTCTCCAGTGCGTCCTCGCGGATGCCGGGGCCGTCATCGTCGACGACGATTTCGATTTCGGAGCGCACCCGGCGGCAGACGATGCGGACCTTGCCGCCGGCATTGGAGAACGATTGCGCGTTGACCAGCAGATTGGAGATCACCTGCCCCAGCCGCGAATCGTGTCCCGGAATCGAGAACGTATCCCTCGGACTGCCCTCGAAGCGGGCCTCGACGGCGACGTCGTGGCCGAGCCGGGTTTCGTTGGCGACCGATGTGAGCGTATTGAGCAGGCGTCTGATATCGACCGGCGCCTCGTCCTGCCGCTGCAGCTCGGCGTCGAGGCGGCTCGCGTCCGAAATGTCGGAGATCAGCCGGTCGAGCCGTTTCACGTCGTGCTCGATCACGGCGAGCAGCCGGGAGCGGCTGTTTTCGTTCCGCGCCAGCGGCAAGGTTTCCACCGCGGAGCGCAGCGACGTCAGCGGATTCTTCAGTTCATGCGCCACGTCGGCGGCGAAAGTCTCGATCGCCTCGATGCGGTTATACAGCGCGTCGGTCATATCGCGCAGCGCGCCGGACAAATGCCCGATCTCGTCGCGGCGCCCGGTGAAGTCGGGAATTTCCACGCGCGTCCGGATGCGGCGGCGAACCCGTTCGGCGCTGTCGGCGAGCCGCCGCACCGGGCCGGCGATGGTGCTCGCCAAGAGCAGCGACAGCACGATCATGACTGCGGAGGCGACGCCGAACACCTTCAGGATGGCGAGCCGCTCCGCGGTGACCATCTGATCGATGTCGTCGCCCTGCGTCGACAGCATCAGCGCGCCATGCACGGCGCGGAAGCGCTGCACCGGCACCGAGACCGAGACGATCACTTCGCCGCGGTCGTTGATGCGCACCATGCTGCTCTTCTGTCCGTCGAGCGATTGCTGGACTTCCCTGTAGCCTTTGCCGTTCTCAGGTCCGAGTTCGCGGTACAGCGGAAGGTCGCCGCGATTGAGCCAGGTGCGGACCGCGATCATCGCACGCTCGGCGATCCCTGGTTTTTCGGTGGTGGGCGGCGGCAATTCGAAGCGCAGCACGTCGCCGCGCCCATAGAGACTGCGGCTGTCGAGAATCAGCACGCCGTCGCGGTCGTAAATCCGGGCTCGCGTCTTGGTCGGCGAGATCAGCCGCCGCAGCACGGGGGCGACGCGCTCCGGGTTGATCGGAAAATCCAGCCCGGAAAATTCATCCGGCGCGCCGTAGGATTCGCCGGGTTTCAGGTCGAGCAGCCGGTCGGGATCGATGGTGATGGTGTTGGTCTCGACGGTCGCGGAGGCGGCGATGGCGCCGGCGATGATTTCGGCCTGTACCAGAAGGCTCTGCGCGCGGGCGTCGATCAGGCCGGCGCGGAATTGCGACAGATAGAGGATGCTTGCCACCAGCGCGATCAGGCCTGCAAGATTGAGCGAAACGATGCGTCGGGTCAGGCTCGAGAAAGACAGTGCGAAGAAAAACTGTCCGGCGCGGCGCAGCCAGCCCAGCAGGCGTTGCCAACCCTGGGCTTGCGGCCGTGCATCAACGGCGGCAGCATCGTCCAGCGCGAGGCTCGCACCCTCGGCATTCACGCTCGGATCAGGCTGAGTTCGATCAAGCAATGGCCAAACCGTCCGTTAGATGTGCTCCGTCAACTTTCGGTCCGTCATTCCGGGGCGCCCGCGCCCTTGCGCGGGACGAACCCGGAATCCAGAAGTATCGTCTCACCTCTGGATTCCGGGTTCGCGCGAAGAGGCGCGCGCCCGGAATGACGGTTTCTTTTAACGCGCCCTGGCACGCCTACTGTATCAGGTTTCCTTGAAGCGGTAGCCGACGCCGTAGAGGGTTTCGATCATCTCGAAATCGTCGTCCACGACCTTGAACTTCTTGCGCAGCCGCTTGATGTGGCTGTCGATGGTGCGATCGTCGACATAGACCTGGTCGTCATAGGCCGCGTCCATCAAGGCGTTGCGGCTTTTCACGACACCGGGACGCGTCGCCAGCGCCTGCAAGATCAGGAATTCGGTGACGGTCAGCGTGACCGGCTCGTTCTTCCAGGTACAGGTGTGGCGCTCCGGATCCATCCGCAACAACCCGCGATCCAGCGCCTTGGCGTCGGTTTCCTTTGGCGCCGCGGTCGGGTCTTTCGGCGCTGCGCGGCGCAGCACCGCTTTGACGCGCTCGACCAGCAGGCGCTGCGAGAACGGCTTGCGGATGAAATCGTCGGCGCCCATTTTGAGACCGAACAATTCGTCGATCTCTTCATCCTTGGAGGTGAGAAAAATCACCGGCAGGTCGGACTTTTGCCGCAGGCGGCGCAGCGTCTCCATGCCGTCCATGCGCGGCATCTTGATGTCGAGGATGGCAAGGTCGGGCGGGCTGGTGCGGAATCCGTCGAGCGCGGAGGCGCCATCCGTGTAGGTCATGATGCGGTAGCCTTCGGCTTCCAGCGCGATCGAGACGGATGTGAGAATGTTGCGGTCGTCGTCGACCAAAGCGATTGTGGGCATGAGCCTGCTTTCCGAAAGTGGCTTAGATGACGGCGATTCCAGCGATGTGCCGTATAAGTGGGCTTCGAACTCGATCAACGAGCAATGCAAGCTGGGCTGAAGTGTGACCGAGTTCCGGAAACCCATGAATACACTCGGTTTCCGGCCTATATAGGCAACGGTTTAGCCGAAATAAGGCACGTTTTGCAATGAGATACTGGAACTGACCGATGCAGGAAACCGCCGATTTCAGCGCTTCCCAACTGGCCCGCTCGCTGCTGCGGCGCAGCCGGCAGGGCGCGCTGGCGACGCTAGCGCCGGGCAGCGGCGATCCCTATTGCTCGCTGGTCAATGTGGCAAGCAGCTGGGATGGCTCGCCAATCCTGCTGATTTCGCGCCTGGCGCTGCATACGAGAAACCTCCTGGCTGATTCCAGGGTCTCGCTGATGCTGGACGAGCGGGCCGAAGGCGATCCCCTGGAGGGCGCGCGGGTCATGCTGGCGGGCCGGGCGGAACAGGCGAGGGAGGCCGAAGAGGCAATCTTACGCCGGCGCTATCTCAACGCCCATCCTTCTGCCGAAGCCTTTGTAAATTTTAAGGATTTTTCATTTTTCCGGATAAAGCCGACGGGCGCGCATCTGGTCGCGGGGTTTGGCCGGATCGTCGACCTCACAGCCGAGCAGCTTCTGACCGACATTTCCGATGCCGACGCGCTGCTGGAGGCCGAGCAGAGCGCCATAGAGCACATGAATGCCGATCACCGCGACGCGATGAATCTCTATGCCGCAAAGCTGCTTGGCGCAGAGCAAGCGGATTGGCGTTGCACCGGCTGCGACCCCGATGGCATGGACATGCAGGCGGGGTCTAAAACGCTGCGGCTGGATTTTCCGCGGCGGATTGTCACTCCTGCCGCACTGCGGAAGGTCTTGAAAGAACTTGTCGAAAAAGCCCGCACCGCGGCGAGCACACAAGGTGTCCTCGAATAAACCAAATTTGACAGGATCGGCTTGGCAAGCGCGGCGTTCCTCAGTATTAGGTCGCCGGACCGCGGCCGGAAGGCTATATTGACGGTCACCGCGACGAGCGCGTTTTGCGGCAATCGCGCTGAACTACGCGGGTTCGAGGAGGAAACTTCGTGCAAGAGACGGGCGTGCATAACGGTGCCTTCGGCGCCGACAAATTCGGCTTAAAAAATCTCAAGGCCGTGAGATGGAATTTCGGCGCGCCGCAGCTTTATGAGCATTCGCTGCAAGCGGGCGAAGCCGTGTTGTCGTCGGATGGCGCGCTGTGCGCGGACACCGGCGTGTTCACCGGCCGCAGCCCCAAGGACAAGTTCACCGTTCGCGATGCCACCACCGACAAGAACATGTGGTGGGCCGGCAACCAGTCGATCACGTCGGAACAGTTCGAAGCGCTCTACCAGGATTTCATCAAGCATGCCGAAGGCATGACGCTGTTCGCGCAGGATCTTTATGGCGGCGCCGACCCACACCTGCGCATCAAGACCCGGGTGTTTACCGAGCTCGCCTGGCATTCGCTGTTCATCCGCACGCTGCTGATCCGCCCCGAGGCATCGGAGCTAAAGAGCTTCGTGCCCGAACTCACCATCATCGACCTGCCGAGTTTCAGGGCCGATCCCAAACGTCACGGCGTGCGCTCGGAGAATGTTGTCGCAATCGATTTCGCCCGCAAGATCGTGCTGATCGGCGGGTCTTATTATGCCGGCGAGATGAAGAAGAGCGTGTTCACCACGCTGAATTACTATCTGCCGGAAAAGGGCGTGATGCCGATGCACTGCTCGGCCAATGTCGGGCCCGACGGCGACAGCGCGATCTTCTTCGGCCTGTCCGGCACCGGCAAGACCACGCTGTCAGCCGACCCCAAACGCACGCTGATCGGCGACGACGAGCATGGTTGGGGCGCGGACGGCATCTTCAATTTCGAAGGCGGCTGCTACGCCAAATGCATCAAGCTGTCGCAAGAGGCCGAGCCCGAGATCTACGCCGCCAGCAAACGCTTTGGCGCCGTGCTGGAGAACGTGGTGCTCGACAAGAACACCCGCGACCCGGATTTCGACGATGGCTCGAAAACCGAAAACACCCGTTCCGCCTATCCGCTCGACTTCATCCCGAACGCCTCACGCACCGGCCGCGCCGGACATCCGAAAAATCTGGTGATGCTCGCCGCCGACGCCTTCGGCGTGATGCCGCCGATCGCAAAACTGACGCCGGCGCAGGCGATGTATCACTTCCTGTCCGGCTACACCGCGAAGGTCGCAGGCACCGAGCGCGGCCTCGGCAACGATCCCGAGCCGGAATTCTCCACCTGTTTCGGCTCGCCGTTCTTGCCGCGCGATCCCTCGGTGTACGGCAACCTGCTGCGTGACCTCATTGCAAAACACAATGTCGATTGCTGGCTGGTCAACACCGGCTGGACCGGCGGCAAATACGGCACCGGCCGCCGTATGCCGATCAAGGCGACGCGCGCGCTGTTGACCGCGGCGCTGAACGGCTCGCTGCGATCAGCGGATTTCCGCACCGACAAATATTTCGGCTTCGCGGTGCCGACCTCGCTGCCCGGCGTCGAGCCGCACATCCTCGATCCGATCAAGACCTGGGCCGACAAGGCCGAGTTCGACAAGACCGCGCGCAAGCTGATCGGCATGTTCCAGAAGAACTTTGCCAAGTTCGAAAAGGACGTCGACGCCGATGTCCGCGCCGCGGCGCCGGACCTGAAGCTCGCGGCGGAGTAAGACCGCATCGTCATTGCGAGGAGCGCAGCGACGAAGCAATCCAGTCTATCTTGCGGCCTCCGGATTGCTTCGCTTCGCTCGCAATGACGCAGCGCTGAGGCTTGCTACTCCTCGGTTGGGCCGGGAAGGCTGCGACGGAGCCTTCGAGTTTCGTGCCATATCTCACGAATTTCTCTCGCAAAGCGCGCGACCTTGTGCGCCGTTTGCACGATGATGAGCGTGATCATGCTACCGGCCGCCTTTGAAAATGAGACGTTCGATTTGACGCTCTGCGTCGTCGGTCAGCTTACCCCCGTGGATGACGAGATATTGCTCGACCACACGATCGGCGTGCCGCTGACGCGCGTCGATCTGAGCGCGCAACAATCGTGCGAAGAATGAGGGTTTTCTGGTCGGGGCAGAAAGCCAGGCCCCAGTGGATAGAACATTCGCCATGGATGGCTCCTTTTGCGGAGTGTTGTCCCTGGGTCGAATTTCCTTCCTGATTGAGGAGATACGTATTGGTGTTCGCTAATGCCAGATCAAATAACGCGCATCATGCATGAATTTGAACCTCATCACGCGAACGCTCGAAGCAATCACGTTGGAGTGACTCGAAACGTCTTCGTCATTCCAGGGCACGCGCGCACTTGCGCGGGCGAACCCGGAAATCCCGCCACACACTCAACCGTCATCCTGAGGAGCCGCGCGCTTGCGCGGCGTCTCGAAGGATGGCCGCAAGCGCTTGTGGCCCATCCTTCGAGGCTCGCCGTGAAGAACGGCGAGCACCTCAGGATGACGGCGGTGCTATTTACGCCTTGAAATACGCCATCTGTGTCGTGGTCGCGAGCAGGTGGCCGTTCGGCGACCACAATTCGCCGTGCTGATCGCCAAAACTCTTGTGAAAGGTTTTGGCATCGGCAGTGGCGAGAACGTGGCTGATCTCCTCGGCCGCAAGATCGTCGGCATCGGCATGAAAATACGTCGTCAGCGACACCGTGCCGAACGGCACGAATTCATTGCGGACGTGGAAGATGCGGCCGAAGAAGGCGTCCGACATCGACAGCAGCGACAGCACGTCGATTTTCCGCGGCGTGGCGTCGCCGATCCACAATTTCGAGAATGCACTCGCCGGCTCAAGGTGAGGCGCGCCGGCGAGCTGCGGTTCGCCCTCGACAAAGCGGAAGTCGTATTGCTTGACCCACGACATCTTCAGGCTGCTTTTCGGGTACGGCCGCACCGTTTCGAACGGCGGCGCTTGTGGAAATGGCGCCGGCTGGTGCGACCATGACGGGCGCCGCACCGCGAACACCGCGGTCGCAAAGGTCGCGACGGCGGCGCCGCCTTGCGTGAGTTCGACCGACCAGTGCTGCGTAGAGCGGTTGGCCTTGATCAGGCGGACATCGAGATCGAACGGCCCCTGCGCGATCGGCGCGCAAAAGTTGACGGTGAGCGCGAGCGGATCGCCCGAGCGCTGCGGATGCTCCATGATCGCCCGCAGCATGGTCGCCGCGGTGACGCCGCCGAACGGACCGACGAACGCCCAGTAGTCCTCGCTGGTATGGCCGCTCCACCGGCTGTCGCCGGCCGCAACGCGCGTTGCGTCGTCGAACAAATGCGGTGTCTTGGTGAGCATGAGAATTCCCACTTGGCGGAGCAGCGCTCATTAACCTCTCCCCGCTCTTTCGCGGGGAGAGGTCGAAGCCGGAGCGTAGCGCAGGCTTCGGGTGAGGGGCGAGGCACTATCCTCGCACGCGGACAGGTCTTTCGGGTCGCTCTGATCCAAGGATACGACCCGATAAACTTTCACCGCGGCAACACGGTGCCTCGCCCCTCACCCGAATCGCATCTTACGATGCGATTCGACCTCTCCCCGCAAAAGAGCGGGGAGAGGTGAAAACTACCCCTTCGCCAGCCGCGCCGGCGAAGGCTGCGCGGTCGGCTGCACCGGGACGTTCCAGATATCGTCGGCGTATTCGCGGATGGTGCGGTCCGACGAAAACCACGGCATCCGCGCGACGTTGAAGATGCTGGCCCTGGTCCAGGCCGGCATCACCTGCCAGCGCGCGTCGATGCCGCGCTGCGCGTCGTAATAGGCGTCGAAATCGGCGCTGACCATGTAATGGTCGAGGTGGCGCAGCGCGTGCGCGACCGATTCGAACCGGCTGGGATCGTCGGGCGAAAAATCGCCGCGC
Organism: uncultured Alphaproteobacteria bacterium; assembly: GCA_963744975.1. Classification (GTDB taxonomy): domain Bacteria; phylum Pseudomonadota; class Alphaproteobacteria; order Rhizobiales; family Xanthobacteraceae; genus Bradyrhizobium. The sequence continues at coordinate 2,823,893 of CAVUVR010000002.1, read as the reverse complement.
TCGATCGCGGCGATCGCGCGCGCAAGAGGTGCCGACTTCGAGATTACGTCGGTGGCGTCCAGCCCCTGCTTGCGCCGCACCACCACGTCCTGCGCTTCCATGCCGAAGATCGCGATGTTTTCCGCGCCGACATAGTCGCGGATTTCGAGATTGGCGCCGTCCAGCGTGCCGATGGTCAGCGCGCCGTTGAGCGCGAGCTTCATGTTGCCGGTGCCGGAGGCTTCCATGCCGGCGGTGGAAATCTGCTCGGAGAGATCGGCGGCGGGAATGATGACTTCCGCGAGGCTGACATTGTAGTCGGCGAGGAAGGCGAGTTTGAGCTTGCCGCCGATCGCGGGATCGTTGTTGATCACCTCGGCGACGTCGTTGATCAGTTTTATGATCAGCTTTGCGTAGCGATAGCTCGCCGCCGCCTTGCCAGCGAAAATCTTTACCCGCGGCACCCAGTCGCGCTGCGGGTCGTCCTTGATGGCGTGATACAGCGCCACCGTCTCGAGCAGATTGAGCAACTGCCGCTTGTATTCATGGATGCGCTTGATCTGGACGTCGAACAGCGCGCCGGGATCGATCTGCACCCCGAGCCGTTCGCCGATCAGCCGCGCCAGCGCGATCTTGTTGCGATGCTTTACAGCGCGGAACTTCTGCTGGAACGCGTTGTCGCCGGCCAGCGGCTCGAGGCGCGCGAGCAGCGACGGATCGTCGAGCACCGCCTCGCCGCACACCTCGCGGAGCAGGCCGGTCAATCCGGGGTTGGCCAGCATCAGCCAGCGCCGGAAGGTGATGCCATTGGTCTTGTTGGTGATGCGGCCGGGATAGAGATGATTGAGATCGTGGAACACGGTCTCCTTCATCAGGTCGGAATGCATCGCCGAGACGCCGTTGATGCGATGGGAGCCTACGAACGCCAGCTGCCCCATCCGCACCCGGCGTCCGGACTTTTCGTCGATCAGCGACACCGAGGCGCGGAATTCGACGTCGCCGGGGCAGCAGGCGTCGGCCAGCTTCAGATGCGCGTCGTTGATGCGGTAGATGATATCGAGATGGCGCGGCAGCATGCGCTCGAACAGTTCGAGCGGCCAGGTCTCCAGCGCCTCGGGCAGCAGCGTGTGGTTGGTGTAGGACAATACCGCCGTGGTGATCTGCCAGGCCTCGTCCCAGGGGAAGTTGTGCAGATCGATCAGGATGCGCATCAGCTCGGTGACGGCGAGGCTCGGATGGGTGTCGTTGAGCTGCACCGCGGCCTTTTGCGCGAGCCCGCGCAACTGGCCTTCGGAGGCGAGATGCCGCTTGATCAGGTCCTGCAAGGACGCCGCGACGAAGAAATACTCCTGGCGCAGCCGCAATTCGCGCCCGGCCGCGCTTTCGTCGTTGGGATACAGGAACTTGCAGATCGACTCGGCGCGGGCCTGCTCGGCGCTGGCGCCGAGATAGTCGCCGGTATTGAAGACGTCGAGTTTGAGGGGATCCGGCGCGCGCGCCGACCATAGCCTCAGCGCGTTGACGTGCGCGCCGCGCCAGCCGACGATCGGGGTGTCGTAGGCCACCGCCTGCACGGTTTCCGCCGGATGCCAGATGGTGCGATTGCGGCCGTTCGCCTCGGTGGATTGTTCGACGCTGCCGCCGAAGTGGACGTGATAGACCACCTCCGGCCGCTGGAATTCCCAGGGGTTGCCGAAGCCGAGCCATTCGTCGGGATATTCCTGCTGCCAGCCATGCGAGATGATCTGGCGGAACAGGCCGAAATCGTAGCGGATACCGTAGCCGATGGCGGGAATCGCCAGCGTCGCCATGCTTTCCATGAAGCAGGCCGCGAGCCGCCCGAGGCCGCCATTGCCGAGTGCCGCGTCGGGTTCGCATTTGCGCAAATCGGCGAGGTCGACGCCGAGATCGCCGAGCGCCGCCTCGAACACCGGCAGCAGCCCCATATTGTTCAGCGCGTCGGTGAACAGCCGGCCGATCAGAAACTCGAGGCTCAGATAATAGACCCGCTTGCGGCCTTCGTCGTAGCTCTGCTTGTCGCTGATCAGCCAGCGGTGCACGATGCGGTCGCGCAGCGCCAGCGCCGCCGCCTTGTACCAGTCGTGGCGCGTGGCCATCGCCGCGTCCTTGCCGATCGCAAGCGTCAGCTTGGCGAGAATCGCGCTCTTGATCTCGCCCAGCGCCAGTTCGTCGACCGGGGCGTTGAGCGGAGGGTATTTTGCTGGCTGCGATTGATCTGGCAAATCGGAATCCCGGAGTGCGCCGCACGGAATCATACGCGGATTATGGCGGGATCGAAACCCGCCCCATTGCCGCGCTTGTGCGCTGCAATGCATGGCTTTTATGCAAGGACCGGGCCGCTTCCGGCCGCCTGCGGGGCGCCGCGATTGCTGCTATGATGGCATCCGGAGACGTTGGGCCAAGCGAGTTTTCAAGGCAATGTTAGAGGAGCGCGCCATGAGACTGACCATCGAAATCGCCGCCGCAGCCTTGCTGCTGTTCTGCATCACCGCCACCAGCGCGGCGTTTGCCGCCGGCAAGGCCGGCCGCAGCGCCGACGGCCTCGGCTGCTCGTTCAGCGTCGCGAAAAATGCCTCCCCCGCCGCGCGCTGCGCCGCGATGCGCCGGCAGTGTGGCGGAAAGTTCTACGCCAATTATTGTGGGGACAAGATGGTGTCGGGGATGTGAGGTTCTCGTCGTCCCGGCGAACGCCGGGACCCATAACCCCTGGCCTCAGAGCAGGTGGGACAGATCGCCACAGTGCAGATTATTCTCTTCGATCAACTGGATTTTCCAGTCGCGCTGCCAGTTCTTCAACTGCTTCTCTCGTGCGATTGCCTCGAGCGGCGATGAATACTCTTCGACATAGACAAGGCGGTAGACCCCGTACTGCTTGACGAACTTTGAGCCGCGGCCGGCGCGATGCTGCTCCAGTCGAAGATTATTGGTGATTCCAATGTAAAGCGTTCCGTGCCGGCCGCTTGCGAGAATGTAGACGTACCAAGGGCCTGCGGTGTTCATGCGCGGCGACTCCCTGCGATAATTTTGGCGCCAGGGGTTATGGGTCCCGGCGTTCGCCGGGACGACGTAAAGAGGTAATAGAACAAATTAAGAACACTTTAGCAAGTCTTTGATATATCATAGTGATTCGGCGCATCGCCGACACAACATCTATGGTCTGTTCAAGCTTGCGAGGACTACATGTCCACCATCGCCTTCGATCAATTCGCGCTCACCCGCATTGCCGACTTCGCGCGCTCGCTGTCGCGGCTGCATACCGTCTCGCGGCGCAAGCCCGTGGATGACGACCAGTTCGACCGCGAGTTCAACGCGGTGTGCCTGTCGGTGTGGGGCTACACGACAGATGATTTCAGTGACGAGCTGTTCTCCGCCGCCGACCACGCCTTTCTCGATGCGCTGGACGAGGCGCAGGCGCGGATTTTTGCCGCCGGGCAGGGTTACGACCTCGTCGACGACAACGGCATGCTGACGGACTGGTGGGGTTTTTGCTGGATGATCCTGGCCGAAAAACGCGGGCTGCTGACGCCGGAAAATCGCGCAGCGGCGCGCGCGGCGATCGAGGACAAGTATCTTGCGGCGCCGAATGTGATCGGCGTCATCGTCGGGCGGTGACACCGGTCATTGCGAGGAGCGTAGCGACGAAGCAATCCAGTCGTCGCTTGCCTCTGGATTGCTTCGCGGAGTCTGTCATCGGGCGCGCGTTCGCGCGACCCGTTGGCTCGCAATGACGCCTAATTGGCTTCCGCGCGTTTCGCTCGTGCCGCCGAGGTTTTCGGAACGACGGTCACGGGGAGCACGTCGCGGCTGACCTCTGCAAGCGGCGCGTCATTGGCGACCGTCTCGGCGACGACCGGTGCGACCTTCATCTCGCCGAGCCGGGCACGGACCTCCGCGGTGAGGCCTGGATAGGAGGCGACCGGCGTGAAATCCGCGGCCTGGCTGGTGCCGAGGCGGACGCCGGTATAGGCCACCAGGCCGCTGGTGGTGGCGACGACGTCGCCGGCACGCAACGAACTGTCGAGCGTCAGATCCACCGGCGCGAGGCCGGCGGGATCGCGGCCGTTGCAGGTGCAATCGGCGCGCAGCGCCTTGCGGTAGGCGAAGGCGTTGTCGCTGTCGGCGTAGCGCTCGCCGGTAGAGGACGACGCGCCGTCGATCGAACTGCCGAAGAAGACCTTGGTCGCGCTGGCGGGACAAAACGCCTGGCACATCTGCGCCGGCGTCGCGGCGCCGCGCGAGGAAATCGGAAAATACTTGCCGTCGCAGCTGCGCACGCAGAACGCCGGTCCGGAGCCCGCGGTTGCCACCGGCTTTGGCGGCGCGGGCTGCTGGTTGAGGCCGAACGGATCGGCAAAGAAGCTGGCTTGCGCCGGAGCCTGGCGCTGTTGCTGCTTCTGCGGGCTGAAGAAGAAGTCGAACAAGCCTTCGGCGGACGCCACGCGCGGCCCTAGCGCGACAGGTCCCGAGACTACCATGGCGACAAGCATCATGCGGCGCCGCATGCGCTGAACACGCAACTCTTTACGCAACGCGAACTCCACCCCAACGCAACACACCGGCCGCCGCGAACCGCGCTTCAGCCGGGATTCACCATAAGCGGGGATGGTAAACGAGCGGTGACCGCGCGCCGGATTGCCGAAAAGAAATGCAGGTTGCTCTTCACCTCTCCCCGCTCTGCGCGGGGAGAGGTCGGATTGCGAAGCAATCCGGGTGAGGGGCGAGGCACTGCGCTCACTTCAACTTCGGTATTCGCGGATCGAAGAGCCCCTCACCCCAACCCTCTCCCCGCAAGAGCGGGGCGAGGGAGAAGAAATCACCCCTTCAAAAACTCGCTCGCCTTGTACAGCGAGCGGAACGCCAGCCCGGCCTCCGCAAAATTTTCCGTGGCGCCTTCTTCGCGGTCGACCATGGTGAACACCAGCGCGATTTCGCCGCCGGCATCGCGCACCGCGTCGGCGGCCTTGATGGCGGAGCCGCCGGTGGTGGTGACGTCCTCGACAATGACGACGCGCTTGCCCTGCAGGGTCTCGTCCTTGGCCAACCCCTCGACCGCGAGGCGTGCGCCGTGCTCTTTCGGCTTCTTGCGCACGAAGAAGGCCGCGATCGGATGGCCCTTCAGCCATGACAGCTGTGCGATCGAACCCGCGATCGGCACCGCGCCCATTTCCAGTCCGCCGATATAGTCGAGGTTGTCATCCTTCAGCGCCTCAAAACTCAATTCCGCCAGCAATGCCGCGCCCTCGGGGTCGAGCATGGTCGGCTTGAGGTTGAAATAGAAATCGCTTTTGCGGCCGGAGGCGAGGGTGATCTCGCCGCGTCCGAACGATCGCTTGCGGATGATCTCGGCGAGGCGGGCGCGGGAGGCTGATTTGGACAAGGCTGATGTCTCTGGTGGGGGCGGGCGCAATCTATCGGCCCAGGGCCGCACATTCCAGAGTTTATCCCGCGCCATCAACACCCTGTCGTCCCGGCGAACGCCGGGACCCATACACACCGTCGGTGCGATTTGGTTTGAAGCGTTGAAACATTCGGACTCACAACAAATACGGTGGTTATGGGTCCCGGCGTTTGCCGGGACGACGGTGGGTTGTAACGCCGTCACGTTCCGGGTTACTGGATACCCCGCTTTCGCGGGGTACGACGAGCATGACCATCGAACTGCACACCTGGAACACACCGAACGGCCGCAAAATCAGCGTCGCGCTGGAGGAGATGGGGCTGCCTTACAAGGTCGTTCCCGTCGACATCACCAAGGGCGACCAGATGAAGCCGGAATTTTTGGCCATAAGCCCGAACAACAAGATTCCCGCGATCGTCGATCCCGATGGGCCGGGTGGAAAGCGCGTCAGCGTGTTCGAGTCCGGCGCGATCCTGCTGTATCTCGGCGAGAAGACCGGAAAGTTCCTGCCGGGACCGCTGATCGAGCGCATTCCGGTGCTGGAATGGCTGATGTGGCAGATGGGCGGCTTCGGGCCGATGCCGGGCCAGGTGCATCATTTCATCGCGCTGACCAACGAGCAGGACCGCGCCTATGGCCTGAAGCGCTACTCGGCGGAGACGCGGCGGCTCTATGGCGTGCTGGACCGCCGGCTGTCGGATCGTGAGTTCGTCGCTGGCTCCCTGTCGGTCGCCGATTTCGCGATTCTCGGCTGGGCCTGGCGGCACGAGCGCCACAAGGTGGCGTTTTCGGATTTCCCCAACGTCGGGCGCTGGTATGACGCGCTGATGGCGCGCCCCGGCGTCAAGCGCGGCATGGAGGCGAAGCTGGATTGAGCTGGTGTCCCGGGCGCGATGCGGCATTCTTCATGCCGCTTCGCAGAGCCGGGACCCCGGTTTCTTCTTCGAGTTGCAAGTAACCGTGGGCCCGGCTCTGCAGCGCACCGCTCCGCAAGGGCTACGCGCTGCGCTGCGTCCGGGGCACGAGCCCCCGCGAATCTGCTAGCACTGCGGCATGACCAGCACTCCCGACGCCTCCATTGTTCCAAAACCTCGCGCTTCCTGGCGCGAGGGAGTGGTGGTGTATCTGCAGCCCCGCGTTCTGATCGTTATGTTACTGGGGTTCTCGGCCGGGTTGCCTTTCTCGCTTGCCGGCCAGACTCTGCAAGCCTGGATGACCGAGAGTGGCGTCGACATCAAGACCATCGGCTTGTTTGCAGCGGTCGGCGTGCCCTATCTGGCGAAATTCGCATGGTCTCCCGCGGTCGATGCACTCGAGGTCCCGATATTGTCGCGGCTGCTCGGCCGCCGTCGTGGCTGGCTGGTGCTGACGCAACTGATATTGATGGCCGCGATCGTTCTTCTTGCCGTGTCCGATCCATCGCGTTCCCCCGCTTTGGTGGCGCTTGCGGCGCTGTTGGTCACCACTGCTTCTGCCACGCAGGACATCGTCATCGACGCTTTCCGTGTTGAAAGCCTGCCGGATAACGAGCAGGCCGCCGGCATGGCGTCTTACGTCGCAGCCTATCGCATAGCGGCACTGGTTTCGGGGGCAGGCGCTCTTTTTCTAGTCAGCGGTTTCGTAGGATTGGGGTTGGACAAGCAGGCTGCATATAACGCCACGTATCTCCTGATGGCGTTGCTTGTTCTGATCGGAATTGCTGCGACGCTCGCCGCCACAGAACCCGATAATTCCGTTCAAGCCATTGCCGAGGTCGGCACGCAGCGTGACAACGCGCTGAACCGGCTGACTCTTACCGCCGTCGCCAGCCTGCGGGATTTTTTCGCACGCGACGCGGCGATCGCGATCCTGTTGTTCGTCATCCTGTTCAAGCTCGCCGATGCGCTGGCGGCCGCCATGACCACGACCTTCGTGCTCAAGATCGGGTTTTCGCGGATCGAACTCGCCACCATCATCAAAGGTGTCGGTTTCGCCGCGGCCCTGCTCGGTGGGTTCGCCGGCGGCTTCGTGGCCCGCGCCTATCCGCTCAGCACCAGCCTGTGGATTGGCGGTATAACGCAAACCGTCGCCATTCTTGCCTTCTCATGGCAGGCGGTAGTCGGCGCTCACACGGGCTGGCTCACCTTTGCCATCACCGCCGAGAACTTCACCAGCGCCCTCGGTACCGTGACTTTCGTCGCCTACCTGTCCGCGCTATGCAACAATCCGCTGCATACGGCGACACAATACGCGCTGTTGACTGCCATGACGGCGTTCGGCCGCACCATATTCGCGCTCGGCAGCGGATATCTGGCGGAGGCAACCGGCTGGACCGCATATTTCGCGCTGTGTGCGGCCTCGGCGATCCCGAGCCTGATCCTGCTGGCGTGGCTGCAGCGCCGCGGGCATTTCGAGGGGCTGGGGACAGTGCGGGTGTAGGGTGGGCAAAGCTGTCGGACGCGAATGCGTCCGACGGCGTGCCCACCATTGCCGCTCAACATGCGCGACGGGATGGTGGGCACGGCGCAAGAGCGCCTTTGCCCACCCTACGATTTGCTTCAACTTAATGCTTCGTCACCACGCTCCACTTTGTCACCACGGCTTCACTCATCTGCCCGGCATCCTCAGCGCAGGCGACCTCGTCGACCTTCAACGAGATTTCCTTGCCGATGAATCCCTTCAGCTGTGCGGTCTGCGCGTCGCTATTGGTGACGATCTGGAATGTTTCCGGTCCGGTCTCGAGGTTGCAGAGCCCGTTCGGCGGCGGCAGCCGGCGCGGCTCGCTGACCAGCTGATAGGTGTTGACGCGCTTGCCTTTCTTAGCCCCGCGCATCCGCATCGCGTTGAGTTGCCCCGACAGAATATCGCCTGCGTTGATCAGCTTGCCCGCCTTCGCCGGCGGCTCGGCCTGCTGCGCCGGTGCTTCAATCGCAGCCATAAGCACGATGGCCGCTGCCAGCGCCGCACATTTTCCGAAGTCACTTCCAGTCATAAGTCCTCTTCCAGTTATTGGTCATTGCGAGGAGCCCTTGCGACGAAGCAATCCCCCACCCTAACCCTCCCCCGCAAGCGGGGGAGGGAAGGGAGGGGGGCTCTGGATTGCTTCGCTTCGCTCGCAATGACGGTGTTCAAAACAACGTGCGCTGCCGCATCGCGGCCGACAGCGTGCCTTCATCGAGATAGTCCAGTTCGCCGCCGACCGGCACGCCATGTGCCAGCCGCGTCACCTTCACATTCGCGTCCTGCAACAGGTCGGTGATGTAATGCGCGGTGGTCTGGCCGTCGACGGTCGCATTCAGGGCGAGGATGATCTCCGTCACCCGCGGGTCATGCGCGCGGGCCACCAGCGCGTCGATGGTGAGATCCTGCGGGCCGACGCCATCGAGCGGCGACAGCGTGGCGCCGAGCACGTGGTAGAATCCATTTGTGGCATGGGCGCGTTCCAGCGCCCACAGATCGGCGACGTCGGCGACCACCACGATGATCGCCGGGTCGCGCCGCAGATCCGTGCACACCGTGCAGGGATTTTGCGTGTCGATATTGCCGCAGGTCTTGCAGACCTCGATCTTGTCGATCGCCACCTGCAGCGCGCCGGCCAGCGGCGTCATCAGCGCCTCGCGCTTCTTGATCAGGTGCAGCGCCGCGCGCCGCGCCGAGCGCGGACCGAGACCGGGCAGCCGCGCCAGCAGCTGGATCAGGCGTTCGATTTCGGGACCGGCAACCGCAGTGGGCATTTCAGGTAAGGCCCAGCCCCGGCGGCAATTGCAGCCCGCCGGTCAGCGCCTGCATCTTTTCCTGCATGGCGGCTTCCGCCTTGCGGCGCGCGTCATTATGCGCGGTGACCAAGAGGTCCTCGAGGATCTCGCGCTCGTCAACCTTGATCAGCGAGGGATCGATCTTGACCGCCTTCACTTCCATCTTCGCGGTCATGCGTATGGTGACGAGGCCGCCGCCGGATATGCCCTCGACCTCGACGCGGTCGAGTTCTTCCTGCATGGCCTGCATTTTCGATTGCAGCTGCGCTGCCTGTTTCATCATGCCGAGAAAATCAGCCATGAGTCTTTCCTTATGAGTGTTATTGATCGTCGCTGTCTGAAAACTCGGCGGGGTCTTCACCGCCGGCATCTGATTCCGGCGGCTCGGGGGCAAGTTTTCGGACCTCGACCACTTTCGCGCCGGGAAATCTCGCCAGCACTTCTTTCACGCGCGGATCGGATTCCGCCGATCGCTCGCGCTCGGTTTGCTTTAGCAGCGCCTGCGAGCGCAGCGTCGGCTGGCCCGCTTCGTTGGACACGATCACGGTCCAGCGCCGGCCGGTCCATTGCTCGAGTTTTTGCGACAGGTCGTTGATCAGCGTGCGCGCGGCGCTGCGCTCCAGCGCCACTTCGAGCCGGCCGTCTTCCATTCGCACCAGGCGGACATCGGCCTCCAGCGCGGCCTTGGTCATCAGGTCGCGCTTCTCCGCGGCGAGCGCGACCAGTTCGGCAAAGCTGTTCAGCTTCAGCGCCGGCGCCGACTGCGCATCGGCCATCGGCTCGGTCATCTGCGGACGCGGCGAGGCCTCGGCGCTCGCGCGCGGCGCGGAAGATGTCCGCGGCGATTGCATGGATGAGGACGGGGCGGCCGGCGCGCTGCGTGGCGCGGCACTGCCGACCACCGGCGACGCGCCGCCGTTCTGCTCCAGCATCCGGATCGCTTCGTCCGGCGTCGGCATGTCCGCGACGTAGGCGATGCGCACCAGCACCATTTCGGCCGCCGCCGCGGGCCGGGTCGCAGCCTGCACCTCGGTGATGCCCTTCAGCAGCATCTGCCACATCCGCGACAGCACGCGCACCGAGAGTTTTGCGGCAAAATCGCGGGCGCGCAGCCGCTCGGTTTCGCCGAACGCGACGTTATCCGCAGTGGCCGGCACGATTTTGACGCGGGTGACGAAATTGACGAATTCGGCGAGATCGCTCAGCACCACGATCGGATCGGCGCCGGTGTCGTATTGCTCGCGGAATTCCTTGAAGGCGCTGGCGATGTCGCCGCGCGCCAGGGAATCGAACAGGTCGATCACCCTCGTGCGGTCGGCAAGCCCGAGCATCTGCCGCACCGCATCGGCGCGCACCACGCCCGCGGCATGCGCGATCGCCTGATCGAACAGCGACAGCGAATCGCGCACCGAGCCTTCCGCGGCGCGGGCGATGATGCCGAGCGCCTCGGGTTCCGCGTCGACGTTTTCCTTGCTCGCAATATTGGCGAGATGCGCCATCAGCACGTCGGCGTCGACCCGGCGCAGGTCAAAACGCTGGCAGCGCGACAGCACCGTCACCGGTACTTTGCGGATCTCGGTGGTGGCGAACACGAATTTGGCGTGCTCCGGCGGCTCTTCCAGCGTTTTGAGGAACGCGTTGAACGCCGCGGTCGAGAGCATGTGGACTTCGTCGATGATGTAGACCTTGTAGCGGGCGCTGGCAGGCGCATAGCGCACGCTGTCATTGATCTGGCGTACGTCGTCGACGCCGGTATGGGATGCTGCGTCCATTTCCAGCACGTCCATGTGCCGGCTTTCCATGATCGCCTGGCAATGCACGCCGAGCGTGGGCATGTGGATGGTCGGGCGCTTGATCGAGCCGTCCGGCAGTTCGTAATTCAGCGCGCGGGCGAGGATCCGCGCCGTGGTGGTCTTGCCGACCCCGCGCACGCCGGTCAGGATCCAGGCTTGCGGAATACGCCCGGTTTCGAACGCATTGGAGACGGTGCGGACCACGGCCTCCTGGCCGATCAGGTCGTCAAAGCCGGCGGGGCGATATTTGCGTGCCAGCACGCGGTAGGGGGTGCCCGCACCCGCAGGGGGCATCGGCTCGGCGCCAAGATCGAAGCCGCCCTGATGGGCGCCGTCGGGGTCGTCGGGGGGCATTGCAGGAGCGCCAGCGTCGGTCATCGATCGATCCGCAAATGATTGTCTCTCGAAGCCGGCTTGCGGAACTTGAAGGGAATCGAGCGCAAAACCGGTGTCCGTCTTGCGCGATTCGCCCGAAAAAAACAGGTAGGAGACTGACGAGCGACCCGATCCGGACCTCGTTAGGGCTGCTTCCTTCCGGACCTGACCCGGTTGGCGAGTGGCTCGTCCACCGCCAATCTCCCGGCCCTTATTTGGGGCCAAAAGCGCCGGAAAGCAAGCGGGTCCGAGCCACAGATTCAGCCGTCATCCTGAGGAGCCGCGTGCTTGCGCGGCCTCGAAGGATGGCCACAGGCGCGTATGCGGCCATTCTTCGAGGCTCGCCGAAGACGGCGAGCACCTCAGGATGACGGCAGCGTTGAGGTTTTGCTTGAAGAAAGACGTGGATGCCCGGCATAAAGCCGGGCATGACGGGTGTTGTTTGCGCGAAAAAGGTAAGACGTGGATGGCCGGGACAAGCCCGGCCATGACGAGGAGAACAGATGTCCGCCCCCGACTGGTCGCTGCACTCCCGGCTCAAGCAAGACACCATCGACATCGGCGACCTGCCGCTGTGCCGCGTGCTTGTCATCAAGGATGCGCATTACCCGTGGCTGCTGCTGGTGCCGCGCCGGCCCGACGTGACCGAGATCATCGATCTGGACGAGGTAGCCCAGGGGCAATTAATGACCGAGATCAGCCGCGTCGCCCGCGCGCTGAAGGACATCACCAAATGCGACAAGCTGAATATCGCCGCGCTCGGCAATCTGGTGCCGCAGCTTCACGTGCATGTCATCGCGCGCCGCTCCAGCGACCCGGCCTGGCCGCGTCCGGTCTGGGGCGTGATGCCGCCGCTGGCGCATGACGCCGAAGAAGTGCAAAATTTCATCAGCGCGCTTCGCCGCAAGATCTGGCTTGGTTGATTCATGAGTGCATTCGATTCGTTTCCGCTGGGGCAACCCGCCTTCATCAGCCATATCCTCGACCGCGCGGCGCATCTGCGCACCGACGAGGAAAAACTGTACGCGCTGGAGAGCCGCGGCGACGCCCGCGCCTATGTGGTGTATCGCGACTCGCTGGTGGTGAAGCAGGAAGCCGACGGCCCGCGCGCGCTGCTGACCATCGACGAGGCCCTGAAATTCGGCGCCAATCCCGGCACGATTTTTTTAGGCCTGCGCGACGGCGCGGCCGTATTCGGCATGGGCATCAAGGCCGAGGCCGTGGAAAAATTGCTGACGCGCAACGACGTCGCGGTCACCGAGCTGCGCGGCATGGCGATGCAGGGCGTGGTGCCGCCGGATCAGCTTTCCGCGATCGCGATGGCGAAGTCGATGGTGAGCTGGCATCAGCGCCACGGTTTTTGCGCCAATTGCGGCACCCGCTCGGCGATGAAGCAGGGCGGCTGGAAGCGCGATTGTCCGAATTGCAAGACCGAACATTTTCCGCGCACCGACCCGGTGGTAATCATGCTGGTGACCTCGGGCGACAAATGCCTGCTGGGGCGGCAGAAGCACTTTCCGCCCGGGATGTGGTCGTGTCTTGCCGGGTTCGTCGAGGTCGCGGAAACCATCGAGGACGCCGTGCGCCGCGAAATTTTTGAGGAATCCGGGATTCGCTGCACCGACGTGAGCTACTACATGACCCAGCCTTGGCCCTATCCGTCATCCCTGATGATCGGATGTGTTGCGCACGCCACCAACGAGGACATTGTCGTGGACCGAACGGAGCTGGAGGACGCGCGCTGGTTCGACCGCACTGAAGCCATGCTGATGCTGAAACGGGAGCATCCCGACGGCCTAGCGGGTCCGCATCCCTTTGCGATCGCTCACCATTTGCTCGGCCGCTGGCTGCAGCCGAGCCCCGACTTGCGCGCATAGCGGGAACTAGTCCGTGGTTCAATCGGTTAACAATGGGAGTTCAGGTCCGTCAGAGGACGCACCGATGAATTTCCACGCCGCCGCCCCGAAAATTCCGCCACGCATTTTATGCATCGGCATGCCCGTGCGCGATCTGACGTTCCGCATTCAGGAATTGCCGGAGCGTGGACTCAAGGTCAACGCCAACCATTTCGATGAAATCGCCGGCGGCAACGCGCTCAATGCCGCGATCGGAATCGTGCGGCTTGGCGGCCGCGCCTCGATCTGCGGCCCGATGGGCGATTCGCGCGAGACGTCGGCAAAATATATTTTCGAGAAGCTGGCGCATGAGGGCATCGACACCACGCACCTCGTGCACATGCCGGGGCTGGTGACGCCGATTTCCAATATCATGATCGACCCCAGCGGCGAGCGCACCATCGTCACCTTCCGCGATCCGGAATTGTGGAAGGTGCATCTGCCCGACACCGACACCTTGCTGCGCGATTGCGACGCGATCCTGACCGAGAACCGTTGCGCGGAGTTTTGCACCGACCTCTGCGCCGAGGCGCGCAAGCGCGGCATTCCGGTGGTGGTCGACGTCGATCGCGCGATGTCGATGCGCGAGGGCCTGCTGACGGCGTCGTCGCATCTGATCTTCTCCAGCGAGGCGTTGCAGGCCACCGCCGGCATTGCCGACGATGCCGAGGCGCTGAAGAAAATGGCGAGGCTGACGCATTCGTTCCTGGCCGGCACGCGCGGGCCGCGCGGCACGCTCTGGCTCGACGAGCAAAAGCAGCTCCGGGAAACGCCGGCCTTCCCGGTGCATACCGTGGACACGCTGGGGGCCGGCGACATCTTCCATGGCGCATTCGCACTCGCCATTACCGAAAAACAGGACGTGCCCGGCGCGCTGCGCTTCGCCTCGGCCGCCGCGGCGCTGAAATGCACCCGCTTCGGCGGCGCCTTTGCCTGTCCGCAACGTCCTGAAGTGGAAGCGCTTTTAGGCGGCGAGGCGGCCGGCTGCGGCGAACGGGCCGGAAATCGGGCTTGATATAGAAGAATTTTCTCTATATGAGGGATATTGACCTCATAAACGGAACAAAGTTCTTCCCATGACCGATCTCGCCGTTCACGTCCTGGAGCCCAACCGGCGTCTCGACGCCATCGACCGCAAGATTCTGACCGTGCTGCAGGAGGATGCCTCGCTGTCGGTCGCCGAGATCGGCGACCGGGTCGGGCTGTCCTCCACGCCCTGCTGGAAGCGGATCCAGCGGCTGGAGGCGGATGGCGTGATCCTGCGCCGGGTGGCGCTGGTCGATCAGAACAAGATCGGACTCGGCATCTCCGTGTTCGTCTCGGTGGAGAGCGCGGACCATTCCGAAGGCTGGCTGAAGAAATTCGCCGAGGCCGTCAGCGCCATGCCCGAGGTGATGGAATTCTATCGCATGGCCGGCGACGTCGATTACATGCTGCGCGTCGTCGTCGCCGACATGGCGAGCTACGACGTGTTCTACAAGAAGCTGATCGGCGCGGTCAGCTTGAAGAACGTCACCTCGCGGTTTGCGATGGAGAAGATCAAGTCGGTGACGGCGCTGCCGATCCCGGCAATGGGGTGACTCTCACCGGGTCGTCCCCGCGAACGCGGGGACCCATAACCCCTGGCATGCGTGATTAAGGTCGGCCGTCCAACGGCATCGTTTAAGCGGAAAAGACACGGCGTATGGGTCCCCGCGTTCGCGGGGACGACGAAGTCTATATCTTCTGATTATACTCGCCGACCTCGGGATGCGTACGCAGCACAGAATCCATCGCCTCGAACATGTCGCGCATGCGCTGTTCGGAGACCGGGCTTTCCACCACCACCACCAGCTCCGGCTTGTTGGATGACGCCCGCACCAGGCCCCAGCTGCCGTCCGCGACGGTGACGCGCACGCCGTTGACGGTGACGAGGTCGCGGATCTTTTGCCCGGCGACGTTCTCAGCCTTCTTCTGCATAGCCTCGAAATGCGCCACCACGCGCTCGACCACGCCGTATTTGATCTCGTCCGGACAATGCGGCGACATGGTCGGCGACGACCAGGTCTTTGGCAGCGCGTCCTTCAAATCCGCCATCGACTTGCCCGGCGCGCGATCCAGCATCTCGCAGATCGCGATCGCCGAGATCAGGCCGTCGTCATAGCCGCGGCCGAGCGGCGCGTTGAAGAAGAAGTGGCCGGATTTTTCGAAACCCGCCAGCGCGCCGAGTTCGTGGGTGCGCCGCTTCATGTAGGAATGGCCGGTCTTCCAGTAGGTGGCTTTCGCCCCCTGTTTCTGCAGCACCGGATCGGTGACAAACAATCCGGTCGATTTCACGTCGACCACGAACTGCGCATTTTTGGTGATAGCCGACATATCCCGCGCCAGCATGACGCCGACCTTGTCGGCGAAAATTTCCTCGCCGGTGTTGTCGACCACGCCGCAGCGGTCGCCGTCGCCGTCGAAGCCGAGGCCGACGTCGGCCTTGTGCTGCAGCACCGCGTCGCGGATCGCGTGCAGCATCTTCATGTCTTCGGGGTTCGGATTGTAGTTCGGAAAGGTATAGTCGAGCTCGGTATCGAGCGGCACCACATCGCAGCCGATCGCCTGCATCACCTGCGGCGCGAATGCGCCGGCGGTGCCGTTGCCGCAGGCGACCACGACTTTCAATCTGCGCTTCAGCACGTGATTTCCGGTGAGGTCGGCGATGTAGCGTGCCGGAAAGTTTTCGTGGAATTGATAGGAGCTGCCGGCCTTGTTCCTGAACTCGGCATTGAGCACGATCTGCTTCAGCCGCTGCATCTCGTCGGGGCCGAAGGTCAGCGGACGGTTGGCGCCCATCTTGACGCCGGTCCAGCCGTTGTCGTTATGCGACGCCGTCACCATCGCCACGCAGGGCACGTCGAGTTCGAACTGCGCAAAGTACGCCATCGGCGTCATGCACAGGCCGATGTCATGCACCTTGCAGCCCGATGCCAGCAGGCCGGAAATCAGCGCATATTTGATCGACGCCGAATAGCTGCGGAAATCGTGCCCGGTGACGATTTCCTGCTTTTGTCCCAATTCCGCGATCAACGCGCCGAGCCCCATGCCCAGCGCCTGGATTCCCATCAGGTTGATTTCCGTGCCGAACAGCCAGCGCGCGTCGTATTCGCGAAACCCGGTCGGCTTCACCATCGGCTCGGATTCAAAGGCGTAGGTGTTGGGTGCCAGGACGGACTGCGGTTTCGGGAACATAATTTGATAGCCCGGCTTAAGAGGAAATGTTCCGGGCTGGAATAGCCAATGCGCGGGCTAAGCGAAAGGCAGGCGAGCGATTATTTACGGCGTCGTCCCCGCGAAGGCGGGGACCCATAACCCCTGGCATGCGTGATTACAGTGCAGCGTTGCGACGCATTCTTCAAATTGAGACGACACGGCGTATGGGTCCCCGCCTTCGCGGGGACGACACCGTCACTGCTCCAGCACCATCTTGCCGCCGGCATATTCGAACCGCTTCAGCTTGGACAGGAACGACAGGCCGAGCAGGTTTTCCGACAGCGCCTCGTCGGGCAGCACCATGGCGTCGACATCGCGTACGATGAGGCCGCCGAGTTCCACCATGGCAAGGCGCGTGCGCGCGGCCTTGATGGTGCCGTTGGCGGTGGCGACGGTTGAGTTGTAGTCGCCGCGCTGCGGACGCAGGCCGAAGCGTGCGGCGGATTTTTCATTGAGCGCAATGACCGACGCGCCGGTGTCGACCATGAAGTCGATGCGCTGGCCGTCGATGCGGCCCTCGGCCTGGAAGTGCCCGCGGGCGTCGCGCGGGATGCTGAGGGTACGCGTGCCGGTTGGCGCGACGGCGGGCGAAGCTTTGCCGGACGTGGTCTTGGCGAGCGCGGGCGCCGCGGTCATCTTGTCCGCCATCTGCGCCATGAAGGTGCCGAGGCCGACCAGCAAGGCCGCGAAGATCAGGATGTTACGCATGACGCAACCTCACTCAAAGACCGGCGATCTCACCACATCCGCCGGCAAACCGCTGCTAACGGCGGCGCGGGAGGGTGCTATTTCGTTGAAAAGGATGAGCGAAGCGTTAACGTCTATCGTGCCCCGGACGCAGCGCAGCGCGTAGCTCTTGCGTAGCGGTGCGCTGCAGAGCCGGGGCCCCGGTTGCTTGCTCGCGACTCAAAGAAACCGGGGTCCCGGTTCTGCGAAGCAGCGCTTCGCAAGAGCTACGCGCTGCATCGCGCCCGGGACACGGGGTCACGTCCCCCTCGGCTTGACCCGCTTGGTCGGCATCGCGCCGGCCGGATCCTCCGGCCAGGGATGCCGCGGATAGCGGCCGCGCAGGTCGGAGCGCACCGCGGCGTAGCTGCCGCGCCAAAAACCCGGCAGGTCGCGCGTCACTTGCACCGGGCGATGCGCGGGCGACAGCAGTTCCAGCACCAGCGGCACCGCGCCTTTGGCGACCGACGGGTGGGTGGTGAGTCCGAACAGTTCCTGCAAGCGCACCGCGATGGTGGGGCCCTGTTCGGCCTCGTAGTCGATCGGAAGCTGAGTGCCGGTCGGCGCCTCGAAATGCGTCGGCGCCTCGCGCTCAAGCCGCGCCCGCAATTCCCACGCGCAGCTGCCCCATCAGCGCGTCCGACAGATCGCCGCTCGAAATCTCCTTCAGCGAGGTCTTGTCGAACAGCGCCGGCACCAGCCAGCTTTCGCGCTGTGCGGCGAGCGCAATGTCGGACAAATCCGGCCAGGGTTCGCCCTCGGCCTTGCGCAAGAACATCACCCGGCCGCGCCATTGCTGCAACGGTTTTGACCACGGCAATTTTTCGAGCCCGGCTGCGACCAACCCGTCGGCCAGCACCCGCGCAGTCTCCGCCGATGGTATCAGCGTCAACGGGGCTTCAGACAGCGTGATCGCGTGCAAGGTCCGCTTGCGCCGCGCTCGCAGCGCCATGGCGTTACGGTCGAACGTGATCTCGTCGGCGCTTTCGATGTGTTCGGCGAAGCGCAACTCGAGTTCTGCTTGCGCGATCGGCGCGGCCAGCATGATGCGCCCGCTCGCCGCGGTGCCGGTCAGTTCGGCGACCGCGATAAAGGGCGCGCGGGCCAGCGCCGAGGCCTGATCGACGGCGGCGCCGCGTCCGTTGGCAAGCACAAACGTCCCGTTGCCGCGGTTGCGCGCGACGCGATCGGGAAACGCAAAGGCCAGCATCACGCCGGTGGATGGCGCATCATCGGAGGAGGATGCCCCCTCGGTGGCGGCGACCTGCGATGCCCAGCGCTCCGCGAGGCTACGCGCGCTCGCGGCGCGCTGCGAACGGTCGCGGCGGAATTGATCGAGCCGCGCGTCGAGGTCGACGCTGTCGCCGCCGAGGCCGCGCTCGGTCAAGATGGCCGCGATCTCCGCCGCCTCCCGGCCGGCGCCGAGCCGGTGCGAATCCACGGTCATGCGCGCCAGCCGCGGCGGCAGCGCCAGCGCGCGCAGGCTTTTGCCTTCCGCGGTGATGCGGCCATCGCCATCCAGCGCGCCGAGTTCGCGTAAGAGACTGCGCGCTTCGTTCAATGCGGGGGCGGGCGGCGAATCCAGAAATGCCAGCGACGCGGGATCGCTGACCCCCCATTGCGCCAGATCGAGCACCAGCGACGACAGGTCGGCGCTGAGGATTTCCGGCTGGATGTAGGCCGCAAGCGACGCGGTCTGCGGCTCGTCCCATAGCCGGTAGCAGACGCCGGGCTCGGTGCGGCCGGCGCGGCCGCGGCGCTGATCCACCGCGGCGCGCGAGGCGCGCACGGTTTCAAGGCGCGTGAGGCCGATGTCCGGTTCGTAGCGCGGCACGCGGGCGACGCCGGAGTCGACCACGATGCGCACGCCCTCGATGGTCAGCGACGTCTCCGCGATCGAGGTCGCCAGCACCACCTTGCGGCACCCCTTGGGCGCGGGCTGAATTGCGCGGTCCTGCACGCTCGCCTCGAGCGCGCCGAACAGCGGCACGATCTCGATAGAGGCATCGTGGATGCGCTCGCTCAAAAAATTCTGGGTGCGGCGGATTTCCGCCGCACCCGGCAGGAACGCGAGCACCGAGCCTGGATCGGCGCGCAGCGCGGTTCCGATCGCATCCGCCATCTGCCGCTCCAGCGGCGCATCGGGCTTGCGGCCGAGGTAGCGCGTCTCGACCGGAAAAGCGCGGCCCTCGCTGGCGATGACCGGCGCGTCGCCCAGCAATTTTGCGACCCGCGCGCCGTCCAGCGTCGCCGACATCACCAGGATACGCAGGTCTTCGCGTAAGCCCGTTTGCGCGTCGCGCGCCAGCGCCAGGCCCAGATCGGCGTCGAGCGAGCGTTCATGAAATTCGTCGAACAGCACGGCCGCTATGCCGCTCAGCTCCGGATCGTCGAGAATCTGCCGCGAGAAAATGCCCTCGGTGACCACCTCGATGCGGGTTGAGCGCGACACCTTCGAGCCGAAGCGGACGCGGTAGCCGACGGTGTCGCCGACGCGTTCGCCAAGCGTCTTCGCCATCCGCTCGGCGCTGGCGCGCGCCGCGATCCGCCGCGGCTCCAGCACGATGATTTTCTTCTTCCCGATCCACGGTTCGTCGAGCAGTGCCAGCGGCACCCGCGTGGTCTTGCCCGCGCCCGGCGGCGCTACCAGCACCGCGGCGTTGTTGCGAGCGAGCGCGCGCGCAAGATCGTCCAACACGGCGTCGATGGGGAGAGGTGTGTCGAAGCTGCGGGTCAAATCGGAATCCATCCGCACGTCGTCCCGGCGAACGCCGGGACCCATAACCCCCGCCGTCCGTTATTGGGCAGGGAACTTGAAACGACTATTCTCCCAAAGCACGACGGCCGCGGAGTATGGGTCCCGGCGTTCGCCGGGACGACGAAGGATGTTTAGCATCACCCCCGCGGTTCGGCCGGCCGCCCCACGCTCTCATAGATAAACCCAAGCGCGGCCATGTCCTCGGGCCGATAGATATTGCGCAGGTCGACGACCACCGGCTGCGCCATCTCGCGCTTCAGGCGCTCCAGGTCGAGCGTGCGGTATTGCACCCATTCGGTCACCACCACCATGGCGTCGGCGCCGCGCACGCAGGCGTACGGGTCGTCGCAATAGTCGATATCCGGCAATTCGCGGCGCGCCTGCTCCATGCCGACCGGATCGTGGGCGCGCACTTTCGCGCCCATGTCCAAGAGCCCGGTTACCAGCGGGATCGACGGCGCCTCGCGCATGTCGTCGGTGTCGGGCTTGAAGGTCAGGCCGAGCACGGCGATGGTCTTGCCGCGCAAGGAGCCGCCGACCGCGCTCAAAACCTTGCGCGCCATCGCGCGCTTGCGGTTTTCGTTGACCGCCAGCGTCGCCTCGACGATCCGCAGCGGCACATCGTGATCCAGAGCGATCTTCACCAGTGCGCGGGTGTCCTTGGGAAAACACGATCCGCCGTATCCCGGCCCGGCATGCAGGAATTTCGAGCCGATGCGATTGTCCAGCCCGATGCCGCGCGCGACTTCCTGCACATCTGCGCCGACTTTTTCCGCGAGGTCGGCGATCTCGTTGATGAAGGTGATCTTGGTGGCGAGGAAGGCGTTGGCCGCGTATTTGATCAGCTCCGCCGTGCGCCGCGCGGTGAACATCAGCGGCGCCTGGTTCAGCGACAGCGGCCGGTAGATGTCGCCGAGCACTTTTCGCGCACGCTCATCCGAGGTCCCCACCACGATGCGATCGGGAAACTTGAAGTCGCGGATCGCGGCGCCCTCGCGCAGGAACTCCGGATTGGACGCGACCACGAACTCGGCCGCCGGGTTGGTCTCGCGGATCAGCCGCTCCACCTCGTCGCCGGTGCCGACCGGCACGGTCGATTTGGTGACCACCACGGTAAAGCCGCGCAGCGCCGCGGCGATCTCGCGCGCGGCGGCGTAAACATAGCTCAGGTCGGCGTGGCCGTCGCCGCGGCGCGACGGCGTGCCGACCGCGATGAACACCGCGTCGGCCTCGGCGACCGGAGCGGAAAGGTCGGTCGTAAAATCCAGCCGTCCGGCTTTGCTATTGTCCGCGACTAGCGCGTCTAGGCCGGGCTCGAAGATCGGAATTTCGCCGCGGCGTAGCGACGCGATCTTGTCGCCGTCCTTGTCGACGCAGGTGACCTGGTGGCCGAAATCGGCGAAGCAGGCGCCGGACACCAGCCCCACATAACCCGTGCCAATCATGGCAATTCGCATGAAAACAGCCTGTCGATGATGGTTAACGCGATCGGTCGATTGTGGGCGCGTCTTAGAGCATTTTGAGCCTGAGGGGAAACCAGAAAAGCCGCGGAAACCGGCACATCATTTGAATGAATAAAGGAGAATGAAACCGATTGCGCCGAAGATGCGGCCATGCCACGCCGAAACGACACACCGATGACGCTAAACGGCACATCCGCCGGACATTCGGCGCGAATCGACTGGGTCGACTATACCAAGGGCATCTGCATCGTCATGGTGGTGATGATGCATTCGGTGCTGGGCGTCGAGGCCGCCGCCGGCGAGAGCGGCTTCATGCATGCCCTGGTGGCGTTCGCAAAGCCGTTCCGGATGCCGGATTTTTTCCTGATCTCCGGGCTGTTTTTGTCGGTCGTGATCGACCGCGACTGGCGCACCTATCTCGACCGCAAGGTGGTGCACTTCGCTTATTTCTATGTGCTGTGGGTGACCATCCAGTTCGGCTTCAAGGCGCCCTCGTTCGCGGCTGAATCCGGCTGGAGCCATGTCGGCTTCCTGTACCTGGAATCCTTCATCGAGCCGTTCGGGACGCTGTGGTTCATCTATCTGCTGCCGGTGTTCTTCGTTGTCACCAAGGTAACGCGCCGTGCACCGCCGTTGGCGATCTGGCTTATGGCCGCCGCGTTGGAAATGCTGCACGTCGCGACCGGCTGGACCGTGATCGATGAATTCTGCGCGCGCTTTGTGTATTTCTATTCCGGCTATCTGTTCGCGGCTTACGTGTTCGCGCTGTCCGACCGCGCGCGGGCGCGCCCGGCGCTTGCGCTGGCGGGGCTCGCGTTATGGACGCTGGTCAATGGCGGCCTGGTACATTCCGGCTTCAGCGAATGGCCTGTGATGTCGCTGGCGCTGGGCCTCGCAGGCAGCAGCGCCATCGTCGTCACTGGCACGCTGCTGGCGCAAGCGCGATGGCTCGATGGCTTGCGTTACTGCGGCGAGCATTCCATCGTCATCTATCTCGCGTTCTTCCTGCCGATGGCGGCAACGCGGACGCTGCTGCTCAAGTTCGGCTTGATCCACGACATCGGCATCGTCTCGCTGCTCGTCACCATCGCCGGCATTTTGGGCGCGCTGGCGATCTGGTGGATATCGCGCGGCACCATGGCGAACTTCCTGTTCGAACGCCCCGCGGCGTTCTGGATCGCCCCGAGGAAGCCCGAGCCTGCGTTGCAGGCGGCGGAGTAATTCGTAGGGCGGATTAGCGCAGCGTAATCCGCCACGTGATCTGGAGGGCGTGGCGGATTACGCCTTCCGCCTTCGCTCGTTGAGCCACGGCGGACGTGATCGGCTAATCCGCCCTACGACATGTTGTTCGCTTGTAACGCGCCAAGACTTTCAACGCACTCGCCGTCATGCCCGGACTTGATCCGGGCATCCATCGTCTGCGAAAGATTTATTGGAGGCATGAACCAGTTGTCCGGTTCGGTGTTGGGTTTGTTCTAACTCTGAAAGGGCCCTGAGACATGAGCGTAACGAAAGAAGAGAAAACCGTGACCGTCGAGAAGCGGAGCGGATCGTCCGAGACCAACGCGACCGTGACGGAGAACGGCAAGAGCGGCTCCGCAAAGGGCGGAACCGCCGAGGAGGCGCTGGACCGCGCCAAGGGCAAGGCCAAGGGCTGATTGCCATCCACAGTCATCGTTCCCCGGACGCAGCGCAGCGCGTAGCTCTTCGCGAAGCGGTGCGCTGCAGAGCCGGGGTCCCGGTTTGCTTGCGCCTGAAGAAACCGGGGTCCCGGTTCTGCGGAGCGGCATGAAGAATGCCGCACCGCGCCCGGGACACGAGGCCTTGTTTCGGCCGCAAAAATTTAATGTTTCTCCCGCTTGACATATCTTCCTACTAAGCTAAATTCCTAGGCATCCCGTCCCTGTTAAAGGGGCGTTGCCGGGACGCTTGTAGCGCGGGGCGGGATGCGGCGCCTGCGGGCGTGGAGGGGACGTCCCTCTGCGCACCCGGGGGGCCCAGGGTAACCGTCCGTGCCCACTACGGGGCGCTGCCTTCAATGGCTGGACGAGACGGGTGAAGGGTGGGGAAACCTGCCTGGATGGCGAGCTTGCTCGCGCCCGCGCTCGGAAGAACCGGTCCCAGGGTCGAAGAAGTCGCCGCGGCAGGGACGCTGAAAGGCGTTGCCGTGTGCCTCTGATTTTCGGCAATCCGGAAATCAAGCCGCGGCCGTTACCAAGGTGCGCCTTTCGGCGTTCCGCCTCCCTCTCTTATCGGAGAGAGCGAGGTCCCCTGAACCTCCCATTCACGCGAAGGCATTTGCGGGCAGCGATGACGCTTGGCCGAAAGGAAGGAGCGATGCGCATCCACACTCTCTCCGTCGTCCCGGCGAAGGCCGGGACCCATAACCCCTGGCGGTCATGATTGCAGTGAGGCCGTTCAACAAGGCGACTGACGCCAACCCGAACATCGGCGACACGGAGTATGGGTCCCGGCCTTCGCCGGGACGACACCGAGTTTTCGCCGGGACGACGACATCTTTTCGCACTGCATAGACTGTCATTCAGCGCAAAAATCCTTAAATTGCGGCCATGCCGAAATCCTCGCAAAAACCCGCTGCGGAACCCGCCGCCGCCAAATCCGCCGCCGCAAAGCCCGTTGCCGTCAAAGCCCCGGGCAAGGGCGACCACATCTTCCTGGTCGACGGGTCCTCCTATATTTTCCGCGCCTATCACGCGCTGCCGCCGCTCAACCGCAAGTCCGACGGGCTGCAGGTCAATGCCGTGCTCGGCTTCTGCAACATGTTGTGGAAGCTGCTGCGCGACATGCCGGAGGATAACCGGCCGACCCATCTCGCCATCATCTTCGACAAGTCCGAAGTCACCTTCCGCAACAAGCTCTATCCCGCCTACAAGGCGCACCGGCCGCCCGCCCCCGACGACCTGATCCCGCAATTTCCGCTGATCCGCGAGGCGGTGCGCGCGTTCGACCTGCCGTGCCTGGAGCAGGCCGGTTTCGAGGCCGACGACCTGATCGCGACCTATGTGCGGATCGCCTGTGAGCGCGGCGCCAGCGCCACCATCGTCTCCTCGGACAAGGACCTGATGCAGCTGGTGACCGACTGCGTCACCATGTACGACACCATGAAGGATCGCCGGCTCGGCATTGCCGAGGTGATCGAAAAATTCGGCGTGCCGCCGGAGAAGGTGGTCGAGGTCCAGGCGCTGATCGGAGATTCTGTCGATAACGTCCCGGGCGTTCCAGGCGTGGGCCCGAAGGCTGCAAGCACATTAATCGCTGAATTGGGATCGCTTGATCGAATTCTTTCTGCAGAAGATCATCCTGAGAAGATCGAAGAAGAATTGAAGGCCAAGCTGTCCGCGCTCGAAAAGCAGATCACTAAGATTGCTGGCGAGCCGATAAAGCCGAGTTCAGCTGCGCAGGTTGGAAAAGTACTGGAAACAAAATTTGGTGAGACGGCTCTACCCAGGGACAAGAAGGGAAACCCAACCGCCGATACCGAAACGATCGAAAGACTAGCGAGCGCAGGAAATGAGTTTTGCACACTCATACTGCGGGCTCGCAATTTGTCGCGAGTGATCGGAGGAACGGTCGCCAAAATAGTGGAAAATAAGCAACTAGCCCTGACATCACGACAACTTGTTTTGCTCGACGACAAGGTTGCACTCGACGTGCCACTCGATGAACTCGCGGTACATGAACCCGATGCCCGCAAACTGATTGCCTTCTTGAAGGCAATGGAATTTTCCACGCTGACCCGGCGCGTCGCCGAATATGGCGAGATCGATCCGTCGGGCATCGACGCCGCGACGGATTTGAAGAGTCCCTTTGCCTCGAAGGGAATGCCGCCGGATTCACCGTCGACGGCGTCGCTGGGGGGTGAACCCGATGATGCGGCCAAGGGCACCAATCTTTTTTCATCCCGCGTCGGCGAGCTTCCCCTTGGTGACCAGAAGCGGCCGCAAGCTCCGGCGAAAGCGGACCGCGGCGCGATCGCGCTGACACCGCAAGCGCTTGCGGCAGCGCGGACGGAAGCCGCGCGCCACACCAAAATCGATCGCAACAAATACCAGACCGTTCGCACGATCGCCGACCTCAACGCCTGGATCGCGCGGATCCTCGACACAGGCCACGTCGCCATCGACGCCAAGGCGACCTCGATCGATCCGATGCAGGCGGAGATGTGCGGCATCGCGCTGGCGCTCGGGCCCAACGACGCCTGCTATATCCCGCTCAGCCACAAGCAGTCCGGTGATGGTGCAGGATTGTTCGCCGCCGGCCTCGCGCCGGACCAGATCAAGGCATCGGACGCGCTCGATGCGCTAAAACCGCTGCTGGAATCGCCGGGGCTGCTCAAGATCGGCTTCGACATCAAATTCTCGGCCGTGATGCTGGCGCAGCACGGCATCACCATCCGCAACCATGACGACGTAGAGCTGATGTCCTATGCGCTCGATGCCGGGCGCAACTCGCATGGGCTGGATGCGCTTAGCGAGAGCCGGCTCGGCCACGCCGTGCTGAGCAATAGTGAGGTCACCGGCAGCGGCAAGAACAAGCTCAGTTTCGATCAGGTCGCGATCGACCGCGCCACCGCCTACTCCGCCGAGGATGCCGACGTGATCTTGAGGCTGTGGCGGGTGCTGAAACCGCGGCTCGCCGCCGAGCGCATGACCGCGGTGTATGAGACGCTGGAGCGGCCGCTGGTCGGCGTGCTCGGGCGGATGGAGCGGCGCGGCATCTCGATCGACCGCCAGGTGCTGTCGCGATTATCGGCCGATTTCGCGCAGACCGCGGCACGGGTCGAAGCGGAGATCCAGGAGATTGCCGGCGAGCCGGTCAATGTCGGCAGCCCGAAGCAGATCGGCGACATCATCTTCGGCAAGATGGGACTGCCCGGCGGCAGCAAGACCAAGACCGGCGCATGGTCCACCACCGCGCAGGTGCTCGATGAGCTTGCCGAGCAGGGCCATGACTTTCCGAAAAAGATCCTGGAATGGCGGCAGGTGTCGAAACTGAAATCGACCTACACCGACGCGCTGCCGACCTATGTGCATCCGCAGACCCATCGCGTCCACACCACCTACGCGCTGGCGGCGACCACCACCGGGCGGCTGTCGTCGAACGAGCCCAACCTGCAGAACATTCCGGTGCGCACCGAGGACGGCCGCAAAATCCGCCGCGCCTTTATCGCGACACCCGGCCACAAGCTGGTGTCGGCGGATTATTCGCAGATCGAGTTGCGGCTGCTGGCGGAGATCGCCGACATTCCCGTGCTGAAGCAGGCGTTCCAGGACAAGCTCGACATTCACGCCATGACCGCGTCGGAAATGTTTGGCGTGCCGGTCAAGGACATGCCGGGCGAGGTTCGCCGCCGGGCGAAGGCGATCAATTTCGGCATCATTTACGGCATCTCGGCGTTCGGCCTGGCCAACCAGCTCGGCATCGCCCGCGAGGAAGCCTCCGCCTACATCAAGAAATACTTTGAACGCTTCCCCGGCATCCGCGCCTATATGGACGAAACGCGCGAATTCTGCCGCAAGCACGGCTATGTCGAGACGCTGTTCGGCCGCAAGTGTCATTACCCCGACATCAAGGCCAGCAACGCCTCGGTGCGCTCCTTCAACGAACGCGCCGCCATCAATGCGCGGCTGCAAGGCACCGCCGCCGACATCATCCGCCGCGCCATGATCCGGATGGAGGATGCGCTGGCCGCGAAAAAACTCTCGGCTCAGATGCTGCTGCAGGTGCATGACGAGCTGATCTTCGAAGTGCCCGACGACGAAGTCGCGGCGACGCTGCCGGTGGTGCAGCACACCATGCAGGACGCGCCGTTCCCCGCCGTGCTGCTGTCGGTGCCGCTGCAGGTCGATGCGCGGGCGGCGAATAACTGGGACGAGGCGCATTGATGGTTGTTCGTAGCCCGGATGGAGCGCAGCGTAATCCGGGACAGACTTCGCAGTCGGCACGAGGCCCCCGGATTGCGCTGCGCTCCATCCGGGCTACATGGCTACGGCGCTCTCGTAATCGCCGCGCGTACCGCGGCAAGCGGTGCCGCATCGTCGAACTCGACCCCGCCGTCGCGAACGCGCAGACCCAGATCGCGCCACAGCGCATCGAGATCGGGCGTCACCGGCTTCGCTCCCCATTCGTCATGCAGCTTCGTCAGCACATCTACGCCGACCGCCTTGTCCGCGGTTGCCAAA
The DNA here is from genome assembly GCA_963744975.1 of uncultured Alphaproteobacteria bacterium. Lineage (GTDB taxonomy): Bacteria > Pseudomonadota > Alphaproteobacteria > Rhizobiales > Xanthobacteraceae > Bradyrhizobium. Next base: position 2,796,311 of record CAVUVR010000002.1, on the reverse strand, counting down.
ACGCGCTCGATCGACCAATCCACCTCGTGATTGCCGCCAGCGGCAATAACGCCGCGCATGGCGTCCTGCAGGCCCATTCGATTGTTGGTCCGCTTTCGAATCTCGATATCCGCGAACAGGCAGAACATCGCGCCGCCCCAGTATTTGCGGCCCCAGGTATCGGTATTGTCGAGGCCGCGGTCGCCAGCCTGCGGCAGGCCCTTTGGCATATCGCGCATCATCGCAAGCCAGATTTCTTTTGCGCTGAGGTCGCCGGCCTGCGCCCGCGCGACCGGTTCGACATAAACGGCCAGCCCTTCCGACAGCCAGGCATAGCGGTCCTCCATGTCGGGCAGCGCCAGATGCACCATTTCGTGCACCAGCACCCAGTCGCGCTTCAGATCGTCCATGTCGACGTCGCGGCCGAGCGGAATCCGTATTGCAGCACCTCGATAGCCCCACGTCGTGCCGCCGCGCACGCGCGATCCTTCGACCGGGACGAACAGCAGCCGCAGCGAGTTCACGGGAAAGCGGCCGTAATAGGTCGAGACGGCTTTCGCCGAAGCCGCGGCCCATTGCAGGATTTGTTCCTTCGGCAGAGCGAACTCGCCGGCGCCGAACGCGATATGGATGACGCCGGAGGGTACATTGAGGTCAGTCTTCGGCATTCGGTCGAATGCGTCGTAGGGCATCCGATCGCTTCGCATCAACTCGGATTGCGCACGACTTCGAGTCGGGAGCGCGCCAGCCAGCAACAACGCCGCGGCAACGAACAAAGCGAGCGATGCGCGAAATCGTGTCATGATGACGTACATCGATGCTGGCCGGAGGCAGCGTTTTTCGCGGTTGCGGCGATGAAGGCCGAGGCCTGCTCGATCATGTCATCGACCATCGCCGCCAGCAGGATCTCGCCCTTGGCGCGGGTCGCCAGCGTCGGATCGCCAAAACTGCCGGAGCGGCTGTAATTGGGCGAGCTCGGATCCGATCGTGTCAGCGGGCCGGGCGTTTCAAGTTTGAGGGCAGGGCTCGCTTCCGCACGCGCGGTGTCGACCAGATGCGGCGCCAGCACCAGCATGATGGAGGTCTCGAGTTCGTCGGCATGACTGCCGTGACTTTGCTCGGCAAGCTCGGCGGCGGCGCGGCGATAGCGCGGACCTTCATGAATCTTCAGATGCAGCGCCTCGGAATTGCCGAGTCGCGCCAGCGCGCGATCGACCGGCGCAAGCGTGCTGACGCCGGTATCGAGCACGAACAACGCGCGGCAGCCATATCCCAGGATGCCCGAGGCGAGCTCGTGAATCACGGATTCGAAGGTCTGCGCGGACAGGCTCGCGCTTCCCGCATAATCGACAAAGGCCGGATAATATCCGTAAGCGACCGTCGGCCAGATCACGGCATCGATGCGGTCGGCGATTCGGGCGGCCAGCCATTCGGCCTGAATCCGGTCGGTATTCATCGGCAGATGAAACCCGTGCTGCTTGGCGCCGGCTCCAACGGGCAAAATCGCGGCGGCGCCGTTGTCGATGCGACGGGCGACCTCGTCCCAGCTCAGGTGCTCGATAAAATTTCGGCCGGTGTCCGTGCTCACGCGCCGACCCCTTAATCGTCGCTGGAAACACCGGTCAGAAGTCCCGACGTGACCCAGCCGTGCAGATAGCCGGCGCCGCGCGCGGCCGCGCCGTCAGGATCGTCGTAGGTCGCGAGCATCGAGCAGAGCACGCCGAACGGAATGCCGTTCGCCGCCTCATCCCACATCATGGCCTCTTCGACGGAAAGCTCGCGGAACCTCGGCGTCACGTCCTGACGCCAAACCAGCAGGCGGCCCGGTTGTTCCAGCGCGACTGCGTCGGGCGGCGTCTCATCGTTCTTGAGCGCCAGCCAGATCGCCGAGGCGTTGGTGGACACATCGAGCCGGCATGAAGTGGGGTGTGGCTGAAACTTGAGATCGTTCCAGCGCTCCGGCGCAAAGCCGGCCATGTCGGCCAATCCAAGCACCGGCGCATCGGTACCGTCGAACGCGTCGTTCAACGCTTTCTCGAGTGCGGCGAGATCGGCAAGAATCGGATGGTCGCTGTAAGGTCCGGTGGTTTTCAGAAAATCCGGCAGGCCCTGCGAAAACCAGCGCAGGTTCGGATGATGCGACGGCTTTGCCGCCGCATAGGCATACCCCATCGCGTCGAAGGTCTCGTCGCCGAGATAGACGTGAAGAAGTTCGTGATCGTTGCGCAGGGCATCGACCAGGCGCGAACCGTAAGCGTGCCGGTAAACGCCGTACAGTACCTCGCGCTTCTCCTTCGGGCTGTCGAGGATCTCGGCGAGGATGGAATCGTCGCCGCTCAGGATGCCGCGCTGAAAATCATCCTGCTGCCGCGCAAAGTCGCTCATCCGGTAGGCCGCGGCAGTATTTTGGCCGCCATCTCGCGCATCCGATTGACTTCGGCGACGAGTTCGTCAAGCGGCGGGATGTTGTCGTCGCGCTCGATCATGGTCGAGACGCGGCCGAAGCGCTTGAGCGCCGCGGCGTAGAGATCCCAGACGTCGTCACACACCGGATGATCGTGGGTGTCGATGATATGCGTTCCCATATGGCTGTGGCCGGCCATGTGGAACTGGACGACGCGGTCCGCCGGGATGCCTTCAAGGAAGCTATGCGGATCGTAACCATGGTTGAAGGCGCTGACATAGACGTTGTTGACGTCGAACAGCAGCCAGCATCCGGAGCGGCGCGACAATTCGGCGAGAAACTCCCACTCCGTCATCTCGCAGTTATTGAACTGCACATAGGTCGAAACGTTCTCCAGCACGATGGCGCGGCCGAGATAGTCCTGCACCAGCTGCACGCGGCTGACCACATGGTCGAGCGCTTCGCGGGTGTAGGGAATCGGCAGCAGATCGTGCAGGTTCTTGCCGTGCACGCCGGTCCAGCACAGATGGTCCGACACCCATTTCGGTTCGACGCGCTGGGCAAGGTCGCGCAGGCCTTGCAGATAGTCGAAATCGGGCGGTGCGGTCGAGGCGATCGACAGCGAAACGCCGTGCATCACTACCGGATAGCGTTCGCGAATCTGTTCGAGCATGCGGAGCGGCTGGCCGCCCGGCAGCATGTAATTCTCGCTGATGATCTCGAACCAGTCGATCGGCGGATGGCCGGCGAGAATTTCGTCGTAGTGCTGCGCCCGCAAGCCGAGCCCGAAGCCAAGGAAGGGCGGCTTCGCGGAAAAGCTTCCGCGATCCGCAACAGATGTTTGCGGCAATTTGCCCGCAACGTTCATTGCTTGCTCCGCTCGCGGCCAAGGCAGGCCGTGGGCCAAGGGTCCTAAGGATGCTATCATGAAGACGGGGCGCGGCCTACGCCTGCCCCGTCTCCAGACAATGTCTAGGACGGCTCAAACTTGCCCTTGGACGAAGCACACTGGTCCTTGGTCATGGCCGAAAACCCTTGGCCCTTGCAGGCGTTCTGCCCCTTGCAGGCGTTCGCCGCGCTCTTGCAGGCGCTCTGGCCCTTGCAGGCGTTGACGCCGACGCATTTCCCTTCACCGGCCGCATGGGCAACCGTCGTCATGGTGGCGCCGGCCAGAAACAGGGTGGCGGCCGCCGCAGCAATCGTGGCACCGGATTTCGAAGTAACCTTCATGTTAATTTCCTCCAGGGGTTTGCCGAGGATGCACCGAATTCGAACCGCGACATTGCGAGGTCCGATAGAGCTGCACCAAGATCAAATACGTGTAAGGTCTGGTTTGGTTACACGACGCATAAAATAATCTTGCCTGCCGCGGGCTGTTTGAAAACAAAGGCCCGGCATGGAATGCCAGGCCTCCGGATTGAATAATAACGATCAGCTCTTGACGAACGCGCCGCCCGTGGCCTTGCACTTGGCTTCCGACATCTTCGCGAAACCCTGACCCTTGCAGGCGTTCAGGCCCTTGCAGGAATTCGCGCCGCCCTTGCAGGCGCTCTGGCCTTTGCAGGCATTGGCAGCCATGCACTTGCCGTCCGCGGCATACGCCGTCGTCGATCCGGTCGATACAGCGGCGCCGGCGAGAAACAGAGTGGCGGCGGCGGCAGCGAGCGTAGCACCTGATTTGGAATCCAACTTCATGACGATCTCCTCGAAGATTGTTGATACTAAAATGCGATGCCGTCGTTCACAGAACCGCACGACGAAAAGTCCGGATGCATTTCAAATCGCGAGGGGAAACCCGGCTCCTTGGAAATCCATCCAGAATTAGGTACGAGCATCGAGCGATTTGGTTACAGCGGTTTCAAAAGAAAGTTTCGTTTTTTTGAGTTCGACAGCCCGTCTATGCCTAACACCGCCCCGTAAAAAGTATTTCGTTGCGTGGCAAAGAAAGGCCTGCACAGCCCGCAGGTCCAAAAATCCTGATTCTTCAAAGGATTAGGCCTGTTGCGCAGCCGGCAAACGAGACGATAGTCGTTTTTGCACTGCAACGCCGGCGTCAGTTCGAAGCCGCGCGCGACGGCTTCAGCTTCGCCATCTGCTTCACCGTCGCTGCAAGCTCTTCGGCCTTGAACGACGGATACGAACAAATCCGGTTGCTGCAGGCGAACGCCGCGGGCTCGCCGAGGTCGGGATATTCGACGTCGGGATTGGGCAGCTTGCCCTCCCGCAGATCGAGCCATTCGAGCCGCTTGTAGCGCGCCGGGAACGCCCGTGCGGTCGCATGCAGGGCCAGGGCGCGGGGATCGTCCTTGTGCCCGACGATGGTGATGTGCGTCGGCTCCACCGCGAGTTCCTCGTCGGCAAGCAGCACGCCCGGCATCGGCCGCGCACCTTCGCTCGAGAAGCTCGTCAGGTAGCGCATCGCATGCGCCGCATGGTCCTTGTAGGCGTCGTTGCCGAAATAACGGTCCAGCAAGTTCATGAAGCGGGCGACCTGAATCTGGTCGTCGGAATGTTTCGGCGGCCTGGCGAACACACCGACTTTGCCCTCGCTGGTTTTCGATGAGAAGAAGCCGCCGGCCTCGTCCTTGAAATTTGCGCCGATGAAATCGCCGGCCTTGGCGGCTTGCGCGAGCCATTCGCGGTTGCCGGTGGCGGCGTAGAGATCGAGAAACGCCTGTCCCATCGCGAGGCTGTCGCCCAGGAACGGCCCGCCGCGATCCTTGTCGCCATGACGGAAACCGCCGCCGGTCAGGGCCCGGTTGGCGTTGACCCATTTCGCGGCGTGTTCGGCGATCGCCAGCACTTTTGCGTCGTTGGTGACGTTGTAGAATGCGGTCAAACCGCTGATCGCCCAGCCATTCTCCCGCGCGTAAAGGTTCTTGTCGATGCGCGGCATGCCACGTTTGCGCCGCTCGGCGTCGCCAAGCGCGTAATATTTGTGGCCATCGGTATCGTGGTCGAGATCGGCGTCCTGGCTGACATAGAAGGCGCCGTCCGGGCTGATCAGGAAGTCCGCGAGATAGCGTTCGATGTCGCGCGCCGCAGTGAGATATTTCTCGTCCTTCCAGAGCGCATAGGCCTGGCTGTATTGCCTTAAGTACTGCGCCTGAAACGACATGATTTTTTCGAAATGCGGCTTGCTCCAGCTGCCGCCTTCCGAATACTGGAACACGCCGCCCCACACCGGATCGATCAGCGCGATCGCGGCGTCAAAGGTTTGCCGCGCGCGCCTGGCGGCGACTTCGTCGCCAGCCTCCGCGCGGGCCATCGCATGGTCCATGCTGTCGGGGTCGATGTATTTCTGGTTTTCACCCCAGCCGCCGAGCTTGTCTTCGTAGGATTCGTCGACATTCTTGACCAGTTCGGCGCGCTGCTGCTTGCCCAGGAAGATCGATGCGGAGGGCTTGATCTCAAACGCTTCGCCGACGGAAGGACCCGGCGATGGATCGTCGATGATCGCCTTGAGCAGGGCCTGCATCCGCGCCGGTTCGATATAGCCGCGGATCTTGGCGATCTCAGTGCCATCAGGGGCGAATACGATGGTTGCCGGCCAGCCCCAGTCGCCGTAGCGGCTGGAGAGGTCGGGGTTCGCATCCTGATCGACCCGGACCGGAATGTATTTCGAGGCCAGCAATTCGGTGACGTCGGGGTCGGCGTAGGTGGTCTTTTCCATCACATGGCACCAATGGCACCACACCGCTTCGAGATCGAGAATCACAAACCGCTTCTCGGCGGCCGCGCGGGAAAACAACGCGTCGCTCCAGCCATTCCACTGGATGGGTTCGGCCGCGAAAGATGGTGACGTTGCGAAAGCTGCAACGGCGAAAGCCAGTGCGCGGACGAGTTTCATGACGTCTCCCGGGATGTCGATCAGTCAGGAGAGCTACGAGAGGCGGGCAAAGCCGGGCTCAGCGTTTCCGCCCTTGTCACCGAAACGTGAGGCCATCCCGATCACTGCGGCGCGTCCTCGTTTCCGCTTGCGCGCAGCAGCAGCCGATCCAGTGAGACGGCGCCGGGGCCGGCAATCGCGAGCCAAAGAAACGCAGCAAAATAAGTCGTTTCCTCGAACCCCAGCAGCGTTTCCAGCGAATCGACATTTTCCCATTTCGCCGACTTGATGGCGACCAGCATGACCACGGCCAGCATCGCTGCCGGAATCCGGGTGAACAGGCCGAGCATGAGCAGGATGCCGCCGAAGAATTCCACGCCGGATACGAACGGGGTGAGGATGTTGGGAAACGGGATGCCCCATTCGGTGAAATTCTGGATCATCTGCGGCAGGTTATTGAGCTTGCCCCAGCCGGTCAGCATGAAGACGTAGCCGACCACCAGCCGCATCACCAGCGGCCCGGCCCATGCGAAGTGAGACGCGATCCGCGCCGGCAGGACGATGAGAAGATTGACGATGAAATTCATAAGCCCCCCTTGATCGATTGTTGAAAAGCATTTGATGCGATGCGGGAGTTTCGTCCCCGACAGTCTGATTGTTACGCGCCTTCAGCCGAAATTCTGCAGCGCCGGAAACGCCTCGAGCAGCCAGATGCTGATGCCGGACATGCTGCCGGTGAGAAACGCGACTCCGGTCAGCACCAGCAATACACCCATTGCGCGTTCGACGCTGGCCAGATGCCGCTTAAGCCGCGCCAGCAGCGACGAGAATTGCTCGATCATGAAGGCCGCCAGCAGGAAGGGAATGCCAAGCCCTGCGGAATAGACCGCGAGCAATCCGGCCCCTTTCGTCACCGTGGCTTCGCTAGCTGCGACCGACAGGATCGCGGCGAGGATCGGTCCGATGCAGGGCGTCCAGCCGAACGCAAAGGCAAGGCCCATCACATAGGCGCCGCCGAGCCCGACCGGCTTTGCAATCGACAGCCGCCCCTCGCGCATCAGCAGGGCGATCCGGGTCAGCCCCAGGAAATGCAGGCCCATGACGATGATGACGATCCCGGCTAGAATCGAGAGCTGCGCCGACCAGGCGCGGATCAGGCCGCCGACAACGCTGGCGCTGGCGCCGAGCGCGATGAAGACGGTGGAAAAACCGAGCACGAACAGCAGCGCCGACAGCATCACCGCCCGTTTCGAGGCTGCCGCCTGCTCGCCGGTGGCGACATGCTCGATGGTCGCGCCGGTGAGATAGATCAGATAGGGCGGCACCAGCGGCAGCACGCAGGGCGACAGGAAGCTGACGATGCCGGCAATCAGTGCCGCAGGAATCGAGACATCGTGGATCATCGCATCGCACCATCGGTTGACCGTGTGTCAACTACGGGCGCGCTGGCCTCGCGGTTTCAAGTTGGTGCGGCGTGTCCCGGACGCAGCGCAGCACGTCGCTACTTCGCGGCGTGGTGCGCTGCAGAGCCGGGACCCAGCTTGCTTTACTTAACCGGGGTCCCGGCTCTGCGGAGCGGCATGAAGAATGCCGCACCGCGTCCGGGACACGAGGGTCTACTCCCCCGCCTGCAGCTTGCGCGGCAGCGGCGGAAACAGTTCGGGGCGATCCGATTTGACGATCCGCGGCGTCTCGGCGGGCGCATCGGACTTGCTGAAATCCAGTTCCTCGATCCTGCCGGCGCGCTTTTCGATCTTGTCGGCGGAAATCAGGATCTGGCGGACGTCCTCGTTGGCCTGGCCAAAATGGTTCTGCAGCTTCAGCACGCGCTCGCGTAGGCGGCCGAGGTCGTCGCCGAGATGCATGACCTCGGTGCGGATCTGGTCTGCGGCGTCGCGCATCCGCGCGTCCTTGAGGATCTGCTGCATCACCTGGATCGCCAGCATCAGCAGCGACGGCGATACCAGTACGACGCGGGCGCGATAGGCTTTTTGGATCACGTCGTCGAAACCGTCGTGGATTTCGGCATAGACCGATTCCGACGGCACGAACATCAGCGCGGTATCCTGGGTCTCGCCGGGGATCAGGTATTTCTCGGCAATGTCGCTCACATGCTTCATCACGTCGGTGCGCAGCCGTTGGGTCGCGAGCTTCTTTTCGTCATCGCTGCGCGCATCGTGCAGCGCGGTCATCGCCTCCAACGGGAATTTGGCGTCGATGCACAGCGGCCGCTGATCGGGCAGGAACACCACGCAATCCGGTCGCTTGCCGGTGGAGAGCGTGTGCTGAAAGGCATAGGAATCCTTCGGCATGCCGTCCTGGACGATGGACTCCATCCGCGCCTGGCCGAACGCGCCGCGCGACTGCTTGTTGGCGAGCACGTCGCGCAAGGTCGTCACCTGCGAAGTGAGGTCGGTGAGATTCTTGTGCGCGTTGTCGATGATGCCGAGCCGCTCGTGCAGCGCGCTCAGGCTTTCCATGGTGTTACGCGTGGTCTGCTCCATCGACTGGCCGACCCGGTGGGTCACCGAATCCAGCCGCTCGCTGACCGCGCGCGCCATCTCGGCCTGCCGGCCGGCAAGGTGCTGTCCCATGGCATCGACCCGGCCGGTGGCCTCGGACTGGGCGCGCATCATCTCAGAGAGGCGCTCCTCCAGCTCGTCGGCTCGGATGGCCTGCGCCATCGCCAGTGCTGCGCCGCGGCTGCCGGAGCGCGCGATCACGACCGCGATGGCCAGAAGCAGCAGAAGTGCCAGCGTGCCGAAGCCGATCAGCGCCGCGCCGGTGGTGACCGGCGTGTCGCCGATCATTAAAAGGATATCGTTCATTCAGCCTTTGTAGCCGATTCGGAGGTAAACACGAACGAAGAGGGAACATTTATGCTGAATAGAGCGCTAATTTTTATGGTTAATACCGAGTTGATTTTGATGGTTAGCGTCGGGTTAAAGTTCATGGTTAAGGCCGGGTCAAGCTGCCGGCGCGGAGCGCATTGACCGCGCCAGACCAGCAGATTAAATCGCCCGCCATGGCCATTCGTGAAATAATCATCCTTCCCGACAAGCAGTTGCGGCTCATTTCCAAACCCGTCGAAAAAGTCACGACGGAGCTACGCAAACTCGCCGACGACATGTTCGAGACCATGTATGCCGCGCCCGGTATCGGGCTTGCGGCGATCCAGGTCGCGCAGCCGATCCGACTGATCACCATGGATCTCGCCAAGAAGGAAGACGACGGCGAGAGCACGCCGCGGCCGCGCGTCTTCATCAATCCGGAGATTCTCTCGTCGTCGAAGGAGCTGTCGACCTACGAGGAAGGCTGCCTGTCGATCCCGGAATATTACGAGGAGGTGGAACGGCCGGCGCGGGTGCGGGTACGCTTCACCGATCTCGACGGCAAGCTGCACGAGGAAGACGCCGAAGGCCTGTACGCCACCTGCATCCAGCACGAGATCGACCACCTCAACGGCGTGCTGTTCGTGGATTATCTCTCCAAGCTGAAGCGCGACCGCGTGCTGAAGAAATTTGCGAAGGCAGCGAAGCGGGCGGCAGAGTAGCAACGCCGTATTGACCCTCGAAGGTAGCATTGATATCATTGATATCAAGCGGAGCTGCCATGACGGACCTTCTCATTCGTAACATCGATCCGGACCTCAAACGCCTCCTCGAAGAGCGTGCGCGAACTCACAAGCAAAATCTTTCCGAAGAAGCCAAATCGCTGATCCGCAAAGGTCTTACTCTCCCGGAAGATGGCGTGAAACTAGGTACCTGGCTGTTCAATCTGGTGCCTTCCGAGTTTCGCACGGACGATTTGACATTCGAATATGAAGGACCGGAATCGCCACCGCCTGATTTCGAATGATAGTCCTGGACACCAACATCATCTCCGAAGCCTGGCGACCAAATCCTGATCCGGCGGTTATGGCGTGGCTCAACGCTCAGGCGATCCAGAACCAATACATCTGCACGCCAGTGATCGCGGAATTGCGTTACGGAATCGAACGCCTTGCAACAAGTCCGCGGAAGCAACATTTGAGCGCTGCTGTCGATCGATTGATTGAAGGCTACCGCGGTCGCGTGCTGAACTTTGACGTAGCTGCCGCCTTGCAGTTTGGCCGCATTACTGCGACGCGCGCGCGGATGGGGCGGCGATTGGAGCCAATGGACGCAATGATTGCGGCCATTGCTCTCGGCAATCGAATGGCTTTGGCCACGCGAGATACCGAGGATTTTCTCGACATCGGCCTCGAAGTGATTGATCCCTTTGCAACCGGCAGCGTCCCGTAGCCATAATCGAGACATTGAATGCCACTCCGCCTGATCTTCATGGGCACGCCGGAATTCGCGGTGCCGACGCTGCGCGCGTTGGTAGAGCATGGTCATCAGATTGTGGCGGTTTATACCCGCGCCGCAAAGCCAGCCGGGCGCGGCATGAAGCTGCAGCCGACGCCGGTGGAGCAGGAAGCGCGCGCGCGCAATATTCCCGTGCTGACACCGACGACGTTAAAAACGCCGGAAGCTGAAGTCGAATTTCGCGCGCACGACGCCGATGCAGCGGTGGTCGTTGCCTACGGCATGATCCTGCCAAAGAATATTCTCAATATTCCTCGGCACGGCTGTTTCAATTTGCACGCGTCGCTACTGCCGCTCTGGCGCGGTGCCGCGCCGATCAATCGCGCCATCATGAACGGCGACCCCAAAAGTGGCGTGATGGTAATGAAAATGGATGCCGGTCTTGACACAGGTGATGTGGTCAAGATTAGGGGCAAAAGCATTGTCGAAATTACGCACACTATGACGGCAGCCGATCTGCATGACGAGTTGAAGCAGCTTGGCGCCGATCTAATGGTACGCGTAATGGACACGCTCGATCGCGGCAAACTAAATTTCAAGAAGCAACCTGATGAACATACGTACGCTGCCAAGATAGAGAAGGCGGACGCGCGGATCGATTGGGATAAACCTAGGAGCGATGTGCTACGACATGTCAACGGTTTGTCACCGTTTCCCGGGGCGTGGTGCGAAGTGCAGATCGAAAGCGAAGCGGTGCGGCTAAAGATTTTGCGATGTTCCATCGTGCCGGGTCGGAGGCGAAAGTTACTTCCTGCACCCGGTACCCTGCTCGACGATCATCTAATGATTGCTTGTAACGACGGTACGATCCGAATTCTCGAATTGCAGCGCGCCGGCAAAGCGCCGATGCAGGCGGATGAATTTCTGCGCGGCACGCCACTCAAGCCGCCGACACGGCTGAGCTGATGCCCCGCTACAAGCTCACCATCGAATATGACGGCGCGCCGTTTTCCGGCTGGCAGATTCAGGAGAACGGTCCGTCGGTGCAGGGCGCGCTGGAGGCCGCGGTCAAGGCGATCTGCGGCGCGCACGTCCGCGTCCATGGCGCCGGCCGCACCGATGCCGGCGTGCATGCGCTGGCGCAGGTGGCGCATTGCGACATCGCAAAACATTTTGCGCCGGGCCGGCTGCGCGACGGCTTGAACGCGCATCTGCGCCCGCATCCGATCGGCGTGCTCGCAGCCGAGATCGTGCCGGACACATTCGAGGCGCGGTTCTCGGCGATCCGGCGGCATTACCGCTATCGTATCGTCAATCGCCGCGCCAATCTCGCGATCGATGCCGGGCATGTCTGGCGCGTGCCGAAGCCGCTCGATACAGGCGCGATGCATCAGGCCGCGCAAAGACTGATCGGCAAGCATGATTTTACGACGTTCCGCGACACCGAATGCCAGGCAAAATCGCCGGAGAAGACTCTCGATCAGCTCGACGTGATGCGCGAAGGCGACAACGTGAACATCGTCACCTCGGCCCGCTCGTTCCTGCATAGCCAGGTGCGTTCGATGGTCGGCTCGCTGGTGTGGGTCGGCGAGGGGCGCTGGAGCGCCGATGACCTCGCGGACGCGCTCGCCGCCCGCAGCCGCGCCGCCTGCGGTCCGGTCGCGCCTCCGGACGGACTGTACCTGGTGCGGGTGGATTACTAGCCGCCGTCGTTTGGAGCGCGTTCCCCGGATGCTGCGCAGCGCGGCGCGCTTGCGACGTGATGCGCTGCTGATCCGGGGTCCCGGTAACGTAATGATTTGCAACCGGGGTCCCGGCTCTGCGGAGCGGCATGAAGGATGCCGCACCGCGTCCGGGACACATAATCACTCACCCAAAATACCGGTTCAGCACGCCGCGATAAATCTTGGTCAGCTTTTCCAGATCAGCGACCGGCGTGCGTTCGTCGATCTGGTGCATGGTCTGGCCAACCAGGCCGAACTCGATCACCGGGCAATAGCGCGTGATGAAACGCGCATCCGAGGTGCCGCCGCCGGTGTTGAGATCCGGCTTGCGGCCGGTGACCTCTTCGATCGCCGCCACCACGAGGTCGGTGAAGGCGCCAGGCTTTATGACAAACACGTCGGCGTTCGACGGCTCCCACGCGATCCGCGCTTTGATCCGGTTGCCTGCCGCCTTCGTCATGCGCGCTTCGATCAGCGTCCGCAACGACTCCTGGCTATGGTGGTCGTTGAAGCGGATGTTGAATTTCGCGCGCGCCTGGCCCGGGATTACGTTGCTCGCGGCGTTGCCGACATCGACCGAGGTGAATTCCAGATTCGATGCCTGGAAATGCACGCTGCCGCGATCGAGCGGCTCATTGCCCAGCGCCACGATCAGCGCCGCTATGTCCGGCACCGGATTCGACGCGCGATGCGGATAGGCCACGTGACCCTGGATGCCGTCGACATAAAGCGTCCCCGACAGCGAACCGCGGCGGCCGACCTTGATGCAGTCGCCAAGTTCTTCGACGTTGCTGGGTTCGCCCAATACGCAGTGATCGAATTTCTCGCCGCGCGCCGCCGCCCACTGCAATAATTTGACGGTGCCGTTCACGGCGATGTCTTCCTTGTCGCCGGTAATCAGGAACGAGATCGAACCTTTCGGTCGGCCGCCGATGTCGGCGAGATACTGAAGCGTCGCCGCGACGCTGCAGGCAATGCCGCCCTTCATGTCGACGGCACCGCGGCCATACAGAAGGCCGTCCTTGACGTCGCCGGAGAACGCGCCATGGGTCCACGCACTCTCGTCGCCCGGCGGTACCACGTCGGTATGTCCGGCAAAAGTGATGTGCGGTGCGCCGTTGCCGATGCGGGCGTAAAGATTGTCGATATCGGCCGCGCCCGGTTCGCTGAAGGTGACACGATGCACATCGAAGCCGGCGGATTTCAGGACGTTCTCGAGTACGCCAAGCGCGCCGGCATCAGCCGGTGTTACCGACGGACAACGCAGCAGGTCGCGGGCGATGGAAAGGGCGTCAAGCATTGCTTAAGTCTGGTTCAATCCCGCAACAGTTCGTTGATGCTGGTCTTGGAGCGCGTCTGTTCATCGACGGTCTTGACGATGACCGCGCAGGCGAGCGACGGCCCCGGTGACCCGTCGGGCAGCGGCCTGCCGGGCATCGAACCGGGTACGACTACGGCATATTCGGGCACCTCGCCGATATGAATCTTGCCGGTTTGCCGGTCGACAATCTTGGTCGATTGGCCGAGGAACACGCCCATCGCCAGCACTGCGCCCTTGCGTACGATGACGCCTTCGGCCACTTCCGAGCGCGCGCCGATGAAGCAATCGTCCTCGACGATCACGGGCTCGGCCTGCAGCGGCTCCAGCACGCCGCCGATGCCGACGCCGCCGGAGATGTGCACGCGCTTGCCGATCTGCGCGCAGGAGCCGACCGTGGACCAGGTGTCGATCATGGTGCTTTCATCGACATAGGCGCCGAGATTGACGAAGGACGGCATCAGCACCACGTTTTTCGCGATGAAAGCGGAACGGCGCACGATGGCGCCCGGCACGGCGCGAAAACCCGCGTCGCGAAACCGGTTTTCGCCCCAGCCGTCGAATTTCGACGGCACCTTGTCCCACCACGAGGCCTTGCCGGGGCCGCCGGAAATCGGGCTCATGTCGTTGAGGCGGAACGACAGCAGCACCGCCTTCTTCAGCCACTGATTGACTTTCCACTTACCATTAGTTTCGCGCTCGGCGACGCGGGCCTCGCCCTTGTCCAGCAAATCGAGCGCATGATCCACCGCCTCGCGGACTTCGCCCTTGGTCGCGGTGCTGATGCCGTCGCGCGCATCGAAGGCGGTGTTGATGGTGGATTCGAGGGCGGGCAGAGACATCGAGATTTCCTTGGGATTACGGCGGCGGTTACGAGGCTTTTGTCGGGATTTGGAGAGGGAGAGTCAAGGCTCACTCCGCGTCGTCCCGGCGTAGGCCGGGACCCATAACCCCTGGCTTTGATGGTAACAAAAGGCTTCTGACACAGTGCCCAAACGATATGACACGGAGTATGGGTCCCGGATCGCGTTCGCTGTGCTCACTTGTCCGGGACGACGTCTTGAGACGTGAACGCCGAACTTAGCGCAGTTTGCTCAGCCCCTGCAAAAACCCCGTCAAATCATCGGTAACATGATCGACATGGGCGGCACCACGGCCTTCCAGCTCCCAGTCCTCGCGCACGACATTCTTGGTGCCGTCAGGCACCACCAGCACCGTGGTCATGCCGAGCTGGTGCGGGATCACAAGATTGCGCGCCAGATCCTCGAACATCGCCGATGATTTCGGCTCGACATCGTGGAGTGCAAGAAATCTTTGATAGGTCTGCGGCGCCGGTTTCGGCTCGAGTTCGGCTGCGATGATGTCGAACACCGCATCGAAGTGCGAGCCGATGCCGAGCCGCTCCAGCACCTTATCCACGTGGTCGGTCGAGCCGTTGGTCAGGATCAGTTTGCGTCCCGGCAATTTCGCGATTGCCGCGCCCATCGCCGGATTTGGCTGAAGCGGCGAATGATCGATCTGATGCACATAGGCGAGATAGTCGTCGGCGCTCACGCCATGCTCGGTCATCATGCCGCGCATGGTGGTGCCGTAGCGGCGGTAATAGTCCTTCTGGATCCGGCGCGCCTCGTCCGCCGGTATCTTGAGCCAGGCGCTGACGAACTCGCCGATCCGCTTATCTACCTGCTGCCACAGATTGACGTGATGCGGATACAACGTGTTGTCGAGATCGAACACCCAGGTGTCGATGTGGCTGAAGGGGCGGGATGATTTTGTCATTGCTATCGGTCTCTCAATTCGTCGTCCCCGCGAAGGCGGGGACCCATAACCACCGACGGTTATGATGAGCACGAACTGAGTTACGTTGGATTGTTGTTGGCATTGGTGATCTGAACTGAGTTCTGAGGTTATGGGTCCTCGCCTTCGCGGGGACGACGAAGGAAAGGATCACGGCACCGCAAATCGCAGCGTCTTGCCGCCGCCGCTCATGTCGACGGGGGCAAATCCGGTGCTGGCGAGGCCGCGGCTGCCGCAGTCGCCCTGCTCGTTGATCTCGAACTTGCTTTCGCGGGTGCAAAGCTTGGTCCCGCCGCCCCAGTTCAACGGCCTGTCCTTGAACCGGATAGGGCGTCCGTCGCCATCGATCGCCTCGGCGAAGCTGAAAATCTGCTTCGGCTGGCCGGTGACGTCGGGGTGCAGGCATTTGCCGGGCTCGATGCGGTACCAGCCGCGGCTGGTTACCGTCTTGCCGTCGTCGGTGCCGACCGCGGCCATGATCTTGTGCGGCGTATCATTGCACCAGGTGAGGCCGGCGGAAGACGGCGACTGCACCGCGTCGATCATGACCGTGAAGAAATTCGGCGCCTGCACGATGTCGGACGTCAGCCCGCGGTTTTTCAGGAATGCCGCGAGCGCGGCTTGCGTCTTTGGCCCGTCGACGCCGTCGATGGGGGCGGCGTCGTAGCCCGCGATCACCAGCAGCCGCTGGATGCCGGCCAGTCTCGCCTGCTCGTCGTCGTACTCACTGTCCTCGGCGAGATACGCCACCAAATTGCCGTCGTCGGTCTGGGTCGGCCGGATCTCGGTGAACGCCGCCGGCGTCTGCCCGGCACGGCACTGGCGCGCCGCGGCAATGATGAAATTATCCGGCGCGATGCACAGCGTGTCGGCGCCGTTCTGCGGGATCGGCGAGGAGCCGTACACGCCGAGCGCGCGCGCGTTGAGCAGGATGCGGTCGGCGGTCAGCGTGCCCTGCGCGACCACCCGGCATGCCGCGGGATCGATGCGGAACCAGCCGCGCGTCGCGGTAGCGGCCTTGTCGTCGATGCCGATGGCCGCCTCGACCACATAGCTCATGCGGTTGCAGAGTTTTAAATCGGCGTGGGCCGGCATTGAGCTTGCGAGCAGCGCGACCAGAGCGGGGATTAACGCTGAAGAAATTGATCGCGCGATGTTTAGCTCGTCGTGCCCGGCCTTGGGCCGGGCATCCACGTCTTGCTTCCGGTCGATGAAGAAAGACGTGGATGGCCGGGACAAGCCCGGCCATGACGATGGATGGTGCTGCGTCATCACTTGTGGATCAGCGTGCCGGTGCCTTGATTGGTGAACAGTTCGAGCAGAACCGCGTGCGGAATCTTGCCGTCGATGATGACCACGCCCTGCACGCCCTGCTCCAGCGCATAAATGCAGGTCTCGACCTTCGGGATCATGCCGCCGGAAATGGTGCCGTCGGCGATCAGTTTCCGCGCTTCCTTCACCGACAATTCAGGAATGAGCTTTTTCGATTTGTCGAGCACGCCGGGCACGTCGGTCAACAGCAACAGCCGTTTTGCCTTCAGCGCGCCGGCCACAGCGCCTGCAAACGTGTCGGCATTGACGTTGAACGTCTGCCCGCTCTCCGAGGTCGCCAGCGGCGCCAATACCGGAATGAGGTCATGGCCGATCAACTGGTTCAGCAGCGTCAGGTCGACCTTTTCCGGTTCGCCGACGAAACCGAGATCCACCACCTTTTCGATATTCGAGCCGGGATCGACCATGGTGCGCGTCACCTTCGACGCCTTCACCATGTTGCCGTCCTTGCCGCAGAGGCCGACCGCCTTGCCGCCAGCCTCGTTGATGTAGCTCACGATCTGCTTGTTGATCGAGCCCGCCAGCACCATTTCGACGATCTCGATGGTCGCGGCGTCGGTGATGCGCAGGCCGGCGGAAAATTCCGACTTGATACCAAGCCGCTGCAGCATGGTCGCGATCTGCGGACCGCCGCCATGCACCACCACCGGATTGATGGCGGTCTGCTCCAACAGTACGATGTCACGCGCGAACGCCTTGGCGAGCTCTTCCGCGCCCATGGCGTGGCCGCCATATTTGATGACGATGGTTTCCTCGTCATATTGCTGCATATGCGGCAGCGCCTCGGACAGGATGCGGGCCTGGTCGAGGGCACTGATAAAGGGCGCGTCGGTCATGGAGCGGTCTCGTTATCGGCAGGATGGGGCGGGTTCTATCTGATTGGCGGGCAGGGCGCAAAGCTTCGCTGTCGGGTCCGTAGCCCGGATGGAGCGCAGCGAAATCCGGGACAGTTGTGCGCGTTGAAGCGGTGATCCCGGATTGCGCTGCGCTCCATCCGGGCTACGGCGTTCGTGTGGAGGGCCATACAGCCGCCACCGCGAGCATCAGCCAGCTGACGATCAAAAGCGTGCCGCCGGTCGGCGCGGCCATCGGGAAAAGGCCGTGCCCGGCGTATTGCCGCAGCGTCAGGTCGCCGGCGAACAGTGCCGCGGCGATGACGAAGCCGAACGCTGCTACGAATCCCAACCGCATGTGGATGATGCTGCGCTCGGCGAGCAACACCGTCGCCAGCACCGCGCTGGCATGGAACAGCAGCATCGATGACGCCGACGCCAGCCGCGTTGCATCGGGCTGATGCGCGGACGCTGCCGCCAGCGCGACGCCGGCCGCGCCCATCGCTCCCGCCAGCACCACGAGCAGCCGGAACAATCCGCCTCGCGTCATCGGCCGCGTTCCTCGAGCAGGCGGATCACCGCCGCGCGCAATTCCGGCATGCCGGCGCCGGTGCGCGACGACGTCACCAGCAGCTCAGGAAACGCCGCGGGATGTTTTGCAAGCGCCGCTGCGGCGGCGTCGGCGCGCTCCGCCAGTTCGGCAGGTTTTACCTGATCGGCCTTGGTCAGCACGACCTGATAGCTGACGGCGGCCTTGTCCAATGTCTTCAGTACATCGAGATCGACGTCCTTAATACCGTGGCGGGCATCGATCAGCACATAGACCCGCGCCAGACTGCTGCGGCCCTGCAGGAATTTGTGAATCAGCTGCGTCCAGGACGCGACCTTGGCTTTAGGCGCCGATGCATAGCCATAGCCGGGCATGTCGACCAGCCGGAAGCCGGCGTCCTTCGGGCCTTCGAAGAAGATCAGTTCCTGGGTGCGGCCCGGCGTATGCGAGGTGCGCGCCAGCGCGTTACGCCCGGTCAGCGCGTTGATCAGGCTGGACTTGCCGACATTGGAGCGGCCGGCGAATGCCACCTCCAAGCCCAGCATCGGCGGCAGCGTTTCGATCGAGGGCGACGCCCAGATGAACTGCCAGTCGCCGGCAAACAGCCTGCGGCCCTGCTCGATCAGCTTCGCATCGGGTGCGGTGGTCATGCGAAGGGCTTTCGGTTACGTCGGCGCTCCTTGAAGCGATCGATGTCCTCATGGTGAGGAGGCGCATCTTTGCGCCGTCTCGAACCATGAGTGTGTGCCATCCTTCGAGACGCGGCCAAGAGGCCGCTCCTCAGGATGAGGACCGGCGATTACGTCGTCTTGTTCGCAGGCTTCTCGACCGGCGGCTTTTTGGCAAAGGTGGCCTTGAGATTGTCGAACAGCTCCACCTTCACGCCGTTCTTGCGCATGATAAAACTCTGCTGCAGCACCGAGAGCAGGTTGTTCCATGCCCAGTAGATCACCAGGCCGGCCGGGAACGAGGCCAGCATGAAGGTGAAGATCAGCGGCATCCAGTCGAAGATCATCTTCTGGGTCGGGTCGGGCGGCGCCGGATTGATCTTCATCTGAATCCACATCGTGATGCCCATGATGATCGGCCAGACCCCGAGCATCAGATACGGACCGAGATGCGGCCCAAGCACCATGGGATCGAACGGAATCAGCCCGAACAGATTGAAGATCGTGGTCGGATCGGGCGCCGACAGATCCTTGATCCAGCCGTAGAACGGCGCGTGGCGCATTTCGATGGTGACGAACAGCACCTTGTAGAGCGAGAAGAATACCGGAATCTGCAGCGCGATGGGGAGGCAACCGGCAACCGGGTTGATCTTCTCCTTCTTGTAGATTTCCATCATCTCCTGCTGCTGCTTCACCTTGTCGTCGGGATAGCGCTCCTTCAGCGCCGCCAGTTGCGGCTGCACCGACTTCATCTTCGCCATCGAGGCGTAGGACTTGTTGGCGAGCGGGAAGAACAGCAGCTTCACCAGCACCGTCACCAGCAGGATGGCGACGCCGAAATTGCCGATCAGGTGATAGAACCAGTCGAGCGCCAGGAACATCGGCTTGGTGATGAAGTAGAACCAGCCCCAGTCGATCAACAGATCGAAGTGGTTGAGATTGAGTTGCTTGTTGTATCCGCCATGACCCGCGAGCGGAAAATTGATGCCGACTACGCTTGCTTCCTTGGCGCCGGCGAACAGCCGCGCGTTTGCGGTGCCGGTGCCGCCGATGGCGATGGTCTGCGGATCAAGCAGGTAATCGGTCTGGTAGGTTTTGATGGCGCCGACCGGGTTAGACGAGAACCGTGCCTGCAGTTGCGCATCGGTATCCGGCAGCAGCGCCGACGCCCAGTATTTGTCGGTGATGCCGAGCCAGCCGTTGGTGACCTTGAAATTGACGACCTTGTCGTCGTCGATTTTCTTGTAGCCGTATTCCTGCAGGCCCTTGTCGCCGAGATAGCCGACCAGACCTTCGTGCAGGATGTAATAGCCCGACACCGGCGGCGCGCCATGACGCGAGATCAGCGCGAACGGATACAGCGTGACCGGCGCATTGCCGACATTGCTGACCTCGTCCTTGAGCGTGAACAGATACTTTTCGTCGATCGAAATGGTGCGGCGGAAGGTGAGGCCGTCGCCATTGTCATACTTCAGCGTAACCGGAGTAGTTGGCGTGAGGTCGCCCGAACCTTCCTGCTGCCACTGCGTATCGCGGTCGGGGAGGCGGACGGTCGAGCCGCTGGCCGGGACCCAGCCGAATTCGGCGTAATAAGGCTCGGCCGTACCAGACGGCGAGAACAGGATGATCGGCGGCGAAGCCGGATTGACGGTTTCCCGGAACTGAATGAGCGCCAGGTCGTCGATCCGCGCGCCTTTCAGGGAAATGCTGCCGCTCAAGCGGGGCGTGCTGATCTTGATGCGCGGCGTGGCGGCAATCGCGGTATCGCGCGAAACGATGGCCGCCGCGGAGGCGGGCTGATTTGCCGCAGGCGCATTGGCTGACGGTGCGGCCGTGTTCGGTTGCGGCGTGGTGCTTCCCGGCGTCGCCTGCGACGTGGGCTTCACCAGCTCGGCCTGGGTTTGTTGCAGGGCGCGCTGCCGCTCCATCTGCGGGACGTTGTAGAAATATTGCCAGGCAATCAGCACGAGGCCGGACAGAATGACGGCGAGGATGGTGTTGCGGTTGTCGGTCATCGTTCAGGATCTCGTCATTCAATTCGGGTTGCGGCTTGTGGCCTGCGAGCATTTTGGGGCTGCCGCTCGAGGCGAAGCAGCGCCGAGCGAAGATCGTCGAGCATGGTGGCGAAGTCGCGGGTCAGCGCCGCACGACGGCCGACTAGCACATAATCACTGTGCGGTCGCATCGATACGGCATCCAGCCGCTTCACCAATTCGCGAAGCCGGCGGCGGACCCGGTTGCGTTCGGTCGCGGTACCGACTTTTTTGGTCACGGTGAAGCCGACGCGGACCGGTCCGTCATCGCCGCGGGCGCGGCTTTGCACCTCGAAGGCAGCAGCGCTGTTCATCCGCGGCCCATTGGCAACGGCGAGGAAGTCCGCCCGCTGCCTTAGCCGATCCATCATGAGATCTCGGAAAGAGGCCCGTTCAGGCGCTCAGACGCTTGCGCCCGCGCGCGCGGCGTGCGGCCAGAACCTTGCGGCCGCCGGTCGTCGCCAGACGGGCGCGAAAGCCGTGACGGCGCTTGCGCACCAGTTTGCTGGGTTGATAAGTCCGCTTCACGGGTCGTTCTCCGCTGACCGGGCAAAATTCGCCTGATATTGAGATAAGTTCGCAGATGCTGGCCCCAAACATGGACCGTTTCCGGCCCAAATGAGCCGCCCCGGTCGGACCGGGCATCGCGGACAATTGGCGCGGCTTATACGGGAGCGACCTGTTTTCGTCAATGTTGCCCGGTGTCATTTCGGGCCCCATCGAAACGGCGCAATTGGGCGCGAATATAGCTGGTTTCCCGGTGTTTTTGAGAGATTGCGGGGGTCGGTCTTGGCGTCCGCAGCCGTGCTCCCTAGATGCCGGATCTGGAGACATTAGCGATCCGTAATTTGACCGGTTCCGGGGCAGGACGCATCCTGAAACACCTGAGATCAGAGGCAGATATCGTGTCAGACGCTGTCCCCCAGCCAAAAGCCGAATTGTCGCGGCGGCTGGGCCTGTCCGGCAAGCTGCTGTTGCTGACCATTCCGCTGGTGATGATCGCGGAAGTGCTGATCTATGTGCCCGCAATCGCCAACTTCCGGGTCAACCGGCTGAACGACCGGCTCGCGGCGGCGAATACCGCGGCTTTGGTGCTGGATGCCGCGCCCTCGGGCATGGTGCCGGATTCGCTGGCCCGGCAGATCCTCGGCAGCATCGGCGCGCGCGCCGTCGCCATCAAGATGGGGCAGCAGCGCCGGCTGCTGGCCAGCGCCGAGCTACCGCCCCAGATCGATCATGACATCGACATGCGCACCATGACGGTATGGTCGGCAATCGTCGATGCGTTCGAGGTGATGCTGGAGAGCGGCAACCAGTCGATCCGCATTGTCGGGCCCGCGCCCGGTGGCGCGCAATTCATCGAGGTGGTGGTCGACGAGCTTCCGCTGCGTCAGGCGATGTACCGGTTCTCCGGCAATCTCTTGCTGGTGTCGCTGGGCATTGCGATCCTGACCACGGCGCTGGTGTATCTGGCGCTGCATTATCTTTTCGTGCGGCCGATGCGGCGGCTGACCGCCAATCTGGTCGGCTTCCATCAGGATCCGGAAAGCTCCTCGCGCATCATCGTGCCCAGCCAGCGCGGTGACGAAATCGGCGTCGCCGAGCGTGAATTGTCCGACATGCAGCGCGACCTGGTGTCGATGCTGCATCAGAAGAGCCGTCTCGCAGCGCTTGGGCTTGCGGTATCCAAGATCAATCACGACCTGCGCAATCTTCTGGCATCGTCGCAACTGCTGTCGGATCAACTCGCCAGCGTGCCGGACCCGCGGGTGCAACGCTTCGCGCCGAAACTGATGCGCTCGCTGGAGCGCGCCATCGCGTTCTGCCAGTCGACGCTGTCCTACGGACGTGCGCAGGAGGCCGCGCCCGACCGGCGCATGATCGCGATCGAGCCGGTCGTGAACGAGGTGCGCGAATCCGCGGGCCTCGCATCGGACGCCTCGATTGCCTGGATCAGCGCGATCGAGCGCGGGCTCGTCATCGACGCCGACCCCGACCAGCTGTTTCGCGTCCTGCTCAACTTGGTGCGCAATGCCGCGCAGGCGCTGGAAGGCCGGCCGCGCAGCGACGCCGCAACCCAACAGATCCGCATCACCGGCCGCCGCGAAGGCGCGGTCGCCATCGTCGAGGTGTCCGATACCGGTCCCGGCGTTCCGGCAAAGGCGCGCGACCACCTGTTCGAGGCGTTCCAGGCTTCCGGCCGCCCCGGCGGCAGCGGGCTGGGCCTTGCGATTGCCGCGGAACTGGTCCGCGCCCATGGCGGCGACATCCACCTGGTGGAAGGTACCATCGGCGCCACCTTCCGGATCGCGATCCCGGACCGGCCGGTGGAATTGCAGAGCGTGCGCAGCGAACGGGCAAGGGCGTAGGAATCGCGGCGTTTAGCGGGTTTCATGTGGGTTTTCGGTGGATCGGCCCGCGCCGGGGACCTGACGGATGCCCGCTCCCGGACCTTGCCAAGCCGGACCGGAGCCGGTAGCTATGGCCCGCTTTCGCAGGCATTCTTATGCCCCGGAACGCAGCGGCACCGGGGCCACCGCGCCCTGCGATACAAGCCAAAACACGCGCCCGTAGCTCAGCTGGATAGAGCACTAGACTACGAATCTAGGGGTCAGGAGTTCGAATCTCTTCGGGCGCGCCATTTCCTAACCAACCTTGGCACTCTCGCCCAGGCGTCCTAGCTGTCCAAGAACGTTGGCCTGGATAATGGTCCTTCCTTCGCATCATCAAATCGATCTGAACGATCGCCGACTCAGTATATGCGCGCCAAGATGGCGTTTCGAAAAGACCGGGCAATGCCTTCCAAAAAGGATTCACAGCCAGCAGTATTGTAAGTGGTTGCGATAGGCTAATAAGAATTTTCGAGTGCGCGGTCCAGTTTGAATGAAGGCCGAGATTCCTCTTGCCTCACGGTGTATCCAGCTCAGCCAGCGGCGCGACGGCAGCTCAAGCTGGCTATGAATATCAACTCAACGTCTCGGTGCTGGCGGCGCTGCGGTTGCTGCTGATCACGAAATCGGCGACGCGCGTTACCCTGGGAGCCCGCAAATGAGGAAGATCTCGAGGCGGATTTGGCGCCCGCCCAACCGGGGCGCGTGATACCGCGCGCAAACCTCGCAAGCGGCTATAAGCTGGTTGTGCAAGTCAAATTTCGCGGTGGCGAGCCTTGGTCGATTGAAGACTTTGACAGCCTATTAAAGCATGGCGAGAGGCGCGTACCGGCCAAGGATCATCTTGACGATCCAGACACACACTATCTACTCGTCACGAACGCTGATGCTAAAGGGGTCGCGCGCAACCTACTCGTTTCCGATTTCGAGGAGCCATCAGACCCTGCTGAATTTCCACCTTCGCTGAAGACAACACTACCGAACGAACCTGAAGGACGCGTGGCGATCTGGGGTGGGGCTACCGAGCGCCTGATCGAGCTCGAGGTCAGCTACATTCTGAGTGATCTGCTGCGTGTTCCACAATCCCGTCAGACGGATTGCCGTGAGCAACTGCGGGATGAAGCTCGGCGCAGAATGCGCGGATCGACCCCCGGCGTTTGGACGCGTGATGACTTACTTGCGACGATCCGCGCCAACGGGGGATATCTGGCAAGCGCGACGGAACTAGCCGCGTTCGTTAGGCCATCGAACTTCGAGGAGATCGCATCACTCCTGGAGGAAAGGAACGCCATAGTCATCACCGGGCCATCCGGGACGGGAAAGACGCTGGCTGCAATCGCACTTTGCGAACTGGCCCGTCTGCGTGACGGACGGCTCGACATAATACCCGTCAACCCGAGTGATGAACCGTCGATAACGAGGCGGTTGATAGACACAGGACCCGTTCTTTTCTACGTCGAGGACCCTTGGGGCCAGTACAGCCTCAGACGTGGCTCCGAGGCTTGGACAGAGCAGTTGCCGCGGCTGCTAAAGAACGCGCGTCCTGGACACCAATATATCGTCACGTCGCGCGCCGACATGCTTGGCCAGGCCCGCGCCGACGAGGGATTGAAGCGGTGGTCCATCGAGCTCAATGCTGACCACTATAGCGGCGGAGAACTTGCTCAGATCTATGACAAGCGCATGGACATGCTCGCGACCGACCTTCAGCCTAAGGCGCTAGAATTTCGGAAGGACACGCTCGAAGCCTTGGAGACCCCACTCGAACTAGACTTATTCTTCACCAATCTCGCTGACGGACCTCACGCAGAGGAGGCCGACCGGGCATTTCTTCGACGCCTGCTCGACCTAGCTCATCGAGATGCTGTCGAGGGGGTCGTAGTCAAATATCTCGATTCGACCGACAAGACTGGCCTATCTGCGGTTGTATGGGGGCTGCTGGCGGCCCGCGGGCAAATCGATCGCTCGCAGTTGACCGTGCTGCAGCGTCAGCTGCGAAAAGCCGATGTCGCATTGGGCGACGGCCTAGAGAAGATGATCGATCGTCTAGTTGCAACACGCCATCTTCGTCAGCCTTCGAGAACGGTTGCCTTCGCGCATCCGAGCGTGCGCGCGGGGTTCGAAACGTTCTTGAAGGAGAACTGGGCGCGCAGTGAGGCGGCCCTCGAGTTACTCATCTCGACGCTAACCGAACTGACCGGACCTTACCGCGCCTGGGGTTTGGAGACTGCGGCACGCACTCTGGATGTCGCGGTGGACATTCGGACGAGCATCGAGGGAGTGGAAGGTGCTCTTGAGGTTAAAGAACCGACGCGAGCTGCGATTGATGCGTGGCTTGACGAATCCCTGCTCGATCCTGACGCCGAATTCCAGCCATTGCTCCAGTTGGCGGCAGACGTTGGCACCAAGGAATCAGTCCCGTCCGAGCTGGCTCGATGGTTTATCAAAGGGGTTCGACGAGGTGTGTCATTCTTCAAGGATGACTGGAAACCGCCGAGCTTCAATGATGCTTGGTACAAACGAGTTTCGGCGGACTCTCGATCAGAACTGATTGCGGATCGTTTTATTCGTGAGCAGTTGCCACAAGATCATGGCGCATACGGTCGGAACTTCGTGGTCAAACTCGATCGGGTCGCGGCGGATCTAACCCCAGCTTTCCTTGCGGTCGCACACAAACTGATTGGGGCAGGATTCGAGCGAAATGTCGACGCAATAGCTGCCGGAGCTGTACGAGATCTCATCGGATACGAGGCCGTGCTTGCAGAGGCACTCGACGAATTGGCGAGCTTGCGACGATCCTACAGGGAGGAGGGTGGGAAGAAGTGGCGAGCTGTTGAGGATGGAGAGTACGATCACGGCTATGAAGAATATTACGCTACACATGGTGAGGACGAGGGCTATGCATCAGGCGTTTTCGTCGACACTTTTATTGCCACGCTGCGAGCTGCCGGCCGCTGGCAGGAATTGGCAGGGCATACGCGGGTACTGGATCTCGCTGGGCACTGGGCTCGGGACGTATCGAACTCCACCGCTCCTGTAACTTCAGATGAAGTTCGGGCGATCCTGGAAGTAACCCGAACGAGTGGCGATGAAGAAGCCGGTTGGGATGCCGCTCGCCAATGTTGGGATACGACGTTGGAAGATATCCTCATGGGGCGCATTTTGTCTCAGCCGCAGGATGAAGGCTTGCGAAGGTCTTTGGTGCATTGTGCGTGCGTGACTGCCCCCGCGGTCCTGCCTCGCTGTCTAAAGGCTCTTGCGGACTCACCCGCAGCGCTCGTCCACCTCCTTGTGGACATTCATGCCATGAAGGGCAGAACCAAGGCGAAAATACTACGGCCATTGTTGACTACTCTCCCACCGGAAGCAGCAGAAATCGTCAAAGCGTTCGAATCCAAGAGGCCCCGCGCCAAGCCTATAAGCGGGACTGCGCGAACTCTGCTCGAGGAAGCAGCGACCGTCGCTCCTCCGGCAGTGCTTGCCAGTGTAGTCCCCGTATTGATCGCGAGCGGTGCAAAGCCGACCGATGTTATCCGCCGATGGCTAACCGAGACCCAGGATCAAGCAGGCGCCGTTGCTGCGATAAAGGCCGCGATTACCATTTGCGATGTATCGCTCGTTTGGCTTGCGCTGGGCCATGATCGTGCTGACGCTCGCCAAACGGCGCTCGAGTATCTTGCGCCGAGGCTGCCCGATCCACTTCCCATCGAGCTACTCAGGCTTTCCACTGACAAAGGTAGTCGTGTTCGCCGTAGCCTGACGAGCGTGCTCGGCAGTCGGCCCCACGCGGAGCACTTGCCGGTGCTTATGCAACTAACGCTTGATCGGTGGTCTGACGCTGAGTCTCACTATGGCGAGCCAGTATCTTATCCGATCGCGCGCGAAGCAGTTGCCGCGCTTGCGAAGTACGGCTCACTCCCCGACGAGATTGGGAACAACCTAATTGGACTGGCAAAAGAGACTGCCGATCGAGAACTCCGGCGAGATGCACTTAGTGCTGCAGCTAGTCTCTGCGGGCCAGAGATTCAAAGAGCGATCTGGGCGCTTGTCGCGGACAAGGAGCTTGGCTGGCTGCGCATCGATGCTGTTGACGCGTTGAGCATGGCGAACACGGTTGAACCCAACATCCTCAGAAAAATCACTGCAGATCGCTTGATGAGACTTCCGGCACCATTAGCGACATCTGTCACGGTACTCGTCAGCACGCATCTTCCAATCACGGATGCTGTTCAGATTTTTGAACGAGCGGGACAATCTCATTCACACCGAGCCCTCCTACTCCTAGGCGCAGCCGGGCTAGAGAGCCGCGACCGAAGCGCTGCTCTCGGCCTTCTTGAACTTCTTGACGCCGGTCATCCCGCACGGCGGCTGCTGGAACCCGGCGAGCTTCTGCCGCGCACGGTTCTCGACGATCTCGGTCACGTTCGAATTCGAAAATACGTACGTGAGTGGCTGAACGATCGGATTGCGAAAGACTGATTATGCCGGCTTGGGTATGGCGGAAGGTGCTGGCTTGGCTACCTCCACCATATCATTGACCGACGAACGCTTCCATGATCCGCGCCGCGCGGGCCAACTGTTCGTCGTTCATGCCCGATAGCGTCGCGTTGATGCGTCCTAACAAGCGACCACGTTCGCCCCTTGGCACGGCCGCTTTTCCGATCCCGAAGAGTGCGAGTGGCGGAAGGTTCAGCGCCTCCGCAATTCGTTCCGCCGTTTCGAACGATGGAGCGGCTACCCCACGTTCGATCTTGCCGATTGTCTCCATCGACAGATCGACACGCTCCGCGAGAACTTCTTGCGTCATGCCCTTTGCGCGCCGGTGGTGACGGACGCTTGCTCCGAATGCCTGTTTGAGTTCCACCCTTGCCTCCGTTGGCTCATGTTCGGAGGCCGGAGGTTGGATTTTGAGGAATCAGAACCTCTACTTTCGATAAAAGAGATGTTATATATCCTATTTAATGAAATCCGCTGTACTGATACGGATTTGACGACGTGTTTAACGCTGACTTCCTCGCGACCTTTGCCAAATGCGCCCTCATCGCGCTGGCCGCTTCGCCGATCATTATCGGGGTCGGGTGGGGTCTCGTGGAAGATGTGATCCTGCCACGGTTCATTCCCCGAATAGAAATCGATCGGCTTGCCGACAGCATCATGCGACAACATCCCACCAACCCAGAACAAGCGGCCCTAACGCAAGAGCATGCCGCTTGGTACCGCAGTGAGGGGTTTGAGCAGGGCAAATGGCGCCGGGTGCGGAAAGCGATCCGGGCGTGGCTTGATTCCGGCCACTCTCACGCCGCCTCGTAAGACGCAATCTTCTTGAACTGCGGTGCGGCATTGATGGTAAAAAATCATATAGCAGTATCAATAACATAAGAGTTCGTAGTCTTGTCCTGAATGGCGCGCCAGTACCGTTTGCAAGACTTGCTGCGGAATTTTTCAGGCCAAGGCCTGATTATTTGTCACGATAGTCAGATTCCGCCCGATGAAATCATTGTGCTCTGCATCATGGCTAACGCAGATCCACGCGCCTTCTGCCCGGAAATCGGCGCCGCGCCGAAAGTCATGATCAATGGCTCGTTCTGCCGCGGCACCAATATCGTCAATGCGACATCCGTGCCGCCGATCTCAGCGCTGTCCGCTGTTCTCAGCGGCAGGCGAGGCCGGTATGGAGCGAACGGTTGGAGTTGCCGGAGGACGAAATGCAGCGATGCTCGGTACTGCTCGGCGCCAATTCGTTTGCCGAATTTGACAAATCCTGTCTGCACGCGGCCACGCGACCAATTTGTCGCACGTCTTGCGCAGGTCCGATGTTGCGGATTGAGCCCTATCTTGTTGACACCGGTCGGGACCGGCAGGTAGCCTGAAAAACTTGCGTAAAACAGGAATGCTAATTAGGGTTGTGGCATTTCACGCTCATTAATTTATCTATTTTACAACCATCCGCGCTCGGCATCACGTTCCGCGAAAAAGAACTCCGTAAGGCACACCGTTGACAGGACGGTAGTGAAGTTGCGCTGCGCGGTTATGCGGGGAGAGGCTTCATGCATCAGGAGCCTTGGATTCATTTCTGCGGGCCGAAGGACCTTCCTGCTCGGCAAGCCATAGTTGACAGCTTGTCAAGCAATGGAATCGTCACTCGATCCTTGGACGCCAACGCGCCATCGGATGAAGGAATTATCTGCTTTTCCAATATCGATGATGATTTGTACGAATTTGTCCGCGAGGTCAGCTGCAATCGGGAGAAGCGCGTGTTGGCTGTCCCGGTCGCCGGTGCGCAACTCGACAGTGAGCAGGCTTGGCGTCTCCTGCTCGCGGGCGCGTCGGACGTTTTTCTCTGGTCGTCGGCGTCCGAAATGGCCGAAAAGGTCAAGGCGCGCTTCGACCGATGGCGTGCCGTGGACGAACTGCTGCAGTCGCCAGCCGTTCAACAGAACCTCATCGGCAAAAGTCCGGCTTGGCGATCGGTGCTGCGGCAAATTGTCGAGGTGGCGCGCTTCACCAACGCCGCGGTGCTTCTGATCGGAGAAAGCGGCACCGGCAAGGAATTGGTCGCGCGACTCGTCCACCAGCTCGATCCGCACGCCTCCGGCAACGAACTGGTGATCGTCGACTGCACCACGATCGCCCCGGAATTGTCCGGCAGCGAATTCTTCGGCCACGAGCGCGGCGCATTCACAGGTGCGGTCGGGGCGCGTGACGGCGCATTCGCGGCGGCGCACGGCGGAACGCTGTTTCTCGATGAGGTCGGCGAATTGCCCTTGGCCTTGCAGGCGCAACTGTTGCGGGTGGTGCAGGAAGGCACCTACAAGCCTGTCGGCAGCAATGCGTGGCGGCGCAGCCAATTCCGGCTTGTTTCCGCGACCAACCGGAATCTGCTTGAGAGCATCAAGCACGGCCATTTCCGCCACGATCTTTATCACCGGATCGGCGGTTGGATCTTTCGGGTCCCGCCATTACAGGAAAGACGCGAGGACATCCTGCCGCTGGCGCGCCATTTCCTCCACATCTTCCAGCCCGAAATCTCGGTGGCGGATTTCGACGGGCCGGTTCGCGAATACCTGCTCAACCGCTGTTACCCCGGCAACGTTCGGGACCTGCGCCAATTGATCGCACGCGTCAGCAGCCGGCATGTCGGCCCGGGGCCGATTACGGTCGGCGATCTGCCCGATGACGAACATCCGGCCGGCGCGCCCGCGAAAGGCAATTGGCGTGTCCCCGAATTTGAACGCGCCATCGCCCAGGCCCTTTCGTTGGGGGTGGGCTTGCGGGAAATCAGCCAGACCGCCGCCGACACCGCGACCCGCATCGCCATGCAGGAGGAGAACGGCAATTTGCGCGGCGCCGCGCGCAGGCTCGGGGTCACCGACCGCGCCCTGCAGATGCGCCGCGCGGCGCGGCGCCAGCACAATGGCGGCGATTGATCAGGCTTCGAAATGATGTGCGCGCCAGGGGTCCCGGTATTCCGTCGTCAGCGGCGTCAGTTCTGATTCGACTTTCGGCAGCGCCAGAGGTCGTTCGCGCCGCTTGGAGATCAGCCGCAGAAAATTGCCGCCGAGGACCAGTTGCTCGTCCTCCGGCGACAGACCGAGCAGACGAATTTTTTCCAGCTCCACGCCGGGATGCAGCCAGGGTCCGTCGGAGCCGAACAGGATTTTTCGCGCCCCGGCGCGCTGCACCGCTTGTTCAAGCAGTTCGAAGCGGCGAACGCCGGAGGTGTCGGTGTAGATATTGGGGTGGCGCACCAGATAGTCGATCAGGCTGTGCTGCGCCCGCCAGTCGTCGGAGAAGCTCCCCATGTGCGGGATGATGAAGGACACATCCGGATATTCGGTGGCGACCAGCTCCACGATCGAGACTTCGCCGATCGGATCATAGAGAATAGGGATGGAAAAGGCGCGCGCGACCTCGCAGATCTCGCGCGACAGCCGCGCATCGTAGCGGTGCACCTTGATGCCGACGAACCCATATTGCTCGACCGCGACTTTCACCAATTCGCCGATGCGGCCGCGGTCGCGGATGGCGTGAACGAAGGCCAATCCGTAGAAACGGTTGGGCCGGCTGGCGACGATGCGCGCGACTTCCCGGTTTGCGGTCGCGTAGTCGGAGTGAAATGCTGCGAAGATGGCGGTGCGGCCGATGCCGGCCGCGGCGGCCCAGCGCAGATATTTTTCCAGCGGCGCCGCGGTATCCCACGGACCGGTCAGCCCGTCCCCCTTTCCTGCGTGGCAATGGCAGTCGATGATCATGCTGGCATCCGATGTGGCGCGGTCAGTGCGCGGCCGCGAAGATCGAGAAGGCGAGCTTGTTCACGGCAGGGGTCCCAATGCCCGGTCGATATCGGCCTTGGTCCTGGTCATGGCCCGCGCATAGTCCGCCTCGGCCGCGGTGTAATACCGGGCCTGCTTCAAGGCGCGAGCGACCGCGCCGATATCGCCGGCGTTAAGGGCCGTGACATAATTGGGGTTCTTTCCGGCGATGAGTTCATGATGGTCGAGCCACAGCTGGGCGCCGTCCTCAAGCGAGGCATAGGCGCGGAAGCGGCTGGTCGGGTGGGGCGGGTCGAACACCATCACGACCTCCGGACATTTCCAGCCGTGTTTCTTGATTTCGTCGGCCGTCGCGAGGCGCGCAAGGCCGTTGCCTTTCGCCACCTGGGCCTGTGCTTCTGCCGCGCTGCCACATTCCCAGGTATTGTGCAGGTACATATGCGGCTGGTTTGCGCCGGATTTCACGTTCCCCAAATTCCAGTTGAAGCAATGCTTGCCGCCGCCGGTCTCGGCCATGAACTGGGCAGTCAGCATACGCGCGCCATTTTCGGTGAGCGCTCCCCAATTCGCACGCAACATGTCGACCACCTGCCGCGGTGTGGGCGTCGTCGTCTTGGTCGCAACTTCATTCGGGTTGGCGGTGTATTTGCGGCCGCCGGCCGAGGCGCCCGGCGATGCGGCGCCTGATGGCGGCTGGCGCGGTGCCGGCGCGGGAGCGGATTTCGGTGCTGACTGTATCGGTCGCCCGCGATTGGCGCCGGCCGGCGAAGCAGATGCCTGTTGGCGACGCGGCGGCGTGGGTGCGCCCGCAGCGACCAGCGCCGCTTCGGTCGCCGCACCGACAAGTCCATCGGCGGCGAGGCCATGCGGCTGCTGGAAGCTGCGGATCGCGCTGCGCGTCTGCGCGCCCAGGATGCCGTCGATGGTCAAACGCGTGCCGAGGATCTTGTTCAGCGTGGTCTGTACCCAGCGTATATAGGGGACGCCACCGCTGGCCGCGGGGGAGCCGCTTGCCGGCGCCTGCGTGGTTGAAACGGCGCGGCGCCCGGTAAGCGCAGCGGCGCGTTCGTATAATTTGGTGACATTGGCAATCCCCTGCATGGGATCCCATGATCCTTTGTAGCGCTTCTTGATTTCGGCCATGATCTGTGGCCGGCGCCGGATCACGTGCTGCTTGAATTCATCCCACGTCCTGGGCGTGACGTTCTGCTGGCGCATATCGTCGAGGATCGTCCTGACCCCGCCCGGCAGCCAATGCAGAAGCTTGACCAGGTGCCAGAACAGGTCGGTGCCGTAAGCGAAGCCGAACGCCTTGGCTTGCCCGGCCAGGCGCCGCACCAATGCGATCCCGGCCCGGACGGAATACTCCGGATCGGTACTGAGGCGTTTGTGATCGATGTTGAGCGTCTTGGACTCGCCGGGATGCAACTGGAAATATCCGCGCTCGTCGAGGCTCGTCGTGCTCTTGATGTTTCCACCGGATTCGACGGCGATCCATCCGATCAGGAAATCGAGCGGAATATCGCCGCGATATTTGTTGAGAAACGGTGTGAGCTGGGAAACCCAATTGCCCGGCGTTTCCGCCTCCCACGCTTCGCCGCTGAACTCTCCGGGCTCTCCGAACTCGCCGAATTCACCAACCTCACCAAATTCTCCGAACTCGCCAAATTCGGCTTCGCCGGCTCCGGTTTCGAATTCGAAGGCTTCCTGATCGGCCTGCGGCGGCGCATCGTCCTGTCCGTCGGGGGCATCCTGTCCGTCAGCCGGTTGCTGGGCGTCGAACGGTTCTTGTGCGTCCATCGGGGGCTCCGCCGGCGGCTCCTCCGGCGGCGCGTCCGTGGCCACCCATCCGCTGAAGGGGATGACGGGAAACACCGGACGAGGACGCGGGCGAGCCGGCCAGCGCCGGCGCTTCGAAACCGGAGGCGAAGCACGCTTCGAGCGCGGCGGCTGTGCCGGCCGTCGTGGCTGCCTCGAGGACGGCGCCTGGCCGCGG
This sequence comes from uncultured Alphaproteobacteria bacterium, assembly GCA_963744975.1. GTDB lineage: Bacteria > Pseudomonadota > Alphaproteobacteria > Rhizobiales > Xanthobacteraceae > Bradyrhizobium. The sequence continues at coordinate 2,762,896 of CAVUVR010000002.1, read as the reverse complement.
CGCGAATATTCGGATTCCCACTCGGCTTCCCCCGCGCCGAATTCACCGAATTCGCCTTCTTGCGACATCGACTCGCCAGTCCATGGAATGGTTTCGAATTCGAAATGCGAAGTCATGACGCCCTCGCTGTAAGTTGCCGGGTGGAGCGATCGAATGTCATCGCGCGGCCGATCGCCTCGATGGCCAGGTCGATATCGGATGACCGGTGCAGCGCGGTGATCAGAAACGCGACCTGCGCGCCGATCTCGCGGCAGCGCCGGATCACCACGGTGCGGATACCGAGCCGAAGCAGGTGCTCATACAGAACGTCCGCCGCGACGCCGGCCGGCTTCAATGTCTGCACCGGAAACAGGCCGCCATCCGCCGCAAGGCCAATCGCGCGCAGCCCGGCACGAAACCGGCGCACCAGTTGCACGAGCGTTCTTCGCAGGCGGTCGCCGTCGGTGCGATTGATCGCCAAGGCGTGCTCGGCGGCATGAAGGCTGGCGAGCGACGGCGGGCTGCAATGGACACGGGTTTCGCTCTGCGCTTCGAAGCGCCGGATCACGCTCGCGCTGCCGGCGAGCATCGCCATCGGCACGCCGAATCCCTTGGCCAGCGAACTGCCCACGATCACATCGGGCGATCTGATGCCCTGCCACCGCAGCGAACCGCCGCCGCCCTGCCCGTAAGGCGCGCCGCCTTGTTTCCCAAGCATGCCCAGGGCTTGCGTATCGTCAAGCACGAGATGGCCGCCGTGCGGCTCGATGCACCGCAGATACTCCGCGGCCGGCGCCGCACCGCCGCAGGCCGGACAGAAGCCGTCGGACACGACGACGGGGCGTCGCCCGGCGCGCCGGTCCTGCTCGATCAGGCTGCGAAGCGCCGCCGGGTCGTGATGCGGGAAGCGTCGCACAGGTACCCCGCGCGCGGCGGCCCGCTCGACGCCCCATCGTGCAATCGCATAAGTGCCCTCGTCCATGTAGATCCTCACTTGGTCGCGCGCGAGAAATCCGAACAGGTCCCAGAACAGATGCAGCGTCGAGGCGAGCGGCGTCGCGCGTTCGCAGCCCACCAGCGCGGCGAACTTGCCGGCGATGATGGCGCTGCCCGGCGAGGGCTGCAGTGCCGCGGGCTTGCCCGTCGTGAGTCCCGACCAGGAACGCAGCGACGGGCTTGGGTGGCGCAGCCCGAGATAGAGCGCCGAGGTGAAGTCGAGCACGGCATCTCACCGCGCCCGTTGCATCGCCAGCCGCTTCTGCAGATGCACGGCCGGCATGGTGTAGTCGACGGTGTCGGGATTGGTCAGATCGATTCCCGTCACGGTGCGGTAGGCATGGATGTAACTCTGGATCTCCGCGCGCCAGAATCGCGCCCAGTTCTTGGCATGACTCTCGTCGTTGAGCTCGATCCAGTCGCCATAGCGGATCGACAGCAGGATCTCCTCGCCGAAGGTCGCCAGATCGTGGAAGTGCGTGACCGTCACGTCCGACCAGCCTTGCATGGTCTTCATGGTGTCGACCTGGGGCATCCACGCCTCGGTGTAGGGCACCATCGGCCGGCTTTGCAGGAAGTCGCGCATTTCCGGCCGCGCCAGCAGCCATTGCTGGATCAGCATTTCGACGCGCGCCGCCCACGGCAGATCGCCGAACTGGTTGTGCGCGCCTTGCGCCAGCAGCAGATGGACTTCCTTGAGCGCGTTGAGCACCCGGAAGCCGTCCGAAATCACCGTGGTGTCGTTGTCCTCCTTGTAGAACAACGCGCACAGGTGCAGCAGGTTGTGGAAGCCCTCGAGGAATTTCGAGCGGCTATCCGCGGGACGCAGCGTATTGACGGCCTTGCCGCGCAGCGTGATGCCGTATTCATGGTCGTATTCGGCGCCGCGCCGCTTCACCGTCAGCCGGTTCTGCTCGTCCTGGACATAGCCCCAGAGCAGATTGTTGAGCGGCCGCAGCGGGTCGATCGTGACGTGGGCGAGCGGATCGCGTTCGGTCAGGCTGCGCACGTTCTGGAAACGCTGGCTGATGGCGTTCATGGTCTGAACCAGCATCGCTTCTTCGTGCCAATACGACCAGATCAGCTCGATGAGGCAGACGCAATCCGCCCGCGGCGTCAGCACGCCGGTGCAGAACACGCTGCGCTTGAACACCCCGTCGCTTCCGAGTTCAAGGCTGGCATAGTCCGGAAACGCCGTCTGAACGACGCGCTCGATATAGGGAAGACGGCCCTGGCCGAGATAAGTCGTGAGACTTTGGGTGACGCCGGCGATGTCCAATCCCGAACGTGCCCGCATCTCGTTATCGGTCGTGATCGGATTGTTGAAAGCGTCGTGATCCCGCACCGCGACGCCGCAGTTCCACAACAGGAAGATCTCCGTCGCCGTCTTGAGCAGTTCATAGGCGGCCATGCCGTGCATGGGGATATGCTTGGCTCGCCGGGAGAGATGACTGAGGTCCGGAGCAGGGCCGCAAGGATCGTCGTTCGCGCGCAGGCTTGAAATATCCGGTCCTTCGCCGCACAGGACCCGCTCGATGAATCCCTGATAACCGCGGAGCACCTGGCCCTTGCCTTTCACCCCCAACCCACCGAACGAGACGGCCTTGGAGTGGGTTTTAATGGCGGCCCACAAACCGACATCGTCGGTGAATTCTGAAGCGGAGCGCTGCAACCTGATGTCCAGGGCTTGGGAAGATTGCTGCGGCTGAAATTGCGGTCGCATCATTCGCTGCGCCGCAGATGACTGCGCCATAGATCGCTTCACGTGGATGCCTGTGAGGGCATTCGCGGTCGAACCGGCAGCATCGCTTATCCTTGCGCTGACCTTAACCTCGCGCGCCCCATCGTCGGTCAAAAGGTATGCCGCTTTCGAGTCACCGGGCTTGGGATCCAAGATGCCGCCGGTCGTCTCCCAGCAGATTGTCGGCGGTGCTTCCGAACACGCATCCTGGTTGAACGTGGCGTTGATCAGCACTTCCGTGCCTGCGGTCACGTTGTCGCAGGGTGTGTAAGGCTGGCAATCGCCGATCGACACCAGGCTCGCCAGTTCGAATCCGAGCGGGATTTCGAAACACACCTGCGCAGTGCACCCGGCTACGACGGTAGTTTCGATGCATATCGGTTTGTCGAAGAAGGCGCTGCAACACAGCCAGTACTTGCGCGGCTCGAGATCACAGAACTCAAACGCCCCGTTTTCGTCGCTGCGCACGCATTGATCGGGAGCGGAAGGCGGCGGCTTTGCCGTCGCGGGATTCACGCAATAAAGCTCGATCAGGGCATTGAAGATCGGATATTCGCATTTTTCCTTCGGCGACAGACCCACGTCGAATACGCTACCGCAGATGCGGCCCGGTAGAATTTTGCCCTTGGAATAGGTGATAGCCATCTGATCCTCCATCGTTGGTCGTTACGCCGCGGCCTTGCGTGCGGCAGGTGCTGCTGCACAAAGTTCGGACATGTTCACGGTGGCGCGGAGCGCCCAGTAGGTGAGAAGCTTGGACAACAGCGCGGTCTCTTCTTCCGGGCTGATGCCGCCGTCGGCGCGCGCCTGGCCGATCACGGCAAACACCAGCACCGGTGGTGCGCGGTACATGTCCGGGGGATTGGAGCGCCACTGCCGATAAAGCGCGGCAAGCCGCGCGGGCTGGCGTTGGTTGGTATCCATCACTTCCATGAGCGAGCGGCCGCGCAGAGACCTGGGGCGGTGATTGATCAGCAGCGCCACGAACGCCGGCATGCTCTCCAGCAATTGACCGAGCAGCTGCTGTGTGTCCGCCGCGAGGTCGGCCGGCGGGTAGTACGATTCCCACAGCGCGCTCACGCGGGCCCATTGCGGATGCGGATAGAGCGCTTCGCCGATTGCGGCGCTGAGCTTGACGCGAATCCACGGCATCGGATGCGGATCGTCGGTGTTGAGGCGGAACACGAACGGCCGGGGCAGGCTGACCACGCCGATCAGACCGAGGGTGGAGGCAATCCCAACGCGGGCGACCGACCAGAAATCGGCGACGATTTCCGAGATCCAACGCTCCCATAGTTGCCAGGGCGCGCGGCTCGCGGGAGCGCCGCGCTGCAGCCCCTTCAGGACCGGCCGCAACGAATTGACGAGATCGAGCAGGGCCGCCGCCTGATGTCCGACTTCATGCACCACAGACGACGCGATGCCGGTGCCGACCATGCGCTCGCGCGGCACCCGGATGATGGCGACAGGGTTCTCGCCGCCGCCCGGCAGGCGCGTGCGCGCGCGCCGGATCGCGGCGCCGATGTCGCGATCGAGATAGCAGATGACCGGCGGCGCGTCGTAATAGCCGGGCAGCTCCAGGGCATCGGCGGAGACGACGTCGAGGCCGCCCAGCCACACGCCGGTTTCGTTCTCGCTACGCTGCGTGATGACGTCGGAAAACAGGTCGAACTGGGTCAGCACGACATTGAACCTGAGGCGCAGCATGGTGAACCGGCGCTGCGCTTCTTCCGGCGTCGCGGCATCGCTGGCAGGATGCTTCAGCCAGCGCAGGTATTCATGCAACAGGCCGCGCAGCTGGCGCCGCCCGATCACCAGGAAACGGTCGATCGCCGATTGCGCGGTGGGGAGCAAGGCGGCCGCCGGCAACATCGTTTCCTGCAAGGCGAACGACTTGACCATTGCAAGCCGCGTCACGAGAGAGCCCGCTTCGTGCAACAACATCGCTCTTGTGTAGGAATCGAGTGCCATCGGTTGCTCACGCGCCCTGCAGGACGATTCGGTTGCCGCGGCGGTACCAGACCCCGCTTTGACCGCGCCCGCCGTAGCGCGGCGAAGCGGCCGCGCCGCCCGTCTGCAGCAGACCGGGCGCCACCGTTTGCGCGGCCTTGACGATCGCCGAGCGCGCTACCGCTCTCGGATCGGCGCCCGGAGGCGCCGCCGTCGCATGTTTCACGGTGTTGGCGGCGAGCTGGACGAACTGCTTCGCGCCTTCGAATTCGCGGTCTTCCTGGCTGAACGCTTCGTATTCCCGATTGGGTCCGCCGGAGTTGATCGCGCTGGTCCCGAATGCGGTCAGTCCCTTGGCGATCGACGGGCCCAGGCGGCCGCCGATCCGCGAACCGATGGCGTCGCTGACGACCGGAACGGCCTGCAACGCGGCGTTCTTGGCCGAAGTTTTCAGGATATTGCCGAGCTGTGGTCCGAGCGGAGATTTGATGCCCTTGCCGAGGACGCCGGCTGCTTTCCGGATCAAATCCCCGAGAAAATGATTGAGCTCCTGCTCGTCCCTGACTTCGAGCAGTTCGGCCGCGAGCTCCATCTGCTCGCCTTCGTTAAAGACCTCTTGCAGTTCGCCGGGAAATTCGAATTGCTCGAATTCGAACTCCCCGAATTCCATTTCGCCTTCGAGCTGGTTGCGATCGATGTCGTGCATGACGTCCTCCGTGCCTGGCCAGGATGTGCTTCGCTGCGGGCAGCTGCGGTGCAGCCGCTAGCAATTTTCGATGAGAATCTTGTTGGGACCGATGCGGCGCCAGCGGCCGCTGCGGGGACGTCCGAACCCTGCGGATTGCGACGACGTCTGTGACATCGACGGCCTCGGCGACATGGACGACATCGGCGACATCATCGCCGAACCGTTCAGCAGCCCCGGCGCATGATTCTGCGCCGCCGCGGCGACGGCGGAGCGCGCGATCGCCACCGGATTGCTGCCGGGCGCCGACGATGCGTTCTTCACCGCTTCGCTCGCGAAGCGCACGAATTGTTTGGCGGCCTCGAACTCGCGGTCCTCCTGGCTCAGCCCTTCGAGCTCCATCTCGAACAGGTTGCCGGCCATCGAACCGAGCTTGCCGCCGATGGTTGCGCCGATCGGCCCTCCGAAGAACGAGCCGGCGACCTTGCCGGCGATCGGCAGGGCTTTCTTCAACACGCCCTTGAGCATGCCGCCGACGGCCTTGCCGGCCGGCGAGCCCGCAAACGTCTTGACCTTCTTGAAAACGTCGCCAAGGAAGCGATCGAGCTCCTGCTCGTCTCTCACCTCGAGCAGTTCGGCGGCGAGCTCCATGAGTTCGCCCTCGCCGAGAACCTCGCCGGTGGTTTCTCCGGTCCACTCGAATTGTTCGGATTCGAACATTTCCATTTCCGGGTTATATTCGCTGAGCGGATTCTGCATTTTCGTTCCTCCCGAGAGTTGACCGGTCAGTCAGGTTCAGGGACGTGCACGCGGTTCGCGCGCAGTCGCCCTCACGACAGCAACAGCAATGCGCGTGCCAGTTGATAAAACCGCGGTTTTGCTGGGGATTCGGCAGCGGCGGGGGTTTCGCCGGCGAAGCTCGCTTCGCCCAATTCGGGCGTTGGCGGCGCGCGAAGGAAGTTGTCTTCGTCAGGCCGGCCCGAGCTTGTAGAACTCCGCCGCCGTCCCCGAGAACAGCGCCGTCTGCTCCGCCTCGCCGTATTGCGCGGCGATGCGCTTGAAGGCGTTGAAGATCACCTGATAGCTGCACTGGCCCTTGTCCGGCGGAAAATTGCTTTCGAACATGGCGCGTCCGGGGCCGAAGGCCTCGATGCAGGTCTCGATATAGGGGCGCCATGCCGCGGCCAATTGTTCGGACGATGGCGGCATCGGGCGCTGATGAAAATCGGTGCCGAGCAGGCACATCGCGAGGCCACCGAGTTTTACCGACACGTTGGGACATGCCGCGATGTCCTGGATCGATTTCTTCCATCCGGCAAAAATCTCGTCGCGCCGGCCCGCGTAAGCGCCGAGGCCGATCGGGCCGCCGCAATGATCGAGCACGATTTTCGTCTCGGGAAACGCACGCGCAAGATCGGCGAGTTCGCCGATCTGCGGATGAAACAGCCACGCGTCAAAGCTCAAGCCGAGCGGCGCGAGGCACGAAAATCCCTTGCGGAAGGTTGGGTCGAGCAGCAGGCCTTTCGGGCGCATGGCGTAGATGCCGGCGACCCCGGGGTCGGCATCCCATGGCGAGGAATGCCGGATGCCGCGGAAGCGGCCGCCTCCGGCAATGATTTCCGCTTCCAGCACCGCGCGGGCGGCGTCGCCGAGCAGCAAATTGGCGTGGCCGACGATGCCGGCGCAGATCGCGGCGGGACCGTAGCCGCCGCTCGCGCTCATCGCGGCTGTGCCATTGACGAATTCGACTTCACCCACCGGCCGCAACGCTTCCGGCCCGCCGGCGCGATACATCGAGCGGGCTTCGACATAGACGGTGGCGACGACGTTGTGGCCGGAGCCGAGGTCGGCCAAAAATTCCTCGATCAGGTAACGCTGGCCGCCGCGATCCCAGAGATGGTGATGCGGATCGACGATCGGACGGGCCGGATCGAGGATGTCCTCGGTGTGCAAGGCGAGCCAGTCTTCGCGCGGATCGGCGTAGAGCCCGCTTTTCGATGCCGGAGCATTGCTGGCCATGGGTTGCTCCTTTGTAGGGCGGATTAGCGTAGCGTAATCCGCCGCGATGTCGGCGAGGGTTAAGGCGGATTACGCTGCGCTAATCCGCCCTACGATACTCAAACGCCGTCGAGAATGATCACCGTCGGCGCTGACGGCAGCGAGTCCCGCGAGATCTGCAATGTTCGCGCGGGCCGCAGGTCGATCGCGAAGTCCTGTCCGATCCGGCGCATGAAATCGTCGAGCGGCGTTGCGAAGCGGTGCATCGGCAGCACCACGGAGGCGCGCAGCCGCCGCGTGATGTCGGACACGCCGTCCAGCGACATGGTATAGCTGCCGTCGATCGGCACCATCACGATGTCGAGCCGGCCGATCGCCGCGAAATGGCTGTCGTCGAGCTTGTGGTGCAGGTGCCCGAGATGGCCGATGCAGAGGCCGGCGACTTCGAAAATGAAGATCGAGTTGCCGTCCTTGAGCATCTCGCCGTTGGAATCGTCGCCGAAGTAGCGGCGGATGTCGGTGGTCACGTTGCGGATCAGCACGTCGCCGACGCGAAGCGCGATCTTCGCGGGCGCTCCGTCGACGCCCCAGCCGTGCAGCACATGCGGAATCCGGGAATCCGGAAACAGCGTGTAATGCGTGCCGTGGGCGCGATTCATGGTGACGATGTCGGGCAGGCGGCCGATCCGGTAGGCGCCGTTGTAATCGGTCGCGATCCTTAACCCCGCCGGCGTATCGATGACATAGGTCGAATGGCCGGCATAGCTGATCGCTACGTCGTCGGCCTTGGCGGCGGTGCGGCGCAGGCCGGCCGGCACGGCGCGCGGCGGCGCATCGGCCATCGCCAGGCACTCGCTGCCGCGCGCGGCGTCCTGCGCGGCGGCTGACGCGGCCGGCAATCCCACGAGGGCGAGGACGATGGACAGGCATCGCAGCATGGTGCGTCTCCGATTGCGCTCGTATGATAGCGCCGAATGCCGCACCCGGTCACCAGCGTCGTAATTACCGTCGTTCCCGGCAAAACTCCACTCGTCGTCCCGGCGAACGCCGGGACCCATACTCCGTGTCGCTGATGTTCCGGTTGGCGTCAGTCACGTTGTTGAACGGCCTCACTGCAATCATGACCATCAGGGGTTATGGGTCCCGGCGTTCGCCGGGACGACGGAGAGAGTGGGCATGCGCATCATTTCTCCTTTGGCCAAGCGCCGTCGCTGCCCGCAAATTGCTTCACGTGAGTGGGAGGTTCAGCTTTCTCCCTCCAACAAAGGGGAGGGAGGCGGAACGCCGAAAGGCGCACCTTAACAGGGCCGCGGCATGTTTCCCGGATTGCCGGAAAACAGAGGCACACGGCAACGCCTCTCAGCGTCCCGCCGCGGCGACTTCTTCGACCCTGGGACCGGTTCTTCCGGGCACCGGCGCGAGCGAACTCGCCATCCAGGCAGGTTTCCCCGCCCTTCGCCGGCACCCGTCCAGCCATTGAAGGCAGCGCCCCGTAGTGGGCACGGACGGTTACCCAAGGCCCCCCGGGTGCGCAGGGAACGACCCCCACGCCCGCAGGCGCCGCATCCCGCCCCGCGCTACAAGCGTCCCGGCAACGCCCCTTTAACAGGGACGGGATACCTAGGAATTTAGCTCAGTAGGAAGATATGTCAAGCGGGAGAAACATTAAATTTTCGTGGCGGTTTCGTGTCCCGGGCGCGATGCCATAAGCGCGTTTACGCGCGTCTTCGACGCGCTATGGCGTAGCTCTTGCGAAGCGCTGCTTCGCAGAACCGGGACCCCGGTTCTTCGAGCAGCAAGTAACCGGGACCCCGGCTCTGCAGCGCACCGCTTCGCGAAGAGCTACGCGCTGCGCTGCGTCCGGGGCACGCGAACTGTGTCCCGGGCGCGGTGCGGCATTCTTCATGCTGCTTCGCAGAACCGGGACCCCGGTTCTTCGAGCAGCAAGTAACCGGGACCCCGGCTCTGCAGCGCACCGCTTCGCGAAGAGCTGCGCGCTGCGCTGTGTCCGGGGCACGGCGAACCGGCATTCCGTTGGCTCGGTTGGCGTGATACGGGAAAGGGGTAGTTTACCTGAAGGAAATCGACATGGCGGAACCGGCAGATCTCGCGGCACTGGCGATCGGGGATTTTTCGCCGCATCTCGACGCGGTCTTCGATCTGCAGACCGCCGGCGGCGTGGTGCCGCTGAAGCTTGCAAAAGTCGATCCCGTGGGCGACAGCGGGCGGGCCGGCGGCGCGTTCTCGCTGATCTTCGTCGCGCCGAAGGGGCCGTGGCTGCCGCAGGGGATTTTTCCGGTCACGCATCCGGCGCTCGGCGTGATGGAGATATTCCTGGTGCCGATCGGGCTGATGCAGGGCGGCAACGGCTATCAGGCGATCTTTACGTAATTCGTGCCCTGGACGCAGCGCAGCGCGTAGCACTTCGCCATAAGCGCGTTTACGCGCGTCTTCGACGCGCTATGGCTCTCGCGGAGCGGCATGAAGAATGCCGCACCGCGTCCGGGACACGGCGCCTTCAGCTGTTGTATTTGGCGCTGACGGCCTTGCGCGCGCATTTATAGATCGGCGACTTGTTCAAGGCCATGCAATAGTCGCCGCCCTCCAGGACGGGGACTTTCTTCTCCTTCATGCCGGCGGGCAGGATGACGATGCGATCGCCGCGGCTGTAGAAAATCCGGAAGTGGCAGACATTCGGCGCGCGCGCGTCGCATCCGAACGGCACGCGCGCGATCGGGGCGGGAGCAGCCGAGGTGGGCGCGGCGACCGTCCGCCCGACCGCCGCGGCGACGGGAGCCGCCGGCGCTTGCGTGGGTGCGGCGGCGCTCACCGCCAGGACAGCTGCAAGAATGAAAAACCCGCGCGTCATCGAAATCTCCTCAACTCTGTCGGTTCGTAGCCCGGATGAGCTCCTTGCGACATCCGGGAAGCCGCATAACGAAAACCCGGATTTCGCAAGAGCTCATCCGGGCTACGGATTGCTACGGGGCGCAGCCGGGTCAGCACACACCGCCGGATACCTGCATCAATCCATCGACGATCAGTTTGCGCCAGGCCGGGCCGTTGCAGGTGTCCTTGTTCGGGATGAAGCGGCTGCCGCCGAACCAGGGATTGTTCAGATTGCTGCTGGTCCAGTCGATGCCGACGCCCTTGCCGTCCGCGAGCTTGACGTTGCTGAACCAGTCGAAGCGCGCTTCGAGCCGGCTGTGCGGCACGTCGACCTGGAAGCCGATGAACAGGTTGGTCGGCGCCTGCAGGCGATAATTGCAGAAATACTCGTCCAGCGGCAGCGTCGCGTCCGGGATCGGGGAGGAGGCCACGAACTGCACGCCGTTGACCGGCACCTCGGCGGGCAGTGCCGCGCGGCTCTGGCCCTTCGGCTTCAGCCACGGAAACACCATCATGCTTCCGGCGTCGTAGCTGCCGAGTTTTCCGCGCACGAAGCTCATGCTGACGACCCCGGCCAACCCGACATCGTCGGTGTTTTTCCGGAACAGCTGGAAGTTTCGCCGCGACGCGCAGTCGACGTTGAGGCGTACGGGAAGAAACTGCGCCATGCCGCCGGGCACGCAGGCCGGCGTCTGCGCGGCGGCGGACAGGGGATGCCGCAACATCGATACCGCGCCTACCGACAAGCCGAAAAATGCACGTCTGCCCAGCCGGGTCATGCTACGCCCCCAAACCAAAACTACTAAAATGCTCAGCCGGGCCGTAACTTAGCGCACGTATTGCGGGTGTAAACCAACCGGGGATGGTCAGCCTGCGGAGTCACCCGTCCGGCGCAACAGTGCCGTAGGGTGGGCAAAGCCGTCGGACGCGACCGCGTCCGGGGGTGTGCCCACCATTCAATTCGCGACATCCGGAAACGGCGATGGTGGGCACGGCGCAAGAGCGCCTCTGCCCACCCTACGGACTTTGCCGAGTTTCGTAGGGTGGGCAAAGCCGTCGGACGCGACCGCGTCCGGCGGTGTGCCCACCATTCAATTCGCGACATCCGGAAACGGCGATGGTGGGCACGGCGCAAGCGCGCCTTTGCCCACCCTACGAAACTTTGCCGAGTTTCGTAGGGTGGGCAAAGCCGTCGGACGCGACCGCGTCCGGGGGTGTGCCCACCATTCAATTCGCGACATCCGGAAACGGCGATGGTGGGCACGGCGCAAGAGCGCCTTTGCCCACCCTACGAAACTACGAAACTCCGTAGGGTGGGCAAAGCCGTCGGACGCGACCGCGTCCGGCGGTGTGCCCACCATTCAATTCGCGACATCCGGAAACGGCGATGGTGGGCACGGCGCAAGCGCGCCTTTGCCCACCCTACGGACGTTACGCCCCCCAGCGCATCAAATCGTGGGCGCCCTTGTCCTGTTCGGTGACGAAGCCGAGGCGGCGGTAGAGCCGCATCGCCGGGTCGAATTTCTCGACCAGCACCGCGAGGTCCTTGCCGCAGGCGGCCGCCTCGTCCATCAGGTCGCGCAATATCACCCCGCCGGCGCCGTGGCGGCGGAATTCGGGCAGCAGCGTGAGGTCGATGATGCCGTGCCGGGTCGGCCAGCGCGCGAGGTAGAGCCGGCCGATCTCGTAGCCGCCGCCGATGATCACCAGCCGGTCGGCCTGCGGATAATGCTCGTCGAAATGCGCCTGCTGCGCGCGGAATTCCAGCAGCAGCAGTCCCGCCTGCTGCAGCTCGTTCAGCTTCGTGGTGGCGGCGAGTTCCTGCTTGCGGGTCGAGGCATAGAGCCGCGCGAGGAGCCGTTTGTCGTCGTCCTCGATCGGGCGGAACGTCAGTCCGGCCCGGGCCGAGCGCTTCCAGCCGAACGGGATCGGCGGGTCATCGTTCATCGCCGTCGACCTGCGCGGCGGCCACGCGCGCCGGTTTCCAGCGCATCAGGTCGTAGACGCCCTTGTCCTCCTCGGCGACGAAGCCGAGCCGGCGGTACAGCCGCATCGCCGGATTGTGCTTCTCGACATGGATCGAGACGTCCTTGCCCGCCGCCGCCGCCTCGTCCATCAAGTCTCGCAGCAGCGCCTCGCCATAGCCCTTGCCGCGGTGCCCGGGAAGGAAGGCGATGTCGATGATGCGGTGCTGGCTCGGCCAGCGCTCGAGGTAGAGCCGCCCTGTGTCCTCGCCGTCGCGCATCGTCACCAGCCAGTCCGCTTCCGGATAGTATTTCTGGTAATGCGCGTGCTGCAAGTGGAATTGCGCGTCGAGGAACGCCGCCTTCTGCGCCTCGGTCATGGTGGTGACGGCGGCCATCTCCTCGGCGCGGGTCGAGGCATAGACCCGGGCGAGGAACGGCAGGTCGGCGTCCGTGATGCGGCGAAAGCTCAGCCCGAGGCCGGCCGCGCGGGCCCAACCGAACGGGACCGTCGCGGCAGCGTTCTTTCGCGGCAGGCTCAAGTGCGCGGCGGATACACGCCCTGCAGGGCAAGGCAGAAATTGAGGGTAAGATACGGCATCATGTTGTTGTGCGGCTGGTCGCCGCCGGCCGGGGGCAAGGTCTGCGGCGCCATGAGCGTAAGATTGGCGTTGATAACGGACTGGTAGGCAAATCCCTGCGCAGATTGCGCTAACGAGGTATTAGGGGAGGGGTTTTGGGCGTCCGCCGCGTCAAGATTATGCGCTCGCATCGCGTGCGTGTGACTTGGAATCTCCGACTCCAGCAACGTCACCGTCTCCGAGCCGCCGGTCTCACCGAGATCGTGCAGCGACAGCCCCGGTCCCTGGCCGGGATGCATCGGCGCATTGCCCTGCATGTCGGGCAGCGCGAAGTTGCTCTTGCCGTCGCCGCCATAGGTGGTGCCGAGCAGCGAGAACAGCGCGGTGTTCTGCGACAGCGGCAGAATCTGGCCGTCGCAAAACGCCCAGCCCTTCGGCGCGAAGTTGAACGGGAAGATGCGGATTTCGGCGACGAACGGATCCATGGCGTCCTCTCAGGTCTGAGACGGGAAGATCCCGAACAGGGAAATGATGAAGTCGAGGCAAAGATAGGGCTGGAAATTGGTGTGCGGCTGGCTGCCGCCCACGGGCGTGACCGCGTTGGGCGCCATGTTCGTGTCCGTTACGTCTCCCGTGTAAAGCTGGATCGAAGGCGACGCGGCGGTTACGTTGTTTCCGGGATCGTTCTGGGTGCCGGCGGAAGTCGACGCCACCATTGGATGCGTGTGCGCCGGAATCTGGTTGACCGTGAGCGTGATTTCCTCCGCGCCACCGGTCTCGGCGAGGGTGAAGCCGTTGCCGAAGTGTATCGGAAGCCGGCCGCGCAAGTCGGGCAAGGCAAAGGTGCTCTGGCCGTCGCCGCCATAGGTGGTGCCGATCAGGTTGAACAGGGTCTCGTATTCGGAGATCGGCAGCAGTTGTCCCTCGCAGAACATCCAGCCGGCCGGCGCGAAATTGCCGGCAAAGATGCGAATTTCGCCAACATAAGGCTGTGCCATGACTGTGCTTCCTCAGGTCTGCGACGGGAAAATGCCCTGAAGGGCAATGCTGAAATTGATGACCAGGAAGGGCTGCATGTTGAGATGCGCCTGGCTGCCACCGACGCTGGTGATTGTGGTCGGGCTAATGGACGTCAGGCTCGTTGGTCCCGCGTATAGGTTGCCGGCCTTCGCCAGAAGCGCATTCGAGGCTGAGGGCTGATTGGCCGCCGTCGTGGATGCTTGCGCCGAATGGACGTGCGTCGGTATCTCCGCAATCGAAAGCGTATGCCCCTGCTCGCCGCCGCGCTCACCCAGCGTGTGGCCGGACCCCATGTGGATCGGCGCACGCCCGCGCAGGTCGGGAAGCCCGAAGTTGACGCGCCCGTCGCCGCCGTAGGTGGTGCCGAGCAGCGAGAACAGCGCCTGGTTCTGGTTGATCGGCAGCAGCTGGCCGTCGCACAGCGCCCAGCCCTTGGGCGGGAAGCCAAACGACATCAGTCTGATTTCCGAGAGAAACGGCTCGGCCATGTGCCCCCCTTTAGTATCACCGGCTTAAATACTCGCCGGTGATACTAAGCGGAACTACACCAACAAGTCGACATGAATCTGCGCGAGGTGCACGGAATGATTGTTGTCGATCAGCACATTCACCGAATCTCCCGCATGCGCGCCGTCGAGCTGCGCGACATTGACCCAATTCGGGGCGGACGGCATCCCCATCGGGTCGATATGATCGACCTGCAGCGTCGCGAACTTGCCGCTGGCATCCTCCACCGCGCGCACGACGAGCGAGTCGCTCACGTTTGAGTTGTGGAATGCCGACGTAATCGCTGAGAAGTCGAAGCTGTCGCCTTCCGCCGCATGATAGTCGGCGACGTGGGTGACCTGCGCGGGCGTCGGCGCGTTGAGCGGGGTGGCCGGTCCGAACACGAACGTGTCCGCGCCGGCGCCGCCGAACAGGATATTGCCGCCGTGACCGGCATCGATGCTGTCGTTAGCGGAGGTGCCGGCAACGATCGGTGTGCCGGCGGCCGCTTGCGCGCTCACGGGTACGGCGGCTTCAGCGGCCTGCGCGTCGTTCGCTGCCTTGACCTGCGCGATGTCGGTCGCGTCGGGCAGCCGGCGCTCGCCAAAATTGAGGTCGTGGCTCATTACGTCGCCCGGCACGTCAGTGTGCTCCAGACCGATCGCATGGCCGAGTTCGTGCTCAACGACGGTCAAGAGGTCCATATGCCCGGCGGCGGCGCCACTGGTCGCAACAAGGTCGGTTGGTGAAATCGTGCTCGCGAACTCGGAATTATCGTTCGGTGTCGAATTGACGAACCACCCCCAGCCGGCGCCGTTTGCATCCAGCGTGATGCTGGTACCGAAAGTCTGACCAAGCGTTCCATTCGGGAGGTCATCAATCGAGATTCCGATACCGTTGAGCAGTGCGAGCTGTTCGGCGCTCGCGCCTGCGTCAGCCCAATGCTGGATCGCCTCGGCCACGATCGGCGCCAGGAGATCAAGCGTCAGTATCTCATTGCTTCCCGGCCCTTCACCCTGCGCGGCGAGAAGCGTCGGAACCGTCGGCTGCGGGGGCAAACCTGCGCCGTATGTCACCGTCCCCACCGGCGCGTTCGCTACGGAGACCTTGTTCGTCGTGGCGTGCAGCGTGTTGGTGCTTTGGAAATCACCCGCGCTGCCGGGCGTCGCCTGCGTGACCTTTGTATCGGAGCTTTCACGCATTCTCAGCCGCAGGTCAAAACCGCCGCCCGGAGGGGTCGGTCCCAGGTTGATGTCATTGCCGTGAACATCGATCCAGGCCTGGTTATTGGCGGTGTTGTCCCCCGTGCCAGCGCCGATGTTGAACACGATGCCAAACATCGGTGCAGCCCCGGGATTAGAACCGGGATTCGAGATCGTGTTGCTGGTTACGGTCGCATTCAGCACGCCGTTGTTGTTATTGGCTCCGTTTCCAGCGTCACCAGCCTGCAGGTTGATCGCAGAACCGATGCCCCACTGACTGAGAGTATTGCCGGTGATGAGGACGGTCAGCGTTCCGTTGGTGCTGTGATTCTCAGCGCGAATATCCGACGACTGGCTGGCGCCAGAATCGGTGACCGCGGGATTGCCGACCGTGTTGCTGGCGACCTGGCCCTGCCATGTGCCGGCGCCCTGTCCCTCGTTGATGTTGATCGCGCCCCCGGCGACGGTCCCGGTGAGATTATTGCTCGACACATTGAAATTCACGTGCTCGGTGCTGCCAGCGCTGCCACCCGAGATCGTGATGCCGCCGAGCAGTGAGCCCGCGAGCGCATTCGTCATCGTATTGTTGGTGATGACATAGGTGCCGGTGGCCGAGTTGTCGGTTTTGGTCTGGATCTGATCGCCGCTCGCCCCGCTGAACGTGTTCTTGTTGATATGGGCAGTCAGCGTTGCGGTGCCGGTCGCTTCAAGGATGATGTTGTCGTTCTGGGACGCCAATGTCTGGCTGAAGGTATTGCTCCCCGCCACGGTGCCATCGCCGACGTTGAGGCTCAGCGTGCCACTCGAGTCTCGAACGCGGAACTGATCCTCAACGCCACCCGTAATCGAGTTCGCGGTGAGGTTCGCAGTGCCAGTCAGGCCGTCAAAGATGATGCTGCCTTCGTCCGCTGAGGCGTTGTTGCCGTTGGTCCCATTGACCGTGCTGTGGGCGAGCGTGAATCCATTCACGCCGGTTCCGTAGACCGCGAAGTTATCGAAGTCGTGCAGGTTCATCCAGGAAAGCTGCACGTCTTTCGTGCTGTTGAGGTAGATGCCGGTGCCCTGCGTGGAGCTCGCGTCTGCACCAGTCATGTGCTGGATCGTGCCGCCGGAGCCTGCGCTGCCGGTGCCGGTAACGTGCAGCCCCCCGCTCGCTCCGGTATTATTCAGGATGATGCCATTTGCGGCAGTGCTCGCAGCGCTGCCGGCCGAGATGTCCTGGAAGGTGAGGTTGCTCGCGCCGATCGTCGTATTGGTGATGTTGAGTGCTGTGCCGCCGACGGTCGCAATGTGATTGCCGCTGCCTGTGACGTTGACGGCGGTGCCGCCGCCGGTGGCGGCAAATCCGTTGCCGGCGCCGGTGGCGTCGATGGTGAGATTGCCGCCGGTGAAGTTGAAGGTGGTGCCGGTGTTGGTGCCGGCGAGATTGATGCCGGCGCCGGTCGAAGTATCGATGTTGAGAGGACCGGAGAAGGCGACGGTGCTGCTGGTCTGGTCGGTGATGTTGATGGCGGCTGCGGTGCCGGTGCTCAGGTTGTTGGTCGCGCCCGAGAAGGTGAAGTTGCTGGAGTTGTCGTCCATCACAATGCCGGCGCCGCTGGTGCCCGAATGGGTCAGGTTGCCGGAGAGCGCGACCGCGCCGGTCGCGTGATCCTGGATATTGACCACGCTTGCCGTGTTGGCGGCGCTGATCGTGCCGCCATAGCTGATCGCAGTCGAGCCGCCGGTGGTCGCGCCGCCGGCGCCGTCGCCGACCAGGAACGCCGAGCTGGTCGATCCGCCGAGCGCGCCGGTGCCCAGCGAAACCGCGGCGCCGGTGACGCTCTGCAGATGGACGTTGTTGGCGCCGCCGCCGGAGTTGGTGCTGTCGAGATTGAAGCCGCCGGTGCCGATCGTCATGCCGGAAAGGTTGAGCGCCTGCCCGGTGGTGCTGTTGATGCTTTCGTCGCCGCCGGTGGCGGAAACCCGGACCGTGCCGGCGCCGGTGGCGTTGAAGCCGGTGCCGCTCGTGGTGTCTATGTTGAGGCCGCCGTCGAACTGGATGGCGGTCGAGCTGTTGTTGCCGGTCAGGTTCACGGCGGTTGCCGTGGAGGTGCTCGCGGTCACCGCGCCGTTGAAATCGAGGGTGCCGCCGGTGTTGTTCACCGCGGAGACGGCGGTCGCGGCGCTGCTCTGCGTGATGGTGCCGTTGTAGGTGACGTTCGCGGCGCTCGCATTTTCATTGAACGCGCCGCCGCTCGGGCTGGTGATCGAGGTGTTGCTGCCGAAGGTGTAGGTGCCGGCCGAGCCGTTGAGAATATCGACGCCTGCGTTGCCGCCATTGAGCGTGGTCGTGCCGTTGAAGTTGTAGGTGCCGTCGGCATTGTCGAACTGCAGGCCGGTGCCGTTGGTGGCATTCAGCGTGCCGGTCTGGAAGGTCAGCGTGCCGCTGTGGCCGCCCGTGACGTCCAGCATCGCCGCATTGTTGGCCTGGCTGAGGTTGCCGCTGTAGGTGGTGTTGACCGAACCGCCGCTGACGGCGAACTGGCCGGCCATGGTGCCGGTGCCGAGGTCGACGCTGCCGGTGACATTGGTCAGCGACACGTCGGTGGCGCCGCCGGATGTAAAGGAAGTGAACGCGGCGCCCGCACCGAACGCGCCGGTGTTCAGAATCATGCCGTTGTTGTCGGTGTTGACCGTGGTGTGGTCGACATTGAACGTGCCGAAATTGGTGCCGGAGAGCGCGGTGCCGGCGCCGGTATTGCCGAGCGTGACGCCGCTGATGGTGTCGCCCGAGCCGAGCACCACGCCGCCTTCGATGATCGTCCCGCTGTTGCTGCCGGTCGCCGTCTCCAGCGCCGTGCCGTTGACGGTGAGGCCCTGGCTCTGGCCGATCAGCTTTTCGTTGGCCTCGAGCGTCAGCCCGCCGGTGTAGTGGTTGGTGGTCGTGTTGTAGAGGAAGATGGTGTCGCCGGCGCCGTCGACGTTGTTGCCGACGCCGGAATTCTGGAAGTGCGTGAGCGTGTTGAACGGATTGGCCGAGGTGCCGTCGCCGTCGCTCGCAGCATCGGCGTTGACGTACCAGACCTTCGGGGTCGCGACGTTGATCGTGACTGAACCGCTGACGGTGCCCGCGGTCGGCGTGTTGCCGTCGGTGATCGTATAGTTGAAGCTATCGCTGCCGATATAGCCGGCGGTCGGCGTATAGGAGAATTCGCCGGAGGTGTTGATGGTGACGTGGCCGTGCGTGGTGGCCTGGTTGGTGACCGCCACGGTGGCGAGCGCGTTCGGGCCGTCGACGTTGCTCGCGCCGGTGAGCAGGCTGCCATTGATGGTCTTTTGCGGGCCGGCCGGATCGGGCGCCCCCGCCACCGCGGTGTCGTCGAGCACCAGCGAGGTGTTGCCGATCGCGCTGTTGGCGGCGTTGAAGGTGAAGGTCTGGGCGCCGGTCGGCGCGTCGTTGACGCCGTTGACCGTCACATGCAGTACGGCGTTGGCGAGGTCGCCGGCCTGGTCGCCATGCAGCGTGTAGGGCACGTCGAAGGTGGTGGATTCGCCCTGCTTCATATGCTGGACGTTGGTGCCCACCAGCGTCACGACGACCTGGTTGGTGGCGTTGACGGAGATGCTGAAGTCGCTGGCGTCGATGCTTTCTCCGCCGGGCGCGGAGAAGTTGGTGATTGCGCCGACGGTCACGGCGCCGGCGGTGGTGGCGGTTGGCGCGCCGTGGTCGGGATCGAACGTGTCCGCGCCGGGCCCGGTCAGCACCGCGAACGCGGTGCCGGACTGGTCTTCGGTCATGGAGCCGGAATCGTCCACCGCAATCGGCACGTCGTTGGCGCCGTTGACGGTGACGGTGAGCGTCGCGTTGGAGGTCTCGCCGGCATTGCCGGTCAGCGTATAGGGCACGTTGACGGTCGCGGTCTCGCCGGCGCGCAGTTGCTGGAACGCGGCGCCGAGCGTGACCTGGATTTCCTGATTGGAGTTGAAGGCCGCCGCGGTTGCGTCGGCGTTGCCGATTGTCGTGCCGGCAGGGGTGCCGGTGACCGTCACCACGCCCGGCGCGACGGTATTGGCGGCGCCGGTGTCGGGGTCGAGGGAATCATTGGCGCGCACGAGGAAGGAGGTCGGCCCGGCGTCTTCGCCCATCGTGAAAGTCACACCGGTATCGTTGACCGCGCCCGGCAGGTCGTTGGCGCCATGGATCGACACGGTGATGGTGGTGGTCGAGGTCAGCCCGCCAGGATCCTGGATCGTGTAGTGGAAGGTGTCGGTGAGCGGCGTGCTCGCCGGGACCAGCGCCTGTACGAGGGGATCGGTCTGGTTGACGACGTAGTTGAACGTGCCGCCGGCCGCCAGCGTCAGCGAGCCGTGGTCGCCGCTGAGCTGGGTAGCGCCGTCGACGGTGCCGTTGTCGGGATTGCCTACGCCGCCGGTGCCGAAGCTGATCACGGTGAGCGAGCCGGGGGTTTCCGCATCGGTATCGGCGGTCGCGCCGCCGGTGCCGGTGATGACGTTGCCGGTCGGATCGGTGCCGGCGGTGGCGTTGTTGACGCCGCCCTTTTCGGTGGCGGAGAGCGAATTGGCATTCGCGGTCGGCGCGGTATTGGGGACGACGGTGATGACGAAGTCCTGATGGCTGCTCAGCGTGCCGTCGCTCGCCTGCGCGGTGACCGTGAAGGTCGGATCGCCGGCGTTATAGGTGATCTTGCTGGAATCGATCACCGTGATCTTGCCGGTCGAATCGATGCCGAAACCGCCGCCGGAAGTATCGCTGGTCAGCGACCAGGTCACGGCCGGGCCGTTCACGTCGGTGGAGGAGGCGGTCACGCCGGTGTAGGTGCCGACGATCGCGCTCTGGGGGACGCTATCGGCGGTCGCGGTGTCGCTGTCGACCGGGGTGGACGGCGCCACGTCGCCGACGCTGATGGTGAAGGTGTGCGACGAGGTGCCGCCGGCGCCGTCGCTGGCCTGCGCGGTCACGTCATAGCTGTGGGTGGCGGTCTCGTAGTTGATCAGACTCGCATTGGCGACGTTGATCTTGCCGTCGGCGCCGATGGTGAAACCGCCGCCGGAAGTGTCGCCGGTCAGCAACCAGGTCACCGCCGGGCCGTTCACGTCGGTCGCAGCCGCAGTCACGCCGGTATAGGTGCCGGCCGCCGCGCCTTCGTCGACGGTATCGGCGGTCGCGGTGTCGCTGTCGGTCGGATCCGATGGATTGGCATTGGTGACGGTGATGTTGAAACTCTGCGACGCGGTGCCGCCGGCGGTGTCGCTGGCCTGCGCGGTGACGCTGTAGGTGTGGCCGGGGCCGGTGGATTCGAAATCGAGGAAGCTCGGATCGACGACCGTGACCTTGCCGTCGGCGCCGATGCCGAAGGCGCCGCCGGATGAGTTGGCGGTCAGCAACCAGGTCACCGCAGGCCCGTTGACGTTGGCCGAGGCCGCGGTCAGCCCGGTGTAGGTGCCGGCGGCGGCGCCTTCGACCACGCTGTTGGCGGTCGCGCTGTCGCTGTCGGTCGGCCCGGACGGATTCGTATTGGTGACCGAGATGGTGAAGGTGTGCGACGAGGTGCCGCCGGCGCCATCGCTGGCCTGCGCGGTCACGTCATAGCTGTGGGTCGCGGTCTCGTAGTTGATCAAGCTCGCATCGGCGACGGTAATCTTGCCGTCGGCGGCGATGGCAAAGCCGCCGCCGGAGGTGTCGCCGGTCAGCAACCAGCTCACGGCGGGCCCGTTCACGTCGGTGGAGGACGCGGTGACGCCGGCATAGGTGCCCGCGGCGGCGCCTTCGACCACAGTGTCGGCGGTTACGGTGTCACCGTCGACCGGTGCCGAGGGCGAAACGTTCGTCACGTGGATCGTGACAGTCTCGACGAAATTGGGCGTGGCCGTGCCGTCGGATGAGGTGACGGTGAGGTCGTAGACGTTGTTGGTGCCCTGATCCTGAGGCGTCTCGAAGTTCGGCGAGGCGTTGAAGGAGATGTGGCCGGTGCCGTCGATACTGAACAGCGCGGCATCGGGGCCGCCGAGTACGTAGGTGGTGGCTCCGGACTGCTGCGCGTTGAACACGGTGGCGCCGCCCGCCGTCCCCTCGGGCACGCTCGCCATAGCGGTGCCGGTCGTTGCCGTCGCCGCAGTGATCGCGCTGTCGATGAACAGCAACGAGCCGCTGCTGTGCTGGTACTCGTAAAAAGTGTGACCCGGTGCCACGGCGTTGTTGACGACGCCGGACGCGATCTGGGTATAGCCGTTACCCGCATTGACGGTGTCGTCGACGTTGCCGACGACGTACAGGCTGTTGCCGCTTGCGTTGACCACCGCGATATCGGTGCCGGCCAGCGTCAGCGTGGAATTGCTCGAACTGTTGAGGTCGATGACTTCGAGGTTGGAGATCTTCGCCGCATTGGTCGTCAGGTTGAACGACTGCGACGCCGCGGTCAGCGTGATGCGGTCGATGCCGCCATTGCCGTTGATGGAAGCGAAGGCGCTGTCGGCGATAAAGAACGTGTCGTTCTGGCTGCCGCCGGCCAGAGCGTCGGCGCCGCCATTGCCGGTGAAGCTGACCGAATAGGTCGTCACTGCCGAGGCGTCGAAGTTATCGACCGCGGACGAACCGGTCGCGGAAAGGCCCGACGCCGCCGTGATGCCATTGGCCAGGTGGAAGGTTCCGCCATTCTGCAGGTAGACGCCTTCAATGCCGGAAACGCCTGCCAGGTCCGCCGTGTTGGTCGTTCCTGCCGTGGTCATCCACAGCGTGTCCGCCCCGCCGCCGCCGACAACGCTGTCGGCCGACGTCAGTTGCCCGGCAGCGAACTGAAAGGAGTCGCTGCCGTTGCCGCCGGTGAAGCTGTCGTTGCCGCCCGTGATGCCGTTGAAAACGATCGCCGTGCCGTTGGTGACGCCGCTGGCATCCACGGTGTCGTTACCGGTGCCACCCACAACCGCGAAATAGCCGATGCTGGTTCCGCCAACCAGGCCGTTGGTCAGCGTGACATTGTTGACGCCGTTGGCGAGCACGATCGCTTCGATGCCGGTGACATTGGTGAAGGCCGACGCGGCGAGCGTCCCGGCCGTCGTGAAGACCAGATTGTCGACCGCGCTGCCGCCCACCACCGTATCGGCGTTGGTCAGGTTAGCGACCGCGAACGAATAGCCGTTGAGGCCGTTGCCGCCCTTGAACGTGTCGGCGCCGCTGCTGGCGAAGATGACCACCGAACCGCCATTGGTGACGCCGCTGGCATCGATCGTGTCGTTGCCGGCGCCGTCGGCGACCATGAACACCCCGGTGTTGGAGCCGGCAACCAGGCTGTTGGTCAGCGTCACGTTGTTGCCAAGGCCGCTCAGGACCAGGCCTTCAAAGCCGGTCACATTGGTGAACGCGGCCCCGGCGACCGTGCCGGCGGTGGTGATGTAGAGATTGTCGACACCGGTGCCGCCCTGCAAGCTGTCGGCCGACGTGAGATTAGCCACAGCGACGTAGACCGCATCGTTGCCACTACCGCCCGTGAAGGTATCGGTGCCGGCGCCTTCAAAAAACACGACCGGCGCGGCGGACACCGCGCTGGCATCCACACTGTCATTGCCGCCGCCATCATTGACGGAGAAGTAGCTGGCCCCGGAAACCAGGCCATTGGTCAGCGTTACGGTATTGCCGAAGCTGCTCAGGCTAAGGCCTTCGAAGCCGCTGACGTTGGTGAAGGCGGATGCGGAAACCGTGCCGGCGGCGTTGAGGTAGATATTATCGGCACCGGGGCCGCCCTGCAGGATGTCGGCAGAGGTCAGGTTGGTTGGCGCGATGAACACCGCATCGTTGCCGCCACCGCCTTTGAACGTGTCAGTGCCGGCACCCGCAAAGAACACGATCGGGACGGCAGTGATAGCACTCGCGTCTACGGTATCGTTGCCGCCGCCATCGACCACCGCAAAATAGCCGACGCTGCTGCCTGCAACCAGGCTGTTGCTCAAGGTGACGTTGTTGCCGCCGCTCGAAAGGTTCATCTGCTCGACAAGGCTAACGCCCTGGAACTGCGAACTCGCGATGGTGCCGCCCGCCGTCGCCACCAATATATCGAGGAACGAGCCTGTCGCGCCGCCGGTGATCGTGTCGGTCGATTGCAGCGTCGATGGAGTAAACCGGAACTCGTTATAGTCGCCCGCCAGCCCCGTGAAGTTATCGGTACCCGGTGTCAAAGTGAAAATATTTGGCACGACCCTGCTCCCCGAAACTCACACATGGACCAAAAGGATAGCGTTAATAGCTGATTAACACTCACATTCGTGACGAAGCGAGTCAATGTTCCCGATGCCGTGGACGGCCTACGGCGACCAGCAATCTATCGGTAACCTTGACAGCTGCGCGGCAAGCGACGCGTTGCCGTTCGTAAAGTGGCAATGCCGTTCGGAATGTTGTCGGTATCGATCCGATCGGGTGGTTTGGCCCCGACGGTATTTGCGATTGCGTCACCGAGCACCATAACGATCTCCCTGCAAGATCTTTCTCGATCACGTTGCGTCCTGTCGGTTTAACCAACCACAGCGCAATCGGAACCCGAGTAAGTGTGCGGGAATTCTCTTCGCAACTTCTGATATTTGGCATCCCAATCTAAGTCAATATTGCATTATTGCCGCACCAGCGATCGTGATCGACGTTGCACGTTAACCATGACAGGCAACGGCGCGGTGACACCCGGTGTGGCTTCTGTGTCCAGGCGTGCCGATTTGCCAAGTGAACATGAACGAGTGAACATGAACGCGCGTACCTAAACACGCTCCACGCGCCGCATTTGTGGTGCGGTTCACATTTGCCTGGATCGTGATCGCGTTATTTTTCGCCGCCGGCGAGAGGCTGAAACTTGGCCGGGGTCTCCTGCGATAGCCGTCTGGCAACGCGCAATGCCTCGGCAAAGTCCTCGGCGTCGAACCAGTCGAGCTCGCGCATCGGTTCATCCGCGCCGTCTTCCCAGATGCGGGACGCCGCCACGTCGAAGCGCATATGGAGCTTCTTGTTGACGGCCTGAATGCCATGGCCGGTGACCGCCCATTGGCGTCCGAGCCAGTAAATGTCGCGATGCAAGGTCATTTCGCTTCCGTGTCAGTTCCGGCCGCTTCGCTACAGACTCTCTAATTATATAAACGTGGATAAAGGTGGCGTTCTAACAGCGCGTGCTGAATTCGGTTCCATACCTGGAACAGGGTGGCGCTCAAAATCAAAGGCAGCCACCGATTAACCCCGCCCGGGGCTGATTTTCCAGGTTGCGGCGAGCAGGCTTGCGGTCATCAATCCGGTCACCACCGCCACCGCCGGCCAGGCGAGCGCAAGCGCTGCGGTCGCGGCCCATCCGATCGAGGAAAACGCCTCCGCGAAGGTCGCAAGCCGCGACGAGGTCTGGCGGCGGCGGAACTGGCTGCGCCGCGCCTGCACCCGGAACCAGAGCTGGATCGCGGTCGCCGATGCCGCAGCCACGGTGACGCCGAGCGCCGTCACCGCCGCCTGCAGCGGCGACGCAAAGATCAGCGCCATGATCAATGGCGCGAAAATCGCGCCGATGCCGATCAACACCACTTCGATCTTGGCGCGGGTGATGTGGGAAGCCGGCAGCGGCGCGGTCGCGACCAGGTCGGCGGCGTCCTCGCCGCAAATCGTCAGCCATGCGAGGCCGCCGGCGAGTTGCCCCGCCGCCATCACGATGACAGGCGTGACCAGCAGGATCGCCGCGGAGTTGTCGGCAAAGCTCCGCCACAGCATCAGCGCCGGCGGTATCAGGTAAAGCAGTTGCATCAGCGACTGCGACACCAGCCAGGGATCGCGCCACAGCAATACGAACTCCTTACGCCGCAGCGCCTGCTGCCGCGAGCCTGAGCGGAACGGTTTGGCGCCGTCGCCGCGATGCGCCGGCGCGGACGTAGCCGAGACGCGGATGACATAATCGGCAAATCGCGGCGAATAGACCGCCATGGTCAGGCCGAGCAGGACCAGACCGGCCGCCAGCAGGCACAGCAGCGCTTCGCCGTCGCCGAGCATTGCGCGCGCCGGCCACCACAGCAGACTGTCGGGATCGGGCGCGACCGCCGCCGCGGCGTCCGAGGTCAGCACCGCGAACCGCGACAGCGTGCCGTAGGACAGGATCGCCGCGATCTGCAGCGCGATGACGAAGCCGGCGCCGATTACGGCCGCGACGATCTGCGCCACCAGCCTGGTCCGGGCGGGTCCGATCAAGCGAAACAGCGCGACCGTCACGGCGATGGCGACCGCCGCCGCCGACAGGCCGATCGCAACCACCACGCCATAGGCCGCGAACCATCTGATGCCGCCGCCGAGCATGAGAACGTCGACGAACGGCGTCGAGAGCAGCAGCGCCATCGCGATGACGGTGAGCGCGATCGCCGCGATGCGGACCGAAAACACGTTGGCCAGCGCCACCGGCGACGACATGATCAGATCGAGGTCGGCACGGGCGTAAAACACCCGGGTCACGGATTCGATCGCCTGCGACAGCATCAGCGCCCAGCCCAGGAAAGCGCAGGCGGTGATGACGATCAGCGTCGGCTTGTCCGGCGGGCCCTCGAGATCCGCGAAGCGGCCGATCACGGCATAGGCTGCAAGATGCATCAGCGCGGCGAAGACGGCCAGCCAGATCACGGTGCTGCGTTTGCGCAAGCGCCGGCCCGCGGTCATCATGGCCATTGCTTCGCGCCAGGCCAGCCGGATTTCGTGCCGCGCAAACCAGGTCAGTGCGGCGGACGACGTCATGCCGGCTCGGTCTCGACATCGACCAGCGCGATGAACATGTCCTCGAGGCTGGTGTCGTTCTTGCCGTTCTGCTGGCGCAGTTCGGCCAGCGTGCCCTCGGCGACCAGCCGGCCCGCCGCGATGACGCCGATGCGGTCGGCCATGCGCTCGGCCACTTCCAGGATATGCGTTGTCATGATCACGGTGCATCCGGAGCGCACCCGATCCTGCAGCAGTCCCTTGACGTGACGCGCGGACACCGCGTCAAGGCCGGTGAGCGGCTCGTCCAGGATGATCAGGCGCGGGTCGTGCACCAGCGCGCCGGCCAGCGCCACCTTCTGCCGCATGCCCTTGGAAAATCCTTCGCAGCGCTCTGCGAGATGCGGCGCAAGCCCAAGCGAGCAGAGAAGCTCGCGCGCCGACGCTTCCGAACGCGCGGGATCGATGCCCCAGAGGCCAGCGACGAATTCCAGATATTCCAGTGGCGTCAGCTTGTCGTAGATCATCGGCTCGTCGGAAACCCACGCGGTGATCTGTTTTGCCGCGACGGGATCGCTGAGCGCATCGATGCCGAGCACCGACACCGATCCCGCATCGGGCCGCAGCAGCCCGGCCACCATGCGCAGCGTCGTGGTCTTGCCGGCGCCGTTTGGCCCGAGCAGCGCATAGAATTCGCCGGCCCGGATGGTGAGGTCGAGCGCATCGACCGCGGGGCGGTCGAAACGTTTCGTTAACCCTCTGAGTTCAAGGGCCGACGGCTGCTGCGCATGTTTCATGGGCCGGGACGATCCACGCTTCGCATTGGCGAGCCGCACCATGGACCGAAGATGTTTCGGCGCGGTGAATTGGGGCGGGGTGAATTTCAACACCTCTCCCCGCCCTTTTGCGGGGAGAGGTCGACGCGCATCGTCAGATGCGCGGCGGGTGAGGGGCGAGGCACCGTGCTTGCCGCGATGAGTGATTTCTCGGGTCGGAAAGCGACCGAGCTTCGTGGGATTGCTCAGGTCGGAGCGACCTGAGGGACCTTTTTATATGCGAGCATCGTGCCTCGCCCCTCACCCGAAGCCTGCGCTGCGCTTCGGCTTCGACCTCTCCCCGCAAAAGGGCGGGGAGAGGTAAGAAAGCGGCGCAATCTCATTCACTACTTCGGACGTATCGCGTCCGCCGTGCCTTGAATGAACGCCTGGATTTTCACCACGTCCGCTTCCGTCAGCTTGCCGGAAAAATCCGGCATGCCCTGATCGCGGAACGGGCCCTTGAACACGAAGTCTTTCAGGTTGGTGATGGTCTCGGTGGAGACGTAACCGAGGTTTCGGACGTTACCGCCCTTGTCGACGCCGGGGACGCCATGGCATTGCGCGCAGGCGGCGACATAGATCGCGGTGCCTTCAGGCACGTCCTTCGGATCGTACTTCACGCCGGCAAGCAGGCCTTCGGTCTGGTATTTTACGAAGGCCGGAGCCGGCGCCTTGCCGTCGATCGCGAAGGTGTAGACCGTGCCGGGGCTCTGCAGCTCGGTGACGCGCTGCGAGATGCCGAATACGCCGCCCCAGCCGACCGCGACCGACACATATTGCGTGCCGTCGATCAGGAAGGTGGAGGCCGCCGCCACCACGCCGGTCCCGGTCGGCGTCTCCCAGAGCTTTTGGCCTGAGGTTGCGTTGTAGGCGATGAAGCGGCCGTCGGCGGTGCCCTGGAACACCAGATTGCCCGCTGTCGTCAGCGTGCCGCCATTCCACGGCGCAATGTATTCCGCGCGCCAGGCTTCCTTCTGCTTCACCGGATCCCAGGCCAGCAACCGTCCGAAGGCGGGGTTTTTCGGCGGCGTGCCATTGAGCACGAAGCCGACGTTCCAGCCGGCCGCCGCCGCGAACTTGCCGGGGGTCGGTGCGTTCTGGTTCAGCGTCTTTTCCGGCGTCAGGTTCAACGGCACGCCCTGCGCGGGCAGATAGACCAGACCGGTCTGCGGATTGAACGACATCGGGTGCCAGTTGTGCGCGCCGAACGGGCCGGGGATGCTGTCATAGGCCTCCGCTCCGCGCGCGGCCGGCACCTCGATCGGCCGGCCATCGGCGCCGTAGCTGGTGGCCCAGTTCACATCGACGAAGTTTTTCGCCGAGATGAATTTGCCGTTGGTGCGATCGACGACGAAAAAGAATCCGTTCTTCGGCGCATGCAGAATGACCTTTCGCGGCGCGCCGTCGATCGTGATGTCGGCCAGGATCATCGGCTGGGTGGAGGTGTAATCCCAGTGGTCGCCCGGCGTCTCCTGATAGTGCCAGATGTATTTGCCGGTATCGGCGTTCAGCGCCACCAGCGAGGCGAGGTAGAGGTTGTCGCCGCCGGCGGGGCTGCGCAGGTCGCGATTCCACGGCGAGCCGTTGCCGGTGCCGATGTAGACCATGTTGAGTTCGGGATCGTAGGTGATGCTGTCCCATGCCGTGCCGCCGCCGCCATTGATCCAGTACTTGCCGGCGGGATCCCAGGTCTTGGCCGCGGCCGCCATCGATTCATCCTCGAACGGCTTGCTGGGGTCGCCCGGCACCACGAACCAGCGCCACGCCTGGTTGCCGGTGTCGGCGTCATAGGCGGTGACGTACCCGCGCGCGCCGTATTCGGCGCCGCCATTGCCGATCACCACACGGCCGTTGAAGGCGCGCGGCGCGCCGGTGATGGTGTAGGAATGCTCCTTGTCGATCAGCGTATCCTTTTCCCAAACCTTCTGGCCGCTCGCCGCATCGAGCGCGATCAGGCGTCCGTCATAGGCGCCGACGAAAACCTTGCCCTTGTAAAGTGCGACGCCGCGATTGACGACGTCGCAGCAGCCCTTGTAGCCCTTCTCGCGATCGACGCCGGGATCGAAGGTCCAGATTTTCTTTCCCGTGCGGGCGTCGATCGCATGCACCACGCTCCAGGATGCCGTCACATACATGATGCCGTCGACCACGACCGGGGTGGCTTCGACGCCGCGGGAGGATTCCAGCGGGTAGCTCCACACGAGGCCAAGTTGTTTGACGTTGTCGGCATTGATCTTGTCGAGCTTGGAAAAACGCGTTTCGGCGTAGTCGAGGCCGATGGTGGGCCAGTCGTTCGAGGTCGCGGTGTTGGCCTTGATCGCGGCGCTGTCGACCGCCGATGTCGCGGCCTTGATATGCTCCGGCGATCCCTTGGTCTGCGCGATCGCGCCGCTGCAGCACAATGCCGAACCCAAACCGACCAGCAAGAAGTTGCGGAAAAAACGGCGAGCAAGATCAACGTGCGAAGTGAGCCGTGTCATCGTTTCCTCCCGATGGTCTCTGACGGACCTGCAGCAATCGTATGCCCCTGCGAAGCAACGCGTCAACCAAGCGCGACATGCGGCGCATCAAAGCGGTTCGAATCGTTTCCGTAGAACGGAAAGACCGCCCAACACGCGCATCGAAGAAAATCAGACCTGCCTGCGCGAGAACAGCCGGTCCGCAAGCGCAGCCGTACTGCCTATACCGTCAATGCGATCGCAAAAAATGCGCGCGAGAGGGCGAATGCCTTGCCCAAAAATGCGCGGCAACGTCGCGACCGCGCGCGATCGAACGCCGTCGTTGCCAATACGAGGCTGCTGGAAGTGTGGAACGGCTCTAGATTTCCGCGCGGCGCGGCTAACTTGCTCCCACGCGCCGCGATTACTTCGGTTTGACGCCGCAACGTCATGAGAAGCAATGAAACAGCAACAAGCATATATTTGCGGTATTGCTATCTGGAAGTTGATCGATGTATTCCGCAGCAGGCGTATACACAGAATTACGTAGTCAAAGGTTGACCACAATTGGGCCCAATAGTTCCATTCCGGGCGTGGGTAAATCAATACTTGCTGCGATTGTTCGGTTAAAATCTGCATCCCCTGCGTGCTTTGAGAAAACGTGGCCTGGTCCGGCCCGGACGCTTTCGCGGTCCACTCCTCGGTGATAAGCAGCTTTACTATCGAATATTACGGAAATATTAACCCTATCGCGGTGCAGCATTGAATTTTGCCGGCAAATCTGGATCGCATACGGATTTCGGGCCCAGCGCCCATGACCGCATCGACTCGCTTTCGAAGGTCGCCGACACCGTCACAATTCCAGACGCGCATCTGCTGTTTTCGGGAGATTTCCAGCGATCGGGCGCAGACCTGATCATTTCGGACCACTTCCATCGTGTGGTGGTGCCGAACTACTTCAACGGCGACAAGCGTCCGGCGCTGGTCTCGGCGCAGGGAGCGCCGCTCGATCCCAAGTTCATCGACGCATTGACCGGGCACGTTCAATACGCGCAGGCGGCAGGGACGGCCGCTGCCGCCAAGGTGGTCGGTCATGTCGTCAAGATGACAGGCAGCGCCAGCATCGTCCGCAATGGCGTGACCGTCGATGTCAACAGCGGCGACGTGGTCTATCAGAACGACGTGGTGCAGACCGGCAGCGGCTCGACGCTCGGCCTGGTGATGATCGACGGAACGACGTTCAACCTGACCGCGAACGCGCGGCTGATGATGAACGACCTGACTTACGATGCGACCAGCACTTCGAACACGTCGCTGTTCACCCTGGTGCAGGGTGCTGCGACCTTCGTCGCCGGCCAGGTCGCCAAGACCGGCGACATGAAGGTCTCGACGCCGGTCGCAACCATGGGCATTCGCGGCACCGCGGTGATTCTGGACATCTCCGCGGTCGACGGCACGGTGTCGGTATCGGTGGTCAACCAGCGCGACGGCCAGATCCATGCCCTGCAAGTCTACAACGCCCGCGGCGACCTGATCGGAACGGTCACCAGCAACGGTTCGTCGTTGACCCTGAGGCCCACCGCTTCCTTCGAGGTGATCGCCCAGGAAAGCAATAAGACCGTCGCGCAGGTCTTGACCGAGTTCAACGCTTTCCAGCAGCTATTGAGCACCTACGAAATCGGCAAGCAGCTGGTGCCGAGCACGCCGTTCCCCACCGATGGCAGGCGGGGCGACAACACCCAGCAGCCTCTCACCAAATTTGCCGGCAGCACGATCAGTCCGATCGATTCCACCACCACAAAATTCAATGCCGATATCGCAGGCACCAAGGATACCAGGAGCGGCGCGGGGCCCGATGATGCCGCGACGTTCAAGCTAACAGGCGACGGAACCGGCCTGGTAACCAAGATTGCCGTCACTGTCGGCGATGCACCGGTTCAATTCGTGGAAGTTGCCGCGACATCGGTCCCCTTCGTCGTGACGCCTTCGCCGGTCTCGCGCATTTCATCGGGATCGGGCGACCATTTCGGCCCGGCGATGAGCGCCGACGGGCAATTCGTGACCTACGATCCCGACGGCGCGATCTACCTGTTCGACCGGCAAACCGGCGCTACCAAGACCATCGCCTCGCCGGTCGGGGGCTTCACCTACGGTTCGCCGACCATCAGTTCGGACGGTCATTTCGTCGTCTATCAGGGGTCGGACGGCAAGCAGTCCTGGATTTTCATCTACAACAACGATGCTTCCGATCCGGCGCACTACGGTCAGACCACCCGGCTGATGTCGGGCGGCCAGCCTGCGATCAGCGGCGACGGCAGCAAGCTTGTGATCGAGCAAGGCGGAAGCATCGGCCTGTACGATCAACAGGGCCACGAATTTGCAAACTTCACGGCGGCCGCGCTCGGCATAACCGGGACGCTCTGGAAGCCTGCCATCAGCGCCGACGGCCATGTCATCGCATTCTGGAGTTCCAATTCATCGTCGCCCGGAGCGTCCGGCCAACTCTTCAGCTATGATCTGTCGACCGCGACCGTCAGGTCCATCGCAAGCACCGCAACGGACGCCGGCAGCAGCGCGGCTTCGTTCAGCGCCGATGGACATTACGTCGTCTACCAAAGCGACGCGCCGGGGGGACATTCGGAAATCTATCTTTACGATTTGCGCGCCGGCCAGGTCATCTTCCACACCGCAAACCCTCAACCCAGCTACAATCCGGTGCTCAGCCCGGATGGCCATTTCATCATTATGGCCAGCGATGCCAGGTTGACGGACGAGGACAGAAACGCGTTCACCGATATCTATGTCGTTGACGTCACCGATCCGTCCCATCCCGTCTACAAGCTTGTTTCGGTTCTCGACGATGGCACCCAGGGCGATGCTGCGTCGAACCTCGGCGCCGCCATCAGCGCCGGCGGACAGTTCGTTGCGTTCGGCAGCAGAGCCTCGAATTTTTCAAGCGGCGACGCGCCCGGCACCGGCGATATTTTCGTCGTCGATCCCACCTCGGGCCACAGCGCGATCATTCTGGAAGGCCGCAATTCGCCCACAGTGCTGAGCGCGAGCGGCGCCATCGAGCTTACCGGCGATCACGGCGGCGTAACGCTCGGCGTTTCCGATTCGAGACTGACTGCGTCATTCGATTCGCACGGCAACATCCAATGGAGCTTCAGCGAGCCGCGATCCGACTTCGCATCGCTGCAGCCGGGCGAGCTATCGGTGCGGAATTTCGTGATCACGCTGCGCACCGACCGCAGCACCACGGAGATTCCGGTCAAGATCGGCATTTACGACGTGGATCAGCCCGCCGTCCCCGTGGCGGATGCCGCGCCGGTCGCCAGTCCGGTCACGCTGGCGGCGGGCACCGAAGATACCGGCTACACCATCACCTCGGCTGCGTTGCTGGCCGGCGTCACCGATATCGACGGACCGTTGCTGTCCATCAACGCCGTAGGCATCCTCAGCGGCGGCGGCAGCATCGTCGACAACCACAACGGCACCTTCAGCTACACGCCGGCGCCGAACTACAACGGGCCGGTGGTATTCAGCTATACCGCATCGGATGGAACGCTGTCGGCAAGCTCTACTGCGCGTCTCAACATTGCCGCCGTCAACGACGCGCCGACGGTATCGTCGCCGGTGACGGGTGGCGGCGCCGAGGGTTCGGGAGTTGCGACCGTCAACCTGCTGAATTTTGCTTCCGACGTCGATGCCGGCGCGGTGCTGCATGTCGCCAATCTGGTTCGGACGGACGGCGGCGGCATTCCTGCCGGCTTTACGCTGAGCCCGGACGGCAATTCGATGTCGGTCGATACCAACAGCCCTGTCTATAACAGCCTTGCTCAGGGCCAGACCTTTACCGCTCATTTCGGCTACGACGTGGTCGATGAGCATGGCGCGTCGGTTCATCAGACCGCCGCGGCCACCATTGCCGGCGTCAACGATGCGCCGGTGTTCACGGCGGGTGCAACGGTCACGCAGCTCTCGGTGCCCGCGAATGGAGTCCCGTTCAGCCACGGCGAAACAATGGCGTTTGGGCCTGCGATGAGCTCAGACGGACGCTTTGTCGTATTCGGCGCCAGCAACCAGATCCCCGGACAGGAGGACCATTCGCGGCTGGGCGACGTCTATCTCTACGATCGGCTGACGGGCGCGTATAAATGGATCAGCGATCCCTTAAGCCTGGCGAATTCCGGCATCACGCCGCACGCCGGCGAAACGTACGACGGACTGGCAGCCATCAGCCGCGACGGGCAATACGTCACGTTCAGGGGACAATTCCAGGCCACGCAGACGATCAACGGCCAGCCTGTCACTTTCATCCAGTCGGAGACGTTCCTCTATAACATCTCGACCGGGGGCACCACGCTGGTCCCCGGGCTGAACGGTGACGAGCCGAGCATCAATGCCAGCGGCAGCCTGCTTGCCGCGACCGGCCAATCCCTGACCGCGCCCAACGGCAACACCTTCACCTACAACGACGTGCTGGTGACCGATCGGTTCGGCCATGTCGTCACCCGGATTTCCGGGGACGCCAACGCATCGCCGGTCAACACCGCGGATATCAGTCCGGACGGGCGCTACGTCACGTTCTGGTCGACTGCGGCGCAGATCGAGGTCAAGAACGTCAAGCCCGGCGGCGGTCCGGTGGACAATCTGACCTTCAATGTCGGCGCGACCTGGCCGGCCGGCCCTTCGACGCCCGTAGGGCCCGTTGCCCAAGTCTACGTTTTCGACCGGCAAACCGAAACCATCAATCTCGTCTCTGTGTCGCCGGCCGGGCAAATGGGCAACGGCAACAGCAGCGTGCTGACGCTGCAGACCAGCGCCGGCTTCATCGACATTGGCGACGACTGGAAGTCCGCCTTCAGCGCCGACGGCCGCTTCATCATCTTCCAGAGCAACGCATCGAACCTGGTTGCCGGCGACAGCAACGGCGCCAGCGATGTGTTCCTCTACGATCTGCAGACCCACCAGGTTCAGCTGGTCTCCGCCGCGGCCGACGGCTCGTCGGCGAATGGCGCCAGCTACCGGCCGGCGATCAGCGCGGACGGACTTCACATCGTGTTCGCGAGCGACGCGACCAACCTGCTCGGCGCCAGCAATACGCCGGCCGGCACCAACGGTTTCCAGACCTACATCCGCGACCTCGATCCAACGACCGGTCTGCTTTCCACCGGCTTTAGCGGCTTCCACAACGGCGACAACCAGTACGGCGATTCGATCAGCCGGGACGGTGGAATTGTCGCGTTCGGCGGGGCGGCGCTCGCCTTCAACGTGAATGAGGGGCAGGCCGAGTTCATTTCGGTGGCCGCCGGCACGGTCAAGTTCTTCGGCGGGTCGGTATCGGACTACAACCCCGCCGCCGATACGCTGACCGTCATCGTGAGCGTCGCGCACGGCAGGCTCTCTCCCGTCGTGTCCATCACTCCCGGCAGCGGCCTCACCATCGTCGGCGGTTTCGACGGCAGCCATGGCACCTTGATGTTCACCGGCTCGATCGACGCCATCAATCATGCCATGGATAGCGGCGTGACCTATACGTCCACGGCTGCCGGTCCCGACGCGATCGCCATGACGGTCACCGACGGGCATGGCGGCACGGCGACGCATACGATGCAATTCGACCGGCATGCTCCGCACATTACCGGGGTCACGACAATCGGGAATACCATAACCTTCGACCATGATCAGCCGCAGGCGCAACTGCTGGCTCAAGGCCAGGTATTTTTTTCCAATGATTCGATTTCGGATTCCACTCCCGGTTTCGATCCGAATTCCGATGCGCTGACCGTGACGGTCAGCGTCGGTCACGGAACGCTCACGCTTGTCGCTCCAGGCAACCGTGTGACGATTGTCGGCGGGCTCGATGGCCAGAGCGGGACATTGAAGTTTACGGGGACGATTGCCGCAGTCCAAGATGCCTTGCAGCGCGGCGCCGTCTATGCGGCGACATCCGTCGGCTCCGACACCATCACCGTCACCGTTACCGACGGTCATGGCGGCTCTGCAACCCAATCGACGCAATTCAATCCCTTGGCTCCCGCAATCGACAGCGGACTGACCGACGGGCAATACGAGATCTTCGTCGTCGATCGGGCGGGCGGCACCGCGGGCCTTGTGGTCGAAGACTCCGCGCCCAATTCCGGCACGCTGCTCACCAAGGGCGCACTCGGTTTCACCGACGCGGACCTGAGCGATACCCACAGCGCGACCGTGATCGGCGCGCCGGTGGTGGACGCGTCGCACGCGCCAGGTTTTATCGTGCCGGCCGGCGGCCTCGGCACCTTCACGCCGCTCGCGGTGACGGAGAGCGCCGGCAGCGGGCAGGTGCCGTGGACGTTCACCGCCGATAACGCGCTGGTTCAAAGCCTCGGCAAGGGACAATACATCACGCAAACCTATGCCGTTCAGATCGACGACCATCACGGCGGTCACGCGACGCAGAACGTCACCGTCACGATCGCCGGCGTCGACGACGCGCCGGTGATCACGAGCGCAGCGCTGACGATCGCGCAAGGTCACACCGTCACCGTTACGACCGCCGATATCGACTTCGTCGATCCGGACAATTCGGTAGTCACCTACAATGTCTCGAACCTCAGTCACGGGCATTTCGAGACTGGCGTTGGAAACGACGCGGTAGAGACAACGACGTTCACGTCGGCCGACGTTGTGGCCGGACTTGTCAGCTTTGTCGATGACGGGAGTTCCGGCACGCCGGCATTTTCGCTCACCCCGAATGACGGCAACATCGACGGCGCACCGGTGAACGGTGTCGTCACATTCTCCGCCGCAAATTATACGATGACTTCGACCGAAGGCGTCACCATCAGCGTCACTCCGGAAGGCGCGACCAGCGGTTTTGTTTTTCCGGGCGCCGGCAACGTCACGACGCCGGGGATTCCGGAGGACCGCATCGCCATCGGCTACGATGTCGTCGGCGGCAGTCATATCGTGCTCGACAACGCGCCGCTGCTCGGCATTCACCAGATGGCGTCGCTCAGTTCGGAGACCCATTCCTCGGGCGGCACTACCTTCGTCTCCACGACGCTGGATGCCGGCCACGGCGTCACGATGGTCCAGACCCTGGCGCTGGGCAGCGACGCCAACTTCTTCACCACCACGATCGACATCACCAACAACGGCCCGGACGATATTTCCAACCTCCGCTTCCTGCGCAATTTCGATCCGGACCAGGATGTCCAGGCGCACAGAGACTACAAAACCTTTAACGAGGTCGTGCAAAATCCAGACGGCGCGGAAAGCTTCGCGATTCTCTCGGCCACAGGTGTGGAGTCCCACACCGCTGTGGCGATGATCGGCCTCGGGGCCGAGTGGCGCGCCTCGGTGTTCGGCTTCACCAACACCGATCCCTACGCGTTGCATGCCTTCGACACGCCCAGCATTCCCAACAAACTAGTAGCGCAGGACCTGTCGCTGTCGCTCACCAGCAGCCTTGGCACGCTCACACACGGCGGCGGCCATGCGGAGGTCACCTACATCACGACCAACAACGTCGCGACCGCGGGAAGCAATGCGCTATACGGCACCTCGGGAGCCGACACCATCAATGGACTCGGCGGCGACGATTTGCTGATCGGCCTCAAGGGCTCCGACACTTTCGTGTTCAACGCCGCCTCGGGCGGCTCGGGTCACGACACCATCGCCGACTTCACGCCGGGACAGGACAAGATCAGTCTGGACTACCATGCGTTCGATGCCGTCGGGCAAAACGACTTCTCCAGTTGGCTTAGAACGCATGCCACCGTTAACGGCGGCGATATGCTGATCGACCTCAATTTCGACGGCAATCATGTTGGCGTCGATACTATCCTGCTGAAGAACGTCACAAGCCTGCAGGCCAGCGATTTCCATACGCTCTGATGGCAAGCGCCGGCACCGTTCCAAAACTCCCGGCGTGATCGATCCGCTCAAGCGTGATAGCTAGGCAGCATGAAGCGACTGCGGATATTGCGACGGTGGTTCAAGCGGCGATTCGGCTATGCGCGGCTGCTCTGCGTCGGACTGCTGATCGGAATTGCCGCGCTGCGCATCGCCGATCCC
The DNA here is from genome assembly GCA_963744975.1 of uncultured Alphaproteobacteria bacterium. Lineage (GTDB taxonomy): Bacteria > Pseudomonadota > Alphaproteobacteria > Rhizobiales > Xanthobacteraceae > Bradyrhizobium. The sequence goes on along the minus strand of CAVUVR010000002.1, from coordinate 2,725,395 downwards.
TCGGCGATCGAGGAATTCCGGGTCAGGACCTTCGACACCTTCCAGGTCATCGATCCCCGCGTGAAGACCGCAAGGCCGGTCCGCATTGTCAACATCGACGAAAGGAGCCTGGCGAAATTCGGCCAGTGGCCATGGCCGCGGACCCGCGTCGCGGACCTGATCACCAACCTCACCCGGCTAGGCGCAGTGGTGATCGCGTTCGACATCATGTTCGCGGAAGCTGACCGGCTCAATCCCGCCGCTGCCGCCGATATGCTGCGCAATCTCGACGATGAGACCCGGACCAAGCTGCGCGCGCTGCCGAGCAATGACGATATCCTGGCGGACGCGCTGCGGCACTCGCGCGTGGTGCTCGGCGAAACCGGACTGCCTTATGTCGTAGCCGAGCTCGACAAGGAGCTGCCGCTGACCGGTCTTGCCATGCTGGGCGAGAATCCGCAGCGTTTCATGCTGAAATTTCCGGGCCTGCTGCGCTCAACGCCGGTGCTGGAAGCGGCCGCGGGGGGGCGCGGCCTGCTCACGATCTGGACCGAGCGCGACGGCATCGTTCGCCGGGTCCCGGTGATCATGCAGGCGCAGGGCGTGACCATGCCTTCGCTGAGTTTCGAGATGCTGCGGGTCGCCACCGGCTCCGACACGATCCTGATCAAGTCGAACGAGGCCGGCATCGCCAGCGTCGCGGTCAAGGGGTTTGCGGTCCCGACCGACCGCAACGGTCAATTATGGGTGCATTTCGCACATTACGATCCATCGATTTACGTCTCGGCGGCCGACGTGCTCGAAGGCAATGTCGATGCGGATGCAATTGCCGGCAAGCTGGTGTTGATCGGGACATCGGCCGCCGGCCTGCTCGACGTCAAGACCACGCCGATTTCGCCGGTAATGCCCGGCGTCGAAATCCATGCCCAGGTGCTGGAAGCCGCGCTGACCGGGCAATTGTTGTCGCAGCCGCTCTGGGGGCCGCTCGCTGAATTCCTTTCGGCCGTGATCCTCGGCGTCGCGATCATCTGGTTTGCCCCGAGGCTGGGACCGAAATCACTGGTCGCGGTCGGCGCCTTCTTCGCAACGCTGCTGGTGGGAACCTCCTGGTACTACTATTCGCAACACCGTCTCCTGATCGATTCCACCTACCCGTTGCTGTCGACCACCGCGATCTACCTGACGCTGATCTTTTCCAGTTTTGCCCGCGAGCAGGCGCAGCGGCGGCAGATCCGCTCGGCGTTCGGCCAGTATCTGTCGCCGGCGCTGGTCGAGCAGCTCGCACAGGCGCCCGAGCGACTGGTGCTCGGCGGCGAGGAGCGCGAGATGACCATCATGTTCAGCGACATGAGGGGATTCACCTCGATCTCCGAGACCTACAAGAACGACCCGCAGGGCCTGACCGGGCTGATGAACCGTTTCCTCACCCCGCTGACCAACGCGATCCTCGATCGCAAGGGCACCATCGACAAATACATGGGCGACGCCATCATGGCGTTCTGGAACGCGCCGCTCGACGACAAGCAGCACCAGATCAACGCCTGCGAAGCCGCACTCGACATGCTGGAGCAGGTCGACGCGCTCAACAAGGAGCGCGAACAGGAAGCGGAGGAGGGCGGCCATGCCTATATCCCGCTCAACATCGGCGTCGGATTGAATACCGGCATTTGCGTGGTCGGCAACATGGGCTCCGACCTGCGCTTCGACTATTCGGTGTTCGGCGACAGCGTCAATCTGGCCTCGCGGCTGGAGGGGCAATCCAAGGAATATGGCTTCCCGATCATCGTCGGCTCCACCACCGCGCTCGCCGCCAAGGACCGGTTCGCTATCCTCGAACTCGACTTCATCATGGTGAAGGGCAAGACCGAGCCGGAGGTGATCTATGCCATCGCCGGGCGCGAGGATACCGCGCAATCCGCCCGCTTCCAGCGCCTGCGCAACCTGACCATCGAGATGCTGGCGTGTTACCGCAGCCGCGACTGGGACGGCGCGCTGGCGGCGATCGAACGCGGCCGCCGCACCGATGAGGCGCACTCGCTGGAGCTGCTCTACAATCTCTACGAGACGCGGATTCGCGGCTTCCAGAAAGATCCGCCGCCGCAAGACTGGAACGGCGCCTTCGCGCTGCTGACGAAGTAAGAGCCGTAGGGTGGGCAAAGGCGCGCTCTTCGCGCCGTGCCCACCATCCATACACACCGCCGTCATCCTGAGGTGGTCGCCGTTCTTCACGGCGAGCCTCGAAGGATGGGCCACAAGCGCCTGCGGCCATCCATCGAGACGCGCGCAAGCGCGCGCTCCCTGGGGATGACGGCGGTGGATGTGCGGCGATTAGAGTTGGTGGGCACGCCACCGGTCGCATGCGCGCCCGGTTGCTTTGCCCACCCTACGCAGTTTGCTGACGAAGTAGAATCGTAGGGTGGGCAAAGGCGCGCTCTTCGCGCCGTGCCCACCATCCATACACACCGCCGTCATCCTGAGGTGGTCGCCGTTCTTCACGGCGAGCCTCGAAGGATGGGCCACAAGCGCCTGCGGCCATCCATCGAGACGCGCGCAAGCGCGCGCTCCCTGGGGATGACGGCGGTGGATGTGCGGCGATTAGAGTTGGTGGGCACGCCACCGGTCGCATGCGCGCCCGGTTGCTTTGCCCACCCTACGCAGTTGGGTCTAGAACGAAATCTTCAGGCCGCCGTTGCCGTAGAAATCGTTGCCGCCGGTGCGCGCAAAGGTTTGCGACACATTCGCCGTCAGCGCGACGTTGTTCCACACCGGCGCCACCACGCCGGCGGCCACGCGGCCATAGACGTTGCGCGAATTGGTATTCGCAATCGCCCAGTTGTTGATGATCAGCGGGGCCGATGTCGCACCGAACTGGATGATGCGCCCGTTTCCGATGAAGTCGTCATCCGCGGTCAAATTCACATAAGGGCTGATCAGCTTGCCCTGGACCCAGAACGGGAAGCGGAATTGCGCGCCGACGCTGCCGATCAGGGTCTCGGCGGTCTGCTGGCCGACGTTCAGCGTCAGCACGGGGTCGCCGGCTTCGGTAAAGCTGTTCACCTTGGCGCGGGCGTAGAGCAGGCTGCCGATCGGGCCGACCTGGAACTTGTCCGGCGTGCCAAAGAGATAGCCGACCTTGCCGGCCGCAACGACGCTGGTGCCGTCGGGATTCGAGGTGATGAAGTCGACGACGCCGGGGCGGACGTTGCGATAGTTCTGCCAGCCGACGGTGGCCAAGCCCTGCAGGAAGAAGTTGGCGTTGGCCCATTCGCCGTAGGCGCCGACCTGATAGGCGTTGGCTTCGGTGGTGCCCTGATTGTTGAACAGCCGCGCCTTCGGATTGGAGTAGTCGAACGCGCCGCCGACAAAGGCATTGGCGTTGATGCGATACTCGGTGCCGATGGTGCCGCCGACGCTGTCGAGATTGAAGCCTCTCGAAGCCACGGTGGCCTGACGGTCGCTGACCGCGCCGTTGGCCAGCATATAGAACGACCACGGATTGTAGGCGACCGGCCGCGGTGGCGGCGCCTTGGTATAGGGCGCCTTCAGATCGGCCGCATAGGAGTTCATGGTCGCCGCGAATCCTGAGGTCTCGCGGAAGGTATCGAGTCTGCCGAAGATCGTGGATGCAAAGCCCATCGCGGACGACAGGCCGACGTCGCCCTGCGGCCCGATGGTGAGCGGCGCATTGAGCCGGTTGACGATGTATTCGCCGACAATCGCAAAACCCAGCGATGTCAGGTGCACGCCGTCGAAATAGAACAGGAACTGGTTCTGCAGCGCCGTGTTTCCGATGCAGGCCACCGGACATGCGCCGACATTGGCGACGCCGAAGCGCGCCGGATCAGCCTTGATCTGGGTTCCGATCAGCGAGATGTCGACCATCTCGACGCGCACGCCGGAGCGGGCGATCGCGGCCAGCGCCGTCTGCATCTGGGCGTTATAGTTCTGGCTGAACGCCGTACCGATGGGTGCTTTGGGCGCGAGAGCGGGACTGAACGCTTCGGGCAATTGCCCGACATCGCCGGTCGTGAAGACGATGTTGCGTGCGCCTGCGGCGACCAGCGCATTGATGCCGGCCAGCGCCTGATTGGTGCTGACGGTAGCGGCCGCGTTCACGCCGGCCAGCGTGCCGCCGCCTTGATAGTAGGCGCGGGCGTCATTGCCGCCGATGCTGATCTCGACCAGGTCGGACGGTGCGATCGTCTTGCCCGCCGCGACAAAACCCTGCCATTCCTGGGTGAAGCCGGGAATGCCCGGGCCGACGACGTTGGTCGGGCCGGTTGTCGCGCCGCCGATGGCAAAATTGTTTTGCGGGATTCCGAGTAGCGATGAGGTGGTGTCGACGAAGTTGGTGCCGCCGCTGAATCGCCCCGTGGGATACTGCACCGGGTTCGGCTGGCCGAGGATCTTGAACAGGTTTCCAGTGTCCGCGTAACTGTCGCCGAACGCCTGGATCACGCCGAAGGTCGTCTGCGCCCTGGCTTCGCCGATCGGCAACAGCGCTGCGCTGATTGCCAAAACCGATGCGCAAGCAAGTGCTGTATTTCGTGTTGAAGTCATCGCCCCATCCCCCGATGCATAGATTCTCATTGGGGAATAGCTTTCACGGCTCTGCCTGCGGCACAAGCGCACACACCGTTCGGTTGCGGCGCTTTGATGGTTTTTTAGGCGCTGTGCTCTAAAAGCATCAGTTTGCGCCGCACCACGCGGTTCGCAAGCAGCAGCATGCACAAGTGAAGAGCACAAAGCCGTAGGGTGGGCAAAGGTGCCGGACGCGCGAACGCGTGGCCGGCGGCGCGCCCACCATTCACGCGCATGCTGCAATGGTGGGCACGGCGCCAAGAGCGCCTTTGCCCACCCTACAAAAATCACTCCAGGCCGATCGTGGTCAGGTCCTGAAACCAGTGCTGCGCCTGCACGAATTTCTTCACCTTGGGCGACAGCGCATGCGGGTTGGTGTCATGCACCACCCAGACCAGCACGGCATCGTCGACGATCAGCGCATGCGCCTGCGCCAGCAATTCATCCTGCTTGGCCGGGTCGAAGGTCTGCTTGGCCTCGTCGATCAAGGCATCGACCTTGGGATTCTTGTAGCCGCCCCAGTTCACGCCGACCGGCGCGATCTGGCCGGAATGGAAAAAGCGGACGATGGCGTAGAGCGGATCCGAGGTCACATAGGCAATGTTGTTGGCGGTGATGTGGGCGTTCATCTCATCGGCCGCGCCCTTGCGCCAATGGGTGTACAGCGTCTCCAGTTCGACCACCTTGAAGTCGATGTCGATGCCGATTTCCTTGAAACTCTGCTGCAGGAATTCGTTCATCGGCAGCGACAGCATCTGGCCCGTGCCGCCTTGCGCGATGATGAAGGTCGCCTTCAACGGCTTCTCGGGCGAGTAGCCGGCTTCCTTGACCAGCCTCTTCGCCTCCGTGAGATCGGTTTTGAGCTCGAAGCCCGGCTTGCCGAACCACGGGCTCGATGGATCGACCTGGCCCTTGGCAGGTTTTGCGAGGCCATTCATCAATCCGACCACGGCGTCGCGGTCGATGGCGAGATTGAGCGCCTTGCGCAGGCGGATGTCGGTCCAGGGCGAGCCCGGCAGCACGCTCAGATGATAATTCCAGACATGCGGCGTGATGTTATCGACGATCCGCATCCCTGCGGATTTCAGCTGCGGCACCGCATCGGGCGCCGGCGTCTCGATCAGGTCGACTTGCCCCGCCAGCAGCGCATTGGTGCGCGTCAGGGCTTCCGGCATCGGAATCAGGATCAGTCTGTCGGTTTTCGGAATCCGCTTCTTGTTCCAGTAGTCCTCATTCTTGGTGAGCTCTGCGAGTTCGCGGGGCACCAGCTTTGTCAGCTTGAACGGTCCGGTGCCCGAGGGCTGGCTGGCGAATTTGTCCCAGTCCTTGCCGAGCTTTTCGTATTGCGCCGGGCTCGAGACCAGGAACCACAGCATCTGATAGGGGAAGAAGGAGTTGACGGTCTTGGTGGTGATCTCGACGGTGGAATCGTCGATCCTGGCGTAGCTCGCAACCGAGGGCAGGCGGGTCTTGACCTGCGCGCTCTGGCGCTTGTCGAATTGCGGCGCCTTGTCGTTCAGCACCTTGTCGAGATTCCAGATCACGGCGTCGGCGTTGAAATCGCTGCCGTCATGGAATTTCACGCCCTGCCGCAGCGTGAAGCGCCACTTGGTTTTGTCGGTGTCATCGACCTTCCACTCGGTCGCGAGCCCCGGCACCAGTTTGCCGGGCCGGTCGGACACGTCCATCTCCCAGGCCACCAGCGGATCGTAAATCGTATAAGCGGTGAACTGATAGGCGCCAGCGCCGCGATCCGGCTGACCCGTGGTCAGCGGAATGTCGGCCATCGAGATTCCGTACCGCACAACCTGCTCGGCTTGCGCCGGTGCGGCGGCGATGACGACTGCGAGTGCGGCAAGAAAGATCGAATTGCGGACGCGCATGAACTAAGCTCCATTGGGGGAAGTTTTCGAGGCTTACGCAAGCAAGCTTGATGCCAGATCAGGCATTGTGTTCGACTTCGTGCCGACCCGCGACCAATTGTGCAGGCAACGCTAATTGCGCGAATGCTTCTCGCCATTGGCACAGCCGTTGCATAAGATTGCATAAGAATTAATCAGCGAGAGCCGAGAAGGAAAATGACAGCGATGCGTACCGAAAGCCCTGTGAAAAGCCGCACAATGACAGCCCTCATGATGCTGACGATGGCATCGGCTTTTGCCTTGCCGCAAATCGCCGGCGCCGAAACCGTGTTGCGCATCGGCATGACGGCGGCGGATATTCCGCGCACGCTGGGCCAGCCCGATCAGGGATTCGAGGGCAACCGCTTCACCGGTCTTACGATGTACGACGCGTTGACGCTGTGGGATCTGTCCTCGGCGACCAAGGCGAGCGTCATGATCCCTGGCCTTGCGACCGAATGGGCGGTCGACGAGGCCGACAAGAAGAAGTGGACCTTCAAGCTTCGCCCCGGCGTCACCTTCCACGACGGCTCGCCGTTCAACGCCGACGCCGTGGTCTGGAATGTCGAGAAGGTGCTGAAGCAGGACGCGCCGCAGTTCGATCCGAGCCAGGTCGGCGTCACCGCCTCGCGCATGCCGACATTGGCCTCGGCGCGCAAGATCGACGACATGACGGTGGAATTGACCACCAAGGAGCCGGACAGTTTCCTGCCGATTAATCTCACCAACCTGTTCATGGCGAGCCCCGCCAAATGGCAGAAGCTGTATGACGCGGCCGAAGGCGCCGATGCCAAGGCAAAATCGCAGGCGGCCTGGGCTGCGTTCGCGCGCGATGCGTCCGGCACCGGCCCGTGGAAAATGTCGAAATTTACGCCGCGCGAGCGGCTCGAACTGGTGAAGAACGAAAACTACTGGGACAAGGCGCGCGTCCCCAAGGTCGACAGGATGCTGCTGCTGCCGATGCCGGAGGCGAACGCCCGCACCGCGGCGCTGTTCTCCGGCCAGGTCGACTGGATCGAGGCGCCGGCACCCGATGCGGTTGGGGAAATCAAGCAGCGCGGCTTTGTCATCACCAGCAACGAGGAACCTCATGTCTGGCCCTGGCAGTTTTCGCGCGTCGAAGGCTCGCCGTGGAATGACATCCGCGTGCGCAAGGCGGCCAACCTCTGCGTCGACCGCGAAGGTCTGAAAGAGGGGTTGCTGGCCGGCCTGATGGTGCCGGCCACCGGCACCTTCGAGCCGGGTCATCCCTGGCGCGGCAATCCGACCTTCCAGATCAAATATGACAAGGCCGCCGCGCAAAAGCTGATGCAGGAAGCCGGCTTCGGTCCCAACAAAAAGCTCGCGGTGAAGACCCAGACATCGGCATCCGGTTCAGGCCAGATGCTGCCGCTGCCGATGAACGAATATCTGCAGCAGGCGCTCGCGGAGTGCTACTTCGACGTTCAGCTCGATGTCATCGAATGGAACACGCTGTTCACCAACTGGCGGCGCGGCGCCAAGGATCCGACTGCCAACGGCGCCAACGCAACCAACGTCACCTATGCGGCGATGGACCCGTTCTTCGCCATGGTGCGCTTCCTGCAATCGGGGATGGCGCCGCCGGTATCGAACAATTGGGGATTCATCAACAATCCGAAGTTCGACGAGCTGGTGACCAAGGCGCGGCAGACGTTCGATCCGGCCGAGCGCGACAAGGCGCTGGCCGAGTTGCACGCGGCTTCCGTCGATGACGCGGCATTCCTCTATGTCGCCCACGATGTCGCGCCGCGCGCGATGAGTTCGAAGATCAAGGGCTTCGTGCAACCGAAAAGCTGGTTCGTGGACTTCTCGCCGGTCAGCATGACGCCCTGACGCCCTGTCCCGGACGCGGTGCGGCATTCTTCATGCCGCTCCGCAGAGCCGGGACCCCGGTTACTTACACTTCGCAACCGGGGTCCCGGCTCTGCAGCGCACCGCTCCGCAAGTGCTCCGCGCTGCGCTGCGTCCGGGACACGCCACTTCGTTAAAGGCCACACGTGCTCGTCTATATCGCTCGGCGCATCGTCTACGTCATCCCCGTCATCATCAGCGTGGCGCTGGTGTGCTTTCTGCTGGTCCACATCACGCCCGGCGATCCCTTGGTCGCGGTGCTGCCGGCCGATGCGTCGCAGGAACTGGCGCAGCAGCTGCGCGCCGCCTACGGCTTCGACCGCCCGCTGCCGGTGCAGTTCGGACTCTGGCTGTGGCGCGCGGTCGGCGGCGACCTCGGCAACTCCATCGCCACCGGACGCCCGGTATTGTCCGAAGTCATGCGCGCGGTCGGCAATACCGTGACGCTGGCGATTGCGGCGGCGATGATCGGCTTTACGCTCGGACTGTTCTTCGGGCTGATCGCCGGATATTTCCGCGATACATGGATCGACAAGGTCGCCACCTCGATCGCGATCGCCGGAGTCTCGCTGCCGCATTACTGGCTCGGCATGGTGCTGGTGATCATCTTCTCGGTACAGCTGAGCTGGCTGCCCGCGGTCGGCGCCGGCCCGGGCGGTTCGGGCCAGTGGGCCTGGGACTGGGAACACATCCGCTATCTGATCCTGCCGGCGATCACCACCTCGGTGATTCCGATGGGCATCGTCACCCGCACGGTGCGCGCGCTGACCGGCGATATCCTCTCGCAGGACTTTGTCGAGGCCTTGCGCGCCAAGGGCCTTCGCGAAACCGGGGTGTTCCGTCATGTCATCAAGAACGCGGCTCCGACCGCGCTGGCGGTGATGGGCCTGCAACTCGGCTACATGCTCGGCGGCTCGATCCTGATCGAAACCGTGTTCTCGTGGCCCGGCTCCGGCTTCCTGCTCAACTCCGCGATTTTCCAGCGCGACCTGCCGCTGCTGCAGGGCACCATCCTGGTGCTGGCGCTGTTCTTCGTGTTCCTCAATCTCGTGGTCGATATCGCGCAAGCCTCGATCGATCCGCGCATCAAGCGGAGCTAGAGGATGGCTTTGTATCGAATCCGCAGCGACGCTCTTTCACCTCTCCCCGCAGGGGAGAGCGTAGGCCGCCTTCGGCGGCCGTTCTTGTTGAAGAACGCCGAAGCGAAGCTTCGGCTATGGCGCATCGTCAGATGCGCGTCGGGTGAGGGGACTCTCCGCGAGTCCGAGCGCGTGGAGAGACCCCTCACCCGAAGCCTGCGCGGAGCCTGTCATCGGGCGGCGCTTCGCGCCGACCCGTTGGCTCCGGCTCCGACCTCTCCCCTTCGGGGAGAGGTGAGAAGGAGCGCTGCATGAGCGCGATGACGGACATGGCTCTGCAGGCGGCGCCCGCCAGCAAGGCGCGCGGCTATTGGGCGACGGTCGGCCGGCGCATCGCGCGCGACAAGGTCAGCATGGTCTGCGCCTTCATCCTGATCGCTATATTTCTCTCGGCGGTGTGCGCGCCGTGGCTCGGGCTTGCCGATCCCTATCAGGGTTCGATGATCCGCCGCCTGCGCCACATCGGCACGCCGAACTATCCGCTCGGCACCGACGAGCTTGGCCGCGACATGCTGACTCGGCTGATCTATGGCGGACGGATGTCGCTGCTGATCGGTATTCTCCCGGTGATTCTCTCCTTCGTCATCGGCACGTCGCTCGGCGTCGTCGCGGGATATGTCGGCGGCAGGGTCAACACCGCGATCATGCGCACCGTCGATGTGTTCTACGCGTTCCCCTCGGTGCTGCTGGCGATCGCGATCTCCGGCGCGCTCGGCGCCGGCATCGTCAACTCCATCGTGTCGTTGACCATCGTGTTCGTGCCGCAGATCACCCGGGTCGCCGAAAGCGTTACCACCGGCGTGCGCAACATGGATTTCGTGGAAGCCGCGCGGGCGTCCGGCGCCGGCGCCTTCACCATCATGCGGGTCCACATGCTCGGCAACGTGCTGGGTCCGATCTTCGTCTACGCCACCGGCCTGATCTCGGTGTCGATGATCCTGGCGGCGGGCCTGTCCTTCCTCGGCCTCGGCACCAAGCCCCCGGAACCGGAATGGGGCCTGATGCTCAACACGCTGCGCACCGCGATCTATGTCAATCCATGGGTGGCGGCGCTGCCCGGCGCGATGATCTTCGCGGTTTCGATCTGCTTCAATCTGCTCAGCGACGGCCTGCGCAGCGCCATGGATATCCGGAACTGACGCCATGAACGAGATCGGTCCCGCAATCGACATGCTCGAACCAATGGAGGATATCGGCGGCGCGGCGCAGCCGCTGCTGCAGGTCGAAGGTCTGACGAAACATTTTCCGGTGCGCGGCGGGCTGTTCGGCAAGAGCAGGACCGTGCGCGCGGTCGACGACGTGTCGTTCTCCATCGCCAAGGGCGAGACCGTCGGCATCGTCGGAGAATCCGGCTGCGGCAAGTCGACCACCGCACGGCTGTTGATGCATCTGATGAAGCGCGACGCCGGCGATATCATCTATGACGGCATGCAGGTCGGGCAGGCGTTGTCGCTACGCGAATTGCGCCGCGGCATGCAGATGGTGTTTCAGGACAGCTACGCCTCGCTCAATCCGCGTCTGACGATCGAGGAATCGATCGCGTTCGGTCCCAAGGTCCATGGCATGGACGATATGGCGGCCCGCACGCTTGCGCGCGAGTTGCTCGGCAAGGTGGGCTTGCGCCCGGAAACCTTCGCCAACCGCTATCCGCATGAGATTTCCGGCGGCCAGCGCCAGCGCGTCAACATCGCGCGCGCGCTGGCGCTGTCGCCGCGGCTGGTGATTCTCGACGAAGCGGTGTCGGCGCTGGACAAATCGGTCGAGGCGCAGGTGCTCAATCTGCTGGTCGATCTCAAGCGCGAATTCGGCCTGACCTATCTGTTCATCAGCCACGACCTCAACGTGGTGCGCTATATTTCCGACCGCGTGCTGGTGATGTATCTCGGCGAGGTGGTTGAACTCGGTCCGGTGGACCGGGTCTGGGACGCGCCGGCGCATCCCTACACGCAGGCGCTGCTGGCGGCGATGCCGTCGTCCGATCCGGACAACAGGACGAAGACGCCGCCGATATTAGGCGATCCGCCGAACCCGATCGATCCGCCCTCGGGGTGCCGGTTTCACACCCGATGCCCGTTCGCGGAGCCGCTATGCGCCGGCGCCACCCCGAAGCTGACGGAACTCGATACAATGGGCCATCAGGCGGCGTGCTACATGGCGATCCCGGCTTCGGGACACAGTCTCGCGCCGTCAAGGGGAGGAGAATCCACATGACGAGACCCACAGCGAAGCAGATCAAGGCGCTGGCCGATGTCGCCGGTGTGCCGGTGACTGACGAGGATGCGGCGCGGATCGCCAATTCCATCGGTCCGGCGTTCGAAGGCCTGGCGCCGATCGCGGGAACGCTGCCGTTCGACCTCGAGCCCGCGACATTCATCGTGGTCCAGAACGAGGCCGGCAGATGAGCGCGACCGAACCCGCTACTCTTTCGCTGACCGAAGTAGCCCAGGCGATCGCAAAGAAGCGCGTGTCGTCGCGCGAGGTGACGCAATCCTGCCTCGACCGCATCGCGCAATGGCAGCCGCGCCTCAATGCGTTCATGGCGATCGAAGCCGAGGAAGCGCTGGCCGCGGCGGATGTTGCCGACGCAGCGACGGCGAAGGGCAATAGCGGCGGCGCCCTGCATGGCGTGCCGCTGGCACACAAGGACATGTATTACGATGCAGGAAAAGTCGTCACCTGCGGCTCCAAAATTCGCCGCGACTGGGTTGCGACCACCACCGCCACCGCGTTGCAGCGGCTGAAGGATGCCGGCACGGTCCGCCTCGGCTCCCTGCAGATGGTCGAGTTTGCCTACGGGCCGACCGGCCATAATCCGCATTACGGGCCGGTGCACAATCCCTGGAATGTCCTTCACATCACCGGGGGGTCGTCGTCGGGCTCGGGCTCGGCGGTCGCCGCGCGGCTGACTTTCGCGGCGCTGGGTTCGGACACCGGCGGTTCGATCCGGATGCCGGCACATTTCTGCGGCGTCACCGGGCTCAAGACGACGGTCGGCCGCATCAGCCGCGCCGGCGCGATGCCGCTGTCGCAATCGCTCGATACCGTAGGTCCGCTGGCGCGCACCGCCGAGGATTGCGCGCTGCTCACCGGCCTGATGGCGGGCGCGGACCCCAACGATCCCACGGCCGTCGGTGGCGACGTGCCGGATTACACGGCCGCGACGGGCGGATCCCTTAAAGGCCTCACGATCGGCATACCCACCGCATTCTATGTCGACGATCTCGATGCCGACACCGCGCGCATCCTTGACGAGACCGTGGCGACGCTCAAGCGCGAAGGCGCGCAGGTCGTCCGGGTCGAATTGCCGGAGCAGCGCCAGCTCACGGCGGCGTGCCAGTTCGTGCTCGCGGTGGAAGCCGCTGCGTTCCACAAGAGATGGTTGATCGAACGGCCGCAGGATTATGGCCCACAGGTGCTGATGCGGCTGCAGAACGGCCTGGCGATGCCGGCCGTGTCCTACCTGGAGGCGATGCGCTGGCGCGGTCCGGCGCTGGCGGCGCATCTTGCGGCGACCGCCGGCGTCGATGCCGTGCTGACGCCGGTGGCGCCGTCCGCGGCTCCCACCATCGCCGAGAGCGATGTCGGCAACAGTCCCGACGCGGAAGCGATGATTCAGCGGCTGACGCGGTTTACCCGGCCGGTCAACTATCTCGGCCTGCCGTCGCTGTCGATCCCCGCAGGCTTCACCGGGACAGGCTTGCCGGTGGGCATGCAGCTGATCGGCCGTCCGTTCGACGAAGCGACATTGCTCCGCGCCGGCGCCGCGTTTCAGCGCGCGACCGATTTTCATGCCCGATGTCCGGAGATGGAAATGGCATGAGCAACCTCGTCGAAATCCGCGATCTCAATATCCGCTTCACCGGCGAGCGCACCGTCTACGCGGTGAACGATCTCAGTCTCACGCTGGGCGAGGGCGAAGTGCTCGGCCTGCTCGGCGAATCCGGCTCTGGCAAGAGCGTGACGCTGCGCGCGCTGATGCGGCTCTTGCCGAAAAAGCGCACGCAGATATCGGGAAGCGTGCAGGTGCTCGGCCGCGACGTGCTGGCGCTCGACGAAGAAAAACTGTCGGCGTTTCGCGGCCAGACCGTGTCGATGATTTTCCAGGAGCCGGCGCTGGCGCTGGATCCGGTCTACACCATCGGCCAGCAGATCGCGGAAAGCGTGATGCGCCACGAGGGCAAGAGCCAGGCGGACGCGATGGCGCGCGCGCTGGAGATGCTGGAAGTGGTGCGCATCCCCTCCGCCAAACGCCGGCTTGACGCCTATCCGCATGAAATGTCCGGCGGCATGCGGCAACGCGCGATGATCGCGCTGGCGCTCGCCTGCAAGCCGAAAATCCTGCTCGCCGACGAGCCGACCACGGCGCTCGACGCCACCGTGCAAATTCAGATCCTGCTGCTGCTGCGCGAGTTGCAGCGCGAGTTCGGCATGTCGGTGATTTTCGTCACCCACGATATCGGCGTCGCCATCGAGATCTGCGACCGCGTCGCGGTGATGTATGCGGGCCAGATCGTCGAGTCCGGCACGCTCAGCCAGATCGTGCGCTCGCCGGTCCATCCTTACGCACGCGGCCTGCTGGCCTCCACCGTGCACGGCGCCAAGCGCGGCCAGCGGCTGGAAACCATCCCCGGCACCCCGCCCTCGCTCGACAAGGCCCCGGTCAGCTGCTCGTTCGCGCCGCGCTGCGGCTTTGCGCAACCACGCTGTGTCGAAGCGCTGCCACCCAATGTGCGGATAGAGGGAAACCGTATCGCAAGGTGCATTCTGGCGGAGCGGGAAGCGGCGCTTTCTTAACCTCTCCCCGCCCTTTTGCGGGGAGAGGTCGAAGCCGAAGCGTAGCGCAGGCTTCGGGTGAGGGGCGAGGCACGATGCTCGCACGGCTCAGGTCTAACGGGTCGCTCCGTGCCGAGACGATGCTCAGAACTTCCGACCCGAGAAATCCCTCATCGCGGCAACACGGTGCCTCGCCCCTCACCCGACGCGCATCTGACGATGCGCGTCGACCTCTCCCCGCAAAAGAGCGGGGAGAGGTTAAGAGGTCAGCCGCCAAGGCCCGGATCGGCCCAGCTTTCGATCTGGGCGGAGCCGACGATCTGTTTGGGCTGGTGCGGGTTGAGCGTGCCGGCGGTGGCGGACCAGCCTTTCGCCAAAATCTGCATGGCAAACAATTTGGCGTCGACTTCGGATTTGAACGTCCGAGTCGAGCGCACCGCGCCGGTGGCGCTGTCGTCGGTCTTCACGGCCTTGTCCGGACCAAAGGCTACATACCAGGTGTCGGGTTGTGTCATGCGGCCATAACGCCGATCGACGCTGAAAGTTTCGCCAAACGCAACAGGCCGCCCCGAAGGGCGGCCTGTTGTCGTCAAATCGATGCGTCGCGATTACTCGACGATCTCGACAATGCGGTGGGTTCGCGGCTCGACCAGCACGGTGCGGCCGTTCACCACCGTGTAGCGGTAATCCCGCACGCCGTATTCCGGCGGCACCTCGTAATAGGTCACGCCGGCTTCCGGCAGCACGGCGCCGACCCGGACCTCGTCGCGATAGGTGTAGGACGGCCGCCGCTGCTCGACCACATAGCTGCGGAAGCGCGGGCGCTGGTCGACACCGAGCACGCCGGCGACGCCGCCAACGACACCGCCAATCGTGCCGCCGACGATGGCGCCCACGGGACCGGCGGCGCGCTCGCCTTCCCGGGCGCCGCGTTCGACGCCTCCGGGGACGCCCTGCGCCTGGGCGAGGGTGGGAAGCGCTGTGGCGGCGACAATGGCTGCAACTCCGATAAATCGGCGGATCATGATGGCTCCTGAATGTGATTGATGGGGGACAAGCCCCTGCGGGGAATTAGGTTCCCAGGGTCTATGCGGAGCGGTCATGGTTCCATCGCGGAAACCAGCCTCGGCCGCCGAGTCGGCCGGTTTTCGGGGCGCACCATCTCCGATAACGTTCAGGTTAACGCAACTTAAATGGACGATGGGTACAAACATCGGTAAAGAAGTGTCTCCCGCTTTCAATTGAAGAGATCACGTTTAATGGCAGCCGTTCCCGGTGTCCGGCGTTCCGAACTCGGTGAAGCGTTGCGTGCCTGCCGCAGCGCGTTCATCGGCGTCGGCGTCATGAGCTGCATGATCAATCTGCTGTATCTCACCGGCTCCATCTTCATGCTGGAGATCTACGACCGGGTGCTGCCGAGCCGGAGCGTGCCGACACTGGTCGGCCTGATCGTTCTCGCCGGCGGATTGTACGTCGCCCAGGGCATCCTCGACCTGATCCGGGGACGCATCCTGGTCCGCATCGGAACCTCGCTCGACGAGGCGCTCAGCGGCCGGGTGTTTGAAACCGTGGTGCGGCTGCCGTTGATCGCGGGTGGCCGTAACGAGGGCCTGCAGCCGTTGCGCGATCTCGACAATATCAGGTCGTTCCTCTCCAGCCTCGGACCCTCGGCGTTTTTCGATCTGCCGTGGCTGCCGTTCTATCTTGCCATCTGCTTTGTCTTCCACGTCCTGATCGGGGCGACGGCGCTGGCCGGCGCGATCATCCTGGTCACCCTGACCATCGTGACCGAGTTCATGACGCGCAAGCCCGCGCGCGAGGCCATGGGCCTGGCAGCGCGCCGCAACGACCTTGCCACGGCCAGCCGGCGCAACGCCGAAGTTCTGGTAGCGATGGGGATGTCGGGACGGCTGACCAGGCGCTGGGGCGTGGCCAATGAGAATTATCTGACCGGCAATCAGCGCACCAGCGATGTGGCGGGCGGCCTCGGCGCGATAGCCAAGGTCATGCGCATGATGCTGCAGTCGGCGGTGCTCGGGGTCGGCGCCTATCTGGTGATTCACCAGGAGGCGACCGCGGGCGTCATCATCGCCGGCTCGATCCTGAGCGCACGGGCGCTGGCGCCGGTCGATCTGGCGATCGCGCACTGGAAGGGTTTTGTTGCCGCGCGCCAGAGCTGGACGCGCCTCAACCGGCTGCTCGGATCGCTGCCGGCGCAAGGCGTGCCGACGCGGCTGCAGGCGCCCTCCAGGCGCCTGTCGGTCGAGGGCGTCAGTATCGTTCCGCCCGGCGATCAGAAGGTCATCGTCCAGGATGCGAGCTTCGCGCTGGAAGCCGGCAACGGGTTGGGGATCATCGGTCCGAGCGGTTCGGGCAAGTCGTCGCTGGTGCGCGCGCTGGTCGGCGTCTGGCAGCCGGTACGCGGAAAGGTCCGGCTCGATGCCGCGGCGCTCGATCAATGGTCGTCCGAGGTGCTCGGCCGCCATGTCGGGTATTTGCCGCAGGACGTCGAACTGTTCGCCGGCACCGTCGCGCAGAATATCTGCCGCTTCGACCCCGACGCCATTGCCGAAAACATCATCGCCGCCGCCAAGGAGGCGGGCGTGCACGAGATGATCGTCAAGATGACCGAAGGTTACGAGACGCAGGTCGGCGAGCAGGGGGTTTCGCTTTCCGCAGGCCAGGCGCAGCGCGTAGCATTGGCGCGCGCGCTGTATGGCGAACCGTTCCTGATCGTGCTCGACGAGCCGAATTCCAATCTCGACACCGAGGGCGACGAGGCGCTGACGCGCGCCGTCCGCGCGGCGCGCGAGCGCGGCGCTATCGTGGTGGTAGTGGCGCATCGCCCGATCGGCATCGAGGCGGTCGATATGCTTCTGGTGCTGAAGGACGGCCGCGTACAGGCCTTCGGCCCCAAGGACCAGGTGCTGGGACAGGTCCTGCAGCGGGTCGCGCCGCCCGCTCCGATCAAAATCGTATCCGAAGCAGGGGTCGCAAAATCATGAGCGAAGCTAAGCTCAAAGGCGCGCGGCGTTCGATCAGGCTGCATCTGATCATCGGGCTGGCGGTGGTCCTCGTTCTTGCCGGCGGGTTTGGCGGCTGGGCATCGACCGTGCAGATCTCGGGGGCGCTGATCGCGCCGGGAGCCGTGGTCGTCGATTCCAACGTGAAGAAGGTGCAGCATCCGACCGGCGGCGTGGTCGGCGAGGTGCGGGTGCGCGACGGCGACACGGTCAAGGCCGGCGACGTGGTGGTGCGGCTCGACGACACCGTCACCAAGGCGAGCCTTGCCATCGTGGTCAAGACGCTCAACGGCCTCTATGCGCGGGCGGCGCGGCTGGAGGCCGAACAGCGCGGCGACAGCGCACTTAGCTTTCCACCACAGCTCACGGATCGCGCCAGTGATCCCGACGTTCAGAACGTCATGTTAAGTGAAACCAAGCTGTTCGAGGTGCGGGTTCACGGCCGGGCGGGACAAAAGGCGCAGTTGCGCGAGCGCGTCTTGCAGTTGAACGAGGAAATCGGCGGCCTGGCCGCGCAGGAGGCAGCCAAGGAAAAGGAGATCGCGCTGATCGAGAAGGAACTGGTCGGCGTGCGCCAGCTGTACGAGCAGCACCTTGTCCAGCTGACACGGTTGACCACGCTGGAGCGCGACGCGGCCCGGCTCAATGGCGAGCGGGCGCAATACATCGCCTCGCGCGCGCAGGCCAAGGGCAAGATCACCGAGACCGAGTTGCAGATCATCCAGGTCGACAAGGACATGGTCAGCGAAGTCTCCAAGGACCTGCGCGAGACCAATGACAAGATCGGCGAATTCGTCGAACGCAAGGTGACCGCGGAAGACCAGCTGCGGCGGGTCGATATCCGCGCGCCGCAGGACGGCATGGTGCTGCAATCGACGGTCCACACCGTCGGCGGCGTGATCACCGCCGGCGACGCCATGATGATGATCGTGCCGCAGGCCGACGATTTGTCGGTCGAGGCCAAGGTCGATCCGAAGGATATCGACAAGCTGCAGATCGGCCAGAAGACCCTGATGCGGTTTTCGGCCTTTAACCAGCGCACCACGCCGGAACTGAACGGCAATGTCACCCGGGTATCGGCCGACGTCACCACCGACCAGCGCACCGGGACGAGCTATTACACCATCCGCGTCTCGCTGCCGCCGTCGGAAGTAGCGAGACTCGGCGACAACAACAAGCTGATCCCCGGCATGCCGGTGGAAGCCTTCGTGCAGACCGGGGACCGCACCATGCTGTCCTATCTGCTGAAGCCGCTGAACGACCAGTTGATGCGCTCGTTCCGGGAGCGGTGAGGTAACCTTTTTGTTTTGTCATGGCCGGGCCTGTTCCGGCCATCCAGGTCTTTCTTGCTGTGAGACCGTCAAGACGTGGATGCCCGGGACAAGCCCGGGCATGACGAAGAATGTAGGGTGGGCAAAGGCGCCCTTGCGCCGTGCCCACCATCGTCGTCATCGATGCGGGAATGGTGGGCACGCCGCCGGACGCATTGGCGTCCGGCGTCTTTGCCCACCCTACACGCGCGACAGGTTTTGCAAGAAGAAATTCAGTGCGCTGCTCGCAAACATATGCATGTTGGCGAGCCGGTCGGCGCTGCCGGTTTCCAGAGTCATCACGAACTGCTCCGACGATCCGGCGACCGCCATGCAGCTGTGGCCGGCGGCGTCGCCATAGCGGTTGCCGGTAGGGCCCGTGGCGCCGGTTTCCGACAGGCCCCAGTCGCAGGAAAAACGCTTTCGGATTTGGCTCGCGAGCAATTTCGCGTAAGGCTCCGAGGCCGAGCGGATGCCTTTCATCGCCTCGTCGGGAATATCCATCAGCGTCCTCCGCGCGTCGCGCGTGTAGACCACCGCGGAGCCGAGGAAATAGGCGGAAGCGCCGGGCACTGCGAGCAGCGCTGCCGAGATCAGGCCCCCGGTCGAGGATTCGGCAACCGCGATGGTCTGGCGCCGCGCAATCAGTTTGGCGGCGATCTGCTCGGCGATCGGGACAAGGTCTTGCATCGCTCAGTCCTTCCTTACGCGTCATCTCACGTTCGTCGTCCCCGCGAAGGCGGGGACCCATAACCCCTGTACTCGGTCGTAGCGCGTGGTCGTGCAACAAGTATACTATCACCGCGGCTAAATATCGGCGTCACGGCGTATGGGTCCCCGCCTTCGCGGGGACGACGAGGAGAGCTTCATGACGCAACCGATTCCGGGCGGCGTGGATTGCGATCTGCATCCGGCCGTTCCTCATCTCACCAGCCTGCTGCCGTATCTCAGCGATTACTGGCGCGACCAGGTGACGACGCGGGGCATGACCGACCTCATGTCGCAATCCTATCCGCAAAACTCTCCGATCACATCGCGGCCGGATTGGCGGCCGTCGCAGGGCAAGCCCGGCTCCAGCCTGCAAGATATGCAGGCGCAGGCGCTCGATAAATTCAAAACGGCTTATGGCATCTGCAATCCGCTGTACGGCGTGCAGATGGTGTTCAGCGAGGACATGGCGGACGCGTTCTGCCGCGCGCTGAACGACTGGCTGGTGAAGGAATGGCTCGACAAGGACGCGCGGCTGCGCGGCTCGATCGTTGTTCCGGTGCAGAGCGTGGAGAAGTCGGTCGCGGAGATCGAGCGCTGCGCCAGGGACAGGCGCTTCGTCCAGGTGCTGATGCTGGTGATGGGCGACATGCCGCTGGGCAAGCGCGCGTACTGGCCGATCTATGCCGCGGCGGAACGGCTGGGCCTGCCGATCGGCATCCATGCCGGCAGCAACTACCATAATCCGCCGACCTCGGTCGGCTGGGGCTCCTATCACATCGAGGATTATGTCGCGCAGGCGCAGGCGTTCCAGACCCAACTGACCAGCCTGATCGTCGAAGGCGTGTTCGCGCGGCATCCGAATTTGAAAATGGTGATGCTGGAATCCGGCTTCACCTGGCTGCCGTCCTATCTGTGGCGGCTGCATAAATTCTGGCGCGGGGTGCGGATGGAAACGCCATGGGTGGACCGCGCGCCGCTGGAGATTGTGCGCAGCAATATCCGGTTCTCGCTGCAGCCGGTCGACGCGCCGCCGGATCCCACGACATTAAATCGCCTGTTTGACCATATGCAGTCGGACGAATTGCTCCTATTCTCGACCGATTATCCGCACTGGCAGTTCGACGGCGATGCCGTGCTGCCGGAAGGCATGTCGGGCGAGCTTGTGCGCAAGATCATGATCGACAACCCGCATGCGACCTACACGCGCCTGAAGAGTGCGGCGACGCAGGAGATGACGCCATGAACATGCAGTTCCGCGCCGGCGCCGAGCAGGCTGCATCCGCTGACGTCAAGACCGCGATCGCCGATTGCGACATCCACCCGGCGCGCGCCACCGCGACCGAACTCTACCCATATCTGGCAAAGCGCTGGCACGCGCATCTCGAAACCTACGGCAAGCATCCCTATCAGGGCATGATGGAGGGCCCGCCCTACCCCAAGGCGCAGCCCAACGCCTCGCGCCGCGACGCCTATCCGCCGGAGGGCGGTCCGCAGGGCTCGTCGCTGTCGTTCATGCAGCAGCAGCATCTCGATCCGAACAATGTCGCGCTCGGTGTGCTGAATCCGCTGAATACGGGACAGGGCCTGCGCAACCAGGATCTCAGCGCGGCGCTGGCGAGCGCGATCAACGACTGGCAGATCGACAAATGGACCAGCAAAGATTCGCGCCTGAAAGGCTCGGTCGTGGTCGCCAATGAGGACGGTCCGGCGGCGGCCGCGGAAATCCGCAAGCGCGCCGGCGACAAGAACTTCGTGCAGGTGCTGCTGCTCAGCCGCAATGTCGAACCCTTGGGACAGCGCCGTTACTGGCCGATCTACGAGGCAGCGGAAGAGGTGGGGCTGCCGGTCGGGGTGCATGCCTTCGGTTTTGGCGGCAATCCGATCACCGCTTCGGGCTGGCCGAGCTTTTATATCGAGGAGATGGTCGGGCATTCGCAGTGCCAGCAGACCGCGCTTGCCAGCATCGTGCTGGAGGGCGTGTTCGAGCGGCATCCGAGCCTCAAGATGATCATGATCGAGGCCGGTTTTGGTTGGGCGCCGTCGCTGTCGTGGCGGCTCGACAAGGTGTGGCAGAAGTTGCGCAGCGAAGTGCCGCACGTCAAACGGCCGCCGTCGGAGACCATCCGCGAGCACATCTGGTGGACCACGCAGCCGATGGAAGACCCGGAGCGGCGCGACCACCTGTTCGAGCTGATCGACTGGATCGGCTGGGACAAATTGCTGTTCGCCACCGACTATCCGCACTGGGATTACGACGATCCCTCGCGCGTGCTGCCCGCCGGCGTCAGCGACGCCAACCGCGAGGCGTTTTATCTCGGCAATGCGCGGAAGCTGTACGGCGTCAATTAATGGCGCGTCACGTCATCGCCCCGGTGGATGAATTGCCGCCGGGCACGCGAAAATTCCTCACCATCGAAGAGCGTCCGATCGCGGTGTTCAACATCAAGGGCGAGTTCTTCGGCCTGTTGAACCGCTGCCCGCACCAGGGCGCGGCATTGTGCGAGGGGCCGCTGATCGGGCTCGCGCAATCCTCCGATCCCGGCGAGATTCAGTATACGCGGCAGGGCGAGATTCTTCGTTGCCCGTGGCACGGCTGGGAATTCGATATCCGCACCGGCCAGTCGTATTGCGACCCGAAGCGGTTCCGGACGCGCGCTTATCCCGCCCACGTCGAATCCGGCGCCAGCGTCGTGAAGGGGCCGTACATCGCCGAGACGCTCGCGGTGTCGGTGGAGAACGATTACGTGGTTGTGGATTTGTAACCATCCGTCGTCCCGGCGAACGCCGGGACCCATACGCCGTGTCGTCTCGTTTCGGCACGGGGCGGAGGCCTTCTGCAACAATGACGGCTAGGGGTTCTGGGTCCCGGCGTTCGCCGGGACGACGTTAGATGTGTCGCCGCTCCTGCGCGTACCTTACCAGCGCGACGTAGCGATAAATCCCATGCACGAACTTGCCGTACGGCATGGTGAGGAACAGCGCGAACACCACGCCGAGATGCAGCGCCAGCAGCGGGCCCATCGCGGCGGTGTCGCGCAGCAGCAGCAGCGCCATGCCGGTGAGGCTTGTCATGAACAGCATCGCGATGAAGGCCACGTCCATGCCGGTGCGTTGCCGGTCGACCAGGTCGGGATCGCGCTTCCATTTCTCCGCGAGCAGACCGGCCGGCCCGATCAAGAGGCCGATGCCGCCGAGCGTGCCGAGCAGCACCGGCAAGTCCCACCACGGATACGGCGCCTCGCGCGCCAGCAGATAGTGATACAGCGTGGCGACGCAGGTCGACGCGAAGCAAAGCGCAAAACCATAAAACGTAAAATGGTGATAAATCTTGCGGCGGTCGTTGGGCCGTTCGTCCTCGTTGACGCAGCCGACGCCGCCGCCGTCGAGATAGCGCAGCTCGCCGGCGTCCCGCATCGCCTGGAACAGCGAACGCGGTTCGGCCAGCATGCCGATGGGCTCGCCGATGTCGCGCCAGAATGCGCGCACGCCCATCACCAGCGCCACGATGGCATAGAGAAACACCGCACCGAACAGCGCTGCCATCGAGTTGTGCGGCATCAAATGATAGAACGCGCCCGGCCCGGTGTGGATGCCGAACAGCAGCTGCCGGTCGTTGAAGGCGGCGAAACCGAAGATGAACGCTGCGACGCTGAGCGCCGCGATGATGCTGATAACTAGGCCGTTGCGCGCGAAGGCCCCGGAAAACGCTGCGGGCCAGGCATAGGCGGCCCAGGATTCGGCCCGCGCGATCGCCAGCACTTTTGGGACATTGACGTTGAACTCATGCGGCGGCGAGAACTGGCAGTCGGTATAGCAGGCGCCGCAGCCATGGCAGAGATTGGCGAGATAGTTGAGGTCGCCGTCGGAAAAGGCGCGGCGCATCTCCATCGCCGGAAATACCGCGCACAGGCCCTCGCAGTAACGGCACGAATTGCAAACCGTCATCAGGCGGTCGGCTTCCTCGAGAATTCTGGTTCCGTGCATGCTGTGCTTTCTTAGGGCTTCTTCGTCAGCCCTTTGCCTTCCAGCCACGCCTGGATCAGCGCGGCCACCTCGGCATTGTTCTTGTCCATCATCATCATGTGCGAATTGCCGTGGATGCCGGCCTTGGGCAGGTCGACCACGTCGGCTGTGCCGCCCGCGGCGCGAATGCCATCGGCGAACGCTAAGCCCGTGGCGCGGATTTTCGGCCAGCGCGAATCCCGTTCGATGAAGTCGCCATAAACCAGCAGCGATGGAATGGATTTCAGCACGTCCACTTTGGCGGGATCGCCGACGCCCGCCGGCTCGACCGCGACCAGCGCCTTGACCTTGTCAGGCCGCGCCTGTGCCGCCTTGAAACCGAACGCTCCGGCCTGGCTGTGAAACAGGATCACGCACGGGCAGACGCGGTCGATCTCGGCGATGTAAGCCGCAAGCGTGGCGTCATCATTGGTGGTCCAGCGCGGCACGTTCTGCTTGGTGAAATTGTCGTAGCCCTCGTTCGGGAACTGGCTGCCCGGCATCAGCTTGCGCTTCGCCGGATCGGGGTCGTAGGAGTTCGGGCCGTCGCCGATCCGAAAGCGTTCGAATGGATTGGCGGTGGTGAGAAACACCGGCTCGCCCTTGAAGATGTCGGGATATTGCGCCCATCCCGCGCGTCCGCGCTCCACCGCGTCGGAATTGTAGACGCTCCAGCCCTTGCGCAGAAAATAGGTCAGCCAGCCTTCGCGGCCATCCGGCGTGGTCTCGTAGGTGACGCCGGTGAGGCCGCCGCCGTGCCACATCAGCAGCGGGTAGGCGCCTTTTTCGTCGGCGGGCAGAAAATACTGCACATACATCTGCTCGACCTGATAGGTGCCGTTGGGATCGATCTTCGCCGGCACGCCGCCTTGCGTGAACACGACTTCCTTCACCGGCTTGCCGGAGATTTCGACCAGCCGGCCGCCAATGTGGAACGAGCCCATGTCGCGCAGCGCGATGGGCTCTGCCGCCAGCCCCGGCGTTGCAACCGACAATGTAAGCGCAACGATCACCCCGCGAATGCGTGACATCTGTCGCCTCCTCTAGTTCCGTGCATTTCGCGCTGCTTCCCGCCCGGCCACGCGGCCGAACACGCTGCCGATGGTCATCCCGATTCCCGCCGCATAGCCCTTGCCCAGCACGTTGCCGGCCATGATCTCGCCGGCGGCGAACATGTTGGCGGATTGCCTGCCGTCCTTCATCAGCATCCGCGCCTGCTTGTTCACGCGGGTGCCGAGATAGGTGAAGGTGATGCCGGGCCGCACCGGATAGGCGTAATAAGGCGGGGTCTCGATCTTGCGCGCCCAGTGCGTCTTGGGCGGAGCGAGGCCTTCGGTGCGGCAATCGTCGAGGATAGTGTGATCGAAAGTGCCGGGCCGCACTGCGGCGTTGAAATCCGTGATGGTTGTCTCCAGCACGGCCGGATCGAGCTCGAATTTTCCGGCAAGCTCGGCAATGCTCTCGGCCTTGATCGGCGGAAACAGCGTCGGCATGAAACTGTTGAGGACGGTCGAATCGAAGATGATGTAGGCGATCTGGTCGGGCTGCGCCGCCACCAGCCGGCCCCAGATCGCGTAGCGTTTCGGCCAGATATCCTCGCCCTCGTCGTAAAAGCGCTGCGCGTGCTTGTTGACGACGATGCCGAACACTACCGAATCGTGCCGTGTGATGATGCCGCCGTCGAATTTCGGCGCGCGGGCGTCGATCGCCACCGCATGGCATTGCGTGGGATCGCCGACATCCTGCACGCCCTTGGCCAGCAGCATTTTCAGGATCGAACCGCGGTTATACGGCGTGCCGCGAATCAAAAAGTTGTCGGCGGCGTCGCCCCAATATTCTTTCAGCCATTCGATGTTGGCCTCGAATCCGCCGGCGGCGGCGACCAGCGTCGCCGCGCGCACGCTGACCCGGCCATCGCCCTGCTTCAGCGAGGCCGACAGGAACATGCCGTCGTCGATATCGAGATCGAGCACTTCGGCGTCGTAGAGGATATCAACGCCGAGCTGTTCGGCGGTCAGATAAAGCGCGTTCAGCATCGCCCGGCCGCCGCCGAGGAAGAACGAATTGGTGCGGCCGAGGCTCAGCGTGCCGCCCAGCGACGGCTGCCAGCGCACGCCCTGCTCGACGATCCAGCCAAGGATGTCCTTGGACTCCGCGATCATGAAGCGCGCCAGTTCCTCGTCGGTCTGTCCGCCGGTGACACGCTGCAAGTCTTCCCAGAATTCCGCTTCCGGATAGGGGCCGGTGAGGATGTCGGTCGCCGCATCATGGGCGCAGCGCATGTTGCGGGTGTGGCGGGTGTTGCCGCCACGATAGAACTTTGGCGCGCCCTCCAGCACCAGCACCGAAGCGCCTGCCCGCCGCGCGCTGATCGCGGCGCAAAGGGCCGCGTTGCCGCCGCCGATCACCAGCACGTCGAATTTTCGGGAGAGGTCGACCATGCGCCTTGTTAGCCGGTTTGCATGGAAATCAAAACGTCCCCCGTCATTCCGGGGCGCACGCGTTCACGCGTGAGAACCCGGAATCCGAACGTCGGGTACGGCCTCTGGATTCCGGGTTCGAGGCCGTCGGGCCGCGCTTTGCGCGGACCCGTGGGCCTCGCCCCGGAATGACGGACTACCACCGGCCTAACTCTCAAGCGGCCGCCGCCTCGCGGACCTCGATGGTCTTGCCGCCACGGTAGATCGCAAGCGCAGCGATAATGCCGCTGGCTGCCGCAGCCATCAGCCAGAACGCGGGCGCCGCGTCGCTGCCCGTGTGTTGGATCAGCCAGGTGGCGGCGAATGGCGTGAACGTGCCGAATACCCCGGCGGCGAGCGCAAAGGCCAGCGAGAAGCAGGTGGTGCGGACATGCGGCGGCACCACCTCGACCAGCGCACCCAGCATGGTGCCGCTGTAGACGCCGAAATAGAATGAAAATATCAGTTCGACGAGCAGCATCTTGCCGAAACTCGGTTCGGCGACCAGCCACGCCAGCATGGGGTACGCCGTCAGCAGTGAAAGCGCGGCGATCGTCACCAGCACCGGCTTTCGTCCGATCCGGTCCGACAGCGCGCCCCCCACCGGATTCCAGAAGAAGTTGGTGAACGCCACCATCAGCGTGACCAGCAAGCTGTCCTGCGTCGACAGTTTCAGCACGTTCTTGCCGAAGGTAGGCGTATAGACCGTGACGAAATAGAACGTCACCGTCGTCATCACCGCCAGCATCATGCCGAGCACGACGATCCGCCAATTGGCGAGCGCGGACGCGAACACCTCCGATGTGGTCGGGTGTTTTTTCATCGCCAGGAAGGCCGGCGTTTCCTCGAGCGTCCGCCGCAGGAAGAAAATGAACGGGATGATCAGGCAGCCGATAAAGAACGGAATGCGCCAGCCCCAATCCGCGACCACGGCCGGCGGCATTGCCTCGTTGAGAAAATACCCGATCAGCGCAGCCACGAAGATCGCGACCTGCTGGCTCGAGGATTGGAACGAGGTGTAGAAGCCCCGGTTGCCGGGGGTGGAAATCTCGGCGAGATACACCGAAACGCCGCCGAGTTCGACGCCTGCGGAAAATCCCTGCAGCAGCCGCCCGATCAGCACGATGACCGGAGCCGCGACGCCGATGCTCGCATAGGTCGGACAAAGTGCGATGGTCACGGTCCCGGCAGCCATGATCGCAAGGGTCACGATCAGTCCCTTGCGGCGTCCGATCTCGTCGATATAGGCGCCGAGCACGATGGCGCCGACCGGGCGCATCAGCGCGCCCAGCCAGAATACGCCGAAGGTGTTGAGCAACGCCGCGGTCTCGTTTTCAGCCGGGAAGAACGCTTTCGCGATGGCGCTGGCGTAAAAACCGAACAGGAAGAAGTCGAACTGCTCGAGGAAGTTGCCGCTGGTCGCGCGCAGGATGGCGGCGAGGCGCGATTTGATCCGCGGTGTTTCTGCTGGTGCCGATGGCGACATATCCGTTTCTCCCGATTGGGCAGTTGGCCTGCCTTCCTGCGACAATCTGCCACGGCGTTGCGGCGCGACCAATCGGAATCGGGGATGGGAACCGGATCTCTTGGCTAATTCGTCGGCTTGCTCTGTGCCGAGGCGACAATCCATTGCCGGAACGCCGCCAGCTTCGGAGCATCGGCCCGGCCTTCGGGCGAGACCAGGTAAAATCCCGCATCCGCCGGCAGCGTGATCTTGAACGGCACCACAAGGCGCCCCTTGGCGATGTCGTCCTGGACATAGGAGGTGCGGCCGATGGCGACGCCGATGCCGTCGATCGCGGCCTGCACCACCATCAGGATCAGATCGAAGGTCACGCCATGCGGCTTGGAGATATTGGTCGGCAGGCCCGCGGCGGTGAGCCAGAGCCGCCAGTCGTCGTCATTGTTGGTCGAGTGCAGCAGCACGTGATGGGCGAGATCCTCCGGAGCACGCAGCGGTTTGTCGCCTGTCAGCAGCGCCGGACTGCACACCGGAAACAACTGGTCGGCCATCAGCCAGTCGGCGCGCAGGCCCGGCCATTGGCCGCGGCCGTAGCGGATCGCGGCATCGACGTCGCCGCTCTTGAAATCGACCAGGCCGGTCGAGGTGGTGATGCGGACGTCGATGCCGGGATGCGCCTCCTGGAACGCGGACAGCCGCGGCAGCAGCCATTTCGCCGCCAGCGACGCCAGCGTCGACACCGTGAGCACGCGGTCGTTATCCCTACGCTTGAGCCGGTCGGTGGCGAGCCTGAGATCGTTGAACGCGGCGCGGATGCCGGGCAGGTATTCTTTTGCTTCCGGCGTCAGCGCCAGCGCGCGGTTCTGCCGGACGAACAGGCGAATCCCGAGTTCTTCCTCCAGCCGCCGGATCTGATGGCTGATCGCGGTCTGGGTGACGTTCAGTTCGGCCGCGGCGTTGGTAAAGCTCAAATGCCGGGCGGCGGCCTCGAAGGCGCGCAATCCGTTGAGGGAGGGCAATCTGGCCGTCATTTGACTCTCAATATATGAGTTTTTATCATGTGATGAGGGACAAAGTGTCGTTTGTCGAAGTGCATTTCAAGGCAGATATTTCTGTTCAGAGATTAACTTTAGGAGGCGAGCATGTCCACCTACACCCACGAATCGATGACTAATCATCATGGTTCCGGCCTCTGGGCCCAGATCGTTGAAACGCTCCACACCTGGCGGAACCGCCAGCACCAGCGCCGCGAACTGACCCACTGGACCGAGCGCGACCTGCACGACGTCGGCCTGTCCTGGAGCGACGTCGTTTACGAAGCCGAAAAACCGTTCTGGCGGGCGTAAAGCAGCCAAGGCCGGCGTTGCCTCGGAAGAGGGACGCCGGCCGAAATCTTCTCCCAGTTCGACAGGGGCGTATGATGATTGCGATCCGACTGAACGATCTGAAGCAATATTCCGACGTCCTGCTGACGCGGAAAGGCAAGCCGCTGACGGTTCGCTTTGTCGAGCCGCGCGACGCGGCGGCGCTGCAGGACTATTTCCGCTCGCTGTCGGTTAGCTCCCGCTACAACCGTTTCTTCGGCGCCATGAGCGAACTGCCGCCGTCCCAGCTCGATCACTTTACCCATCCCGGCGAGGACGACCGCTTCAGCGTGGTCGCGATGATGAAGGTCGACGGCATCGACAGCATCGTCGGCGAAGCGCGCTATGCCTTCAACACCGTTACCGGAAGCTTCGAACTGGGCCTCTCGGTCGACGACCGCCATCAGGGCCAGGGCATCGGCCCGGCGCTGCTGTCGAACCTCGAATGCCGAGCTGCCGCGTTCGGCGCCGGGCACATTTTCGGCGATACGCTGCGCTCCAACGACGCCATGATCAGCGCTGCGCGCAAGACGGGATACTCCTTCGTGCCGACGCCCGGCGACTGGAAGCTGGTGCGCTTCGAAAAGCGTATCGATGTCGCGCCGAAGGACATTCCTTGCGCCAGCTGGCGGCTGGCGGCGGAGCAGGCCGCACAGCACGTGGCGGTTTAAGGTAGCGCCGCTCTAACCTACAAAATGGCCTCAATACCCTTGCGCTTGATAACATTGAGCAAGGCGAGAGCCGCCCCCGTCGGACGTTTTTCGCCACGTTCAAGCTGCGAGACATAGCCCACGGTCAGATTCAGGAAGTGGGCGAACGCGGCCTGGCTCAGGTTTGCCTTAACCCTCAGGGAGCGAATTTCTGCAGGTGAAAGTTTTGCCGACACGGGAGCTGCCGTTTCGCCTAAATGGCGCATGGTGATCTTTTCGTGGGCTGCCTTGGACATTAGGCCGCTCGTCCGCATATCGCTTGCGGTTTCCAGCAAGGCTTCAGTGAGCCGTCGGTTTGCTTTTGTCTTCGTTGTCATGATGTATCTCGATTAAAATTCCATCCACCAAGGCTTTTGCGATCCTTTTTTCGTCAGCTGCAAACCACATAGCTACGATCTCCCGCAGCGTTTTCAGAAGATCTCGGTCAATGTTCTCGCGCTGATTTTTAGCGAAACCGAACAAGAAGATCGCAAGGTCTGACCGGAATCCAATCAGCATTCGAAAACCGCCACTTTTCCCTTCACCCGGTCTTGCAAGTCGTTGCTTGATGATGTGGCCGCCAAGATCGGCGTCGATCAGCCCACGTATCGCGTTGTCAACAGCGGTCACAAGGCTGGCGTCGCTAATGCCGTTTTGTCGGGTGATCTTCGCAAGTACCCTTGTTTTGAAGATGCGCACAGTGATCTCTATAGTTCAATAAACTATAGTTTGTTGAACTATACTTCAAGGGAAATGCGCGCAAGAAACTTGCGGTTGAAATGCCCGCTAGTTTCCCTTAAACACCGCCTTGCGCTTGTCGATAAACGCCTGCACCGCCTCCTTGTGATCCGCCGTCATGGTGGTGCGGACCAAGCGCTCGGCTTCGTGGTCGCGGGCGGTTGCGAAATCGAACAGCAGGGCTTCGTCGAGGTTGTCCTTCATGTAGCGCAGCGCAATGGTCGGCCCTTCGGCGATCGATTTTGCCAGCGCGAATGCTTCGTCCTGCAATTTCGCGTCCGGCACCACGCGGTTGACGAGACCGATCGTTTCGCAGCGGGCGGCGTCGACCTTCTCCGCGGTGAACATCAATTCGCGCGCCCGCGAGGTGCCGACCAGCCGGGTCAGCAGCCAGGCGATGCCGTAATCGCCGCTCAGGCCGACGCGCAAGTAACCGGTGGAGACGAAGGCCGATTCCGCGGCGATGCGGATGTCGCAGGCCATGGCGATTGCGAGACCCGCGCCCGCGGCGGCACCGGGCAGGGCGGCGATGGTCGGCTTGCGCACCGACACCAGCGCGCCGGTGAGCAGGCGTTGGCGTTCCTGCAGGTCCGCGACCTTCTCGTCATAGGACAGTGCGAGCCGCTTCGGATCGCGATGTGCGCCCATGCCCTTGACGTCGCCGCCCGAACAGAAGGCGGTGCCGGCGCCGGTGATCAGCAGCGCGCCGACGTCAGGGTTCTCACCGCAAGTCTTGATCATGCTGCGCAGCGCAGGCGTCAGGCGATCCGACAGCGCGTTGCGGACCTCCGGCCGGTTCAGCGTGATCACCGCGACGCGGTCGCGGATCGCGCACAGCAGTTCGTCGGTGCCGGTGTCGATTTTGGTTTCGGTTGTCATGTCAAAACTCCTTCGCTTTTTGCTTTCGTCATTGCGAGGAGCACTTGCGACGAAGCAATCCAGTCTTTCTTTGTGGCTTCTGGATTGCTTCGCTTCGCTCGCAATGACGGCTCAGAACTTCTCCACCCATGGCCGCAGTTCCAGTTCCCAGGTCCAGGCGCTGCGCGGCTGGCACAGCACGTTCCAGTAATTCAAGGCAATGGCGTCGGGATCGAGCATCGAGTCCGGCCGGTCCGCGGGCTCGGTGCGAACTGCGCTGCGGATGCCGCCGTCGATCACGAAATGCGCGACGTGAATGCCTTGCGGCGACAATTCGCGCGCCATGCTTTGCGCCAGGCCGCGCAGCGCGAACTTGCCCATCGCGAAGGGGGCGGATTGCGGATAGCCCTTGACGCTGGCGGACGCGCCTGTGAACAGGATCGCGCCGTGCTTGTTCGGCAGCATGCGGCGCACCGCCTGCTGTGCAACCAGAAATCCGCCGAACGCGCTGACCGCGATGGCTTGCGCCACTTCGGCCGGAACCAGATCGACAAAGGCGCCGCGCGCCCGCGCGCTGGCGTTGTAGACCACCACGTCGGGTGGGCCGAGTTCGCGCTCCACCGCGCCGAACAGGCGCTCGACCTCGTCCGGGTCGGTGGCATTGCAGGCAAAGGCGGACGCGCCGGTCTCGGAGCACAGCGCGCCCAGCTTTTCGATTTTTCGCGCGGCAAGCGCGACCCGGAGTCCTTCGCCGCTCAACAGCCGCGCCAGTGACGCGCTGAGGCCCTCGCCGGCGCCGACGATCAGCGCGGTCTTGTATTTTGGAATCTCCATGATGCTTTCCTTTCAAGCTGCGCTTCAGCCGCGCAATCCGGTGAGGCAGCCCGCGGCTTCCAGAACGCCATCGAGCGCGGCCTTGTCCGGCACCGCGGCGTACCTTGCACGCAGCATGCCGAGCGATCGTGCGTGATATTTTTGCGGCTTCTGGGTCCAGACGTGGTCGCCGAGGGTGACGCTGAATTCTTCTTTTCCGTCGGCGATGGCCTTTTCGTTCGCCGCCGTCCACGGCATGAACAGCCGCCCGACCTGTTGCGTCAGGATCGGCATCATTGTCGGCTCAAGTGCTGCCCAGGTTTCGAACGCACCTTCGGCGCGTGGCCACAGCATGCGATGCACCCAGTCCAGCACATGCGGCGCGGCGCCGCCGATCAGCGCGCCGGCGGTAGGATCGGTCCACATCTCGTAGATCTGTCCCCAAAGTCCGAAATCGCCGAAGCCAGGCCGGCCGCCGAACAGATAGCGCCGGAGGCTAAGATGCTTGTCGAGCAGCGCGAGCATCTCGAGAAAACCTGCCTCGATCCGCGGCGCGTTTTCGGCGTTGGAGCCGACGAACCAGACCCGGTCCACCATGCGCGCCCGCACCTGCCCGGTAAACGCAGCATGCTTCTCTTCGTCCGCCGCGGGTCCGCGCATGCGCGCGATGCGCCCGGCCGAACTGATCTGGTCGACCTCGCGCGCCCAGCGGTAGTGGAACATCCACTTGTTGCCCCACTCGTCGCCGAATTCCTCGATCAGCGCCGAGATAAAGCCCGCGACGGCGTCGTCAGGATGGATCGACGGCTCGGGATAAAGCTTTTCCATGGCGTCGATGATTGGAGTAGAATCCTGAATGCCGGTGCCTTCCGGCGTTACCAGCAGCGGAATGACCGGAATTTTGGCGTGTTGTTCGAATTCCGCCTGGCTGGCGGCATTGCGCAGGACCCATTGATGCGGAATGCCCTTGTAGCGGAAATAGCTGCGCACCTTGACCGAATAGGGCGACATCTCGGCGCCGATGATGCGGTAGCCGTCAGCCATGGGTGATCCTCCGAAGGTATTTTTTTGACGGCTTTATCGCCCGCTTTATCTGTAGCATGATCTGTAGCATTCAATGCGGCCTGTCGAAAAATGGCCGTTGATCAGGGTGGAGCGCCGATGCACGCATCGAGCAAACACGAAGCGGCGGCGGATCAACCCGGGCTGATCGCGCCGGACACCTCGGGCATGAACTTTTATCGGGCCGATCCGGCGCTGGCCGATCTGTTGCGCATCCATCTCGCCGACGATCTGTTTCGCCACATCGAGCCGCATCTCGACCGGCTCGGCGCGCTCGCCGGCGGTCATCTCGACGAATGCGCGCGGCTCGCCGATCGCCATGGGCCGGTGCTGCACCAGCGCGACCGTTTTGGCCGCGACGCGCAATGGATCGAATATCATCCGGCCTATCGCGAATTGGAGAAGGCCGCGTTCGGCGAGTTCGGCATCCACGCGCTATCGCTGCGCAAGGGGATCATGGGCTGGCCGCAGACTTATCCGGTGGTGGCGAAACACGCCTTCACGTTTCTGTTCAACCAGGCCGAGTTCGGGCTCGGCTGTCCGATCAACGTCACCGACGGCTGCGCCAAGCTGCTGTCGAATTTCGGCGACGACGCGCTGAAAGCCAGATATCTCGACGGCCTGACCCAGACCGACATGGACAGGCTGACCCAGGGCGGCCAGTTCATGACCGAGAAGGAAGGCGGTTCGGACGTCGGCAAGCTGACCACGACCGCCGTGCAGGAGGGTGACCACTGGCGGCTGACCGGGGAAAAATGGTTCTGCTCCAATGTCGACGCCAAGGTCGTCATGCTGCTGGCGCGGCCGCAAGGCGGGATAAGCGGCACGCGCGGCGTCGGGCTGTTCCTGATGCCGCGCTTTCTCGATGACGGCTCGCCCAATCACTACCGGATCGTGCGGCTGAAGGACAAGCTCGGCACCCGCTCAATGGCCTCGGGCGAGATCAAGCTGGAAGGCGCGATTGCCTATGCGGTAGGTCGGCTCGACCGCGGCTTTGTGCAGATGGCGGAGATGGTGAATTCGTCGCGGCTGTCCAATGGCGTCAAATCCACCGCTCTGATGCGCCGCGCCTGGCATGACGCCATGACGGTGGCGAAGAACCGCGTGGTGTTCGGCCAACGCATCATCGACATGCCGCTGGCGCGGCGGCAGTTGATGAAGATCATGCTCGCCACCGAGCAGGCGCTGTCGATGAGTTTTCTCACCGCGGACGCGCTCGACCGCGCCGAGGCCGGCAGCCAGGATGCGGCGGCGCTGCTGCGGATATTGACGCCGACCTTGAAATTCCGCGCCACCCGCGACGCGCGAAAAGTGTGCGGCGACGCCATGGAGATGCGCGGCGGCATCGGCTACATCGAGGAATTCGTCAACCCGCGGCTGTTGCGCGACGCGCATCTCGGCTCGATCTGGGAGGGCACCTCCAATATCGTGGCGCTCGATGCGCTGAAGCGCGCGGTCGGCCGCCATGGCGCCGACGCGGCGCTCTCGGCCGATCTGCATGCCCGTCTCGACGACAGCACCGACGTGCCGCAATCCTGGCGCGACCGGCTGCGCGGTCTCACCGACCGCGCCGTCGATTTTGCCCACGAGGTGGCCGCGCGCACGGACAACGAAGCCGAGTCACGGCGCGCCACCAGCCTGCTGTATCATGTCTCAAGCGCCGTCGCGCTGGCATGGGAAGGCGGGCGCATCCATGCGATGCGCGGCGACGCCCGCCGGCTGCTGCTGTCGCGGCTGGTGATCGATCACCGGGTCGCGGCAGGCGATCCGTTCCGGCTCACGGAAAATGCGACGCAGCGCGCGATATCGGCCCATCTGCTCGGCGACCGCGCCGTCGGCATGGCCGAGGTTGGCGAATTGCTTCTGGCCGCGTAGGGTAAGCGCCGCGTCATTGCGAGGAGCACTTGCGACGAAGCAATCCAGTTCTTGCTTCGTGGCTTCTGGATTGCTTCGCTACGCTCGCAATGACGAAAGAAACAACAACCGAGGAAACCGCAATGAAGGCCGCCGTCCTGCATGAAGTGAACAAGCCGCTGGTGATCGAGGATGTCAGCCTGCCGAAACCCGGGCCGCGCGAGGTGCTGATCCGCACCTCCGTCGCAGGGCTCTGTCATTCCGATCTGCATTTCATGGAGGGCCTGTATCCGCATCCGCTGCCCGCGGTGCTCGGCCACGAATCCGCCGGCGTGGTCGAGCAGGTCGGCTCCGACGTCACCTACGTAAAACCCGGCGATCATGTGGTGACCTGCCTGTCGGTGTTTTGCGGCACCTGCGACAACTGCACCACGGGGCGGACGGTGCTGTGCACCGACACCACGGTAAAAATGCTGCCGGGCGCATCGAACCGGCTGTCATGGGCGCGCTCGGAGAAGCTGAACCAGTTTCTCAATTTGTCGTCCTTTGCCGAGCAGATGCTCGTGCACGAGAACGCCATCGTCAAGATCCGCAAGGAAATGCCGCTGGAGCTGGCGGCGCTGATCGGCTGCGGCGTCATCACCGGCTATGGCGCGGTGGTGAATACCGCAAAAGTCACCGCCGGCGAAACCGTCGTGGTGATCGGCTGCGGCGGCGTCGGCATGGCGGCGATCAACGGCGCGGAGATCGCGGGCGCCGGCCGCATCATCGCGGTCGACACCAATCCGGCCAAGCTGCAACTGGCGACCAAGCTCGGCGCCACCGACATCGTCGATCCCCGCAACGGCGACGTGGTGCAGCAGGTGAAGGATCTGACCAATGGCGGCGTGCATCACGCATTCGAGGTGCTGGGCCGCAAGGAAACCGCCGAGCAGGCGTTTGCGATGTTGGCGCCGGGCGGCACCGCGACCATCGTCGGCATGATTCCGTTCGGGCAGAAGATCGAGCTGCACGGTTTCGACTTCCTGCGCGAGCGTAAGATCCAGGGTTCGTCGATGGGCTCCAACCATTTTCGCGTCGACATGCCGCGGCTGATCGAATTCTACATGCGCGGCAAGCTGCATCTCGAGGACTGGATCTCGGCCAAGCTGAAGCTGTCGGAGATCAACGAGGGCTTTGCCGCGATGAAAGCCGGCAAGACCGTGCGCAGCGTCATCATGTTCGATGCGTGACTTTCTTACCTCTCCCCGCTCTTTGCGGGGAGAGGTCGGATCGCATCGTCAGATGCGATCCGGGTGAGGGGCCAGGCACTACGTTGCCAGGATTGCAACGCCCTCGGGTCGGATGGGTCCATGCGATGAGGCGACCCGTCAGTCTGCCGCTTGTGTCTGCCGCAGTGCCTCGCCCCTCACCCGAAGCCTTCGCTGCGCTACGGCTTCGACCTCTCCCCGCAAAGAGCGGGGAGAGGTTGAGGCTCACCGCGACACATGCGCCGATACCGCGAGCCATTTCCCGTTCTGCTTTGCCCAGCAGTCGGTGTAGCGGCCCGCTGCGGTCTTGCCGTCCGGCATCGTGTAGCTCGTGCTGGCATGGATGATGGCGAAGTCGCCCATGATGCGAATTTTGACGTCGTGCGCTTCGAGATTCCTGATGGTGACCGGCACGGCTGTCTGCTTCAAAAAGCCGGCGCGGTCGACCAGTGATTTGTCCGGATTGCTGCAATAAAAATCAGCGGCAAGGATTTCGTCAAAACGCTTCACATCGCAATTCTGTACGGAAGCGACGTAGTCGCGGTTGAGGGACGTCAGTTCGTCGAGATCGCTCATGATTTTCTCCAGCGGTCACTTTCGGCGTGATTGCGAGGAGCTCTTGCGACGAAGCAATCCAGTTCTTACTGCGCGACTTCTGGATTGGTTCGCTTCGCTCGCAATGACGAAGTCAATCATCGAATGCCGGCGGCGGAACGAACCCGCCGAATTCGCGCTCGATCAGCTCCGCGAGCCGCAGCGGCGTGCGGTCTTCCAGCCAGGGTCCGACGATCTGCACGCCGATCGGCAGGCCTTGCGGCGACTGGCCGATCGGGATCGCGGTGGCCGGCAGTCCCGGCAGCGTGGCGATGCCCGGCCAGGCCAGCTGATCGGGATAGGGATAGGGTTTGCCGTCGATGTCGATGCGCCGCAGCTCCTGCTCCGGCGAGTGATCGTGCGGATAGGCCGGCGTCGGCATGATCGGGCAGATCACCGCATCGAAGGTTTTGAACAGCTCGCGCCATTGTCCGCGCAGCCGCCCGCGCGCGCCCTCGTCCAATACCCAGGCGCGATGGCTGAGCACGATGCCGCGCAGCCGTTCGGCGGCGAGGCTGGTATCGTCGGGGCGGAGCCGTGCCGCGCCGGCTTGGGCGTGGGCGATCGCCTCGGGGAGGAAGAACGCGCCGAGGAACGACATCAGCATCCGCATATAGAGCCGCGAGGATGCGGCGAAGTCGGGCAGCAGCGGGCTTTCGCACGTGACGTTCACGCCGGCCTTGCCGAGGCGACCGGCCAGCGTTTCGATCGCCCCGCGTATTTCGTTGTTCGCCGGCAGCACCGGATCGCCGTCGACCACCAACACGCGAAAATCCCTGAGCTCGCCGTGGCGCGGCGGCGGCAGCGCGAGCTTGTAGGCAATGCCGGCCTCCATCGGATCGGGCCCTGCGACAACGTCGAGCAGCAGCGCGAGGTCGGCCGCCGAGCGCGCCATCGGCCCGATCACCGCCATGTCGCGGTCGAGCGGCAGCGGCGGAAACGGCGGCGGCGTATGGCCGCGCGACGGCACCAGTCCGAAGGTCGGCTTGTGCGCAAAAACGCCGCAATGAAACGCCGGCACGCGCAGCGAGCCGCCGATGTCGGAGCCGAGCGAGAGCGGACCGTAGCCCGCGGCCAGCGCCGCCGCCGATCCGCCGGAGGAGCCGCCCGGCGTGCGGCCGAGGTCGTAAGGATTGCTGGTGGTGCCGTAGATGTCGTTGTAGCTCTGCCAGTCGGCGAGGCCCGCCGGCACGTTGGTCTTGCCGAGGATCACGCCGCCCGCCTGTTTCACCCGCGAAATCGCCAGCGCGTCTTCCGGCGGCCTGAAATCTTGTTGCGGCGGAAAGCCCCAGGTCGTCGGCAGTCCGGCGACGTTGTAGGATTCCTTCACCGTCACGGGTAAGCCGAGCAGCGGTTTTGTCTCGCCGCGCGCCAGCGCCGCATCGGCGGCGCGCGCTGCTTCGAGGCCGCGCTCGAAATCGCGAACGCAGACCGCGTTGACCTTCGCGTCATGGCGCTCGATGCGCGCGATGGCGTCCTGCGCCAGTTCCACCGCGGAGACTTGCTTCGCCGCAAGCGCCGCCGAGCATTCGACGGCGGTCTTGAAGCTCCATTGCGATTTGGCCAAGGCGTGCTCCCGCGCTTCTTTTCAAGGGGCCGGATGATGCTTTGTTATGGCCGCAGCCGCAAGACGCTCAACAGCCTGCCGATTCTGTCATAATGTGAGAGATCGGAAGATGAAACGGGGAGGATGCGAATGGCCGCGACGCGGAAATTTCCGGTGCTGTCCACCAAACGGTTGAGCTTGCGCGCGGCGACAGCGAAGGATGCTCCGGCGTTCCAGCAGGTGCTCGCGATTCCCGAGGTCACACGCTTCAGCAACTGGCCGGATGCGCCGGCCAAGGCCCAGGTCGAACGTGCGTTGCGCTGGATGGCCAAGGTCCATGGCTCCGGCAAGGGGTGCGCGTGGATCATCGAGGACCGCAAAT
Organism: uncultured Alphaproteobacteria bacterium; assembly: GCA_963744975.1. Lineage (GTDB taxonomy): Bacteria > Pseudomonadota > Alphaproteobacteria > Rhizobiales > Xanthobacteraceae > Bradyrhizobium. The sequence goes on along the minus strand of CAVUVR010000002.1, from coordinate 2,687,033 downwards.
CCGGGACGCTTTTGGGCGCGATCCGCTTCAACAGCTTTGAGAAGAAATGGAGATGCGGCGAGATCGGCTACGAGCTGCATCCGGATTTTTGGGGGAAAGGCCTGATGACCGAGGCGGTCCGCGCCGTCGTCGCCTGCGGCCACCAGACCTTCCGGCTCAACCGCATCGACGCCTGGACGCTGCCCGGCAACGCCGCCTCCGACCGCGTGCTGGAAAAAGCCGGGTTTCGCCACGAAGGCACGCTGCGGCAGAAGGCGTGGTTCAAGGGCGCCTTTCACGATTTTCGAATGTTCGGACGGATCGCGGGAGATGCTACACAGGCGAAATAAGCAATGCATAAGCAAAAAGCAGTGGGGAGACTTGTTCAATGAAGGCTAGGAATCTCGCAGGCAGGGCCATTACGCTGGCATTCGCGATTGGTGTCGGCGGCAGCTCCGTCAGCGCCGCCGAAATCCGGCTCGCCCAGCAATTCTCGATGGGCTACCTGCAGTTCAACGTGATGAAGCGGGATATGCTGATCGAAAAATATGCCGCGCAGCGCGGCTTGAAGGATTTCAAGGTCTCCTGGCAGCGCTTTAACGGGCCGGCGGCGATGAACGAGGCGCTGCTGTCCGGTTCCACCGACATCGTGGCCGGCGGTGTGCCCGGCCTGATCACGCTGTGGGACAAGACGAAAGGTTCCTCGTTCGAGGTCAAGGGGATATGCGCGCTGAGTTCGCAGCCGTTTTTGCTCAACACCTCCAATCCGGAGATCAAATCGATCAAGGATTTTTCCGACCGCGACCGCATAGCCGTTCCCTCCATCAAAGTGTCGGTGCAGGCGGTGGTGCTGCAGATGGCGGTGGCCGCGGCCTTCGGCGAGGAGAATTACGCAAAACTGGATTCGCTCACCGTCTCGATGTCGCCGCCGGATGCGACCATCGCCCTGCTCACCGGCTCCGGCAATATCAACACGGTATTTTCCGTGCCGCCGTTCCAGTTCCAGCAGCTGGCGCAGGCCAACATCCACACCGTGCTGTCGTCGTTCGAGGTGCTGGGACCGCACACCTTCACCGTGGCCTGGACCTCGGCGCGGTTTCGCAAGGACAATCCCGAACTTTACGGCGCGTTCGTGGACGCCATGAAGGACGCAACCGCGATTGTCACGGCCAATCCGAAACAGACCGCGCAAACCTGGATCGACGACACCAACTCGAAACTTTCGGTGGAGATGGTGACGAAAGTCATGACCGGTCCCGATGTCACCTGGACCATGACGCCGGCCGCCACCATGAAGTTCGCGAAATTCATGCGCAGGGTCGGCAGCATCAAAAACGAACCGGCGTCGTGGCAGGACATGTTCTTTCCGGAGATCGGCGATTTGAAGGGGAGCTGAGGCCCTCATGGTGAGGAGCGCGCTCTCGCGCGCGTCTCGAACCATGAGCGTGTGGCCATCCTTCGAGACGCGGCGAAGACGCCGCTCCTCAGGATGAGGAAAAGTTCGTCATGCCCGGGCTTGTCCCGGGCATCCACGTCTTGACAGTCTCGCGGCACAAAAGACTGGATGGCCGGGACAAGCCCGGCCATGACGAGGAAATGTTCTAGGCCGCGCCCGCCTGCTTCAGAAACTCCAGCAGCAACCGGCTCACTTGCTCCGGCTGCTCCTGCTGCACCCAGTGCCCGGCGCCGTCGACCAGGCGGCAGCCGAGCATGCGCCTGCAAATGGTTGTCTGCATCGCTTCGAACACGCCCGGCCGCTGGTAGGTGCCCCAGTCCTGTTTGCCGGAGATGAAGCAGGAGGGCACGTCGATGGTTCGTCCGGAAAATGTTTGAAGCTCGGGGATGAAGGCGCCTGACGTGCCGCAGCGGTACCATTGCAGCCCGCCCTGGAATCCGGTGCGCGCATATTCGGCGCTGTAGAAGGCAAGTTCGTTGTCGGGCAGCCATGTGTTGGCGGCGATTTGTGCAGCCGACGGCATCTCTTCCGCCACCGTCTCCGCCATGCCCTTGTCGAGGTCCATCGTGTAATAGGTCGGCAGTTTTGCTAGTTCGCTCGCGGTCCATGCCTTGAGCGGATAGGCCTGATTGTCTTTCCAGTCCGCGCTCTTGTGATGATAATAGGCGCGCAGGAAGTCGTGCACGCCCTGTGCCGCGTGATGCATGTTGGCGTTGGCCTCGCGCGTCGAATAGTACCATTGGTAATGCTTGCGCGGCCGCGGCAGCGCGGCAAGTTCGCGATGCACCGGATCGTCGCGCTTCGGCTTTGGCGGGCCGTCCGCGGTGTTGAAGGGAAGCGGCGGCGGCCCTGCGAACGGCGCGCTCATCAGCGCGACTGCGCGAAACACATCCGGCCGCACCAGCGCGCACCACGCGGCGACCGATGAGCCGGCATCATGGCCGACCACGGCATCGACCGAGCGAGTACCGAACGCCGACACCAGCCCCAGCGCGTCGCGCACCATATTGAGCAGCCGGAACGGGTTGAGGTCGCCGTCGTAATCCGCGTCCCAGCCGGTGGTGCGGCCATAGCCGCGCTGGTCCGGCGCGATCACGTGATATCCCGCCGCGGCCAAGGTCGGCATTACCTTGCGCCAGGAGTAGGCCAGCTCGGGAAAGCCGTGCAGCAGCAGGATGCAGGGTCTGCCCTTGGTTTCGAAGCCCGCTTCCAGCACGTGCATGGTGAGGCCGTTGATATTTTCAACGAAGCGCGAGCGGATGCCGGGCGGGAGCGGGATGTCGGGGAGGGATGTGGTGCTCATGCGCGTTACATTACTCCGTCATTGCCGGGCTTGACCCGGCAATCCATCTTCTTCGCAAGATTCTTTTGAAGATGGATGGATGCGCGGGTCCCGGCTACGCCAAGGCTTCGCCGGGCACTTCAGTGTTAGGCCGGCGAAGCTTTAGCGAAGACGGCAAGCCCGCGCATGACGCGAGAAGGAAGCATCGTGCCCCGGACGCAGCGCTGTGCGCCGCGTCTTCGCGGCGTAGTGCGCTGCAGAGCCGGGGCCGTAACGGGACGCCGGCGTTTGGTACGGTCCCGGCTCTGCGGAGCGGCATGAAGAATGCCGCACCGCGTCCGGGACACGCGTCTACCCCGCCTTCTTCGGCCAATACCTGTCGCGCAGATGCCGCTTCACCAGCTTGCCGGTCGGCGTGCGCGGCAGTTCGGCCTCGAAGTCGATGCTCTTCGGGCACTTGATCGGGGAGAGATGCTTGCGGCAGAACAGGATCAACTCCGCCTCGAGTTCCTTGCCGGCGCGCGCCATGTCGTGCGGCTGCACCACCGCCTTGACCTCTTCGCCCATTTCTTCGTTGGGCACGCCGAACACCGCGGCGTCGGCGACGTCGGGATGCGTGATCAGCACGTCCTCGGTCTCCTGCGGATAGATGTTCACCCCGCCCGAAATGATCATGTAGGATTTGCGGTCGGTGAGATAGAGAAAGCCGTCGTCGTCGAGATAGCCGACGTCGCCGAGCGTCGACCAACCCTTCGCATTGAATGCGCGCGCGGTCTTCTCCGGATCGTTGTGATAGGAAAACACCGGCGCGTCGGCGAAGTACACCGTGCCGATTTTCCCCGTGGGCAATTCCTCGTCGTTCTCGTCCAGGATCTTGATCTTGCCGACCACGGCGCGGCCGACGGTGCCGCGATGCTCCAGCCATTGCTGCGAGTTCGACACGGTGACGCCGTTGCCCTCGGAGCCCGCGTAATATTCGATCAGCTTTGGGCCCCACCATTCGATCATCTTCGCTTTGACATCGACCGGGCAGGGCGCCGCGGCGTGGATCGCGCCTTTCAGCGAGGAGACGTCGTAACGCAACCGCACCTCGTCCGGCAGTTTCAGCATGCGCACGAACATGGTCGGCACCAGCTGCGACTGCGTGACCTCATGCTTCTCCACCAGTTTCAGGAATTCCTCGGCGTCGAAGGATTCCATGATGATCGAGGTGCCGCCGAGCGTGGTCGCCATCATGTTGAAGCGCAAGGGAGCTGCGTGATACAGCGGCGCCGGCGACAGATAGATGCTGTCGGATGACATGCCGCACATATCGGCGCACAGCAGCTTTAAGAACGGATTGGGCAGGTCGATCGGGTTGTTCTCGCTCTCGCGCTTGATGCCCTTCGGCCGCCCGGTGGTGCCCGACGAATACAACATGTCATAGCCGGCGACTTCATCCGGGATCGGCGTGACCGGCTGCGCGATGGCTTCCTTGTCCCAGGAACGGAAGCCGGGCAGCGGCTCGTCGACCATGAAGAACAGCGGCGCGCCGGGCGCATCGTTGACCAGGCCCTTGATCGCATCGGCGCATTTCGGCGAGGTGATGACGACCTTGGCGCCGCAGTCCTTGACGATGTAGGCGATTTCGTCCTGCGTGAGGTAGCGGCTGATCGCCGTATAATACAGCCCAGCACGCTGCGCCGCCCAGCAGATCTCCATGAAGGCCAGCCGGTTCTCGATCAGGAATGCGATGTGGTCGCCGGCTTGCAGACCGAGCGAGCGAAACAGGTGGGCGCCCTGGTTCGACAGTTCATCGAGCTCGCGATAGGTGATGGCCTTGCCGGTGCCGGCCATCTGGTAGGCGATCTTGTCGGGCTGGGTGCGCGCGTGCACCGAGGGATGGGTCATGGAGAGGTCCTTAAAACTTGCGTCGTCCCCGCGAACGCGGGGACCCATAACCCCTGGCGTAAATGAGATGGCGTGGAGCTGGCTCCAAGCTTAATCATCACCACCGGTGGTTATGGGTCCCCGCGTTCGCGGGGACGACAACAATTGCTGCAATCTCCTACAGCCGCTCCACGATCGTCACATTGGCCATGCCGCCGCCTTCGCACATGGTCTGCAGCCCGTAGCGCTTGTTGTTCTGCTTCAGCGCATGCACCAGCGTGGTCATCAGCTTGGTGCCGGAGCCGCCCAGGGGATGCCCGAGCGCAATGGCGCCGCCATTGACGTTAAGCCGCGCCGGATCGGCGCCGGTGGTCTTCAGCCACGCGGTCGGCACCGAGGCAAAAGCCTCGTTCACCTCGAACAGGTCGATATCGTCGATGCTCATGCCGGCCTTCTGCAGGGCGCGCTGCGTGGCGGGAAGCGGCGCTTCCAGCATGATCACGGGATCGCCGCCCATCATGGTCATGTGATGAATCCGCGCCATCGGCTTGATGCCGAGCGCCTTCAGGCCCTTTTCGTTGACCACCATGACGCCGGAGGCGCCGTCGCAGATCTGGCTGGCGCTGGCGGCAGTGAGCTTTCCGCCTTCCTGAATGAGCTTGACGCCGCGGATGCCGTCGAGCGTGGAATCGAAACGGATACCTTCGTCGATGTGGTGGGTGTCGGTCGAACCGTCGGCGCGCGTGATCTGCAGCGGGACGATCTCGTCCTTGAACTTGCCGGCTTGCGTTGCCGCAATCGCGCGCTGATGGCTTTCATAGGCGTATCGGTCGAGATCATCCTTCGACAGACCGTACTTTTCCGCCATCATTTCCGCGCCGGTGAACTGGCTGAACACGATGTTCGGATAGCGCTCTTCGAGTTTCGGGCTCTTGTAGTGGCCAAACCCGTTCTTGGCCGGCAGCGACGATGCAAGGCCCATCGGCACCCGAGTCATGCCCTCGACGCCGGCGGCGATCACCACATCCATGGTGCCGGACATCACGGCTTGGGCCGCGAAGTGCAGCGCCTGCTGCGAGGAGCCGCATTGCCGGTCGATCGAGGTGCCCGGCACGCTCTCCGGCAGTCTTGAAGCCATCACCGCATTGCGCGCGACGTTGTTGGATTGTTCGCCGGCCTGCATCACGCAGCCCATGATGACGTCCTCGATCTGCGCGGGGTCGGCGCCGGAGCGCTCCACCAATGCATCCAGCACGGACGCGGCGAGATCCACCGGATGCCAGCCGGCGAGGCGGCCTCCCTTGCGGCCGCCCGCGGTGCGTGCGGCGACGACGATATAGGCCTCGGCCATGTGCGATCTCCCTGATGATGGATTGCTTGAATGATGCGCGCGATTTACGAGACAAGAGAGATTTAGTCAATCAATCAATTAACTCTTGAGTGCAGCCGTATCATGCGCTAACTGCGGGCCAGTTCTAGTGGGACCATGATGGCACCGCATCCAAATACCGGCGCAGCGGCCAGGCTGCAGCCAGCGAAAAACACCACGGCCGACAGGCTGCTGGTCGCCGCGAGCGAATTGATGATCGAACGCAACTCGATCGATGTGTCGCTCAGCGATATCGCGCAAAAGTCCGGCATCAACGCCGCGCTGGTGAAATACCATTTCGGCAACAAGGACGGGCTGCTGCTGGCGCTGCTGGCGCGTGACGCCGCAACCGAGGTGACGCATCTCGAATACCTGCTGGCGCAGCCGATCACGCCCACCGCGAAGCTGAAGCTGCACATCGCCGGCATCATCAAGGCGTATTACCAGTTTCCTTACATGAACCGGCTGATCCACTACCTGCTGCACGAGAGCAGCACCGAGGCCGCCGATGAAGTTTCAAAATTCTTTGTCGGGCCGCTGCTGGATTTCCAGCGCCGTCTGCTTGCGGAAGGCGTTGCGGGAGGCGAATTCCGCAACGTCGATCCGGTGCTGTTCTATACCAGCCTGATCGGCGCCTGCGATCATCTGTTCTTCGGCCGCCACGCCATGACCCGCGCCACAGGCGTCGGTCCGGTCACCGACAAGGTCTGCCGCGACTACATCGAACATATGGAAGCGCTGCTGCTCGGAGGCATGTTGAACAAGAAAGAAGCGAATAGCGAATAGCGAGTAGCGAATAGCGAATAGAGCAGAAAAAAATTCTATTCGCTATTCGCTACTCACTATTCGCCAAAACACCCAAGGAAAGGTTTTGTCATGCAGTTGAAAGACGTCTCCGTTCTCATCACCGGCGGTGGCTCCGGCCTTGGTGCTGCGACCGCGCGGGCGATGGCGGCCAAGGGCGCCAGGATCGCCGTGCTCGACCAGAGCAAGGAGAATGCCGAGAAGGTCGCCGCCGAGGTGAAGGGCGTGGCGCTGGTCGGCGACGTCACCAGTGAGGACGACGTCAAGGCGGCCATTGCCAAGGGCGAAGCCGCCAATGGCACCGCGCGCATCCTGGTCAATTGCGCGGGGATCGGCGGTTCGGCGCGCATCGTCGGCAAGCAGGGCGTCTATCCGCTCCACAAGTTCACCCGCGTGGTCATGGTCAACCTGGTCGGCACCTTCAACGTGCTGCGGCTGTTCACCGAAGCGTTGTTGAAAGAACCGCCGGTCGGCGAGGAGCGCGGCGTCATCATCAACACCGCCAGCGTCGCCGCCTATGAAGGCCAGATCGGGCAGGTCGCCTATTCGGCTTCCAAAGGCGGCGTGGTCGGCATGACCATCCCGGTGGCGCGCGACCTCGCGCAGCACCTGATCCGCGTCAACACCATCGCGCCCGGCCTTTTCCTGACGCCGCTGCTGATGGGCCTGAACGAAGAGGCGCGCAAGAGTCTCGGCGCGCAGGTGCCGCATCCGGCGCGGCTCGGCGACGCCTCGGAATACGGCGCGCTCGCGGTGCACATCGTCGAAAATCCGATGATCAACGGCGAAACCATCCGCCTCGACGGCGCGATCCGGATGGCGCCGAGGTAGTCCGTCGTCCTCGCGAAGGCGGGGACCCATAACCCCTGGCGTTTCCTGTTGCAAAAGGACTTTGCCACAATGCCTCAACGATACGACACGGCGTATGGGTCCCCGCCTTCGCGGGGACGACAACTGGAATTCCTCTCACAACCCGAGTAACGCACCATGAATTTCGATTTCTCCGACGACCAGAAGCAGCTGCGCGACGAGGCGCGAAAATATCTCGCTGAAAAATGCTCGCCCAAGGCGGTACGCGAAGTGCTCGACGGCAAGGCGGCTTACGACAAGGAATTGTGGAAGGGCCTGGCGGAAATGGGTTTCCTCGGCGTCGCGATCCCGGAACAGTTCGGCGGCGCAGGCGCGGGGCATCTCGAACTCTGCGTGATCGCCGAGGAGATGGGCCGGGCGCTGGCGCCGGTGCCGTTCTCGTCGACGGTGTATCTTGCCGCCGAAGCCTTGATGCTGGCGGGAAGTGACGCGCAGAAGCAGAAGTGGTTGCCGAAAATCGCTTCCGGCGACGCCATCGGCACGCTGGCGCTGTTCGAGGGCAAGGGCAATCCGTCGCCGCAGGCAATCAAGCTCACCGCGTCCGGCGGTTCGCTGACCGGCGTCAAGCGGCCGGTGCCGGACGGCGCCATCGCCGATTTCGCGATCGTCGCCGCGCGCTCGGGATCGAGCGGCCGCGAAACCGATATCTCGCTGTTCATCGTCGACATGAAAGCTGACGGCGTCGAGGCCAAAGCGCTGACCAATGTCGATCCGTCGCGCGGCCAGGCCGAGATCACCTTCAGGAATTGCAAGGCCGAGCCGCTCGGCCCCGCCAATGAAGGCTGGAGCATCATCGGCCAGGTGCTCGACCGCGCCGCGGTGCTGCTGGCGTTCGAGCAGGTCGGCGGCGCCGACCGCGCGCTGGAGATGGGCCGCGACTATGCGCTGGACCGCATCGCCTTCGGCCGCCCGATCGGCTCGTTCCAGGCCGTCAAACACATGCTGGCCGACATGTATGTGTCGGCGACGCTGGCGCGCTCGAATTGCTATTACGGCGCCTGGGCGCTCTCCACCAATGCCTCGGAACTGCCGGAGGCCGCGGCCTCGGCGCGGATCAGCGCGACGCAGGCGTTCCAGCATTGCGCCAAGAATAACATCCAGGTGCATGGCGGCATGGGATTCACCTGGGAGTTCGACTGCCACATGTACTACCGCCGCGCCAACGCGCTGGCGCTGGGGCTGGGCAGCCTGTCGTATTGGGAAGACGCGCTGATCGACCGCATGCGGAAACGAAACGCGGCGTAGAAATATGGAATCCCGGAACATCGACGTGTTCTTTTACGGATTGTTCATGGACGCCGACCTGTTGCGCGCCAAGGGACTGCATCCGGTCAATGGGCGTCAAGCCTGCGTATCGGGAATGGCGCTGCGCATCGGCCGCCGCGCCACGCTGGTTCCTGATCCCGTCGGCTCGGCCCATGGCTTTGTTTTCGGACTTTCGCACGAAGAGGTCGAACGGCTCTATTCGGAGCCGAGCGTTTCGGCTTACCGGCCGGAGGCTGTCATCGCCCGGCTTGCGGATCGATCGTGTGTTCCCGCGCTCTGCTTCAATCTTCCGCCGTCAGGCGAAATAGAAGAGGCAAATCCGGAATACGCGGAAAAATTACGGATGGTTGCCATTCGGCTGGGACTGCCGGCCGAATATGCGGCGAGCATTCGATAAGAGATGAGGGACAACGCGACATGAACTTCGATGACACGCCACAGGAAGCCGCGTTTCGCGCCGAGGCGAAGGCGTGGATATCGGCCAATGCGCCGAAGCAATATGAGGATGAGCTGAAAAAAGCCTCGCTCGGCCGCACCCAGCTCAAGGACGCCAATATCCTGCAGGTCGCAAAAGCATGGCAGAAGAAAAAGGCCGACGCCGGCTGGGCCTGCCTGCACTGGCCGAAGGAGTATGGCGGCCGCGGCGCGACCCCGATCGAGCGGGTGATCTGGCAGCAGGAAGAGGGCGCGTTCGGAAAGCTCAGCGGCATGTTCATCATCGGCCACGGCATGTGCGGGCCGACCATGATGGCATTCGCCGGCGAGGAGCAGAAGCGTAAATATCTGCCGCCGCTCGCATCCGGCGAGAAGATCTGGTGTCAGCTATTCTCCGAGCCTGCCGGCGGCTCGGACGTCGCGGGCCTGCGCACGCGGGCGGAAAGGCAGGGCGACGGCTGGATCGTCAACGGCCAGAAGATCTGGACCTCGGGCGCGCATTATTCCGATTACGGCATCCTGCTCACGCGTACCGATCCCAACGTGCCCAAGCACAAGGGCCTCACCATGTTCTTCCTCGACATGAAGAGCCCGGGCGTCGAGATCAAGCCGATCAAGCAGGCCAATGGCGCGTCCGACTTCAACGAGGTGTATTTCACCGACGTAAAGATTCCGGACAGCCAGCGGCTCGGCGAGGTCCATGACGGCTGGAACGTGTCGCTGACCACGCTGATGAACGAGCGCATGTCGATCGGCGCAGGCGTCTCGACCGGCTTTCCCGAATTGTTCGAGTTCTGCAGCAATCTGATGCTGGAAGACGGCCTCGCCATCGATGACCGCAGCGTGCGTTCAAAACTTGCCAACTGGGCGGTGAAGGCCAGCGGCCTGAAATACACCAGTTTCCGGGCCATCTCGGCGCTGTCGAAGGGCGAGCGGCCGGGGCCTGAAAATTCCATCGGCAAGCTGGTCGCGGGATCGATGGTCCAGGATATCGCGGCCTACGCGCTGGACCTGCAGGGCGCGGCGGGCGTGCTGAGCGGGCCGGAGGATGCGGAAGCCGCGGGAAAATTCCAGGCTATGCTGCTGCGCGCGCCCGGCACCCGCGTCGAAGGCGGCACCGACGAGATCATGCGCAACATCATCGCCGAGCGGGTGCTCGGGCTGCCCGGCGATATCAGGGTGGACAAGGACGTGCCGTTCAACAAGATACCGACCAAGGGGCGGGGGTGATGGATGGCGGCGAAAAACACTCCTTCGTCGTCCCCGCGAAGGCGGGGACCCATAACCCCTGGCGTTTCCTTTTGAAGAAGGACTTTGCCACCGTACCGACAACGAGACGACACGGCGTATGGGTCCCCGCCTTCGCGGGGACGACGAATTGAAAGGATCGCGCCAATGAATTTCGACGACACCCCGCAGGAAGCCGCGTTCCGCGCCGAGGCGCGAAAGTGGGTCGACGCCAACGCGCCGAAGCAATACGAGGCCGAGCTGTCGAAGGCCTCGCTCGGCCGTATCAGGCTTGCGAAGGAAGAGATCGTCGATGTCGGCAAGGCCTGGCAGAAGAAAAAGGCCGAGGCCGGCTGGGCCTGCCTGCACTGGCCGAAGGAATATGGCGGCCGCGGCGCCACCCCGATCGAGCGCGTGATCTGGCAGCAGGAGGAGGGCGTCTACGGCAAGCTGACGCAGCCGTTCCAGATCGGCGAGGGCATGTGCGGGCCGACGGTGATGGCCTATGGCAGCGAGGAGCACAAGCGGCACTACCTGCCGAAGCTGGCGTCGGGCGAACAGATCTGGTGCCAGCTGTTTTCCGAACCCGCGGGCGGCTCTGACGTCGCCGGCCTGCGCACCCGTGCGGAGAAGCAGGGCGACGACTGGATTATCAACGGCCAGAAGATCTGGACCTCCGGCGCGCATTATTCCGACTACGGGTTGTTGATCACCCGCACCGATCCCAATGTGCCGAAGCACAAGGGGCTGACCATGTTCTTCCTCGACATGAAGAGCCCGGGCGTCGAGATAAAACCGATCAAGCAGGCCAACGGCATGCAGGAATTCAACGAGGTGTTTTTCACCGACGTGAAAATTCCGGATAGCCAGCGCCTCGGCGCGGTCGGCGACGGCTGGAACGTGTCGCTGACCACGCTGATGAACGAGCGGATGTCGATCGGCTCGCGGCTTGCGACGGGATTCCCCGAGATGTTCGATTTCTGCTCCAATTTGATGACCGACGACGGGCTGGCGATCGACGATCCCGCGACGCGCTCGAAGCTTGCGAGCTGGGCGGTGAAGGCGAGCGGCTTAAAGTACACCAGCTACCGCGCGATCTCGGCGCTGTCCAAGGGCGAGCGTCCGGGGCCGGAAAATTCCATCGGCAAGCTGGTGGCGGGCTCGATGCTGCAGGACATCGCGATGGTTGCGATGGACCTCGAAGGTGCGGCCGGCGTGCTCACCGGGGCCGACGAGCCGGAGGCGCGCGGCCAGTTCCAGCAGATGCTGCTGAGCTCGCCCTCGATGCGCATCGCCGGCGGCACCGACGAAATCCTGCGCAACATCATCGCCGAGCGTGTGCTCGGACTGCCCGGCGATATTCGCGTGGATAAGGACGTGCCGTTCAACAAGATCCCGACCAAGGGGCGGTAAGTCGTCGTCCCCGCGAAGGCGGGGACCCATACGCCGTGCCGTCTCGTTTCAGCAGTGTGGCAAATTTTTTTCTCCAACAGACAGGCCAGGGGTTATGGGTCCCCGCCTTCGCGGGGACGACCAAGATGAGAGATTCCGACGCGAACAGCACCGGTACAAAGCCCATCGACATCCTCGAAACGCTGCTGCAGGAACGCTACTCCGTCCGCGCGTTCAAGCCCGAGCCGGTGCCGCGCGAAACCATCGATCGCGTACTGACCACGGCGCAACGGACCGCGTCGTGGTGCAACAGCCAGCCGTGGCAGGTGGTGATCGCGGGCGGCGAGGCAAAAGAAAAATTCCGCAAGGCGATCTATGCGGAGGCCTCGTCCGGCGCGCCGCAGGACGGCGACTTCGAGTTTCCGCGCGAATATCTCGGCGTCTATCTGGAGCGCCGCCGCGAAAGCGGCTTTCAGCTTTACAACACGCTCGGGATTACGCGCGGCGACAAGGCGGCCTATGCGAGGCAAGCGCTGGAGAATTACAACTTCTTCGGCGCACCGCACGTCGCCATCATCCATACCGACGAGGCGCTCGGCATTTACGGCGCGATCGATTGCGGCGCCTATGTCGGCAATTTCATGCTTGCCGCCCAGGCGCTCGGCCTTGGCACCATTCCGCAGGCGGCGCTTGCCCGCCATTCCGGCATGATCCGCCGGCATTTTGGCATTCCCGGCGACCGCCGCGTGGTGTGCGGCATCTCGTTCGGCTTTGCCGACCACGCCCACAAGATCAACAGCTACCGCACCTCGCGCGCGAGCGTTGCCGAGACGGTGACGTTTGTAGAGTAACGAGCTCCGTCATTGCGAGGAGCCCTTGCGACGAAGCAATCCAGTCCTTCCGCGTGCGCGGCTCTGGATTGCTTCGCTTCGCTCGCAATGACGAAAAAACCCTCCGAGCGGAAGGCTTTTTCCGTACCGCACGCCGGCGTTCGCTACGGCCCCGGCTCTGCAGCGCACCGCTTCGCAAGTGCTACGCGCTGCGCTGCGTCCGGGGAACGTAAGCTCAGCCCCCGACGTCCGCGTTGATGACGTCGCCGAACAGCTCCCACTTCTCGCCCTTGAACTTCATCAGCTGAAGCGAGGAAATCGGCGCGAAGTCGGTCGGGCTGGTGTTGATCTTGATGCCGGGCAGCAGGACTTCGGTGCGGAAATCCTTGAGATTGGCCGCCTGCTTCATGACGTTTTCGCGGGTCAGGTTGTCGCCGCACATCTGCAGCACCTTGACCAGGGTCTGCGACACGCCGTAGCCGACCACGACCGAGCCGTCGAGCTTGTTGCCTTCCGGAAAATCCTTCTCGAGGAAGGCATAAAACTCCTTCATGCCGGGATCGTTGTCCCACTGCTTGTCGGAGGCGTCCTTCAGATACGCCGCCGAAATGATGTCCTGCGAGTTCTCATAGCCGGCGGGCTTGATCACGCTGCCGACCGAGGCCGACACGTTGTTGAGGAAGTGCAGCGGCTTCCACTGGATCTCGGCCATTTTCTTGATGGCCTGCGCCGCGAATTTCGGCGTCGAGATGTTGACGAAGATATCGGCGTTGGTCGATTTGAGTTTCACGATGTGATTGTCGACGCTCGGCTCCGAGGTCTCGAAACTTTCCTCGGCGACGATCATCGCGCCGGCCTTGGCGCCTAGCCCGTCCTTCAGGCCCTTGAGGTAGTCCTTGCCGTAATCGTCGTTCTGATACAGCACCGCGATCTTGGCGTTGGGTTTTTCTTTCAGGATGTATTTCGCGTAGATCTGCGATTCGCTCTGGTAGTTCGGCTGCCATCCCATGGTCCACGGAAAGTCCTTGGGATCGTTCCACTTGGTGGCGCCGGTGGCGACGAACAGCTGCGGCACCTTCTTCGAATTCATGTATTTCTGGATCGCCGAATTCGGCGGCGTGCCGAGCGAGTTGAAGATGAACAGCACTTCGTCGCTCTCCACCAGCTTGCGCGCCTGCTCCACCGTCTTCGGCGGCGAATAGGCGTCGTCATAGCTGATGAAGTTGATCTTGCGGCCGTTGATGCCGCCGGCGTCGTTGATCTTCTTGAAGTAAGCCGCTTCGGTCTTGCCGATGACGCCGTAAGCCGAGGCGGGCCCGCTATAGGGCATGATGTTGCCGATCTTGATCTCGGTGTCGGTGGCGCCGGTGTCGTATTTCTTCTGCGCGAGCGCGCCGCTTGCGGATGCGGCGAGCAGCGCGAACGCGGCCGAAAAAACGGCAAGTTTGTTGGTGACAGCAGGCATTCCGGTTCTCCCTTATGATGAAATGTTCGTGGGTGTGCGTGTCATGGCTTCTTCTTGAGCGAAAGCGCGTTTTGACCTGGCGGCATTGAATACCATTTAAGGGGTGCCATCAACAAAAAGCCCCCCGCGCAATGCGCGGGAGGCTGCTCCTTTAGTAGTCAGTCAACGTGCCGGCGTGTCAGCCGCCGACGTCGCCGCTGATGATTTCGCCGAACAGATCCCACTTATCGCCATGGAACTTCATCAGCTGAAGCTGCGCGATCGGCGCGAAATCGCTGGCGCTGGTGTTGACCTTGATGCCAGGCAAGATGCCGCCCAGCTCGAAGATCCTTGATGCTGGCCGCCTGCTTCATGATGTTCTCACGGGTGAGGTTGTCGCCGCAGGCCTTCAGCACATGCACCAGGCCCTGCGCGACGGTGTAGCCGTACATCACCGAGCCATCGACCCTGTTGCCTTCAGGGAAATACTTGGCGAGGAACTCATCGAAGGCCTTCATGCCGGCATCGTCCTTCCACTGCGGATCGGACGTGTCCTTCAGGTAGTTCGACGAGATGATGTCCTGCGAATTCTCGAAACCCGCCGGCTTCATCACGCTGCCGATCGAGGCCGAGACGTTGTTGAGAAAGTGCAGCGGCTTCCAGCCTATTTCGGCCATCTTCTTGATCGCCTGCGCCGCGAATTTCGGCGTGGTGACATTGAAGAACACGTCTGCGTTCAGCGACTTCAGCTTGACGATATGGCCGTCGATCGAAGGCTCGGAAGTCTCGTAGCTTTCCTCGACAATGATCATCGAAGCCGCCTTGGCGCCGAGACCGTCCTTCAGGCCTTTAAGGTAATCCTTGCCGTAGTCGTCGTTCTGGTACAGCACGGCGATCTTCGCGTTGGGCTTCTCTTTAAGGATGTACTTCGCATAGATGCGGGATTCGCTCTGGTAGTTGGGCTGCCATCCCATGGTCCAGGGATTGTCCTTGGGATCGTTCCATTTGGTGGCGCCGGTGGCGACGAACAGCTGCGGTATCTTCTTCGAATTCATGTATTTCTGAATCGCCGTATTGGGCGGCGTGCCCAGCGGATTGAAGATGAAAAGCACCTCGTCGCTTTCGACCAGCTTGCGGGCCTGCTCCACCGTCTTCGGCGGCGAGTAGGCGTCGTCATAGCTGATGAAGTTGATCTTGCGGCCGTTGATGCCGCCCTCGGCGTTGATCTTCTTGAAGTAGGCGGCCTCGGTCGAGCCGATCACGCCGTAGGCGGAGGCAGGTCCGCTGTAGGGCATGATATTGCCGATCTTGATTTCGGTATCGGTGGCGCCGGTGTCGTATTTTTTCTGCGCGAGGGCGCCGCTGCTGGTCGCGCCAAGTAGGGCGACGGCGGCCGAAAAGGCTGCCAATCGCAAGTGCAATGCGGACATCGTTGATCTCCCTTAAATCCTGTGAAGGTGTCACGGTTTTTTGATCGGGAGCGCTTCGCGGCCCCTCACCCGCCATTGAATACCTTTCGCCGCTTGCCAGCAAGAATAAGCCCCCTGCGACCTTTGTCGCAGGGGGCCTATTATTGGTCACCTCTCCCCGCTTGCGGGCCGCAAGCGGGGAGAGGTAAGGGCCGACGGTATCAGTTGGTGATGTCGCCGCTGATGATGTCGCCGAACAGGTCCCACTTCTCGCCCTTGAACCGCATCATCTGCAACTGGCTGATGGGCGCGAAATCGGTGGCGCTGGTGTTGATCTTGACGCCGGGCAGCAGGGTGTCGGGGGCAAAATCCTTCAGGCTTGCCGCCTGCTTCATGACATTGGCGCGGGTGAGATCGTCGCCGCACATCTCCAGCGTCTTCGCCAGCGTTTGCGCGACACCGTAGCCGTAGACGATCGAGCCGTCGTTCTTGTCGGCGCCGGGCATGTACTTGTCCACGAAGGCGATCCACTTCTTGAAATCGGCATCGGTGGACCACTGCGGATCGGCGCCGTCCTTGGCGTAGGCGGCCGACAGCACGCCTTGGCTCGCTTCCAGCCCGGCCGGCTTCATCACGCCGCCGACGGAGGCCGAGACGTTGGAGACGATGTGCAGCGGTTTCCATTCGATCTCGGCAATCTTCTTGATCGCCTGAGCCGCGAATTTCGGCGTGGTGATGTTGATGAAGACATCGGCGCCGGTGGATTTCAGCTTGACGATATGACCGTCGATCGAAGGCTCCGAGGTCTCGTAGCTTTCCTCGGCGATGATCATCGACGCCTTAGGCCCGAGACCGTCCTTCAGGCCCTTGAGGTAGTCCTTGCCGAAATCGTCATTCTGAAAGAACACCGCGATCTTGGCGTCGGGCTTCTCCTTCACCAGATATTTGGCGTAGATGCGCGCCTCGCTCTGGTAGGAGGGCTGCCAGCCCATGGTCCAGGGAAAATCCTTCGGATCGTTCCACTTGGTCGCGCCGGTGGCGACGAACAGCTGCGGCACCTTCTTGGCGTTGAGATATTTCTGGATCGCGGTGTTCGACGGCGTGCCCAGCGGATTGAAGACCAGCAGCACTTCGTCGCTCTCGACCAGCTTGCGAACCTGCTCTACGGCCTTCGGCGGCGAGTAGCCGTCGTCATAGCTGATGAAATTGACCTTGCGGCCCTTGATGCCGCCATTGTCGTTGATCATCTTGAAATAGGCTTCTTCGGTCTTGCCGATCACGCCATAGGCCGAGGCAGGCCCGCTATAGGGCATGATGTTGCCGATCTTGATCTCGGTGTCGGTGGCGCCGGTGTCGTATTTCTTCTGGGCAAGGGCGCTGCCGCTCATTGCCGCAAAAGCGATGACCGCCGTCGAGAACGCGGCTAGCCGTAGTTGTCTGGAAAGCATAACTTCTCCTTCTAGTTTCTAGTTTTTCCTGATCTTGCCGATCAGGCTCTGGGCGACGAACGCCACCTGCCTTGCGCCGTGGGGAACGAGGAAGATGACGATGAACAACAAAACGCCGAACACCGCGCCGGAGAGGCCTTTCGAAATCCCCTCCGCGATGTTGGGAACGAACACGATGAAGGCCGCACCGACGATCGATCCCGGCAGCCATCCGACGCCGCCGACCACCATGCCCAAAAACAGGTTGATGGCGAGCTGGATGGTGTAGCTGTCGGGAGCGACGAATTGCACGGCGATGGCGCCCAAGCCGCCGGCAATGCCGGTGATGCCCGCGCTGACTCCGAACGCCAGGGTCTTGTACAGCGCGACGTCGACGCCCATCGCGGACGCCGCGATCTCGTTGTCGCGGATCGCCATCAAGGCGCGGCCGGAGCGCGATCTCAGCAGATTGACGGAGGCGACGTAAATGCCGATCGCAATCGCCAGCGTAAAGTAATACAGCCACATGTCCTGCGACATCGGCAGTCCGAACGGCGCATCGGGCTTGGTGACCACGAGACCCTGTACGCCGCCGGTCCAGTGCTCGATGAAGCCGAGCTTCAGGAATTGCGGCATCGCGGTTGCCAGCGCAAAGGTTGCCAGCGCCAGATAAACGCCGCTCAGGCGCAGCGCGGGCAGTCCGAACAGAAACCCGAAGGCAAAGCAGATCATTCCGGCGATGGGCAGCGTCAGCGCATAGTTCATGTTGCCGTGTTCGATCAGGATCGCCGAGGTATAGGCGCCGAGCGCATAAAACGCGCTCTGGCCGAGCGAAAACTGCCCGCTGCCGCCGGTCAGGATGTTGAGCGCGAGCACCGCGATGGCATAGATCAAAACCGTCGTCATCTGGAAGACGATGAAGTTCTTCACAAACAGCGGAAACACCAGCAGCAGCGCCAGCACGGTGAGCGAGGTGCCGAGGCTGAGCGTCATCGCCCGCTTCGGAACGGCGTCGATCGCCGGGGCCTCGGTGACGGTTTCCTGGACAGCGCTCATGATCAAACTCGCTTCACGATGGGCCGGCCGAACAGGCCGGCGGGTTTGACGACCAGTACGGTGATGATCAGCGCCAGCGCGATCGGCAATTTCAGTTCATTGCCGACGTTGGGAATATAGGTTCCAGCGAGGTTCTCGAACACGCCGACCAGGAAGCCGCCGATCACGGCGCCGAGCGGACTGGTCAGCCCGCCCAGCACGGCCGCGGCAAATCCGTAGATCAGCACGCCCAACATCATGTTCGGCTCCAGGAACACCACCGGCGCGATCAGGATGCCGGCGATCGAGCCGATCGCAGCCGCCATGCCCCAGCCCAGCGCGATCATCCATGAGGTGTTGATGCCGACCAGCCGCGCCGATTCCGGCAAAGACGCCGCGGCGCGCATGGCGAGACCCATCCGCGTGAACTGAAAGAAGAAATACAGCAGGATCAGCAGCACCAATGTGACGCCGATCATGCCGGCCTGATGGGTCGAGATCAGCTGGCTGCCGAGAAACGGCGAGGATCCGAACGGGGTCGGATACTGCTTGATGGTAAAGTCCCAGATCAGCCCGGCGACGCTGTTGATGATCGCAAACAGCGCGATGAAGCCTGCGACGTTGGTCAGGATCGGGGCCTTGGCCAGCGGCTTGAACAGCAGCCGCTCGATCAGGATGCCGCCGGCAAAGGAAAACGCCAGCGTAAGCAGGAACGCCCACCAGTAGGGGATACCCCATTGCATCAGCTGCCAGGAAATGAAGGTCGAGAACATCGCCATTTCGCCTTGCGCGAAATTCAGATGATCGATGGCCTGATAGATCATGACCACGGCGAGCGCCATGCAGGCATAGATCGCGCCGGTGGCGATGCCGGCCAGGACCTGGTTGGTAAAGAGTTCCATGGCCGCTCCTTTTTTAGACCGTGATGAATTCAGGATGAAGCGGCCCGCATTCACCTCTCCCCGCAGGGGAGAGGTCGACGCGCATCGCCAGATGCGCGGCGGGTGAGGGGACCCTCCACGCACTCAGGACTCGCGGCAGCCCCTCACCCGGATTGCATCTGACGATGCAATCCGACCTCTCCCCTGCGGGGAGAGGTGAAGCGAACGTCACGGCGATTGGACCCGAGATCATCATGCTCTAGTAACCGAGATAGGATTTACGGACGTCTTCGTTGTTCGCGATCTCGCTGGCCTTTCCGGACATCACGATACGGCCGGTTTCGATCACGTAAGCCGTGTCGGCGAGCTCCAGCGCCAGTTGCGCGTTCTGCTCCACGACAAGGATGGTGACCTTGTCGTCGCGGTTGATCTTGCCGAGGATCTTGAACAGGTCGCGCACGACCAGCGGCGCGAGGCCGAACGAGGGCTCGTCCAGCAGCATCAGCCGCGGCCGCAGCATCAGCGCGCGGGCCACCGCAAGCATCTGCTGCTCGCCGCCCGACAGCGTGCCGGCCTGCTGGGTGTGGCGCTGCTTCAGCACCGGGAAGTGATCGTACATCCGCTCGATGTCGGCGACGACGCCTTTACTGTCCTTGCGGGTGATGGCGCCGAGCTGGAGATTTTCCTCCACCGTCATGGTGGTGAAGGTGCCGCGGCCCTGCGGCACATGCGCGATGCCGAGCCGGACGATGTTTTCGGTGGAGCGGTTGCCGAGCGGGGCGCCGTCGAACTCGATCGAACCGGTGGAGCGCACCATGTTGCAGATCGCGCGCAGCGTGGTGGTCTTGCCGGCGCCGTTGGCGCCGAGCAGCGTGGTCACGCTGCCTTCGTTGAGCGAGAATTGCATGCCGTGCAGCGCCTGGACCTGGCCGTAATAGGCCCTGAGGTCCTTGATGTTGAGCATCGCCGTCATTGGTCCTTGCTCCCGAGATACGCCTTGATCACATCGGGATCGGATTGCACGGCGGCGGGCGTGCCTTCGGCGAGCTTCTTGCCGAAGTTAAGCGCGACCACATGGTCGGCGATCGACATCACCAGTCCCATGTGATGCTCGACCAGCAGTACGGTGACGTCGCGGTCGTCGCGAATCCGCCGGATCAGGTCGCCGAGGACGTGGACTTCCTCATGGTTGAGCCCGCCGGCCGGTTCGTCGAGCAGCAGGATTTTCGGTTGCGCGGCCAGCGCCCGCGCCAGCTCGACGCGCTTCTGGGTGCCGAACGGCAGACCGGCGACGACGGTGTGCGCGACGTCTTCAAGGTCGAGATAGCCGAGGATTTCGTGGACGCGTTCGTTGATCGCTGCCTCGGTGCGGCGAACCTTCTTCAGCTTCAGACAATCGCTGACGATGTCGCCGTTGGTACGCGAGTGGGCGCCGACCCTGACATTGTCGAGCACCGAAAGATTGGGAAACAGCGCGACGTTCTGGAAGGTGCGGCCGATGCCGATTTCGGCGATCTTGTGCGCCGGACGGGTCAGGATGCTCTCGCCCTCGAGCAGGATATCGCCTTTGCTGGGTTGATAGAGCCTGGAGAGACAATTGAACAGCGTGGTCTTGCCGGCGCCGTTCGGCCCGATCAGGCCGAGGATCTTGCCCTTGTGCATGTCGAACGACACGCCGTTCAATGCGATGATGCCGCCGAACACGACGCTCACGTCGCGAACCGCGAGCAGGGGAGCAGCTGAGCCGGCCTGTCCCTGCGCGAGCTGAGTCTGCATCATACCGTTCGGCCCCGCCGGCCGTCACGATAGGCGCTAATCGATCCCCTCGACCACACGTGCAACTTTCCCTCCTGGTTTCATCTTTTTGGTTTCTGGTTTTTTTGATTGCGGCGCCGCGCCGCCGAGGGCGGCTTCGATGTTCCTTACCATCGCCACGAGACGAGGTCCAATGTCGTTGCGCAGCCGCTCTTCGGTGAAACGGAAAGCGGGCGCGCCGCAGTTGAAGGCATACGGACCGGTTCCATCGCCCAGCGTCAACGAGACGCCGGCGGCATGAATGTCGTCGTGCCACTCGCCCGCTGAAATTGCAAAGCCGTGCTTCGCTACTGTCTCGCCGGATCGTTCGAGGCCATCGCGTACCTTGGGCCAGCGGTGGCCGTAATGCTCGCGAAGCTCGCGCTGCAGGTTGCTGCGCTCATCCTCCGGCAAGGCCCAGAAATAGGCGCGGCCCATTGCCGTCGTTGCAATCGGCACTCTTGATCCCACGTCGAGCTGAACGCCTACCGTCAATTCGCTGCGGCTTTGGCCGAAATAGATCATGCTGAGCCGGTCGCGCGCGCCGACCGCGCACGCACCGCCGGTCTGTCGCATCAATTCATTGCGAAACTGTTCGGACAAATGCCGAACGCCGAGATTTGCAAGGGCGGCATACCCCAGCGCCATGGCTGACGGCGCCAGTTGATATTTCTCGAACCGCGGAACCTGTGTAAGGTAGCCGAGCTTGGTCAACGTGTAGGTCAGCCGCGAAATGGTCGGCTTGGGCAAGTTCGTACGGGCCGCGATCTCCTGATTGCCAAGAAGCCCGTCGTTGGGACGAAATGCGCGCAACACATCGAGGCCGCGAGACAACGCGACGACAAAGCTGCGATCGGTCGCCGCTTTCCTGGCTGGACGCTTCATTCCCTGCTGCTGTGCTGATGTCGTTGACAAGGGACGTGCTTCAAAATAACCCTCCCTGTCAAGATGTGGAATTAAATTCCGCACTGCGAAATCAACGAAAAACCCGGTGTATTCAAGGAGAGTGCCGTGAGTGAAGTGGTCAAGCTCGAACGTCATGACGCGATTGCCATCGTCACGGTGAACAGCCCGCCGGTGAACGCACTGAGCGCGGCAGTTCGTCGCGGCATTTTCGAATCCGTCAAAAGCGCCGCCGCCGATCCCGAAGTGAAGGCAATCGTGCTCACCTGCGCCGGCCGCACCTTCATCGCGGGTGCCGATATCACCGAATTCGGCAAGCCGCCGCAGCCGCCCGGCCTCGCCGAGGTGATTTCCGAGCTGGAAAATTGCCCGAAGCCGACCATTGCCGCAATTCATGGCACCGCATTGGGCGGCGGGCTCGAAGTCGCGCTCGGTTGCCACTTCCGCGTTGCGACTAAAGACGCAAGGCTCGGCCTGCCCGAAGTAAAGCTCGGCCTGCTGCCGGGCGCGGGCGGCACGCAACGGTTGCCGCGCGCGGTCGGCCCGGAACTCGCGGTCAAGATGATCGTCGGCGGCGATCCGATTCCCGCCGCGGAAGCGCTGAAGCAGGGCTTGATCGACGAAATCGTCGAAGGTCCGGCCTCGGGCGGCGAAGCCTTTGCGCGCAAGGTGCTGGCCGAGAAGCGGCCGTTGCGCAAATTGCGCGATGACGACTCAAAACTCGCGGCGGCGAAGGCCGACCGCTCGATCTTCACCAATGCGGTCGCGGCGCTCACCAAAAAGGCGCGCGGACTGGAAGCGCCATTCGCGGCCGCCGACGCGGTCGGCGCGGCGATCGATTATCCGTTCGACGAAGGGCTGAAGAAGGAACGCGAAGGCTTTCTGAAACTGATGAATGGCGATCAGTCCAAGGCGCAGCGCTATGCGTTCTTCTCCGAGCGCGAGGCGGCAAAGGTCGCCGGCGTTCCCGAGGGCACAAAACCGCGCAATGTCGAGCGCGTCGCCATCATCGGCGCCGGCACCATGGGTGGCGGCATCGCGATGTCGTTCGCCAACGCCGGTATTCCGGTGACGCTGATCGAGACCGGCGACGAACAGCTCAAGCGCGGCATGGGCGTGATGCAGAAGAACTACGAGGCGACCGCCGCCCGCGGCGGCATTCCCGCCGATGCGCCGGCCAAGCGCATGGGCCTGATCGACGGCAAGGTCGGGCTGGAGAATGTCAGGGATGCCGACCTCGTCATCGAGGCGGTGTTCGAGACCATGGCGATCAAGAAGGAAGTTTTTGCCGCGCTTGATAAATACGCCAAGCCGGGCGCGGTGCTCGCCAGCAACACCTCCTATCTCAACATCGACGAGATCGCGAAAGTGACCAACCGTCCGCAGGACGTGCTGGGCATGCATTTCTTCTCGCCTGCCAATGTGATGAAGCTGTGCGAGATCGTGCGCGCGGAAAAGACCGCGCCCGATGCGCTGACCACGGCGGTCGCAGTAGCGCGCAAAATCGCAAAAGTGCCGGCGGTGGTCGGGGTCTGCGACGGCTTTGTCGGCAACCGCATGCTGGCGCAGCGCGGCAAGCAGGCGGAAAAGCTGCTGTTCGAAGGTGCGCTGCCGCAGCAGGTCGATGCCGTGGTGACAAAATTCGGCATGCCGATGGGCCCGTTCGCGATGGGCGATCTCGCCGGCCTCGATATCGGCTGGCGCTCGCGCAAGGACCGTGGTGTCAAGTCGGAGATCGCGGATGCGCTATGCGAAGCCGGGCGTTTCGGGCAGAAGACCGGCAAGGGCTATTACAAGTATGAAGCCGGCTCGCGCGCGGCAATGCCCGATCCCGAAGTGGAAAAGCTGATCGACGAAACGCTGCAGCGGTTGGGGCGCAAGCGCCGCGTCGTCAGCGACGACGAGATCCTCGAGCGCATGATGTATCCGATGATCAACGAGGGCGCCCGCATTTTAGAGGAGAAGGTCGCGGCGCGGCCGAGCGACATCGACGTGATCTGGCTCTACGGCTACGGCTGGCCGATCTATCGCGGCGGCCCGATGTTCTATGCCGACCAGGTCGGCTTGAAACACATCGCGGACCGGTTGTCCTATTACGCCAAGGAGACCAACGATCCCAGTCTGGAACCGGCGCCGCTGCTCAAGCGCCTCGCCGCGGAGGGCAAGACGTTCGCGTCGCTGGCGCAGACGGCCAAGGCTGCGGCGTGATGATGATCGGAAACCATCAACTCGTCGTCCCCGCGAAGGCGGGGACCCATAACCACCGATGGTTATTGTTGGGCGAGTCAGGGCCACAAGTGGCTTGCACCTTCCGCAATCATGGGCACGGTGGGTATGGGTCCCCGCCTTCGCGGGGACGACAACAGGCATGATCCACCCCGGCGAGAAATTCTATCCGGAAGGCGTGCATTGGGACGACCCGATCGCGCGCGGCACGCTGCCGGACCTGATGGCGAAGGCGGCGGCGGATTTCGGCGCGCGCACCGCGATCGAATTCCGCGACCGCCCGATCAGCTACGCCGAGCTGGAAGATCGGGTCGAGACCGCCGCGTCGGCCTTCCTGCGCGCGGGGTGCGGCAAGAACACGTCGGTCGCGCTGTTCCTCGGCAATTCGCCGGATCATCCGGTGAATTTCTTCGGCGCGCTGAAGGCAGGCAGCCGCGTAGTGCATCTGTCGCCGCTCGATGGCGAGATCGCGCTGTCGCACAAGCTCAGCGATTCCGGCGCGCGCATCCTGGTCACCAGCGATCTTGCGGCCCTGCTGCCGATGGCGCTTAAGTTTCTCGCCAAGGGCCTGCTCGACCGGCTGATCGTCTGCGAGGACGACGACTGGGGCGCGGTCGGCAATCCGCATATTCCGATTCCGGACGATCCGAGGATCGTCACGTTCAAAAAATTTATCGAAGGCGCGACAAAACCGGCGCAATGGCCCTCCATCTCAGCCGACGATATTGCGCTGCTGCAATATACCGGCGGCACCACCGGCCTGCCGAAGGGCGCGATGCTAAGCCATGGCAATCTCACCTCGGGCGTGTCGATGTACGACGTCTGGGGCGCGCCCGCGCGGGCCGAGCGCAACACGGTTGAGCGCGTGATCTGCGTGCTGCCGCTGTTCCATATCTTCGCGCTGACCGTGGTGCTGCTCGCCAGCCTGAAGCGCGGCTACCTGATTTCGCTGCACCAGCGCTTCGAAATCGAGGCGGTGATGCGCGACATTGAGGTCAAGCGCGCCACCGCTTTCCCCGGCGTGCCGACGATGTGGATTGCGATCGCGAGCCTGCCCGATCTCGACAAGCGCGATTTGTCGTCGCTGGTCAGTTGCGGCTCCGGCGGCGCGCCGCTGCCGGTCGAAGTCGCCCGCATCCTCGAGCACAGGGTCGGCATGAAGCTGAAGAGCGGCTGGGGCATGACCGAGACCTGCTCGCCCGGCACTGCCCATCCGAAGGAGGGACCGGACAAGCCGGGCTCGATCGGGTTGATGCTGCCCGGCATCGAACTCGATGTTGTGGCGCTCGACGATCCTACGAAGGTGCTTAAGCCCGGCGAGGTCGGCGAAATCCGCATCCGCGGTCCGAACGTCACCAAGGGTTACTGGAACCGGCCGCAGGAAACCGCCGAAGCCTTTGTCGGCGACCGCTTCCTGACCGGCGACATCGGCTACATGGACGAGGACGGCTATTTCTATCTGGTCGATCGCAAGAAGGACATGATCATCTCCGGCGGTTTCAATGTCTATCCGCAGATGATCGAGCAGGCGATCTATACCCATCCCGCGGTGCACGAAGTGATCGTGATCGGCATCCCCGACGATTATCGCGGCGAGGCGGCAAAAGCTTTTGTGAAGCTGCGCCCTGGAGCTGTGCCGTTCAGCCTCGAGGAGCTGCGCGCGTTCCTCGCCGGCAAGCTCGGCAAGCATGAACTGCCCGCGGCGCTCGATTTCGTCGACGAACTGCCGCGCACCTCGGTCGGAAAACTTTCGCGCCACGAATTGCGCAGGCTGCAGCCCGCGCCACAACCACACCCCAGAGAACAACAACTCGCAACAGGAGGTCGTTCATGACCGACGCAGTTATCGTCTCCACCGCCCGCACCCCGATCGGCAAGGCCTATCGCGGCGCCCTCAACGCCACCGAGGGCGCGACCCTGCTCGGCCACGCCATCGGCGAAGCCGTGGCGCGCGCAAAAGTCGATCCCAGGGAGGTCGAGGACGTGGTGATGGGCGCGGCGTTGCAGCAGGGCTCAACCGGCGGCAACATCGCGCGCAAGGCGCTGCTCCGCGCCGGGCTTCCCGTCACGGTCGGCGGCACCACCATCGACCGGCAATGCGCCTCCGGCCTGCAGGCGATCGCGCTGGCCGCGCGCTCGGTGATCTTCGACGGCGTCGAAATCGCGGTCGGCGGCGGCGGCGAGTCGATCAGCCTGGTGCAGAACGACCACGCCAACAAGTTTCACACCCAGGATCCGGCGCTGTTGAAGATCAAGGGCGAAGTCTACATGCCGATGATCGACACCGCCGAGGTGGTAGCAAAACGCTACGGCATTTCGCGCGAGCGCCAGGACGAATATTCGCTGGAGAGCCAGCGCCGCACCGCCGCCGCCCAGCAGGGCGGCAAGTTCAACGACGAGCTGGCGCCGATCACGACGAAGATGGGTGTCGCCGACAAGGCCACCGGCGAAATCTCCTTCAAGGACGTCACGCTGTCGAAGGACGAAGGCCCGCGCCCCGACACCTCCGCCGAAGGCCTCGCGGGTCTGAAGCCCGTGCGCGGCGAGGGCTTTACCATCACCGCCGGCAATGCCAGCCAGCTGTCGGATGGCGCCAGTGCCTCGGTGATCATGAGCGACAAGGAAGCATCCAAGCGCGGCTTGAAACCGCTCGGCATCTTCCGCGGCTTCGTCGCCGCCGGCTGCGAGCCGGACGAGATGGGCATCGGCCCGGTGTTCGCGGTGCCGCGGCTGCTCAAGCGCCATGGCCTCACCGTCGATGATATCGACCTCTGGGAATTGAACGAGGCCTTTGCGGTGCAGGTGCTGTATTGCCGCGACAAGCTCGGCATCGATCCGGAGAAGATCAACGTCGACGGCGGCGCGATCGCGGTCGGCCATCCCTACGGCATGTCGGGCGCGCGGCTGACCGGCCACGCGCTGATCGAGGGCCGCCGCCGCAAGGCCAAATACGCGGTGGTAACGATGTGCGTCGGCGGCGGCATGGGCGCCGCGGGTTTGTTCGAGGTGCTGCAGTAACAACGCCGGCGTCGTCCCGGCGAACGCCGGGACCCATACGCCGTGTGGTTTCGTTTTGGCAAAGTGGTTGAGACCTTTTTCCAACCACGAATGCCAGGGGTTATGGGTCCCCGCCTTCGCGGGGACGACGTAAGCGTAATTCACTCGCTCACAGGAGGATCCGATGGATCTTAGCTTCAGCAAGGAAGAACAGGCGTTTCGCGACGAGGTGCGGACCTTCTTCAAGGAGAACGTGCCGCCGGCGGCGCGGCAGAAACTGCAGGAGGGCCGTCATGTCTCCAAGGACGAGATGGTCGAGTGGTGGCGCATCCTGAACAAGAAGGGCTGGCACGTCTCGCACTGGCCCAAGGAATATGGCGGCACCGGCTGGAGCTCGGTGCAGCATTACATCTTCAACGAGGAACTACAGATGGCGCCTGCGCCGGCGCCGCTCGCCTTCGGCGTCAGCATGGTCGGCCCCGTGATCTACACGTTCGGCAACGAGGCGCAGAAGAAGCATTATCTGCCGCGCATCGCCAATGTCGACGACTGGTGGTGCCAGGGCTTTTCGGAGCCGGGCTCGGGGTCGGACCTCGCCTCGCTCAAGACAAAAGCCGAGCGCAAGGGTGACAAATATATCGTCAACGGCCAGAAGACCTGGACCACGCTTGCGCAATACGCCGACTGGATCTTCTGTCTGTGCCGCACCGATCCCGGCGCGAAAAAGCAGTCCGGCATCTCCTTCATCCTGATCGACATGAAGACCAAGGGCATCACGGTGCGTCCGATCCAGACCATCGACGGCGGCCTCGAGGTCAACGAGGTGTTCTTCGACGACGTCGAGGTGCCCGTTGAAAACCTGGTCGGCGAGGAGAACAAGGGCTGGGACTACGCAAAATTCCTGCTCGGCAACGAGCGCACCGGCATCGCCCGGGTCGGCGTCTCCAAGGAGCGGATCCGCCGCATCAAGGAACTGGCGTCCAAGGTGGAGTCCGGCGGCAGGCCTGTCATGGAAGACGCAAAATTCCGCGAAAAGCTTGCCGAGGTCGAAATCGAGCTGAAGGCGCTGGAGCTGACGCAGCTCCGCGTGGTCGCCGACGAGGGCAAGCATGGCAAGGGCAAGCCCAATCCGGCCTCCTCGGTGTTGAAGATCAAGGGCTCGGAAATCCAGCAGGCCACCACCGAACTGCTGATGGAAGTGATCGGCCCGTTCGCGGCTCCTTTCGACGAGCATGGCGATGACGGCAGCAACGAAGCGATGGACTGGACCGCGCAGATCGCGCCGAGCTATTTCAACAACCGCAAGGTCTCGATCTACGGCGGCTCCAACGAGATCCAGCGCAACATCATCACCAAGGCGGTGCTGGGGCTGTAGCGGCGAGGCGCCACGAACACCAACGTCGTCCCCGCGAAGGCGGGGACCCATACACGCTGTCGTTTCGTTTTGGCATTGTGGCAGAGGCTTTGCTTCAACCGCTCTGTCGGAGGTTATGGGTCCCCGCCTTCGCGGGGACGACAGCGGGGCCGGGGCAGGCTCATGCCGAAACAGTTAGCCGGAGAGAGTGAATAAAATGGATTTTGATCTATCCGAGGAGCAGCGGCTTCTCAAAGACAGCGTCGACGGGCTGCTGAACAACTCCTACGACTTCGAGAGCCGCAAGAAATACGGCGCCGAAAAAGGCGGCTGGAGCAGGAGCGTCTGGAACAAGCTCGCCGAGCAGGGCCTGCTCGGACTTCCGTTCTCCGAAGACGACGGCGGCTTCGGTGCCGGCGCGGTTGAGACCATGATCGTGATGGAAGCGCTGGGCAAGGCGCTGCTGCTGGAGCCGTATCTGGCGACCGTGGTGCTCGGCGGCGGATTTTTGCGCCGCGGCGGCTCGGCGGAACAGAAGGCCGCGTATATTCCGGGGATCATCGACGGCAGCAAGACGTTTGCCTTTGCGCAGCTGGAAAAAAACTCGCGCTACGATCTCCATGACGTCGCGACCTCGGCCAAGAAAAAGGGCGATGCTTACGTCGTCGACGGCGAAAAATTCGTCGTGCTCAACGGCGACAGCGCCGACACGCTGGTGGTCACCGCGCGCACCAAGGGCGGCCAGCGCGACTCAACCGGCATCGGCGTGTTCCTGGTGTCCGGCAACGCCAAGGGCGTCTCGAAAAAGGGCTATCCGACCCAGGACGGCCTGCATGCCGCCGACATCACCTTCACCGGCGTCGAGGTCGGCGCGGATGCCGCGATCGGCGATCCGGAGAACGCACTTCCGCTGATCGAGCAGGTGGTCGACGACGCCCGCATCGCGATGTGCGCGGAAGCGGTCGGCGCGATGGATGAATCGCTGAAGTCCACGGTGGAATATTTGAAGACCCGCACCCAGTTCGGCGTGCCGATCGGCTCGTTCCAGGTGCTGCAGCATCGCGCCGCCGACATGTTCGTCGCGGTCGAGCAGGCGCGCAGCATGTCGATGTTCGCCACCATGGCCGCGGACTTCGACGATCCGAAGGCGCGCGCCAACGCGGTGGCCGCCGCCAAGGTGCAGATCGGCAAGTCCGGAAAGTTCGTCGGCCAGCAGGCGATCCAGCTGCATGGCGGCATCGGCATGACCATGGAGGCCAAGATCGGCCACTACTTCAAGCGCCTCACCATGATCGAGAACACTTTCGGCGACAGCGACTACCACCTCCGCCGCGTCAGCGAGCAGGGCGGGCTGGTGTAACGCAGCCGTCGTCTCCATCGTAGCCCGCCATGAGCGAAGCGAAATGCGGGACCGGCATTCCCGCATTTCGCTTCGCTCATGGCGGGCTACGCAGAAAGGAATTCCCGTGCAATCCACCCCGTTCGATCTCACAGGCCGAGTAGCCGTCGTCACCGGTTCCAGCCGCGGCATCGGCCGCTCCTCGGCCGAATTGCTGGCAAAGCTCGGCGCCAAGGTGGTGATCTCCAGCCGCAAGGCGGACGCCTGCGAGGCCGCAGCCGACGGCATCCGCAAGGCCGGCGGCGACGCCCATGTCATCCCCTGCAACATCTCGCGCAAGGCCGAGGTCGAGGCGCTGATCTCCGGCGCGACCAAGCATTACGGCAAGATCGACATCCTGGTCTGCAACGCCGCGGTCAATCCCTATTACGGCCCGCTGCTCGACATCACGGATGAAGCCTTCGACAAGATCATGGGCTCCAACGTCAAGAGCAACATCTGGCTGTGCGGCCTTGCGATTCCGCCGATGGCGGCGCGCGGAGGCGGTTCGGTCATCATCGTCTCCTCGATCGGCGGCCTGCGCGGCTCCACCGTGATCGGCGCCTACGGGATTTCCAAGGCCGCCGACTTCGGACTGTGCCGCAGCCTCGCCGGCGAATGGGGTCCGAAAGGCGTGCGCGTCAATTGCGTGGCGCCGGGCCTGGTCAAAACCGATTTCGCCCGCGCGCTGTGGGAAGACGAGGAGCGGTTAAAACGCCGCTGCGCCACCACGCCGCTGCGCCGTATCGGCGAGCCCGACGAGATCGCCGGCGCGGTCGCTTACCTCGCCTCCGATGCATCGAGCTTCATGACCGGCCAGACCATCGTGGTCGACGGCGGCGTGACCACGGCGGCGGTGTAGCTCTTACCCTCCCCTGGAGGGGGAGGGTCGCCGCGAATGAAATTCGCGGCGGGGTGGGGTGATTGTTCATCCGCTGCGCTGCCTTTGTTGCTTCACCCCACCCCGCCTCACATCGCGCTTCGCGCGATGCTTGCCGACCCTCCCCCTCCAGGGGAGGGTAAGAGATGCGTCGCGCTCATCGTATTGACGAACCATTTCCAATCCGCTTGCCTTGCCGCAAACACACATCCGGGAAAACGCCGCCATGTCCGCCATCCTCGCCATCGATCAGGGCACCACCTCCTCGCGCGCGATCGTGTTCCGGCAGGACATCTCCATCGCAGCTTCTGCGCAGCAGGAATTCCCGCAGCATTTTCCCGCCTCCGGCTGGGTCGAGCACGAGCCGGAGGACATCTGGACCTCCACCATCGCCACCTGCCGCGAGGCGTTGAAGAAAGCGAACCTCACCGCCAAGGACATCGCCGCCATCGGCATCACCAACCAGCGCGAGACCACCGTGGTGTGGGACCGCGCCACCGGCCAGGCGATCCACCGCGCCATCGTCTGGCAGGACCGCCGCACCGCCGACATCTGCGCGAGACTGAAGGCCGACGGCCATGAGCCGGCGATCTCCGCAAAAACCGGGCTGATTATCGATCCGTATTTTTCCGGCACGAAAGTGGCGTGGATCCTCGACCAGGTCCCCGGCGCGCGAGATCGCGCGGGTCGCGGCGAACTGATGTTCGGCACCGTCGACTGCTACCTGCTGTGGCGGCTGACCGGCGGCAAGGTCCACGCTACGGACGCCACCAACGCCTCGCGCACGCTGCTGTTCAACATCCACAGCGGCGAATGGGACGACGAGTTGCTAAAGATCCTGCGCGTGCCGCGCTCGATGCTCCCTGAAGTAAAGGACTCCTCCGCCGAGTTCGGCGACAGCGTGCCCGAATTGTTCGAAGGCGCGATCGCGATCCGCGGCATCGCCGGCGACCAGCAGGCCGCCACCATCGGGCAGGCCTGCTTTTCGCCCGGCATGATGAAATCCACCTACGGCACCGGCTGTTTTGCCTTGCTCAACACAGGTAGCACGCCGGTCGCCTCCTCCAACAAGCTGCTCACCACCATCGCCTATCA
The DNA here is from genome assembly GCA_963744975.1 of uncultured Alphaproteobacteria bacterium. Taxonomy (GTDB): domain Bacteria; phylum Pseudomonadota; class Alphaproteobacteria; order Rhizobiales; family Xanthobacteraceae; genus Bradyrhizobium. Next base: position 2,655,431 of record CAVUVR010000002.1, on the reverse strand, counting down.
GCTCGCCGGAAAACGCACCTACGCGCTGGAGGGCTCGATCTTCGTCGCCGGCAGCGCGGTGCAGTGGCTGCGCGACGGTCTCGGCATCATCAAGCAGGCCTCCGACACCGGCCCGCTCGCCGACAAATCGGATCCATCGCAAAGCGTCTACCTGGTGCCGGCCTTCGTCGGCTTAGGAGCGCCCTACTGGAATCCCCGCGTGCGCGGCGCGCTGTTCGGCCTCACCCGCAACACCACATCAGCCGAACTCGCCCATGCCGCATTGGAGAGCGTCTGCTACCAGACCTTCGATCTATGGGCCGCGATGCGCGCCGACTGGCCCGACGCCAGAACCGCCAACACCGTACTCCGCGTCGACGGCGGCATGACCGCCTCGGACTGGACCATGCAGCGTCTAGCGGATCTGCTCGACGCGCCGGTCGATCGCCCGATGATCCAGGAGACCACGGCGCTGGGTGCGGCATATCTCGCGGGGCTCTCGGCGGGGGTTTATCCGGAGCCGGCGAAATTCGCCGACAACTGGCGGCTGGAGCGCAGGTTCAAGCCGGCGATGAGCGCGGCGACGCGGGAGCGGAAGCTCAAGGGATGGGAGCGGGCGGTGAGGGGGCTGCTGGCGAGCGATGAGGGGGAGGGGCAGCGCTAGGAACCGGGGTAAGCGCTGGATAAAGGCGCAAACGGCCTCGTCGCATGGGGGAGGTAACATTTTGGCTCGGACAACCGTATGTCCATCAATCTCGGGGATAAAAAAGCTATGTCTTTCTTGCGTTAGGAGAATGGCGTTGCCGAAAAAGGCGCCGAGCAACTCGTCAGGTCAATCTAGGCGAAAGACGTTCAACGACTGCGCGAGCAACGATTGGAATAACATCCCATCTACTCAAGTCATACGTAAACAAGCGATCACGCAGGCCTTGAAAGTCCGGATTGTCGTCGGCCACATCTGGGTTAGAAAGATAGGGCCAAATCTGTATCATACCTTTAATTGGATACTTATCCAACTCACTTGGCGTAGAATCAAAACAAAGTATTTTATGAATTCTGGGGTAGTTTTGGTAGGTTTGCTGTCCCGATTTTACTAACGCGTAAAGCTCTGGATCAACAACTTTGAGCACGCATAGTCCAACTAGAATAGGGTCCGGACAAAATATTTCTGGCGGTCTGTAGGCAGCAGCAATCGCTAAAGTACTCATTATTCGTTCAATTGCACGAAAGCTTAAGTTCGAACATCGTGCTATATACTTAAGGTAGTCTCTTGAGAAATCGATACGGAAACTTGGTGCACTATCCATTTTGGAAATTAGATAATCAATAAATCTTGAAGTTGACCTTTCGTGAGGCAGTTGATTGCTGTCAACAAGATGAAGTGTTAGCTGAATAAACTTTTGAAGATACTTTGTAGAATCGATACCTGACCCATAAACGGCAGACACTGAGTTCTTCATCTGACCCAAGTGGGTAGCTAATACAAAATGAACTCCCGAGACGGAAAAGAAATGCTTGATCCGCTCCAAAACTTGCAGGGAAAAGGACGGTCGACATCGATCTAGCTCGTCAATAATAATAATTAAAGGCGTGTGCTCTGCGGTCATTTCGCTGTTTTTTGATCGCGTTAATAAGGATGGCAGCACGGCGAGCGCGTCACGGAAAGATTGTAGTACTTGCTTTTCCTGTTTCTGCTTTGTCAATAATTCACCGATGTACTTATCCTCTAGGTCGCTCGCTTCTTTAGCAAGATCACTAGCGAAGTCTTTGAGATCGGCAGCCTCAAGAAGGCCTGCAGAGCCGAGTTTGATCCCCAACTTCAATCCACTTCGCAGCACAATTTTGGCGGCACCCATCGACTTCTTGAGAAAGTCCTTGGCGGCAGGATTGTTTCCACCTTTTTCCGCTGCAAGTGAAATGATTTCTCCAGCGATGGCTGTGAACGCGTCTTCAACGTAATCATGTTCAAAGGCGTCGAAGTAGATGACGGGAATATTCTGTTTTCGAAGCTCTCCAGCCCACATTTTAAGAAACGTGGTCTTCCCTGTTCCCCATTCGCTATCAACGGCTATAACTAGAGGATCGGTTACGCTGGTAACGATGTTAGTAAGTCCGACTCCAATGCTGCTTCGACCAAAAATATCCTTGTCGGGCGTGAATCCTTCATGGTCACCAATTTCTAGTCGCGGTGGAAAAAGATGCATTGCTAACTCCTTAAACTCAGGTGGGCGGCGAACCGTTCTCTTCGCGGAGCCTACCGCTAACCGAGCTAAGTGCAATCGATGTGCTGGCTCGACCTGTTCTTCAAGGTGGCGATATGATCGTATATCGATAGTCGCCCTATCCCTCAGGGGCGCTCGCAAACGGCCCGGGCGTGGGGCAAGATGCGGTGGACGCGGCAGCAGGCGAAGGCGCTGCTCGCGAGCGGTGAGGGGGAGGATGCTTAAGCGATGACTCTCCCCGACGGTTATTCCGACGTTCCCGCCGGCAAGGTCGCGGCCGTGGTCACGCATCTGGAGATGACCGAACGCCCCGTCCTTCGGCGATCCGGCGGGCGCGTGGATATTGCGTCGGGTGCCGTCTCCCGATCTGGACTGGTTTCGCGATCTCTATCGCCGCGTCGGCGAGGAATGGTTGTGGTTTTCGCGGTTGCAGATGGCGGACGCGGAATTGGCCGCGATCGTTCGCTCGCCGATGGTCGAGGTGCATGCGCTGGTGCATGAGGGGCGCGATGAGGGCCTGCTCGAGCTGGATTTTCGCGAGGCCGGGCAATGCGAACTCGCCTTCTTCGGCGTGACCGCCGGACTGATCGGCGGCGGCGCCGGGCGCTGGCTGATGAATCGCGCGCTGGAACTGGCGTGGTCGCGGCCCGTCTCGCGCGTCTGGGTGCACACCTGCACGCTGGATCATCCGTCGGCGCTGGCGTTCTATCAGCGCTCGGGCTTCCGTCCGTTCCGGCGGCAGGTCGAAATCGCGGACGACCCGCGCCTGGACGGAACGTCGCCGCGGGCTGCCGCGAAGCATGTCCCGATGATCGAATGAATAGCTTGTGTCCCGGGCGCGATGCAGCGCGTAGCTCTTGCGAAGCGCTGCTTCGCAGAACCGGGACCGTACCAAGCGCCGGCGTTCGCGACGGCCCCGGCTCAGCAGCGCACCGCTCCGCAAGTGCTACGCGCTGCGCTGCGTCCGGGGCACGCGGTTGTAATTGCTGACGAAAAAAATTTTCGCATTCCTTATCCACGGGTCCAAAACCTGGCTTATCCTGCTCGCGTCCTGCCCAATGAGGGGGCGCTTTCTAGAAGCGATCCTTCAGCGGGCAGAGCGAAAGCTGGCCGGACCGGGGCGCCCCGGAATGGTCGATTGCCTCGGTGGTTGGTGGAGCGCTGGGAGGCGCTGCGCCTTGCCTTGGGCGCGCACGGTTGCCTTGCCGTGCGAGGTGGGCTCACCACCCGCCTCCAAGGGTGCTTCGCAAGCATCCTGGCGCCTCCCACCGCTCCATCCCCTCGCGCGGTTGCCGAGGGACTGGCAAACCTCGGACGCATGGCGCCGCGAGAACGCGGAAGTGTGGCTGTTTGAAAATTGAATGAGGAACGCAATCACGTGTCCCGGGCGCGATGCGGCATTCTTCATGCCGCTTCGCAGAACCGGTACCCCGGTTTCTTCGAGCGGTAAGTAACCGGGGCCCCGGCTCTGCAGCGCACCGCTTCGCGAAGAGCTACGCGCTGCGCTGCGTCCGGGGCACGAGAGATTAGCGCCAGCAGGAAAGAAGCTACTCCGCCTTCCTCGCCGCCAATGCATCCGCGACCGCAGTCCGGATGTCGGCGACGGAGAACGGCTTCGTCACCACGTCGTGCACGATGGCATTAAGCCCGGAGGCGCGTTCGCGCTGGTCGGCGAAGCCGGTCATCAGCAAAATCGTCAGCCTCGGAAAGTCGCGGGCGGCGGCGAGAGCCAGCGCGATGCCGTCCATGATCGGCATCTTGATGTCGGTGAGCAGCAGGTCGAACGCGCCGCCTTCGCGAGTCAAGATCTCCAGCGCCTCGGCGCCGTCCTCGGCGGTGACGATCTCGTGGCCGTCCATGGCGATCGCGCGCGCCACCAGCCTTCGCATGGAATCTTCGTCGTCCGCAATCAACACCCGCGCCAAAGCTCAAGCCCCGCCGGCGGCGATGTCCCGCTTGTTGAAAAAGCGCACGTCGATGTTGCGGCCCTCGGGCGGCGGCGAGGCGAGGCGCGACTTGAACCAGGCCTTTTCGCCGGGCTTCAGCACCGGCTGTTCCAGCACCGCATTCCAGGCGTAGATTTCCGCGCCCTGCGCGTCGCGCACGGAAAACCGCAAGCGCGGCAGTTCCACCGGCTTCCTGGCCTGGCCGACGATCACGCCCTCGATCACCAGGACCGGCTTGCCTTCGACGTTTTCGCTGGTGACCCTGACGTCCTTGAACGACAGCCCGCGCAGGTTCACATCGAGCCCGACCAGTTGATAGAACGCCGCGGTCTGCGGCAGCAGCCGCACCACGTCATTGCGCCAGACCAGCAGCGCCACCACCAGCGCGCCCATCGCGGCGCACACCGTGGCAAGGCTGACCGAGGGAACGCGAAACGAAAACGACGGTCTTAGGCGCCGCAGGAGAGACCGCCGCGGCCGCGCGGGTTTCGCCTCACTGTGTCGGGCCACCGGGGACGACTCGCGGCTGGCCTCGCCATCAACAGGCCATTCCGCCGATATCGATGGGCTTTCGACCACCGGCGTCTCATGCGGCCGCTCAATCTCGCTGTCGGCATGGTCGTTCCGGGCGGCCGCCGGGACCGGATTTGGCGCGGGATCGCCGCCGTCGGCCATGGAGGGCACCAGGGCCTGGATGATTACCGCATCCTCGGGCCGCGCCAGCCAGACCTTCTTGCAGCGCGAGCAGCGCACGGTGCGGCCGGCTGCGCCCAAAGTGGAGAGCTCGATGGCGTAGGTTGTCGTACAATAGGGGCAAATGATGTGCATGAGCGAATCGCCGGAAATGACCTTTGGCCGAGGCTACAAGCCGACCGTTAACGAATCGGAAACCATAACAGCCGCACAACCGGCTGGTGGGGTCCGCGGCCGAGAAAAAGGGTTCCCGCGGCACGCGCGCGGCCTCGAACGGAGCTGAAGCTTGGTCCGGTTCGAAAACGTCGGCCTGCGCTACGGACTGGGTCCGGAGATTCTGCGCGACCTCAGTTTCGAAATCCCGGCGCATTCCTTCCAGTTCCTCACCGGCCCCTCCGGCGCCGGCAAGACCTCGCTGCTGCGGCTGCTATTCCTGTCGCTGCGGCCGACCCGCGGCCTGGTCAATTTGTTCGGCCAGGACGTGTCGCTGCTCGGAAAGGACGAGATCGCGAATCTGCGCAAGCGCATCGGCATCGTGCTGCAGGATTTCCGCCTGCTCGACCACATGACCACCTACGAGAACGTGGCGCTGCCGTTCCGGGTGATGGGCCGCGAAGAATCCAGCTATCGCCGCGAGGTCATCGACCTCTTGAAATGGGTGGGCCTGGGCGAGCGGATGGACGCGCTGCCGCCGATCCTGTCCGGCGGCGAGAAGCAGCGCGCGGCGATCGCGCGCGCGGTGATCTCGCGGCCGCAACTGCTGCTCGCGGACGAGCCGACCGGCAATGTCGATCCGACCTTGGGGCGGCGCTTGCTGCGGCTGTTCATCGAACTAAATAAGTCCGGCACCGCCGTCATCATCGCGACCCACGACATCACGCTGATGGACCAGTACGACGCGCGGCGCATGGTGCTGCATCAGGGCCGGATACACTTTTATGAGTAGAACCGGTGACGAGCGCGACCCGTTGCTGGATCTCGGACACGAGCGTCCGCAGGTGCCGATGAAGGCCCGCAACCTGTCGCCGATCGTGCCGCGCGCCTCGATCGCCGGCCGCGCCTTGATCGCGGTGGTCGCCATCATGACGTTCCTGGCGTCGATCACCACCGGCGCGGTTTTGCTGGTAGCCGCATCCGCAGCGGAATGGCAGTCGGATGTGGCGAGCGAAATCACCATCCAGGTTCGCCCGCTCGCCGGGCGCGACATCGAGCGCGACGCGGTCGCTGCGGCCGAAGTGCTGCGGACGCAACCGGGCATCGTCGAGGTCAGGCCCTTCAGCAAGGGCGAATCCGCAAAGCTGCTGGAGCCGTGGCTCGGCAGCGGCCTGTCGCTCGACGATTTGCCGGTGCCGCGCGTCATCGTCGCGCGGATCGCACCTAGCGCCGTGCTCGATCTGCCGGGGTTGCGCAGCCGGGTTGCGCAGGCCGCACCTTCCGCCAGCGTCGACGATCACCGCGCCTGGATCGAACGGATGCGGTCGATGACCGGCGCCATCGTGTTTGCCGGCATCGGCATCCTGGCGCTGGTGATCATCGCCACCATCATTTCGGTATCCTTCGCGACCCGCGGTGCGATGGCGGCGAACCGGCCGATCGTCGAAGTCCTGCATTTCGTCGGCGCCGGCGACCGCTATATCGCCAACCGCTTCCTGCGGCATTTCCTTCGGCTCGGCCTCGAAGGCGGCCTGATCGGCGGGGTGGCGGCGATGCTGCTGTTCGGCTTCTCCGAATCCATCGCCGGATGGTTTTCCGGCACCCCGGTGGGAGATCAGTTCGGGGCGCTGCTGGGGACGTTTTCGCTGCGCCCGTCCGGCTATATCGCGCTGGCGGCGCAGGCGGTCCTGATCGCGGCGCTCACCGCCTGGGCGTCGCGGCGAACGCTGTTCGCCACGCTGGACGATATCGACTGACGCTTCTTGTGCGGGGGCAAAGCCTGCTTGCGGACTCCACTTCGTCGGAAAACGCACTAGACTTGGCATGATGAGTTCGCGGTCCGACCAGCAGCCCGATGCGTTCGCCGCCCCGCCGCGGGGCTGGCTGCGCGCCACCATCGTGGCCGCGCTCGCCATGGTGTTCGTCGGCGCGGGGATCGGCTTCGTCGGCTTCCTGTCGCAACTGCGCGCAATAGAGGTCAATCCCTCCAGCAAGGCCGACGGCATCGTGGTGCTGACCGGCGGATCGTCGCGCGTCTCCGATGCGATGGAATTGCTGGCCGGCGGCTACGGCAAGCGGCTCTTGATTTCCGGGGTGCATCCCACCAACGCCGCCAGCGATATTTCGCGCTCGCTGCCGGACAACCAGTCATTGCTCGGCTGTTGCGTCGATCTCGACCGTTCCGCCGTCAACACCCGCAGCAATGCGGCGGAAACCCGGCGCTGGGCCCGCGAACGCGGCTTCAAGTCGCTGATCGTGGTGACATCGAATTACCACATGCCGCGGGCCATCGTGGAACTGTCGCACGCGATGCCGGATGTGGAGCTCATTCCATTCTCGGTGATCGGCGATAAATGGCGCGACGAGCCGTGGTGGACGAGTGGCGCGACCTTGCGGCTGCTGCTATCGGAATATGCGAAATATGTCGCCGCCGAAGTGCGGGTCCGGCTGGCCGTTCTCGGTCTCGAACTATCGCCCGAGATCGCCGACCAGCCGACCGGATCGCTCAAAACCCCGAGGACGGCGGCGGCCAACTGAAACGGATTGTTGATGGTCTCGATTTTTCTGCGTTCGCTGGTCTACAACGTGCTGTTCTATCTGCTGCTGGCGTTCTGGGTCATCGTCGGCTTGCCGACGCTGCTGATGCCGCGATGGGGCCCGGTGCTGCTTGCGCAATGCTGGGCGCGCAGCAGCATCTGGCTGATGCGCGTGGTCTGCAACACAAAAGTCGAATACCGCGGCGTCGAGAAGATCCCGCAGGGACCGCTGATCGTCGCGTCGAAGCACCAGTCGATGTGGGAAACCTTCGCGCTGCTGCAGTTCTTCCCGCAACCGCTGTTCATCCTCAAGCACGAGCTGAAATGGATTCCGTTTTTCGGCTGGTACCTGATCAAGACCAACATGATCGGGGTTGTCAGAGGCGCCGGCGGGAAATCGCTGACGGACATGACCCGGCGCGCGGGCGAGGAAGTGCGGCGCGGCCGCCAGTTGATCATTTTCCCGGAGGGTACCCGCACTGCGGTCGATGCGCCGCCGCGCTACAAGACCGGCGTCGCCCAGGTCTATGTCGATTGCGGCGTGAAATGCCTGCCGGTGGCGCTCAATTCCGGGCTGTTCTGGCCGCGCCGCACCTTCATGCGCTATCCGGGCACGATCGTGGTCGAATTCCTCGATCCGCTGCCGCCGGGGCTTTCGCGCGATGAATTCATCAAGCAGGTCTCGACGGCGATCGATCAGGCCACCAACCGCCTGGTCGCGGCGGGGCGGCAGGAGCAAGCGCAACTGTTCGGACGGGTGCCAAGCTCGGCGGACTCTTCGTAGCCCGCCATGAGCGAAGCGAAATGCGGGACAGCTTCCCCGGATATCGCTACGCTCATCCGGGCTACGATTCACCTCCATGCAGCATCGCCGCAAGCTGATGCAATTGCGGGTCGCGAAAACCTTGCGCTTCGATCGACTTCACGGTGGACAGCACGTAATCGCGATTGTTTCCGGAACGGCCATGTCCCTGCTGCACCAGGCGGAGCTGCTCCGCCAGGGACAGCCGACCGGCATATTGCACGTGGCCGCGGTCGACCACGAAAGCCAGCGCGCTGACCCGTTGCCGGGCTTCGTTCTCCAGCCAGACCGAACGCATCACTTCGCGATAGACGTTGGTGGTCTGCTCGCGACCGCGCAGATAGTCGATGGTGGCGTCGCGGTGCTTCGCCGCGACGCGGAAGGCGACGCCGCGGCAGGCGCCACCGCGGTCGAGCCCGAGCACGAGGCCGGGTTTTTCCGGCGTGCCGCGATGGTCGAACGAATAGACGCAGAGCGCGCGATGCTCGCCGATCAGCCGCGCCGGGACCTGCTCGATGAAGGCAAAACCCGGCCGCCACATCAGCGAGCCATAGCCGAACACCCAGAGGTCGGTTTTGGACGAATCGGGTCGGGACAGGGTTTTGACGGGCATGGCGCGCACGGCTAGCAGAATTTTGCGGCGGGTGAAAATACGTTAACTTGATTGTGACGCCACTCTATCGCGCAATTGACAAAATCTTCAGGTGAAGGTCGCCGCATGTCCGAACTCACCCTCGCGCCCCGCAAGCAAAAGCTTTGGCGCCTTTTCATCATGCCGGTCCTGCTGCTGGTCGCCGCCATCGCCTGGAGCGCGTTCTGGTTCTATGCGGCGTCGAAGGCGGATGAAACCGCCGATGCCTGGCGCGCGCGCGAAGCGAAATCCGGCCGGGTTTACGAATGCGCCAAACGCTCGCTGGCCGGTTTCCCGTTCCGCTTCGAGGCCCGTTGCAGCGGCGCCAGTGTCGCGCTGCTGTCGCAGACCGCGGGGGCATCGCAGGCGCCGATCACCGCAAAGCTCAGCGACATTCTGGTGGTGGCGCAGGTCTACGATCCAAAACTGCTGATCGCGGAGTTCTCCGCGCCGGCGACGATTTCCGGCCCCGATCTGCCGTCGATGACGATGAACTGGAGCAAGGCACGCAGCAGCATCGTTGGACTGCCCGAAGTGCCGCAACGCGCGGCCATCGTGTTCGACGATCCCTCCATCGACCGCGTCAATGCGCAGGTCGCGACGCCGCTGGCGCGCGCCAGACATGTCGAACTGCATGCGCGTCTCGCCGACGGTTCGGCGCAGGATCATCCGGTGATCGAGACGGCATTGCAGATTGCCGGCGGCAGTTTGCAGGAGTTGCATCCGCTGCTTGCTCAGCCGTTCGATGCCGACGTGCGGGCGCTGCTCATGGGCTTAAAGGATTTTTCGCCAAAGCCGTGGCCGGAGCGGTTTCGCGAAATCCAGGCCGCCGGCGGCCATGTCGAAATCGTGCAGTCGCGGATTGCGCAAGGCGATCTGGTCGCGGTCGCCGCCGGCACGCTCGGCCTCAATGCCGGCGGCCGCATCGACGGCGAATTGCAGATGACGGTGGCCGGAATCGAGAAGGTCGTTCCGGCGCTCGGCATCGACAAGATGCTGGAAGACGGCGTGCCGCAGGCGACGCTGGATCGCGTGGCGCCCGGCGTGAAGACGCAGGACGTCAATAATCTGATGGGTGCGCTGAACCGGGCCATTCCCGGTCTCGGCAACGTCGTCAAGCAGAACGCCAATATCGGCGTCGCCGCCGGCATCAGCGCGCTCGGCAAGGAAGCTGTGCTGGAAGGCAAGAAGGCGCGGACATTTCCATTGCGCTTCGTCGATGGCGCGGTGTTTCTGGGCCCGCTCAAGGTTGGGCAAGTGCCGGCGTTGTTTTGATAGCTCGTGTCCCGGGCGCGATGCAGCGCGTAGCTCTTGCGAAGCGATGCTTCGCAGAACCGGGACCCAGCTTCCGCCTTGCGTGGTAACCGGGGCCCCGGCTCTGCAGCGCACCACGCCGTGAAGGACGGCGCGCTGCGCTGCGTCCGGGGCACGAGAGCGGCGTTGCCACACGCACTTCTCGCCGAACCGTGATCGGCTTGCCGGGAATGCCGGGGCGCGAACTCCAGTCTTGCTCTGTGACGGCCCGCGTATCGGGTCGATGGCACGGAGAAGACAAATGACCACATTCAAATTTTTCGGTGCGCTTGCTGTTCTTTCGGCACTCAACGCCGCGCCGGCGCTGGCCCAGCATATGATCGACGAGCCCGGCATGTACGCATTCTATCATCCGAACGGCGATCCGAATGCTGGGACGGCGCCGGCGGACGCCATGGCCTCGGCGCCGCTCCGCGGCAATGGCGCGATGGTGATGAAAATGAAAGCGCGATCATATCGGAGCCGGCGCTGAACGTAGGGTGGGCAAAGGCGCATCTGCGCCGTGCCCACCATGACAACGCGAGACGCCAAATGGTGGGCACGGCGCAAGTGCGCCTTTGCCCACCCTACGATTCCTCACTCCGCCTTCTTCCCCAATTGCGCGTGCGGCCGGCCGAAATCGGGCGCCGCCGAATCCTGGCCGATCTCGACGATGCCGCGGCGGATGGCGCGGGTCCGGGAAAAATGCTCGAACAGCGCCTCGCCGTCGCCGCGGCGGATGGCGCGGGTGAGTTTCGACAGATCCTCGTTGAAGGTGCCGAGCATCTCCAGCACGGCGTCCTTGTTGGTCAGGAACACGTCGCGCCACATGGTCGGGTCGGATGCGGCGATGCGCGTGAAGTCGCGAAAGCCGCCGGCGGAGAACTTCAGCACCTCGGATTGCGTGACACCTTCAAGCTCATCCGCCGTGCCTACGATTGTATAAGCGATCAGATGCGGCAGATGGCTGGTGATGGCGAGCACCATGTCGTGATGGTCGGGCGTCATGGTGTCGACTTTTGCGCCGATCCCGGCCCAGAATGCGCGCAGCTTCTCAACCGCGGCCGGATCGGTGCCATCCGGCGGCGTCAGGATGCACCAGCGGTCGATGAACAACTCGGGGAAACCGGAATCGGGGCCGGAATGCTCGGTGCCGGCCACGGGATGCGCGGGAATGAAGTGCACATGGTCCGGCAGATGGGGAGCCATGTCCCGCACCACGGCGCCCTTGACCGAGCCGACATCGGAAACGATCGCGCCCGGTTTGAGATGCGGCGCGATCTCTTCTGCGACCGGGCCGCAGGCGCCGACCGGAATGCACAGGATTACCAGATCGGCGTCTTTCGCAGCCTCGGCATTGGTTTCAACCACGCGATCGACGACACCAAGCTCCATCACGCGCGCCCGGGTTTTTGCCGAGCGCGCGGTGGTGACAATTTCACCAGCCAGCTCCTGCGCGCGCGCGGCGCGCGCGATCGATCCGCCGATCAGCCCGAAGCCGATCAGCGCGAGGCGCGGAAAAAGTGGCGTCGTGCTCACTTGAGCGCCACGAAGTCGCGCAGGCCGTCGACCACCAGGCGATTGGCTTCCTCGGTGCCGATGGTCATGCGCAACGCATGCGGCAGGCCATAATTGCCGAGCGCCCGCAGCACCAGCCCGCGCTGGGTGAGGAACGCGTCGGCATCCTGAGCGGTCTTGCCCTTCTCCAGCGGGAAATGGATCAGCACAAAATTCGCAACGCCGGACGTCACTTTCAGCCCAAGCTTGCCGATCTCTTCGGTAAGCCAGTTACGCCAGTGCTCGTTATGCGCCTTCGACTTCTGGATATGCGCGGTATCCTCGATCGCCGCGACCGCCGCCAGCATCGCCGGCGTCGAGACGTTGAACGGCCCTCTGATCCGGTTCACCGCATCCACGATATGCGCCGGGCCGAACATCCAGCCGATCCGCAGCGCCGCGAGGCCGTGGATTTTCGAAAACGTGTGGGTCATCACGGTATTGTCCGTGGTCGCCACCAGTTCGATGCCGAGCTCGTAATCGTTGCGCGATACGTAATCCGAATAGGCGGCATCCAGCACCAGCAACACATGCGGCGGCAATCCTGCGCGCAGCCGCTTGACCTCGTCGAACGGCAGATAGGTGCCGGTCGGATTGTTCGGATTGGCGAGCCACACCAGTTTTGTCCGCGGCGTGACCCGCTGCAGGATCGCGTCGACATCAGCGGTGAAATCGGTCTCGGGCGCCACGACATTGGCCGCGCCGTTGGCCTTGGTCGCGATCGGATACACCAGAAAGCCATGGGCGGTGCTGATCGCCTCGTCGCCGTGGGCAAGATAGGTATGCGCCAGCAGATTGAGGATCTCGTCCGAACCGGCGCCGCAGATGATGCGATCGGGATCGAGGCCGAAGGCGCGACCGATCGCCTCGCGCAATACCCGGGAGGTGCCTTCCGGATAGTCCTCGAGATGCGCGGCGGCTTGCTTGTAGACCTCGATGGCCTTCGGCGAAGGGCCGAACGGCGTCTCGTTGGCCGACAGCTTGAACACCTTGCGGCCCTTTTCCGGCACCGGGCTCTTGCCGGGCGTGTAGGGCGCAATATCGAGAATGCCGGGATTCGGCACGGGTCGGGACATCATCAACTCCGGATATTCGGGAAGGCCTTATGCGCCGCCCCGTTCGGGGTGACCGTATAGCGCCTTGCGCGGCGCTCAGCAAAGCGGCGGACCGTTTGTTAGCCCGACGCCCGTCTTGACGGAAAGCGCTCGCGGGACTAGTATTTAGCCTATTCCGTGGTCATTTGAGCCGGCCGGCTTGCAGCCACGTTAAACAACTCGCTAAACAGGCCGGGGACAGAAGTGATCCCGGCCGAACGCTTTGTTCAGGCCGGTTTTTTTATGGCCTGATTTCCGAAGGTTTTGAGCCTTTCGGAGGAGGTCTGGTTCAAGATGGCAAACGTACAGTCGATCCCGAGCCCTGCGATCCACACCGAGGAGCGCGCGCACGAGGCGGATCATCCGTCCTCGCGGCTGGCGCTGTTCGGCGCCGAGCAGCCGTTGCATCTGGATTGCGGCATCGATCTCGCCCCGTTCCAGATCGCCTATCAGACCTATGGCGAGCTCAATGCCGAGAAGTCCAATGCCATTCTGATCTTCCATGCGCTGACTGGCGATCAGCATGTCGCCAATGTGCATCCGGTGACCGGCAAACCCGGCTGGTGGGAAACCATGGTCGGTCCCGGCCGGCCGCTCGACAGCGACAAATATTTCATCATCTGCTCGAACGTGATCGGCGGCTGCATGGGCTCCACGGGTCCGGCGTCGACCAATCCGGCCACCGGCAAATTATGGGGGCTGGATTTTCCCGTCATCACCATTCCCGACATGGTACGCGCGCAGGCGATGCTGATCGAACGTCTCGGCATCGAGACGTTGTTCTGCGTGGTCGGCGGCTCGATGGGCGGCATGCAGGCGCTGCAGTGGACCGCGGCGTACCCCAAGCGCGTATTCTCTGCGCTGGCGGTGGCCTGCAGCACGCGGCACTCGGCGCAGAACATCGCGTTTCACGAACTCGGGCGCCAGGCGGTGATGGCCGATCCGGATTGGCGTGGCGGACGCTATTTCGAGCAGGGCACCGATCCGCATCGCGGCCTCGGCGTCGCGCGGATGGCCGCGCATATCACTTATCTGTCGGACGCAGCCCTGCATCGCAAGTTCGGGCGGCGGATGCAGGACCGCGATTTGCCGACGTTTTCGTTCGACGCGGATTTCCAGGTCGAGAGCTATTTGCGCTACCAGGGCTCGTCCTTTGTCGAGCGCTTCGACGCAAACAGCTATCTGTATCTGACCCGGGCGATGGACTATTTCGATATCGCCGCCGATCATAAGGGCGTGCTGGCGGAAGCGTTCCGCGGCATCCAGACTCGGTTCTGCGTGGTGTCGTTCACTTCCGATTGGCTGTTTCCGACCTCGGAGGCGCGCGCCATCGTGCATGCGCTCAACGCCTCCAGCGCGCGCGTATCGTTCGCCGAGATCGAGACCGACCGCGGCCATGACGCATTCCTGCTCGACGTGCCGGAATTCTTCGAGATCTCCCGCGCATTCCTGCATTCCGCGGGTGTCGCGCGCGGCCTGACCAAGGGGTTAGCATGACCGCGCAGCAACAGGTCCTGCCGCTGACCGGGCTTGCGGCGGGCGGCAGCGAAAATCATCGTGGCGATCATCTGCTGATGGCCGAGATGATCAGCGGCGGCTCGAAGGTGCTCGACGTCGGCTGCGGCGAGGGCGACCTGCTTCAGCTCTTGGAGGCCCGCGGCATCGACGGCCGCGGCATCGAACTGTCGCGCGAGGGCGTCAACCGCTGCGTCTCAAAAGGCCTCGCGGTGGTACAGGGCGACGCCGACACCGACCTCGTCAACTATCCCGACGACGCCTTCGACTATGTGATCCTGTCGCAGACCCTGCAGGCGACGCGGCAGCCGAAGGCCGTGCTGGAAAACCTGCTGCGGATCGGGCGCCGCGCCATCGTGTCGTTCCCGAATTTCGGCTTCTGGAAGATGCGGCTGCAACTGCTGGTCGGCGGCCACATGCCGCGCACGGAAAACCTGCCGGCGACGTGGTACGACACGCCGAATATCCATTTCTGCACCATCAAGGATTTCGTGCAGCTCTGCGACGAGATCAACGTCAAGATGGAGCGCGCGGTGGCGCTCGATCTCTACGGCCGCCCGCTGCGGCTCAACGCGCCCTGGTGGTTCTGGAACATGTTCGGCGAGCAGGGCGTGTTTTTGCTGAGTCGGGCGGAGAAAAGTCGGTAGGTTTGGTGTCCCGGACGCGGTGCGGCATTCTTCATGCCGCTCCGCAGAGCCGGGACCGTAACGAACGCCAAACCCGTCATTGCCGGGCTTGACCCGGCAATCCATCCTCTTCGAACGAGTCCTGCGAAGATGGATGGATGCGCGGGTCAAGCCCGGGCATGACGAGAGAATTGCGTTCGTGACGGCCCCGGCTCTGCAGCGCACTGCTCCGCAAGTGCTGCGCGCTACGCTGCGTCCGGGGCACGGCTACTCCCTCACCGACCTCGGATCGCGGGCTCCCCAGCGGCCGGCTTCCGCCTGCACCAGAAACTGCTCCAGCGTCGCGTTGAACAGCGCCGGCTCTTCCTGGTTCAGCACATGGCCGGTCTTGGGAAACATCGCCAGTCCTGACGTAGCGATGTGCTTCTTGAGATAAAGGCTCGGCTCGATGCAGGAATCATCCTCGTCGCCGACGATGATCAGCGTCGGCAGCGTCACGCGCTTGATATCATCCTCGAATTCATAGAGCGGCGGGCGGCCGGCCTGAAAACCGCGCTGGGTGTGGGCCGAGCCCTGCGCATCGTGCTTGGCCAGCGCGTCATAAAATTCCTTGAAGCCGCGCGGGTCCTTGATCAGAAATGAAATCCGCCCCGGGCTCATGCCGGAGACCTTTGCGACGACGTCGGGGTCGCCCTTCTCGAATTCTTCGGCGTGCGCCATGGCTTGATCGCGAAAACCCTGCAAGCGTTCTTTCTCGAAACCCGAACCCACGCCCGCAAGCGTCAGTGACAGCGCGCGCTTCGGCGCGCTGATGCCGACCTGCAGCGCCGAATAGGCGCCCATCGACAGTCCGACCAGATGGGCTGCCGGAATTTTCAGGTGATCGAGCATCGCGATCGCGTCGTCGCGAAAATGCTTGTAGCTGTAGGCGTCGGCCTCCGGAATATGTGAGGGGATGTAGCCGCGCGCGGAATAGGTGATGCAGCGATGGCTGCGCGAGAAGTAGCGCATCTGCGGCTCCCAGCTCGCATAATCGGCGGCGAATTCGTGGATGAACAGGATCGGCGTGCCGCTGCCTGCTTCCTCGAAATAAAGCTGCACATTGTCTGACGTCGTGGCGTAGGGCATTTTATGTTCCTTCCCGCATGGCAGCCATGAAAAATCGCAGTTAATGCTCGCGTCGGCAATGCGGCGCGCGCGATTCCGTTTCGTCATGAAATGATCCCAGTATCACCCCGAAATCAATCTTGCGCTGCCGCATCGCGTCTTGCTCTCGCCACACGCAATTCGTTTGACGCCCCTGGATGTCGGTTCTTGCGAACCGATGGGCAAAGAGGGGTGTCAAAGAGGATTGAGTATGGTTCAGTTGGTTGCGTTCCGCCGGTCGCTTGGTTTCCTTGCGCTGGCGGCATGTTCGTTGGTCTTCGTCGCCTCGGCAACTCCGGCTTCGGCAAGGTCTCATCATCATCATCATCACCGCGCAGGGCGGCACGCCCGCGCGCATCATCGCCATCACCACATCAGGCACCATCGTCATCGCCGCTTCGCGCAAGCAACAGGCATGGACGCCGGGTTCGGGCTGTCGCGCGCTTCAGCCTTTGCACGAAGCAGCATGGCGCCGCCCGCCGGTTTCGGCTCCTCGAATGTCGTCGCCGAGGCGCGCCGTTATATCGGCGGCAATCCCACCGGCCGCGGCCGCCTGTGGTGCGCCCGTTTCATGAACATGGTGCTGCAGCACTCCGGGCTGCACGGCACCGGATCGGACATGGCGAGTTCGTTTGCGCATTACGGCCAGCGCGTCTCCGGCCCGCGGATCGGCGCCATCGCGGTGATGGGCCGGCGCGGCGGCGGACATGTCGGCGTGGTCAGCGGCATCGACTCCTCCGGCAATCCGATCGTGGTGTCCGGCAATCACGGCCATCGCGTCGCCGAATCGGTTTATCCGCGCGGCCGGATTTACGCCTACGTCATGCCGACGGGGTGAGGTAGGTCCGTGCCCCGGACGCAGCGCAGGCGCGCCGCCCTTCGCGGCGTGGTGCGCTGCAGAGCCGGGGCCGTTACGAACTCCGGCGTTCGGTACGGTCCCGGCTCTGCGGAGCGGCATGAAGAATGCCGCACCGCGTCCGGGACACGCGCGGATACTCAGTTGTTACGCACCTCATCGCCCTCGGCAACCGTGCCGCCGGCAATCACCTCGGCATAGACGCCGCAATCGGCATGGCCGAAGCGGCGCATCAGCATATGCGGAATGCTAAGGTCGCGCGCGGCGGTGTCGGGGTCGACGTTGACGGCGGCACAGCGCAGGGTCCGCTTCACCACCTTGAGGCGGGCCTCGCCGATGGCCAAGGTTTGGCCGACCAGATCGAATTCATGCCAGGCCGGCCAGCCGCGCAAATAGAGATTGGCGCGGAAGCGCAACGGGTGCAACGGCTGGCCCAGCGCGTCTTCGATCGCCCGCAGGCTGCCGAGGTTGATGATGGAGACGACCTTCCTGTCGACGTTCGAAAAGCTGAGATCCTTGCCCTTCAGGATTTGCGGCGGCCCCTTGATCTGGTTCGTAAAATTCGACGCGAAAAACTGTTCGATCGCGGCGCGGCCTTGCGCGGTCTCCAGGTCGCCCTGGGCTGCGATCGAACCATCGCGGCGGATGGTCAGGACGTTGCTCGCATCGTCGAAATGCGTGTGCAGCCCGGCCAGCCATTCGTCCCGCATCAGCATCAGGAAATAGACCTTCGCCATCCATTTCGGGTCGGAGGGATCGAAGCCGCTGGGGCCGTTTTCGATCGCATAGCGGCGGTCGGCGGGAAACGTTCGGCCGACGGCGAGCGCGACGCGCGGAAGCGGTTCCGGCGACAGGCCTTTGACCGGATAGCGGTAGATGCCGGTGATTTCAGCAGGGCGGCTTTCGGGCATCCAGCTGTTTAGGAGATTCTTTGCCCGCCCGCCACCAGTGACGAAATTGTGAGGCCGCCTCTTCACTTTGGCGCGCCGTGTTCCCACATTTGGCCCAAGCCGGAGCCAATCCGGCGACGACCGCCTGCCGGTTGAGGAATGTCAACGCGGCCTGCGGAAACCCAATGAAGATGCTGCATCCGTGCCTGAAGGGGCGGAGCGGCAGGCTGAGGGAAATCAGACATGAATATTGAAAAATACACCGAGCGCGCGCGGGGATTTATCCAGTCGGCGCAGTCGCTCGCGGTACGCGACGGACACCAGCAGTTCTCCACGCTGCACATGCTCAAAGTGCTGCTGGACGATGCCGAAGGCCTGGCCGGCGGACTGATCGACCGCGCCGGGGGCAATTCGCGCGCGATCCTCAAAGCCACCGAAGACGCGCTGGGCAAGCTGCCGAAAGTCTCAGGCAGCGGCGCCGGGCAGGTCTATCTGGCGCCCGAGCTGGCCCGCGCGTTCGAAGCTTCGGAACAGGTCGCCGAGAAGGCCGGCGACAGTTTTGTTACGGTCGAGCGGCTGTTGCTGGGCCTGGCGCTGGACAAGAACAGCGAGGCCGGTTCGATCCTGAACAAGGGCGGCGTCACGCCGCAGAACCTCAACGCGGCGATCGAAAGCCTGCGCAAGGGACGCACTGCCGACAGCGCCACCGCCGAGAACGCCTATGACGCGCTGAAGAAATATACCCGCGACCTGACCCAGGCCGCGCGCGACGGCAAGCTCGACCCGGTGATCGGCCGCGACGAGGAAATCCGCAGAACGATCCAGGTACTGTCGCGCCGCACCAAGAACAATCCGGTGCTGATCGGCGAACCCGGCGTCGGCAAGACCGCCATCGTCGAGGGCCTCGCGCTGCGCATTCTCAACGGCGACGTGCCGGAGAGCCTGAAGGACAAGAAGCTGCTGTCGCTCGATCTCGGCGCGCTGATTGCGGGTGCGAAATACCGCGGCGAGTTCGAGGAGCGGCTGAAAGCCGTGCTGCAGGAAGTGACTGGGGCCGAAGGCGGCATCATCCTGTTCATCGACGAGATGCACACCCTGATCGGCGCCGGCAAGGCGGACGGCGCGATGGACGCCTCCAACCTGCTGAAACCCGCGCTGGCCCGCGGCGAGCTGCATTGCATCGGCGCCACCACGCTGGATGAATACCAGAAGCACGTGGAGAAGGACGCGGCGCTGGCCCGCCGGTTCCAGCCGATCTATGTCAACGAGCCCTCGGTCGAGGACACCATTTCGATCCTGCGCGGGCTGAAGGACAAATACGAACAGCACCACGGCGTGCGCATTACCGATAGCGCGCTGGTGGCGGCGACCACGCTGTCCAACCGCTACATCACCAACCGCTTCCTGCCGGACAAGGCCATCGACCTGATGGACGAGGCGGCGGCGCGGCTGAAGATGCAGGTCGATTCCAAGCCGGAAGAGCTCGATTCGATGGATCGGGAAATCATCCGGCTGAAGATCGAGCAGGAAGCGCTCAAGAAGGAAAGCGATGCCGGTTCGAAAAACCGCCTGCAGACGCTTGAGAAAGAGCTCGCCAACCTGGAAGAGAAATCGGCGGCGCTCACTTCGCGCTGGAGCGCGGAGAAGAACAAGCTGTCGAACGCGCAGAAGCTCAAGAGCGAGCTTGATGCCTTGCGCATCGAACTCGCCAATGCGCAGCGCCGCGGCGAATATCAGCGCGCGGGAGAGCTGGCCTATGGCCGGATTCCCGAGCTTGAGAAGAAACTCGCCGACATCGAGGCTCACGAAAACGCCGGCGAGATGATGGAGGAGGCGGTCACCGCCAACCACATCGCGCAGGTGGTGTCGCGCTGGACCGGCGTGCCGGTCGACAAGATGCTCGAGGGTGAAAAGGAAAAGCTCTTGAAGATGGAGGACAGCCTCGGCAAGCGCGTCATCGGCCAGGCCGAAGCCGTGCGCGCGGTGGCGACCGCCGTGCGCCGCTCGCGCGCGGGCCTGCAGGATCCGAACCGCCCGATGGGCTCGTTCATGTTCTTAGGCCCGACCGGCGTCGGCAAGACCGAGCTCACAAAAGCGCTCGCCGAATACCTGTTCGACGACGAGACCGCGATGGTCCGCCTCGACATGTCGGAATACATGGAGAAGCACTCGGTGTCGCGGCTGATCGGCGCGCCTCCGGGCTATGTCGGCTACGACGAGGGCGGCGCGCTCACCGAAGCGGTGCGGCGGCGGCCTTACCAGGTGGTGCTGTTCGACGAGATCGAGAAAGCGCATCCGGACGTGTTCAACGTGCTGCTGCAGGTGCTCGACGACGGCCGCCTGACCGACGGCCAGGGCCGCACCGTCGACTTCCGCAACACGCTGATCATCATGACCTCCAATCTCGGCTCGGAATTCCTGGTCAACCAGCCGGAGGGCGAGGACACCGGCGCGGTGCGCGAGCAGGTGATGGGCATGGTGCGCGCGCACTTCCGCCCGGAATTCCTGAACCGCGTCGACGAGATCATCCTGTTCCACCGCCTGCAGAAGAGCGAGATGGGCCGCATTGTCGAAATCCAGTTCGGCCGGCTGCAAAAGCTGCTGGAGGATCGCAAGATCACACTGACGCTCGATGCCGCGGCGCGCGACTGGCTGGCCGAGAAGGGCTGGGACCCGGCCTACGGTGCAAGGCCGCTGAAGCGGGTGATCCAGCGCAACGTGCAGGACCCGCTGGCGGAGATGATTCTCGCCGGCGAGGTGAAGGACGGCGATCGCGTCGCGATTTCGGAGAAGGGCAATGTGCTGACCTTCAACGGCAAGGCGCCGAAGACCGCCGAGATCGCGCAGTTCGAGGCGCCGGTGCCGAAGCGGAAGATGCATTGATCTGATCTCAGCCCTGTCCGCTTCGCGGAGAGGGCGATGCTTTCCGGTTTTTCTCAAATAGCAGTTGTGTTTTTTAATACTGCACGTCATGCGCACATGCGATGTCGCTCACGCGTGCGGCGCACTGTCGCACCACGAGTGTTGCGAAGAAGAGACAAGCGAAACGATTATCGCTTGGAGTTGCGGAATATCCTTGAACAACTCGTCACATCGCCGCCACAATCCTTAACGGGGAGTTAAGGGGGCGTGCGATGTGTGGCGTGGGGCAGTTGCGTCGTAAGTGGGTGGCGTTGAGCGCCCTTATGCTGGCTGGACTGCTTCTGTCCGGCTGCAAGACAGTTCAGGGCGGTCCTGATCGGCTCTATACTGTGCCAGAAGAGGTCGCACAGGCCCGCGGGTTGCTGGAGGTTGCTCCTGACGGGATTCCAGGCTTGGTAGCACGGTATTATGCAAGCGTCGACGAGACGCAAAGAATATTCTTTCGCAACGAGATCATCTCACGTCGAATGTATATCATCGATGTAGAGTATTCGGAATACGAAGAAGCTCTGACCAACGAACGTCAGAAGCTCGGATTCTTTACAACTACGGCCGCGGCTGGACTGGGGATTGCAAGTTCTCTCACAACGCCAATTCGATCAGCTCAAATTCTCGCCGGCGTCGGGGCGGCCGTACTCGCTACCAGGGCTGCCTATGATAGCGAAGTCATAGTTGCAAAGACGATTCAGATCGCACAAGGTCAAATGCGTGCCCTGCGCGACCAGAAGGCCAAAGTTATCCAAACGAAGATCGGGCTTTCGACAATCGTTTATCCGCTCTCAGCTGCTCTTCATGACCTCGAAGATTTGTACCGGGCCGGAACACTGACTGCGGGACTTATCAAGGCGGCCGGAGATGCAGGCAGAGCTGCTGAAATAGCTGCAATTTCCAAGGATGCGGCTTTTTCGGGTACTTTCGGTCGCGACGATACCAGCGATATATTGCAGAATTTCATAGCGCCGGGTGGCAAGGTCAACAACACGCGAGTTCGCACGCTGAACGGCCTGTTGCTTGAAATGGGGTACAAAATGGATGTCCGCACGATCATAGATGCCGTGGAGGCGGCTCCGATCCGCGCCTTGCTTATCCCCTTTGCAGCATCGAAGGGAATAAACCTCAGGTCCTGAACATGGGAGAGCACGGTGTCCCAACACGATTATTCAAGCGATGTATTTCAAGACTATATTGCGTTCGAGGGCAAGCCGAACATAGCACGTATCCGGCTTTTGAACGGCCTGCTTCTTGAGCTAGGACACCGCCTTGATGTGCGCACGATCATCGATGGCGCGGAGGCTGCCCCGGTCCGAGCCGCGCTTCTGCCATATGCGATTATCAAAGGTATCGATGTCAGAAAGTAGGAGGTTTCTATGTCTACCCAGATACTTGTGGTGAATAATGATCAGATTGATGAAGCAACGAAAAGAGCCAAGGAAAGGGGTGCGTCAGAGGTGAAGGTTGACGCGATCCCGCCGCCGCCTGCGGGTAAGTCGAAGCTAACAATTACATTTCCGCCGCTCGACGAAGAGGATGATGGCTAAATTGAACTTCGCATGCAGTGATCAAAGGTATCGACATCAGCAACTAGGAGGTCCGCATGTCTACCGAGATACTTGTGGTGAATAATGATAAGATTGAGGAAGCATCAACAAGGGCCAGAGCCAGAGGGGCCACGGATGTAAAGGTTGAAGCAATCCCGCCGCCGCCTGAGGGTAAATCGAAGCTAACGTTTACTTTCCCGCCGCTCGATGAAGAGGATGAAGGCTAGACTAGGGCATTCTTTCGCATCTCGCTGCAAGTTCTTGATGGCGAGCATGCGAGCCAGAGCCCTAGAGCATTTTCCATTTTCTGTGAATTGGAGGGATTCCCAAAGAGCCGCGAATAAGATTTTGTGGCCTTCTCAGACTGAGGAGGCTGGCGATGGGGTATTCGAACGATTTGCGAGTTCGAGTGATCCAGGTTGTTGAGGATGGGTCGGCGGCGCGGGCGGCGGCAAGACAGTTTGTGATTGGGGATTCGACGGCGATCCGCTGGGCGAAGCGCTGGCGGGAGACCGGCAGCTTTGAGGCCAAATCCAACAAGGGTCAGAGCCGGTCGCCGTTGAAGAAGCACGAGGAATGGCTGCTTGGGTTGGTCCGGCAGGAGCCCGACCTGACACTGGAAGAGATCCAGCGCCGTCTGCTCGAAGAGCGTCAACAAAAGGCAGGGATCGGTTCGGTCTGGCGGTTTTTCGACCGCCACGGCATCAGCTTCAAAAAAAAGCATTCGGGCGGCCGAGCAGGATCGGCCTGATGTTGCCGCGGCGCGAACGGCATGGGTGGACAATCAACCCAGGCTCGATCCCGACCGACTGGTCTTCATCGATGAAACCGGCACCTCAACCAAGATGGCGCGGCTGCGTGGCCGGGCTCCCCGCGGCGAACGGTTGATCGGCAAAATCCCGCATGGTCACTGGAAAACCACCACCTTTGTTGCCGCTCTGCGCTCCACAGCTCTTACCGCACCATGCGTCATCGACGGCCCAATGAACGGCAACGGCTTCCACGCCTATGTCGAACAAGTTCTGGTGCCGACGCTCAAGCCAGGCGATGTCGTCGTGCTGGACAATCTCAGCGCTCACAAGGTGCCGGGGATACGTGAAGCGATCGAAGCTGCAGGCGCAAAGCTGCTTTACCTGCCGCCCTATTCGCCGGACTTCAATCCGATCGAGCAGCTCTTTGCAAAACTCAAAGCCCTGCTACGAAAGGCCGCCGAGCGCTCCCTGGAAAGCCTCTGGAACCGCATCGCATGCCTTCTCGATGCCTTCCAGCCAGATGAATGCGCCAATTACTTCCGCAACTCCGGATATGCTGCATGTTAAGTGGAAAATGCTCTAGCGTCTTCTATTTCTTGGTCACCTTGTAAATCGCGTTCTCGATATCCGACGAGAAATAGATCGTCCCCGCCGCGCCGACGCCGGTCGGGACGTTGGTCGGCAGGCCGCCCGGCGCGCCGGCGAGGCCGATCGGCAGGTTGCCGGCGATTTCGGTGACGGTGCCGGTCGCGGGATCGATTTCGACGATGCGTTCGCGCCGACTTCGGCGGCGATCAGTCTGCCGTTGGGCGCAAGCGCAATGCCTTCCGGCATTTTCAAGTCATGAGCGATGACGGTCCTCTCGCCATTGCTCCTGATCTTCGAGACCTGCCCCGAAAAGGCTTCGGTGAGGTAGACAGCGTTCGATGCCGTGACGAGTCCGACCGGGCCCGCCAGGCCGCCGAGGATCGGCGTCCGATCCGCGCCGTGCTCACCGCTGACCCGGACCAGCGACTGCGTACCGAGTTCGTTGACGAGCAACGTGCCGTCCGCAAGCCGGACCGCGTCGTGCGGGGCCTGGAAGCCGTGCATTCATCTCCCCGGTTCAAGCCCGGCCATGACGGATCAATGTTTTGCGGTAATTGTCGCGCCAGTCTCAGCGGTTGCTGACTTGCCGCGCCTGCGGCGGCGCAGCCGCGCCTGCGGCGTCGGAAACCCGGGCCGTTCCGCTGCGATTGTTCATCATGGTGTCGAGCCGGTCGCGCTCCTTTTCGAAGCCGGCCATCAGCGGACCCTCGAGCGAGCGGCCGCGCGGCAGCTTGATGCGCATCGGATCGACGAAGCGGCCGTTGACCAGGATTTCGTAGTGCACATGCGCGCCGGTCGACATGCCGGTCGATCCGACGAAGCCGATCACCTGGCCCTGCCGCACCCGCTTGCCCGGCTCCATGCCTTTTGCATAAGCCGACATATGGCCGTAGGCGGTCTCGTAGCCGTTGTTGTGTTTCAGGCGGACGTATTTGCCGTAGCCGCCTTCCCAGCCGACCTTTTCGACCACACCATTGCCGGATGCGAAAATCGGCGTGCCGTAGGGCGTCGCCCAGTCGACGCCGGTGTGCATCTTGACATAGCCGAGGATGGGATGACGGCGGCCGCCGAAGCCTGAGCGCATGATCGCGTTGCTGACCGGCTTGCGCACCAAAAACTTCTTCGCGCTCTTGCCTGTCTCGTCATAGTAGTCGACCACGGAATTGTCGGGGGTCTGGAACTTGTAATATTTCTTGGTTTCGCCGCCCACCGTGAGCGAGGCGAACAGCACCTCGGTCTTTTCGGTGATGGTGGCGCCTTCGTCTTCGCCGGCGAAGAAAACGTCGAACGAGTTGCCCGGCTGCACCTTGCGCTGGAAGTCGACGTCGTAGGAGTAGATGCGGACCATGTCTTCGATCACGCTGGCCGGCACCTTGTTGCGCAACGCCGTCTCGTAGATGCTTTGATAGAGCCGCACGCCGGTGCCGTCGTCATCGTCATCGTCGTCGTTGCTCGCAGTCTCGGTGACGGTGTTCATGCTCTGCACATCGACCGCGACGTATTTGCCGAGATCGGACAAGGCGGCGACGGCCTCTACGGTGGATTCGTTGGCCACTACCACGCGGTAGGGCTGCGGGCGCTGGCCCGGCGCGGCGGGCGCCATCAGGATGCGGACCTTCTGGCCTTCCTTGAGGCCGCCGTCGCGGCCGCGGGCGCCGAGCGTGGCGGCGATGGCCTTTGCTTCTTCGGGGGTGGCGCCCTGTTCACGCAGGATGGAGGGGATGCTGTCGCCCTTCTTGACGACGTGGATGCGTTCGTTGGTGGGGTTGCCGCCGGTGGCCTGATCTTTGGTTTTGGCCAGCAAGGTGACGTTTTCCGGGACGACGCGGGTCTCGAATCCGGCATAGGGATCGGCGACGTTGCCCTCGGTGGCGTAGGCCATCTTGCTGTCGGGCAGCGCGCCGCTGGCGTCGGCGGTGGCACTGGCGAGGGTGTAGCGGACGCCGCCGCTGTTGCCCTTCCAGTTCGCGGCGTCGCGGACCCGCATCAGGATCTCGTCGAGCGCGACCACCGCGGCGATCTTGGCTTTGGGCAGGACGGTGGCGAGATCCTTGGTAACGAAAGACACTTCCGCATCGGGCTCGACCGCGTCGGCCGCAGTCGGGTCATCGGCGGCCGCGGGCGCCGCGACGCCGACATCGGTCAGCATGCGTTGCGCGTTATAGGGCGGAATTTTTGCGCTGAGATCGGAGGTCGCCAGCGCCAGGTTGCCTGAAATGCGGATGAAGGGCCGCACCCGCATGATATCGCGGTTGCCGACGCGGGTGACCGTGGAGACCCGGACCACGTTTTTGGAGGCTGCGGAATTCGCTTACCGGCGGCAGGCGGTCGCTCTTGTGCAGGCTGGCTGTGCGGTCGTTGGCGCCGAATGCGCCGCGCAGCGCGCCCTCCACGCGCTCCGGCACCTTGGCGAAGGTCATCTCGCCATCGAGCGACGCGAAAACGGCGCCGCCGATGAGAGCTGCGCCGCACAGACCGGTGAGAATCGTGCCGCTAAACCATTGCACGGAGACGCGGCGGCGATCGATCACCGCGGCCTCGGAGCCATCGACGGAAAGTGGCGGCTCGTGACCGAGATCGATCATCCCGGTCTCACGTCCGTAATTTCCGCCGCGTGACGTCCTGTGGTTCAAGCCGCCATCCCCCAAATTCCACTAACATTCGACGAGACCAGCGTTTGCCGGGGCTCCGCGTCGCCCTCTTGAGGGGCGATACCGGAGCCTGGCGTGCCGAAGGAACGTCCGGGAATCAGTGGCCAAAATGCTGGCCGGAATCTCGAACGTCAATGGCGCGCAGATCTCTCGAAGGTGCTCGACGATCGGGAACAGGCTAAAGGCTTCATGGAAGATCGCCCGTTCCCTTAAGGTTTGACCGCCGGCAGCCCCCTGGCACCCGGCGATTCAACGCTTATCTAGCAGTCAGAACGTCGCAGGATTGTGGCTCTTGTACGGCGTGAGGCCCTGAAAAATCAGGACTTCTTCGCACCGCGGAATTCTGGGCGCGATGCGACATTTTGTTGACGATGGCCGTTGACAAGCCTCGGAAGCCGGGCTTATAACCCGACCACTGAGCGCGGCGCTGTCTTGGCCCTTGGCCAAGGCATGTTTTCGTGCCCGTGATGCTCCTCACTAAGATGAGTGAATTCAACAGCCGATCGTCATCGGTTGTTATTTGTCGTCGAATGAGTGCTTCGCGAGGCTTCCTGAAACGGAAGTTGGGTCTTCGGACCCGGGCTGTTTGACAAGTGAAGATGAAGAAAGAGAAACGTGGACGGCGGAGTCCTTGCGAGTCTCGAATACTTGAAAACTTCGGTTTTTGAGTAGTTGAGGCTGGACGAAAGACTTCGGCGGTACACGTTTTAAAGGTTACACCATCGTCGTCCGCGATGTGAATCGCAGGCGATAAATATGGTGGGACCTCGTCAAACGTTGTGATCAGCCGGTTTGAAGTTTCAAGTCCAACTTGAGAGTTTGATCCTGGCTCAGAGCGAACGCTGGCGGCAGGCTTAACACATGCAAGTCGAGCGGGCGTAGCAATACGTCAGCGGCAGACGGGTGAGTAACGCGTGGGAACGTACCTTTTGGTTCGGAACAACACAGGGAAACTTGTGCTAATACCGGATAAGCCCTTACGGGGAAAGATTTATCGCCGAAAGATCGGCCCGCGTCTGATTAGCTAGTTGGTGTGGTAACGGCGCACCAAGGCGACGATCAGTAGCTGGTCTGAGAGGATGATCAGCCACATTGGGACTGAGACACGGCCCAAACTCCTACGGGAGGCAGCAGTGGGGAATATTGGACAATGGGCGCAAGCCTGATCCAGCCATGCCGCGTGAGTGATGAAGGCCCTAGGGTTGTAAAGCTCTTTTGTGCGGGAAGATAATGACGGTACCGCAAGAATAAGCCCCGGCTAACTTCGTGCCAGCAGCCGCGGTAATACGAAGGGGGCTAGCGTTGCTCGGAATCACTGGGCGTAAAGGGTGCGTAGGCGGGTCTTTAAGTCAGGGGTGAAATCCTGGAGCTCAACTCCAGAACTGCCTTTGATACTGAGGATCTTGAGTTCGGGAGAGGTGAGTGGAACTGCGAGTGTAGAGGTGAAATTCGTAGATATTCGCAAGAACACCAGTGGCGAAGGCGGCTCACTGGCCCGATACTGACGCTGAGGCACGAAAGCGTGGGGAGCAAACAGGATTAGATACCCTGGTAGTCCACGCCGTAAACGATGAATGCCAGCCGTTAGTGGGTTTACTCACTAGTGGCGCAGCTAACGCTTTAAGCATTCCGCCTGGGGAGTACGGTCGCAAGATTAAAACTCAAAGGAATTGACGGGGGCCCGCACAAGCGGTGGAGCATGTGGTTTAATTCGACGCAACGCGCAGAACCTTACCAGCCCTTGACATGTCCGGGACCGGTCGCAGAGATGTGACCCTCTCTTCGGAGCCCGGAACACAGGTGCTGCATGGCTGTCGTCAGCTCGTGTCGTGAGATGTTGGGTTAAGTCCCGCAACGAGCGCAACCCCCGTCCTTAGTTGCTACCATTTAGTTGAGCACTCTAAGGAGACTGCCGGTGATAAGCCGCGAGGAAGGTGGGGATGACGTCAAGTCCTCATGGCCCTTACGGGCTGGGCTACACACGTGCTACAATGGCGGTGACAATGGGACGCTAAGGGGCAACCCTTCGCAAATCTCAAAAAGCCGTCTCAGTTCGGATTGGGCTCTGCAACTCGAGCCCATGAAGTTGGAATCGCTAGTAATCGTGGATCAGCATGCCACGGTGAATACGTTCCCGGGCCTTGTACACACCGCCCGTCACACCATGGGAGTTGGTTTTACCTGAAGGCGGTGCGCTAACCCGCAAGGGAGGCAGCCGACCACGGTAGGGTCAGCGACTGGGGTGAAGTCGTAACAAGGTAGCCGTAGGGGAACCTGCGGCTGGATCACCTCCTTTCTAAGGATGATCCTTCAGAAGCTTGCTTCTATCGGATCGTTTTAGAAACATCAGTGGCCAACGGTCGTCAGGATCGTTGAGCTGCATTGGCGGGATTTCGCCGTCTTCGTTTCTCTTTCTTCGCGGACGAACACGCGCCAGGGCTGCGCTTGTGCGATGCATCCGGCTTGACGCCGGCGCGCGCGTGCGAGCAAAGAGTCCCTCGTGTTAGGGGCTTGTAGCTCAGTTGGTTAGAGCGCGCGCTTGATAAGCGTGAGGTCGGAAGTTCAAGTCTTCCCAGGCCCACCACGCTTCGCCTGCGGCTACGCGTGGCGCAGCCACGCTAGACGAAGGCGAAGCGTGGTGCCCGGCGTAGCCCGCTTGGGCGAAGACGGGCATCGAGTGCAGCATTCGTCTTCTGGTACGGGGCCATAGCTCAGCTGGGAGAGCGCGTGCTTTGCAAGCATGAGGTCGTCGGTTCGATCCCGTCTGGCTCCACCACGCTTCGCCTTCGGCTACGCGTGGCGCAGCCACGCCAGACGAAGGCGAAGCGTGGTGCCCGGCGTAGCCCTCTTGGGCGAAGACGGGCCGACCCGATCGCCAAGTTTATCGTCCGCGAAAACATCACTTCGCATGTTGCATCCTTCGGGATGCGCGTGCGGGATTTCTGACATCGTAAAGAGGAGATCGATCCGAGTTTGGGATCGCTAAAGGCATTGCCGCGAGACTTCATTGTCTTAAGGTAAGCTCAAGCGTTCACCCATTCACTATCTCCAGTTCATTTCGGCGCTCACCCATCGCAAGATGGAGGAGTTGTAAATGACCTTGTTAGCGAAGCTTGACCGCCTCGCTATCGGAACGATCTTACGAAGCAAGCTGGTCTTTCTAATCAATGATCCAGCCGCGCAGTGCATTCATCGAGGGTGCGTGCCTTAACGGGCAATTGTGCGGCCAACATTCTGCCGAGTGTGTGGACATTGATAATGAGAGCAATCAAGTGCCTTAAGGGTGTTCGGTGGATGCCTTGGCGCTGAGAGGCGATGAAGGACGTGCTACGCTGCGATAAGCCGTGGGGAGCTGCGAAGAAGCTTTGATCCACGGATTTCCGAATGGGGAAACCCACCTTCGATAGCTGGAACTCCAAGGCCTTGTGTCTTGGGGTTCGTACAGCAATGTAAGAAACCAGGCCGATAAGGTTTTGGATTTCCAGTTATCAAGTGAAGGTATGAAACTCCTGAATTCATAGGGGGTTTTAAGCGAACCCAGGGAACTGAAACATCTAAGTACCTGGAGGAAAGGACATCAACAGAGACTCCGTTAGTAGTGGCGAGCGAACGCGGACCAGGCCAGTGATCAATGCGAGACAATTGGAATCTGTCAGGAAAGCAGAGCCTTAGAGGGTGATAGCCCCGTACAAGTAATGCAAGCATTGATACTCGAGTAAGGCGGAACACGTGCAATTCTGTCTGAACGTGGGGGGACCACCCTCCAAGCCTAAGTACTCCTCAGCGACCGATAGTGAACCAGTACCGTGAGGGAAAGGTGAAAAGCACCCCGACGAGGGGAGTGAAATAGACCTGAAACCGGACACCTACAAACAGATGGAGCCCAAGATACGTTCTGGGTGACATCGTACCTTTTGTATTATGGGCCAGCGACTTAATTTAACGAGCAAGCTTAAGCCGATAGGCGTATGCGCAGCGAAAGCGAGTTTGAATAGGGCGTCAAGTTCGTTGTATTAGACCCGAAACCTAGTGATCTAGCC
>CAVUVR010000002.1:0-2622500 GCA_963744975.1 uncultured Alphaproteobacteria bacterium | reverse complement strand
ATTAGCTCTTCCGCAGCCAAAGGAGGACGTGATGCCCGAACCAAAATCGCTTTCGATTGGCCAGATTTCCCATGCCGTGCAAGCCAGCGTCAAAAAAGCCGACGTGGGCCACAAGGCCCTGACGCACACTTCGATCCACACCGTGGGCTATTTTCCGCCGAGGCACTGGCTCGGCTTTGTGATTCGCAATCCGAACTTCGACAACACCCTCTCTGCCGGGGCGTCGACGCTCGCCCACATCGTGCATGCCGACGTCGGCGGTGCCGTGCCCGACATCAAGGGCGGCAAGGCCGGGTATTCGTACGATGGGGATCTTCTCACCATCGGCTTCGCGCCGCCCCCGGACGTTGACTTCGTGGCGTAACGGCCGATGCCGCGGGTGGAGCAGCCCCTGAAATGCCCGAGCGCGCAGCCGGGCATGGGCGACGTACAGATCCTCGGCGTGATCTCGCGCGACGAGGATGCGCCGCGGCTCGCCTATCTCGATGAGGCGCTGCCGGCAACGCCGGAGACGCTCGAACTCGCCGCGCCGCTCGATCCCTCGCTAGTTTTCCGGCTGTCGGCGCGCTGCGAAGAAAAGAAATGCACGCATTTCGACGGCGTCGATTGCCAGCTCGCGGTGCGGATTGCAAAAATGCTCCCCGAAGTCGTGGATACTCTGCCCGCCTGCAACATCCGCCGCGACTGCCGCTGGTTCCGGCAGGAGGGCCGCGCGGCCTGCGTGCGATGCCCGCAGATCGTCACCGGAATCTATGATGCCGACGCGACGTTGCAGCAGGTCGCCGGAGTGCCGCCGAGGTCGAACTGACGCCGCGACACCGCTTCCCAGGCGGCGCCCCTTCAATCAATGGTTCTCGAACAAGACGTTGCCGCAATAAGCACGCGACGCGCCGAAATTATTCGGCCATGATTGGCCGCCAGCTTAGCCCGGCCTTGAACCGACCGCGTCGCGGCATTGACTACCTTTCACCGGATCACTCTGCCTTCAGGAGAATTTGATGCGTCAAATCGTTCGTCCTCTCGCCGCAGCTTTGGGCTTCGCCGCCATGATGGCGCTGCTGTCGAGCTCAGCCGTCTTCGCCCAGGCCAAGCAGGCGCCGAAAAAGGCCCCGGCGCCGGCCGCCAAGCAACAGGCCGCGCCGCCGCCCCAGCCGCCGCCGATGAAACAAATGGCGCTGACCGAAAAGCAGATCGAGGGCGTGCTCGCGGCCGCCAAGGAGATCGATGCCATCAACGACAAGATCCCGCAAAACGCCAAGCCCGATCCGAAGGTGGGCGCGCAGCTCGACGCGGTCGCCAAGAAAAACGGCTTTGCCAGCTACGCCGAATACGACGACGTGACCGACAACATCAACATGGTGCTGAGCGGTTTCGATCCGGCGACCAAGCAATATGTCGGCCCTGAGGCCGTGCTGAAGGCGCAGATCGCAGCCGTCCAGGCCGACAAGAAGATGGCGGCCAAGGACAAGAAGGCGGCGCTGGCCGAAATGAACGAGGCGCTGAAAACCCCGGCGCCCGCGATCGAGAACAAGGGCAACATCGACCTCGTCACAAAATATTACGACAAGCTCGCGGCCGCCCTGCAGGACGATCAATAGGAACAGCGCGCCCGTCTGGGTCCCACATTCAGCCCGTCATCCTGAGGAGCCGCGCGCTTGCGCGGCGTCTCGAAGGATGGAAGCAGACGCGCTTGTGGCCATCCTTCGAGGCTCGCCGCAAGAGCGGCGAGCACCTCAGGATGACGGCAGTGTTATTTGGCGATCAGCCAAGTCAAAAGCCCCGGAGAAATTCTCCGGGGCTTTCTTATTCACGTCATGCAGTCTCAGGTGCGCGTGCGCATCCGCATCATGAAGCTGTCGTAGCTGAGTTCGGCCACCTGCATCCAGGCCAGCGATTCGGCGCGGAAGGCCGACAGGCTCGCATACATCTTGCCGAAGTGCGGGTTGGTCTTCGTCAGGTCGGCATAGATCCCGTTCGCCGCTGCGTAGCAGGCTTCCAGCACCTCCTGCGGGAACGGTTTTAGGATCGCGCCGGCTCCGATCAGCCGCTTCAGCGCCGGCGGGTTGACGTAATCGTACTTGCCGGTAACCCAACTGAATGTATCGTGCGAAGCGCACTCGATGGCCGCCTGGTAGGCCCTCGGCAATGCGTTCCACTTGTCGAGATTGACGACGTTGTGACCCTGGCCGGTGCCTTCCCACCAGCCCGGATAGTAGTAGTACTTGGCGACCTTGACGAAGCCCAGCTTCTCGTCGTCATAAGGGCCGACCCATTCGGCGGCATCGATGGTGCCCTTTTCCAGCGCCGGGTAAATATCGCCGCCTGCGATCTGTTGCGGCACGCCGCCGACCTTCGCAATGATGGTGCCGGCAAAACCGCCAATGCGGAATTTCAGCCCTTTGAAATCCTCCATCGACTTGATTTCCTTGCGGAACCAGCCACCCATCTGGGCGCCGGTGCTGCCGGTCGGAATGCCGATGGTGTTGTATTCCTTCAGCAGCGCGTTGAGCATGTCGGTGCCGCCGCCGAAATTCAGCCAGGCGATATGCGCGCGGGTGTTGAGCCCGAACGGCAGAGACGTCCCGAAGGTGAAGGCGGGGTTCTTGCCCCAGTAATAATACAGCGCGGTGTTGCCCATCTCGACCGTGCCGTTGGAAACCGCGTCGAGCACCTGCAGGCCCGGCACCAGCTCGCCGGCCGCAAACGCCTGAATCTGGAATCGGTTGTCGGTGATCTCGGCCACGCGTTTGACGAAATATTCGCAGCCGCCATAAAGCGTATCGAGCGCCTTCGGCCAACTTGCGGCGTAGCGCCATTTCACCTCGGGCATCGATTGCGCGATCGCGGGTGCGGCAACCGTGCTGGCGGCGAGACCGACGCCGCCTACTTTCAGAAAATCACGACGTTTCATGCGCTTCCTCCTCCGTTGTGGGTCGATGCCTCGACGAGGGAAACGATCTTGGGTGTCGTTTATAGATCGCCGACGGCCGACGTTGAGATTGGTACCCCGAACCCGAAATCCCGACAAACCCGGTTGGGCGCAATCGAAATCTGAAAATCCCGGCCCGCCGGCAGGATGGACAATCAGTTCCCGGGAATCAAGGGCGCCGTTTGGCGCATCCGGGGCAACGCAGTTGCGAAAGACGCCATGCCGGAGATTGCGCCGCATTCCAGCACATGCACGCGGCATCCGGCTCCGGCGAGGGCTCCTTACCCTCTAGCCCTGAAAACCCCCGGCTGCTTCGTCCCTCAGGATGGTGAGGGTGATCGGGCTGTCGACCGCTGCCACCAGCAGGGTCTTCAGATTCGCGTCCGCATAGGGGAATCCGTAGGAATTGCTGGTCTCGTGGATAATCTGCGCATAAACGTTGCCCCGGCCGTTCCCGAACGGCTTGTCCGAGGAGAACTTCGTGCTGTCGTTGGCGCCGTCCGCGGTGAAGTACCCCTCATTGACGCCGATGCAGAGATTTCGGAATAGCGAATTGGTGTAAACCGCCGACGCGTCGTGTCCGCGGTTGTCGGGCCGGTTCTGCGGCAGTGGCCTGCCATTCAGAACAATGCTCCCGCCGTCGCAGCGATAGAGAAATTCCGTCGTAAATTGACTCTTCAGAATCTGGAATGTGTCCGAACCGGAGGTGAGGGCCAGGATTGGGCCGGTGTCGGCCAGGTCCTGGTACCTGCCCTTGGTAAAGGCTCCTGTGAACGTCTTGGCCGTTTCGCCGATCGGCGTATCGGTTTTGATTGTCAGCGCGGCACCCGCCGTCGTCAGGGCGTTCAGATAATCGTCGTAGCCGCGGTAGAACGGAAACTGGATGTTGGGGGCGACGATCTTGGTTCTGCCGCCGCCACAGTCCTTCACCACCGCCGGATCTTGCCTTGTCAGGGCGCGCGTCTTCATGTCGGCGATGATCTCCTGCACCGACTTCTTGTACCCCAGGGAAAACGCATTGCCATCGTCCGCCAACTTGCCGCTCAGCGTCAGCGGCAGTCCGACGATATCGACGTTCGACAGGTTGAGCCACACGCCCTTGTCGGTCTCATTCCTGCTGAATTCGATCCAGCCATAGTACTGAGTACTATTAGGGTCGGGTGCCGGCGGCATCGCGCCATACCCGACATACAACCGGCTGCCGACAAGGGTGTCCGCGGCAAAGGAGTGAGACGGATTGCTGGAAAAGAAATCCGCGACCGACGTTGATTTGGCGAGTTCGATGCCCTCGAGCCCACTGCTGCTTGTCGAAGTCAGCAGCAGATGAAGTTGAGATTCGTCGCCTCTGTTGTTCACGATCTTGAAGGTAAATTTGCTCATGAACTCTCTTCCTTCGCTCCGCCGAATCGCTGCTCCATCGCCCGCCGCGTTGCGACCGCGTCAGTGCCGGCGTCGATTTCTACATCATTCCAGCGCACCACCGCGCCATGGGCGATGTCGTTCTTCAGCCTCACCCGGTGCGCGAGCCCGATCGGCAGCGCGCCGGCCTTGAGGCTCGCCGCTGCAGGCATCAATTTGCCCCACACCGTGTAGCCGCCTTCGCCGTCCAGCATTTCGCCGGACCGCAGATCACGCTTGGCGACTGCGGCGACGTCGCCACGGAAACCGTGCGGCTGCCCGGTCGGCTCATTGCGCAGCGCCGCCGACAGGATCGAGATGTTCAGCTCCAACCCGATCAAATGATACGGCTTGTACATCGCGGCATAGCGTCCGGAGGCGTCGGTCTTCAGGCCATATTGCTTGAAACAATCCGCGGCGTAATCGTTCGGTGCTTCCAGCACCACATAGACGCCCCAGCGCAAATCGCGAAACACCGGCCGGCCGTCGCGCTCCAGCGACGACACCACTTCGACCACGCCGGATTTCTCCAGCACGCCGCCCGCCTCGCGGGGGCGCATCACATGCGGCAGGTCGTCGACGCCGCAGGGCGGAAACAACAGCCCGCCCGCGGGCACGTCGAGCCCGGTGGCATTGGCGATCGCCGCCATTTCGATGGCGGATTTGGTGCCGTCGAGAAATGAATTGAACATCTGCGGGTTCATGCCGGCGGACTGCGCCTCGCCGGCAGTCAAGCCGTAATGGCCCCAGACGCCCGCCGGCGTCACGTCGTGATAGGCCGGCAGATATTTGGTGCCCTTGCCGGCCGCGACCACGCGAAAGCCCGTGGCGCGGGCCCAGTCCACCATCTCGGCGGTCAGCGCCGGCTGGTCGCCATAGGCCAGCGAATACACCACGCCGGCCTTTCGCGCTTCTTCGGCGAGCAGCGGCCCGGCCAGCACGTCGGCCTCGACATTGACCATGACGATATGCTTGCCGGCCTTGATCGCCGCACGGGCGTGGCGGATGCCGACCGCGGGATTGCCGGTGGCCTCAACGATCACCTCGATGTTGCCGCCGGTCGCTGCCGATCCATCCTCGGTGAATTTCGTCGCCGCGATCCGCGCCGCATCCCAGCCGACAGTGCGGCATGCCTCGCGCGCGCGCTCCGGATCGAGATCGACGATGATGGGCACTTCGAGCCCCGGCGTATGCGGCACCTGCGACAAAAACATCGAACCGAATTTGCCGGCGCCGATCAAGGCGACGCGGACGGGTTTTCCGGCGGCGGCGCGCTTGGCGAGCAGGTAATGGAGATTCATGGAGATTATTTTCCGATTCGATTTTTAGCGTGTCCCGGGCGCGATGCGGCATTCTTCATGCCGCTTCGCAGAACCGGGACCGTCAAACACCGCGCTTTGCTACGGCCCCGGCTCTGCAGCGCACCGCTTCGCAAGTGCTACGCGCTGCGCTGCGTCCGGGGCACGGGACCGCTGCTACTCCGCCGCCTGCCGCTGCGCCCGCGCCAGCCGCAGCAGCGCGTCGTCATCCACGGTCTGGATCGGCGTGAAATCGCGGTGCGCGATGTAGTCCGGCCGCGTCGGGGTACGGATGTAGTTCGAGACTGCGTTCAGCGTGAGGTAGACGATCTTGCGCGGATACGGCGTGATGTTGCCGGCCGAGCCGTGCACCAGATTGCCGTGGAACATCAGCATGCCGCCGGCCTTGCCGGTCGGCGCGACGATGCCGCCTTCCTTGACCAGCCGGGTCACCGTGGCCTCGTCCAGCGTCCATAGCGGGTACGACGTGGTTTCGAGATCGTGCGAGGCCTTGAGATCGCCGGCGTGCTGGCTCTTCGGCACCAGCATCAAGGGTCCGTTGATATGCATCACCTCGTCGAGGAACACCGCGATGTTCATCGCCTTCGGCTCTAGCATGCCGTCGTCGCGTTTCCAGGTGCCGTAGTCCTGGTGCCACTGCCAGACGTCGCCGGTAAAGGCGTGTTTGGCGTTGATCTTGTACTGGTGCATGTAGACTTTTTCGCCAAAGATCTGCTCGACCGGATCGATCATGCGCGGATGCGCGCCGAGCAGGCCGAACGCCTCGTTATAGAGATGGGCTGCAAAGGCGGTGCGCGGCGCGCCGCTCTTCTCGCGCCACACCTCGGGCCGGTTGGTGTCATAGATGTTCACCGCCTCGCGTGCCAGCAGCGCGACCTCCTCGGGCCTGAACAGTTCGGGGAGAAACAGCCAGCCTTCGCGGTGGAAATCGTCGATCTGTTGCTGGGTGAGTTTCATGAGGTTTCCTCCTTTTGTTATTTGATTGCGGCTTTCTCTCAAGCGGCCCGGCCAGTCACCGGCTCAATCTTCGCAAGGTCCTTCCCGATCTCACGCTCGGCCATCTGAACATCATAGTCGTTTTGCAGGTTGAGCCATAGCGCCGTTGTGGTTCCGAAAGCCTTGGCGAGCCGGAGCGCGGTATCCGCGGTTACGCCGGTTTCCTCGTTCGCCAGCCGCTCGATGCGCGTTCGGGGCACGCCGCAGGCTTTTGCAAGCGCGCCGGCCGACATTTCGAGCGGGATCAAAAATTCTTCCCGGAGAACTTCACCGGGGTGCATAGGCGCGAGTTGCTTTGTGAGTTTCCTGGCCATTTGTTGTCCCTAATCGTCCGAGGTCATTTCCATTCAATGATAGTCGGTGAACTCGACGTTCTAGGCCCTTCGCTTGTCCATATGAAGCAGATACGGAATTGATCGTTGACCCTGATCGAGTGCTGGCCCCGCTCTATCGGCTTTCAACGCCTCCAAACGATTACCCGGTGGTGCCTTCAGGTCACTCAGCTCGGTAGCCGCATTCAGGTAGCGCAATTTACGCCGGGTCACGCTAACAAGGTCGGTCCGGAATCCCTTCGGAGCCGCGCCATGAAACACGGCTTCAGTGGCCCGGGTTCGGAAGCTGACAATCATCAGTCCCAGTTTGTATCATAATATGATACATTGTCAATATCGCGGGGTACACCGAGGGAGGCAGTCGCGCGTCAACCAATATCGATAGACCTACTTCTTCTTGCCCAATTCCACCAGCATCCGCGTCATCAGATAGAGCCGCGGCACGATCGAGCCGGTGTCGATATATTCGTCGCGGGCGTGGTAGCCGAAGCCGGCGAGGCCAAAACTTTCGACCACGACCGCCTTGCCGCTGCGGTTGGCGAAGCTCGCATCGGTGGCGCCGCCGGTCATGTCGACGATATCGAGCGTGCGCCCGATCTCGGCGTAGATCGCCTGGCCCTCGCGCGCCAGCGCGCGGCCGGCCCCGCTGGCGACGAAGGGTGGCCGGCCCGGCTCGATGGTCACCGTGGTTTCGGTGTCGGGGACGAGTTTTGTCTTTACCTTCTCGTTCAGCGCGGCCTGCAGTTTTGCGACGCCGTCGGCAACGGTGACGCGGATGTCGGCGCCGGCGGTGGCCTTGTCCGGGATCTGGTTGCGCACGGTGCCGGCCTGTGCGGTGGTCCAGTTAAGCTGCGTGCCCGGGATCGACTTGGCGATGTCGGCGGTCTGCATGAGCTGGTGCGCCAGTTCGATCAGCGCGTTGCGGCCGAACTGCGGCGCCGCGCCGGCATGCGCCGCGCGTCCCTTCACTTCCATCACACCGAGCGCGGTACCGCTGGCGCCGAGCAGCAGCCCATCGTTTTTGGCGGCGGGCGCCGCCACGGTCGGCTCACAGGACAGCACCACGTCATGCTGGTCCGCCAGTTCGGCAATGATTTCGCCGGAGCCGATCGAGCCGACTTCTTCATCGGGATTGAACGACACCGTCAGTCTGGCGTAATCGCGCCAGCCGGCGTCGTTCAGGATTTTCAGCGCATGCAGGATCACCGCAAGACCGCCCTTGTCGTCGGCGATGCCCGGTCCGTAAATCCTGTTGCCGTCGACGCGGTAAGGCTGCGTCGCAAGAATGCCTTTCTGATACACGGTGTCCATATGGCCGATCAGCATCAGCTTCTTGGCCCCGCTGCCGTCGAACGTGCCGATCACCATGTCCGCGCCGGCGCCGCGCGTGGTCTTGCGCCGCTCGGTTTTGGCGCCGAGCGCCTTCAGCCGTGCCTCGGTAAAGGCGGCCATTTTTGCGAGGCCCTCGACGTCGCCGCTGCCGGATTCGATCAGCACCATTTCGTGCAGCGTCTCGATCAGCGCCGGCTGGGCCGCCTCCGCGGCGGCTTTCAGTTTTTCGTCCGGCGCGGCAAAAGAGGGCGCTGTACAGACAAAGCCGAGCGCTAGGACGAGAAGTAGGGGCAGTTTCATCGCGGACTCCCTTGATATTATTTTGCGGCATTGTAGCCCGGGAGTAGGCCTCGTGTCCCGGACGCGGTGCAGCGTTCTTCACGATGCACCGCAGAGCCGGGACCGTAC
This sequence comes from uncultured Alphaproteobacteria bacterium, assembly GCA_963744975.1. Classification (GTDB taxonomy): domain Bacteria; phylum Pseudomonadota; class Alphaproteobacteria; order Rhizobiales; family Xanthobacteraceae; genus Bradyrhizobium. The sequence continues at coordinate 2,613,786 of CAVUVR010000002.1, read as the reverse complement.
CAACCACCTTGCTTCGTTACGGCCCCGGCTTAGCAGCGCACCACGTCGCAAGCGCGACGCACTGCGCAGCATCCGGGGCACGAGACATCTCACGCCGCCAGAAATTCAAGCACTATCTCGCAAAATCGCTGCGGCGCCTGCTCGAACATCCAGTGGCTGCCGGGAATCATCGCCTTTCTTGAATCGGGTACGTGCGCCGCCAGCGTGTGCAACACCAGCGGCAGCAGCCCCTTGGTCTCAGTGCCGCCGATGAACAGCGTCGGCATCCGGATCTGTTCGGCGTCAAGCCTGGAATAGGGCGGCCGGTTGTCCCGGACCTGGCCGACCAGGGTAAAGGCATTGTCGCGCAGCTGCTGCCGCGGCGCCTCGGCCAGCCGCGCCCAGGCGCCGTCGCCTTCGATGGTATCGAAGAAGAACTTCATTCCGCCGTCGATGTCGCCGGCGGTAATTCGCTCCGCCGACACGGCGAACCGTGCCTTGAGCTGCGAGGGACCAGGTTTGGCCGCAGGATCGAGCGAGGCATCGAGTTCGCCACCGGGTTCGACCAGGATCAGCCTGCGCAACAGGTCGGGCCGCCGCTGGGCGGCGCGAAACGAGATGTGCCCGCCGCGCGAATGTCCCATCAGGTCCACGGGCCCGGCACCAAGTTGCTCGATGAAGCCGATCACGTCGGCGACATGCTGCGCGATCGAATAGGTGTTGCCGACGCCGTCCCAATGCGCGGGAAAAAAGTGCCGCAGGCTGACGGCGATCACACGGTGTTTTTTCGACAGCGGCCCGAGCACCGGCGACCAGGTGCGGAAGTCGCCCAGCGAGCCATGAACGCAAACCAGCGGGGGCCCTTGCCCGACTTCGAGATAGGCCATGTCGGTGCCGTTGACGGGAAGCGTTTGCATGAACGTGCCTTCGTGAGGACAGCAATGGAACACGATAGTGCAAGCACCCGTTGCCGGAAATCGCAGCATCCGCAAAAAAATAGGACAATTGGGGGTTGACAATCTCATTGCTAAGATTTAATACCTTAACCAAGGCTTTCGATCCCACGGCAGCTCATGAATGCCGCGGGATTGGGAGGTCTGGTGGCCAAGGTGGAGCGCCGGGAGGCGCAGCGCCCTACGTCACTGGGCGCGCGCGGTGCCTTGCCGCGCGAGGTGGGTACGTTAATCCCGCCTCCGAGGGTGCTACGTCACTGCACCCTGGCGCCTCCCGCCGCTCCATCCCGCCGGCAAGGTTTGCCGGCGAAGGAGTCACTGGCAAACCTCGGACGCATTGCGCCGCGAGAATGTGGAAGCTTGGCTATTTGAAATTTGAATCAGCAATCACGTGTCCCGGGCGCGATGCAGCGCGCAGCTCTTGCGAAGCGCTGCTTCGCAGAACCGGGACCCCGGTTACTTCTTTTGCAACCGGGGCCCCGGCTCTGCAGCGCACCGCTTCGCAAGGGCTACGCGCTGCGCTGCGTCCGGGGGCACGCAGATACCCGGTTCCCCCGGAAACCGGGTGGAAAGCAAGAATCTCCAAGCCTATGTTTCACTCAACCTCATATATTGAGTTGAAGACATGGAGCCGGCCATGACCGACCACCATTTTGCAATATTCGACACCGCGATCGGCCGTTGCGGCATCGCCTGGGGCGAGCACGGCATCAATGCGGTGCAACTACCGATGTCCAGCGAGGACAAGACCCGCGCGCGGATCCGCCAGCGCTATGGCGACCTCGCCGAGGCGCCGCCGCCTGCCGGGGTGCAACACGCAATCGATGGCATTGTCGAGTTGCTCGCGGGCAAGCCGAACGACCTCACCGACGTCGTGCTCGATCTCGACGGCGTTCCGGAATTCAACCGCGGCGTCTATGACATCGCGCGCACGATTCCGCCGGGCAAGACCATGACTTATGGCGACATCGCCAAGCGGCTCGGTGGCGTCGAACTGTCGCGCGACGTCGGCCAGGCGCTCGGCCGCAATCCGTGTCCGATCGTGGTGCCCTGCCACCGCGTGCTTGCCGCCGGCGGCAAGCCCGGCGGATTTTCCGCCAATGGCGGCGTCACTACCAAGTTAAAGATGCTGGCGATCGAAGGCGCGGTCGTAAATCACACACCGAATCTGTTCGAGTGAGACTCACGCTGGCGGCGGCAGCGATATCTTCACCGACGGCCGCGCCAGCATTTTTTCATGGAAGGCGTCAAGATTCGGATAGGCCTTGCGCCAGCCGCAATCGGCGAAGCGGAAATCGGCATAGCCGAGCACGCAAACCAGCGCGATCTGCACAATATCGAGCGGCCGCGACAGCACGTCGGCCTGCTTGTCGAAGCGCGCCATGCCTTGCCACGCGCGATTCCAGTGATCGTCGGACCATGCCTGCCATTGCAATCCTTGCGGCCGCACCGCTTTTTCGTAGCGGCAGAGCAACATCGAATCCAGCATGCCCTGCAGCAGGGAATGGTCGGTCTTGACCTTCCATCGCGTCGGGCCGGACGCCGGGATCAGCTTTCCGCCACCGGCGAGTTCGTCGAGATACTCGGCGATCACATAGGAATCCAGGATGACGTCGCCATTGTCGAGGATCAGCGCCGGCAGCTTCTTCAGCGGCGTGATGCGGGCATAGTCGTCGTTCGGCTGGCCGGGGGCGACCGTGGTCGGCAGGAATTCGATTTTGTCGATCAGGCCGAGTTCGATCGCGGCGATGCGCACCTTGCGGACGAACGGCGAAGATGGGGAAAAGATGAGTTTCATGGGAAAATTCCTTTAAAAGTTTTCCCGTCATTGCGAGCGCAGCGAAGCAATCCAGCGGCGAAAAGAACTGGATTGCTTCGTCGCTGCGCTCCTCGCAATGACGGCGGCGCGGTTCACGCCGCAACGATTTCCTGCCGCTGCTCGCCAAGACCCTCGATGCCGAGCGTGACCACGTCGCCAACATTGAGGAAGGTCGGCGGCTTCATGCCGGTGCCGACGCCGGGCGGCGTGCCGGTGGTGACGATATCGCCCGGCAGCAAAGTGAGGAATTGCGAGACGTAGGAAATGCATTTCGCCATGGAGAAGATCATGGTCGAGGTCGAGCCGGTCTGGCGGCGCTGGCCGTTGACGTCGAGCCACATCGACAGCTTTTGCACGTCCGGTATTTCATCCTTGGTGACCAGCCAGGGACCTACGGGGCCAAACGTGTCGTGCGACTTGCCCTTGGTCCATTGTCCCAGACGCTCGATCTGGAAATTACGCTCGGACACGTCGTTGCAGACGCAATAGCCGGCGACATGGTTGAGCGCGTCGGCCTCGGAGACATATTTGGCGCGGGTGCCGATGATGGCGGCGATTTCGACTTCCCAGTCGAGCTTGGTCGAGCCGCGCGGCTTTTCGATGTTGTCGTTCGGGCCGCTCAGCGCGGTGTTGGCCTTCAGGAAGAAGATCGGCTCGGTCGGAATCGGCGAACCGGTTTCCTTGGCGTGATCGACATAGTTGAGGCCGATGGCGACGAATTTCGAGATGCCGGTCACCGGCGCGCCGAGCCGCGGCTTGCCGTCGACGGCGGGAAGTTTTGAGGCATCGAGCCCTGCGAGCTTGGTCAGGCTACCCGGCGAATAGGCCTCGCCATTGAGGTCCTTTACTTGCGCGGAAAGGTCGCGCAACTGGCCGGATTTATCGATCAGGCCGGGCTTTTCCTGGCCGATTGCGCCATATCGAACAAGCTTCATGTCTCGTCACTCCCTGGTACGGTTTTCATTGCTTGGGTGCTTCATGGAACAGAGCGCGGCGAAATTCAATGGCTGAATGCGCCGGGCTTTGCAGGGCTGCTAGGCAGCGATGTATCTGAAGGCATCGCCGTCGCGTTTGACGTGGCCGGCGTTGAAATGACCGCCGATCGTAAGCGTCGGCGTATCGGCGAAGCGCGAGAACAGCTCGCGCCGCGTCGCCGCCGACTGCACGGGATCGAAATCCGCGGTCGACGACCAATCGAGATGCGCCATCTGGCAGGGATGATGGGCGACGTCGCCGGTCAGCAGGCCGGTTTCGCCGTCCGATGCGATGAGAACGCTCATATGGCCGGGGCTGTGACCGGGTGTCGGGATCAGCGTGATTTCATCGGTCAGGCGATGATCGCTGGCGACGAGGTCGGCTTTCCCGGCGTCGACGATGGGTTTTACGGAGTCATTGAACACCGCGACCTTGTCGGCCTCTTCGCGGTGATCGCGCCAATATTCGTACTCGGTCTTGCCGAACACATAGCGCGCATTGGCGAAGGTCGGGATCCATTGGCCGCCGACCAGTTTGGTGTTCCAGCCGACATGATCGACATGCAGATGCGTGCACAACACGGTGTCGATGCTGTCAGGCGCAAAGCCCGCCTCGGTCAGGGTGTCGAGGAACGGGCCTTTCCGGTTATTCCAGGTCGGCACGTTGCGGCCTTCCTTGTCATTGCCGAGGCCGGTATCGACCACGATCCGGCGCGAGGGCGTCTCCACCACCAGCGAATGGATCGACATTTTGAGGCGGCCTTCCTCGGTGGCGAAATGCGGGATCAGCCACGGTGATTTGCGGATTTCCTCGTTGCTGGCCAGCGGCAGGATGAAACGGGTGCTGCCGATGGTCTCAAGTTCGACGATTTTCGTGATTTTGACCTTGCCGACGGTCCAGTGCATCCGACGTTTTCCTACTCGTTTCTTGCCTCGAAGATGCTGGTTTCCGGCCGCACGCGCAATGGATCATCCGGGCTTTCAGCGCGTTATGGGGATGCAGACCCAAGGAGCGCGCGATGCCAGAACTAGCCATTTCGGCCGAAAAGGTCGGGTTTTTGATCGAGAAGGCGCGGGAATTCGATGTCAAGGATGCCGTATCCGATCCGGATTCCGGATCGAACGGCGCCGATGACGACATGATCGACGTGCTGGAGGACAACGGCAACGATCCGGTGGTGCGCGAGATCACCGGCTTCATCGATGCGCTCACGGTGGACGAGCAGATCGATCTCGTAGCATTGATGCGGCTCGGCCGCGGCGACGGCACCATCGAAGAGTGGAACGAGCTTCGCCGCGAGGCGGCCGAAGGACGCAATGGGCGCACCGCGCGCTACCTGCTGGGCGAGCCGATGCTGGGTGACCTCTTGGCCGAAGGGCTCGACGAGTTCGGCCTGACCTGGGCCGACGAGCGGACCACACCGGTGAGGTAAGACCTGTAGCCCGGATGGAGCGCAGCGAAATCCGGGAATCGGAGTGCGCCGCGTCGCCGGCCCCGCATTGCGCTTCGCTCCATGCGGGCTACAGGAGTTTAGCTTTGCTATCGCGCGCAGTCGACGATGACGGTGCCGAGCTTGTCGCCCTTTTCAACGGCAAGATGAGCCTGGGCTGTTTCCGACAGCGCGAACTGTGCGGCGATGTTGTGAAGGCGCGGACCTGCGGCGAGCCATTTTGAAATGTCGGCTTGCGCCGCGGCGAGCAGCGGCGGAGGCAGCGCGAACAGCACCAGTGAGCGCAGCGCGATGCATCGCTCCATCAGGTCGCGCATCGGGACCATCGGCGTGCGGTTGCCGTTGGTGGCGTACACCGCGATGGTCGAGTTCATCGCCATCAGCTTGAGGGTGGTTGCGATATTGCCGCCGAAATCGACATCGACCACGCGGTCGACGCCGCGCTGGTCGGTGAACGCCATCGCTTTGGCCACGACATCGTCGGTCTTGTAGTTGATCGTAAGATCGGCGCCGGCGAGGCGCGCCTGCTCGGCTTTCAACGCAGAACTAACAGTGGCGATTACCCGCGCTCCGCCCCATTTTGCCAATTGCACGGCGTAGTGTCCGACCGCGCCCGCGCCGCCGGTGACCAGAACCGTCTGGCCCGCAATCGGCCCGTCGCCGAACAAGCAACACCAAGCGGTCATGCAGGGAATGCCGAGCGTGGCGCCTGCGGCAAACGACACGTCGCCGGGCAGCGGCGTCACCAGATGCTCGGCGAGCGTGATGTATTCGGCCGCGGTGCCGAACGCGCGGCCGTTGCGCTGGCCGTTATAGAGCCAGACGCGCTGCCCGATGCTAAGCCGCGTCACGCCATCCCCAACCTGATCGATAATTCCGGCGCCATCGCTATTGGGAATCACGCGTGAAAATTCCATCGCACGATAGCTGCCGGCGCGGCGGCCGGCATCGGCCGGATTGACGCCGGAAACCTCCAGCTTGACGCGTACTTCGCCGGGCGCTGCGACCGGCGTCGGCATGTCGCCGTAACTCAGCACCTCGGACGCAGCGCCGGTTCGCTCGTACCAGACCGCCTTCATTTACAGCGTGCCGGGGAACGCGCCGCCGTCGAGCAGGATGTTCTGGCCGGTGATGAAGCCGGCCCTGGCGCCGCACAGGAACGCGCAGGCATAGCCGAATTCGTCGGGGTCGCCGATACGTCCGGCCGGATTGAGTTTTCCGCGTTCGACCATCAGCTGATCGACGGTAATGCCGCGCTTCTCCGCCTCCATCTTGGCCACCGGTCCGCGCAGCCGGTCGGTGTCGAACGGCCCGGGCAGCAGGCCGTTGATGGTGACGTTCGCGATCACTGTCTTTCGCGCGATGCCGGCGACGAAGCCGGTCAGCCCGGCGCGGGCGCCATTGGACAACCCGAGCACTTCGATCGGCGCCTTCACCGCCGCGGAGGTGATGTTGACGATACGGCCGAATTTTCGCGCCATCATGCCGTCGACGGTCGCCTTGATCAGCTCGATCGGAGTCAGCATGTTGGCGTCGATCGCCTTGATCCAGTCGTCGCGGGTCCAGTTGCGGAAATCGCCGGGCGGCGGCCCGCCGGCATTGTTGACCAGGATATCCGGATCGGGACAGGCCTTCAGCGCCGCCTCGCGGCCCGCTGAAGTGGTGATGTCGCCGGCGACTTCGGTCACCGTGACGCCCGGATTGGCTTTGCGGATGTCGGCCGCGGCCCTGGCCAGCGCCTCGGCGCCGCGCGCGGTCATCGTGACGTTCACGCCTTCCCCGGCGAGTGCTGCCGCGCAGGCGCGTCCCAATCCCTTGCTGGAAGCGCACACCAGTGCGCGGCGGCCTTTGATTCCAAGATCCACTGTCTCGCTCCCGTTCTTGTTGATCCGTTACTGTAGCCCGGATGGAGCGCAGCGCAATCCGGGGGTACGCTTTCAATACGCATGCCGTTCCCGGGTTTCGCTGCGCTCCACCCGGGCTACGCCCGCATCTCCGCCTTGATCATGTCGGCGGCTTTTTCCCCGATCATGATGGTCGGCGCGTTGGTGTTGCCGCCGATCAGGGTCGGCATGATGGAAGCATCGGCCACGCGCAAGCCCTCAAGCCCGTAGACCTTCAGTTTCGGATCGACCACGGCCGCGGGATCGCCGACGCCCATCTTGCAGGTGCCGACCGGATGATAGACCGTGTCGACGCGCGCGCGCAGCACCTTGCGGATGTCGTCGTCGGTGCGGACGCCTTCCGTGAACATGTCCTTTTTCTGCAGGGCTTTCAGCGCCGGCGTCTCCATCAGCCGCTGCGTGGTCTTGAAGCCCGCGACCATGGATTCCAGATCACGCGGATCGCCGAAAAAGTTCGGATCGATCCTGGGCGGTTGCATCGGGTCGGCGCTATCCAGCGAAACGGTGCCGCGGCTCTTCGGCCGCAGCAGGCAGACATGGCAGGAAAACCCGGCGCCCAGATGACGCTTGCGGCCGTGGTCGTCGACCATCGCCATGCCGAAATGCAGTTGGATATCCGGCACATCGAGATCGGGGCGGGTTTTCAGAAAGCCGCCGCATTCGGCAAAATTCGACGTCATCGGCCCACGGCGCTCCCTGCGGTATTGTCCGATGGCGCGAAATATCCGCGGCAGGCCTTTGAACGATATTCCGGTGAAGTTCGGATCGTCGGAGGTATAGCCGAAGATGAAATCCGGATGGTCCTGCAGATTTTGCCCGACGCCGGGCAAATGGTGCGTGGTCGCAATACCGTGTTTCGCCATTGCCGCGCTGTCGCCGACGCCCGAGAGCATCAACAGATGCGGCGTGTGAAACGCCCCGGAAGAAAGGATCACTTCGCGCCGCGCGCGGAGCTGGCGAAGCTGCTTGCCCTGGCGATATTCGACGCCGACGGCGCGCTTGCCTTCAAACAGGATGCGGGTGGCCTGCGCGTTGGTCTCGACCTTGAGATTGGCGCGCGTCGCCATGTGCGGATGGATGTAGCCGCGCGCGGCGCTCCAGCGTTCGCCGTTCTTTTGCGTGACCTGATAGATTCCGAGGCCTTCCTGTTCCCCGGCATTGAAATCCTCGCGGATCCGGAATTGCGCCTCGCGCGCCGCCTGCAGGAAAATCTGCTGCACCGGATTGTCGGAGCGCAATCGGTTGACGGCGAGCGGACCGCCCTTGCCGTGATATTCGCCGTCGAAGTCGGCATTGTCTTCCGAGCGCTTGAAGTAGGGCAGCACGTCGGCATAGGACCAGCCGGCATTGCCGAGACCGGCCCATTGGTCGTAGTCGTTCCTGTGGCCGCGGATATAGACCATTGCGTTGATGGCGGACGACCCGCCCAGCCCCTTGCCGCGCGGCTGATAGCCGATGCGGCCGTTGAGGCCTGCCTGCGGCACCGTCTCCAGCGCCCAGTTGTTGACCTTGCCGGCGACCATCAACACCAGCGCGCCGGGCGTGGTGACCACCCAATTGTCATTCCTGCCGCCGGCTTCCAGCAGCGCGACGGAGGTCCCGGTGTCCTCGGACAGACGGCTCGCGACCGCGCAGCCTCCGGAGCCGCCGCCAACCACGATAAAATCGAACGTATCGGTCACCGCTCATCCCCCAAAATTTGTTGTCGCCGCGGCGTATCGGCCGAGCTGTTCTGCCCGGATCTCCCGAGCGACGGGTTCCCGCCCGTTTGTTACCCGACGCTGGCCTTTTAGGAACTTTCTGGCAAGAGCTGCTCGAATTGGGCAAGTTCAGCGCGATATTGGCGGTTCCGACGGTCATAAAATCCTGAAAAGATGGCCTGCGGCCCTTTCCAAAGCGGACCTGCGTTGGTACATACCGCTCGCACCCAAGGGCATTGCCCGGGTTGCCTTCTCAGGAAGCCTCCGGATCGGTCGATCGGCGCCCTCGGGCGTTGGCCAGACTCGCTTCGGTTTGATTCTCGAAGGCGCGCAACGGTTTATCGCGGGGTGGAGCAGCCCGGTAGCTCGTCAGGCTCATAACCTGAAGGTCATAGGTTCAAATCCTATCCCCGCAACCAAGATTTGATAGCAATATCAGTGAATTAGTCCGCCTCTGGCGGGCTTTTTCATGAGTGCCGGGGCTTACGGCGCGTCGCTGCCCATTACGACGCAAACCAGTTTGTTTTAACGTCGCCAACAGCGGTCAATTTGCAGATCGGACGCGAAGACTATCGTCTGCCGCTGCCGCGATGCGAATTTGTCAGTTTCCGTCGCGACAGAAATTAGTTTTGTCTGATGCGTAAACCGAACGCGCTTGCTTCGCGGGCGTTTCTCGCGAGGGAACGCAGTCCTGCAGGGGACGTTGTATTGCATCGGTAACCCTCAGGAGGACCATATGCTCAAGAAATCCCTTATCATTGTTGGAGCCGTGCTTTTCGCCTCCTCGGCGTTTGCGCAATCAAGCACGACACCGGGTGCTTCAAACAGCGCTCCTGGTCAACAGATGCACGATGCCAAGAAATCCACTGCGCCGGGCGCCTCCGAATATGCGCCGGGACACAAGATGCAAGACGCCAAGAAATCGACTGCTCCGGGAGCATCGGAATATGCGCCGGGTCATCAAACCACCACGGGCTCTTCAGGCGGAATGAAGAAGTAAATCCCAGCGATGATGTTCGGAAAGGCTCGGCCTGTAAAGGCCGAGCCTTTTCGTTCGAAGATAGTTGCAAGGTGTTGGTAATCCGCGGCGGCGCCGTCTATTCGAAGGCGACGCCTATCCGCTTTTCGTTGCGCCAGATGACGTGACAGGGCCGCCTGAAATGCTCCGCAGGAATGCAGAGGATCAACCGGTCCGGAATATCGAGCGCGCTGACGACTTCCAGTGCCGCCCCGCTTGCCGACAGGTTTTTGACGACACAACTGATCGCCCCGCCGCCGCTGAACTCGATCGCGCCGGCCTTCAGGACTCTGTGACGATGCGCCGCACGGCTTTCGCTCATAAAACGAACAATAGGCGTGACTCGTAAATACTTTCGTAAACATGCTTCCGAAATACCGCCTGCTGTTTCACGGAATGAACATCCCAAACAAAAGGACCGGTCCATCACAAAAGGGACCGCCACGTTGAACATCAAGCGCGTTTTGAAACAGTCTGAACAATCTCCTGCGTTTCCCTCAGAGCGGTTCTGAAAGATCGGTCCTTGGAAAGTGGCAATGCGAATTTCGGTTGGATCCTCGATCCGTCGATCACTTCAAGCCGTCCACTGCGGTTGAGGGTGTGAAGCTTTCGTCCCGGCCACAAAGGTCCGGGTTGGATAGAGTGCCGAACGATTTGCCTGAACGTTGTGGGCGTTAGCTCCACGACCTCCGCAAGACCGAGCGCCGCGCCATATCCGTCGGTGCAATTCTGTACCGGACGCCATAACTTTCCGTCGATGGTCACGAAATTCCCGGCTGGTCGAGCACTTGTTCGATCAACGATAATTGGGTTGCTGGCATGCGGCAGCCACGGTCCCCACAAATCCTTGGCGTAAAAGATCGCGAGCGTATCGGAATATCCGCCGGCGCCGTCACGCCAGGCGCCAAAGAGATAATTCATGGCGTTATGGCGTGTAATCGTCGCGTCGGCGAGTTCAAAGCCCGAAAGCAGCGTGCTGTGACGCTCCCATTTGTCGGGAAAACGAACGCACTTGTAGAGCGCGACGTCCCGGCGCTGGGAACTCTCTGGAATCATCCAGAGATCGTCATCATGTTCGATCAGAAATGGATAGGATAAATGCCACGGCTCTTCCAACACTGGAAAAACTTCGCCCTTCGGCCCGGCGCCATCGAACTCGATTGCGGAAATAATCCCTTTTCCGACGCGATGATCCAAATCCTCGAAAAAGACGCAGGTTTTCCCCTTCCATGTAATCGGAAAAGGATCGGCATAGAACCGATGCCCGGGATCCGAAATCGTCTGCCAGCGCGGACCGGAGAGGTTTCCGCTTTTCCACACGCCGGCATCATCGGTGTACCTCCAGCCGACATGCCAGTGTGGCGCATAACAGCACAGGCGGTATATTTCCAACATGATCGAGCGGGCTACGCCGCCGAGGACGTACGATACGGGCTTTCGCACGACCGGACCGGACCGATAGGTCATCGGCGGAAGAGTACCTGATTTTCCCGACAGAACCTTCCTCAGCAACGTCATCGTTCGCGCAATGACCGTGTCGAGAGAGCCGCTCAGGCCGACGGACACCTCGGAGGAGGGCAGGCCGCGGTTGACGACCGCGCCGTCGGGTTCTTTGACTATTTCGATGACCGGCAGGTCGCCGGCAAGGATAGCCGCCAGAGCGGCATCTTCGCCGGCCGCTCCGTTGTAGAGCGGGCGCAGGTACAGCGGCGCGCGACAAAGCGGGTCACGGCTGGCGCTGGTAAAGTCGACGACCACGTCGGGCGGGCGATCGGTTCGCCGTGGCTCCCTCCTTGCGTCCTTAAAAGTGTCGGCAAAGCACGTCACGCCCTTCCGCAGCAGGATGCGCTCCAGCTCAAAAAGCGCTTCCAATCCTGCAACCGGCGCTGTCCCTGTCTCCGTCCATGCGATCTGCGTAGAAAATTCATCAGACAGGGCTGGACGGCTCATCCAGAACCGCGGCCGTTCGATGTCGCATCGGAATTCAACGATCATGGCCGACGGCCTGCGGTCGGGATCGTTTCATCGAGAACGCGCGCGTATTCGCTGACCATGGCGTCCACCGAATAACGCGACGCCAATCCCTTACCAGTAAGTCGCAACTCGTCGCGGAGGCTCTTGTCGGTGAGAATTCTCGAGACGGCGGCCGACAGCTGTTCGTTGTCGGACGCATCGACGAACAGTGCCGCTGGTTTGCCTTCGATAGACAATACCTCCTGCAGCACGGGCAGATCCCTGACCACTGTCGGAATACCGGAACTCGCCGCTTCAACAGCAGCCAGGCCAAAAGTCTCCGCCCGGGACGGAAATACGAAAACGTCAAGGCTGGCGAGAAATTCGCCGACGTGCTCGGGCGAAATCTCGCCGATGAAATGCACCCGGTCCGATACCTGGAGTTCATCGGCCAGACATCTGAGCCGCGCTTCGTCCGGACCTTGGCCCGCCAGGGCCAGATGCCATTTGGGCTCATCCGCGAGCAAACGTATTGCGGCATCGAGGCACTTGTTGGGATGAAGTCTTCCGACACTGCCAAGCAGCACCGAACCGATGGGCAGCTTGAATAGTTGCCGCGCCTTTTCCTGAGAGATATCCAGCGATTTATCGTCGAAGCCGTGCGCCACGTGCACCATTCGCGACCGATAACCTGCGGGATAGCGCGAATACTCGCGCTCCATGTCGCGCGAGTTCACGGTGATGACCTTGAAGACGCCAAGGCTTCCCATCACGATGTCGGCCGTACGGACCAGCCAGTTCATCGACAGGCGGGATGAAACCTGGTTCGCGATGATGGGCGCCGAACTCGCGAGACGCGAGACGCCCCCGCCGATCACGTTGCCAAAATGCTGGAACGTGAGCACCGCATCCGGTCGCGTTTCGCGGATATAGCGCGCCAGCGCCCACAGAAACTTCAGAAAAGCGAACGGGTTTCCCGGCCTGCTCGGAGCACAATAAAGCGTATTGGGCGGCTCCTCGAATGTCGCCGATTTGCGGAAGAAAAACAGATTGTTGATGTTGAAGCCGCGCGCTGACAGCCCGGCGCCCACAAGCCTGGAAATCTCCTGGGCGCCCGCGTTTTCCGCTTGCGTCTGGATAAGAAGTATCCGGCGTGCGCGTTGCATTGTGTCAGACCAATGCGCCATTCCGCGTTGGCGCGGCCGCTTGAGCGGTAGGACCGGGGAGCCCGACTGGGACCTTCTTGTTTTGCGACCGGTAAAGCAGAATGAGGATCGAGGGGTCGATCTTGACCCATCGCCGACACAGGTAGTTCAGCGCGACCGTCACAACGGCAAGACTGATGGCTGCCGACATCGCGGCGCCGTGCAGACCGAACAGCGGGATCAGAACCGAGAAGCCGGCGAAGCGCAGGATCATGTTCGCCGCGACGACCCAGGGGTAGCGGCCGCCATGGCCGGCGATCATCAATACGGCGGCGGCCGGGCCGCCAGCGGCGTAAATCACCGTTCCCATCGTAAGAATGATCAGGGTCCATTTTTGTGCGACAAATGCCGGCCCGAATGCGCCGAGGATCGTTTCCGCCCCGAAGCCGATGACGAGGATACCCGCGAGGATGCAGAGCAAAACGACTTCGGCCATCAGCTTCAGGATATGGTTCAGTTCATCGAACCTGCCGCTGAAATAAAGCGCGGGGATTCGGCGCGTCGCGTAGTTGTGCACCGCTGACAACACCGTTGCGAACATGTTCGCGAGCCGTGAGGCGATGAAATACGCACCGGCCGAAGCAGGATCCAGCAACCAGTAGACGATGACGACATCCAGATATTGGTTGATCGTCTCCAGGATTGTCGAAGCCCAGAATCCCGCCGATACCCGCGACCATTCGCGAATTCGCCAGCTTGGCCTGGTTCGACGGACGCGTTTTGGAAGTGCTCTCCAGATCGCCACCGCCTGGATGAGCAACGCAATTCCGATCGCAGCCGAAGCAAGCAAGAAGAACTCATCGATCTGGATGATTCCGCCCGCGCCAATCGTCGCCAGCAGCACAGCGACGACCAGGGCACGCCACACCAATTCCCGCATGCCGTCCGCCAGAACCATGCCGACGCTGAAGCGCGCGATATGGCTGGAGACCGCAATCAGCGAACTCGCGACCAGAAACAGCCCGGTCGCCGTCATCAGGGATTGTTTTTGGCCGAACAGGAGCACGCCGCAGATGCTCATAACGACCGCGAACGCGATCGGCACGGTGCAAACGATCGAAAGCGAAAAAAGCAGCGAGCCCTTGGCGAGGTCTGGTCTGGCTGCGACGGTATATTGGTTGAGGGACCGCAGGACGAACATTTCCTGGCCCAGAACCGCAACGATTCCGCCCATCTGGCAGACGCTGAGCCACATGGACAGATGGCCGAAATCGACGAATGAGAGCGCCCGTGCGGCGAGCAAGAACATCGCGAACGAAACCACGGCGCCGACAACTTGCAGCACGATAGCTCCGACAAGGCCTTGTGTGACGTCGCGGCCCAGAAACCGCGTCGCCATGTTCAGTATCGCTCGATAGCCTCGCGATGGCACACTGGGCGTGGATAAGGACACGTGGTTCTCGATCAGCAGGGGCGGGTTACGCCTTGGAGTACTGAAACCTCGTTACCATGCAGTCATCGGTCTTACATCGATAACCCCACCACGCGGTTAATGGCCTTTCCGGAACTTTCCAGTTTCAAATTCATCCGCTGTTGGCGGTTCCATTCGCACAGCTGCAGTACTCTCCGTCGTTGGCGCCGAACGATGCCCGGAGCGCATCGCTTAACCATTTATTGGTAATATCGGCGGCGCCGGGTAACCGCGGATTAACTGTAGAGATTTACCTTACCGGAAAGTTACTGAGCGGGTGCCTGCCGGTTTATGTAAGTTGGAATCATGATACACGGCAGCCACACAGCCGAGGGTGTTTCCGGCCCCGCGGCCAATCCGGCCTCATGGGAAACTCCAGCTGACCCCGGCGCGAAAGCCCGCGGTGAGGCGCCGAGGCCCCTGATCGCATCCTTGAGTGCCGGTCGTGCGCTTACGTTTCTGCGAATGAACGGCCGGCGTATAGCGTCCATCGCGCTTGCCCTGTTCGCTCTCGGCATCGTCGTTCTGATGATTGTGCCGACGCGGTATGCTGCGACCGCGCTTGTGGTTGTCGATCCCAGGGAGCAACGCGTAACCAGCGAGCAGGACGTGCTGCCCGGCATCGGTCAAGATGCAGCGGCCTTGCAGAGCTTGATTGAAATCGCAAAATCCGACGGCTTCTTGCGGCCATTGATCGAACAGCTGAAAGTCGCAGCGGACGAGGAGATATCCGGTGGAGAAACCGAGATCTCGCGCCTTCTGGAAAAATTCCGCAGCCACCTCGATATCTCCCGCCGCGGCCTGACCTACGTCATTGCAATGACGTTTATCTCCAAGAGTCCGCAGCGCGCGGCCTATTACGCAAACGCGATTGCGGAGTCATTCGTCGCGAGCCAGCGTCAGGTACGTACCGACGCCACCGATGACGCCGCGGGCTGGCTCAATAGCCGTCTTAAAATCCTGAACGATCGCTTGCGGGCATCTGAGGATGCGGTGGCCGAGTTCAAACTCCAGCACAAAATCGTCAATGCCGGGCGAGAGAGCACGACTCAGCAGCTTCGGGTGACCGAATTGAGCCAGCAGGTATCGGCTGCCCGACTGCGCACGGAAGAAGCGAAGACCCGCTACGAGCAGGCGCAACGCGATCTCAAGGCGAATGTGGACGGTCCGGTAAAACAGGACCTCCTGAGCATGTTGCGAGCCCAGCGTTCGCAGCTCAACGACCAAATCGCCCAGAAGAAGACGGTTCTTGGTGAGCGCCACCCCGATCTCGTCATGTCGTATGGCCAGCTCGGCGAGCTCAATCGCCAGATTGAGACCGAACGCAAGCGCAACATCGAAACGGCCAAGTCCGACTTTGATACCCTGCTTGATCAACAAAAGTCGTTGGAAGTCCAATTGAAGTCCGTCGAGGCCCAGATGCTCGCCGACGGACAGGCGTTCGTGAAACTCCAGGAACTGCAACGCGACGCAGACGCCAACAAAAATCTCTACGAGCAGTTCCTTTCACGGGCAAAGACGACGAATGAGCAGCGCCTTCTGCAAAGCTCGCAGACCAAAATCGCTTCTTTTGCCATTCCACCGACGCGTCCAACCCGGCCGCCGCTCTCTCTTATCCTGGCAGCTCTCGCGATCGCCTCGATCCTGACGTTGACGGCAGTTGTTGCGCTGTTAAACAGGTCGGGAAGCTTCACGGGGCGGGATTTGGCGCCTTTGGCAACCCTGCAGCCGCCGGTTGAGGTAGAGACCCCCTTGAATGTGCCGATCTGGGGCCGCATCCCCGATCTCCGTCCCCCCAGAGCAGGGATGACGGCTTGGCAAAACCCGGGCGACAACAGAGACGAGATTGGTCTCGGCACCTATTTGCGTGACCTGATCGACGCGCTTGCGGGCGCGCCGAACCATCGCGGCAAGGTCGTGCTTGTTACTTCGATCGAAAGTGGCGCGGGCACCAGCTCCGTTGCACAGTCGTTGAATCTCACCGCCGTGGACCGCGGGATGTTCAGCGTTCTGATACAGGTGCAAGCCGACAGCCTTTCCGCACGATCCGCGACAAGTCAGATGGATCAGAGCGCTTCGCATCGGTTGCGCGCATCGAGAGCAAGCGTGGCCGGAGTCAATCAGCTTTTTGGCGCCGGCCGGCATGACAACGCTTCAACTTCGGATGACATCCGCTCAGAGTTTGATTTGATTGTGATCGATGCTCCGCCGCTTCATGAACAAGTCGACGTGGCCACGATCTCGGCCCATGCCGACCTTGTAATCCTTGTGGTGCAAGACCGCGGCACTGATGTTGCTGCGATCAATAGCGCAAAGACAGAGCTGTCGAGATTTGGCGCCCCTGCAATCGGAGCCGTCATCAATCAGATCGACGCCCAGCCGCTGCGCCGCCTCGAAGCAGCATGTTGAGAACGAAGCGTTCGCAAGGCATGCCGAAAGCGATACGGCTTGCATTTGCGCTCGTCCTTTTGGGTTCACCGCTTGCGTCCAACCCCGCGAGCGCATGTTCGAATCTAGTCCACAACGTCCCGGCAAACGTTATCCAAGCGCTCTCCCGTGGATTTAATCTCGACGGCTGGTTCAACGAAAAGGAATTGGCCCCTCGGTCTATCGAGCTGCTTCGCGAGCTTCGTAAAGCCGGCATGAGTCACGTCCGGCTGCCCGTCCCGGCGGAGCGGGTTATGCCGCGTTTTGCGTCGAAAGCAGATCGGGACGCGCGGCTGCAGGAAATCGATCTTGCCGTGAGCGAACTGCTATCCCTGGGTTATCATGTGTCGCTCGACCTGCACCCCGGTGACCAGTTCAATCGACTGCACCGGCAAGAACCCGAAGCGTCCCTGCAAGAGATGAAAGATGCCTGGACGGGCTTGGCGCAGGTCATGCGCCGCCATCCTGCCGAGCGAGTTTTCGCGGAGTTGCTCAATGAGCCTGACCTTGACGCCGAACGATGGCAAACGGAGGCGGAGCAGCTTGCTGGCATCGTCCGTCAGTTGCTTCCGCGTACCACAATCATTGTCGGCCCGGTCAACTGGCAGCGCGCCGACTCCCTGCCGAGCCTGCGTCCGCTGAACGATCTCAATGTTGTGTACGCCATCCACATGTACGATCCGATGGCTTTTACCCACCAAGGACATTGGCTGCCGGAGGAGCCGCTCAGCGGCATCCGGGGGCTGCCTTATCCCATTCGTGCCGACGATGCCCGCGTTCAAAAGCTTCGACGGCAGTTGGTAGAAGAGCAGAAAACGCAGGCCCTTGCGGCTCTGGATCAGGCGGTCATTGCCTCTGCCGACGCGGATGGTGTCGCCAAATGGCTCGAGCCCGCCGCAGCGTGGCAGCGGCGCTTTCCCCGTCCGATCATCATCAATGAATTTGGCGTGTTGAAGTCGCAAGCGCCGCGCGACAGCCGCCTGCGCTGGCTATCGGCAGTGGTAACTTATGCCAATCAGCATTGCTGGGGCTGGGCGCACTGGGAGCTTGCGCAGGGTTTTGGACTTGTCGATGACGGGACAGGGCGGGCTGACCCCGGCGTCATGAGGGCTTTGCTCGGCCTCCATTAAATCTTCGCTTCTTCAACTCGACTTCGCCAGAAGCAGGTATAGCGCCAGCGGATTGGTCTTCAGATAACGCCATCCGAGCCGCTTAGGCTCAAGACTGGCGCGCCAAACCCATTCCAACCCCGCATCCTGCATCCAGACCGGCGCGCGCGGCTTGAAACCAGCCAGAAAGTCGAACAGCCCGCCTGAGGTTTTGATGACGCCGACCAACGTCAACCGATGCCGGTGACGGACGATGAAACGTTGTTCTCGCGGAACTCCCATCGAAACCCAAAGGATATCGGGAGCGAGCTCGGCGATCTGGCCGCAAACACGAATTTCCTCATCGTCATTCTTGAAGAATCCGCTGCGGTGGCCCACGAGTTTGAGATCGGGAAACCGGTTCTTCACAAGCCGCGCGGCGGTTGCGTTCGAGAGCTCGGTCGCGCCGAGCATGAACATCGTCGCCCCTTTCACCTGGGCCTCGCACGCGACCTCATCGAACAAATCGGACGTGGCGACGCGTTCGGGAAGTGCAATGCCACACCGAAGCCGGGAGACGAACACGTGCGGCATCCCGTCGGCATGAATGGCGTCAGCCTGCAGGAATAGGGAACGTTCACTCGCGTCAACCGCGCATCGATAGGTGACCTCGCCATTGGTCGACGTGAGATAGGCGGGGTAGCGCCAGAGCCCTCGGCGCTTCAACGATTCATCGACCATGACGCGCGCGGTGTCGATCCGGTTCGCGACGACAACAGGAAGGTCACCGATCCGCACCCTGCGCCATTCTTGGAACCGATTTCGTCTGCGGTCGCCGGACAGACGCCGCTCGCCAATTCCTCTCGCAGCACAAAGACGCCTGGTTTCAGCGAATGTCGATATCCTGCGCTCGACCCTGCGTCGCCCGGCGGCCACCGCGCTCGACACATGCAGAGGAGCATCGCCTTCGTTGGACAACACCTGGCTCATCTTACAGTCAACTCGCCGCTATCGCTTCGTCGTTTTTTGGCACGTTGCCAGGATGAAGTAATGTCAAAACAGATGCTGTTACCATCTCATATAATAAACAGGGTTAAGTGGTTAATCGGAGCAAGCACTGTTTACCAAGCCGCGCGATTTCGCAAACAAGCTGAGGAAATGCGTGATCCCTTGCGCTAGGTTCGTCGCGACAAGCGAGATGAGAAAGGCGCGGTTTAAAGCGTCGTTCGTCAGCGCTTCCCGGAGCTCGAATGCGCAGATCGTCTTCACTTCCACTTCCCTCGCAAGCAAATGTCTGCCCCGTCGTGGTGGTTGGCGGAAGCGTTGCGGGACTTGGCGTGGTGCGCAGTCTATCCAATACGGGCGCGCCGGTGATGGTGCTCGATACCTCGCGCCTCAACGCCGCTCTATGGTCGCGTCATTGCGAAGGCCGCGTGATTGCGAATTTGTCGGGACGTCAGTTGATCGACGAACTCAAGGCGACAGGGACTCGCTTCGCGCAACGTCCGCTGCTGGTCTTGACGCAGGACGCCTCGGTTGAAGCCGTGTCTCGATGGCGGGACGAGCTTGAGCCTTACTACCGCTTCCTGTTGCCGCCCGCCGACATTGTCGAGATCTTCAATGACAAGGGGGAGTTTCATGATTTTGCAATGAGGGAGAAGTTTTCCGTTCCGGAAAGCGTCGTCGTTCGTTGCATCGATGATTTGGTCCGCATTGAAGCTCTGCAGCTACCCGTCATCGTAAAGCCCGCCCGCAAGGCCGATCTGCAAGAGTCCGGCCTGGACCGTGCCGCCCGGTTTGACCGCCTCGAGGATGCGACGTTGCATTGCATGGCGCTCATGAAGTTGAAGGCCAGCGCGATCGTACAGCAATGGGTCGATGGGCCGGACGATCAAATCTTTTTTTGCCTGTTCTTTTGCGATCTTTCCGGGCAACCCCTGCGCTTCTTCACCGGACGCAAATTATCCGCCTACCCGGCGGGAGTCGGATCCACGGCGACGTGCATCGCCGCTCCGGAAGCCCATGCAGAGCTTAAGGCGCTCACGGTTCGCCTTACCAGCATGACCCGCTATGCCGGCATCGGCGGCCTTGAATTCAAACGCGATGCGAGGACCGGCGAATTTATCATCATAGAGCCAACCGTTGGACGGACAGACTGGCAGGAGGAGATTGCGACGCTGTCAGGCGTCAACATTCCGGCCGCCGCATGGATGCATGCGAGGGGACGATCGATCGAGCCCGTGGAAACAGCCTCGATCGGGTCGGCATGGCGCACGTCGCTGAAGCACCGCAGTCCACCAGCCCTGCGGAAGGCCAACCTCAGGATCGTCGACGGATACTGGCGGGCCGACGACCCAATACCCGGCCTGATTTTTTATGGCATCGAGCCTGTGCGGCGGATGCTTCACCACAACATCCGGGGTGCCATGACTCATTCGCTCCGATGGTTCTTCAACATCGCAAAAAGGCTCCGCGCCCGCTGGCTAACGAGGCCGGCCCAAACGTGAAAGGAAAAAGCATGTCACACCTTGAGACCGCGATCATCGGATCTGGCCCCTATGGCCTGTCGCTCGCCGCCCATCTCCGCCACCAGGGCGCGCCCTTCGGCCTGTTTGGCCAGCCGATGCAGAGTTGGAGCGCCTACATGCCGAAGGGCATGCTGTTGAAGTCCGAACCCTTCGCATCCAATCTTTGGGACCCGTTGCGTGCAAACACGCTTGAGGCGTTTTGCTACAAGAAACGGCTTCCCTACCAGCCGACGGGCTGGCCGGTGCCGATCGACACATTTCTCGCCTATGCGGCCTGGTTTCAGGAACGAACGGGCGTGTCATCCAACGGATCGACGGTGACCAAGATCGACATCGGCGAGCAGGGGATGTTCTCGCTTACGACCAGCGATGGCCGGCAATGGACGGCCCGCCACGTCGTTCTCGCCAACGGGCACATGCCGTTCATGTACATTCCGGAGCCGCTGCGCGAATTGCCTGACACGCTGCTCGTTCACACCGCCCAACTGCACGACCTGACGAAGTTCTGCGGCAGGGACGTCACGGTTGTAGGCGCCGGTCAGGCAGCCCTGGAGACGGCAGCGCTGTTGGTCGAAGCCGGTGCCCGGGTTCGCCTGCTCGCACGCAGGGAGATCACCTTCAATCCGCCGAGCAAGGCAAAGCGCTCGCTACGCCAGCGCCTTCGCGCCCCTGAATCCGGTCTTGCGCCGGGGTGGCGCAGCCTGTTCTTTTCGGAGATGCCGGGGGTTTTCCGTCACTTCCCGGTTTCGCGGCGCCACAACATCGTCGCCACAAAATGGGGTCCCGCCGGCACGGCATGGCTCGTGGACCGTTTGGTCGACAAGGCCGAGTTGCTCACGCGACGAAGCATTGAATTGGCGGAAGCCGTCAATGGCCGCGTCCGATTGGTCGTCGCGGGCCCTCATGGCCCCGAGACCATCGATACCGATACCGTCGTTGCCGGTACGGGTTTCAAGCCGGATCTCGACAAACTCGCCTTGCTCAGCGAAAGACTGCGAGCAGGCATCGTTCGCGAAGACCGCGCGCCAAAACTCTCCGCATCTTATGAAACCTCGATCCCGAACCTGTTTGTCGTCGGAATTTTGAGCGCGCCGACCTTCGGCCCGGTAATGCGGTTTATGTTCGGAGCCAAGCACCCGGCCGCAATCGTTTCGCGGCGCATTGCGGCGAGATCGTCACGCCCGCAAAAGCGGGTTTCGATCGGCTCCATTAACGCGCCTGCAGAATCGCTCAGCCAACGATCCTGATCCGTCCGCGCGGCCGCGAATGTTTCGAACTCGTTAACCGGCCTTTGTCGTTTTTGCGGTATCGCGGATTGATGGGTCAGGGCGGAGGGTCCAGCGAATGAGTGCCCAGGATTCGCTGGCACTTTTCAATCCGGTGCCGATCACAGGCGCGCGAGTCGCCGCGCCGATTCGTGATGTCAGTCTAACGATTGGCGTTGCGGTCGGGTCCATCGCCTTTGCCCCGCTGTTGCACGTGACCAGTCCAATCCTGGCCATCAGCGTCGAAACCCTGATTGCTTGCGCGATCGCCGTCGCAGCTCCCGCCTATGCACCCGCGATTGCGGTCTTTATCCTGTTTTTTCAGAATTTGTTCGTCTCGATTCTTTCGCCCTACATCGCCGATCCCTCGCAAGTCGAGTTCATCAAGGGTTATAATTTTCTCAGCTGCTCGGTCATGTGGCTGACGACGCTGGCGCTGTACGGATTGCGCTGGAAAGATTACCCGGTCGAAGTCCACCGCTTGATGGCGTGGGGCATGTTCGTGCTTGGCATGGTGGGAGTCTATTTCCTCATCGGCTTCGGTCAGGACCCGGTTGCAGCGTCGGTCTATCTCCGCAATATCGTGCTGCCGCTGTTCCTGTTTCAGCTTTCGCTGCTGATCGCGGCGACCTACCAGGTTCGCGTCACGCCGTTTTTTGTGACGATCGGCGTCATTCTGATTCTCTGTGGCTACATCGAGTTCGCGTTCCGCGACTTCTGGCTCGATATTACCAACGGTCAGGCTTTTTGGCTCTTCGATGAAATCAAGGCCACCAATTCGGGTATCTGGGAAAAGGAGATGCGAACCACCGGAAATGTATTCGTCGATTTGAAAGACCGCTTCAAATTCGGCTTCTTGAATACGCCGCTTCTTGATGGTCTCGGCCTGTCGGAGATCCTCCGGATCTTCGGGCCCAATATGAGCCCGATCAGTTTCGGCTACGGTGTCGCGTTTTTCAGTCTTTTTTTGTATTCGGTAGGATACCGGTTGCTGGCTCTCGTTGCGCTGCCTCTCGTGGTTTTCTGCAGTGTCAAGGGAGCGTTGATCCTGACGTTGTTCGTCTGCATGGCCTGGCTTGCAACCCGAATCCTCGGTGCCGTCGCGACCCTGCTTCTCGGAATGCTTGCTCTTGTGCTTTACGCCCTTCTCGGAATCTATACCGGCCTGCAGATCGAGGACTACCATGTCCTCGGCTTTATGGGCGGCTGGAACGGTTTCCTTCAAAGGCCGTTCGGCCGGGGCTTGGGTGTTGGCGGAAATCTGTCGGAAGGTTACGCCTCGATCGACTGGAGCGCCGCGCAGCAGGCCGGAGCCGTCGATGGCGCGGTCGAAAGCGCGGTGGGCGTGCTGCTCTATCAGATGGGCATCGCAGCCCTGATCCCGCTCGGCTTCTATCTCGCGATGGCTCTCAAGGCATGGCGCCTGTATGCATTTTCCGGACTGCTCACGCACGGTCTCGCCGCATTCGGTGTGATGATGGTATTGGTCAATGGCATCTTTCAGGAGGAGGCTCTATTCGCGCCACCGGCATTGGGGCTGCTAATGTGCCTGACGGGTCTGGCGATCGGGAACGCAATTCGGGCGTCGCGGATTGCAGAGGCCGCCAACTGAGGCGACTATTCTTGTACATGGTGAGAAGCATTTACTGAAATATTTCAGATATTTGCTGGGCGGCGTTCGCGTTTCTTCCTGTATGCTGCAACGAAGCTTGCCACCGGAAGTGGCATCGCTAAATCGAATTTTTCCGCCAGCCATTAAACGGGACCGACAATGACCGCCGACACCGACACCGCCGCCGAATCCCAGCCATTCCAGGCCGAGGTTGCCGAGCTGCTGCACCTGATGGTGCATTCGGTTTATTCGGAAACCGACATTTTCCTGCGCGAACTTATTTCGAACGGCTCGGATGCCTGCGACAAGCTGCGCTATGAGGCGATCTCCAATCCCGGCCTGATCGCCGACGGCGCGCCGCCCGACATCAGGATCGCGCCGAACAAGAAGGCCGATACGCTTGTCGTGAGCGACAGCGGCATCGGGATGGACCGGCAAGAGCTGATCGACAACCTGGGCACCATCGCGCGCTCCGGCACCAAATCCTTTCTCGCCCGCCTCGCCGAGGCCAAGGACGGCGCCGGCCTGATCGGCCAGTTCGGCGTCGGCTTTTATTCGGCGTTCATGGTCGCCGACCGCATCGTCGTCACGAGCCGCCGCGCCGGCACTGACGAGGTCTGGACCTGGTCATCGTCAGGCGGAAGCGGATTCGAGATCGCGCCGGCCAGCGAAGACGACGCCCGGCGCGTTACGCGCGGCACCGAAATCGTTCTCCACCTGAAGCCCGACGCAAAAAAGTATCTGGAGACCTACGAGATCGAGCGCATCGTCGGTGCTTATTCGGACAATATCCAGTTTCCGATTCTGCTGGTGCCGGAGGAGGGCGAGCCGCGCCAGATCAATTCGGCCAGCGCGCTGTGGCAGCGCTCGAAATCGGAGTTGAAGCCGGAAGACTACACGCAAGCCTACAAGTCGATCGCCGGCGCCTTCGATGAGCCGGCGATGACGCTGCATTATCGCGCCGAAGGCCGTCAGTCCTATGCCGTGCTGCTGTTTGCGCCGTCGACAAAGCCGTTCGACCTGTTCGAGCCGACTCGCAAGGGGCATGTAAAACTCTATGTCCGCCGCGTGTTCATCTCGGACGATGCCGATCTGCTGCCGGCCTGGCTGCGGTTCATCCGCGGCGTGATCGACAGCGAGGATCTTCCGCTCAATCTCTCCCGCGAAATGCTGCAGAACAATCCGCAGCTGACGCAGATCCGCAAAGCCGTCACCGGCCGCGTGGTCGGCGAGCTGGAAGCCTTGAGCGAGAAAGAGCCGGAAGCATTTGCGAAGATCTGGGACGCGTTCGGCCCGGTGATCAAGGAAGGCATCTATGAGGATTATGAGCGGCGCGAGAAACTGCTGGCGCTGTCGCGCTTCACCACGACCGCGGGCGAGAAGCGCTCGTTGAAGCAGTACGTTGAAAACCTCAAACCCAACCAGACCGAGGTCTATTATCTCATCGGCGACAGCATCGAGCGCCTGAAGTCGAATCCCAAGCTGGAGCAGGCGACGGCGCGCGGCATCGAGGTGTTGTTGCTGACCGATCCGGTCGATGCGTTCTGGACCTCGGTGCCGACCGATTTCGGCGGCAAGCCGCTGAAGTCGCTGAGCCAGGGCGACGTCGATTTCGGGCTGATCCCGCTCAGCGAAGATAAAGCCGGCGATGACGATAAAGAGAAGTCCGGGGCTGACGAAGCTATGACCATCGCCGTCATCAAGGATACCCTCGGCGACCGGGTGTCCGACGTCCGGGCGTCGCAGCGGCTCACCACCAGCGCGTCATGCCTTGTCGCCGGAGGGTTTAGCCGGGATCGCCAGCTGGAGCGGTTATTGGCGCAGCAGAACAAAGGCATGGGCACCAAGCCGATCCTCGAGATCAACATGCGTCACCCGCTGGTCGCCGCGATCACCGAGACGAAGGATGCCGCGGCCGACCTGTCGTTTCTGCTGCTGGAGCAGGCGCAGATCCTCGACGGCGAGTTGCCGGAAGATCCGGCCGCATTCGCGAGCCGGCTCAATCAGCTGGTGCTGCGCGGTTTGCCGAAGGAAAACGGCTAGGATCGAACCGAATTTCGGTGCGGGCCGTATCTGCTGGATGAGTGACAACCGGATAATTCCATAGCAATGACCACGCCCGGCAGCAGCGCACCGTTCTACGCCAGCATCCCGGTGTTTCGCGGCTTCGGCAGCCTGATGGATCCGGCGTTGTATTCGCCATTGCCGGATGACTGGACCGTCGGCGTCGCCGATATCGTGGAATCGACCAAGGCGATCGCGGAAGCGCGCTACAAGTCGGTCAACATGGCCGGCGCCGCGGTGATCGCGGCGGTCACCAATGCGCTGGAGGGTCGCGAGTTTCCGTTCGTGTTCGGCGGCGATGGCGCAAGCTTTGCGGTGTCGCCCGACGATCTCGAACGCGCCCGCGAAGCGCTCGCCGCCACCGCGGCCTGGGTGAAGGACGATCTCAATCTCGCAATGCGCGTTGCTTTGGTGCCGGTTGCCGCCGTGCGGGCGCAGGGCCTTGACGTTCGCGTCGCGCGCTTCGGGCCGTCGCCGAATCTGTCTTATGCGATGTTCTCCGGCGGCGGATTGGGCTGGGCCGAAGCCGCGATGAAGCGCGGCGAGTTTGCCGTATCGCAGGCGCCATCCGGCACGCATCCCGATCTCACCGGCCTGTCATGCAGGTTCGAGGAAATTCCCTCCGTGCGCGGGCTGATCCTGTCGGTGCTGATCGTGCCGGCAACAGGCGCCGATCCGGCAAAATTTCGCAAGGTCATCGAAGACGTCATTGCGCTGGTCGAACGCAGTCCCGACGCCGGCCGGCCGGTTCCGTCGGGCGGCCCTGCCATTCGATGGCCACCCGGCGGCGCCGAACTCGAGGCGCGCGCCATGCGCGGAGGATCGCTGCTTCGGAGGCGCGCCTTCGTGCTTGCGAACGGGCTGTTCGCCTATCTGGTGATGCGCTTCGGCATCAGCGTCGGCGGCTTCGTTCCAAAAACCTATGTGCGGCAGGTGGTCGAGAATTCCGACTTCCGCAAATATGACGATGGGCTGCGCATGATCCTGGACTGCACACCCGAACTGGAGCGCGCGCTGACCCAGCGCCTGGCCCAGGCCGCGTCAGCCGGTATCATCAAATACGGCCTGCATCGGCAGGACGCCGCGATGATGACCTGCTTTACGCCATCGGCGCTGCGCAGCGATCATGTGCATTTCATCGACGGCGCCCGCGGCGGCTACGCGTCGGCGGCGACGGCGCTGAAGGCGACGCTGGCCTGAGTTCAGTCAGCGCCCCGTCCGGGTCCAGTTCTCGCCGCCGCACATCATCCCGACGCAGCCTTCGACCCTGAGCGTGTCGGGACCCGACACCGAGATATTGCTGACATAGGTGCCGCCATCGTCGGCGTTGTAGATGCGTCCCGACCATTTGTTGGGGCCCGAGATTCGCATGTCATGGAACAGCGGAAGGCCGATCATCGGCCGCTTTGCCAGCGCCGGATTGGGGTTCTTGTCGTCGACCATCGGCTGTCCGGTTGCCGGGTTGACGGGATCGCGCAACCACACCACGACGCCGCAAATCGCGTCGCCGCATTTGCTGACGCGCACCCTTGCGTCGCCGGCCTGCGTCATCCAGACGCCCATCGGGCTGCCCACCGTCTGCGCCATCGCAACCGGTGCGCACAGCAACGCCGCCAAAACTGAAATCGTCAAACCAAGCCTGGCCATTGTGGAAATCTCCTCGGCAAGGCGGCCTGCATAGCAAAAAAACGGATTCGTGCAATATCTGTGGATCACTTGCCCCAGCGCGTCAGGCGAACCGATGCGGCCGTCGAGAGACCGAACACCACCATCGCCGCGCCGACCAGCGCAAACAGCGTCCAGGCCGGCGCGCCCGAGGACGCCAGCCACCAGCCACCGAGCGCCACGATCAGCAGTCTCCCTGTAGAAGCAAGCACCGGCCCGCCGACCTTCGCGGCGCCCTGCGAAGAAAAGTAGAGGCAGACCCCGAGCCCGAAAAATCCGAACGCCGGACCTGCCCACGCGAAATACGAATAGGCCGCCGCACTTACGCCGGGATCGCTGGTGAACAGCGACACCCACAGTGACGGTTTTAGGGCCACCACCAGCCCGACCAGGCCGACGCTCAAAGCGGACGCCGCGCCGGCGGTCCAGGCCACCTGGCGCGCACGCGTCACCAGCCCGGCGCCGATCGCCATGCCGACCATCGGCACGGAAGCTACGCCGAACGCGAAGGCGATCGGGATCAGCAAGAATTCAAGCCGCGACCCCATGCCGTAACCGGCCAGCGTTTCGGTGCCGAACCCTGCGATGATTTTTGTGAAGATCAGGATGGTGAGGACGGTCTGCAGCGGCGACAGGCATGACACCGCGCCGACTTTCAAAATGTCGAAGAACATGCCGCGCTGAAACGTGAATGCGGAAAACTTCAAGGTCAGGCGGCTGCGACCACTGACCAGATACCAGATCAGGAAGGCGGCGCCGAGCGTAAAGGCGACCAGTTGACCTGCGGCTACGCCGGGCATTCCGAGTTGAGGTGCGCCGAACAGGCCGAGGCCGAGCGTTCCGCCCACCAGGATCTGGCAGGCCGCGACCCCGATCAGCGTGACCGACGGGATTTGCATGTCGCCGGTGCCACGCACCACCGAGGCCAGCGTATTGACCAGCCAGATCGCGACCGCGCCGGAAAACAGCACCTGCGAATAGCTGGACGCCTCGTCGAGCACGCTGCCGCGTCCGCCCAGCGCCGAAAAAAACCAGCGGCCGAACAGCAGCATCATCGCGGTGAAGAAAATGCCGCCGCAGACGCCGATCATGGCGGCATGCAGCGCGAGCGTCGCCGCGCGGTCGCGATTCCCCGCCCCGAGCGCGCGACTGATGGCGGATGAAACGCCGCCGCCCATGGCGCCTGCCGACATCATCTGCGTCAGCATGGTGAAAGGAAAAACCAGCGCGATCGCCGCCAGCGGCACGGTGCCGAGCCGGCCGATATAGGACGTTTCCGCTACCGCGACCAAGGCGGCGCCGAACATCGCAATCGTGTTGGGGATCGCCAGCTTCAACAGGGTCGGCAGAATCGGAGATGTCAGCAGCGTGTTCGGTGGAACGACGGCTTTCGAGGGAGGGTCGAGTAGGGCATCGATGGTCATATGAACGCCGTCGGATAGGCCGCTGCGCTGCGGACAAAGCAATGAATTATGACTGACATATTATGGGCGGCGCGAGCGGTCTGCCATCCCCGCCCAGCGCATCCGTCACCACGGCAATCCGCATAGGTCGATTACACCCTGGCGCGGCGAGCGTTTTATATGGAATATGAAAGGCGACATCGCCTGAAACCGTACCCGCCCCTCCGGTTGTTCGGCGTAGACTTCCCCTTCGAAGGGATGCCAGCCACGCGCCTGATAAAACGCGAAATTATGCGGCTCGCAGAATAGCAAAGCGAATTCAACCGCTTCGTGATCGCGCATGGTCTGGATCGCGGCGTTGAGCGCGATGCTCGCATAGCCATGGCGGCGGTGATCGGGATGTGTGGCCACGCCGCCGATGCCGCCGATGTGGAATTTGCGCCCATTCCAGGTTACGTCGCGAAAATAAATCCCGACATGGCAGACCGGCCCGTCGGCGGGCGTTTCGATCAGCACCCGCAGATCGGCGTGCGCCCATTTGATGTGACGCCATGGCTTATTGGCCATGATCTCGGGCGACCAGACGATCTTGAACAGCGGTTCTGCCGTTGGCCACGATGTGTTTCCGTTTAAAACATCGATCTCGATGCTCATGGTGTCCTTACCTCTGCGCACAGCGCATCCCCTTAATACGCGTCGGACGGATGGTAAGTCATCGATTCCGATGCCAAGGTAGAGAAAATTTCAGCGGCTTTGAGGAATTGACCATGACGGCGGCGCAACTCAGCACATTCCAGCGCTGGTCGATTTTAGCCGGTGCGGCGATTCTGCTGAGCCTTGCGATGGGCATGCGGCAAAGTTTTGGCCTGTTTCAGCCCTCGATCCTGCACGACACCGCGATCACCACCGCCGATTTCTCGCTGGCGACGGCGCTGCAGAACGTGGTGTGGGGCATTTCGCAGCCGCTGGTCGGACTGCTCGCCGATCGTTTTGGCGCGTGTTATGTGATGATCACGGGTGTTCTGGTGTATGCCGCCGGTTTAGCCGATCATGATGATCTCGACCTCGGCGCTGGTCTTCACCCTTGGCTGCGGTCTTTGCATCGGCCTCGCCTTGTCCTGCACGGCTTCCAGCATGACCATGACGGTGACGTCGCGCACGGTCTCGGCCGCCAAGCGCAGCGTCGCCATGGGCGCGGTGTCGGCGGCGGGATCGCTCGGCCTTGTGATCGCGTCGCCGCTGGCGCAAACGCTGATCTCCACCGCGGGCTGGCAAATGGCGCTGATCGGCTTTCTCGGCCTGGTCGCGGTGATGCTGCCGGCCGCGATTTTTGCCGGCCGCGCCGACAAAATCGAAATCGAAAAGTCCGACGATATCGGGCAATCGATCGGCACCGTGGTGCAATCCGCGCTCGGGCATTCCGGCTTCGTCGTGATGGCGATCGCGTTTTTCGTGTGCGGGCTGCAGCTGGTCTTCATCACCACGCATCTGCCGAACTACCTGTCGATCTGCGGCCTCGACGCGTCGCTCGGCGCCACCGCGCTCGCCATCATCGGCCTGTTCAACGTGATCGGCTCCTACAGTTTCGGCTGGCTCGGCGGACGTTATCCGAAGCAGCTGCTGCTCGGCGGTATCTACATCGTCCGTTCGCTCGCAATCGCCGCGTATTTTACGTTCCCGGCAACGCCCGCTTCGACCATGGTGTTCGCGGCGGTGATGGGATCGCTGTGGCTTGGCGTGGTGCCGCTGGTCAACGGGCTGGTGGCGCAACTGTTCGGGCTGCGCTTCATGGCGACCCTGACCGGGATCGCCTTCCTCAGCCATCAGGCCGGATCGTTCATGGGCGCATGGGGCGGCGGCCTGATCTATGACCGGCTCGGCAGCTATGATGCAGCCTGGAAGTCGGCGGTGCTGATCGGATTGATCGCAGGCGCCTTCCAGATGCTGATGAATGTCCGTCCGCCGCAGCGCCGGGAAGCGATCGACAGCGCGTTGCCGAGTGCGGCGTGACCCACTCACAATGCAGTATGTAACGGCAATGGAACCTTCTATAAGGGTTCCCGTTAAGCCATCGTCTCCCACAATTGCGGACATCCCCCATGACCTTCACGCTTCCCGATCTGCCTTACGCCCACGACGCGCTCGCGCCCCATATGTCCAAGGAAACCTTGGAATATCATCACGATAAGCATCACCAGGCCTACGTCACCAACGGCAATAATGCGATCAAGGGGACGGAATTCGAGGGCAAGTCTCTCGAGGACATCGTGAAAGGCTCGTTCGGCAAGAACCCCGCGGTCTTCAACAATGCCGGCCAGCACTACAACCATCTGCATTTCTGGAACTGGATGAAGCCCAATGGCGGCGGCACCAAGCTTCCGGGCAAGCTTGCCACCAAGATCGACCAGGATCTCGGCGGGCTTGAGAAATTCAAGACCGATTTCGCCGCCGCCGGCGTCGGCCAATTCGGCTCCGGCTGGGCTTGGCTGTCGGTGAAGAACGGCAAGCTCGAAATCTCGAAGACGCCGAACGGCGAAAATCCGCTGGTGCATGGTGCCACCCCGATCCTCGGCGTCGATGTCTGGGAGCATTCCTATTACATCGATTACCGCAACCGCCGTCCGGATTACCTGAAGGCGTTTCTCGATCATTTGGTGAACTGGGAATATGTCGATCAACTGCTCGCAAAGGCCTGATGCTCGCCGTCATTGCCGGGCTTGATACGCACATCTTTGCCGTCATCCTGAGGAGCCGCGCGCTTGCGCGGCGTCTCGAAGGATGGCCGCGGGCGCCGGTGTTTGTGGCCCATCCTTCGAGGCTCGCCGCGAAGGGCGGCGAGCACCTCAGGATGACGGCGCAGATTTGTTCGGGCGGCAGCTTCGGCTGCCGCCCTTTCGTTTGCGCAAATCGCTTCGTGATCCTTGCAGTGGTTCGAGGCTTGCGGCAAAACCTCGTTCGCGGCGCCGCCGATCCGGCCCCGTCGATGTGAGCAAAGCGCAATGAACTATCTCCTGGTGTTTATCGGCGGCGGCCTCGGCTCGACGCTGCGCCACATCGTCAATGTCGTCAGCGCCCGCATTCTCGGAACGGGCTTTCCGTATCACACCTTCATCATCAATATCACCGGCTCGATCGTGATGGGCCTGATCGCCGGCTATCTGGCGTTCAAGGGCGAGGCATCGCAGCCGTGGCGGTTGTTCCTGATGACCGGCGTGCTCGGCGGCTACACCACATTCTCCGCGTTTTCACTGGATGCGGCATTGCTCTATGAGCGCGGCGAGATCGGGCTTGCATTGTTCTACGTGCTGGGATCGGTGGTGTTGTCGATTGCGGGTCTGTTCGCCGGTCTCGCGCTGATGCGGCATCTGGCCTGAACTTGTCGGAACTCCCCACCAAAGACCCGGCGCCGGATGCCGACGACGCCGTGGAATCCGAGGCGCGTCCGCGACCCATCCGCAAGCCGATCAGTTGGTCGATGATCGTGATCGCGGTGTTGGTCGCCGTCAGCGCGGCGCTGGTTTACCGGCGTGACGGTGCCGACGGCGTCTGGGAAATTTTGAAGCATGATCTCTCTCTGTTCGGCGGCATCCTGCCGCGCGTGCTGGCCGGTTGTCTGCTCGGCGCGTTCATTGCGGAGATTTTGCCGCATGAAAAGGTATCGCGGTCGCTCGGGCCGAAGTCGGGTTTGAAGGGACTGCTGATCGGGACCGCGTTCGGTGCGATTTTGCCGGGCGGCCCTTTCACCGCCTATCCGGTGGCCAGCGCGCTGCTCGCCACGGGCGCCGATTTCGGCGCAACCATCGCGATGGTCGTGAGCTGGACATTGATCGGGTACGGTCGCGCGATCGCTTGGGAATTGCCGATCCTGGGGACCGATTTCACGCTGTGGCGCATCCTGATCTCGCTGCCGCTGCCGATCCTCGCCGGCGCGCTCGGGCGTTTTGTTTATGTCCGGATGTACCCGAAGAGTACGCCATGAGTGCCCTGATCATCGACATCATCTTGTGGGGCTCGGTTGCGGCGCTGGGTTTTTTGGCGTGGCAACGCGGGCGGACGGTGCTGGTGTCGTCGGCACGCGAGGGCACGATGGATTTCATCAATATCGTGCCGCGCATCGCGCTCGGCGTGATCGGCTCCGGCTACATCGCCGCGATCATCCCGCAGCAAGTCATCACCGGCTGGCTTGGCCCGAACAGCGGCTGGTCGGGCGTGCTGGCCGCCGTGATTGCGGGTGCGGCGACGCCGGGCGGACCGGTGGTCGGATTTTCGATCGGCGCGGTCGCGCTGAAGAGCGGCGGCGGCGCGCCGCAGGTGATCGCCTATGTGGTCGCCTGGGCGCTGTTTGCCTTCCAGCGCCTGATTCTGTGGGAGATCCCGTTCATGCCGGCACGGTTTGTCTGGTTCCGGGCGGCGGTGTCGCTGCCGTTTCCGTTCCTGGCGGCCGCCATCGCCATGGCGATTGGGAGGCCGTAACAGCTGGCGTCCGGTGGACATGCGTTATGTTATAATATAACATTTTCTTCGATGTCTGATCCTCATTCCCACAGCAGCGACCATGGGCACGCCCATGTCCATAGCCACGGGCCGGCCACGCCGCATCCTCCGCAGGCCGCACCCTGGTCGATCCTGCGCATGACGCTGCTTTCGCGGCTTGGCGCGGCGGTGGTGGTCAGCGCGGGATTGTGGGCCGTGGTGCTGATGGCGATGAGGTGAGCATGGCCGCGCAACTGCAATTTTGCGACGTCACGCTGGGCTACGACCGGCATCCGGCCGTGCATCATCTCGACGGCGAGATCGCGCCGGGTGCGTTGATGGCCGTCGTCGGTCCCAACGGCGCCGGCAAGTCGACGCTGTTTCGCGGCATCGTCGGCATTCTCAAGCCGCTGGCGGGCTCGATCGGGCTTGGCGATCTCGACGTGCGCGATATCGCCTACCTGCCGCAGACGGTGGATATCGACCGCAGCTTTCCGATTTCGGTATTTGATTTCGTCGGCACCGGGCTGTGGCGCAGCACCGGGCTGTTCGGCGGCATGGGCAAGGCCGCGCGGGACAGGATCGCGCAGGCGCTCGCCGCGGTCGGCCTCAACGGTTTCGAGAACCGCAGCATCGGCACGCTGTCGGGCGGCCAGATGCAGCGCATGCTGTTCGCGCGCGTGCTGCTGCAGGACGCGCGTGTGATTGTACTGGACGAGCCGTTCAATGCCATCGACGCCAAGACGTCGGCTGACCTGCTGGCGCTGGTGCGGCGCTGGCACAGCGAAAAACGCACGGTGCTG
Source organism: uncultured Alphaproteobacteria bacterium (assembly GCA_963744975.1). Taxonomy (GTDB): domain Bacteria; phylum Pseudomonadota; class Alphaproteobacteria; order Rhizobiales; family Xanthobacteraceae; genus Bradyrhizobium. The sequence goes on along the minus strand of CAVUVR010000002.1, from coordinate 2,580,091 downwards.
GCGGCGCTGCACGACATGGATCTGGTGCGCGCCAATTTTCCAGACACGCTTTTGCTGGCGCGCACGCCGGTGGCGTGGGGCGCTACCGCGCTGGTGCTGACCGCGGAAAATCTTAAGGAAGCGCGGCGGATGTGCGAGGCCTTCGACGAGGGCGCCGCCGCCTGTGCCGTGGACACGATGCCCTCGCAGGCCGCGTAAATGCTGGGGATCTACGACGCGTTGATCGCGCCCTTCACCGAATTCGAATTCATGCGCCGGGCGCTTGCCGGCGTGATCGCGCTGGCGCTGGGCGGTGCGCCGATCGGCGTATTCCTGATGCTGCGGCGGATGAGCCTGGTCGGCGACGCCATGGCGCACGCGATCCTCCCGGGTGCGGCGATCGGCTTCCTGATTTCGGGACTCAATCTGTTCGCGATGACATTCGGCGGATTGATCGCGGGTTTTACGGTGGCGATTCTCGCCGGCGTCGTCGCGCGCATCACCGAGTTGAAGGAAGACGCCTCGCTGGCGGCGTTTTATCTGATGTCGCTGGCGCTCGGCGTCACCATCGTCTCGATCAAGGGCACCAATATCGATCTGCTGCATGTGCTGTTCGGCAACATCCTGGCAATGGACGACCAGACGCTATTGGTGATCGCGTTCAACGCCACCATCACGCTGATCGTGCTGGCGGTGATCTATCGCCCGCTGGTGATCGAATGCGTCGATCCGGTTTTCTTGCGCACGGTGAGCCGTGCCGGCGCACCCGCGCATCTGGCGTTTCTCGCGCTCGTGGTCATCAACCTCGTCAACGGTTTTCATGCACTCGGCACCTTGCTGGCGGTGGGATTGATGATCTTGCCGGCCGGCATTGCAAAATTCTGGTCGCGCGATATCACCGGCATGATCTGCGTCGCGGTCGCAAGCGCGATCGTTTCCGGATATGCGGGATTGGTGCTGTCGTTTCAGACCAAGGTGCCGTCGGGGCCGGCGATCATCCTGATTGCCGCCGCGTTCTACGTTTTTTCGATTCTGTTCGGCAACGTCAGCGGCCTGGTGCGCATGATGTTTCCGGGTAAACATCTTGAGGCATGACTGCGACGAACCAGTGGCGTTTTTGTGTTGCGGCGCTCTGCGCGGCCGCCGCGACGGTCATGACGGTTATCCCGTTGCGTGCGCAGGAGAAAATCCGGATTGTCGCGAGTTTCTCGATTCTCGGCGATTTCGCGAGGAATGTCGGCGGAGATCGGGTCAACGTCAGCACGCTGGTCGGACCGAACAGCGATGTGCACGTCTACACGCCCGCGCCGGCGGATGCGAAGAAGATTGCGGATGCAAAGCTCGTCATCATCAACGGTCTCGGCCTCGAAGGATGGTTGCCGCGGCTGGTGCAATCGTCCGGCAGCAAGGCGACCATCGTAACTGCGACCGCCAACATAACGCCGCGCAAGCTCGGCCCTCATGTCGATCCGCACGCCTGGCAAGACGTCGCCGATGCCAAGACCTACGTAGCCAATATCAGCAAGGCGCTCAGCGATGCTGCCCCCGCGGACGCCGAGTTTTTCCGGTCCAATGCCGAAGCATATCGGACAAAACTCGATGCGCTCGACGATGAGATACGTTTGTGGGTCGCGCAAATTCCGTCGGAGCGACGCAAGGTAATTTCCACGCACGACGCCTTCGGCTATTTCGCATCGGCCTACGGTCTCGTCTTCGTCGCCCCCTTGGGAGTCTCCACCGAATCCGAGGCCAGCGCGCGCGATATCGCTTCAATCATCACCCAGATCAGAACCCAGAAAATTCCGGCCGTGTTCCTGGAGAATATCAGCGACCCGCGCCTGATGGGCCGGATAGCCGCCGAGACCGGCGCCAACATCGGCGGTACGCTGTATTCGGACAGTTTGACCGATGAAAAGGGCGATGCGCCCACTTACATTGAGTTGGTCAGGCACAATATAAGGGCGATGAGGAACGCGCTGGAGGGGGCTACCCTGCGGATGCGCTGAAATCCTGCCCGGAGTGACTATGCCTGAACTGACGTCCCAAAAGATTCCCGTGACCGTGCTGACCGGCTATCTCGGCGCCGGCAAGACCACGCTGCTCAACCGCATCCTGTCGGAAAACCACGGCAAGAAATACGCGGTGATCGTCAACGAATTCGGCGAGATCGGCATCGACAACGACCTCATCATCGGCGCCGATGAAGAGGTGTTCGAGATGAACAATGGCTGCGTCTGCTGCACCGTGCGCGGCGACCTGGTGCGGATTCTCGACGGGCTGATGAAACGCAAGGGCAAGTTCGACGCCATCATCGTCGAGACCACGGGGTTGGCCGATCCGGCGCCGGTGGCGCAGACCTTCTTCGTCGACGAGGACGTGCAGAAGAACGCGCGGCTGGATGCGGTGGTGACGGTGGCCGATGCCAAATGGCTGAGCGATCGCTTAAAAGACGCGCCGGAAGCCAAGAACCAGATCGCATTCGCGGACGTGATCGTGCTCAACAAGACCGACCTCGTTTCCAAGGCGGAGCTCGCCGAAGTCGAGGCGCGGATCCGCGGCATCAACCCTTATGCAAAGCTGCACCGCACCGAGCGCTGCCAGGTCGCGCTCTCCGACGTGCTGGAGCGCGGCGCGTTCGATCTCGATCGCATTCTCGAGATCGAGCCGGAATTTTTGGATGCGGGCGACGGGCACGATCATGACCATCATCATGACCACGGCCACGATCATCACCACGACCACGACCACGGTCACAGCCACAGTCATGGCGGCCTGAAACATTATCACGACGAAGAGATGCAATCGCTGTCGCTGCGCTCCAGCAAGCCGCTCGATCCGACAAAATTCATGCCATGGCTGCAGAACCTGGTCGCCAGCGAGGGCCAGAAGATCCTGCGCTCCAAGGGCATCCTTGCGTTCAGCGACGATGACGACCGCTATGTGTTCCAGGGCGTGCACATGATGCTGGAAGGCGATCACCAGCGCGCCTGGAAGGACGGCGAGCCGCGCGAGAGCCGCCTGGTCTTCATCGGCCGCGAATTGCCGGAGCAGATGATCCGCGACGGTTTTGAGAACTGCATCGTCGCGCGATGAAAGAGTTCGATCCGTCCGACAAGTCCGCCTCCATCGTTTCGGTCACGGACAAGGTGCGCCCGGTCGCGATCGGCGCCCCGGTCATTGCCGTGCATTTCCTTGGCGACAAGGCGGTCTTTGTCGGTGCCGAGGAGAACGTCGCGCTTGTAGACGGCGCGGGCGACATTGCGCGCGTTGCGGTGCATGGCGGCGGCATTTTGTGCGTGGCCTCCGATGGCGAGCGCATTGTGATGGGCGGCGACGACGGCAAGTTGGTGTCCCTCGACGCGAAGGCCGTGACCGCGACGCTCGCCACCGACGCAAAACGACGCTGGATCGACAATGTCGCGCTGCATCCCGACGGCGCGGTGGCGTGGTCGGCCGGCAAGACGGCGTTCGTTCGTGACCGCAAGGGCGAGGAAAAATTCTTCGAAGTGCCCTCGACCGTCGGCGGGCTCGCCTTCGCGCCGAAAGGCATGCGGCTTGCGATCGCGCATTACAACGGCGTGACGCTGTGGTTTCCCAATATGGCGGGGAGTGCGCAAGTTTTGGAATGGGCGGGCTCGCATCTCGGCGTCGTATTCAGCCCGGACAACAAGTTCCTGGTCACCGCGATGCACGAGCCGGCGCTGCATGGCTGGCGGCTCGCGGATGTCAGGCACATGCGCATGACCGGTTATCCCGGCCGCGTACGTTCATTGTCATGGAGCGCGGGCGGCAAGGCACTCGCCACCTCCGGCGCCGACACCGTGATCCTGTGGCCGTTCGCCGGCAAGGACGGCCCGATGGGCAAGCAGCCCGCGATGCTGGCGCCGCTGCAGGCCCGCGTCACCCAGGTCGCCTGCCATCCGAAGCAGGACATTTCTGCCGCCGGCTACAGCGACGGCACCGTCCTGATGGTGCGGATGAATGACGGCGCCGAAATCCTGGTGCGCAGGAACGGCGGCGCCCTGGTCTCGGCGCTGGCATGGAATGCCAGGGGCACGATGCTGGCGTTTGCCGCCGAAGACGGCGACGCCGGGCTGCTGGAGCTTTAGAGACGGAGGCCGGACATGGCGGTTTCGACATGCATCAAGTGCGGCGGCCACAGCTTCGAACTTGCCCTGTTCACGCCGCTCGGCGAGAGCCACAAGCTCACGATGATTCAGTGCGCAAATTGCGGGACACCGGTCGGCGTGGTGGACTTAGCGTCACGCGCTGCAATCGAGGCGCTGCAAGGCAAGGTGGCGGCCATCGATGACGGGCTCACCCGGATCGCGAAGGCGCTGAACGACTGAGTTCGGGCGTCAAACCCCATAAGAGTGGTCGCAAGTTCCATCGGGAACTTTGTGTTCCCGCTATCGTTGAATCCCTGAACAAAATCAGGGTGACGTCATGGCTCCCGACAGGAAACGCACTTACCGCAGGGATATGCTGCTCGCGGGCGTGATGGTGGTTGCGGGGTTTGCCATCTCCGGCATGTCTGCAGCCCAGTTGCTGACGACGCGCCACCAGCAGATGGCGCAAGCGACGCAGCCGCTGCAATCGACGCCGGGCGCGGAGACAAAACCGTCGGCGCCAGCTGAGCCGGCAGCGACCGGCAAACGACCCGGCGATATTCCGCCGGAGCCCGCGCGTCCGGATGCGGAGGCGCAGAAAGCGGGCGCGACGCCGGCCTTGCCGCCCGCTCCGGCCGAGAAGATGGCCGCGCCGATCAAGGCAAGATAGACATCCGTCGCTAGACCAGCTGCAGGACTCCGGCAAATTCGCGATAGCGTGACTTGCCGCCTTCACGCTATGACTGTCTCCATTCCAAGGCCTGTTTTCCAGCCTTGCGAGGCGGGCAGAGAGCGGGAAATGTCCAAGACGGTTGCTCGATGGCATCAGGCAATGGTTGGGTGGGCGTCGCGTGCAATGATCGGCGCGGCCGTGGTGCTGGTGTCGATCATGAGCCTGGCGAACGCGGAGGAGCCCCGAAAACCTGTCGGCGATTCCTTCTACAAGGGCCATCGGTTGACGACGTTTCTCGACGAGGCGACACGTCGGGCCTCGATCCGCCTCGACGGTCGCGAGATCGTGGCCAAGGCAGACGTAGCCGAAATCGGCAAGATCACCACCGTCGAGCTCGCGGGCTCGTTTCTCTTCTACCTGTATGTGAAAACCGTTGCCGGCTGCGGCTCTTATGTGTTTGTCCAGGTCTCGCTGCTTGCCGATACAGGAAAGAACGCGGTGCTGTCCGATTTCGGAGCGTGCAACGACCGGCTCACCTTCGCGGTACAGCGGCGGCCAACATGGACAACCTGGTATGCGATCGCGTATCGCGATGACCGCGCCACTGCGCGGGTTGCGTTCAGCAAGGACGAAAGGCTGTCCACGCGCGATGTCAAGGCACGGCCCTGTCTGTTCACAACGCAGTCAAAAGAAGAATGTCACCAGGCGATGATTGCAGAGGCGATCGGATCCGGCAACCTCGGATTGCCGACCGGCGCCGGCGCCTTCGCGGACCAGAAGATCGTAACCTTCCTCAATCGTTCGACCGGCAAGGCGACCCTGCAACTGAACGGCCGCGTGTTCCGGACTTTCGACAATGCCAAGGATTTCTACCTCGCCAATGTCAATGGCGAAGACCAGTTCGGGCTATTCGTATTCTTCCTCAAGCAAGCCACCGGCTGCAGCACGCGCCCCCTGATTTTCTTTCCGGAACAAGCGAGTCCGCCGGAGGTCATCACCGACTTTGCGCCCTGCACGGACAAGATGGTACGACAGACGCTAACGAAAAAGGACAAGACGATTCAATGGTCCGGGATCGCGTTCCATCCCGGGGAGAGGCTTGGTTACACGGTGTCGGTGACTGATAAAAAGCTTTCGATGGGCACCACCACGCTCCCCCTCTGCATCATGGACACAAACGAGGCCAGGATCGGCAGGTGCGCGATGGATGCACTGGGCGCGCCGCCGTCCTCTACAGAGCCGCCGCAGATTCAGGTGATTCCTCCTCCGCCGCCGCCCTAGCGCGCGTCACCGCCAACGCCGCCCACGTTGGGCATTTAGGCCCACCGCCCCGGAATGCCGTTGTGGGTGACAAGCCGGCGCGACATCTGACGTTGTTTTGACTGAACGCTCGTCATTCCGGGGCGCGCCAACGGGTCCGCGCAAAGCGCGGTCCGATGGGCGTAAACCCGGAATCCAGAGGTTTGGCCGTGTCGCTGGATTCAGGGTTCGCGCGAAGACGCGCGCCCCCGAATGACTGAGCAGGTGAGGAACGCCGCTATTTCTTTAAGTTCATCATGGGCGCGAACGCGTCTTTGGCGGAGCCAAGATTTTCATAGATCGACGCGGACTTGTCCATCGCCGCGTAAGCCTGCTCGCGGTCGGGTGCGGTATGATCGTCCTTCAGGGCTATAACAGCAACAATTGCCGTTAGATAATTTCCGAACGCCGTTTGCTCGATGGTGAACAGGTTTTTCAGCCGCGCGTCGCGCGCGAAAAAATCGGACAGCGTCTTCTTGATGCCCTCGTCCTGGCCGGACAGAGATTGCAGCGACCACAACGCAGTTCCCAAAGTCATCACGCGAAGCAGCTTCGTCTGATCCTCCTTGCATTGATATTTCGCGCAAGCAGCCTGCACCATGACCGCATTCCGTCCCTTCGGTGTCATGGCGGGTCCGAACTTGCTCATCATCAATCCCATGCGGAATCCGTCGCTTGCCATTGCATCGTCTGCGCTGGAATAATTCGCGAGGATTCGTTGGACAAGGGCCGGACTGCCCGACGCCATATAGGCGCCGATCAGCAAATCATTGTCCCCCGGAACTGAAGATGGTTTCACGGCGTCCAGCGCGATAAGTCGCATCCCGCGCAGTTTTTCCGATTGCGCAGACAGGTTGTTCGCAGTGGCAAATTTCTGCGCATCGTCCGGCAGACCGGCCCGGTACAGGCTGAGGAGCATTACCGATTTCACGTAGTCGGTGGATTCGGCGTTGAGAATGCGTTCGCGCTCCTGCGCGGAACCCCTGAATATCGCAGCGAGAAAGCCGATGATGTTGCTGGGTTCGGACCGCGGGTTCGGCTGCATTTGCCGGAATTGCGCCAGTACCGCATCGACACAGGCCGACGATTTTTCGCGGTAATAGCTCGTCATGCATTGCTGCGCGCTTGCAACGCCGACGGCGGAAAGGAAGCACAGGAGTGCAAGTGCGAAAGCGAACGATGTTAGGCGGACGCTTCTGTAATTCACCTCAAAGACCCTCTGCAGTTGCCAAGCCTTCTTCCGATCTTGGATCGTATCAGCCAATTGAACCCGCACAACGCAAAATTGCGCGCAAACATCTACAGACACCCTCATCGCGGGTAGCGAACGACGAAGCAATCCAGTCCTTCTGCGTGGCCTCTGGATTGCTTCGCTTTGCTCGCAATGACGAGCGGTGCGTAGGGCGCAATAGCGCAGCGTATTGCGCCGCGTTCCGAGCGAATGGCGGATTACGCTTTCGCTAATCCGCCCTACGCTCACCGCACCAGCACGTTCCGAAACTGCCACGGATCGCTCGTATCGATATCTTCCGGAAACAATCCCGGCCGATCCGTCAGCGGCGTCCAGGCGGTATAAAACCCCTTCACCGGCCCCAGATACGGTATCTGTATCTCCAGGCAGCGCCTGAAATCCATCTCATCGGCTTCGACGATGCCTTCGTTGGGATTTTCCAGCGCCCAGACCATGCCGGCCAGCACGGCGGAGGACACCTGCATGCCGGTGGCGTTCTGGTAGGGCGCGACCTCGCGGGTTTCCTCGATCGAGAGCTGCGAGCCGTACCAGTAGGCGTTTTTGGCATGTCCGTAGATCAGCACGCCCAGTTCGTCGATGCCGTCGACGATCTCGTTCTCATCGAGAATGTGCCAGCTCGGTTGCATTCGCCCCGTCGCGCCGAACATCTCGTGCAGCGACAGCACGGCGTCGTTGGCGGGGTGATAGGCGTAGTGGCAGGTCGGGCGGTACACGACCTTCTGGCCGTCGCGCACGGTGAAATAATCCGCGATCGAGATCGACTCGTTGTGGGTGACGAGAAAACCGTATTGCGCGCCGGGCGTCGGGCACCACGAGCGCACGCGGGTGTTGGCGCCGGGCTGCAGCAGATAGATCGCAGCGCCGCAGCCGCGTTCGTGGGTGCGGCCGTTGTCGGGCATCCACTTTTCGTGAGTGCCCCAGCCGAGTTCGGCCGGCTGCATGCCTTCGGACACGAATCCTTCCACCGACCAGGTGTTGACGAACACGTTCATCGGCTTCGGCTTCCTGGAGCGCTGGGTGTCGCGCTCGGCGATGTGGATGCCCTTGACGCCGAGCTTGTGGGCGAGCTGGCCCCAGCCCTCGCGGCTTTTCGGATCGTTGAATTCGGTGTTGGTGTCGCGGGCGATGTCGAGCAGCGCCTGCTTGACGAACCAGCTGACCATGCCGGGATTGGCGCCGCATGTCGAAACAGCCGTCGGCCCGCCCGGGCTCCTGTGTTTTGCCGCAAGCAGGGTTTCGCGCAGCGCGTAATTGGAGCGCGCCTCAGGGCCGGCGCTCCTGTCGAAATAGAAGCCGAGCCAGGGCTCGACCACGGTGTCGATATAGAGCGCGCCGATCTCCCGGCACAGGCTCATGATGTCGACCGAGGAGGTGTCGACGGAGAGATTGACGCAGAATCCCTGGCCGCCGCCGGCGGTCAAGAGCGGCACCAGCACCTCTCGGTAATTATCCTTGGTAACCGCCTGCTTGATGAAGCGCACGCCGTGCTGCCTGGCGATCTCGCCATCCTCATGCGGGTCGATGATGACGAAGCGCTGCTTGTCGTACGCAAAATGCCGTTCGATCAGCGGCAGCGTGCCCTTGCCGATCGAGCCGAAGCCGATCATGACGATAGGGCCGGGAATCGTCGCATGGATTTGCGAGGCGGGGGTGGGCATCGGTGAAATCTCCGGGAGAACGACAGGCAAGCGGGGCCGCGCGGGCCGCGTGGCTTCAAGACTATACTTGGAGGGCTAAATCAAGCCCGAGAGATGCGTTCCCCGGACGCAGCGCAGCGCGTAGCTCTTGCGGAGCGGTGCGCTGCAGAGCCGGGGTCCCGGTGGCTTGCGACTCGAAGAAATCGGGGTCCCGGTTCTGCGAAGCAGCGCTTCGCAAGAGCTACGCGCTGCATCGCGCCCGGGACACAGGTGTGATGCCAGGGGCGTACTTTTTCGCGGTCCGCCGCGCGGTTGCCGCGCCGGTGGGCAGGATCAGCCCGCAGGCGCCGTCAAGCGCGCCGTCGCGCAACTCAAGGCCGAGCAGCCGCTCGCGTTCGAACGGGCCGGGCAGCGAGAGTTTTGCGGTCTTTACCGCGGTGAAGTCGAAGCGCTCATAATAGGCCGCGTCGCCGAGCAAAATCACCGCGCCATGGCCGCGCGCGGCCGCGGCCGATAGCGCATGGTTCATCAGCGCGGCGCCGATGCCGAGCTTGCGGCAGGATGGATCGACCGCGATCGGGCCGAGCACCAGCGCAGGCTTGCCTCCGGCGCTGACGTGCCACAGCCGCACGGACCCGACCAGCCGGCCCCGGCGCACCACCGACAGGGCAAGGCCTTCGGCAGGCGCGCGTCCGTCGCGCAGGCGCTGGCAGGTGCGCGCATGGCGGTTCGCGCCAAAGCAGGCATCCAGCAGCGCTTCGCGCGCAGCGACATCCGAGGCACGCTCGCTGCGGATCGCGAACGGAGCGGCGGCTTGTTGATTTTCAGCGGCAAGTCTCATGGCGCTATCCTTGCGGCCCGGCCCCTCACCCGCTCGCTTCGCTCGCGACCTCTCCCCTCCGGGGAGAGGTGAATGCGCGCACCGCTTCACCTCTCCCTGCAAGGGAGAGGTCGGCACGCCGCGTATGCGGCGTGCCGGGTGAGGGTCCTCGGAGATTCAGATGTGGTACGTCTTCAGCGGCGGGATGCCGTTGAAGGCGATCGACGAGTAGGTCGAGGTATAGGCGCCGGTGCCCTCGATCAGCAGCTTGTCGCCGATCTCCAGCGTCACCGGCAGCGGATACGGCGACTTTTCGTACAGCACGTCGGCCGAATTGCAGGTCGGGCCGGCGAGGATGCACGGGGCCATCTCTGCGCCGTCATGCGGGGTGCGGATGGCGTAGCGGATCGACTCGTCCATGGTCTCGGCGAGGCCGCCGAACTTGCCGATGTCCAGATACACCCAGCGCGCATCGTCCTCGTCGCTCTTCTTCGAGATCAGCACCACTTCGGTCTCGATGATGCCGGCGTTGCCCACCATGCCGCGGCCCGGCTCGATGATGGTCTCCGGGATCTGGTTGCCGAAGTGCTTGCGCAGCGCGCGGAAGATCGACCGGCCGTATTGCACGACCGGAGGAACGTCCTTCAGATACTTGGTCGGGAACCCGCCGCCCATGTTGACCATGGTGAGGTTGATGCCGCGCTCGGCGCAGTCGCGGAACACCGTCGAGGCCATCGCCAGCGCGCGGTCCCACGCCTTCACCTTGCGCTGCTGGGAACCTACATGGAACGAGATGCCGCAGGGCTCGAGGCCGAGACGCCTGGCGAGGTCGAGCACGTCGACAGCCATCTCCGGATCGCAGCCGAATTTTCGCGACAGCGGCCACTCGGCGCCGGCGCAATCATAGAGGATGCGGCAGAACACCTTTGCACCGGGGGCGGCGCGGGCGATCTTCTCGACCTCGGCCGAGCAGTCGACCGCGAACAGCCGGATGCCAAGCGCGAACGCGCGCGCGATGTCGCGCTCTTTCTTGATGGTGTTGCCATAGGAGATGCGCTCCGGCGCAGCACCGGCGGAAAGCGCCATCTGGATCTCGGCGACCGACGCGCAGTCGAAGCACGAGCCCAACGAGGCCAGGAGGTTCAGCACCTCCGGCGCCGGGTTTGCCTTCACCGCATAGAACACGCGGCTGTCGGGCAAGGCCTTGGCAAAGGTCTGAAAGTTGTCGCGCACGACTTCGAGGTCGACCACGAGACATGGCTCGGTGTCCTGGCCCTCGCTGCGGCGGTTGCGCAGGAATTCCTGAATACGGTCGGTCATAGCACTCTCCAAACGGCCTTTGCGACAAGGACGCGTTCAAATGTGATGTCGGGTATGAGCGCGTGGCCAAGTCGCACGATGGAGACGCGACAAAGCCTTTAACTCAGACCAGACTGTGCTGCCGTGGATTGGTTGGGAATGATCCCGCCCGCACACCTGGCAATGAAGGACAAGCCTCTTCGGTATTCGCGCTGGCTGGTGGAAAGCCAACAGAGACCAAAAAAGCCCGATCCGTCGTTGCTTTAAGTCGCGTCCCCCGTTGAGAACGAGGTGCGCCGGTTCGCCTCCGGCTGCCAGTCACGGTTGCAAGGATATCAAGTCGCCTTCAACGGCATCCCTGGAGAGAGATGCTGGCCTCTTAGTCTCGATCGACCCGACCGACTTAAGCGACCCTCGGCTTCTTCATCCCTTGGCGGCTGTCCGGCCTCTTGTCCGGATACCTACCGACTGACACACGACCACAGGCACGTGCGAAATTGGGCAAGAGTGCACATAAGTGGTTCGAGCCTGCTTCGCAACATTTTTTTTGCGTAGCGGACAAGTTTCTCCACCGCGTGGTTTCCAGGATGCGGTTCGAGGCGCCGAAGATGAACGTGCGTTAAGTTTCTTTAAGGAAGCGTAAGCGGCGCGCGCCGGGCGGAGAGTGATTTCAGCGCTGTGCCACAGTGGTTTCTGTCACCCCACACACAACCCGTCATCCTGAGGTGCTCGCCGCCCTTCGCGGCGAGCCTCGAAGGATGGGCCGCGAGCACCGGAACTGAACAGCATCCTTCGAGACGCGGCCAAGAGGCCGCTCCTCAGGTGACGGTGGTGGGTGGGAGGCGCGGAAGGAGAGCGTGCGGCGGCTCAGCCCCGCCGCGTGCAATCGCGCTTTCAAGCGCGACGGGTAAACGGCTCGACGCGCTGGGCGGCGCGGATGAAGGCCACCATGATGACGACGCCGAGCCCGAACAGGATCGCCTGCAGGATATGCGCGCCAAAGTCGTCGAGGCCGAACAGGATCGCCAGCGCCCAGCCGCCGGCAAACGCCGCGCCGAACACCTCGGCGCCGATCAGGATCGCGGCGGAGATCACGGTGATGACGCTCGGCCAGTAGATCTGGCGGGCGGCAGTCGGGCTGGTCTGGGCGTTCATGGCGAAAGGTCCTGTTGCGGAGGCAATCTCTATGAAAAGGCGGTGCGGTTCAAGACTAGTTTCGTGCCCCTGACGCAGCGCAGCGGGCCGCTCTTGGCGGCCTGGTGCGCTGCAGAGCCGGGGCCGTTACGAACGTCGGCGTCTGGTACGGTCCCGTTTCTGCGAAGCAGCGCTTCGCAAGAGCTACGCGCTGCATCGCGCCCGGGACACGAGCAAGACGCGCGATCGGGCGCAAAAAAGCCCCATCGCGTGCTATATGTCCGGGAAGCGAATTTGCCGCCAAAGCAGGATTTTTCATGTCTGACGTGCTCGAATCGACCGCCCCCGTTGTTGCTTCCGAAAACCCGCTGCTGGCACCCTGGCAGACGCCGTTCGAGACGCCGCCGTTCACCGAGATCAGCCCTGAGCATTTCATGCCGGCATTCGAGCGGGCCTTTGCCGATCACTCAGCCGAGATCGCCGCCATCACCCATGATCCGGCGGCGCCGGATTTTAACAACACCATCACCGCGCTGGAGCGCTCCGGGAAACTGCTCTCAAAAGTGTCGGGGGTGTTTTACGACCTGGTGTCGGCGCATTCCAACCCGGCGCTACTCGAGATCGACAAGGAAGTGTCGTTGCGGATGGCGCGGCACTGGAACCCGATCATGATGAACGCGGTGCTGTTCGGCCGCATCGTGGCGCTGCGCGACAACCGCGATACCCTTGGCCTGACGTCGGAGGAGGCGCGCCTCTTGGAGCGCACCTATACCCGCTTCCATCGCTCCGGCGCGGGATTGGACGAGACGGCGAAGGCGCGGATGGCCGAGATTAACGAGCGGCTGGCGCATCTCGGCACCGCCTTCAGCCACCATCTGCTCGGCGACGAGCAGGACTGGTTCATGGAACTCGGCGAGGCCGATCGCGACGGTTTGTCCGATTCCTTCATCGCCGCCGCCAAGGCTGCGGCCGACGAGCGCGGCATGGCGGGCAAGGCGGTGATGACGCTGTCGCGCTCGTTTGTCGAGCCGTTCCTGAAGAGCTCGACCCGGCGCGACCTGCGCGAAAAAGTGTTCAAGGCGTTTGTCGCGCGCGGCGACAATGGCAACGCCAATGACAACAACGAAACGATTGTCGAGATACTGGCGTTGCGCGAGGAGAGCGCAAAGCTGCTCGGCTTCCCGACGTTTGCGGCCTACCGGCTGGAAGATTCCATGGCCAAGACGCCGGAGGCGGTGCGCGGCCTGTTGGAGCGGGTGTGGAAACCGGCCCGCGCCCGCGCGCTGGCCGACCGCGACGCGCTGCAGGCGCTGGTCGCGGAAGAAGGCGGCAATTTTGCGCTGGCCCCGTGGGACTGGCGCTTCTACGCCGAAAAGCTGCGGCAGATCCGCGCCAATTTCGACGACGCCGCAATAAAACCCTATCTCGTGCTCGACCACATGATCGAAGCGGCGTTCGATTGCGCGACCCGGCTGTTCGGTCTCTCGTTCGCCGAGCGCAAGGACATCCCGGTCTGGCATCCCGACGTCCGGGTCTGGGAGGTCAGGGACGCCGCGGGAAACCACAAGGCGCTATTCTATGGCGACTATTTTGCCCGGCCGTCAAAGCGCTCGGGCGCGTGGATGACCTCGCTGCGCGACCAGCAGAAGCTCGATGGCGCGATTGCGCCGCTGGTCATCAACGTCTGCAATTTCTCCAAAGGCGCCGAGGGCCAGCCCTCGCTGCTGTCGCCGGATGACGCGCGGACGCTGTTCCACGAATTCGGCCACGGCCTGCACGGCATGCTGTCGGATGTGACCTACCCATCGCTGTCGGGCACCTCGGTGTTCACCGATTTCGTCGAGCTGCCCTCGCAGCTCTATGAGCACTGGCAGGAGCAGCCGCAGGTGCTGCGCCGGTTCGCGCGGCATTATCAGACCGGCGAGCCGCTGCCGGACGACCTGCTGAAACGCTTCATCGCGGCGCGAAAATTCAACCAGGGTTTTGCCACGGTGGAGTTCGTCTCCTCCGCGCTGATCGATCTCGAATTCCACACCCAGCCGGCCTCGGCCAGCCGCGACGTGCGGGCGTTCGAGCGCAAGGAGCTGGAAAAGATCGGCATGCCGGCGGAAATCGCGCTGCGGCACCGGCCCACCCAGTTCGGCCACATCTTCTCCGGCGATCACTATGCGTCGGGCTATTACAGCTACATGTGGTCGGAGGTGATGGACGCCGACGCCTTCGGCGCCTTCGAGGAGGCCGGCGACATCTTCGATCCGGCGACCGCAAAACGCCTGCACGACGACATCTATTCGTCCGGCGGCTCACGCGATCCGGAAGACGCCTACATCGCCTTCCGCGGCCGCGAGCCCGAGCCCGAAGCGCTGTTGCTCCGGCGCGGGCTCTTGGACGTGCCGGAGGCGGCGTAAGGTGAGTGCCTCGTCGCGATCAACTCTCCCCACGTCGTCCCGGCGAACGCCGGGACTCATAACCCCTGACGCCGGTGGTTACGGAAGGTCTTCGCCCCAGTGCCGAAACGCACCGGCACGGCGTATGGGTTCCGGCGTTCGCCGGGACGACATGCTGAGGGGCTTGCGCCATGCGTTGGCTCTGCTCGGATTGCTTCTCGCCTTTACCGGCAGCACTAGCCCCGCCTTCGCCCATCCGCACGTCTGGGTCACCGCGGCAAGCGAGTTGATCTACGCCGCCGATGGCTCGATATCGGGGGTGCGCCATGCCTGGACCTTCGACGACATGTTCTCGACCTATGCGGTGCAGGGCATCGAGAGCAAGACCAAGGGCGTCTATACAAGCGAGGAACTGGCGCCGCTGGCGCAGACCAATGTGGAGTCGCTGAAGGAGTTCGGCTTCTTCACCTTCGCCAAGGCCGACGGCAAGAAGGAGAAGTTTCTGGAGCCGGTCGATTACTTTCTCGAACAAAAGGACGGCGCGCTGGTGCTGCATTTTACCCTGCCGTTCAAGACGCCGTTCAAGACCAAGGCGCTTGCGCTCGAGATTTACGACCCGAGCTTCTTCGTCGACTTCGCGCTCGCCAAGCAGGATCCGGTCCGTCTGGTCGGCGCGCCGGCGTCCTGCACGCTGGCAATCCAGCGGCCGAACGACGGCGCGGCAGGCGCCCAGAAGCTCAACGAGCAGACCTTCATGAACGGCGAGAACTCGAACTACGGCGCGATGTTCGCCAACAGGATCACGGTGGATTGTCCGTGAGCGGAACGCGGTCAATACCCAAGTTCGTCATGCCCGGGCCTGTCCCGGGCATCCACGTCTTGACAGTGCTGCGGCAAGAAAGACGTGGATGGCCGGGACGTGCCCGGCCATGACGCGCGGAAAGGGAATCGCTCTAACCTGTCTCGCACTGCTGGTCGCCACCATGCTCGCCGACGCCGCCCTTCACGCCGCGCTCGCGCAAAACCCCTTCGGCGCCCCGCGCGCTGCGCCCGATGCGCAGGTCGGCGGCATCGTCGGCTGGCTGCTGGCAAAACAATCCGAATTCTATCGCGAGATGTCTTCGACCATCCGCGCCGCCAAATCCGACGGCAGCGCGGTGTGGACCTTGCTCGCGATCTCGTTCGCCTACGGCATCTTCCACGCCGCCGGCCCCGGCCACGGCAAGGCGGTGATCTCCTCGTATCTGGTCGCCAACGAGGAAACCGCGCGGCGCGGCATCGCGCTGTCGTTTGCCTCCGCGCTGATGCAGGCGCTGGTCGCGGTCGCGATCGTCGGCGTCTCGGCCTGGCTGCTCAACGCCACCGCCAAAACCATGTGCGGCGCCGAGCGTGCCATCGAGATTGCCAGCTATGCGCTGATCGCGGCGTTCGGCGCCCGGCTGGTCTGGACCAAGGGCGGCGGGTTTTTTCGCGCGCTGCAGGCGCAACGGCCTGCGCCTGCGATGGCGGCTGCGCATCACCATGAGCATGGCCACGGCCATCACGATCATCGCGACCATGTCCATGACGAGCATTGCGGCCATTCCCACGGGCCGGCGCCGAGCGAGCTCGCCGGCCCCGGCGGCTGGCGCCGCGGTCTTGGGGCCATTTTCGCGGTCGGCATCCGGCCCTGTTCGGGGGCGATCCTGGTGCTGGTGTTCGCGCTGGCGCAGGGGCTGTTCTGGGCCGGCGTCGCCGCCACCTTCGTGATGGGGCTCGGCACCGCGATCACGGTCGCGACCATCGCCGTCATTGCGGTCTCGGCAAAGAGCTTGGCGCGGCGCCTCGGCGCCGGCCGCGACGGCGGCGGCGCGCTCGTGATGCGCGGCATCGAGTTCGCCGCGGCCGGGCTGGTGCTGCTGCTCGGCATCGGCCTGCTCGCGGGCTACATCGCGGCCGAACGGGTGACGTGTTTTTGAGCCGTGTCCCGGACGCGCTGCGGCATTCTTCATGCCGCTGCGCAGAGCCGGGACCGTACCAGACGCCGGCGCTCGTTACGGCCCCGGCTCTGCAGCGCACCGCTCCGCAAGAGCTACGCGCTGCGCTGCGTCCGGGGCACGAGAGCGCTCACACCGGCAACCAGCCCCGTATCATCGGCAAAAAGAAAATTCCCACATTGATCGCAAAGCCGATGCTCCAGAGGATCGATCGCAGCGTCGGGCGGTCGCCGAGATAGGTGAAGACGTAGGCGATCCGCACGATCAGGAACAGCACCGCCAGTTCATTGATGAGATTCTGCGGCGCGCCGCGGAATTCCGCCAGCAGCACGGCTACCGCGAAAAACGGAAACGTCTCGATGCCGTTCTGATGCGCGCCGAGCGCGCGGGCGCGGACGGGATCGTCATAGAACTTGGGATCGCGAGGATTGGCATTGTCGAAGTGCCGAAACCCGAGCCATTTGATCGGTGCAATGGTCAGCAGGTAGAGCATCACGCTTGCGAAAACGCACCATTCGGCGATCGTCATGGTTCCCCCCCCGCACGCATTGGCCGTAGCCCGGATGGAGCGCAGCGCAATCCGGGAATCATTCAGCGAAGCCCCCGGATTGCGCTCCGCTCCATCCGGGCTACGATTTAGCGGCAGAGACGTTATCTTGACAAGGATACCTCAACGCGCGAAGCCACCCACATCATGAGCGTGGTCGTTCCCATCGGAAAAAACAGTGCCGCGGCCGAAGCGAGGCCACAGCGCATCGGCGTGCTGCTGGTCAATCTCGGCACGCCCGACAGCGCCGATGCCAAAGGCGTGAGGGTCTATCTCAAGGAATTCCTGTCCGACCCGCGGGTGATCGAAAACCAGGGACTGTTCTGGAAGCTGGCGCTGAACGGCATCATCCTGAACACGCGCCCGCGGCGCAAAGCGCGCGATTACCAGAAGATCTGGAATACCGACAGAGACGAATCGCCGCTGAAAACCATCACGCGCGCGCAGGCGGAAAAGCTTGGGCAAGCGATTGCCGACCATGACCATGTCGTGGTCGACTGGGCGATGCGCTACGGCAATCCGTCGATCCGCTCGCGGATCGATGCGCTGACGGCGCAGGGCTGCGACCGGCTGCTGATGGTGCCGCTGTATCCGCAATATTCGGCAGCCACCTCCGCCACGGTCTGCGACGAGGTGTTTCGCGTGCTGGCCGGCATGCGCGCGCAGCCGACGTTGCGGGTGACGCCGCCTTATTACGACGATCCGGATTATATCGAGGCGCTGGCGCTCTCGGTCGATGCGCATCTGAAGACCCTCGCGTTCCAGCCCGAGGTCATCGTGGCCTCGTTCCACGGCATGCCGCAGAAATATATCGACCAGGGCGATCCGTATTACGCGCAGTGCGTTGCCACTACCGAGGCTCTGCGCAAACGGATGGGGTGTGATGAGAAGAAGCTGATGCTGACCTTCCAGTCGCGCTTCGGCTTCGACGAATGGCTGCAGCCTTACACCGACAAGAGCATCGCGCAGCTGGCCAAGGATGGCGTGCGCCGTATCGCGGTGGTGACGCCGGGCTTCTCGGCCGATTGCCTGGAGACGCTGGAAGAAATCGCCCAGGAAAACGCCGAGATTTTCAGGCACGCCGGTGGCGAGCACTTCGCCGCGATTCCCTGCCTGAACGACAGCGACGGCGGCATGGACGTGATCCGCCAGCTGGTGCTGCGCGAGCTGCAGGGCTGGATTTGATGCGAACCGCGTAGGGTGGGCAAAGGCGCTCTTGCGCCGTGCCCACCATGACCGGAATGCGGTTCTGAATGGTGGGCACGGCGCGAAGAGCGCGCCTTTGCCCACCCTACGGCCTCTACGCGCCGTACCGCGTCCGGGACACGGGAGGATATTTTATCCACCCCACTCCCTTTCCTCTTGATCGAACCATACATCTGGTTTTGGCGACCAAGGGATAGGTTCGCCGCACTGCAATCGCATCACAGAGGTTGCAGGCGTGCGGCGCATTGCAGGCCGATCTCGCCGCCAGGGAGTCTTTATGACCGGTTTCGATATTTTCGCTATCGCTCTCGTCCTGCTCATCATCTTCACCCTCTTCGCCGGAATCAAGACAGTGCCGCAAGGCTGGGACTGGACCATCGAGCGGTTCGGCAAATATACCCGCACGCTGTCGCCGGGGCTGAACATCATCATCCCGTATTTCGACCGGGTGGGGCGCAAGATGAACATGATGGAGCAGGTGATCAGCATTCCCGAGCAGGAAGTGATCACCCGCGACAACGCCACGGTGACGGTGGACGGCGTCGCCTTCTTCCAGGTGTTCGATGCCCCGAAGGCAAGCTATGAGGTTTCCAACCTCGATCAGGCGATCATCGTGCTGACCATGACCAATATCCGTTCGGTGATGGGCGCGATGGATCTCGACCAGGTGCTGTCGCATCGTGACGAGATCAACGAGCGGCTGCTGCGCGTGGTCGATGCCGCGGTGTCGCCATGGGGCATCAAGGTCAACCGCATCGAGATCAAGGACATCGTTCCGCCCGCGGATCTGGTGGAAGCCATGGGCCGCCAGATGAAGGCCGAGCGCGTCAAGCGCGCCGACATCCTGCAGGCGGAAGGCCAGCGGCAGTCGGAAATCCTGCGCGCCGAGGGCGCCAAGCAGGGCCAGATCCTGCAGGCCGAAGGCCGCAAGGAAGCCGCGTTCCGCGACGCCGAGGCGCGCGAGCGCTCGGCGGAGGCCGAAGCCAAGGCGACGCAGATGGTCTCCGACGCCATCGCCAAGGGCGACGTCGCCGCGCTGAACTATTTCATCGCCGACAAATACATCAAGGCGTTCGGCCAGCTCGCCGATTCGCCGAACCAGAAGATCATCATGCTGCCGATCGAGGCGATGAGCATTCTGGGCTCGCTTGCCGGCATCGGCGAGATCGCCAAGGCGACCTTCGGCGAGAGTGCCGCCTCGGCCCAGGCCGCGGCGCGGCGCGGCTCGGTGCCGAGCGCAGGTTCGCCGTCGGCGGCGCCGCAACGCTAGAGGAGGGCGCGATGGCCAATCACCGCGTCGTCCCCGCGAAGGCGGGGACCCATAACCCCTGGCGCCGGAGTTCAAGAAGGCCTCTGCCGCATCGTTTAATTAGCGACGACACGGCGTATGGGTCCCCGCCTGCGCGGGGACGACGGTGAATAAGGAGTTTGTACGATGGCCGAGATGTTTGCAACGCTTGGCACCTGGAACTGGCTGGTGTTCGGCCTGCTGCTGATGGGCCTCGAACTGATGCTGCCCGGCGTGTTCCTGTTCTGGATCGGACTCGCGGCACTGCTGGTCGGGCTGTTGTCCTTCGTGATCGCGCCGTCGTGGCAGTTGCAGCTCTTGATGTTCGCGGTGTTCGCCGCCGCCGCGGTACCGGTGTGGCGCCGCGTCGCGCGCAGCAACTCCGGCGTCAGCAACAGCAACCCGTTCCTCAACAAGCGCTCGGAGGCGATGATCGGCCGCGTGTTCACGCTGGAGAAGCCGATCATCGACGGCGCCGGCACGGTGCGCATCGACGACACCGTCTGGCGCGTCGCTGGCCCCGACACGCCCGCCGGCAGCCGCGTACGGATCGTGCGCGCGGACGGCGCGAGTTTGACGGTGGCTGTGGCGTAGGCGTGTCCCGGACGCGGTGCGGCGCAAGTCTCTCCACGGGTCGTCCCGGCGAACGCCGGGACCCATAACCACCGGCTTCCGTGTTTTCGCACGGTTGTTGGAGCGATCGTGCAAGAACCAGCCGACGGAGGTTATGGGTCCCGGCGTTCGCCGGGACGACGCTGAAGACTCCATCGCTCGGCAAACCTGTGCAGCGGCAGCAAGGTGCCGAGCAATTCCTTGCCTGCGTCGGTAAGGCAGTAGCCGCCGGGCACCAGTTCGACGAAGCCGGCCCGCCGCAGCTCAGCGAGCCGCGCCTGCAGTACCGTCGGAGACGCGTCGTCGCAGGCCTCGCGCAGCGCGCGCGAGGTCAGCGCGCTGTCGCGCAATTCCCACAATATTCGCAACGTCCAGCGCCGGCCCAGCAGGTCGAGCAGCGCCATGATCGGGCGGCCGGTTCTCGAACCGCGCACGGCGCGTTTTTTCAAACCCTGCTTTGCCATGGCAACAACCCTCTTGTGGATTGCTACATATAATGTAGCATTATGCTACGTTTATTGTAGCAATATGAGCAAGCCATGTCACGCATCGCGCCGCTTGAGCCGCCTTATGCACCGGAAATCGAGGCGCAGTTCGACCGCATCATGCGCGGCGCGCCGCCGCTGACCTTGTTCCGCGTGGTCGCCGGCAATGCGCGGGCCTGGGACAAATTCCGCGCCGGCAGCCTGCTCGATGGCGGGCCGCTGTCCTTGAGGGAGCGCGAAATCGTGATCGACCGGACCTGCGCGCTCACCGGTTGCGAATACGAATGGGGTGTGCATGTCGCGATCTTTGCGAAACCTGCGAAGCTGACCGACCAGCAGGTGAGGGCGACGGTGCTGGAAGGCGCAGATGCGCCGTGCTGGTCGGCAGCCGAACAGGCGCTGCTTGCCGCCGTCGATGCGCTGCATCATCGCGCGACTCTGAGCGGCGAGGAATTCGCCGCGCTGTCGGCGCATTATGACGAGGCGAGGATTTTCGAGGTAATTTTGCTCTGCGGCTTCTATCGCACCGTGTCGTACCTGGCGAACGGGCTCGAGCTGCCCCTGGAGGCCACCGCGGCGCGGTTTCCACGCTAGTTCGGCGTTTCCCGGACGCGCTGCGGCATTCTTCATGCCGCAGCGCAGAGCCGGGACCGTACCAAACACCGGCGTTCGTTACGGTCCCGGCTCTGCGGTGCACCGCTGAAGAAGCGCTGCACCGCGTCCGGGACACGGGGGCGCTGCATCCGGGGAACAGAGGCATGGCGCCCGCGTTGTCTCAGGTTGAGATGCCCGTGGCCGCGGAGGGTGCGATGCCAAAGCTCAATCTTGGAATTGCTGTTCTTGTTCTTGCGGCCGCCCTGTCAGCCGCCGGCTATGCTACTGCGAAAGGCGGCGGTGGACACGGCGGGGGCCACGGGGGAGGTGGCCACGGGGGTGGTCACGGCGGCGGAGGGCATTTTCACGGTGGCGGCCATTTCGGCGGTCATGGCGGCGGGCATTTCGGAGGCAGGCATTTCGGGGGTGGCGGGCGCCACTTCGGCGGCAGATCGTTTGCGTCGCCGGGTTTTCGCGGCAGTCGTTCTTTCGCCGTCCATAACGCCAGACCAAGCGCCGTGCGGGCATTGAGTCCGCGCGCGGCCACTCGCGCGTTGCGTAACGCCGGTGCATTGCGCAATCCGGCGATCCGCGCCGGTATCATCGCCGGCGCGGCAACGGCTGGGTGGCATGGACCTCGCGGCGGCGCGGGCTGGTGGCAACACGGCAATGGCGGATACGGGTGGGTCGGCCCGTTGTTCTGGCCGTTCGCCTATTACGACATCAACGACTACGCGCTGTGGGGTAGCGGTTACGGCGGTTCGTTCTGGAACTACGGCTACGACGATATTTACGCCGGCATCTTCGCGCCTTACGGCTATAACGATCTCCTCGGCTACCGGCCGCAAACTGCCAGCCGATATTCAAGCCGTCGCGATCGCGCATCGCGCGCCTATGCCGCGATCGACCCATTGGCGCAAATGTGCGGCGACGACAATGGCGAGTTCGCGGGCTTCCCCGTCGACCAGATCAAGCAGGCGATCCAGCTCAACGACGCGCAACGTGTTGCGCTCGACGATGTCGGCACCGCCTCGGTCAAGGCCGCGCAGACCATCAAGTCCGCCTGCCCGGCCGACATATCGCTTACCGCCCCGAACCGGCTCGCGGTCATGCAGCAGCGCATCGAGGCGATGATCTCGGCGGTGGGAATGCTGCAGCCGCCGCTGCAGCGGTTTTACGATGTCCTGAACGATGAGCAAAAAGCGCTGCTCACCGCGCTGATCGAGAATCAACGCGGGGATTCAAACCGGAATCAGCGCGGCACTTCGGACCGGCGGAGAATCACCGCCGGCGCCATGGCGCAGCCCTGCGGGATGGCACAACCCGGCTTGACGGAATGGCCGAACGCCGAGATCGAACGCAGGATCCAGCCGAACGAGGCCCAGCGCGCCAGCCTTGCCGCGCTCCAAAACTCTGCCGCCAAGGCTGCGGACATGCTGAAGGCCTCGTGCCAGCCGGACGGCGCCGTGACGCCGCCGGCGCGACTGGCTGCGATCGACAAACGGCTCAATTCCATGCTGGAATCCGTGAAGACCGTGCGCTCGGCGCTCAACGAGTTCTACGCAACGCTGACCGATGAGCAAAAGGCGCAGTTCGAATCCATCGGCCGGCAACGCATGGGCATGTTGGATCGGCCAAAGGCTGCGTAAATCCTGCCGTGTCCCGGACGCGGTGCGGCATCCCACGCGTCGTCCCGGCGAACGCCGGGACCCATAACCACAGGCTTCGGTGTTTTCGCAGGGCTGTGGCGACGATCTTGCAAAACCCGGACGACGGAGGTTATGGGTCCCGGCGTTCGCCGGGACGACGGTGGAATTTAGGCCACGCCCGCCCTTAGCACGTCATGCACATGCACGATTCCCACCGGCTTCCTGCCCTCAGCCACGATCAACACCGTAATGCGCGGCTGGGATGAATTGATGGTGTCCAGCAGCTCGATCGCCAGCGTGTCGGGCGTGGTCGTCCTGGGATTCCTGGTCATCACTTCATCGACCGCGGCAGTCATCAAATCGGGCCGCATGTGGCGGCGGAGGTCGCCATCGGTGATGATGCCGACGAGGTCGCCGCTTGCATCGACAATGCCGACGCAGCCGAAGCCTTTTGCCGACATCTCCACCAGCGCGTCGGACATCCTGGTGCCGAGCGGTTTTAGCGGCACCTCGCCGCCGGTGTGCATCAGGTCGCGCACGAATTTCAGCATCGCCCCCAGCTTGCCGCCGGGATGCAGCACGCTGAAATCCGTGGAGGTGAAACCGCGGCCTTCCAACAGCGCGATCGCCAGCGCGTCGCCCAGGGCCAGCATCATCACCGACGAGGTGGTGGGGGCGAGGTTGTGCGGGCAGGCCTCGCGCGCCTTGGGCAGCGTCAGCGTCACCGCGGCGGCCTTGCCCAGGGTGGAGTCACGCTCCGCCGTCATCGCGATCAGCGCAATGCGGAAGCGCTTGGCATAGGTGATGAGGTTCTTCAACTCCGACTGCTCGCCGGACCATGACAGCGCCAGGATGACGTCGTCAGGCGTGATCATGCCGAGGTCGCCGTGGCTGGCCTCGGCGGCGTGGACGAAAAACGCCGGCGTGCCGGTGGAGGCAAAGGTCGCCGCGATCTTGCGGCCGATATGGCCGGACTTTCCGAGGCCCGTGATGATCAGCCGGCCCTTCGCATTGCGGATCAGTTCGGCGGCGGCGGCAAAGGCCGGGGCCAGATCCGACTGCAGCGCCGCGGTGAGCGCGGTGATGCCGCTGCCCTCGGCGTCCAGGGTGCGCAGCGCGGACTGCACGGCGGCGTCAGCTTCCGTCAGGAGGGATGTGGCTAGCGATTTCGATGTGGCCATTCGTCGTCCAGTTATGCACCCGTCATGCGCGGGCTCGACCCGCGCATCCATCCTCTTCGCAAGAGTTTTTCGAAGTGGACGGATTGCCGGGTCAAGCCCGGCAATGACGGTTTTCAAGGTGTGAGACTTTCCTCACACCTTTAGCACGGCAGCAGACGGGATGCGACGCGGCCCGCGCTCGCAACGGCTCATTAACCATAATTGTTTTAACTCCATTAACGACAATTTTGGCGACGCGCTCTCGCGTCCTGGGAACTCGTCGGCATGTATTTGGTTTCGTTGGAGTATTTTCCGCCGTGATGTCGGGTCCAGCAACGGGCCGCCGCAAGCGCGTAACTGTTTTACGCGCGTTTTTGCCATGTCTTGCGCTGATCGCTCTCGAACAACCCGATGCCCGGGCGCAAACCCTGACCAGCGACCTGCTGCGCCCGGTGCGCGACGGGTTTGTGTCGCCGCAGGATTTGCCCACGCGCAGGACCGGCTTCACGACCGCGCAATCCACCCCCGACGACCGCAGCAACAGCGCCGATAATCGCCTGCGCAATCCCGACGCGCCGGCGCCCTCGCGGATCGGCAACATCCCGACCTACGGGCTGCCCGCCGCCAGCGGCGCTTCGTCGTCCGGCTATGATTCGCTCAACCGCAAGCGGCAGAAGGCAAAATTGTATCCGGGGCAGCCGAAGCCGAAGGTGGTCGGTCCCGGCAACCGTCCGCCCACCGGGCAAGCCCGCGACCCAAGACTGCCGCCGCCGAAATTGCCGCAGCCGCCGTCGGCGACCGCGAACAGGACGCCGATCCCGCCGGCGATGGCCGGCACCGTCCCCGGCCAGCCGTATCGAAAACGCCTCAAGATCGACGACGATCCGTTCGGCGCGGTCGGCGATTATGCCGGCAGCTTTTTGGTCAAGACCGCGGTCGAATTCATGGGCGGCTACAACAGCAATCCCGGCCGCACCTTCGTGGAGAAAGGCTCGCCGTTCTATATGGTGGCGCCGGAAGTGCTGGTGGTGTCCGACTGGGCGCGCCACGCGGTGGTCGCCGACCTGCGCGGCTCCTATACCGGCTACACCAACACCTTCCCGCCGGAGAACGGCGTGGTCTCATCGGCGCCGGTCGACGTCAACCGGCCGGATTTCACAGGCCATGTCGACGGCCGCCTCGACGTGACCAACGACACCCATCTGCTCGCGCAGGCGCGGCTGCGCGTCACCACCGACAATCCCGGCAGCCCGAACATCCAGGCCGGCCTTGCCAAATATCCGCTCTACGCGGCATTCGGCGGCACTTTCGGCATCGACCAGAATTTCAATCGGCTGCAGGTTTCCGGCGGCGCCACCATCGACCGCGTCGCCTACCAGAACTCGCTTTTGACCGACGGCACGGTGTCCAGCAATGACGACCGCAACTTCAACCAGTACGGCGGCATCGGCCGCGTCAGCTACGATTTGAAGCCGGGCCTGAAGCCGTTCCTCGAATTCGAGGCCGACACCCGCTCGCACGATCAGCTGGCCGACCGCAACGGGTACTTACGCAACTCCGACGGCGGCTTCGTCAAGGCCGGTACGTCGTTCGAGTTCTCGCGGCTGCTGACCGGCGAAGCCGCGATCGGCTGGGCCGCGCGGAGTTACCAGGACCCGCGCCTGCTGCCGCTGCAGGGCCTGTTGACCTCGGCCTCATTGGTGTGGGCGGCAACCCCGCTCACCACCGCGAAATTCTTCGCCACCACCTCGATCGACGAGACCACGCTGCCCGGCGTCTCCGGCGTGCTGACCAATACCTATACCGCGGAAGTCGATCACGATTTCCGCCGCTGGCTCACCGCGGTCGGCAAATTCACCTACGGCACCCAGGCCTACCAGGGCGACGCGCGCTTCGACCGGTTCTATTCGCTGTCCGGCGATCTGATCTACAAGCTGAGCCGCGAGGTCTGGATCAAGGGTACGGTGCGGCGGGATATCCTGGACTCCAACCAGCCTGGATCGAGCTCGGCGGCAACCGTGGTGATGCTGGGCGTGAGGCTGCAACGCTAACGTCGTCCCCGCGAAGGCGGGGACCCATAACCACCGTATTGGTTATGAGGCGAGATGTTTCAACGCATCAATTCCAATCGCAAACAGCGGTGTGTATGGGTCCCCGCCTTCGCGGGGACGACATGGAGGGTGTGGCGCGCGCTACTTCATCCGCTTGAACCTTACGCTCTTCCCATCCGCCAGCCGTGTCGCGATGTAGCCGCCTTCGAGACACGCTTCGCGTTGCGGCATCTTCTCCTGCGGGCTGCGCAGCGTTTCCCACCACGACGCGCGATGCGCGGCGCGCGGCAGCGCGGCGTCGATGATCTCCTCGATCTGCTCGAAAGAGAGTGTGAATTCGGGCAGCTTCTGGCGCTTCAGATAATCGCGCAGGGCGGAATAGTCGTTCACGGGTACGTCTCGGTTTTGTTCAAGATCGTCATACGCGGGCTTGACCCGCGTATCCATCGAAGAAGATGGATCGCCGGATCAAGTCCGGCGATGACGCAACGCGCCGTCATTGCGAGCGAAGCGAAGCAATCCAGAGCCACAAGCAAGACTGGATTGCTTCGTCGCTGCGCTCCTCGCAATGACGGTGCGTTACTTCTCCAGATACCGCTTCATCTCCGCGCGCAATCCGTCGCGCAAATCGTAGCGCGCCATGCCGAAGGCGATGTTGGCGCGGAGGAAGCCGGCCTTGGAACCGCAATCGTGGCGTTCGCCCTCGAACTCGACGCCATAGAACTTTTGGGTTTTGGCAAGCCCGATCATGGCGTCGGTGAGCTGGATCTCGCCGCCGGCTCCGCGCTCCTGCGTTTCCAAAATCTTGAAAATCTCGGGCTGCAGGATGTAACGCCCGGTGATGGAGAAGTTGGAGGGCGCGGTGCCCTTGGCCGGCTTCTCCACCATGCCGTTGATCTCGAACAGGCCGCCGTGCGCGTGGCGTGGGCCGACGCCGCAGATGCCGTATTGGTGCGTCAGATGCGCCGGCACTTCCTCCACCGCGATCAGATTGGATTTTTCACCGAGTTTTTTCGCGGCGTCGATCATCTGCTTAAGACACCCCGGCGTGTTCAGCACCAGTTCGTCCGGCAGCACCACCGCGAATGGCTCGTCGCCGATGATATCGCGCGCGCACCATACCGCGTGGCCAAGGCCGAGCGGCGCCTGCTGCCTGGTAAAACTCGTGGCGCCGGCTGCGGGCTGGTCGCGCGCCAAGATGTCCTGCTCAGCCGTCTTGCCGCGCGCGGCCAGCGTCGTGTCGAGTTCGAACATGCGATCAAAGTGATCCTCGATCACACCCTTGTTCCGGCCGGTCACAAAGACAAAATGTTCGACGCCGGCTTCCTTCGCTTCGTCCACGACATATTGGATCAGCGGTCTGTCGACGATGGTCAGCATTTCCTTCGGCATCGCCTTGGTGGCGGGCAGGACGCGGGTGCCGAGGCCGGCGACCGGGAAGACGGCTTTGCGGATTTTCATGGGGCAGGGGCTTTTACGAACAGAGGGATCCAAGTCGGCTGTTCGTAACAGGTTTCAGCGAAATCGAAAAACCTCAGTGTCGCCTTACCTCTCCCCGCTCTTTCGCGGGGAGAGGTCGGATTGCGAAGCAATCCGGGTGAGGGGCGGGGCACTAAGCTTCAACATAGATGATGTTACGGGTCGGTATATTCTGAGTAGAGCGACCCGAGAGGCCGTTATCGTTGCGGCGCAGTGCCTCGCCCCTCACCCGGAGCCTCCGCTGCGCTCCGGCTCCGACCTCTCCCCGCGAAAGAGCGGGGAGAGGTACCAAAAAAACCGCTTTGTTAAGCTGATGGAAACCGTGACAAGGCCTCCTGAAAGCCGGATGTCTTGCGGGCGGGGATGGAATTGATGGCGGCACGAATCGGCAATCGGCTGGGCGGAACGGTGGCGGTGGCGCTGGGCGCGCTGGTGCTGGCGGGAACGGCCTCGGCGCAGATTTCGCTCGGCGGCGCGCCCTTAAAACCGCCGAACGCCGCCACCGGCTCGATCCCGCCGGCGGGTCAGCCGGCACCTCCGGGCCTGGTGCCGCGCGCGATGGTGCAGGCGGGTCAGCCGGCGCCTCCGGGCCTCGTGCCGCGCGCGATGGTGCAGGCGCAGCCCGCCCCCGCCACGCCCGCGCCGCCGTGGAGCGGCGAGGACGGTGCATCCGGCCATCCCTTGATGACCGCGAGCGCGATCCGCGAGGCGGCGGCGAATTTTTCGAGTTGCGTCGCCGCGATGTGGCCCGACGCGGCGCGGCGCAACATCACCCGCGGCAATTTCGAGCGCTTGACCTCCGGCCTCACACCCGATCTGCGCATCATGGACCTGATGGATTCGCAGCCGGAATTCACCAAGTCGATCTGGGACTATCTCGACATCCTGGTCAACGATAACAGGATCGCAAAAGGCCGCGAGGTGCTGGCGAAATACAAGCCGCAATTCGACGCGGTGGAAAAGCTCTACGGCGTCGACCGCTATATCATCGCCTCGATCTGGGGCGTCGAATCCAATTATTCGACGCAGATGGGCGACCGCAGCGTGCTGCAATCCACCGCGACGCTCGCCTGCATCGGCCGCCGCCAGAAATATTTCAGGGACGAGTTCTTATCCGCGCTGGAAATCCTCAACCGTGGCGATCTGCGCCCCGAACAGATGCGCGGCTCATGGGCCGGCGCATTCGGCCCGACGCAATTCATGCCGACCGCGTTCAAGCGCTATGCGGTGGATGCCGACGGCGACGGCCGCCGCGACGTAGTCGACGATGCCGCCGACCTGATCGCGTCCACCGCCAACAATCTGAAGAAAGACGGCTGGCAGAGCGGCCAGACCTGGGGGTTTGAGGTCGTGCTGCCGAAGGGTTTTAATTTCATGCTGGCGGATCGTGCGAAAGCGATGACGATCGCGCAGTGGGATCATCTCGGCGTCAAGCGCGCCGGCGGCCAGCCGTTCCCGCATCCGGCCGAGAAAGCTTATCTGCTGGCGCCGGCCGGCGCCGAAGGGCCGGGCTTTCTGATGCTGCAGAATTTTCGCGTGATCATGAAATACAATCCGGCCGAGGCTTACGCGATGGCGATCGGGCACTTTGCGGACCGGTTGCGCGGCGGCGCGCCGTTCATCCAGCCCTGGCCGCGGCAGGAGCGGGTGCTGTCGCGCGCGGAGCGGCTGGAATTGCAGCAGCTGCTGGCGCAGCGCGGCTTCTATCGCGGCACCCCGGACGGCCAGCTCGGCGGCATGACCCGCGAGGCGCTGCGCGGTTTTCAGGCCTCGATCGGCACGCCCGCGGATGGATTTGCTTCATCCGACGTGCTGGAAAAGCTGCGCGGAAGATAGCCTTTTGTGTCCCGGGCGCGATGCAGCACGCCGCTCTTCGCGGCGTGGTGCTTCGCAGAACCGGGACCGTAACAAGCGCCGGCGTTTGGTACGGTCCCGGCTCTGCGGAGCGGCATGAAGAATGCCGCACCGCGTCCGGGACACGCTTTGTGTTCGTGACGCTTGACAACCGATGCATCGCGGGCGCATTTAGCGCCCATGATCTTTTGCGCCGCCCACGTCAACATGAAAAACCGCGCCTCCTTCGGGGCCGGAGATGTTTGCGCGCGATAGATCGATCCGCACCTCACATCAGTCCAGGCCCCGCCGGTTTCGACGGGGCTTTTGTTTTATTGCGTCCCCCGTCTCCGGCCTTGAAACAGGAGACACGTCAATGTCCGCCGAATTTGCGCCGCCAAGCGGTGTGTGGCTGCCGCTTATCACGCCGTTCAAGGATGAGGCGATCGACGCGGCCTCGCTGCGCCGCCTGGTCGGGTATTTTGCGGGCAAACCCATTGACGGCCTGATTGTCGGCGCCACCACCGGCGAGGGGCTGACGCTCGATGACGGCGAAATCGAACAGCTGGTGATGCTCACGGCCACAGCGCAACGCGATTTTGGTCTGCGCGTGCCGCTGTTTCTCGGCGTGTGCGGCAGCGACACCCGCAAACTGACAAAATGGCTGGCGCGAACCGCGGACTGGCCGCTCGACGGTTACCTGATCGCGTGTCCGTATTACACGCGTCCGTCGCAAGCCGGCCTGATGCTGCATTTTTCGGCGCTGGCCGACGCCACGGCACGGCCGATCATGATCTACAACATCCCATATCGAACCGGGGTCAACCTCGGCAACGAAACCATGCTTCGGCTTGCCGAACGCAGCACTATCGTCGGCGTCAAGGATTGCTGCGCCGATACGCTGCAGACGGTGGAGCTGCTGCGCAAGCGGCCACGCGGTTTCGCGGTGCTGACCGGCGAGGATGCGCTGTTCTACGGCGGGCTGGTGCGTGGCTGCGACGGCGGCATCCTCGCCTCGGCGCATGTTGCGACCGAAGCCTTCGCAAAAGTCCGGCAGCACATGCTGGCCGGCGACCAGCTGCGCGCGTCGGCGCAATGGCGGCAGCTTTCCGACATTCCACGGCTGTTGTTCAGCGAGCCCTCGCCCGCGCCGCTGAAGTACTGGCTGTGGCGTGCCGGCCTGATCGACAGCCCGGAGCTGCGGCTGCCGATGACGCCGATCACCGCAGAACTCGCCGGCCAGCTCGACCGGAGGATTTCCCATGTAAAATCTGTGCCTTACGCAAGCCGGCGGGCCGAGGAACCGGTGTGCTAACCTTGAAGTCGCTGCCCGCTTGACGGGGCGGCCCGATGCCCGGTTTATGGGTTGACGGCCGCCCGCTTGCGGCCCAAATCGGCTAGTATAGCGATTGCCTGACCTTCATTTGCGACCGAGCGGATGCCGAGCCCAAAACGATCCTTTCTGCGCATCTTCACCGAGAGCGGCCCACTGGTCGCGCTGACGGTGGCGATTGCGCTATTGGTCGGTATCGCAGGTCCAGCATCGGCGCAGTTTTTCAATTTCGGCAACTTCGGCGCGCCGCCAAGGCCGCCGCAGCAGATTCCGCAGCAGCGCGGCGGCAGCGGGTGGTTCGGCAACGACCTGTTCGCGCCGTTCCGGCAGGAGGCGCCGCGGCGCCAGGTGCGTGAGGATTTTTCCAAGGCGCCGCCGGCGGAGAAGCGCGATGCCTCGGCGCCGGCGCCCGAGCGCAACATCCTGGTGCTGGGCGACGCCATGGCGGACTGGCTGGCCTACGGTCTCGAGGACGCCTATTCCGAGCAGCCCGACATGGGCATCATCCGCAAGCACAAGACGGTCTCCGGCCTGATCAAGTATCAGCCCAAGGGCGATCCCGCCGACTGGGCCGCCGCCGCCAAGGGCATCCTCGCCGCCGAGAAGCCGGACGCCGTTGTCGTGATGCTCGGCCTTAACGACCGCGTTTCGCTGCGAGAGCCTGCGAAGGCGGACAAAAAAGACGACAAGAAGGATGCCAAGGCCAAGCCGGACGCCAAACCCTCCGACGGCAAAAAACCGGATGGCACGGCAGACGCAAAACCCGACGACAAGCAGGTCGATACCGAACTGTCGCCGGACGATGCCGCGGATGCCGACGCGCCGGCCACGACGCCGGAGAAAAGCGCGCGCTCCCCGAACGGCGTCTACGAGTTTCGCGAGGATCGTTGGGTGGAACTCTACGCCAAGAAGATCGAAGAGATGATTGGCGTGTTGAAAGCCAAGGGCGTGCCGGTGCTGTGGGTCGGCCTGCCGGCGGTGCGCGGCACCAAGGCCACCGCCGACATGCTGTTTTTGGATTCGCTCTATCGCGACGCCGCGGGCAAGGCCGGCATCACCTATGTCGATGTCTGGGACGGCTTTGTCGACGAGGCCGGCCGCTTCCTGCAAAGGGGTCCCGACTTCGAAGGCCAGCCCCGCAAGTTGCGTTCCGACGACGGCGTGTTCTTCACCAGGGCCGGCGCGCGCAAGCTCGCGCATTATGTCGAGCGCGAGGTGACGCGGCTGATGGCGGGGCGCTCGGCGCCGTTCTCGCTGCCGACCGAACCCGCAACCCCCGACGCCAGCGCCGAGCCGGGCAAGCCTGCGCCGCGTCCGCTGGCGGGACCGATCCTGCCGCTGGTGGCGTCCTCGGTCGGCACCGATCAGTTGCTCGGCGGCCCCGGCTCGCGGCCGGCGGCGGTCGATGCGTTGGCGGCACGTACGCTGGTCAAGGGCGAGGCATTGTCGGCGCCGGCCGGCCGTGCCGACGATTTTGCCTGGCCGCGCCGCGAGGTCGGCCGCGAACAGGCCAAGGGCGAAACGCCGGTCGCCGCGGCCTCGCCCGACGACGTGACGCCGGTGATGGCCACGCCGCCGCCGCCGAAGCCGAAGAAGCTGCGCCCGATCCAGCCCGCCGCGGCGCCGCCGGCGTTCGGCAACTTCTTCGGCGCGCCGCCGCAACAACCGCGCCCGGCGCCGCAGCAGCCTCCGCGACCGCCCGGCAGCGTCGGCCGCGCGGCGCAGGCGCCGAATTTCTTCACGCGGTAACCGTCATTCCGGGACGCGCCACCGAACTCGGGTTTACCCGAGTTCGGCATTATCATTTGTTCAAGTCGGCAACAGCCGACTTGAATGCGCGAGCCCGGAATCCATACTCACGATGGTGGTTATGGATTCCGGGCTCGCGCTTCGCGCGCCCCGGAATGACGAGTTACAAAATCAGCCCGCCATCGACCACCAGCGTGTGGCCGGCGATATAGGACGCCAGCGGCGAGGCCAGAAACAGCGCGGCGCCGGCCATGTCGGCAGGCGTGCCCAGCCGTTTCAGCGGAATCTTCTCGATCGCGCCTTGCAGCCGCTTCGGATTGGCGGTGGTCACCTTCGTCATCTTGGTGTCGACCAGCCCGGGCGCGATACCGTCGACGCGGATGCCGTCCTCCGCCCACGCCTGCGCCAGCGTGCGCGTCAGGCCGACCGCGCCGGTCTTCGAGGCGTTGTAGGCGGGATTGCCTTTTGTCGCGTGATAGGCCGCGGTCGATGAAACGATGATCAGCGAGCCCTTGGCTGCTTTCAACATCGGCTGGAATTTCGCGGCACAAGCCATCAGGCTGATCAG
This sequence comes from uncultured Alphaproteobacteria bacterium, assembly GCA_963744975.1. GTDB lineage: Bacteria > Pseudomonadota > Alphaproteobacteria > Rhizobiales > Xanthobacteraceae > Bradyrhizobium. The sequence continues at coordinate 2,546,972 of CAVUVR010000002.1, read as the reverse complement.
GTTGACTTCCAGCACCTTGCGAAATCCTTCGATCTCGAACTCGCCGCGCCGGTAGATCACCGCACCCTGCGCCAGTACCAGCACGTCCAGCCGGTCGAACGCCGGCGCGAACGCCTCGATGGCTTGCGCATCGCCGACATCGAGTTGCGCGTAGTCGAGGCCTTCGAGGTCGGAGCCGTCCGTTTTCGAATAGTCAGCCGCGCTGGCGCGAGTGCCGCAAACCTGCACGCGCGCGCCCCTGGCGCGGAACGCCTGCGCGATACCATTGCCGATGCCGCTGGAGCCGCCGATTACCAGCACCTGCTTTCCGCTGAAGTCGAGCACGTTCATCGGCGTTCCTCCGTCATTGCCGGGCTCGACCCGGCAATCCATCCTCTTCGAGAAGACTCTTGTGAAGAATGATGGATACGCGGGTCAAGCCCGCGTATGACGCGGTGCAAGGTTGGTTGACAACATCACCGTCCGGAGTAGCTTTTTTGCAAACAGCGCGCGGGGCTACCGCGCATCGACCAGGGAAAACGCCATGCCGGTTCAAATCAAGCAGCTGCATCGTCATTTCGTCGGCGAGGTGTCCGGCGTCGATTTGAGGAGCCCGCTGACCCCGCAGGAAGCCGCCGATATCGAAGCCGGCATGGACCGATACGCCGTGCTGGTGTTCCACGGCCAGTACATATCAGACGAGCAGCAGATGGCGTTCGCGCTGAATTTCGGCGAGCGCGAGAATCCGCGCGGCGGCAATATCGTCAAGCCGCAGGATTCGCGGCTCTCCACCGGGCTGAACGACGTCTCCAACCTCGGCAAGGACGGCAAGCCGTTGCCGCCGGACAGCCGCGTCCATCTGTTCAACCTCGGCAACTGCCTGTGGCATTCCGACTCATCGTTCCGGCCGATCCCGGCAAAGTTCTCGCTGCTGTCGGCGCGGGTGGTCAACCCGAAGGGCGGCAACACCGAATTCGCCGACATGCGCGCGGCCTATGACGCGCTCGACGACGAGACCAAGGCCGAGATCGAGGACATGATCTGCGAGCACTCGCTGATGTATTCGCGGGGATCGCTGGGCTTCCTCGATTACACCGAGGAAGAGAAGCAGCTGTTCAAGCCGGTGCTGCAGCGGCTGGTGCGCACGCATCCGGTGCACGGCCGCAAGTCGCTGTATCTGTCCTCGCATGCCGGCGCGATCAAGGGCATGACGGTGCCGGAGGCGCGCGTGCTGCTGCGCGATCTCAACGAGCATGCCACGCAACCGGAATTCGTCTACGTCCACAAATGGACGCTGCATGACCTCGTGATGTGGGATAACCGCCAGACCATGCACCGCGTGCGGCGCTACGACCAGTCGCAACCCCGCGACATGCGCCGCGCCACGGTGGCCGGCACGCAGCCCACGGTCGCGCAGCAGGCGGCGGAGTAGGGGACGGATTGCGCGCTCTCTCGTGTCCCGGGCGCGATGCAGCGCGGAGCTCTTGCGAAGCGCTGCTTCGCAGGACCGGGACCCCGGTTTCTTCGAATCAAAAGCAACCGGGACCCCGGCTCTGCAGCGCACCGCTCCGCAAGAGCTACGCGCTGCGCTGCGTCCGGGGAACGGCTATCTCGGCAGCGTCGTGCTTCCCATCAGGAACGTATCGATCGCCCTTGCGCACAGACGGCCTTCGCGGATCGCCCAGACCACCAGTGACTGGCCGCGGCGCATGTCGCCGGCGGAAAACACCTTCGGCAGCGAGGTCTGGTAGTCGCTGGTATTGGCGCGGACGTTGCCGCGCTGGTCGAGGTCGACGCCGAGCGTCTTGAGCAGGCCCTCATGCACCGGATGCACGAAACCCATCGCCAGCAGCACCAGCTGCGCGTCGAGTTCGAACTCGCTGCCCGGGATCGGCTTGAATTTGTCGTCGACCTGCACGCAATGCAGTTTTTGCACCTTGCCGTCTTCGCCGGAAAATTTCTGCGTCAGCACCGCATATTCGCGCTTCGCGCCTTCGGCCTGGCTCGACGAGGTGCGCATTTTCAGCGGCCAGTTCGGCCAGGTCAGGCCCTTGTTCTCGCGCTCCGGCGGCGCCGGCATGATCTCGAGCTGGGTCACCGATGCCGCTCCTTGCCGGAACGAGGTGCCGATGCAGTCCGAGCCGGTGTCGCCGCCGCCGATCACCACGACATGCTTGCCGCCGGCGAGAATGTCCGGCGCGCTGCCGAGCGGCTCCTCGGAGACGCGACGATTCTGCTGCGGCAAGAAATCCATCGCAAAGTGAATGCCTGATAGTTCGCGGCCGGGGATCGGCAGATCGCGCGCGGCTTCGGCGCCGCCTGTCAGCGCCACCGCGTCATGGGTCTTGAGGAGTTCTTGCGGATCGATCGCGCCGGGTGCATTGCCGCCGACGGGCGCGCCGTAATGGAAGGTGACGCCCTCGGCTTCCATCTGCACGACGCGGCGGTCGATGACGTGCTTCTCCATCTTGAAATCGGGAATGCCATAGCGCAGCAGGCCGCCGGCCTTGGCCCAGCGCTCGTAGAGATGCACGTCGTGGCCGGCGCGTGCGAGCTGCTGCGCGCAAGCCATGCCGGCAGGGCCGGAGCCGATCACGGCGACCTTCTTGCCGGTTTTTTGCGACGGCAATTCCGGCTTGACCCAGCCGTTGTCCCAGGCGCGGTCGACGATGGCGCATTCGATGGTCTTGATGGTGACCGGATTGTCGTCGATGTTGAGCGTGCACGACGCCTCGCATGGCGCCGGGCAAATGCGGCCGGTGAATTCCGGAAAATTATTGGTCGAGTGCAGGTTGCGCGAGGCTTCTTCCCAGTTGCCGGCATAGACCAAATCGTTGAAATCCGGAATCTGGTTGTTGACCGGGCAGCCCGGCGTGCCCGGCGCCACCGAGCCGGTGCCATGGCAATAGGGAATGCCGCAATTCATGCAGCGCGCGGCCTGGTCGCGGGTGTCCTTCTCGCTCAGGGGAATGACGAATTCGCGATAGTCCTTGATGCGCTCGGCGACCGGCGCGTATTTGCGGTCGTGCCGGTCGATCTCGAGAAAACCTGTAATCTTGCCCATTTAACGCTAGTGCCCCTGCAACCTGTCTCTCCGTCATCCTGAGGAGTGGCGTCTTCGCCGCGTCTCGAAGGATGAGTGTGCAACCCCACCCTTCGAGGCCGGCGCTGCGCGCCGGCACCTCAGGGTGACGGTATCGTATGTGTCTACGCCCCGATCGCGATTTTCGGCTCGGCGTCGGCGTTGGCCTTCATTTCCTTCAGCGCGCGGCGGTATTCCACCGGCATCACCTTGCGGAATTTCGGCAGCCACTTCTTCAAGTTCGCCAGGATCTCCGCGGCGCGCCGCGAGCCAGTCAACTTCGCATGCCGCGTGATCAGGATGTGCAGGCGCTCGATGTCGGAATTGAGCAGGTCGGCGAACACGTCGACCCGGCCGTGTGCTTCGAGGTCGCCGGCCTGGTGATAGGTGTTCTCGTTGACCATCTCTTCCGACAACACCGGCTCGAGCTCGACCATCGCCATATTGCACAGTCTTGGGAAATCGCCGGCCTCATCGAGCACATAGGCGACGCCGCCCGACATGCCGGCCGCAAAGTTGCGCCCGGTCTTGCCGAGTACCACGACGATGCCGCCGGTCATGTATTCGCAGCAGTGATCGCCGGCGCCTTCGACCACCGCCACTGCGCCGGAATTGCGCACCGCAAAGCGCTCGCCGGCGATGCCGCGGAAATAGCACTCGCCCTCGATGGCGCCATACATCACCGTGTTGCCGACGATGATGGATTCTTCCGGCACAATGCCGGAGTTGCGCGGCGGCTTGACGATGATGCGGCCGCCGGACAGGCCCTTGCCGACATAGTCGTTGGCCTCGCCTTCGAGATCGAAGGTGACGCCGCGTGCCAGCCACGCGCCGAACGCCTGGCCCGCGGTGCCCTTGAAGCCGACCTGAATCGTGTCGTGCGGCAGGCCGGCATGGCCGTAGATTTTGGCCACGGTGCCGGACAGCATCGCGCCGGCGCTGCGGTCGGTGTTGTTGATCTCCATCTCGATTTTCACCGGCGCGCCGCGGTCGAGGGCTGCCTGCGACTGCGCGATCAGCTTGCGGTCGAGCACGGCTTCGAGGTGATGGTTCTGCGGCTCGGCGTGATGGATCTTCTGGCCCGGCAGCGCCTCCTGCTTGACGAACAGTTTTGAGAAGTCGAGGCCCTTGGCCTTCCAGTGCGCCACCAGTTTTGACTGGTCGAGCATCTGCACCTGGCCGATCATCTCGTCAAAGCTGCGGAAGCCAAGCGCGGCCATGATCTCGCGCACTTCCTCGGCGACGAAGAAGAAATAGTTGATGACGTGTTCGGGCTGGCCGGTAAAACGCTTGCGCAGCACGGGGTCCTGCGTCGCAACGCCGACCGGGCAGGTGTTGAGATGGCACTTGCGCATCATGATGCAGCCGGCCGCGATCAAGGGTGCGGTGGCAAAGCCGAACTCGTCGGCTCCTAACAACGCGCCGATCACCACGTCGCGCCCGGTGCGGAAGCCGCCGTCGACCTGCACCACGATGCGGCTGCGCAGGCGCTCGCGCACCAGCGTCTGGTGGGTTTCGGCAAGACCGATTTCCCACGGGGAGCCGGCGTGCTTGATCGAGGTCAGCGGAGACGCGCCGGTGCCGCCCTCAAAACCGGCGATGGTGACATGGTCGGCGCGCGCTTTCGCAACGCCCGCCGCGACGGTGCCGACGCCGATTTCGGAGACGAGTTTTACGGAGACCTGGCCGTCCGGATTGACGTTCTTCAGGTCGTAGATCAGCTGCGCCAGATCCTCGATCGAATAGATGTCGTGATGCGGCGGCGGCGAGATCAGGCCGACGCCGGGCGTCGAATGGCGGACGCGGGCGATCACCGCGTCGACCTTGTGGCCGGGCAGTTGGCCGCCTTCGCCGGGCTTTGCGCCCTGCGCCATCTTGATCTGCATCATGTCGGCGTTGACGAGATATTCGGTGGTGACGCCGAACCGGCCGGAGGCAACCTGCTTGATCGCCGAGCGCATCGAATCGCCGTTCGGCAGCGGCTTGAAGCGGTCGCTTTCCTCGCCGCCTTCGCCGGTGTTGGACTTGCCGCCGATCCGGTTCATCGCGATCGCAAGCGTGGTGTGCGCCTCGCGCGAGATCGAGCCGAACGACATCGCGCCTGTCGCAAAACGCTTGACGATCTCCTTGGCCGGCTCGACTTGCTCCAATGGCACCGGCTTGCGCTTCTCGTCCTCGGCGGTCTTGATCTTGAACAGGCCGCGCAGCGTCAGCAGCCGCTCGGACTGCTCGTTGAGGATCTTTGCAAACGCCTTGTAGCGCTCCAGCGAGTTGCCGCGCACGGCGTGCTGCAGGGTGGAGACCGATTCCGCGGTCCAGGCGTGATCCTCGCCGCGGGTGCGGTAGGCATATTCGCCGCCGACATCGAGCGCGGTCTTGTACACCGGCGCCTCGCCGAACGCGTCGGCATGACGCCGCGCGGTTTCCTCGGCGATTTCCGCCAAGCCGACGCCCTCAATCTTGGTATGGGTGCCGACAAAATATTTCGCGACGAAATCAGCCTTCAATCCGACGGCGTCAAAAATCTGCGCGCCGCAATAGGACTGGTAGGTCGAGATGCCCATCTTCGACATCACCTTCAAAAGGCCCTTGCCGATCGACTTGATGTAGCGCTTGACGATCTCGTAGTCGTCCAGCGCCGCCGGCAGCCGGTCCTTCATCGCGATGATGGTTTCGAACGCCAGATACGGGTTGATCGCTTCCGCCCCGTAACCGGCCAGGCACGCGAAGTGATGCACCTCGCGCGGCTCGCCGGATTCGACCACCAGCCCGACCGAAGTGCGCAAGCCGGTGCGGATCAGATGATGATGCACGGCGGCGCAGGCCAGCAGCGACGGGATCGGTATCCGGTCGGAGCCCGCCATGCGGTCGGACAGGATGATGATGTTGACGCCCTCGCGCACCGCGGATTCCGCGCGCGCGCACAATTCGTCGAGCACTTGCTCGAGACCCGCCGCGCCAAAGCCGGCGTGGAAGGTGGTGTCCAGCGTGCGCGACCTGAAATGGGTGTCGGCGATCTCCGAGATCGAGCGGATTTTTTCCAGGTCGCCGTCGGTAAGGATCGGCTGCCGCACTTCCAGCCGCTTGGTGCCGGCCATGCCCTGCAGGTCGAACAGGTTCGGCCGCGGCCCGATGATCGAGACCAGACTCATCACCAGTTCCTCGCGGATCGGATCGATCGGCGGGTTGGTGACCTGCGCGAAATTCTGCTTGAAGTAGGTGAACAGCTGCTTCGGCTTGTCCGACAGCGCCGAGATCGGGGTGTCGTTGCCCATCGAGCCGTTGGCCTCTTCGCCGGTCGAGGCCATCGGCGTCATCAGGATGGTGATGTCTTCTTGCGTGTAGCCGAACGCCTGCTGCCGATCGAGCAGCGGCAGGTTCGAGCGCATGCCCTTGACCGGCGCGTCCGGCAATTCCTCGAGCACGATCTGGGTCTTGTCGAGCCAGTCGCGATAGGGGTGGCTCTTGGCCAACTGCGCCTTGATCTCGTCGTCGGGAATGAGCCGGCCCTGTTCGAGGTCGACCAGCAGCATCTTGCCGGGCTGCAGCCGCCACTTGGTGATGATGTCCTGTTCCGGAATCTTCAGCACGCCCATTTCCGACGCCATCACGATGCGGTCGTCCGAGGTGACGAGATAGCGCGCTGGCCGCAGCCCGTTGCGGTCCAGCGTGGCGCCGATCTGGCGGCCGTCGGTGAACGCGATTGCCGCGGGTCCGTCCCACGGCTCCATGATCGCGGCGTGATATTCGTAGAAGGCGCGGCGCTGCTCGTCCATCAGCGGGTTGCCGGCCCAGGCTTCCGGGATCATCATCATCACCGCATGCGGCAGCGAGTAGCCGCCCTGCACCAGGAATTCGAGGCCGTTGTCGAAGCAGGCGGTGTCGGACTGGCCTTCGTAGGAGATCGGCCACAGCCGCGAAATGTCCTTGCCGTACAGTTTCGAATGCACCGAGGCCTGCCGCGCCGCCATCCAGTTGACGTTGCCGCGTAGCGTGTTGATCTCGCCGTTGTGCGCGATCATCCGGTAGGGATGCGCCAGCGACCAGGTCGGGAAGGTGTTGGTCGAGAAGCGCTGATGCACCAGCGCCAGCGCGCTCTCGAAATCGCCCTCGTGCAAATCGGGATAATATTTGGCGAGCTGGTCGGCGAGGAACATGCCCTTGTAGATCACGGTGCGGCACGACATCGACACCGGATAATAGCCGGCCATGCCGCGGTCGCGGCGCTGGTAGATCGCCTGCGAAATCGACTTGCGCAGGATGTAGAGCCGGCGCTCGAACTCGTCCTCGTTCTTCGCAGCACCATTGCGGGCAATGAACACCTGCATATGGGTCGGTTCGGTCGGCTTCACGGTTTCGCCGAGCGATGCATTGTCGGTCGGCACGTCGCGCCAGCCGAGCAGCATCAGCCCTTCGTCGCGGATCTGATCGGCGATGATGCTCTTGATGACATTGCGCCACGCGGTCTCGCGCGGCATGAACAGCGCGCCGATGGCGTATTCGCCGGGCTCCGGCAACTGGAAGCCGATCTCGGCGGCCTTGCGTTCGAAGAAGCGGTGGGGAATCTGCACCAGAATGCCGGCGCCGTCGCCGGCGCGCGGATCGGCGCCGACCGCGCCGCGGTGTTCGAGATTGCAGAGAATGTCCAGCGCATCCAGGACGATCTGATGCGACTTCCTGCCCTTGATATTGGCAATGAATCCGACGCCGCAGGCATCCTTTTCCTGGCTGAGGTCGTACATGCCTTCGGCCGGCGGCCTCCAGGTATGTTCGCGCGCGGGCTCGAACGGTTTCGCGAGCGGATTCGCCGGCAGCGCATCCGTCACGATGTGTTCGCGTTCGAACTCCGGCCCGCTCATCTAAAATCCTCTCAGCCTAGCCAAGGGTCTCGTCTCCGTTGGTCGGCGCACCCAGGGCGTTCGCGGTACCCCTATGCAAGCCTTGGGGTCACCGCTCGCCCTCCGCGAGCCGCAATTTCAGAATTCAGGTGTTGGCGTTCAACGTCCCCGGCGAACGGCCTTGCCTGCCACTTATCCAGCGCCGAAGCGCCAACTTACGTTGCAATCCCCATGCCGGATTGCCGCCATAATTGAGACAGTGATGCTGTCCTAACCCTGACATTGCCAAATTTTTTTCTATCATACAAGCGCGCCGGAGTCCCCGATTGCATGGCAGCCAGCCGCGCTGTCGGGTGCCCCCGTTTTGCGGCAAGCCGGCCGTGATCCGGCCCAAGGGCTGCCGGATTTAGCCGCGAGGTTGTCGCCGGAGAGAAGCGAAATCAGCTACCTGACGTCATTCCGGGGCGCGCTCTCTGCGCGAACCCGGAACCCAGACGCGGTGCGATGGCACTGGATTCCGGGTTCGCGCCAGGGGGCGCGCCCCGGAATGACGAAGAAAAAATTCACGGGGCTATTACAGGGGAGCAATCCGCGATGAAGCTGTTCACGGGATGGGCCGTCTCGGCCGGCCTGGTTTTTGTGGCTGCGGCCGCAAATGCGCAAGTTTTGGCGCCAACCGGGATTGGACAGGCGACCAGGGTTTCGGACGTCGGCGGGCCCTATGCGGCGATGCCGCCGGAGGCGCCGCCGCCAGGCTACGGGCCGAGGCTGCTGCCGCCGATGGAGGTCACCGCCATCATCCGCGAAAGCGGATTTTCGCCGCTCGGAAGCCCGCAGCAGCGCGGCCTCGTCTACACCATTTCGGTGATCGACCGCGGCGGCGACGACGGGCGGCTGGTGATCGACGCCCGCAGCGGTCGGATCATCCGCTTCATTCCGGCCTACCGGATGGGCGATAATTTCAACGGCGACCTCGACGTGGCCTATGGCCCGGTCGGACCGCTGCCGCCGCCTCCGACCCACAGCAGCTACCGGCGTGCGCCACGCCCACCGTTGCCGATACCGCATGTTGCCAGCCGCTCCGCAACGCCGAAAGCGCCGCCAAATGCCGCAAAGCCGGCCGCGCCGCCGGCGCAGCAATCGGCTGCAACTGTGAAACCGGTCGAGCCGCAGGCATCGTCGCCATCACCCACCGTCGGCGTGGCAAAACCCCCGGTGCTAATCATGCCGACGCAGGAAATGCCGAAGGCGCAGGGACTGGATTAGGCTTCTCTCGGCGCTCTCTACGCCATTGCGAGCCAAGGGGTCGGCGCGAAAGCGCCGCCCGATGACGCGAAGCAATCCAGAGGCCAAGCAAAGACTGGATTGCTTCGTCGCAAGCGCTCCTCGCAATGACGGTATTGAACCGCAGCGCTACAGGCCTCCCGGCGGATCTTGCGGGACGTCGTGCTTTGGTACGCGCGCGTCGATCCCTAAGAAGCCTACATCGCCGGTGCCGTACACATTCGCGCTCACTTTCATCGGGGCGGCGGTTCCCGCAAGGCCGAAAAAGAACGTGGTTTTCTTGATGTCCGGCGGTCCATCGGCGCAGAGCGGGCTCGCCAGCGTAAACGCGATCGAATCGCTGTTTCGTTCGGCCGATTTCAGGCCGATCGTGCCGAGGCCGCCGGTGGTAACGACATAGACATCGGCAAGCTGGTTGTTCGCATAGGGCAACTGCTTGTGCGGGCCGAAATTGAGGTTGAATCCGAGGATGCATCCCGCGCCTGACGCCTGTGTCATGCTGATGCGATACTCGTAACCGGTCGTTCCGGCGCCCGGCGCGCCGGCCTCGCCCGCGAAGGTGCGCGATTGCACCCATGCAGTCCCCGGTGCGGCAAGAAATGGCAGATTGATGTTGCTGGAGCTATCGGTGACCGGAATATTGCAGTCGGTTTGAAAGACGCAGTTCACCTTCGGCGCATTGACCTCTACGACCTTGAGCAGCTGGGCCTGGGCGGCGCACGGAATCGCAAGCGCCGCGATTGCAGCGGAAACAATCACCTTCCCAAACATCGCCTCCTCCTTCGGATTTGCGTGGCGGGAAGCTTGAACGTTCCCGGAGTTCGACGCAAGGTTGTTTCCGGACGCATCGCCGCGCCATCGCATCGTTAGCGACGCGCCGCTGTCTTCCCTCAAGGCCGAGGAAAGACAGCTCGCGCCGTTGCCGAATTTTTAGCTCTTCCGGCCCGCCGCAGCCAGGATCAGGTTGGCGACCTCCCTGGGATGCGAGACCAGGGACAGATGGCCCGCATCCAACTCCACGGTGGTCGCGTTCATGCGTTTGGCGAGAAATCGCTCGAGGTCGGGGTTGATGGTCTGGTCGTCTTTCGACACCGCATACCAGGACGGCCTGGAGTGCCAGGCGGCCGTTGTGGTTCGTCCGGCGAAAATCGACGCGGCGGTGGATCCCTGCTCGGCGTACAGGACCTCGGCCCTCTTGTGATCGACGCCGTTCGCGAAATGCTTGAGGAAGGCGTCTTCGGACAGCAGGGTGTAGCCGTCCTTCACCTGAATGCCGGCGCGCACCGCGCCGGTCGGAAACTTCCCGGACAAGGCTACGAAATCCTCGTTGGCATCGGGCGCCCGCGCGGCGACATAGACCAGCCCCGTCACCTTCGGGTCCGTTCCCACTTCGCTGATGACGGTACCGCCCCATGAATGGGCGACCAGCACGGTCGGGCCATCCTGCAGCGCCAATGCGCGGCGTGTGGCGGCGACGGAGTCCTCCAGCGAAGACAGCGGATTTTGCACGGCGGTGACATGCAGGCCCGCTGCCCGAAGGCGCGGAATCACTTCGGCCCAACTGGAGCCGTCCGCCCAAGCGCCGTGCACCAGCACGACATTGCGCGCCTGGACCGGCGCGCTTGTTTGCGCGCGCGCCTCAAATCCGCTGAGTGTTGCTGTGAGCGCGGCGACGGCCAGCGCCATAACGATGCGGGATATCTTCATCGAACTAACTCCGTGATCTGGTTTTCTGCTTGAAGCGTCGCGCTCCAACAGTGTTTCGGTCCACGGCGTTGCAACGTTACGGGAGTCACAGGCTTGTGATTCCGCAGGCGGTTGGCGCAACTGTTCGCACAAAAACGCCCCGGATCGCTCCGGGGCGTTTTCACCTTCGATCAACCCACGTCGGGAGAACCGTGCTTAAGCGGCGGCTTTCTCGACGGTGCTATCGACTACCTGGGGCGTGGCGCCGACAGAGCTGTTGATCGGAATGCTGCGGGGCTTCTTGGCCTCCGGGATCTCGCGGACGAGATCGACATGGAGCAGGCCGTTCTCGAGCGAGGCGTTCTTCACCTGCACGAAATCGGCGAGCTGGAACACGCGCTCGAAGGCCCGCGCGGCGATGCCGCGATACAGCACTTCGGACTTGTCCTTGCCGTTCTCATTGGCGGTTTTCTCGCCCTTGATCGTCAAGGTGTTTTCCTTGGCGACGATGGAGAGCTCGCCCTGCGCGAAGCCGGAAACCGCAACCGAGATGCGGTAGGCATTCTCGCCGGTGCGCTCGATGTTGTAGGGCGGATAGCCGGGGCTGCCGTCGGAGGCTGCCTGGTCGAGCAGTGAGAAGAAGCGGTCGAAGCCGACGGTGGAACGATAAAACGGGGTAAGATCGTAGCTACGCATAGGAAAGTCCTCCATTGAGCGACTGGTTGAATTCACCCGCCCGCCATCGGGCCGGGCTTTCGTCTGTGTGCAGCCTAGTAGAGGCCTGCACGAAGGTGATATGGGAGGGACCAGACGGTGTTCAAGAGGGCGTAATCGTTGCCATTTTTGAGCGCTCCCACCCTTGATTTTCAGCTCTTTTCACCTATCCGGTCCGCCCCATGACGCTCGTCTCGATCCCCGCCAATCCGGTTCCGGAGGACGTTGTCAGCGGCACCATCAAGACCCCAGACGGCGCGGAACTGCGCTTTGCGCGCTGGGCGCCGCCGGCGGGACGCAAGGGCACGGTGTGCGTCTTCCAGGGGCGAAGCGAATCGATCGAGAAATATTTCGAGACCGTGCGCGACCTGCGCGACCGCGGCTTCGCGGTGGCGACGATCGACTGGCGCGGCCAGGGCCATTCCTCGCGGCGCTTGCGCAATCCACGCAAGGGCTACGTCCGCGATTTCTCCGACTTCGAAATCGACGTCGAAGCCTTCGTGCAGCAGGTGGTGCTGCCGGACTGTCCGCCGCCGTATTTCGCGCTGGCGCATTCGATGGGCGGGGCGGTGATGCTGCGGGTCGCGCATGCGGGAAAACGCTGGTTCGACCGCATGGTGCTGTCGGCGCCGATGATCGACCTGCCGGGCCGCGCAACGTCGCTGCCGGCGCGCCTGTTGCTGCGTGCGATGCGGCTTACCGGGCAGGGCGGCAACTACATTCCCGGCGGCGGCGATGAACTGACCGGCGCGACGAGCTTCATCAACAATCCCTTCACCAGCGATCCCGTGCGCTTCGCCCGCAACGCCGCGATTCTGGAGGAAGACCCGACGCTCGGCCTCGCCTCGCCGACGGTGGCGTGGGCCGATACCGCGCTTCGGACCATGCACGGCTTTCGCGCCTCGAACTACCCTTCCCAGATCCGCCAGCCGATCCTGATGATGGCGGCCAGCAACGACACGGTCGTCTCCACCGCCGCGATCGAGGAGTTCGCCTACCACCTGCGCGCCGGCTCGCATCTGGTGATCGCCGGCGCCAAGCACGAAATCCTGCAGGAGCAGGACCGTTTTCGCAGCCAATTCTGGGCCGCGTTCGACGCTTTCGTGCCGGGCACGCCGCTGTTCGGGTGAGTCGCCGTGCCCCGGACGCAGCGCAGCGCCATCAGCGCGTTTACGCGCGTCTTCGACGCGCTATAGCCCTTCGCGAAGCGGTGCGCTGCAGAGCCGGGGCCGTAACGAGCGCCGGTGTTTGGTACGGTCCCGGCTCTGCGGAGCGGCATGAAGAATGCCGCACCGCGTCCGGGACACGGGACCGGTCAGTGCGACGCCATCACCTCATAACCCGCACTTCCCGCCAGATAGATCCCGAGCAGGATCATCGCGATCAGAAACCAGCGCCGGAATGCCTCCGGCTCAAGTCGCGAGCGCACGGCCTGGCCGATGAACATGCCGGCGAAGGCGCCCGCCATCGCCACGGCGCCGGGCAGCGCGGTCGCTGCCGTCAGCAGGCCGGCGCTGGTCAGGTTGAAGGCCAGCGCCACGGTCGCGGTGGTAAAGAACACGCCGAGCGCCTGCACCAACTCGTCCTTTTCCATGCCGATCGCCTGCATGAACGGCATCGATGGGATCACCTGGACGCCGGTGGCGGCCGAGACCACGCCGGTGATCAGACCGACGATGCCGCCGACCCATCTTTCATTTGCAGGCGCGACATGGAAATTGAACTTGCTGAGGCCGATGATGGCGTAGATCACCAGCAGCACGCCGAGCACGATGGTGCCGTAGCGCGCATAAGGTCCGGTCATCAGCCCCGCGCTGCACCAGATGCCGATGGCGGTGCCGACCATCAGCGGCCACAGCCGTCGGGTGATGTCGCGCAGATAGGGGCCGACAAAAGTCTGCCAGATATTGGTGATGATGGCGGGCACGATGACGATCGCCAGCGCGCGGGCCGGCGGCATCGATACCGCAAGCAGTCCCATCGCGACCGTGGGCAGCCCGAGGCCGATCACGCCCTTGACGAAACCGGCCAGGAAAAACACCGCGGCGATGGCTATGAGGAGAGGTTCGACCATGCGCTGACATAGACCGATCGGTCGTCAGCGCACAATCGGCGGATCGGAATGCGAGGTCAGCGTTGCGGGATGCCCACCCTACGGGCTTACGTCAGCGTTGCGGAATGATCGATCAGCGTCCGGTAGCATTCGCAGGACAGCCGTTCGAGGCCGTCGCGGTCGAGGATCTTGATGACGCCGCGCGAATAGGTGATGACGCCTTCGTGCTGCATCTTGCCGGCGACTTCGGTCACCGAGGTGCGCCGCACGCCGAGCATTTCGGCGAGCAGCTCCTGCGTCAAGGTGATGGTGTCGCTGCCGGCGCGGTCGGCCGATTGCAGCAGCCAGCGGCAGAACCGCGCCTCGACCGGATGCAGCGCGTTGCAGGCCGCGGTGATGCGGGCCTGGGTCAGCAGCACCTCGTTATAGTGGATGCCGATATCGCGGATCGCCTCGCTGGCGGCGACCGCTTTCCTGAATTGCGGAGCTGCGATCTTGCTGGCGGCGAGCGGCAGCTGCACCACGACGCGTACCAGGGAATTGTAGAGTCCAAGCCCCGCCATCGCGCCGACCACGCCTTCGCGGCCGACGGTGGCGGTCTCGATCGCCTTACCGTCGCGCATCACCGCGAGCAGCGAGAACATGCCGTTATGCGGGAAGTAAACCTGGTCGACCTCGTCGCCGGTCTCGAACACGACCGCGCCCTGCCCGAGCGTGGCGACCGTCAGATGCGGGACAAGCAGGTTGAACTGGCTGCGCGGCAACGAGGCGAGCAGTTTATTGTCCAGATGGTTGCTTGTAGGCGAATGCACCGCGATATCCCGCCCGATCGGTCGGGCCGCATCACCGCAGGGATTAGAATGGCGCTCCGAGAGCGTTCCACGGATAATGCATATAGGAACGGCAAGGGGACTTTGTCGGTCCGGTAGCCGTCTTAGTACGCTTTTGGCGGAAGTATGTGGACAAGGCGCGCCCGATTGGGCTGCAATGCCCTGCGCTTAGGCGGCGGGCGGGGCTGAAAAGTTTATTTTGTCGGATAGCGGACGAAAGCCGGTTATTGCGGCAGAAGCGACGGAATCTAGTTGTCATCGTCATTGCGCTTGCCGTAGCGCACGGCCGGCGCTTCCTCGTCCGCGGCGTCCTGGGCGTCAGCCTGCGCCCCGTATTCGGCGGCCAGTTTCAGAAGACGTTCCTGCGTCATAGCGTCGTTAGTACCGCGGGCTAGGCGGCGGCATCGGTCGGCTTGCTCTCGAAGATAAAAGGACTGCGCCATCGGACACTCACGCAACAAGGCGGGAGTCCGGTTTGGGCTCTCAGTTGCCGGCGCCTGGGGATCGTTGCCGGCAATGAGTTGAGCCTACGCCTATTATGTCCGGTAGACGACTTTTATTATGTCCGCTAGAAGACTCTTTTCACGCTGGTTCCATTCATGAAACCGGTCCGAAGGCTCGCACCGGGCATCCGAATTACTTCGGCGGGCGCAGCTCTTTCGATTTCAGATAGCCCATCATGTCGGCGGCCGATTGCAACTGACCGGCTTTTTTCAGCGCCTCATTGCGCTCGGCGCCGGGCTTCATCTTGCGTGCCTTTTCCAGAGCCTCGGCGGCCCGCGCGAACCAGTCGTGCCTGTCCGGTGATTGTTCTTTATCCTTGTGCATCGAAATCGCCCGTAGCACCTGGCAAATTCTAGGCCCAGATTTCGGAGCGCGTCTGTCCGGTCGCCGACGATTCCGGCAGAAAAGCTGCAATGACACGGAGGCTGACCGTGAAGTCCGGCAAGCCTCCGGACGACGGTGTTGCGTGGTTGTATCGCGCATTCACTTCGCCGTCGCGAGCCCGGCGTCGTTGATCACCTTCGCCCATTTTTTTCCTTCGCTGCCGATGAATGCGTGAAAATGCTCCGGCGTATCGCCGACCACCGTCAGGCCCTGATCGGCGAGTTTTTCCTTCACGGCCGGATCGTGCATCGCCGCGGTCGCGATCCTGTGCAGGCTTGCGACGATGGCAGGCGGCGTTCCGCCCGGCGCAATCATGCCGTACCAGTTCTCGATCAGCAGATCGGGCATACCGACTTCGGCCGTGGTCGGTACGTCGGGCGCGGTCGGCGCGCGCGTCGACGCGCCAAGCGCAATGGGGCGCAGCGTGCCGGCCTTGATGTGCGGCAGGATCACCGGCAGGTCGAGAAACGTCATCTGCACCTGCTGGCCGAGCAGGTCGTTGATGGCAGGCGCGGCCCCGCGATAGGGCACATGCACGACATCGATCTTCGCGGTCAGTTTGAACAGCTCGCCGGCCAGGTGCGGCAGGCCGCCGACGCCGGCGGAGGCGAAATTGAGTTTGCCGGGCTGCGCTTTGGCGAGCGCGACCAGTTCAGCCATGTTGTTGGCGGGAACGTTGCTCGCGACCACCAGCATTTCTGGAACCGTCACGACCAGCGTCACCGGTGCAAAATCCTTGTTCACATCGTAAGGGACTTTTTCCATCGAGGGGTTGATGACGAGCGCGCTCGCGCTCACGATTCCGATGGTGTAGCCGTCGGGCACGGCTTTCGCGACCGCGTCGGTGCCGAGCACGCCTGCCTGTCCGCCGCGGTTGTCGATCACCACCGGCTGCCGGGTCAGTTCCGACATGCGCTGGCCGACCACGCGCGCGATGATGTCGTTGGGCCCGCCGGCCGGGAACGGCACGATCAGCTTGATCGGCTTTGCGGGAAATTCCTGCGCCGCGGCCAAGGTCGGCAGCAGCAGCAGCAGGGATAGTAGGGTCGCCAGGGTACCGGGAATTCTCATCTGGACTGTCCTGCTCGCTTCCTCACGACAAGAAATCATGATCCGCTTGAAGTTGGAACAATTTTAGATTGTAATAACGCCAACTGTCTTTTTGGGTGGGGATGAAATGACAAGAAAGCCGGTTGCGGTACAGCCATTTACGGTCGCAGATTATCTTCTTACCAGACTGAAACAACTCAACGTCACCGAAGTCTTTCAAATTCCGGGCGACTACGTCAAACATTTCACCCAGGCGCTGGAGCATTTCCCCGGCGTCAACGCCATCGGCGCCATCAACGAACTGGATGCGGCCTATGCGGCCGACGCCTACGGGCGGACCAGGGGGCTCGGCGCCGTATCGCTGCAATATGGCGTCAGCACTTTCAGCGCGCTCAATGCGATCGCCGGCGCCTATGTCGAATTCAGTCCGGTGGTGGTGATCAGCGCGACGCCCGGCGCGGACGCCCGCCAGATCGCCAAGATGTACGACGTGCTCTACCACCATTCCACCGGCAACCTGCAGGCCGATCAGGAAGTGTTCAGGCAAGTCACCGTGGCTGCCGAGACGCTCAGCACGTCGGTCGGCGCGGGCGAAAAAATCGATAATCTGCTGATCGCCGCCATCACCTACAAACGGCCGGTATACATCGAATGTTATAAGGAAGTTTGGGGCGAACCGTGTCCAAAACCGTCCAGCAGGGTCTTGCAGCCTTTAACATTCACAAGCGAACCGCTGGCGCTTGAAAACGCCGTCGCGATGGCCTGGGCGCAAATTACCGCCGCCAAAAATCCGCTGATCTTTGCAGGCGTCGAGGTGCTCCGTCACGGACTGTCGGGTCTGCTGCAGCAGATCATCGATGCCAGCGGGTTCTTGTACACCACCACCACGCTCGGAAAAACCGTGTTGGATGAAAAAGGTAAAAAGTTCATCGGGACCTATTCCGATGCCGCCTCGATTCAGAGCGTGCGCGACCTCGTTCAGAAGTCCGATTGCTTCCTGACGCTGGGCACCATCATTACCGACGATTATTTGTGGTTCATCGAAAACAAATACGCCGACATGGTGCTGGCCACCACCGAGCAAGTTCGGGCCGGATATTTCATCTATCAAGGCGTCACCATGAAGGATTTCATGGAGGCCCTGCTGCACTGCTTCAAGACGACCAAAGGTTATCCGCTTGCAGTGGTCGCTCCGCCCCAACCCAGCTATCCGGAGCCATGGGCCTCCAATTCGGATCCGCGCTGGAACGACAAGCCCGAAACCATCACCTACAACCGCTTCTTCCAGCACTCGATGAAGTTCCTGCACGACAACAAGATGCTGGACAAAATCGTCTGGACCTTCGGCGTCAGTTCAGCGCTCTACGTGGCCACCAACGCCTATGGCCTGTCGCAGGGCAGCTTCATCGGTTCGGCGGCCTGGCAGTGCATCGGCTTTGAAACGGGAGCGGCTTCCGGCGCCCAGTTCGGCAGCGGCAAACGGGCGTGGACCGTCGCCGGCGACGGCGGCTTCATGATGGTCTGCCAGTCGCTCTCGACGCTGGCCAGGAATAATCTGAATGCCGTCATCTTCGTGATGAGCAACGCGGTTTACGCCATCGAACAAGTCTACGTCGACATCACCGCATTCGAACCCGGTCCCGAGCACAAATTTGATACCTTCGATATCCTGCCCAAATGGGACTACTGCGCCTTGGCCAAGGCGTTTGGCGCCAAGGGCTACCGCGTGGAAACGGTGAGCGAATTAAAGGCAGTGCTGCAAGAACTCAAGAAACCGACCCGGCAGCCGTCACTGGTCGAAGTCGTCATCCCCGAAAAAGATTTGCCGGACCAGATGCGCCGGCTCGGATTGGAGTAACCCTCATGCCACATAAAACCTATTCGATTTTCGGCGCCGGCGCGGCCGGGCTTTATACCGCGTGGCGGCTGCTGGATGGCAAAACCAGCGGCGCGAAGAACAAGTCAAAGCAGCTCGGCGAAGGCGATACGCTGGAATTATACGATTGGGGCAAATACGACTTCTCGAAAACAAACCCCGGATCCCGCGCGCCCGGCGCGCGCGTCTGCACTTGGCACTACAAGGACGACAAGAACAGCTCATACCTGGAATTGGGCGGGATGCGCTATTCGGATTGGAACGGCAAGGATGGCGCGGAAAACGAGGGACATCGGCTGGTCACCACCGTCATCAAAGAACTCGATCTGAAAAAATATTCGGTGCCGTTCAACGAGTCCACCAATCCTCTGTTCTACCTGCGCACCAAGAATATGTACCTGAACAGCATCACCTCCAGCAATCCCGCGCCCTATTACGTCGACCACTTCGGCGCCGCCACGTCGCCGGACAATGGTTTTTCCGTCATTCAGGATCTGGCAATGACGCCGGCGAAAGCCAAGAAGATAACCCGCGCGCAATGGTGCAAGTTTTACAACGAGGGCACGATCTGCGTCGAATTGCAGGATTCCTCCGTCTTCAAAAGAGGCGATCGAATGACGGACATCGGTTATTGGGACCTGATGTTCGACCAGTTGGGTCCGGAAGGCTTCTCCTATACCGCGGACGGCAACGGCTATACGTCGAACGTCATCAACTGGAATTCGGCGGTAGCGATCGATGCCAACAATGAATTTGTCCCCGGTAACGAATACAAGACGCTGACGACCGGCTATTCCAGCATATTCACCGCCTTGTTTGCCGCCGCCGTGCAACTGGCGAAAAAGAAAGGCGTGAATTTCAAATATCATCCGAACACGCGTCTGCACTCGATTTTGAAGATCGACAAGACGATTTGCTATTCGATCGCGACCCGTGCGAACCCCAACAAGAAATCCGGCTCAGGCACCACGGATGCCGCATGGCTGGCGATGCCGCGCTATGCGATCGACCTGGTGGCCCAGGCGACCCGCTATGAAAGTCATGACGGGCTCGATGTGCTGAACCACCAGAAAGTGCAGCTATATCTCGAGTCCGCCATCATGCAGCCCTCCTACAAGGTAGGCATGTTCTTTTCCTCGGCATGGTGGGCCGATACGGTCACGCCTTATCCGGCGCAGATCGAGGCTTACGAAGTCACGGCCAACGTGCTTCAGCAACTGGCCGACAAAGGCTTTCCTAACAAGTATATCGCCGCGATGGATGCCGCGACGAAGCCTGCGATTGTCGAGACGCCGTACACGCCGGCCGCCGCTTTTATCCAGACGGTGGAAAGCTGCATCCAGGAGCGGCTGACGGTGAAGCAGCAGGAATTGCTGCTGAAGCTGTCGGTGCGCAACACCATCGGGCCGAGCGTGACCGACACGCCGATTCGCCAGATCGTGTATTTCGGCAATAACGCGGTCTCCCAGAAAGGCGACGCGGTCTACGGAATTCTCGCCAGTTACGACGACGAGCAGTTCACGACTTTTTGGCAAGGGCTGGAGCTGGGGCCGAACAAGGAGCGCAGGGTGCCGCTCTCGGATGACACCCAACCGCTCGAAGGTCCGCGCAAAGTGCCCGATCGGATGGTGAAGATGCTGCGCAAGCAACTGGCGGCGGTGCATTTCGGGCCGCAGTCGGACTACAGCGCCGTGCCCGAACCGCTGGAAGCAAAGTACATGGACTGGTCGCTGCCGCCCTTCAACGCCGGGTACCACGCCTATGCCGCGCACTACAATGTTTGCGATGTGCAGCAGAAAATCCGCAAGCCTTCGCAATTGATCAAAGGCGCGGACGCCGACATCTTCATCGTCGGCGAAGCCTATTCGAACGATCAGGCCTGGGTGGAAGGCGCCTTCTGCACCGCCGAATCGGTACTGAATGATTTTTGCGGCATCGAGCCCATCATCCCGAACAAGAATTATCCGTTCATCTGTTCGTGTTGAGGCTCGGACCGGCTCAATCCTCGCCCAGCCCGGCTTTTCGCATCCCTTCCAGAAACCGCTGCATCAATTGCGGCGTCTGGTAGGGCACGCTTGCCTTGATCCAGTCCATCGTCAACTGCGGCTGTTCACGCCGTACAATTTCCAGATACGCCCGCGCCTCATCCACCCGTCCGGTCTGGGCCAGGCTCGCGCAATGCAGGCGTTGCGCGCCCTGGAAGCCGGGGCGCAGCCGCAACAGTTCCTCCGAAACCCGGGCCGCCTCCGCGTAGCGGCCGGCGCCGTAATGCGCCACCGCCATGCCGCCGAGAAAAAGCGCCATGTCCGGGTCCATCGGGCTCAGCCGGATGGCCTCTTCGGCATGCTCGATCGCCTCGCGGTCGTGGCCTGCGAAGGCGAGGCCGCGGCTGAGATCGCCATGGGCGGTCGCGGAGTTCGGATTGAGTTCGACTGCACGGCGGAATGCCGCGATCGATTCGGCGGTGCGCCGCTCCATCATCGCCAGATAGCCGAGCGCGGTCTGGCCCCACGCATCGCAATCATCCAGCGCCACGGCGCGAATGGCGTGCTCGCGGCCGCTGCGCAAGCCGACCTCGCGACCGACCCAGCCCATATGCGCCGCGAACAGCAGACGGAACGCCAGCCGGCTGCGCGCCGGCGCGTAATCCGGATAGGCCTCGACGGCCTTCGTCAAACCCTCGATCGCCGCCTCGTAGTCTGCGCGCGTCAGGCGCCAGACATGGGTTTGCGCGCGTGCCACGCGTTCCCAGGCGCCGAGATCGTCGGACGACCGCGACAGCGCGCGGACGCCTTCCGCGGCCAGCAGGCGGGGTTCGATCGCCGCCACCACATTGCGGGTGATCTCATCCTGCACGGCGAAGATGTCGCCGAGTTCGCGGTCGTAGCGCTCGGCCCAATGATGGCCGCCGGTGATGGCGTCGATCAGCTGCGCGCTGATGCGGATTCGTTTTCCCGCCCGGCGCACGCTGCCTTCCAGCACATAGCGCACGCCGAGTTCGCGCGAGACCTGCTTCACGTCGACCGCGCGGTTCTTGTAGACAAAGCAGGAGTTGCGGGCGATCACGAACAGCCAGTGAATGCGGGACAGCGCGGTGATCAGGTCTTCCGAAATGCCGTCGGCGAAATACTCCTGATCCGGGCCGTCGCTCATATTGTCGAACGGCAATACCGCGATCGAGGGACGGTCGGGCAGCGCCAGCGCCGGGGCCTTCTCGTCGGTGGGTGCCGGCGCCGCCAGTTTTCCGATGAAGCGGTAACCGCGGCGGTGCAATGTTTCGATATAGCGGGGCCGCCGGGCGTCGTCGCCGAGCGCTTTGCGCAGCTCCTGGATGCAGGTCACCAGCGCCGCATCGCCTACGGTGACTTCGGGCCACACCGCGCCGAACAGTTCCTCCTTGGGGATCACCTCGCCCGGGCGGTCGGCCATGAAGCACAATAGCGCCAGCGCCTTGGGCGTGAGCCGCACGGGGCGGTCCCCGGACATCAGTCCGCCGCGCGGCTCCAGTCGATAGCGTCCAAAGCTAAGTGTGCGATCCAGCATGGATTTCTTCCGTTTTCAGGCTAGCACAATCCTGCTATAGAAATCCCGTTTCTCGCTTATGACTTCCCGCCAATTGGCGCCTAGCTTCGCAGCCGAAGCGGCCAAAAAAAATGGAGAAGTGCGATGAGGACAGCCCTTGCAATCGGCATTGCATTTTCGACCGGCCTTGCGCTGGCGCAGCCGGCGCACGCCGACGACACGACGCTTGGAAAGGTCAATTTCGAAACCTCCTGCAGCCCGGAGGCGCAGAAGCTTTTCAACCAAGGCATGCTGTATCAGCATTCGTTCTGGTACCGCGCGTCGCAACGAACCTTCGAGGATGCGCTGAAGGCCGATCCCGAATGCGGCATCGCCTATTGGGGCATCGCACTCAGCCTGTTGTGGAATCCCCACGTCGCGCCGCCTTCGAAAAATCTCGCCGATGGCGCTGCCGCGATCGCCAAGGGAAAGAGCATCAGTGCCAAGACGGCGCGGGAGCGCGACTATCTCGACGCGCTCGGCGTGATGTATGCCGACTTCGACAAGGTCGATCACCGCACCCGCATCGTGGCCTATGCCAAGGCCATGGAGCAGCTGGCGCAGCGCTATCCCGGCGATGACGAGGCGCAGATCCACTACGCGCTGGCGCTCAACACGTCGGCCTCGCCGGCCGACAAGACCTACGCCAGTCAGCTCAAGGGCGCGGCGATCCTGGAGCCGATCTCGCTGCGCCAGCCGGACCATCCCGGCGTCGCGCATTATCTGATCCACCTCTACGACTATCCGCCGATCGCCGAGAAAGGCCTCGATGCGGCGCGGCGCTATGCCAAGATCGCGCCGGCCGCGGCCCATGCCCAGCACATGCCGTCGCACATTTTTACGCGCGTGGGGTATTGGAGCGAATCGATCGCATCGAATGCCGAGGCAGCGCGCGTCGCAAAGGAATCCAAGGATTTCCACGACCAGCTGCACGCGATGGACTATCAGGTCTATGCTTATTTGCAGCTCGGGCAGGACCAGAAGGCCAAGGCCGTGATGGACGAGGCAACCACCGTCGCGGGTTTTACGGAAACATTCCTGCCGGGGCCCTACGCACTGGCCGTTTCACCGGCCCGCTATGCGGTGGAACGCGGCGACTGGAAGGCCGCTTCCGAGCTTCAGGTTCGCCCCAGCCCGCTGCCGCAGGTGCAGGCGATCAGCTATTTCGCCCGTGCCCTGGGCGCCGCCCGCTCCGGCAATCCCGACGCCGCCAAAACCGACATCGCAAAACTCGCCGAGCTGCGCGATAAATTGCGCGACGCCAAGGACGCCTACTGGTCGGAGCAGGTCGACATTCAGCGGCAGGTCGCGAGCGCCTGGGTGCTCTATGCCGAAGGCAGGCGCGATGACGCGCTGAACGCGATGAGTGCTGCGGCGGATGCCGAGGACAAGACCGAAAAGCATCCGGTAACGCCGGGCGTGCCCAAGCCGGCGCGCGAACTCTATGGCGTCATGCTGCTGGAAAGCGGCAAGCCTGCCGAAGCGCTCGCCGCCTTCGAGGCGACGCTGAACAAGGAACCCAACCGCCTCGGCGCCACCGTCGGCGCCGCCAAGGCCGCCGAAAAAGCCGGCGACAACGCCAAGGCCCGGGAATACTACAACAAAGTCGTCGCCATCGCCGGCGATGCGGACACGTCGCGGACCGAGGTCAGCGAGGCCCGCGCGTTCCTGACCAGGAAGTCGTGAGGCTTCGGCGGCAAACGCTGTGGGAGACGCCGGTGAGAGCACTGTTGCTGTTGTTGGTAACGGGCGCTCTCGCGGTCCCGGCGCAGGCAAAGTCGTTGCAGGTCGTCGGCTATGCCGGCGTGCTCGGCGAGTGGGAACTGACGGCCACCGTCAGCGAAAACGCGCGCGGGTGGACAAAAGAATTCTCCGGCCCGTTGTCGATGAAGCACGTCGGCATCTGTACCCAGGACGGCCCGGAAGAGAAGACCGGAGAAATCCGTTTTCAGATATCGGCATTGTCGTCCCGGCTGGATGCGACCTTACTGGTCGAGGGCGTGGCATGCAGCTACAGCGCGGGGCTGTCGGATCCCTATAGCGGGATGATGGCCTGTCCCGATCGCGAAGCCGTGCCGCTCAAGCTGTGGCTGAAATAGGTTGGGCTGTAGCCCGCCATGAGCGAAGCGAAATGCGGGACAGCGTCACGGTAAACACCTTCCCGGATATCGCTTCGCTCATCCGGGCTACGATTCAACTTGCCAGCAGCTTCATCGCCGCTTCATGGACGCGGCGATCGCCGGCCGCGATGATGCGGCCGCCGTTTTGCGCAGGTCTGCCTTCCCAGGTCGTGACCACGCCGCCGGCGCCGGTGATGATCGGAATCAATGCCGCGATATCGTAGGGTTTCAGCTCGGTCTCGATGACGAGATCGAGATGGCCGGCGGCGAGCATGCAATAGGAATAGCAGTCGCCGCCATAGCGCGTCAGCCGCACCTCGGCCTCCACGCGGCTGAACGCGGCGCGATCGGCGGAATTCATCAACAGCGGACTGGTGGTGTAGGAGGTCGCTTCCTTCAGCGAGGCGCAGCGCCGCACCGCGAGTTTTCGCTCGCCGGACGGGCCGTGATAGCGCGCCGAGCCGCTGTCGCCGGAAAAGCGCTCGCCGATGTAGGGCTGGTGCATCATCCCGAATACCGGCGTGCCCCGGTGCAGCAGCGCAATCAGCGTGCCCCAGATCGGAAAGCCGGAGATGAAGGATTTGGTGCCGTCGATCGGATCCAGCACCCAGACATATTCGGCGTCCTCGCGCTCGTTGCCGAATTCCTCGCCGACGATGCCGTGCTGGGGGAAATTGGCCTTGATCAGGCGGCGCATCACCGCTTCCGCGGCGCGGTCGGCCTCGGTCACCGGATCGAAGTCGTGGCTGACGCTCTTGTTGTCGATGCTGAGCGAGGTTCGGAAGAAGGGCAGGATGGTTTCGCCTGACGTGGTCGCAAGCCGGCCGATGAAGGCTGTAAAATCGATGACCGTCACGGCTGGTTTCCTGGCTAGACGCGGTTGCGGAGTTCGATCGGCTGCCGCGCGCTTGGTATACAGCGGCGGTTTGAAGTTCGCACCTTGCGAACGGATCGAGCGGTTGGCGGCTTTCGAATCGGCCGGCGAAATGGCGCATTTTTGCTAAAAGTCGCTGATCACGAAGTCGAGAGCGCAACGATTATGCACAGGCGGAATACGCATGGCGATCCGCCATGGCGACTTATCCAGTTGATATAATGAGATAAAAACCGATAATTCGGGTTTGGAACGGCATGCAGATTTTGCATGGCACGTGATTCGAAAACCCTTGCACTTTGTGCAGCGCGGTCTCATATTGTTGCGGTGCGGTAGCGCCTTGCGCTATCGCTGCCCTCCTTGGGCGTTTCCTCCCTAGACTTGGGCCGCTTGTGATTTTCGCAAGCGGCCCTTTTTTCTTATCGGCTTGTCCCGGGCGCGATGCAGCGCTCTTCGCGCTGCTTCGCAGAACCGGGACCGTATCAAACACCGGCGTTCGTTACGGCCCCGGCTCTGCAGCGCACCGCTTCGCAAGAGCTGCGCGCTGCGCTGCGTCCGGGGCACGCAAGAGATCACTCCGCCGCGGCCTGGAACGGTCCGAGATCGGCGAGCGGGATCGCGGCCAGCGCGTCGGCCAGCGCGGAAAAATCCGCGACGACCTGGGCAAACCGTGGCCCACGTTCGCGCCGCCGTTCGTCCATGTAGATCGCGCGGTTGAGTTCGAGCTGAATGCTGTGCAGGCCGCTTGCCGGATTGCCGTAATGCTCGGTGATGAAGCCGCCGGCATAGGGCTTGTTGCGGCCGATCGAATAGCCGAGGTTCGCCATGGTTTCCTCGACGGTGTCGGGCAAGCGCGCCGCGCAGCTGGTGCCGTAGCGGTCGCCGATCACCACGTCCGGCCGCCGCGGCTCGTCGCGCGAAATGCCGATCGAGGGCATCGAATGGCAGTCCACCAGGATCACCGACCCGAACGCCTGATGCGCCTTGTTGATCAGCCGCCGCAGCGCGCGGTGATACGGCTTGTACAGCGCCTCGATGCGCCCCAACGCATCGTCGACGCTGAGGCGCTCGCGATAGATCTCCTGGCCGTCGCCGACCACGCGCGGAATGGTGCCGAGCCCGCCGGCGACCCGCATCGACCTCGTATTGGCGAAGCTCGGCAGCCGGCCTGAGAACATCCGCGGGTCGAGTTCGTACGGCTCGCGATTGACGTCGACATAGGAGCGCGGAAAATTGACCCGCACCACCGGGAAGCCGCGGTCGCTCAAACCCCCGATCAACTCGTCCATGAACGAATCTTCCGAACGGCGCAGGCTTGCCAGATCGATCCGCGACGCGGTGAGGAATTCAGCTGGATAGACCGAGCCGGAATGCGGAGAATTGAAGATGATCGGCGCCCGCCATACGGGCGGCTCGATCACCTCGAACGGAGGCGACAGTTCACCGTGTGGCTCAGTCATCGTCGGGCGCCGTCCTTTGAAGCCGCGTGGTCCGGAGCGGGATTCTGCCGGACAAAGTGCGGATTTCATGAAGGCTCATTGTCGGGTTTCGCAACCAATCTGCCAAGCAAAAAGAGTTTTGGGCCGGCTGGAACGCTTCTCGACAATCATGAAAAGCGCGGGGTCGATTGATTCGGCGGCCGTTCCGGCGCAAAACTGGCGGGCCCTGCAATCGAGCGGGCGCCTTCCGACCTTCACCCGAAATTTACCACCCATCGGGCTAAGTGGACGGATTGATCCTCCGAACCGGATTCGACGCCACCCGCCATGCACAAGATCCTGCTCGCCGAAGACGACAACGACATGCGCCGGTTCCTGGTCAAGGCGCTGGAAAACGCCGGTTTTCAGGTCTCGCCCCATGACAACGGGCTCTCCGCCTATCAAAGGCTGCGCGAAGAGCCGTTCGAAATGCTGCTCACCGACATCGTGATGCCGGAGATGGACGGCATCGAACTCGCGCGCCGCGCCAGCGAGCTCGACCCCGACATCAAGATCATGTTCATCACCGGCTTTGCCGCAGTGGCCCTGAATTCCGATTCGGATGCGCCAAAGAATGCAAAAGTGCTGTCGAAACCGGTGCACCTGCGCGAATTGGTCAGCGAAGTGAACAAGATGCTGGCGGCCTGACTAGGCCGTCATTCCGGGGCGCCCGCGCCCTTGCGCGTGCGAACCCGGAATCCAGCAGGTGCATGCGAACTTCCGGATTCCGGGTTCGAGGCCCGCGGATCGCGCATTGGGCGTCCGTTGGCCTCGCCCCGGAATGACCAGCGGGTATCCTTGCCTGCCTGCTTTAGAGCCGATATAGGGACCCCATCCCGGGTTCGCTGGATTTTCAGGGCGCGTAGCTCAGCGGGAGAGCACCTCGTTGACATCGAGGGGGTCACAGGTTCGATCCCTGTCGCGCCCACCAGGCCCAGTCCTTTTAAACCGCCCAAACCGTCTCCGATCGCAAACGAGAGGCCGCGATGGTTTCACTTGCCTTCAGGATTTTCAGGCTCATCGTTGTTTTGCTGGCGGTAGCAGAACTAGCCTCCTTTGCAAGCTTGCGGGCGCTGGCCTTGCGCGACCGCTCGCGACCGACGGGAGACGAAACGGCCGCAGCATACCGCGATGCGCCTTGGGCTGAAACGTACTGGCGAGAGCATCGGCAATTTCTCGCGCGGTCCTACGAGAATTATCCTTATGGACTATGGCGCTTGCGGCCGTTCGCTGGCGAAACCATCAACGTCGGTCCGGACGGTTTGCGGCGCACCGCCCATGTCAAGTGCGACGATGCCTCGCCGCTGGTCTATGTCTTCGGAAGCTCGGCGGTGTGGGGGCAGGGAAGTCCGGACTGGCTTTCGATTCCGTCGTTGCTGGCCAAGCGCTTCGCCGATGAAGGACACGCGATTTGTGTCGTGAACCATGGCAGCGATGCCTGGCGCAGCAGTGAGAGCGTTGTTCAATTGATTGAAGAGTTGCGGCGTCCCGGCGCGCGCCCGCCCGCGGCCGTCGTCTTCGTCGACAGTTGCAACGACGTGTTCACGCCCTTCTATTACACTGGCCGCGTCGATCTGCCCTATAACTTCAAAAAGGGATGGCTCGATGCTTTGGCGCTCGTGCACCAGGGCAGCTTCTATTTTCTGACCGCAACCAACACTTGGACCCTGGCCGAACGGCTGATGCGGCGGGCGCTCGGATCATCCTTCCCGACGATCAAAGACCCGGACATGCTCGGTCATCAGATCGTCGATAGCTATCTGAATAACGTTAAGATCGTGAGCGGCCTCGCCCGCAGCTATGGCTTCCGCTACGACTTTTTCTGGCTTCCGCTCAACGTCGAAGGGCAGGACCCGATCTACCGGCAGGCGGTCGAGAAGACGGCCCCCCTGATCCACGCTCAAATCAGCGATCACCTGCACGATCTGACCGGCGCCTATAGTCCCGATTTGACGCTCGGCGCCTGTCACCTTGTGCCGGCCGGCAATGCGATTGTTGCCGACAAGATATATCAGACTATCAAGAGCGATACGCTGGCCATCCGCTAGCCGGAACAGGTCAGCGCTACTGCCGATCGCGGGTGTTGAAAGTTGGCGCGAAATCGCGCCTTCGCGACTGGATTCTCATTTGAAGGCTGAGCCCGGCAATGGAAGACGCAATCACGCCCGGTCTTTTTCTTTTTTGGAAGTGTGCCTGTGATGCGACACGGGCGGAAATTCAACAGACCTGGAATTGCCACCACACCGGTACCGCGGCTACGAATAAGCGCGTGATGGGTCCAGCTTTCCGTCGCACATCGCAGCCGCCCCGTTCAAAGATCATGGCTTTTGGACGGGCTTTTTCGCATAATGGGCGCCATAGTGGCTGAAGTGATTTTACCGAAAAGCGAATTAACCGACCTCGTGCTTGCCGAGATTCGGCGACGCGAGGGATGTGCGGGCGTCGATGGCATCGTGATCCTGGAAAACATCAACCCTCGATCAGCCGCCAATTGGGAAATATCCATTGTCGCCGCCAGCAGCGGCGACCCTGCGCACGTTCAACGCATGACATTCGAGGTGCAGTGCCATCTTCAACCGCTATACCGGTTGCCGTGAGTTGGCGCCGATCGAGGAACGGGCCCAGCGGGGAGGGGGCAGAGTGCTGGGGCCGTCGTCCGTGCACGCACATGGGCATGCCGCGAAAGCAGGAGCCAGAAATCGTTCATCCTGGGCTGCCGCTTATTTGAGCCGAGTTGAGTCGACATCGTCTCGCAAGCTATCGAATGCCGAACAGGGAGCGCCGGTAACCGCTGTCGCGAGCCTCGCTTTGGCAGACAAAACTTCCGTCCAGGCCGCGCGCGTAGCGCTTCTGTCCTTTCGAATAGTAAATGCGTTTATGAAAATTCAGCCAAACAACAGTATCCGCCGGGCAGTGCCGCTGCGCCTGGCCCTCATACCGGAACGGCGTCAATGGCAGTGCACAGGCATCGAATGCGGTGACCATCGTGACCGCCACCGCCGTCAAGCCGACGGTCCACCACGACGCACGCGGCAGGGCCCGCGCCCGGTTGCCGTTTTGCCGGATTGCTTGATCCAGATCAAAGCATAGTTGCATACGGTCGATTGAAATCACGAATTGAGCCTTTGTGGAACGATCAAGTGGAGGAGACCGGGCGAATTTCAAATACGATGCTTACGGCCGCTTTCCTAGACGCAGTGCGGCCAGCCCGCACTGCGAGCCGATGAGGCGGTTTGACCTAGGTCAAGAGACAATCTAGAGTGTGTAGTGTTCAGTTTAACGAGGTGACCGAAAATGATCCCCAGGTTGACTGTGATAATCATCGCCGCATCATTCGGAATTGCCAGCACCGCCCACGCGGCAGGGGATGCGGCTGCGGGGAAGGCCAAGGCGGCCATGTGCATCGGATGCCATGGCGACAAGGGCCAGGGAGTTCCGCCGAACCCGGCCTTGGCCGGCAAGTCTGAAGCCGACCAGGTCAAGGCGCTGAAGGACTACAAGTCGGGCGCCCGCCCCAATCCGGTAATGAGTGGGATGGCCGCGAGCCTCAGCGATGCCGATATGGAAAATCTGGCCGCTTACTTTGCGTCTGCTAAGTGAGACCGCAACGTAGCCGCTCAGGGTAATGTCGATGCGTTTCGCCGGTGGCGAGCGGCCGATGTGATGTTTGTCTATGCGGCGCCGCGGGAGGCTTCGTTGAACGGCCACCTTTATCTCGCGGCCCGGTTCGCTGGGGGCTGATGCCGTTGGCGCCGTGTTGGGATCTTGTCCCGGGACGGCTTCAATCGGGCGATGGAGCTGACGAACCACGAGTCATTCTGCATTTCGTGATGTTGGATTAGCCACGGCAAAGCAAGGCGACCGGACCATGGATGAATTTCCCCTGCACAGGCACTACCTGCACTATTCGGAACTGCCGTACAGCCAGCGTGTGCTGTACACTGCAACCCTGCTTGTTATCGGGTTCGCTTACATCCTGGCCTTGCTGCAAATCTACTTCACTTACGCCGGGCGAGCCGGTGGAAATCCGAAGATGATTTCCTACAACGATATCGTTGTGGGTTATTCGGGCAACAAGACCGGCTCGCGGCTCGAGACGGCGCTTCGGGGACCGATGGCGGGGATGGTGTCGTCCGACCAGCGGCAAGTCATATTCACCTGGCTCTCGGAAGACTCCCCGCGCGCGGCCTATGACAAGGACATCAAACCGATTATCGACGGCAAGTGCGTAGCTTGCCACAACGGCAGCAATCCGCACCTGCCGGACTTGAGCAACTACGACAAAGTGAAGCTGATGACTGCGGTGGACACCGGGCCTACGGTTGCCACTCTGGTCCGCGTGTCGCACATCCATCTGTTTGGCTTGACTTTCATTTTCTTCATAATGGGTCTCATGTTCACCCATGCCTACGCCCGGCCGGTGTGGCTGAAATGCGCTATTGTCGCCGCTCCGTTCGGCGCAATTCTGATCGAACGTCAGCTCCTGGTATATTATCAGGTACTTCCATCCCTTCGCGCTTGTCGAGATTTTTGCCGGCATGGTGATGGCGGGTTGTTTCGCCTTCATGTGGCTGGTGACGATGTATCAATTGTGGTTCAAAACAACGCCATCGGCAGTGGCACTGAGGGATCCGGACAGGGCCGTTGGATAGCCGGCATGTCCTGGATCCGGCGGTCGACAACGGGGCGACCTGCATCGATTGCCGCAAAGCTCGCGGACAACCTGCCTAACGCTCGATAAGCAACCTCTTCAACCCCTGCGCGTTCATCCGCCGCCGGGCTGATCGGCTTCGACAGTATGACGCCGAGCCTTCACCAGGTGAAAGCGAGAGACGCACCCAGCCTGTGAACGTTGTAGTTGGGATTGTTCCAGGCCATCCAGGTCATGTAGCCGGCAACATTCGTAATCGAGTACATATAGGTCTGCATCACGTCGGTCTGCCAATTCTGCACGCTGTTGTTCTCCCAGGCGTATCGCAGCCGGCCGATCACCTTGCCTTTCCAGCCCATCCTGCGGACAAGGTCTTCGTCGAAGATGTAGCTCGCGATCGCCTCCAGGCGCTGGTAGGCGCTGGTGACAGGCGGAAACTGGCCGCCCGTCGCGGCGCTCGGAACGGTGCCGTCGGCAAAGATCAGCGGCTGCGTATTTTTCGCGGTGACATAGGCGTAGGACAGCGTCAGATCGAGCTTGTTCGGAATCACGGCATGCGTTGCAGCGACGATGTACGTGTTGACGGCATCGACGACCCCGGCGGTGTAATATTGCGAGGGCGGGAACGGCGGGACGTTCTGTCCAGCCGACGAAATCATCTGTTTTTGGCGATCGTTCATATAGGACACCATTAACTTGGTGTCCGGACTAACGACCCAGGCCAATTCCACGCCGGCGGATGCCGCTCTGTCGAACTGCAGCCCGACCTCGGTGGCGGAGTTGAGCAAATACTGATCGTCTCTATAGGAGATAGTCGGAGTAAGGGTCACGTTGCGCAGCACATCGATCGCGAGCGAGGCCTGGGCTTTCAGCCGGTCGCGGTTGTCGAACATGAATTGTCGATAGGCGGTCGAATATTGAGTTGCGCCGGCGCCGTTCGGCCATTGCGCCATTCCGACGAAGGCAAGGTAATCGTAGCTTTCGTAGCGCCGCTGCGCGGACAACACGCTGGCACGGGCGGTCATCCACTGCGCCGGCTTCCAATCCACAAAGACCTTGCCGGAATTCTCGTGGGTGGCATCGACGTCGGCGCGGGTCCAATTGTAGCGCTCGTAACCATAGATGGCGCCGAGATTCCATTCGTTGGTCGGCCGCCAGTTCAATTCGCCGCCGACATTCTGCTTGGCGTAGGAGATCGAAATGCTCTGCACCGGCGCAAGGGCTCCGAAGTAACTCTTGGCGGCGGCGGCATCCAGCACCATCCAGTCGGCAAATTTGATCTCGGGCGAGCCGTTGTCGTAGTTGTAGAATCGATAGCTGGACTTGAACTTCAGGTCGGGAGTGATCTGGGTGGTGATCACGTTGTTGACCAACAGCGTATTGATATTCCCGTTCAGGCTCTGTGCCGGCAGGGCCGCGAGCGAATTGACGGGAGCAGGATTGCCGACCCAGCCAGGGGGTATACCGCCGGTGGTGGTAAATGGCGTCAGGGTGAAGGGCAGGAACTGCTGGTTCTGCTGCATATTGGTGTAAGCGACCGTCCCCATGTAACGGCTGTTGAGCGGCAGATCGACGCCCGCGGTAGTGGACGCACCGTTCGCCTGGTTGCTCGGCCACAGCGACATCAGCGCGACCGGCGCCGAGGGGATTCCGGCGATCCCGCAGGCCACGTTGACCGCGCCGGTCGGACAGAAGGGATTCTGTACCGTATAAGAGCTGGAATCGTCCGTATAGGTCGATCCGCTGTAAGCAACCTTCACGTTGAACTTCTGATTCCAGAAAGAGTTGCCGGCGTATTCGCCGCTGGCCCCGTAGTTCTGCGTGGTATCGGCGACGGGCTTCGGCGCATCGACCCGCACGCCGCCGATCGTGGGGCTGAAAAGAACGCCGTCGACCTGGGTGCCCGTGCGCCGCGTACTCGAATAGTTTGCCCGGAAATCCCAGTTGTCATTGGGCGTATGGCGGTAGTCCACCGAGACGGTGTCGCGGCGAATGCCTATGTCGCTCAGATGCGTGTTGCCTTGAATGTCCTGCTGCACCTTGGGGGCGTTGGCGGGCGCGATAAAAAAGCCGCAGCCGCCCGGCCCCGGCGTGCAGCCGGCGTCGTTGAACATCTGGTTCGACAATCCGCCGGGCAACGTCAGGTTGGTCGAGCCGACCCCGTTGTAGAGCGTTTGCGCGCTGGTGCTATAGACGTGCGGCGTCTGGTCCCAGCCGATCCCGAAGTAGTATTGCCCGGCCTTCGACGCGTCGAGTTGATACTGCTGATCGCTGTAGCCGACGTTTTTCGCCCAGGCATCGAGCTGGTAGACGCCATCGTTGCTGCCGGTAGATGCCCAGCCTCCGAGAAACGGTCCGGGCGCGATCGTGCTGTACTCGTAGTATTTGGCAAGACTCTGCCCGCCCAGTGCGGTGACGCCATCGCGCTGCGGGTTATTGAGGAATCCGCGCCCGCCGGCTTCGACGTAGTAGTGATACCACCAACCCGAGGCGAGCGGCGCGGGCTCCACCGGATTGGGGTAGAGGATCACGTCCGCCGCGAGCGCCGAAGGCGCAGTCAACCACGCGCCGCCCGACAGCAGCGTCACGACAATTGCGGCAATAACCCTCGGTTTGGTCTTCATCGTCCTGGCCCTCGCCGTCCTGGCCTTTCCGCGGGACCCCCCGCCACGAAGTTTCAAAAGCATCTATCGCTGCAGCAATGCACCCGACGGGCTATTGCTGCCGTGAATCGCGGTATGGCAGTTCTGGCATGATCGTCCGAACGTCTCCACGGTCCGCGGTCCGTTGGCCAGGGATCCGTGACCCATGCCATGGCATTCGGCGCAGAGCCGCGGCCGCGACACTTTCAGCATGTATTCGGTATTGCTGCCGTGGGGATCGTGACAGCTCAGGCAATTTTCCCGCACCGGGGCGTGTTCGAAAAGGAACGGTCCTCGCTTTTCGGCATGGCACTTGTAGCAAGTGTCGTTGATCGAGTTTTCCTTCAGCATCGCTTCGGTGGCGCTGCCGTGCGGATTGTGGCAGTTCGAGCAGGTCATCTTGCCTTCGCGCAACGGCATGTGGGACGAGCGGAATATCTGCGCGCGCCGATCCTTGTGGCACTGGAAGCAGGTTTCCATCTCAACCACGGTCTTGAGCGCGGCCTTGCGTGAAACCTGCCGCATCACGGTATGACATTCGGTGCAGGCGACGCCTCGCGTTTCATGCGTGCTGCCGTTCCAGTAAGTGCGGTCGCCGCGCTCGTGACAACCGAGGCAGATCGCGTTGTTTTGCTCGACCCTGCGCGACGGGTCGCCCTTGCGGAACGATACGATGCCGCCAGGACTGCTTCCGTCCGCGGGCCTGGTGAAGTGTACCAGGGCCGGATCGGCTCTCACCGGCGCGTTCCTAGCGCTGAGCGGTTGTTCGGGGAGGAGGCTTGCGTAGTAGCTTGCGACGTTCCGGATCGCGCGGTCGTCAAGGGATGCGACGAGCCCGTTGCGGACCACGACCGGATCGCGCCCGCCTCCCTGACCGCCAGACGGCTTCGATCGCGTGGGGTTGAGGCTTGCAAAATAGGCTGCGATGTCGGCGACCGTCCGATCATCAAGCCCCGCAAGCAGGTTGTTGCGGACCAGAGCGGGGGCACGGTTTGAGGCTGGAGCCGTGGGAAGGGCTGGCGGCGCGGGTTGAGCGGGAGCCGGGGTAGCGGCAGGAGGCACGGGCTGAGCGGGGGCCTGCACGGCGGCGGGCGGCGCGGGTTGAACGGGAGCAAGCGTCGAGTAATGGCTTGCGATGTTATTGATCGCTTGATCGTTGAGCGCCGCGACGAAGCCTTTCATCATCGCATTGTCGCGTGATCCGTCTTTGTAACCTCTGAGGGCGTCCGCGAGATACCGTGCATCCTGGCCCGCAAGGCTCGGCCAGATCGGATTTGCACTGACACCCTGCGCGCCGTGGCAACCGGCGCATGCCGCGCTGAGAGCGTTGCCGGCTGCGGCGTCACCAACCGGAGATGTCTCGGCCCTGGCAGGCACCTGTCGCGCGTAGTATTGCGCAATCTCGCTGATTTCGGATTCACTAACGCCGGTCAGTAGGCCTTTCATCACTTCGTTTTTGCGCTCGCCACCTACGTAGGCTTTCATCGCAGTGACAAGATATTGCGGCGCAAGCCCGGCCAAGCTCGGCATTCCCGGCGTCTTGCTGACGCCATTTTCGCCGTGGCATCCCGCGCAGCGGGCCACAGCGGCGGCGGGATTTGAGGCTTGAGCCGGAGTAGCGGCGGGAACCGTGGATTGGGCGGGAGCTTGCGTGCCGGCGGAACGCGCAGGCTGAGCGGGGGCAAGCGTTGCGTAAAAACTGGCGATGTCGTTCATCGCCTGCTCATTGAGCGCCGCGACAAAGCCCTTCATGACCGCGTTGTCGCGTGATCCGTCCTTGTAACCCCGGAGGGCGTCGGCGAGATACCGTGCATCCTGGCCCGCAAGACTGGGCCAAATGGGATTTGCGCTGATACCCTGCGCGCCGTGGCAACCCGCGCAAGCTGCGCTGAGAGCCTTGCCGGCTGCGGCGTCGCCAATCGATGGTGTCTCGGCCCGGGCTGGAATCTGCCCGGCGTAGTATTGCGCCATCTCGTTGAGGACGGGTTCGCTTACATCGGTGAGAAGGGCCTTCATCACCTCATGTTTGCGCTGGCCACCAGTGTAGGCTTTCATCGCAGCGACAAGGTATTGCGGCGCAAGCCCAGCCAGGCTCGGCATGCCCGGCGTCTTGCTGATGCCCTTGTCGCCATGGCATCCCCCGCATGCGACAGTCTTGGTTCGCGCGTTATCCCGATAGGCCTTTATCGCTCCGGTCAAATATTTTGCATCCTGCCCGGCAAGACTGGGAAATACAGCAGCCACGCTGCCACCCGCTTCTCCGTGGCAGCCAACACACATGGCCGCGGCGTTGCCGGCGGACGCATTGCCCTCGCCCGAGGTTTGGGCCCTGGAAGGTGTCTGCCGCGCATAGAATTGCGCAATGCTGTTGAGTTGCGCGTCGTCCACGCCCGAAACCAGCGCTTTCATAAGCCCGTGCTTGCGCTCGCCTGAGGCATACGCCTTCATCGCCGGCACGAGATATTGCGGCTCCATCCCCGCCAGGCTCGGCATTCCCGGTTTCCTGCTGACGCCGCCTTCGCCGTGACATCCCGCGCAGGCAATCGCCTTGCTGCGGGAGCCGGCCTTGTAGCCTTGAATTGCATCGGCGAGATATTGCGCATCCTGACCGGCAAGGCTCGGCCACATCGGCGAGATGCTGACGCCGCGGTCGCCGTGACAGCCAGCGCAAAGCGCCGTCGAAGCCTTTCCGGCCGACGCATCGCCGATTGGCGGCGTCTGTGCCCGATCGGGGATTTGGCGGGCATAATAATGCGCGATGTTCTGGATCTCTGCTTCGCCCAGACCGGACAGCACCAGCCTCATCAGGTCGTGCTTGCGTTGCCCGGTAACGTAGGCCCGCATTGCCGGCACCAGATATTGCGGATCTTGCCCGACGAGACTCGGGATTCCCGGCCGCTTGCTGATCCCGCCTTCGCCGTGACATGCGGCACAACCCACGGCCTGGACATGCGCCGAACCTGGGCCGTGACAGTTCTCGCAATCGAATTTGGCCGGTTGCGACTTGCCGATTCTACCCATCAGCGTCTGCCCGAACGCTTCGGCCTGAATTGCATGGCAGGACAGGCAGGTCTTCGAACCGAGCCGGTGAGCATCGATGAAAGCTGGATCCTCTTTCGCTACTGCCGGCACCGGCCGCGGCACCGGCCTTCTGCGAGCTGGGTCCGGAGCCGCGTTCGGTGCTGGTTGCGCGTCTTTCCGAAGGAATTCGCGCAAGGCGCCGAGGGCGCTGTCGGCCTCCGCGATTTTGAACCTGGGCTCGCTCGAGGAATTTGGCTGATCTGCCCCAATCTTCTGGGCATACGCGCGCAGTGCGACAAAGTCCGTATTGCCGTCATGAGCATGAGGGCTCTGGGTTTCATTGATGGCCGCGAGGCTCGGTCGTCCGCCCCCGATTTGCCGAGCGTACTCTCGCAACGCCGCGGCGTCCCCATCGAAGGATTGAGAATGCGGGCTCCTGGTCTCGTTCAGGGCGGCAGATTCTGCGGCGCGAACCGGCTGCGCGAAGCCAAGCAAACCCGAAAAGACCAGCCCCGACAGGATTACTGAAATCGACCTGACTGCGGAGGCGCAGTTCGTGAATTTCCCGGGCCACCGCCTGAGGTCCGGATTCACCAACGTGAGGTTGTCTTCCGACCCAAACATATCGCCGCCTCTCCGATTCCAAGCGTAGTCGCCAACCGGGAATTGAGCAAACAACCACGAATGCTAACGTCGACTTTTCCCAAGACGTGACTTTTCCGCAACGGACAGCTCCGAAGTCCATCCACCTGCCTCCCGAAACGGCTGCAATCGGTCGAAGGCTTGAATGGGAGGGCTAAGGTTGTTTTGGTAGGCCGCTTGGCCGACTTCTGATACATTTCGGGCCGAACTTGTTTGACTGGTATTCGACGACCAGTTGACTCAAACAAGGCTGCTGCGGCGCCTTTCGTGAAGTGACTTGATGGTTCTTTGGCCGATCTTTGCGTTAATGACGGCAGGAGCCGTGCTCGCCGTTTGGTTGCCGCTGGCTCGGCGGCAAGGGCCCGTCCTTTCGGGAAGCGATGTCGCGGTCTATCGTGACCAACTCGACGAGATCGGCCGCGACGAGGCTGCAAGCCTGATCGGCAACGTGGAGGCTGAAGCGGCACGGGTGGAAGTTTCGCGGCGCCTGATTGCGGCGGCAGAGACTGCAAAAGCCGCAAACCTCGTCGTGCCGCCTGCTCCGGTAGGTCTGTACCGCAGAGCTACCCTCGCCGCCGCCGTCGTCCTGCTTCCACTCGGCGCCGGGGCGACCTATCTCTCGCTGGGCTCGCCAAATCTCGTTCCGGTTTCGATGAACGCGGCGACCGGCGGGCAACCGGCTTCGGGCGAGATCGAGAGTACGGTTGCCGAGGTCGAGACCTATCTCAAGAGCAATCCTCGGAACGGCCGAGGCTGGGAATTGTTGGCGCCGGTCTATCTTCGGCTCGGGCGCTTCGATGATGCCGTCAAAGCGCGACGGAACGCACTGGAGATTTTTGGTCCCGACGCCGCGCGGTTGGGGGATCTGGGCGAAGCCATCGTGATCGCTTCCAACGGGGTGGTAACATCGGAAGCAAAGAGCCTGTTCGAGCGCGCCAACGCTGCCGAACCGGAAGACGTGATGGCGCAATATTACCTCGGGCTCAGCGCCAAGCAGGAAGGCCGCCGCGACGAGGCGGAGAAAAGGTGGCGCGCGCTGCTGTCGTCGGCGCCCGAGGGCGCAGAGTGGCTGCCGCTGGTCAAGAATGCGCTCGCGCGGATTGACGAGAAAAGCCCACCCGCTGTTGCCGCGGGTCCATCGGCCGCTGCCGCACTGCCGGACCAACATGGCGGCGCCATCGAGGCGATGGTGGAGCGGCTGGCCGAACGTTTGAAAAAGGACGGATCCGACGTTGCCGGCTGGATGCAGCTGGTGCGGTCCTATCGCGTCCTTGGAAAGGCTGACAAGGTCAAGGCGGCCATCGCTGACGCCCACGCCGCGCTGGCCAACGATCCGGAGGCTCTGCAGCGCCTGGACCAGGGTCTTCTGGCGCTCGAAACCGAA
Organism: uncultured Alphaproteobacteria bacterium; assembly: GCA_963744975.1. Classification (GTDB taxonomy): domain Bacteria; phylum Pseudomonadota; class Alphaproteobacteria; order Rhizobiales; family Xanthobacteraceae; genus Bradyrhizobium. The sequence continues at coordinate 2,508,319 of CAVUVR010000002.1, read as the reverse complement.
AATATCCCGAGCGGCACCGCGCCCGGACCCGCCGGACCGGCATCGAGCGCGGCAAATGTTGCGCCGCCGGGGCCGAAGGCGAGCGATGTTGCGGCTGCCGCGCAGATGGCGCCAGCCGAGCGCAACGGAATGATCGAAGGCATGGTCGCCCGTCTCGCGCAGCGGATGGCTGAAAACGGCTCCGACGTCGACGGATGGCTTCGCCTGATAAGGTCCTATTCCGTGCTCGGCGAGCGTCAGAAGGCGCTCACTGCTGCCGCCAATGCCCGCAATGCGCTCGCCGGCAACAGCGACAATCTGCGCCGCATCGACGAATTGGCCAGAGAGCTCGGACTGGAAGGCTCATGACACGGAAACAGCGGCGCCTCACTATTATCGAATCAAGCCTCGGTGTGTCGGGCGCTCGCCGTTGTCAGGGGCCGACGCGATGATCGCCGAGCTCGGCCATTACGCGCTTGTATTGGCGCTGGCGTTGGCGCTGATTCAATCGTCGTCCCCCGTCATCGGTGCACGCAGGGGCGATGTCGCGCTGATGAAACTCGCCGACTCCACCGCGCTCGCGCAATTTGCCTTCGTTGCGCTGGCGTTTGGCGCGCTGACAGCGTGCTACGTGACATCGGATTTCTCGGTCGCCAATGTTTACGAGAATTCGTATTCGCAGATGCCGTTGATCTACAAGTTCACCAGCGTTTGGGGCAACCACGAAGGCTCCATGCTGTTATGGGTGCTGATCCTGGCCATGTTCGGCGCGCTGGTGGCGCTGTTCGGCGCCAATCTGCCGGTCAGCCTCAAGGCCAACGTGCTGGCGGTGCAGTCCTGGATTGCATCGACTTTTTACCTGTTCATCCTCTTCACATCGAATCCGTTCCGGCGGCTGGCCGAGGCGCCGATCGAGGGCCGCGATCTCAATCCGATCCTTCAGGATTTCGGCCTGGCGGTGCATCCTCCGATGCTCTATCTCGGCTATGTCGGGTTCTCCATTGCATTTTCCTTTGCCGTTGCCGCGCTGATCGAAGGTCGCATCGATGCGGCGTGGGCGCGCTGGGTGCGGCCCTGGACGCTGCTCGCCTGGATGTGCCTGACGCTCGGCATCGCGATGGGTTCCTATTGGGCCTATTACGAACTCGGCTGGGGCGGCTGGTGGTTCTGGGATCCCGTGGAGAATGCTTCGCTGATGCCGTGGATTGCCGGCACGGCGCTGTTGCATTCGGCCGTCGTCATGGAAAAGCGGGATTCGCTCAAGGTCTGGACCATCCTGCTTGCTATTCTGACTTTCTCGCTCTCGCTGATCGGCACGTTCCTGGTGCGCTCAGGGGTGCTTACCTCCGTCCATACGTTCGCAACCGATCCCGCGCGAGGCCTTTTCATCCTGATCATATTGATGGTGTTCATCGGCGGCAGCCTCGCGCTTTTCGCCTGGCGCGCGCCGCTGCTCAAGCAAGGCGGTCTTTTTGCACCGATCTCGCGTGAAGGCGCGCTGGTGTTCAACAACCTGTTTCTTGCAACGGCATGCACAACGGTGTTCGTCGGCACGCTTTATCCGTTGGTGCTCGAGGTGCTCACCGGGGACAAAATCTCGGTGGGTGCGCCATTCTTCAACCTCACATTCGGGCCGCTCTTTGTGCCGTTGCTGATCGCCGTTCCGTTCGGGCCGCTGCTCGCATGGAAGCGCGGCGATCTTTATGGAGTCGCACAGCGTCTGCTCGCGGCATTTGCGGTTGCGGTGGTTAGTCTGGCCGCAACCTTCGCATTCGAAGGCGCCAGGGCGGTGTTCGCCCCGTTCGGAATTGGCCTCGCGGTCTTCGTGATGACCGGTGCCGTCACCGATATTGCAGAACGCGTCAATCTGCGCAGTCTGTCGCTTGAAACCATCGGACGGCGCGCGGCGGGAATGCCGCGCTCGTCCTGGGGGACGGCGGTCGCGCATTTTGCGCTCGGCATCACGCTGCTTGGAATTGTCTGCGCGAGCACCTGGGGCGACGAGCGCATTGTCGCACTCAAGCCATCGCAGTCGGTTTCGATCAGCGGTTACGATCTGACTTTCGAGCGCATGGAAAGCAGGGACGGATCGAACTATCGCGAGCTGGCCGCGCGCTTCACGGTGCGCAAAGACGGCGCGGTGATCGGCACCATGGAGCCGTCGAAACGCACTTTCCCGTCGCGCGACGGCATGGCGACCACCGAGGCCGCATTGCTGACGCGCGGCGCCAGCCAGCTTTATTTGTCGCTTGGCGACAACAATGCCGACGGATCGATCGCCGTACGGCTCTACCACAAGCCGCTGGTGCTGCTGATCTGGCTCGGCCCGGTGCTGATGGCCTTCGGCGGCTTGCTGTCGCTGTCGGATCGGCGGCTGCGGGTCGGCGCGCCGAAACCGGCGGCGAAGATTGCGGCGCAGCCTGCCGAATAATGGGCGCGTCCAGGCCGTCGAATCACATTTTCGAGGATCAAAGCGAGCGGCCCATGACGAACGCTCCGTTGGAGGCGTTGGGCGCCCTCGTGCTCAAATCCCGACGGCTCCAACTGAATGTACCGGCTGTTGAAAACTCGCTGGAAACTCAAGCCCGCGAGCGAATTACAGGACATCCTCATGTCCGCGTGAGCCGAAGCGCTTGCGTAGCCGGAAGGCGGGACGCTCGACGGCGAAATGAACCGCAAGAGCGATCACGAAGCTCGTGGTCCAGCCCAGAATGTGAATCAATACTGGCGGGACGGATCCGGCGAGGCGTCCCATCAGCTCGAAGACACCGAAATGCCAGAGGTACAGCGAATAGCTCAATACCGCTATCCAACGCACGAACGCCGAGTTCAGAAGACGCTTGGCGGCGAGAAAATGCGGTGAATAGACCGCAGTAAGCACCAGCGAAACAAGCGCCAGATTCTGCAAGGTGAACCTGAGCGTTTGACGGAAAAACTGGTTTGGAAGAAATTCGGCGGCGAGCAGCAGCAGTCCTGCACATGCCGCTGTGGCGGGATGCGTGGCCAGACTGATGAGGGAGACGCCTTGCGACTGACGAATGGAAATTGCCGTCACGCAGCCGAACAGGATTGAGTCAAAACGCATCTCCGTGGCGGCCGTGGTGTAGACGGGATAGACGAGGGGGGATGTCGCCGACGCGACTACCAATCTCAGAAATAGAGGGACAAAACACAGTACTGCCAGAGGGACCACAAGGCGACGCCGTCTGCCGAGCAGCAAGAGCAGCAATGGCGGGAAGAACAGATAGAAATGCTCCTCTACCGACAGTGACCAAAGGTGAAGGCCAAAGGCCTCGAGATTGTGCGTCTGGAGGGCATAGAGATAGTTTGCAAAATAGAACAGCACTCCGGCCAGTCCTGCCGGGTCGATCTCCTTGCGAAGGAATAGCAAACCGGCGAGCACGATTGCGACATAGACGAGAAGCGGAGGATAGAGCCGCAACACGCGCCGCGCGTAGAATTTCGGAATGTCGATCGTGCCATGCTTGCCGTATTCGTCGAGAAGAAGGCTCGTGATCAGGAAACCGCTCAAAAAGAAGAATATCGTGACACCCAGGACGCCCGGTATGAAATGAAATCCCGAATGGGACAACATCACCATCAGGATACTGATGGCTCTCACGCCGTCGAGGCCGGGGATGTTGCTCATCCCTGCGGTCGTCTCGTTCAAATCTAGGTAAAGCTTCTTCACCGGCAGCCTTGAACGAGGAGCATTGCGCGGTGCCCGCTCTACTTCGGAATGTACAGTTTGATGATTTCCGCAATCCGGTCCGGCTTTACGAAAAAGCCGGATAGCGCCAGCCGGCTGACGCCGTCGGGCGCGCCGACGGTCGAGATGCTGTGCGGCACTCCTGCACGCATCAGAACCAGACGATTGGGCTGCGGGGTAAGGAATTCGCCGCCGCTCATCCTGCGGGGATCGTCACGGGAAAACAGCAAATGCCCACCCCAGTCCGCATCCCACTCGCGATTGAGATAATAGGTGAAGGCGCCGGAATAGCCGGTTGCGTCCGTATGAAAGATCAGGCCGGAGCTGCGCTCGTACTTGAAGACGGTGCTGATGATGCCGACCCAATCGGAGCCGACCTGGCCTGCAATGCCCGTATCCAGCGATATTTCCCTGATTGCCTTCAAGGCCGCATCCAGCGGCGATCCGGCGGGATACAAGCCGACGTTTGGAACGGCTGCCATGAAGCGACGGTGAACCGCAAATTCCGGCCACATCATATTATGAGCCATCGCGGGCGCGGACCGGTTGTTCTGCGCCCAGATCAATTCCTTGTTCCGGTCATCGGCGGGAACGAATGTTGACGCGGCCGCGAAATCAACGATCTTCTTGAAGTCGTCCGCGTCGAGCAGATCGTCGACCCAACGAACGGCGCCTTCCAAGGTCGAAAAACACCTGGTCACATGAATCTCCGACGGAATTTCTCGCGCTTCGCCGGCACAAGAATAGTGGATTTTGACCCGCGCCGTGATCGATTCCTCATGGATTGGCACAAAAATCGAAAACGAGGAAGCTGGCAATCTTGTGCGACCCGCGATACGGCAACCGGCGCTGAAATCGTTCGCAAGTCATTTGAGGCCAAGTGCCCGTGGTAGCGCCGTGCCGCCTTGAAGTGCAATGTTGCAAGTCCAAATTGTGGGGTGTTGGAATCAACGGCTTGGCAGCATATGTTACCTGAAAAATGCGCTTGCGATCTGACGTTTGTCCATTCGGGAGGAATTGGCATGGCAGTTTCAGACGATGTGGCGGGCAACTCCGAGAAGGCAGGCGCCACGAAAGGGGCACCGGTCATGGCGCAATGCATCGACCACGTGAACCTTTCCGTTCGCGACCTTGATGCATCGGTGGATTTCTACTGCCGGCTGCTCGGCGTCGTTCGCAAGGAGGGCGGCGAAAACGACGGCGTTCGCTGGTGCATCCTCGGCGCCAAGGACCGGTTCTACGTCTGCTTCTTCGAAGCGAAGGGCGGGGTCTATCGGCCGAACGACGTTCACGTCAATCACGTAGGCTTTGTCGTCGACGATATGGACGAGACCGTGCGCCGTATCCACGATCTCGGTTTCAAGCTGCAATTCGGTGATAAACCGGTACAGTGGCCGCGCAGCCGCTCGGCCTATGTTGCCGATCCTGACGGGATATTGATCGAGTTCACCGAACGCTTCGGCGGCGGCCTGGACTGACAACGTTAGGCGGCGCCATCGTGCCCGGTGACACGCGCACGGATGAGCCGGCGCGTCTCCGGGGCCGCAAGCAGCGCGGCCGCGAGCGCCAGCGCGGCATTGAGAGAGATCCAGATCAGTACCGGCAGCCGCGGCAGGTCGGGCATGACAGCGGCGCCCATTACCAGAACGAGACCCGCTGCACAGCCCGGCAGCAGGACGGCGCGAACCAGCCATGAGCTTGCTGGTCCCAGCAGGACTGCCCGGTGGGTCATGACGATCAGCGCCGGGAGCGCGATGGCATTGGCTGCCAGCCAGAGCAGGGCCGCGGCATTGACGCCGTAATGCGGCACCAGTATCGCCAGCCCTGCCAGATACAGTACACACTGAGCAGCATTAATTCGTAGCGCCACGGCCGTGATGCCGTGGGCGAACAGCAGCGAAAACGGCAACGCCATCTCCACGTTCAGCATGTTCGCCGCCGCGAGCAGCGCCAGCACCAGCGCGAGGCCGGCCGTTCCGCCGGGATCCGGGGACAATAGCTGTGCAATCGGTCCGGCATAGGCCACCAACGACAGGCCCGCAGCCAGAAACAGCGCCGAAGCGAATTCGCAAGCTTGCCGATATACGGCAGCAAGCAGGTCTGGACGCGCCTGTTCTCTTAGCCTGACGAAATGCGGGAAATAGCTGTTGGTGAAGGGAGGTGCCAACCGCTGAATGATGGCAGTGACACTGATTGCAAGACTGTAGAGGCCGAACCAATGAAGCGGGAGCAGGGTTGAGAGAAGGATCTTGTCGCATTGCGTCGCCACTTGCGCGAACGTAACGGCGAGCCACGCTCCCGAAGAAAATTTCCAGGTCGCCTTGAGCACTCCGGCGTCAAAGCGCAGCGGTTGTCGCGAAGACGGCAACAATTTCCAGACCAGGCATGCAAGGACGGTCATCTCAATGGCCGACGCTACCGTTTGCGCGATAAAGAATATCGTCGGGCTCGATCCGAAGCAGAACAGCGCCACAAGAGTCAACGCTCCGCGGAGCGCGGTTGCCGCAACAATGATGGCGTTGGACAGCACCTGCCGCTGCAGGCCGATCAGCGTGCCGTAAAAGAAGTTTACCGGAAACGTCAGCGCGAGCGCGAAGCCCATCATCGCAACTGACACCGCGACTTCATGGATGGTGAGGTGTGTCGCCGAGAACCACGATGCGGCGATCCATGGCGAGCCCAGGGCCAACAGCAATCCGAGCGAAAGTCCGATACCTCCGAGCACCAACTGCAGCGTGAATACCACCGAGCGCAATTCGCCGGCGCGATCCGGATCGGCCTCGCGCCGAGCGACTTCTCGCACGGTGGTCTGATTTAGGCCGAGATCGAACAGCGAGGAGAGCGCTGTCATCGAAGTAAAAAAGCCGAACAGGCCGAAACTTTCGCTGCCGAGCAAGCGAAAATAGATGACGTTGAAAGCCAGCGTAAAGACCAGCCGGGCGCCCACGCCGGAAAAATTCGCGACAATGTTGCAGAGTCTGACGATTGGCCATGTCCGGTATCTTTGACGCTCCCGTTCGCCTCGAAGACAGCAGTTCATGTGCGGACAGGGCGTTTCACGCAAGGTTTTTGTGAGCGCCATGCGACCCAGTCCGGGATTGACCCCGCCGCCGGGCACCGTATCATTTCGCGAGGTCGGTGCCGCAGTCACAGCGCCTTCGGAGCGAAAGGCATTACGATAGCAGCCATGGTGTCGCTCAACATTGTCGGATTCGCCAGCGGCAGCCCGCTCTCGCAGATGGCCATGGCTCGCCTGGCAAGGGATCACCGGCTTGCCGCCATTGTCGGGCCACCGCCACCCAAGGCACTGCTGCGCAGGTTGCGCCGCGCATGGCGAGGCTCCTCGGGTCCGCTGGCTGACCTTGGCGTTCCCATCGTCGACGCCAGCGAGGTCGAGCGATACAAGCCAGATGTCATCGTGGTCGCATCATTTCCACGGATCATTCCGGCCGCAACCCTCGCCACCGCCCGCATCGGCGCGCTCAACATGCACGCTTCGGCATTACCGCGACACCGCGGGATCGATCCGATTTTCTGGACCTATTGGGATGACGATCGCGACGCCGCCATGAGCATCCACTGGATCAACGAGCGCGTCGACGCCGGCGACATCGCCGCCCAGAAATCGCTGCAACTGGCGCGGGGGCGTCCATCACGCGAACTCTACATGGAACTCGCGGCGATCGGCGTGGAGTTGCTGGCCGGCGTACTCGAGGAGATTTCGCAAAGTCAAATGCCCCGGCAGCCGCAGGATGAAACTCTGGCCACTTACGAATCCGCCGCCGATATGGCCCGTGCGCGGATTCCATTCGCGCGATGGCCGGCCGAGCGGGTCTGGCATGTCCTGAGCGGACTCGGCGATCAGCGCAGCGGCCTTGTCGCCGATGCAAACGGACAAACGCTTGCAAACGGCCGTGCGACCCATTATCGCAACACGGGTGATGTCGAGCCCGGCCGCATTGCCGTGGGTAATGTAACCTATGAACTGCATTGCAGCGATGGAGTCGTGACAGTCGAGCGCGTTGCATAAGCTAAGAGGGGCCAGTTTGGCAGGGTTGCCGCCACGGACTGGGCGCATGGTGAGCAGACTTCAATGCGAAATGACAACGATGGCAATCTGGCAAAGCCACCGATCGCCGCCGGAAATGGATTGATCCATCGTCGCGCACTGCTCGGTCGCGGCGTCGCTTTTGCAGGCACCGTAGCAGGCGGTACCGCCACCGCCGCGCCTCTCGTAATCGAACGATGGAGTCGCGAACCCGGCGGCCTTATTGCGCCATACGGTCGGCCTGACGCGCGGGAACACGATATCGTGCGGACCCTCGTCAATCCCGACGGTCAGCGCATGGGTGTGACCGCGGCACGCACGCCACTGCATCGGCTGGATGGGGCGGTCACTCCCAATGGCTTGCACTATGTGGTTGCACGCAACGGCATTCCCGAAATCGATCCGGACAAACACCGGCTCCTGATTCACGGGCTGGTAAAGCAATCGCTGCTTTTTTCGGTCGACGCGCTGCACCGCTATCCAATGGTATCGCGGACCACGTTCCTGGAATCCGCAGGCAACAGCACGCTGCTGTATTCGCCAACTCCGGTCCAGGCCAATGTGCAGGCGTTGCATGGACTGTGCTCCTGCGCCGAGTGGACAGGAGTGAAACTTTCGACCTTGATCGAGGAAGCAGGTATCGACGCGAAGGCAAAATGGCTCATCACGGAAGGCGCGGATGCAGCGAATGTAACCAGCAGCGTTCCATTGGCCAAGGCCATGGAAGACGCGATAATCGCACTCTATCAGAACGGTGAGCCGATCTATCCTGAAAACGGATATCCGATGCGGCTGTTGCTGCCCGGCTATGAGGGCGGCGCCAGCATCAAGTGGTTGCGCCGGATCAAGCTCGTGGAAGCTCCGGCGATGGACATCAACGATGTAAGATACTCCAGCATTCTGCTGCCGAGCGGGAAATCGGTGCAGTTCTTCTTCACACAGGAAGTCAAATCGTTCATCACGCGGCCTTCGCCGGGTCCTAATCTGAAAGCACCCGGCTACTACGAAATTTCCGGGCTCGCGTTTTCCGGAAACGGAAAGATCAGCCGTGTCGACGTCTCTGCCGACGGTGGCAAGAGCTGGGCTGAAGCCGCGCTGCAGGAGCCGGTTCTCAGCAAGGCGTTCACCCGGTTCCGGATGGCATGGGAGTGGAACGGTGGGCCTTCGGTTCTGTTAAGCCGGGCGACCGACGAGGGCGGCAACGTTCAACCGACGCGCGCGGCGCTCATGGCGGATCGCGGGGAGGCAGAAAGCGCGCCGTCATTCACATCCTTCAAGTTGCTGCACTGCAATGCGATCACGGCTTGGGGCATCAGCTCCAGCGGTGAGGTCAGCCATGTCTATGCGTAGTACGCTTTCCTGCGCCGTTGTCGCACTGACAGTCGGTGCGGGCGCGGTTACGGCCGGCGATGCGCCGCGACTGGGGCAGCCGATTTCGGCTGCCGATCTGGCGCCGTGGGACATCAGTGTCCAGCCCGACGGAAGCGGGTTGCCGCCCGGTTCCGGCACCGCGGTCGGTGGAGAGAAGATCTATGTCCGGCGCTGCATGGCTTGCCACGGGGAACGCGGCGCGGGAGCCCATGTCGGGCCGGCGCTTGCGGCCATCGGCAAGAAAAAGCAGTACAAGTTGATCGGAAATTTCTGGCCCTACGCCACAACGATCTTCGATTACACGCGGCGGGCCATGCCTTGGCGACAGCCAAAGACGCTCACCGATGATGAAGTCTATGCGCTTATCGCCTATATTCTGGCCAACAACAATATCATCGGTGCTACCGATGTGATGAATGCCGAGACGCTGCCAAAAGTGCAAATGCCCAATCGCGATGGCTTTATCGATGCTCATCGTGAGAAGCAGTCTCAATGATGATACGTCCCAAAGCGCTCCTCTGCGGCATGGTGCTGGTCGGAGTTGTGGGCTGTTCGGGGGGCAATGGCCAGCAGCAGTCGCCGCCATTTCGCGAACTCGTTCGCCTGCAGGCCAGCGATGCCGGGCCGGGCGACAATTTCGGCTATCATCTTTCGCTTGCGGCTGACGGCCAAACGTTGGCGATCGGCGCCTACGGACGCGACGGCCCAACCGGCGAAGATGCGGGCAGCGTCTATGTCTTTGCGTTATCCGATGGAAAGTGGACCGAGCAGGCGCGCTTGCAAGGCGACAATACCGAGGCAACTCTTTTTGGGTTGGTGGTCGGTATTTCGGCCGATGGAAACACCTTGGTAGCCGGTTCGCCGGATGAGAGCAGTGCCGCCGGCGATGTCGCGGGAGCGGCGTATGTATTTGGGCGTTCCGGCGGAAAATGGACGCAGCAGGCGCGGTTACAGCCGAGTGACGCCGCGGCGGCAGCACGTTTCGGAAACGTGTCGATCTCGCGTGACGGCAATACGATAGCCGTTGGCGCTCCTCCCGCAGATGCAAAAAGCAAACCGACCGCCGGCGTGGTCTATATCTTCGTCCGCGATGGCGGCGGCTGGCGTCAAGAGGCTCGGCTGGAGGCAAGCGACGCGCAAACGGGGGCCAATTTCGGGGTAAGTGTCAGTCTGTCGGGCGACGGCAACACCTTGGCGGTCAGTGCGTCCAGCGCGGCTAATTCGGCCGGACAGCAAGCCGGCAACGTCTATGTTTTCGCGCGATCCGATACGAACTGGAAGGAAGAAGCCCGGCTGCAAGCGAGCGATGCGGCGGCGGGCAGCAATTTTGGAACGCGCGTCGCGATATCGGCTGACGGCAATACGCTTGGTACCGGCGCCTACCATGCCCGAAGGTCCGGGGGCAACGCGTATGTCTTCGCCCGTTCTGAAAAAAACTGGACGGAACAGGCCCGCCTGCAGGCAAGCGACGGGGTGCTGGGCGATTCTTTCGGCACCAGCCCGTCTCTCTCCGCCGACGGCAACACCTTTGCTGTCGGCGCCCATCTCAAGGACGTTGCCGGCGTCGTTGATGCCGGCGGCGCCTACATATTCGTACGAAACGGCGGCGCCTGGAAAGAACAGACCAGGCTGCAGGCGAGCGATCCGGGGGCCCATGACTATTTTGGACTTCGCGTCGATCTCTCCGGCGATGCGAACACGTTGGCGGTGTCGGCATTCGGCCACAACAATTCGGGCGGGGTCGATGCCGGTAGCGTGTATATATTCACCCGGGCTCCATCCAGATAGCGTGCAGTCAATTGGAGTACGATGTACGGATCAGCTGACCCATGATTTTCAGTTCGCCTCCGTTCTTTCTGTTTCTCCTCATTTACATGCTGTTTCATCTGGCCGTTCCCGCAAGGCATCGGCTGGCGCTGATCATTGCCGGGAGCACCTTCTTCTATGGTTATTGGAACCCCTGGTATGTCTGGCTCCCCTATCTGCTCTTGCTGATCGCGTTTTTCGGAGCGCAATGGATAGAGAAGACGCGCGGGACCCCGAGCCGATATAAGCGTGCGGCGCTGGTGGTGAGCCTGCTGCTGCTGCCATTGGTGGTGATCAAGTACACCAATTTCATCTTTGAAGACGTGCTTGGGCTGTTTTTCGGATTTAGAGGCCAGCTTGTTCATTGGGCATTTCCGCTTGGCGTCTCCTTTATTACGTTCACGATGATCGCCTATGTGGTGGATGTATATCGGGGGCGCTATCGTCTCGAGACGCGCCCGGCATTACTGACGGGCCTTGTCCTGTTTTTTCCGCACCTGATCGCCGGGCCCATCCTGCGGCCAAATGACCTTCTGCCCCAGCTCGATCACCCGCAACCCGCGTGGCGCGCGCTCGGCATTCGCTTTGTGTATGGCCTTGCGATCTTCTCCGTCGGTCTTCTCAAAAAGCTGGTATTCGCGGACACGTTTTCCACGCCGGTAAGGGCTGTCTATGAGGGCGCCGGCCGGGGGCTTGGCGCCGCCGATTACCTGCTGGGTTGGTACGGCTTCTGCGTCCAGATCTACTGCGATTTCAGCGGGTATACCGATATGGCGATCGGCGTGGCCGTTCTGCTCGGCGTGCGATTGCCGATTAATTTCAAGCAGCCCTATGCCTCAGCCTCGATCATCGAGTTTTGGCGGCGTTGGCACATCACCCTTTCAACCTGGCTGAGGGATTACGTCTACATTCCGCTCGGCGGAAACCGGAAGGGTACTTCCCTCCAGGTCCGGAATGTGTTGTTCACCATGGGGGTGGGAGGGTTGTGGCACGGCGCGCACTGGACGTTTGTGATCTGGGGGTTGTGGCACGGGATTGGAATAGCCTGCGCTCATCTGGCGGCCCGATCCTCCCCGGCAAAAATATTGTTGATGTGGCCGCGATGGCTCAAGATATTCGTCACGTTTCATTTTGTTTGCGTGGGATTCATTTTTTTTCGAGCCGCCGATTTGGCGACAGCGTGGCGGGTGATTGCGGGACCCTTTACCGCGCCTTGGGGAAACCTCGGCGCCTTCGTGTCGGTTCACCTGTTCGAATTGATCCTGATGGTCGTCTTTGTCGGTTCGCATCGCTTCGACGGCCACCGCACGATTCGTCGCATTGTCCGCAACATCCCTGCGATCGCCTATTGGCTGACGGTGGCGGCAATCTGGCTGTTTGCGATCGCGGTAAGCCAAGACAGACCGTCGAAGTTCATCTATTTTGACTTTTAGTGCAGTTCGCCGTGTATATCGACCATGTCCCAGGAATCGTCGCAACCGACTTCCCCGCCAGCCGAGGTTCCGCGCGCGCGTTCCCGAACATTTTTTAGCTGGCGCGGTGCGGTAAAACTTCTTGCCACGGCCGCCACGGTTTTCGTCCTTGCCGAATGCGCCTCGTTCGCAATTCTCTACGCACTCGCGCTGCGCGATCAGGCAAAACCAAGTCCCGAACTGGCATTGCCCGCCTATCGGGACCAGCCATGGGCGAGGACGTATTGGCGCGAGCACCTGATATCTTCGGCGCAATCCTATGAGGCGTACCCATTCGGGTTGTGGCGCGCGCGGCCGTTTGCCGGCGAAACGCTCAACATCGATGAAACGGGCCTGCGGCGGACAACCGACACCGACTGCGGCGACGGAACGCCGGTCGTGTATGTGTTCGGCGACTCCGTCGTGTTCGGCGTCGGCGCGCCGGACTGGGAAACGCTGCCGTCAAACCTGGCGAGACTTTTCGCATCTGATGGAAGGCCGGTCTGTGTCGTGAACTTTGGCGGCGCCGCGCGGACCAGCGACGACAGCGTGGTGGAGCTCATGATGGAGCTCAAGCGTCCCGGTGCTCGCCGACCCGGCGTCGTGATTTTCGTCGACAGTTGCAACGACGTCTTCAATCGATTCGATCGTCCCGCAGGCGAGGAACCCTGGGGATTTCGCAAGAAGTGGCTGGATGCACAGCCGCCGGTGCGGCTGGCAAGTTTTGGCTATCTCATCGGCATGAATGTCCGCGCCCTGGTAGAGCGGCTGGCAAGGCGGGCCGCGCAGATCACCCCCCCGATGCCGGCGGATCCGGACCGCGTCGGCCGGGAGATCGTGGAAAATTACCGCCACAATATGGAGATCGTCGACGCGCTGGCAAAGAGCTATGGTTTCCGCTACGCGTTCTTCGTGCTGCCCGTCAATGTCGAGAACGAGCAGCCGGTATACCGCGCCGCGGTTGAAAAGACATTCCCGTTGATTTCTACAATCGCCAACGCTCGCCTGCACGACATGACCGGCGTATTCGGCGCCAGGCAGGCCGAGTTGCTGTTCGATCAGTGTCATCTGGTTCCGGAGGGAAACAGAATTCTGGCACAGAAGATTTTCGAGGTCATCGGGCGGGAAGTAAAACACTGAAACAAGCAGCAGCCGCGATATTGCGGGCTTTCGGAATCCTTCTTTAATGTGCGGCATCAGCGTTCTCCTCGACCCACTTGCTTCTCCCCGGTCGGTTGCGCGACTCCTCGCCATGCATGGCGTGATCCGCCACCGCGGGCCGGACGGCGAAGGTTTCCTGCTCTGCGACGATCAAGGTGGCGTCACCCGCGCGACCAGCCCTGACGCGTTGCATGCGTCCGCCATCGCGCTTCGCCTCGGCTTTGCATTCCGGCGCCTCAAGATCTGCGATCTCAGCACCGCCGCAGACCAGCCAATGGGCAGTGCCGACGGAAAAACCTGGATCGTCTTCAACGGGGAAATCTACAACTTCCGTGAGCTGCGCCGTGAACTTCAGGCTAGGGGACATGTGTTCCGCAGCCTCGGTGACACCGAGGTGGTCCTCGCCGCTTTCGAAGAGTGGGGTGAAGATTGTTTCGCCCGGCTCGACGGGATGTGGGCCATTGTCATTCTCGATCTGCGCCGCAATCGGCTCGTGGTTTCACGCGATCGATTTGGCATCAAGCCGCTCTACTGGACGATCGACGACCGCGGAGCTTTGCTGCTCGCCTCGGAGATCAAGCAGATCGTTGCCGCAGCCGAGGGGAGAGCGCCGCGCTCAAATCGTCCGCTGATCGCTGCGTTTTTGCGAGGCTACCGCTATCCGGTTCTGGAGGAGACCTTCTTTGAAGGGGTCCGTTCGATTCCGCCGGCGACATGGTGCGAGATAGATCTCGCCGCGCCGGCCGCACCGCGCTTCCGACCCTACTGGGCCCTTGAGGACTTTACCGCCAACCATAACCGGCTCTCGTATCGCGAAGCGGTCGAGCAGGTGGAAGAGGTTCTCGGTCGTGCGGTCGTATCGCATTGCCAGGGCGACGTAAAAGTCGGCGCATTGCTGTCGGGCGGGCTCGATTCTTCGACGCTGGTCGGTCTCGCACACCGCAATGGCGCCCCCAAATTGCCGACCTATTCGCTGGGCTACCGTGGCGCCGCCCCGCAATTCTGCGAGATGCCGTATGTCGATGCCATGGCCCGGCGCGACGGGATCGAAAACCATGAGACGACCATCGATGCGTCGTGGGTCGCAAACAATATCGACCGCATTCTCTGGGCGCTCGAGGAGCCACCGCTGGCGATGCCGGCATTTGCGCAGTACCGGATATTCGAGTTCTGCAGAGAGCATGGCGCAACCGTCATCCTCGACGGGCAGGGCGCCGATGAAATCACCGCAGGCTATTCCTACCATCAACGGCTGTTCGTGAGAGACAGGCTGCTTCACGGTCGCCCACTCGCGGCATTTTCGGAACTGAGCGCGATTGCGAAACGAGAGCACCGGTCGGCCGCCGGCCTGTTTTACGAGCAGTTCGTCGCACCGCGCTTTCAGGCTCGGACGTTGTTTCCCTGGATCGCCGATGGCGGTCAGCGCGGCACCAATGCGGAGGCAGCTTTCGCGCGACAGGATATTGGCCGCGATCATTCGCAGGTCAATCGGCAGCTGTATTTCGACGTGCGCTGGGGCAACGTGAAAATTGTGCTTGGCTATGGTGACCGCAATGCCATGGCGCATTCGATCGAGTCGCGCGTGCCGTATTTCGATCGCGCATTCGTCGAACTGTTGTTCTCGCTTCCCGATAACTTCAAGATCGGCAATGGCGATCGCAAACGCGCTTTGCGCGATGTCGCTCGCAAGTATATACCGTCCGAAATCACCGAACGGTCGGATCGGATGGGATTCGGCGTCCCGGACGAAGAGATGATCCGTGGGCCGCTATCCCACCTTGTCAGCGATGCCGTGAACGATCCGCAGTTCCGGGCTGCAGGGTGGACTGTGCCCGACGAAGCCGACCGCCTCCTGCTCGATTTTCACAGCGGCCAGCATCGGGATTATCGTGCGGTCTGGCGGCTGTTCATGCTGAGCCGCTGGGCCAGCAGGTTCGGTCTGACCGGATAAATGATGTTCCCGCCCGTCAATGCGCGTCGGAACACGCACTTGGGGTGCTCCCCGCTGGCTTGCGCGGGCGTGCAGCTATGTTAGAAATCGCCGCAGCAAGACGTTGTTTTGCCGGAGTTGCACGTGGCTGGTCCAGCAGAGAATGAAGAGCAGACGAATCTGCTTGTCGAAACGGACGCCAGGATCCTGGAGATGGTCCAAAAGGAACTGAGCCAGGAATACCTGCGGTTGGTCACACGCTCGATGCGGGTGGGTGCCGAGGACGCGGCAAATGATCCCACATTGCCCGCGTCCCTGGACGGTAAAGGCAGGCCTTAACGCAAGCTGCGGCAGTTCGCCCCAGGGGTACGAAAACATGTCCAATCCCGCGACATCCGTTGACGTCATCGATCGCGTCCTCGCAGACGAGGTTCTTGCCTTCGATAGGGTGGTTCGAAAGACCGTCCCTTACGCCCATATCGTGTCGCCGCGGTTCTACACGGAGACATTTGCGAACACCTTGCTTGATTGGCTGGAATCCCAGCAGGATTGGCATCTGAGGGAGGGGATACTTTTCGAGCAGTATGAGCTCGGCTTCAGCCGGTTCACGCACTGCAAGGAAATCGAAGGGCTTTGGGATGGAGCGGTCCTGGGACGCCTGCGTGACGCCGTGACGCGCGCGATTGGATACCCCGTTTCGGGCCGGATCAATATCCATGCTCACAAGCTTGTTCCTGGGCAGTTCACCAATATCCACACCGATATGATTCCAGAGGAGACTCACCGCCTGGTCGTGCAGCTCAACCGCGGGCGTGCAGACGATTCGGGGGGGAATCTGATGTTGCTTACCGGGGCCCGACCCGCGGATATTTCGGTGGTCTTTAAGCAGGACTCCAATTCGGCGGTCGGATTCAAGCTCGGTGCGGAGTCGTTTCACGCCGTGGGACGCGTCAAGGAAGGCACGCGCTTTACCATCATCTATACTTTCCTCGCTGACTCGACGCCGGAAGGAAAATACAAGAACTTCGTTGCGTCCTGAGAGATCGCCGCGAAAGCTAGCCGGGAGCGACTCCGACCAGGTGCGGCACGGTGAATATGAAGATCAGCCGCGACGCCGGAGGCGCCATGAAGATCACGAGCGCGCCCCAGAGGTAGGCCGGATTGACCCGGCGAAGCGACATCAGATCGTACGCGACCCCGGCGACCACGAACAGGTCAACGACGAGGTAGTGTGCCTGCGGGCTGATATGGGCAATCCCCGGCAAGCGTTCTGTCACCGCGTCAAGGAGAGATACCGTCGCCAGAAACATCAGGCGTTTGTGGGTTTCATGGCGGTTGCGCAGCAGCAAGCCGGCGATCACGAACGTGGCGAACATGAACATATCGACGTGCACTACGATATAGAGCATCACGTGGTCGATAGCGGGTCTGGGCGGGCTTTTCCAAAATCCTCCAATCGCCGAGATAAGAGCCAGTCCGATCATGACGCAAGCGAGCGCCGCGCCGGCTACTCCAAGCCTGCGGTGAATGTCCCTTCTCCCGGACGCCACGAGGATTGTCTGGGTCAGGAACAAGAGTACCCAGCCAGTGAAGGCGGCCGCGTGCGCCTGTACCCAGATGGACCTCACCTGGCTGGCCAGGTCGGTTCGCAGGAAGCTTGTCGTAAAGCCTACGATTACCAGGACAGCGATCGCGATTGCCATGCCCACAAAGAAAACACGGTCGGTTTCGGTTCGTCGGTCGACGCCGGCGTCAACGGGGATTGCCATGAATCTCTTGCCTCGATCCGAACTGCTCCCGGCCGCATGGCGCGCTGGCACCAAGGCCGGACTTCCGGGGCATGACCGGGAAGCTGGCTGATTGACCGGTCTCCCTGACCCTGTACTGTCGAAATACCTGAGGCTACACGAACCGGCAACCGGCGGACACCGACCGTGCAGGGACTGAAATGAGCAACGAGCAGGGCGCGGGCGCCGATGCACCCAAGACCCGGAAGAGGGCGCGCAAGATCCTCTTGTGTGCGACCGGCGCCTATGTGGCTTACGGGTTACCGCGAATAATTCTGCAGATGATTCGTCACATCGCCGATGACGTGCAGGTGGTGCTCTCGCGCACGGCCGCGAAGATGGTGTCGCCATATTCGGTCGAAGTCGCGAGCCGCAACCCGGTATTTGTCGAGGCGGACGATAGGGCCGGCGGGGTATATGTCCCGCACATCGAACTTTCGCGTGGTGTCGATTGCATCGTCGTCTTTCCTGCGACCGTCAACATTCTGGGCAAGGTCGCAAACGGGATCGCCGACGAGTTGGTCTCCACGCTGATTCTGGCTGCCGAGGTGCCGGTAATATTCCTGCCGGTTTCGAATGATGCCATGCTCGATCATCCCGCTGTGCAGCGAAATATCGAGATTTTGCGAGCAGACGGCTACCTGGTGCTGTCGCCCGTGCCGGGGCCGGAGGTGGCAACGCGGGAAGGGATGGATTTGATGGGAGAAGGCTTTCCGCTGCCTACGCTGCTGGTCCAGATGGCGGCGATCATCTCTGACGGTGGAGGGCGTGCGCGCGCGCGTCGCAATCCCCAGAAATAGAAATTCCCTGTGTAATCAAGCAATTGATGCGAGGCGGGATTGGGTTAAATCGGCCACACTAGAAGGAAAAAGCCCATTCAAATCTTGACTCGGACGGCCTGCTCCACGATAAGATTTGTTCACTCGGGTGTGGTGTGATACGCGGTGCTGGCCTGACCGCGATGGGTCTCTATTTGGTTCGAGGACTATGGCGGAACGTTACATACGAAACCCGAAGATCGAGGAGGCTCCGTTGGGCAGCGATATCATGCTGTTCGATCCGGCCAAATCGCAATTCTACGTGCTTAATTCTACGATGTCTTATCTGTGGCGGCACTGCGAGGGCGAATTCGATATGGAAGGGATCGTCAGATCCATTCCAAAGGACTTTGCTCTCTCTGAAGGGGCGCCAGTTGCTGCGGATATGAAGGCTGGTCTCGACGAGCTGCTTGCTCTCGGGATGATTTCTAAGGGGTAGCCTGTCTTTACAAGAAATGGAAACTGTCATGAACAAGCCGATCGATACGCAGAACACTGAAGCCCAGGCGCAAACTCTTCCGCGCTATGAGGCACCGAAGATTCAGGCGATGAGCGAGAAGGAAATCCTGAACTCGTTCCAGATCACTCAGTCGATGGCTGGTTGGTGGACCAACCCGACCTGCTGATCTGGTGAGCCGTTTGGGTAGGGGCGACTGATATCGGCCTTCCAAGGAAGGCCGTATATGGTTCTTGCGAGTTCTCGCTTACTGCGGGCTTGCGGTCCCCGTAGATGTCAGTGCGCTCGGGAGTGTTCCAGTGCACCGAAGTCTGTCCAACGCGTATGATTTGGGGTGGCGACCGTTGACCGGCAGGCCGAGTCAGCGTCTCGATGACATCCTTGCATCGCTCCAGCAGGCGGAACGGGGTGCGGTGTTTGCCACGTCGGCTGTGATGGCCGATAAGCGCATCACGCTCGAGTGCGACGAAAAAACCTTGTTTCCGGATTTCTTTACCATGTTCGGCGGGCCGGAGCCCGTGGCGGGCCGACTTTCGATTCCGTCCGACATGCATATCGAAGTCCATACGCGCGCGCGTAGCGACTTCGGCTGGTTTCGAATGACGGGAAGCGATGATCTGCCCGTCGACGGGCGTGAGTTGAATTTTGCAATCGAGCTTGAGCAAGGCCAGTTCGAAGTACTCGAGACGAATGAGCCGGGCTGGAGGAGTATTGCCTTTCGCGGTTCCGAGGTTCCGGCATTCGCTTTCCGCGGTCGTGACTGCTTGTTCGCGTTGGACTCGCGCTGGCGCCTTTGCATTATCTGGTACCTGTTCTGGCGGCTGCTGAGAATTCGTTCCGATGCCATTTTCTTCCACGCTTCCGCGCTGGGCATTTTTGGTGAAGGAACGATCTTTGTCGGGCCGGCCGGCGGAGGAAAATCGACGACCGCTCTCGCGCTGGCTGCGAGGGGCCATAATTTTCTGAGCGATGAGATCGCGGCCTATGTTCCGGCACGGCGCGAATTGATACCCTTCCGGCGTCCGGTCGGCATCAAGCGGGGACCACGATCCAGCGCCGTTGAACGTGGCTTGACGCGCGAGCATGCCGAACGAATAGGGCAGGATGGATTCGCTCGCGTCGACATCGGAAAACTATTCGCCGTCGAGGAACCAAAACCGTTTCCTCTGAGGCGGCTGGTGTTTCTCCGCGGGTTCAGGGAACAGCCGTCAATCCGGCGCATCACGCCCGGACGTGCGGAACTGGTTGAACTGCAGCCGCTGATGAGTTCCTTTCTGAACGAGTCGCATAGCCGGCGTATCTTCGAATTGACCCAGCTGCTGTCCAGCGGCAAGGTCTATCAACTCCACCCGGGCGATCCGGATGCCACTGCCCAACATATCGAGGAGTTCTTTGCATGCGAAAAATCACTAGCGTCGTAGAGCGCTGCAACACCATCGCGACGTTCCGTCGCATCGCTGTTTGGGCGATGGAAACGACTGCGCGTTGGACGCCGATCACGCCCGAGATGGAAGTGAAGGTGACGCTTGGCCGTCATATCTGGGAATATGCCCAGATGGCCGATGCGCTTGGCAAACGCACATTCGAGCTGCGTCAGCCCGAGCACTACACGCTGCCGGCTGCCGAAGCCTACGAGGCCCTGATGAAGGATGTGGCAAAAACCGAAACGACGGCAGGCCGCATCGCCGCGATGTATGATGGCATGATCCCCGGATTGATCACCCGCTTCCAGAACTATATCGCCGCGACCGATCCCATCCTTGATGAACCGACCGCCGCGATCATGGAACGGATCGTCACCGATCTTCAGCGGCAGCTGAAGGACATCGAGACGTTGCGTGGTGAAGTCACCTTGGCCAAGGGGGCCGGAGCGCCGATCGCGGCGCGCGAGAAGGCGATCGACACGATCCTGGCCGAACAAAAGGTGGCAGCATGAACGAGATCGGATATTACAAGGTCGGTGAGCTGGTGCTTCGCGAGCCGCCGGCCCGTGACGCTTGCTTCAAGGTCGTGACACGCGATGTGGATATGCACGAGGTTGGTGACATGTCGCAAACGGCGCGCCGAGAAATCTTGCATCGGCACATGACCAATGAAATGACGAGCGTCGATATGGCCGCAATCTG
Source organism: uncultured Alphaproteobacteria bacterium (assembly GCA_963744975.1). Classification (GTDB taxonomy): domain Bacteria; phylum Pseudomonadota; class Alphaproteobacteria; order Rhizobiales; family Xanthobacteraceae; genus Bradyrhizobium. The sequence goes on along the minus strand of CAVUVR010000002.1, from coordinate 2,487,676 downwards.
CGTGGCCGAATTCCCCGACGCTCCATGGGAATTGCGGATGGAGCTGGCGCGGCAGGCGTGGGATGAATCGCGGCACGTTCGCGTTCTCTATCGTCGGCTGAAAGAACTCGGTGGTCACAAGGGCGAGTTTCCCATCACGACGCTGGAGTGGGATATCACTTGCGCCTGCGACAACCTTGTTGGGCGCATCACGATCCAGAACCGCACGCTCGAAGCGGGAGCCATGGATGTGATCGGCCTCATCACCCAAACGATGCGGACGGCCGGGGATACCACCACCGCCGACATCCTCGATGGCATCAATACCGACGAAATTCAGCACGTGCGGTTTGCGAACCGCTGGATCAAGAAGCTGTCGCAGAAGAACCCTCGCGTGCTCATGCAGATGGCGGCCGCCATCCGTTTCGTCGCTGACGCCAACGCCAAATTCCAGATCAGGGACGGCGGCGAGGTGAATGCGGTCGGCACCCAGCTGGCGTCCCCCGAAAATCGTATTCCCGCGATCAATGTCGGCTTCCGGCAGCTTGCGGAATTCTCTGAAGACGAAATCCACGAAATCCTGAGACAGGCCGGATTCCGCACGCTGGTTCCGGAGAAAGCGGCATGACGATGGATCCGAAGCTGTTTGCCGAGGGTCCCAAGCGGGACGCGCGCTTCGATGTCAGGGAAAAGTGGGCCGAGATGGACAACCTTCCGGCCAACCATCCCGACATGAGCCTGGAATTCCTGACCCGGCAGATGAACGAAGAGCTGAACAGCATGGAAATTGCTGCCAGCAACCTCGTCGACTTTCCCGAAGCGCCGTGGGCCCTGCGGATGTCGATGGCTCGTCAGGCCGCCGACGAAGCCCGGCACGCCATCGCTTTCCGGCGCCTGCTGGAAGCCCGTGGCGGCAGGGTGGGCCAGTTCCCGGTGATCAATTTCCAGTATCGGATCATGATGGCGATTCCGTCCCTGATCGGACGGCTGGCTGTCGCCAACCGAAGCTTCGAGGCGTCGGGTATCGATGCCATTACCGACGGCATGAATTCGGAGATCCGCAAGGACGACGCCGAGTTCATTGCACTTTTCGATCAGCAGCTCGCGGACGAAGTGCAGCACGTGCGCTTCGCCAACGTATGGATCAAGAAGCTTGTCGCCGAAGAAGGGCCGCGCACCATGATGGCGCTGGCACGAGGCATCGCGCAGGGTGACGCCGCGTTCAAGGAGGTCGTAGGCGCCAGGAACATGGTGACCTATCCGGTGTCGGAAGACGTCCGCCGTGAGGCGGGTTTCACCGACGACGAAATTCAAACCGCCCATTCCTTCGTTGCCCAGTCGTGAACGAGGTCGCTCTCGCACTCGAGTCGCCGTCGGCCGCAGAACTTGAGGCCGTTGCGGAACTCTGGAAGCGCGAGCGGCGGAAGTTCACGACCTCCTTCGGAGGAACAAGCATGCTGCCGACGATCGTGCCGGGGCAGCAGGTTGTTGTGGAATGCGGGCGCGATCCGGTCGTCGGGGATGTCGTTGTCTTTCGCCGCGACGATCGTGTCATGGTTCATCGATTGGCCGCCCGCGCGGGTATCTGGTTGCTGACATGGGGCGACGCAAACTGGTTGCCGGACGAGCCGGTAAATTCCAGCCATGTCGTAGGCGTGGTGCCGGGCATGGCTCCCGGCCCGGGCTCTTTTTTGCGTAGCGTGATGCCGGGCGTCTTTGCGACCTGGTTATGCCCGGTCGACCGCCTGGGCGCTCGTATCCGCTTTGCTTATCGTGTAGAATGGCTCTGGCGGCAGGGTATTCCAGTTTTTGCAAGTACGGCTTTCAGAGCTTTACGCCGACGGCTGTCGGCAAACTGACGGGGACCAGCATGTCCAGCATCAACGATCTGGGTGTGGAATCACTTGGAGTTCGCGCGCGCGTCAGTAACGCCGGCTGGATTCATTCCGCGCTGTTCGATTTCTTCCTCCTGATAGCCGCGCCGTTGGCGACGTTACCGGTTTTTGTCGGCATCTATCTGCGAATCCCGGTCCTCGCCATTGGCGGCGTATTGGGATTGGCGTTCCTGCACTATGCGTCGACATTTTCGTTTTTTTTCTGGAACGAGAACAGACCCTATTACCGGTCGCGCTGGCTGGCATTCTTTGGCGGCCCGACTCTGCTTGCCGTCGTGTACTGGATACTGATCGGCCTTCAGGTTCCGTATATCGTTCAGGTGGTCTTGTTTGTCTGGAATACCTGGCATGTCTCGCGACAGAATTGCGGAATTCTATCGCTCTATCGCAGCCGCGCCGGCGCGACCGATCAAGTTCAAAAGAATGCGGCCAATAACGCCATTATTGCCGTAAGCTTTTTCCTGGCATTCTGGAATATCAATACGCATGAAGAAATGATGGGTTTCTTCGGATGGTTTTCGAAGGACCTGTTCTGGATCGTAAAGATCCCGCTGGGCGTCGTTGCGGCATATTATTTGGGGCGGCTCGGCGTTGCCCTGTATCGGCGCAATACCGTAGTGGGACTGCCTGAAGGTTTGTTCCTGGCCGCCAGCCTGGGATTCTTTTATCCCTACCTGTTTATCAAGGATTCCGGCTACGCCACGATGGCAATGCTGCTGCCCCACTACGTGCAGTATCTGACGCTGGTTTGGCTGCTGCATCGGCGGAAATTTGGCGGCGCTAGCGAGGGAGCTCCGCGGCCGTTGCTGAAGTTGAGCAGCAAGCTCCACATTCTTATCCCGGCTTGTCTGGCTTTCGCCGCATTTATCTATCTGCTTCGCGATGTAACCGTCAGCTCCGGGCATGAGTCATATTTCGAGATGATCTACCTGTTTGTCGCGCTCCAGCATTTCTACTTTGACGGTTTGATCTGGTCATTCAGGCAGCAGCATGTGCGCAAGACCATGCTGCCGTTTCTCGTCGGGCGCCCGTAAAAGGTATCATCATGAACGCAGTGATGCTGTCGTTGACCTGGCCGGCCTGGATGGAGTGGCTGGTCTCAAGAATCGAAGTGTTCGTTTGGAATACGTCGTTCTTGCGCGATGTCAGCAAGCTGACATTGGTTCTCGCCGTAACCGTGCTGCTCGAGATCGCGTCACGCAAGAACTGGAAGGTTCGCTACGGTTCCCGGGCCTTCCGGGTCGATTTCCTCTACTTCGTCTTCTACTACGGCGGATTCTATCACGTCTTTTTCTTCACCTGGCTCTATAGGGCCTTGAATAGCCTGGTGGCCGCTTATGCCCCGTGGATGAAGCTCGATCTCCTTTCGTCCATGTCTCCCGTCCTGCAGGTCATTACGATGATCATGGTCGCGGAGTTCGTCGGCTACTGGAGTCATCGGTGGCGGCATTCCAATCCTTATCTGTGGGCTTTTCACAGCATCCATCACTCGCAGACGACGCTCACCGCGGTCACCAATTATCGCTTTCATTTCGTGGATGAGACGCTACTCCGGCTCTGGCTCTTTATTCCTTTTCAAATACTCGGCACCGGGCTGACCTTGTGGCTGTGGGTCGACTTCCTCATGGCGTGGCTTCTGCTCGCGCAGCATTCCGACTGGAATTGGTCTTACGGGCGATTAGGTCGTATTCTGGTCAGTCCCCGTTTCCATCGCATCCATCATTCCAAGGACGAGAAGCTGCACAACTGCAACTACTCGATGTTATTCTCGTTCTGGGATGACTTGTTCGGCACCGCCAATCGTACCGCGCCCGCTCCCGTCGAGCATGGAATAGCCGGCGATCCGGTGCCTGAGGGCGTTGTAGGCCAATTTACCTATCCATTCCTCGAAGTTGCGCGACTTATCCGCCAGCGCGTGCGCGGCACCCCTGCGGTCCCACCGGCCGCGCCGGCAGAGTGACGCAAGTCCCACCCGAATTGTGGCCCATCGTCTGTCGCCTTGCGACATCTCGTGAATGGCCCCCGCGCGGTGACACCGAGATCGCGGCGTTCTTCAACTACGTCAATGGCCAGAAGCTTCTACCTCTGTTGCTGGCGGATGACGATCTGCCGGCGGAGGTCATCGCCGCAAAGCCTCGCTTTCGGGCGATGGACTTCCTGTACCGGAAGCGCTTTGAACTGGCGCGCGATGCCGTGTCGGAACTGCAGCGCGTTCTGGGCGTCGAGGCGTTCCTGTTCTACAAGGGATCGGACTATTGCCATCGTCTCTATGATCGTCCCGAGTTTCGGCCGATGGCTGATGTCGATGTGTTCATTCCTTCCACCGAATTTCCGCGCGCACTAAGCAAGCTGGAGGCTGCCGGCTATCCCCGGAGATACGCCGGATTTGGAGCTGCTTTCTCTCCCTGGCATCACGAAATACCGGTTGTGATCGGTGGCGTACTCGTCGAACTGCATCGCAGCTTTGCTCAGCGCGTGCGGGCGGCAATCGACTACGATGGCATGTGGCAGCGGCGCGAGCGGTTCGAGCGCAATGGCGTGAGCGGCTATCGCTTGTCACCGGCCGACGCGATTCTGGCGCATGCATATGGCCTGGCGAAGGATGAGTTCACCTCCGAGCTCAGTCGCTTTCTCGACTTCTACCTTCTGTTGTTGCAATCAGGGGACGAACTGGACCAGTGCGTACAACGCGCAAAGGACTGGCAAACGGAACGTGCCTTGTTTGGCGCGCTGCACGTGACCAGCTCGATGTTTGCAGACGCGAGAACACCCGCCGTTCACCGGGCAATGGACGCGTTGCTTGATCGGCCGACGCGTCGGTTTTTGGTCGATGAAGTGCTTCCCGACCCGACTGCCGAACGCAGCGGGTCGGTCTCGGGACGGCGCGTCCAGATACGTCGCAAATTTGCGCTGATCGACCGGCGTTGGCGCCGGATCGCATTCGTGGCTCATACTTTCTATGCAGCCGCAATTGGTGCCACCTACGAATGGCGGGCCCGAAGAAGGGGGGTCAATATTCCTCCGCGATCGATAATACGGCCGCGCTGATTGTCCGAATTCGCCTATCATTCAACGTTGAAGCCGCGTCCCGGGAGTTTTTCGAGGTGTTCTTTTTCCTGTCCAAGACGCTCGGCGTGATGCTGATGCCATCGAATCTCATGATCGGCGTCGGTATCGTCGGCCTGATGTTTTTGTTTTCCAGCCTTGCCGCGCTGGGCCGCAAGCTCGTTGTAGCGAGCGTGTTGTTGATGGCCATCTGCGGATTTTCGCCGATTGGAAATTGGCTTCTCTATCCGCTTGAAGCACGATTTCCGCAATGGAAGGAGACGGGTAGGACGCCGGATGGCATAATCGTGTTGGGAGGCGCTATCGATCCGAACATGTCTGCGCTCCATGGCGTCGTTGTATTTGGCGCTTCCGTCGATCGCATCGTCGCCGCAGCCGCGCTTGCTCGCCGCTATCCAACTGCCCGTGTTGTATTTTCTGGAGGCAACGCGAATCTCATCAGGAACGACGATTCGAGGGAGGCCGATCTTTCCGTATCGTTCTTCGAAAGTTTTGGTATTTCCAGAGACCGCATGATCCTGGAGCGGCGTTCGCGAAATACCTACGAGAACGCCGAGTTCGTCAAAGCCATGGTCTCGCCGAAGCGCGGAGAGCGCTGGATTCTGGTGACGTTAGCCTATCACATGCCGAGGTCGATCGGAATTTTTCGAAAAGTCGGTTTCGAAGTCGAGCCGTATCCGGTCGATTGGCGGACCGCCGGACGCAGCAGTCTGCCGATGTTTTCGGAATTCGTAATCGTCGGGCTTAGCCGCGTCGATACGGCTGGTCGTGAATGGATGGGTCTCATGGCCTATTGGATGACCGGCAAAACGGGCGAATTTTTTCCCGGTCCGGGCTAGCGCTGATATCTCAACGCGGCCGAGACAAGGCTAGCGGCAACAATGTTTGAGCGACGGCTGCTGTCCCGGCCTCATTCAGGTGCATCGTATCAAGAAAGTATTGGTCTCGTCCGCCGTCCAGCGACGCCGAGAAATCGTGTACGGACGGCCCGAGGCCCGATGCGGTCCGATAGGTGGCAAAAGTAAGGGAATCGAGTTTTGGAAAGATGTTGAGCGAGGATGACGCGAGCTTCGGTTCACTGCCGAGCAGGGGTTTCCTTGTCAACAGCAGCGGCTGCAACACGAAGTCACAGCTAAGTCCCGTCTCCCGGCAGTATTCGCGCGCTGCCGATATCCCGCGTATCAAATGCGATCTCGCGCCGAGATGTGAGATCAAGTCGTCCAGCTTCCGGATACGCTCCTTGGCGGGGGGAAGCCAAGAGTAACTGATCTTATCGGCAAGCTTGTAGAGTTCGAGGTTGGTGAGGAAGTTGTTCTGTCGGGTCTGTTGACCCGGCAATCCGTCAACGTCGAAGTAGTCGAGAAATATGTCATTGCCGCCGGTAAAAAAAATGGCGTGGTCGATTTGGTAGACGACCCTGAAATGTCTAAGCAAGGCGAGTTCGGCCTGGATGGTCGCGCCTTCGATGCCGAAATTGTAGACGGATATGTCGGTCCGACCTGCCGCATGAATTTTGGCTTGCAGGAGGGCGGGGATCGTATCGGCATCTGCCAGTAGATAGCCCCAAACAACCGAGCCACCGACGATCGCAATGCGACGCTCCTCGGTGGCCTTCGGGGTTGGCGACGCCGTCCTAAGGCCCAGTTCATTGATCGTTACGCCATCAGCCGACCAGGGCTGATAGAGATAAAACCCTTCCGGTGATTTTACCATGTGTGAAGCGCTGGATCCCCAGCGATGACCGCGTCTGATGGTTGAATTGTCTTCCAGCAACGCGATGCGATCGGCTAAATGAGTGGCGGCAGCAAGCCACTCGGCGCCGACTAACAGGACCAGCGAGAGGACGATCACAGCCATATAAGACAGGATTGTCTTTGCCATTTCCCATCCCTTCGAGAATTGGCCTACCATCCACTCCCAAGCCCCACAAGGGAACCGACCGTCAGATGGTGTCTCGCCAAGGGCTTTTAGAATTTCGTGCCTAGAGATCCAGGACCAACACCGGAGATTTCGATCTGGAGCAACAGATCATGATCACCTTGTTCGTCGCCTTTTCCTCGTCGGTCAGATAGTTGTCGCGATGATCCGGGATACCCTCCACGACCCTGGTTTCGCAGGTCCCGCATCCACCCATCGAACACGAAAAATCCGCATCGATTCCTGCATCCAGCAGCGTACGCAAGATGGTCTTTTCCTGCGGCACGGTGAATGTGCGGCCGCTACGACGAAGGTGAACCTCAAAACTATCATCCACGACCGGATTCCTCCTTGCCGTGAAAAGATAGGGGCGCTGGATTCTGAGGGTTTGGCATCATCCTAGTCAGGACGGCAACTGCTTAAAACCCGATCAACGATGGTCCTGATGGTGCGGGCGCACCGGCCGCATTCAGCGTTGCAACCCGGCCAATGATAGAGCTGCTTCGCATTGCGGAGAAGATGTTCCGCCGCCCTGGCGGCACTCCGGACATCATGGTCACTGAGGACGTTACAGGAACAGACAATCATGAAATGGTCGGCTGATGGGTGATGCGATAACCACTCGATATCCAACCACGCCGGGTTGGGATGCAAAGGGGTACCCCCCAGGAAGCGACTGAGTCCCGCTGGTTTTCCTTGGAATGTTGCACCAAGGATACAATCGGCGGCGATGTGGTGGCTCCCTGCAGCGACCGGGGAACGATGCCGCGGACGTTGCATTGGATCAGCGAGCAGCGCCGATGTTAGCGAAGGCTGCAACGACTTGCCGTCCGCAGTTGGATGCTCCTTTCGGTCTGACGAAGGGCAACCAATTGCAGTCGCATTCGTGCGGGAATGCCATCGATTGGCGTTGCGTTAGCGGCGTGGTGCGGCGCAAAAACCCGTGGCAGGCCGAAGCAATTTGCGCATCGATCCGGGCTCGCGTTCGCCCGAAGGCTCGATTGCTTGTCGCGGAGGATAATTTGTCGCGCTCTGAGTGCAAATTTCCTGTATTAAAGCTACGCTACCGATGTAAGTTTTGTATTCATAGATGACGATGGAGCGTGCGCCATGAAGTATAAACTGCTCATCTGCACCTCGGCCTTTCTGTTGCTCGGCTCGCAGGCGTGGGCTCAACAGACTGGCAATACAAGCAAAGGCAAAGTGTGGGTCGACGACAAGGGAATGACCCTTTATACGTTTGACAAAGACAGCGCCGGGAAGTCGACGTGCAACGGCCCTTGCGCGCAGAACTGGCCGCCGCTGCCGGCGGGGGGCGCTCCGATAGCCAGCGGCGACTGGACGCCTGTCACGCGCGATGACGGCAGGAAGATGTGGGCTTACAAGGGAAAGCCCGTTTATACCTACGTAAATGACAAGGCTCCCGGCGACACCAACGGTGACGGCGCCAATGGCGGAACCTGGCACATAGCCAAGCCATGATTTGGGGCCAATGACGGGATCATCGGCTTTCGCCGATAACCTCGACCATCAGCAGATCAGCCGCGCTCGCGGGCTGTTGACTTCCCGTCGTTCGGCGTGCTTGGCGAGGGCACGCAGGGCGAGACCAATCGATCTTGCAGGCTCTCGTGCGCCGAACTGCATTCGGGCTCCAGTATCATCACGTCCTCCTCGCAGGTTTCGCATCGCCGGGTGAGCTGCATTCAGCGTTTGGCGCGATCACGTCGTTTTCCCGGCACGGTCATGACGAGGCGCAGCCGCCCGAGTTCCAGGTGGCGCTAACCGACCTCGGCGACTTGCTCGGGCCACACGAACATGCCCATGACCTTTGTGGTCTGGCCGGTGCGGCCGCAGGGGCTCGCGTCCGGCAGCGCCGCGGTGGGTCGCCAAGCGCGAGGCGGATCCTGGGATGATGCGCATCGAGCGAGGTGACGGCGATCTTGCCGACATCGCCGGGTCTGATGGGATCGCCGGTCAATGACGCTGATTGGGCATCACGAGGAGCAACCCCATCTCCGGACCGCCGCGTTAGGGTCCGAAAAGACACAGTGTCCAGGAAAATCGGCAATTGCGGCGCGGAGCGTTACTTCTTCATCTTTGTGGGTTTTATAACGCCGCTTTGTGGGTTTTATTACCGCGACTAGTTGGGTCCGGGGCCTCTTACTGTCATGATCGTATGCTCGTGCAATATCTTGAGCGACCAGGACATCCGCGTAATTGCGAGAGATCCTTCATACGTTCCGCCTCGTGTGAGCGAGATCTACAGCCGGCTGGGCTGCAACGCGAAATGTGGAAGGTGCGTCCGGACGATCAGGACGATCATCGACGAAGCTGTGGCGACAAAGCTGTTTTCGAACGAGTTGGCGGAGCTCTGAACACCCCGCCCGCAGCGTCCAGAATTCGCGCCGCGATTTGTAGGCTTGCCGAAGTGAGGACTTACGCAAGTTTGACGCGCACCACTTCAGAGCCGATTAAGCGGTTCATTCACGGCCGTCGATTTTCCCAGAATCCCACCGGGGAAGGCGGAGCATTGTGACTACCCGCGATGGCTGAACGATCCGATCCGTTGATCGCCCAGGAATGCCTTCGCCGCGCGACCGCGGACGTGGAAGTTTGGCTTGCCCTTGTTGAGCAAGGGCAGCTCGCAACTGTTTCCCCCTTTGGTCAGATGTTTGTCTATCAATTGAAGAGGCTGGAAAAGCTCGGTGACAAGAAATTCGCCATCGACGAATTATACAAGCTCTACTACCAGAAAGCGGGTGGCAAAGGCCCGCCTCCGGCTCACGGAGGATAGATTTCGATGTTATCGATATTGTCCAAGATCGCGTTCTGGGAAGCGGTGCGTTCCGCCAGATGAGCCGGCCTCGCATGCTTGCGCGGCGGCTAACAGGTGCCTGCCGCTCGAGCGTCAGCCGCGCCATTCCATCAGGCATGTGGCGTCGTTGTCGTTCAAGGCCATCAACCGCCTCGCCAGGCGCTATAGACTCGATACGTCAGCTTTTTGCGCGCGCCAGACGCAAGCCGACCAAAGCGCGGTAGTGCAGAAAACGAGAAACAGAAGAAGCTGCGGCACGGCGGGAAACGTCGCCGCCGAAAGAGCGAAAAGCGAGCCAAGAGCGAACAACGGCGGAACAGCCAGCACGATATAAGGTAGCGCGGGAAGGGTGTGCATCGCATCATTGAGCGGATGCCGCTGCCAGATCAGCCCGGCGACGCCGAACACGATCGGCGCAAGCAGGCTCGGCGACAATAGGTCGTGCGAAGTCATCATCACCGCTGTGGTCGCCAGAAGAAGCGGCATTTGCTGTATGCCGCGCGCCCACCATGCCGTGAGCGCGAGAAACGCCAGTGGCACGAACCAGCCGATATCGCCGAACGCAACAGCGAACAGGAGGAACATGTTGTGCGGAGCCAGCGCGTGCGCCGCGTCTAGACCCTGTCCCAACATGGGACCCTTTCTGTAGGAAAGGAAGGCGCGTTCCAGCAGAGTCCGCGCGCCGAAATGGAGTTGATGTCGATGTCGTTTGCCATCCGGCGGGTGATCTCCTCGACCACGTCGTCCGTCCCGGGTTTGGCAGCCGAATTAGATGTCGCGCTCGACGGCTCGGCTGCGTTCGGCTGATTGTCCGCCCGCGCCGTGGATTCGGTTGTCGCTGTTTTCGACCGAACGTCCTGCGCTATCGAATTGCGTGCCTTCTCAAGCGTTGCGAGCGAGGTGCCGATTTGTCCTAAGTAAATTTTCGCGGAGAACAAAGCGCGATCGTTGCTGAACACGGCGACTGCGATCCATACGATCAGGCCGAGGCCCAGTGCGCTGTTGCCGATCCACTGCAGCGAGCGGCGACGCGCAGCATTCTTGTGCCGGGTCCAAATCAAATTTGCCGCAACAAGGCCGCCAATGATCATGGCGGCGAACAATATCGAGCGCGCCTGCGTCACGAGGATCGCTGCACCCGTGATCAGCAGGAAAGCGGTGCGCCATCGGTGCGGCACCGCCCAGGAGGCGCTTGCAGCGCCCAAAAGTAGAAGGGCGGCCGCCGCATTGGCGTTGATGCTGAGGCCCGCGGCGCGTCCCATCGTATTGGAAAAGCCGTAGGCGAAGAAGATATCGAGCAGGCAAATGATGGCGTTCAGAACCGTCGCCGCAGCTGAAAATCTCAGTAATGCAAGTGGCGATGACGCGAGGGTGAGCACGGTGCCGCACGCCACGAAGCCCGTGGCCACAAGGAAGTTCTTTGCAACAGGGCCAATCGGATGAATGAACGTGAGAGCGGCCGACAATGCGCAGACCACGAGTACTGGAAGGGTCCGCAGCATGATCGGCTTCTGGAAGATCAACAGCAGAGCGGTGGTAATGATGGCGGCCGTCCAGCAGCCGAAATAAACGATCGGCCAAACCGTTCGGTTATCGACGAACAGCGGTGAAAAAAACGGCAGGAACTGCAATTGAAATGCCACGACGATAAGGCAGCCAAGCGCGCCCGCCGTCACACGCAATAGGTTATCCATAGTCACTCCGGAGACGGCAATAATGGTGGCCCAACATGTTCTCTCATTGTATCTGAGCTACGCGCTGCCGCTGGGCTTGATGGTCGGACTGGGAGTCCGCCTCGGCCCTGATGCCTGGTTCAATTACGCTGATATCTCGATTTGGCCCCTGACACCTACGAAATTTTCCCTGATATTTTCGCAGGGACTTTCGCCGGAAGTCACTGCGGCACCCGGGCTTTTGGCTGGAAAATGGCGTCCAAAACCGCCGAAATGGCGAAATTCCCTGTTAATTTCCATGTTGGCAGGGAATCGCAGGTGGAGACCGGTTCGATATGACTGCGCACACCACGGTCCGCTTCCCACGGCGCCAAGAGGCGACCTACGCGTCATGGCGATTCGACTTCAAGCCATCATGTTCTAGTATCCGGCGATTGCGACGGGAGCAGCCTATGGCGGAGATCAAGAAGAACGCGCGGGCCAAGCGCACAGCCGGGCCCGCGGCCGGCAAGGGCGCCGGCGCGCCGCTGCTCGGTGAGGCGGCGCTGAAGGAGGCGCTCGCAGGCTTCGGCGCCGCGCCGTCCGCCAACGGCGGCGCCGCGACCGCCGCGGCCGGGCCGAAGACGGTGGCGCAGGTGCTGGGCGAAATCACCTGGCTGATGACGCAGAGCCCGCGCCACAAGGCGATCCCGCTCGGCGATCTCGAATGGCTGGTGATGCCCGCGCTGCTGCTGCGGCAATTCCGCATCTTCTACCAGGGCGAACAGCCGGTCGGGGTCGCGCTGTGGGCGCTGGTCGACGACCTCGTGGCCAAACGCATCGACGCGGGCGACCGCCGCCTCTCCGCGGTGGAATGGAAGAGCGGAACCGCGATGCGCATCGTCGAACTGGTGGCGCCGTTCGGCGGCGAGGCGGAGATGCGCGCCCAGCTCGGCGCGGCCTGAGCCTGCCCGCGGCGGCCATGTTGCCAATGTGTTTTTCAGGCGCCGCCCACGCGTAATGGTTGTATCCCGGAGCCGCCGGCGGCCGCGCACGTCCGTCTCAGCGTTCTGCCGGGCTCCTGCATCCCCGGAGCCCTCCATCTCTCGGAATGCTGGTAGCTTTGGCTGCTGGTCAACGTGCACGCAATCGCGGTAGCGACAGCGCCAACTTGCGCGCGCGCATCCCGGGCGATAACTATGCCCGGGACCTGACGTCGCGTTATGCGCAGCGAGCGACAAGAGGCTTGGGCCTTTGATCTGGCTTTTATCGATGCTCACGGCGGCGCTGGTGGTGGCGGCCGATCAGTTCAGCAAGGCGTTCGTGTTGGCGCGATGGCCGCTGGCCGGCGCCGGCGCGCCGCGCCCGTTCCTGTCGATCCGATGCATGCTCAACCGGCGAGGGACGGTGGCGGCGCTCGCGGGCATGCCGGCGCTTGCCGCGCTGTGGGCGGCGATGATCGTGCTCGCCGCGCTGGTGCTGCACAGCGGCCTGCTCGGCCAGGCGGCGGTGGTGCCGATCGGCATCGGCGCGGCGATCGGCGGCGCGACGGGAAATGTGCTCGACCGGCTGATGCGCGGGGCGGTGGTGGACTTCGTCGCCATCGGGCCGTGGCCGGTATTCAATCTGGCTGACGCGGCGCTGGTGGCCGGCGTCGGCGCGATTGTGCTGACCGCGCTGGGCGGCCATGCGTAGGATCCTGTTCAGCTGGCGCGGCTACAATATCTACAGCTATCCGGCCATGCTCTATGTCGGCCTGCTGGCCGGCGTCTTCGTCGGGGCCTGGGTCGCGCAACGTTCGGGCATGAGCGCCGACCGGTTCGCCATCGCCATCACACTGCTGCTGATTCCGGCGCTGGCCGGCTCGCGGCTTTATTTCGTGCTGAGCCGATGGGACCTTTACCGTCACGATCCGGCTCGGATCTGGCGGCGCGACGAGGGCGGGATGGCGATGTATGGCGGCTTCATCCTGGCCGTGCCGCTGTCATTTCCGCTGCTGCGTCTGTTGGGCCTGCCGTTTGCGGGTTTCTGGGACGCCGCGGCGCTGACGATCCTGCTCGGGATGGCGTTCACCCGGATCGGATGTTTCCTCAACGGGTGTTGCGGGGGCCGGCCGAGCGACGCCTGGTTTGCGCTGTCGCTGCCGGACCACCACGGAATCTGGCGGCGGCGCATCCCGACCCAGCTGATGGAGATGGCGTTCGCGTTGATGCTGTTCGGCGTGGCGCTGTTGCTGCGCAACGTCGCGCCGTTCCCCGGGGCGATATTCTGTCTCGTGCTTGCCGGCTACGCATTGGGGCGCTGGTATCTGGAAAGCTTGCGTGACGACGAGACCGGCGGCCGCGACAAGACGGCGATGCAGGCGACCTCGGTTCTGCTGGCGGTCGCAGCATTGATCGGGCTTGCCTTTATCTGGGGATAGATCTGCATCTGGGGATAGATCTGGCCTCCCGAACGGCAACGGCCGCGCGGCTTGGCCGAGAGTGGCGATTTTCTTGGTTATCCGCTAGAATACAACTTGAGCGATTGAACCGGTCAAAACCCGGGAGACACCAAGCCATAGTTGAAGGTTTTCCGATCCGGCCGCAGATTCCTGATGCCGGCGCAGCGGGAGTAATTCGCGATGAGCATGTCGTTGGTCGTTCTGCTACCCCTCATGTTGCTCGGCATCGTCGGCATGCTTTGTTTCGTCGGCTGCGGGTTGAACACGCATGGGACCGCGGATCCGTTCAGCTCGTACAGCGCCACTACCGTGATGCTCAATCCCGCCATCATCGCCTACTGGCCGCTGCGCGAGACCAGCGACACCGAGCCGGCGGCCGAATTGATATCCGGAAACACCGGCAATTACATCGACCCCAACACGGCGCCCCCGTTGTACCCCTGGCTGGCCTTCGCGGTCCAGAACCCGCCCAATCCGGACGTGCTGTCGGCCGCCGCGCCCGGCGATATCGCCTTTCAACAGCCCGGCCTGCTGCAGGGAGACGCCGTTTCGCCCGACACGCCGGACGTGCTGTTTCCTTGCGTGGTGGTCAATGGCTGCTATGTCGAAGTGCCCTGGAACATGAAATTCGTTCCGCAGGGATCGTTCACCGTTGAGGCCTGGGTGCGGGTCGGCTGGAGCGACACCGATCCCGATGCATGGCGCTTCGTGCTGGATATGCGCGACCTCAATCCCGGCAAGGGCTTTGCACTGTTCGCCAAGAACGACGACGATCAGCCCGGCAAGTATCGTTGGGCGGCGATTATCGGGAACGGCAGCTCCGGCAGTGCCGGGTTCGACATCATCCCCAGCGAAGAGTTGCTCGTCACGCTGAGCGGCATGGGAACGACCCCGGACCCCGTCTATCTGGCGCTGACCTTCAATAGCGCGACCAACACCGCTACTCTGTTCGTGGACGGCGAACAGCAGGGCACGGCCACCTCGATCAGTTACTTGCCCAACACCGCGCAACCGTTATGGATCGGCGCGGGCGCGCCCTTTGTCACCCGACGGCCGAACCAGTCTGCCGACCAGCCGGGCAGCCCGCTGTTTCCGTTCCATGGCGCGATCCAGGACGTTGCCATTTACAGCGATGCGCTTGGCCCCGACGTCATTCTTCTGCATCATCAGAACGGAACGGGAGTCATGCCCAAATCGGATCCCTAGCAAGCGGGGCTCATCGGCCGGTCGAGGATCCGCGAGAAAACAGGTGGCGATGATGGATCGCGCTGATCCGCCCGCGCAAACTCATCCACGATGATACGAGGGTCGTTATGAGCACATCTCTCATCCTTTTGATTCCGGTCGCCTTGCTCGGAGTTGTCGGCATGTTTTGCTTCGTCGGCTGCTTCCTGGATGCTACCGGCCTTGGCGGGCCCCCGTTCACCAAGTACACCGGCATAACGGTGTTGACCAATCCGGCGATCATCGCCTATTGGCCGCTCGGCGAAACGGCGGACACCCAGCCCGCGGCCGAGCTGATATCCGGAAACACCGGCAACTATATCGATCCGACCACGGCGCCTTCGCTGTATCCATGGCCGGCCTACAGCGTGCCGAACCCGCCCAATCCCGACATTCCGTCGGCCGACGCGCCGGGCACCGTCTCGTTCGCGCAGCCCGGCCTTGTTTCGGGCGACACCGTCCAGCCCGGCAACGATCCGGCGGTGCTCACGCCCTGTGTGGTGGTGAACGGCTGCTATGTAGAAGTCCCGTTCAATGCCAAGTTCATTCCAGAGACATCGTTCACCATCGAGGCATGGGTACGCCCCGACTGGGACAGCAACGCGACCCCCGCCAACCGGTTCGTGCTGGATTCGCGCGATCTCAACCCGGACACCGGCTTCGCGCTGTTTGCACAGGCGGTGGACGACCAGCCCGGCACCTATCGCTGGGCCGGCATGGTCGGCAATGGCGGCACCGGCAGCGAGGGATTCACCGTCGTTCCGAGCGAAGAGCTCACGATCATGCTGGGCAGCGCCGAAACGCCTGCCGCTTCCAGTTATCTGGCGTTGACCTTTGACGCTGCGAGCCAGACGCTTACGCTTTTTGTCAACGGCCAAGCGCTGGGCAGCGCCAGTTCCGCCGTCTATGTGCCGAACAGCACCCAGCCGTTATGGATCGGTGCCGCGGCGCCTTACGTGCCGCGGCGGCCGCAGCCGGTCGATGCCCTTGCCAGCCCGCTGTTTCCGTTCGTCGGCGCGATCCAGGACGTTGCGATCTACAGCGCAGCGCTTAGCGCCGATACCATCCTGCTGCACTTCCACAATGGACGAGGAAACAGCTCGTAACGACGACGTTGACCGACCCGGCCAATGCGAGGAGTATCATGAGCGCGTCATTGATGGTTTTGGTGCCGATTGTCTTGCTCGGGATCGTCGGCACGCTGTGCTTTGTCGGCTGCATCATTCCGGAATACAAATATGTCGAGGACTACACCGCTTACACCGGCAAGACCATCCTGCCGACCACGACGCTGATCGCTTATTGGCCGCTCAAGGAAGCAAAGGACACCGACGCGGCGGTCGATCTGGTATCCAACAATAACGGCAAGTATATCGACCCCAGCACCGCGGATCCCGATACGATCTATCCGTGGCCGAAATACAGCGTTCCGAACGGCTCCAATCCCGACGTGCTGTCGGCCGCCGGCCCGGGCGATATCAAGCTCGGACAGAAGGGCATCGTGAAAGGCGACGTTGACCTGCTGCCGGGCGATCCCGTCGCCCCGGCCTGCATGGTGGTGAACGGCTGTTACGTCGACGTTGCCTGGAACGACAAATTCATTCCGAAAATATCGTTTACGCTGGAGGCCTGGGTGCGGGTGGACTGGACCGCCACCGATCCGCACGCCTTTCGGTTTGTGGTGGACTCGCGCGAGATCAGTCCGGTCACGGCAGGGTTCGGACTATGCGCCAAGGCGATCGACGACCAGCCCGGGGTCTATCGGTGGCTCGGAGTCCTCGGCGACGGCAGTGGGACATTCACCACTCTCGACAGCGTCGAGGCACCGTTCACGCTGAAGGATCCGGCCGCGGCCGAGGGCACCGTCCATTACCTCGCACTGACCTATGACGGTCCGACCCAAACCCTGACGCTGTTTGTGAACGGCAATCAGCATGCGCAGGCCACCGCGGTCGCTTACGTGCCGAACATGACCCAGCCGCTATGGATCGGCGCCGGCGCGCCTTACGTGCCGCGGCGCAAGCAGCCCGCGGGCGTCGAACCGGCAAGTCCGCTGTTTCCGTTCGTCGGCGCGATCCAGGACGTCGCGATCTATAGCGAGGCGCTCGGCCCGCTCGACATCATCCGGCATTTCCAGCACGGACGAGGGATCAGCGATTCATGACGAACAACACCATCGAGCGCACGACGTGCCGGCTGGCTCGGTCAGTCGATCCGCTTCTTGGTGCGCATGCGCTGCCGCAGGAATGGCGGCCGCTTTGCCGCGTCGATCCGCACTTGCTTTTATAGGGAGATCGTTTGTACATTCGGACGGCGTAAAGCGATTTTTGCCATTTTCGATATGATGCCGCAAATCTGAATACTTCGCTTCGACTTTCTCAATTCTGCCAGCACCAAAATGATACTGATGATGGATCGGGCAGATCCTACCGCGACAAATCATCGGTATTTGCAACGCGGGGGGTATCATGAGCGCGTCATTGATGATCTTGATTCCGGTCGTAATGCTCGGGATTGTCGGGATGCTTTGCTTCGTCGGCTGCGTATTGCCCGTAGAGGGGCTGGCTTCACCGTTTGACGAATACAGCACTAAAACGGTGCTCGGGGATACCGCGGTCATGGCCTATTGGCCGCTCAACGACCAGCACACGAGCGCAGACAACCCGGCTCCCGCGGTCGAACTCAAGTCCAAGATTCCAAGCAGCTATATCGATATGGCTACCGCGCCTGACCTCTATCAATGGCCGCCCTTCACCATCCAGAATCCGGGCAGCCCCGACGTAAAGTCGGCGGCTGCGGGGTTTGGTTCGATCATGTTTAACCAGCCAGGAATCGTCCCCGGCGACGCTGTCGTGCCTGCGCTTCCCGCGGTCATACAGCCATGCGTGGTGGTGAACGGCTGCTACGTTGAAGCGCTTTTCGATCCGAGGTTCGTGCCGCAGGGATCGTTTACCGTTGAGGCCTGGGTCCGCGTCGGTTGGAGCAAGAGCAACCCTGACGATCCTAACGACCCAAACCCCGATGCGTGGAGGTTTGTGCTGGATATGCGCGATCTGAACCCGGGTCGGGGTTTTGGGCTATTCGCGAAGACCGAAGACGATCAGTCCGGCAATTATCGTTGGGCCGGCATTGTCGGTAACGGAGGCGCCGGGGCCGCGGGATTCACAATTCTTCCCAGTAGCGACACCATCACGTTGGTCAGCGGCGGGACACCTCCCAAGCCAGTGTATCTTGCCTTGACCTTCGATGGCACCACACTGACCCTGTTTGTGGACGGTGAAATGAAAGGCAGTATGCCCGCTACTTACTCCCCGAATACTGTCCAACCCGTGTGGATCGGCGCGGGAGCTCCCTTTGTGACCCGGCGATCACCGCAGCTGCCTGCCGGCACGCTTGGCAGCCCGCTGTTTCCGTTCGTCGGTGCGATGCAGGACGTTGCGATCTACAGCGCCAAGCTCGAGCCCGAAGACATTCGCCGGCACTTCAACAACGGCAACGGAAGCAATCCGCCGCAGGGGTGACAACGTCGACCGTGAAAAGTCGCAATGAGTGACGTGGAGCTGAAACAGCGGCATGCCCCTGCTGCGGCCGGCACTGCGCCGGCCGCAAGTGAGAGGTCGATCGCCTATAAACGCTGCGGGCCGGGAGAGGGCATATCCGATCCCCGCCCGGGCGACATTGTGCTTATCCGCGGCACCGGTTGGCTCGGCAAGTCCATCCGCTTCTTTATCCGCATGCGTTGCCGCAGGGATGGAGATCGCGCGCTCGCGCACTGGAGCCATGCGGGAATCGTTGTCAGTTCGCAAGGTCATCTTGTCGAGGTGATCCCCGGCGGCGTGGTTCTCAATCTCCTGGAAAATTATCGGGCCCAGGAATATCATTATGTGTATCTCGATCTGTCGCCCGCCGACCGGGCCAGGGCATCGCAATACGCTTATTCCTGCCTGAGACAGAAGTACGGCCGCTTGAGTTTTGTTCTGCTGGCGTTTGCAATTCTGACAGGCGATTGGTTTGAGGTTCCCGACCGCGGCCAGCAAGGCTGTGTTGCCCTCATTGCGCGGGCGCTGCAGCGCGCCGGCGTGACCTTCGCGCGGCCGCCGACCGACATGACGCCCGCGGATCTCGCCAAGAATTTTGGGGTGATGCCATGATCGCGTTTGTTGATCACCGCGTGGCATGAGATAAAACTCCGCCGAGAATGGGAGGCCTTGCGTGCCTGCAACCAGTCAAGCCTACCGGGCCTATTCGCCTCGGCCGTTCAAGCGCGAAGAACGTGGGCAAGTTGAAATCCTGTTCGGCGGCTTGCACTGGCGCGCGGAGAAGGTGATCCAGGCGGCCGCGGCGAACCTCGGTTACCGCTTCCGTCCGCTGCCGACCGCCACCAAGGACGATCTTCTGCTGGGGCGCGAACTCGCCGACATCGGACAATGTTGCCCGACCAGTTTTGTAACCGGCAATCTGGCAGGCTTCCTTAAAGACGAGGCGTCGCGCATCGGGCCCAAGGAGACCGCGGACAAATACGTCTATCTCACCGCCGGCGCCTGCGGCGCCTGCCGCTTCGGCCAGTATCACCAGAGCTACGAGCTGGCGCTGCGCAACATCGGATTTGAAAGTTTTCGGCTGTTCCTGATGGAGCAGGACAAGCTCGAGCAGGAAGGATTTGCCGGCGGCGGTATCGACATCGACATGCCGTTCTCGCTCGGCGTGGTGTGGGCCGTGCTTTGCACCGATGCGCTGCAGAGCCTCGAGTATAAGACAAGGCCATATGAGGTCGTTGCCGGGCAAACCGATGCCGTCGTGCGGGAGAGTGTCGATTATCTCTGCGAGGTGTTCCGCAATCGGCCTCACAAGGGAAAAAAATGGGGCGCGCTGGTCTGGCATCTGACCACCGATTATTTCCTCGCCGCGTTGCGCGAGGTGTTCCGCAAATTCGAGGCGATCGAGGTCGACCGGCTGCAAGTAAAACCGGTCGTGAAGATCACCGGCGAGTTTTATCTGCAGACCGTCGAAGGCGACCCGAATTACAACATCCACCGCTGGCTGGAAGCCGAGGGCGCGGAGGTCTATCCGGCCCCGGTCGTGGTCTGGCTCGATTACTGGTTTCGCTTCTATGTCCAGCAGATCGAGGACTATGTCGGTATCGACCGCACCGCGCGGCTGAAACTCGCCAAGATCCGGACCCTGCAGAAAATATTCGGCTGGACCTACAACCGCATGCGCGGAGCGCTCGGCGGTATCCCGCACGAGATTCCCGACCAATACGAGTTGCGCCGCCTTGCCGCGCCGTACTTTCATCATCAATTGTCGGGCGGCGAGGGCGACATGCTGGTCGGCAAGGCGCTGTGGAGCCATCTGCACAAGAAGGCGCACATGATCTGCGAGTTGTCGCCCTATGCCTGCATGCCGAACACCATGAGCGTCGGCGCCATGGCGGGCGTCCTCGCCAAACACCCCGACCTGCTCTACGCGCCGCTGGAGATCAAGGGCGACGCGGAGGTGCATGCGCTCTCCCGCTGCCAGATGATCCTGACCGAGGCCAAGAAGCGCAGCCGCGCCGAGTTCGAAGGTGTATTGTCGAAGACCAGCCTCACTCAGGAAGCAGCTCTAGCCCGGCTTGAGCGCAAGCCTGAGATGAAGAAGGCGACCTTTCGTGTTCCGCATCGCGATGTGGTCGGCACGGCAGCCAATCTTGCCCTGGAACTGGCGCAAGGAGGCCGGGCGTGAAGGTCGTCGGAATGGATGTCGGTTCGACCACCGTCAAGGCGGTTGTGATCGAGAACGACCAGGTGCTGTGGCAGGACTATCAGCGGCACCATACGCGGCAGGCGGAGAAGGTTCTGGAATTCCTGTTGCGCATGGAGAGCGAATGCGGTCTGGAACGCGGCCGCGATATTATCCTGTTCACCGGCTCCGGCAGCGGGCTGATCGCGCCGCTGGTCGGCGGCAAGGTGATCCAGGAGGTGGTTGCCGTCGCAACCGCGGTGGAAAAATTGCACCCCGACGTTCAATTCGTCTCCGAGATCGGCGGCGAAGACATGAAGACGATCTTCTTCACGCCCTCGGGCTCGGGCCGCAACAAGCAAGTCTATATGCAGTCGGCCTGCAGCGGCGGCACCGGCACCTTCATCGAGAAGACCGCGCGAAAACTGCAGATTTCGGCCGACGCGCTGGCGAAGATGCCGTACAGCGGACAATCGCTGCACAAGATCAGCTCCAAGTGCGGGATTTTTGCGGAGACCGACGCCAACACGCTGGTCAAGGGCGGCGTGCCGGTCGAGGAGATCATCGCCAGCCTGTTCGAGGCGGTGGTCTACCAGAACCTCGCCACGCTGACGAAAGGTAACACGCCGGCGCCAAAGGTGCTGCTGCTCGGCGGGCCGAACCTGTTCTTCACCGGCCTGCAGCAAGCCTGGCGCCACCATCTCACCAATATCTGGACCGAGCGAAAGGTGGTTTTGCCGGATGAAGATCCCGCGGGGCTGATTCAGGTTCCGGCGGAAGCGGTTTATTACGCAAGCCTCGGCTGCATCGAAATCGGCAAGGCGGAAAGCGATGCGAAGTCCTGCTATGGCGGAACGGAACGGCTGCGCTGGTGGATCGATCAGGGCCAGCATGAGCAGAAAGCGCGCGAAGGCCGCGGCGGCCTGACTTCCGGCGAACAGGATCTCGCGCAATTTCTGCAGGCTTACGGGACTCCGAAGCGGCGGCTTGCCGCGCAGGACGAGGATGCGGGCCGGCCGGCGGGTGAGGCGGTTCTGGTCGGATGCGACTTCGGCAGCACCACGGCCAAGGCGGTGGTGCTTTCGACGGAGCAAAAACTATTGTTCAGCTGCTACGCGCTGTCGATGGGCAACCCGATCGAGGACGCCAAGGATTTGATGCGGCAGATCGCTGCCGCCGGCTTCCGCAATATCGGCGCTCTGGCGCTCACCGGCTACGGCAAGGATCTGCTGAACGACATCGTCGGCGCCGACGTTGCTCTCGTTGAGACGGTGGCGCATGCGCGCGCGGCGCTGCATTTCTTTCCCGACGCGGACGTGATCTGCGATGTCGGCGGCACCGACGTGAAAGTGATGATCCTGCGCGGCGGGGCGGTCGCCGACTTCCGCCTCAACTCGCAATGCTCCTCCGGCAACGGCGCGTTCCTGCAAGGCGTGGCGGAACGCTACGACGTACCGCTGCAGGACTATGCGGAGCGCGCCTTCGCCGCCAAATCGCTGCCCAGTCTCGCCATGGGGTGCGGCGTATTCCTGCAGTCGGACATCGTCAACCAGCAGCGCAAGGGCTGGTCGGCGGAAGAAATCATGGCGTCGCTGGCCGCCGTGCTGCCGCTCAATGTGTGGGTCTATGCCTGTCAATTGACCAACCTGCGCGCCGTCGGCCGCAAGTTCGTGCTGCAGGGCGGCACCCACCGCAACCTTGCGGTTGTGAAAGCACAGGTCGACTTCATCACCAGCAAGGTTCCTGACGCCGAGATCGAGATCCATCCCTATTCCGGTGAAGCCGGCGCCATCGGCGCGGCGCTATGCGCGTATGATGCCTGGCAAGGCGGCAAGCCCAGCCGCTTCCGCGGTTTCCAGACCATCGAATCCTTGTCCTATTCGACCACCACCAACGAACATACGACTTGTCGCTGGTGCAGTGTCACCTGCAAGCGCACCTTCATCGACGTTGCGTTACCCGACGGCAAAGGCAGGCCGTGGAGCAAGGTGCCGGTCGGGGAGGGGTTCGAGCGTGTCATCAGCGGCAACTCGTGCCCCAAGGGCCTCGTCGAGGACGCCGGCGAATTGCGGGTGGTGAAGGCAAAAATCGAGGAACGCAGGCATGCTTATCCCAACGTGGGAGAAATGGTTCGGAACCAAGCTTTCCGCGCCGCCAAAGTCACGGTCTAGCTTACGCGTCGGCATTCCACGCGTCCTCAACATCTGGTCGACCCACCAGTTCTGGCTCGGCTTTCTGGTCGCGCTCGGCTTCGATCCGCGCCGCATCGTTTTCTCCGAAGCCACCAGCGACGAACAGGGACGCGAATACGGCCGCGGCCGCGGCACCGTCGATTGCTGCTATCCGGTGAAATGCATGTCCGGCCACTACGGCGAGTTGGTGTTCGGCCAGAAGCACAACATCGATATCCTGCTGTCGCCGATGATCCGTTCGCTGCCGTCCTTCCTGAACGGGCATGTGGTCGATTCCCTCGCATGCCCTCGCGTGATGGCGGCGCCGGAAAACATCAAGGCCGGTTTTCTGAAGGAACGCGACGTGTTCGCCGAACGCGGCATCAAATACATCTCGCCGTTCGTCTCGCTTGCCGAGCCGCCGATCGTGCCGAAGCAACTCTACCGCGCGCTGGAGGACGCGATTCCCGGCCTCACGCTCGCGGAAGTTGGAAGCGCGGTCAGCGCCGGTTACAAGGCGCTCGCGGCCTTCAACAAGCAGATGCAGGACAAGGGGCGCGAGATCCTGAAATGGTGCGCCCAGAACGATCGGCCCTGCATCCTGGTGCTGGCGCGGCCCTATCACATGGACCCCGGCATCGGCCATGAGATCGAAGCCGACCTGCAGGCCTATGGCTACCCGATCCTGTGGGCGCAGTATTTGCCCATCGACGAAGACCTCATGCAGTGGCTGTTCGGCGACGATATCAGCAACGGGACGATTTCCTCGCCCTTCGATGTGCGGGACGTCTGGCCGTCCTCCTACAGCGGCAACACCAACGAAATCCTGTGGGGCGCCAAGGTCGCCGCCCGCCTGCCATGGGTGAGCTGCGTGATCCGGCTTGCGAGCTACGAATGCGGCATGGACCAGCCGACTTACACGCCGGTGCAGAAGATCGTCGAAGGTTCGGGAACGCTGTTCTTTTCGTTCCAGGACCTCGACGCGACCAAGCCGGCGGGATCGGTCAAGATCAGGGTCGAGACCGTCGCCTATTACCTGGAGCGCTCGTCGGCGGACATCATCGCAGCCAAGAAGCTGCAGACCAAAGGTCCGTGTCCGCTGCTGGACGAGGCTGTATGATAATCAAGTCCGGTCGCAACGGACACGCTGGGAGGACTAGATGAAGAACACTCGTTGCCTGATCGCAACTGCATTTGCCGCGTTTGCTGCCATTTCGCCTGTCCAGGCCCAGGACTACCCATCGCGACTGGTGCATCTCGTGGTCCCGCAAGCCGCGGGCGGCGGCACTGACACTTTTGCACGCGCCATCGGGCAGAAGCTCAGCGAGCGCTGGGGACAGCCGGTCGTGATCGAGAACAAGGCCGGCGCGGGAGGCGTTGTCGGCACCGATTTTGTCGCCAAGGCTCCCGCCGACGGATACACGCTGCTCGTCACCTATGAAGGCTCGCAGGCGATCAACCAGAGCCTTTATCAAAACCTGCCGTTCGATTCGCTGAAGGATTTTGTCCCGCTCGCGACCATCGCGGTGACGCCCTTTATCCTGATCGTCGGTCCGCGCGCGGAGGCAAAGACGCTGAAGGAGTTCATTGCCTTCGCCCGCGCCAATCCCGACAAGCTCACCTATGGTTCCGCCGGAAACGGCTCCGTCAATCATCTGCTCGGCGAAATGCTCAAGACCGAGGCCGGCATCCGTGTGACGCACATCCCTTACAAGGGAGCATCAGCGGCGATAGCCGACGTGATAGGCGGACATATCGATGCGGCGTTCGCCAGTTTCCCGTCGGTGATTTCAAGCGTTCAAAGCAACGTCGTCCGCGCCCTGGCCGTGAGCAGCGCGAAGCGTGTCGCTGCGGCGCCGGACATACCGACCGTCGCGGAAGCGGCGGGTTTTGCGAAATTCGACGTCAATCCCTGGTGGGGAATCCTGGCGCCTGCCGGCTTGAGCCCCGCCATCGCGCAGAAGATAGCTGCGGACGTCGCCGAGATATTGAAGACACCGGAGATGATCGAGGTGCTGGCAAAGCAGGGGGCGACGCCCTTGATCAGTTCCTCGGATGCATTCCGCGACCTTCTCGCGCAAGACATCGAGAAGTGGAAAAAGGTGGTAAA
Source organism: uncultured Alphaproteobacteria bacterium (assembly GCA_963744975.1). GTDB lineage: Bacteria > Pseudomonadota > Alphaproteobacteria > Rhizobiales > Xanthobacteraceae > Bradyrhizobium. Next base: position 2,462,683 of record CAVUVR010000002.1, on the reverse strand, counting down.
GGCGTCAGGAGCGACCATCAATTAGGCGTGGCCGCCGGCCAGGATTCACTGCACCTGATCGGGTCTGCCGGATTGCATCGAGCGCAGCGCGGCCTCGAAGGCCGCCAGCGTTGCCAGCACATCCGCCTCCGGCACCGGAAAGGCACGCTTGGTCTCGATTGCCTCGGCAAAGGCATCCAGTTCGGCGCGCAGCACATCGATCGCCGGATAAGCGATCTGCTTTGGTTTGCTTCCGCTCTTGCGCAGGATCATCGTGCCTTCATCCAGCACCTCGGCGGAGCCTTTTGTGCCGAACAGATGGACCCGCCAATACAGCGGAGTTGCCCGCACCGTCGCCAGCGTACCCGTGGCGCCGCTGACAAAGTCGAGCGCAAGCATCGCGGTGTCGAGCGGAGGCGGCCCGTGCTCGCGTGAAGCGAGCTGGGCGTAGACGCGGCGCACCGGCCCCAGCAGGCTGATGAAGGCGTCGAGCACGTGCAATCCGGCGCCGGTCAGTCCGCCGCCCGGCGATTCCTCGGGCGACAGCCGCCAGCCTGAGATGATGCTTTGCGAGTTCTCATTGCTGTTGTGGCCTTCGATGTGAAGGATGGCCCCGAGGTCGCCGCTCGCGGCGATATCGCGCAACGCGGCCATCGCGGGCCAGAAGCGGCGGTTGTGTCCGACCGCGAGCGTGACGCCGGCGTCGCGGCAGGCGTCGAGCATTCGCGCCGCGTCAGCGCGGCGGAGCGCCAGCGGTTTTTCGCAGAACACATGCTTTCGCGCGGCGGCGCAGGCCAACACCTGCGCCGGATGCAGCGAATGCGGCGTCGCCAGCAGCACTGCGTCGATGGAAGCGTCCGCAAGCGCGGCATCGAGGCTGCCGGTCAGTTCTAGATGATGTTCGGCGCAAAAGCCGCGCGCGCGGTCTACATCCGGCTCAACGGCGCGAACGATCCTGAGCCGTTCGTGACCGAGCGACGCTTCGACCAGGTTGCGGCCCCAGCGGCCGAGGCCGACAATCGCCGCGCGGATTGGCTGCATGACCAAATCGCCTTATTTCGCTTCGATCCCGGCAGCCTTGGCGTCCGCGGTCCAGCGGACGATCTCGGCAGCGATGAAGGCGCCGAATTCGGCCGGAGGCATGGTGGAAACAATCACGCCGACGCTTGCCAGCTTTTCGCGGGTCGCCGGCATCGACAGGAATTTTTCGCTCGCTTGATAGAGCTTGTTGACGATCGGCTCCGGCGTACCCGCCGGCGCCAGCAAGCCGTACCAGATGGTGGCCTCGAAACCCGGCATCGCCTCGGCAAGCGCCGGAAGGCCCGGCGTCAGCTCGTTGCGTTTCGGCGAGGTGACGCCGATGCCGCGCAGCGTGCCGCCCTGCATTTGCGGGATCGCCAGCGAGAAATCCGCAAAGGCAAGGTCGATCACGCCGGCCAGCACGTCGGTGACGGCCTGCGGCACCCCGCGGTAGGACGCGGCGATCACCGACAGGCCGCCACGAGATTGCAACTGCCCGATCGAGATCTGCGAGGCCCCGGAGCCGTAGCCCGCGGTCATATTGGGGTGGCCGCGCGCATAGTCCATGAACTGGGCCAGGTCCCTTGCCGGAAAATCCGGTTTTACGAGCAGCACCATGGCGGTCGTCGTGGTCCGGATGATCGGCGCGAAATCCTTGGCCGGATCGTAAGCCAGGTTCTTCAGCATCGCGACATTGGCCGCCTGCGTGGTGTTGGTCCCCATCAGCAGCGTGTAGCCGTCCGGCGTGCTGCGCGCGACCTCCGTTGCGCCGATGCTGCCGAGCGCGCCGGTCCGGTTTTCGATCACGACGGTCTGAGCAAAAGCGTCCTGCAGATGCTGGCCTAGCATGCGCGCGACCTGGTCCGGGCCGGCGCCGGCGGGAAACGGCACGATGATCTTGATCTGCCGTTTTGGATAATCGTCCTCGGCAGCATTGGCGTGCGGCACTGCCAGTCCGAGCAGCAGCAAACCGGCGAGAACACCCGACCGCAGCTTCATCTGACCCCTCCCGGCGTTTTCCGTTTAAAAGATTGATACGGACAAATCATCCGGGCGCAAGATATTGTACGCGCATAAGCCTTAAGCAAGGGAGCAAACGGTGGACACCAGCGAACTGTACGCGCGCGGTCTGCGCCGGCGCAAAAAGATGTTCGGCGAGGCCGATGTCGAGCAACGGATGGCGGCGTCGGGCGAGTTCGGCGCGCCGCTGCAGAATATCATCAACGCCTATGTCTACGGCGATATCTGGGAGCGGCCGGGCTTGTCCAACGATGTCCGCAGCCTGGTCATGCTCGGCATTACGGCCGCCAGCAACAAGCCGGCCGAATTTCGCGTCCACGCCAAGGGCGCGCTGGCGAACGGCTGCACCAGCGCGCAGGTGCAGGATGTGCTGCTGCTGGTTGCGATGTATTGCGGCGTGCCGGCCGCGATCGAAACCACCCGCATCGCCGCGGAAATTTTCGGCGAAACATCCGCGACCGATCCTGCGGCGAAGCCGTAGCGGGTCGCCGCGATGAAATCCCTGAGCAAGGCCCAGGCCAGGCACATCTGGCTGCGCGCCCAGCGGCTCGATACCGCGGCACCGTTCGGCGAGGGGCCGCAGGCGGTGGCGTCCGCGGTGGAACATCTCGGCTATGTGCAGATCGACACCATCAGCGTCATCGAGCGCGCGCATCATCATATTCTGTGGACCCGCATCCCCGGCTATCGGCGCGCCGATCTGCGTCAGGCGCAGAGCGTCGACAAGAGCATCTTCGAGTACTGGACCCACGCGCTGTCCTACGTGCCGACCAGGGAATTCCGCTTCTTCATTCCCGACATGAAGCTGCACCGGCGCGAGGGCCACAAATGGTTCGCCACCGTAAAACCCGCCGACCTGCGCAAGGTGCTGCGGCTGCTCCGCAAGGACGGCGCGCTGACCATCCGCGACATCGACGACGACGTGCTGGTGGACAAGGAGCATCTGTGGGCCAGCCGCAAGCCGTCGAAGCGCGCGCTGCAGCTCGCTTTCTATAGCGGCATTGTGACCATCAGCGAACGCAACGGCATGCTCAAGACCTACGAACTGATGCAGCGGCATTTTGGGTGGGACAAGCCGCCGAAGTCCGCCTCGGCAAGGGAAGTCTCGGCCTATCTGCTCGACCGCGCGTTGCGCGCGCAGGGAATCGTAAGTCTCGATTCGATCTGCCATCTTGACGCACCAAGCAAGTCACAGGTCCGGCGCCTGATCGACTCAAGGGTCCGCCGTAGGGAACTGGTGGCCGTCGCGCTGGAAGACGCGGGCAAGCAGGAGCATTGGGCGCGACCCGAGACGCTGGAGGCGGGCGGCCCGGCGCCGGAGATGGTCCACGTGCTCTCCCCGTTCGACCCGCTGATCATCCAGCGCAAGCGGACCGAATTGTTCTTCGGCTACGGCCATCGCTTCGAGGCCTATGTGCCGAAGGACAAACGGGTGTTCGGCTATTTCGCGCTGCCGGTGCTGGTCGGCGACGACATCGTCGCCGCGATCGATCTGAAGACCGACCGCAAGAACCGCAAATTGCTGCTGCAGAAATGGAACTGGATCGGCAAGCGCCCGCGCAAGGAACTGAAGCGCCGCATCGAAGAGGAACTGCACCGCTTCGAGCGCTTTCAGCTCGCGGATTGAAATAGCGCGGCTGCGGCGAAGGCCTAACCTTTAAAGCAGCACAAGGTCACCGCGCTCGGCGTCGGCTGAAACGCGGCCTGCACCGCGCCCATCATGCAGTCTAGTCCCGGCGTGCAGGCGCAGACCGTTGGCGCGCCCTGCGTGCACAGCGGCAGGGTGTGCCGCGGCACGGCGGCTGCGAGCCCTTGCTGGCGCGCTCCGCAGAAGACGTTGGTCGGACAAAGCATTTGCGTCGGGCAGAAGATCTCCGTGGCGCAGATGATCGACGGCGGCGTCGGCTCCGGGTCCGCCGGAGGTTTGCCGCTCCCCGCATCCGTTGCACCGGCGCGCGCCGCGGCCGCGGCTGCGCCGGGCCTGATCTCGGCGCTGCGCTTCACCCAGAGGTGAGAGCCGCCGAGCGGCGAATCCGGAATCGGCATGCTGTGCACGATGCCGGCTTCCGGCACGTCGACCCATTTGTTCAGCGACGGATCGGAGTAGATGCGCACGGCTCCTTCGGCCCCGCCACGACCGACGAAGCCGGAGAGCAACAATGTCGGCTCGACCTTCGCCGGATCGGGAATGACGTTGGCGATGAAGTCGTCGTAGCGGAGTTTTGATGGGGCCTGCTCGGTCATGACGCCACCGGTTGCTGAGTATCCGAAGCGGGGAGGCGGCGCTCGCGCGCCGCCTTCGATTGCATTACCTGCCGAACGGCGTGAATACTCCGTTGGGCGTGCATGCCGCCACGGTGGGGCACGCCCCGAGGGTGGGACACACGAAGGTAGCGCATGGGGTATTGACCGTGTTCGGCGGGCAGCCGAAATGGGTCGGAGCGCAGAAGCACTGCGAGATCGCGCCGCCGCCTACGGTATGCTGGTTGGGACCGAGGGTACCAAATGCCTGCGCCGCCTGCGGCTGATTAGCCTGGAAGCAGATGTGAATCGTGCAGCCCGGCATGTTGGTGTGGCATTCGAACCAGCTGGTGCGCAGGCCTTGAGGTGGCAGGCCCTGAGGAGCTACCGCTTCCCGCTGCGCCACGCCGCCCTGCTGACAACCCTGGGTGCAGCCGAAGCTCGGCGGCAGCACGCCGCACACCACGGGCTGCGTCGGCAGCAGGTTGCACACCACCGGCTGGGTCGGACAGTGAATCTGGTGCGTCGGGCAGCCGATCTGCGTGCACACCGTCGCAAGAGTTTGATTCACTGGCGGGCAGATGAAGCAACGCGTCGCCGGCGTAGGCATCTGCATGGTGTCGCATACCACCGGCGCCGTCCAACAGTGCACCGCCTGGGTATGCGGCGGGCAGATGAAGCAATGGGTCTGCACCGTCGGCGTCGGTTGCATGGCGGCCGCCGCTTTCGGCGGATCGCAGAAGAAGCAATGCGACGCCGGCGTCGGGTTTATCCCGACTGCCGCTTTCATCATCTCGTTGCCCGGCGGCTGGCAGTCGGTGACGCAAACCGTCACCCCGGTGTTTGCCTGCTGCGGCGCCGCCCGTGCGGCGAGCCCCCCGCAGTCGATGCCGGGCGTGCAGCCGCAGAACGTCGGGAAGCCCTGCGTGCAGATCGGCGCCTGGGTCTGCACGTTGCCCGGGCCTGCGTTGCAGTCGATGCCGGGTGTGCAGCCGCAGAAGGTCGCAAGGCCCTGCGTGCACAGGAAATGGGTTTGCAGCAGCCCGCCGGGCGCAACGTGAGCCGCCGCCTGCGGCTGCGGCGCTCCGTGCGGCGGACAGCCGACCCATGTGCACCATAGTGTCGGCGGCATGGCGTTTGGCACGCAGCCGAACTGCGTGCAAACGGTCGCCGCGGTGTGCGGCAGCGCCATCGCGGCGGGCGCCGCGGCCTCCGCGCACGCCTTCGTCGTCCCGCAGAGGAGCGAGCACCAAATCGAGAAGGTACCTACCTGGCCGCCAACGGGCCCTTGCGGCGGGCAGCCGAATTGCGTGCAAACGGTCGCCGCGGTGTGCGGCAGCCCCATCGCGGCGGGTGCCGCGCCGCCCCGCGGGTCGGCCTGGCACAGCAGCGAGCAGGGCAGGGTCTGCGGCACGGTGCACAGCGTCGGAGGGACGCTGTGCTGCGGCGGGCAGTGACCGTGCAGCGTGCAGATAGTCGCCGGAGTGCAATTTTGTGTATGCGGCGGGCAGATGAAGCAATGCGTCGCGGGCGTGGGCGCCTGCATGGCGTCGCACACCACCGGCGCTGTCCAACAGTTCGCCGCCAGGGTATGCGGCGGGCAGATAAAGCAATGTGTCGCCGGCGTCGGTTGTATGGCGGCGGCCGCCTTCGGGTCGGCCCCAACTGCCGCGGCTTGCTGTGGTTGCGCTGCTTCAGTGGTCGAGGCTGCGGCGCTGCCGGGCTTTATCTCCGAACTCGCGCGAACCCAGATATAGGATCCGCCAAGCTTGGAATCGGCGATCGGCGTGCTGTAGACGACATCGTCTTCCGGAACGTCGTACCAGGTGCCAAGTGTCGGGTCCGGATAGATGCGGGCATGCCCTTCGGGACCGTGCCCGACAAAGCCGGACAGCATGATGGTGGATTCCGGCTTCGCCGGATCCGGCTGGACGTTGCCGATGAAATCGTCGTAACGGATTTTTGATTTATCGTTGTCGGCCATGATGCCACCTGTCTTGCGGGTTGCGAGAACGCAACGTTGCGGAGAATGCGGTGAAAAATGCTTGCAACTTGGAGCCGTAATAAATCTAGTCTACAACGATGTTGTGACGGTTTCAATTTCCAATCCGGGATGTCGCATCAGGTGTTAGTGATTGTTGGCTTTGTCCCTGGCGCGCCGGCAGTTTTGCGCGGTCGGCTGTCATGCTGACGCGCCGCGACGCGCTGCAACATCTGCTTCGGCTGGGCCTGCTGACGCCGGACGACGTGGTGGGGCAGGACATCACGGCGTCGGAATATATCGGGCGCAATCACTTGGTGCGCGTCGAGCGCCCTGGCGCACCCTGTTACATCGTGAAACAGCCGCGCGACGCCAACACGCCGGATGCGGTGACGATGTGGACCGAGGCCGCGGTGTTCTGGCTGTCGGTGCATAGCCCCGAATTCGCGGTGCTCGCGCCGTGGATGCCGAAATATTATCATTACGACGAGCCCAACAAGCTGCTCACCATCGAGCTGATTGCGGCCTCCGACTCGTTGATGGCAAAGCAGATGGCCGGCGCCACGATCGATCCGCTTCTGCTGCGCGACGTCGGCCGGGCCTTCGGCACGTTGCACGGACCGGCTTCGCAGGTGCTGCGCGACGAGCGCACCCGCCGCCTGTTCCGCGCCGGGATCGCCTGGATTTTGACCCTCGGCCAGCCGCAGTCGCCCTACATGCCGGGAACCCAGGCGGCGCAATCGATTCTCGCCGCGGTGCTGCAACGGCCCGACGCGGTGGCGGCGCTGGCGCAGGCGCGTTTCGACTGGCGCGACGCGCACATCGTGCATGGCGATGCAAAAGCCGCGAACGTGCTGATCCTGGAAGGCGGCGAGGTGCGCGTGATCGACTGGGAGATCGCGGCGCTTGGCGACGGGCTCTGGGACGTCGCCGGGATCGTTCATTCGCTGTTGTTGCCCAATCCGACGGCAATGCCGGAGGCGCTGGCACCAGCGCAGGCGCGCGCGCAAGCCCAGATCGATGCCTTCTGGGCAGGCTATGTCGAGGCCTCAGTGCCGCCGCCGCATCTCGCCGATCCGCGCCTCACCTTGCTGCGGCTCGCCGGCGCGCGCATCGTGCAGACCTGCCTGGAGAGCACGCAGGTGACCAACCAGATCTATCCGCATGTGCCGCCGATGCTGCAGATGGGGCTGGAATTGCTCACCCAGCCGCAAGCTTCACGCGAACGCTGGGCGCGCGCCGCATGATCCCCTTCGACCAGCAATTGCGTTCGATCGTGGCCGCCGTTGCCTTCGCCTCGCCGCAACATGCGCGCGTGACGAGTTCGAATGGTATCCAGCGCGAGGTCGCGGTGGCGGGCGAGCGCGATGCCTTTGGCGGCCTCGCCGTTGCGCTGTACGTCGACCATTACTGCCTGTTGCCCGGTAATACCGACCAGGCAGTGGCCGCAGACGGCACTGCCTTTCTGGCAACGTTGCGCGCGGCCAATCCCGTCGCGGCACGTTATCAGGATGGCTGGACCGTGCTGCGCACGGAGGCGAACGGCGTCTGGATTGCCTACGCCGCGCAGCAGCCGCGCTTTGCCGCATTGAACGAGATCGTTCCGCTGGCCAACGCGATCGTCCCGGGGTTGCCGGTCCGGCTCGTGCCGCAGCGCGACTTCGTCACCGGCCCGGCCGGCCACTTCGTGATCATCGGACGGCCAGGTTTCGATCCGCAAACCGGCCGCCAGGTCCGTTTCTACTGGAACCTGGCGCCGGACGGCGCCGCGCCCTTCCTGCGCGAAATCGGCGCGCGGCTGGAACGGCGGCGGATTCCGTTTCAGGCCAAGGTCCCGGTCGACCCGGTGCGCTATGCGCGGACGGATTGCGGCGTGCTCTATCTCAATGACGAGGACGTGGAAGCCGCGCGCGACGCGATCGCCGCGACCCATCACGTGCTGCGCGACAACCTGCGGCCGGCGGTGCCGCTGTTTACCCGGGAGATCGCTGCGGGCCTGGCCTTCGCCGAAAGCCCGCCGACGCGGGAGAGTTTTGGCATGCATCGCTGCGGCCTGATCGCGGAAGGCCTGCTGGCGACTGAGGCGCGCGGCGTTCGGGAGGGCGAGGCGCGGCTCGCTGTGCTGCGCGAGCATTTGACCGCCTATGGCCTCGACCTCGACCGGCTCGAGCGCAATCCGACCTCGCGCTATCCTTACTCGCTGGACTTGTTGATGGAAGAGCAGGCCGCATGACGCAGGTCACTCCGCCGCAAGACGCCATCGAGGTGGCGGCGACGATCGGCTTCGGCATCGCGCGGCGCGCGCTGTGGTCTGGCGATCGTGCGACCTGGTTCGACGCGATCCCGACCATGCCGGCGCAAAACCCCGCGACCAGCACGACCCTGGGCTGCGACCTCTATGGCGGCACGTCCGGCATCGGCCTGTTTCTGGCGCAGGCTGCGACCCGCAGCGGCGATGGCCTGCTGCGGCGCACCGCGCGCGGCGCGCTGCGGCAGGCGGCCGCGCGCGCGGGCCAATATGCCGCGGCCGCGCCGCATGGTTTCTATGGCGGCGGCGCCGGCGTCGGCTGCGCGCTGGTGCTTGCGGGAAGCGAACTCGGCGATTCGGAAGCGATCGCGGCAGGCCGCGCGTTGCTGTTGGGCGTGCCGGCGGACGCTTCCCTGCCCGATGTTACCGACATCATCGGCGGTATCGCCGGCACAATGGTCTCGCTGGCGCTCGCGGCCGACGCGCTCGGTGGCGACGAGGCATTGCTGGCACGCGCCGGCGAATTCGCCGAACGGCTGCTGGCGCGCGGCCAGCGCGACGCGCGGGGCACGTTGTCGTGGCACACCCTCGGCGACACCCGCGCCAACCTCACCGGATTCGCGCACGGCACCGCGGGCATTGCGCACGCGCTGCTGCTGCTGGATGCGCTCAAGCCGGACCCTAAGCTGCGCGATGCGGCGGCGGGCGCCTTCGCCTATGAAGCGACGACCTTCGATTCCGCGCAGGCGAACTGGCCGGATTACCGGCTGCTGCCGGGACAACCGCCGGGCCCGGTCTCCTGTGCGGTCGCCTGGTGCCATGGTGCGCCCGGAATTGTACGCAGCCGGTTGTTCGCCGAGGCCTGCGGCGGATTCGACGTCGCCTCCGAGATCGAGGCCGGTCTCGGCTCCACGGCACGTTACGCCGGGCAATGGTACCGCGCGCCCAATGCGGACTTCACCGTCTGCCATGGCATGTTCGGCCTGGTCGATACGCTGCTCGATGCGGTCCGCTCCGGTCGCGCCGCATATGCCCCCTTGCTCGCGGAGATCGTGGCTTACGCAACCGAGCGCTTTCATCGCGGCGAACGCCCCTGGCCCTCCGGACTGCTCTCACATGAGGAGATCAGCGGCCTGATGCTCGGCAATGCCGGCATCGGTCACGTCTATTTGCGGCTGGCCGATCCGACGTTGCGCCCGCTGCTCGCGCCGGTTCCGCAGCGGCTGGCCGCCGACAAGCCGGTGGCGGTGCCCGCCTAGCTTGCCCAAGCCATTGCCGGACCTGGAAATTAACCATAACCAGCGCGTGGGTGACGTGTTTACCCGACGGTAAAACTCGAATACTGTAAGCCGTTTGAAGGCTTGGGACGCCATGATCAGAACGGTTTGGCTCGCCATCGCATGCTTGATCGGTCTAGCGGCGCTGACCGTGATCAGGGTCGGCACGACGTCGCTTGAAGCAACCGGTCCTTCCGACCAGACCACCGGATCGAGCCTGATAGCGGACGCTTCGTCATCCGACGCCTCGCCCCTGGGCACGCTGCCTAAGGGCGACCGGCTCGAACGTCGCCGAAGAAGAAGACGTCAAGCCGGTCAGGCCGATCGCGATCATGCCCAAGGTCGCCGAAACGCTCCCTGTCGAAACGAGCGAGCCCGAGCGGAAGTGGCGCAGCTCCTACGCCAAACGGCAGGCCGGCGCCGGAAAACATCGCAAGGGCAAGGTTCACAGGACGGCGAGACGGCACCGCTCCTATCATGCCTCGCGAAGCCACGCGAAATCGAAATACGCGATGGTGCGCAAGCACAAGAAGAGCCGTTCGCGAGGGTGAATGATCGAGCGGCCCGTGGACCGCGTGCGTCGTCTGGCTTCTCTGTTTTGAACGCAGGCTCACTCGGCAAAATGCCCGGCCAAACAGTCGGGCTTTTTTTGCTTCGTCGTTTTGTTATCTCGCCGTCGAGCGGGCTGTTCGACCGACAATTCGCCGCGCGCATCGGAGAAAGCGTTTTGAAAATTCTACTATAAGGTGTACGTTGAAAGAGTATCCACCATCCTGGGAAGGAGGACAAAATGGGTACTTCATCATCATCGCATCGAACTGTCTTCGCGCCAGAGCCGGACCCTTGGCGGTCAGAACTTGGCCGGTCGGTCGCAAGCCGGCTGATCTCGGCGGTCGCTGCCAAAATGACCGGCGAGATGCTGGTCGCTAAAGGTCACAAGGAGGTCGGCGGGAATCTGGTTGGCTCTGCCAACGCAGCGATTGCCGATCTGGTCGACTGGTATTGCGGAACGCCATACCCCGGTTGGCCGTATCCCGGACCGCCGCCGTGGCTTTTCGAGATTATGACGGAAATCACTCTGAGAGCAGGGACGACGCACGGCAAGTTGGGTGAAAGCCTCGGACAGCTCAACGAGCAGATTGCAAACAAGGCGTTTGGTCAACAGCGCTGACCGGCTCAACGAGTTCAGGCTTCCTTATCAGAATGGTCACCGCCTCCCGATCGGAGGCGGTTTTTTTAGGCACGCCGTAGCCGAAATCGAAGTTCGCTCGCGTCGCGGGGAGCGCAGGTCTCGCAATCGTTCGCGCCTGCGATAATCCCTTGCGCTCTCCGGCCGCCGGCTGCACATTTCACAGGCGGCTTGCGCCGCCAAAAACCAGTTCCGAGGAAACCTGCATGGCGGCGACGCGGATCGACTGCGATATTCATCCCGCGGTGGGCGGGACGCGCACCACGCTTCTGCCCTATCTCGACGATCACTGGAAAGAGCAGGTGGTGAGCCGCGCCATCGACGGGCTCGATCTCACCTCCTATCCGCCCAACATGCCGCTGTCGGGCCGGCCGGACTGGCGGCCGAAGGACGGCAAGCCCGGCAGCGATTTTTCGATGGTGCAGCGCGGGGCGTTCGACCAGCTCGGCGCCTCGCACGCGATCTGCAACGTGCTCTATGGCGCGCAGGCGGTGTACGACCCCTATATGGCCGCCGCCTTCTGCAAGGCGATCAACGACTGGATCGCGGCGGAATGGCTGTCGCGCGATTCCAGGCTGCGAGCGTCGATCGTGGTGCCGATGCAGGCGCCCGATCTCGCCATCGAGGAAATCGAACGCCGCGCCGGCGACAACAGGTTCGTCTCCGTCCTGGTGCTGGCGCAGGGCGAGAGCCTGCTCGGACGACGGCACTTCTGGCCGGTGTATCAGGTGGCCGAGAAGCACAGGCTGCCGATCGCGATTCATGCCGGCAGCCAGTATCGCCAGGCGCCGAGCTCGATCGGCTGGCCGTCCTATCGCTACGAATACTACCTCGCCGAGGCGCAGGCGTTTCAGGCCCAGATCCTCAGCCTGATCTACGAAGGCGTATTCCTGAAATTCCCGGAACTGAAAGTCGTGCTGATGGAATCCGGCATCAGCTGGCTACCGGCCTTCATGTGGCGCGCCAACAAGACCTGGCGCGGCGTACGCGTCGAGGTGCCGTGGATCGACCGCGAGCCGGCGGCGATCATGCGCGACCATATCCGCGTGACGACGCAGCCGTTCGACAGCCCGCCCGATGCCGACGGCGTTGCCGACATCATCGACCAGATCGGCTCCGACAGGATGTTCCTGTTCGCGTCCGACTACCCGCACTGGCAATTCGACGGCGACGACGCGATACCGCCGCATCTGCCGGACAGTATCGTATCGCGCATGTGCGCCGACAATCCGCTCGAAACCTTTCCGCGGCTCAGCCTCGCCGCATGATCACTCGAAGGAGGATCGCATGAACGTCATCGACCGCCCGCTGCTCGAACAGGAAGCGCCCGCCAAAGCCCGCTTGCGGATCATCGACTGCGACATCCATCCGAGCCTGCATTCGCGCGCCGACCTCAACCCGTTCCTGCCAAAACGCTGGCAGCAGCATATGAAAACCTACGGCGATCATCTGCGCACGCCCTATATCGGCACCACGCCGTATCCGCGCTCCGCGCCGCTGATCGCGCGGCGCGACGCCTGGCCGCCGACCGGCGGTCCGCCCGGCTCCGATCTCGACTTCATGCGGAAGCAGCACCTCGATCCGCTCGACGTCGAGTTCGGCATCCTGCAGGTGCTCGACCTGTTCATCTTCTCGCAACAAAATCTCGATTTTGGCGCGGCGATCCAGCGCGCCGTCAACGACTGGCAACTCGCACGCTGGAGCGACCGCGATCCGCGGCTGAAAGCGTCCATCCTGGTCGGGCAGGACGACACCAAGGCTGCCATCGCCGAGATCGAGCGCTGCGCAAAAACCGGCCGCTATGTGCAGATCAATGTCTCGCCGCGCGCCAACGAGCCGCTCGGCCGCCACCGCTACTGGCCGATCTATGAAAAGGCCCAGGAACTCGACCTGCCGCTCGGCATCCATAGCGGCGGCTATGGCGGCCACGCACCGACCGGCGGCGGCTGGCCGTCTTTTTATACCGAGGAGCATCAGTCGAATGCGCATTCGTTCGCGGCGCAGCTATCGAGCCTGGTGATCGAGGGCGTGCCCGAGCGCTTCCCGCGATTGAAGATCGTGTTCATCGAGGGCGGGTTCGGATGGATTCCGTCGACCACCTGGCGGATGGACCAGCATTTTGAGCGCTTCCGCAACGAGGTCCCGCATCTCAAGCGAAAACCGTCCGAATATGTCCGCGAGCATTTCTGGTTCACCACGCAGCCGATCGATGAGCCGGATAACGCCAAGCATCTGCGCTCGGTGATCGACTGGATCGGCGCCGACCGCCTGCTGTTCTCGTCGGATTATCCGCACTGGGATTTCGACGATCCGCGCTTCGCCTTCAAGACGCCGCTCTCGGAAGCCGAACGCGCAAAGATCTTCAACGCCAACGCGCGTGCGCTCTACAAGCTCTGATGGCCCGTCACATCGTCGCCCGCACCACGGACATCCCGCCCGGCGGCAACAAGGTGGTCGCCGTCGATGGCCGCGACATCGTCGTATTCCATGTCAATGGCGAATTCTTCGCGCTGCTCAACCGCTGCCCGCATGAAGGCGCGCCGCTCGACAAGGCGGCCTGCGTCGCGCGGCTGACCTCGCCCGAGCCCGGCGTCTACCAACGCTCGCGGGTCGGCGAGTTGCTGCGTTGCGCCTGGCACGGCTGGGAATTCGACATGCGCACCGGCCAGTCCTGGTTCGACCCCAAGCGCGTCAAAGTGCGGACCTATCCGGTGGCGGTCGAGGACGGCGAGACGCTGGCGAAAGGGCCTTATGTGGCGGAGACGTTTCCGGTCCATGTCGAGGACAGCTATGTGATTGTGGAGGTGTAGCCTCTTCACCTCTCCCCGCAGGGGAGAGGTGAACGGCAGCGCTTCAACCTGAATTCATTCCACTCCGGGTGTCATTTCAGGTCGCGCGCGTCTGTGCTAAAATCTCCAGGGGGATTCGGAGAGCCCGCATGGCTTCGTTGACCGAATGGAAAGTGCCGCCGGCGATCCAGCCGCGCGTGGAGGATTTTGGCTTCGACCTCGAGCGTGCGCTGGCCGCGGTGGTCGGGCTGCATTCCATCGTTCCGCCCGATGCCTTCACCGCCGAGACGCTCGGCACCGAGCGCGCCGGCAATGGCGTCGTGATCGGTGACGGGTTGGTGCTGACCATCGGCTATCTGATCACCGAGGCCGAGACCGTCTGGCTGCATCTCGGCGACGGCCGCGTGGTGGAAGGCCACGCGCTGGGCTTCGACGGCGAATCCGGCTTCGGCCTGGTGCAGGCGCTCGGCCGCCTCGATCTCGAACCGTTGCCGATCGGCTCTTCAGCTGCGGCGGAGCCCGGCGACCGCATTGTCGTGGGCGGCGTCGGCGGACGCACCCGTTCGCTCGCCGGCCGCATCGCCGCCCGGCAGGAATTCGCCGGCTATTGGGAATACCTGCTGGAAGCGGCGCTGTTCACCTATCCAGCCCATCCCAATTGGGGCGGCACCGGGCTGATCTCGACAAAAGGCGAATTGATCGGGATCGGCTCGCTGCAGCTCGAGCGCGAGCGCGGCGGCAGGGCTGAGCATCTCAACATGGTCGTGCCGATCGACCTGCTGAAGCCGGTGCTCGACGACCTCAGAAAATTCGGCCGCGTCAACAAGCCGGCGCGGCCGTGGCTCGGAATGTATTCGCACGAGATCGAAAACAAGCTCGTGGTGGTCGGCATCGCCGACAAGGGACCGGCGGCGGGCGCCGAATTCAGGGTCGGCGACGTGATTCTGGCCGTCAACGGCGAGAAGGTTTTGAATCAGGCGAAGTTTTACCGAAAACTCTGGGCGCTCGGGCCGGCCGGCGTCGACGTGCCGCTGACGCTGTACCGCGAGGGCGATACGTTCGACGTGACGGTGAAATCGTCGGACCGCGCCAGGTTCCTGAAAGGACCGCGGCTGCATTGAGCCTAGAGCGTAGGGTGGGCAAAGGCGCTCTTGCGCCGTGCCCACCATTCGTACACACCGCCGTCATCCCCGCGTAACGGCTTCGCCGTTATCGCGAGAGGTGCTCGCCGTTCTTCACGGCGAGCCTCGAAGGATGGACCACAAGCGCCTGCGGCCATCCTTCGAGACGCGCGCAAGAGCGCGCTCCCTGGGGATGACGACGATGTATGCGCGGCGTTCAAGGTTGGTGGGCACGCCGCCCGGCGCGTGCGCGCCGGGTTGCTTTGCCCACCCTACGAAACAAGCGCGAACAGCAACAGCGAACGTCCCGTCACCTCATAGGTGCTTCCGAACGTGAAATGCGCGGCTTCGGGCGCGTCGGGAATATTGGTGTCCACGAGCAGGGACCACTGCGTTCCGCCGACCGCCGCGGGCAGCTTGAACGGGACCGCGCCCTCAAAACTGTTCATGATCATCAGCACGGTCTGATCCTCGCCATGCCGGGGCATCGCCGTCTTCCTGGTGCGGCCGTCGAGCAGCATGCCGAAGCATTTGATCCAGGGGGTGTTCCAGTCGGCCTCGCTCATCTCGCCGCCGCCGGCGTTGATCCATGTCACGTCGCGGACGTTGAGCTCGCCGTCATGCGCGCCGGTGAGAAAGCGGCTGCGGCGCAGGATCGGATAATCGTGGAGCAGCTTGATCAGGCGCCTGGTGAACGCCAGCAGGTGCTTGCCGTCGTCATCGAGATTCCAGTCGAACCAGGTGAGTTCGTTGTCCTGGCAATAGGCGTTGTTGTTGCCCTTTTGGGTGCGGCCGAATTCGTCGCCGCCGAGGATCATCGGGGTGCCCTGCGAGAACAGCAGCGTCGCCAGCATGTTGCGCTTCTGGCGAGCGCGCAGATCAAGGATTTTCCGGTCGTCGGTCGGCCCCTCCACGCCGCAATTCCACGAACGGTTGTGGTCCTCGCCGCCGCCGTCGCCCGGATTGGCCTCGTTGTGCTTGCCGTTGTAGCTCGTCCAGTCGTTCAGGGTAAAACCGTCATGGGCGGTGACGAAGTTGATGCTGGCCCAGGTGCGCCGGCCCTTTTCATTGAAGAGATCGCCCGATGCCAAGAGCCGCCCCGCCAGGTCGGCGGGTGGCGCCATGCCGCGCCAGTAATCGCGGACGGTGTCGCGAAATTTGCCGTTCCATTCCGCCCAGCCCGGCGGAAAGTCGCCGAGGTTGTAATGCATGGCGGCGTCCCATGGTTCGGCGATCAGTTTGACCCTGCTGAGCTCGGGGTCCTGATCGGCCACTTTCAGAAAACTGCTGCCTTCGTCGAACTCGCCGGCGTCGCGGCCCAGCACGATGCCGAGATCGAAGCGAAAGCCGTCGATATGCATGTGGCCGGACCAGTAGCGCAGACTGTCCATCACCATCTGCATCACCCGGGGATGTCCGAGATTGACGGTGTTCCCGACGCCGCTGTCGTTGAGATACCAGCGTCTGTTGTCCGGCATCAGCCGATAATAGCTCGCATTATCGATGCCCTTGAACGACAGCGTCGGCCCATGCTCGTTGCCTTCGGCCGTGTGGTTGTAGACCACATCGAGAATCACCTCGAGGCCGGCGCCGTGCAGCCGCGACACCATCTCCTTGAATTCGCGCAAGGAGTTCGGCACGTCGGAGGCGTAGCGCGGATCGGGCGCAAAGAAGCCGATGCTGTTGTAGCCCCAGTAGTTGGTCAGGTGCTTTTCGAGCAGGAATTGATCGTTGATGAAGGTATGGACCGGCAGCAGTTCGACCGATGTGATGCCGAGCGATTTCAAATGGCCGATCGCGGGATCGGAACTGAGCCCGGCATAGGTGCCGCGCAGGTTTTCCGGGACGTCAGGATGCTTCTTGGTAAAGCCCTTGACATGGGTTTCGTAGACGATGGTTTCGTCCCAATGGACGTTTTGCCGGGCCTCTTCGGCAGTCCACTCGAAACCCGGATCGACCACCACGCATTTCGGCATGAAGGCTGCGCTGTCGCGCTCGTCGAAGGTGAGGTCGTCGCCGGTTTCCATATGATAGCCGAACACGGCCGGATTCCACGTCAGCGCGCCGGCATGCGCGCGCGCGTAGGGATCGAGCAGCAGCTTGTTCGGATTGAAGCGGTGGCCGCCCGCCGGATCGTAAGGTCCGTGTACGCGATAGCCATAGAAGGTGCCGGGGCCGACGCCCGGGATGTAGCCGTGAAACACCTGGTCGGTGTATTCGGGAAGAGCGATACGGGTTTCGCGATCACCCTCGAACAGGCAGACCTCGACCTTGGTGGCATTGGCCGAGAACAGCGCGAAATTGGTGCCTTGCCCGCTCCAGTGCGCGCCGAGCGGATAGGGAAGGCCTTCTTCGATCGGACCGGCCATGACGCCCCCCGTTTCGTTGCGCGGTGGACGCGCAAGACACAACCCGGACAACGGGGAAATGTTGCGCCGCAAGCCGGCGGTTTTTCAAGCCGGTTTTATGGGCAGCGTCGTGTCGAGCCTTCGTTCCCCGGACGCAGCGCAGCGCGTAGCCCTTGCGAAGCGGTGCGCTGCAGAGCCGGGGCCCCGGTCATTAGCAACTCGAAGAAAGAGAAACCGGGGTCCCGGTTCTGCGAAGCATCGCTACGCAAGAGCTACGCGCTGCATCGCGCCCGGGACACGGGAAATCATCCCCGCCGCTTGTACAGTTCGGTGCGGTCAAGCCGGTACACCCGCCGGGCATTGCCTTCGAACACCTTGGCGCGCGCGTCGTCGGACAGCGGCAGGGCGTCGATATAGAATTTGGTGTCGTCATAGTAACGGCCGGTGAAGGGATCGACGCCGCGCACCGCGCCGACCATTTCCGAGGCGAACAGGATGTTGTCGATCGGCACCACCTTGAACAGCAGCTCGATTCCCGGCTTGTGGTAGACGCAGGTGTCGAAGAACACGTTTTTCAGCAGCAGTTCGTCGAGCGGCGGCTTCTTCATGTCCTGCGCCAGCCCGCGATAGCGTCCCCAGTGATAGGGCGCCGCGCCGCCGCCGTGCGGGATGATCATCCGCAAGGTGGGAAAATCCTTGAACAGGTCGGAGGTGATGAACTGCATGAAGGCGGTGGTATCGCCGTTGATGTAATGCGCGCCGGTGGCATGAAAGTTCGGATTGGCCGAGGCGCTGACATGCACCATCGCGGGGATGTCGAGTTCGACCATTTTTTCATACAGTGGATACCACCAGCGATCGAACAGCGGGGGGTCGCGCCAGTAGCCGCCGGACGGATCGGGATTGAGGTTCACCGCGACGAATCCGTATTCCTTCACGCAGCGCTCGAGCTCGGCGATGCAGTTGTCCGGCCGGACGCCTGGCGATTGCGGCAATTGTCCGATGCCGATGAAATTGTCGGGATGCAGCACGGCGATCCGATGGATCAGTTCGTTGGAAACCTGCGACCACTCGGCGCTGGTTTCCGCGGTGCCGATGTGATGGCCCATGCCGCCCGCCCGCGGCGAAAACAACGTCACATCGGTGCCGCGCTCGCGCTGGAACTTCAATTGCGGCTGCACGCTCTCGCGCAACTGGTCGTCGCTGATCTTCAGCCCGGCGGCGGAAGGTTTTTTCGACGGATCCTTCAGCGCCGCGATCTGCGCCGCACGAAATACGTTCAGCGGCTCGGGTTCGGTGGTGTAATGGCCGTGACAATCCACCACCGAGGGTTTTGATGTCGATTGTGCGAACGCCTGTGGAGAGGTGAGGGTATTCATCGCTGCAGTTGCTCCCGCGCCTTTAAGCAATGTGCGTCTGGATATTGCCATGGCTCTATTCCCTGATACTTGATCATCATCATTCCGCCGCCGCGGCCCTCGCCTTGTATCGGTAGCCCGCCGCCGGATGCGGCGCCGTGAGCCGTGCACGACCGGCGCCATAAAGTTTTTCGCGCAACGTGCCCGGCCGGTAAGCGTTCTTGTAACGCCCGCGCCGCACCAGTTCCGGCACCAGCATGTCGGTGACGTCCTCAAAATCCCCCGGCGAAATCGCAAACGGCATGTTCAGGCCATCAACGTCGGTCTGCTCGAACCAGGCTTCGATTTCGTCGGCGACCTTTTCCGGCGTACCGACCAGCACCGGCCCGATGCCGCCGATGCCGACATGCTCGGCGACTTCGCGCACGGTCCAGACCCGGTCCGGATCGGCGCGCGTAATATTGTCCATCGCGGTGCGGCCGGCGTCGTTATGGACGTGGCGCACCTGCTGATCGAGATCGTAGGTCGAGAAATCGACGCCGGTCCAGCCCGACATCAGGGTCAGCGCGCCCTCATGGTTGATGTGGCGGCGATAGTCGGCGTATTTGGCGGCGGCCTCCGCTTCCGTGCGCCCGAGGATCACCGTCACCATGCTGAACATCAGTATTTCCGCCGGGTTGCGGCCGGCCTTTGCGGCGAGTTCGCGGATGGCGGCAACGCGCGGCGCGATCACCTTTGCGGAGGGACCCGACATGAATACGCATTCGGCGTGCTGGGCTGCGAATTGCCGGCCGCGCGGCGAGGTGCCGGCCTGATAGAGCACCGGGGTGCGCTGCGGCGACGGTTCGCTCAGGTGAATCGCATCGAGCCGGTAATTTTCGCCCTGATGCTGGACGCGATGTACTTTCGAGGGATCGACAAAGATGCCGCGCGCGCGGTCGCGCAACGCCGCGTCGTCCTCCCAGCTGCCTTCCCAGAGCTTGTAGACCACCTCCATATATTCGTCGGCGACGTCGTAGCGGTCGTCATGCGCGGTCTGCTTCTCCTTGCCGGCGCCGCGCGCGGCGCTGTCGAGATAGCCGGTGACGATGTTCCAGCCGATGCGGCCTTCGGTCAGATGATCCAGCGTCGACATCCGCCGCGCGAACGGATAGGGCGGCTCATAGGACAGCGTGCAGGTCACCCCAAAACCGAGGTTTTCGGTGACTGCGGCCATCGCCGAAATCAGCAGCAGCGGATCGTTCACCGGCGTCTGCGTGGCGTTACGCAGCGCCGCGTCCGGACTGCCGCCGAACACGTCATAGACGCCGAGCACGTCGGCCAGGAACAGTCCATCAAAACGCCCGCGCTCCAGCGTTCTGGCCAGATCGGTCCAGTACGGCAGCCGGTTGTAGTCCGCGGTGCGGTCGCGCGGATGGGTCCACAGCCCCGGCGACTGATGCGCGACGCAGTTCATGGCGAAGGCGTTGAGCCGGATTTCTTTACTCATGAGGCAAGACTTTCAGACGCGCCGTCACGCGGCATCGGCCGCGTGACGATGGTGAGAAGCGAGGATTTACAACCCGGCCTGCTTGAACGGTATCGGTTCGCCGGCCGGCGGCGCCACGCGCGCCACGTTCAGCGTCATCGACACCACGTCGTAATAGCCGTTGACCGCGATCAGATCCATTACGCCCTGTTCGCCGAATTTTGCTATCGCCTTTTCGTAAATTTCATCGTTCACCGAATGGTCGCGCCGCAACTGCGTCGTGAATTCCCAGACGATGGCTTCGTCGTCCTTCATCTTCTCTGGCTTCCTGCCGGCGCCGATCGCCTCGACGATGGAGGGATCGAGGCCCGCCTTGAGCGCGAGCGGCGCATGCGCGGACCACTCGTATTGCGATCCCCACGCCTGCGCGGTCATGATGATCGCCATTTCGTTGACGCGCTTGTCGAGCGAGGTGTTGAAGCGCAGATATTCGCCGACCTTTTGCAGGCGGTCGGCCAATTCAGGGCTGCGCAGCCAGGCATTGAACGGACCGCGCAGGCCTCCGCGCGGCCCTGCCATGATGTCGTCGGCGACCTTGCGCTGCGCCGGCGACATCTTGTCGAGCGGAATCGGCGCCATGCGCTCGCCGGTCAGCGCCACCGCGGAGCCGGCAAACACCACACAAACGAGGGATGCGCGCAGGATCGATTTCATGGATGTTTCTCCCTGACTTCGCCCGGTCGGGTGCCGGGCTGATTGTTGAACGGAAAGTGTTGCATCCCCGCGGATTTTGGCAAGGGCCATCTGCGACAGCCGTGTCCCGGGCGCGATGCAGCGCGTAGCTCTTGCGAAGCGCTGCTTCGCAGAACCGGGACCCCGGTTTCTTCGAGTCGCAAGCAACCGGGACCCCGGCTCTGCAGCGCACCGCCATAGCGCGTCGAAGACGCGCGTAAACGCGCTTATGGCGAAGAGCTACGCGCTGCGCTGCGTCCGGGGCACGGGACCTGTGCGCCCGATCGCTACTTGCGCGAATGCGGCTTCTTTCCCGGTGGCGGCGGCTTTTTCGCCGGTGGCGGAGCGGGGCTCTCCGGCTCCGGTATTTTTCCAAGGCTCACGACCTGGATGCGCCGGTTGGTGGCCGACGGCGGGCGGGCCGCGTCGCGCAGCTGTTCTTCGCCGAGCCCAAGCGTCTGCAGGCGTTTTGGCGATATCTTGAAGGTCGTCACCAGGACATCGCGGATCGCATCGGCCCGCCGCTGGCTGACAATCAGATTATGGTCGCGCCGGCCGCCCAATTCGGTGTGGCCGACGATCAGGAATCGGTACGGCAGCAGCGCCGGGTCGGTGAGCGTGTCGGCGATGCGTCCCAGCGTTCGATACGAGCCCGGCCGGATGATCGAGGAATCCGGATCGAACAGCACGTCGAAGGTCACCTGCGGCAGCTTGAGCAATTCAGGAACCAGTGGCGGCCGGTTCACTGGCTGCGCCGTCGCCTTCGATTTGGGGCGCTCGGTCGCCTGCTGGCGTATCGCTGCGATATCGATCTCCGGCGCGGTGTCCGGCCCGGCAAGCGCATCCACCAGGTTCTCCGCCGGCGCAGTAGCCTGCGCGCGCGCAGGATATGGCACCGCTAACATGATCAGCAGCGCAGCAAGCATGCCGGCATCGCGCAACAAGCTGGCGGGTCGCATCAGCGGTACCCCGCGTCGGCGATGGTCTTGCTGCATTGGATGCTGACGCCGCGTTTGGCCGACGCCAGGCATTGCAGCGCCTCGGCTTTCTGCGCGCCGCCACACAGTTTTGCCGCGTCGCGCTCGCAGACCTTGAAGACGCCCGCGCGCGCGGTCGCGCGTAGCTGGACCGCGCTGAAGACTTTTGGGTAGTCCGCCTTGCACTGCACCGAGACCACGTCCTGGTTGCGGATCAGACAGTCTTTCAGGCGGGTCGGGTCGAGATTGACGCCACGGCAGTTGTCGTCGATATCCTTGCCGCAACTGGCGCCCAGCGTCGCGGCGGCCTCCTCAAAATTCGTCGTCTGCGCCGACGCCGGCGCAGGCGAGGCGAGCAGGCCAGCCAGCAACACTGCTTTAAGCGCGTGCAATCGCAGAATCCGGTTCATCGGGCCCTTCCAAGCTGGCTTTTTCCTCGTGCCGATTCTATTCGAGATAGCCCGCAGAGAACAGACTGAACCATAGTCCTATGGAGCGATCCATACCGAGCCGAAGGAGCCTTAGCGCTTGACAGACTTGACCAGCCGAAAAACCGGCAAACGCATTGCCTTGCTGGGCGTGCCCGTGGAAGTGGGCGCGTCGCAGCCCGGCGCATTGATGGGTCCGGCGGCCCTGCGCACGGCCGGGCTCGCTCCGCTGCTTGAAAATCTCGGGTTTTCGGTCGAGGACCATGGCGACATTTCGGCGCATGAGCTGGTGCGCGCCGACGATGCGCCGCCGCAGAATGCGCGACACTACCGCGAAATCGGGGCATGGGTCCGGGTTGTGAGTGCGCACGCCTATGCGCTGGCGCGCTCGGGCGCCACTCCGGTGTTCCTCGGCGGCGACCACAGCCTTTCGATGGGCTCGGTCAACGGCGTCGCACGGCACTGGCACGAACAGGGCCGCGAGGTGTTCGTGCTGTGGCTGGATGCCCACGCCGACTACAATACCCCGGCCACGACGATATCAGGACATATGCATGGCATGGTGGCGGGATTTTTGTGCGGCGAGCCCGGCCTCGACCGGCTGCTGGGCGACGAGCCGCGCGCGTCGATAAAACCCTCGCAGCTCGATCTGTTCGGCACCCGCTCCATCGATCCCCTGGAGAAGGATTTGGTGCGCGAACGCAACGTCGCGGTCGCCGACATGCGGCAGATCGATGAATTCGGGGTCGGCGTGCTGATCCGGCGGGTGATCGAGCGGGTAAAGGCCCGCGACGGCGTCCTGCATGTCAGCTTCGACGTGGATTTTCTCGATCCGGATCTGGCCCCCGGTGTCGGCACCATCGTGCCGGGGGGCGCTACCTATCGCGAGGCGCATCTGGTGATGGAGTTGCTGCACGATTCCGGGCTGGTGCGGGCCGTCGACATCGTCGAGCTCAATCCGTTTCTCGACGAGCGCGGCCGTACCGCCCGCGTCGCGACCGAACTGGTCGGCAGCCTGTTCGGCCAGCAGATCACCGACCGGCCGACGCCGACCAATGCGATCGTGATGCCCTGACTGCGATGGAGGTGTCCTTGCCGGAAGATTCAGAGCCACCCGCGAAGCGAAAGGCCGTCGCAACCGCAAAACCGGTCGCGGGCCGCTGCTTGTGCGGCGCGGTCCAGTTCGAGATCGATTATCCGGCCCGCTGGGCCTGGCACGATCATTCCAGCGCGAGCCGGCGCGCCCATGGCGCGGCCTACGCCACCTATGTCGGGAGCTGGCGCAAGCGGTTTCGGTTCACCAAGGGGATGTCTGGGATCACCCGCTTCGAGGACAAGGCGGCAAAAACCGCGCGAAGCTTTTGCGCGCGCTGCGGCACCCCGCTGATTTACGAGCGCGCGCGCTCGCCGCACATGGTGAACATCCCGCGCGCGCTGTTCACGAGCCGCACCGGCCGGCAGCCGCTCTACCATATCGGCATCGAGGAAAAGCAGGAATGGACCTATGCCGGCGAGCCGCTGGTCCCGCTCAAGGGTTTTCCGGGCGTGGTGTGGCAGCGCTCGAAAAAGAACAAGCTCATCGAGGGCGAAGGGCTGTTCTGAAGTTAAAAGTCAACGCGAATGGTGCAGTCCGCGATAGTAAACGAACACCACCGTCATCCTGAGGTGCTCGCCGCACTTGGCGGCGAGCCTCGAAGGATGGGCCACAAGCGCCTGGGGCGATCCTTCGAGACGCCGCGCAAGCGCGCGGCTCCTCAGGATGACGGCGGAATGTGTGGCTGGGAAAATCCTCTTGCAGTCAGATCAATTCCTGTAAGATGTGTGCTTGCCCGGAGTCACCTAGGGACGATAACAGCACCCGCTGAGATGATCGATTGCACCGTTCTTTCGCATTAGCCTAATATAAGATAATCAATTTCGAAGGAGGGATGCCTTGGCTCACGATCGTTCGACGGTAGAATTGGTGGTTCAGCTTTACTTCGATGGCCTCTATGAAGGCAGCGCCGACAAGATCGGCGAGGCGTTTCATCCATCGGCCGATTTGCGCTGGCACGAGAAGGGCGAGTTGAAGGTCCTCAAAGTGCCGGACTGGCTCGACATGATCCGCAAGCGTCCGTCGGCAAAGGCGCAAGGGCAGCCGCGCGAGGACGTCATCGTGAGCATCGACCGGTCGGATGACACGACCGCCTTCGTCAAGGTGCGTTGCCAACTGCCGCCGCGTTATTTCACCGACTATCTGGTGGCGATGAAATTGAGCGACGGCTGGCAGATCGTGTCGAAATCCTACCGGTACGACACCAGGGAGTGAGGGCGCACGGTCGCGCCGCATCGGCCATCACGAGGGTGTGACGCAAAATTGTTGCGCCCGATGGCCGCGATGTGAACTGGCTCACACTCGCTTGCCGCGTTTGGGACTATCTGCAGCGCAACATAATGCATTGCAGGAGAGACCCATGAAGATCCGACGATTGGCATTCTGGTGGTTCAGGTTCGTCGCATCCGGGCGATTTCTGGAGACGTTTTTCGGCGCCCGAACGCGGCGTTCGTGACGCGACGATAGCTCGTGGGGTGGGCAAAGACGCCGGACGCGAAGCGTCCGGTGGCGTGCCCACCATTCAGTCCGCGCGTCTGGTCAAAATGGTGGGCACGGCGCAACAAGCGCCTTTGCCCACCCTACGGATTACTCCACGTCGTTCCCGCGAAGTTCACTCGGCACTGCTGACCAGTTTGATGCGCGGTTCGGCGGCTTCCATCATGCTGCGATAGGCCGCGAGGTAATCCAGCGCCATGCGGCGCGCGGTGAAGCGCGCCTCGAATTGCTTGCGGACCGCGCCGCGGTTCACCTGCGGCAGCCGCCCGACCGCGGCCACGGCGCTGATCTCGTCCTCGACGATGAATCCGCTCACGCCTTCATCGATGATCTCCGGCACCGAACCTCGATTATATGCAATCACCGGTGTGCCGCACGCCATCGCTTCGATCATGACCAGGCCGAACGGCTCCGGCCAGTCGATCGGAACCAAGAGCCCCAGCGCGCCTGAGAGAAAATCGGATTTTTCGTGGTCGCCGATCTCGCCGATATAGTCGACCAGCGGGTGGTCGATCAGCGGGCGGATGATTTCTTCGTAATATTCCTGATCGGCGCGATCGACCTTGGCGGCGATCTTCAGCGGCACCCCGCACCGGATCGCGATCCGGATGGCGCGGTCGACGCCTTTTTCCGGCGCGATGCGGCCGAGCACCGCCAGATAGCCCGGGTTGACCTGCCGCGGCGTCAGCAGATTTTCCGGCAGGCCGTGGTGGATGGTGCGAATAAAATTGGCTTGCGGCACCGGCCGCCGCTGCGCGTTGGAAATCGAAATCACCGGCATGTCGGAGAAGGTTGTGAACACCGGCTGGTGCTCGGGCAGATCGAGCCGGCCGTGCAGGGTGGTGACAAACGGCGTCGGTTGCCGGGAAAACAGCGAGAATGGATAATAGTCGAGATGAAAATGCAGAAAATCGAACTCTTCATCGTCGCATTTTTGCCGCACCCGCTCCAGCATCACCATATGCAGCGCATTGGGATCGCGAACCGATCCGTCGAGGCGCAATGCCTTCGGCCAGGTCGCATCCAGTTTCGCGGAGGTTTGCGAGTCGCCGCTGGCGAATAGCGTGACGTCGTTGCCCAGTTCGACCAGTTCCTCGGTCAGCCAGTGCACGACCCGTTCGGTGCCGCCATAAAATTTCGGCGGAACAGCCTCCGTCAGCGGAGCGACCTGCGCGATGCGCATCTCAGCACCTCCTGTTCTTGCTTTTGTGGAACACTGCCCCTCGCTTCGAGTTGGCATCGCGTGCCGAAACGGGAACGTTCTCGCATCTGCGAAGTTCCTTCGGACACGCGCACTTCTTCCACATTGTGGGTCTTGTTGATGCCCATCTCGACCGATCAGTCTTTCACAACGGCAATGCTGCAGAATTGTTGCGCAGTGATGGCGGTACGACACGAAATTGCGAGCGGCCGCGGCGCATCGCTCGCGGCAAATGTGTCCAAGTAAAGATTCTCGTTTCCCTCCAACAAGTTTTGCAGGTCACATGGACAATCTTTCCGGATATGCGCGCCGTCCTTTCGCATTCGTGCTGCGCTATCTGCGCCGGCGCCTTGCATCGCATGTCGTCATCCTGACTGCGGTTGTGGCAGCGGTTGCTTGTTCGGTGGGCACCCAATATGGCGTGAAATCGCTGGTCGACAGCCTGGCCGCGGGCCCGTCGCATGGGGGCGGCGTATGGCTGGCATTCGTTTTTCTCATGTCGCTGATCGCAGCCGATAATTTTTTGTGGCGGGTCGCAAGCTGGACGGCGAGCTTCACATTTGTGGGAGTGACCGGTGATCTCCGCCGCGACATTTTCCGGCATCTGACCGGGCATGCGCCGAGCTATTTTTCCGACCGGCTGCCGGGAATGCTGACAAGCCGCATTACCGCCACCTCGAACGCCGTCTTCACCGTCGAGAACATGTTCGTCTGGAACGTGCTGCCGCCATGCATCGCGACGATCGCGGCCATCACGCTGATCGGAACCGTCAGCCTGACCATGGCGGGCGGAATGATCGTCGTCGCCGGCGCGATGGTGGTTGCGATGTTCCATCTCGCAGCCAGAGGCAAGCCCTTGCACGACGACTTCGCCGACAAGGCCGCCGCGGTCGACGGCGAGATGGTCGATGTCATCAACAACATGCCGCTGGTGCGGGCGTTTTGCGGCCTCGCCCACGAACACGACCGCTTCGATACCACGGTCGATCGCGAGTTGACGGCACGCGGCCGAAGCCTGCGTTATCTCGAAAAGCTGCGGCTCACCCATGCGGCCATCACGGTCGTTCTGATCATCGGGCTGCTCGGCTGGGTCATCACGCTATGGCAGCACGGCGGCGCCACGACCGGCGACGTGGTGCTGGTCTGCACCCTGGGGCTCGCGATATTGAATGCCACGCGCGATCTGGCGGTTGCGCTGGTCGATGTCACCCAGCACGTCGCCCGGATGACGGAAGCCATCGCGACGCTGCTGTTGCCGCATGAATTGCGCGACCATCCGGAGGCCGAACCGCTGGTGAAAGCCGGCGCGGCGATTGCCTTCAACAACGTCTCGTTCCGCTATCCCGGCGGGATGCAGGTGTTCGAGCGGTTCAGTCTTAGGCTCCGGCCGGGGCAACGGGTGGGCCTGGTCGGACAGTCCGGCGGCGGCAAGTCCAGCCTGTTCGTGCTGCTGCAGCGGTTTTACGACGTGAGCCAAGGCAGCATCACCATCGACGGCCAGGATATTTCGCGCGTCACGCAGCAGAGCCTGCGCGAGGCGATCTCGGTGGTGCCGCAGGACATCTCGCTGTTCCACCGCTCGATCCTGGAGAACATCCGCTACGGCCGGCCGACCGCGACCGACGGCGAAGTGTTGCGCGCGGCCATTGCGGCGCGCTGCGATTTCGTCGAAACCTTGCCGGAGGGCCTCGCGACCATGGTTGGCGACCGCGGCGTAAAACTTTCCGGCGGGCAGCGCCAGCGCATCGCCATTGCGCGCGCGTTCCTGAAGGACGCGCCGATCCTGCTGCTGGACGAGGCCACCGCCGCGCTCGACTCCGAATCCGAAGAAGCCATCCGCGAGGCGCTCGGCCGGCTGATGCGCGGCCGCACCGTGATCGCAATCGCGCACCGCCTCGCCACGCTGCGCAATTTCGACCGGGTGGTGATGCTGAAAGCCGGCAAGATCATCGAAGACGGCCCGCCCGATCGCCTGATGCAGGACCAGGGCCCGTACCGGGAACTGGTGACGCAGGAACTGAGCAGGCTTGCAAAACACGCCGCCTGATTCTGGTGTATTGTCGCGTATCGACTCACCCTGTTTGATTTTCGAGAGAGCCGCCGAATCGGCCGAGGTCCCATGGCAGCTGAAGTCGTAACTCAATTGAAGGTACCGAGCCTCGAGCCGGTCTCGGAGTCGCCGTTCTACATTCCGATGACGGGGCCGGCCGCGCGGCCGCGCCGCTCGCTCAAGCATGACGACACGTTCATCGTGCTCGACAGCCACGGCGATATCGGTGCATCAGCCGGCGGACCCGACGGCCTGTTCAATTGCGACACCCGCTACCTCGCCCGGCTCGAACTGGTGCTGGACGACCTGCAGCCGCTGCTGCTCGGCTCCAACCTGCGCGACGACAATTCGGCGCTGACCGTCGATCTCACCAACCCCGATGTGGTCCGAGGCGGCCGGATCGTGTTGCAGAAAGACATGCTGCACATCGTGCGCACGATCTTCCTGTGGCGCGGCACCGCCTATCAGCGCATCGGCGTGCAGAACCACGGCGAGAATACCGTGAGCTTCGATCTGACGCTGCTGTTCAACAACGACTTTGCCGATTTGTTCGAGGTGCGCGGCGAAAAGCGACCGCGCCGCGGCATCGGTTCGAGCAAGCTGCTGGGTCCGACCGATGTCGAGCTCGACTATCACGGGCTCGACGGCAAGGCTCGCAATACCGCGATGCATTTCGACCCACGGCCGACCCGGCTGGCGACGAGCACCGCCACCTGGCACCTCGAACTTGCGCCGCAGGCGGTCACCTCGCTGTTCGTCGCGGTATCCTGCAACAAGCCGGCCGGGTACTGGCCGGCGAGATTCTTTCGCGGGCTGCTGGCGCATCGCCGCGAAATGCGCAAATCGACCGCGGGCGCGACCAGCATCGAAACCTCGAACAATATCTTCAACGAGGTGCTGTGCCAGTCGATGGCCGACCTCAACATGCTTTTGACCGAGACCCCGCAGGGCCGCTACCCCTATGCGGGCATCCCCTGGTACTCGACCACGTTCGGCCGCGACGGGCTGATCACCGCGCTGCAGATGCTGTGGGTCGATCCGCGCATCGCGCGCGGCGTGCTGAAGCGGCTCGCCTTTTATCAGGCCAGGTCCGTGGACCCGCTGGCCGACGCCGAGCCCGGAAAAATCCTGCACGAGATGCGCGGCGGCGAGATGGCGGCGCTGCGCGAGGTGCCGTTCGCGCAATATTACGGCAGCGTCGACGCGACGCCGCTGTTCGTGCTGCTGGCCGGGCTCTATGTCGAACGCACCGGCGACGAGGAGACGCTCGCCGAGCTATGGCCCGCGATCGAAGCGGCGCTGCGCTGGATCGACGGCCCGGGCGATCCCGACCGGGATGGCTTCGTCGAGTACCAGCGCGCCTCCGAACAGGGCCTCGCCAACCAGGGCTGGAAGGATTCCTACGACGCGATCTTCCATGCCGACGGCCGACTGGCCGAAGGTTTTATCGCGCTGGCGGAAGTGCAGGGCTACGTATTCGCCGCCAAACGGCTTGCGGCAAGCTGCGCCCGGCGATTGGGAAAGACCGGCATTGCGCGAAAGCTGGACACCGAAGCGCAGCAACTGGCCGCGCGTTTCGAACAAGCTTTTTGGTGCGACGAACTCGGCACCTATGCACTGGCGCTGGACGGCGACAAGCGCGCTTGCGCGGTGCGCACCTCCAATGCCGGACAGTTGCTGTTCACCGGCATCGTCTGCGAGGAGCGCGCCCGCATCGTCGCCGCCGACCTGATGCGGCCGCACTTCTTCACCGGCTGGGGCATCCGCACCGTGGCGCGGGGCGAGGCGCGCTACAATCCGATGTCCTATCACGACGGCTCGATCTGGCCGCATGACAACGCGCTGATTGCGCTGGGCCTTGCGCGTTACGGCTTGAAGCACTCCGTCGAGCATGTGTTCAAGGGCCTGTTCGACGCCGCCACCTACATGGATCTGCGCCGGCTGCCCGAACTGTTCTGCGGTTTTCAGCGCGAGAAGCGGCGCGGGCCGACGCTGTACCCGGTCGCCTGCGCGCCGCAGGCCTGGGCCAGCGCGACGCCGTTCAGCCTGCTGGAGGCCGCGCTCGGACTCGAATTCGACGCGGCGCGCGGCGAAATCCGGCTGCGCAACCCGCGCCTGCCGGCATTCCTCAACGAGGTGGTGTTGCGTGACCTGCACCTCGGACCGTCAAGCGTCGATCTCAGGGTCCGTCGCCACGGCGACGACGTATCGCTGGAAGTGCTGCGTACCCGCGGCCGGATTCAGGTGTCGATCGTTCTGGCGCATTGAATTCGGCAGTCAGGAGGCTCCATGCGTGCAAATCGTCACGTTGCGATCGTCGCCATCGCACTGGTTGCATTGCTGACCGCATCCCGCGCGCAAAACGATGCGGCCTCGCAAAAAGAGCCCGCGCCGCCGCCCTCGGTCACCGTGATCGGCGCACGGGATGCCCACGGCGTGCTCGGCCGTGATGTTCGCAGCGCCGCCGACGAAGCGATGGGGCGGATTGTCGACGTGATCGTCGATCGGGGCGGGCAGGTGCGCGCCGCCGTGGTCGATTTCGGCGGCTTTCTCGGCGTCGGCAGCCGGAAAATCGTGGTCGACTGGAATGCGCTGCATTTCGGACGCATCGCCAACAAGCGCGACAGCATCACGCTCGAATTGACCAAGGAGCAGGTAACGGCGGCGCCTGAATACAAGGAAGATACCCCGATCGTGGTGCTCGGCGCATCGGGCAGCCTGCAGCCGCTGCAATTCAGCCCCTGACGATTTCGGAGATGTAACCTGTTGGTACGCTCGTCCAGGCAGCCGATTAATCGGAGTGACGACGACCGCCGCGGCCGGGCGGCCGAGCGCGGCAGCGAACCGCCGCTGTCGTCGGAGACCACGCGCAAGCCGCCGTCGCCGTCGCAGCGGAGCCTGCGCGGCCTCGACTGGTTCATCTTCTTTCTGGCCGACGTGCAGACCGGCTTCGGTCCGTTCGTCGCGGTCTATCTGACCACGCAGAAATGGACCCAGGTCGAGATCGGGTTTGTGCTCTCGATCGGCGGGGTGGTCGCGCTGCTCGGGCAGATGCCCGGCGGCGCCATTGTCGACGCCGCGCGCTCCGAACGGCTGGTGGCGAGCCTCGCGATCGCGACCATCGGCGTCTGCGCGCTCGGCTATGCGGCGTGGCCGATCTTTCCGGTGGTGGTGGCCGCGGCTACGCTGCACGCCATGGCGAGCTGCGTGCTCGGACCTGCGATTGCCGCGATCAGCCTCGGCCTGGTCGGGCCGCTTGCCATCGGCGAACGGCTCGGACGCAACGCCCGCTACGCCTCGCTGGGCAACGGCGTCGCCGCGGCGGTGATGGGCACCGCCGGTTATCTGCTGTCGAGCCGCTCGGTGTTTCTTGTCACCTTCATACTGGCGATTCCAACCTTGCTCGCGCTGTCGCGGATTCGCGAGTGGGAAATCGATCCCGCGCGGGCGCACGGCGCGGTGGCGCGCGATGTGCCCGATGCCGACGCCACCAGCGTGATGAAACTGGTGCGCCAGCGCCCGCTGCTGATCTTCGCCGGCAGCGTGCTGCTGCTGCAACTCGCCAACGCGGCGATGCTGCCGATCATGGCGGGCGTGGTGACGACGCGCTCGAGCCAGTGGGCGCCGGCGTTGATCGCCGCCTGCATCATCGTGCCGCAGGCCATCGTCGCGCTGACGTCGCCGTCGGTGGGGCGCAAAGCCGAGCTGTGGGGGCGCCGGCCGCTGCTGCTGCTGGGTTTTGCCGCGCTGGCGATCCGCGGCGTGCTGTTCGCCACCGTCAGCGATCCATATCTGCTGGTCGCGGTGCAGGTGTTCGACGGCGTCACCGCGGCGGTGTTCAGCGTGATGATCCCGCTTGTCATCGCCGATATCGCCTTCGGCAGCGGGCATTTCAGCCTCGCGCAGGGCATCGTCGGCACCGCCACCGGTATCGGCGCGTCGCTCTCGACCGTGCTGGCGGGCTATGTCAGCGACAAGTTCGGCAGCAGCGTCGCGTTCCTGGGCCTGGCGGCGGTTGCGGCGTTGGGCCTTGCCATGATCTGGCTGGTGATGCCGGAGACGCGGCGAAGCGCCGCCGTGCCCCGGACGCAGCGCAGCGCGTAGCTCTTCGCGAAGCGGTGCGCTGCAGAGCCGGGGCCGTAACGAACGCCTGCCCTCGTCATGCGCGGGCTTGACCCGCCTGCGGGGCCGAAGCCCCTTCGGCGCGGCGAAGGCCCGCGCATCCATCGATCTTTGCAAGGATCCTTCGAAGAAGATGGATGGCCGGGTCAAGCCCGGCCATGACGGTTCTGTGTTTGGTACGGTCCCGGCTCTGCGGAGCGGCATGAAGAATGCCGCACCGCGTCCGGGACACGAGGCCGATCCGTCTGGATTGCAATGCCGCTATGCCATACATTCTCCGGAATGGTTCGCACCTTCATATTCAGGCGTTGTCACGCCGCGCTGCTCACCGGAGTCTGGCTGATCGTTTTTGGCGCCGCGCCGGCGCAGGCCGACGACGCCGCGCCAACGCCCGCGGTTTTCTCGCCGGAAAAACTCGGACGCATCGACGATTTCTTCAACAATGAAGTCGCCACCGGAAAAATTCCCGGCGCGATGGTGCTGATCAAGCAGCACGGCCGCCAAGTCTATTTCAAGACCTTCGGCGTGAGCGACACCGACACCGGCAGGCCGCTAACGCCGGACACCATCTTCCCGCTGCATTCCATGACCAAGACCATCACCAGCTTCGCGGCGATGACGCTGGTCGATCAGGGCAGGCTGAAGCTCGACGATCCCGTGTCGAAAACCATTCCATCCTTCGCCTGGATGAAAGTCGGCGTCGAGAAGACAGACGATAGCGGCAGGCCGGCGCTTGAACTGGTTTCGACGAGCCGGCCGCTGACCATCGCGGATCTGCTGCTGCATACCTCGGGCATCACCTACGGTTTCTATGGCAAGGGTCTGGTCAAGGCCGCCTACGCCGATATCTATTTCGGTGATTTCGATAACGCGCAGTTCGCCGAACGCATCGCGATGAAGCCGCTGGCCGAGCAACCGGGCACGCTGTGGGACTATGGGCATTCGACCGATATCATCGGCCGCGTCATCGAAGTCGTATCCGGACAATCGCTGTATCGGTTCGAAAAGACGGCGTTCCTCGATTCCCTCGGCATGACCACCACGAAATTCTTCCTCACCGACCCGGCGGAGCGCGCGCGGTTTGCAAAACCGCTGCCGCGCGACCGCGCGGTCGAGCGCAATCCGCTTGATGTGACGCGATGGGAATCCGGCGGCGGCGGAATGGTGACCACGATGAGCGACTTTGCGCGTTTCGCGCAGATGTTGCTTAATGGCGGCGAGCTCGACGGCAAGCGCTATCTCAGCCCGGCGACCTTCGCTGCGATGACGACCGACCACATCGGCGCGGGCTCCGGCGTCGAGCGCGATCACTTCTATTTCCCGGGCGACGGCTTTGGCTTCGGTTATGGTTTTGGCATCCGCACCGACCCCGGCAAGGCGGTGCCGCCGCCGCCGGGCTCGATCGGCGAGATCAAATGGGACGGCGCCAGCGGCACCTATTTCGTGGTCGATCCGGCCAACGACATGTTCTTTATTCTTCTGGAGAATTCGCCGTCCGAGCGGACCCGTATCCAGCCGGCGCTGAAGCGGATCATCTACGACGCATTGGGGAAGTAGAGCGCAATGGCGCGCGCCATCTCGTAGGGTGGGCAAAGCCGACGGGGCGCGCGAATGCGCGCGCCGTTGTGCGTGCCCACCATTCCGCGCACGTTCGGCGAGTGCATGGTGGGCACGGCGCGAAGAGCGCGCCTTTGCCCACCCTACGGCGCCAAAACCGGTTGACATGCAGCCGTCGGGAAATGAGGCTACAGATGTCTTGCAAAGGCCCTTGCGGACATTACCTTTGCGCGACCTCAAAATACGATGCGACAATTTGGGTGCGGCAATGAAGCCAAAACACAATCGATTTCGTTTTGCCCCCGTTCTCGCACTATTATTTCTCACCGGCTGCGGCGACAAGCCGAACCAGCCGGCCGCGGCCGCGGCGCCGCCGGTCACGGTGGCGCAGCCGGTCAAGCGCACCGTCACCGATTGGGACGAGTTCACCGGGCGGTTCGAGGCGGTCGAAGAGGTGCAGGTTCGCGCCCGCGTCGGCGGCTTCGTCACCAGCGTGGAATTCCGCGACGGCGCCATCGTGCATGCCGGCGATCTGCTCTACGTCATCGACTCCCGTCCGTTCGAGGCGGCCGCGCTGCAAGCGGATGGACAATTGTCGGATGCGCGCGCCAAGGCCGAACTGGCCAGGCGCGAACTCGATCGTGCGCTGACCCTGGTTACGACCAGCGCCGTCTCCGAATCCGTCGTCGACCAGCGCCGCCAGACCCTGCAGGCCGCGCACGCCGCCGAGATGCAGGCCGAAGGCGCGCTGAAAGCAGCCAAGCTCAATATCGAATTCACCCACGTGATGGCGCCGATGGATGGCCGCGTCAGCCGCCATCTGGTCAGCGCCGGCAATCTCGTGCAGGGCAGCGAGGGCAATGCCACGTTGCTCACCTCGATCGTCACGCTGGATCCGATCTATATCTATTTCGACGTCGACGAGGCGACCTATCTGAAAAACAACAAACTGTGGTTCGAAGGCCGCCGGCCCTCCTCGCGCGATACGCCGAATCCTGTGCAGGTGACGCTGACCGGCGAAACCAAACCGTCGCATGAAGGCAAGATGGATTTCCTCGACAACCGGCTCGACCTGTCGACCGGCACGTTGCGCAGCCGCGCGGTCATTCCCAACAAGGACTTTTCGATCCTGCCGGGGCAATTCGGCCGCGTCCGGCTGATCGGCAGTTCGCCCTATGAGGCCTTGCTGCTGCCGGACGTCGCTGTCGCCACCGACCAGTCGCGCAAGATCGTGTTCGTGGTCAAGGCCGACAACACCGTCGAGGCAAAGCCGGTGACGCTCGGGCCGCTTGACGGCGGCCTGCGCGTGATCCGCGACGGCCTGAAGGCGGAGGATAGAGTGATCGTCGACGGCATCCAGCGTGCCCGTGTCGGCGCCAAGGTCACCCCGCAAGCCGCGCCGGCCGGTGGCAAGACATGAATCTCGGGCGTCTCTCCATCAATCAGCCGATTCTCGCGATGGTGCTGTCCATCGTGCTGCTGATCGTCGGCGCCATCGCCTACACGACGCTGCCGGTCTCGGAATATCCGCAAGTCGTGCCGCCGACCGTCGTCGTCACCACGCAATATCCTGGCGCTACCGCGCAGACCGTGTCCGATACGGTCGCAGCGCCCATCGAGCAGGAGATCAACGGCGTGGAGGACATGCTGTATCTCTACAGCCAGGCGACCTCGAACGGCAACCTGACCATCACGGTCACCTTCAAGCTCGGCACCGATCTCGACAAGGCGCAGGTGCTGGTGCAGAACCGCGTCGCGATCGCGCAGCCGAGATTGCCGGAAGAGGTGCAGCGCAACGGCGTCGTCACCCGCAAGAACAGCCCCGACATCCTGATGGTCGTGTTCATGCTGTCGCCGGACGACAGTTTTGACCAACTCTACATCAGCAACTACGCGCTGCTGCAGGTGCGCGATCAGTTGCTGCGGCTCGATGGCATCGGCGACATCCAGATGTTCGGCGCCCGCGATTACTCGATGCGGTTGTGGCTCGATCCGGACCGGATCGCAACGCTGGGCCTGACCTCCGCCGAGGTGGTGGCCGCGATCCGCGCGCAAAACCTGCAGATCACGGGCGGACAGATCGGGGAGCCGCCGATCGCCGACCGCGCGTTCCAGCCCAATCTCACCTTCACCGGGCGGCTGAAGGATCAGAAGCAATTCGAGGACATCGTGGTTAGGGCCGGCGCCGATGGCCGCACCGTGCGCTTACGCGATGTAGCGCGAGTAGAGCTGGGCGCGTTGTCGTATTCGACCAACAGCTTTCTGCTGCGGAAATCGGCGGTCGCGCTGCTGGTGACCCAGCGGCCCGGCTCCAATGCGCTCGCCACCGCAAAGAACATCACGGACGCGATGGCGAAGCTGAAGGCCAATTTTCCGAACGGCCTCGATTACAACATCGGATACAATCCCACCGAATTCATCGCGCAATCCGTCCACGAACTGATCAAGACGATCTACGAGGCGATGCTGCTCGTCGTCATCGTCGTGCTGGTGTTTTTGCAGGGCTGGCGGCCGGCGATCATTCCGATCGTCGCCATTCCGGTATCGCTGGTCGGCACATTCGCCGTGATGGCGGCGCTGGGCTTCTCCATCAACAACCTCACGCTGTTCGGGCTGGTGCTCGCGGTCGGCATCGTGGTCGATGACGCCATCGTCGTGGTGGAAAACGTCGAACGGCACCTCGAGCATGGCCTGAGCCGGCGCGACGCGGCGCTGAAAACCATGGAGGAGGTCGGCAGCGCGCTGGTGTCGATTGCGCTGGTGCTATGCGCGGTGTTCGTGCCGACCGCCTTTCTCGGCGGCATCTCCGGGCAGTTTTTCCAGCAATTCGCCGTCACCATCGCGGTGGCGACCGCGATTTCCTGCTTCTGCTCGCTGACGCTGTCGCCGGCGCTGGCCTCGCAAATCCTGCGGCCGCGCGAGGACAAACGGCCGCCGGTGAGCTGGAATTTCGTTGCGCGCGGCTGGGACATTTTCACCGGCTATTTCAACCGCGGTTTTGACCGGCTGTCGCACGGCTATGCCCGACTGGCGGACGTTCGTGATCCGGCATTCGGCGGTGATGCTGCTCGTGTATGTGGCGTTGATCTGCAGCGCCGGATGGTTGATCGCTACCACGCCGCAAGGTTTTATTCCCGCCCAGGACCGCGGCTATGTCATCATATCGGCGCAGTTGCCGGGCGCGGCGTCGCTGGCGCGCACCACCGATATCGTCCGCCAGATCGAGAAAACGGCGCTGGATACCCCCGGCATCATTCGCGTCGCGGCATTCGCCGGCTTTTCGGGCGCGACCCGAACGCAGGCGGGCAATGCGGCAGCGCTTTTTCCGGTGTTCGAGGAGCCGGAAGTGCGCCACAAGAAGGGTCTGACCGCAGCTGCGATCACTGGCGATCTGCGCAAGCGCCTGTCGGCGATTCAAGGAGCCTTCATCATCGTCATTCCGCCGCCGCCGGTGCCGGGCATCGGAACCGGCGGCGGTTTCACCATGCGCATCCAGGATCGCCAGGGCCGCGGATCCGAAATGCTGGCAGCCGCCAACGACGAGCTCGTTGCCGCCGCGCGCAAGGCGCCCGGATTGACGCAGGTATTCTCGCCCTATACCGCCAATACGCCGCAGCTGTTCGTCGATATCGATCGCGTCAAGGCGCAGAAACTCGGCGTGCCGATCGCGAACGTCAACGAAACCATCCAGACCTATTTCGGTTCGACCTACGTCAACGACTTCAACCTGTTTGGCCGCACCTATCACGTCACAGCCCAGGCCGACCTGCCATTCCGCAAGGAGAGTTCCGACTTGGCGCGGCTGCGCACCCGCAATGCCGCAGGCGACATGGTGATGCTCGGCAGCGTGGTGGATTTCCGCGACGTTTCCGGCCCCGACCGCGTCGCGCGCTACAATCTCTATCCGGCGGCGGAGCTGCAAGGCGAAGCTTTGCCGGGAACGAGTTCGGCAACCGCCATCGACACCATGAGGCATTTGGCGGACCAGACTCTGCCGAGCGGATTTTCCTATGAGTGGACCGACCTGTCCTACCAGCAGGTCACCGGCGGCAATGCCGGCCTCTACGTGTTTCCGATCTGCGTGCTGTTCGTGTTCCTGGTGCTGGCCGCGCAATATGGCAGCTGGAGCCTGCCGTTCGCGGTGATCCTGATCGTGCCGATGTGCCTGCTCGCCGCGACCCTCGGCGTGCGCATCATGGGGCAGGACGTCAACATCCTCACGCAAATCGGCTTTGTGGTGCTGGTGGGACTCGCGGCGAAGAACGCGATCCTGATCGTCGAATTCGCCCGCGACATCGAGCTCGAAGGCAAGCCGCGCCTCGAAGCCGTCATCGAGGCCTGCCGCCTGCGCATCCGGCCGATCCTGATGACGTTGTTCGCGTTCATTCTCGGCGTCCTGCCGCTGGTGATCTCGACCGGCTCCGGCTCGGAGATGCGTCAGGCCGTCGGCGTCGCCGTGTTTTTCGGCATGCTGGGCGTGACGCTGTTCGGCCTGATCTTCACGCCGATCTTCTACATGATCGTGCGGGGCTTGGCGGACGGCAGGAAGGCGCCGGTGAGACCTGATCCGTCATTGCGAGCGTAAGCGAAGCAATCCAGTGCTTTGCAGCAGACTGGATTGCTTCGTCGCAAGGGCTCCTCGCAATGACAGTGGTTACGCGTCTGCCGTCTGCGCCACCCCAATGCGCCCGAGGCCGGGTAGTTTTATGGCCGGGCGGCGCAGGTCGATGCCGAACACTGCGCCGAGAAAATTGATCTCGAGACCTTCGATCCAGCCGGCGGTGATGCCGAGATAGCCATCGAGCGAGACGCGAAAGCCGGTGCGCGAAGGGGTCAGCCCGATCCATCGATCGTCATAGGGAAAATCCTTGCCGATCGCGGTGGGTGGCAGCGTCGCGCGCAATTCTGGTACCGCGGCGAGCGCCGCGGTGACGAAGGTGTTGGAGTTCGGTCCGGGCCAGGCGCGGTAATCGCCGCGGCAGCGAAGCTTGTAGTTTGCGATCGCGGCGCGGATTTTCGGGATCATTTGGGCGGCGGCTTCGCCATTGGCGGCGGCCACGACTTCCGGCACGTCGCCGAACCAGCGCCCGTCGGCTGCAAAGCCGTTGACCCAGATCGGTTCGCCCCAGGCGGTGTAGTCGTAGCGCGTATAGGCCTTCGCGTTGCGCTCCTTGAAAACGATCCAGCTATGGACCGCGAAAATCCCTTTCCAGCGCACGGTGCGTGCCGAGAACACGCGGACCAGCGCGTCCGGATGTTCGGAAGCAGGCGGCAGCAGGCCCGCGCTGGAGCGGTCCGCGCTCTGCCAATTGACGGAGCGATCGCCGAGCCAGTATTTCGCCGCCGATAGGCCGATCGGAATGGCCAGCGCCAACAATAAAACGATCACGAATCTTCTCACGATGGGGGAAACTGCGCCGGAGGGATGTCGGACATATAGTCGGGAACCCTGACAATGCCATAAGGAGGGACCGCCGTTTACCCTTCCGCGGCTGGACACGCGATCCTATATTGGTGCGATGAGCAGAGCCTTCGTAAAGGATACCGACGCGGACGCGGTCGAGGACTTGCCGGATCGGCCGGTCTCCGAGCATCCCAACGACGTCACCGCGGAAGGTCTTGCGCAGATCGAGGCGGCGGTCGCCGCGGCACAAGCCGCGCTTGGCGCCGCGCAGGTGGTGGGCGATCGCGCCGCAATGGCGCAGGCGTCCCGCGACCTGCGCTACTGGAGCGCGCGGCGCGCCACCGCGCATGTCGTGCCGGATGCGGATGACACCACCGAGGTGCGGTTCGGCGGCACGGTGACGATCGTCCGCGATGACGGCCGTAAGCAGACCTTTCGGATTGTCGGTGAAGACGAGGCCGATCCAACGAAAGGGACGCTCTCGCATGCCTCGCCTTTGGCGCGCGCGCTGTTCGGGAAAAAGGTAGGCGATGTCGTGCCGGCCGGCAGCGGCGAAGCCGAAATCGTCGCGATCGGCCGCGGCTGAAAATTGTAGGGTGGGCAAAGGCGCTCTTCGCGCCGTGCCCACCGTCCATAAACACCGCCGTCATCCTGAGGAGCCGCGCACTTGCGCGGCGTCTCGAAGGATGGCCGCAAGCACCGCGCCCGTTGCCATCCTTCGAGGCTCGCCGAAGGCGGCGAGCACCTCAGGATGACGGCGGAGCGGTGGCTCTACCCCGGGTCCGGCTGACGAAACTTTCTTGGAAATTCATCCGGCCATGACAGCGAGGTCTGTTCCGCCAGCGCCTTCATCAGCAGTTCGGCGGCGTCGCCATAA
This sequence comes from uncultured Alphaproteobacteria bacterium, assembly GCA_963744975.1. Classification (GTDB taxonomy): domain Bacteria; phylum Pseudomonadota; class Alphaproteobacteria; order Rhizobiales; family Xanthobacteraceae; genus Bradyrhizobium. The sequence continues at coordinate 2,422,706 of CAVUVR010000002.1, read as the reverse complement.
CGCGAACCGCCCGGTAATTCGAAGCTGATGTACAGCTCCGGCGGCATGGCCTCTGCTTCGTCGAGCGCCTCCATCGCCGGGCCCCACCACCACGCGGGGGCCGGCGATCGCTCCTGGTCGGGGATCACCCGCCACGAACCGAACTCACTGGCGATCCGTTCGAATTGCAATCTGGCTGCCTGCTGCACGCTCAACTCTGGCCGTGCTGCCAGTGCGATGTCACGTCCGCGCCTGATTTGTTGAGGTGGACGTGCTGATCGACATGGTCCACCCAGGATACCGGAATGAAATGATGGTGCTGGCCGTCGGGGGAACTCTGCTTGGTCAGCTTGATCTTGTCGGGCCCGTCCAGGTGATCGACTTGTCCCACCGTCTTTCGATCCGATGAAATGACGTCCATATGCTCTTTGATCTTCGAGATATCGGCCATCGCGCGTCTCCCTGGGAATGTTACGGACCTAAACGTCGCAGCCTCCGCAACGTTCCCCGGACGCAGCGCAGCGCGTAGCCCTTGCGAAGCGGTGCGCTGCAGAGCCGGGGTCCCGGTATCTTCGCTAAACCGGGGTCCCGGCTCTGCGGAGCGGCATGAAGAATGCCGCACCGCGTCCGGGACACGTGCACCGACCAAAGGCGTATGCGGCGGCCCGTGAACGCACGCGGTTTTCCTTGTCATCGGATGCGTTTAAGGGTCGAATGATGGCCCGACTGTCTGGTCCCGATGTTGCAAGCATTGCATCGTCAACGGACTGGCGCGGTCAACGGAATTCAGCCAGGAGAACACGAATGAAACGCAGTCATATGATCGGTTTTGCGCTTGCAGCAATGCTCGGCGCGGGGCAGGCGGGCGCCCAGGAGCTCACCGGGACGCTGAAGAACATCAAGGAAACCGGCGCCATCACCCTCGGCTTCCGCGACTCCTCGATTCCGTTTTCCTATCTCGACGATGCCCAGAAGCCGATCGGCTTTGCCATGGACATCTGCTACAAGATCGTCGACGCCGTGAAGAAAGAACTCAAGCTCGACAAGCTCGAAGTAAAACTCAATCCGGTGACGTCGTCGACCCGGATTCCCTTGCTGGCCAACGGCACCATCGACCTGGAATGCGGCTCGACCACCAACAATGCCGACCGCCAGAAGCAGATCTCCTTCACCAACACCCACTTCCTGACCGCCAGCCGCTTCGTCTCCAAGAAGTCCAGCAACATCAAGTCGATCGACGACCTCAAGGGCAAGCCGGTGGTCTCCACGTCAGGCACCACCAACATCAAGCAACTGACCGAGGCCAATGCCGCGCGCAATCTCAACGTCAACATCATCCCAGCCAAGGACCACGCCGAAGCGTTTCTGATGGTCGAGACCGATCGCGCCGTCGCCTTCGTGATGGACGATATCCTGCTCGCAAGCCTGGTCGCCGGGTCGAAGGAGCCCAGCGCCTATGTGATCTCCACCGATGCGTTCTCGAAACCCGAGCCTTACGGCATCATGCTGCGCAAGGACGATCCGGCGTTCAAGAAGGTGGTCGATGGCGCCACCGCCGCGCTGTATACCAGCGGCGAGGGCGGCAAGATCTATGACAAGTGGTTCATGGCGAAGATTCCGCCCAAGGGATTGAACCTCAACGTGCCGATGGGCCCGGAGCTGAAGCACGAATTCACCAAACCTTCGGACTCGCCCGATCCGGATTCCTACAAGGCGATGTAAACATAGCCGTCATCCTGAGGAGCCGCGCGCTTGCGCGGCGTCTCGAAGGATCGCCACAAGCGCTTGTGACCCATCCTTCGAGGCTCGCCGCTTCGCGGCGAGCACCTCAGGATGACGGCGGTCTGGTTAACGGTGAATAGGATCGCCGCGTGAACTATCACTGGAACTGGGGCATCTTCTTCGAGCCGGCGCCGAACGGCACCGGCACCTATCTTGACATGCTGCTGTCGGGCCTGGTGCTGACCATCGAGACGGCGATCTGCGCCTGGATACTTGCGCTGCTGTTCGGCTCGATCATAGGCGTCTTGCGCACGCTGCCGTCGAAGGCCGCAGGGCGGGTAGGCTTTGCCTACGTCGAATTCTTCCGCAACATGCCGCTCCTGGTGCAGCTGTTCCTTTGGTTCTTCGTGCTGCCGGAACTGCTGCCGCAGGCATGGGGGCTATGGATGAAGCAGATGTCGAACGCGCCGTTCTATACGGCGGCGATCGGCGTCGGACTGTTCATGTCGGCGCGCGTCGCCGAGCAATTGCGCGCCGGCATCAACTCGTTGCCGCGCGGGCAGGGATTGGCCGCGACCGCGCTCGGCCTGACCACCTTCCAGAAATATCGCTACGTGCTGCTGCCGATGGCGTTCCGCATCATCCTGCCGCCGCTGACGTCGGAATTTCTCAACACCATCAAGAACACTTCGGTCGCCATCACCATCGGCCTGATCGAACTGACCGGCGAGGCGCGCGCCATGCAGGAGTTTTCCTTCCAGGTGTTCGAGGCCTTCACCGCCGCGACAATGATGTATCTTGCGATCAATATCGTCGTCGTGACCGCGATGCGCTTTCTCGAGCGCCGCGTGGCGATCCCCGGCTACATTTCCGGGAAATAGAGACCGATGTTCGCCAGCTTCGACTTCGATGTAATCAGGCGCTCGCTGGGCTATCTGTTCATCGACGGCATGACGTTTACGCTGACGCTGACGGCGCTTGCCGCCGTCGGCGGGCTGGTGTTCGGCACGTTGATCGCGCTGCTCCGATTGTCGCGGTTGCCGGTGCTGAGCCACATCGCCGGGCTGTATGTCGATCTGATTCGCTCGCTGCCGCTGGTGCTGGTGATCTTCTGGTTCTATTTCCTGGTGCCCTATATCGGGCAATGGCTGACCGGCGCATCGCGCCCGATTCGCGTCGGGCCGTTTACCTCGTCGCTGGTCACCTTCATCATGTTCGAGGCCGCGTATTTTTCCGAGATCATGCGCGCGGGCATCCAGTCGATCTCCAAGGGCCAGCCCGCCGCCGCGCAGGCGCTCGGCCTCACCTACAGCCAGACCATGCGCTACGTCGTGCTGCCGCAGGCATTCCGCAACATGCTGCCGGTGCTGCTGACCCAGACCATCGTGCTGTTCCAGGACACCTCGCTGGTCTATGTGCTGTCGATCCCGGATTTCCTCGGCGCGGCGAGCAAGGTCGCGCAGCGCGACGGCCGGCTGGTCGAGATGTATCTGTTTGCCGCGGTGGTGTATTTCACGATTTCCTTCGCCGCATCCTTTGGCGTGCGCCGCCTGCAGGCGCGCATCGCCGTTCTCCGCTAGCGAGATTTTCATGATCCAGATCAGCCATGTCGACAAATGGTACGGGACGAACTTTCAGGCGCTGAAGGACTGCACCACGCGCGTCGAGAAGGGCGAAGTGGTGGTGGTGTGCGGGCCCTCCGGCTCGGGAAAATCCACGCTGATCAAATGCGTCAACGCGCTGGAGCCGTTCCAGAGCGGCGAGATCATCCTCGACGGGATCAAAGTGAACGACCCCAAAACCGATCTGCCGAAATTGCGCGCGCGGGTCGGCATGGTGTTCCAGCATTTCGAGCTGTTCCCGCATTTGCGGATCGTCGAGAATCTCTGCCTCGCGCAGGAAAAGGTGCTCGGCCGCAAGCACGACGAGGCGATGGTCAAGGCGGCAAAACTGCTGGACCGCGTCGGCCTCAAGATTCATGCGCAAAAATATCCCGCCGAACTGTCGGGCGGCCAGCAGCAGCGCGTGGCGATTGCGCGGGCGCTGGCGATGGACCCGATCGCCATGCTGTTCGACGAGCCGACCTCGGCGCTGGATCCCGAAATGATCAGCGAGGTGCTCGACGTCATGGTCGATCTGGCCCGCGAGGGCATGACCATGATGGTGGTCACCCATGAGATGGGTTTTGCCAGCAAGGTCGCGCACCGCGTCATCTTCATGGACCAGGGCGAGATCGTCGAAGACGCGCTCAAGGAGGAGTTTTTCGGCGCACCACGCAGCGACCGGGCGCAGAAGTTTCTTTCCAAGATTTTGTCGCATTGACACGCCACCGTCATTGCGAGGAGCTCTTGCGACGAAGCAATCCACCTTGACCCGCGCTCCGGGCTTCTGGATTGCTTCGCACATCGGGCGGCGCGTCGCGCCGCCCGCTGGCTCGCAATGACGCAAACACTCACATACTCTCAGGATAACGGTCGGATGTGTGGCTCGAAACGTGTTTTTGTTGCTTTAGCGAATTACAGATAAATATAAGATAGCGCGCTGCTTTGCGCGGACAGGGAGACTACCTTGGAACAGATCGTTTACGTCGATGGCGCGTTCGTGCCGGTGAGGGACGCAAAAGTGTCGGTATTCGACCGCGGCTTCCTGTTCGCCGACGGCATCTACGAGGTCTCGGCGGTGCTCGACGGCAAGCTGATCGACAACGATTCGCATTTGGCGCGGCTTGAGCGCTCGGTCGGCGAGATTGCGCTAGCCTTGCCGGAAACGCTCGAACGTATCGTGGAGATTCAGAAGGAATTGATCGCGCGTAACAACCTGTCCGACGGCCTGGTCTATCTGCAGGTGACGCGCGGCGCCGTCATCCCGCGCGATTTCGCGTTTCCCAAGGACGCCAAACCGACGCTGGTGATGTTCACCTCCGCCAAGGATATCGTGAATGCTGCTTCGGCAAAGACCGGGATCGGCGTGAAAACCGTGCCCGACATCCGCTGGGCGCGGCGCGACATCAAGAGCGTGGCGCTGCTGGCGCAGGTGCTCGCCAAACAGGCCGCCGCGGAAGCGGGCTGTGCGGAAGCCTGGATGATCGAGGACGGCAAGGTCACCGAAGGCGGGTCGTCGTCGGCCTTCATTCTGACCCAGGACGACGTGCTGGTGACACGGCCGAATTCCAGCGCGATCCTGCCGGGCTGCACTCGCAAGGCGGTGACAAAACTTGCCGAAGAACGCCAGCTTCGCGTCGAGGAACGGGCGTTTTCGGTCAAGGAAGCGCTGGCGGCGAAGGAAGCCTTCATCACCAGCGCGAGCCTGTTCGTGCAGGCGGTGGTGACCATCGACGGGCAGAGGATAGCGAACGGCAAGCCGGGACCTATGACAAACCGGCTGCGCGAAATCTATGTGGAGTTCGCCCGCGCCACCGCGGTGTGAAATCTCAACAGCCCCTAGCCGCCGGTCTTGACGTCGGCCAGCGCGCTGACGGCGGGAGCATTGAGCGCGGTGCCGTCGGTCGCGAACTGCGAGCCGTGGCAGGGGCAATCCCAGCAGGTCTCGAACGAATTCCAATGCAGATGGCAGCCGATATGGGTGCATGCCGCCGAGCGGGTGTGCAGGACGCCGTCCTTGTCGCGATAGGCGGCGATCTTGCTCAGGCCTTGTCGGACGATGGCGCCGTGGCCGGGCTTGAGGTCGTCCAATGATTTGAGTTCTCCCGGCGCCAGATATTCGGCGAAGTTTTTGACGGCCGTAACGTTCTCGCGGAGGAAGTTGCCGATGCCCGAGGGCGTCTTGCGGGTGGGTTCATAAACCTCCTGCCATTTCGGCGTATCGCCGAGGATAAGAGCGGAATTGATCAGGCTTCCGACCACGCCGTGCGTCATGCCTTGGCCGGAATTGCCGGTGTGGACGTAAATGTTCTGGTTTCCGGGGTTGCGGCCGATGAACCCCGCATAGTCGATGGTATCGAGCACCTGCCCCGACCAGCGATGGGTCACCTCCTTCGCCGCCGGAATGAGATTGCGCGCCCACGCCTCCAGCGCCTCGAAACGCAGGCCGGCATCGTCGGCTTCACCGCTTTTGTGGTCCGCGCCGCCGACGATGAGAACATCGGTTGCACCTTGTCCGGGCTGCAGACGCACATAATGGTAGGGATCGAGGGTATCCCAATATAACGCGTCCGGGATGGCGCCGCGCCTGATCGTAAACGCCATCGCATAGGTGCGGTAGGGCGCCATCTTGGTGTGAAGCGCGAGCGTATCGACGATGGGAGAGTTGGTGGCCACCACCGCCGCCTTTGCGGTGATGACGCCGCTGTCTGTCTTCACCGCGACCGAACCATCCCTGCGCTCCTCGATTTCCCGAACGATGGTGTCGGAATAAAACACGCCGCCTTTCGCTTCGATGATCCCGGCCAGCCCTTCGAGATATTTGAGCGGATGAAAGGTCGCCTGGCGCGGATAAAGCAGGGCATGCTGATTGTCGCAATGCGCAAGGGGAACGCCGACCAGCCGGTTGACCGGTGCGCCCACCTTGCGGACCGCATCCAGCTCCTCGTCGATGATTTTTGGATCGGTATTGAGCGCCTGAAACAGATAGCCGTCGAGGCGGCGGAAATCGCAGTCGATGTTTTCCCGTTTTTGAATGGTCTCGATCCGGTCCACCGCCGCGGCCTGGCTTTGGTAAAACGCGCGGGAAATTTCCTCGCCGCGCAGTTTGATCATTTCGGAGGTCAGGTCGTCGCATAGCGGCGCCAGATGCGCGCTGGTGCGCGCGGTGATGCCGCCTGCGATGCGCCCGCGGTCGACGATCATCACCTGCAGGCCCTTCACGGCGAGTTCATACGCCGTGGAGATACCCGCGATGCCTGAACCCGCGATCGCCACGTCGCAGACCTGATCGCCGTCGAGCGCGCGGGCATCCGGGGCAACCTCGACATCCATCCATAATGACTTGCTGCGCAGGTCGATGGAATTAGCCATTATCGTTGTCTTCAAAATGCGTTGTCGGTCTTCAAAATGCGTCATTGCGAGGAGCGAAGCGACGAAGCAATCCAGTCCTTGCCCGGGGCCTGGATTGCTTCGCTTCGCTCGCAATGACGTTTAGCTCGCCGCCTTGCGGTTGACGCCCTTGCGCAGTGCGACCGTGTTGAGCTTGGTGTTGGCGGCTTTTTCCTCGTTGAGATTGGTGGTCAGGAACCGGACGATGTCGTCATGGCCGAGTTCCTCGGCCCAGGCGATCAGCGTGCCGTAGCGGGCGATTTCGTAATGTTCGACCGCCTGCGCGTTGGCCACGATGGCGGCGTCAAGCACCGACTTGTCGTCGACTTCGCCGGCGGTTTCATCCGATTCCTTGATCAGGCCGTCGATGGCCGGGCAATCGGTGCCCGACGGCTTCTTGCCGAGCTTCTTGAACACCTGATCCAGCCGCTCGATCTGCTTGTTGGTCTCTTCGAGATGATTTTTCAAACCTTGCGCGAGGTCGCGGTTGGTCGCCTTGTCGATCATCTTGGGCAGCGCCTTGGTGATCTGCTGCTCGGCATAGTAGATGTCCTGCAGACCGTGCAGCAGCAGGTCGTCCATGGTCTTGATGTCTTTCGAAAAGAAACCCATGTCGTTACTCCTTCAAATGAATTGTGCGCCCGAAAGGGGACTTGCGCGATCAACTTCCATGCAGGAGCGAGGTTCCGCGACCGCGTTATTTACCGGCCCGCATGTCGCGAATTTTAAAAGCCAGGACGCAGGCTGACAGTGTCGCGCCGACGCCGTTGGCGGCGACAATGACCCAATCGCCCTTCAGCACGCCGTAGCCGATCCAGAGCGAGAGCCCGGTCGTCAGCACGATCAGCATGTGCAGCGACAGGTCCTTGGTCGATCCGCGCGGCCACGCTTTGCGGACCTGCGGAACATAGGAGAGAGAGGTGAGGACCGCGGCGCAAATGCCGATCCATGGAATAACGCTTTGGGTCATTCCGCTGAGAATCTGATTGAAAATCGGCTTCCGCTATGCGGCGAGCCGCTCATTTGTGTTTCTCGCCCAGCAGCCCCAGTTCCTTGCGCACTGCGGCGGCGGAATTTCCGACCTTGTCAATTGTGCGCTGCAGCTCCTCCCTGCTGACGCCGAGATGCCTGGTCCAGTATTGCACTTCGTGCGGCTGACCCATGGAAATATGGCTGCGGTCGCGCGCGCCCTTGTCGAGTAGATCGTCACTCATGTTGCAGTCCTTGACACACGAGAAAGACCTCGCCTGGGGGATAGGGCGAGGCCTTTCGCTGCCTCGCCGCTTTCGCGGCTTGGCGGAAAATCGATCTTTCGCCGTCAGCTAGTGGTGCATGAACAGCGCAAGAATCAGAATGATCGGAAGCGGAATTCCGAGTAACCAGAGCAGTGCACCTCGACCGAAGCCCATGGCAGCCTCCTTGAATTTTCAACTGCACAAATAACTCGCATGGGTTTCGCTAGTTCCGCCGAGTTGCGATTGTCGCAAGCCGGCCCGGAAAAAATTTTTGCGGAACAAAATGCGTGGCAGTTGAACGCTGAAGTCACCTCTCCCCGCTCTTCTGTATGGACCGGGGATATCGAGGACGGGAGAGGTTAAAACCTGCGCGGTTTCCGCGGCTCTCCCAGAGAGCATTCCAGCGCGGCGCGGTCCCACTTGGCGGCATTAGCTGCGGCCTCGTAGGTGCTTTGCAAAAAATCCAGCAGTGTGCCGTCGGGGTCCGCCGCAGTGCGCACCGCATTGTAAGGCAGGATGAACTCGCCCAGCGCTTCGCTGAAGAACGCCGCATCCGGCCGCACCCGCGCCAGGGCAAAACCTTCGGGCGCAGGATAGGCATAGGAATAGAACGCGGGATAGTCGATCGCGCCGCCGCCGGGCCAGAAGCCCGCGCTGCTGACTTCGTGGGAATAGGCCTCCTGCGCCACCGCATCCGGAAGATTGGGCACGCCGCCGGGATGGCGCGGCGCGGGACGCCCCGAGAAGCGCGTCACCGCCAGATCAAAACTGCCCCAGAAGAAATGCACCGGGCTGGATTTGCCGACGAAGCCGGTGCGGAATTTTGCAAACACCCGGTCGGCCTGCCGCAGCACTTGCCAGAAACGATGCACGGCATCCGGATCGTAGGAAGCATGCACCCGATCGTCGCCAAAGCGGATCGGGTCCGGCAATTCGTTCGGCTTGTCGTCGATTTTGAGATCGATGCCGAGTTCGGCAAGCGCTGCCATCACCGCGGCATAAAACGCGGCGACCGGTTGCGCAATCAGCGGCAGTTGCCGCAGCCCGCCGTCGCTGGTCGAAATGCGCAAAGTGTGATCGATGAAATCGAAATCGATCTGGAACGACCCCGCGCCGTCGGGAACAGGCGAGGTGGTCAGGCCGCTGGCGGTGACATACAGCGCGACATGCCAGGAATGATTGAGCCACGGCGTTCGCGCCAGGCGAATCTTGCCGACGATCTGGGTCATCAGATGCAACGTCTCGCAGCTGTCGCGCCACGCCGCATAGGGCAATTCGGGCCAAGCTTGCTGAATAGCGCTGTTCATGATCGCGATCCTGCAGTACGAGCAATTTTTGCTCGAAGCGGCTCCTTCTTACCTCTCCCCGCAGGGGAGAGGTCGAAGCCGGAGCGCAGCGCAGGCTTCGGGTGAGGGGTCTCTCCACACGCTCGGGACTCGCAGAAAGGCCCCTCACCCGCCGCGCATCTGACGATGCGCGTCGACCTCTCCCCTGCGGGGAGAGGTGAGCTAAGCATCATGGCGGTTTGACCTGAAGCCATCGTGCTCTTAAGCGCTCTGGCGCGAAGCGGCCGGATCGAAGTTGCGGCCGGCCGCGTCCGGTGACTGCATCGCCTCAGTCAGTGACTTCCGCAACGCTTCCAGCGAGTAAGGCTTTTGCAGCAACGTAAACCCCTCCTCGATCGCGGCGGCGGCGCGGTCGCTGTAGCCCGAGGCAAGCACTACCGGCGTCTCCGGATGATGTTCCCGGATCAGGCGGCCGAGCTCGAGGCCGCTCATGCCGGGCATCACGATGTCGGAGAACACCAGGTCGATGTCGCTGCGCTGGTTGAGGATGTCGACCGCGGCTTCGGCGGACGCCGCGCAGACCACCTTGAAGCCGCATTGCTCGACATAGTCGGAGCCGACCGCCGAGACGTTCAGGGTGATCTTCCACCAGCAGCACGGTGGCGGACCTGGCAAGCGGAGCTGGGTCATCGACGGCCTTGCTCTCCGCCTGAAAACCCTCCTCGCAACAGGGCAGCAACAACTCGAATGTCGTCCCAGTGCCGGAACCGCTGGTGACGGTGATCGCACCCTGTGATTGCTGCACAAATCCGTAGACCTGGCTCAGCCCAAGTCCGGTGCCGCGATCGACCTTCTTGGTGGTGAAGAACGGCTCGAAGATGCGGTCGCGGATGTCATCGGGAATGCCGGAGCCGGTGTCCGAAAACGCAATCACGGCGACCTTGCCCGTCAGTCCGCTCGTTCCGGAATTCTCATCCGGCTCCGCTGTCCGGACCGAGATGGTAATTCGTCCGCCGTCGGGCATGGCGTCGCGGGCATTGAGGGTCAAATTGAGCAGGGCGATCTCGAACTCATCCGGATCGATCCTGACCGGGATCTCCTCTCGCGGAACCCTGAGTTCGATCTCGATATCGCCCGGAATTGATTGCCGCAAGATCTCGCGGAATTTCTCGATGCAATCGACGAGGTCGACCACTTTCGGCGACAGGCTCTGGCGCCGCGCGAAGGATAGCAGCTGGCGCGTCAAGTTGGTTCCCTTGCGCACCGCCGATTCGATCATGTCGAGGGAGCGCAGGTCGGCGGGGTCATGATGCCGCCGCTTCAGCCGTTGCGCGGAGCCTCCGACCACCATCAGCAGATTGTTGAAGTCGTGCGCGACGCCGCCGGTCAATTGCCCCAGCGCTTCCAGGCGCTGCGATTGCTTCAGCGCGTTCTCGGCGACCTGCCGCCGCGTCGTCTCCTCATGGAAATGCCGCGTTCGCCTCAGCGCCAGCAGCACGATCGCAACCAGCGCGGCGGTCGCCGGCAATCCGAAGATCAAATGGCTGGCCATCTGCGAAAACCACTGGGCGCGGATCGCCTGGGTTTCCAGCCCGGCGACGACGAACACCGGAAATCCCGCAACCTTGCGATAGGCGACCTTGCGCTCGATGTTGTCGAGCTTTGAGGTGAGCAGCAGCGATCCTTCCGAATTGGCGCGGATGGCTTTCAGCAATTCGCCGTTCGGAAACAGCACGGTAATATCGCTCGGCGGGTAACGCGCGAGAATCAGGCCGTCGTCGCGGATCAGCGACGCATAGGCTCCCACCTCGCGGCTGATCTTGGCGTAAAAGCCGGAAAAATATTCCGGCAAGATCGAGGCCTGGATCACGCCGTTGAAATTTCCGTCGGGAGACGAGCGCCGCCGGCTGACCCCGAAAAACGGCGCGCCGCCGTAAGGAGGCCGCGGCCGCAGCACTTCGCCGATATAGATCCCGATGTCCCGATTGATATGCACGTTGAAATAATCGCGATCGGAAAAATCGATGCTCGGCGCCGGATAGGCCAGGCTGTTGACCAAAGCGTGACCGTTTTTGTCGAAGATCCAGACCGACTTGATCTGTTCCGAACTGTCCGCCAGCCGCTCGAAACGGCGATGCAGGGTTTCCTCATTGGCCGCGATCCGCTCGTCGGGCATATCGCGGACGACTTCGTTGATCTCCGCGATGCTGCGTTCGACGCTTTCGAACACCTTGAGCGCGTGCTCGGTGACGACGTCCCGGGTGCGGTCGATCTGCCGGTCGGCGATGACCTGATTGTTCTGATAGCCGAGCCAGGAGGCGTAAATGAAAAGCGCGGCCGGCAGCGCCACCGATGCCACGAGAATGCCGTGCAATAACCGGATCGAATCCCGTTGCGCCGTCAGCATTATCGATCGTCCGAGGTCATCGCGGCCCGCAGATTATATGAATCGCGGGCGAAGTCTATCTGATGTAAAATCGGGTTGATCGATCGGGGCAAGGGAACCACGACGGCAACGCGGCATCCAAGGACAGCAAGGCAGCCTGCAGGGAGTGAAAACATGGCGGAACAACAAGCCGGCCCGAGCGGCCCCGATCTGGCGCAGGGAGTAGCTTTAAGCGATTTCACCGGCGAGATGCTGCTGGGGCATGTCGGCGACCAGGATGTCCTGCTGGTGCGGTCCGATGGAGAGATTTTCGCCATCGACGCGCATTGCAGCCATTATCATGGGCCGCTCGCGGATGGCCTCGTCGTCGGCGACAGCGTCCGCTGCCCCTGGCACCACGCCTGTTTCGATCTGCGCAGCGGAGAGGCCACGCGCGCGCCGGCACTCACACCGCTTTCAGTCTGGCAGGTCGAGCACGAGGGCGATCGCATCGTCGTCCGGCAAAAGCGCGAGCAGCCGAAGCCGCGCGGCAAGCAGGCCGCCGGTGCGCCCGAAAGAATCGTCATCGTCGGCGGCGGTGCGGCGGGTTTTGCCGCGGCCGAGATGCTGCGGCGCCAGCAATATTCCGGCAGCATCGTCATGCTCAGCAACGATACCGCGCCGCCGGTCGACCGGCCCAACCTGTCGAAGGATTATCTCGCCGGCAGCGCGCCGGAGGATTGGCTGCCACTGCGCCCGGACGATTTTTACGTTAGCGCCCATATCGACCTGCGGCTCAAGACCGATGTCGCCTCGATCGATACCAAGGCGCGCAACGTCGTCCTCGCCGGCGGCGGAACGGTCCGCTACGACCGGCTGTTGCTGGCGACCGGCGCCGAGCCGGTGCGGTTGCCGATTCCCGGCGCCGACCAGCCGCATGTCCACACCCTGCGCTCGCTCGGCGACTGCCGCGCCATCATCGATGCGGTGAAGGGCGCTCGCCGCGTCATCGTGATCGGCGCGAGTTTCATCGGGCTGGAGGCCGCGGCCGCATTGCGCGCGCGCGAGCTCGAGGTTCATGTCGTGGCGCCGGAGCAGCGGCCGATGGAGCGCGTGCTCGGGCCTGAGATGGGCGACTTCGTGCGCGCGCTGCACGAAGAGCACGGTGTCATCTTCCATCTCGGCGATACCGTGGTTGCGATCGACGGCAAGCGCGCCACGCTCAAAAGCGGCGGCGTGCTGGAGGCCGATGCCGTGGTGGTCGGCGTCGGCGTGCGGCCGCGGCTGGCGCTGGCCGAACAGGCCGGCCTTGCGCTCGATCGCGGCGTCGCGGTGAATGCCTATCTGGAAACCAGCGTCCCCGGCATCTACGCCGCCGGCGATATCGCGCGCTGGCCCGACCCGCATTCGAAAGAGAAGCTCCGGGTCGAGCATTGGGTGGTCGCCGAACGCCAGGGCCAGGCCGCCGCGCGCAACATGCTGGGCGCCCGCGAGGCATTCGACGCGGTGCCGTTTTTCTGGAGCCAGCATTACGACGTGCCGATCAATTATGTCGGCCATGCCGAAAAATGGGACGAGATCGTGATCGACGGCGATATCGCGGGCAGGGACTGCCTGCTGAAATACAAAAGCGGCGTCCGCGTGCTCGCGGTCGCCTCGATCTACCGCGATCTCGAAAGCCTCAAGGCGGAGCTCGCGATGGAGCAGGGCGCGATGCGCTAGCCCGTAGGGTGGGGCAAAGCTAACGGTCGCGCGAATGCGCGGCCGATGGCGTGCCCACCAATACTGAAAGCAGCACATACTCTACCGTCATCCCCAGGGAGCGCGCTCTTGCGCGCGTCCCGAAGGATGGCCGCAGGCGCTTGTGGCCCACCCTTCGAGGCTCGCCGCCAAGTGCGGCGAGCACCTCAGGATGACGCTGGTTGTGTATTGATGGTGGGCACGGCGCAAGCGCGCCTTTGCCCACCCTACGATTCCTGCCGGATGGTCAGCCAGCCGACCACGCCGCCCAGCGCCGCGCATGACGCCGTTACCAGTATCACCGCGCGTAGCGCGTGGTGGAAGGCGGCGGTTGTGCTGTCGGCAATGCCGGCCTGTCCGGCCAGCACGGCATTCAACGCTTCATTGGCCTGTGCGGGAGCAATCCCGGCGAGATGACGTGAAAAGCTTGCAAACAGCACTGCGCCGAGCGCTGCGACGGCCAGGAGACCTGCCACCCGCGCGATGGCGTTGTTGACGCCCGATGCGATGCCGGCGTGGGCGTCACCCACCGAAGCCATCACCGTCAACGTCAACGGCGGAACGGTGGTGGTCATGCCGGTGCCCAGCACGCAGATCGCGGGAAACACGCTGAACCAGTACGCTCCCTTGAGGTCGGCAAACGCAAGCAACGTCAATCCGCAGGCGGCGACGATCGGCCCGGCCGTCAGCGAAAGCCTCGGCCCAAAGCGGTCGGAGAGCGCACCCGCCCATGACGCGCCGATGCCCATGATGAGTGCGAATGGCAGCAGCGCGGCACCGGCCTGCGTTGCGGAATAGCCGCCGAGCCGGATCAGGCCGAAAGGGAGAAAATACAGCGCGCCGCCGAGCGCGAAGTAGAGCAGCAACGTCAGCGCGTTGGCGCCGGAAAAATTGCGCGAGCGGTACAGCGACAGCGGCATCATCGCCTGCCGGCGCGACCGGGCTTCGACGACGAGGAATAACAGCAGAAGCGCTGCACCCGATCCCAGCGCACTCAAGACAATCCTGTCGTGAATCCCCGACGCGGGAATCGCACCCAGCCCCCAGGTGATCGCGGCGAGGCCGGCGGCGACCGCGGCTGCGCCTTTCCAGTCAAGGCGCTTGGCCCGCGGATCATGGCTCTCGCAGGCAAAGAAGATTGCCAGACCGGCCGCGGCGATGGCGAGCGGCACGTTGAGCAGAAATATGGCGCGCCACGACACGTGATCGACCAGCCAGCCGCCGAGCACCGGACCCGCTGCCGCCGTCAGCGCGCCGGCGCCCGCCCAGATGCCGATGGCGTGGCTGCGCTCGTGCTCGTCGAATGTCGCGCCGAGCATCGCAAGGCTCGCAGGGGTCAGCAGCGCGGCACCAAGACCCTGCACCGCGCGGCTGATAACCAGCACTTTGACATCGGGCGCGAGGCCGCATGCGATCGAGGCCGCGGTGAACAATGCGATGCCGACCAGAAAAATCCGCCGACGCCCGTAGAGGTCGGCGGCCGAACCGCCGACCAGCACCAGCGCGCCGAGCAGCAACAGGTAGGCATTGACGATCCACTGCGTCGACGCGGTATCGGCATCCAGCGCCTGCTGGATGGTAGGCAGGGCGATGTTCACCACCGAACCGTCGATCAACGCCATGCTCGACCCGAGGGTCGTCGCCGCCAGCGTCAGGTGCTTGCGACGCTGCGACAGCGAGACGGGAAACGCCGGCGTAGTGCGGATAACGCCGGCGTCGCAGGGCGGCCGTGTGATACCGAGCATCGCAGCTTCCCGAGCGCGTTGCGGAGGTGCGATGGTGCGCCCTGCAATCCGGCTTGGCAACGCGCCTATTTCTCTTCCGATCAATTTGGCCGGTCGGAACTTGTGTGGCCCGCCAAAACGGAATTAGCTGCGCGCCGTCATGACCAAGCCTGAAAGGCGATCAGCAGATGAACAACAAAATGGGACGGCGGGATTTTCTGGGCACGGCGGCACTGGCGGGCGCGGTTGTGGCGGCCGGGCGAGGGTCGCTGGTCAATAGCGCGGCGGCTGCCACGGAAGCGGGAGACAGCATTATTTCGGCCTCGGCCGGAGAGCTTGCCGAAGCGATCCGCTCCAGGCGGCTGAGCTCCAAAGCCGTCGTCGACGCGCATCTCGACCGCATCGCCAAGGTCAATCCAAAGCTCAACGCCATCGTTCAACTGACCGCAGATGCGGCGCGCAAGGAGGCCGATGAAGCCGACGCGGCGCTGGCCCGCGGGCAGATCAGGGGCCCGCTTCACGGCGTTCCCGTCACCATCAAGGACACCCTGGAGACGACAGGCGTGATTTGCACGGGCGGCACCAAGGGCCGCGCCAATTTCGTTCCCAAGGCCGATGCCACCGCTGTCGCGCGGCTGCGCAATGCGGGCGCAATCATGCTCGGAAAAACCAATGTGCCGGAGCTCGCAGGCGCACTAGAATCCGACAATCTGATCTATGGACGCACCAACAATCCCTATGACCTCTCGCGCACGCCCGGCGGCAGCAGCGGAGGCGAGTCCGCCATCGTGGCGGCCTGCGGTTCGCCGCTTGGTCTCGGCACCGATGCCGGCGGCAGCATTCGGGTGCCCGCGCATTTTTGCGGCCTCGCCGCAATCAAGCCGACCTCCGGGCGCGTGCCGCGCACCGGACAGTTTCCGATGCCGCTCGGGGCGCGAAATCCGGTATTTCACGTCAGCCTGATCGCGCGGAAGGTGAGCGACCTCGCGCTCGCACTGCCGATCATTTCCGGTCCCGACTTCCGCGACAGCACCATCGTTGCAATGCCGCTGGGCGACCCGAACGGCGTCGCGCTTGCCGGATTGAAGCTGGCGTTCTTCGAGGACGATGGCGCGGCGACGCCGACCAGGGAGATTGCCGCCGCGGTGCGCGATTGCGCAAAGGCTTTTACGGAGGCCGGCGTCAAGGCCGACGAAAAAAGAACGCCGGATTCGGAAAAGGCGGCCACCGTCTACCACGACATGAGTCGCGGAGACGGCGGCGTCGGCACCCGCGCGTTCCTGAAAAGCATCGGTAGCGATGAAATTTCGCCGCTGTTCGAAAAGGCGCTTGTCCTTTCGGTGGCGCCCGCGATGGCCAATCCGACGGATGCGCTGGCGGCATTCGTGCGCTGGAATCTGTTCAACAACGCGATGCTGCGTTTCATGGAAAATTACGACGCGGTGTTGTCGCCGGTAGCGCCATATGCGGCCTTGGCGCACGGCACAAGCTTCGACGAGCAGAACCGCAAGGGCTTTGGCTATGCGCAGATGTACAATCTGACGGGATGGCCCGCGGCAACGGTGCGGGTCGGCACCTCGCCCGAGGGCCTGCCGCTTGGCGTTCAGGTAGCGGCGCGGCCGTGGCGCGAAGATGTCGCGCTGGCCTTGGTGGCGCATCTCGAAAAGACGTTCGGCGGCTGGAAGATGCCGCCCGCGATGTAAGTCCGTAGGGTGGGCAAAGGCGCTCTTCGCGCCGTGCCCACCATCGATACACACCGCCGTCATCCTGAGGTGCTCGCCGTTCTTCACGGCGAGCCCCGAAGGATGGGCCACAAGCGCCTGCGGCTATCCTTCGAGACGCGCGCAAGAGTGCGCTCCTCAGGATGACGGCGGTATGTGTGCTACGATGCAAAGATGGTGGGCACGGCGCAAGTGCGCCTTTGCCCACCCTACGAGTCTGCGTTATTTCTCTTCCGCGGCGGTCGAAGTCCCCGGTCCTTCGCCCACGATCAGCAGCACGGCGTCCTCGTCCTTGGCGCCGTCCCAGTGCACCTGCTTGCCGAAATGGGTCACAAAACTGCCGGCGGGCATCGGGGTGGTGTTGGCCGGATCGAATTTCGGGCCCGAGCCGACCCACCAGGTGCCCTGCAGCACGGTGATGTAGCGGTCGTTGGGATGGAAGTGCGGCCGGCTGAAATGGTTGCCCTTCAGCCATTTCGTCATCACCGCATAGAATCCCGGCTTGCCGGGATCGCCGACCAGTACCGCGTTTTGCACGCCGCGGGCGTCCGGCTCGCTCCATTTGATCTGGTCGGGCAGCTTGTAAACCACCGCGGCGGGATTGAGTTCGGCTGCGAGGCCAATGCTCATCCCGCCGAGCAAGGCCGCCGGGATTACGAGTGTTCGCCAGAACCGGTTTGCGGCTTGCATTGTTTTCTCCCCGTTGTGGTTAGCGGGCTTTGCGCCGATCCGCTGTTGCCGCCATGCTAGCCGGTCTCGCTCCCATGGTGCAAGGCGCGCAGGGGTGCGGGTTCATGACGCAAGTGCAGCATGAAAAACGCGTTTACGTCGCGCATGGCCACCTCTATGTTCCGCGCAACGAAAAACCCAAAGGGAGGACTATGGGATGAAGCGTTTATCGATAATCGCGGCTGGATTGCTGATCGGCGCGGCCTTGCAATTTTCCGGCACGGCCTCCGGCCAGAGCGACGGCTGGATCACGCTGCTCGATTCGAGCAAGAAGGGCGACTGGACCGAGGTCGGCAAGGCCAATTGGGAGATGAAGGACGGCGCGCTGTCCGCCGACAAGCTCGACGGCAAGGATCTTTCCTATCTGGTCAGCAAGGATTCCTATAAGGATTTCCAGATCAAGGCTGAGTTCTGGACCGACGAGGAAGCCAACAGCGGCATCTTCATCCGCTGCGATCAGCGCGACAAGATCGATTCCAAGATCTGCTACGAGGTCAACATCTACGACAAGCGCCCGGATCCGAGCTACGGCACCGGCGCGATCGTCGACGTCGCCAAGGTCGAGCCGATGCCGAAGGCGGCCGGCAAGTGGAACACCTACGAAATCACCGCGCAGGGATCGCATCTCGTCGTCGTGCTGAACGGCCAGAAGACGGTGGACGTGCAGGACTCCAAGCACAACGCCGGCGGACCGTTCGCGCTGCAATACGGCTCCGGCGTGGTGAAATTCCGCAAGGTGCAGATCAAGCCGATGTAACTCCCGTGTCCCGGGCGCGATGCAGCGCGTAGCTCTTGCGAAGCGCTGCTTCGCAGAACCGGGACCCCGGTTTCTTGGACTCGCAAGCAAGCAACCGGGACCCCGGCTCTGCAGCGCACCACGCCGTGAAGAACGGCGCGCTGCGCTGCGTCCGGGGAACGATTCAAGCAGCCGGGGAAAGAGTCTCGCCAACCCGAACAGGCTCATCCACTCTCAGCGGATGCGCCTTCTGGTGCCAGGCCCATGCGGTCCGCACGATGGTCGCAAGATCGGAATGTTTCGGAGAAAACTGCAGCGTCGCGCGCGCAGCCGATGCGTCGGCGACGAGATAGGCCGGATCGCCCGGCCGCCGCGGTTTTATCGCATGAGGCACGGCGCGGCCGGTCTCGAGGGCGATGGTGGCGAGAATTTCACGCACCGAAAAGCCATTGCCGGTGCCGAGATTGAAAACTCCGCCGGCAT
This sequence comes from uncultured Alphaproteobacteria bacterium, assembly GCA_963744975.1. Classification (GTDB taxonomy): domain Bacteria; phylum Pseudomonadota; class Alphaproteobacteria; order Rhizobiales; family Xanthobacteraceae; genus Bradyrhizobium. The sequence continues at coordinate 2,403,995 of CAVUVR010000002.1, read as the reverse complement.
GTCCCTGCATCAGCAGCTGCAGCGCCAGCACATGCGCATCCGCAAGATCGGTGACGTGGATGTAGTCGCGGATCGCGGTACCATCCGGCGTGTCGTAGTCGTCGCCGAACACCGCGAAGTCGGAGACATGACCCTGCAGCGCCATCATCGCACGGGGAATCAGGTGCGTTTCGGGCTCGCGCTTTTCACCGATGTCGCCGGATGCATCCGCGCCGCTGGCGTTGAAATAGCGCAGGGCGAACGAGCCAAGCCCGTAGGCGCCGCGAAAATCCTTCAGCACCCGCTCGATCATCCATTTCGAGGCGCCATAGGGATTGATCGGATCGCAGGAAAAGTTTTCCGGCAGCGCCTTGCTGTCGGCGTTGCCGTAGACCGCGCCGGTCGACGAGAAAACCAGCCGCTGGCAGCCTGCCTCGCGCATCGCGTCGAGCAGCGACAGCGTGCCGGCAAGGTTGTTGGTATAGTATTTCCTGGGATCAACGACCGATTCGCCCACCAGGCTTGACGCCGCAAAATGCATCACCGCCACGATGTCGTGCCGCGCAAAGGCCTGCGCGAGTTTTGCGCGGTCCCTGAGATCGCCGGTCACCAGCGCGCCGGTAACAAAACTGCGGTGGCCGGTGGAAAAATTGTCGTAGACCACCGGATGATAGCCGGCCGCCTTTAGCGCCCTGCAGCAATGCGAGCCGATATAGCCCGCGCCGCCCGTCACCAGCACTGCCGGACGATCGTTCATGTCAGCCTCGCCGGCTCTTGTTGAACAACAGATACAGCGCGCGCGGATTGGTGGTCAGATAGCGCCAGAACAGCCGTCGCGGCTCCAGCCAGATCCGCCACGCCCATTCGAGGCCTGCGACCTGCATCCAGCGCGGCGCGCGGGCGCGGCTTCCCGACAGGAAGTTGAACAATCCGCCTGATGTCTTGATGACGCCGACATTATACAGGCGCGGCGTGAATTCCTCGACAAAGGCCTGCTCGTAGGGCACGCCAAGCGCGACCCACAGATAATCCGGCGCCAGCGCATTGATCTCGTCGACTTTGGCGCGTAGCGCATCGCCCTTGAGATAGCCGTGCGAATGACCGACGATCTGCAGATCGGGATACATCTTGCGGACATTGGCGACGGCGAGCGCGTTTTCCGCCTCATCCGCGCCGAACATGTAGAAGGTCAGACGCGCGGCTGCGGCCTTGCGTGCGACGACGTGAAACAGGTCGGTGGTCGCGACGCGCTGCGGCAGCGGCGGCTTCGATCTCAAACGCGATACGGTGACCAGCGGCTGGCCGTCGGCATTGATCAGGTCGGCGGCGCGGAACAGCCGTTCGGTCATCGGCTCGGTCGAGCAGCGCGCCAGCACCTCGCCGTTGGCGGAGGTCAGATACAGCGGACGGCTGAAATTGCGTTCGGGGAAGACGAGGCCGACCATGAAGTTTGCGGTCTGCTCGATGTCGAGCACGGCAAGGCGCAGTCCGCCGAGCGTAATGCGCGGGACGCTGGCGGTGGCGGCTCTCCCTATGGGATTTTTGCGGCGTTCAAGCATATCGTTTGTCCCGCTGCTGGCTCGATCCCGGAGGCGTCAGTTCATTGAGAACGACGCCGATCAGTTTGCGCTCGGCGCCGCCGAGCGCGGCGATGACGTCTTCCATGGCGTCGTTGATATCGAGGTCGACCGGCAGTATCGCGACCAGGCCGTCGGCGGCATCGAGCAGCTTGCGGTCGGCGGCGCTCCAAGGCATCGCCGGCCCGTCCAGAATCACCAGATCATAGTCGGCGCTGGAACGCGCCTGTGCAATCGATTTGCGGATGGCGTCGCTGGCCTTGACGTCGGAACCCGCAACCGCGGGCAGGATCGAGATTCCATTCCCGGTCTTGATGGCGCGGGCGGCCTTGCTGCCGATGCTGAGCCAGCCGAAGCGGCTGGCTTCGGTTTTGCCGCGGCCCTTCAGCTTGTTAGAGAGCGCGTGGCCCGCATGATCGGCATCGACGATCAGCACCTTGACGCCGTCGCGGCCGGCCGCCAGCGCGGCATTGAGCGCAACGACGGTGCGATCCGCGCTGCTGCCGGCGCCGATCACGGCCATGACAGGCGTCTGGCCCGACGCGCGCCGGGTTGCGGTCACGCACAGCTGGTGGATCGCGGCGACGAAGGCGCTTGGCGGGACATTTGCGCGCAGCGTCGGCCAGCCCATGCGCGTAATATCGGCAACGCCGGGCACCGCCAGAATCCCGGTCAGCGTGCGCAGCACATCGGTTTCCTGCAGGCGCACGATCAGCGGTTTCTCGACCGGCGCGGCGACGGGCGCTTGCGGCTGCTTGACTGGGGCGGGCGGTTGCTTCGGAGGCTCGATCGAAATCTTCATATCAGGCGACAGCGTCGCCCGCGGCTGCTTCTGCGGCGCCGCGGTCTTCGCGGCGGTTGTCGTGGCAGGGGTCCTGGCAACCTTGGCCGTCGTCGCCGGGACCGGGATCGACAGGCGATCGACCGCGACGATCCACGCCGCCGCGGCCAGCGCGCCGATCGCAAAGCCGATCATCGCGATCAGGCTCATCGCCGGCGGGAAGATGCGCCGCTGCGGTGCGGTGGCTTCGCCGATGATGCGCGCCGCCGAGGTGTTCAGGGTTTCCTGCTCCTCGGTTTCACGCGAGCGTTTCAGGAACGACTGATAGACGTTGCGGTTGGCCTCGACGTCGCGTTCGAGCTCGCGCAGCCGCACCGAGGCCTGGCTGAGGTCGACGCTCTGATGTTTCTGCGTGTCGAGCGCCTTGTTCAGCGAGGCTTCATAGTCGCGCGCACGCGTGAGATCGTTTTTCGCCGACTGCGAGAAGCGGTTGAGTTCTTCGGCGATATTCTTGCGCAGATCCTCGACCTGCTTCTCCATGTTCTTCAGCGAAGGATGCAGCGGCCCCAGCTCGCTGGAGAGTTCGGCATATTTCCGCCGCGCCTCGGCATATTGCGCACGCAAATTGGCGATGGTCGGCGACTGCAGCGCCTCGGGGATGGCGCCGGCGTCGCTGGTTCCGCGCCGCGAGGCTTCGATCTGGTCGTATTTGGCTTGCGCATCGAGGGTGAGCGCATGCGCCGCGGCCAGCCGCTGCGTCATCGCCGAAAGCTGCTGGTCGCTGACCAAGGTGTCCTGGGTGCCGACGAAATTGTTCTGCGCCTTGTAGACGGCCAGCGCGTTTTCGGAGGTGCGAAGCCGGTCCTGCAATTCCTTCAGCCGGCCCGACAGGTCGTTGGTGGCGCGCCGCGCGGCGTCGGCCTGCGACTGCTTGGATTCGGCAAGGTAGGCCGCGGAGATCGCATTGGCGAGCATCGCGGCTTTCGCCGGCTCGGTCGACCAGACCTCGATATCGACCACATAGGTGCGGTCGGTCCGCTTGACGTTGATATGGCGGTTCAAGGCGTCCAGTAGCGCGGCCATCTTGCCGGCCTTGGCGTCGACCGACGATCGGGCTCCGAAACTGATGAGGTTCAACAGCGTTCCCATCAGGCTCGTGGTCTCGCCGCCGAACTCCGGATCGCGATCGAGCTTGGTGTCCTCGATCACGCGCAGCAGCACGTTGTTCGAGGTGATCAGCCGCGCCTGGCTTTCGACCACCATCGACAGGCCGGCAATGTCCTGGGAACGCGGCGTCAGCTCGCGGTCCACCAGCTGCAATTCCCTGGGATCGACATAGAGCTGCGCGGTCGCGGCATAACGCGGCGTCAGGCTCTTGCCGATCATCACCGCGGCGCAGGCGCAGATCAGCGCGGCCGCTGCGATTGCAACCTTGCGCCGCCACAACAGGCCGATCAGATCGATCACGCTGAAGCTTTTGGCCGGACGTGGCTGCCCCGTCGCGGCGTCAGGTTTCGGCTGATTTATCGGCTGGTCATATGCAAGCATGGGCCCCTGCTTCCTTAGATGCCGGCGCGCGCACCGGGTGAGGGGTTACTCCTCGCAACATGCCATTTTCGGCCGGTCGCCATGCGGAACCGGCTCGACACGGAAAATTAACCATACTCATTGAGGGAGTATTCACTCCAAAGGCAAAAAAAGCGTTTAAGCGCCGGCGCATCGCAGTGCCTCCGCCATGTTCAAAACCGGGATTTTCCGGCGCGACGCCGCCTCCAGCGCCGCGGTGAGCAGCGCCGGCGAACAGCCGTAGGGGCTGGGCTCGTCGGCGACGTCGTGGGTATAGAAAATTAACCATCCGTTATTCTTTTGCGCTTGGTCGAAGGCGCGTTCGATGTCGTCACGGTCGACGCGCCGGTCGATCAGCGGCATCGCGCGCAGGAACTGCAGGTCGATGGTGCCGCTGTTGACGCCGGGAACGATGCTGCGGCAGGACTTGAAGAGGGTCTTGAGCTGCCGCTTGCGCACGAACGACCCGTAGCCGAACGGATAGGCGAAATTCTCGATTCCGATCGAGGAATCCAGCGACCGCAGATATTGCTGGTTGCGCGCAATCTCGGCGTTCAGCGTCGCGGCATCGATATCGCAGGCCCGCTTGTGCGAGAAAGTGTGGCAGGCGATTTCGTGGCCCTGGCGATGCAGCGCGACGATGTCCTTGCCATCGACCATGTCCCACAGCGCCGACGAGGTGCCGACCTGGTTGCCGATGACATAGTAGGTCCCTCGCGCGCCGTGCGCTTCGAGGATTGCCGCGCCGACGGTGGCGGCGCTCTTGGGAACGTCGTCGAAGGTGAAGCTGACCATCGGCGTTTCGTTGCGCAACTGGTACGGTTCGACGCGCAAATGCATCGCCATCCGGTGGCTGAATCTCGCTCGAGCTTGGGACATCGCGTTCATCATCGGCGCTTTCGCAATATCACGTGGTAATCGCCGCGCCGGACGTCGGCTTTTCCCGGCAGCAAGAGGTTGGCGACGGCGGCAAAGGCATCGAGCAGAGCGGCGAGAGCCGGCTTGCGCGCCCGCATCTCGGGGAAGCGCGGGCTCTCGTATTGTCTTTTGTAAATCACCTGCAGTCCGTGCTCCCTGGCGAACGCCTCGAGCTTCGAAAGGGAAACCAGCGGATGGAAGAAGGTCGGGAACGGGGCCTGGCCGGGCAGGCCGGCGTGTTTGTCGCCGCGGACATGGCGGTAAAACCAGACATGGAACCAGTGCGGCGAGTATTTGGTCACCACGCCGGACAGCGATTTCGGATTCGGCGCGCCGATCAGGATCAGGCCGCCTTGCTTCAGCGACTGGCAGAAACCGAGCAGCGCCGCCTCGACATCGGCAAGGTGCTCGATGACGTTGTAGCAGATCACCAGATTGAAGGTTTCGGGTGCGAAGCGATAGCGCTGGATGTCGCCGAGGATGGTTTCCTGCGCGTAATCGTTGTTGCGGATCTGGTCTTGGTCGATATCGACCACGGTGACATGCGCGCGGTTGAGCACGCTGAGCGGCAGGAAACTGGTCGATCCGCCGCCGGCTTCATAGATCGCAAGTTTGCCCGGCGGCAGCACCGCGCGGAGGATGCCGTGCACGGCGAGCAGGCTTTCCCGCGCTTCGCCGGAGGGCAGATCGAGCAGCGATTTCGGATGCACGGTTGCGGACGACAACAACGCGCGGGCGTCGGTCCCATCGACGGGAACCGCGATCTGGAAATCGGTGGTGACGTTCTGGTTCATTGCCATTGCTACCCGTCTTATCCGATGCCCATGCTGGCGAGCTTGGACCTGAACAGCATCAGGCCATTCTTCGAGCGCGCCCGAAGCCGGGAGATGTCGAACGCCCAGCACAGCGCGGCGTAGCTGGTAAGCCCCGCGAAAACCAGGACGATGCATGCGGTCAGGTCGGACACATGCAGAGTGCGGTCGAGCGCGCCGACCAGCAGCGCCATCATCAATCCGGCGATCAGCGTCAGTGCCAGCCGGCCAAGCGGGATCGGGATCGGAAATGCCCGGCGGCTGAGGACCAGGGCGCACAGGAACCCGAAGACATCGGCGACGAGCCGCGCCCATGCCGCGCCAATGACACCGTATTTCTCGATCAATACGATCGACAGGATCACATTGGCGGCGATGATCGAGACCGTGTTGATCAGGTAGAACGAATTGCGGCCCGACAGCAGGAAGCTGACATGCAGATATTGCTGCGTCAGGATCTGAAACACCACGGCGACGGCGATGATCGGCATGATCTCCGCGGCGGTCTCGCGAAAATCGGCGCCGAGCACGACGTTGGCGATGTGCGGCGCAATGACCGCAAACCCGAGGCATGCCGGCAGCGTGATGCTGAACAGCAGCTCGGCGCATTCGCCGAGGTGCGCGCATACCGCGGCCTGCCCCTGATTGGCATGAATCAGGACGGCGAGTGGAAAGAACGCGGCGGCGGCGCTGATCGCCGGCATCATCAGGGTCTGCCGGACGAGGTCGAGGCCCGCGACATATTTACCGGCATCCGCGGCCCCGATCAGGTTGGCGATCATGAACCGGTCGGTAACGCTGGAGATGGCGAGCAGCGTCAGCGATATGGTCAGCGGCAACCCTTGCTTTGCAGCGGCCAGCAAGGCGGAGCTGTCGAATTTAACGACCGTCCCGCGCCAGGCTCGTGCCTGGACCCATGTTGCAAGCAGATAGGCCAGAGCGGATGAGGCCAGCAGAAGAAATCCGGTGCGGTCGATCAACGTAAAGACCACGCCCAAGCCAAGCACCGATAATGCGCGAACCAGCGTGGCCTTCATCGCCGTCGTGGCCAGCAACCGTGCGCGAACCAGATCCTGCGTAAGCTCAAACAGTCCGACCGCGATCGCGAGCCCGACCGCAGCAGTTGCCGCCCAGGCGTCCAGCCCGACCAGGCGTCCCAATCCATAAGCAAGTGGCGCGCTCAGGCAGGCAACCAGATATCCGGAGATCACCCGGCCGCGAATATCGGTGCCGTCGTTTTTGGCATGTTCGCTCAGGATCAGGTTTCGGAACCAGCCGATGAAAGCCACGCTGATGACGGATGCAAAGCCGACCCCAAGCAGATAGATGCCGTAGTCGTGCGCGGAAAACAGCCGCGTGAAGACGAAAACGCTGAGCAGCCCGAGCAGCGCGGACAGCACATTCGCCGACAGATTGATGGTGGCCTGACGGATCAACATCGCGCGCCGAGCCTCGCGGCTTGTTTCGCCGGCGGTTGAAGCGCCCCGGTCGCTTCATGCTCCCTGATCGCCGCGCGAATGGTCTGCACCGGCGTGCCCGAGAAGGACGCGATCGAAAAGGCGACGTCGTCCCTGTTGGCGCGGCGGAGCAGCTCGTTCAATTCATCCTTGTCGAGCTTCAAATTCTCCCAGTAGCTGACGCACTGGGTGCTCGAAGTGGGCCGGTGCACGGCGGAAAAGCGCGGATTATTCTCCACGAAATAGCCGTACAGCATGTATTCGGAGAACTCGCGGGTCCGGCACAGCGCTTCGATCCAATGCAGGTTGGTCACTTTCTCGATTTGCGCAACCAGCGCGGCCGTGGTCTGGCGGTCCCAGAAGATGATGTGGCCGATGAAATCGGACGCGGGCAGCGGCGGCGTCGGTAAGCCCAGCAGCTCATGGCTGGTCTGGACCCAGCGCGAATGCCGCGGCTGGGTGGCAACCACCTCGTTCGACAGTCCGAACAGCGGAATCGGATTCGGAAACTGGAACTGCGACAGGTCGAAATCCCTGAAGAACACGATGTCCGAATCGAGGATGCAGGTGCGCTCGTAGGGCAGCGACATGGTCGCGGCGATCTTGAGATATTGCTGGACGTGCCATCCGCTGACCGGCTTGGTCCGGAACGACCACCAGTATTGCCGCCGCTTGCGCTGGATCACGCGCGGCAGCGGCCGCAGCCAATGCGGCAAGAACCGCGACGCCGGAATGACCTCGCGGCGCGCGCTTTCGAAATGCGAGAACAGCGACAGGTCGGCATCCGGGACCAGCAGATAATGCTTCGAGAATGACGTGACGTGACGGTCCACGCTCTCGCAGAGCAGCCTGCACAGTTCCAGGTCGCGCCCGTAAGTCGGAGTTAACAGCGCAACAGGGTTCATCTCGCGGCCCTCTCTGGCGGCGATGTTCAGAGCGATGGTCTCTGCGGGCTCGTGCTTCATGCGGTTTAAGAGAGCAAGATCGGTGCCGAACGGTTCTGCCAACGCCCGCTGCGTTGCAAAGTTGGTTAATTCACGCGCGGTAACCAATTCGAAGGTTCATTTTTCTCCTGCGTCACGCTGGACCGGTACTTGCAACGAAGCTCTCGGGTAACGTTGATTCCATGGACGGACTCGTGAACGCATGACCAAACCGACGCATTCCCGGCGCGATTTTCTGACCCGCGCCGCAACAGCCACGGCACTCGGGCTTTCCGGGACAGCCGCGCTGTCCGGAGTGTCCGCTTTTGCGACAGCGAACGCGCAGTCGCCGGCAAGCACGTCGACGGCAGGGTTAATTCCGTACGGCTCGGCGGTGCGCGCGGGCGCACTGGAGTCCGATTCCAGCTATCGCGAAGCGATCATTGCGAATTGCCAGCTGGTCGTTGCCGAAGGCGAGATGAAGTGGGCCGATATCCGGCCCACGCGCGGCGAATACCGTTTCGAAAAAGCCGACGCGATCATCGATTTCGCGCGCCAGAACGGGCTCGAGGTCCGCGGCCATACGCTGGCCTGGTATGGCGGCTTGCCGAAGTGGACCGATGAAATATCCAGCCGAACTGAGGCCGAGCGCGAACTGGTCGATCATATCAAGACGGTTGTGTCTCGATATCGCGGCGTCATCCCGTCCTGGGACGTGGTGAACGAGCCGCTGGTGGATTTTCCGGAAAGTTCGACGTCGCTGCGTCCCTGTGTCTGGACCAAATATCTGGGTGCCGACTACATGCCGATCGCGCTGCGCACGACGGCGATGGTCGATCCCGGTGCACGCCTGGTGCTGAACGAATACGACGTCGAATTCAAGGGCCCGCGCTTCGCCGCCCGGCGCAAGGCGCTGCTGCAATTGCTGCGCGCGCTGCGCGACAAGGACGTGCCGCTGCACGGCGTCGGCCTGCAGGCGCATCTGTTCGCCGACCGCGCCATCGACCGCGACGGATTGCAGGCGTTCCTCGCCGAGATCGCGGCGATGAAGCTTGATGTGCTGATCACCGAACTCGACGTGGTCGACTACGAGTTGCCCGGCAAGGTGAGCGAGCGCGACGCGCTGGTCGCCAAAAAGGCCGGGGAATTCCTCGGCGCGGTCTGCGAGGTGGTTCGTCCCAAGGCGATCCTGACCTGGGGCCTGAGCGACCGCTACACCTGGGTGCCGATCTATTTCAAGCGGCCCGACGGCATGCCCAATCGTCCTTTGCCGCTGGACGCCGATCTCAAGCGCAAGCCGCTGTTCGATGTCATCGAGCAATTCAGGCGGAAGGCCGCTTGATCCGCGCAAGCCTTCATCCGCGAAAGTCTTCGTCAACGTATCAACCGCTAGATTAACCGGCATCATGAACCAGATCTCGAACGCCTCCCGCGAATTGGCCGCAACGTCGGGCCCGCTCGATCCATCGATCGAGGTCGTGGTCTGCATTCCGAGCTTCCGCCGGCCGCAGCATCTGCAGCGGACGCTGGAGTCGCTCGCCAATCAACGAACCGGCCGCCGCTTTGCCGTGGTCGTGGTCGAGAACGATGCGTTGAAGCGGGAAAGCGTGCCGGTCGCGATCGAATTCTTCCGGACCGCGCGTGTTCCCGGGCTTTGCGTCGTCGAACCGCGACAGGGCAATTGCCACGCCATCAATGCCGCGTTCGAGACCGCACGGGCCACGTTCCCGGCGGCCACAAAGTTTTTGATGATCGACGACGACGAAATTGCCGCGCCGGAATGGCTGGAGCGGATGGTCGATGCTGCGGAATCCACCGGTGCCGATCTGGTCGGCGGACCGGTGTTGCCCGACTTCGACGACGATTTGAAGCGCGGGCTGCGCCGTCATCCGGCATTTCGCCCGGCCTATGACGAAAGCGGCCCGGTGCCGATCATTTATGGCTGCGGCAATTGCCTGATCACGCGGGGCGTGTTCGAGCGGCTTGCCGATCCCGCCTTCGACGTAAAATTCAATTTTCTCGGCGGCGGCGATACCGATTTCTTCGTGCGCTGCCGGCAGGCCGGAATGCAGTTCCACTGGGCCGCGGACGCCGTCATCACCGAAACCGTGCCGCACAGCCGGACCAATCCGCGCTGGCTCATGGTGCGAGGCCTGCGCATCGGCGCGATCAACTATCATATCGAGGTCAAGGCCGCGCGCACTTTTGTCGCGCGGGCAAGGCTGCTCGCCAAGATGCTGGCGATGCTGCCGCTGTCGCTGATCCGCGCCGGCCGTCTCGCGGCGACCGAACACACGGCACTCATCGCCCTGCATCCGATGACGGTCGCAGTCGGCAGCGCATTGGCGGCCATCGGCATCGAACCGCAACCCTATAAAGCCTCGAAGATCGCGCCGTGAGCATCGCCGCCGCAAACCAGATCCGGTCCGTCGCGCGGCAACTGTGGCGTCAGCAGGTGATGGATCTGCTGCGCGCCGGCACGTTCATCGGGACCTTGCTGCTGGTCTGGGTGTCGCTGCGGCCGTTCGTGGACTTAAGCGGCTCGCAATTGCGGGATATGACCACCGGCAACGAAACGCTGACCTATGCCGCGTTCGGATGCCTGGCGCTGCTGACGGTGGCGCTGGCGTTGCGCGACAACATGCGCGGGCTGGTGACGCTGCTGTCGCCGAGTTTTGTCCTGTTCGGAGGCTGGGTATTCGTCACGGTGGTGCTGTCGCTCGACCCCGGCACCTCGATCCGCCGCTTCGCGCTGACGGCCTGCGTCATCGCGGTGGCTTCGGCGCTGATGCTGCTGCCGAAATCGCAAGCCGAGTTGACGCGCTGGCTCAGCATCGCGGCGCTGACGCTGCTGGCGATCTGCTACCTCGGCATCCTGCTGGCGCCGAACCTGTCGATTCATCTGGCGACCGATGCGCAGGAGCCGGCGCTGGCCGGCGATTGGCGCGGCTCGTTCGGCCACAAGAACGCCGCGGCGCCGGTGATGGTGTTCCTGCTGTTCATCGGAATCTATGTCTGCCGTCTCGGCGCGCTGCTGTCGGGCGCGGCGATCATCGGCTTTGCCGGACTGTTTCTGCTGTTTTCCGGCGGCAAGAGCGCGCTCGCGCTGTGCGTGTTCGTGCTGCTGCTGACCGGCCTGATCCCGTTCATCAAGGCGCTGTGGCTTCGCGCCGTGGTGCTGCTCACGCCGTTGCTGACGCTGAATTTGCTCAGCGTCGGCACGGTGATGAGCGACGGGCTGGAGAACGTCGCAAAGATGCTGCCATTCGACACCACCTTTACCGGCCGCACCGACATCTGGACCTTTGCGTTCCAGGCGCTGCAGCAGCGGCTGGCGACCGGTTACGGTTTTGCGGCGTTCTGGGGCTCCAGTTCAATCAAGGACCTGCCCGAAGGCAAGGAATGGGCGGAGTTCGCCTCGCACAGCCACAACGGCTATCTCGACACCGCGCTGGCGATGGGGTTGCCGGGATTGCTGCTGCTGATCGCGGTGCTGGTGGTCGGGCCCCTGAAAGATTTCCACGCCGCGGATCGCGGCGGCAACAACGGTCCGCTGGCGACCATGCTGCTGCAGATCTGGCTGTTCGGGCTGTATTTGTCGTCGATGGAAAGCTTTTTCCTCGATCGCGCCGATCCCTTGTGGTTCACGTTTTTGCTCGGCGTGTTCGGTTTGCATTATCTGGCGCGGTTTCGGGTCAGCAACTGACGTGTCCCGGGCGCGATGCAGCGCGTAGCTCTTCGCGGAGCGCTGCTTCGCAGAACCGGGACCCCGGTTATCGCTTAAGTAACCGGGACCCCGGCTCTGCAGCGCACCGCTTCGCGAAGAGCTACGCGCTGCGCTGCGTCCGGGGAACGAGTTCAGCGATTGAGCTGCGCCCGCACCGCCTCCGCGACATCGCGCCACCAACCGTCGAAATCGAACGGTGCGTGCACCGACGGCCATTGTAGCGCCGACGCGATGCGGTCGGCATAGACGTCATCGGTCTCCCCGCGGGCGACCGGCACGATGGCGCCGCGGTCGATCAATTCCTTGAAGCGCGGATGGTGATCGAATTCATCCGGCTCGGCCGGGCCGGTGGCGATCACGGGCCGGCCCGACTGCACGCAGGTCAGCACGCTGGAGCGCCGCGCGGTGAGGCCTTCGCCGAGCGGGTAGCAGAAGGCGTCGATCTCGCTGAACAGGCCGAATACTTCATGGTCGGATGCGACAAAGCCGCTGACGATGACATCGTCGGTCAAGTCCAGTTCGGCGGCGCGGGCGTGAAATGCCTGTTCCACATTGTCGGTCGCGCGGATGAACGAGCCGATATAGACGATCAGCGGTTTCAGCCCGCGCGCTTTCAGGATCGCGCCGATATGGAGCAGCGCATTCGGCTGTTTGCCGGGGTAGATCGATCCGAAATGGCCGATCACCAGACGGCCGCTTTCTCGGGCGGCGCCAAGCCGCTGCCGGAGTTTGGAGTCGACGATCCCGGCGGGCGCCTCGATATTCGGCGGCAACGGCGCCAGCACGCATTTTTTTGCCGTCCAGCCGACGACGGAATCGGCGGCAAGTTCGCGCCGCACCAGCGGCGAGAACATCACGATGGTGTCGGCCAACAGCAGCGCCGGCATATAGCTGATGCGGCGCAACCAGTGCAGCCCGCCCCATTCATGCTGGACCAGAACGACGCGCCTGCCGCGCAGCCGGGCCATCGCCAGCGCCAGCAACGGCCGCACTATCACGCGCTTCCATGCCACAAGGGGGAAGTTGCAGACCACGTTGCGTGCCGACCCGATTGCGCGCCAGAGTTCGCCGACCGTGCCTTGGCTGCGCGTCAGGGTTAACGAAGTGCAACTGCCGGGTTCGAGCTTTTCAAGCGTTTCCTGCAACAGGCGGGTGAATTGCCCGACGCCGCAGGTCATGTGGGGTCCGGCGCCAAGAAACAGCGCCTGAGTTGCGGGTTCTGACGTCATCGCGTTAGCCATAACCCGCAAGCCTTAGCTTCCGGTAACCGGCGGCGTTCGCCGTGCGGCACTTTTCTTGCCAGCTAAGCCACGAGAATTGCCGGGCCGTCTCATAACGGGACATCGGCGAGCGATTGCATTACGGGCATTTTTCGGATTTCGGGACAGCAAGGCAAGCCAGCAGGAGCGCGACAATGACGCCAAACAAGATCTTTACCAAATGGGATGAGACGCATTCCGAATTGTGGGCGCACCAGCCGATCCGGCTCGAGCATGAGATGCACAAGTCGCCGGTTTTCTCCATGGATGATCTCGCAAAACTGATCGAAGGTTATCCGCGTGAGCACTACAGCCTGGTGCAGACCGGCGCCCGCGGCAGCAAGAAGCTGTGGCGCGAGGGCGATATCGGCAATCTCAGTGGCCGCGAGGTGATCGACGCGATCTCCCGCGGCGGCCTCTGGCTCAACATGCGCAACGTCGCAGCCATCGACCCCCGCTACGGCAGACTGGTCGACCGCATGTTCGAGGAAATCGTCGCAAAAGTCCCGGACTTCGAGATTCCGAAAGGCCACCAGGAGAGCATCCTGATCTCCGCGCCCGACGCGCAGGTCTATTACCACGCCGACATGCCCGGGCAGAGCCTGGTGCAGATCGCCGGCCGCAAGCGCGTCTATGTCTATCCGAACAGCGCGCCGTTCATCACGGCCGAGCATCTCGAAGACATCGCGCTGTTCAATGTCGAAGTCGATCTACCCTACAAGGAGTGGTACGACGACCACGCCAAAGTGCTCGACATCGGTCCCGGCCAGATGCTGGGCTGGCAGATGAACGCGCCGCATCGGGTCGAAAATCTCGACACTTTTAGCGTCTCGATGACCATCTCCTACACCAATGACGAAATAAGGCGCTCCGAGATCGTCCACCTGGCCAACGGCATGCTGCGCCATCGCTTCGGCTACAAACCGAAGAGCCGCAACCTGCGCGGTCCGTCGTATTTCGCCAAGGCGGTGATGCAGAAGCTCTTGCGCGACGGCAAGTGGGTCAAGCGCGAGCGCGACGCGCGCCGCCCGATCGACTTCCGGCTCGACGCGGAAACTCCCGGCAAGATCGTCGATCTGCCGAAGGCGGCGTGAGTCCAACTGGAATGACAATGCCATCCGTCATTGCGAGGAGCGTCAGCGACGAAGCAATCCAGCCTTCTTTTCGCGGCTCTGGATTGCTTCCGCGGAGCCTGTCATCGGGCGCGCATTCGCGCGACCCGTTGGCTCGCAATGACGGTAACGTCAATTTCCGCGTCGAATTCACGCGGGACTGGCAGCGGGCCAAGGCGCGCTGGAGTGAAGCGGGTGACGCGACGCCGTTCCAGAACTGGCAGTGGTTGGAGGCGTGGTACGCCGCGTTCGCCGCCATCGACACTGTCGAGCCGCTGATCGCCATCGTCTCGAGTGCCGCGACCGGCGAGCCGGCCGTGCTGTTGCCGCTGATCCGCCGCAGGCACAAGGGCATCCGCATCGTCGAGCCCGCCGATTTCGACCTCACCGATTACAACGCGCCGCTGCTCGGCGTCGCAGCGCCGCGCGATGCCAAGGCCGCACGCGCGATGTGGAAGGACATTCGCGCCGCGCTGCGCCGCGTGCCCGGTGGCGCCGATCTCATTCGGCTGCGCAAGATGCCGGTTGAAATCGAGGGCCGGCCCAATCCGCTGGCGCTGCTCAACGCCGCGGGGCCGTGCGCGCTGAACGGCAATGTGGTCACGTCAGGCGACGATTTCGACGCCTGGCGCTTCACGCTGGAGCGCACCGTGCGCAAGGAGCTGGAGCGCAGCTGGCGAGTTTTTTCGCGCGATTCCGCGGCGGCGTTCAGGATCATCACGGACAAGGATGAGGCGCTGCGCCTGCTCTCCACCATGGAGTCGCAGCAAGGTGGCCGGATGCAGCAGCTCGGTCTGAATTTTGTTCTCAATGACGAGACCTACGCGGCGTTCTACCGCAATCTGGTCGAGGCGAATGTCGGGAATGGCTATGCCGTGCTGTCGGCGCTCACCGTCGGCGACGAGGTGGTCGCGACCCTGCTCGGCATCCGGCAAGGCTCGCGTTATGTGATGGTGCGGATCAGCAATGCCGGCGAGAAGTGGTCGAACTGTTCGCCGGGACGGCTGGTGATCGAGCGGACCATGGCGGCGTTGCATAAGGACGGCATCCGGCAGTTCGATTTCAGCATCGGCAACTACGCCTACAAGCGCCGCTTCGGCGTGGCGCGGATCGCGCTGGTGGATTTTAGCGCGGCGCTGAGCTGGCGCGGGCTGCCTTATGCGCTGCGCGACCGCGCTGCGCGCTGGCTGCGCGGGCATCCGGGGATGGTGGACCGCATCAAGCGCGTCATGGGCAAACCGCCGTCGCGCGAAGAGAAGTAATCGCCGTAGGGTGGGCAAAGGCGCTCTTCGCGCCGTGCCCACCATTCTGAAATTCCGTCATCCTGAGGTGCGAGCTCTTGCGAGCCTCGAAGGATGGCCACACACTCAATCCCATCCTTCGAGACGCGGCCAAGCGGCCGCTCCTCAGGATGACGGCGGTGTATGTGTCTGGTGGGCACGCCATCGAGCGCGCATTCGCGCGCCCGCTGGCTTTGCCCACCCTACACGACTAGCCATGCAGCTTGTTCGCGGTCTCCGCGATCGCGCGGCCTTGATAGCGCGCGCCGGCGAGCTCGTTTTCGGATGGCTGCCGGCTGCCGTCGCCGCCGGTGATGGTGCTGGCGCCATAGGGCGAGCCGCCCGTGACTTCGTCGAGCTTCATCTGGCCGGCAAAGCCGTAGTTCAGGCCGACCACGGTCATGCCGAAATGCAGGAGGTTGGTGATGATGGAAAACAGCGTGGTTTCCTGGCCGCCATGCTGGGTCGCGGTCGAGGTGAAGGCGCCGCCGACCTTGCCGTGCAGCGCGCCCTTCATCCACAGCCCGCCGGCCTGGTCGAGGAAGTTGGCCATCTGCGAGGACATCCGGCCGAACCGCGTGCCGGTGCCGACGACGATCGCGTCGTAATTCGCGAGGTCTTCGATCTTGGCGACCGGGGCTTCCTGGTCGAGCTTGTAATACGACGCCTTGGCGACCTCAGGTGGCACCAGTTCGGGCACGCGCTTGATGTCGACGGCAGCGCCGGCTTCGCGCGCGCCTTCGGCGACGGCCTTCGCCATCGCCTCGATATGACCGTAGGCGGAATAATACAGGACGAGAACTTTTGTCATGGGGGGTCTCCGTTGATTTTGATGTGAAATCGTAGGGTGGGCAAAGGCGCTCTTGCGCCGTGCCCACCATTCTTTCGCCGAGTGACGCTCCGGGTGGTGGGCACGCCATCGGGCGCTCGCGCCCGTTGGCTTTGCCCACCCTACGAAGGCTGCTCCGCCTTACGCCGCGTCGACCAGCACCAGCTCGGAATCCTCCAGTGCGGTGATCTTCAGCTTCGCTTCGTCGCGGATTGCTGCGCCGTCACGGGCATTGACGAGTACGCCGTTGACGTCGACGCGGCCGACCGCCGGCACCAGATAGAGGTTGCGCGTCTTGCTAGGTGCATATTCCGCGCTTTCGCCGGCCTTCAGCGTGGTGGCGAGCACGCGTGCGTCGGCGCGGATCGGCAGGGCATCGTTGTCATTCTCAAAACCGCTGGCGATGGTGACGAATTTTCCGGAGCGGTCCGATTTCGGGAACGGCTTTGCGCCCCAGGTCGGCTGGCCGCCCTCGGTGGTCGGCTCGATCCAGATCTGGAAGATCCGCGTCGTCGTCGGCTCCAGATTGTATTCGGAGTGACGCACGCCGCTTCCCGCGCTCATCACCTGCACGTCGCCGGCCTCAGTGCGGCCCTTGTTGCCGAGACTGTCCTGATGGGTGATCGCGCCTTCGCGGACATAGGTGATGATCTCCATGTCGCGATGCGGATGCGCCGGGAAGCCGCTGTTCGGCGCGATCTCGTCGTCGTTCCACACCCGCAGCGCGCCGTGTCCCATATTGCTCGGGTCATAATGACTGCCGAACGAGAAGTGATGTTTTGCCTTCAGCCAGCCGTGGTCGGCGCCGCCGAGTTTTGCAAAAGGTCTGAGTTCGATCATGGGATTTCTCCGTGAAAGGGAAGTGTTGCCATTCTGGATATGGCTTTGTTGTTGTGATATAAATAGAAACTATCGAAACTCACTGTTTCCAATAATGCTCTGATGGAGGCGTGCCCCATGGCAAAACTCCCCGACTTCGAGGCACTGGCGATTTTCGCAAAAGTCGTGGAGTTACGGTCATTTGCGGCAGCTTCAGCGGAGCTGGCGCTGTCCAAGGCTACCGTGTCGAAGGCCGTCACCCGGCTGGAAGCGCGGCTCGGCGCCCGGCTGTTCAACCGCACCTCGCGCCGCCTCGCCTTGACCGATGCCGGGCAAAAGCTCGCCGGGCGTGCGGCGCGGCTGTTGCTCGATGGCGAGGCGGCGGAGACCGAGGCGCTGGCGCAATCGGTGGCGCCGCGCGGGCTGGTGCGGCTCGCGGTGCCGATGACGTTCGGGGTGAAAGCCGTGGCGCCGCTGCTGCCGGAATTTTTGGCCGCATATCCGGAAGTGTCGATCGACCTGCACTTAAGCGATGCGATGGTCGATCTGATCGGCGAAGGATTCGATGCCGGCCTGCGCATCGCCAGCCTGCCGGACTCGTCCCTGATAGCGCGGCGGCTGTGCGCGATGCCGCGTTACACGGTGGCGTCGCCGGCGTATCTGAAGCAGCACGGCCGCCCAACCCATCCGATGCATCTCGCGCAACACCGCTGCTTCGGTTACGCCTATCTCTCGACGCCCAGCATCTGGCACTACACGAATTCGAAGGGCGAGCAGGCCAGCGTCCGCCCCGCGGGGCCGCTGCGCGTCAACAACGGCGAAGCGCTGCTGCCGGCGCTGCTCGCGGGACTCGGCATCGCCGACCTGCCGGAGTTCATCGTCGGCGACGCCATCGCCTCCGGCGCAGTCGAGGTGATCCTGAAGGGCTGGAAACAACCCGAAGGCGCGGTGCACCTGGTGACGCCGCCGGGCGGCCCGCGCCCCGCCCGGGTCGAAGTGCTGGCGGAGTATCTCGCGAAGCAGTTGGGGAAGGGCAAGAGACCTTCGTAGGGTGGGCAAAGGCGCTCTTCGCGCCGTGCCCACCATCCTTGAATCGCCGCACATATACCGTCGTCATCCTGAGGAGCGCGCTCTTGCGCGCGTCTCGAAGGATGGCCACGGGCGCTGTGGCCCATCCTTCGAGGCTCGCCGTGAGACGGCGAGCGCCTCAGGATGACGGCGGTGTGTACGGATGGTGGGCACGGCGCCAAGAGCGCCTTTGCCCACCCTACGGTTTCGGCTAGGTTGCAATCAACTAACGAAAACGAAAATCTCCGGGAGAAAACCACCACATGAATTGCCGTGAACTTCTCAAGGCCGCCGCCGCGCTGCCGCTGGCCCAGGCCGCGCTCACCAACACCGCCCACGCCCAGGCCGCTTACCCCACCCGCAACATCACCATGATCGTGCCGTTTCCGGCCGGCGGCCAGGCGGATCTCGCGGCGCGGCCGGTGGCGCTGGCGCTGGAGAAGATTCTCGGCAAGCCCGTGATTGTCGACAACCGCGCCGGCGGCGCCGGCGGTTCGATCGGCAACGCGGCGGCGGCGCGCGCCGAGCCGGACGGCTACACGCTGCTGATGACGCTGTCGTCGCTGGCGGTGCTGCCGGAAGCCGACCGGCTGTTCGATCGCCCGGTGGCTTACGAAGTCGCGCAGTTCGCGCCGGTCGCGCGCGTGCTGGCCGATCCGACCTTGCTCGCCGTGCCGGCTTCCGCGCCGTGGAAGACGCTGCAGGAGTTCGTCGATGACGCCAAAAAACGTCCGGGCCAGATTCCCTACGGCTCGTCGGGTCCTTACGGCACGCTGCATGTGGCGATGGAAATGTTCGCAAGCGCCGCCGGCATCAAGCTGCTGCACGTGCCGTTCCGCGGCGCGGGTCCGGCGCTGACCGCGCTCTTGACCGGCACGGTGCAGGCGATGGCCTCGGCGCCGGGCACGCTGAAGCAGCAGGTCGACGACGGCAAGATGCGCGTGCTCGCCAACTGGGGCGCCGAGCGGGTGGCGAGTTTTCCCGACCTGCCGACCTTCAAGGAACTCGGCTACAAGGACGTCGAATTTTACATCTGGGCCGGACTGTTCGCGCAAAGCTCGCTGCCGGCGCCGCTGCTGACGCGGCTGCGCGAGGCGATGGCTTTAGCCGTCAAAGACCCGGTCGTAACCAGGACGTTCGAGACCGCCGGCAGCCCGGTCGCCTACATGGACGCACCGGAATTCGCAAAATTCGTCGAAGCCGACAGCGCACGCCTGATCGCCGCGGTAAAGAAGATCGGCAAGGTGGAGTAGCAACAATCTCAGCGTCGTCCCCGCGAAGGCGGGGACCCATAAACACCGATGTGTATGGTCGAACACGGACGTTGCAACATCCTGCCCAAACGCGAACGCCTGTGGTTATGGGTCCCCGCCTGCGCGGGGACGACTCATCCTGGTGGCTCCCCCATCTTCCTCAAACACTCCCGGCACAGGCAATCCCCGCCATCCGCCGGCATCGGCAGCCGCACGGTTTCCTCGGCGCACCAGCACGGGCCGGACAGGCTGCAGGTAAATTCCGTGCCGCAGCCGGCGCAGGCGAGGCGGCGCGAGGCCGGGGTTTCCAACCGATTTGTCATGAAGCGAACGCCATTCTAACCGGGTTTTAATTCGGGGTTTTTTCCGAACCGCGTTATGATCGGCAAAACCATAAGCCTAAAAGGGCCAAACCAGAAGCTTAAGGAAGTCTGGAAACAAATCCGATGGCCCGCGATTCGCAAGCAGCCCTTGTCGCGCTCAATCGCTTTGGCCTCGGTGCGCGGGGCGGCGCATCCGGTGATTTCGTCAACGCGGCCTCCGATCCCCGCGGTTTCGTCAAGGCGGAACTGAACCGCCCCAGCGGTGCGCTGCTGGAAGCGCCGGGGCTGCAGTCGACGCCGGCGCTGGCCGAGAGCGTGTTCGCCTATCAGTTCGAGATCGTACAGGCGCGCAACGCGGCCGCGAAATCAGGCGCGCCGAAACCGCAAGTCCCCCCGGTCGCGAACGGCGGCCCGGACATCGCCGGCAAGGCCGCGGCGCTGGAGGCCATCGGCGCCAACGCCGCGATGGCACCAGTCGAGGCGATGCAGCCGCCAAAACCGGCACCGGAGCCGCCCAACATCATCCAGAAAACCTACCGCGCCGAGGCGCTGGCGCGGCTGCAGCGCGCGATGATCGTCGACTGCGGCTTCGTCGAGCGCCTGGTGGTGTTCTGGTCCAACCATTTTTGCATCTCCGCCAACAAAGGCGGCATCGCGCGGATGTGGGCGGGTTCGTTCGAGCGCGAGGCGATCCGGCCCTATGTGCTCGGCCGCTTCGGCGACATGCTCAAGGCAGTGGAGCAGCATCCGGCAATGCTGTTCTTTCTCGACAACCAGCAATCGCTCGGTCCGGAGTTGCGCGCGGGACAAAACCGCAAGCGCGGCCTGAACGAGAATCTCGCGCGCGAGATCATGGAATTGCATACGCTCGGCGTCGGCGGCGGCTACAGCCAGGACGACGTGACGTTGTTGGCGCGCATCATCACCGGCTGGACCTTTGCCGGCCGCCAGGGCCAGCTCGGCACGCCCGGCACTTTTGTGTTCAACGCCAACGCGCACCAGCCCGGCGCGCAGCGGCTGCTGGGGAAGACCTACGAGGACACCGGCGTCGCCCAGGGCGAGGCGGCGCTGGCGGATCTGGCGCGGCATCGCTCCACCGCAACATTCATCGCCGCCAAATTCGCGCGCCATTTTGTCGCCGACGATCCGCCACCCGCCTTGGTGGCGCGGTTAAAGGACGTGTTCGACAAGTCCGACGGCGATCTCAAGGCGCTGACGATCGCGCTGTTGGATTCCGACGAAGCCTGGCAGGCGCCGATGACCAAGCTGCGCTCGCCTTACGAATTCCTGGTGGCGATCGGCCGGCTGCTCGGGCGAGCAGTCCCCGAGGATCCCACCCGCTATCTCGGCGGCTTGAACCTGCTGGGCCAGCCGCTGTGGTCGCCGGCCGGGCCGAACGGATTTCCCGACAGCAATGCCGCCTGGGCCGCGCCCGAGGGCATGAAGCTGCGGCTCGATATCTCGGCGCAAGTGGCGTCGCGGATCGGCGAAAACGTCGACCCGCGCGACCTGCTGGAGCTGGTCGCCGCCGACGCGGCATCGACCGAGACAAGGCGGACCGTCGAGCGCGCGGAATCGCGGCAGCAAGCCTTGGCGCTGCTGCTGATGTCGCCGGAATTCCAGAGGAGATGACGATGGAGTGCTGCGAAAGCCGGACCTCATCGGCGCCATCGCGCCGATCGCTGCTGCTCGGCGGCGCCGCCTTTGCCGCCTGGGCATACCTGCCGAAATTCGCGCGCGCCGCGGATGGCCGCGATCCGCGCCTGATCGTCGTGATCCTGCGCGGCGCGCTGGACGGCCTCGCCACGGTCGCTCCGATCGGCGACCCCGATTACGCCGGCCTGCACGGACCGATCGCGCTTGAGGCGGCCGGTCCGCATCCGGCGGTCATGCTGGACTCCTTCTTCGCCCTGCATCCGTCGATGCCGGAATTTTCACGGATGTACCGGGAAAAACATGCCGCGGTGGTTCACGCGGTGGCGAGCCCGTATCGCGACCGCTCGCATTTCGACGGCCAGGACGTGCTGGAGAGCGGCTACGCCGGTCCAGGCCGGGTGCAATCCGGCTGGCTCAACCGCGCGCTGGAAGCCTTGCCCAGAGGTGAGCGTGTGACGGGCGAGCGGGTGATGAGCGGATTGGCCATCGGGCCGACCACGCCGCTGCTGCTGCGCGGCGCCGCGCCGACCGTGGCCTGGGCGCCGGCGGCGTTGCCGCAGGCCGCCGACGATACCGCGGCGAGGCTGGTCGACCTGTACCGGCATCGCGATCCCGCGCTGGCCGCGGCGTTGTCGCAAGGACTGCAGCTCGACAAGGCGGCGCAAGGCGACGACATGAAAGCAAAACCCGGCACGGGCGGTACGGCTGCGATGAAACTGGTGGCGCGTGGCGCGGCAAAACTGATGAGCGCGGATGACGGCCCGCGCATCGCCGCACTCGCCTTCGACGGCTGGGACACCCACGCCAATGAAGGCGGCCCGGTCGGCCGCCTCGCGACATTGCTGTCCGGCCTCGATGGCGCGCTGGCGGAATTCGAAACCGGATTGG
Organism: uncultured Alphaproteobacteria bacterium; assembly: GCA_963744975.1. Classification (GTDB taxonomy): domain Bacteria; phylum Pseudomonadota; class Alphaproteobacteria; order Rhizobiales; family Xanthobacteraceae; genus Bradyrhizobium. The sequence goes on along the minus strand of CAVUVR010000002.1, from coordinate 2,381,768 downwards.
GCGAGCGCTGGCGCGACACGGTGGTGGTGGTCGCAACCGAATTCGGCCGCACCGCCCGCATCAACGGCACCGACGGCACCGATCACGGCACCGCCACCGTCGCGCTATTGGCCGGCGGCGCGGTCAAGGGCGGCCGGGTGATCGCCGACTGGCCGGGGCTGAAGCAGGCTTCGCTCTATGAGGGCCGCGACCTCGCGCCGACCACGGATTTGCGCGCCGTGATCAAGGGCGTGCTGCACGACCATCTCGGCGTCAGCGAGCGCGTGCTGGCGGAGACGGTGTTTCCGGAGAGTGCCGGGGTGAAGGCGATGCAGGGGTTGCTCGGCTAACCGCACATACCGCCGTCATCCTGAGGTGCCGTCGCCCTTGCGACGGCCTCGAAGGATGAGAAACGGGACTCGCGGCCGTCCTTCGAGACGCCGCGCAAACGCGCGGCTCCTCAGGATGACGATATTGCGCAGTCCGTAGCCCGGATGAGCGAAGCGAAATCCGGGAACGGTGATTCAGCGACCGGAAGATTTCCACGTTTCAAAAACAGACCCGGATATCGCTTCGCTCATCCGGGCTACGCAACTAACCGCACACACCGCCGTCATCCTTCGAGGCCGTCGCCCTTGCGACGGCCTCGAAGGATGAGGAACGGGACTCGCGGCCATCCTTCGAGACGCCGCGCAAGCGCGCGGCTCCTCAGGATGACGATATTGCGCAGTCCGTAGCCCGGATGAGCGAAGCGAAATCCGGGAACGGTGATTTAGCGACCGGAAGATTTCCACGTTTCAAAAACAGACCCGGATATCGCTTCGCTCATCCGGGCTACGCAACTAACCGCACCCACCGCCGTCATCCTGAGGTGCCGTCGCCCTTGCGACGGCCTCGAAGGATGAGGAACGGGACTCGCGGCCGTCCTTCGAGACGCCGCGCAAACGCGCGGCTCCTCAGGATGACGATATTGCGCAGTCCGTAGCCCGGATGAGCGAAGCGAAATCCGGGAACGGTGATTCAGCGACCGGAAGATTTCCACGTTTCAAAAACAGACCCGGATATCGCTTCGCTCATCCGGGCTACGCAACTAACCGCACACACCGCCGTCATCCTTCGAGGCCGTCGCCCTTGCGACGGCCTCGAAGGATGAGAAACGGGACTCGCGGCCGTCCTTCGAGACGCCGCGCAAACGCGCGGCTCCTCAGGATGACGATATTGCGCAGTCCGTAGCCCGGATGAGCGAAGCGAAATCCGGGAACGGTGATTCAGCGACCGGAAGATTTCCACGTTTCAAGAGCTGATTGAGCTTGGCAAGGCGATCAGGTTCGATGCTGCCGCCGCGGCGGGCAAGTTGTCCCAGAGCTGATTTCGAGGGTTTGACCGGCTCAGTCCGTCGGCGTCAGCAGCTTGCCGGGTGTGGTCTTCAACCGCTTGGCAAGTTTGACAATCAGCTCGAGTGACGGATTACGCTTCGCGCGCTCGATGCCGGAAATGGTGGTCCGGTCAATATCCGTCTCCAGGGCAAGAGCTTCCTGCGACAGGTCAAGCGCCTTCGGGCCGCTTTCCCAAGCGTAAATGTGACGATGAGTCCGTGGACGATTAGACGATAATCTACAGACTGAGAACCGAGCAGGTGGACGCCCTTGAAAGCAAGCACATTGATTGCACGAAACATACGGAGGTTGCGGGTGGCACGGGCGCTCTCGCAGGAGATGCTTGCCGTCGATGCGGGCATCGATCGCACTTATGTCAGCCGCCTCGAACGCGGACTGGAGAATCGCACCGTGACGGTGCTTGAAAAGCTTGCACGCGCCTTCTCTTCAAATATCGAAGAGCTGTTCAGGGCGCCGCGCGCGGGAGAGACGGCACCGCGACCCTTGAAAGGAGGGCCACGAGTAAAACAGAAGGAGAAGCCAGTTTTGTAGCCGCCGCGCTAAAAGTAGCGCGTAGGGTGGACAAAGGCGCCCGTTGGCGCCGTGCCCACCATTGTAATTCGAACGCGGAATTAATTGGTGGGCACGCCGCCGGACGCTTTCGCGGCCACCGGCTTTGCCCACCCTACGGACTACTGCGCGCGGTGATCAAGGGCGTGCTGCACGATCATCTCGGGTTAAGCGATCGCGTGCTGGCGGAGACGGTGTTTCCCGATAGCGCGGGCGTGAAGGCGATGCAGGGGTTGCTCGGCTAACCGCACACACCGCCGTCATCCTGAGGAGCGGCCGCTTGGCCGCGTCTCGAACGATCGCCGACGCGCCGGTGCTTGTAGCCATCCTTCGAGATGCCGCGCGAGAGCGCGGCTCCTCAGGATGACGGGACGCGGATGGTGGGCACGCTTCGCTTTGCTCACCCTACGGACTACCAATAATTCAAAAGCATTGTTATCCACGGCCGGCCAACCTTACCGCGCCGTGTCAAATTGACGGAATATTTTCCGCAAAATCATGGCGGGCGCGTTTTTCACGGAACTGCTCGCCGCCATGCATCCGCCACGAAAAAACCTCGCCTTGCCGCAACGAAAATTGCGCTGCCTTCAGTTTGCCGCATGACTCGCCAGTGGAGTTAATGTTCGGCGCGGCTTGTTTTGGCGAACCGGCTTTAAGCGTTTCACGCAGCTTGGGATTTTACATCGTGCAGCGCAGAGGTGATTCCCCGCATCGACTCGACACACTACTCAAGTGCTTCATTCAACGGCTGATTCTGGACGCAACGAGATCGTTCGCCTCGCCATGCGGCCTAAACACTTGCAGCAGCGCGGTTTTTCGCAAGCATCGGCGCGCTGGAGGTCGCGTTCTGCCTTTGGTTTGCCGCAACGCGCCTGAAGTTTGCCGCAAGACTCGCCGCTCGCGCCAGACCACGTCGCGTAAGTCCTTCAACCGACAGCCAATTCGCGTTCCGACGAAATCGGTTTTTGTCGTCATTGCGAGCCAACGGGTCGCGCGAACGCGCGCCCGATGACAGGCTCCGCGAAGCAATCCAGCGTGCAGCGAAGCAAGACTGGATTGCTTCGTCGCAAGTGCTCCTCGCAATGACGGGAGTGTTTATTTCGTAATCCCGTCGATCTCCGCGAGTTCCTCCGCGCTCAGCGCCCACCCGATCGCCTTGACGTTCGCCTCGATCTGCTCGACCCGCGTCGCGCCGGCGATCACGCTCGACACTTGCGGCCGTGACGCCAGCCATGAGAACGCGAGTTCGAGCAGCGTGTGGCCGCGCGCTTGCGCAAACGCCTGCAGTTTTTCGACGATGTCCTCGTTGCGCGGCGTCGCGTAGCGGTCGCGCAGCGCGGGCGCCTTGGCGAAACGCGTATCGTCGGGCGCCGCTGCGCCGCGCTTGTATTTTCCGGTGAGCAGGCCGCTCGCCAGCGGGAAGAACGGCAGCAGGCCGAGATTGTATTGTTGCGCAGCGGGGAGCAGATCCTTTTCGATGTCGCGCACCACCAGGCTGTATTCGTCCTGACATGAGACGAAGCGATTGACGTTCATCGCGCGTGCGGAAAACTCGGCCTCGGCGATGCGCCACGCCGGAAAATTCGAATTGCCGATGTAGCGGACCTTGCCCTGCCGCACGAGGTCGTCCAGTGCGCGCAGGGTTTCCTCGATCGGCGTCAGCGGATCGTAATCGTGCTGCTGGTAGAGATCGATGGTGTCGGTCTTCAGCCGGGTCAGGCTCGCCTCCACCGCGGACATGATGTAGCGCCGCGATGCGCCCTGCTTGGTGCCGTCCTTGCTCATCGCCTTGGAGAATTTCGTCGCCAGCACGATGTCCTTGCGCCTGGCGCCGAGCACCTCGCCCAGCACGGTTTCGGAGCCGCCCATCCCGGCATAGATGTCGGCGGTGTCGAACAGCGTGACGCCGAGGTCGATCGCCCGGTGGATCACCTTGCGCGAGGTTTCGAGGTCGGTGCGCTGGCCGAAATTGTTGCAGCCGAGGCCGACCGCGGAGACGCGCAGGCCGGAGCCGCCGAGATTGCGAATTTGCATGGACAGTCCTAAAGGGGAAGGCGAGAGGGGATCGCATTGTGACTCGCGTGCAGGGAGGCTGCAAGGCGCGGCGCCTCGCGCGCAACGGAACGTTGCCAAAAAAATGCGGTCCCGGTCAGACGCGGCGACTGACGGGGACCGCTGGGGGCGCATGATCCGCGACGGGGGGCCTGATCAGACGCGAGAGGGAACTTAAGCGCGCTGTGTTACAGCACTGTGACGCCTGGGCTTATCCACAGCGCGTAGGGTGGGCAAAGGCGCTCTTGCGCCGTGCCCACCAGCTGTCTGCAAGCATGAATGCCGCGAGTTGTGAGCAGATTGGTGGGCACGGCGCGAAGAGCGCCTTTGCCCACCCTACGGTCTGAAACACGAATGCCGCGAGTTGTGAGCGGATGGTGGGCACGGCGCGAAGAGCGCGCCTTTGCCCACCCTACGGCCTCCTGAGGCAGCGCTATTCCGCCGCGCGTAGATGCCGCGCGAGCGCCGCGCGGTGTCCGCCGCCGCGCAGCGACAGATAGTGGTCGGCGTTGGCGGGATCGTCGGTGTAGCGCACGAGATCGGTCACCGGCGTGTAGCTCAGCATGCGCCCGCCATCCGGCAGCGCCGTGCAGCTGAAGCGCATCACCTGGCCGTCGGCGAGGTTGATGTTGATCGGCGTCGAATCGCCGACGCGCATCAGCTCGGTGCGTCGCGCGATGAAGTCGCTCAATTCGTCCTCGGGCAGTTCATAGGCGCCGGTGTCGCGGCCGTGATACATCAACGCGATGAACGGCGGCCTGGCGTCGGCTTTCTCGTCGGGCAGCGAAAAGTAATCCCGGAAGGCGCGGTTGATGAATTCGGCGCGGGTATCCTTGTCGAGCAGCACCACGCCGATGTCGATCTGGTCCAGCGCGGACGCCAGCCGCGCCGCGGTGGCGTGCCGCGCGCGCTCCCAACTCACCGCATCCACCATCTTCTGCCGCAGCACGCCGGTGATGACGGCGGTGCCGGCCGCGGTAAGCGCCAGCATTACCAGACGCACGAGGTCGGAGGCGTCGTAACCGGGCGTTGCCCGATGATTGAGAAAAAACAGCGCCGAGGAGGTGACCGCGATTGCCGCGGTGACCATGCCCGAGGCAAGGCCGCTCAGCGATGCTGCAAGGGCGACGATGCAAACAAACAGCGGCGCGGGATTGGGAACGGTGTGCAGCGTTCGATCAACCGCAATCGCGATCAGCGCCGTCGCTGTCGCGAGAGCCGGGCCGCATATGGCGCGCCAGTCGACCTGCATGGGCTGTTCTCGTGCGTGACGAAAATATGAGCCTTAAGTATGAGGATAGTTGCAATTTCCTCCGGCTTTTCCGCCGGCACCGTAAACGCAAGGTCTATCGCGTGGCCCCGGTTTTCCGATCATTTAATTTAATTGAGTTGGACCGGGCAGGAACCCAACTACGTACCGGATGTTGCCGCGGGGATATTCTTGAAAGGACTGATATGCCGACCGTTTTGCCGAAGCTGCTGCCGGTTCTGATGCTGTTCGCCTCCAACGTGTTCATGACGTTTGCGTGGCCCTGATCGCGGCCGGCGCGTTTTTCATCTTTCACAAGTGGTGACGCGTTCCCCGGACGCAGCGCAGCGCGCCGCCCTTCGCGGCGTGGTGCGCTGCTGATCCGGGGCCCCGGTGTAAGTGGAATTCGAAACCGGGGTCCCCGCTCTGCGGTGCACCGTCGAAGAGACGCCGCACCGCGTCCGGGACAAGAGACTTCACTTCGCCGGCGATACGCGCAAAATCCGCCCCGTTGCGCTGTCGGTCAACAGCCACAGCGCTCCGTCCGGGCCCTGGCGCACGTCGCGAATTCGTTCGTTGAGATTTTGCAGCAACCGTTCCTCGTCGCTGACGGCATTGCCGTTGAGCGAGAGCCGCACCAGCATCCTGCCGGCCAGCGCGCCGGTGAACAGGCTGCCGCTCCACGTCGGAAACAGGTTTGCGGTGTAGAACGCCATGCCGGAGGGTGCGATCGAGGGCACCCAATATTTGATCGGCTGCTCCATCCCGGGCTTGGCCGTGCTGTCGTGAATCTTCGCGCCGCTGTAATCGATGCCATAGCCGATCACCGGCCAGCCATAGTTCTTGCCCTTGCCGATGATGTTGACTTCATCGCCGCCGCGCGGGCCGTGCTCGGTTTCCCAGAGCTCGCCGCTCGCCGGATTGATCGCGAGGCCTTGCGCGTTGCGATGGCCCAAACTCCAGATTTCGGGTTTTGCGTCGTCACGGCCGGAGAACGGATTATCCTTTGGCGCCGAGCCGTCGGGAGCGACCCGGATCATCTTGCCGAGATGGTTGCCCGGATTCTGCGCCTCGTTGCGGTAGGCGAAATGTTCGCCGAGCGCCACGAAAAGGTTGCCGTCGCTGGCTTGCGCAATGCGGCAGCCGTAATGATTGCCCGACGATAGCGGGCCTTCTTGCCGGAAGATGATGCTCAAATTTTCGAGCCGCGCCTGCTTGCTGTCGAGAACCGCGCTTGCAACGGCGGTACGGCCGCCATTGCCGTCGCGCTCGGCGAAGCAGAAATAGATGGTGTTGTTTTGCGCAAACGACCGGTCGAGGATGACGTCGTGCAATCCGCCCTGGCCCGACGCCCAGACCTCCGGCACGCCCTTCAGCGGCGGCGAGAGCTGGCCTTCTGCTGTCACGAGGCGCATCCGTCCGGGACGTTCGGTGACCAGCATGCGTCCATCGGGCAGAAACGCCAGCGCCCACGGATTGACCAGGCCGGTGGCAACAGTCCGGACCTCGAGCTGCCCCGCCGATGAGGCGAACGAGGTATTTTCACCGTGCGCGCCGGTGGCGATCAGCAACGACGCCGTCACCACGATCGCTGCCGCCAGCGCCGCTGCAACCCATACGACAGGTGCTTTCATCTGCAAGTCTCCTTCGCGGGAGACGACCGTTGCCCGTGCAAGGCCGGTCATCGCTGCGGTCCGGGAAAGGTCGGTGATCTGGAAAAATGCCGGGGTTACACCGGAAGCGGCATCGCCATGCTGACCTTGATCGACATCACGGTGAGCGCGACGATCAGGCATAGCGAGAGCGAGCCGATCGCGAGCGAGGCCGCAACCGCGTTGGTCAATCGGGACGAGGCGACGGGCGCGGCGTGGCCTTCGAAGCCTGCCGCGCGGGACGACCGTATCATGGCCGGAAAATCCTTAGGATCGCGGGCGAATCACCCGCGGAACCCGCTTCTCGCAGGAATCGCAGGCAATATTTGGGCGGCGGCGACTTGAAAATGGCAAAACAACGGCAGCGGCGGCGGTTATGCCCGCTGTTTCCGTGACTTCAGGCCTCGGCGGCGATGCTGGCCGAATTGGTGACTTCGAGATCGGGACGCCAGTCCATGGCGACGTAGCCCGGGGTCTGCTGGACCCGCCGCAGCCATCCGCCGATCGCCGGGAACGCGGCGAGGTCGAAATCGCACTGGTCGGCGACATGGGTGTAGCCGTACAGCGCGATGTCGGCGACGGTGAGCTGGCTAGCTGCGAAGAACTCATGGGTCTTGAGGTGATTTTCCATCACCTGCAACGCGCCATAGCCGCGCTCCATCCAGTCTTCCAGCGCGTGGGTCTGCAGGTCGCGGCCGCCCTTGACCAGCGACAGCCAGAAATAGGCCGCACCGATGTTGGGCTCCAGCGCGTGCTGTTCGAAGAACATCCATTGCAGCGCTTCCGCACGCTCGATCCGCGATTCCGGCGCCAGCGAGGTGCCGCCGGCAACATACCAGAGGATTGCATTGGATTCGGCGAGGTAGCGCCCGTCCGCTACCTCCAGCAGCGGCACCTGTCCGCTCGGGTTCTTGGCGAGAAAATCCGGCGTGCGGCTTTCGCCGCGCAGAATGTCGATCTCGATGGCGCGATAGGGCGCGTCAAGCAACGCCAGCGCAAGGCGAACCTTGTAGCTGTTGCCGGAGCGCTGCATCGAATAGAGTTTGTACATCCGGATTTCGTTCAAGTGGGTGCTGGCGTTTAAGTCCGCGCCCGGCTTGTCCGCCCGCAACGCGGCCAAACAATGATGCCGATGCGGATGCGTCGCAAGCCCCGCTACTTGGAAAAAGTTGAAATCCACTGCCGCACCGCAACCGCGGAGCACGTCATGCCAGCGCACGCTCGGCATTGCCGGAAATAAGCCATTTCGGCGCCAAATTTTATGAATGTTGCGCCGGCTGCACCCAAGGCCCCCGCGAGTTTCGCAAAGTTTGCGGGCATTCCAGCGAACGTTCTTGCGATGCAGCGCGGTGCGCTTTAGGGTGCGGCGATCCCATCATGAAGAATCGAGGCGTCGATAGGATCACGACGCCTGCAAGGAGACGACGATGCCGTTCCTGTCCGCCGCGCTCGACCGTGTGAAGCCGTCCGCGACCATCGCGGTAACGGATAAAGCACGTGCGCTGAAAGCGGCGGGCCGCAACGTCATCGGCCTTGGCGCCGGCGAGCCGGATTTCGACACGCCTGCCAATATCAAGCTCGCGGCGATCCACGCCATTGAGGCCGGCAAGACCAAATACACCGATGTCGGCGGCATTCCCGAGCTGAAGGCGGCGATCATCGCCAAATTCCAGCGCGAGAACGGCCTCACCTATACGCCGAACCAGGTCGTCGTTTCGACCGGCGGCAAGCAGGTGCTCTACAACGCGCTGATGGCGACCATCAATCCCGGCGACGAGGTCATCATTCCCGCGCCTTACTGGGTGAGCTATCCGGAAATGGTGGCGCTGGCCGGCGGCGAGCCGGTGCCGGTGGTGTGCACGGCGGAGTTCGGCTTCAAGCTGCAGCCGGCGGCGCTCGAGGCCGCGATCACGTCCAGGACAAAATGGATCATCCTGAACTCGCCGTCGAACCCGACCGGCGCCGCCTATTCGCGTGCCGAGTTGAAGGCGCTGACCGACGTGCTGGTGAAACATCCGCAGGTCTGGGTCATGACCGACGATATGTATGAGCATCTGGTCTATGACGATTTCGTTTTCGCAACGCCGGCGCAGATCGAACCGAAACTGTTCGACCGCACGCTGACGGTGAACGGCGTCTCCAAGGCCTATTCCATGACCGGCTGGCGCATCGGCTATGCCGGCGGTCCTGCCGAGTTGATCAAGGCGATGACGACCATCCAGTCGCAGTCGACGTCGAACCCGTCGTCGATTTCGCAATGGGCGGCGGTGGAAGCCTTGAACGGCCCGCAGGATTTTATCCCGGTCAACAACGAGACGTTCAAGGAACGCCGCGATCTTGTGGTGTCGATGCTCAATCAGGCCAAGGGCATCTCCTGTCCGCGGCCGGAGGGCGCGTTCTATGTCTACCCGTCCTGCGCCGGCACCATCGGCAAGACCTCGCCGACCGGCAAGGTGATCGCCAATGACGAGGATTTTGTTACCGAGCTGTTGGAGACCGAAGGCGTCGCGGTGGTGCAAGGCTCGGCGTTTGGCCTAGGCCCGGCATTCCGGATTTCCTACGCCACCAAGACCACCGACCTCGAAGACGCCTGCAAACGCATCCAGCGTTTTTGCGGCGATTTGCGATAGGGGGATTCGCGTAGGGTGGGCAAAGGCGCTCTTGCGCCGTGCCCACCATCGTGAAGTTGACGCGCGAGAAGGTGGGCACGGCGCGAAGTGCGCGCCTTTGCCCACCCTACGGTTTCTACGTGTGTTCTCGCAATGACGCGTTTGTGACAACGCCAACGACTCGCGCCATGTTTTGAACACGGCGCTTCCTTCCTGTCCCTCCGCACATTCAATACTTCATGCGGAGATCACATTCATGCGACTTTCAATCCTGTCCGGCCTGGCCGTCACGGCGCTGCTGGCGTCGCTCACCAGCGCCAGCGCGCTGCCGGCTCGCGCCGGCATTCTGCAATGCCAGGGCGGCCAGCATGTCGGCTTCGTGGTCGGCTCCGTCGCCAGCCTCGAATGCGTGTTCCAGAGCGAAGGGCGCCGTCCCGAACCTTACATCGCTACGATTCATCGTCTCGGCCTGGATCTCGGCGTCACCCAATTGACCCGCTTGTCCTGGGCGGTGAACGCGCCGACCAACCGGGTTGGGCGCGGCGATCTCTCGGGCAATTACGGCGGCGTCGGCGCCAACGCCTCGGTCGGCGTCGGCGGCGGCGGCAATTTTCTGGTCGGCGGGCCGCAAAATTCCTATGCACTGCAGCCGATCAGCGTGCAGGGCCAGACCGGGCTCAACGTCGCGGCCGGGATTGCCGATCTCGAACTGACGCCGGTAGCGTTCGGGCACGGCGGCCATCACGTCCGCCATCGTCATCACCGCCGTCATCACTGAGCAGTCCGCAGTGTGAAGATCGAGGCCCGCGAAAGCGGGTCTCTTTCGTTTTGGGGGCGTTGTGGCATAAGAGCGCGTGCCACAACTGTGGCGCGTTTGATTCCTGGCCCGCATCACATTAGCCGGAGATTTTCCACATGCGCCGTTTTCCAATTCTTGCCAGCGCGGTCGCTGCTGCGCTGCTGGTATCCATTACCGCCGCTACCGCGCAACAGCCGATGCAGCGCGTCCAGGTTGGCGTGCTGGAATGCCGGGGCGCCGCGAGTGTCGGCTTCATTGTCGGCTCGGTCACCAATCTCGGCTGCGTGTTCCGTTCCGACAACACGCCGGAGGACCGCTACATCGCGACCATCCGGAAAGTCGGCCTCGACCTCGGCATCACCCAGGAATTGGCGCTGGCGTGGGGCGTGTTCGCGCCGGTGGCGCGGCTCGGGCCAGGCGACCTCTCCGGCAATTACGCCGGCGCGCAGGGCAGCGCCTCGCTCGGGGTGGGGCTTGGCGGCAATGCCTTGTTCGGCGGCTCGGCGAACTCGATCGCGCTGCAGCCGTTGAGCGTGCAGGGCCAGGTCGGCCTCAGCATCGCGGCGGGGCTCGAAAGCCTGGAGCTGCGGCCGGGAAGGTGAGGCTTCGTGCCCGGCTTCGCATGCACCTGAGAACGCCGCACCGCGTCCGGGACACGATGCATTGTTTCACAGCGTCATTTTTCCCGCTTGCCAAGTCGCAAGACCCCTGAGACGATTGGGATGCCGACCCAATCACGGGCCGAGCTCCAGATCAGGAGGCGGCGATGGGACAAGACGCCAGAAGTCCCCGCGGTCCCCGGTGCATCGCACTGGTGGGCCCTTTCCAAAGCGGTAAAACCACACTTCTTGAAGCGATCTTGGCGCGCACCGGCGCCATTCCCAAGGCCGGCACGGTGGAAGCCGGCACTTCCGTCGGCGATTCCAGCGCCGAGGCCCGCCGCCACAAGATGGGGGTCGGGCTGACCGCCGCCACCACCAATTTCATGGGCGACAGTTACACCTTCGTCGATTGTCCGGGGTCGATCGAGTTCGCGCATGACATGCGCGCCGCGATCCCTGCGGTCGACGCCGCCGTCGTGGTCTGCGAGGCCGACGAGCGCAAGCTGCCGCAGCTGCAGATCATCCTGCGCGAGCTGGAAGATTTGGGGATTCCGCGCCTGTTGTTTCTCAACAAGATCGACAGGGCCTCCAAGCGCGTGCGCGAGACGCTCGCGACCCTGCAGCCGGCATCGCGCGTGCCGCTGGTGCTCCGGCAAATTCCGATCTGGAACGGCGACCTGATCGCCGGCTTCGTCGATCTGGCGCTGGAGCGCGCCTTCGTCTACCGCGAGCACAAGGCTTCCGAAGTCATCGAACTGGCAGGCGGCGATCTCGACCGCGAGAAGGAAGCCCGCTTCTCGATGCTGGAGAAACTGGCCGATCACGACGACGCGCTGATGGAGCAACTGCTCGAGGACATCCAGCCGCCGCGCGACGCGGTGTTCGACGATCTCGCCCGCGAATTGCGCGACGGCCTGATCTGTCCGGTGCTGCTTGGCTCGGCGGTGCGCGAGAACGGCGTGCTGCGGCTGATGAAGGCGCTGCGCCATGAAGCGCCCGGTGTCGCCGAGACCGCAAAGCGCCTCGGTGCGCCCGATGCCGGAAAGGATGCGCTGGCCTATGTGTTCAAGACCGTGCATCTGCAGCATGGCGGCAAGCTGTCGCTGGCGCGGGTGCTGAGCGGCCGTCTCGACGACGGCGCCACGGTGCAGTCTTCCGGTGGAGGGACCGGGCGGGTGTCCGGCATTACCGGGGTGAACGGCGCCCACGATTCCAAACGCGCCTCGGCCGAGGCGGGTGAGATGGTGGCGCTCGGAAAGCTCGATACCATCAAGACCGGCGAAACGATCTCTACGGCCAAGACCGCGCCGTCGGCGCTGGTGGAGATCACGCCGAGCCCGCCTGTGCTGGCGATGGCGCTCTCGGCGGCCGACCGCAAGGACGACGTCAAGCTCGGGCAGGCGCTGGCGCGGCTGAACGAGGAGGATCCGTCCTTCACCATCGTCCACAACGCGCAAACCCACGACACCGTGCTGTGGGGGCAGGGCGAGATGCACCTCCGCGTCGCGCTGGAGCGGCTGAAGGAGCGCTACGGCGTCAACGTCAAATCGCAGGCGCCGGGAATCGGCTATCAGGAGACCATCCGCAAATCGATCACTGCGCAGCGCGGGCGGCACAAGAAGCAGTCCGGCGGCCACGGCCAGTTCGGCGACGTCGTGCTGGACATCAAGCCGATGCCGCGTGGCGGCGGCTTCGAGTTCGTCGACAAGATCGTGGGCGGCGCGGTGCCGCGCAATTACATCGGCGCGGTGGAGGAGGGCGTGGTCGACGCGCTGGTGCGCGGTCCGCTCGGTTTCCCCGTCATCGACGTCCATGTGACGCTGACCGACGGCTCCTATCACAGCGTCGATTCCTCCGACCAGGCATTCCGCACGGCGGCGCGCATCGGCATGAGCGAAGGACTGCCGCAATGCCAGCCGGTGCTGCTGGAGCCGATCCATGTCGTGGAAATCGTCTGTCCCACCGACGCCACCGCGAAGATCAACGCCATCCTGTCCGGCCGGCGCGGCCAGATTCTCGGCTTCGACACCCGCGAGGGCTGGACGGGCTGGGATCGCGTCCGCGCCATGATGCCGGAAGCGGAGATCGGCGAGTTGATCGTCGAACTGCGTTCGGCCACCGCCGGCGCCGGCAGCTTTACCCGGCAGTTCGACCGCATGGCCGAGGTGACGGGAAGGGCCGCCGAGCAGATCATCGCCGCGCATCGGGACGCGGCGTAGCAACGATTGATGTGTAGGGTGGGCAAAGCCATCGGACGTGCGAAGGCGCGACCGATGGTGTGCCCACCACGCGGATCTTCAAATCCAGAAAAGTGATGGTGGGCACGGCGCGAACAGCGCCTTCGCCCACCCTACGCAGTTGAGCAGCGATGGCCCTAAACCAAACAAAAACCCCCGCCGCGTGCCTGATCGGATGGCCGGCGGCGCATTCACGCTCGCCGCTGATTCATCACTTTTGGCTGCGCAAGCTCGGTATCGAGGGCGGCTACATTATCGAGTCGGTGCCGCCGGAAGACGTCGCGGAGTTCATCACGCACCTTTCGCATCATGGCTTTGTCGGCGCCAATGTCACCATCCCGCACAAGGAACGCGCGCTGCTGCTGTCGGTGCCGGACGAGCGCGCCAAGGCGGTCGGCGCCGCCAACACGCTCTGGTACCAGGGCGATACGCTGCACTCGACCAACACCGACATCGAAGGTTTCATCAATAACCTCGACGCCTCAGCGCCCGGATGGGACGCCGCCACCGAGGCGCTGGTGCTCGGCGCCGGCGGAGCGTCGCGCGCGGTGATCTTCGGGCTGATCGAGCGCGGCATCGCGCGCGTGCATCTCGCCAATCGCACCATGGAGCGCGCGCAGGCGCTGGCGGATCAGTTCGGGCCGAGTGTAGTTCCCGTGCCATGGCAGGCGATCGGCGACGTGCTGCCCCGCGCCGGATTATTGGTGAACACCACATCGCTCGGCATGAAGGGTCAACCGCCGCTTGCAATCGAGGTCGGTCTGCTGCCGCCGCATGCCGTGGTGGCCGATCTGGTCTATGTGCCGCTGCAGACGCCGCTATTGGCGGCAGCGCAAGCGCGCGGACTGAAGAGTGCCGACGGTCTCGGCATGCTGCTGCATCAGGCGGTGCGGGGTTTTGAACTGTGGTTCGGGCAGCGCCCGGAGGTGACGCAGGAATTGCGGGAACTTGTCGAGGATGACCTCACAAAGACTTGAGTCAGGAAATATCGGCGATGGTCCGGTGTCTTTCGTTAATCAGCCTGCCATCGGAGATCAGCCCATGACGCTTCGCCCCACCTTACGCCCGCTTCTTGTTCTCGTGCTCGTCGCGATCTCGTCGATAGCAGCGCTTGCGCAGCAGACCTCGCCGACGCGGGTGCGCGGCACCATCGAGAGCGTGGATGGCGAGACGCTGATGGTGAAGTCGCGCAGCGGCGAAGACGTCAAGCTGACCATGACCGGCGACATTCGCGTGGTCGGCATTGTCAAGATCGCATTGTCCGACATCAAGGTCGGCTCCTTCATCGGCACCACCACCGTGCCGGGACCGGATGGCGGCAACAACGCGGTCGAGGTGCATGTGTTTCCGGAAGACATGCGCGGCACCGGCGAAGGATCGCGGCCCTACGATCTCAGGCCCAACAGCAGCATGACCAATGCGACGGTGGCGGATTCCGTGGTCGGCAATGACGGCCACACGCTGCTGATCAAATACAAGGACGGCGAAAAGAAAGTCACGGTCGGTCCCGACACGCCGGTCGTGACCTACGTCCCCTCGGGCAAGCCCGACCTCAAGCCCGGCGCCAAGGTGATCGCCTTCATGAAAAAGCTGCCCGACGGCTCATTCGAAACCAACCGCGTCAGCGTCGGCCGCGACGGCCTGACCCCGCCGATGTGATTCCGTGTCCCGGGCGCGATGCGGCATCCTTCATGCCGCTCCGCAGAGCCGGGACCCCGGTTTCTTCGAGTCGCAGCAACCGGGACCCCGGCTCAGCAGCGCACCGTTCCGCAAGAGCTACACGCTGCGCTGCGTCCGGGGCACACACTGGAATAGCCGCGCATATCCGGTGTTTCCCCTTGATTGGTCCGACAAGCGACCTCGGGAGGAAATCGCCATGCCACACATCGCTTCGCTGCTGCCGCGCGTGCTCGCAACGTCGCTGGCCCTCGCATCCCTGGCTTCCGTCGCGTGGGCGCAGCCCGCGCCGACGGTCCGCATCCGCGGCACCATCGAGGCGGTCGACGGCCCGGTGCTGGCGATCAAGTCGCGCGAGGGCACCGACATGAAAGTGCGCATGACCGACAATGTCGCGGTGTTCGGCGTCGCCAAGACCGAGCTGTCCGAGATCAAGGCGGGGTCCTATATCGGCGTATCGGCGATGCCGGAGCCCGACGGCACCCAGAAGGCGCTGGCGGTCCACATCTTCCCGGAATCCCAGCGCGGCGCTGCCGAAGGATTCCGCCCGTGGGACCTCAGGCCCAACAGCACCATGACCAATGCGACGGTAGCCGAGACGGTGAAGGGCACCGATGGCCAGAACATCCTGGTCAAATACAAGGACGGCGAGAAGAAAGTCGTGGTGCCGCCGAATACGCCGATCGTCACCTTCGTTGCCGGCGACAAGTCGGAGCTGAAACCGGGCGCCAAGATCATCATCTTCGGCGCGGTCAAGAAAGACGACGGCATGCTGGAAGCCAACCGCGTCAATGTCGGCCGCGACGGAATCATGCCGCCGATGTGAGATTGGCACCAACCTCTCAACGTGTCGTCCCCGCGCAGGCGGGGACCCATACGCCGTGTGCTCTCGTTTTCAAGAACGACGTTGGACCTTTGTGCGGAGAAAACACAAGCGCCAGGGGTTATGGGTCCCCGCCTGCGCGGGGACGACGCTTGAGTTTGCGTCCGCGCCGTCGATAAACTCTAATCCGCCAGCACGTGGTCGTCGATTTCCGCGATGGTGTTGACGCCGCACAGGCCCATGGTGACGCTGAGTTCGTTGCGGATGATGTCGATCGCCTTGGCGACGCCGGCCTCGCCGCCGGCGCCGAGGCCGTGGGCGAAGGCGCGGCCGATCATGCAGGATTTGGCGCCCAGCGCCAGCGCGCGCATCACGTCCTGGCCGGAGCGGATGCCGCCGTCGAACATGATTTCCATTTGCGAGCCGATCGCATCGACGATCTCCGGCAGCACCTCGATCGACGACGGCGCGCCGTCGAGCTGCCGGCCGCCATGGTTGGAGACCACCAGCGCCTGCGCGCCGGATTTCGCCGCTTCATTGGCGTCTTCGACGTCGAGAATCCCCTTCAGCACCAGCTTGCCCGGCCAGATGCTGCGGATCCACTCGACATCCTTCCAGTTCAGCGAGGTGTCGAACTGCGTACTGATCCAGCTCGATAGCGCGGTGATGTCGTCGGTGCCCTTGAGATGCCCCATCAGATTGCCGAAGGTGCGCCGCTTGCCGCGCAACACGCCGGAGATCCAGGCCGGCTTGGTGGCGAAATCGAACAGTTTTGACAGCGACCATTCCGGCGGCACGGTCATGCCGTTCTTGATGTCCTGATGGCGCTGCCCGATCACCTGCAGGTCGACGGTCAGCACCAGCGCGCTGCATTTCGCCGCGATGGCGCGCTCGATCAGCGCCTTGATGAAGCCGCGGTCCTTCATGACATAGAGCTGAAACCAGAACGGCTTGTCGACATTGGCCGCGACGTCCTCGATGGAACAGATCGACATCGTGCTCAGCGTGAAGGGAATGCCGGCCGACTGCGCCGCGCGGCAGGCGAGAATTTCCCCGTCGCCATGCTGCATGCCGAGCAGCCCGACCGGCGCCAGGATCAGCGGCAGCGATGCGGGCTCGCCGAGAATGGTGGTGGAGAGATCGCGCTTCGACACGTCGACCAGGATGCGCTGGCGAAACCTGATCGCTTCGAGGTCGGCGCGGTTGGCGCGCAGCGTCTGCTCGGTATAGGAGCCGCGGTCGGCGTAGTCGAAGAACGCCTTGGGCACCCGGCGCTTATGGAGCTCGCGCAGGTCCTCGATACAGGTGATGTGCTTCATGAGCGTTTCCGGCCCTTCTTGTAATTGTAAGCTTTCACCGTCATCTAGCATGGTTAGGCCGTCCGCCAAATCAGCCGGCGTGACCGGCAAGACCGGAGCACCTGATGATTGCACCGAAAGACTCCAGGGACGCCGAAAAGCGCAAGCTCGATGAGGCGCTGGAAGAGGGCCTTGAAGAGACCTTTCCGGCCTCGGACCCCGTCAACGTGACCCAGCCGCCGCCGTCAAAAGACGACCATCACGTCAAGCGCAAGGGCTAGGTCCGGACCCCAAGCCCGCGAAAACCGGCCGGCATGAAAGCCGGTGCCGGGCTTCCGAAGCGTATGGTTGCGGACCCATGGATAAAATTAGCGTAAGTATTTCAAATGGTTAATCGCAAAAATGCGCTTCTTCTGCCGGTAACGATTCATCATATTTTTTGAAGCCATTTTAGAACCGGAGGTATTATAACCGCGTCACGTTAGTATGGGGTGGCGTTCGGCGCTTCTTGCCGGGACGGTTTGGGAAGCCTGGACGATCTGGGGGATCAATGAGCCGCAAATATTTCGGGACCGACGGGATTCGGGGACGCGCCAACGGGCTGATCACGCCGGAACTGGCGATGAAGGTGGGGCAGGCGGCCGGGCTGGTGTTTCAGCGCGGCGACCATCGTCATCGCGTCGTCATCGGCAAGGACACGCGGCTGTCCGGCTACATGATCGAATACGCCATGGTCGCCGGCTTTACTTCCGTGGGCATGGACGTGCTGCTGCTCGGCCCGATGCCGACGCCGGCAGTGGCGATGCTCACGAAATCGATGCGCGCCGACCTCGGCGTCATGATCTCGGCGTCGCATAATCTGTTCGAGGACAACGGCATCAAACTGTTCGGGCCGCTCGGCTTCAAGCTGTCCGACGACGTCGAAAAGCAGATCGAGCAGCTGCTCGACGAGAATCTGGACAAGAAGCTGGCGCAGAGCGCCAGCCTCGGACGCGCCCGCCGCATCGACGGCGTGCACGACCGCTACATCGAATTCGCCAAGCGCACGCTGCCGCGCGACCTCAGCCTCGATGGCCTCCGCGTCGTGGTCGATTGCGCCCATGGCGCCGCCTACAAGGTGGTGCCGGAAGCGCTGTGGGAACTCGGCGCCGACGTCATCGCGATCGGCGTGGAGCCCGATGGTTTCAACATCAACAAGGATTGCGGCTCCACCGCGCCGGAAGCGCTCAGCCGCAAGGTGCGCGAAATGCGCGCCGACATCGGCATCGCGCTCGACGGCGACGCCGACCGCGTCATCATCGTCGACGAGCGTGGCCACGTGGTCGATGGCGATCAGTTGCTCGCGGTGATCGCGCAAAGCTGGCAGGAAGACGGCCGGCTTTCCAAACCGGGCGTCGTCGCCACCGTGATGTCGAATCTCGGCCTGGAACGTTTTCTCGAGGGCCTGGGGCTGGAACTGGTGCGCACGCCGGTTGGCGACCGCTATGTGCTGGAGCAGATGCTGAGCCGCGGCTACAATCTCGGCGGCGAACCGTCCGGCCATATCATCCTGTCGGACTATGCGACCACCGGCGACGGCTTTGTGTCGGCGCTGCAGGTGCTCGCGGTGGTGCAGAAGCTGCGTCGCCCGGTGTCTGAAGTCTGCCGCCGCTTCGATCCGCTGCCGCAGATCCTGAAAAACGTGCGCTACCGCAGCGGCAAGCCGCTCGACGCCGCCGAGGTCAAGTCGGCCATCAGCGACGGCGAGAAGCGGCTCAACGGCCATGGCCGGCTGCTGGTACGCTCCTCCGGCACCGAACCGGTGATCCGCGTGATGGGCGAGGGCGACGACCGCATCCTGGTCGAGGAAGTGGTCGACCACATCGTCTCCGCGCTGGGACATGCGGCCGCGGCGGCGTAGCTCAATGTCGTCCCCGCGAAGGCGGGGACCCATACGCCGTGTCGCTCGTTTTGTCGGATAGCGCTCGATACGATGTTGATAGGCATTGCCGAATCTTCAACGCCAGGGGTTATGGGTCCCCGCCTTCGCGGGGACGACAAGTTGCATCCCTGCCATTATCTAATGGCGATGGTCGGCGCGGCATCGCTCGCGTAGGACAACCGTATTGCACACGCGAATCCTCGAAAGCCATCCCTTGAACAAGTCCGTCATCATCGAAGACGAAACGCTGGTCGCGCCGGTGGTGGTCGACGACGTTCCATCCAGCGCCCTGAAATCCGCGGCAGTGGCGGGGCCGGCCTATGTCGTGCTGGCCGGCATCAGCTTCTCGCATTTCCTCAACGACACCATGCAGTCGCTGATTGCCTCGGTGTATCCGATCCTTAAAGAGAGCTATTCGCTCGACTACACCCAGATCGGCCTGATCACGCTGGCGTTCCAGTTCACGGCATCCTTGCTGCAGCCCGTGATCGGCCACATGACCGACCGCAAGGCGCAGCCGTTCTCGCTGGCGCTCGGCATGGGCTTTACGTTTTTCGGCCTGTTGTTGCTCAGCGTGGCGGCGCGATACCCGATCATCCTCATCGCCGCGGCGCTGGTCGGGCTCGGCTCGGCGGTGTTTCATCCCGAATCGGCAAGGATCGCGCGACTGGCTTCCGGCGGACGCTTTGGTTTCGCGCAATCGGTGTTTCAACTCGGCGGCAGTTTTGGCACTTCGATGGGACCGGTGCTGGCGGCGCTGATCGTGGTGCCGTTCGGGCAACCCAGCATCGCGTGGTTCTCCTCGATCGCGTTTCTTGCGATCGTCATCCTGTGGCGGATCGGCGTCTGGTACAAGCCGCAGATCGCGTCGAAGAAATTTCCGGCGCCGAAGGCGCATCCGGAGGCCCCTGGTTCGGCGCGCGTCAGGATCGCGCTGCTGGTGCTGGTGGCGCTGTTGTTCTCCAAGCAGCTCTACACGTCGAGCCTGTCGAGCTACTACATCTTCTATTTGATCGACAAATTCGGCGTCTCGACGCAGGGCGCGCAGTTCTATCTCTTCATCTTCCTTGCCGCCAACGCGGTCGGCGCCTTCTTTGGCGGCCCGCTCGGCGACCGCTTCGGCCGCAAATATATCATCTGGCTGTCGATCCTGGGCGCATTGCCGTTCACGCTGGCGTTGCCCTATGCGGGACTATACGCGAGCGCGGTGCTGACGATCTGCATCGGGCTGATCATCTCCTCGGCGACCTCGTCGATCATCGTGTTCGCGCAGGAGCTGATGCCGCACCGCTTCGGCATGATCTCCGGCGTGTTCTTCGGTGTCGCCTTCGGCATCGGCGGGCTCGGCGCCGCAGTGCTTGGCAAGGTCGCCGACCACATGGGCATCGCCTACGTCTATCAGGTCTGTGCCTTCCTGCCCGCCATCGGCCTGCTCGCGGTGTTCCTGCCGAAGATGCCGAGAGCCGCGCGCTGACTGACCCGTAGCCCGCCATGAGCGAAGCGATATGCGGGACCGCCGTCCCCGGGGTCGCTGCGCTCGCCCGGGCTACAATTCCGTCAACACATTGTTAGCGATTGTGGCGCCCCGCCACGATTGGCGCGCGCGCGCAAAAAAATCTTCGGAGATTATCAACCTTAAAAATTAGGGTTAAGTGGCGCTTAAGAATTTGGTGGCATCGTCCGCTTGTGAGTTTTTGGTGTGAGGCTTCGTCTGCCTCACCGGACAAGAGGACGAAGCCAATGCGTAGCGTTAAGTTGCTGATTGCCGCCGGAGCGGCGTCTCTGTTGTCGTCGGGGGCGTTCGCCGCCGACATGGCCATCGCGTCGCCCCCGCCGGCATATTACCCGCCGCCCATCGAGGATTTCGGCGGCTGGTACCTGCGCGGCGATATCGGGATGACCAACACCCGCGGCAAGCTGTTCGCGCCGGCCTATGACGACGTATCGACGCTGTCGGTGAATCAGCTTGGCCACGGCTTCACCGGCGGAACGTCATACGGGGTCGGTGTCGGCTATCAGTTCAACAGCTGGTTCCGCGCCGACATCACCGGCGAATATCGCTCCAAGGTGATGTTCAGCGGCACGGATTTTGCCAACATTGCCGGCCTCGGGCCGATATCGGATGTTTACAGCGCCCGTTTCTCGAGCTGGGTCGCCATGGCCAACGTCTATGTCGACCTCGGTACCTGGTGGTGCATTACGCCGTTCGTCGGCGCAGGCGTCGGCGGCGCTTTCAACCAGATCGACGGGCTCCAGGATCTGGGCTCGATTCCAAGCCCGGGCGTCGGATCCGTCAACTCGGCATCCTTTTTCGCCAACGCGGCGAACAAGACCAGCTTTGCCTGGGCGGCTCACGCCGGTCTGGCCTACAAGGTCAACCAGAACTTCACCATCGAACTGGCCTATCGCTATCTCGATCTCGGCAACGCCGTCACCGGCAAGGGCGACACCTTCGACGGCATTCTCGCCGGCCGCGGCCGTCCGTTCCAGTTCAACGACCTGACCTCGCAGGACATCAAGCTCGGCGTACGCTGGACCTGCTGCGACGTGCCGGCCCCGGTCCCGGCGCCGCTGATTCGCAAGGGCTGATCGGCCAACGCTCTTAACCAGTCTT
Source organism: uncultured Alphaproteobacteria bacterium (assembly GCA_963744975.1). Lineage (GTDB taxonomy): Bacteria > Pseudomonadota > Alphaproteobacteria > Rhizobiales > Xanthobacteraceae > Bradyrhizobium. Next base: position 2,360,310 of record CAVUVR010000002.1, on the reverse strand, counting down.
AACGGCGCGGGATCTTCCCGCGCCGTTTTGTTTTGCCGGCACCATCCTGAAGCCCATCCGATGACGTTGATTCGAAAAGTTTCAGCTCTCCCAAACCGCCCGCGACAACGATTGGTTAAGGTTAACGAGCGATGATCGGCGCCAAGTCAGAGTGTGATGGGAGCGTTGCGATGCGTCGATTTTTGTTGGCGGCGGCGATTGTGGGAGCGGCGAGCTCCGCGCAAGCGGCCGACATGCCGGATTTCCTTCGCGGAAGTTTCACCGCGCCGGTGGCGCCCGTCAACCGCAACTGGGAAGGCTGGTACGTCGGCGGCCGGGTCGACTACTCGTCGTCGGAAATCGATTTCAGCCACTCGCCGAAGTCGCTGACGAATTTCCTGCTGCGCAACAGCGTGCTGGCCGACCCGGTGTCGCAATGGTCGCTGCTGTCCAAGAACCACGCCCAGGGCACCGGCTTCGGCGGCTTCGTCGGCCGCAACTATCAGTGGTCCGATGTCGTCCTCGGCGTCGAGGCCAATTACAATTACATCAACCGCCTCGCGAGCTCGTCCGCCAACTCGATGGCCCTCGGCATCGTCAATCCGGCAGGCGACACCCCGCCCACCGGCCACACCTATACCTACAATACGAGCCTCAGCGGCGACGCAGCCATGCAGATCAAGGACGTAGTGACGTTCCGTGCCCGCGGCGGCTGGGCCGGCGGCAATTTCCTGCCCTATATGTTCGGCGGTGTGGCGGTCGGACGTACCGACGTGTCGCGCTCGGTGACGGTGACCTATAACCGCCAGGACGATTACGACGTGCCGGTGCAGACCCAACTGGGATTCGACAGCAAGGGCAACCCGATCATCGTCACCAATATCGTTCACCACAGGGATGTCAGCGCAACGGTCGCGGCTTCCCAGCAGGAAGCGCGCGTCAACAACTTCGTGGTGGGCTGGACCGCCGGTCTCGGCTTCGAATATTGCCTGTGGGGCAATATGTTCGTGCGCGCGGAGTGGGAATTTATCCACTTCATCAACACCAAGGACATCGCATCTTCCATGAATAACGCGCGTGCGGGGATCGGCTACAAGTTCTGATTCGCGGTCTGTTGCGAGGGCCGGACCATGAAAATCTACGGCGATATCAAATCCGGCAATTGCCTGAAGGTGAAATGGGTCTGCGACCGCCTCGCAGTGCCCTATACGTGGATCGACGTCGATACGATGAAGCGCGAGACGCGCACCACGCCGTTTCTCAAGCTCAATCCCGCGGGGCAGGTGCCGACGGTCGAATTCGACGACGGCCGCACGCTGGCGCAGTCCAACGCCATCATCCGCTATCTCGCCCGCGGCAGCGATCTCGTTCCCGCGGACGCCTTTGCCGCCGCGAAGATGGATGAGTGGCTGTTCTGGGAACAGTACAGCCACGAGCCCTACATCGCGGTCTGCCGCTTCCAGATGGTGTATCTGGGCAAACCGGCCTCCGACCTCGATCCCGACAAGATCAAACGTGGCTATGCCGCGCTGGCGCGGATGGAGCATCAGCTCGCCGCGACGCGGTTTCTGGTCGGCGACAGCGTCTCGCTGGCCGACGTGTCGCTGCTCGCCTACACCCGCCTGGCGCATGAGGGCGGCTTTCATCTCGATGGCTATGACGCCGTGCGGCGCTGGATCGGCGAGGCCGAGCGCGCGCTGGGCCTGGTGCCGGTCCGGTGAATTTCCGGAGCAGTCCATGAGCGGCGTTTCCCGCGTCAAGATCAGGCCTGCCCGCGGCAGTGACGTTGCCGCCATCGTGGCGATGCTGGCGGACGATGCGCTGGGCCGCGGCCGCGAGCGGATCGAGAACCCGCTGCCGCCGTCGTATCTTCAGGCGTTCGAGAAGGTCGAGCGCGATCCCAGCATCGAACTGATGGTCGCGGAAGGCGAGGGTGGAGAAGTCGTCGGCTGCCTGCAACTCTGCATCCTGCCGGGGCTGAGCTCGCAGGGCGCATCGCGCGCGTTGATCGAGGACGTCCGCGTCGCCTCGCATTGCCGCAGCCAAGGCATCGGCGAGCAACTGGTGCAATGGGCGATGGCGGAGGCGCAATCAAAGGGCTGCAGGCTGGTCGAACTGCTCACTCACAATACGAGGGTCGATGCGCAGCGCTTCTACAAGCGGCTGGGTTTTCAGGCCAGTCATGTCGGGATGACGGTGAGGTTCTGAAACGCCGCAACGACCGTGAGGTAAACCATGATGTCCGCCATCAATCCCCTGACCGCCGTTGCCGTCATCCTCGCCACCGCCGCGACCGACGCGGTCTACGTGATGTTCACTTCCGCCGTGGTTGCGAAGAAACGGTTGCCCGCGGCAACCTGGAGTAGCATCTGGTATATGCTCTCGTCTTTCGCGGTGATCAGTTACACCGAGAACTGGGTCTATGTACTGTTCGCCGCGGTCGGATCGTGGATCGGCGCCTTTACGTCGATGACGTTTCTGCACCGGCCTCCCGGCGGCGCGCCGGTCGGCGCCGCGCCGGAATAGTGCGCGTCGGCGCAAATATCTCATTTAGCCATTGACATTTTTATCTCTTTTAGAGATATTTATCGCATGTTCGAAATGCGATGAAATCGATTGTCTACACTCGAACCGCTGCGACCGCCCTTCGCAGACATGCGAACCGGGCGAAAATGCTTCGGACGAAGATCGCGCAATATGCCGAGGATGCTGCCTCGCAAGCCAACAATGTAAAGCCGCTGGTTGGCGTGGAGGCGAAGCGGTTACGAGTTGGCGACTTCCGGGTAATCTTCACCGAGACGAATGACACGATCACCATTCTGGATATTGGCCCACGCGGCGGGATTTATGAATAGGAAAAGCGTATGCCTGTGATGACCAAGAGCCCGAAGGGTGACGATATCGTTATTCTGTCGCGCAAGGAGTACGACCAGCTTGTCGTTGCTGCTAACGAGGACGCTGTTGATGCAGCGGCCGCCAGGAAGGCGATCGCACGCAATGAAGAAACGCTGACCGAAGCCGAGATGGACGAACTGCTTGCAGCCAAGACACCGCTCGCGTTCTGGCGCAGAAAGCGCGGCCTGACACAGGCACAACTGGCGAAGACTACCGGTATCGCGCAGGGATTCCTTTCGGAGATCGAGGCCGGCCATAAGACAGGAGCCGTCGATGCCCTGAGACGGATCGCGTCTGCGCTGGGGGTTTCGCTGGACGACATTGCGTCAACTCAGGATCGTGCCGCGATCATCGATCGACGGTCGAAACCGCGACCTCGAAAAATCAACATTCGAAGGTCAGCAAAAAGGTGAAACTCCCTCCATCAATCGCCCGTGATGGCGGCAAAGCGCCTTGACGCGCCGCAGCAATTGCCATATCTCCGCCGGCGGGACACCTCCCCCCAACGGGAGGCTTGCTATCTGGAAGGATAGATCATGACTGCAGCGAAGCCCGCTTTGCGGCCGAATGTGCCGCATTTCTCCTCCGGCCCCTGTGCCAAGCGCCCCGGCTGGAACCCCGAAAATCTCAAGGACGCAGCGCTCGGCCGGTCGCATCGCGCGAAAATCGGCAAGGCAAAACTCAAGCTCGCGATCGAGCTGACGCGCGAAGTGCTTGAGGTGCCGGCCGATTACAGAATCGGCATCGTGCCGGCCTCCGATACCGGCGCGGTCGAGATGGCGTTGTGGTCGCTGCTCGGCGCGCGCCCCGTGACCACCATTGCCTGGGAATCCTTTGGCGAGGGCTGGGTCAGCGACATCGTCAAGGAATTGAAGCTCAAGGACGTCGCAAAACTGCATGCGCCCTATGGCGAGATTCCCGATCTCGGCAAGGCCGATCCTGCCTCCGACATCGTGTTCACCTGGAACGGCACCACCTCCGGCGTACGGGTGCCGAATGCGGACTGGATCGCCGCCGACCGTGAAGGCCTCACGATTTGCGACGCGACATCAGCGGCTTTTGCGCAGCCGCTCGACTGGCAAAAACTCGATGTCGTGACGTTCTCCTGGCAGAAGGCGCTGGGCGGCGAGGCTGGGCACGGCATGCTGGTGCTGAGCCCGCGCGCGGTGGCGCGGCTGGAGAGCTACAAGCCGGCGTGGCCGCTGCCGAAAATCTTCCGCATGACCAAGGGCGGCAAGCTCAACGAGGGCATCTTTGAAGGCGAGACCATCAACACGCCCTCGATGCTGTGCGTCGAGGATTATCTCGACGCGCTGAATTGGGGAAAGTCGGTCGGCGGCCTCAAGGGCCTGATGGCGCGCGCCGACGCCAATACCAAAGTGCTGGCGGACTGGAAGGCGAAGACGCCGTGGATCGACTTCCTCGCCGTGGATCCGGCGATCCGTTCCAACACCTCGGTGTGCATGAAGGTGATCGATCCCGCGATCACGTCGATGACACCGGACGCGCAGGCGGATTTCGCCAAGAAGCTGGTCGCGACGGTGGAGAAGGAAGGCGCCGGTTACGATTTCGCGCACTATCGTGACGCGCCGGCGGGCCTGCGCATCTGGTGCGGCGCGACCGTGGAAGCCGGGGACGTCGCATTGCTGACGCAGTGGATCGACTGGGCGTTCGCGGAAATGAAGTCGACGCTGGCGAAGGCGGCGTAACCCGTCATTCCGGGGCGCGCGAAAGCGCGAACCCGGAATCCATTCCAAAATCCTGCAACCTCGTCTGGATTCCGGGTTCGCTCGCGATGCTGGCGCCCCGGAATGACGAACAGATGGAAAGCCCCAGATGTCCAAACCCAAAGTTCTCATTTCCGACGCGCTGTCTCCGGCCGCGGTGCAGATCTTCAAGGATCGCGGCATCGAGGTCGACTTCCAGCCCAATCTCGGCAAGGACAAGGAGAAGCTCGCCGAGATCATCGGCAATTACGATGGCCTTGCAATTCGCTCCGCCACCAAGGCCACCGCGAAAATCCTTGAAAGGGCGACGCGGCTGAAAGTGATCGGCCGCGCCGGCATCGGTGTCGACAATGTGGAAATTCCGGCAGCCACCGCAAAGGGCATCATCGTGATGAACACGCCGTTCGGCAATTCGATCACCACCGCCGAACACGCAATCACCCTGATGCTGGCGCTGGCGCGCGAGATTCCGCAGGCCGATGCCTCCACGCAGGCCGGCAAGTGGGAGAAGAACCGTTTTATGGGGGTCGAGATCACCGGCAAGACGCTGGGCGTGATCGGTTGCGGCAATATCGGTTCGATCGTCGCCGACCGTGCGCTCGGCTTGCACATGAAGGTGGTCGGGTTCGACCCGTTCCTGTCGCCGGAGCGCGCCAAGGATATCGGCGTCGAGAAGGTCGATCTCGACGAGTTGTTCAAGCGCGCCGATTTCATCACGCTGCACACGCCGCTGACCGAGAAGACCAAAAACATCATCGACGCCGCGGCGCTGGCGAAAATGAAAAAGGGCGTGCGCATCATCAATTGCGCCCGCGGCGGCCTGGTCGACGAGCAGGCCCTGGTCGATGCGCTGAATTCCGGGCGGGTCGCAGGCGCCGCCTTCGACGTGTTCGTCGAGGAGCCTGCTACGAAAAACGTGCTGTTCGGCCATCCCAATGTGATCTGCACGCCGCATCTGGGGGCTGCCACGACCGAGGCGCAGGAGAACGTCGCACTTCAGGTCGCAGAACAAATGTCGGATTATCTGTTGAGCGGCGCGATCTCCAACGCGGTGAACTTTCCCTCGATTACCGCCGAAGAAGCGCCGAAGCTGAGGCCGTTCATCGATCTTGCCGAAAAGCTCGGCTCGTTCGCCGGCCAACTCACCGAAACCGGCATCGCCAAGGTGACCATCACCTATGAGGGCCATGTCGCGGAAATGAAGATCAAGGCACTGACCTCGGCGGCGCTGACCGGGCTGTTGCGGCCGATGCTGGGCGACGTCAACGTCGTCTCCGCGCCGGTCGTCGCCAAGGAGCGCGGCATGGTGGTCGACGAAATCGCACGCGCGGCGCAAAGCGACTACGAAAGCCTGATCACCGTCACCGTCACCACCGAACGGCAGGAGCGTTCGGTCTCGGGCACGGTCTATGCCGACGGCCAGCCGCGCCTGGTCGACATCAAGGGCATCCGCGTCGATGCCGAATTCGGCAAGTCGATGATCTACGTCACCAACGAGGACAAGCCCGGTTTCATCGGCCGGTTCGCGAGCCTGCTCGGCGATGCGAAAATCAACATCGCCACCTTCCATCTCGGCCGCAACAAGCAGGGCGGCGATGCCATTGCGTTGGTCGAGATCGATGGCGCGGTGCCGGCCGACGTGCTGGCGCAGGTGCAGAAACTGCCGCAGGTCAAGCAGGCCAAGGCGCTGAAGTTTTAGCCGCTTCACCGCCGTCATCCTGAGGAGCCGCGCTCTTGCGCGGCGTCTCGAAGGATGGCCGCTTGCCCTTGGCTCATCCTTCGAGGCTCGCCGCAAGAGGCGGCGAGCACCTCAGGATGACGGTGGTGGGTGTGGATGAGTAGTGGTGGGCACGCTTCGCTTTGCGCACGCTACGGTCTAAGCTCACGCCGAAAAGCGGGAGAAACGCGCAATGTCCCATCAATACATCCTCGTCGACGAACCGCGCCCGCGCGTCCTGCGCATCACGCTGAACCGGCCGGAAAAGCGAAATGCGCTAAACAACCTCTTGCGCGCCGAAATCTTCGATGCGCTGGAAGCCGCCGATCGCGATCCGGCTATTTCCATCTCCATCCTGCGCGGCGCAGGTTCATGCTTTTCGGCCGGCTACGATCTGGCGTCGGACAATTCGGTCGACCAGCCTTACCATTCGGCGGCGGGGCCGGGGCAGTGGTCGCGGCATGTGGTCGAAGGCTGGTTCGGAATCTGGGATCTGGCCAAGCCTGTCGTCGCGCAAGTGCACGGCTATTGTCTTGCCGGCGGCACCGAGCTCGCAACCGCCTGCGATGTGGTCTACGTCGCCGACGACGCGCAGATCGGCTATCCGCCGGTGCGGCTGATGAGTCCGCCGGACATGCAGTATCATCCGTGGCTGGTCGGCATGCGCCGCGCCATGGAATTGATGCTGACGGGTGATGCAATGTCCGGACGCGAGGCCGCGGAATGGGGTTTTGCGACACGGTCGTTTCCGCTGGCTGAGCTTGAAGAACGCACGCTGGATTTCGCCGAGCGCGCTGCAAAAGTCCCGGTGGAATTGCAGCAGCTCAACAAGCGCTCGGTGCATCGCGCGATGGAGATCATGGGCGCCCGCGCCGCGATGCGCGCCGGCACCGAAATCCAGGCGCTCGCCTTCACCACCGAGGCCAGCCGCGCTTACATGTCGACCTTCCGCCGTGACGGCGGCAGCGTCAAAGCGCAGCTCGACCAGCGCGACACGACGTTCCGCGATTACCGGACGAAGAAGGAGTGAGGGCGGGCAAAGAACCAACCACGAGTCGTCCCGGCGAACGCCGGGACCCATAACCGCTGGACTCTCGATTTAAGCGAAGATCTGGGGCAACCGTCCTGCCCGATCACCAACCACGGTGATTATGGGTCCCGGCGTTCGCCGGGACGACGTGGTAACTCACTGTTTCTCGATCCCCGCATCCGCGATCAGCTTCTCCCAGACCACGAGCTGATCCTTGAGGAATTTTTCGAATTCCTCGGGCGGTCCCGAAAAGGCTTCCATGCCGCGCTCGGCGAGCTCCTTCTTGATCTCGGGCCGGTTGATGACCTTCTGGATTTCAGCGTTGAGCTTCAGCACGATGTCCTTCGGCAGGTTGGCGGGGCCGAGATAACCCTGCCATGAGGTGATATCGAAACCCTTGACGCCGGCCTCGTCCATCGAGGGAAGCTGCGGCAGCAGCGCCGAGCGGTTCTTCGTGGTGACCGCCAGCGCCTTCAGCGCCTTGCCGTTGACATGGGGCAGGCCGGTCAGCACGTCGACGAACATCATGCTGACGCGACCGGCGATGACGTCGGTCAGGGCCGGCGGCGAGCTCTTGTAGGGAACGTGCAACAGGTCGAGGCCGGCCAGGCGGGCGAAGGTGGCGCCCGACACGATCGCCGACGACGAACCGCTGGCATAGGAGTACTTGCCTGGCTCCTTCTTCGCCAGCGCGATCAAATCCTGCACCGAGTTCGCCGGAATTTCGGGATTGATCACCAGCATGAACGGCAGGTCGCCGGTGCGCGCGATCGGCGTGAAATCCTTGATCGGATCGTAGCTCATGGTTTTGAGCAGATACGGATTGGCGGAATGCGTGGTGTTGGTGGTGACGAACAGCGTGTAGCCGTCGGGTTGGGCGCGCGCGACATAGCTCGCCGCGATCGAGCCGTTGGCGCCCGCCTTGTTGTCGATCACCATGCCGACGCCGAGCGCGATGCCGAGTTCCTTGGAGATGATCCGCGTCGTGGTGTCGGTGCCGCTGCCGGCGGCGAACGGCAGCACCAGCGTGATATTGCGGGTGGGATAGGCCGGCGTTTGCGCGAGGGCGCTAAACGTCAGACCGGTGAAAGCAAGAGCGAGCGCAGCAATACGCGAGCGTGACGAGACCATTCTGTTTCCTTATCCCAATTCCGCTTCTTTGGTTAGTTGTCGGGCAGGCTAGCCTGCCAAGCCGCAAAGCGGAAGCGGCTACTGCGCCGCAGCCGCACAAACAAGTCGTCCCCGCGAAGGCGGGGATCCATAACCACCGACCTTTGTGATGAAACGATGTGGAGCAACTTCCGGCTTTTTCTACCAGCGCCGGAGGCTATGGGTCCCGGCGTTCGCCGGGACGACAAACTAGCCCGCCTTCCTTGCCCGCGCCTTCGCCTTCACTTCCTTCGGCGCGCGTTTTTCTTCCGCCTTGGCGGCGCGCTTGCCTGCGATCGGCAGCAACATTTCGCGCTGACCGGCGGCTGCCTTGCGCGGCTTCTTGCCCTTCGCGGGCTTGGCGGCAGCCTCCGGCTTCGCGGCCGCGGGCTTGCCGGAAATGCTGCGCTTCAGCGCGTCCATCAGGCTGATGACATTGTCGCTCGACACCGGTTTCGACACCGAGGTGATGCGCTCGCCATTGCGTTTCTTGTTGATCAATTCCGTCAGCGCCGCCTCGTAATGGTCCTCGAATTTTGCCGGATCGAAATGGCCTGACTTCTGCTGCACGATGTGCTTGGCAAGATCCAGCATGTCCTTGGTGATCTTGACGTCCTGGATGTCGTCGAAATATTCCGCCGAATTGCGCACCTCATAGGGATAGCGCAGCAGCATGCCCATCAGCCCGTTGTCGCGCGCTTCCAACGCGATGACATGCTCGCGATTGGTCAGCACCACGCGGGCCAGCGCTACCTTGTCGAGCGAGCGGATGGTCTCGCGGATCACCGCATAGGCGTCATGGCCGACCTTGCCGTCCGGCACGATGTAGTACGGCCGCACCAGATAGAGTTCGTCGATTTCGGATTTTGGTACGAACTGATCGATCTCGATGGTGCGGGTGGATTCCAGCGCGATGTTGTCGAGTTCGTCCTTGGAGATTTCGATATAGGTGTCGGTATCGACCTTGTAGCCCTTCATGATGTCTTCCGACGACACCTCCTCGCCGGTGTCGGCGTCGACCTTCATGTATTTGATGCGGTGGCCGGTGTTGCGGTTGATCTGATTAAAACTGATCTTTTCGGAATCGGAAGTCGCCGGAAACAACGCAACCGGGCAGGTGACGAGGGAAAGGCGCAAAAAGCCCTTCCAGTTGGCGCGCGGGGCCATGGTCTACTCCAGACACAACAGGGTACAGCCGGAGATACTATCATTCCCGGACAATTGGACAAAGATGGTCAAGGTTAATTTGTTCCGCAATGGTGAACGATGTGGCCGCGATTGCGCTTGCACGGCCGGGGTCACACAACATCATGATGCCAGGTGCGAACGAAAAGGAAACGAGCATGGGCGTGGAGCTTTTGAACATTAAGGGGCTGAGCGAACTGGATCAGGCCGCTCCCGTGGTGATGCTGAACCTGATGCGTTTTCACGAACGCTCGCTCGACGGCGACGGCAGCGGCTGGGATGCCTATTTGCGCTACAGCGCGCTGACCGTGCCGATGATCAAGGCGCGCGGCGGCACGCTGCTGTGGACCGGCAATGCCAAGGCCGTGGCGCTCGGTACGGAGCAAGGCAACCAGTGGGACTATGCGGCGCTGGTCTACTACCCGACGCTATCGGCCTTCATCGGCATGATGACATCGCCGGACTATGAAACCTTGAGCGATCCGCATCGGCGCAACGGCTGCGCGGATCACGTCATCATCTGTACCCACGAGGCCTACAGCAAGTTCAAGGTCGGCCAGGCGGTTTCATGATGGCGCCACCGGCTGCCTCGAGGCGACGTAGACGCCGGTCAGCACCAGCGCGTAGCCGAACAGATGGAACAAATGCGGCTGCTCGCCGAGAAAGAAAATCGCCATCGCCGAGCCGAACACCGGTACCACATGAAAGAACGGCGCGGCGCGGTTGGCGCCGATCAGCTGTACGGCGCGATTGAAGCACAGATAGGCCAATGTCGAGGGAAACACCGCGACATAGACGAGCGACGCCAGATTGGTGACGTCAAGCTGCATCAGCGGGCGCGAGACCAGCTCCCAGATGAACAGCGGAATCAGGCACGCGGCGCCGACGCCGAAGGTGAAGCCGACGAACGACAGGCCGTGGATATTGGGCCGCTTCAGCGTCAGCACCGAATACAGCCCGAAGATCGCCAGCGCCACGGTGAAGATGACGTCGCCCTTGTTGAACTCGATGTTCTTCAGCGTGGTGAGATCGCCGTGCAGCAGGATCACCAGCACGCCGCATAGCGACAGCGCAATGCCGCAGGCCTGCGCCAGCGTCAGCCGCACCCCGAGCAGGGCCAGCGACCAGATCGCGACGAACAGCGGCCCTGCCGATTGCAGCAACAGCGTGTTGAGCGCCTGGGTGTGTTCGAGCGCCCAGTATTGCAGGGTGTTGAAGCCGCCGATGCCGGTGACGGAGAGCAGGATCATCATGCCGAGCCGCGCGCGGATCAGCGCCCAGTCGTGCACCAGATGGCTCCAGGCAAACGGCAGGATAATCAGGAACGCGCCGCTCCAGCGCAGGAACGACAGCGTCACGGGAGGAATATGCCCCGCCGCGAAGCGGCCGACGATGGCGTTGCCGGCCCAGAACAGCGCGGTCAGGCTGAGCAGCAGATAGGGCTGGTTGACGAGCCAGTTGGTGGATGCCGTGCGGTTTGTGCGGGAATCGGAAGCAGTCATATGCAACGTTCTTGTAGCCCGGGTGAAGCGCAGCGAAACCCGGGATCTTGGGTTCCCGGATTGCGCTTCGCTCCATCCGGGCTACGGTCCTGACACGGATTTAGAACGGGCATCAATGGTGCTGACGCATTGCGACCATGCGCGCGCGCCGCCTCGATCACGCCACCAGTCCTGCCACGATCGCCCCAAGCGCCTGGCGCGCATCATCCGGCGCGAGTTCGATCTGCAAGCCGCGCTGTCCGCCGTTGATGTAGACGCTGGTCTCGCGCAACGCCGTCTGCTCGATCGCGACGGGCACCCGCTTCTTTTGCGCGAACGGGCTGATGCCGCCGACATGATAGCCGGTCAACCGCTCGGCCTCGGTGGCGGGTATCATCCTCGCGGTCTTGCCGTGGAAGGCGACGGCAAGTTTTTTCATGCTGACTTCGCAATCCGACGGGACGATGACGCAGACCGGTCTGCCGTCGACCTCGGCCATCAGCGTCTTGAGCACGCGCTTCGCCTCGACCCCGAGCGCGTCCGCCGCCTGCAGGCCGATGCGCTCGGCGCGCGGATCGTACCCATAGGAATGAAGCGAAAAACTCACGCCGAGGTTGCTGAGCAAAAGCGTTGCGCGGGTGCTGCCGGGCATTCAAGCCTTCGCTGTGTCGTGTTCCAGTGCAGGGAACACCCTAATTCCGCGAGATTATTTTCTCCAGACGCGCTGCCCGCAAATGCGGCAATTTCAGAAAATTTGATCTTTCGTTCGCGCGCGATTTTCAACCAACCGAATGTTGACGCCGTCACAAGCTTGAGAATATGATCGGATAAGTTGCGATCTTACAACTTATCCGATGCGTCAGGGAGGGCATCGCATTTTGTGTGAGATGATTTCGCAGCCGCAAGTCATCTCGCTCAAGTCATCACAACGAAAAATAACCAAGATACGTTCGACAGCGCGACCGCCCCGACACGCAATTTCCATCCAGCCATTATTATGCCGAGCGGCGGCTCGTGAATTGGTGAAACTCAATCGTGGCACAGAGGTGCGTCACAGCACCGGCATCGCTGTGTCCAGAACAGGCAGGGGGTTTTCATGACCAATCACACACCGGTTTTCACATCGTCGTCCGCGAGCGGCAGTTTCACCGAAACCGCCAACACCACGGACTCGACCGCCCTGCATACGCTGACGGGCACCATGAATTTCAAGGATTCGGACCACAGCGACACGCATACGACGACAGCGACGTTGAATTCCACCTCGGTGTCGGGCGGCACGATCATTCCCGCAACGTCCCTGGCGCATTTCCAGGCTGCCATGACGTCGCAGATCACCAGCGACAACAACGGCTCGGGAAAGCTGAAATGGACGTTCAGCGACGCCGATGACGATTTCGATTTTCTCGCCAAGAACCAGACGCTGGTTCTCACCTACGACATAACCGTTTCGGACAATCACGGCGGCACCGCCGTCCAAACCGTGCAGGTGACCGTTACCGGCACCGACGACAAGCCGGTGATCACCACGACGGCGCTCGCGACCGTGACCGAGCAGGCCGACACGACCCTGTCGCTTTCTCCCGATATTGTCCAGGTCGCGCTGAATTTCACCGACGAGGATCTCGCCAACACCGGCCATACCGCCACCGTGCTGTCGGCCTCGGCGACCGGCAACACCGCGGGAATCATCTTCGGCAATGCCGAGTTGATGTCGTTCTTCCACGTCGACAACGTCATCAAGGACGCCGGCTCCAGCGCCGGCACCATCAACACCACGTTCTCCGGGCCTGATCTCGCGTTCGATTATCTTGCGGCCGGCGAGCATCTCAACATCACCTATGTGGTGCAACTCGACGACCACGCCGGCGGCGTCTCCACGCAGAACGTCCAGATAACGGTGGTCGGCACCAACGACAAACCGGTCTATCTCAGCGGTCCGGAATCGGCGCATTTCGTCGAGGACCAAAACGTCAACTCGTCGGGTAATCTTGCCGCGCATGGCGATCTGTTCTTCACCGACATCGACCTGACCGACACCCACACCGTATCAACCACCGTCTCGGCCTCGCGGTCCGGCGGCGGCGCGATTCCGCTCACCGAAGCACAATTGCTGGCGGCATTCTCGACATCGCTGGAGGATTCCACCGGCCACGTGCTCGGCGAGGTCGACTGGGACTTTGCGCTGCAGAATTCCACGGCAAGTTTTCTCTCCGGCGGCGAGACGCTGACGCTGACCTATCACGTCACCGTTCACGATCCTTCGGGCGCAACCGATACGCAGGACGTCACCGTCACGATTGTCGGCAACAACCATCCGGTCGTCATCACCAGCGGCGCGGAATCGGCCTCGGTGACGGAGCTCGCGGACACCACCGGCTCGGCGGCGATCGACACCACGACCACGGTGCCGGCGGGAACGCTGAACTTCACCGATGCCGACACCGGCGACACCCACACCGTTACCACCACGCTGACCTCGACGTCGGGGGCGGCCGTTCCGGCGGCGACGCAGGCGGATCTGGCGGCGGCGCTGAGCACCACGCTGCATGATTCCACCGGGACCGGCACCGGAAGCGTGGACTGGAATTTCAACATTGCCGACCAGGATCTCGACTTCCTTGCCCGAGACCAGCAGCTGACCGTCAACTACAACGTCAAGGTCAGCGACAACTCGACCAATGCCAACCAGACGGTCTCGGTGGTCATCACCGGCGCCAATGATGCCGTGGCGATCACCAGCGGACCGGGATCGGCGACGGTGGCGGAGCAGGCGAATATGTCGGGCTCGACCGCGCTCGACACGACGCCCACCGGCACGCTCAACTTCGCCGACGTCGATTTGACCGACAGCCATTCGGTCAGCTGTATCGCTGGATTCCGCCGTCTGGTCGGCGGATCCGAGCTTCGTGCCGTCTGACACGCTGGCCGACCTGCAAAACGCGCTTACGACCGCGCTGCACGATTCCACCGGCTCGGGGGCGGGCGGTATCGACTGGACCTTCGCCATTCAGGACAAGGATCTCGACTTCCTTGCTGCCGGCGAAACCTTGACGGTGACCTACAATGTGACGGTCGACGACGGTCTCACCACCTCGACCCAGCAGGTGACCATCACGGCCACCGGCGCCGAAGATCCGCTGGTCGTCAACCCGGTGACCACATCGGCGAACGACACCGCCAATACCGACGCGGGCAATCTGGTCGCGGGCGGCAATGCCATCCAGGACGTGCTCGACAGCAGCGGCGACAGCAGCGTCACGCTGACCGTGACCGATGTGAACGGTCAAGGAACCGACACTACCGTTGCCGGAACCTACGGCTCGTTGTTCGTCGGTTCCGACGGTACCTATCTCTACACCGCCAATGCGGCGTTCGATCAGTTGCAGGTCGGCGACAATCCGACCGAACAATTCAACATCACGGTCACGGACAGTCTTGGCCGCAGCGAGACCACCACGCTCACCATCAACATCACCGGCGCGAGCGACGCGCCGATCATCACCTCAACCAACGCACTGGGCTCGATCACGGAAGATGCCGGACCGACGGTGGTGGTCAATGGCGGCTTCGAGACCGGCGATCTCACCGGCTATTCCTCGTCGGGCGTCTCGGTCGATCCGCTGTTCATCGGTGGCGAGTTCGGCAACTATTCGGCGAGGCTCTCCGGCAGCGGTTTCCTCGAGCAGGATCCCACGACGGTCGCCGGACAGCATTACATCGTGAGCTTCTATGTGGCCGGCGATGCCGACGCCAACAGCAGCTCGCTCCAGGTGTTCTGGGACGGCGCCCAGATCCTCTCCCAGACCGACGTGACGCCGGGGTTCACCAAATACACCTTCGATCTGGTAGGGGATGCTTCGGACCCGACTACGCAACTGTTCTTCAGCTTCGGCACCGACGGCACCGGGCTTCTGGTCGACCAGATTTCGATCACGCCCACGCCGGGCCCCGCGACCGAGACGACCAGCGGCAGCATCACCTTCACCGACGTCGAGACCGCCGACACCCATACGGCGAGCTTCACGCCCGATGGCAGCGGCTATGTCGGCACGTTCTCGCTCGATCCGGTGTCGGAATCCGGCGGCAGCGGCTCGCTGGCCTGGCACTACAGCGTCGACAATGCCGACATCCAGTTCCTGGCGCAGGGCCAGACCCTGGTGCAGACCTACTCGGTGACGGTCATCGACGACCACGGCGCCTCGACGCTGCAGACCGTTACCATCGCCATCGACGGCACCAACGACGCGCCGACCGCGGTGAACGATACCGTCATTACCGACGCCGGTCCGAACGGCACCGTCATCATCGCACCGTGGGCGCTGGGGGCGAACGACACCGATCCGGATACGACCGACCATGTCTCCGCTAACAGCATCGGCACCAGCAGTGGCGGCAGCGCGGGCGGCGCTTTCGGCTTTGCATTCTTCACCGACGATGCCACGCTCGGCGGATCGTTCACCTACGATGCCACTGACGGTCACGCGACCAGCAGCAATTTCGCCACCGTGAACGTCGTCAACAACGCCACCACGACCACGACGCTCACCGGAACCGGCGCCAACGAAATCCTCGTCGCCACCCAGGGTAACGAGGCGATCGACGGCGGCGGCGGCAACGACATCCTGTTCGGCTTCGACGGTAATCACGTGCTGACCGGCGGCACCGGCAACGACACGTTTGCGTTCCAGAGCCAGCCGACCGGCACCAACGTGATTACCGACTTCAACAATACCGCCGAGCAGGATCACATTGCGGTTTCCGCCAACAGTTTTGGCGGCGGGCTGACCCCGGGCCAGGACGTAACGTCGGTGTTTGAGACATCGGGCGACGACCAGTTCTCGGGAAGCGGCGCGGTATTCCACTTCGATACCGCGAACGAGACGCTCTACTTCAGCGCCGACGGAACGCAGGCATCGGCGATCACGCTGGTGCAGGTCCAGGCCGGCGTGACCATCAATCCGCACGACCTGCTGATCGTGTGAGGAGGAGAGTAAAAACGCTCCTGCACAAAACGCGTCATTGCCGGGCTTGACCCGGCAATCCATCCGCTCGAAAGACTCTTGCGAAGATGGATGGATACGCGGGCCTTCGCCTCGCCGAAGGGGCTTCGGCCCCGCAGGCGGGTCCCGGCTACGCTAAGGCTTCGCCGGGCACTTCAGTGTCAGGCCGGCGAAGCTTTAGCGAAGACGGCAAGCCCGCGTATGACGGCTGTGTGGCGCCTCACCTCCACCTCACTCGGCGCTGGCGCCTGAGGCCTTGATGATCGGCGTCCATTTGCCGAGGTCGGCGGCGATCAGTTTCGCAAAATCCGCCGGCTGCATCTGATCGATCGGGTCGAGCCCGGCTTCCTTCAGTTTGGCTTTCACCGAGGGCTCGGCGGCGGCGTGAGCGAATTCGTCGCGCAGCCGTTGCACGATCTCAGGCGGCGTGCCGGCCGGCGCGCCGAAGCCGAACCATGTCACGAGGTCGTAACCCCCGAGGCCCGACGCATCGAGCGTCGGCACCTCCGGCAGATGCGGCGAGCGCGTCAGGCTGGTCACCGCGAGCGCCTTCAGCTTGCCGGACCTGATCTCGTCGATCACGGTCGGCAGGTTGAAAAAGCCCATGGTGATTTCGCCGTTGACGATCTTTTTCACGCCGTCGACCGAAACCAGATGCGGCACGTGCTTGATGTCGACGCCGGCGATCGAGGCGAACAGCACGCCGCCCAGATGATGCGAGGTGCCGACGCCGCCCGAAGCATAGGTCAATTGGCCCGGCGCCGCCTTGGCAGCAGCGGCGATCTCGAGCGGCGTGTTCGCCGGATTCGATGGATGGACGGTCATCACGTTGGAGACGGCGGCGATCGGTGTGATGGGGACGATCCTCTGCGGGTCGTAGCGCAGCGTCTTGTAGAGACTGAGGTTGAAGACGTGCGTGCCTTGCGTGATCATTGCTAGCGTATAGCCATCGGGCGGCGCCTGCTCCACCTGCTGCATCGCGAGGCCGCCGCCCATGCCGGGTTTGAGCTCGACGACGACTTTCTGTCCGATATTGCCCGACATTGCCTCGGACACGACGGCCGCAACAAGGTCCGCCGTGGTGCCCTTTCCGAACGGCACCACGATGGTGACCGGCCTGTCCGGATACGGCCCTGCCTGTGCGGTCGCAATGCCGGCGAGACACGCCAACAGGCCGGCTACAATCCCACGCATGAAGATATTCTCCTGAAATTCATCGCTTCGGTTTGAAAATATAGCACATATCGCTACAGAGACCCGATGCAGGATTTTACCGAAGCCGCGCGCACAGCGCTCAGCTTGATCGCCAGTCTCGATCCGGAGATCGCCGGCATCGTTGCGCTGTCGCTGAGCGTCAGCCTGTCGGCTGCCATGATCGCCATGGTGATCGGCGCGCCGCTCGGCGGCGCGCTCGCGGTCAGCCGCTTCCGGGGCCGGCAAACAATTATCGTGCTGGCCAATGCGCTGCTCGGGCTGCCGCCGGTGGTGGTCGGGCTTGCGATCTATCTCTTGCTGTCGCGTTCGGGCCCGCTCGGCTTTGCCGGGCTGCTGTTCACGCCCGCCGCGATGGTCATGGCGCAGGTGGTTCTGACCACGCCGATCGTGATCGCGCTGGTGCATCGTCCCACCGCGCTGTTGTGGTCGGAATATGGCGACTTGATGCGCGTCGACGGCCTGTCGAGGGCGCGCAGCATCCAGCTGTTGTTCCTGATCGGCAGGGGTTCGCTGCTGACCGCCTTCCTCGCTGCGTTCGGCCGCGCCATCGCCGAGGTCGGCGCCATCATCATCGTCGGCGGCAACATTCGCGGCTTTACCCGCACCATGACCACATCGATCGCGCTGGAAACCGGCAAGGGCGAGCTGACGCTGGCGCTCGGTCTCGGGATTGTGCTGGTGCTGCTCAGCCTGATGGTCAGCGCAGGCGCCTTCCTGCTCAACGCCTGGGCCGACAGGCAATAGACTTACATCGCCTTCGGGTCGGCGTCGGGGAAGAACAGCTGCTCGCCGCCGACCTTGTAGCCGGCGATGGTGTTCTGCCCGTCGGATGAGATCAGCCAGTCGATGAAAGCCTGGCCTTCCCTGACTTTCACGGCCGGATGCCTGGCAGGATTGACCAGCATCACGCCGTACTGGTTGAACAGCCGCTTGTCGCCCTCGACCAGGATCTTCAGATCGCCGCGGTTCTTGAACGACAGCCATGTGCCGCGATCGGTCAGCACATAGGCATTTTGCGACGCCGCCATGTTGAGCGCCGCACCCATGCCCTGGCCGATCTCGCGATACCAGGCGCCCATGGCCGTATCGAGTTCAATCCCGGCATCTTTCCAGTACCGCAATTCCGCCGCGTGGGTGCCGGAGTGATCGCCGCGCGAGATGAACGGCGCCTTGGCGGTCGCGATGTCGCGCAATCCCGACAGCACGTCCTTGCCGGCGACATGCGCCGGATCGGCCTTCGGGCCGACGATGACGAAATCATTGTACATCACGTCGAACCGCTTCACGCCGAACCCTTCGGCCATGTATTTCTCTTCCGCCGCCTTGTCGTGGACGAACACCACGTCGGCATCGCCGCGCCGGCCGATGTCGAGCGCCTGTCCGGTGCCGACCGCCACCACCTTCACGGCAATGCCGGTCTTCTCGGTAAACCGCGGCAGCAGGAAACCGAAAAGCCCGGATTGCTCCGTCGAAGTGGTGGAGGCGACGACGATCGAGGGCTGCTGCGCGAAGGCGGGGCCGGCGAGGATGAATGCGAGGATCGCCGCAAGCGGGAAGTGTCGGCGTTTCATGAAGGGATTCCTGGTTGGTCGGACCTGTAGCATATCCAAAACCTCGGCAATTGCAGCCCCGCTGTCGCCAATTGTCGCAACGGCATGGCACGCTTGCGCGCCGGACCGCCGCAGTGCCGACCGGCGGCTTGTTTGATCTGGATCACAAACCATCGCAGCTGAACATGGCACGGTGGAAACGGATAAAGCGGAGGCTCACCATGACGTTGACTGCAAGCGGGCGAGAGCAACCATGTGGCCGGTGCGGCTCGAAACTGGTCAAGGCGCAGTGGGACGAACACGTGAATGAGCGGGAAGTGCAGGTTTTGTGGCGCTGCTGGAACTGCAACAACGAGTTCGTCACGGTGACGGCTTCCGAAGACGAGCGGACCCCGGAGACTGCGGTCACCGAACCGTTCTTTACGAGCCTGGTGATCGAATGAGGGACAATTTGCTGCGGCGGGCAATCATCGCATGCTGTCTGCTGGCGGTTGCCTCATTGGCGTTGCCGGCCCCGCTACTCGCGCAGCCTGCCGGAGGCGACCCCGCGCGAGGGCGTGCGCTGGCGGGCGGCATGTGTGCTTCCTGCCATCGGATCGAGGGAAAAAATCTCGACGCACCGCCGGGCTTTGCCGCGGTCGCCGCCATGCCGTCAACGACTGCGCTTTCCCTAAAAGTGTTCCTGCGGTCAAATCACAAGGAGATGCCCAATCTGATCATCTCCGACACCGATACCGACGATATCGTGGCTTATATTCTGAGCCTCAATCGACCGTCCGTTCCGCGACAGTAAGAGCGCATCTCCGGACGGTGATAATGACGCAGCGGTTTTCCTCCGAAGCCGGCATCAAGAAAATCCGCCGACAGCGAATGCCGGTCTATTCCGTCGGACTAAAACTTACGCCGAGTGCCAACGCGCAGCCGGTCGGCGTACCAGACGGCGAAAATCGCAAGGAACGAGAGTCCGAATAACCCTGCGGTCATCAGTAAGGCTTGCATGGCGTTGCTCATGGCGTTCTCCAAAACACTGCTGATCGCAGATGTTCGTTGTTAAGCCGACTCGATGCAGGGCGCTGCTGACCGGCAGCGGCCAGCGGCCCTGGTACAGTTACGCACGGATCGCCGATCCGACATTGCGATAGATCAAATTCAAAGCGGCAAAGAAAAAGGCCGCGGATCCCGCGGCCTTTTTGCAATGTGAGCTGTTTTGCTCAGGTGCGGCGCTTAGTAGCGGCCGGTGCCGATGCCGACGCTGACGCCGGGAGCGCTGAAGCCGATGCCGCCGCGATCTTCATAGCCGCGGCGCTCGATGTAGCGCTCGCGCGGCGCGTAACCATAGGAATCGCGCTCGCGGATGATGACGCGGCGCTCGCCGCGTTCGCGCCAGCAGCGGCCCTCTTCGTTGCAGACCATTCGGACGTTCTGGATGTTGCCGTCCACGCCGACCGATGGATTGACGGCGAGCGGGGCAGCAGTAGCGGCGGTGGCGAAGAGCGCGGTTGCGCCCAGCGCGAAAGCGAGTGCGAGCTTGTTCATTTTGTCCTCCGGACGGGGTGTGTCGAAGGGGCAAGAGTCTCGGCTGTGGTTTGTTCCAATTTCATTTCGCAGGGCGCGACCGGAATCGATAGCTCCGGGGCAAAGCCCGACATCGCGCGGCGATGCGTTCCGGGATAGGGTGCACGCCAACGGATTCCGGGAGAAACCATGATGTTGAAGACCATCGCCGCCGCCTTGCTTGCAACGATGCTGTCCGCCGGCGCCGCGGCCGCGCAACCAGCCGGTCTTAAAGACCAGATCGTCGGCAGCTGGAATTTCGTGGTCGCCGAGGTAACGGCGCCCGACGGCAAAAAATCGTTTCCGTTCGGCGAGACCCCCAAAGGCATTTTGATCTTCACGGCTGACGGCCGTTTCGCACAGATCCACATCGCCGGCGACGTGCCGAAGATCGCGTCCAACAACCGCCTGACCGGAACGCCCGAGGAATATGCCGAGATCATGCGGCGCAGCCTGTCGGTGTTCGGCACCTACACGGTCGACGAGGCCAACAAGACGGTGACCTACAACATCGTGTCCGCCTCATTCCCGAATTGGCAGGGCGAGGCGCAGACCCGCGCCATCGACAAGCTCACCTCGGACGAATTCGTCAATACCAACCGAGGTCTGGCCGGAGGGCGCGGCAGCGCGAGCAATTTTTACAGGCGGGTGAAATAAGTCGTAGGGCGGATTAGCGTAGCGTAATCCGCCGCCTGCCGGCTGTATGGCGGATTACGCTGCGCTAATCCGCCCTACGGACTCCGGCGCTATACGACAACCGCCAGTTCGGGACCGAGCGGTTGCAGGCCGCCGAAGCGGCGTTCGCGTCCGTGAAAAGACCGCAGCGCTTCGGCGAGGTCTTCCGCCCCGAAATCGGGCCACATCCGCTCGGTGAAATGCAGCTCCGCGTAGGCGCTTTCCCAGAGCAGGAAATCCGACAGGCGCTTCTCGCCACTGGTGCGGATCACGAGGTCGACGTCGCGAAGCCCGGGCTCGCCGGTGATGAGCCCGGCGAAATCGGCGCGGGTGAGATTGCGCATTGCGCCGGCCTGCGCCGCCGCGTTCAGGATCGCATCGCGGGCGGAATAGTCGATCGCGACCCGCAGATGCAGAACGTCTCCGGCCGCGGTGGCGGCTTCGGCATCTGCGATGGCGTCGGCAAGGCCGAAAGGCAGGCGGTCGCGGCGGCCGATCACGGTGAGCCGGACGCCGTTGCGGACCAGGCTTTCGATCTCGTCGGCGAGATAGGAACGCAGCAGCGTCATCAAGCCGGTGACTTCCGCTTTCGGCCGCCGCCAGTTGTCGCTCGAGAAAGCGTAGAGCGTCAGCGTGCCGACGTCCTGGTGAGGTGCGGCTTCGACCACCCGCCGGATCGCTTCGACGCCGGCCCGATGCCCATGCAGGCGCGTGAGCTGCCGCCTCGTGGCCCAGCGTCCGTTGCCGTCCATGATGATGCCGACGTGAAGTCTGGCGGCGTCAGGCTCGATATCCAGTTTAGGCGCGAGAGTGCTTTGCATTACAAAGTTTCCTTGCAAAAAAACAGATCAGGTGGGGAGGATGCCAAATCTGGCAACCGGCATGTCCTGTTTTCCGGCGGCCTTGGCGGCGTCGCGGACCAAACCTTCCAGCACGGCGAGGTAGTCGAGAAAACGGCGGCGGCCGCTTTTGGTCAGGCGGCAACTGGTATGCGGGCGGTTGCCTTCGTAGCCCTTGATGACTTCGACCAGGCCTGCCTCCTGCAGCACCTGGAGATGCCGGCTGAGGTTACCGTCGGTCAGGCCGCACAGCTGCTTGAGATCCGCGAACGCCAGCCCCTTCGGATGCGCCATCAGCGAGGTGAGCAGGCCGAGCCGGGCCTTTTCATGCATCACCCGGTCGAGCCCTTCATAGGAGAACGGCGCGCTGTCCGCGTCAGTCTTCGGCATCGGCATCCCCGGAGGCAAGATGAAGGATCGCCGCCATCAACAACTGTCCCATCACGAACGGCAGGCCCATGGTCCAGGGCGACAGCGCGTGGCTTTGGCTTGCGAGCAGCAGGCAGGCAAAACCCGCCACGAAATACCAGGCGCCGCCGAGCGTGATCGTGCGCGGCAACGAGCGCGCCGAGGCGAATATGCCGAGGCTCACCAGAATCTGCCACAGGCCCGGAAGCATCCACAGCGTCTCCGGCGCAAATTTTCCCAGCATCACGGCGAGCAGCGCTCCGGCAGCCCCGATGGGGAGGAATTGCTCGATCGCCTGATAGACCATTGCATCCGCGAGACCCGAATGATGCCGGCGCGACCGCGCCTGCATCTCGATCCAGATCAAGCCTGCGGAGACCGCCGCAGTGGCCATCCACATCGCGAAAAAGATCAGCGGCTGCGCGGTCGGATCGTCCAGCCAGAACTGCTGCACAAGCGCAGTCAGCAGCGCCAGGCCGCCGGTACATGCGACCGCCGCCGGGCCGTAACCGCGAAATGCCGTGCCGGCCGCAATCTGGCTGCGAATGGCGAAGATGTCGGCCAGGGCCTTGTCGAGATCGCGCATGGTCCCTCAACTTTACAATGCAAAGTATACGCGGATGCAAAGGAAACGCAAGGCATTTGGCTTGGCGGGGTTAATGGCGTTGGCTGGATAGTACGGGATGGTAGGGGCGACAGTCTTGGATTTGCCGTGGATATCAAGGGCTTGATCAGCGTTCGGGCGTGCACCAAACCGCCCTTCCTGCTTGCTTCCCCCTCCCGCATCCTTTATCCGGTTAGGCTGCCTCGCATCCGAGCGGCCCCGGCCGTGTTTTTCGCTGGGCGTCTAGTCACGAGTTGCAAGGAACTCCTGCAAAATGGCCAATGTTGTCGTGGTCGGCGCCCAGTGGGGCGACGAGGGGAAGGGCAAGATCGTCGACTGGTTGTCGGAGCAGGCCGACATCGTCGTGCGCTTCCAGGGCGGCCACAATGCCGGCCACACGCTGGTCATCAACGGCGAGACCTACAAGCTGGCGCTGCTGCCCTCCGGCGTGCTGCGGCCCTCGAAGCTATCAGTGATCGGCAATGGCGTGGTGTTCGATCCGCAGGCGTTCCTCGACGAAGTGGCAAAACTGCAGAAGCAGGGCGTCGCGGTCGGCCCCGACAATCTGCGCGTCGCCGAAAACGTCACGCTGATTTTGCCGTTGCATCGCGAACTGGATTCGATCCGCGAGAACGCCAGCAAGACGACTGCGATCGGCACCACCCAGCGCGGCATCGGCCCCGCCTATGAGGACAAGGTCGGCCGCCGCGCCATCCGCCTGATGGACCTCGACGACCTCAAGACCATGCCGCACAAGATCGAGCGGCTGCTCGCGCATCACAACGCGATCCGCCGCGGACTGAGCTTGAAGGAGATCGACGGCGGCGAAATCCTGAAAGACCTGAGCGCGCTCGCGCCGAAAGTGCTGCCCTATGCCGAGACGGTGTGGCGGCTGCTCGACTCAAAACGCCGCGAGGGCAAGCGCATCTTGTTCGAGGGCGCGCAGGGCGCGCTGCTCGACGTGGATCACGGCACCTATCCCTACGTCACCTCGTCCAACACCGTGGCGGCGCAGGCCGCGACCGGCACCGGAATGGGGCCGAGCGCGGTCGGCTATGTCCTGGGCATCTGCAAGGCCTACACCACGCGGGTCGGCCAGGGACCGTTCCCGACCGAGCAGGACAATGAACTCGGCCGCAGGATCGGCGAGCGCGGCCGCGAGTTCGGCACCAACACCGGCCGCCCGCGCCGCTGCGGCTGGTTCGATGCCGTGCTGGTGCGCCAGACCGTGCGGACCTGCGGCATCAACGGGTTGGCGCTGACAAAGCTCGATATTCTGGACGGTTTCGATACCATCGAGGTCTGCACCGGCTACCGGCTGGACGGCGGCGAAATCGACCATCTGCCGGCCGGCGAGGGCGCGCAGTCGCGGGTCGAGCCGATTTATGAGACCATCGAGGGCTGGAAGGAGCCGACCGCGAATGCCCGCTCCTGGGCGGATTTGCCGGCGCAGGCCATTAAATATGTCCGGCGGGTCGAAGAACTGGTCGGTTGCCCCATTGCACTGCTTTCCACCAGCCCCGAACGCGAGGATACTATTCTGGTACAGAACCCGTTCGAGGCTTAACGCGATATTACCGGAAAGTGTTCAGATAGAGAGATATGGCTGATTACTACCCGCTGATCGCCCGCGCCATTGCCGGACTGGACCCCAGTGCCCCCGGCGAGGCCCGCCGCGCGCTCTATGAGCGGGCGCGCGCGGCGCTGATCGCGCAGTTGCGCAGCGTGCAGCCGCCACTCTCCGAGTCCGAAATCACGCGGGAGCGGCTGTCGCTGGAAGAGGCGGTGCGCAAGGTCGAATCCGAAGCAGCCCAGCGCGCCCGCGAGGCCTCGCGCGCAGGATCGCGCTCCGGCGATGCCTTCCGCGCCGGCACGCCCCGCGCCAACCCGACCAAGCCGGGCGACCCACCGCCGCCGCCCCGCGCCCGCCCGCCCGGCCCGCCTGCGCCGCCGCAGCAACGCAATCTCCGGCCCGATCAGCCGGCTCCGTCGTCCGATCTGAATCCGCCGCCGCCGCGGCCGCCGCAGCCTTCGGTGGGCATGCAGGATCCGACGCTGCCACCGGCCCGCGACCGTCCCGGCCCGCCGCGCCGTCCCGATGCGCCCGCGCAGCCGCCGAACCAGGCCCAGGCGCCGGGCGTGCGCGGTTTCCGAGATATCGCCGCCGACGCCGACGATCTCGGCCGCGCCGCCGCGCAAGCCAACCGCTCGGCGCGAAAAACCTATGCCAATGTGCCGTCGCCCTCGCCGGAGTTCGACCGGCTCGAGCCGAGCATGGAAAACCGCGGCGCCGACCCCGACCTGCCGTATTCCTATGACGAGTCCGCCGAGGAAGCCGCACGCTGGACGCCGCCGCCGGATCAGCCGGGCCCGCGCCCGCGCGCGCCGGACAAGAGTGCCAAGAAAAAGGCCGCGCGCGCCCCACGCGTCGGCGGCGGCGGCTTTCCGTTCAAGAGCGCGATCGCCATCGGCATCGTGCTGATTCTTGCAGGCGCCGCGATCCTGTGGGGACCTGCGGCGGTCTCCTATGTGCGCAACATGCTGAAACCCACCGCGGTGGTCGAAGCCCCGAAGGACGCTGGCTCAGCGCCACGGACCAAGATCCCCGACCGCGTCGGCCAGCCGTCGTCGGAGACGGTGGCGCCGGTGGCGCAGCGCGTGGTGCTGTATGACGAGGATCCCTCTGATCCCAAGGGCAAGCAATATGTCGGCACGGTGGTGTGGCGCACCGAACAGATCAAGGGCACCGGCACCGCGCCCGGCGATCTCGCGGTGCGCGCCGACGTCGACATCCCCGACCGCAAGTTCAAGATGACGATGTCGTTCCGCCGCAACACCGACACCTCGCTGCCGGCCAGTCATACCGCGGAGCTGACCTTCATCCTGCCGCAGAATTTTGATGGCGGTGGCGTCAGCAACGTGCCGGGCATCCTGATGAAGTCCAACGAGCAGGCGCGCGGCACCCCGCTCGCGGGGCTAGCGGTGAAAGTCACCGACGGCTTCTTCCTGGTCGGCCTGTCCAACGTCGACAGCGACCGCTCCCGCAACCTGCAGCTCCTCAAAGAGCGCTCCTGGTTCGACATCCCCCTGGTGTATGCCAACCAGCGCCGCGCCATCATCGCGATCGAGAAGGGCGCACCGGGAGAACGGGCGTTCCAGGACGCGTTCGCGGCGTGGGGGGAGTGAGGCTCCTCCGTCATACGCGGGCTTGACCCGCGTATCCATCAATTAAAAAAGCGTTTTTTAAGGAGGGATGGGTTGCCGGGGGCAATGACGACGCAAAACTTTCCGTCATTGCGAGGAGCGCAGCAATCTAGCTATTCACGCGGCGTCTGGATTGCTTCGCTTCGCTCGCAATGACCTCTAGGCGCGGGTAACTTTTTCCGTCCAATGCGTGTCCGCATTTCCGCTAAATATTGTCCTATGACTGATACAACCGACGTTTACGCTTCAATGCGCGCATAACACGCTAAAACGAGGGTGGGTTAAGCGAAGCGATCCACCAATCTATTCGCGCCCGCGATCAGCCGATCAATCCGCTGATAACCGCCGTCAACTCAGATTCCCTACCGTCAAAACTGGCGATCATCGCGTTGAGCATGGCGCCGGGATCGAGCTTTTCGAGGTCAACCGGGTGGCCCGCCCGATCAGCGAGCAGGGAGAAGAAGCTCAGTTGCGTGCGACCGTTGCCTTCACGAAAGGCGTGGATCGCATTCAATTCCGCGAGAAAATGAGCGGCGTTCTCAGCGAACTCTTTCGGTGGCAGATTCTCCAAATATTTTTTAGCCTTCAAGTCAGCGAACAGCTTGGTTGCCTGGGCGACGATGTGCTCAGGAAAACAGAACGGGTTGCCCTGCTTCGACATTCGCACCGTCCGCGGTGTGCCGGCCCATTCGCATCTCAGGTCTTACGATAAGCGCGGATAATCGCCTTGCGGGTTTCTTCCGCCGACAGACCCTTGTTGCGGGCTTCGGCGGCCCGCTTTTCCATCGTCGGCTTCAATCGAATGCCTTCAACCGCGCTGATTTTCGCAAAGCCGGCGCGGCCAATGACGAAGCCTGTCTTGTCGGGTTTTCCGGGCGGGCGCTTTTGTTTTGGCATATTCGGAGTCTATCAGATCTTCTGCTATTTTGCGATGTCTGAAGACGTGGATGGGCCACGTCAAGCAAGAACGTAGGGTGGGCAAAGTCAACAGGACGCGCGAATGCGCGCCTGATGACGTGCCCACCATTACCTGAAGGCGCACAAAAATGGTGGGCACGGCGCGAAGGGCGCCTTTGCCCACCCTACGATGCGAGGCAAGAAAAAGGCGGCCATTGCGGCCGCCTCCTTCTTCCTTTCTCTTAGCCGTTACTGACAGAGATGCATCCGTCCATCCTCGCCGCGGAACGTGGTGCCGGGCTGACAGGCAAAACCGTTCGGCCCGCGATAGCGCTGATAGTATCCGTCATTGTAGGCGTAGCGGTCGCTGCGGAACGGTGCGGTCGCAATGACGCCCGCGGTGCCGACGGCGCCGCCGACAACGCCCGCGGCTACGTCAGCTGGCCAGAATCCGCTATTGCGATGCTCGATCACCCGCGTGGATTCTTTTTGATGACGCACGACTTGCGCGCGTGACATGTCCTGCTGCGCGAATGCAGGGGCTGCGATCGCGGTGGACAGGACGGCGGCTGCGGTCAAGAGTTTCAAGTTCATTCGGTGTCTCCATCGTAGTGACGCCGGGCCAACGGCTGGCGAGGGGAGACGTTTCGAAGTTTCATCTTGTTCCGCTTCAAACGGATGTGAGGTTCCTGTTCCCCGGTCGGAACGGTTTCGCCCATGTTGTTACGGCGCGCGGTCCCTTCGGTAAAAAATTTAATGTTTCTCCGCTTGACATATATTCCTTTTGAGCTACATTCCTAGTCATCTCATCCTAGCTGGAGGGAGCGTTACTTAAGGACGCTTTGGAACGTGGAGGTGGGAGCGGCGCCTGCGGGCGGGGAGCAAACGTGGCTCCGCGCACTCGGGAGGCCTTGGGTTTCCGTCCGGGCCCATTACGGGGCTCTGCCACTGAAGTTGGCCGGACGGGGACAGGCGAGCGGCGCGAAATCGCCGTGCTCAGGCCGCAAGGCCGCCAAGTCCCCGGAAGAACGGACCGAGGCTAAAAGATCGCCGTGACGGAACGTCGAGAGGCGTTGCCGTGTGCCTCTGATTCCCGGCGATCCGGGAATCAAGCCGCGGCTGTTACCAAGGTGCGCCTTTCGGCGTTCCGCCTCCCTCTTTTCTCGTCGAGGGAGGTTCACTGAACCCACCATTCACGCGAAGGAATTTGCGGGCAGCGATGACGCTTGCGCGGAGGAAGGCGCAATGAATTTTCCGCGTCGTCCCGGCGAACGCCGGGACCCATACCCTCCGTCTCAGAGATGTGGAAGGTGTCAGCCACTCGGGGACACACCGTACCCAGCAATGGCCATCGGTGGTTATGGGTCCCGGCGTTCGCCGGGACGACGGATGGATTGCTTCGTCGCTTCGCTCCTCGCAAGGACGGCAAAGAGCTGCGGCGCTTATCCCCGCCGCGCCGCGGCGTGATAGGCTTTCACCGGATGATTTCGGAGGTCTCGTTACCATATGTTCGTTCGCCCGATCGCACTGGCCCTTAGTCTCTGCGCGATGCCCGGCCCCGCCCTTGCCGAGTCCGCCGATCCCTCCACGCTTGCGCGCGCCTCGGGCACGCCGGAAATTCCGGGGCTGAAAATCATCTGGCTGGCGCCGTGGGGGGAGGTTTCGAAGGCCAATCCCTGGCGCAACATCATCGTGCATCAGACCGAGGGTGGGGCGGGGTCGGCAAGATACGGCGCGCTGCAACAGGTGAAAAACCCGACGCGGCGCGGCGTCACGGTCTGGGTGGAGACCGACGGCACGGTGTATTGGGCGGTACCGGAGGATGCGATCCCGACCCATGGCGACGGCGCCAACCGCAACGACAACAAGTACATCGACAACGGCCCGACCTTTCGTCAGGTGCTGAAGACCAATTCGATCGGCGTTGAATTCGCCGGCAATTTTCCCGACGTGGCAAAGCCTGCGAGCGGGGAACAGATCGCGGCGTGGCGCATTCTCGTGCGCGTGCTGCAGGCGCGCTACGGCATCCCCAACGAGCGGGTCTATGCGCACAACTGGATCGACTACAAGGACGCGCGCTATTGCGAAGGCTGCGACCTTGCGACGCTGGCGCGCGGGCCGGCGTTTTCGGCCAAGCCCACGCGCTGAACCTTGCAAGCCTGAGATGACGCTCCCATGTCACAGCGCATGAACGTGAAACAGCAGACCCGCCGCGCGCCGCCGATCATCGACCAGGAGGGGCGGGAGGTCCGGCCCGAACAGCTTGGCCCCGAGGTTCATGGCTTCAGGTTCGATTTCGGCAACTCATCCGCCAATCCGTTCGGCAATCTAACCCGCGAGCAACGGCTGGCGCGGCTCGATGCGCTGGCAAAACTGCTCGACGTCGCCTTCATCGTGCCCGGCACCAATGTGCGCTACGGCATCGACGGGCTGATCGGATTGATCCCGGTGATCGGCGATATCATCACCACCGCGATTTCGCTGTGGCTGGTGCGCGAGGCGCGCGCGCTGGGCGCGCCCTGGCATCTCACCATGCGGATGCTCGGCAATGTGGCGCTGGATGGCGTGGTCGGGATTGTGCCGCTGGTGGGCGACGCCTTCGACGTGATGTTCCGCGCCAACGTCCGCAACGTCAAACTGTTGCACCGCTGGCTGGAGAAGCAGCCGAGGCTCTAGGAGGCAAAATTCCGGTTCGAAACGATCAGGCGGCGTCAGCCTTGTCGGTGGTGGCGGGCTCGGCCGGCGGCTCGGGCGCGCGGCGCGCCAGCGGAAATTCCGCGCTGTCGTACAGCGTGCGAATGCCGTTCTGGTCGAAGCGGGCTTCCTCGACCTGCAGATAGGCGCCGTTCAGCGAATCCGCCGGCAGCTCCTCGATCGCGAAACGCACCGCTTCGGCCGCGGTGTCGAAACGGCGATAGGCAAAACCCGCACGTTTCTTCTTGCGGATCGCGGCGGGGAACAGTTCGGCGCTGGTCTTGTAGCTGAATGCGGCCATGGCGGATAACCTTCTCGATAGAACGCAACGGAAATGACCACCGAACACATGGGTCAGCCGATCGGCGACGGGGCCGGTCGAGATCATTTCAAGGACTACCCTAATATAGGCTCGTTTGACGGAAATGCAACTCTTGCCGGAGCAGATGATGAATCCGCGGGCGCCTATCGGCCAACCGAAATTAAGCCTGCAATTTCAGTGGTATGGGCAGGTTTAGAGCTTGCCGAGCAGGAGCAGGACGAGCAGCACCACCAAAATCAATCCGCCAAGCCCCATTCCCGAGTGACCCATGCCATAGCCGTAGCCGCCGAACCGGCCGCTGAAGCCGCCGAGCAGTATGATGATCAGGATGATGATGAGGATCAGGCCGAGCGACATGTGCATTCCCCCAAAGCGCGGCAGTCGACGTATGCGACCGCAAAAACCGCCCCTAGCAAAGCACATCGCGGGATCGGGTTCCATGGGGGGAACCTGCAACGCCCCGTCATTGGATGCGCGGGTCAAGCCCGCGCATGACGCCTTGGGCGTCACTTCGGCTGCAGCTTCAGCGCCGCCGAGTTGATGCAGTAGCGCAATCCGGTCGGTCCCGGGCCGTCCTCGAACACATGGCCGAGATGGCCATTGCATTTCGAGCACAGCACCTCGGTGCGGATCATGCCGTGGCTGACGTCGCGCTCTTCGTCGACATGGCTCTCGACCGCGGGCGCGGTGAAGCTGGGCCAGCCGCAGCCGGAATCGAATTTGGCGTCGGATTCGAACAGCGTCTGGCCGCAGCCGGCGCAAGTGTAAATGCCCGGGCGGTGCTCATGCTCGTATTCACCGGAAAACGGCCGCTCGGTCGCCTTTTCGCGCAATACCGCGTACTGCATCGGCGTCAGTTCCTTGCGCCACTCGGCTTCGGTCTTTTCGACTTTTGCTGTTTTGGTGTCGGTCATTGTGGTTTTCCCTCTCGTCGTCATTCCGGGATGCGCCTCTTCGGCGCAGGCCCGGAATCCATAACCCCAAATCGTGGTTATGGATTCCGGGCTCGCTCGTTTCGCTCGCGCCCCGGAATGACGGGTTTTAGTTGGTGACTTTTGCGGCATTCACCAGCGTCGGCTTCTCGATGTAATTCTCCGCGAAGATCTTCTTCAGGGCTTCGACCTTCGGGATGTCGTTATAGGCAATATAAGGCTGGGTCGGGTGCAGCGTCAGGTAGTCCTGATGATACGCCTCGGCCGGATAAAACGCCTCCAGCGGGCCGACCTTGGTCACTATCGGCTTCCGGTAGATCTTTGCGGCATTGAGCTGCGCGATATAGGCATCCGCCACCTTCTTCTGCTCGTCATTGGCGGTGAAGATCGCCGAGCGATATTGCGTGCCGCTGTCCGGGCCCTGGCGGTTCAGCTGGGTCGGATCGTGCGCCACCGAGAAGAAGATCTGCAGGATTTTTCCGTAACTGATTTTCTTCGGGTCATACTTGATCTCGACCGCTTCGGCATGGCCGGTAGCGCCAGTGCTGACGACGGTATAGTTCGCCGTCGCCTTGCTGCCGCCGGCATAACCCGACACCGCGTTGACCACGCCTGCGGTGTGCTGGAACACGCCCTGCACGCCCCAGAAGCAGCCGCCCGCGATCACCGCGGTCTGGATACCGTCTGGCGCCTGCGCGTCCATGGCAGGTGGTGGAATGATCACGGCGTCTTCCGCTGCGCGCGACGGCGCTGCGGTGAAAGCGGTGATCGCCAGCGCGCCGATGGCGGCGCAGAACGACAGGCTGAGCGGGTGACGGCGCATGGGATGTCCTCATTGATGATGGCGGCCGGTTTGGCGGCAGTTTAGGGCAGGGCCCGCCGTTCGCAATCCGCGCTCGAGCCCCTGTGCAGCAAGATACGCGGCAATGCGACTGTTGTTACGGCCTTGAACACACGAGTTCGTGAATAAACCGACGACCTTCCAATGCCTTAGCCTTGGGGAACAGGGCGCCGCGGCGCGGCGTTGGAAATTGCTGCGGCCTTTTGCTTCAGTTGTTTTTATTCGGGAATTTGTCCGATGGCACCGGCCGATGTTCGCAAGGGAATGCCGTCTGTCGAATTGTCGCGGCAGGAGTTCGAGAGGCGTTATCGCAGCCGCTTCGCCGATCCCGCGTTCAAGCCGCTCGAACGTGAAATCAGCGCCATCGTTGATGCAGCGTGGGACGGCTACATCAATTCGCGCAAGGCGCCGGTGACGCGCAAGGCCGGCCCCGGTTTTGCCGATCCGGATTATGACCTATCGGTCGATTGGCTGGCCGCGCGCGATGCGATCCTTGCCGCGCAACGCCGGCACGACGATGCCGGCGAAACGCCGCGCATCCTCCTGATCAACGGCTCGTCGCGCAGCGAGCACACCTGTCCCGGCGAGATGTCAAAGACCTGGCGTCTGATGGAGCTCGCCGAGCCGATCTTCGGCGAGATGGGATTTGCGGTCGACATCCTGGATCTTTCAAGGCTCACTTCCGAATTCGGCAAGCAAATCCATCCCTGCAAATCCTGCGTCTCGACCTCGATGGCGCTGTGCCACTGGCCCTGCAGTTGCTATCCGAACTATTCGCTGGACCAGACCGACGACCGGATGAACGAGATCTATCCGCTGTGGGTCGCAGCCCACGGCATCATGATCGTGACCCCGGTGAACTGGTATCACGTCCCGACCGGGCTGAAGGCAATGATCGACCGGCTGGTCTGCGCCGATGGCGGCAATCCCGATCCGACTTCCACGCACGGCAAGAAGCCGGATGAAGCCAAGGCACTCGAACTGAAGGGCTGGCCGTATCCGCGGCATCTTGCAGGGAGGCATTTCGGCATCGTCGTCCATGGCGACAGCGTCGGCGCCGAAACGCTGCGGCGCTCGCTGGTGGACTGGCTCACCGACATGTCGCTGATCTCGGCGGGCGGCATGAGCGAGGCCGACGGTTATATCGGCTACATGGAGCCTTACGCGACATCGCATCAGGCGCTCGACAAGGATGAGCCGTTTCAGGAAAACGTGCGCAATGTCGCCCGCGCGCTCGGCAAGGCGGTGCTGCTGCATCGCGCCGGCAAATATGAAGCGCCGGGCGAGGGACTGATCGACCCGAATCCGAAGTGATTTCTTTCGTCGTCCCCGCGAAGGCGGGGACCCATAACCCCTGACGCGAATGGGGATGACGCGCAGTTTCAACAAGCGCCATTCGGAACATCGGCGACACGGCGTATGGGTCCCCGCCTTCGCGGGGACGACGAGACTACACCACCACGCTCAAGCGCTTCGCCGCCCGCGTAATCCCGGTGTAGAGCCACCTTGCGCGGCTGTCCTGAAACGCAAAGCTTTCGTCGAACAGCACCACATCGTCCCATTGCGAGCCCTGCGATTTGTGCACCGTGAGCACATAACCATAGTCGAACTCGTCATAGGGTTTTCGCTGCTCCCACGGAATCTGCTCGATGCCGCCCTCGAAGCAATCGGTTCGGACCGAGACTTTTGTCACCTTGAAGCCGGTGTCCTCATCCGGCGACAGCCGCATGCCGAGGATGCGCGACTTCGATCGCGAGGCAGTGCGCGATTTCACCCGCCACAGCCCGCCATTGAACAGGCCCTTCTTGCGGTTGTTGCGCAGGCACACCAGCTTGTCGCCGGCCACTGGCAAGGGATCCTCGATGTTCTGCTTCTGACGGAATCGCATGTTGTAGGCGCGCCGCGTATTGTTGCGGCCGACCAGCACCTGGTCGGCGCTCATGACGCGGTCCGGATCGAGTTCGGCGCGCGACACCACCTGGCTTTCGCCGTAACGGCCGATATCGAGTTCGCGGCCCTCGCGCACGTCCATCGACATTCGCACGATCGGATCGTCCTGCGCCTGGCGATGCACCTCGGTCAGCATCGCGTCCGGTTCGACATTGGTGAAAAAACCGCCGCCCTGGATCGGCGGCAGCTGCGCGGGGTCGCCGAGCACCAGCAGCGGGCATTCGAACGACATCAGGTCGCGGCCCATTTCCGCGTCCACCATCGAGCATTCGTCGATCACGATCAGTTTTGCTTTCGATGCCGGCGCGTCGTCCCACAGTTCAAAACTTGGCTGTTCGACGCCGGATTCGCGCGCGCGATAGATCAGCGAATGGATGGTGGAAGCGTTGTCGCAGCCCTTGCTGCGCATCACCAGGGCGGCCTTGCCGGTGAAGGCCGCGAATTTGACCTCGCCGCTGACGCCGTCGGCGATGTGACGCGCCAGCGTGGTCTTGCCCGTGCCGGCATAGCCGAACAGCCGGAACACCGGCGGCGTGCCGCCTTTCCCGGGTTTTGCCTTCAGCCAGTCGGCGACGGCTTTCAGCGCTGAATCCTGATGCGGGGTGAAGGTAGGCATGGGGCTCGGTGAAGGGGGCCGCGGGCCGCGACTCACAGCGTCAAACTAACCATTCAAGCTGGCCGCGCAACCACCTTCCGCCACGCGGAATTGCTTGACAGTAGACTTGGCCCTTCGGGGGTTTACACTGCCGATAACAACAAGCCGGTTACGGGAGGCGCAGAATGAAATTCGGCATTTTTTATGAGCTGCAGTTGCCGCGGCCATGGCAGGCCGGCGGCGAACTGAAGCTTTATCAGGATGCGCTGACGCAACTCGAACTCGCGGACCGCTGCGGCTACGACCATGCCTGGGTGGTGGAACATCATTTCCTGGAAGAATATTCGCATTCGCCGTCCCCGGAATCCTTTCTCGCCGCCGCCAGCCAGCGCACCAAAAATATCCGGCTCGGCCATGGCATTTTCCAGCTCACCACCAATCACCCCGCGCGCGTTGCCGAGCGCGTCGCGGTACTGGATCTGCTCAGCAACGGCCGCGTCGAATTCGGGATGGGCGAGAGCGCCTCGATCACGGAACTGACGCCGTTCGGCCGCGACATGGAAACCAAGAAAGAAGTGTTCGAGGAAGCGGTCCGTGCCATCTTCCCGATGTTCAAGGATGGCGGCTGCGAGCATCACGGCAAGTATTTCGACATTCCCTTGCGCAACGTGGTCCCAAAACCGGTGCAGAAGCCGCATCCGCCGTTGTGGATGGCGTGCTCGCAACTGCCGACCATCGAACGTGCGGGCCAGAACGGGTTCGGCGCGCTGGGCTTCCAGTTCGTCAGCGCCGACGCAGCGCATGCCTGGGTGCACGCTTATTACAACGCCATCACCAAGCGGCTGAAAAAGCTCGCCGACTACGAGATCAACCCCAACATGGCGCTGGTGTCGTTCTTCATGTGCGCGAAGACCGACGAGGAGGCTCGCGCGCGTGCCGACGGCGCGACCTTCTTCCAGTTCGCGCTGCGCTATTACGGCCAGGGGCAGAACAGGGCGCGTCCGGCGCCGGGCACGGTCAACATGTGGGACGAATACAACAAGTGGAAGCGGGAGAATCCCGAAGCCCAGGAAGCGGCGCTGCGTGGCGGCCTGATCGGCTCGCCCGAAACCATCGCCAAAAAACTGCGGCGCTTCCGCACCTCGCATATCGATCAGGTCATCCTGCTGAACCAGGCCGGCAAGAACAGCCACGAGCACATCTGCGACTCGCTGGAACTGTTCGCCAAGGAAGTGATGCCGGAATTCAAGTCCGATCCCGAGCATGAGGAATGGAAGAAGGGCGTCATGAGCGGCGCAATCCAGCTCGAGGAAATCGACACCGAAGCCTTCACCGACCGCTACGGCAAACTGGCCGTCAGCGTTGCGCCCGCGAAGCCAACGGTTGCCGCGGCGGAGTAGCCGACGTCATTGCGAGGAGCACAACGACGAAGCGTTAGTCCAGGATGGCAGTCAGCGTCGCCGGCGTGTCGATGATGACGGTGCTGCCGCGTACTCCGAGCCATTCCGCTTGTACGGTCTGGCTGCCCTTCTGGGACAGCGGCACGCCGACGACCAGGGTTGTCGGTACGCGACCGAAGTGGCCGGGCGCCTGCTCATTGTAGGTGAAGGTTGCCTGCACCGGGGAAGTCACACCATTCACGGTGATCCCGAAGGTGCCGCCCGGAAAATTTATTCCGGCAGCGTACGGGTTTGGCACGTTCAGGATGACGATCGCCATGGCGTCGACGCCTTGGGGAATCGTGATGATGAGACCGGGGATCGGCACGAATGAACCGGAATTTGTCTGATGCGTGCCGCTCGTCTGTGCGTACATGGCCATGATCGCTCCCAAATTGACAAGGATGACAATGAGCAACCGTAACGACAAAGGGTAAAGGGTTGAGCAAGGTAATCTGTAAGGTTGTGGGAACTTTTCTGGACAAAACCGCCTTGCGCCGGAATCGCGAAAGGTCCAGTTTTCGGGCGTATTTATGTGACAACCGCGGTCGGACATGACGGCTGAGGAGACAAAGCGATGGAACGCAAGCTTCTGCAAATCGCCGTAGCCTTCGCAGGGCTGATCGGCGTCGGCTTTGGCCTCGCCGGTGTGGTGTTCGGGACCGCCTTCGTCGACATCTTCGACGACGGCGCGATCGATAGCTCGGTCCGTTTCTTCAAGGGCATGCTGCTCGCGATCGGCTTGATCTACTGGTCGTGCATTCCCGACATCGAGCGCCGCGGAGAGCGGATGTCGCTGGTGACGTTCATCCTGGTGTGCGGGGCGGCGTCGCGATTGATGGCGGTGATCGGCCATGGCGTGGCAAATCTCGGCATGCTGCTCAGCCTGATCGCCGGCCTGATCCTGGTGCCGCTATTGTGGCTGTGGCAGCGCCACATCGCGCAAGCCGCGCAACGCGGCGCGTACACCTAAAATGAAACGCGTCGGTAGCTGGATCTTCTATTGTGTCGGCGCGCTCGCGATCGGCTATCTCGCGCTGTACGCCTATGCGGTGTTTACGGGGCGCGATTTGCAGCCCGGCGATCCGATCCATATCTTTCGAAAGCCCGACGCGCCGAGTTATTCGTGAGCGTGCCCCGGACGCGGTGCAGCGCGCCGCTCTTCGCGGCGTGGTGCACCGCAGAGCCGGGGCCGTAACGAACGCCGGCGCTTGGTACGGTCCCGGCTCTGCGGAGCGGCATGAAGAATGCCGCACCGCGTCCGGGACAAGAGCTAAGCCGTCGCCGCCACCCGCTGATAGTCGCCGGCACCTGCCGGCGTGATCGGCAGGCCGCCATCGGCGTATTCGTTGAGCTTGTTGCGCAGCGTGCGGATCGAGATGCCGAGGATATTGGCGGCATGGGTGCGGTTGCCGAGGCAGTGTTTCAGCGTCTCCAGGATGAGATCGCGCTCGACGTCGGCGACAGTGCGGCCGACCAGAGCGCGCGTCACTTGCTCGGCGGCAAAGGTGGCATGCGCCACCGCCGGCGCGGTTTTGGCGAGGTCGAGGCGATCGCCATCGGGAGAGAGAATGGCATCCGCGCCGATTTCGTCGCCGCTCGCCATCAGCACCGAGCGGTGCATGGTGTTTTCCAGCTCACGGACGTTGCCCTGCCAGCGGTTGGTGGTCAGCACCCGCCGCGCCTCGGCGGAGATCGGGCGCACCGGCACGCCATTGGCGTCGGCATATTTGCGCGCGAAATGCTGCGCCAGTTCGAGGATGTCGGCCGGGCGCTCGCGCAGCGGCGGAATCTTCAGGTTCACCACGTTGAGCCGGAACAGCAGGTCCTCGCGGAACGTGCCGTCGCGCACGCAGTCCGCCAGATTGCGGTTCGAGGTGGCGATGATCCGGATGTCGATCGGCACCGGCCGCGTGCCGCCGACGCGGTCGATGACGCGCTCTTGGATCGCGCGCAGCAGTTTCGATTGCAGCCGCACGTCCATTTCCGAAATTTCGTCCAGCAGCAGCGTGCCGCCGGTGGCTTCCTCGAATTTGCCGATGCGCCGCGCGATGGCGCCGGTGAAGGCGCCTTTCTCATGGCCGAACAGTTCGGATTCCAGCAGATGCTCGGGGATCGCCGCGCAGTTGATCGAGATGAACGGCTTCTTGGCGCGGTGGGAACGGGTGTGGACATAGCGCGCCAGCACTTCCTTGCCGGTGCCGGATTTGCCGGTGATCATCACCGAAGCGTCGGAGCCCGCGATCTGCTGCGCCAGCCGGATCACCTTCGCCATCGCCTCGTCGCGATAGACCAGATCGCGTGAATCGTTGGCGACCGCCGCCAGGACCGCGGCGATCAGTTCCGGATCGGGCGGCAGCGGGATGTACTCCTTGGCGCCGGCGTGAATGGCGGCGACCGCGGCGCGGGCGTCGCTGGCGATGCCGCAAGCGACGATGGGGACATGGATGTGTTCGGCCTCGAGCCGGATCACCAAATCGCGGATGTCGAGCGCGACGTCGACCAGCAAGAGGTCGGCGCCCTTGCCGCCGCGCAGCACGCGCATCGCCTGCTCATTGTCCTCCGCATGGGTCACCGAGGCGCCATTGTCCATGGCGATCTTGGTGGCGGTCGTGAGCTGGCCCTTCAATGTGCCAACGATGAGAAGCCGCATGGTGTTCTCCTGTCAGTCTTTTCGCGCGATTTCCGCGCGACGTTGGTTAAGAGCTTCAGGCGCGTTCCGCCTTGATGATTTCGGTCATGGTCACGCCGAGCTTGTCTTCCACCAGCACCACTTCGCCGCGCGCCACCAGGCGGTTGTTGACGTAAATGTCGATGGCTTCGCCGACGCGGCGGTCCAGTTCCAGCACGGTGCCGGGTCCGAACTTCAAGAGCTCGCCGACATCCATCTTGGAACGGCCGAGCACCGCGGAAACCTGCACCGGCACGTCGAACACCGCTTCGAGATCGGCGGCGACGCGCGAAATCTGCTCGTCGTCGTGGTATCCGATGTCGTCGACGACAGGCGCGTCCGCGGCGTTCAGATCGGGAAGCGGCACGTGGGTATCGGTGTCACTCATGGCTCAATCCTCATGGCCAATCCGGCCTGATTGCGGGACGACATATAGCGCCCGACAAGTTCGTTGATCTTGGCTTCGATCGCCGAGCGCTCCAGCACCACGCCGCCATCCGCCCATTCGATTCTGCAGTCGCCGCTGTCGATCTCCGGTTCCGCCAGGATGACAAGGCGTCCCTCGAAACCGCTTTGTTTCGCCATCCGCTCGATCCGCTCGCGCGCGGCGTCATAAAGCGAGTCGTTGATGCGGACCACCAGATGCGGCGTCGACACCAGGTGCGAGAAGCAGTCGCGCACCAGCGCCATCACCTCGGCAAGCGGCTCGCCGGCCAGCAATTCGCTGCATAATTTGCGCGCCACCGCGACTGCAACATCGACCGCCTCGGTTTCCATCCGGGTTTCGATGCCGGAGAAGCGCGTGGCGATGCCGCGCATCGCGATGCCGATTTCCTCTAGCGCCAGCGCTGCGCGGCGGTCGCTTTCGGCTTTCGCCTCGCGCATCGCGGCATCAAATCCGTCGCGATAGGCGCGCGCTTCGGCGGAAGCGATCTGCTGCGCGATTTCCGACGGCGTGGCCGCGCGCTCGCGGCCCTTCTCCGGTGCGGAGAAGTCCATGTCGAACAGGAATTTTGCCGGGGCGCCCATCAGTACACCAGCTCGTCGTCGGCGCGGTTCTTGGTCAGCATGATCTCGCCCTTGGCGGCGAGGTCCTTGGCGAGGTTGACCAGCAGCGCCTGTGCCTCGTCGACGTCGCGCAGGCGCACCGGCCCGAGCGCCGCCATATCGTCGAGCAGCATCTTGCCCGCGCGCGAGGACATATTGCCGAGGAAGAAGCCGCGGACCTCGTCATTGGCGCTTTTCAGCGCGATGCCGAGTTTTGTCTTGTCGATATGACGCATCAGGGTCTGGGCGGAGGCCGAATCCAGTTTTACCAGGTCGTCGAAGGTGAACATCAAGGCCTTGATGCGCTCGGCGGATTCGCGGTTGTCTTCTTCCAGCGAGGTAATGAAGCGGGTTTCGGTCTGGCGGTCGAAATTGTTGAAAATTTCCGCCATCACCTCATGGGCGTCGCGGCGGCGGGTCTGCGACAGGTTGGACATGAATTCGGTGCGCAGCGTCTGCTCGACGCGCTCGATCACCTCTTTCTGCACCGCCTCCATCTTCAGCATGCGGCCGACCACGTCCAGCGCCATCTCCTCGGGCAGGATCGCCAGCACGCGCGCGGCGTGCTCGGGCTTGAGCTTCGACAGCACCACGGCGATGGTCTGCGGATATTCGTTCTTCAGGTAATTGGCGAGCACCTCTTCCTGGACGTTGGAGAGCTTTTCCCACATGTTGCGGCCCGCGGGCCCGCGGATCTCGTCCATGATTCCGGTGACGCGCTCCTTGGGCAGATATTGATGCAGCAGCCGTTCGGTGGCGTCGAAGGTCCCCATCAACGCTCCGGAAGCCGACATCCGCGAGACGAATTCCAGCAGCAGGTCCTCGACCACGTCGGCCTCCACGGTGCCCAGCGTCGACATTGCCATCGAAAGCTCGCGCACCTCGTCGTCCTGCAGCAGTGACCAGACCTTGCCGCCATACTGTTCGCCGAGCGCCAGCATCAGGATCGCCGCGCGCTTCGGGCCGCTCATCGGTTTGCTCTTGAGACGATTGCCCTGACGGCTCGCCAGGGTCGCGACCACGGCGGCGATGTCGGTACTGTTGTTCTGTGTGGTCTGCGGTACGGCCATGTCAGCTCACGGGCTCCGAGAGCCATTGACGCACGATGGAAGCAGTTTCAGTGGGATTTTGCTGCGCCAGCTCGCCGACGCGATGCACCGACTGCGCATGCACCTGGCCCTGTACCTGCGCCACGTCGATCATCTGCGCGGCGGCGCCGGGAACGAGATTTTGTCCGCCTGCGG
Organism: uncultured Alphaproteobacteria bacterium; assembly: GCA_963744975.1. Classification (GTDB taxonomy): domain Bacteria; phylum Pseudomonadota; class Alphaproteobacteria; order Rhizobiales; family Xanthobacteraceae; genus Bradyrhizobium. The sequence goes on along the minus strand of CAVUVR010000002.1, from coordinate 2,319,463 downwards.
CCGGCGCGCTGGAATCGGTCAGCGCGGGCAGGGCGGCATTGGCGAGCGCTGCGACCGGTTCGGAAGCGAGGATGCGCTTGACCAGCGGCCGCACCACCATGAGCAGTACGACGAGGCCGAGCAGCAGCATCACGGCCATCTCGATGCCGTACATGATGTCGTCCTTGGTGAATGTCAGCATGCTCATCCAGCCGGTGGGCTCACCGACCGGCACCACCGCAGGCGCATCGGCAAAGCGCAAGTTGACCACCTCGACCTGGTCGCCGCGCTTCTGGTCGAAGCCGATCGCCGAGCGCACCAGCGCCGCGATGCGGTCGAGCTGCTCCTTGGAGCGCTCGGCATAGACCATCTCGCCCTTGTCGTTCTTGGAATAGCTGCCGTCAACCAGTACCGCGACCGAGATGCGGTTGACCCGTCCGGCCTCGGTCACTTCGGTCTTGGTGGTGCGGGAAATCTCGTAATTGTTGGTTTCCTCGCTCTTCTTGCTCTGGTCGCGCGCGGCCGGCGCATTGTCCTGGCGCTGGGCGCCCGGCAGCTCGTTGTTGACGGTGACCTGGCCGTTGCTTTCGGCGGTGGCGGAGGATTCCTCACGGGTCTGGCTGGAGCGCAGCACCCGGCCTTCGGGATCGAACTTGTCGGAGGTCTGGGTGATCTTGTTGTAGTCGAAGTCGGCGGACAGCTGCACCCGCGCGCGGCCGCTTCCGACCACCGATGACACGATGGCCTCGACCTGGTTGCGCATCCGCTTCTCAAATCCGGCGCGGCGCTCGTCGCCGGTGGCGCCATCGACGTCTCCGCTGGCGCCGTCGGCCAGCAATTGCCCGGCTTCATCGACGATGGAGACCCGTTGCGGCTTCAAGCCGTTGACGGCGGAAGCGACGACGTGGCGGATGGCGCGGACCTGCTGCGGTTCCAGCGAGCCGCGCACCCGCACCACGATCGAAGCCGACGGCTCCGGCGTTTCGCGCGAGAACAACGGCCGTTCGGGCAGCACCAGATGCACGCGCGCGGCCTGGACGCGGTCGATCGCGCGGATGGTGCGGGCAAGCTCGCCTTCCAGCGCGCGCAGATGATTGATGTTCTGCACGAAGCTTGTGGTGCCCAGTGCGTCGGATTTGTCGAAAATCTCGTAGCCGACGCCGCCGCCCTTGGGCAGGCCGCCCTCGGCAAGCTTCATGCGCAGTCGCGTCACTTTATCTTTCGGCACCATGATCACCGCGCCGTCGTTTCGCAGCTCGAAGGCGATGGCCTGACGCTCCAAATCCTTGACGATCCCTGCGGAATCCTCAGGGGACAGGTCGGTGAACAGAGTGGTCATCGCCGGCGTGGTGACCCGCATGATGACGAATCCGAAGAAGCCGATCAGCGCGGCGGTGACCGCGACCATCGCCATTACCCGGGCAGCACCCAGACTTTTCAGGAAACCCGCAAGACCCTGCAACGAACCAGCCCCTCAAGATTCGGCCGCGAGGGGCCGACTGGGCAATTATTGCCTATGGGATGGTTTCGATATGGTTAATGAAGATTAAAGGCGTTGAGGAATTGTCGAGGACGAAAAAAATCGACCTTCCAGGGGAAGGCCGATTTTCGGAAAATTGCTGGTATCTCGTGCCCCGGACGCAGCGCAGCGCGTAGCTCTTGCGAAGCGGTGCGCTGCAGAGCCGGGGCCGTAACGAACGCTGGTGCTTGGTATGGTCCCGGCTCTGCGGAGCGGCATGAAGAATGCCGCACCGCGTCCGGGACACGGAGAGTGGCTTACTGCCGATACTGCTGGATGCGGGTGGTGCGCAGTCCGGCGAGGCCGTGCTGGTCGATGGAAAACTGCCAGGACAGGAATTCGTCGACGGTCAGCGTGTAGCGGCTGCAGGCTTCCTCGAGGGAGAGCAGGCCGCCGCGGACCGCGGCAACGACTTCGGCCTTGCGGCGGATCACCCACCGTTTGGTCCCGGGCGCGGGCAAATCCGCAATTGTTAACGGACTGCCGTCAGGCCCGATGACGTATTTTACCCTCGGGCGATGGGGTTCTGTCATGGCGTACTCACAAACTCTCAACCACTGAACTCACTGTGACAACCTACGCTCCGCGACTTAAAATTTGCCTAAGCATAAGGCCCAAATACGATTCTCCTTGGAATCGACATGAAAACACGCTCCGGCGCAGCGATGTGTGCCGGGGTGACGCAGGGGTGTGAACGGAAAGTTACTGAGTGCGTGTACTCGTAGGGCGGATTAGCGATCACATCCGCTGTAGTTCAACGAGTGAAGGCGGAAGCGTAATCCGCCGCTCCGTTTGCGCGGGTGGCGGATTACGCCTTGCGCCTTCGCTTGTTTAAGCAGCGGCGCATGGGGCCGGCTAATCTTACTGCGTCATGAGTTTCGTCGCCCATTGGTTGCGGCGATGGTGCCGCAGCAGGGGCATCGCGGCAAGGTCTTGATGAGTGCTCGGATCAGCCGCACGCGCACGGTTGCGATCGAGTTGGGGATGTGGCGTTCAGGCCGCGAGGGCGGATCCTCGGGGTCGATAATTGTCGGGAAGCATAGGCGTCGGGAAGATCGGGGTGCAACGAGGTCCTGAGGGGGGAATCGTCGCCCGTTCGGCGATCAGGAATCCGTAGGCTGCGATGCACAGGGTCGCGTGATGATGGAAGCCGCGCCAGCCGCGCCCTTCAAAGTGCCCAAGCCCGACCTCTTGCTTGAGCTCCTGATAGTCGCGCTCGATGCGCCAGCGCAGTTTTGCAAAATCGACGAGCCGCTGGAAGCTGACGTCCTCCGGCAACGTCGAGAGCCAGTATTTGGTCGGCTCCTTTTCGCTCTCGGGCCACTCGATCAGCAACCACTCCGGCAACAGCTTCTCGGGGATCAGCTTGTTGTATCCGACACGGACGCGCACGCGCGCAAAGCGCGAGGACAGCTGCTCGGCCGAGCCCTCTCGCCACGTCACCGTGTGCCAGGCCTGCTTCGGCAGACCAAGCGCCACTTCCTTGGCCGAGATCAGGTCGGGCTCGTCGCGACGGCCGGTGTTGTTCAGCGGCTTGTCCATGCGCCGCGGGCCGGTGCCGGGCCGCCACATCAAGGTGTTTGGCAAAATGCCGGCCACGTAGGGCACTTCCAGCTCCGTCATGCCTGCGCGCAGCCGCGAGTCGTTACCGTAGGCCACGTCCATCAATCCAACCCCGCGCGGCAGGCCGGCCTCGCACGCCCAGCGTATCTGCTCCAGCGCGATCTCCGGTTTGGTCTTGAACTTGATCTGCTTCGGCACACCGGCCTGCTTCCGCCGCGCGCGATCCTTGCTCCAGTCCTGCGGCAGATACAGCCGATAGGCGACCGGAAGGCTGGCCGCGTGATTGGCGATCGACAGCGACACCGCCACCTGACAGTTGGCCTGCTTGCCGAGCTGACCGCAATATTGATGGTGCACGCCGACCGAATGCTTGCCCTGTTTGGGGAACGCCGTGTCGTCGATGATCCACGCCTCGACCGGCCCGTCCTTCTCGATCGCCGGCAGCACCATCTCGCGCACCTTGGCAAGCACGTCCTCATCCGACCATGTCGCAAGACCGACAAAGTGCAGCAGCGACTGGTGCTGCGCCGCCGTCCGCCCGGGAGCCGTACGCGCCGCCATAGGTTCGACGCTTTTGCGCTCGCCAGGTAGCACCAAACCAGTGCAATAATCGCGCAACTGCCTCGTACGCCTCACGTGACCGATGACGCTCGAAAGCCCATCGACATAGGCCGCAAACCGCGCTTCGACTTTCCCGTGATCACTGAGATTCATCTGGCCCTCCCGCGTGCCAAAATATGAATCTCCACAGATACTTGATTCTCAGGCCTAAACGGCCGCGACCGAGTGACTCAGTAGTACTAATCCGCCCTACGAGGTGCGGGGCTTCAGCTCGAGATGCTCTTGATTTGGTTGACCGTGTAGGTCTGGCCGTTGATCGACAACAGCGGCGGCTGCTGCGTCAGATCCACCGAATTGACCACGCCCTGGATCTGGGTCGAGACCGCCACGGGATTGCCCGAGGCGTCAAGCGCAGTGGCGGTCATGGTGTATTTGCCATCCGGCCACTGCGTGCCGTCATTGCCCTTGCCGTCCCAGGCAAACGCCTGGTTGTTGCCGGCGGTGACGGGATAGGTGCCGCTGAAAACGTTCTGCCCGGTCGAGTTGGCGATGGTGATGGCGACGTTCGAGTTTGTCGGAACGCTCAAGTTCCAGTTCGCGGCGCTGTTGACCAGATTGGTGGTGCTGCCATCGACCACCGCGGTCTTGCCGACGAAACCCAGCGCCTGCGTCGACTGCGCGGTCTGCTGCAGCGAGACCAGCGTGGTCAACTGGTCGTTGGTCTTGAGCTGCTGCTCGACGCCTGCAAACTGCACCAGTTGCTGGGTGAACTGGTTGGTATCCAGCGGATCGAGCGGGTTCTGGTTCTGCAGCTGCGTGGTCAGCAGCGTCAGGAAGGTCTGGAAATTCCCGGCCAGCGTCGAGCCCGCGGTCGAGGTGAGGCTCGCGCCCGAGGCGTCCTTGGTCGGAAGCGGTGTCGTGCCCGATACGACCTGCGGGGCCACGCCTGATGCTGTCGTCATGTCCGTCTCCTAAACCCTGATGTCGACGCCGCTGCCCGATCCGGACATGCGGCCGTAAGTTCGTCCCGCCACTGCCGCGGGAATGCTGTCGTCTTCGCTGATGATCAGCCGCTGCGCGTTGCGGCTGGCCTCATCGCCAGCGCTCTGGCCGGACGAGGACTGGTCGCGCAGACTGAATTGCAGGCCGCCGTCGGCGGTCTTGAATCCGGCATTGTCGAGCGCGCGCTGCAATTGCGGCGCGTCCTGGCGCAGCATCGCCAGCGTTTCCGGTTTTTCCACCGTCAGATGCGAGGTGAGCTGGCCATGGCGGTCGACGTCGATGCGCACGTCGATGCGGCCGAGCTCGGCGGGATCGAGCCTGATCTCGAAACGGCTCTTGCCGCTCTGCGCGGTGACTGCGATCTGCAGCGCGAGGCCGTTGAGCGGCACTGCGGCGGCGGTTGCGGCGGTGACGGTGAGTTGTGTGGCACCGGACGTCGGAGCGGATGGCGCCTGCGGTTGCTGGACGGCGTTTGCAACCTGATTCACGTCAGGCGTATCGGTCTGAACTTGCGCCGCCACCGCGCGGTGCTCGTGCGGCGCCGCCGCCGCAGCCGCGGTCGCCGGCGCGTCGGTGTTTGCGGGACCGGTCTTCGCAGCGTCGACGGCACCGCCCTCGGTTCTCGGTTTGCCGTCCGGGCCTTGCGGCGCAACGCCCTTGCTGGCGGCATCCGATGATGTCGACGGCGCCGACGGATCGGCCGCGCGCGGCTGAATGCCGGTCTTGATCGATGCAGCGCTTTCGCCTGGCCGCGCGGCGATGGTCGTTTTGGGCGTTGCTTTTGGCACGAAAGCCGCGTCCGGCGTCACTGCTGCGACAGCAGCCGCTATTTCCGGATCGGCCTCCACAACCGCGTCGGCTTTCACGGCCGGCAGATTGACGGGGGCGGTGATTGCGTCAGGTGCAGACGTCTGTGCGTTGATGGCACCAGCCACGGCCGGTATGGCGCCATCCGTGGTCGCTGCGACCGGCGTTGCGGCGATCGGCGCCGCTTCCGAGGGCGTGGCCGCTTGGTTCGCCGGTGCCGAGGCCGGCTTTGGCTGCTCGCCCACGCCTTGTACCGCCGCTGCGACCGGTTTCGATGCCTCGACCGTCGACGTGCTGGTGGCAATCGCCGCCGCTGCAATCGCCAGCGGTTGCGTTGTGCCGGCCGGCGATGCCGGCGCGGCAACGATATCTGTAGCCGCGGCCGGAACCGCAATCGCGGCGGCCACCGCGGCCGGTGTTACGCCGGTCACTGCGGCGGCCTGCGTCGACGCCGCGGGATCGGCTGATGTGGTCGGGTCGGTTGCGGTGACGATGTCGGAAATAGCGTCCTTGGCGGCAGCCTTCACGATGCCGGTTTTCGCGGGCCCTGGTTTTACCGGCTTGGAGACCGTGCCGGCATCGGCGCTCGAGCCGGTAGCAGCGGACTGCACGGCGTTGGGTTCCGCGTCCTGCGAAGGCGTCTTTGCGGCGGCTGTCGAAGAAGATGCGGCGTCGCGCGGTTGCCGGCCGTTGGAGGCTGTGGATGGCTCGTCGGGACGCTGCCAGGGCCGATCCGGCGCGGTCGGGCGGTCGCTGCCTGCGGTGTCAGCGGCATTGCTGTCGATCAGCGCCGAAAAGCTGTCGGGCGCAGCCGTCTGGTCCGCTTTCGCAGTCTTCGACGGCGCGTTCTGAAGAGACAGGTTGGCGGCGGTTTCTGACGTCACACTGAACACGGGCGACCTTTCGCGATGATTCCGCTTTCAAGTCAGCAAGGACCGGGCCACCCCGTCGCAGAAATAAAAACGTGATAATTCAATTAGTTAAGAGACATGAACGGCCGTCGCGGCGCCGTCGTAACCGCTTCGTTTCTGCCCGGCGGCAAGAATTGCCGTTCGACGCCTGCAAAAGCGGGTCGCGCGATTGCTTCACGGGAATGCGGACTATATGAAAGGCTGACTTTAGCCGCTCCGGTTAAGGCGAATTCGCTTTCCCCGGACCCGCTTGCGATTCGGAACCATGCTCAACAGTCTCGACCTCGAAGGCCGTCCAGAGGACACACGGGTCGTCGTCGCCATGTCCGGCGGCGTCGATTCCTCGGCGACGGCTGCGCTGTTGAAGTCGCAAGGCTACGACGTCGTCGGCATCACGCTGCAGCTCTACGATCACGGCGCCGCCACCCATCGCAAGGGCGCCTGCTGCGCCGGTCAGGACATCCACGACGCCCGCGACGTCGCCGCGCGTCTCGGCATTCCGCATTATGTGCTGGACTACGAAAGCCGGTTCAGGGAGTCGGTGATCGACAGCTTTGCCGACTCTTATGCCGCAGGCGAAACCCCGGTGCCCTGCATCGAATGCAACCGGTCGGTAAAATTCCGCGATTTGCTCGCAACCGCGCGCGAACTCGGCGCCTCGGCGCTGGCCACGGGGCACTATGTCGCGTCGCGCCGCATGGCGGATGGGTCGCGGGCGCTGCTCTGCGCTGCCGACGCCGATCGCGACCAGAGCTATTTCCTGTTCGCGACCACGCCCGAGCAGCTCGATTACCTGCGCTTTCCGCTGGGCGACATGACCAAGCCGCAGACCCGCGAACTGGCGCGGCGTTTTGGATTGTCGGTGGCCGACAAGCAGGACAGCCAGGACATCTGCTTCGTGCCCACCGGGCGCTATACCGACATCGTCGGGCGCCTGAAGCCGAACGCGCTTGCGCCCGGCGAGGTCGTCGATCTCGACGGCCACGTCATCGGCACCCATCAGGGCATCGCGCATTTCACCGTGGGACAGCGACGTGGCCTCGGCATCGCCTCCAGTGCGCCGCTCTATGTCATTCGGCTGGACGCCGGGAGCCGCCGCGTCGTGGTGGGTCCACGCGAGGCGCTGCGGATGCATCGTATTGTGCTGCGCGATGTCAACTGGATCGGCGACGGCGCACTCGACCGCGCGGTCGGCGGCGGCCTTGAGATCTTCGTGCGGGTGCGCTCGACCCGCGCGCCGCAGCCGGCATGGCTGCGCGCGACGGAAAGCGGCTACGAAGTCGAACTGGTCGCGGGCGAGGAGGGCGTGTCGCCGGGCCAGGCTTGCGTATTCTACGATGCGCCGTCGGGACAGGCGCGCGTGCTCGGCGGCGGCTTCATCAAGAGTGCGGCGGCGAAGAATGCGATGCGTGAATCCGGTGCGCCGCAGCCGTTGCTGCAGGATTAAGCGAACGAAGAAGATTCAGGCGGGGGCATGGGCAACGACATCGACCGCGCTGGGGTCGCAAAGGCTTATGGCCGCTGGGCGCCGATCTACGATCTGGTATTCGGCAAGGTGTTCGAACAGGGCCGTCAGTCCACCATCGCGGAGGCCGACAAGATCGGCGGCCGGATTCTCGATGTCGGGGTCGGCACCGGGCTATCGCTGTCGGATTATTCGCGCAGCACGAAACTGTGCGGCGTCGACATTTCCGAGCCGATGCTGCGCAAGGCCCAGCAGCGCGTGCGCGCGATGGGTCTTTCCAATGTCGAGACCCTGGCGGTGATGGATGCCAAAAATCTGGCGTTCAAGGATTCGTTCTTCGACGCGGTGGTGGCGCAATATGTCATCACCGCGGTGCCCGATCCGGAAAGTACGCTGGACGATTTCATCCGCGTGCTGAAACCCGGCGGCGAACTCATCCTGGTCAACCACATCGGCGCCGAGAGCGGCCCGCGCCGGATGTTCGAACTGGCGTTTGCGCCGCTGGCGCGCCGGCTCGGCTGGCGTCCGGAATTTCCCTGGGCGCGCCTTGTCGATTGGGCGGCGAAACATGGCGGCGTCAGCCTGACCGAGCGCCGCCCGATGGCGCCGATGGGGCATTTTTCGCTGATCCGCTACCGTAAATCGTAAACCCCGGTCGATTTGCTGCGGAACCAGCACCCGCGCCGGCCGTTTCCCTAGATGAGCAAAAGCTGTCTCTTTCTAACGTGCGTCATCGTGGCGGCGTCCAGCGCGGCATTTGCGCAGGCCCCGCCGACGCCGGTCACGCCGCCAGCCCAAACCGCAACGCCCCCGCGCGGCGCCAACAATTGCGCGCCGACAGAATCGACTCCGCAAGGCAATATCGCGCCGCAAGGCACTACCACGGGTCAGCGCACCGAGCCGCTTGGGGACAAACTGGCGCGGTCCGACGGCGTGCTGTGTCCACCGGCGGGCGTCGACCCGGCGATCCGCGCGCCGACGCCTGAGACGGGTAATATGCCGGTGATCCCGCCGCCCGGCAGCCCCGGCGGCGATCCCACGATCCGGCCGAAATAAGTGCGGTTTGCAGGCACTTGGCGCGGTTAAGGGGCTTGCTTGACATGCTCCTGACCGGCTCCTTATATGCCGCGCGTTCAATAGGGCCATTTGCCCCTGACGACGCCCTGGCGGGGTAGCTCAGCTGGTTAGAGCACGGGAATCATAATCCTGGGGTCGGGGGTTCGAGTCCCTCCCCCGCTACCATTTTTTTCCCTCAGATCTGGATGCTTTGCGCCCCAAGTCCTTCGGGAACCCTTGGAACGCGCCGACGTTGTCATTGGAGGAGAATCCCATGGCTGAGAAATTCAATCCGGCGGCGCATGACAAACACGCCGAAGATCCCAAGGATGCCGCGCGGGCCGACATGGAAACCCATGCGCGTCTCGAAGCCGGCCTGATGGATACCTTTCCGGCTTCCGATCCGGTGAGCGCAGCGCAACCGGCGCCGTCCAAGCACGATTCCGATCAGTCGAACGATTCGCTGTGGGACAAGGTGATGGCGATCTTCCGCTAGCATTTGCGTGCGTCGTTCGATCAATGTCGAGACATGCCGTAATGGAAGACCGCTACAACCATGCGCCGAACGACTCGCCGCGCAGCGGCAGCACGAAGAAAGTCACGCCCGTGGTCTGGGGCGGCATCGTCTTCCTGATTGTGCTGCTCGCAGTCTGGTTCACGATGAAGGCGTGAGTTCCGAAGGAACTGGCAAATTGCCGAAATATCCCGAGATGGTTTTCCGGAACGATTTCTTGTAAGTCGCATTGCCTTACCGATAGTTCGTCAACGTCGAGGAGCATGCGATGATCAAGCGTCTTGCAGTGGCCGCTATCGCGGTTGTGGGAATTTACAGTGCCGCGCCGGCGAGCGCGGAAGAGTTTGGTGTGGGCGTAGGTGTCGGTCCAGTCGGAGCAGGCGTAACCGTCGGCTCGGGACGCCATGATTACGACCGTGACCGGGTTCATGAGCGTACAATAATCCGCGAGCGCGAGCCGCGTCGCGATGAAACCGTCATCATCAAGAAGCATCGGGACCGGGATTACGATCGCGATTATGACCGCAGGGTGATTATCGACCGCTGATCGCCGTGCTTGTAAGTCTGTATCCGGAAACGGCCTCCCTCGCGGAGGCCGTTTCTTTTTGTTACACCTCGTCAATTCCAGGAGGAAAGGGCCATGCCGGATTTCATCGCGCTCGATGCCCTGGTCGGACAAACCGCGGCAGTCGCGCCGGATCGCATCGCGGTGATCGACGGCGAGCGCCAACTGAACTACGACGACCTGGATGAACTGATCGACCGTGTCGCGGCGGCGCTGCAAGGCAGCGGACTTCAACCGCGCGACGTGATCTCGATCTGCGCATTGAGTTCGATCGAGTATGTAGCGACCTTTCTCGGGGCATTGCGCGCCGGCATCGCAGTCGCGCCGCTGGCGCCGTCCTCGACGCCGCACGATTTTGCGGCGATGGTGAAAGATTCCGGCGCAAAGATCCTGTTCATGGACGAGGGCACCGCGGCGGCGATGGGAGCTTCGGCCGACGCAGGCTTGCGGGTTTCGCTCGACGACAGCGCGTGGGGACGCCCGTTCAGCGCCTGGTGCGCCGCGCCGGGGACACGACCGGGGCCGGTGAGCATCGATCCCGAATGGACCTTCAACATCATTTATTCCTCCGGCACCACCGGCACGCCGAAAGGCATCGTGCATTCGCATTATTTGCGCTGGTGCCAATATGGTCAGCTTGATCCGCTCGGCTTCGGCCCCGACGCGGTGACGGTGCTGTCGACGCCGCTCTATTCCAACACCACGCTGGTCTGTTTCAACCCCACCTTCGCCGGCGGCGGAACGGTGGTGCTGATGAAGAAATTCGACGCCCGCGGCTTCCTTGAATTGAGCGAGAAACACCGCGCCACCCATACCATGCTGGTGCCGGTGCAGTACCGCCGTATCATGGCACTGCCCGATTTCGAGCGCTTCGATCTCACGTCGTATCAAATGAAGTTCTGCACCTCGGCGCCGTTTGCCGCAGATTTGAAGGCCGATATCCTGAAGCGCTGGCCCGGCGGGCTGACCGAATATTACGGCATGACCGAGGGCGGCGGCTCCTGCGCGCTGCTGGTGCATGAGCATCCGGACAAGCTGCACACCGTCGGCCAGCCGATGGAGGGGCACGACGTGCGGCTGATCGACGATGACGGCAAGCCGGTCGCGGTCGGTGAGATCGGCGAAATCGTCGGCCACTCGCCGGTGATCATGAAAGGCTACCTCAACCAGCCGGCGAAGACCGCCGAAACCTTCTGGCACGACGAGACCGGCAAACGCTTCGTGCGCACCGGCGACGTCGGACGCTTCGACGCCGACGGCTTTCTCACGCTGATGGACCGCAAGAAGGACATGATCATTTCCGGAGGGTTCAATATTTATCCGAGCGACCTCGAGGCGGTGCTGGCGAAACACGACGATGTGGTTGAAGCGGCGGTGGTTGCGATGCCTTCGGAGGACTGGGGCGAGACGCCGGTGGCGTTCGTGGTGCTGAAGCCGGACGCGGCCGCCGATGCCGGCGCGCTGAAGGTGTGGACCAACAGCCGCGTCGGCAAGACCCAGCGCCTCGCCGACGTCGTGCTTGTCGACACACTCCCGCGCAGCGCGATTGGCAAGGTGCTGAAGCGGGAGTTAAGGGACCGGAGATTGGCGGGGCCGAGTTAACTCGTCGTCCCCGCGAAGGCGGGGACCCATACGCCGTGTCGTCGCTGTTGAAGAAGATAGCTGAGGCCTTGTTTACAAAATCGCAACGTCAGGGGTTATGGGTCCCCGCCTTCGCGGGGACGACGCTGTTTGGGGATGCTCTCAGTAATGCGGCGGCGGTTCGTTCGCGGCCGGCGCATTGGCCTCCGCTTCGCGCAGCCGCTCGCTCAAGGCTTCGACCTGGCGCGTCAGCGCATCGATCTGCTGCCACTGCGCGGTGATGGTCTTGTTCAGCGTCTCGATGGTCTCGTCCTGAAACATCAACCGGGTTTCCAGCGCGTCGATGCGGTCGCTGAGGCTTTTGGCGTCACTCATCGGAAGCGCTCTCCATTTCGCGCTCGCGCAGGCCGTGGCCGAGCGCGACCCGTTCGTCGAACACAAAGCATTCGCCACGCCAGCGGCTCTCGCTCTCCGGAACGCGCTCCAGATAGTTCAGAATGCCGCCCTTGAGGTGATAGACCTCGGCAAAGCCGCGCGACAGCAAATACGCGCTGGCCTTTTCGCAGCGGATGCCGCCGGTGCAGAACATCGCGATCTTCTTGTGCTGTTGCGGATCGAGGGCGCGCGCCGCGAACTCCTTGAACTGCCCAAAACTTTTGATGCCGGGATCGACCGCGCCTGCAAAACTGCCCATCGCCACTTCGAACGCATTGCGGGTGTCGATCACCAGCGTATCCGGAGCTGAGATCAACTCGTTCCAGTCGGCAGCGTCGACATAGGTGCCCACAGCTTTGGTCGGATCGGCCGTGCTGTCGCCGAGGGTGACGATCTCCTTCTTCAGGCGGATTTTCAGCCGTGCAAACGGCATCGCGGCGGCGGAAGAAAATTTCAGCTCGAGATTGTCGAGCCGGCCGCCGAACAGCGCGCCCTCGCGCAATTCCGCGATCAGCGCGTCGATGGCGCCGCGGCTTCCGGCCAGCGTGCCGTTGATGCCTTCGTGCGCCAGCAGCACGCTGCCTTTCAATTCGAGATTGGCGCAGACGGCACGCAGCGGCTCGCGCAGCTCCCGGAAATCCGGCAGCGCTGCGAATTGGTAGAAGGCGGCGACGGTATATGGCATGGCGGTGGTTTATCCCAAGGGCGGGCGGGGGAAAAGCCTGTAGCCCGGATGGAGCGAAGCGCAATCCGGGACACCTCTCGCGGTTACATCCCCGGATTTCGCTTCGCTGCATCCGGGCTACGCGATGTCGCATGGGAGTCAGCCGTCCTCAAGCATTGCCCTCGCCCGCCCGAAATGCCATGTAGACGCGCGCCGCGCGGCGGGCAGAAACAACGACAGAAGTGAGCCATTTTACATGAGGAATTTCCATCTCGCCGGCCGGTCCACCGTCCATGCCCAGAATGCGATGGTGGCGACCTCGCATCCGCTGGCGGCGCTCACCGCGATCGAAGTGCTGAAAGCCGGCGGCACGGCAGCCGACGCGGCGGTGGCGGCCTGCGCGCTGCTGGGGGTGATCGAGCCGCAGTCGACCGGGATCGGCGGCGATTGTTTTGCGCTGGTTCAGCCGAAGGGCGAGGGCAGGATCGTCTCCTATAACGGCTCGGGCCGTGCGCCGAAGGCCGCCACGCCCGAGTGGTACATCGAGCACAAGATGCACGCGATCCCGACCACCGGCGCGCACTCCGTCACCGTGCCCGGCGCGATCGACGCCTGGGAAACCATTTTGCGCGACCACGGCAAGCTCGGCCTCGACACCCTGCTGCAGCCCGCGATCAAGGCCGCGGAAGAAGGCTATATCGTCGCACCCCGGATCGCGTTTGACTGGAACAACGGCCTGGAGAAGTTGCGCGGCGGCACCAACACCCCGCGCTATCTGCTGCCGCACGGCAACGCGCCGGTCGCGGGCGACGTGATCAAGCAGCCTGAACTCGGCCAAACCTTGCGTACGATCGCCAAGCAGGGCCGCGACGGCTTTTACAAGGGCGCGGTGGCCGAAGACATCGTCGAGACGCTGCGCGGCCTCGGCGGCCTGCACACGCTGGAGGATTTTGCCGCGCATACGACCGAGACCACCGCGCCGATCGGCACCATCTACAAAGGCCACGATGTCTGGCAGTGCCCGCCGAACGGGCCGGGCATCACCATGCTGGTGATGCTGAACGTGCTGTCTCATTTCGACCTGACAAAATATCCGCCTGTCAGCATCGAGCGGTTTCATCTCGAGGCCGAGGCCGCGCGGATAGCGTATCTGATGCGCGAACAGGACATCGGTGATCCCGCTTACGTCGACGTCGACATCAAGCGAATTCTCTCAAAGGAATTCGCCGAAGCTTATGCGAAAAAGATCCGGATGGACCGGCTGCTCGAATTGCCAAAAGTGTCGCCGCCGATCAATCCGTCGACGGTGTACATCACGGTGATCGACAGGGACCGCAACGTCTGCTCTTTCATCAATTCGATCGCGCATTCGTTCGGCTCGGCGGTGGTGTCCAACAAGACGGGCGTGCTGCTGCAGAACCGCGGCGCCGGTTTTCGCGTGCAGCCCGGTCATCCCAACTGCATCGCGCCGGGAAAAAGGCCGCTGCACACCATCATTCCGAGCCTCACCACCGTCAACGGCCGCGCCAAAATGTCGTTCGGCGTGATGGGTGGGCAGTATCAGCCGGTCGGGCAAACCCGGCTGCTGACCAACATGCTGGACTACGGCCTCGACGTGCAGGAAGCGATCGATCAGCCGCGCGGGCTGCATTACGAGGGCGTCTATCAGCTCGAGGACGGCGTGCCGAAAGTGATCGTCGAGGGTCTGCAAAAGATCGGCCACAAGACCACCAGCATCGTGGCGCCGCTCGGCGGCGCGCAGGCGATCTGGATCGACTGGGACAAGGGGACGCTTACCGGCGGCTCCGAACCCCGCAAAGACGGCTGCGCGCTGGGGTATTGAGTTCGACGCAGCGTAGCCCGGATGGAGCGAAGCGCAATCCGGGGCCGGACTATCCCGCAAACGAATCGGTGAATTGGGGTCTAGATAAGTACCCGGATTGCGCTTTGCTCCATCCGGGCTACGCAGATCGCAACGAGGGACGCCTCAATGAAAATCTCCATCCTCGACGATTACTTCGACACGCTGCGCACGCTCGATTGCTTTGCAAAGCTCAGGGGCCACGACGTCACCATCCATAACGATCACGTCCAGGACGTCGATGCGCTGGCGCAGCGCCTGAAGGACACCGAGGCGCTGGTGCTGATCCGCGAGCGCACGCAGATTCGCGCGCCGCTGCTGGAGCGGCTGCCGAAGCTGAAACTGATCAGCCAGCGCAGCGTCTATCCGCATATCGACATCGAGGCCTGCACACGGCTCGGCATCATCGTGTCGTCGAGCCAGCACGCCGACACGCCGTCCTATGCCGCCGCCGAACTGACCTGGGGGCTGGTATTGGCGGCGATGCGGCAGATTCCGCAGCAGATGGCGGCGCTGAAATCCGGCAACTGGCAGATCGGTGTCGGCCACACGCTGCGCGGCAAGACGCTCGGCATTTACGGCTACGGCAGGATCGGCAGCGTCGTGGCCGGCTATGGCAAGGCGTTCGGCATGAAGGTGCTGGTCTGGGCACGGGAGCCCGCGCTGGCTCGGGCGCGCGCTGACGGCTACGCGACCGCCGCCAGCAAGCAGGAATTTTTTGAACAATGCGACGTGCTGTCGCTGCACATGCGCCTGGTCGATGCCACCCGCGGCATCGTCACCGCGGACGATCTGGCGCGGATGAAACCGACGGCGCTATTGGTCAACACCAGCCGCGCGCCGCTGATCGCGCCGGGCGCGCTGGTCGATGCGCTGCGCAGGGGGCGGCCGGGCATGGCGGCGGTGGATGTTTTCGAGAAAGAGCCGTTGCGCGACGTCAACGATCCGCTGCTCACCATGGCCAATGTGGTCTCCACCCCGCATATCGGTTACGTCACGCGCGACGAATACGAGTTGCAGTTCACCGATATTTTCGACCAGATCGTGGATTATGCCGCGGGCAAGCCGAGCAACGTGGTCAATCCGGACGCGCTGAAGGGTGCAAGATAGCGGCGGCAACATTTCCGCGTCGTCCCGGCGAACGCCGGGACCCATACGCCGTGTCCTCGCGATTAAGAGAGGGAGCTAAAGGCATTCGTAACCACGGACGCTAGGGGTTATGGGTCCCGGCGTTCGCCGGGACGACGCGGGACAGAACTTCAAACGCAAAAGGACCGGCGCCGAAGCGCCGGTCCTTAAATCTAATCGCCCTTAACGCGCTCAGAGATTCTTGTTCGCAGCCGCGGCGGCCTTGTTCGCCGCATCCTTGACGGCGTCCTTGGCATCGCCCAGCGCCTGCTGGCCCTTGCCCTTGACTTCCTGGATCGCGCCTTCGCCCTGCAACCGGTCGGAACCGGTGGCTTCGCCGACGCCTTGCTTGGCCTTGCCGATGGCTTCGTTGGCCGCGCCTTTGACCTTGTCTGCCGTGCTACCCATTGGAACTCTCCTTGGTGGGTGATTGACTTCGGCGGGACAAGTCCCAAACGGGTCAAATGTTCCTCGGCTGTCTGGCCTGTGAGCCAGGTTTTCGGTAGCTTTCGGCGGCAACGATTATCGAAAAGGCTCATCATGACCGGGACGCACTCACACGACCACGAGCGCTGGAAGCACGACGGCGTGCGCGTCATTCCCGGCGACCAGCTCGATCCCAACGTGCCGTCGACCCCGGGCATGGACCGCAAGGCCGCAATCAACTTTGCCCGCGCCGGTGCGCAGAAATTATGGGCCGGCACCGTGACCATCAAGCCTGACGCCAAGACCGGCGCGCATCACCACGGCCATCTCGAAAGCATCATCTATGTGGTGAAAGGCAAGGCGCGGATGCGCTGGGGCGAGCATCTGCAGTTCACCGCCGAGGCCAATCCCGGCGATTTCATTTTCATCCCGCCCTATGTGCCGCATCAGGAAATCAACGCCAGCCCCAACGAGGTGCTGGAATGCGTGCTGGTGCGCAGCGACGGGCAGGCGGTTGCGATCAATCTCGACATCGAGCCGGTCGAAAAGCCGGAGACGGTGCTGTGGGTCGATCCGGTGCATCCGGAACCGAAGTAGGCGTGCCCCGGACGCAGCGCAGCGCGCCGTCCTTCACGGCGTGGTGCGCTGCAGAGCCGGGGCCGTAACGAGCGCCGGTGTTTGGTACGGTCCCGGCTCTGCGGAGCGGCATGAAGAATGCCGCACCGCGTCCGGGACGCCAGCTCACGCAAACACGCCGTGATCCATCGCGCCATTCGGCACCACATAGCCATAGCGCGTGTTGGACGGCTCCGGTCCGGCCTTTTCGTACTCCGCCTTCATCAGCGCAAATCGGTCGCCCTTCAGGTCAAGCATCGCGCGCTTGGGCTGGATGTTATACAGCCGCGCATTGTTGTCGCCGAAGATCGCGGTTTTCACCGGGCCGTCGGCGGGGCCGAGCGGGGCGTAGCCGTATTTCTTCTGCATGGCTTCGGGAATTTCCAGCCGGCGCAGGCCTTCGATCTGCCATTGCGGCGCGCCGGTCCATAGCGCGTCGGTGCCCCAGCAGACGTGGTCGGCCCCTAGGCCCCTGATCAGCGTGCCCATCAGCGCCGCGCAGACATTCGGTTCGGCCACCAATGTGGTCGCAAACAGCTGCCCGACGTCGCCATAGACATTGCTGACGCCGTATTGCGCGGGAATATCGGCGAGATCGCTGGTCCAGGAAATTCGCCCGGTGCGCTCGAACTCGGCCAGCGCCTGTTTCGGATCGCCGCCGACGTGGCGATAGGCCGAGTGATAGACGATGAAATTCAGCTGCGGCCAGTCCTTCGCCGCTTGTCCGACATCGGCCACGTCGGCAAAGCCGCGCAAATTGGGATATTGCTTTTCGATTCCCGGCGCGAACAGGCCCTTGTGGACGCAGACATTCTTGATGCCTGCCTTCACCATCTTCTCGTAGCCCTTGTAGGCGACCTTCTCGTCGTCCATCCGCCAGGGATAGCGGCTGATCTCCTTATGGGTGTTGTCGCCGACGGTATAGCCCTTGCAGGATTCCGGCTTCAGCGCGAGTCCGGCGTCAAGCTTCTCCAGCCAGCCGGGCTGTCCCGGCGTGAAGATCATGTGACAAAACACCCGGCGCGAGCCGGCCTCGTCGTTGATGTTCTTGCGTGCCGCCGCCATCTGCTCGTTGGTCAGGAACCAGTCCTGCTCGATGTCCGACGGGGCCGACGAGATCAGCGAAATCTTGGTGTCACTGTCGAGAAACATCTCTTTTTTGTAGTTGTTGAATTTCAGGTCCTCGACGGTCTGTTCGCGCGAGCCGAGTTCCTTGTTCCAGCCGGCCTTGCCCACCGCCTTGCGCATGTCGACGAAGGTCATGATGCGGGTGTCGTCGCGCAAAAAATGCGTGTGCATGTCCATGATGAACTGGTCTTTCAGTGCGCTGGCCCGCTCCTGCGCCATCGCGGGCGTCGCGGCTTCCGCCTTGCTCACGTCGAACAGCGGACCGTAGACCTCGTTCATGGCCACGAAGGACGCGGCCATGCCGGCCGCGGTCTGGAAGAATTTGCGGCGGTCCATGCCCTGCTTGGCGCCGAGTTCGTCGGCCATCGCCAGCAGCCTGGCTTCGACTTCCCGTTGCCTTTCGTTTTGCGGGTCGGGATAGAATTCGTCCGACGCCACGATCTGGGTCGGGATCGGGGTCTGGTACGCGCACAATTCGGACGGCATCAGTGCGGCGAGTTCTTCATCGGTCAGCTGACTGCTCATGATGGTTCCTCCCTGGCGTCGCCGGATTTTTCCGGTCGGTTCGTGCAGTCAAGACTAGACCCGCAGCTATCCGAAGTCAGCGGCCCTTTTTCAAAAAAACCGTACTTTCCCGGCCAGGAGAAGGCGGCAATCACACAACGCGCCCGCGCACGCGGCGTGCGACGTTGTTGCAATAGCCGATCGGATTTCCGGCGCGGCTGCGCGAGGCCAGCGGCTGCGCGCTATCCTGGTCATAGGCGCGGACAATGATTTCAACCGGTCCCGGGGCCAGCTCGGCAAATTCAATGTCGAAACGCCGCCAGGCGAACCGGCTGCCGGGCTGCTCGCCGAGAACAGCCTCCCGCCACGAAGCGCCGCCGTCGACCGAAACGCTTACCTTTTCGATTCCCGATCGTCCGCTCCAGGCATAACCGCCGATGCCGAGCGCTTGTCCGGCCGGGGTCTTGAATGCATTGGCCGGCCGCGTGATCACGCAATTGACCGGCATCTCCTCGATGACCTCACCGTCGATGCGGTATTCCTCCATCAGCCGGCCGTCATGCACCCGGTCGCGAATCTCGATGCGGCCGATCCACTTCTGCCAGGCCGAACCCGGATATCCCGGCGCCACCAGCCGCAGCGGCCCGCCATGGATGGGTGGAATGTCCTCGCCGTTCATGGCCCACGCCACCAGCGTGTCGGGATGCAAGGCTTTGGCGATGGGCAGGCCGCGCGACAACGCCGGCCCGGTGCCATCGAGTGCAAGGTCGGCGCTGTGGTGGCCGGTATAGACAGCATTGGTCTTCACCCCGCATCGCTGCAGCAGTGCAGCCAGTGGCACGCCGGTCCATTCGATGCAGCCGACCGCGCCGTCCGCCCACATCACCGTGCCGGCGAACCACGGCAATTTCTTCCATCGCGGCCGAAAGCCGCGCGCGAATTGATACGGTTTTGCGAACGGCATGCGCGAGAGCACACCATCGAGCGCCATCGCCGTGGCGTCGAGCACGTTGATCAGCCGGTTGCTGGGAAAATAGGCTCTGCCGTTGCCGGCGCATTCCAGCACGGCTGTGACCTTGCGCGAGCCGATCGCTTTCAATTCATCGATGGTCCAGCGCTGCGGACGCTCGACCTCGCCGTCGATGCTCAAGGTCCAGTTCGCGATTTCCGCATCAGAGAACGCCGGCATCCGCCCCGTGTTGCGCACGAACAGCAGATCGACCGGCGTGATGGGTTGGTCGAGCAATTCT
Source organism: uncultured Alphaproteobacteria bacterium (assembly GCA_963744975.1). Lineage (GTDB taxonomy): Bacteria > Pseudomonadota > Alphaproteobacteria > Rhizobiales > Xanthobacteraceae > Bradyrhizobium. Next base: position 2,299,929 of record CAVUVR010000002.1, on the reverse strand, counting down.
CCGGGAGTTTCGGAATTGAGTTCCCGCGTCGGAAGCACGCGTAAATCCGGCTTGATCTTGCTCGACAGGGAAAATTGCGCCCGCCATCCCATCTGGTCGTCTGCTGCCATGGCATCCAGTTAATTGCCCAGCGCCGCCGCAGTCAACGCCGCATCGTCTCGCAATCGGGATGCCGGTCTGCTAGGCTTGCGGCCAACAACAATCAGCAATCGAGGAGAGGAAAATGGCCCGTCTCGATCACAAGCTCGCACGGCGTACGCTGTTGAAGGGTGCAAGCCTCGGCGTGGGCGCCGGCGTTGTCGCCGTGCTGGGTACGGGCTCAGGGCAGGCGGCGCAGCCTTCGGAAGGCGGCGAGATCTGGAGCAACGAATACTGGGCCAGGAAGGGCGACGTGCCGCTGTGGATGTATCGCAAGCGGCTCAGCGCGCCGGTGGTCGGCGAGCCGGCGCGGCCAGTGCTGTTCTTCGTGCACGGCTCGTCGGTGACCTCGCGGGTGTTCGATCTCAACGTGCCCGGGCATGGCGAATACTCTGTCATGAACGAGTTCGCCCGCCACGGTTTTGATTGCTGGACCATGGACCATGAAAATTACGGCAAGTCCGGCCGAACCTCGGGCAATTCGGATATCGCCAGCGGTGTGGAGGATATCAAGGTCGCGGCCGAAGTGATCGCCCGGGAAACCGGACAGCAAAAATTCCATTTCCTCGGCGAATCCTCCGGCGCGCTGCGCGCCGGCGCCTATGCCATGGTTGCGCCGGAGCGCTGTGACCGGCTGGTATTCGCCGCCTTCACCTACAAGGGCGAGGGCTCGCCGACATTGACAAAACGCGCCGAGCAGCTGGCCTATTTCCGCTCGCACAACATGCGCAAGCGCGACCGTGAAATGATCCGCTCGATCGCCACCCGCGACAAGCCCGGCACCAGCGATCCGGCTGCGGTGGAGGCGCTGGCGGATGTGGAGATGCAGTTCGGCGACCAGGTTCCGACCGGCACCTATCTCGACATGACCGCCAATCTGCCGGTGGTGCATCCGGAAAAAGTGCTCTCTCCGGTGCTGCTGGTGCGCGGCGAATATGACGGCATCGCCACCGTCGCCGATCTTGAGGAATTTTATAACCGGCTACCCAACGGCGACCGCCAGTTCATCATCCTGCCGGGCACCGCGCATTCGGTGGCACTCGCGACCAACCGGCATTTGTTCTGGCACGTCACCCGTGCGTTCCTGACCATGCCGACGCCGATCGCGACCTAATCGTCGTCTGGGCGAACGCCGGGACCCATAACCACCGGCGTCAGTTTTTCAGAAGGCCTCTCCGCATTGCCCGCAACACGGTACCGTGTGTATGGGTCCCGGCGTGCGGCGGGACGACGCGTGGTTCTTCACGCCCCCTCGTCCAGCGCGACCAACTCACGCTTCTTGCGCAGCGATGGCAGCAGCGGGCCGACCAGCAGCACGACCGCGAGCGCAAGGCAGGTCGCCGAGATCGGGCGCTGCACGAAGGTCCAGAGCTCGCCCTGGGAGAGGATCAGCGACTTGCGCAGATTGTTCTCCAGCATCGGCCCCAGCACGAAGGCCAGCACCAGCGGCGCCGGCTCGTAGCCGAGCTTGCGCATGAAATAGCCGATCACGCCGAACGCAATCATGACATAGACGTTGAACACGTTGTTGCTCGAGCAATAGACGCCGATGATGGTGAACAGGATGATCATCGGGAACAGGATGTTGTAGGGGAGCTTCAGCAGCTGAACCCACATCCCGATCAGCGGCAGGTTGAGCACCAGCAGCATCAAATTGCCGATATACATGCTGGCGACGATGCCCCAGAACAGCCCGGGATTTTGCGTGATCAGCAATGGCCCCGGTTGCAGCCCATGGATGACGAAGGCGCCGAGCAGCAGCGCCATCACCACATTGGGCGGAATGCCCAGCGTCATCAGCGGAATGAACGCGCCGCCGGCGGCCGCGTTGTTCGCCGATTCCGGCCCCGCGACGCCTTCGATGGCGCCGTGCCCGAAACGTTCCGGCGTTTTCGACAGCCGTTTCTCCAGCGCATAGGACGCAAATGAGGCGACCACGGCGCCGCCGCCTGGAAGGATGCCGAGGAAGAATCCGAGCAGCGTGCCGCGCCCGATCGGCCCGGCGCTGGCTTTCCAGTCGGCCTTGTTCGGCAGCAGTTGGGTGATCTTGGCGTTGATGATGTCGCGCTTGATGACCTGCTCGGTGTTGAGCAGCACCTCGGCGACGCCGAACAGGCCCATCACTACCGGCACGAGGCCGATGCCGTCGATCAGCTCCATGCGGCCAAAGGTCAGCCGCGGCTGCGCGGTGATGCTGTCCAGCCCGATCAGGCCGAGCACGATGCCGATGCACGCCATCAGCAGCGCCTTGGCCATCGAGCCCTGGGTGAGGAAGGTCAGCACGACGAGGCCGAGCACCATCAGGCTGAAATATTCCGCCGGTCCGAATGCGATCGCCACGCTGGCGAGCGACGGCGCCACCAGCATCAGCATGACCAGCGAAAACGTGCCGGCGATGAAGGAGCCCAGCGCCGAAATGCCGAGCGCAGGCCCGGCGCGGCCCTGTTTCGCCATCTGATGGCCGTCGATGCAGGTCACCACGGAGGCTGCTTCGCCGGGGATATTGACCAGGATCGAGGTGGTCGAGCCGCCATACATCGAGCCGTAATAGATGCCCGCCATCATGATGATGCCGGACTCCGGCGTGCCCGACAGCGTGATCGGCAATAGCAGCGACATCGCCGAGATCGGGCCGATGCCCGGTAGCACGCCGACCAAAGTGCCGATGAACACGCCGATGAAGCAGTAGAGAATATTGACCGGCAGCAGCGCGATCCCGAAACCGTGCATGACGTTGACGAGGGTGTCCATGTTTCCCCGTCAGCCGATTTCAAAGATGCCCGAGGGCAACTGGATCAGCAGTGCGTGCTTGAGCACCCACCACACGCCGAGCGGGGCAAGTACCGCGAGCGGAATGGCGAGCCGCCAGCGCACCGGATCGATCGCGCGGAGCAGCAGCAGCATCAAGGGGATCGCGGAGAGCAGGAAGCCGAGCGGCTCCAGCGCGAATGAAAATGCGGTGAGGCAGGCGATGATGACCAGCGGCTTGGTCCAGCGCGCGCCCTCCCAGCGCGAGGCGAAGCTGGGCCCGCCTTCGGTAACCGCGGCTGTGATGATGGTCAGCGCGAACAGGCACATCAGGATGCCGGTGTAGAACAGCACATAGCCTGAGCCCGGATCGTTGATGGTGCCGAGCTTGAGCTTGATGCCGGAGCGTATCACGAAGATGCCGAGCGCAAGCCCGATCAGCCCGCCCCACAGTTCGGAATTGTTGAGCTTGAGATGGGTGCCGGCTTTTTCAGGCATTCGCCATGCTTTCGAACGTGTGGTCGCGCATCATCCTCGGCGTCGTCCCCGCGCAGGCGGGGACCCATAACCCCTGGCCTTTCGATTTTGGCATGCAAGTGGCTACACTTCGCATGACCAGGGCTACGGTGGTTATGGGTCCCCGCCTTCGCGGGGACGACTCGTGGTGAGTTGCGGGAATCAATTCGTCTTCTTCGCCAGCCCGAGCGTGTCGATCACCTTCTTCTCGGATTCGGTAATCTCGCCCACGAACTTCTTGTAGTCCTCGGTGTTCTTGTAGTTCGGCACCATGTCGTATTTGGCCAGTGTCGCGATCACGGCGGGATCCTCGATCGCTTTCTTGAAGGCATCGTGAATCCTGGCGACAATCTTGGGGTCCATGCCCTTGGGGCCGCCGATGCCGAACGGCGAATTGTACACCATGGGATAGCCGAGTTCCTTCAGCGTCGGCACGTCGGGGAAATTCGGCGAGCGCACCGAGGTCCACACCATCAACAGGCGCAGCTTGCCGGCGTCGACCAGCGGCCGCCAGCCGGTGGAATCGGCCTGCAGCATGGTGTGCTGGCCGAGCACCGCGGCGTTGGTTTCCGCGCCGCCCTTGAACGGCACTTGCGTCAGCTTGATCCCGGCAAGGCCTGCGATCTGCTCCATCCCGACATGCAGCGAGGTGCCGGTGCCGGGCGTCGCATAGGTCACCTTGCCCGGATTTTGTTTGGCGTAATCGACCACGTCCTTCCAGGTCTTGAATTGCGACTCGGCGTTGGTGGTGACGCCAAACGTATAGCCGGTGAGATGGATGATGTAGCTGAAGTCCTTGGCCGGATCCCACGACACCTCCTGCATCAGCGGCAGCCGGAACACCGTGATAGGGAGCTGCGCGATGGTGTAGCCGTCGGGTTTTGCCGCTGCCGCCATGGTGGCCGGGCCGACCGTGCCGCCGCCGCCGGCCTTGTTGTCGATGACGATGGGCTGGCCGATGAATTTCGACGCGCTGTCGGCGATCGCGCGCATCGAAATGTCGGTCGATCCCCCTGCGGGCCATGGCACGATCAGCGTGATCGGTTTGGTCGGGTACTCCTGCGCCAGTGCGGGACCTGCGAAGATCGCAGCCGCCGCGATTGCCATGATCAAACGTTTGCCCTGCAACATCGAATTCCTCTTTCGGATGCGGCCCGCGGTTGAACCGCGGCGCCAGATATTTCTTGTTTGCGGCCTCCGACGCGGCATAAAGCGCGGCGGCCGGGCCGGATGGATGCCGCGCAATCAACGACAATTATGACGGCGTTGCAAGGCGGCGCCTGCGGCATTACGTCCGCGCATTCAGGTTAGAGCAAAACTGAAACAGGCCTGTGAGGGCAAGCCGGCGGCGTGAGGCGCGCCCGATCGCAATTTGAGAATCGGCCCCGGTCCTGATAGGCTTGCCGGCATCGACGGCAGTCCGGGGGCGTCCGCGGCATGAACGAGACCATCGCGCGCTTGCGGGAGCAGTGGAGCGATCCGCTGCTGACCGCGCTCACCGTACTGATGGCGGTAATGCTATTTGTCATTGCGCCGCTGCAGGCGTCCGAAATTTTCCTTTTCCGGGCTTTCGAGTTTTTCTTTGCGGTCGTCCTGATTGCCGGCGTGTTCGTCTTGTCGGGCAGCCGCATCGTGGCCGTTGCGATGCTGGCCGCGCTGATAATGGCTACGGTGGGGGGCGTGTTGCGGCTCGAGGCGCCGTCGCTGCTCGATCTCAACTTGTTTGCCGGCGCCTGGCTGATCACGGGGATTACGCTCGCCTGGGTTGTTGGTCCTGCCGTATTCGGTCCGGGACGCGTCACCTATCATCATATCATGGGTGCGATCCTGCTCTATCTGACCATCGCCGTGATCTTCGTGGCGCTGTTCACCTTTATCGGGTCGGCGGTGCCCAAGGCGTTTTCAGGGCTCGTGGCGGAGGACGGTCCGGAGCTCGCCAGCAAGCTGATCTATTTCAGTTTTACGACCCTGACCACCACGGGGTACGGCGATATCTTCCCTATCCACCCGATCGCACGCAGCCTGTGCAATCTGGAAGCGATCTTCGGACAGCTCTATCCGGCGACGCTGCTGGCGCGGCTGGTGACGCTGGAGATCGCCGGGCGGGAATGAGAGCCGTCAAGCGGGGACCCGGCCCTTGATCGCGTTGGCGCGGGCGCTGGTGGTGATCGGGCCGCCGTGATCCGCGCCGAGCCGCGCGCGCACCTTTTCCTTCGCCTGTTCGAGCTGCACTGGTGTCATCTTCGCGGCTGTTGCCTTGACGCTTGCGCCGAGCAGTGCCGTGGTCCAGAAGTCGTCGAAATCGGCGAAGGTCCGCTGCACGGTGATCTCGCGCGTCTCGATGCGGTCGAGGCCTGCGCCGGCCCATAGCGCGCGCAGGTTCTCCACCCGCGAGGCGGCAGAACTCGGCGGCCGTATCGGCGGAAAACCCATGGCGCGCAGTTCGGCCAGGACCGGCTCGACCGGAAATCCTCCGCCCTCGATATCCCAGGCATAGCTCACGATCGGCCCGCCCGGGCGAACCACGCGCGCCATCTCGGCGACGCCGGTTGGCGGCTCGGGCACGAAGAAGATCACCAGCGCCATCGCGGCCGCGTCAAAACTGTTGTCGGCAAAGGGAAGCGCCATCGCGTCGCCCTTTTGGAATTGCGCGATGCCGGCGCTGTGGCGCGAGCACGCGAAAGCGAGCTGCGCCTCGGAGGGATCGACGCCCTGAATTTCCGCAGGCCGGCAACGCTCGGCGAGGAGTTCAGTGAAGGCGCCGTTGCCGCACCCGACGTCGATCCAGCGCAGGCCGGAGGGCGGCTTCAGCCAGTCGAGGAACACCTCGCCGGCGAGCCTGCTCCATTTACCCATCATCCGCTCATAACCGGCGCCATCGTCGAAACGGATTTGAGGTTCAGCCATGACGCGTCTTTCGTTGGGGAATGCGGCTTTGCGCACTCTCTACGACGGTCTCACGAAATGACAAATTGTTCACGAAATCCTGATTACTGACGAATATTGACAATCGTCAGTAAATAATCCACACTCTCCGTCGTGTTCAAGCGAGGGAAGTCCGTCATGTTCGCCCGATCGATTTTCGCAAATTATTACAAGCTTCTAACCGGTGCGAGCATCGCGCTGCTGGCGATTGTGCTGGTCGGCTGCAACGAGAAGGTGGCCGAGAAATCGGCCCCGGGCCGGCCGGTTCTGGTCGCCACCGTGCATTACGAGGCCGAATCCCCCGAGCGCAGCTTTGTCGGCACCATCAAGCCCCGGATCGAGACCGACATGGGCTTTCGGGTGCCGGGCAAGGTCGCAAAACGCCTGGTCGAGGTCGGTCAGACCGTCGATGTCGGCCAGCCGCTGGCGACCCTGGATGAAGTCGACCTGAAATTGCAGGCCGAGCAGGCCCAGGCCGAATTTTCCGCCGCCACCGGCGTCCTGGCGCAGGCCGCGGCTTCTGAGACGCGCGCCAGGGACTTGCGCGTAAAAGGCTGGACCACCGACGCGCAGATGGATCAGGCGAAGGCCGCCGCCGACGAAGCCCGCGCGCGGCTCAACCGCGCCGAGCGCTCCGTCGAACTGACCAAGAACTCACTCTCTTACGCTACGCTGGTGGCCGATACCCGCGGCGTCGTCACCGCGACCCTGATCGACGCCGGGCAGGTGGTGGCTTCGGGACAAACCGCTATTCGCGTCGCGCGCTTCGCCGAGAAGGAGGCCGTAGTCGCCATACCGGAAACCTTGGTGGGCCGCGCGAAGGATGGCACGGCATCGGTGACATTGTGGTCCGAGCCGAACAGGAAATACGCCGCGACGCTTCGCGAGATCGCGCCCGCGGCGGATCCCGCGACGCGCACTTATCTGGCAAAATTCTCGCTGCCCGATGCCGGCGACAAGGTTTCGCTCGGCATGACCGCGACGTTGACATTGGCCGATCCCGCAACCGAGCGCGTCGCGCGGGTGCCGCTGTCGGCGCTGTTTTCGCAAGGCGGCGATCCCTCGCTTTACATCGTCGACGCATCGGGCGACGTGACGCTGAAGCCGGTCGCCGTGAAATCCTATGAGAGCAACGACGTGGTCATCACCGGTGGTGTCGACGAGGGTGCAAAGGTCGTCGTGCTCGGCGTGCAGAAACTCGATCCGGCCCAGAAGGTGCGGATCGTCTCGTCTCTATCGTTTTAAGCGGGAGAGTTGCGATGAAGCGGTTCAATCTCTCAGCCTGGGCAGTCAGCCATCCTGCGTTGATCCTGTTCCTGGTCGTGGCGCTCAGCGCCGCCGGCTTTTTCTCGTATCAGCGGCTCGGCCGCGCCGAGGATCCGTTCTTTACCGTCAAGGTCGTCAACGTCTCGGCGATCTGGCCCGGTGCGACGGCTGCGGAAATGCAGACCCAGGTCGCCGATCCGATCGAGAAGAAGCTGCAGGAACTGCCGGGTTTCGAGAAGGTGCAGACCTATTCCAAGCCGGCTTTTACGGCGATGCAGGTCACCTTCAAGGATTCGACCTCGCCGAAGGACGTACCGTATCTGTTCTATCTGCTGCGCAAGAAGTTGGCCGACGTGCAGGGCCAGTTGCCGGCAGGCCTGCTCGGCCCGGTCGTCAACGATGAATTCTCCGACGTCGATTCGATCCTCTATATGATGACCGGCGATGGAGCCGACTACGCGCAGTTGAAGAAGACCGCCGAAGGCCTGCGCCAGAAGCTGTTGAAAGTGCCGGGCGTCACCAAGGTCGACCTCTACGGCACCCAGGACGAGCGCATCTTCGTCGAATTCTCGCACGCCAAGCTGGCGACGCTCGGCATCACGCCGCAGACGCTGTTCGATTCGCTCGCCAAGCAGAACAATGTCGTGCCGGCCGGCACGGTGGAAACGTCGTCGCAGCGCGTGCCGCTGCGCGTCACCGGCGCGCTCGATGGCGCCAAGGCGGTGGCGGAAACGCCGGTCGAAAGCAACGGCCGGGTGTTTCGCTTGGGCGATATCGCTACCGTGACCCACGGCTACGTCGATCCGCCGACATTTACCGTGCGCCAGGAAGGCAGGCCCGCGCTCGGCATCGGCGTGGTCACCGCCAAGGGCGCCAACATCCTCGACCTCGGCAAGGACGTGCAGAAGGCGACCAACGAATTCATGGCCGCGGTGCCGCAGGGCATCAGTGTCGAGCAGATCGCCGACCAGCCCAAGGTGGTGGAGCATGCGGTCGGCGAATTCGTGCATTCATTCATCGAAGCGCTGGCGATCGTGCTGTTCGTCTCTTTCGTGGCATTGGGCTGGCGCACCGGCATCGTGGTGGCATTGTCGGTGCCGCTGGTGCTCGCGATCGTCTTCATCGTGATGAATGCGATGTCGCTGGACTTGCATCGCATCACGCTCGGCGCGCTGATCATCGCGCTCGGACTGTTGGTCGATGACGCCATTATCGCGGTCGAGATGATGGTGGTGAAGATGGAGCAGGGCTGGGACCGCGCCCGTGCGGCGGCGTTCGCCTGGGAATCCACCGCCTTTCCGATGCTGACCGGCACGCTTGTCACCGCGGCCGGCTTCCTTCCCATCGGCTTCGCCAACTCGGCAGTCGGTGAATATGCCGGCGGCATTTTCTGGATCGTGGCGATTGCGCTGATCGCATCCTGGTTTGTGGCGGTGATCTTCACGCCCTATATCGGCGTCAAGCTGCTGCCCAACATCACCGTCCACCACAACCACGATCCGCACGCGGTCTACGAGACGCGCGTCTATCGCATCCTGCGCAGCATGATCCAGTGGTGCGTCGAGCACCGCATCAAGGTCGTCGCAGCAACCGTCGGCATCTTCGCGCTTTCCATCGTCGGCTTCGGCCACGTCCAGCAGCAGTTCTTCCCGCTCTCCGAGCGCCCTGAGCTGTTCCTGCAACTGCGGCTGCCGGAGGGCACCGCTTTCAACGTCACCGAAAAGGCGGTCAAGAAGGCCGAGGCGCTGCTGAAGGGCGATGACGATCTGTCGACCTATACGGCTTACGTCGGCCAGGGCTCGCCGCGGTTCTGGCTCGGCCTCAATCCGCAACTGCCGAACGAAGCCTTTGCCGAAATCGTCATCGTGGCCAAGAACGTCGAAGCGCGCGAGCGCATCAAGGCGCGGATCGAAAGCGCGGTCGATGGCGGCACGCTGAACGAAGCCCGGGTCCGCGTCGACCGCTTCAACTTCGGTCCGCCGGTCGGCTTCCCGGTCCAGTTCCGCGTGATCGGCCCGGATGCCAACACCGTGCGCGACATCGCCTACAAGGTCCGCGACGTGGTCCGCCAAAACCCGAACGTCAAAGATCCGCAGCTCGACTGGAACGAACAGTCGCCCTATCTGAAACTGGTGGTCGACCAGGACCGTGCCCGCGCGCTGGGCTTGACCCCGCAGGACGTCTCGCAGGCGCTGAGCATGCTGATATCAGGCGCCCCGGTCACCACCGTGCGCGACGGCATCGAAAAGGTCGGCGTGGTGGCCCGCGCGGTGCCGTCCGAGCGGCTCGATCTCGGCCATGTCGGCGATCTCACCGTCACCTCTCGCAACGGCGTCGCGGTGCCGCTGACCCAGATCGCAAAAATCGAATATGCCCATGAAGAACCCATCCTGTGGCGGCGCAACCGCGACATGGCGATCACCGTGCGCGCCGACGTGGTCGACGGCGTGCAGCCGCCTGATGTCACCAACCAGATCTGGCCAAAGCTGCAGGAAATCCGCGACAGCCTGCAGCCGGCCTACCGCATCGAGGCCGGCGGCGCTTTCGAGGAATCCGCCAAAGGCAACGCCTCGATCTTCGTGCTGTTTCCGCTGATGGTCATTGTCATGCTGACCTTGCTGATGATGCAGCTGCAGAGCTTCTCACGGCTGCTGTTGGTCTTCCTGACCGCGCCGCTCGGCATCATCGGCGCCTCGCTGGGGCTGAACGTCGCCAACCAGCCGTTCGGCTTCGTGGCGCTGCTTGGCCTGATCGCGCTGGCCGGCATGATCATGCGCAACGCGGTGATCCTGGTCGACCAGATCGAGACCGACGTGACCGCCGGCCTGACCCGCAAGGAGGCGATCGTGGAAGCCACGGTCCGCCGCGCCCGGCCGGTGGTGCTCACCGCGCTGGCGGCGATCCTCGCCATGATTCCGCTGTCGCGCTCGGCGTTCTGGGGTCCGATGGCCATTACCATCATGGGCGGGTTGTTCGTCGCGACCTTCCTGACCCTGCTGTATTTGCCCGGGCTTTATGCGCTCTGGTTCCGCAAAAGCCTTGAACAAAGCGGCTCCAGTGAGCATGTTGACCTTGCGCCGCAGCATGTTGGTGAATCACAACAGCCCGCATTTCCGCTTGCCGAAGCAGCGGAATAATTGAAGAGTAAGTTCTGACATGACGATGGTTGCGGACAATAGCGAAGCCGGCACGCGAGAGCGGATTCTCGTGGTGGCGGAGCGTCTGTTCCGCGAAATCGGCTATCAGAAGACCACGGTCGCCGACATCGCCAAAGTGCTGCGGATGAGCCCGGCCAATGTCTATCGCTTCTTCGATTCCAAGAAGGCGATCCACGAGGGCGTGGCGCGCGGGTTGATGGGCGAAGTCGAGGAGGCGACCCAGGCCATCGCGGCAAGGCCGGGCTCCGCCGCCGCCCGCTTGCGCGAAATGATGACCACCATCAACCGCATGAATTCGGAGCGCTATCTCGGCGATTCGAAATTGCATGAGATGGTCGAAGTCGCGATGGTGGAGAGCTGGGACGTCTGCGTGGCGCATATGGAGCTGATCACCCGCACCATTGCCGAGGTGATCGCGCAGGGCGTGGCAGCTAACGAATTCCACGTCCCCGACGTGCAACTGGCGGCGATGTGTTCCTGCAGTGCGATGATCCGGTTCTTCCATCCGCAGATGATCGCGCAATGCGTCGACAAGCCCGGCCCGTCGATCGATCAGATGATCGATTTCGTTCTGGCCGGGCTCGCGCCGAAGGGCAATCCGTCATTGCGAGCGTAGCGAAGCAATCCAGGGGGCCGCGCAGGAAGACTGGATTGCTTCGTCGCAAGAGCTCCTCGCAATGACGGGAATAAAGAGAAGGACAAGCCGCGTGGACGCATCGAGCCCAAAGGACCTGCATTTTTACGAGCCGAAGAACGGCCATGGGCTGCGGCACGATCCGTTCAACGCCATCGTCGCGCCGCGTCCGATCGGCTGGATCTCCTCGCGCGATGCAAAGGGCAACGTCAACCTCGCGCCCTACAGCTTCTTCAACGGGTTCTGCTACCACCCGCCGATCGTCGGCTTTTCCTCGACCTCCTGGAAGGACAGCGTCGTCAACGTCCAGGAGACCGGCGAATTCGTCTGGAATCTGGCGACCATGGATCTCGCGCAGCAGATGAACGCTACCGCAGCCCATGTGCCGCACGATGTCAGCGAGTTCAAGATTGCGGGCCTCACCGCGGTGCCGGGCAAGCTCGTCAATGTGCCGCGCGTCGCGGAAAGCCCGGTATCGTTCGAATGCAAGCTGACCCAGATCATCCAGCTGCAGGGCGCCGACGGCAGGAAGGCGCAGGGGTGGCTGACCCTAGGCGAGGTGGTCGCTGTCCACATCGACAAGGCCATGATCAAGGACGGCGTCTACCAGACCGCGCTGGCGCGCCCGATCGCGCGCGCCGGCCGCCGCGGCGACTACTTTGAGGTCAGACCTGAGGCGATGTTCGAAATGATACGGCCGGATTGACGCTGCGTAGCCCGGATGGAGCGAAGCGCAATCCGGGATTCCGTCCGCGCGGAAAGACTGTCCCGGATTGCGCTACGCTCCATCCGGGCTACACAAGCATCCCGTTTTCGGAACCGTTGCGGCGTCCCCCCGTTATCAGCCGCATCAATTTCGCTTTACTTTCAATGCGAAACGTCAAGCTTTCCTGCTAGATTGAACCACGTTTCAGCACTGCGTGCTTCCGCGCAGCCACCATCGACCATGAGGCCATCGCCATGAGCTTCCGTCGCGATTTCATCACCAAACCGATCTTTAACTGGGCGCACGGCGTGCTGCCGGCGATGTCGGATACCGAGCGCGAGGCGCTGGAGGCGGGCGACGTATGGTGGGACGCCGATTTATTCACCGGCAATCCCGACTGGTCAAAACTGCTCGCCACCGCCCCGGCCACCTTGACTGCCGAGGAAGCAGCCTTCCTCAACGGCCCGGTCGATGAGCTCTGCGCCATGCTCGACGAGTGGAAGATCAACTGGGAATGGCGCGACCTTCCGCCCGAAGTCTGGGACTTCATCAAGCGCGAAAAATTCTTCGGCATGATCATCCCGAAGGAATTTGGCGGGCTTGGATTTACGCCCTATGCGCATTCCGAAGTGGTGCGCAAGATTTCGTCGCGATCGCTGGATGCCGCCGTCACCGTGATGGTGCCGAATTCGCTCGGCCCCGGCGAACTGCTGATGCGCTTCGGCACCAAGGAGCAGCAGCAACGATGGCTGCCGCGCCTCGCCGACGGCCGCGAGATTCCGTGCTTTGGATTGACCAGCCCGGAAGCCGGCTCCGACGCCGCGTCGATGATCGATAGCGGCATCATCTGCAAGGGCAATTTCGAGGGACGCGAAGTGCTCGGCCTCAAGCTCAACTGGCACAAGCGTTACATCACGCTCGGTCCGGTAGCGACGCTGCTGGGCCTCGCCTTCAAGGCCTATGACCCGGATCATCTGGTCGGCCAGACGGACGAACTCGGCATCACGGTGGCGCTGATACCCACCCATCTACCCGGCGTCGAGATCGGCCGCCGCCATCTGCCGTCGATGCAGGTGTTTCAGAACGGCCCGAACTGGGGCCGCGATGTCTTCATCCCAATGGATTACATCATCGGTGGGCAGGAGCGTCTGGGTCAGGGCTGGAAAATGCTGATGACGGCGCTGGCCGCCGGGCGCGGCATTTCGCTGCCGTCGCTGTCGGCGGCAGGCGCGGCCTATGCGGCGCGCACCACCGGCGCCTATGCGCGGATTCGCGAGCAGTTCAACGTGCCGATCGGACGCTTCGAGGGTATCGAGGAGCCCTTGGCCCGCATCGCCGGCATTGCCTATCTGCTCGACGCCGCGCGGCGGCTGACCTGCGCGGCGCTCAACCAGGGGCATCACCCCGCGGTGATTTCGGGCATCATGAAGCTGCATGCCACCGAACGGATGCGGACAGCGATCGACGATGCCATGGACATTCACGGCGGCAAGGCCGTGATCGACGGCCCGCAGAACTACATGGGCAATCTCTACCGCTCGGTGCCGGTCGGCATCACCGTGGAGGGCGCCAACATCCTCACCCGCAATCTCATCGTATTCGGGCAGGGCGCGATCCGCGCGCATCCTTATCTGCTGGAAGAAATGACTGCGCTCGGCGAAGCCGATCGCGCCAAGGGCCTTGATGCCTTCGACAAGGCATTCTGGAGCCACATCGGCCACAGCGTGACCACGCTGTTCCGGGCGTGGGGCCGAAGCTGGAGCGGCGGGGCATTCGCGCCCGCGCCCGATGCCGGCGACGCCACCCACTTCTATCGCCAGCTCTCGCGCTATTCGTCGGCCTTCGCTTTATGCGCCGACATGGCGCTGCTGACATTGGGCGGCGCATTGAAGCGCAAGGAAATGCTGTCGGCGCGGTTCGGCGATATTTTGTCCGAGCTCTATCTGCTCTCTGCCGCGCTAAAGCGCTGGCAGGACGAAGGGCGCCAGCAAGCAGACTTCGCCGCGCTGGAATGGTGCATGGCCACTGGTTTCAAGACCATCGAGAACCGGTTTGCGGAAATCCTTGCCAATCTGCCGAACCGCTTCGTCGCCGTGATCCTGAAATTCCTGATCCAGCCGTTCGGCGCGCGCGTGAACGGTCCGTCGGACCTTGTGGTTCACAGCTGCGCGCAACTGATCCTGGAGCCATCGGCGGCGCGCGACCGGTTGACGCCGAACCTGGCCTTCGTCGATGACGACCGCGGCGTGGCGCGGCTGGAGAAGGCGTTTTTGCTGGTGACGGCGGCTGAGGATATTTCGAAGCGCATGCATGCCGCGCACATCCGTGACTGGCGTGAGGCCGTGAAGAAGGGCGTGATCACCCAAGCCGAAGGCGACCGGCTTGCGGCGGCGCATGACGCGGTGGCGAAAGTGATCGAGGTCGACGATTTCGCGCCTGAAGCGCTGTCGCCGATCTACAAAAAACCCGCGGACGTGCATCAGTTTTTTCAGGAACTCGGTGACAAGCGGGCGGCCAGTTGATGGCGCGGCCGGTCTATATCGTCGACGGCAGCCGCACGCCGTTCCTGAAAGCCCGCAGCGGCCCGGGGCCGTTCACGCCGGTCGATCTCGCCGTGCAATGCGGACGGCCGCTGCTGGGGCGGCAGCCATTCGCGCCAGATGCCTTCGACCAGGTCATCCTCGGCTGCGTCAACGTCATCGCCGACGAGATGAATCCGGCGCGCGTCGCCGCGCTCCGGCTCGGCATGGGCGAGGCGATGGTGGCGTTCACCGTGCAGATCAATTGCGGCAGCGGCATGCAATCGATCGATACGGCGTATCGGTACATCCGAGAGGGCAGCGCGAATCTGGTTCTGGCCGGTGGCGCGGAAGCGCTGAGCCATGCGCCTTTGGTCTGGCCGCAACAGGGCGTGCGCTGGTTTACCGGCGTCGCCGGCGCGAAGGGCGTTTTCGCCAAGGCCGTAGCTGCGCTGAAAGCGAGACCCAGTTATTTCAAACCGATCATCGGCCTCGAGCACGGACTGACCGACCCGATCACCGAACTCAACATGGGACAAACCGCGGAGGTCGTCGGCCATCTCTTTGGCATTACTCGAACGCAATCGGATGCTTATGCTGCCGAGAGCCACAGGCGCCTTGCCAATGCGCAGGCACAGGGCTGGCTCAAGGGCGAAGTCGAGACCTCGTTTGCGCGCGACGGAAAATTCTACGATCACGACGACGGTGTGCGGCCGGATTCCACTCCGGAGACGCTGGCAAAACTGAAGCCGGTGTTTGAGCGGCCATGGGGCCAAGTCACTGCCGGCAATTCGTCGCAGATCACCGATGGTGCGTCATGGGTCATTCTCGCCTCGGAAGAGGCCGTCGCCAAGCATGGTCTCACGCCGAAGGCCGTCATTATCGACAGCCAGTGGTCGGCACTCGATCCCTCAATCATGGGCCTTGGCCCGGTACTGTCGGCAACCGAACTGCTCAAGCGCAACAAGCTCTCGCTTCATGAGATCGAGACTTGGGAGCTGAACGAAGCTTTTGCGATGCAAGTGCTGGGCTGCCTCGCGGCTTGGAATGACGACAAATTCTGCCGCGAGATTCTCAAACTCGACGGCGCCGCCGGTGAGATCGACCGGACAAAGCTCAATGTCGACGGCGGCGCGATCAGCCTCGGCCATCCCGTCGGCTGCAGCGGCAACCGCATCGTGCTGCATCTGGTCAATGCCATGAAGCGGCTCGGCACCAAACGTGGCATCGCCACCGAATGCATCGGCGGCGGGCAGGGCGGCGCCATGCTGATCGAGACGGTGTGATCATGGACTCAAGGATCATGGACGTTCTCGCCGACCGCGTGCTCGAACTCGGCCCCGAACCCGATGGCGGCGGGCCGTATCGCAACTTCAAGCTGACCCGCGATGCCGACGGCATCGCGTGGCTGCTGTTCGACCGCGAAAACGCCAGTGCCAACACGCTGTCATCGGACGTGATGGAAGAATTCGACACCCTGCTGGCGGCGCTGGAAAGCCAGCGCCCCGCGGGAATCGTGATCCGCTCGGCGAAACCATCCGGCTTCATCGCCGGCGCCGACGTCAATGAATTTCGTGGCGCCACCGACGCGCGCGCGGTGGAGACGCAGATCGGCCGCGCGCATGCGGTGATCGACCGGCTGGAGGCTTTGAAGATTCCGACGGTTGCCGTGATCCACGGCTTCTGTCTCGGCGGCGGGCTGGAAGTGGCGCTGGCCTGTGCGTCGCGCATCGCCATCGACGGCGCGCGCTTCGGTTTTCCGGAAGTGATGCTCGGCCTGCATCCGGGCCTCGGCGGCACCGCGCGTTTTACCCAGCTGGTCAATCCGATGCAGGCGATGACGCTGATGCTGACCGGCAAGACCATCGACGCGCGACAGAGCAAAATCGCTTGGCCTCGTCGACGCAGTGACGCAGGAGCGGCACGTTCGCAATGCCGCAAAGGACGCCGTGTTCGGCCGGCTGAAACGCGCCAAACCCGGTCCGCTGAACGCGATCCTGAATTTTACCCCGGTGCGCGGCCTGCTTGCGTCGCGGATGCGCAGCGAGGCCGGGAAAGCCGCGCCGCCCGAGCATTATCCCGCACCCACTGCGCTGATCGACCTCTGGGAAAAGCACGGCGGCGACAAACCCGCGATGCTCAGGGCGGAGCAGCGTTCCTTCGCCGACCTGATGGTGACGCCGACCGCCCAAAACCTGATCCGGGTGTTTTTCCTGCGCGAGCAGATGAAGAAGGCCGCGGGGAGCGGCAACCAAATCGAACACGTCCATGTCATCGGCGCCGGCGCAATGGGCGGCGACATCGCGGCATGGTGCGCGCATCAGGACATGCGCGTTACGCTCGCCGACATGAAGCCAGAGCCGATTGCCGGCGCGATCAAGCGCGCCGCCGACCTCTATGGCAAGATCATCCACAAGCGCACCGAGCAGCGCGACACGCTGGATCGGCTTGTGCTGGACATGGACGGCGAAGGTGTCCGCAACGCCGATTTGATCATCGAAGCGGTGCCGGAGAAACTCGAGCTGAAGCAGAAGGTCTACGCCTCCCTGGAACCGAGGATGAAACCGGGCGCGATTCTCGCGACCAACACCTCCAGCATTCCGCTGCAGGATCTGCGCACCACGCTGCAACAGCCGGAGCGGCTGCTCGGCCTGCATTTCTTCAACCCGGTGTCGCGGCTGCAACTGGTCGAAGTCGTCAGTCATGACGGCACCGATCCGCAACTGCTGAAGCAGGCGCTGGCATTCGTCGGCGCCATCGATCGCCTGCCGCTGCCGGTCAAGAGTTCGCCGGGCTTCCTGGTCAACCGCGCGCTGACGCCGTACATGCTGGAAGCGATGGTGATGCTGGACGAGAAGATCGACAAATCGGTGATCGACGCCGCTGCGGAAAAGTTCGGCATGCCGATGGGCCCGATCGAACTCGCCGATCAGGTCGGGCTGGATATTTGCCTTGCGGTCGGCGACATGCTGCGCTCGAAATTCGGCGACCTGCTGCCGCCGACCCCGGCCTGGCTGCGCGAAAAGGTCACCAAAGGCGAGCTCGGCCGCAAGACCGGCAGGGGTTTTTATGTGTGGAAGGACGGCAAGGCCGACAAGACGGCGCCGTCCGCGACGACCGAAAAGCCGACCGATGAAATGATCGACCGTCTGGTGCTGCCGATGTCGAATGTCTGCGTCGCGTCCTTGCGCGAAGGCATTGTCGACAATCCCGACACCGTCGATGGCGCGATGATCTTTGGCACCGGCTACGCGCCGTTCCGCGGCGGGCCGTTGAACTATGCCCGCACCCGCGGCGCGGACAATGTGGTCGACACGCTCCGCGCGCTGGCGCAAAAGTTCGGCCATCGGTTCGATCCGGATGCCGGATGGGATGATTTCAAATGACCGATACGCCGACCATTAACAACGGGACCGAGCCATCAGGCGACCTCTGCATCCGCACAATGGCGATGCCGGCCGACACCAACGCCAACGGCGACATTTTCGGCGGCTGGCTGCTCAGCCAGATGGACATCGGCGGCGGCATCTTCGCTTCCAAGGTTGCCAGGTCGCGAACCGTTACGGTGGCGATCGAAGCGATGAGTTTTCGCAAGGCCGTCTACGTCGGCGACTTGGTCTCGGTTTACGGCAATCTGGTCCGGATCGGCAGGACATCGGTCACCGTCCACCTCGAAGCCTGGGCGGTGCGGCGCAGGGAAATGCAGCCGGTCCTGGTGACCGACGGCAATTTCACCTACGTCTCGATCGACGATCAGGGCCGCCCGCAGGCCATCAAGCGGGATGGGGCGCCGACATCGACGTGAACTCTCACCACGTCGTCCCGGCGAAGGCGGGGACCCATAACCACCGACGTTAGTGTTGAGCAATTCTGTGGCGCGTCCGTGTTCAATCAGGAACATCGGCGGCTATGGGTCCCGGCGTGCGCCGGGACGACGTGGTTATTGACCCGCTCCCCAAACCGCAGCACGATACGGTCCGTTTTGCGTGAGGTGCCGTCATGCCCGGCTTAAGCCATCGCCAATCCGAGATTCTCAACCTCGCCCGCGCCTTCGGCCGGGTGATGGTGGAAGACCTCGCCCGCCGCTTCGAGGTATCGGCGCAGACCATCCGCAAGGATCTCAACGACCTCGTCGACCATCGCTCGCTGACGCGGATTCATGGCGGCGCGATCATTGCGTCGGGGGTCGAGAACCTGGCTTACGAGGCGCGCCGCTTCGTCGCCCCCGACGAGAAGAAGGCGATCGGTGTGGCGGCGGCCGCGCAAATTCCCAACGGCTGTTCGCTGTTCATCAATATCGGCACCACCACCGAAGAGGTCGCCAGCGCGCTGACCACGCATGAAGATCTGCTGGTCATCACCAACAACCTCAACGTCGCGATGCTGCTGTACCGGCATCCGCGCATCGAGGTGATCGTCGCCGGCGGCACCGTGCGCCGCGCCGACGGCGCCCTGATCGGCTCCACCGCGGTCAGCCTGATCGGCCAGTTCAAGGTCGACTATGCCATCATCGGAGCGTCGGCGATCGACGAGGAGGGCGCGCTCCTGGATTTCGATTATCGCGAAGTTCAGGCAGCGCAAGCCATCATTGCCAACGCGCGCAGCGTCATGCTGGTCGCCGATTCCACCAAACTGCGGCGCACCGCCCCGGTCCGCATCGCCCACATGAGCCAGATCCAGACTTTCGTCACCGACGCCCCCTTGCCGGCGGGACTGGCGAATATCTGCCACACCCGCGGCATCGCGGTGATCGAGGCCATGCCCCACGCGGATGAGATCGACGAAGCAGAACGTCGAGTCGACCGTGACCCCGATGCGCGCCAGATAGAATTTCCTCAAGAACCCCAGCTAGTGAGAAATCTTCGCCTTTCTCCCAGGCCCGGAGAGGAGTTCCGTCCTGTTCCGCCAATCAGGGTTGCTTTCGTTTTTAGTTGTGTTTTAATCCGAAAACGAAACCTAAATCGCTGAATTTGAAAATCAACGAGCAACCGCGGTTCCCCTCGCCGGGATCGCGCACCACAAAAAGCGTGAGGGAGCGGCCTTGGGTCAGGTTTTCGACCTCGCGATCATTGGTGGCGGCGTCAATGGCTGCGGCATCGCCCGCGATGCGGCCGGCCGGGGTAACTCTGTTTTCCTTTGTGAAATGAATGACTTGGCCAGCGGCACCTCGTCGTGGTCGACCAAGCTGGTGCACGGCGGCCTGCGCTATCTGGAATATTACGAGTTCCGGCTGGTCCGCGAAGCGCTGATCGAGCGCGAAATCCTCTGGCAAATCGCTCCCCACATCATCCGGCCGCTGCGCTTCGTGCTGCCGCACCATTCAGGCCTAAGGCCGGCATGGCTGCTGCGGCTCGGCCTGTTCCTGTACGACCATATCGGCGGCCGAAAGCTGCTGCCGCCGACGCGCACGCTCGACCTCGCGCATGATGAGGTCGGCCGGCCGCTGGTCCCCGGCCGCTACACCAGGGGTTTTGAATATTCCGACTGTTTTGTCGACGACGCCCGGCTGGTCGTGCTCACCGCGCGGGATGCCGCCAATCGCGGCGCCGACATCCGCACCCGCACCCGTGCGGTTCAGATCCGGCAGGCCGACGGCATCTGGCACGTCACCGTTGAGAACAAATCAAGCGGCGAGCGCTCGACCATCTCGGCCCGCGCTTTGGTCAACGCCGGCGGTCCCTGGGTCGAGGAGGTTCTCGCGTCAGGCGCCGGTGTCAACGCCAGAGCAAAGGTGCGTCTGGTTCAGGGTTCGCACATCGTGGTGCGAAAACTCTACGACCACGGCCGCGCCTACATGTTCCAGAACAGCGACGGCCGCATCGTCTTTGTGATTCCGTATCAGGACGATTTTACCTTGATCGGCACCACCGACCGCGACTACGACGGCGACCCGGCCAATGTGAAGGCTTCGCCGGAAGAGATCGAATATCTCTGCAACTCCGTCAGCGAATATCTTGCAAAACCGGTGAAGCCTGCAGACGTGGTGTGGACCTACGCCGGCGTGCGTCCGCTCTATGACGACGGCGCCAGCGAAGCCAAGGCAGCCACCCGCGATTATGTATTCGAACTCGACACCCCCGGCGGCGCACCGCTGCTGTCGATCTATGGCGGCAAGATCACCACCTATCGCCGCCTCGCCGAGGAGGCGCTGGAAAAACTCTCGCCGTATCTGAACGGCGCATCCGCAAAAGAGGGCTGGACCGCGAAGTCGCCATTGCCCGGCGGCGATCTCGACGTCTCGGCGATCGCGGCGCTGACCGCGGAATTGCTGCGGCAATATCCGTTCCTGTTACCGGCGCATGCCGGCCGCCTCGCGCACGCCTACGGCACCCGCGCCAGCAAGGTTTTGGGCAACGCGAAATCCTTCGCCGACCTCGGCCAATCCTTTGGCGCGACATTGACGGAGCGCGAAGTCAGGTACCTGATGGCCAACGAATGGGCCTGCACGGCCGATGACATCGTGTGGCGGCGGTCCAAGCTGGGACTGCGGCTATCGGCCGCCGAAATTTCCGCCATTGACGACTGGATATCGGCGCATCATGACGCATCCGAACGTCCCTTGCTGGAAGCGGGAGGGCGGACATGAGCGTGACGCTCGACCACATCACCCGGTCGGTCGACGGCATCCCGACAATTCGCGACGTCTCGTTGACGCTCGACCGCGGCACGCTGAGCGTGCTGCTGGGGCCGACGCTGTCGGGCAAGACCTCGATCATGCGGCTGCTCGCCGGCCTCGACAAGCCGACATCAGGCCGCGTGCTGGTCGAGGGCAAGGATGTCACCGGCGTCGACGTGCGCAGGCGCTCGGTGGCGATGGTGTACCAGCAGTTCATCAATTATCCATCGCTCAGCGTCTATGAGAACATCGCCTCGCCGCTCCGCGTCCAGGGCAAGCCGCGCAGCGAGATCGAGAGCCGGGTGCAGGAGGCGGCAAAGCTCCTGAAGCTGGAGCCATATCTGAACCGCATGCCGCTGCAGCTGTCGGGAGGCCAGCAGCAGCGCACCGCGATCGCGCGTGCGCTGGTAAAAGGCGCCGATCTGGTGCTGCTGGACGAGCCGCTCGCCAACCTCGATTACAAGCTGCGCGAGGAACTGCGCACCGAACTGCCGCGCATCTTCGAGGCCTCCGGCGCGATCTTCGTCTATGCGACCACCGAGCCCTCGGAAGCGCTGCTGCTCGGCGGCCGCACCATCTGCATGTGGGAAGGCGAAGTATTGCAGGCCGGCGACACCGCAAAAGTCTATCGCCATCCCGACACGCTTCGCGTCGCGCAGGTGTTTTCCGATCCGCCGCTCAATATTGTCGGCATCGAAAAGAACAGCGGCTCGGTGCAATACGCCGGCGGCGTGCAGGCGCCGGCGAGCGGACTTTACGCCGGCTTGAGCGACGGCCCCTATCGCGTCGGTTTTCGCGCGCATCAGCTCGAGGTCGCGAACGGCATTGCCGACCGCCACGCGTTTTCCGCCGAGGTGTCGGTCACCGAGATCACCGGTTCGGAAAGCTTTGTGCATCTGAAACGCGGCGATTCCAACTGGGTCGCGGTGCTGCAGGGCGTGCATGAATTCGCGCCGGGCGACACGCTGGACGCGGTGCTCGATCCCAACGACCTGTTCGTGTTCGACGCGGCCGGCCAGCTGGTCGCCGCCCCCGGCTCGATGTGAGGGAGATGCCGGATGGCCCGCATTGACCTCGTCGATCTCGCGCACTCCTACAGCGGCAGTTCGGCCGATCCGGATTCCTGGGCGCTGAAGCCGATCTCGATGACCTGGCGGCAGGGCGGCGCCTATGCGCTGCTTGGGCCTTCAGGATGCGGCAAGACCACCTTGCTCAACCTGATCTCGGGGATCGTGACGCCATCGCGCGGAAAAATCCTGTTCGACGGCAAGGACATCACACCGCTGTCAACCCAGAAGCGCAATATCGCGCAAGTGTTCCAGTTTCCGGTGATCTACGACACCATGACGGTCGGCCAAAACCTGGCATTCCCGCTGAAGAACCGCGGCGTGCCCAAGCCGGAGATCGACGCGCGGGTCGCGGAGATCGCGCGGCTGCTCGACCTCACGCCGTATCTCAATCGCAAGGCGACGCGGCTGACCGCCGACGCCAAACAGAAAATCTCGCTCGGCCGCGGGCTGGTGCGCTCCGACGTCGCCGCGGTGCTGTTCGACGAACCGCTCACCGTGATCGATCCCGAGTTGAAATGGCAGTTGCGCTCGAAGCTGAAAGCGCTGCATCGCGAACTCGATCTCACCATGATCTACGTCACCCACGACCAGACCGAGGCGCTGACCTTCGCCGACACCGTGGTGGTGATGCATGACGGCCGCGTGGTGCAGAGCGGCACGCCGGCGGAATTGTTCGACAAGCCGGAACATACCTTCGTCGGCTATTTCATTGGTTCGCCCGGCATGAACATCGTGCCGGCGGAGGTGCAGGGACGCGAGGCGCGTATCGGCGGTCATAAGATCGCGCTGAACCGGACTTACGATCACCTGCCGGCAGGTGCGAACATCGAAGTCGGTGTCCGCCCGGAATTCGTCACTGTCGCGCCGCCGGCGCCGGACCTGCTGAGTGCCAACATTGAACGGATTGACGACCTCGGCCGCGTCCGCTTCGCGCGGGTGCGGATCGGCGATGCCAAATTCAACGCAAGGGTGCCATCCGGATTTTCGATTCCCGATGGGCGGGCCGGCCTGAAATTCGATCCGTCACGCGTGCACGTCTATGCGGACAGCCGTCTCGTCGAGGGGGCCGCCTGATGGACAAGACCATCAACCAAAAGGCCTGGTTCCTGGTGCTGCCGGTGTTTTTGATCGTCGCCTTCTCGGCGATCCTGCCGCTGATGACGGTGGTGAACTATTCGATGCAGGATACCTTTGGCAACAACCAGTTCTTCTGGAACGGCGTCGGCTGGTTCAAGGAATTGCTCGATCCGTCGACCGATCTCGGGGGGCGATTTCTCGCTTCGCTGGTGCGTAACCTGGCTTTCTCCGCGATCATCCTGGCGATCGAGGTGCCGCTCGGGATCGTGGTGGCGCTGTCGATGCCGCGCGAGGGTTGGCGCGTCGCGGCCTGCCTCGTGATCCTCGCGCTGCCGCTGCTGATTCCATGGAATGTGGTCGGCACCATCTGGCAGATCTTTGGGCGGCCCGACATCGGCTTGCTCGGCTACGTCCTCAACAATCTCGGGATCGACTACAACTACGTCTCCAACGAGTTCGACGCCTGGGCCACCGTCATCGTGATGGACGTCTGGCACTGGACCAGTCTTGTCGCGCTGCTGTGTTACGCCGGATTGAAGTCGATCCCCGATGCCTATTATCAGGCAGCCCAAATCGACGGTGCGTCGCGCTGGGCGGTATTCCGCGCCATCCAGCTGCCGAAGATGAACCGCGTGCTGCTGATCGCGGTGCTGCTGCGCTTCATGGACTCGTTCATGATCTACACCGAGCCCTTCGTGGTGACAGGCGGCGGCCCCGGTAACTCGACCACCTTCGTGTCCATTGAGCTGGTCAAGATCGCGCTCGGGCAATTCGACCTCGGCAAGGCGGCGGCGCTGTCGATCGTCTACAACCTGATCATCATCATCGTGTGCTGGGTCTTCTACACCGTCATGACCAATGTCGGCGTCGAACGGCCGGAAAAGGGAGCCGCGTGATGCACTCGATCCCCGGCCGGCGCATCATTCTCATCGCGTTCCTGATCTTCCTGCTGCTGCCGATCTATTGGCTGGTCAATATGAGCTTCAAGACCAACTATGAGATCGTCTCGACCATGACGCTGTGGCCGCACCAGCCGACGCTCGCCAATTACGTAAGAATTTTCACCGACGAGAGCTGGTATTCCGGCTACATCCATTCGCTGAACTATGTGGTGATCAACACCGTCATCTCGATCTCGTTCGCGCTGCCGGCGGCCTACGCGTTCTCGCGCTACCGCTTCCTCGGCGACAAGCACCTGTTCTTCTGGCTGTTGTCGAACCGGATGGCGCCGCCGGCGGTGTTCGCGCTGCCGTTCTTCAACCTGTATTCGGCGCTCAACCTGTTCGATACGCCGTGGGCGGTGGCGCTGGCGCATTGCCTGTTCAACGTGCCGCTGGCGGTGTGGATCCTCGAAGGGTTCGTGTCCAGCGTGCCGCGCGAGATCGACGAGACCGCGTTCCTCGACGGCTATTCGTTCCCGAAATTCTTTGTGAAAATCCTGGTGCCGCTGATCGCCAGCGGCATCGGCGTCGCCGCCTTCTTCTGCTTCATGTTCTCATGGGTCGAACTGCTGCTGGCGCGCACGCTGACCTCCGTCAACGCCAAACCGATTTCGGCTGTGATGACCCGCACGGTGTCGGCCGCCGGAATGGACTGGGGCCTTTTGGCCGCGGCCGGCGTGTTGACCATCATCCCCGGCGCACTGGTGATCTGGTTCGTCCGCAATTACATCGCGCGCGGTTTTGCGCTCGGCAGGGTGTGATGGCGATGATGCGCAAACAAGAGACCGTCATTGCGAGCGAAGCGAAGCAATCC
Organism: uncultured Alphaproteobacteria bacterium; assembly: GCA_963744975.1. Classification (GTDB taxonomy): domain Bacteria; phylum Pseudomonadota; class Alphaproteobacteria; order Rhizobiales; family Xanthobacteraceae; genus Bradyrhizobium. Next base: position 2,274,801 of record CAVUVR010000002.1, on the reverse strand, counting down.
AGAAGCCGCGCGCGCGGTGCTGGATTGCTTCGTCGCTTCGCTCCTCGCAATGACGGGGAGGGTTAAGCCCCATGGAAAACATCGCATGGATGGCCTGGACGCTGCCGACCGCGATCTTCTTCGCGCTGCTCGCATGCACGCTGGCGACCATGACGTGGCTGGCGGTGTCTTACCCCGAAGCTGAGCGCGTCGGCATCCTGCGCATCCCGACCACGCGCGGCGACCGGCTGTTCATCTCGCTGATCGTGGCCGCCGTCATTCACCTGTTGTGGATCGCGTTTGTCGGCACCGATTCGCTGCTGACGCTCCCGATCGGAGAAGAGGGAATTGAATTGTCGAGCCTGTGGCTCGCCACCGTGATTTCGCTTGTCTCGGCCGTTGCGATTTTCCGCACCGTCTGAGCAGCGAAAAAGAGCAGATCCGGAAAGCAATCCGGGCCTGAAGTTAGTTTGTCGCTGCAACGGAGGAACCCAACATGCGACACTTGGCGAAGAGCAATGGTCGTGCGACCACAACTCGTTTTATGACGATGACAAGCGCCGCGGCGCTGATAGCCGCCTCAGTGACGATGACCGCGCCCGCATCCGCGGACGATGCAACTGCACAACGATGGATCGACAGCGAATTCCAGCCCTCGACCCTGTCCAAGGCCGATCAGTTGAAGGAACTGCAGTGGTTCGAAAAGGCCGCGCAACCCTTCAAGGGCATGGAGATCAACATCGTCTCGGAAACCATCACCACGCACGAATATGAGGCGCGGACGCTGGCGAAAGCGTTCACCGAGATCACCGGCATCAAGGTCAAGCACGACGTGATCCAGGAAGGCGACGTGGTCGAAAAACTGCAGACCCAGATGCAGTCCGGCAAGAACGTGTATGACGGCTGGATCAACGACAGCGATCTGATCGGCACGCATTTCCGCTACGGCCAGACCGTGATCCTGTCCGACTACATGGCCGGCGAAGGCAAGGACGTCACCGATCCGATGCTCGACGTCAACGACTTCATCGGAAAGTCGTTTACGACAGGACCGGACGGCAAGCTGTATCAACTGCCAGACCAGCAGTTCGCGAACCTCTATTGGTTCCGCTACGACTGGTTCTCCAATCCGGACTACAAGTCGAAGTTCAAGGCCAAATACGGCTACGAGCTCGGCGTTCCCGTGAACTGGTCGGCCTATGAGGACATCGCCGAGTTCTTCACCAACGACATCAAGGAGATCAACGGCGTCAAGGTCTATGGCCACATGGACTACGGCAAGAAGGATCCGTCGCTCGGATGGCGGTTCACCGACGCCTGGCTGTCGATGGCCGGCAACGGCGACAAGGGCATCCCGAACGGCAAGCCGGTGGATGAATGGGGCATCCGCATGGAAGGCTGCCGGCCGGTCGGCTCCTCCGTCGAACGCGGCGGCGACACCAACGGTCCGGCGGCGGTCTATTCGATCGTCAAATATCTCGACTGGCTGAAGAAATATGCCCCGCCACAGGCGCAAGGCATGACCTTCTCCGAAGTCGGGACCGGTGCCGGCGCAGGGCGCGATCGCCCAGCAGATCTTCTGGTACACGGCGTTCACCGCCGACATGGTGAAGCCCGGCATCGCCGTGATGAACGCCGACGGCACGCCGAAATGGCGCATGGCGCCGTCGCCGCACGGCTCCTACTGGAAGGACGGCATGAAGCTCGGCTATCAGGACGCCGGCTCGGTGACGCTGCTCAAGTCGACGCCGCCGGACCGCCGCAAGGCAGCCTGGCTGTATCTGCAGTTCATCATCTCCAAGACGGTGTCCCTGAAGAAGAGCCATGTCGGCCTCACCTTCATTCGCGAGTCCGACATCTGGGACAAATCCTTCACCGAGCGCGCGCCGAAACTCGGCGGCCTGATCGAGTTCTACCGTTCGCCCGCGCGCGTGCAGTGGACCCCGACCGGCAACAATGTGCCGGACTATCCGAAGCTGGCGCAGCTGTGGTGGCAGAACATCGGCGATGCGTCGTCCGGTGCGAAGACGCCGCAGGCTGCGATGGACGCGCTGGCGGCCGCGCAGGATTCGGTGATGGAGCGGCTGGAGAAATCCGGCGTGCAGGGCGCCTGCGGCCCAAAACTGAACAAGAAGGAGAAGCCGGAATACTGGTTCGCCAAGGCCGAGAAAGACGGCACGGTGGCGCCGCAGCGTAAGCTCGCCAACGAAAAGCCGAAGGGCGAAACCATCGACTACGACGCGCTGATCAAGTCATGGCCGGCCACCCCGCCGAAGCGGGCGTCGAATTGAGGCAACACACGTGTCCCGGGCGCGATGCGGCATTCTTCATGCCGCTTCGCAGAACCGGGACCCCGGTTAAGCAGGCAACCTTGACCCCGGCTCTGCAACGCACCGCTCCGCAAGTGCCATAGCGCGTCGAAGACGCGCGTAAACGCGCTTATGGCGCTGCGCTGCATCCGGGGAACGCAACAAAAAGGCCGGGAGCGATCCCGGCCTTTTGTCTGAGCAATCGTAGCCCGGGTGAAGCGCAGCGAAACCCGGGTCCACATTCCCCGGATTGCGCTTCGCTCCATCCGGGCTACAAGCTTACTGCGCCGCCTGCAGCGAATCGCCCAGCGCCGGATAATCCGTATATCCCTTGGCGCCGCCGCCGTAGAACGTCGCCTTGTCCGGTGCGTTCAGCGGCGCGCCGCGCTTCAATCGTTCGACCAAGTCGGGATTGGCGAGGAACGGCTTTCCGAACGCGATCAGGTCGGCTTCGTCGGCGGCCAGCACCTTGTTCGCAAGATCGAAATCGTAGCCGTTGTTGGCGATGTAGGCGCCCTTGAACCGCTTGCGCAACGAGCCGTAGTCGAACGGCGCGATGTCGCGCGCGCCGCCGGTCGCACCTTCGACGAGGTGAATATAGACAAGCTTCAGCGCGTTGAGCTGATCGACGATGTAGTCGTACAGCGGCTGCGGATTGCTGTCGGAGATATCGTTGGCCGGCGTTACCGGCGAAATACGGATGCCGGTCCGCTCAGATCCGGCTTCCGCCACCACCACCTTGGCAACCTCGAGCATCAGCCTGGCGCGGTTCTCGATCGATCCGCCGTAGGCGTCGGTGCGTTTGTTGGTGCCGTCCTTGGCAAACTGTTCCAGCAGATAGCCATTGGCGCCATGCACCTCGACGCCGTCGAAGCCCGCCGCCAGCGCATTGGCCGCGCCCTTCCTGAAACTCTCGATGATGCCGGGGATTTCCTGCAAGCTTAGCGCGCGCGGCTCCGACACATCGGCGAACGTTCCGTTTACAAACGTCTTGCCCTTGGCGCGGATCGCCGAGGGCGCGACCGGCGCCTGGTTGTTCTCCTGAAGGTCGACATGCGAGATACGCCCGACATGCCAGAGCTGAAGGAAGATGCGGCCGCCGCGTTCATGGACGCGATCCGTCACCTTGCGCCAGCCGGCGACCTGTTCCCGCGAATAGATGCCGGGCGTGTCCTGATAGCCCTGGCCCTGCTGCGAAACCTGCGTCGCCTCGCTCACCAGCAGTCCGGCGGAGGCGCGCTGGCCATAGTATTCGACCGCCAGCGGATTGGGCACCAGGCCGGCGAGTGCGCGGTTGCGGGTCAGCGGCGCCATCACCAGGCGGTTGGGAAGCGTAAGGGGCCCAAGCTTGAAGGGCTCGAACAGTTTGGTCGCAGTGCTCATTTGTTATTTCCAGAAAAGTTGAGGTGATGACGAGTTGGTACTTCGGTTTTCAAAAGGCAATGCCGCGAGCCATTCGACTTTCGCAGATCAACTGCGCACGATCCCGGCCATATGGCCGCCGTCGAGAAACAGCGTGTGTGCGTTGACATAGGAGGATTCATTCGAAATCAAGAACAGCGCAGCATAACCGACCTCCCAGCCCGTACCCTGGCGGCCGAACGGCACCGTCACGGCACGGTCGGAACGGCGGCGGCTGGCGTCGCGGCCCATCGGCGTGTCCATGAATCCCGGCGCGATCACATTGGCGCGAATGCCCTTGTCCTCGCCGGCCCGCGCAATGGCGCGGCCGAGCGCGATCTGCGCGGCCTTGGAGGATTCGTAAGCCGGATTGCGGCCATTGGCGCGCTGGCTCGCCATCGACGACATCAGCACGATCGCGCCGCCCGGCGACATCAGCTCGAGCGCCTTCTGCGCGAACAGCATGTGGCTGCGGACGTTGACGGCGTAGTCCCTGTCCCACGCCTCGGCGGTCATTTTCGGCAGCGACAGCCCCGACGAAATCCCGACATTCAGCGCCAGCCCGTCGAGCCCGCCGAGTTGCTTCGCGCAATGCTCCAGCGCTGGTGCGATCGCGGCAGCGTCCGAGACATCGACGACATGCGTGAAAGCCTTGCCACCTTCGGACCTGATCTGTGCCACGGTATTGTCCGCGGCATCCTTGTTCACATCGATGCAGGCGACATGCGCACCCTCGCGCGCGAACAGCACCGACATCGCGCGGCCGTTGCCGATCGGCGGATCCTCATCGATGATCTTGCGCTGTCCCGCGCCGACCACGACGATGCGGCGGCCGGCGAGGCGGCCGTGGGGTTTGGCCTGGCCAAGTGTTTCGGGGTGCAATGATGCGGACGGATCGAGGTGTTTTGGGGCGTGGGTGGTAACTGACATCGGCGATTTCCTCCTGTCATTGCCGGGCTTGACCCGGCAATCCATCCGCTTCCTAAAATGCATCTTATGAAGATGGATGGATGCGCGGGTCAAGCCCGCGCATGACGAGGGTGGTTCTTAACTCACCCCCAAAAAATCCCGCTTGCCGATCTCGACGCCGTTGTGGCGCAGGATGCCGTGGGCGGTGGCGGCATGAAAGTAGAAATTCGGAAACGCGAAATGGCTGATGAACTGCTGGCCCTTCAGCGTCATGGTGCGGTCGGGACCGGCGGGAAATTTCACATCGCGGCCCTCTGCGCCTTCGAACTGCGCCGGCTTGAAACCGTTCACATATTCGATGGTCTTGGCCAGCCGCTGCTGCAACTCGGCGAAGGTTTTTTCGGTGTCGGGCGTCGACGGCACCTCACTGTGCGTCACCCGCGCGCAGCCCTTCGCCGCAAAGTCTGACGCGAGCTGAATCTGCTTGCTCAGCGGCAGCATGTCCGGATAGAGCCGCGCCGACAGCAGCACCTCGGGCTGGATGTTTTTCGCCGCGCAATGCGCCTCGGCTTTTTTGAGGAGTCCGGAGAGGCTGTTGAGGATCTGCAGGAAGGCAGGGACGGTCGCGTCATAGAAGGACATGGATGCTCTTTCGCTGGATGGAAGGACTGTTCTCGTTCCCCGGACGCAGCGCAGCGCGCCGCTCTTCGCGGCGTGGTGCGCTGCAGAGCCGGGGCCGTAACGCACGCCGGTGTTTGGTACGATCCCGGCTCTGCGGAGCGGCATGAAGAATGCCGCACCGCGTCCGGGACACGGTGTATCATGTGGATGGCCGTGCGCCCGCGCGCAACCGGCCGACGATGCCGGCCGGGAAGAAATACACGCTGAAGATAAACAGCAGGCCGAGCCACAGCAGCCAGCGGTCCGGATGCAGCAGTCCCGGCAGCAGCGGCAATCCGGCGTCAGCCGCCGCGTTGGAGGCGACGCTCATCAGCGCCTGCAGATAGTTTTGCGCCAGGATGAAGATGGCGGCGCCGACGATCGCGCCGTACATCGTGCCCATGCCGCCGATCACCACCATCAGCAGGATGTCGAGCATGATCGCAAAGCTCAGCGAGGTGTCGGGGCCGGCATAGCGCAGCCACAGCGCGTTCAGCGCGCCGGCGGAGGCGGCAACCAGCGCCGCGAGGCAATTGGCGTAAGTCAGATGAAACACGGTGCGGTAGCCCAGCGCTTCGGCGCGAAAGCGGTTTTCGCGGACCGCCTGCAACACCCGGCCGAACGGCGAGTTCACCACGCGCAGCAGCGCGAGGATCATCGCGGCGCAGGCGACGAAGATGATGTAATAGGTCAGCGTGCGCCCGTTGACGGCAAGACCGAACCAGTCCTTCGGAATCAGGATGGTACCGGGCCGCAGCAATTCCGGCAGCTGAAAACTGCGGCCGTCCTCGCCGCCGGTCAGCCACGACAATTGCGACGCCAGCACCAGAAACGCGGACGCTACCGCAAGCGTAATCATGGCAAAGAAGATCGCTTCCACCCGCAGCGAGAACAGGCCGATGCAAAGCGCCAGCAGCGCCGCCAGCGGCAGCCCGATCGCCAGCCCGGTCGCGACCGCGGCCCAGGTCGGGCCCAGCGAATACAGCGCGATCGCGATGGCGTAGCTGCCGATGCCGTAGAACATGGTGTGGGCGAACGATACCGAGCCGGTATAGCCGAGCAGCAGGTCGTAGGATGCCACCAGTGCCGCGAAGATGCAGATTTTCGTGGCGACATTCATCGCCTTGGCGCCGGGAAACACGAACGGCGCCACCGCCAGCGCAGCGATGATGACGATAAGCAGGATGCTGAGCGCGCGGCTGCGCGGCGGATCGCCTGACAGCATCATCATCGGCAAACCTTCATCGGCTTGTCACCGCATAAAGCCCGCGCGGCCGCCACATCAGGATCGCGACCATCAGCAGGATGTTGGAGACCAGCGCCAGTTTCGGCACCAGGAAGCCGCCGTAATTGGCGACCATCGCGACCAGCAGCGCGCCGATAAAGCAGCCGCCGATCGAGCCCAGCCCGCCGATGATGACGACGATGAACACCAGCACGGTGAGATCGTTGCCCATCGAGGCGTGAACCTGCTCGCGGTACAGCGCCCACATGATGCCGCCGAGACCGGCCAGCGCCGAGCCTGTCATGAACACGCCGAGGAACAGCCGGCGGATGCGATAGCCGAGCGCCTCCACCATCTCGCGGTTCTCGACGCCGGCGCGGATCAACAGGCCGATCTTGGTGCGGTTCAGTACCAGCTGGATGCTCAGGAACACGGCGAGGCCGACCAGCATCGCCAGCAGACGATATTTCGCGATCGCGACGTCGCCGAGGATGAAGGAGCCGCGCAGCGAGGTCGGCAGCGGCAGCGGAATGATCTGCGGTCCCCACAGCGCATACAGCGCCTGTTCGGCGACGATCAGGCCGCCGGTGGTCATCAGGATCTGCTTGAGGTGCTGGCCGTAGACCGGGAGAATCAGCACGCGCTCGACCACAAGGCCAAGCGCGCCGGACACCGCCATCGCGGCCAGCGCCGCCGGCGCCAGCACCGCCAGGTTCATCCAGAGCGAATCCGCCTGCACCCACGCCGCCAGCGGCAGCAGCACCAGCGTCGCGATATAGGCGCCGACCGCGATGAACGCGCCGTGGCCGAAATTCAGCACGTCCATCAGGCCGAACACCAGCGTCAGCCCCGACGCCATGATGAAGATCATCATGCCCATCGCAAGACTGGCTGCCGTCAGCGTCACCCACGAACTCCCCGATCCGATCAGCGGGACCATCGCCAGCGCGAGGATTACCGGCAGCAGCACCGGCAACAGATCGCGTTTCGGCTTCGGCAGCGCGTCCGCTACGGCAAGCTCCGTCATTGATGCGCCTCCAGGCTCAAGCCGAGCAGCCGTTCCTGCAACGGCACGTCGGCTGCCAGATCGGCCATGTCGCCGCGATGCACGATCCTGCCGTTGTCCATCACCAGTACGGTGTCGCCGATCTGGCGCGCGACATGGAAATTCTGTTCGACCAGCAGAATCGTGGCGCCGCGGCGTTTTATTTCCGCAAAGCATTCGATCAGCGCCACGATGATCGCCGGCGCCAGGCCCTTGGTCGGCTCGTCGATCAGCAGCAGCTTGCGCGGCTCGACCACGGCGCGCGCGATCGACAGCATCTGTTTCTGCCCGCCGGACAGCGACCCCGCGCGCGACAGCCAGAACCGTTTCAGCGCGGGGAAGAATCCAAAGATCCATTCCAGCCGCGTGTCATCCAGCGGTCCGTCGCGCGCGGCGAGGATCAGGTTTTCCTTCACCGTGAGATCGGAAAACACCGCCATGCTTTCCGGCACATAGCCGACGCCGTGCCCTCGCGATATCCGGCGTCGCGTGCTGCTCGATGCGCTGTCCGGCAAGCGTGATCTGTCCGGATGAGGCCGGCCACAGTCCCATGATGGTGCGCAGTGTCGTGGTCTTGCCGGCGCCGTTGCGGCCGAGCAGCATCGTGGTCTGGCCTTCGGGCACGCTGAGATCGACGCCATGCAGGATGTGGTAGCGCCCGATATGGGTGTGCACGCCGGAAAGCGTCAGCAGATCGCTCATGCCGCGCTCTTTCCCGGTGCGATGCCGAGATAGGCTTCCTGCACGATCGGCGAGGCGATCACTTCGGCCGGCTTGCCGTCGGCGACCAGTTGCCCGTTATGCAGCACGATGATGCGGTCGGCCAGCGAGCGCACCACGTCCATCTTGTGCTCGACCAGCAGGATGATCTTGCTGGTGTCCTGCTTCAGTTTTGCGATGAGGTCGAGCACGACCGGCACTTCATCGACGCTCATGCCGGCGGTCGGCTCGTCGAACATGAACACCTTCGGCTCCAGCGCCATCATCAATGCGACCTCGAGCTTGCGCTGGTCGCCATGGGAAAGAACGGTCGCTGCCACATTGCGGCGGCCGCCGAGCGCGACGCTCGTCGAGAATGGCGTCGGCGCGCGCGATCAGGTCGCGGCGCGTCATCCATGGCCGCAGCATGTCGTAGTGCACGCCGTTCGCCGCCTGCACCGCGAGGCGGACGTTTTCTTCCACGCTCAGATTCGGAAACAGATTGGTGAGCTGGAACGCGCGGCCGAGCCCGGCGCGGGTACGCAGCGGCGCGGACAATTTCGTGATATCGGCGCCGTCGAACAGGATGCTGCCGGCGCTCGGACGCAATTGTCCGGAGATCAGGTTGAAATAGGTGGTCTTGCCGGCGCCGTTCGGCCCGACGATGGCGGTGAGTTCGCCCGGCCGAAACGCGCAAGAGACGCTGTTCACCGCGACATGGCCGCCGAAGCGGATGGTCAGGTCGCGGGTTTCGAGGGAGAGGGTCATGGACAGCGTCGTCCCCGCGAAGGCGGGGACCCATAACCCCAGTCTATGTGAGGAAACTCGACCTCACAACGACCGCACTGCCTTAACGGCGACGACACGGCGTATGGGTCCCCGCCTGCGCGGGGACGACGCATCATGTGTGGCTCGTCACTCACCGCTTGTTGCGGATCGGGATGTTCATGTCCTCGATCTTGATCTCGCGGACCGGCTCGTTCACCGCCCAGGCCAGGTTCGGGTCGACCTTGACCTTGAAGTGATACATGCTCTGCAGCGCCTGATGGTCCTCCTTGCGGAACACCATCTTGCCTTTCGGCGTGTCGAACTCCATGCCTTCCATCGCCGCGATCAGCTTTTCGGTGTCGGTGGATTTCGCCTTCGTCACCGCAGTGACCGCCGCCATTGCCGCGGCAAAACCGCCCGCGGTGAAGAAGTCCGGCGGCGCGTTGAAGCGCTTCTGGTGCTCGGCGACCAGCCAGTCGTTGATCGGGTTCTTCGGGATGTCGTAATAGTAATAGGTCGCGCCTTCCATGCCGGGCAGCCGCTTGTAGGCGGCAAGCGCGGGCAGGATGTTGCCGCCGGTCGACAGCTCGATGCCGTAGCGCTTCGGATCCATGTCCTGCAGTTTTGTCAGGGGATCGCCGCCGCCGGCCCAGATCACCCAGATGATCTTGCGGCCCGGCTTGTCCTTCAGCGCGTCGAACAGGCGCTGGCCGGCCGCGGTGAAGTCGGTGGTGGTGGTCGGCACGTATTCTTCGGCGGCGAGCGTCGCGCCGGTTTTCGCCAGCGCCTCCTTGAAGGCGGCGACGCCGTCGCGGCCGAAGGCATAGTCCTGGCCCAGCGTCGCAACCGTGACGCCGGGCTTGCCGATCGCCACCGCGTTGGAGATCGCGTCCTGCGACGAATTGCGCCCGGTGCGGAAGATGTATCTGTTCCACTTCTCGCCGGTAATCTGGTCCGCGACCGCGGGCTCGACGATCAGGATCTTCTTGTTTTCCTCGGCAACCGGAAGGTCGGCCAGCGCCGCGGCCGATGACGTCGTGCCGATCGCGATGTCGGCCTTGTCGTCCTGATAGGCCTCTGCCAGGGCGGCTTTCGACAGATCGGGCTTGCTCTGGTCGTCCTTGGTGATGACGACGATCTTGCGGCCATCGAGCACCATGGTGCCCTTGGTGGCGTATTCCAGCCCCATGCGCAGCCCGGTCTCGGTCTGCTTGGCATAGGCCTCGAGCGGGCCGGTCTTGCCGTAAATCAAGGCAATCTTCAGATCGTCCGCAGTGGCGGCGGTGGCCGATAGCGCAATGGCGGCGGCAGCAAGGATGGCAGTGTGACGCACGAAAGTCCCTCCGGGTTATTGTTGCAAAATCCTAGAGCACTTTTTCCGCGCCATGGAAACTGCTTTCGTCATTCCGGGGCGCGCCTCTTGGGGCGCGAACCCGGAATCCAGAGATGTTTAGCTGCGTGCCCTTCACATCGAGATTCCGGGTTCGTCGCCATCGGGCCGCGCTTTGCGCGGACCCGAAGGCGTCGCCCCGGAATGACGGTGTACTTTGTGATTCCGGGCTCGCGCCTGAAGGAGGCGCGCCCCGGAATGACGGTGGTTCGCTCGTTTTACTCTCGTCCCGGAATGACGGCCTGGCGCGGCACGCCGCGCATTCGGGCCAGCAACTCGGCGGTCGGCCAGGAATCGGCGGGCAGGCCGTATTTGATCTGCATCGCCTTTACCGCCGTGCGGCTCTGCTGGCCCATGATGCCGTCGATCTTGCCGACGTTGAATCCCGCGCGCACCAGCAGCTGCTGCATCTCGCGCAACTCATTGAAAGGCAGTTGCGCGACCGGCGCCTGCGGCTGCCGCATCGGCGGTGCACCTGCGATGCGGGTGGCAAGATAGCCCGCGGTGGTGGAATAGATCAGCGAATTATTCCACTCGGTGTAGGCCGCGAAATTCGGGTAGGCGAGGAATGCCGGCCCGGTGCGTCCCATCGGCAGCAGCAGCGATGCCGGCAGATCGTCGTTCGGCAGCGCGCGCCCATCCGGGTAGGTGACGCCCCACGCCCCCCATTTCGAGCGCGGGTGCTGGATGGTCAGGTCGGCCTGATCCCATTGCAAATTCTGCGGCACGCGCACTTCCTGCAGCCACGGCTCGCCGCGCCGCCACTTCAGGCCGGTGGCGATATAGTTCGCGGTCGAGCCGATCACGTCACTGGGGCTGCGCAGCAGGTTGCGATGGCCGTCGCCGTCGTAGTCGACGGCATAATTGAAATAATGCGTCGGCAGAAATTGCGTCTGTCCGAGTTCGCCGGCCCATGAGCCGATCATCTCGGGTGGCGAGAGATCGCCGCGGTCGATGATTTTCAACGCGGCGATGGTCTCGTCCTGAAACATTTTTGAGCGCCGGCAATCGTAAGCCAGCGACACCAGCGAGCGCAGCGTAGGCAAAGTGCCCATGTTGGCGCCGAAATCGCTTTCCAGTCCCCAGAATGCCGCGATCACTTCCGGCGGCACGCCATATTGCTTCTCGGCGCGCGCAAACGCCGCCGCATTGGCCTTGATGCGGGCCTGGCCCTGCTGCATGCGGGAGATCGCCGCCATCCGTCCGGCGAACACCGTGAACACCTGTCCGAACACGCGCTGGCCGCGATCGCGATTGACGATGCCCTGGTCGTAGACGAGATAAGGTGCGGCTTCCGCCAGCGCGGCTTGCGAGACACCGGCGGCTGCGGCCTCCTGTTTCAGGCCGGCGAGGAAGCGATCGAAACTCATGCCGCCATGACAGGACGCGCCGCGTGGGGCTGGCGACGCAACGCCCTGTTGGGTCGGTGCCAATGCAGGCCGGGCCGGCACAATTGCCGGTCGCGTGAAAGTTGGCCTGACCGGAGCAGGAGCCGGGTGAGCCGGCGCCGGCATCGGACCGGACAGGATCGCCAAGACGGTGCCGGCAAGAAGCCATGCGGTAGAAAATCGTTGCATGCGGTAATCCGGCGGACTGAATTTGCAGCAGGGCCACGCCGTCGTAGCATCCTTCAGGAAGGAAAATCCATGCCCGAACAGTCACTGGACAGGTCGCGGCGAGCGCTGATGCAGATGGTTGTCGGCGCAATATCGGCCGAACGGCATCTACAGCTGCGGACTATGCACATTGTTCGAACGGCCGAACGCCTGCAAGGTCGTCGAGGGCGGGAAGCAGGGACGCTGGTGCAAGGCCTTTGCGCTGGCGGATTAACAAAAAAGGCCGGCACGAGGCCGGCCTTTCCAGATCGATCTGACGTCCGCTCAGTATCGCGCCACCAGCGGGGCCGCACCGCCGAAGCGGTAGTTCACGCGTAGCGTGATCATGTCAACGTCCTGGCTGATCCGGTTAAGCGCGCCGGCGAGCAGCGGGTTGACGACCGAGAAGGAATTGTTCGAGTCGCCCATGAAGAGGTGATCGTATTCGAAGCCGACCGACCAGTTCGGCGAGAAGCCGTACTCGATGCCGGCCCCGACGGCAGCGCCCCACCGCGTTGCGCTCGCGGAGGCAACGTTCACGCCGCCGAGGGTGGTGTTGATGTCAAACCGGTTCCTTGTGACCGCGGCGCCGCCTTTCATGTAAAGCAGTGCCGAGTTCCAGGCGTATCCGATCTGGCCGGTGAACAGGCCCACGGCGTCGGTCTTGACCCCGGTGGTGAACAGCGGGTTGATGATGCTGACATGCGAGGAGTGGATATCCGCCCAGTCGCCTTGCGCTTCGAGGCCGAACACGAACTGGCCGGACTGCCAGCGGTAGCCCAATTGTCCGCCGAGCATGCCGCCGGAGCGGTCGACGCAACCGTCCGCGATCAGCGCACCGGCTACCGGGACGATGTCCCAGCAGTTGCGGCTTTGTCCCCAGCCGCCATTGGCGCCGATGTAGAAGCCGGTCCAGTCGTAGATGGGGGTAACCATGGGAGGTGGCGCCTTGTAGGGCCGCGCGGCAAGATCGGCGGCGACGGCAGATCCCGATAATGCAACCAAACCGATTATTCCAAGTAAGAGCTTTTTCATGACGATTTCTCCGCTTGTTGCTTGTAGCTCGAATCAATATCGAATCATCCTAAGCGTGTATCGCCAAATTCCGCGTGCCAAATTGGCCACACTCAAACGCAATCAATATGCGATGTCCGAAAAAGCATAGCGGCAGTTCTCCGCGACAGACGCAGGCTCCCGGTAACAGCTTGAAAGTGATTCACTTTCCGCCGCGCCGCAGGCAAAGGGCGGCATTGCCCGACCGCTCGTAAAAAAATAATTTCGATAGAAGACGTTTGCTAACCCGTTGTTCGACGAATGCCGGATCGTGCCGTGCAGGTATGTCAGCACGCGCTGCCCGATCGGCACTAATTCGGGCGCCCAACCCTGCAAATCAGCGTTCACGAAATTGTGAATGTATGCCTATCCAACACCCCAAGACCTCGCTTATCCTGCTCGCGTCCTGTTTGGTGAGGGGCCGCTTTCTAGAGGCGATCCTTTAAGCGAACAGAGCGAGAGCTGGCCGGACCGGGGCGCCCCGGATCGGTCGACGGCCTGGTGGCCGGTGGAGCGCTGGGAGGCGCTGCGCCTTGCCTTGGGCGCGCACGGTTGCCTTGCCGTGCGAGGTGGGCTCACCACCCGCCTCCGGGGGTGCCTCGCAAGCATCCTGGCGCCTCCCACCGCTCCATCCCCTTGCGGTTCGCGAGGGACTGGCAAACCTCGGACGCATCGCGCCGCGAGAACGCGGAAGTGTGGCTGTTTGAAATCTTGCAGAAGAATTTGAGTTCGTAGCCCGGATGGAGCGTAGCGCAATCCGGGACGAGCGCTTCAGCATTCTCAGTCCCCGGATTTCGCTGCGCTCCATCCAGGCTACATGAGTGAAGCTCGCGCTACAGCTCCCGCGCATTTGAGAACGCAAACGAACTCACGCGCCGCGTGTTCTCATCCAGAATCAGCGTGCGCGTGATCGGCGGTTCGGCGCGCTGGCTGCAGTTTTCGCGCTCGCAAAGCCTACAGTTGACGCCGATCGGGGTGCCCTCGGCTTTCTCCAGATCGATGCCGGTGGCGTAGACCAGCCGCGAAGCGTGGCGGATTTCGCACCCCAAGCCGATGGCGAAGCGCGGCTGCGGCTGCGGGTGCGGCGCCACCGGCCGCCGCACCATCTGCGCGATCGAGAAATAGCGGCTGCCGTCGGGCAGTTCGATCACCTGTTTCAGCAGGCGGTCCGGCGTGTCGAAGGTCGAATGCACGTTCCACAGCGGGCAGGTGCCGCCGAATTTCGAGAATGGAAAGGTGCCGGACGAAAACCGTTTTGAAACGTTTCCGGCATTGTCGACCCGCAGCATGAAGAACGGCACGCCCCGCGCGTTCGGCCGCTGCAGCGTGGTCAGGCGATGGCAGACCTGCTCGAAGCCGGCGCCAAAACGCTGGGACAGCACGTGGACGTCGTAGCTCAGCGCTTCCGCGGCGGAATGGAACGCCGCATAGGGCATCATCACGGCGGCGGCAAAATAATTCGCCAGCGTAATGCGATAGAGCCGGCGCGGCGTTTCATCCAGCGGACCGGCGCGATTGATGATGCCATCGAAAATGCCGCCGCATTCGGAAAGCCCGACCTGGAAAGCGAGCTGGAATGCGCGGCCGGGGCCATCGACCAGTTCGGAAATCAGGAGTTGCCGGCGATGCCGGTCGAACCGGCGCAGCGTCTCGCGCATCACGTCCACCGGCATGATGCGGGTGACGATGGAATGTTTTTCACGCAACCGGGTACCCAGTGCTGCGAACAGATCCTGCGAGGCCACGTTTATTTCGTCGCGCAGGTTTTCCGCTGATTGTTCGAGTTCGGGGAAATAATTGCGGTTGGCCTCGATCAAATCGCGGATGCGCTCGATCGGATTGGCCTCGAACCGGCTGCCGTCGTCGCGATCGGCCATTTGCGCGGCGACCAGCGTTTCACCGCGTCGGGCCTCGGTGTAGGCGGCATACAGCCGTTGTAACGAATGCGTCACACCGGGGCACAATTCGGCGAGATCGCGCAGCTCCTGTTTCGGCAGGTCGATCTGCCGAAACAGCGGGTCGGAGAAGATCTCGTTCAACTCGGCAAAGAAGCGGTCCTCATCGGCGCTGGCAAGGTCGCGCAAATCGAGGTCATAGGTCTCCGCTAGCCGCAGCAGGATCTGCGCCGTCACCGGGCGCTGGTTTCGCTCTATCAGGTTGATATAGCTTGGAGAAATGCCCAGGCCCTCGGCGATCTGGGTTTGCGACAGCCCCAATTGCTGGCGGATGCGCCGGAACCGCGGGCCGACGAACAGTTTCTTGCCTGATTCCGCCGCCATGGGCGCCTCGCCGCTTTGTGACAAGAATTACAAAATAACATACCACACAAGTGTGTATGTTACAATACATCACCAATCGACGCTCAGTCTACTATACTATTTTCAGAGTTTCACGTTTAGCTCCTGGCACGTTTCGCATCGCAATGTCACGAATGTAGCAATGCGAACTTGTCGTCACCGAAGGGATCACGGACATGAACTTCCAGCCACGTGGGATCAGCGATCTGACCATCCAGGCGCCTGCCACCTATCAGAGCGAAATCGAAGCGGCCGAAGCGCTGCTCAAGGACAAGGACACGTGGAATGGCGTGAAGGCCGAAGCCGTGGCCCGCATGCGGTTGCAGAACCGCTTCAAGACCGGCCTCGATATCGCGCGCTACACCGCCGCGCTGATGCGCGCCGATATGGCGCGCTACGACGCCGATGCTACGAAATACACCCAGTCGCTCGGTTGCTGGCACGGCTTTATCGCGCAGCAGAAGCTGATTTCGGTGAAGAAGCATTTCGGCACCACCGATCGCTGCTATCTGTATCTCTCCGGCTGGATGATCGCAGCGCTTCGCTCCGAGTTCGGACCGCTTCCCGACCAGTCCATGCACGAAAAGACCTCCGTGCCGGCGCTGATCGAAGAGCTTTACACCTTCCTGCGCCAGGCGGACTCCCGTGAGCTCAACGACATTTTCCGTTCCCTCGACGCAGCCCGTAAAGCTGGCGACAAGGCGAAGGAAAAGGCGCTGATCGAAAAGATCGATAATTTCCAGACCCACGTCGTGCCGGTTATCGCCGACATCGACGCCGGCTTCGGCAATGCCGAGGCGACCTATCTGCTCGCAAAGAAGATGATCGAGGCGGGCGCATGCGCCCTGCAGATCGAAAACCAGGTCTCCGACGAAAAGCAGTGCGGTCACCAGGACGGCAAGGTGACCGTGCCGCACGAGGTGTTTTTGGCGAAAATCCGCGCCTGCCGCCACGCCTTCCTCGAACTCGGCGTCGAAGACGGCGTGGTCGTGACCCGTACCGACTCGCTCGGCGCCGGGCTCACGCAACAGATCGCCGTGAGCCACAAGCCGGGCGACATCGGCGACCAGTACAACAGCTTCCTCGATTGCGAAGAAGTCGATGCGTCGAAGGTCGGCAATGGTGACGTCATCATCAGCCGCAACGGCAAGCTGTTGCGCCCCAAGCGTCTCGCCAGCAACCTGTATCAATTCCGCGAAGGCACGGGTCAGGATCGCTGCGTGCTCGACTGCATCACCTCGCTGCAGAACGGCGCTGATCTTTTATGGATCGAGACCGAGAAGCCGAATATCGAGCAGATCGCCAAAATGGTCGATCGCGTTCGCGAGGTGATCCCGAACGCGAAGCTCGCCTACAACAATTCGCCGTCGTTCAACTGGACGCTCAACTTCCGTTGGCAGGTTTACGATGCGATGAAGCAAGCCGGCAAGGATGTCAGCAAGTACAATCGTGCCGAGCTGATGAAGGCGGAATACGACGGAACGCCGCTGGCGATCGAAGCCGACGAGCTGATCCGGACCTTCCAGGCCGATTCAGCCAAGCGCGCCGGCATCTTCCATCATCTGATCACGTTGCCGACCTATCACACGGCAGCGCTTTCGACCGATAATCTGGCGAAGGAGTATTTCGGCGAGCAGGGCATGCTGGGCTATGTGAAAAATGTTCAGCGCCAGGAAATCCGTCAAGGCATCGCCTGCGCGAAGCATCAGAACATGGCCGGCTCGGACATCGGCGACGAACACAAGGAATACTTTGCTGGTGCGGCCGCGCTGAAGGCCGGCGGCGCCCATAACACGATGAACCAGTTCGGCTAACAGCAGGAGACGATCATGCCAGGCAGCAATTTTTGGGTTATCGGCGGCGAATTCGGCTCGATGAACTTTCACAAGCTGGTCGAAGGATCGGCCCAGGTGAAGGGTCCGTTCAAGACCCGCAAGGAGGCCGAGGACTGCTGGCGGGAGGTCTCCGAAGAGAACCGTCACAAAGCCGGCGTGCGCTTCTCCATCGTGGAAGAGCCGAGCCGCGTCGTCGCCTGAAGCGCCGGCTTCTCTCGCTCAACGGTCAACGGCCTCACCCGATTCCTCGGCTGGGGCCGTTGCCGTCAGGTGTAAGCCTTTGGTAACAAAGGGCCTTTGCGCCGAACGTGGTTACTGATAAGTTAATCGCGGCAGAACCCCTCTTAAGGAGCAGGCGTCCGCGCTATGTCCGACGTGCCGAATTCCGCGACTGATCCTGCGGCCGAAAAGCCGATGCGGCTGCGCGATGCCTTGCGGCAGGCGCGGATCGAGGCGGCCGATCGCACCGGCGTTGTGGTCGACCTGCGCGACGCCGAGGTGGCCCGGCTTGAAATCCTGAACGAGGCGCTTGATCCGCTGTTCGAACAGATCCCCGGGCATATCGACCTGTTCGATCGCGGCATCAGCCAGGGCGAGAACCCGCGGCTATGGATCGACGTGGTAGCGCATGTCGCGATGGGTCGCGACAAGCGCATCTATCGCTTTGTCCAGGACACCCGCTTCGGCCGCATCGTGATCGCGGAATCGCACGAGGCCGCAGCGATCGCCGACGCCGTCACCGACTATGTCGCGCGCCGCATGGTCGAGCGCGAGCACGCGCTGGTCGCAACCCCAATTCCCGAGCCCGAGCCGGTCGAGAAAAAGCGCCGCGGCGGTTTCTGGACGTTTGCGCTCGGATTCATCCTCGGCGCGCTCGCCCTGTTCGGCCTCGCGCTGTTCGCGACGCTGCGGAATATGTGATCGTCCGTAGCCCGGGTGAAGCGCAGCGAAACCCGGGACAGTGTCGGTGTTATTCCCGGATTTCGCTGCGCTCCATCCGGGCTACAACAACTGCGCTCGGCGCAACTCGTGCACGCTCCTATCCTCACCAAACCCGCGCACCGTCTGCTCGCAACGCCACGCATCGCCGTCGCGCGCGATCGAGAACAGATTGTAGGCCGCGGCCGGATAATGCCCGTGCGCGACTGCCGACGCCGACGGCACGCCAACTGCGGGAATGCGGCCGCGCGGCCCGTCGAACCACATGGTGGAATGAGTGTGGTCGTGGCCGTGCAGGATGAGTTCCACGCCGTATCGCTTCAACAACGCAAGCAGTGCGTCCGAATCGGTCAGGCGCTTGTGCCGTGAGCCTTGTTCCGAACGCAGCGGATGATGGATCAGCAGCACGCGAAAGACCGGCTCGGCCGATAGTTGCGAGAGGAGGCCGTCCAGCGCGTCGCGTTGCGCTTGCCCGAGCCATCCCGTTGCCATGAAAGGCGGTGTCGGCACCGCCGACGAGACGCCGATCAGCGCCAGCGGACCTCTTCGGCGCACAAACGGAAACGTGATGGGCTCAGCCGGCAACGCCCCGTCGCCGCGCATATAATCTCGCCAGATTTCGGCGAAGCGGTATTGCGTGGCGCGCGCATAGGCATCGTGATTGCCGGGTACGAGGGTGACGTGTTCGGGGCTGCCCACGGTTTGAAGCCATCTACGTGCCGGCGCGAATTCCGCCTCCAGCGCGATGTTGACGAGATCGCCGGTGACGGCGATGTGGTCGGGCCGTTGCGCCCGCAGGTCCGCAACCAGCGTGTCCAGCACCTCGCGGCGATGTATCCTGTGACGCGTGCGCGTCCAGTGCAGATATCCGGTCACGCGCTTGCCGATGAGTTCGCGCAAGCTGGGCGCCGGCAGCGGCGCAAGATGCGGATCGGACAAATGTGCCAACGTGAATGCGGCCATTGAAACTGCCCTGTAAAAATCGCGATTGTTTTGGCAAGGTGTCGTACCCAACGCAAGCAGCAAGGTTTCCGCCGTCATGAATTTGCAAACTGTACGGCGGACCTTCGAGCCGGCGCTGCGCCGGGTCTTTCACCTGTATTGGCGGTTTGCCCGCGGCATGACGCTCGGCGTTCGCGGCGTGGTGCTGGACGGCGAGAACCGCGTCTTCCTGGTCAAACACAGCTATGTCTCCGGCTGGCATCTGCCGGGCGGCGGCGTGGAGGTCGGCGAGACGCTTGGCGGCGCGCTCAAACGCGAGATGATGGAAGAGGGGCGGATCGAGCTTTCGGGCGAGCCAAGGCTGCACGGCGTATTCTTCAACAGCTACGCCTCCCGCCGCGATCACGTCGCGGTCTATGTCGTCAGGCATTTTCGGCAGGATCGGCTGCCGCAGCCCAATCGCGAGATCATCGACTGTGGCTTCTTCGACGCCGGCGCGCTGCCGCAGGGTACCACCGAGGGCACGCGATTGCGGATCGCCGAAGTGCTCGAAAACAGGGAGCCACTCGCCACCTGGCGTTAGAGATCGTTAGCGTTCGATCCTTATGATCGACGGTCGAACGTTAACGACCTTTAAGGATTGGCGATGAGCGCCGCCCGGGACCTCAAGCCCCAGCCGAAGCTTCGCGGCGACCTGGCCGGCATGGCGGAGGCGCTCGCGCAATTTGCACGGGAGCAGCAGCCGCAAACCGAGACGGCGCAGCCGCGGATCGCGGTGCTGGTGCCGTGCTTCAACGAGGAGGCCGCGGTAGCGACGGTGGTCGCCGATTTTCGCAAGAGCCTGCCGTCGGCCGAAATCTACGTCTACGACAATAATTCATCGGACCGCACCAAGGCGATCGCGGTTGAGGCCGGCGCACAGGTGCGCAGCGAACGCCGCCAGGGCAAGGGTCACGTGGTCAGGCGGATGTTCGCCGATATCGACGCGGATATCTATGTGCTGGTCGATGGCGATGCGACCTATGACGCCGCCAGCGCGCCGCGTATGATCGAGCGGCTTGTGGCCGACCATCTCGATATGGTGGTGGGCTTGCGTGTCGATCAGGCGGAAGCCGCATACCGGCGCGGCCATCGCACCGGCAACTGGATGCTGACCCGTTTTCTCTCCTCGGTATTCGGCCAGGAATTCAAGGACATCCTCTCCGGCTACCGCGTGTTCTCGCGGCGCTTTGTCAAAACCTTCCCGGTGCTGTCCGACGGGTTCGAGATCGAGACCGAGTTGAGCGTGCACGCCCTCGAACTGGCGCTGCCGGTCGCGGAAATCGAGACTCCGTATTATGCGCGTCCGGAAGGTTCGTTCAGCAAGCTCAATACCTGGCGGGACGGTTTTCGCATCCTCGGCACCATCGTAAAACTGTATCGCTCGGAAAAGCCGTTGCGCTTCTTCACGGCGATCGGCTGCTGCCTGGCGCTGGTGTCGGTCGGGTTGGCGATCCCGGTGATCGTGACCTACCTCGAACAGGGCCTGGTCCCGAGGTTGCCGACGGCGGTGTTGTCGATGGGGTTGATGATCTTGGCGGTGCTGTCGGTGTCTTCCGGACTGGTGCTCGATACGGTGACGCGGGGACGGCGCGAGATGAAGCTGCT
Organism: uncultured Alphaproteobacteria bacterium; assembly: GCA_963744975.1. Classification (GTDB taxonomy): domain Bacteria; phylum Pseudomonadota; class Alphaproteobacteria; order Rhizobiales; family Xanthobacteraceae; genus Bradyrhizobium. Next base: position 2,254,108 of record CAVUVR010000002.1, on the reverse strand, counting down.
GGCCTACCTGTCCCAGCCCGCGATCAACCACAACTGATGCGGCTTGCAATTCAACGCTGCGGCGACGATGGACCGCGCGCCGGTCAGATGCTATCCCGCGTCCCGATATGAGCGATCTGTCCCTCACCATATTGGCGGAAACCGCGGGCGACGCGCAGGCGGTCGAGCGGCTGCATGCGCGGACGTTCGGGCCCGGCCGTTTCGTGCTGAGCGCCTACCGCCTGCGCGAGCATGTCGATCACTTGCTCGATCTGTCGTTCACGGCGCGGATCGGCACGCTGCTGGTCGGCTCGGTCCGCCAACTGCCGATTACGATCGGCGACACGCCGGCCTTGTTGCTGGGGCCGTTGACGGTCGAACCGCCGTTCCGCAGCCGCGGCGTCGGCCGCGCGCTACTCGATCGCGCGCTCAAGGATGCCAAGGCAAAAGGCCATCGCCTCGTGCTGCTGGTCGGTGATGAGGCCTATTACAGCCGCGTCGGGTTCAGGATGATCCCGAAAGGCCGGGTAAAAATGCCGGGGCCGGTGGACTACGCGCGCCTGCTGGTCGCCGAACTGGTCGATGGCGCGTTTGCGGATGTCTCCGGCTCGATCCGGCCGGACTGGAGTTTTGCGCGTTAACGCACACGGTTTTTCTGTAGCCTGGATGGAGCGAAGCGAAATCCGGGGACGGAGAATGCTGATGTGAATACCCCGGATTGCGCTGCGCTCCATCCGGGCTACAGCAGCCGGGCTAAAATTTGAAGTTCGCGAACGCTCGCACGCCGATACCAGGCAGCAAGACCTCGTCCTTGGTATACGACACTGAATTCCGGATATTTTCGTTCAGCAGATTGTTGCCGACGACGCCCACCGTCATTTCGCGTGCGCCGAAATGATTCGGGTCGAGCTTGGTCTTGTAGCTGACTTCCGCTTTCAGCAGGTTATATCCCGGGGTCGGCGTCTCGGCGATCGCCGCAACGTCGTTCTGCGCGAAAGCATGCAGCAGGTTGACGCGAACCAGCCAGTTCGTATCGCGCCAGAACAGGCCGCCGCCGACACGGACCGGCGGGATACGCGGAACGTTGGTGCCGTCAGTGAAGGTGGCGCGGACGATATCGAATTGATCCTCGATGCCCCATGTGCCGCCGTAGAGCTGCGCGACATCGAACTGGCTCTGGAATTCGCCGCCGCGGAAGATGGCGTCCCGCTGCGAATAGACCGCCTGCTTGAGCTCGTTGTCCGGATTGCCATTGCCGCAGGAGTTGAAATCGTCGCCGCACATCACGCCGGTCAGCCGCCGGAAGATAAAATTGTCGAAGCGGGTGTAGTAGGCGGTGGCCTCGAAGCGGAACGGGCCGCTGGCGCGCCGCAGGCCGATTTCGACCGATTTGGCGGTCTCGATGGTCAGGTTCGGGTCGCCGATGTCGAAGGTTCCGGTGGCGTCGTGAGCGCCGCGCGAAAACAGTTCGGCGGGTTTTGGCGCGCGTTCGACATATTGCGCGGTGATGCTGCCGACCAGATCCCAGGGAAGGTTCTGGATCAAGCCGACGCTGCCGCTCTTCGGCGTGAGGGACGGATTTCGCGCGATATTGAATTGCGGATTTCCGTCGGGCAAAAAGTCCGGCGGAAAATTCGGCATCGAGCCGTGGAGATCGACATGCTCGATGCGCCCGGCGATCTGCGCCTTGGTTGATTCCGTGAACTTGAACTCGTTGAAGACGTAACCCGCGACGCGCGTATTGTTGTTCGGGTCCCACAGCCCATTGAACAGTGTGCCCGGATTGTCCGGGCTTGGCGCCGTCAGTTCCTGATGCCCCGCCTGCAGGCCGAACGCCGTTGTCACCGCTGCAAAACGCGCGTTGAACGGCATCAGCTGGACCTCGAGACGCGCTTCCTGCTCCTTGTTGGTAAAAGTCTGCCGCACGCCGAGGGTCGCGGGATCGTTGGGATCGGCCAGCCCGATTTCGTTGTGCCGATAGTCGGTGGCGCCGGCCCAGAACCGGATTGCGTCGATCGCCGCCGCGTCCGGGCGGTATTCGCCCTTGGCGGTCAATTTGGTCTGATGGGCGTCGATGCGGGTCTGATGATCGGCGCCGTCGATGCCGGGAATTCGATACAGCGCGTCATTCTGCGTGATCGCGGCACCGATGAAGCCGCCCTGGAAGAAGATGGAGCCGCCGACGGAAGCTCCATCCACCTGCGCGGCGGAATTGGGCTGGCGGCCGTTAAATGGTCTGCCGGGCTCGAACAGATAGGGATAGCTCGGAATGTTGTAGTCGCCGGCCTTGCGGCCATAGGCGTCGGCATGAACCGCGACATTGCCGCCGCCGGCATCCAGCAGGATCGCGCCCTCGACGCCGCGATCGACCGAACTCACCGCCGTTCGCGTCTCGACTGTCGAGCACGATGGCGAGCCAACGTTGGCCAGCGGCGCCTTGACCGGAACGCCGTAGTTCTGGAATGGCGCGGCGGCGCAGCCCGGTAATGCGTCGGGAATCCGGTTGTTGGTAGCGCTGACCACGCCGCCGATCGAGGTCGAACCGTAGCGCAGGCCGGCGGGACCGCGGATCACTTCGATCTGGTTGGTCGTCAGCGGGTCGATCGGCACGAAATGATCCTCGCCGAGATCGGAAGCGCCGCCGCCGCCCACGCCATTCTCGACGATCCCGACGCGATTGACGTCGAGACCGCGGATGATCGGCCGGCTCGACGCGCCCGGCGCAAAGCTGGAGCCGGTAATGCCCGGTTTGGAGAACAACAGGTCGCCCAGCGTCGCGCCGCCCGCGCGGCGGATTTCGTCGTTCGGCACCACGGTCACCGTTGCGAATTGATCGGTGACGATCGGAAGCACGCCTGCTTGAGCGGCGGCTGCGACCGGCGCGGGTTGCAGCTGCGGGGCAGGCTCACGATTGCTGCCGGGCACGGCGCGCGCGACCCGCACAGGTCTGGGCGAAGGGACGAGCTTTCGCCGCACGATCGGACTGGGTGCGGTTACCGTGATCTCCGGAAGGGCAGTCGCGCCGGTCGCGGCGGGTGCTTGCGCATCCTGGGCTAACGCCGCGCCGGCGAATGCGCACAGCAGCAGCGACGCCGAACGCGAGGCGAGCAACGCACGTCTTGATGAGAATGACATTGTCCTGATCCTGCCAAAGCCGAATCCGCTTACGGATTGCGGCTTGCCGTCGATGTCGGACGGACCGATTTCGATTGATCTTGCGGAGACCGGCCACGCGTGACGCGGCGATTTCCCAAGAGATCATCAAGCCATCGATGTCAGGAGGCGGGAGGAGCGCGAGGCTGGAACGCGACGCTTGTATGGTCCAGATGGACGAATTCGGCGTCGGTCGTCAGGTACAGAAATTCAACGGCCTGCGGCAGCAGCAGCACCGGCGGTGAGGCAAACAGCACCGCATTGGCCAGCGCCATGACGGCGCAGATCGCGCAGGGGTCGGTTGGCTGCTGATCGGAATCTTGATTGGAGGGCGCCTGCTGGCTTGCTTGCTGGAATGCAGGCGCGGCTTGCGCGGCGATGGCGTGAAAATGTCCGAATGACAGCACAAACTGAATCGCGAGCGCCAACAGCGCCAGCCGCGAACCATGTTTGATGTTCGATCGGAACCAGTTCATGCCGAACCACGCCTTGCATCGGAGCGGCCAGGGCGTCCCGGCCGCTGTCGATGTTACTGTGTAACATCGCTGGGATCAGCGGACGGTGTCAACGGCACTCGGGGCCGCGTGCCGAATTGAAATCGCGGGTGTGGGATTAGCGCAACGCTACAGCTCAGCGTCCCTCGCGCAGCCAGGTCGCGGCGAACGCGCCGAGCAGCAACAGCAAGCCGATCAGTCCGGCGAAGATCGGCAGCACGCCGACGCCGCGAACCACGCTGGCGTCGCGCATCTTCACGCCCATCCAGCCATCGCCGCGAAAAATGCTGGACGCGCGCACCGGCACGATGCGCGGCAGGTCGATGCTGGAGCCGTCGACGACACGCCGCGCGTCGCCGCCGGTCGCCTGCGCCAGCGACTTCAGCATGTCCGTGGTGGAGGTGACTTCGGAAAATTCCTTCGGGTTGACCGGGCCGACGTTGATCAGCGCCTTCAGCGTGCCGTCGGTCGCTTGCCACAGCCCGAGTTCGTCGGCCGGAATGGCCGAACGCCACAGTCCGGGCTCGCTCGGGCCGAGGGTCAACTCGCGCGTCTTGCCGGAAGGCGACGTCACCGTCACCGGCGTGACGCTGTCCGACATGGTCTGGCGCAGCACCGCAAGATCCTTGCCCGCGATCTGCAACCGCAGCGCCTCTTCGTCGAGGTCGGGCTGCTTCATCAGCCAGTGCGACATCCTTCTCAGCAAATCGAGATGCGGGCCGCCGCCTTCATAGCCGCGCGCCCACAACCAGATATGGTCGGACAGCAGCAAGGCGACGCGGCCTTCGCCGAACCGCGACAATAGCAGCAGCGGCTTGCCGTCCGCGCCGGTCATGACCGGGGCGCCGACGGCGTTGCGCGTCTCGACGGTACGGAAGAACCGGGCCCAGTGCGGCGGCTCGCTCGCCGACCCCTCAAGCCCGCGCGTCACCGGATGACGCTTTCCGGCGTCGCTTAAGTGCGCGTAGAACGGCTTTTCGGTGACTCCGACCGGCTCGGCCGGCAACACCGAATCCAGCGGCGTGCGCCAGATGCTGGTCGTGGATGCATAGTCGGGACCGGCGGAGACCAGCACCGCGCCGCCGGCGCGCACGTAGCGCGCCATATTTTCGAAATAGGGGATCGGCAGCACGCCCTGTCGAGCATAACGATCGAAGATGATAAGATTGAAGTCGTTGAGTCTGCCCTGTGGACGCGGTGTGAACAACTCGCGGGTCGGAAACGCGATCAGCGACAATTCATTGATCGGCGTGCCGTCCTGCTTCTCGGGCGGACGCAAAATTGTAAAATGTATGAGATCGACGCTGGCGTCGGACTTCAGCAGGTTGCGCCAGGTGCGCTCGCCGGCATGCGGCTCGCCGGAAACCAGCAGCACCCGAAGCTTGTCGCGCACGCCGTCGATCGCCACCACGGCGCGGTTGTTGACCAGCGTCAGCTCGTTCTGCAGCGGAGAGGCCTCGATTTCGACGATGTTGGGTCCTGCGTGCTTGATGTCGATATCGATATTGGCGGTCTGGCCGCTCAGCAGCGTACGCTCGTTGATCGCTTCGCCGTCGCGGCGCACCACGATCTTGGCGCGCTCGCCGCTGACGCCCTGATCGTCGAGCCGGTAGGTGATGGTCTGGGTCTGTCCGACGATGCCGAACCGCGGCGCCGCGGAAATCGCAATGCGACGATCGCGCTCATCCTTGCGTCCGGTGACCAGCGCATGCACCGGCGCGGTAAATCCAAGCGCGGCCGCATTGGCGGGAACGTCGTGGACGCGGCCGTCGGTGATCATGAACGCACCGGCGACGCGATCGGTCGGAACATCCGACAGTGCCGACGACAGCGCGCCGAACAGTTTTGTGCCGTCGGTTTCGCCGTCGGCCTGTCCGGCTTCGACCACGCGAACCTCGAGCCCCTTGATCTGCTTGAGGCTGTCGACCAGCGCCTGCCGCGCCTGTTCGGTCTCGCGGGCGCGTTCGCCGAATCCCTGGCTGGGGCTCTTGTCGATGACGACCGCGGCTACCGACGACAGCGGCTCACGTTCCTCGCGGGTAAAGGACGGGTTGGCCAGCGCCAGCAGGATCAGCGCCAGCGCGGCCACGCGCACCGCGGCACCTCGCGAACGGCCAAGCAGCAGGACGCCGGCGACCACGACAATCGCGGCCAGTGCGATCCACAGCACCAGCGAAGGAACCAGAGGCGTGAATGCGATGCCGTAGTTCATGGCATCCACCTATCAACTTCGTCATGCCCGGGCCTGTCCCGGGCATCCACGTCTTGGCCGCAAAGAAAGCCGTGGATGGCCGGGCATAGGCGAGCGGAAGCGACGCCGTCCTTCGGACGGCTATGCCCGGCCATGACGGCGAAGTTGTGAGAAGCGCTCATACTAAGACCACGCATCTCACTGCCCCAGCCGTTCGATCAGCGCCGGCGCGTGCACCTGGTCGGCCTTGTAGTTGCCGGTCAGCGTGTACATCACGATGTTGACGCCGGCGCGGAAGGCGAATTCGCGCTGCCGCGGCTCGCCGGGTGACAGCGGCAGCATCGGCTGGCCGTCGGGCCGCAGCGCCCACGCGCCGGCGAGATCGTTGGAGGTGATGATGATCGGCGAAACGCCGTCGCCGCCGCGCGCCGGCTTCGAGGCGGCTTCGTCGTCGTCCTCGCGCGGCAGCGTCTCGACCCAGGTCTGGCCCGAATTGAAGCGGCCGGGAAAATCGCGCAGCAGATAAAACGTCTTGGTCAGCACGTGCTCGCGCGGCACCGGCTCGAGTTCGGGGACTTCGAGCGAGGACAGGATGTTGCGCAGTTCGATCATTCCGGGAGTCTGCGACTCGCCGCCCGGCCCCGGCGGCGCCTCGATGGCGTCGCGGGTATCGAAGATCACGGTGCCGCCCTGCTTCATGTAGGCGTCGATGCGGTTGATGGCGTCCTGCGGCGGTTTCGGCGTGCCGGGCACAATGGGCCAGTAGATCAGCGGAAAAAACGCCAGTTCGTCGCGCGCGGGATCGACGCCGACGGGGTCGCCTGCTTCCAGCGCGGTGCGCTGTGCAAGGAACAGGGTCAGGCCGGCCATACCGGCCTTGACGATGGAGTCGACGTCGGCATTTCCGGTGACGACATAGGCGAGATGCGTTTGTGCGACCGCCTTGATGGCGAAATCGTCGTTGGCATCGGCGTGCAGCGGCGTCGGCAGCGCCGTGATCGTGGATAGAGCGAGAGCGAATGCAAGTGCCGCCGGTACGGTACGCCGCCGCAGCAGCGCGGCGATGCCGCCGCCGAGCAGCGCCACGATGATCGCGTCGATCAGGAACAGCGCCAGCGATGACGACAATAGGATTCCTCTGAGATCGCGCGGCTCGGCGTTGCTGTAGGTGGCTCGGCGCGCCTTCAGGGCAAAGGTGTCGAGCGGTGCGATGCGATCCGCAGCCGCCAGCGTATTGACCGCGAGCGGGCCGTCGGCCGGCCCGTAGAAGCCCGGCGGATGATCGATGGTGGCGCGGTCGCGGAAGTCGGCGGGCAGCGGCTTTGCGGTGGAGGGCGGCGGTCCGAACGCGCCAAAGCCGTCCAGTGTGCGCAGCGGCGCCACGGTCTCAGTGGTCGCCTCGCCGGCGACGCCTGCGCCGGGAGTTGACGTGTATCCGGAGATATCGACGATTTGCCTGAGCATTTCGACAAAGGTGCCAGACATTGGCAGGTCCGACCAGCGCATATCGGCGCTGACATGAAACAGGGTGACCAGTCCCTTGCCGCGATGCTCGCCTGTGACCAGCGGGGTGCCGTCGACCAGCGAGGCCCAGCTCTTGGTGGCCAGCACCGCGTCGGGCTCGGCCAGCACCTGGCGGTTGATGGTGATGTCCTTCGGTACCGCGAGGCCGGCGAACGGCCCGTCGGCTGCGAACGAGGCCAGATGCTGCGGCTTTTCCCAGGTCAGGCTGCCGCCGAGGCTGCGTCCGCCGCGCCGCAGTTTTACGGGCACCAGGTCGTCATCGGCCTGCGCGAGGCGGGGACCGGCGAAACGAACCAGCACGCCGCCTTGTTCGATCCAGGCGCTAAGCCGTTCGCGAATCTCCGGCGACAGCGTGCCGACATCGGCCAGCACGATCATCGGCAGTTTCTGATCGAGAAATTGAGTGATCGCCTGCTGCGCCGCACCCTTGTCGCCGAGCCGCACGTCGGCGAAAGGCGCCAGCGCCCGGGTGAGATAGAACGTCGATGCCAGCAATGGCTGGGCGGTATCGTTGGTGGATCCCGAGACGATGCCGATGGCGCGGCGGCGCCAGCGCTTGTCGAGCAGTTGCACCGCGCCGGCGGAGCGTTCGCCCGCGATCTCCAGCCGCGCGATATCGTTGCGCAATTCCACCGGCAGGTCGAATGCGGCTTCGGTCTCGCGGTCCTGCGGCGCAAAGGTATAGCGCGCCTCGCCGATCGGCGAGCCCTTCTGGTCGAGCCCGCGCACGATCCCCGTATCGATGGCGATGCTGCCATTGGTGCGGAGAACTTTTACCGTCATTTTCGCCGCGGCGTTTTCGGCCGCGACCAGCGCATGCGCCGGCGGCGCGCCCTCGAAGATCGTCAGGCTGCGATCGCCGATCGCCTTGCTCAAACCTTCCAGGAATTCAGGTCCGCGTCCGGTGTCGACGCCGTCGGCGAGCCAGGCGATCTCGCTGTCGCCGGTGGCCTTCAGGAAGCGCTCGATGGCGGGCAAAGTTTCGACCCGCTCGACGGCATAAGGTTTTGGCGCGAACTGGCGCAGCGCGACGCGCGCGGTGCCGCCGGTCATCAGCGTGATGTCGCGCGCCGGCTCGGACAGCGGGATCAACGCCACGCCGCGGCGGTCATTGTCGGCGTTGGCGATCAGTTCGTCCGCGGCCCTGATCCGCGTATCCCAACTGGCGGCGGCGCTCCAGCCATCGTCGAGCAGGATTACCAATGGTGTCTTGCCGCCGCCGGCCGCGCCGGTTTGCGGGTTCCATATCGGTCCGGCGGCGGCCAGGATCACCAGCGCCGCGGCCGTCAGGCGCAGTAGCGTGAGCCACCATGGCGTGCGCGACGGAGTTTCTTGCTTCGGCGCGATGTCGAACAGCAGCCGGGTCGGCGGAAATTCGATGCGCCGCGGCCGTGGCGGCATCACCCGCAACAGCCACCACAATACCGGCAGGCTGAGCAGGCCCAGCAGCAGGAATGGTTCGGCGAAGGACAGCGGCAGGCCTGCGATCATGCGCGTAGGTCCGGGCCGGAGCGCGCGGGCTGGCGGCTCTTGATGACGTGATCGCCGGCGCCCATCCGGCCATGAATGGCGAACAATAGCTCGGTAGGTCCGCGGTCGGTGCGATGAATGGTGAATGTCCAGCCGAAATGTTCGGCTTCGGCGCGCAACGCGGCGCGGTGATTGGCCACCAGCGCCTGATAGTCGGTGCGCCAAAGCTCGGCGCGCCCGGCGGTGATGCTGCCGAGCCCTTCGGACTCCACGAATTCGACGCGCCCCGAATACGGAAAACTTTCCTCCGCCGGGTCCACGACCTGCACGACGTGACCGCGCGCTCCGTTCGCGGCGAGTTGACCGATGAGGCGGCGGAACTCCGCGACCGGGCTCCACAGGTCCGATACCAGCAGCACTTCCGAAAACGGCGCCGGCGCAAAATTCGGCGGCAGGCTGAGCCGCTCGCTGGAGTCATGCAGCATCACTTGCGCCATCTTTTCGATGACGTTGCGGTTCGAGGTCGGACGCATCAGTTCGGGGATGCCGACGCGTTCGCCGCCCTGCACCAGCACCTCGGCAAGCGCAAACGACACGACGAGGGCGCGGTCGAGCTTGCTCCATTCGGTCAGGTGCGAATTGAAATCCATCGATGGCGAGCGGTCGACCCAAAGCCAGATGCTATGGGAAGCTTCCCATTCGCGCTCGCGCACATAGAGGTGGTCGTCGCGCGCCGAACGCCGCCAATCGACGTTGTGCGACGGTTCGCCGTTGGTAAAACGCCGGTATTGCCAGAAATTTTCGCCAGCGCCTGCGCGGCGGCGGCCGTGCAATCCGTGGATCACCGTCGAAGCGACGCGCCGCGCCTCCAGAATGAGCCGCGGCACGCGGGCGGCCAGCTTGCGGCTTTTGCCGACGGCTGCACTTAGCGCCTCTTTCTCGGTTTCGCCTTGCCGGAGTTCGGCCATTCTCTATCCGATGCGAGCCTTGAGCCGTGCGATGACGTTGCCGATGGTCTCGCCTTCGGCGCGGGCCGAGAAGGTCAGCGCCATGCGGTGCTTGAGAATAGGCTCGGCGAGGTCGAGCACGTCGTCGATCGAAGGCGCAAGGCGCCCGTCAAGCAGGGCGCGGGCGCGCACCGCGAGCATCAGCGACTGGCTGGCGCGGGGACCCGGTCCCCACGCGATCAGCTTGCCGGTTTCGCCGCCTTCCGGGCCCGGGCGCGCCGAGCGCACCAGTGACAGGATCGCCTCCACCACGGAATCGCCGACCGGCAGCCGCCGAACCAGCCGCTGCGCGGTGATCAGCACGTCCGCCGTCATCGCAGCCTTGGCGAGGGTTTCCTCCGCGCCGGTGGTCTCGAACAGGATGCGCCGCTCGGCGTCGCGGTCGGGATAGTCGACGTCGATTTCCATCAGGAAGCGGTCGAGCTGCGCCTCCGGCAGCGGGTAGGTGCCCTCCTGTTCCAGCGGATTCTGCGTCGCCAGCACATGGAACGGTTTTGGCAGATCGTGACGCGCGCCGGCCACCGTGATGTGCTGCTCCTGCATCGCCTGCAGCAGCGCCGACTGGGTGCGCGGGCTGGCGCGGTTGATTTCGTCGGCCATCAACAGCTGCGCGAACACCGGGCCGGAGATGAAGCGGAACGAGCGCTTGCCGGAACTGCTCTCGTCGAGCACCTCGGCGCCCAGAATATCCGACGGCATCAGGTCCGGCGTGAACTGGATGCGCTTGGCATCGAGCCCGAGCGTGATACCGAGAGTTTCCACCAGCTTGGTCTTGGCAAGTCCGGGCACGCCGATCAGAAGTGCGTGACCGCCGGACAGGATCGTCACCAGGGTATTCTCGATCACCCGGTCCTGGCCGAAGATGACGGTAGAGATCGCATCCTTCGCCGCGCGAACCTGCCCTGCGACCTGTTCGGCCGAGCGGACGATCACGTCTTCAAGTTTCTCGACACTGTCTGCGCCAGCCATCCGTCACTCCTTCTCGAAACGTCGCCAATTGCGTCGTCATGTCACGAACCTCATGCTAAACTTAAGCGAAGGCCATGTATTCGTTGAATTAAACTATCCCCATATTATCGGGTATCCGGACCGGTAAGCGGCATCACGATGTGGCGATCCCGCGCTTTGCGGAACACGTGCACCAAACGTGCCAAAGCGAGAGGTCAAACTCAGGGTAAACAATGGCGAAGCAAGGGCAGACCGCGAACCAGAACCTCGACGGGCTCACCACCGCGGCAAGGAATGCTGCCGCCGGCAAAGGGCTGCCGCCGGTGCATCTGTGGAATCCGCCGTTTTGCGGCGATCTCGACATGCGAATCGCTACCGATGGCACCTGGTTTTACCAGGGTACGCCGATCGGGCGGCCGGCGCTGGTCCGGTTGTTCTCGACCATTCTCAAGCGCGAAGACGGCAAGCACTTTCTCGTGACCCCGGTGGAGAAGGTCGGCATTCGCGTCGATGACGCGCCGTTCCTGGCGGTGGAAATGCTGAAGGAAGACGGCCAGCGCGGACGGACGCTGAGCTTCCGGACCAATGTGGACGATTGGGTCGATTGCGATGCCGCGCACCGGCTGCGGTTCGAGGCGGCGGCCGACGGCGGTCTCACGCCCTATCTTCATGTCCGCGCCGACCTCTGGGCCAAGGTCACCCGGGCGCTCTATTACGATCTGGTTGACATGGGCGAGGAGCGAGTGGTCGATGGACGCGCCATGTTCGGGGTCGCATCCGCCGGCGAATTCTTCGCGATGGCGGGTGCGGAGCAGGTGAGGGAAGCGCGTTGAACGAACCGATGCTGAAGACGGATTCCGCCGCGGACGGCATCGGCTCGGCGGAGTTTTTCCACCGGGCCCGCGCGCGGCTGCGCTTCGAGATTCCGCCGGGGCTCAACGACGCGAGCATCATTCCGATCAGCGGCGATCCGGGCAACGACCGCATGCTGCAGATCATCGCGCAGGAACGGCCGATCCGCCCCGCCGCGGTGCTGATTCCGATTGTCGACCGCGCCGAGCCGACCGTGCTGCTGACCCAGCGCGCGGCGCATCTCAACGATCACGCCGGCCAGATATCGTTCCCGGGCGGCAAGATCGATGCGACCGATGCCTCGCCGCTCGATGCGGCGCTGCGCGAGGCCGACGAAGAAATCGGCCTCACGCGCGAATTCATCGATCCGATCGGCTATCTCGATCTGTATGCGACCGGCTTCGGCTTTCGCATCCTGCCGACGCTGGCGCGCATCAAGCCCGGCTTCGACTTGCGCATCAACGAAACCGAAGTCGACGACGCGTTCGAGGTGCCGATGTCGTTCCTGATGAACCCGGCCAACCATCAACTGCACGCCAAGGAATTTCGCGGCATGGAACGGCACTATTACGCGATGCCGTTTGCCGAACGATATATCTGGGGTGCGACGGCGGGAATTCTGCGGGTGCTTTATGAACGGATCTACCTGCCATGATCCGTCCGGTTCTGACCGAAGTCGGAATTTTCCTGATCCCGTTCGCCGTCTATGCGCTGTTTCTGGTCGCCACCCGATCCGGCGTGATGCTGCAAACCTCGTGGCCGGTGCATGTGATCGCCAAGCTGGTGCTGGGCTCGCTGCTGCTCGTCATCGTCAGCTTCATCCTGCTCGCGCATTTTTCCGGCGCGCCACCGAATTCGACCTACATTCCGGCGCACATCGAGAACGGCAAATTCGTTCCCGGGGTGGAGAAATGAGCGGTGGCCGGATGCTGCGCGATGCGCCATGGCTCGGCTCCGGTCCCGCCGCGCGTGTGCTCGAACTGCTCAGCGGCGAGGCTGAGGAAGCGCGCGTGGTCGGCGGCGCGGTCCGCAACGCGCTGCTGAACATCCCGATCGGCGATATCGATATCGATATCGCGACCACCGCAGTGCCCGATGAAGTGATCCGCCGCGCCAAAGCCGCCGGCATCAAGAGCGTGCCGACCGGCATCGCGCACGGCACCGTGACGCTGGTCGTCGAAAGCCAGCCGTTCGAGGTCACGACGTTGCGCGAGGATGTCGAGACCTTCGGCCGCAAGGCGAAGGTCGCGTTCGGCCGCGACTGGGTTCGCGACGCGCAGCGGCGCGATTTTACCATCAACGGCCTGTCCGTCGGCGCCGATGGTGCCGTGCACGACCACGTCGGCGGCCTGGAGGACATTGAAGCAAGGCGCGTACGCTTTATCGGCGATCCGGATCAGCGTATTGCCGAGGACTATCTGCGCGTCCTGCGCTTCTTTCGCATGCACGCCGCCTTTGGCGCGGGCGAACCCGATCGCGAGGGGGTTCTCGCCTGCATTCGCGGCCGCCCCGGCCTTGCCGGGCTCTCCGCCGAGCGGGTGCGCATGGAAATGCTGAAGCTTCTGGTCGCAGACGGCGCCGCCAAGGCCATCATCGCGATGGAAGATGGCGGACTATTGCTCGCGTTGTTCGGCGGCGTGGCCTATCGCGGGCCGTTGAGTGCCATGATCGCGGCGGAACACATGCTTGGGCTCAAGGCGGACCCGATCCGCCGGCTCGCCGCGCTCGGCGTCGCCGTCACCGAGGACGCTAAACGCCTTGCGATCCGCTTGCGGCTAACCAATGGCGAAACCAAGGCGCTGGATTCCATGGGCCATCGCTGGTGGCGGCTTGCCGGGATGGACGAGGCGGCCGCACGGCGGCGATTATACCGGCTGGGCGAAGCCCGCTACCGCGACCGGCTGCTGCTGGCGTGGGCGCGGGCGGGCAGCGACGCCGATCCCGCGCCGTGGCGGGAGCTTGCGACCCTGCCGGAGCGCTGGAGCGCGCCGAAATTTCCGCTCAAGGCGGCCGATTTCACCGCGCGCGGAATTGCCCAGGGCCCCGCGCTCGGGCATGTGCTCGCGCTCGCGGAAGACGCCTGGCTCGCGGCGGATTTTCCGCTAGAGCAATCCGCGCTGGCCGCGATCGCCGATCAAAGCGCGGCGCGGTTTGCCCGCGATCACCGGCTGTGACGATCCTCTCCGGCTTTGCCGACATTTCGCTGCTGCAATTGCTGCTGGTTGCCGCCGTCGCCTTGTTTGCCGCCGTGGTCGGCGGACTGGCGGGCTACGGCACCGGCGCGCTGATGCCGCTGGTGCTGGTGCCGCTGATCGGCGCCGAACCGGTGGTGCCGATCATCGCCATTTCGTCGCTGTTCACCAATTTCAGCCGCGCCGCGGCCTACCTTCGCTATGTCGACCGCCGCCGCGTGCTGATCGTGATAGCGGCGGCCGCGTTGACGACGGCGCTGGGCGCTTACGGCTATACGCGCCTGACCAGCGCCGGCGCCGCGCTGGTGATCGGCGCTATGCTGATCCTGAGCGTGCCGTTGCGGCGCTCGCTCAGGCGCCGCGAGGTGCGGATCGGCGACGCCGGCCTCGGCGCGGGCGCGATCGGTTATGGCGTCGTGGTCGGGGGCACCTCGGGGGCGGGCGTGATCCTGCTGTCGCTGCTGATGGCCGCAGGCCTCGAAGGTGCTGCGGTGATCGCCACCGATGCGGTGATTTCGCTGGCCACCAGCGTCATCAAGATTTCGGTGTTCGGACTGGCCGGCGTCGTTACCGCGCAGGTGCTGGCCTTCGCGTTGCTGATCGGCGTCGTGGCGCTGCCGGGAGCTTACCTGGCGCGAACCTTCGTCGAACGCATGCCGGTGCATATCCACACCGCGATCCTGGACGTCGCGGTGATCGCGGGCGGCGTGGTGATGATTTCCTCAGCGGCGCAGCATCTATTCTGACTTAGCTTGTCCGAGCAATCTTGCGAGATCAGAACCAAGGCCGACGCTGTCGAGCGCCGGCTGCGAAGCGGCTTGCCGGCTTGAATGGGACGCCGCGGCGATCGCCGCGCGTGTGCCGGCCTCGACCGAGCACAGCACGGGGATCGGTACCGCCGGCTGAATCCGCGCGGCAAGGCCGGCCAGCGCTGCGCCGCCGAGGATCGCCACATCCGCGCCGTCTTGCCTTGCACAGGCCGTGCAGGCCGCGGCAAGCTCGGCGAGCGCGGCCTCGGGATCGCGCGCGATCCGGTCCCCGGTCGGCGCGATGGTGCGAACCGCCGCAAGCCGTTCCGCCAGCCCCAGCCATGCGACGAACTCCGTCAGCATCGGCCCCCACAACGCGCCGCCGGTGACGATGGCGAAGCTGCGCCCGCGGTTGCAGGCCTCAAGGCACGACGCTTCGGCCATGCCGACCACCGGCACCGGGGAGATTTCCCGCAACGCCGCGAGGCCGGGATCGCCAAAACAGGCGAGATACACGGCGTCGCAGCCGGCAACATTTTGCGCCAGCGCGTCGAGTGCGGCATGAGCAGCAATCGCGGCCGAAGCGCGGGTCGAAATGTAGTTGGCGCCGAAGCGGCCGGTTACCGGCACGAACGTGGCCGCATCGCCGGCGATGGCGCTTGCGTGGTGCGCCACGAGAGCGGTGACGGATTCGGTGGTGTTCGGATTGATCAGCAGGATGCGCAAATTGTCAGCCTCTCACAGAGCAGGCCGCGGCGCGGCACCTAGGATGAATGTTTGCCCAGCTCCTTGTCGGCGGGCAAGCTCCTGATCCAGTCCGCGTTGTATCCGCGAGGGCCCCGTTGGGCCGCTTGAATCACGTTCAGACCGATGCCTTCAACCGTCAAAGCCGGACAATCGGCACTTCCGAGATTATCCCCTAACCCGACATGCCAGGGGCATGCCGAAACCGACGCGATTGACCCAAAGCGGTCATTGGCCCTAGCCCACGAACAACCCGTCATGCTTTGATAGATCGGGCAATGGCCACTTGGGGGCACCTTTGGCGGGCGACCGGGTTGAACGGCGATTGGCAGCGGTGCTGGCGGCGGACGTCGCCGGTTATAGCCGTCTCATGGGCATTGATGAGGAAGGCACGCTGGCTCGGCTAAAAGCCGTCAGAAAGGCCTTTGTTGACCCGACCATTGCCGCTCATCGAGGTCGGATCGTCAAGACGACCGGCGACGGCATGTTAGTCGAGTTCGCCAGTGCCGTGGATGCGATACGCGGGGCCGTTGAAGTCCAGCGCGGTATGGCTGACCAGAATGCGTCTGTGCCTCAGGACCAAAGGATCGAATTCCGCATCGGCATTCATGTCGGCGACATCATTATTGATGACGACGATATATTCGGGGACGGCGTCAACGTTGCCGCGCGTCTTGAGGGCATCGCCGAACCGGGCGGCGTTTGTATCTCTGACGATGCGCAGCGCCAAATTCGCAGCAAGGTCGATATAGTGTTCGACGATTTGGGACCGCAGAACCTGAAAAACATTGTCGAGCCAATGCGCGCTTGGCGGGTCCGGCTAGACAGCAGTGCCCCCTCGGTACGTCTGATGAAGCTTTCGACCGAATCTGCTCAGCTTCCCTCCCTGCCTAACAAACCCTCAATCGCCGTGCTGCCATTCCAAAACATTAGCGGCGATCCCGAGCAGGAGTATTTCGCGGACGGCATGGTCGAAGACATCATCACGGCCTTGTCTCGCTTTAAGTCTCTGTTTGTCATCGCGCGAAACTCCTCCTTCACGTACAAGGGCAAAGCTGCCGACATCAAGAAGGTCGGACACGAACTGGGGGTTCGGTACGTGCTCGAAGGCAGTGTACGTAAGGCAGCCGGAAGAGTGCGCATCACGGGACAGTTGATCGATGCTACGACGGGGTCGCATTTGTGGGCTGACCGGTTCGAAGGCAGTTTGCAGGAGGTGTTCGAACTCCAAGATCAAGTAACAGCGAGCGTCGTGGGAGAGCTGGCAACTCAAGTGCAATTTGCGGAAATGGAGCGCGCGAAACGAAAACCGACTTCGAACTTGGACGCGTACGACTGCTATTTGAGAGGCCTCGCGAGCGTTTCGAAGTGGACCAGGGAAAGTAACCAAGATGCTCTGGCCTATTTTCTGAAAGCGATTGAATTGGATGAAAATTTTGCCTTAGCCTACGCGTGGGCTGGGCGAATGTATGTTTTGCGAAAACAAAGCCGCTGGATGGTCGATGTAGAACAAGAGAGCGCGGAAGCTATTCGTCTTGCGCGTCGCGCGATCGAATTGGGCCAAATGGATGATTTGGCACTTTGTATTGGCGGACATGCCCTCGCGTATGTCGCCGCCGAATTGGATCTAGCTGTTGAGTGTATTGGCCGCGGCCTCGCTATGAACACCAATCTTGCTGCCGGCTGGAGTTTCAGTGGTTGGGTTCACATGTATCTAGGAAAACATCAGACATCGCTCGAGCACCTGCGTCATGCGGCCCGCTTGAGCCCTCGTGATCCCAACATGATGCAAATCAGATTTGGTATGGCGTTCGCTCATATTTTCGACGGGCAGTACGAGGAAGCCTTGCTTATAACCAAGCGGATTACTGAAGAATTTCCGACGTTCATGCCGGCTTGGCGCGCGATGGCGGTCGGTCACGCGTTGGGGGGCGATCTAGCCTTGGCCGACAAAGCAGCCAGGAAGGCTCTGGAACTTGATCCCACTGGAACAGTAACGGTGCTGGCTGCGCTAATGCCGCTACGCCGGCCACAGGATCGTGAACGTTGGAAAGATGGTCTTCTTCGAGCAGGCTTTCCGCAATGAAGCGACTTCTCCTTCTGGCACTTTTCGGAAGTGCCGCAATGTCCAGCTTGAGTCCGGAATGCGCACCAAAGCGGGCGTCCCCCGGCCGCCCTAGTTCGACGAACCGCGGATATCGGAGCTTCAACCCTACGGCCACTTCACCTCGGGCGGCATCGACGACAGGATCGAATTGACATTGCCGCCGGTCTTCAGGCCGAAAATGGTGCCGCGGTCGTACAGCAGGTTGAATTCCACATAGCGTCCGCGCCGGATCAGCTGTTGCTCGCGGTCTTCCGCGCTCCACGGCGTGTCGAAATTGCGCCGGACGATGTCGGGATAGATTTTCAGCAAGGCGCGGCCGACGTCCTGCGTGAAGGCGAGGTCGGCGTCCCAGTCGCCGCTGTCGTGCCAGTCATAGAAGATGCCGCCGATGCCGCGCGCTTCCTGCCGATGCGGCAGATAGAAATATTCGTCGCACCAGGTTTTGTATTTCTGATAGGGCGCGATCGCGGCATGCGCGTCGCAGGCGGCCTTCAGCGCGGCGTGAAACGCAAGCGTATCGGGGTCTTGCTGGGTCCGCCTGCGGTCGAGCACCGGCGTGAGATCCGCGCCGCCGCCGAACCACGCCTTGGTGGTGACGACGAAGCGGGTGTTCATGTGCACGGCCGGCACGTTCGGATTGCGCATATGCGCGATCAGCGAGACGCCCGAGGCCCAGAAGCGCGGATCGTCGGCGGCGCCGGGAATTTGGGCGCGGAATTCCGGCGCGAATTCGCCGTGCACGGTCGAGCAGTGCACGCCGACCTTTTCGAACAGTTTTCCGCGCATCACGCTCATCACGCCGCCACCGCCGGGCTGGCCGCTATGATCGGTGCGGTCCCAGGACGTGCGGACGAAGCGTCCGGCGTCGCCGGGATAGAGTTCTGCCGGCGCCTCGTCCTCGAGCGCTTCGAATGCGGCGCAGATGTCGTCGCGCAGCTGCTCGAACCACGCCCGCGCCCGTGTCTTGCGGTCTTCGATCGTCATCGCTCGCCTATCCCATTGTCCGGCGATCCTGTTTGCCTCAATGCCTCGCCCAATGCCATCGCCGCGGCCATCGCGACGTTGAGCGAGCGCAGGCCCGGCGCAATCGGGATCACCAGCCGCGCATCGGCGGCGGCAACCACTTCGTCCGGCACGCCGGCGGATTCCCGTCCGAACAGCAGGATATCGTCGGCCGCATAGCGATAATCGAGATAGGGCAGAGCGCCCCTGGTGGAGAACAGGACCAGCCCAAAACCCTTCTCGCGCCGCCATTGTTCGAATTTCGCCCACGAGTTATGGCGCTGGATGGTCACCTGATCCAGATAATCCATACCCGCCCGGCGGAAGTGCCGGTCCGACACCGGAAAACCGGCCGGCTCGATAATATGGGCCTCGACGTTCAGGCAGGCGCAGAGCCGCAGAATCGTGCCCGTATTCTGCGGGATGTCGGGCTGGAACAGGGCAATACGCATTGATGCAACTCAGTCAGCGCGGATGAATTTCGCAGCCCCGGACTGCGCGGACTCAATGGCCAACAGGAGGTTGGGAATCAGCGGCTTGAGATCGGTTAGCTGGCTCGTCTTGGCGTTAAGAACGAGGACCGCAATCGAGAAACTGTCAAGATTCTGCTGAAACGAAAGGTTCCGATCGAGGGTGACAAATACATCGAAGTGTTGCGAGGCAAGGGTCAGCAATGCTCCGTTCTTGAATGTCGTCCAACCCATCTGCCGAGCGGTCTTGACGTCATGGCCGACGATGTCGCGCGCGAGGCGCCAGTCGATGCATTCGTCAAGAAACACCTTCACGACGCGGCTTCGATTACCCGGTCCTTCGCTTCCTCCAGGAATGCGATGACGTGCTCTCGTGTTACTGACGGAAACCCTTCGAGGAAATCATCGATCGTCTCTCCCGCCTCCAGGCAGTCGAGCAGATTTTGCACGGGAACTCTCGTCCCATGAAAGACGGCAGTGCCACCCATGACGTCGGGGCTTCGCGATACAATCGGCTGCTTCATGGCTTTAACGACACCTCAACCCACTCGCCACGCCGGCTTGAGCAGCGCGGCGATCTCGTCTGCCGATACAAACTCGCCACGCCTGGCCTGCGCCAGCCCCTCCTCGACCGCAGCCAATTCGTGGTCGTCAGGGTGATAAAGCTCACCCTCCTGCGCCTCCAGCACGAGCAACAATTGCGCGGCGTCTTCCTGGCGCTCCGGCGGCCAGGTCAAACGCGGTCGAGAACCTCTTTTACCTGATCTTTGGTCATGACCGAGCATACGCCAGAAGGCGCTATGCGTATAGGCGGGCGCCCTGATGGCCGGCTTGGCCACATGCGGCCGTTGCCATTCGGCGCGTCATGAAATCGCAAGAAAATTCCGCTCGCTGGACTGTTTTAGTGCATTGCACGCAAGTCTGCCGCTCCCGGGCTTGCGCTCTTCCGGCAAGGGTGCCAATAGAACGATTCTGGACTGCGTGTTCCACCTTTTTCGCGGGGACAAGTGGTCGTTCTGCCGCCGCGGGGGTCGCGGGCGCCGGCAGCCTCTCCGGGCCGTTCGCTATCACGCGCTGCCAGGGGCGGTTCCACCGGCTGCAGATGAGAAAGGGCTTGGAATCGTGACGACAGCGTCTTCGGCGGATCATCCCACGCGCCGTGATTTCCTCTTCGTTGCCACCGGAGCTGCGGCTGCGGTAGGTGGTGCGGCCAGTCTCTGGCCGCTGGTTGCCCAGATGAACCCGGATGCCTCGACCATTGCCGCGGGCGCCCCGATCGAAGTCGACCTGGCGCCGATCGCCGAAGGCCAGGACATCAAGGTGTTCTGGCGCGGCAAGCCGATCTACATCAGCCACCGCACCAAGAAGCAGATCGAGGAAGCCCAGAAGGTCAATGTCGCGAGCCTGCCCGACCCGCAGCCGGATTCGGCGCGGGTCAAGGAAGGCCACGACCAGTGGCTGGTCGTGATCGGCATCTGCACCCATCTGGGCTGCATCCCGATTGCGCACGAGGGCAATTACGACGGCTTCTTCTGCCCCTGCCACGGTTCGCAATACGATTCCTCGGGCCGCATCCGCCAGGGGCCGGCGCCGGCGAATTTGCCCGTCCCGCCCTACGCCTTTCTCTCCGACAGCAAGATCAAGATCGGCTGATCCCGGATCAAGCCCGGGACCATGCCGAACGCGTCGCTTCATCTCCTCAGGATCGCATCATGAGCGGACCATCCACCTACCAGCCGCAAAACTCCGTCATCGCGTGGATCGAGCGGCGGCTGCCGATCTTCGGCCTGATCCACTCCTCGTTCGTGGCCTATCCGACCCCGCGCAACCTGAACTACTGGTGGACGTTCGGCGGCATCCTCTCGTTCATGCTGGCGGTGCAGATCGTGACCGGCGTCATCCTGGCGATGCACTATACGCCGGAAGCCACCATGGCCTTCAATTCGGTCGAGAGCATCGTGCGCGATGTGAATTACGGCTGGCTGCTGCGCAACCTGCACGCCTGCGGCGCCTCGATGTTCTTCGTCGCCGTCTACATCCACATGTTCCGCGGGCTGTATTACGGGTCCTACAAGGAGCCGCGCGAAGTGCTGTGGATCCTCGGCGTGATCGTCTATCTGCTGATGATGGCCACGGGCTTCATGGGCTATGTGCTGCCGTGGGGCCAGATGAGCTTTTGGGGCGCCACCGTCATCACCAACCTGTTCTCGGCGATCCCGTATTTCGGCGAAAGCATCGTGACGCTGCTGTGGGGCGGCTATTCGGTCGGCAACCCGACATTGAATCGCTTCTTCTCGCTGCATTATCTGCTGCCGTTCGTGATCGCAGGCGTCGTGGTGCTGCACGTCTGGGCGCTGCATGTGGCGGGCCAGAACAATCCGGCCGGCGTGGAGCCGAAGACCGAGAAGGATACCGTGCCGTTCACGCCCTACGCGACCATCAAGGACGCGTTCGGCATGTCGTGCTTCATCATCTTCTATTTCTGGTTTGTGTTCTACATGCCGAATTATCTCGGCGACGCCGACAACTACATCCCGGCCAATCCGGGCGTGACGCCGGCGCATATCGTGCCCGAATGGTACTATCTGCCGTTCTACGCGATGCTGCGCAGCATTCCGAACAAGCTCGGCGGCGTGGTCGTGATGTTCAGCGCGATCCTCATCCTTGCATTCCTGCCCTGGCTCGACAGCGCCAAGACGCGCTCGTCCAGGTATCGTCCGCTGGCCAAGCAGTTCTTCTGGATTTTCGTCGTCGTGTGCATCCTGCTCGGCTGGCTCGGCGGCAAGCCGCCCGAGGGAATTTACGTGATCGCCGGACGGATCCTGACGTTCAGCTATTTCGCCTATTTCCTGATCGTGCTGCCGATCCTGAGCCGGATTGAAAAGCCGCGCCCACTGCCGAATTCGATCGCCGACGACGTGCTGGCGAAAACCGGCACGCTGTCCAAGCCGATGGTCTCGACGGTGATCATGCTGGCGGTCGCGGGCGCGCTGTTCGCCGGCAGTGCCCAGAATGCCAGGGCCGAAGATCATCAGGATGCGCCGCCGTCGCAGAAATGGTCGTTCGCCGGCCCTTTCGGTAAATACGACCGCGGCGCGTTGCAGCGAGGTTACAAGATCTACAAGGAAGTCTGCTCGACTTGCCACTCCATGAGCCTGATGTCGTTCCGCAACCTCGCCGATCCCGGCGGGCCCGGCTTCTCGACGGCGCAGGCGGCGGCCGTCGCCGCCGATTACAAGGTGAAGGACGGTCCCAACGATGCCGGCGAGATGTTCGAGCGGTCCGGCCGGCTCGCCGACAAGTTCCCCGCGCCGTTCCCCAATGAACAGGCCGCGCGCGCATCGAATGGCGGCGCGTTGCCGCCCGACCTGTCGCTGATCGCCAAGGCGCGTTCCTACGACCGTGGTTTTCCCAAGTTCATTTTCGACTTCTTCACCCAGTTCCAGGAGCAGGGCCCGAACTACGTCTATGCCTTGCTGCACGGCTACGTCGATCCGCCGAAGGATTTCAAGCTGCCGGAGGGCTCGTATTACAACGTGTTTTTCCCCGGCCACGCCATCAAGATGCCGAAGCCGATCTCGGACGATCAGGTCACCTATGACGACGGCTCGCCGCAGAAGCTCGACCAGTACGCCAGGGACGTCGCGACCTTCCTGATGTGGACCGCCGAGCCGCACATGGAAGACCGCAAGCGCCTCGGCTTGCAGGTGATGATCTTCATGATCATCTTCGCGGGGCTGTTGTATTTCACCAAGAAGAAGGTCTGGGCCAGCGCGCATTGAGCGGGGCGGAGCACGGTATCAATTCGGAAAAGCCCCTGCGGGGGCTTTTTTGTTGGGCTAACCCCGCCGTCATCCTGAGGTGCTCGCCGTTCTTCACGGCGAGCCTCGAAGGATGGGCCGCAAGCGCTCGCGGCGATCCTTCGAGACGCCGCGCAAGCGCGCGGCTCCTCAGGATGACGGCGGTGGGTGGGGTAGATGACGACGGTGTTGGTCAGCGCTTGAAAAGTCCCATGATCGCCGATTTGGCGAGCGTGTTGAAATGCAATTGAAAGCCGATCACCGCCGCCGAGGTTTCTGCGGTGACGCCAAGCTCGCTCTTTGCCGCATGTACCGTGAAGAAATAACGGTGCGGATGGTCACCTTCCGGGGGACAAGGTCCGCCATACCCGGGAGCGCCAAAATCGGTGCGGGTCTGCAAGGCGCCGGCCGGGAGTTTGCCGCTCTTCGGGTTGCCGGCATCGAGCGCCAGTTCGGTCACCGAGGCTGGAATATTCACCACGACCCAATGCCAGAAGCCGCTGCCCGTGGGCGCGTCCGGATCATAGCAGGTCACGGCGAAACTCTTTGTTCCGTCGGGAGCGCCGCTCCACCGCAGATGTGGAGAGCGGTTGCCGCCCGCGCATCCGAAGCCATAGTCGGCCGACAGGATATGATCCTTGCCGAGATAGTCGCCGTCCTTGAAGCTGTCGCTTGTGACCGAAAATGTCATGGTTTCTTCCTCCGGTTAACGTGTCTGGCTGTGCCCATCCCACCACGGACAGGTGCCTGGCATCAGTTTGTAATTGCCCTCCATCACCTGCACCGGCGCCCGCAGTCCGGCGGCCGCCGCGCGCATCCGCATCTCGCGCGCCATTTCGCGGTCGGCGGGCGGTAGCCAGACGCGCTCATGGCCCCACAGGCTCGGGCCGTCGTGCATTTCGACGGGTTGCCAGGTTTTTGGCTCGATCTCGCGGCCGCCCCATCCGCACTCGACCATGAACGAGGATGGGGTCTTGGCGTAAAACGAGGTCATGAAGTCGTTGGTGTGGCGGCCGAGCGTGACATTGACGCGGTCCTGCTGGCTGAGCGCGATGTCGTAGCACTGGCCGACGTCGTCGAGCGAAAACAGTTCGACCATCAGATGGTGCATGCCGTTGCGGCCGGTCTCGATCAGCGCGAGGCTGTGATGCCGCGCATTGATGTGGAAGAAATAGGCGCGAAACGGCTTTTGCATGTAGTCGCTGAGTGCAAAGCCCAGCACGTCGACATAGAACGGCATCACCGCGTCGATATTCTCCACCGTCAGCACGGCATGGCCGAGCCCGAGCGGGCCGGTACGAAAACCGGAAATCGAACGGCCCGGAAGGAACGGCGTAACGTCGATCTCGGCGCCATAGAATGCCTCGAGACGATTGCCCGCGGGATCGCGAAACGAAATCAGCCGTTTTACGCGTCGGTTGTCGGCGAGCGTAGCGGGTTCGGACACCACGTCGATTCCTGCCTTTTCAAGATCGGCCGCGAGCGCGTCGAGCGCCGCGGCGTCGGCGACCTCCCAGCCGAAGAAGCGCTCGCCTTCGCCAAGCGACCGGTCGATGACAATGCGCTGCTTGCGGTCGTCCATCCGGAAGGCGAGCAGCGAATTGCCGCGCTCGACCGCCTGCAGGCCGACCAGCCCGGTCCCGAACTGCCGCCAATCGTCGAGATCAGACGAACCGAACCCGACATATCCCAGGGCTTGCAATTTCATTCGGCGTCTCCGTGCGAACGGCGTCTGTCAAATATCGAAAGGGCCACGCACGAGGTCAATCTTAAATGTTTGCCTCTCTGGGCGGGCCGATGGAGCCTTTCCAAACATCCCGGGTGACTTGAGATCGTCTTCATGATATACATTTTGACGAATGTATATCAGGAGGCATTTATGCAGGTTTCCAAATGGGGTAACAGCCTTGCCATCCGTCTGCCAGCCAGCGTCGTCGAGGCGCTTGAGCTGAAGGAGGGAGACGATATCGAGGTTCGCGTTGCGGGCACCGGAACATTTGAGGTCGAACGGACACCAAGCCGCGAGGAGTGGTTGAAGCGGCTGCGGCGTTTCCGTGGCGTCATTCCCGCCGATTTCAAGTTTGATCGCGATGAGGCGAATGCCCGGTAGTTTCTTTGACAGCAACGTCATCCTTTATCTCGCTTCGGCCGACAGCGCAAAAACGAGCCGTGCCGAGCAGCTTCTTGTCCAACGGGGCTCGATCAGCGTCCAGGTACTGAACGAATGCGCCAACGTTTTGAGGCGCAAGCACGGCATGCCGTGGCCGGCCTTGCGTGCATTTCTCCTAGAACTCCGGGAAGGTCTTGATGTCCTTCCGGTGACCATCGAACTCCACGACGTGGGCCTGCGTCTCGCCGAACGATATCGGTTTGCGATCTACGATAGTTTCATTGTCGCAGCAGCCCTTGCCGCTGACTGCGATAAGCTGTGGTCAGAAGATATGCAGGACGGATTGATGGTCGAGAAGCGGCTGAGGATCGTCAATCCGTTCAGCGGCACGCTGACACCGCCTTGACAACCCAAGCGGCCGATGCTGTCTTGCCGCCCATGAACACCGTATCCCGCCCAACCCGTCTGTGGTGGCGCAGCTTGTAAAAGCTGGCCGGTGCGATTTCTTTTTCCCCATAATCGTCGAAGGCCGTCATCGCAGCGCGACGGCCTTTTCGTTTGTCCTGTGTGGCGTTCCCTCGGCAAGTTTCGTAAGAGGACGTCATGAACAGGACCGTTTTCTCGCTGCCGGAGCAGAGCGACTACCGCACCCATGGCGGGCTGAAGGTGTCGCGCGCGGTGGAGCATTTCACCGGCCATGCCGACAGGCTCGACGACCTGATCGACCTGCTCGACCGCCGCCGCGGCGTGGTGCTGTCATCCGGCACCACGGTGCCCGGCCGTTATGAGAGCTTTGATCTCGGTTTTTCCGACCCGCCGCTGCGACTGGAAACCGTCGGCTCGAACTTCTCGCTCGAAGCGCTGAATCCGCGTGGAGAAGTCCTGATCGCCTTCCTCGGCGATACCCTGCGCGAGCCTTGCGTTGTCATCGACGAGAAGACCGCCACGCGGCTCGCCGGCCATATCCTGCGCGGCGAAGCGCCGGTCGACGAGGACCAGCGCACCCGCCGCGCCAGCGTGATGTCGCTGGTGCGCGATCTGGTTGCCGTTCTTGGCGCCAAGGACGATGCGCTGCTCGGCCTGTTCGGCGCGTTCGCCTATGACCTCGTATTCCAGATGGAAGACCTCAAGCAGAAGCGCGCGCGGGAAAGCGACCAGCGCGACATCGTGCTGTATGTGCCGGATCGGCTGCTGGCTTACGACCGCGCCACCGGGCGCGGCGTGATCCTGAATTACGACTTTGCCTGGAACGGAAAATCCACCAGCGGCCTGCCGCGCGAGACCGAAGAAAGCATCTACGCCAAAATACCCCGGCAAGGCTTTGCCGATCACGAGCCGGGCGAATATCAGGCCACCGTCGAAACCGCCCGCGCCGCCTTCGCGCGCGGCGACCTGTTCGAGGCGGTGCCGGGGCAACTGTTCGCCGAGCCCTGCGAGCGCTCGCCGGCGGAAGTGTTCCAGCGGCTGTGCCGGATCAATCCGTCGCCTTATGGCGCGCTGATGAATCTCGGCGACGGCGAGTTTCTGGTGGCGGCGTCGCCGGAGATGTTCGTGCGCTCCGACGGGCGGCGGGTGGAAACCTGTCCGATCTCGGGCACCATCGCGCGCGGCGTCGACGCCATCGGCGACGCCGAGCAGATCCGGCAGCTCCTGAATTCGGAGAAAGACGAATTCGAGCTCAACATGTGCACCGACGTCGACCGCAACGACAAGGCGCGGGTCTGCGTTCCCGGCACCATCAAGGTGCTGGCGCGGCGCCAGATCGAGACCTACTCAAAGCTGTTTCATACCGTCGATCATGTCGAGGGTGTGTTGCGGCCCGGTTTCGATTCGCTCGATGCGTTTCTCACCCATGCCTGGGCGGTGACGGTGACCGGCGCGCCGAAATTGTGGGCCATGCAGTTCGTCGAGGACAATGAGCGCTCGTCGCGGCGCTGGTATGCCGGCGCGATCGGCTGCGTGAATTTCGACGGCAGCATCAATACCGGCCTCACCATCCGCACTATCCGGATGAAGGACGGCCTCGCCGAAGTGCGGGTCGGCGCCACCTGCCTGTTCGATTCCGATCCCGCCGCCGAGGATCGCGAATGCCAGGTCAAGGCGGCGGCTCTGTTCCAGGCGCTACGCGGCGATCCGCCAAAGCCGCTGTCGGCGATCGCCCCGGACGCGTCGGGCTCCGGCAAGCGTGTGCTGCTGATCGACCATGACGACAGTTTTGTGCACATGCTGGCGGATTATTTCCGGCAGGTCGGCGCCACCGTCACCGTGGTCCGGCACGTTCATGCGCTGACGATGTTGAAGGCGCAGAGCTACGATTTGCTGGTGCTGTCGCCGGGACCGGGCCGGCCGGAGGATTTTGGTATTTCCAAAACCATCGGTGCTGCGCTCGACAAAAAGCTGCCGATCTTCGGGGTCTGCCTCGGCGTGCAGGCGATCGGCGAGTATTTCGGCGGGCAGTTGGGGCAACTTGGGCAACCCGCGCATGGACGTCCCTCGCGGATCCAGGTACGCGGCGGCCGGCTGATGCAGAACCTGCCCAATGAGATCGTGATCGGCCGTTATCACTCGCTGTATGTTGAGCGCGACGGCATGCCCGACGTGCTCGATGTCACCGCCAGCACCGAGGACGGCGTGGCGATGGCGATCGAGCACAGGACGCTGCCCGTGGGCGGCGTGCAGTTTCACCCGGAATCGCTGATGTCGCTCGGCGGCGAAGTGGGATTGCGGATCGTGGAGAATGCGTTCCGGCTGAAGGAAACGGCGATACAACGCTAGAAGGTGTCATACGCGGGCTTGACCCGCGTATCCATCTTCTTCGAAAGATGATGGATTGCCGGGTCCCGGCTACGCCTAGGGCTTCGCCGGGCACTCTACCGTTGGGCCGGCGAAGCTTTAGCGAAGCCGGCAAGCCCGGCAATGACGACAACAAAGAGAGCTCGATGAACCCAGAACTCGAACACGATCTAAAAGCTGCCGTCCGCACCATTCCGGATTATCCAAAAGCGGGCATCCTGTTCCGCGACATCACCACGCTGCTCGGCGACGCGCGCTCGTTCCGCCGCGCGGTCGACGAGTTGGTGCAGCCCTGGGCCGGCTCGAAGATCGACAAGGTCGCCGGCATCGAGGCGCGCGGCTTCATCCTTGGCGGCGCGGTGGCGCATCAGCTGTCCGCCGGCTTCGTGCCGATCCGCAAGAAGGGCAAGCTGCCGCACACCACGGTGCGGATCGCCTATTCGCTGGAATACGGCCTCGACGAGATGGAAATGCATGCCGACGCCATCCATCCCGGCGAGCGCGTGATCCTGGTCGACGACCTCATCGCCACCGGCGGCACCGCGGAAGGCGCGGTAAAACTGATGCGCCAGATCGGCGCCAATGTGGTGGCGGCGTGTTTTATCGTCGACCTGCCGGATTTGGGCGGCGCCGCCAAGTTGCGGGCGATGGACGTCCCGGTGCGCACGCTGATGGCGTTCGAGGGGCATTGAACTATCCGGTCGTCCCCGCGAAGGCGGGGACCCATAACCCCTGGCATTTGTGTTCAAGCAAGGCCTTAACCGCATTGCTTGATCAGCAACGACACGGCGTATGGGTCCCCGCCTTCGCGGGGACGGCGTGTTGAGAGGATGACGGCTATCACGACCTTTGCGGCGTCAAACTCAACTCGATCTCGCGAAAACTGAAATAGTTCTTGCGGATCCATTGGTGTAGTTCGGTCGATGTATCTTTCTCGTTACGCAAATAGGTCGTGAAGGAAAAACCGAGCCGGTCGATATAGGTTTTCAAAAACACCGGCAGCGCGGCGATGGCCAGCACCCGGCCATATCCCATCGCTTCGGGCAGCTCGCCCCGCACCACGAATTCATTGTCGATGGTGAGCAGGGCGTGGGGCGGGATTTGCTGCTGTAGCATGTCGTAGCCGCGCGCCGAGGCGCGGTCGGTGTCGGCGACGAACGCAACCTGCGGCGCGATGCCGCGCCGCGCGGCTTCCTTCATGAAGCCGATTTCCTCGGACATCTTGAAGAATTCGTCGAAGGCGTGAAAGCCGAGGTCGATCACCTTGGCGATGCCGTCATTGAGGATCAGGCGGTCCATCAACTGCATCTTGCCGAAGGTGTCGATGACGTTGGCGGTTTCGGTGAGCTTCGGCAGATAATCCAGCAGCGACGGTTCTTTCAGGTTGATGTCGAAGGCGACCACCGAGCCGCGCTGCAGGACCAGGAATTCGCTAAGCAGCCGCGCGATCAGCGTCTTGCCGACCAGCGGGCGGGGCGAGCAGATGATGTAGACGGGCGTGCGGCGCATTTGTACGGATCGTCATGCCCGGACTTGATCCGGGCATCCATCAAAAAATGAACTTCGTTCGGAATATTTCCGGCTGATGGATCGCCGGGTCAAGCCCGGCGATGACGGCAGGGGTTGGCCTGGCCTACTTCTCGCCGCCGCCGCGGGACGGCTTTTCCTTGGAGCCGACGATGTCGGTCAGCTTGATGCGGTCGAACTCGCTCCAGACCGCGGCCAGCCAGTGCCGGACATAGCCGCGCAGCACGAAGGAATAGTTCTCGGTCTCGTCATGCTGGCCCTTGTTGGCGACGAATTTGAGGAACGGCACCGAGGCGACCTCGACCTGCTCATAGGCCATTTCGTTCAGCTTCGGGATGGTGATCTCGGTGGCGTCCTTGATGCGGTGGAAATAGGAATTGTAGGTGGCCTGGTCCCATTCGAAGAAGCTGGTGTTGTTGATGAAATTCTTCACCAGGAAATATTTGGCGCCCTGCATGAAGTTGGCGGTTTCGGCGATCTCGTCCAATGACGCGATCGAGGGGCCGAGGATATGGAACACGGCAAAGGTGATCTGGCCGGATTTGGCGGCATCGAGGAAGCCGATGTCGCGCAGCGAGGCCAGCGTCGGCGACAGCAGGCCGGCGCGGACGTCGATCACGGTGACGCTGGTGCTGGCGGTATTCAGGGTGTCGAAGATCTTCATCTGGTCGGATGTGGCGGTCACATCGACGATCTCGGTGACGTCGGGATGAAAGCGCTTCAGCGTGCCGCGCGGAAACTCGGTATCGAAGGCGCGGGTCGGCACGTTGTTGGCGCTGAAATAGTCGAGCACGGTGCGCGAAACCGTGGTCTTGCCGACCCCGCCCTTGTCGGCGCCTACGACGATGACTGCTGGCTTCGCCATGAAAACCCCTTGGAAAGCGCACTGCCACGCCCGACCGGAAGGCCGGTCGAAACGTCCCCACGCCTGCTTTGGGCGCGAACATGGCAGAAACAAGGGGTAATTCAATTCATTAACGGTACGGGTAGGGTTAATCCTGTGAAGTTCGTTAACGCCGGGGGCTGTGTCCCGGACGCGGTGCGGCATTCTTCATGCCGCTCCGAGAGAGCCGGGACCCCGCTTAGGCAAGCAAGCTGGACCCCGGCTCTGCAGCGCACCGCTTCGCAAGGGCTACGCGCTGCGCTGCGTCCGGGGAACGCAGTTACGTAGACTTGCTCCAAGGCCCTGCGGGCTTGGCCCAAGGGCCCCGCGACGTTTCGGCGGGCGCCTTGGTATCGCTCCAAGGCCCGGAGGGCGGCGGCAATTGCCCGGGATCGCTGCCGCCGTCCAGGTCCGACGGCAGCGCGAGCTTTCCGGGATCGTGGCCGCCGGCGAATTTCACCAGCGCCGCGACGCGCGAATCCACCGACGGGTGGGTCGCGAACAGGTCGGCAAAGCCCTCGCGCGGATTGTCGAGGCACATTTCCATCACCGCCGAGGTCGCGCCGGGCAGTTCGCCGCGGTTCTCGATCTTGCGCAGCGCCGAGATCATGGCATCGGGATTTTTGGTCAATTCCACCGATCCGGCGTCGGCCAGCAGTTCGCGCGAGCGCGACAGCGCGAGCTTGACCACCTGCGACAACAGCCAGGCCAAAAGGATCAGCGCCACCGCAATGATGACCACGACGATCGCGCCGCCGCCTCCCTTGCTGTCGTTGCTCGACGACGAGGATGATGAAGAGGATGACGATCTGCCGCCGCCGAAATTCCAGTTCGAGTAGAAAAACATCCGGAAGAACAGTTCGCCGAAGAATCCGACCACGCCGGCGATCACTACCGCGATCACCATCAGCTGCACGTCGCCATTGCGGATGTGGGTCAGTTCGTGCCCCAGCACCGCCTCGATCTCCCGGTCGTTGAGCGCTTTCAGCAGGCCCGTGGTGACGGTGACGGAATATTGTCGCCGATTGAGCCCGGTCGCAAACGCGTTCAGCGCGTCGCTGTCCATCACTTTCAGCTTCGGCATCGCAATGCCGCGGGAGATGCAGAGGTTTTCCAGGAGATTATAAAGCCGCGGCTGCTGCAGTCGTGTCACGTCCTCGCCGCCGGTGACGGCGTCGATGATCGATTGATGGAAGAAATACGCGATCACGATCCACAGTGCGGCGGCGATGGTGGCGTAGGGAAACGCCTTGATCAGGTCGCGCAGGGCCGCAGCGAGGTAATAGTCGACCGAGCCGTCGCTATCGATGACGACTTCGGCGATCAGCGCGCCGGCATAGACCAGCACATAGATCAGCAGGAACAGCCCGGCGAGCAGCAGCATCGAACGGAATTTGTTCGAGGCGATATGCGTGTAGAGACCATACGCGGCCATATTACGCTGCTGCTTTGTTAGTGTCGCGGTATCAGAACTTCACCGTCGGCACCTGCTCGACTTCGGTCCTGCTAGCACCGAGGTCGAAAAACTCCTTGCGGGTGAAGCCGAAGGTGCCGGCGAACAGCGCGGCGGGCATCTGCTGGATGCCGGTGTTGTATTCCTGGACCGCGTTGTTGAAGAAGCGGCGGCTGGCGGCGATCTTGTTTTCCAGGTCGGACAGTTCGGTCTGCAACTGCTGGAAGTTGGCGTTGGCCTTCAGATCAGGATAGGCCTCCGACAGCGCGATTAGTCTGCCGAGCGCGCCGCTTAATTGATTTTCGGCGGCGGCGACCTGGCCCGGTCCCTGCGCCGACATCGCGGCGTTGCGGGCCTTGACCACATCGTCGAGCGTGCCGCGCTCATGTGCGGCGTAGCCCTTCACGGTCTCGATCAGGTTCGGAATGAGATCGTGGCGCTGCTTGAGCTGCACGTCGATGTCGGCAAAGGCCTGGCCGACCCGCTGGCTCAGCGCAACCAGCCGGTTGTAGGCGCCGAATGCGAAAAGCACGAGGACGACGATGACGCCGAGAACGATCCAGCCGGTCGACATTTGGAAAAACTCCTGATGTGGCGAGAAAGATGGCTTGAGCTTAGACCAAAAGCCGCCCGCGGGGCAGGCCGCCACGAATTGGAGTCCCCCATGGTCGGGCGCAAGATGGGATTAGTTCAAGGGGACACCCCCGCAGCGTCGTCCCGGCGAACGCCGGGACCCATACTCCGTGCCCTCTAGTTTCGGCGATATGGCAGAGACCTTCTGCAACAATGCCCGCCAGGGGTTATGGGTCCCGGCGTTCGCCGGGACGACCCACGGAGAGTTTTTGCTCCTCGATCACCGCGTCGCCCCAGCGCCAGCGCCGGGCGCGGGCGTAGTCTGCTTTCGCGCGGCGCGGGATTTTTGCGACGACGAGGCCACCGGGCGTGCAGAGTTTTGCCGTCACCTCGACCTTGCCGACATCCGGCTGCGCCAGCACGCGGGCGGGGCGCCGCACGAGCGCCGTGCGGGTCAGCGCCACATACGCGAATTTTTCGTCCTCGAACGGGAGTTCAGCGCCCTTCACTGCCTTATGCGCACGCGAACGCGGCAGCCGTTGCGTGAAGTGGCACCAGTCCGGCGCGATCAACGGACATCTGCCGTCGTGCGGGCAGGGCGCCGCGACATGTGCGCCAAGTGCGATCAATTGCGCCCGCAGCGCAATGATCCGCGCGTAGCCCGCCGGTGTGCCGGGTTCGACGATCAGCAAGGTATCGCGGGTTTTGGCCCATATCTGATCGGCGAGTGCGGCACGTTCGGTGTCGTCGATTTCGCCTGCGAGATAGCTCGCGATCACGAGGTCGGCGGCTTCTGCGTCAGCCAACGCGCCGCGCGCGTCGCCGGACGTGTAGTGAGCGCCGGAGAGGGGCGGGCTTTTGCCGAACAGATCGAGCGCCAACCTCCGCAAGGCAGCGTTGGCGTCGATCGACGTGAAATCGGCGAGCGACGGGAACACTTCGGCTGCAGCCCATGTCGCCGTTCCCGGGCCGGCGCCGATGTCGAGCAGGGTTTTCGGTGCAAAATCAGGCCGGACCTCGCACAGCGCATTCAGGCTCGCGGCAACGGCGGCGTAGGTCGCCGGCATCCGCGCCAACGCGTAAGCGAGCGCGTCGGCCTCGCTGCGGATTGCCGCCGAGCCGCCGCCGCTGCGGTAGGTCTGCGATATTCTCGCCGAACGCACCGCGGCGTCGCTGCGCGACAGGCCGTGCAGTTTTGCTTCAAGCGCGGCCTTCAGTTCGGCGGGAAGAGCGGGGGAGGTCATTGCAAAGGTCTCGGCGTCGTCCCCGCGAAGGCGGGGACCCATAACCCCTGGCCTGAATTCAGGTCTCGTACGTTCACAACGACAAGGACAATACTCGCCGTGCTCATCATTGGCGACACGGCGTATGGGTCCCCGCCTTCGCGGGGACGACAAACCCTACGCCACGTTCTTGTCCAAAATCTCCACCGCGCCTTCGAGGTCGACCGAGACCAGTTGCGAGACGCCGCGCTCGGCCATGGTGACGCCGAACAGCCGGTTCATCCGCGCCATGGTGATCGGGTTGTGGGTGATGATGATGAAGCGGGTGTCGGTCGACGCCGTCATCTCGTGCAGCAGGTTGCAGAACCGCTCCACATTGTGGTCGTCGAGCGGCGCGTCGACTTCGTCCAGCACGCAGATCGGCGAGGGATTGGTCAAAAACACCGCGAAGATCAGCGCCAGCGCGGTCAGCGCCTGCTCGCCGCCCGACAAGAGCGACAGCGTCTGCGGCTTCTTGCCCGGCGGTTTGGCGATGATTTCGAGCCCGGCCTCGAGCGGATCGTCGCTCTCGATCAGGTGCAGCGCGGCCTCGCCGCCGCCGAACAGTTCGGTGAACAGCCGCTTGAAGTGGCCGTTGACGACCTCGAACGAGGTCAAGAGGCGCTCGCGCGCTTCGCGGTTGAGGCTCTGGATGCCCTGGCGCAACCGCTTGATGGCCTCGACCAGGTCGTCGCGCTCGGTGGTCAGCGAAGTGTGCTGGGTCTCGACCTCGCGCAGCTCTTCCTCGGCGCGCAGGTTGACGGCGCCGAGCCGTTCGCGGTCGCGGCGCAGCTTTTCAAGGTTCTCCTCGATCTCCGCCAGCGGCGCGAGTTCCGCGCCGGGCTTGATCTCGGCCAGCGCCGCGACGCCGGACGGCTCGACTTCGAGCATGTCGCGGATTTCGCGCTCGATGTCGTCAAGGCGGCGTTTTGCGCCATCCATGCGTTCCTCGGCGCGGGCGCAGGCCTCGCGCGCGCTCGACAGCGCTTCCAGCGAGATTTTCGCGGCGCGGTCGGTTTCCGCCATGACATTTTCCGCGGTCGCCAGGGCGTCGGCGGCGGCGCGTCGGTCGCTTTCAGCGTGCTCGATTTCACTGATCAGTGCGCTGCGCTTTTCCGCAAAAATCGCCGGCGCGTTGTCCAGTTCGGCGCGCTCGGCCCTGACCTCGGTAACGCGCGCCTCGATGGTCGATATCTGCGAGGCGGCGCTCTGCTTGCGGTTCTGCCATTCGTTGCGCTCGGCCAAAATCGCTTGCACCCGGCGGTCGGCCAGTTCCGCCTCACGCGCCAACGCCTGGGCCTCGGCGCGAACCTGCGCCGCGAGCCGGCGATGGCCATCGATATCGGTCCGCACCGCAGCGAGCTTCGTTTCGGTATCGAGGCTCGGCGGCAATTCGCTTAAAGCTGCGGTGGCGGTCTCATGCGCGCTTTGCGCTTCGCTGCGATCCGCGGTGAGGCGGGAGTGCGCTTCCGTGAGCGCCGATTTGCGCGCGGCATGGCGGTTGATCTCGCGCTCCGCGCCGGCGTGTTTTTCACGCGCGGTATCCACATCGCGGCGGGCAGCGCGCAATGTTTCGCGCGCGGAAGATTCGGCGGCGGAGGCGGTCTTCACTTCGGCTTCAGCTGATTCCAGCGCCTGACGCTTTGTAGTCGCGTCGGCGCGGGCCTGCTCGAGTTCGGTCTCGATATCGACCAGGCGCGCACGTTCGGCGAGCCGCCGCGCCGCACCCGTGGGCGCATGCGCCGCCGCAACAAATCCGTCCCAGCGCCAGACGTCACCCTCGCGCGATACCAGCCGCTGGCCGGTCTTGAGCTGCGACACCAGTTCCGCGCCGCGCTCCCTGGGCACGACGCCGATCTGCGCCAGGCGGCGCGCCAGTTCGGAGGGCGCCTCGACGTGGGTGGCGAGCGATTCGACGCCGTCGGGCAACGCGGGGTCGCCCTCGGGAACGCCGGCATTGGTCCAACGCATCGGCGCCGACGGATCGACCGGCGCATCGAGATCGTCGCCGAGAGCTGCGCCGAGCGCCTTTTCATATCCCTTGGCGACGTGGACACCGTCGATGATCGGCGGCCACAGGTTCTTGGTCTCGCCATTGACGATTTTTGAAATCGTCCGCGCCTCGGTCTCCAGCCGTTGCACCCGCTTGTCGGCTTCGGTCAGCGGCGCACGGGCGGCTTCCAGCTGCTGCCGGGCGGCGATATGGATGGCCTCGGAGCGTTGGGCCGTGGTTTCGGATTGCGCGAGCGCCTGCTGCGCGGCCTCCACGGCGCCGGCGAGCGTGTTGAGGTCGCCGAGCCCGCTGGTCTGCTGCGCCAGTCTCTCGACTTCGCTCTGGACGTTGGCGATTTCCTGATCGAGCCGCGCCAGGCGATCGCGATGGGTGCGCACGCTCGATTCAAGCTGGTTGCGCCTGGCGGTGAGGTCGGCCAGCGCCGTGGTGAGTTCGGCAAACAGCCGCTCCGCGGCCGCCAACGTCGCCTCGGCTTCGGACACGCGTTCATCGACGCCGCTGCGCTTTTCGACGCGCGAACGGATTTCCTCTTTCAATTCCGCGTCTTCGGCATCGAGCCGCTGCAGCGCCACGTCGGCATCGGAGGATTGCTGCTGCTCGCGCGCGATGTCGGACGAAAACTGCGTCAGCCGGCGGTCGAGCTCGGCAACGCGCTCCTTGGCGCGCTCTTCCTCGCGGTCGAGCATTTCGCGGGCGTTGGTCAACCGCGTCAGTCCGGCCGCGGCGCGGACCTCGGCCTCGCGCAGCGCCGGCAATTCGGAGGCGCGGATCGCCTGGATGCGGGCGGCTTCGGCCTGCTCGCGGGTGCGCTCGGCGAGTTCACGGACGTTGAGGTCGTGGGTGTGGCCGGCCTCGGTCACGTCGGAATTTGCTTCCAGCCAGCGCAGGTGAAACAGCATGGCCTCGGCCTTGCGCACCTTGGCGGCGACTTCGCGGTAGCGGATCGCCTGTCGCGCCTGCTTCTTCAGGCCATCGATCTGTCCGGCCAGTTGCCCGATCACATCCTCGACACGGGTGAGGTTGGTTTCCGCGGCCTTGAGGCGCAATTCGGCCTCGTGGCGGCGGGCGTGCAGTCCGGCGACGCCGGCGGCGTCTTCCAGCACGCGGCGGCGCTGCTCGGGTTTTGCCTGAATGATCTCGCCGATCTTGCCCTGATGCACCAGCGCCGGCGACCGCGCGCCGGTGGCGGCATCCGCAAACAGGATCTGCACGTCGCGCGCCCGCACGTCGCGGCCGTTGATGCGATAGACCGAGCCCGCCTCGCGCTCGATCCGGCGTGAGATTTCCAGCGTCTCGGAATCGTTCATCGCGGAAGGCGCGCTGCGATCGGAATTGTCGAT
This sequence comes from uncultured Alphaproteobacteria bacterium, assembly GCA_963744975.1. Taxonomy (GTDB): domain Bacteria; phylum Pseudomonadota; class Alphaproteobacteria; order Rhizobiales; family Xanthobacteraceae; genus Bradyrhizobium. The sequence goes on along the minus strand of CAVUVR010000002.1, from coordinate 2,217,471 downwards.
CGTCATCACCACTTCGGCGTGGTTGCGCGATGGCCGGTTGCCGGAACCGGCGAAAATCACCGCATCCATGTCGGCCGCGCGCAGCGATTTGTGCGAGGTTTCGCCCATCGCCCAGCGCAGCGCCTCGACCAGGTTGGACTTGCCGCAGCCATTCGGCCCGACCACGCCGGTCAGGCCCGGCTCGATCACGAAGTCGGTGGGTTCGACGAACGATTTAAATCCGTGCAGGCGAAGGCGCGTGAGTTTCATAAGTGATGCTCTGTTGGCAGGGCGCGAATCTCTCAAGCGTCACAATACCATAGATGGCGTTGTCATGCTGGCGGAGAGTAGCGGACCGCAGCTCTTGGGGCGGGACAATGGCGAGGCCGGACCAGCAGGGCAACGGGCGGCCGGGGCTTTTCCAGAGTCTTTTGCTGGGGTTAAGTCGATGTTCGCGCCGCGTTCTCGAACAACGTTCCAACTCGTCGTCCCGGCCAACGGGTCCGGCTTCGCCGGCCCGATGACAGGCTCCGGCCGGGACCCATAACCCCCGGCGTTTGGAGTGAGGGAAGGCGGCAGCCACATTGCCGAAGACGAGAGGACACGGAGTATGGGTCCCGGCCTTCGCCGGGACGACGCGAACAATCAGCTCTTCAGCAGCGGCTTGATCACCTTGTCGAAATCTTCGAACGTGACGCCTTTGACGGCCTCGCCGTTGATGAAGAAGCTCGGCGTCGAATTGACCTTGAGCACATCGGCGGCATACTTCTGGTCGGCGGCGATCTTGTCGAGCAGCGCCTGGTCCTTCAGGCAGGTCTCGACCCCCTGCTCGCTCAAGCCTGCCTGCTTGCCGATCCGCTTCAGGGTTTCGGTGGTGTTTTTCAAAACCCAGTCGTTCTGCTGCCGGAACAGCATGTCGATGACGGCAAAATATTTGCCCGAATCGTCCTTGGCGATGCAGCGCGCCAGCATCGATCCCGCCGCGGCCTTGATGTCGAGCGGGAATTCGCGGAACACATAACGCATCTTGCCGGTGTCGATATATTCCGACTTGATCTTCGGGAACACGGTTTCGTTGAAATGCGCGCAATGCGGGCAGGTCATCGAGGCGTATTCGGTCATGGTGACGGTGGCGTTGGCGGGGCCGAGCGCCATGTCCGGCAGCGACACCGGCTTTGCGACATCGGCCGCGGTCGCACTTTGCGCCAGCGCGTCCGATAGCAGGCGCAGCGGCGAGAGCCCGGCGAGAGCGGCAAGCCCGGTCAAGGAGAGGGCGGCGGTAAAGGCGCGGCGCGTGATGATCAATGGCTTGCTCCGGATCGGCGCGGGATCACGCCTTGACAAAAGGGCTCGTCATGCCCGGCCCCTTGCCGGGCATCCACGTCTTTCTTTCTTGCGACTTTGCAAGACGTGGATGGCCGGGACAAGTCCGACCATGACGGATGGCGTTCGTTCGCTAGCTTGAAACCACAATTGTGGCAATGGCGGGCCGCGGTTCCCCAAGCGCCCAAAAGGCTCAATTTCGCTTGATCGAGGCGCCGAGCCGCGCCAGTGCGGCGCGCAGTTCCTCGTCCTCCACCGAGGAAAGGGTTTTTTCGAGTTCGGCGACGTCGGCGGCGTCGGGCGCCCGCGAGGTCTTGGGCTTGTCCCGGCGCGACAGCGGCGCCTGCCGCAGCGCGAGCTTACCCACCGCGCTCCAGCCGAAGAAACGATTGACCCGCTGCAGGATCACGTCCGAGGCATGCTGGATTTCCAGCGCCATCGGCCCTTCCACCCGCAATACCAGCGTGGCCGGTTCCTGCGCCTGCCCCTCGACCGGGCGCGGCCACTGGATTTTCAGCGGTTCCGAATACGCCGCGACCTCGGGGCCCGCGATCTCCGCCCAGCGCGTCACCAGCTCCCGCGCGGCAAAACCCTGCTTGGCATAGGCGTCGGAAAATACGTCGCTGAGCAGGACGGACAACGGTTTTGCCGAGATCGGGCCGGGTTTGGACATGGTTGTTCATAACACGTCGCTGTTTGCGGCGAAAACACCTCCGTCATGGCCGGGCTTGTCCCGGCCATCCACGTCTTGACTGCCGACAGAAGAAGAAAGACGTGGATGCCCGGGACAAGCCCGGGCATGACGTGGAGAGATCGGTATTAGATTGTCCGAATGGTTTCATCCGTCGCCAGCCGCAAGCGTAAGCCGCCCGAGTCCGCCGCCCGCCCGGCGCTGCTGCTGGCGTGGTACGACCGGCATCGCCGCCGGTTGCCGTGGCGGCCGCTGCCGGGCGAGGCTGCCGATCCGTATCGGGTGTGGCTGTCGGAAATCATGCTGCAGCAGACCGGCGTCAAATGGGTGGCGCCGTATTTCGAGAAGTTTGTGGCGCGCTGGCCAAGCGTGAACGATCTGGGACGCGCCTCGCTCGATGACGTGCTGCGGATGTGGGCCGGGCTCGGCTATTATTCGCGGGCGCGCAATCTGCACGCCTGCGCGGTGGCGGTTGCGCGCGATCACGGCGGCGCGTTTCCCGACACCGAAGAGGGCTTGCGCGCGCTGCCGGGGATCGGGCCGTACACCGCGGCCGCGATTGCCGCGATCGCGTTCGGCCGCCGCACCATGCCGGTGGATGGCAATATCGAGCGCGTGGTGTCGCGGCTGTTCGCGGTCGAAGAACCGCTGCCGCAGGCAAAACCGCTAATCCAGCAGCTGGCCGCGACGCTGCTCGGCGCCACGCGAGCCGGCGACAGCGCGCAGGCGCTGATGGATCTGGGCTCTTCGATCTGCACACCAAAGAAGCCGGCCTGCGCGCTGTGCCCGATCAACGACGATTGCTTAGGCTTTGCGCGCGGCGATCAGGAGACGTTTCCGCGCAAGGCGGCGAAGAAGACCGGCGAGCTGCGCCGCGGCGCCGCGTTCGTGGTGACGCGCGGCGACGAGTTGCTGGTACGCACGCGTGCCGAAAAAGGCCTGCTTGGCGGCATGACCGAAGTGCCGACGTCGGACTGGCTCGCCGCGCAGAACGATAAGATCGCACTGAAGCAGGCGCCGGCGCTGAAAGGCCTGGACAAGTGGCATCGCAGGGCGGGCGTGGTCACCCATGTGTTCACGCATTTTCCGCTGGAGCTTGTGGTTTATACCGCAGCGGTTCCGGCACGCACCCGCGCGCCGGACGGCATGCGCTGGGTGCCGATTGCGACGCTGCGGGACGAGGCGCTGCCCAATGTGATGCGCAAGGTGATCGCGCACGGGCTGGGGGAGTGAAAATCCAACGTCGTCCCGGCGAACGCCGGGACCCATACTCCGTGTCATCTCGTTTTCGGCACTGGGCGGAGGCCTTCTGCAACAAGCAACGCCAGGGGTTATGGGTCCCGGCGTTCGCCGGGACGACGCTACCCCGCGCTCGAGAGCTGGCTCGGCGCGGGCATCGCCACGATCGGCGGCTTGGCGTTGAGGCCTTCGACCTGAAAACCGGCGACGCGCTTGTAGTTGGCGGCGATGTCTTCCAGCTCCTTTAGCGACAGCACGTCGGTGACGTTCTTGAATCCGTCCGGCGCGCGTTCCTCGACCAGCTGCATCACCTGCTCCGGCCCGTTGCGGCGGTTGAGCATGACCAGATCGGTGGTGGCGGGACGGCGCTCGGCCTCATAGGCCACCAGCGCGGCGCTGCTCTCGCCATGCGCCAGGATTTCGCGGGTGATCACGCGCGCGTCGAGGATTGCCTGCGACGCGCCGTTGGAGCCGATCGGATACATCGGATGCGCGGCGTCGCCCATCAGCGTCACCTTGCCGAAGGTCCATTGCGGAATCGGATCGCGGTCGACCAGCGGATATTCGTAAGCGTGCGGGCAGTCGCGGATCAGGCCGGGCACGTCGAGCCAGTCGAACGTCCAGTCCTTGAACCACGGCAGGAACTCGTCGAGTTTTGCCGTGCGGTTATAGTCCTCGCGGCGCCACTGGTAGGTCGGCGGCATGTGCCGTTCGGCGACCCAGTTGATCGAAAATTTGCCGTCGGCGTCCGGTTCTTTCGAAATGCAATAGCAGACGAATTTCAGCACCTCGTGGCCGGCCATGATCATGGTGCGGCCGGACAGGAACGCGTCCGATGTGGTGATGCCGCGCCAAAGAATGCGCCCGTTCCAGATCGGCGGGCCTTCCTGCGGATACAGCTTTTCGCGAATCGCGGAGTGAATGCCGTCGGCGGCGATCAGCAGCGCGCCCTCGTAACTGCCTGCGGATTTGCCGGTCGCCTTGTCGATGAAGTCGGCGCGGACGCCCTCGGCTGTCTCAGTCCAGTCGCAGATATGGTGGCTGGTAAGGATATTCTCAGACCCAAGACGTTCGGTCGCGGCGTCGAGCAGGATCTGATGCAGCGTGCCGCGATGGATCGAGAACTGCGGCCATTTGTAGCCGGCCTCCAGGCCGCGCGGCTCGCTCCAGATCGGCTTGCCGTGCTTGGAAAAGTAAGCGAGCTCCTTGGTGCGCACGCCGGAGGCGTCGAGCTGGTCGTGCAGGCCAAGCTCGATCAACTCGCGCACCGCATGCGGCAGCACGTTGATGCCGACGCCGAGCGGTTTTAGGGCCGGCACGCTTTCAAACACTTTGGCCGGCACGCCGATCTGGTGCAGGCTGAGCGCCAGCGTCAACCCTCCGATGCCGCCGCCGGCGATGAGAACGGTCATGGTGTTTCCTCTCGCTTTGGCGAATTCATCGCATGAGACGAGGACCCCGGGCAAGGTTCAGGCGGTCTTTCGTGCGCGATGAAGATCGTAGGGTGGGCAAAGCCAAGGTCGCGCGAACGCGCGCCCGATGGCGTGCCCACCGAAGCCAACATGCACACCAATGATTTGAGATGGTGGGCACGGCGCGAAGGGCGCGCCTTTGCCCACCCTACAGCCCGCGCCCGACATCCAGCATCAACTTGCGCAGCCAGATCGATCCGGGATCGAACTGCGCGCGGGTCGGGGTGAACATGAACTGTTCGTCGATGCCGGGATCGAGCGGCGGTGCGACCAAGTTCAGCGACAGCGGCTTCGCCAGCGCGGCGATCAGCCGGCTTGGGACGAACGCCACGAGGTCGGTGCGCGCCACGATATGCAGCGCCTCGATATAGCCGGGCACCACCAGCGCGATCTGCCGCTCGATTCCCTTAGTTCGCAGCCAGTCGTCGATCAGGTCGGTGTTCTGGCCGCGGATGACGACCGCGACATGGCGCGCATCCAGGAACATATCGCGCCGCTTCAACCTCGCGCCGACCGGATGGCCGCGCCGCACCGCCAGCGCGTCATGGTCGGTATAGAGCAGCTGGCGGTGAAATCCCCTGAAGGCATCGCCGATGCTGATCACGAGATCAATGGTGCGCGCGAATTCCGCGTTGAAAATCGCGGGCCCCCGCCAGGGCACGATGTCGAGCCGGACGTTGGGAGCAAGGCGAGCGACCTTCTGCATCAGCGGCGGCACCAGCAGTTCGACCGCGAGATCGGGCATCATCAACCGGAAATGCCGCTCGCTGCGCGCGGCGTCGAAATCGTCCGGTATGAACAGCCCACGTACCTGATCGAGCGCCTGCGCCAGCGGTCCGCGCAGCGCCTGCGCCCGCGGCGTGAGCTCCATCCGTGCCCCGACCCGCACCAGGAGGGGATCGCCGAGCACGTCGCGCAGCCGCTGCAGCGCATGGCTCGCGGCCGGCTGCGACAGGCCGATCCGCATCGCAGCGCGGCTGACACTGGCTTCCAGCAGCAGTGCGTCAAGCGCGACCAGCAGATTGAGATCGAGCGCGGCTAAATTCATAGAATGAATATATATCATATGGACTATCGATTGAAAGAATGGCGGCGGCTCGGCGATGATGGTCCATCACGTACTTGATGGAGAGCCCGCCATGAGCGCAGCCGAGAACAAGCAACTGGTAAAACAGATTTATACCGACGCCGCGAACCGCAGCGGAACGACGTTTGTCGATCACCTCGCGGACGACGTGTGCTGGACCGTGACCGGCCAGTACTCATGGTCGCGCACCTTCAGGGGCAGGGATGCGGTGCTGAACGGCCTGATGGGGCATTTTCGTTCGCTGTTCGCCGAGCGGCCGCGCACGGTGGCGCATAATTTCATCGCGGAGGGCGACACCGTCGTGGTCGAGGCCAAGGGCGACAACGTCACCAAGACCGGCGTCCGCTACGACAACGACTATTGCATGGTGTGGCGGATCGAAAACGGCAAGGTCAAGGAGATCCGGGAATATTGCGACTCGGCGCTGGTCGAGCGGGTACTGGGGCCGTTTCCGGCGGAGGTATTGGCGAGGGCTGGGTAATCGCGCCGCGGCCGTAGGGTGGGCAAAGCCAACGGGTCGCGCGAATGCGCGTCCGATGGCGTGCCCACCATCTGTCGCGCCGTTTTGTGCAAAAGAAAAATGGTGGGCACGGCGCAAGGGCGCCTTTGCCCACCCTACGATGCGCGATCACGCCGCCTTGGTCTTGAGATGGCCGAACATGATGGTGCGTGCCTCGTCGTCCATCTCGGCCTTGAACACGAACTTGTCCTTCAACGCGACCGCCCGCGCCGCGGCCGGCCGTGCCGAGACTTCGTCGACCAGCCGTTTCACATTGGGATATTTTGCGTACACGTCGTCGCCGAGCACGAATGGCGCGAGCCGCGCCCAGCCCCAGAACGCCATGTCGACAATGCCGTAGGTGTCGCCGACCATGTAGCGGCTCTTGCCGAGATGGTCGTTGAGAATGGTGTAATGGCGGTTCGCCTCGAACTGGTAGCGGTTGTGCGCGTATTCCAGGTCCTTCGGCGCAAAATGCTTGAAGTGCACCGCCTGGCCTGAATAGGGGCCGATGCCGGTCGCGATGAACATCAGCCATGACAGCGTCTGCGCGCGGTTGGCCGGCGTGTTGGGAGGCAGGAATTTGCCGGTCTTCTCGGCGAGATAGAGCAGGATGGCGTTGCTGTCGAACACGAACACGCCGTCGTCGTCGATCGCCGGCACCTTGCCGTTCGGGTTGACGGCGAGGAATTCCGGCTTGAACTGGTCGCCCTTGCGGGTATCGACCGGAACCAATTCGTAAGGCAGGCCGGATTCTTCCAGAAACAGCGCGACCTTGTTCGGGTTCGGCGCTCCGTTGAAGTAGAATTTGAGCATGTTAGTTCTCCCTGGACATCAGGCCTGTTGCCAATCGTCGGTTGATCGTTACCGGAACCGGAGGAAATTTCAATTGCCGTCAAAGCTTGTGTTCACCTTGTTGCAACCTGACGCGACGGCGGTAAACTTTCTTCAATTCATCTTGCCGCTGATAAGGCGTCAACCCGGGAGCCCTATGCGTTCTTCAAAGCGATCTACCTCGATCGCCCGCTGGACGGGCGCCGCGCTACTGCTGGCGATAACACTCGCGCCCAACAAGACGTGGTCGCAGCAATCGGCGCCGCAGCCGCCGCCCGCCGCTGCACCGGCGTCACAACTGTTTTTGTACCGTCTGCGGCCGGACGTGACGCTTGACCAATATCTCGCCGATCTCCTCGACGATTTTTTCCAGATCGATGCCGACGGCGATGGCAAGCTGACGCAGCGTGACGTGGACCTCCATACGCTGATGGACAAAATCCAGTTACGGTCGATTGCGATGAATTTGGTCACGCGGTTCGACCTCGACGGAGATGGTGCGGTGACCGAAGACGAAATTCGCCGGGCCAGGCGGTACGAGCTGAGAATCCTCCGGGGCCGTATGGTGGCGAATCAGACGCCGCCGGCTTCCATTGATGAAGTGATGCAGGCGCAGATCGAAAGTTCCGTTCGATCCATCATGGCCATGGATGCGGACCAGGACGGCAAGGTCGACTATACCGAAGCCAGCAAGTTTTCCCCGCCCGGCGCGAAACCAGGGACGACCTCATACCATGAGCAATCGGGACGTGCACGTCGCGCCCTCACGCTTGATAGCGAATCCAAAGGGTCGGTTACTCTGGCGGACTATCGGGGCGCGGGCGAGGCGTTGTTTCGCAAGGTCGACTCCGATCATGACGGCAAGATTTCACAGCAGGAACTGACCGAATATCGCCGGCAGCCGGACGCCGCTCCCAGACGGTGATCCTGGACATTCCTGCATCATTGCAAGACAGGTTCAAGCCGTGCCGTTGACGGCAGAACGCGGCGTCATCTCATGGAGATCATCGTCAGCCGAACCAGAAGAATCCGCCAAGCCCGACGGCGACCAGCGCGGCGCCGATCATATCGACGACCAGCGCGAAACGGGTAGCCGAATGCAAAGCCGCGGGCATCGGCCAGTCGGCGCGGTTGGCATAGCCGTGGACGATGATTTGCTGATTGAAGTTGCTGTTGGCGTTGAGCCCATCGGACAGGCCGACGCAGATGAGCAGGATGCCGAACAGGCTGACGCCGAGAAATCCCAACAGTCCGAACAGCAGCATCGGAAAGATGCCGACAAAGAAGATCGGCAACAGCGGCAGCAGCAACAATGTCTCTGAATTCCGGGTTCGCATCGGACGGCCCAATCGCTTCAATAAATGACGGCTTTGCGTGAATGAATGAACGCAAAAACATATCACAGGCAATCAAGGCGAAATAGGGTACGGCAGCCCGCGAAAACTACACGGCTGCCATGCCGGAGCGGATTTCGGCGCGCAATTCGTCGATCAGTCTGAGGCCCTTCTTCGTTTCGACATGCCAGAAGGTCCAGCCGTTGCAGGCGCCGGAGCCCTGCGCCACCGCGCCGATGCGATGGATCGAGCCGACCTTGTCGCCGAGCATGATGGCGCCGTCGGCGCGCACCAGGGCGCCGTGGCGCTTCTTGGAATCCACCAGTTTTGTGCCGGGCAGGATCATGCCGCGCTCGATCAGCTCAGAGAACGCAACGCGCGGCGCGTCGCGCGCGGTCATGAACGGCGCCAGCGTTGCTTCCGGCAGCGGCTCGACCGCGGCGATGCGTGCTTCCGCGGCAGTCGCATAGGTCTGGTCGCGCTCAAAACCGATATAGCGGCGACCGAGCCGTTTTGCCACCGCGCCGGTGGTGCCGGTGCCGTTGAACGGGTCGATCACGAGGTCGCCGGGCTTCGAGGACGACAGCAGCACCCGCGCCAACAGGCCCTCGGGCTTCTGCGTCGGATGAACCTTCTTGCCATCCTTGCCCTTCAGTCGTTCGTCGCCGGTGCACAGCGGGATCAGCCAGTCGGAACGCGCCTGCACGTCCTCGTTGGCGGCTTTGAGCGCTTCGTAATTGAAAGTGTAGCCCTTGGCGTGCTCGTCGCGCGCGGCCCAGATCATGGTCTCGTGGGCGTTGGTGAAGCGGCGGCCGCGAAAATTCGGCATCGGGTTGGTCTTGCGCCAGACGATGTCGTTGAGCACCCAGAATCCGAGATCCTGCATGATGGCGCCGACGCGAAAGATGTTGTGATAGGAGCCGATCACCCACAGCGTCGCCGACGGCTTCATCAGGCGGCGGCAGGCCAACAGCCAGGCGCGGGTAAAATCGTCGTAGGCGGCGAAGGAGGAGAACTTGTCCCAGTCGTTGTTGACGGCGTCGACGTGGGATTCGTCGGGACGCTTGAGGTCGCCCTTGAGCTGCAGATTGTAAGGCGGATCGGCGAACACCAGATCGACCGAACCGGCCGGAAGTTTCGACATCTCGGCGACGCAATCGCCGACGACGATACGGGCGCTTGAGGGGGACTCAAATTGAGTGCGGGGCGCCTTTGCAGACGCCCCGCGACGCGACACAACCATGACTCAAATACTCTGACTCAGGCGACGCAGTCGGCGACGCGGGACTAAACAACCGACTGGCCACACATTGACGCGCCGAGGTAAACAGCGGGTTATCGCGCGCGCATCCGTTCATGATTGAGGCTAGGCAATTTTTGCCGGGCGGGTTATTGATTAACGCAATGGAAATTTTACGTCTCTGGTGCGTTGAGCAACGGCAAGATCCGCCAGCAACGAGCCGGGATGAGGGAAGAACGCCATGCGTTACGATGATTTCCGTCGCAGCGACGATATCGATGACCGCCGCGGCGACGACGGCGGCGGCGGCGGGGGTGGCTTCGGTTTGCCGATGGGCGGCGGGGGCTTGGGGATCGGCACCATCATCGTGCTCGGCCTTGTCGGTTGGGCGTTCGGCATCGATCCGCGTATCCTGATGGGCGGCGCGGAAATTCTCACCGGCGGTGGCCAGTCGCCAAGCTATCAGTCGGACCGCAGGTCCGCGCCTGCCAAGACCGGCGCGCCGACCGACGAGGTGGGCAGCATGATCTCCGGCGTGCTCGGCGAAATCGACGACCGCTGGAGTGAAATCTTCCAGGCCAGCGGGCAAACCTATACCGGCCCGCGCATCGTGCTGTTTCGCAACGCCACCAATGGCGGGCGCTGCGGCATGGCGCAGGCGGCGATGGGGCCGTTCTACTGCCCGCCGGACAAGCAGATCTTTCTCGACACCAATTTCTTCCGCCAGGTCGAGACGCGCTTCCGCGGCTGCTCGGGCAATGCCTGCAAATTCACCTCAGCCTACATCATCGCCCATGAGGCGGGACATCATGTGCAGAACCTGCTCGGCATCCTGCCGCGGGTGACGCGGCTGCAGCAGCAGGCCGGCAGCAAGGCGGAATCCAACGCGCTGCAGGTGAAGGTCGAACTGCAGGCCGACTGCCTGTCCGGCGTCTGGGTCAACCGCGAGGAGAAGAAGCGTCCGGGCTTCCTCGAAGCCGGCGACATCGACGCCGCGCTGACCACGGCAGCCGCGATCGGCGACGACACGCTGCAGCGCCAGGCGCAGGGCCGCGTGGTGCCGGATTCTTTCACCCACGGCTCGGCCGAGCAACGCAAGCGCTGGTTCATGACCGGCTACCAGCAGGGCACGGTGCAGGCCTGCAATACGTTCGGGTCGGATCGGTTATAATGTGCGTTCCCCGGATGCAGTGCAGCGCGCCGCTCTTCGCGGCGTGATGCGCTGCTGATCCGGGGTCCAGCTTTCTTGCTAACCGGGGTCCCGGCTCTGCGGAGCAGCGTGAAGAACGCTGCACCGCGTCCGGGACACGTATGAGATAGGTCGGCGATGCCCTCCACCGGCGAATCCAAGCAATTCATCCCGCTCAACATCGCGGTGCTGACGATTTCCGACACGCGCGCGCTTAAGGACGACAAATCCGGCACGACATTGGCGGAGCGGCTCACCGCAGCCGGCCACAGACTGGCGGCGCGCGAGATCGTGACCGATGACGTCGAGGCAATCCGCGCCATCGTCAGGACATGGATCGCCGATTCCGGCATCGACGCCATCATCACCACCGGCGGCACCGGTTTTACCGGCCGCGACGTGACGCCGGAGGCGATCGAACCCTTGTTCGAGAAGCGGATGGACGGCTTCTCCATCGCATTCCACATGCTGAGCCACGCCAAGATCGGCGCCTCGACCATCCAGAGCCGCGCCACCGCGGGCACATCAGGTGCGACGTTCATCTTCTGCCTGCCGGGATCGCCCGGCGCCTGCCGCGACGGCTGGGACGGCATTTTGGCGCACCAGCTCGATTACCGCACGCGGCCCTGCAATTTCGTCGAGATCATGCCGCGGCTGGACGAGCACCTGCGCCGGCCGAAGGCGAAAGGCGCGTCGGCGTAGAATCCCCCGTCATTCCGGGCCTGCGCCAAGGGGCGCATCCCGGAATGACGAGTTAAAGTTTTAGCTCCCACGTCTCGCCGACCAGATCGACACCAAAGCTGTGGTGCTTCTCTTGCTTGACGCGGCGAAATCCCGCCCGCTGGTAGATGCCGCGCGCGGCGACCAGGATGCTCTGGGTCCACAGCGTGATCGACGTGTAGCCGGCAGCCCGCGCAAAGCGGATGCACTGCTCCGTCAGTGCGCGGCCGACGCCGAGCCCGCGCGCCCCATGCTCCACCAGCAGCAGGCGCAATTTTGCGACGTCGTCGGAGGCCTTGACCAGAAACACCGAGCCGACCGGTTCGCCGCCGATCTCGGCGATCCAGCAGTGCTCGCGCGACGCATCGTAGGACCGGATGAACTGCGCCGCGATCTCGGCGACGAGTGCCTCGAAACTGATGTCCCAGCCATATTCCTCGGCGTACAGCGCGCCGTGCCTGGAGACGACCCATCCGATGTCGCCGGGACGATGGCTGCGCAGCAGGAAGGAGGCGGGCTGATGCGGCGGCGGCTCCAGCGCCTGCTCGATTCTGCGCATCGCGTCGACGATCCCGGCGCGATCCGCAGTCTCCAGCTTATCGAGCAGCCCGGCGACCTCGCGGCGCGAGCGGCCGTCGAGTTCGGCAAAGGCTGCGCGGCCTTTCGCGGTCAATGTCAGTTCAGCGGCGCGGCGGTCGGTCTTCGACGGTTTTCGCGCGACGATCTGGCGCCGCTGCAGGGTTTGCAGCGTGCGGCTGAGATAGCCGGCATCGAGACCCAGCGCGCGGACCAGGCCGGTGGCCGTGCAGCTCTGCCGTTCGGCGATTTCGTAGATGATCCGGGCTTCCTGCAGCGTCCAGGGGCTGTCGAGCAGTTTCGGTTCGATGATGCCGAATTTGCGCGTGTAGAACCGGCTGAAGCGGCGGACCGCCGCGACCTGGCTGTCCAGTTCCGAATTCGATGTATTTGACTTCATCAAGTTATTATTTGATAAAATCAAATAATATGCAAGTAGCCGTAGCCCGTATGGAGCGAAGCGCAATCCGGGATCATCGCATCAAGGACCAAAGGTCCCGGATTTCGCTGCGCTCCATCCGGGCTACGCGACTGTCACGCCACCATGATCCGGCTGCGCAACTGGGTGCGCGAGGAGCGGCCGAGCTGCCGCAGCAGCCTTGCCTCGGAGCGGCGCGCATCCGGGGCATAACCGCCGAGGCGGTCGTAATGGTCCCGCGCGATCAGGAGGCCCTGGTCGGCGGAGGGGCCGGCTATCATCCGCGCGATGAATTTGAAGCCGTCGCGCCAGCGGGTATCGGCATAGGGCGAACGGGCATAACGAAAGATTCCGGCGCGGGGCCGGCCGCTGACCGAAACGCCGTGGATGAACTGCGCGGTCTCGTCGATCCAGCCGGCATCGAGCACGGCGCCTGCGTGCAAAAACATCAGCCAGGGCGATCGCGCCTGCCGGGCTCCTGCGGCCAGCGCCGCGGCGCGTGACCCCTCGAATGGCAGAAAGCGGCATCCGGCGACATCGGCCACGCGCTCGATCACGCCGCTGCCCGAGCGGTCGACCAGCAGCACCTCGCGCACCACGCCCGCGGCGGCGCCTGGCACCAGCGCTGCAAGCGTGGCGACCGCGGGCTGTTCGACGCCCTCGGTGGGGATAATGACGCTCAGCATTGACGGCTCTTGAATACCTTCAGACGACACGCCGTCATTCCGGGGCGTCGCCAACGGATCCGCGCAAAGCGCGGTCCGGTGGTGACGAACCCGGAATCCAGAGCAGTGCAAAACGTCTGGATTCCGGGTCCGCGCGCAACAGCGCGCATCCCGGAATGACGCTCGGAAAATTAAAACGCCGCACTGTTATCACCTTGTCACATTCAAATCAGCCTGCCCGGCTGCAGCTTTTTGCGGCAATCGCAAAGCGCACAATTTTCGATTTCGCTGGGGATCGGCGGATTCTTGTTCTTGATTTGTTCTCATGGCGTGCTATGTTGTGGCCATGAGCCGAGCATCCTCTGCCGCCCTCAAGCACCCGCCGGTCACGGCGCCCTCCGAACCGGCGGGTGCGCTTTCCCCTTTTCCGGAACTCGCAGTCGCGATCGAGCGCGAGCGGCGGCGTGGCCGCGGCGCGCAGTCCAATGCAAGCGGCCGGTTCGAGGCCGAGGCGCGGGTCGCATTCGATGACGGCTGGCAAAGCCTCGACGAGCTGCCGCCGTTCAAGACCACGGTCGCAGTCGACACCGCGCGCAAAGTCATCACACGCAACGATTCGCCCGATATCGGCTTCGACCGTTCGATCAATCCCTATCGCGGCTGCGAGCACGGCTGCGTCTACTGCTTCGCCCGCCCGACCCACGCCTTTCTCGGGCTGTCGCCGGGGCTGGATTTCGAGTCAAAGCTGTTCGCAAAACCCGACGCGCCGGCACTGCTGGAAAAGGAACTGGCGGCGCAGGATTACGAGCCGCGGATGATCGCGATCGGCACCAACACCGATCCCTATCAGCCGATCGAGCGCGAACGAAAGATCATGCGCGGCATTCTGGAAGTGCTGGAGCGCGCTGGGCATCCGGTCGGCATCGTGACCAAATCGGCGCTGGTGGTGCGCGACATCGATATCTTGGCGCGGATGGCGAAACGCAGCCTCGCAAAAGTGGCGTTGTCGGTGACCTCGCTCGATCCAAAACTCGCCCGCACCATGGAACCGCGGGCCTCGACCCCGGCCAAGCGGCTGGAGGCGCTGCGGCAATTGTCCGCGGCCGGGATTCCGACCACGGTGATGGTGGCGCCGGTGATCCCGGCGCTGAACGATTCGGAGATTGAGCGCATTCTCGATGCCGCGGTTCATGCCGGCGTCAAGGAAGCGAGCTATGTGCTGCTGCGGCTGCCGCTCGAGGTGCGCGACCTGTTCCGCGAATGGCTGATGGCAAATTACCCCGACCGCTATCGCCACGTCTTCACGCTGATCCGCGACATGCGGGGTGGGCGCGACTACGATTCGCAATGGGGTACGCGGATGAAAGGCACCGGCCCGATGGCCTGGATGATCGGCCGCCGCTTCGAGATCGCCTGTGAAAAACTCGGGCTTAACAAGCGGCGCTCGAAGCTGACCACCGACCATTTCGCGCGGCCGAAGCGCAGCGGGCAGCAGCTGAGCTTGTTCTAGGACGTTCTCAACGGGTCGTCCCGGCGAAGGCGGGGACCCATAACCCCTGGCCTTGCTTGTTACAGAAGGCATCTGCCTCAGTGCGCAAACGAGAGCACACGGCGTATGGGTCCCGGCCTTCGCCGGGACGACGTTGTGCTGGTTGGCCCGCCCGCTGAATAACGGGCACACGCCCGAGTTCCCGGTTGCGCAACCGGGGGACCCGCAGCACGATCCCGGCATGATTCGGGTGAAGTCACAGGACAAGCCGGCCAAGCTGCCGAAAGGCGTCATCGCGGTGGCGCCGCCGAGCTTTCGCCGCGAGCGCGCGCTGATCAAGCGCGGCGTGTGGCCGGTGGCGGGCTGCGACGAGGCTGGCCGCGGGCCGCTGGCGGGACCTGTGGTGGCCGCCGCGGTCGTGCTCGATCCCAAGCGGATACCCAAGGGCATCGACGACTCCAAGCGCCTGACGCCCGAGCGCCGCGAAGAATTGTTCGAGGAAATCTGCGCCACGGCGTCGTTCGCGGTCGCTTTCGCCTCGCCGGCGCGGATCGACCGCGACAATATCCTGCGCGCCTCGCTGTGGGCGCTGAAGCGCGCGGTGCATGCGCTGCCGGAAATGCCGAAACACGTATTCGTCGATGGCCGCGACAAGCTCGATACGTCATGTGATTGCGACGCCGTGATCGGCGGCGACGGCCTGGTGATGTCGATCGCGGCGGCGTCGATCATCGCCAAAGTTTCACGCGACCGGCTGATGTGCAAGCTGGCGCTGGATTGCCCGGGCTACGGGTTTGAACAACACAAGGGTTACGCCGTACCGGAGCATCTCGAGGCGCTGCATCGTCTCGGGCCCAGCGTGCATCATCGCCGCTTCTTCGCGCCTGTCGTCGCCGCGCGGGCAAAGCATGAAGGCGTCAGCATCGAAAGCCTGCTTGGCGCCGTGCAGGCCGGCGAAATTGTCGAGGTCTCGGCCGCCGCCGGCTGACGGAGTTGCCTCGACACCTCGTGCATTCTATCACTGCCGGAACCGACCTTCCGCTGGCTGCTTCATGCGTTTCACCTCCCTGATCATCGAACTGATCCGCGCCCGGCCGCGGCTGGTGGTCTGGATCGTGGTGCTGTTTCAGGCCGCGGTGTGGCTGATCCTGCCGCTCGTGCTGTATCGCAGCCCGCCCGGCGATGTCGCAACCGTGCTGGCCTATGGCCGGGAATATCAGGTCGGCACCGACCTCGGTCCGCCGCTGGCGTTCTGGCTTGCCGACATCGCATATCGCCTGGCCGGCAATCACATCTTCGGCGTCTATCTGCTGGCGCAGCTGTGTTTCATCGCCACGTTCTGGGCGCTGTTCTTGCTGGGCCGCGCCATCGTCGGCGGCCAGCAGGCGGTGGTCGCGGTGCTGCTGACGCTGACGGTCACGGCGTTCAGTTCTCCCGGCGTCGAGTTCGGGCCGCTGGTGCTGGCGCGCCCGCTGTGGGCGCTGCTGCTGCTGCATTCGTGGCTGGTGATCGGCCAGGGCCGCCGCAACGCCTGGTTCGCGCTGTCGATCGAAGCCGGACTGTTGCTGCTGACGACAACTGCTGCGCCCGGGCTGTTGCTGCTGGTCATAGGCTTTGCGCTGGCGACCGCGCGCGGACGGCGCGCGCTGATGTCGTTCGATGCGCTGTTCGCGTTATTGGTGATCGCCGTGCTGGCGCTGCCTTATTTGATCTGGCTGATCCGCGCCGACACGTTTGCGATGCCGCCGCTGCCCGCGGTCGCGGAGTTGAGCGCGCGGGCGGTTCACTGGGGCGTACTGCTGGGATTCCTGGTGGCGGCGATGTCGGGCATCGTACTGCTGGCCATCCTCAATTCGCCCCGCTTCACGCGCAACCCGGAAGAGGCGCCGATCATCTTCCGGCCGCCGGTCGATCCGCTGGCGCGGCATTTCGTTTATTTCTTTGCACTGGCGCCGGCGTTTGCCGGAAGCCTGATCGCCGCGCTGTTCAACCTCGATGGTGTGGCAGGCGGCGCCGGCATCGCGCTTATGCTGTCCGGCCTGGCGGTGATCGTCGCGGCCGGCGACCTGGTGCATCTGCGGCGTCAGCGGCTGCTGCGCTCGGTCTGGGCGGCCGTGATCGTGGCGCCCGCGCTGGCCGCGCTGGCAACGACGCTGTTTCTGCCATGGGCAGGCACCGCGGAAGTGGCGACCTCATTGCCCGCAACCGCCATCGGCCGTTTCTTCGGCGACAGTTTCGAGCGCCGCACCAACCGTCCGCTGCGCGCCGTGGCCGGCGACGCGCAGATCGCCACGCTGATCGCAATGGACTCGTCGCGTCCGCATCTGTTCCTCGATGCGACGCCGGCGCGGACGCCATGGCTCAATCCGGCGAAATTCAACGAGTCCGGCGGGGTCGTGGTCTGGCGTGCGCCCGACACCGTCGGCACGCCGCCGGACGAACTCGCCAAACGGTTTCCCGGTATCGTGCCGGAAATCCCGCGCGTCTTCGAACGGCTGGTCACCGGACGCCAGGGACTGTTGCGGATCGGCTGGGCCATCGTGCGGCCGAAGGCGCAATAGTGCGCGGCTATCGTGCCCCGGACGCAGCGCAGCGCGTAGCACTTGCGAAGCGGTGCGCTGCAGAGCCGGGGCCGTAACGATCTCGATGCTCGTCATGCGCGGGCTTGACCCGCGCATCCATCCCTCTTCACAAGAGTCTTTTCGAAGAGGATGGATTGCCGGGTCAAGCCCGGCAATGACGCCCGGATTTTGGGCGGTCCCGGTTCTGCGAAGCAGCGCTTCGCAAGGGCTACGCGCTGCATCGCGCCCGGGACACGATTAGCCGAGCGCCTTGGCGATCGCGCGCAGATCCTGCCACGCCAGCCGCTTGTAGGACGGCGAGCGCAACAGATAGGCCGGGTGGAATGTCGCCATCGCCTTGATCTTGCGGGTGCCGGTATCGTAGTCGAACCATTTTCCGCGAGTTTTCATGATGCCTTCGCGGGTCGACAGCAAGGTCTGGGTCGAGGGATTGCCCAGCGTCACCAGCACATCCGGGTTCACCAGTTCGATCTGGCGCTGGATGAACGGCAGACAGATTTGCGTCTCCTGCGGGGTCGGCGTGCGGTTGCCCGGCGGCCGCCACGGAATGACGTTGGCGATGTAGGCCTTGCTGCGATCAAGTCCGATCGCCGCGATCATCCGGTTCAGCAACTGGCCGGAGCGTCCGACGAAGGGCAGGCCCTCGATGTCTTCCTCGCGGCCGGGCGCCTCGCCGACGAACATGACGCGCGCTTGCGGATTGCCGTCGGCGAATACCAGCCGCGTCGCGGTAGATTTCAGCGCGCAGCCGTCGAATTGCTCCAGCATCGCGCGCAAGACCTCCAGCGACGGCGCGGTGCGCGCCGCCTCCCGCGCCGACTGGATCGCCAGTTCGGGTGCGGGCGCGGCATCGCCACGCGCCACCGGCATCGCGGCCGGCGCGGTCCTGGCCGGCGGAGCTTGCGGCTGTTCGCGGGATGCGGCGACGCTGCCGTCGGACACCCGGTCGACCGGCTCGTCCGTCAGCGCGCAGTCGACCCCGGCCTCCAGATAAAAGGCCAGCAATTCATGGACGGTAGGGGCGCGATCAGGCGTCATGGCGCAAGGTCAGGGGCATCCCTCAACCTAGAACGCCGGGCCGGGCATTTCCATGGTTGTTCTTCGCCCAAAAATCGGAAACAACAGCTTTAGAAGGCTTCTCAATCCGGTTTGAGCGAGATGACGCCATGAGCACCGAAGAACTGCCGCCCCGCGAATCCATGGAATTCGACGTCGTCATCGTCGGCGCCGGTCCGTCCGGCCTCTCCGCGGCGATCCGGCTGAAGCAGCTCAATGCCGAGCTTTCGATCGTCGTGGTGGAGAAGGGCTCCGAGGTCGGCGCGCACATTCTGTCAGGCGCCGTGATCGATCCGGTGTCGCTCGACAAGTTGATCCCGGACTGGCGCGACGACGCCGACTGCCCGCTCAAGACCCAGGTGAAGGACGACCAGTTTTACCTGCTGACGAAATCGGGCGGCTTCAAGCTGCCGGGTTTCCTGATGCCGCCGCTGATGCACAATCATCACTGCTACATCACCTCGCTGGGCATGGTGTGCCGCTGGCTCGGCGCCAAGGCCGAGGCGCTCGGCGTCGAAATCTATCCGGGCTTTGCGGCGGTCGAAACGCTGTACGGCGACGACGGCGCGGTGCGCGGCATCGCCACCGGCGACATGGGCATCGCCAGGGACGGTTCGCACAAGGATTCCTTTACGCGCGGCATGGAATTGCTCGGCAAGTACACGCTGTTCGCGGAAGGCGCGCGGGGCAGCCTCACAAAACAGCTGATCGCCAAGTTCGCGCTCGACAAGGATTGCGAGCCGGGCAAATTCGGCATCGGGCTGAAGGAAGTCTGGCAGATCGATCCGGCCAGGCACACCAAAGGCCTGGTGCAGCATTCGTTCGGCTGGCCGCTCGACAATTCGACCGGCGGCGGCTCGTTCCTCTATCACTACGACGACAACCTGGTCGCCGTCGGTTTTGTCGTGCATCTCAACTACGACAATCCCTACATCTATCCGTTCGAGGAATTCCAGCGCTTCAAGACCCATCCGAAGATCCGTGACACTTTTGCGGGCGCCAAGCGCCTCGCTTATGGTTCGCGCGCGATCACCGAAGGCGGCTACCAGTCGGTGCCGCGCCTGACCTTCAAAGGCGGCGCGCTGATCGGCTGCGCCGCGGGCTTCGTCAACGTGCCGCGCATCAAGGGCGTGCACAATGCGATGGCGAGCGGCATGCTCGCCGCCGAGAGTATCGCGGCCGCGCTCGCCGCGGGCCGCGCCAATGACGAGTTGGTCGATTATGAAAACGGCTGGCGCTCCTCGTCGATCGGCAAGGACCTCTATCCGGTGCGCAACGCAAAACCGCTGTGGTCGAAATTCGGCACCATCCTCGGCAACGCGCTCGGCGGCTTCGACATGTGGTGCAACACGCTCGGCTTCTCGCTGTTCGGCACGCAGTCGCATACCAAGCCCGATCGCAAGACGCTGAAGCCGGCCAAGGAATATCAGCCGATCGCCTATCCCAAGCCTGACGGCAAGCTGACCTTCGACCGGCTGTCGTCGGTGTTCATGTCGAACACCAACCACGAGGAGGACCAGCCGGTCCATCTCAAGGTCGCCGACCTGAACCTGCAGAAAACCTCCGAGCTCGAGGTCTTTGCCGGCCCGTCGAATCGCTATTGTCCGGCGGGCGTCTATGAGTGGGTCGAGGAACCGTCGGGCCCGCGCTTCCAGATCAACGCCCAGAATTGCGTCCACTGCAAAACCTGCGACATCAAGGACCCGAACGGCAACATCACCTGGGTTCCACCGGAAGGCGGCGGCGGACCCAATTACGAGGCGATGTGAATCGTCATTCCGGGGCGCGCCATCGGATCCGTGCGAAGCGCGGTCCGATGACGCGAACCCGGAATCCAGAAGTCCGGAACTACCTCTGGATTCCGGGTTCGCGCCGAAGAGGGCGCGCCCCGGAATGACGGGTCAGCCACGATACCGCCACAGTGAAAGCGCTTTCAGGGGCCGCGGGCCGAATGGACTGACGCCCGGGCACTTTGCCGCCGATCGATCAGCTGCCCCGTATCCTTGCGGTTGACCGCCAAACGCGGCATTGTCCACTCGCTTTGATGCTGCCGGGTCGGGTTGCGCATCCAAGACTATCCGTACACATCCAGGAGCTAGGCGAATCGTGATGTTTTCCATTCGTTTCAATCGCTTGGCGATTGCCGCTGCCGCCGCCGCATCGCTGGCATTGCCTGGCCAGTTGAAGGCGCAGACCCCGGAGCGCCCGACCGACACCACCGCGCCATTCCCCAATAGCCGCGAGATGAAAGGCCTGACCACCGCGGGCAGCTATCTCGCCGCGCGTCATGCCAGCGTGGAACGCGATGCGAGTTCGGCGGCGACGTTCTATCGCTCGGCGCTTCGCAGCGATCCGAAGAACAACGAATTGCTCGATCGCGCCTTCATCTCTTCGCTTGCCGAAGGCGATATCGACGAGGCCGTAAAACTCGCCGACCGCATCCTGACCATCGACAAGAACAACCGCGTGGCGCGGCTTGTGGTCGGCGCGCGCGATCTGAAGCAGAAAAAATACGCGGCTGCCCAAATCAACATCAATCAGTCGGTACGCGGACCGATCACCGACCTGGTGGCGACGCTGCTGTCGGGTTGGGCCGCCTACGGCGCCGGCGACACCAAGACCGCGGTCGCCAACATCGACAAGCTGACCGGACCGGAATGGTATCCGATCTTCAAGGACCTGCATTCCGGCATGATCCTGGAACTCGCGGGCAAAGAAAAAGATGCCGGCGTGCGCCTGGAGCGCGCCTACAAACTGGACGATTCCGCGCTTCGGGTGAGCGACGCCTATGCGCGCTGGGTATCGCGCAACAAGGATGCTCAGGCTGCGATGGGCGTCTACCAGGCGTTCGACAAGAAACTCGCGCGCCATCCGCTGGTGCTGGAGGGCATTCGCGAGACCAAGGCCGGCAAGAAGCTGCCGCCGCTGGTGGATTCGCCGCAGACCGGCGCCGCCGAAGCGCTGTACGGCATCGGCGCCTCGCTGACCCGGCGCGGCGGCGAGGATCTGGCGCTGGTCTATCTGCAGCTGGCGCTTTATCTCGCGCCCCATCATTCGCTGGCGCTGTTGTCGCTGGCCGATCTCTATGAATTGGTGAAGAAGCCGCAGATGGCGATCAAGGTCTATGAGCGGGTGCCGGCGGGTTCGCCGCTGAAGCGCAACGCGCAGATCCAGCAGGCGACCGATCTCGACAGCGCCGACCGCAGCGACGAGGCGATCAAGATTTTGAAAGATGTGACGGCGCAAGACCCTCGGGATCTCGAGGCGCTGATGGCGCTCGGCAACATCGAGCGCGGACGCAAGAAGTTCGCCGACTGTACCCAGACCTATACGCGCGGCATCGACGCGCTGCCGTCGGCCAGCGAAAAGGGCAACTGGGTCTATTATTATTTCCGCGGCATCTGCGAGGAGCGTTCCAAGCAGTGGGGCAAGGCCGAGGCCGACATGCGCAAGGCGCTCGAGCTGCAGCCCGAGCAGCCGCATGTGCTGAACTATCTCGGCTATTCCTGGATCGATCAGGGCATCAATCTCGACGACGGCATGAAGATGATCAAGCGCGCCGTCGAACAGCGTCCCGACGACGGCTACATCGTGGACTCCTTGGGCTGGGCCTATTACCGGATCGGCAATTTCGAGGACGCGGTGAAGAACCTCGAACGCGCCATCGACCTGAAGCCGGAAGACCCCACCATCAACGACCATCTCGGCGACGCCTACTGGCGCATCGGCCGCACCCTGGAAGCCAAATTCCAGTGGGCGCATGCCCGCGACCTCAAGCCGGAGCCGGAAGAACTGCCGAAGATCGAAGCCAAGATCGAGAACGGCCTGCCCGATGACACCTCGTCGGCGGCGTCCGCCGACAAGAAAAAAGAAGACGGCAAGGGCGGCTGATCGAAGGGCCGGGTGCGCCGATGCCGGCGCTGAGCGAAGACGCACGGGCAAAGGTCAACCTGACGCTTCGGGTCGATGGCCGCCGCGTCGACGGCTATCACGACCTCGAAAGCGTGGTGGCGTTTTGCGATTGCGCCGACCGGCTGACGCTGGCAATCGGGCCGGAACTCAAGCTCACGACCACGGGTCCGCGCGCGCAAGACTGCGGCGAGGCCTCGGACAATCTTGTGCTCAAGGCGGCGCGTTTGCTGGGCGAGCGCGTGGGCGATCTTAAGGTAGGCGAGTTCGTGCTCGACAAGGTGCTGCCGGTCGCAGCCGGCATCGGCGGCGGCTCGGCGGATGCCGCCGCCGCGCTGCGGTTGCTGGCGCGGGCCAACAAGCTGGAATTGGACGATCCGCGCCTGATCGAAGTCGCGCGACTGACCGGCGCCGACGTGCCGGTTTGCCTTTCCTCGCGCGCATGCGTGATGACCGGCGTCGGCGAAACGCTGCTGCCGCTCAGTCTGCCGAAGCTGCCGTGCGTGCTGGTCAATCCATGCGTGCCCGTCGCGACCAAGGATGTATTCGCGGCGCTTGGCTTGCGCCATGGCGAGTTGCGGGTCGGCGCCACCGACGTGATTCTTCATGATCCGGTCTGGCCCGAAGCCGGCGCGCCGATCGACGCATGGATCAAGACCCTTACCGGCATCGGCAACGATCTGCAGAAGCCGGCGATGCGCATCCAGCCCGTGATTGGCGAGGTGCTGGATGCGCTTGGGCAGGCCTCCGGCGCAAGGCTGGCGCGGATGTCGGGCTCGGGCGCAACATGTTTTGCGATCTTCAACGACGATGTCGACGCGCAGCGCGCCGCGCAGGCGATCCAGCGGGAGCACCCGCAATGGTGGGTGCATGCGGGGGCGTTGAGTTAAATCGCGTGTCCCGGGCGCGATGCAGCGCTTCTTCACGCTGCTTCGCAGAACCGGGACCCCGGTTACTTTCTTCGCGCCAACCGGGGCCCCGGCTCTGCAGCGCACCGCTCCGCGAAGAGCTACGCGCTGCGCTGCGTCCGGGGCACGATAAATTTAATGCGACCGTGCCAAACAGAACGCCACGACCTGCTCCAGCGCGGTTTTCATCGCCGAGGCCGGAAACAGCGCCAGCGCATCGACCGCCATCGCGCCGTAATGCTGGGCGCGGTTGATGGTATCTTCCAGCGCGCGATGCTTGGTCATCAGCCCGATGGCATGATCGAGATCGCCGCCGCCGATCTCGCCGCGCTCCAGCGCGCGCACCCAGAACGCGCGCTCGACGTCGTTGCCGCGGCGGAACGCCAGCACCACCGGCAGCGTGATCTTGCCCTCGCGAAAATCGTCGCCGACGTTCTTGCCGAGTTTTGCGGCCTTGCCGCCATAGTCCAGCACATCGTCGACCAGCTGGAACGCGATGCCAAGATTCATGCCGACCGAACGGCATGCGGTCTGCTCGGCCTTGGGGCGATTGGCGATCACAGGGCCGACCTCGCAGGCGGCGGCGAACAGTTCGGCGGTCTTGCCGCGGATCACCGCGAGATATTCGTCCTCCGTGGTGGCGGTATTTTTCGCCGCCGCGAGTTGCATGACTTCGCCCTCGGCGATGGTGGCCGCGGCCGATGACAGAATGTCCAGCGCGCGCAGCGAGCCGACCTCGACCATCATCCGGAACGCCTGGCCGAGCAGGAAGTCGCCGACCAGAACGCTGGCCTCGTTGCCCCACAGCATCCGCGCCGACAGTTTTCCGCGCCGCAGCTCGCTTTCATCGACCACGTCGTCATGCAGCAAGGTTGCGGTATGCATGAATTCAACCGATGCCGCGAGCTTGATATGGCCCTCGCCGGAATAGCCGGCGAGATGCGCCATCGCCAGCGTCAGCATCGGGCGCAGCCTTTTTCCCCCTGAGGAGATCAGGTGGTTGGCGACCTCGGGTATCATGGTGACTTCGGAGCCGGTCCGCGACAGGATGGTGGCGTTGACGCGTTCCATGTCGGCGGCGACCAGCGCGACCAGCTGATCGATCGACGCCGTCGGGTGGCTCTCAAAAGGTACTATTACCGCCACGCCGGTCTCCACAGTTGCGCAATTCACTCTATCCTCGGCTATAACAATAGAAAGTGCGGGGTGACGCGGCAAGGGCATCGAGCGGTTGACACGCGCCGCGAGGCCATCAAGCAGGGTCTGTCAGGGAGCGTCCAAGTTGCGGGAATTGGTGCGGACCAACGATATTGTGCTGGTGTCGGCGATCGGCGCATTGCTCGATGGCGCCAACATCCATCATCTGGTGCTGGACCAGAACATGAGCATCATCGAGGGCTCGCTCGGCGTGTTGCCGCGCCGGATTCTGGTCCATGAAGAGGACAGCCGCGAGGCGCGCCAGCTTCTCAGCGACGCCGGGCTCGCCCATGAACTGCGGCCCGATGACTGAGCTGCCCAGCGAACTCACCGAGGACGCGTTTCTCGGCGGACGCCTGCGATTGCGCCAGCCGAAATCGGGCCACCGCGCCGGGCATGACGCCATGCTGCTGGCGGCGGCGACGGCCGCGCGAGCGGGCGACCGCGTGGTCGATTTCGGCGCCGGCGTCGGCGCCGCGGGATTGGCGCTGGCGACGCGCAACTCGGGAATCCGGCTTGTTCTGGTCGAGATCGACGGGGTTTTGGCGGAACTCGCGCGCGGCAACGCCGCCTCGAATGCAATCGAGGCCAAGGTCATCGCGATGGACCTTGCATCCGGCGCGGAAGTTTTTGCCGATGCCGGTCTTGCGGCGGACAGCGTCGATGTCGTCTTGATGAATCCGCCGTTCAACGATTCGAAACGGCACCGATCGTCGCCGGACCGGAGCCGCGAGATTGCGCATGTGGCTGACGCCGCCATCCTCGAAGGCTGGGTTCACGCCGCGCGGCGCATCCTGAAATCCGGTGGCGTACTGACGCTGATCTGGCGCGCCGACGGGCTCGGCCAGGTGCTGGCGGCGCTCGATCGCGGTTTCGGCAGCCTGGCGATTTTACCGGTTCATGGCAACGCGGCCACGACAGCGATCCGCGTGCTGGTTCGTGCGGTCAAAGGCGGACGCGCGCCGACCGCGCTTTATCCGGGCCTGATGCTCAATGATGAGTCAGGGCTGCCTAATAAACAGGTTGCGGAGATCTTGGCGGGGAGGGGCGTTTTGCCGCTGGCGATGCCGTGAGCGGCGGCCTCGATCGCCGGCAAGGCGGAGCCATTTTCAGTTATTGCGGCAGTGTTTCCGGGCGCTTTTCGGGAGCGGACGTGAAGTGGACAGCGGTCAAGAGAGCGCCGATAAGCAACATCAGCAAATAGATCTTCATGGCTTTCTCCGCTGCCTCATTGCAGCCCGACAAAGACTGCAATGCAAATGACGTTCCACCGATCTGATAACACTGACGTGATAGAACATGAGAAATGGTAAATTTTAAGGAAACGGCGAGGACGGAATGAGTGAGCAGATCGATAGTCGTCGCGAATCGCCGTGGTCGATGGACAGGCTGATGGAGTTTGTTCCGGCGCGCTGGCGCCGGGGCGCGGCGATCGTGCCGGTAGTGCGTCTGTCAGGGGTGATCGGCGCGGTGACGCCGCTGCGGCCGGGCATGACGCTTGGCGGCGTCGCAAAAATGCTGGAGCGCGCCTTCGCCACCCGGAATGCAAAGGCCGTGGCCTTGGTGATCAATTCGCCGGGCGGATCGCCGGTGCAGTCGCGGCAGATTTATCTGCGCATCCGCCAGCTTGCCGCGGAAAAGAAATTGCCGGTGCTGGTGTTCGTGGAGGATGTCGCGGCGTCCGGCGGCTACATGCTGGCCTGCGCGGGCGATGAGATTTTCTGCGATCCGTCCTCGATCCTGGGATCGATCGGCGTGGTCGGCGGCACCTTCGGGTTCCAGGAATTGATCAGGAAGATCGGCGTCGAGCGCAGGCTCTACACCGCGGGCGAGCACAAGGCGATGCTCGATCCGTTTCTCCCGGAAGATCCCGACGACGTGGCCCGCATCAAGGCGCTTCAGCGCGAGATCCACGCCATCTTCATCGCGCTGGTGAAGCAAAGCCGGGGAACCCGGCTGAAAGGCGCGGAAGATGTGCTGTTCTCCGGCGAATACTGGGCCGGGGAGACGTCGATCTCGCTCGGCCTTGCCGATGCCATCGGCGATATCCGGTCGACGCTGCGGGCGCGCTATGGCGACAAGGTGCAGATGCCGGTGATCGCGCCGCCGACCGGACTGTTGGCCGGGTTGATGGGGCGCAAGTCCGGGGCTGGAACCGCGGTTGCGCCGGACGGGCTCGCCGGATTGCCGGACGAGCTGATTTCCGCGCTGGAAACCCGGGCGATCTGGGCCAAATTCGGGTTCTGAGCCGCGCCATTTCGCCTCGCAAACAGGTGATTGCGGGCGGCGCCGGGTTGGGCGACAATGTGAATCAAGGGGCGCGTAACAGATGAACGACAAGGATCGACCGATGCCGCCGCTGATCGCATTCGCAGGCGCCCTGGGCGGGCTGGCCGTGGTCCGCTGGGCCTACCGGACCGCCGTGAGGGTCAATCGGGAGCTGGAAGAGGCTCGTGCGGCCCGGCTTGCCGAAGCTACCCGGCCGGGCGATATCCCGACACTGCGCCGCGACCCCAATACCGGCGCCTATAGGCCGGGCTGATCCGCTCGTGTCCCGGGCGCGATGCGGCATTCTTCATGCCGCTTCGCAGAACCGGGACCCCGGTTGCCGCGTGTAGAAACCGGGGCCCCGGCTCTGCAGCGCACCGCTTCGCGAAGAGCTACGCGCTGCGCTGCATCCGGGGAACGCCGGACATTGTCTTGATTCCCCTAACCACCGCCGATACGGTCCCGCGCGCTTCACCCCGAGTCAGAAATCGACAATGGATTCGCTGCCCCCGCATATGCGCCCGGAACGCTCGTTCCAGGGACTGATCCTGGCGCTGCAGCGCTTCTGGGCGGACCAGGGCTGCGTGATCCTGCAGCCCTATGACATGGAGGTCGGCGCCGGCACCTTTCATCCGGCGACCACGCTGCGCGCGCTTGGGCCGAAGCGATGGAACGCGGCCTATGTGCAGCCGTCGCGGCGGCCGAAGGATGGCCGCTACGGCGAAAACCCCAATCGGCTGCAGCACTATTATCAGTTCCAGGTGATCCTGAAGCCGTCGCCGCCGGACATTCAGGAGCTCTATCTGAAATCGCTCGCCGCGATCGGCGTCGATTCACATCTGCACGATATCCGCTTTGTCGAGGACGACTGGGAGAGCCCGACGCTGGGCGCGT
This sequence comes from uncultured Alphaproteobacteria bacterium, assembly GCA_963744975.1. Lineage (GTDB taxonomy): Bacteria > Pseudomonadota > Alphaproteobacteria > Rhizobiales > Xanthobacteraceae > Bradyrhizobium. The sequence continues at coordinate 2,189,902 of CAVUVR010000002.1, read as the reverse complement.
GGGGACTCGGTTGGGAGTGCTGGTGCGACGGCATGGAGGTGTCGCAGTTCACCTATTTCCAGCAGGTCGCGGGCGTCGAATGCGCGCCGGTGGCGGGCGAACTCACCTACGGGCTGGAGCGGCTTGCGATGTATGTGCAGGGCGTCGACCGCGTCTACGATCTCAACTTCAACGGCCGCGACGGCGCGGAGAAGGTGAGCTATGGCGACGTGTTCCTGCAGGCCGAGCAGGAATATTCGCGGCATAATTTCGAAGTCGCCGACACCGAGATGCTGTTCGAGCAATTCAGGATGGCGGAAGCGGCCTGCAAGAAATATCTCGACGCCGGCTGGCGCGAGGGCAGCTCTCGAAAAGAGCATCTGATGGCGCTGCCGGCCTACGACCAGTGCATCAAGGCGAGCCACGTCTTCAACCTGCTCGACGCCCGCGGCGTGATCTCGGTGACCGAGCGGCAGAGCTACATCATGCGGGTGCGCGAGCTGGCAAAGGCCTGCGGCGAGGCCTGGGTGCATACCGAAGCTGGCGGGACTTTACCCTCCCCTTGAGGGGGAGGGTCGCTCGCCCATGCTTGGGCGAGCGGGGTGGGGTGACAGTGTAGCGATATGGCAAAGAAGCCCATCAGCGACTTCAAGCGCAGAACAGCGAACAGGCTCCGCGCAAATACAACAACCGCCGAGCAAATTCTGTGGCGGCATTTGCGAAGACTGGATGTGAAGGGAAGTCATTTCAGAAGGCAGGTGGTCATCGGACCGTACATTGCCGATTTCGCCTGCTTGGCGGAGCGGCTGATCGTCGAGGTCGATGGATCGCAGCACGGAGATGATGAAGGGCTTCGCCGTGACGACGTTCGGACGCGATGGCTGCAATCGGAAGGCTACAGAGTGATACGATTTTGGAATAACGACGTGATGGGCAGGACCGATGCCGTGCTTGAGGCCATCCAGGACATGATCGCTGTCACCCCACCCCGCCTGCCTGCGGCAGGCGACCCTCCCCCTCAAGGGGAGGGTAAGTAAGTGCCCGATCTTCTTCTTGAACTGTTCTCCGAGGAAATCCCCGCGCGCATGCAGGCCAAGGCGGCCGACGATCTGCGCCGCATGGTGACCGACAAGCTCGTCGCCGAGGGCCTCGTCTACGAAGGCGCAAAGGCCTTTGCGACGCCGCGGCGGCTGACGCTGACGGTGCATGGCATCCCCGCGCGGCAATCCGATCTGAAGCAGGAGCGCAGGGGTCCGAAGGTCGGGGCGCCCGACGCCGCGGTGCAGGGATTTCTCAAGGCTGCGGGATTGAAGTCGCTGGATGAAGCGAAGGTTCAGCGCGATCCGAAGGGTGATTTCTATATTGCGCTGATCGAAAAGCCCGGCCGCGCCACGCTCGAGGTGCTCGCGGACATCTTGCCGGTGATCGTGCGCACCTTTCCGTGGCCGAAGGCGATGCGCTGGGGCGAACGCTCGGCGCGCCCGGGCGCGCTGAGCTGGGTGCGGCCGCTGCATTCCATCGTGGCGACGTTCGGGATGGAGACCGAAGAGCCGGAGGTCGTGAAGTTCGCCATCGACGGCATCGAGGCGGGGCAGACGACGTATGGCCACCGCTTCATGGCGCCCGCGGCGATTTCCGTGCGCCGCTTCGAGGATTACGAGGCAAAGCTGCAGGTGGCGAAGGTGGTGCTCGATCCGGCGCGGCGCAAGGATGTCATTCTGGCTGACGCGAAGCAACTCGCGTTCGCGCAAGGATTCGAACTGGTCGAGGACCAGGTGCTGCTCGACGAGGTCGCGGGCCTGGTCGAATGGCCTGTCGTGCTGATGGGATCGTTCGACGAGGAATTTCTGTCGATCCCGGGCGAGGTGATCCGCGCCACCATCCGCAATAACCAGAAGTGTTTTGTGGTGAGCGATCCCAAGACCGGAAAGCTCACCAACAAGTTCATCCTCACCGCCAACATCGAAGCCAGCGACGGCGGCAAGGCCATCGTCGCCGGCAACGAGCGCGTGATCCGCGCGCGCTTAAGCGATGCGAAGTTTTTCTACGAGACGGATTTGAAGACGAAGCTGGAACATCGGCTGCCGAAGTTTGAGAGCATTGTGTTTCATGAGAAGCTGGGGACGCAGGGCGAGCGTATCCAGAGGATCGAGCGGCTTGCGACCGAGATCGCGCCGATTTTATGGAAACAGCGCGAGACGTTTTTCGACGGCAAGTTTCTGAACGCGGATGGTTTCCGCGACGAGCAGGAATACACCCGCAATGTCTGCCGTGCCGCGCGGCTGGCGAAGGCGGATTTGTTGACCGAAGTGGTCGGCGAATTTCCCGAGCTGCAGGGCCTGATGGGCAAATATTACGCGCTCGCGCAGGGCGAGCATGCGAGCGTCGCCGCGGCGAGCGAGGAGCACTACAAGCCACAGGGGCCGAGCGATCGCGTGCCGACCGATCCGGTAAGCGTAGCCGTGGCGCTAGCGGACAAGATTGACACGCTGGTCGGCTTCTGGGCGATCGACGAAAAGCCGACAGGGAGCAAGGACCCGTATGCGCTACGTAGGGCGGCGTTGGGGGTGATCAGGATTATTCTCGATAACAAGCTCAACCTTACGTTCACGACCACTATCGTTCGGCCAATTTCCGATTTCGTTCGAGGGTTGGATTCCGATTTGAAAAGGGTTCGGGACGTTGACGCAATTTTGGAGGGACTAAATTTTAAACTTAATCCTGAGGAACTAGGTCGATACATCTTCGGCTTGATTGATTCTGCTCATGTCAAAATCGCAGAGAGAACGCGAGATATTTACTTTGCGCTGCTCGCTTTCTTCGCCGATCGCCTCAAAGGCCAACTCCGCGAGCAAGGCGCGCGTCATGATCTCGTCGATGCGGTGTTCGCGCTGGAAGGGCAGGACGACCTGTTGATGGTCGTCCGCCGCGTCGAAGCGCTGGGAAAATTCCTCGATACCGACGATGGCAAGAACCTGCTTGCGGGCACCAAGCGTGCGGCGAATATTTTGCGGATCGAGGAGAAGAAGGACGGCCAGGCGTATGACGGCGCGCCGGATGCCACGCTGTATTCGCTCGATGAAGAAAAGGCGCTTGCGACGGCGATCGATCAGGTGAAGGTCGAGGCCGGCGGCGCCGTCGCGCGGGAAGATTTCGCCGCCGCGATGAGCGCGATGGCGAAGCTGCGGCCGGCGGTGGATGCGTTTTTCGACAAAGTGAAGGTCAACGATGACGATCCGAAGGTGCGCGAGAATCGCTTAAAACTGCTGAACGAAATCCGCGCGGCTACGCGCGCGGTGGCGGATTTTTCGAAGATACAGGATTGAACTCAGTCGTCCGCGGTGCGCGGCGTCTCGAAGAACCGTAGGGCGGATTAGCCGTCCGGCGTGCACCGTGTTCCAACGCGCGAAGGCGCAAGGCTTAATCCGCCGCCGGTGCAAGCGGAGCGGCGGATTACGCTTGCGCCTTCATCCGGTTGAGCTGTCGCGACTGTGGCCGCTAATCCGCCCTACGAACCTGAAAATGCTGGCGAAAAAATTTTTTCGCATTCCTTATCCAACACCCCCCAAGGTGGATTTATTATCGCTGCTGTCCTGTCCAGTGAGGGGCGCTTCTAGAGGCGATCCTGAAGTGGGACAGAGCGAAAGCTTGGCCGGGGCGGGGTAACCCAAGCCGGTCGGATGCGGCGCCCGCGGACGTGCCTCGCAAGCACGGACTCGGGAGGCCTTGGGTAACCGTCCGTGCCCACTACGGGGCTCTGCCTTCAATGGCTGGACGAGACAGGTGAAGGGTGGGGAAACCTGCCTGGATGGCGAGCTTGCTCGCGCCTGCGCTCGGAAGAACCGGTCCCAGGGACAGAAATCGCTGCGATGGAGCGTCCGAAAGGCGCTTTTGTTACTACCAAGGCGCGTCGTTCGGCGCTCCATCTCCCCTCAAAAAGGGGAGATCAACTAAAACTCCAACTCGCGCGGCGGCGCGAGAACGCGAAGTCGTGGCTGTTTGAAATTTGAATTCGGAAAATTGGCAACGTGCCGAAACACATTCTGCGTCGTCCCCGCGCAGGCGGGGACCCATACGCCGTGTCGCCGATGTTCTGGTTGGCGTTAGTTGCCTTGTTGAACCACTGCGCTGCAATCATAACCGCCAGGGATTATGGGTCCCGGCCTTCGCCGGGACGACAAAATTAAAAAAGCCCCGCCCGGCGGGGATGGCCGGGGCGGGGCTCTTGTCGCCCAGTCGCGATTGCGGCGCGCCTGAGCGCGTCGTCGGCCAAGTGACTAGTCGATCACCTGGACGACGCGACGGGTGCGCGGTTCGACCAGCACGGTCTGGCCGTTCACCACCGTGTAGCGATACGGCGTGGGGCCGTAGGTTTGCGGCACGTCGTAATAGGTGATGCCGGCTTCCGGCAGCACGCCGCCGACGATCACCCGATCCGGAATGGTATAGGTGGGCACGCGTTCGCGGACGACATATTCGCGGAAGGCCGGCCGCTGCTCCACGGCAATGCCGCCACTATCGACGACCACGCTGTCGCCACGGACGATACCGACCGTACCCTGCGCCTGCGCCGCGACCGGTGCGCCGATGGCTGTCACGATTGCGGCAAGGCCAAGAATTCTGTTCCGCATGGTTTTCTCCTTCGAGGGTGGATCGCACCTGGCGCTGGTTTCGCTCACGCCTGTGCGCAATCCCTCCTAATTCATGCGGCTCCGCATCGTTCCCCGCGAATTTGCCTTGGTGTGCTGCAATTGTTGGCAGCTATGCATCGCATCCTGGAACCCGTTGATGCCAAAAGCGTCTGCTGTTCCCGAACCGCCACAGCGGATAGAATCTCCGCCTCGATTCGAGTTTTCCCGACATCGCCAGGAGAAATTCTATGGTCATCACCGCAGCCCACATTCAGCCCATCGTGGCGCTTATCGCCGGCATCCTCATCCTGATCATGCCGCGGCTACTCAATCTCATTGTGGCGATCTACCTGATTTGCGTCGGTTTGATCGGCCTCGGGGTGCTCAAGTGGCTTCACATGTAGGGCCGAAACAGGTTCCGCGCCTTGCATGGAACCCGCAAAACGTGGTGTAAGGCGCGCAATCTCCACCCCTCTCGCGGATATCTGTAAGCCATGGCCAAAGCCGCATCGAAGACGAAAAAAATCGCAGCGAAATCAAAGCCATCCGCGCCGCTTGCCAGCGCGCGCAAGGCGTTGCCGAAAAGCCCGGCCAAAGCCGCGCCGAAACCGGCCGCGGACACTGCGAAATCCGGCAAATGGGTCTACACCTTCGGCGACGGCAAGGCCGAAGGCAAAGCCAGCATGCGCGACCTGCTCGGCGGCAAGGGCGCCAACCTCGCAGAGATGGCCAATCTCGGCCTGCCGGTGCCGCCCGGCTTTACGATTCCGACCTCGGTTTGCACTTACTTCTACGCGCACGACAAATCCTATCCGAAGGAATTGAAGGCGCAGGTCGAAAGGGCGCTGGACCAGGTCGGCAAGATCGCCGGCAAGGGCTTTGGCGATCCGAAAAATCCGCTGCTGGTCTCGGTGCGTTCCGGCGGCCGCGCCTCGATGCCCGGCATGATGGACACCGTGCTCAATCTCGGCCTCAACGACACCACGGTCGAAGCGCTCGCCGCGATGTCGGGCGACCGCCGCTTTGCCTATGACAGCTATCGCCGCTTCATCACCATGTATTCCGATGTCGTGCTCGGCTTCGAGCATCATCATTTCGAGGACATCCTCGACACCTTCAAGGACAGCCAGGGTTACACGCTCGACACCGACCTCACCGGCGACGACTGGGTCGACCTGGTCGGCCGCTACAAGGACGCGGTGGCGCGCGAAACCGGCAGGGACTTTCCGCAGGATCCGCACGCGCAATTATGGGGCGCGATCGGCGCTGTGTTTTCATCCTGGATGAATGCGCGCGCGGTGACCTATCGCCGGCTGCACGACATTCCGGAATCCTGGGGCACGGCCGTCAACGTGCAGGCGATGGTGTTCGGAAATATGGGCGAGACCTCGGCGACCGGCGTCGCTTTCACCCGCAATCCCTCGACCGGCGAGAGCAAGCTGTACGGCGAGTTTTTGATCAACGCCCAGGGCGAGGACGTGGTCGCGGGCATCCGCACCCCGCAGGACATTACCGAATATGCGCGCAAGGATTCCGGCTCCGACAAGCCGTCGATGGAAACCGCGATGCCGGAGGCGTTCAAGGAACTGACGCGCATCTACACCCAGCTGGAAAAGCACTACCGCGACATGCAGGACATGGAGTTCACCGTCGAAGACGGAAAACTCTGGATGCTGCAGACCCGCAGCGGCAAGCGCACCGCCAAGGCCGCATTGCGCATCGCGGTCGAGCTTGCCAATGAAGGCCTGATCTCGAAGAACGACGCGGTGTCGCGGATCGATCCGGCGTCGCTGGATCAGCTGCTGCATCCGACCATCGATCCCTCCGCCACCCGCGACGTGATCGCGACCGGCCTGCCGGCATCGCCGGGCGCCGCGTCCGGCGAAATCGTGTTCTCGTCCGATGAAGCGACAAAACTGCAGGCCGATGGGCGCAAGGTCATTCTGGTGCGGATCGAGACCAGCCCGGAAGACATCCATGGCATGCACGCCGCTGAGGGCATCTTGACCACGCGCGGCGGCATGACTTCGCACGCCGCGGTGGTCGCGCGCGGCATGGGCAAACCCTGCGTCTCCGGCTGCGGCACCATCCGCGTCGATTACGGCCGCGGCACCATGAGCATCGGCAAGCGCACGTTGAAGACCGGCGATGTCATCACCATCGACGGATCGCTGGGCCAGGTGCTGGCCGGCCGCATGCCGATGATCGAGCCGAAATTGTCCGGCGAGTTCGGCACGCTGATGAACTGGGCCGACCAGGTCCGCAAGCTCGGCGTCCGCGTCAATGCGGATACCCCGGATGACGCGCGCACCGCAATCAAATTCGGCGGCGAGGGCATCGGGCTTTGCCGCACCGAGCACATGTTCTTCGAGGAAACCCGCATCCGCACCGTGCGCGAGATGATTCTGGCCGAAGACGAGCAGGCGCGCCGTGCCGCGCTGTCAAAACTGCTGCCGATGCAGCGCGCGGATTTCGTCGAGCTGTTCGAGATCATGAAGGGGCTTCCGGTCACGATCCGGCTGCTCGATCCGCCGCTGCATGAATTCCTCCCCCACACGCAAGCAGAGATCGAGGAAGTCGCGCGCGCGATGAACACCGATCCGCGCAGACTCGCCGATCGCGCCCGGGATCTTGCCGAGTTCAACCCGATGCTCGGCTTTCGCGGTTGCCGGCTCGCGATCGCCTATCCGGAGATCGCCGAGATGCAGTCGCGCGCGATTTTCGAGGCCGCGGTGGAAGCCGGAAAACGCACCGGCAAGGCGGTCGGCCTCGAGGTGATGGTGCCGCTGATCGCCACCAAGATGGAATTCGACCTGGTCAAGGCGCGCATCGACGCCACCGCGCAGTCGGTGATGAAGGAGACCGGCGCCAAACTGAATTATCAGGTCGGCACCATGATCGAATTGCCGCGCGCGTGCCTGATGGCGGGCGATATCGCCGAGACCGCGGAGTTCTTCTCGTTCGGCACCAACGACCTGACCCAGACCACCTACGGCATCAGCCGCGATGACGCCGCCGGATTCCTCGGCACCTATATCGCGCGCGGCATTTTGGAGATCGATCCGTTCATCTCGGTCGATCGCGACGGCGTCGGCGAACTGGTCAAGATAGGCGTCGAGCGCGGACGCAAGACGCGACCCGAGCTCAAGGTCGGCATCTGCGGCGAGCACGGCGGCGATCCGGCCTCGGTGACGTTCTGCCACGAGATCGGGCTCGATTACGTCTCCTGCTCGCCCTACCGCGTCCCGATCGCCCGGCTCGCCGCCGCGCAAGCAGCCCTCGGCAAGACCGCGACCGGGCAGGCGTAGTTCTCCCCGTCGTCCCCGCGAAGGCGGGGACCCATAACCCCTGGCGCTGCTGTTGCATCGTGCGCTCGCAAAGCAAGGCTACGAGCGCTGCCACTCTCATGACCGACACGGCGTATGGGTCCCCGCCTGCGCGGGGACGACTCGTTGAGAAGTTGTAGGCATGACGAAAGTTTTTTCGTCAACGCGATGTTTACCACTTTCGTGCGCGTGCGGTTTACCAACGTTTTCGATGTGATCTTGCAGAAATCAGCGCGCGCTTGCGTGTGGCGCGCGGGCACCACGGGTTAACTCCCTCGCAACCTAAATTCGATATCACCAAAAACGATCGAATTGCACCGAACGTGCTTCCTCGATGGCGTGTGTGTAGCGTTGCGTTGCGTGCGTGAGTTCCTCGATGTCTGTATTGCGTAACCGGCCGAAGGGCGCGCGTTTCGCGTCCTTCGGCTTCGGTCTCTGCGTCTTCGCATTGATCCCGAATGAAACCGGCTATCAGGATATCGCCTCACTGCTGGCCCGGCAGCCGGGGGTCACTGAGCGCTGGCAGAAGCGGGTATTTTCCTCCGCCGTCGCCTCGATCCAGGTCGCCACCTTCAGCTTCGGCCGTCCGATCGGGACGGCATCGCGGGCCAGCGCGACGTTTCAGCTGGCGAGCCTCGACAATCAGGGCATCGACATCACAGGCTCCCTGACGCGCAATCCGATTGTGCAGACGCCGCCGCGCTATCAGGCGTCGGATTTCCCCAAGGTCAACCGCACGCTGAAGGGCGATCGTTTGGCCAATGTGAAGCCCGAGATCACGACACCGGCGGACGCGGCGCCCGCCAATGAAGATCCCGCGACCTCCAACGCCTCGGTCATGGGCGCGAAGAGCGCGGCCGCGATGCCTGCCACCGAGCCGGTGCCGCTCGATCCGGAACTCGCCGAAGCGCTGAAAGCGCCGCCGCTGCCGCAATATCCGCAATACGATGTCGCAATGTCGCTCGAGACGAATCCGTTCAGCGATTCAAGGGGCGTGCCGGATGCCGCCGTCGTCGCGGTCGAACCCCCGCCGCCGCGCGATGGTTTCTCGGTCAAGACCGCGAGCCTGTTCTTCGGCAGTTCGTCGCTCGGCGCCTCCATCGACAGCATGGAGCGTTGGCAGCCCGGCGAAGAGCCTTCGATCGTGATGCCGTCAGGTCCCGATCCCGACATGAAGGCGACGGCTTCGTTGCCTGCGCCGGTCGATGACGCGACAAAGGCCGGCGAAAGCATCGCCAGCAAGGGTGAGGTCAACAGCGACAACCAGCGCGTCAAGACGCCGGCCGAACGCCTAGGCCTGCTCGACGAGCGGGCGCGCAGCCGCCACGAAAAATGTCTCGCCGAGGCGGTGTATTTCGAAGCCCGCGGCGAAGCGGTGCGCGGCCAGATCGCAGTGGCGCAGGTGGTGATGAACCGCGCCTTCTCGGGCTTCTATCCGAACACGGTGTGCGGCGTGGTCTACCAGAACAAGCACCGGCACCTCGCCTGCCAGTTCACCTTCGCCTGCGACAACGTCGCCGACGTGGTGCGCGAACCCGACATGTGGGACCGCGCCAAGAAGATCGCCAAAGCCATGCTGGACGGCCAGCTCTGGCTGCCGGAAGTCGCCAAGTCGACGCACTACCACGCTTATTGGGTGCGCCCGTCCTGGGTGCATGAGATGAAGAAAATGTACAAATTCGGCGTACATACCTTCTATCGCCCGCGCGCCTGGGGCGACGGCAGCGAGGCGCCGAGTTGGGGCAACGCGGCGCAGACCCTGGAAATCTCCGCGAAGCTTGCCGAAGCCGGCCATAGTTCCGCCGAGCTGTCGGAAGCAACGGTTCGCCGATAGAATTCGGAAGTTGCCACACACCCATCGTCATCCCCAGGGAGCCGCGCGCTTGCGCGGCGTCTCGAAGGATGGCCGCAGGCGCTTGTGGCCCATCCTTCGAGGCTCGCCGTGAAGAACGGCGAGCACCTCGGGATGACGGCGGTGTTGCAGCCGATTTGCATCTCTGCAATGCAGCGGGCATTTTCAGGCGCACGCCTGTTGGCACTTCCATGCAAATGCATTAACTAGCTCTCTCGATCGACGATGAGGGCGACTTGCATGGCGGCGACTGAAGTCAATCTGCGCGCGATTCACGCTCCGGGCTGGCGTACCCCGCTGGTGATCATCATCTGCGGCTGTGCCATCGCGCTGTTGAGTTTTGGCCCGCGATCGAGCCTCGGCTTTTTCGTTCAGCCGATGGGCCGGGAGTTTTCGTGGGGCCGCGACGTCTTCGGCCTCGCACTTGCCGTTCAAAATCTGTTGTGGGGACTGGGCCAGCCGATTGCCGGCGCCATCGCGGACCGGTTCGGGGTGCTGCGCGTGATGTGCGTCGGCGCGGTGCTCTACGCCGGCGGTCTCATTATGATGCGCTACGCGGCGACGCCGCTGTCGCTGGACATCGGCGCGGGGGTTTTGATCGGCTTCGGACTGTCCGGCTGTTCATTCAACCTGGTGTTGTCCGCGTTCAGCAAGCTGCTGCCGCCGGAGCGGCGAGGCATAGCGCTTGGCGCCGGAACCGCCGCCGGATCGTTCGGGCAATTCGTGTTCGCGCCGTTCGGCGTCGCCATGATCGACAATTTCGGCTGGCAGGCTGCCTTGACGGTATTCGCCTTGCTGATGCTGCTGATCATACCGCTGTCGCTTGCGCTCGCCACGCCGCCCGCGACATCGGCGAATGTCCCCGCAGCGGACCAGCAGTCGTTCAGGACGGCGCTGGCCGAAGCGTTCGGCCACCGTTCCTATGTGCTGCTGATGCTCGGCTTCTTCACCTGCGGCTTCCAGCTCGCTTTCATCACCGTGCATCTGCCGTCCTATCTGGTCGACCGCGGCATGCCGGTTCAAACCGGCGGCTGGGTGGTCGCCGCGATCGGGCTGTTCAACATCGTCGGCTCGCTGAGCGTCGGATGGCTGCAGAGCAGGTTTCCGAAGCGCTACATTCTCTCAGTCATCTATTTCACCCGGGCGCTGTCGATCGTCGCCTTCATCTCGTTCCCGATCACGACATTCTCCGCGATCGCCTTCGGTGTCGTCACGGGACTGACTTGGCTGTCGACGGTGCCGCCGACATCCGCGCTGGTGGCATTGATGTTCGGTACACGCTGGTTTGCGACGCTGTATGGATTTGCCTTTGTCAGCCATCAGGTCGGCGGCTTTCTCGGCGTGCTGCTGGGCGGTATCGTGTTCGAGAAATTCGGCTCCTACACGCCGATCTGGTGGCTGTCGGTGCTGTTCGGCGTGCTGTCGGCGCTGATCAACCTGCCGATTGTCGAGGCGCCGGTGGCGCGGCCGGTTGCACAGCCCGCCTGATCCGTTAAACCTAAGCCCGGCCGAAAAAGAATCTGAGGAGCCGGGTTTGGCAACGTTCAAGGCGATCAGGGTCGACAAGGCGGAGAAGGGCACCACGGTCGCTCTCACGCAATTCGATGAAGCGGAACTGATGGACGGCGACGTCACCGTCGCCGTCGAATGGTCGACGCTGAACTACAAGGATGGCCTTGCCGTCACCGGCAAGGCGCCGGTGGTGCGCCGCTTTCCGATGATCGCCGGCATCGATTTCGCCGGGACCGTCCAGCAATCCTCGCACCCGGCCTGGAAAGCCGGCGACAAAGTGATCTGCAACGGCTGGGGCATGGGCGAGACCCATCTCGGCGCCTATGCCGAAAAGGCCCGCATCAAGGGCGACTGGCTGGTGCGCCTGCCCGAGGGGATGTCGACCCGTGACGCCATGGCGATCGGCACCGCTGGCTATACGGCGATGCTGTCAGTACTGGCGCTGGAGAAGCATGGGCTTTCGCCCGCCAGCGGCCCTATCGTCATCACCGGCGCCGCAGGCGGCGTTGGTTCGGTGGCGACAGCGGTGCTGTCGAAACTCGGCTATCACGTCATAGCCTCGACTGGCCGCGTATCGGAATCCGGCTATCTCAAGGATCTTGGCGCGGCCGAAGTGATCGACCGCAATGAGCTGTCCGGACCGGCCAAGCCGCTGGCAAAGGAGCGCTGGGCGGGAGGCATCGACAGCGTAGGCTCCACCACGCTCGCCAACATCCTATCCATGACGAAATATGGCGGCGCGATTGCCGCCTGCGGCCTGGCCGCGGGGATGGACCTGCCGTCGTCGGTGGCGCCGTTTATTTTGCGCGGAGTGTCGCTTCTCGGCATCGATTCGGTGATGTGTCCGATAACTTTGCGGAAAGCCGCCTGGGGACGGCTCGCCAGCGACCTCGACCACGCAAAACTAGCTGAAATCACTCAGGAAATCGGTCTGGGCGAGGTCATCGCCGCCGGCGCCAGGATCCTCGCCGGCGAGGTCCGCGGCCGAATCGTGGTAAAAATTCTCTGACGGCGTTCAGACTTTACCAACCAACCTGCTCCAATGTTGCCACGGTTGGTATGGTAAGCAGCGGGTAAAGATGTGAACCCGCCCAGTAGGTTGGAGTTAAGCATGCTTGCGCGTTTTGTAGTGGGGACCGTTTTCGCAGCGGTAGTGGTTGCGCCGGCGCTCGCCGGACAGATGAATGCCGATGAAGCCCGCAGGTTTGTGTCCGGCAAGGTGTTTGCCTTCACCTGCTTCGATGGCACGCGCGGCGCAGGCCGGATTCTCGATGACGGTGGCGCCACCGGCTCCATACAGTTCGCAGGCGCCGGTCCGATGCGCCATGTCCGCCTTCCCGGCAATACGCTTCAGGTGCGCGGCCAGGCCGTCTGCGCCTCGCTGAGGGGCCTGCCTTTCGAGCCGTGCTTCAACCTGGTCAAGAACACCGAACGCAGTTTCCGCGGATCGGTGTCGGGCATGGGATTCGCCTATTGCGATTTCCGGCATCAGGGCGTCGGCCACATGCTGATGGCGCGCGCGATATCCCGTCCGCGCTCGCTGCATGCGCCGGAGCCGACGCGGTCCGCCGATGCATCGCGGATGGAAGTCTCGGCGCGCGTCGAGACGCCGCGGGTCGAGAGCGCCGGGATCGAACCGGTCAAATCGGAAGCGAAGTCCGAGCCAGTGAAGCCGGAAGCCGCATCCGAGCTGCGCCGCTCGACGGATTAACGGTCGTCGTCCCGGCGAACGCCGGGACCCATACGCCGTGTCGCCCCGTTTGGGCACTGGGGCAGATACCTTCTCCGATCATCGTCAGGGGTTATGGGTCCCGGCGTTCGCCGGGACGACGCAAGTGGATGTCGCCTACCCCTCGGGCTGTACTGCCGGCACCGGCGGCAACGCCGGGCGGCGGAACAGGATGCGCTGGTACAGCCAGCCGATCGGCAGCAGCACCAGCCCGAGGCAGATAAACGACAATGCGCGATAAACGTCGCTCAGCGTCGATATATCGATCACGAACACTTTTGCGATGGTCAGCGCGATCACCACTGCAGAGGCCAGCCGCGCGCGTTGCGAGTTGAAAAGGATGCCGGCGCCGAGCAGCACCACGCCGAACGCCAGCCATGCAATCGAATAAGTGTACTGTTCGGCGCCGGTGGTGGGGCCTCGGCTCAGAATCGGGCCGTGATAGAGCCTGCGGATTTCAAAGGTCACATAAGTCAGCGCGAGCATCAGCGCGAACGCCGCGATGGTATTGGCATAAGCGGGAGGGCGCCTGCCCGCCACGGCATAGGACAACAGCAGCGCCAGCACCGCCGGCATCGCATAGCCGAGCAAAAGAAGGTTGAAGAATACGCCACCGACATCCTCGCTCCAGATCATCGGGTTCTCCAGGAACAGCAATCCGAACACGGTGCCGAGGCCCGCAAACACCGTGAGCAGTTTCGCGCCGGCATTGTGCACGACGCTTCCGGTGCGAATCCGCAGCCGCTCCAGCCCGATCGTCATCGCCAGCGCGACGCAGACCTGTAGCCCGATTTCGGCAAGGCTTGGCGGGCCGTAGACATCGCCATTGTTCACAGCATGCCGGATTTCCATGAATACCAGCAGCACCGTGAACAGGATCGCCGCCGCCTCCACCATGCGCAGCGGCGTGTCGTCGCCGCGGCGGCGCAGCAGGTGGCTCGCCCCCCAGAACGACAGCGCCGGGATGCCATAGCCCCACAGCAGCCAGTTGAAGATCGGCGTGGCGCCGACGTCGCCTCCGACGATGAGCGGCTCGTATGCGATGCGCGCCGTCACGATGCCGGCGAGGATTGCCGCGAGCCAGCGCAGGAACGGTATCGGCCGCTGCATCGAAATCCATGCGGTACCCAGCGACATCAGCGAAAGCGCAATCGTCAGCCAGCCTTTTTCCAGCGCGAAGGTCAGCGCCAGCGCGATTGCCGCGAGCGTGCCGGTGGCGAACAGCGCGATCGAGATCGGCAATCCCGGCCGGTGATCGCGCTTGCTCAGGCTTTCCGTCGCGGCACCGAAGGCCGCCGCGAGCACCACGGCGAGGATTGCAAACGGAATCGAGCGGTCGAGGTGCGCGATACGTGCATACAGCGTGATCAGCAGCGCCAACGGCGTGAACACGGCGCAAGCCGACCATACCACTGGCACGATGGCGCTGACGGAACGGCCTTGCGCCAGAAACCCTGCGGCGCCGAAGCCGACGGCGAAGATCGCCGCGGTCATCAAATGCAATGAGACGGAACCGTCGGTGGCGTTCGGCCCGATGCCGGGCAGAGGTCCGCCGGGCAGCACCAGCATGTCCGGGTTGGCGCGCACCGCCCATTCGCCGAACACGATGAAGACGAATGCTGCAGCCGCGACGATCGCGCCGGCGGCGGCATCGCTGCGCCATGCGACGAACAAGGTGCCGGCTACCAGCAGCGCGAACACGATCATGGCGGTGTCGGCGTGAAAACTGTTCAGCACGATCAGGGTCGCGCCGAACAGAGTGGCCGCCAGCGCGCCGGACGAGATCGGCTCGACGCGGCCTTGCTCCGCCGGCAGTCCGAACAGGAAACCGCATACCACCAGGAGTGCCGCGAGGATAAATCCGGTGATGACGTGGAAGGCGTGCGGTCCGACCATTGACGGCCCGCATTGCAGGCAGGGGAAGGTCCACAGCACAGCCAGCACGATGGTCGTGACCGCGAGCCAGCGCCACAGCCGGATGCGCGCGAGGCCGAAGGCGGCCGCGGTGACGACCGCGAGGTAAAGATACAGCGCCCAGAAGTCCGGCTTCTCGGAAGACACCAGGATCGGCGTGGCGAAAGCGGCGGCGATGCCGAGGCCGGCCAGCGCCGGCCCGTGCAGCAGCGCCGCGGCCAAGGTGCCCAGCGCCACCATGCCGAGCAGAATGAACGCCGTCGCGGGGACGAGGAAATCGTACAGCGCGTAGGCGGCATAGACCGTGGCGAATGCCACCGCTGTGCCGGCGGCGGTGAGGATGGCCGGGATGTTTGCGATCGGCAGCGGCTCGATCGCTGCAAAACTTTCCTTGCGCCGGGTCCATTCGCCGGCGGCAAGCAGCGCCAGCGCGAACAGGCCGCCGAGCAGCACGCGCACGCCAGGTCCGAGCAGCCCTTGTTCGATCGAATAGCGGACCAGGAAGAAACCGCCGAGCGCCAGCGTCAGGCCGCCGACCCAGACCACCCAGCGGGTGCCGATACGTTCCTCGAAGCCGGGACCGGCTTGCGGCGCAGGCTCGGGAATGTCGGGTATCGGAGGCGGCGATGCCGGTGGAATCGGCGCTTCTTCGGTCGTCTCAACGCTGACCTCGTCGGCGGCCAACGGCACGATGGGGGTTTCGGTTGACGGCACCGGCGGCGGCGCGAACGGCGCCGCAGCGACGAGAGGCTCTGCCACTTCCAGCGCGACAAGCCGCGCGCGTAGCTCGTCGATCTGGTTGAGCGCCTTTCGCGCGAGAATAAACGCCACGATGGCAATCACGAGCGCGAAAAATTCGAACATCGGACGTCAAATCCTTTTTCTTCCCCACCGGCCTCGAGGCAAGCACGCGCCAACAGTGCCGCGGAATCGCGTCCGCGGACCTGACACCTGTGTCTGTGTCAACGCAGGCGGTTTAAGTTCAAGGGGTGCGTCGGTTTGTCAGTCGAGGTCGACGCGGAATGGCCGGCCTTCGATCATCATGTTGCCCGGGCCCATTTCGTCGAGCGCGCGCAGCATGCGTCCCTCGCGCCCCAACGCCTTGTCGGCCAGGCTTACGATCAGCCGGTTCGGCTGGGCGATCGGCGAGGCGGCACGGATTTGCCGGGCGATCGAGATCTCGTCGCGGTGCGGATTGAGCATGCAGGCCGCGGCAAAGGCGCTCGCGGTGGAACGGCTGATGCCGGCATAGCAATGCACTACCAGCGGCGCGCTGCGATTCCAGCCGCGCACGAAATTCAGCACCTGCTCGATATGGGTGTCCGACGGCGCTATAAAACCATCCATGTGCTCGGTGATGTCATCCATCGAGACCTTGAGATGATTGGCCTCCAGCACCGATTCCGGCCGCTGCACCTGGTTGACGTTGGCCATGACCGTGAGGATGTGGCTCGCGCCCGTGGCTTTGACGGTTTCGGGAAGGGCGGCGAGCGAACAAACGTGAATCATGGGCGTCCTTTTTGCGGTGCGATTATAAGCCCGCGCATGCGGCGGCGGAAGTACGTAGGGTGGGCAAAGGCGCGCTCTTCGCGCCGTGCCCACCATTACGCGGCACGACCAATATGGTGGGCACGGCGCCAAGAAGCGCCTTTGCCCACCCTACGATGACAACGCCTTGAAACGCGCAAGGAACCGCTTCTCGGCCTTGGCGGCCGACCACGGCGTCAAATAATCCTCCACGGTCGCCGCGGGAAGGCCGGGGTCCCTGCCGAACAGACGTCTCGCCTCGGCTTCCGCGAAACCTGCCAATTGCGTGGCTTCGAGATATGCCGCGCCCCGATCGGCGGCCTTGATCTGTTGCGTGACCCCGGTGGCCAGCACCGGCGGCAGTCCGAAGCGGATGTGAATCGCCGACAACAGCCGCTTTTCCACCGCCTTGTAGGCGCCGTCGAGCACCGCCTTGAACGGCGAGATCATGTCGCCGATGACGTATTCCGGCGCGTCGTGCAGCAGTGCCGCGAGCCGCACTTTGACATCGATGCGCGGCAGTTGCTCGCGCATGACGGCCTCGACCAGCAGCGTGTGCTGCGCCACCGAGAAAATATGCGCGCCATTGGTCTGCCCGTTCCAGCGCGCCACCCGCGCCAGCCCATGGGCGATATCGGCGATCTCGATATCGAGCGGTGAGGGATCCAGGAGATCGAGCCGCCGTCCCGACAGCATGCGCTGCCAGGCGCGGGTCGAAAGGTCGGATGCAATCCCGGCTCTCGCCATCATTTCACTTTGAGACGCGGTGTGCGTTTCTTGCCGGCGCAGCTGTCGTGGCAATAGCAGCTCACCAGATGGTCGTTGATCATGCCGGTCGCTTGCATGAAGGCATAGACAATGGTCGGGCCGACGAACTTGAACCCGCGCGCCGCGAGTTCCTTCGAGATTTTGACCGACAGCGGCGTGGAGGCCGGCACGCTGGCGGTGGTCTTGAAATTGTTCACTTTCGGTTTGCCGTCGACAAAATCCCACAGCAACTTCGAGAAGCCCGGACCTTCTTCCATGATCTTGAGATACGACTTCGCGCTTGCGACAGTACCCTCGATCTTGGCGCGGTTGCGAACGATGCCGGCGTCGTTCATCAGCGCATGAATCTTTTTCGCGTTGTAACGCGCGATCTTCGCTGGCTCGAAATCATCGAAGGCGCGGCGGAAATTATCGCGTTTGCGCAGGATCGTGATCCACGACAGCCCGGCCTGAAAACCGTCCAGAATGAGTTTCTCGTATAACGCGCGGTCGTCGTATTCCGGCACGCCCCATTCGGTGTCGTGATAGGCCATGTAGAGCGGGTCTTCGCCCGGCCACGGGCAGCGCACCAGGCCATCGGCATGCAAGCGCGCCGTCCTCGTCATGCGACGGTCTTCTTCGGCGCCGAGCGAACGTCGTCCGGCTCTGCGAGCCGGATCGCGATGCCGCCGGCGGTCAGCGGCACCCCGGCATCGAGCGCGTCGGCGGCGCGGTCGATCCGCAGCAGCCCCAGACCCATGCCACCGGCCGACGAGCCCATGGTGCCCACCGGCTTGTCACCGGCGACAATGGCAACGCCCGCCTCGGGCGGCGATTCTTCCAGGATCAGGCGGACTGTGCGAGTGCGCGCAGTGCCGCGGTGCTGCATCCGCGACACCACTTCCTGCCCGACATAGCAGCCCTTGTCGAAATCGACGCCGTGCAGCCTGTCCATGTTGGTTTCGTGCGGAAACGCATCGCCATACATGAAATCGATGCCGCCGCGCGGCGCGCCACAGGCAATGCGATGCGCCTCATAGACCGCGCTGTCGACGAGGTCGGCACCGAGCAGGTGGGTGGCCTTCGGCGCGAGTTCCGCCGGGACCAGCATACGCTGCCCAAGTTTTTCGTTGCGCGGATCGGCAAATGTCAGGTCGGGCTTGATGCCGGGATCGCCGTGCCACACCGCGAGCACGCCAAGGCTGTCCGACAGATTCTCGACAACGACCTTGGCGCGCAGCTTGTAGAAGCCGAGCTTGTCGGCGAGCATTTGCGCCAGCGCGCGCGGGCAATCGATCAGGAAGCCGCCGCCATGGCCCGAGGGCGCTTCGGTGATCAGAAAATCCGCCACAATCTTGCCCTGCGGTGTCAGCAGCGCGCCAAACCGGCCAAGGCCCGGCTGGATTAGGCCCACGTCGGTCGTGACAAGGCCATTGAGAAAATCGCGCGCGGCTTCGCCGCTGACTTTGATCACGCCCCGATCGGGAAGAAATGCTGCTTTCATGCGAAGTTCTCTGGGGAAACGCTCACGCTGGATATCACACCGCAACGTAAGCCGCTAAAGTGCTGCTAACAAGGGCTGCGACCGGGCCGTTTAAGGGAACGATGACAAGCACATTTGACACGATTCTAAAATCCGGCGCCGTCGTCAACCAGGACGGCGAGGGCGTCCGCGATATCGGCATCGCCAATGGGCGAGTAGCCGAGATCGGTTCGCTTGGCGCGGCAAGCGCCGGGGAAATCATCGACTGCAAGGGCCTGCACATCCTGCCCGGCGTGATCGACACCCAGGTGCATTTCCGCGAGCCGGGCCAGACCCACAAGGAAGACCTGGAGACCGGATCGCGCAGCGCTGTGATGGGCGGCGTCACCGCGGTGTTCGAGATGCCGAATACCGATCCGCTCACCATCAACGCGCAGAATTTTACCGACAAGATCAAGCGCGGCCGCCACCGCATGCACTGCGATTTCGCGTTCTTCATCGGCGGCACCCGCGAGAACGTGCAGGACCTGCCGGAGCTGGAACGCGCGCCAGGCTGCGCCGGCGTAAAGGTGTTCATCGGCTCCTCCACCGGCGCGCTTTTGGTCGAGGACGACGAAAGCCTGCGGCGTATCTTCAAGGTGATCCGCCGCCGCGCCGCGTTTCATGCCGAGGACGAGTATCGTCTCAACGAGCGCAAGCCTCTGCGCATCGAGGGCGATCCACGCTCGCATCCGGTATGGCGCGACGAGACCGCGGCGCTGATGGCGACGCAGCGGCTGGTGAGCTTGGCGCACGAAACGGGAAAGCGCATCCACGTGCTGCATATCTCCACCAAGGAGGAGATCGAGTTTCTCCGCGATCATAAGGACGTGGCGTCCTGCGAGGCGACGCCGCATCACCTGACCATGGCCGCGCCGGAATGCTACGAGCGGCTCGGCACCCGCGCCCAGATGAACCCGCCGGTGCGCGACGCCAGCCATCGCGACGGCATCTGGCGCGGCATCGCGCAAGGCATCATCGACGTGCTCGGCTCCGATCATGCGCCGCACACGCTGGAGGAAAAAGCCAAAACTTATCCGGCGTCGCCCTCGGGCATGACCGGGGTGCAGACGCTGGTGCCGCTGATGCTCGACCACGTCAATGCCGGGAAACTCTCGCTGGCGCGCTTCGTCGATCTCACCAGCGCCGGACCTGCGCGGTTGTTCAACATCGCCATGAAAGGCCGGATCGCGGCGGGTTACGACGCCGATTTTACCATCGTCGATCTAAAGCGCAGCGAGACCATCACCAATAAATGGGTCGCTTCGCGCGCCGGCTGGACGCCCTATGACGGCGTGCGCGTCACAGGCTGGCCGGTCGGCACGTTCGTGCGCGGGCGGCGGGTGATGTGGCAGGGCGAGCTGCTCACGCCGTCGACCGGCGAGCCGGTGCGGTTTCTGGAGACGCTGAGGCAATAATTCGTCGTCCCGGCGAACGCCGGGACCCATAACCACCGATGGTTATTGTTTGGCATGTTGCTTCAGCGCGTGGCTGACACCTTCCGCCTCACGGAGACGGAGGGTATGGGTCCCGGCGTTCGCCGGGACGACGAGAGCCTACTGCTTCGCCAGCGTGATCGAAAACTCGCCGTTGCGGACGCGGGCGGCAAGGCCTTCCACGAATTTCGCCACCGCGTCCTCGCCATAGGTACCGACCAGTTCGGCAAAGGCCGCGAACAGGCTGGCTTGCGCCAGGCAGTCGCCATCGACGCCATCGTGCCGCGCTTCCGCCCAGGCTTCGTTGAGATAGCCGAGCGCGGCCTGCTTCTGTTCGTGGTCGGGCAACGGGTCGCGGGCGGTCGTGAACGCTGGATGGCTCATGAAACTCAACAAATTTGTGCGCGCTCCACTGCGGAGCGCGTCGAACAGCCGAGGTTTAGCATGGGGGACGAACCGGGCTAGGCAGTTCTTTAGGAAAGGTTAACAGCGCCGATTCAGATTGTTCTAGTTGGCGTAGCGGGCCGTCAAATCCCGCGATATCCGCGAGCCTTCTTCGATATAGCGGCGGATCGCGACGGAGGCCGCGGGGGTGCAGGTCCGGTAGGTCTGCTGGAACCCGTTATAGCCGCGATTAAAACCTGCGATCATGCGCGCGCGGCGGTCGCCGGAAGGGGTTTCGGCATCGATCAGCGCCTGCATTTCATTGCGCCATTTCGGGCCTTCATTGGTGCCGCAGATGCCGCGCAGATAGTGCAGGGTACCGAGGATTTCGGCCAGCCGCTGCAGGTCGCCGTCGAACGGCGCAGCCGCGTCCTGGGCCCGCGCCGGGCCAAGGTTGCACGCCGAAATCACGATGAGCACGGTCAGAAAATGTTTCAGCATAAAGCGGTCCAGGACCGGCGTGATATGCCTTTTCAATGCGATGGAAGCAAGGCGCGCAGGGTTTTGGCGGGTTTCGCGGTAAATGGCCCTCACGCCCCGATCAGGCGCCGGGCCGACTGGATAATGTCCTGCAGGCCTCCGGTGAGCTTCAGATCGCCCAGCACATCGGGCGGCAGCCATCTGAAATCATCGAGTTCGTCGTTCAGGGCCGGCTCCTTGGCAACCCAGCGCGCAGCGAAGGACATGATCAGATAGTGCCCGCCCCCGGCCGGGCTAGGGACCACCTCGCGCCATCCCGCCAGATCCACGATCTCGATCTTGAGCGAGGTTTCTTCGTCAACTTCGCGGGTTAGGGCGGCGTGCAGTGTCTCGCCGAATTCCACCCTGCCTCCTGGCAGCGAGTAAAAGCCTTTGGCCGGAGAGCGCGCACGCCGCACCAGCAGGATCTTGCCATCGCGGAAAATGGCGGCGCTGACGGCGATCTGCGGCCGGGACAGCGGCTCTGGCGGGGTCACCGACATCAGTGCGTCATGATGTAGTCGACGTCGGCCTCTTGGCCAGCCTGGATGCCCTGACCGTTGATGATGCCGCCCGCGAGCGTCACCAGCGGCTTGACCCAGCCGGTGGCCTGCTCGGCCAGTGTGGCACGGGTCTTGTCCTGCCGTGCCTCGCGCATCGCCGTTCCCACCGCGGTCAGGATAGAGGTCATGGCAGCGGTTATGCCGTCGAATTCGCCGCGAATCTTGGGATCCGCCGAATCATAGGCCGCGATCGCCAGCTCCCGCGCCCTGAAATTGGAGGCGGCGAAATGCTCGCGATAGGACAGCGGTTGCCAGCTTAGAAAATCCGCGGCGCAATCGGGCATATCCGGAATCATCTCCAGCAGCATGATGGCTTCGTTGAAATGGTTCAGGTAATCGGTGGCAAGCCCGGTGCGGGGATTGATGTTGGCGGCTCGCAATTCGGCGGCCCGCGCGGCTTTCCCGGCATCCTTGCGCGATGGCTCGCGGACGATTTGCGCTGTCTTGTGGGCGGTTGATGTCATCCGCCGCAGTGTTAATGGTTGGGGTTAAAAGGTACTGAACGGATGCCTATCTGGGCCGGAGAATGTGCGGACGCTTCGTAATCACCTCGGCTCCGGAGGCCTTGCGCCGGCTGTTCGGCTATCTCGATCAGCCGAATTTCCCGCCGCGGTACAATGTTGCGCCGACCCAGCCGGTGCCGGTGGTCATTGTCGAGAACGGCGCCAGGCAATTCCGCCTGATGCGTTGGGGTTTGATCCCGGCATGGGTGAAGGATCCCCGCGGCTTTGCACTGCTGATCAACGCCCGCGCCGAGACGGTGCTGGACAAGCCGGCGTTCAAGAACGCGATCCGGCGGCGGCGCTGCCTGATCCCGGCCGATGGCTACTATGAATGGTCGCAATCGGAAGCGCGCAAGCGGCCGTATTTCATCCATGCGCGCGATGGCCAGCCGTTCGGGTTCGCAGGGCTCGCGGAAATCTGGATCGGCCCGAACGGCGAGGAACTCGACACCGTCGCGATTCTGACCACGGCGGCGAGCGCCGATCTCGCCGTGCTGCATCCGCGCGTCCCGGTCGCGATTGCGCGGGGTGATTTCGACCGCTGGCTGGATTGTTCGAACGATGATGTCGGGGCCGCGCTGCCACTGCTGACCCCGCCCGGCGAAGGTGAATTCGTCTGGCACGAGGTTTCAATCCGGGTCAACCGCGTCGCCAATGACGACGCGCAGTTGATCCTGCCGATCTCGGCGGAGGAGGCGGCCGCTGAACAGGCGCAGCCGGCGAAGAAAGCCGTGCAGCGCAAGCCGGTGGCCGCGGTACCGGACGATGACGGACAGGGGTCGCTGTTCTAATCGCCAAATCGTAGGGTGGGCAAAGGCGCTCTTCGCGCCGTGCCCACCATCTTCCAAAATACTTCGCACTGTTGGTGGGCACGCCCTCATTGGGCGCGCATTCGCGCGACCGTTGGCTTTGCCCACCCTACGAAAAAAGTTTTTGGATGCAGTCGGAGGCGGCTCGTCCACTGATGGTTTCGGCTACTAGGGGGTCGGTTCCCGTCCGTCGAGCCATTTGGCGTAGACGACGCGTTCCTGCTCGTCATAGCCCAATGAGTCGTAGAACGCCTGCACCTGCTTGTTGTCCGGCCGTACCATCAGTTGCAGTTTTTCGATGCCGCGCTGGCGCAGCCAATCCTCCGCCGCGGCCATGATCGCGCCGCCGCAGCCTTGGTGGCGACGGTCGGGATCGACCGCCACGTAATACACCCAGCCGCGATGGCCATCATGGCCGACCAGCACCGAGGCCACGATCTTGCCGGCGTCGCGTCCGGCCAGCATGTCGGCATTCGGCTCTCGCCGCGCCCGCGCGATGTCCGCGGCAGGATCATTCCAGGGCCGCGTCAGTCCGCAGCGCTGCCACAGCGCGATGATGGCGACGACATCCGCATCCTCGATTGGCGCGATCGACAGTGTTGTTGTCGACGGCCGGCTCACAACACCTTGCCGGGGTTCATGATGCCCAGCGGATCCAACATCGCCTTGATGCCGCGCATCAGGTCGATTGCGACCTTGTCTTTTACGTCAGGAAGTTCGTCGCGCTTCAGCACGCCGATGCCGTGCTCGGCGGAGATCGATCCGCCCATCCGCAGCACGATGGCGAACACGACGGCGTTGACCTCATGCCAGCGCGCCATGAAGTCGGCGGTATTAGCGCCGATCGGCTGGCTGACATTGTAGTGAATGTTGCCGTCGCCGAGATGGCCGAACGGCACCGGCCGGGAACCCGGGATCAGTTTTATCACGGCCGCATTCGCCTCCGCGATGAACGCCGGCACCGCGGCGACCGGCACTGAGACGTCGTGCTTGATCGAGCCGCCTTCCGGCTTCTGCGCGGAACTCATCTCGTCGCGCAGCTTCCAGAATCCGCTGCGCTGGCTCAAATTGGCCGGGATCACGGCGTCATCGACAATGCCGTCTTCCATCCCGCGCGCGAGTATAGCCTCCAGCGTGGCCCGCGCGTCGTCGCGCG
This sequence comes from uncultured Alphaproteobacteria bacterium, assembly GCA_963744975.1. Taxonomy (GTDB): domain Bacteria; phylum Pseudomonadota; class Alphaproteobacteria; order Rhizobiales; family Xanthobacteraceae; genus Bradyrhizobium. The sequence continues at coordinate 2,165,793 of CAVUVR010000002.1, read as the reverse complement.
ACGACGACAGCTCCATCAGCACATACCAGGGGTGTTTTCCCGACAGCGGATGGCGCACGTCGATGCCATGGCGCACGCTGAAATCGACGGCGATATCGGCGAGCAGCTCAAAACTGGTGAGACTGCCTGCGGCCTCGTCTCTCGAAATCTCCAGCAGTTTTAAAGCATCGGCCGGCGACTTCAGGCCGACAAACGCGGTTTCCACCGCGCGCGGCTTTGGAAACAGTTTGAGCGTTGCCGCCGTGATGATGCCGAGCGTGCCTTCGGCGCCGATGAACAGGTTGCGCAAATCGTAGCCGGTATTGTCCTTTTTCAGCTTCGACAGGCTGTTGAGGATACGGCCGTCGGCGAGCACCACTTCGAGGCCGAGCGCCATCTCGCGCGCCACGCCATAGGCCAGCGCCGCGGTGCCGCCGGCATTGGTGGAGAGATTACCGCCGATGGTGCAACTGCCTTCGGCGCCGAGCGACAGCGGGAACAGCCGATCCGCGTCCGCGGCGCGCGCTTGCGCGTTCTGCAGGATCACGCCGGCCTCGCAGGTCATGGTGTTGGACGCGGTATCGACCTCGCGGATCCTGTCCATCCGCCGCATCGAAATGACGACCTCGCCGTTGTGCGGCGTCTGGCCGCCGACCAGGCCGGTATTGCCGCCCTGCGGCACCAGCGCGATGCGGTGTTCGCTAGCGAGCTTGCAGATTGCCGAGACTTCCGCGGTCGAGCCCGGCCGCAATATCAACGGCGAGTGCCCGTGAAACAGGTTGCGTTCTTCGGTGACATAAGGCGCGATGTCGGCGGGGTCCGTCACTGCATATTTGTCGCCGACGATAGTCTTGAAGCGCGCGATCATTTCGGGGGAGAGCGGCGGTGGCTGGACGATGTTCATCTTTGTCTCTTACGTTCACTCATCGCGGCCCATCGCAGCGCGGCGCAGCCGGTCGTTGATAGCCTCGCCGAGCCCGTGATGCGGCACCGGCATCACCGCGATGCCGCGTGCGCCCTTGGCGTCGAGCGCGCGAAGATAGCCGAAAAGATTGGCGGCGGCTTCAGCGAGATCGCCGCGCGGTGACAGGTTCATCACGTCGGACGCGGCATCGGTTCCCGGTATGGCGTGCGGGCCGAAGGCGAGCAGTGCTTCGCCGGCCTTGAGCCGGTCCGCATTGAGCCGCACCGGCGTGCGCGGCGCGTAATGCGACGCCAACATGCCCGGCGCCAGCGGCTGACCGGAATCGCTGTCCGCATCGTCGGGCGGCTGCAGCAGCGTCCGGCCCAGCACGCGTTCGATCTCGCCGCGCGGCACGCCGCCGGGCCGCAGCAGCATCGGCGCGTCGAAACATCCGATAATGGTGGATTCGACGCCGACCTCGACCGCGCCGCCATCGATGATGAGGTCGATTCTCCCGGCAAGGTCGCTCTGCACGTGGGCGGCTGTGGTCGGCGAGACATGCCCCGAGAGGTTGGCCGACGGCGCCACCACGGGCCCGCCGAAAGCGCGTAGAATCTCGCGCGCCACCGGGTGGGCGGGCACGCGGACGGCGATGGTATCGAGACCGGCGGTGGCAAGATCGGCTACCGGACAACCGGGCGCCCTCGGCAGCACCAGCGTCAGCGGTCCCGGCCAGAACGCCTTGGCGAGCAGAACGGCCCGGGCGTTGAAATCGGCGATCCGCTGCGCGGCTTCGAGGTCGCAAACATGGGCGATCAGCGGATTGAATGCGGGCCGGCCCTTGGCCTCATACAGCCGCGCAATCGCCCGCGCGTTTGTGGCGTCGGCGCCAAGCCCGTAGACCGTCTCGGTCGGGAACGCGACCAGCCCGCCCTCGCGCAGGCATCCCGCCGCAGCGGCCACGGCGGCCTCGTTTGCGGGCAAAATGGCGGTCGTCAGGCCCACATTCATGGGATTTGCGTCCTCAATTCATCTTCTTGCGGTGTGCGAAACCCAAGGCTATAAGCCGCGTTCTTGTCGGAGTGTGGCTCAGCCCGGTAGAGCACTGCGTTCGGGACGCAGGGGTCGCAGGTTCAAATCCTGCCACTCCGACCACTTTCCCGGCCAAATCAGCACAGTTTCGGCGCGAATTCCTTTATCCAGCCGGCTCTTGGTAGCCGGGATATCGGGTTCCGTAAACGGTTTACGAGGCCGCGCGACGGCCGCAATTCAGCGCGCTGGCAGAGGCCGGTCCGCGTGTGCGGTATAGCAGTGAGGACACTTCGACCAAGCCGACACAAGCGGAGGGTCGAACAGGGCAGGAGCTACCATGGCTGAACAGGAATACGAACTCTTTGCCATCCGCTACGCCACCCGCGATGCGCGGAGAAGTGAGCATTTCATCGGAGGCGATCCGCACGACGGCCCGATGCCGATGGACTATTTCGTGTGGGTGGCGAGGAGTGAAAGCCGCACCTTTGTCATCGACACCGGCTTCAACGCGGAGACCTCGAAGAAACGCAAGCGCACCTTCCTGCGCTGCCCGGTGGAGACGCTCGGTGCGCTCGGCATCGACGCCAACGCGGTCGAGGATGTCATCCTCACCCATCTGCATTACGACCATGTGGGCAATTTCGACCGCTTCCCGGCCGCGCGATTTCATCTTCAGGAGCGTGAACTGGCTTATGCCACCGGGCGTTACATGCGCTATCAGAGGCTGGCGCATTCCTTCGAGGTCGAGGATATCTGCGGCATCGTGCGGTTGAACTATGCGCGCCGCGTCATGTTCTACAATGGCGACGCCGAACTCGCGCCTGGCTTGAGCGTCCACGCGGCAACCGGCCATTCGGCGGGGCTTCAGTTCGTGCGCGTCAGAACCCGCCGCGGGCTGGTCGTGCTTGCCTCCGACGTCAGCCATTTCTACGAGAACATGGCGAGCGAACGTCCGTTTACGACCGCGCTTCATATCGGAGAGATGCTGGAGGGTTTTGACAAACTGCGTGCGTTGGCGCCGGACGAGAGCCATATCGTGCCGGGTCACGATCCCCTTGTCATGAAACTCTATCCGGCCCCGAGCCCGCAACTGGAAGGCATTGTAGTGCGCCTCGATGTGCCGCCCTCGGGCACCGTGCCCGTTCGATCAGACTATTTTTCCGGTCACTAGCAATCGCGGCGGATGCGGCTATTTGTCGGCCGCAGCTTTCAGGATCGGCATCAACCGCGCGGTTTCGCTTCTCACCAGGTCCGCCAAGGCTTTGGGTCCGCGTCGCACCGGTTCCACGAGTTCGGCGCCAAGGTCGGCCAGCCGTTTCTGCACGGCCTCCTCGCTGAGGCCTTTGTTCAGGGCTTCCACCAGCTTGTCGATGATCGGCTTCGGCGTGCCACTCGGCGCGAACACGCCGTAAAAAGGAGCGCAGTCGAATTCGGGCAGCCCCTGCTCGTAAGAGGTCGGTACATCGGGCAACATCGGGTTGCGTTTTTTTGCGGCGATTGCGAGCGCCTTCAGGTTGCCCGCGCGGACATGGGCCAATGTCCCGAGCACCGGGTCGCATTCATAGTCGATCTCGCCGCCGAGCATGGCATTCATCACCGGAGCCGTGCCGGTGAACGGTACCATGGTCGGCTTGATGCCAATCGCCGCGTTCAGAAGCAGACACCCGATATAGGATACCGAGCCGAGCCCGGCGTGCCCGACATTGAGCTTGCTCTCGTTGGCTTTGGCATAGGCGATGAATTCCTTGAGGTTGTTGGCGGGAAAGTCTTTGCGGACCACGAGCATTTCGGGAAATTCGGCGCTCTGTCCGATCGGCTCGAAATCCTTTTGCGGATCGTAGCCCAGATTGGGGTAGAATGCCGACGCCAGCGCATTGGTGCCCATGTGACCGGACAGGAGCGTATAGCCGTCGGGCGCGGCGCGCGCGGCGCGAAGCGTTCCAATGGTGCCTCCGGCGCCGACGGCATTTTCCACCACGAATTTCTGGCCGAGATGACGGGTGAAAATGTCGGCGACAATCCGGCCGGTGACGTTGGCCGGCCCGCCCGCGGCGAAAGGAACGATCATCGTGACCGTTCTCGTTGGATAATCTTCGGCCCACGCGCCATTGATTCCGGCCACCAACAGAACAACCGCCGTTGCCGTCCACTGCCTTGTCATGTTGGCCTCCCCGACGTCCTTTGCTTTGCGCCGCGTCAACTGATCTCCGTGCGGACTCTCGTCGCAGCATCGCACATCGCCTTCAGTTTCCCGAATGCGATTTCGCGGGCCATGTATTTCATGCCGCAGTCCGGCGCGACCACCAGTCTGTCCGGTGCGACATGCTTGAGGCCGTTCCGGATGCGATCGGCGACGATCGCGGCCGGTTCGATCTCGGGATTGCCGAGGTCGAGCACACCCAGCATGATCTTCTTCGAAGAGAGATCCTTGAGCACGCCGAGATCGAGTTTGGGTTGCGCCGCTTCGATGGAAATCTGTTCTGCGATGGTGTCGTCGAGTTCGGCGAGAAAGGAATAACCGGCCGGCTTGGTCGAACCGGGCACGACCGCCGCGTAGCCAAAGCACAGATGCACCACCGTCGGCACGGTGATGCCTTGCAGCGCGCGATTGATGGCTTTCACGGCGTAGCGTTTTGCCAGCTCCGGATTGTTGCGCACCCAGGGCTCGTCGAGTTGGATCACGTCGGCGCCGGCCTTCTGAAGGTCGAGCGCTTCGGCATTGACGGCTTCGGCGAACGCCATCGCCAGCTCTTCATCGTCCTTGTAGAATTCGTCTCTAGCCTGCTGGCTCATCGTGAACGGGCCGGGCAGTGTGATCTTGGCGGCGCGATCGGTGTTGCGGCGAAGGAACTGCATGTCGCCGAGTTCGACCGGCCGGTTGCGCTTGATCTTGCCGACCACACGCGGGACAGGCGTTTGCTGGCCGCCTCTCGCCGTGATGATCGCGGGATTGTCGGCGTCGATGCCGTCCAGCGCAGTGGCAAAACGGTTGGAATAGCTTTCGCGGCGGATTTCGCCGTCGGTCACGATATCGATGCCCGCGCGTTCCATGTCGCGGATCGCGACGATGGTGGCGTCGTCCTGCGCTTCCTCCAGATGTTCGGCCGGTAGCCGCCACATTTCATGCATGCGGGTGCGCGGCACCGACTTGGACAGCATCGCGCGGTCCACCAGCCATTCGGGCTGCGGATAGCTTCCGACCACCGTTGTCGGCAACAGATGTTTTGGCAGGTTCACGACGTCCTCCTTGTTGTTCTTGTCTACGTCGCAGGCTGCAGCGCGCCGGGCGCGATTTCGACGGCGGCGCTTTCGCCGCCACGCGTTCCGGTATGCCAGATCGCGGCCTTGCGCTCGATCCATCGGATCGCGGCGTTGAAAGTAATCGCCATGGCCAGCACGAGCAGCACGCCGGCAAAGACATGCGGGCTGTCGAGAATGGTACGATAGCGCGAGATCAGATAGCCGATGCCGGCCGAGGAGATCAGCATTTCCGATACCACGACGCCGACAATGACCAGCGCGCCGCCGACGCGGAGCCCGGACAATACGGTTGGAATGGCGGCGGGGATGATCACGCGAACCAGGCGCTGGCTTAAGCTCGCGCCCATGCTCCGCGCGGCAAGCAGCAATTGCGGATCGATGGTCTGGATGCCGGCGGCGGTCGAAAGCATGGTCGGCAGAAATCCATAGAGCGAGGCGAACGCGATCTTGGATTCGGAGCCGATGCCGAGCCACACGGTGAAGACCGGGTAGAGGATGACGAGTGGCACGGCATACAGGCTGGACACCATCGGCATGATCAGGACGCGCGGGCGGGGCAGGCTGCCGACGATGGCGCCGAGCAGGATGCCGCCGCCGCAGGCGAACATCATGGAGACGGCGACCTCGTAAAGCGTTACGGCCAGCGCGTGGCCATACTCGCCCGCCTCGTTCCAGCCGGCGATAAGCGTTGAGGACAGCGCCGGCAAAAACAGCTCCGGGATCAGGCCGCTGCGCGGCAAGGCTTCCCAGAGCACGATCAGGCCCAACACGATCAGCCGGCGCAGCGTGGTTGCGGTCATCTCTGCCTCACGCCGATTTGCGGATGTGGCGCCAGATGCGGTCGCGCAGGCTGCCGAACGTATCGCCGCTCAGCATGTCATAGGTTCGCGGCCGCGGCAGCGGCACCTGCAGACGATCGATGATGCGGCCGGGGCGCGCTGACATCACGATCACTTCGTCGGCGAGATAGACAGCTTCGGTCAGGCTGTGGGTGACGAACACCACGGTTTTGCCGGTAGCCGCCCAGATGCGAAGCAGTTCGTCGCCCATGGTCATGCGGGTCTGTTCGTCGAGGGCTGCGAAGGGTTCGTCCATCAGCAACACCGGAGGGTCCTGCACCAGGCCGCGCGCGATCGAGACCCGCTGCTTCATGCCGCCGGACAGTTCGTGCGGATGCCGCCTGCCGAACCCGTCGAGGCCGACGAGGGTGAGGGCATCCCGGGCCTTGGCGCGGCGCTCGCTTTTCGCCACGCCGCGCAGCGCCAGTGGAAATTCGACATTCTCTTCCGCGGTAAGCCAGGGGAACAGGCTGGCCTCCTGGAACACCACGCCGACCCGGTCCGGATCGGGCTGCGGAATAGGCTGACCGTTGATCGTAATGGTGCCGGAGCTCTGCTGCAGCAAGGCCGCCAGCATCATCAGCAAGGTCGATTTGCCGCAGCCGCTCGGTCCCACCAGCACGACAAAATGCCCCGGTTTGACCTCGAGCGAAATGTCTTCCAGCGCGACCACGTCCTGCGTCGAGGTCTTGAAAACCTTACCGACATTCCTGACCTCGATCGCGCCCGCGCGCGAGGCGGGCTTGAGCGGCGTTACGTTCGCCAATGGCTGCATCGCGTTTCCACCCACCGCACCAACTCGTTGAAGGTCATGGCGATCGCAGCGATCATCACCACGCCGGCCAGCAATTGCTTCATCTGGAAATTCTCGCCCCAGCTGGCGATCTGATGGCCGATGCCGTCGCGCGACGCATACATCTCGGCGAGGATCACGCCGGTCAGGTTGAAGATCATGGAAATCCGCAAGGCTTCCAGCAGCACCGGCAGCATGCTCGGCAAATAGACGCGGAAGGCGGTCTGCGTCGCGGTCGCGCCATAGGAGCGGGCGACCTTGAGATGATCGACCTTGACGGACTCCACCGCCGTCGTGGTCGACATGATGACGATGAAGATCGTCGAGAAAAAGCCGAATCCTGACCTTCTGCGCAAATCCGACTCCGAACACCAGGATGAACATCGGCAGGAAGATCGATTTCGGAATGCTGAAGGCGAAGAACAGCAGCGGTTTCATCACGTCGGCAAAGTAGCGGTGCTCCGCGATCAAATATCCGATCAAAGCGCCCACGGGAACGGCGAGCGCGAAGGCGGTCAGCACTTCCCGCGCGGTCACCGCCAGATCGTTGCGGACGCTGGCGCGCTGCAAGAGGTCGCCCAGCGTCGACAGCGTGTCGGAAGCGGACGGGAGCAGCCGCGGATTGACGATGCCCGTCCGCGACAGAAATTCCCACAGCGCGAAGATCGCCAGAACGATCGCGAAGCGGGCCAATTTGATTCCGAGACCTGCCATCGTGTTGGTCTCAGGGCTTGGTCGGGACCGGTACGAACTTCGTCGAGATCACGTCCTCGGTCGGCACGATGTCCTTCAGGCCGCCGAGTTTCGCCAGATCGAGCGACAATTGCACCGCCGGCGCGACATTGGCGGCGGCCATGTTGCCATTGGTCTCGAGTTTCATGATCGTGTTCTCGTATTCCAGCCCGGCGATCTCCGCGGGCATCTCGTAGAGGTCCGCGATCAGTTTCACCGTTACGTCGCGATTGGCGCGCATGAATGCTACCGCGCCGTAGAGCGCGTTGATCGCCTTCTGGACGAGCTGCGGCTTTGCGTCGGCGAATTTGTCGAGCACGATCCAGCCCGCGGTGAGATTCGGCGGCACTTCCTTGGAATAATCCAGGATGGTGCGCGCCTCGCCCGATTTCGAAATCTGGAAGCTGAGCGGCGAATAGACCACGGCCGCTTCCACATTGCCGGCGAGCAGGTTGGGCACCAGGCCGCCGCCGCCGACCGGCACGCGGGTGAAGTCGATCTTCCGGTCCTGGATGGTCCACAGCGCCAGCAGGTCGGAGCCCGAGCCGGCCGCCGTGATCGCGACCTTCTTGCCGTTGAGATCCTTGACGTCCAGCGTGGATTTCACCGGCACCATCAATTGCCAGCCGAAATTGCCCATCGCGGCATTGGCGACGATCCGCGACATCACGCCTTTCTTGCGGCCGGCCGACACCAGCGACGGCGGATCGAGGATGATGTCGGCCGCGCCCGCAGCCATGCCTTCAAAGGTCTCGGCGCCGCTGCGATAGATCGTCAACTCCGCGGTGATGCCCTCCTTCTCGAACAGTTTTTGCCGCACCGCGGTCTCGGCAACGGTCGTCGGCCAATAGGTCTTGGTCGGCAGTCCGACCCGGATCGTTTCCGCCGCGGCCGCGGGCGTGGCCAGCAGAGTGATGGCGGCGAGGGACGCAAGGGCGTGACGGCGGGAGACGCGCATTAAGATGTTTCCTCCATGTTTTCTTGGTTTTTGCAGGGAAATGCTTCCTTGTCGATGTAATACTACGTCGGGATTTTCTGCAATTCGGCCAGCGCGGGCCGGTCAGAAGGAATCCAAAGGGAGGTTGTATTGTTCTTCAGAACGTCGGGCATGCTGATCGCGTTGGCAATCGGCGCCGCATCGATTGTGGCCGCAAGCGCACAGGCGCCTTACCCCAACCGGCCAATCCGCATCGTCGTGCCGTTCGGCCCCGGCGGCTTTGCCGATATCACGGTCCGTCTGCTCGGACAAAAACTCGCCGAACGCACGGGCGCCCAGGTGGTGATCGAGAACCGTCCCGGTGCCGGCGGCATCGTCGCCGCTACCGCCGTCACCTCGGCGGAGCCTGACGGCTACACCTTGTTTGTATTCTCGAGCGGCATCGCGCTATCAAAATCGCTGCTCAAGTCGATGCCGTTCGATCCGGTCACCGCGTTCGCGCCGATCTCGACCATGGCGCTGTTCGATCTGTTGCTGCTGGTGAAAGCGGACTCAGCCCTGCATACGCTGAAAGATGCGCTCGACGCCGCGCGCGGCGATCCCCAAAAGTTCAACGTCGGCACCATCAATCCCGGCAGCACCCAGAACGTCACCGGCGAACTGCTTCGTTCGACGACCGGCATTGCGATGACGGTGGTCCCGCATCGTACCTCGGCGGAGGTCCTGACCTCGCTGCTCCGCGGCGATACCCAGATCGGCATCGAATCCTACGCGGCGCTCAAGTCGCCGATCGAAGGCGGACAGATCCGTGCTATCGCCTCGTCCGGCAGCAAGCGTTCGCCGCTTCAGCCTGACGTGCCGACGCTGCGCGAGAGCGGCATCGATACCGCGGTCGACGGCTGGAACTCGCTGGTGGCCCCGGCCGGCACGCCGCGCGAGGTCATCGCGCTGCTCAACGGCCACGTCCGCGCGATCATCGGCGACCCCGATTTCCGGAAGCGCATGATCGAACTGGGTGGCGAGCCGTTCGCGAGCTCGCCGGAAGAACTCGACGCGCGGCTCAAATCTGATATCGACATGTGGGCCGCCGTGGTGAAGAAGGCCGGCCTTGCGCCTAACTGAGCTGCCCTTATGCTTGACAGTTTCAAGATCGACGCCCATGTGCACGTCTTCACCACTGACATGCCGCTGATCGACAATCCCCGTCACGCGCCGAAATACAGTTTTACCCATCAGCAATTGATCGCGACCCTAGACGAGAACGGCGTCGACCGCGCGGTGATCGCGGCGGCCAGCCCGTGGGGCGACTACAACGACTACATCCTGACCGCACTTCGCGCCCATCCCAGGCGGCTGCGCGGCACTGCGATCTTCAATCGCCCCGTGGAGCGATCTGTTTTGGAGGCGATGAGCCGCGACGGTTTCGTCGGCGTTCGGCTCCCCTTCATCGGCCTGCCAAAACTGCCCGACATCACCACATTCGACTATCGCGCGCTGTTCCGCCGCCTCGCCGATCTCGACTGGCACGTTCATCCCCATGTCGAGGGCGATGACCTGCCGAAAATCCTGCCTACGCTGGAGGCCTGCGGCGTCAAGATCGTGGTCGATCATCTCGGCCGCCCTGACCCTGCGACCGGCATCAACAGCGAAGGTTTTAAAGCGCTGCTGCGCTCGATCGACAAAGGCCGCACCTGGGTCAAGATATCCGGCGGCTACCGGCTCGGCCCGCAGGCAAAGCAAGTCGCGCGCGAGCTTCTCCGCATCGCCGGCACCGATCGGCTGGTGTGGGCGAGCGACTGCCCATTTGTCGGACACGAGGGCCAGTTTTCATATCGGGCGACCATCGAGTGGCTGGTCGATGCGATTCCCGACGCCACCGCGCGCGCGAAAATTTTTGGCGCGACGGCGCGAGAACTCTACTTCAACGGCGAGTGAGCTTTCACTTCAAGTCAGCGCCGTCGCAGCCGCTTTTGCCTCCGGCACGACGTCATGGTCGTAGAGCCGCCGTCGAAACGCGGCGTGGGCGGTGATCTCGGCATCGCGGATGCCGAGATCGGGATTGGCGGAGTTGTAGCGGAGGCCGTTTTCGCGCGCGCCGCGCTGGACCTGCGCGACGCGCTCGCGGCGCAGGCGCTCGTAAGCAAGCAGCGCCGCGGGAGCGGTCGCCCGGTTGGCATGGGCGAGAATCGTCGCGAGCGCCATGCCGTCCTCGATCGACTGGTTCGCGCCCTGGCCGAGGTGAGGCAGCATTGGATGCGCGGCATCGCCGAGCAGCGTCAGCCTTCCCCGGGTCCAGGTCGGCAGCGGCTCGCGGTCATACAGCGCCCACCGGAACGTCGCTTCCACCTGGCTGAGCAGCGAGCCGATGCGCGGGTCCCAGCCTGCGAACTCGTGGCGGAGCACCTCGGGATCGCCCGGCGCCGACCAGGATTCCTTCATCTCCTGGTCCGCCGGCACGAAGCCGACATAGTTGATGAGCTCTCCGGCACGCACCGGAAAGGTCAGGAAGTGCTTGCCCTTGCCGAGCCACATCAGCCAGCGGTCGGTGGGCCAGTGCGGAATGCGCCGATGCGCAAGCACACCGCGGTAGGCGACCGATCCGTGGAACACAGGGTGGGAAGGAGGGGTCACATATTGCTGAAGCTCGGAGTGGATACCGTCGGCGGCGATGACGACGTCGCCTTCCGCAATGACTCCATTGGCGAACGACACCCGGGCCACTTCGCCGCTCTGCTCAAAACCGCTGCAGCGGTGTCCGGTATGCACCATTTCGCTTGGCAGGGAGGCGGCCAGCATCTCGACCAGGTCGGAGCGGTGCATCCCGAACGTAGCGTTCCAGCCCGAGGAGTCCGTTACCTGCACCGGGGCGATCGGCGTGCCGTCATGGCGGAAGTATCGCGACTCGGTGCCAACTCTGGCGCCGCGCTGTTCCACCGACGGTCCAAGGCCCACCCGCTGCAACTGGCGCACGCTGTTTGGCGTCAAAAAAACGCCGGCGCCGACCTCGCCGAGGCTTGGGGCCTGCTCATAGACCGATACACGGAGGCCATGTGCGATCAGCGCGTTCGCGGCGAACAGGCCGCCGATGCCGCCGCCGACGACCACCACATACGGCCGCTTCTCCATCGTCATGAACTCCCCGAAATGGACGGCTGAACGCGACCGGATGCCATGTTGTATCTTCACATGGACTGAAGCAGGGTTGCCACCACAAAGGCGCGGATCAAGCGCGGCAGAGGCATCGGAAGGGAACCTATATGCGGGGACGGCTTTTCCTGGGCCGAACGGCAATCGGGCTGGCGCTTTGCCTCACCGCCTCGAATGGCATCGAGAGCCCGGCGCGGGCCGATGCTTATCCCGACCGCACGGTAAAGATCATCGTGCCGTTCCCGGCCGGAGGCACGGCTGATGCGGTGCCGCGGCTGGTCGCGGACTGGCTCTCGCGAAAATGGGGCCAGCCGGTGGTGATCGAGAATCGCACCGGGGCTGCCGGAAACATCGGAGCCGAAGCGGTCTATCGCGCAGCGCCTGATGGCTACACGCTGCTCTCGGCTCCGCCGCCGCCGCTCGTAATCAACCAAAGCCTCTATCCGAAGCTGGGGTTCGATCCCGCGAAATTCGAGCCGATCATCGTGATGGCCCAGGTGCCGAACGCGCTGATCGTCAATCCGAACAACGTCAAGGCATCCAGCCTGGGTGAGCTGGTCGACTACCTGCAGAAAAACCCCGACAAGGTCACGGCTGCCACGCAGGGCAATGGCACGACCTCGCACCTTACCTCCGAGCTGTTTCAACTGATGGCGAAGGTGAAGTTGCGCCAGATTCCCTATCGCGGCTCGGCGCCTGCGCTGCAGGGCCTGCTCGCGGGCGACGTCGACCTGATGTTCGACAACCTCGGCGTCTCGCTGGCCCTGGTCGAAGCCGGCAAGCTCAAATTGCTCGCGGTGGCTTCGCCCAACCGCCTGCCGGCGCTGCCGGACGTGCCGACGATCGCGGAAACGCTGCCCGGTTTCGAAGCGGTCGCCTGGTACGGCATCGTGGCGCCGCCCGGGACGCCCCGGAACATCGCCGACACCATCAATGCCGACGTCAACGAAGCGCTGCGCCAGCCCGAATTGCAGGATCATCTCAAAAAACTGTCCGCCGAGATTTTTGGCGGTTCGGTCGAGAAGACGTCCCGATACATGGCCGAAGAGGTCGAGCGCTGGCGAGCCGTGATCAAGGCGGCCAATATCGAGATCCAGTGAGATCGGGTCTTCCCTCCGGCGCCCATCGAGGCATGGAACCCGCCGCCCGGGGTGCTGCAATCGGCCCAACTCACCCTAGATAGAGTGGGTTGGTTCGTTGTGGTTCAGAGACGCCTGATGGCCCTCAAAAGCGTTTTCGCGGCAGTCTGTTGTGCGGCAATTCTGGCCGCCGGTTCCTCGTGGGCGGACGAATACCGCCCGGACGAGTTCCTGACCCTCGACCTGTCGAAGGCCGCGCTTTCGCCAAAACCGCTTGGGCCGTCGGCGCAGTTCGAGCCGAGGCAGGGGGAGGCAAAAACCGATCCGCAAAGCAACGGCGCGCAGGTGGATACGGCGCCCATGCCTGTCGATGCGGTGCCGAAGCACGTGGATGCGGTGCCTGCGCACGTCGATGCAGTGCCGAAGCATGCGAATGCGTCGCCGAGGGCCGCTAAAACCCGAATTGTGCATACACGCGTCGAGAAACCGCGCGCGCCTGCGCAAACGAAACTGGTTCGTAAGCACAGCAATCCTCTCGACGCGCAGGCATCCGATACCCGGATTCAGGTCTGGCCGTGCAAATCGGGGGGCATCTGCAACTGGCGGCGGTGAGAGCCGCTATTGCGCGATCTTGATGTTTCCGGCTTTTGCCACCTCGCCCCAGCGCGCGATGTCGGCGGCAAGAATCCGCGAAAACTCCTCCGACGAATTGCCGACCGGCAGGATACCCAGCGGCTTCAGGCGGGCGATCACGTCAGGCAATCGCGCGATGCGAATGATTTCGTTCTCGAGCTTTCGCACGATCGCCGGCGGCGTGTCCTTGGGCGCGAACAGGCCGCTCCACAGCACCGCGTCGACATCGGCGCCGGCTTCCTTCAGGGTCGGCACATTGGGCAGTTCGTCCATCCGCCGTGGCGAGGCGACCGCGAGCGCCCGCGCCTGGCCTCCGAGCACCTGGCTCAAGGCTGGCCCCGCATCCGCGATGGTCGCCGTCACTTGACCCGAGATCACCGCCAGCACCGAATCGTTGGCGCCCTTGTAGGGAATCACCTGCATCGGCGCGCCGGTCTTCTGCTTGAACAGTTCGGTCACCAGCTGGAAGGAAGCCGATGAGCTGGAATAATTGGTCTTGTCCGGATTGGCCTTGGCGTAGGCGACGAGTTCGGCGACCGATTTGATCGGCGACGACGGATTGACGATCAGGATCAGGGGGAACGAGGCGAGCTCGGAGATCGCGACGAAATCGCGGACCGAATTGTAAGGAAGCTTGTCGTAGACGGCGGGATTGATCGCCATGCCGCTGGCGCCGACCAGCAGCGTGTAGCCGTCGGGCGCGGACTTGGCGACATATTCCGTGGCGACGATGGCGCCGCCGCCGGGCTTGTTTTCGATGATGACAGGCTGGCCGAGACTTTCGGACAATTTTTGTCCGTACACCCGGGCGATGATGTCGTTGCCGCCGCCGGCGGTAAAACCGACGATGATGTGGATCGGCCGCATCGGGTATTTCGCCGGGTCTTCCTGCGCGATGGCGGGCCGGCAAAGACTGGCCGCGAACGCAACTGCGAGGAGGCATCTGCGGAGGTCGTTCATAGATTTACTTCCCCTAGAGCGGCGTAATGTGAACGTGCAGCACCGCGGCCTTGCCGTCATCGAGCGCTGCGAGACAGCGGTCGATCGCGGCGGCAAGCTCGTCCGGCTCGGTGACGCATTCGCCATGAGCGCCGAACGCGCGCGCGACGGCCGAAAAATCCCGCGCCTCGCCCTGGCGGCCTGATCGCAACCGCGACTGAAACTCGTCGGTCTCGGCGGCGACGCCTTTTGGATAGACCCGCTGCACCGCCGACTTCACCGCCTGCCAGCCGCCATTGTCGAGCACGACCGTGAAAATCGGAATCTGATACTGCTGCGCCACCGCATAGACGCTGTCGGGCGAGGAGAAATGATAGCCGCCATCGCCGATGATCTGCACGACCCGGCGCTCCGGTTGCGCCAGCTTCAAGCCCAGCGCCATGCCGCCGCTGAAGCCGAGCCCGCCGCCGGCGAGGCCGACATAGCTCTGCGGTTTTGTCCGCGTGATGTGCTCCTGCAGGATCGGTCCGTTGCGGATCGCTTCGTTGATGACGATGTCGTCCTGCGACAGTTTTGCGTTCAGCGTCGCGAACACAAAGGCCGGGCCAAGCGCGCCGGAAACACCCTTGTTTGCGCCCGCGGTGGCGCGGCGCTTCGCTTGTGTCTCGTTCGCGCCGCTCCAGCCCGCGATGCGCGCGGCGATACTGCGACGATAATCATCATCGGCGCGCGCTTCGACGGCGTCGAGCACCTGCTGCAGCACCACTCCGCAATCGCCCTGGATGCGCATGTCAGTGGCAAATCCCCACATCGGAAAATCCGCCTTCAAGGGGTCGATGTCGATCTGAATCCATTTCATCGCCTCAGCCCGCTTGGCGGCTTGCGGGATGAACGGGACGTCGGTGTCGAGCAGCAGTCCGAGATCGGCGGCCTCAAGCAGCGCTGAGGCATCGATGCCGGCGAAGCACGGCGAATCCTGCGGGATATTGAGATCGGTCGAGTTGAATTCCGCGACCCGGATGCCGCAGGTCCGCGCCAGCCGGTCCAGCACATCGACAGCGCGCGGCTTGCGGCCGAGATAGGCGGTGAAGGCGACCGGATTTTCCGCCGCCATCAATTGCGCGGCAATCGCATCGACCCGGGCCGGGTCGATGCCGCCAGCCCGGACGCTTCCGTAGCGCGAGACCGGATACGCCGGCATCGCCGCGTCGTCCCACTGCTCGGCCAGCGTCTCGCGCGGCAGCATCATGTAGACCGGGCCGGGCGGATCGCTCTGCATGAAGGCGCTGGCGCGCGCGAGCGCCTCCTTCACCACGACGCCGGACGGCAGCGAATATTCCCATTTCACGTAAGGCCGGACGATGCTGGCGATATCGAACGGATCCTGCACGAAATGCACATAGGTGTCGCGCGAGCCGGTCAATTCGCCATGCAGCGTGTAGGGCGCGCGGCCGGCGAACAGCATCACCGGCAGCCGATAGCGGAACAGGTTCTGGATCGCCATGCAGGCATTCGCGGTGCCGGCATCGACATGGACGAACACCGCCTGGCCGCGCCCGGTGGCCAGCGCATAGCCGCCGGCCATGTGCACCGCCACGATTTCGTGCGGGCACAGGATCATCTCGGGATGCTTGCGGCCTTCTTGATCCCAGCGCGCCATCTCCTCGATCAGCGACACGTGGTCGGTGCCGAGATTGGCGAAGATGTAGTCGATGCCGAGGTCGACCAGGCCTTCGAGAAAGTAATGCGCGGTGGAGTGGCGGCTCATGCCGTCTCCGCGACGAACGTGTTGCGCAGCGTGCCGATGCCGGTGAGCTCGATTTCGACCACGTCGCCGGCCTTGATGTCGGGCGAGGCGCCGTCGGTGCCCATCCAGATCACGTCGCCGGGCCACAGCGTGAAATATTTCGTCAGCTCGACGATGAACGGCACGATGCCGAAGATCATGTCGTTGGTGCGGAAGCGGCCGGTCTCCTTGCTGTTGACTTTTATAATGGTTTCCATGGCGTCGAGATCGACCTCGGTTTCGATCCATGGCCCCATCGGCTTGAAGGTGTCGGCATTCTTGGCGCGCCACAGCCCGCGATCGGCTTTCTGCCAGGTGCGCTCGCTGACATCGTTGCCGATGGTATATCCGAACACGCAGGACATCGCCTCGGCCTCGGAAAGGTGTTTTGCCTTTTTACCGATCACCACGACGAGTTCGCCCTCGTAGTGAATCTTCTCGGTCGCGGTGGCCGGGATCACCACGTTTTCATCGTGCGCGATCAGCGCGTTCTGCGCGCGGTAGCCGATCTCGGGCCGATCCGGCACGTTGGGTACTTCGCCGCGCTTGTTGGCGGCCTCGGTGAGATGCTTGAGATAATTCAGCCCGACGCAGTAGAAGGTGCGCGGCATCACCGGCAGTTCGATCTTCACCTCCTTAAGCGCGTACGATTGCTGCGTGCGCCTCCACTCGCCGAACGGATCGCCGCTGACGGCGATGACGTTGTCGCCTTCGACGATGCCCCACGACGTTTGTCCACTAGCGGTGAATTTGAGCCAACGCATGTGTGTTCCTTTATTCGGCCGCGGCTTGCGGCTTGGTTTTCCATGCTCCGGCGATGGGGCGCTTCAGGCCGAGATTTTCGCGCAGGGTCTTGCCGGCGTAATCCTTGTGAAACAGCCCGCGCCGTTGCAGTTCCGGCACGACGTGCTTGACGAAATCGGCATACGAGCCGGGCACGTAGGTCGCGGCGATGACAAAGCCGTCGCAACCACGACCAGTGAACATCTCCTCGAGCTTGTCGGCGATCTCTTTCGGCCCGCCGACGATGGCATCCTGGGTCTGGCCACGTCCGCTGAAGGTCACGAAATCGCGCGCGCTGGGATTGGTCTTGCCGGATGTCTTGAGTACGCCGTCGCGCATGCCGAGCATTCCCTGCATGCCCTGGAGATCTTCCGTGGTCAGCGGTTCGTCGATGGGCTTTGAGGCGAAGTCGTAGTTCAGCGCTTCTGCAAGCAACGACAGCGCATCGATTTCCAGCGGCAGCTTTTCGATTACCGCCATCTTGTCTTCCGCTTCCGCCTTGGTCGCGCCGCACACCGGCGTGGTCAGATTGCAGAGGAACATCTGATCCGGATCGCGGCCGGCCTTCGCCGCCTCGCTTCGGATCGCGTCGTAGCCGAGCTTGGCGTTAGCAAGGTTCCGCGCCGCGGTGAAAATCACCTCGCCCCATCGCCCTGCGAAACGCTGGCCGCGTCCGCTCGCACCGGCCTGAATGACCACGGGATGGCCCTGCGGAGAGCGCGGCACCGTGAACGGGCCGCGCGACTTGAAGAATTTTCCTTTGTGGTCGAGCCGTTTGACCTTGGTCGGATCGGCGAAGCGGCCGCTCTTCTTGTCGATCAGCAATGAGCCGTCTTCCCAGGAATCCCAGTGGCCGAGCACCACTTCCATGAATTCGTCGGCGCGGTCGTAGCGCAAATCATGCTCGAGGTGTTGATCCTTGCCCATGTTATGGGCTTCGCCGTCATTGACCGAGGTCACCACGTTCCACGCGGCGCGGCCGTCCGTCATCAGGTCGAGCGTGGCAAAGCGCCGTGCGACGTTGAATGGCTCGTAGTAAGTCGTCGAGCAGGTCGAGGCGAGACCGAGCTTTTCGGTCGCGGCGCCCATCATGGTCAGCACCACGATGGGGTCCATCTTCACGCAGCGGATGCCGTATTCGACGGTGTGGGCGTGGTCGCTGCCGTAGCGGTCCGGCATCGCCAGGCGATCGTCGAAGAACGCCATGTGGAATTTTCCGGATTCCAGGATCCGGCCGATCTCCTGATAGTAATCTGCCGACATCGAATCGTCGCGCGATTCCGGATGCCGCCATGAGCTCGGCAGATTGGTGCAGTTCTGCGCCTGCAGGAATCCGACCAGTGCCATTTGCCGTGTCATGTTGGTCTCCGTCTCACTGCGTAGGGCGGATTAGCGCAGCGTAATCCGCCGGCCGCCGCCAATGCGGCGCAATACGCTTCGCTATTGCGCCCTACGGTTCTCACACCAAATCCAGTTCGGTGGCCAGTTTGTATTCGCCGGCCAGCGCGCGCAATTTTTCCCAGGTCGCCTCTTCCACGTCGATCCCCGACACTTTGCGCTGCTGCTCGCGGATATATTCGACCTCGCCCGGATAGAATACGCCGCTCGAGCCTTCGGACGGCGGCGTGGCCTTGAGATAGCGGGCGAACTCAGAGACTTCCTTCTTAAATTCCTGCAGCGGTCGGAACGCCGCGACGTTGAACACCGCCATGAAGCACCCGTCATTATGCCGCCCGGTCGGCTCCACGCCAAAACCGAGGCCGGTCAGCAGCCCACACAGTACCTCGACCATGGCGGCGAGGCCGCTGCCCTTGTAACCCTCGGTGCCGCCCAGCGGCAGCAGCGCGCCGCCCTTGCGGAATTGCTTGGGGTCGGTGGTTTGCCGTCCTTCGCTGTCGACGATCCAGCCGGTCGGGATTTCCTCGCCACGCGAGACCGCGAGCTGAATTTTTCCAGCGGCCACCGCGGACGTCGCCATGTCCAGATAAAACGGAGCTTCCAGGTCGGATGGCACCGCGATCGAAACCGGATTGGTGCCGAGCCGCGCCTCGCGGCCGCCGAACGGCGCGACGTGTTTAGGCGAGCGGCCGGAATTGGCGGTGGCCAGTCCGATCATGCCTTCCCGCATCGCCATCATCGGGTAGGCGGCGAGGCGGCCGACATGGCTTTGCCGGAACACCGTGCACGCCGCGACATTGGCGGTCTTGGCCTTCTCGATGGTCAGCGCCATCGCCTTGGCGTTGACGTGAAAGCCAAAACCCCAGTGGCCGTCGATCACGGTCGTGGTCGGCGACTCCTGCACGATGGTCCATTGCGCGCCGGGAACGATATGGCCGGCCTCGATGCGGTCGATATAGGTCGGGATCGCGATAATGCCGTGAGAATCGTGACCGGCCAGATTGGCGTTGACGCAGCCGACAGCGACGGCGCTGGCCTCTTCGTCCGACGCGCCGGCGGCCTTGAGTAGCGCAGCGCCGATGCGCGTGAGACGGTCGGCCTGAACGGTCGGCATGAGTTCCTCGTCGCCTGCGTGAGGGCAGGTCTTGGTTCTTGCGTTCCCTATGGTCTCAAAGCACCGAGCGCTTAGCAATGACCCTGCGTCAGAAATTG
This sequence comes from uncultured Alphaproteobacteria bacterium, assembly GCA_963744975.1. GTDB lineage: Bacteria > Pseudomonadota > Alphaproteobacteria > Rhizobiales > Xanthobacteraceae > Bradyrhizobium. Next base: position 2,146,339 of record CAVUVR010000002.1, on the reverse strand, counting down.
TTGTGCCCCGCAATATTCCGCTGTCAGAAATAAGCGTAGGGGTCGCTTCCGCGTCTCAATTATGCGAGTAAACGGCAACGAGAAGTTTGGTGAGGAGAGGCAAGTGTCAGGACCGGCGAAAGCGCTTCAGGGCATCCGCGTGCTCGATTTTTCCACCACCATCGCGGGTCCGCACTGCACCCGAATGCTGTCGGACATGGGCGCTGAAGTCATCAAGATCGAGACGGAAGAAGGCGAGACCATGCGGACGCGCCCGCCGGTGCGCGACAACTGCAGCACGACGTTCGGCGGATACAATGTCGGCAAGAAAAGCGTCGTGCTTGACCTGAAATCGGCGACGGGCATGGAGGCGGTCAGGAAGCTGGTCGCAAGAGTGGACGTGCTGGTGGAGAATTTCCGGCCCGGCGTGATGCGGCGCCTGAAACTCGACCAAGAAACGCTGCGCCGGCTCAATCCAAAACTGATCTATTGCTCGATCTCGGGTTACGGCCAGACCGGGCCGTCGGCGGAACTGCCGGCCTACGCGCCGGTGATTCACGCAGCATCAGGCTATGACATGGCGCACCTTGCCTACCAGCCCGGGCGGCAGCGGCCGGATTATTGCGGCATCTATCACGCCGACATTCTCACCGGCGTATACGCCTACGGTGCAATTGCCTCGGCGCTGGTGCAGCGCCAGCAGACCGGCCAGGGCCAGCACATCGATGTCTCGATGCTGGAATTGATGCTCAGCCTGACGCTGAACGAAGTGCAGGGCGCGCAGTTCCCGATCAGGCCGCCGCAGCGGCCGATGTTCGGCCCGATGGAAACCTCGGATGGCTATGTGATGGTCGCCATCGCCAGCGAGAAGACGTTCCAGAATCTGGTCACGGTGGCGGGCCGGCCGGAATTCATCCGCGATCCGCGCTTTGCGGCCTATGCCGACCGCCGCGATCACTGGGGCGACCTGATGGAGGGCGTCGAAACCTGGTCGCGCACGCTCACCTCGCAGCAGTGCCTCGCAGCGCTGAACCAGGCCGGCGTGCCCTGTTCGGCCTATCGCAGCGTTGCCGAGGCGATGGCCGACCCGCAGAGCAGCCATCGCGGTATTCTGACTGACGTCTCCGACGACGCCGGGACGTTCAAGGTGCTCAATCTGCCGTTCCGGATGTCGGGGGCGGAGGTCAGCCCCGGGCCGCGTGTGGCAAGTGTCGGCGAACACACCGAGGAGGTGCTCAAGGAAATCGGCATGTTGGACGCCGGCATCGCGAGCGCCGCGGCCAAGTAGGTCCGTGTCCCGGGCGCGGTGCGGCATTCTTCATGCCGCTCCGCAGAACCGGGACCGTACCAAGCACCGGCGTTCGTTACGGCCCCGGCTCTGCAGCGCACCGCTCCGCAAGAGCTACGCGCTGCGCTGCGTCCGGGGCACGATCACTTCGGACGCAGCATCAGCTTCTGCACCCGCCAATTCAACAGCTCCGCCACATAGAGCGTATTCTCCGACGGGCACGCCATCGCGTGAATCCAGCCGAACTGCTTTGGCTGCTTGCCGGACTGGCCGAGCATGCCCAGCACCTTGCCGTCGAGGCTGAGCTTGTAGATGCGGCCGGGCCAGGCGTCAGAACTGTACAGCACCTGGTTGGGCGGCGGCGTGATGCAGAGCGACCACGGCGAGCCCGGCGCAAAGGTGCCGCCCGCCATCATCGCTTCATCCGGAATCCTGCCGATCGCGGGTTTGGCATCGGGCGGCACCGGCACGTCGATCACGAACTGGCGCAGGAATTTCCCGTCGCCGTCGAACACCTGGATGCGGTGGTTGCCGCGATCGGCGACATAGACATTGCCCTTGGCGTCGGCCGCGATCGAGTGCGGGGTGTTGAACTGTCCGGGCTCCTTGCCGCGGTCGCCCCACGATTTTACCCAGTTGCCGTCCTTGTCCACTTTGGCGACGCGCGAATTGATATAGCCGTCGCTGATAAACGTGTTGCCTTGCGGGTCCCACGCCACGTCGGTGACCTGGCGGAAGCGGCCGTCCTCGGCGGGTAGCGGCGGTTTTGGATGTTTTACCGGGCCGGTTTCTTCGTCGGAGGCTTCCTGCTTGCGGCCGAACACCATCAGCACGCGCCCCTCGGGATCGAACTTGATCACCATGTCCGAGCCCTTGTCGGTGACCCAGATATTGTCTTGCGGGTCGACCTTCACGGTGTGCCCGAACGACCAGGCGTAGAGGTTCTTGCCGATCTCGCGGATGAATTTGCCGTCCTTGTCGAATTCCAGCAGTTGCGTCGCCGCCGCCGCATAGGCCGGCCCGGTGGTGTTGCCGCGCGAGAGAACGAAAATATGTCCCTTGGAATTGACCGAGACGCCCGAAACCTCGCCGAAATACATATTGGGCGGCAGCCGGAGCGGATTGGGGGCGGAGTCGAATGGAATGACGGGCACCGCCTGCTGCGCCGATGCCGCCGGGCCTACCAACAGCAGCAATCCGATCAGCCAACGCTTCATGGTGTCCTCCCCGGACGTTTGTTCTTGTCGTTGCAGGCGATGCTAGTCGATGAAAAGTACTGGCGTCCACCGTCCGCTGTGCGTATCGGTCCATCACGCGGCGCATAACGAGCCGTAGTTTGCGGGAGTGAACCTGAATGTGGTGTCGGCCGGCTCGCCAGGTATTTTTGCTGTTCGCGCTTGCAGCATGGACGCTGGTCTCGGTGCTGCCGGTCAACGATGCCTTCGCCGCCTATCCCGAAAGGACTATCAGGATCGTCGTTCCCTTCGCGCCCGGTGGCGGCACCGACGTGATCGCGCGGACCCTGGCGCAAGAGATGGCAAAAGACCTCGGTGCATCCATCATCATCGAGAACAAGCCGGGGGCCGGGACCATCATCGGCACGCAGACCGTGGCGGCCAGCGAGCCGGATGGATACATGCTGCTGATGGGTACCTTCGCCAATGCGGTGAATCCCAGCCTGAATGCAAAACTGCCCTACGACCCGCACAAGGATTTCGCCGCCGTCGCGCTGATCGCGCGCTCCTTCAACATCGTCGTGGTCAATCCGGCATCGCCGATCAAATCGGTCCCCGATTTGATCGCCGCCGCAAAATCCGATCCCGACAAACTATCTTACGGCACCTACGGTACGGGGACGTCGGCGCATCTGGCCGGCGAATTGTTCAAGAACCTGGCCAAGGTCAACTTGACCACGGTGCCCTACAAGGGCGCTGCACCCGCGATCACCGATCTGCTCGGCGGGCAGATTCAGGTGATGTTCACGACCGTCGCCAGCGCCGCGTCGCTGATCGCGGCCGGGCAGTTGCGCGCGCTCGCGGTGACTTCGGCGCAACGTTCGCCGGCGTTTCCGAAACTCCCGACCGTCGCCGAGGCGGGTGTGCCGGGTTATGCCGCGGAAAGCTGGTATGGCCTGTATGCGCCGGCCAAAACGCCGGATGACATCATCGACCGCTTGAATAAATCAGCCGCGAAGGCAGTCCAGTCCGAGGCCTTCAAAAGGCTTGGCGTGAATGAGGGACTCGTCATGGTCGCCAGTCCCCCCGCCGAACTCGACCGCTACGTGCGCGGCGAAGAAGAGCGCTGGCGCAAGGTGATCCGGGACGCGAATATCAGGATCGAGTAGCTGCGCGGGTGCTGCGATGCGGCGCGATCTGGCTGATCCCGTCGGGGAATAACTTGATGCCGATGGGGTTGCAGGGGGAGCGTCCGGCCCGCATCGTCGCGGTCTGCGTTGAAGAACAAGAAACGGAACAGAGGAACGCGATGAAAAGACCGGCAGCCGGAAACTCAACCGTTGTAACGACGAAACTGCGCGCGGCGACGCTATTGTGCGCCGCGATGGGCTTGACCACGGCCCAGGCGCAGACCCTCGACGTGCCTGCGCGCTCAGTTCCCGTTCCTGGCACTGTTAGTCCGCAACTGGCCAAAATTATCGGCGCGCCGCTGCGCACCAACTGGAATGTGCTGCCCAAGACCGGCGAGGAGTGGAAGCCGGTTGCGGATGCCGGCGCCGCCGCGACCTTGAAGAACATTCCCGGGATGATGGAGCGGCTGCATGTCAAGGTGGAGAAGACCACCATCGACGGCGTGCGGGCCTTCATCGTCACGCCTGACGTGATCGCGCCGGAAAATAAAAACCGGCTGCTGATCCACGTCCATGGCGGCTGCTACGTGCTCAATCCCGGCGAGGCCGCGCTTCCCGAAGCGTTGTTCATGGCAGGCTTCGGGCATTTCAAGGTGATTGCGGTGGACTACCGGATGCCGCCGGAAGCGTATTTCCCGGCGGCGCTCGATGACGGAATGACCGTCTACAAGAACGCGATCAAGACCACCGACCCGAAGAATATCGCGATCTTCGGCAGTTCGGCGGGTGGCGCACTGACGCTGGAAATGGTGCTGAAGGCAAAGCAGGACGGGCTGCCGCTGCCGGGCGCGATCGCGCCGGGTACGCCGATGTCGGACGTCACAAAAGTCGGCGACACCTTTGTGACCAACGCGATGCTCGACAACGTGCTGGTGTCGCCCGATGGCTTCTGCGATGCGGCCACCAAGGTCTATGCCAACGGCCACGACCTGAAGGATCCACTGCTGTCGCCGGTGTATGGCGACATGAAGGGCTTTCCGCCGACGATTCTCACCAGCGGCACGCGCGATCTCCTGCTCAGCAACACCGTGCGCGTTCACCGCAAGCTGCGCCAGGCCGGCGTCGAGGCGGCGCTGCAGGTGGGTGAAGGCCAGTCGCACGCGCATTATTACCGCGACGATACCGCGCCCGAGTCCAAGGAGGCCTTCGAGGAAATCGCCCGGTTTTTCGACAAGCATCTGGGGAAGTAACACAAAGCCAAAGCCGTCATTGCGAGCGCAAGCGAAGCAATCCAGAAGCCACGAGGACAGACTGGATTGCTTCGTCGCAAGTGCTCCTCGCAATGACGGAGAGGCACCAAGGGAGGATGAAATGCAGCACGTGGTACAGCGTTCGCTCGTCGTCGCCGGCTTCGCCTTGATTTGCGCAGCGTCTCCTGCACTGGCGCAGGAGAACGTGCGGCTCCGCGCCACCATCGAGAAGGTCGATGGCCCGATCTATACGGTCAAAAACCGTGACGGCACCGAATGGAAATTGACGGTGAGCGATCCGCCGCTGTTTGTCGCGATCGCGCCGGCGACGATGGCCGACATCAAGCCCGGGATGTTCGTCGGCTCGGCCGGGATGATGCAGGACGACGGCACCCAGAAAGCCATCGAGGTCCACATCTTTCCGGAGTCGATGCGCGGCACCGGGGAAGGGCATTACGACTGGGACCTGCTGCCGAAGAGCAAGATGACCAATGCCAATGTCGAGCATATGGTCACTAGCTCGGACGGTCAGGTGCTCTCGGTCAAATACAAGGACGGCGAGAAGAAGCTGGTGGTGACGCCGCAAACCGTGGTCGTGACCTACGTCCCCGGCAGCAAGGACGACCTCAAGCCGGGCACCAAGATTTTTGTAGCCGCAGCAAAGAAGCAGCCGGACGGAACGCTGCAAACCCCACGCATCACCTACGGCAGAAACGGAGCGGGGCCGGCATTTTAGCACCGATCTGAACCACGGGTCGCCGCGGCGGCTCACCAACCAAAAACAACTTCAACCGGGAGAACATGATGCGCCCCATCGTTTCAATGACACTGGCGGCCTGCGCCGTCATCGCAATCGCTTCGCCAGTTCTGGCGCAGACGCCGACGCCGGCCGCGCCTCCGGCACCGCCGCCAGCGGGCGGAACGCCGGACGTGATGCCGTTCGATATTCCCTACGGCGTATCGATCGGGCTTGAGAAGGCCAAGCAGGTGATGGCCGCGGCGGAAGCCGAGGCGAAACGGCGTAACTGGAAAATGAACATCGCCGTGGTCGATACCAATGGCGAACTGGTGCATTTCTCGCGGATGGAGGGCGCGCAGATCGCGTCGGTGTCGATCTCGATCGGCAAGGCTCGCACCGCCGCGCGCTTCCGCCGTGAATCGCGGCTGTTCTATAATGCGTTTGAGACCGGTCATCCCTATGTGTCCACGCTCGACCCGACGCTGGTCGCGAGCCCCGGCGGCTTCCCGCTGCTTGAATCCGGCAAGCTGGTCGGCGCCATCGGCTGCAGCGGCGGCACCGGCGATCAGGATGCCCTGATCTGCAAGATGGGCGCCGATTTGATGAAGTAAGAAATCCCGTGCCCCGGACGCAGCGCAGCGCGCCGCTCTTCGCGGCGTGGTGCGCTGCAGAGCCGGGGCCCAGCTTGGTAAGACGGTAACCGGGGTCCCGGTTCTGCGAAGCAGCGCTTCGCAAGAGCTACGCGCTGCATCGCGCCCGGGACACGGTAGGCATGCAGCAACAGCAGGCAAATTCACTGGACGACGCAACGATCCGATCCTTTATCGTTGCAATAATAGGAGCCGGTGGTGCAGCCGGCCCAAGGCCGGAGTCCGCCCCATGTGGATCCTGTTGCTGCTGCCGTTCGTCGGCCTGTTGTGGGTGCCGTTCTATAATTTCCAGGATCCGGCGCTGTTCGGCTTTCCCTTCTTCTACTGGTATCAGCTGGCATGGGTGCCGATCAGCTCGTTGCTGATCTGGCTGGTCTATCGATCGCGCAAACCTGACGAAGCCTCTTGAGTAGCGGGGCATCGCCATGGCCGATCAGATCGAATGGGTTTCGCTTTCAGTCTTCATCTTCTTTTTCGCGCTTGTCACCGTGATGGGCTTTTTCGCCGCGCGCTGGAAGGCCGGTCCCGTCAGCGAACATCTCGACGAATGGGGGCTGGGCGGACGCCAGTTCGGCACCTGGATCACCTGGTTCCTGGTCGGCGGCGACTTCTATACCGCCTACACCGTGATCGCGGTGCCGGCGCTGGTCTATGCAGTCGGCGCCTACGGATTCTTCGCGCTGCCCTACACCGTCATCGTCTATCCCTTCGTATTCGCCGTAATGCCGGTGCTGTGGAAGGTGGCGCATGCCAATGGCCACGTCACTGCGGCCGACGTGGTGCATGGCGCCACCAATTCGCGCGGGCTGGAGCTGGCGGTGGCGATCACCGGCATGGTCGCGACCATGCCCTATATCGCGCTGCAATTGATCGGCATGGGCGTGGTGATCAAGGCGATGGGCCTGACCGGCGAATTGCCGATCGTCGCCGCCTTCATCATCCTCGCGCTGTACACCTACAGCTCCGGCCTGCGAGCGCCTGCGCTGATCGCCTTCGTCAAGGACATCATGATCTATATCGTGGTGCTGGTGGCGGTGGTGGTGGTGCCGATGAAGCTGGGCGGCTACGGCGCGGTATTCTCCGCAGCCAATGACGCCTTCACGGCCGAAGGCGGCGCGACCGGCCTTGTCCTAAAACCCTCGCAGATGTTGGCCTATGCGACGCTGGCGCTGGGGTCGGCGCTGGCCGCCTTCATGTATCCGCACACGCTGACCGGCATCTTCGCGTCGAAATCCGCCGATACCATCCGCAAGAACGCGATCCTGCTGCCGGCCTATACGCTGTTGCTCGGCCTGATCGCGCTGCTCGGCTACATGGCCTATGCCGCGCATATCAAGGTGGAGACGCCCAACGACGTGGTGCCGATGCTGTTCAAGGCGCTGTTCCCGTCCTGGTTCGCCGGCTTTGCATTTTCGGCGATCGCGATCGGCGCGCTGGTGCCGGCCGCAGTGATGAGCATCGGCGCCGCCAACCTGTTCACCCGCAACGTCTGGAAGTCCTACGTCAACCCCGACATCAGCCATGCCGGCGAAGCTGCCGTCGCCAAGATCGCCTCGCTGGTGGTCAAGCTCGGCGCGCTGGCCTTCATCCTGTTCCTGCCGACGCAATATGCGCTCGACCTGCAGCTGCTCGGCGGCTTGTGGATCCTGCAAACCTTTCCGGCGCTGGTGTTCGGACTGTTCACGCGCTGGTTCCGCGCCGAAGGCCTGCTGCTCGGCTGGGCCGCCGGCATCATCTGGGGATCGTGGACGGCGTGGAGCAATGGTTTAAAACCACTCGCGACCATCGAGTTCGGCGGCGCCAGTCATGTGTTCTATGTCGGGCTCGGCGCGCTGATCCTTAATATCGTTGTCGCGGCCGTGGTCGCGCTCATTGTCGCGCGGGTGTCGCCCGCGCGTCGAGCAATCTAGCGCGTTACAAACAGGTACCCGCCCATCACCAGCAGTATGGACAGCACGATGAGCGTGCCGACGACGGCGGTGATGATGGCGAACAGTTCGTTGGCTTCCAGCCATCTCCGTAACGCTTTGACCATCGCGAGTTGTCACCTCAACTTGTTTTGAACGCCGACCGGCGATCAGACTACCAAACCGCCGGTCCGCCGTCTCGCCAATCATTGCGATGACATCTATAGACGTCGGGCGTCAACCGTTCGGCGCCGCTTTGGTCGCGCCCTCAAGGAGGTTCAAGTTGGAATATCTGGAAACGCAGGGCATCAGCCTGCCGCGGCTCGGGCTCGGCACCTTTCGCATGCAGGGCGATATCTGCCGTGCCGCGGTCGAGAGCGCGCTCAAGCTTGGTTACCGGCACATCGACACCGCCGAGATGTACGGCAACGAGGACGCCATCGGCGCCGCCATTGCCTCCTCGGGCGTCGCGCGCAAAAATCTCCACGTCACCACAAAAGTCTGGAACGAAAATCTCGCCCCGGACGCGATCCGAAGGGCGTTCGACACCAGCCTGAAGAAGCTGCGGCTCGATCAGGTCGACCTCTATCTGGTGCACTGGCCGGCGAGAGACATGAACCTGCCGGCGATGTTCGAAACGCTGATCAAGTTGAAAGAGCAAGGCCGCACCCGCGCCATCGGCGTCGCCAATTTCAACATCGCGCTGCTGAAGACCGTGGTCGAGGAAATCAAGGCGCCGATCGCCTGCAATCAGGTCGAGTATCATGTTTTTCTCGATCAGACTCCGCTGCGAAAATATCTTGCGGCGAAATCGATCCCGCTCGTAGCCTACTGCCCGCTGGCGCAAGGCAGGGTTGCCTCCGACGAAACGCTGATGGCAATCGGACGAAAGCACGGCGCAAGCGCGACGCAGGTCGCGCTGAAATGGCTGCTCGATCAGGAGGGCGTCGCTGCGATCCCGAAGGCATCGCGCACTGAGAGCCAAAAGGCCAATCTCGGCGCGTTGCATATCGGGCTTGACGATGAGGACCGTGCCGCGATCGCCGGACTACCCAAGAACAAGCGTCTTGTGAATCCCGGCTTCGCGCCGGCATGGGACTAACTCGTCATTGCGAGCGAAGCGAAGCAATCCCAGAGCCCCGCGGACCGGATTGCTTCGTCGCAAGTGCTCCTCGCAATGAGGGCACGCAAGGAAATGGCCCCTTTCGGGGCCATTTCACAACGTCGCCTTATCAATAACGGTGATCGTGTCCGCGCTTGATGATCACGACCTTCTTGTCGTGACCGCGATGCCAACCCCGATCCTCGTGATAACGACCACGGAATTCCGCACGGGAGCGGTAACCACGGTCGCCGCCGTGCTTGATGACGACCTTGTCGGCCCGAGCGTGATGTTCGCCACCGCGTTTGATAACGATCTTCTCGGCGCTGGCGACCGACGGGGCCGCAATGGCAATCGCGGCAACCGCCGCGGCAATAATTCCAAACTTCTTCATGATGTCGCCTCTCCTCCAGTTAGGTAGAAAGAGAACATCAAATGTCCGGCATCGTTCCGATGGAACCCGGGAAAAATTTCTGAACATACGTTCAGACTTCACTGTCATTCCGGGACGCGAGTGAAGCGAGCGAACCTGGAATTCAGACACCGTGCGATGTCTCTGGATTCCGGGTCCACGCGAAGACGCGTGTCCCGGAATGACGAATAGGCTGACGCGCTATTCCATGATCGCTTGATACACCAGCGCGTTGATCTTCTGCCGGTAGTGCCAGCGGATCGGGCCGGGCGCCGCCGACAGATACACCACCGCGAGCTCTTCCTTCGGGTCGGCCCACCAGTCGGTACCGCTGGCGCCGGGCCACGAGAACTGTCCGACCGAGCCCATCATCTTGACCACGCCGGGCGTCGTCCGCACCGCGAGGCCAAGCCCAAAACCGTAACCGGCGCGGGTCGGGTCGGCATTGCCGACCAGGTTCTTGATGTTGGGTCCGAGCTGATCGGACAGCATGTAGTCGACGGTCCTGGGCCCAAGCAGCCGGGCCTCGCCAGAGCGGCCGCTGTTCATCAGCATCATCGCAAAGCGCAGATAGTCCGTCGCGGTGGAGGCAGCGCATCCGCCGCCGCATTCGAATTTGAGCGGCTGCGTCAGTTCCGGCGTCCGAGCCTGCGGCTTGCCGGAGTCGGGATCGACCGGCAGCGGCCTCGCATAGCGCGCGGCCTTCTCGGTCGAAATCGAGAATCCAGTGTCGGTCATGCCGAGCGGCGTCCACAGATTGGCCTGCAGATATTGCCCGAGCGACTGACCGCTGATTTTCTCGATGGTCAGCCCCAGCACGTCGAGCCCGAAACCGTAGTCCCACACCGTGCCGGGCTGATGCAGCAGCGGCAGCGACGCCAGCCGGTCCATGAAGGCGGCGCCGTCGTAATCGCGCGACGCGTCGCCGCTGCCGCCCGGATACATTTTGTGCACCAGCGTGCTGCCGCGCCCGCCATAGACGATGCCGGAGGTGTGCCGCATCAGGTCCTGCATGGTGATCTTGCGGTTGGCCGGCACCGTTTCCTCGACCGGCTCGCCGGCGTCGCGCAGCGCCACCCGCATCTCGGCGAATTTCGGAAAGTATTTCGCCAAGGGATCGTCGATCAAAAGCTTGCCCTGCTCGTAGAGCATCAGCGCGCCGACCGCCGTCATCGGCTTGGTCATCGAGGCGATGTTGAAGATGGTGTCGGTGGTCATGGGGACGCCGGCCGCCTTGTCGCGCCAGCCATAGGCGTCCAGCGCCACCAGCTTGCCGCGCCGTGCAATCGCGATCACCGCGCCGGGAATCCGCCCCGCATCGATATCGGCCTTCAGCGTCTCGCCGATCCGCGCCAGCCGCTCGCTGGAGAGGCCGACCTCTTCCGGTTTTGCGCGCGGCAGCGGATCGTCGGCAAACGCGGCGGCGCAGGTGGCGGCGAGGCACAATGCGGATGCGAGAATGCGGATGGCAACCATGGACATCTCCCCGTTCGGGCTCTGCGGGCCCTTTGTTTAAGGTGGAAGACTAGGGCAATAAGCGCGATGTGGCCAAGGCGCAGTTAGCGCAGTTAGCGGCATGGATCCTTCCGCAGGAAGGTAACGAGGTAGCGTTTTAAATCGCAAATTTGTTCTATAAAAAGGACGGGAAGGAGGCTTGCGTCCTATTTATAATACAAATTGGCTCTTGTCGGTAGATCGAAATTGTTCTATATATGGAACACGAAACCGCCTCCCGTTCTATTTATGAAACATGACCAAGCCCTCTACCCGCCCCTATTCCCGCTACAGTCGCGAGGCCACCGTCGTGCTCGGACAACTGATCCGGCTGGCCCGGATCGGCCACAAGCTCACATTCGAGGAACTGGCCGAGCGCGCGGGCATCTCGCGCGGGCTGCTTCACCGCATTGAAAAGGGTGATCCCGGCTGCGCCATCGGCTCGGTATTTGAAGTCGCGGCCATCGTCGGCGTTCGCCTGTTCGACGCCGACCAGCCGACGCTTGCGAAGGGCGTCACCAGCAACGAAGCGACACTGGCGCTGCTGCCCAAATCGGTCCGCAAATCGACCAGGCCCGTCAAAGATGACTTCTGAATCGCACCACGACGAAGCCTATGTCTGGATATGGCTGCCTGGCCGGACCACGCCGGTCGTCGCCGGCGTGCTGGCCCGCGCCGACGATCAACTCGTTTTCAACTATGGTCGCAGCTATCTCGCACGCAAGGACGCCATTGCGATCTATGACACCGAGCTTCCGCTCAAACCCGGAGCGCTGCCGCTGCTGCCTGGCCTGTCGATGCCGAACTGCATCCGCGATGGCGCGCCCGACGCATGGGGACGGCGGGTCATCATCAACCGCAAGCTCGGCGCGCAGGGCAGGCAGGTCGACCCGATCGAACTCGATGAACTCACCTACCTGCTGGAATCCGGTTCCGACCGCGCCGGTGCGCTGGATTTCCAGTTGTCACCGAGCAAATTCGTGCCGCGCACGTCGGCGGAAGCCGGCCTCGATGATCTGTTGCATGCCGCCGACAAGGTCGAGGAAGGCGTGCCGCTCAATGCCGATCTCGACCAGGCGCTGTTTCACGGCAGTTCGCTGGGCGGCGCGAGGCCGAAAGCCCTGATCTCGGCCGACGACCGGAAATACGTTGCGAAATTCTCCTCGCGCAGCGATGAGTACAGCGTCGTCAAGGCGGAATATATCGCGATGCGGCTTGCCGACGTGGTCGGCATTTACGTGGCCCCGGTGCGCCTCGTCAGCGCGGCCGGCAAGGACGTGCTGCTGATCGAGCGCTTCGATCGCGAACGCACCGGCCGCGAATGGCGGCGCAAGGCCATGGTCTCCGCGCTGACCCTGTTCGGCCTCGACGAATTGATGGCGCGCTATGCGAGCTACGAGGATCTCGCAACCATCATCCGCCACCGTTTCCAGGCGCCCGCCGAAACGTTGCGCGAGCTGTTCGGGCGGCTGGTGTTCAATATTCTCTGCGGCAATACCGATGACCATGCCCGCAACCATGCGGCGTTCTGGGACGGCCGCAGCCTGAACCTGACGCCGGCCTACGACATCTGCCCGCAGCAGCGCGCCGGCAACGAGGCGACCCAGGCGATGCTCATCATCGGCGACCAGCGCTTCAGCCAGCTTTCCGTCTGCCTCAAGGCCGCGCCGGTGTTTCTGCTGTCGGCGGAGCGGGCCGTCGGCCTGGTGAGCGATCAGATCAAGAAAATCCTCACAAGATGGGAAGCCGTCTGTGACGAAGCCGGGCTGAGCGTGGTCGACCGGCAGCTGTTCTGGCGGCGTCAGTTTCTCAACCCGTTTGCCTTCGAGGGAGCGCCGCCCGAAATTGCAAAGCTGGTCGCATAGAAAACGGCGCGCTTGCGAAATCCTGGCGTTGGCTTCATCATCCCCGCATAAAAACAAGCTTTTGGGGGGAGACGCCAGCATGTCCGCATTATCACGCCGCAATTTTCTCGCGCTGTCCGGCTCGGTCGCCGCCGCGACGCTGTCGGGCCGCCTCGCCAAAGCGGCGATGGGGCCGAACGACAAGTTCGATCTGGTCATCAAGGGCGGCGACGTGCTTGACCCCAGCCAGTCGCTGCGGGGCAAACGCGACATCGGCATCCGCTGGGGGGCGATCGAGGCGATCGAGAACGAAATCCCGGCGGCGCGGGCGGCGAAGACCATCGACGCCACAGGCAAGCTGGTGACCCCGGGCCTGATCGACCTGCATTCGCACGTCTATCCCTACGGTTCGGCGATCGGGATTCCTGCTGATGAATTGGCGCAGTTTCAGTGCACGACCACGATGGTCTCGGCAGGAGATGCCGGCGTCAACAATCTCGCGGCGCTGCGGCGCTACATCGTGGCGCAGTCGCGCACGCGCATCTACGCCTTCGTCCACATCGCCAACAACGGCCTGTCCGCATTCCCGGTGGCCGAACTCTACAACATCGACAACGCGCAGATGGAGGCCTGCGCCATGGCGTTGGCGGAAAACCCGGATTTCCTGCTCGGCGTCAAGGTGCGGATGTCGGAGAACGTCATCTTCAAGCACGGCCTCGAGCCGCTGAAGCGCGGCATCCAGGCCTGCGAGCTGTCCGGCTGGCCGGCCAAGATGATGGTGCATATCGGCGGCGTCGAAACCAAGGAGTTGATGTCCGACATCCTCAACCTGCTGCGTCCCGGCGACGTGCTGACGCATTCCTATTCGGGTTTCCCGAACAATGCCGGCGTCTTCACCAATATCGTGCAGGACGGCAAGCTGTTGCCGGCAGCACTCGCCGCCAAGCAGCGCGGCGTGATCTTCGACGTCGGCCATGGCGGCGGCAGTTTTGACTTCACCGTGGCGGAAGTCGCGATCCCCGGCGGCTGTGGGGCGGATACGATCTCGTCCGACATCCACGTGTTCTCCGGCAACTCGCCGGGCATGCCCTATCTGCCGAACGTGATGAGCAAGTTCATGCTGCTCGGCTATTCGTTGGAGCAGGTGGTGGCGATGGCGACCACGGCGCCGGCGAAGATCATCAACCGCGCGCCGAAGATCGGCACGCTGCAGGTCGGCGCGCCCGGCGACGTCGCGATCATGGAGCTGGTCGAGGGGCCGGTGACCTTCGTCGACACCCGCAACAACAAGCGCGACGGCAAGGCGCTGCTGAAGCCGGTGCAGACCGTGATCAACGGTGTACCGTTCGGCCGGCCCTATCAGGCGCCGTTCGCGGTGAGGTGACGCCGTTATTCCGGGGCGCGCGTCTTCGCGCGAACCCGGAATCCAGAGATGGAGTTCGGTGTTGGATTCCGGGTCTGCGCCCGAAGAGGGCGCATCCCGGAATGACTTTAATTGTGAACTGCTCGTTTCTCCACATTCGCACTCCGCGCCGGCACGCCGAACTCCGTGCGGCAGACTTCGGCCAGCTTTGCAACACCCTCTTTGATTTGTTCATGCGAGGGGCTGGCGAAGCACAGCCGCATCCGGCTTTTGCCGTAGGCCTTGTCGGTGGACCATTCCGGCCCCGGATTGATGGCGACGCCGGCGGCGAGCGCCGACTGGTACAGTTTCAGCGTATCGACGTTGTCGGGAAGTTTTACCCACAGGAAGATGCCGCCTTTCGGATCCTCGAATTCCGCCGCGGTGCCGAATTGCTCGTTGAGCGCCTCCATCAGCGTGTCGAGTTTTGCGCGTAATCCCCTGGTCAGCTTCGGCACATGCGTGGTAAAATGCGGCGCGCAATATTCCGCCAGCACCATCTGCTCCAGCGCGCCGGAGCCGGCGTCGGTCTTCAGCGGCAGCATGCGCGACATCACATCCCAGGGTGCCACGATGAAGCCGACCCGAAGCGCGGGCGCAATCGACTTGGAAAACGAGCCGATGTGGATTACGCCGCCGGCAGCAGCCATCGCGTAGATCGCGGGCGGGCGCTCGCCGTCCCAGATCAGGTCGGCGTAGCAATCATCCTCGAAGATCGGCACGCCGTATTGCTGCGACAGTTTTAGCAGTTCGAGGCGGCGCGCCGCCGGCATGATGGTGCCGGTGGGATTTTGCACGGTCGGGATGGTGTAGACGTATTTCGGCTGGATGTTCTTGCGCTTGAGGTCTTGCAGCGCCGCCGCCAGCGCGTCCATCCGCATGCCTTCGCCGTCGAGAGGTATGCCGACCATGTTGACGCCGAGCCGGGTGAGGCGGTTCAGCGCGCCTTGATAGCTGTCCTGTTCGATAATGACGGTATCGCCCCGCGCCAGCAGCGTGTGATTGACCAGGTCGAGCGCCTGCAGCGAGCCGGAGACGATCAGGATGTCGTCGGCAGTACAGCTAATCCCGGCGTCGCGCTTGAGCTTTCCGACAAGAAATTCACGCAACGGGCGGTAGCCCTGCGGGCCGCTGGCGAGGCCATAGGTGGCGAGTGCACGGCCCTCGCGCTTCAGTACCGCGTTGACGGCATCGATCAGGCCTTCGACCGGAACTTGGTCGGGGTCGTTATTGCCGCCAACAAAGGAGTATTTTGCAAGCCCGGTCCACCGCGCCGCGGCCGGAGGCAGTCCCGCCGGCAGCAAAGGTGCGAAGTCGAACGATCCGGTGGCCATGAGCGGAGTCTCCCTTTTTGTTTTTCTTGTGTCATTGCGAGCGTAGCGAAGCAATCCAGTACTACAAGCAAAAAGCTGGATTGCTTCGTCGCAAGAGCTCCTCGCAATGACGAGCAGCTCTAGTTCCCACCCACCACCTTCACCGGCCGTCCCTGGCTGATGAACGCATATTGCCCCGTGCCGAGGCCGCCTAGCATCAGCGCCTCGATCACGGGCTCCGCGATCGGCCCGTCGGCGGCCCAATCGACGATGAAATTGGCGCCGGTGCCACCGCGGACATCGGTGGTCGGGATGAATACCTCGATGGTCGCGAACGGTTTTAACGCGACGGGTTCCTTCAGATAACTTTGCACCGGCTTGCCGTTAGTGTCGAAATAAGCGATCCGCCGCAGCACCAACGGGCGCGTCTCGGAGGCGTTGTGGATGGCCAGGGTGACGGAGAAATCCGCCCGCAACCGGCCCTCGCTCAGCGACACGCTGGAATACGCCGGAACATAGAACGAGCCGGTGACGCCGAGCTTTTCGGACGGCAGCGCGGTCAGCGACGTCGCGAACCGCTGCTCGAGGCCGCTAGCGGTCTGTGCCGACGCAACAGGTGCCGCGAGCAGCGCGATAAGCACAACGGCATTTCGGAGCAGGCTGCGGCAGATCGCGCGTTGGTCATTCCGAATTAGCGCTTTGACCCAAAGGCGCGCGCCTTTAGGCTGCGATGGGGATACCGCTGGCTGGCCTGGAATCATGCACGAGCTTATTCGCGACATCACGCTTTGCATCCTGTTCGCATGGGGACTCGGGCTGTTGGCCCATTTCACCCGGCAGCCGCTGATCCTGGCCTATCTTATCGCCGGGTTTTTCATCGGTCCATTCGGGATGGGCTGGGTCAAGTCGCAGGAGTCGATCCAGATCATCTCCGAACTCGGCCTGATCTTCATGCTGTTCATGATCGGGCTGGAAATCGACCTCAAGAAAATTATCCGCGCCGGCCGCGTCATCCTGTTCGCCGCCGGCGGCCAATTGATCGGCGGCTGCATCCTCGGCGTGCTGTTCTTCATGGGCATCGGCCGCATGCTGGGAGGCGGGGGCTTCGACGGGCTGTATCTGGCTATCGCATGCACGCTGTCGAGCACGGTCATCATCGTCAAGGTGCTCTACGAAAAGCGCGAACTGGATACGCTGCCGGGCCGCATCACCCTCGGCGTGCTGGTGCTGCAGGACATCTTTGCGATCCTGTTCCTCGCGGTGCAGCCGAGCCTTGCCGACCTCCAGGTCAGCGTCATCCTGCTGTCGATCGCGCGCGTCGTGGCACTCGTGGTCACCGCGCTGGCGCTCAGCCGCTACGTTCTGCCGGCGCTGTTCCACCAGATCGCGCGCCGTCCGGAGCTGGTGCTGCTGGGCGCGCTGGCGTGGTGTTTCCTGATCGGCGAGATCGCCGAGTTGCTGCATCTGTCGCGCGAGATGGGCTCGCTGGTTGCCGGCGTGTCGATCTCGACCTTCCCCTATGCGCTGGATGTGACCGCGAAGGTCACGACGCTGCGCGATTTCTTCATCACGCTGTTCTTCGTAGCGCTGGGCATGACGATTCCGATCCCGAACGGCTCGGTGATCGGGCTCGCGCTGATCATCGCCACGTTCACCGTGATAAGCCGCGTCGTCACCACGTTTACGCCGCTGTATCTGCTGAAGCAGGGCCTGCGCGCCAGCCTGCTGCCGGCGATCAATCTGGCCCAGATCAGCGAATTCTCGCTGGTGGTGATCCAGACCGGCATCGCGGCCGGACACATCAAGACCCAGACCGCGAGCGCGGCATCCTTTGCCTTCGTGCTTCTCGCAGTGCTCAGTACCTTCATCATGATGCGCAGCGACCAGATCGTGCGCATGGCGATCGGCCCATTGAAGCGGATCGGCCTTCGCGATCTCGATCACAGCCATGCGGACGAAGGTGAGGAGGACGGCCATGGCGAGGGCCGGCGAATCCTGATCCTTGGATTTTTCCGCGCCGCCAGCGCGCTGCTGAGCGAGATCGAGCGGCAGAATCCCGGCCTGCTGGACCAGATCGGCGTGGTCGATTTCAACCCGGTGGTGTTCCAGACCCTCAAGACGCGCGGTATTCATGTCACCTACGGCGATATCAGCAATGTCGATACGCTGGTACATGCCGGCGTCGGCAAGGCCGAGATCATCATTCTGAGCGTCCCGGATTCGCTGCTGAAAGGCGCCAACAACGAAAAGCTGGTCCGCCACGTCCGCTCGCTGAATACGGCGGCGAAGATCATCTCGACCGCCGATGTGTTGTCCGATGTCGCCGACCAGTACGCCGCCGGAGCCGACTATGTGGTCGTGACGCGGCTCAGCGACGCCCACGAGCTGTTCAACGTGATCGAGGCGGCCGACCAGGGACTATTGGAAGACAAGCGCGCCGAGATCGACGCCCGGCTGAGCGAGCGCCGCGAGGTGCTGCCGTAACGGGAATGACAGCTGCGTGGAACGGGCAGTTGCGCTGCCTCTCGCCGTGCGCCATATGATCGTCATCGCATTCCAGAGCATGATCCATGGCCCACCCGATCCCCGAAGTCCTGCAAGCTTTTGCCAAGGGCGAGATCGTCGTCGTCACCGACGATGACGACCGCGAGGGCGAGGGCGACCTGATCGTGGCGGCCTCGCTCTGCACCGCCGAGAAGATGGCCTTCATCATCCGCCATACCTCGGGCATTGTCTGCGCGCCGGTCACGACCGAAGACGCGCGGCGGCTGCGGCTCGATCCGATGGTGGCGAACAACGATTCCAACCACACCACGGCGTTTACGGTCTCGATCGACTACAAGCCCGATGGCGGCACCGGAATTTCGGCGGACGAGCGCGCCTCGTGCTGCCGCGCGCTCGCCAACCCGAATGCCGGCGCCAGCGATTTCGCCCGGCCCGGCCATGTATTTCCGCTGATCGCGCGTGACGGCGGCGTGCTGCTGCGCTCCGGCCATACCGAGGCCGCGGTCGATCTCTGCAAGCTGAGCGGCCTGCCGCCGGTCGGCGTCATCAGCGAGCTGATGAACGACGACGGCACGGTGATGAAGGGCGCACAGGTGGCGCGCTTTGCGGCAACCCACAAGCTGAAGCACGTCACCATCGCCGACATGATCGCCTACCGCCAAGCGCGCGAAAAGCTGATCGAGCGGGTGGCGACCTTCACCACCGACAGCCCGATCGGGCCGCTGCAGGGTTACGCCTACCGATCGCCGTTCGATCCGATTTATCACGTCGCATTCGTCTACAAGGGCATCGGCGATGGCAAGAACGTGCTGACCCGGTTCCACAAACCGAACATCGTCAAGGATATTTTCTTCGGCAATCAGCGCATGCATGTGGCGCTCGAGCATTTTCGCAAGGCCGGCAGCGGCGTGCTGGTCTATTTGCGCGACGGCGCCGCCGGCGTTCCGGTGGCGCCGATCGGCGAGCAGAAATCGGCGGAAGCCGACCGCAACAAGCAGTGGCGCGAGGTCGGCGTCGGCGCGCAGATCCTGCGCGATCTCGGCGTCACCTCGATCCGGCACCTCACCTCGTCGGCGCATGACTACAAGGGCCTGTCCGGTTTCGGCATCGAGATCGTCTCCAACGAACACCTTGAAGGCTAATCTGCAAAGAACTAACCTGCGGCCAACGCGTTGATGCAGGTAGTTGTGATGCGAAAGGAATTGCCATGAGCGTGCGCCCGCAGCCTAAGGACAAACCGGCCCCGGTGAATTTCCAGTGGGACGATCCGTTCATGCTCGACGAGCAGCTCACCGAAGACGAGCGCATGATCCGCGATACCGCGCGCGCCTATGCGCAGGACAAGCTGTTGCCGCGCGTCACCAAGGCGTATCTGGAAGAAAAGACCGATCGCGAGATCTTCAACGAGATGGGCGAACTCGGCCTGATCGGCATCACGCTGCCGGAGGAATATGGCTGCGCCAATGCCAGCTATGTCGCCTATGGGTTGGTGGCGCGCGAGATCGAACGCGTCGATTCCGGATACCGCTCGATGAATTCGGTGCAGTCGTCGCTGGTGATGCATCCGATCTATGCCTATGGCGACGAGAACCAGCGCAAGAAATACCTGCCGAAACTCGCGACCGGCGAATGGGTCGGCTGCTTCGGCCTGACCGAGCCCGATGCCGGTTCCGATCCCGGCGGCATGAAGACCCGCGCCGAGAAAGTGTCCGACGGCTATCGGCTGACCGGCTCGAAAATGTGGATTTCCAACGCGCCGATCGCCGACGTGTTCGTGGTATGGGCGAAGTCGGCCGAGCACAACAACCAGATTCGCGGCTTCATCCTGGAAAAAGGCATGAAGGGCCTGTCGGCGCCGAAGATCGGCGGCAAGCTGTCGCTGCGCGCCTCGATCACCGGCGAGATCGTGATGGAAGGCGTGGTGGTGCCGGAGAGCGCGCTATTGCCCAACGTGTCCGGTTTGAAAGGCCCGTTCGGCTGCCTCAACCGCGCCCGCTACGGCATTTCCTGGGGCGCGATGGGCGCCGCGGAAGACTGCATGGCGCGGGCGCGGCAATACACGCTGGACCGCAAGCAGTTCAACCGGCCGCTTGGCGGCGACGCAACTGGTGCAGAAGAAACTCGCGGACATGCAGACCGACATCGCGCTCGGCCTGCAGGCGAGTTTGCGCGTCGGGCGGCTGATGGACGAAGGCAAGATGGCGCCGGAGATGATCTCCATCGTCAAGCGCAACAATTGCGGCAAGGCGCTCGACATCGCGCGCATGGCGCGCGACATGCATGGCGGCAACGGCATCCAGATCGAATATCACGTGATGCGCCACGCCGCGAACCTGGAAACCGTCAACACCTACGAAGGCACCCACGACGTCCACGCGCTGATTTTGGGCCGCGCGATCACCGGCATTCAGGCGTTTTCGTAAAAGCCCCTCCGTGTCCCGGGCGCGATGCGGCATTCTTCATGCCGCTTCGCAGAACCGGGACCCCGGTTTCTTCGAGCAGGAAATAACCGGGGCCCCGGCTCTGCAGCGCACCGCTCCGCGAAGAGCTACGCGCTGCGCCGCGTCCGGGGCACGCCATCGAGAGTTCTCATGTCCGACAACGACGACATCCCGTTCAACCGCGATTTCGCCCTGAAACCCGGCGTCGTCGACGAGGTGCGCCCCGGCGTTCGCCGCGTCCTCTGCAACAACCCGTCGCCGTTCACCTTTACCGGCACGGTGAGCTATATCGTCGGCCGCGGCAATGTCGCGATCATCGATCCCGGCCCCGACAACGAGGCTCATGCGTCCGCGCTGCTCGACGCCGCGCGCGGCGAAACCGTCACGCATATTTTCGTCACCCACACCCACCGCGACCATTCGCCGAACACCGCGCGGATCAAGGCGGCCACCGGCGCACCCGTTTATGCGGAAGGGTCGCACCGCGCCTCGCGGCCGTATTACGAGAGCGAGAAAATATCGACGGAGTCCGGCGCCGACCGCGATTTTCGTCCCGACACGGAGGTCCGCGACGGCGAGACCATCAGCGGCGACGGCTGGGCGCTGCAGGCGGTGGCGACGCCGGGCCATACCGCCAACCACATGGCCTTCGCCTGGCGCGAGCGCAAATTGACCTTCATCGGCGATCACGTGATGGGCTGGTCGACCTCGATCGTCGCGCCCCCTGATGGATCGATGGTCGACTACATGGCCTCGCTGCAAAAGCTGACGCAACGCGACGAGGATCTGTATTTTTCCGGGCATGGCCCGGAAATCCCCGACGCGCGGCGCTATGTGCGTTTCCTGATCCGCCACCGCGAAGCCCGCGAGGCCTCGATCCTGCATCGCCTCGCCAAGGGGGAGGCCGACATCCCCACCATGGTGCGCGCGATCTATATCGGTATCGACCCGCGGCTGACCGGCGCCGCCGGCTATTCCGTGCTGGCGCATCTGGAAGATCTGGTCGGGCGCGGCATCGTGGCGACGGACGGTGATCCGGTGATCGGCGGGAGTTATCGGCTGGCGAGTAGCGAGTAGCGAGTAGCGAATAGCGAATAGCGAATAGGGAGGGAAGCGCACGCTGATTTTTTTTCTATTCGCTACTCGCTACTCGCTATTCGCTATTCGCCTCTCTCATTTCTTCGCCACGCCCTTCGCCGGAGGCGCCTTGACCGGCGCAACCGGCTTCTTCGGCGCCGGTGTCCGGTCCACCGCGGTGTTGATATCCTCGATCAGTTTTGTGACGCGCGAGGCGTTGCTGCCGAGGTCGCTTTCGAAATAGCGCGACGACGAGCGGATATCGACCCGCGATCCCTCGCCGTCGGGGGTGACGCGGATCGAGACGTCCTCGCGGAATCCCATGATCGGGGTGCGCGCCACCGCCTCGATGCGGCCGACGCGGCGCGGCGGTTGCGGCGCGCGTTCGTCGATGACCAGCCATTTGCGCCGGTTGACGAGCTGCAGCGTCACCTCATAGGCGCGCTGCACCGGCACGTCGAGATCGACCGGCTCGATGTCCGGCCAGGCGGCGCGCTGCAGCTCGGCGGAATACAGCCCGGCATAAACAGCGGTATTGGCGCCATCGCTGGCGCGCAGCCGCGCCAAGGCCTCGAACCGCGGCGGATCGATCGGGTCTGTGGTGATGTCGTGGATCGCCGGCAGCTTGCGGTATTGCAAAGCGAGATAGGCGGGGTAGGCGAGGATCGCCACATCGATCAGCATCGCCAGCAGGATGCGGCTCATGCCGCGCGATCCGTTCTGCCAGATCGCCACGAAGGCGGCGAGACCGACCAGGATCGACAGGCCGGCGCAGGCCAGCGCGCCGAAAAACGTCGCCAGCGCCGGACGCACCTCGAGAAAACCGAAGCGGACGATGATGATCGAAACCACGGCTGCCACGGCCGCAAATACCGCAAGCCGCCGCGCCAAGGTGGCGAGCGCCGAGACCGGCTCGGTGTGATATGGCGCGGAAAACCTGCGGGCCATCGGGGTCAATCGGTCCTGCGAAAAAGCGAGCCGTGTGAAAACACGGGCTTGCGGAGAATACAAGGCAAAGATGGGATTTCTTAACCTCTCCCCGCTCTTTCGCGGGGAGAGGTCGGATCGCGTAGCGATCCGGGTGAGGGGCGAGGCACTGCGCCTGCAAGAGTTGTTGGACTATCGGGTCGGATCAGCCAGACTTGCTCTGAGAAATTTCCCGTAGTCCCTCATCGATAACAGTGAGCACGCCATCGATATTCGATAGAACGTCGTTGTTCCAGAAACGCATCACGCGATAGCCCTGCCCACGCAAATAGCGATCTCGCACTTCGTCGCGCACCGACTCTGAATGCTGCCCTCCATCGACCTCGATAACAACTAGCTTCTCTCGGCAGACGAAGTCGCAGATGTAGCGACCGATCGGCTCTTGCCGGACGAATTTATCTCCATTGATTTGCCGGTTGCGAATGCGATTCCAGAGCTTCGTTTCGGCGTCGGTCTGGTTGGCACGTAGTTGGCGCGACCTGAGGGTCCTTTGAATTGGGCCACGCATTGCCTTGCCCCTCACCCGGAGACCGCGCTGCGCGCGATCTCCGACCTCTCCCCGCGAAAGAGCGGGGAGAGGTTAAGAAACCGTCGCTACTTGCTACAACTCTACGCCGCAGCGGTCG
The DNA here is from genome assembly GCA_963744975.1 of uncultured Alphaproteobacteria bacterium. Classification (GTDB taxonomy): domain Bacteria; phylum Pseudomonadota; class Alphaproteobacteria; order Rhizobiales; family Xanthobacteraceae; genus Bradyrhizobium. The sequence goes on along the minus strand of CAVUVR010000002.1, from coordinate 2,123,018 downwards.
GGAAGCTGTAGCTCTTGAACTGATCCCGCAGCGCCGTCTTCAATATCTTCCCCGTCGCGGTGTGCGGAATGCTGTCGACGAACACCACGTCGTCCGGCATCCACCATTTTGCAATCTTGCCGTCCATGTATTTCAGAATCTCCTCGCGCGTCGCGGTCTGGCCCTGCTTGAGCTGGACGATCAGCAGCGGCCGCTCGTCCCATTTCGGATGGTAGACGCCGATCACGGCGGCCTCCGCCACCTTGGGATGGCCGACCGCGAGGTTTTCCAGGTCGATCGAGGAAATCCATTCGCCGCCGGACTTGATCACGTCCTTGGAACGGTCGGTGATGCGCATGTAGCCGTATTTGTCGATGGTGGCGACGTCGCCGGTGTCGAAATAGCCTTCGTCGTCGAGGATGCTGTCCTTGACGCGGAAGTAGGCGCCGGACACCGCGGGGCCGCGCACCTTGAGCCGGCCAAATGTCTTGCCGTCCCACGGCAGGTTCTTGCCGGCGTCGTCGGTGATCTTCATTTCCACCATGAACGGCGCATAGCCCTGCATCTGCAGGATATCGAGCTTCTCATCGCCGGTCAGGTGCGCATACTGGCCCTGCAGCGAACCGACGGTGCCGAGCGGTGACATCTCGGTCATGCCCCAGGCGTGACGGACGTCGATGCCCATATCGACGAACGCCTTGATCATCGAGCGCGGCATTGCCGAGCCGCCGCAGATCACCACCTTCAGATGCGGCAGCGTGGCGTGCTCCTTCTCCATATGCTGCAGCAGCATCAGCCACACCGTCGGCACGCCGGCGGTATAGGTGACCTTCTCGGTGTCGAGCAGTTCGTAGACCGAAGCGCCGTCGAGCTTGGCGCCGGGCATCACCAGCTTGGTGCCCATGGCGGGCGCGGAGAACGCGATACCCCAGCTGTTGGCGTGGAACAGCGGCACCACCGGCAGCATGGTATCCTTCGACGTGGCGCCGAGCGCGTCGCCGTTGTTGGCCATCATCGAATGCAGCACGTTGGAGCGGTGCGAATACAGCACGCCCTTCGGATCGCCCGTGGTGCCGGAGGTGTAGCACATCGCGGCCGCGGTATTCTCGTCGAAGGTCTTCCATTTGAAGTCGCCGTCGACCTCCGCGATCCAGTCCTCATAGGCGACCGCGTTTTTCAGCGTGGTTTGCGGCATATGCGCCTTGTCGGTGAAAACGACATAGCGCTCGACGCTCGGAACCTTGTCGGCGATCTTTTCCAGGATCGGGATGAAGGTCAGGTCGGTCATCACGATGCGGTCTTCGGCATGGTTGATGATCCAGGCGATCTGGTCCGGGAACAGCCGCGGATTGACGGTGTGGCAGATGGCGCCGATGCCCATGATGCCGTACCAGGCTTCAAGATGACGCCAGGTGTTCCATGCGATGGTGGCGACGCGGTCGCCGAGTTTTATCCCCTCGCGATCGAGCCGTTGCGCCACTTTCAGTGCGCGTGTGCGAATTTCGGCGTAATTGGTGCGATGTATGGGACCCTCGACCGAGCGGGTGACCACCTCGCGCTCGCCATGGACCATCGCCGCATGGTCGATGATCCGGTGACACAGCATGGGCCAATCTTGCATCAATCCGCGCATCCGAACGCCCTCCAATGTGTTATCGCTTGTCTCACTTCCCTCAAGGAACTGTCATGAAGTTTAGCGCGGCAAAAGCAAGCCGAAAATGGCCTTGTGGCCGCCCCGGATGCGACAAACGGCCAATGGTTACCGTTGTCGTCCTACTGTTGGTGGTGTGCATACAAGCCGAACCGGCGGCGGCGCGGAGGTCCGGGGCCTGGTCGCAAGCGCCTTGGGGTGAATTGTTTCGGGAGGGCCGGCCGAAGCAGCGCCGGGCCGTGGCTTTGTCGATACCGTTGCCAAAACCGCGCCCCGCCGAGGCGCCCGGCATCGACGACAAACCCGTCGAAGGCAAGCCTGAGGAGGCCAACAAGCCGGCCGCAGAAAAGGCCGAGCCCGCCCCGCCGCCGCCCTCGGCCTGCCGGCTGGCGCTGACCGAGGCGATTGCGATCGCGCCCAGCATTCCCCCAATCAACGGACCCGGCAGTTGCGGTGGCGAGGATCTGGTCCGGCTCGAGGCCGTGGTGCTCCCGGACAGGAAACAGGTCGCGGTAAAACCCGCGGCGATCCTCCGCTGCGGCATGGCTGCGGCGATCGCGGACTGGGTTCGCACCGACATGGCGCCGTTCGCCCAAAACCTCGGCACGACGCTTGCCGACCTCGATAACTTCGATTCATTCGAATGCCGCGGCCGCAACCGCGTATCGGGCGCCAAAATGTCCGAGCACGGCCGTGCCAATGCGCTCGACATCCGCGCCCTGAAATTCGCCAATGGCCAGTCGCTGTCGCTGACCGACCGTAGCGTCGCGCGTGAACAGCGCGAGGCCGTGTTGCAATCGGTGTGCGCGCGGTTCACCACGGTGCTCGGGCCGGGATCGGACTGGTATCATGAGGACCACATCCACCTCGACCTCGCGGAACGGCGCAGCGGCTACCGCATCTGCCAGTGGAACGTCTACGATCCGATGCCGGTGCATGCGCCGTTGCTGCCGGCCGAACGTCCCGAGGAGGCGCCGCCGCGCGAGGTTGCCGCGAAATCCGACGCCACGAAGCCCGCCGCCGCGAAGCAGGATGCGGCAGAGCCCGATGCCGAAGTGGAGCCCGTTCCCCAGCCAAAGCCGCGGCCAACAAAAAAGCGCCGGCGAGCCGGCGCTTTTTGAACCGCTATGACGCGATGATTACTGGATCGTGTTGCCGCCGCCCTGCAGCGCCATCTTCGAATTGAACGGCGAGTCGCCATGCTTGGGCTCAAGCACCACCACGATGGCGCCCATCTTCACCCGGCTATACAGATCGATCACGTCCTCATTGGTCATCCGGATGCATCCGGAGGAAATCGACGCGCCGATATATTCCGGCTGGTTGGTGCCGTGAATCCGGAACAGCGTGTCCTTGCCGCCGGAATAGAGATACAGCGCGCGCGAACCCATCGGATTGTCCGGACCGGGCGCCACGAAGGTCGGAACGCCGAGCCGCGAGATTTCGCTCTTGGTCGGATGCCACGGCGGCCACTCGGTCATGCTGCCGATCTTGGCGATGCCGGACCACGCCATGGCTTCCTCGCCGACGGTGATGCCGTAGCGGATCGCCTTGCCGCCCTCCTGCACAAAATAGAGATAGTGATTGTCGGAATCGACCACGATCGAACCGGGCGTTTCCTTGCGGTGATAATCGACGATGGCGCGGCGGAAGGCTTCGGGCACTGGCGTCTTGACATAGGACACCTTGGCCAGCAGTTCCTTGTCGCGCGGCTTGAAATTGGCCTGCGACGCTTCTTGATAGGTCGTCGCCTGCATGCAGCCAGACAGCATCAGGCCGGTGGCCAGCAGTCCCAGTTTCAACTTGAGCGGCGACATTTCCAATTCCAATCGAATACTTTTCCAAATCGAAGACCGTCGTTCTTTAAGCGCAAGACTGCGCGCCAAACGCGACGATTCCGTTAAATCGATTATCGCTGAAAACGGCCATAATTCCAGCGGTTAGACGGCTGCGCCGTGATGCGGCACGTTACCTGTGGCATATTTGCCGCAATTTTTCCGGTTTGCGGCTAGTTTCCGGGCAGCCGGCTTCCGGCCGCCGAATCCTCGCCGTATCGTTGCCACCTGACCGCCGCAAATGGTTAGCCACGCGTTAACGGGAACTCGAAAGGCTTGCCAGAATCGAACTAACTGGCGCACTGCAGAGCTGTCACGCCCCGCGTGCAGATTTGTGTCGCCGGTTTCCGGAGTGCCGTATGCTTTCGATCTTCACCCCATCCGGCTTCGTGCTGAAAAAAATTGATGCGGTCGATCTCGGCGGCCTGCCGGAAGGCGCCGTATGGATCGACCTGGTCAAGCCGACCATGGAAGAAGATCACGCCGTAGAGCGGCTCGCCGGCATCGCGGTGCCGACCCGGGAGGACATGCAGGAGATCGAGATTTCGAGCCGGCTCTATGTCGAGAACGGCGCGCGCTACATGACCGCGACGCTGATGTGCCACGCCGATACCGACAGCCCGAAGACCACGGCGGTAACGTTCATCCTGGCCAGTCATCGCCTTGTGACCGTGCGCTACGACGTGCCGAAACCCTTCACGCTGGTGGAGAACAAGCTGGCGCGCTCCTGCGCGCCCGGCATTACCGGCGAGATGGTGCTGATGGAATTGATCGACGCCGTGATCGACCGCAACGCCGACATCCTGGAACGCGCAGGCGCCGACATGGACATGATCAGCCACCAGATTTTCGAGCCTGAAGGGGCTGCGCGCACCGGTCATGCCAAACGCTACTCCGACATCCTGATCGCGATCGGCCGCAAGGGCGACCTCACCTCCAAGGTGCGCGAAAGCCTGGTCTCGATCGGGCGCCTGGTGGCCTTCCTGTCGGCGGCGGTGGAGGGCGTCAAATGGTCGAAGGAGATGCGCGAGCAGCTGAAGACCATGCAGCGCGACGTGGGCTCGCTGTCCGACCACGCCTCCTATCTGTCCAACAAGATCACGTTCACGCTCGACGCCATGCTCGGCGTGGTCAATCTCGAACAGAACAACATCATCAAGCTGTTTTCCGTGATGGCCGTCGTCCTGATGCCGCCGACCCTGATCGCCTCGATCTACGGCATGAACTTCAAGGTGATGCCGGAGCTGGAATGGGTGCACGGCTACCCGATGGCGCTGGTCATGATGCTGCTGGCCGCGGTGCTGCCGTATGTGTTTTTCAAGTGGAAGAAGTGGTTGTAGGGGCACGCGGCGACCGCATTGTCGCCCCGGCGAAGGCCGGGACCCATAGCCTCCGTTCGATCAATGGTGTCACCGAGGGATAGATCTTCATACCGCACCAGCGACATTATTGGTGTCGCCTTCGCCGGGACGGACGAAAATATTTTTGCGGAACCTAAAAATTCCTATTGATGTAATTCCTACGTTGCAGTATATATTCCGCATCCTGTTCGGCGGGGCCGCTTTCTAGAAGCGATCCTTCAGCGGACAGAGCGAAAGCTGGCCGGACCGGGGCGCCCCGGAACGGCCGACAGGCTGGTGGTAGGTGGAGCGCCGGGAGGCGCTGCGCCCTACGTCACTGGGCGCGCGCGGTTCACCTTGCCGCGCGAGGTGGGTACGTTAATCCCGCCTCAAAGGGTGCCCGCTGGTGCCCTGGCGCCTCCCGCCGCTCCACCCCTTCGCGCGGGTCGCGCGAGGGATTGGCAAACCTCGGACGCTTTGCGCCGCGAGAATGAGAAGGTGTGGCTGTTTGAAAAGTGTGGATCAGTTCGTAGCCCGGATGGAGCGCAGCGCAATTCGGGATCAGGAGTTCAGCATTCGCGGTCCCGGATTTCGCTTCGCTTCATCCGGGCTACGTACCGCGCTGCGTCCGGGCATCAGCACTCGCCACAATTTCTCTCGTAAAATTTGAGCGGTGCGCTGAACGTTTGAGCGAAACTTGTCTGTCATAAGATTGCTTCACGCCGCGAGGAAGCAATGGTTGAAAAAATCCTAACGCCCGGCCGCAACGTCGTTGATTTCGCAAAGTATCAACAGGGACGTAAAACTGGGGTCGCAAAGATCTCCGCGCGGACCTGCCGCCATTGTGGCGCGGCGCTCGGCGAGGGCGAATCCGAAGACGAGTGCTCGAGCGCCGGATTCAATGTTGCGGCACCGCGCTTGCGCGAAAGCCTGCGCAAGTTTTACGCGGAGTGATCGTATCGTAGGGTGGGCAAAGGCGCGCCTTCGCGCCGTGCCCACCATATCGCGCGTCACATTTGGCTGCACGGTGGGCACGCCACTGGCCACGCTTCGCGTGCCCTGTGCCTTTGCCCACCCTACGAAAATTACGGATAAAGTCGCGTCTTCACCCACGGGCTCGCTGCTCCATCGCGGCGAAATTCGATGCGGTCGTGCAGGCGGAACGGGCGATCGTGCCAGAATTCGAACTGCGAAGGCTCGATGCGCCAGCCGCTCCAGCCGGACGGCCGCGGCACTTCGCCTACGATGTGTTTGGCGGCAACCAAGGCGATCGCCTGCTCGAACGCAAAACGGCTCTCCAGCGGCTGCGACTGCTTGCTGGCCCAGGCGCCGATCTGGGCCTGTTTCGGCCTTGTGGCGAAATAGGCGTCGGCCTCGGCTTCGCTCACTTGGGTCACATTGCCGCGGATGCGGACCTGGCGACGCAGCGACTTCCAGTGAAACAGTAACGCGGCCTTGGGATTTGCTGCGAGTTCGCGGCCCTTGGCGCTGGCGACGTGGCTGTAAAACACGAAGCCGTCGGCGTCAAAGCCCTTCATCAGCACCATGCGCACGTCCGGCAGGCCCGATGCGTCGACGGTCGCCAGCGACATGGCGTTGGGGTCGCTGGGCTCGGACTTGCAGGCCTCGGCAAACCATTCGGCAAACAGCGCAAACGGCTCCTCGGCGTCGGTGAAATCACCGGGCGTTAACTGAGTTGGGTGTTTGATGTCGGTGGTGTCGGTCATTTGCCGGAGTTTTCCGTAAGTTGCGTGCCGCGGTTCAAAGTGCGTTGTGGTCCAGGTGGCGTCCCAGCCTATATAAGGCATGGGCGCGCGCGGGCCTATCGGCGATCGGCCCGGCCGGGACCGTGCTCACGGTGATCCTGATCGGCGCCGGCTCGGGCGGCTGCAGCCTGTCGCGGACCGATTCGGCCTTTGCCAAGATGGACGAGGGTGAGGCGACCGGCTCGCTCGGTCAGGGCGCCGAAAAGCCGCCGACCGAAGCCGACCTCGCCTTTGCCCGCAATGCCGCCTCCGACGTGCTGACCAAGGGCGGCAAGGATTTCAGCCAGCCTTGGGAAAACCCGCAAACCGGCGCGCGCGGCTCGGTGACGCCGATCGCCGCGGCCTATACCTCGGAGGGGCGCACCTGCCGCGATTTTCTGGCAAGCTATGTGAATGGCCGGTCGGAAGCCTGGATGCAGGGCGGCGCGTGCAAGGCCGATCACGGCCAATGGGAAATTCACACCCTGAAGCCATGGAAAAAGGGCTAAGCTTCGGGCGCGGCGGACCCGTTGCAAAAATGCCACTTAGACCCCAGATGAAGCCAAGGTGGGTTGAACAGCCCAACAATCGAATTCCCGTGAAGGAGACGTGACGGATGCGCGACCCCTATGAGGTCTTGGGGGTGCAGAAGGGCGCAAGCGCCGCGGCGATCAAGAGCGCCTATCGCAAGCTCGCCAAGAAGCATCACCCCGACGCCAACAAGAACGATCCGAAATCCGCGGCGCGCTTTGCCGAAGTCAACTCGGCCAACGAGATCATCGGCGACGAGGCCAAGCGCAAGCAGTTCGACCGCGGCGAGATCGACGCCGAGGGCAAGCCGCGCTTCCAGGGTTTTCCGGGCGGCGATCCGCGCGCGCGGGGCCGCGGCTCCCCGGGCGGCGGCTTTGAGACCTTCAGCTTCCGCAGCGGCGGCCCTGGCGGCGGTTTTGAGGGCGGCGGCGGTTTCGAAGACATCCTGAAGAGCATGTTCGGTGGCGGCGCCGCCGGCGCGCGGGGCGGAGCGACCGCGTTCGACGAGAGCCCCTTTGGGGCCGATCTCGATCTCAGCGTCGCCATGACGGTCTCGCTGGAGGAGTCGGTCAAGGGCGGCGAGAAGCGGGTCCGGCTGCCCACCGGCAAGGAACTCAATGTCAAGATTCCGGCGGGCGTCGTCGCCGGCCAGCAGATCCGGCTGAAGGGGCAGGGCGAAACCGCGCCCGGTCATCCCCCCGGCGATCTGCTCATCACCATCAGCATCGCGCCGCACGCATTCTTCAAGGTGGATGGCAGCGACCTGCGCGTCGACCTGCCGGTCACGCTGTATGAGGCGGTGCTCGGCGCCAAGGTTCGCGCTCCGACGCTGAACGGCGCGGTCGAACTGTCGATCCCGAAGAACACCTCGAGCGGACGCAGCTTCCGTTTGAAAGGCAAGGGCCTGCCGAAAGCCGGCGGCGGCTCGGGCGATCTCTATTTCACCACGCGCATCATGCTGCCCGACGGCAACGATGCCGAACTCGAAGCCCTGATGCAGAAATGGCGCGACAGCCACCCGTACAATCCGCGCAGCGATCTGGGGTGATGCTCACCTGTAGCCTGGATGGAGCGCAGCGAAATCCGGGTTGCTCGCACCGCGATAGCTAATGCAGAGGTTCAACCTTTGCTCCATCCGAGCTACACTATTGACGCAACGAAATTCGCGCTAATCCTAGAGGATGGTGCGGTATCGGCGCATTTTTCTTCCTGGCGGGACATTCTTTTTCACCGTGACGTTGGATGACCGAAGTTCATCCGCGTTGATTGATCATATCGGATTGCTACGCGCCGCATTTCGCCACGCGCGTAACGAAAAACCGTTCACCATCGACGCCATCGTTATCCTACCGGATCACCTGCACGCGATCTGGACTTTACCGGAAGGCGATGCAGATTTTTCCGACCGGTGGCGAAGAATCAAAGGCGCATTTACGCGAGGTGCACTGGCAAGAGGTGTTTCTGCCCCGCGCAACTATCGAGGCGAATACGCCCTTTGGCAAAGGCGGTTCTGGGAACATACCGTCCGAAATGACGAGGATTTTGAACGGTGCGCTAACTACATTCATTTCAACCCAGTCAAGCACCGGTTGGTATCGTCGCCGGGAGAGTGGCCATTTTCCTCGCTGCACCGATATGTTCGAGCAGGTGTATTGCCTCCCGATTGGGGTGGAGATGGCCGGGCAGATAATACGACCGATTTCGGTGAACGGGTGGGGTAACCCGGATTTCGCTTCGCTCCATCCAGGCTACGAATAACGCAATTCACCCGCCGCTCTTCTCCGTCTGGTCATACACCAGGCGGGCGAGCTGGTTCAGCCGGTCCTTGTCGGTGGGGCCACTCAGCACATAGCCGACGCCGTCTTCGGACCAGTACATCGCGCCGCTGTTCTCGGCGGCGGTGTAGCGCATCTGCGCGGTCTTGGTTTTGGCGCGCGAGGTGTAGAGCGTGAAGCGTTCGCCGGTCGGGCCTTCATACATCAGGAATGACGCGGGTCCGGTGGGACCGGGCAGCAGCCGGCCGCCGACGAGCTTCAGTCCTGTCGCGTCCAGCACCGGCGCGCGGACTTCCCAGCCGCAGCGTTTGGTAAGCCATTGCTGAAGATGCGCGCGCTCGCTGCCCGGCACTTCGACGGGATGGCGAACCTCGACCACGTAGAGCTTGTGCGCATCCAGCGCATCGAGCGTTAAAACCTGGAATGCCGAGGGCGACGACGCCGCGCCATGCGCCATCCAGCCGGCGCCGCCGCCGGCGACGAACGCCAGCAACGTGGCGGCGACCGCGCCAACCATCCATTTGCGCGGCTGTCGCGCCAGCCGCTCGATCTCGAGCCGCTTCGGCACCGCCTCGTCGGCTATCGAATCGTAACGGGCATGCAGCATGTCAGCCATCGCGCGCCACGAGTGCACCCGCTCGGCATCGTCCGCGTGCGTCGAAAGCCATGCCTCGACATCGCCGCGACGCTCCACCGGCAGCTCATTGTCGATATAAGCGTGCAATTCGTCTTCGGTGACGGGAATATTCTTGTCGGTCATTGTCTCAGTCTCTGTCCAATCTTGAGCAATTCGTATCGATTCATTCGGTCCATATGCATAACCCTTGCCACTACTTCACCCGCCGCAGCGCCGGGCGGTCGCCTTCGAGGCACGCTTTGACATGGGCGCGGGCGCGGGCGAGCCGCGACATCACGGTGCCGATCGGCACGCCCTGGATGTTGGCGACCTCGCGATAACTCAATCCCTCCAGCATCACCAGCAGCAGCACCGAACGCTGATCTTCCACCAGCGTCGCCAGCGCCCGGGCGATATCGCGGCCTTCCGCTTCGGTGCCGCTGGCATCCGGGTTGTTTTCCAGCAGCGGCGTGAACTGCGGGCGCCGCGCCAGCGAGCGGCGGCGGTTGCGGTTGAGATTGGTCAGGATGGTGTAGAGCCAGCTCCTGATGTCGCCGCCGAGAAACAGCCGCTCCGAACGCAGCGCCCGCACCAGCGTGTCCTGCACCAGGTCGTCGGCGATATCGGCATCGCGCGCCAGCGCCCGCGCGTAGCGGCGCAGCGCCGGTATCATGGCTTCGACGTCATCGCGAAACGCGGTCATTACAGCTTGGTCCTGTGGACATTCCGCCACCGTCGACGGCAACGCCGCCTGCCCAACATAACACCGAAATGACGGGACTATTCCGTTAACGCTTGCGCCCGCACCGCCGGTCCACAGCCGATATTTGGGGTATACCAAAGTGAGGTGCTGGTGTACCCCGGCGAGGGGCGAATGCTACGCGAACAGGAAACGGAATGGTCGATCATTCAGGGCTGATGCAGGGCAAGCGCGGCGTCGTTCTCGGTGTCGCCAATAACCGTTCGATCGCATGGGGTATCGCCAAAGCCTGCCGCGCCGCCGGCGCGGAGATCGCGCTGACCTGGCAGGGCGACGCGCTGAAAAAGCGCGTAGAGCCGCTGGCTAAAGAACTCGGCGCGCTGCTGCTCGGCCATTGCGACGTCACCGATCCCGCGACCATCGACGCGGCCTTCGATGTGGTACGGGAAAAGTGGGGCAAAATCGATTTCGTCGTGCACGCCATCGCATTCTCCGACAAGGATCAGCTCGACGGCCGCTATATTGAAACCACCGCGGACAATTTTTCGAAGACGATGCTGATATCCTGCTATTCGCTGACCGCGATCGCGCAGCGCGCCGAAAAACTGATGACCGATGGCGGCTCGATTCTGACGCTGACCTATTACGGCGCCGAAAAATGGATGCCGCATTACAACGTGATGGGCGTCGCCAAGGCGGCGCTGGAAGCCAGCGTGCGCTATCTCGCCGCCGACATGGGCGCCAACAACATCCGCGTCAACGCAATCTCGGCGGGGCCCATCAAGACGCTTGCGGCGTCGGGGATCGGCGACTTCCGCTACATCCTGAAATGGAACGAATACAACGCGCCGATGCGCCGCACCGTGACGATCGAGGAAGTCGGCGACAGCGCGCTGTACCTGCTCTCCGACCTGTCGCGCGGCGTCACCGGCGAGGTGCACCACGTCGATTCCGGCTATCACGTCGTCGGCATGAAGCGGCCCGACGCGCCGGATATCACGCTCAGCAATTCGCTGGCAAAGGAATAGTTGCCGGAAGCGATGCCAGCGCCGACCATCTACTATATGCGCCACGGCGAAACCGACTGGAATGTCGAAGGCCGCCTGCAGGGCGGCATCGATACGCCGCTCAACGAGCTTGGTCTCACACAAGCCGCGCATGCGGGGCGTGTCCTGGCCGGTCTGTTTGCCCGCCAAGGCCTGGACGCCTCAAACCTTGCTTTCGTCGCGAGCCCGCTGCAGCGAGCCCGCCGCACCATGGATATGGTACGGGCCGAATTGCAGTTACCGCCCGGCGGCTACGCGCTCGACGATCGCCTGCGCGAAATCGGCTACGGTCATTGGGAAGGCTCGACGCTGGCGCAGGCGCGAGCCTCGCATCCCGAACTTTACGCAAGCCGCGAACGCGACAAGTGGGGCGCTCTGCCGCCGGGCGGCGAGAGCTATGCCTCGGTCCAGCTGCGGATGCGCGACTGGTACGACTCGTTGCAGGCGGACACCGTCGCGGTGGCTCATGGCGGCACCGCGCGGGCGCTGATGGTAGCGCTAGGCATGGAAACACCCGCCCGCGCCTCCGATTTGTATATTGAGCAGGGCGTTGTTTATCTGTTCAGCAATGGCGGCGTGACGAAGTATAGTTAAGGGGCCTGTCATGCCCGGCCTTGTGCCGGGCATCCACGTCTTTTTCGGCATCCAAGGCGTGGATGGCCGGGACATAGGCGAGCGGAAGCGACGCCGTCCTTCGGACGGCTATGCCCGGCCATGACGAACGTTGCGATTTTCGCAACTTCTCGCTACCACGAGTAGCGATTTTCGTTACGTTCGGTGCGATCAATGTCCTTCAACACCTTCGGCCACATGTTCCGGGTCACGACCTTCGGCGAGAGCCACGGGGTTGCGATCGGCTGCGTGGTCGATGGCTGTCCGCCGCAATTGCCGCTGACGGTCGAGGATATCCAGCACGATCTCGATCGCCGCCGCCCCGGGCAGTCGCGCTTCACCACCCAGCGCCAGGAGCTGGATGCGGTGAAAATCCTTTCCGGCGTGATGGCGCATCCCGACACCGGCGTGCAGGTCACGACGGGGACGCCGATTGCGCTCTTGATCGAGAACACCGACCAGCGCTCCAAGGATTATTCCGACATCAAGGACAAGTTTCGGCCGGGCCATGCCGACTTCACCTATGAAGCCAAATACGGCCTGCGTGATTATCGCGGCGGCGGCCGCTCGTCGGCGCGCGAAACCGCGACCCGGGTGGCGGCGGGCGCCATCGCCCGCAAGATCGTGCCCGGCATGACCGTGCGCGGCGCGCTGGTGCAAATGGGGCCGCACAAAATCGATCGCGACAAATGGGATTGGGACGAGATCGCGCGCAATCCGTTCTTCTGCCCCGACAAGGACAAGGCCGCGTTCTTCGAGGGCTATCTCGACGAGATACGCAAGCGCGGATCGTCGATCGGCGCGGTGATCGAAGTGATCGCGGAAGGCGTGCCGGCAGGGCTCGGCGCGCCGATCTATGCGAAGCTCGACGGCGATCTCGCCGCGGCGCTGATGAGCATCAATGCGGTGAAGGGCGTCGAGATCGGCGCGGGCTTTGGCGCCGCGGAATTGTCGGGCGAGGAGAACGCCGACGAGATGCGGATGACCAATCATGGCCCGAGTTTTCTGAGCAACCACGCCGGCGGCATTCTGGGCGGCATCTCCACCGGGCAGCCGGTGGTGGCGCGCTTTGCCGTCAAGCCGACGTCGTCGATCCTCTCGCCGCGCCGCACCGTGGACCGCAACGGCGCCGACACCGATATCATGACCAAAGGCCGTCACGATCCCTGCGTCGGCATTCGCGCGGTGCCGGTCGGCGAAGCAATGATGGCGTGCGTGCTGGCCGATCATTTTCTCCGCCATCGCGGCCAGGTCGGCTAGCATGCTGGCCGCTGAAATCAAAAAGCTCAGCGACTGGCTGGTCGACGGCGCGAGATCGACGCCCAATCCGGCGAGGATGATGGCGGAGACCTGCGAACGCCTTGTCTCGGCAGGCTTGCCGTTGTGGCGCGTCGGTGTCTTCATCAGGACATTGCATCCCGATATCTACGGCCGCAATTTCATCTGGAAGCCCGGCGCCGAGGTCGAAATAGGCTCGGTCGATTTCGGCATTCAGGATGCACCGGAATTCAACGCCAGTCCGCTCGCGATCGTGTTCAGGGAAGGCATCGAGGTCCGAGCCCGTCCCGACGATCCGGAGAGCAAGCGTTTTCCGTTCATCGACGAGATGCGCGCCGAGGGCGTCACGGATTATATCGCGGTGCCGCTGCTGTTTATCGACGGCCAGGCTCATGCATCGAGCTGGACCACGAAAGCGCCCGGTGGTTTCACGGACGAGCAGCTGGATGGGTTGCGGCAACTCGTCGTCCCGCTTGCGCGGGTCATCGAGATCATCAGTCTGCGACGCACCGCGGCGCTCCTGCTCGATACCTATGTCGGCAACCGCGCCGGCGAACGGATTCTCGCCGGGCAGATCAGGCGCGGTCACACCGATACGATGAATGCGGCGATCTGGCTTTCGGACCTGCGTGGATTCACGCGGCTGTCCGATCGGCTGCCTTCCGAGATCGTGGTCGATATTCTCAACCGCTATTTCGATTGTCAGGTCGACGCGATCAGGCGGCGTGGCGGCGAGGTATTGAAATTCATGGGCGACGGGTTGTTGGCGGTGTTTCCGGTGGTGGGAGACGCCGGCAACGCCGCGGACATTTGCAATGGGGTTCTCGAGGCGGTCCAGGAATGCCGTGCCAGCGTGGCGGAACTGACCTATTCCGAGGGCGGTCACACCGTCGAGAAATTTCGTTTTGGCCTCGCGCTCCATATCGGCACCGTGCTCTACGGAAATATCGGCGGCGCCAACCGCCTCGATTTCACCTGTATCGGCCCCGCGGTCAACCTTGCCGCCCGGCTGGAAAAGATCGCCAGCAACCTGCACCGCACGGTGGTTGCTTCCGCAAGCTTTGCGGAGAGTTGCAGCAATGGACGCTGGCGCGATCTCGGGGAGTTTCCTATCGCCGGGTTTGCCAAGGCGGAACGGGTTTATGGGCTGGCGGATGAAGTACCGGCGCCGGCCTGATCTGTGTGCCCCGGACGCAGCGCAGCGCGTAGCCCTTGCGAAGCGGTGCGCTGCAGAGCCGGGGCCGTAACGAACGCCGGTGTCTGTTACGGTCCCGGCGCTGCGGAGCGGCATGAAGAATGCCGCACCGCGTCCGGGACGAAAATCATTCCTCCGGCTCGGTCGTGAACAGCAGCGGATAGCCTTTGGCGCGGCCGGCGTCGGTGGCGCGCGTGGCCTTGGTTTCGGCGACGTCCTTGGTGAACACGGCGACGACGCAGACGCCGCGCCGGTGCGCGGTGATCATCACCCTATGGGCCTGATCCGCGGTCATCCGGAATTCCGCCTTCAGGACCGTGACGACGAACTCGCGCGGCGTATAGTCGTCATTGACGAGAATGACCTTGTGCAGCTTCGGCCGCTCGGTTTTGGTTTTGACCTTGGTGCGGGGTTTTACGACGGTATCGATCATTCCGGCGACACCCTCCTGACGTTGCGCGGTTCTATGCCCAGAATACAGCCTCCAGGCTTTCAGCGGAACCGGCGCTTGGCGACGGTTTCCCCGAAATCAAGGCGCCCGGCCACTGACTTGAAAGTGAAGGACAACGCATGTTCGCGCTTTTCGTAAGCCGGATTGCGTGTCACCATCCGCCTCAGATGACCGGAGGGCCCGCTATGCGCTGGGGTGTCTCGATCGGGGCCGTGCTCGTCGCAGGAGCGATCGCGGGGGGTGGCATCGCCGCACCGAACCCCGGAACTCGGTTGGCTGACAAGGAGACCGTGGCGTCGGTCGACGTCGAACTGGTTCTGGCCGTCGACGTCTCCTATTCGATGGACATGGATGAGCTCGCCATCCAGCGCGAGGGCTACGCGCAGGCCATCGTTTCCAAGGAATTTTTGCAGGCGCTGAAGACCGGGCCCAACGGCAAGATTTCGGTGACCTATTTCGAGTGGGCGGCATCGAGCGACCAGAAGATCATCATTCCCTGGCGGGTGATCGACGGCCCGGAAACAGCGGATGCCGTCGCCAATGAAATCATGAAAACGCCAATCCGCCGGGCGTCGCGCACCTCGATCTCCGGCGCGATCAATTTCGCGATGCCGCTGTTCGAGGAGAACCCGTATCGCGGCCTGCGCCGCGTCATCGATATTTCCGGCGACGGCCCCAACAACAACGGCGCGCCGGTCACCGGCGCCCGCGATACCGCGATCGGCAAGGGCATCACCATCAACGGCCTGCCGATCATGGTGAAGGAGCCGTCCTATTCGACCATGGATATCGACAATCTGGATTTCTATTACGAAGACTGCGTGATCGGCGGGCCGGGCGCCTTCGTGGTGACGATCAAGGACCGCGATAAGTTCAAGGAAGCGATCCGCACCAAGCTGGTGCTCGAAGTCGCCGGCCGCACGCCGGAGCGCCGCGTCATTCCGGTCGCCGAGAAGGAATCGCGGGTGAGCTGCATGATCGGCGAGAAGATCTGGCAGGACAGGTGGGGAAGGTGACCGTGCCCCGGACGCAGCGCAGCGCCTCTTCGGCGGTGCGCTGCAGAGCCGGGGCCGTAACGAGCGCCGGTGTCTGATACGGTCCCGGCTCTGCGCAGCGGCATGAAGAATGCCGCAGCGCGTCCGGGACACGGCAGTTATTTCCTCACCTCCAGCACCAAATTGAACGGCGTCTCCGCCGCGCGGCGGAATCGCGTAAAACCGCCTTGGCGGGCCACCTCGCGCAGTCGCGCTTCGCCGGCCTGCGCGCCCAATGCAAGGCCGACCTCCTGCGCCATCGAGACCGGCGTGCACACCATGGTGGATGCCGCATAGAACAGCCGTCCCACCGGCGTGAAATTGTTTTCCAGCCGGTCGTTGGCGAACGGCTCGACCAGCATGCAGGCGCCGTCGTCGGCCATGGTCTCGTGGACGTGCCGGAGCGCTCCGACCGGGTCGCCCATGTCATGCAGGCAGTCGAAAAAACAGACCAGATCATAGCCGTTCACAGGCACCGTTTTTGCCGTCGCGACGTCGAACGACACGCGCTCGCTTAAGTCCCCGCGCATCGCAGACCCGCGCGCGGCGTCGATCGATCCCGGATGGGCGTCGAAACCGAAGAACCGCGAATTTGGAAACGCCTTCGCCATGAGAATCGTGGAGATGCCGTGGCCGCAGCCGATATCGGCGACCTTGGCGCCGCGCTCGAGCCTGTCGACCACGCCGTCGAGCGCCGGCAGCCACTCCTGCACCAGCTGACGCTTGTAGGTGGTGCGGAAGAAGCGCGCGGTGCCGCAGAACAGGCATTCCGACCGCTCGTTCCAGCCGACACCCTTGCCGGTCTTGAAGGCTTCCGAGATTTTCGGCTCGTCCAGTATCAAGGCTGACATCATGTCGCCGACCGCGCCCATGAAATACGGGCTGTCCTCGTCGGCAAATACCATCGCCTGCTCGGGCAGCATGGAAAACTTGCCCGTGACCGGGTCGTATTCGACGTAGCCGCTGGCGGCCTGCGCCGCCAGCCATTCGCGGACGCAGCGTTCTGTAGTGCCACTTGCAGCGGCAAGCTGCTGCGAGGTCATCGGCCCCTCAGCGGCGAGTACCTTGTAAAGGCCGAGGCGGTCGCCGACCTTGATCAGCGCAGCGTTGGCGGCGGCGCCGAAATCGCCCAGCATCTTGCCCATGAATGAACTCAGCCTGTCCGGATTGACGTCCATGATGGCCTCCCGCGAGTGCTGCACCCGGGTATGTCCGGTCGGGCGGAACGAAGGTTCAACGAACCCTTGCGAACCGCCCGACAAGCTCGACATGCGGCGTGTGGCGGAACTGATCGACCGGCGTCACGCCCTCGATGCGGTACCCGCCATCGACCAGAATGCGCGCATCGCGTGCAAACGTCGCGGCATTGCACGATACCGCAACGACGACAGGGACTTTGCTGGCGGCGAGCCGCTCGACTTGCGCCTGCGCGCCCTGCCGCGGCGGATCAAATACTACCGCATCGAAGTCGCGCAATTCCTGCGGCATCAGCGGGCGCCGGAACAGGTCGCGCGCCTCGGCCTTGATCGGCTTCAGGCCCGGCGTCGATGTCGCGGCCTTCTGCAGCGCCGAGACCGCGCCGGAGTCGCTGTCGAATGCCGCGATCCGCGCCCGCGTGGCGAGCCGCAATGCGAACGGCCCGACGCCGCAAAACAAGTCCGCGATGTGCTTTGCGCCTTTGCAATGTTTGACCACCAGAGTAGCCAGCGCTTCCTCGCCCGCAGCGGTTGCCTGCAGGAATGAGCCCGGCGGCAGTGTCACTTGCGCGGTGCCGATGCCGATCACCGGCGGGCTGCGCATCAACACCAGTTCGCCATGTCGCGTCAGCCGCGCCAGCCGATGCTGTTCGGCCACGCGCGACAGCGTGGCGATCATGGCCGTCGGCAGTGGGCCGGAGCCGCGTACATCGACATCGAGGCCGCCGTCGGTCGCGGTGACCTGGATGTCCAGCGGCTTGGTCGTTGGCTTGAGGACCTCGGCCAGCGCGCGGGCGGCCTCGAGCGCGCCATGCAAGCCGGGATCGAGGATCGGGCAATCCTCGATCGCGACAATGGCGTGGCTGTTGGCGGCGGCGAAACCGACGCGCAATTCGCCGTCGCTGCCGCGGCGGGCATGCGCGGTGATGCGGCGGCGGCCGGCGCCGTGGGCGTCGATCAGGTCACCGACCGGGCATTCGATTCCTGCATGAGCCAGCGTATCGGCCACGATTCCGCGCTTCCAGGCGGCGTAGAAGTGCGGCTGCCAGTGCTGGATGGCGCAGCCGCCGCAGGCGCCGAAATACCGGCAGAATGGCGCGATCCGCTCCGGGCTCGCGGTTTCCACGCGCAGCAGATGCCTGCGGTCGGGATGATCGGCGACCGGACCGGTTTCGACGGTTTCGCCTGACAGCGTGTAGGGCACGAACAAGGTGTGCCCGTCCGCAAAGGCAACACCATCGCCGCGATGGCCGACGTGATCGATAACAAGCCGTTCAGCCACGGCGCGCGCCGAGGAAGAATTCGATGTTGCCGTCGCCGCCTTTGATCGATGACGGAAACACCTGGATGTCGGTGCATCCGAGCGAAGCCGCGAACGCCGCGACATCGTCGCAGACCTCCTGATGCACGATCGCATTGCGGATGATGCCGGCTTTGGAATGCTTTCGCTGTGCCTCGAATTGCGGCTTGATCAGCGCCAGCAGATGCATCGGAGCCGCCGCCAGCTGCAATGCCACCGGCAACACCAATTTGAGCGAAATAAAGCTGACATCGATCACCACGACATCGGGCCGCATCGGCAGCCGCTTGCCCTCGTACTCACGAATATCGGTTGCTTCCATGGAGACAATTTTTGGATGGCCGTGCAGCGACGAATGCAACTGGCCATGCCCGACGTCGATGGCAAACACCAGGTTGGCGCCGTTCGCGAGCAGCACCTCGGTAAAGCCTCCGGTGGAGGCGCCGACGTCGAGGCAGACGTGATTTTCGATTTCGATCGGATATTGCTCCAGCGCGCCCGACAGCTTGACGCCGCCGCGCGACACGAAGGGATGCGCCGGCTGCGCCTGCAGCACGGCATCGGGGGGAATGCCCTCGGACGGCTTCGTTACCTGCTTGTCGTTGGCGGTGACGAGGCCCGCCTCGATCGCGGCCTGCGCCCGCGCGCGGGTTTCGAACAGGCCGCGCTCGACCAGCAACAGATCCGCGCGCTTGCGAGAGGAGGGCACGCTGGTCTCCCGTCAATATTACGTTCGGAGCCCAGGCGTACCCAGAAAGCCAAAGAAATCAGGCCAGCTTCACCGTTTCGGCCTTGAAATCCTTACCCAGGGTCTCGAACGCCTTCTTCACAATGCTCTTGGCGTCGAGCCCGGCGCGGGCATACATCGCGTTCGGCGTATCGTGGTCCAGGAACACGTCCGGCAGCACCATCGACCGCACACGCAAGCCGTTATCCAGCATGCCATGCTCCGCCAGCGTCTGCATCACATGCGAACCGAAGCCGCCGATCGAGCCTTCCTCGATGGTGATCAGTATCTCGTGCTCGCGCGCGAGCTTCAATACCAAATCGAGATCGAGCGGCTTCATGAAGCGGGCGTCGGCGATGGTGGTGGAGAGGCCGTGCGCGGCCAGCTCATCGGCGGCCTTCTCGCATTCGGCGAGACGGGTGCCGAACGACAGCAGCGCCACCTTGGTGCCTTGCTTGATGATGCGGCCCTTGCCGATCTCCAGCGCAATGCCGACCTCGGGCATCTCGACGCCGCGGCCTTCGCCGCGGGGATAGCGCAGCGCGCTGGGGCGGTCGTTGATCGCGACCTGGGTGGCGACCATGTGCACCAGTTCGGCCTCGTCCGACGCCGCCATGATGACGAAGCCGGGCAGGCAGCCGAGATAGGCATTGTCGAACGATCCGGCGTGGGTGGCGCCGTCGGCGCCGACCAGGCCGGCGCGGTCGATGGCGAAGCGCACCGGCAGGCCCTGGATCGCCACGTCGTGGACGATCTGGTCATAGCCGCGCTGCAGGAAGGTCGAATAAATCGCGCAGAACGGCTTGTAGCCCTCTGTGGCAAGACCCGCGGCGAAGGTCACCGCGTGCTGTTCGGCAATACCGACGTCAAAGGAGCGGTCGGGAAATGCCTTCGCGAAAATATCGATGCCGGTGCCCGACGGCATCGCCGCCGTGATGCCGACGATCTTGTCGTCCTTCTGGGCTTCCTTGACGAGGCTCTGGCCGAACACGTTCTGATAGGAGGGCGCGTTGGGCTTGGATTTCGACTGCGCGCCGGTGGCGACGTCGAACTTGACCACGGCGTGAAATTTGTCGGCGGCGGCTTCGGCCGGGCCGTACCCTTTGCCCTTTTGCGTGACGACATGAACCAGGATCGGGCCGGTCTCCATGTCGCGGACGTTCTTCAGCACCGGCAGCAGATGGTCGAGATTGTGGCCGTCGATCGGGCCGACATAATAGAAGCCGAGCTCCTCGAACAGCGTGCCGCCGCCGACCATGAAGCCGCGGGAATATTCCTCGACCCGCCCGGCGCGGTCCGCGATCAGCTTGGGCAGATGCTTGCCGAGCTGCTTGGCGGCTTCGCGCAGCGAGCGGTAGGTCTTGCCGGAATACAGCCGCGACAGATACGCCGACATCGCGCCGACCGGCGGCGCAATCGACATGTCGTTGTCGTTGAGAATGACGATCAGCCGCGAGTTCATCGCGCCGGCGTTGTTCATGGCTTCATAGGCCATGCCCGCGGACATCGCGCCGTCGCCGATCACGGCGATGACGTTGTTCTTGCGGCCGGAAAGGTCGCGCGCCACCGCCATGCCCAGCGCCGCGGAAATCGAGGTCGAGGAGTGGGCGGCGCCGAACGGGTCGTAGTCGCTCTCGGTGCGCTTGGTGAAACCGGACAGTCCGCCGCCGGTGCGCAAGGTGCGGATGCGGTCGCGGCGGCCGGTGAGGATCTTGTGCGGGTAGGCCTGATGGCCGACGTCCCAGACCAGCCGGTCGCGCGGCGTATCGAAGATGTAGTGCAGTGCGGTGGTCAATTCGACGACGCCAAGGCCGGCGCCGAAATGGCCGCCGGTTACGGAGACCGCGTCGATGGTTTCCATCCGCAGTTCGTCGGCAACTTGCCGGATCTGGTCCACCTTGAGCCGGCGCAGATCGTCCGGCGTCCGGATGGTGTCGAGAAGCGGCGTTTTACTAAATTCGGTCACGGCGATATTCCAATTTTGCATGTCGGGGACAGGCGGTCGAAACTGACACGGCTGCGCGTCAGTGCAGCGAAGCCCGGATGTCCGATGGTCTCCCTTAGAAGGAGGCCTTGATTTTGAAGCCTAGAGTGCGCTCCGTTTGATAAGGTCACTCATATCAGTTGTTGCGGCGCCATCCGGCAGAAGCATTTTCGATAGTTAATTGAGGTGCTTACCGCGGTCGAACAAGCCGCGGCGGAGCCTCCGTCGTCGGCCCATATTGCTCCCACCTTTACACAATGCGGCGGCCAAAGCCAACCGCGCTGCTGCCCCGCCATCCGTCCGAAAGGCGGCCTGCGGGCGGCACTCTAACTGCGTCGGGCGACGGTCGGTTCCATTCTGCCCATTTCGGAGCCATCCAGGCCGGCAATCGGGGCCGTTTCCAGCCTGTTCCAGCCTATTTCGCGGGTCCCGGCGTCGCCCGTAGCAATGGCCAAGGCGGCCGCGTGATCGGCCATGCGTTCCCTCAAGGGAACCGGGCCGCAAACAATCATGAAAAAATCGTAGGCGTGGGGCCGTTCATTGGCCATCACGAACTGGAAATGGACCCGAAAGAACTTCCAGCGGAAGCGGTTGTAGTGCTCCGGCTTGATGATCTCCCGGAACCGGACCGGAACGATGGTAGGATTGCGCCTGTCGGCGCCGACCTCGATTCCGTGGCCGGCTATGGCATCGAACGGATAGAAGTTCATCACATCCTTGCGCGACTGGCAGTCGATCCAGTCGATCGACGGCTCGATCGCGAGCTGGCGCAGATGATCGCGGAAATCGCGCGAGGCGGCGTGAAAACCGACGATCGGGAAATTGCCGCCGATGGTCAGCAGCACCACGCGGGGGCCGTGGCGTCCGAGATCGGGATCGAGTTTTAACGCGCGTGCCAGAATCTCCACGCCGAGGAACGAACCCGAACTGTGGCCGACGATCACGATTTCCTGGGCATCGCTGGTCCTGGCAACGTTGACCAGGTGCTGCGCGAAGCGATCGATGCGCCGGTCCCATTCCGGCCGCTGGCGGTGCGAGAACTCCCAGGTCCAGATCGTGTCGGACAGCAGATAGAGCAGATAGGTCAGGTTTTCGGTGTATTTCAGCATCGTCCCGAGCACGGCGACAAACAGCGCCACCGCGGCCGCGATGCTGAGAAGGCCGGGAATTCCGAGCGCCTCGAGGCTCCAGCCGAAGAGACAAGCGATTGCTGCTGAAAACAGCGCTTCAATGAACAGCAAGAAGTGCGGATAGGTGATGAAGGTCGCAAATCGCCAATGCGCCTTCCAGAACCGGGCAATCGTCCCCCCGAACACCAGGCGCCAATAGATGATCACGGCATGAAAGACCGTGCGCCAGATCGGCCAGGCCAGGTCGTTCTGAATGAAATCTTCGGTCCGGAGGAAATCGTAATGGGTGCGGGTCTGCCAGTCCGGCCCCTTTGCTTCGATGGTCCAGGACGCCGTCTCGCCGTCGGGCGCGCTGTCGGGCCGGCTGGTCGTGGCGTTGATGCCGTAAAGCTTGCCGAACTTGCGCAGTTCCGTCCTGAACATGCGGTAATACTGCGCGAGACCGCGCGGATCGTATCCCTGCACATAGATGATTTGGCGGTGCTGAACGCGCACGCTACTTCCCCGGACTGACCAGCGGACTATAGCAGGCCGTGGAATGCGCCAAGAGCTAATTCGGGAGGGCCGGGCCGGCTTGCCCGCTTGTAGCCCGGATGGAGCGCAGCGAAATCCGGGATAGCGGCCCCGGGTTTCGCTGCGCTCCACCCGGGCTACGATTTGGCCGCGCTCACTGCACGTCCAGCGGCTCCGTGCCGGTCGCCCGGCCGTCGGCATCGGTGGTGATCTTGTCGACCCGCGCCTCGGCCTGCCGCAACAATTCCTCGCAGCGGCGCTTCAGCGCCTCGCCGCGCTCGTAGATGGCCACCGACTCTTCCAGCGGTACCTTGCCGTCTTCGAGACGTTTGACGATCGATTCCAGTTCTTCGATCGCGCGCTCGAAGCTCAGCGTCTTCACGTCCACATGGGTGTTTTCGGCCATATTGCGTGTCCCGGCTGCGCCCTTTTACCTGCGCCAATTCGACGATATTTTTGCGGGGGTATTGTGGCGGGGATTTACGCGCCCATCAATGCCGTGACGTGGGCCGCCACCGACTCTTTCAGGCCCTGCAGGTCGTAACCACCTTCGAGCACCGAGACTACGCGGCCGCCGGCGCTTGCGTGGGCGACCTCCATCAGCTTGCGCGTGACCCAGCCGAAATCTTCCGCGTCGAGATTGATGTTGGCCAGGGGATCGCGGCGATGGGCGTCGAAGCCGGCGGAAATCACGATGAATTCCGGGGCGAATTTCTGCAACTGGGGCAAAATCAGGTTTTCGAAAGCGGCGCGGAATTTGGCTGCTCCATCATTCGGCGCCAGCGGCGCGTTGACGATGGTATCGTGCTCGCCGCGCTCGCCGGTCGCGCCGGTACCTGGAAACAGCGGCATCTGGTGGGTCGAGCAATACATCATGGTCGGATCGGCCCAGAAGATCTCCTGGGTGCCGTTGCCATGATGCACGTCGAAATCGACCACGGCGGCGCGCGCGATGCCGTATTTGCGCTGGGCGTGGCGCGCCGCGATCGCCGCATGATCGAACAGGCAAAAGCCCATCGGCCGGTTGGTTTCGGCATGGTGGCCGGGCGGGCGCATCGCGACAAAGGCATTGTCGGCCTTACCCGACATCACCGCCTCGGTGGCCGCAACCGCGCCGCCGACGCCGCGCATCACAGCTTCCCATGTCCCCGGCGACATCGAGGTGTCGCCGTCGAGATAGATCATGCCCTTGTCCGGCGCGATGCGCCGGAGCTCTTCGACATAATGTTCGTCGTGGCAGAGCCTCACGAGGTCGAGCGTGCCTTCGGGAGCTTCTTCCCGCACAAGCCTGTCGAAGCGGCTTTCACTCAAGACCTGGTCGACCGCGCGAATCCGGTCGGGCCGCTCGGGATGCCCCGGTGGGGTCAGGTGATCGAGGCTCGCCCGATGCGTCAGCAAAAGCGTGGTCATGCAAGGAATCCGGCGCGAATGCGCTGCTGTAATTACAAGGGTAACCTAGTTGTTTGAGGCACGTTTCGAAAGGCCGCCGTTGAAAGCACGGGCCGGCGCCGGGGTCAATTCACGCGGACGATCCGGTCAGGTATCGCCTGCGAGACTATTCACTTGGAATAAGTATGGAGCGCATCGACGTTACGAGCGCCAAAGCGTGGCGTCATTGTTCAGCGCGGTAAAGCCATCGCCGATGGACAGGAAATACTAACGACACGCGATAAGTCGTCCTGGACGCCGCGCCGATCAATTCTCTTGTAGCGCGAACCCTGCCAATATGATGTACTGGTTGTATTAACATAAAAATACTATCAAAAATTGATGCAGGGGATTGCCATGGCCACGCTTGAATATTGGATTCAACTGGAAAATCGTCCCTGGGACTTGTGCCCGAACAACATCGACCGCATGACCGGGCAAGACGTTGTGACGCTCGAGCCGACGACCATCCCGGTCAGCGTAACGCTAACGTCTACGAGCACCGGGCTCACGCGTACGGTGACGATGTTCAAGCCGATCAGGAAAGGCACGAAGCTGGTCGATGCCCTGATCTACCGACGCTACAAGCCGCCCACCCTGACCAGCCAGAGCGATGCGTGGACAGTGCCTGACGACCGAAAGGTCAATCCATGGGATCTCAACGAACTGGATCCTGGTGAGCAAGGCACAATGGGCACCATTCCAGGCCCGGTGATCGAGGCAAAAGTCGGCGATCAGATCAAAATTCATTTTCGTAATCGGGACCAGCGCGTCGATTCCAACGGAATGCCGATTGCAATCGAGTGTCGTTGTCATAGCGTCCACCCGCATGGCGTGGTATTCAAAGCAACGTCGGATGGCGCCTATCCGCTCTCGCCCCCTGACAATCCTGGACAGCCGGTGACAGGATCGCCGGGGCCGAATGAGACTGCGCTCTGGGCCGCCGTACCGGGCTTCAGCGGCCCGTCCAAGCAAGGCGACCGCGTGCCGCCGGGCGGCACCTTCATCTATACCTGGGAAACACACAATTGGCCGTCTACAGCAGGCGTGTGGCTCTATCACGATCATTCCATCTGCGACATGGACAATGTCGAGCGTGGCGCGATCGGCATCATCGTCATTCACAATGCGCTCGATACCGACGACGTGGATATCCGTGATCCGAGTGATCCAACCAAATACAATCTGACTCAGCTTCCGGGCGGATCGCCGACTGGTTCGCCCATATTCCATAAGGGCACTCACCTCGATAATTACACATATCATACGCCTCCTACAAAGCTTTTGGTGCTGCAGCTCTATCATCAGCTGGGCGACGTTTTTTCGTGCATCAATGGCCGGCAGTATCTCGGTAACACGCCGACCATCGTGTCGGGGCGGAATACCCTGATGCGCTTCGGCGTGGTCGGTATGGGCAGCGAATTCCACACCTTCCACCTGCACGGTCATCGCTGGGTGATTCCAGGGGCGGACGGCAACACCCCTAATGCGATCCAGAACAGCGTGCAGAAGACGGCTGTGTCGCAGTTCGAGGACACGCGCACCTTCGGGCCGGCAAATTCCTTCGTCTTCACCATCAACGGCGCCCCCGGCAGCTTCATGCGCGCCGGTGGGCCCAACGCTGATGACTCGTTGGGCGAGTGGCACATGCACTGTCACGTGTTCAATCACATGATGATGGGCATGATGGGCTCGTTGCTAATCATCAAAGGCAGCGAGCCCGTCGTCACCTTGCCGCAAGGCGTTCCTTGCCCCGGCGATGCGATCGCGGCCGGCACCCATACCGTGATGGTGAACAATCTCGCCTTCGCTCCTTCCACGGCGAACATCAACTCGGGAGACACCGTGCAATGGATGTGGATGGCGAGCAACCATTCCGTCACCGCTGACGACGGTTCGTTCACTTCCGGGGTGCAGAATAGCTCATTTACATTCAGTCGGACGTTCACGCAACCTTCTGGGACGATCATCCGCTACTACTGCACACAACACGGCACAATGGGCGGCGGCGGCATGTCGGGTGTGGTGCACATCAACTGAGTAGACGGCCGGCATGGCCAGCGCGTAGCGTCAGCCCATGAAGCGCGACGTTACACGTTGACGGCGGATAGATGAGGGCAGGCGGACCACAACACGCGTCGGCAGTCAATTCATGCGCACAATCCGGTCCGTAATTGCCGGCGAGATCGGGCTGTTGGCCTGGAAATAGGCGTACAAGGCGTCGACGTCGTAAATCCCGAAGCGCGGCGCGGCACCGTCCTTCAACACGGTAAAGCCGTCGCCGCCCACCGACAGGAAATTGTTGACGGTGACACGATAGGCCGCCGCGGGCTCGATGCGCTGTCCATTCAGCGACATCCGATCTGCCGTCACGCGCTCGCCGAACGGTTTCGCGCCGTCCCAGGCATAGCTGAATCCCTTCGAGACCTGCAACATCCGAGGGCGCGCGGGATCGAGCCACTGCTGTTCCAGCATGTTCTTGATCTGCGCGCCCGTGAGCGTCAGCGTCACCAGCTGATTGCGGAACGGCTGGCTCGCGAACACGTCGGCGTAGCTGACCGCGCCGTCCGGCTTCTTCACAATGTCGGTGCGAATGCCGCCGGGATTGGTGAATGCGATGGCCGCGCCGCCATTGTCATCCGCGCGGGTCGCCTCCAGCTGCGCGTCGGCGATGAGGTCGCCGAGCACGCTCTCGCCGGCGTCGTTGGGCACGCGCGACAGCGATGCGGTGACCGAGCCGGCGACGCGGTTGGCGATCGGTCCCGCCACCTTGTCGTAAGCCTGAAGCAGCGCGGTCTGCTCCGGGTCCGCAGCGTAAAGGCCGGTCCGGACGATGACATTGTCGGCGCTGGCGCTGATGACGTTGCGCGTCGCGGGATCGAGCTTGAGGTCGATGGTGGTGACGATGGTGCCGTATTTGTCGGCTGAGGTGACGAGCCGCCCGTCGATCTCGCACGTATAGGCGTGATGGGTGTGACCGCTGACCACGATATCGACGGCCTTGTCGAACCTCTTGACGATGTCGACAATCGGCCCCGAGATACCGGGGCATTCGTTATAATCGCCGGTCGGAAAGCCGCCTTCGTGAATCAACACGACGATGGCCTCGACGCCGCGCGCTTTCAGTTCGGGCACCAGCGCGTTCACCGTCTCGGCCTCGTCCTTGAACTCCAGTCCGGCGACGCCCGGCGGCGATACGAGGTTGGGCGTGCCGTTCAGCGTCAGGCCGATGAAGGCGACGGGAATGCCGTCGAACTGCTTGATCTCATAGGGCGGAAATACGGTCTTGCCGGTGCTCTTCTCGACGGTCGAGGCGGCGAGGTAGCGAAACCTGGCGCCGGCAAACGCATGCGGTCCCTGGCATCCATCGACCGGATGACAGCCGCCGTTCTGCATCCGCAGCAATTCGTCCTTGCCCTCGTCGAATTCGTGGTTGCCGACGGAAGCGACCTCGAGCCCCATCATCGACAGCGCTTCGATGGTCGGCTCGTCGTGAAACATCGCCGACAGAAACGGGCTGGCGCCGATCAGATCGCCCGCCGCGACGAAGACGGTGTTGTTTTTACCAGTTCGCAGTTGGCTGACCAGCGTCGCCATATGCTCGGCGCCGCCCGCCGGCACGGTAATCTTCTTGGCCTTGTCAACGGAATCGGAAATCCGGATGCCGCCCGGCGGCGGCCGCAAATTGCCGTGAAAATCATTGATGGCGAGAATTCGCAGTTCGACCGGCCTTGCGGTTTCGGCACCGCATACTGCCGGGCCTGTCAGCGTCAACGCCCCGACCAGAATTGCGATTGCGGCCTTCTTAACCTCTCCCCGTTCTTTACGGGGAGAGGTCGGAGACTGAGCACAGCTCAGTCTCCGGGTGAGGGGCCATGCGATGCGCATGCCGGTTGACATATCTCTCGGGTCGCACACCTGCGCCTCACAAAGCGAAATCATTCGTTGTTAATGCGACCCGTGAGGTTTTAATTTTGGTCTGGCACGGTGCCTGGCCCCTCACCCGAAATTCTCGCTGTGCGAGAATTTCGACCTCTCCCCGCAAGTGCGGGGAGAGGTTGAGAACGTCACGCCTTCTTGCGCGCAACGAACGCCTGGAAGGCGGCAACCGCTTCCTTCGAGCGCATTCGTTCGCCGAACAGATGGCTTTCCTGATCGATCCTGCGGGTCAAATCCTCGGGCGGCAGCTTTAGAAGTTTTCGCGAGATCGCGACGGCCTCGGCCGGCAGCGCGCAGATCTCGCGCGCGACCTTGCGCGCCTCGGCCTCGGTATGACCGGGCGCCACGACGGTGTTGACGAAGCCGGCCACGCGCGCATCGTCAGCATTGACGGTACGGCCCATCACCAATGTGGCGAAGGCCCGCTGGTGTCCCATGGTGCGCGGCATCAGCAGGCTGGAAGCGCCTTCCGGCACCAGGCCGAGATGGATGAACGGGGTCGAGAACGTCGCCGTCTTGCTGGCGAGAACATAATCGCAGTGGAACAGCATGGTGGTGCCGATGCCGATCGCGACGCCGTCGACCGCGGCGATGATCGGCTTGACGTTATGCGCCAGCGAATAAAGAAATTTGATGGCGTTGGAGGCGCGCGGTGTGTCGCTGTTGGAAGTGCCGTCCTTCAGAAAATCCTCGACGTCGTTGCCGGCCGTGAACACGCCGGAGCCGCCGGTGATGATCAGGCAGCGGATATCGGGATTGTTCTGCGCGGTGTCGATCGCGTCACTCATCGCGCGATACATGTCCTGCGTAATGGCGTTCTTTTTTTCCGGCCGCCGCAGCGTGATCACGCGGGTCGCGTCTTCG
The DNA here is from genome assembly GCA_963744975.1 of uncultured Alphaproteobacteria bacterium. Lineage (GTDB taxonomy): Bacteria > Pseudomonadota > Alphaproteobacteria > Rhizobiales > Xanthobacteraceae > Bradyrhizobium. The sequence goes on along the minus strand of CAVUVR010000002.1, from coordinate 2,094,149 downwards.
TCGGTGACTATGAGGTGCCCGGTCATGATCGTATCCTCGAAAGCAGCGGCAAAAGGTTCGGCTGGCGAGTCCTGGAGTTGCATCCTACATGATCCGCAACGACGCCAAAGTGGTCGCGCCGATTTTCCACGGCAAGTGGCCTAAAGGATAATGCGATGCAATTGACCGGAATTCATCATCTGACGGCGATTTCCGCGAGACCCCGCGACAATCTGGCCTTCTATACCGGCATGCTTGGTATGCGGCTGGTGAAGAAGACCGTCAATCAGGACGATGTCGGCGCCTACCATCTGTTTTACGCCGACGGAAAGGCCAATCCCGGAACCGACCTGACCTTCTTCGACTTTCCGGCCGCACCCGAGCGCCGCGGCACCGACAGCATCTCCCGCACGGGCTTGCGGATTTCAGGCGACAAAAGCCTGGGATACTGGAGAGACCGTCTGCGCAGGGCGGGCGGCCGCACCGGTGACGTCACTGAAGTCGACGGCCGGCTGACGCTGCCGTTCGAGGATTTCGAGGGCCAGCGGCTGGTGCTGGTCGATGACGGCGGCTCGGGTCCGGCGTCGCCCTGGGAGAAAAGCACGGTGCCGGTTGAACATCAGATTCGCGGCCTCGGCCCGATCGTGCTCACCGTCCATGATCTGTCGCGGCTGGAAGAGGTGCTGACCGGCGTGATGAACATGCGGAAGGTGCGCGATTATGCCACGCCGCATGCGCACGCGCCGATCCAGGTCTTTGCGATGGGCGAGGGCGGGCCGGCCGCGGAGTTGCACGTTGTCGAACAGAAGGATTTAGCCGTGGCGCGGCAGGGCGCCGGCGGCGTGCATCACGTCGCCTTCCGCACGCCGGATGACGCGCAGTACGAAGCATGGGCGCAGCGGCTCAACGAACTCGGCGTGCGCAACAGCGGCGCCATCGACCGGTTTTATTTCCGCAGCCTGTATTTTCGCGAACCGAACGGCATCCTGTTCGAGATCGCCACCGACGGCCCGGGTTTTGCCACCGACGAGCCGATTGAGACGCTCGGCGAAAAACTGGCGCTGCCGCCGTTCCTCGAGCCGCGCCGCGCCGAGATCGAAGCCGGGCTGAAGCCGCTGGGATAGGGTATGTGCCCCGGACGCAGCGCAGCGCGTAGCTCTTGCGGAGCGGTGCGCTGCAGAGCCGGGGCCGTAACGCACGCCGGCGCTTGGTACGGTCCCGGTTCTGCGAAGCGGCATGAAGAATGCCGCATCGCGCCCGGGACACGTGTGATGCAAATTATAAAATTCGAATTTCAAACAGCCACGGCTCCGCGTTCTCGCGCCGCCGCGCGAGTTGGGCTTTTAGTTGATCTCCCCTCCTTGATGGGAGACGGGACGCCGAAAGGCGCACCTTGGTAACGGCCGCGGCTTGTTTCCCGGATTGCCGGGAAACAGAGGCACACGGCAACGCCTCTCAGCGTCCCGTCGCGGCGTCTTAAAACCCTGGTCCGTTCTTCCGGGGACTTGGCAGACCCCCGAAAGGGTCCTTGAGCACGGCGTTTTCGCGCCGCTCGCCTGTCCCCGTCCAGCCAGCTCACAGTGGCAGACCCTTACGGGCCGGACGGAAACCCAGGGCCTCCCGGTTGGTGCTTGCGAGGCACGTCCCCAGGCGCCGCATCGACCTTCGGGTTACCCCTCCGGCCAGCTCTCGCTCTGCCCCACTTCCGAACGCCTCATGAAGCGCCCCTCATTGGACAGGACATGAGCAGGATAAGGCAGGTTTGGGGGGCGTGGATAAGGAATGCGAAAAAATTTTTTGTCCACGTTTATCAGAGACTTGGAGCAGAATCGTAGGGTGGGCAAAGGCGCGTCTTCGCGCCGTGCCCACCATGAAATGAAAGCGGTTTTGGTGAGAAGACGATGGGCACGCCATCGGCCGCGCATTCGCGCGACCTTTGGCTTTGCCCACCCTACAGCGTGCGGCATCGGGAGGCAGTCAAGGCTGCAAGCAGCAGTCACTTCGTGTATTTGCCCGAAAGCTGCGGGGTGATGTCCGGGTACGCGCCCGGTGTCTTCTCCCTGGCCTCTTCGTGCATCTGGAGCCGGGTTTTGCGTGCCCAGCCGCGCTTGAGATCGTCCTTGACGCCGAACTTCAACCGGCCGAGCCCTTCGGTTTCCAGCTCGATCGTATCGCCGTCCATGAATGGATTGAGACCCCGGTGATTGGTGCCGGTGGCGACGATGTCGCCGGGGTGCAGCGTATGGATGGTCGACAGCCAGGCGATGCACTTGCCGATCTTGTGGGCCATATCGTCGGTATTGAAGTCCTGCATCAGCACGCCGTTGTTCCATAGCCTGATCTGCAGCTTCAGCGGGTCCTCGATCTCGTCGGCGGTGACGAGATAGGGGCCGATCGGCGCGAATGTGTCACGGCTTTTCATCTGGAAAAACACGTTTCCCGGCGGCGGCAAGCCGCGCGCCGAGCCGTCGACGAAGTTCATATAGCCAAAGACGCAGCTCATGGCCTCGGCTTCGCTGACACGGCTGCACTTCTTGCCGATGACGACCGCGATCTCGGCCTCGCCTTCGAAGATCGTGGCGGGCACGTCCGGCAGCACCATGGTGTCGCCATGTCCGATGATCGCGCTCGGCGATTTGTGGAAGGCGTTGATCGGCGCCGGCGTCGTACGCGTGCCGTCTTCCATGTAGTTGACCGCCATGCAGTCGATCATGCGCGGACCCGGCACCGGCGGACGGATGCGCACGCTCGACACCGGCACCTCGACGCCGCGCGCCGCCGCCGCCTCGAGCCGCGGCCGGTAGCTGTCCCAATGCTCGATCAGGCCGTTCATCAGATCGCCCGGGCCGGTATGCGGAATGTCCTTGACCGCGGCGCTGACGTCAACCACGGCGTCGTTCTTCAGCACGCCGAGTTTGAAATCATCGAAATAGAGTAACTTCATCATCGTGTCTCCTCACCTGGTGTGTCGTGCTTGCGCGCGGGCCGGTCGGTCGGCGCGCCGTTCCAAATTCATTGCGATGCCGAATGGTGCGCTTTGGCCCTGCCAACTCTCCCTTATCGCGCAGCGAGTGTTTCGTTCCGGATGCTCCGCGGACCGGGCTGGTCGGGGTGGTCATGTCGAGGTCGTTCCAGTCTCTGAAGTACTTTCCGATGTTTACCCCGCCTCTAGCCCCCCGGACCGACCGCGGGCATGTGAGCGAATCTGCTTGCCGCTCGCTCGCCCGTGACGCACATTGCCACGCCGTTCATCCAGAGGTTTTGACCTTTTGGTAGATAATGGTGGGTGCGAGCTACGCTAACTGCATCATTTACAGCACGGTGCGTACGAACACGCGAGGGAGGATCTTACGATGGCTTTCCATGCGACCAAGCAAAAGGTTCTCAATCGAGGCGTCCCGCCTGACAGTTTTCTCCACGAATTGATCGCATGGGGCCGGGCAGCGCCGGACGAAATCTTCGCTCCGAACCAGAACGCAGACGTTTATTCGAGTGTGGTCGAGGCGCTCGGCCCCTGGCAGGGGCTTCCGCATCGTCGCGCCGCCATGTTGGAAGTGATGCGAGTCCTCGCGGGCTTTGAATCCTCTTGGGACTGGAACGCAGGCGTTGATACAAACAATCCAACATCGATTACGCCGAACACGATTGAAGCGGGTGCCTGGCAGGTCAGCGCGAACTCCATGTCATTTGGGCCGGAGCTCAAGGAACTAGTTCTAACAAAGGTCGGCTCGCTGGACGGGAACGCGTTCCAGAAAGCTATGAAGCGCGACCATCCACTGGCGATGGAATACATTGCTCGCCTGCTGCGCCGCACTGTGAACCACAATGGCCCTGTCAAGCGGCACGAAATCGACGCGTGGCTGCGCAGGGACGCCGTAGAAGAATTTCAAACCCTGTTGGAGGCGCCTTCAATGATCGGGGCATTGAGCCTGCGAAGCGTTGCGGCCGGTATTACTGACGTGAAAGCTGAGCCGGCGAAGGCCGGGATGCAAGGATTCGATACGAATACCAGGCTGACGGCGACGACAGCCAAGGCTCTGAGAGAAGCGGGATTTACGTTCGCAATCCGCTACCTGTCGCGCAAGGCGAAACCGCCTGCCAAGGATCTGACCGCCGCCGAGCTCAACATCGTCCTGGACGCAGGGCTGGCCGTTATGGCGGTCCAGCATGTAACCCCTTCCGACTGGACACCGTCCGACACGCTCGGGGTCGAGTACGGCGGCAACGCTGCTGCGCATGCCCGGGCCATCGGGTTGGCGGAAAAGTCGAGCGTATGGCTTGACCTGGAAGGGATAGCGGCGGGAACGCCGGCGAACGCAGTCGTCGCTTACTGCAACGCCTGGTTCAAGGAGGTGGAAAGCGCCGGCTACACGACGGGTGTTTACGTGGGTGCGAACAGTATTCTGTCTGCGGACGAGCTCTACTTGAATCTCAAGACGACGCACTATTGGAAGTCTGGCAGCGACGTGCCCGACATTCCGCACCGGGGCTACTGCATGGTGCAGCACATCATTCCGGGTGACAAGGTCGGCGGCGTCGCGATAGATCGCAATGTGACTTTCGTCGACGCATTCGGCAGCGCGCCGATGTTGGTCACCCGGGGGCCTGCCATGGAGATGGCAGCCCTTGCGAGCCCCATGCTGGCCGAGTCAGTTGCACCGGGCGTCCCCGCTGTCGCCGCGCGCGACGACGAGGCGGTCTTGCGCGAGCTCGCAGCGAGCCACGAACTCTCCGTGCCGATGGAAACCTTGATCGGGTTCAGGAACAACCACGGCGGTGCTATGTCGGCCCGGTACTGGGCGATTGCTGATTTCGACCGAAAATCCAGCGAGCCCAGGCTTTTCCTGTTCGACGTGAGGGACAGCCGCGTCCAGCCCTATCTCTGCGCTCATGGCAAAGGATCCGAAGGCCCTACGGACGACGGCTATGCGAACGTCTTCTCCAATGAAAGCGGGTCGAACTGCACATCGCTCGGCATCTACCGTTGCGCCGAGACTTATAACGGAAAGCACGGCTTTTCGATGCGCCTCGATGGCCTTGAAGCAACCAACTCCAACGCCCGAGCCCGCGACATTGTCGTGCATGGCGCAGATTATGTTTCCCCGGAAATAATCAGGCGTACCGGCCGGATAGGGCGGAGCGACGGATGTCTCGCCGTCGAGAACCGGTTTTGTACGGAGGTCGTCAGCGCACTGACCGGCGGTTCGCTCGTGCTTGCGTGGTCTGCGAAAGCCTCACGGCCGGCGCGCTTCGTCGCAGACATCGGAACGGAGGAGATCTGGAGCGAGCTTGAGCCGCCAACCGCCCATCTTGCGGCAGAGGCCACCGAAACGGCGGCCTCGCTGGCAAAGCGAATACAACAGTCGCCGAATATCGTGCTTGCCCGCGTGCACGCCTCGGGCAACCGCGACAACGCCACGGCCTTCGACAACATCAAGGACACGGCTGATGGGGGGCCGGCACATCGCAGCTCCTACGAAAACGCGCCCGGCGGTGTGGTCAACCTCGACCCCCGAATGCTCAGGGGCATGCTCGATCTGGCGGAATCGTTCCGTTTCTCAGTATCGGAGTTTTGCGGCGGTAGTCACAACACGGGCTCCCGGCACTACGCAGGGTGCACTGCCGACATCAACACGATCAACGGCCAGCATGTCGCCGCCAGCAACCCGTTCGCTGCACCGTTTCAGCAACGCTGCCGCGAGCTTGGAGCAACGGAAGTGCTCGGGCCCGGCGATGCGGGGCATTCGACTCATATTCACGCGGGTTGGCCCCGGCCTTGACGTTAGCAGAAACCGTTCGATTGCCGACGTCAGAGGCACCAACCTGAAACGCCTGGCGAGGCCAGAGCAGATGCGCCACGTCATGTACGCGCCTCGCAAAGCCTTCTCGCCGCCCAACGGGGAAAAGGCCCATGTGGGGTCCGGCCGCGCCGCCGGGGCTCCGACCGCTCGGTCAAAAAACATCTGGTCCGCCCAGGCACTCGCGATTACTGTGGGCTATGTGGAGAAGGTTCGACCGCGGTTTCTCTCTCCGCCAGTCGCGGCCGCCAGGGAGAGCAGCGATGGACCTGAAGGGCGCGGTCGCACTAGTGACGGGCGGCAATGGCGGGCTGGGGCAGCGCATCTGCCACGCGCTCGCGCGGGAGGGCGCACATGTGGCGCTCATGTACGCGCGCAGCCGCGACCAGGCGGAAAGCGTCGCCGGCGAACTGACGTTGCGTTATCAAGTCAACGCTCACGCTTTCGCCTGTGACATCACCGACGGCGCGGCCGTGGATCGGCTGGTAGGCGAGGTAACCCGGGCCTTCGGCCGCCTCGATGTTCTGGTCAATGACGCCGCTTACAACGTCTCGATCCCGTTCGGCGATCTCGACAATCTGACGCTGGAGGTATGGGACAAGATCATGGCCATCAACCTGAGGGGGCCGATGCGCCTGACCAAGGCGGTAGCTCCTGTCATGAAGGCCCAGGGGCGAGGCCGCATCGTCAACATCGCTTCCGTGGCAGGGCTCAGCCCCACCGGCTCTTCCATCGCCTATGCCGTTGCGAAGGCGGGGCTGATCCATCTGACGCGTTGCATGGCGGTGGCGCTGGCGCCTGAGACGCTCGTCAACTGCGTGGCGCCTGGCCTGCTGGACGGCACGCGCGCGACGGCCAATCTCCGGCCCGAGCAGGTCGAGCGCTCGGCATCGGCCTCGCTCCTCAAGAAGCCGGCCGACAAGGACGACTGCGCCGACATGGTGGTCGCCATGTGCCGCACCGAGACCATGACCGGCCAAACCGTCGTCATCGATTCCGGGCGCATCTTCCATTAGCAAGCGTAGTTCGTAGGGCGGATTAGCCAACGGGTCGCGCGAACGCGCGCCCGATGATAAACTCCGCGTAATCCGCCATCCAGGCGACAATGAAATCGGCGGATTACGCTTCGCTAATCCGCCCTACTTGCTCAGGTTTGTCGATGGTTGTCTGGTCTCCCTTCAGGTTCAACAGCGGACAACGGATGGCAAATCGGTTTGCGATGGCTCCGCTGACAACCGATTCTTCCCATGAAGATGGGACGGCTACCGAACACGAACTCGAATTTGTCCGGCGGCGTGCCGCCAGCGGATTCGGAGCCACCGTTTCTTCCGCCGCTTACGTCGAACCAGACGGGCGCTCCTGGCAGGGAATAGGTGCGGCGCATGATGGACACGTGTCCAGTCTGCATCGGCTCGCCGAAGCAATGCGCGCCGCCGGAGGTCTTGCGATCCTGCAAATATATGACGGTGGCCGCATCGCAAAGCCCGAATTGATAGGCGAGCAATGCCTGCGGGCGCCTTCCGCAGTTGCATCATTGCGTCCGGGAGCAAAGACGCCGAGGGCGATGACGGCCGATGAGATCGGAAGCCTGATTGCAAGCTTCGGGGAGGCGGCTTGCCTCGCTCGAAAAGCCGGGTTCGACGGCGTCGAGATTCACGGAGCCAACCACTACGCGGTTCATCAGTTTTTTTCACCTCGGGCCAATCATCGCGTCGATCATTGGGGAGGCACGCTTGCAAAGCGGTTGAACTTTCCTCTCGCCGTCGCGCAGGCCGTTCGTGACGCGCTCGGTCCAAAGCTGATCGCAGGGTTTCGCGTTACGCCATTCGAGTCCGAGCCGGGCGGTTATACGCTTGAGGAGGCCAAACTGCTTTGTAATGAACTTGCCAGGTTGCACCTCGACTACATCTCCGTTTCGCTCGATGATTACCGGAACAGCCGGCCTGTACGGGAGAGCCGTGTTTATGATGGTCCGGTCGAGAAAAGCTATACCCCGGCAGAGAGTCCCATCACGGAATTTGCCCGCGTTATAGCGGGCCGCAGTGCGGTGATGGCAAGCGGCGGGATCAAAACCTGCATGGATGCCGAGGGGGCGATCAAACTGGGAGCCGATCTGGTTGCGGTTGGACGCGCGGTGGTGGTTGATCCGGAGTGGCTTTGCAAAGTCCGAAACAGGAGTGAAGCATCGATCCTTGCGGGACTGCCGAAGGACGAACGCGAGATAGCCGGAGCCTTGAGCATTCCTCCGCGAATGGTCGAATACCTGTTGAGCCGTCCAGGTTGGATCCCTCGCCTTTAGGGCCCAACTCCGACGTTGATGTTGATGAGGTAGGTTTTTGCCCCGGGTTAGTCGAGCTTCAGCCCGAGCGATTTAACCACCGGCGCCCAGAGTGCAACGTCGGCGGCAAGGGACTGGCGGAATGTTTCAGGATTTGGATTGAGTGGGGCTTCCATGCCCGCGTCGATCAACATCTTTTTATAGGTGGGTTCGGCGACCGCCATGCGCGTCGCCTGCGCAATCTGTTCGATGATTTCCATCGCCGTCCCGGCCGGTGCGAGCAGCCCGATGGAGCCTGTCACGGTCATGCCGGGGAAGCCCAGTTCACCCGCCGTCGGCAGTTCAGGCGCCGCGGTAAGACGCGTCGGACTGGTGACGGCAAGCACCCGCAGCTTGCCGGCCCGATGCAATTCGAGCACCTGCCCGGTCACGCCCACGATGCCGATGGGAATTTGCCCGGCGACCAGATCCGTGATCGCCGGCCCGGTTCCCCGATACGGTATCTGCACGATGTCGGATGTTCCTGCGAGCGATTTGAACAACTCACCGGTCAGATGCTGGATCGTGCCGACACCGGCGTGTCCGTAGGACAGCTTGCCGGGATTGGCCTTCGCATAAGCGATGAGTTCGTTGAGGTTTTGGGCCGGCACCGCAGGGTGCACGGCAAGTCCGAGAAAATAGGCCGCCGCGCCTGCAATCGGAACCAGGTCTTTGACCGGATCATAAAGCGGCCGGCTCTTGAGCAGGGTCTCGTTGACATGCGTCTGCGTCCCCCCGAGCAGGATCGTGTAGCCGTCAGGCAGGGCGCGCGCGACGGCGGCCGCACCCAGCGAAGAGCCGCCGCCACCGATGTTTTCGACCACCACCGTGCCCAGCAGCGGCTTCATCTTGTCCGCCCATGGACGCCCGATGGCGTCGAACGCACCGCCCGGTGCGAATGGCACCACGAGCCGGATCGGCCGCGTCGGATAGGTTTGAGCGACGGTCGTGCGCGGGATGGCTGGCAGCGCGGCACCGCCCGCTGCAAGATGCAGGAATGCGCGGCGGGAGTGTTTCATGACGGTCCCCAAGCGTTGCTGCGCGAGCACGCGCGCGCTATTCGTTGACAATGAAGCTGTGACGCACGCCGACAGCACCAGCGCCGCCTGTTGCAATGTCCGGGATCTGGCACGCTCGGTTGGCAGCTCTCCAACAAATACTACACTGATTGCCGGAATAGCTGGAAGGGGCGCGATGGCAAGTTCCGGGCAGTTTCGGACCGTGAGATCGATCCGTCGCGTCAGCATGTACATTCGTGGCCGCAGCCCGATAGCCGGCTCATGTAACTAGCGTATCATCTGGCCCCGCAACATGAGCACGGCGAACGATGGTTACGCTGCACGAAGCCTCTGCGGCGACCTTGGCGGAAACACTTCCCAGCAGCTTGCGTAACATCGAGTTCTGACGCGCGCCAATCAGGATATGGTTGATGTGGTTGGCTTGCGCGAATTCGAGAATGGCCGATGCGGGATCGATTGCCTCAAGCACATGCACGGTGAGGCGTTGGCTCTCCAGCTTCAGAGGCTCGGCCCAATGTCTTAGTGCCACTAAACGGTCGACGTGCTTGCTGTGTCCCTGCTCGTCGAGCGTCTTATCCAGTGTAATTCGGCCAAGCTTGAGCACATTGAGACAAGCCAGGCGTGCAGAAGGAAGCGTCGCAAGAATGCGTTGCGCCGTTACGCGAAGCTCGTCGTTGAGCGAAGCTGGACCCTCCGCAAGGTCGATCGCCACGACCAGGATTGGCGCGGAGGCTAGCTGGGCAGCAAGCGTGGGCTCAGTCCGCGGCCGCGTCAGGTCGCGATTGAACCGCCGGCGCAAGACGGTGGTCAGCGGATCGACGTTCAGCCGCTCCGATCTGGCGGTGAGCTTGACCTGGTTCGGATGGCCCAAATCGAAAGCCAGCTGCGCCGCCGTCGGATAACGCCAGGCGGGTTCGATCTCAAGGCATCGCAGCACGATTTCTTGCAGCCATGCCGGATAGTCGGACTTCAACCGGCGCGGTGGAACGGGATCGCGCCAGAGCCGCCGCCGCATCCCGTACATCGTCTCGCTCTCGCCGAACGGCCGCACGCCCGTGGTAAAGAAATAAAGCAGCACACCCAGGGAGAACAGATCGCTTCGCGGATCATGCCGGACTCCAAGCAACCGTTCCGGCGCCATATAGGGAGCGGTCCCGAACGGCAGGCGAAATTCCTCCTGCATCAGATCGGGCAGTTGATCGTGACGGGAGAGGCCGTAGTCAAGCAGCACGGTCTCTCCCGCCGGCCTCAACATGATGTTGCTTGGTTTGACGTCGTGATGAACGACATGCTGCCGGTGCAGGTCGTCCAGCGCAGTTGCAATCTTCTCGCCGATCGCGACAGCTTCCGAATAAGGCAAAGGAAGGTCGCGCAGCCGCGCCAGCAACGTCTTGCCCTCGACATGCTCCATCACGATGTAGGGCTGGACGGCAAAATCGCCCGCAGCCACGAACGCCGGAACGTGGATACCCGAGATGCGCGGCAGGATCATCTGTTCCATTTCGAAACTGACGATCGCGGCCGGATCATCGCCTTCGCTGAATTGGGGGACCTTCATCAACATCGGCATCGTCGCGTCGGGGCGCGAGACGCGCCAGAGCGTCGCCATGCCGCCGCGGTGAAGCTGCTGTTCAATCCGGAAGCCGTCGATAACCGAGCCGGATTCAAGCGAGGGTTTGACCATTTCACCTCCCCACGAACAGCCGCTCGGCCAGCCATGTCGGCAGGCCTTGCTTCCGGATCCGGGCTGCTGCCTCCTCCACATCGTACGGCACGCGGCAGTAGGTGATTTCGGATTTCGCGGTGTCCAGCATGGCGTAGCAGGCCGCCGGGTTGCCATCGCGGGGTTGCCCCACCGAGCCGAGCACGGCGAGCCATTGTCTTCCCGGCAGCAGTTGCACGGAGACGCCGCTCGTCGGCGTAAAGGCGGTCATCTTTCCCGTGGCCGACAGGGAGTACAGCGCCGGTTTGTGAATATGACCGCAGAAGGTGACATGGGCGGATGTGGCATGGATGCTGCGGGCAGCATCTGCAGCGTCCACGACATATTTCCAGCTCTGCGGCCGGCTTGCCTCGGCATGCACGAACAATCGGCCTTGCACTTCCCGCGTCAGCGGCAAATCAGCGAGAAATCGCCGCTGCGCGACCCCGAGTTCGCCGCGGGTCCATTCTATCACGGCCTGCGCTTCCGCATTGAGTTGCACGCGCGTATTGCCGACCGCGCTGTCGTGATTGCCCAGGACGGCAATGGCTCCGTCTGCGACGAGGTCGATCACGGTCGATACCGTCCAATCGGGCTCGGCGCCGTAACCGACATAGTCGCCGAGAAATATGAACTGTTCGGCGCCCAGATCTCGGGCCTGCGCAAGGCAACTGCTGAAGGCTTGCCGATTGGCGTGAATGTCAGCGAACAGTCCGATCAGCACGGTTCACACTTCCAAGCAGGTTGGACAAAAGGAAATTCATTTATCCCTTATCACGAAAACCACCCTTGCTCACATTATCCGCTCAGAGGCGCGCGGGATCGATGCGCCGGTGCAGATCGAGTTTCAATTGCGCCGCAGGGTTCATTCCGCTGCGAGGCAGTAGGGAGGTATGAAATACGAGGAGCTTCGACCCATATCGCGTTTCGCCCTTGAAAGTTCAGCTCTCGACACGACACCCAGGTGGACTTCATCCGGTCCGTCGAGAAGACGCAGCGCACGGCCCCAGGTCCAGAGATAGGATAACGGGGTATCGGACGTCAGCCCCATCGCGCCGAAGACCTGGATCGCCCTGTCGACAATGCGGGTCTGCAGCCGGGCAGCCACGACCTTGATGGCGGAGACATCGACCCGAGCCGCCGCGTTTCCTTGGCGATCCATTCGGTGCGCGGCCCTCAGCACCAGCAGCCGTGCTTGATCGATCTCGACTCGCGATTCGGCGATCCAGTCCCGGATATTGGCGAACTCGGCGAGATGCTTGCCGAATGCCTTGCGTTCAAGCGCGCGTTCGCACATCAAATCGAGCGCGACTTCACACTGGCCGATTGCCCGCATGCAATGGTGCACGCGGCCCGGACCAAGTCGATCCTGCGCCAGTCTGAAACCTTGCCCTTCTTGCCCGAGCAGGTTGGAAACGGGAATCCGGACATTCTGAAACAGCAACTCGCAATGCCCTTCGGGAGAATGATAGTTCATGATCGGAATATTGCGGATGATGCGCAAGCCGGGCGTATTCATCGGCACCAGAACCATCGAATGCCGCTGCAGCGAATCGGGCTCCCGATGCTCGTCCGTCACGCCCATAACAATTGCGAGCCGGCAATTCGGATGAAGCGCGCCGGTCGTGAACCATTTGCGGCCGTTGATCACATAACTGTCGCCTTCGCGGGCAATGCTGGTGCGGATATTCCTGGCATCGGACGAGGCGGCGTCCGGCTCGCTCATCGCAAAGCAAGAGCGAATCTCGCCGATAAGCAACGGATCGAGCCATTCGGCTCGCTGTGCCGGAGTAGCGGCCAGGCTCAGCAGTTCCATGTTGCCGGTATCGGGAGCGCTGCAATTAAATACTTCCGAGGCCCAATGAATCCGTCCCATGATCTCTGCAAGCGGGGCGTATTCGACATTGGAAAGCCGCTGGCCAGGTTGGGTGTCGGCGAGCGCAGGAAGAAACAGGTTCCACAGGTCTTCCGAAAACGCGCGCGACTTCAGGCGTTCGATCAGCGCAATCGGATAGCGGCCGGCGCACACCTCCTGATGCCATTCCCGATTCGCCGGTTCGATATGATAACGCATGAAGTCATCGAGTTGCGCCCTCAGCCGATCGACTTTCTCGCTATAGTCGAAATCCATCTCGTGACGGTCCTAAGAAGGCACCTTACGTGGAAGCTCGATCAGATCGTTTTCTGCTCCAGCCCGTCGATCGTCGATGCATTGAGACAATAGTCTGCGTAATGTTCCGGGGACGTTCCGGCGTGGAGATCGCGGTCGCATCGGGTCTTCTGTCGGCATAAGGCGCAGACCCGCGCCATGTCGCGCAGCACAAGCGGCTCCGAGCGCGACAAGGCTTGCTGGTCGATGCCAAGTGCCTTCAGCAGCTTCGGCAGTTCATCGGCCGCATGCGTGCCACGGCGGACCAGCGTGTCGAGGTCTGCCGGCGCAACGCGAAGTTCGTGTGCGATGCTTGCAAACTCGCCGCTATCGAGGCCGCGGATTTCCCGGATTGCCTCCCTGTGCTTGAGCCAATCTCCGAAGAGATCGATGAGCCTGGTGACGAATGGGTATGGTTTGGTCTGGGATGTCACTGCGCCCTCCACCGCTGGTTGGGCTTCATCCCTAGCCTTGCAGGCGACAGTTGGTATTGAGCTGGATCAAATTGGCGCGTAACTAACGGATGGCCGTTTTCGCCGGTATGACGGTCATTCTTTGTGGGCCGTACTCGCCGCATCATCTGCGCTGGCAGCTTGCAAGGTGCTTAGCATCGCGAGCGTCGCGGCATTCGGGCAATAATCCCGCCAGGACCGCCCTCCGGGATGGATGAGTTCGTCCGCGAGATCCCACGCGCACTTTTCGGGCTTCTCGCATTTTACGCAACGATGCCGCAGTTCCTGAGCCGTAAGGGGATCCGTGTGTGCGAGTTCGTCCAATTTGAGTGAAAGCGCCTGCATGCGGCGCTCCAGCAGACTGATCGGGTCGAGTCGATGGCTTGAAACCCAACGTAGCTGGGCGACAGGAATACCCAGGGATTCGGCTGTGCGCTTCAGTTCGTGCTCGCTGCAAACATCCGAATCAATCGCGCCTGCGCAGACGGTTTTCCAATCCTTCCAGGCTTTGAAGATCGACCAATTGAATGAGGCCATCTTACCCTCCCCCTCCGGCGTCTCCGACATAGTGAAGTGAATGCTGCTCCGGCGAATTGATCCAGATCAAACAGACCAGCCGTTAAAACGTTACAATGCAGCAGATTGGCCGGGGGTTACCGATGCCACAGATCATCGATATCTTGTTCGAAGAGCATCAAAACATCGAGAAGCTGCTTCTCGTCCTGGAGCGCGAACTTGACGTATTCGATCACGGCGGCCGGCCGGACTATGAAATTTTGCAGACGATCATCCAGTATTTTCAGGACTACCCCGAAAGCTGTCATCACCCCAAGGAAGAAACGATTTTCGAGAAGCTGAAAGCGCGCGATCCCGCCGCAGCAAAACGCTTCGGTGACGTGGAGGCCGAACACGCGGTTGAAACCAGGCGATTGAACAGCTTTGCGCGGGTCGTCGAATACATTCTCGCGGACCAGGAATTTTTGCGGGAAAACTTCCGCTTGGCCGTGCACGAATTCATCGAGCATCAGCGCGAACATCTGGAAAAAGAGGAACGGCTGCTGTTTCCGGCGGCGCTCAAGGCGTTGCGACCGGAAGACTGGGCGGAAATAGACACACGGCTGGACGACAGGAAGGATCCATTGTTCGACAGCGTGGTCGAAGAGAAATTTCACGATCTGCAAAAGACGATCTTGCGCTGGGAGCAGGAAACCGAACTAACCCGCGCAGCAATCGCTGGAATTCAGCCATGAAGACGGTCCGGCCGGGGTCCGGCTTGAATTGATGCAGGTCAATTCATCCCGGCCAATTTAGCTCTATATTTTACGGTGGAGTTGATTGGCATCCGCGCGTCAATCAGCCCGCCAGGCGAAGGAGCTGTCCGATGATTCCGTCAAACGTGGGCTCGGTGCCTGCCGAATTGTCGCACAAAACAGACATGATTGATTGCGGCGCTCCAGGCCCGATGCCATTGCAGGAGGTCGGTGATTCCCACGGCCATGAAATGTATTTGCAGAAATTTGTGCGGCTGGTCGGCTGTCATGATCCGCATGCGGGAAAGCATGAAGGTCGTCTGAACTAGCTCTGCCTGGTTTCGTTGAAGCACCGCGACTCTGTCGCCCTTGCAAGTGCTAAACGACATCGTCGTCGACGCGCAATTGTATCCCATCGTCCTCTCATTTTTTCGATCTTGGGAGGTCGATGCGCTCATCCTGGAATTCTGGTGGGCCCTCGGTCAGCCTGCGTACGCGACGCTCGCGTTCAGCGACGCGAAGGGACGGATCAAGCAACTGGCCGACTTGGTTTGCTGCCAAATCTTCAATCTCAACCGAATCGCGCAGATCGGAGCGAAGCGAATCGACCGTGGCGCCAAGGCCAAGCTCTACAAGTTGACGGATGGCATCGGAGCGGACCGTGCGATGAGCTTCCGCCCAGGCATCGACGTCCGCGGTAAGTCTTTCGGACATTGTGACAGCACTGATTGCATCGGGGCTGTTGCGAGCCGTGGTGTCCGGATTTTTTTTGCTAGAGTCTGTCACGTCTGAACTCAGCCGGATGACGCATTATCAGCCGGATTATCTAACCGCCTTTGGTTCAGGGTGATTTGATCCTGATCAATGACGATGTGAGGGGTTTCCAGCGATGCTACCTGATTCCTGTCCGCAGGCGCCTGCGCGCGGTTCCGCGCTAAGCGCGCTCGCGAAGCTGTTCGGTATGCTTGACATCGGTCAGCCGAAAAACCTCTGCCGTCCGCGTCTACCTTTGATCCTGCGCAATGTGTCCTTCGGAAAAACCTTTAGTTAGTCGTCCGGTTGAGAAGAGATTTGTGCCGGCTCTCGGGAGGTTTTCAATGCGGCAAGTTCCGAACATGTTGATCTCGACGGAAAAAGTGTTTTTCATCGTCTCGAAGGCACGCCAAGCCGACATCAAGACTACCGGATCGGAGTTTGGCTCCGATTTTCGCGACGACGATATGAGCTATAGGATTGAGGAGCGTGACGAGGACACCGATCGCAAAGAGCTTTCCGGATTTATTCGAGGCCTGAATGTCGACGAGCAAATCGACCTCGTTGCCCTCACCTGGCTCGGTCGCGGCGACGGTAGTCTTGACAACTGGCGCGATCTTCGCGCGGACGCGTCGCGCGCCCACAACAATCGCACCGCATCGTACCTGATCAGTACGCCTATGCTTGCCGGCTATCTGGAGGAGGCTCTGTCGCAGTTCGGCAAATCCTTTGAGGATTTCGAAGAGCATCTTTGATCCATTCCCAAACGGAATTTCCCCAGAGCATTTAAGGCACCGGCGACTGAATCGTTGTTTGTGATGGCTGAATGGCGCCCATCCGTGATGACCGCCCCACGAAATCGAAAAACGGTTGTTGTCTTCAACTGTTCTTGATCTTGATCAAGAGCGCCTGCCTCGGATGACGGATGATGCGGTATGAATTTGTAAGCCGATTTGGGAGGAAATGCGATGAGCGTGCCAGCCAGGACGAGCCGCCGCCTAGAGACGTTCCAGTCAACGCACGGCCTGGCGCTTTTGCGCGATCCGCTGCTTAACAAGGGTACCGCGTTCACCGAGCAGGAACGCGACGCGCTGGGATTGCGCGGCCTTTTGCCCGCGCATGTGCTTTCGATGGAGGCCCAGGCCGAGCGGGTGCTGACCAATCTGCGTGGCCTGCCTGACGACCTGCAAAAATACGTTGTGCTTAACGCGCTGCACGACCGCAACGAGGCGCTGTTCTTTCGCGTGGTGTGCGACAACATCGATGAAATCCAGCCTCTTATCTACACGCCGACGGTCGGCCTCGCTTGCCAGCGGTTTGGCCACATCTTCCAGCGGCCGCGCGGACTTTTCATCAGCGTCAACGATCGCGGGCGTTTCGCCGAACTGATGGGCAACTGGCCTTATCCGGCAAAGCTTATCGTGGTAACCGATGGCGAGCGAATCCTCGGTCTCGGCGATCTCGGCGCCAACGGCATGGGTATTCCGGTCGGCAAGCTCTCGCTGTATTCCGCATGTGCCGGCGTGCATCCCGAGCTCTGCTTGCCGGTGATGCTGGACGTCGGCACCAACAATGAAGCCCTGCTGAACGACCCCTATTATATCGGCCTGCGCCGGAAGCGTCTAAGCGGTGATGCCTACGATGAACTTGTCGACGAATTCGTTACCGCTGCGCGCGCGCGACGTTCCCCGGCGTGCTGATCCAGTTCGAAGATTTCGCCAATCATTCGGCTTTCAGAATTCTGCAAAAATATCGCGACAAGATATGCGTCTTCAACGACGACATTCAGGGCACGGCCGCGGTGGCGCTGGCCGGGCTGCTCTCGGCGCTGCGTGTCACCGGCGGCAAGCTCAGCGACCAAAGGTTGCTCTTCCTTGGCGCCGGAGAGGCCGCGACGGGAATTGCCGATCTCGCGGTCTCGGCCATGGTGGCGGAAGGCGTTTCCGAAGCCGAAGCTATACGGCGCAACTGGCTGGTCGATTCGCGCGGCCTGGTGGTGAAGGATCGAGCGGGCCTCGCGGCGCAGAAGCTTCGCTACGCGCATGACCACGCGCCGGTCAGCGACTTCCTCACCGCAATCGAGACGCTCAAGCCCACGGCGATCATCGGCGTAGCCGCAGTCGGCGGCGCCTTCACGCCCGAGGTGCTTCGGACCATGGCGGGGATCAACGATCGGCCGATCGTGTTTGCGCTGTCCAACCCGACCTCGAAGGCGGAATGCACCGCCGAGGAAGCCTACCGTCATACTGAAGGCCGCGCGCTGTTCGCATGCGGCAGTCCGTACGATCCGGTGGAACTCGACGGCAAGACCTTCGTGCCGCGGCAGGGCAATAATTCTTACATCTTCCCCGGCGTCGGTCTTGGCGCTATCGCGAGCGGAACAAGGCTGGTGACCGACGAGATGTTCATGGCCGCCGCACACGCGCTGGCTCATCTCGTAAGCGAGGCCGATATCGAACAGGGCAGCCTTTATCCGGCTCTGGCGAGGATCCGTGAAGTCTCTGTTCACATCGCGGCCGCCGTCGCCGAGATCGCCTACAACCGCGGTCTTGCCGCCGGCCAGGCGCCCAAGGATCTCATCGCATACATCCAGTCGCAAATGTACGATCCGAGCTATTAAAGACGATCCGACCCGGCGTTCTCAAGGCAACTGCAATACGCAATTTGGCTGCCGAAATGCGGTGCGATACCGACATCGCGCCGGCAGCGCCTCGGCGATCAGGTCGATTTGCTGGACGTAAGTGCGGCCGGGGAATGACGCGCGCAAGCATCGTATTGCAGCCGCAGTCCCAAGGCGGGAGGCATCGTAGCTGCTGTCAATCCGCAGCCAGCCGCAATTGAATCCGGACGGTCAGTTGTTCTTGGCGCCCTCGCGAATCCACGCCCGAATTGCGTCACGATCGCAAGTCGATAGCTTCTTCTTGCCGAGCGGCATGTGAGTTTGGGGAGCCCCGCGCCAGTCCAGCAGCCACATCAGATTGCTGCTGTCGGGATCGCCGGGGATCACCATCTTGCCGAACTTCGTGCCTTTCATGACCCCTTCATAGGTGCTGAGATCAAGCCCGCTCTTTTCGTCGCCTTGTCCGCCGGGCTGGTGGCAGCTGAAACAACGCCCGACAAAGATCGGCATCACGTCTTCGGCAAAGCTGGCTTTTGCCGCGGCTGCGCACACTTCGCCCGAAGAGCGTATGATCTCCTCGCCGACGGTGCCGCCGATCGCCAGAAAGATCGCCCCTCCCAGAACCAACAATCGTCTCCTCATGTGAGTATCCTTTGCTTTAGGGTGGCGTTCCAGCAGTCTAGACGATCATGCGAGCACAGTCATCATAAGGTGCCGCGTGTGTCCGACATTGAGCCAAGTCAAAGCCGATCATGGGCGGGCTGCCTCGCAGCTGCGCTATGGCGTTCTGAGGGTATATGCCTTCCGCAGCGCGAGGGTGCGCTGTCGAGCGATGGAAGTCCATGGCAATCATTCCGACTCGTCTGTCACTGCAGCTTGCGGTCGCGGCTGTGACGCGAGCCAAAAATTACGGACAGTTTCAGGACGCATTTCGAACCCCGACCCCGTCATAGCTCCGCCTGGCGGCGAGATCGCGAGTGTCCGTGTGCAGGCCAGACCCGGGCGCCTGACCGAAGTCGAAGCAGCCATCCTGGCAATCGGCGGCTGCGAGATTCACGCCGGGGACCCCAAGGGCAAGCTGATGGTCGTCGTCGACGCCCCGGAGGCCGGAATTGCCACAGCGTCCAATCGATGGACATTACCAGGCAGTCGTCCCGCGCATCCGTGGCGCATCAACGGTTCCTTTTCACGGGTGAGAAAACCTGTATCGATTGCCATAGGGGCATTGCGCGTCCCGGGCTGGCAATAAACGTAGTTGCCGCCATCATCGCCGGCGATTCCAGGGCGGGGGTTCTCGCCGAGCCTGAAATGCGCGCCTTCGTTCGAGTGGTTCATTCGCGGTCACGCCCAAGGGTACTCGCCGTGGACAGAAATTCACCGACTTGACCGCCCGTTTAAGAACAGACTCCATGACGATCGCGACGTGAAGAGAGTACGTCCGCTGGATGATATCGGCGCTATGGGAGCTGACATGAACATCCAAAACTCCGCGGCGAACGCAAATAACCTCGAAGCCGATGAACAGCTCGTCATACACGCTGGCGCCCAACAGCATGTTGAGTTTGGCTTCGATGGCATGGTGTTCGTGCCTGGTCGGGCGAAACGCGCTCATGGCCGTCGAGAAATGCCGGTGTCGGCTGGTGCTCAGTCATTCGATGTGGGCGCCGGTTCGACGGCGATCGTCGCCAGCAAAGAACCGGGCTCGATGACGTTATTCGCGGGCGCAAGGATGGTCAGGCGGCCGCTTACGGGTGAAACGATGTCATGAAGCGCGCCTTCGATCCGGACTTCTGCCACGCTATGACCGGCTCGGGCTATCGCGCCCTCTGCGACGAACCAGCGCTCGACAATTCCTTCGGGTAGCATGTTGATCGCCCAAAGCGTCTGGTCGGCGTTAATGTTGACGGTCTGCATCTCTGTTCTCCTTCGCGCCTGAAAACGTGGCGCATCGTCCGAATGCTTCGGGGTGCGCGTGCCTTATCATGGCGCAAGGAAGCGTCGCATTCCTTGAGCTAGCGCAAATAGGGACACCGCCCGCAATCTAAAAGCCATTTGACGGAAATCGCCGTTGTCACCTGCGCCGTGCGACAATGTCGTCCTTTGCCAACTTCGTGTCGTATCTGACGTTTGATCTCTCGCTCGAACCATCGGTGTAGCTTGCCCGAGTTCATCATTGCAGTGTTGCTTCTCGAACTCACACCGGGGCCCAATATGGCCTACCTGGCGGCCCTCACGCTCGATCGAGGGCGTACTGCGGGTTTGCTGGCGGTGGTGGGAATCGCGACCGGTCTTTCCGTTCACGCCATCATCGCCGCGCTTGGATTGGGCGTATTGATCGGCAAGACCCCTGTGCTTTATGAGGTGCTTCGCTGGACTGGAGTGGCCTATCTTCTTTTTCTCGCATGGGAGGGTTGGCAACCTGAGAGGGAGAACTCCCCGGGCTACGCCGGCGCGGCATCGGGTTCATTGTTCTGGCGCGGATTTTTTTCGAACGTATTCAATCCGAAATCGATTATTTTCTTTGTTTCCGTAGTCCCCGGTTTCGTTCGCTATGGGTCGGGCGACCGCACGCTGCCTGTCCAAATCGCGCTGTTTGGTATTGTCTACGTCGCCATCGCAACCGTTATCCACGCGTCTATCGTAGGGCTCGCAAGCCAGTTGCGACCTTGGCTGATGACCGGATCCAGGCAAAATACGATCAGGCGGATCCTCTCCATTGCCTTGGTGCTGGTTGCCGCATGGCTCGCATGGACCACGCGCCGAGCGTGAAACGAGGCAAAAGAATCAATGTCAGGCATCCATGGTGCGCAACCGCTGGCGGTTGCGGAGCACGATCTGACGGGCGCCGGAAAACCCAAGAACGCCCTCATTGTGCAGTTGAGAAAGCGCCCGTGAGACCGTTTCGAGGGTAAGCCCCAGATAGTCTCCGATGTCCCTGCGGCACATCGGAAGCGCCATCATGCCGGTCTTGGCCAGCCGGCGGTCCATTTCGAGCAGAAAGCTTGCTACGCGTTCCATCGCGTTCTTGCGACCGAGAAGCAGCATGTGATCTTCGGCGTGCCGCAATTCGCCGGCGGTCATCGCCCAGAGGCTTTGCGCTACCTGGACCGCGATGCCGGCCGCCTGTTCGAGACTGCGGCGTTTCACCAGGCGAACGGTGGTATCGGCGATCGCTTCGGCGGTCAGCCGATGGATCGGCCCGGACTCCAGCCCGAAGATATCGCCAGGAAGGTAGAATGCGCCGATCTGACGCCGGCCGTCCGAGAGCAGCTTGTAACTTCGGACCGAGCCGCGAATCACCTGATAGACATAGTCCGATGGCTCGTCCTCTCCGTAGATTTCTTCGTCCTTTTTGTAGGAGAATTCCGTGGCGATCACTCCTGAACACATCGCGATGACGCTGAACTGGTCGGCCGGTGCCGCAATCGGGGCGCGGGGGGCGTCGAAAACCTTGGCTGCCGGGGCGGTGATCGTCTGGGTGTGCATTGCCATCTCCTCGATGCGGGATGGCTTGGTGTACAGAGGATGTCTGTTCCTGAATATTTCGGTCGATATCCTAAGGGGGACTACCTAAGGGGTTTTACGGAGGCGTTTCAGGCTTGACCGGTTACCGATCAATGGCGCGTCGAACACACTCGGCCAGGCTGTCCTCCAGATTGGGCTTCAGAAGCACCTGCCGCACCCCGGCCAGGCTGGCTTTCGCGCTGATGTTGTCATCCGGATAACCCGTAATCAGGATGATCGGCGTACTGACTTCCACGCCGCGCAGCCTGTTAGCCAGCTCCAATCCGTCGATTCCCGCCATCTTGTAGTCCACAATCAGGCAATCCGCGCCGTCCCGCGCGGAAGACCAAAGCAACGCCGATCCGCTGCGGAACGTGCGGACGTCGAAACCCTCGGCTTCCAGGAGAAACCGCAACGACGAAAGCACGTCGTGGTCGTCGTCAACGACGTAAATCAGCGGTTTCTTGGCTGAAGAACCGATCTCGGCGGGTCCGGAGCTGTTCTGACAAGCATCTATCATGAGGACATGATAGCCGGTATGCCCCGGACCGAATTGACTTGGCTCAATCCTTGAGGACGCCGGCCTTGATTGCAAACCTGACAAGTTCGGAGAGGTTGCCGGCCTGCATCTTGGTCATGACGTTTGCGCGGTAGACCTCAACGGTGCGCGGGCTGATATCGTATTCCCTTGCAATCACCTTGTTCGACTGACCGGTCACCAGGCCCTGCATCACCTGACGTTCCCGCTCGGTGAGAGAGGCCACTCGGGCCGCCATGCCGGCTGCAATTGCCTCGTCCTTGGCGCCGCTTTCGTTCTGCGACAGAGCGGTATTGATCATGCCGATCAGCCGTTCATCCTCGAAAGGCTTTTCGAGAAAATCCAGCGCGCCGAGCTTCATGGCTTCCACGGCGAGGGGAACGTCGCCATGGCCGGTCATGACGATCACCGGGAGCTTTGGGACGCCGGAGCCGGAGTTCAGGCGGCGCAGCAGTTCAATGCCGTCGATGCCCGGCATGCGAACGTCGGTCACCACACAGCCGAACGCCAGGGCCGGAAGTTCGTTCAGGAAGATCGGCGCGGAATCGAAAAGGCGCACGCTGAAGCCGGCGGACCCCAGCAGGAAGTCCAGGGAGTCGCGCATCGCCGCATCGTCATCGATGACATAGACTCTACCGCTCTTCGGCATTGGTGCCTTCCTTGGCAGACGCTGCGGGCAAAGTGAAACGGAACGTCGCGCCGCCGGATTCATTGGTCTCAGCCCACATCCGCCCACCATGGGTATCGATGATCGTCCGGCTGATTGAAAGACCGACGCCCATGCCGGTTTCCTTGGTCGTAAAGAAGGGTTGAAACAGATTCGCCTGGCCGTCATGGCCAAATCCATGTCCGGTATCGGATACGGCGATTTCGATCATGTCATCGGCGGCCCTTGCGTTGGTGGCGATCAGCTCGCGGTGGGTCGATCCGGCCATCGCTTCCAGCGCGTTGCGGAAAAGATTGACCAGAACCTGCTGAATCTGGACCCTGTCGGCAAGCACCAGATCGCATGTCGGGTCGAGATTAAATCGCAGCAATACCCCCTGTTCGCGGGCGCCGGTGAGCCCGAGCGCGCCGGCTTCTTCGAGCAATTTCGACAGACTCTCGACGCGTTTTTCCGAAGCCTCGCGCGCGACGAAATTGCGCAACCGCCTGATGATATCGCCGGCGCGGATGGCTTGCTCGGCGGCGCGATCGAGGGCGGCCTCGATCTTCGGCGCGTTGGCGTCGGTGCTCGCCGCCAGCAGGCGGCGCGATCCCTTCATGTAGTTGCTGATGGCCGACAGCGGCTGATTGAGTTCATGGGCCAGCGCCGATGCCATCTCTCCCATCGCGCTGAGGCGCGATACGTGAACCAGTTCGGATTGCAATTCCTGCAATCTCGCCTGGGTCTGTTGCTGCTCCGTGAGGTCGCGCACGAAGCCCGTGAAGTAGGGCTGCCCTCCGGATTGCATCTCGCCGATGGTGAGGTGCATCGGAAATGTCGTGCCGTCCTTGCGCATGCCGGTCACGATGCGGCCGATGCCGATGATACGCCGCTCGCCGGTCTTCAGATAGCGCGCGAGATAGCCGTCATGGCGGCTGCGGTCCGGCTCCGGCATCAGGCCGCTGATGTTTTTTCCAATCGCATCTTGCGCGGCATAGCCGAATTGCCGCTCGGCGGCGCTGCTGAAGAACTGCATGATGCCATGTTCGTCGATGACGATCATCGCATCGGGCACTGTATCCAGAATCGAACGAAAGTGTCCCTCGCGCGTCCGCAAGGCGTCCTCGAGGCGCTTCTCGTTGTCGATGTCGAGCACGATGCCGCTGAGCCGGGCTGGCTCGCCGTCCGGACCATTCACGATGGCCCCGAGCGCGCGGACCCAGTGGCCGGCATCCGAATGCCGGTGCAACCGGTACTTGACGTCGAAATTGCATCCGGTATCGATCGACTTCTGCACGGCCTTCGCAGTGCGATCGCGATCCTGCGAATCGAGCAGCGAAAGGAAGAGCTCGTAGTCGACGGCCCTTTCCGGTGAAACGCCGAAAAGCTTTCGTGCGGTGTTCGACCAGATCAGTTCCTGGGTTGCAAGCTCAAGGTCCCAGGTGCCGACGCCGGATCCTTCGATGCCGCCGCGCACGTTCTCATCGAACGGATCCTGGTTGAGAAACGGTCGGTCGACGTCAATCATGCTCCGTCTTTCGGCTCTTGCGTGCGCTGGATACCATGCCCGGCGCCGCGCTGTGGAGTCCGGTGCAGGCTTGACCGTCAATAGCGCGCATCCTGTTGAAACAAAAGGAGTGTTCATCGATTTCGCGGCTGGTCTCCGAATTCCCGGACAGCGAAAGCGCGCCTCTTTGATCTAGGTCAGGTTCGATCCGGAATCGCCGCCTAAAATCGACAACCGTGATAGGCGGGCATTTTCCCGGCCAGGCATGGAGCAGGACGTGGGCTACAAAACCATAATGGTCACTCCGGCGCTGGACCGCTCGAACGATGCCTGTCTCGCGGTCGCGGGCGATTTGGCCGAGCGTTTTGAGGCGCGCGTTATCGGCGTTGCCGCCTCGGACATCGGACCGGCGTTGTATTTCGCCGAAGGCGATTATGCGCAAAAGGTCCTCGAAGAGGAGGGAGCAGCGGTCCGGAGGCGGCTGTCCGAACTCGAGACGGAGTTTCGCGCCTCGGTCTCAAAGCGCGCGAAATCCGTGGAGTGGCGTTCCGCGCTGACGTTGCCGATTCCTTACGTCATGCAGCACGCAAGGGCGGCGGACGTCCTCGTGGTCGGCGCGCGCGCCGAGGCCATGGTCGATCCCTTGGTCGCCCCGGATCCGAGCGACCTGCTCATGCAAGCCGGCCGCCCGCTCGTCGTCGTGCCGCCGACGGTTCAATGGCTCGATTTGAGAAGCGTGCTGGTGGCATGGAAGGACGTAAGGGAGGCCCGCCGAGCCGTGTTCGATGCGCTGCCTATCCTTGCTGCGGCAAAAGATGTCACGATCGCGGAAATTCCCGAGCAGAACACCGAACGCGCCGATGCGTTGTCGCATGTCGAAGACGTAGCGGAATGGCTGCGCAGCCACGGCATCATGGCGAACACCCTCGTTCCGGAAGCGGCGACCGGAGCAGCCGTCACCGAACAGCTCGACAGGATTGCAGCCAATGTCGGCGCCGGCGCGGTGATCGCGGGTGCTTACGGTCATTCGCGCTTCCGCGAATGGATCCTTGGCGGCGTCACGCGCCATCTTGCGACGAAATCCGGCCGGTGTGCGTTTCTGTCCCGTTAAGGAACCCGTGATGACAAGGGAGCGCCATGCATAGGTTCCTCGAGGCGAGCGCCGGCGACTACATGACGCGAACGGTGAAGACCGTGGGGCGCGATACGACCATGCGCGAACTGCAGCGAATGTTCGAGGAGGCCGATTTCAACGCTTTCCCGGTCCGCGAAAACGACGACATCGTCGGCCTGGTGACCAAGTTCAACTTCCTGAAATGCTTTGCCTTTAACCCGGGCCGGATGGTCCCCGCCTATGACGACCTGCTGTCACGGCGCGTCGCGGAAGTCATGACGCCTGAATTCATCTATGTCGATGCCGGGACGAAGCTCACGCGGGTGCTGCAGTTGATGGTGGATCATCGGATAAAAAGTATCCCTGTGCTCGATGCCGGCCAGCAGCTGGTGGGGATCATCGCGCGCGAGGACATCATGCGCGCGCTGGCGGGCGGCGTGCGCGTCAAAGCGTGACGTCAACCGTTGCGCAACGCCCGGTGCGCCGCAGATGTCCTGTGCGAAGAGCGCCGGCCGCCGCGCTGCGCGTGGTCAACGTCGACGCCCGACCGGCCCGATCAGCTGGCCTTTGCCATCGCAACGTCTTCCGGCGACTCCAGATACAACCCGGACATCGGTTCAACCCAGCACAGATGGTCGTGAACCTTCTTCACGCCCGAGACGTTTTCCGCGCCGACGATCGCCGCCTGCCGTGAACGCTCCTCGGTAATCACGCCACCGAGATGCACGATGCCGTCGCGCACCACGACGCGGAGCCCCATCGGACACCAGTCGTTCTTCTCCAGGATATCGATGACGCGCCTGCGAATATGGTCGTCGTCCGCGGTCGGATCGGGAATTTCGCGGGCAAGGCTCGCGACCGCCTGCAGCAGGTTGGCGCGCGACACAATGCCGACGAGTTCGTTGCCGCGCATTACCGGCAGGCGCTTGACGCCGTTGGTCTCCATCGATTCCACGATTTCCTCAAGCGTCGCATCCTCGGTCACGGTGAATGGATTGGGGGTCATCACCTCGGATACCTTGCGGCCGTGCTCGTGAACGAAGTCGGTTGCCGCCTGGTCGGGACCCAGAATGAATTTGAGCCAGCGGCCGCGCTTGCGCTGCGTGCCGATTTCGCTGCGGCGAATGAAATCGCCTTCCGACACGATGCCGACCAGCTTGCCGGCGGTATCCAGCACCGGCAGTGCGCTGACTTGCAGCTGCAGCATGATGTTCGCGGCTTTGAGGATGGTGGTTTCCGGGGTGACGGTAACGACGAACCTGGTCATGATTTGATGGGCACGCATGTTGATCTCCTGTTCCACAGCCAGCTTACTGGGGTCCGGATCGGGTCTTTTGACGAGGATCAAACTTTGGCCGCGCCCGACCGGTTTGATGCAGCTCAATGCGGATGCCGTCGCCCAGGCGTAGCTGCTCAGACGAACAGACATACACCGGAGGTCATCATGTCCACACCCGAGCTTTCCGAAGCGGCTGCAATGACCCCTGTGCCAGCCACGGTGCAGGCCGAGACCCAGATGGCCAAGGCCAACCAGCGCGCCGCCAACTTCATGTTCGGCGCACAAAAATTGATGCTTGAGGAACTGGTGTTCGCCGGCAACGAGGTGCTGGACCGAACGCGGACCGAGACGCACCTGCTCTCGGAGTTCGTGTCAAAGATGGCCGCTGCACATTCCGTCAGCGACATCAGGGCGATGTACGAGGAATGCGGCAAGCATCAGATCGAATTTATTCGCCGTGACCGTGACCGGCTTTTCAAGCACGGCGAACGAATGACCGAAGCCGCCGCAAGCCTGTTCAAGCGTCATCCGCTGGACTGACCGAAACCGATGCAATCAACGTCGATCCTGCGGCATGCGGCAAGTGGTGAGGTGGTGCCGGCAAGACCACGCAGCGCAGAATAGGCCGAGGCTCGACGGCCATGGGCACAATACCGGCGTGCCTCATGTCGCCGATCCGCATCCCATAGCGATTCCGTCACTCCGATCGACGCAAAGCCGCCGATCCATTGCGAACGTCGCTGGTCGAAAGTCTCAGGGCGGTATAGAGCGGGCAGCTCCGGAAGAAGGCGGTGACGAGCATCACCAGACCTAGCAATCCGGCCCAATGCCATCCCTGGATTGGCAGGCCGTCCTGGAACGCGAATGCGACCAGAGCCAATCCCATAACCATCCGTACATACTGGTCGATGGTCCCGACATTTACCGGCATGGCATTCCTCCTTCGGGTGAACATGGTTGAACGTGCGTGAAGGATCGCATGCGAAGGCGGCCCCGGCTTTGATCTGTCTCAACCGCGAATTTGCCGCCGCATATACGGAAAGGCCAGCTGGATTTATCGTTCGGGCTGAGCCGGCGTCGGGCTACAGTGTCATGTGGACGAAGCCTCTGGCCTGCTTGCGCGTGCCTTAGTCCGCAAGGGGCCGGCAACGACCGGTGATCAAAACCGATGTCGACTTACCGCCTGAAAAATCTGCTTTCCCCGCGTTCGCTCGCGCTGGTCGGAGCCAGCCCGCGCCAAGCCTCGGTCGGCCGGGCCATTCTGGGCAATATTCGCAAGGCGAACTTCCAAGGTGAATTCGGGCTGGTGAATGCGCGCTACGCTGCGATCGACGGCGTCACAACGGTAGGCAGCCTCAGCAAGCTCGCTTTCGCGCCCGAGTTGGTGGTGATCACCGCCCCGGCCAAGGCGGTCCCTGGTCTCATCGACGAAGCCGGCCTTTGCGGCGCGGCGGGTGCGGTCATTATCGGTGCCGGGCTCGGCCACGGCGCGGGATCCCTGGCGGAGGCAGCCGAACGTGCCGCAAAAAAATACGGAATGAGGCTGATCGGGCCGAATTGTCTCGGCATCATGATGCCCGGAGCAAATCTCAACGCAAGTTTTTCCGCGCACATGCCTGCCGCCGGAAATCTGGCGCTGATCTCGCAGTCCGGTGCCATCGCCGCGGGCATGGTGGACTGGGCGGCGCAGCGCGCGGTCGGGTTTTCCGGGATCGTGTCGATCGGCGACCAACTCGACGTCGATATCGCCGATCTCATCGATTACTTCGCAATGGACAAGGGCACGCAGGCCATCCTGCTCTACATCGAAGCCATCAAGGATGCCCGCAAATTCATGTCGGCCGCGCGCGCCGCGGCGAGGATCAAGCCGGTCGTCGTCGTCAAATCCGGCCGCATGGCGCAGGGCGCCAAGGCCGCTGCAACCCACACCGGCGCGCTGGCTGGCTCGGACGCCGTCTACGACGCTGCATTCCAGCGTGCCGGCATGCTGCGGGTGTCGGACCTCCGCGAACTGTTCGACTGCGCCGAGACGCTGGGGCGTCTGAAATCGCCACCGGGAAAACGGCTGGCGATCCTGACCAATGGCGGTGGCATCGGGGTGCTCGCCGTCGATCGGCTGGCCGAATTGGGCGGCATCCCCGCCGAAATCGCGCCCGCGGTCCGGGAGAAGCTCGACGCGGTGTTGCCTCCGACATGGTCTCGATCAAACCCGATCGACATCATCGGCGACGCCGACCCTGCGCGCTATGCCGCGGCGCTCGAAGTGTTGCTGGCCGATTCCGGCAATGACGCCGTCCTGGTAATCAACGTCCAGACGGCGATTGCGCGCGCAGACGATATCGCTGCGACGGTGACCGGGGTCGTTCGGAAATATCGCGACCAGCATCAAGATGCCGCCAAGCCCGTGCTCGCCGTCTGGGTAGGAGCTGGGCGGGAGATCGTCGATCTCCTGAGCCGTGCCGGAATTCCGAACCATCCGACCGAAGACGATGCGGTGCGAGGCTTCATGCACCTGGTGCGGCATCGAGAGATCGTGGAGGCGTTGGCGCAGCTTCCGCCGGCGATGCCCAGCGACTTTGTGCCGGATATCGAAGCTGCCCGAACGCTTGTCGATGCGGCGCTTGCCGACGGCCGCCAATGGCTCGATCCGATCGAAATCAAGCGGCTGTTCGACGCCTACGACATCACGATGGTACCCACCTTGGCAGCCGCCGACGCCGAGCAGGCGGTCGCGCATGCCTCGGCGCTGTTTGCGCAAGGCGCGACCGTGGTGCTCAAGATCATGTCACGCGACATCGTTCACAAGTCCGATGTCGGGGGTGTCGTGCTCAATCTGACAAGCGTCGATGCGGTCCGCACAGCGACGGCCGATATGCTTGCACGAGCGAAAGCACTGCGACCGGAAGCGCGGATATCCGGCGTGATGGTGCAGGCGATGGTGCTACGGCCGAAGGCACGCGAGCTCATTCTCGGCCTTGCCGACGATCCGACATTCGGCACCGTTGTCCTGTTCGGTCATGGCGGCACGGCGGTCGAGATCATCAACGACAAGGCGCTGGCGCTGCCGCCGCTCGATCTGCAGCTGGCGCGTGGTCTGATCGAGCGTACCCGGATATCTCGTCTCTTGCGTGGCTACCGGGACGTCCCGGCCGCGAAGCAAGACGCCGTCGCGATGGTCTTGGTCAAGCTTTCCCAGATGGCTGCCGATATTCCGGAAATTCGCGGACTGGACATCAATCCCTTGCTCGCGGACGAGGCCGGCGTGCTCGCCGTCGATGCGCGCGTCTCGGTCGGCCGCGTGGTGCGGAAATTCGGCGGCTTGGGGCCTGGCAACTTCGCCGTGCGGCCCTATCCATCGCAATGGCAGCGTCACATCGAGGTCAAAAGCGGTTGGCGGATATTCGTCCGCCCAATCCGGCCGGAAGATGAACCGCTGATCCACGCGATGTTGCGGCACGTGACCAGCCACGACCTTCGGCTACGATTCTTCGGGCCGATGAAGGAGTTTTCCCACGCATTCATCGCGCGTCTGACCCAGCTCGACTATGCGCGCTCGATGGCTTTTGTCGCCTTGGACGAAGCCAGCGGCGAAATAGCGGGCGTCGTCAGGCTTCACTCGGACTCCATCTACGAGACCGGCGAATATGCGATCCTGCTGCGATCCGATCTCAAGGGCAGGGGTCTCGGCTGGGCCTTGATGCAATTGATCATCGAATACGCCCGCGCCGAGGGACTCAAGACCATCTGGGGCGACGTACTGGCTGAAAATACCGTGATGCTGGAAATGTGCCGCAGCCTCGGCTTCGAGGTGAAGTCGGATCCGGTCGAGCACGATATTTACCGCGTCAGGCTTGCGCTCTAGATCGAGGACGGCCTCTATTCACGTTGCAAAACAGCTATGCGATTGCATGCAGACAAACGTTGATCTGCCGCAAACCCATGAATTCCCCCTGCGCGATACTGCCAACAGCAACAGAAGGGGTTGAACCATGTGGCTCACCAGGGATGACTTCCGCATCAAGGCGGAGAACTTTGATCTGTCGAACGGCCTGAACATTATTCGTATCATTTGCGGTTTGTTTCTTTTTCCGCATGTTGCGGGAAAATTCGCGGCCGGCGCGGTCGCTGCGGGCACGGCGGGCTTTTTTGCCAAGGCAGGTTTTCATCCGCCGGAGATTTGGGTGTACATCGCCGCGCTCGCTGAAACCGCCGCCGGATTGGCCCTGGTGTTCGGCATTTGCACCCGCTTCGCCGCGCTCGGCGCCTTTGCGCTTCTCGGCGTTGCGGTCTATTCGCTGCAAGTCGTCAAGGGCTTCGGCTGGACCTGGAATACGGGCGGCTATGAATACCCGGTGTTCTGGGCGCTGACATCGCTGGCGGTCGCGATCGAGGCATGGAAGGCCCATCTCCGGCAGGCCGGTCCGCTGGTCAGGGCAGTTCGAGCCAGTTCAGCTACGTAAACTTGTGTCAAGCGGCGGACGAAATGGGCGGCTCGACGCGAGCCGTCCATTTTCATTTGGCTGCCCGCCGAATTCCCGCTGAGCCGGCGGTATCGCGATTGATTTGGCAGCGTGACGGAGCGGCGTTTGCAGCCTTGAGGGAGGTCAACATGGCCGGCTCGTGCGTAGCCTAGGCAAGGACGTTACCTCACACTAGGAAATCATCGTGGCGACCGAACCTCTGTTGACGGCTACGCCATCCGGCGACCTGCTTGAACTGCGTCCGGGTGGGTCGTGGACCGCAGCCAATGTGGCGGCGTTGGAGCGGCTCGCCGACGCCGTTACGCCGCAGCTCGACAGCTCCAATTTCGTCAGGACGTATATGGCCGAGCTGCGCGAACTCGACACGCTCGGCGCCTGGATGCTCGAAAAAATGTCGCGGCGTGCCGCGTCGGCCGGTCATCGCACGGAGATGATCGGCGTTGCCGACAATTACGCCGGGCTGATCGAGGAGGTTCGTCAGGTCAATCGGCATAATCCGGCGCCGGCCCCGGCTCGAAACCCCGTCGTGGTCAAGGTCGAGGAGATCGGGCGTTCTGCAGTCGGTGCCACCGAAGACCTCGCCGTGTTCCTGCAGATGCTGGGTTCGCTTTCCCTGGCCATATTCGGCGTGCTGCGCAGGCCGAAGTCGCTGCGGCTGACATCGCTGGTCTATCAGCTTTACAAGGTCGGCTGGCAGGCCATACCGATCGTGGTGCTGATCACTTTCCTGATCGGCGCCATCATCGCGCAGCAGGGTATCTTCCACTTCCGCAAATTCGGCGCCGATTCCTACGTCGTCGACATGGTCGGCATCCTGGTGCTGCGCGAGCTCGGCGTGCTGATCGTGGCGATCATGGTCGCCGGCCGCTCCGGCAGCGCCTATACCGCCGAGCTTGGCTCCATGAAGATGCGCGAGGAAATCGATGCGCTATCGACCATGGGCCTCGACCCCGTCGAAGTGCTGATCCTGCCGCGCGTCATCGCTCTGATCTGCGCGTTGCCGATCCTGGCCTTCATAGGTTCGATGGCGGCGCTTTACGGCGGCGGTCTGGTGGCCTGGTTCTACGGCGGCATGGGACCGGCGATCTTCATCGCACGGCTGCACGATGCGGTGTCGGTCACCCATTTCGAGGTCGGCATCATCAAGGCGCCGTTCATGGCGCTGGTAATCGGTGTCGTCGCCTGCAGCGAAGGCTTGCGGGTGAAGGGAAGCGCCGAGTCGCTGGGCAGGCAGACGACCACGTCGGTGGTCAAGTCGATTTTCCTGGTGATCGTGCTCGACGGACTGTTTGCCGTGTTTTTCGCATCGATCGGAATGTAGCGATGGAGCAAGCCGCCGTTCAGTTCGCGATTCGCGTCCACGACCTTGTGGTCGGCTTCGGCCGCCGTGTCGTGATCGATCATCTTTCGCTCGACGTTCGCAAGGGCGAAATCCTCGGCCTGGTCGGCGCTTCCGGCGGCGGCAAGTCCGTATTGATGCGAACCATCATCGGACTCATTCCCCGGCAAAGCGGGGAGATCGAGGTCATGGGCGCCGCGATCGGCGGCAATCACGGCCGGGTCACCCAAGGCGCCGCCGGACAGTGGGGCATCCTGTTCCAGCAGGGCGCGCTGTTCTCCTCATTGACCGTGCGTCAGAACATCCAGTTTCCGTTGCGCGAAAATCTCGTGCTCTCGGACATATTGATGGACGAGATCGCCACCGCCAAGCTGGAAATGGTCGGGCTGAAACCGGAGGATGGCGACAAGTTTCCTTCCGAATTGTCGGGCGGCATGACCAAGCGCGTGGCGCTGGCGCGCGCGCTCGCGCTGGACCCCGCCATCGTGTTTCTCGACGAACCGACCTCCGGCCTGGATCCGATCGCGGCAGGCGATTTCGACGCCCTGATCAAGACGCTGCAGAAGACGCTGGGGCTGACGGTGTTCATGGTCACCCACGACCTCGCCAGTCTGAATACCGTCTGCGATCGCGTCGCGGCGCTGGCGGACGGCAAGATCGTCGCCATCGGACCGATGCGCGACCTGCTGCAATCCGAGCATCCCTGGGTGCGGGCCTATTTTCACGGCAAGCGATCCCGGATGCTGCAACCGAAGGCGAGTTGAGAGATGGAAACCCGCGCTCCTTTCGTCGTCGTCGGTGCCTTCGTGCTGGCGGCCATCGCCGCCGCGTTCGGCTTCGTGTACTGGCTTCACAACAGCGGCGGCCTCGGTCCGCGGTCGACCTATCATGTCCAGTTCGACGGTTCGGTACCCGGCCTGCTGGTCGGCGCCGCCGTGTTGTTCAATGGAATCCGCGTCGGCGAGGTAACGGACCTCGGCCTCGCGCCGGACAGCCCGCGCCGCGTCAATGCGACGATCTCGGTGGCCTCGACGACGCCGGTGCGATCCGACACCAAGGTCGGTCTGGAATTTCAGGGTCTGACCGGCGTTCCCGTGATCGCGCTGGAGGGCGGCGTGATGCTGGGCAACTCCGGCGAGGTGCCGTTGCTCGTTGCCGAACCGGGCGCGGGCCAAGGCATGACGCAGGCCGCGCGCGACGCATTGCGGAGAGTGGATGCGGTGCTGGCGGAGAATTCCGGGTCGCTCAAGGACACCATCACCAATTTCAAGGTTTTCTCCGAGGGATTGGCGCGCAACACCGGAAAACTCGACGGCATCGTGTCCGGTCTCGAACGCATGACCGGCGTAACGGCTCCGCCGCCGAAAATTACCTACGATTTGCGCGCCCTTCCAAGTCAGGGAGCGGCCGGCAAGACCATCAGCGTGCAATTGGCCATCCCGGAACCTACCGCCGTGGCGATGCTGGAGACGCAACGCTTCCTGTTCTCGCCGGCGCAGGAGTATCCGGGATTCGCCGAAGCCCTGTGGGCCGACGCCATCCCGAAGCTGGTGCAGGCGAGGCTGATCGAGAGTTTCGAGAACTACGACATCGAACACGCCCCGCTGCGCGTCGCCGATCTCGGCCAGACCGATTTCCAGCTTTTGATCGATGTCAGGCGCTTCCGAATTGCAGTGGATTCGACGCCGACCGCCGAAATTGGACTGTCGGCGAGGATTGTCGACAAAAACGGCAAGGTCGTTGCAGCGCGGCTGTTTGAGGAAAGCGAAAAGTTCGATCGCGTCGAACCGTCGGCGGCTGCTGCGGCGTTCAGCGATGCATTCGGCCGAATTGCGAAGCAAATGGTCGCCTGGACGGTGCAGGCGCTGTAGACACGGCGGCGCTTGCGGCTATTCCAGCGTCTTCAGATATGACAGCAGATCATTAATCTGGCCGGGGTCGAGCTGGAACTGCGGCATGGTCGGATGGCCCGTGGTAATGCCTTCCGCCAACGCTTCTGCGAGGGTTTCAATCGGGTAGCGCAGGTGCAGGGTACGGAAGGGCGGCGCGATCTTCAGTGGGCTTTGCGTCACCTTGTCGATGGAATGGCATCGCGCACAGTTGTTCAGCGCGAAGGTCCTGCCGCGCTGTTCCGCGGGGGAAGCCGCCAATGCTTGAGTCAGCATGATCAGGCTGAACGCCAGAGAACTCAATATTCGTCCGGTCATAGCAACTTCGACTCCGGGAGGATGCGGATCATGTGTCACCTGGACCATGAAGGTTAGATCGCGAATCGATTTGATCTGAATCAAGCGGCAGACCGTCAGACCATTAAGATGGCACACGCTTCAGGGACGACCTTGCGCAACCGACGAGAAGAAGACGCACCGGCTGATCGCCGGTCGAACAGGCAGAGCCACATGATACGAACCATTGCGTCGAATTCAACGCGTAGCAGTCCTGGCCGCTGCTCGGCCTGCGCAGTCCGATCGCTCAGCATATGCGGCGTGCTCGACCACGCCGACCTCACCGAGTTCGAACGGATCGCCCGCCCTGTTCATTTGACGCCCAATGAAGCGCTGTTCACCGCGGGCCAGGCCGCCAGCTCGGTCCACACCCTGACGGCCGGTGCCGCGCGTCTCTACAAGCTGCTGCCGGATGGGCGGCGGCAGGTGATCGGTTTTGCGCTGCCGGGAGATTTCCTCGGCACAGCACCGTCCGATCGCTACGGCTATTCCGTGGATGCGATCGGTTCGGTATCGGCGTGTCGCCTTTCCGTGGAGGCATTTGCACAGTTCATTGAGCAACGGCCGCATTTGCTGCTTCGGATCAACGAATTCGTTGCGCGCGAACTCATGCTGGCGCAGGACCAGATGCTCCTGCTCGGACGCCGCACCGCCGAAGAGAAGGTCGCGGCCTTTCTGGTCGGCTGGCGAGACCGGCTGGGGCAAACCGGCGACGATCGACAAACAATAACATTGCCCATGAGCCGGCAGGACATCGCCGATTATCTGGGACTGACGATCGAAACCGTGAGCCGTACATTGACTCGATTCGAACGCGAAAAGTTGTTGATGATCACAATCGGCGGCGTCCGCCTGCTGGACTCGGCCCGGGCGGAAGCCCTCGCCGCGGCATAGATGTTTCCTGCCGCAGAGATGATCGGCCGGTTGATTCAGGTCAAAGACGATCGCCGCAGACTTGGCATCATGCTCCGCGAACAGGAGAGCCGCCATGCCAGTCGATTCGATATTCGTCGCCGCCGCCGTCATCGCAATGTTCGTTGTCTTTGCCGTTGCCCTCATTTGGGCTGACTTCCAGACCCGGCCGAAACAATTGGCTCGACATCCCAACGCGAAGCGCCGGGCATTCTGATTCGCGGAACCTTTCCCCCGGGCCGATTCGTCGCTGTGAGAAAACACTGCCGTGAACGAAACCGTGCGCCGTTACGCCAGACTGCAGGTGCCGCGGTATACGTCGTATCCG
Source organism: uncultured Alphaproteobacteria bacterium (assembly GCA_963744975.1). Lineage (GTDB taxonomy): Bacteria > Pseudomonadota > Alphaproteobacteria > Rhizobiales > Xanthobacteraceae > Bradyrhizobium. The sequence continues at coordinate 2,058,237 of CAVUVR010000002.1, read as the reverse complement.
ACGGCCGCCGAGTTCAAGCCCGACGTTGCGTCCGCGGACCAGGCGCAGTGGCTGCGAGCTCTGGATGTGGCCGAGGCCGTCTCGGTCTATCTGCACGTTCCGTATTGCCGTGATCTGTGCCTGTACTGCGGCTGCAACACCAAGAAGGCGCCGCGGGACGATGTCATGGCGGCGTACCGGAATGCGCTGGAGCACGAGATAGCTCGTGTCGGCGACCTCGTGCCCGGACCGGTTCGCGTGGCCCGGCTGCATTGGGGCGGCGGAACGCCGAGCATCCTCGGTACGGCGGGCCTCGCATCCGTCATGCAGGCGCTGCGCCGCCGCTTTATTATCGAAGCCGACGCCGAACACGCCATCGAGCTTGATCCCAGATACATTACGCCGTCGTTGGCGCGCGGCTTGAAGGAGATCGGTGTAAACAGGGCCAGTCTCGGCGTGCAGGACGTTGATCCGCTGGTCCAGGCGGCGATCGGGCGGCTGCAGCCGATGCGGAATGTCGAAGCGGCGGTGACGCAATTGCGGGCGGCTGGGATCGACAATCTGAATTTCGACCTGATCTACGGCCTGCCGTTGCAGACCACGGCCTCGCTGCGAAAAACATGCGAGTTAGTCGCCGGGCTCTCGCCGGATCGTATCGCGTGTTACGGTTATGCTCATATGCCGCGTCTCAAGGCCAACCAGCGGCGCATAGACGAGAAGTCCCTGCCAGGAGCAGAGCAACGCCTCGATCAAGCCGGCGTTATCACCGAGGAATTTCTGCGCCGCGGCTATTTGAAGATCGGCATCGATCACTTTGCCAGACCGGACGACACGTTGGCGCGGGCCGCGGCAGCAGGGCGGCTTCGCCGGAATTTCCAGGGATATACCGACGATGGGAGTGAAACGCTTCTCGGCTTCGGAGCGTCGTCGATTTCCCGGTTCAGGGATGGCTATGTCCAGAATATTTCGGATGTTCCGAGCTACGTTCGCGCGATTTCGAATGGCTATCTGGCGGCGTCGCGCGGCTGTCGTCTCGATGCCGCCGAAAGGCAGCGTGCCCGCACCATCGAAAGCCTGATGTGCCGGTTTCAGGCGGATCTCGACGTTACCGCTCCTGAAATGGATTTCGGTGAAGAACTAAAGCTACTGCAGCCGCTGATCGCCGACGATTTGGTCCGCATAGACGGACGCGTCGTGACCGCCACCGACGCCGGCCGGTCGGTCGTGCGGATCATCGCGTCCGCTTTCGATCCGCACACGCGCGTAGATGCCGCGCGCTTCAGCAAGGCTGTGTAACCAGCCAGCCTGTTTGATCCAGGTCAATATGAGACGCATCGGAGTCGTTTCAATGCCTCAGCAGTGGGCGAGGGCACGCAATGACGATATTTTCCGACAGTATGCCGAAGTTACCACGGCGCTCCGGCTTGGCTGGTTGGATACGGGCTGTGGCTTCCCGATTCGTGAACGATGGCGAGCTGCAAGGGCTCGATCGCACCGAGTTCGCAGAGATCGCGAGGGATTTGAACCTTTCGCCTCCCGAACTTTATGCGATTTCGACTGGAGGCAACCTGTCGGGCGACCTCCTGAACAAGCGGATGGCGGAATTCGGGCTTCCCCCGGAGATTGTAAAAAAGCAGCACCCGGAAGTGTCGCGTGACCTGGAACGGGTTTGCGGAATGTGCTCGTCCAAGAAGCGATGCGCGAACGAGTTCGGGCAGCGAGGGTCGGACACGCGCAGATCCGGTTATTGTCCGAATACGCAGACACTGCAGGCCCTGGAGGACGAAAGGAGGATCGAGGAGCGAGCCCTGCCTTTCGCACCTGCCTGTTGCTGAGATGCTCCAAAACGGACATCGCGTCCAAAAACCGCCCGGGTTTGACTTCGATCAAACTTGCCAAATCGAATGTGTGGTCTTTGGGAATGCCATTTTCGAGAAGAGGCGCCGGGCATGAACCGATTTGATGCTGCAAAGTCAATGACTCACGGCGAAGCCGGCTTATCCGTCTTTTTCGCGGCGTCGGCATTTGTTTGCTTGATCGGCGCGGCCATGGCTGTGGACGCGCCGTTCGCCTTCCATGCGTCGCTTGCCGCCGCCGCCAGCCTGTCGGCGGTTTTCGCCATCATCAACCGCTATTTTGACCGCCCGGTGTCGCTGCCCCCTCAGGAAATCAACGGCAGGCCCAACTATAATCTCGGTCCGGTCAAGTTCGCGGCGTCGATATCGGTATTCTGGGGCATCGCGGGCTTTGCCGTCGGGCTGCTGATCGCCTGTCAGCTCGCGTGGCCCGCTCTCAATTTCGATCTGCCGTGGACCAGCTTTGGCCGCCTGCGTCCGCTGCACACATCTGCGGTGATATTCGCCTTCGGCGGCAACGTGCTGATCGCAACCTCATTCTACGTGGTCCAGAAGACCTGCCGGACCCGGCTTGCCGGCGACCTCGCGCCCTGGTTTGTCGTGCTCGGTTATAATTTCTTCATTGTGATCGCGGGTACCGGCTACCTGCTCGGGGTGACGCAATCGAAGGAATACGCCGAGCCGGAATGGTACGCCGATTTCTGGCTGACCATCGTCTGGGTCACTTATCTGCTGGTGTTCCTGATGACGCTGGTCAAGCGCAAGGAACCGCACATCTTCGTCGCCAACTGGTTTTATCTCGCCTTCATCGTCACGATCGCCGTGCTGCATCTAGGCAACAATCCGGCATTGCCGGTGTCGGTGTTCGGCTCAAAATCCTACATCGCCTGGGGCGGCGTGCAGGATGCGATGTTTCAGTGGTGGTACGGGCACAACGCGGTCGGATTCTTCCTCACCGCCGGCTTCCTCGCCATCATGTATTACTTCATTCCCAAGCGCGCCGAGCGGCCTGTCTATTCCTACCGGCTGTCGATCATCCATTTCTGGGCGATCATCTTTCTCTACATCTGGGCGGGTCCGCACCATCTGCATTACACCGCGCTGCCGGACTGGGCGCAGACGCTGGGCATGACGTTCTCGATCATGCTGTGGATGCCGTCCTGGGGCGGCATGATCAACGGCCTGATGACGTTGTCCGGCGCCTGGGACAAGCTGCGCACCGATCCCGTGCTGAGGATGCTGGTCGTCTCCGTCGCCTTCTACGGCATGGCGACCTTCGAAGGGCCGCTGATGTCGATCAAGGTGGTGAACTCGCTCAGCCACTACACCGACTGGACCATCGGTCACGTTCATTCCGGCGCCCTGGGCTGGGTCGGCTTCGTCTCTTTCGGTGCGCTGTATTGCCTGATTCCCTGGCTCTGGAATCGGAAGGGCCTCTACAGCTTAAAGCTTGTGAACTGGCACTTCTGGATCGCGACCATCGGCATCGTCCTCTACATCTCGGCGATGTGGGTGTCCGGCATCCTGCAGGGACTGATGTGGCGCGCTTACACGTCGCTGGGCTTCCTGGAATATTCCTTCATCGAAACCGTGGAGGCGATGCACCCGTTCTACATCATCCGCGCCGCGGGTGGGGCGCTGTTCCTGATCGGCGCGCTGATCATGGCGTATAATCTCTGGATGACGGTGCGGGTCGGCGAGGCCGAAGCCACGTCGGTGCCGTTGCCCGTCGCTCTTCAGCCGGCTGAATGAGGAGCGAGCAAAATGTCATTCTGGAAACGGCATCAGATTTTCGAGAAGAACTCGATCGTCCTCATCGTCGGGATTCTCGCGGTGATTGCGATCGGCGGCCTGGTCGAGATCACGCCGCTTTTCTACCTGAAGAGCACCATCGAAGTGGTTGACGGCATCCGGCCCTACACGCCGCTGGAGCTGACGGGACGCAACATCTACGTCCGCGAAGGCTGCTATCTCTGCCATTCGCAGATGGTCCGGCCGTTGCGCGATGAAGTCGAACGCTACGGGCACTACTCGCTTGCCGCCGAAAGCATGTACGATCATCCGTTCCAGTGGGGTTCGAAGCGCACCGGGCCGGATCTTGCGCGCGTCGGCGCCAAATATTCCGACGAATGGCATGTCACGCATCTGGCGAATCCGCGCTCGATCGTTCCGCAGTCGGTGATGCCTGGATACCCGTTCCTGGCGGAAACCGCGGTCGATACCGCAACGATGGCCAACCATCTGCGGACCAGCCGGGTTGTGGGCGTGCCTTATTCGGACGATCAGATTGCCAATGCTGTGGCCGACCTGAAGGCCCAAGCCGATCCGGACAGTGCCGGGGTCGATGCGTTCCTGAAACGCTATCCCAAGGCGGTCGCGCGCAACTTCGACGGCAAGGACGGCCTTCCCACCGAAATGGACGCGCTGGTCGCCTATCTGCAGATGCTCGGCACGCTCGTCGATTTCAAACTTTACAACGAAAAAGCAAATCTTCGCTGAGAAGGCAGGACGATGAAAGCTGTTCTAACGGTCCAGAATTTTGCATCGGATTTCGTGGTGACGATCTGGACGCCGATTTTCATCGGAATATTCCTGGCCATCGTGGCCTATGCGCTGTGGCCCCGCAACAAGGCGGTTTTCGACGACGCGTCGAGAATGCCGCTGCGGGATGAATGAGAATCATCATGACCGAGCATGGCGACGTTGACAAGGTTTCGGGCACGGCAACAACCGGCCACGAGTGGGACGGCATCAAGGAACTGAACACGCCGTTGCCGCGCTGGTGGGTGATTACGTTCTATGCCACCATTTTGTGGGCCATCGGGTACTGGATCGTCTATCCGGCGTGGCCGATGCTGTGGAGCTACAGCACGGGGATATTGCATTACTCGTCGCGCGCGGACGTTGGCGTCGAACTGGCCAACCTCGAGAAGATTCGCGGCGACAAGATGGTTGCGCTTGGCGCGGCGTCTCTTGCAGACATCGAAAAGGATCCCGCCTTGCTGGCGCTGGCGCGCGCCCGGGGCAAAACCGTGTTCGGCGACAATTGCGCGCCTTGCCACGGCAGCGGCGGTGCCGGCGCCAAGGGCTATCCCAATCTCAACGATGACGACTGGCTGTGGGGCGGCTCGCTCGACCAGATCATGAAGACCATCGAATTCGGAGCACGCTCGGGGCACGCCAAGACGCATGAAAGCGCGATGCTGGCCTTTGGCAAGACCGGTGTTCTGAAGAACGCGGAGATCGTCACGGCCGCCAACTATGTCAGATCCCTGTCGGGACTGCCGACCAGGCCCGGCTATGACGCCGCGGCGGGCAAGAAAATCTTCACTGAGAATTGCGTGTCCTGTCACGGCGATGCCGGCAAGGGCAACCAGGAACTGGGCGCGCCGAATCTGACCGACAAGATCTGGCTCTATGGCTCCGACGAAGCGACGATCGTCGAGACCATCACCAATGGACGCACCGGCGTGATGCCTGCGTGGGTCGGCCGTCTCGACCCGTCCACCATCAAGGCATTGGCGGTCTATGTTCATTCGCTGGGCGGCGGACAGTAGTTCCCGGCGCACCATCGCCGGCAATTCTGCCCGACAGCCGCTTGAGGTGAATCAATTGCGCGTCCTCGATCGAGCGTAGGCTCGACCGGAGATGCGAGATGAATTCCGCCCATGAACCAGACCTTGCGACTGACCGACCTGGATCCGGACGATGGGCCGCTTTATGTCGCCCAGAAAAAAGTCTATCCGCAGAGCGTCTCGGGCAGCTTCCGCCGCATCAAATGGGGGCTGATGGCGTTCTGCCTCGGTGTCTATTACCTGCTGCCGTTCGTGCGCTGGAACCGCGGTCTGGGCGCGCCCGATCAGGCGGTGCTGGTCGATCTCCCCAACAGCCGCTTCTATTTCTTCTTCATCGAGCTGTGGCCGCAGGAAGTCTATTACTTCACGGGGCTGCTGATCCTCGCCGCCCTGACGCTGTTCCTGATGAATGCGCTCGGCGGCCGCATCTGGTGCGGCTATCTCTGCCCGCAAACCGTGTGGACGGACCTGTTCTACGCCGTCGAGCGCCTGATCGAGGGTGACCGCCGCGAGCGGATGAAGAAGGACGCCGCAAAGGGCACGATGAGGCTGCAACGCTTCGCGGAAATCACGCTGAAGCATTCGATCTGGCTGATGATCGCCTGGTGGACCGGCGGCGCGTGGGTTTTGTATTTCAACGACGCGCCGACGCTGGTGAAGCAGCTCGTCACCTTCCAGGCACCGATGCTGGCCTATATCTGGATCGCCATATTGACGGCCACGACCTATCTGCTTGCCGGTTTCATGCGCGAGCAGGTTTGCGTCTATATGTGCCCGTGGCCGCGCATCCAGGCGGCGTTGACCGACGAGTGGGCGCTCAACGTCACCTACAAATACGACCGCGGCGAAAAGCGCACCTCCTTGAAGAAGGCGAACGAACTGCGCGCGTCAGGTGAGGTCGCAGGTGACTGCATCGATTGTTTTCAATGCGTCGCCGTTTGTCCGACCGGAATCGATATCCGCGATGGCGCGCAGCTCGACTGTATCCAGTGCGGATTGTGCATCGACGCCTGCGACACGGTGATGAAGAAGATCGGGCGGGAGCCCCGGTTGATCGGATATGACAACGACATCAATATTCACCAGCGGATGGCCGGCCAGCCGGAAATCTACCGCCTGGTTCGGCCGCGCAGCATCGTCTATGTCGCGATGATCGCCGCTGTCGGCGCGATCATGCTGTATGCGCTGCTGACGCGGACGCTGCTCGATATCAACGTGCTGCATGACCGCAATCCCGTCGCGGTGCGGCTCAGCGACGGATCGATACGCAACGGCTATACGGTTCGCTTCCTCAACAAGCGAGGTTTTGATCGCGTGGTGGCAATCGATGTCGACGGCCCGGTCAATGCGACGGTCCACGTCGTCGGAACCGATTCGATCACGCCGGACCGGCCCATGATCATACTGGGCCGGGATCAGACGACCGAGCTGCGGGTTCTGGTGACGGCGTCCGACCTTTCGGAAAAGTCGATTCCACTGAAATTCCGGGTGACCGATATCGGCCTCGGCGAGGTCGCATCGGCGACGGATAATTTTGTCGCGCCATAGCGAATCGCAGGACATCGCATGAGCAGATCGTTGGCATCACCGAGACCGCTGACCGGCCGCAAGGTTCTCTTCATGCTGGTCGCGTTTTTCGGGATCGTGATCGGGGTCAACCTGATCATGATGAAACTCGCCATCCAGACCTTGCCCGGCACCGAGGTCGATAGCGCCTACAGCGCGAGCCTCGCTTACGAGAGCGAGATCACCGCCGCCCACGATCAGAACGCGCGAGACTGGAAGGTTGACGCCCGTATCGGTCGCGATTCCGGAGGCGGCGCGACTGTCCAGTTGGAAGCGCGCGACAACAACGGTGCGCCGATGTCGGGCTTGAAGTTTCAGGGCCGCTTCGAACGTCCGACCGACAGGCGAGCCGACAAGCCCGTTGCGCTGGCCGAAGTGGGGATCGGCATCTATCGCGGCAATGCCGCCGGGATCGTGTCCGGACAGTGGGATCTGGTGCTTGAAGGTGAGGCCGCGGGACAGCGGATGTTCCTGTCCAGGAATCGGATTTTGCTGAACTAGGGAATCGCGTGATGCAGGCGACACGAGACTTTTCGCATTATGTGAGGAACCTGGGTTCGGGCCTCTCTCACATGGATCTTGCTGTCGAGGGCGTCAGCTGCGCCGGCTGCATGTCGAAGATCGAACGAGGACTTTCGGCGATACCGGACGTGACGCTCGCGCGCGTCAATCTGACGGACCGCCGCGTGGCGCTGGAATGGAAGGAGGGCACGCTCGATCCTTCCCGATTTATCGATCGGCTCGCCGAACTGGGCTACAAGGCCTATCCGTTCGAAACGGTTCGGGCGGAAGCCGTCGAAGCCGAAAACTCGCGTTTCCTGCTCCGCTGCCTAGGGGTTGCGGCCTTCGCCACCATGAATGTGATGATGCTGTCGATACCGGTGTGGTCGGGCGGCGACATGCTTTCCGCACAGCGCGACTTTTTTCACTGGCTGTCGGCGCTGATTGCGCTGCCGGCGGCGGCCTATGCCGGCCAGCCGTTTTTCCGTTCGGCATTCCGCGCGCTGCGCGCAGGCAACGTCAACATGGACGTTCCGATCAGCATCGGCGTCACGCTTGCGCTGGCAATGTCGGTGGTCGAAACCTTGTATCACGCCGAGCATGCCTATTTCGACGCCGCGATCATGCTGCTTACCTTCCTGCTGGTGGGCCGTTGTCTCGACCAGAGGATGCGCCTGAAAACACGCGCGGTCGCCGGAAACCTGGCGGCGCTCAAGGCCGAGACCGCGGTCAAATTTGTCGGGCCCGACGAAATCTCCGAGGTGCCGGTCGCCGCGATCCATTCGGGCGATATCGTCCTGTTGCGGCCGGGCGAGCGATGCGCGGTCGATGGAGTTGTGACCGAGGGACGATCCGAGATCGACCAGAGCCTGATTACCGGCGAGACATTATATGTCAGCGCGGAGCATGGCACGCCGGTTTATGCCGGCTCGCTCAATATCTCCGGTACCCTGCGCGTGCGGGTCTCGGCGGCATCGGAAGGTACGCTGCTGGCGGAAATAACCCGCCTGCTCGATAACGCGGTGCAAGCACGCTCCCGTTATGTGCAACTGGCCGACCGGGCGTCCCGGCTTTATGCGCCGGTGGTCCATGCCACCGCGCTGCTGACAATGCTTGGCTGGATTCTCGCGGGCGCGAGCTGGCACGATGCCGTCATTACGGCGATCGCGGTTCTGATCATCACCTGTCCCTGCGCATTGGGTCTGGCAATCCCGACCGTGCAGACCGTTGCGTCGGGAGCGATGTTCAGGGCGGGCGTATTGCTCAATTCCGGCGACTCCATCGAGCGGCTGGCCGAGGTCGATCGCGTTATCTTCGACAAAACCGGGACGCTGACGCTGCCCGAACTCGATGTCGTGAATTCGGCCAGCGTGCCAAGGGATGTACTCGACCTCGCCGGCCGGCTTGCGCTTGCCAGTCATCATCCGGTCGCCGCGGCCGTGGCACGGGCGTCAAATGCGAAATCGCCGCTTGCGGGAATCGTGGAGGAGCCGGGGCAGGGCGTTCGCGGTTTCGTTGATGGAGAAGAGGTGAGGCTGGGCAGACCGTCATTCTGCAAGGCGGATGATATGGCCAATGAAGTCCTGTGCCTCGATCCGGAAGTGTCCGTCGTTGCCTTCCGCCGAGGTAGCGCGCGGTATGTGTTCGCCGTCCGGCAGCGCCTGCGTCCGGATGCGCAGGCGACGGTGTCCGCGCTGCAGGCGCGCGGCATCATGGTCGAGATTCTTTCGGGCGATCGGGAACCGGCCGTCCGATCCGCCGCGGAAACGCTCGGGATCGGTGAATGGCGCGCCGGCGTGACCCCCGCCGACAAAATCGCGCGAATCAATGAGCTGAAGCGCGGGGGATTCAAGGTGATGATGGTCGGCGACGGGCTGAACGACGCGCCATCGCTCGCCGCGGCTCACGTCTCGATGTCGCCGATCAGCGCCGCGCATCTGAGCCAGGCCACCGCCGATCTGGTGTTCCTCGGCAAGCCGCTTGCTCCGGTGGTTGCGGCTATCGACCTCTCGCGGAAGGCGTTGCATCTGATGCGGCAAAACCTTTGGCTTGCGGTCGGGTATAATGTTCTGGCGGTTCCGATTGCCATCGTCGGCTTTGTGACGCCCTTGATCGCGGCGGCCGCGATGTCCGGTTCCTCCGTGCTGGTGATGCTGAATGCACTTCGTGCACGGCGAGCCTCTCGCGGGGAAAACTGATGGAAGTCCTCGTGATCCTTGTACCGTTGGCGCTGGGGCTCGGACTTGTCGGGCTGCTGGCATTCCTTTGGTCGCTTAAGAACGGGCAGTACGACGATCTCGAAGGCGCGGCGTGGCGTGCCATTGCGGATGACGAACCGGCCCAGGAGCCGCCGCCCCCTGATGCTCTTGATCTGCGTCAAAAGCCCACGGTCCGCTTGACGGCATCATGAAGAAACAGAAACGGGGATTATTCCGATGCCATCCGCCAGTCCCGCGCTTTCCGGGGATCGTCGCGCACGGTCGCCGATAAGGTTCTGCGATACCGTAAAGCAGCGGACCGTCGCTCCTGATTACCAGGCAATCTTCGAGAGTTCGTTGCGGCGGCTCCGTGACGAGCGGCGCTACAGGGTGTTTGCCGACATCGAGCGCGTCGCGGGAAAGTATCCCGAGGCAATCTGGCATTCGCCGGCTGGGCCACGGGAGATCGTACTGTGGTGCTCCAACGACTACCTCGGCATGAGCCAGCATCCGTCAGTGGTGCAGGCCATGGTGGACACCTCCTCGCGCATGGGCACCGGCGCCGGTGGCACCCGCAATATTGCCGGCACCAACCATCCCCTTGTCGGGTTGGAAAGTGAGCTTGCCGATCTGCACGGCAAGGACGCCGCGCTGGTCTTTACATCAGGCTATGTCTCCAACCAGGCCGGCATTTCGACCATTGCGAAGCTGATCCCCGGCTGTCTCATTCTGTCCGACGCATCCAACCACAACTCGATGATCGAAGGCATCCATCAATCGAACTGCGAGAAGCGGATATTCCGGCACAACGACATGGCGCATCTCGAATGCCTGCTTATTCAAGCGGGCATGCATCGCCCAAAACTGATCGTGTTCGAAAGCCTGTACTCGATGGACGGGGATGTCGCTCCGATCCAAGCAATCTGCGCTCTCGCCGAACGCTACAACGCGATGACGTATTGCGACGAGGTTCATGCGGTCGGCATGTACGGCCCTCGCGGCGGCGGAATCAGCGAGCAGCTCGGCGTGGCCGACCGGATTGACGTCATCGAGGGGACACTGGCGAAGGCGTTTGGATGTCTCGGCGGCTATCTCACGGGCTCCAGCGCCGTCATCGACGCGGTGCGATCCTATGCGCCTGGCTTCATATTCACGACGGCATTGCCGCCGGCCGTCTGCGCCGCGGCCACGGCGGCGATCCGGCATCTGAAGGTCTCAAGCCACGAAAGGACGCAGCATCAAGAACGGGCCGCGCGCTTGAAATCGATGCTCGATGCGCGTGGACTTCCGCGCATCGCAAATAACTCGCATATCGTACCGGTACCGGTCGGCGATCCGGAAAAGTGCAAGGCGGTTTGCGATCTTCTGCTCGCGGAATCCGGGATTTACATTCAACCCATCAACTATCCGACGGTGCCCAAAGGGACTGAGAGACTGCGAATTACGCCGACGCCATTTCATACCGACGAACAGTGCCATCGGCTCGTCGAGAGCCTTGGTACCGCCTGGGATGAATTCAAGTTATGGCCTGATCGCGACTAGCCGTTTGAGCGCTCACGGGCGGTTAATTCGAGCGCAAGAGAGCCGGTAACCCGAATTATCAGTTGCCCGTTTTATGCCTGTCTGCCGTGCTCAACAAGGCGAGCGAGGCCGACATTGCGCATCGCACATTGTTGCTCGCCTACACGCACGGCAAAGCTTTCGAGCAGCGGCGCGCCGCCGGCCGTTTGCCCTGATTTCCCGCAATGACGCCATAACGGTGCACGTGATATTGCACCACTTATGCCGACATTCTACGAGCGGACGCCGTTGACGCCGCCGGGCTGCGACACGACATATCCGGTGCCGCCGGTCCAGATCACCGCCCAGGAGCCCGACATGAACGCGCCGCCAAACATCGATCCCGTCGCCGCGCATTCCGACGGCGAGGTTCTGCACTGGCTGATCAACGACACGCGCGATGAGCGCTTCATTGACAATATTTTCGCCGAGCTGTGCGTCCGGCTGCAGCGCGCGGGCATTCCGGTCAAGCGGGCCTCGCTTCATATCCTGATTCACCATCCGCAATGGCTTGGCGCGCGAATCATGTGGGCCGACGGGATGGCCGAGGCCGTGATCGAGCGAGTAGACTTCGACGTCAGGGAGCGATCCGAATTCATCGGTAGTCCCGCCAACGAGATCCATGACGGCGCCGCCGAGGTGCGCGAGAACCTAGAACGCGATTCCACGCTGGGCCGCAAGCACGCCGTCTATGACGAGATGCGGGCGAAAGGCCTGACCGACTATGTGGCGTGGCCGCTGTACCATACCCTCGGCAAGCGGCATTTCGTGACCTTTGCGACCGACCGGCGAGGGGGTTTCGACGACGCGCAACGCGCGGGCCTGCTAAAGCTGTTGCCGGCTCTGGCGCTGGTCAGCGAAATCCGTGTCAAGAACCGGCTGGCGCGAACGCTGCTGGAGACCTATGTCGGATCGCACGCCGGCGAGCTCATTCTGGCCGGCGCTACCCGGCGCGGAAGCGGCACGACGGTACGCGCCGCCATCATGATCTGCGACCTGCGTGATTTCACCAGGATTTCCGACAACTGGCCGCGCGATGACGTGATCGGTCTTCTCAACGGCTATTTCGACGCGATGTCGGAGCCGATCGCGCGTCATGGCGGGGAAATCCTGAAATTCATCGGCGACGGCCTGCTCGCGATTTTTCCGCTGAGCGAGCCTCAAGCCTGCGCCAACCTGCTGCACGCCGTGACGGAGGCGCGTCAGGCCATGGTTGCCCTCAACGAAAAGAACGGCGAAACCGGCCGCGCGCCGCTGAATTACGGCATCGGCGTCCACGTCGGAGACGTCATGTACGGCAATATCGGGTCGCAGACCCGGCTCGACTTCACCGTCATCGGTCCCGCGGTCAACATGGCGTCGCGCCTCGAAGCCCTCACCAAGCAATTGGGCCGACCGGTGCTGCTGTCCCGCGCGTTCGCCGACTTCGTCGAAAACGATTTCGATCTCGAACGCCTCGGCGAATATCCGGTCCGCGGCTTCAGCGACCCGATCGAGCTGTTTGCGTATCGCGGCTGAACGCCGATCCGTCGTGAGGTGCCGGGTTGTCGACGATCTTCCCGTCCTTATCCCTTCCGGGGCTTGGCTTCCGGCAGGCTCATGGCGAGTTCCTGGACCGCTTTCGCCGGAAGATTGAGGCCCGAAAGTTTCCAGCCATCTCCCTCGAAATGAAGACTGATGGAACCGGCGCCTTCGTCATCGCCTAGCCGGACCGACAGCTCGACGGGCTTTACAAATGACAAGCGGCCAAGCGATTCCAGCAGTTTCGATGTATCGATGTCACCGAGCGCAATTATTCGATTGTCGCCGTCGGCGCCGAGCGCGCCGTTTTGCAGAATTTTCGTGAGATTTTCGGCGGTGAGCATTTTCGAAATAAGCGCATCCGCAATCGTCGCGCCGTAGGTGTTTGCGACCAGCCGCTCGATGGGCTTGATCGGCCGGTTCTGACCGGTCCTGATCAGGTATGCAGACACGATCTGATCGACCAGGGAACGCTTCAGTCGCGGCACATCGGTCCGCGCCAGGATCTCGACGCCGTTACCCGCTTTCGCCGCCCCGACCAAACCATTCAGAGAGACAATCGCCGACCCGATATAGACCGCGAGCGCAACGACCACGGCGACGATGGATGTCAAAAACCAGCGCATTCGATGAACTTTCGTTTAGAACCCGAAACGATGTTAGGTCGACCACCGATGTGGCCGGACGATGGCCGTTTTCGTATCGGACATCCTTAATTATGCGGCAGACATGAAGCTACGCGGTCGGCCCCCGGACAATGACGTTGGCCAGGTCAATCATGATCTGCGTCCGCGCTCCCCTCGGTCACCGGCGCCACGTTGCCCCTCAGCGCCTATGCGACCGCGCCATCCCTGCGAAGTTTTGTGATCGCGGCAGCATCATAACCGGCTTCGCGCAGCACCTCGTCGGTATGCTGGCCGACGCTCGGCGGGCGCCGTGGAGTGACCTTGTGCTGTCCCTCGACGGAAATCGGACTGGCGACGGTCAACACCGTGTCGTTGTCGAAGGGCACCAGGATTTCATTGGCCAAAATCTGGCTGTCGTTGGGGATATCCTGCGCCGAGGCCACGACATCGAATACGATTCCGCCGGCGGAAAGAATTTCGCGCCATTCCGAACGGTCTTTGGTCGCAAACGTCCGATCGAGAACCGCGGTCAGCTCTACGCCGTGCTCCATCCGATCCCGGCTGGTTGCAAACCGTGGATCTTCCTGCAGGTCTTCCCGTCCGAGACACCTGATGAAAACCGGCCACTGCCGTTCCTGGTTGAGGATCGTGAGGATCAACCAGCGCCCGTCGCGGCATTGATAGTAGTTGGTGAAAGCGTTCAGCGCCTGCTCGCGCGGCGGCCGATCGATGAACTGGGCGCCGCACAAGGCCGCCTGGGCCATCACGCCATTGCACCAGATACCGTTGGCCAGCAGCGATGTTCCGACCTGCACGCCCTTGCCGCTCAGCTGCCGCTGATACAACCCCATGACGATCGCTGCGTAGAGCGAGATTCCGGAGGGATGATCCCCCATGCCGGTCAGCGACCGCGCCGGCGGTGCGGTCGCGTCGGTTCGCACGCCGTCCATCAGTCCCGACCGCGCCCACCATGCGGTGATGTCGAAACCGGGCTTTGCCGCCTCCTCGCCGTATTCGCCGTAGCCGGTGAATGACGCGTAGATCAGCCGGTCATTGAGCGGCGCAAGATCCTCGTATCTTAGACCGAGCTTCTTGCGCACGAGGGCCGGGAAGTTGGTGATGAATATGTCGGCCTGGGCGACCAGGCGGCGCGCTACGTCCTGCGCCGCCGGCAGTGCGAAGTTGAGGGCAAGCCCGCGCTTGTTGCGCGATGCAAGCATCCAGGCGTAATTCTCTTTGGCTTGCGGCATGGTCGGCAGCGAGGGAACGGCCCGATAGGGATCGCCGGCGCCGGGCGGCTCGATCTTGATCACGTCGGCGCCGAAATCGGAGAGAATAGTCGCGGCCGCGGGCGCGGCGATAAAACTGCTGCAATCCAGAACCTTGAGGCCTTTGAACATCAATTGCGCCATTCGCGTATTCCCAATTCAAAGTGTCGAAGAATCTTTCTCGCCGGCACTCATCGGCCGGCTTTTACGGAAGCAAGGGCGTTGAGAATGGCGAGCTGTTTGGCGTCACGTTCGCCTTCGAGTTGCTCGGGTGGCGTAGCCGCGAATGACGCTTGCGCCTGATCGATGATGGTTTGCTGCGAATTCGCGTCCAGCGTCACTGCGGCCTGGCTTTTCCACGCGGCTTCCATCCCCGGTGCAAATTGCTTGAAAAACGAGACGAAGCCTCCGGGTCCTCCGCCAAGGTGAAAAGAGCGGAACGGCCCGTCCGCGGCCCAACGCAGGCCGATCGAACTGGTCACGATATCGTCGAGTTCGTCCACCGTGACGACGCCCTCCAGCACCAGATGGCAGCATTCACGAAAAATCGCGCGCTGCAGCCGGTTGGCGACGAATCCCTGAATTTCCTTGCGAAGCACGCGCGGAACCTTGCCGACTGCCGTGTAAAAAGCCACGGCGTCGGCAACGGCGCCCGGTTCGGTTCGCTCGCCGGGAACGATCTCCACCAACGGAATGAGATGCGGGGGATTGAACGGATGGCCGATCAGCAGCCGGCTCGGATTCTTCATTTTGAGCGATTGTTCGGTGGCGGTCTTCGCCGAACTGGACGACAGCAGCAATGCGTGTGCGGGGACGTGTTGCTCGATGCGGGCCCACAGGTCCTGTTTGAACTCCACGCGTTCGGGGCCGTTCTCCTGGACGAGATCGACATCCGACACGGCGGAATCGAGATCTGCCTCGAAACGAAGCTTTCGCGTCAGATCCTGGGTGGGCAGGCCCAATGCCTTGAGCGTCGGGGTGGCCTTGCGAATGTAATCGCCTACGACCGCCTCGACGTCATCGCGAGGATCGTTGACCACGACGCTAAGACCGTGCGCAAGAAAAACCGCCGTCCACGACGCGCCGATCACCCCGGCGCCGATGATGGCGACTTTCGAGTAGCGTTGCAGGATGTCCGAAGGCTTGCTTTCGTTCATGGCACGCTCGCTTACTTTTCTTCGCCGGGTTGGTCGTTCTGTTCGGCAAGGTAGTCGTAGATGACTGTCGCCGGCGCCAACGTCAGGTCGGTCAGGATGTGGCTGGCAGAAATGATTTCGCGCACCGGCAGATCGGCGAACGGCGCCAGCGCATGCTCGAAGAACTGCAGCCGGGCCGGTCCGATCCAGGCGCCTTTGACGGTCACATTGGTGATCTGGGTGCGCACCAGTTCGCAGATGCGCGGCCGTCCCGAATAGCCCGGTAAAATCTTCAGCATGAATGTGGGAACGCCGACTTCCTGCTTTGCCTTCTCCAGATCGAGCGGCTTGTGCTTGTAACCCATGGTGGCAGTGGCAACTCTCAAGCTGCCGTAATCCAGCGTGCCTACCAGTGTATCGGAGTCGACGTAGAGTTTCGCCGAGCCCAGTTTCTTCGGAAAAGCGCTGAGTTCGCGGCCGGCGGCGATCGCCGGGAGATTGTCCAGATACATCGCCAGCAGAAATTCGCCCGGCTCGCCGTCCATGCGCACCACCGCCGCCTGTCCGCATTCGACGTAGGCGCCATACCCTGTCGTGTCGGGCATTTTCATCACTTCGAACCGGACCAGCGGTTGATCGATTTCGAGCGGTTCGGGCACCAGTTTTTCAAGCGCCTCGCGGTCGGTACGGTAGGTGATGTTCAGGTATTCTCGCCGCCTGAACCGATGCGGGCCCTGCACGAATGCCGGCGCCCCGATCGGCGTGGTATACTGCTTGAGAACATCTGCTTTCTTCATCGTCCACTCGCTGTTCCTTGCTTGCGCGTCAACGCCGGGTCATCGACATCAGGCCGGTGACCCGCCGATCGACCGATCGGCCATGACGTTGCAAGCATCCTGCTATTGCTGATCTTCGAATTTGAACGATACCTTGACCTTGGCGCGGTACGCTTCGATCTTGCCGTCGGTGATTTGCATATCGAGTTCGACGACCTCCGCGACGCGAAGGTCTCTCAAACTCTGCGAAGCGCGTTCCACCGCGGTACGCGCTGCATTTTCCCAGGACTCGGTGCTGGTACCCACCAATTCGATAACTTTATAAACCGCCATGGCTCATTTCTCCTGTGATTGCTCAACGTCAAATCTCTCGCGGGTCGTTACTTCCGGTGATGTGCCGGGCGACAGAGCAAATGCCGTGCGCCCGAACAGCCGTGTCGCTGTCTCATGCCGACCGCTGCGCGGCCTTGGCTTCCTTGATCTCCACCTTTCGTGCGCCGGCTTGTTGGGTTGCTCCGGCCGCCTTCTTGAGACGCTCGAATTCATCGATCAGGAATTCCACCAGCCTCTCGATGTCGGGAACCGCGGCCCGGCATGCGATCAGCCCGAAATCCAGATTGTCCAGATAGCTCTGCACGGTGATGTTCAGAACGCTGCCGTTCGAAGGAATCGACACCGGAAAATAATGGGCCATCTTTGCGCCCGCGCAGTACAGCGGCTCTTTCGGACCGGGTACGTTTGAAATCAGCACGTTGACGATGGCCGGCAGCTGCTCGGCAAGTTTGGCTTGCCCCATCAAGCGCGCCATCCCGGTGATGATGATCGGCGCTCCCAGCCACGTCATGTCGGTCCGAATCACGTCGCGAATATCCTCCAGCCGTTTCTTGGAGTCGGTCGATGAGGCGACGATCGCTTCAAGGCGCCGGATCGGGTCGGCAATGTCCGTGGCCAGGTTGCACAGCATGGCCGTGACCTGGTTGTTCATGTCGGCGTTCCCAGCCTTTCGCAGCGAAACCGGCACCGCCGCGATCAGAGGACCGTCGGGAAGCGCCTTGCGCATCTCCAGGTAACGCCGCAAGGCGCCGGCGCTGATCGTCATGACGACATCGTTTATCTTGGACTTTGTAAGCTTCGCCACGGCCTTCACGTCGCGAAGGGAAATGGTGCAGGTTCCGAACGATCGCTGGCTGGACAGCGACACATTGAAAAGCGTCTTCGGCGCCAGCGGCAGCATGCGGGGCGGATTGGCCAGGTCCTCCGTAACGCGCTGCCCGACTTTCGCGATCGCCTTGCCGAGATCGGGCCAGGATTCATAGAACTCGCGCTGCTGGTTGAAAAACTTGGCATAGGAGTCGCTGATCAACTCGAAGATTTCCGGCGCTCGGCTGTCCTTGACCGACGGCGATGGTTGCGGGGCACGTTCCGGCTCGGGCGAAGTACCGAAGATGATGGGAAGCGCCGCCATGCCGGCGCCGCCGTCGATACCGGCGTGATGCATCTTGATGTAAACCGCAAAGCCGCCGCCCTCGAGGCCTTCAATGACGTAGTACTGCCAGAGCGGCCGGGTGCGATCGAGCAGGATCATATGCAGCCGTGCAACCAGCGTCTCCAGCTGTTCCCGCGTTCCCGGTTTCGGCAACGAGACGTGGCGGAAGTGATAGTCGAAGTCGAGATTGCTTTCGTGCACCCAGACCGGATGATCGAGCTGGATCGGCGCCAATGCCAGCTTGCGCTCGAAGAAAGGCACAAGATGCAAGCGGCTTTTGAGATGGTCGCGAAACATCGCGAACACATCGGCATCGGCAGGAGGGGGACCGAAGATTGCCAGTCCGGCCACGTGCATCGGAGATTCCGGTGTTTCGCCGTATAGAAAGCTTGCATCCAGAGCCGACAGCCTGTCCATGGCATTCTCCTATACGTTGAAACCGCGCGGCAGACCCCGGCCTTGCGGTAGCTATCTGCTCTGCTCCAACACCTCGGCCCGCTTCGGGTTTGCGTCCGCTTTCGCGCAGTGCGCGGCGATTGCCTCGACGAGTATGGGAATGAGGCCGGGCGCGATGTCGTGCCCCATCCCGGGAATGACGGTGAGGTTCGATCCGGGAATCAGCGCGGCGGTGTGTCGGCCGGCTTCGACAGGCACCAATGGATCGTCGGCGCCGTGGAGCACGAGCGTTGGAACGGAAAGCTTCTTGAGCATCCCGACACGGGAGCCGTTGGCCATGATCGCGGCGAACTGACGCCCAACGCCGGGCGGATAGTAGGAACGGTCGAACGCCGCGCCCACCTTGGCTCGCAATTCGTCGTCCGAGGTCGGAAAGCCCGGGCTTCCGATCGCTCGGTAAACCCTCATGCCGTGCTGTACCGCCAGCTCGCGGTCGCTGCCGTCGGGACGTGCCTGCATGATGGCTGCAATCGCTTCGGGTTTCGCCTGCGGAAGTCCGGGGTCGCCGCTCGAGGACATGATCGAGACGAGGCTTCTGACCCGATCGGGATATTCAGCCGCCACGATCTGCGCGATCATGCCGCCCATGGAGGCGCCGACGATATGAGCTTTCCTGATCGCCAGGCGATCCATTAAGCCGACGGCATCGGCGGCCATATCGGTCAACTGATAGGGCGGATCGATCTTTTGCCCGGCCATGACGCGCTGCAGGACGGCCGCCAGGTCAATCGGCGGTGCGGCATCGAACTTGGTCGACAGGCCGATATCGCGATTATCGAGGCGAACGACCCGGAAGCCGCGGGCGGCCAGGGCATCGCAAAACGCTTCCGGCCACGCGGTCATTTGCGTGCCGAGACCCATGATGAGCAGGATGGCCGGATCGGCCGGGTTGCCCCTGTCGTCGTACGCGATCTCTATTCCGTTGGCTGATGTAACCGGCATCGATACTTCACCTCGCTGGCAGGCACCAAATTGCCTCGCTCTATTGGACTGCGCGCTTCTTCGCTTCCTCGTCGTAGAGCTCCTTTTTCGACAATTTGCCGACCGCAGTTCGCGGCAGCGCCTCGCGAATTTCGAACCCGCTTATCATTTCGTGCTTGCCCAGTTTGTCCTTGAGAAAATCTTTCATTTGCTCGAGCGTGATCGGGTCGGAATTGGCCTTCAGCTTGACGAAGGCTTTCGGCGATTGGCCGCGATAGTCATCGTTGATTCCGATGACGATAACCTCTTCGATGCCTGGATGCTGATAGATCGCCTCTTCGATGGTGCGCGGATATACGTTGAATCCGCCGCACAGCAGCATGTCCTTGGTGCGATCGACGATGAAGATGTATCCGTCTTCGTCCATGTAGCCGACGTCGCCGGTTCGAAGAAAACCATCCTCGGTCATGGTCTCCCGCGTCGCATCTGCGCGCTTCCAATACCCCTTCATGACATTGGGACCGCCGATGCAGATTTCGCCTTTTTCACCGGGACCCACATAGCGGGAGGGGTCGTCGACGGCGGCAAATTTGATGGTGATGCCGGGAATTGGAATTCCGCATGAGCCCGGCTTCACCGCGCCGTCGACCGGCGTGAAGGTGCCGGTTGGCGAGGTTTCGGTCATGCCCCAGCCTTCGGCCAGCCGGCAGCCCGAGATATCCTGAAAGCGCTTCTGCACTTCCAGAGGCAGAGGGGCGCCTCCCGAAGCGCACCACTTGATCGAAGACAGATCGAGATTTTCGACGCCGGGATGGTTGATGATGGCGACATACATGGTCGGCACGCCGGGAAACACCGTGACCTTCTTCTCGCAGATATCCTTGACGACGGCCGCCGTGTCGAACCGGGTGTGCAGGATCAACTCTGCGCCGACGCGGAGACCCAGCAGCATATTGACCGTCAACGCATAGATATGGAACGGCGGCAGCACGGCAAGAAAACGTTCGCGCCCTTCCTCCAGCAGTTGCGGCTGGGTATGCGTGGTCTCGACATATTGCCCGGTCGCAGCCGACAGATTGGCATGCGTAAGCATCGCGCCTTTTGGCAGTCCCGTGGTGCCTCCGGTGTACTGCAGCACTGCCACGCACTCACGGAGATCGGCGATCGGATGCTCGACATACTTGCCGTCGTTGTTGAGGAGTTCCTCAAACGTCACATGCTTGCCGTCTTCGGGAACCGCGGCGATCTCGCCGTTCTTCGACATGTGGGCGCGCACCGCCTCGGGAGCCGGCGTCATTTCCGCCACGTTGCCGACGACAAGGGTTTTCAGCCTCGTCGTCTCAAGCAGCCGGCCCATTTGCGGGTAGAGCGCCTTGAGGTCGAGCGTTACCAGTATGTCGGTCTCGCTGTCGTCGACCTTGTGCTCGAGAACTTTTTCCGCATCCAGCGGAGAGTAGTTGACCACCGTGCCGCCGGCTTTCATCACGCCGAAGAAAGCGATGACGTAGTGCGGCGTGTTGGGCAGATAGAGGCCGACATGAATGCCGGGACGAACCCCGAGCTTCTGAAATCCCCGGGCTGCCCGATCGGAGAGATCGCTGAGCTCCCGATAGGAGATCTTCTTGTTCATGAAATCGAGAGCCGGATTGTTCGGCCACTTTGCCGCGGCGTCCTCGAGGATTTGCTGGACCGGCATCAGCGGAATATCGGCATCCCATTTGACGCCCGGGGGATAAGATTTGATCCACGGTTGTTCGGTCACGGCGTTTCTCCCTTGAGACCGCTCGGCGTTTTCCACCCGCGCCTGGCCTCTCCTTGTTGTTGTCGTCATCAAAAACGAATTCAGCTTCGAGCGCAATGAGATGTTGACACGACTGGCTCCTCATCCAATGATCGGCGAATGACCGCGCGCGGCAGGCTCGCCGGATAAAGTGATTCATCCCGCTGAGGGTGAACACTCGTCAGACTCCTGACATGCATCGAATTGATTTCCCCCACGCGGCGCGGCTGTTTGTCATGCCCATCGGTTGCGATGCAACTGAAATACTTTCAGAGCAAAATAGTTATTTCTTAGAAGCAATACCGATGAGATAATTGCGAAAAAGCAGCCGACCGAAAAAATCGAGACGGCCGAACCGGTACGGCAATGGATGCTGGAGAGAACGATGAACCGGGACGAAACCGTCCATGAGAGAGCGCAGGCAGCCATGAGCACTGTCCCATCGTCGAACGACGCACAGGCCTACCTCGAGAACCTCATGCGCGCCGGGCAGGACGCGATGAAGCAATTTGACAGTGCGCTGGCGTCGGCCGCGGGAGTGCAGAACGAGGAATTGCTTTCGTCGGGGCGCCCGCTGTTTCCCTTTGCGTTGGTCGCCGACCTGCAGCGCGAATATCTCAAGCAGATGTGGCGGCTTTGGAACGCGATGTTCCTTCAGACGTTTTCAGGCGGCGCGCATGCGGACGTTGCGCTAGCCAAGGGCGACAAGCGGTTCAAGGACGCATCGTGGCGGGAGCAGCCTTACTACGATCTTCTGAAGCAAACCTATCTGCTGGGCTCGAGGCAGCTGCATGAGTTCGTGGACAGGGCGCAGGTGGACGACAGGACGAGGCTGCAGCTCAGGTTTTACGCCCGGCAATTCATCGACGCGATGAGTCCGTCGAATTTCCCCGCGACCAATCCCGAGGTGATCCGCAAGGCGATCGAGACCCGGTCGACAAGCCTCACCGACGGCATGAAGAACCTGATCGACGACCTGCAAAAGGGGCGGATCACCCGGGTCGACGAGTCGGCCTTCGAAGTCGGCCGCAACCTCGCCACCACTCCGGGGAGCGTGGTTTTCGAAAACGAGCTGATCCAGCTGATCCAGTACGCGCCGCGGACAAGCCAGGTGGAAAAGACGCCGCTGCTGGTCGTGCCGCCCTGCATCAACAAGTATTACCTGCTCGATCTCGGCGCGGGAAATTCGCTGGTCGAATATGCGGTGGCGCAGGGACATCAGGTTTTCCTGATCTCCTGGCGCAGCGCGGTGCCCGAGACCGGACATCTGACCTGGGACGACTACCTCGAAATGGGTCCGCTCAAGGCGGTCGATGTCGTGTTGGACATCACCGGCGCCGAGCGGACCAATGCGCTTGGATTCTGCGTCGGCGGCACGATCCTGAGCTGCGCCGCGGCCGTGCTGGCCGCGCGAGGGCAGGACAAGCTGGCGACGGTCACGCTGCTCACCACCATGCTGGATTTTTCCGACACCGGCGAAATCGGTCTCCTGATCGACGCCGGATCGGTCGCCTTGCGGGAAGCGGCGATCGGGAAGGGCGGTATTCTGCCCGGCAAGGAGCTGGCGTTCACGTTCGGCACGCTGCGCGCCAACGACCTGATCTGGCGTTACGTTGTCGACAACTATCTCAAGGGCGCAACGCCGGACGCCTTCGATCTGCTGTATTGGGATTCCGACAGCGTCAGCCTGCCCGGCCCGATGTACTGCTGGTATACACGCAACACATATCTGGAAAACAACATAAAGGATCCCGGCAAGACCGTGCAGTGCGGGGTGCCGGTGGACTTATCCAAGGTCAACGTGCCGATCTATCTGCTTGCGTCCCGTGAGGATCACATCGTGCCCTGGAAGACGGCATTTCGTTCCAAGGATTTGCTCGGCGGTGACGCGCGATTTGTGCTTGCCGCGAGCGGGCATGTCGCGGGTGTGATCAATCCTCCGGCCCGCAACAAGCGCAGCCACTGGCTCAACGACGACCTCGACTCCGATCCGCAGGGCTGGTTCGACGCCGCCGAAGAGAAGCCCGGCAGCTGGTGGCCGGACTGGGATGCGTGGATGAAACGCCATTCCGACGGAACCGTGTCGGCTCCGGCGGCGCAGGGCAACCAAAACTATCCCGCAATCGAGCCCGCGCCGGGACGTTATGTGAAGGAGAAGTCGAATTAGCAGACGATGCGGGTGCAGTCCGCTTTAAGAACGTTACGGACGGGATCGCCCGAACTGACGATCAACTGTCGGCCGGACGTACGAAACAGAGAATGCCGGCCTCGGGCGTGAAGCAGACCACGGCGCGGTTCGTTGGATTGTCGATCCTGTCGATGATCCTGTTGGGCGGGACCCGCAGCCAGAAAGGAAGCGACATCTTCCAGCGGCTATCGATCAGAACCTCATAGCCGTCCCGGTCCTGCCGGAACTCTACCGTTCGGCAGTCCGCGATCGAGCAGCACGAGGCGCCGGTGCCCGGTTGTTTCAGGCTCTCAAACCATGGAGCAAGCGCCGGATCGGGGCTGGCGGGTGGCGCTGCTACCGCCGCCTGATTGAGGACCAGGCCGACTGCGACAGTGATTTCCCTGCCGATCCGTACCGCCGTCCCGCGATATGTCGTCGCTGCCGACAAGAGTAACCCTCCGCTGAACGTCGCATGGTAGCGCCGATTGCCGCGATTTTTCCCTGGAACTTGGTGAAAAATCACTGCGGCACCACCAACGCAGTCAACAACCTCAATCGCGGGTAGTATTGGTCCTCTATATGACCTGGTGCTACAGTCGGGAAAGGATTTGTTGCGAACGCAGCGGGCCCGGAGCGTGCAACAAGCCTGAACACCCACGCTGAACTATAAAAAAGCTACCATGGGAGGGCTGTCGGTTCATGGCGATGTCGATCGCTGCCACACTATGTTTGCGCCGTCCGGTGGCGGTGCTGTTGGCGTTGGCGCTGACGACATCATTTGCGGCAGCCGATAGCCCCGTGAAGGGGGCCGACTTCATCCGTGTCGTCGGCGATCAGATGCACCAGCTCGAGGTGGTCAAGGTCGCGCCCTATGGGTTTCTCGATCAGCGATCGGCGATCGGCCAGATCGCGTTCAATGAGGATGCCAGCACCAGCGTGCTGACGCCGTTCTCCGGCCGGGTTACCCGTCTGATCGCCAGGAT
The DNA here is from genome assembly GCA_963744975.1 of uncultured Alphaproteobacteria bacterium. Classification (GTDB taxonomy): domain Bacteria; phylum Pseudomonadota; class Alphaproteobacteria; order Rhizobiales; family Xanthobacteraceae; genus Bradyrhizobium. The sequence goes on along the minus strand of CAVUVR010000002.1, from coordinate 2,033,879 downwards.
AGGCGATCAGGTCAGGAGCGGCGATCCGCTGCTGGAAATCGACAGCCCGGAGCAGGTGCCGCCGCAGCACGAGTTCATCGCGGCCCAGGCCGCCAGAAACAAGGCGCGCTCGCAGCTCAACCTCGCAACGATCATCGAGAAGCGTGTTCGCGATCTCTATGAGGGCAAGGCTGCCCCGTTCAAGGAGTTGCAGCAGGTCGAGGCGCAGCTCGCCGCCGCCGAGAGCGACATGCGCTCGACCGACACCGCAGTCGAGGCCGCCCGTATCCGCCTGCGCATCCTTGGCCGCACCGAACCCGAAATTTCGACACTAGAGCAGCACGGCACGATCAGCCGCGTCACCCGGATCACCGCGCCGATCGACGGCACCGTCATCTCGCGCAAGGTCGGTCCGGGCCAACATGTCAAGGCCGATTCCGGCGAGGTCCTGTATGTGATCGCCGACCTGTCGACGATGTGGCTGAAGGCCCAGATCTTCGAGCAGGATATCGGGTTTGTGCGGGTCGGCCAGGAGATCGAGGCCAAGGTCGCGGCGGCGCCGGACCGGATTTTCAAGGCCCGTATTGCCAACATCAGTTCGGCCTCGGACCAGATAACGCGACGCGTCATCGTCCGCGCGGAGGTCGCCAATCCCGACGGGGTGCTGAAGGCCGATATGTTCGCAAGCTTCAAGATCGGGACCGCGGCGCCATCGGCGACGCCGGCGGTGCCGACCCACGCCGTGATCCGCGAAGGCGACGTTGCGACGGTGTGGGTCGAGGCCGAGCCGATGCTGTTCAAACGCCGCGTGGTCGAAATCGGAATCCAGCAGAACGGGCTGACGCAGATTCGCAGCGGCCTTGCTCTCGGCGAACTGGTCGTCGCGCGCGGCGCGATTTTCGTCGACAACGAGTGGCGTCAATGAGCAGGTCGGCCGCTCATGCTGCGTAGTCTCATCGCGTTTTGTCTGTCGAGGCGGCTCCTGGTGATGGTCGCGTTCGCGGCCTTCCTCGGTCTCGGCTACGCCGCCTTCCTGACGCTGAACATCGAGGCCTATCCCGACCCGGCGCCGCCGATCATCGAGATCATCGCCCAGCAGCAGGGCCAGTCCCCCGAGGAAGTCGAGCGTTACATCACGATCCCGATCGAGGTCGCGGTCGCCAGCACGCCGGGCCTGAAGTTCATCCGCTCCAATACCGTCTACGGGCTCGGTTTCATCCGTCTGCAGTTCGAATACGGCCGCGACTATCATTTTGTGCGTCAGCAGACCCTGAACCGGCTCAAGGACGCGGTGCTGCCGGCCGGCGTGCTGCCGGTGATCTCGCCGGCCGGCGGCATCAGCGAGATCTTTCGCTACGAGCTGACGGGACCGCCGGGCATGGACGTGATGCGGCTGAAGGCGCTGCAGGACTGGGTGGTCGAACGCAAGCTGCGCATCGTGCCCGGCGTCGCCGACGTCGCCGTGCTCGGCGGAAAAACCAAGGAATTCCAGGCCGAGATCAACCTCGACCGCATGATGGCCTACGGCCTGACGCTGCCGCAGATCATGACCGCGATTTCGGCGGGCAATTCCAATGTCGGCGGCCGCACCATCGCGATCGGCGAACAGTCGGTCAATGTCCGCAGCCTCGGCGTCATCACCTCGATGGACGACATCGGCAATATCGTGTTGACCCAGCAGGGCGGCGTGCCGGTGCTGGTGTCCGACGTCGCCAAGGTCCAGATCGGCTTCGCACCCAGGCTCGGTCTCGCCGGCCGTGACGAAAAGACCGACGTCGTCACCGGCATCGTGCTGATGCAGAAGCTCGAACGCACCATGGAGGTGGTCAAGCGCGTACGCATAGCGGTCGAGCGGATCAATACCGACGGAACGCTGCCGCCCGGCGTCAAGATCGTGACGTTCTACGATCGCGGCGACCTCGTCGCGATCACGGTGCAGACGGTGCTGCACAATCTGTTGTTCGGCATCGCCCTGATCTTCCTGATCCAGTGGGTATTTCTCGGCGATCTGCGCTGCGCGCTGATCGTCGCGGCGACCATCCCGGTGGCGCTGTTCCTGGCCGTGATCATCACGGTGATGCGCGGAGAATCCGCCAACCTGCTGTCGGTCGGCGCCATCGATCTCGGCATTATCGTCGACGGCACCGTGATCATGGTGGAAAATATCTTCCGCCAGATCGCCCACCATTCGGCACGGCTGCCGTCGGGTCGCGGTGCGCGGCTCAGCGATAAGCTCAGCTGGATCCTGACCGGCGCCATCGAGGTCGACAAGGCGATCTTCTTTTCGGTGATCATCACGATCGCAGCCTTCCTGCCGCTGTTCACGATGCAGGGCGTGGAAGGCCAGATCTTCGGGCCGATGGCGCGGACCTATGCCTATGCGCTGATCGGCGCCGTGATCGCGACCTTCACGGTGACGCCGGTGCTGGCGTCGATCCTGCTGCCGGCGCATGTCAGGGAAGTCGAAACCTTCGTGGTCCGTCACCTTCGCAGGCTCTACCAGGCGGTTCTGGTGCCCGCGGTCCGCAATTATCACCGCGCGGCGGTCATCGCCGCGGTGTTTCTGGCGCTGTGTCTCAGTCTCTCGTTGCGGCTGGGCACCGAATTCCTGCCCAAGCTGGAAGAGGGCAATCTGTGGATCCGGGCCGTGATGCCGCCGACCATCACGCTGGAGGCCGGGATGGAAACGGTGGCGAAGATCCGCGCCGTGATCTCGAGCTATCCGCCGGTCCAGACCGTGTTTTCCGAGCAGGGACGCGGCGATGAAGGCACCGATCCCGACGGTTCGTTCCTCGCCGAATTCTTTGTCCCGCTGAAACCGGCCGACAAGTGGCCGGCCGGATTGACCAAGGAGCGGATGGTCAAGCAGATGAGCGAACGGCTCAACCGCGAATTCGTCGGCGTCGACTTCAATTTCTCGCAATACATCCAGGACAATATCGAGGAAGCCGTCTCCGGCGTGAAAGGCGAGAACTCGATCAAGATCTTCGGCAGGGACCTGATCGAACTGGAACGGCTGTCCAAAGCGGTGAAGACCGAACTCTCCGACGTTCGCGGCGTTGCCGACCCCGCCAGCTTCAATCTGCTCGGCCAGCCCAACCTGATCGTCCGGATCGATCGCGCCAAGGCCGCGCGCTACGGCTTCTCCGTCGGCGACATCAATTCGGTCGTGCAGGCCGCGATCGGCGGCCAGGAAGTTTCCAAGGTCTATGAAGGCGAGATGATCTTCGCGCTGACGGTGCGCCTGGCGCCGGAATTCCGCGGGGATGTCGAAGCCATCCGCACCATCCCGGTGGCGCTGCCGAATCCGGATTCGAAGACGCCGACCGCCTATATCCGGCTTGGCGATCTCGGCGAGGTCAAGCTCGTCAGCGGCGCGGCCTATATCTATCGCGAGAACAGCCAGCGCTTCATTCCGCTGAAATACAGCGTCCGCGACCGCGATCTCGGTTCGACCGTGGTCGAGGCGCAGGACCGGATCGCCAGGAAGGTCCCGCTTCCGCAAGGCTATTCGCTGGAATGGTCGGGCGAATATGGCGCGCTGGTGGACGCCAGGAAGCGGCTCGCGCTGATCGTGCCGTTAAGCCTGCTGCTGATCCTGATGCTGCTGTACAGCCTGTTCAACTCGATACGCGACAGCCTGCTGGCGCTGTCGGGCATCCCGTTCGCGGTAGCCGGCGGAATTCTCGGGCTCTATATCGGCGGCCTGAATTTCAGCGTATCCGCCGCGGTCGGATTCATCTCGCTGTTCGGCGTCTCCGCGATGGATGGCATCCTGCTGATGTCCTATATCCGTCGCGACATCGACGAGGGCCTGGGGACGGAGGATGCGATCATCCGCGCCTCTGAGACGCGGATGCGGCAGATATTCATGACCGGCCTGTCGGCGTGCATTGGCCTCGTCCCGGCGGCGATCTCGACCGGGATCGGCTCGCAGGTGCAGCAACCGCTGGCCTGCGTCATCGTCGGCGGCATGCTGCTGTCGCCGATCTGCAGCCTGCTGGTGATCCCGGTGCTGGCAAGATTCTGGATGCCGACGATCAAGGAAACCGGGATGGTCCGCGAGGCGGTGGAACACTGATGTTCGGCAAGCCGCCGCTTCAATGACCTCAGCTGCCCCGGTGGTGAGATGGCCGAATTGACATCCGTAACGTCTTCCCGCCGTTCGCCATTATTTCCGGTAAATTGATTGCGCAAAGTATTGATAAATGATACTTTATGCATATGAAATCTACAGATCGGATTCGAGCTAGTGACTACGTAGTCGGACTTGCAGAGCAAGGCCGCTATCATTTCCGTTCACAGGACGCTCGGAAAGCACTCGGTGTTTCGCCGGCCGCAGCCAAGCTTGCTTTGCTTCGCCTCGCCAAGCAAGGCCTTATCGCGTCACCGGCGCGCGGCTTCTATATCATCGTTCCTCCTGAATATCGCTCTCTCAAATCTTTGCCCGCCGATCAATTTATTCCGGCCCTCATGCAGTCGCTTGGCCTGAAATACTACGCTGGCCTTCTGACCGCAGCCCAGTATCACGGCGCTGCGCACCACCGCCCTCAAATCTTCCAGGTCATGGTGGGAAAAAGCCGTCGCCCAATAGTGAGTGGCTCCGTTCGCGTCGCTTTCATAGTTCGCAAGAATATCGAGGAAATCGCAGTACAGAGCTTCAATACGCCGCGAGGTACCATTCTTGTTTCAACTCCCGAGGCTACTGCGGTTGATCTGGTTGGATATCCCGAACAGATCGGCGGCCTTGATCAGACAGCTACTGTCCTAAGCGAACTTGCGGAAAAACTTGATCCGAAAAAGCTGGCCGCCGCCGCGAAGACAGCGCCTGTTCCTTGCGCGCAACGCCTCGGTTATTTTCTTGAAAATTTTGGCGGAGCCGATCGGATAGGTCCACTCAAAGCTTACGTGCAGGAGTACGCCGAGCAGATGGCGATCCTGCTTCCCAAGGCGCCCCATAGGAACGCCAAGCGCAACGACGACTGGAAACTTATTGTCAACGCCGAGGTAGAAGCCGAACCGTGATCCCGCGCGATTACATTACCGAGTGGCGAGCCCAAGTCCCTTGGGTCCAGGATATACAGGTCGAACAAGACCTGGTTATCTGCCGCGCGCTCGTCGAGCTTTTCTCAAATCCTGTCATCGCAAAAGCTTTGGCCTTCAGGGGCGGAACCGCTCTTTACAAGCTCTACATCAAGCCGCCCGCCCGCTACTCCGAAGACATCGACCTTGTTCAGATGACCGCGGAGCCCGCAGGACCGGTCATGGAAGCTATCCGGTCCGTTCTAGACCCGTGGCTTGGAACTCCTCGCTGGAAACAAACGGCGGGACGGGTAACGTTCGTTTATCGCTTTGCGTCAGAGGACACCCCTCCGATCGCCATGCGCCTCAAGGTCGAAGCTAACACCCGCGAACATTTCGCGGTCCACGGCTTCAAAACGATACCCTTCAGCGTGTCTTCTCGCTGGTTCGAGGGCAACTGCGAAATATCGACCTACGAACTCGACGAACTTCTCGGGACCAAAATGCGCGCTCTGTATCAAAGGAAGAAGAGCCGCGATCTGTTCGATCTTGCGACCGCCCTTGAAGTCGCCGATGCAGAGCCGAACCGCATAGTTGAAACTTTCCTCGCCTACATGAAGCACGGCGGGTACGTGATCAACCGCAAGCTTTATTCGCAGAATATCGAAGAGAAGCTTTCCGATCCAATATTCACAGCAGACATCAGCCCTATGTTGGCGCAAGGCTATCGCTGGAAACCGGCCGCTGCGGCCACACTTGTGACCGAGAAACTCATCAGCTTGGTTCCAGAAAATAGCAGCGCAAAATAATCGGATTAAGGAGCGTGGCGCGGCCTATATCTATCGCGAGAACAGCCAGCGGTTCATTCCGCTGAAATACAGCGTCCGCGACCGGCATGCTGCTGTCGCCTGCTGGTGATCCCGGTGCTGGCAAGATTCTGGATGCCGACGATCAAGGAGACCGGGATGGTCCGCGAGGCGGTGGAACACTGACCTGCTTGCGCTCATCCGTTTCCGACGGCGGCGGTGGCTCGTTTGACGCATTGATATTCTGAACATGCAAATTGATAGTTGAAACCAGGATACGTATGCTGTAGGCATATCGGATGCGTATCGCATCGGAGGCTGCCGATTTATGATCACCGCCAATCAGCTCAGGGCCGCTCGTGCGCTCCTGAACATCGATCAGCGGCAAGTAGCGGAGCTGGCAGGTCTCTCGGTGCCGACGATCCAGCGCATGGAAGCCAGTGACGGGGTCGTCCGCGGCAACGTCGATTCTCTCATGAAGCTGGTTTCGGCTCTTGAGAAGGCGGGGATCGAGCTGATCAATCCGGGCGTTCTCAGTTCCACGGGAGGTCGGGGTGTCCGGCTCAGGGAGAACGTCGCAAAGCCGAAGATCAAGACGATACGGCAACCGAAGCTGTCTTCCGCACGAGCCCTGGAGCGTTCTCGATGAGAACGGCAGGATCTCTGCGCAGCATCGAAACGATTTTCAAGACGCAGCGGCACCCGTCTCCGCCCGTTCGAGCAGCGCAAGAAGGCCTCGCAGCATGGCCATTGGAGTAGGGGGACAGCCGGATATATGGAGGTCGACCGGGATCACCTCGGAAACGCCTCCGACCACGGCATAGCTGCCGGCGAAACACCCGCCATCCCGCGCGCAATCTCCGACCGCGACGACCCATTTGGGATCGGGGGTCGCGTGATAGGTGCGCTCCAGTGCTTCGCGCATATTCCTGGTCACGGGCCCGGTTACCATCAGCACATCGGCGTGGCGTGGCGAAGCGACGAAGCGGAGGCCGAAGCGTTCGACGTCGTAATAGGCGTTATTGAGCGCGTGGATCTCAAGCTCGCATCCATTGCAGGATCCGGCGTCGATCTCGCGTATCGAAAGGCTCCGGCCAAGACGCCGCCGCGCGCTGCGGCCAAGCGCCGTTGCAAGTTCGGTCACGGCGGCATCGTCCGAAGACGGCGCTTGTTCGGTGAACGGCCGGCGGAACAGACTTTGAAAAAGCAGCTTGCGCATTTCTTCCGTCCTTAGAGATCGTGGCCCGAGTAGGAACAGTTGAACGATTTGTTGCAGAGCGGGAAATCCGCGACGATGTTGTTCTCGACGACAGCCTCCAGCAGCGGCCATTGAAACCAGGAGGGATCGCGCAGGTGGCATCGCTCGATCTGACCGTCCCGCAAGCGGAGCCAAACCAGAACGTCGCCGCGGAATCCCTCGACCACAGCCATGCCTTCGCGCGCCTCGGGACAATGCCCGACGTCTATTCTTGACGGCCCCTGGGGAAGCCCGCCCAATATCTGGTCGATCAGTGCAAGGGACTGCTCGACCTCGCGCACGCGAATCCAGACGCGCGCGTTGACATCGCCTTGGTTCAGCACCGGCACCTCGAAGCGCAAGCGATCGTAGGGCGGGTAGGCGAGGGCGCGGCGCGCATCGAAGGAGCGGCCGGACGCGCGGCCGATGTAGCCGCCGGCGGCATATTGCCCGGCCAATGCGGGTTTGAGCACGCCGGTATCGACGGTGCGATCCTGCAGCGATGCGGTGTTGTCGTATAGTTCGATCAAGGCCGGAAAGCGCAGGCGGATGTTATCCAGCGTCGCCTGGATGATTTCCGCCGCGTCATCGCCGACGTCGCGGGCGACGCCGCCGGGCACGATGATATCCCGCATCAATCGATGGCCGAAAGCGGCGTCGGATGTGCGCAGGACGCTCTCGCGCAACACGCTGCAATGCGCGTGCATCAGGGTGAAGGAAGCATCGTTGCAGACCGCGCCGATGTCGCCGAGATGGTTGGCGAGCCGCTCGAGTTCTGCCAGCAGCGCGCGCAGCCAAATTGCGCGGTCAGGCACGACAACCTGCAACGCCGCCTCGGCAGCCTTCGAAAACGCATAAGCATAGGCGACGGTGCTGTCACCCGATACGCGTCCGGCAAGTTGAACGGCGCGTTCGACACCGGCGCCGGTCATGAGCCCCTCGATACCCTTGTGGGTATATCCCAGCCGCTGTTCCAGCCGGACCACGGTCTCGCCGCTGGCGGTAAACCGGAAATGTCCGGGCTCGATGATCCCCGCATGTACCGGACCGACCGCGATCTGGTGCACGCCGTCGCCTTGCACCGGCAGGAAACGATAGGGTGCGGTCTTCGGCAACGCGTCAATGCGGTCGCCGAGGGGAAAGCGAACGCGCCAATTATTGTGATCAAGCCAGGGGCGGGTATCGGGCAAGCCTTCCGCCGACAACCCGAACAGGTCGTTGACGGTGCGCTCCAATCGAAGCGCCGGCGGGTGGTGCATGCCGACCGAAGGAAAACTGCGATCGGGGCAATCGAGGCTGACGATGGCGATTTCCGCCGTGTCTCCATCCATGATCGCCATGTGCACCGCTGCGGGCTCTCCCCAGAGGCCCAGCAGGTTCCAGCGCCCCCTCGCCAATTCGCTCGCTGCAAAGTTCCAGACGGAAACATCGACCACGGCGCGCGGCCACGGGTTGTGTCGCTGGATGTTGCGGCCCTCCAGCATCAGATCGATCAGCGATGGCATGTCGCGTTTATCCCTCAACTATCCGAGAAGACGAGCCACGTGTTGGAACCAGACGACGAGCGGCGCGGGAAGATAGATTCCCGCGCCCAGAACCAGTGCGAGATGCGCAAACATCGGCACGTAGGAGGCTTCCGCCGAAGCCATGCTGCCGCGAGGTTCGCCAAATGCGACGCTTGTCAGGCGCAACGTCAATGCGCCGAACGCAAGCAGAAGCCCGAGCACCAGCACGATCGCCAGCAGCGGCTGCCGCGCGAAGGTCGAGCTCACGACGAGAAATTCGCTCATGAAGATACCGAGCGGCGGCAGTCCGGCGATCGCGACGACACCGACCACGAAACCCCAGCCAAGCACCGGATGGGTCACCGTCAGGCCGCGGATCCTGTTGATTCTTTGCGTGCCCTTGATCTGCGAGATGTGGCCGACGGCGTAGAAGATCGCCGACTTGGTCAGGCTATGCATCACCATGTGCAGCAGCCCGGCGAAATTGGCGAGCGGGCCGCCCATCCCGAACGCAAAGACGATAATGCCCATGTGCTCGATCGAGGAGTAGGCGAACAGGCGTTTGATGTCGCGCCGGCGGTAGAGCATGAATGCCGCGAACACCAGCGAAACCAGGCCCATCGTCACCATCAGGGGACCGGGAGCAATCGCCGCCGGATTGGCGGCGAGCAATATCTTGAAGCGCAGCAGCGCATAGAGCGCGACGTTCAACAGCAGGCCCGACAGCACGGCCGAGATCGGGGTCGGACCTTCGGCGTGCGCGTCGGGCAGCCAGGCATGCAGCGGCGCGAGGCCGACTTTGGTGCCGTAGCCGAGAAACAGGAATATGAAAGCGACGTTGAGAAGGGCAGGGTCGAAGTTGGCCGCGTGTTCGATCAACAGGGTCCAGACCATGCCGTCCTGGCCCTCGCCGACGACCGGACGCGCCGCCATGTAGACCAGGATGGTGCCGAACAGCGCGAACGCAATTCCGACGCTGCCGAGAATGAAATATTTCCACGCGGCTTCCAGCGCGGCGTGGGTGCGGTAGATGCCGACCATCAGCACCGTGGTCAGCGTTGCGATTTCCACCGCGACCCACATCAAGCCGATATTGTTCGACACGAAAGCGAGGTTCATGCCGAACATCATGGTCTGGTACATGGCGTGGTAGAAACGCAGGTACACCGGGGTCAACCGGCCGGTGTCGAGTTCATGGGCGATGTAGCTCGCGCTGAAGATGCTGGTGGTGAAACCCACGAAGGTATTGAGCACGATGAAGACGATGTTCAGGTCGTCGACCAGCACATACGGCCCGGGCGCCGGACGTTCGATCACGAACAGCGACAGCGCGGACAGAAATGTCAGCAGACTCGCGACGACATTCAGCCGCGCCGTCAACCGGTAGCCGGGCAGCACGGCCAGCAACGCCGCCGAGCCGATCGGAATCAGCAGGACGGCCGCCACGGGGTCGAAGAAAGATATGCTCATCGCCGCTCGCCCCGGAAGTCGTCGAGGGCGGAGACGTCCACGGAGTTGAAGCGCTCGCGAATCCGGAACAGGAAGATGCCGATCACGATGAAGGCGATCAGGATCGAGAAGGCGACGCTGATTTCGACCACCAGCGGCATGCCCTTGGCGCCGGTAGCCGCCAGCACCAGTCCGTTCTCGAGCGACATGAATCCGACCACCTGGCTGACGGCGTTACGGCGCGTCACCATCACCAGAAGCCCGAGCAGCACGACCGACAGCGCGAAGGCGAGATCCTCGCGCGCCAGCGGGTCGGCCTCCGCGGTGACCCGCAGCATCAGCACCATCGAAAGCGCGACCAGCGCCATCCCGGCCAGCATGGTCGGGCCGATGCCCACGGCCGACTCGATGTCGCGATGAATGCCAAGCTGCTTGACGATGCGATGCAGCGCCACCGGAATGACGATCGCCTTGAAGACCAGCGCGATGACCGCCGTGATGTAGAGATGCGGTGCGTCCTGGACAAAAGCCTGCCAGGCGACGGAAAGCGCCAGCACCAGCGCATGCAGGGCGAAGACATTCAGCAGCGAATAAAGCCGGTCCTGGTACAGCATCATGAAACTGATCAGCACCAGCCCGCCGGCGAGGGTGTGCGAGATGTCGAAGGCGAGGCTGTGCATCTGCATCAGAAACTCCTCGACACGAACAGCAGCAGCGTGCCCAGCAGGCCCAGCATGAGCGCCGCCCCCAGAAACTGCGGAACGCGGAAAACCCGCATTTTCGCGGTGGCGGTCTCGAACAGCGCCAGGAAAAACCCGGCCACCGCCAGTTTGACGAGATATGCGCCGGCGCCGATCGCGTATGACAATGCTCCGGTGCCGAACACTGCGATCTTCCAGGGCAGGAACACGCAGGCGATCAGCGAGATATAGAGCAGCAATTTGAGAAACGCGCCAAACTCGATCATGGCGAGATGACGTCCGGAATATTCGAGAACCATCGCCTCGTGCACCATGGTGAGTTCCAGGTGCGTGGCCGGATTATCGACCGGGATGCGCGCGTTCTCCGCGAGCGCCACCATGATCAGCGCGATGACCGCCATTCCCAGCGACACCCGCAAGCCGACATAGGACGAGGCCATGAAATTCGCCACCGTCGAAAGCTGGGTCGAGCCGGCAACGAGCGCCATGCAAAACACGATCAGCAGCATCGCCGGTTCGGCAAGTGCGGCGATCATGACTTCGCGGCTGGAGCCGATGCCGCCGAAACTGGTGCCGACGTCCATTCCCGCAAGCGCCAGAAAGAACCGCGCGCTCCCAAGCAGTGCGACGATTGCGATCAGGTCCGCGGTCCAGTTGAACAGCAAGCCGGTCGCAAAGGTCGGCACCAGCGCTGCGGCAACCCAGATCGCGGCAAAGGTCACATAGGGCGTCACGCGAAACAGCCATGACGCGTTGTCCGCCAGCACGACCTCCTTGCGCAGCAGCCGCATCAGATCGCGATAAGGCTGAAACACCGACGCTCCCTGGCGGCGCACCAGCCGGGCCTTGATCTTGCGCACGAAGCCGGTCAGCAGCGGGGCGAGCAACAGCACCAGCAGCATCTGCACACCCTGGACAATGATGTCCGAGATCACGACCATATCGCGAGCACCAGCAGCAGCGTGACGAGGGTGGCAAAGACGAGACTGAGATAGCGCCGGATAGTCAGGAACTGCAGGCGGTTGAGCCGATCGGCTGAGAAGCCGACCGCACTCGCGATCGGCAGATACATTCCCTCCCAGACCAGATCGTGCAATTCGATTCTGAGCCGCGCCGGTCTGATATCTCCGGGTGCCGGTATCTCGACGTGATCGCGGGCGTGGAATACCAGCGTACCGAAAACGCGGCGGATCGGCTGAGCGAAACTTCCGGCCGAATACTGGGCCGCCGGGGTGGAATCGGAAAAGCCGCAGCCCCAGGCCGGCCCGCGCCGCAGCGCATGGGAGGCGAAGCGGTGAATGAAAAACACCGCAAGCGAGGCCGATATTGTGATGAACACCATCACGAGCAGTCCGTTGTATGAACTGCGGCTCTCCGCAATCGGCACGATCGAAAGCCAGGCTTCATCGGCCTGGATCGGCATCCTGCTACTGAGCATCTCCATCGTCACCGGCGAAAGCGCGTCGATCACCGGTCCCGGCAGGATGCCGGCCAGCAAGCAAAGCGCGGCGAGAATGAACATGGCCGCGAGCGAGCAACGGTCGACTTCGGGCGCGGCTTCCGCTGCCGGGCTGCGCGGCCGCCCGAGAAAGCTCACGCCGAATGCCTTGACGAAACACGCCGCCGCCAGCGCGGCGGCCAACGCCAATAGCGCCCCGACCGCAGGGACCAGGATCTTCAGCGCCCATTGCGGCAACTCCGGACTTTGCAGCACGGCCTGGAACATCAGCCATTCCGAAACGAAGCCGTTGAAGGGCGGCAGCGCCGAGATCGCGACGCAGCCGACCAGAACGGCGAAGCTCGTAAACGGCATGCGGTGAATGAGGCCGCCCAATTTGTCCATGTCGCGCTCGCCCGTCGCGTTAAGGACGGCGCCGGCGCCGAAGAAAAGCAGGCTCTTGAAGAGAGAGTGGTTGAGCACGTGAAACAGCGCGGCGGTAAAGGCCAGCGCCGCCGCAAGCTTCAGGCCGTTGGCCTGAAACGCCAAGGCCAGGCCGAGGCTGGCGAAGATGACGCCGACGTTTTCGATCGTGCTGTAGGCCAACAGGCGTTTGAGATCGCTTTCCATCATGGCGTACAGAATTCCCATCACGGCGGTGATGCCGCCGAGAAAAAGCACGACCACGCTCGCCGGCCAGATCGGCTGTCCCAACAGGTCGAATACCACGCGAATGAAGCCGTAGATTGCGACCTTGGTCATGACGCCGCTCATCAGCGCCGAGACGTGGCTCGGAGCCGCGGGATGCGCGAGCGGCAGCCAGACGTGCAACGGCACAAGGCCGGCCTTCGAACCGGCTCCGAGCAGCATCAGGACCAGCACCAGCGTCGCCGCATAGGGCGTATGTGGCGCGGCGCGAATGGCTGCAAATCCGTAATCGCCCGCCGGCCCCGCCAGCAGGCCGAAGGCCAGCAGCAAGGCGAGCGTGCCGAAGCTTGCCATCACGAGATAGACGTAGCCGGCCTTGGCGTTTCCGGGTTCGCGGTGGTGCGCCATCACCAGCGCCCAGGAGGCGAGTGACATGAACTCCCAACAAAGCAGGTAGGAAAACGCATCATCCGCCAGTACCACGAGATTCATGCCGGCCAGAAAGGCGGGAAAAAACGGAAGCACGCGGTGCGGCGCCGGTTCGTGACGGCCGTAGCCGAGACCGTAAAGGCTTGCCGATGCTCCACCGAGATTGACGACAAAAAGAAAAAAGCAAGCCAGCGCGTCCAGCCGGAAATGGGCGCCAAGCCATGGCAGTCCGACCGGCAAGGTCACGGTTGAGCCATTGATGGGGACCCCGCCCAGCGAGCGCAGCGATCCGGCCAGGCCGACCGCGCATATTGCCAAGGTGGCGCCATAGACCACGGCCGTCGAACTTTTGGTGCGGCTCAGCAGGATCGCGAGGACGGAAATGCCCAGCAATCCTGCGACGCACCACATTTGCAAGACGACGGCAGAGGCGACGAGCGCAGAAATCATGTCCGCGTCCTGGTTCCGCCCGACGGCTTGTTTTCCGATCGGGCGGCTGAAAGGGGCTCGGCCGAACCCGGTGCGAGCTTCAGCCGCACGCCACGCCCTTGCGAATGGCTGGCGGCGCCTTCGTCGATCATCTCGATGCCGGCCGCGTCGAAAACCGCGATCAGCTTGACCAGTGAATCGACATTGCCCCGCACCATGGTTTCGCTCGCCTCCATGCGCTGAATGGTTGGCGCGGAAAGACCCGACAGCTCGGCGAGTTGACGCTGGTCGATGCCGAGAAGCACCCTGGCAGCCCGCAATTGTGCCGCTGTGATCATGGATCTCCCCGCGACCCGAATCCCCCGGACATCACAGCTGCATCATAATTAGTGATGTTAAAGTGTCAATAAGTGATATCTGAGATATCTATTCTAAGGGGCCTTCGTTGGCCTGCGTCATCGTCGGCGGCATGCTGCTGTCGCCGATCTGCAGTCTGCTGGTGATCCCGGTGCTGGCAAGATTCCGGATGCCGACGATCAAGGAAACCGGAATGGTGCGTGAGGCGGCGGAACACCGATCCTGGCGCGCTTGAATGCGCGGATGCCGCCGGGCGTTCGGCATCGCGCAAGATATGATCGCCGTGAACGCCGGCGCTTATCGCGGTTCGCCGGAGAATGCCTGCCGCAGTGCCGACAGCCGGTCGAGCGCAGCCTGCGGTAGTGGGCCTTTTTCGACCGCGGCGAGCGCGTCCTCGAACTGTTGCGGCGTCGCCATGCCGACCAGCAGCGTGCCCATCGCGGGATCAGACAGCGCAAACCGCGTGGCGGCTTCGGTCAGGGTGGTGGCGAACCCCTCCTTTACCAGCGGGAGCAGACGGCGCGCGCGATCGACGTCGGCCTGGTAGCTCATTGCCGAACCGATCGGCTCTGGCGCCGCACCCGCGATCGGGTGACGTTCGGCCGAGCCCGACAATGCACCGCCGGCAAGCACGCGGATTCCCACGACGCCGACGCCGGCCGCCCTCGTATGATCGAACAATCGTCCATAATCCTGTGCCGGATAGTTCGCCGGCAATTCTTCGCCGGCAGACGGATTGAGCATGTTGTAGACGACTTGCGCGCTGTCGAAGGCGTTTGTGTCGATCACCTGATGCAGTGCGGCGGTGTCGCCGAGCGCCGTGATCCCGAGGAAACGAATCTTGCCCTGCCGGCGCAGGCGCTCGAACGCCGGCACCACCTCGTCCAGCACCTGCCGGACGCTCAGCGCCGTTTCCCCGCCGGTTTCGGTGATCGGATTGTGCAGATGAAAGATGTCGACCCGCTCAAGACCCAGTCGCGCCAGACTGCCTTCGAGCGATCTCGTCACGGTGTCGGCAATGAATTCGCCGGGCGGCACCCGGACCTTGGTGCCGACCACCACGCCGGCCGGTTTCAGCTTTCGCAAAACGCGGCCGAGGTTTTGTTCCGATGCGCCATCGCCGTACAGCACCGCGGTGTCGAAGTAGTTCACGCCGGCGGCGATCGCGCGTGCGACGGTGCGTTCCTGGTCGGCGGCATCGCCGCGCACCATAAGCCCGCCCACCGCGCCGCAGCCGAAGCCCAGCACCGAGAGCTGCAACCCCGTGCGCCCAAAGACCCGCAACTGCATCGCCGTTCCTCCAACACCCTGCCTAGCATTGTAACGATGCGCCGGATTTGCGCCACGTTGTGTTTGACAATTTCTGTCCGGGGCTTCTATCGTTCCTGCAAGGCGGCGAGTTTACAAGCCGTGCGGAAAGGGAACGCGCATTGATCCGCGAAATCCGGGCCTGCGAGAATACCGAAGGCCGCGCCGAAGCCGTGCTCCGGCGGCCTCGCCGTGACGTTGCGGCCATCAGACGTTATCCGGCTTGCCGCCCCGCCAGCTCATGAAACCCGCACCTTTCGATTATGTCAGGCCGGCGTCGCTCGCCGAAGCCTGCGGATTGCTGGAGGCCTACGAGGATGCGCGCGCGATCGCCGGCGGGCAAACGCTGGTGCCGATGCTGGCGATGCGGCTGGCGCGCCCGGCGAGGTTGATCGATATCCTCAGGCTACCGGAGCTTGCCGGAATCCGCGAGCAACCGGGCGCCGTGGTTGTCGGCGCGACGACACGCCAGGCGCGGGCCGAACGGGATCCCGTGATCCGGGCCTCGGTGCCGCTGCTGGCGCAAGTGTTGCCATGGGTCGGCCATCCGCCGACGCGCAATCGCGGCACCATCGGCGGATCGATTGCCAACGCCGATCCGTCGGCGGAAATCCCGCTGGCCGCGGTGACGCTCGGCGCGGAGATCTTGCTCGCGACCGCGCAAGGCGAGAGATCGGTGCCGGCCGATGATTTCTTCATCGGGGCGATGCTGACGGCGATCGGGCAGGGCGAATGCATCCGCGCGATCCGGTTTCCGGTCTGGCCGCACAGGCGGATCGGCGTTGGCTTTTTCGAGATCAGCGCGCGGCGTTCGGATTTCGCCTTTGTCGCAGCCGCGGCGCAGGTCGCGCTCGACGATGAGGATCGCGCCATCGAGGTGGCCCTCGGCGTCGGCGGCATCGGTGACCGGCCGCTGCGGCTCGACGTGTCGTCTCTCAAGGCCACCAGGCTGGATGCGGCGTCGGTGTCCGACGCGGTCCATGCCGCGTCGCGCGAACTGGAGCCGGGCAGCGATCTGCACGCCAGCGCCGCGTATCGCCGCCGCGTCGCCGTCACCTTGGGCATCCGCGCCCTCGAACAGGCGCGCGCCGATGCCGCCGGCAAATCCGCAGGTGGCGCGCGATGAACGTCGAACTGCGGGTCAACGGCGCGAGCCGCACCGCGGACGTCGAGCCGCGCAAGACGCTGCTCGATACGCTGCGTGAAAATTTCCTGCTCAACGGCGCCCATGCCGGCTGCGAGCACGGCGTGTGCGGCGCCTGCACCGTGCTGCTCGACGGCGAACCGGTGCGCTCCTGCCTGATATTCGCGGTGCAGGCCGATGGCTACGAGATCACCACCATCGAGGGCCTTTCACCGGCGCCGGGCGAACTCGGCGTGATCCAGGACGCATTCTGCGAAACCCACGGCCTGCAATGCGGCTATTGCACGCCCGGCATGATTCTATCAGCGCATGCGCTGCTGCAGCACAACGACACGCCGACGCGCGAGGACATCGTCGAGGCGATCTCGGGCAACATCTGCCGCTGCACCGGCTACGGACAGATCATCGAAGCAATACAATTCGCCGCCGATCGATTGCGCAAGGCCAATACGCCGCGCGCGCATCACGGTGCGCCGCATCACGTCGGCGCTGGACATGATGCTCCGGTCGAGGGCGTGCTGGAGGCCGCGGCAGCCGATGAACCGGTCGAGGGCGTGAAATGACCGCCGACCCCCTGGCCTTCCGCTTTGTCTCCAGCAATCGCCGCGTCCGTGAAGACCGCCGCTTCGTGGCCGGCCAGGGTCGTTTCGTCGCCGACGTCGCGCTCGAAGGCATGCTGCATGTCGCGGTACTGCCGTCGCAGCATCCGGCGGCGCGGATCGTGTCCATCGATGCGTCGGCGGCGCTGGCGATGCCGGGCGTACATTACGTCTTGACCGGCGATGAGCTCGCCGCGGCAACCGATCCCTTGATGAACGGACTCGATACGCCCAGGGTAAAACGCCATCCGCTGGCGGTGGGGCAAACGCGCTACGCCGGCGAGTGGGTCGTCGCCGTCGTGGCGGAGAGCCGCGCGCTTGCGGAAGACGCCGCCGAGCACGTGCAGGTCACTTATGAGCCGCTGCCGTTCGTGACCGATGCGGAAGATGCGTTGAAGCCGGACAGTCCGGCGGTGCATCCAGCGCACGGCTGCAACGTGTTGCTCGACCGCACCTTCGTCTGGGGGGAGGTAGAGAAACATTTTGCGGAAAGCCCGCGCCAGCTGTCGTTTCGCGTCACCTGGGGCCGCAATTCGACCGTCCCGATCGAGACGTTTGGGGTCGCGGCATCCTGGGATCCGTGGCGGGAGATGCTGGATGTCTGGGCCTCGATCCAGATGCCGAAATATCCCGACCAGATCGCCCGTGCGTTGCGGATTCCCGCCAACGGCGTGCGTGTGCATCAGGACGTCGACGTCGGCGGCAGCTACGGCGTCAAGCGCGGCATCAAGCAGACCGTGCTGGTGGCGCATCTGGCCAGGCGGCTCGGCCGTCCGGTGCGCCTGATCGAGGACCGGCTGGACAATATGAGCGGCGGCGACGCCCACGGCCCGGAGCGCATCTTTGACGTCGATGTCGCCTTCGATGACGCCGGCATCGTCAAGTCGATGAAGATGCGCGCGCTGGACAATGCCGGCGCCTATGCCGGCCGCGCGCCGTTCCAGTTGGGCAAGCCGATCGGCGCCATCGTCGGCCCCTACAGAATAGAGAGCGTGCAATACCGCGCGCAGTCGGTCACATCAAACAAGGCGGTGCAGGAAGCCGTGCGCGGTTTCGGCCAGGCGCCGACCAATTACGCGATCGAAACTGCGATGGACAAGGTCGCAGCCGCCACAGGCCTTGCGCGCATCGAGGTGCGCCGCCGCAATTTCATCCGCAAAGAGGAGTTTCCCTATCTGATCCCGAGCGGAAGCACTTATGACAGCGGCGACTATCACACCGTGGTGGACAAGGTGTTCGCGCATATCGATTTCGCCGCGATGGAGCAGGAGCGCGAGCGGCTGCGCGGGTCCGGCCTGCTCGCAGGGATAGGCATCGCCGCGTGCCTGGAGCCGAGCGGCGCCAACTCGGCATTCGAGCCGCTGCTCAATGAAAAGAACACCACCACGACGTGGATGGATTCCTGCCGCATTGTGATTGACGCGCTCGGATTTGTAACTGTCACCGTCCACAACACCTCATCGGGACAGGGCCACGAGACGCTGGTCGCGACCGTGGTCGGCGAGGTGCTGCAGATCGAGCCCGATCTGATCCGCGTGATCCGGCCGGATTCGCTGGCGTGCCTGCCATCGAACTCGCCGGTCGGCAGCCGGATGGCGATCATGCTCGGCGGCGCGGCGTTTCATGCCGCGCAGAAACTAAAGGCAAAGCTGACGCGGATCGCGGCGCATCAGTTCGGGGCCGGCGAGGACAAGGTGGTTTACGCCTCAGGCGGCGTGACCAATGCAAAGGACGGCAGGCAGCTCGGCTGGGCCGACATCGTCAACATCGCCCATCGCAATTATCACCTGCTGCCTGAGGGCATGGAGCCGGGCCTTGAAAGCACCCACGTGATGCAGGTGCCGACCGGCGGCCAGCTGCCGAAAGACGGCCGCGTGCAGATGTATCCGTGCCACTCCTTCGAATTCCATGTGGTGCTGATGGCGATCGATCCCGCGCTCGGCAAGCCGGAAATCAGGCGCTATGTGATCGGCCACGACTGCGGCACGGTGATCAACCCGCATATCGTCAGGGGCATGACGCTGGGCGGCGTCGCCCACGGACTCGGCGCAGCACTGCTGGAAGAGTTCGTCTACAATGACGAGGGCCAGCTGATCACGCAAAGCTTCATGGATTACCCGATGCCGTCCTCGCACGAGGTGCCGGAGGTCGAAATCGTGCATCACTGCACGCCATCGCCCTACACGGTGTTCGGCCAGAAGGGCTCCGGCGAAAGCGGCTATCTCGGCGCGCCCGCGGCGATCTCCAGCGCGGTCAACGACTGCGTGGCGCCGCTCGGCATCTCCTTCAACAAGCTTCCCATCCGCATTTCCGCGATCGGCGATGCCATCGCGGATGCGCAACAAGGCAACAAGAGCAAGTGAAATGATCATCGACTGCCACGCCCATCTTGTCCCGCCGAGCCTGCTCGCCGCGATCCGCGCGCAGGCCGAAAACTTTCCGTCGATCCGCCTGATCGAGGACGGCGGCAGCCTCGGCTTCTCCTTTGCGGGGGCTAAGCCGACGCGGCCGGTGTCGAAGCCGCTCGGCGATCTTCCGGCGCGGCTGAAATGGATGGACGAGCAGAAGGTCGAGCGCCAGGTGGTTGGCGGCTGGCTCGACATGTTCGCCTATGAGGTGCCGGCGGCGGAGGGCGCTAAATGGTCGCGCCTGATCAACGCGCATCTGGCGCAGACCGCAAAAAGCGAGCCGCGCTTCGTGCCGCTGGCCACCGTGCCGCTGCAGGACGGCGCGAGCGCCGCCGAAGTATTGCGCGAAGCCCACGCCGCCGGTTTTAGGGGCGCGATGATCGGCACCCAGCCGAAGGGCAAGGGAGGCGTGCTTGACGACCCCACGCTAAAACCGTTCTGGGAAGCCGCCGACGAACTCGGCTCCATCATCTTCATCCATCCGGTGTTCGAGAGCGGCGACGACCGCGTACACGATTACGGCATGGCCAACGCGGTAGGCCGCATCACCGATACGCTGATCGCGATGTCGCGGCTGATCTACTCGGGCCATGTCACCCGCT
The DNA here is from genome assembly GCA_963744975.1 of uncultured Alphaproteobacteria bacterium. Lineage (GTDB taxonomy): Bacteria > Pseudomonadota > Alphaproteobacteria > Rhizobiales > Xanthobacteraceae > Bradyrhizobium. The sequence continues at coordinate 2,013,818 of CAVUVR010000002.1, read as the reverse complement.
ATGCCAATGCGAAGATTGTGGCCGGGATCGGCGGCGCGGCGCTGCCTTATGTGATCGGGCGGCTGCGCCGCAACTATTCGCTGGACAAGGAAAAACTCGGCGATCCCGACGCGGCGCTGGCGGCGATGTATTACGACACCATCGTGCAGGACCCGCGCGCGCTGCGCTATCTCGCCGATATCGTCGGCGCCGACCGGATCATGATGGGATCGGACATGCCGTTCCCGATCGGCGATCTCGCGCCGCTGAAAATCGTCAATGAAACGAATTTCTCGGAGAGCGAGCGCGCCGCGATCAATGGTCGCCTTGCACAGCGCCTGTTCGGCCTGTGAGAATGTCATTGCACAAGGAATTTTCGGAGAGTGGTCGATGAATAGAGTATTCGCGAGTTTTGCCTGCGCCGCAGCACTGTTTTCCGCGACACCCACATTTGCGCAAGCGCCTGAGCCGTTGTCGATCGTGATATTCGGCCCGCCCTCGCTCGGCGCATTCCTGCCGCCTGTGATCAAGGCGCAAAAACTGGACGAGAAGAACGGCCTCGCGATCAAATTCGAGGAACGCACGCCCGATGCCTATACCGCGCAGTTCAATTCCGGCGAATTCCAGCTCGGCGGCAGCGCGTCGCTGCTGACGGTGGGGCTTGCCGACGTCCGCGGCGTCAAGGTCACTTATCTCTTCAACCTGTTCGATTTCTGGGGCGCGGTGGTGACCTCGCGGCCTGATGTCAAGACGCTCAGGGATCTCGAAGGCAAGGACGTTGCCGCGGCCAAGGGCACCACCAACTGGGTGATGTTCGACTGGTTCGCGCGGCAGCTCGGCGCCGATACCGCGAAATTTTCGGTGATCAACACGGCGACGCCGGGCCTGATCGGCTACGCGCTGGCCGACCGCGCGGCGGCCGTGCAGCTCTGGGAGCCGGCCTACACCACGCTGCTGTCGAAGAAGAGCGACATGAAGACCATCGACATCGGCATTACCGACAGCTGGAAGAAGTTCACCGGCAGCCGCAATATTCCCTATCTCGGCGTCGCCGCCCACGTGGCATGGGCCGAGAAGAATCAAAAGTTGATCCCGAAACTCTATGCGGCCTACAAGGAAGCCTCCGAATGGGTCGTAGCGCATCCGGACGAGGCGTCCAGATTGATCCTGCCCAAGGGAACGCCCGATGACCACAAGGCGATCGCGGAACTGATCCGCGCCAATGACCGGCTCGGCATGAACGTGCAGTGGGCGTCCGACGTGGCCAAGGAAATCAACCTCGTTTACGCAGCGGGAAAATCGATCGCCTTCCTGCCCTCCGATCCCGCCGACTCGACGATCTACCGGGCGCCCGGCAAATGAGCGAGACGGCGCCGCAAGCCGGGTTGTCGCCGCTGGCAATCGCGTTGCTCGCGGCGGCAAAACGGGTCGGGTCTTCGGTGCTGCCGTTCGTCGTGGTGATATTGCTCTGGCAATTCGCCTCGCTGTTCTTTCCGCGCTTTTTGTTTCCGTCGCTGATCGACGTATTCTGGCGCTGCATCGAAATCTTTGCGAACGGCACGATGTTCGCCGATGTGCTGGCGACCATCCTGCGTATCCTGGCCGGGCTTGCCGGCGCATTCGTCATCGGCGCCGCGCTGGCGCTGTCGATGTTCCGCTCCCGCGCCGTCGATAATTTCCTGTCGCCGATCCTGACGCTGTTCCAGGGCATTCCGGCGCTGTCCTGGGTGGTGTTCGCCATCATCTGGTTTCACGGCGTCGAATTCCGCATTCTCTTCATCATGGTGATGACCACGCTTCCGGCGTTCACGTTTCAGGTGCTGGGCGCGCTGCGCGGGATGTCGAAAGACCTGATGGAGATGGTGTTCAGCTTTCGCCCGACCCGGACAAAACTGTTCCGGGTGATGATCGCTCCCGCGATCCTGCCGGACATCCTCACGGCGTGGAAAGTCAATCTCGGCAACGCCTCGCGCGTGGTCGTGGTGGCCGAACTGGTCGGCGCCACCGGCGGCGTCGGCTATCAATTGCTGCAGCAGCAGCAACTGTTCGACATGGCCGGCGCGCTGGCCTGGACGCTACAGCTGGTGTTTTTCGTGCTGATCGTGCAGGGCGCGCTGACGCTGATCGAGAACACCGTGTTTCGCTACCGCGCCGTGTCGGAGCGCGCGATATGAGCGGCCCCGAAGCCGTCATCCACCTCGACCGCGTATCAAAAGTGTTCGGCAAGGCCGGCACCGATGCGGCGTATCGCGCGGTGAACGACCTCAACCTCGACGTTCGCTCCGGCCAGATGCTGGCGCTGCTCGGCAAGACCGGCTGCGGCAAGTCGACCATCTTCAACATGATCGCGGGGCTGACCGAGCCGACCAGCGGCACCGTGCGCGTCGACGGGCGCGATCCCTTCGCGGATTTCGATTCATTCCGCGGCAGAATGGCTATCGTGTTTCAGAACGACCGGCTGTTGCCTTGGCGCAGCGCCATCCAGAACGTCGAACTCGGTCTGGAGATGCTCGACCTGCCCGCGGCCGAGCGGCGCGAGACCGCGCAACTGTGGCTGAGCAAACTCGGGCTTGCCGGGCACGAGCAGGATTTTCCGCATGCGCTGTCCGGCGGCATGCGCCAGCGCGTCTCGATCGCGCGCGCCTTTGCCACCAACGCCAAACTCCTGCTGTGCGACGAGCCGTTTTCGGCGCTGGATGAATCGACCGCCGGGAGGCTGCGCGCGGAATTCGTCCGGCTGGTCAAGGAAAACGGCAAGACCGCTGTTTTCATCACCCATTCCATCAGCGAAGCGCTGGAAATCGGCGACCGCATCGTGGTGATGAAGCGCCCCGCAATGATCGCGTATGACGTGAGTTTCGATGGCGGCACCGGCCGCGAAGAACGCGAGCTGATCCGCAGCCGGATCGGCGATGTGCTCGCGGCGTAGTCGTAGGGTGGGCAAAGGCGCTCTTGCGCCGTGCCCACCATCCATACACAGCCGTCATCCTGAGGTGCTCGCCGTTCTTCACGGCGAGCCTCGAAGGATGGGCTCCAAGCGCCTGCGGCCATCCTTCGAGACGCGCGCAAGAGCACGCTCCTCAGGATGACGGCAGTGTGTGTTGCGATTCAGAATGGTGGGCACGCCATCGGGCGCCGCGTCACGCCATGCGGCTCAAGTGCTTCAGGCAACGATGGATTTCGGACGCGCGCGCGGCTGTGCGCCTTGCGATGGGCTTTAAGCGCTTCACGTGACGCGGTTTTTCGTCGCGCTTGCGCGCTGCGCGGCCGCCAACTGTCTTCGGTTTGCCGCAACGCGCCTGAAGTTTGCCGCAAGACCTTTAAATTCTGCCGCCGGCCGCCGGGCATGCAGCTTAAGTCCTTCAACCGCCGGCCGATTTCACTCCGAGGCAGCGCGCCTTCGGGCGGGTTTTTTGCCGGGTCGGTTGTCGGTCAGATTTTATCAATCGGGAATTTTTCCCGGTATTTAGGACCAACATTCCCGTTCGGCGTGCATGTTTTTGTTTGCCTGATCGGCACCGCTCCGACAATCTTTCAGGCAGCTTGCCGAGTTTCGTCGGGGACAACGACGAAATCGTCAGGAAGGGTAGGCCATGGTTCGCAGTCGAAAGCCTGCTGCAAGAAGTTTGTCGCGTATCGGACGTGCGCGCGGTGTCGTGTACCCATTGGCCGCTGTTTGGATCCCGGCACTTCCCGCCGCCGCATTTGCACAGGTACAAGAACTTCCCGCGATTCAGGTCATCGCCAACACGCCGCTGCAAGGCTCGGGCGTCGATCGCGACAAGATTCCCTCCACGACCTATTCGGTCGATGCGGCCGATTTCCAGCGCAGCTATTCGCCTAACGTCACCGACACGCTGTTTCAGCGCATCCCCGGCATTACGCTGTCCGATCCCAATGGCAACAGCGCCCAGCAGGAAATCCGCTACCGCGGTTTCGCCGCTTCGCCGTCACAGGGCACGCCGCAGGGCCTCGCCGTTTACATGAATGGTGTTCGCATCAATGAATCCTTTGGCGACACCGTCAATTGGGATTTGATCCCGACCAACGCGATCCAGCGCGCCGACGTACTCACGGGCAATCCGATCTTCGGCCTCAACGCGCTCGGCGGCGCGATCAGCCTGCAAATGAAGAACGGCTTTACCTGGCAAGGCTTTGAGCAGGAATTGCAGGGTGGATCGTACGGGCGCGCGCAGGGGGCCATGCAATACGGCGCGCAATTTGGAAACTGGAGCACCTATGTCGCAGCGCAGGCCATGCACGACGACGGCTGGCGGAAAGCGTCGCCGACCAATCTCGGCCGCTTCTATGGCGACGTCGGCTGGCGCGACGACAAGGCCGAATTCCATATCTTCAGTTCGGTGGCATCGACGTCCTTCGGCGTCGCGGCGGCGACCCCGATCCAATTGCTCAATCTCAACTGGAATTCGATCTATACCACGCCGCAGACAACCCGGAACGAGATGGCAATGGTCGGCGTCAACGGTAAATACGCTTTGACCGACAATTGGTCGCTGCAGGGCAATCTGTACACGCGGCTGTTTCACCAGACCCATGTCGACGGTAACGACGCCGACGTCGAACGTTGCAGCGGCGCTTCGTCATTCCCAACCTCATTGTGTCTCCAGGATGATGGATTTATCCGCCCGGTGCCCTTTGTCGGCGCGGCGGCGCTGGCGTTTCGCAACCAGTTCGTGATCCTCGACGCCAACAATCAGCCGATACCCTGCCCGCCCGGTGCGGGAAACACCTGCGCGACGGTGCCTTATGGCACGATCGACCGGACCGATACGCAATCCAAGACGTTCGGCGGATCGTTGCAGGCGAGCAGTGACGACAAGCTGTTCGGTCACGGTAATCATTTCGTCGTCGGCGGCAGCATCGACTACGGCAACTCGGCATTCAACGCCAACAGCACGCTGGGATTCATCTCGCCGGACCTGAATATCGGCATCAATCCTGCGATTCCCGGTAACGGCTCGATCATCCACACGCTCGGCAATGTCGGCTACACAGCGGTCGGCATCAATACCAGGAATACCTATTACGGAATCTATACGACCGACACGTTCGACATCACCGATCGGCTCGCAGCCACTGCCGGCGCGCGCTACAACATCGCCAAGATATCGGTACTCGACGTCATGGGCTCGAGTTCCGGATCTGAACAGCGATTCGACGTTCTCGCGTTTCAATCCGGTGGTCGGTGCGACCTACAAGATCGCGCCGTGGATCACCGCCTACGGCAGCTATTCGGAGTCCAACCGCGCGCCGACGCCGCTGGAGCTCGGCTGCTCCAACGCCACCAAGCCATGCCTGCTGGAAAGCTTCCTGGTATCCGATCCGCCGCTGCGGCAGGTGGTCGGCCACACCTATGAAGCGGGCCTCCGCGGCACGGCGCCATTGTGGGGCGGGTCGTTGCAGTGGAAGGCCGGCCTGTACCGCACCGACAGTACCGACGATATCGTCAATCTGGCGAGCTTCATCCAGGGACGCGGATTCTTCCAGAACGTTCCGGAGACGCGGCGGCAGGGCATCGAGCTTTCCACCGAATACAAATCGGACCGTTGGCTGGTATATTCCGGCTACAGCTTTATCGACGCGACTTATCGCTTTACGGCAGATATCGCCTCACCGAATAATCCGATGGCCGATGCCAATGGAAACATCCACGTGACTCCCGGCGACCGCATTCCCGGCATTCCGCAACATCAATTCAAGGCCGGTGTGGAATACCTGGCCACGCCGGAGTGGAAAGTCGGCGCCGACATGGTCGCCGTCGGACCGCAATTCTTCGTCGGCGACGCTGCCAACCAGAACCCGAAGCTGCCCGGTTATGCGGTCGTGAACCTTCACACTTCCTATCAGGCGACCAAGAACGTCACGCTGTTTGCCGTGGTCAACAACCTGTTCAACAACAAATACGCGCTGTTCGGTACCTACTTCGAACCCCAGGGAACGGCGAAGGCGGGCCTGCCGATCGTGTTGACCGATCAGCGCACCGAGGTTCCCGGCCAGCCCTTCGCGGTCTATGCGGGCATCCGGGTAAAGCTGTAGCCATCGCCTGTGCGACGATGCAGGAACGGATTTCCCGCCCAAAGAAAGCCGCACAGACTGCGTCATCTTCTGTAGGATAGAACGATGCAGCCGACGCTGATGAAAGCAAAACTCCGCCATCTTCTCCGTAGGGCCTGCGCGCTGGCCGCGCTGTGCGCCGCCTCGCCGCCCGCAACGAGTTTCGCTGCGACCGACACCGCGCTGCTGCCGCGCAATCTGTCGCCATGGGGCATGTTTCTCAACGCAGACATCGTGGTGAAGGCCGTGATGATCGGCCTTGCGCTTGCGTCGCTGATGACGTGGACGGTGTGGCTTGCGAAAATCATCGAGCTTCGCCGTGCAACGGCCGTCGCCAGGCGTCGCCTCAACCTGCTCGAGAGCGACACCACGCTGGCCGACGTCGCGCATGACAGCCAGGACGGCAGCGACGCGGTGGCGCAGATCATTCAGTCCGCCGCGCGGGAGACAACGCTTTCAGGCGGCATTGTCGATGACGGCTTCAAGGAGCGCATCGCGTTGCGCCTGGAGCGGGTCGAGGCTGCGATGTCGCGGCGGATGGCGCGCGGCACCGGCGTGCTCGCGACCATCGGCGCCACCGCGCCCTTCGTCGGATTGTTCGGCACGGTGTGGGGCATCATGAATTCCTTTATCGGCATCTCCGAGGCGCACACCACCAACCTCGCGGTGGTCGCGCCCGGAATTGCCGAGGCGCTGCTGGCGACCGCGCTCGGCCTGATCGCGGCCATCCCGGCGGTCGTGATCTACAATTATCTGGCGCGTTCGATCGCGGCATATCGCGCGCTGCTCGGCGACGCCTCGGCGCAGTTGCTGCTGCTGATCAGCCGCGAGGGAAGTCTTCAAGGCAGTCTCGAGGGCGGCCGGCGATCGCCACGCGCCGCGGAGTAGAGCGGTCATGGGCACCCAATTGGGAATCCGCGCACGTCACCCCGATGACGACCTCGCCGAGGCCCATGAAATCAACGTTACGCCGTTCATCGACGTGATGCTGGTGCTGCTGATCATTTTCATGGTGGCCGCGCCGCTTGCCACGGTCGATCTCGGTGTCAATCTGCCCGCCAGCGCGGTAGAGCCGCAGCCGCGACCGGACCAGCCGGTCTTCGTCACCGTCAAGCCGGATCTATCGATTGCGGTGGGCGAGGACGTGATTGTCCGCGACGCGCTCACGGCAACGCTGGACACCGCGACCAAGGGCCGGAAGGACGAGCGCATTTACCTGCGCGCCGACAAGGCGGTCAGCTATGGCGACCTGATGGAAGTCATGAACCTCCTTCGCAACGCCGGCTATCTTAAGATCGCGCTGGTCGGCCTCGACGGGCGGACCTGACCGACATGAATGCCTTTGTTCTGCACGAGTTCGACGATCATGCCGCAATGGCCCGGTGGAGCGCGTCGGCGGCGATCATTGTCGCCCTTCATGCCGCGCTGATCGCGCTCGGCGTGGCCTGGTATGCGCGTTCGCCGCCACCCGGCGTCGCGCTTCCGACCATCATGGTCGATCTTGCGCCACCGTCGGCGCCATCGTCACCCAGCGCGCAGCCGTTGGATCTTCCGCCGGGACCGGAGATGCGGGAGGCCGATCCGCCACCGCCGCCACCCGAACCTCCGAAACAGGAGGCGATCGAGGAGCAGCTCGCGCCGACGCCGTTGCAGGAAAATCCTGTCGTCGAAGCACCGCCTGAGCAGAGGGCAGAGCCCCCGCCGCCGAAACCTGAACCGGCCAAAATCATTCCCGACCAACCGAAGCCGGTGCCAGCAAAACCGAAGCCGGTCCGCACCGAAGTGAAAAAACCCGCGGATGCGTCGCCGGCGCCGCGCAGCAGCGCCGCGCCCAAGGCCGAGCGTCATGCGTCGCTCGCGCCCTCGTCCGCCCCCGCGGGCGCAACGCCGGCGGCGGCGCTTGCGTCCTACAATCAGCTCGTGGCGGCGCATCTGCAGCGCTTCAAGCAATATCCATCCAGTGCGAAGGCGGCCGGCGAGCAGGGCACCTCTCGCCTGAGCTTTACGCTTGGCCGAGGCGGGCAGGTGCTGGGCAGCCGTCTTGCGGGGTCGTCGGGTCATCCGTCGCTCGATAGCGAGACGCTGGCGATGGTCCGCCGCGCGCAGCCGTTTCCGCCGATGCCGCCGGAGTTGAAGCAGGCGTCGATGAGTTTCAGTATCCCGGTGCAGTTCTCGATCCGGTAGCCGGCGGCTTTACCGGCAAGCATTGTTTCCCGCAGTCGCAATCGTCAGAAAGGTGATCGTTGCCGGCGCGAATGTCAGAGTGCCGGCGGGCGTCGAAAAGCCTTCGACGGGCGGAAGCTCGTCGTTCTTATCGAGCGCAAGCGTTGTCCCGTTCAACTGCACGATGGTGCTGCGCAGGCTGGTTGCATCCAGCGTATAGCGCTCCGCCGCGCCGGCGAGCGCCAGGGATCGGGACGCAATGCGGTCGGTATTGATCAGCAGAAGGGTTACGCCGCCCGGCATCCCGCGCCGGCAATGGGCGTAGACATGAAGGCCTTGTTCGATCGGCACACCGGAGTCGAGCACGGTGGTTCCCATCAGCCGCCGCCACAGCAGCGCGCCCCAGTAGTTCGGCTTCGGCGTCAGCGTCGTCTCGTTGAGCAGGCCGTAGTCGCTTGCCGCCAGCGTGTTGTGCATGACGACCTGAACGCCGGCCTTGGCCAGCCGTCCAAGCTGGTCGAGATAGCGGAACGTATCCAGAAAGGTTGCACTCCATCGGTTGCCGCCGCATGCCGCTTCCGCCGTTTCAGTGAGCCAGATCGGCTTGCCGGGCTCGAACTTGTCTCGCAGAGTCCGATGGAAGCCGAGCGCCTGCTCGGTCAGCGCCAACCACGCTTCGGAAAGCGCCGCCTCCGGCATGCTTGTGCCGATGCATCGCTCCGACAGCGTTCCGTAGTGATGATATGAAAACACATCCACGCCAGGACCGGCTGCGGCCAGCAGGTCCGATGCAAGCGCTGCTTGACCGGCAGCGCCGGGACCGAGGACCATGATCCCGGGAGCCGTTTGTTTTACGAAGGATCGGAAGATGTTGAAGTCGCGGCCGTACGCGGCTGCGTCATATCCCGCCGGCGCGCCGCCTATCGCCGCGAGGTCGGGTTCATTCATGAACTCGGCGGCGGCGATGCTTCCGCCGAGGAAACGCGTGTAGGCGAGAAGGCGCCGCGCCCGATCCGGCGTCCAGGCTCCGGCCGCGTCGCGAGCGCCGGGGCTTATGGCAAACGACGTTACGATTTTCGCGTTGACCGCATGGGAGAACTGAACAACGTCCCGCCACTGCTGGCGGGTCAAAATACCATTGTATCCCGCTGGCGGGGCGGGCAGCGCGGCATCCGTATCCGAAAAATACGTGCTGTTGGCCCAGGTGCCGCTGACGCGCAGGTAGGCCGGCGCCAATGCGGCCGCGAGCCGTCGCAATTTGACATTGTTTGGATCGATCGGCGGCCGGTATGCGTACAAATCCGTGTCCGCAGCCAATGGCTCTCCATAAGGCTTCCAAAACCTTCCGCCGGTCACCTCGACCATTTCGATGTTGTAGGATTGGAAGCGCTCGTCGACGGTGCCGATGCGCGGCATGTTCGCAGGCTCGATCGAGGGTCCGTCGGCAAGGACAGCGGAACAGGCGACCAGCGACGCCGATATTACGCAGCCGCGAACGATACCCTGTGCGTTCTGCGGCCGCGGTGACCGTGCTTCAACCCGTGGGAACATGAGGACATCAGCTCGATCGCGGTCTGCCTCCCTGCCCAGCCTGATCCGTGGTGCGACGCGAGATCATCCGCTCCGCACATAATATCACAACTCGTCTCCCGGAATGGAACCCGCGGTTCGTGTATTGGTTGCTCCTACGCCCCGGTGCGCCGAAGGCCCACCCGGAAACTGGAAACCAAGGAGGTCGCAGATGAATACGAAACAGCTCATTTTCGCCGGCTGCGCCGTGATGGCTCTTGGCGTCGGCACCGTCCAGGCGGGTCCATGCGATATGACAGGAAAATCCGCGAGCACACACGATGCAGGTTCGGGACCGACTCCCGGAAATACCGGTCAGACTACGGGTACCGCTACCGGCACGTCCGCCAATCAGCATGCGGCCAACAGCACCATGAACCGCGCAGCCGGCGATGTGGCGACATCGTCGCAGGACGCCCAGAAGCAGATGCAGGCTCAACCGACCGCCGCGCAGCAAGCTCAGGGCGCCAAGTCGACCGATCAAGGTTGCTGATCGCGGAGGCAGAAGAAACCCCCGTCTCGTGCTAGAGTGAGACCGGAATAAACCCCAGTCGGGAGATGGCCCAATGATATCACGCCGGACTGTTGTGCTGACGCTGGCGATCGGAACCGTAGCCGGCATGATTCTGCCGGCGTGGGCCGCGCCCAATCCAATTCGCATGCTCGATACGGATAACGACGGCACCGTCGATCTCGCGGAAGCGAAGAAGGCGGCGTCAGCCTTGTTCGACAAACTGGACCGCGATCACGACGGCACGCTCGACAGACGCGAATTGGCGGGGCGATTGAGCGCCAAGGAATTCGCCGCCGCCGATCCCGACCATGACGGAACGCTGACCAAGGATGAATACCTTGCCGTGGTCGGACAGCGCTTCGATGCCGCCAATCCGGACAAGGATGGAACTCTTGATGCCAAGGAACTGAACTCGGTTGCGGGAAAGGCCTTGTTGCGGCTGTTGCGATAGCGCCGGGCTCTGTCGCCGCACCGGCGCAAGTTATGCTTGCGCCCCGGCTGGCATGGTCTTAGGTTCTCGCCTGCGCAAGGCTCGCGCCACAATGGAATAAGGAGACCCCGATGGCCTGGAAAACTCCGAAAATCGTCGAAGTGCCGGTCGGCATGGAAATCAACATGTACGCCTGCGCCGCGCGCAAATAAATCGCGTAGAGACGACCTGACGGCCCCGGGACGATGGTGCTTGCACCGCCGCCTGGGGCCGCCGTCGTTGTGGTAGATCCCTAAACGTCTTTCGTATCAAAGAAATAAAGATCCGCGCCGCCATCCGCAAAATTGGCGAGGTCGCCTGCCGTGGCTTTCCCTTCGGCGGACGCAAAGGCGGCTTTGATGGCGTCAAGCGAGTCGAAATACAACGTTGCAACCAGATGAACGCCGCTCGCGCCGGCGGCCGCTGCGACAGGCCCCTTGCTCACATCATATTTTTTCAGGCCGGGAAGCTTTTTCGCCAGCGGCACGTGAGTCGAGAAATAATACTTGTCGAAGGCATCCGCGCTCTTTGGCGTCTTATAGAGGACGACGATTTTGGCCATTAGTTTCTCTCCTTGAAACGAGAGCGTTGACTACCATGGCCGTGGAAGAGGTCCAACAAGCCTGACGATTGCGCGAATTCTTTCACCGCTGTGGCAACTTATGGTCGCCGCTTTGTGATAGGGTTGCTTTCAGGTCAGTCGTGCTGTCGTTTTTCATTCATCGGAACGTAAATGCCTGTTCGTGCAAAAGCCATTGGGGTGGCGAGCGTTTGCATCGCAGCGTTATTCTCGATCGGCGGGCATGCGGAAGGCATCGACACCGAGCATATCTTCGCTTTCATGATTGGCAGCGATGTCGGCAGCGTCGGTGAACGGGAATTCCAAAGCCAGACCACGGGGCGCTTTTCCAAAGCCGCCGGCAACTACCGGGCGTTAGGTCAGGAATTCGAGCTGGAATTCGTGCCCCTTCCAAATTTCAGGGTGGAACTGGGAGGCGCATTTGCAACGCACGACATCTTTGGCGTCCCGGGATTTGCCAATCGCAACCAGTTCGAGGGGCAGGGGATTTCGCTCGATCTGCGTTACCGGTTTCTGGACCGGGAGAAGGCTCCCTTCGGTTTGACGCTAGCCGCGGAAAGCCGCGCCGATCGCATTGATGAGACGACGGCGGCGCGGGTACAAAAATACGGCACCGAATTCACGCTGGCGTTCGATCGCGAACTGGTCCCGAACCTCAGTGTCGCAGCCCTCAACCTGATCTATCAGCCGGAATGGACGCGCATGGTTGCGACCGGACAGACGGAGCGGGAGTCCACCGTCGGCGCCGCGCTGGCCGTCATGGCTCAAATTCGCCCCGGGCTTTTCCTTGGCGGTGAGGCGCGATACTTCCGAAAATACGAGGGGACCGGCCTTGACGATTTTGCCGGCCAGGCATTGTTTGTCGGACCCACTGTATTTCTCAAACTAACCGACCGTTCCAGGCTGACGGCGAACTGGAGCTTTCAGGCTTGGGGCCGTTCGGCCGGGTCAACCGCCGCCCTCGACTTCGTCAATTTCGAGCGCCATCAGGCCCGGCTCGTGCTTGGGGTCAATTTCTAGGCCTCTCCCCGCGCGGCGGGACACTCACGCCCTGTTGAAACTTCGCCGCGTTGCGTCCGTTTCTATTGTGCTATTATTGCTGCGGCGCAAGGATATAGGCATGAATCCCATCGACCTGATCGTGACCGTTTGTGCGGTGCTCTCACCGGCGACCTGCGAAGAAACACATTTGGTGTTTTCCTACAGCGGCTCGTTGCAACAATGCGTGATGGCGGCCCCGCCCTATATCGCGCAGTGGGTTGGCGAGCATCCGAAATGGAATGCGGTGCGCTGGCGCTGTGAATATCCGCATAGCAACGACAAGGCGCACGCCGGCGGCGTAACGCCCGCAGGCTGATCCCGGATTTTACCTACTTGTTGCAATCCTTTAAGTCCTTGTCCGCGATCGAGAACACCGCGTCGGCCTTGATCTCGATATCGCGCACCAGGCATTGCCGGGAGTCGCGATAGCCGACCCTCGCGTCATAACGTCCGGGCTCGATACCGGTGATGCGCAGGCGCTCGTCGTGGTCGACCTCCTTGTCCCGATCGTTGAGGGCCTGGTTGGGTCCCCAGCTGTCCTTGCCGACCGGCGAAAGTTGAAAATTTGAAATCGTTGCCGTGGTCAGGTTCCAGAGTCGGATGCCTTTGCCCTGTGCCGCAAGCTGGGACGTAGAGAGCAGAACGGCAATGACGGCGATCGATATGCGCACCTGTGGCCTCCCTTAATTTTTCGCTATAATAGCATGGTCCGATCACATCGGGCAGGAGACCGCGATGACCATTTCCCGATGGATGCAGGTGAGTCTCTGCGCGCTGGCCACGGTGGGAAGCGCGGCCGGTACCGCGCGCGGCGATGACGTCAACGATTATCCCACCAATGCGCGGGTGGAATATGTGTTCGGTTGCATGAAAGCGAACGGCGAAACCCGGCAGACGATCGAACAATGTTCCTGCTCGATCGATGTACTCGCGTCGCTGTTGCCGTACGACCGCTACGTCACGGCGGAAACCGTGCTGAGCATGTCGCAGGTACGGGGAAACCTTGGTGGCCAGTTTCGCTCGTCCGAACAGGCCAATAGCGCTCTGAACGATCTGCGGCGCGCTCAGGCGGAAGCCGAAGTGAGGTGTTTCTAACCGACGCCGTGGGTGCTTTCCTCAACGGCCGCCGGCGTCAAATGCCGGAGCCCTCGACCTTCCATTCGTTCTGGAATACGTGGCCCTCGGTGTCCTTGGCCTCGACGCGGAAACGCTTCGCGCCGTTCGGGATATAGGTGAAGCGGATATTCGGATCCTCGGAAATCGAAATTCCGCCTTCCATGGCCAGCACCAGGCTGTCGTCCTGCCATACCCGCAATTCGTTGACGAAGAAGGCCGGAATATAGAGCTGCGTGACCTGGTCCATCTGCAGGCCGGAATTGTTCGGATGACCGATCATGATCTGCGCTTCGCGCGTCCCGCTTACCGGCCCCTCGCCGGACTTGGCAAATTGCCTGAAGCGCATCTGGCCCAGCCTGCCCTGGGCTTCCTCGGCATTTTTGGCAGCCGGCGCCGAGCAGCCGCCGGAGGCCTTCACGTAGGTTTTGGTCATGTAGAGCTGGCCATCGCTGAGTTCGGCCACGGCATGCACGTCGGTATAATTGTTGACACGCACGCGGGTGGAAATTTCCGACACCGATGCGTCCGCTCCCAATTCGAACCGCGCCGCCATCGGCGCCGGGTTCTGGTCGATCACCAGCGTAATCGCCACCACGCGCCTGGTATCGCCGGGGGGTAGCGTCGTGCGCAGGGTGACCGGGACAATCGCCGCGTCTTCGGCGCGAACCGGCATCTCGATGGCGATCACGCCGGCGCCGTCGTTCATCGGCCGGTTGTTGAAAATGTCCTGCGCGAGACCGGGCCAGGGATCATAGGATTCGGCTGCCGCGGCCGGCAACGCGCCAAAATGCATCGCGATCAGCAGACCGGCGAACCAGGGCAGGCGGGAACTGCGTCCCAACATCGTCGCGATCCTCTCAACGACCGAAGCTTTGCAAGCAATATACTCCCTTGCGCCGGCTATTCCCATTCAATTTCAGAGAACGCCGCCGTGGCATTGCGCGCGTTGTAGTCGTCGAACAGTTCCCACCGCGACCGCTCGGAGGCTGCGGCGGTATCCGCGGCAACCGTGATCGGCTTTCCCCCCGCAATCAGCCCGCGAACATCCGCCGCCAGCCGCTCGAGATAGCGGCCTTCCTCGGCCAAGGCCGCCGGCCACTCGCTCACGACTCCGTGACCGGGAACAACGCGACGCGCCGGGATCGCGCCGAACTCGCCGATGAGTGCGAGCCAACCGCGGAGACTGCCGTCGAGGACGGGTATGTGGGTGAGGAATACGAGATCGCCCCCGAACAACGTGCCGGTCTGCTGGTCGAACACGGTGAGATCGTTGTCGCTATGCGCGGTCGGCCACGCCCGAACGCGCAGGGTCCGGCCGCCGAGGTCCAGTTCGAGTTCGCTGTCCACTAAAATTGTCGGCGATATGATCCGGACTTCGCCAATCAACTCCTCCCCCATGATCCGGCGAAATGCATCCAGATAGAATTGCCCGCGGGCGGCGAGCGCGCGGGGCAGGTTTTTGTGGCCGACGAAACTTGCTCCATCCTGCAAGAACGCTGCGTTTCCAAAGACATGATCCGGATGACCATGGCTGTTGATGACATAACGGATCGGCTTGTCCGCGCGCATCCGGATGGCCGCGAGCAATCGCCGCCCCTCGGCTACACTGCCGCCGGTATCGACTACCGCGACGGAATCATTGCCGACGATGAAGCCGATATTGGCGATCGCGCCCTGGTTTTCGCGCGTCATGAGTTCAGTCACGCCGATGTGAACGAAAATTCCCGGCGCGACTTCGCTGACCGGCAGCGGACTTTGCTGCGCATTTGCAAGCGCCGGCGCGATCAACATTGCAAGCACGACTAGCGCAGTAACGCGACGGTTCATGACGTCCATCTCTTGTCGATATTTCGCGCACCGCGTTGCGACGTGCCGAGGCTCAAGCTATTGCATCGCAGCACATGGAGAACGCAAAGAGTCGCGGACTTTTATTTTCTATTGCACGCTGTGGGTGACGGGCATAGCATTTGGTTGTTTCCGGCTTCAATTGGACCTCGGTTCACTGAAACTGCCGAGGTCTCTTTGAAAGCCGATAGCGGACACCAGGAACTGAAAGTGTAACAACTTTCGGAATTGCTGGTCGTATCAAGCGTTGACGCTGGACGCATCCGAGCCCAGTGCGAAAACAAATAAAACATGAAACAACGTGGGAGGTTTCGCTATGCGCAAGTTGCTATTCGCAACCTGTCTTGGCGCTGTGACGACATTCGTCGCAGGCGCCGCCAATGCCAATGACGCGCTGAATCAGATGTCGCAGGACCCGAAGGGCTGGGTCATGCCGGCGGGCGACTACGCCAACACGCGCTATTCGAAACTCAATCAGATCACCGCGGCCAATGTCGGCAAGCTGCAGGTCGCATGGACGTTTTCGACCGGCGTGCTGCGCGGCCACGAAGGCGGACCGCTGATCGTCGGAAACGTGATGTACGTCCACACCCCGTTCCCGAACAAGGTCTATGCGCTCGATCTCAACGACGAGAACAAGATCCTCTGGAAATACGAACCGAAGCAGGATCCGAACGTCATCCCGGTGATGTGCTGCGATACCGTCAACCGCGGCGTGGCCTATGGCGACGGCATGATCTTCCTGCATCAGGCCGACACCAACCTTGTCGCGCTCGACGCCAAGACCGGCAAGGTCGCCTGGACCGCGAAGAACGGCGATCCCAGCAAGGGCTCGACCGGGACGTCCGCTCCGCTGGTGATCAAGGACAAGGTTCTGGTCGGTATTTCCGGCGGCGAATTCGGCGTGCAATGCCACGTCACCGCCTATGACCTGAAGTCAGGCAAGCAGGTCTGGCGCGCGTTCTCCGAAGGGCCGGACGACCAGATCATGTTCGACCCCGACAAGACCATGGCGCTCGGCAAACCGGTCGGCAAGGATTCCAGCCTGAAGACCTGGCAGGGCGACCAGTGGAAAATCGGCGGCGGCTGCACATGGGGCTGGATGTCCTACGATCCTGCGCTGAACCTCGTCTATTACGGCTCGGGAAATCCCTCGACCTGGAATCCGAAGCAGCGTCCCGGCGATAACAAATGGTCGATGACCATCTTCGCACGCGACGCCGATACCGGCATGGCCAAGTGGGTCTACCAGATGACGCCGCATGACGAATGGGACTATGACGGCGTCAATGAAATGATCCTGAGCGACCAGCAGATCGGCGGGCGCGGCGCGCAAGCTGCTGACGCATTTCGATCGCAACGGGCTCGGCTACACGCTCGACCGCGTCACCGGCGAACTGCTGGTCGCCGAAAAGTTCGATCCGAAGGTCAACTGGACCTCCGGCGTCGACATGAACAAGAACTCGCCGACCTACGGCCGTCCCAAGGTTCTCGACCAATACTCCACCGACAAGCAGGGCGAGGACCACAACAACAAGGGCATCTGCCCGGCCGCGCTCGGCACCAAGGACGAGCAGCCGGCGGCCTATTCGCCGGATACGCAGCTGTTCTACGTGCCGACCAACCACGTCTGCATGGACTACGAGCCGTTCAAGGTGAGCTACACCGCGGGCCAGCCCTATGTCGGCGCAACGCTCTCGATGTATCCGCCTCCCGGTGAGACCCACATGGGCAACTTCATCGCCTGGGACGGCAAGACCGGCAAGATCGTCTGGTCCAACAAGGAGCAGTTCTCGGTGTGGTCCGGCGCGCTCGCCACCGCGGGCGGCGTGGTGTTCTACGGAACGCTGGAAGGCTACCTGAAGGCGGTCGATGCCAAGACGGGCAAGGAGCTCTACAAGTTCAAGACCCCGTCCGGCATCATCGGCAACGTCACGACCTACGAGAACGGCGGCAGGCAATACGTCGCCATCCTGTCCGGCGTCGGCGGCTGGGCCGGCATCGGCCTCGCGGCTGGTCTGACCGATCCGACCGCCGGTCTTGGCGCGGTCGGCGGCTACGCTGCGCTGAGCAACTACACGGCGCTCGGCGGATCGCTCACGGTGTTCGCTCTGCCGCAGTGATCTGACGAAAATCGCGCCGGCGCGTGGAACCTTCCACGCGCCGGTTCGTCTGTCATCGAACCTCGAGGAAATGCTCTTGCGCAAGATCTGTTTGGTGGCTGTCGCGATGATCCTCGCGGCATCCGGAGGGATAGCTTTCGCCGATGGTCCGGGCGATCCGACCGCGGTCAAATCCGAGGACGGCAAGTATCTGGACAAGGACGGCGACCCGACCTTCAAGGTCGCGTCGGACGGCACCGTCGACTGGTACACTTATTCCGGATACCGCCGCTATCACTCCGACTGTCACGTCTGCCACGGCCCCGACGGCGAGGGCTCGACCTATGCACCGGCGCTTGAAGAATTCGGTCAAGACCATGAGCTATGGCGACTTCCTCGGCGTGGTCGCCAGCGGCCGCAAGAACGTCGGCACCGCGCAGGACAATGTCATGCCGGCGTTCGGCGATAATCCGAACGTGGCCTGCTACATGGACGATCTCTATATCTATCTGCGCGCACGCTCGGTCGATGCGGTAGGGCGGGTGCGGCCCGCCAAGCACGAAGACAAGTCCAAGGCCGCGCAGGCGGCAGAGGATTCCTGCATGGGCGTCAAACGCTGATCGATCAATCGGGAGAAGACGGCAATGA
Organism: uncultured Alphaproteobacteria bacterium; assembly: GCA_963744975.1. Lineage (GTDB taxonomy): Bacteria > Pseudomonadota > Alphaproteobacteria > Rhizobiales > Xanthobacteraceae > Bradyrhizobium. The sequence goes on along the minus strand of CAVUVR010000002.1, from coordinate 1,995,717 downwards.
TGGATGCCGCGCTGCACCGTTGGCTGTTACTGCCGCTATTGGCTATTGCCTTGACCTTGATCGAACAGGATCGCGCCAAGGCGCAGCAGATGCCGGAAGGCACCGACCTGTCGATCGAACTGGTCGATCCGAAGGTGCTGCGGGTGTGCGCCGATCCGCGCAACATGCCGTTCTCCAACGACAAGGGCGAGGGAATCGAGAACAAGCTCGCCGAACTGTTCGCCACAAAACTGCAGAAGCGGCTCGATTACATGTACTTTCCGCAGGCCACCGGCTTCGTCAAGATGACGCTCGGCGCGCACCGGTGCGACGTCATCATGGGTTTTCCGCAAGGCGACGATCTGGTGCAGGGCACCAATCCCTATTATCGCACGGCCTACGCGCTGGTCGCCAAACAGGGCAGCGGCCTCGAGGACGTCGCGACGCTTGAAGACGCGCGTCTGAAAAGCAAACGTATCGGCATCGTCGCCGGCACGCCGCCGGCCACCAACATGGCGGTCGCCGGTCTGATGATGAATGCCAGGCCGTATCAGCTGATGATCGATACCCGCGTCGATTCCTCGGCGGCGGCGATGATCAAGGATCTGATGTCGGGCGAGATCGACGCCGGCGTGCTGTGGGGCCCGATGGCAGGCTATTACGCCAAGCAGGCCAACCCCCCGCTTCATGTAACCCCGCTCGTGAAGGAAACGACGGGGCCGCGGCTGGTGTTTCGCATCGGCATGGGCGTTCGCCCCGCCGATCAGAACTGGAAACGGCTGCTCAACCGCCTGATCCAGGAGAACCAGCCGGCCATCAACAGGATCCTGCTCGATTTCGGCGTGCCGCTGCTCGACGAGAATGACAGGCCGATCACGGCGGAGACTGCCGCCAAGCAACCGTGATGTGGAAGCTGGCGCACCCGATCGTTGCCTTGCTCATGTTAACGGCCTCGGCACGCGCGCAAGAAAATCCTCCCGAGCCGGAGGGATACCGCGCCGACAATTACCGCTCGCCGGTGCCCGCAACGCTTGCCGGCGCCCGCGTCCTTGCGACGGAGGAGACGGAGGCGATCTGGCGTGCCGGCAAGGCCGTGTTCATCGACGTGCTGCCGCGCCCGCCCAAACCGCCAAATCTTCCCGAGGGCACGATCTGGCGCGATAAACCGCGGCTCAATATTCCCGGCAGCGTCTGGCTACCTGACACCGGCTACGGGACGCTGGCAGCGGCAACCGAAGACTATCTGCGGGAGGGACTTGCCCGTGCGACCGGCGGCGACAAGACGAAGTTGGTGGTGATCTATTGCCAGGCCGATTGCTGGATGTCCTGGAACGCGGCGAAGCGCGCGCTGTCATATGGCTATTCCAACGTCGCCTGGTATCCCGACGGCACGGACGGCTGGCAGCGCGCCGACCTGCCGGTCGAGGAATCGCAGCCGCTGCAGCGCTAGCTTCTATGTTGTGTCCCGGGCGCGGTGCAGCGTTCTTCACGCTGCTCCGCAGAACCGGGACCGCACGAAATACCGTGTTCCGTTACGACCCCGGATCAGCAGCACACCACGCCGCAAGGGCGGCGCGCTGCGCAGCATCCGGGGAACGGGTCCGCTATTCCATCCCCTGCTGGATCACGCGGCCGAGCGCGAACAGCCGCTGGTCGATCGCAGTCGGCACCTCGCAGACGAATTTGATGACACGCCGCCGATCCTCGAAGATGCGGGTCTCCCATACCAGCTGGTTGCCGAGTTCGTCGACTTTTGCCTGGTCGGGCGTCGCGGCGTCCTGCAGCGCCTGCAGGGCCAGGGTGTCGTCTCGGATCTTCTCCGCCGCTTCGCGCTGCTTGCGGGTGATGCGCTCAAGCCCGTTCATGACCGATGAGCGCTGGGCATTGAGCGTATCGAACAGGCCAGCAAACAGCAGCTTGCCGGCCTCATTTTTCTTGAGCGCCGAATTCGACAGAAATTCTGCGATCGCTTTTTCCGCCTCATCAAGCGGGGTGCGGCGCGCGGCAAGCCGTGGCACCAGCGTGCTGACCTTGCTGTCGTCCTTCCACTTGGCCGCGGCTTCGTCGAGCGAAGGACCGTCCCACACCGCGGCAAGCGAAATTTCGGGCACCTTGGCCTGGGCGCAGGGCCAGTCCGGATAGCGCGGATCGGCAGCACGTGCGGGGCAGGCCGCGGCGACGGCGAAAAGCGCGCACAGCACGGCCGGCCATCTCATGTCTCGCCTCCCGCAGGACCGCGGCGGCTGAAGCCGCGCGATGGATCGTAGGCGAAGATCGCGCCGATCATGAAGACTGCGGTACAGCCGGCAACGACGGCCAGCGATATCCAGTTGATCCGGTCATACAAGGCGAAGCGTATCAGTTCGACGGCGTGTGTGAACGGATTGAACTGGCACACATAATAAAGCATCGGGCTTGCTTCCTGCACCCGCCACAGAGGGTAGAGCGCGGACGACGCGAAGAACATCGGAAAAATGACAAAATTCATCACGCCGGCGAAATTCTCCAGCTGTTTGATACCGGACGAGATCAGCATGCCGAGCGCGCCCAGCATCAACCCGGACAGCACCAGCGCGGGCAACACTGTGAGATAGCCGATCGCCGGCGCCTCGATATCCCAGACCCATGCGATCGCTAAGAAGACATAGACCTGAAGCACCGATACCGCGGTCCCCGCGAGCAGCTTGCAGAACAAAAGATACCAGCGCGGCAGCGGGCTTACCAGCAAGGTGCGCATGTTGCCCATCTCGCGGTCATAGACCATCGAAAGCGACGATTGCATTCCGTTGAACAGCTGGATCATCGCCATCAGGCCCGGCGTGATATAGACCTCATAGAGAATGTAGGTTTCGTATGGCGGGATAATGGAAATACCCAGCACCTGGCGGAAGCCGGCGGCGAAGATGAACAGCCACACCAGCGGACGCACCAGCGCCGAGACAAAACGCTCGCGCTGATGCAGAAAGCGTAAGCCCTCGCGCCAGACAATGCCGTTCAGGCATGTGGCGTATTGCGCGAGCGAGAATCCCGCCGGCGGGTCCTTTGCGGCCGCCCGGCTCATGACGCGGCGCTCCCGGTTGCGGCGCCGGTTCCGGTCAATTGTGTGAACGCCGAATGCAAATCGTGCGTCTTTGCGTCCGCGACGATTCCTGCGACGTCTCCCCGCGCGCGAACCCGGCCCAGATGCAGGATCACCAGTTGGTCGCCGGGCGCGATCTCGTCGAACAGATGAGTGGCCCATAGCACGCCGATGCCCTGTTCGGTAACCAGCCGCCGCACGTGACCGAGAATGTCGGCGCGCGCCTTGACGTCGAGGCCGACCGTCGCCTCGTCGAGCAGCAGCAGGCGCGGCCGGTGCAGCAGCGCCCGCGCGATCTCGAGCCGCCGCATCTGACCGCCCGAGAGGTCGCGCACCTTGCTACCCGAGCGGTCGGCAAGCCCGATCCGTGCGAGCTCGTCGCCGGCGCGCCGGCGCGCCTCGCGGCGGTCGATGCCGTGCAGGGCTGCGTGATATTGCAGGTTCTGCGTAACCGAGAGATCGAGGTCCAGGGTTCGCGGCTGGAACACCACGCCCATCCGACGCAGCGCCTCGCCGGGATTGCGCCCGATGTCATAACCGAAGATGCCGATCTGTCCGCGCTGTACGCCGAACAGCCGGGTGACGAGGGAGAACAGCGTGCTCTTGCCGGCGCCGTTGAGGCCGAGCAGCGCGGTAAAACTCGCCGGCGCCACGGTGAAACTGACTTCCTCCAGCGCTTTGCGATTGCCGTAAGAATGGCTGACGCCCTCGACCGTCAGTGCGGCTCCGCGAAGGCCGGTCGTCGTGTCTCCAGAGATGGATACGTCGGGCTCTGTCATTGCTTTGCAATCGTGATGCCCCAGGGCAGTTCGCCGACCTGGATGGTCTTGATCACCTTGAGCGCCGCGACGTCGATGACGGATACGTCATTCGATACGCCATTGGTGACAAGGAGGTATTTTTCGTCCGGCGTGAACGCCATGTGCCAGACCCGCTGTCCGACCAGCAGATACTTGATGACCTTGTGACTCGCGGCATCGACCACCGCGACGCGGTTGGCGGGCCCGAGAGCAATGAACGCGATTTTGGCGTCTGCGGTGATGTTGATCCCGACCGGCTGGATCGCCTCCTTGCGCATGCCCGGAATGGCGAATTCGATCTTTGTCATGACGACGTGTTTCGCCGGGTCGATCACGGAAACCGTGCCGCCGATTTCCGAGGAAACCCATAGTTCGGAGCTGTCGCGCTTGTATTCCGCAAAACGCGGACGCGCATCGACCAGCACGTTGGCGACCATCTGCCGTGTCGCGGTGTCGATGAAGTGCGCCATGTTGGTGGTCTCGGAGGTGTTGATCAGGAATTTCCCGTCCGGGCTGATCGCCATCCCTTCGGGCTCGACGCCGACCTGGACGTCGCCGAGGCGCACGCGCCGTTCGATATCGAGAATAGTCACGGTGTTGTCGTTCTCATTGGCGACGTAGAGAATCTTGCCGGCGGCATCCTGCACGAACAACTCGGGATCGGGACCGGAGGGCAGGGAGTCCGTCACCTTCCGGGTTGCGGTATCGATCATCTGGATGGTGTCGTCATCGCCGACTGCGACCAGCACGAACTTGCCATCCCTGGTGAACTCGATCCCGCGCGGCCGCTGACCGACCTTGATGGTGGCGACGACCGCCCATTTGTCGGTATCGATCACCGAGACGGTATTGCTCTTTTCGTTCGAAACATAGGCGATGAAGGCGCCCGCGGGCAGCGTACCGGCAAGCCAGACGATCACTGCGAAAGCCAAGCGATGACACCGCATTAGGCGATCTCCATAGTCAATGCAGCTTGCATTTGGTTTCGGGCCGGTCCAGGCCGAGCGTATCGAGTTCAGAGACCTGATGCAGAAATCCTTCCTGCGGCGATACGGAAACTACCATGCGGCCATCCACCAGCAGGATCGGCTGGCGAAGCTGCAGGTTCCAGTCGCGCAACGTCAGCCGCTGGCCCTTGAATGCCGCGATGGAAAAATCCGGGCCTTTGAGGAAATCGAACACTGTTTTGCGGTCGCCCGAATTCACCCGTGATGCGGCTTCCCCGATCATGCGCGCTGCGATCCAGGCCTGCATATCCAGCGCCGTCATGCGTCGCGAATTCAGTTTAACAAACCGGTTCTGCATCTGCACCGCGCCCCACTGGTCCTGCGCAGCGTCCCAGCTCTTGGGAACAAGGCCCGCCGACCCTGCAACCGGGCGAGCATCCCAGGTGCGGTAAGGCAAATAGGGCGCGAACACCTCGCTCTCATCCGCCGCGACGAGCACGTCGAAGGCGGGAGCCGATTGCGTGAATACCGGCATCTGACGCTGGATCAGCGTCACGCCGCTGTCGGTCCGCCGCGCGCCGCCGGTATCCTCGAACACGCGTTCCTGTACGATCTTCGCGCCAAAACGCGCGGCGGAACGCCGCAAGGCGTCGGCGAACAGTCTGTCGTCGTCATGGGAGCCTGCCACCAACAGCCAGCGCTTCCACTGCTTCCAGACCAGATATTGGGCGAGACCGTCCGCCAGCATCGAGCGTGTCGGCGCGGTGTGAATCACGTTGCCGCGGCAATCCTCTTCACGCAACCGGTCGTCGATTGAGCCGGCATTGAACAACACAGTCCCGCGACCGCGGATCGCGTCCGCTGCCTTTAGCAGTGCGTCCGCGGGGAGGTCGGCGATGATGAAGCCGATATTGCGGTCGGTGAGGGCAGTAGCCGCTTTGGCGACATCGTCGCCGTCCTTCAGGCGAACTTCCTCCAGCGTAAAATGCTGGTTCAGGAACTTGCCGGTGGTGTTGTTGTCTTCGATCGCAAGGCGCGCCCCCGCTACGCCATCGTTCTCGGCCGGCTGCTCGACAAGCGACAGCGTCGGCTTGATGCCGGCGCGGCGGAGATAGCCGATGCCGATTTCGACAGGATCGGCGGCGAGCGCCGCATTCGCCAGCACGCCAAGGCCGATTATGCCGACGAGCAGCCGGATCATCATTCTTCCCTGCTATTCCTCTTCGCCCGCATCGACGATGGGGCGCGTTCCAGCTTGAAACATGGCCGAACTGCCTTACGTTAACACCGAAATTCCGTGTTGCACTGCCGTGGATGCAAGCGATCACGATCATGCGAATTGCCGCTATTGTCGCGCTGAACCTGTTGCTTCCGGTTTCGGCGCAGGCCGATCCTCCCAAGGCCGCGGTTTTCGATTTCGAACTGCTCGACACCAGTCTGCAGGGCGAAATGGACGGGCCGCGCGGGGATGAGCAGCAGCGGTTGATCCGTACCAGCGAACAGATCCGCAAGGGGTTGGCGGAATCCGGAAAATTCGCCATTCTCGATATTGCGCCGGTCAACGATGCGGCGCATGCGGCGAACCTTCAGGCCTGCGGCGGCTGCGACGTGGACCTCGCGCAGAAGCTCGGCGCCGATTTCGCGATCACCGGCGTGGTGCAAAAAGTCTCCAATCTCATCCTGAGCTTGAACATCTATCTGCGCGATACCCGCAGCGGCCGGCTTGTCACATCGATGAGCGCCGACTTTCGCGGCAACACCGACGAATCCTGGCAGCGTACCGCGAGCTATCTGCTGCGAAACCGGCTGCTTGCGCCGAATTACGGAACGCCGCAATAGCGCCTATGCCTGCAGCCGCGCGGCATGCCAGCGCATATGGTCGGCCATGAAGGTGGAAATGAAATAATAGCTATGATCGTAGCCTCCGTGGCGGCGGAGATTGAGCGGGATGCCTGCCTTCGCGCAGGCAGCTTCCAGCAGCTCCGGCCGAAGCTGCTCTTTCAGGAATGGGTCGGCATCGCCGACGTCGACCAGAAGGTCGGAAACTCGCGCACCGTCTTCGATCAGCGCGACCGCGTCATGCTTGCGCCAGGCCGCTTTGTCGTCGCCGAGATAGCCACCCAGCGCCTTGATGCCCCACGGCACCTGCGAGGGTGCGGCGATCGGCGAAAATGCGCTGGCGGCCCGATAGCGGCCGGGATGCGACAGCGCCATCGTCAACGCGCCGTGGCCGCCCATCGAATGCCCGAGGATCGATTGTCGCCCAGGGTCGGTGGGAAAATGCTCGGCGACCACGTCGGGAAGTTCTTTTATGACATAGCTCCACATGCGGTAGTTGCGATCGAACGGCGCCTGCGTCGCGTCGACATAAAAGCCGGCGCCAAGCCCGAAATCGTACAAACCCGCGGGATCGCCGGGCACGTTGCCGCGCGGGCTGGTGTCGGGTGCTACGAAGATCAGCCCCAGTTCAGCGCAGGCCTTTCGATACTCGCCTTTCTCCGTGACGTTGGCATGGGTGCAGGTGAGACCCGACAGATACCAGACCACCGGCAGTTTCGCCCCGTCCTGATGCGGAGGGACATAGACCGAAAAGATCATGCCGGTGCCGGTTTCGCGACTGGCATGCTTGTAGACGCCCTGCACGCCCTCATGCGATCGATTCAAGGAAACGGTTTCGATCGTCATGGCTTTACGGCTCCAGCGCCGCCGCCGACGCGCAGATTGCAACAGGTCAGACAGGTCGCGGCTCTGCTGATGGCGATTGCCACCAGCAGAGGGTACGCGAGGTTGCCGGATCAGGCCGCCTTGGACTTCGCCACGTGGGTGGCGATGGCATCCATCAGCGGCGGGTTCAGGCAATCATAGGGCTCCAGCCCGAGTTCTTTCAGACGCGACCTGATGCCGGCCATCTCATCCGGCTTGACGCCGGATTCGATCACCGACGACACAAACGCGGCAAATCCCGGTGCGGCCCAGCCGCCTTCCTGGAACAGTTCGGGATGGATGAAGTCGAGGCCATGGAACGGATGCCCCTTGTTCTCGATGCGGCCGTACATATGCGTGCCGCACACCTTGCAGGCGTAGCGCTGGATCGTCGCGGACGAGTCCACGATCTGCAGCTTGTCGCCGTTTTCCGTCACTTTCACGTTGTCTCGCGGCACCACCGCGACCACGGAAAAGGCCGCGCCTTCCGGCTTCCAGCACTTGGTGCAGCCGCAGGCGTGGTTGTGGGCGACGTCGCCGGTGATCGCGACCTTGACCGGCTTGTCCTTGCACTTGCAGACCAGGGTGCCTCCGGCGAAGCTGCCCGAGCCCTTTTTAACTCCGTTGTCAACCGATGGGTGGATATGAACAGCCATAGGGTCACTCCTCCTTGTGTTTGACGTTTTGAGTTAGAACACGACGACCGAACGGATCGACTTGCCCTCGTGCATCAGATCGAATCCCTTGTTGATGTCCTCGAGCTTGAGGACGTGGGTGATCATCGGATCGATCTCGATCTTTCCGTTCATGTACCAGTCGACGATTTTCGGCACATCGGTGCGGCCACGGGCGCCGCCGAAGGCAGTGCCTTTCCAGACCCGCCCGGTCACTAGTTGGAACGGCCGCGTTGCGATCTCCTTGCCGGCTTCGGCGACCCCGATCACCACCGAGACGCCCCAGCCGCGATGGCACGCCTCGAGCGCATTACGCATCACCGTGGTGTTGCCGGTGCAGTCGAAGGTGTAGTCGGCGCCGCCGTCGGTCAGCGCCACCAGATGCTGGACGATATCGCCATCGACCTTCTTCGGGTTGACGAAATGCGTCATCCCGAAGCGGCGTCCCCACTCCTCCTTGGAATCGTTGATGTCGACGCCGATGATCTTGTCGGCCCCCACCATCCTCGCGCCTTGAATCACATTGAGGCCGATGCCGCCGAGTCCGAACACCACCACATTGGCGCCCGGCGTGACCTTGGCCGTATTGACCACGGCGCCGACCCCGGTGGTCACGCCGCAGCCGATATAGCAACTCTTGTCGAACGGCGCGTCTTCGCGGATCTTGGCGACCGCGATTTCCGGCAGCACGGTAAAATTCGAAAACGTCGAGCAGCCCATGTAGTGAAAGATGGTCTTGCCCTTGTAGCTGAAACGCGAGGTGCCGTCGGGCATCAGCCCCTTGCCCTGCGTCGCCCGGATCGCGGTGCACAGGTTGGTTTTCTGGCTGAGGCAGCTTTTGCACTGGCGGCATTCGGGCGTGTAGAGCGGGATCACGTGATCGCCCGGTTTCACCGACGTCACGCCAGGGCCCACCTCGCGAACGATGCCCGCGCCTTCATGACCCAGGATCGACGGGAAAATTCCCTCGCTGTCGAAGCCGTCGAGGGTATAGGCGTCGGTATGACAGATGCCCGTCGCCTTTATCTCGACAAGGACTTCGCCGGCTTTCGGGCCTTCCAGATCGAGTTCGATGATTTCGAGGGGTTTTTTGGCTTCGAACGCGACGGCAGCGCGTGTCTTCATGTGTTCCTCCCCAAACATCGTGCTTGAGCCGGTCGGTTCGGGACCAAATCCCGCGAATTCCGGAACATCTTGTTGGCCGGAAGCATTGCACGCTCACGCTGCACGTCAAGGCTGCTGATTTCGCCTCGCCATCTTTTTATCCGCGAATGCTGCGCTGCTACGAACAGGATGTGTTGCAATGCAGCGAGGCTCCAGGAAAACAGCGCAACCAGTTTGCCGAGCATGGTATTGGACTGGGTCGGCGCGAGTGCGCGACCGATCCGCACGGGAACAGCGAACCGAAAAAGAATGAACCGGAAGGAATATGAAATGCGAGGCGTGATATTGGCGGCGGTGCTGGCGATGACGTGTACGAGCGGGGCTCGGGCGCAGGACGCCGCGGCGGGAGAGAAGGTCTTCGCGGTCTGCAAGGCCTGTCATCAGATCGGCGAGACCGCGAAAAACGCCGTCGGTCCGGTGCTGAACGGCATCATCGGCCGACCCGCCGGCACGTATGCCGGCTATTCCTACTCGGATGCCAACAAGAATTCGGGCCTCACCTGGGACGAGGCGACGTTCAGGGATTACATCAAGGATCCGCGGGCCAAGATTCCGGGCACCAAGATGATTTACCCGGGTTTGAAGGACGAGCAAAAGACCAGCGACCTTTTGGCGTATCTCAAACAGTTCGATGCGGACGGTAAAAAGAAGTAGCCGAACGAGGGGGCTGGCTCGATCAGAGGCTGCTTGCGATCGCCAGCCGCACCAGTTCGGCGGATGTGCGAACGCCCAGCTTCTGACGCATGATCGATGACGTATTGGCGATCGTCTTGTAGGAGACGTGGACCTGCCATGCGATTTCGGAAAGGCTTTTACCGGCACTGAGCAGGCGCAGTATTTCAATCTCGCGCGGCGTCAGCTTCGCCAGCGGACTCTGGGCGAGCGAAGGCCCGGCGAAGGCAAGGCTGTGGGCAAGAGCCGGCGGCAGATAGGTGCCGCCCCGGCTGACCTCGCGGATGGCGTCGACCAGTTGGTTCGGGTCGCCGGATTTGGAAACATAGCCCTTGACGCCGGCCTCGATCGCCCGCGCCACAAACATCGGATCGTCGTTCATGCTGAACATGACGATGCGGGCCGAGCCGTCGCGGGCCAGAATCCGTCGCGCCAATTCAAATCCCGACACGCTTGGCAGGTTGATATCGATCACAGAGATGTCGGGCTGCTCGTCGACAAAGGCGCGCTCGCCGCTCTCGGCGTCCGACGCCTCCAGGATATCGACCTCGGGATCGTCCGCGAACAGGGCGCGGCAGCCGGAAACCACGATTGAATGGTCGTCGACAATAAGAACACGCATCGGGATGTGCCCCTAAACCACGCTGTCGCGCGCGATCGTAGCACACCGGCCGCGGACAAGTCGAACTTGCGGATATTGCGGCTGCTCAGTCGCGAGCGATGTCGCTCCGGCAGGAATGCGATAAGGTTCCGGATAACCGCCATTGCGATCGATGCTCGACGGAAGTTCCGCGGCAGCAAGTGAGGGAATGAGTTATGTGGCAGAAGCTGTCCTTGCGGGCGCGGCTCAATGCAATTTTGGCGCTGGTCCTTATGCTTGGTTTGGCCGTCAACATCGCACGGCTCTTGCTGGAGGCGGGTCCTCGCGTGCAGGCGGAAGATCAAAGCGTCGTCAGATTGGCGCAAGGATTTGTCGAGACATTGGTCGCCGGTCTGAACGAGATGCCCGACCCGGAGGCAAGGCTGAACCGGATTATCGAGGATTTCAACCGGCTTCGTCATGTCAGCATCACGCGCGCGAGCGGCGCGGCCGACGGCAAAGCCGCAGCTTTGCCTTCCGGAATCGATGACGGGCCGAACGGACCACCGGCGTGGTTCGTTGCGCTGGTGCGCCCGGAACGCACGTCCGTCAGCGTTCCCGTGACGATCAAGGGGGAGGCAGGATCGCTGGTGATCACCTCGCACCCGAATGACGAGATGAATGAAATCTGGGACGGCATCGTCACGCAGATCCTGATCGGGTCGGCGATCGCGGCCGCGCTGCTGCTCATCACCATGACGGTCGTCGGCCGCGCGCTGGCGCCTATTCAGGCGCTCACCGATGCGATGAACAGAATCGAATTTGGCGACTATGAAACGCGTGTGAAACCGGAGGGGCCGCCCGAACTCGCTGCGATCGGCGACAAGTTGAACCATCTTGCAGCTGCGCTGGGAGAGGCGGTGGAGGAAAAGCGGCGCCTGGCCGAACGGGTGGTGTCGATGCAGGATGTCGAACGCAAGGAGATTGCGCGTGAACTGCATGACGAGATCGGTCCCCACCTTTTCGCGTTGCGCGCCCATGTCAGTTCGCTGGTGCGGTTCGCGGAAAGGCGCGATCCGGACCAGGAAGCCCTGCGCAAGCACGGCGCCGCGATCTGGGAACAGGTAAATGCCTTGCAGCAATTCAACCGGCGCGTCCTGGAAAAGCTGCGGCCGGTCGGCCTCGCCGAGTTCGGATTACGCGAAGCGCTTGGCGCGCTGCTGCGGCTGTGGCGCGAAGCGCGTCCCGACGTGGTCATTGAAACGGCAATTTCGCCGGCGCTCGGCGAGGCCGGAGACACCGCCGATCTGACGATCTACCGCATCGTCCAGGAAGCCCTGACCAATGTTTTCCGGCACGCCGACGCGACCCGTATCGAGCTGACCCTCGCGCCGGTGGAACGGCCCTCGGCGATCACCCGACGTGGCCGCCCGTCGATTCTGGTACGCGTGCGCGACAATGGCAGCGGGCTGTTGCGCGACAACCAACTGGGCCTTGGTCTCGTCGGAATGCGCGAGCGGGTCATGGCATTGGGCGGCACCGTGAATGTGACGTCCGGTGACAGCGGGGTGACGGTGGAGGCCATCATTCCCTGTGACGTACGCGCCGGGTCAGGCGCGCCAATGGATGAACACGATCCAGCCCAGCAGCGCAGCGCCTGAAATCCATAACGTGACGATGACGATCGCCGCGGTCCGGCTGAGTGGACGCTGCGCAGCCGCGCTTGCCACGGCGCGGTACTCACGCATGACCTCTTCCGGAATCATCGCGATCACCAGCCAGATGCCGAGCGGCACGATGATCAGATCGTCGAGAACGCCGAGCACGGGAATGAAGTCCGGAATGAGGTCGATCGGCGACAACGCGTAGCCCGCGACGGCCAACGCGAAAAGCTTGACGGCCCACGGCACCCGCGGGTCGCGGGAAGCAAGAAAGATCGCGTGCGCGTCACGCCGCAGCGCGCGAGCCCAGATTTTTACATGCGACATCAACCCCTTGGCGGTCCGGCCTGATTTGGCCGGGCGCGCCGGCACATCGCCGCCGCCGTGACGCCTGGCGTCTTCATCCATGCGCGTTACCGCGCTGCAACAATTTCGGCACGAACATTGCTTCGCTGTCGCTGCCGGGACCAACGCGGGAGCGCATGGATGAAACACATCCTCCTATGTCTCGGCATTTTCAGTTGCTTCCTCGGTAGCGTAATGGCGCGTGACCTCGGACAATGGGAAGCCGTCGATCCGGCGATTCGGGAATGGTATCAGGCCCTGATGCAGCCGGACGTGCCAAACGCATCCTGCTGCGGCGAAGCCGACGCCTATTGGGCTGACGAGGTTCATGTCAGGGATGGCAAAACCTACGTCATTGTAACCGATGACCGGCCCGACGAACCACGCGGCAGGCCCCACGTCGACATCGGAACAGAAATTGAGATTCCGAACAACAAGCTCAAATGGGATAGGGCCAATCCAACCGGGCACGGCATCGTATTCTTAAGTCGCAGCGGATACGTATTCTGCTATGTGCAGCCTGGAGGAGCCTGATCGAGGATCGAGATGCGCGGGGCGATGGTATCGAGCGCAATCAAGTTTAGCACACAAGGGTGGCAGGGCAGGTCGAGAAGCGATTGCGCGAAGGCGCCGGCTGCGATCTCGGCCAGCGCCGCGACACCGGTGCGCCATCGCCAGTTGCCGATTCGAAACAATGTGGGTTGATGCCGCCGCGCGATCGGGACTTCCGATCGAATGGCCTCGATGTGGTGGTATAGTTCGTGCGCGACAAAGACATCGCGTGGGACTGCGCGACCGAGTAAGCGCTCGGAGTTGGCAAGCCTGTGCTCGAGCGCGGCGATCCCACGATTATAGAGCATGATGCGCGGTGGCCGCGGCCGGTATTCGGCGAACCGCCAGATCGAGCCAACCATCGGATCATCGTCGGTCGTTTCGATCGGTACCCCAAGCTCGCAGGCAATGTCTTGCGGCGGCAGGACGGGAAAACGCTTGCGCAAATCCCCGGCGGTCGCAGCTCCATCCGCGAGCGCATCGGAAACCGCGGCGAGTTGCGCGGCATAATCGAGGCGCCAGCCGTGAGGATCGGCCTTCAGCATCGCGAGGCCGAGCGTCTCGGACGACGCAGTCTCGATCGCGGCGAACTCCGGCGGGTCTGCCGTTGCGAACGTCATGCTACAACCCGCGCGATGGAGGAATGCCGATCAGCGCAATGGAGGCGTCCGCGGTGAGCCCGTCAAGCTCGCTGCGGGTGACGGCCATTGCCTGTTCGATCGAATTGACGCCGGAGAGATCGATCAGCTGACCGCCCACGATGACGAAAATATCCGGCGTGATGGTGCTGTCGCCATTGTAGATCGTGGTATCTTCCCATAACCGCCGCAGCCCATCGAGCGCCGTCAGTGCCGAGACTGGCCGGACGACGCTGTGGCTGCGCTGCACACGGATGACGCCGTCGAGATCGATCGCACGAACCGGGCTGCGCCGTTTCTTGAATATTCCCCAGGAGCGTTCCTCTATTTCGCCCTGGAAAACGCGCATGCGCGGCGTGGAGGCGGCAAGCGTCACCCGCTCCGGGCCGACGCCCATCGATTTCGCTGCTATTTCGCCGGCTTCGATCTCGCCGACTTCGTCCCGGCGCTGGCGGGCGCGCATTTCCGAGGCTCCCATCGCGGTGGCGCGGACCCGATGGGTATTTTGATCGACTTCGATCGTCACTTCGACATTGTCGGGCGCGGCGCCAAGCTTGACCGCGGCCTCGAAGGCCTCGCGGCGGATCCGCTTCAGATCCTCAGGTTGTGGGTTGGGGATCACGCGCTCGACCACGTCGCGCACCAGCGCAAGCGCGACGCCGATCGAGGAAATCACCTCGGCGTCCCTGGATATTTCATGGCGAAGGCCGGTGCGGCTGGACGCGTGCGGGATCAATGCGGCGGCTCCGCCCCCCTCGCCAACCAGCACCGCCTGATCGCGGTCGAGCTTGTACTCACGGATGAGATCATCGACCACCGGGATGACCTTGTCGGTGGCGATATCGAGGATGGCACGCGCGGTATCTTCGATCGATTTGCCGATGTATTCGGCGAGCGCTGCGATGGCGCGCTCGGCCGACTCCGGATTGCCGTAGGCGTGCAATCCGGGCCTGGCGTATCCGAGGACGTTGGCGGCGCAGGTGTTGGTGATGGCATAGCGGGTGCCGGTTGCCGAACGCACCGCGACGTAGTCTGCCGGATCGTCGGCCTTCGGTTGAAAGAACTCGATGGCAGGCTCGACGATATCTTCGGGCCTGGCAAAGGCGGCGTAGGGAAGTCCCGCGATATGGGCGCTGCGCGGACCGACATCGACGAGTTTGCGATCGCGGGCGCGGACCATGCTGCCGCCGGCAATGCCAATCACCCGAACATCCAGCGAACTGACATAGGTCTCGTGGCCGCCGACGCGCGCGTATTTGACGGTCGGGCGGCCGTTTCGGATCACGCCGATATTGGTGCTGGTGCCGCCGACCTCGAAGTAGATGCCGTCGGACACCCGCAGATACATCAAGGCGCCGGCCACGCTCGCGGCCGGGCCCGAGAGCATGGTCATCACCGGGCGGCGGCGCATCTCACGAATATCCATCACGCCGCCGTCGCCGCGCATGATCATCAGCGGCGCGGCAATGCCGGCCTCGCGAACGCTCGCCTCGGTCATATTTGCCGTGTCGATCATTTTCGGCAGGATGCTGGCGTTGATGACGGCCGTGCGGGTCCGGGTGGTCAGCCCATAGAGCTTGGTGATCTCGTTGCCGCATGTCGCGGCCAGGCCCGCCTCGACGACCAGACGGCGCACCGTCTCCTCGGCCTCGTTGTCGTCGACGCCAAAGGCTGAACTGGCGACGATGACTTTTGCGCCTTCCGCCTTGAGTTCCTCGATCGCCTTCCTGATGGTCTCGTCGCTCAGCGTCTCCTTCATGAGAAAACGGTTTGCCGGCTTCATATGGCGGCCAGGCGCGAGCTCGATCGGTTTCATGGCGCTCTGGCTTTTGGCCAGCAGCGATTCCACGCGGGTCGACATGCCGATCACGCCGACGCTGGCGACATCGCCCTCCAGCAATGCGTTGGTCGCCTGAGTTGTGGAGTGCGCGAGAAAAATGACCTCCCTGGGGTCCACGCCCGACTGCTCGAGAACATTGCGGAATACGTCGACCACGCCTTTCGCAACCCCGCGGGGGTCGGAGTGCGTGGTCAGCACGGAGAACCGTCCGACCACCTCGTGGCTCGCATTGTCGATCAGAACGGCCTTGGTGAAGGTCCCCCCGACATCGATACCGATGCGATAGGCGCGGGGAGGGGCCGCCAGTTCTGTCATCGTGTAACGGTCCTCTTCTACTGCAGAGAACCGAGCATGAGGTAGCAGATCAACGAATTGACCGCGACCATCAGACAGCCGAACGGCAGCGCCGTGCGCAGGAATTGCCCGTGGCTGACCTTGGTATGTCCGATCGTCCACAGCGTCCACGAGTTGGTCGGGTCCATGCTCCCTTGCAGCACCGTCGGCGCAAGCCAGATCGAATAGAGATACGGAATCGGTATCTCCTTGTTGGCGAGGATGATGGCGAGCAACGCCGCGCCGGTGCCGATCACGACCATCGGTCCCCGGTAGATGCTCGCAATGCCGCCGAGCACGCCGAAAAATACCGCGGCCTGCAGCGGGGTATGCGGCAGGATCGGCGCGAAGATGGGTTTCAGGGCGCCGGCGACTTCGGGCGTCTGACCCGCAACGATGATCATGCCGCAGATCGTCCACAATGCAGCGATGGTCGCGATATCGGGGAACGCATCGGAAAACGTCTTGTTGAACAGGTTGAGATGGCCCTGCAGCGTGCGATCCGGCCAGGTCAACGCCAGCGCCAGCAAAATCGAGACGATGAAGGTTGGAATGATCTCCCACTTCAGGACCATGATCATGATCACCGGGAAGATCGGCACGATATAGGTGTAATAGGGGGTCCGCTTGCGGACAGGCGGAGCACTTTCGCCGGCCACGTCGACGGAGGCGAGCCTTCGTGCGCCGCCGCGCAGGTAAAAGAATGCCAGCAGCCATGCCGCCAGAATGTATACGCACATCCCGACCACCCAATAGGTCAGATGGGGGGCCTCATACTTGATGCCGGGAAATAATTTTTGAAACGTTCCGAACTGAACGAGATTGATGAATGTTCCGGCGCCGATCCCCATCGTAAACACTGGGGCTGCGACATAGGGTGGAATGCCCTGGCTCATCATGATCGGCAGCGCGATGACGCCGATCGCGATGGCAGCGCCAACGCCGTACATCGACGTAAACAGCAGCGCAGTGACGAGCGTAATGGTCATCGCGGTAGCCAGCGGCCGGTCCCCGGCAAGCTCGACTGCGGAGCGGATCACGCTTTCCGCGATGCCGGTTTGAATGAGTATCTGGGCGAACCAGGCGCCGAATACGATGATGATCACGGCGCTTGCATACTGAACGCCGCCGCCCTGGATGATTTTTTTCTGGATCTCGTCGACGCCGATTCCGGCGATGGCCGCCCACAGCACGGCGAGGATCAACAGCATGATGATGGGACTCTGACCGCGAATGATCGCTACGACCACCGCGAGAAACGCAATCATAAGTCCAAGACCGGTTGCGAACTCTGTCGTCATGATTTTTTCCTCCCCCGTTGCTGACCTTTCTATGCGGTCTTTTTTCGCGATAAGTCTGGCACAACGGATTGATCGTGGCGAGCCAAGAACACGCTGCCTGTGCGTGCAAGCTGATTTGAGTTCGCGCATCTCCGCTGTTGCGTCGCAATATCTGCGATGGATTGGATGCCGGAGATGTCGGCAGAATCGATAAAATCGATTCCTCGCCATCAGCAAACTCCGATCAGCTTGCCGTCTGATTGACCCGGTCTCGAACAAGTCCGCCGGCTTCTTGACAGAGCGAAACGGTAGGATCACTTTCGACCGCAGAGTTGGCCGCGGGCCGTAAACAAAAAACAAGAATATCCGAGGAAACCCATGACAAAATTGCTGAGCGAAAGCGAGGTCGAGACCTATCGCCAACGTGGCTACCACTTTCCGATCGAAGCGCTCAGCGAGAGCGAGGTGGCCGGCTTTCGCAAACAGCTCGAAGACTATGAAGCCGCGAGCGGCGGTCCGATCAAGGGCGAGATGCGCCATCGCAGCCACGTGCTCTTCACCTGGATCAACGAAATGATCCGACATCCGAAGATCCTCGATGCGATGGAGGATCTGTTGGGTCCGGATATCCTGTGCTGGAACACCAGCTTCTTCATCAAGGAGGCCCACGATCCGGGTTTCGTGTCCTGGCATCAGGATGCCACCTATTGGGGTCTCGACTCCTCAGACGTTGCGACCGCATGGATTGCGATGTCGCCTGCGAACAAGGTGTCCGGCTGCATGAAATTTATCGCCGGAACCCACAAACAGCAGGTCCAGCACGAAGACACTTTTGATGAGAACAACCTGCTCACCCGTGGGCAGGAGATCGCGGTCAAGGTCGACGAGAACAAAGCCGTCTATGTCGAACTCAAGCCCGGTCAGGCTTCGCTGCATCACGTGCTGCTGTTCCACGGATCGGAGCCGAACCGCTCCGACGAGCGGCGCATCGGTCTGGCGATCCGCTACATCCCGACCCGCCTGAAGCAGGCCGTCGGCCAACGGGATTGGGCCACGCTGGTGCGAGGCAAGGATACCTACGGCCACTTCCTGCCCGAATACGTGCCGAAGCGCGACCTCGAGCCGGAAGCGCTGGCCCATCACAAGATGGTATCCGAAGAGCAGGTGCGCGTGCTTTACCGCGGCACCGGCAAGCAGGCGTATCGCGCGTAAGTCCGTAATTCGTAGCCCGCCATGAGCGAAGCGACATGCGGGAGCACCGTCCCCGCATATCGCTTTCCGGGCGCGCATTCACGCGACCCGTTGGCTCATGCGGGCTACGGCGAGTTCTCGCGGCGAATACCGCCGGCGGATTCGTCGCGTTTGACTTCCGGAAACAGCCACATCGCGAAAATCATGAAAAAGCCGAGGAATGCGACGACGTACTGAATGCGATCATGGCCGAGCATGTGTTGATAGTAGGCCGCAATCGCTGCCACCAGGACGACAAGCAGCGAAAGTCCGAGTTTTATCCTTACAGGCATCGCTGAATTCTCCCGACCATCACGACATGTTCGCCCAAGATGGCCCCGCGACCTTCGCAAGCGTCGCAAGCGCCAGTATCTGGACGCCGATCAGCAGGACAAGCCCTGTTCGCCCATCTCGAAGCGACGATGGCCAGACTTCGAACAGCCCAGGCGCAAATAGCACCACAAGGCCGGTCACGACAATCAAGCTGCTCCACCTCAGTTCGGCGTAGCCGTAAAGCCCGGTGCATACTAGAAGCGCTGCCAGCAAAAAACCGTTGCCGACCACCAGCAGCGTCGCCGCACCCGATCTCGCCGTCTCCGGACGCGATCCAAGCGGAAACATGCCCGCGACGATCAAGAAAGCGATCACGCAAATCGTCGCGAACGCCGCGAACCAGATCAGCGAAATCCAGTTCGGCTCGATGGCCGCCATGGCATTTGCTCCGCGCGCGGCACGCCTATTCGGCGGGCGAGGCAAAACTCCCGGGATGCCGTCCCATCGCGGGTTTCGGCGTCCGCGAGGTCTTGCGCATATTGGTCTTGACGAAGCGGGTGTCGTAACCGTTGAGCAGATGGCCGATCAGTCCCCGGTCGAGATCGGAAGTACCCAACAGCCAATCCATCACCGGGAAGGTCAGGTTCATGTTGCGCTCCATCATGATCGACTGGTTGTGATGGGCGGTGTGATGGCGGCGTATGGTGTTGACGAAAGGCGCGTTGCGGACGAACCAGTTGTCGTCGACGTGGCAGCAGAAGTGCATGAACTCGTAGATCAGGTACATCGAGGTCGTGGTCGAGATCAGCAGCCAGCCGACATTGGGCGAGACCAGCCAGCCGAGAATGAGCGCCGGCGGGATCGACATCATGGTGAAGGTCACCAGCGCATAGGGCGGAAAGAACGTCACCCGCCAATCGTGATGGTCGGCGAAGCGCATCTCCTGCTCGGTGAAGAACTGGTGATGCATCAGCGTGTGCCGGTTGTAGATCGCGCGGAACGCCTTGATCTGCGATGGGCGATGCATGACGAAGCGGTGGATCCACCATTCGAAGAAATTCGCAAACAGGAAGGTCACCGGCACGATCAAGAGTTCCCACCAGCGCAGGTTGCTGATGTTGCCGAAATAGATCGACATCGCAGTGAAGCCGATCACGTAGATGACCAAGACATGCAGCCAGCCGTTGTACCAGCCCGCGATACGGTAACGGTAGTTTGCCCGGTAGTTGCGCTGCCGCTCCGTCATCGAACTTGAGGCCAATTCCATCGCCGTCTCCGTTTCAGGCTGTTTTGCGTGATATATCACCAATCTATTAGTCCGGCAACGGGCTTTCGAGGCGGCTCACGTCAGCCTGTCCGAAAAAACCGCTTGATGCGATGTCTCTGATATATTTATGGTATGCCAACAGCGCACGGCAGATGCGCAACATCCACGGGAGGCATTCATGAAGCTCACGCGCCGCGATTTTTCCAGACTTGCGGGGGCCGGCCTCCTCGCCGCAGCTAGCCCACGTCTGTTCGCGCCGGCCATTGCACAGGACAAACCGCTCCGAATCGGAATCATCGCGCCGCGCTCGGGCGCCGCCGGTACCGCCGGGGAGTGCGGCATTCGCGCAGTGCAATGGGCCACCGAGCGGATGAACAAGGAGGGCGGCATTGCCGGGCGCAAGTTCGAACTGGTGCTCGAGGAGGAGACCAACCCGAAGGATACGATCGAGCGGCTTCGCCGCCTGATCCTGCAGGAAAAAGTCGATGCCATCCACGGCCTGATCTCGACCGGCGTCAGCCTCGGCGTCGCACCCGTCGCCGAGGAGGAGCAGGCGCTGACCGTGATGTGGGACGGCACCACCCAGGACGGCGTCAAGGAGATGATGCCGAATTCGAAATACGTTTTCCGCTCCACCGACAATGAATGCGAAGCGGTGATGGGATCGCTGCTGGCGATCAAGCATTTCAAGGGCAAGTTCAAGCGCGTGGCCGGCATCAACCCGGATTATTCCTACGGCCGCAACAACTGGGAAGCCTTCAAGCAGATTCTTGCGCGCTATGGCGTCGAGGCCGAGTACGTTGCCGAACAATGGCCGAAGGTTGGGACCATGGACCTGACCTCGCACGTTGCGGCGCTCAATGCCGCAAAGCCGGACCTGATCTTTTCCTCGATGCTGTTCGCCGATCTGCCCGTTTTCATGAAGCAGGGGCATGCGGCCGGGTTGTTCAACAATGTCAAACTTGTGATGCCGGCGGCGGGATGGCAGATCAATCAGCTGAAGAAGGAATTCACCCCGGAAGGTATCATCTTCGGACACAATACGCTGTATTTCGACCATCCGCAGGCCTCGCCGCTACAGAAGGCCTTCGTCCAGGATTACATGGACCGCTACAAGGAAGCGCCGCATTGGGAGGCGGACCGGGCCTATTTCGCGCTCGCCACCTACAAGGCCGGCGTCGAGGCCGCGCAAAAAGCGGGTGGCAAATGGCCGACCCAGGAGCAGGTTGCCGAAGCGATGCCCGGCCTTGAAGTCGAAAGCCTCGGCGGCAAGGGCCGCTTCCGCAAGGACAAGATCGCCGAGCAGGTGTTTTATCAGGGGCCGTCGACCAACAACAATAAATACGATTTCCCGACGCTCGCATCGATCGATACCTTCAGCGCCGAGCAATTGCAGAAGCCGCCCGGCGCGGATTTTTGGGAGTGGATCAAAAATGGGAAGATGCCGGTCTGAGGCATGACCGAACTTGTGGATGTCGTCCTGGGCGGGACGTTCCACGCCGCGGTGCTGTTTCTCGTTGCCGCCGGGCTGCAGCTCGTGTTCGGCGTGCAGAAGATCGTCAACCTGGCCTGCGGCTCGTTCTACGCGCTCGGCGCCTATTTCGGCATTACCGCGGTCGGCCTCGCGCTCAAGCTCGGCATGCCGCCGGTGCTGTTTCTTCCCGTCCTGATCGTGGCTGGCCTCGCCATCGGCCTGGTCGGGTTGCCGATCGAACGCGTGCTGCGCACGATCTATCGCCGCGATGAAAGCTACCAGCTGCTGATCACCTTCGGCTTTCTGCTGATGTTTCAGGATGTGTTTCGCTATCTGTGGGGCGCGACGCCGCGCACCATGGATAACGTCTATATGGCCTACGGCACCGCGCACGTTCTCGGCGTCCGGGTGCCGACCTATAATCTGCTGGTGATCGCCGCGAGCCTGGCGATCGCGGTCGGACTCGGTCTGTTTCTGGAGCGGACAAAAATCGGGCGAATCGTCCACGCTACCGCCGAAAACCGCGACATGGCCGAGGGTCTCGGCGTCAATGCGTCGAAAATCTTCGCGCTGGTGTTCACGGTCGGCTGCATGCTGGGCACCGTCGGCGGTGCGCTGGTGGTGCCGTCCGGCGCGGCCTCGCTCGATATGGCGGTCGAGCTTGTGGTGGAATCCTTCGCGGTGGTCGTGATCGGCGGGCTTGGCAGCATGCGCGGCGCGCTGGTCGGCGCGCTCGTGGTCGGATTGATGCGCGCGGCGGCGATCTCGCTGATGCCCGAGCTGGAGATGCTGTCGGTCTATCTCGTCGTCGTCGTCGTGCTGATTGTCAGGCCGGCTGGCCTGTTCGGGAAGGCGACCGCGTGAGTAACCCGTCGATCGACATCGCTTCCCCTGCGAAAGTAAGACGAGCCGCGCTGCGGCCAAATGGCTTGTGGGTTCTGCTCGGGCTGATCGTCATCATGGCGCTGATGCCATGGGTCGCTTCGCCCTATGCGCTGCTGCTGATGCTGCCATTCATCGGCTACAGCATCGCGCTGTTGGGGTTCAATCTGCTATTCGGCAGCACCGGGCTGTTGTCGTTCGGTCATGCGCTGTTTCTTGGCGTCGGCGCCTACACCGCTGCGGTACTGACGTCGAAATTCGGCATCCTGAGTTTCGAGATATTGCTGATCACCGCGGCGCTGGCATCCGGGCTGATCTCGCTGGTGGTCGGCGCCCTGTGCGTTCGCTACACCAGGATCTTCTTCGGCATGCTGACGCTGGCATTCGGCATGCTGTTTCACTCCTTCCTGTTCAAGTTCTATCATCTCACCGGCGGCGACCAGGGCATGCGCGTGCTGCGCCCGTTGCTGCTCGGCATGGAATGGCGCGGCGGCAAGACCGCGTTTTTGACCGGCCCGTTCTATTATTATGCGCTTGTCCTGTTCGCGCTGCTTGGCCTCGCGATGTGGCGGATCACCCAGTCGCCGTTCGGCCTGCATCTGCGCGCGATCCGAGAAAACGCCGGCAAGGCCTCCTATGTCGGTGTGCAAATTTTTCGCATGCGGCTTGCCGCCTTCGTGATCTCGGCCGTCTATGGCGGCATGGGCGGGACGATTTTAGCGGTCACCACGGGATTGGCCGATCCCGAACTGGCCTACTGGACCCATTCGGGCAACCTGGTGTTCATGGCCGTGCTTGGCGGCAGCGGAACGTTCGCGGGGCCGGCGATCGGCGCGCTGGTTTTTGTGGTGCTGCAGGATTTCGTGATGTCGATCACGCAATATTGGCGCTTTGTGATGGGCGGCGTGCTCGTGCTGTTGGTGGTCTTCATGCCGCAGGGCCTGTCAGGCACGATCGAGACGCTCGCCAACCGGCGCAACGGAGGGCGGTGAAATGCAGCCCGCGCGCGCAGCCGATCATTCACCGCTGTTCGAGACCATCAACGTCTCGAAAATCTTCGGCCTGTTCAAGGCGCTTAACAATGTCTCTTTCCACATCAACGACGGCGAATTCGTCTCGATCGTCGGACCGAACGGGGCCGGCAAGACCACGCTGGTCAATGTCGTAACCGGCCTGTTGCGGCCGACGGCGGGAGAGGTTCGCTTTCTTGGCCGCGATATCGCCGGCATCGGGCCGGTTGAACTGGCGCGGCTCGGAATGTCGCGCTCGTTTCAACTGGTCAACATCTTTCCGGCGCTGACCGTGCGCGAAACGCTGGCGGTGGCGGTGGCGTCGCGGCTGCGCCGCGTCGGCAATCCGTTCCGGTCGCTGCGGCGCGATGACGTCTTGCAGGCCGAGGCCGAGCGCGTCGCGGACGTTCTAGGCTTGCGCGCGCGGCTCGACACGGTCGCTTCGACGCTGTCGCAGGGCGAGAAGAAACTGCTGGATATCGCCAGCGCCTTTGCGCTCAATCCATCGGTGATCCTGCTGGACGAGCCGACCAGCGGCGTTTCCACCGGCGACAAGCACGCGATCATGGAGGTACTTGTGTCGGCCGCGAAGGCCGCGGGCGTGCGCGGCATCGTCCAGGTTGAACACGACATGGATCTGGTCGAGCGCTATTCGCACCGCATTGTGGCGCTGCAGGAAGGCAGCGTGCTGGCCGATATGGCGCCCGCCGTGTTCTTCGCCGATCCGGCCATGATTGCCGCCGTGGTGGGAACGCGCCCGCAAACTCACAGGAAGCTGTCGTGATGCTGAACCTGTCGAACCTGAAGGTCGATATCGACGGCAGCCGCATCCTCAACGGCATCAGCCTGTCCGTGGCGGCGGGCGAACTCGTCTGCCTGGTGGGGCGCAATGGCGCCGGCAAGACCACGACGTTTCGCAGCATCATGGGATATCGCCGCGCGCAGTCGGGCGGTATCGAGTTTGACGGCGCCGACCTCACAAAGCTGCCGACCTGGCAGATCGCACAGCGCGGCATCGGGTTCTCGCCCGAAGAATCCGAGGTCTATGCCGATCTGACGGTGGCCGAGAATATCCAGCTTTCGACCTGGACCCGGCCTTCCGGCCGACCCGCGGCCGTCCGGATCGAAGAAGCCTATGCAGTGTTTCCAAAACTGCGCCAATACCGCGCGCGCGGCGGCGGGCAGCTGTCCGGCGGCGAGCGCAAGATGGTGTCGATTGCGCGTGCATTGACGCTCGACCCGAAACTGCTGCTGCTCGATGAGCCGTTCGAAGGTCTGTCGCCCGCCATCATTCCCCTGATCGCGGAGGGCGTCGCTTCGATCCGCGCCATGGGCAAGGGGGTCCTGATCGCGGAATCCAATGTCCATCACATTCCCGATTACGTCGACCGCATCTATGTTCTGGAGCGCGGCGAGGTGATGTTTTCGGGCACGCTGGCGCAGGCGTCCCGGGATCGCGACGTCATGCGCGTGATCGCGGGCCAGATCGAAGTGGCGTCGTGACATGTCGAAAGACGGGAGAGTAGCATGAAGCACTATGTGGGAGACCGGACCATCGATGGCGTCAAGGTGACCGTCGATGGCGCGCCGCTCGATCCATGCATGAACGTCATGGAGTTCACCAAGAACGGTTTTGAGTGGAGCTACGAGGGTCCGGAGCCGCGCCAGCTCGCGCTGGCGCTGCTGGTCGACCATCTAAGTGACAAGGATAAAGCCAAGGCTGCGGTCGAGCCCTTTATGCAAGCGGTCGTAGCCAATTTCGGCAACGAATGGGAGATGACGTCGGCCGATCTCGACGAGGCTCTCGCGGCCCTTGGCAAGGCGATCGCCTAATGTCGCTGCACTATCGCGCCGCGGTGCTGCATGCCGCGCAAGCACCGATGTCGATCGAAACCGTCACTGCGGCGGAGTTGAAACCGACCGACGTGCTGGTTCGGATCCGCGCCGCCGGATTGTGTCACACCGATCTTGAAGTGATCGAGGGCGCGTTGCGCTATCCTATGCCCATCGTGCTCGGGCACGAGGCGGCGGGGATCGTCGAACGGACCGGATCGGCCGCGCGCGGCGTGAAGCTAGGCGACCATGTGGTGCTGTCCTGGAATCCGCATTGCGGACATTGCTTTTACTGCGATCGCGACGCGCCGATCCTGTGCGAGCAGTATCTCGGCGAAGGGCCGAAGGGCGTGTCGTTCGATGGCGAAAGCCGCACCACGCTGGCCGACGGCCGGCAACTGCAGCAACTGATGTTTCTGGGGGCATTCGCCGAGTACTGCGTGGTGTCGGATCAGCAGGCGATTGCCGTTCCGAAGGAGATCCCGTTCGACCGCGCCTGCCTGATCGGTTGCGGCGTCATGACCGGCGTCGGTGCAGCGCTCAATCTCGGTGCGATAATGCATGGCGATTGCGTGATGGTGATCGGCTGCGGCGCGGTGGGC
The DNA here is from genome assembly GCA_963744975.1 of uncultured Alphaproteobacteria bacterium. Taxonomy (GTDB): domain Bacteria; phylum Pseudomonadota; class Alphaproteobacteria; order Rhizobiales; family Xanthobacteraceae; genus Bradyrhizobium. The sequence goes on along the minus strand of CAVUVR010000002.1, from coordinate 1,969,899 downwards.
CTCGCGGCCGTGCAGGGCGCGCGGCTGGCCGGCGCCGGCGCGATTATCGCCGTCGACATCGACCCGGCGAAACTCCTGCTCGCAGCGAAAATGGGCGCGACCCTTGGCGTCGATGCTTCGAAGGATGACGCGGTTGCCATTGCCAAACGGGAAACCGGCGGCCGTGGTGTCGATGTGGTGATCGAAGCCGCCGGCAGTGCGTCCGCTTTTCGGATGACCTCCGAGGCGGTGCGGCCCGGCGGTCATCTGATCTGGCTCGGCAAGATCGACGTCAACAAGGATGTCGCATTTCGCTGGGGCTCGCTGATGCAGGAAAAGCGCATCCGCCGCGTCAGTTACGGCAACGCGCGCCCGCGGCGGGATTTTCCGTTGCTCGCGCGCGCCTATCTCGACGGTTCGCTGCTGCTCGACGAACTGATCTCCCGCCGCATCACGCTTGACGAGATCAATGAGGGTTTTGCGGCGTTGAAGCGCGGCGAAACCATCCGCAGCGTCATTACGTTCGATTGAATAACCGGCAGGTTGTAGCCCGGATGAGCGAAGCGATATCCGGGTTTGCGGCCGAACCCCGGGTGTCGCTGCGCTCACCCGGGCTACGAATCAAGTATCCAGCGTCTTGCGTGCAAAATCCTCGATGTAGTCGATCAACTGGTCCGACGCGGTCGCAGCCGCCTTGACCTTTTTCTGCGCGACCGCGACCGCGACCGCGGCGTGCAGCTTGGCGGCAAGCGGCAGGTCTGCGACTTCCTGGTAATGCTGATACCAGAACCTGCGCGACAGCGCGTTCATCAGTCCCATGGATCTCCGGGCGAATTCGTTGCGGGCCGCCGTTGCGATCAGGATATTGAAGCGCTGGTCGAGCCGCATGAAGGCGATATCATCGGCCTTGGCGGCGGCCGCGAGCATGGCTTCCGCCACCTCGGCGAATTCGCGGCGTTCCTCCGGGGTGGCGCGCTCGGCCGCCAGGCTCGCCATCAGGCGTTCCAGTTCGCGCCGCACCTCCAGCAGCCGCAGTTGCAGCCGCAAATTGATTTCGGACACCATGATGCCGCGCCGGGGCATGATCACGACAAGCCCGTCCCGCGCCAGCCGCTGCAGGGCTTCCCGGATCGGGGTGCGGCCGATCTTCAGGCGAACCGCAAGAGCCTGTTCGGACAGCACCGTTCCCGGTGATAATTGCAGCGTGACGATCATCTCCTCCAATTCGCGATAGGCGCGATCGGTCAGCGTGCCGTCCTCTGCCTCGATTGTCCGGGACCGGCGTTTCGTTGGCGTTTTCGATTTCAAATCATTCCTCATATTGGCCAGCGAAAGGCCCGGGTCCCGGCGATGCTGGATAGGCCATCCCAAGCGTATATTGGCCATATATCATGGTGCAACACCGCAGAGCGACTGGGAGCCGCTATGCACCCAAAACCACGACATGACGCGGCTCGACGCTGATGTAGACATCCTGCCCCACCGCCAGCGGTTCCATCGCGGCGCAACGGGCCACCAGCTGTTGCTCTCCCCAGCCGACGTGTACTTGAGTGAAATCTCCCTGAAAGACCGTCTGACGGACCGGCACACGCCACACGTTTTGCAGCGCAGCCGGCGGCTCCGTCGAAATCCGGAGATGCACGGTACGCACCGAGACCACTGGTTCGGCGCCAACGGATCGCCCATAGGCCATGCCGTAGACGATGTGTCCCGCAGATGTTTCGAGCGCGATCAACCCGCCGGCATCGAGATCCGGGCGATGGCGGCCGCGAATGAGGTTGGCTGAGCCTACGAAATCCGCGACAAAGGCGCTGTTCGGCAGTCGGTAGATTTCGTCGGGCGTTCCGGTCTGCTCGATCAGCCCGTCGCGCATCACGACGATGCGGTCCGACATCGCCAGCGCTTCTTCCAGGTCGTGGGTCACGTAAACCGAGGTGATGCCGAGGCGATGCTGAAGCTCGCGCAGTTCGATACGCATATCGGCGCGCAATTTGGCGTCGAGATTCGACAACGGTTCGTCGAACAAAAGCACCGAAGGCGAGAACACGAAGGCGCGCGCCAGCGCGACCCGCTGCTGCTGTCCGCCGGACAATTGCGCCGCCCGCCGCGATGCGAAACTGCGCATCTGCACCATGTCGAGCGCCTGATGCACCTTTTCGGTAATCTCCGCCGCCCCGCTACGCCGCACCCGCAGTCCATAGGCCACGTTTTCGAACACGGTCATGTGCGGCCAGATGGCGTAGGATTGGAACACCATCGACAGGCCGCGTTTCTCGGCGCGCATGTTGATGCCCTGTTCCGATGAATAGACGACGGCGCCATCGATGCGTATTTCGCCCGCGGTCGGCTGCTCAAGGCCGGCGATCGCCCGCAAGGTGGTGGTCTTGCCGCAGCCGGAGGGGCCAAGCAGCGTCAGTTGCTCGCCGGGCAAGACGTTGAAACTGACGCCGCGCACCGCCGGAACATTGCCGTAATACACTTCCAGCCGGTCGACCTCGATGTGCGGGGACGCCGGCGAAGACGATGCTGGAACTCCCGGCGGCGCGTGCATGATGCCTGACATCCTAGTCGACGGGGTGAGCGCCGACGCGGCGCGTGACGGCGACAAGCACGATCATGGCAAGCGCAACCACCAGCGTCTGGATCAGTGCCAACGCCGCGGTGAGCTCCGAACTGGTCGAGAACCACGATTCGACGATCGACGGCGTGATGACTTTGGAATGCGGGCCCATCAGCAGGATGGAGGCGCCAAGCTCACGAACGCTGGCGATAAACAGCAGCAGCCAGGCGGCCACCAGCCCCGGCACCAACAGCGGAATGGTCACCGTGCGTATCCGGAACGTCCAGGACGCGCCGCACATCTGCGCGCATTCCTCGAGACTCTTGTCGATCTGCAGCATGACGCCTGCGATCGTGCGCACGCCGAGCGGCAGAAACACCGTGAGGTAGGCGAGCAGCAGCAGCCAAAGCGTCCCGTAGATCGGAATCGGGAAAACCAGCCAGGCCCACATCAGGCCGAATGCGAACACCAGCCGCGGCACGGCCTGCGGAAACATCACGACATACTCGATCAAGCCGCTGCCGGGCAGTCGCGAGCGATAGATCAGCCAGGCGAGCAGTCCCATCAAGACGACACCGATTGTCGCGGTGCCGAAGGCGAGCAGCAGGCTGTTGCCGAGCGCCGAGCGGGCGGCATTCATCGTCATGGCGACGCGAAAATTTTCCAGCGTCCAGTTTCCGGCGGTGGGGAAGGCGACGGCGATCTTCTGCAACGATGCATAAAGCAGCGTGACCAGCGGCAGGCCGACCGCGGCGAGCAGATAAAGCAGGCAGACGCCGAGCAGTACATAGCGTAGCCGACCGACATCGGCCACCCGCGGCCGGAACGCCTTGCCGGTAATGGTGACGTAGCTGCCCGCCATGACGATGCGCCGGTACAGAAACAGCATGAAGAACATCACCGCAAACAGCGATACGCCCATGGCTGCCGCGATCTGGATCTTCGGCGGGTATTGCTGGACCAACTGGTAGATGGCCGTGGTGATCACGTAATAGCGGCTGGGCAGGCCGAGGACGAGCGCTGCGGCGAATGAGCCGAGCATTTCGGCGAAAACGAAGATGGCGGCGCCGAGCACGCCGGGCACCACCAAAGGCAGGGTGATCCGCAGCATGGTGCGCAGCCGGCTTGCGCCCATGACCTGCGAAGCCTCCTCAAGCGCAGGGTCCATCGACTTCATGACCGCGGCGATCATGACGAACGCAACAGAGCCTTCGAACAGCGCCATGACCCAGGCGATTCCATACGCCGTATTGATATCGATGAGATAGCCGTTGCCGCCAAGTGCGCGCCAGATCTGGTTGATGAAGCCGCTTTCCGGCGCGCCAAGCAGGCTCCAGGCCAGCGCGCCGAGCAACGGCGTCAGATAATAGGGCACCGCCATCAGTTGTTCGAACAGATGGCGGCCGGGCACGTTGGTTCGCGTCAGGATCCACGCCATCACGAAGCCGAACACCAGCGCCATCGCCGTGGCGGCAACCGACACCGTCAATGTATTGAGCAGGATCTGCGGGTACTGCAAAATGCCGTTGAAATTGTCGAGCCCGTACGCGGTCGGCGGCCGCACCTGCGGGTCGCCGACATCGAGCGCTGCCTGAAACAGAAAGAAGACCGGGTACAGGACCAGTACCGCAGCAACGGCTGCGACCCCATAACCGGCCAGCTGCTGGCTGGAGATCGCCGGTCTCGCGGATTGCACGGCTGCCTTGCTCACAGCCCGAGCATGCCGTTCCATTCCTTGGCAAAGACGTCGCGGTTTGCCGCGTAGTCATCCCAGTCGTCGGGGTAGAGCAGCTTGAGATCGGCGAGCTTCACCCCGGTCGGCATCGGCGGCGCGTCGGTGCGCACCGAACCGTAATAGAGATTCGGGTTGCTCTGATACCAGGCCTGGCCGCGCTTCGACATTGCCCAGTCGACGAACAGTTTTGCGGCTTCCGGATGCGGAGCCTTGTTGACGGCGCCGACGACCAGAGGAGTAGCCGGCAACCCGTCGGCGGGTGCTACGAATTCAACCTTCGCGCCTTTGTCCTTGAACAGGATATAGGCCGGATATTCTCCGATCGCGGTGATCACATCGTCGCCCTTGGCGAGCCGGTCGAACAGCTGGACGCGGGAATCGAATGCGTGCGGGTTCTGCTTGGCGAACTCCTTCCAGAAGCCCGCCCCATACAGCTTGCGCAGCGTGTACCACTGCACGAACTGCAAACCGGAGGCGGAAATCTTGCAGCTGATCGAGCCCTTCCAGCGAGGGTTCAGAATGTCCTGCCAGCTCTTCGGCGCGTCCGCGGCGGAGACCTTGGTCGAGTTGTAGGCGATTCCGGCGGGGTCGACGCCGGTCCAGAAAAACGAGCCGGCCGGCGAGCTCAGATGGTCCGCCTTGTAAGCCGGGGTTTCGGGCGACACGTAGAATTCGTAGCCGCCCTTCTTCTGGAAATCGACCGCCGGCGCCAGGTCGGATAGCTGAATGACATCGACGTCGAAACGCCCGGCGGAGCGTTCGGACAGAATCTTGGTGTAGAGCGCGCCGGTCTGCGCCCGCACATAACTGGTGTTGATCTTCGGGAAATCCTTGCGAAATCCCTCCATGATGCCGGCGGTGCCGGGCTCGTTCTCGTGACAATAGAATACCAGTTGGCCTTCCTGCTCGGCCTTTGCCACATCGGCGTTGGTCATGAAATCAAGAACTTTTGTCGGTGATTTCAACGGCGCCTGCGCCAATACGGCGGGTGCTGCAATCCCGAGAAGCGGCATCGCGACGCCAGCCTTGAGAATGGTGCGCCGCGTCACATCGGGTTTTTTTCCGTCGCCCAATTCGCTCTCCCTCTATTTTGTTTTCTTGGTTTTCGTTTTGTACCACTTCCAGTCACAGCGCGCCATCCGAACTTTCTCAGCGTGCTGACGGCGGAGAAGGACAGCACTTCGCCGCGGTGAAAGAATTGACAACACCGATGCCGCGGTGGAGAGATTTGCAATAGGATGAGAGAAGGAAATTCCCACGAAGATCAGCGCGCGCAGTCAGCTCGATTGATCGACCGCCGCACCCTTGTCGCGGGCCTTTCGGCGGCGTTGATCGCGCCACGCCGCGCGTTCGCGCAGACCGTGACGGATGCCGCGGGGCGCAGCGTGCCGGTTCCTGCGAAGGTGGCGCGGGTGTTTCCCGCCGGACCGCCGGCGGCGATCCTGCTTTATACCCTGGCGCCTGAACTGCTGGTCGGCTGGCCGCGCGCCAACCGGCCCGAGGAGTGCGCCTATATGCTGCCGGAGATTTGCACCCGGCCCGAAGTCGGGCGCATCACCGGGCGCGGCAACACCGCCAATCTGGAAACGGTGCTCGCGCTCAAGCCCGACCTTATTCTCGATGTCGGCTCGACCAATGCCACCTTCGTCTCGCTGGCGGATCGCGTGCAGGCGCAAACCAATATTCCCTACGCGCTGCTGGATGGACGCTTCGCCGGCATCGCCGGAACATACCGCACGCTGGGCGCGCTGATCGGCCGCCCCGAGGATGCGGAGAAGCTCGCACGATATGCGGAGGAGTCGCTCAAGACCGTCACCGGCCGTATCGAGCCGCTCGCGGCAAGCGAGCGGCCGCGGGTCTATTATACGCGCGGGCCGCGCGGGCTCGCAACCGGACTCGGTGGCTCGATCAATGTCGAGACCATCGAAATGCTGGCCCGCAATGTCGCAGGCGAAACCCAGGGCGGTCTCGCCAATGTTTCGATCGAGCAAATCCTGGTCTGGAATCCCGATGTCATCGTCACCATCGATCAGGAATTTGCCGCGTCGGTGCGAAGCGACCTGTCCTGGGCTTCGGTCAGGGCGGTGCGCGACAATCGGGTGCATCTGTCGCCAAAAATGCCGTTCGGCTGGGTGGATTTCCCGCCATCCGTCAACCGCCTGATCGGGCTGTGGTGGCTCGCCAAGATCCTTTATCCGGAGCGTTTTCCGGAGGACCTGCGCACGCTGACGCAGGATTTTTATACCCGTTTCTATCATGTGACGCCGACATCGGCGCAAATCGACCATGTACTTGCGGGCAGGGATTGATAGCCTTCACCGCATGAGCAACGCCCGATCCGCCGTGCCCGGATTTGCGATCGCAATCGCGGTCCTGATCGCCGGTCTCTTGCTCGCTCTGACCGTCGGCCGCTATCCGGTGGGGCTTGGCGACCTCATCAACGTTCTCACCGCGAAGCTCGCCGGCCACCGCGCGGACGTTTCGCCGGCGGTCGAAAGCGTGATCTGGCAGGTGCGCGGGCCGCGCGTGATCGCGGCGATGCTGGTCGGCGCCGCGCTCGCGGTCGCCGGCACGGCGTTTCAGGGACTATTTCGCAATCCGCTGGTCTCTCCCGATATCCTCGGAGCATCGTCGGGCGCCGCGCTCGGCGCCGTCGTCGGCATCTACCTGTCGCTCAGCGTATTCGCGATCCAGGCGGTCGCCTTCATCGGCGGTCTGCTCGCCGTAGGCGTCGTCTATGTGATCGGCGCGTCGGTGCGTTCGCGCGATCCAATCCTGGTGCTGGTACTGACCGGCGTCGTGGTCGGATCGCTGTTCGGCGCCGGCGTCGGTCTGGTGAAATACCTCGCCGACCCCTACAACCAGCTTCCCGCCATGACGTTCTGGCTGCTGGGCAGCCTGTCCGCGACCGGGGTCTCGGACCTGCTTCCGCTGTTCGGCCCCGTCGCACTCGGCGCTGCCGTGCTGGTCGCCTTGCGCTGGCGGATGAATGTGATGTCGCTTCCTGAAGAAGAGGCGCGCGCGCTCGGTGTCGCCACCGGGCCGCTGCGCATCGCGATCGTCGCTGCCGCGACGCTTGTCACCTCGGCAAGCGTGGCGACAGCCGGCATCATCGGCTGGGTCGGGCTGGTGGTGCCGCATCTGGCTCGCTCCCTGGTCGGCCCGGATTTTGCGCGGCTGTTGCCCGCATCTGCGATCCTCGGCGGCGGCTATCTGCTGCTGATCGATACGCTGGCGCGCACCATGGCGCAGGTCGAAATCCCGCTTGGCATCCTGACCGCCGTGATCGGCACGCCGTTCTTCATCTGGTTGCTCGCCAGCGTGCAAAAGAACTGGTCATGATTCTCGAAGGCCTTAAGCTCACCATCGGCTATCCCGACCGCGTGGTCGGCGCCGGGCTCGATGTGCAACTTGCCAAGGGCGAGGTACTGGCGCTGCTGGGACCGAACGGCGGCGGCAAGACCACGCTGCTCAAGACGCTGCTCGGGCTGCTGGCGCCGAAGGCGGGCGAGGTCCGGCTCGGCGGCGCCACGCTGTCTTCGCGGTCCATTCGCGAACGGGCGCGGCTGATCGCCTATGTGCCGCAGACCCATGTCGCAACCTTTGCATTTTCAGTGGAAGCGGTGGTGCTGATGGGGCGCACCGCGCATGGCGACCTGTTCGCCCGGCCGACCGCGAAGGACCGCGAGGTAGCCGCAACCATGCTCGATCGCCTCGGAATAGCGGAGCTTGCGCACCGGCCTTACACCATGATCTCGGGCGGCGAGCGGCAACTGGTGCTGCTGGCGCGGGCGCTGGCGCAGGAGCCGCAATTCATCGTGCTGGACGAGCCCACCGCCAACCTCGACTTCGGCAACCAGGGCAAGGTGATGCGCGAGATCCGCGCGCTGGCCGCATCCGGCCTTGGCGTGCTGTTCACCACCCACGATCCCAATCATGCGCTGCGCGCCGCCGACCGCGCCTATTTGCTGCGCGGCGGAGAACGCATCGCCGAGGGTCCGGTGCAGCGGATTTTGACGCGCGAGCGGCTGCAAGCGCTCTACGGGGCGCCGGTGCACATGATCACGGACGCGACCGGCGCGGCGTTCATTCCGGGCTAGGACGAGTTAGCGACCAGTCTCCACGATTTCCCGTTCTTCTCAGTCTTTCAAATAGCGGTCTGCCGGAATGTGGAGTAACATCGGTCCTTAAGGATATTACGATCCGCACAATACATTCCGAATGTCCACAACAATGCCGAGGGAGAGCGACAATGATTACACGTCGTCTGTTTTGTGGATGTCTCGCGGCAGCGCTGCCGTTCGCCGCGACTGCCGCTCACGCGCAATCGCCCGAATGCGCCGTCTTCACCCCCGATCGTCAGAAGGCGACGACCCCGGACGATGCGATCGCACGGCTGAAAGCCGGCAACGAGCGGTTCACGGCGGGCAAGTCCATCAATTGCGATCTGATGGCGCAGGTAAAGCAAACGGCCGGTAACCAGTCGCCATTCGCCGCCATTGTCGGCTGCATCGATTCCCGCGTCCCCCCTGAACTGGTTTTCGATCAGCGTATCGGCGATGTGTTCTGCGCGCGCGTGGCCGGCAATTTCGTCAACACCGATATTATCGGGAGCCTCGAATACTCAACCAAGGTCTCGGGCGCCAAGGCGATCGTCGTGCTGGGTCATAATTCCTGTGGCGCGATCAAGAGCGCCGTCGATGGTGTCAAGCTCGGCAATATCACCGCGTTACTCAAGAACTTCCGGCCGGCGCTCGCCACCTTGACCAGGGCCGACGGTGAACGCGATTCGCATAACGGCCCGTTGGTTCAAAAGGTCGCGGAGGCCAACACCCGCCTGACGGCGGCGAGCCTGCCCAAACGCAGCCCGATCATCAAGGCGCTCGTCGGCGCCGGGCAGTTGACGATCGTTGCCGCGATGCATGACATCACGACAGGCAAGGTGACCTGGCTCTCCTAGGGACGGGATGCAGGCTGATCGATCCGCGGCGTCTGCCCGCCGCGCAGCACCGAATTGCCCTCGTACAGCGTTCGCTGATCGATGGCCGAGGGCGCCAGCCAATGCTCTTCCCTCATCTCGGTGTTGAGACCGTAGACCTTAAGCGCGTTCGCATAGACCACCTCGTGAATGGCTTCCGCAGCGATCCCGTGCTCGGCCATCAGCCGGGCCGTCCTGACCACCGCAAGCGGATCGGAGACGCCCCAATCGCAGGCGGAATTGACGATCATGCGTTCGGGACCGTAGCTCTTGACCAGCGCGGCCATTCTTTCGCTGCCCATCTTGGTGTTGGGATAGATCGAAAATGCGCACCAATAGCCGCGGTCGCGCACCTCGCGGATGGTTTCCTCGTTGTTGTGGTCGATGACGCAGCGCGCGGGGTCGAAGCCGTGTTCCTTCAATACGTCCATGGTGCGCAGCGTTCCCGGGCGTTTGTCGCGATGCGGCGTGTGGATCATGATCGGAAGCTCGAACTCCTTGGCGAGTTCGATCTGCGCCCGCAGCGCCTTGTCCTCGGCGGCGGTCTGCTCGTCATAGCCGAGCTCACCCATGGCGACGACGCCCTCCTTGGTCAGGAACCGCGGCAGCGCATCGATGACCGCTTCCGCCAGGGCCTCGTTGTTGGCTTCCTTGGGATTGAGGCCGATTGTGCAGTAATGCCGGATGCCGAACTGGCCGGCGCGAAACCGTTCGAACCCGGAAATCATGGTGAAATAATCGATGAAGCTGCCGACGGTGGTGCGCGGCTGCCCGAGCCAGAAGGCGGGCTCGATCACCGCGACCACGCCGGCCCTGGCCATCGCTTCATAGTCGTCGGTGGTACGCGAAATCATGTGGGTATGCGGGTCGATGATCATGCCGGCATAGGCGCCGGCCGATCGTTGCGGTTCGCGGCCGTTGCCCGCAACCGCGCGCTCCCGGGCCAGCCGTTGCACGTCGTCGAACAACCGCGCGAGCTTTTCGGGCGTCAGCTGTCCGTTGCAGCACGGGCAGGACAGCGTCGTGCCGCCGAGCAATTCTTCGAGCGAACCGGAGTCGCACGCAAATGCGGTGAAAGACGAGGTACCGGTTGTGGTCATGGTCGTACATCCCTGGCGTGCTGGCGGGCTCTACGACAAGCATATGCGAGGCCGCCGGTTCATGCGAGGTCGGACCAGCTGATTTTTTCGGAAAACAGTTTCGCCTGCAGACGTGCGAGTTCGTCCGCCGGCAGATCGATCCGGATTTGCGGCGCCGTCTGCAACGCAAGGGCGATCGCGAGCCGGTCCTTGTCGTCTCCGGTAGTCCAGCCGTGCGTCAGCGCCGCGATGCCTTCGCCGTCGGCATGCGGCGCGACGCACCGCCACACTTCGCGGCTGACGGGGCGCTGCGCGGCCCAGCGCTCCTGCGCCAGCCCGACCAGCATCCGCACGAGGCGCGGATTGCCGCGCTGGTCCAGCCCCTGGATCGGCCAGAGCGTCGAACCCATGAAAAAAGCTTTCACCACCATCTGATTCCAGGCTTCCTCCGCGAATGTTTCGCAGGGGTAAGGATTGCGGTGCGCCACGGCCTCGAACACCGGCTTCATCCCGGAACGAACCGCTTCACGCGCCCGCGGTTCGATCAGCGCCGCATTCGGATAAACCGGCAGGCCGCGGCACAGTGCAACCAGTTCATTGATTTCGGCGGTGGCGCAAAAGTCATCGAACCGCGCCACGAAGTCAGCACCATCTCCCGCATGGCTCGCGGCCATCAGCGCAACGCGCGCCAGTTGATCGACGCTCCAGTCGCCGAGGTCGAGGCCCGGACGCAGCGCGCCGGCTCGCGCCAGTTCGGCCGCCGGGAGCGAGAGGTCGGCTTTACCGAGCCGCCGGGGTACAAGACCGATCGCAACGCCGAGCGTTCGCTCGTTCGCGGCATGCGTCACATCGCGAAGGGCGCCGCGAAACCATGCGATGCCGCGATCGTCCGTCTTTTGTGAAATCCACTCGTCGGCAAGCTTGAGGAAGCCACCAAGTACGATGGTCCGGCCTTCGTTTGAAATGGCATCCGGCATGGGATTGCCTATGTTCCGGGAATCGATTTCTGGAATAGCCGCGTCAGCGGATAGCCAAGGGCACAGATCGCGACAAGCAGGATGCCGCCTTCCGCCATTGCGATCGCAAGCGCATCCACCAGGCAAATCGCGGCGATCAGCCCGGACACCGCGGATGGCACCGCGCCCGGCACCGGCCGGGTCGCCAACAGCCGGATCGCGGCGGCATCTGCGGCCAGCAGCAGGAGAAAAGCCGTGATGACGATCCAGCCATCGGCGATGGCGGGCAGGGCGGCCAGCAGCGGCACGGCAAGCAGCGCGAGCGGCCAAAGATTTCCAACCCTGTCGAGGCTTTCCTGCCTGGCGGCATAGGTAATGCCCGCCACATGGCCCGCCAGCGCAACGGCACCGATGATCAAGGCGGTCGAAGTGCTGCCGGCCAGTGCAGCCCCGGTTCCGACATAAACCAGCGCACGGCATGTTCCCATCACAACCGGGCTGAGCACGTTGCCCTTATGCCAGACATCGTAGAGTACGATCACGCCCGCCAGCAGCGCCCCCCAAACCGTCGCAGCGAGGCCGAACGGAATCATCAGTGCGACGCCGGTCGCGAGCAGGCCAAAGCCGATCGATGAGACCGTAGCTGCGCGGATTTCGCCTGCGTGTATCGGACGCCCCGGACGGTCGCGTGCGTCGATTTCGCGATCGAAGAAATCGTTGAGATACATGCCGCCGACATAGAAGGCGGTCATGGCGAGCATGATCAGCGCGATGCGGCCGGGATTGCGGTCGCCGCCGGCAATGACCGAGCCGGCGAGCACATTGGTCCAGACCGTGGGTATGTTGGAAATCCGGCCGAGCCGCAGCAGCGTCGACAAGCGTGGCATCCGGACAGCGGCGGTGGCGTTCATCCGGTCGAATCCTTCACGCAGAACGATATCTCGCACATATCTCCCCGCGACAAGGTGCCACTTCGATTGCACCGTTGGCAAGCCGGTTTGCAGGGTGCCGAAAAACTGCGAGGATAAGCACGCCGACAAAGTCGGAAAATATTACTTGTTTTAGCGAGGGAAGCTTTTGAAGCCGGTGTTGGCAATGATCGTGGTCGGGCTCACGCCGCGCCATCTCGGCGCGCTGACGCCGCGTCTTTCGGCGCTGGCCCGCGAAGGCGCCGTGGCGCCGTTGCAGACCGTCACGCCGGCGGTTACCTGCAGCGTCCAGGCCAGTTTTATGACCGGCCTAAAACCTTCCGCGCACGGCATCGTCGGCAACGGCTGGCTGTTCCGCGACCAGATGGAAGTGATGCTGTGGCGGCAATCCAACCGCCTGGTCGAGGGCGAGAAGATCTGGGAGGCGGGAAAGCAGCGTGATGCTTTGTTCACCTGCGCCAACATGTTCTGGTGGTACAACATGGCGTCACGCCATGATTTCGGCGCGACGCCGCGGCCGATCTACAAGGCCGACGGGCGCAAGCTGCCGGATTGCTACACCGTGCCGGCCGGCTTGCGGGATCGCTTGACGGAGCGGCTCGGGCCATTCCCGCTGTTTCAGTTCTGGGGGCCGGCTACGACGATCGCTTCGACCCGATGGATTGCCGAAGCCACCAAGCTGGTCATGGCCGAGCATGATCCAACGCTTACCTTGGCCTATCTGCCGCATCTGGACTACGACCTGCAGCGTTTCGGTCCGGACGAAACCCATCCCGCGGTCCGAAAATCCTTGAGCGAGATCGATGCGGTCGCCGGCGATCTGGCGGAAGCAGCGCGCGCCGGCGGACGCTCGGTGGTCGTGCTGTCCGAATACGGCATTACGAAAGTCGACCGGCCGATCCACATCAATCGCGCGCTGCGTGACGCCGGCCTTTTGGCGGTGCGGGAGGAGGACGGCGGTGAGTTATTGGATCCGACGGTCTCGAAAGCGTTCGCCGTGGCCGACCACCAGATCGCACATGTCTACGTGTCGGAGCCGGGATTGCAGCCGAAGGTGCGGGAAGTGCTGCAAGGCTTGCCGGGAATCGAACGCGTTTATGATGCGGCCGACAAACATATCCTCGATCTCGACCATCCGCGCGCGGGCGAACTCGTGGCGTTGGCGGATGCGCGTTCGTGGTTCACCTATTACTACTGGACCGACGACCGGCGTGCGCCGGATTTTGCGCGAACCGTCGAGATTCATCGCAAGCCGGGATACGATCCCGTCGAACTGTTCGTCGATCCGAAAATTTCATCGCCGAAACTGGCGATCGGCAGGCGTCTCCTGCAGCGCAAGCTGGGTTTCCGCGCGTTGATGGACGTCATCCCGCTGGATGCATCGCTGGTCAAAGGCTCGCACGGCCGTATCACCAATCGCTCCGAGGACGGCCCGTTGATCATCTCGGACCGCGCGGATCTGCTTCGCAGCCAAACAATCAGCGTGGTCGACGTGAAAGCGCTGCTGCTGGATGCGATCTTCGGCTAGCTGTTTTCGGCTGCGGCCCGGCCGAGACGCGTCCTGGATAATGGCAGCTCTGCGACTCCTATGCGAACCGGTACTGGAACGAAAGGTTGGACGGGTGCTGGTCAATGGCTGGCCGACGGGCGTAGAAGTTGGTCATTCGATTTGGACCGGTAACGATCGGTCACGTATTTCAACCCCCAGGGCGGCGTCGCGATCGCCCGGGAAAACCCGGAGGATGGCGTCCATGTCCGACACCCAGAAGCCGCAGCATCGGAAGACCGCTGCCGAATTGCGCAGCGCGCGCTGGTTTGCGCCCGATGATTTAAGGGCTTTCGGACATCGCTCCCGTGCCATGCAGATGGGCTACGCGCCGGAGGAATGGGCCGGCCGCCCGGTGATCGCGATATTGAACACCTGGTCGGACGCACAGCCCTGCCACATGCATTTCAAGACCCGCGTCGATGACGTGAAGCGCGGCATCCTGTTGGCCGGCGGATTTCCGATGGAATTGCCGGCGCTGTCGCTGTCGGAATCGTTCCTGAAACCAACCACGATGCTCTATCGCAATTTGCTGGCGATGGACGCCGAGGAACTGTTGCGCGGGCACCCGGTCGATGGCGTGGTGCTGATGGGCGGCTGCGACAAGACCACGCCCGCGCTGCTGCTTGGCGCCACCAGCATGAATATCCCGGCCATCTACGTGCCCGCGGGGCCGATGCTGCGCGGCAACTGGAAGGGCAAGACACTCGGCTCCGGGTCGGATGCCTGGAAATACTGGGACGAACGCCGCGCGGGAAAAATCTCCGACAAGGACTGGGTCGATGTCGAAGCCGGGATCGCCCGCAGCTACGGCACCTGCATGACCATGGGCACGGCGAGCACCATGACGGCTATTGCCGAATCGATCGGCATGACCTTGCCGGGCGGGTCGTCGATTCCGGCCGCTGACGCAGGCCATATCCGCTTGGCCTCGGAATCCGGTCGTCGCATTGTCGAGATGGTGTGGGAAGATCTCACGCCGCAGAAGATTCAAACGCGCAAGGCATTCGAAAACGCCATCACGGTGGCAATGGCGATGGGCTGCTCCACCAATGCGATCATCCATCTGATCGCACAGGCGCGGCGCGCCGGGCAGGATATCGGCCTCGAAGACTTTGAGATCGCGAGCCGCAAGGTGCCGGTGATCGCCAACGTCCGGCCATCGGGCGACAAGTACCTGATGGAAGATTTTTTCTATGCCGGCGGGTTGCCGGGGCTGATGAGCCGCATCAAGGATCACCTGCATCTCGATTGCGTCACCGTGACCGGCAAGACGCTGGGCGAGAACATCGCGGGCGCGGAAGTCTACAATGACGACGTGATCCGGACGGTGAAGGACCCGATCTACGCCGAAGGTGCGCTGGCGGTGCTGAAGGGAAATCTTGCGCCGGACGGATGCGTCATAAAACCCAGCGCTTGCGAGCAGCGTTTCCTCAAGCACAGCGGCCCGGCGCTGGTGTTCGACGACTACCCCTCCATGAAGAAGGCGATCGACGATCC
Source organism: uncultured Alphaproteobacteria bacterium (assembly GCA_963744975.1). Taxonomy (GTDB): domain Bacteria; phylum Pseudomonadota; class Alphaproteobacteria; order Rhizobiales; family Xanthobacteraceae; genus Bradyrhizobium. Next base: position 1,954,637 of record CAVUVR010000002.1, on the reverse strand, counting down.
TAACCTGGATGTCACCGCCGACCATGTGCTGATCCTGCGCAACGCGGGTCCGCAGGGAGGGCCCGGCATGCCGGAATGGGGCATGCTGCCGATCCCGACAAAGCTGGTGAAGCAGGGCGTGCGCGACATGGTGCGATTGAGCGATTCGCGCATGAGCGGCACCAGCTACGGCGCCTGCATCCTGCACGTCTCGCCGGAATCCTATATCGGCGGGCCGCTGGCGCTGGTGCAGAACGGCGACCAGATCACACTCGACGTCGCCGCCCGCACCATCAATCTCGACGTGCCGGAAGCGGAATTGGCAAAACGTCGCGCCGCATGGAAACAACCCGAAACCCGCTTCGAGCGCGGCTACGGCTGGATGTTCACCAAACACATCCAGCAGGCCAATGAAGGCTGCGACTTCGACTTCCTGAAAACCAGCTTTGGCGCCCCGGTCAAAGAGCCGGCGATCTATTGATCCAGAAGGAACCATCTCATGGCTTTGAAGTCTGAAACCCGAGACAAGCTGAAGCGCGTCAGTACGCCGACGCTTGCGACCGCGCTTTACAAGCGCGGCCTGCGCCAGCAGTTCATTCAGAACGTCTATCCGTTGAGCCCTTTGAAGGAAAGCATGGTCGGTGAGGCCTTCACGCTTCGCTACATGCCCGCGCGCGAGGATCTCAACCCACTAGCCGCCTTCCGCGATCGCGGTCATCCGCAGCGCAAAGCGGTCGAGGAATGCCCTCCCGGCGCGGTGTTTGTGATCGACAGCCGTAAGGACGCACGTGCGGCCTCGGCCGGCGGTATCTTGATTACCCGCCTGATGATCCGCGGCGTCGCCGGCGTCGTCACGGATGGCGGCTTTCGCGACTCCGCCGAGATTGCCGCGCTCGGTTTCCCGGCCTTTCACAGCCGGCCCAGCGCGCCGACCAATCTCACGCTGCATCAGGCGATCGAGATCAATGGTCCGATCGGCTGCGGCGACGCCCCGGTGTTTCCCGGCGACGTGGTGGTAGGCGACGCCGACGGGGTCATCATTCTCCCGGCCGGTATCGCCGACGAGCTTGCCGACGAAACCACGGAAATGACGGCGTTCGAGGATTTTGTCACCGAGCAAGTCCGGGGCGGCCGCTCTATTCTCGGTTTGTATCCTGCCACCGACGATCAAACCCTGACTGACTTTGCGGCATGGCGAAAGCAAAACAAGCGTTGAGGCGCGGCGCGTAAGGTTACCACGATCAACGCTTAACGTTGTCAACCATCCATCCCTCCCGTTACTGGATCGGACCTCGAGCCGCTCAAGGACAAGCGGGCGCCGGCGTTGTCCGCTCGCCTTGCTGCTGGCGGCGTACCTGATGCTCGACCATGTCGGCCGTGCAGATTCTGCTGGACGGATACGCAAGGCCATGCTCGCCTGTCTCAATGATGACGGGGTGAGAACGCCGGATCTCGGTGGGAAGGCCTCCACGACCGACTTTGCGCATGGGATTGTTCGTCGATTGAAATCATAGCTCGGCACCGTCAAACGGATACCGCCAGTACTCGGTTGCGACTGTTGCGCGATTGAATCAGAAGGATCAGGAGATAGAAATGCCGAAGGGTTCAGATTTATTGGTTGCCGCGCTCGAGAACGAAGGCGTCGACCGTATCTTCGGGGTTCCCGGCGAGGAGAACCTGGACGTCGTGGAGAGCCTACGCAACTCCTCGATCAAGCTGATCCTGACCCGGCACGAGCAGGGCGCGGCGTTCATGGCCGCGACCTATGGCCGTCTGACCGGGAAGCCCGGGGTCTGCATTACGACGCTTGGTCCCGGCGCGTTGAACCTGACGACCGGAGCGGCCTACGCGCTGCTTGGTGCGATGCCGATGATCATGCTCACGGGCCAGAAGGGCATCATGAGCAGCCGCCAGGCAAAATTCCAGATCGTGGATGTGGTCAGTGCGTTCAAGCCGCTGACAAAGCTCTCGCTGCAGATCGTCAGCACCAGCAGCATCCCGACCATCGTTCGCGACGCCTTCCGCATCGCCATGGAAGAACGGCCCGGGCCCGTCCTGCTGGAGCTGCCCGAGGACATCGCGGGCGAGGAGGGTGAAGCTGTGGCGATGGTAGCCCAGCACCCGATCGAAATCCCGGTCGCGCATCGCGCTTCGCTGGATCGCGCCGCCGAAATGATCCTCAAGGCAAAGCGGCCGCTGATCATGCTTGGCGCCGCGGCGTCGCGTCCGCGCAGCACGGCAGGCATCGGCGGGTTTGTCCGCCGCACCAAAATTCCGTTCTTCACCACGCAAATGGGCAAGGGGACGGTCCCCGGCGGCAGCAACCTTTACATGGGCACGGCCGCACTCAGTGAGCGCGACTATGTTCACGAGGCCGTCGATCGCGCCGACCTGATCATCGCCATCGGTCACGACACGATCGAGAAGCCGCCCTTCATCATGGGCCCGAAAGGCCCGCAGGTGATCCATGTCAGTTACACGCCGGCCAATGTCGAGCGGGTTTACTTTCCGCAATGCGAGGTGGTGGGCGATGTCGGCCCGAGCCTGGAACTGCTGGCCGATCGTGTCGAGGGGCGGCTGCACCATGCCGGCGCGCTGCTCAGCCTTCGCGAAGGCATTTTGAGCCGCATCATGGATCGCGCCACCGAGGATCGCTGGCCGCCCACCCCGCAGCGCATCGTGCATGATGTACGAAAGGTTATTCCCGAAAACGGCATCGTCGCTCTGGATAACGGGATGTACAAGATCTGGTTTGCGCGAAACTACCGGACTTACGTGGCGAACACGCTGCTGCTCGACAACGCGCTGGCGACCATGGGCGCCGGGCTGCCGTCGGCGATGATGGCCGCCATGCTGTATCCGGACCGCCGGGTGCTTGCGGTCTGCGGCGACGGCGGCTTCATGATGAATTCGCAGGAAATGGAAACAGCGGTCCGGCTAAAGCTGAACCTCGTGGTGTTGATCCTAGAGGACTCGGCCTATGGCATGATCAGGTGGAAGCAGGCGGTGGACCATTTCCCGGATTTCGGCCTGACGTTCGGCAACCCGGATTTCGTCAAATATGCCGAGAGCTACGGCGCAAAAGGTTCCAAGGTCGAAAGTACGGACGACCTCATTCCCACGCTCGAGCGGGCCTTCAAGGGCGGCGGGGTGCATCTTGTTTCCGTGCCCATCGATTACAGCGAGAATACGCGCGTGCTGGTCGATGAGCTTCGCGAGAAGCTGAAACAAGTTGAAGAGCCGGCCGAGTGAACCATGGTGGCAACGCAGGAGAGTGCAATGAGTGACAAGATCAATGAGCAGACCGAGAAAATGCGCGAGATGGCGCAGACCACGCTCGATAAGGCCAAGGATGCGGTCTCGAAATACATCGCGGAGACCCAAAAGCTGCGTGAGAAAGCGGACTCAGGCGTCAGGGCGACCTATTCGAACGTCAAGGAGATGAACGACAAGGCGGTGGCATATGCGGAGGCGAATGTCGTCGCGGGGTTCGAACTGGCGGAGCGGCTGCTCAAGGCGAAAGACCCGCAGGAAATGGGCACGATCTATCAAAACCATCTGAAAGAGCAGATGGAAAACATGAATGCGCAGTTTCGCGAGTTCGGGAGTCTGATCAGCAGGCCGCCGCCGGTCGATCTGAACAAGTAGGACCGGCTCGAACACAATTCTTTCGACTGCGCCCGATCCGACCTGCAGCCTCGGCTGACCTATTGAGGCCGAGGTTGCCGGCGGCCGTTGCGGTATCCATAAGATCAGGAGACAAAAATGAAAGCTTTCACATTCCAGGCGCCGCCGAACATCCTGTTTGAGGCCGGTGCTTCGCGGAAACTGGCGGAAATCGTCGCGGGATATGGCGTGACGCGGGTTCTGCTGGTGACCGACAAGGGCGTGCGGAATGCGGGGCTGACCAAGCACGCCGAGAAAGACCTGATCGACAGCGGCTGCGAGCTCACGGTATTCGAGGATGTGGAGGCCGATCCGCCGTCTCACGTCATTGAACGTGCCGTGGCGCTTTGCCGCGACAAGGACATCGGGCTCGTCGCCTCGATCGGCGGCGGCAGCGCGCTCGACACCGCAAAACTCGTGGCCTATCTCGCCAAGACTCCCGATCGGCTCGATGACATCTACGGCGTCGGCCTCGCCAAGGGCGAGCGGCTGCCGTTGCTGCTGGCGCCGACGACGGCCGGTACCGGCTCGGAGGTCACGCCGATCGCCATCGTTACGACGCCGACGACCGAGAAGAAGGGCGTAGTTTCGCCGCGCCTGATACCGGACTGGGCGATTCTCGACCCGGAATTGACTCTCGGTTTGCCCGCCCACGTCACGGCGGCGACCGGCATCGACGCCATGGTTCACGCCATCGAGGCCTATACCAGCCGTCACAAGAAGAATCCGATGTCGGATCAACTGGCGCGCCAGGCGCTAGCCCTGCTGTCGGCGAATGTACGCACCGTCTGTACGGATGGGTCGAACCTCGAAGCGCGTTCGCAAATGCTGCTGGGCTCGATGCTCGCCGGCATGGCCTTCGCCAATTCACCGGTGGCCGCGGTCCATGCGCTGGCGTACCCGATCGGCGCGATCTTCCACGTGCCCCACGGCCTGTCCAACGCGCTGGTGCTGACCCAGGTACTGCGGTTCAACTTGACTGAGGCCGAGGCGCTCTATGCCGAGCTTGCCCCTATCGTCGATCCCAAGACCGAGGGGCTGTCGGTCAGCCAGAAGGCGCGGCTGTTCGTCGATGCCATCGGCGCGATCTGCAGGGACTGCAAGGTGCCGGCGTCGCTAGCGGATGTCGGCATTGGCTCGGGCGACCTGAAAAAGCTCGCCGAGGATGCGATGAAGCAGACCCGGCTGCTGGTCAACAACCCGCGAGAAGTCACCTTCGACGACGCGCTGGCGATTTACACCGAAGCTTTCGGCAACAGAGCGGCGGCCTGATGCGCAGCAAGGTCGTCGATGCCGCGGAGGCGGTGGCCATCATCCGGTCCGGCGACACCGTTGCCTCGTCCGGTTTCGTCGGGGTCGGCACGCCCGACGAGATCATCAAGGCGCTGGAGCGGCGCTTCGTTGCGACCGGAGAACCCCGCGACCTCACACTGGTATTTGCCGCCGCTCCCGGCGACGGCGCCGATCGCGGCCTCAATCGGCTGGCTCACCCGGGTCTCATCAAGCGCTTGATTGGTGGACATTTTGGTTTGGTCCCAAAACTGGCGCGGATGGCGGTGGACAATCATGTCGAGGCGTACAATCTGCCGCTCGGCTGCGTCTCGCATCTGTTTCGTGAGATCGCCGGCCGCAAGGCCGGGCTGCTTTCCAAGGTGGGGCTCGGGACATTCGTCGATCCCGCCAATGGCGGCGGCAAGCTCAATGCGCGCACCACCGAGGAGCTGGTACGCTTGATGGAAATCGACGGCGAGCCGTGGCTGTTCTACAAGGCGTTTCCGATCAATGTCGCGATCATCCGCGGCACCACCGCCGACCACAACGGCAACATCTCGATGGAAAAGGAGGCGTTGACGCTCGACAATCTGGCGCTCGCCACCGCCGCCAAGAACTGCAAGGGTTTTGTGATCGCCCAGGTCGAACGCATCGCGGCGTCCAGTTCGCTCAATCCGCGGCACGTGAAAATTCCAAGCGTCCTGGTCGACTGTGTAGTCGTGGCGCAGCCGGAAAATCACTTCCAGACCTATGCCACCGGCTACAACGGGGCCTTCTCCGGCGAGTTGCGTGCGCCGGCGGACCGCAAGATTCCGATGAAGCTGGATAACCGCAAGATCATCGCGCGGCGCTGCGCGCTGGAATTGCCGATGGGCGGGGTGGTCAATCTCGGCATCGGCATGCCGGAAGGCGTTGCCTCGGTTGCGGCGGAAGAAAAGCTGTTCGACTTCGTCACGCTGACGGCCGAGCCCGGGATCATCGGCGGAATCCCGCAAGGCGGTCTCGACTTCGGCGCGGCGATCAACGCCGAATCCATCATCGACCAGAACCAGATGTTCGATTTCTACGACGGCGGCGGCCTCGACCTTGCATGTCTCGGCATGGCGCAGGTCAATGCAAAAGGCGACGTCAATGTCAGCCTGTTCAACGGCCGCCTTGCCGGCGCCGGAGGATTTATCAATATCTCCCAGAACGCGCGCGAGCTGATTTTTGCGGGAACGTTCACGACCGGCGGCCTCAAGACGGCCATCGTGGACGGTCAGCTAAAGATCCTCAGCGAAGGAAGATCCTCGAAATTCGTCGACAAGGTCGATCAGGTCACATTTTCCGGTCCCCTGGCCGCAGGCAACAGGCAACCGGTGCTCTATGTGACGGAGCGGTGCGTTTTCAAGCTCACGCCGGAAGGTCTCGAACTGATCGAGGTCGCGCCCGGCATCGATATCGAACGCGATATTCTCGCGCTGATGGGTTTTAGGCCCATCGTTCGTTCGCCGAATGCGATGGATGCCGCGCTCTTCAATGAGGCCTTGATGCAGCTCGATGACCGGCTTCTCAACCGTCCATTGTCGGAACGGCTGACCTTCGACGAGAAGCGCAACACGCTGTTTCTGGGCCTTGATGGCTATCGGGTGCATAGTCGGGCCGACGTGGAAGCCATCCGTGAAGCCGTCTTTGCGCTATTTGCCCGGGTCGGACACCGGTTTTCCGCGATCATCAATTACGACTCGTCGGATATCGCCCCCGATATGGCGGACGACTGGTTTTCGATGGCCGCCGAGGTCGAGCGCACCTGCTACAACCACGTCTCGCGCTATACGACCAGCGCCTTTATGCGACTGAAGCTCGGTGACGCGCTGACGCGCCGCAATGTGGCGCCGCATATTTTCGAGACATCGGCCGACGCTCATCAGTTTGTCGGAAAATAACCGGGCAGTGCTGGATCAGGAGACGACGTCCCGGCCTTAAATCCAGAATTGTTTTGCTCGGCGCAATCGGTGCGCCGTTTTCGTGATTTCGGCCAGTATTGGCGGGATTTCGTTTCGCTCGCAGCCGGCGATCATGCCCGCCGCGAAGGACACCAGTTCCGGCTTCGGGCCGCCGCTGCCGGCCGCAAGCTTGGCCGCCAGTTTTTGGTGGACCGCGATATCGTTGAGTGCGCCAAGATTATCCTGCAAATCCTTGAGGTGCTTCTTGTAGCGGGACAACGCCTTCGCGCTTCCATCATGGGAATAAAGCGTTTCGAAAAAATACAGCGCGTAGCGCAGCTTCTTGATTGCAATGCGCAGCTTGTGACGTGCGCGGGCATCTACTTCGCCGGCTTTCTTGGCCTTCCTCCTCGCCTTCCTGGTTCGCCGCTCGAATAGATCGGCGGCGAATGACCGGATTTTCCGATTCCCCTGCGCGTGCGATCGCTTGAGCCATTTGCCGTCCTCTATCCACTCCAGAATGTTGAAAATGAGAAGACGGTAGCGCGCCGTCGCGATCGCGGCCTTCGCGGACTCCGCGGCAATGTCACGACGATAAATCAGTTCGCTTTTCAGTTCGGGCAATCCGGCAGTCGGGGGATCCGAACCCTCGAACAGCGCAATTTTGCCTTTCAAGAAAACGTCCAGGTCGCGTACCGGAGCAAGTTTCCCTGCCAGCCATTTCAGGTCGCGTTTTATCTGCTGCGTTTGGTTGCAGTCGAGCAATTCCGAAAACACGGCGATGGCGGCCCGAAGCCGGCGCACGCCGACACGCATCTGGTGCACGCCTTCCGGATCGGCGGCCCGTACCGCAGGTTCATTAGCCGCGATGTGACCCAAGACCGAGCGGCCGATCGCCTGAAACGCGGCGGCTATGCTGGCGTCATGCCGCAGAATGATTTTCGAGCCATCGAACGCCTGGGAAGGCCGATCTGCGATCAGATCGTAGCCATGCTCGGATTTACTTTTGAGCGCCAATTTGACCGGCGCGAGGCCGGCGACCACACGCGCTGCCTTGAACAGATCCGAAGCCTTGCCTCTCTTGAGCTCCAGTTCGACTTCCGCCAGCGGAGATGACTTTTGACCGGCCCGAACGTGTCCCTCGTCGAGCGCCAGTTCAATCCGACTATTCCCGGAACGGAGCGGCAATAAAGTGCGCTGCACGTGGGTGGCGAAAATCGGTTCCAAATCGCGCTTGAGTTTCCCTGACAGCAGCGGCTCCAGCGCCGTGCCGCGCGCGGCCCGCAGGTCGGGCTCATCGCCCTGAAGCCTGTGTTCCCATTCCCCGCGGCTCAGCGAGATGCCGCCATTCACGGTTTTGATGGTCTGAACGCGTTTTTTACCGGCCTGCCGGACCCGGAGCGAAACGCCGTTTTTTCGCAGCAGCAATTTTGGGGTGTCGAAATAGGTCGACACCAGATACTTGTGCCGGGGCAGCTGTCCGTCGCTCCGGCGCAATATGCGGGCGGCCGCCAGCTTCCGCAAATCGCGCGCCGAGGCTTCAAATTTGACCTCGCTCTCGATGCCCATAACTCGACCTCGCCCACCCGACCATATTATTAAAGCAGAATAGGGGGCGCCGAAAGAGTTCAAGGTCGTCAGGCCGCCATGTCCCAGAGCCGCGGCGAACCCCGCAGCAGCACGCTGCGTCCCTTCGGCGTGATGGCCGGTTCATCGCCGATCCCGGTGGCCAGCCGGAGCGCGACGAGGTGTTCGACAGCGAATTGATTTAGGACTCGGCGATTTGCCGTCGGCATGCGTAGCGCCTTCAGCGTCTCCCATTGATCCATCGTGAGGTCGTAGTCGATTTCCGTGTTCATGCCGCCTCGAAGACCTCGGGTTTTCCCGGGCGTCTTACAAAGGCAGCGTGAACGGGATGCGACGACAATGCGTCGGGATTTCGATTTTGCGCGGGGCGCGGGTTTGGAACCGCTCTGTTCGAACAAGGTCACGCGACTGTTACATCAACGTCTCGCGCTGCCTCCGCTTTCAAATGATCCGGCTCTTGCGGTCGCCCCAATAGCGGTCGCGCAGCACGCGCTTGTAGAGTTTCCCGGTCGGCAGGCGCGGCAGCTCGGCCTCGAAATCGATCGAGCGCGGGCATTTTTGGCGCGACAGATGTTTTGCGCAGAAGGCCAGCAATTCATCGGCCAGGCCGCAATCGGTGGCGACGCCGGGCATCGCCTGCACGACCGCCTTGACTTCCTCGCCGAGATCCTCGTTCGGCACGCCGAACACCGCGGCGTCGGCGACCTTGGGATGGGTGATCAGCAGGTTTTCGCATTCCTGCGGATAGATATTGACGCCGCCGCACACGATCATGAAGGTGGCGCGGTCGGTGAGATACAGGAAGCCGTCGTCGTCGACATATCCGACATCGCCGACCGTGCTCATCGATCCGTCCGGCGTTCGCGCCTCGGCGGTCCGCGCCGGATCGTTGAAATATTCGAACGGCGTCGCGGTCTTGAACCAGAGCGTGCCGGAAGTGCCCTTGGGGCACGGCTGCATGTCCTCGTCCAGCACATGCAGGTCGCCGAGCATGACCTTGCCGACCGTGCCGCGATGCGCCAGCCACTCGGCGCTGTCGCAGGCGGCAAAACCCAGTCCTTCGGTCGCGCCGTAATATTCGTGGATGATCGGCCCCCACCAGGCAATCATCTGCTCTTTCACCTGCGGCGGGCAGGGCGCCGCAGCATGGATGGCGACTTCGAGCGACGACAGGTCGTAGCGCGCGCGCACGGCTTCCGGCAGTTTCAGCATGCGCGAGAACATTGTCGGCACCAGCTGGCTGTGGGTCGGCCGATATGTTTCGACCAGCTGCAGATAGCGCTCCGGATCGAAGTTTTCCATGATGATGGCGGTGCCGCCATTGCGGATCACGAGATTGACGGCGGCCTGCGGCGCCGAGTGATAGAGCGGCGCGGGCGACAGGTAGACCAGCCCTTCGCGATAGCGCCACAGTTTTTGCAGGAAGTCGAACAGCGCCAGCTGCTGCGACGGCGGCCGTTCGACCAAGGGACGGATGATGCCCTTTGGCCGGCCGGTGGTGCCCGACGAATACAGCATCGCCGTGCCGCAGGATTCATCGGGGATCGGCGTGTCGGACAGGTGCGATGTCGCCTCATCGAGATTGAGGATGCGCATCCCGTCGCCCGGTCCGTCCGCCACCAGGCCGACCTCGACCTTCGGACACTGGCGCAGCGCCGCCAGCGCGACCTCGCGCCTGGCTTCCGAAAAAATCAGTATCCGGGATTTGCTGTTGTTGACGATATAGGCCACCTCATCCGCAGTCAGGAACGAGTTGATGCAGGTGTAATAAAGTCCGGCGCGCTCGCCCGCGCCGCAACACTCGATGTAGCGCGCGTTGTTCTCCATGAAGATCGAATAGTGGTCGAGCCGTTGCAGGCCGTGGTTCCGCAAAAAATGCGCCAGCCGGTTGGTGCGCGCTTCCAGTTCGGCATAGCTCACCGCTGCGCCGGTTTGCGCCATGATAAAGGCCGGCTGGCTGGCTCTTTGCTTCGCGTGCGCGCCCGGATACATCGGCCGTTCAGCCCTGATGGTTCGAATGCCGCGGCAGGTTGGCGGCGGCGTTGTTGAGAACGATCAGCCCGTCGACGGCAACGCCGGTTTTGGTATTGACGAGGAACGGGTTGACGTCGATCGAGGCGATGCGGTTACCGGCGTCCGCCATCAGGTTGGACAGGCCGACGATGGCTTTCACCACGGAAGCCTCATGCAAGGCCGGCTTGCCGCGATAGCCCTTTAGCTTCACGCCGGCTTTGGTCCGTCCGATCAGCTGTTTTGCTTCCGCGGCGTCAAGGGGAGCACCGGCCAAGGCGACGTCCTTCATCAGCTCGATATCGACGCCGCCGGTTCCGAACAGCACCACCGGCCCCATCTCGGCATCGAGCGATGCACCCACCACCAGTTCGAGGTCCGCCTTGACCTGCTGCGCGATCAGGATGCCTTCAAGCCTGGGCTTGTTCTTCAGCTTCTTCACCCGCGCGGCGATGTCGTTGAAGGCTTTTTTGACCTCCGCGGCGCTGCCCAGGTTCAGCACCACGCCGCCGATATCGGATTTGTGCAGGATGTCGGCGCTGACGACCTTGGCGACCACGGGAAAGCCGATCTTTTTCGCGATTCTGACGGCGCCCGCCGCATCCAGCGCGATTTCTTCCTTCGACACCGGAATGCCGTAAGCCTTCAGCAGCTTCTTCGACGCGACCTCGTCGAGCGCCGCGCCGTTGGCGTTCTTCAGCGTCCGTTCCAATGTTGCGCGCGCGGCTGCGCTGGAGCTCGAGACGACATCGGGTACTTCCTTGCGCAGCGAGGCGTAGTCGATCAAGGACTTGATCGCGCCCACCGCCCGATCCAGCCCCTGCATGACGGCGATATGCGGCAGCGACTTGCGCAAGCCCTTGGTGAATTCGGTAAAACCGATCGACATGGTGCTGATATAGACCACGGGCTTGCTGGCCGCTCCCGCCATCTCGTTGACGTTGCGCAAATTTCGCTCGCGCACTTCATGCGGCGCCTTCGGCAGTTCCGAATCGATGATGACGATGTCGGTATCGGGGTCGTCGATCATGACCTGGATCGACTGCATATAGATCGATGGATCGACCACCGCCGCAAACCCCGCGTCCAACGGGTTGCCGACGATGCTGCCGGGGCCGAGCATTTTTGCAAGCTTGTCGGTGGCATGCTTGCTGAGCGGCGCAAAATTCAGTCCGGCCGCATGGAATGCATCAAGCAGGAGACCGCGCTTGCCGCCGGACAAGGTCACCGCGGCCAGCCGGTCGGCTTTCGGCGGGTCAGCGTGGACGAAACATTCGGTGGTTTCGATCAGTTCGTCCATGCCGCGCACGCGGATCACGCCTTCCCGGGTCGAGATGGCGTCGAAGGTTTCGATCGAGCCGGCGAGCGCGCCGGTATGCGCCATCGCCGCGGCGCGTCCGCCTTCCGATGCGCCAAGTTTTAATGCGATCACCGGCTTGCCGGTGGCGCGCGCCGCTTTGCAGGCCGCGCGAAAAACCTTGGTGTTACGCACGCCTTCCAGATAGACCACGATGACGCGGATCGAGGGATCGGCGGCGAAATAGGCCATCAGGTCCGGCGTCTCGAGGCCGGCCTCGTTTCCGGTGGTCACCATGTACCCGACGCCGACGCCGCGGTCTTCCAGCGCCTGCCGGATCGCCATCACGATGGCGCCGGATTGGCCGGCGATCGCGACGGGTCCAGCCTCCATGGTGACGATGCGGTCGTCGATGTTGGTGAACAGTTTTTCGCCGGCGCTGAGATTGCCGAGGCAGTTCGGGCCGGTGACCGCCATGCCGGTTTCGCGAATAACCTGTTGAAGCTCGGCGGCGAGTTTCTGGCTGTCCTCGTCCTGCAATTCGCTGAAGCCGGAGGTCACGATGGTGGCGGAGCGTGCGCCGGCCGCCGCCGCATCGCGGATCACCTGGACCGCAAAGCGCGCGGGCACCAGCACCAGGACGTGATCGGGCTTGTCCGGCAGGCTGACGAAATCCTTGTAGCAAGGCACGCCCCAGATGGTTTCACGCTTCGCGTTGACCGGATAGAGGCCGCCTTCGTAGTTGTACTTGATCAGGTTGGTCCAGATCCGCTCGGCGTAGTTGCCCGGCTTGTCGGTGGCTCCGACCAGCACGATGTTACGGGGATGCAGCATCGCATGAATATTCTTGATGAGTTCGCTGGCCTCCGGCGGGGGCGACCATTTGCCGGTCGAACCGGACGCGGCATTTACCTGAACTTCCATCAGCGCAACCTCACCCAGTCCTTATTCTGCGGCACGGGACGTCAATCGATCAACGCCGCAACTTTGCATTGTTGTTATTAAGAATCGAGGAGGGTGGCAACTCGCGCCGGTGTGGCCGGCTCCGGCCTGAGGACAAACTCGATAGAATCGCGTTCCCAATCGTCGCTTGGGGGGCCAGCGGGTCCCGCGCCGTCAGCCGGTGTTCCAAAACGAAGCGTGCCAGTAGCGCCCGGCGCGCATCGACGCCGGGTTGGCTGCCTTCCCAGGCCAGCAATATGGCGCTGGTTATATGATAAAGCGCGCTGGCGGCAAGCCGCGCAGTTGCCTCGCCGTCCGGTTCGGCCGCCACGTGCTCGGCAAATGCCAGCGCCCTGTCCAGTGCAAGCCGCAGCCGGTCCCGAAAGCCTGCCGGCAGGCTTGCCGCCTCGTCGAGACGACGCTTCAGCGCGACGCCCAGATCGCGGTGCGCCCCGCTTTTTCCAACCGCCCGCTGGATGATATCGAGCGCATTGATGTTGCTGGTGCCTTCCCAGAGCACCCCGATGTGAGCGTCGCGGACCAGGCGGGCGTGCACCCATTCCTCGATGTAACCGTTGCCGCCGCGCACTTCCATCGCGCCGGTCGCGACCGGAATGTTGTCGCGGCAGGCGCGGAATTTTAAGAGCGGCGTGAGAATGCGGACCAGGCTTTGCGCGTCTGTTGACCCGGCACCGGCCTGGTCGATCGAGCCTGCGGCAAACAACATCATCGACAGCGCCTGCTCGGTCGGCACCACAAGTTTCAGCAGCTGGCGGCGCAGCAGGGGATAGTTGATGATGGTCTCGCCGAAGGCCGTGCGCGTCTGCGCCGATATCATCGCCTCGTTCACGCAACGCCGCATCATCGCCGCGGCGCGAACGCCATGCGACAGCCGCGACAGATTGACCTGCTCCATCATCTGTTTCAGCCCGCGATCCTGCTCGCCGACCAGATAGGCCACGGCGCCTTCCAGGCGGATTTCGCCCGACGCCATCGAGCGGGTGCCGAGTTTGTCCTTGAGACGCACGATCCGGTAGGAATTGCGGCTGCCGTCCTTCAGGCGGCGCGGCAAGGCGAACAGCGCAAGCCCTTTTGTGCCGGGCGGCGCTCCCTCGGGGCGCGCCAGCAGCAGCGCCACGTCGGCATCGGCATGCGAACAAAACCATTTCTCGCCGGTTAGCCGCCAGACGCCGTCCTGCAGCCGCGCCACCGTCTCGATCGCGCCGACGTCGGAGCCGCCGGCGCGTTCGGTCATGAACTGCGTGCCCTTCCAGAGCGTCGCAAGCTCGCCTGACAGCATTTTCGGCAGCAGGTAGTCCTTGAGTTCCGCGCTGGCGAATTTGCGGATGAGATGAATGGAAGTGTCGGTGACGCTGATCGGACACATCAGCCCGAACTCCGCCTGCACGAACAGGTACTGCAACGCATATTTGGCAACGGCCGGCAACGGCTGGCCGGCGCCAAGCGCACCGCCGCGATGGCTCATCGCGTGAAACTGGAAGTCAGCGAAGGCAATCGCCTCCATTTCGCGATAGGAGGGGTGATAGTCGATCCAGTCTTCGTCGCGCCCAAAACGGTCGCGCGCATGCAGCACCGGCGAATTCTTGTCGGCGATCCGCGCCAGCTCGTCGAGCCGTCCACCCGCCAGCGCGCCAAGCCGATGGAAATGCGGCTGTAACTGCCGGTAATCGTCACGGGCGAGATAAAGCGGCAGCAGATCGCGCAAGCCACGATCCATTTCGTAAAAATTCAGGCCCGCGCAATCCCGCGCGATGTGAGCCGCGCCGTCAGCACGCTTCGGTTCGGCCGTCGCATCCTCGATCGGCCGGATTGATTGTGGCCCCTGCATGGTTTCCTCCCGGCCTTTTGCGAGATGTTATTCCGATGAACAATGCGGGGCCACAGCACTTTGACCATATCTTCAGCGCGTCCTGAGGTGGGCCGGTTGATTGCACCGAGTAGCCGATTTGTGTCGCGGTCTTCGAAAGGTACGTGTATGGACTCGACTTCGTTATCCCGCTCATCCGAATGTCTAAGCCTCTGATATCGTTGAACTAGTGGCCAGTTGCAACGCTCGATTAAAATGCAATGAAACACTGCTCGACAAGTTGGTCAGTGAGATTTCGCACCCATGTTCAGACGGGTGGTCATTTTATTTGCTTCACATCAACACTGCTGCTTTTAATAAGGCGGTACGCTGATCTACGCTTATCGGAGAAACTCCTATGCCGGAAGTCGATCAACTGGTATTTCGGATTCTAAATGCTGTCAGGCAGCATCCAAAGACCGGAAATAGTCTCGCAGAGGTGTTGAAGGAGATCGCGCCGCGTCGCCGGGTCGGTGGGGAAATTCCGAACCACACGGGTGCCGCATATATAGGTCTTTCATTCCTTAGATTGGTGGCGACGAATCTTATCACGCTGACCGATCAAGCGGGACGCGATGTCGGTATCAAGTTACTCAAAAAGGACTTAGCCAAAAACCTGGATTATGGACGAGGCTATGAAATCGCCGAGATGCTTCGAGGGAAAGAGCAAGTGATTACGGTCAAAATTACGCCAAATTTTTCGTCACTGCAGGAGGTTCTCAAGTTCAGCATTACTGACATGCTGGAATTGGGCGATGGATACACGACCAAAGTAAAACCGGTTTTTGGTAAGCCAGACAACTTTCCCAACGGTGACATTTTCGTACTTATGCCGTTCGAAAAGTCCTTAAGGCCGGTGTATGACGATCACATAAAGCTGGTCTGCGAGAGAGCAGGTCTGAATTGTCAAAGAGCCGATGACTTTTTTGGCGTCGGCGAGATCATGCAAGATGTCTGGTCGGCAATTTTCTTCTGTCGATGTGTGATCGCGGATTGTACTGGGCGGAATCCGAACGTGTTTTATGAAATGGGTATTGCACATACATTGGGGAAACCGGTTATCACGATAACTCAGAATGAAGTCGATGTGCCGTTCGATATTCGGCATAGACGATATATAAAATACGAGTTCACGCCTCGAGGAATGAAAGACTTTGAGAAGAGCCTAGAATCCATGATAGCGGGCGAATTTGATTAGCGATCCACATCGGAGTTTCGTGGATGCGAGAACTCCCGCGGGAAGAGACGCGGTATGTAAGCGGGCCAGGCATGGCTTCGTCCTCGCGCGTTTGGCCGGACGTTACTCCGGTGCGCGCGATTTCGCCATGTCAACGGATGACGTCGCCATATGCGATCGGATTCATTCCGGCTTGGCGCCGGCCGCCTTGATGACCGGCCACCACTTTTCCGTCTCCGCCTTGTGAAAGGCGCGTAGCGCTTCCGGTGTTCGCTGGTTTTCCGGCGCCACATCGAGACCGAAGTCCGTTAAGCGCTGGTGTACGGACGGATCCGCCAGGGCCTCGGCAACCGCGGCATTGAGTTTTGCGATGATGTCGCGTGGTGTGCCCTTTGGCGCCCAAAAACCCTGTAGCCATGGAATATGCGCACCCGGGACGCCGGACTCCTCCATGGTAGGCACGTCGGGCGCGGCGGACCAACGCTTTTCGGCCAGAAG
This sequence comes from uncultured Alphaproteobacteria bacterium, assembly GCA_963744975.1. GTDB lineage: Bacteria > Pseudomonadota > Alphaproteobacteria > Rhizobiales > Xanthobacteraceae > Bradyrhizobium. The sequence goes on along the minus strand of CAVUVR010000002.1, from coordinate 1,938,417 downwards.
ACCAAAGGCCTTGATTTTGCCGGCGCGCAAATGCTCGACCGTTGCCGACCGCTCGGCGCACATCAGGTCGATGTGGCCTGCCACAAGGTCCTGATATGCCGGGGCGCCACCACGATAGAATACGAACTGAAACTGCGTAGCCGTCGCATTCTGGAAATATATCCCGCAGACATGACTGGCGCTACCTTGACCGACGGTTGCAACCGACGCTTTGCCCGGGTTTGCCTTCATCCACGCGATCAGTTCCGCGATGTTGTTGGGCGGAAACGCAGTTTTTCCGACAAGCCATAATCGCGAAATGGTCACCAATGCGATGGGTTCGAAATCGGCCAGGACATCGTAAGTCACCGGATAGACGGCACTGGCGCCGACCTGGCTATTCCAAGTGCCGAGAATGAGCGTGTAGCCATCCGGCGATGCGCGGGCGACGCGCGCAGCAGCGATGGTGCCATTGGCGCCGGCGACATTCTCCATAACGAGCGGCTGGCCGAGCGATGTCCTCATGCGTTCGATCAGGACACGTCCGACCATATCGCCCGGACCGCCAGCCGCGCCCGGGATGATGAGGGTTATCGGCCGGGAAGGATAACTCTGTGCTGCCGCGCTGGCTGTGACCGCCGTGAGTGCAAACGCAAGATAAAGTACCGTCGTTTTCATGTTGCCCGCCCCCGTACGGCGTGACGCCGCTTCATACCATCGGAACACGTCTTGCCGCGACGGCTGCCGGTGAAATGACTTCGATATCGATCGGCACTCGCCAGCGTTCCGTGTAGCGCACCTGGGGTTCTGTGTTGCGCTCCACCGCACCTTCCAGCACAAAGCCGGCAAAACCGCCGCTCATCACCTCGTTGCATTTCTGCACATAGACCGGGAAGCCGCCGATATAAGGCATGAAGACGCGCGGCTTGCCCGGGATGTTGGTGCCGACATACCAGGAACTGCAGGTCGATCGCAGCGACACCGTCGATACGTCGGTGACATGCTCGACCCAGGCGTCCTCATGCTCGAGGATGGGTTCGATGCAGGTTGCCCCGACATCCCGCATGTGGCCGATGCAGTCCGCCAGCCAATCGACATGCTGTTCGATCGCCTGGATCATGCTGGCCAGCACCGAAGGACTGCCGGGACCGGTGATCATGAACAGATTGGGGAAGCCCGCTGAGGCAATTCCGAGATAGGCGCGCGGGCCCGCCCGCCATTTCTCTGACAGCGTCAGGCCATTGCGGCCGGTGATCCGGATCTTGTCGAACGATCCCGTCATTGCCGCAAAGCCGGTGGCGCAGACCACGGCATCCAGCGGATATTCGACGCCGTTGACCTCGATGCCATCAGCGGTGAAGCGTTCGATCGGCGTTTTCGAGACGTCGACCAGTTTTACATGCGGCAAATTGTAGGTTTCGAAGTAGCCGGTGTCGACGCAGAGGCGCTTGCAACCGAACACGTTGTCCGGACATAGCAGCTCCGCCGTGACCGGATCCTTGACAATGCCGCGGATTTTTCGGCGCGCGAAATCGGCGATGGTGTCGTTGGCGGCTTTTTCGAACAGAAGATCGCCGTAGGCGCCGAGAAAGGGCAGGCCGCCGCGCGCCCACGCTTCCTCGTAACTCCTGTCGCGGTCTTCCGGGCTCGCCTCCAGCGCCGGCTGGATGTTGAAAGGAAAATAGAAGCCGGTCGGGCGTGCGCGGGCCTTGGCGCGGAGCGCCGGATAACCCGCCTTGGCCGCCTGCAGGTATTCCGGCGTCAGTTCTTCGTTCCACGCCGGCACCGACCAGGTCGCCGTGCGCTGGAACACTGTCAGTGCGGAAGCCTGCTGCGCGATGATCGGAATCGACTGGATCGCCGAGGAGCCGGTCCCGATGACGCCGACGCGCAGGCCGGTGAAGTCGACACCCTGATGCGGCCATTCGCCGGTGTGATAGACGGGCCCGCGAAAATCATCGAGGCCCAAAAAATTCGGGCGGTTCGGCGCCGACAAGCAGCCGACCGCCATGATGCAGAATTTTGCGCTCACCCTGTCGCCGCGGTCGGTCTCGATGTGCCAGCATTTTGCGTTGTCATCGAACGTCGCCGCGGTCACGCGCGTGTCGAACACGATATGCCGGCGCAGATCGAAGCGATCGGCGACATGGTTGGCGTAGGTGAGGATTTCTGGCTGCGGCGCGTATTTCTCCGACCAGTTCCACTCCTGGTCCAATTCCTCCGAGAAGGAGAACGAGTACTGCATGCTCTCGACGTCGCAACGCGCGCCCGGATACCGGTTCCAGTACCAGGTGCCACCGACGCCGGAGCCCACCTCGAACACCCGTGCCGAAAAGCCAAGCCCGCGCAGCCGATGCAGCATGTACATCCCGGCAAAGCCCGCGCCCACCACGACGGCGTCGAACACCGTGCCGACTTCGGCAGGGCGTTCCGGTCGGGGAGTGGTGTCGGCAGTCATGATTGTGTCGCTTCTCCGGATGGATATTATGGCTTTGACTGAAAAGGAACACCAATGAAAATTGTCAGGATCGAGGATTTGCACTGCGACGCCGGCTGGCGCGACTTTTCGTTTCTCAAGATCACCACCGATGACGGCATCGTCGGCTGGTCCGAATACAACGAAAGCTACGGCAGCGCCGGTCTGACCGCCGTGATCCGCCGCCTGGCGCAGAGCCTGATCGGCATGGATCCGCGGCCGATCGAACGGATCACCTCGACCTATTATGCCGTGACGCGGCAGGCGCCGGGCGGCATCAACCAGCAGGCGATGGCGGCGATCGAGAACGCGCTGCTCGACGTCAAGGCGAAGGCGCTGGGCGTGCCGGTCTACGCGCTGTTCGGCGGCCCGGTGCGCGACCGGCTGCCGCTGTATTGGTCGCATTGCGGCAGCTATCGCCTCCGCAACGCTGATATGATGGGTGTCGAGCCGGTGCGCTCGCTCGACGACGTGGTCAAACTCGGCAGGCATGTGAAGGAAAGCGGTTTCAAGGCGCTCAAGACCAACATCTTTCGCTTCGACCTCGATCCGCCCAGCATGCATCAACCGGGTTTTGCGCGCGGCCCGGGCCATCCCGAACTCAACGCCGACCGCGCGACGCTTGCCGCCATCACCGATGGCCTCGCGGCCTTCCGGCAGGGCGCCGGCCCTGACATCGGCATCCACCTCGACACCAATTTCAACTTCAAGACGGAAGGCTACATCAAGGTCGCGCGCGCCTGCGAGCCCTACGCCCTCGCATGGCTGGAGATCGACAGCTACGACCCGGAAGGCCTGCGCCTGATCCGTGACCGCGCGCCGATGCCGGTTGCCTCCTGCGAATCCTTGTTCGGCCGCCGCCAGTTCCGGCCGTATTTCGAGAACCGTTCGGTCGATGTCGCGATCATCGACGTGCCCTGGAACGGTCTCGTCGAGTCGCTCAAGATCGCCGCGATGGCGGAAGCCTATGAGATCAACTGCGCGCCGCACAATTTCTATGGTCACATCTCGACCCTGATGAGCGCCCACCTCTGCGCGGCCATGCCGAATTTCTCGATCATGGAAATCGACATCGACGACGTGCCGTGGAAGGACGATCTGGTCTCGCACCCGCCGACCATTGCGAACGGCGAGCTGATCGTGCCGACGCGGCCGGGTTGGGGCGCCGACGTCAACGAGGACGCGATCAAGGCCCACCCGCCACGCAATCCGCATCCTTAACAGGTCTCTGTTCCCCGGACGCAGCGCAGCGCGTAGCACTTGCGAAGCGGTGCGCTGCAGAGCCGGGGCCCCGGTTGCTCGCTGCTTAAGAAACCGGGGTCCCGGTTCTGCGATGCAGCGCTGAAGAAGCGCTGCATCGCGCCCGGGACACGAATTGTCGATCTCTACACATGCACCGCGGTGCGGACGCGCCCGGCGTTGCCGAACACGCGCAAATAGCGCTCGACTTCGGCCGGGCTGCCGGTCGCCTTTTCCGGATTGTCCGAGAGCTTTACCGCGGGCCGGCCGTTCACCGCCGTCACCTTACAGACGATCGAGATGGGATCGAGATCGGGGGAGCCGTCCGGCGCGCAGCCGACAAAATCGTTGGTCAGGTTGGTGCCCCAGCCGAAACTGATCCGCACCCGGCCGGCGAAATGGCGATAGGTCTCTTCGATCGATCCCACATCCATGCCGTCGGAGAACACCAGCAGCTTTTCTCTGGGGTCGCGACCCTTCTGCTTCCACCATTTGATGATTTCTTCGCCGGCCGCAATCGGCGGCGCGCTGTCGGGCCTAAAACCGGTCCAGTCGGCCACCCATTCCGGCGCATCGCGCAAAAATGCCTTGGTGCCGAAGGCGTCGGGCAGCGCGATCAAGAGATTGCCGCCATAGGTATGGCGCCACTGGTCAAGAATGCGATAGGGCGCCCAGCGCAGTTCCTTGTCGTCGGCGGCAAGGGCCGCCGCGACCATCGGCAATTCATGCGCGTTGGTGCCGATCGCTTCGAGGTCGCTATCCATCGCCAGCAGCACGTTGGACGTTCCGGTGAAGGCGGGGCCCAGCCCTTCCTTGACCGCCTCGACGCACCAGCGCTGCCACAGAAAACCGTGCCGCCGCCGCGTTCCGAAATCCGACAGCCGCAAGCCATCCAGCTTGCGCAGCCGCTCGACCTTGCTCCACAGTTTGGCTTTGGCGCGCGCATAGAGCACGTCGAGTTCGAACCGCCCCTGTCCTTTGGTGACCTGGCGCGAGCGCAATTCGTTGAGGATGGCGAGCGCCGGAATTTCCCACATCGTGGTGTGCGTCCACGGCCCGTGGAAATGCAACTCGTACTGGCCGTCGACCTTGTGCAGCTCATATTCGGGCAGGCGGAAATTCGCCAGCCAGTTGATGAAATCCGGCGAGAACATCTGCGTCTTGCCGTAGAACGTGTTGCCGGCGAGCCAGATCAGCTCCTTCTTGGCGAAACGGATCGAGCGTGCATGGTCGAGCTGGGCGCGCAGCTCGCCCTCGTCGATCACCTCGGCGAGGCGGACCTGACGGCTGCGGTTGATGACCGAAAAGGTAACGTGGTCGTCCGGATAAAATTCCCGGATCATCTGTTGCATCAAGAGCTTGTAGAAATCGGTATCGAGCAGGCTGCGCACGATCGGATCGAGCCGCCAGCCGTGATTGTAGGTCCGCGTCGCGATGTCTGTGACTGCCATGGGGCGGAACCTTATCGTGCCGGCGCGCCGGCAGCCAGTGCTAGGTGCGGCAGTTCTGGGCTGCGATTCAGCGCGCTTGTGCCTGCCTCAGCCGGCCGATCGCGGCATCGACACCGGTCCACGGCGGCTTGTCCGGTGCAAATTGCCGCCTCAACCAGGAGACCAGCTCTGCAACCTGCCCGTCGTTAAAACTGTCCTTGAAGCCGGGCATATAGCCGAGATCGCTGGACGACGGCGCGGCGATGCCGTGCAGGATGACCTGAATCAGATTGTCCGGCGCGGCGCTATGCAGATTGCTGTTCAGCGCCAGCGAAGGCCTGGAGCCGAACAGCGGCGCGCCGCCGACCTCATGGCAAACCGCGCAGGCGCCTTCATAAAGGCGCGCGCCGGCGGAGGATGCCGAAATGGCCTGCGTGGCGGTCGATGTTTCGAGTTTAACCGCCAGCGCTTCCTGCTCCGCCTTGCCGACCGGCTTCTCGTTGAACGAGCCGAGATAGACCGCCATGGCGCGGATGTCGTCGTCGGGTAGCGCAGCGAGTTCTTTCACCACCGGCGCCATCGGCCCGGCGGCGACGCCGTGAAAGCGCGACTCGCCGGTGCGTAAGTAAGCGAACAGCTCATCCTCGCTCCACGGGATCGGCGCCTGCGACAGCGATGTCAGTGCGGGCGCTTCCCAGCCTTCTGCGAAACCGCCGGCGAGATAGGCCTCGGCCTTTTCCGCGCCGAGCGCGTTGCGCGGCGAGTGGCAGGCGCCGCAATGGCCGAGGCCTTCGACCAGATAGGCGCCGCGATTCCATGCCGCGGATTTCGTGGCGTCGGGCGCAAATGTCGCGCCAGAGTGAAACAGCGCATTCCATCCCGCCATCAGCGGACGCAGGTTGAACGGAAACGCGAGCTTGGTCTCGGGCGAGACCGACTTCACCGCCGGCTGCGCCATCAGATAGGCATACAGCGCCTGCAGGTCGGCATCCGTGGTCTTCGCAAAATGATTGTAGGGAAACGCCGGATAGAGATGCTTGCCGTCGCGATGGATACCCTCGCGCATCGCGCGCTCGAAGGCGGGATACGACCACGCGCCGATGCCGGTCTCGGGATCGGGGGTGATGTTGGTCGCGTAGATGATTCCGAACGGCGTTTCGATGGCGCGGCCGCCGGCGTTGATCGCGCCACCCGCTCGCGTGTGGCAGACTGCGCAGTCGCCGAGCGCCGCGAGCAGCTCGCCCTTCGCGATGGTCGCCGCCGAATACGCCGACGGATCCGGCCGCGCGATCGGCGCGATCGACCGCCACGGCAGCGCCAGCGCGGCGAGGCTGACCATTGTGGCAACCATAGCAGCACCGCTTGCGAATGCGCCGAGCGGTTTTGCAAAAGGATTTTGATGCGTGCGAGGGGCTGGCTTCCGAGCCGCGGGCGCCACTCCCGGCAGTGTGGCTTGTGGCGCCGGCTGCCCGCCGCGCAACCCCGCAAGAATCCGCTCCGGCGTGAACGGCAATTCGCGAAACCGCACCCCGGTGGCGTCGAAGATCGCATTGGCGATCGCCGCGGCGCTCGGCACCGAGGCGGATTTGCCGACGCCGAGCGGCGGCTGGTCCTGCCGCGGCAGCATCAACACGTCGATTTTGGGGATATCCGGGAATTTGATGATCGGATAGGCGCCCCATTCGCGGCTCGTCACCGAGTTGCGGTCGAATGACACCTCTTCCATCAGCGCGCGGCCGGTCGACTGGATGACGTTGCCGTGGATCTGGTGGCGCACGCCGTCCGGATTGATCATCAGCCCGGAATCCTGCCCCGCCACCACGCGGGTCACGCTGACGTCGCCGGTCGCCTTGTTGACGGCGACGTCCGCGATCCACGCCGACCACGCCGCCGGTTTGCCCGGGAACGGTCCGTGGACATAGAGCGCATAGGCAAAGCCACGGCCGCGCACGATGTCGCCTTCCGCGGCCGGCTCCTTCCAGACCGGGCGTGGAGTCCATTCGGCCCGTTTGGCGACCGCGTTGACCAGGTCGACCGCGCGAGAATCTTTCAGATAGCGCAGGCGATATTCGATCGGATCCACGCCGGCCTCGGTCGCCAGCTCGTCGATGTAGGATTCATGCGCAAAGCTGTTGGGCAGCGCCGAGACGCCGCGCAGCCACGACGCGCGGACGATCGGCGGCATGTCGTGCGCCACCACGCGCATCGCATCGTAGTCGTAAGGCGGGATCGCTGTGCGGTCGCCCATATGAAAAATGTCGGGCACCGCAGGGATCATGCCGGTCAGCAGCAGCGCCAGTGTCGGCGCGCCGTTGGACGGATAGCGCGTCGCAAAATCGTAGGCCGCGACGCTGCCGTCGGCATTGAGCGCGCCATTGACGTCGATCAGTTGCGCGGTGCCCTTCGGCTCCCACGCATGCTCCTGCTCGCGCGTCAGCTGCACACGGACCGGACGGCCGACCGCGCGCGACAGCAGCACGGCGTCGGCCGAAACGTCATCGGCGCAGTTGCGGCCGTAGCAGCCGGCGGCTTCCATCCGGATCACGTCGATCTCGTGCTCCGGCCGCTGCAGCAGGATCGCAAGATCGGCGCGCAAGGGATGCGGATTCTGCGTGCCGGACCACACCCGCACGCCATCGTCGCGCACATCCGCTACCGCGCAGGACGGCCCGATCGAGCCGTGCATCTGATACGGCCAGACATAGGTCCGCCGCATCGGTTTGTCGGCGGCGGCGATGGCGGCGTCGACGTCGCCCTTGTCGATCAGCACGCGCGGCGTCGATGGATTGGCGCGCAGCGCGGTTTCAATTTCCTTCAGGTTCGGCAATGTTGGCGTCGATTTCCAGCGGACCTTGAGTTGCGCAGCGGCCTTCACCGCATTCTCTTCGCGTTCCGCGACCACGCCGACAAAATCGCCGATCCGCACTACAGCGACCAATCCGGGGATATCGCGAACGGAAGACTCATCCACCGCGATCAGGCTGGTGCCGACGAAATCGCCGGCATCCACGCCGGCATAGGGCGGGCGCACCACGCGGCCGTGCAGCATGCCCGGCACGCGCATGTCATGCACATAGACAAGCTCGCCGGTGGCTTTGGCCGGAAGGTCCACGCGCGGCAAGGATTGGCCGACGATAGTGTACGCACCGACGGCCTTCACCGGCACGTCGTCGGCGAGTTCAAGGCGAATGGTGTCGCCGGCAATCAACTCGCCGTAGCTGACGCTGCGATTGTCGCGGCCGCGGATCAGCCCGTCCTCGATCGTCAACTCGTTTTCCGGTAGCTCAAGTCGCTGCGCGGCCCGCGTCAGCAATAAGTGCCGCGCCTGCGCGGCGGCCTTGCGCAGCGGCACCGCTGATATCTGGATGGTCTCGCTGGCGATGGTGGCGCCCTGGTCGGGTACGCGCGAGGTATCGCCGAGCACCACGATCACCCGCGCAAAGGACACCTCGAGTTCTTCGGCGACGATCTGGCCGAGCGCAGTGCGGATGCCGGTGCCGAGATCGACGTGGCCGTTGAAGGCGGTGACCGTGCCGTCGGCGGTGATCTGGACGAAGGTTTCGAAAGCGCCTTCACGGAACGCATCCGGACGAACGACGGACAACGATCCCCGCAGAATTTCCGCCATCAATCCTGCGCCTCTGCGAGATGACCCGCCGCCCGCATCGCCGCTCGCATGATCTCGATATGCGCGCCGCAGCGGCACAGATTGTAGCGCAGCGCTTCAAGCACTTCGGCCTCGGTCGGGTGAGGAGACCGCAGCAGCAGCGCCTTGGTGCTCATGATCATGCCGTTGAGGCAGTAACCGCATTGCGCGGCCTGTTCCTGAATGAAGGCCGCCTGCACCGGATCGGGATGTTCGCGCGAGCCGAGCCCTTCCAGCGTCACGATGTCGCGCCCGGCGCATCCCTCGATCGGGATCACGCAGGATCGCGCGGCGACGCTGTCGATCAGCACGGTGCAGGTGCCGCACTCGCCGAGCCCGCAGCCGTATTTCGGCCCGTTCAATTCGAGATCGTTGCGCAACACGTACAGCAGCGCGGTGTCCGGCGCGGCATCGATGTCATGTTCTGTGCCGTTGACAGTGAGGCGGATCATGATCGGAGGATACCGTTTGCATACAAACGTGCAAGCGCGTCATTCCTTAAGCCGTCATTCCGGGGCGCGCGCTCTTGCGCGCGAACCCGGAATCAGAAGCGGTAACCGTGTCCCGGGCGCGATGCAGCACCATAAGCGCGTTTACGCGCGTCTTCGACGCGCTATGGCTCTTCGCGGCGTGATGCTTTGCAGAACCGGGACCGTAACAGGCACCGGCGTCCGTGACGGTCCCGGCTCTGCGGTGCACCGCTCCGCAAGAGCTACGCGCTGCACCGCGTCCGGGACACGGTCTGCGCCCAAGAGGGCGCATCCGGAATGACGAGACGGCGCTTGACAGCTTTCCGGGTCCAGCGCAGGATCGTTCGTATACGAACAAAGTGCCGCCAGCCTGTGAGCTTGTTCATGCTGCCCGACACGACCGCTGCCGCAGACAAGATCCGCTGCGATGCCTGCCCGGTGATGTGCTACATCAAGCCGGGCGCGGCCGGCGCCTGCGACCGCTACGCCAACCATAATGGCGAGTTGGTGCGGGTCGATCCGCATGTCGTGCTGGAACGCACCGTATCCCATGGCGGCCGGCTGGTGCCGTTTCAGGCCGGCGGCGACTGGGACGGCAAGATCGTCCACGAGCCGAATGTGTTCGTCACCGCGATCGGCGCCGGCACCACCTATCCCGACTACAAGCCGGCGCCCTTCATCGTGTCGTCGGAAGTCGACGGCGTCGACATGGTCACGGTGGTGACCGAAGGCATCTTCAGCTATTGCGGCGTCAAGGTGAAGATCGATACCGACCGCTATCTCGGCCCGGAGACCGCTGTTGTGCGCGCGCAGGGCGAGGCGGTCGGCCATGTCACGACAGGCGAATACGGCTCGCAGATGCTGTCGCTCGGCGGCGTGCATCATCTGACCGGCGGGTCGAAGAAGGAAGGCCGCGTCACCTGCGACGCGCTGATGGATCTTTCCAACTGCAAGCCGGTCGAACTCACCATCGATGGCGGCGCCACCGTGGTGGTGCAGGCCGGCTATCCGCCGATCGTCAACGGCGTGGCCGAGGAGCGGATGCGCGTCGGCTGCGGCTCGGCGACCATCGGCATGTTCGCCAAGCAATGGCACGGTAAGGTCGACGAGGTCGTGGTGGTGGACGACCACATTACCGGCGTGCTGTCGGAGCACCAGGCCGGCAAGCTGCTCGATATTCCCGACACCGGCATCAAGATGAAGGGTCGCCGCTCCACGCCCGGACGTTATTTCCAGGTCGCCGAGCCTGGCACCGGCTGGGGCGGCACCAAGATTTCCGATCCGCTGTCGGTACTGGGTCCGTTCGACCCGAAGGAAGCGCGGCCCGGCATGACCATGCTGATGGTCAGCACCACCGGCGAGCACGCGGCCTATTTCGAACTCGATGCGGCGCTGAAGCCGGTGGAGAAGGAGATGCCGGCTGACTTGAAATTCTCGGTCGAGCGCATCAAGGAGAATTGCGAGCCGGCGCTGTGCACCGTGCTTTTCATGGGCGGCGCCGGCGGATCGCTGCGGTCCGGCGTCACGGAAAATCCGGTGCGGCTGACGCGCTCGGTGAAGGACGCGCTGACGCGGGTGACAAGCGGCGGCGCGCCGGTCTATGTCTGGCCCGGCGGCGGCATCACCTTCATGGTCGATGTCACGCGCTTGCCCGCCGGCGCGTTCGGCTATGTGCCGACCCCGGCGCTGGTGGCGCCGATCGAGTTCACGTTGAAACTGTCGGATTATGCGGCGCTGGGCGGCCATATGGATCACGTGCGGCCGTTGGCGTCATTGAAGGACAGCGCGGAAATCCGTCAAATGACGCAACAGCCCGTACCGGGATCGCGCGCATGAGGAAACTTCCGCAAATCGCAATGCTGGCGGACGGCAGGCGGCTGCATCTGCAGGACGGTCCGATTGATCTGATTGTGCAAGCGTGGGGGAGCGAGGCGAACGTCCGCGCGGCCTATGACGCCGCGGCACGACGGTTGACCGGGCTGCTCGATACGCTGTGCGAGGAGTTGCCGGAGTTGCGCAAGCCGGCCGAGCCCGCGCGGTGCAGGCTGCGGGGCAATATCGCGCGCCGCATGCATGCCGCGGTGGCGCCGTATGCCGCGGATCATTTCATCACGCCGATGGCGGCGGTCGCGGGGGCGGTCGCTGAGGAAATTCTCGGCGCGATGGTGGATGCTGCACAGCTCGATCGGGCCTATGTCAACAACGGTGGCGATATCGCGTTGCATCTGGGCCGAGGTGAGCACTTCAGCGTGGGACTGGTGGATCGGCCGGATCAACCTGGGCTGATGCAAACCACGATGATCAAGGCCAACGATCCAGCGCGCGGTATCGCCACCAGCGGCCGCCACGGCCGCAGTTTTTCGCTCGGCATCGCCGATGCCGTGACGGTGCTGGCGCGGACGGCGTCGCAGTGCCGACGCAGCCGCCACCATCATCGCCAATGCCGTCGATTTGCCCGGGCATCCCGCGATTCTTCGCTGTCCGGCGCACGACCTGCAGCCCGACAGCGATCTCGGCGCGCGCCTTGTCACGCGCGACGTCGGCGATTTGTCGCACTATGAGATCGAGGAAGCACTGCAAGCAGGGGCGGACAAAGCACGCGCGCTGCTGGCGCGAGGATTGATCGAAAGTGCGGCATTGCGATTGCATGGCGAAACACGCATCGTTGCGCGAGTAAGGCCTGCGGCGGTGCCGCGCCAGTTGATAAGGGAAAGCGTAATGTCATGAGCGCGGTCATTCGCAAAATCGTCACGGTCGTCGAAGAAACGCTGACCGAAATGGGCCGGCCCGTTTCGCCGCCCACCCGCCGCGCCGCTGCCATCGCCGTGATTGAAAATCCGTTCGCCGGGAAATATGTCGAAGACCTCAGCCCGCTGATTGCGATAGGCGAGGAACTCGGCGAGTTGCTCTCCAAAAAGGCGGTAGCGGCACTGGGCATCGATGGCGCGAAAGCGCAGAGCTACGGCAAGGCCGCCGCGGTCGGCGAAAACGGCGAACTCGAACACGCCGCCGCGATTCTGCATCCAAAGATGGGCGCGCCGGTGCGCAAGGTGCTGGGCAAGGGCGCGGCGCTGATCCCGTCGTCCAAGAAGCGCAGCGGGCCGGGCACCACGCTGGATATTCCGCTCGGCCACAAGGACGCAGCCTTCGTGCGCAGCCATTTCGATGGCATGGAAGTGCAGATCAACGACGCGCCGCGCGCCAACGAGATCATGGTGGCGGTGGCGGTCACCGACAGCGGCCGGCCGTTGCCGCGCGTCGGGGGCCTGACGATCGCCGAAGTCAAAGGCGAGGACGGCTTGCGATAATTTTCTCTTCAACAGTGGAGGTTTTTGGGATGCAACGAAGCAAAATTTTGGGCGCGGCGCTGGGCGTCATTCTCGGCGGAATGGCGCAGTCCGCCTTCGCGCAGAGCGAGATAAAGATCGGCGAGATCAACAGCTACTCGCTGCTCCCTGCCTTCACCGAACCCTATCGCAAGGGTTGGCAGCTCGCGGTCGAGGAGGTCAACGCCGCCGGCGGCATTAACGGCAAGAAGCTGGTCGTCGTCTCCAAGGACGACGGCGGCAAGCCCGCCGACGCGCAGACCGCCGCCAACGAGCTGGTGTCGAGCGAGAATGTCGCGATGCTGACCGGCACCTTCCTGTCCAACATCGGGCTCGCCGTCAGCGACTTCGCCAACCAGAAAAAAGTATTCTTCCTCGCTGCCGAGCCTCTGACCGACGCCATCACCTGGTCCAAGGGCAATCGCTACACCTTCCGCCTGCGCCCTTCCAATTACATGCAGGCGGCGATGCTGGTGGAAGAGGCCGCAAAACTGCCGGCAAAACGCTGGGCCACCATCGCGCCGAACTATGAATACGGCCAGTCGGCGGTCTCCGTGTTCAAGAAGCTGATGTCGGAAAAGCGGCCTGACATCCAGTGGGTCGACGAGCAGTGGCCGCCGCAAGGCAAGATCGATGCCGGTCCCGTGGTGCAGGCGGTGGCTGCCGCCAATCCGGAAGCCATCCTCAACGTCACCTTCGGCGCCGACCTGGTAAAACTGGTCCGCGAAGGCAACACCCGCGGCCTGTTCAAGGATCGCGCGGTGGTCAGCTTCCTCACCGGCGAGCCGGAATATCTCGATCCGCTGAAGGAGGAGACGCCGGCGGGCTGGATCGTCACCGGCTATCCCTGGTACTCGATCAAGACACCGGAACATGACGCGTTCCTGAAAGCCTATCAGGGCAAGTACAACGACTATCCGCGGCTCGGCTCGATCGTCGGCTACCAGACCATCAAGGCGGCCGCCGCGATCCTCGCGAAAGCCAACTCCACCGATCCGGAAAAGCTGATCGCCGCCACCGAAGGGCTGTCGATGCCCTCGCCATTCGGCGAGATCACCTTCCGCAAGATCGATCATCAGTCGACGCTTGGGCGCCTATGTCGGCAAGACCGCGCTGAAGGACGGCAAGGGCGTGATGGTGGGCTCGGTCTATCGCAAGGGCTGCGGACTATCTGCCGAGCGATGCGGAAGTCGACAAGCTGCGGCCGAAGGATTGAGCTTTCTCTCGCTGTCCGCGGGACTATCGCACAAGGAGTCGGGGGTGACTTTATGCCGGTCGTCCCCGCGAAGGCGGGGACCCATACGCCGTGTCCCATCGTTTCGGCACAGGAGCAAATGCCTTCTTTAACCATAAGCGCCAGGGGTTATGGGTCCCCGCCTTCGCGGGGACGACGGTCTTTGTTGGGTGCGATGTCGTGCCGCTTGGGTATTCAGGCCGGCGCAACGGTTAGTTCGGACCACTGATGGCCTTCTACTTCGTCCAGTTCCTGACCGGTCTTGCCAGCGCGGCGTCGCTGTTCCTGGTCGCCTCGGGGCTGTCGATCATTTTCGGCGTGACGCGCATCGTCAACTTTGCGCATGGCGCCTTCTACATGCTGGGCGCTTACGTGGCGTTCACGCTGACCGAACGGTTTTCCGGCGCGCTGGGATTCTGGGGCGGCATCGTCGTGGCGTCCCTGATCGTCGCTGTGGTCGGCGTGCTGGTGGAGATGATCCTGCTGCGGCGGATCTATCATTCGCCGGAATTGTTCCAGCTGCTGGCGACCTTCGGGCTGACCCTGATGGTCGAGGATCTCGTGGTGCTGATCTGGGGACCGGACGATCTGCTCGGCCGCCGCGCCCCGGGATTTCGCGGCGCGGTCGATTTCTTCGGCCAGAATATTCCGACCTATGACCTGTTCCTGATTGCGCTGAGCCCGATCGTGCTCGGAATCCTGTGGCTGTTGTTCCAGCGCACGCGCTGGGGCGTGCTGGTGCGCGCGGCGACGCAGGACCGCGACATGGTGGCGGCGCTCGGCGTCAACCAGAAATGGCTGTTCACCAGTGTGTTCGCGGTCGGCGTTTTCCTCGCGGCGCTCGGCGGCGCGCTGCAGATTCCGCGCGATGCCGTGCACCACGCGCTGGACTTGCGCATCATCGTCGACGTGTTCGTGGTGGTGGTGATCGGCGGCCTCGGCAGCATCATCGGCGCCTTCGTCGCCGCGGTGCTGGTGTCGGAATTGAACGCCTTCGGCATCCTGATCTTTCCAAAAATCTCCATCATCCTGGTGTTCCTGGTGATGGCCGCGGTGCTGATCGTGCGGCCATGGGGCCTGTTCGGCAGGCCGGAGGCGCCCGCGCGCCGCACGCCGGGCCTCACCGTCAATCCCTGGGCGCCGCTGACGACCAACGAGCGCCTTGCTGCGTTAGCCGTGCTGGTCGCAGCAGCCGCACTTCCGCTGGTCGGCGGCAACTACGCGCTCACGGTCGGCTCGGAAATCGCGATCTACGTGATCTTCGCCGCCAGCCTGCATTTCTTGATGTCGGTCGGCGGGCTCGCTTCGTTCGGCCATGCCGCGTATTTCGGGCTCGGCGCCTATGGCGTCGCATTCCTGGCAAAAATGGCCGGGCTGCCGATGATTGCCTGCCTGTTGCTGGGCCCGCTGCTCGGGCTGCTGGGCGCGGCGGTGTTCGGATTCTTCGCGGTGCAATTGTCCGGCGTTTATTTTGCGATGCTGACGCTGGCGTTTGCGCAGATCGTGTGGTCGATCGCGTTCCAGTGGGTAGGGGTGACCGGCGGCGACAACGGCATCCTCGGGCGTGTGGCCGGAGAAGTGGGCGGCGGGGCCTGCGAGCTTTTACTGGCTGTCGCTCGGCATCGCCGCGCTTGCGGTGGCCGCGCTGCGCATCATCGTATTCTCGCCGTTCGGCTACGCATTGCGGGCGACGCGCGATTCACTGCTTCGCAGCGAGGCTGTCGGCATCGACGGCAAGCGCATCCAGTGGACGGCGTTCGTGATCGCAGGCACCGTTGCCGGCGTAGCCGGCGCGCTGTTCGCGTATCTGAAGGGCAGCGTGTTTCCCGACAGCCTCGGCATCTCGCTGTCGGTCGACGCGCTGGTGATGGTGCTGCTCGGCGGCGTCGAGACGGTGTCCGGCGCGGTGGTCGGCGCCATCGTCTACAAGGCGCTCAACATCTGGCTGGTGAGCCAGACCGATCTCTCGAAACTGGTGCTCGGCGGCGTGATCGTGCTGATCGTGGTGGCGTTTCCCAAGGGCATCGTCGGCATGCTGCAGACCGTCCGCAACCGCCGCCGCCCGCAATCGAAATCCACCGTCCTCAAAAATTCGTCATGCCCGGGCTTGTCCCGGGCATCCACGTCTTTGGGGGACGAGCAGAAGAAGACGTGGATGGCCGGGACAAGCCCGGCCATGACGGGGGAGGGGCCCACATCGCGAATCGAGACCGCCGAATGAGCATGGCCCCCAACACATTGCTGTCGGTCGAAGGCCTGACCAAATCCTATGGCGGCGTCCATGCCGTACGCGGCGTGTCGTTTTCGCTGCGCGCTGGTGAAATCCTGGCGCTGATCGGGCCGAATGGCGCGGGCAAGAGCACCTGCTTCGACATGCTCAACGGCCAGAACATTCCCGACTCCGGACGCGTCAGGCTGCTCGGCGAAGATATCACCGGCCAGAAGCCGCGCGCGATCTGGCGGCTGGGGGTGGGACGCACCTTCCAGATCACCGCGACATTTCCGACCATGACGGTGCGTGAAAACGTCCAGGTCGCGCTGGTGTCGCACCGCCGCGCGCTGTTCGACATGTGGCATTCGACCCCGAAATTCGCGCGCGAAGAAGCCGGCGGCCTGCTCGAACTGGTCGGCATGAGCGGTTACGCCGAACGTCCCTGCGGCGAACTCGCTTATGGCGATCTCAAGCGGCTGGAGCTTGCGATTGCGCTCGCCAATCAACCAAAACTTCTGCTGATGGATGAGCCGACCGCCGGCATGGCGCCGCGCGAGCGCGTCGAGCTGATGCGGCTCACGGCAGGCATCGCGCGGGAAAAATCGATCGGCGTGCTGTTCACCGAGCACGATATGGACGTGGTGTTCGAGCACGCCGACCGCATCCTGGTGCTCAACCGCGGCACCTTGATCGCCGAAGGCTCGCCCGAAGAGGTGCGGCGCAACCCGCAGGTCCGCGCCATCTATCTCGGCGAGGGACTGGTCTATGACGCGCGCCACCGCGAGGGAGTTTTGTCATGAAGCTCTCGGTCGAGGGACTGAACAGCCATTACGGCCCGGCGCATATCCTGTTCGATATCGCGCTGGAGGTCGGCGATGGCGAGGTGGTCGCATTGCTCGGACGCAATGGCGCCGGGAAATCCACCACCTTCCGCTCCATCGTCGGCCTGGTCGCGCAGCGCAGCGGCCGCATTGTGTTCGAGGGCAACGACGTGTCGAACCAGCCGACCCATGCCATCGTGCGCGGCGGGCTCGGCTACGTTCCGGAAGAGCGCCGCATTTTTACCGACCTGACGGTCGAGGAAAACCTCGAGGTCGGCCGCCAGCCCAAGCGGCCCAATGCGCCGCACTGGACGCGCGAAAAATTGTTCACGCTGTTTCCGAACCTCGCCGAAATGCGGGGTCGCCCGGGCGGGCGCATGAGCGGCGGCGAGCAGCAGATGCTGACCATTGCGCGCACCCTGATGGGCAATCCATCGCTGGTGCTGCTCGATGAGCCGTCGGAAGGACTGTCGCCGAAAATCGTCGAGCAGATGGTCGGCGCCATCCTGACCATGAAACAGGAAGGCGTCAGCATCGTCGTCTCCGAGCAGAATTTTCATTTCGCAAAACTGATTTGCGACCGCGCCTATATCGTCGAGCGCGGCCGCATCTGTTTTTCCGGCACCATGGCCGAACTCGACGCGCGCCCGGACATCCGCGACGCGCATCTGGCGCTGTAGGGGGCACATGACCAGAAGCGTCCAGCCGAAACGCAGCGCAAAACCGCAGCGCTTTCCTTATGTGCTCGAGGAGCAGATCGGCTTCATCCTGCGCCAGGTCTGGCAACGCCACGCCACCATCTTCGCCCGCGAAATCGGTATCAACCTCACGCCGACGCAATGGGCGGCGCTGGCAAAACTCACCGAGACCGGGCCATGCTCGCAGAACCAGCTCGGCCGCCTGACCGCGATGGACGTCGCCACCATCAAGGGCGTGATCGACCGCCTCACCGCGCGCGGCCTCACCGAAACCAGCCCCGACCCCGAAGACGGCCGCCGCCTGCTGGTCAGCCTGACCCGCGCCGGCCAGCAACTCGCCGAAAAGGCCGCGCCCAACGCGCTGGCGATTACGCGGGAGACGCTGGCGCCGCTCGATGCCAGGGAGCGCGAGACGCTGGTGGCGCTATTGAGCAAGCTGCGGTGAATCGTAGCCCGGATGGAGCGCAGCGAAATCCGGGGATCAGCAGGTGGAAGCGTCCCGGGTTGCGCTGCGCTCCACCCGGGCTACGCTTGCTCTTCGTCATTGCGAGGAGCTCTTGCGACGAAGCAATCCAGTCCTTGCTTTGCGGCTTCTGGATTGCTTCGCTTCGCTCGCAATGACGAAAGGGAGAGACAAAAAATGAAACAGCTCCGCATCGGCGACATCACCATCGACGCGGTGATCGAGCGCGAGGGCCCGTGGCGGCGGCCGCAGGATTTCTTCCCGGCCTATGACGAGGCGGTGTTCAGGCATCATCTGCCATCGATGGAGCCGGAGGTGTTTGACTTAGGCCTCGGGCTGATGGTCATCACCTACCAGACTTTTGTGGTGCGCACGCCGCACCACACCATCCTGGTGGATACCTGCACCGGCGAGGACAAGGGCCATCCGCCGCCGTTCGATTTCCCCGGCAAGGAGCGCTGGCGCAACGAGTTTCTGGCGCTCGGCATCGGTTACGACAAGGTGGACTACGTGTTCTGCACGCATCTTCACATCGACCACACCGGCTGGAACACGATCCTGCGCGACGGGCGGTGGGTGCCGACCTTCCCGAATGCGAAATACGTGTTTCACAGACGCGAATACGCGGTCTGGGAAGCGGAATACGCGCGCGGCGCCAATCCGCCCGGCAAGGTGTTTCGCGACAACTGCCTGCCGATCGTGGAAGCGGGTCAGGCGCTGCTGGTGGACGACGACTACGCGCTCGACGACACCATCACGCTGACGCCGACGCCCGGGCATTCGCCCTGCCACTGCTGCGTCAACATCTTTTCCCGCGGCCAGCGCGCGGTGGTGACCGGCGACATGATGCACCACATCATCCAGTGCCGCGAGCCCGACTGGTCGCCGCGGGTGGACTGGGACGGCAAGCAGGCGGCGGTGTCGCGGCGGAAGTTTTTATCTTCTGTAGCTGAAACCGACACGCTGATTCTGCCGATCCATTTCCCGACACCGACCGCGGGCCTGGTCACGGCGGATGGCGAGCGATTCAATTACCGGTTCAAGCGCGATTAGTCTCGTAGCCCGGATGGAGCGCAGCGCAATCCGGGGACTCCATCCGCGCGCAAAAACCCCCGGGTTTCGCTGCGCTCCACCCGGGCTACGGGCTAAACCCCGCGCTCCAGCATCGCCTTGAAATCAACCCGCGCGCGTTGTGCTTCGAGCCGTGCGGTTTGCGACGCTTCGCCGAGGCCGAAATAGCCGTGGATCAGGCCGAGGCCATCATGGTACTTCGTCTCGACCCCTGCAGCCTTGAGCGCGTCGGCATAGGCCTTGCCCTCGTCGCGCAGCGGATCGAACCACGCCGTGCACACCACCGCGGGCGCCAGCCCTGCGAGACTTTTTGCGCGCAGCGGCGACACCCGCCAGTCGGCGCCGTGGCTGGTATTTTCCAGATAATGCCCGGCGAACCACTGCATCACCGCGTGCGACAAAAAATAGCCTTCGGCGTTTTCCGCGCGCGAGGGAAACCGCGCGTTCTCTTCCGCGTCGGCATAGGCCCCGGTGACATCGGTGACCGGATAGACCAAGAGCTGCGCGGCGAGCTCGAACCCGGCGTCGCGGCAGGCGATCGCCACCGTGGCGGCGAGATTGCCGCCTGCGCTGTCGCCGGCAACGCCCAAGCGCGTGCTGTCGCCGCCGAATTCGACGATGCGCGCGATCACATCGCGCAGCGCCGCAAAACCGTCCTCGAATGCGCCGGGAAACCGCGTTTCCGGCGGACGCCGATAGTCGACCGAAACGACCACGGCGCCGGTCTCGATCGCAAGCAGGCGCGCCTGCCGGTCGTGGGTGTCGAGATCGCCGGCGACCCAGCCGCCGCCATGGAAGAACACTATCGTTGGCGATTGCTTGTCCGACACGCGATAGACCCGCGCGGCCACCATCCCGGCGGCCCCCTTCACTTCGGTATCGATCGCGCTCGCGACCGGGGGCGGCGGCACCGCGGCGCGCGATGCGGCAAGCGCGCGCAGCGCATCGCGGGCGCTCTGCGGCGTCATGGTCGCGGGATCGCGCAGCGGCAGCAGCGGAATGATCTGGGCGACGACGGGATCGAGCGGTGTGGTCATGGTGGGTCTCATCATTCTCTGTCATTCCGGGTTCGCTCGTCCAGCGACAAAATCGACCTCGTCATTCCGGGGCGCACCTTCGGCCGGCAATTGTCGGCCGGAGGTGCGAACCCGGAATCCAGAGCAGTGAACCATCTCTGGATTCCGGGTTCACTCATCCAGCGACAAATTTGTCGCTGGATGAGCGCCCCGGAATGACGGGTGTTTTCTCAATGCCCGACAATCTCCGGCACCCTGGTCGCCGGCGGCGTGTTGCGGCTGCGCTGGGTGCGGACGATGCCGTCGATGATGGTCATGCCGACGCCGGGGAGGTCGCCAAGCTGCACGCTGTCGAGGATGGTCTTGCCGGGCGAATGCTGCGCCTTGTCCATGATGACAAAATCCGCCGCGCGGCCGACCTCGATCAAACCGCAATCCAGCGCACGCATCCGCGCGGTGTTGCCGGTGGCAAAGCAGAACGCGAGTTCGGCCGGCACGTCGCCGAGCGAGGACAGCAGCGACACCATGCGTAAAATGCCGAGCGGCTGTACGCCGGAGCCGGCCGGCGAATCGGTACCGAGAATGACGCGGTTGAGGTCGCCCATCTCTTTTGCGATCCGCAAAGTATAGAGCGCGGAGCGCTCATTGCCGTTGTGAACCAGTTCGAGCCCGCGCTTGCAGCCTTCGCAGATGCAGCGGATCTGGTCGTCCGGCAGCGCAGTGTGGCCGCCATTGATGTGGCCGACCACGTCGGTGTCGGCCTCCAGCACCACGTCCTTGTCGATCAATCCGGAGCCGGGGATCGACGGCCCGCCGGTGTGGATGGTGCTCTGGATGCCGTATTTGCGCGCCCAGCCCACCATCTTCCGCGCAGTCGGCCCGTCCTTGACGCCGCCGAGGCCGACTTCGCCGAGCAGTTTTACCCCGGCCGCCGCCAGTTCCCTAAAATCCTCCTCCACCATCTCGCATTCGATCACCGGCGCGCCGGCGTGCACTTTCACGCCGCCCGGCCGCAGCGTCCAGAACGCGCGCTGCGCGAAGATCGCCATCGCCTTCAGCCCGACCACGTCGCGCGGCCGGCCCGGCATGTGCACCTCGCCTGCCGAGATCATGGTGGTGACGCCGCCGTGCAAAAAACTGTCGATCCAGCCGATCTGGTTCTGCCGCGGCGTCCAGTCGCCGGCGACGGGATGGACGTGGCTGTCGATCAAACCCGGCGCCACCGTGGTGCCGTTGGCGTCGACGATCGTGGTCGCGCCCGCGGTGTCGACATCCCTGGCGCGGCCAATGGCGGTGATCTTGCCGTTCTCGGCCACGATGGCGTCGGCATCGAGAACAGGCTTCTCCAGCATGCCCGACAGCAGCAGCCCGATATTGCGGATCACCAGTTTGCTCGGGCCAGTGGCTGCAGGGGCGTCGTGGGCCATGGATGTTGTCCTTTTTGCTAATGCCTCTAGCCCCGTCATTCCGGGCGCTCGCCTCTTGGCGGGCGAACCCGGAATCCAGACGAGAAACCCGTGCTGCTGGATTCCGGGTTCGCGCCGAAGAGGCGCGCCCCGGAATGACTAATTTAGTGGTCCCATCTTGCCCGTGGCTTGACGCCGGGATCAAGCTGGATTATTCGTTTGTATACGAATGAATGTGTACAAATGAGTTGAGCGGCACAATCGGCTTCCAGACCGCGGGAACACGGCGAGATGAGCAACTTCAACCAGGAAAGCGTGTTGAGCGTCCATCACTGGACCGACACGCTGTTCTCCTTCACCACCACGCGCGATCCCTCGTTCCGTTTCCGCAACGGCGAGTTCACCATGCTCGGCTTGAAGGTCGGCGAAAAACCGCTGCTGCGCGCCTACAGCGTCGCCAGCGCCAATTACGAGGACCGGCTGGAATTCTTCTCCATCAAGGTGCCTGAGGGACCGCTGACCTCGCGGCTCCAGCACTTGAAGCAGGGCGACGAAGTCATCGTCAGCCGCAAGGCCACCGGCACGCTGGTGATCGACAATCTCCACGACGGCCGCAATTTGTATCTGATCGGCACCGGCACGGGGCTGGCGCCCTTCCTCAGCGTGATCAAGGATCCGGAAACCTACGAGCGTTTCGAAAAGGTGATCCTGCTGCACGGCTGCCGCCGCGTCACCGAACTCGCCTATGGCGAGATGATCACCGAGCGGCTGCCGAACGACGAGCTGATCGGCGACCTCGTCCGCAACCAGCTGATCTATTACCCGACCGTCACCCGCGACCCGTTCAGAAACCGCGGCCGCATCACCGACCTGATCACCTCAGGCAAACTGTTCAGCGACGCCGGCCTCGCGCCGCTGGAGCTCGCCCACGACCGCGTCATGGTCTGCGGCAGCCCGGCGCTGGTGCACGACACCCGCGCGCTGCTGGCGGGGAGGGGATTTGTCGAGGGCAACCACGGCGAGCCGGGGCAGTTCGTGGTGGAGAAGGCGTTCGCGGAGCGCTAGCTAGCCGGGGCTATGGCCCGCCGCATCCGCGGACACGACGACGTTGTTGGAATGCCGCGCCGGCGGTCCGTTGCGGCGCTGCCAGAACGGGCGGTCCAGCCAGCGTTGCTCGAGGCCATAATAGTGGCCCAGCGTCTCGACATAGGCGGCGAATTCGCTTTTGACGAAGCGGCGAAAGCGCATCGCCGCGTTTTGATTTCCGCGCAGGCTGTCGGCAACGGCATAGGACGCAAAGACGCCGCCGCGCAGCGCCTTGAAGATGCCTTGCCCCGATACCGGGTCGAAGCACGATGCCGCGTCGCCGACGCAAAGCAGCGGCAGCGCGGTGTCGCGAACGATGTGTCGCGAGCCCGCCGCCCGCAGTTGCGGCGTTCCAAGCGGCCGCGCGGCGCCAAGCGCATGCCGCACATGGCGGGTCTCGTTGAGCCGTTCGACCCAGCCCTGCAGCGTGCCGATGCCCAGCGGACGCACCAGATCGGCGTCGCTCATGCATGCGGCGATACGGCGGTTGTCCGGCAGTGCCGCGGTGTACCACCAGCCGCCGGCAAAGGTTTCGATCAGCAGGCCCATTCCGTCATCGGGCGCCTCAGTGAACAGCAGGACGCTGCCGACCAGCCGGTCGCGCGTATCGGCGCGCACGCCCTGCGTCCGCGCAACTACCCCGCCGCGTCCGCTCGCATCGACGACGAAACGCGTGGTGTGCCGCGTGCCGTCGCTGAGATGCACGCGCCATTCCGATCCCTCGCGCGCCACGGCATCGACCCTGGCCGCGATGCTGGTCGCGCGCCCCGCCGCCGCCGTCCGCATCATGGCGTCGAAGCGGGCGCGATCGAGCCGCCAGCCGACCTGATGGGCCTGAAACAGGAATTCGTTGCTGACAAGCTCCGCGCCGCCCCAGGCGCTGAGGGTGCGATACGAGGCGCGGTGCCGGTCGGCCTCAAAGCATGGCCAGACTTTAAGGTGTTCGAGGATCGGCTTGATCTGCGGGGGAACCGTTTCGCCGACGCGCAACCCGTCCGCCGCCGGCAGGTCGGCGATGCAGACCCGCAACTCCGGTGCAAAGTCGGCGAGCGAGATAGCGGTCGCGGCGCCCGCAGGTCCCGCACCGGCGATCAGGACGTCGAACTCCGCCAAGGTCTTAGCTCGCCCGCACCGCATACCACGATGCGACCACGCCGGCCGGATGCACCGGCGCGGGGCCGCCGCCTTTCGGCGGGCTGCCGGAATGCGGAACGGTGCGCACGATGGATCCGACCATGGCAGGCACCTGCTGCACGCCGTTCGGCCAAGCCGGCACGAGATAGCCGTCGTAATCGTAGATCCATTGCTCGCCGCTGATGATGCCCTTGCCCTGGAAGCGCACATGCATCGGATTGCCGTATTCCCGCGCGCCCTTGAGCGCGAGCGACCAGCCGCTGCCGCCGATCGTTCCCTTCAGCAGCTGCATCGGCGCCTCCTCGATGACGATGGTGCCGAGCCCGAACTGCAGGTCGTTGAAGGCTATGCTCAGGTCGGGCTCGTTGTTGAAGCTGCGATAGCTCCAGCTGCCGACGAACGGATTGTCGCTCATGGGTTGCTCCTTTGGGACGCCGTCGCGTCGTGTTCAGCTCTGCCGGGTTTCGACAGAGACGTACATGTAAGTCAGGCCATCGGCGGCGGTGTCATACGCGTCTGCCGGCAAATACGGGTTGCGGATGATGAAACCGAGCTTCGCCCATTCGGTCACCATCTTGAGGTCGCCCGCATGGGTCTGCGGCACGCCCTTGCTCCAGTTGGTCCAGAGATAGTTGGGATTGCCGTTGGCCACCGAGGTCACCTCGGCATATTGCAGCGGCCGGTGCGCGGGCCACCATATGGTGGTCCACACCTTGGTGTCCTTGCGCATGTCCTCGTCGTTTTCGCTGTCCGGATAATTGACGTTCCAGTCGGCATAGGTGATGTCGATGTTGTTGAAGGTGCACTCGTTGAAGTCGGTCTGCCACGGCAGCCCGGAATATTTGGTGATATCGCCGGGCTGCAGGCCGGTTGTGAAGTCGCTGTTCTGGCTGAGCGGATTTTGGACATTGAAGGTGTAGTCGGCGTCGACGCCAAGGCCGCTGTTCACCTGCGCCGCGCTGAGGAGAAAGTCGGATATCGAACGGTTGGCCTTCAGGCGATAGGGCTCCCAGTAGATCGAGGGGTTGCGCATGATCCAGGTGGTCTCGCCGCCGGGACAGAACGCGCCGCCGAGCACATTGCTCATCACCCCGGCGTCAAGCCCGCGCCCGGTCTTCGGCGGTGTGGTCGGATAGGGCAGATAGGGCGTGTAGGGTGTCGTCGGCGTCTGCAACCAGCCCTCGTCGATCTCGTTGATGAAGCGTCCCTCCGCCCATTGCTTGAGGATGAACAGCATATGGTCGGTCAGGCGAAAGAATTTTGAGGGAGCGGTATTGGTGAGCGGATTGTCGCCGCAGAGCAGCGGCATCAGCGGCAGGTTGTGCAGCCGGCTGCTGATCTGGTCCTCGATCCGAAACTCGTTCTCTTCGCCGGGCAGGCGCAGCAGCCCGAACAGAAAACGCCGCAGCGGCCCATAGGGATCGGCGGGCGGTTCGGTTTCCGCCTCCGGCCGCACCGGCGTCAAGCGAGACAGGCTCGCGTATTCGATCTGGCGTTCCGCCGTCTGCTGCGCGTCATCCTGTGCGCTCTCGATTTCCTGCGCCTTGGGACTGCCGGGCACGATCGAGAGCTTGCCGGGGTCGAACAGGCCGCGCTGCTCCTGGTCGTGCGGAAAGTTCGACTGGGCGAGGATGTCGCAAACGAAACGGAATTGATCGGGCCGGTACAGGATCGGCCAGATGTCGCGGTAGAACAGCGGTTTATAGTCGGTATTCCAGGTCAGCCGTCCGCCGTCCCGCCATTGCCGCAATTGCGCATCGTTATGAAAATCGATGTGGTCGGGGTTACCGAAACTGCCGAGTCGGCCGTACAGGCTGGTGTCGGTGGCGAATTGCTGCAGGAACAAATCGTGCAGCAGTTCGTCCATGGTCACCATGTCGAGCATCTGCGGCACGTAGCGCGGGTAGCCGACGATCACCCAGGCGGGATATTCGACGTCGATGTAGCGCTTGCGCTGCACCTCCTGCGAAAACATCACCAGCCGCGCCATCACCGGCCCGTCGGATATGTCGTCGTACCAGCCGTCATTGTTGGCGTATTGGGTAACGTGCGGCTCGCCGGGACCGCTCTTCTCCGACCCGGAACGGCCGTGACCGCCGAGCACGAGCAGCCGCCCGGAATCGTCCATCATCATTTCGCCCAGCGTGTCGATGCCGTTCGGCGACAACCCTTCGGGCGGAAAGGTCGTGGCGTAGCTGCCTTCGCCGCTGCGATCGAAAAAAGCGCGGCGCTTGGCGGCGGTGACGTTGCGCGGGCCGGGATCGATGATCAGGCGATCGCGTTGCTTGACATCGGGATTGCGGCGCGGATGGTTGGGCGGGTAGCCATGCTCGCCGTCGGTCGCCAGGAACTCGTACCAGCAGGCTTTCTTGTTGGCGACATAGACCTGCCACTGGATTTCCACCAGCGTGCCGCAGTTGCCGCCACCCTCGATCCAGTCGCCGAGCTTCAGCGGTCGTCCGTCCGGCGAATCGTCGTCGTAGGCGAACACCTGGAATCGCGCCGCCTGGCGCTTGATGCGACCTTGCGCATCGCGGAAGGTCGTAACCAGCATCGGCGTGACGCCGTTGGCCTGGTAGCGCGGATTGCCGTTCGGCTCGCAAGCCTGCGGCAGGCCGGCGGGCGTCTCGGGCGCGATGTAGAATTCGGTATCGCTATTGCCGAGGCGGGCGATGCCGATGCCCGGATGGATCTTGTAGGTTGCCACGTTCAGCCTCCATCGAAACCCCAAGGGAACAGCGTCAATCCAGGAAATTGAGCGAGACGCCTTCAAGCCGCAGCAGGTCGTTTTCCTCGCAGTAGTCGACGCCAATCACCAAAAGCGTGATCTGCAATTCATCGATCTTCTTGCCCTGGTCCAGCATCCGCCGCACCGCCGCGGTGACGTCGAGGCGGTGATTGCGCGGCATATTATGGCCGCGCGGCCGTTGATCGAACGGGCGCGCCCGCGACGGCGGCAGGTCGCAATGGCCCGGCCCGCCGTAACACTCGCCATGACCGAAGATCGCCAGGTAGCCGGCATAGTTCGGGTTATCGCGAATTTCCGTGCCGGCGTTGGCGCCCGGCTGGTTGATGAAGGCGCGCACGAAGCATGACCGCACCAGCTGCGGCACCCAATGCATGCGGATTTCGGCTTTCGTGAACTTTCTCGCCCGCTCGTTGATCTTGATCGGCTTGGATACGAAGCGCCCAATCGGCGCCTCCATGCCGACCGGCATGAAGTATGAACAGCTGACATATTCGTAACCGAAGCGCGAAATGTCGAGCATGTCGCGGATGGTGTAACTCCACGGCGACAGCACCGAGTCGAGATCGTAAGGCACGCCGGTGGGGTTGCGGGTCTGCCATTGCGACCACAGCCGGTCGACATTGGCGTGCACCGGCCAGAAAATCGGATCGTAAGAGGCGGTGAGATTCGAGAACATGTCGCCGAGCGGCGGCTGCGAGTACATGTCCTTGCGGGTATGGAATTTGCGGTCCTTGACCGTCACCATCAGATTGCGCCGCTCGGCCAGCGCCTGGCCGCGCGGCAATTCGGGATTTTCCGGCGCCGGCTTGCCGCAGTCATATTGGGGAGCGAAGAAATCCGGCGGCGGCAGGAATTCAGGGTTCTTGCCGCCGGTCCAGATGTGCATGGTGTTGTGCGGGTTCTGGTCGATGAAGCCGAATGACGCGTTGTAGACATTGCCTCCGCCGAAATCGCGAAAATTGTTCAGGCTGAGGATCTGCTCGATGTCGCAGGCGGTCGGGTAGTGGTAGTGGATATTCTGGTTGATGGTCTGGCCGTTGGGGTATTCGGCCGGATAGCGCAGCGGATACCACAGCGCGTTCGAGGCGAGCAGGGCGTCGATCATCGCCATGCGGTTGGGATCGGTCGGGCTGGGCGTGACCTTGATGCCGACCTTGTCGATGACATGGCAGAAGAACTTGTGCTGCGAGACGAAGTACATCCGCGGCTCGGTCATTTCGCGAAAAGCCTTGGCTTGCTTCGCCGTCGGTTTTAGGACCTTGAACATATCGTCGAGCGCTTCCGGCCGCAGGAAGGCCTGCAATGCCTGCGGAATGATGCAACCCTTTTCCGGCGTATCCGGCTTGTAATGCGGCATGGTCCAGTCCCAATACGGGACCGTGATATCTTTCTTGAAATCCTGCAGGTTCTGCTCGAATTCGTAGAGATAGGCGCGGTGCCACGGCAGGAATCGCTCCCAGCCGTGCTGGCAGTGGTTCTGGTGGATCAGCGCCTGATTGTTGAAGTTGCGGCGGTCCTCTTCATTGCCGTCGAGGTCATAGATCCCGCGGAATGCGTCGCGCAGTTCGTCGACCTCGTCTTCGCCGAGACAGTCGATATTGGCGCGCTGACGCGGCTCCCCGTCGCGGTACGCGTAACGGCGCGCGCCTGCTTTGCCGACGTCGAACTCGGCAAGATCGATCACCTTTGCATGGGTGATGCCGCTGTTGGCCAAGGCCAGCTGCATGCTGCCCTGATCATCGGGCGGACAGCCGTCGTCGATCCATTCAGCGATGAATTGAATGTCGGCGTCGGATAGCTCCGAACTGCCCCACGGCCTCGGCGGAAACCGGCTGCCGTCGAACGGCGCTTCGCCGCGCAGCGCCTTGATCAGGCCCGAATTGGCGCTGCGGCTCGCCTCGGAGCAGCAGGACGCCTGCTCCGGCGCTATCAGCCGGACGCCATAGATATCGGCCTGCTTGAACTGCTCGAGGCTGAACTCCCAAAACGGCTCGGGGGCTTTGGTGGCGGCCTTGGTGGCGGGTTTGGCCCCGGCGCGGGGACGCGCTGCCGCACTGAGGATTTGCTTTACCCGTTCATAACGTGTGGCAGGCGCCGCCTTGGCGCTGACGACCGACCTTTTGGCCATATGACGACCTCCACCTTGTGCATGCCCCACAACACCGGCCCGGGCACCGCGGAGACGCGTTGCCGGCGGTTGACTTATTCGCGCCCCTTTCGGGGCATGCGATCCGCGCGGGTTCTCAGTTTCAGTGCCTGCTGAAGAGAGGTTCCGATTATTGTCCCCGGCAACGGCGCCGGAAGCGCGCCTCAAACAAGTTAAACAAAAAACGCTGGACACCGCATGCCGGTCGTGGCGGCAAGGCAAAAATAGTAACGGCCAAGCATGCAATCACAGATTTAATTGCGCAGCGGCGCAAGAGTCAAGCCAATGCAACACGCGAGCGACTTTTAATTATTGTCGCTCGCTGCGCGGGACCGGAGCGGGCGCTCTCTACGAGATTTCATATTGTCACACCGAGATCGCGCTCGTAGGTTTGACACCGTGGCGGGGGTTGCCGCGGTCGGGGATTTTCGATGAGCATCACAGTCTACGGCTTCTGGCGATCGATCGCCTCGTTCCGGGTCCGCGTCGCGCTAAAACTCAAGGGGCTGCCGTTCGAGGAAATCCCGGTCGACATCCTCACCGGCGAGCAGTTCAAGCCGGATTACGCGGCGGTAAGCGCGGAGCGCGTGGTGCCGACCTTCATCCACGACGGCCATTCGATCTTCCAGTCGCTGGCGATCATCGAATATCTCGAAACACTGCAGCCCGAGCCGCGGTTGATCCCGCTGGATGTCAAGGAGAAGGTCTACGCAAAATCGCTGGCGCTGGTGACGGTTGCCGATGCGCATCCTTTGGTGACGCCGCGGGTCCGCAATCATCTCGCGAAGGCCTTTGGCGCCGACGCGCACGCAATCGAGGAATGGGGCAGGCACTGGACCACCGAGGGGCTTGCGACCTACGAGCGCCTGCTGGCGCAGCGCCCGGCCGCGCCGTTTGCGCTCGGCGCCGAGCCGGGGATCGCGGATATCTGCATCGCGGGGCAGGTGGTGACGGCGCAGTACGTAAAACTCGGGCTGGACAATTTTCCCGCGGTGGCGAAGTTGGCCGAGCAGTGCTTCAAGCTGCCGGCGTTTGCGACCTCGCATCCGTATGAGCAGCCGGGATACAAGGCGGTCGCTCATTGAGCGAGCCGCGCTCTTTCTTCATCTCTCCCCGAAGGGGAGAGAGCCTGCCCCCGACTTGATCGGGGGTCGACGCGCATCGTCAGATGCGCGGCGGGTGAGGGGCCTTCGGATGAACGAGAGGGCGAAAGCCCCTCACCCGGATTGCATCTGACGATGCAATCCGACCTCTCCCCTGCGGGGAGAGGTGAAGATCCCCGTCATTTCTCTCGCGCCAGTTCGTCGATCACGGCGCGCAGGCTGCCTTCGTGGCGCAGCAGCGCCTCGATGGCATCGTTCTGTTCCCAGCCGAGCGCGAGCAGCACCGCGATCTTGACGTCGCCGTCGGCGCGCTGAACGAATTGCGCGGCGGCATTCTCGTCGCAGCCGACGATCTGGCTGACGATAACCTGCGCGCGCCGCAACAGCTTCGCATTGGTGGCGCGCATGCTGACCATCAGCCCGCGATAGACCCGCCCCAGCTTCACCATCACCGCCGTGGAGAACAGGTTGAGCACGATCTTTTGCGCGGTGCCCGCCTGCATGCGCGTCGAGCCTGCGAGCACCTCGGTGCCGGTCTCGATCAGGATCTTGTGACGCGCCAGCGCAAACAGCGGCGCGCCGCGGTTGTTCGCCACCGCGATGCAGAGCGCGCCTCTTTCGCCCGCGCAACGCAGCGCGCCGATCGTGAACGGCGTGGTGCCGCTCGCGGCAACCGCAATGACGACGTCGTTCTGCGAAACCCCGGCCTCGGCGATCGCGTCGGCGCCCTTGGCCTCGTCGTCTTCGGCGCCTTCGACGCTCGAGACCACCGCTTGCATGCCGCCGGCCATCACGAAGACGAGACGCTCGGCCGGCCAGTCGTAGGTCGGCCGCAGCTCCGCGCCGTCCTGAACGGCAATGCGGCCGGAGGTGCCGGCGCCGGCATAGACCAGACGCCCGCCGCGTTTCAACGCCGCGGCGGCGTCATCGACGGCGGCATTGATGGCCGGCAGCGCCGGCTTGACCGCCGCGCACGCGATCAACTGCCCCTCGTACATCGCCGTGGTCATGTCGGCGGTCGACCACGAATCGAGATCGACGAAGCGGGGACTGATATGCTCGGTCAACATGCCGGCCTTGCCTTGCAACGATCCAGGCTTTCGCCAACACTGCCATTGCATCGGGCGAAGCCGGATGGATTGTTTGTGCTCATTGTCCACTCATAAAGGGCCGGACTTTCGGGAACGTTTGGCAGCGGCCTGAGTTCCGCATTTCGCGCCTTGCGGACCGACTCATTCAGCGGCCCGCGCAGTAACGTGTCGGCAAAAGGGAAGCGAGGCAATGGCGCCGCAATCAGCCGGACCACCGCAGCGGCGCTGTGCCATCTCCGCCGACCGCATCTTTGACGGAGTTCGATGGCACGACAATGCCGCCGTCGTGATCCGTCAAGGCTTGATCGAGCATATCGCGGCGCGCGGCGAGATCGATCCCGAAACCAGCATGGAAGTGATGCCGCCGGGGACGCTGCTGGCGCCGGGTTTCATCGACCTGCAAGTCAACGGCGGCGGCGGCGTTCTTCTCAACGACGGCCCGTCGGCGGAGGCGATGCGCGCAATTGCGCGAGCGCATCGCCGCTATGGCACCACGGGTTGCCTGCCCACCCTGATCAGCGATCGTCCCGCCAAAGCGCTCGCCGCGATTGCCGCGGCGCAGACGGCTGCAGGCCGCGACGGAATTCTCGGGCTTCATCTCGAAGGCCCGTTCATCAGTCCGGCGCGCCCGGGCATTCATCGCAGCGACTGTATCGTGCCGGCGGCGATGGCCGATCTCGACTGGCTGGGCGAGCTGTCCGCGGCGGGAGCGTCGATGCTGACGCTGGCGCCGGAATGCGTACCGGACGGGTTCATCAAAACCCTCGCATCGACCGGTATTCGCGTGTCCGTCGGCCACAGCGAAGCAAGCAGCGAATGCGTGTCGGCCGCGATCGACGACGGACTTTCCGGCGTGACGCACCTGTTCAACGCGATGCCCGCCATGGGCGCGCGTGCCCCCGGAATCGTCGGCGTGGCGCTTGCGGATTCGCGTCTCACCGCGGGCCTCATCCTCGACGGCATCCATGTCGACCCGCTGGTGGCGCGGACCGCCTTTGCGGCCAAGGCGCCCGGCACCATAGCGCTGGTCAGCGACGCGATGCCGACGGTCGGCACGGATCGGGATGGTTTCGAGCTGATGGGAAGGCAAATCACCCTGCGCGGCGGCCGGCTGGTGTCCGATGATGGAACGCTCGCCGGCGCGCACCTCACCCTGGCGTCCGCCGTCAAGAATGCGGTCACGCTGGTCGGGCTTTCGCTGGCTGACGCGCTGCGCGCCGCCTCGTTGGTGCCGGCTCGGTTTTTAGGGCTCGACCGCGAGCGCGGCACGCTCAGCGCAGGCGCCCGCGCCGACATCGTGGCGCTGACGCCGGCGCTCGACGTGGTCACGACCTGGCTCGCCGGCGAGCGGGAAGAAGAGGGGCCGTAGCACGTTCTTCACCTCTCCCCGCAGGGGAGAGAGCCTGCCCCCGACTTGATCGGGGGTCGACGCGCATCGTCAGATGCGCGTCGGGTGAGGGGCCGCCACGCACGCAGGACTCGCGAGAGCCCCTCACCCGGATTGCATCTGACGATGCAATCCGACCTCTCCCCTGCGGGGAGAGGTGAAGAGCCTTACACATCCAGCCCCAGCACCCTTGCCGCGTTGCCGCCCGCGATCTGCGCCAGCGTGGCTTCGTCCATGCCGTGCACGCCCGCGATATGGCCGATCGGGTTGTACTCGGCCATGTCGAACGGATAGTCGGTGCCCATCACGATGCGGTCGGGGCCGAACACGTCGATCAGATAGGCGAGCTGGTGATAGGTGAACACCACGGTGTCGAGATAGACTTGGCGCAGATAGGTGGTCGGCGGCAGCGGCAGGTCGCCATGGCAATCCTGCCGTGCGCCCCAGGCGTGGTCGATGCGGCCGGAATAGCCGGGCAGATAGCCGCCGCCATGCACCGCCATCAGTTTCAGGTCGGGGAAGCGCGCCAGCGTGCCCGAGAAGATCAAATTGTGCAGCGCCAGCGTCGTGTCGAGCGGATTGCCGAGCACGTTGTTGAAATAGAAATGCGTCAGGCGCTCGCCGTGCGTAAATCCGTTCGGATGCATCATGATGAAGGCGCCGAGCTGTTCGGCTTTGGCGAAGAAGGCGCGAAATTTCGGGTCGGACAGTTCCTGGCCGTCGACATTGGTCAGGATCTCGACGCCCTTCAGTTTCAGGTCGTTCATCACATAGTCGAGTTCGCGTAACGCAACCTCCGGCTCCTGCAAGGTGACCACGCCGAGTCCGACAAAACGATCCGGTTTTCGCGAACAATATTCGGCGACGCCGTCATTGGCGAGACGATGCGCCTGTTCGGCGATTTTGGCGTCGATCGTGTGGTAACACTGGCCCGGCGCTGGAGCTACGACCTGGATATCGATGCCCATGGAATCGAGATCGCGCAGCCGGCGGTCGATGGTGGTCATCACCTCGCCGACGTCCTTTTCCTGCTGCGCGTTGATCTCCTTGCTCGCGGCATCGGAAAAATGCGCCAGCGGGATCCGTTTGAGGTCGACATGCGGCTGCGCCAGCTTGGCGGCCTGCGGCACCACGATATGGGCGTGAATGTCGATCGTCACCGACGGTGGGCGCCGGGCGCGGCCATCGGCGTCGTGATTGCGCGCGGCGGTGCGGCCGTAGCGGTTCTTGCGATCGAGCGTGGGATGGTGTCCGTCGGTCGAGATAATCATGAGTTCGTCCCTTTGTTGTTCTTTCTGGTCCAGCGCACCGCCACCGCGGTTGCGTCGGCATCGCCAAGGCCCGCGGCCTCGGCTTCCTCAAAACACGCCAGCGCGCTGGCGGTGACCGGAAGCGTGGCATGGATCGACTGGCCGAAGGCGACCGCGGTGGCGAGGTCCTTTTTCGCGGCGCTGACGGCGAAGGCGGTCGGGCCCATCGGTTCACCTCCCAACACTTTTGCGATGCTGGCGCCGCGGCCTTTCATGGCGGTCGGCGTGCCCGCGGTGTCTGAGAGGATGTCGATCAGCCGGTCGGCGGGAAGGTTGAGCGGCTTGCAGATGGTCAGCGCCTCGCCGAGCGCCTGCCAGTACACCAGCAGCGGCAGGTTGACCGCGAGCTTCATGGTCGCGCCCGCGCCGAGTCCGCCGACATGCTCGATGCGGCGGCAGAGTTGCTCGAGCACCGGCATTGCCCGGGCGACGTCCGCTTTCGTGCCGCCGGCAAGACCGAACAGCTTTCCCTCCTTCGCCGGAGCCGTGCTGCCGCCGACCGGGCATTCGACGAAGGCCGCGCCTTGCTGAACGACAGCAGTCCCGATCGACACCATCGTGTCCGGACGTACCGTGCTCATGTCGATCACAAGCTTGCCGGCTAGCTCAGCCTTGAGAATGCCGTTCGGCCCGCGGTACACCGCCTCGGTTGCCGCGTCATTCAGCAGCATCACGACGACGGCCTCGCAGCCGTTCACGAGTTCGGCCGGAGACGCGAACAGCTTCGCACCGGCCTCGGTGAGCGGCTTGGTTTTCGCCGCGTCGCGATTCCACACGCCGACTTCGTGTCCGACCGCCATCAATCGCTGCGCGATCGACGATCCCATTCGCCCCGTTCCGCATACGCCGATTTTCATGTGTCTGACCTCAATGGATTAGGGAGCATGGAAGACGCCGAGATTTTGCGCGACAAGCGCTTCGTTGTTGAGAACGTCCGCCGCGCTGCCCGCGAATACACAGCGTCCGGTATTGAGGATCACGGCCTGATCGGCAACCTCCAGCGCGAGATGGCGGTTCTGCTCCACCAGCACGATGGATTGCCCTTCCTCCTTCAGCCGGCGGATGGTGCGGCCGACTTCGGCGACGATCAGCGGCGCCAGTCCCTCCGACGGTTCGTCGAGCAGCAGCACTTTCGGATTGCCCATCAGTGCGCGGCCGATCGCGAGCATCTGCTGCTCGCCGCCGGACAGGGTGCCGGCGAATTGCCCGTGGCGTTCGCGCAGCCGCGGAAACAACTCAAAAATCCGTTCGACCTTCCATGGCCGCTCGGTGGTGCCCACGCGCTGCTGCGCAACCTGCAGGTTTTCCTTGACCGTGAGCGAAGGAAAGATGCGGCGGCCCTGCGGCACCAGGCCGATGCCGAGCTGCGAGATGCGCTCGGGACTGAGGCCGCCGATCGGCTCGCCGAACAGTTTTATTTCGCCTTCAGCGGGTTTGAGGAAGCCGATGATGGTCGAGATGCAGGTGGTCTTGCCGGCGCCGTTGCGTCCGAGCAGCGCCAGCACGCCACCCGCCCGCAACGCAAAACTGACGCCGTGCAGGACATGGCTGTCGCCGTAAAAGGTGTGCAGGTTGGTGAGGCTGAGCGCGTCAGGGGCCAAGATAGACCTCCCGCGTCCGCTCATCCGCGATCACCGCATCCCGCGGGCCGTCGACAATGACGCGTCCGTAGTTCAACAGCGTCACCGTCTCGGCGAGGTCGAGCGCGGTATCCATGTCGTGTTCGATCATGACCACGGTGGTCTCGCGCGGGATCGAGGCGATCAGCGCCTTGACCTGCGAGCGTTCGGTGTTCGAAAGTCCCGCCAGCGGCTCATCCAGCAGCAGCACGCGCGGCTTTTGCGCCATCGCCATCGCGAGTTCCACGCGGCGCTTTTCGCCATAGGCGATGTCGGATACCGGAAAGCCTGCGAGGTGCAGCAGCCCGACTTGATCGAGCGTGCGCCTCGCTTCGGTTGCAAGCTCGCCATAGTGGGACAACGGCCGCCACATCTGCCAGCGCGATGGCCGCAAACCGAGCAGGCCGAGCGTGACGTTGTGCTCCAGCGTATCGCCTGTGAATAGCGTGATGATCTGGTAGGTCCGCGACAGCCCGGAATGCGCGCGCTTGTGCGGCGCCAGTTGCGTGATGTCGGCGCCGAACAGCTTTATCTGTCCGGAATTCGGCTTGAGGTCGCCGGTCACCTGGTTGAACAGGGTCGTCTTGCCGGCGCCATTCGGCCCGATGATCAGCCGCCGTTCGCCCGGCCGTATCGAAAGCGACACGTCGTGCGTCACCGGGAGGCCGCCGAAGGCTTTCTTCAGGTTGACGATCTCGAGCGCGTAAGGAGATGCGGTCATCGCGGTTCCCCGCGCAGTTTCGCCGCGAGCTTGTGCAGGCCCGGCGTGATCCCGGTCGGCATCACCAGCACGATGAACAGGAACACCAGGCCGAGCAGCATGTTCCATCGCTCGACATAGGCGGAGACGTAGTTCTTCAAAAGCAGCACCACCGTCGCGCCGATCACGGGGCCGCCGAGCGTTCCCGAGCCGCCGGCGATGACGCCGAGCAGCGCTTCCGCCGAACTGGTGATCGAGAGCGAGGTCGGGTGGATGTATTTGTGATAATAGACGTAGAGCAATCCGGATACGCCGCCCCAGAAGCCGGCGTAGACGAAGGTGATCCATCGGATCATCCAGGGGTTGAAGCCCAGCGCCGCCATCCGGCGCGGCTGGTCGCGCACGCCCTTCAAGGACGATCCGAACGAGGATGAGACGAAGATGGTCATCATGATGAAGGCGAATGTCGCGACCACCAGCGCGAACCAGTAAAACGACGCGGCGCTTTCAAGGGGGATGCCGAGCGGCGCCGGCCGGGTCAGGCCAGCGATGCCGTTATCGCCGTTGGTGACATTGGACATGCGATAGGCAAGGCCCCACAGCACCTGCGACAACGCCAGCGTGATCATGAGGAAGCCGAGGCCCGTGGCGCGTAGCGCGATCACGCCGAAGCAGCCTGCCATCACGGTGGTTCCCGCGATCGAAACGATGGCGGCGAGGCCGTGTCCCATTCCGTAGCGGGTCGTCATCAGCGCGCAGATGTAGGCCGCGACCCCGAGGAACGATGCGTGTCCGAGCGACGTCATGCCGCCGTAGCCGACCAGCAAATTGAGGCTGAGCGCAAAGATCGCGGCGATCAGGGCCTGGCTCGCGAGGTTGACGTAGAAATCGCCGGCCACGAACGGCAGAGCGACAAGCAAGGCCGCAAGCACGGCAACCGCGATCCTGCTCATGCGCCGGCGCGCCCGAACAGGCCTTGCGGCCGGAACGCGATCACAAAAATCATCGGCAGGAACAGGATGATGTAGGCGAGCTCCGGAAACAGCGCGGTGCCGAAGGTATAGATGAAGCCGATGATGAAACTGCCGATGAAGGCGCCGAGCAGGCTGCCGATGCCGCCCAATATCACGACGATCAGCGCCAGCGGCAGCATGTCGGCATCGAGCCCCGGATAGGCCGACAGGATCGGCCCGCCGAGAACGCCGGCGGCGCCCGCAATGCCCGCCCCCAGGCAAAACACCGTGGTGAACAGGTTGGAGACCGGGATCCCCACCGCGCGCGCCATCTGCCGGTCGTCGACGCCGGCGCGGATCATCGCGCCGAGGCGCGTCCGCTCGATCAGGAAATACAGCGCGATCGCAGCCGCGATGGCGATGCCCACCAGCACCAGCCGGTAGGTCGGAAACACGAAGCCGAAAACCCGCGTCGGCGCCCGCAGGTTCTGCGGCGTCGGCACCGGAATCGAATCGCCGCCCCATAGCGCAAGGCAAGCGTCCGAAATGATGAACGCCATGCCGAGCGTGACCAGCACCTGTCCGAGCGGATTGCTCTTCAGCCGCGTCAGCACCAGCCGCTCGAACAGCCCGCCGAGCGCTGCGACGATCAGCCCGGCGCCGAGCGCGGTGACCCACAGATTGAGGCCGTCGAAGGCGCGCAAGGCCACCGCGGCAAAATAAGTGCCCAGCATGAAGAACGCGCCATGCGTGAGGTTCGCCAGCCGCATCAGCCCGAAAATCAGGGAAAATCCCGACGACAGCAGGAACAACAGCCCGCCGAGCGACAGGCTGTTGAGACCCTGGATGATCCAAAACTGCATCGGCTGCCGATCTGTCCGAATTTTTCACGTCATACGCGGGCTTGCCGTCTTCGCTAAACCTTCGCCGGCCTGATACTCGAGTGCCCGGCGAAGCCTAGCGTAGCCGGGACCCGCGTATCCATCGTCCTTCGGAAGACTCTTTGGAAGAAGATGGATTGCCGGGTCAAGCCCGGCAATGACGATCTCCTACTGCTCCAGGTTCTTCGCCGGCGGATAGTCGCGCGAATAGACCGGGTTCTTCAGGAACTCGGCCTTGTCGTAGGTCCAGAACTGGCTGACGTCGGGATAGGTCTTGATCACCGAATTGACCAGCCGGCCGTCGCTGCGCGTCACCTTGCGGATATAGACGTTGCCGATCGCATTGCCGAATTCGTCGAATTTGACCACGCCGCGCACGGTGTCGGCGTTGCTGCCGCGGATTGCCGCCATGAACGCTTTTTTGTCCTCCACCTTGCCGCCGGTGGTCTTCAGCGCCGCTTCCAGCACCGCGCCCGCGACAGTGGTGCCGGCGGCGTAAAAGCCGGGGTCGTATTTGAACTGCTTGCGGAAGGCCGGCGCGAAGGCCTTGTTGAGCGGGTTGTCGAGTTCGGCGGAATACCAGCTGGTGGTCAGGATTCCCAGCGCCTCGTCGCCCATGTTGCGCAGCACGGATTCGTCGAGCGCGGTCATGCCGCCGATCACCGCCATCTTGTCCTTCAAGCCGTATTCGATGAACTGGCGCAAGAAGCGGAAACCGTTGGAGCCCGCGGTGCCGAGGAAGATGGCGTCGGCGCCCTTCACCTGCGCGACATAGCTGCCGTAGTCCGGCGTGGCCAGCGGCGTAAAAATCTTCTGGATGATTTTTCCGCCATTGTCCTCAAAGGCGCGCTGGAAGCCGGCGCACATTTCGTGGCCATAGGCAAAATCGTCGGCGATGGTGACGATCTTCTTGTACTTCAGCTC
This sequence comes from uncultured Alphaproteobacteria bacterium, assembly GCA_963744975.1. Classification (GTDB taxonomy): domain Bacteria; phylum Pseudomonadota; class Alphaproteobacteria; order Rhizobiales; family Xanthobacteraceae; genus Bradyrhizobium. The sequence continues at coordinate 1,899,847 of CAVUVR010000002.1, read as the reverse complement.
CTTGGCGGAATAGTCGGCGAGCGGGTAGGCGCATTGCGCCGAGGTCGAGGTGGGGCGGACGAACCACGGGCTCGGATGCCGCTGCGTCATGTCCTCGGCCGCCGCAACGCCGATCGTCGGCGTTTCCTTCTCGGTGAGATAGTCGGCGATCGCCAGCGCCTCGAAGGCGGCGAGCGGGCCGATGATGCAATGCACGTCATTTTTCTCGATCAACTCCTGCGCCTTGGTGCGCGCGGTGGCGGGGACGCCCGCGGTGTCTGCGACGAGCAGCTCGATCTTGCGCCCCGCCAGCGTGTCGCCGCGCTCCTTCAGATACATCACGAGCCCCAGTTCCATGTCGATGCCGCCCGACGCCAGCGGCCCGGTCTTGGCCGCGAGCAGCCCGACGCGGACCGGTCCGCCGGCTTGCGCGAGCGCGAAACGAGGGGCCGCCACGCTGGCGAGCCCCGTACCGGCCACGCCGCCGACAAACTGCCGTCGCGATATCGTCATGAGATCCTCCCCGAAAGATGTGTGCCGTTATTTTTATCGGCGGCCGTTGCAGGCCGCTTGAGCGCCGGCGGCAAATATCGGCCGGATGCAGTAAATGATCAAGTGATAAGCATGCGACGGCCGGGGAGATGCAATCATGGCCGTGCTCAACCGCCGTTCGCTGTCGAAACGGTGTCGAGGGCGATACAGATTTTACGCGTCGCAGTCTGAAGTAAGAGATAAAACCGAGTGTTTACATTTGTTAACATATTCGCTAAATAACAGGCACGAAGGTGGCTAGGCCGTCCCACCCCAACAAGGAGATCGAGGCCGCGGTCGCTTACGCCGAGGAGCAAGGGTGGTCATGGATCAAGGTCAAGGGACACGCCTGGGGAAAGTTGCTCTGCGCTCATCATGACCGGGAAGGATGCACGGCCTTCGTCTGGTCAACGCCAAGGAATCCTCAGAACCACCCGAAACGGCTGAGGCGTGAGATAGATCGTTGCCCTCACAAGCACGAGCAAGGACGATGAAAACATTTGAATTCAGCATTATTGCTTCGGGCCTCGATCCGGCGGCAGAGGACTTCGCTGACCGGTTTTTCAACGCGGGTTGCGACGACGCAACTCTGTCCTTTCAGAAGGGGCATATCATCCTGGATTTTGACCGGGAAGCTGAATCGATCGATGCAGCCATTGCCTCCGCGGTAAAGTGCGTTACTGCCGCAGGAGCCAGAGTGGATCGGATTGAACCCGATCCACTGGTCAGCCTTGCCGATGTCGCCGCTCGCACCGGAATGAGTCGCGCCGCGATGACGCAATACTCCAAGGCCCAGCGGGGCAAAGACTTTCCAACCCCGGTGGCCCGGGTCACTTCGGATAGCCCGCTATGGGATTGGGCGAGTGTCGCCAGATGGCTATTCCGGAACGGCAAGATTGACCGGGATGCGGCGATTGAAGCAGAGATCGTAAGGGCCGCGAACGCTGCTATTGCATCTCGTGAACCCAGGCTGCGAGAGAGCCTGCAAAAGAGTTTGAAGTCTTACGAGAAAAGTCTCCAGAACGAAGCGGCGTGAATTCGTTCATTATGCGACGGCTGGCAAGTTCACCGTTTGCCGGCCCAGCCCTCTGCGGCGATCCTGTTGATGTCCTCAATCGACAGCGACGGGCCGTCTTTCTTTTTCAGCAGGCCGAAAGCATCCGAAATTTTGCCTGTAGGGCGAGCGCTCACCACGAGTCGGCCGCCGGGCAGCTTGGCCACGGCAATTTTTTCACCCGGTCGAACCCTCAAATGCTTCAGGAGATGCTTCGGCAGGGTGATTTGTCCTTTGGCGTTTACGGTCAGGGTGCTCATGATTGCCTCGTTTTCGGAAGCAAATTGTACGACAAAGGCTTCTTGTGGCCAAGCATGCACCGTCATCCTGAGGTGCTCGCCGCATCGCGGCGAGCCTCGAAGGATCGGTCACAAGCGCTTGCGGCGATCCTTCGAGACGCCGCGCAAGTGCGCGGCTCCTCAGGATGACGGCGGGTTGTGGCAGCGTCATTGCGAGGAGCTCTTGCGACGAAGCAATCAGCTCTTTCTTTGTGGGTTCTGGATTGCTTTGCTTCGCTCGCAATGACCCTCTCAGAGCGCCAGCTTCTCACTTCACACATTCGCCCCGCGCTCGATCGTGAACTCCACGTCGATCAACCCCCGCGAATGGTTCATGTCCGACTGCGACATCAACAGCGTGAGATCCCCGCCCTTCAGCGAGGCCAGCACTTCGGACAATCGCTCGGAAAGCACCGGCGCGATGCCCTCGAACGGTTCGTCGAGCAGCAGGCATCTGGTGCCGATGCCGAGCGCGCGGCCGAGTGCGACCAGTTTTTGCTGGCCGCCGCTGAGCAGCAGCGCCTTGCGGTGGCGCATTTCGGCGAGTTCGCCGATCACCTGGTAGACGAAGTCGAGCCTCGCACGGCGGTCGAGATGTTTTGCCACCCACAGCGGCAGCAGGATGTTTTCCTCCACCGTCAGCTGCGGCACCAGGCAGCGGTCCTCCGGCATGTAGCCGATGCCGAGCGCCGCGCGGGCGTGGCGCGGATGGCTTGCGAGATCCGCGCCGTCGAACCGGATTGTGCCTTGCGCGGGCTCAAGGTGTCCCATGATCGACCGCAGCAAGGTGGTCTTGCCGGCGCCGTTGCGGCCGACCAGGCTCACCATCGCGCCTCGCGCCACATCGATCGAAAAGCCGCGCAGCGCCGGCATCGATTGAATCTCGACCACCAGGTTGTCGATCTGCAGCAATGGCGCGGCGTTCATCGCGCAGCCCCGGTGACGTAGCGGCGCACTTCCGGATCGTTCAGCACCCGAGACGGATCGCCGTCGGCGAGAATGCGGCCGCTGTAAAACGCCACCACGCGGTCGGCATAGCGGCTGACGATGTCCATGTCGTGCTCGACAAAGACGATGGTTGCCGCATCCGGCGCCACCGCATGGATCACGCGGTCCATGACGGCGAATTTTTCCTCCGCCGAAACGCCCGAACGTCGGCTCGTCCAGCAGCAGCAGTTTTGGGCGGCGCACCAGCGCCATGGCGATATCGATCAGCTTGCGCACGCCGCCTGCCAGTTCCGAGATCGGCCGGTCGGCGAGATCGGCAAGGCCGAACCGGCCCAGCAATTCGATCGCGGTGTCGCGTCGATCGGGCGCATTCGCCGGAACATGAAACGACAGCGCGCGGTCCCGCGCGCCCGAGAGCGCGACGCTCAGGTTTTCGCACGCGGTGAGTTCGATGAATAATTGCGGGATCTGGAACGACCTGGAAATGCCGAGCCGGGCCACGTCTCGCGGCGAGCGGCCCGCGAGATCCATCCCGTCGAGCGCGATCGCGCCGCTGTCCGGCTTGATGTAGCCCGTCACCATGTTGACAAAGGTGGTCTTGCCCGCGCCGTTGGCGCCGATCAGGCTGACGCGCTGGCCGGCCGCGATGTCGAGCGTCAAGGCGTCGGCGGCGACCACCGCGCCGAAGCGTTTTTGCAAGCCCCGCACGGAAAGCGCCGGCTTCACGGCGCCGTTCCTTTTTCGCCCGCGAGTGGCGCTGCTGCGGCTGGGTTTTTCTTGTGATGCCGGTCCCTGATCCAGAGCGAGCCGATGCCGCGGGGCAGGAACAGGATGACGGCGAGCAGGAAGATGCCGAGCACCAGCTGCCAGGTGTTGGGCAGATACAGGTTCGAGAACGAGCGCACCAGTTCCAGCGCCACCGAGGCGACGAACACCGCGGCGACGCTCTGGTATCCGGCCAGCACCGCCACGAACACGAATTCGCCCGACGTGGTCCAGTAGGCGAATTGCGGATCGATGTGACGTTGCGCCATCAGCGCCAGCGCGCCGCTTGCGCCTGCGAACACCGCGGCGATCACGAAATTGATGGTAACGATGCGGTTGGCGGAAAGGCCGAGATATTCGACCCGCAGGTTGTTTTCGCGGACCGCGAGGCTGGCGAGGCCAAGCTCGGAGCGGAACAGGATGGTGGCCGCGATGCCGGCGATGCCGGTGGTGATCACCGACACCGCATACAGCATGAAGTCGGCCTCACGCGTATCGGCGAACACCATGCCGAACAGGCTGGGACGGCCGACATTGAAGCCGTCGGAGCCACCGAGCGCCGTCGTCTTGAGCAGCGCGCCATACAGCATCATCGACAGCGCCAGCGTCAGCATGCCGAAAAAGATGCCGCTGTAGCGCGCGATCAGCGGCCCGATCACGAGGCCAAGCAGCCCGCCGCAGACCGCGCCGATGATGACCTGCGCCACGGCATCGGTGATGCCCCAGGCATTGGCGATCAGCGCCACGCCGTAGCCGCCGGCGGCGAAGAACAGGCCTTGCCCGAACGACACATTGCCGGTGCGGGCCAGCACCACGATGCCGAGCGCGATCAGCGCGTTGGAGGCGGCCACCGTCGCCAGCGACAGCGTCCAGGTCGGCAGCACGCGGCCGAACAGCGCGGCTGCGATCACCAGCGCGATCATGACAAAAGGATGCAGGCCACGTCGCATCAGATCCGCCTTGCCGTCTCGCGCTGAAACAGCCCTTCCGGGCGGAACATCAGCACCGCCGCCATGATCAGGTAGATCATGAACAGTTCGGCCTGCGGCAGCAGATGCACGGAAGTGGCGCGCGCAATGCCGACCAGGATCGCGCCGACCGCGGCGCCCTCCACGCTGCCGAGCCCGCCGATCACCACGATGGCGAAACTCAGGATGATGACGTCGGAGCTCAATCCCGGCTGCACCGAAATCTTCGGCGCGGTCAGCGCGCCCGCGAACGCCGCCAGCAGCACGCCGAACGCGAAGGCCAGCGCGTAGACGCGCTTCACCTTGACGCCCATGCTGGCGCTCATTTCTTCGTTGTGGATGACGGCCGAGACGATCTTGCCGGTCACCGTCCGGTTCAGCCCGAACCACACCGCAGCTCCGCTTAAGGCTGCGATCGGTATCAGCACCAGGTCATAGCCGACATAAAACAGCTTGCCGAAGGCGACATTGCCGAACAGGTCGTAGGGCTGCGTCGCATAGATCGGATTGACGCCCCAGATCAGTTTGGTCAGGTCCTCCAGCAGCAGGAACACCGCGTAGGTTACGAGCAGCAGCACCACCTCGTCGCGGCCGTAAAACATTTTCAAGAGACCACGCTCCAGCATCAGCCCGACCGCCGACGCCACGAACGCCGCCGCAAGCAGCATGGCGACAAAACTCGCCGCGGGCGGCAGGCCTTTCGCAGCCGCCATGGTCACCGCGGTCGCCGCGACATAGGCGCCGAGTGCATAGAAACTGCCATGTGCGATGTTGAGGATTTTCAGCACGCCGAACACCAGCGTCAGCCCGAGCGCCACGATGAACAGCCACGACGCCTCGATCAGCCCGTCGACGATGATGGTGAGCAGGAGGTTCACTTTCTTACCTCTCCCCGCAGGGGAGAGGTCGACGCGCATCGTCAGATGCGCGTCGGGTGAGGGGCTCGCCCCACGCGCAGGACTCGCGGCAGCCCCTCACCCGGATTGCATCTGACGATGCAATCCGACCTCTCCCCTGCGGGGAGAGGTGAAGGGCGCGTCGCGGCTTCAGGTCAGCGCAAGCCGCTAATTGCACTTCGCGCCGGCCATGCCGCCCTTGATCCAGTCCAGCGCCTTGACGCCCGCAGGCGGATTGACGCATTCGGCGGCGAAATACTGGATGTCGACCAGATCGACGCGCTTGGCATCCGGGTTGTATTTGGTGCGGCTAAACGCGATCGACTGGATCGCCTGATGGCCGTCGGCGAGCTTCATCTGGATCAGCCCGCCCGGCGATTGCCATTCCAGCCCGGTCATCGCCGCAACCAGTTCGTCGGTGGAAGGCTTCTTGCCGCCGTTCGCCGCCATCGCCTTTTCCACCGCCGACTTCAGCCCGAGGATCGCCTGGCTCATGCGGTAGGCGGCCTGCACCGGATAGACGTTGTTGACGCCCTCGTAGCCCTTGAAGAACCAGTCGTTGACCGGCGATTTCTGCGACATCAAGCCGTAGGCGCCGCGCGCGCCGATGATGACGCCGTCGGGCATCTTGTCGCCGAGCGGCGGCAGCACGTGGTCGGCGGCGGAAAACACCAGCTGGCTGCGTTTTGCCAGGCCGCGCGGCACCGACTGCAGGATGAAGGCCTGCAGGTCGCCGCCCCACAGGCTGGAATAGACCACGTCGGAGCCGGCGCCGACGAGAGCGGAGATTTCGGTGCCGTATTGCCCGGCGCCGAATTTCGGCAGCAGGTCGGTCTCGAGTTTGGCGCTTGGGTAAAGCTGGCCCGCGGCGGCCACAAAATCGGCGCGGCTGTCCTGGCCCCAGGCATAGTCCTGGTTGATCGCCGACAGCGTGTCCATCTTGATGTTCTTCGCCTTCATGTAGCGGATCAGGCCGACATTATCCATGGTCGCATGCGCCGCGGTGCGGAACACATAATTGTATTTCGACTCCTCGAAGATGCGCGGCGTGCCGCAATCCATCAGCACCAGCATCTTCTTCAGCTCTTCGGCGATCGGCGCCACTGCCAGGCAGTCACCGGAGCCGATGTAACCGAGCACGACGTCGACATTGTCGCGCTGATACAGGTTGCGCATCTCCTGCACCTGTTTTGTCGCGCCGCCGTTCTCGTCGATGATGACAGGCTCGATCTTCATGCCGCCGAACCCCACCTTGTTATAGGGCGCGGGCGCGGCGCCCTTGTTCAGCTGGTCGATGACGAACTGGCCGCCGTTGCGCGCGGGCACGCCAAAACTGTCCGCGGCGGGACCGGACAGGAAGGTGACGATGCCGAGCTTGAAGGTTTCCTGCGCAGAAGCAGGCATCGCCAGCACCAACGTGGCGGCGAGGGCAGGCAACAGTGCGGCGTGGCGCCGTATAAGATGGTTCATGGTTCTCTCCCTGATTGCCGGCTGCGTGGTCGGCACATTTTCATTCGCCCGGCTTTTTCCGGGTGTCGGAATTATTGGCATCAGTCTAGGCGGGCTTTCCCGGTCCGTCTACGTCAGGTGCGTTCCCCGGACGCAGCGCAGCGCGTAGCTCTTCGCGGAGCGGTGCGCTGCAGAGCCGGGGTCCCGGTTACTTGCGACTTGAAGAAACCGGGGTCCCGGTTCTGCGGAGCGGCATGAAGAATGCCGCACCGCGCCCGGGACACGAAAGGCTTGCGGCGGTCTCGCCTGCGGTCCACTCTGACACTCCCAACCGCGAGACACGGTGCATGCAGGCCTATCTGGCACGGCGGCTTCTGGCGCTGATCCCGGCGCTGTTCTTCGCGAGCCTGATCGTCTTCGTGATCGTGCGGCTGGTGCCGGGCAGCATCATCGACATGATGCTGTCGCAGAACGACGTCGGCGCCGACAAGCTGTCGCGCGACCAGCTGATCAACACGCTCGGCCTCGACCGGCCGATGTGGGAGCAATACGCGAAGTGGATCGCCGGCATCCTGCTGCACGGCGATTTCGGCCGCTCGCTCTGGCAGAATACGCCCGTTGCTGAGCTTCTCCGCGCGCGCCTGCCGGTCACGTTCCAGCTCGGGCTGATGGCGATGATCGTGGCGCTGTGCGTCGCCATTCCGATCGGAATCTACTCGGCGATCCGCCAGGACACCCCCGGCGACTATCTTGCCCGTTCGTTCTCGATCCTGATGCTGGCGGTGCCGAGTTTCTGGATGGGCACCATGGTGATGGTATTCCCCTCGATCTGGTGGGGCTGGTCGCCGCAGGTCCGCTTCGTCGCGTTCTTCGACGATCCCGTGCAAAACCTGCGGCAGATGATCCTTCCCGCCATCATCCTCGGCACCGCGCTGTCCGCCATCACCATGCGCATGACGCGGACCATGATGCTGGAAGTGCTGCGCCAGGACTACATCCGCACCGCCTGGGCAAAAGGTCTTTCGGAACGGCTGGTGGTGATCCGCCACGCGCTGCGCAACGCGCTTATCCCGGTGGTGACGCTGATCGGCCTGCAGGCGCCGATCCTGATCGGCGGCGCCGTGATCGTGGAGCAGATTTTCGTGATTCCCGGCATGGGACTCCTGCTGCTGGATTCGATCAGCCAGCGCGATTATCCCATCATCACCGGCGTCAGCCTGGTGATCGGCCTCAGCGTGATGCTGATCAATCTCGTGGTCGATCTGAGCTACGGCCTGCTCGATCCCAAGGTGAGATATCGCTGATGGCGTTGGTCACCGACATCCCCGTCGCCCTGGTGCGGAGCGAGCGCTCTGGCGTCATGCATTTCCTGGTTCGCCTGTTCCGCGAAAAGCCGCTGGGCGCCGCCGGCGGCGTGATCTTCATGCTTTTTCTTCTGTGCGGAATATTCGCCGACGTGCTGGCGCCGTACGGGATGAATCAGATCAGCCCGCGCAACCGTTTGCTGGCGCCTTCGCTCGCTTACCCCTTCGGAACCGACAATCTCGGCCGCGACATGCTGTCGCGGTGCCTGTATGGCGCGCAGCTGTCGGTGATCATCGGATTTACCGCAGCGACGCTGGCAACGGTCGTCTCCGTCGTCGTTGGAATCCTGACCGGTTATCTCGGCGGCAAGATCGATCTGATCACGCAGCGCTTCGTCGATGCCTGGATGAGCTTTCCGGATCTGATCATCCTGCTGGTCGTGGTCTCCGTGCTCGGCCCCGGCATTCCGCAGATCGTCGGCACGCTCGGGCTGCTCTTGGGTATCGCAGGCTCGCGCATTATCCGCTCCGCCGTAGTGTCGGTGCGGGAGAACATGTATGTGCATGCCGCGCAATCGATCGGCGCCTCGACCAAGCGCATCCTGTGGCGCCACATCCTGCCGAACATCATGCCGCCGATCATCGTGCTGTTCACGACGCGCGTCGGCACCGTGATATTGGCCGAGTCGAGCCTGTCGTTCCTCGGCCTCGGCGTGCCGCCGCCGACGCCGACCTGGGGCGGCATGCTGTCAGGCTCGGGCCGCACCTACATGTTCCAGGGTCCGTGGTTGGCGCTGGCGCCGGGGCTGTGCTTGACGGTCGTGGTTTATGCCACCAACGTGTTCGGAGATGCCTTGCGTGACCTGCTCGATCCGCGCATGCGCGGTTCGCGATAAAGGCCGATGGGCTTAACAGGGGAGGAGACCATGCGCGTTTCTCGCATTCGCTTGCGGCTGGCCGCGGCATCCGTGGCCGCCACGCTGTCGCTCGGCACATCGGCATTCGCGCAATCCGAGCAGCCGCCGAAGGCCGGCGGTACGCTGGAGATCGGCACCATCTATGTGACGCTCTCGGCACTGTCCTGGGATTCCGCCGACTGGAACTGGAAGCACAACCACGACACCGGCGGGGTCTACGAGCAGCTCTTTGTCGCCGACCTCAGCAAGTCGAAACGGCTCGGCGGCAAGCATCCGTTCTATGCCGATGCCTGGCTTCCCTCGGATGCGATCCGCGGCGAACTCGCCGAGACCTGGACCTGGAAGCAGAACCCGCTTCGGCTCGAAATCAATTTGCGCAAGGGCGTGATGTTTCCGGACAAGCCGGGCGTGATGGCGGCGCGCGAGATGGTCGCCGACGATGTGGTGTTCGCCTATAACCGGCTCGACAAGAGCCCGAAGAAGATCGCCGGTTATTTCGACCATCTCGACAAGGTCGAGGCGACCGACAAGCATACGGTGGTGTTCACCTTCAAGAACTACAACGCCGAATGGGATTATCGCTTCGGCTATGGTTATTACTCCGCCATCGTGCCCAGGGAAGTCGCAGACGCCGGCGCCGGCAACTGGAAGAACGTCAACGGCACCGGGCCGTTCCTGCTCGCCGATTTCGTGCAGGGCAATTCCAACAGCTATATCAGGAATCCGAATTACTGGGGAAGCGAGAAGATCAACGGCGTCGAGGTAAAACTTCCGCTGGTCGACAAGGTCGTCTACCGCACCATCAAGGACGAGGCGACGTTCCTGACCGCGCTGCGTACCGCAAAACTCGACATTCTTGAATTCATTCGCTGGTCTGCGGTGGACGAGCTGAAAAAGAACGCGCCGCAATTGCAGTGGTCGAAATGGCTGTCGATGAACGGTCAGTTCCTCGCGCTGCGCGTCGACACCAAGCCGTTCGACGACGTCCGTGTCCGCCGCGCGCTCAATCTCGCCGTCAACAAGGCGGAGATCGTCAAGGAATATTACGGCGGCAATGCCGAGTTGTTCGCCTACCCGCAGCATCCCGATTATCTCGGCTATTTCGAGCCGCTGGAAGCGATGCCGGATTCCATCAAGGAGCTGTTCACCTACAATCCGGAGAAGGCCAGGAAGCTGCTCGCCGAGGCCGGGGTGCCCAAGGGATTCAGCTTCAAGGTGCAGGTCTGCTCGTGCTCGCCCGACCTCATGGACCTGCTGCCGTTGCTCGCCGCCTACTTCGAACAGGTCGGCGTGAAGATCGAGGCGCAGCCGATGGAATACGGCGCGTTCCTCTCCGCCATGACCACCAAGACCAACGCGCCGGGTTATCTGATGGCTAACGGCCACACCAACCCGACCACGACCATCCGCAAGAGCTTTGTCAAAGGCCAGGTCTGGAATCCGTCGCAGTGGAGCGATCCCGAATACGACAAGAAGATGGACGCGGTCTATCTCGAGCAGGATGAATCCAAACGCCAGGCCATGCTGAAGGAGATGACGCGGGAAATCCTGGACAAGGCGCCCTATGTCTGGCTGCCGACGCCCTACATCTTCACCGCATGGTGGCCGTGGGTGAAGAACTACGGCGGCGAATTGCGCGCGGGCTCGGTGCGTCCCGGGCCGATCTACGCCCGCATCTGGATCGATCAGGAGCTGAAGAAGAAACTGGGCTACTGAGTTCGCGGCCCGTGACCCGCCCGCTGCTGGAGGTGAAAAATCTCACCACGCGGTTCCGTACCGAACGCGGCACCGTCACCGCGGTCGATGGCGTGTCGTTTCATGTCGACCCCGGCGAGACGCTGGCGATCGTCGGCGAGTCCGGTTCGGGCAAGAGCGTCACCGCGCTGTCGGTGCTGCGGCTGATCCCGGACCCGCCGGGCCGGATCGAAAGCGGCGAAATCCTGTTCGACGGCATCGATCTGGTAAAACTCGACGACCCCGGCATTCGCGCGGTCCGCGGCAACAAGATCGCCATGATCTTCCAGGAGCCGATGTCGTCGCTCAATCCGGCCTTGACCGTAGGCCTGCAGGTGGCGGAGCCGATCAATGTGCATCGCGGCACGCCCTGGGCGAAGGCCTATGAGGCGGCGGCCGAGTTGATCGGCCGGGTGCGCATTGCGGATGCGGCGAGCAGGCTCGGCTCCTATCCGCACCAGTATTCCGGCGGCATGCGCCAGCGCGTCATGATCGCGATGGCGCTGGCCTGCGCGCCGCGCCTCATCATCGCCGACGAGCCGACCACCGCGCTTGACGTGACGGTGCAGGCGCAGATCCTCGATCTCTTGAAAGAGGTCACCCGCGAGACCGGCTCGTCGCTGATCCTCATCACCCACGATCTCGGCGTGGTCGCGCGCTATGCCGATCGCGTCGCGGTGATGTATGGCGGGCGCATTGTGGAGGTGGCGCCCGCGCGCGAACTCTACGCCCGGCCGAAACATCCCTACACGCTCGGCCTGATGGCCTCCGTTCCCCGCCTCGATGGCGGCCGCCGCCTGGTGCCGATCGAAGGCCAGCCGCCGGATCTCGCGAGCCTGCCGGCCGGCTGCTCGTTCGCGCCGCGCTGCCGCTCGATGATCGAACCGTGCCGGCATACGCGGCCGGAACTGACCTTCGTTACGGACCGCCACGCCAAAGCCTGCTTCGCCGATGTCTGACGCGCTGCCCCAGCCTGCCGCCGCCGAGCCGATCCTCCGTGTCGAGGATCTGAAAGTGCATTTCCCGGTCACCAGGGGCATCGTGATCCAGCGTCAGGTCGCAACCGTCAAGGCGGTCGATGGCGTGTCGTTCACGATCAGGCGCGGCGAAACGCTGGGGCTGGTCGGCGAAAGCGGCTCAGGCAAGTCGACCACGGGACTGGCGGTGCTGCGCATGCTGACGCCGACCGCGGGGCGGATCATATTCGAAGGCCGCGACATCGCCCCGCACCGCGGCGCGGAATTGCTCGCGGTACGCCGCCGCATGCAGATGGTGTATCAGGATCCCTACGGTTCGCTGAACCCGCGCATGACCATCCGCAACATCGTCACCGAGCCCTTGGCGGTGCACGGCCTCGACCGTGACAGGGCCGCGACGCGCGACAAGGTGTCCGCGCTGATCGCCTCGGTCGGGCTGTTGCCGGATATGGCCGACCGTTACCCGCATGAATTTTCCGGCGGCCAGCGCCAGCGCATCGGGATTGCGCGCGCGCTCGCGCTGGAGCCGAGCCTCTTGATCGCCGACGAGCCGGTGTCCGCACTCGACGTCTCGATCCAGGCCCAGGTCATCAACCTGTTCATGGACCTGCAGGAGCGGCTCGGCCTGACCTATCTCTTCATCGCGCACGATCTCGCGGTGGTGCGGCACATCTCCACCCGCATCGCGGTGATGTATCTCGGCCGCATCGTGGAGATCGCCGACCGCGATGATCTCTATTCGACCCCGCTGCATCCCTACACCGAGGCGCTGATGGCGGCAGTCCCCGTCGCCGATCCCGAAGTCGAAGCCCGCCGCCCGCGCACCGTGATATCAGGCGAAGTGCCGAGCGCGCTCCGCCCGCCACCCGGCTGCAGCTTCCACACCCGCTGCCCGCGCGCCATGGCGGTGTGCAAGACCGACCAGCCGCTGCTGCGCAGCATGGGCGGCGAGCGCGCAGTGGCGTGCCATCTGCATGGTGAGGGCGCGTCGCCGGTGCCGTAGCCCGCCATGAGCGAAGCGATATGCGGGGAAAGCCGTCCCGCATATCGCTTCGCTCATGGCGGGCTACGGCTCTCTCGTCGGCAGCGCGGCAAGGTGGTACTGTGACGCGCCTTTGCCAACCGAGGTCCCGATGAGCTCGCCACAACTTCGCCGCGCCGACCGGGTGATGCCGGACGACCGCGCGCTGCAATTCCTGCAGCGCGGTTTTGCCGGCCGCCTCGCCACGATCGGTGAAGACGGCTATCCGTATTGCCTGCCGCTGCTCTACGTCTGCATGGACGATCAGGTGTTCGTCCATACCACCCTCGCGCGGGGACACTTCCGCAGCAACATCGATCGCGAGCAGCGCGTCTGCTTCGAGGTCGATGAACCCGACCAGGTGTTCGACTACGGGCGCTTCGAGTGCGATTCCGGCCTCGCTTATGGCAGCGTCATCCTGTTCGGCCGCATTCGCGTGGTCGAGGAGCGCGATGTCAAGCAGCGCTTTTGCGAAATGCTGATGCAAAAATACGGCAAGCCGGACACCGGACGGCCAAAGGGTTTTTTCCCGCGGCTCGACATCATTACCGTCTACGCCATTGCGGTCGAGCGGATCACCGGCAAGGAGTGTCCGCTGCCCGCGCAGCAATGGCCGGACGTCGATGACACCCGGACGCCGAATGCAAAGGCGCCCGATTGAGGCGCGTAGCCCGGATGGAGCGCAGCGAAATCCGGGGTTTTACGCGCGCCGAGTCCCGGATTGCGCTGCGCTCCATCCGGGCTACAAGGACTGTATTGCGTGACGTGTGCGGGCTGCGTATCGTCGCTCATATTCATAAAGGATGGGAAAAGGTTATGACCGCTTTCAATGCCGTGCGTTTTCGGGTCAAGCCGGGACGCGATCAGGAGTTTCTGGATGCGCACAAGGCGGTCGAGGCAGCTTGGCCCGGCCTGATCCACGCCAACATCATCAAGACCGGCGAGCGCGCCTACTGCATTATCGCCGAATGGAAAGACATGGACGCCTGCATCGCGGCGCGGCCGAACATGATCGCCACCCTGGATTCGTTTCGCGATACGCTGGAAGACCTCGGCGGCGGCCTCGGCGTCACCGATCCTGCGGCGGGCCCGGTCGTGCTGGCGCTGAAATAGCGAAGTACCGTAGCCCGCATGAGCGAAGCGACATGCGGGACAGCGCTCCCCGCATGTCGCTTCGCTCATGCGGGCTACGATTGCCATGCACCTTAGCCATCCGGAGCATTGTCCCCCCGCGCAGCCGTGCTAGGTTCCCCGCCAATTCAAGAACGCTTCAAGCGTCGCAGGCCCTGTGGGAGGAATGTCATGACGGCTCGCTTCAGGTTAACCTCGCTCGCGCTGCTCGCACTGGCCTGCGCCGCCGGCCCCGCCGCCGCGCAAAAACAGGGCGGCACGTTGCGTGTCTATCACCGCGACAATCCGCCGAGCGCCTCGATCCTCGAGGAGGCGACGGTGTCGGTCAACATGCCGTTCATGCCGGTGTTCAACAATCTGGTGATGTTCGATCCGGCGAAGTCGCATGAAAGCGCCGACACCATCGTTCCGGATATGGCCTCGAGCTGGTCGTGGGACCCGAGCAACACCAAGCTGACATTCAAGCTGCACGAGGGCGTCAAGTGGCATGACGGCAAGCCGTTCACCGCCAAGGACGTGCAGTGCACCTGGAACATGCTGATCGGCAAAGGCGAAGCCGCCGACTTCCGCAAGAATCCGCGCCAGGTCTGGTACTTCAATCTCGAGGAGGTCACGACCAACGGCGACAATGAAGTCACCTTCCATCTGAAGACGCCGCAACCCTCGTTCCTGCTGCTGCTCGCCTCCGGATATTCGCCGATCTATCCCTGCCACGTGCCGCAAAATGTGATGCGCACCCGCCCGGTCGGCACCGGGCCGTTCAAATTCGTCGAATTCAAGCGCGGCGATTCGATCCGGCTGGTCCGCAATCCCGATTACTTCAAGAAGGGCAGGCCGTATCTCGACGGCATCGACATCAAGATCATCGAGAACCGCTCCACCCGCATCCTGGCCTTCACGACGGGCGATTTCGACCTCACTTTTCCGACCGACATTTCCGCGCCGCTGATGAAGGACATGAAAGCCCAGGCGCCGAAAGCGCTGTGCGAATTCAAGTCCACCGGCGTCTCGATCAACCTGATCGTCAACCGCGGTTCGCCGCCGTTCGACAATGCCGATATCCGCAAGGCGATGTCGCTGGCGCTGGACCGGAAATCGTTCAACACCATCCTCAACGAAGGCACCGGCACCATCGGCGGCGCCATGCTGCCGGCGCCGTCAGGCGAATGGGCGATGCCGCAGGACCGCCTGGAAAAACTCGCCGGTTACGGTCCCGACATCGAGAAGAACCGCACGGATGCGCGCAAGCTGATGGAGGGCCTGGGCTACGGTCCGTCCAAGACGCTCAAAGTGAAGGTCGCGACCCGCAACATCCCGGTCTACCGCGATCCCGCGGTGATCC
This sequence comes from uncultured Alphaproteobacteria bacterium, assembly GCA_963744975.1. Classification (GTDB taxonomy): domain Bacteria; phylum Pseudomonadota; class Alphaproteobacteria; order Rhizobiales; family Xanthobacteraceae; genus Bradyrhizobium. The sequence goes on along the minus strand of CAVUVR010000002.1, from coordinate 1,884,553 downwards.
TGATCGACCAGCTGAAGAAGATCTACATCGATGGCGAGCTGGAGAACGTCGATACCCCGCAATGGTACACCAAGATCGGCAAGAAGGACTATCAGGTCGGCCTCAACCTGACCGGAATCGCCGTCGACGATCCCGATTCCAACCTGGTGGAGAATTACACCTGCAAGTCCGCGCGCAATTACACCGAATATTGCAACCCGGAGGTCGACCGGCTGATCTTCCAGCAGGCGAAGGAAATCGACACGGCCAAGCGCAAGCAGATCGTCTGGGATATCGAAAACCTGCTGGTCGAGGACGCCGCGCGCCCGATCATCGAGCACGACAGCGGCGGCACCTGCTGGCAGCCTTATGTGAAAGGTTTCACGATGCACGACAACAGCATCTACAACAACACCCGCTTCGAGGACGTCTGGCTCGACAAGTGAAGATATGAGCTGATGCGAATGTTTACGTCATTGCGAGCGAAGCGAAGCAATCCAGAGCCAAGGACTGGATTGCTTCGTCGCTTCGCTCCTCGCAATGACGGTTTTTGCCACACCCGCCGTCGTCATCCTGAGGAGCCGCGCCCTTGCGCGGCGTCTCGAAGGATGGAAGCGGGCGCCGGTGCTTGTGGCTCATCCTTCGAGGCTCGCCCAAGAGGGCGAGCACCTCAGGATGACGGCGGAGTTTGTTGGGACCTCAGCAAGAGAACACCGTGATGGGCAGTTACCTGCTGCGCCGGCTGATGCTGATGGGGCTGACCCTGTTCGGGATGTCGGTGCTGATCTTCATCGCGCTGCGGCTGGTGCCCGGCAACATCGCCGATATCCTGGTCGACTCCGCAGGGATCGTCGACGACGCCCAGAAGCACAAGATCGAGCACGAGCTCGGGCTCGACCGTTCGCTGGTCGTGCAGTACGGGCAGTGGATCGGCGGCCTGCTGCAGGGCGATCTCGGTTATGCCTATATCTCGGAACGCCCGGCGATCGAGGAGATCGCGCCGCGGCTGCCGGTGACCGCCAAGCTCGCAACGCTGGCGCTGTTGTTCGCGGTTATGATCGGCGTGCCGCTCGGCGTCATCAGCGCGGTCCGGCGCAACACGCCGCTGGATTATTTTTTGCGGGTGCTCAGTCTCAGCGGGCTGTCGCTGCCGTCGTTCTGGCTTGGGCTGTTGGTGTTGCTGCTGTTCGTCCAGGTGTTCGGCTGGATTCCGATCTACAACAAGCCGGTGGACAATTTCTGGAAGGAAATCGGACTCTTGAGCATTCCGGCGCTGGTGGTCGGCTTCCGCAGCTCGGCGCTGATGATGCGGCTGACGCGGTCCTCGATGCTGGAAGTGCTGCGCCAGGACTACATCCGCACCGCGCGTTCCAAGGGCGCCTCCGAACCGTCGGTGAATTACGATCACGCGCTGCGCAACGCCATGCTGCCGGTGATCACCATCATCGGCATCGAAGCGGCGTTTTTGATCGGCGGCCTGATCGTGACCGAAACCGTGTTCAACATCCCCGGCGTCGCCCGCTTCCTGGTCGAGGCGGTGCGCTCGCGCGATTATCCGATTGTGCAGAACCTGGTGATGTTCATCGCCGTCATCGTCGTCTCCATCAATTTCCTGGTCGACATGGCCTATACGCTGTTCGATCCCCGGATCCGGTACGGGTGAGGGCATCATGACGGCGATCGAACACAGTGCCGAACTGGCCAAGGCGGGCGCCAACATCACCACGCGATGGCAGGGCGCGATGTTTTTGGCGCGGCACTATCCGCTCGGCGCAGCCGGCGCGATCATCCTGATCGTGTTCGTGCTCACCGCGATCTTCGCGAGCACCCTCAGCCCGTTCGATCCGACCCTGACCAATTCCGCGGCGTCGCTGGCAAAACCCGGCGCCGCGCACTGGCTGGGCGCGGACTTCATGGGCCGCGACGTGTTCAGCCGGATCGTCGGCGGATCGCAGATTTCGCTGGCCGTGGGTCTGGGCTCGATCACGCTCGGATGCCTGGTCGGCGTTCCCATCGGGCTGTTGTCGGGCTATTTCGGCGGCTGGCTCGACCTGATCGTGCAGCGCGTCATCGACATGATGCAATCGTTGCCGCTGTTGGTGACCGCGCTGGTGATGGCGGCGGCGCTGGGGCCGTCGCTGCGCAACACCATCATCGCGATTGCGATCCCGCTGGTGCCCAGCATCTCGCGCATCGTGCGCTCCAACACCCTCGCCTTGAAGGAAATGCCGTTCGTCGAGGCCGCCCGCGCGATCGGCCTTTCTGAGACCTGGATCGCGATCCGCCATGTGCTGCCCAACACGCTGGCGCCGCTGATCGTGCTGGTCACCGCGCAGTTCGGTTCCGCCATCCTGGTGGAAGCCTCGCTGTCCTTCCTCGGCCTCGGCGTGCCCGAGCCTTATCCGTCCTGGGGGCGCATGCTGTCGGAATCCGCCGCCGAATACATGCGCGCGGCGCCCTGGCTGGTGATCTTCCCCGGCCTCGCCATCAGCCTCGTGGTGTTCGGCGCCAACCTTTTGGGCGACGCGCTGCGCGACATGCTCGACCCGCGGCTGCGACGCTGATGCAATCGCCGGATCAACAGATCGTGCACGCTTCCACCGGCGAAGCGTTGGGCGCCGAGCCCGTGCTCGAGGTGAACGCGCTGAAGACCTATTTCTTCACCCGCTCCGGCGCGGTCAAGGCCGTCGACGGCGTGTCGTTTTCGCTCAAGCGCGGCGAGACGCTGGCCATCGTCGGCGAATCCGGCTGCGGCAAGAGCGTCACCGCGCTGTCGCTGATGCGCCTGATCCCCGACCCGCCCGGCCGCATCGTCGGCGGCTCGATCCGCCTCGATGGCGTCGATATCCTCAGCCTCAACGACGACGAAATACGGGCCATGCGCGGCCGCGACATTTCCATGATTTTTCAGGAGCCGATGACCTCGCTCAATCCGGTGATGACCATCGGCCGCCAGCTCGGCGAGGTCTTGAGCCTGCATCAGACGCTGTCGAAGTCCGAATTGCGGGCGAAGGTCGCAGCACTGCTGTCGCTGGTGCGGATACCGGAGGCCGCTCAGCGCGCCCGGCAATATCCGCATCAATTGTCCGGCGGCATGCGGCAGCGCGTGATGATCGCGATTGCGCTGGCCTGCAATCCGAAAGTGCTGATCGCCGACGAGCCGACCACCGCGCTCGACGTCACCGTGCAGGCGCAGATCCTGGAACTGATCGTCGACCTGCAGAAAAAGCTCGGCACCGCCGTGATCCTGATCACCCACGATCTCGGGCTGGTGGCGCAGACCGCGCAGCGCGTCATCGTGATGTATGCCGGGCGCAAGGTCGAGGAGGCGAAGGTCGAGGCGCTGTTCGCCAATCCCCAGCATCAATACACCCGCGGCCTGATGGCGTCGCTGCCGCGGCTTGGCCTGTTGCGCGGCGAGACCGCCGCGACGGGTCGCCTGCAGGAAATCCCAGGCATGGTGCCGCCGCTGACCAACCTGCCGCCCGGATGCGCCTTCGCGCCGCGCTGCCCGCGCGCCGACGAGCGCTGCCGCGCCGAGAATCCGGCTTACGAGGAAAAAGCACCGGGCCATTGGGCTGCATGCTGGCATCCCGGACGTTCCAACGGGCGCGGCCATGACTGACGCCGCAGTCAACACGCGAGGCGCCGGCGCGGCCGCGCAGCCGGTGCTGGTGGTCGACGCGTTGAAAAAACATTTTCCGGTGCGGCGCGGATTTCTCTCTGCCCCCGATCTGGTGCTGGCGGTCGATGGCGTCAGCTTCTCGATTGCCGAAGGCGAGACGCTTGGCCTGGTCGGCGAGTCCGGCTGCGGAAAATCCACCGTCGGCCGCGCCATCCTGCGGCTGATCGAGCCGACCGACGGCACCATCCGCGTCGCCGGGCAGGACATCACCAGCTTGAGCAACCGCGAGATGCGCCCGTTCCGCCGCGAATTGCAGATCATCTTCCAGGACCCGTTCTCCTCGCTCAATCCCCGCATGACCGTCGGCGACATCGTCGGTGAGCCCTTGCGCACGCATGGTCTCGCCAGCGGCAAGGCCTGCGAGGCCCGGGTCGCGCAACTGTTCGACCGGGTCGGGCTGTCGCGCGCGCAGATGGGCAACTACCCGCACCAGTTTTCCGGCGGCCAGCGCCAGCGCATCGGCATTGCCCGCGCGCTGGCGCTCAATCCAAAGCTGATCGTTTGCGACGAGCCGGTGTCGGCGCTCGACGTCTCGATCCAGGCCCAGGTGATCAACCTGCTGATGGACCTGCAGCGCGATCTCGGGCTGTCCTATCTGTTCATCTCGCACAATCTCGCGGTGGTCGAACACATCAGCCACCGCATCGCGGTGATGTATCTCGGCCGCATCGTCGAGATCGCCGATAAGGCCACGATCTTCACCCGGCCCGGCCATCCCTACACCGAGGCGCTGCTGTCGGCGATCCCGGTGCCTGACCCGACCATCCGCGATAACAGACCCGCGCTGCAGGGCGACGTGCCAAGCCCGGTGCATCCGCCCAGCGGCTGCCATTTTCATACGCGCTGCCCGATCGCGGTGGCCCGCTGCAAGATCGAGACGCCGCTACTGCGCGAGATCGCGCCGGGGCAACATGTGGCGTGTCATTTGCGGTAGGGCGGATTAGCCAACGGGTCGCGCGAACGCGCGCCCCGTTGGCGTAATCCGCCGCGCCACGCGCACCGGCGGCGGGTTACGCCTTGCGCCTTCGCTTGTGGAATGACCTCGGATGTGGGCGGCTAACCCGCCCTACGATCTACTTCCTCTTCCTCGCAAGCCGCTCGTTGAACGGGCCAAGCTCGATCACCATGCGCTGATGCGTGCCGTTGCCGATCTCTTCGCTCTCGTCGCGCGCCGACACCTTGAATTCGATGCGCTTTCCGTCGACCTTGACCACCTCGGCGTCGGCACGAACCTCGTGGCCGACAGGGGTGGCAGCGAGATGCCGGACGTCGATGGACGTGCCGACCGCGCTCTCGCCCGCATCCAGATAGGGCCGGATCGCATTGAGCGCGGCGTTTTCCATGACCAGCACCATGACCGGCGTCGCCAGCACCTGCGGCAGGATGGCATCCTTGAACCGGTTGGCGAGATGTTCGGGCAGCACGCGCAGCGTCGCCGTTCCCTTTGCTCCCGGCGGTATCTGACGCATGCGTCGTGCTCCATCTGCTGCGAGACGATTAGATAGCCGATCGCGATGTCGGGCAAGGGCGCGCCCGTGTCCCGGGCGCGATGCGGCGCGTAGCTCTTGCGAAGCGCTGCTTCGCAGAACCGGGACCCCGGTTTCTTCGAGATGCAAGCAACCGGGGCCCCGGCTCTGCAGCGCACCACTTCGCAAGAGCTACGCGCTGCGCTGCGTCCGGGGCACGGAAACAGCGCGCGATTTCAGCCGCGCATCGCTGTCGCGCAGCATCCTGCCGTCCAGGTCGCCGCGCGCGAACGCAGCGCGCGCGCAATCGAACATGCGGTAATATTGCATCCCGTCATAGGCGACCAGCAGCAGGTCGACGCCGGCGTTGAGCGCCTCGACCACGGCGGTGCAGGCCCCGTGCTGGTAGATCGCGCCCATCACCAGGTCGTCGGTGACGATCAGTCCCTGAAAACCCCATTTCTTGCGGATCAGGCCGTCGATCACGCCCTTGGCATGCGAGGCGGGACGTTTGGAATCGATCGCCGTGACGGCGACGTGCCCGACCATCAGCACCGCGTTCGAACGCGCCAGCACTTCGCGAAACGGAATCCAGTCGGAAGCCTCCAGTTCCGGCAGCGGCGTATCGAGGCTGGCGCGGAAATGATGGGTGTCGGCCTGGACCCGGCCCATGCCCGGAAAATGCTTGACCGTGGCGCCGACGCCGGACCCCTCAAGCCCGCCGACATAAGCCGCCGCGATCTCCGCCACCGTCGCCGGATCGTCGGAAATGGCGCGGCGGCTGATCAGGCTGTTGAAATCGAACGGGTTGGGATTGCGCGACCGGCGCAAGTCGACCACCGGCGCGAAATTCAGCGTCACGCCGAGGTCGGCGAGTTCGCGGCCATGGGTGCGGCCGAACTCGCCGGCCATCCTTGCGCGCCGGTCCGGCGGCAAATCCACAAGCGTCGACAGCGCGGGCAGCGAGGTCAGCTGCGGCGCGAGGTGCGAGACGATGCCGCCTTCCTGGTCGGCGGCGACGATCAGCGGCGCAAGCCCGGCGGCGCGGCGCAACGCCTGCAGGGCTGCAATCTCCGCCTTCAGCGCCGCCGCGGTTCGGCCCTTGATGTTGTGGTGGGAGATATAGATGCCACCGATCAGTCCTTTTTCGGCGAGCGCTGCGACTTCCGTAAATGACGTGTAGCCGGTGATGAAATGCTGCCCGAGGTCTTTTGCCTGCCCGCCCATGGCATGAAGCACTGACAGTTTGCGGCTCTCGAACGTGATTTTCGAAGCGGCCATCGCTAGCGGCGGCAGGCACCACAGCAGGACAAGCAGGGTGCCGAACATGCCGCGTCCCCAGACCCCGCGGGTGATCAATGCGGCGACGACGATGATGCACGTCGCCAGCAGGCCGACTCCGCCAAAACCCCTGAGCATGATCAGATAGGGATCGTTGAAGTTGGCGCCGACCAACAGCAGCAGGAGGCCGAGCAGCCAGAGCGACAGCGCGGCGAGACGTTTCTTCATGGGATGCAAGTCCGGTTTGTGCGGAATCTCCGCTGGGAGCGTTTTGAGTAACGCCCACCTATCAAGGGTTTCTTGCGATTACGAGCAGAGAGCGGCGTCTGCACAAAAACTGCACAACAATCCTGAATTCCTGCCCGGTTCCGCCGCACTAGCTGCAAACGGGCAGGCGATAACGGCATCTCCACCGTCATCCTGAGGTGCCGCGCCCTTGCGCGGCGTCTCGAAAGATGGAGTTGCGCGCGTTTCCATCCTTCGAGGCTCGCCGCTGTGCGGCGAGCACCTCAGGATGACGGTTATGGACTGGCGACATTGAACGAAAGCAACACCCAGATGAACAGCACTGCAGCAATGACACCCTCGCTTCCGACTCTGCTCGACAGCATTCCGCGCAAGCTGATCGTTGCGCTCGCGGTGACCGGTCTCGCCGACTGGCTGTTCTACGATCAGAAGATCGGAATTTCGGTTGCGGTTTTCCTGCTGGTTCTGGGCGGGCTGTCGCTGTTGACCAATCCGGTGCATGCGGGCTGGCGGCAATGGCTGTTCGCCGCAGTCGTTGCTTTGGCGGGGCTTGCATCGGTGGTCGAGGAATTCAACGCGCTGTCCGCACCCCTGGCCGTGCTCGCGGTAGCGGTCGCGATATCGTCACTGACCAATCCGCTGATGGATGGGTTGCGTGCGCGCTGTGCGGCCATACAAGATCTGTTGCTGGTCGGCCCGTTCCGCATCTTCATGGATGTCGCACGATCCCCAAAATGGTCACTGACCCTGAAGTCCTTCACCGTCTGGGTCGTTCCGCTGCTGTTGAGCTGTGTCTTCCTGTTGCTGTTCTCGTCGGCCAACCCGTTGATCGAAACCTGGCTCAGCGCCCTCGACCCGAGAGCCGCGGCATCCCGGCTCAGCGTCGTGCGGCTGTTGTTTTGGAGCGTGACGCTATGCGTCGTCTGGCCATTCATCTATCTGAAATGGGTTTGCTGGTCCTTACCCGGAACATGGGTGTATGAGACGGCGCCGGTCGAGGCGGAATCGCCAGAGGAGGCGCAGGCGCCGAGCGAATTGTTCGGCGCCGCCGCGATCCTGCGCTCGCTGCTGCTGTTCAACCTGCTGTTTGCCGTGCAGACCGCTCTCGATGTGGTTTATCTCTGGGGTGGGGTCGCGCTGCCCGACGGGCTGACCTACGCGGCCTATGCGCATCGCGGCGCCTATCCGCTGATCGCGACCGCGCTGCTGGCGGCAGGTTTCGTGCTCGCGGCGATGCGGCCGGGCGGCCCTGCGGAGCGCATGCCGGTGATCCGGACGCTGGTATTTTTCTGGGTCGCGCAGAACGTGATGCTGGTGGTGTCCTCGATGCTGCGGCTTGATCTCTATGTGCAAATCTATTCGCTGACCTGGTGGCGCGTTGCCGCCTTCATCTGGATGCTGCTGGTGGCCGCCGGACTGGTCCTGATCGTGGCGCGGATCGCGTTCGAGCGTTCCAACACCTGGCTGGTGCAGATGAATTTTGCTGCGCTGGCGCTGACGGCCTGCATCTGCTCCTTCATCAACTTCCCTTATGTCATCGCGGCTTATAACGTCGATCACAGCAAGGAGGCGTCCAGCAACGGCCTGGTGCTCGATTTCAACTATCTCACCGGCCTCGGCCCGCACGCGCTTCCGGCGATCGATCGCTATCTTGCGATGCGACCGGGCGGTACCGACAGCATGATGCTGCGGGGGCAACGCGATCGGCTTGTAAAGAGCCACCTTGCCGAGCTAGATTCCTGGCGCGCGTGGAGTTTTCGCGGCTACCGGCTGAAGCACTATCTGGATCGAACCGCCGGCGCCGCATTTCTTGCGCAATAGCGGCCGATAAATGTCGGCACGGAGCACCGTTTGACTCACCGCATCCTTGTCGTCGACGACGATCAGCACATCCGCGAAGTGATCTGCGTCGCGTTGCGCAAGGCCGGGATGGTTGCGCGGGAGGCGCGCGACGGCAAGGAAGCGCTGTCGCGCTTTGCCGGTGACCGCCCTGAACTGATCGTGCTCGATATCGGCATGCCGGAACTGGACGGGCTGGAAGTGTGCCGCCAGATCCGCAAGACCTCCGATGTGCCGATCCTGTTCCTGTCGGCGCGAGACGAGGAGATCGATCGGGTGCTGGGGCTGGAAATCGGCGGCGACGATTATGTGACAAAGCCGTTCAGCCCGCGCGAGCTGGTGGCGCGCGTCAACGTCATCCTGCGCCGCACAGCTTTGCGCGAAACCGATGGCGCGCGGGCAGGCAACGTACTGGCGCGCGGCGGCCTCACGCTCGACCTGCTGCAGCACGCCGCGCAATTCGATGGGCACGACATCACGCTGACCGCGATGGAGTTCGGTATCCTCAAGGCGCTATTGTCGCGTCCGAGCGTGGTGTTCAACCGCGAACAGATCATGACGGCGGCCTACCAGATGAACATCCAGGTGTCGGACCGCACCATCGACAGCCACATCCGCAACATCCGCGCCAAGCTTGCCGCGAAAGGCTGCGACAACGCCATCGATACGGTGCACGGCGTCGGTTTCAGGCTGGGCCGCTGCGAGCCCCGCGCATGATTGAGCCGACCCGAGCGAAGTGGCGGCCGACGCTGGGCCTGATCGTGTTTGCCGTGCTCTCCACCGTGATCGCGCTGCCGCTGGTCGGGCTGTTCTTCTTTCGCATCTATGACAACCAGCTGATCCACCAGACCCAGGCCGAACTGATCGCGGAAAGCAGCGTGCTTGCGGCCGTATATGCCCGCGAGGTCGAGGCACGAATTCCCGGCATTCCCCTTGGCGCGGAAATCGCACCGGAGCTGCGCCCGGATCCCTCGGATCGCTTTGCGCCGATCCGTCCGGCGCTCGATCTTGCCGGCAACGACCTGTTGTCGCGGCGGCCCGATGCGCGGCGCGCCGAGGCAACTCCCGATCCGGCGTATCTGGAGATCGGCGCGCGATTGCTGCCGGTCATGATGCAGACCCAGAAGGTGACGCTCGCGGGTTTCCGCATCCTCGATCCGCATGGCGTCGTCATCGCGGGACAGCGCGAGACCGGAATGTCGCTCGCGCATATCAAGGAAGTCGCGGCCGCGCTGCAGGGGCGCTATCAGGGGGTGTTGCGGGTACGCATCTCCAGTCAGCCGCCGCCGCCGATCTATTCGGTCAGCCGCGGCACCGGATTAAGGGTGTTTTCCGCGATGCCGGTGATCGTCGACAACCATGTTGCCGGCGTGATCTATGTCTCGCGTACCCCGAGCAACATCTTCCGGCATCTCTACGAGGAGAAGGGCAAGTTCATCCTCGCCGGCATCGCCGTGCTCGGCGTCACGCTGATCATCGGGTTGATATTTTCCCGCACCATTACCCGCCCGATGCATGAGCTGATCCAGCGCATCGCCGAAATCCGGCGAGGCGCGCCCGACGCCTTCCGGCCGCTCAAGCATTACGGCACCCGCGAGTTCGCGACGCTGTCGCGCAGCTTCCTGGAAATGGCCGAAACCCTCTCGCACCGCTCCGATCATATCTCGACCTTCGCGGCGCACCTGACCCACGAGCTGAAATCGCCGCTGACCTCGATCCGGGGTGCGGCGGAACTGCTGCAGGATTCGGCGTCGCCGGAAGGGTTGACCGATCCGGAACGGAAAAAATTTCTCGACAACATCCTTGGCGATACCGAGCGCATCGAGGTGCTGGTGCAGAGGCTTCGCGAACTGGCGCAAGCCGAGGCCGCGCAAGCCGGCGGCAGCGCCGTGCTGCGGTCGCTGATTGGCGAACTGCGCAACCGCTTTCCGGATCTAGCGATCGAGGCCGGCGGCGCGCTCGACCGGAACATCGGCATGTCCGCGGAGAATGCGCTGATCGTGCTGTCGCATCTGGCCGACAATGCCGGCCGTCATCACGCCACCGAATTGAAGCTCACGGCATCGGACGAGGCGAGCGCGGTCCGCTTGGTCGTGAGCAACAATGGTGACGCCATTTCCGCGTCCAACCGTCACCGGATTTTCGACACCTTCTTCACCACGCGCCGCGACAGCGGCGGCACCGGCATGGGCCTTTCGATCGCGCAGGCCATGCTGCGCGCCAATGGCGGATCGATCCGGCTGCTGCCCGACGGGCACGGCACGGCGTTCGAGGTGAGGTTTCGCGCCTCTTAACCTCGCCCCGCTCTTCGCGGGGAGAGGTCGGCGCGCAGCGCCGGGTGAGGGGCGAGGCACTGCTTTTTCCGCGATCGCCGCCCTCTCGGGTCGATAGGCTTTCCAACGGCTTTCAATGGTGTAGGTATGACCGGAGAGTCTTTTCAACTCGGCGACGCATTGCCTCGCCCCTCACCCGGAGACTTCGCTGCGCTACGTCTCCGACCTCTCCCCGCAAAGAGCGGGGAGAGGTGAGATACCCGCCGCGACTTTCTGCTACCTTCCCGCACCCCGCCCGATCCACTAGGCTTGCCCCGCAGTGCGGCACCACCAGCAAAAACGCCGCCGCCGAGGGGAAACGTTTTGCACGGACAGGCGGGCCTGCGCACCAATATCATGCGCGACGGCGTCGACGGCATGCGCCGCCGTGCCGCCGAGGGCCTGTGGGTTGCGCTGCTGCTGGCGATCCTCGCTTTCCTGGTGGTCTATCCCGTCCTGATGCTGCTGTTAGGGGCGCTCACCGACACCAATCCGGTGATCGACGGCTTTGGCGTGTTCCGGCTCTCGATCGCCAATTTCACCACGGTGCTGTCCAATCCGAATGTCGGCGAGGCGCTCGCCAACACGCTGATCGCCTGCGGCGGCGGCACCGCGGTCGCTGTCATCATCGGTCTGACCTTTTCCTGGATCGTGGTGCGCACCAACACGCCGTGCAAGGGATTCATCGCAGCCGTCAGCATGCTGCCGCTGTTCGCGCCGCCGCTGGTCGCGGGCATCGCCTGGGTGATCCTGGGCTCGCCGAAGACCGGGCTGATCAACACCATGTTCAAATGGATCGGCCTCGATCTCCGCGTCGATTTCTACACCTTGAGCGGACTGATCTTCGTGTTCGGCGTCTATTACGCGCCTTACGTCTACATGTTCACCGCGTCTGCGCTGCGCAACATGGACCCGAGCCTGGAGGAGGCCGCCGAGGTCGCCGGCGCCAGTGCGTTTGCCACGCTGTTCTCGGTGACGTTCCCGCTGATCATGCCGGCGATCATCTCCGGCATGTTGCTGTCCTTCATCGTCATGCTCGGCATCTACGGCATCCCCGCGGTGCTGGGTGCGCCGGCCAACATCAACGTGCTCACCACCTATATTTTCCGCCTCACCAACTGGTCGCCGCCGCTTTACAACACCGCGGCCGCGGTAGCGATCCTGCTGATGGTGGTGACCGGCGTCCTGGTCTATGTGCAGCAGAAGGTGCTGACCGGGCGCAGCTACACCACCGTCGCCGGCAAGGCGTTTCGCCCGCGCAACCTCGATCTCGGCCCGTGGCGCTGGTTCACCTTTGGGCTAGCGATGGTCTATCTGTTCATCGTGGTGGTGCTGCCGCTGGCAGCGCTGGTGGTCGCGGCGTTCAGAAAGTTCATGTTCATCCGCGACGCCGCAGGCCTGTTCGACATGCGGCAATATTCGCTGATGCATTTTAATAGCATTTTCGACAACCCGCTCACGCTGCGCTCGATCTACAACGCGGTGGAAGTCGGGATCACCACCGCGCTGGTCGGCGGCGTGCTGGCGTTCGCGATCGGCTACACCATCCACCGCACCCAGGTGGCCGGCCGCCGCTCGATCGACCTGCTCTCGACCCTGCCGGTCGCGATCCCCGGCCTTGTGATCGGCGTAGCGTATCTGTGGGCGTGGATCGGGCTGCCTGGCGGGCTCTACGGCACCATCTGGATCCTGGCGCTCGCCTTCATCGCCCGCTTCATGCCGGACACCGTAAAAGTGCTGTCGACCTCGTTCCTGCAGATCCATCGCGAGCTGGAGGAGGCGGCGTGGCTGTGCGGCAAGGGCATGCTCGGCAGCATCCGCACCATCATGCTGCCGTTGGCGCGGCCCGGCGTGATCGCGGCGATGACGCTGTTGTTCGTGCTGGCGATCCGCGAGCTCGGCTCGTCGCTGTTTCTCTACACCAGCAACACCATGGTGATGTCGGTGCTGCTGCTGGATTATTACGAGGGCGGCAATATCGGCAAGACCGCGGCGTTCAGCCTGGTGCAGACCGTGCTGCTCGGCGTGCTGATCGGGCTAGCCAACTGGCTCTCGAAGGGCGAGTCGCAAGGCAGCGTCGGCCGTACCGGATAAGAAAACGAGGGAGGATCGCTAAGATGAATAAAATAACTCGCATCGTTCTTGGGCTTGCGCTCGCGTTGGGCGCCCAGCCTGCACTGGCACAGGATTTCGGCCCTCCGGAGCTGATCGCCGCCGCCAACAAGGAGGGCAGGCTGGTGTATTACACCGCGAATTTCGCGGAAGTGGAGCAGGAGGTCATCAAGGCCTTCAACAAGCGCTTCCCCGACATCAAGGTCGAGATGGTGCGCGCGCCCGGCGGCCAGCTGATCACCCGCATCAAGACCGAAGCCGCGGCCGGCAAGCTCTCCGCCGACGTGATCAACCATTCCGACCGCGCGCTGATGATCGAACTCGTGGACCTGTTCATGGATTACGCGCCGCCGAACGCTGCGGACTATCGGACCGACGTTCAGGTCTCGCCCAAACTGTGGCCCGGCGTGACGCTCGGCTGGTCGATCGCCTACAACACCGAACTGGTCAAGAACCCGCCGAAAACCTGGATGGATCTGACCAAGCCCGAATACAAGGGCAAGAAGATCGCGCAGGTGATCGCGCCCTCCGGCGGCACCACCTGGACCCGGGTGATGTTCGAGCGCCAAGTGCTGGGCGAGGACTATCACAAGAAGCAGGCGGCGCTCGATAACGTGCTGTATCCATCGGGCGCGCCGATGTCGGATGCGATCGTGCGCGGCGAGGCTCAGATGGGGCCGCTGCTCTACAACATCGTCTACACCAAGACCAAGGAAGGCGCGCCGATCGACGCCGTATTCCCGCCCGAGGGCGTGCCGATCAACCCCTATGCCGACGGCATCCCGAAGACCGCGAAGAACCCGAATGCCGCCAAACTGTTCATGAACTGGCGCCTGTCGGTCGAGGGCCAGACTTTCATGATCAAGGAATTGGGCAACATCACCTCGCTGAAAAATCCGCCGATCTATCCGAAGGGGTGGGATCCGAAGGTCATCAAGGTCTGGGTGCCCGACATCGACCAGTACGTGAAGCTGCACGCAGCATGGGTGGAAGAGTGGAACAAGACCTACAATTACCGGCAGTGAGCTCTTCACCTCTCCCCGAAGGGGAGAGGTCGGATTGCATCGTCAGATGCAATCCGGGTGAGGGGCTTATCCGCGAGTCCGAGCGTGTGGAGAGGCCCCTCACCCGAAGCCTGCGCGGAGTTTATCATCGGGCGGCGCTTCGCGCCGACCCGTTGGCTCCGGCTTCGACCTCTCCCCTGCGGGGAGAGGTGGAGGGTGTCACCTAATGTCCGGCACCCTCGAAGTCAGCGACCTGCACAAGCAGTTCGCGATCGGCCGGCCCGCGGTCTCGGGCGTGAGCTTCACTGTGCCCGCCGGCGAGATCGTGGTGCTGCTCGGCCCCTCCGGCTGCGGCAAGACCACGACGCTGCGCTGCGTCGCCGGCCTGGAGCATCCGACCGCGGGCTCCATCAGCATCGCGGGCACCGTGGTGTCGGCGCCGTCGCGCGGCATTTCGGTTGCGCCCCGGCATCGCGAGCTCGGCATGGTGTTCCAGTCCTACGCGGTGTGGCCGCACATGACGGTGCGGCAGAACGTGGTCTATCCGCTGAAGCACCGCGGCGTCGCGCGCACTGAGGCGGCGCGGCAAGTCGACGAGGTGCTGGCGCTGGTCGGCCTCACCGAATACGCCGAGCGCCCCGTGGTGGCGCTGTCCGGCGGCCAGATGCAGCGCGTCGCCTTGGCGCGCAGCATCGTCTACCGCCCAAAACTGCTGCTGCTCGACGAACCCTTGTCCAACCTCGACGCCAAGCTGCGCATTCGCCTCCGCGACGACCTGCGCCGTATCCTGAAAGCCGCCGGCATGACCGCGCTCTACGTCACCCACGACCAGGCCGAAGCCGTCGTGCTCGGCGACCGCATCGGCGTGATGCGCGACGGCAAGCTGTTGCAGATGGGCACGCCGGACGAGATCTATAACCGCCCGGCGGATCTGTTCGTGGCGAATTTCACCGGCGCGACGAATGAACTGACGGGCACGCTGGTGGCGCGCAACGGCACGTTTGGTTTGGTTGATTTCGGCAATGGCAGCCGCGGCGAAGCCGCGCTGCTGCACGACGTTGGCGTCGGCGACAAGGTCCGCATCGCACTCCGCCCGGAAACCATCCGCATCGGCGGCAACGGCGCCAACGCGTTTCCAGCGCGCCTCACCGACCGCCGCTACCAAGGCACGCAGACGGTGTACGACGTCGAGCTGTTCGGCAAGCGGCTGGAAGCGCTGGAGCTTGGCACGGCGGCGCGGCACGAAGTGGGCGTGGAGACGACGGTGGCGCTGGCGCGGGAGGGATGCTGGGCGTATCGGGATGAGGGGAAGAGGGGCGAGGAGTAGTTGTCATTGCGAGGAGCCCTTGCGACGAAGCAATCCAGCTCTTCACGCGCGGCACTGGATTGCTTCGCGGAGCTTGTCATCGGGCGGCGCTCTGCGCCGACCCGTTGGCTCGCAATGACGGCCGTTTGTGCACACGCGCAAACACCGTTCCCGCGAAAGCACACAACAAACTCCTCCGTCATCCTGAGGAGCCGCGCACCTTGCGCGGCGTCTCGAAGGATGGCCGCGAGCACCGCGCCCGTGGCAATCCTTCGAGGCTCGCCGCGATGCGGCGAGCACCTCTGGATGACGGCGAGCATGTTGCAGCGGCCGGCGCTCTGCGCCGAGATGCTGGCTCGCAGTGATGACTGAACCCTATCCTCCCAAAAACCCCTTCAGCTTCCGCGCCACGGCCCTTGCCGTCGCCTTGTCGAGTTTTCCCGCCCGCCGTTCGATCCGCGCCGGTTCGATGCAGGCGATCTTCGCGGGCCGGACCACGGATGGCGCGGGCAGGCCCGCGCGGGCGAGGTCGGCGATCGCAACGTCGCAGGACCAGGGCGCATTGTCGGCGCTGGTGATCATCGCCACCCAGATCAGGCCGAATGGCGCCAGCTTGCGATTGGAAATGACGAGGGCAGGCCGGCGCTTTTCGGCGAGACGATCGGTGTAGGGAAACGGCACTACGACGATGTCGAAGGCGTCGAAGTGCAACGGTTCATCCGTCATGGCCGGGCCTGTCCCGGCCATCCACGTCTTGTTTCGCGGTGAGCTCTGTAAGACGTGGATGCCCGCGACGAGCGCGGGCATGACGGTGTGGGATTGGAGCTGCGATTACAGCCCGCCATAGGCCTTCTCGTCGGCTTCCGAGGTCCATTCCGAAAACGCCGCGAACGGGTCGTCGCCGGCATCAAGCGCCTTGTCGAGCAGGATGCCGTCGTCGGTGATGCGATAGCGCAGGGTGTCGCCGGGTTTCAGCTTGAGCTGCTCGCGCACCTCGCGCGGGATCACGGTCTGGCTCTTGACCGAAACCTTGGAAAAGGCGGCAGGCTGGCGCGAGATCCGGTTCATGCCTTGTAAGGTAGCTTACCGTCTTACATCGGGCAAATGCCTCGATGTCAGGAAAAAGCGGAATTTCGTGTACGAGCAAGGAAATAATTCACGATTAGTTGATTATATGTTCTTGACATGTTCTCTTATTGGTGTATATTCCCATCCATCTCATCTCGACCGGAGGGAGCGTTACCTGGGACGCTTTGGAACGTGGGGGTGGGAGCGGCGCCTGCGGGCGGGGAGCAAACGTGGCTCCGCGCACTCGGGAGGCCTCGGGTTTCCGTCCGGCCCGAAAGGGTCTGCCACTGAAGTTGGCCGGACGGGGACAGGCGAGCGGCGCGAAATCGCCGTGCTCAGGCCGCAAGGCCGCCAAGTCCCCGGAAGAACGGGCCGAGGCTAAAAGATCGCCGCGACGGAACGTCGAGAGGCGTTGCCGTGTGCCTCTGTTTCCCGGCGATCCGGGAATCAAGCCGCGGCTGTTACCAAGGTGCGCCTTTCGGCGTTCCGCCTCCCTCTTTTCTGTTCGAGGGAGGTTTTCCAAAACCCCAACTCACGCGAAGGAATTTGCGGGCGGCGATGACGCTTGCCCGGAGGAGAGCGATGCGCGCACCTCTCTCGGCGTCATCCCGGCGAACGCCGGGACCCATACCCTCCGTGCCGGCGATGCGGAAGGTACCAGCCACTCGGGGAAACAACATAGCAAGCAATGACCATCGGTGGTTATGGGTCCCGGCGTTCGCCGGGACGACGAGCGGAGTTTTTGTCGACGAAGGAGGTCAATATGACGGTCATCTGGGACGAAGCATTTCTGAAACGGCACGAACGCGACTTGCGCGAAGACGCGCTGGCCGTGCAGTCCGGCGAGGACTGGGATAGAGCGGTGTTGAGGCTCGAGCGGGGGATGTCCGATCTGTCCGGCGGCTTTCTCGATTGCCGGCTGCCGGCCTGCCGGCGAGCGCATCGCTGTGTCGGCAATAAACCGATTTGCATGCCCCACTGCAAGGTCGAGCTTGTGCCCGGCGGCGAGCAGGAGTGCGTTGAGGAGTTTTATGCCGATATCCAGCGGAAGCGCCGCGATGCTGCGGCGGAGAACCGCGCGCCGCGCGTGGAGCGCGTCCGGACCGATCGCGTGCACGTGGAGGACGAGGAGATCGAGGACGAACCCGCTGCGAAGCCGGCCGAGGGCGAGCTCGAAAGAAACATGCAGATCGCCAGGGAAGCGTTGCGCGGTGACGACACGCCGTCGCAGCCGCCACCGCAACCCGAGCTACGGAAACCGGAGCCGCCCGCCGCTGCGCCACCCGTTGCCGTCGCGGTCCCGCCCGAAACGCCTGCTGCCCCCGCCGCGCCCCCTCCGCCTGCCGCGTGGGAGCCGAAGACCTCGCCGGAGCAGGAAGAGCGGATCAACCAGATCTGGGCCGACTACGTTGCCGGAAAACCGATGCCGCGACCGGCGCCGCGCATCCGTTTGCCGTCGGACGATTATCCATGGAGCGCGCCACCGTGGAAGGGCCAGAGGTGACCGTTCCGTGTCCCGGACGCGGTGCGGCATTCTTCATGCCGCTCCGCAGAGCCGGGACCGTACCAAACGCCGTCGCTTCGTGCGGCCCCGGCTCAGCAGCGCACCGCTCCGCAAGAGCTACGCGCCTGCGCTGCGTCCGGGGCACAGCGACGGCATTGCCCCGGAAGCCATTGACAGCGGGGAGTTGCCAACCCGACACTCGCCCCAACAAAAACGCCGCTGCGGGGAGGAAACCATGATCGCAACAACACCACGCTCCGCCGATTCATCCTCGCCCCGCGCCCGCGGCGTCAGCCGGCGAACCCTGCTGGGATCGATGCTCGCGGCGCCGTTCATCGCACGCCAGGCGCACGCCGCCGAGATGCTGAACGCTTATTCGATCTGGCCGGAAAATTATGCGCGGCCGATGATGGAAGCGTTCGAAAAAGCCTCCGGCATCCGCGTCAAATTCATCCGCTTTTCCTCCGGCGAGGCGCTGGCGCGGGTCACCGCCGAAAAAAACAATCCGCAGATCGACGTGCTGTTCGGCGGCCCGGTCGAAACCTTTACCGCCGGCCAGACGCAGAACATTTTCGAGCCGTATATTCCGCCTAGCGCGGCCGAATTGCCGGCGCGCTTCAAGGACAAGGCTGGCGCCTGGACCGCGATCGCGGACGATCCGCTGGTGTTCATGACCAACACCCAATTCCTCAAGCAGAACAATCTGCAGGCCCCCGCCTCGTGGGACGACCTGCTCAACCCCGCCTACAAGAACATGCTGCAGATGGCGGACGCGCGCACCTCGGGCACCGCGGTCACCCGCATCTTCTCCATCCTGCAGGTGAACAACCGCGATGAGGACAAGGCCTTCGCCTACATGAAAAAGCTGCGGCAGAACGTGCAGCTCTATACCAAGAGCGGCGGCGGCGGCACGCTTCCCGTCGGCCTGGGGCAAGCGGGAGGCGGCATCTTCTTCATCGTCGATGCGTTGTTCACCCGCCAGCAGGGCTACGACGTGCAGATCTCGTTTCCGAAGGAAGGCATCGGCTCGGCCGCGGAATGCATCGCGCTGATCAAGGGCGCGAAAAATCCGGAAGCGGGCAAGAAGCTGATCGACTGGGCCACCAGTCCGGCGATGCAATCGCTGCTGGCGCCGAACAAGATCAATTTTATTCCGGCCAATCCGAAAGTGGAAACCGAGCCGGGCCTGGCCGCGGTGCTGAAGAACGCCAACATCATCGAGATCGACGACGTCTGGGCCGGCGCCAACCGGGCGCGCATCGTGCAGCGCTGGATCGCCGAAGTGCTGAATGCCAGCTGAGCGATGAGCGCGCTGGCCGCATGGACGCAATGGCGCGGCGCGAGCGATCCGTTGCGCTTTCTCGTGGTCATCGTGCTGTGGCTGCTGCTCGGCGTGTTCGTGCTCTACCCGCTGATCGAGCTGATCCGCCGCGCGCTCAGCGACGATGCCGGCTTTACTTTTGCGCCGCTGATCGCCGCGGTCCACAGCAAGAGCAACCTGCGCGCCTTCGGCAACAGCCTGCTGCTCGCCACGCTGGTCGGCATCTGCGGCACAATTCTCGGTTTCGTGTTCGCCTTCACCGTGGAGCGGACCACCGCGCCGAGATTCTGGATGCGGCTGCTCGACATCGCAACGCTGCTGCCGCTGATCTCGCCGCCGTTCACCACCTCGATCGCCTTCGTATTCTCGTTCGGGCCGCGCGGTTTTATCACCCACGACCTGCTCGGCATGAACAACGCCACCGTCTACGGCCTGTCCAGCACGCTGGCCGCGGAAACCCTGACCTATTTTCCGCTGGCCTATATGGCCTTGCGGCCGATGCTGGCCGGCATCGGCGGCGATCTCGAGGAGATGGCCTTCAGCCTCGGTAGTTCGCGCTGGCGGGTGTTTCGCACGGTGACGCTGTCGCTGACGGTGCCGGGGCTCGCCAACGCCTTCCTGCTGCTGTTCGCGGCTTCGCTGGCGGATTTCGCGACGCCGCTGATTCTGGCCGGCAATGATTTTCCGGTGCTGCCGACCGAGGCGTTCTTGCAGATCACCGGGATGTTCGACCTGAAAGGCGGCGCGATGCTGTCGCTGCTGCTGTTGGTGCCGGCCGGCATCGTGTATTTCCTGCAGCGCAAGGTCGTCGCGCGCCGACGCTATGTGACCATGACCGGCAAAGGCCGCGCCGGCACGTCGCGAAGCAGCGTGGCGCCGTGGGCGGGCAGGGCGCTGATGGCGTTCTGCCTCGGCGTCGTGCTGTTCATCCTCTATCTCTACGCGCTGCTGCTGATCGCCTCGCTGGTAACGTCGTTCGGCGCCAATCACACGCTCACCCTGGCGCATTATCGCGTGATTTTCACCGAGGGCCTGCCGGCCATCGAGGATACGCTGATCATCGCCCTGATCGGGATGCCGATCGGCGGACTCTACGGCGTCATCGTCGGCTATCTCGTGGCGCGCACAAATTTCATCGGACGGCAGGCGATGGAAGTCGTCACCATGCTGAATTATGCGCTGCCCGGCACCATCGTCGGCATCGCCTATCTCGTCGCCTTCAACGAGCCGCCGTTGCTGTTGACCGGCACCGCCGCGATCATCATCGCCTGCTATGTATTCCGCTACAGTCCGACCGGCATCCGCACCACCGTCGCGTTGCTGCAGCAGATCGACCGCAGCATCGAGGAAGCCTCGTTCAGTTTAGGCGCCGGCAGCTTTACCACCTTCCGCCGCATCATGCTGCCGCTGATCATGCCGGCGTTTTTCGCGGGCCTCAGCGTGGTGTTCATCCGCTCGATGACCGCGATCAGCGCGACCATCTTCCTTGTCTCCATCAACTGGACCCTGATCACGGTGCGCATTCTCGAAAACATGACGGAATTGTCGCTCGGCCCGGCGGCGGCGTTCTCCGTGTTCGTGATTGCGGTCGTAATCGCCGTCACCAGCGGATTGAACTGGGCGTTGCGGCGGATGACCGCGCCGGGCTTGCGGCTTCCGGCGGTCGAGGGCTGAGCATGATCGGGCAAACGCAACCAGCCGGCATCCGGTTGCAAGGCGTCTCCGCGGTGATGCAGGACCGCAACCGCGGCGAGATCGTCGCGGTGCGCAACGTCGATCTGGACGTGGAGCCCGGCGAGTTGCTGACGCTGCTCGGCCCCTCCGGCTGCGGCAAGACCACGACCTTGCGCATGATCGCCGGCTTTCAGGAGCCGAGCGCCGGCAGGATATTCATCGCCAGGCGCGACGTCACGCATGTGCCGGCCAACGCGCGCGATATCGGTTTTGTGTTTCAGAACTACGCATTGTTTCCGCATCTGACCATCTTCGGCAACGTCGCTTACGGCCTCGAGGTGCGGCACTGGTCGACCGCAGACATCCGGCGCGCCGTCGATGAGGTGCTTGAGCTGGTCGGATTGGCCGGCTTCGGGGAGCGGCTGCCGAACGAACTGTCGGGCGGCCAGCAGCAGCGCGTGGCGCTGGCACGCGCCATCGTGATCCGGCCCCGCGTGCTGTTGTTCGACGAGCCGCTCTCCAATCTCGATGCGAAGCTGCGGGTGTCGATGCGCGGCGAGATCAGGCATCTGCAGCAGACGCTGAAGATCACCACCGTCTATGTCACCCACGACCAGGAAGAGGCGATGGCGATTTCCGACCGCATCGCCGTGATGGAAGCCGGCCGGATTGTTCAACTCGATACCGCCGAGGCGCTTTACCGGCGTCCGACCTCCGCCTTCGTCGCCGGCTTCATCGGCCGCGCCAACCTGCTGCGCGCCACCGTGCGAGGCGTCGCGAACGGCGTCGCGACCCTCGATGTCGGCGGCGAGATGCTGACGATGCCGGCTGACGGCGTGCCTGCGCCGGGCAGTCCGGTCAGCGTCGTCATTCGTCCCGAATCGATTGCGATCGAAAAATCAGGCCAGGGTCCGGCGGCCGTCGTGCAAACCCGAAGCTATCTCGGCGACAAGATCGAATACGAGGTCAGCTTCGGTGGCCAGACCTTGACGATCGTCCGCTTCAATCCGGCAGGGGATGAAGCGGTTCTGCCGGGAACGGTCGTTTCGCTCGATATTCCGGCGGCGAATGTTCGGCTTGTTGCCGCGGACAGCTAGAAGGAAAGCCTATGGTTGGACCGGAAAGCTTTACACCCGCCGCGATCAAGCCGGCGATATCGATGGAAGATCTCGACAAGCTCGATATCCGCATCGGCACCATCGAACTGGTAGAAGACGTCCCGGCGTCCGAAAAATTGGTGCGCCTGCGGGTCGATTTCGGCGATCATAAGCGCACCATCCTGGTCGGCATGAAGAAGGAGCGAAAAAATCCCAAATCCGAAGTCGAGGGCAGGCAGGCGCTGTTCGTCGTCAACCTTCCCGCGCGAAAGATGGCCGGCGAGGAATCGCAGGGCATGCTGTTCGATATCGGCTATGCCGACGGAATGCTGCCTGCATTGGCGGTCCCGGAACGGCCGCTGCCGAACGGCTGTCGCGCCGGATGATGCGCCGGGCTAGCAGTTTTGTTTGCGCTACGGGGGCGACAAAACCGGCAGGATTGTCTAACACCCGGTCAAGGTTTTACGGCATCGGAAGGACGTTGCAATGAAGACAGCCATCACCGACATGTTCGGCATCAAGCATCCGATCATACAAGGCGGCATGCATTTTGTCGGCTTCGCCGAGCTTGCAGCCGCGGTGTCGAATGCCGGCGGCCTCGGCATCATCACCGGTCTCACGCAAAAAACCCCGGAGCTGCTGGCGAAGGAAATCGCCAAATGCCACGACATGACCGACAAGCCGTTCGGCGTGAACCTGACGTTCCTGCCCGCTTTCACCACGCCGCCTTATCCGGAATATATCGCGGCGATCCGGGAAGGCGGCATCAAGATCGTCGAGACCGCAGGCCGCAGCCCGGAGCAATACATGCCGGCGCTGAAGGCGGCGGGCATCAAGGTGATCCACAAATGCACCTCGGTGCGGCATTCGCTGAAGGCGGAAAAAATCGGCTGCGACGCGGTCAGCGTCGACGGTTTCGAGTGCGGCGGCCATCCCGGCGAAGACGACGTGCCGAACATGATCCTGCTGCCGCGCGCCGCCGAGGAGCTGAAGATCCCCTTCGTCGCCTCCGGCGGAATGGCCGATGCGCGCAGCCTGGTCGCAGCCCTTGCGATGGGCGCGTCGGGGATGAACATGGGCACGCGGTTCATCGCAACAAAAGAAGCCCCGGTGCACGACAACGTCAAGAAGGCGCTGGTCGCGGCCACCGAACTCGACACCCGGCTGATCATGCGCGCGCTTCGCAACACCGAGCGCGTGCTCGACAATGCCGCGGTGGAGCGGCTGCTCGAGGTCGAGCGCGAAAAGGGCGCCAGCCTGAAGATCGCCGACATCCACGACGTGGTCGCAGGCGTCTATCCAAAAGTCATGATCGACGGCGATATGGACGCGGGCGCATGGAGCTGCGGCATGGTGGTCGGGCTGATCCACGACATTCCCTCCGTGAAGGAATTGATCGATCGCATCATGGCGGACGCCGAGCGCCTGATCCGCGACCGGCTGCTCGGTTTTCTCGATCCCGCGGGCCAAGCCGCGTTGGTCGCCTAAATGCGGATCGGCACGCGCAGGAGCACGATGGCGCTTGCGCAGACGCAGGAAATTGCGCGGCGCCTTGCAACGGCGGCGCCCGAGGTCGACGTCGAAATCATAAAATTCGAAACGATCGGCGATACCGACCAGACCAGCAAATTGCTGATGCATGGCGGCAAGGGCGGCGCCTTCGTCGCGGAAATCCGCGATGCCGTGCGCTCGGGCAGGCTGCACGCCGCGATGCATTCGCTGAAGGACATGCCCGGCAATGAAGATACGCCGGGCCTCGTGATCGGCGCGACGCTGCCGCGCGATCCGCCGACCGATGCGCTGGTGCTGCGCGCCGGCGTGATGCTCGACGATCTCAAGCGCACGCGCGGCAAAGGTTTTATGATCGGCACCAACGCGGTGCGGCGCGCGGCCTATGCGCGGCGGCTGTTTCCGGACATCCAGGTGATTCACTATCGCGGCGCCGCCGATACCCGCGTCCGCAAGCTCGATAACGGCGAGATGCAGCGGCTGCCCGGCGGCGGCGAAACAGGTCCCGCCGATGCGCTGATCATGGCGCGTTCCGGGCTCGAGCGCGTGGGGTTGGCGGACCGCATCGCCCATGATTTTTCGCCGCGCGAGATGCTGCCGGCGGTGGGGCAGGGCATCGTCGCGGTGGAATGCGCCGCCAGCGACTGGCAGACCCGCAAAATTCTGTCGCTGATCGACGATGCCGCAGCGCATTTGAGCTGCGACGCCGAACGCGAGGTGCTGTGGGTGCTCAACGGCCACTGCAACTCGCCGATATCAGGCTATTCGACCATCGACGGCGCTGAGATGACATTGACCGCCTCGGTGCTGGACGAGGCCGGCGGCGCATTCATCGAAGTCACGCGAACAGGCCCCGCGAACCGCCCCCGCGAACTCGGCCGCGCCGTCGGGCTCGAACTGCTCGACAAGGGCGCCGCCGCGATCATCGCCCGGACGCGCGTGGAGGTTTGAGGGAGGATCCTCCACGCATGCCGACTGACGGCACACCAACACCGCCGTCATCCTGAGGTGCTCGCCGCACTTGGCGGCGAGCCTCGAAGGATGGGCCACAAGCACAAGCGGCGATCCTTCGAGACGCCGCGCAAGCGCGCGGCTCCCTGGGGATGACGGATGAATGTGTGGCTAGGAAAAAGTTTTGTCGCGCCCGACTGGAACCGAGTAGTCCGAAAAACCTTATCATGACAGCGCTCCGTCATATACGCGGCGCCATACAGGGTACGCACATGATGACCCGCTGGTTTCTCGCTTTGATATTGATTTCCTTCGTTCATCATCCGGCGTTCGGCGCGGAGCTCATGCCGGACAAGGTCAACAGCGCCAACTTCACCGGAAAGCTGCCGTCGGGAGACGGCATCAGCCCGCTCGCCGTCAAGGTCGAGGTGCTGCTCGACCGCGCGCGGTTTTCGCCGGGCGAGATCGACGGGCGGTTCGGCGATAATGTCGAGAAAGCGCTGCAGGCCTTTGCCGAGGCGAACAGCCTCGCTTCCGGCAAGGTGCTGACGCCGGAGATATGGTCCAAGCTGCAGCAATCCTCCGGCGATGCGGTGATTGCCGACTACGTCCTGACCGAGCGCGACATCAAGGGACCCTACATCGAAAAACTACCTGCCAGGATGGAGGACATGCAGTCGCTCAAAACCTTGAGCTATACCGAGCCGAAGGAAGCCTTGAGCGAGCGTTTCCATATGAGCCCGGACCTGCTGGCCGCGCTCAATCCAGGCCAAAAATTCGACCACGCCGGCGCCAGGATCAACGTGATCAACCTGCCGAAGCAGCCGCCGCCCAAGGCCGCGCGGGTCGAGGTCGACAAATCCCGCGAAACGGTGCGGGCCTTCGCCAAGGACGGAACGCTGCTCGCGTTCTATCCGGCGAGCATCGGCAGCGAGGAAAAGCCGACGCCGTCCGGCACCCTGAAAGTGGTTTCCATCCAGCCCAATCCGACCTACCGCTACGACCCGGAATACAAATTCAAGGGCGTCAAATCGACCAAACCCTTCACCATCAATTCCGGCCCGAACAATCCCGTGGGCACGATGTGGATCGGGCTGTCGCAGGCGGGCTACGGCATTCACGGCACCAACGAGCCGTCGCGAATCAGCAAAACCGAATCGCACGGTTGCGTCCGCTTGACCAACTGGGACGTTGCGCGGCTGGCGCAGTCGCTCAAAAAAGGCGTCGACGTCGCCTTCGTCGAGGGCAAGCAGGCGTCGCGTTGATTGTCTTTTCGTAGCCCGGATGGAGCGCAGCGCAATCCGGGATTCAGCTCACGAGTTCTTTGCCTGCTGTCCCGGATTGCGCTGCGCTACATCCGGGCCACAAGCATTCATCCGCGAAAACTCCGTACCCGTTTCACCATCTGCTCGACATGGGCGATCGGGGTTTCCGGCTGGATGCCATGGCCGAGATTGAAGATCAGCCGGCCTTTTGCGTAATTCGCCAGCACGTCGTCGATGGCGCGGTCGAGCGCGGCACCACCGGCGATCAGCGCCAGCGGATCGAGATTGCCCTGCACCGCGACTTTGGTTTGCACGCGCTCGCGGATCAGCGAAGGCTCCGCCGCCCAGTCGATGCTGACCGCATCGACGCCGGTTGCCTCGACGTAAGCAGGCAACAATGCGCCGGCGCCGCGTGGAAACCCGATGATCTTTGCGTCCGGCATCTGCCTGCGCACGCCTTCGACGATGCGCCGGGTCGGCTCGACCGACCAGCGCTGGAATTCGCGCGCTGGCAATACGCCGGCCCAGGTATCGAAGATCTGCAGCACGTCGGCGCCGGCCTTGAGCTGCCCGAGCAGGTATTGAATCGAGTTCTCGACCAGCACATCGATGATTTTCGAGAACGCATCCGGATGCCGATACGCCATCATTCGCGCCGGCGCCTGATCGGGCGTGCCTTGTCCGGCCACCATGTAGGTCGCAACCGTCCACGGCGCGCCGCAAAAACCGATCAGCGCGATGTTCGGATCGAGCTCGCGCCGCACCCGGCGCAGCGCTTCATAGACCGGCTCGAGTTTTGTAAAGTCCGCCGCGCGCGACAGCGTCGCAACCTTGTCGGGCGTATCCAGCGGATCGAGTCTGGGGCCTTCGCCGACCTCGAACCGCACCGAGCGGCCGAGCGCGTAAGGGATCACCAGAATATCGGAGAAGATGATCGCGGCGTCGAAGTTGAAGCGGCGGATCGGCTGCAGCGTCACTTCAGCGGCAAATTCCGGCGTGAAGCACAAATCGAGAAAGCCGCCGGCCTTGGCGCGGACCTCGCGATATTCGGGCAGATAGCGGCCGGCCTGGCGCATCATCCAGATCGGCGGCACCGGCTGCCGCTGGCCCGAAAGCACCTGCAAAAAGCGTTTGATGGTCACGTTCCCTGTCAAGCCTGCTCATCCAAACCCGGCGCAAACCGGTCCGATTCCGGCGGCGCAGGGCGGCTCACGCTTGGCGCGGATCGCCGGCCGGGTCAACCGCAACTTGGAACTCATTTCGTCGTCCTCGCCGGAGGTCGATTCGCCGCACCCGGCTGAAAATAGTTGGTAATTAGTTACAGTTAATGGGATAGTCCGGAAGGCCGCCGAGCGTCGGCTTGTAGGTTCTTGTCACGATCAGGCGATGTTGACGAAGCGATGTTGATGAACGACTTCTCTCCGCGCAAGGACCGCCGCGCGGCGATCCTGCAGTCGTGCTACATCCCGTGGAAGGGCTATTTCGACATCATTGCGAAGGTCGATGTCTTTGTCGTCTACGACGACGTCAAGTACAGCAAGAATCACTGGCATAACCGCAATCTGATCAAGACCCAGCACGGCCTGAAATGGCTGACGGTGCCGGTCTCGCGGCGCCGCGACACGATCGATTCGATCGAAAACATGCGCATCGCACGTCCGTTTGCACACAAGCATTGGCGCAGCATCGCACAGTCCTATGCGAGGGCGCCGTTTTTCGGGAAATATGCGGAGCAGCTCGAGGCTTGTTTCAAACTGGCTGGCAGTCTGGAAAATCTCAGCGCCGTAAACTTCCTGTTCATCAAGACGCTGTGCGAGGAACTCGGCATCCGCACTGAAATCATCTGGTCGCGCGATCTGAAGGCACGCGGCTCGCCGACCGAGCGACTGGTGAATATCTGCCGGGAGATCGGCGCCAACATCTATTTGTCGGGCCCGTCCGCCAAGGCCTACCTCGACGAAGCGGAGTTCACTAAATCGTCAGTCAACCTGGAGTGGATGGACTACTCCAGCTACGCGCGTTATTCTCAATTGCATGGACCATTCGCGCATGGCGTGACGATCCTGGATCTGATCCTGAATGAGGGACCCGATGCCCGGAGCTTTCTCAAATCCGAGGCGCCAACGCCCCTTGTATCGCGGCGCAGTTTGAGTCCGGCTCGAACCCGGGAGCGCGAGGCCGAACCACGCCGGGCGTTGATGTCTTCGCAAGCCGCCGATCGCGACAGCGACAGCCAAAACCCTTCGAAGCATCCGCCGAAGCCGCGGCGCATCTCCATCGTGCAGTCCTGCTACGTACCGTGGAAGGGCTTTTTCGACCTGATAGCACAGTGCGACGAATACGTGATGTTCGACAGTGTCCAGTATGTGAAGCGGCATTGGCACAACCGCAATCGCATCAAGACCGCGAACGGCGTCGAATGGCTGACCATACCGGTGGTTTCCAAGGGCCGTTTCGAGCAGCCGATCGACGAGGTCAGAATCGAAAAGCCCTGGGCGGAAAAGCATTGGCGCGCGCTGGAGCTGGCCTATAAACGCGCCCCGTTTTTTGAAGACTATGCGCCGGCAGTAAAGCGCTGGTATGAAGTGGCCGACAAGAAAACCCTGCTCACGGACGTCAATGCCGTGTTCCTGAGGGGCATTTGCATGACGCTCGGGCTGAATACAAAAATCACGCGTGACACCGCCTATCCGACACAGGGCGTCAAGACGGAGCGTCTGCTTGCAATCGTCCGTGCCGCCGGCGCCGATCGCTATCTCAGCGGTCCCTCGGCCCGTACCTATCTCGACGAAGCGGCGTTCAAGGCAGCCGGGGTGACGCCGGAATGGATGAATTATGACGGTTATCCGGAATACAAGCAGCTGCACCGCGGTGACTTCGAACATGCGGTTTCCGTGCTTGACCTCTTGTTCAACACCGGACCGGATGCGCTGCGTTATCTCCGGCGGACCTCATCGCAGGCGGCGGCTTTTAAGGAAGCCTCGGTGCTTCCAACCTAGCCGGGAGCGATCCCCTTTGTCGGGTTACAGAGAGCAGACGAATGCAGGGTGAACCGTGGTCCGGCGTCTCCGTCGTGGTGCCCGTCTACAACGGCGCGCGGCTGGTCGAGCGGCTGGTCCGGGAGGTTGCCGCTTCGCTCGACGGTATCGGCGAGCCCTATGAACTTCTGCTCATCGAGGACGGCAGCCGGGATTCCAGCTGGGACGCAATCGCGGCGGCCGCCTCCCTTTCTCCGCACGTCAGGGGTTTTAGGCTAAGCCGCAACTTCGGCCAGCAGATCGCGGTGAGCGCGGGCATTGCAAAGGCGCGGGGCAGCTACGTCATCGTGATGGATTGCGATCTGCAAAATCCGGCTTCGGCGATTCCGGAAATCCTCAAAGCCCTGCGCGCCGGCCATGAACTGGTCTACACCGTCTCGAAGACCCGCAACAACACCCGCGACGCGCTCACGTCGCGGCTGTTCTGGTTCGTGCTGACCAGGATATTCAAAGCCTCCGTCGTCAAGCATCAGCTGATGATGAAGGGCATGACGTCGAAAATGGCGCGCATCTATGACAGCTATCCGGAAGCTACCCGGACGGTCGCCGGCATCGTCGGCGACATCGGCTACAAGCACGCCGTCATCGAAGTGGAGAATGCGCGGCGCGGCGAGGGCAGGAGCAATTACGGATTTTTCAAGCGGTTCGACCTGATGATCGACATGATCATTTCGATCGCGGTGGCGCCGCTCAAAATCCTGATTTATGCCGGGCTTGCCGGTTTAGTCGCGACGCTGGCGGCCTCGGTTTATTTTGCGGCGGCGGCGCTGTTTCATTCGGCGCCTTCGGGGATCACGGTCATCGTGCTGGCGGTGTTGCTGTTCGGAAGCCTGATGACGCTGATGCTCGGGATCGTCGGCGTGTATCTGGCCAACATCTACGCGGAAGTCCGCCGCCGTCCGCTGTTCCTGATCGCCGAAGAGACGCGTTCAAATGGATGAGCTTTCCATCATTGCCGCGCAGGCAAGCGCCTATCGCGCGGAATTCGTGAAGCACGGCGATACGCCGCTCGGCACCCATCAGGGCGACCGCGCCAGCCTCGACCTGCGTTTCGAGGCGCTGATGAGGAATATCGCGCCTCATTTAGGCGCAAGCGCCACCCTTCACGAGGTCGGCTCAGGCCTGTGCGATCTCTATGGTTTTTTGAAATCGCGCGGCCTCGAGGGGCGGATCACCTATTCGGGCACGGAAATCGTGCAGGAAATGATCGATCACGCGGCGCAAAAATATCCCGAGGTGAAGCTTGGCAACCGTAATTTCCTCGATGCCGGCCTTGACGAACGCTACGACTTCGTCGTGCTCAGCGGCGCGCTCAATCTTCTCGCCGGCGTGGACGGCGAGGTCTGGAAAACAATGTGCCTCGCGCTGATCAGGAAAATGTTTTTGCAGGCGGAGCGGGCAATAGCGTTCAATTTTCTCACCAGTTACCGCACCTATTCCGATCCGCTATTGTATTATTTCGACCCCAAGGAAATGTTCGACTTCGCCACCGCCCGGCTGTCCCGCTTCGTGGTTCTGGACGCGTCGTATCCGCTCTATGAATGCACCGTGACGGTTTTCAACAAGGACTATATGGCCGCGCTCAACGGCCATGACGATCTGAAGAAGTATTTTCGTTGATCCGTCATACGCGGGCTTGACCTGCCTGCGGGGCCGAAGCCCCTTCGGCGAGGCGAAGGCCCGCGTATCCATCCATCTTCGCAAAGAGTCCTTCCGAAGAAGATGGATTGCCGGGTCAAGCCCGGCAATGACGCGTAGGCCAAACCCGATCTCCCTTTAGTGAAACCGCGTGACGAGTTTTGTGTTATGGTTGCCTCGGCCTTCGGCCCAAAGCAGGTGCGGACTTCAATGGCATCTCGTCGGACACTCGCCAGCGTCATCGCCATAATCGTGCTCGCCGCCGCGGTTGCGGCGTTTGCGGTCATTTGGCGGCCGGCGATTGCCGCGATCGATCCGCCGGCGCCGCAATCCTTCGACGCGGCTCTGGTCAAGCGGGGACGCGCGCTCGCAGCGACCGGCAATTGCAGCGACTGTCATACCGTGCGCGGCGGCAAAGCCCTTGCCGGCGGCCTGCCGGTGCCGACGCCGTTCGGCACCATCTATTCCTCGAATATCACGCCGGACCCGGAGACCGGCATCGGCCGCTGGCCGGAAGCCGCGTTCCGCCGCGCGATGCGGTCCGGCGTCGACCGCGACGGCCGGCATCTCTATCCGACCTTTCCCTACGATCATTTCACCAACGTCTCGGATGACGATGACCGGGCGCTCTATGCCTATCTGATGACACGGCAGGCGGTTCATGCGCCGGCGCGTGCGAACGAACTGCCGTTTCCGCTCGATCAGCGCTTCGTGATCGCGGGCTGGAAGCTGTTGTTCCTTCGCCACGGGACATACCAGCCCGACGACAGAAAGACCGCGGAATGGAATCGTGGCGGCTATCTGGTCGAGGGGCTGGCGCATTGCGGCGCGTGTCACACCCCGCGCAATGCGCTCGGCGCAGAGCGAAAGAGCGTACAATTCACCGGCGGCGACGTCGACAACTGGCATGCTTATGCGATCAACAGTCAGTCGCCGTCGCCGGTGCCGTGGGACGCCGACGCGTTGTTCCTCTATCTGCGCGACGGCTGGCATCCCGATCACGGCGTGGCGCGCGGGCCGATGGCGCAAGTTGTCAGTAATCTGTCGTCGGTGCCGGAAAGCGACATCCACGCCATCGCGGTCTACATGGCGGGCCAGTTCGGAATGCCGACGCCGGGCCGCAAGCGCAGCGGCGAGGACGTGCTGACGCAGGCGAAGTCATCTGAGCCGCAGGCGTCCACAACCAACGCGGCGGGCGCTGCGATCTACGCCGCGGCGTGCGCCGGCTGCCATGAGACCGACCGGCCGCTGCCGTATGGCGGGGTCAATCTCGGCCTATCCACCGCGATCAGCGCGCCGGACGCGCGCAACGCCGCCAATATCGTGCTGTCCGGCGTGCGGCCAATAGAGGGCGAACGCAGTCCGATCATGCCGGGCTTTGCCGCCAGCATGGATGACGGCCAGATCGCGGCGCTGTTGAATTATCTGCGCGCGCGCTTCAGCAATCAGCCGGCGTGGACGGAACTTGCAAAAACGATTGGGGACGCGCGGCGCACCCAGACCGTATTTCTCCAGACCTCACCCGGGCCGCATAACGCACCCACTGAGGCAACGCAGCGAGACAAGCCATGATGACATTGAAGGTCAACGGCCAGGACCGCCAGATCGATGCCGATCCGGATACGCCGCTGCTCTATGTGCTGCGCGACGACCTCGAACTCAACGCCGCAAAATTCGGCTGCGGGCTCGGTCAATGCGGCTCGTGCACGGTGATCGTCGACGGCAAGGCGGTGCTGTCCTGCGTCACGCCGCTGCTGCTCTTGGAAGGCAAGCAGGTAACGACGCTGGAAGGCCTCGGCACCATCGAGGCGCCGGCGCCGATCCAGCGCGCCTTCATGGAAGAGCAGGCGGCGCAATGCGGCTACTGCATCGCCGGCATGATGATGCGGGCGCAGGCGCTGCTGCAGAAAAACGCCAAGCCGACCGACGAGCAGATTCGCGCCGAGCTGGAACCGCATCTGTGCCGCTGCGGCACCCATATGCGTATCCTGCGCGCAGTGCGTCGCGCCGCCGCGCTGATGCAAACCGCCGACGCTTCGGCGATCCAGGGAGGCGCACGATGAACGCCGTCATTCTCGACCGCCGCCGCGTGCTCGCGGGCAGCGGCGCGCTGATCGTCAGCTTCTCGCTCACCGAGGCCTTCGCGCAAACGCCGGCCGCGCCGGCTGCAGCGCCGCCGCCAAACCTTCCAGGCAGCCTGAAGGGGGCGCCGTTCCTCGATTCCTGGATTCGCATCGATGCCGACGGCAGCATCACGGCCTTCACCGGCAAGGCCGAACTCGGCCAGGGCGTCAAAACCGCCCTTCAGCAAATCGCGGCCGAGGAACTCGACGTTCCCTTTGAAGCGCTCAAACTTGTCACGGCGGACACCAGCCGCACTGCGAATGAAGGCTACACCTCCGGCAGCCAGTCCATGCAAAACAGCGGCACCGCGATCCTGAATGCAGCCGCGCAAGTGCGGGCCATCCTGGTCGCAGAAGCGGCGCGGCGGCTCGATCAAAGCGAAGAAAATCTCCGCACCGAAAACGGCGCGGTGATTGCGCCGGATGGCCGGCGCCTGGCTTACGGCGATCTGGTCGGCGCCGACATGCTGCATGTGCAGGCGCAGCCGAAATCCGCGCTGAAGGATCCGTCGACCTTCAAGGTGATGGGTAAGCCTGTTCCGCGCGTCGATATTCCCGCAAAAGTCACCGGCGGTGCCGCTTACGTGCAGGACATGCGGCTGCCCGGCATGGTGCACGCCCGCGTCGTGCGGCCGCCGAGCTACGGCGCGCAACTGACGGACCTCGACACGTCGGCGGTGGAAAAACTGCCCGGTGTCCTCAAGGTCGTTCGCGACGGCAACTTCCTCGCCGTCGTCGCCACAAAGCAGTTTCAGGCGATCAAGGCGATGGCCGCGTTGTCGTCGGCCGCGAAATGGAAGGAGACCGCCACCTTACCGAAGCAGCACGACCTGCCGCGCGTGTTGACCAGCCTGCCGTCGCAGGACATGACGATTTTCCAGCAAGGCAATCCCTCCGTCACCGGCGCGAAAACCATCGAAGCTAGCTATACCCGGCCTTATCAGGCGCACGGATCTATTGGGCCGGCCTGCGCGGTGGCGCAATTCACCGATGGCGCGATGACGGTATGGACGCACACGCAAGGCGTCTATCCCGACCGCCAGGGCATCGCGGAGATGCTGCGGATGCCGCCGGCGAGCGTGCGCTGCATCCATGTCGAAGGCTCCGGCTGTTACGGCCATAATGGCGCCGACGACGCAGCGGCGGATGCGGCGCTGATCGCGCGCGCGTTGCCCGGCGTGCCGGTCCGGGTGCAATGGACCCGCGAGCAGGAGCACGCTTGGGAGCCGTTCGGTCCCGCGATGGTGACCAAGCTCAAGGCGTCGCTCGATGGCGAGGGGAAGATATCGGACTGGAATTTCGAGGTCTGGAGCAACACCCATTCGATGCGACCGGGTGGTGCGGGCTCGATGCTGGCGGCGCAGCACATGGCGCAGCCGTTCATGCCGCCGGCGCCGAGGCCGCTGCCATTGCCGGAAGGCGGCGGCGACCGCAACGCGATTCCGATCTACAAATTCCCCAACGCGCATGTGGTGCATCACTTCATCCCGGCGATGCCGCTGCGGATTTCGGCGATGCGCGCGCTCGGCGCCTACCATAACGTGTTTTCCATCGAGAGTTTTATGGACGAGCTCGCAAGCGCTGCCGGCGCCGATCCCGTCGAGTTCAGGCTGAAACATCTCGAGGACTCGCGCGGGCGCGACGTCATCACCAAGGCCGCGGAGGCGTTCGGATGGCGGAAGGGCCAGAAGGCGCCGCAGGATCGCGGCTTTGGCTTCGCCTTT
This sequence comes from uncultured Alphaproteobacteria bacterium, assembly GCA_963744975.1. Taxonomy (GTDB): domain Bacteria; phylum Pseudomonadota; class Alphaproteobacteria; order Rhizobiales; family Xanthobacteraceae; genus Bradyrhizobium. The sequence goes on along the minus strand of CAVUVR010000002.1, from coordinate 1,850,411 downwards.
GCCCGCTACAAGAATCTGGCGGCGTATTGCGCCATTGCCACCGAAGTGGAAGTGGACAGGGAGACCGGACGTCCGCGTCTGGTGCGCGCGGTCGCAGCCGTCGACAGCGGCCAGGTGGTCAATCCGGACGGCCTGATCAACCAGATCGAGGGCGCGATCGTGCAGTCGATGAGCTGGACGCTGTATGAAAGCGTTGGTTTCGATGACACAAGGATCACCAGCATCGACTGGCAGACCTATCCGATCCTGCGCTTCAACGCGGTGCCCGACAGCGTCGAGGTCCATATCATCAACCGGCCCGGCCAGCCGTTCCTCGGCGCCGGCGAAACCGGGCAGGGACCGGCCGCGGCGTCGATCGCCAATGCAATTGCCGATGCCACCGGCAAGCGCCTGCGCGATTTGCCGCTGACGCGGAAACGCATCAAGGACGCGATGGATGCATGAAACCGTCATTGCGAGCCAACGGGTCGGCGCGTAGCGCCGCCCGATGTGCGAAGCAATCCAGAAGCCAAGAACTGGATTGCTTCGTCGCTTCGCTCCTCGCAATGACGTTAATCTTCAGCCGACAAGCTGCTTGCAGCCAATCGATACCGGGTGCAAATTGGTGACGGTCGGTTGGCGTTAACGGAGTTGCGTGATGAAGGCGATCATCGTCGGCGGCGGCATCGGCGGGCTCACCACGGCGCTGATGCTGCGCGCGCGAGGCATCGACAGCGAATTGTTCGAGCAGTCCGAACAGATCCGCGAACTCGGCGTCGGCATCAACACGCTGCCGCATGCGATCCGTGAACTGGCCGGCCTTGGCCTGCTCAATGCGCTCGATGCCGTCTCCGTTCGCACCGATCAGCTATATTACCTCAATCGCCATGGCCAGGAAGTGTGGCGCGAGGCGCGCGGCATCGACGCCGGCCACGACGTCCCGCAATTTTCGATTCATCGCGGCCGGCTGCAAAGCGTGATTCACCGTGCCGTCGAGCAGCGGCTCGGCACGGACGCAATCCATACCGGTTGCCGGCTCGGCGCCTTCACCCAGGACGAGGGCGGCGTCACCGCCTATTTCTTCGACCGGCTGGGCGCGCATGTCAAAACCGCGCGCGGCGATATCCTGATCGGCGCCGACGGCATTCATTCGCGGGTGCGCGAGACGCTGTTTCCGGACGAAGGTCCGCCATGCTGGAACGGGTTGATGCTGTGGCGCGGCGCGCGCGACTGGCCGGTGTTTCTCACCGGAAAATCGATGATCGTGGCAGGCGGCCTCCACGCCAAGGTCGTGGTCTATCCGATCGCGGAGGGATCCAGCCCGGCGAGCCGGCTGACCAACTGGGCAGTGTTGGTAAAAGTCGGAGACGGCAACTCAGCCCCGCCGGGCCGCGAAGACTGGTCGCGGCCGGGCAAGCGCGACGAGGTGATGCCGCATGTGGCGCGGTTCAATGTGCCTTACGTTCACGTGCCCAGCCTGATCGCGGCGACGCCGGAGGTTTATGAATATCCGACCTGCGACCGCGATCCCTTGCCATATTGGTCGAGCGGGCGCGTCACGCTGCTCGGCGACGCCGCGCATCCGATGTATCCGGTAGGATCGAACGGCGCCTCGCAGGCGATCCTCGACGCGCGTGCGCTTGCCGACGCGCTGGCGCGCTCCGAGCATCCGCGCCAGGCGCTGGTCGCCTATGAGCAGAAGCGCCTGCCGATGACCGCGGAGATCGTGCGCGCGAACCGCCGCGGCGGCCCGGAAGGCGTGATCGACGCGGTCGAGCAACTGGCGCCGGATGGCTTCGACAACATCGAGAACGTGCTGAGCTATTCGCAGCGCGAGGCCATCGTGCGCGGCTACGCCAGCAAGGCCGGTTTTGCCGCGACGGGACCCGCGCTTGCGGCGGTGAGGGGGTAGGCACGGCATTCCAACACGTCGTCCCGGCGAACGCCGGGACCCATACGCGCTGTCCTCACGTTTTGGGCGCGGTGGCAAACGCCTTTTGCCATCACCAACGTCAGTGGTTATGGGTCCCGGCGTTCGCCGGGACGACGTGGAGAGGTTCAAGCCCCCGGCGGCGGCGGCAGGAAGTGGATGTTGTGTTCGGCGGCGAGCGCCACCACTTCTTCCGGCTTCTGTTCCTTCATGTTGTGGATGCTCCAGAACAGATCGTAAAGCCGGCGCGTCGGCGACACCCAGAACAGCGTTTTTACGGTCTGCCCGGACTTGTTGAAGATGCCGTGCGGAATGCCCATCGGCAGCCGCACCAGATCTCCCGGCGTTGCCGAAGTGTCGGCGCCGGCCAGCATGAAATCCAGCTTGCCTTCCAGGATGTAGAGATATTCGTCCTGGTCGGGATGGATGTGCGGCGGCACGAAGGTGTCGGGCGGAAAGGTGGCGTGCCATGAGAACGAATGCTCGGTGCAGTGTTTTGGGACATAGGTCTGGCCGAGGATATTCCAGGTGATGCCCTGCATGCCTTCATTGGCCCGGGTGATGCCGGCGATTTCAGTCTTCATCGCATTCTTCCTTCCGATTGTTCAGTTGCCGGGCACGCAATCCCTGGCGTAACGGTCGCCGTAATTCGCAAACACTTTTTCGGCGATCTCCGTCTGGAATTTGCCGTCCGGCCGTTTTGCCACCTTGGTCAGGTAAAAATCCTGGATCGGGTAGCCGTTGGTGTTGAACTTGAAGCCGCCGCGCAGCGAGGTGAAGTCGGCTTTCTTCAGCGCCGCCGCCACCGCGTCCTTGTTCGACAGGTCGCCCTTCACCGCCTTCACCGCGCTGTCGATCAGCATCGCCGCGTCATAGGCCTGAAAGGCGTAGGTGCCGGGCACCGAGTTGTAAGCAGCCTCATAGGCGGCGACGAATTTCCTGTTCTGTGGATTGTCGAGATTGGGCGCCCAGTTCGAGCCGCCGAACATGCCGATCGCCGCGTCCTGCTGCGCCGGCAATGTCGATTCATCGACCGTGAACGCCGAAAGCACCGGAATCTTGTCGGCGAGACCGGCCTGGCTGTACTGCTTGACCAGCGTCACGCCCATGCCGCCGGGCATGAAGGTGAATACGGCGTCGGGTTTTAGCGACGCGATCTTGGAGAGCTCGACCTGGAAATCCAGCGAGCCCAGCGGCATGTAGGTTTCCTCGACGATCTCGCCCTTGTAGTCGAGCTTGAATCCGGCCACCGAATCCTTGCCGGCCTGATAGTTCGGCACCAGCAGATAGACGCGCTTGTAGCCGCGATCCTGCGCCACCTTGCCGAGGATCTCGTGCACCTGGTCGTTCTGATATGAGGTCACGTAGAAAAACGGACTGCAGTTCTTGCCGGCGTAGCTCGACGGACCGGCATTCGGACTGATCAGGAACGTCTTGGTGTCGGTCACCGGCTTGTGGATCGCCTGCAGGATGTTGGAGAAGATCGGCCCGACCACGAAATCGACCTTGTCGCGTTCGAGCAGCCCCTTGACCTTGGTCACCGCGCCGTCGGGTTTGAGCTCGTCGTCGGCGACGATGACTTCGACATCGCGGCCGGCCATCTTGCCGCCGAGATCCTTGACCGCGAGATTAAAACCGTCGCGGACCTGCTGACCGAGCGCTGCCGCGGGACCGGACAAGGTCACGATCACGCCGATCTTGAGCTTTTCCTGCGCGAATGCATGGCCGGCCGCAAAACTCAACAGGATCGCCAGACCGGCGCATGAAAAATGCCGCATCGAGTTCTCTCCACGATCGAGGTTGTTTCCGTCATTGCGAGGAGCGAAGCGACGAAGCAATCCATCCTTCCGCACGCGCTGCATCATGGATTGCTTCGCTGCGCTCGCAATGACGGCGGAAGCAGCGGAGCACCTCATGAACCTTAAACGGGCGCCTTGCCCCGCGCAAGTTATCGAAGCCGTGTTTTGACTTGCCGGAAGCGGCCCTGTGCTTCTAGATCGAGCGAGGTAACCAGGATATCCGGCCGTGGCTGCGGAAATCGACTACGAGGTTGAATATAACAACCGCGCACGGGTGCCCGAACATCCGGCGCTGATCGCCGGCTGGGCGCGCGACGCAAAAGCCTGGCGCGAACGGGAAGGCTTTCAAACCATCTCTTACGGTCCGGGCGCGCGCCACACCATCGACGTCTTTCCGTCGCGCGGCCAGGGCGACCTGGTGGTCTTCATCCATGGCGGCTACTGGCAGGCGCTGGATGGTTCGTTCTTCAGCCATCTCGCCGCGGGACTGAATGCCCATGGCGTCGGAGTGGCGATTCCCAGCTACGATCTGTGCCCGCAGGTTTCGATCGGGGACATCATTGCCGAGATGCGGATGGCCGCGCGCGCGTTGGCGCCACTTTCGCGACGCCTCGTGGTCAGCGGACATTCGGCCGGGGGACACCTCGCCGCCTGCCTGTTGGCCACCGACTGGCGCTCGATCGATGCGGCGCTGCCGGAGGATCTGGTGAAAGCGGCTTACACGATTTCGGGATTGTTCGACCTCGGTCCGCTGGTCAAGACGTCGGTCAACAACGCGTTGGGACTGGACGAGGCGGCCGCACGGCGGGCAAGTCCGCTGTTCCGGCCGGCTCCTTCGCAGGGCAGTCTCGATGCCGTGGTGGGGGCAGATGAAAGTGCCGAGTACCATCGGCAAAGCCGGACCATCGTCGACGCCTGGCGTCGCGCTGGACTCGAGACCAGCGTCGCCGAAGTCCCCGGTGCAAACCATTTCACCGCAATCGCACCGCTGGCCGATCCGGCCTCGCCGATGACACAGCGGTTGCTCGAACTCGCCGCTCGTCGATAGTCGCTGGCCGGTCCGCGTTTGCGGCCCGACCCTGATGCGCGGGCGGTTTTTTTACCGTAGCCTCCTACTTCGCCATCGTCGCAAGTTGCTGCAGCGTCGCGATGCTGGGCAGCAAGAAATACGCCGTCCCGCGCGTCACGACGAACTGCTGCATGGTTGGGATCACGATCGGGTTGCCGTTCGGGACCGGAATCGTGAATGACGGGTCGATGTAGCTGTTGTTGCCGTCGGCCGGTGGGATTCGATTGGCGAGCAGGGCGTCCTGTGGAGCTCCATTGGGATTGGGAAACAGGGGACTGAAATCGTTGCTGTTCATCCACGTATAGAGCTTTTCGAACTGGTTGACCAAGCTGCCGCACAGGAACAGGCCGACCAGACCGCGCTCGCCGCTGTAGTCGGGCGGCACGGGCGGCGCGCCATAGGGCACGCCGCGACGGTTTATGCGCGGCACCGGTGTATCGGTGACGGGATTTGTCCCTTCGTCGCGCGGGTTCGCTACGCGGCTGTGCGCCGAGAGCGGACATCTCAATCCGGCGGTGTCGGCCGAATAGCCGAAATTCTTGCAATCGCTGGTTTTCGGGTCCGGCGCATCCGGCGACTTGATCAGCGGCGAACCGTTGCGCCAGCGCCCGACCAGCTTGGCCGCCAGCCATTCCTTGGCGTCATCCAGCGCGCGGCCGGTCGCCGCGGCCACGGCGGGTGCATTGCCGGCGAGGAATTGATCGAAGGCTTCGACGTCCTGATAGAATACCCGGAATGCGTTGTAGCATCCGTCCTTGGCGAATGCCGCCGCCGTACCGGGTTGCGGCTCCGCCGTAGCGGCGTGCGGGCCCGGTTGCGAGCTGGACCCGGGATAGCCGATCAAAAAGTTGTTGGCGTCGCTCGGGGTGGTGTCCTCCTGATATTTCGGCCAGCCGAGCGCGGGATTGTCGATTCCGTCGTGGTAGCCGAAGTGGATAAAGTCGCCGAGCGGCGTATACTCTTCCAGCCGGCCGTTGCCCGATTTCAGCGGAAGTATCTCGGTCAGCCGATTCGCTTGGGCGGCTTGCGCTACAATCTCGACCAGGCCGCTCAACTCGTCGGCGGTGACCCCATAGCTGTGGACGATGCAGTGGATCAGGGTCTTGTCGTAGCCATTCCACCACAGGCTCGGATCGCTCGGATCGTCCGCACCCGCGTCGAACAGCGACTGTTGTGAACTGTCGGACCAGGGTCCGCTCTGGAATTCGTACGGGAATTGCCCCGCCAGCTTGGAATGTACATCGAATATCACGATGCCGCTGTAAGTGAGGCCGATATTGAGCATCCGCTGCGGCATGTTGCTGCGCCAGTCCTGCGCGCTCTGGACATGGGGCATCAGCGCGCGGACGAATCCGGCGGCGCCCGTCAGATCCGGGAACGTGAACAGCATGTGACAAGAATGGGGATGTCGGGCATAGCCGCGCAGGATCAGGCCTTGCACATTGCCCGGGACGGGCGGCGGCGGCATGGGGGTTGACATGATCGACTCCGATGAACGGCATCGGCCGGCTGCGCCGGCCTTGCCTGGATGCAATGTGGGAAAGCCCTGGAGCGTGACGCGATAAATTTATGCCGGCGGCTTCGCGTGCTTGAAGTGGGCGTGGATATCCTTAGCGGTGTACGTGTAATTGTTATAGAGATCGCTGGGCTTGTTGAGATTATTGGCGTTGATGAATTTCATGAATCCGTCCTCGTCGTCTTTCGTGACCGGCGGATCCGGCGGAACGAGCGCCATGTTGGCAAGCGCGCTGAATGCCCCAAAAAGGGCACCGTTATTCCAGAAAACGTTGAGATAAGGATCCATCGCCCCGTCGAACGACGTGATGACGCATACCGCAAGGATGCCCGGTGGTTTGGGATTGGGAATCAGCGCCAGGCGCGCGTAGTGGACGATCCCCGCGTCGTCGAGGCCCTTCTTGACGCCGTGTACGAAGCCGTCATAGGCGGCCTGAGCTTCGGCCTGTGTAAACGCATCCTGCTTGATCGGAATGTAGAGCGTGAGCGGATTCGCCATCGGTGATGCCTCCCATGGGGGCATTAGACGCCACACGGCCCTGCATGATGCAGCCCCTTGGACAGCGGCTCTCTCTTATAGGTTGAACATGGAAACAGTACAATTATTATAAAGTCGGGCCGTCGCTATCCCGGCATTATCTTGATCGCAGCATGCTTGGTAGACTTCTGCCGGTCGATCCGATTGAATACGTGAACTCCCTTGGCATCGCGGAATCATCGATGAGCCAGCTCATTGTCCAGGTCGGCGACTACACCTTCAACGCCCGTTTCGAAGAACAACTGGCGCCAAAAACCTGCGCCGCATTCCGCAAGGCGATGCCGTTCGTAAGCCAGGCGATCCATGTGCGCTGGAGCGGCGAGGGGGTCTGGATGCCGCTCGGCGATCTCGACTTCGGCGTCGGCTATGAGAACCACACCAGCTATCCCGCGCCCGGCCACATCATCCTGTACCCCGGCGGCATCAGCGAAACCGAGATCCTGCTGGCCTATAGCGGCGTGCATTTCGCCAGCAAGATGGGCCAACTCGCCGGCAATCATTTCATCACCCTGACCTCCAATCTCGAAAGCCTGCCCGAGATGGGCAAGACCGTGCTGTGGAAGGGCGCCCAAAAGGTCCGCATCGAGGAAGTGTGATGGCGGACCGATATCCCCGCGACCTCAGCGGCTATGGCCGCAACCCTCCGAACCCGCGCTGGCCCAATGATGCGCGCGTAGCGGTGCAGTTCGTGGTCAATTTCGAGGAAGGCGGCGAGAACAACATTTTGCACGGCGACGGCGCTTCGGAAGCATTTCTGTCGGACGTTCTCGGCGCGAAGCCGTGGCCGGGACAGCGCCACCCCAATATCGAATCGATGTTCGAATACGGCTCGCGCGCCGGCTTCTGGCGGCTATGGCGGATTTTTAACCAGCGCAAATTGCCCGTAACGGTGTTCGGCGTGGCGACCGCGCTGCAGCGCAATCCGGAAGTCGTCGCGGCCATGAACGAAGCCGGCTGGGACATCGCCAGCCACAGTTTTAGATGGGTCGAGCACAAGGACATGTCGGAAGCCGAGGAGCGCGAGGAAATCGCCAACGCGATCCGCGTCCACACCGAGGCGACGGGAGCCCGCCCGCTCGGCTGGTACACCGGGCGGACCTCGATCAATACCGTGCGGCTGGTGATGGAGGCCGGCGGCTTCCTCTATTCCTGCGATTCCTATGCCGACGATCTGCCGTACTGGATCAAGGGACCATCGGGGCCGCATCTCATCATTCCCTACAGCCTTGACGCCAACGACATGCGTTTTGTCAACGCGCAGGGGTTCGGCGGCGGCGATCAGTTTTTCAGCTATCTGAAGGACTCGTTCGACGTGCTGTATGCCGAAGGCGAAACCTCGCCGAAGATGATGTCGGTCGGCCTGCACTGCCGCATCGCCGGCCGTCCCGGCCGCGCGGCGGCCTTGCTGCGGTTTCTCGATTACATCGAGAGCCACGACAAGGTCTGGGTGCCGACCCGGCTGCAGATCGCTGAGCATTGGCACGCCCGGCACATGGATTTGGCAGCGAAGGCCTGGGATATCGGATCCGCATGACCGAAATGGAGACCGCAATCAGCGCCCGTGAAAATGTGTCGCTTGGCGATGCGATCGTCGGGCGGATCGGCGAACTTGCAAAGATATCCGAGACATCAGGGCATCTGACGCGGATCTTCCTCACCAGGGAGCATCGCGCCGCGGCCGACCTGATTATGGGATGGATGCGCGACGCCGGCATGCGCGCGCATCTCGATGCGATCGGAAACGTCTGTGGCCGCACCGAAGGCGAGCGGCCCGGCCTGCCCAGCCTGATGCTCGGCTCGCACTACGACACCGTCCGCGACGCCGGCAAATGGGACGGCCCGCTCGGCCTGATCACCGCGATCTCCTGCGTCGCCGATCTGAACAGGCGCGGAAAACGCCTGCCATTCGCGGTCGAGGTGACGGGCTTCGCCGACGAGGAAGGCATCCGCTTCGCATCCACCTTGCTCGGCAGCCGGGCGGTCGCCGGCACCTTCGACGATAGCGTCCTCAATAGCCGCGACAGTCACGGCGTCTCGATGCGCGAGGCGTTGTCGCAGTTCGGCCTCGAGCCGGGGCAACTCGGCGCGGCGGCGCGGGCGCGCAACGAACTGCTCGCTTATATCGAGCTCCACATCGAGCAGGGTCCGGTGCTGGAGGCAGAAGGTCTCCCCGTCGGCGTGGTCACCGCGATATCCGGCGCGACGCGGCTGGCGGTCGTGCTTACGGGCATGGCCGGCCATGCCGGCACCGTACCGATGGCACTGCGGCGCGATGCGCTGGCGGGAGCTGCGGAATGCATCGCCGCAATCGAGAATTCTTGCCGCAGCGAACCCGGCCTGGTCGGCACGGTCGGCACCATCGAAGCGAAGCCGGGCGCCACCAATGTGATCCCGGGGCGGGTTTCATTCAGCATTGACATGCGCGCGGCCTCCGACGCGCAGCGCAGAACAGCGGTGGCGGATGTCGTGCGGCAGATCGAGCGAATCGCAAAACGCCGCGAGCTTGCGCTGCAGGTCGACGTCACCCACGAAAACCGCACCGCGCCCTGCGCGCCGTGGCTGAAGGACCAGGTCGCCGATGCCATTGCGAAGCAAGGTTTTCGCGTGTTCGAGCTGCCGAGCGGGGCAGGGCATGACGGCATGGCGATGATCGACATAGCCGATGTCGCCATGTTGTTCGTGCGCTGCCGCGGCGGCGTCAGCCATCATCCGGACGAGCATGTCGACATCGCCGACGCGGACGCCGGCGCGCGGGTGCTGCTGCGGCTGATCGAGAATTTCCGGCCGCGGGATGAGGCTTCGTAGGGTGGGCAAAGGCGCGTGAGCGCCGTGCCCACCATCTTGTTTTCCGAACACTGGAATGGAATGGTGGGCACGCCATCGCCCGCGCGTTGCGCGATCGCTGACTTTGCCCACCCTACGGCCGCTGAGCCTCACCCCGCCGTCACGTCCACCAGCTCCTCGCCCTCGAGCACGCGCCGTGCCTTGGCGCGGTCGAGATCGCCTTCCCATGCCGCGATGACGACGGTGGCGACGCAGTTGCCGATCAGATTGCCGAGCGCGCGGGCCATGCCGATGAACCAGTCGACCGACAGCACCAGCACGAGCCCGATCGCGGGAATGCTCGGCACGGCATTCAGGGTGGCTGCGAGGATCACGATGGCGGAGCCGGGAACGCCATGCGCGCCCTTGGAGGTGACCAGCGACACCCCGAGTACCAGCAGCAGATCGCCTAATGACAGCGGCGTGTTGGTCGCCTGGGCGATGAACACCACGGCCAGCGTCAGGTAGATCGAGAACGCATCGAGGTTGAACGAGTAGCCGGTGGGGATCACGAGGCCGACCACGGAATCCTTGACGCCGAGGCGTTCCAGTTTTCGCATGATCAGCGGCAGCACCGCGTCGGAGGAGGCGGTGGCCAGCACGATGGTCAATTCCTCGCGCAGATAGCCGAGGAACTTGAAGATGTTCAGCCCGGCCATCGCCATCACGCCGCCGAGCACGCCGAGCACGAACACCGTGACCGAGACGTAGAACAGTGCCACCAGCGAGATCAGCTGCTTGAGCGAGCCGACGCCGTATTTGCCGACGGTGTAGGCCACCGCGCCGAGCACGCCCAATGGCGCGAGCCGCACGATCAGGCCCATCGCGCGGAACAGCACGGTCGAGACCGCATCGATAATCGAATTGATGCGCTCGCCTTTTTCGCCGCCGACCAAAGCGAGGCTAACGCCGAACAGGATCGCGAAGAACAGCACCTGCAGCACGTCGTTGCGCGCCAGCGCGTCGAACGAGGTGGTCGGGATGATGTTGAGCAGGAAGCTGCCGATACCGCCGCCCTGCAGCTTGTGGGCGTTGTCGGAGACGGTGGTCAGCGCCTTGCCGTCGAGCGTCGCCGGATCGATGTTCATGCCGTGGCCCGGGCCGAACAAATAGGCCAGCAGCAGGCCGACGATCAGCGCGACCGTGGTCATCACCTCGAAATAGATCAGCGCCTTGACGCCGACCCGCCCGACCTTTTTGAGGTCGCCGGCGCCCGCGATGCCGTGCACCACCACGCAGAACACGATCGGCGCCACGATCATCGAGATCAGTTTCAGGAAGGCGTCGCTGAAAATCTTCAGCCCGATGGCAAAGTCGGGGGCGGCCATGCCGAGCACGATCCCGAGCAGCAGCGCCACCAGAACCTGGATAAATAACGACGTATACAGCGGTTTTCGTACAATCGGTGCGGCGGCGGAGATGGTCGACATCGGGCGCTTCCTTATCGGTTCAGGGCGTCAGTTGCCGCAAAAAGGAGCAACAACCGTGCCAGCCGGCCGGCCCGTCAGTCAACCATCCAGCGATTCTGCTGCCATTGCCACTTTGCCGTGCGGTTGCGTTCTTCCGCGATCCTCGCAATGCTAGAAATTGATTTGCGCCGCGAACCATTGGCAATGTGGGTCCGATCGCAACCAGCCCGCGGCAGCGCTAACCAGAAGGGGAGGCCGGATTGGCCATTTTCATCGCACTGAAACGACCGGGACCGCCCGCAAGAGAGGTTCTGGTAAACCTCGACAATATCCTGATGGTGCAACCCGGACAGGGCAGCGGATCGGCAATCCTGTTCGGCCGGGAGCACCTGGTGAGCGTCGAAGAGGATGTTGCGACCGTGCTTCGCCGAATCCAGACCGGTCCCTACATTCGAACCGATCAAGCCTGAAAATTGCATTCGGCAAGCGAACGTGGCAATCACGCCGCCGAACCTTCGCAATGTCCCTTGGCGCAATATCCTTGGCGATGGCAAAGAACAACCAGGCCCCTTCGGTCGATCGCGGCAGCGTCATTTACAAGGCGCTCTGGCATGCCATCATCGAACAGGCGCTGCAGCCCGGCACCAAGCTTCCCGAGGATGCCATCGGCGAGAAGTTCGGCGCGAGCCGCACCATCGTTCGCGCGGCGCTGGCACGCCTTGCAGCCGAGGGCCTGGTCGAGCTTCGGCGCAACCGCGGCGCCGCGGTAGCTACGCCAGGCTGGAGCGAGGTTCGCGATATCTTCGATGTCCGCATCGGTCTTGAGCGTCTGGTGGTCACCAAGCTGGCCGGCGTTCTTACGCGCGAGCAAATCAAAACACTGAAGGACCACGTCGATGCCGAGGAGCAGGCGCGGGGCAGCAACGATCCGCTGTCGATCCGGCTTGCCACCGCGTTTCATATCAGGCTCGCGGAATTGACCGGGAATCCGGTGCTCGCGCGCTATATCAGCGAAGTGGCGTCCCGCTGCGGGCTGATTCTGGCGCTCTACAGCCGCCCGCATTCGTCCGAATGCGCCGTCAGCGAGCATCGCGCGATCATCGCGGCACTGGCAGCGGGCGATCGCGCACGCGCAATCGCGTTGATGGATCAGCATCTCGATGCGGTGGCCGACCGCGCTTTGATCGTCGCGCACCCGCCGAAGGAGCGCGACATCAAGGATATCCTGTCGCCCTACGCCGCTGAAATCACCACGGTGCGGAAGGCCGCCCGGCCGCGCGCCTAAGCCTCGATGCCGTTGCGGAGCAGCAGCCGTTCGGCGCTGTCGTTCCAGACATCCATCTGTACGATCTTGCCGCTGCGCACGACAAAGCGGTCGACATAGCGGTTGCCCTCAAACGGGGTACCATCGGGCCATTCGCCGTACAGCGTGCCGGTATTGTAGACGATGGTCTCGCCGGCGGCCGGGACCACGTCGGTTCGCGCCATTTTCTTCTTCACCCATCTGTAGCGCCTGGCGTTGAAGCCGGCGGTTTCGCGCGGATGATTGTATTTGCGGCCCCCGGTGAAGGTGATTTTCAGATCCGCGGCGATGTAGCGCGCCGCCGTTTCCGGATCGGGCACCATCGAGGCTTCAAGAAATCGTTCAACGATGTCAGCGGCTTCCGCGGTCTCGTCGGTCGGCATTGCCAGCGCGGCACGGGCAGGGGACATGGTCAATCCTCGCAGGGCTGTTGATGGAGCGTCGGATTTTGAGGTGAGATAGCAGAATTCAATTCCAACCGCCCGATTAAATTGTATACAATCATGGCTTGGGATTGTGCATAATGGAATCGGAATTCCGCGAGCGCAGCGGGATTTCCCTTTAAAATAGCGGTTTTATCCCGCGCGATAAATGCATACGATCTGGCATAACGCTTGCTTGTTTTTCTGTGAATTCACTCGCTCCGGAGGTTCACATGGCACTTGCTCTGCACAAGCTATCCCGCCGTCTGCTGCTCGCGGGCGCCGCCCTCTCCTTGACGATCGCCGCGCCGGCCTTAGCCGAAGACACGGTCAAGCTCGGCCTTGTCGCGGCGATGTCGGGGCAGTCGGCGAAATCAGGCGAAGCGATCGTGCGTGGGCTGTCGCTGGCGATCGACGAGATCAACGCCAAGGGCGGCCTGCTCGGCAAGAAGGTTGAGCTTTTGGTTCGCGACGACGAGAGCAACCCCGCAAAAGGGGTGATTGCCGCGCGCGAACTGGTGCAGCGTGAAAAAGTCGCCGCGTTCTTCGGCGGGCTGGACACGCCGGTCTCGGTGGCGATCGTTCCGTTCGCCAACCAGTCGAAGGTGCCGTTCATCGGCGTGTGGGCGGCCGGTACCGCAATCACGCGCAACGGTGCGCCGGAAAACTATGTGTTCCGCGTCTCCGCGGTCGACGCGCTGGTCGATGTGGCGCTGGTGGATTACGCCGCCAAGAAATACAGCGCGAAAAAACCGGGGATGATCCTGATCAACAATCCCTGGGGCGAATCCAACGAAAAGGGATTGAAGGCCGCGCTCGAAACCAAGGGCATGCCGTTTGCCGGCGTGGAGAAATTCGAGACCGGCGACGTCGACGTGGTGCCGCAGCTGACGCGGCTGAAGGACGCCGGCGCCGATACGCTGTTCCTGGTCGCCAATGTGGCGCCCTCGGCGCAGGTGGTGAAATCGCTCGACCGCATGGGCTGGAACGTGCCCGTCGTCTCGCATTGGGGTCCGGCCGGCGGCCGTTTCACCGAACTCGCCGGCCCCAGCGCCGAAAAGGTCCATTTCATCCAGACCTTCAGTTTTTCGGGCAATACCAGCCCGAAGGCTGCCGGCGTGCTCGCCGCGCTGAAGAAAAAATATCCGGAGATCAAGTCGGCCGCCGACGTGACGCCCGCGGTCGGCATCGCCAATGCCTATGACGCCATGCATCTGACCGCGCTGGCCATCGCGGGGGCCGGTTCGACGGAAGGACCGGCGATCCGGGAAAACTTTTACAAGATCGGCAAGTACGATGGCCTGATCAAGGCCTATGACAAGCCGTTCTCCGCCGAAAACCAGGACGCGCTGTCGCCATCGGACTACATCTTCACCTACTTCAAGGGCGATGAGATCCTTCCGCTGACGAACTGAGTGTAATGAAAGGCAATGCGCTGGCAGCAACGGCAGCGCGCTCCCTCGCCCCGCTCTTTCGCGGGGAGAGGGTTGGGGTGAGGGGCGAGGCACTGCGCTCAATATGAGAAAGAACTCTCGGGTCGGATCGCGTAAGGGTCGCCGACCCGATAGCTTTACAAGGTAATGCGCGCAGTGCCTGGCCCCTCACCCGGATTGCTTCGCAATCCGACCTCTCCCCGCGAAGAGCGGGGAGAGGTTATTCTGCGCCGCTGATTTGTATTGTGACACGGAATCATGCTCGCTTCGGCCATCATCTCCGGCATCGGTCTGGGCAGCATGTACGGGCTGATCGCGCTCGGCTTTCACATCACCTATGTCGTCTCCAACACCGTGAATTTCGCGCAAGGCTCGGCGATGATGCTGGGCGCGGTGCTGGGCTATACGTTCGGCATAAAATTCGGCTGGCCGATGCCGCTTGCGGTGGTCGCGGCGCTCGTGGCCTGCGCGCTGTTCGGCCTGGTCGTCGAGCGCACCCTGGTGCGGCCGTTCGTGGCGCGGGGCTCCAATGCGTGGCTGATGGCGACCGTCGCCGCCGGCATCGTGCTCGACAATGCCGTGCTGTTCACCTTCGGCAAGGAGCCGCGTGGATTTCCATCCGCGCTGGCGCGCGAGCCGATCCGGATTCTTGGCGCCGGCGTCTATCCCCTGCAGCTTGTCATTCCCCTGGTCGGGATCGGCATCGCGCTGGTGATGCACCTGGTGCTTCGCCGCACCCGCCGGGGCAAGACGTTGCTCGCGGTGGTGCAGAATGCGGATGCGGCGCGGCTGATGGGCATCAACGTGCATCGCACCGTCGCGGCGTCGTTCATGATTTCCACCGCGCTGGCCGGGCTTGCCGGTCTGCTGATCGCGCCGCTGTTCAGCGTCTCCTCCGAGATGGGGACGCTGTTCGGCATCAAGGCGTTTGCCGTGGCCATCCTCGGCGGCATGGGTTCGGCGTGGGGCGTGGTGATCGCGGGCCTCGCCTACGGCCTGATCGAGGCGCTGGTCACCGCGTTCCTCGGATCGGTCTACACCCAGATCGTCGTGTTTTCCGTGGTGATCCTGGCGCTGGCCCTGATGCCCAACGGGCTGTTCGGGCGCGCCGCGATCAACAAGGTCTGACGATGGCGATGAATTCCAGATTGCGTGCGCTTGCGATGCCGGTAGCGCTGCTTGTGCTGACGAGCGCGGCCGCGCTTTATGCCGCGAAGGCTGGAGGCTATGCGCCGTTCGTGCTGGCCATGGTGGCGCTCACCGCCATCGTCGGCGTGGGCCTAAATATCCTGGTCGGGCTGACCGGCCAGATTTCGCTGGGGCATGTCGGCTTCTACGCCATCGGCGCCTACACGGTCGCGATTTTGACTTTGAAAGGCGTCAGCTTCTGGATCGCCTTGCCGCTGGCAGGCGTGATCGCCGGTGTCATCGGTCTGTTGCTGTCGCTGCCGGCGTTGCGCGTGAGCGGCCCTTACCTCGCCATGGTGACCATTGCGTTTGCCTTCATCGTGCAGCATCTCAGCATCGAATGGCGCGAGCTGACCGGCGGATCGAACGGGCTGATGGGCCTGCCGCCGCCATCCATCGCAGGCTCGGTGTTCACCGAGCGCGAAATGGCGCTGCTTGCGATCGCGGTTGCCGGCGCATCGACCTTGCTGTTTTACCGGCTCGCCGGCTCGGCCTGGGGCAAGGCGATGGTCGCGGTGCGCGATTCCGAAGTTGCGGCCCGCTCGATCGGGCTCAACCCGGTCGGCGTCAAGGCTGCGGCGTTCATGCTGTCGGCGGTGTTTGCAGGAATAGCCGGCGGCATCTTTGCTTCGCTGCTCGCCTTCGTCGCGCCGGATTCGTTTCCGTTCTCGCAATCGATCCTGTTCCTGCTCGCCTGCGTCGTCGGAGGCGCAGGCTGGGTGCTCGGACCCGCGGTCGGCGCAGCCGTCACCGTCGTGCTGCCGGAACTGCTGTCGCATCTGGCGGAATACCGGCTGCTGTTCTTCGGCATCCTGCTGCTGGTGGTGCTGTGGCTGGCGCCCGAAGGCATTTTGGGCACCATCGCGCGGCTGTTCCGCCGCATCGATCCGCGCACGGCAAGTCTCGATGGGTTCGACATCGCTGCGTTTCTGGCGTCGGGCGGAAGCGGCGAACCGCTGGAAGTGCGCGACATCGGCATCACCTTCGGCGGCATCAAGGCCGCGGCCGGCGTCAGTTTTAGCGCACAGCCTTGCAAGGTCACCAGCGTGATCGGCCCCAATGGCGCCGGCAAGACCACCGTGCTCAACATGATCGGCGGCTTTTACCGGCCCGATGCCGGCAGCATTCGCTTGAGCGACGTCGAGCTTGCCGGCGCACCCGCTTGGAAGGTGGCGCGGGCCGGCATCGGACGCACCTACCAGACCACAAAACTGTTCGAGACCATGAGCGTGCTCGACAATGTGCTGATCGCGATGCGTCGGGGGCGACTCGGCTTGATGCTGTCGGCCGCGGCGGATGAAGCGGATATCCGCAGCGCCGAAGGACTGCTCGCTTTCGTCGGCTATCGCGATGCGCTGGCGCGTATGGCGGGCGATCTTGCGCATGTCGATCGAAGGCTGGTCGAGATTGCACGGGCGCTGGCGATGCGGCCGCGCGTGCTGCTGCTCGATGAGCCGGCGGCCGGGCTGATGGCTTCGGACAAGGATGCCTTGAGCGGACTGCTGCGCCGCATCGCGGATGCCGGCATTGCGGTTATTCTGGTCGAGCATGACATGCGGCTGGTGATGGCAATCTCCGATCACGTCGTGGTGCTCGATGCGGGCAAGCCGATCGCGGCGGGAACGCCGAACGAGGTCCGGCACGATGCAAAAGTTCTCGCCGCCTATTTGGGTGCTGGGGAAACGCAGGCGCGGGCGCGGCGGCAATCCTGGAGCGGACCGCAGGATGCGGTGCTGACTGCCATCGATCTCGCCGCGGGCTATGGCGCCGCGCCGGTGCTGCAGAAGGTCGGTATCGAAGTGCGGCCCGGCGAAATGGTGGCGCTGATCGGAGCCAATGGCGCCGGCAAGTCGACGCTGATGCGCGCCATTGCCGGATTGTTGCGCCCGGTCGACGGTGAAGTCATTCTCGACGACCGCCGCATCGAACGCAGCGAGGCGCACCGGATTGCCGCGCGCGGCCTGGCGCTGGTGCCGGAAGGCCGTCAGGTATTTCCGGAACTGACGGTCTATGACAACCTCGAACTCGGCGCCAACACTCGCGACAATGTGAATTACCATGCTGAAATCGAGGCGCTGCTAAAGCGCTTTCCGCGGCTGCGCGATCGGCTGAACAGCCGCGCCGGCCTGTTGTCCGGCGGTGAGCAGCAGATGCTGGCGATCGCGCGCGGCATGATGGCGAAGCCGAACATCCTGCTGCTCGACGAGCCGTCGCTCGGCCTCGCGCCGGGCATGATCGACGAGTTGTTCGACATACTGGCCGATCTGCGCGACGAGGGCATCACGATCCTGCTGGTCGACCAGATGGCGGTGCTGGCGCTGGCGATCGCCGACCGCGGCTACGTCATCGACTCCGGAAAAATCGTGCGTGAAGATAGCGCAACAAATCTTGCCGGCGATCCCGAGGTCGAGGCCGCCTATCTCGGCCACGCCGCCGCGGCGCAGTAGGTCATCCCCATGTTCGATACCGTCTTGCGCAACGGACGCATCGCAGGCCTGGAGCACGAGACGGTCGATATCGGCGTGCGCGACGGACGCATCGCCGCCATCGGCCCAAAGCTGGAAACGGGAGCGTCAGACGGCGCGCGCGATGTTGCGCTGGACGGGCGCCTGCTGATTGCGGGGTTTGTCGAAACCCATATCCATCTTGACAAATCGTGCATTTCCGAGCGCTGCGCCTGCCGGACCGGCACGCTCACGGAAGCGATCGAAACCGTCGCCGCCGCAAAGCTCGCTTTCACCGAGGAAGACATTTACGCGCGGGCGCGGCGCACGCTGGAGAAGGCGATCGTGCAGGGCACCACGCGAATGCGCACCCATGTCGAGGTCGACCCGCGCATCGGCCTGAAAAGCTTTCGCGCCATCAGCGAATTGAAGCGCGATTATGCCTGGGCCGTCGATCTCGAGATCTGCGTGTTTCCGCAGGAAGGCCTCAACAACGATCCCGGCACCTTCGAGCTGCTGGTGGAGGCTTGTGAAAACGGCGCGGATCTCATCGGCGGCTGCCCTTATACGGACAGCGATCCGCATCTGCAGATCAAGCGCATTTTCGATCTCGCAAAGCGGTTCGACCTCGACATCGATTTCCATCTCGATTTCGATCTCGATCCCACCTGGATGAACCTCGACGAAGTCTGCCGCCAGGCAAAAGAGCATGGCTGGGGCGGCCGCGTCGCCGTCGGTCACGTCACAAAGCTGTCGGCGCTCGATCCTGCATCCTTGCAGCGCGCCGGCGAAAAGCTCGGTGACGCCGGCGTCGCGGTGACGGTGCTGCCGGCGACCGACCTGTTCCTGATGGGGCGCGACGTTACCCATTTGGTGCCGCGCGGCGTCGCGCCGGCGCATCGCTTACGCGAGCAAGGCGTGGTCTGTTCGCTGGCGACCAACAACGTGCTCAACCCGTTCACGCCGTTCGGCGACTGCTCGCTGCTGCGAATCGCCAATCTCTACGCCAATGTCGCGCAGACCGGACGACCCGATGAGTTGCAGGCATGCTTCGACATGGTGACGGCGCTTCCGGCGCGGCTGATGAATCTCCGGGATTATGGAATTGCGGTCGGCAACCCGGCCGACATTGTCGTACTCGATTGCGGGGACCCGGTTTCGGCGGTGGCCGAGCTGGCGCAGCCGGTGCTGGGCATGAAACGCGGCCGCGTCAGTTTCTGGCGCTCATCTGCGATCATCAACAGGCCCGCCGGAGCGCCGGTTTCGACGGCCGCGCGTGCGCCACCTTAACAGGCGTTACATGCGGCCGGCCACGACCCGGATCTTTGCCATCATGCCCCCATCCTCGTGTTCGAGGATGTGACAGTGCAGGACGAATTCGCCGAGTACCGAGAACGGAATGTCGACCACGATCGGTCGTGATGTGCATTGACGGGTTCGCCACTGCTCGATTGTGCAGTAGCCGCCCTGGTTGTCCTCGACATCCGGTATGCTGGCGAACGCGAACGGGAGGGGGATGTTGTCCTCCATGATGACCGGCGTGCTGGCAGCGCTGCTCAAAGGCGTCTGCACCAAGGCCGTCGCGTCCAGAACCTTGAACTTGGTTTGGTGGATGTGAAAATTGTGAATTTCCGTTGCGAGGTTGACTAATTCCCATGTCTCGTGGGCCGGAAGCCCACCCGGTCCAAGTGGTAGGCAAACCAGAGTGCGGGCCGGATCGAACGCCGACACCGGGACTAGCGTTCCCGGGACTACGTCGCCGTTTTGGTCGATCTCCTCGTAACCTAGACCGAACTTGGTATCTGGATCGCTAGGGTTCTCCGTACCGAAGAAAATCCTGCGGCGGTGGCCGTCTGCCAGTTGCGGACAGCCGTCCGTCGAAAGCGCAGCCGCCGGGCGGGCGGTCGCAGCCGCAACGACGCCGTTGGGAGAGAGAATGGCGCCGGCGTTACCGGAGACAGCAACGGCGGTCCTTGCCGCCGCCGGGTGGGCGAACTCGACCTTGGCAAGCTTGAGTTCGGGCCAGGCTTCGCCCGCCGGTCCCAGATTTATGATTCCCTGCCGGAAGGTCGCCGTGGCCCCCGAGGGTGGCGCGACGACAGCGCCCTGCGCATTGCGGTAGGCAACCCACACTTCCGCACGTGAACTCGGCATCATGACAAGGTCCTGAACGCAGACCGGCAGCAAGCTTGTGCCGGACGGGCAGTCGATCAAGGTGAACTTGTTGGCTCCCATCCTCATCAGCGTGCCGGGCTCGGTCCCCGGCGGCACGTTGATGCTCACTCCGTCGATGGCAATGAGCTGCATCAGCATCGGCATTCGGGTGGCGTCGTCAACCAGGTTGAGCCGGTATGAGAATTGTGCCGAGGCATTGGTCAACCGCCAGATCTCGCCATCCGGCGAGGACATGTGAACCGTCGGAAAGACCTGACCATTGATAGTGAAGTACCAGCGCGAACCGATGAAGCTGTTGCCGGTGCCATGTTCGTCAGGTTGGCCCGAGCAGAATCCCCGACGCGAATTCGGCCCGCCGTTGTCGCGTTGCTCGCAGAAGTCGGCGATTTGCTGATTTTGTACTTCGCCGTCCACCACCGTGACGGGACCGCTGTCGTACTGCAAGGTACCCGCGTCCAGCACCTGCATGTCCTTGAGAATCAGATGACGGACAGTGCTCGGAGGCGCCTCGATATAATCCTGCACGTTGCCAATGGTGATGATGCCCGCCATCCCGGCGGAGACCTGATTGAGCGAGATACCGTGGACATGGGGGTGAAACCAGAAGGCCCCGGAAGGATGGTTCGGCGGAATGTCGATCCTGTAGTCGGCGAAATCCATCTTGATCGAGCCGTGCTGGTGCGTCGGCTCCGGCACCGGCGTTCCGTTGGCGGGGTTGTAGATCTCCACGAAGACGTAGTCCCCGAATGTCGGATCATCCAGCGTCGGCGCCCGCGCCGGGACGATCAGTCCGTGGGTGTGCAGGTTGGTCGGATTGCGGAACAGATTGGCCTTGCCGGGCTCCGGCGCGTGTTTGACCTTCGCCGGGTCGAGCAGCGGCAACCGGTTGACCAGCCGGATCTTCAAAACGTCGCCGGCCTTCAGCGCCAGCCGCACCCCGCCATAGTCGGAGACCGTGGTCGCGTCCGCCGGGCACTGATTGCTCGAAGACGGCCGCGGGCAGACCTCATACACCCAGCCGATCGGGTTGATCGGGGCTGCGTTCTTCGGCGGAAAAGAAATGGTGGGCACCGGCTTGGACCTGGCGACCATCAAGATGTCCAGCACTCCGCCTGAGCTCGCGAACACGGCAGGTTCTGCGATGGCGTCGGCCTGGACCGGTTGCGGCGGGCAGGCCAAGGCGGCGGCAACAGCTGCCGCATGGAACAGCCGGCGAGTTGCAATCCAGACTGCGATGCGCGATGGCGTCATGAACCTCTCGCTGGCGGTTAGGGCGTCGATCCCGAAGTTCGCAAGATTTCGGTGCGCCCTTTAATGGAACCGCAATCACAAATCGACATTTTCATCGCTCACTTTGGCGGAGGCGTTTCGTTCACGGCTGATGCAGTCGGGCATGCTGAGCCAGCAACCGTAACGTCCTTTGCCGCCGACGGAATGCCATTAGCCACGACGTAAAGCTTGCTGGCGCCGGCTTCGGTATCTTCCGCCACTTTAAAGTTCGTCCACCCCGGCGCGTTCGCTGCAACCGTCATCGTGCTGTGACCGTAGGTACGGGCATAGAACACGTGTCCGCTGCTGTTGTTGACAATCTTCACGAGCGGATAGTTGGTCGCCGCCTGCTGATCGTCGCCGTAATTCGCGCTTTGCGACAGCCCGTTAAGCTGATTGCCGCTCACGACATAGCTGCTGCCGGGAACGACGCAGCCCGGCACGTTGGTAACTACCGGCTGCCACGCGGCTTTGTAGGTTCCGGTGGGCGTATAAATCTGCATTGTTGAGGTATAGGTCTCGACTGCAAGAATCTGGCCGGTCGGAAGCGTCAGGAAGTTCACATAGAATGAGGTGATGCTGTCCGCATCCGAGGTGCCGGGCGCAGTAATGAATTTATTGTTCGCGGCGTCGTATTCGAAAAAATTCGCCGGCGTATGAAATTTTCCCGCGCTCGCCACAAACAGGACGTTGCCATTGGGCAGAAGGGTCGCCGGGGCATCCGCCAGGGTGCAGGGCAAGTCATGGGTCGAACCGCAAGTGCTCGGTAAATCCGGCCCAGCCGCCCAGGTGTTGCTGGCAGTGTCGTAAAGGGCGGTATGGGCGACATTCGCGGTGGTCCCGCCGAAGGCGATGACCTTGGCATTGTACATCAACACCTGCGGTCCGATTTCGAAAGATGGGATGTTGCCCCCTTCGGCGTTGGCTTTGTTGCAATCGGCCAGCTGGTCGGGAACGTTGCCGGCAGTGGACCAGCTGCCGGTCGCGGCATCGTATCGTTCGGAGTTGCGCCCGCAGTCCATGCCGCCGACGGGAGTGGTGTAGGCATCGACGGTCAATACGGTGCCATCAGGCAACAACGTCCAACTCTCCTCATCGTAGCGATCGGCTTTATTGGTGCCAGTGTTGCGCCAGGTCAGATTGACTGGATCGAACAGCGCCGCGCGAGGCGGGATGTCGCAGCAACTGGCTATCATGAATGTTCCGTCGGCGAGCACCGTAGACTGTCCATCACCAATCGTGTCCCAGATGGCCTTCGGATCTTCCGCCTTTGCCGGTGGTAATACCGCTGTCCAGGCCCCGGAAGGGCCGGCGGTGGGATCGTAGATAGAACCTTGCGTGACGAAATCCTGAAGTTCGAGATTGTATTCGCCGCCTTCGATGACGGCTCGGCCGTCAGGCAGCACGGCTGAAGCGAAGAATTTGGGCCCATATCCGGATTGCAGCGACGCAATCTGTGTCCATGAACCATCGATGTAGCTGCCAGCTTTGTTAGGCGTAAGCCTGTACCAATCAGGGGTATCAGTGCGGTGCACGATGACCGTGCCGTCCGTAAGCAGCAGCGGATTGCCAAGGTTATATGGACCGCCGGGCGGAACGTTCGCCAAGTCAGACCATGAGGCCACAAGCGCCTGCTCCAGCGAAAAGGCAGATGGCGCCAGCCCGGTCGGGGCCCTTCGCGGCGCGGCGGGGGCCGGCCCCGGTTCGGCCGCCACAGGTGGCAGACCCGCTCCCAGCTTACTTAACGCAGCGGCATCATTCTTCAACTGCTGCAAGTGTTGGTATGAGATGGGCAACTGCGGCGACTTCTGCTGTGCGTAGACTGCCGGCGCGGTCAACATCGCCGCAATAACTGCCAGGCCAAGCGCACCGATCCTGCTCATGATCTGCTCCCCATGAATGATCCGGACGGGTCAGGGCGACCCTGTTGTTTCCGATATTTCCAACAGCGAAATTGTAGCGTGCACCAAAACGGGGTGCGCCTCGGCAATGGCTGCCGCGTCAAAAAAGGATCGAGCTGGCCGCGATACCGGAAAAAGCAATTGAACATCGTGGTCCGCGCGCCGCCGCTTAGAATGAGGTCGTTCATCTCCTGCGTCAGACAACGCGCTAGCATAGCAGAACCACAACGAATTCAACTAAAAGTTTTGCAGGCGTCAATGATTTGTGGCTGCGGTACAGCCATGCGCGGTCAATCTGAATGGGGCAGGTTCAGCGGCGGGTGAGCGCAAAAGTTGCCCGATTGCTCTCACCGTTGACGTTGATCAACGTGACCTCGTAAACGCCAGGGGTAATATAGCGTGCAGGGCATTGCGGCTGATATGAAGGGCACGTGGTTACTCGAAATTGCACGGTAGTGCCGTTTTCGGAGCGTATTGAAACGACATCAAAAGAATCCTGAGCGCTGCGGAATCGGATCAGGTTGTCGGGGGTAAAGCCGGTCCCCTGAATAGTGACCAAAGTGCCGAGCGGCCCCGAGGTCGGCAGAAGCGTGGCGATATTAGGTGCCGTGGTCTCGGCTGCCGCCGCGGTTGCGACCCAAATCGGAAGGCCTGCGGATGCGAACATCGGCGAGAGTGCCGCTGCAAGCATGCAGCTCATCATCACGAGCGCTTTCATTCAAAAAAGTGCCTCCGCTTGTAAAGTGCCTTCGTCAGCGCTTGCACAAACCGCTCTTGAGTTCCCATCCACGGTCATTCATGCCAACTGCGACGATATCGAAATAGAGCCGCTGATCAGGATCGTCGTTCGACAGAAAAGTTACTTGGCAAAGGTATTTCCCTTCCGTGGGATTATCGCATGCCGCCTCAATCACCCGCAGACCCTTGTCGTGCATCGCGCTGCCGCTTGATGCTTCCCGTTCATATGCCGACTGAATGATCGATGCGTTTGGCGGCGCAACGGCGCTACAGGAAAGCGCGGCAAGTGCACATGCCCAGAGGACAAATCCCACATCGGTTCCCACAAAAAGACCGGCGGAGCATTCGCGGACTCGAATTGACGCAAATAACCGTTATGTCCCGCCGCCGCGGTCGCATGTTACCCCGCTTAACGTCAGGCGTCCAACCCGTGGGAAGCGAATAAAACCGGCTATATCGGTGTAGTTGATTTGCACGAATCCGGATTCGGCGGTGGTGGAACTGGCGCAACCGGTGGTGGGAATGAAACGCGGCGGCGTCGGCTTTTTGCACGCGCCGGCGACGCTCAACCGGCCCAACGGACCCGGATTGACCGCTTGGGCCGCCTCGCGCAGTAATCAGAACAACAACAACCAGCGAGGAACGCCATGCCGCGAAAACTGATCGACATTTCGGTGCCGCTGCAAAACGACGTGCCGGCCGATCCGCCCGGCGGTCATCCCACCATCCAGTATATCGACCACCAGCAGGGCCTGCCGCGCATGCTGCAGTTTTTCCCGGGCCTCAAGGCCGAAGACCTGCCGGACGGCCAGGGCTGGGCGGTGGAGCAGGTGCAGCTGTCGACCCACAACGGCACGCATCTCGATGCGCCCTGGCATTTTCATCCCACCATGAATCGCGGCGAGCGGTCTTGGACCATCGACGAGGTGCCGCTGGAGTGGTGCCTGCAGCCCGGCGTAAAACTGGATTTCCGGCACTTGCCTGACGGCCATGTCGCCACCGCAAAAGATGTCGAGACCGAACTCAGGCGTATCGGCCACACGCTGTCGCCGCTGGAGATCGTGGTGGTCAACACTGCGGCCGGCGCCAAATACGGCCGGCAGGACTACGTCACCTCCGGCTGCGGCATGGGCTATGAGGCGACGATGTATCTCCTGGAGCGCGGCGTGCGCCTGACCGGCATCGACGGCTGGAGCTGGGACGCGCCGTTCGTCTACACCGCGAAGAAATATGCGGAGACCAGGGACGCCAGCCTGATCTGGGAAGGCCACAAGGCCGGCCGCCACATCGGCTATTGCCACATCGAAAAGCTGCACAATCTGGAGCAGCTGCCCTCGACCGGCTTCACCGTCTCCTGCTTCCCGGTCAAGATCGAGCGCGCCTCGGCGGGCTGGACACGGGCGGTAGCGATCATCGAGGGGTGAGGACGCGTGTCCCGGACGCGGTGCGGCATTCTTCATGCCGCTCCGCAGAGCCGGGACCGTACCAAGCACAAAACCATCATGGCCGGGCTTGACCCGGCCATCCATCTTCTTCGCGAGACTCTTCTGAAGAGTGATGGATGCGCGGGTCCAGCCCGCGCATGACGAAGGGGAGGCGTTTGTAACGGCCCCGGCTCTGCAGCGCACCGCTCCGCGAAGAGCTACGCGCTGCGCTGCGTCCGGGGCACGGGCTACTACTTGATCCGTGCAACCGTCGTGTCGCTCCAGCTGGCGTCGGCCGGGGCGTTCAACAGCTGCTTGCAGCGCTCGATCATGGCGGATGACGCCGTGTCCTGCCCGCGAAGATCGATGGCTTTTTGAAAATGGCCGATGGCGCCGGCAAAATCCTGCGCGCGATAGGCCGCGAGCCCGGATTCGTAATGCCCGATCCAGCCCGACGCGTCGGTTTCCTCCCCGGCCATTGCCAATAGTTCGTAGATTTGCAGGCCCCCGGCGCGGCCGTAGACCGCGAGCCGGTCCAGTTCGCGCACCAGGATGCGGTCGCCCGCGAGGCGCCGCGTCTCCGGCCCGATGATGATGTCCGATCCGTATTGCTTGTTGGTGCTTTCGAGCCGGCTCGCAATGTTTACGGCGTCGCCGATCACCGTGTAGTTCAGGCGCACTTCCGAGCCGATATTGCCGACCAGCATATCGCCGGAATTGATGCCGATGCGGATTTTCACCGGACGGCCTGCGTCGTCGCGGAGATCGGCTTCTTGAACGGCGCGCTGGCACGCCAGCGCCGCCCGGCAGCAGTCGATGGCATGCTGGGCATTCACTTTTGGCGCGCCCCAGAAGGCCATGACCGCATCGCCGATGAACTTGTCGATGGTGCCGCCATTGGCTTGAACCTGGGCGGACACCGAATCGAAATAGCGCGACAGCAGCGGAATGATCTTGCTGCCCATCCGCTCCGACATCCCGGTGAATCCGGCCAAATCGATGAACATCACGGTCATGAAGCGGATGTCGCCGCCGAGTTTCGCTTCGGTGCCTTCGCTGATCAGCAATTTTACCAGGTCGGCCGGAATGTATTTTCTGAACGCGGCCAGGCCCAGCGCCATATCCGCAATAGCGCCCGAGAGGTTTTCGATTTCCGCCAGCCGCGACGGATGCCGCTCTACTCTATCAAGGTCGAAGCGTTCGACGTGCTTGATCTCGCCCATCACTTTCAGGAGCGGCGCCGCGATCAGGCGCTGCGCGAGCCAAGCGGACAGCAGGCCGGCGGCGACGATCAGGATTGCGAGACCGATCAGCAGGTTGCGAATCGTCATCTGGACCGGCCCGAGGAATTCCTTTTCCGGTACTACCGTGACCAGCGACCAGCCCGGAAAGGAAATCGGCGTTATGACCGCCTGATAGGGCTCGCCATCCCGCCTGACGGTCGTGCGAGTTGCCTGTCCCTGGTCCGGATCGTAATCCCTGGATTGACGGATCGCATCCACCGCCATCGGGAAAAGCGGATGATTGGTCTTGAGCGGGGTGACCTCATTGGCGTCCGGATCGGGCGATGCGATGACGCCGCCGTCGCGATCGAGGATGAATGCGCCGGCCGACTTGCCCACCGTGAGCTGCGATAGGAATGACGAGATGCGAGTCAATTCGAAGATGACGGCAAGCACGCCTACGCGCTGCTCACCGATGATGACCGGTCCTGCGAAAGCAGCCGCAAGCCGCTCGCCGTTCGGATGCGTGGTGAGCGTGAACCAGCGCGCGCCGCCGGAGCCGATGACCTCGCGGAACCATTCCTGACCGGTCACGGCATATTTCGTGTCCACGCTCCGGCTGTCCCTGAGCTTCAGCTCGAAGCCTTCATAGTCGTATCGATCGATCCGCAATTTCTGCTCGCCGCCGGCGATGGTCATCACCTCGATGGTGTCCTCTCCGAGCTTGTGTGCGGCAAAAAACGAGCCGTCGGGCCAT
Source organism: uncultured Alphaproteobacteria bacterium (assembly GCA_963744975.1). Classification (GTDB taxonomy): domain Bacteria; phylum Pseudomonadota; class Alphaproteobacteria; order Rhizobiales; family Xanthobacteraceae; genus Bradyrhizobium. The sequence continues at coordinate 1,823,072 of CAVUVR010000002.1, read as the reverse complement.
CCGAACGCCAGCCACGAAACCGTCGGCTGGGCCCGCAGCTGGGACAAGAACACGGCCTCGCGCTTGCCGGCATCATGCGGGTCGACAACGCCGTCGCGAAACAGCCTGCCGGTTGCAATAAAGCTCGACCGTCCCTCGGTGGTGATCGACTGCAACTCGTCGCCGACCGCCGACACGATCTGCTCGTTGATCGTGTCGGCAAGGGTCTGGCTGATCCGCAGCGCCGTCCTCCACCACAGGACGTGAACGCCGACGGCGCTGACGATAATCGACGCCAGCACCAGGCCTGAAACGGCGCCGCGAATTCCGATGCGCATGCCTTGACCGTCCTCGCCGCGGGCTGATGCTGCGGATCTGGTTTATATCGCGAAAACGGGGTGCACGATACGGCTCCGGCGGTCCGCTACGCCTCCAGGAAGCCCGCAAGAGCCCGCAATTCGCGCTGCTCCGCGCCGGCCAACAGATCGACCAGAATTTTGGCCTGTTCGGCGTCGGCCGCCTGCGTGGCCACGGCGGCCGTATAGACGGTCGAGAGTTCGCATCCGCGCGGCAGCGATCCGGACAGGACCACGCCTGATGTGGCGATGATTTCAGTCGATTGCGTGCAGCCGATCGGTTTTGAGGCGGTCGATGCCGCCAGATTGCGCATGGCGGTCGCGCCGTTCGGGAAGATTTTCAGGCGGGCTGGGACGTCATCGGCGATGCCCAGTTGCTGCAGAACCTTTGCGACATGGATGCCCGCGGTCGATGCCTTGGTGTCGGGCACGAAGATCGCGTCAGCCGCGAGGAACGCCTGACGCAGTTCCGCGGCATCACGGACAGACACCGGCGGGTCGCCGGCGCGGATCGCAATGGCGGTTTCAACGAGGCCGATATCGGCGACCGAAGCAGCGACGACACGATTCTCCCGCGCCAGCGTCGCGATCATCGCTGCCGTCAGCACCACAATGTCGGCCGGCGTGCCGCTGCGTAGTTTGTCGGCCATGGCGCCGACCGCGCCGAATTCGCCCGCAATATCGAGACCAGTCATCGCCTTGAAGTTCGGCGCGACGCTCGCGACCAGGCCGTGCGCCGCGCCGCCGCTCAGGATTTTCAGCGAACTCATGAACTCAATTCCATCGCCGCGATCAGGCTGTCGCGCGTAATGGGCAGGTTGCGCACGCGCACGCCGAGGCAATCGAACACGGCATTGGCAATCGCCGCCGTAGTCGGGCCATGGGCGGCCTCGCCAGCGCCGACAGGATCCAGTTCGGGCCGCGCGATGACCTCGACCTGCACCTCCGGCACCTCGCTGAAGCGGAGGATCGGATATGCCGACCAGGTGTTGCTGGTGATGCGCTCGCGGTCGAAGCGGACCTGCTCCTTCAATACCCAACTGACGGCCTGTATCGCGCCGCCCTCGATCTGGTTGATGACGCCGTCCGGGTTGATGGCTTCGCCGACATCGACCGCGATGGTCAAGCGCCTGACACGGATTTCTTCCGCGCCCTCGATCTCGGCCACGACGGCGCAATACGCGCCGGTGTTCTTGTATCGCGCAAAGCCGATGCCATGGCCGACGCCGGCTTGCTTGGCCGGCTTCCAGTTCGCGCGCCGGGCGACGGACTGGATCACCTCGCGGGAGCGCGGATCGGAGAGATGGCGCAGCCGGAAGGCGACCGCATCTTCGCCGCGCTCGGCGGCGAGTTCATCGAGAAAGGATTCGATCGCAAACACGTTGCCCTGCGCGCCCAATGTCCGCAGCGCGGAAGTGCGGATCGGCATGGTCAGCAGGCGATGGCATTCGACCGTCCACGACGGAAAATCATACAGCGGCACCGAGTTGCGATCCGCACCGCCGCCGGTCGCTTGCGGCGGATTGGTGGCAATGGTGCGCGGGAACGGATTTGCAATTTCGGTTCCCGCAAGCAACGCCGGCAACGCCGCGCGTCCCGGCCGCGCCACATGGCCGTTGCCCCAGATGCTGTGCCGCCAATCGACGATTTCGCCCTGCGCATCGAGGTCGGCCTCGATCTCGACTGCCATCGCCGCGCCGAACGGCGCGTGGGTCATCTCGTCCTGGCGCGACCATTGCAGGCGGACCGGCCGCCCGCCTGCCGCCTTTGCGAGCAGCACGGCGTCGAGCGCGACGTCATCGGCGCCGTTGTGACCGTAGCAGCCGGCGCCTTCCATGTGCTCGACCGTGATATTCTCGGCCGGCAGTTTTAGGACGAGGGCGAGATCGGTGCGCAGCAGATAGACCCCCTGGCTGTGGGTCCAGATGTGCACGCGATCTCCGCTCCATTGTGCCATGGCGCAGGACGGCGCGGCCGACGCATGCGCGATGTAGGGGCGGGTATATTGTCGCCGCATTATGCGGCTTGTTATTCCGGCGTCTGGCGCAGTTTTCTTGTCGATAATTGTCGACTCCGCAGGCTGGCTCTTCAGCCAGTCCGCCAGCGCGTTTTCATCGGGCAGCGGTTCGCGCGCGGACCACACCGCGTCCTTGCGCAGCGCCTTGAGCGCGGCTTCCGCGCCATCCTCGGTCTCGCTCACCACGCCCGCGAAATTTCCGTCGCGCACGATGGCGACGAGGCCGGCAACGCCGCGTGCGCGCTCCTTATTCAACTCGATGAGCTTCGCCCCCGGCATTTCCGGGCGCAGCACCCGGCCATGCAGCATTCCGGGCAACGGCAGATCATGAATGAAGCGGGGATGCGCGAACACCTTGTCCGGAATGTCCAGGCGCTGAACGGAGCTTCCCGCCAGCGCGCGCCGCGCCGATGATTTGGGCGCAGCCGCCGCTGCCTGGCGATCCAGCGAAACCTCGCCGGCCAATTCCCAATAGCTGGTGCGAACGTTGCCGGGTCCCGATATCTCGCCATCGCTGACGGCAAGCGCGTCGATGCCGACGCCGAGGCGGTCGGCGGCCAGGCTAAGAAAGATCTGCCGCACTTCGGCACAGACATGGCGAACCGCGCGGCCCGACTGCTGCACCGACAGGCTGCCGGAGGTGACGCCTTCGTTGGGACTGCCCGCCGTGGTGGCGCGGACCATCCGCACGCGGCTGAGTTCAAGGTCGAGTTCGTCGGCGGCGATCTGTGCCAGCGCGGTGACGATGCCTTGCCCGATCTCCACCTTGCCGGGAGAAACCACCACGTGGCCTTCCACCGAAATTTTGATCCATGACGACAAATTGGGGTTTGCAGCCAGGCTTGGCGGCAGCTTTTGCGCTGGCGGCGAGGGGGAGGGCGTGGTCATCGGGTCGCCATCTCAGCCGCCGCGCGCAGCACCGCCTTGACGATACGGTTGTGTGAGCCGCAGCGGCAAAGATTGCGATCCAGCGCGCTCCTGACCTCCCGGTCCGACGGATTCGGATTTTTCTTCAGCAGCGCGGCTGCGCTGATCAGGATGCCGGGAATGCAGTAGCCGCACTGCAAGGCCTGCTCGGCGATGAACGCGGTTTGCAGCGCGTGCGGCTGCTGTGCGCTACCGAGGCCTTCGACCGTGGTGATGTCCTTGTCGGCAACGGACCACAGCGGCGTGTCGCAGGACGCCACGGCCTGATCGCCGATCATGACATTGCAGGCGCCGCATTCATTTGCGCCGCAGCCGAAATGCGGCCCTGTCATGCGCAGCGGGCCACGCAGAATGTCGAGCAGCGACCGATCCGGATCGGCGTCGACCTCGGTCTCCTCGCCGTTAAGGCGAAATCGAACGCTTGGCATGCCCGCGAACCTTTATTGCGGCTTGTCGCCGAATTTCTTGACGACCTCGGCCCATTTCACGATGTCACCGCGCAGATATTTGTCGAACTCTTCCGGCGTCATCGACATCGGCACGGCACCTTGAGCGGTCCAGAGCTTTACGATATCCGGCCGTTTGATCGCGGCATTCACCGCGGCATTCAATTTATCGATGACCGGCTTCGGAGTGCCGGCGGGCGCCATCAATCCGAGCCAGATGGTGGCCTCGTATCCGGCGACGCCGGCCTCGATCGCCGTCGGCACATCGGGCAGGACGCTGGAGCGCGTCTTGCCGGTGGTGGCGAGCGCGCGCACCTGACCTTCGGTGACGTTCGGAGCCATCGCCGTGACCGCGTCGATCATCATCTGGACCTGTCCGCCGATCACGCCGCTCCGCGCCTCGCCGCTGTTGCGGTAGGGTACGTGCAACACATCGATGCCGGCCATGGTTTTGAAAAGCTCGCCCGCCATGTGGTAGGGCGTGCCTTGCCCCGATGACGCGTAGTTCAGCTTTCCCGGCTGCGATTTCGCCAGCGCGATGAATTCGGCCAATGTCTTCGCCGGGACCGAGGGATGCACCACAATGACGAGATCGGAGTAATTGACCGGCACGATCGGCGCCAGATCCTTCATCAATTCATATTTGCGCTGTGCGACCGGTACCAGCGATTCATTCGCAGTCTGGGTGTTCGACATCATCAGCAGCGTGTAGCCATCGGGCGCGGATTTGGAGACCTCGAAGGTGCCGATCACGCCGCCGGCGCCGGTGCGGTTTTCGATCACGAAGGGCTGGCCGAAATTTTCCTGCAGGATGCTGCCGATCTGGCGCGCCGTCACGTCGGCCGGGCCGCCGGCGCCGAACGGCACGATGATCTTGACCGGCCGCGCCGGATAGTCCTGCGCGAGACATTGCGTTGCAAACAGCGTCGCCAGCAGCGCGAGGATAAACCTTGGGGCCGTCATCCTGATCTCCCTGTATCCTGCTTATTGGCGGGCTTGATATCGGTTATGTTGGTTTTCTTCAACACCTCGAACACCGCCGCGGTGTCCTGGTCGCCCAATCCCATGGCCATCGCCTGCGTGTAGACCGGCTGCGTCAGCGTAAACAGCGGGGTGGTGCAGCCGACGCCTTCCGCAAACTCGGCGATGATCGCCATGTCCTTCTTCCAGGTCGAGACCTTCATGGTCGCGGGCTCATAGACGCCTTCCACCATCATCGGCGCCCGCATCTGGAACATGCGCGAGCCGCCGGCGCCGGGGCCGACCATGTCGACCACCATCTTCGGATCGAGCCCGGCGCGCTGCGCCAGCACCATCGCCTCCGCCGTGGCGACGTTGTGGATCGCGACCAGATGATTGGCGACGAATTTCATCCGGCTGCCATTGCCGTACGCACCGAGATCCGCACTTTGCTTGGCGAAGTCGGCGAACAGTGCGGCGCAGCGCGAGATCGCGGCGCTGTCGCCACTGGCATAGACCACGAGATCGCGCGTCTTGGCCTGAGCGCCGGTTCCGCTGAGGGGACAATCCAGCGCGATGTGACCGGCGCTCTTCAGGATGTCTTCGAAGCGAAGCTTGTCGGCGATGGTGAGCGTGCTGAGTTCGACCACAATCCGCGGCAGCTCGCCGGAAGCGGCGATCTCATGCGCGACATCGTCGGCCGCGGCCGCACTGGGCAGGCTGGTCATGATGATTTCCGCGTCGCGCGTGACCTGCTTTGCGTCTGCGGCGATGGCCACGCCCGCCGATGTCATCTCGGCTCGCCGCGCGGCGTCGATATCATGGCCGACAACCGTCCATCCGCGCTCGACCAGGTTGCGGGCGATCGCGCTGCCCATGATGCCTAATCCGACGATGCCAACGGTCTTGTTCATGAGCGTTCGTTCCTGCCGATCGGATTGATTGTTCGGGGCGGCGCCGGCTGCGCCTTGAATAATTAGTGATCAGGCGATAAACAATCATCAACCGGCTTCGATCGGTCAAGCAGGTTTCGTCGCGATCCGGCGCATTTTGCTTTTTTGAAGCCGCATCTCAAGACGGCACGTCGCGCGATAGCTAAGGAACGGCAGGATGGCAGGCACGCTTCCAAAGCCGACGGCAAGTTCAGAGCCAGATGCGGATGGCAGTGCTTACGCCGCCATGATGGCGCGGGCCAAAGCGCTGCTGCCGCAATTGCGGGAACGCTCCGCCCGGACCGAGGAGTTGCGCCGGCTGCCGCCGGAAACCGAGCGCGACCTGCATGACGCCGGCCTGTTCAGGATCGTGCAGCCAAAGCGGGTGGGCGGCTCCGAATTCGACTATGTCGCATTGGTCGATTTCACTGAGGCGATCGGCCTTGCCGACGCATCCGTGGCTTGGAATTTCGCAAACCTGTCGAGCCATCACTGGATGCTCGCGATGTTCGATCCGCGCGCGCAGGACGCAGTGTGGAAAGAGGACGCGAATGCGCTGATTGCGTCTTCCTTCGTGTTTCCCGCCGGGCGCGCCCGCAGGGTCGATGGCGGATATGTGCTGCGCGGTCACTGGCCGTTCTCGTCCGGCGTGGATTCCAGCGGCTGGAACATGCTTGCCGGCATCGTCTCGTCGGACGATGAAGCCGACGGCATCGAATACCGGATTTTCCTGCTTCCCAGGCGCGATTATAAGATCATCGACAACTGGAACGCGTCCGGCTTAAGGGGAACGGGATCCAACGACGTCGAAGTCGATGACGCCTTCGTCGCCGAGCCGATGACGCTCGAGGTCGCCGATGTCGCCGGTGGGCCGACCCCCGGCAGCGCCGTCAATCCGAACGCGCTCTATGCGCTGCCGGTGTTCTCCCTGTTTCCTTATGTACTGTCCGGCGTTGCCCTGGGCAACGCACAGGCCTGCCTCGATGATTACATCGAGATCGCGCGGCATCGTGCCTCGACCTACAACCGCGCAAGGCTTGCCGACCTGCAATCGACCAAGATCAAGATTGCCGAAGCCTCCGCCAAGATCGACGCGGCCCGGTTGATCATGCGCTCGACCTGCATCCGGGCGATGTCCGACGCCAGGGCCGGCCATATTCCCGATATGGCCGCCAAGACCAAATCCCGGCGCGACGGGGCCTTTTCGGTCAACCTCTGCACCGAAGCGGTATCGCTGCTGTTCGCGGCGAGCGGCGCGCGGGGATTGTACACCTCAGGCGCCCTGCAGCGGCAGTTCCGCGACGCCAGCGCCATCAATTCCCACATCGCCTTCAATTTCGACGCGCAAGGCACCAATTTCGGCCGCGTCGCGCTTGGCCTTCCTTCCGAAAACCTGACGCTTTGAGGCCGGCAATGACCGATGCGCCAAAGCATCCCGTCGAACCGGATCCGGCCACCGAACTGGCCAGCGGCCGCTCGGCGATCGACGCAAGAGATTTTCGCAACGCGCTCGGCACGTACGCCACCGGCGTCACCGTGATCACGGCCGCCGACGCCGACGGCAGGCCGCACGGACTGACCTGCAATTCGTTCGCTTCGGTGTCGCTCAATCCGCCGCTGGTGCTCTGGAGCCTGGGGATGTTTTCGCAGCGGCTCGCCGTGTTCCAGAACGCCAGCCACTTCGCGGTCAACGTGCTCGGCGCGTCGCAACAGGCGCTGGCGAAAAAATTTGCGAACTCCGCAGAAGACAAGTTCACAGGCGTTGAATGGACCGCCGGCCTCGGCAACGCCCCGCTTCTCAAGGGCAGCGTGGCGAATTTCCAGTGCCGCGCCGTCGACCGCTATTACGGCGGCGATCACGTCATTTTCCTAGGGGCCGTCGAGGCCTATGCGTACGAGCGGCAGGAGCCGCTGCTGTTTGCGCACGGAGGCTACGGACGATTCATCGCACCTTGACTAAATTGCAGCGAGTAAAAAGGTTTTGATGGCAAAGAAAGCAAAATTGAAGCCTGCCCGCGGAAAGCAGAAGCGGCTGTCTCCCGACGATCGCCGCCGCGAGTTCGTCGCAAAGGCCACGGAATTTTTCTCGGAACAGGGATTTGGCGGCGGCACCCGCGACCTGGCGCGCCGGTTGGGAGTGACCCAGCCGCTGCTGTACCGCTATTTTCCGAGCAAGGACGATCTGATCAGGGAAGTCTATCGCACCGTCTATCTGGAGCCGCTCGACACCGGCTGGGAAAAGCTCCTGACCGACCGCTCGCGGCCGCTCCGCGAGCGCCTACGGGAATTCTATGACGCCTACACCAATGTGATCTTCAGCCGGAAATGGCTGCGCATCTATCTGTATTCGGGCCTGAAGGGGCTGGACATCAACCGGCGCTATGTCGCCGTGGTGCAGGACAAGATCCTGACGCCGATCATCAGGGAATGCCGCCATGAAGCGGGCTTGCCGGCGCAAGACAAGCCCACCGCGGCCGAGCTTGAAATGGCCTGGGTGTTCCACAGCGGAATCTTTTATTACGGCGTGCGCAAATACATCTACGAATTGCCCGTGCTCGAGGACAAGCAGCGGATGATCGCCGACGCGCTGGATGTTTTTCTCGCGGGTTTTGAGCGGGTGGTTGGGACCGCCGTCGCCACACGGCGCGCACCGGTGAAGGCGGTCGGATAGATGGCTGCCGGTTGTAGCCCGGATGGAGCGCAGCGCAATCCGGGATTCGGTCTGCGTTAAGGCCCCGGATTGCGCTGCGCTCCATCCGGGCTACGGCGCCTCAATATCGCCTCAGATCTTCTCGATCGCGCCGCTCTTCACCGATCGCTGGATCGCCTCGAAACTGCGCACGTTCAACAGCATCTCGTCCAGCGTGACCGGGTAGGGCGCCTGCCCCAGCGCGGCGCGGCCGAAAGCCTCGATATTGTCGCGCACGGTCGGGTGCGGCGGATAGAACACCGTCGCCGGCTCCTCGTTGCGGTGGACGCTGGTCACGTCCCATCCGGTGATATGTTCGGGATGGCTGCGGTCGCGGATTTCCATCCAGCCCTTGGAGCCCAGCAGCGCAAGGCGTCCCATGAACGGCGTCGCCAGCACGGCGCCCAGTAGCGCGGTGGCGCCGCTCTGAAATCCGATCGTGACCGACAACGTATCGCCGTTGGCAAAATCACTGCCGAGCGTTGCCAGCCTCGCCCAGACCTGCGTCGGGCGGCCGAGCAGCGCGATGGACAGGTCCACCAGATGGATGCCGGTGGCGGACAACGGACCCGCCGGATTGACCGACTTCGACAGCCGCCAGTTATCGCGCGGCATGTTCAAAAACTTGTCCTGGCTGAAGTTGCCTTCCAGCAGCAGCGGCGTGCCGAACTCGCCGGCCGCAAAGCGCTGCCGCATTTCGATCATCGCAGGCTCGAAACGTCGCTCGTGTCCGATGCCAAGCTGCACGCCGGCCTTCTTCACCGCTGCGATGGCGGCTTCGGCGTCCGCTGCCGTGGTGCACAGCGGCTTCTCGCAAAACACGTGACGTCCCGACTGTGCCGCCGCCACGATCTGCTTCGCGTGATGCTCCTGCGGCGTGCACAGGATGACCGCCTTGATCTCGGGATCCGCCAGCGCGTCCTCGAAGCGCGCCGCCGTCTTCACGCCAAGCGCCGATGCCGCGGCGCACGCCGCCTCACTCGGATCGACGCCGAGCACCGGGTTGACGACCGGGCTGTTCAGCAGGGCCTTGAGGATGATCGATCCCCACCAGCCGAGACCGATGATGGCGACTTTGATCATGTCTTTCCCCGGGCCGTGGCCGCGGCAAGCTCGGCGCGATACCAGTCGCCGATCTCGCTCGCGGTCATCAGCGCGACGCCGTCATGGCCGATGACATAGTCGAGCAGCATTTCCAGATATTTGATGCGATGGGGAACGCCGGTGATGTAGGGGTGGATTGAGATCGCCATCACGCGGGCGTTGGCCGCGCCCTCGAGATACAGCCGGTCGAACTGATCGGTGCAGCGTTTCAGGAATTGCTCGGCAGAAAGATGCTGCAGCGCGTGGATGACGATGTCGTTGGTTTCCACCGAATAGGGAATCGTCGTGATGGTGCCGTGCGGCGTTGCGATGTCCTGCGGCAGGTCGTCGATCACCCAGTCCGCGACATATTCGATGCCGTTGAGCCGCAACAGGTCGAGCGTCTCCTCGGTCTCCGTCAGTCCCGGGCTTTCCCATGATCGCGGCGCCTTGCCGGCGAACTTTGCAATCGTATCGACCGATCGCTTGATCGCGTCGGCCTGGTTGTCCAGCCTGTGCATCGGTCCCTGTAAAAATCCGTGTCCCATGAACTCGAAGCCGGCTTCGAGCGCCACTGAAGCGACCCGCGGATAGGTGCTGCATACGCTGGCATTCAACGCCAGCGTTACCGGCATCTTGCGGTCGGTCAGCGCCTTGAACTGCCGCCAGAAGCCCGCGCGCATGCCGTATTCGTGCCACGACCAGTTCGGCACGTCGGGCAACAGCGGCTGTCCCATCGGCGGGCTCAGCACGGTGCGCGGCATCGCGCCCTCGATGCGCCATTCCTCGACATTGAGGATGACCCACACCGCGAGCTTCTTGTTGCCCGGCAGTTGAAGTTTCGGCCGGTCGACGGACGCCTGATAGGGAATGCGGTCGGAAAGAGCCACGGTGTTGCTTCCCTCGGTTGCCGCTATTCCGCGGCGTTGCTTTGTTTCGAAGTGCCTGCATTGACCCGCGGCATCACCTGTTCCGCCATCAGGATCATCGAGTCGCGGCCAAGCTCGCGGTCCTTCCAGTCCTTGCCGGCATAGAGCAGCGTGCCGAAGTTGCCGATCTCATCCTGAAACGCAAGCAGCTGGTCGGCGACGCTATCCGGCGTTCCGTAGATGATCAGCCGCTCGCAGATCGATTGCAGCGTCACTTCGTCGTCGGGCTGGTCGCGGCGGGTCTTGAACAGCTCGACGCGGCCGTTCTTCTTCAGCTTGGTGAACAGCGAGAGGTAATAATTGACATAAGGACTATCCGGATCGGTGGCGTAGGCCTTTGCCTTCGCCGCATCCCTGGCGACAAACACGCTCTTTGCCACGCGCCAGTTGCCGCTATCTGCGGCGCGGCCGCCGCGCTCGCAGCCCTCGACATATTTCGGCCAGTGGCTCTTGACCCAGGCCGGCATCAGGAAATTGGCCGAAATCGGATCCCATCCGCGCGCCGCGGCCTCGGTGACGCCCTTCGAGAACGGCGCCACCGCGGTCACCACGATCGGCGGATGCGGCTGCTGCAACGGACGGGCAATAAAACCCTGGCCGATATCCTCGATCAGATGCCGCTCGGTCGAGATGTTCCAGTATTTTCCCTTGATATTGTAGGGCGCTTGCCCGCTCCAGATTTCCAGCACCTGGTTGATGGCTTCCAGAAACATCTCGTTGCGGTTGGCATCGAGATTGCCGAAGGCTTCCGCGTCCGACAGCAGTCCGCCGGGACTGATGCCGAAGATCAGCCGCCCGTCGAGCATGTGATCGAGCATCGCCAGCGAGCCCGCAAGCGCCGCCGGATGGGTGTTCGGCATATTGATGGTGCCGGTGCCCAGCTTGATCTGCTTCGTTGCCGCGGCGATCCAGGCGATGAAGGCGATGCAGGAGGTGATATTTTCGGCTTTGTCGGTGGTGTGTTCGCCGACATAGGCTTCGGTGAAGCCGAGTTCGTCGGCCAGCAGGAAGGCTTCGCGATCTTCCCGGAGCGACAACCGCCAGTCCTTGTCGATGGGATGCATCGGCATGGTGAAGAATCCGAGCTTCATTGCCTGCGTCTCCTTAATTCGTCATTCCGGGGCGAGTCCATCGGGCCCGCGCTAAGCGGGGCCTGAGGACTCGAACCCGGAATCCAGAGGTGGCACCCGACTTCTGGATTCCGGGTCCGCGCGAAGAGCGCGTCCCGGAATGACGGCGCTTTGTTGGTGTCATCATAACAAGTCCGAAAGTCGAACGACACGGAAATAATCGCTCGATAAACAAACTTGACCTTTGAAGGTCGCCACCGTCTAATCTTGCAAAAAATTGCCTGTAAACCGGCCGGGGAGGTCGCCATCGAATGAAAGCCTCGGCTTTCAGCTACGCGCGCGCAACCAGCGTTTCCGACGCACTGGAACTGTTGCACGCGCATGGCGAGCGGGCAAAAGTGCTGTCGGGCGGCCAGAGCCTGATGCCCGCGATGAACCTGCGGCTGATCTCTCCCGAACTCATCGTCGACATCGGCGAACTCACCGAGCTCAGGGGCATCGCGGTGACCGGCGATCACGTGCGGATCGGCGCGCTGACGCGTCATGCCGAGCTTGCGCGGTCGCCTGAGATCGCCGCGCACGCACCGTTGCTCGCCGAGGCCATTGGCCATGTCGCGCATCCTGCGATCCGCAACCGCGGCACGCTGGGCGGCAGTCTCGCGCATGCCGATCCCGCGTCGGAACTGCCGGCCTGCATGCTGGCGCTGAACGCGACCGTCATTGCTCGGGGACAGGCCGGGGAGCGACGGATTGCGGCACAGGATTTCTTCACCGGGATCTACGAAACCGCGCTGTCGCCGGTAGAATTGCTGGTTGCCGTGGAACTGCCCGCCAAGCCCAAAAATTCCACGCACTTCTTCCACGAATTCGCGCGACGGCACGGCGATTATGCGATTCTCGGTCTCGCCGCGCAGGCGATCGTCGATGCCGGTATCTTTGCCGATCTGCGGCTGGCTTTCTTTGCGGTCGGCGATCGGCCCGTGCTGGCGCGAGCGGCAAACAAGCTCACCGGCGTTGCCGTGACACCTGCGCTACTGTCTGATGCGTGCACCGCCTTGAGCGCAGAACTCGATCCGCATGACGATCAGCAGGCGTCGGCTTCGATGCGCCGGCATCTGGCAAAAGTGTTGCTGATGCGCTGCGTGGCAACGCTTCTCGGCCGTCCCGATCTCGATGCCGGGAGATCGGCTTGACGGCGCCTGTGCAAATCTCGCTTGAGGTCAACGGCGAGCGCGTCGACGCGCAGGTGCCGCCGCGTCTCAACCTCGCGGATTTTTTGCGCGAGCATCTCGCGTTGACCGGGACGCATGTCGGCTGCGAGCATGGGGTTTGCGGCGCCTGCACGGTCCGCGTCAACGGCGATATCGTCCGCTCCTGCCTGATGCTGGCGGTGCAGGCGCAGAATGCATCTGTCGAAACCATCGAGGGACTGTCCGACTCCGGTGAGATCGCCGATTTGCAGGCGGCGTTTCGCGACCGCAACGCGCTGCAATGCGGGTTTTGCACGCCGGGCATGCTGATGGCGGCGCAGGATTTGTTGAAGCTCGAGGCGGAACCGGACCGCGACCGGATCCGCGAACATCTGTCCGGCAATTACTGCCGCTGCACCGGCTATCAGGCCATCATCGACGCGGTCGAGGCAACGGCGCAAGCGCGCATGGGGCGAAAGCGATGACTGCGCCCGCAAAGCTTGGCGGCCTGTCGGCGCTGGACCGGCCGAACTCCTATATCGGCAAAACGGTTCCGCGGCCCAATCTCGACCGGCTGATGCAGGGCCGCGGACTCTATGTCAGCGACATGGTGCTGCCGCGCATGGCGCATGTGATGTTCCTGCGTTCGCCGCATGCGCACGCGAAAATTCTAAAGATCGACGCCGATGCAGCGAAGCGCATGCCCGGCGTGATCGCCATCGTCACGGGCAGCGAGCTTGCGGCAGTGATCACGCCGTGGGTCGGCGTGCTCAGCCATCTGAAGGGGCTCAAATCCGCACCACAGCACGCCATCGCGATCGACCGCGCTTGCTGGCAGGGCGAAGCGGTCGCCGCCATTGTGGCGACGAGCCGCGCCGTCGCGGAGGACGCGGCGGAAATCGTTTCAGTCGACATATGAAGAACTCGACGCGGTGACGGACATGCGCACCGCGCTCGATCCGGCAACCCCGGTGATTCATCCCTCGCTTGGCGACAACCTCGCTTTCGAGCGCAATTTTGATGCCGGCGCGGTCGACCAGGCGTTTGCCGATTCCGACGAAGTGGTGGAAGCGGATTTTGTCTTTGGCCGGCATACCGGCGTGACGCTGGAGCCGCGCGCGGTGGTGGCGGACTGGAATGCCGCCGAGGCGCGGCTCACGATCTATCAGGGCACCCAGGCGCCGCATATGGTGCAGAACCTCGCCGCGCTGCACCTCGGCCTCGAGGAGGCGCAGGTGCGGATCGTCTGCAAGGACGTCGGCGGGTCGTTCGGCATCAAGGTGCACATCTATGCCGACGAAATGGCGACCTATGCGCTGGCGAAATTGCTGCGCCGGCCGATCAAATTCGTCGCCGACCGGGTCGAGAGTTTTAATACCGACATCCACGCCCGCGATCATCGCTGCAAGGGCAGGATCGGCGTCAAGAACGACGGCACCATCACCGCATTCGAGATCGACGATCTCACCGGGATCGGCCCCTATTCGATGTATCCGCGCACCAGCGCCATCGAGGCCAACCAGGTCGTCAACCTGATCGGCGGTCCCTACACCTCGAAGAACTATCGCGCGCGGGCCCGCGTCGTGTTCCAGAATAAAAATGTCATGTGCCAGTACCGCGCCGTCGGCCATCCCATCGCCTGTTCGGTGACCGAAGGACTGGTCGACCTCGCCGCCATGAAGATCGGCATGGACCCGGTGGAAATCCGCCGCCGCAACCTCATTCCGGATGACGGCTATCCCTGCGCCGCGCCGTCCGGCCTTCGCTTCGAACTGCTGTCGCATCACGCCTCGTTGAACAAGCTGATCGCGATGATGGACTATGACGCGCTGCGCGCCGAACAGGCGGCGCTGCGCAAGAGAAACATCCATCGCGGCATCGGCATCGCCAGCTTCATCGAGGTCACCAATCCGAGCGCGGCGTTTTACGGCGTCGGCGGCGCCAAAATCTCGTCGCAGGATGGCGTCGCGGTGCGGATGGATGCGACCGGTGCAATCATCTGCCAGACCAGCATCACCGAGCAGGGGCAGGGCTCGGAATCGCTGACCGCCCAGATCGTCGGCAGCGTGCTCGGCGTTTCCATGGAGCGCGTGCGCGTCATTCTCGGCGATACCGACAACACGCCCTATGGCGGCGGCACCTGGGCCTCGCGCGGCGCCGGCATCGGCGGCGAGGCGGCGCTGCAGGCGGCGAAAATCCTGCGCAACAATATTTTGGATGTTGCCGCGGTTATCCTGCAGTCATCGCCCGCCGAACTCGACATAGCGGACAACACCATCGTCAACGCCAGCGACGGGTCATCGCGCATCGAACTGAAGGAACTGGCGCGGATCGTGTATTTCCGACCCGACACGCTGCCGCCGGGCATCCAGCCCGAACTGATGGCGACGCGGCATTTTGTCCCCCGCGAATATCCCTTTGCCTTCACCAACGGCGTCCAGGCCTCGTGGCTGGAAGTCGATACCGACACCGGCTTCATAAACCTGCTCAAACACTGGGTGGTCGAGGATTGCGGCACCATCATCAATCCGCAACTGGTCGACGAGCAGATCCGGGGCGGGGTGGTGCAGGGCCTCGGCGCCGCGCTGTTCGAAAAATGCATCTACGACGAGCGCGGCCAGCTCACCAACGCCAATATGGCCGATTACCTGGTCCCGATGTCCGGTGAAATGCCCGATATCGACGTCGGCCATGTGGTCTCGCCGACCTCCGAGACGGAACTGGGCGCCAAGGGCGCCGGCGAAGCCGGCACGGCGGGGGCGGCCGCGGCGGTGGCGAATGCGGTGAATGATGCGCTGCGGCCGTTTGGCGCGACCATCACGGAAATCCCGCTGACGCCACAAGTCGTACTGACAGCGCTGGGGCGAATTTGATAGAAGAACATCAAGCGAGACAACAAACAATCCACCGGAGGGACCATGACCAGGAAGACCACCACATCAGGATCGATTTCCCGTCGCCGTTTGCTGGCGGCGGCAAGCGCAGGCGCGGTCGCCACGCTTGGGCTGATCTCGGGTGCGGGCGCCCAACAGCCGCCGATCAAGATCGGCATGAGCATGCCGCAGACCGGCGGTCTTGCGGGCGGCGGCAAGGCGTCGCTGCTGGGCATCGAGATCTGGCGCGACGACGTCAACGCCAAGGGTGGGCTGCTCGGCCGCAAGGTCGAGCTTGTCGTCTATGACGACAAGTCGAGCGCTTCGGAGACGCCGGCGATCTATTCGAAGCTGCTCGATGTCGACAAGGTCGACCTGTTGTTCGCGCCTTATGCGACCGTGCCGACGGCGCCGCTGATGCCGATGGTCAAGCAGCGCGGCCTGTTGCTGATGGGCAACTTCTCGTTCCAGGTGAACAGCAAGGTCCAGCACGACATGTGGTTCAACAATGCGCCGTGGGGACCGCCCGACAGCTGGCCGGATTCGTTCCTCGATATCGCCCAGAAGGCCGGCGCCAAGAGTGTTGCGTTTCTGACAGCCGACCAGGAATTCGCCCAGAATCTGGTGGGGATCGCGCGCGAGGTCGCAAAGAAGCGCAACATGCCGATCGTGTTCGATCAGGCCTATCCGCCAAACACGGTGGAATTCTCCTCGATCATCCGCGCGCTGAAGGCGGCAAAGCCCGACGTGGTTTATGTTTCGTCGTACCCGCCGGATTCGGCCGGCATCCTGCGCGCCGTCAACGAGATCGGGATCGGCGACAATGTCAAGGTTTTCGGCGGCGGCATGGTCGGCCTGCAATTCGGCGCTGTCATGGAGAACATGGGCTCGCTGCTCAACGGCGTCGTCAACTACAACTCATGGCTCCCGGAACAGAAAATGTATTTTGAGGGCACCAAGGAGTTCTTCGACAAATATACCAAGCGCGCGATCGAGGCCAAGGTCGATCCGCTCGGCTACTATCTCGCGCCGTTCGGCTACGCCAGCGGTCAGCTTGTCGAGGCGGCGGTCAAGGCGGTCGGTTCGCTCGACCAGAAGGCGATGGCGAAATACCTGCATGAGCATGAGATGCAGACCATCGTCGGCCCGATGTCCTTTGGACCCGACGGCGAGCGCAAGGAAAATGCGGTGCTGCAGGCCCAGTTCCGCGGCATCGTGGACAAGAACATCGAGCAGTTCCGCTCTCCGGGCAAGCAGGTGATCCTGTTCCCGGAGAAACTGAAATCCGGCGATCTCGTCAGTCCGTTCGAGGCCGCGCGGAAGTAAACCGTGCGAGCCGCCATCCTCGGAACAATCGTCATGGCCGGGCTTGTCCCGGCCATCCACGTCTTTCTTGCTTCGAGACCGGTAAGACGTGGATGCCCGGGACAAGCCCGGGCATGACGAGCTTAAACGGCGAGCCCGCAGCAGAACTGGTAGCCGGCGCTTGATTCTAGTAGAGCATCTGCAAACATGCTGATGCGGGCTTCAGGCGGGTCAAGGGGGACCTCACTTGTTTTCATTTGACCTGCTGCTCGATGCGGTCACGATCGGCGTGCTGCTCGGCTGTTTCTATGCGGCGGTCAGTCTCGGACTGTCGGTCGCCTTCGGCCTGCTGGACGTCCCCCACGTCGCGCATCCGGCCTTTCTGGTGCTGGCGTCCTATGCGGTGTATTTCCTCAACGAGCATTACGGGATCGATCCGCTGCTGGCGGGGCTCTTGATCACGCCGCTGTTCTTTGTGTTCGGCCTTATCGCCTACCGCCTGTATTACGAAACATTCGAAAGGCGCGGCGGTAGCGACGCCGGCGTGCGCGGCATCGCGTTCTTCTTCGGCATCGCCTTCATCATCGAAGTGCTGATCATCCTGCAATTCGGCGTCGACCAGCGCTCGGTCACCGCGGACTATGTCGGCAAGGCCTGGCGGATCGGCGACATGCGAATTCCGTTCCGGCTGGTGGTCGCGTTCGCGGTCGCCGCCGCGCTGACAATCCTGCTGACGCTGTATTTGTCCAAAACCTTCATGGGGCGCGCGATCCGCGCGGTGGCGCAGGACCAGGAGGCGCTGCGGTTGATGGGCGCCAACCCGATCCGGATCAAGCAATGGGCGTTCGGCATTGCCACCGCCGTGCTCGGGATCGCCGGCGCCTTGCTCATCATCGTCGCTCCCGTCGAGCCGACGCTCGACCGCACCTATATCGGACGGACCTTCTGCGTCGTGGTGATGGCGGGGCTCGGCAGCATGACCGGCACGCTGGTCGCCGGCATCATCCTCGGCGTCGCCGAAACCATCGTGCTGACCCTGTTCGGCGCATCCTGGGCGCCGGCGATTTCCTTCGGGATGCTGCTCGCCGTGCTCGCCGTCCGGCCGCAGGGCCTGTTCGGCAGGCGATCATGAAGCGCAGCGGCATCTTTTTCTGGATCGGAGCGGCGCTGTTCCTCGCCGCCGCTTTTCTAATGACAAAGCTCGTCGGCAATCAGTATCCGTTCTTTGCCGGCTACGTGATCCTGCAGTTCATGGTGCTCGCCGTCGCATGGAGCATCCTCGGCGGCCATGCCGGTTATGTGAATTTCGGGACCAGCGCGTTTTTCGGCATCGGCGTCTATACCGCGGTATTTCTCGTGAAGGCCTTTGGCGCGCCGCTCGTCGTGCAGATCGCCGCTGCGGCTGCGATCGGCGCGCTGATGGGGTTCGCGCTGGGCTTCCTGACCCTGCGGATGCAGGGCATCTTCTTTTCGATCGCGACGATTGCACTGACAATCGTCATCGAAACGTCGATCACGAACTGGCGATATGTCGGCGGCGCCGCCGGCATTCAGCTGCAGCGGCCGATGGTGACGGAGCCGTTCAACAATTATGTGCAGATGCTGTTTTTCGTGCAGGCGCTGCTGGTGGTGCTGGCGGTCGCGATCTCGCGCTACATCCAGAATTCATGGATCGGCCGCGGCCTGCAGGCGCTCAGGGACGACGAACTCGCCGCGGAATGCACCGGCGTGCCGACGCTGCGGCTAAAATTGACGGCCTGCGTCATCTCCGGGGCGCTGATGTGCGCGGCCGGCGCTCCGGCCGCGATGTACCTGCAATACGCCGACCCCGCGTCGGCGTTCAATCTCAATTACTCGGTCTCGGTGCTGGCGATGTCGCTTGATCGGCGGCACCGCGCATTGGGCGGGCCCGATCGTCGGCGCGATCCTGCTCGGCACCACGCAGCAACTGCTGACCGTCACTATCTCGTCGGAAGTCAACGTGCTGGTGCTCGGCGTGATGCTGGTGGTGTTCGTGGTCGGCGCGCCGGAGGGGATCATCGGCCTGGTCCGAAAGGTTCGCCGGCGATGAGCATGACTCCCGAACCCCAGGCGCCCCTGCTGCGGATTGCAGCGCTTACAAAACGTTTCGGCGGCTTCACTGCGCTCGACAATGTCAGTGTCGAGATTCGTCCGGGCGAGCGTTTTGGGCTGATCGGCCCGAACGGCTCGGGAAAGACCACGCTGATCAACTGCATTTCCGGCGCGTTCCGTACCGAGCCCGGCACCGTGGTATTTCGGGACGAGGACATTACGCCGCTGCCGCCGCATACGCGGACCCGCCGCGGCATTGCCCGCAGTTTCCAGATTCCCCGGCCGTTCAGGAGCATGACGGTCGCCGAAAATCTCATGGTCGCGCTTGATTTCGCAGCCCATGAACTGGTTTCCGAGTCGCGCCGCCGCGACACCATGATGTCGATCCTGGCGCGGATGGGTCTGGAGTCGAAGGCGAATGCGCCGACGACAAAACTCAGCCAGGTGGAATTGCGCAAGATGGAGCTTGCGCGCGCGATGGCGACGCATCCAAAATTGCTGATTTCCGACGAGGCGATGGCCGGCCTTTCCTCCTCGGAAGTCGACGAGGTGCTTGATCTGCTCATGAGCTTTGCGCGTGAGGACATCACCATCATCATGATCGAGCACATCATGCAGGCGGTAATGCGCTTCTCCGACCGCGTGATGTGTCTCGACGCCGGCAGGATCATCGCGATCGGCACGCCGGCCGAGGTGATGGCGGACCGGCGCGTGCAGGAGGCCTACCTTGGCACTTAGCCTCGCCATCGACGGCCTTGATGCGGGTTACGGCGCCGTGAAGGCGCTGCGCGGCGTCTCGCTCCATGTCGAGGCCGGCGAGACCGTCGCATTGCTCGGCACCAACGGCAACGGCAAGAGCACGCTGATGAAATGCGTCGCGGGTCTCGTTCGGCCGACGCGCGGTAGCATGTCGCTGACCATCGACGGTGTGGTCCACGATCTGACCAGGTTGTCGGCAGAGGCGATCGTCGATCTCGGCGTGGCGCTGGTGCCCGAGGGGCGGCGGCTGTTTCCGCGGCTGACCGTGAAGGAAAACCTGATGCTGGGCGCCTTCCGCAAGGCCGCCCGGCAGAATATCGACCGCAACCTCGCGCTCGCCTTCGAAACCTTTCCGGCGCTGCAGGGGCTGCAGGGCCAGCTTGCCGGCACCATGTCGGGCGGCCAGCAACAGATGCTGGCGATCGCCCGCGCGCTGATGTCGTCGCCGCGCCTGCTGCTGATCGACGAGCCCTCGGTCGGCCTGTCGCCGCTGCTGGTCGCGCAGACCATTGCCAAGATCGGCGAACTCAACCAGCATCTCGGCCTCACCGTGCTGATGGCGGAGCAGAATTTCAACCAGGCGATCCGGATCGCCAACCGCGGCTACATCATCGTCCACGGCGAAATCGTCGTCGCCGCGGATTCGGTCGACGAGCTGCGCGGGAATGACATCGTGAAGCGGCTGTATCTTGGCGGGGTGGCGTGAGCGCCGGCCTTCAATATTGAATATTGTTATCCGTCGAATTGAGAATCAAACTTTTGGAATAGCTTGATATTTACACGTTCCACCCAATCCAGCAAACGGCACAAGCTATCGTCGTAGGCGTCAATCCGTTGCAGCCAAAGCCGAAACGGCTTATTAGTGAACTTCAACGTGGGTGTGATGTAGCGTACATCGGCCGGGTGAAAGAACGGATACGCAGTGAAAGTGCCATCATCGTTTTTGATAAGGCACCAGTCCATCAACTCATTCCACGAACCATGAATCGATTCAGACATCATTCCATAAGTAGCGGCATATAGGTTGGAATGCTCTACTTCTGAAAAAATATCGTAGAAGGATTTACCTTGAATTTTCCAGCGGTTTTTCTTTTGTGCGTCGAAATCTTGCGCTGTCAATTTCTCGAAAGCCATTTTTTCGCGCACTGATCGAAGCAAACGTTTTCCTGCTTTTGTTTCATAAAAAGCTGAGCCATTTTCAAGGTCGCGGATAATACGCAGGCGTTCCTTATAGGAGCATTTTCTGTAGTCTTCGATGACATTTGGGTCGTTCGTCATCAGATATGTAGCAACAACTGATGCCTCAATAAGCGGACGTTCCAGAATACCAATGATCTCAGCATTATCCTGTTCGTAATAACGGATGACTTCCTTTAGTAGTTTCCAAACCCGAACGAGCAAGCCTAGGATTGGAGCATCGGCCAAAGAAAAACCAGTCGGATTGCGATGGACGTTTTTTATCCTCGTGATGCAATCATAAATCTCAGCCACATCTTTATAGAAAGTAAGCGCGAACTTATTGATGCCCTCAAGAGAATTGAGTTCATCTATAAAAGCCGCGTCGTACTTGGCGACTATCTTGCGAATCTCTTCCATACGTGGTGCCGGTGCAGACTGCAGATTTCAAGTTTCAACTTTTCACCATTCGATCAGTGCGTGCGGCATCGTTCGACTAGCTGCGACGCGCGTGTGCGAACGGCTTTGGTTGTCATCTATGACTAATTTTCACGTATAAAAGGCCAATTGATCCAGCGTGAGGAGTGCTTGAAGAGCCCGAACCAGCGTGTAAGTCTCTGGTGCTGCCGCGCCGTGGCCGACCGCGTGGCGCGAACCGGCATTGCTACTGCGTGCGGTGGGATCGAATTTGGCGAAGGTGTGAGATTTGAGGTAGTGGCCAAATGCCGCTGGAAATAAGAGTGTATCCGGCTGTCCGGCTTTTGCTTCCGCAGAAGCTATCGCAAATTCCAATAGCTTCTCAATTCGTGCACTCTTGCCGTGAACCTTGCGGTAGGCGTCGTCCAGTATCCCCTCAATTTCCGTCAAAGCAATTTTAAGCACAGGTACCGCGTCCTCTTCAGCGAAGGACTTTAGCGCGGAGCGCAGAAGACGTTCTTTGCCAGCAAAGTGTGCTTTTGCCATCCACCGACCGAACATTCGCTCGATACGTTCAGCGTCGAACTTCGCAAGAATTCCTGCTTCGTCGTCATTGAGCTCAAATCCCGCTTCGCAGGAGCTCGCGAGACTTTGGAACTCAGACCCGAGAATTTCCACGAATGGAAACCACCCAGATGCGACGAGCCGGGAAAAAATGGTTTGGTCTGCAATCACATCGTAGACGTCCCGATACTTCAGTCGTCGATGCAGTGTGCCTAGGTCGCGTTGCATATTCGGAACGGAGAAATCACGGTCGGGATTGAAGTCGAAGAAAAGAGCAAAGCGCCAGCCTTCTCGGAAAATGCAAACGACGCGATCTTCTTTACCCACTTTTACAAGGGGAAAGGACATCCCGACTACGTCAGCAATGTCATTTTCGAACACGACCGTTCCGGCGACCATATTTCGCTTCGCCATAATTTGAAGCGTAACCGCAGCCGCATCGACCCACAACTCGCCCGTGTTGTCGGGATGCACTACGAGTAGAACGAAGTCCGCGCGCTTAAGGTTGACATTTCGTCCAGACTTTTGCGCCAGATATTCAATGTGATTGCTTAGACCTTCCACCACTCGATGAAAAAAGCGATCGTCAGATGTGAGGTAAAGCCTCGTCCAGATTTGGATGGTGTCGCCGCCACGGCCAGCTTCCGCAGACACGCCATCTAGTTGCAAATCCGATAGCTTGATCGGTTCAGCTATATTTCCCACCAGAATACCGGACTTGGGAGGGTCACGTTGCTCGGGATTGGACTCAGTCATCATCAAACTCTATCACAACGAATCATGCCAGTGCGCCGGTCATAAGATGATCGTCCTTTTGGCGCGGCGAAGGCCCGCACATCTATCAATCTTGGCAAAAGGTTTTCAAAAGGATGGATGCCGGATCAAGCTGCAATGACGAACGCATCTGTGCGTTGTGGACGTGCAGTCCGGATGTGCACAGCTATCCACTGCGACACGATGACCCTCCCGCCCCAAAAATTTAATGTTTCCCCCGCTTGACAGTTTTGCGCCCCTAGACTAAGTTCCTAGGCATCCCATCTCACTGAGGGGCGTTTCTTAAGGACGCTTTGAGGCGCGGGGTGGGAGCGGCGCCCGCGGGCAAGAGCAAACGTAGCTCTTTGCACTCGGGAGGCCTTGGGACCCCGCCCGGCCCCACTATGGGGGCCTGCCACGAGATGGCTGGGCGAGGTGCAGGTGACGGCGGGAAATCCGTCGTGATCGGCGGGCTCGCGCTTGCCTCCTGTGCCTTCGAAGAGCGGGCCGAGGCCAAAAGATCGCCGCGACGGAACGTCGAGAGGCGTTGCCGTGTGCCTCTGTTTTCCGGCGATCCGGGAAACAAGCCGCGGCCGTTACCAAGGTGCGCCTTTCGGCGTTCCGCCTCCCTCTCTTTTCGGAGAGAGCGAGGTCCCCTGAACCCCCCACTCACGTGAAGGAATTTGCGGGCAGCGATGACGCTCGCCCACGCGGCGGAGCGCCGCGATTCATTCCTGTTATTTTCACATCGGAGGAGATCAATGGCTAAAACACCTGTCTGGGATGCGGCGTTTCTTAAAGAGCGCGAGCGCGACGCGCAGGAACAGGCGAACCAGGCGCAATTCGAAGCGGACTGGCAGCAGGCCGACTTGCAGTTCGGCCGCGAGTTTTCCGATGCCAACAACGGCTTCCAACTCTGTCCGCTGCGGGCATGCCTTCGAGCACGCCGTTGCATGAGCGACGAATTGCTGTGCCTGGACCTGCTTCCTGTCAGGTTTTCACGCGCCACGGCGCAATCCTGGATCGAGGAGATCTACGCCGAAATCCAGGAGCAGCGTCGCGACGCCGCAGAGGCCGAGACGGTGGAGGAAAGCGCCGATTGAAGTTACCCAAATTGGGTGATATTATACCCAAAATGGGTACCGAAGCGATGATCAGTCTTTCAAGCGCATTGTTCTCAAACGTGCAGAAGCGCGTGCTTGGATTGATTTTCGGTCAGCCAGAGCGAAGCTTTTACACTTCCGAGATCATGCGCAGCGTCCGCTCCGGTACTGGCGCGGTCGAACGTGAACTGACCCGTTTGAAGGACAGCGGCCTGGTCTCGGTCCAGCGCATTGGTAACCAGAAACATTATCGCGCCAACGCGGACTCGCCGATCTTTGAGGAACTGAGGAGCATCGTACGGAAGACGGTCGCGCTCACCGAACCGCTCAAGGAATCGCTTGAACCCGTCGCCAAAACCATCGACACCGCTTTTATCTATGGATCTTTCGCAAAAGGGACCGATACGGCGGCGAGTGACATTGACCTGATGGTGATCGGCGACGATCTTGACTATGCCGGTCTCTTTTCGGCAGCGCTGGATGCAGAAACCAAACTGGGACGGAAGGTGAGCCCGACTCTTCTGTCCCGCCATGACTGGATCAAAAAGTCAAACGATCCTGGATCGTTTGTCAGCAAAGTTCGAAAATTGCCCAAGATTTTTGTGATTGGTTCGGAGAAAAGCCTGTAAGCGTGAGCAAGCCTGAACTCGATAATCTCGTGAAGATCAAGCGGCTCAAGGCCGAGGCGCCTTCGCGCGCCGAATATGCGCGAATGCTCGACTCCGCCAGCAAGCGGCTGGTCGATGCGCAGAACAAAGACCTGGACGTTGATAGCCAGTTCGATCTCGCCTATGGCGCAGCGCACCGCTTCGCTCTTGCCGCGCTGCGCCGCGAAGGCTATCGCTCGGACAATAATCGGCTCACTGTATTCCAAACACTGGCCCATACCGTCGGCACCGCAAATGCCGACCTGCAAGTCTTTCTAAAAGCGCACGCCGAGCGCAATCTCGTGGAGTATGAGGGCCGCACGGAAATTGACGCTGGTCTGCTTAAGGAGCTTCTCCGTTGCACAAGGGAACTAGCGTCGAAGGTTGGCAAACTAGCGGCACCGGAAAGCGATTAATACATTCGGCTTCCTGCAAGCATTTCAAACGATGATGCCTGCAGCGCGACGTGCACAGCTATCCCCTGCGACACGATGACCCTCCCGCCCCCAAAAATTTAATGTTTCTCCGCTTGACGAATTTTCCGCCCTAGACTAAGTTCCTAGGCATCCCATCTCACTGAGGGGCGTTTCTTAAGGACGCTTTGAGGCGCGGGGTGGGAGCGGCGCCCGCGGGCGGGGAGCAAACGTAGCTCTTTGCACTCGGGAGGCCTTGGGACCCCGCCCGGCCCCACTATGGGGGCCTGCCACGAGATGGCTGGGCGAGGTGCAGGTGACGGCGGGAAATCCGTCGTGATCGGCGGGCTCGCGCTTGCCTCCTGTGCCTTCGAAGAGCGGGCCGAGGCCAAAAGATCGCCGCGACGGAACGTCGAGAGGCGTTGCCGTGTGCCTCTGTTTTCCGGCGATCCGGGAAACAAGCCGCGGCCGTTACCAAGGTGCGCCTTTCGGCGTTCCGCCTCCCTCTCTTTTCGGAGAGAGCGAGGTCCCCTGAACCCCCCACTCACGTGAAGGAATTTGCGGGCAGCGATGACGCTCGCCCACGCGGCGGAGCGCCGCGATTTATTCCTGTTATTTTCACATCGGAGGAGATCAATGGCTAAAACACCTGTCTGGGATGCGGCGTTTCTTAAAGAGCGCGAGCGCGACGCGCAGGAACAGGCGAACCAGGCGCAATTCGAAGCGGACTGGCAGCAGGCCGACTTGCAGTTCGGCCGCGAGTTTTCCGATGCCAACAACGGCTTCCAACTCTGTCCGCTGCGGGCATGCCTTCGAGCACGCCGTTGCATGAGCGACGAATTGCTGTGCCTGGACCTGCTTCCTGTCAGGTTTTCACGCGCCACGGCGCAGTCCTGGATCGAGGAGATCTACGCCGAAATCCAGGAGCAGCGTCGCGATCTCGCGGAGGCGCAGGCGGCGGAGGAAAGCGCCGATGATGTCCTTTGAAGATTTCGATCCGGCGACGATCCGGCAAAGCCGGGAATGCGGATCAAGAAGCGCTGCTGCTTCGTGCCGCAAGTGGGGAGAGGTAAAGGAGCCGCAGCCTCTACTCTACGGTCTGGACGAATCGACCGCTACACGATGGCATCATCGCTCACCGGATCCATCGTTTCGCCGTCGACCACCATGAAAGCGTTCTGGATGGCCGTGTTGTCTCCGATCTTGTTGGCGGCGAAGGCCGCGGGGTCCTGCATCTTCAGGCTGTCGATCAAGGCGATTACGCGCGTGCGCGACTCCGTAAAATTCATGTCCTGATCGGCCTTGAGCGGCTTGGTCGGATTGAAACACCCGGTGCTGGACAGATAGAGATGCGGCGGATGGCCGGGGTGCACAATGATGCCGGTGCGGACTTCAGTTCCGAGCAGCAGAAATCCCGGCAACGGATGTGTCGCATCATTGGTGAAGCCCACCGAACGGTAGAGCGGTCCGAACTGCGTCGACAGGGCATAGCGGCCCTCGTGAATCCGCAGGTGCTCGGTTTTTCCATGCTTCGTGTTGTCGCCCGGACCGGTGCATTCGCAGACGTGACCGGATAAAGTCGGCACCGCCGCCCCGTCAATAAACACTCCGTACGCGCCATAGGTGCGAACCCGCTCGCCGGCGCGGTGCTGCAGCCCAAGCCGTTTTACCCGAAGTTCCCAAGTCGGCATTGCGGTTTCCCCTCGCTAGTGTCCCGTGCTCGACCAGTGCGGCGGATCGGTCGGCAGCTTCAATACGCCATACGTCGCGCCTACCGCCCAGAGATCGTGATTGAGACCGCTGCGGGGCTGCGATCCGATCGTCTTGCTGGCGCCGTTCTTCTGTTTGATTTTCAGCGCGCCATTCCAGCCAATCGACATGTCGATGGCCTTGCCGAAAATGTGCAGGCTCTTGAGCGATGGCTCGTGTACGATGTTGTAGCCTTGAACCATGGCCGCCGCAGCGGAACGGGACGCCGGCAGGTCAGGCGAGCCGTTGGCCTTTCGATGCACCCAATCGATCTCGACGCCGTCATGCGGTGGAACATCGTCCGGTTCGACCTGGCCCGCGTTGATCGCGAACGACCAGTGCATCAGGTAGGCCCGTTGCGGCGGCCGCAGCGTCGCGTTGATGTTGACCGTGGCCCCGGCGTTAGCGAGCGCCGCAAGGAAAGCGTCGCATTTTTGCCGGAAGCCGTCGATCAAGGTCGCCGTCGACCTGCTGGTCGGAAAACGCTCTACCCACACCGCTCCGCTCGGTTCGCGTGCCATCTTGCCCTCCGAAATGCATCCCAAAACTCTCCGGCGACAATCGCCGGCCGCCGGTTACGTCAGCTTGCGCCGCGTAGTTGATTGTAGAGCGCGAAGGCACGTTCCTTCACCTTGGTGGTGATGTTGTTCAACGTCAGTTCGCCGGCAGCGAAGGCGGAGCCGGGAAACACGAAATACAGCACGTCCTCTCCGACGCTGGAATTGCGCACCTTGGAGCAAAAGCCGTTCTGGTCGCGTCTGCACGGATCGGGACAGGCCGGCTGCAGCGACTCGTGGGTTCGGATCGAGGCTTCGCCGATTTTCTTGACTGGGCCGAGATCGCCGCAGATCGCGGCCGTGATCATGTCCTTGAAGATCACGATGGCGACATCGCCGATCGCGACCTGGGGATCGAACGGTCCGGTCTTGGCTTCGTTGAGCGGCAGAACAATATAGGACACCGCCTCGGCAGGCAGGCTGTTGCTGTTCGAAAAACGAAAGGACGTCACGTTCTGTCCGGTAGGATCCAGCTCTTTTCCCTTTTTATGCCCAGCTCCGGCTGCGGGGCCGTCCGCATCGATCGCCATCTTGGCACTCCAGAACACCGCGCGGGCGTTCGCGCCCGCGCCCGGAAACGCCAGCAGCGCCTTGCACAGGCTGGGGTCGCGATTGTTCGGCGTGTTGTCAAAGGCATCAAACCGCTGCTTGGCTGCGACGGCGAAATCAACGGCACTGTCGAATGGCACGCCCGCGAGTTGGCGGCGTGATGCTGGTGGCGGTCGGAACGGCATTGTTAATCCTCCATCTCCCGCGCCAACGCCGGGGCGGCTCAGTGGTCAATCCTGATCGACCTGACAACCTTGCCGCTGTTATCGAAATCGACGCCGAAGCCGGCAATCATGCGAGGTCGAGGAGAGAAACGAGGGCGAGATCATCGCCGAAATGCTCGACTGACAAAATTTCGGCCCGGCCTGGTGAAATTGGCCTTCTTCCGGGGTCGTTGAATGCCTTTCCCCATTTGAATTTGTGAACTTTTATGGAAACGAACCGGCCCAAACAGTGGATGAACAAATGTTGCTTCAAGCCTGATGGCGTCATTCTACTCCTGCACGAATTTTAGAATAGCGCAATTTTCGTCAACAAATCAAGTTCGGCCGCAATTCACCGGGCACCGGTAATGGCGATCGGACGGTGGCGGCACCGCGAGCGAATTGCCAGCCGACAACGAGATCAAGGAATGCTGCTGCTCGGTGTAATCAAGGCCGCGGTTCGAATCGGCGGCACGGATTTCCAGGAAAATGCCCAGGCCAGCACATAGAACCCCAGCGCCAGCAGATACAAAAACGCAAATCCGAAATACATCGAATTGTATTCCATCACGCCGCCGAACAGCGCTCCCATCAAATTATAGGCGAACGCGGTCGAGATATTGATCCGGGCCTCGCCGATCAGGCTGGAGAAGATGATCCCGGCAAAGAACAGCGGAATGGTCAGCACGACGCAGCTCAGCGCCAGTTGCATCAAGGGCGGACCGAACATCCATTGGCCGTGGCTGACCGCAAAGCCGTAGCCGCCCAAGAGGCTCAAGAACAATCCGGCATAGGCGGGCCCGGCCAGTTTGAGCCGTGTCCGCGTCACGATCAGGTTGGCGAGGAACGCCATCACCAGCACCAGCATGATGGCCGCCGCGATGACCACCCAGGTGCCGCCAAGATGCAGGCCGAGCTCGGTGATCGCCTTGGTCTCCACCAGCATGAAGCCGGAGCCGAGGAAGAAGAACGGCAAATAGCTGCGGTCGATGGGATCGGAAAAGCCTATTGTCCGGCGCACGAAGAAATAGCTGAGCAAGAGGATGATGCCGAGCGCGATCATGTAGGTGAACGGATAGGCGCGTTCGACCATGTAGAAGAACGGCCAGTCGTCGGTCGGAATCGCGGACTCCGGATAGGGCTTTGCGAAATAGTCGGAGACATCGGTGAAGCCGATCGACGCGAAGGCGTTCGCATCCGGCACGGTCGCGTCCTTGCCTCGCTTGGCGATGAACGCCGTGGTTAGCGCATTGTCGTAGCCGACCCGCACGGCCAATGGCTTGCCCGCGCCCGGCAGCTCGCGGAGGATTTTCGACAGCTTGAACCCCAGCGCGTCGTTGACCAGCGTGAACGAAATCGACAGCACGCCATCCGGCTTCAGCAGCCGGAAGGCCTCGGCGATTCCCTCGCTTGTATAGACATAGGAGTCGACGCGCAGGTTGGACGCATGGCTGAGCGCGGTATGCGAATCCAGCACGCCGTAGACGATCAAATCGTATTTCTGATCCGCGGTGCGGAAGAAGTTGCGGGCATCGTTGATCGACAGCGTGACGCGGGGGTCGTCATACGGGCGCTCCGGATGATATTTGGTGCCGAGAAAGGCGATGGCAGGATCGATCTCGATCGCATCGACGTGGGTAGCGCCCATCCGGAGCGCGGTCGCCACGTCGTTGCCGCTGCCCGAACCGACGATGGCGACACGGCCCGGCGCCTTCTTGAAAGTATACGGAAATTCGTAATAGGCGCGGACGTAGCGATCCTCCGCAGACTCAGCTCCACGCTTGTTATCCGCGAAATTGTAGACCTTCTGGTAGTAGCTGCCGCCGGACAGGATCTGCATCAGCCCGTCGGGTTTTGCGGTCCGCTCCAGCATCTGGTACGGCGAATAGATCCGCTGCGTTTCGGGCTGCACCGGCCAGGCCAGGATGGCGAGCAGCACGCAAAAGCTTGCGATCCCCAGGGTAAGAAAATCGTCGCGCGACAGCACGAACAGCAGCAGGATGCCGCCGGTCACGGCGAACCAGATCACCGGCGGCAGCCAGTACAGGCTCATCACGAACAGCGCCATCACCCCGAGCACGCTGCCCACCAGGTTCAATCCATAGGCGTTCAGCGAATTCGAGCTGTGCAGCAGTTTTCCGCAGAGCTGGCCGACCGGATAGCAGATGCAGGCGCAGACGACGAAACTTGCGCCGAGCAGGAAGTACACCGGCAGATCGAAGGTGCTGAGCCAGCCGACCGAGAAGATCAGGTAGGCCGCGCCGGTATCGTAGCGAAGCAGCGTGATGACGCCGACGAACAGCGCCAGCATCGGCAGCACCAGCGCCGGCGCGCAGGGCCGCCGTTCGGCAACCGCGTAACCCGCGCCTAAGCCTAAGAAGCAGGCCAGCATGGTGAAATTCTTGTAGAAGGAATAGACCGGGAAGACCGAGGCGAGCCAGCGGATCAGCACCAGTTCCAGCAGCAGGCTGAGCATCGTGACCACGACGATCAACCTGACCTTGGTGTTGGTACTCAGATCGGCATAGTCGGCTTCGAACACGGCGCCCATTGCGCCCACCTGGCGCTGCAGCGGCCCGGCGATTTGGCCCCAGCCGAACAGCACGCCCAGCGCGAGCAGCCCAAGCGCGATCCGGACGACGCCGGCTGCAAGCTCCGCCGCGCTGGCGCTCTCGCGCGTGACGAGATCGTAGACCGCGATCGCGGAGTACAGCACCAGCAAGCCGCTCAGCGACAGGCAGAAAAGTTGGACGAGGCTGCGATTGGGATTATGCGAGGCAGTCATCATGAGCCGAGGCCTGGAGCGTTTCGTGAGAGGGGCGCTCACATGCCGATCGTGAAGGACGCGTGACGGAGCATTCACGGCGGTTCAAGCGTGCCGCGAATCAAAACAGGATTTGCTTAAAAGGCTGTTACTGGCGGGGTGAAAACAATGCGCGATCCAGCGGTTTACGTAGGGTGGGCAAAGCGAAGCGTGCCCACCATCAGGACCATCAGGATAACGATATGGAAATGGTGGGCACGGCGCGAAGAGCGCCTTTGCCCACCCTACGATTGTCCCACACTACTCCGCCGCGCTGCTGAGCACAGCAGTATCGCGCGTGGTGACGACCACCTTGATGGCGTCGTCCACCCGGTCGCGCGCGTAGCGCAGCGCGGTCGGCAGATCGGCCAGCGCAAAGGTATGGGTGTGGATCTTGCTGGCGTCGAAGCGCTTCTCCGTCATCAGCGCCATCGCGCGGCGGGTGGCGCTGCGGCCTTCGCCGCGGATGCCGTAGGCATAGATATTGTTCTTCACCAGGTGCGCCAGATCCATCGTCACCGGGTCGTGCGGAAAGGCGGCAAGGCAAATCTTTCCGCCGCGGTTGGTCATGTGGATGGCGTCGTTGATGGTGCTCTCGGTGCCGGCGCATTCCACCACATAGTCCGCGCCGATCCCGCCGGTGAGCTGCTTTACGATCTCGACCGCGTTTTCGCGCGCAACATTGATGACGCGGTCCGCTCCGAGTTCCTTTCCGATCGTGAGCCGTGCATCGCGCGTGCCCGTCAGGATCACGGGACTGGCCCCCAGCGCCTTTGCGACGGCCACCGCGAGCAACCCAATCGGGCCGGGGCCGATCACGACAACGCTTTCGCCGGCGACCAGCCCGCCGAGTTCGGTCAGGCCGTACATCGACGTCCCTGCGGTGACCACAAGCGTCGCTTCCGCGTCGCTCATGCTGTCCGGCACCCGCGCCAGCGTGTTGATGTGATTGATCGCGTATTCGGCAAACCCGCCGTCGGTGGTAAAACCGTTGGCGCGATGGCCCTTGCCGGGTTCGCCGTAGTTCAGGCAGGACGTGTACATGCCCTGCCGGCAGCGCTTGCACTGGCCGCAGCCGGCATGGATTTCCACGCTGATGCGTTCGCCGATCGCGAACTCGTCGACGCCGGGCCCGAGCGCGACGACCGTTCCCATATATTCATGGCCGGGCGTGAAATTCCTGTTGAAGGGCAGGCCGCCCTGTATTTTCGCCGGCGAGCCTGTGTGGATGATTTCGAGATCGGTGGCGCAGATCGCCACCGCATCGATGCGGACCAGGACTTCGGCGCGCGCCGGCACCGGCACCGGCTTGTCGCTTAAGTGAAGCTGGTCCGGATCGCCGAGGACCCAGGCTTTCATCTGTTCGGGAACGGGATGGTTTGGCGACGTCGTGACGCCGGGGGGATTGTACATGGGAGCGTGTCCTTGATGACCGCGAAAGCTTAGCCGAATTTGCTCATTCGCCAAAGCCAGGCAATCCGTCGTCCCCGCGAAGGCGGGGGACCCATAACCCCTGGACTTTCAGTTTAAAGGAGACGGGGCAACCGCCCTGCGCAATCACGAATGACGGTGGTTATGGGTCCCCGCCTTCGCGGGGACGACTCGTGGAGGGTTCCGCCCCCAGCCCCAGGCTCGCGTAAATCCGCCTTGCATAGGCGCCGAACGCGTCGGTGGTCTTGATCGGCAGCGCGCGCGGAAACGGCAGCTCGATCGGAAAATATTCGGCCATCCGCGCCGGACCGGCGGTGAGTACCGCGCAATGCGAGCCGAGGAACACCGCCTCCTGGATCGAATGCGTGACGAAGATGATGGTCTTGCCGCTCTCGCGCCACACCTTGAGCATTTCGAGGTTCATCTGCTCCCTTGTCAGCGCGTCCAGCGCGCCGAACGGCTCGTCCATCAGGATCAATTTTGGATCGTGGATGAACGCGCGCGCGATCGCGGTGCGCTGCTGCATGCCGCCGGAGAGCTGCTGCGGATATTTGTCTTCGTAGCCGGCGAGCCCGACCAGGTTGAGCAGGTCGCGCGCCCGCGCCCGCGTCGCCTTGACCGGCAGGCCGACGATTTCCGCGGGCAGTAGCACGTTGTCGAGGACGGTGCGCCATTTCAACAGCAGCGCCTGCTGGAACACCATGCCGATGTCGCGCGCGGGGTCGAACGGCGTCTTCGCATTGCCGATCTGGACGGTGCCGCCGTCGGCGTTGTGCAATCCGGCGAGAATCTTCAGCACCGTGGTCTTGCCGCAGCCGGACGGCCCCACCAGTGAGATCAATTCGCCTTCCCTGACATCCATGGTGACGTCGGACACCGCCAGAAATTCCTGGCCGTGCGCGCGATAGACCTTGCGGACGTTGCGCAGGCGGATGAAAGGCTCATCCGTCATGAAAGCCATTTCTGCAGGTTCGCGGCGACAAAGGCATCGTCGGCAAGATCGGCGTGCTCGCGGCAGACGCGGTCGATTTCGGCCAATTGCCCGGGGCTAAGTCCTTCATTCGGATCGAGGCACCAGATGGCTTGCATCAAGCCTTGCCGCCGCAGGATTTCGTGGCAGCCGGCGATGCAGCCGTGAAAATTATTGGCGACGTCGAAGAAGGCGCTGTTGCAGTCGGTGACGCGCGCATCGAGCGCCAGCAGGTCGGCCGGCAGGTTTTCGCTGCCGCGCGCGGCGCGGCACATTTCGAATTGCTTTATCGCGCTCGCGGTCCACACCGACCAGTGACCGAGCAGCCCGCCTTTGATATGGACCCGGGTGGTGACGCCCTTGTCGCGCAAGTCGAACGGCAGCGTCAGGTCGAGCAGGATATGATCGTCATTGCCGGTGTAGAGCGTGATGCGGTCGAGCGCGCCGGCCGCAGCGACGCCGCGCAGCACGTCGAGGGTGCGGTAGCGGTTGAACGGCGCGATCTTGATGGCGATGACGTTGTCGATACGGGCAAAGCGCCGCCAGAATTTTTCGCTCAGGATCACGCCGCCGACCGCCGGCTGCAGATAGAAGCCAACCAGCGGAATTTCGCGGGCCACCGCCTCGCAATGCGCGACAATCTCATCCTCGGAAGCCGACTTCATCGCGGCGAGGCTGAGCAGTCCGGCGTGATAGCCGATGCCGCGCGCGATCTTCGCCTCGGCGATGGCTTGGTTCGTCGGGCCAACCAGCCCGGCGACCATCGCCAGCGGCCGCGTCGTCCAGGCTGCCGCGGTTTCGGCGGCAAGTTCGAGCACCGGCTTGTACAGCCCGACATCGCGGATCGCGAACTGCGTGGTGTGGACGCCGACCGCAAGCCCGCCGGCGCCGGCGTCGATGTAATAGCGCGTCAGCGCGCGCTGGTGCGTCGCATCGAGCGTGCGATCGGCATTGAGCGCCAGCGGATGCGCCGGGAGTACCGTGCCTCGCGCGATCAGGCGCCGCACCTCGGGGTTCATTTCACTGTGGTGCATGTGTCCTATCCATATTCCGGTCCGGCGACGGCGAACGGCGGCTCCGCGTCTCGAGTTGCCGGGCGGCCGAACCGCATGCGCTGAAACGGCCGTTCGATCGTCCAGCCGGAGCTGGTGAGGTTTTTGAGAAGTTCGTCATGGTCGCTCACCACGTCGATCAGGATCGCACCTGTTTCGGATTGCGCGATCGTTTCGATCAGCGCGGTCGCTGAACCGGCATCATCGGCAAACAGCGGCCCGATGTGTCTTGCGGTGCGGCCGCCACGGATCAGGGCCATCGCACTGCCATGCGAGATCAGCTGCGAGTCCGGGCGTCCACCGAGTTCGCGCAGCAAGGCGCTGCGATCAAAACCCATCGCACGGCGATCCCTTGCGATTATCTCATCGAGATGGCCATCCGACGCGAGTTTTGCCGCTGCTCGCGCTGATCCCGCAAAACGCAGTCGCCGCAGTTCCAGCGTCGGCTTGAATCCGAGCGGCCCATAAACCGTGGCGCCCGCGGGCGTCGCATCCAGCCATGTCGTGAGCCCCCGTTTCGCGGCGGCCTCGAGGCAGGTGTCGAGCAGTCTCGTCGCAAGGCCGCGGCGGCGCCAGTTTTGCGTGACAAGCACCATGCCGATCCACGCGTTGTTCG
Organism: uncultured Alphaproteobacteria bacterium; assembly: GCA_963744975.1. Taxonomy (GTDB): domain Bacteria; phylum Pseudomonadota; class Alphaproteobacteria; order Rhizobiales; family Xanthobacteraceae; genus Bradyrhizobium. The sequence continues at coordinate 1,788,481 of CAVUVR010000002.1, read as the reverse complement.
ACGTGTAGGGCAGCAGTGCCGCGGTGGCGATCAAGCGGCCGTCCCCGTCGCGAACGCCGAACACCGTTCCTTCCCTGAGAAAAAACCGCCAGTCCGCCTCGTTCTGGTTCCAGTGTGCTTCTTCGGACAGCAGAAGCCCTTCGCCTGCGGCGTCCGCGCCAAGGGTTTCGATGGCGAGATGGTCAATAGCGCCCATCGCGCACCTCGTATTTGGTCGGCTTGCCGAGGCTTGGCATCGACCGCGCCACCCAGTCGGCGGTCCAGGCGATCAGCCGTTCGGTATCGACAACGGGCAAGCCGAACAATTTCACCGCCTGCGAAGTGTCGGTCAGCCACGCCGTCGGCTGCTCGCTGCCGACAATTACCGGTTCGCGCCCAAGTAATGCACCGAGCTTCGCGGCGAGATCGCGCACGGCCAGAATCTCGTGGCCGCTGACATTGATCGGCGAGGTCGGCACCTCGCAATGCGCGAGGCAGCGCAGCGCTTGCGCCGCGGCATCGCCCTGCCAGATGAAATTGACATGGCCGAGGCTGACGTTGATCGGCGTGCCGTGTGCGACCTTCGTCGCGATGTCGTGCAACACGCCATAGCGCATGTCGATCGCGTAATTCAGCCGGAACAGCCGGCCGCGCGTCGAATATGCTCTCGAAAAATATTCGAACATGCGCTCGCGGCCGACGCAGGATTGCGCATATTCGCCGGGCGGATTGGGCGCCAGGCTTTCGTCGGCGCCTTTGCCGTCGACCGGCACGAACGGATAGACGCAGCCGGTCGAGAACGCGACGATGCGCGACCGCGAAAATGCCTGCGCCACCAGCGCCGGCACATGCGCATTCATCGCCCAGGTCAGCGACAGGTCGCCCTCGGCGCCGAATTTGCGGCCGGCCATGAACACGATGTTCGGCACTTGCGGCAATGCGCGAAGCGCCGCCTCGTCGAGCAGGTCGCAGTTGATGGTCTCGATCCCACGGGCCTGCAGCCAATCCTTCACGCTTGGATCGCTGAAGCGCGCGACGCCGATGATGCGGCGATCGGGCAGGGCGGCTTTTGCCAGCCCCGCCAGCGTCGGCCCCATCTTGCCGGCGACGCCTAATATCATGATATCGCCGTCGACCTCCGCAAGATCGTCGATCAAAGCCTGGCTCGGCCGGCACAGCAGATCGTCCAGTGCGGCGATATCGGCAATGGTGTCCGGCAACGTGTCGCGCGTCAGCAGCATGGTTCGTCCCTGATCATTGTTGCAGCCGCACGTCGCGCACCACGAACAGCCGTTCGAGGCCAAGCACCAGGCCGTACAGCGTGACCCCGAGCAGCGTCAGCAGCACCACTGCCATCACCATGGCGGGCGTGTCGAGCGAGGACTGCACCTGGATCATCAGATAGCCGAGCCCGCGCTCGGAGGCGATGAACTCGCCGACGATGGCGCCGGCGACCGCAAGAATGGCGCCGACCTTCATGCCGGAAAACACGTAAGGCAGCGATCCCGGCAGCTGGATCTTGCGGAACAGGGTCCAGCGCGAACCGCGCAGCGATTTGACGAGGTCGAGCAGATCTGGCTCGACCTCGCTCAATCCCCGCGCGGTGGTCAGCAGGATCGGAAAAAAGCAGATCGAGAACGCGATCAGGATGTTCGCAAAGATGCCATAGGAGAACCAGACGATGAACAGCGGGCCCAGCGCCACCTTGGGGATCATGTTCAGCGTGACGAACAGCGGCAGCAGCAGCAGGCTCACCAGCGGCGACCAGCAGAACAGCACCGCCAGCGTCACGCCGACCAAGGCGCCGAGCGCAAAACCGCCGAGGATTTCGACCGCGGTGACGGCAAGGTTGGACAACCAGGCATATTTCGCCGATGTCAGCGTGGCGACGGTGGCCAGCGGCGAGGGCAATATGAACTTCGGCACCTGGAAGGCGTCAACCAGAACCTGCCACAATACGATCACGGCGAGATGCACGATCAGGATGATCGCAAAGGTCTTGGCTGAGCGCATTCCGTCACCGGGCACCGCGTGCTCTCCCGCGGGACAGTTGACAATCCGGTTGTCCCTTGTTGCATTGGTAAACAAGCGGGCGCAGGACGACAAGCGTGCTGCCTGCCGTGAACGAGGAGAGCTGCGATGAGGGTTTTGAGGATTGCGGGACTGGCGCTCGCGGTGCTGGTGCCGGCGCTTCCGGTCCACGCCGCCGAACCCGTCAATCTCATGTTGAACTGGGCGCCGACCGCGGATCACTCGCCGTTCTATTACGCCAAGGCGCAGGGCTGGTACGAAAAGGCCGGCATCGATCTCACCATCGAGGTCGGCAAGGGCTCCGGCGTCTCCTCGCTGAAGGTCGGTTCCGGCGGCTCGCCGTTCGGCATCGCGGATCTCGCGACCATGCTGGTGGCGCGCAGCAAGGGCGCCGACGTGGTCGCGCTGATGAGCATCTACGCCAATACCGGACAGACCTTTTACTGGCTGAAGAGCTACGGCGTCGACGGGCCGAAGACATTCCCGAACCACAAGATCGGCAACCCGCCCGGCGATGCCTCGCGGGTGATGTGGCCGGCATTTGCCAAGGCTGCGGGTATCGCGCCGGACTCGGTGAATTTCGTCAATGTCGGGCCGACCGCCAAGATCGCGGCGCTGAAGAGCCACACCGTCGATATCATCAGCGACTTTTATAACGAGCATGATCTCAAGGTGATCGAATTCGGCGCCGACCTCGGCTACGTGAACTGGAAGGACATCGGCCTCAACCCCTATGGCAACTCGCTGATCGTCAACGGCGCCTATCTGCAGAAGAACCCGAAGCTGGCGGAAGATTTCGTCCGTATCAGCCAGAAGGCGTTCGCGGCCTGCGTCGCCGACGTCGCGCCGTGCCTGAAGGCGCTGCTCGATCAGGCGTCCGGGCTGGACAAGGAAAATCAGGAGCGGCAGTGGGAGCGCATCAAGTTCCTGATGACGGACGACTTCACCACGACGAAGGCGCTGGGCTGGATCGACCCAGGCCGGATGCAAAAGGACTACGAGCTGGTGCAGACCTATCTCGGCATGGAAAAACCGTTCGCGGTGGAGACGGCTTTTTCGACAAAGCTGCTCGATCCCTCGATCAAGATGGACGCGAGCAAGGTGAAAAAGTAAAGTCCGTAGGGCGGATTAGCGAAGCGTAATCCGCCGTCTTGGCAACATGGGAATCGGCGGATTACGCTTCGCTAATCCGCCCTACGCGCTGGAGGGGGAGGGTAAGGCGGCGATGCTCTTGACGGAGCGAACTGCGAGGTGCATCCCGCTGATGGTGAACGAATGCGCAGTCACGTACAACCGAGGCAAGCAGGCTTCCCTATCGCAGGAGATGGCGATGAAATATGACACCAATTTCAAATGCATCCGCGATGACGTGAGTCCCGAAGAATGGCAGGCACGCGTCGAACTGGCGGCTGCTTATCGCCTCGTGGACCATTACGGAATGACGGATTTGATCTATAACCACATCACGGTCCGAATTCCCGGAACAGAGCATCTGTTGATCAACCTTTACGGGATGCTCTACAAAGAGATCACCGCGTCCAGCTTCGCCAGGATCGACTCTGAAGGCAACGTGCTATGGAAGCCTGATACCGATTATACGATCAATAACGCCGGCTATGTCATTCACGGTGCAATTCATAAAGCGCGGCCTGATGTCGGGTGCGTAACGCATACGCACACGCGCGCTGGCATGGCCGTCTCGGCGATGAAATGTGGGCTGCTACCGCTGAATCAAACGGCTATTCGTTTCAACGGCCATATCGGCTACCACGACTATGAGGGGCCCGCGATCAATCTGGACGAACGCGAGCGTATCGTCCAAAGCCTCGGCGAGCATGAGGCGCTGATCATGCGCAATCACGGTCTGCTGACCTGCGGACCCAACGTGCAGCAGGCATTCAACACGCTATACCAGCTGGAGATGTCGTGCCGTGCACAGGTCGATTCCATGGCGGCACGCACTGAGCTTGCAATTCCTCCTGCGGACGTTCTTGAGCGCACCGCACATCTCTATCGGCCGGGTACGCGTCGTCCCTATGGCGTGCTCGAATGGCCGGCGATGATCCGGCTGCTGGAGGCCGAAAGCAAGGCGTCGCCATTCCCTTATTACGCATCCTGAATCCAGGATAGGATGTTGCCGCCTCTGGCTAAGTCCATTTTGCGCCTCGAACTCATTCGCATCGCAAACCTGTCCGACAGCAGCAAGTTTAGCTGCCGGGCAGTTCGTGACAGATCGGCATGAACAGGTTTTTCCAGTTTTCCGGTGGATGCTTGATCGAGCCGACCTTGCTCATGAATTCGAAATACTTCATGCAGTTTTGCGGTGTCGTCGTCCACACATTGTCGGGATCGACGATCATCGCCGCCAACTCCTGCCTCGTAGAAAGCTTTTCGCTGGTGGACTTGATATAGATATCGGCCGCGTCAGCCGGATTCCTGTTGATGAACTCCGCTGCCTGACCGAATGCCGCATAGACGGCTGCCGTGATATTCGGGTTTGCGTCGCCAAATTTCTTCGACATCAGGACGACACCGTTGGTTGTCGCTCCTCCAAGCGTGTCGTAGGAACTTAACACCTTCGTCACGCCCGGGGTGGCCAGTTCATTGACGTAAAACGGCATGACGGAGTAGTGACTCGTTACCTGCCTGGCTTTGGCAAGAATATTGATTGCCGCATCGGGATGCGGCAGCGTTATCGTAAATGGATCGAGCCTTGCATATTGGTCCTGGCCCCATTCCTTCGCCGCCGCCATTTGCAGGCATACGGCCTGCGCCGACACCTTTATGCTTGGCACGGCAATTTTATCCTCCGCGGAGAAATCGCGGATGGTCTTGACCTTGGGATTGCTGGTGACCAGCATGAAGGGCATCGACTGCGCAGCGCACAGCGCGCGCACCTCATTTGCGGTTCCGACAGTCTTGTCCCATAACGTCGCAAGACTCGGCGCGCCGGCCACGCCAAAATGCATCTGGCCGCTGATGAGCGCGTCTACCAATGAGGATGTGCCTCCAAGCGTCCTGTAATCGACTTTCAGATTTGGCAATCCGGTTTTCTGGGCCGCGGTCTCCACGAGCTTCAGCGTATTCATCACCATAACCGGCAAATACGGCAGGCCGTACTGATTGATGATTGTGATCTGCGCTGTTTCCTGCGCCAGCGACATCCTGGAGATTGCCGGTGTTGCGAGGAGCCCGAGCAGGACATCACGACGACGGTGCATGCAATCTTCCTTATCCGGCATGTGCAGATCAAAACTAGAACTAACAAAGACCGCTGGGGAGGCCACGTCAACGCAGTTCGTAATCTTGAGCTGATTTCGTGCGAGAGCGGAAACCGGTTCCGTAGGGTGGGCAAAGGCGCTCTTGGCGCCGTGCCCACCATCTTTTTTGAATCGATTCGTGTTCGCGCTGAATGGTGGGCGCGCCCCCGGACGCGCGCGCCCGGCGGCTTTGCCCACCCTACGTCCTGCCGGACAGCGGTCACTCAACCGCCTTGGGCGACCTTCGAGACGCTGCGCAGCCGCGATCCGAGCACCTCTACAGTCGCGGTAGCTCCGGCAACGAGTTCGCTTGCCTCGGCGCGCTTGAGCGCGATCCGGACTGGAACGCGTTGCGCCAATTGCACCCAGTTGAACGTCGGATTGACGTTGGCAAGTAGCGTAGCACCGGCGCTGCGTTGGGCGCGCGGCACGTAGGGCGGGTTAGCCGGCCACGTCCGCCGTAGTTCAACGGGTGAAGGCGGAAGGCGTAACCCGCCATTTTGGCGCGTCGGAATCGGCGGATTACGCCACCGGTCGCGCGTTTGCGCGACCGGTGGCTAATCCGCCCTACGCACCGGCCACGATTTCGAATCGACCGAATAACGAAAACTGCGCTAAGCTCGCCGCCATCCATGGCGGTCCAGTCGAGCGCACCGATGCACAACGAAGCTGCAAGTCTGCCCAGCCGCCGCGATCTGCTCTCGCTGATCGGCGCGGTAGCCGGAAGTGCTGCGATGGTCCACGCCATGACCGCGCTCGGCTTCGCTTCCGAGTCCGGATACAGGGGGCCCATAAAACTCGAGGGCGATCCGAAGGGTGCGTCGGTTCTCATCCTCGGCGCCGGGCTTGCCGGCCTGACCGCGGCGCTGGAATTGCGCAAGGCCGGCTACAAGGTCCAGGTGCTGGAATTCAACGGCCGGCCAGGCGGCCGCAACTGGACCCTGCGCGGCGGCGATAAATTCACCGAACTCGGCGGCATCAGTCAGACCTGCGAATTCGAGCAGGGGCTGTACATCAATCCGGGGCCATGGCGGATTCCCTATCACCACCACGCGGTGCTGGATTACTGCAAGCGGCTGAATGTGGCGCTGGAGCCGTTCATCCAGCTCAATCACAATGCGCTGCTGCACGGATCGAAGGCGTTCGGCGGCAAGCCGCAGCGCATCCGCGAGATCAAGACCGACTTTCAGGGGCAGGTTTCGGAATTGCTCGCCAAGGCCGCCCAGCAAGGCAAGCTCGATGAAGCCGTATCGAAAGAGGACAAGGAGATCTTGCTGCAGGCGCTTAAATCATGGGGCGCGCTGGACAAGGACTATGCCTACAAGTCCAATCTGATTTCCGCGGAGTTTCGCGGCTTTGCCAAGGACCCCGGCGGCGGCCTCGGCGCGGAGCCGAAGCCGGGCGATCCGATTGCGCTTTCGGACATCCTGAAATCGCGGATGTGGCGCTACTTGCAGAATTTCGCGCTGCATGAATTCCAGACCACGATGTTCCAGCCGGTCGGCGGCATGGACATGATCGGCAAGGCCTTTGCGCGGGAGATCGGCGATGTCATTCGCTATGACGCCAAGGTGACGCAGATCCAGCAGGACGGCGGCGGCGTCACCGTGAGCTATGTCGATACGAAAAATCCGGCGAAACCGCTGCAGGCCAAGGCGGACTGGTGCGTCTGCACCATTCCGCTGTCGATCCTGAGCCAGCTTCCGCTCGAGGTCGGCGGGCGCATGAAGGCCGCGATCGACGCGGTGCCCTATGTGTCCTCGGTCAAGATCGGGCTGCAATTCAAGCGCCGCTTCTGGGAAGAGGACGACGCGATCTACGGCGGCATCAGCTACACCGATCTGCCGATCCGCCAGATCGCCTATCCCAACACCGGTTTTAACGCAAAAGGCCGCGGCGTGCTGCTCGGAGCCTATCTGTTCGAAGGCGCCAATGCCTACGAATTCACCTCGCTGGCGCCGGCCGAGCGGGTCGCGCGCGCCGTCGAATTCGGCGCCAGCCTGCATCCGCAGTACAAGACCGAATTCGAGAACGGCGTCTCCGTCGCATGGCATCGGGTGCCGTTCACGCTGGGCTGCGCCGGCAACTGGACCGACCAGGCAAGGCAAGAGCATTACGACAATCTCTGCCAGATCGAAGGCCGCATCGTGCTGGCGGGCGAGCATGCCTCTTATCTTCCCGCCTGGCAGGAGGGCGCCATCCTGTCGTCGCTCGATGCGATCACGCGGCTGCATCAGCGGGTGGTGAAGACGTGAGGGCGTTCGCAAATCCAGCGACCTGTGCGGTTGCACTGGCGCTTGCGCTGTCACCCTTTGCAGCACAGGCGCAGAGCGCCGCGCATTTCAGCCCCTTGTTCCGCTTCACCGAGCGGAGCGGCGAGGAATTATTCGCCAATGTCTGTCAGGGCTGCCACATGCCGGATGGCAAGGGCGCCGCCGGCGCCGGCGTCTATCCGTCGCTCGCCGCAAACAAGAATCTCGAAGCCGGCGGCTATCCGGTCTACGTCGTGGTCCGGGGCCAGCGCGCGATGCCCGCGTTCGGAGCGATGATGAACGACGACCAGGTCGCCGCGGTGGTGAACTACCTCCGCAGCCATTTCGGCAACGATTTTAAGGACGCCGTGACGGCGGAGGATGTTAAGGCGGTGCGGCCCTAGAACACACGCCGTCGTGCCCGGGCTTGTCCCGGGCATCCACGTCTTTGCCGCAGCAAAGAAAGCAAGACGTGGATGGCCGGGACAAGCCCGGCCATGACGAAAATGAAAGGACGGAGAAACACATGAAGCCCGTAGCCTTACTCACTCTCGCCGCACTCCTCGCCACCACGCCCGTCGCCCGCGCCGACGTGGCGCGCACTCCCATCCCCAATTCGACCTTCCCGATCGCACTTGCCGTGCAGGTCCCGGCCACCGCCACGACCTGGTACCTCAGCGGCCAGGTGCCGCCGGTCGTCAACAAGGACGCCGACCCGCAGAGCCCGCAGGCCTATGGCGACGTCAAGACGCAAACCGTCGGCGTGCTCAACCGGATCAAGGGCATTCTGGAAGGGCTTGGACTGGGCATGGGCGACGTGGTCAAGATGCAGGTGTTCCTGGTGCACGACGCGCGCGCGCCGATGGATTTCAAGGGCTTTATGGAAGGCTACACCCAGTTCTTCGGCGGCGCTCAGCCCAATCTGCCGGCCCGGACCACGGTCGGCGTCGCGTCGCTGGCCAATCCCGGATTTCTGGTCGAGATCGAAGTCACAGCCGCCAAGGATGCCAAATAGGGAGAGCAAAAAAATGTTCCGAGGATCTTGCCGTCACGCACTGCGTGGGCATCTTTGCACCGCGCTGATTGCCGCCGCGATTGCGGCCGCCCCCACGGCATCGTTGCGGGCGGAAGCGCTGAGCCCGCAGCAGCAGCTCGCCTTCGACATCTACAAGGAATTGATCGAGATCGACACCACCACCGCGACCGGCGACACCAAGCAGGCGACCGAGGCGATGGCGGCGCGGCTGCGCGCCGCGGGCTTTGCGGAAGCCGAGGTGCGGGTGCTTTCGCCTGCGCCGCGCAAGGGCAATCTGGTGGCGCGGCTGCGCGGCACGGGCGCGCGCAAGCCGATCCTGCTGCTGGCGCATACCGACGTGGTGCCGGCCAAACGCGAGGACTGGTCGTTCGATCCGTTCAAGCTGATCGAAAAGGACGGATATTTTTACGCGCGCGGCAGCGGCGACGACAAATTCATGGCGGCGTCGTTCGTCGCCAACATGATCCGCTACAAGCAGGAGGGCTACAGACCGGATCGCGACATCATCATGGCGCTGGAGACTGATGAGGAGATCCTGGACGCCAATGCGCTCGGGATTCAGTGGCTGTTGAAAAACCACCGCGACCTGATCGACGCCGAATTCGCGTTGAACGAGGGCGGCGGCGTCGGGCTGAAGGACGGCAAGGCGATCCGCAACAGCGTGCAGACCACCGAGAAAGTCGCCGTGAGCTACCGGCTCGACGTGAGGAATAAAGGCGGCCACAGCTCGCTTCCCGTCAAGGACAATGCGATCTACCATCTGGCCGAGGGCCTGGTGCGGTTGTCCAAGTTCAGTTTCCCGCATAAATTCAACGAAACCACGCGGGCCTATTTCGAACGCATCGCACAGTTCGAAAACGAACAGACCGCCGCCGACATCCGCGCGATACTGTCCGATAAACCCGACCCCGCCGCGATGTCGTTCACGCGGCTCGCGGCCAATCCGGGTTACAATGTCCAGCTGCGCACCACCTGCGTCGCCACCATGCTGCAGGGCGGCCATGCCATCAACGCGCTGCCGCAACTCGCCAGCGCCAGCGTCAATTGCCGCGTCATGCCCGGCGAGCCGATCGAGGAGGTCAAGGCGACGCTGGAGCGCGTGCTGGCGGACGAGCAGATCGTGGTGACCCAGCTCGGCCAGCCCGTGCTCAGCGCGCCCTCGGCCCTGCATGAGGAGATCATGGGTAGAATCGAAAAACTGTCGCAGGAATTCTGGCCCGGCGCCGTGGTGGTGCCGACCATGAGCGCCGGCGCCACCGACGGCAGCTATCTGCGCAATGCCGGCATCCCGACCTACGGTCATTCGGGGCTCGCCGGTGACATCAACGACTTCCGCGCCCATGGCAAGGACGAGCGCGTGCTGGCAAAATCATTCTTCGATGGCAATGAATATCTGTATCGGCTGGTCAAGATGCTGTCGGGCGGGGGATGAGGTCCACTGTCGTCCCCGCGAAGGCGGGGACCCATAGCCTCCATCGTCGTGATGCGGAAGGTGTCAGCAAGTTGCGGCAACAACTCGTCCGACAATAACCATCGGTGGTTATGGGTCCCGGCGTTCGCCGGGACGACGCGTGGGAATGCCTCGTGTCCCGGACGCGATGCAGCGCGTAGCCCTTGCGAAGCGCTGCTTCGCAGAACCGGGACCGTACCAAACGCCGGCGTTCGCTACGGCCCCGGCTCTGCAGCGCACCGCTTCGCAAGAGCTACGCGCTGCGCTGCGTCCGGGGCACGAGGGGTGCAAAAGCAATAAGTCATCACAAATCGGAGCGATCGGGCCATTCTGCCGCGCTTGTGCAATGTCCGGTTTGGGTTCACGCTCACGATAGCCAGGCATACGGAGGCATTGTCATGAGCGTGATCGTTCGAGCGGCGTGCGTTGCATTCGCATGTCTGCTGTTTCCGGTCGGGATGGCCGCGGCGCAGCCCGCGAACATGGGATGCGCGACCGAGAGCCCGGCGAACGCGCCGCAAATCCTGCGCTGTGAAGGCGGCGTGACCATCGTCGCTGAAAGCGGCGCGCGGTTTACGCTGCAGGATCGCGATGGCAATGGCCGGGTGGATTCGGCCGAACTGTCAAGCAAGGCGCTGCTGATTGACGTGCCGAAGAAGCAGGGCGGAAATCGCTTCCAGGTGACCACGCCGCAGGCGATCGCGGCGGTGCGCGGCACAAAATGGGCGGTCGACGCGACGGAAGGCAAGACCTCGGTGTTCGTCGTCAACGGCCGGGTCGCCGTCGGACGGCGAACCGGCAGCCATAGCGTCACGCTGGGGGCCGGCGAAGGCGTGGATATGGACGTCATGGGTCCGCTGACCGTGAAACGCTGGCCTGCGGCGCGTGTCTCCGCATTGATGGCGCGGCTCGGACAATAAGGCTGCGAATGCTGCGCCGCCGGCATCTGCAAACCCTGATCGCGCTCGTGCTGGCGGGGTTTTGGGGGGGTGGCGTGTATTTCGCGCACAAGCACGGCCACTTGGGATTTCTCGATCGCGTCGAATTGACCATGACCGATCTCCGAACGCTGCTTCGCGGCACGACGGTGCCGCCGGACCAGGTGACCATCGTCGCGATCGACGACGCGCTGGTGAAACAAGGCGGCAGTTATCCCATCGCCAGGGGCGATCTTGCCAAAATCGTCGAGGCGATTGCGACACTGGCGCCAAAAGTCATCGCGATCGATCTGCTGCTGGTCGACCGGGGAACCGACGAGGGCGATGACGCGCTGGCGAAATCGCTCGCCGGCCGCCCCACCGCGATTGCTGCGGCGGCGGTGTTCCCGGAATCCCGTCAGTCGTTGCTTGCGGAGAATGACGGACCGCTCGCCGGCCTGCCGCGCGCCGAGAAATTTCTGCTGCCGCTGCAGAAATTCGCGGATCATGCGGAAATCGGCATCGTCAATGTCGCAACCGACCGCAGCGGTGTCCCTCGCTCGATCCCGATGCTGTTTCGAACCAGCGACAACGTCGAAATGTCGTTTCCGCTTCGCGTTGCCGCGCTGGCGATCGGCAAGGCACCCACCATCGAACCCAACCGCCTGGTGCTCGGCGAGCGGCCCGTTGCCACCGACGCCGATCATGCTCTGCCGATCTCGTTTTATGGCCCGAGCCGGACCATCCGGACGATCAGCGCCGCTTCGGTGCTGTCAGGCGAGGTCGCCCCGGACGCCATCCAAAATCGAATCGTCGTGGTCGGATCGACCGTCACCGGCGGCGGAGATTTTTTCCCGACGCCGTTCGATCCGGTGATGCCGGGCGTCGAAGTCATTGCGACGGCGATCACACACCTGATGGCGGGCGACGGCATCTTGCGGGACCGCTCGGTGCGCCTCGCCGACGGCGTGATCGCCGTTGCGCTTCCGATGATCCTCGTCGGTTTGCTGGCATGGCGACGCAGCGCGGTCGGGCTGATCGCGGCCGGCGCCGTCGTCCTGATCTGGACCGTGGCGAATTTTGTCGCGTTCTCGAAAGGGATATGGCTCAGCGCGGCAGTGCCAGTCGCAGCAAGCGCACCGCCTGCGATTCTGTTCGCCGCCGTGCAGCTGTGGTCGGGTGGGCGTCGGGCGCAATATTTCGCGATGCGAAGCGAACTGCTCGAACAGTTTCAGGCCCCTGGCATCCAGCAATGGCTGAGCAAGGATCCGGACTTCCTCACCCGGCCGGTTCGTCAGAACGCGGCAATCGTATTCATCGACCTCTCCGGATTCACTTCGCTCAGCGAACGGCTCGGGCCCGACAGGGTTCGCGAACTGCTGAAGGACTTTCATGCGCTGGTCGACAGGGAGGCGGTCGGCTGCGGCGGAATGATCACGAGCTTCCTCGGCGATGGCGCGATGATCCTGTTCGGTCTGCCGGAGGCGGCAGGTGACGACGCCTTCCGGGCGGCCGAATGCTCGGTCGGCCTCTGCCTCAGCGCCGAACAATGGCTCGCGTCGGTGCCGCCAGCGGTCGCATCGCGACTGGGCTTCAAGGTCGGTGCGCATTCCGGAGAAATCGTCGCCTCCAGGCTCGGCGGCGGCAGCTATCACCACATCACGGCGACCGGCGACACCGTGAACGTGGCGAGCCGGTTGATGGAAGTGGCGGCCAGTCACGGCGTCGAGCTCGCGGCCAGCAACGAGTTGCTGCGCGCCGCCGGGCGCGATTGCGCGCTGTATAAATCGGGCGTCCTGACCGGGCCGCGAGAGGCACGCATTCGCGGCCGTTCGGCCGCGCTCGAGGTCTGGCTCTGGCGCAGCGATCTGGCGGCGCAGGGCGGCGAGGGACTATCCACCTGGTAACGTCACTCCACCGCGATATGCGACACCTTGACGATCTCGTTAAGACGTTCGAAGTCGGCTTTCATCAGTTTTGCCAGTTCGTCGAGCTGCATCGGCTGTCCCGGAATATCGGCATGCGAAAGACGTTCGATGACTTCGCGAGACCGCAGCGCCGTATCGATTGCTTCGTGAATCCGGTTCACCAATACATCCGGCGTCGCCGCCGGCACGTAGACTCCGTACCACGGCAGATAGGCGGCGTCGGGATAACCCGCTTCGGCAATCGTCGGCACATCCGGCAATTCCTTCACCCGCTCTTTGGTGAACACCGCGAGCGCTCTCAGCTTGCCGTCCTTGATATGCGGCAGCGCCAGTGCCAGCGAGGCGACGCTGATCTGAATCTCGTTGGTGATGAGATCGATCAAGGCCTGCGGCTGACCCTTGTAGCCGATATTCGTGATGTCAATTCCAGCGGTCTTGAACAGGTTCTTCGCGGTCAGGTCGATCGAAGAGCCGATGCCGGGATTGCCGAAATTCATTTTTCCGGGCTTGCTCTTCGCCAGCTCGACAAAATCCTTCAGCGTGCTGACCGGCAGGTTGACCGGCACCACCGCCGCGCTCTGGTTCCAGACCACGAGCCCGACGCATTTGAAGTCGCGCATCGCATTCCAGCCGGCGTCCTTGTAGATCGAGGGATTGACCAGCACGGCTGGTCCGGTGACTAGCCAGGTGTAGCCATCGGGGGCGCTGCGCGCGACTTCGGCGGTGCCGATATTGCTGTTGCCGCCGGGCTTGGCTTCGACCACCATCGTCTGCTTGAAATTCTTGGCCACGGTATCGGTGACGCTGCGGGCGACGATGTCGACAATGCCGCCGGCAGGATAAGGCACGATGACGCGGATCGGCCGCGCCGGATACGCCGCCTGCGCGAGGGCGCTTGTGCCGGCCGTGAGCAACGCCAGCCCCGCGGCGAAGCAACTCAATGCCCTGTTCATGAAGCCCCTCCCAGCCAAGCGTGATTATGGATATCCGCAGCTTGAATTGCCGCTGTATGATCGGTTATCCGCACTGGGACTGGAGCAGTCAATGGAGTTCGATCTTTCGGAAAGCTCGCTGCAGTGGCGCGACCGGCTGCAAGCCTTCTTCGACAAGGAGGTGTTGCCGCGGCATCGCGACTGGGCACAGCAGGTTACCACCAGTGGAATGGCTTCGTTTATGCCCGATCTGCAGCGCAAGGCGCGCACGGCCGGCTTGTGGAATCTCGCGCTGCCCGAACTCGCCGACGACGAGCCCGGCACGCGGCTGTGCAACCTGGACTACGCTCCATCAGCGGAAATCATGGGCCGGCTGTTCTGGGCGCCCGAAGTTTTCAACTGCCAGGCGCCCGACGTGCCCAACATGATCGCGCTGCAAAATTGCGCCAATGACGAGCAGAAGCGCCGCTGGCTGCATCCGTTGCTGGAAGGGCAGACGCGCTCGGCCTTCGGCATGACCGAGCCGGACGTCGCATCCTCAGACGCGACCAATATCGCGACCACGATCGTCCGAAAGGGTGACGATTACGTCATTCGCGGCCGAAAGTGGTTCATCACCGGCGCTGCGCATCCGCACTGTAGTTTCCTGATTGTCATGGGCGTGAGTCACCCCGATGCCTCGCGAACCAGCCGGCATTCCTGCGTCATCGTCCCGATGGACGCCAAGGGCGTGCGCCTGGTGCGCCCGCTGCGCTGGATGGGATGCATCGACCATATTGCGCCGATCGGCGAGATCGATTTCGACGACGTGCGCATTCCCGTCGAAAATCTGCTGGGCAAGGAAGGCGAGGGGTTTCGGGTGGCCCAAGTCCGTCTCGGGCCTGCACGAATTCATCACTGCATGCGCTCGATCGGGTTGTGCGAGGTGCTGATAGAGCTGATGCTCGCGCGTGCGGCCGAACGCACCGCCTTCGGCCGCGCCATCATCGAATACGACACCGTGCAGCGCTGGATCGCCGAGTTGCGGGTCGAGCTCGAACAGGCGCGGCTCTTGACCTATCGCTGCGCGTGGCTGCTCGACCGCGCCGGCCATCAGGACGCATGGCGCGACGTCTCGCTGATCAAGGTTTCGGTGCCGGCCATGCTGCAACGCATCGCCGACCGCGCCATGCAGGTATTCGGCGCCATGGGCGGCTCGGACGACACCCCGATCCATCAGGCGCTGGCATGGGGACGGCTGCTGCGCATCGGCGACGGGCCGGACGAGGTCCACCTGCGCCAGATTTTTAAAATGGAAACGCCTCCGCCATGGACGATCGCCAATTCACCCTATCTGTTGCCGCGCCCCGCCTGATCGGATAGCTGAGTAGCAATGACAAAAACAGTTGAAGCAACTGCGCTACGGCTGAATGCGAAAGCGACGGACGCCGCCTCGCTCGCGCCTGCGATCGAGAAGCGTGCATTGACGCGCGGGTCAAACGACGCGGTCGTCGAAATCAAGGCTGCCGGCGTCAATCCCTCCGACGTCAAGGCCGCCACCGGGCTGATGCCCTATGCGGTCTTCCCGCGCACGCCCGGGCGCGATTTCGCCGGTGTCGTGATTGACGGTCCACCTGACTGGATCGGCCGCGAGGTGTTCGGCTCGTCCGGCGATCTCGGCATCCGCCGCGACGGCACCCACGCGACGCATCTGGTTGTCGAAGCGGCGGCGCTGGTCGAGAAACCCGCTGCCATCTCGATGGATGAAGCCGCCGGCATCGGCGTGCCGTTCGTCACCGCGATCGAAGGGTTTCGCCGCACCGGCGGGCCTTCGGCGCACGACACCGTTCTGATCATGGGGCTGAACGGCAAGGTGGGCCAGGCCGCGGCGCAGCTTGCGACATGGCGCGGCGCAAAAGTGATCGGCGTCGTCCGCAAGGACGAGGCTTACGAGGGCCATGCCAACGCGCCTGTCGAGATCATCAACTCGGCCGCCACCGACGTCGCCGCGCGGGTGCGCGAACTGACCGGTGGAAAGGGCGCCGACATCGTATTCAATACGGTCGGCGATCCGTATTTCCAGGCGGCGCACAAGTCGCTGGCGCTGGCCGGCCGGCAAATCCTGATCGCCGCCGTCCACCCTGTGGTCGAGTTCAACATCCTGGAATTCTATCGCGGCCGGCACACCTATGTCGGCGTCGACACGCTGGCCTTCTCGTCGATTGAATGCGGCGAGTTGCTGCGCGAGGCGCTGCCGGGCTTTGCCAGCGGTCATCTCAGGCCGTACCCTGTTTTGCCGAAAGCGATTTATACCCTGCCGGACGCGAAGGCGGCGTATCTTGCCGTCGTCGGCTCCTCGCGGGATCGCGTCATTCTCAAACCCTCGGCATGATAATGCGCTTGGTAGCCCGGATGAGCGCAGCGAAATCCGGGACCTGGGATGCTGAAGCTTCGTAGCCTGGATGGAGCGCAGCGAAATCCGGGGACTTGGGATGATGAAGCGCTGATCCCCGGATTGCGCTGCGCTCCATCCGGGCTACAAGTAAGAAAACAGGGGAAACAATGACACAGCAACTCAGCGGCGAAGCGCCCAAGGATGCTTCCGCGTCCGTCATAAGGCAGCACGCCGCGACCCGCGCCGCGCTGCCGTTTTCCGACACAAGCGATTTCGACGACGCCTCGCGCGGATTTCTTGGCACGATCGAGAATGCGAAGATTACCTCCGAAGCAGGCCGTACGGTCTGGAGTCTCGAGTCGTATGGATTCCTTTCCGACGAGGAAGCCCCGCCGACCGTCGATCCCAGCCTGTGGCGGCAGTCGCGGCTCAATATGAATCACGGGTTGTTCGAGGTGGTGCCCGGCGTCTATCAGGTGCGCGGGCTCGACATCGCCAACATGACGCTGATCGAAGGCGACAACGGCGTGATCGTGGTCGACACGCTGACCTCGATCGAAGGCGCGCGCGCCGCGATGGAGCTTTACTTCGAGCATCGCGGCCGGCGTCCGGTTGCCGCTGTTATCTTCACCCATACCCACACCGATCACTGGGGCGGCGCGCACGGCGTGATCGACGACGCGATGCTGGCGAGCGGCGTTCCGATCATCGCGCCGGACCTGTTCATGGAGCATGCGGTATCGGAAAACATCATCGCCGGCCCCGCGATGCTGCGCCGCGCGCAATACCAGTTCGGGCCGTTCCTGAAAAAAGGTCCGCGCGGCCAGGTCGATTGCGGACTCGGCAAGTCGATGGCGGCCGGCTCGGTGGCGCTGCTGCGGCCGACCGACCTGATCAAGGCGACCGGCGACAGGCGAACCATCGACGGCGTGGAATTCGAATTCCAGATGGCGCCGAACAGCGAAGCGCCGGCGGAGATGCATTTTTACATCCCGCGCTACAAGCTCTTGAACCTCGCGGAAAACTGTACGCACAATTTCCACAATCTGCTGCCGTTCCGCGGCGCCGACGTGCGCGACGCGCTGGCCTGGTCGAAATATCTCGGCGAGGCGCTGCAGCTATGGGGCGGCAAGGCGGAAGCGATGTGCGGCCAGCATCACTGGCCGGTGTGGGGTGCTGAGCGCGTCGATGGCATGATCCGCCAGCAGCGCGATCTCTACAAGTTCGCGCACGATCAGACGCTTCGGTTGCTGAATCACGGGCTGACTGCGACCGAAATCGCTGAGACGATCAGACTCCCGAAAAGTCTCGACGGCGCGTGGCACGCGCGCGGCTACTACGGCCACATCCGGCACAATGTGAAGGCGATCTACCAGAAATATCTCGGCTGGTATGACGCCAATCCGGCCAATCTCGATCCTTTGCCACCGGTCGAAGCGGGAAAGAAATTCGTGGAATATATGGGCGGCGCCGACGCCATCCTCGCTCGCGCGAAAAAGGATTTCGACAAGGGCGAATTCCGCTTCATTGCGCAGGCGTTGAGTCATCTGGTCTTTGCCGAACCCGACAACGCCGCGGCCCGCGCAATGCTGGCCGATACGTTCGAGCAGCTCGGCTACCTCGCGGAGAGTTCCACCTGGCGCAACGCCTACCTGTTCGGCGCGCAGGAATTGCGCCAGGGCCTGCCGAACGCGCCGCCGCGGCCGCCGATGCCGCGCGAAACGCTGGCCGCACTTCGCACCGAACAATTGTGGGACGTGCTCGGCGTGCGGCTGAACGGCCCGAAGGCCGAGGGGAAACACATCGTGCTGAATTGGGCCTTCACGGACACCGATGAGAAATTTGTGCTGACGCTGGAAAACTGCGCGCTGACTTATGCCGCCGCCACAGAATCGCCAAAGGCGGACGCGGGCTTCACCTTGCCGCGCTCGCTGCTTGATGCGGTAATTGCGAAGCAGGCGACATTTCCGGAAGCAATGGCTGCGGGAAAGATCACGTTCACCGGCAACCCGATGAAGCTGGCTGAGTTGATGGCGCTGATGGATGAATTTCCACGCATGTTCGAGATCGTCGAACCAAAACGCACGGTGGTGACATGAGCAAGAATGGCAAGACGGGCGTGAACCGCATTACCGGGCGATCGGCATTTTTGGCGCTGCTCAAGGACGAGGGCATCACGCATCTGTTCGGCAATCCCGGAACCACGGAATTGCCGATCATGCACGCGCTGAAGGAGCATCCCGACCTCACTTACGTGATGGCGATGCAGGAAAGCCTGGTGGTCGCCATCGCCGATGGATTCAGCCGGGCCTCGGGGCGTCTGGTCGCCTGCAACGTTCACGTGGCGCCGGGCCTCGGCAATGCTATGGGCTCGCTCTACAACGCCAAATTCACCGGCACGCCGATGATCCTGACCGCCGGCCAGCAGGAGCAGGGCCATGGCCTGACCGAGCCGGTGCTGTACGATCCGCTGGTCCGGATCGCCGAACCGTTGGTGAAATGGGCGGTCGAGGTCACCAGGCTCGAAGACCTGCCGCGCATCGTGCGCCGCGCGGCAAAAGTCGCAATGACGCCGCCGACCGGGCCGGTCTTCATCTCGCTGCCGGGAGACATCCTGAATTCCGAGGCTGGCCTCGAGCTTGGCCGCGCGACCCGCATCGATACGCGGGTAAAACCGTCGGATGAGTTGCTTGACGCCCTGGTGCAGCGCATCCTCAAGGCCGAACGTCCCGTCATCGTCGTCGGCGACGAAATCGTAAAGAGCGACGCGCTCACCGAAGCCGCGGCATTCGCGGAGGCGCTCGGCTGTCCGGCGTGGCAACAGACCGCGCCTTATGGCGCGCATTTCCTGTCGGAAAGCCCGTGCTTCATGGGCTCGCTGCCGCGGGTGCAGCCGCAGGTGCGCGAAATCCTGGCGCCGCATGATCTGATGATCGTGCTCGGAAGCGATCCGCTGCGGATGTCGGTCTACAGCGAAGTCGATCCGCTCCCCGCCGGACTGCCGATAGTGCAGATCGGTCTGGTCGATTGGGATCTGGCCAAGAATTATCCGGCCGAAATCGCGTTGAAGGCCGATGTCAGGGAGACGTTGCGGGCGCTGGTCCCCGCGCTCAAGGACGCGGGCGGCGCCGCGCTCGAAACACGCGCGAAGAGCAGCATCGCCGCTTTGGCCTCGAAAAACTGGACGGCGAAGCGCGCAAAGCTGGTCGATCAAATCGCAACCAAGAAAGATTCATCGCCGATCGATCCGGACTGGTTGACGCTGCAGGTGGTCGAGTTGATGCCGGACAACGCCATCCTGGTCGACGAGGGTCTGACCTCGTCGCGCTACATGTCCGCGCTGCGCCCGCATCGCGATCGCTACGGCTATCACGGGTTGGCTTCGGGCGGCATCGGCTGGGGATTGCCGGCGTCCGTGGGCGTCAGCCTGGCCAATCCGGACCGGCCGGTGGTGTGCTATTCGGGCGACGGCAGCGCGATGTATTCGATCCAGGCGTTGTGGACCGCGGCGCATCACAAGCTGCCATTGACGGTGGTGATCGTGAACAATGGCGGCTACCGCATCATCAAGCAGCGGCTGCTTGCCTTTCACAAGGATGATCATTTCGTCGGCATGGACTTTGTCGATCCCCCGGTCGATTTCTGCGGGCTTGCCGGGGCGCTCGGGCTGGAGGCGATCCGCATCACGAAAGCCGACGATATTGCTTCGACGCTCAAGTCGGCGTTCGCCCGGCCCGGCGCGAAATTGATCGAGGTGATGGTGGATGGTTCGGTGAAATGAGGCGGGGATTACAATTTCGCGTCGTGAGCAGCGCTTGATGCGCCGGCCAGCGTCGATTGCACTGAGGAAGCCGTGGCCGGCTGAACCCGGCTCGGGTCGAGATAGGCAATCCGCGCCGCGATGAGGAAAATCACCACGATCCAGAACAAAGCGGCGCCATACCACAGGCCGCGTCGATCGTTCGTCGAATTGATCGTGATCTTCTCGGCCCACGCAGCAAGATCGGGCTCCATCAGTCGAAGCGGCGCGGCTTGATCGTGGTTCTGATTGCTCGTCGATGTCATGCTCTAGAAATGCCGCAAAACCGCGCCAGTTCAAGGATACAACTCTCCATATTGCACCGGCCGCGGAGATGTTCCTGTCACCGCGTCATCGCGGCGCAGCATCTTTTTCCAAGGCGCCCGATTTCGCGCTGGACCCCGGTTAAAATCCAAGTCTTATATAAGACATAGAAACTCACGGACCGAACGCAGCAGCCATCGATGCAAGACCGTCAGGAACCACAAACGGCGCGTGATGGCGCGACGGTCAGTCCATCGCGTTGGCGGGATCATCTTGCGGCAGCGCCTGCCGAATTCGCCGCCGCCGTGCCCGGCTTGATGCTCTGTATTTTCATCACCGCGGTCGCGATGGTCCTGCAGAATTGGGAGGAGGGGGCCTTCGGGCATCCTTATGTCGAGGCGCTGGTGATCGCGATTCTGCTCGGCATCGCCATCCGCGGTTTCTGGCAGCCCGGAGAACTCTGGCACGCCGGCATTTCGTTCAGTGCCAAAACGCTGCTCGAAATTGCGGTCGTGCTGTTGGGCGCATCGATCAGCCTCGGCGCGATCGTGGCTTCGGGTCCGGCGCTGTTGTCCGGCATCGTTGCGACCGTGGTCGCAGCGCTTGCCGCGAGCTATGCGACCAGCCGCGCGCTGGGCCTGCCGCGGCGCGTTTCGATTCTGATCGCCTGCGGCAACTCGATCTGCGGCAATTCGGCGATTGCGGCCGTGGCGCCGGTGATCGGCGCCGACAGCGACGACATCGCCTCGTCGATCGCATTCACGGCAATCCTCGGCGTCGTCGTCGTGCTCGGACTGCCGCTGTTCATCCCGCTGCTGGTGCTGACCGAAACGCAGTATGGCGTGCTGGCCGGATTGACCGTCTACGCCGTGCCACAGGTACTGGCCGCGACGGTGCCGATCAGCGCCGTCAGTGCGCAGCTCGGAACCCTGGTCAAGCTGGTGCGGGTGCTGATGCTGGGGCCGGTCGTGGTGCTGCTGTCGCTGTTCCGGGCGCGGCTCGGTGTCGCCGGTCCTGCGCCGCGGCCGGGTCTGCTTTATCTTATTCCGTGGTTCATCATCGGCTTTCTCGTCCTTGCAACGACGAGAAGTCTTGGATTGATTCCGAATCCGCTGCTGGGACCGATCATGACCTCGGCAAAAGTGCTGACGGTCATCTCGATGGCGGCGCTTGGACTTGGTGTCGATCTGCGAGTTGTCGGCCGCGTCGGCGGCCGTGTCACCGTCGCGGTCATCGTCTCGCTGCTGGTCCTCATCGTCATCAGCATCGCGCTGATCCGGCTGCTGCGGATCGCATGATCTATGGCTCTTATATTAGACATATGACCCGTTTACTGGACGATGGCGCCATGTCAGGTTCCGACGACATCGAAATCGACCGGCAGTGTCGAACGCGTTGGGAGAACGCATGAGCAGGGGTGCGGACATCGTCGCGAGGACGCTGCAGGGTCTCGGCGTCACGCGCATCTTCACGCTGTCCGGCAACCACATCATGCCGATCTTCGATGCGCTGCTGTCGACCAACATCCAGTTGATCCACGCCCGGCACGAAGCGGCCTGCGTGCATATGGCGGACGCCTGGGGGCGATTGACCGGCGAGCCCGGGATCGCGCTGGTCACCGGAGGCCAGGGCCACAGCAACGCGGTGGCGGCGCTTTATAACGCGCTGGCCTCGGAATCCCCGTTGCTGCTGCTGTCCGGACATGCGCCGTTAGGCGAACTCGGCCGCGGCGCGTTCCAGGAAATGGCGCAGGCCGACCTCGCGCGCCCGGTGACGAAAGCGTCGTGGACCGCGGCCGCAGTGGAGACACTGGGTTCGGATATCGCCAGGGCATTCGAACTTGCCATCGCAGGGCGTTCCGGTCCTGTGCATGTCAGCCTTCCCGTCGATCTGCTCGAACAGGCGACTGCGGATGAGCAGATAACGGGAAACACGAAAGCGCCTCAGGCTGATGCCTCACTGTTGATGCCGGAAGTCGCGGACCAAGTGATCTCTCATCTTTATGCAGCGGCAAAACCTCTGGTGATTTGCGGCCCGGCGATGTGCAGCGAGCGCGGCCGCAAAACCATGCGGAAAGCGGCCGGCGCGCTCGATGTCCCCATGATCGGAATGGAAAGCCCGCGCGGTATCAACGATCCCGGCCTCGGCGCCGTCGCCGAACTCCTGGCGGAGGCCGACCTCGTCGTGCTGGTCGGAAAGCCGCTCGATTTCACGCTGCGGTTCGGCGAAGCGCTGTCGCCGTCCTGCAAATGGATCGTGATCGATCCCGATGCCGCTTTGATCGCGCGCGCGGCAAAAGCAACGGGGGAGCGGCTGCTTGTGTCTGCAGTCGCCGACGCGCAGGTTGCGATCGAGACCCTGGCCGAACACAGCACAACGACGCGCGCAAAACCATCGGCGTGGCGTGAGCACGTCAGCGAGGTGCTCGCATATCAGCCGCCACAATGGAAATCCGCTCGCGCGAAAACTCCCGATCATATTCACCCGATCGAGATGTGCAGGGCGATCGGCAATTTCATCGAAAGGCACCCCGGTGCGACGTTCGTGTCCGACGGCGGCGAGATCGGTCAATGGGCGCAGGCGCTCGTCAAGACCGACCGACGAATGATCAATGGCGTCGCAGGCACAATCGGAGTGTCCTTGCCGTTTGCGATTGCCGCGCAGCTCGCCCGCCCGGAGCATCCCGTGGTTGCCGTGATGGGCGACGGTACCTTTGGGTTCCATATGGCCGAATTCGACACCGCCGTGCGTTACGACCTTCCAATCATTGCCGTGGTCGGCAATGACGCGCGGTGGAATGCCGAATATCAGATTCAACTGCGTCAATACGGCGCGGAGCGCGCCAAAAATTGCGATCTGCTGCCGTCGCGCTATGATCTCGTGGTGGAGGCGCTCGGAGGGTTCGGAGCCCTTGTTACGACGGCCGCTGATCTACCCGCAGCGCTCGATCGCGCCTATCTAAGCCGCAAGCCCGCCTGTATCAACGTCATGATCGAGAGCGTGGCCGCTCCGATCATTCGCCGGTGAGAGATCCATGAAACCGACCGCTCCGCTGCTCGAGGTAAAAGGCGTCACGCTGCAATACAAGACGCCCGATCATCTGGTGACGGCAACGTATCGAATCGACTTCCAGGTGTTCGAGGCGGAGCGATTCATCCTGCTTGGACCGTCGGGCTGCGGAAAATCGACCCTGCTCAAGGCGGTCGGCGGCTACATGATGCCGACCGAGGGCGAGATTCGGCTGAAGGGAAACCTCATCAAACACCCCGGCCCGGACCGCATGATGGTGTTCCAGGAATTCGACCAATTGCTGCCGTGGAAGACGGTCAAGCAGAACGTGATGTTCCCACTGGAATCGGCCAGTCGCCTGTCGGGGCGCGAGGTAGAAGACCGTGCGATGCACTACATCAACAAGGTCAACCTCGCGAATTTCGCCGACAGCTACCCGCACACGCTGTCCGGCGGCATGAAGCAGCGCGTGGCGATCGCACGCGGCATGGCGATGGAGCCGGATATATTGCTGATGGACGAGCCGTTCGCCGCGCTCGACGCGCTGACGCGCCGCAAGATGCAGGACGAATTGCTGGCGCTGTGGGACGAGACGCGGTTCACGGTGCTGTTCGTGACGCATTCGATCCCCGAGGCCATCAAGATCGGAACGCGAATCCTGCTGCTGTCGCCGCATCCGGGGCAGGTGAAGGCCGAGTTGAACAGCGGCGCGCATATCCACGACCCAATAGAGCTGGAAAGGCGCATCCAGCACATGCTGTTCGCCGACCAGATCGAGGAGGCGGAGAATGTCTGAGCCTCGAAGGGCTGTCGCGGGCCAGGACGTCGCGCCGCTGCGGCCCGAGATCGTCCGCGATCAGACCGCGCAGTTCGCGGTCGTGGAGAAGCCGCTGTCGACGATTGAGCGCGTCTACAATCAGGTCTGGTTGCGCAAGCTGCTGATCCTGGTGGTGTTGGCGCTGATCTGGGAAGCCTATGGGCGCTTTTTGAACAACGATCTGCTGTTCCCGACGTTCAGCGCGACCGTGCGAGCGTTTGCCGATGCCATCCTCAGCGGCGTGCTTCCGGCGCGGGCGTGGGCCTCCATAAAAGTGCTGCTGATGGGATATGCCTGCGGCGTCGTGCTGGCGGCGCTGCTGACGGCGCTTGCGATCATGTCGCGGATCGGCACGGATTTTCTGGAAACCATGACCTCGATGTTCAATCCGCTGCCGGCGATCGCGCTGTTGCCGCTGGCATTGATCTGGTTCGGGCTCGGCAATGGCAGTCTCATCTTCGTACTGGTGCATTCGGTGACCTGGGCGATTGCGCTGAACACGCATTCGGGCTTCCTGTCGGTGAGCAACACGCTGAAGATGGTGGGGCGAAACTACGGCCTCGCGGGGCCACGTTATATCTGGAAAATCCTGATCCCGGCGGCGTTTCCCAGCATCCTGACCGGCTTGAAGATCGGCTGGGCTTTCGCCTGGCGCACGCTGATCGCGGCCGAACTGGTGTTCGGCGTCAGTTCCGGCCAGGGCGGGCTCGGATGGTTCATCTTCGAGAACAAGAACACCCTGGATATTCCAAACGTGTTTGCGGGCCTGCTGACGGTGATCATCATCGGCCTCGTGATCGAGAACGTGATCTTCCGGACCATCGAGAAACAGACTATCGGCCGCTGGGGAATGCAGTCGTGACAAGGAGAACAGGATGAGACTTCAAAGGGGTGTGCGGCTGATCGCAGCGATCGGGCTTCTGAGCGTCGGCCTCGGCGCGGGGGCGCGCGCCGAAGTGGATACGGTGCGTATCGCAAAGCAGTTCGGATTGGGCTATCTGCCGCTGACGATGATGGAAGAACAAAAATTGTTCGAGCAGCAGGCGAAGAAGCAGGGGCTCGACATCAAGGTCGAATGGCTGCGGCTGTCCGCCGGCGCTCCGATGAACGACGCCATCCTGTCCGGCAATCTCGATTTCGCGTCCGGCGGCGTCGGGCCGCTGCTGACGATCTGGGGCAAGACTCAGACCAATGTGATGGTGAAGGGCGTGGCGGCGCTCAATTCGATGCCGCTTTATCTGGTCACCACGAATCCGAACATCAAGACGATCAAGGATTATACCGATAAGGACAAGATCGCGCTTCCCGGCGTGAAAACCTCGATCCAGGCGGTCACGCTGCAGATCGCCGCGGAAAAAGTCTTCGGCAAGGGCGGAGAGGGCAAGCTCGATGCGTTCACCGTCTCGATGAGCCATCCCGATGCGCTGGCGTCGATGCTGGGCGGAAAGTCCGAGATCAACTCGCATTTCGGCTCGGCGCCATTTCAGGAAATGGAACTGGCCGACCCGCGCGTGCACAAGGTGCTAGACAGCTACGAGGTTCTCGGCGGGCCGCACACCTTCAACACGGTCTGGGCGAATTCGAAGTTCGTCACGGCCAATCCGAAAATCACGAAAGCCTTCCTCGACGCGCTGGAGGAAAGCATGGCCCGCATCAAGGCCGATCCGGCGGCGGCGGCGGCGCTGTGGGTCAAGGCGGAGAATTCCAAACTGCCGGTGGCGGACGCGGAGAAAATCATCAGGAATCCGCAGAACGAATGGACGACCACGCCGAAGAAGATCCTGACCTATCTCGATTACATGAACCGGGCCGGGCTTGTATCGACGAAGACCAGCGACTGGAAAGACATCTTCTTTCCCGGCATCCACGGCGCGTCCGGCAGCTAATCGGGTGGACCGAATAGGGTTGACGACATGAACGTTCAAGCCAGCGCCAAAAAAGCGGAATCGCATTCGACCGATGCGATGACCGTCAATGTATGGCGCGGCGACCGGGTCGGCGCGTTTCAGAGCTTCGAAGTGCCGCGCCGCGAAAACCAGACCGTGCTGGACGTCGTGACCGAGATCCAGCGAACCCAGGATGCGACGCTGTCCTACCGCTTCGCCTGCCGGGTCGGCATGTGCGGCTCCTGCGCCATGATCGTCAACGGACGCCCGCGCTGGACCTGCCGGACGCGGGTCGATCAGCTGGAAGCGGGGCCGATCAGACTGGAGCCGCTGCGCAACCTGCCGATTGTAAAGGATCTCGCGGTCGACATGACGCCGTTCTTCGACAAATGGCGCAGCGCCCATGGCTATTTCGAGCCCGGCGAGAGTCCGCCCGAAGATTTTGCGATCGTAGCCCCCGACTCGCCCGAGCGTCAGGCCGCCGACGCCGGCATCGAATGCATCAATTGCGGCATCTGCTATTCGGCTTGCGATGTCGTGTCGTGGAACGAAGATTACCTCGGCCCTGCCGCGCTCAATCGCGCCTGGACCCTCGTCAACGACGTGCGCGACCGCGGCCAGGATGAGCGCCTTCAGGCCGTGTCCGGCGATGCCGGCTGTCACTCCTGCCACAGCCATATGAGCTGCACCGAGTTCTGTCCGAAGGCGATCTCGCCGACCTTTTCGATCGCGGGACTGAAGCGCGCGACTTCCGCGCGCGCATGGAAGCGTTGGCGATGACCCCGGTTCTTTATCTAGCCCAGCGCGGCACCGCGTTCGTCCTGGCCTTCGCGGTCACGATTCACCTGGTCACGATCATCTATGCCATCCGCGGCGGGCTGACCGCGGGCGAGATTCTGGCCCGCACCCACGGCAATCGCTGGTTCCTCGGCTTCTATCTGGTTTTCGTGATCGCCGCGGCGATCCACGCGCCGATCGGGCTGCGCTCGATCCTGCGCGAATGGGCAAAGTGGCGCGGCCGTTCGCTCGATGTTGCGATGCTGGCGTTCTCGGCGCTGCTGCTGGTTCTTGGCGGGAGGGCCGCGCTTGCGGTGTATCTGGCATGACCCGCAATCCGCATTTCAAACCGGGATTTCTGGCGGCGATGCTGCACCGCCTGTCCGGAATTGCATTGGCGATTTTTCTGCCGATGCATTTTATCGCGCTCGGAATGGCTCTCGGCGGCGCCAACTCGTTGCAGAGCTTTCTCGGCGTCACGCACAACGGGTTTGTCAGGGCTGCGGAGTGGGGGCTGGTCACCGCGCTCGGCCTGCACATGGCATTGGGCATCAGAGTGCTGGCGATGGAGTTTTTCGCCGTGCGCGAGCGCGGCGCCATTGTCGTGTCCGTCTGCGTAGCCTGTTCGATCACGGTCGGGTTGCTCTTTCTCCTGAACGGAATGGTGTGATGGTCGCGCTTTCCATGCAGACATTGTCGATCGTATGGGCCGGCGCATTCCTCGGCGCGCTGGCGGCGGGCGGCGCCGGGTTTGCGTTCGCGCTGGTGGCGTCGTCGATCTGGCTGCACGGACTGGAGCCGCTGCAGACCACCGCGCTGGTGGTCGCCTGCGGCACGCTGCTGCATGTCACCTTGGTGTGGCCGATCCGCGGTTCGATCGAACCGGGGCGACTGTTTCCGTTTATCATCGGTGCGGTCGTCGGTATCCCCCTTGGTGTTCTGGCGCTGACGCACTTCAACAGTAGCGCTCTCAAGATTTCGCTTGGCATATTCCTCACGATCTATGGGGGCTACGCTTTGCTTGCGCCGCGACTGCCCCAGGTAACTTTCGGCGGCCGGACGGCCGATGGCGCGATCGGGTTTATCGGCGGCGTCCTTGGCGGGATCGGCGGCTATTCCGGCGTGATCCCGACGGTGTGGACGCAGCTGCGCGGCTGGTCCAAGAACACGGCACGGGGCGTCTACCAGCCCTTCATCCTGTTCGCGCATGTCACCACGCTGCTGCTGGTGGGCGCCGCCTCGTTCAACCGCGGCGGTGTCATGTTGTTTCTTTGCGCGCTGCCTCCGCTTGCGGCGGGCGCATGGCTCGGGTTTCACATTTACGGCCGGCTCGACGAGCGCCGGTTCAAGCAGGTTCTGTCCGCGATGCTGATCGCGTCCGGCCTGTCCCTCGTGATCTAGGAGGAAGTCGTCATGCAACTCGATCTGCGAGAAGTCGAAGAAATCTGCAAAACGCTTTACGTGCAGGCGTTGAAGGTCCTGCCCGCCGACATCAAGGCCGGGTTCAAGGAACTGGTGCGCACCGAGACCGACGCGACCGGGCGCTCCATCCTCGACACCATGATCGAGAATATCGCCGTCGCCGAGCGCACCAAGAATATCCTCTGCCAGGACACCGGCATTCCGATCTACAACGTCGTGGTCGGCCGCGACGTCGAATTCGACGGCGCCGGGCTGAAACGCGCGATCCGCACCGGCTGCGAACGTGCTACGCACGACTATTCGTTGCGCTCCTCGGTGGTGCACCCGATCACGCGAAAGAACAACCAGACCTCCAGCGGCATCCGGGTGCCGGTCATCCATGTCGATTTCGACGAACGGCCGGAGACGGTGTCGATCGAGATGATCCCGAAGGGGTCTGGTTCGGAGAACGGCTCGTACCTGCAGATGCTGCTGCCGTCCGATGGCATCAACGCGGTGAAGCGCTTTGTCATCGACCGGGTAATCGAGTCCGGTGGGCGCGTGTGTCCGCCGACCATTGTCGGCGTCGGCATTGGTGGCACATCGGATCTCTGCATGCACCTCGCGAAGATTGCGGCGACCCGCCCTCTGGGTTCGGTTTGCTCCGACGAGGAGGGCGCCAGAATCGAAAAGGAATTATCGGGCGCGGTGAACGAACTCGGGATTGGCCCGCAGGGACTTGGCGGCCGCTCGACCAGCTTTGCCGTCCATGTCGAGGTCGCCGCCACCCACATCACGCAAAACCCGGTCGCCGTGAATATCCAGTGTCATTCGGCGCGCCGCGCCCGGGCGACGATCACGCCCGGCGGCATCAGCTTTTCTGCCTGAGGAACGGATCGATGTTTAACTCGTCATTGCGAGCGCAGCGAAGCAATCCAGAAAGCCAGCAAAGAGCGGGATTGCTTCGTCGCTTCGCTCCTCGCAATGACGAAACGTGAGGATACGAACATGGCACACCACACCCTCGAAATGCCGATTACGCCGGACCAGGCCCGCGCATTGAAGGTCGGCGATACCGTGACGCTGGAAAAGACCCTGTATGGAATCCGCGACGCCACCCTGATCCATATGTTCGACCGCGACCGCCGGACAAAGCTTAACCTGCAGGGCCATGCGGTGATCCACACCGCGCCGAACGTGCACAAGGTGCCGGTCTCGCCGGAGGCCCCGGTCGGCTATACGCCGTTCTGCATCGGCACCACCACGTCACAGCGCATGGAGCGGTTTACGCGACCGCTGATGCTGCGCGAGGGCGTCCGCATTATCATCGGCAAGGGCGGCATGGGGCCGGAGACATCGGCCGCGTTCAAGGAACTGGGCGGCGCCTATCTCGCCATCGTCGGCGGCGCGGCGGCGCTGGAGACCACCTGGATCGAGCAGATCGAGGATGTCGATCTCGACGACCTGCATCCCGAAAGCCTGTGGCGTTTCCGCATCAAGCATTTCGGCCCGCTGCTGGTCGGCATGGATTCGCATGGCGGCTCGCTGTTCGCCGATAACCAGAAAGAGGTGGCGAGCCGCCGCGACGCGATCCTCAAGAGCATCGGAGCGGCGTGAAGCGCATGGCACTTCGCCGCATCGACACCGATATCCTGATCCTCGGCGCAGGCGGCGCGGGGCTGTTCGCGGCATTGCATGCGAAGAAGACCGCGCCTGATCTCGACGTCACCGTGGCCGTGAAGGGGCTGCTCGGCAAGTGCGGCTGCACGCGGATGGTGCAGGGCGGCTACAACGTCGCGCTGGCGCCGGGCGATTCCGTCGAACGCCATTTCATGGACACGATCGAGGGCGGCAAGTGGCTCAACGATCAGGACCTGGCGTGGAAACTCGTCACCGAAGCCCAGGTCCGGATCCGCGAACTCGAAAACGAACTCGGCTGTTTCTTCGATCGTAATCCAGACGGCAGCGTGCATCAGAAGGCGTTCGCCGGACAGACCTTCGATCGCACCGTGCACAAAGGTGACCTCACCGGCATCGAGATCATCAACCGGCTCTCCGAACAGGTCTGGCGCCGCGACGTCAAGCGGATGGAGGACCATCGCGCGCTCGATTTCATCCCGGCGGCCGACGGGTCGGGCCTCGCCGGGGTGTTGATGCTCGACATGCGCACCGGCGAGCCGAGTCTTGTTCGCGCCAAGGCGACGCTGCTTGCGACCGGCGGCGGGCCGACGATGTACAAGTATCATACGCCCTCCGGCGACAAGACCTGCGACGGCCTTGCGATGGCGCTGCGCGCCGGGCTGGCGCTACGCGATATGGAGATGGTGCAGTTTCATCCCACGGGCCTGCTCGCCGGCGCCGGCACGCGGATGACCGGCACGGTGCTGGAAGAAGGCCTTCGCGGGGCGGGCGGAACGTTGCTCGATTCCAGCGGCGCGCGCTTCATGTTCGATTACGACGAGCGCGGCGAGCGCGCGACCCGCGACGTCGTCAGCCGCTCGATCATGTACCAGATCCGCAAGGGGCTCGCGACCAGGAACGGCGGCGTGCATATCCAGATGAGCCATCTTGGACCTGCGAACGTGACAAAACTGTTCAAGGGTATGGTGGAGCGTTGCGCCGATTGCGGTTTCGATCTCGCCGGTGGCCTGGTCGAGGTGGTGCCGACCGCGCATTACATGATGGGTGGCGTGGCGTTCGACCTCGACTGCCGCACCTCGCTGCCGCGGCTGTTTGCGGCCGGCGAGGACACCGGCGGCGTGCATGGCGCCAACCGGCTCGGCGGCAATGGCGTCGCCAATTCGACGGTGTTCGGCGGCATCGCCGGCGCCTCGATGGCGCGCGCGGTGCAGCGCGAGGGGAGCCTGGCCGATCCCGATCCAGTGATGATCGAGCGGTCGCTCGACCGCGCGTTCTCTCCGCTCGGACGCCCGTCCGGGGATCTCAATGAGATCCGCGAAGGCCTGATGGAAACGATGTGGGATGACGTCGGAATCCTGCGCAGCGGCGATGGGCTGGTGCGCGGCGCTGCGGCGCTCGACAATCTGCAGGCCGCGGTTGCCCGCTGCGGCGTGGCGGATGGCGACCGGCGCTACAACCTGACCTGGACCGATCGGCTGAACCTGGAAAATCTCATTCAGGTCAGCCGCACCATCTGCGCGGCGGCGCAGGCCCGCACCGACAGCCGCGGCGCGCATTTCCGCGAGGATCACCCGACCACGTCCGATCTCGCGACCTCGCGCTATACGGTGGCGCGGATGCACGACAACGATATTGAAGTCACGACCGAGCCAGTGCATTTCACCCGCATCGAGCCGGGCCGGACATTGCTTGATGAAACGCCGGAAGCTCCATCACACGTTCTTGCGGCGCATTCGTAATGCAGATTCATTCCAGCACGAGAGCCAACCGATGAGCAGCGCGAAGGGAAAGCGGTCCGAGCAGAGAGCGACGCCGCCTGCCGCAAGCGCTGCGCACGCATCGCTCGGCTATCGGCCGCTGTACCGCCAGGTCAAGGAGCTGCTGATGAAGCGGCTCGGCGACGGCAGCTGGGCGCCGGGCCAGTTGCTGCCGAGCGAGCCGGAGATCGCCGCAGGGCTCGGGGTCAGCCCCGGCACCGTGCGCAAGGCGCTGGATGAGATGAGTTCGGAAAGCCTGCTGGTGCGCCGGCAGGGCCGCGGCACCTTCGTCGCCTCACATGACGAGGAGCGCATCCTGTTCCAGTTCTTCCGGATGGTGTCCGACAATGGCGTGCGGCGTTTTCCGGAAAGCCGGACGATTTCGGTTTCGGTCGCCAAGGCCGATGAGCTGGCGTCGAAGCGGCTTGGCATTGGGCCGAAAGAATCGATCGTCGCCATCGAGCGCGTGCGGTCGCTGGATGGACGTCCCTGCATCCATGAAAAGATCGTGCTGCCGCGCGCGCTGTTTCCCGGCATCGAGCGGATCAAGGATTTGCCGAACAACCTCTATGCGCTGTATTCGGTGAAGTACGGCGTGACCATTGCGCGCGGTTCGGAAAGCCTCAAGGCCGTCGCCGCAGGCCCGCGCCAGGTCGAACTCCTGGGAAGCGAACCGGGCGAGCCGATCCTGCTGATTGACCGCGTCGCGTTGGGCGTCGACGGAACGCCGGCGGAGTGGCGGCGATCGCTGTGCCGCACCGATCAGTCGCATTATCTCAGTGATCTGAAATAAGCCCGCGCAACGCTTGCCGCCCAAGATTTACTATCTTATACAAGACTCAAGGTCAGTGACAGTGGAGACAATAATGAGTTCTCAAGGAGGCGGGACCCAACCCGCAGGCCAGAAGTCCAACATCCCCCAGGTTCTGTCGCACAGCCCGAAGGACAATGTCGCCGTCGTGGTGGTCGAAGGTCTGAAGGCCGGCACCAAAGCCTTCGGCGTGGTTACCGAGGACAACTCGACTTTCACCGTCGACGTCAAGGACGACATTCCGATCGGTCACAAGGTCGCGCTGATCGATCTCGCCGATAAGGACACGGTGATCAAATACGGGCAGGACGTCGGCCGCATGGTTGCATCCGCGGCCAAGGGACATCACGTCCACACCCAGAACATGAAAACCAAGCGTTGGTGAGGAGCGATACGATGACAACAACAATCGCGCATGAAATGTCGTCGCCGTTTGTCGGCGGCGCGACCGATCAGTTGATGACCAAATCGCTCGACGCCAAGCGCGCTTCGGCGGATTTCAAGAACGCTACCTTCCGAGGCTGGCGCCGCGAAAACGGCCGCGTCGGCGTCCGCAATCATGTGGTCATCCTGCCGCTCGACGATCTATCGAACTCCGCATGCGAGGCGGTAGCGAACAACGTCAAAGGCACGATGGCGATTCCGCACGCCTATGGCCGGTTGCAATTCGGCGAGGATCTCGATCTGTTCTTTCGGACCCTGATCGGCATCGGGTCGAATCCGAACGTCGCGGCCGTCGTCGTGATCGGCATCGAGGACGGCTGGACCGGACGCGTGGTCGACGGCATCGCGAAGACCGGCAAGCCGGTGGTCGGCTTCGGCATCGAAGGCCACGGCGATATCGCGACGATCGCCAAGGCGAGCTACCAGGCCAAGCGTTTTGTGCAGTGGGCATCCGAACTGAAGCGCGAGCAATGCCCGATCTCGGACCTCTGGGTTTCCACCAAATGCGGCGAGTCCGATACCACGACGGGCCTGTCGTCGTGCCCGACCGTCGGCAACATGTACGACAAGCTGATCCCGCACGGCATCTACGGCGTGTTCGGCGAGACCTCGGAGATCACCGGCGCCGAGCATCTGTGCCGCGAGCGCGCCGCCAGTCCCGAAATCGCCGAGAAATGGTACAAGATGTGGAAGTCGTACCAGGACGATGTGATCGAGGCGCATAAGACCAACGACCTCTCGGACTCCCAGCCCACCAAGGGCAACATCGCAGGAGGTCTCACCACCATCGAGGAGAAGGCGCTCGGCAATCTGGAAAAGATCGGCCGCAAGTGCCGCTATATCGACGCGCTTGAGCCCGCCGAAGCGCCGGCCAAGGGTCCGGGCCTCTATTACATGGACTCCTCGTCGGCGGCCGCCGAATGCGTGACCTTGATGGCCGCGGGCGGCTATGTGGTTCACACCTTCCCGACCGGGCAGGGCAACGTGATCGGCAATCCGATCGTGCCGGTCATCAAGATATCGGGCAATCCGAAAACGCTGCGCACCATGGGCGAGCACATCGACGTCGATGTCACCGGCGTGCTTCGCCGCGAGATGACGCTCGATCAGGCCGGCGACGCGCTGATCGACATGATCGTGCGCACCTGCAACGGGCGGCTGACGGCGGCAGAGTCGCTCGGCCATCGCGAGTTCTCGCTGACGAAGCTTTATCGAAGCGCGTGACGACGCTTTCGGTCAGCGACGCCATCGCATGGGTCGCCGCGGTCTTTGTGCGCCATGGATGCAGCACCGAGTGCGCGCAATCGGTTGCGCGCGCGCTCGTCGCTGCCGAAGCCGACGGTCTCAAGGGCCACGGCCTGTCGCGGATCCCGACCTATTTGCAGATGGTGCGAAGCGGCAAGATCGATGGCGCGGCGCGCCCCTCGTCGACGCGATCGCGCCCGGGCGTCCTCGCCATCGATGCCGCCAACGGTTTTGCCTATCCGGCGCTCGACCTTGCCGTCGCGGAGTTGCCGGTGCTTGCGGTCGGGCAGGGCATCGCGGCCGCGTCGATCCGTCGCTCCAATCATTGCGGCCAGACCGGCCTGCCGTGCGAAGCGCTGGCGCGAAAAGGCCTGGTCGCGCTGTTGTTCGCCAACACGCCCGGCGCGATGGCGCCGTGGGGTGGGCGACAGCCGGTGTTCGGGACCAACCCGATCGCATTTGCCGCGCCGCTGCAGGGCCGCGAACCTGCCGTCGTCGACCTTGCGCTGTCGAGGGTCGCGCGCGGTCCGATCGCGGCTGCGAAGCAGCGTGGCGAACCCATCCCGGAAGGATGGGCGCTCGACGCCGAGGGTAATGCCACCACCGATCCGGAAAAAGCCTTGCAAGGCAGCATGATTCCGCTCGGCGACGCCAAGGGCGCGGCGTTGGCGTTGATGGTGGAGGTGCTGGCCGCCTGTCTGCCAGGCGCAAACCTCGCCTTCGAGGCGTCGTCATTCCTCGATGGCAATGGCCCGCCGCCGGCGACCGGCCAATTGCTGCTCGCGATCGACCCTGCGGCCTTCGGTCACGCCGGATTCGGCGAACGCATGGCGGCGCTGGTCGCCGCGATCGAACAACAACCGGGCGCGCGGCTGCCGGGCACGCGGCGGCTCGCCAACCGCGCTCGTACGGCGCGCGAGGGCGTGCTGATTCCGCCGGAGATTGAGGCTGTGGCGAACGGCAACTAATAGCCGTTGCATTCGTGCAGCCATATCGCCCTAGTTGTTCTCGACGCTGCACGGCAAGACGTGGCAATCTCCCGGCTAGGCGCATCCCTGGGCCGGAGAAACAGCATGAAGAGTTTTCAGGTCACCGATTTCAACGCCCCCTTGAAAGAGGTGGACCAGCCTACCCCGCAACCCGCCGGCACGCAGGTGCTGATCAAGGTGAAGGCGGCCGGCGTCTGCCATAGCGACCTGCATATCTGGGAAGGCGGCTACGATCTCGGCCACGGCCGCAAGCCACTGTCGCTGAAGGACCGCGGCGTGTCGCTGCCGCGTACCATGGGGCATGAGACGGTCGGCGAGGTGCTGGCGTTCGGGCCGGACGCCAAGGCCGACTACAAGGGCGATCTCAAGGTCGGCGACGTCGCGCTGGTCTATCCGTGGCTCGGCTGCGGCAAATGTGCGGTGTGCCTCGCCGGCGAAGAGAACATGTGCCTGAAACCGGCTTCGCTCGGCGTCTATTGCGACGGTGGCTATGCCGATCACATGACGGTGCCGCACCCGAAATATCTTCTCGATCTGAAGGGCCTCGATCCGCTGACCGCAGCGCCTTATGCCTGTTCGGGCGTCACCACCTACAGCGCGCTGAAAAAGGTCGAGAATGCGTTCGACAGCCCGATCGTGATTTTCGGCGCCGGCGGCCTTGGCCTGATGGCGCTGTCGCTGCTCAAGGCGATGGGCGGCAAGGGCGCCATCGTCGTCGACATCGATGCGCGCAAGCGCGAGGCCGCCGAGAAAGCCGGCGCGCTTGCCACCGTCGATGGCGCGGCGCCCGATGCGCTGGAGCAACTTGCAAGCAAGGCCGGCGCTCCGATCAAGGCGGTGATCGATCTGGTCGGCAACGCGGCGACCACGCAACTCGGCTTCGACTGCCTGACCAAGGGCGGCAAGCTGGTCATCGTCGGCCTGTTCGGCGGCGGCGCGACCTGGGCCTTGCCGCTGATTCCGATCAAGGCCGTCACCATCCAGGGCAGCTATGTCGGTAACCTGCGCGAGACGCAGGAGCTGCTCGACCTGGTGCGGACCAAGAAGATCGCGCCGATCCCGGTAACTCCGATGCCGCTCGCCCAGGCAAACCAGGCGCTGACGGATCTTCAGAAAGGGAAGCTTGTCGGTCGCGCGGTGTTGACACCGTAGGAAGTTTGCTTCGGAGCTTTGACCAGGATGCATCAGGACAAGAACGAACCGCGACCTTCCAGCAGCAAGCTGGACGTACTGCGCAAGCATCCGATTTTCAGCGATCTTGAGCCGGCCGCATTCGATCAGCTTTGCCGCTACGCAAAGCTGTCTCACTTCAAGCGCGGCACGACGATCTGTTCCAAGGGAGACGTCGGCAACAGCCTGTATGCAGTGATCTCCGGCACCGTGAAGATCAGCACCTCTTCCGCGGAAGGCCGCAGCGCGATCCTTAATCTGATCGGCACCGGCGAGGTTTTTGGCGAGATCGCGCTGTTGGACGGCGGCGAGCGAACGACCGATGCCATCGCCAATTCCGATTGCGAGCTGTTCGTCATCGATCGCCGTGAATTCATCCCTTTCGTGCGCAGCCAGCCGGCGCTGGCGATGAAATTCATCGAACTGCTGTGCGCGCGGCTGCGATGGACCAGCGAGCATGTGGAGCAAATCATTCTTCAGGATCTGCCGGGACGCGTCGCCAGCGCGCTGATTCGGCTGACCGAAAGACATCAGCCATCGGCGGCTGGGCGCACCATTACCGTTACGCAGCAGGAAATCAGCGAGATGGTGGGAATGTCGCGGGAGAGCATCAACAAGCAATTGCGGGCCTGGGAGAGCCGCAAATGGGTTCGTCTCGAACACGGGGCCATTGTCGTGCTGGACGCCGCGTCGCTTCAGGCGCTGGCCGAAGCGGGATCGAAAGGCGAATAGCGGCAAGCTTTCGTTTACCAGGTAACGCAACGGTGAAGGCCAAAGCGTGCGGCTGTGAAGCAGTTCACACAGGTTCGCAGCGGTTCGGATTACTCGCAATGGGGGGACATCCCCGTCACAGGAGGCTTCCATGCCGCGAGCATTCGACAAGCCCGACCAGCACGAGAATCATGTTCAGTCGAACTGGGCCGTGGCAATCACCGCCGTCTGCTGGATATCGCTGATTTGCTTCGTTGCGTTGATGTCGAATTCGCCGGCGGCATCGACCTGGGTTTCGGACGGAGCGCAGGCGGAAATCGCCGCCAGCAACATGACGTCGTCGGATCCGGCGCCGGTGCAGATCGCGGCCGGCAAGACCCATTAGGATCGCCGGGGCCGATTAAGCATGTCCGTTCAATGGCTTCTGCTTGAAGCCCGGCCTAGCGAGCGGCTGTCGGCGATAAAAAATCGCCGATCGCGGCCAAAAACGCTGCGGGCGCTTGCAGTTGCGGGACGTGCGCGCAGCCCGGGATGATCTTGAGACGGGCTTGCGGCAAACCCGCGGCGATTTCGTGGGACATCGGCGGAGGCGTCGCCTCGTCATGTTCGCCGACCACGACAAGGACGGGGACCTTGACCTGGCCGAGTTGGGGCCGCAGGTCGAGTCCCGCCAGCGCCTCGCAGGCGGCGCGGAACACCTCCGGGTCGGTCCTGAGGAATGCCTCGCGCCGGTCGCGCATCAAATCAGGATTTTCCGCCTGAAATTCCGGCGCGAACAGCCGGCGCATCGCGACGTCGGTGATCGCGGACAATCCCTTGGTTTTGGCAGCCGCGGCCATGTTGCGGAAGGCGTCGCGGCCTGCCTCCGAAAACGCCGCGCCGCAATCGGCGAGAATGAGCTTCGTTGCAATGTTCGGATGCCGAATCGCCATCTGCAGCGCGACGAAGCCGCCATAGCCGTTGCCGAGCACGATGACATCCTCGCCGTCGGCGCAGTCATCGATCGCTCCGGCCATTCTGTCAGCCACCGCGGCAAGACCTCCGCTGACGGCTTGGGATTCGCCGAAACCCGGCAATTCCGGAACGATCACCCGAAATGACTTTGCCAATTCCGGGACGATTCCATCGAAGCTGGCGCGATCCGACAGCAGCGAATGCAGCAGAACCAGCGGCCGGCCGTCGCCCGACTGCGACGCGTTGACGGTGCCGTTGGCGAAACGTCTGTCCATTCGATGTCGTTCCTGATGAGAGGTTGCGAAAGCTTCCGTCCGCGCGCCGATTGATAAATTAAAGTTCAGGCTTTTCAAGCTATTTTCACTTGACGTGATATTTCACGACTGCGAGATTGTGCCTCCTTGGCGGGACATATGCGATGCTTTTGCGCGATAATGTCTATGAAAACCTGCGATCTGATATTCTGACGTGCCGGCTTGCGCCCGGTGATGATATGCGGGAACAGGAGCTGGCTGAGCGCTACGCGGTGAGCCGCCAGCCGGTGCGCGAGGCGCTGTTGCGGCTGGAGCGCGAACACCTCGTCACGGTGCAGCCGCGGCAGGGTTATCGCGTCAATCCGATCTCGCTGACTGATGCGCGCGACCTGCTGCGGTTTCGGCTCGCGCTGGAGCCGGCCTGTGTCGCGGAAGCGATCGAGAACGCCCGGCAGGATGTGCTCGCCGCGCTGGATAACTACCGGCGCTTCGCCGGCAACCACGAGGACTTCATCGCCTACAATCGC
Source organism: uncultured Alphaproteobacteria bacterium (assembly GCA_963744975.1). GTDB lineage: Bacteria > Pseudomonadota > Alphaproteobacteria > Rhizobiales > Xanthobacteraceae > Bradyrhizobium. The sequence continues at coordinate 1,749,866 of CAVUVR010000002.1, read as the reverse complement.
GGCTTTCATTCCGCACTGGCGCATGCGTCCGGCAACCGCCGCATGGCGGCTGCGCTATGCGATCTGATCGGGCAGGCCGATCGCCTGGTGCGCGTCAGCGTCGCCAATGTCAAAGGCCACGATCCAACGCAGCTCGTCGCCGAGCACGTCGCCCTGATCGAGGCGATGCAGCGCCGCGACGCGCGAAGTGCGGCGCGCATCATCAAGGCGCACATCAGCCAGACCGAGAAGCGGGTGCTCCCGGCGCTGGCGCGCAACGCGGTGATCGTCGAAAGGAGGGAAACATGAACATTCCTTCGAAATCGGGTGCGATCGACGTCGAAATTCACGGCAATTTTGTCGACGGCCGCGAGATCGAGGCCGGCCATGGCGAGATGCTGGACGTCCGCAATCCCGCCACCGGCGATGTCATCGCGCGGATTCCGAATTCCACCGCTAGCGACATCGATCGCGCCATAAAGAGCGCGCGCGCCGCGTTCGAAGGCAAAGCCTGGGGCGGCATGGACATTCGCGCGCGGGCGCGGCTGGTCAATCGCCTTGCCGACGCGTTCGAGGCCAATCTGGAGCAGCTTTATCGGCTGGAGACGCTGAACAACGGCCGCCCGGTCAACGAGACCCGCGCGCAGCTGTCGCGGCTGCCGGACTTTTTTCGTTACTTTGCAGGGCTGGCGCTGGCGCGGCGCGACTCGGTGATCCCGGTCGAAGGCTCCTATCTGAACTACACGCTGCGCACGCCGATCGGAGTGGTCGCCAACTGCACGCCGTTCAATCATCCGCTGATGATCATGTGCAAGTCGCTGGCCGCGGTGCTCGCCACCGGATGCGTCACCGTCGTAAAACCGTCGGAATACACGCCGCTGACGACATTGAAACTGGCGCAGATCTTTACCGAAGCCGGACTGCCGCCGGGCGTGTTCAATGTCGTGCTCGGCCTCGGCCAGAGCGCCGGCAAAATGCTGGCCGAGCATCGCGACATCAACAAGCTGGTGCTGACCGGCGGCACCGAAGCCGGACGCATCGCCGGAGGAGCGGCGGCAAAAGTGTTCGCGCACCAGACCATGGAGCTCGGCGGCAAGACGCCGGTGCTGGTGTTCGACGACTACGACCTCGACCAGGCCGTCAACTATGCCGCGTTCGGCGCCTTCATCGGGGCGGGACAGACCTGCGTCTGCGCCTCGCGCCATATCGTGCAGGCCTCGATCTACGACGCGTTCGTGGAAAAGCTGAAGGCCAAGACTAAAACCATCCGCATCGGCGATCCCTTCGATCCGGCCACCCAACTCGGGCCGGTGATCTCGGCGCGGCAGCGCGACCGTGTGCTGACCTATTCGCGTTTCGGCGCTGAGGATGGCGCGCGGCTGGTGACCGGTGGCGTCGCCGCAAAAGTGCCGGGCCATGACAACGGCTACTTTGTCGAGCCGACGGTGTTCGCCGACGTGAAATCCGACATGCGCATCTTCCAGGAAGAGGTGTTCGGCCCCTTCACCTCGGTGACGCGATTCACCGACGAGGCCGACGCGTTGCGGCTCGCCAATGATTCGCCGTTCGGGCTCGCGGCCGCGATCCGCACCCGCGACATCGGCCGCGCCCATCGCGTGGCCGCCGCCGTCAAGGCCGGCATCGTCTGGATCAACGACCACCACCGGCTCGATCCGGCCTCGCCCTGGGGCGGCGTCGACGACTCCGGGATCGGCCGCGAGTTCGGCACCGAAAGTTTCGACGATCATTTCAACGTCAAGAGCGTGATGGTCGCAACGCACGACCAGCCATTCGACTGGTATCGCGAGACGGCGAGCCAGAAACGACTGAACTAAAGCAGAGCTTCGGCGCGACCCGCGTCCACAGAAGACCGGCGGCCGGATTACAAGGGGGAGAAACTTCATGGCTTCAGCAGTAAACGCCGGCGCACGCCTCGACCGGCTGCCGATCTCGTCGTTTCACTACCGGATTTTCTGGCTGGTCGGCGCCGGCATGTTTTTCGACGGCTACGATCTCTACATCGCCGGCGGCGTGCTGGCCTCGACGGTGCAGAGCAAATTCTCCACCGTTCCGCAAAACCTGCAATTCATCTCGCTGACCTTTGTCGGCATGACGCTGGGCGCGCTGATCACCGGATTTGTCGGCGACAAAATGGGGCGGCGCTTCACCTATCAGATCAACCTCCTGATCTTCGGTGTGGCGTCGCTGGCGGCGGCCTTCGCGCAGGACATGAACCAGCTGATCGCCTGCCGCTTCGTGCAGGGCTTAGGCCTTGGTGCCGAAATCGTGGTCGGCTATTCGACGCTGACGGAATTCGTGCCGCCGAGGACGCGCGGACGCTGGCTGTCGATGATGGCGTTCCTGGTGGTGGCCGGCTTCCCGGTGACCGCTCTGCTCGGCTATCTGATCATCCCGAATTTCGGCTGGCGGCCGATGTTCGTCATCGCCGGCATCGGCTCGCTGGTCGTCTGGTATCTGCGCAAGAACCTTCCGGAATCGCCGCGCTGGCTGGAATCGCAGGGCCGCACCGCGGAAGCCGAAGCCTTGATGCAGTCGATCGAAAAGGAATCCGCCGGCGCGGGGACGCTGCCGCCGGTGGTGGTGCCGGCGCCGGTCCCGCAGGTCGCGGCCATGGACATGCTGAAGCCGCCGCTGCTGCAGCGCCTGCTGGTCGGCTGCTGGGTGCTGATCACCATCAACACGCTGATCTTCGGCTTCGTGATCTTCCTGCCGCAGTTCTTCCTGCGCCAGGGGCTGACCATTACCAATTCCCTGGCCTATACGCTGGTGCTGTCGATCGGTTCGCTGGTCGGCTGTGCGGTCGGCGCGTATCTGTCCGACGCCATCGGACGGCGCTGGAGCATCATCGGCGCCTCTGTTGTCACCATCGTCACCGGCTACATCTATGCCCGCTTCCACGCGGGAGCCGATCCGGCGATCGTGTTGAGTGTCGGCTTCATCCTGATCGTCGCGATCTATGTGCAGACCGCGATCCTGTTCGGCGTCTACACCCCGGAACTTTTCCCGACCGAGATCCGGCTGCGCGCCAACGGCATCTGCAACACGCTCGGCCGCGGCGCCACCGTGGTCTCGCCCTTTATCGTTGGTGCCCTGATGACGTCATACCAGTTGCCCGGCGTGGTCTGGCTGATGATCGGGTTGGTGGTCGTGCAGATCGTGGTGGTGTGGGCCTGGGGCGTCGAGCCGCGCAACCGCGGGCTGGAGGAGGTGGCGGGCGCTGCGGCGTGACGGCTGGAGCAGCTCAAGGGAATGACATTGAGCCCCTGCTATTGAAGAATGCGTCGTGAAGAGAAGCGGATAGCGGGGTCGCGGTTGTAACGAGCCTGTTCCGCAAGTGCCTTTGCTTCGGACTTGCAGCTTCCGTTCATCCCGCCTAACTTAATGCTTCCCACAATGGCTGGCGAAGATGACCAAGAAGTATCGACACGTGGTTGCCCACTCATCCGGTGGCTGGAGCGTGCACCGGGCCGGTGCCTCGCGCGCTTCCCGAATCTTCAGCACGCAGGCAGATGCGGTGAGATACGGAAAGGAAATCGCAAGGCAAGAACGCACGGATCTCTATGTGCATCGAAGGGATGGTACGGTTGAGAAAAAAGACAGCTTCGGCGAAGGCCAGCCGGCGCATAGGGACAAGCGTGGATAAGCGGGATGCCTTTTCAGAAGAACGTTTTTGTCAATTGTCCTTTTGATGCCGAATATCTTTCTCTTTTACGCCCATTGTTGTTCACGGTTATCGACCTTGGATTTGTTCCAAAGATTGCCCTTGAATTGCTTGATTCCGGGAGACCTAGAATTGAGAAAATCATTTCTCTGGTAAAGGAATCGAAGTTTGCCATTCACGATCTTTCGCGCCTTCAGGCCCGCAAGAAGGACGAATACTTTCGCCTGAACATGCCGTTCGAACTGGGGATAGACGTTGGCTGCCGGTTGTTTAAGGGAGGCCGCTGGTCCGAAAAAAGCTGCCTGATTCTCGAAGCAGAAAGATACAGATATCAAGCTGCAATCTCGGACATGTCGAATTCCGATATTGCAGTTCATAACGACAAGCCGGACATCATTTCTGCGAAAGTCAGAAACTGGCTAAATGGCCAGGCGCAATTGCGAGCCCATGGCCCCGACAGGGTATGGACAAGGTTCAACGAGTTTATGACTGCCACCTACAAAGAGCTGACAGTTGAGCGAGGTTTTTCTGACAGCGACGCTGCGAATTTGCCAATCGACGAACTTATGACCGAAATGAAAGCTTGGGTCGGCCAAAATCCGATATCGTGATTTCTGTAATTGAAACTCGACAAAGAGCGACGCTCACGCCTTCCCGCCCTCCGTCGTCGCAATCCATATACCCGCGAACACCGCGACCAGTCCGACCACCAGATTCGCCGTGATCGGCTCCCCGACCAGTTGCGTCGCGAGCAGTCCTGCCGCGATCGGGTTGACGGTCATGGTATTGGCGACGCGGGTCGGCGTCGCGCGCTGCAGCGCCAGCACCCACAGGATGAACGCGAGCGCGCCGCCGCCGATGCCGAGATAGATGCCGGCGATCCATTGCGGGGCGCCGAAACTGCCCAAAACCTCGATGCGGCCGGTCAGTACACCGACCAGGACGAGCGCGGCGGCGCCGGCGCCCATGCCGACGGTGAGGAAACCGAGCGCGCTCGAGCGCTGGATGAAGGGACGGGACCAGACGTTGTAGAACGACATGCAGAGCACGGCAGCGACCATGATCAACTCGCCGCGCCAGGCGCCGGATGGAGCGGCCGATAGCCCCGATACCAGCGCGGCGGCGACGCCGAGCACGGCGATGCTGACGCCCAGCGATTTCCGCTTGGTCAGCGGCTCGATGCCGAGCAGGGCGCCGACCAGCATGGTCTGCAGCGGCAGCGTCGACAGCGCGAGGCTGGCGCGGGCGGCGGTCGTGAAACTCATCGCGATGTTGTAGAGCACAAAAAACAAACCGAAGAAGCTAAGCCCAAGGGCGGCGACGGCTGGCCAGTCGCTACGTGGGGGCCAGCGCACCCGCAGCAGAACGGCTACCGGCAGCAGGCAGAGAAAACCGATTCCCCAGCGCAGCATGGCCAGCGTGATCGGGTCGGCATTGCCGACCAGATAGCGGGTAACGGCAGCCGCAGTCCCGCCGAGGCAGCTCGACACCAGCGCCAGCGCCACGCCGAACCATTCACCCACGCAGTATCTCCCTGTCTGCCGAGGTCAGAGCGCAATGAATCCAGCTTGACGCGACACTTTACCTCACCCCGCAGGGGAGAGGTCGGATCGCATCGTCAGATGCGATCCGGGTGAGGGGCCTGTTGCACGAGTACGGGCATGCGAAGAGCCCCTCACCCGAAGCCTCCGCTGCGCTCCGGCTTCGACCTCTCCCCTGCGGGGAGAGGTGACGCGAGCCTTGCCGCGATCAATATTTATACGGCGCGATCTCCAGCAGCGGGAAGGCGCTGAACACGCTGGGCGCCGTGGTCGGCGACGCCGCGTGCAGAAAGCTCTTGTCCAGCTCGGCAAAGCTGTTGGCGCCGAGCAGGCCGAGACAGCGCTGCACCTCGTCTTCCAGAAGCTCCAGCATCCGCACGATGCCGGCTTCGCCGCCGGCGGCGAGCGCCCAGCATTGCAGGCGGCCGAGGCCTACGAGGTCGGCGCCGGAAGCGATCGCCTTGACGATGTCGGTGCCGCGGCAGAATGAACCGTCGACCATGATCTTCGCGCGGCTGCCGACGGCGGCCACGATCTCCGGCAGCACATGCATGGCGCCGCGGCCATGGTCAAGCTGGCGGCCGCCATGGTTGGAGACATAGATCCATTCGACGCCGTGATCGACCGCGATATCAGCATCCTCGGCGGTGGCAATACCCTTGATCACCAGCGGGATCTTGTGCCGCTGCTTGATGCGCTTCACCGTGCGCCAGTCCAGCGCCATCTGGTATTCACGTCCGCTGACGTCGCGGCGGTTGGCGCGGACATAGCGTTTTGCAAGATCGCGTTCGCGCCGGCTGTAATGCGCGGTATCGACGGTGAGGGCGAAGGCGGCATAGCCGTTGTCAATGGCGCGCTTGATGCGGTCTTCGACGAACGCTTCATCGCCGCGGACATAAAGCTGATAGATGCGCAGCGCGTCCGGTGCTGCTTTCGCGACATTTTCCAGCCCGGGCTCGGACACCGAGCTCAGCATATGCGCCGCGCCAAAACCGCCCGCGCCGCGCACCACCGCCGCGCCGCCCTCGGGATCAAACGTCTCCAGCGCGCCGACCGGCGCCAGCATCACCGGAAGCCGCAATTTGCGGCCCATCACCTTGACGGACGCGTCGACCTTGCTGACATCGCGCAGCACGCGCGGCCGGAACGCGATCTCGTCCAGCGACATGCGGTTACGCTGCAGCGTGGTCTCGGTCTCGGTGCCGCCGACGATATAGTCCCACGCATTCTGGTTGAGATTGGCGCGCGCCTTGGCAACCAGCTCGTGAAGATTCTGGAAATCCCTTGCGGCGGTGCCGAGCTCGGCAGCCTTGATTTCCGCGGCCTTCGGCGGCGGATTGTTCACCCCGTCCTTCATTGTTGTTTTTCCCTTTTTCACGTCATACCCCGAACAGTTTTGTGTAGCGCGCCTTGATGGCCTCGCTTTGCGCCAGCACCTCCGCGGGGTCGGCCTTCAGCAGCTTTATTTCCGACAACGGCACGTGGCCGGCCTTCTCCTTGACCTGCGCATGGAAGGAGCGATGGGCAAACGTGTCGACCAGCAATTGCTGCGCCTCCGCGCTGAAAAAGAAATTTTGAAACAGCCGTGCCGCGTTGGGATTTGGCGCGTTGCGGAATATGCCGGAGGGAACGATGATCAGCGGCGAGCCTTCGGTGGCATAGACCGCCTGCACCGGTTTGCCGTCGTCCTTGAGCAGCACCAGATTGTAGTCGTTGCCGTCGGCCATCACGGCGCGCTCGCCGAGCAGGATCTTTTTCGGCGGGTCGGCCGCCGATTGCACCTGCAGCACCTTCTGCTGGGCGAGTTGTTCCAGATAAGGCCAGCCGATATCGCGGGTCAGCACGAAGGTCGCGGTCAGGATCGCGCCGCTATAGCCGGGATGGGCCTTGACGATCTTGCCCTTCCACTTCGGATCGAGCAGGTCGGCATAGCTCTTCGGCGCGTCCTCGCGCTTCACCAAATTGGTGTTGTAGCCGATCGCCTCCAGCCAGGCACAGGAAGTCGCATACATGCCGTCCGGGTCGACCTGGTCGGCCGGAAAATGTTTTGCGACGTCGTCCGGCAGATAGGGCGCCAGCCAGTCTTTTTTCTTCCAGTCGAGATAATGCGCGGGATCGGTCGAATTGGCGACATCGACCGCGTTGATGCTGCTGGCCTGCTCCTGCGCGATGCGCTGGAAAATCCGTTCCGCGCCGGAGCGCTCGACCCGCACCGAAATGCCGGGATACTTGGCCTCGAAGGTCTTGGCCAGCCGTTCCCCGACGTTGAGCTCCAGCGCCGAGTAGAACGAGAGCTTGCCTTCCTTGCGCGCGGCTTCGATCAAGGCCGGCGTGACCGCGCTCGGCGGGGGCGGGGCGGCTTTCAGCGGTTCGGCGAACAGCGCGCCTGCTGCCAGTGTTGTCGACGCCGCAAGCAGCTCGCGCCTTGACCATTTCCGGTCTCGCATCGCATCCTCCCCATAGCCGCGCGGCCGTTGGCCGGCCGCCGCGTTGAATTGTCGGATAAAGCATAACCGATCTCAACAGGCAAAGCGCAATCGGGGAGGCTGGCGCTTCGGTTGGGGGATGTTGATTTTGTGGAGGCTTGCCGCGAGCACCCTCTATGCACTCCATCGTCATCCTGAGGAGCCGCGCTCTTGCGCGGCGTCTCGAAGGATAGCCACAGGCGCGTTTGCGACCATCCTTCGAGGCTCGCCCAAGAGGGCGAGCGCCTCAGGATGACGGTGGAGTTTTTTCGTTCATCAACATTAAATTTTTTGAATCTTGAGGGATACTTATCCCCGTCCCCAAAACCTCCCTTATCCTGCTCGGGTCCTGTCCGATGAGGGGCCGCTTTCTAGAAGCGATCCTTCAGCGGACAGAGCGAGAGCTGGCCGGACCGGGGCGCCCCAGAACGGTCGATGGACTGGTGGCCAAGGTGGAGCGCCGGGAGGCGCCGCGCCCTACGTCACTGGGCGCGCGCGGCTGGCGTTATCAGCTGCGCGAGGCGAGGCGATCCTCGTCTCAAGGGGTGCCCGCTGGTGCCCTGGCGCCTCCCGCCGCTCCACCCCCTCGCGCGGTTCGCGAGGGATTGGCAAACCTCGGACGCTTTGCGCCGCGAGAACGCAGAGGCTTGGCCCAAGGTCATGATGCAGTGCATGATTGCGGGGATCGGCGTGGTGGCTACAATGCAACGAACGGCCGCGCAATCGAATGACGCTGCCGCACCGGGGAGAGATGCAGATGGCAAAATGGATTCGGTTCGAGCAGGGTGGAAAAACCGGCTTCGGCACGCTGGAAGGCGACACGATCGCGGTTCACGAAGGCGATCTGTTCGCGGGCGCGAAGCCGAGCGGGCAAACGCTGAAGCTTTCAGAGGTCCAGATCCGCACCCCCTGCGATCCGTCGAAGATGATCTGCCTGTGGAACAATTTCCATCAGCTCGCGGCCAAAAACGATTTTACCCGGCCGAAGGAGCCGCTCTGGTTCCTCAAAGCGCCGAATGCCTATTGGCCGGCGGGCAAGCCGATCGAGCGTCCGGCCACCTATGCCGGAAAGATCATTTACGAGGGTGAACTCGGCGTCGTCATCGGCAAGAAATGCTTCAACATCTCCGAGGCCGAGGCCGGCGACTACATCTTCGGCTACACCTGCGTCAACGACGTCACCGCGGTTGACCTCCTGCGCAAGGACAAGTCATTCGAGCAATGGGCGCGCGCCAAGAGCTTTGACACGTTTGGCGTCTTCGGTCCGGTGATCGAGACCGGCGTCGATCCGCTAAAACTGTCGGTCAAGACCGTGCTGAACGGCAAGGAGCGCCAGAACTATCCGGTCGCCGACATGTTCTTCCCGCCGCACAAGCTGGTCGCCGCCATCTCCAAGGACGTGACGCTGATGCCGGGCGACATCATCGCCTGCGGCACCTCGCTCGGCGCCGGCACCATGGGCGACGCGCATAACGTGGTCGACATCGTGATCGACGGCGTCGGCAGCCTCTCCAATGTGTTCGATCAGGTGCTGCCGAGCCCGTATCTTAAGGGCGCGCCGCCGAAGCAGAAGAAGATCTGCATTGTCGGCGCCGGCGCCATCGGCGGATTACTTGCGGCGAAATTCGCGCTGGCGGGCGAGGACGTCACCGTGATCGACCAGGGCGCGCATCTCGCTGCGATCCAGAAGAACGGGCTGAAGCTGGAATGGCACGACGGCAAGGTGCAGACCGCGAAAATGAAAGCCGTCAACAAACCGGCCGACGCCGGCAAGCAGGATATCGTGGTGCTGGCGGTGAAGGCGCATTTCCTCGACCAGGTGGTGCGCGATATCGATTTGCTGCTCGGTCCCGACACCATCGTGCTGACCGTGCAGAACGGCCTGCCGTGGTGGTATTTTCAGCGGCTCGGCGGCCAGTATGACAACCACAAGCTGGAGAGCCTCGATCCCTCCGGCGTGCTGACCAAATATATCGATCCAAAACGCATCATCGGCTGCGTGGTTTATCCGGCGGCAGCCGCAACTGCGCCCGGCGTGATCCACCATGTCGAGGGCGATCGCTTCCCGATCGGCGAACTCGATGGCAAGGAGACCCCGCGCGTCAGGGAACTGCACGATACCTTCATCAAGGCCGGGCTGAAATCCATGGTGCTGCCGGACATCCGCTCGGAGATCTGGCTGAAGGCGTGGGGCAACCTGTCGTTCAACCCGATCTCGGCGCTGACCCATGCCACGCTGGTGGACATCTGCCAGTTCGCGGAGACGCGCGCGCTGGCGGCCAGCATGATGAAGGAGGCGCAGGACATCGCGCAAAAGCTCGGCGTCACCTTCCGCGTCTCGATCGACAAGCGCATCGCCGGCGCGGAGGCCGTCGGCGCGCACAAGACCTCGATGCTGCAGGACGTCGAAGCCGGCCGCTCGCTGGAAACCGAGGCGCTGATCGGCTCGATCCTGGAAATGGCCAAGCTGACCAACACGCCGGCGCCCGCAATCGAATCGGTCTACGCGCTGGTAAAACTGCTCAACAAGGTGATGCTGCTGGAAGGCGGCGGCGTGAAGGTGGAGAAGATCGGCAAGGCGGCGTAACACGGTCCTCATGGTGAGAAGCGCGCTTCTTAGCACGCGTCTCGAACCATGAGAGCCCGCGGCCATCCTTCGAGACGCCGCGCTTTGCGCGGCTCCTCAGGATGAGGTGCTTGCCAGGATGGCGCGCATTATCGCTTGCGCTTTCCCCGCCCATACCTGCGCGCCATCTCCGCCGCCACCACGTTCTCCGGCCGCCCTTCGCCGCCGGCGAACTGCACTGCTGTGACCTTGCCGGCCTTGTTGCGGATCAGGCGCGCAGCTTCGCCATAACTGCCATGGCCGGTGGCCACGGAGATGCGACCGCTGTCGCGGCCGGTGACGTCGATTTCCGCTGTATCCAGAAACGGATTGAAAGCATGGGGATTGCCGGTCAGCACGACGTTGCCCATCGGAACGAGATCGAAGGCGCCCCACGAACTCCACCAGCGTCCGGTCCAGTCGCGAACACGCCGCTTGGGTGCGCCGCGGGCCTCAAAGGTGCGCAATATGCGCATGGCGCCATCCGCCCAAAATCCTGCCCAGCCATCGGTGGCATTGGTCAAAACGCAGATGGTCATCTCGCAGGCCGGAATGACGCGGGTCTGCGAGATGTAGCCCTGCAGTCCGCCGCCATGGCCGAACCAGTCCCAGCCGGCCGCGTTGCCAATCGAGATTCCGAGGCCGTAGTAACTTTCGATGCTCGAAATCGGACGCCAGTGCCTGCGCGTCATCTCGCGGCGGCTGGCTGCGGAAAGCAAGCTGCGTTTCGCGTTCGGCGCCAGCTGCGCGAAGTAGCGGGCCGCATCCGCGGCCGTGCTGACAAAGCCGCCGGCGGGCGTGATCGCGTTTTGGATGTTGTCGCCGGGAATGATGAGACGGCGGCCAAGCGGAAGCCGCGGACTGTGGCCGCGCGCGAAGGGCGTGCCTTTGGGCAGCGGCATGCCGGATTGGGTTTCGTGCAGGCCGGCGGCATCGACGATCTCGCGCTCGATCCAGACGCGATAGGGCTGCTTTGTGATCGCTTCGATCACCAGGCCGATCAATCCGTAACCGTGATTGGAATATTTGAAGCGTGTGTTTGGTTCGATAGCAGGCGGCGATTGCAGGTCGGCAATCAGTTCCTCGGCGCTGAGGAACGGCCGGCTGTCGGTAAACTGTCCGGCGTCGGGGCCGTCGCGGACCAGGCCTGCGCTGTGGGAGAGAATTTGCTCGATGGTGGCTTCCGCCACACCGCGGTGCAAGCCCTTGACATATTGCCCGACCGGATCGTCGAGCCGCAATCTGCGCTGCTCGCGCAGCTTCATGATTCCGGCCGCGGTAAAGCTTTTGGAATGCGATGCGATCCGAAACCGGTGTCGCGGGGTCAGCTTTTCCCCGGTTGAGAGATTGGCGTGCCCCAGCGCATATTCCGTGACGACCCTGCCGCGATGCGCGATCGCGATGATGCAGCCGGGCTGCTGCGATGCCCGCATCTGAAAATCGATCCAGCTGCGGATGTACTCGATCGCGGGTTGCTGCCACGCTTCCATGTCCGCTGTCCTCTTCCTGGTCCTGAATTGTCAGCTGACGAGCGTGGTCTGCTGAATAGTGAGCACAACGAATTCGGCGGGGTGCATCGGGGCGAAGCCGATCACGATGTTGATTATGCCATTTTCCATGTCGGCCGGCGTGGTGGTGGTGTTGTCGCATTTCACGAAATAAGCTTGCTGTGGCGTCGTGCCTTGAAACGCGCCTTGCCTGAACAGCGTCTGCATGAAGGCGGTCACGCTGAGCGCAATCTGCGCCCACAAAGCCTGGTCATTCGGTTCGAATGTGGCCCACTTGATACCGCGTACGACGCTCTCCTCGATGTAGTAGGCCAGCCTTCGGACCGGGATGTATTTCCAGTCCGAGGCCAGCACGTCCGAGCCTTTCAAGGTGCGCGCGCCCCACACTACGGTGCCGTAGGCCGGGAAGTTCCTGAGGCTGTTGATGCCCGATGGATTGAGCAGTCCGCTGTCGGCATCGGTCAGCTTACCGGGGCTGGCGCTGCCACCGAGCGACAGGCCTAATACGCCCTGCATTGCGGCTTCGACTCCGGCTGGCGCCTTCCAGACACCGCGGTTCAAGTCCGTCTCGGCAAAGATACCGGCGATGGTGCCACCCGGCGCAAAACTGTCCGTCTGTCCGTTGTTCAACGGATCGCTGATGAGAATGCGTGGAAAATAAATCGCGGCATTGTCCGCAGCCGTCACGACGCTCGCGACTCCGGCGGCTGTGTCGAGAACGTCGTCCGCCGTCGCCCAGCGTTCCGCGGGATCGACGACGACAAAGGTGCGTCGCGATTTGGCATAGGCAATGGCGGCGTCCCAGGCCGGCTTGCCGACGTTGCCGCCATGGCGTTTCAGGGGAGGAATGCAGAGCAGGTTGAACAGGTCGGCCTGGTCGAGCACAGGCAGGCTTGCGATAATGTCGGCGTCCGTGATTCCACCGCTGCCATCGCCCTCGACGCGGACGATCAACGCCTGGCTGCCGCCGTTCAAGAAGAACTGCTGTACTGCATAGCCGAGCGTGCTTTGCGCCCACAAGCCGCCATAGAGCCGCTCGAAGTCGGCGAAGGAATTCACCGAACCAGGCGTGTCGGTCGGGCCGCGCAGGGCACTGCCGATGAAGGCCGTGACCGACGTCGCGACGCCATTGATGGGATGGCTCACGACAGCGCTTTCTCGGACTCCAGAAATTTCTGCCGCAGCGTCGGCTTGTGCACCTTGCCGGTCGCGTTGCGCGGCAAGGCGTCGATGAACACGATCCGTTGCGGGCACTTGAACCGCGCCAGACGTTCGCGGCAATGGCCGATCACCTGGGCCTCGTTGAGGTCATGGCCCTTCCTCACGGCGATGACGGCGAGTCCGGTCTCGCCCCATGTCGCATCCGGCGCGCCGATGATCGCGGCTTCGGCGATCGCAGGCATCTGGTAGAGCACATCCTCCACCTCGGCGGGATAAACGTTCTCGCCGCCGGAAATGTACATGTCCTTGGTGCGGTCGACGATGTAGTAGAAGCCGTCCTCGTCGACCCGCGCGGCGTCGCCGGTGTGGAGCCAGCCGTCGGTGAACGAGGTCCTGTTGGCCTCCGGCCGGTTCCAGTAGCCGGGCGTGATGTTCGGTCCCTTGACCCACAATTCGCCGACTTCTCCGGGCGGGACTGTTTTTCCATCCGCGTCGACGATCTTCAGATCGCCATGCAGCACCGGCTTGCCGGCCGAGCCCGCCTTGCGCGCGGCGTCTTCGGGATCGAGCATCATCACGGCCGGGCTGGTCTCCGTCATGCCGTAGCCTTGCACCAGCGCGCAGCCGCGATCCCCCCAGATTTTCAGCAGCGGCACGGGCATCGGCGCGCCGCCGACGCCGGCGATTTGCAGCCGCGACAGATCGGTCTCGGCGAAGCAGGGATGCTGGCAGATGAACTGGTAGATCGAGGGCACGCCGAAGAAATGCGTCAGACCGATTGTTTTGTCACCGATGATGCGGAGCGACTCGCCGGGATCGAAGGCGCGCATGATGAGCGCGGTGCCGCCGGCGTGCAGCACCGGATTGGTGTAGCAGTTCAACCCGCCGGTGTGGAACAGCGGCAGCACGCAGAGAAAGACGGTCTTTTGCGAAATGAATGTGGGCGTGCCGAGATTGACCGCATTGATGAAGGTCATGCCATGCGTGATGGTGGCGCCCTTCGGTTTGCCCGTGGTGCCGGAGGTGTACATGATGGTCGAGATGTCATCGAGGCTGACAGCTTCGTGCGCGGCAAGGCGAGGTGAACCGGCCAGCGCTTTTTCGTAAGGCAACCCGAACTCGAGCAGATGCGCGATGCCGCAGAGTTTCTGCAACTCGCGCGCGATCGGCTCGAATTCGTGGTCGTGCACCAGCACGGCCGGCGCAGCGTCGCCGAGGATGAACTGCAACTCGTGCACGGTCAGCCGCGTATTCAGCGGAACGAAAATCGCAGCCAGTCGGAAACAGGCGAACTGGACTTCGAGGATGTCGGTGGTATTGGGGGCCAGCACGGCGACGCGCTCGCCGCGCTTGACGCCCAGGGAAGCCAGATGCGCCGCCAGTCGGTCGATCCGCTCGTCGAGGGCGCGCCAGGTCAGGCGCCGCTGCGTCGCCAGATCGACCAGCGCGGTCTTGTCGCCGCGCACCTCGGCGTGGTGGGCGATCCAGTCGAAATAGGTGAAGCTCATTGTTGTCCTCCCGGCCAATGCAACTCGTTCGCGGTTGCTTCCGACGGGCCAATCCAAACCGGCGGCGCGCATGGAGTCAATGCGCCAAGTAGGTCGTCGTCCCCGCGCAGGCGGGGACCCATACGCCGTGTCGCCGATGTTCTGGATGGCGTGAGTATTTTTGTTGGACGGCCGTGCTGTCGCAGCTAACGTCAGGGGTTATGGGTCCCCGCCTTCGCGGGGACGACAAGAAGGAACCCTCCATGTCCGCCAACGACGCGCTCCACATTGCCGTGCTGGCCGGCGACGGCATCGGCCCCGAAGTGATGGCTCCGGCGCTGGAGGTGCTGCGCAAGATCGAGGCGACGTCGCCGCTGAAATTCCGCTTCACCGACGCAGCCGCAGGCGCCAACAATTATCGCGAAACCGGCAAATCGATGCCGGACTCGACGGTGCGGCTGTGCGACGAGGCCGACGCGATCCTGCTCGGCGCCTGCGGATTGCCCGCGGTGCGCTATCCCGACAACACCGAGATCATGCCGCAGGTGGAATTGCGCTTTCACTTCGACCTCTATGCCGGCGTCCGTCCCGCGCGCCTGATCCCCGGCGTACCCAGTCCGATCGTCGGCGCGGACAAGCGCGGCATCGATCTGATCGTGATCCGGGAATCCACCGAAGGTCTGTTCGCATCGATGGGCAAGGGCGTCGTGACCCACGACGACGCGCGCGAGACGCTGGTGATCACCCGAAAAACCTCGGAACGGCTGTTCGAATTTTCGTTTCGTCTCGCCGAGCGCCGCAAGGCGCGCGGCAAGCCGGGCGCGCTGACCTGCGTCGACAAGGCGAATGTGTTCAAGGCGTTCGCCTTCTTCCGCGAGATGTTCGACGACGCTGCAAAGCGCCATCCCGAGGTGAAAGCCGACCGGCTTTATGTCGACGCCTGCTCGGCGCTCTTGGTGAAGCGGCCGTGGGATTTCGACGTGATGGTGATGGAGAACATGTTCGGCGACATCCTCTCCGACATGACCGCCGGCCTGATCGGCGGCATGGGCATGGCGCCGTCGGCCGATATCGGCGACCGTCACGCGGTGTTCCAGCCCTGCCATGGCACCGCGCCCGACATCATGGGGCAGGGCAAGGCCAATCCGACCGGAATGATTTTGTCCGCAGCGATGATGCTGGACTGGCTCGCCGACAAGCACGGGCTGGAGGCCGCGGCGGAGGCCGGCGAGCGCATCGAGCGCGCGGTCGACAAGGTCTACGCCGACGGCATCAAGCCGATGGAGTTCGGCGGCAGCAATGGCACGGCGGATATCGCGAGGGCGGTGCTGGAAGCGTTGTAGCATCCGTTCCCCGGGCGCAGCGCAGCACGCCGTCCTTCACGGCGTGGTGCGCTGCTGAACCGGGGTCCCGGTTCTGCGAAGCAGCGTGAAGAACGCTGCATCGCGCCCGGGACACGTGGCGCTACTTCCCCTTAAACACCGGCTTGCGCTTTTCCATGAAGGCGCGGCGGCCTTCGCGAAAATCTTCGCTGTCCATGCAGGCGGTGCCGATGTCCTTGATGGCGTCGAAATCGCGCGCCGCGGGGTCTTTCAGCACCTGCGCAATGGTGATCTTTGCGGCCTTGATCGCCAGTGGTGCGTTGCCGGAGATGGTGCGGGCGACCTGCATTGTTGCGTCCCACAATTCGGCATCGGGCAGCACGCGGTCGACCAGCCCGATCCGCTGCGCCTCTGCGGAGCCGATCCGCATGCCGGTATACATGATCAGCCGCGCCCAGGACGGGCCGACCAGCGACACCAGGTTGCGCAGGCCGTCATAGCCATAGGCGATGCCGAGCTTTGCCGCGGGAATGCCGAACTGGCTGTTCTCGGCGGCAAAGCGGATATCGGCGAGCATCGCCACCTGCATGCCGCCGCCGAGGCAGAAGCCGCGGATGCAGGCGATGGTCGGCTTCGGATAATCCGCCAGCAGCGCGCGCTGCGCGGCGCTGCGTTTTGAGTATTCCTCCGAGGCCTCGGCGTTGTGCCGGGTCTTTTCGAACTGGCTGATATCGGCGCCCGAGACGAACGCCTTGTCGCCGGCGCCGGTCAGAACCACGACGCGGACCTCGGGATCGTCGCGCAATTCGAGCAGCGCGCTGCCGAGCCCTTCCCACATGTCGAGCGACATGGCGTTGCGCTTCTCGGGATTGTTGAAGGTGACGATGCCGATGCCGTCGCTGATACTCTGCAAGATCTTGCCGTCGGCAAAGGATTTTTCGGGTCGGCCGTTGGGGACATCCAGCATTGGTACGAGCTTTCAAAGGCTGCGCGGTCAGGACTCGAGAAACGGCCCGAATTTCGCGCGCTCGAACGCAGGCCGCGCCTGGATACTATTCCACCAACCGCTGACGCGGGGATGTTTTTTTGCCGTAACTTCGTCAGGAGCTATCTCTTCGTCGATGCGCTTGACGAACGGCACGGCTGCGATGTCCGCGATGGAGTAAGCGCTGCCGACCAGCCAGCCCGACGGCTTTAACGCATCTTCCATCCTGTCCAGCAACTGCACCAGTTTGGCGCGTGCGGCGTCGCGCTCCTCCTCGGTATAGGGTTTTCGCGCTGCGCGCAGCCAGGCTTCCTGGCGCTCCCGGCTCGGAATGTTCTTCAGCTTCTCGGCCAGTTCCTCGTCCGACCATTGCGACGCCGTCTTCGCCAGATGATGCCGCCAGTTGAAGATGATGAGGTTGCCGATCAGCCCGTCGATATGCCTGATCCAGTTACGCATCAGCGCGCGTTCGTAAGGGCTCTTCGGCCGCAATGGCGGATCGGGAAAGGTTTCATCGAGATATTCGCAGATGGTGCCGCTCTCGTGCAACGGCCGGCCGTCGTGGATCAGCGTCGGGATCACGCCGTTCGGATTGATCTTCAGATATTCCGGCGAATGATGCTCCATCTTGGCCATGTCGACGACATGGCTTTCGTAAGTGAGGCCCTTTTCCTCCAGGCAGAGCCGGACGCGGCGCGATGCGCTGGAGCGCCAGCCATGATGGAGGATCATCATATCCGGCGCTTACCGCACCAGATGCGCGGTGAGGGGATGGTTGGCGGCCTGGCTGAAGAAGGCCGCCTCTTCGGCGGTGGCTTCCAGGAGCTGGGTGTCCTGGTCGTAGATGTCGTTGCGGAACTGGATGGTCTGGTCCTGGGTCATCCACCCGGTCAGGTAAATCCAGGCTACCGGAACCTTCTTTGTCAGATGCACGTCTTCGCGCGCGCCGCTCGCGATCACGCGATCGATTTCCGCGCGGTTCCATTTCGCCTGGTCCTTCAAGAGCCAGGCGGCGAGGTCGCGGACGTTATCGACACGCGAGCAGCCGTGCGAGTCGAAGCGGTAGTCGTCCGCGAACAAATTGTGCTGGTTGGTGTCGTGCATGTACACCGAATAGGGATTCGGCATGTCGATCTTCACCGCGCCCAGCGCGTTCCAGACGCCGGATTGCTGGCGCACGGTGAAATTGGGCGTGCGGCTGCCGGACCAGTCCACCGCATGCGGATCGATCGGATTGTCCCGCGCATCCAGCACTTCCATGTGCATGCGGGAGAGGTAGCCGGGGTCCTTGCGCATATGCGCCGAGATTTCGGTCTTCGAGATCGAGGACGGCACGGTCCAGGTCGGATTGAGGTTGACGCTGGTAATCTCGGCGGTCAGCGTCGGCGACGGCTTTTCGGTCTTGCCGACGATGACGCGATAGCGCCGCACAACCCTGTCGTTTTCGATGGCTTCCGCATAGGTCGCGGGAATGTTGACGACGACATAACGCTCGCCGAACTTGAAATCCATATTGACGAGGCGTTGCAGCGAAGCCTCCAGCTGCTGGATACGCTTATGCACGGAGACATTGAGCGCAGCCAGCGTCCGCGGAGTCATGACGCCGGTGGCGGCAAGGCCATGCCTCGCCTGGAATCGCTTCACCGCTTCCGCAAGCGTGTCGTCAAACGGGCCGGACGCCTTGTCGCCGGCGAGATCCTCGGTGATGATCAGCCGCTTGCGCAACAGCTCGTCGTGCGCTCCCTGCACGCCGGATGCAAACTTGGCATCCGAAGGAATCGTCGGCCATCCGCCGCGCACCGCGAGGTCGGAATAGCTGAGCGCCGCTTCCTTGATCCGCTTCGCGGTGCCTTCGTCGAAGGTCGGCTCGTGCGACAGCGCCAGCGCGGCGGTGGAGCGCGTTTCCGGCGTCGAGGCGGCTGCCGCCGGCTTGTCCGGCCCAGCATGCGCGGCCGGATGGGTTCCCATCGGCGCCGGGAGAGGCGCGGCGCCCTGGGAAGATCCGGGTCCGGTCCCGAGCAGGAGTGCGGCAGCGGCGAGTATGACTTTTCGCATTCGGGTGCCTTCAGGCGCCACAACCGGCGCGCAGGTTCAATGAATCATTTGGGCGAGAGCTGCATCCGCGGATGCATCTTGGCAACGCTTAGCGGTGAGAGGTTGCGTTCCGATTAAGCTGCCATTGTGTCTATCGCAGTGCCGCATTCGTCATGCGCGGGCTTGACCCGCGCATCCATCAAGCTTCACAAGATTCGTTAAGAAGATGGATGGCCGGGTCAAGCCCGGCCATGACGAAGTGCGCGGGGAGAACGCCATGTTGTTGACGCGCCGTGAGGCGATGGCTGGATGTGCCGGGGGATTGGCATCGCTGATGTCGCCGGCTATTGCCCAGGCGGCCTATCCGAACCGGACGATCAAAATGATCGTGCCGTATCCGGCGGGCGGCACCACCGATCTGCTTGGGCGTCTTGTCGCCGATCAGCTTAAAAGCGGCCTCGGTGCGGTGGTCGTGGTCGAGAACAAGCCGGGGGCCGGCACCACGCTCGGCGCCGAGCAGGTCGCGCGGTCGGAGCCCGATGGCTATACGCTGCTGATGGCGACCTCGACCACGCTCGCCATCAACAAGACGCTGTACAAGAAGCTGCCCTACGATCCGGTGAAGGATTTTACGCCGGTCGCGCTCTTGGCAGGCGTGCCGTTCGCGCTCATCGTCAATCCGAATCTGCCGGCCAAGACGCTGGCCGAATTCATCGCCTACGCCAAATCGAAACCGGGTGAACTCGCCTATGGCTCGGCGGGCAATGGCAGCCCGCAGCACCTGGGCGCGGAGATGCTGAAAAGCGCGGCCGGGATCGATATCAGGCATGTCCCTTATCGCGGCAGCGTGCCGGCGATGCTCGACGTGATCGCGGGGCATATTCCGTTCATGATCGTCGATCTGCAGCCGGCGCTGCAGCAGATCCGCGAAGGCAAAGTAAGAGTGCTCGGCGTCACCACACCGAAGCGGGTCGCAGCGGCGCCGGATATTCCGACGCTGGCGGAGGCCGGGTTGCCCGGCTTCGAACTGGTGGCATGGCAGGGTGTGGTCGCGCCCGCCGGTGTGCCGCGCCCCATTGTCGATCAACTTGCCGCCCAGATCGCAAAGCTGGTCGCCGATCCGGCGACGCGCGACAGGCTGACGGCGCTTTCGCTGGAGCCGCTGACCGGATCGACGCCGGACAGTTTTGCCACTTATGTCAAGACCGAGGTCGACCGCTGGGCTGTGGTGGTCAAAGCCTCGGGCGCCGAGGCGGAATAGGCGCAACGCATGCAAAAAAAAGAAGCTGACGTCCTGATCGTGGGCGCGGGGCCGGTCGGGCTGACGCTGGCCATCGATCTGGCGTGGCGTGGCATCGACGTCACCGTGGTCGAGACACGCGCCCGCGCCGCTCCTCCGGAGCCGAAATGCAACCACGTCGCCGCCCGGACCATGGAAATCTTTCGCCGCCTCGGCGTCGCCGGGAAGGTGCGCAATGCCGGCTTGCCCGCGGATTACCCGCACGACATCAGTTACCGGACCACCTTCACCGGGCAGGAACTGACGCGAATCCGCATTCCCTGCCGTCGCGACCGTTTTACGACGACCGACGGCCCCGATTGCAACTGGCCGACGCCGGAACCGCCACATCGCATCAACCAGATCTTTCTCGAGCCGATCCTGTTCGAGCACGCCGCGGCGCAACCGCGCATCCGCATCATTAATCGGACCTCGGTCGATGACGTGACGGTTGGCGATACATCGGCCAGCGTCGCGCTTCGCGATCTCGATAGCGGCACTATCAGCCGAATAAGCACCCGCTACCTGATCGGCTGCGACGGCGCACGCTCGGTCGTGCGCAAGGCGATCGGCGCAAAACTTTCCGGCGACGAGGTCGTGCAACGGGTGCAGTCGACCTACATCCGCGCGCCCGATCTCATAAAGTTGCAGCAGCACGAGCGCGCGTGGGGCACCGGCTCGATCAATCCCCGGCGCGCCGGCATGGTCTATGCGATCGACGGCGTTGAGCGATGGCTGGTACACAATTACATGAGGCCGGACGAGGGTGGTTTCGAACAGGTCGACCGCGACGCCTGCATCCGCACCATTCTCGGGATCGCTCCTGATTTCCGCTACGACATCATCTCCAAAGAAGACTGGGTCGGACGCCGGCTGATCGCGGATAAATTCCGCGACCGCTGCGCTTTCATCGCCGGCGACGCGGCCCACATCTGGGTGCCCTATGCGGGCTATGGCATGAACGCCGGCATTGCCGACGCCATGAACCTGTCGTGGCTGCTGGCGGCTTATCTCAACGGCTGGGCGCCGTCGTCGATTCTGGACGCCTATGAGGCGGAGCGCTGGCCGATCACCAGCCAGGTCTCGCGATTCGCGATGTCACATGCGGAAGCTGAAATCCGCCGCCGCGGCGCGGTGCCCGGCGACATCGAGGATGCGGGACCCGCGGGAGAACGCGCACGGCGGGAGGTCGGGCGTCTGGCTTACGAGATCAACGTCCGGCAATATGCCTGCGCCGGTCTCAACTTCGGCACCTACTACGATCGCTCGCCGATCATCGCCTACGACGGCGCCGAACAGCCGGCCTATACGATGGACAGCTATACGCCATCGACCGTGCCCGGCTGCCGCACGCCGCATTTTTGGCGCGACGACGGCGGCTCGATTTACGACGCGATGGGGCCGGAGTTCACGCTGCTGAGACTAGATTCGTCGATCGACACCGCGCCGCTTGAAGCCGCGGCGCTGCGCAGAGCCTTGCCGTTGACGGTGCTCGATGTGGAGGCATCCGCAGCCCGCGGCCTCTACGGCCACAGGCTGGTGCTTTCGCGACCCGATCAGCACGTCGCCTGGCGCGGCGACGCGTTGCCGTCCGACCCGCTGGCGTTGATCGATCGCGTGCGCGGGGCGACAGTTTGAAATCACCGGGCACCGCGATCAATCACCCACGTTGCTAGTCTTCGGCGGCGATCAATTCCATCAAGGACACCAGCTGGCGCTGCACGGTCTGATCCTTGATCTTGCTATAGGCCCGCAGAAGCCGGAGGCTGAAGGCGCTGTCGAGGAACAACAGGCTTTCCACTTCCCGCGATTTGCCGTCGCCGTCATAGAAGAATGTCACGGGCACATCCAGCGCTGTGGCGATTTGCTGAAGCCGGGCTGCGCCGACCCGGTTGACGCCCTTCTCGTATTTCTGGACCTGCTGGAAGCTGACGCCCAGCTTCTGGCCAAGTTCCGCCTGTGAAATTCGTTGCTCAACCCGGCGCAGCCGAATTCTTTTACCCATCTCAATATCGGGTTTACCGGCACTGCGCTGTTTCGTTCTCTTCACCGCTAATTTGTTCATTTCTAATGTTACCGTCCTTCGATCGAGAAAACCCTCGAACAGGTTTCGCAGGGGATTCTTCCTTATATACCGCTTTCAAGTGGTTTGAATGGATGAATTCGTCTTTAAACCACTGAAATCTTGTGGAAGTTGAGGTTGAAGGGCCAGCGCATCCGTCCGGTCAGCGGGACGGCAGTGCTACCTAGATGATATGACAGCAAAATATCGAACGCACGGCGCGAATGGCGCCAAGGAACGATATTTACCTTAGGCAACAAAAGGGATAGTAGTTGAGTATCATAATACCATTCAAGCTGGCTGTCGCCCGATAGTGGGTGCTTGAGGCATTGTTTTCCTGATTGACCCGGTCGCGGGAAATACCCCGGAAATGAATTTTCCGCGTCCGTTTCCGGTGCAGGCGGTTGCAAAACTTATTTTGCGAGATGTGATCCAGTTCACATTGCAAGACGCCGCCGGCGCATAAAACTTGCGGAGGTCGGCTTTGCTGCGGCCCATGGAGATGGGTGCGGGATTGTGCCGATACGACCGCGAGGCTTGGCAAGGGGGACAATGCCGGTGATTAACTCAGACAGTCGGTTGCGTCTGGTCTCGGACTCCGAGGCACATTTGCGTTCCATTATCGCTACTCTCGATGAAAATCGTGCAGCGCTCGTTGAAAGCTCCAATCTGGAGGCAGCTCAAATCCTTGCCGTAGCAATTCTTCAGCTCCGGATGCGGCTTCACGGCATCGACGGTTCCGAGTTGAAGGCTTTCTGCCAGGCCATGCAACTTCACGAGGCCGACCGGGCAAGGAAAGCGGCCGAACTCACCGCGAAAGACAGGTCCGTCACAAAACGCGGTTCGCGCTGGCCAAGCCTGGTCAGTTAGCAAGCCTGGTCAGTTAGCAAGACTGCGGCGGGGCGACCGACTATGCATAGGGCAAGTTAGAGCCCGAGGTCGCTCAGCGACGGATGGTCGTCGGGCCGCCGCCCGAGCGGCCAGTGATATTTGCGGTCGCCGTCCTTGATCGGCAGATCGTTGATGCTGGCGATCCGAAGCCGCATCAGCCCTTCGTTGTCGAACTCCCAGTTCTCGTTGCCGTAACTTCGAAACCAGCTGCCGCTGTCGTCGTGCCATTCATAGGCAAAGCGCACGGCGATGCGGTTGTCGTGGAAGGCCCATACTTCCTTGATCAGCCGGTAATCGAGTTCGCGGTTCCACTTGCGCGTCAGGAACGCCTCGATGGCTTCGCGCCCTTGCAGGAATTCCGCGCGGTTACGCCAGCGGCTGTCGGTGGTGTAGGCGAGCGCCACTTTGGCGGGATCGCGGCTGTTCCATGCATCTTCCGCCATCCGCGCCTTTTGCGCTGCTGTCTCGGCGGTAAAAGGCGGAAGCGGCGGCCGGTTCATCAGCTTGCTCCATTTACAGATTGCTGTCGGTGATCGCAGAATAGATCATGGTGCGCAGTTCACGTCGTACCGGATAGGCGCTTGACGGCAATACCTGGGTCATGAAGATCGCGATCAGCTCCTCCCTGGGATCGATCCAGAACGACGTCGTCGCAGCACCGCCCCAGGCATATTCGCCGGGGCTGCCGGGGATCAGCGTCTTCGCCGGGTCCATGGTGACGGAGAAGCCGAGGCCGAAGCCGATGCCGTTGTAGGTCGCTTCCGCGAACATCGATCGCGACATCTCCGGCAGATCGCGCCCGCCGGGCAGGTGGTTTGTCGTCATCAGCGCCAATGTCTTCGGTCCGATCAACCTGATACCGCCGAGTTCGCCGCCATTGAGCAGCGCGCGGCAGAAGGTGAGATAGTCGGCCGCCGTCGAACACAGCCCGCCGCCGCCGGAGATGAAGGATGGCCGCGTCAGGAACGAACTCGTGGTCGGATCGTCCTGCAGCGTCAGACCGCCCTTCTTTTCGGTCGCGTGAAACGACATCATGCCGCCGGGGTCGGCATTGTAGCATGCCGCGAATCGGTGGGCCTTGTCGGCGGGCACGAAAAAGTCGGTGTCGGCCATTCCGAGTGGATCGAAGATGCGCTCTTTGAGGAATTGCTCGAACGGCATGCCGCTGATCTTGCCGATCAGATAACCGATCACGTCGGTCGATACCGAATAATTCCAGGCCTCGCCCGGCGAAAACTCCAGCGGGATTTTCGCAAGGTCGGCGATCATCGTATCCAGCGTGCCGGCCTTTTCGACCGCGCCGATCTGCTTGTCCCGATAGGCGGCGTCCACATTGCTGCGCTGCTGGAATCCGTAGGTCAGTCCGGAGGTATGGCGCATCAAGTCGACGATCAGCATCGGCCGTGCCGGCGGTTTGGCCAGGAACGCAGGCGCCGTGCCGGCCTGGAACACGCCGAGGTTCTTCCATTCCGGGATGTATTTGTGGACCGGCTCGTCGAGCGCGACGCGGCCTTCCTCGACCAGCATCATGAAGGCCACCGAGGTGATCGGCTTGGTCATGGAATAGATCCGGAAGATGGTATCATCCTTGACCGGCGACTTGCGCTCGAGGTCGGCAAAGCCCTGCACGGCGGAATGAACGACATTGCCGCGGCGGTAGACCAGAAGCTGCGTTCCCGGAAACCTGCCGGCGTCGATATAGCGGCGCTTGAGGTGATCCTCAATGCGGTCGAGGGCGGGCTTGGACATGCCGGCGGATTCGGGGGAGGCAGGGGTCGGGGCTAACATCGGGCTTACTCCGCAAGGCTGTCGGGAGTTGCCCTGATAGCCCAAAAGTGTTCGGCATTCCAATCCCGGCGTGGTTATCACCGCCGGTGTCGTGGTATAGGCTGGCGACTTAAATCGAGAATCCGCAGAGGACGCGTCCAATGCCCCAGTTCAACGACACCGAACTCACCGCCGCCGTAATCCGCAGTTTCGAGGAAACGCCGGACCCGCGCACAAAATTCCTGCTTGAAGAGTTGGTGAAGTCGCTGCACGACTATGTCCGCAAGACCGACCTGACCTTCGACGAATGGGGAACCGCGATCGATTTCCTAACCCGCGTCGGGCAGAAGTGCACCTCGACCCGGCAGGAGTTCATTCTGCTGTCGGACGTGCTGGGGGTGTCGATGCTGGTTGACGCGGTCAACCATCGCGAACGCGACGGCGCCACCGAAACCACCGTGCTCGGTCCGTTCTATGTCGGCGAGCACAAGCCGATGCCGCACGGCGCGGATATTTCGCCCGACCTCGATGGCGAGTTGATGTTCGTGCAGAGCCGCGTCACCGACCTT
The DNA here is from genome assembly GCA_963744975.1 of uncultured Alphaproteobacteria bacterium. Classification (GTDB taxonomy): domain Bacteria; phylum Pseudomonadota; class Alphaproteobacteria; order Rhizobiales; family Xanthobacteraceae; genus Bradyrhizobium. The sequence goes on along the minus strand of CAVUVR010000002.1, from coordinate 1,724,529 downwards.
GCCGGCAAGCCGCTGGCAAATGTGCCGGTCGATGTCTGGCACGCCGATAATGACGGCTATTACGATTCGCAACGGCCGACTTATGAAACGACCGGGCCGTCATCGCGGGCGCGGTTCGTCACCGATGCGGACGGCCGGTTTTTCTTCCGCACCATCCTGCCCTGCAGCTATCCGATTCCGACCGATGGCCCGGTCGGCGAAATGATCCTGCAGACAAGGCGGCACCCGATGCGGCCGGCGCATGTCCACTTTCTGGTCGATGCGCCCGGTTACGAGCCGCTGATCACCCATGTCTTTATCGAGGGCGACAAGTATCTGGATTCCGACGTTGTGTTCGGGGTCAAGGACGACCTGATTTCGAAAATCGAAAAGCGCACCGACCCGACGACGCCCGATGGCAAACCGGCCGGCGGCCCTTGGCATCTGATGACCTACGAATTCCGGATGAAGCCGGGCAAAGGCAACGCGCCGAAGCCGATGATGGCGGCGGAGAAGGAAGACGCGTGAGGCGCGTGCCCCGGACGCAGCGCAGCGCGTAGCTCTTGCGAAGCGGTGCGCTGCAGAGCCGGGGCCGTACGAAACTCCGGTGTCTGGTACGGTCCCGGCTCTGCGGAGCGGCATGAAGAATGCCGCACCGCGTCCGGGACACGAGTTCAAGCCCCTGCTTAAATCTTGTGCGGCGCACAAGAATTGAGCGAATCGCAAATTTTGGATGCGGTTTGCAGCGTGGGCGCGAGATCCGGAACTTGACCAACGTGCTGTAATTCATAACATTTTTGCACTGCACCCGTCTGGCACGAAGCTTGAATAGTTTGTGCCGACGCCATTGAAGCCGTCCCTCGAGACCAATCATCCGACTTGTCAAACCGCCCAACCGGGGCCTCCCCGGAACGCGCCTCCATGCCCTCAAGCAGGACCGCCGGTGACGCCAGACGGACGGCCCTTCAGACGCAAAGGACGACGACACTCATGATGAAGACCAGCACCCGGACGCCCCGCAGCCTCAGCCGCCGCCAGATTCTGAAAGCCGGCGCGGCGGGGACCGCGGCGCTTCTCGCCGCCGCAAAGCTGAATTTCCCCGCCGGAGCGCTTGCCGAAGGCGCGGGCCCGGAAGTGAAAGCGGCCAAACTCGGCTTCATTGCGCTGACCGATGCGTCGCCGCTGTTCGTCGCCAAGGAGAAAGGCATCTTCGCCAAATACGGAATGCCTGATGTCGAGGTTCAGAAGCAGGCCTCGTGGGGCACTACGCGCGACAACCTCGTGCTTGGCTCGGAAGGCAACGGCATCGACGGCGCGCATATTCTCACCCCGATGCCGTATCTGATCTCTTCGGGGAAGGTAACGCAGAACAACCAGCCGACGCCGATGTACATTTTGGCGCGGCTGAATCTGAACGGTCAGTGCATCTCGGTCGCCAAGGAATATGCCGACCTGAAGATCGGCGTCGACACCACGCCGTTCAAGCCGGCGCTGGAGAAGAAGAAGGCGTCCGGCAAATCGATCAAGGCGGCGATGACGTTCCCGGGCGGCACGCATGACCTGTGGATTCGCTATTGGCTCGCTGCGGGCGGCATCGATCCCGACAAGGATATCGAAACCATCGTGGTCCCGCCGGCCCAGATGGTCGCCAACATGAAAGTCGGCACCATGGACGCGTTCTGCGTCTGCGAGCCATGGAACCTGCAGTTGATTCACCAGGAGATCGGCTACACCGCGATCACCACCGGCGAACTGTGGGACAAGCATCCGGAAAAATCCTTCGGCATGCGCGCCGCCTATGTCGACAAGTACCCCAAGGCCGCGAAAGCGCTGCTGATGGCGGTGATGGAAGCGCAGCAGTGGTGCGAGAAGATGGAAAACCGCGAGGAAACCGCGGCGATCTGCGCCAAGAGGCAGTGGATCAACGTTCCGGTCGAGGACGTCACCGACCGCATGAAGGGCAAGTTCGACTACGGCACCGGCCGCGTCGTCGAGAACTCACCGCAGCAGATGCGGTTCTGGAAGGACAACGCCTCCTATCCGTTCCAGAGCCACGACCTCTGGTTCATCACCGAGGATATCCGCTGGGGCAAATACGAGGCGGGCTATGACGCCAAGGCGCTGATAGCCAAGGTCAACCGCGAAGACCTCTGGAAGGACGCTGCAAAGGATCTGGGCGTCGCCGCGTCGGATATTCCGGCCTCGACCTCGCGCGGCAAGGAGACCTTCTTCGACGGCAAGGTGTTCGATCCGGAAAATCCGGCGGCCTATCTGAAGTCGCTGTCGATCAAGCGCGTCGAGGTCTGATCGATGAATATGCCCGCCAAGAAGATCGAATCCGCCGCGGTCCTGGCGAACGCGCCGGCCGCGGTCGTGAAACTGATGCCGAAGCGTCTTCCGGTTGCGGAAAAATACGTCAAGGCGGCAAAGGACGTTGCGGCGCGCGTGGTGCCGCCGCTGATCGTGCTCGCGCTGCTGCTGCTGTTCTGGGAACTGGCGTGCCGGCGCGCGGGATCGACTTTGCCGCCGCCGTCGCGGGTGTTCAAGGAAACCAAGGAACTGATCTTTGATCCGTTCTTCGATCGCGGCGGCATCGACAAGGGACTGTTCTGGCATCTGTCCGCCAGCCTGCAGCGCGTCGCGCTGGGTTATTCGCTCGCCGCCGTCGCGGGCATCGCGCTGGGTACGCTGGTCGGCCAATCCGTATGGGCGATGCGCGGGCTCGATCCGATCTTCCAGGTGCTGCGGACGATTCCGCCGCTGGCCTGGCTGCCGTTGTCGCTCGCAGCGTTCCGTGACGGTCAGCCCTCGGCGATCTTCGTCATCTTCATCACCTCGATCTGGCCGATCATCATCAACACCGCGGTGGGCATCCGCAACATCCCGCAGGATTATCGCAACGTTGCAGCTGTGGTGCAGCTCAATCCGCTGGAATTTTTCTGGAAAATCATGATCCCGGCCGCGGCGCCCTACATCTTCACGGGCCTGCGCATCGGCATCGGCCTGTCCTGGCTCGCCATCGTTGCGGCTGAAATGCTGATCGGCGGCGTCGGCATCGGCTTCTTCATCTGGGATGCCTGGAATTCCTCGCACATCAGCGAAATCATCCTGGCGCTGTTCTACGTCGGCATCATCGGCTTCGTGCTGGATCGCATGATCGCGGGCCTCGCCAAGATCGTGACCCGCGGCACCGCGCTGAACTGAAGGAAGATGTCATGCAGCCTTATCTAAAACTCGACCACATCGACAAGGTTTTTACGCGCGGCAATGCGTCGACCGACGTGCTGAAAGACGTGTATTTCACCATCGAGAAAGGCGAATACGTTTCGATCATCGGGCATTCCGGTTGCGGCAAGTCCACGCTGCTCAACATCGTCGCCGGCCTCACCGATGCAACGATGGGCTGCGTGCTCTTGGAAAACCGCGAGGTCAATTCGCCGGGTCCGGATCGCGCGGTGGTATTTCAGAATCACAGCCTGCTGCCGTGGCTCACCGTCTACGAAAATGTGCGGCTCGGCGTCGACAAGGTGTTTGCCAAGAGCAAGACCCGGACGGAACGCGACGCGTGGGTGATGCATAACCTCAACCTGGTACAGATGGCGCATGCCAGGGACAAGCGCCCGGCGGAAATTTCCGGCGGCATGAAGCAGCGCGTCGGCATCGCCCGCGCGCTTGCGATGGAGCCGAAGGTTCTGCTGCTCGACGAGCCGTTCGGCGCGCTGGACGCGTTGACCCGCGCGCATCTGCAGGACTCGGTGATGGCGCTGCATCAGAAGCTCGGCAACACCATCCTAATGATCACGCACGACGTCGATGAAGCCGTGCTGCTGTCGGATCGCATCGTGATGATGACCAACGGCCCCAGCGCCCGGATCGGCGAAGTCTTGGACGTGCCGCTGGCGCGGCCGCGCAAGCGGCTCGAACTATCCACCAATGCCGCCTACCTGAAATGCCGGCAGCGCGTGCTGGAATTCCTTTACGAGCGGCATCGTTTCGTCGAGGCGGCGTAAGGAATCGCTCCGTGAGTGAGCCGCTTGTAATCGTCGGCAACGGAATGGCGGCGGCGCGTCTGGTCGATGAACTGGCGAAGGCGGCGCTCGGCCGTTACGCCATCGCCGTGATCGGCGACGAGCCGCGGCTCGCCTACAACCGTGTGCTGCTGTCCTCCGTGCTGGCAGGCGAGACCGCATCCCACGAGATCGAGCTCAAGCACGCATCGTGGTGGCGGGATCGCGGCGTTACGCTGAAATATAGCTGCGTCGCCACCGAAATCGACGTGGGCCGCCGCGAACTCAAGATCGCGGGTGAAGAGAGCATGCCGTTCTCGAAGCTGGTGCTCGCCACCGGCTCGGCGCCGCTGCGGCTCAACGTGCCCGGCGCCGATCTTTCCGGCGTTTATACGTTTCGCGACAGCCGCGACGTCGACCTGCTGCTGACGCTAGCTGCCCAGAGGAAGCGTGTCGTCGTGGTCGGCGGCGGATTGCTGGGCCTGGAAGCCGCCTATGGCCTCGCCAAGGCCGGCGCGCCGGTGACGTTGATCCATCTGATGGACCGGTTGATGGAGCGCCAGCTCGATGCGCCCGCGGCGGAGTTGCTGAAAACGCTGGTCGAGCGCAAGGGCACCGAGATCCTGCTCAACGCCAATACCGCGCGCCTGCATGGCGAGAGCGTCGTCGAGGGGATCGAATTGACCGACGGCCGCCGGATTGACGCCGATGCGGTGATTTTCACCGCCGGTATTCGTCCCAATGTCGCGCTGGCCAAGGAGGCCGGCATACCGGTCAATCGCGGCATCGTTATTGACGACCAGCTGCAGACCAATGCCCCGGACATTTTCGCGCTCGGTGAATGCGCCGAGCATCGCGGCATCTGCTACGGGCTGGTCGAGCCGGCCTATGAGCAGGCGAGGGTGCTGGCACAGCATCTCGCGGGAAATAGCGCCTCATACAGCGGCAGCGTCGTTGCCACCAATTTAAAGGTCTCCGGCGTCGCCGTGTTTTCCGCAGGCGATTTTATTGCGGCGGACGGAGCCGAGACCATCGTGCTCAACGATGCCAGGCGCGGCGCCTACAAGAAGCTGGTGATCGCGAATGGCCGTCTCACCGGCGCGGTGCTGGTCGGCGATACCGCGGACGCGCTGTGGTATCTCGATCTGATCCGCACGCGCGAGCCGATCGCCAAAATCCGCGGCGAGATGATGTTCGGGCGTTCGCTGGCGCTTGCCTCGGAGGCGGCGTGACGTGACGATGGTCGATCCCGCTTTGCGCGCGACCCGCACGACCTGTCCCTATTGCGGCGTCGGCTGCGGCGTGCTGGCGACGCCGGACGGCGGCGGCGGCGCGGCCATTGCCGGCGATCCGGAGCACCCCGCCAATTTCGGCCGGCTGTGTTCCAAAGGCTCCGCGCTCGGCGAAACCCTTCGCACGGAAGAGCGGCTGCTCTACCCGATGATCCGCTGCAGCAAAGGCAACATGGAGCGGGTGGCCTGGGGCGATGCGCTCGACCATGTCGCGCACCGCTTCCAGCACATCATCGCACGCGATGGCCCCAATGCGGTGGCGTTCTATCTTTCCGGGCAGTTGCTGACCGAAGACTATTACGTCGCCAACAAGCTGATGAAGGGATTCATCGGCAGCGGCAATGTCGATACCAATTCGCGGCTCTGCATGGCCTCAACGGTGGCGGGGCATCGCCGCGCCTTTGGCGCCGACATTGTGCCTGGATGTTACGAGGACCTCGACGAGGCTGATCTTCTGGTGCTGGTCGGTTCCAACGCGGCGTGGTGCCATCCGGTACTGTTTCAGCGCATGCTCGCCAACAAGCAGAAGCGCGGCGCGCGCATCGTGGTGATCGATCCGCGCCGTACCGACACGGCGGGGGATGCCGATCTGTTTCTCGGATTAAAGCCTGGCACCGATACCGCGCTGTTTTCGGGGCTGCTGGCGCATCTCGCCGACGACGGCGGGCTCGATCGTGAGTATATCGCGCGGCATACCTCCGGATTTGATGACGCCTTGGCCCGTGCGCGCAGTATTGCCGGCAGCGTCGGCGCCACGACGCTCGCAACCGGGCTCGGCGAGGTCGATGTCGCCGCGTTCTTCCAGATGTTCCGGCAAACGCCGCGCGTGGTCACGCTGTATTCCCAGGGCGTCAACCAGTCGGCGCAGGGCACCGACAAGGTCAACGCCATCATCAATTGCCATCTGGCCACGGGACGGATCGGCAAGCCCGGCGCGTCGCCGTTTTCGTTGACGGGACAACCCAACGCGATGGGTGGGCGCGAAGTCGGCGGCCTCGCCAATCAGCTCGCGGCACATATGGGCTTCACGCCGCCCGACATCGACCGCGTGCGCCGATTCTGGAATGCGCCGCGCATCGCGACCCATGAGGGGCTGAAGGCGGTGCAGATGTTCGAGGCGATCGGGCGCGGCGAGATCAAGGCGCTGTGGGTGATCGGCACCAATCCGGCGGTGTCGCTGCCCGATGCCGACGCCGCGCGGGTGGCGCTGAAAAAGCTCGATCTGTTCGTGATCTCCGAGAATGTGCGCTCCAACGACACTGTGAATGCCGGCGCGCATGTGCTGCTGCCGGCGCAGGCGTGGGGTGAAAAATCCGGCACGGTCACCAATTCGGAACGGCGCATCTCGCGGCAACGCGCCTTCCTCGATGCCCCGGGAGAGGCCAAGCCGGACTGGTGGATGCTGAGCGAAGTTGCAAAGCGTCTCGGCTTTGGTTCAGCGTTCGCATTCAATTCGGCGGCGGATGTGTTTCGCGAGCACGCGGCATTGTCGGCATTTGAGAATGGCGGCGCCAGAGATTTCGATCTCGGCGGCGTGGCGCGGCTGTCCGATGATGCCTTCGACGCAATGGATCCGATCCAGTGGCCGATGCGATGGGGCGAAATCGAACCGCAGCGGCGTTTCTTTGCCGCGGGCGGCTTCTACACCAATGACCGCAAGGCGCGCTTCATCGCGCCGGAAATTCCTGCGTTGCGAACCGAGACCACGGCCGGCCGGCCGCTGCGGCTCAATACCGGGCGCATCCGCGACCAATGGCACACCATGACCCGCACCGGCATCAGTCCACGGCTGGGCCAGCATCTGCCGGAGCCGTTCGTCGAAATTCATCCCGGCGATGCGGCACGGGCAGGCGTGGCCGACGGCGATTTTGCGCGCGTGACCACCGACTACGGCCAATGCATTCTGAAGGTCGTAGTGAGCGAACGCCAGCAGCGCGGCATGCTGTTCGCGCCGATCCACTGGAGCGACGACAATGCCTCGACCGCGCGCGTCGGCGCACTGGTGGCGCCATTCACCGATCCATTTTCCGGCCAGCCGGAGAACAAGGCGACACCGGCGTCGATCGCGCCTTATGAGTACGTGTTTCGCGGATTTGCGTTGTCGCGCGGTCAGCTTGAGTTGCCACCGAATATTTGGTGGGCGCGCGTTGCCGTCACCGGTGGATATGGCTATCTGCTCGCCGGCAATGCCGATCTGGCAGGATGGCAGGCATGGTTGCGATCCGTCGCCGGAAGCGATCTCGCCGAATACAGGGACTTTGGCGGCGGCATTTTTCGCGCAGCCTCGTTTACCGACGACCGCATTGAAACCTGCCTGTTCATCGGCCCCGCGCGGGACGCCGGCGACTGGGGCGTGGTCAAGGAGTTATTCGCGAGGGATGCGCTCGATGACGATCAGCGCCGCATGCTGTTGTCGGGCAAATCGGCCGACGGTCTGCAGAGTGCCGGGCCGATTGTCTGCGCCTGTTTTGGGGTTGGCCGTGCCACCATCTGCGATGCCATCGCGGCGGGCGCCGGAACGGCCGCCGCGATCGGTGCGCAGTTGAAGGCTGGAACGAATTGCGGTTCGTGCATTCCGGAGCTGAAACGATTGATCGCGCAGGAAGCTTCCAACGAGCAGCCCCGCCATCTCGCCATTGCGAACTAATTCGCCGTCATTGCGAGCGAAGCGAAGCAATCCAGCCCGCCCAACAAAGGACTGGATTGCTTCGTCGCAAGCGCTCCTCGCAATGACGAGAAAATGCGTTTCACCCGCACATCGACGACGCGGCACCGCTGATCTATGGTGCGCCTCGTCTTCAGAGGTGAACTGCGCCATGTTGTATCTCGACCAGCCACCGCTGCTGATTGAAACAAAAGTGTTTTCGGCGGTGCCCGATCAGTTTCGCCGCAAGGGCGTGCGCTCGACCTGGGCCGACGCCAATCGGCCGGGCCAGCCGACCGATTGCTTCATCGAAGGGCCGTCATTCGACGCCGCCGGCGATCTCTATATCGTCGATATCCCGTTCGGCCGCGTGTTCCGGATTGCGCCCGATGGCGTGTGGACGCTGGTCGTGGAATATGACGGCTGGCCCAACGGCCTGAAAATTCATCCCGACGGGCGCATTCTTGTCGCCGACTATCGGCACGGCATCATGCAGCTCGATGCGAAAGCCGGGCGGATGCAGCCGGTATTGACGGCGCGCAATTCGGAATCCTTCAAAGGCTGCAATGATCTGCATATCGCATCGAACGGCGACATCTATTTCACCGACCAGGGACAGACCGGGCTGCACGATCCGACCGGGCGGGTTTACCGGCTCTCACCCGGCGGGAAGCTGGATTGCCTGATCGATACCGGCGTCAGTCCGAACGGGCTTGTGCTCGATCCCAACGAAACCGTGCTGTTCGTCGCGATGACCCGGGACAATGCGGTATGGCGGTTGCCGCTGATGAAGGACGGCAGCGTCTCGAAAGTCGGCCGGTTCTGTTCGACCTTCGGCAGCAGCGGCCCCGACGGCCTCACCATGGACAGCAAGGGCCGGCTGTTCGTCGCACATGCCTCGCTCGGGCATGTCTTCGTGTTCGCGCCGAATGGCGAATTGATCGCGCGCATCAAATCATCCGCAGGACAAAGCTGCACCAATGTCGCGATCGGCGGCACTGGTCGCGACCGGCTTTACATCACGGAGTCGGCGACCGGCACCGTGCTGGTGGCGGATATCGGCGTACTCGATGGCCTGTAGCCTGGATGAGCGAAGCGAAATCCGGGAATCTCGGCATGCTGTTGCTGCATCCCCGGATGTCGCTTCGCTCATCCGGGCTACACAGAAGGAGCGACAGTCATGAAGCGGCACCCGTTCGGCTCGCGCGGCCCGCAGGTATCCGTGATCGGGCAGGGCACCTGGTATATCGACAGCGGCGATCGCGCCACCGCGGTCGCGGCGCTGCGTCGGGGCATCGATCTCGGCATGACGCATATCGACACCGCCGAAATGTACGGCGACGCGGAACTGGTAGTCGCGGAAGCCATCGCCGGACGTCGCGACGACATTTTTCTGGTCTCCAAAGTTCTGCCGAGCAATGCGTCGCGTCGCGGCGCCATCACCGCATGTGACCGCTCGTTAAAACGGCTGAGGACCGACCGGCTCGATTGTTATCTGCTGCATTGGCGCGGATCGGTTCCGCTGGCGGAAACCGTCGCCGCGTTCGACGAGCTGGTGCGCGCGGGAAAAATCCGCTCCTGGGGCGTCAGCAATTTCGACGTCGACGATCTCGACGAGATGCTGGATGTTGCCGGCGAGGGCAGCATCGCCTGCAATCAGGTGCTCTATCACCTGCAGGAACGCGCCATCGAGCACGCGGTGGTTCCGTGGTGCGAACAGCATGGTGTGGCCGTGGTCGCCTACTCGCCGTTCGGCCACAATGATTTCCCGTCGCCCCGCAGCAAGCCGGGCGCATTGCTGCAGGCAATCGCCGAGGCGCATCGCGCGACTCCGCGGCAGGTGGCGCTCAGCTTTCTCACCCGGCGGCGATCGCTGCTTGCGATTCCAAAAGCTGCGAGCCCGGACCACGTCACCGAAAACGCCGCCGCAGGCGACCTCGCGCTCAGTGAGGGGGAGATCGACTCGCTCGATCAGGCGTTTCCGCGCGGGCCGAAGCCGCGCGGGCTGCCGATGCTGTAGCATTCCATCATTTCAGGGCGCGCGAAGCGGACTCCGGTAACCTTTCGTAAACTTCTGGATTCCGGGTCTGCGCGCAAAAACGCGCATCCCCAATGACGGCAAGTATATGGCGCGCCGTCGCACGCAAACGTGCATATCGGCATCCTGTTTTCCGGCCTTGTCCGTGCGCGCGAATTATCGTTTTTAAGGGCCTCACCCGATTCTGATTATTACGCCTGAGTTTCGCCGTGCCCCCGCCCTCCGCAACAGCCGCCAGGCTGGACAGCGTTTCATTACCGTTGTTGAAGAAGAAATTGGCCACTCCATCGGCGCCCGCTCGCGCCGACCGGCCGTTCCGCGGCATCGCGCTCATCCTGACGTCGACGATCTTTCTTGGGTGCTCCGACGTCACCGCGAAATATCTGTCGGCGACGCTGCCCTCGATCGAGATCGCGTGGATCCGGTTCCTGGTATTCGCGATGATCATGGTTCCGGCGATGGTGCCGGGAACGCGGCTGTTCGCCTTGCAATCGGAACGTCCGGGCTTGCAGGTCATGCGCGGCGTCGCGCTGTTGTCGTCTTCGTTGTTCTTCATCTCCGGGCTGCGGTTCCTCCCGATCGCGGAGGCCTCCGCCACCGGTTTCATCGCGCCGCTGTTTGTCACGGCATTGTCGATCGCGTTTCTCGGCGAAAAGGTCGGCGTCCGCCGCTGGCTGGCGACGATCGCAGGACTGATCGGCGTGCTGATCATCCTGCGGCCGGGCTCAAGCGCATTTCATCCCGCGGCGTTCTTCCCCATCGTCTCGGCGCTGGCCTGGGCCTGCACCCTGATCATGACGCGGATGATGAGCGGCAAGGAACGCGCCATCACCACCATGACCTGGTCCGCCATCACCGGCGTGTGCATCCTGTCGGCGCTGGTGCCGCTGGTATGGGTGACGCCGAGCTGGCACGACATCCTGTTCGGAATCTTCATCGGCGTTGCCTCGACGGCCGGGCAGTGGATCGTGGTGCTGGCATTCCGCTATGCCGACGCCTCGGTGCTGGCGCCGTTCTCCTACACCCAGCTGGTGTGGGTCAGCGTGCTCGGCTTTTTTGTGTTCGGCGAAGTCCCGGATATCTGGACCATCGGCGGTGCCGCGGTGATCGTCGCCAGCGGGCTCTATACCGCGCATCGCGAGCGCATCCGCCGGCAGCGAACGCTGGTCGAGGCCGAGCCTTCTCCGAACGCGTAATCTGCCGCGCCTTCATCAGCGATCGTAACACGGCGCCGGCGCAGTGGCCGCCGTATGCTTTGGCGCGAAGCGTCATCATTGTGTTATGAAACCCGAATGAGCGATGTTGTCTCCGAACGCCTTGCGGCCATGCTGCCGCCGCTGCTGCGATCGCTGGAGACGCTCGGTTTCATCGCGCGGCATTTTCACCCACCGGACTTTGGTGCGGTGATGGACGCTGCCGGAACGCCCGATGATGATTTGCGGCAGGCACGCCAGCAACTCGACGGCTGGCCCGATGAATTGGCCAAGGTGCACGAGCGGATCGAGGCCGCAGTTAATGCAGCGCTTGCGGCATTCGACGGGCTTCGCGGCGCGCCCGATCAAGCCGACGGTATTCGCGCCGTATTCCGCGCGCTGCGATACGTGCCGCGTGCCAAGGAAGCGCTGTACCCGCTGGCCGGTGCGGTCCCCGCGATCAGCCGCTACTTTCTCGATCCCGCGCAGCGCGACTATGCCGAACCGCTGGCGCGGCCAGTAGCGCCGGCGCCGGATGGCACCGGCGTCATGCATGTCGATAACGAACCCGGCAGCCGCGGCGGCTATTCGCTCTACGTGCCGGAATATTATACGCCCGATCGCGAATGGCCGCTGGTGATGGCGCTGCATGGCGGCAGTGGCAACGGCCGCAACTTTCTATGGACCTGGCTGCGCGAAGCGCGCAGCCACGGCGCGATCCTGATTGCGCCCACCGCGACCGGGCCGACCTGGGCCTTGATGGGCGATGACGCCGACACGCCCAATCTCGTCCGCATCCTGGATGTCGCGAGAAGCCGCTGGAATATCGACCCCGCGCGGATGCTGCTGACCGGGATGAGCGACGGCGGCACGTTCTGCTACGTCACAGGCCTGGAAGACGCGTCGCCCTTCACGCATCTGGCCCCGGTCTCGGCCACGTTCCATCCGTTGATGGCGGAAATGGCCTCGCCCGACAGACTGCGCGGGCTGCCGATCTATCTGACACATGGCGTGCTGGACTGGATGTTCCCGGTGCAGGTGGCGCGGCAAACCCACACTGTGCTCTCGGCCGCCGGTGCCAATATCGTCTACCGCGAGCTCGACGATCTCAGCCATTGCTATCCGGACGAGATCAACGCAGCCTTGCTGGCGTGGCTGCGCGGAATGGCCCGATGAACCGAGATGGATTTCCCGCTGACTCCGATCGACCGCCCGTACTCGCGCACCAGCGCTTTGCCGCGGATCGAAAATCCTTTTCCGGATTGGATTTGGCGCAGCGCTTCCAGCGCATTCACGACGGCAACCTGTGGGGCGCGCCGGAATCCGTCTCTGGCCTCGGTTCGGAGATCGACGCGACGGCCGCGCTGCGCGCCGAGCTGCCGCGGCTGCTGGCAAGACTTGGGGTCACCTCGCTGCTCGATGCGCCCTGCGGCGACGCCGGCTGGATCAGTGCAGCCAATCCCGCCGTGCGGTATGTCGGCGTCGATATCGTGCCGGTGCTGATCGAGCGCCTGCAGTCCCGCGCCGCCGCCGGCGAAATCGCCGGCGATTACAGTCTCGCCGATCTCACTTCTGATTCCCTACCCCGATGCGACGCCATCCTGTGCCGCGACTGTCTCGTGCATCTCTCATTCGCCAATATCGAGCGCGCGATAGCGAATTTCCGGCGCTCCGGTGCCGGGTGGCTGATCGCGACCACATTTACGGAATGGCAGCGCAACCTCGATTGCGAGGATGGCGACTGGCGCGCGCTGAATTTCGACCGCGCGCCGTTCGATTGGGGTGCGCCGGTGGAATTGCTCAACGAGAAGTGCACCGAGGCCGGCGGCGGCTGGCGCGACAAGAGCCTGGGGGTGTGGTGGCTTTCCGATTTGTAATCCGATGCGTTTGAACCCGAACCTCCATGTCGTGCGACCGATCGTCGACAATGGAGGTTCGAATGAAACGCACGATGCTTTTTATCGCACTGCTTGCCATGACAACACCCGGTGCCAGGGCCGACACCTCGGTCTACACCAATGTCCTGAAGCAGCCGCGCGGTGACGACGTGCTGCAGGCGGATGGAGAAACTTGCGACCGGCGTTTTGGCGTGGTGCAGAATGGAGCAACCACTTCGGCGCTATACAAGAAGTGCATGCTGAGCCGCGGCTGGCGCTACAGCTATACCAAGCGTGAGCACACTTACCCCGATCCGGACAATCCGGGGCTTACCTGCCGGGATTTCACGATTGGCGGTATTGTCGGCTCCAGTTGCTCGAATTTCTAGGATTTTGGCTATCGTCCCGGCCGGCGCATGATACCAAGGCGCGGCAAACTTAGCGCGCCAGGGGAGGCTGAATGCCGCAGGCGAAAGCATCGAGCAGCGCAATTGCCGGCGGAATTGTGCTCAGCGCCGTCATCGGCCTGCTGTGGGTGCTCAATCTGGCGACGCTTGCCAGCCTCGGCAACAGCGACGCGGCGGGCAATGCCATTGGCGAAGCCTATGCTGCGATTCAGATTATCGCGCTGTGGTCGTTGCTTACGATCATCACGATCTTGGCCAGCATCAAAGGCGCGGCGCCGAAGCCCGCAATTGCGGCGGTACTCGTCATCGTTCCTGCTTCCGGTTTCGTTGCGATGGCCGCGGCGGATTTACTGACGCGAACTCACTTGTCGCCGCATCTTTGGCCGCTCGCCATCCCGGCCGCCATTCCACCGCTGGTGGTGATCTGGTGCTTTTTGGCCTTGCATGGAAGGACGCGCTCGACAGGCATGGCGCTCGCCACGCTTCCGGTCGTGATGTTGGCGGTTTGCGTCTTGATTCAGCCGCTGTCCTTGATGCGCAGGGCGGTCGATGAGGTGGAAACCGCGCGGCTGCAGAAATACGACGCGGACCTCGCGCGCGTGCCCGCTGGCGCGCCGATGTGGGAGTGGACGCCGTTCCTCGATACGCGCGATGATACCAAGCGGGCAAAAGTGCTCGACAGCATCCGCGGCCTCGAGCAGCGCCAGGCCCAGGCGGAGCAGATGCTCGATCGCGGCGACTTTCCGGTGGGATATCTCGGGTTCTTCGATCTCGATCCGACGCCGGCGCTGTGCGACAAGGCGCGTAGCCTGCTTCGCAAGCAGGTCGCGCCGCTGGCGCTGAAGACTTCCAATTCAAGGCCGTATTCCGACATCGCGGTGCAGGTATCGGACGCCGTCGCCGGCATGAACTGGCTGGTCGGTTATGATTGCTCCTGCGACGCAGAATCGGCGGCATGGGAAGCCATGGCCAAGGGCTACCGGGACACCAATTTCGACGTCTATCGTCTGGCCGAGCTGCGCGATCCCAGGGAACTGGGCCGGACACTGCGGGAGCGCCCCGAGCGGTTTTCCATGCTGGGCCCGAAGTCGCATCTCAAAGGCTGGCTGAAATTTGCCGACGACAGGAATTTGCGTGAACAGGCGTTGGCCGGCGCGCGCGCGCTCGATCATCGCACCGCGGATGCCGTCGATATACTCGTCAACAAATATGACGATGAAAGCAAATGGAAGCTCTTGCGCTATCTCATCGCGCTCGATCTCGAGACCACGATGCCGTTATGCGCGAACGCGCTCAGTCAGTTGCACGGCCAGTTCGCAAAGGTCTACCGGCCCGGGCCAAATGACGAGCCGCGGCCTTACTCCGAATTGCTGGAGCGGCTCGGAAACGGCGAACAGTTGCCGGACTTGATTTGGCTCGCCGGGCATGGCTGCGAAGCCGGACCGGAATTGAGCGAGGCCGTGGCGCTGGTGAATGCATACCGGGATTCGCCTGGCCGTGCTGAGATGCTCGCGGAATTAGCGCGGCTTCAGACTAGGCGCTAACTGGTGGGCACGCCATCGGGCGCGCATTCGCGCGATCCGGTGGCTTTGCCCACCCTACGTGTCGCGATCTTGTAGGGTGGGCAAAGGCGCTCTTGCGCCGTGCCCACCACTGAACTTACACCGGCAGCGCGATCGAGTATTTCACCTGGCTCAATGCAAAACTCGATTCGATCGACGCGATGCCGTCGAGCCGGGTCAGCTTGTTTTTCAAAAACGCTTCATAGGAGGAGAGGTCGGCGGCGACGACGCGCAGCAGATAATCGCGATTGCCGGTCATCAGATAGCATTCCAGGACTTCCTCCCATTTCGAAATCGCCTTGGCAAAGCGGTCGAGGTCTTCTTCCTTCTGCCGCGTCAGCTTGATCGAGATGAAGACGCTGACGTGCAGCCCCAGCGATTTCTGGTCGACCATCGCGATATAGCGCGTGATCACGCCGCGCTGTTCCAAGAGCTTCACGCGGCGATGGCACGGCGAGACCGACAGCCCGACCTTGTCGGCAAGCTCTTGCATGGTGGTGCGGCTGTCGGACTGCAATTGGCTGAGAATTTTGCGGTCGATGGCATCGAGGTTCTGCATTGGGATAAATCCGGGCAAATGGCGCATGTATTGGTATTTTATCCCAATAATCGACGGTATGTGCCAAAAATTTGAGATTTCTTGCGGCCCGGCGCTCGCTAACATCCGGACAAACCATCCATCCCGGAGCAGCCCGATGCCCGTCGAATCCGCGCGCTTTGAACTGCTGTCCGCGCTTGCGCGGAAAGTTTTGTGGCTGTCGTCGTGGACCATCCATCACGCCAATCACGTCAGGCCGAATAGCGACGGCCTGAAAGTCGGCGGCCATCAGGCCTCCTCGGCTTCGCTGGTGACGATCATGTCGGCGCTGTATTTCTCGGTGCTGAAGCCGGAGGACCGCGTCGCGGTGAAGCCGCATGCGAGCCCGGTGTTTCACGCCATCCAATATTTGTTCGGGCATCAGACCCGCGAAAAACTGGAAAATTTCCGCGGGTTCAAGGGCGCGCAGTCCTATCCGTCGCGCACCAAGGATGTCGACGACGTCGATTTCTCCACCGGCTCGGTGGGCCTGGGCGTGGCGCAGACATTGTTCTCCTCGTTGGTGCAGGACTATGTCACCGCGCATGGCTGGATGAAGGACCGGCCCGAGGGGCGGATGATTTCGCTGGTCGGCGACGCCGAGATGGACGAGGGCAATATCTTCGAGGCGCTGCTGGAAGGCTGGAAGCACGGGTTGCGCAACACCTGGTGGATAGTCGACTACAACCGCCAGAGCCTGGATGCCGTGGTGCGCGAAGGGTTGTGGGAAAAATTCGAATCCATGTTCCGCAATTTCGGCTGGGACGTGGTGATCGTGAAATACGGCAGGCTGATGCAGGCGGCGTTCGCCGAACCCGGCGGCGAAGCATTACGGCGCTGGATCGATTCCTGCCCGAATCAGATGTACGCGGCGCTGTGTTTCCAGGGCGGCGCCGCCTTCCGCAAGCGCCTGCGCGACGAGATCGGCGATCAGGGCGATGTCTCCGCGCTGATCGAGCGGCGCAGCGACGACGAATTGCTGGCCCTGATGTCCAATTTGGGCGGCCACGACATGGCCAGCATGATCGAGGCATTCGAAGCTGTTAATCACGACCGCCCGGTGTGCTTCATCGCCTACACCATCAAGGGCGTCGGCCTGCCGTTCCAGGGCCACAAGGACAACCACGCCGGCTTGATGACGCCGACGCAGATGGAGAAATGGCGCGCATCGCAGAATATCCGGCCCGGACATGAGTGGGAGAAATTTGAAGGTTTGTCGCAGGACGCGTCGTCGCTTGAAGCATTCCTGAAAGATGCACCTTTCAACCGCGAAGGCCGCCGCCGGCTGACCGCGCCGGTGATCGACGTGCCGCAGCATCTTAAGTTTTCGCCGTCGCCGCAGATGTCCACCCAGCAAGGATTTGGGCTGGTGCTCAACGAATTGGCGCGCGGCGACACTGAACTGGCGGCGCGGATCGTCACCGCATCGCCGGATGTCACGGTCTCCACCAACCTCGGCGCCTGGGTCAACCGCCGCGGCTTGTTCGCAAGGGGAGAAGCCGCCGACCTGTTTCGAAAAGAAAAAATCCCCTCGACCTTCAACTGGGATTTTTCGCCAAAAGGCCAGCACATCGAGCTCGGCATCGCCGAGAGCAATCTGTTCCTTCTGATGTCGGCGCTGGGCCTGTCCGCTTCGATCAACGGCGTGCGGCTGCTGCCGATCGCGACCTTGTACGATCCGTTTATCAGTCGTGCGCTCGATCAGCTGAACTACGCCTGCTATCAGGACGCGCGTTTCATGGTGGCGGCGACGCCGTCGGGCATCACGCTGGCACCGGAAGGCGGCGCGCATCAGTCGATCGCCACGCCGCTGATCGGCATCGCGCAGGATGGCCTCGCGGCGTTCGAGCCGGCTTTCGTCGATGAACTTGCGGTGATTATGGGCTGGGGATTTGAGCATATGCAGCGCGAGCTGAACGAGGAGGGCGACGAGCAAAGCGGCATGCGCAGCGGCGGCTCGGTGTATTTGCGGCTCTCGACGCGCAGCATCGACCAGCCGCAGCGCATGATGACACCGGATTTGCAGAAAGGCATCACCGACGGCGCCTACTGGCTGCGCAAGCCGGGGCCCAATGCGGAGGTAGTAATTGCATATACGGGTGCCGTTGCGCCCGAGGCAATCGAGGCCATCGGCCTGCTTGGCGAGAGCAGGCGCGATGTCGGCCTGCTTGCGATCACGTCCGCCGATCGCCTGCATGCGGGCTGGACCGCGGCGCGCCGAATTCGTCGCGACAATCGCGGCTCGAAGCAGACGAGCCATATCGAAAAGCTGCTGGCGCCGCTGCCGCGCGATTGTGGTATCGTCACCGTGATCGATGGACATCCGGCGACTTTGGGCTGGCTCGGCAGCGTGCGCGGCCACAGGCTTGAGGCGCTGGGCGTCGAGCATTTCGGCCAGACCGGCACCATCGACGATCTCTACCGGCATCACGGCATCGACGCCAACGCCATTATCGACGCGGCGGAGGGCCTCACCGCAGGCGCGCCGGTGCGGCATCGCAAGATGGCGGTGTGATTTCTTCACCCTCCCCTGGAGGGGGAGGGTCGACGCGCGTGGTACGCGCGGCGGGGCGGGGTGAAGGTCTCTCGTCATACGCGGTGTCGGGAGAAGTTCGTAGGGCGCAATAAGCGAAGCGCATTGCGCCATCTTCGGACATGAAGGCGAGGTGCACTTCAGAACGCGGTATGGCCGTCGCGCCATTACTCTAGCCGCGCAATGCGCTGCGCTTATTGCGCCCTACGGGTCCTACGTCGGCGCGTCCACGACCGCGGGATCGAGGACGTGAGGCAGCGGGACTGTAGCTCAGTCCTTTGGGACCACGCCTTTCCCACCGCATCGAGGACACTTGCCGCTACCGTCGCAGACTCCACACGGGCGGCGTCCTAAAAGCATTCCGATCGCTCCCTCGCCATTGCAATTAGCGCATCGGCATTTCCCCGAACACGCCGGGCATTCTTTCATGGCCATTGCTATCTCCTGAGAAGCCTAGAAGCGCGGTAAATTCTGGTTAAAACTCGGAAGATTCTGATTAAACGTTGGTAGGTTCTGATTGAAGGTCGGAAGGTCCTGATCAAAGCGCGGGCGCGGAGCGTTGCGTAAAGCCTCACTAAACTGCTCTCCACCGCGCCTCAGCCCCTCGCTAAATTCGGCCTGACTGCGCTGCGCGGTTTCGCGCATCTGCTCTTCATTCTGCTCGTAGCTGAAGACAGATTGATCTTCAAATCCGTATTCTAAAGCGTTACGTCCGATATAACGGCCGACGCTTCTCCCGGCGCCATAAGCAAAGTCCTTTCCTGCGCCTCCCCTGGACGAGACAGCTCCTCTTGCTGCCGCGCCTTCGGATGCCAAACCTCTTCCAGCTCCATTCAGAGCTCCGCGCGCAACGCCTGCAACTGCTGCCTCGCCTGCTCCGGCGGCAGCACCAGCTTCAGCACCAGCGCCTACAACTCCCCGGAAGATGGACCACCAAAACGCTTCGGCGCGACCGCTAAAGCCGGTCAATATGAGCGAGACAATCAAAAATATCCTGAGCATCTGAATGCTCCAAAGGGCGCGACTCGACCCGCCATCATCAACTTAGACCATATGTTCGGTCATTCTTCAATTGGTGAGATTGGTATGCTCCGGCGTGTATTTCCGCTTGTTTTTATTGCTGCGTAATCTTCGATGTCGAGTTCAACTTAGTCCACGCCATTTCTTAATAACGCACTCATGTCGCGTTCCGAACTGTCGTATTCAATTTCTTCTAAAGCGTGCTTCCCTTACTTCGTTCTATAACGAGGTCGCGTGTCAGCACTCCCATTCCTTCACGCCCACGCCTTCCAGTTCCGCTCGCTACTTGGAAGGCACCGTATTCTGTAACGACCAAGGGCATAGTGGCTGTCCCGTCCCTGAACATTGTAAAGCGCACTGGCCTACCGGTTGCCTCGGGGTCCGATCGCGAAATCACCATGTCGTGCAGACTACCGTGGCTTGCCGGGATCACCATTTCCTGCCCCTCAAATCGCTCAACATGCCCGGACATCACAAATGTCTCGCCGTTCGGCAGTATTGCACTGCCGATAAATGTCTTGCCTTCTTCCGTAAGAACTCTCTTGATGTCCACCTCACCTTCTCGCGTGAAAAAGAACGCCACCACGACGCTTTCATGCTCCGGTGCCGGCGTAATCCACGTAATTTCTTTCTTAGTCGTCGGCTCTAAAGTCGTCGAAAGAAAATCCGTCGGGAAGACTAGCGCGGCGGCGTAGCTGAAATTCTCTGTACTTGGTGTCTGTCCGGGTACTCTCTGCCATCGCTGCATCAGCCGGTCTGGCAGGGTCTTTGGTGTAGGGTAGTCATTCGTAAACGCCCGCCGGCATATTCCGCTTTTATGAAAGCTCAGCTTCTCGATTTTTCCCCTGTCCGCATGGGCCAAATAGACTTCGTTTTGATTAGACCATAGGCGCCACATGCTCGCGCGAGGATCATGCTCGCTTCCAACTGCGAATCTAAAGACGAACCCTCTTGTCACATGAGTCCCCAGACCTGGTCGCTCTGCAGCGATTCGCACGCGCGAAGATTATCCAAGTGACAAAATCCGCCAAAAGGAAGGAACCCACAACAGTTCGTAGGGCGCAATAAGCGAGGCCCATTGCGTGCACTTACGGCGCAATGCGCTGCGCTTATTGCGCCCTACGGTCCTGCAATTGGCGAAAACGCAAAGCAAAATTCATCACTCCGCAGGGTCGATTGAAGTTCGTTTCGTTTTAGCTCTAGGCGCACTCTTAGGACGTGAACGGAAATCACCAATCAAACCACGGACAAACGCGAAAAATTCGTGAGCGAGCAGCGGAGATCGCCAAGCAAGAATGCTAAGAACAATCACTGACGCGCTTACACCCAAAGAGGCGACGACTTTAGCGATCTCTAAGATCGTATTCGGATCGGTTGTACCGGTGCTCATGGCGGTGTCTCACATTCAACTCGCACCATCATCTCAGAAGCAAATAAACAATCGGGTAACGCAGTAACCTTCGTTAACGTACATCACCCCGTGTTTATATTTGATTAACTAATCACAAGCCGTTGAAATATCTGGTCGTTTGGCAATAAACTGCCTGCACCAGCGCATATATATAAGCGCTAGGACCCTATTAAACGGTTAATTTAGTTAAGATTCAGTTGGGCCTCGAATGCCCCCACACCACATTCTCTAGTGATAAATGAATCTATATCATAACCGTTCCACGGTGCACAGGTTAACAATAATCCCGCAAAACGGGTGTTAGTATATAAAGACAACCTCGCTGTGGGATCGATCTGCGACTTTGTAAAACAGCAGCAAGCGTAGCGGGTCCGCCGCGATCAGGCTCGCATACGTTCGGGCACCGCCCCGCATGTCGCTGCGCTCATGGCCGCCACGCCCCTGTTCAATAAAAAATCAGCGCTTGCGCTTCTTCATTCTGACGCCTGCGCCGCCGCCATTCTCCGCAATGAACTCGACGCCGGCTTTCTCCAAGGCGCGCTGGACAGCGTCTCTAACATCGTCGGACACAGAGGGGCCCTCGCCGTCATTCCTTTCCAGACGCTTGATCGTCGGCAGAGAGCGCTCCGCCGCTTCCGCCAACCGCGTTTGGGACCAGCCCAACAGCCCGCGGGCAGCTCGAATTTGTTCGACCGAAATCATCAAAAAGGCCTTGATCCTTTTTGGATCATCTGCTATGATCCATTTAGTGTCATTTTTTTGAGCGCGACGGCAATCCTGGCGAACGGCGGAGCCATGACCAAATTAACCGCTCTGCGATCATGAGCCGGGTTGAAAAATGAACTGGGTGGATGCGTCAACACCCGCCCGGCTCCGACCATCGAACCCCTCATCTCTGGCAAAGCGAGAAAATCGATGACCAATTCCACCAATACCACCCGCCGCGGTTTCCTTTCAACTGCTGCCGCGCTGGCCGCGTCCGCTGCTGTCGCCATCCCCACCAACGCTGCCACTGCGTTCGAGACCGATCCGATATTCGAGGCAATCGACGTCCACAAGGCCGCCCGCCATGCTTTCGAAAACGCCGTTAGCCGGGGTTCTGCGCTTGAGCAGGAATTGCCCCGCGAAAAAACCCGGTCCTGGATCACGGTTTGGGAAGAAGAGATTGTGGAAGCCGACGATCCGCGATGGATCGACAGCGTGCGAGAGGTCAACCGCGCCTCAGATGCCGCAACCGACGCCGCTTACGCCCTGGCAAACGTCGCTCCAACCACCATGGCGGGAGTGGTGGGCTTGCTGCAACACGCCATCAGCTTCCCACCCGAGGAATGGCCGGAAGGGGTGGAGTCCGATGACGACACCGAGACCCGGCCATGGCATACCTTTCTGATCGAAATGCTGATCGCTGTTCTGCCCGGCATGGCCGTGCGATCATGAGAGCGTATTTGCGGCAAGCTTGCGGCGCGAGCGCTGGCCGTCGCGCCGTTATTCTTGCGGCGCAATGCGCTGCGCTTATTGCGCCCTACGATCCTGCAGCGCACCGCTCCGCGAAGAGCTACGCGCTGCACTGCGTCCGGGGAACGCAAGCCGTTCACGAAAATGTGAATGTATACCTATCCCCGTGCTCAGAACCTGCCTTATCCTGATCGTGTCCTGTCCGATGAGGGGCGCTTCTAGAGGCGTTACTGAAGTGGGACAGAGCGAAAGCTTGACTGGGGAGGGGTAACCCAAGCCGGTCGGATGCGGCGCCTGCGGCCATGCCTCGCAAGCATGGCATCGGGGGGCCTTGGGTAACCGCCCGAGCCCACTATGGGGCTCTGCCTTAAATGGCTGGGGGGTGCAGGTGAAGGGTGGGCGAAAGCCTGCCTGGATGGCGAGCTTTAAGTTCGCGCCTGTGCCGGAAGAGTCGGTCCCAGGGTCGAAGAAATCGCTGCGATGGAGCGTCCGAAGGGCGCATTTTTACTACCAAGGCGCGTCGTTCGGCGCTCCATCTCCCCTCAAAAGGGGGAGATCAACTAAAAGCCCAACTCGCGCGGCGGCGCGAGAACGCGAAGCCGTGGCTGTTTGAAATTTGAATTTGAAAATTTGCAAAAACGCCGCAACGTATCCTGCGTCGTCCCCGCGCAGGCGCATAGGCGCTAAATTAGGTCTTGCGACGCGGAATCGTTTGTGATTTTGCGGAGTCATGAGACACGAATCGCTTGTGAATGAAGACTGGAGCAACGTCGTCGTCCGGCTTGGCGGCGGGGATGCACTCAACGCGACGGCGCGGGAGACGAAAGCATTCTTGCGGCCGCGGGAGATCACCAATGCGGTGGATTTGCTGCGACTGATCCTGGCCTATTGTCTGGGCGAGCGGGGCTTGCGATTGACCGCCGCATGGGCTGCGTCGGTGGGTCTTGTCGATATTTCCAACGTCGCCCTGTTGTACCGGCTGCGCCGGTGCGGGGACTGGCTGGCAATGCTGGTGGGTCATGTGCTTGCCGGCGCAGCCCCCAAGGCTGCTGATGGGCGATTGATCCGTGTCATCGACGCCACCGCGGTGCCGAAGAAAGGACCGGGCGCCCGCAAGAACAACGAGTTGTGGCGCATTCACAGCGCTTTCGATCTTCCCGACGAACGCTTTGGCCATTTCGAACTGACCGATCAGCAGGAAGGCGAGACGCTGGACCGGATACCGGTGGTGAAGGGTGAGATCCGTCTTGGCGATCGCGCCTATCTGCAACCGGCCCGCATGGCCAAAGTGATCGACGCCGGTGCAGACGTCGTGATCCGGGCTGGTTGGAAGAGCGCACGCTGGGTCGATGAGGGTGGCAATGCGGTCGATCTTGTCGCCGCCCTGCGTGCCGCCGAGTTGCGCGGCCTGCTCGATCGGCCGATCTGGATAAAGCGCAAGGGCGGCCCGCGTCTCGCCTTGCGTCTGGTCGCGGTCAGGAAGCCTCAGCAGGCGGCTGCCGAGGCGCGGCGCAAGGCGCGCCGTGAGGCACAGCGCGGAGGCCACACCGTCTCGAAGAAAACCCTCGATGCCGCCGACTGGGTGATCCTGATAACTTCACTGAAGCCGGAAGACTTTACAACCGCCGATGTTCTCGCCCTCTATCGCCTGCGGTGGCGGATTGAACTCGGCTTCAAGCGGTTGAAGAGCCTGATCGGCCTGAAGGGTCCTCCCGGAATCTCCGAAAGCTCCGCCAGACCTCATATTCTGGCCCATCTGTTGACCATTCTTCTGCTCGAGCCGCTTGTCGACGAACTCGAGGACTCTCCCCGCTGGGCCGAAGCCGCCTGACATCGCCCGGCCGCTGGCGACTGCTCCAGCAACTCATCGCCTCGCTGCTTCAGGCCATCATTCCGCAGCCCACAATCGCACGCCTGAGCCAGCTACGCGCCGCGCTCCGCAGACATCTCCACGAACCGCCAAGACGCCGCCGATATCAAACTATGATCCAACTAACTTAGCGCCTATGCGCGCAGGCGGGGACCCATACGCCGTGTCGCCGATGTTCTGGTTGGCGTTAGTGGCCTTGTTGAACGGCCTCGCTGCAATCATGACCGCCAGGGGTTATGGGTCCCCGCCTGCGCGGGGACGACGTTGGGTTTGCCTTGCTTCCTCCACCCACCCGACCTTATATGCCGCTCCGCATCACCAGCGGTCCCGCATGGCGGGTTCAATTCCCGGCGCTTTCGTGCAAGGATACTTGCCGGACGTTCCGTTCCCTTATCAATCGCTTTCGAAATCAAGAGGTTCACGATGGTCAACCGCATGCAGTTCTATATCGATGGCGCCTGGGTCGATCCCGTCGTCAAGAAATCCACGCCCGTCGTCAATCCCGCGACGGAAGAGGCGATGTATGAGGTTGCGCTCGGCTCCAAGGCCGACGTCGACAAGGCGGTCGCCGCCGCCAAGCGCGCGTTTCAGAGCTATTCGCAGACCAGCCGCGAGGAGCGCGTCGCGCTCCTGAGCAGGATCATCGAGGTCTACAAGACCCGGATGAAGGACATCGGCGCTGCCGTCTCCGACGAGATGGGCGCGCCGCTGCCGTTCGCGGAGAAATTCCAGGCCGGCGCCGGCCTCGGCCACATCGCCTCCACCCTTGAGGTGCTGAAGAATTACCACTTCGAAGAGCCGATCGGCTCGGCTGTCGTGGTGCGCGAGCCGGTCGGCGTGATCGGCATGATCACGCCATGGAACTGGCCGCTCAACCAGATCGCCTGCAAGGTCGCGCCCGCGCTCGCTGCCGGCTGCACCATGATCCTGAAACCGTCGGAATTCACGCCGTCATCCGCGCTGATCTTCGCGGAAATCCTGCACGAAGCCGGCGTGCCCAAGGGCGTGTTCAACCTCGTCAACGGCCTCGGCCCCGAAGTGGGCGCCGCCATGAGCGAGCATCCTGACATCGACATGATCTCGTTCACCGGCTCGACCCGCGCCGGCATCGACGTCGCCAAGCGCGCCGCACCGACGGTGAAGCGCGTCAGTCAGGAACTCGGCGGCAAGTCGCCGAACGTCATTCTGGAAGACGCCGACCTGCAAAAGGCTGTCGCCGGTGGCGTCGCGCACGTCTTCAACAATTCCGGCCAGTCCTGCAACGCGCCGACGCGGATGATCGTGCCGCTGTCGAAGATGAAGGAAGTCGCCGCCATCGCCAAGGGCGTCGCCGAGAAGACCAAGGCCGGCGATCCCCGCGCCGAGGGCACCAACATCGGCCCCGTGGTGTCGCGTATCCAGTGGGACAAGATCCAGAAGCTGATTCAGAAGGGCATCGAGGAAGGCGCCACGCTGGTGGCCGGTGGTCCGGGCCTGCCGGAAGGCGTCAACAAGGGCTTTTATGTTCGCCCGACGGTGTTCGCCGACGTGACCAACGATATGACCATCGCGCGTGAGGAAATTTTTGGGCCTGTGATTTCGATCCTCGGCGCCAAGGACGAGGCGGATGCGGTGAAGATCGCCAACGATACGCCCTATGGGCTGGCGGGTTACGTCTCCGCCGGCAGCGTGGAGCGCGCGCGCGATGTCGGTCGCAAGCTGCGCGCCGGCAACGTCAACCTCAACGGCGTGCCCAACGAGCGTAGTGCGCCGTTCGGCGGCTACAAGCAGTCCGGCAACGGCCGCGAGTGGGGCAAATACGGCATGGAAGAGTATCTCGAAGTGAAAGCCATTGCCGGCTTCAACGCGGCGTAATCGCGCCGTTTTCGTCCGGCGTCTCCGCAAACACGATGTCGTCCCGGCGAACGCCGGGACCCATACCCGCTGGAGTTTCCGTTGAAACGCGGTGTTGCAACGCTTGTTCGTAAGCCGCGGGCGCCGGTGGTTATGGGTCCCGGCGTTCGCCGGGACGACGCCTGATCATGATTACGCCATTCACCGTTCGCGGCATTCAGGCGTTCTGCTACCGCTATCCGCTGACAACGCCTGTGGTGACCTCGTTCGGCGCGATGCAAGACCGCGCCGCAGTATTCGTCCGTGTCGAGGACGGCGACGGCCAGGTCGGCTGGGGCGAAGCGTGGTGCAACTTTCCGTCTATGGGTGCCGAGCACCGCACACGGCTGATCAACGAAATGCTGGCGCCGATGCTGGCCGGGCGGGCGTGGACGCATCCTTCCGGCGCGTTCGAACATCTCAGTGCCGCGACCTCCGTAATGGCGCTGCAATCCGGCGAGGCAGGCCCGTTCGCGCAAAGCATCGCCGCCATCGATATCGCGCTGTGGGATCTGTTTTCCAGGCGCGCGAACACGCCGCTATGGCGGGTGATCGGCGGCACCTCGGGCCGCATGCGCGTGTACGCCAGCGGCATCAATCCGGCCGGCTGTGTGGAGCAGGCTGAAGCCGCACTGCGCCGCGGCCACCGCGCGTTCAAGCTGAAGATAGGCTTCGATGCCGATGGCGACCGCGCCAATCTTCGCGCGTTGCGGCGGCTTGTCGGAGAGGCTTTTCTCGCGGCCGATGTCAATCAGGGCTGGGGAATCGAGCAGGCGCTGCAATTGGCGCCAACGCTCGAAGAATTCAATCTGGCGTGGCTGGAAGAGCCGCTACGAGCCGATCGTCCGTGGAGCGAATGGCGCTCGTTGCAAAAACGCCTGACGATTCCGCTGGCGGGTGGCGAAAACATCGCGGGCCGCGAGAATTTTGCGGCGGCGCTGAGCGAGGGCGTGCTGACCGTGGTGCAGCCCGACGCGGCCAAATGGGGCGGCATCACCGGCTGTCTCGCGGTAGCGCGCGACGTGCTGGCGTCGAAGCGGCATTATTGTCCGCATTTTCTCGGCGGCGGCATCGGACTCTTGGCGTCAGCGCATCTGCTCGCGGGCTCGGGTGGCGGCGGATTGCTGGAGGTCGACAGCAATGGCAATCCGTTACGCGAGGATTTTTGTGGGACCGTGGCCGACATCAGGGATGGCGAGATCGTGCTGCCGGAAACGCCAGGGCTCGGCATTGAGCCGGATATCGCGAAGATTAAGAAGTACAGGACGCTGTAATTCGTCGTCCCGGCGAACGCCGGGACCCATAACCACCGGCGTTTCGGCTCCAACGAGGTCGTTGCAACGTTGTGCTCCAATTGAAACGACACGGCGTATGGGTCCCGGCGTTCGCCGGGACGACAAGATCATCCCCCCAGCGCGCCCTGCGTATTCACATACAGCGCGTAAATCGACTGGCTCGAGGCCATGAACAGCCGGTTGCGCTTCAGCCCGCCAAAACACAGATTGGCGCAGCGCTCAGGCAGCGCGATGCGGCCGATCTGCGCGCCGTCGGGCGCGAACACGAATACGCCGTCCAGTTCCGGATCGCCCATGCCCCAGCCGCACCACAGATTGCCGTCGATATCGCAACGCATGCCGTCCGGCGTGCCGGGGCCGGCATCGATATGGACGCGCTTGTTGGAGATGGTCTTGCCATCGGCGCTCATGTCGTAGGCCAGAATCTTACGGTTCGGCACGCCGCGCGACTCCACGATGTAGAGGATCTGTTCGTCCGGCGAGAAACACAATCCGTTGGGGCCGAGCACGTCTTCGGCGACGATGGTGGCTGTGCCGGTGCTGCCGTCGATGCGGTAGACGTTGGGGTTGATCTCGGATTCGGCCTTGTAGCCTTCGTAATTGCCGAGCAGGCCGAATACCGGATCGGTGAACCAGATCGAGCCGTCGGATTTCACCACCACGTCGTTGGGCGAATTGAGTTGCTTGCCTTCGAAGGAATCCATCAGCACCGTGATTGCGCCGTCATATTCGGTCCTTACAACACGGCGTCCGCCGTGCTCGCAACCGACAAGCCGGCCCTGGCGGTCGCGGGTATGGCCGTTGGCGAAGTTCGACGGCTTGCGGAAAATGCTGACCGCGCCGGTTTCCTCTTCCCATTTCAGGATACGGTTGTTGGGAATGTCGCTGCATAGCAGATAACGCCCGTCGCCGAACCACACCGGGCCTTCGCCCCAGCGTAGTCCCGTTGCCAGCCGCTCGATGGCCGAGAGTTTCAGCCAGTATTTTTCGAAGCGCGGATCGACCGCATGAATGGCCGGATCAGGATAATACGTCGCCGGCTGCCAGCCGGGGCGGTGGGGTGCATCGGACATTTGCTGTTCTCGTTGTTGCGTTTCCTTCTGATTTGGTTTGCTATCACTGTCGGTGAACGACCGCAAATCGGTCGCGAGAGACGAGGGATGGAATGCCAAAAATTCTGATTACCGGCGCTGCCGGCGAAATCGGCACGCGCCTGCGCAAATTGTTGCCGCCAATTTATCCCGACCTGGTGGTGAGCGACATCAAGAAGCCGGCCGATCTTGGCGCGGCCGAAAAGTTCAAGGCCGCCGACCTCGCCGATCTCGCCCAGGTCGAGGCGATCTGCGAAGGCATCGACGGCATCCTGCATTTCGGCGGCTTTTCCGTCGAAGGTCCGTGGGACACCATCCTGCAGTCCAATATCATCGGCTGCTACAATCTGTTCGAGGCCGCGCGCAAAAAGGGCGTCAAGCGCATCGTGTTCGCATCGTCCAACCATGCGGTCGGCTTTTATCCCAGGCATCAGCGCATCGGCACCGACGTGACGGTGCGCCCCGACAGCCGCTACGGCGTCAGCAAGGCATTCGGGGAAGCGATCGGCTCGCTCTATGCCGACAAGCACGGCATCGGCGTCACGTGTCTGCGGATCGGCAATTTCGGCGACAAGCCGCTGGATCACCGCCGGCTCTCGATCTGGCTGAAGCCGGAAGACCTGGTGCAGCTCTGCCGGATCGGGCTCGATCATCCCGATATCCACTTCGAGATTCTCTACGGCGCGTCCTATAATGAGCGCGCCTGGTGGGACAACCACCGCGCCTACGACCTCGGCTACCGCCCGACCGGCCGCGCCGAGGATTTTCGCGATCATGCGATGGCCGAGCAGGCCAAGCTGAAGCCGGATCCGGTGCGGCAATTCTATCAGGGCGGCGCGTTCTGCAGTATGGAGTTTTCAGGTGACGCGAGCCGGATCGTGAAGTGGAAATAACTTTTCGTCATTCCGGGGCGCTCGCTCATCGACAATTTTGCCGCTGGGCGAGCGAGCCCGGAATCCATAACCACGATCGGGGGTTATGGATTCCGGGCCTGCGCATCCAAGTCGGCTGTAGCCGACTTGGACATTGACAATGCCGAACTCGGGTAAACCCGAGTTCGGGCGGCGCATCCCGGAATGACGGTGTATGATGGTGCGAACTGAAAAAATAACAGAAAGAAACGACAATGGCCGACGGATTGCGCAAAGGACTGACCAGTTACGGCGACGCCGGGTTTTCGCTGTTTTTGCGCAAGGCCTTCATCAAGGCGATGGGCTATTCCGACGACGCGCTGAACCGGCCGATCGTGGGCATTACCAACACCCACAGCGACTACAATCCCTGCCACGGCAACGTGCCGCAGATCATCGAGGCGGTAAAACGGGGCGTCATGCTGGCGGGCGCGATGCCGATGGTATTTCCGACCATCTCGATCGCCGAGAGTTTTGCTTTTCCGACATCGATGTACCTGCGCAACCTGATGGCGATGGACACCGAGGAGATGATCCGCGCCCAGCCGATGGACGCGGTGGTCGTGATCGGCGGCTGCGACAAGACGCTGCCGGCGCAGATCATGGCCGCGGTCTCAGCCGACCTGCCGACGGTGGTGATTCCGGTCGGGCCGATGGTCGTCGGCCATCACAAGGGCGAGGTGCTCGGCGCCTGCACCGACTGCCGGCGGCTATGGGCAAAGTTCCGCGCCGGCGAGATCGACGGCGACGAGATCGAGGCGGTCAACGGCCGGCTTGCGCCATCGGTCGGCACCTGCATGGTGATGGGCACGGCTTCGACCATGGCCTGCATCACCGAGGCGCTGGGCCTGTCGTTGCCGATGAGCGCAACGATCCCCGCGCCGCATGCCGAGCGGTTTCGCCTCGCGGAGGCGAGCGGCAAGCGTGCCGCCGAGATGGCGGTGGCAAAGTCGCCGCGTCCGAGCGAATTGCTGACGCCGGCCGCATTCCGCAACGCGCTGGTGGTGCTGCAGGCGATCGGCGGCTCCACCAACGGCCTGATCCATCTCACCGCGATCGCCAACCGCACGCCGCATCGCATCGATCTCGAGGCCTTCGACAGGCTCGGCCGCGAGGTGCCGGTGCTGATCGACTTAAAGCCGTCGGGCGCGCATTACATGGAACATTTCCATCACGCCGGTGGCGTGCCGAAGCTGATGCAGCAGCTCGGTGACCTGCTCGACCTCGATGCCAAAACCATCGACGGCAGCTTGCGCGATGCGGTCGCGAATGCCGAGGACGTGCCGGGGCAGGACGCCATCCGCGGCCGCAACGATCCGATAAAACCCGAAGGCGCGATGGCGGTGCTGCACGGCAACCTCGCGCCGCGCGGCGCGGTGATCAAGCATTCGGCGGCCAGCGTGAGGCTGCTGCAGCATACCGGCCGCGCCGTGGTGTTCGACTCGGTCGAGGACATGACGCTACGGGTCGACGATCCCGATCTCGACGTCAACCCCGATGACGTACTGGTGCTGCGCAATGCCGGGCCGAAGGGCGCGCCGGGCATGCCGGAAGCGGGCTACCTGCCGATCCCGATGAAGCTGGCGCGCGGTGGCGTGAAAGACATGGTGCGGATCTCGGACGCGCGGATGAGTGGCACGGCGTTCGGCACCATCGTGCTGCACATCACCCCGGAATCCGCGGTCGGCGGCCCGCTGGCGCTGGTGCGCAACGGCGACATGATCCGGCTCGATGTCGCCGCACGCAGCATCGATCTGCTGGTGGATGCCGCCGAACTCGAGAAGCGCCGCCTGGGGCTGCCTCCCGCGATCACCCCGGACTGGGCGCGGCGCGGCTACGCCCATTTGTTCAACGAGACCATCTTGCAGGCCGACGAGGGCTGCGATTTCGATTTCATGCGCGGGCAGGGGAAGTAACTCGTAGCCCGGATGGAGCGAAGCGCAATCCGGGGGCGGTCTCCTCCAAAATGATGGTTATCGGCTGCGATGCGTCTTCCCCCGGATTACGCTTCGCTCCATCCGGGCTACGACCCGCGAGCGGATATCTCGCACTTGCGTTGCACTCCCGGCGCGGATGCTCGATTGACATCCGCTCAACCCCGATGGGATGATCAAAGAAAAAATCATCCGGGAGGGGAGCGACCATGAAAAGCTTGAACAGATTTTTCAGCGCGTTAATTGCCGTGTCGACGCTGGCGCTGACCGCCAGCGCTAATGCACAAGAGGTAAAACATTATCGCTTTGCCTACGATCAGCCCAAAACCACGGGCTACGGCATCCTCGGCGACATTTTTGCTGACAAGCTGAAGGCGCTGAGCAAGGGCACCATGCTGGTCGAGCAATACCCAGGCGCGCAGCTCGGGCAGGAGCCGCAGGTGCTGCAATTGGTGAAATCAGGCGATATCGAATTCTGCATTTCCTCCTCGGCGAATGCCGCGACGCTGTCGCCGCAGGCCGGCGTGATGTCGCTGCACTTCCTGTTCCGTTCCGAAGCGCATCTCGTCAAGGCGATGGCGGACCCAAAAGTGTCCGAAGCCGTCAAGGCGATGATCGCGGACACCGTGCAGGGCGCCCGCGTCATCGGGCTCGCGACGCTCGGCCTGCGCAACATGTATTCCAAGCGCGAGATCAAGAAGGTCGAAGACATCAAGGGTCTCAAGGTGCGCGTGCAGGCGACGCCCACCGAGGACACCATGTTCCCGGCCTATGGCGCGCAGATCGTGCACATGCCGTTCGGCAGCGTCTATACCTCGCTGCAGACCGGCGTGGTCGACGTCGCGGAAAACGGCGTCAATGTGTATCTCGCCAACAAGCACTATGAAGTGGCGCCGGTGCTGTCGATGACCGAGCACGAGGCCAACAACAGTCTGGTGTGGGTGAGCGACAAACTATGGAACAGCCTGTCGCCGGAACAGCAGGGCTGGGTGCAGGCCGCCGCCGACGAGGTCAACAAAACCCAGCCGGCCAAGGCGATCGAGCTCGAACATCAATCACAGGACAAGCTGAAGGCGATCGGCGTCAAGGTCGTCACCGACGTCGACAAATCCGGTTTTACGGCGGTCGCCGATCCCTATCTCGACAAGCTGGCAAAAGAGCTTGGCCCGCACGCCGAGAAGGTCAAGACGCTGATCCGGGCGATCAACTAGAACACATCTCCACGAGTCGTCCCGGCGAACGCCGGGATCCATACGCCGTGTCCTCGCGTTTCGGCATTGGGGTGGAGGCCTTCTGCAATAATCAAGGCCAGGGATTATGGGTCCCGGCGTTCGCCGGGACGACGTGCCGCGCGATGCTTCATTGACAATCGCGCAACCCCGATGGGATGATTGAGAAAATCAGAACAGGGGGAGACGGTGAAAAATCCAAAAACACTCGCGGGCGCACTGATTGCAGCGGCAGCGGTGCTGTTCGCGGCAAGCGCCGGCGCGCAGGAGGTGAAGCATTATCGCTTCGCCCACGACCAGCAGCTCAATTCCGGTTACAGCGTCGCCTACGATATCTTTTCCGCAAAGCTTAAGGAATTGAGCAAGGGCACGATGCTGGTCGACCAGTTTCCGGGCGCGCAACTCGGACAGGAGCCGCAGCTGCTGCAACTGGTCAAGGGCGGCGACCTCGAATTCGCGATCGTATCATCGGCGAATACCTCGACAATCTCGCCGCAGGCCGGCGTGATGTCGCTGCATTTCCTGTTCCGCAACGAAGCTCACGTGATCAAGGCGCTGGCCGACAAGCAGGTGATCGACGCGATCAAGGCGATGATCGACGAGACCACGCAAGGCCTGCATGTCATCGCCACCGGCTCGCAGGGCGTGCGAAACATCTACAGCAAGAAAGAGGTCAGCAAGGTCGACGACGTCAAGGGCATGAAGATCCGCGTTCAGGCGACCGCGACCGAGGACACCATGTTTCCGGCCTATGGCGCCCAGACCGTGCACATGCCGTTCGGCAGCGTCTACACCTCGTTGCAGACCGGCGTGGTCGAGGCTGCCGAGAACAGCATCAACGTCTACCTGATCAACCGGCACTACGAAGTGGCCCCGGTGCTCTCGATCACCGAACACGAGGCCAACAACGCGCTGGTCTTTATCAGCGACAAGCTGTGGCAAAGTCTCTCCGCCGAGCAGAAGCAATGGGTGACGACGGCCGCGGCCGAGATCAGCGCCAATGAGCCGGCCAAGGCGTTCGAGCTGGAAAGGACGGCGGCGACCAAGCTGAAGACGATGGGCGTCAAGATCGTGACCAGCGTCGACAAGACGGGTTTCACCAAGATCGCCGACCCGTATCTCGACAAGCTCGCCAAGGAACTCGGCCCGCATGCCGACAAGATCAAGACCTTGATCCGGGCGATCAATTAGACGATCCGCTTCCACGAGTCGTCCCGGCGAACGCCGGGACCCATACGCCGAGGAGTCTCGTTTTGGCACTGGGGCAGATGTCTTTCGTAATCATCCATGCCAGGGGTTATGGGTCCCGGCGTTCGCCGGGACGACTTTTGGCATGACCATCGCCGACAAACTGGTGTTGCAGCGGCAGCATCACCTGAAATGGCCCGCGCTCGACAAACTCGAACTGGTGCTGATGATCCTGTGCGGGCTGCTGTGCTTCGGCTTCTCGCTGTCGGTGACCGCCGACATCGTCACCCGGACCATCGGCCGCCCCTGGCTGTGGCTGCAGGAAGTGACATCGACGTTTTTCATCTATGCGATCTTCATCGGCGCCGCGGTCGCCACCCGTCGCAACGATCATCTGTACCTCACGGCGATCTCCGAGGCGCTGCACGGCACACCGCGGCTGATTGTCGAGATCATCATCCGCCTCGCGGTGCTCGGCGTTGCATTTTGCCTGATTTATTTCGGCTATATCAACTATATTAGGGGCTTCGGCAGTTTCCGGCTGCCGTCGGGCACGCCGATCGCTTCGCTCTATGCGGCGATTCCCCTGTCCGGCGCGCTGATCGCCCTGTTCACGGTGGAGCAACTGGTCAACGGCATCCGCAATGGATTCGACCATCCCGAGCCGCCGGAAATCGACCGCGATATTCCCGCGATCGATACCAGCATTCCGACGAGGCCGGGCCTATGAGTTCACCAGTCATCCTCGGGCTGATGACGTTCTGCTTCCTGTTCTTCGGTTATCTCGGCGTGCCCGTGCCGTTCTCGCTGCTGGCCGGGGTTTTCATCGGTGCGTTGTTCACCGACGTTTCGCTGGCCGCGATCATCCAGAAGGTGTTCGACGGCGTGGATTCCGAGGCGCTGCTGGCGATCCCGTTTTTCCTGCTGGTCGGCGAGTTGATGAGTTCGGCCAATGTCGTGGTGCGGATCGCCAACCTGTCGCTGTCGCTGGTCGGGCATATCAGGGGCGGGCTGTCGCAGGTCGTCGTCGTCTTCAGCATGTTCTTTTCCGAAATGTCGGGATCGACCACCGCCGACGTCGCGGTGATGAGTCGCGCGCTGGGCGGCCCGATGAAACGCGAAGGCTACGAGCCCGCCTTCATCGCGGCGATCATTGCGTCCGCTTCCACCATTGCGGCACTGGTGCCGCCGAGCATCACCGCGGTGGTCTATGGCGCGGTCGGCAACGTGTCGATCGCCGGCCTGTTCATGGCGGGCGTGGTGCCCGGCCTGATGATCGGCTTCGGCCTGATGATCTATTGCTATTTCTTCGGACCCGTAGGGATGCGCAAGCCGCGCGCGCCGCTGCGCCAGGTCATTTTCGCGGCGGGAGACGCGGCGCTGCCGCTGATGATCCCGGTGATCCTGCTCGGCGGCATCCTGTCCGGGTGGTTCACGCCGACCGAGGCCGGCGTCGTCGCGGTGATCTGGATCATCGCGGTGGTGATCCCCGCGCTCAATCGTGGGCATATCAGGAAAATCCCCTATGACTTCTGCCTCGCCGGGCTGATCTTTTCGCTGCCGCTGATCACCATCGGCGCCGCCAACGCGTTCGGCTGGATGCTGGCTTATCTGCGCGGCGCCATCGTGATCTCGGACTGGATCATCTCGCTTGCCGGCAACGACCCGCATCTGATGATGCTGCTCCTGGTGCTGCTGTTCACGGTGGTCGGCGATTTCATCGAACCGGTGCCGACCATCATCATCTTCATGCCGCTGGTGAATGCGCTCACCCAAGCCGGCGACATCAACGGCGTGCACATGGGCGTGGTGCTGATCGCCACCCTGGCGTTCGGGCTGATCACGCCTCCTTACGGCCTCGTGCTGCTGATGGCGTCGAAATTCGTCGGCGTCAGTTTTGCCAAGGCGCTGCGCGCGGCGCTGCCGATCTATGTGGTGTTCCTGGTGACGATCTGCTTCACGATCTATTTTCCGAAGGTGGTGTTGTGGCTGCCGAAGCAGGTGATTCCGGAATCGGTCGGCTGCTTCAAGTCGCCGGCGGGAACGGGGTATATCTGCCCGAACTAAGCACGCACCCGTAGCCCGCCATGAGCGAAGCGACATGCGGGACCTTGCACGAGGATAGAATCCCGCATTTCGCTTCGCTCATGGCGGGCTACGAACTTGGCGTACTTGGAGCTACTTCCCCTTGCTGGTGAATTTCTTCACTGCCACGCGAAACTCATCGGTGTGCATGCAGTCGATGATGGCGTCCTTCTCGGCATCGAGTTGTTGTTCGATCGGTGTCATCGGCGCGCGATGGATCAGCGTCTTGGTCGCCGCAATCGCCGCCGGCGCGTTTTGCGCCAGGCGTTCCGCCAGCGCACGCGTCGCGGCTTTCAACTCGGCGGCCGGCACGACCTTGGCGACAAGACCCCAGTCGTAGGCCTGCTGAGCCGTAAAACTGTCTTCGGCGAGATAGATCTGCAGCGCGCGGCGCACGCCGACGGTCGGGACCACGCCGACCGTGCCGCCGCCATCGGGCGACGCGCCGATCTTGCCATAGGCGGGGGTGAAACGTGCGTCCTCCGCGGCGATGCACAGGTCCGTCACGAAGGCCAGCGACATGCCCGCGCCGGCGGCCGAGCCATGCACGCTGGAGAGCACGATCTTCGGCATCCGCCGCAAGCTCGTGATGAAGGCGTGGTAGTGCTTGAGCAGTTCGCCGACCACCGGCGCGATGGTGTCGGCGGCAGCCGCCGCGCCAATGGTCTGCAGGTCGCCGCCGGCCGCGAAGGCGCGGCCTTCGCCTTCGATCACCAGCACGCGGATGTCGTCATTGCCTTCGACTTCGGCGGCGAGTTGCTCCAGCTTTTGCGCAATGGCGAGATTGACCGAGTTGAACGCGGCGGCACGATTGAGCGTGATGGTGGCGATGGGTCCTTCGATCCGCAGCAGCGCGGGATCGTCGGGCAGGGGAGATGTTGCAGCTTCCGGCATTGCCATGTCCTCGTTTCAAGCCGAGCATTTAAATAGCACAAGCAATGGGGTGACAATCCCCGTTGGAGTCGTGCAAAATGCCGCTAACCGGCCGCAGCCCAAAAGGCCGGACGCGGGAGACGACATGGCGAGCGAGCAGACCACCCTGAGCCGTCCGGTATCGTCGGTCGATCCGTTTTCGCACGACTTCCTGCAGGACCCTTATCCGCATCACGAGGCGCTGCGCGAGGCAGGTCCCGTGGTCTGGCTCGAGCGATACGGCATCTGGGCGATGGCCCGCCACGAGCAGGTCCGCGACGCCCTGACCGATTATGCGACCTATTGTTCGTCGGCCGGCGTGGGCCTGAGCGATTTCCGTAAAGAACCGCCGTGGCGTCCGCCGAGCATCATCCTGGAAGCCGACCCGCCGCTGCATACCCGTACCCGCGCGGTGCTGACGCGCATCCTGTCGCCGGGTGCGATCAAGGTCTTGCGCGAAACCTTTGAACGCGAGGCTGACCTGCTGGTCGCGCGGCTGGTCGAAAGCCGTGAATTCGACGGCATCGCCGATCTCGCCGAAGCCTATCCCTTAAAAGTGTTTCCGGATGCGGTGGGAATTTCCGATGATGGCCGCGAAAACCTGCTGCCTTATGGGAGCATGGTATTTAACTCGTTCGGCCCGCGCAACGACCTGTTCAATGCGGCGATGGCCAATGCCGGCCCGGTGCGCGATTGGATCATGTCGAAATGCAGCCGCGCGGCGCTCAAGCCCGGCGGGCTGGGCATGCAGATTTTTGACGCGGTCGACTCCGGCGAGTTGAGCGAAGACGAAGCCGGTATGCTGGTGCGCTCTTTCCTGTCCGCCGGCATCGACACCACCGTCTACGGCCTCGGCAATGCGCTGTATTGCCTGGCCCGTTATCCCGATCAATACGCGGCGCTGCGCGAAAATCCGGCACTGGTCCGAGGCGCGTTCGAGGAAGTGCTGCGCTTCGAGGCGCCAGTGCAGTCGTTTTTCCGCACCACCACCAGGGCAATCGACGTATCCGGCATCAGGCTGGGCGACGGCGAGAAGGTGCTGCTGCTGTTCGCCGCCGCCAACCGCGATCCACGCCGCTGGGACAGGCCCGATACTTTCGACGTCAAGCGCCGCGCCACCGGCCATATGACCTTCGGCACGGGGATCCATGGCTGCGTCGGCCAGGCCGTGGCGCGGCTGGAGACCGAGGCGATCCTCGGCGCCTTGCTCAGGCGCGTCGCCAGCATCGAGATGACCGCGGAGCCGACGCGCCGGCTCAACAATACGCTGCGCGGGTTCGACAGCTTGCCGCTACGCGTGGTGCCGCTGTGACTTAAGTCGCACTCCCGCTACTTGCATCCTCGGGACATATCGGCGACGCTACTGGCCGAAGACCCGCCAACGAGGTCTCGGACAACAATTTTGGGGGAGGATATCATGTCCATCTGGACACGCCGCTTTGTCATGGCAGCGGCACTGATCACCGCAGCGGCAATTGCAGCACCGGCTTCGGCGCAAACAAAACTCAAATGGGCGCATGTCTACGAGATCGCCGAGCCCTATCACACCGAGGCGCTGTGGGCGGCCGAGGAAATCAAGAAACGCACCGACGGGCGCTACGAGATCGCGGTGTTCCCGGCCTCGCAGCTCGGCAACGAGAACCAGATCAACGAGGGCCTCGGCCTCGGCACCGTCGATATCATCTATACCGGCACCTCCTTTGCCGGCTCGATCCACAAGCCGCTGGCAATCTCCGGCGCGCCGTTTATGATGCGCGACTTCGATCACTGGAAGGCCTATCGCGACAGCAAGCTGTTCCGCGACATTTCCAAGGGTTACGAAGACAAGACCAAGCACAAGATCGAGGCGCTCACCTATTACGGCGAGCGGATGGTCACCGCCAACAAGGAAATCAAGAAGCCCGAAGACATGAAAGGCATGAAGCTCCGCGTGCCGCCGGCGCCGCTTTATCTGATGCTGGCGAAGTCGGTCGGCGCCAATGCCACGCCGATCGCTTTTGCCGAAGTTTATCTGGCCTTGCAGCAGGGCACCGTCGACGGCCAGGAAAATCCGCTGCCGACCATCATGGCCAAGAAGTTCTACGAAGTGCAGTCGCACATCATGCTGACCGGCCACATCGCCGAATCGCTGCTCACGATTGTCGGCGGACACGTCTGGTCGAAACTGTCCGATGCCGACAAGAAAGTGTTCGACGAGGTGCTGGTTCAGGCGGCCGCCAAGTCGACCGACCAAATCCGCGCGTCGGAGCAGAAAACCGCAGACGAACTGCGCAAGCTCGGCAAGACCGTGGTCACGGTCGACCGTGAGGCGTTCCGCAAGGCGGCGATCCCGCTGCACAACGACGCCTCGGCCGGCGCCGGCTGGAGCCAGGCGGAATACGACGCACTGCAGGCGCTGAAGTAGAGCGGGTCCAACGGTTGTCCCGGCGAACGCCGGGACCCATAACCCCTGGCGCCAATTGTTGCAGAAGATCTCTGCCGCAATGCCGAAACGAGACGACACGGCGTATGGGTCCCGGCGTACGCCGGGACGACGTGCGATAGGATTTAAGCCATGAACACCAATCACAAATCTGCCACCGCGGCGCCACCCGACGAGGACGTTCACTTGATCGTCGCGCAGGACGAAGAAGTCATTATCGAGCATCATCCGGAGGACTGGATCGCCTTCGTGCTGTTCTGGGCGCTGGCCATCATCGTCTTCCTGCAGTTCTTTACGCGCTACATCATGAACGACAGCCTGTCGTGGACCGAAGAGATCGCGCGTTATGGACTGATGTCGCTGGCGTTCATCGGTGGCGCCGTGGTCACCCGCAAGAAGGCGCATATCGCGGTCGAGCTGGTGTCGAACCTGATGGGACCCGGACCGATGCGGGCCGCGTTGCTGGCGCTGGTGGATTTCATCACGCTGGGCTTCATGGGACTGCTGGCCTACTTTTCGGTCACGATCGTCGAGCGCATGCATTCGCAGCGCATGACCGTGTTCGATCTGCCGATGAGCATCGTCTACGGCGCCGTCGGGCTCGGCTGCTTCATGATGCTGGCGCGTCAGATTCAGGTGGTGTGGCGCAATGCGCGCGACGGCTGGCGGCGGACGCACGACGTTACCGAACAAATTCACGCCGATTGAGGGCTGGACCTGACCGATGCCGATTTTAATCTTTGTATTCTTTGCAACGCTGCTGGCCGGCATTCCCGTATTCATCGCGCTGGCATTTTCCTCGCTGCTGTACACGCACTTCATTGCCAATATCCCGGACTTCGTGATCCTGCATCGCATGGCCGGAGGTCTCGACAGCTTTCCGCTGCTGGCGGTGCCGTTCTTCATCCTCGCCGGCAATCTGATGAATTCGGCCGGGATTACCAACCGCATCTATGATTTCGCGGTGGCAACCTGCGGCTGGATGAAGGGCGGGCTTGCCCACGTCAACATTTTCGGCTCGGTGATCTTTGCCGGGATGTCCGGCACCGCCATTGCCGACGCCGCGGGGCTCGGCACCATCGAGATCAAAGCCATGCAGGACCATGGCTACGACACCGAATTCTCCGTCGGCGTCACAGCCGCCTCCGCAACGCTCGGTCCAATCATCCCGCCGTCGCTGCCGTTCGTGATCTACGGCATGATGGGCAACGTCTCGATCGGCGCGCTGTTTCTCGGCGGCTTCATTCCCGGCGCGGTGATGACCATCTTCATGATGCTCTATGTCTCCTATTGCGCGCGGCGCTATGGCATGGGCGCCGATCAGGCGTTTCGCTGGAACGTGCTCGGCCGCACCTTCATCGCCGCGCTGCCGGCGCTGATGACGCCGATGATCATCGTCGGCGGCATGACCTTCGGCTGGTTCACGCCGACCGAGGCTGCGATCGCCGCCTGCGCTTGGGCGCTGATCCTGGGCGTGTTTCTCTATCGTTCGCTGTCGCTGAAGCAGTTCTACAAGGTCTCGATGGACACCATTGAAACCACCGCGGGCGTGTTGCTGATCGTCGCGGCGGCTTCGCTGTTCGGCT
This sequence comes from uncultured Alphaproteobacteria bacterium, assembly GCA_963744975.1. Classification (GTDB taxonomy): domain Bacteria; phylum Pseudomonadota; class Alphaproteobacteria; order Rhizobiales; family Xanthobacteraceae; genus Bradyrhizobium. Next base: position 1,684,139 of record CAVUVR010000002.1, on the reverse strand, counting down.
GGGTGCTGACCACGACGCGGTTGACGGAAGCGGGCGCCGAAGCGCTGCTGCAATTGACCGACAACAAATACATCATCCTGCTCCTGATCAACGTGCTGCTGCTGATCGTCGGCTGCTTTCTCGAGCCGATCGCCTCGATCAGCATTCTGGTGCCGGTGCTGATGCCGATCCTTCTCAAAGTCGGTATCCATCCCGTGCATTTCGGCGTGGTGATGACGCTTAACCTGATGATTGGGTTGCTGCACCCCCCGCTGGGCATGGTGCTGTTCGTGCTGTCGCGGATCGCGAAATTGTCGATCGAACGCACCACCATGGCGATCCTGCCGTGGCTGATCCCGCTCTTGATGTCGCTGCTCGCGATCACGCTGATTCCCGAGCTGACGCTGTGGCTGCCGCGGACGTTGGGGATGTTGAAGTAAGGTTCGTCGTCCCGGCGAACGCCGGGACCCATACGCCGTGAGCTAGCGTCAAGACACGGTGGCAGATGCCTTCTGCAGCCATTGATTTCAGGGGTTATGGGTCCCGGCGTTCGCCGGGACGACAAGAGGATACCTCCGCCGCAGTTGGCATTGACAGCGCGGCGCCCATGCGCTGCACGCAGATTGAAGCTGCGATGTTGGCGTAGTCGAACGCATCGCCAATTGGTTGGCCACTTGCAAGTTGCGCCGCCACCGCGCCGACAAAACAGTCGCCGGCGCCTGTGGTGTCAAGGGCCTTGACGACGCGGCCGGGAATGATCTGCGGCTCTCCACCGACCAGCGCAATGCCGCCGCGGTTGCCGAGCGTGACGCAGATGATCTTGTCGGTGCCGGCCTGCAACAATCGCGCCGCCGCGATGAAGCGTGCGTGATCGTCGGGTTCGCGAAACTCGGTCCTGGCCAACAAGCCAAGCTCGCTTTCGTTGAGAATAAGAATATCGACCAGATCGAGCAATTCCCGATCGAACGGCAGCGCGGGTGCGGGATTGAGAATGGTCGTTGCGCCTGCGGCGCGGGCGCGTTTGAAGAAAGCGCTAATCGTGGGCAGAGGAATCTCGAACTGGCAGACGGCCACATCGCCTCTCGTAAGCGCAGGCATGGCCACATCAGCCGCGCTCATCAAAGCATTCGCGCCGGGCACCACAACAATCGTGTTGTCGGCATTCGCGACGGTGATGATGGCCGTGCCGGTATGTGCTTCAGAGGTGTCCTGCACGAATGCCAGGTCGACGCCTTGTGCTGCCAGAAATGCCCTGAGATCGCGGCCGAACGCATCCGTGCCGACACGTCCGATCAGCGTCGTCGCAGCACCCAGCTTTGCCGCGGCGACCGCCTGGTTGGCGCCCTTGCCGCCGGGAAAATAAAACAGCTCGCGCCCGGCCACGGTTTCGCCTGGCTGCGGATGCCGGTTCGCCGTCGCCACCACATCCATGTTGATGCTGCCGGCAACGAAGACGCGGCCCATTATCTTGTTCCTAACAGCTCAGGCGGTGACTTCGAATTCCCGCCGTATGGCCTCGATATCCGGCACCGTCGGCAATCCGGCCTCGTTGCCGAGGCGTTGAATCTTGAAGGTCGAGGCCGCGCGCGCGAAGGTGAAATGGTCCTGCCAGGTAGCACCTGGATTGCTGAGATAGGAATAGACATAGGCGCCGTGAAAGACGTCGCCGGCGCCGTTGGTGTCGAGCACGCGGTCGGGCGCGATCGGCAGCGCGGCAAGCGCGCGCACCGCGCCGGTTTCGTCGTACCAGAGCAGGCCGCGCTCGCCCATGGTAACGCCGCCGACCCGGCAGCCGCGGCTTTTCAGGTAGTCCAGCATCGCTTCCGGCGTCTTGTCCATCTGCTCGCACAGCCGCTCGGCGACGATGGCGACGTCGATGAATTCGAGCAGCTCATGGGTGTTGGTCCGCAGGCCCCCGCCGTCGAGCGAAGTGAGGATGCCGGCCTCGCGGCATAGTTTTGCGTAGTGGATCGCCGCGTCCGGCTGGTGGCCGTCGACATGCAATGCGCGGCAACCTTTCAGGTTCAGCATCGGAAAAGGGTGGATATGCTCGTCGTCGCGGCAGCGCACGATGGCGCGCTTGCCGTCCTTCGGCATGATGAAGGACAGCGAGGAGGAATTGACCTTGCGGGGATGGATCGAGATTCCATACTTCGCGCTCATGTCCTGAAACATGCGCCCCAGCCAGTCATTGGCCACGGTTGCGATCAGGTCCGGCACGATCCCCAGCTTGGCGCAGCAGAACGCCGCGGTGACGGCATTGCCACCGAACGAAACTGCGTAGGCCGAGGCCACGTGTTTCTCGTCACCGGTCGGCATATGGTCGGTGATGAAGGTGACGTTGATATAGGTCTGTCCGATGAAGAGGGCCTGCATCAAGCAATCCGCTGCGTAAGGGGTGGTCCCGGCTGGCGCCGGTACATTAGCACTGCTTATGGCGGGAGTTTCGCTGAAATTATTCGCAAGGTACCGCCGGTATTGCTTGAGATCGGGATGTGGCAGGACTACGACCGTAGTCAAACCCGCGCACACAGCGGCAAAGGGGGAGGCAGCGATGACGGTCTATTCCGGTCCGGTGTTCGACATGGCGGTGAACCAGTTCGGCGTCATCGCCAATCACCTGTCGATTCCCATGGATGAGCGCGATCGGCTGTTGCTGCCGAAACGCGCGATCACCATTTCCTGCCCGATCCATCGCGACGACGGCTCGATCGCGGTGTACGAGGGCTACCGCGTCCAGCACCACCTGACGCTCGGTCCCACCAAGGGCGGCACCCGTTTCGCGCCCAGCGTCGATATCGGCGAGGTGGCGGCGCTGGCGATCTGGATGAGCTGGAAATGCGCGCTGGTGGGCTTGCCTTATGGCGGCGCCAAGGGCGGCATCAATGTCGATCTTTCGACAATTTCCAAGCGGGAGCTGGAGGCGCTGTCGCGCCGCTACATGCAGGAGATGATCCCCTTCGTAGGTCCCCACGTCGACGTGATGGCGCCGGACATGGGCACCAATGAGCAGGTGATGGCTTGGTTCATGGACACTTATTCGATGTATCAGGGCCGCACCGTCACCGAGATCGTCACCGGCAAGCCGGTCAGTTCCGGTGGGACGCTGGGGCGGCGCGAGGCGACCGGGCGCGGCGTGGCGCATCTCGCCAAGCGGGTGATGAACCAGCTCTCCATCAACCTCAGCAATGCCACCGCGGTGATCCAGGGTTTTGGCAATGTCGGCTCCTACGCCGCGCTGGACCTGCAGCGCTTCGGCCTCAAGGTGATCGCGGTCAGCGACCACACCGGTGCGCTGTATGACAAGGCCGGTCTCGATGTCCCGGGTTTGATGAAGCACACCGGCGAGCACGGCAGCCTTGCCGGATATTCCAACCAGCTGGCCTGCGATCCCACCACCATCCTGACGATGCCCTGCGACGTGCTGGTGCCGGCCGCGATGGAGCGCGTGATCGACGCAGAGACGGCGCAAAACCTGAAGTGCCGGATCTTGGCCGAGGGCGCCAACGGTCCGACCACGCCGGAGGCCGATCTGGTGCTTGAAAAACGCCAGGACGAAGTGTTTTTGATCCCCGACATCCTGTGCAACTCCGGCGGCGTCGTGGTGAGCTATTTCGAGTGGGTGCAGGACCTGCAGCAACTGTTCTGGGAAGAAGAAGAGGTGATGCGGCGAGAATACCAGATCCTGGATCGCGCCTTCGACACCATGTCCGCGCGAGCCAAGGCCGACGGGATTTCCCATCGCACCGCCGCGATGGCGATCGGCGTGGAAAAGGTGCGGGCCGCCAAGACCACGCGCGGACTGTTCCCGTGATGGATTTTTCATGATCGCCGGCCTCGATCACGTCGTCGTTCTGGTCCGCGAAGTCGAAGCAGGCGTAGCCGCCTATCAAACGCTGTTTGCCCGCGCGCCGGCGTGGCGTAGTAGCAGTGATGGCGCCGAAACAGCATTGTTCACGCTCGACAACATGACGCTGGAACTGATGGCGCCCGCCGGCAATGGTGCGACCGCCGACCGCATCCGCACGGTCATCGCGGAGCAGGGTGAGGGGCTCGCGAGCATCTGCTTTCGGTCCGACGACATCGCGAAAACGCATCGCCGGCTCGACCGGCTCAGGCTAAAGCCGGAGCCAATCACCGACGCCGAAAGCCGCGATGCGCAATCGGGCGCGACGCTGTCATGGAAGCGAACCCGCGCATCGACCGATGCCACGCGTGGCGTCCGGCTGTTCTTTCTGGAAAGGGCAGCGGAGCGCCCACGCTCCGCTGCGACCGCAGAGGCGCCGATCACTGCGATGGATCACATCGTCGTCTCCACCGGCGATCCCGAACGCGCCGCGGCCCTCTACGGCGCCCGGCTCGGGCTCGACATGGCGCTGGATCGTTCGCATCCGGATTGGGGCCGGCTGATGTTCTTCCGCTGCGGCGATTTGATTGTGGAGATTGTCCATCGCCCGGGGTCTACCGTCGATCCCGCGCACGACAGGCTCTATGGCATGAGCTGGCGCGTCGACGATGCGGATGCCACCCGGGCTCGCCTCGCAGCGGCGGGGATCGACGTGTCGGATGTTCGCACCGGCCGCAAGCCCGGCACCCGTGTGCTCACCGTGCGCAGCGGCACCTGCGGCATTCCCACGCTGCTGGTGGAGCGGACGGCGCGCTTACGCTCGAGTCGTCGCAATCCGTAGGGTGGGCAAAGCCGTCGAATGCGCGAACGCGCGGTCGACGGCGTGCCCACCATTCGATGCGGGCAATGATGGTGGGCACGGCGCAAGAGCGCCTTTGCCCACCCTACGGCCTGCGTGCTACATGGCATCGTCACTCTCATCGGGCTTGCAGCTTTGGCCAAGGCGAAACGAACCCTGAAATGGCAGCGCGATCCCGAAGGGATGCGCTTGCGCATCCTGGAGGCTGCGAAGCAGGAATTTGCCGCCTATGGGCTTGCCGGCGCGCGGGTCGACCGCATCGCGGCCGAGGCTGGCGCCAACAAGCGCATGCTGTATTACCATGTCGGCAACAAGGAAGACCTGTATCTTGCGGTGCTTGAGGGGGCTTACGAGAAAATCCGGGTCGAGGAACGCGGGCTCGATCTGGAGCATCTCGATCCGCCGCAGGCGATCGAAACGCTGATCGGCTTCACCTGGAACTATTTTCTGCGCAATCCGGAATTTTTGGCGCTGCTCAACACCGAAAACCTCGCCAGGGCAAAACACCTGAAGCGCTCGACCAAGGTGAAATCGATGCATTCGCCTTTTGTCGAGATGATCCGCACCGTGGTGACGCGCGGCGTGCAACGCGGCGATTTTCAGGTCGCGATGGACCCGGTGCAGCTCTACATTTCGATCGCGGCGCTGTGCTTCTTTTACCTCTCGAACAGCGCGACGCTGAGTGTGATTTTCGGCCGCGACCTGCTCAAGAAAGAGGCCCGCGACGAGCGGCTCGATCACATGGTGGCGCTGGTGCTGGCGGCACTGACGGGAAAATCGGTGACTGCCTTTGCGAAAGAAAAGGGCGTGAAGCCACGCGCGCCGGCACATCAGACGGTTTGACCGACCATCCACGTCGTCCCGGCGTTCGCCAGGACGACGTTGGGGAGGCAATTTGACGCCGCAGAAGGGTCTGGACAGTATTTATCCAACAGGTTAATTGTCGGCCAAACAGGGAGAGAAACGTGTCGGAAATCCGGAGCTCCGGGAGCGTGTCGAAAGCGCTGAACGCGGTCTGGATTCGGCCGTTCTTGTTCCTGATTTTCATCGTCGTCGCCTGGGATCTGACGATCCGGCTGTTCAAAATTCCGCCTTATCAGATCCCGGCGCCCGGCGACGTTGTCGTAGTGCTGTGGAACGACTGGCCGGAGCTGATGGCGCAGGCCTGGCCGACCACGTACGCGACCATCTGCGGCTTCCTGCTCTCGGCGGTGTTCGGCATTCCCGTCGCGATGCTGATCGCCGGATCGAAGACGGTGGAGAGCTACGTCTATCCGCTGCTGGTATTCTCACAGTCGGTGCCGAAGATCGCGATCGCGCCGCTGTTCGTGGTGTGGTTCGGTTTTGGCATCATCCCGAAGGTGATCTCCGCATTCCTGCTCGGGTTTTTCCCGGTGGTGGTGTCGGCGGTGCAGGGGTTTAAGTCGGTCGATCCCGATATGGTCGATCTCGCGCGCGCAATGCAGGGCAGTCGTGCGAAAGTTTTCCTCGCCGTCAACCTGCCGCATGCGATGCCGGCTATTTTCTCGGGACTGAAGGTTTCGGTGACGCTGGCGGTGGTCGGCGCCGTGGTCGGCGAATTCGTCGGCTCGAATTCCGGCATCGGCTATGTGCTGCAGCGCTCGATCGGCACGTTCGATCTGCCGACGATGTTCGCGGCGCTCGTCATTCTGGCGTTGCTTGGCGTGGTGCTGTTCTGGATCGTCGACCGGATCGAGCGCCTTGTGATTCCCTGGCATGTCAGCCAGCGTGAGGACATCATTTTCGCCGCGTAGGCGGCAGCAATAAGCGGCTCGCAAAGGGCCGCACAAACCCCAGCGGGAGGATGAACATGGTGCGATTGATGACAGCGTTTTCGGCGGTGCTGGCGTGGGCGATGCTGGCGTCGGCCCCGGCGTCCGCGGCCGACAAGGTCGTGCTGATGCTGAACTGGTACGTCTATGGCGAGCACGCGCCGTTCTATTACGGCAAGGCCAAGGGCATTTACGCTGCCGAAAATATCGATCTTGAAATCCAGGAAGGCCGCGGTTCCGCGGCGACCACCCAGGCCGTCGCCGCCAAGACCGCCGATTTCGGCTATGTCGACGTCCCCACCATGATGCGCGCGGCGATCAAGGGCGCGCCGGTCGTCGCCACCGGCGTGTTGCTGCAGACCAGCCCGATGTCGGCGATGGGTTTTGTCGAGAAAAACATCCGCAAGCCCGACGACATCAAGGGCAAGACGGTTGCGATCACGCCCGCGGATTCCATGACGCAGATCTGGCCGCTGTTCCTGAAGAAGACCGGACTCAAGGAAGCCGACTTCAAGACCGTGGCCGGCGACGGCCAGACCAAGCTCAACGCCGTCATCAACGGCCAGGCGGATTTGTTGCTCGGCTATGTCATGGACCAGTCCATGAAGATCAAGGACGCTACCGGCAAGGATGTCTATCCGATCAAATTCGCCGACTACGGCATCAACATGGTGTCCTCCGGCATGGTCGCCAACACCGACTACGTCAAGGCCAACGCCGACCTCGTCAAGCGGTTCATGGCGGCCTCGACCAAGGCGGTCGAAGCCGCGGAGAAGGACCCCAAGGGCGCCGCGCAATCGATCCTCGACGCCAATCCGAAGGGCGGCAAGATCGATACGCTGACCCAGGGTTTTGAGCTGACGATCCCGCTGTATCGGACGCCGGAAACCAAGGGCAAGCGGCCGTTCCAGGTCACCGACGCCAACATGACCGACAGCGTCAACCTGATGGTCGAATATGGCGGCCTCGAAGCAAAGGCCAAGGACAATCCGAAAGCGTTCTATACCAACGATTATTTGCCGAAATAGGTTTTGGTGGAATGAACGCAGCGGCACCCGGCACCAATCGAAGCAACGCGCATCTGCGCGTGGTGTCGGACGCATCGAGCGGCACGCCGGGGATCCGTATCTCCGGCGTGTCCAAGACCTACCGGGCGCGCGACGGCGACGTGCCGTCGCTGCGGCCGCTGGATTTTCATATCAACGAGGGCGAATTCTTCGTCGTGGTCGGTCCGTCCGGCTGCGGCAAGTCCACGCTGTTGAAGATGATCTCCGGGCTGCTGGCGCCTTCGTCCGGCGAAATCCTGGTCGAAGGCGAGAAGGTGACAAAACCGCATGGCAATGTCGGCATCGTGTTCCAGAACTCGCTGCTGCTGCCATGGCGCAACATCATCTCCAACGTGATGCTGCCGATCGACATGAAAAAACTGTCGCGCGAAAAATACCTGCCTCGCGCGATGGCGCTGCTGAAAATGGTCGGGCTGGAAGGGTTCGAGAAGAAGCTGCCGTGGCAATTGTCGGGCGGCATGCAGCAGCGCGCCTCGATCTGCCGGGCGCTGGTGCATGATCCAAAGATCATGCTGATGGATGAGCCGTTCGGCGCGCTCGACGCCATGACGCGCGAGCGGATGAATGTCGAGCTGCAGCGCATCCAGCGCGAGACCGGCAAGACCGTGCTGTTGATCACGCATTCGATTCCGGAAGCGGTGTTTTTGGCCGACCGCGTGCTGGTGATGACCGAACGGCCCGGCGCGATCGCCGCGATCTACGACGTGCCGCTGGGCAAGAACCGCTCGCTCGACGTGATGGCCGACCCGGTGTTCACCGAGCTGGTGCAACGCATCCGCAAGCATTTCTTCACCCAAAGCGCGCTGGATTGAGGCCGATGATGATGGCGCCGAAACTTGCCGTGCGTGACATCGCGTTTTTCGAGCGCCCGATCGATTTCGTCCGGCCGTTCCGGTTCGGCTCGGTGACCATCACCAAGGCGACCCAGATTTTCGTGCGCGCCGAGATCGAACTCGAGGACGGATCGACGTCGGTTGGCGGAAGCGCCGAGATGTTGGCGCCAAAGTGGTTCGACAAGCGCCCGCACCTATCGGCAGAGCAAAGTGCCGCCGAATTGCGGCGGGCGCTGACGATCGCGCGCGATCTGTATCTGGCGCGCGATGGCTTCGAGACCGCGTTCGGACTGCATGCCGCACGTATCGGCGCGCAAGTCGCGGCTTGCACCAAAGAAGATATACCGGCGCTGGCGGCAGCTTATGGTCCAGCGGAAATCGACAAGGCGGTGCTGGACGCGCTGTTGCGCGCGGTAGCCAAGAATTTCTTCGAAGGCATGGTGGCGAATGTCGCAGGTCTCGATGCAAGGCTGACGCCGGATTTGAGTGGGGACGAGATCGCAACGTTCCTTGCCTCGCGCCGCCGGCTCGATCGTGTCGCGGTCCGGCATACCGTCGGCATGGACGACAAGGTCGAAGGCAAGGGCGGCGTCGCCGATCCCGCCGACAATGCCGGCGCGCGTTATTTCAAGCTCAAGCTCTGCGGCGACCCGCTGGCAGACACCGCGCGCCTTATCCGGATCGGCAAGGAGCTGGGCAAGTTGCCCCATGACTACAAGGTGACGCTGGATGCCAACGAGCAATACGCCGATCTCACCGCACTAGCCGCACTGGTGGCAAGCCTTGATCACGACAGCGCCCTGAATCCGATTGCGGCAAAGCTGCTCTATATCGAGCAGCCGATGCCGCGCGAGATTTTCAGGCAATCGCCGCTGGGCGCACTGACGCGGCGGGATTTTATCATCGACGAGGCCGACGATTCCTACGACGCGTTTCCGGCCGCCAGAGCGCTCGGCTATCGCGGCATTTCCTCGAAGTCCTGCAAGGGCATCTACAAGTCGGTCCTCAATGCGGTGCGCGCGGCAAAATGGAGCGCGGGCGGCGAAAAATTCTTCATCACCGGCGAGGACCTCACCTGTCAGGCTGGCCTCGGCGTGCAGCAGGATCTGGCGCTCGGCGCCTTGATCGGCGCACCCCATGCCGAGCGCAACGGCCATCATTATGTCGATGGTTTTGCAGGTGTTCCGGATAGGGAAGCGGAGGCATTCCTCGCAGCGCATCCCGACCTTTACGTCCGCGACGGCAATGTCATCCGGCTGTCGATCCATGACGGCGATCTTCTGACGGGATCGCTGAGGTCAGCCGGATTTGCTTCCGGCGCGCATCCGGACTGGGCGGCGCTCAAGCCGCTGCAGACCCCAACGACAAAAAGACTTCAGGAGCAGACGATATGACGACGCAGCGCCTCGGCCTGATCATGAACGGTGTCACCGGCCGCATGGGGCTCAATCAGCATCTGATCCGCTCCATCATCGCGATCCGCGACCAGGGCGGCGTGGTGCTGTCGAACGGCGACCGCATGATGCCCGATCCGATCCTGGTCGGCCGCGACGCCGACAAGGTGGAGCGTCTCGCAAAGCAGTTCAACGTGCAGCGCTGGACCATCGATCTCGATGAGGCGCTGACCAATCCCGAGGACACCATCTTCTTCGACGCCGCCACCACGCAGGCGCGCCCCTCGCTGCTGACCAAGGCGATCAATGCCGGCAAGCACGTCTATTGCGAAAAGCCGATTTCGACCAATCTCGACGAGGCCCTCGCAGTCCTGAAACTCGCCAACGAAAAGGGCGTCAAGCATGGCACGGTGCAGGACAAGCTGTTCCTGCCCGGGCTGAAGAAACTGGCGTTCCTGCGCGATTCCGGCTTCTTCGGGCGCATGCTCTCGGTGCGCGGCGAATTCGGCTACTGGGTGTTCGAGGGCGACTGGCAGGAGGCGCAGCGGCCGTCCTGGAACTACCGCCAAGAGGACGGCGGCGGCATCATCCTCGACATGGTCTGCCACTGGCGTTACGTGCTGGACAACCTGTTCGGCGAGGTCGAGAGTATCTCCTGCCTCGGCACCACGGATATTCCCGAGCGCTGGGACGAGAAGGACAAGAAATACAAGGCGACCGCGGACGATTCCGCTTATGCGACCTTCCGCCTGAAGGGCGGGGTGATTGCGCACATCAACATGTCCTGGGCGACACGGGTCTACCGCGACGACCTCGTCACCTTCCAGGTCGACGGCACCCATGGCTCTGCGGTGGCCGGGCTGACCGATTGCGTGATCCAGGCGCGGCAGACGACGCCGCGACCGGTGTGGAATCCGGACGAGAAACGCACCCACGACTTTTATGCCGACTGGCAAAGAGTTCCGGAGAACGCTGTCTACGACAACGGTTTCAAGGAGCAGTGGGAAATGTTCATCCGCCACGTCTGCGAGGACGCGCCGTACAAATACACGCTGCTCGAAGGCGCCAAGGGCGTGCAACTGGCGGAGTGCGCGTTGCAGAGCTGGAAAGAGCGTCGCTGGGTCGACGTTGCTCCGATCAAGGTGTGAGGGCCAAGCCATGAACAAGCCGGTTTTGCCGATGTCGTCGCTGTCCTTGAGGCTGCCGAAGGCCGATCGTTCGATCGAGACCTATCGCCTCGCGGCGTCGCGCATGTTTCCTTCAAGCCTCGAAGGCGCGCTGAACCGCGTGGCATTTTCCGCAGCGCACGTCGTCGCCGATCCGCTTGCGGATGTCGATCCGTGGCTCAGTGCCGCGATCGACTGGGACAGGACCATCGCGTTTCGTGAACACATCTGGGATCTCGGCCTCGGCGTCGCGGAGTCGATGGATACCGCACAACGCGGCATGGGGCTGGACTGGCCGACTTCGCTGGAGTTGATCCAGCGCTCGGTGGCCGCAGCGAAGGCGCGGGGCAACGCGCTGGTGTTTTCCGGCGCCGGCACTGACCATCTCGCGCCGGAAGACGCTAAGAGCGTCGATGACGTGATCCGAGCCTATGAAGAGCAGATCGCGGCGGTGGAGAAGGTGGGCGGCCGCATCATTTTGATGGCCTCTCGGGCGCTGGCGAAGATCGGCCGCAACGCAGACGACTACGCCAAGGTCTATAACCGCGTGCTGTCGCAGGTGCGCGAGCCTGTGATCATCCACTGGCTCGGCGACATGTTCGATCCGGCACTGGCCAATTACTGGGGCACGCAAAACCTCGATACCGCGATGGATATCGCGGTCGGCATCATCAACGCCAACACCGCCAAGATCGACGGGGTAAAAGTCTCGCTGCTCGACAAGCAGCGCGAGATCGACATGCGCCGCCGGCTCGACAAGAATGTAAAGATGTATACCGGCGACGATTTCAACTATGCCGAACTGATCGCCGGCGACACGCAAGGGTTCTCCCACGCGCTGCTCGGCATTTTCGACGCCATTGCGCCGGCGGCATCCTATGCGCTGTCGCGGCTGGCCGCCGGCGACGAACAGGGTTTTCACGACGTGCTGGGGCCGACGGTGCCGCTGTCGCGCCACGTCTTCAAGGCGCCGACGCGGTTCTACAAGACCGGCATCGTGTTCATGGCGTATCTCAACGGCCACCAGGATCATTTTACGATGGTCGGCGGGCAGGAGAGTGCGCGCTCGACGCTGCATCTGGCCGAACTGTTTCGCCTCGCCGACAAGGCCGGGCTGCTGGCAAATCCCGAACTCGCGACGCGCCGCATGACAACGGTGCTGGCGACGCGCGGCTTCGAGGCCTGATGCGGGATTTTTCAGCGGACCATCGCTGGCTGTCGCTGAACACGGCGACGGTGCGCAAGCAGGGCGATCTCGCTGCAATTGTCGACGCCTGCACGCGGCACGGCGTCCGCGCCATCGATCCGTGGCGCGATCAGGTCGCCGCCATCGGGCTTGAGCGCGCGGTGCGACTCGTGCGCGACGCCGGCCTCGAACTGTCGGGCTATTGCCGCGGCGGCATGTTCACCTCCGACGCCGCGCATCGCAGCGAGGTCCGCGACGACAACCGCCGCGCGGTCGACGAGGCAAAGGCGCTCGGCGCGCCCTGTATCGTGCTGGTGGTTGGCGGCCTGCCGCAATATTCGCGGCCGGGCAGTGTAGCCTCAAAGGATATCGCGCAGGCGCGCACGCAGGTCGATGATGCTCTCGCCGAAATGCTGGAATACGCAAAGCAGGCCGGCATGCCGCTGGCGATCGAGCCGCTGCACCCGGCCTACGCCGCCGACCGCGCCTGCGTGAACATGACAAAGCAGGCGCTGGACATCTGCGACCGGCTCGATCCTTCGCGAACCGGCATGCTCGGCGTAGCGCTCGACGTCTATCACATCTGGTGGGATCCCGAATTGATGCCGCAGATCGCGCGCGCCGGGCAGGACCGCCTGCTGGCGTTCCATGTCTGCGATTGGCTGGTGCCGACCAAGGACATCCTCAATGACCGCGGCATGATGGGCGACGGTGTAATCGATATCAGGTCGGTACGATCAGCGGTCGAAGCGCAGGGTTTTGCGGGCTATTCGGAGATCGAGATTTTCTCTAACGACTGGTGGAGCAGGCCGATGGATGAGGTGCTGCGCACCTGCATCGAGCGGCACCGAACGGCGGTGTGAGTTCTCCTCCGTCATGGCCGGGCCTGTCCCGGCCATCCACGTCTTACTCGCCGCGTAAAGAAAGACGTGGATGCCCGGGACAGGCCCGGGCATGACGGAGTTAAACTTTGCACGGCACGCTCAAAAACCCGCGAAACCGCACGCGGCCGCCGCGCACCGGCGCGCCGGTCAACTCATATCCGGGAAACCGCGCCAGAAATCGCGAGATCGCGATCGCGCCCTCCAGCCGCGCCAGCGCCATGCCCGCGCATTGGTGCGGGCCGGTGGCGAAGGCGAGATGGCGGTTCGGGCTGCGGCCGACATCAAGCTTTTCCGGGTCGGCGAACTGCGCGGGATCGCGGTTGGCAGCGCCGATGCACAAGGTGACGAATGTACCGGCCGGCATCCGCACGCCGCCGATCTCAACGGCCTCCGTCGTGACGCGGTTTCCGAGCTGGTTGGAGCTTTCGTAGCGCAGAAATTCCTCGATCGCGGTTTTGATCAGTGCGGGATTTTCGATCAGCCGCTTTTTCTGCCCGGGGTTGCCTGACAGTGCGACCAGTCCGTTGCCGATCAGATTGGTCGTCGTCTCATGCCCGGCGTTGAGCAAAAAGATGCAGTTGTGCAGCAACTCCTTGGCGGTCAGCCGCTCGCCATTGTCTTCGCCCTGAATAAGTTTGGTCAGCACATCGCGTTCGGGGTTGCCGGGTTTTGCGCGCCGCCGCTCGACCAGCTTTTCGAGATAGGCGAGAAAGTCCCGGATGGCATTATTGCCGCGCGCAAACACCTCCGGCCCGATCACCGGCTCCAGCGCGCCAAGGATCGCCAGCGACCAGTCGCGCAGCGGCTCGCGCTCGTCCATGGGCACGTCGAGTAGGTTGCCGATCACCTGGATCGGGATCGCGGAGGCAAAATCCTCGATCAGCTCGACATGGCCTTTCTCTTGGCCCTTCGCTGCCAGGCCATGGAGCAGCCGGTCCACCAGCGCGATCAGGTCCGGCTCCATCTCCGCGATGGCGCGGGGCGACAGCGCGCCCATGATCAGCCGACGCACCCGCGTATGCGCCGGCGGATCGTTGAATACCAGGCTGGTGGTGTGGTGCTCGTACAGCAGCGAGTCGCCGTATTTCGGCGCGAATTCGCGTCTCTTGTCGGAGGAGAAGAGTTTTGTGCTTTTGTAGATGCCAACCAGGTCGTCGTAGCGGGTCAAAAAATAGCTGCCATTGGGCAGGCGCTTGACCGGCTCATGCTCCCGCAGTGCACGATAGGTCGGGTAGGGGTTGGCGTAAAACTCCGGCGTCAGTTTTTCGATGTCGAAATGTTCCGCCAGATCTCGCGCGCTCGCATTCATGCTGCCATACTCTTTCGGCCAGACCGTCATGTCGTTTTCGCTGTTTCGCAAACCGCTAACCGGGCTACAGTCGCCCCGGAATACAGCTTCGCTCACCTGACTGGAAATGAAAATGCACGCCCGTGCCGATGCGCCTGCCGAAAATTCCCAATCCTGGCCCGAGGATATCTTCGGGATCTTGCAGCGCTTCGATGTCCGTCAGGTGCCCTACGTGCCCGACGCCGGGCATTCGCAATTGATCGAGCGTGTGCTGGGCGCGCCGTCGATGCGCGCGGTGCCGCTGACCACCGAGGAGGAGGGTGTGGCGCTGCTGGCCGGCGCCTGGGCCGGCGGCCAGCGCGGCGTGCTGCTGATGCAATCGAGCGGCGTCGGCAATTGCGTCAACATGCTGTCGCTGACGCAGATCTTCCGCTTTCCGTTCCTGACGCTGGTGACCATGCGCGGCGAATGGGGGGAGTTCAATCCCTGGCAGGTGCCGATGGGATCGAGCACGCAGGGCGTCTTCGAGCTATCGGGAATAAAAGTGCTGCGGGCCTCGATGCCGGACGAAGTGCGCGACGTCATGGAAGCCGCCGCCGCCCAGGCCTACAACGCCTGCACGCCCACCGCCGTTCTGCTCTCGCAGCGCCTGATCGGCACCAAGGTTTTCGTCAAATGAGCAGGACCAATCTTCTCGAACGACGCAGCGTCGTCTCCAGCCTGCTCAAGGGCCGCAAGGACGCCGTCGTGGTCGGCGGCTTGGGTGCTTCGACCTATGACATCACCGCCGCCGGCGACCACGACCGTAACTTTTATCTGTGGGGCGCGATGGGCGGCGCGGTGATGATCGGGCTCGGTATCGCGCTGGCGCAGCCGAAGTTGCCGGTGGTGGTGATCACCGGCGACGGCGAAATGCTGATGGGGATGGGAAGCCTTGCCACCGTTGGCCTGCAGAAACCAGGCAACCTCTCCATCGTCGTGCTTGATAACGAGGTCTATGGCGAGACCGGCGGGCAGGCGAGCCACACCGGTGCGTCGACCGATCTGGTAGGCATCGCGCGCTGCTGTGGAATCACTGACGCCCGCGATCTTGGCACTATGGCCGAGATCGAGGCCTTCGCAATGCAGATGCAGGACGTCTCCAGCGGCCCGCGTTTCGCCTCGGTCAAGATTGATCCTGCCAATCTGGAACGCGTGCTGTCCAACCGCGATGGCGCCTTTATCGTCAACCGCATCCGCGGTGCCCTGGGGTATCAGCCGATCTAGGAAAGCGCCGTGCTCTCATTGCTGTATCGCCGCAGTGCCGCGTGGTTTCTCGGACTATGCTTCATAACGGGCACGTCGGCGTACGCGGGCGTGCTACCCGAACGCGTGGAAAAGGCCGCGCAGGACCGCGTCGCCGCCGGGATTCATCAGACGCTGGTAATCGGCGTGGTGGACGGCGATCGCAGCGAGGTTGTGGCCTTCGGCACGCTCGATGACGGCAAAGCGCCCGGCGGCGACACGGTCTATGAGATCGGTTCGATCACCAAGACCTTCACGGCGACGCTGCTGGCACAGGCCGTGCTCGCGGGCCGCGTAACATTGGACACGCCGGTGGCACAGCTGTTGCCGGACTTCAAAATTCCGTCACGCGGGGCAAAAGAGATCACGCTGGGCCTGCTCGCCACCCAGTACTCCGGTTTGCCACGGCTGCCGTCCAACATGCTGCCGAAAGACGGGGCCGATCCCTACGCCGACTATGATGCGGCGAAGCTGAAGGCGTTTCTTGCGGAATACGAACTGCCGCGCGATCCCGGGGCCACTTACGAGTACTCCAATCTGGGTTTTGGGCTCCTGGGCTACGCGCTGGCGCAGTCGGAGCATACAGGCTGGAGCGCCCTGACCGACGACAGGATTCTCAAACCGCTCGGCATGACGATGAGCGGCGCTGCGCTCAGCGACGCCATGCGCGCCCATCTCGCACCCGGTCACGACAGCATCGGCAACGGCGCAAAGAACTGGGACTTCGACGCGCTGGCCGGAGCCGGCGCGATACGTTCCACCGCCAATGACCTGCTGCGCTACATGAAGGCCAATATGGGCATCGATCAGTCGCCACTGGCCGCCGCGATGAAGCTCGCGCAAGCGCCGCTCAGCGACGCGAACAAGACCAATCGCATCGGTCTCGCCTGGATGACAAGCCGCACTGGTATCGTCTGGCACAACGGTGGAACCGGCGGCTACCGCAGCTTTCTCGGTTTCACGGCCGATCGGCAGCACGGCGTTATCATTCTCAGCAACACCGCCGTGGACCTCGACGATCTCGGTTTCGCCACACTTAATCCTCGCGTCCCGCTGTCACCGGCATACAAGGCGATCGTCTTGCCGAATGCGTCACTCGACGAATATGTGGGAACCTACAAGGTTACCGACAAATTCCTGCTGAAGATATTTCGCAAGAACGACGGGCTCTTGGTCCAGGCGACCGGACAAGGTCCGATCCCCATTTTCCCGTCCGCGCCCAACGAATTTTTCGCCAGGGCGGTCCGGGCCAGCGCCAGCTTTACGCGCGATGCGAATGGCGCGGTCGACGGACTTGTCTTGCACCAGAACGGCGACCGTGCGGCGCGAAAACTGAGCGCGTCCGAAATCCCGCCCGAGCCGCAGGAGATCGCGTTCGATGCCGCCACATCCGGCGATTACATCGGAAAGTACCAGTTCAATTTCGGCGTGCTCGATGTGGTGCTCAGGAGCGATCATCTCGAAGCACAGCTCACAGGACAGTCCGCCCACCCGATCTTCGCAAGCGACAAGGACAAGTTCTTTTACAAGGTCGTCGACGCGAAACTCGACTTTGAGCGCGACGGGGGCGGCAAGGTCATCGCGGTCGTCCTGCACCAAAACGGACGGGATATGCGGGCGCCCCGCATGACGACGCAGCCATGAGCTTGGCTCGATAGCCCAAGTCGGATCGCTGCATCGCAGCAAACATTCTTGACATTTTCCCAAAGTGAGTGCTTACTCACGACCATGAGCACACTCCGTATGACTAGCGATTTGCGCCGGGAGTTGATCCTGAGTGCGGCGAAGCGTTGCTTCGCCCGCAACGGTTTTGCCGGGACTACGACCAAAAGCGTAGCCGCGGCTGCCTCAATTTCGGAGGGATTGCTGTTCAAGCACTTCCCGACCAAATCGGCGCTGTATGCGGAAATTCTCGCGGAAGAGTGCGAAGCCGACCCGGCCCTGAACAAGCTGCTGGGACTGGCGCCATCGACGGAAACGCTTGTCGTGCTGGTTCGAGGCATGGTCGGGCATTTCCTGCAAGTGTCGCACGCGCCCGATCAGGAAGAGGCGCAACGTTTACGGTTGATGACCAACAGCCATCTGGATGACGGAGAGTTCGCACGGCTGCTCTATGAGAAAATCGGCGGCCTGATCGGACCGGCCTTCACTGCTTCGCTACAGCAGGCGATAGCGGCGGGGGACGCTTCGCCGGTGGGGCGAGAACCGCTGAACCTGTTCTGGTTTGCCCATCATACCGTGCTGATGATGGCGTTGACCCAGCTGCCTGGCGTGCCCTGCCTGTCTTACGCGAACGCCACCGAGCTGGAACGTCAGGTCAGCGAATTCATCCTGCGCGGAATTGGATTAAACGAACCGGCCATCGCCTCACATCTGGATCGCGAATTGCCGCCAGATTTCGCGCAGCCGGTAACTGCGGAAAGTGCATGACATGACGATTGCGACCGAACGAGGCATATCGAGCGCGCGCTCGACGATTGAGGAAAAGCCGAAGCATCGCCCGGTGCGCACCGTCAAATGGTTCATCATCGTCGGCGCGGTGCTGGCGCTGCTGGTCGGCGGATTGGTCGGCTTCAACGCGTTCCGCACCAAAATGATCACCCAGTTCTTCGCCAACAACAAGCCGCCGCCGGCCGCGGTCACGATGGCCGAGGCGAAGAGCGAAGTGGTGCCGAACCTGCTGACCGCGGTCGGCGATCTCGCCGCCGTGCATCAGGTCAATGTGACGTTGGATGTCAGCGGACGCATCACCGATATCATGTTCACCGCGGGCTCGAGCGTAAAGGCGGGCACGCCGCTGATCCAGCTGTTCGATGCCCCCGAGCAGGCTGACCTCGCCAACTTCAGGGCGCAGGCGACGGTGTCGCAGCTCTCGTTGGACCGCGCCAAGCAGCTGGCGGCGCGCCAGTTCGGGCCGCAGGCCACCGTGGATTCCGCGCAGGCCGCCTACGACCAGGCCAGTGCCGGCATCGCCAGAACCCAGGCGGTGATCTCGCAAAAACTGGTGCGGGCGCCGTTCGACGGCGAACTCGGCGTGCGCAAGGTCGAGGTCGGCCAGTTCCTGACTGCGGGCACGCAAATCGTGTCGCTGACCGATCTGTCGCAGCTCTATGCCAACTTCACCGTGACGGAGAAAGACAGCGGCCACCTCAAGGTCGGGCAGGTCGTGCGCATCGCGGTCGATGCCTATCCCGGCCGCAGCTTCGAGGGCACGATCACCACGATCGAACCGCAGATCGCGACCGACACCCGCAATATCCGCGTCCAGGCGACGATCGACAATCCCGAGCGGATCCTGAAGCCCGGCATGTTCACGACCACGACGGTAGTGCTGCCCGACAAGCCGCCGGTCGTCACCGTTCCGGAGACCGCGGTGGACTACACGCTCTATGGCGATTCGGTGTTTGTCATCACCGAGAAAAAGGAGGACGACGGCAAGACCAGCCTGACCGCGGTTCGCACCTTCGTGCGCACCGGCAACCGGGTCGGCGGCCGTGCCGAAATCCTCAGCGGGCTGAAGGAGGGCGATCGTGTCGTCGCGGTGGGACAGCTCAAGCTGCAGTCCGGCGCGGCGGTGACGATCTCGACTGATCCTGCTCCGCCGATTCCCGCGCAGCCGCCGCGCTACTGAGAACGGGAGCGCATCGCGATGGTCTGGACCGACATTTTCATCAAGCGACCGGTGCTGTCCGTGGTCGTCAGCCTGCTGATCCTGCTGATCGGCTTCAAGGCCGCCACCAGCCTGCCGATCCGGCAATACCCAAAACTGTCGAACACGGTGGTCAACGTCACCACCGTCTATCCCGGCGCGTCGGCCGACCTGATCCAGGGCTTTATCACCACGCCGATCGAGCAGGCGGTCGCTTCCGCCGAAGGCGTCGACTACATGACCTCGTCGTCGGTGCTCGGCACCAGCACCATCCAGGTCTACATCAAGCTGAACTTCGACCCGAACCAGGCGCTGACCGAGGTGCTTGCCAAGGTCAATTCGGTCAAATACCTGATCCCGAAGGAATCCAACGATCCCGTGGTGACCAAGACCACCGGCCAGACCACGGCGGTGATGTATCTCGGCTTCTCCAGCGAGGTGCTGTCCGGTTCGGCGATCTCCGACTATCTGACGCGCGTGGTGCAGCCGGTACTGTCGACCGTGGACGGCGTCGCATCCGCCGACATTCTCGGCGGCCAGACCTTCGCGATGCGGATCTGGCTCGATCCGGTCAAGATGGCGGGACGAAACGTGTCGCCCGGTGACGTTTCCGCGGCGATCGCCGCCAACAATTTCCAGGCCGCGGCCGGCCAGGCGAAGGGCTACTTCGTCGTCTCCAACGTCTCGACCAATTCCGACCTGCGCAATCTCGACCAGTTCAAGCGCATGATCGTGAAGTCGAAGGACGGCGGCTTCGTGCGGCTGGAGGACATCGCCACCGTCGAACTCGCAGCCCAGAGCACCGACGCCAGCGTCGCCTTCAACGGCGAGCACGCGATCTTCATCGGCGTGCAGGCGACGCCGCAAGGCAACCCGCTCACCCTCGTCAAGGGCGTGCGCGCGCTGTTTCCCGAACTGGAGCGCAACCTGCCGCCATCGATGAAGATGAAGGTGGCCTACGATTCCACCAAATTCATCCAGTCCTCGATCGACGAGGTGGAGAAGACGCTCGGCGAAGCCATCATCATCGTCGTGGTGGTGATCTTCCTGTTCCTCGCCTCGTTCCGCTCGGTGATCATCCCGGTCGTCACCATTCCGCTGTCGCTGATCGGCGTCTGCAGCCTGATGCTGGTGATGGGATTTTCCATCAACCTGCTCACGCTGCTGGCGATGGTGCTGGCGATCGGGCTGGTGGTCGACGACGCCATCGTGGTGGTGGAGAACATCCACCGCCACCTGGAGGAGGGCAAGCCGCCGGTGCAGGCGGCGATGCAGGGCGCGCGCGAGATCGTCAGCCCGGTCATCTCCATGACCATCACGCTTGCCGCCGTCTACGCACCGATCGGCTTCCTCGGCGGCGTGACCGGCGCGCTGTTCCGCGAATTCGCCTTCACGCTCGCGGGTTCGGTGATCGTGTCGGGCGTGATCGCGCTGACGCTGTCGCCGATGATGTGCTCGGTGTTCCTCAAGAGCGCCGAAGAGGGCCGCTTTGCCAAACTTGTCAACCGGGTGTTCGGCTCGATGACGCGCTGGTATGGCCGGCAGCTCGACCGCTCGCTCGACTATCGGCCGATCACCGGGCTGTTTGCGCTGACCATCCTGGGGCTGGTCGGCTTCCTCTACATGCACACCTCGAAAGAGCTTGCGCCGGAGGAAGACCAGGGCATCGTGTTCTCCGTGATCAAGGGACCGAAATACGCCAATATCGACTACCTCGATTTCTACGGCGAGAAGCTCGACAAGGTTTTTGCCGGTTTCCCTGAAACCGATCTGCGCTTCGCGTTGAACGGCATCAACGGTCCGCAGAACGGCATTGCCGGCATGCTGCTGAAACCGTGGGACGAGCGCGAACGCTCGTCGATCAAGCTGAGGCCGCTGGTGCAGGCGCAGCTGAGCAAGATCGAAGGGGTCAACGCCTTCGCCTTCAACCTGCCGCCGCTGCCGGGCGGTCCCGGCGGATTGCCGGTGCAGATGGTGATCAACTCCACCAACGGCTTTCAGCAGATCTACGAACAGATGGAGAAGGTGAAGGACGCTGCGCGCAAGAGTGGTCTGTTCATCGTCTCCGACAGCGACCTTAGTTTCAACCAACCGGTGGTTCGGGTGAGGATCGATCGCTCCAAGGCGAGCGATCTCGGCATCACCATGGCGCAGATCGGCAACACGCTGGCGACGCTGCTCGGCGGAAACTATGTCAACCGCTTCAATCTCGAGGGACGGTCCTATCAGGTGATCCCGCAGGTGCCTCGCGGTTTGCGGCTGTCGCCCGAAGCGCTCGGCGGCTATTATGTGCCGACCACGACCGGCCAGCAGGTCCCGCTCTCGACCGTGGTTTCGATCGAGACCGGAACCGATCCCAATGCGCTGACCCATTACAACCAGCTGAACTCGGCCACGTTCCAGGCGGTGCCGATGCCCGGCGTCACGGTCGGTCAGGCGGTCGACTTCCTCGAGCAGGCTGCCAAGAATTTGCCTGCGGGCTACAGCCACGACTACCTCGCCGACTCCCGGCAATATGTGCAGGAAGGCAACCAGCTTGCGATCACCTTCGGTTTCGCGCTGATCATCATCTTCCTGGTGCTGGCGGCGCAGTTCGAAAGCCTGCGCGACCCGCTGGTGATCATGATCAGCGTGCCGATGGCGATCGTCGGCGCCCTGATTCCGCTGTTCTTCGGCGCTGCGACCATGAACATCTACACCCAGGTCGGGCTGCTGACGCTGGTCGGGCTGATCAGCAAGCACGGCATCCTGATGGTGGAGTTCGCCAACGAATTGCAGCTCAACGAAGGGTTAGACCGCCGCTCCGCGATCGAAATGGCGGCGCGGGTGCGGCTGCGTCCGATCCTGATGACCACGGCGGCGATGGTCACCGGCCTGATACCGCTGTTGACGGCAACCGGGGCAGGCGCCGCGAGCCGGTTCTCGATCGGGCTTGTGGTGGTGGCGGGCATGTCGATCGGAACGCTGTTTACGCTGTTCGTGCTGCCGGCGGTCTATGTGGCGATCGCCACCGACCACAGGGCAGGCGCCGAATCGCAGCGCGCCAAGGAGATCGCGGAGTTCGATCTCGGCCCCAAGGCGTTGAAGGCGACCTGACCGTGCCCCGGACGCAGCGCAGCGCCATAAGCGCGTTTACGCGCGTCTTCGACGCGCTATGGCACTTGCAGAGCGGTGCGCTGCAGAGCCGGGGCCGTAACGAACACGGTGCTTGATACGGTCCCGGCTCTGCGGAGCAGCGCGAAGAGCGCTGCACCGCGTCCGGGACACGAGCGCTGACCCTCGCGAACAGGGGTCCTGCCGCACTGCCGCGAGAGACAATGCCGCCGGTTCTTGCTAAATTGAACCGGATGAGCATTTCCCTGCACCCGGACACGTCCGAAAGCCCTGCCATGGCCGCGTCGCCTGACGCCGAGGCTGCGCCGGCGGCAGGTGGCTCGGGCACGAAAATCCGCAGCCGCCTGTTCACCAAATACGTCGCGCTGTTCGTCGCGGTGGTGGCGGTAGCGCTGCTGTCCAACGGGATTTTCGAGGTCTTCTTCTATTATCGCGAGCACAAGGCAGCGCTGATCCGCATTCAGCACGAGCAGGCCGAGGCGGCGGCGGCGAAGATCGGGCAGTTCATCAAGGAGATCGAAAGCCAGCTTGGCTGGACCACGCAGCTGCCATGGTCCGCCAAATCGATCGAAGATCGCCGGTTCGACGCGCTGCGGCTGCTCAAGCAGGTACCGGCCATCACCGAACTGGCGCAGGTCGATTCCACCGGCATAGAGCGGCTGCGGGTGTCGCGGCTCGCCATGGATTCGGTGTCCGGCACCGTCGATCTGTCGAAAGACCCGAAATTCACCGAAGCCGTCGCCAACAAGGTCTATTACGGGCCGGTGTATTTCCGCCGCGAGTCGGAGCCGTATATGACGCTCTCGCTGGCCGGCACCCGCAAGGAAGCCGGCGTCAGCATAGCGGAGGTCAATCTCAAGCTGATCAGGGATGTGGTCTCGCAGATCAAGGTCGGCGAGCGCGGCCAGGCCTATGTCGTGGATGCGGAGGGGCGCCTGATCGCGCATCCGGACATTAGCCTGGTGCTGCGCAACACCGATATGTCGAAGCTGCTGCAGGTGCAGGCGGCGCGGGCCGGCAGCCGCAATGTCTCCGAGGAGTTGCAGGGCACCAAAAATATCCAGGGCCAGGAAGTGCTGACGGCGTCCGCGCCGATTGCGCCGCTGGGCTGGACCATGTTCGTCGAGCTTCCGGTCGAAGAGGCCTATGCGTCGCTGTATCTGGCGCTGCAGCGGCTTGCCATCGTGCTGTTGGGCGCCTCGATCCTGGCCGTGCTCGCCGGGATATTTCTGGCGCGGCGCATGATCGTGCCGATCAAGGCCCTGCGCGCCGGCGCGGCGCGGATCGGTGGCGGCGATTTCAGCCAGCATATCTCGATCAAGACCGGCGACGAATTCGAAGGGCTCGCCGCCCAGTTCAACGACATGGGCGCAAGGCTGCAGGAATCCTATTCCGGCCTGGAACAGAAGGTCGAGGCGCGGACCCGAGAATTGAGCGAATCGCTGGAGCAGCAGACGGCGACCTCCGAGGTTTTGACCGTCATCAGCGCCTCGCCCGGCGAACTGCAGCCGGTTTTCCAGAAGATGCTGGAGAATGCCACCCGCATCTGCGGGGCGAATTTCGGCATGATGGGCCTGTTCGACAAGGATGGGTTCCGGAATGTCGCGATGTACAACGCGCCGCGCGCGTTCGCCGATACGCAGAAAACCCGCAAGTTTCAGCCGCACCCGGAAAGCGGGCTTAGCAGGGTCATAAGAAGCAGGCAGGTCGTTCAGATCGAGGATTTGCGGACCCAGGCGCCTTACCTTGAGGGCGATCCGGCCGTGGTCGCACTTTCCGATCTGGGCGGAGCCCGGACGATCATCATCGTGCCGATGCTGAAGGAGGGCGAATTGATCGGCACGATTTCGATCTTCCGTCAGGAGGTTCGTTCCTTCAGCGAAAAACAGATCGATCTTGTCGCCAACTTCGCCAAGCAGGCCGTCATCGCCATCGAGAACACGCGGCTGCTCAAGGAATTGCGCCAGCGCACCGACGATCTCAGTGAGGCATTGGAGCAGCAGACCGCGACCGCGGATGTATTGCAGGTCATCTCAAGCTCGCCAGGCGATCTGCAGCCGGTGTTCAAATCGATGTTGAACAACGCGCTTCGGATCTGCGAGGCGAGGTTCGGGCAATTGTTGCTGTTCGACGGCAAGGGTTTTCTGCCGGCGGAGCTGCACAACTCGCCGGCCGAGTACGGCGAGCTGTTCAAGGGCGGGCCGTTGATTCCGGGACCGCGTACGGCGCTGGGACGTGTCATTGCAAGCAAGGAGGTGGCTCACGTCGCCGACGTCATGGCAGGGAGTATGTATGCCGAAGGCGATCCCCTGCGCATCGCTACGGTCGACATTTTGCAGGCTCGTACTCTTCTGGCAGTGCCGATGCTCAAGGACACCGAACTGGTCGGCGCGATTATCATCTATCGCCAGGAGGTCCGGCCCTTCAGCGACCGGCAGATCGAACTGGTCGCGAGCTTCGCCAGCCAGGCGGTCATCGCCATCGAGAACACGCGGCTGCTGAAAGAACTGCGTCAGCGCACCGACGACTTGGGCGAATCGCTGCAGCAGCAAACCGCGACCGCCGACGTTCTGAAGGTAATTAGCCGCTCGGCGTTCGATCTGGACGCGGTGATGAACACGCTTGCGCGATCAGCATCCGAATTATGCGCGGCCGATTTGAGCGCACTGTTTCTTCGCGACGGTGACGTTCTTACGATCGGGGGTAGTTCAGACGTCGATCCGAAAACGGGCGAGTTCTTGCAACAGATCAAACTTCCGATCGACGATCGGAGTTACCTGGGACGGGCCGCCCTGCATGGCACTATAGCCAATGTTCCGGATTTCGAAAGCGATCCAAATATCCAAGTGCGGACCTTCCAGCAGGCGCTCGGTTTCAAGGCGATGCTGATCGTTCCTTTGATGCGGGAAGGCCGTGGCGTCGGAGCATTTGCGCTTTGTCGAAATAGTGTAGGTGCATTCAGTCAGCGACAGATCGAACTCGTGCAAACCTTCGCCGACCAGGCGGTGATCGCCATCGAGAACGTGCGGCTGTTCGACGAGGTGCAGGCGCGCACGCGCGAGCTGCAGGAATCGCTCGAATACCAGACCGCCACGGCCGATGTGCTCAACGTCATCAGCCGCTCCACCACCAATGTGCAGCCGGTGTTCGATGCGATCGCAACCAGCGCTGCGCGGCTGTTCGCGCCGTGCGAAACCACGCTCACCACGGTTCACGATGGTCAGCTTTGCTGGGGAGCGACCGCCTCGCTGGGTCGCCCGGTCGAAGCGATGGAACGGGTGAGGTCGATTTATCCGCTTCCGTTTGATATCGAGACCAGCCCGTCGGCTCGCGCGGTGCATGAACGCAGAATTATTGAAATTCCGGACGCGCTGGCGCCAGACACGCCCGAGAACACTCGCCGCGCCGCCGCAGCCGGTGAATTTCGCTCCATCACCTTCGTGCCCTTGCTGCGGGACGGCATCGGCATCGGAACGATTATCCTCACGCACCCCGAAGCGAATTTTAAGCTTTCGCCGAAACAACTGGCCTTGGTGCAAACCTTCGCCGACCAAGCGGTGATTGCCATCGAGAATGCGCGGTTGTTCGATGAGGTTCAGGCCAAGACCGGCGAACTCACCGAAGCGCTGACGTATCAGACCGGGAGCGGCAATATCCTCAAGGTGATCGCGTCCTCCCCGACCGACGTCAAACCGGCTCTCAAGGCTATTGTCGAAAGCGCCTGCGAGCTTCTTGAGGCGGATGATGCGCTCGTCGCATTGAAGGACGGCAACGACCTCGTTTTCAAGGAGCAGCATGGATCGATTCCCGTCGTCTGGGATAGAATACCGATCAGCCGTGACTGGGTCGCGGGCCGTGCGGTCGTCGACTGCAAGCCGATCCACGTGCACAACCTTCTCTCCAGCGAGGGAGAACAGTTTCCCGGGTCGCAGGACTTTGCCCACCGCACCGGTGTGAGAACGGTTTTGGGCATCCCGCTGCTGCGCGAGAACGAAAGCGTCGGCGCGATCGTGCTGCGCCGCGCGGAGGTACAGCCCTTCAGCGACAAGCAGATCACATTGCTTCAGACCTTCGCTGACCAGGCCGTGATCGCCATCGGCAATGTGCGGCTGTTCGACGAGGTGCAGGAGCGTACCAAGGAACTCACCGAATCCCTGCAGTTCCAGACCGCGACCTCAGAGGTGCTGAAGGTCATAAGCCGCTCTCCCGATGCGTTGCAGCCGGTGCTCGACGTCATTGTGAAGATATCGCAGGAACTCTGCAGTTCGGATGCCTCGACGATCTTCCTGCTGCGTGACGGAAAATTCCACGTCACTGCAGTGGCGGGCATCATGCCCGTTCATCTGGATACGCTTCGGGCCAATCCGGCCCCTGTCGATCAGCCAGGCTCGATACTCGCGCGGATCGCCCGCGAGAAACGCACCCTCCACTACGCCAATGTTGCCGACGATCCCGAGTTAAACGCTGGGATAACCGGTCGCGGGGGTCCACGCACCTTGCTGACGGTGCCGCTGATGCGTGATGGCGAGGTGATGGGCGCAATCACCATGCGCCGGGCGCCGAATCTGCCGTTTTCAGGTCGGCAGATCGAAGCGATCGAGGCCTTCGCCGACCAGGCCGTCATCGCCATCTCCAACGTCGGCCTGTTCGAGCAGGTTCAGGAGCGGACGCGGGAATTGACGCATTCGCTTGACGAGCTCCGCACCGCGCAGGATCGCTTGATACAGACTGAAAAACTCGCCTCGCTCGGCCAGCTCACCGCCGGCATCGCGCATGAGATCAAGAATCCGCTGAATTTCGTCAACAATTTCTCCGCGCTCTCGTCGGAATTGATCGACGAGTTGAATGACGTGCTCAAGCCGGCCGCGCTCGACGGCAAGGTGCGGGAGGAAATCGACGAACTGACGCACATGCTGAAAGGCAATCTCGAAAAGGTGGTGCAGCACGGCAAGCGCGCCGATTCCATTGTCAAGAACATGCTGCTGCATTCGCGCGAGGGCGCCGGCGAGCACCGGCCCGCCGATATCAACGCCATTGTCGAGGAAAGCCTCAATCTCGCCTATCACGGCGCGCGCGCCGAGCGGTCGGGTTTCAACATCACGCTGCAGCGCGATCTCGACCCCGAGGCGGGGATGATCGACCTGTATCCGCAGGAGATCACACGGGTGTTCCTCAACCTGATCTCGAACGGTTTTTACGCGGCCACCAAGCGCAAGGAAGCCGCCGCCGACAGTTTTGAGCCGACGCTCAGCGCGTCGACAAAAAACCTCGGCAACAAGGTCGAGATCCGCATCCGCGACAACGGCACCGGCATTCCGCTCGAGGTAAAGGAGAAGATGTTCAATCCGTTTTTCACGACCAAACCGGCCGGAGAGGGCACCGGACTTGGCCTGTCGATGAGCCACGACATCGTGGTGAAACAACATGGCGGCAAGATCGACGTCGATACGGAACCTGGCGCATTTACCGAATTCATTATTACGCTGCCGCGGACGGCGGCCGCACAAATTCAGGCTGGAGGCACAAATTGAGCGTTTACATACTTGTGGTCGACGACGAGCCCGATGTCGAGGCGCTGTTTCGTCAGCAATTCCGCCGCGATCTTCGTTCCGGCCGCTTCACCATGGAATTCGCCCCGTCGGCGCCGGCGGCGCTGGAACGCGCGAGAAATGTCGCCGATCCGTCGCTGATCCTGATCCTGTCCGATATCAACATGCCCGGCATGACCGGCCTTGAAATGCTGCCGATGGTACGCGCGGAGCGGCCCGACGTTCCCGTGATCATGATCACCGCCTATGGCGACGCGGAAACGCGGCGCAAGGCGATCGAGCGCGGCGCGGTGGGACTGCTGACCAAACCGATCGATTTCGCGCTGCTGCGCCATGAAATCGATTCGCGCGTCGGCCAAGCCGCATGACCCCCACCATCCTCGTCGTCGATGACGAGCCCGACCTCGAGGCTCTGGTGTTGCAAAAATTCCGCAAGCAGATCCGCGAGGGCGCGGTGAACTTCATGTTCGCCCGCGACGGCATCGAGGCGTTGCAGTCGATCGAGGCCAATCCGCAAGTCGACCTGGTGGTGTCCGACATCAACATGCCGCGCATGGACGGGCTGTCGCTGCTCGCAAGATTGCAGGAAGCCGACGACAAGAAGTCGACCATCATCGTCTCCGCCTATGGCGACATGAGCAACATCCGCACCGCGATGAACCGCGGCGCGTTCGATTTTCTGACCAAGCCGATCGATTTCGGCGACCTCGAACTGACCATCGACAAGACCATCCGTCATGTCGAGATGATGCGCGACGCGCGCCGCCGCCAGGCCGAGGCCGAGCGCGCCCACGCCTCGCTGTCGCGCTATTTCTCGCCGCAGATCGCGAGCCGCCTGGCATCCGACGGCGAAAGCAACGGCATGGAAGTGCATCGCCGCGACGTTGCGACCATCTTCACCGATATCACGGGTTTTACCTCGCTGGTGGAGACCGCCGCGCCGGAAGTGCTGAGCGCGCTGCTCAACGAATATATGGCCGGCATGATCGACATCGTGTTCGCCCACGAGGGCACCGTGGCGAAGATCATCGGCGATGCGATCCAGATTCTGTTCAATGCGCCCGGCGATCAGCCCGACTATGCGAGGCGCGCGGTCGCCTGTGCGCATGATCTCGATGCCTGGGCGCAGGGGTTTCGCGAGCGCTGGAAATCCCAAGAGGTGAATTTCGGCGCGACCCGCATCGGCGTCCACGCCGGCCCGGCGCTGGTGGGGAATTTCGGCGGCAGCCGATTTTTCGACTACACGGCCTATGGCGACACCGTGAATATCGCGGCGCGGCTGGAGGCGGCCAACAAGTTTTTGGGCACGCGAATTTGCGTAAGCGCCGCGATCGCCGATGGCACCGACGCGTTTCAGGGACGCTCCGTGGGCGACCTCATGCTGCGCGGACGCAGCGAGCCGCTGCGCGCCTATGAGCCGCTGTCGGCAGAGGCGTTCAAGCGGCCGGCAACGGCGCAATATTCCGAAGCCTTCGCCAAGCTGGAGGCCGGCGACGCCGCGGCGATGCCGGCTTTTGCCGCGCTGGTCGGATCGCATGCCGACGATGCGCTGGCCGGCTTTCACCTGCGGCGGCTGCTCAACGGCGCCAAGGGCGTCCGCATGCAGCTGGAATAGCGGGCTTGCGAAATACTCTGCCTCATGGTGAGGAGCGCGCTCTTGCGCGCGTCTCGAACCATGAGATATGAACACTGATCCTTCGAGACGGCGCAAGAGCGCCTCCTCAGGATGAGGACGCATCATGATTCGCGATTTTCCGGCCGGCAATTATCGCTTCATTCCGGCCGTGTTCCAGTATTCGAGCGGCGCTGCGGCCGATTCCGGTTTTGAAGTCGAGCGCGTGCGCTTCGACAAATTGCTGCCGCTGGCCGAGGGTTTTGCGCAAGCCGCGAAATATATCCAGGCGGCCGGGCGCCCGCTGACGTCATTCTGCGCCTGCGAGTTGCGTTCGCCGGGCGCCTTCACCGAGGAGGGGTTTCGAAAATTCAACGAGCACTACGTCAAGACGCTTGTCGAGTGGGGTATCTTCGACGGCACCATCAATCCGGTCGCGCGCAGCAATGTCTGTCCCGAGATCGATCCGCCATCTGAGCCGTCCTTTTATGCGTTCTGCTTCACGCGTCCGGGCACCGGCGCGATGCCGAGCTTTGTTATCGCCGGCGGCGCGGAATTGCGTGGCGGCAGCGGAACCTATCCCGAGCGGATCGTGCGCTACAAGGATCTCAGCCCAGACGCCATGAAAGAGAAGGTGCGATTCACCGTCGCCTCAATGGAAGAGCGGCTCGGCGAATTCGGATACGGCTGGAAGGACACCACGGCAGTGCAGGCCTATACCGTGCACGACTTCCATCCCGTCGTGGTCGATGAATTGGTGCGCCGTGGCGCGCTGCGCTCCGGCCTGACTTGGCATTTCGCCCGGCCGCCCGTCGTCGATCTCGAATTCGAGATGGATTGCCGCTGCGTGGCGCGGGAGACGGTGATCTAGCGTTTTCATGCGTAGGGTGGGCAAAGCCAGCGGACGCGACGCGTCCGGTGGCGTGCCCACCATGTCTGCATCGGAAACAAGGTGGTGGGCACGGCGCAAGCGCGCCTTTGCCCACCCTACGATTGAGCGTTCACCGCTCCCTTGGATCGAGCGCGTCGCGTAGGCCGTCGCCGACCAGGTTGAACGACAGCACGACGAGAAAGATCGCCAGTCCCGGCCAGATCGCCATCCACGGCGCGTTGGTGAGGAAGCGCTGCGCGGCGTTGAGCATGCTGCCCCAGGATGGCGCCGGCGGCTGCTGGCCGAGCCCCAGGAACGACAGCGCGGCTTCTGCGATGATCGCGGCGGCGATCGACAGCGTCGCCTGCACCAGCAGCGCCGGCAGGATGTTCGGCAGGATGTGGAACAGAGCGATGCGCCAGGGCGGATTGCCGATGGCGCGCGCTGCCTCGACATAGTCCTCGACCTTGACGCTCATCACCTGGCCGCGGGTCAGGCGGATGAAGATCGGCGTGGTGGTGATGCCGATGGCGATCATGGCGTTGCCGAGGCTGGGCCCCAGAAACGCCGCCAGCGCGATGGCGAGGATCAGGAACGGGCAGGCCAGCATGGCGTCGGTGATCCGGCTGATCAAGGCGTCGACAAAGCCGCCGCGATAGCCCGACAGCATCCCGAACGGCACGCCGATGCCGAGCGCAATGCCGACCGAGATGACGCCCGCCGTCAGCGACGCCCGCGCCCCATAGATCACGCGCCCGAAAATATCGCGGCCGAGGTCGTCGGTGCCGAACCAGTGCGCGCTTGAGGGCGGCTTGCGCACCAGCGTCCAGCTTGTCGCAATCGGGTCATAGGGCACGATCCACGGCGCAAACAACGCGAGCAGGATGAAGGTCACGATGACAACGATGCCGACCACCGCGCCCTTGCGCTGGAACAGACGGCGCAACGCGCGCCGCGCCGGGCTTTCCAGTTCGTCGGTCCGCGCGATCGGGATGGCATGGAGTGCCGTGTCGGTCATGGGCTACGCTCTCAGCCGGGGATTGACGAGGATGTAGCCGATGTCGGCGATCAGGTTCAGCAGGATGTAGGCCGTGGCCGTGACCAGCACGACGCCCTGCACCACCGCATAGTCGCGGTTGAACACGGCATCGACGATCAGCTTGCCGAATCCCGGAATCGAGAAGATCTGCTCGGTCAGCACCGCCCCGCCCAACAACTCTCCGAGATGCAGGGCGCCGAGCGTAATGACCGGCGTCAGCGCGTTGCGCAAGGCATGCTTGAGGATCACCACGCGTTCGGACAGGCCCTTGGCGCGGGCGGTGCGGACATAGTCGCTCTCCAGCACCTGCAGCATGGCGCTGCGGGTATGCCGCATCAGCACCGCGGCGAAGGCATTGCCCAGCACGAAGGCGGGCATGATGGTGGAAGAGAAGCTGGCGCGCCAGTCCTCGGACAGCGGGACGTAGCCCGACGCCGGCAGCCAGCCGAGCTCGATCGAGAACAGGAAAATCAGCATGATGCCGAGCCAGAAGTTCGGGGTCGAGATGCCCCACAGCGCGAACAGGTTGGCGCCGTAGTCCCAGGCCGTGCCTTTCTTCACTGCGGACACGATGCCGGCGGGAATACCGATCAGGAACGCGATGATGATCGCCATCAAGGCGAGTTGGATCGTCACCGGCAGCTTTTGCGCGATCAATTCGCGCACCGGCACCTTGATGCGCAGCGACTCGCCGAAGTCGCCGGACAGCACGCCCTTGACCCAGTAGACATATTGCACCGGGATCGGCTGATCGAGCCGGTATTGCTGGCGGATTTGCGCGATGATGTCGGGATCTCGCTCTTCGCCGGCCATCACCAGCGCCGGATCGCCCGGCAGCAATTGCTGCAGCGAAAAGATCAGGACCGACACGAAGAACAACGTCGGGATCAGCTGCACAAGGCGCCGGGCGAGGAAGGTCAGCATGGCTCGGCCGTGCCCCGCACGGAGTAATTACGTAGGGTGGGCAAAGGCGCGATCTTCGCGCCGTGCCCACCACCTGTTTTGTGCACGTTGCGGTGGGCACGCGACCGGACGCATTCGCGTCCGTTCGCTTTGCCCACCCTACGGCGCTGGGGAATTCTCACTTCAGCTTCAGCCCGATCACGCGGACCAGGCCGTCCGGCATCTGCTTGTAGCCCTCGAGTTTCGTGGTATGCGCGATCAGAATCCGGCGGTGGAAGATATAAAGGATCGCTTCTTCGTCGAGTTCGATTTTCGCGAGCTTCTCATAGATCGCCTTGCGCTGGGCCTGGTCGGTGACGAGGCGCGCCTCGTCGAGCGCCTTGTCGGCCTCCGCATTGGTCCAGGCGCTGTAATTCTGCGGCGCGTTGCTGTGGAGAAAGATGTAGGAATTGCCGTCGGGATCGATCCGTCCGCTCCACGCCAGCATATAGGCCTGATATTCCCCGGCCTCCGCCTGCTTCAGCGAGGTCGCGAATTCGGTGACCCTGATCTTCATGTCGAAACCGGTCTCCGACGCCATCGACTGGATCACCTGCGCAACCGCTTCGGTCTCCGCGCCCTTCGGCACCATGAAGTCGACGCTGACGAGCCCGGTAACGCCGGCCTCCTTCAGCAGCGCCTTTGCCTTGGCGACATCGCGCGGCGGCACCGGAAAGGCCTTCTGGTAATAGGGGTGGTCCGGATTGACCCACTGGTTGCCGGGCTTGAACTCGCCGTTGAACACCACCTGATTGATCGCCTCGCGGTCGATCGAAAGATCCAGCGCCTGCCGCACCTTGGCGGACTGGCTGAGCGGCCCCTTGGCCTTGTCCTTGCCGATGTTCAGCGTGACGCCCTGATAGCCGAGCTCGATCGCGCTCGACAGCTTGAGTTTGGGATCGGCCTGCACCGCCTTCATGTCGGTGGCCAGCACGCGCTCGATCAGGTCGAGGCCGCCGGATTTCAGATTGGCGAGCCGAACCGTCGCATCCACGATCGGCAGATAGACGATGCGGTCGATATGGACGTTGTCCTTGTTCCAGTAATCGGAAAATTTCTCGAATACGATGCGGTCCTGCTGCACGCGCTCGACGAATTTGTAGGGACCGGCGCAGACCGGATGCAGTCCGAACTTGTCGCCCTCGGCCTTCGCGGCTTTTGGCGATACCATCATGCCCGCGCGGTCGGTGAGCTGCGGGATCAGCGGCGAAAACGGTGACTTCAGCACCAGCTTGATGGTCAGGGGATCCACGACATCGACATGGTCGAGCGCCGCAAGTTCCGGCTTGCGGAACGACGCCGGCAAGGTGAGATGCCGCTCCAGCGAGAATTTTGCAGCTTCCGCATTGAACGGCTCGCCGTCATGGAATTTTACCCCGGGCCGCAGCTTGATGGTAACTTCCTTGCCGTCGGATGAGGTTTCCTGCGACAGCGCGAGCTGCGGCACGATGTTGAGCTTTTCGTCGATGTCGAACAGCTTGTCGCAGAACGAGGCGAATACGATGCGTCCGACCAGCGTTCGCGCCAGCGTCGGATCGAGAATATCAGGGTCTTCGGCCAGCCCAATGCGCAGCGTGGTCTGGGCAACGGCGCCCGCGCTCAGTGAGACGAAAAGCGCCACCGCGGTGGCTGCAACACGCAGGATTTTCATCGGTCTGGTCCCCATATCAAGCGCCGGCCGGCGGCGCTGCTTCGACTATATCAACACCGGAGCCGTCAGGTCCTTCCGACTTTCCGGTAAAGGCCGCCACCAGCCGTTCCAGCGTCGGCGAAAAGCTATTGTCGGCCGGCACGATGGCGTCGGGCGGCGGCAGTTCCGCCACACGATGACAGGCGGTGGCGTGTCCATCTGCATCTGCAAGCAGTTTTGGGCGCTCGATGCGGCAGCGTTCGATGACATAGGGGCAGCGGGTATGAAAACGGCAACCCGGCGGCGGATTGAGCGCGCTCGGCATCTCGCCCTGCAACAGGATGCGGCTGCGCCTGGCTTTCGGATTGGGCACCGGGATCGCCGACAGCAGCGCGCGGCTGTAAGGATGACGCGGCGAGGCGAACAGCGTCGCTGTGTCGGCGGTCTCGACGATCTCGCCGAGATTCATGACGGCGACCCGGTCGGCGATGTGTTTTACGACGGCGAGGTCATGCGAGACGAAGATGTAGGCGAGGCCGAGCCGGTTCTGCAGGTCGCGCAGCAGATTGAGAATCTGCGAACGAATGGAGACATCGAGCGCGGATACCGGCTCGTCGCAGATGATCAGTTTTGGTTCGACCGCCAGCGCCCGTGCAATCGCAATGCGCTGGCGCTGGCCGCCCGAGAATTCGTGGGCATAGCGCCGCGCAAAACGCGGCTCCAGCCCGACCAGGCTCAGCAGTTCCTCGACCCGTTCGCGGCGATGCCGCGGCGGCACCAGGTCATGCAGCGCCAGCGGCTCGGTCAGGATCTGGTTCACCGTCATGCGCGGGTTGAGCGAGGCGTAAGGATCCTGAAAGATGATCTGCGCGCTGCGGCGGAACGCACGTAACTCGCCGGCGTCCAGCTTGAGCAGGTCGCGGCCGTCGAAACGGATGGTGCCTGCGTCGGGTTCGATCAGTCGCAGCACCAGTCGGCTCACGGTGGACTTGCCGCAGCCGGATTCTCCGACCAGCGCCAGCGTCCGGCCCGCCTCGACATTGAAGCTGACGCCGTCGACCGCTTTCACAAAGGCCCGCGGCGTTCCGAACACCGAGCGATCGGCGACGAAATGTTTGACCAGGCCTTCGACTTCGAGCAGCGCGGTCATGGATTACTCGTGTCCCGGGCGCTGCGCAGCGCGAAGCGGTGCGCTGCAGAACCGGGACCCCGGTTGTGCAGAATCTAACCGGGACCCCGGTTCAGCGGTGCACCACTGCGCTTCGCTTGTGCTGCACCGCGCCCGGGGAACGCACCTGGCTCGCTTCATCATCACGACACCAGCCCTTCCAGCGGCGCCTTGATGCAACGCGACCAGTGGCCCGGGCTCACCGCGACCATCGGGGGTGGCGCCTCGACGCATGCGTCGCTGGCGAACGGGCAACGCGCGGCGAAGCGGCAGCCCTGTGGGAGCGCGCTCATGTTCGGCACCATGCCCTCGATGGTCGCGAGGTGCGAGGCCTGGCGGTCGAGCCGCGGGATCGAGCCGAGCAGGCCGACGGTGTAGGGATGCTGCGGACTTGCGAACAATTCATTTACGGCTGCGCGCTCGACGATCTCGCCGGCATACATCACCGCGACCTCGTCGCAGACTTCGGCGACGACGCCGAGATCGTGGGTGATGAGAATGATGGCCGCGCCGCTCGCCGCCTTCAACTCGCGCATCAAATCGAGAATTTGCGCCTGCAGCGTCACGTCGAGCGCGGTGGTCGGCTCGTCGGCGATCAGCAGCATCGGGTCGCAGGCCAGCGCCATCGCGATCATGACGCGCTGGCGCATGCCGCCGGAGAGCTTGTGCGGATACTCGTCGACGCGGCGCTCCGGCGAGGGAATATGCACGCGGCGCAGCAGTTCGACGGCGCGCTCGCGGGCCTGCCGCCGCGTTCCGCCGCGATGGCGCATGATGGTTTCGATGATCTGGTCGCCGATGGTAAAACTCGGATTGAGCGAGGTCATCGGTTCCTGGAAGATCATCGCCAGGCGGTTGCCGCGCAGGTCACGCAACGTCTCATCCGGCACGTCGAGCAGGTCAAAGCCGTCGAAGCGGACCGAGCCGGTGACCTCGGCCGAGTCCTTCGACAATAGCCCCATGATCGCCAGCGAGGTGACGCTCTTGCCGCAGCCGGATTCGCCGACCAGGCCAAGCGTGGCGCCATTCGCCACGCTAAGGTCGACGCTGTCGACCGCGTGGGTGGTGCGCCCGTCATCGCCGTGGAAGACGACGCGCAGCTTCTCGATTTCAATCAGCGGGGCCGCGGTCATTTCTGGTCCGCGATCACGGCTTCGATGGTGGCGTCGATGATTGTCCGATCGGTGACGCCGGAAGGATTTGCGCGCGTCGGCAAGAACTGGCGGAAATGCACCCAGCGCTCGCGGCTGATCCGTTCGAGGCGTTCGAGTTCGCTCAAGGGGTCGGTGTGGTCATCGACGCGCAGATCGAGCGCCGACCATTCCTCGTCGCCATGGATCAGCAGCGCAGCCGATTGCTTGCCGCGCTTGTCGCCGCCCGCGGCTTCGCCGGCGTACATCGCTGCGATCAGGCGCTGCGCGAACGGCAGTTTCTCATTCGCGACGTAGGTCGCCGCCGTATCGTGCAGCACGGCCGCGCCCGCCAGCATGTTGCCGGCTATCGAAAAGCCCCGGCCTTCGACATGCCCGCACCAATCCACGCAATCCGCGCCCGTGTACGCGGCGACGTGGCCGGCGGCGTCCATGATGTGAAGCTGCCGGGAAGCGTGGCCGCCGTCGGCGGCTTTCAGCATCTCGATCACATCGCGCGGCGATTTGCCTTCGCGTAAAAACTTCAATCCGTCGATGCCGTAATAGGGATTGACCAGCGCCTGCGTCGCGATGGCGCCGACGCCGGCTGCGATATGCGGCACGCGCGCGCCGACCGCGAAAAATCGCGTCGCCACCGCGATGCCGAAATGGCCGGTAGCTTCGTCGCGGGCGATGATCGACCAGGTCATCTTGCTAAAAACGTCATCTTGCGAAAACTATCGTCCGGCCGCGTAGCCCTGCATGCCCCGCGGATTGGCGGCGGCGCGGCGGCGGCGGCCGAGTTTCGAGGCGGCGGTGAGGCGGCCTTCCGACCAGTCGGGACCGACTTCGACCTGGTGGCCGCGCGCGCGCAGTTCCTTCACGGTGGCCTCCGGCACCCGCGACTCCACCACCATGACGCCGGGACGGGCCTTGCGCGGCCAGAACGACGACGGGAAATGCTCGGAATGCCAGGCCGGCGCGTCGATCGCCTCCTGCAGATTCATGTTGGCGTGGACGTGGCGCAGGAAAAACTGGGTGATCCACTGATCCTGCTGGTCGCCGCCGGGCGAACCCCATGCGAGGTACGGCTCGCCATCGCGTAGCGCCATGGTCGGCGTCAGCGTCGAGCGCGGACGTTTTCCCGGCATCAGCGCCGCCGGATGATCTTCGTCGAGCCAGAACATCTGCGCGCGGGTGCCTAAGGGGAAGCCGAGGTCGGGAATCACCGGCGAGGAATGCAGCCAGCCGCCCGACGGCGTCGCCGTGACCATGTTGCCGTCGCGGTCGATGATGTCGAAATGCACGGTGTCGCCGGGAATTGCGCCCATCCGCTCGTGGTCGCGCGCCTGCGTGACGTCGGGCAGGTGGTCTTCGTCATGGGTCCAGTCGATACGGCCGACGGTCGGCTCGCCGGCGCCCGAGTTTTCCACCGCCGAGCGCGCGCCGGAGGCCAGGCGAACGTCGACCTGCTTGCCGAACCCGGTCACCGTTCCGGGCCGCAGCTCCATCGAGGCGCGATCGGTGATCAGCTTGCGGCGCTGGTCGTTATAGGCGTCCGACAGCAGTACATCGACCGGCACATTTACGAATTTCGGATCACCGTAGAAAGTGTCGCGATCGGCAAAGGCAAGCTTGGTCGCTTCGACCTGAAGATGAATGAACTCGGCACTGACAGGACTGAGCGCATCGAGGTCAAAACCCTTGAGCAGAGCGAGCGTCTGCAGCGTCGCCAGGCCTTGCGTCCACGGACCGGCCTTCATCACGGTGTAGCGCCCGTAGTCGTAAGCGATCGGCGCCTCGATGGTCGCCTGCCAGCCGGCCATGTCCTGGCCGGTCAGGACACCGCGGTGACGCCGGCCCGACGTGTCCATGATTTCTTGCGTGCGGCAGAAGCGATCGATGGCTTCGGCGACAAACCCCTGCGACCAGGCTTTTCGCGCGCGTTCGATTTCATTCTCACGGCTGCCGCCGCCGTTTTGCGCTTCGCGAAGGATGCGTTCGTACGTCTCTGCAAATTTCGGGTTGCTGAAGATGGTGCCCGGCGCCGGCACCTTGCCGTTCGGCAAATAAAGCGCGGCGGAGGTCGGCCAATGCTCGCGAAACTGGTCCTTGACGGTATCGATGGTGGCGCTGGCGCGTTCCACCAGCGGAAATCCGTTTTTCGCATAGTCGATTGCGGGGCTGAGCACTTCAGTCAGCCGCATCGTGCCGTAGTCGCGCAGCAGGGTCATCCAGGTGTCGAAGGTGCCGGGGATGCAGGCAGCCAGCAAGCCGGTGCCGGGTATCAGATCCAGGCCGAGTTCATCGCGGTAATGCGCAATGCTTGCTTTGGCGGGCGCGGGACCCTGGCCGCAGATCACCTCGGTGCGTCCGCGCTTCACGTCGTGCACGATGACAGGCACGTCGCCGCCGGGCCCGTTGAGATGCGGCTCCACCACCTGCAGCGTGAACGCGGTGGCGACACCGGCGTCGAACGCATTGCCGCCCTTCTCCAGGGTGGCCATGCCGACCGCGGTGGCGATCCAGTGGGTCGAAGTGACCACCCCAAAGGTGCCTTCGATCTCGGGCCGGGTGGTGAAGGGATCGGGGTTGATGTTGCTCATGGGAATCCAGGGGGTAGGCGGGTTTACGCGGGCGGCGCACTTGACCACAGCCAAGGGAGCCTGCCAACCGTCCCAGCGCAATGCTGCGATGTCATCCGTGTGATCAGAGCCGTAGGGTGGGCAAAGGCGCGCCTTCGCGCCGTGCCCACCATTCCGATGCGGATGGTGGGCACGTCATCGGACGCGCGTTCGCGCGCCCGATGCCTTTGCCCACCCTACGCATTTGCGCTGGCTCGCATATTGACGGCATGGCAGGCGACGCCGTCGATCAGAGCGGGGGCTTCCCGGCGGCAGAGATCGAACGCCAGCGGACAGCGCGGGTTGAAGGCGCAGCCCGGCGGCGGATCGATCGGGTTGGGAATTTCGCCTTTTACCGGGATGCGTTGGCGGCCGGACATTGCGAGATCCGGCACCGCGCCGAGCAGCATCTTGGTGTAGGGCATGCGCGGGTTGCTGAACAGCTCGCGGCCTTCCGCGATCTCGACAATGCGGCCGAGATACATCACGCCGATGCGGTTCGCCATGTGCCGGACCACCGCGAGGTTGTGGCTGATGAATAGATAGGTCAGGCCGAACTTGTCCTGCAGGTCACGCATCAGGTTCAGGATCTGCGCCTGCACGGAAACGTCGAGCGCCGAGGTCGGTTCGTCGCAGACGATGAACTCGGCTTCCGACGCCAACGCCCGCGCAATCGCGATGCGCTGGCGCTGGCCGCCGGAAAATTCATGCGGGTACTTCCAGCCGTCGTCGGCGTGCAGCCCGACCAGAGTGAGCAACTCGCCGACGCGGCCGCGAATGTGGCGATCGCCCTGGATGAGATCGAAGGCCCGGATCGGCTCGGCAACGATGGCATCTACCCGCAGGCGCGGGTTAAGGCTGGCATAGGGGTCCTGGAAGATCATCTGGATGCGGCGGCGCAATTGCTGGCGCGCCTGCAATTGCCTGACGTTGCTCATCGAGACGCCGTCGATGACGACCTCGCCCGAGGTCGGCGGCAGCAGCCCGACCACCATCCGCGCCACCGTGGTCTTGCCCGAGCCGGATTTGCCGACCAGCGCGAAAGTCTCGCCCTTGGCGATGTCGAAGGTGACGCCGTCGACCGCCTTGAGGAACTCCAGATGGCCGCCCTCGAGCACCCGGTTGAGCCACGGTTTTGAGACGTCGAACACGCGGCGCAGGTTTCTGACATCGACAAAGGGCGCCACGCTCATGCCGCGCTCTCCTTAGGCGCAGTGTCGTAGAGATGGCAGGCGACGTCCTGCGTCCCGTGCCGGATCGGTTCCGGCCGCTCGATCCGGCAGCGGTCGAACGCAAAGGCGCAGCGCGGATTGAACGCGCAGCCCGGCGGAATGGCGGAGAGACGCGGCATCGAGCCCGGAATCTGCACCAGGCGCTTGTCTTCACCGGCGAGCGTCGGGATCGCACCCATCAGGCCCTTGGCATAGGGATGCAGCGGGTGCTGCACCACGTCCTGCACCGGGCCGATTTCGGCGATGCGGCCGGAATACATCACCGCGACCCGGTCCGACGTCTCCGCGATCACGCCCATGTCGTGGGTCACCAGCATCACCGCGGTGCCATGGTCGCGGCCGAGCCGTTTTATCAATGAGATGATCTGGGCCTGCACCGAGACGTCGAGCGCGGTGGTCGGCTCGTCGGCGATAATCAGCTCCGGCTCGGCGCAGATTGCGAGAGCGATTACCACGCGCTGCCGCATGCCGCCGGAAAACTCGTGCGGATAAGCATCGATACGCTTTTCCGGCGCCGGAATGCCGACTTCGGCGAGCAGATCGATGGCGCGCTTGCGCGCTGCCGTTTCCGAGAGGTCGAGGTGGGTGCGGATGGTTTCGACCAGCTGGTCGCCGATCCGATACAGCGGATTGAGGCTGGTGAGCGGATCCTGAAAGATCATGCCGATCCGTTTTCCCCGAATCCGCCGCTGCTGTTCCGGCGGCAGATTGTCGATCCGCATGCCGGAGAGATAGATCTCGCCGCCGCTGATGCGGCCGGGCGGATCGATCAGGCCGATCACGGCAAGGCCGGTGACGGATTTTCCGGCGCCGGACTCGCCGACCACGCCCAGCACTTCGCCCTTGGCGATGTCGAGGGAAATTCCGTCGATGGCGCGCAGATTGCTGCGGCGGGTGACGAATTCCACGCTGAGGTTGCGCACGGAGAGGACGGGTTCGGTCATGCGATCAGACGGTTGCGCATCATCGGAGTTTTGGGTTCAGCGCATCGCGCAACCAGTCGCCGAGCAGGTTGATGGAAAGAATCAAGCCCGCCAGCGCAACGCCGGGAAAGGCGACGATCCACCATTCGCCGGCAAACAGGTAATTGTTGCCGATCCGGATCAGGGTGCCGAGTGACGGCATGGTGTCGGGCATGCCGGAACCGAGAAACGACAGCGTCGCCTCGGTGATGATGGCGAGCGCGAGGTTGATCGTGGCGATCACCAGGATCGGACCCATCGCGTTGGGCAGTACGTGGCGCAGCATGATCACCGGCGCCGGCAGCCCTATCAATTGCGCGGCCGCCACATAATCCTTGCTCTTTTCCACCATCACCGAGCCGCGCACGGTGCGCGCATATTGCACCCAGAAACTCAAGCCGATCGCGAACACCAGCACGGCCAGCGTGCTCATGGCATCGAGCCGGTTGCCCATCACCGACTTCACCACGCCGTTGATCAGCAACGCGATCAGGATGGCGGGAAAGGTAAGCTGCACGTCGGCGATGCGCATGATCAGGCCATCGACCGCGCCGCCGACATAGCCGGCGATCAGCCCAAGCACGATGCCCAGCGTGCCGGAGAGCAGCACGCCGAGCACGCCGACGGTGAGCGAAATGCGCAGGCCATAGAGGATGGCCGAGAATACGTCGCGGCCCTGTTCGTCGGTGCCTAGCAGGAATGGGCTCTGGCCATCGGCGGTCCACAGCGGCGAAATGCGCGAATTCATCAGCTGCAGCTGCGCGGGGTCGAACGGATTTTGCACCGCGAGCAGGGGCGCAAAGATCGCCAGCAGAAAGAACAGCAGGGTGATGGCCGCCGCGACCATGGTGAGTTTTGAGCGGCGGAAGGAGTAGAAGATATCGCTTGCAACGATACGGCCGAACAAATGCGCGCTCGCAGGTCCAGTGTGCGCAGAAACGGCGTCCGGTTCGGCGGTGTGCGGGACGAAAGCTTCGGTCATGCCAATCCCTCGTTCAGGCCGGACGCTGGATGGTGGAGCGCAGCCGCGGATCGACGACGGTGTAGAGAATATCGACGATGAGATTGATGGTGACGAAGATCAGCGACACCACCAGCAAATAGGCCGCCATGATCGGAATGTCGACATTCTGCACGGCTTGAACGAACAGCAGTCCCATGCCCGGCCACTGGAATACGGTTTCGGTGATGATCGCGAATGCAATAACCGAGCCAAATTGCAGGCCGGCGACGGTGATGACGGGGACCAGCGTGTTCTTCAGCGCATGGCCGAAATGGATCGCCCGGGTCGTCAACCCGCGCGCGCGGGCGAACCGGATGTAGTCGGTGCGCAGCACTTCCAGCATTTCGGCGCGCACCAGCCGCATGATCAGCGTCATCTGGAACAGGCCGAGCGTGATCGAGGGCATAATCAGCGCCTTGAGGCCGGATACCGTGAGCAGGCCGGTAGTCCACCAGCCGATCCGGACCACGTCGCCGCGGCCGAACGACGGCAGCCAGCCCAGCGTCACCGCGAACAGATAGATCAGCAGAATGCCGATCAGGAAGGTCGGCAGCGAGATTCCGATCAGCGACACCGCCTGAAACACTTTCGCAAGGAACGAGTCGCGCTTCAGCGCCGAGTAGACGCCCATCAGAATGCCGAACACCATCGCGAGAATCGTGGCGCAGGTCGCAAGCTCGAGCGTCGCCGGCATCCGCTCCATCAGCAGGTTCGAAACCGGCTGGCGAAACTGGTAGGACACGCCGAACTTGAATTGCACGGCGTTGCCAAAATATCGCGCGAACTGAACCGGCACCGGGTCATCGAGGCCGAGCGACTTGCGGATCTCGGCGCGCTCGGCCGCCGATGTATCCAGCGAGACGATCTGGTTGACGGGATCGCCGGCGAAACGGAACATCGAGAACGAAATGATTCCGACCGCGATCATGACCCCGATAGCCTGGATGGCGCGGCGAAGCGTGAAAGCGAGCATGTGATCCTTTCACTTATAAATCGTCATCCTGAGGAGCCGCGCTCTTGCGCGGCGTCTCGAAGGATGGCCCCGGGCGCTTGCGGCTCATCCTTCGAGGCTCGCCCAAGAGGGCGAGCACCTCAGGATAACGGCAGTGTTGTCTGGCCATCAGCAAAACCGGTGACGGCTCTCTTTACCTACTCCTGCTTGGTCGCCCAATAGAGCAGGACCTGATTGTCGGCGCGCTGCGTCAGCTTCACCTTTTTCGACACGCCCCAGGCCAGCGCCTGCTGGTGCAGCGGGATATAGCCGTAATCCTTGATGCCGATCTCGAACGCGCTCTTGATCAACTGGTCGCGCTTGGTCGTGTCGGGCTCCTGCAGCACCTTGTCGGCGATGGCGTCCAACTCCTTGTTGCAATAGCCGCCGAGATTGGCCTCGCCGCGCGCCACCTTCGGGTCGTCGCGGCAGCCCATGATATCGTAGAGCACGTTGTGGGAGTCGAGCGTGCCCGGGGTCCAGCCCAGCATATAGAACGAGGTCTGGAAACCGCCGGGTTTGAGCACCTTGGCGAAATATTGCGCCTTGGGCTGCGCCAGCAAATTGATCTTGACGCCGATGCGGGCCAGCATGCCGACCACCGCCTGGCAGATCGCCGCGTCGTTGACGTAGCGGTCGTTGGGGCAGTCCATGGTGACTTCGAAGCCGTCGGGATAGCCGGCCTCCGCCAGCAGCTTTTTGGCGCCGTCGGGATCGAACTTCGGCCGCGTAAACTCGCCGGAAAGCTTGAACAGCTGCGGGGCGATCATCAACGCCGACGGCGTCGAGAGGCCGCGCATGACGCGGCTCTTGATCAGTTCGACATCGACCGCCTTGTAGAAGGCTTCGCGGACGCGAACGTCCTTGAACGGGTTCTTGCCCTTGATGTTGGAGTAGAGCAACTCGTCGCGCACCTGATCCATGCCGAGAAAGATGGTGCGAATCTCCGGACCCTTGAGGACCTGCGCATCCTTACTGGAATCCACCCGCGAGATATCCTGGATCGGCACAGGCTCGATGACGTCGACTTCACCCGACAGCAGCGCCGCGACGCGCGTGGCATCGGAGCCGATCGGCGTAA
The DNA here is from genome assembly GCA_963744975.1 of uncultured Alphaproteobacteria bacterium. Lineage (GTDB taxonomy): Bacteria > Pseudomonadota > Alphaproteobacteria > Rhizobiales > Xanthobacteraceae > Bradyrhizobium. The sequence continues at coordinate 1,639,962 of CAVUVR010000002.1, read as the reverse complement.
AGATGATCTCTTTCAGATTATGCTCAGGCTTCCGCCACCAGTTCGGATTGACCTTGAACACGGTCTTCACCCCGGGCTGATGGCTCTCGACGGTGAACGCCCCGGTGCCGTTGGCGTGGAGCGATGCGAAGCTCGGGTTGGTTGCCGCAGCCGGCGTAGGCTCCACCACGTTGTTCGCTTCGCACCATTTCTTGTCCACAATGTACCAGGTATCCCATTGCGAATTCAGAATCGGATTGGGCGAACTCAGGATGAAGTCGACGGTGAAGTCGTCGACCTTGACGACCTTGGTATCCTTTGGAACGCGGGTCTGGAGATTGGACCCTGCCGCGCGCACCCGGTCGGCCGAGAAAACCACGTCATCGGCGGTGAAGGGATCGCCGTTCTGAAACTTCACGCCCTTGCGCAGGTGAAATCGCCAGCGGGTGGGCTCCGGCGTTTCCCAGCTTTCCGCCAGTCCGGGAATGATCTTGAGATCCTTGTCGCGCGCGATCAGGCCCTCATACACATGGCCGAGATGCGCGTGGGTGGTGGTCTCGTTCAGCGTATAGGGATCCAGGGATTTGAGGTCGCCCTGGTTGGCGTAGCGCAGGGTCTGGGCCGATGCCGGAGCGAACGCGAAAGCGGCGAGCGAAGCCGTGGTTACCGCAAGCAAGGTCTGTCGTACGGACATATGTTCACATTCTCCGCTGTGGCATTTTCTGTGGTTATCGGCGCCGAACGTCCCCGGCCGCGCCCGCCGATCATTGTTGCCAGAGTTTGGCCGCCGCGCAAGCGCGATTTCCCGCTGTTCCCGTAGGGATCAAGCCCAAGGGCTTATTTGCGAAGCCGGTTTGCACTGCGATGGCGCAACGCCTAGCTTTGGGGAGCGGCGCGGCAGACGCGGCATTCGACTTTCGGAGAGGTAAGGTGGAATTCAAGGCCGACGTTGTCGTGTTGGGCGCAGGCATGGTCGGCGTCTCCGCGGCATTGCACCTGCAGCAGCGCGGCCGCGACGTCATCCTGGTCGACAAGCACGAGCTTGCCGGCGAGGAGACCAGCTACGGCAATGCCGGGCTGATCGAATGCGCCTCGGTTTTTCCCTATATGTTTCCGCGGGATTTCAATCAAATCCTGCGCTATGCGCTCAATCGCTCGCCCCAGGTGCGCTATGCGGTCGCCGACCTGCCGGCGTTTCTGCCGTGGCTGGTGCGCTATTATCTGGCGTCATCGCCGGAACGCGCGCTGCACAGCGCGATGGCCGAGCTGCCGCTGATCCGGCGCAGCCTGATCGAGCACGAAGCGCTGATCGCGGAGGCGGGCGTGCCGCAGCTGTTGCGCAAGACCGGATGGATCAAGCTGTTTCGTTCCGAGGCAACGCTTGAGCGCGCGTTGTGCGATCGCGACCGCGCCAAGCAATATGGCGTCGAAGGCGAGACGCTTGCTGCCAAAGACATCGCCGAACGCGAGCCGGCTTTGAGCGGAGATTTTGCCGGCGGCATCTATTGGCCGACGCCGGGCTTCGTTCCCGATCCCGGCGGGCTCGCAAAAGCCTATGCGGCGCTGTTTGCGCGCAAGGGCGGACGCTTTCTGGTCGGCGATGCCAGAACGCTCGAGCAGAGGAGCGGCGGCTGGCGTGTCGCCGGCGCCGATGGCGCCATCGTCGCGCGCGAGATCGTGGTGGCGCTGGGTCCATGGTCGGATCAGGTGTTTCGTCCACTCGGATATTCGATCCCGCTCGCGGTCAAGCGCGGCTATCACCTGCATCTGGCCCCGCGCGGCAATGCCGTGCTGAATCATCCCGTGCTCGACTCCGATTCCGGCTTTCTGCTCGCGCCGATGAATCGCGGTATCCGCCTTACCACCGGAGTGGAGTTTGCCCGCCGCGACGCGCCTCCAACGCCCATCCAGGTCGAACGCGCGCTGCCGCGTGCGCGTGCGCTGTTTCCCTTGGGAGATCCGGTCGAGGCAGAACCATGGATGGGCGCGCGGCCCTGTCTGCCGGATATGCTGCCGGTGATCGGCAAGGCGCCGCGCCACAACGGACTGTGGTTCGACTTCGGCCACCAGCATCACGGCCTGACGCTGGGTCCCGCCACCGGGCGCCTGCTCGCTGAAATGATGACCGGCGAGACGCCGTTCGCCGACCCAAAGCCCTTCGCGGTGGAGCGGTTTTCGTAGGGTGGGCAAAGGCGCGCTCTTCGCGCCGTGCCCACCATCTTCGCCGTGCCGGGCGATGGTGGTGGGCACGCCCCAGGCCGCGCATTCGCGCGTCCCGCGGCTTTGCCCACCCTACGAAGTGACGTGAGAATACGCCGCTTGCCCGCGCGCTCGCTCCCGGCGATACTGCCATTCCTTCGTGTTGCTCTTGCGGGGCATCTCGAACCGGACCGGGGAGCAGACATGAAAATCAACGTCGAAGTCGATTGCACGCCGCTGGAAGCGCGGCAGTTCTTCGGGCTGCCGGACGTGCAGCCGATGCAGACCGCGGTGATGGACAAATTGCAGCAGCAGTTGATGGCCAACATCGAAAAGGTGTCGCCGGAAGCGCTGATGCAGAGCTGGTTCACCTTCGATCCGAAGATCGCCGAGCGGTTTCAGGACATGTTCGTGACCATGGCGGGACTTGGTACGAGTCTTGGCACCGGACTCGGCGCCCCGCGCAAGGACAAGAAGTAGTGGCGGCGCTGGATCAGAGCGAGCCGGCCGCGGAGCGCCGGCTGCGTCCGCCGAGCCTGCTCTTGGTGCTGGCGGAGGCGAGGGCGCTGTTTGAGTTCAACACCAGCATCCTGCTGTCGCCGCTGCTGATGCGCGCGCCGCGCGGCGACGGCCATCCGGTGCTGGCGCTGCCGGGCTTTCTTGCGAGCGACCTGTCGATGGCGCCGATGCGGCGATACCTGAAGCAACTCGGATATGACGCTCACGCCTGGAACATGGGCCGCAACCTCGGCGGCGTTTCCAGCAAGCGCGCCGCTCTGCGGAATTTGCTGACCGACATCCACACGACGACCGGCCGCAAGGTCAGCATTGTCGGTTGGAGCCTGGGTGGCGTCTATGCGCGCGATCTGGCATTGCAGATGCCTGACATGGTTCGCTCTGTCATCACGCTCGGCGGTCCGTTCGCGAACGACGTGCGCGCGACCAACGCCACGCGGCTCTACGAAGCGCTGTCGGGCGAAACCGTCGAGGAAAACTCCGAGCTGACGCGAGCCATCGCCGGCGATTTGCCGGTGCCGGTCACGTCGATCTACAGCCGCACCGACGGCATCGTGAACTGGCGGACCTCGCTGCTGCGGCCTTCCGATACCGCCGAAAATATCGAGGTGCATCTGGCGAGCCACATCGGCCTTGGCGTCAACGCCGCGGCGTTATGGGCGGTGGCGGACCGCCTGGCGCAGGCCGAGGGGGAATTTTGCCCATTTGACCGCTCGGGGCCATTTGCCATTGCATATGGGTCGCCGGTGAATGCACAATCCGGGGAGGTCGCCTGAACGCAGGCGCTGCTGAACCTTGAAGAACGCCTCCAAGAACCTCTTTAAGGGCGTCGCGTAATCGTCTGCCGGGAGGAAACCATGGCTGAAGGCAAAAAACTGTCCTCGATGGACGCGTCGTTTCTGTATCTGGAAACGCCGGAGATGCCGATGCATGTCGGCAGCATGGCGATCTTCCGGATCCCCGAGGATCACAAGGGCAACTTCTTCGAAGATTTCAAGGCGATGATCGCCTCGCGGCTGCACGTCGCGCCGATCCTGAAAGCGCGGCTGGAAAAGGCGCCGCTCGACATCGATCATCCCTCCTGGGTCGAGGACGACCAGTTCGACATCGATCGCCATATCTTCCGCGGCAGCCTGCCGGCGCCTTACGACCGCGCCACGCTGGAGCGCATCGTCGGCTGGATGCATGCAAAACTGCTCAACCGCGCCCGGCCGCTGTGGGAGTTTTACGTTTTCGAGGGCATGAAGGACAACGAGATCGGGCTCTATTCCAAGATGCACCACGCCTGCATCGACGGCGGCGCAGGCGCTGCGCTGACCAACATGATCTACGACGTGACGCCGGTGCCGCGCGCGGTCGAAGCGCCGCTGCCGCGCGCAAAAGGCGGCAACGAGCCGCGCGACATCGCCGCCAACCTGATCGATTCCTACCAGCAACTCTGGCGCCAGCCGTTCGATGGCACTGCGACGCCGAAGGGCATCGATCTGCCGCGCTCCGGAAAAAGCGATATCGGTTCGATCCTGTTCGACAACGCCATGTTCCAGATCGAAAACGCGGTGAAATTCGTCGGCAGCCTTCCGACCATGGCCAAGAGCATTTCCGACGTGCTGGGAAAAGTCACCGATCCGAAGTCGCGCGACAGCATCGCCAGCATGGTGTCGCCGTCGACGATCTTGAACAAGTCGATATCGTCGGAGCGCAGCTTTGCCGGCACGTCGATCTCGCTGTCCAGGGCCAAGACGGTGGCGAAAGCGTCGGGGGGCAAGCTCAACGACGTTGTGCTGGCGCTGAGCAGCGGCGTGGTGCGGCGCTATCTCTTGGAGCGCGGCGCGCTGCCGGCCAAGTCGATGACCGCCGCGGTGCCGATCTCGCTGCGCGAGGAGGGCAATACCGACGCCAACAACCAGGTGTTCGGCATGATCTGCTCGATCGCCACCAATGTCGAAGACCCCAAGGCGCGGCTGGAGGCGATCATCGCGCAATCCACCAAATCCAAGGAAATGTCGCATCCGTTGCGGGCGCTGATGCCGCAGGTATCCAACATCTCCATGCTCGGCACGCCGATCCTGGTGCAGATCCTGGCGCTGCTGTACAGCCGCTCCAGCCTGTCCGACGTGCTGCCGCCGGCGGCCAATATCACGGTCTCCAATGTGCCGGGGCCGCGACAGACGCTGTATGCGGCGGGCGCGGAATTGCTGCACATCTTCCCGGTGTCGATTTCGACCCACGGGCTTGCGCTGAATATTACGGTGCAGAGCTATCGCGACCAGCTCGACTTCGGCTTCATCGCCGGCGCCAATATCATTCCGCATGTGCAGGTGCTCTGCGACATGCTGCCGGGAGAATTCGAAGCGCTGGAGGCCGCCTATGCGCCGCCGGCGTCCGAGGCGCAGAGCGTGGCGAGCTGATGAAGATGCGCAACCTCCATACGTCGTCCCGGCGAAGGCCGGGACCCATACGCCGTGTGCTCTCGTTTTGGCAGTGTGGTAGATGCCTTCCGCAACAACCAGCGCCAGGGGTTATGGGTCCCGGCGTTCGCCGGGACGACGGGTGGAGAATTTGATGATCGAAATGCCGCCGCTGCAGTTCGCGCAAACCAACGGCATCCGCATGGGCTATTACGATGCCGGCCCGAAGACCGACACGCCGCCGGTGGTCCTGTGCCACGGTTGGCCGGAAATCGCGTTTTCGTGGCGGCACCAGATCAAGGCACTGAGCGAGGCGGGCATCCGGGTCATTGCGCCGGACCAGCGCGGCTATGGCTCGACCGACCGGCCGGAAGCGGTCGAGGATTACGACATCGAGCATTTGACCGGCGATCTGGTCGGCCTGCTCGATCATCTCAAGATCGACAAGGCGATCTTCGTCGGCCACGACTGGGGCGGGTTTATCGTCTGGCAGATGCCGCTGCGCCATATCGATCGCGTCGCCGGCGTGATCGGCGTCAATACGCCGCATACCGATCGGGCGGCTGCCGATCCCATCGATCTGTTCCGCAAGCGGTTCGGCGACAGCATGTACATCGTGCAGTTTCAGGATCCCGCGCGCGAGCCGGACAAGATCTTCGGCAGCCGGGTCGAGCAGACATTTGACGCCTTCATGCGCAAGCCGCTGCCGCGCAAGGACGAAGCGCCCGCCGGGCCGCCGACCGCCGGCGTCGGCGCGTCGCCGAAGACCAATCTGGCATTTCCGCAGATGATCGCCGCTTACGATGTGAAATACGATCCGCGCCCGCCGATCCTGTCGCCCGAGGAAAAGAAAGTGTTCGTCGACACCTTCACCAAATCCGGCTTCACCGGCGGCATCAACTGGTATCGCAACATGTCGCGCAACTGGCGCAACTCCGAAGGCCTCGATCATACCGTGCGGGTGCCGGCGCTGATGATCATGGCGGAGAATGACGCGGTGCTGCCGCCGTCCGCCGCCGACGGCATGGAGAAGATCATTCCGGACCTGGAAAAATACCTGGTCCGCGACAGCGGCCATTGGACGCAGCAGGAAAAGCCGGACGAGGTAAGCGCGAAGATCATCGAATGGCGTAAGAAACGGTTTGGATAACGCAACACCACCGTCGTCATCCTGAGGTGCTCGCCCTCTTGGGCGAGCCTCGAAGGATGCGGTCACAGGGGCAGGCGGCTCATCCTTCGAGACGCCGCGCAAGAGCGCGGCTCCTCAGGATGATGGTGAGTGCGCGGCGAGATAGCAGGAGAGAGTTTCACTATGGCGTCCGTCAATAAACTGAGCCCGATCCCGCACCCGCCGACCAAGCCGGTGGTCGGCAATATGTTGTCGGTGGATTCGTCGGCGCCGTCCCAGCACCTCGCCAGGATGGCCAAGGAGTACGGGCCGATCTTCTGGCTCGACATGATGGGCGCGCCGTTCGTGGTGGTTTCGGGCGCCGACCTGGTCGACGAACTCAGCGACGAAAAACGCTTCGACAAATCGGTGCGCGGCTCGCTGCGCCGGGTGCGCCTGATCGCGGGCGATGCGCTGTTCACCGCCTACACCACCGAGCCGAACTGGAGCAAGGCGCACAACATCCTGCTGCAGCCGTTCGGCAACCGCGCCATGCAGTCCTACCATCCGAGCATGCTCGATATCGCCGAACAGCTGGTGAAAAAGTGGGAACGCACCAATGCCGACGACGAAATCGACGTCGTCCACGACATGACCGCGCTGACGCTCGACACCATCGGCCTGTGCGGCTTCGACTACCGCTTCAATTCGTTCTACCGCGAGGATTACCATCCGTTCGTCGAGTCGCTGGTGCGCTCGCTCGAAACCATCATGATGACGCGCGGGCTTCCGCTGGAAGGCCTGTGGATGCGCAACCGCAAGCGCGATCTCGCGGCGGACGCCGCCTTCATGAACAAGATGGTCGACGAGATCATCGCCGAGCGGCGCAAGAACGCCGATGCGACGGACGCCAAGAAGGACATGCTCAACGCGATGATGACCGGCGTCGACCGCGCCAGCGGCGAGCAGCTCGACGACGTCAACATCCGCTACCAGATCAATACCTTCCTGATCGCCGGCCACGAGACCACCAGCGGCATGCTGTCATGCACGATCTACGCGCTGCTGAAGCACCCCGAAGTGCTCAAGAAGGCCTATGAGGAAGTCGACCGCGTGCTCGGGCCGGACACCGACGCAAAGCCGACCTATCAGCAGGTCACCCAGCTCACCTACATCACGCAGATCCTGAAGGAAGCGCTGCGGCTGTGGCCGCCGGCGCCGATCTACGGCATCGCGCCGCTGCAGGACGAGGTGATCGGCGGCAAATACAAGTTGAAGAAGGATACCTTCATCGCCATTCTGGTGCTGGCGCTGCACCGCGACCCCTCGGTATGGGGACCCAATCCGGACGCCTTCAATCCCGACAATTTCAGCCCCGAGGCGGAGGCCAAACGTCCGATCAATGCATGGAAGCCGTTCGGCAACGGCCAGCGCGCCTGCATCGGCCGCGGCTTTGCGATGCACGAGGCGGCCCTGGCGATCGGCATGATCCTGCAGCGCTTCAGGCTGGTCGACCACGAGCGCTACCAGATGCATCTGAAGGAAACGCTGACCATCAAGCCCGACGGCTTCAAGATCAAGGTTCGGCCGCGTAGCGACAAGGAGCGCGGCGCCTATGCCGGCCAGGCCGCCGCCGCGGCAACGGCGAGGGCAGCTCCGGTTCCGGCCGCGCGCACGCGGCCCGGACACAATACGCCGCTGCTGGTGCTCTACGGCTCCAATCTCGGCACCGCCGAAGAGCTGGCTACCCGCGTTGCCGACCTTGCCGAGGTCAACGGTTTTGCGACAAAACTCGCGCCGCTCGACGATTACGTCGGCAAACTGCCGGAGCAGGGCGGCGTGCTGATTTTTTGCGCGTCGTATAATGGTGCGGCGCCCGACAACGCCACGCAATTCGTCAAATGGCTCGGCGGCGATCTGCCGAAGGATGCCTTCGCAAAAGTGCGCTACGCCGTGTTCGGCTGCGGCAACAGCGACTGGGCCGCGACCTATCAGTCGATCCCGCGGATCATCGACGAGCAGTTGGCGGCACACGGCGCTAGAAGCGTCTATGCGCGCGGCGAGGGCGATGCCCGCAGCGACCTCGACGGCCAGTTCGAAAGCTGGTTCGCCAAGGCGGCGCCGGTGGCGGTAAAGGAATTCGGCGTCGATACCAGTTTTACGCGCCGCGCCGACGACGAACCGCTGTACAAGGTCGAGCCGGTCGCCCCGACCACCGTCAACGCGGTCGTGGCCCTCGGCGGCGCGTGGCCGATGAAGGTGCAGGTCAACAACGAATTGCAGAACAAGACCGGCGCCAATGCCTCGGATCGTTCGACCCGGCATATCGAGGTGCAACTGCCGCCCAACCTTATCTACCGCGTCGGCGATCATCTCAGCGTCGTGCCGCGCAACGATCCGGTGCTGGTCGATGCCGTGGCGCGCCGCTTCGGCTTCCTTCCCGCGGACCAGATCAAGTTGCAGGTGGCCGAAGGCCGCCGCGCGCAATTGCCGGTCGGCGATGCCGTGTCGGTCGGGCGCCTGCTGACGGAATTCGTCGAATTGCAGCAGGTCGCGACCCGCAAGCAGATCCAGATCGTGTCGGAACACACCCGCTGTCCGGTCACAAAACCGAAACTGCTGGCCTATGTCGGCGACGATGCGGAATCCGCCGAGCGCTATCGTTCGGAGATCCTGAGCAAGCGGCGGTCGGTCTACGATCTGCTCGATGAGCATCCGGCCTGCGAATTGCCGTTCCATGCCTATCTCGAAATGCTGTCGCTGCTGGCGCCGCGCTATTATTCGATTTCGTCGTCGCCGTCGGGCGACGCGTCGCGCTGCAGCGTCACCGTCGGCGTGGTCGAAGCGCCGGCGAGTTCCGGACGCGGGGTCTACAAGGGCATCTGCTCCAATTACCTTGCCGGCCGCCGGGTCGGCGATACCGTCCACGCCACGGTGCGCGAGACCAAGGCCGGCTTCCGGCTGCCCGACGATCCCTGGATGCCGATCATCATGATCGGGCCCGGCACCGGCCTCGCACCGTTCCGCGGCTTCCTGCAGGAGCGCGCCGCGCGCAAAGCCAAGGGGACGATGCTCGGTCCGGCGATGCTGTTCTTCGGCTGCCGGCATCCCGAGCAGGATTTTCTCTATGCCGACGAACTGAAAGCCTTCGCGACCGACGGCATCGTCGAACTGCACACCGCATTCTCGCGCGGCGACGGTCCGAAGACCTATGTGCAGCATCTGGTCGCGGCACAAAAGGACAAGGTCTGGAGCCTGATCGAGCAGGGTGCGATCATTTATGTCTGCGGCGACGGCGGCAAGATGGAGCCGGACGTCAAGGCGGCGCTGATGGCGATCCATCGCGAGCGCACCGGCGGCGATGAAGCCGCCGCCGCGCGCTGGATCGACGACATGGGCACCCGCAATCGCTATGTGCTCGACGTGTGGGCCGGCGGATAAAACACGGGTCGTCCCGGCGAACGCCGGGACCCACACTCCGTGTCGTCTCGTTTCAACTACGCCGTTTGCAACTCCGTGCATAACCACGAAAGCCAGGGGTTATGGGTCCCGGCTTTCGCCGGGACGACGGCGATTTTATGGGTTGACAATCCTACTTTTCAGAATATATTCACTGGGAATGTAATCTACCGGAGCGGGTGATCGCCGCTTCGGTGGGATTGGCTGGTGGCCAAGGTGGAGCGCCGGGAGGCGCCGCGCCCTACGTCACTGGGCGCGCGCGGTCGCCTTGCCGCGCGAGGTGGGTACGTTAATCCCGCCTCCAAGGGTGCCCGCTGGTGCCCTGGCGCCTCCCGCCGCTCCATCGCCTCGCGTGGGTCTCGCGAGGGACTGGCAAAGCTCGGACGCCCTGCGCCGCGAGAACGCGGAAGTGTGGCTGTTTGAAAATTGGATCGGAAATTGAAGCGAGGCGCGCCTCTTAACCTCGCCCCGCTCTTTTGCGGGGAGAGGTCGGCGCGCAGCGCCGGGTGAGGGGCCAGGCACTGCGCCCGCCAAATGCAAGATCTATCGGGTCGAAAGGTCTGCGACTCAACAAGCACGACCCAAGAGTCCATCGCGCGTATTTACCGCAGTGCCTCGCCCCTCACCCGAAGCCTTCGCTGCGCTTCGGCTTCGACCTCTCCCCGCAAGAGAGCGGGGAGAGGTTAAGGCGCTGCGTCCGGGGCACGAGCTACTGCCGTGCCGTCGCGCCATGCGCGTGCTTGTCGATCGCGTCGATGATCTCAGGCCACATCGGGATCGGAATCGCATGACCCATGCCGTCGACCATCATCAGCTTCGCGCCGGGGATCGAGGCTGCGGTGTCCTTGCCGCCTTCGGGGCGGACCAGCGGATCGACGGTGCCGTGGATCACCAGCGTCGGCGCCTTCACGGCGCGCAGCCGCTCCTTGCGGCTGCCGGAGGCGAGGATCGCGCGGAGCTGCCGTCCGACGCCGGCCGGATTGAGCCCGCGTTCGAAAACGCGCAAGGCGCGTTCGCGGTCCTTGGCCTCGTCGAGCGGGAAGCGGCCGACGCGCAAGACTTTCCAGGTCTGCGCGAAGCGGATCAGGAATTCCTCCTTGGTCTTCGGCGGCGGCGCCATCAGCATCGCGCTCGCCTGGCGGGTCGGTCCCGGTACTTTCGGATTTCCGGTCGTCGACATGATCGAGGTGAGCGAGCGCACCCGCTGCGGAAACGAAATCGCGATCTCCTGGGCGATCATGCCGCCCATCGAGGCGCCGACCAGGTGCGCCGACTTGATGCCGAGCGCGTCCATCAGCCCGATGGTGTCCTCGGCCATGTCGCGCAGCCGGTAGGGCGCCTCGACCGGGATCTTCAGGAACCGCAGCTTCAGCAGTTCGAGCGGCTTTAGCGGCTTGCCGCCGGTCAGCTTGCTGGATTGGCCGATGTCGCGGTTGTCGAAGCGGATGACGCGAAATCCGCGCGCTGCCAGTTGCTGGCAGAATTCGTCATCCCACAGGATCATCTGGGCGCCGAGCCCCATGATCAGCAGCATCGGCTCGGCGTCATCCCTGCCGAAAATTTCGTAGCAGAGCTCAATGCCATTGGTTCTGGCGAGCTCCGGCGGCTGATGTGGAACCGGAGTCGGATTCGGAAGCGGGTTCACTTGGGCGGTCCTTCAACGGTATCGCGATGAGGAACCTATGGCACGGTTTCGCTGGCCATGCGAGGCGCGAGCGCGGTCAAATCGACGCTGCAATGTTGACCGGTCCGTCGCAACAGTGTGGTATGACCAAAACAGCCGGTAAACCCGTCATCATTTCCGGAGGGCGCCAAAATGGCGGACAAAAGCAACGACCCCGTCGCGATGTGGCAGAACATGATCGGCGAGATGGAGAAGGGATTCAACTCTTTCGCCAATCAGGCGATGGCGTCGCCGGAATTCTCCAAGGTCATGAACCAGGTCGGCAGCGTCGGCGCGGGTGCGCAAAAGCAGCTCGGCGAATTGATGGAGAAATACCTCGTCAGCATGAACCTGCCGAGCCGGGCGCAGATGGTCAGCATGGGCGAGCGGCTGCAATCCATCGAAGGGCAGTTGAACGAGATCAGGGCGATCCTGCATCAGGTGCACAACAATTCCGGTGCGCCGGCCGGCGGCTATGCGGCCCCGCCAAAACCGCCGCGCACCAGGCGTCCGCCGTCGGCGGCCGGGGGTGACAGATGAACGCGCCCGCCGGTCTCGACCTCACCTCGATCCCCGAGCGGATCCAGACCGAGGTGCAGCGCGCGATCCAGCGCAGCATCAAGGGCGTGGAATATATCGCCTCGTCCGGCCCGGCGCTGGGATCGACGCCGAAGGACATCCTTCATACGCGCGGCACGATGTGTCTCTATCACTACCGGCCGATGGTCGATGAGATCTATCGCATCCCGATCCTGATCGTGATGGCGACCACCAACCGTGGCTATATCCTCGACATGGTGCCGGGCCAGAGCTTCATCGAGTTTCTGTTGAAGCGCGGCTACGACGTCTACATGCTGGACTGGACCGCGCCCAAGCCGGAAGAGAAAAGCTTAAGGATGGAGGACTACGTCCTCGACTTCATCCCGGATTGCGTCCGCCGCGTGCAGCAGGATTCCGGCGAAACCGACGTTACCATCATCGGCTACTGCTTCGGCGGCGTGTTGTCGCTGCTGTACGCCTCGATCTTCAACGACGGGCCGCTGAAGAACCTGGTCTGCTTCACCACGCCGATCGATTTTCGCGAGATGAAGTTGTTCCAGAATTTCTCCGACCGGCGCTATTTCGATGTCGACAAGCTCGTCGACAGCGTCGGCAACGTTCCCCCGGAGATGATTCTGGCGTCGTTCGACATGCTGAGGCCCGCCTCGCGCGCGGTCGGCCAGATCCAGCTCTGGGAAAACATCTGGAATGATGAATTCGTCAAGTCGTACCGGATGTTCGATCGCTGGGCGAATGACATCCTGCCGCTGGCCGGCGAGTACTTCCGCACCACCACCAAGGACCTGATGTGGGACAACAAGCTGTACAACGGCACCATGTCGGTCGGCGGACACGCAGCGGATATTTCCAAGATCAAGGTGCCGATCCTGCACGCGGTCGCCGAGCATGATCACATCGTGCCCTATAACGCGGCGCGGCATTTGATCGCCAAGGTTGGCTCGACCGACAAGGAAGAGGTGATGCTGAAGGGCGGTCACGTCAGCCTGGTCGCCGGCCCCAATGCGATCAAGCGGCTGTGGCCGAAACTGGATTCCTGGCTAGGTGAGAGATCGACATGAGCAGTGAGACACGTTCCTACCCCCGCCACGTGAAAACCGACGCCGGCGATATCGAATTCCGGCTGATGTCGGCTTCCGACGAAGCCGCGGTGCTGGAGTTTGCGCAGAAGCTGCCCAGCCACGATCTGCTGTTCCTGCCGCGCAACATCAGCGAACCGAAGGTGCTCTCCGCCTGGATCAAGGAGATCGAGCGCGGCGCGATCACCAGCCTGTTGGCGGTGAAAGGCGGCAAGGTGGTCGGCTGCGGCACGCTGGTGCGCGATCCGCATTCGTGGTCGCCGCATGTCGGCGAACTGCGCATGGTGGTCTCGTCCGATGTCCGCGGCCAGGGCGTCGGCCGCGCGCTGTCGCAGGAGACGTTTGCGGTAGCGCTCGGTGCCGGGCTGGAAAAACTGTCGGTGCAGATGACGGTCGACCAGCAAGGCGCGATCGCGCTGTTCGAGAGCCTCGGCTTCAAGGCCGAAGCGCTGCTGCGCGACCACGTGCGGGACGTCGACGGCCGCAAGCACGACATTGTCGTGCTCGGGCACAATGTGGCGCAGGTGCGGGCGCAGATGGAGGCCTACGGGCTGCCCGGCGCGGTGCAGCACTAAAGCCGGCCGAAACCGAACATGGCCGGGCAAGCCGTGATCGGGCTGATCGGCGGCATGAGCTGGGAAAGCTCCGCCGAATACTACCGGATCATCAACCGCGAGGTTCGCCACCGGCTCGGCGGCGTGCATTCGGCGCGCAGCCTGATGTGGTCGGTCGATTTCGGCGAGATCGAGCACCTGCAGCATCAGGGCGACTGGGATGAGTTGACGCGACAGATGATCGACGCGGGAGACCGGCTGGAACGCGGCGGGGCGGATTTTGTCGTGCTCTGCACCAACACCATGCACCGGATGGCGGACGAACTCGCTGCGGCCATCCGGATCCCGCTGCTCCATATCGCCGATCCGACCGCGGAGAAAATCAAGGCCGCGGGATTTTCCAAAGTCGGCCTGCTGGGCACCGCCTTCACCATGGAGCAGGATTTTTACAAGGGGCGGCTGCAGAGGCTGTTCGGGCTCGAGGTGCTGATTCCGGAGCCTGATGACCGGCATGTCGTCCATGAGGTCATCTACAAGGAACTGGTTGCCGGCGAGGTCCGTCTGGAATCGCGGATGGCCTATCGCGCGATCATCGCCCGTCTGGTTGCGCGAGGCGCAGAGGCCATTATCTTGGGCTGTACGGAGATCATGCTGCTGGTCTCGGAGGCGGACAGTGCCGTCCCGCTATTCGATACCACCACCCTCCACGCCCTTGCCGCGGTCGATCGCGCCCTGGCGTGAGCCCGGTTCCATCCACCCGTCAGCCTGGAAAAGTAGGAAGATCACGAATTCGTGATATCGCAACGCAGCAACCATGTTGCAATGCACAAGTTAATATGGCATACAGAACTCGCCCCGGGCCAATCCGGACGGGGTGAGCCCATAGCTCAAATCTGAGGATGGAGAGAACCCCATGACCACCGAAACCAATTCCGCCTACGACACCGTCAAGCAGGCCTTCGCGCCCGTCACCGACGCATTCAAGAACATCCAGAACATGGAAGTTCCCGAGGCAGCCCGTGAGTTCGTGAAGAAGCAGGCCGAGACCGCCAAGGTCCGCGCCGCCGACATTCACGCCGGCTCCGAGAAGGTGACCGCTGCCATCGAGACCGCCGTTGCCGGTTCGGTGAGCGAAGCCGCCAAGATCAGCCGCAATATTTCGCAGGCGATGTATCAGGACGCCGAAGCGTTCCTCGCCGGCATCGACAAGCTGGCGTCCGCCAAGTCGCTCAACGAAGCGGTCCAGATCCAGTCCGAGATGGTCCGTGCGCGCGGCGAACTGTTCGTGTCGCGGGCGAAGTCGACCACCGAATATCTCGGCAAGCTGCTTGCCGACGGTGCGAAGACCGCGCAGGACAACTTCTCCAAGGTGTACAGCAAGACCGCGTAAATCCGTCGCGTTGGGTTGGATGGATGTGGAAGGCCCGCTTAGGCGGGCCTTCTTTTTGTCCGGCGTTTTCGTGCCCCGGACGCTGCGCAGCACGCCGTTCTTCACGGCGTGGAGCGCTGCAGAGCCGGGGCCGCAACAACCTCCGGCGTGCGGTACGGTCCCGGCTCTGCGGAGCGGCATGAAGAATGCCGCACCGCGTCCGGGACACGGTGCATGTTGCGCACCTCGCGCATACATCAAGCCAAATTCACTCGAAGGCCCCCATGACCGCGGTCGCCACATCCTCCTTCGCTTCATCCGCCGACGCCGCGCGCGCGGCCGAGTTGCGGCGCGTGAAAGCGCTGGCCACGTTGGTGCTGGCGGGAACGCTGACGCTGTTCATCATTGCCAAAACTTTGCTGCATGTGCATCCCGTGTTCGGCTTCATTGCGGCGTTTGCCGAGGCTGCGACCATCGGCGGCCTCGCCGATTGGTATGCCGTTGTCGCGCTGTTTCGCAGGCCCTTGGGGCTGCCGATCCCGCATACCGCGATCATCCAGAGCAACCAGCGCCGCATCGCCGACAAGCTCGGCGAATTCATCGAGGTGCACTTCCTGGAAGCTGCCCCCGTCGAGGCCAAGCTGCGCCAGGTCGATTTCGCATCCTTCATCGCGGACTGGCTGAGCGATCGCAAGCGCAGCGAGGATCTCGCGCGATTCCTGCTGCGGCTGTTGCCGGAGGTGATCTCGGCCTCCGAAACGTCCGGCTTGAAGACCTTCGTTACCCGCCGCGTGATGACGCAGTTGCAGTCGATCAACCTTGCGCCGCTTGCGGCCGGGACGCTGCGCACCTTTCTTGAAGAGGGCCGGCATCAGGGCTTGCTCGACGATCTCCTGCGCGGCGTTCACGGTGCGCTGACGCAAGCGGATACGATGACGGCGATCCGTGCCAAGATTCGCGATGAGCTGCCGACGCTGTTAAAACTCTATCGGGCGGATGCATTCCTGGTGAAGAAGATCGTCGCCTCCGCGACCGCGTTTTTCGACGACGTGCGCAACGATCCCCACCATCCGTTCCGCGGCGAGTTCGACCGCATGATGCTGAGCTTCGTGGACCGGTTGTCCAATGATCCGGCTTACGCCGATCGCATCGACGGCCTGAAGCGCGATCTGCTGGCGCGGCCCGAGCTTGGCGATCTCGCGAAAAACATCTGGTCGAACATGCAGTCGTTCATCGAGCGCAGCGCCGCCGGAGAGACGCATGTGCTGCAGCACCACCTCGCCAACGTGTTTGTGGAAGCTGGCTCAGCGCTGGCGAACGATCCGGAAATGCGCGCCGAGATCAATCAGGGTCTGGTTGCGGTGCTCCGCAGCTTCATCGCCGATCAGAAGAGCGGCGTCTCGAGCTTCATCTCCGATCAGGTGAAAGCCTGGGACATGGGGCAGCTGATCACGCTGATCGAGATCAACATCGGCAAGGACCTGCAATACATCCGATTCAACGGCTCGCTGATCGGCGGCCTTGCCGGCCTTGCGCTCTACACCGTCGAATTCGTGTTGCGGCTGCTGTGACTAATAAATCACTGCTTAAACCTTTAGCGTAATGCTGCATTGCGGCCTCGCTTGTATCGCGAGAATCCGCGCCTTAGCTTTCCTGATAATTTGTTGCGTTGCGGAACGATTCCCCGAGGCTCGCGTATTCTCAGATCAATCAATCGGCTGCCGCAAATCAAGGGGCCGACCAGAAAGGAAGACCGATGTCCGCCGCTGCCCAGACGCTGCGCCCGCCGTCCAGAACGCTGATGTTCATGGAAACGCGCGCCATCCACGAATTCGGTGCGTTTCTCGGCGCGCTGCCGCTGCTCAGCTTCGCGCCAAGGGGTGACGGGCATCCGGTGCTGGTGTTGCCCGGCCTTGTTGCGTCGGACACCTCAACGCGTCCGCTGCGCAGCTTTCTGAAAGGCCGCGGCTATGCCGTGAGCGGCTGGCGCCAGGGCCGTAACCTGGGCCTGCGCGACGGCGTGCAGCACGCGATGCAGGATCTGGTGCACGAACTCAGCGACGCCCATGGCCGCAAGATCAGTCTGGTCGGATGGAGCCTCGGTGGTCTCTATGCGCGTCAGCTCGCAAAACTGATGCCGGACCATGTGCGCTCGGTGATCACGCTGGGCAGCCCGTTCGCCGGCAACCCGAAGGCGACCAACGCCTGGCGTGTCTACGAGATGGCCAGCGGCCGCCGTGCCGACGAGGAAGACCGCCGCTTCGGCGGGTCGCTGGCGCAAACGCCGCCGGTGCCGACCACCGCGATCTTCAGCCGCACCGACGGCATCTGCGCGTGGCAGGGCTGCATGGAAAAATCCTCCGCGACCTCCGAAAGCATCGAAGTGGAAAGCAGCCATTGCGGCATGGGACATCATCCGGCCGTGGTCTACGCGGTGGCCGATCGTCTGTCGCAGCCCGAGGGCGCATGGCAGCCGTTCGACCGCAGCGGCTGGCGCGGCTTTGTTTATCCGGATCCGAACCGGTAAGTTTCCAACGCCGTCATCCTGAGGAGCGCGCCCTCTTGGGCGCGCGTCTCGAAGGATGCGCCACGCGCGTGCGACCATCCTTCGAGACGCCGCGCAAGCGCGCGGCTCCTCAGGATGACGGTTGAATGTTAAGTCGCGTGTAGTTTTTTTCAACTCGTTCGCTCCGTCTTCAATGAAGCGACCGGCTCTTCGGTCGCCGACATCGCGTCCTCGGCGCCGGAAAGAATCAAGCCCGTCACCATCCGGGCATATTTTTCGCGCGTAATACCCTTGCCGTCGCGAAACCATAGATAATGCCAGTTCAGCATCCCGAACAACGACATGGTCAGCGGTTTCAGGTGCTGCCGCTTCTTTGCGACGTGCGGAATCGCATCCGCAATCGCATCGGAAACGATGACGACCAGCTTGCGCTCCAGTTCTTTGAGAGTTTCCTGCTGCGCCGGCGGCAGCAGCTTGAGGCTTGAAATCTGCACCTGATGCTCGGCGTCGGCGCCGCGATAGGCTTCCAGCAGCGCCGCAGAAATCGCAAACAGCTTTTCCTCTGGTCTACCGGCCGATTGCGCCGCGGCCTCGACCACTATGACCAGATTTTGCAGATGGTCTTGCAGCAGATCGAACAGCACCGCATCCTTGGAGCTGTAGTAGTGGTACATCAGCGCCTTGGAGACGCCGCAGGCTTCCGCGATCATGGTGATCGACGTGCCGGTGTAGCCGTGCTCCGCGAACAACGCCGCGGAGCGGCTGAGAATGCCCTGCCGCTTCCTGTCGTAGTCGTTCGCCCGCGTGCGCGCCATGCGGATACACTCGCATTGACCGTCCAACTGGTCAATTATTATCCTGCCGTTGGTTCGCCCGCGAAAACCACGTATGCCTTGAGCCATGCCGCATCCGCTCGCCCGCATCGTCGACCAGCTCAAGCGCGAACCGTCGCGCACCGGCTCGATCGTCATCACCGTGTTCGGCGACGCCATCATGCCGCGCGGCGGGTCGGTCTGGCTCGGGACGTTGCTGGAATTTTTCAAGACGCTCGATACCGACAGCGGCGTGGTGCGGACCGCGATGTCGCGGCTCGCCGCCGACGGCTGGCTCGAACGCAACAAGGTCGGCCGCAACAGCTTTTATCGCCTGACCAGGAAGGGGCGGCAGACTTTCGATGCCGCGACCAAACACATTTATGATCCGCAGCCGTCGGATTGGACCGGGCGTTTTGAACTTCTCCTGATTGGAAGCGGCGGAGATCGCGATGCGTCGCGTGAAGCGCTGAAAAATGCCGGTTTCGGCAGCCCGCTACCCGGCGTGTGGATTGCGCCGTCGGGCGTGCCCGTTCCGGAAGAGGCCGCGCATGCGATCCGGCTGGAAGTTTCCGCCGAGGACGCCGCCGGCCGGCGCCTGCTGAGCGAAAGCTGGCCGCTGCAGCGCACCGCCGACGCTTATCTGAAATTCATGAAAACCTTCGAACCGTTGCGCGGCTCGGTCGGCCGGCGCGAGCGGCTTTCCGACATCGATGCCTTCACCGCGCGCATCCTGCTGATCCACCATTATCGCCGGGTGGTGCTGCGCGATCCGTTGCTGCCGGCTGCGCTGCTGCCGAAGGATTGGCCGGGCAGGGCGGCCCGTGCGCTTTGCCGCGAAATCTATCGCGGCCTGCTTCCCCTGTCCGAACAATGGCTTGACCGGAACGGCACCAACGAGAATGGCCCGCTGCCGATGGCCGGCGGGGAACTGGCGCGGCGGTTCGACGAGCCGTAGATATGTTACAAAAATGTATTGCATATAGAAATTTATGTTATATTTTGATTACAAGAACTTCCGGGAGGTCGGCCCATGTACACGCAGGCGCTCAATACCTCTGACGCCGAAGACCGCAACACCGAAGACGCCGGGCGCGCCGCGCAGTTTCAGGCGCGCATCGATGCCGACGACCGGATCGAGCCGAACGACTGGATGCCCGCGGCCTATCGCAAAACGCTGACGCGGCAGATTTCCCAGCACGCGCACTCCGAAATCGTCGGCATGCTGCCGGAGGGCAACTGGATTACGCGGGCGCCGTCGCTGCGCCGCAAGGCGGCGCTGCTCGCCAAGGTGCAGGACGAATGCGGCCACGGCCTCTATCTCTACGCAGCCGCCGAAACCCTTGGCACCTCGCGCGAGGAGTTGGTCGACCTGATGCTGGCCGGCAAGGCAAAATATTCCTCGATCTTCAATTATCCGACGCTGACCTGGGCGGACATCGGCGCAATCGGCTGGCTGGTCGATGGCGCCGCGATCATGAACCAGATCCCGCTGTGCCGCTGCTCCTATGGGCCCTATGCGCGGGCAATGATCCGCGTCTGCAAGGAGGAATCCTTCCACCAGCGCCAGGGATTCGAGATCATGCTGACCTTGGCGCGCGGCTCGGAAGAACAGAAGGCGATGGCGCAGAATGCGCTGGATCGCTGGTGGTGGCCGGTGCTGATGATGTTCGGCCCGCCCGACAGAGCGAGCCAGCACAGCGACACCTCGACCAGATGGAAGATCAAGCGGTTTTCCAATGACGAGCTGCGCCAGAAATTCGTCGATGCCACGGTGCCGCAAGCGCAGTATCTCGGCCTGACGATTCCGGACCCTGGCATGAAGCAGACCGACGCGGGGAATTGGGAGTACAGCGCGATCGACTGGGACGAGTTCAATCAGGTGCTGGCCGGCAACGGCCCGTGCAACCGCGACCGGCTCGCGGCGCGGCGCAAGGCGCATGACGAAGGCGCGTGGGTGCGCGAGGCAGCGCTGGCCTATGCGGAAAAACGTGCAAGCCGTAAGGCTGCTGCTTAGAAATTAGCTCCGTCATTGCGAGCGCAGCGAAGCAATCCAGAGGGCCACAAGAAAGATCTGGATTGCTTCGTCGCAAGAGCTCCTCGCAATGACAGAAATGGGATGATGGCGAACTTGATGGCCACACAAAATATTCCGCTGTGGGAAGTCTTCATCCGCAGCCGCAATGGGCTTGCACACAAGCATGTCGGCTCGCTGCATGCCACCGACGCGACGCTGGCGCTGCAGGCCGCGCGCGATATCTACACGCGGCGCGGCGAAGGGCTTTCCATCTGGGTGGTGCCGTCGAACGCGATCACCGCCTCCGATCCCTCCGAGAAGGGGATGATGTTCGAGCCCGCGGAGTCCAAGATCTACCGGCATCCGACGTTTTACGACGTGCCGGATGAAGTCGGGCACATGTGATGGCCGTCGCATCTATTTCCGTTTCCGAAACACCGCTGGTGCTGTACGCGCTGCGCCGCGCCGACGATGCGCTGATTCTGGGGCATCGGCTGTCGGAATGGTGCGGTCATGCACCGATGATGGAAGAGGACATGGCGCTGGCCAATATGGGCCTCGACCTGCTCGGGCAGGCGCGCGAACTCTATTCCTATGCGGCCAAGGTCGAAGCCAACGGCAACGACGAAGACAAGTTCGCCTATCTGCGCGATGTCAGGCAATATCGCAACCTGCTGCTGCTGGAGCAGCCGAACGGTGATTTCGCCCGCACCATGGTTCGCCAGTTTCTCTACGCCGGTTTTGCAGACCTCTACTGGCGCGCGATGATGAATTCGCGCGATGCGACGCTGGCGGCGATCGCGGCGAAATCGGAAAAGGAAAGCGCCTATCACGTCAGGCATTCCTCGGAATGGATGATTCGGCTCGGCGACGGCACCGAGGAAAGCCACCAGCGCACGCAAACCGCCGTCGACGATCTCTGGGCCTATACCGGCGAGATGTTCGAGGTCGATGACAGCGAACGCGGATTGATCGATGCCGGTATCGCCGTCGATCCGGCGGCGCTGCGTCGGAGATGGCTGGAGACGGTTTCCAACGTGCTGAACGAGGCGACGCTGACGTTGCCGAAAAGCGACTGGATGCAGCAGGGCGGCCGCAGCGGCCGGCACAGCGAGCATCTCGGCCACCTGCTGAGCGAACTGCAGTCGATGCAGCGCACCTTTCCGGATGCGACATGGTGACCGCGGTTCGCAATGATGCCGATCTGCGGCAGCGCGCCTGGGATGTCGCGGCGCAGGTGGTCGATCCGGAAATTCCGGTGCTCACCATCGCCGATCTCGGCGTGCTGCGCGAGGTCGCGGTCAACGACGGCTGCGTCGAGGTCGCGATCACGCCGACCTATTCCGGTTGTCCGGCGATGAACATGATTACGCTGGAAATCGAGCTGGCGCTGGAACGCGAGGGCATCCGGCATTCAAAGGTCCGCACGATACTATCGCCGGCCTGGACCACCGACTGGATGAGCGACGACGGCCGCCGCAAGCTGCAGGAATACGGTATCGCGCCGCCGCAAACCGGTAGCGGCCGGCGCGCGCTGTTCGGCGAACAGACGGTGGCGTGTCCGCAATGCGGTTCCAACGATACCGAAGTGCTCTCCGAATTCGGCTCGACCTCCTGCAAGGCGCTGTGGCGCTGCAGGAGTTGCCGTGAGCCGTTCGACTATTTCAAATGTCATTGAAGATGTCTTCGATTCCGCGCTTCCATAAGCTCGCTGTCAACGATCTGCGCCGCGAGTCATCAGATGCGGTATCGCTGACCTTTGCGATCCCCCAGGAATTGAAAGCCGATTACAGTTTCGCGCCCGGACAATATCTGACGTTGCGCACCACGATGGACGGCGAGGAAGTGCGCCGTTCCTATTCGATCTGCTCCGGTCCCGACGACGGCGAATTGCGTATCGCCGTGAAGAAGGTCGATGGCGGCGCGTTTTCGAGCTGGGCCGCGGACGAACTGAAAACCGGCGACCAGCTCGATGTGATGACGCCGACCGGCCGCTTCGGCATCGCGCATGCGCCGGGTGAGGCGCGGGTCTATGTCGGCTTCGCCGCCGGCTCCGGCATCACGCCGATCCTGTCGATCGTCAAGGGCGTGCTGGCGCGCGAGCCAAATAGCCGGTTTTTCCTGTTCTACGGCAACCGCTCCACCGGCGGCATGCTGTTTCGCGAGGCGCTGGAAGAATTGAAAGACCGCTTCATGCAGCGGCTCTCGGTATTCCACGTCATCTCCGGCGAAGAGCAGGATATCCCGATTCTGCATGGCCGTCTCGATGGCGAGAAGGTGAGGGTGCTGCTGCGTTCGCTGGTGCCGGCATCGTCCGTCGATCACGTTTTCATCTGCGGTCCCGCCGGCATGAGCGAGGACATCGAGTCGACCTGCCGCGAGATCGGTATTGCCGACGATCGGATTCATGTCGAACGTTTTGTTTCCGAATTCGGCGGCAGGCCGCGCGCAAAAGCGGCTGTGCAGGCAACGGCGCCGCCTAAGGCGATGGCGTCATTGACCATCGACGGCAAGCGCCGCGACGTGCCGGTGGCCGAGGACGAATCGATCTTGGATGCCGCATTGCGCGCGGGCATGGATCTGCCGTTCGCCTGCAAGGGCGGCATGTGCTCGACCTGCCGCGCAAAACTGGTCGAGGGCGAGGCGCGCATGGAGGTGAATTATTCGCTGGAGCCGTGGGAGCTCAAGGCAGGGTTTATCCTCACCTGCCAGGCGCGGCCGGTGTCGGACAAGGTCGTGGTGGATTACGACCATATCTAATTTGCATCACCGGTCTCGTGTCCCGGACGCGGTGCAGCGCTTCTTCAGCGGTGCACCGCAGAGCCGGGACCGTACCAAGCACCGGCGCTCGTTACGGCCCCGGCTCTGCAGCGCACCGCTTCGCGAAGTGCTACGCGCTGCGCTGCGTCCGGGGCACGCAATAAACCTAAACCTTCGGCGGCGGCGCCGAACCCAATACCGCTTCGATCGAAAGCCCCAATCCCAGCAGTTTTGCATCGCTGCCGACCGGACCGTCGATCTCCAGCCCGACCGGCAAGCCGCTCGGCGTCATGCCGGCGAACAGCGACAGGCCGGGAATGCCGGCGTTGCTGCCGGGATCGGTATTGCGGATCATGGTGTCGAAGGTCGGCACCGGCGCGCCGCCATTGATCGACATTTCGCCAGATCCCTTGACGGCGTCGATCAATGGTGCTGGTGCGACCGTGGTCGGAAACAGCATGGCGTCGAGATTGTTGTCCCGGAAGTAATCTTCGTACATCTTCTGCAATGCCGGGCGCTGCACGGTGATCGCATCCTGGTAAGCGGCGCCGAAAGCATCTGCGGTGATGGCGCCGAACGCACCCTTCACGTCGGGACTGGCGATCTTCGCTGCGATGTCAGCGAGCGTGATGCCTTCGATCTCCGATGCTTTGAGATAGGCGGGAAAATCGGCAATCGGCTCATGCAGCGCGACGGGGAACGAGACCTTTGCGTTCTGTTCGAACAGCCCGGCGATGTCCGCTTCGACAAAAACCGCGCCGGCGCCTTCGAGTTTCTCGCGCGCGGCCTTCATCACATTCTCAACGTCGCGGTCGAGTCCTCCCCAGAATCCTGCGGGAACGCCGAAACGTTTGCCGCGCAGCGGCTCGGCCGTGGCCAGCGGCGTGAAAGTGATCACGGAATCCAGCAGCGCCACGTCAGCCACGGTACGGCCCATCGGGCCCACGGTATCGCGGGTATGGCTGATCGGGACCACCATATTGGGATCCTTGTAGCGCCGTTGCGCGCCGCCATTGCCGACCGACGGCCGCAAACCCACAGTGCCGGTCAGCGCCGCGGGAATGCGGGTCGAGCCGCCGGTGTCGGTTCCGAGCCCGCAGGTGACGATGCCGGCGGCGATCGCGGCCGCCGTTCCGCCCGACGAGCCGCCGGGAATCCGGGTCGTGTCGTAGGGATTTTTCACAGGTCCCGCGAATGGCGACAGGTTGGTGCTGGTGATGCCGAATGCGAGCTCGTGCATGTTGGTCTTGCCGATGATGATGGCGCCGGCCTTGAACAACGCGTCAAACGATGGCGCATTTGTTCTAGGATGCACGCCATGCAGCGCCGGAGTGCCGCCGGAGGTCGGCAGATCGATGGTGTTGATGTTGTCCTTGATGACGATCGGCAGGCCTGCGAGCGGGCCACTTCGTCCCTCGTCGATCTCCGCCGCCGTCGCCAGGGCGCCGTCCTTGTTCAGGAAAATGAAGGCGTTCAGGTCCTTCAATTGCTCGGCGCGTTCGAGGGCGGCCTTTGTGACAGCAGTTGCCGTGATCTTCTTGGTGCGGATGGCGGCGATGATTTCGGCGGCGGACGACGGAATTGACTGGGCCATCGCAGAACTCACCTGCGCGAGAGAGGGAAGCGCCGCGCCGACGGCAGCGGCGGCCGACGATGTCAGGACGTCACGGCGTGAAATGTCTTTAGTCATGCGTTGCTCCGAATTGATGCGCTCAAATCTATTCCTTCGGCCGCTTGTCGAACACCCGCTTGGCCTTGCCGAGCGACCGCTCCAGCGTTTCGGGTGCGACGATTCTGATCTGCGTGCTGATGCCGATGGTGTTCTTGATGAAGGTTGAAACCTTCTCGGCCTGAACTGAGAGGCCGCTGCCGTCCCAGCTTTCCGGCCGCGCTTCGGCCAGCACGGTCATCTCGTCCATGCGGCCTTCGCGCGTGAGTTCGATGATGAAATGGCCGCCGCACCAGTCGGTGGCGAGCAGCGCCTCCTCGATCTGGGTCGGGAACACGTTGACGCCGCGCAGGATGATCATGTCGTCGGAACGCCCGGTAACTTTTTCCATCCGCCGCATGCCCGGCCGCGCGGTGCCCGGCAAGAGCCGGGTCAGGTCGCGGGTGCGGTAGCGGATGATCGGAAACGCCTGCTTGGTCAGCGAGGTGAACACCAGTTCGCCCTTCTCGCCGTCCGGCAGCACCGCGCCGGTTTCGGGATCGACTATCTCCGGATAAAAATGGTCTTCCCAGATATGCAGGCCGTCCTTGGTCTCGACGCATTCCTGCGCCACGCCGGGGCCGATCACTTCCGACAGTCCGTAAATGTCGGTGGCGTCCATGTCGAAGGCCTGTTCGATTTCGGCGCGCATCGCGTTGGTCCAGGGCTCGGCGCCGAAGATGCCGAACTTCAATGACGATCTGCGCGGCTCCAGGCGCTGCTTCTTGAATTCGTCCAGAATCGCCAGCATGTAGCTCGGCGTCACCGTGATGATGTCGGGCTTGAAGTCATTGATGAGTTGCACCTGCCGCTCGGTCATGCCGCCGGACACCGGCACCACGGTGCAGCCGAGCCGTTCCGCGCCGTAATGCGCGCCGAGCCCCCCGGTGAACAGCCCGTAGCCATAGGCATTATGCATGATCATGCCGGTGCGGCCGCCGGCGGCGCGGATCGAGCGCGCCATCACGTCCGACCAGGTGTCGATGTCTTCTTGGGTATATCCGACCACGATCGGCTTGCCTGTGGTGCCGGAAGAGGCGTGGACCCGGACCAGTTTTTCGCGCGGCACCGCGAACATGTCGAACGGGTAATTGTCGCGCAGGTCGGTCTTTACCGTGAACGGAAACTTGGCGAGGTCGGGCAGCTGCCGGAAGTCGGAAGGGTGCACGCCTTTCGCGTCGAAGGCTTTCTTGTAATGCGCGACGTTGCCGTAGGCATGCGCCAGGGTCCATGCCATGCGCCTGGTCTGCAGCGCGATGATCCCATCACGCGACGCGCGCTCGGCGTCGTCCAGCACTGGGCTGTAGCCGCTTGTCGTGAATTTGGTGTTGGTCGAAGCCATCGAGCTCTGGTCCTGGATCAGCGTTCTTATTTCTCGGCAACCGGTATCCACGCGCCGCCGACGGTGCGGGAGTGGCCGCGCAATTCGGCGATTGCGACATCATCGACCGTAACGCGCACGTCGTAAATCCCGGAACGACCGGTGCGGGAGATCTCCTTTGCCGTTGCAACGAGCCGGTCGCCAAGCTTGCCCGGCTTGATAAAGGAAATATTGCATTGCGCGGCAACGGTGCGTTCGTTGCGGGAGTTGCAGGCAAAGGCAAAGGCCGAATCCGCCAGCAGGAATATGAAACCGCCGTGCGCAATGCCGTGGCCGTTGACCATATGCGGCTTCACCGTCATCGCCAGCGTCGCTTGTCCCGCCTTGACGTTGAGGATTTCCATGCCGAGGGCCTGGCTGGCGTCATCGTCCTTCCACATCGCCTCGGCGCAAGCGCGCGCGAGTTCGTCGGGCGATAGCGGGGCCTTGACGCTCAGGATAGGGTCCAAGGTTTCCTCCAGCCGCTCATGGGCCTGCCGCAGAAGTCTCTTGAATTGAACGAGCGGTCAGTTAATTATTAGACGAAGCCACCATGGTGTCAACGGCGTTCGCGCCCGTCAAATCGCGCCGGCGCCGCAAATAAAACGGGAGGATCCGATGGCCATTACCTTGCAGAGTTTCGCGCTCGATCGCTGGGTCGAGCCGGCAGGCGGCCTCGTCGATATTCCCAGCGCGGCGGATGGCCGTATTGTCGCGCGCGCATCAAGCGCGGGGCTGGATTTCGCGGCCATGGTGCAGCACGCGCGCGAGGTCGGCGGGCCGACGCTGCGCAAGCTATCGTTTCACCAGCGCGCCGACAGGCTGCGCGCGCTCGCAGTCTATATCGGCGAGCGCAAGGAACCGCTCTACAAGCTGGCGGGCGACACCGGCGCCAACAGGCGGGACAACGCGATCGATATCGAGGGCGGCATCGGCACGCTGTCCGCCTACGCCTCGCGCGGCCGCCGCGACTTGCCCGATGCGAAATTCGTGGTCGAAGGCGACGTTGAGAATCTCTCGAAAAGCGGCAGCTTTGTCGGCCAGCATTTCCTGTCACCGCTGCATGGCGTCGCCGTCCATATCAACGCCTTCAATTTTCCCTGCTGGGGTCTGCTGGAAAAATTCGCGCCGGCGTTTCTCGCGGGCGTGCCCGTCATTGCCAAGCCGGCGACCGCTACGGCTTACGTGACCGAGGCGCTGGTGCGGCTGATGCAGGAGTCCGGCGTGCTGCCCGAGGGCTGCCTGCAACTGGTCTGCGGCGCGACCGGCGACCTGCTGGATCATCTCGGCGGACAGGACGTGATTTCGTTCACCGGATCGATCGAAACTTCGGAGAAGCTGCGCGCCCATCCGAATATCGCAAAACATTCAATCCGCTTCGTGGCGGAGCGCGATTCGCTGAACGCCGCCATTCTCGGTCCCGATATCACGCCGGAGCAGCCGGAGTTCGACCTGTTTATCCGCGAGGTGGTGCGCGAGATGACCGCGAAGGCCGGCCAGAAATGCACGGCGATCCGGCGCGTTCTGGTTCCGCGCGCGCAGGAAGCGGCCGTGATCGCGGCGTTGAAGGCAGCTTTGGCGCAGACAAAACTTGGCGATCCCCGCAGCGAGGACAAGGCGATGGGACCCTTGGTCAGCCTCGCCCAGCGCGGCGCGGTGCGCGCGCAGATCGCAAAACTGCGGAGCGAGGCCGAGATCGTGCTTGGCGATCCGGAAAACTGCGCGGGCGAGGGCATCGATGCCGCGAAAGGAGCTTTCATCTCGCCGGTGCTGCTGCGCGCCACCGATCCGATGACGGCGAAACGGGTCCACGATACCGAAGCCTTCGGCCCGGTTGCGACGGTCATGGCCTATGACGATCTCGATCAGGCGATCGACCTGGTCCGGCGCGGCGAGGGCAGTCTGGTTGCGTCACTCTTCACCTATGATGCAGGGGTCGCCGAAGCGGTCATCCTCGGCATCGCGCCGTATCATGGCCGCGTCCTGGTCGTGGACCGCGACTGCGCCAGGGAATCCACCGGGCATGGTTCGCCGCTGCCCAATCTCGTGCATGGCGGTCCCGGCCGCGCCGGCGGCGGCGAGGAGCTCGGCGGCCTGCGCGCGGTGTTTCATTACATGCAGCGCACGGCGGTACAGGGATCGCCGGCGCGGCTGTCGGCGCTGACGGGGAGCTGGATGAAGGGCGCGCCGGCGCCGATCGCGGAGGTGCATCCGTTCAAGCGCGACTACGATCATCTCAGCGTCGGCGACACTATCGAGACTGCGAGCCGGCCGATCACGCTCGCCGACATCGAGCATTTTGCGGAGTTCACCGGCGATAATTTTTACGCGCATATGGATGAAGCGGCGGCCAAGGCCAATCCGTTCTTCCCCGGTCGCGTCGCCCACGGCTATCTGATCCTGGCATTTGCCGCGGGATTGTTCGTCGACCCGGCGCCGGGACCGCTATTGGCGAATTACGGCCTCGACAATCTGCGCTTCCTCAAGCCGGTGTCGCCAGATGACGCGATCCGGGTGCGGTTGACGGTGAAACAGAAATCCCCGGCGCGGAAGCCGGAATACGGCGAAGTGCGCTGGGATGTCGAGG
This sequence comes from uncultured Alphaproteobacteria bacterium, assembly GCA_963744975.1. Taxonomy (GTDB): domain Bacteria; phylum Pseudomonadota; class Alphaproteobacteria; order Rhizobiales; family Xanthobacteraceae; genus Bradyrhizobium. The sequence continues at coordinate 1,611,320 of CAVUVR010000002.1, read as the reverse complement.
TGTTCAACCAGAACGACGAGCCGGTGGCGCGCTATGACCTGCTGACCATGAGCGCGCGGGCCGCGTAGCCGTGTACCCATAAATCGGAGTCAGGCGCGATCTCATAGGGTGCGGCAAGCCGTCGCTCCGGCTAATACGTTGATGCCCGCGACATGGCATGCTACTATAGATAGTAAATTATCCTCTAATACAACGTAGTGGAGGGAAACATGAAACGTCGTGACTTCCTGAAGGGCGGCGCTGGATTGATTACGGCTGCCGCCGCCGGCCCCGCTGCGGCACAGGACGCTAATCCCCGGGTTCTGGAAATAATTCGGATTAATTGGTGCTACGGTCAGCCGAAGCTGCGACAAAATATCTATACGCTGTACAACAACAATCCGAACCATCCGACAATCGTCGCTTATCGCAACGCCGTCGCGTTGATGAAAACCCGCCCGGCCTCCGACCCAACGAGCTGGCTCTACCAAGCCAACATACACGGTACCAACACATCGAGTGGAAACTGGCCGGCCGGCGCTCCCTGGTCGACATGCAACCACGGTTACCACTTCTTGTCCTGGCACCGCATGTACCTTTATTTTTTCGAGCGGATCGTGCGTGCGGCCTCCGGCGATCCCAACTTTGCTTTGCCCTATTGGGATTATGGCGGGCCGCCGGCTCACCGGATTCTGCCGGCGCCTTTCCGCACTCCGAACAACAACACCAACGCGCTGTGGGATAGCACCCGGGTTGCGGTGTACAATCACCCGACAGCTCCCTCTCAGCTCCCGAGTACGGCGGTCGATTCCACCAGTTGCCTGGTGCCGCTCACCTTCACAGGTCACCAGAATTCGGTCAACGGAACGCCGCATGGCGTCATTCACAGCACGCTCGGCGGCAGCACCGGCAACATGGGGGGGTTCAACACCGCCGGTCAGGATCCGATCTTCTGGTTGCACCACTGCAACATTGATCGGCTTTGGGAAAAATGGCGTGCGCAAGGGGGCGGCCGGGTCAATCCCGTAAGCGATCCGACCTGGATGAACACCAACTTCACCTTCGCCGACGAGAACAAGAATCTCGTGCAGATGAGTGGTGACGACATAGTCAATACGATCAACCAACTCCATTACCAATACGAGGACCCGCGTACCTGCATCCCGCCTTGGTGGTATTATCTCGTGGCATCGGCTAACTTCACCTTGGCGGCCGCGAGATCGCGGGTGTTGGCCTCCCTCGTCCTCGCCCGCAACGTCAAGCCGACGCCGGATCAAGCGCGCATCGACCTGCGCGCAGACGATGGCGACACGCGCGAACGACTGGCCAAGATACTCTCCTTCGACTTGATCTCGAAGACGGTCGACAGCGGAGCCCGCTACTCGTTGGTGTTTGAGGGTGTGCAGACAGATGGCCAGTTTGACGGATATTTCGAGGTCTATTTGGGACTACCCCGCGACGGCAAACTCGACTCCGACGGTCCGAATTATGTGGGCAACCTCTCGCTGTTCGGTGCTGACGCGGAATCGCGTCGTTCGGCCAAAGGGGGACATGCCGGTCACACCGACTTCGGCCAGCAGACCACCCTCGACGTGACCGAGCGGTTGAAGCGGCTCGTTGAGCGCGGCGATATCAAGGGCGAACTGTCCGTCACACTCGTGCCGCAGGGTGGTGCCAAGTCCCCTAACGAGCGCTTTGTCTTCGACGCCAAGGCGAATCCGCGCATCGAGTCGATTGTTCTGACCATCGAAAAGGATGAGTGAGCAGGTTCGAGATTAGGGCGAGCCGCCCGAACGCGAGCACCTGTGCGCTTCGCCGCCGTGCCTGCGCTCAAAGACGCGACCGGCCGGGCGTCACGCAACAAGCAACAGCTTGTCAGCGGTCGGCGGCAGCGGCTCGCCGAGTATGGGTCTTGCGACCGAAGTGATCCAGCTGGTTGGCTGGAACAAAAATCTCGCAATCTGACTCGTGGTGGATGTTTTATTCCCCGGATACCTCGCCGCACGATTGCTTCTTTCTTAAATCGTGCCAACCGTGGACGAAACGCCTCGCGTAACGCTATTTAGATGGCGATTCAGGGGGTTGCATCCCATTTAAATAGAACAATCTTCCACGCGTTAAGAGGAAGCACCAGTGCCGACGCCTGCCAACATCGCCGTCTGTTCGGGTCTGCTGATCGGTCTCGCCTATGGCGCGGTCGGACTGCTGAGCGGCTTTTGCCTGCTGAGCAGCCTGCGCGGCTGGTGGGCGAGCGGCGACAGCCGCCTGATCCGTACCTACGCGCTGGCGCTGGGCGTCGCGATTGCCGCAGCCCAACTGCTGGCGGCGAGCGGCATGGTCGACCTCGGCAAGTCGATTTACCTGCAGCCGTCGTTCTCGGCGCCGCTGATGCTGCTGGGCGGCGTGCTGTTCGGCTACGGCATGGTGCTGTCGAACGGCTGCGGCTCGCGCGCGCTGGTCCTGCTTGGCCGCGGCAATCTGCGTTCGCTGGTCGTGGTGCTTGTGCTCGGCATCGCCGCGCAGATGACGCTGAAAGGCCTGATCGCGCCGAGCCGCGTCGCCGTGCTGCAGTGGACCCAGATCGCCCCATCCGTGATTTCGCTGCCGGCGCTGCTGGCAAAATTCGGTCTGAGCGAGCCCATCGCGCGGATGCTGGCCGCGTCTGCCATCAGCGGCGCCTTGATCATCTTTGCCTTTGCGCACGCAGCATTCCTGCGCTCGAAGGGCCAGATCGCCGCGGGCGTTGCGGTCGGTTTGCTGGTGACGGCTGGGTGGTTCGCCACCGGCTATCTCGCCGCCGACGATTTCAATCCAACCCCGGTGACGTCGCTGACCTTCGTCGCGCCTGTCGCCGACAGCGTTCAATACGTCATGCTGTCGACGGGGCTGAGCCTCAACTTTGGCATCACCTTGGTTGCCGGCGTTGTCGCCGGAAGCCTGCTCACCGCACTGGTGACCGGCCGTTTCCATCTGGAAGGCTATACCTCGCCGCGTCATATGCTGCGCTCGATCGGCGGTGCGGCATTGATGGGCTCCGGTGGAGCGATGGCGTATGGCTGTTCGATCGGACAGGGCTTGACCGGACTGTCGACGCTGGCGCTGGCCTCATTCGTGGCGGTCGCCGGAATTCTGCTCGGCTCGGCATTGGGGCTGCGCGGAATGCTGCGGGTGCAGCCGCTCGTGCCGGCGCAGGACGCGCCGCTCAGGGCCCGTGAGCTGACGTCGCCAGACGCAGCACGTCGAGATAACCGGGGCTGACCGTCACGCGCTTGATGAAGCCTTTTTCGGTCAGCAGGCGATGCGCTTCCGGCAGCCGGTAGCACGGCAGATACATGAAGAAATGATGCTCGGCGTGGTAGTTCACCCAATAGGGCGCGATGAACAGCCGCTCGATCGGGTTGGCGAGCGTGGTGCGCGCCTGGCTGAACGGATCGGGCCCGGTGCTGGTGCAGGCGTGTTCGGCGATGTTGCGCACGCGCGTGACCAGCGGCAGCCAGGTGGCCATCGCGAATACCCATACGCCCCAGAACCAGATGCCCGCGCCGGCCAGCCAGAACAGGCCGAACAGGACGGCATTGACGCAAAGGAACCGCGCCATCTTGTCGGCGCCGCTCGACACAAAGCTCTCGTGTGAGATTTCGTCATCGCCGCTGCTGCGTTTGAACAGCGACAAAAACAACGGCAGCCGCTGCTTCACAAACGTCTGCCCGGTGAGGTCGCGGATCGCCTTGCGGGTAAAACTTTCCTTGCTGATCGGAAACGGCGCCGACAGCGACAGGTCGGGATCCTCGGGCTGCTGCGTGAACTTGTGATGCTGCAGGTGATAGGACCGGTAGCTGGCGAGGTCGGCGCCGACCGGCACCGCGCATAGCCATTGCCCGATCCATTCGTTGATCGCCTTGTTGGCATGCAGCCCGCCGTGTGCCGCCTCGTGCATCAGGATCGCAAGCCCCAGCTGCCGCGTGCCGACCACCGTCACCGCGATCAGCCATGTCAGCGGATTGGGCCAGAGTGTCACCAGTGCGACGGCGGCGATGATGGTGCCCCAGGCGTGCGCGACCAGCAGCATGCCGCGCAGCGAACTGCGGGATGTCAGCCGGCTCCATTCCTCAGTGGAAAAGACGCTCTTCGGATCGATGCGTGCAACAGCCGGCATGGACGGCTCCTTTGTTCGCAACATACGCCCGCCGGTCCGGCCGTTCAATCGGCGGCATGGGTTACGATGTGAATCTCCGAGGTGAGGGTGCGGTGCACCGGACACTTGTCGGCGATTTCCATCAGCTTTTTGCGCTGCTCGGAATCAAGGGCGCCTTCCATGGCAATGGTCCGGTCGATCTGGTCGAGCATGCCTTCCTTGGTTTCGCACTCGGCGCAATCCTGCGCGTGAATCTTGCTGTGCTGCAGCGTCACCGTCACCCGCTCCAGCGGCAGCGACTTGCGGTCGGCATACATGCGCATGGTCATGGAGGTGCAGGCGCCGAGTCCGGCCAATACAAAGTCATAAGGTCCGGGTCCGCTATCCTCGCCGCCGGCGGCGAGCGGTTCGTCGGCGAGCAGGCTGTGCGAGCCGATGGAAACGGTCTGTTGGAATTTGCTGTTGCGGGTTTCGCGGACCACGACGTTGCGCGGCGCTTCGCCGACGGCGGTCGCGGCTTCCGGCGCGGCAGCGTCGATATAACGTTCCGCCCAGGCCGCGATGACATCGGCGGCGTACATGCTGTCGCGGCGGTCGCTCAGCAGATGATCGGCGCCCGGCAGCGACACAAAACTCTTCGGATGCTTCGCCGCGACGAAAATGCGCGTGGCGTTGTCGATGCCGACGGTGTCGTCGGTCGGCGACTGCATGATCAGCAGGGCTTTGTGCAATCTCGCAACGTGATCCATCAAATTGTGCTCGGCGATGTCGTCGAGGAATTCGCGCTTGATGTTGAACGGCCGGCCCGCAAGGGACACTTCGACCTTGCCCTGCTTGCGGATGTCGTCGATGCGATCGGCGAAAAAGTGGGTGACATGTGCGGGGTCGGACGGAGCCGCGATGGTGACGACGGCCTTCGCCTCCGGAATTTGCCCGGCTGCGGCGAGCACCGCGGCGCCGCCGAGGCTGTGGCCGATCAGAATCGCCGGCGCCTCGCGCGTGCTGCGCAGATGATCGGCGGCGCGCAGGAGATCGGCGACATTGGACGAAAATGTCGAGTTGGCGAAATCGCCCTCACTGGAGCCGAGGCCGGTGAAGTCGAAGCGCAGCACCGCGATGCCCCTGGCCGCCAATGCGACCGCGATGCGCTTGGCGGCCAGCACGTCCTTTCCGCAGGTGAAGCAATGCGCGAACAGCGCATAGGCCAGCGTCTTTCGCTCCGGCAATTCCAGCGCCGCCGCCAGTTGCTGGCCTTCCGAGCCCGGAAATTGGAAACGTTCGGTTGGCACGTTCAGCCTCCGTGGTTGGACGGATGATAGCCGGCGACGCCTCGTCGGTTGTGCCTCTAGCCGGCCTTCTCGAACAGCATCGGAAGCTGCCGTGGTCCGCGTACGGTGCCTTCCGACCAGGTGATCTCGCCGGCCGGATCGAGCCTGAATTCCGGAATGCGTTTCAGCCATTGCTCGATCGCAACCGTCATTTCCATGCGCGCGAGATTGGAGCCGATGCAGCGGTGGATGCCGAGGCCGAAGGCGGCGTGGCGGTTCTCCTTGCGGTCGATGATGACCTTGTCGGCATCGGGGAACATCGCGGGATCGCGGTTGGCGGCGGGGAACGACAGCAACACCATGTTGCCCGGCTTGATCGGGCAGCCGCTGACGGTGGTCTCCTTGATCACCTCGCGCGCCATTGTCACCGGCGAATAGGCGCGCAAGAATTCCTCGATCGCGACCGGCAGCAATTCCGGCTCGGCGAGCAGGCGTTCGCGGTCGGCTGGCGTCTTCGCCAGATGCCAGAGCGACGACCCGATCGCGCTCCACGTGGTATCGATGCCGGCGATCAGCAGCAGCCGCAGCGAGCCCTGCACATGGGCGTCGGACAGCGGCTGGCCGTCCTTGTCCCTGGCGTTCATCAGCGTCGAAATCAGGTCGTCGGTCGGATGTTGCTTGCGATGCTCGATATGGCCCGCAAAATACCCGGCCATTTCATGCACCGCCCGCATCAGGACTTCGTCGTTGCTGATGCCGACCTCGAGAATCTCGTGAATCCATTTGATGAAGAGTTCGCCGTCCTTCTCCGGGATGCCGAGCATGTGGGCGATGGCGCGCACCGGGATGTGCTTGGTGTACTGCGCGGCGACGTCGCAACCCTTCTCATTGATGAAGCCGTCGATCAGTTCGTTGCAGATTGCCCGGACCTTCGGCTCCAGTTTCTTCATCGCGTCCGGCGTGAACGGCGGCAGCAGCAGTTGTTTGGCCGGCTTGTGCGCGGGCGGATCGGAGGTGATCGGCGGCGAGGGCGCGGGCGGCTCGGGCCTGATATTGCGCACCACGACGCGGCGGGAGGAGAAGTGCTCGGTGTCATAGGAAATCTGCTTCACCGCCTCGTAGGTGGTGGGCAGATAACAGCCAAGGAAACGTTTGGTGTGGACCACCGGACACTGCTCACGCAATTCGTCCCAGATCGGAAACGGATTTTCGGTCCAGCGCGGGTCGGTATGGTCGAAATCGTGAACCCAGTCGGTCACCGGCGGCGCGCGATGCCTTTCGGTGGCGGCGGCCGGCGTGGCCGCGGCATCGTTCAGCAGCGTCTCGCTCATGGGTTTTACTCCTCGGTAATCTCGATCGCGATTTCGGGGCAGTTGGTCTGGGCGAGCCACGCCTTGTCCTCAAAACCCTTGGGCACGGTGCCGTCGCCGATCTCGTGCGCGTTGCCGTATTCGTCGAGTTCGAACAGCTCGGGCGCCAGCGATTTGCAGCGGGCATGGCCCTGGCACTTGTCCTGATCGACGCGTATCTTGAGTGTTCCGGACATTCCGCGTTCCCCTGTTACGCTGCGCGTTGTACTGATTATAGCGGTGCACGCATGATCCGCCAGCCTGAATCCCGTCATCCTGAGGAGCGGCCTCTTGGCCGCGTCTCGAAGGATGGCAACGAACGCTGCCTGTGGCCATCCTTCGAGACGCCGCGCAAGCGCGCGGCTCCTCAGGGTGAGGGACAGAGCTGCTTCGCCGGGCGCGGATCGATCGGCGTCGTTCCGCGAAGGCCCAGGATATCCTCGAGCACCTTGGCGCCGGCAAGCAGCTGCGCCTCACCGCGCGGTGCCGCGACCATCTGCAGGCCAACCGGTAGACCCGTCGCCGTGAATCCGCATGGCAACGACAGCGCCGGGCAGCACACCAGCGTGATTGCATAGACGATACCGAGCCACTCCACATAATTATCGAATTTCTTGCCGCCGCATTCCGCCACATAGCGGTTCTCGACCGGGAAGGGCGCCACGATGGTCGCGGGCGCCAGCAGCAGGTCGTAGGTCTTGAAGAACTCGATCGTGCGCGCGGTCATCGCGACGCGTTGGGCTTCGGCGCGCTCGAGCTGTTCGACGGTCAGCTTCAGGCCCTCTTCGATATTCCATATTACTTCCGGCTTGAGCATGTCGCGCTTGCTGCGCAATAGCGCGGCCTTGGTGAGTGCGAAATCGAATGCGCGCAGCACGTGGAAACATTCATGCGCCTCGCGCAGGTCCGGATGCGCTTCCTCGACAATGGCGCCGGCCTCGGCGAAACGGGCGGCGGCCTTGCGCGTGATGGCGGCGACTTCGGGATCGACCGGCGTGATGCCGAGATCGGGCGAATAGGCGACGCGTTTCGGTCCCTTGCCCGAACGCGCAGCGGATAGAAACGAGAGCGGTAGCGACGGCAGCGACAGCGGATCGGCCGGATGTTCGCCGCTCATGGCATCGAGCAACAGCGCCAGATCCTCCACATTGCGCGCCATCGGGCCGTGGACCGTGATATTGCGATCGATCTGGCTGATCGGGGTATGGGCGACGCGGCCGATGCTAGGCCGCATTCCGACCACACCGCAGAAGCTGGCGGGGTTGCGCAACGAGCCGCCCATGTCGGTGCCATGGGCGAGCCACGCCGTGCCGGTCGCGAGCGCGACGGCCGCGCCGCCGGACGAGCCCGCGGCGGATCGCGACAGGTCCCATGGATTGCGCGTTGCGCCGAACACCTCGTTGAAGGTGTTGGCGCCGGCGCCGAATTCCGGCGTGTTCGACTTGGCGTAGATTACGGCGCCGTTGGCTTCGAGATGCTCGACCAGAAGGTCGGAACGCGCGGGCACGGCATCCTTGTAGATCGGCGAGCCCTGCGTGGTCAGCACGCCCGCGACCGCGGTGAGGTCCTTGATCGGCACCGGCAGGCCGGCGAGCAGGCCGCGTTGACCCGCGGGCTTTTTCATCAGTTCCTTGGCATGCGCGCGGGCGCGGTCGAAGCACAGCGTCGGCAGCGCGTTGACCTTGCCGTCGACCTCGGCAATCCGCGCCTCCAGCGCGTCGAGCAGGTCGAGCGGCGTGACCTCGCCTGAATTGAGTTGTTCGACGACGGCGCACGCCGTTGCCTGGATCAGCCCCTGATCAGCCACTTGCATCTCTCCCGTTGATTCCGCTTATGTGCGGATTGAGGTGTGCTGTAAAACATTTTCCGGCAAAGTGGAATGCGCCGCACGACAACGATGTGAGGAGCGAGGATGAGCACGCCATTCGAACCGCCGGACTGGCGCAACATGAGCCAGCAGGAGCGCGACCTCGGCCTCAATAACGGCGTCGCGGTGCCCGGAAGTGCCGACATCGTAGCCGGCTGGGACAAGCGCTCCGCCGAAATGCGCGTGCGAACTTCCGGCCATCTCGATCTCCGCTACGGTCAGCGCGAGCGCAACCGGATCGATTTTCTCAAAGCCGCCGATGGCGGCCCGACGCTGCTGTTCATCCATGGCGGCTATTGGCAGACGCGCGCCAAGGAGACCTTCGCGGTTTTCGCCGGCGGGCCGATGGCGCATGGCATCAATGTCGCACTGATCGGCTATACGCTGGCGCCCGATGCGACGCTTGACGAAATTGTCGCCGAAATCCATGCCGGCCTCGATTTCCTGGCCGCGCAATTGCCGGGCCTCGGCGGCGATCCGAAGCGGATCGTGGCGTCGGGCTGGTCCGCGGGCGGACACCTCACCTCGATGGCGCTGGCGCACCGAAGCGTGAAGGCGGGAATGGCGATCAGCGGCATCTACGATCTCGAGCCGATCCGCCACAGCTATCTCAACGTCAAGCTTGGACTTGATGAGGCGACCTCGCGGCGCAACTCGCCGATGCTGCAGGCCGGCGGCATGCTGAAGCCGCTGTCGCTGGTGGTCGGCAGCGCCGAATTGCCGCTGCTGCGCAAGCAGACCGCGGATTTTGCAGGGCACCGCGCGAAATATGGATTGCCGGTGACCTATGAGGAGATTCCGGACGCAAACCATTTTTCCATCATGGACGAATTGGTATCGCCTGCGGGACGGATCACGACGCTGATCCGGCAGCTATTTGAGCGGAGCTAGGTCCGTGTAGCCCGGATGGAGCGAAGCGAAATCCGGGGCACCGCGAATGCTGAAGCGCCGATCCCGGATTGCGCTGCGCTCCATCCGGGCTACAAACTGAATTTCAAACAGCCAAGCGCCATCGTCCTCGCGCCGCCGCGCGAGTTGGAGTTTTAGTTTATCCCCCCTTTTGAGGGGAGATGGAGCGCCGAAACGACGCGCCTTGGTAGTAACAAAAGCGCCTTTCGGACGCTCCATCGCGGGATTTGTGGCTAAGGGACCGTTCTTCCGGGGACTTGGCTGCCTCGCGGCACGACGGTTTCTCGCCGCTGCCTGTCCCCGTCCAGCCAACTTCAGTGGCAGTGCCCCGTATTGGGCCCGGACGGTAACCCCTCAAGCCCCCGAGTCTGCGCTTGCGAGGCACAGCCGCGGACGCCGCATCCGACCGGCTTGGGTTACCCCGCCCCGATCAAGCTCTCGCTCTGTCCCACTTCAGAACGCCTCATGACGCGCCCCTCACTGGACAGGACGGCAGCGATAATAAATCCACTTTGGGGGGTGTTGGATAAGGAATGCGAAAAATTTTTTTCGCCAATGTTTTCAGGTTCGTAGGGCGGATTAGCGACCCTAGCCGCGACAGCTCAACCGGATGAAGGCGGAAGCGTAATCCGCCGCTTCGCTTGCACCGGCGGCGGATTACGCCTTGCGCCCTCGCGCGTTGGAACACGGTGCACGCGGGCCGGCTAATCCGCCCTACGGTTCTTCGAGACGCCGCCCAACGCCATCTCGTCGCTACCTATCCCCAACCTGCGCAAATGCCGCCATCGACCGTGAAGATCACGCCCGATGTGTAGCCGGAGCGGTCCGACGCCAGGAACGCCATCAGGTCGGCGATCTCGCGCGCGTGCGCGGGGCGTCCGAGCGGCAGGCCCTTCTGGAATTCCTTGTAGCGGTTCTCGTCGCCGAACTGGTTCTTCGCGCGCGTCTTCAGCAGCGTGACGTGGCGGTCGGTGCCGACCGGGCCGGGATTGATGCCGACCACGCGGATGTTGTCGGCGAGACTCTTGCCGCCGAGCGCGCGGGTGAATGCCATCAGCGCGGCGTTGCCGGCGCTGCCGCAGATATAATTGGCGTCGAATTTTTCACCGGCGGCGCCGATGTCGTTGACGATGACGCCGTGGCCGCGCGTCTTCATCTGCGCGTAGATGGCGCGGGTGAGGTTGATGTAGCCGAACACTTTCAGCTCCCAGGCATGGCGCCAGGTTGCCTCGTCGATCTTGTCGATCGAACCGCCGGGAATGTCGCCGGCATTGTTGACCAGGATGTCGATGTCGGAGGCGTCTTTGACGAGCCTTGCGATATCCTCCGATTTACGAAGATCGGTGACATGCACCGACGCATCGATCTGATGCGCCGATCGCAGGCGGTCCGCCAGCGCCTTCAATTGATCGCCGCTGCGGGCCGCAAGGCGAAGATCGCAGCCTTCTTCGGCAAACGCTTCGGCAGCGGCGGCGCCAATGCCCTTGGAGGCGCCGGTGATCAGAACGCGCTTGCCGCGCAGATGAAGGTCCATGGGGTGCTCTCGCTCGCTTGTAGCCCGGGTGAGCGCAGCGATACCCGGGGCAGTGCTTACCCGGATGTCGCTTCGCTCATCCGGGCTACAGAACCAACTGAAACAGGTCAACATTGCACTGCAGCGTTGCGCTGCGGTTTACTTTGGTCCATTGCAATCCGATAATTCGGACGAAGGCGGCTTGACGCCGCAAACTTGAAGGATTTTCGCGGTGAGCCAAGAAAAAAAGTATCGCGTCGCGGTCATTCCCGGCGACGGGATCGGCAAGGAAGTCGTGCCGGAGGGCCTTCGCGTGCTGGAGGCGGCTGCGAAAAAGCACGGCGTCGACGTGCATTTCGATCATTTCGATTTCGCCTGCTGGGAGTATTACGAAAAACACGGCCAGATGATGCCGGACGACTGGAAGGACAAGATCGGCAAGCACGACGCGATCTACTTTGGCGCGGTCGGCTGGCCGGCGAAAATTCCCGATCACATTTCGTTGTGGGGATCGTTGATAAAATTCCGCAGGGAGTTCGATCAGTACGTCAATTTGCGCCCGGTGCGGCTGATGCCCGGCGTGCCGTCGCCGCTGGCCAACCGCAAGCCCGGCGATATCGATTTCTGGGTGGTGCGTGAAAATACCGAAGGCGAGTATTCGTCCGTAGGCGGCCGCATGTTCCCGGATACCGAGCGCGAATTCGTCACGCAGCAGACGGTGATGACGCGGATCGGCGTCGACCGCATCCTGAAATTCGCGTTCGACCTTGCGGCATCGCGCCCCAAGAAGCATCTGACGTCCGCGACCAAATCCAACGGCATCTCGATCACCATGCCGTATTGGGACGAGCGGGTGGAGGCGATGGCGAAAAACTATCCCAAGGTGAAATGGGACAAGTACCACATCGACATTCTGACCGCGAATTTCGTGCTGCATCCGGACTGGTTCGATGTGGTCGTCGGCTCCAATCTGTTCGGCGACATCCTCTCTGATTTGGGACCGGCCTGCACCGGCACCATCGGCATCGCGCCGGCCGCGAACATCAACCCGGAGCGGCATTTTCCTTCCGTTTTCGAGCCGGTGCACGGTTCCGCACCTGACATCGCCGGGCAGGGCATCGCCAATCCGATCGGCCAGATCTGGTCCGGCGCGATGATGTTCGATCACCTCGGCGAGAAAGCCGCCGCCGCCTCGATCGTGGCTGCGATCGAGCGCACGCTCGGCGAACGCACGCTGCGGACGCGCGACCTCGGCGGCAACGCCGACACCACCGCCTGCGGCAAGGCGGTGGCGGAGATGGTGGAGTAAGATTGTAGGGTGGGCAAAGGCGTCGGATGCGAACGCATCCGGCGGCGTGCCCACCATTCCCGCGTCCAAATCAAGATGGTGGGCACGGCGCGAAGAGCGCCTTTGCCCACCCTACGATTTCGCGATCTTTCTACAATGCTCCCACGCCGCCGCCATCAGGTTCTCGCTTGCCTCCGGCGTGCGGAATGCCGAATGCGCCGACAGCGTCACGTTGGGGATTTTCGTCAGCGGGTGATCCGCGGGCAGCGGCTCGACATTGAACACATCAAGCCCGGCGTGCCGGATGTGGCCGGATTTCAGCGCGTCGATCATCGCTTGCTCGTCGACCAGCGCGCCGCGCGCGGTGTTGACCAGGATGACGCCGGGCTTCATGACGCCGATCCGTTGGCGCGAGAGAAAACCGCGGGTCTCGTCGTTCAACAGCAGATGCAGCGAAACCACGTGGCTCTGCGCGAGCAGCGCGTCGATGTCGACGAACTCGACGCTCCCATGGCTTTTCGCCGTCCTGTTCCAGGCGAGCACCTTGATGCCGCTGCCGAGCGCAATACGCGCGACTTCCGCGGCGATGCCGCCGAATCCGATCAAGCCTAAGGTCTTGCCGGTGAGCTGCATGCCATCATCGCGCAGCCAGCGGCCCTCGCGCATTTCGCGGTCCATTTGCGCGAGGCCCCGCGCGGCGGACCACATCAGTGCGATGGCGCACTCCGCTACCGCGGTGTCGCCATAGCCCTTGATCAGGTGAACGGCAATGCCGAGCTCGGCAAGCTCTTCCGGATTCATGTAGCTGCGCGCGCCGGTGCCGAGGAAGACGACGTGCTTCAGGCCCGTGCATTTCCGCGCGGTCTCGGTCGGCAGCGCGGTGTGGTCGACGATCGCGATTTCGGCGCCGTCGAGTATGCCGGGGTACTGATCCGAACTTATATCGGGATCGCGATGGATCTTGACCGGCGGATCGCCGGGCTTTGCCAGCCGTTCGAAAATGACCGCCAGCGATTCATTGGCATCGACGAATACACCGCGCACAAGAGTCTCCATGGGTCAGGATGCGACGCCGGCCAGCGCCAGGACTGTATGCATCAGCGCATTGGCGCCCGCCGTGCAGTCTGCTTGCGTCGCGTCCTCGAGTTCGTTGTGGCTGACGCCGTCCTTGCAAGGGACAAAAATCATCGCCGCCGGCACCACATTGGCGAGGTTGCAGGCGTCGTGGCCGGCGCCGGAGGTGATGCGGCGATGGCTGTAGCCGAGCGCTTTGGTCGCAGTCTCGACCGCGTCGACCAGTTTGGCGTCGAACACGGTCGGCGGCTTGTTCCAGATCGCTTCGATCGTGATTTCGACCTTGCGTCGGCTTGCGATTTCGTTTGCGGTGGCGCGCAAATCGCGGTCGATCGCATCCAGCGTGGCGGAATCGGGGCTGCGGATATCCATGGTGAAGGCGATCTCGCCGGGGATCACGTTGCGCGACGGCGCTGCAATGACGGCTTCACCCATGGTGCCGACCGCGTTCGGTCCGTGGGCGCGGGCAATGCGCTCGACCGCAAGGGTCACCTCGGCCAGCGCCGCCAGCGCGTCGCGGCGCAGCGGCATCGGCGTGGTGCCGGCGTGGCTTTCGAAGCCGATCACCTTGCCGTCATACCACGTGATGCCCTGGCCCCGATCGACCACGCCGATGGTTTTGTTCTCGGCTTCCAGCAGCGGTCCCTGCTCGATGTGCAGTTCGACGAAGGCGCCGAATTTTTGCGCGCCGACGGCCTCGTCGCCGCGATAGCCGATGCCGTCGAGCGCCTCGCCGACGCTGACGCCCATGCTATCCTTGCGGCTCAAAATATCTTCCGTGGTGTAATCCCCGGCATAGGCGGCCGACGCCATGGTGGCCGGCGCAAAGCGCGAGCCTTCCTCGTTGGTCCAGTTGACGATGCAGATCGGCAGCTCGGTCTCGATGCCGGCATCGTTCAGGGTGCGCACCACCTCGAGTGCCGCCAGCGTGCCGAGCACGCCGTCGAACTTGCCGCCGGTCGGCTGGGTATCGAGATGCGAGCCTAAGCCCACCGGCGGTTTGGTCATGTCGCGGCCACGGCGTAACGCGAACATCGAGCCGAGCGTATCGACGTGCACTTCCAGGCCCGCGGCCTCGCACGCCCTGCGAAACCAGTCGCGCACCTGCTTGTCCTCCGGGCCGAGCGTCAGCCGCCGCACGCCGCCCTTCGGCGTTGCGCCGAATTTCGCGGTTTCGTGGATGGTGTCCCACAGCCTTGCGGAATCGATTTGCAGGTTGGATGCGATCTTGGTCATGCGAATTTCCGAAAAATCCTTTGGCGGGCGTGGCGAACAGGCTCTATGTAGAGCGAGCGACCGCCTCCTGTCGAGGCACTGGAGTTTTCGATGGTTGCCAGCCGGGCAGAATTCCATCAGGCCGTTCGGGACGGGCGGGAAATGCTTCCGAGCGTCGCCGCCCGCCACGCCTGCCGTTCCGGCATGGCTTCGAGCACCGCCGGCGTCGCCAACGGTTTTGTGCAGGGCAATCTCGCGATCCTGCCGGAAAAGCTTGCGGCTTCGTTCCACCGCTTCTGCCAGCTCAATCCAAAACCATGCCCGATCATCGGCATGTCCGACGTGGGCTGCCCCCGCATTCCCTCGCTCGGGCTCGATCTCGATATCCGCACCGATCTGCCGCGCTACCGGGTCTGGCGCGACGGCGAGATAATGGAGGAGCCGACCGATATCATGGCGCACTGGCGGGACGACCTGGTCGCGTTTGTGATCGGCTGTTCGTTCTCGTTCGAAGAGGCGCTGCTGGCCGACGATATCCCGATCCGCCACATCGAGCGCGGCGTGCGCGTGCCGATGTACCGCACCAACATCGCATGCAGCCCCGCCGGCCCGTTCGCCGGTCCGATGGTGGTGTCGATGCGGCCGCTCAAACCGGCGGATGCGATTCGCGCGGTGCAGATCACCTCGCGATTTCCCTCCGTGCATGGCGCGCCGGTTCACCTCGGCCATCCGCAGAGTATCGGGATTGCCGAACTTGCGAGGCCCGATTACGGCGACGCCGTCCCGGTGGAAGCCGACGAAATCCCGGTGTTCTGGGCCTGCGGCGTGACCCCGCAAAGCGTGATTGCCGCGGCGAAACTGCCGTTCGCAATCACCCACGCGCCGGGATTGATGCTGGTGACCGATCTCAGGAACAAGGATCTCGCGGTGTTTTGAGTGACCCGTGTCCCGGACGCGGTGCGGCATTCTTCATGCCGCTCCGCAGAGCCGGGACCATACCAAGCACCGCGCTTTGTACGGCCCCGGCTCTGCAGCGCACCACGCCGTGAAGAACGGCGCGCTGCGCTGCGTCCGGGGCACGTATTCACTCGTGGTCGTGAACATCCGGCAACACGAACCCGAACGTCTTCGTCAGATCCGCGATTTGCGCAGGCGTCAGGTAGCGCGGATTGAGCCCGCGCAGCAGCAGATACAGCTTTGCGGTTTCCTCCAGTTCCTCCATCGCGAACACCGCGGCTTCCAGCGAGTCGCCGGCCACCACCGGGCCGTGATTGGCCAGCAGCACGGACGAATATTTCCCGGCCAGGCCCCGAATCGCATCGGCTACCGCCGGATCGCCGGGCCGATAATACGGCACCAGCGCAGTCAAGCCGCACTTCATCAGGTAATACGGCGTCATCGGCGGCAGCGCTGCGCGCGGATCGATCTCCGGCAGCATCGACAGCGCCACCGAGTGCGTCGAATGCAGATGGACGATCGCGCGGGAGGCGCTTCGGGTCTCGTACAGCGCCGCATGCAAGGGAATTTCCTTGGTGGGAGGATCGCCGGAGAGCAGGCGGTTGTCGGCGTCAAGCCGCGAGAGTCGCGCGGGATCGAGCGAACCCAGCGACGCGTTGGTCGGCGTCACCAGCCAGCCGCCGTCGTCACAGCGGACGCTGATATTGCCGGACGAGCCAGGCGTCAGCCCGCGCTCGAACAGCGAACGGCCGAAGCGGCAGATCTCGTCGCGGAGTTTTGTATCGCTCATGACACTTTCCCTTGACCTACTTTGTCCCATGCTTTGGCAGCGCGGCCAAGCCGTGTTATCCAGAGCTAACTAAGGAAAAAGGAAACGCCGCATGCCCGAGCCAGCATCTCAAAAATCGCGTGTCGCCGTCATCGGGCTTGGCTCGATGGGGTTTGGCATGGCGACCTCGCTGCGGCGCGCAGGTTTTGAGGTTACCGGTTGCGACGTCGCGGCGGAAACCGTCGCGCGGTTCGTCGCCGATGGCGGCAATGGCGCGAAGACGCCGGCGGAAGCGGCCAAAAATGCCGACATCGTCGTCAGCGTGGTGGTCAACGCCGGGCAGACCGAGACCATTTTGTTTGGCAAGGATGGCGTCTCCGAAACGCTGGCGAAAGATGCGGTGTTTGTCTCGTCCGCTACGATGGACCCGGACGTAGCGCGGCGGTTGGCCAAGCAACTGGAAGCTACCGGCCGGCATTATCTGGACGCGCCGATTTCAGGTGGCGCGCAACGCGCGGCACAGGGCGAACTGACCATACTTGCCTCGGGCAGTGCAGCCGCCTTCGCGAAGGCGCGGCCCGCGCTCGATGCGATGGCTGCAAAGCTCTACGAGCTTGGAGACGCCGCGGGGCAGGGCGCCGCCTTCAAGATGATCAACCAGTTGCTGGCCGGCGTGCACATCGCCGCAGCATCCGAGGCGATCGCGTTTGCGGCGAAGCAGGGGCTCGACATTCGCAAGGTCTATGAGGTGATCACCGCGTCGGCCGGCAATTCCTGGATGTTCGAGAACCGCATGCCGCATGTGCTCGAAGGCGACTATGCGCCGCGCAGCGCAGTGGATATTTTCGTCAAGGACCTCGGCATCATCCAGGATATGGCGCGCACGGCGAAATTTCCGGTGCCGGTTTCCGCGGCGGCGCTGCAGATGTTCCTGATGACGTCGGCCTCCGGCATGGGCCGCGACGACGACGCCTCGGTGGCGCGGATGTATGCCCGCGTCACCGGCACCAAGCTGCCGGGCGACAAATGAGCCGCACCCGTCATTGCGAGCGAAGCGAGCAATCCAGTGCAGTGTAGAAAGTCTGGATTGCTTCGTCGCAAGTGCTCCTCGCAATGACGGGGAGAGACCAACGAAAGAAGGACAAATCGATGCCCCGCTTCGCCGCCAATCTCAGCATGATGTTCACCGAAGTCCCGTTTCTTGACCGCTTCGACGCCGCGGCGAAAGCGGGTTTCACCGCGGTGGAGTTCCTGTTTCCCTACGATCATCCTGCGGACGCCGTCGGCGAACGGCTGCATCGCAACGGCCTGACCCAAGCATTGTTCAACCTGCCGCCGGGCAATTGGGACGCCGGCGAAAAGGGATTTGCCGCGCTGCCGGACCGCTTTGGGGATTTGCAGCAGAGCGTCCGCACTGCGCTGCCCTATGCCAAGGCCACCGGCGTCAAGCGCCTTCATCTGATGGCCGGCATTGCCGATCGCAGGGATACGAAGGCAGTTGCGGCATTCCGCAAATCGGTGGCGTGGGCCGCCGAGTTTCTGGCAACCGAAGGGCTCGACGTGGTGATCGAGCCGATCAATTCGCGCAACGTGCCCGGTTATTTCCTCAACGATTTTATGTTCGCGCGCGATTTGATCGGCGAACTGAACATTCCAAACTTAAAACTGCAGTTCGACATCTATCACTGCCAGATCATCCATGGCGACGTCACCATGCACTTGCGCGAGATGATGCCGATCACAGGCCATGTCCAGATCGCCAGCATTCCATCGCGCAACGAGCCGGACGGCGAGGAGTTGAACTATCCGTTCCTGTTCGGCGAACTCGACCGGCTCGGCTATGGCGGCTTTGTCGGCTGCGAATATAACCCGAGGGCCAGGACCACCGACGGCCTCGGCTGGTTCAAACCCTACGCCGGAGCGAAATCGTGACGCTGGCGCTCGGCTGCATCGCCGACGACTACACCGGCGCGTCCGATCTTGCCAACACGCTGACCCGCTGCGGCCTGCGCACGGTGCAGACCATCGGCGTGCCTTCCGACGACCTGAAACTGCCCGAGGTCGATGCCGTGGTGGTGTCGCTGAAGAGCCGTTCGATCGAGGCTGGCCTTGCGGTGACGAAATCGTGCGCCGCGGAGAAATGGATACGCAGCCGTGGCGCCTCGCATGTGCTGTTCAAGATCTGCTCGACTTTCGACTCCACCGATGCCGGCAATATCGGCCCGGTGATGGACGCGCTGCGCGCCGACTCTGGCGACGCGATCGTGCTGGTGACGCCGGCGTTTCCGGAAACTGGTCGCACGGTCTATCAGGGCAACCTGTTCGTCGGCTCGGTGCCGCTGAATGAAAGCCCGCTGAAGGACCATCCGCTCAACCCGATGCACGATTCCAACCTGGTGCGGGTGCTGGCGCGGCAGAGCAAGACCGCGGTCGGTCTCGTCGATCTCGCGGTGATTGCGCGGGGGCCGGATGCCGTGCGCGCGTATCTCGCCGACCTTGCCGGGAAGGGCATCGGTGCCGCGATCGCGGACGCGGTGTTCGAGCGCGATCTGGAGACCATTGGTACGGTTGCGTTGGATCATCGAGTCTCGGTCGGTGCATCCGGTATCGGCCTTGGGCTTGCCCGCGCGCTGGTGGCATCGGGCCGCGTGAAAGCGAGCAAGGCGACGGACATTTCCGGAAAACCCGTCGGCGGCCCGGCGGCCTGCCTTGCCGGCAGCTGTTCGCAGGCCACGCTGCAGCAGATCGCCAAGGCGGAACAGGCGATGCCGGTGCTGCATCTCGATCCCGAACGGGTCGTTGCGGGCAGGGCTGAAGCGCAACGTGCGTTGACATGGGCCAAGGAGCGGCTCGGCAAAGGCCCGATCCTGATCGCGAGCAGTTCGACGCCCGATCAGGTCGCTGCGTTGCAGGCGCGCCATGGCCGCGACGCCGCCGGTCACGCCATCGAGCAGGCGATGGCCGACATTGCCGAGGGCCTCGTTCAATCCGGCGTGCGACGTCTTGTCGTCGCGGGCGGCGAAACCTCCGGAGCGGTGGTGGATCGCCTCGGCATTCCCGGCTTCCTGGTCGGCCCCGAAATCGCCGCAGGCGTACCCGTGCTGCGCGCCGTCGGCGCCAAGGATGGCGAGATGCTGCTGGCGCTGAAGTCGGGCAATTTCGGCGGGCCGGAGTTTTTCAGCGATGCGCTGAAGCTGATGAAGTAGACGCAGGAGCGCCAACATTCTCCGCGTCGTCCCCGCGCAGGCGGGGACCCATACGCCGTGTCGCCTCAATTGAAGCGAAGACGTCGCGACGTTCGTGCAGAATCACAAGCGCCAGGGGTTATGGGTCCCCGCCTGCGCGGGGACGACAGCTAGCCCAGCATCTGGGTGTCGCCGCAGATCGAGATCGCCTGGCCGGAGATGGTCTTGCCGCGCGGGCTGCACATGAACAGGATCTGGTCGGCGAGTTGCTGCGGCGTCACGTAGTCCTTGATCGAGGTGTAGGAGAACGCGGTGCGCTCCATCTCGGCGTAGGAAATCCCGCGCTGCTGCGCCTTGGCTTCCAGCACCCGGCGCTGCCGGTCGCCGGCGACGAGGCCGGGCAGGATAGCGTTGACGCGGATGTTGTCGGGGCCGAGCTCGATCGACAGCGATTTGGTAAAACCGATCACGCCCCATTTCGCCGCCGCATAGGGCGTGCGCATCGCAAAGCCGAGCCGGCCCGCGGCCGAGGAAATGTTGACGATCGAGGCATTGGTGCTCTGGCGCAGCAGCGGCACCGCCAGCCGCGCGCAGTTGAACTGTCCGGTCAGGCAAATCTCCAGGCAGCGGTCCCAATCCTCGGGGTTCATTTCCTCGACCCTGGACGTCGGACCCGCGACGCCGGCATTGTTGACCAGCACGTCGAGTCCGCCGAGTTTTGCGGTGGCTTCCGCGAACAGGTTTTTCACCGCGGCGCGGTCGGATACATCACAGCGTGTTTGCGTGATGGTGGGGTCGCTGGAGGCGAGCGCCGCCAGCGCCGTCTCGTCCACGTCGCAGGTGTGGACGCGCGCGCCCTCTGCGGCAAACGCGCGCACGATCGCAAGCCCGATGCCATTGGCGCCCGCGGTGACGAGTACCCGTAAACCCTTGATTTCCAAATCCATGCGGACTCGACAAAGACCCGATCTTTTGCAACCCTAGCTGCGATCAAAGATCACGGCAAGCGATGCAAGCGCGCTACCACAAGCGCAGCGCTGCCGGTACAAAATAAGGCGTCGCCGCGAAGCGAACGCATCCAAGGAGAAGAAAAACCATGTCGAACAACACTCAATTCACGCGTCGCAGGCTGCTCAAAACCGCCGGCGGGCTGGCGCTGGTGTCGGGAATTTCCGCGCCGGCGATCTTGCGCGCGCAGACATCGGACGTGATCAGGATCGGCCATCTGACGCCGCGCACCGGTTTCCTCGGTCCGTTAGGCGAATACGCCGTGATGGCGATCGACCTCGCGGTCGAAGAGATCAACGCCTCCGGCGGCATGATGGGGCGCAAGATCGAACTGCTGAAGGAAGACTCCGTCAATCCGCAGACCGCCTCGACCAAGGCCGAGCGCATGATCGAGCGCGACAAGGTCGCCTGCATCATCGGCGAGATTTCTTCCGCTTCATGTCTGACCATCGCGCAGGTGGCGTCGCGCACCAAGACGCTGTTCATCAACACCGGCGGCAACTCGGATGCGCTGCGCGGCAAGGATTGCCAGCGCTACATGTTCCACGTCGAATTGCAGAACTCGATGTATGTGAAGACCGTCGGCCGCTCGTTCCTGCGCGACGGGCTGGTGAAGGGCAAGAAGTGGTATTCGCTGACCGCGGATTACGCATTCGGCCACGATCTCTTGAAAGTGTCCAAGCGTTTCATGGAAGCCAATGGCGGCCAATTCGCAGGCGACGATCTGGTGCCGACCGACGCCACCGACTTCTCGGCCTACTTGCTGAAAATCCGCGATGCCAAACCCGATCTGGTCGTGATCAATCTTGCGGGCAACCAGATCACCAATTTCCTCAAGCAATATGCCGAGTTCGGCCTGACCTTCCCGGTCGGCGGCTTCGGCTTCGACACCGCGCTGGCGTGGGCCGCGGGCAAGGGCAATTTCGTCGGCACCTGGCCGGTGGTGTGGCATCATCTGATCGACACGCCCGGCACCAAGGCGTTCGTCGCGGCCTTCTCCAAGAAATACAACAAGCCGCCGGAGAACCAGGCCTGGGGCGACTACATCGCGACCAAGATCGTGGCGCAGACCATCAACGAGCTGAAGTCGGCGGATTCGCCAAAGATCATCGAGCACTTCGAGAAAGGCGCCAAGTTCGACCTGCTCAAGACGCGGCAGGGTTATTTCCGCGCCTCGGATCACCAGCTGATGCACGAAATGTATGCGGTGACCGCGCTGCCCGCCGACAAGATCAAGAATCAGTGGGATATCTTTGCGTCGAGCCCGGCGGTGCCCGGCCCGAACGAGGACCTCGAAGTGATCGCGGCGACCAAGGAAGAGAACAGCTGCACGTTCCCGAGCTGATCGCGCGTCGTCATTGCGAGCGCAGCGAAGCAATCCAGAGGCCGCAAGGAAGGTCTGGATTGCTTCGTCGCAAGAGCTCCTCGCAATGACGGAGAATTCGCGCCCCGTTGTCTACGCGATTCCCGCGCTGCGAGGCCAATCCCATGTCCGCGATATTGCTAGCCCAGCAAATCCTCAACGGGCTGCTTGACGGCGTCTATTATCTGCTGATCGCGCTTGGCCTGTCGCTGATCTTCTCGCTCGGCGGCATCGTCAATCTCGCCCATGGCGCGTTTTTCGCGATCGGCGCATACCTCACGCTGGTGGTGTCGCCCTATCTCGGCTTCGGCGGCGCGTTCGTCGTGGCGCCCGTCACGGTGGCGCTGCTCGGCGTGGTGATCGAGCGGCTGCTGTTCACGCGATTTTATCGTTCCGATCCGATCCTGTCGCTGCTGATGACATTTGGCCTCGCGATGGTGGCCGAGCAGGTGCTGCGCATGATTTTCGGCGCGCCGCCGCTGTCCTATTCGATTCCACAGGCGCTGCGCGGCCAGGTCGCCCTCGGCAGTTTTATCTATTCGTTCTACCGCATGGTGCTGCTCGGCGTCGCTATTACCTGCATTGCCGGCCTGTGGGTGCTCTTGCAAAAGACCTCGTTCGGCCGCGTGGTGCGCGCGGGCGTGCAGAATCCGGACATGGTCGGCGCGCTCGGTATTTCGCTGCAGCCTTACATGTCCGCGGTCGCCGCCCTCGGCATCGGGCTAGCGGGCTTGGCCGGCGTGTTGCTGGCGCCGATCTATGCGGTGCATCCGGCGATGGGCCAGGAGATCATCACACCGGCCTTCGTCGTGGTCGTGATCGGCGGCCTCGGCTCGTTCTGGGGCGTGGTCGCCGCCGCCTTGCTGGTCGGCCTCGTCAAGGGCGTGATGGTCGGCATCGGCTATTCCGCGGCCTCCACCGCGGCGATCTACTTCTTGATGCTTCTGGTGCTGCTGTTCCGGCCGCGCGGCCTGTTCGGCGAGCGCATCACGCGGTTCGAGTGAGCGCGATGTGGAAGCGCCTGCCCATTCCGCTGTTCGTCGCCGCCTTCGCCCTGCTGGTGTTGCCGCCGATACTGCTCGCGCTCGGGCTCACCATGACGTCGGCGACGGAGGTCGTGGTGTTCGCGCTGGCCTGCATGGCGCTGAACATCCTGGTCGGACATACCGGGCTCGTCTCGTTCGGCCACGGCGCCTGGTTCGGCCTTGCCGCCTATGCCGCCGCGCTGATCCAGCGCAATCTGACGCCGGACTCGTTTTTCGGTCCCACCATCGCCGGCGTCCTGATCGTCGCGGTCGTCGCCGCCGCGTTCGGCTTTCTGATCCTGAGGCGGCGCGGGGTGTATTTCTCGCTGCTGACGCTGGCGCTGGCGGCCATGCTCTACAGCGTGTCGTTCCGCTGGACCGCGGTCACCGGCGGCGAGAACGGCCTCGGCGGCATCACCCGGCCGACGCTGCTCGGATTCGACCTGGAATCCTCGACCTATTATTACTGGTTTGTGGCGCTGATCGCGTTTCTTGTATTGATGCTGTTGTGGCGATTTCACAATTCGCCGGTCGGCTCCGTGCTGGTCGCGATCCGCGAGAACGAACAGCGCGCGCGTTTTCTCGGATATCCGACCAACCGCTACAAGCTCGCAGCCTTCGTATCGTCCGCCTCGATCACGGGGCTCGCCGGCATCCTGCTGCTGTTCCAGAACCGCATGACCTCGGCCGATCCGATCTCGGTGTCGTTCTCCGGCGATCTGCTGGCCATGGTGGTGATCGGCGGCATGCGCAGCTTTCTCGGGCCTGCACTCGGCGCGCTGTTCTTCATCCTGTTTCGTGAATTCCTCAGCATCTATACCGAGAACTGGCTGTTCTGGTTCGGCCTGATCTTCGTCGGCTTTATTGTGTTTTCACCGACCGGCCTGGTCGGCGTCGCCGAGCGGCTGCTCGCGCCGTTCCGCAAGAAGGTCGCCGAAGACGCCGCGATGTCGGCGCGCCGGATCGAGGTATTGCCGCTGCCGGAATTCTTGCGGCCGAAATCGCATGTCGACGGCCCGGTGCTTTCCGCCCGCCACATCGTCAAGAGTTTTGGCGGCATCAGGGCGGTGCGGGGGATCGATATCTCGATTGCCGACCGCACGCTGCATGCGCTGATCGGCCCCAACGGCGCCGGCAAGACCACGGCGTTCAACCTGCTGTCCGGGATGTATCCGCCGGACGAAGGCGCGGTGTCGCTGCTGGACCAGCCGATCGCTGGCCACGCCCCGGAAGAGATCGCAAGCGCAGGCATCGGCCGCTCGTTCCAGATCACCAACCTGTTTCCGGCGCTCAGCGTCGGCGAAAATATCCGCCTCGCGGTACAGGCCCGGCATCCGCGCCGTTTCGATCCCATCGCCAACGCGCTGTCGATCGACGCCATCAATGCCGAGACCGACGCGACGATCCGCTATCTCGGCCTCGCCGGCATCGAAAAGGCGGAAGCCGGAACGCTATCCTATGGCGGCCAGCGCCTGCTCGACATGGGGGTAGCGCTCGCCACCGCGCCGCGCGTGCTGCTGCTCGACGAGCCGCTGGCGGGCTTGGCAGCTGCCGAGCGCGAGCGCATCGGCGCCATCGTCAAGCGCATCTCGGCCGACCTTCCGGTGCTGCTGGTCGAGCACGATATCGATCGGGTATTTCAGCTTGCCGATCATGTCACCGTCATGAATGAAGGCAGCGTGCTGCTCGACGGCACGGTCGAGGACGCGCGCGCCAGCCCAAAGGTCCAGGAGGTCTATATCGGCTCCGGCGCCACCGCAGTCGCCGCCAAACCGCGCGAAACCGCCGCCCGCGTCAATGCACTGCTCACGGTCGAGCACGTCGATACCTTCTACGGCAAGAGCCACATCCTCAACGAGGTGAATTTTACCCTGCACGAGAACGAGATCATCGCGCTGCTCGGGCGCAACGGCGCCGGCAAATCGACGCTGCTCAAAACCCTGATCGGGATTGCGCCAGCCTCGAACGGATCGATCAAGCTTGCAGGCAACGAATTGATCGGGAATTCGTCGGCGCAGAACGCGCGGCTCGGCATCGGCTATGTGCCGCAGGGCCGCGGCCTGTTCGCGGGCATGAGCGTCGAACAAAACCTTGAGCTTGGCGGCCTGAAGCGGCAGACCGGGCATGGCGTGCACTGGACGCGCGAGCGCATCTACGAATACTTTCCGCGCATTCGCGAGCGGCTCGACAGCCCGGCGGACTACCTCTCCGGCGGCGAGCAGCAGATGGTCGCGGTGGCGCGGGCGTTGTCCGGCGACGTGCGGGTGCTGCTGCTCGACGAGCCCTTCGAGGGCCTCGCGCCGGCCGTGGTCGAGCAATTGTTCGAAACTTTCGATCGGCTGCGCAAGGAAATCGCCATCATCATCGTCGATCACAATCTCGATCTGGCGCTGGCGTTGTCGGACGCCACGGTGGCGCTGGAACGGGGCAGGGTGATCCATCAGGGGCCTTCCAAAGCCTTGCGCGACGATCTCGATTTGCGCCGCAAGGTGCTGTGGCTGTGAGAGTGCAATGAAGAAAACCGAGCGGACTGTCGCCATCGTCGGGGTCGGCCTGATCGGGCGTGCCTGGGCCGCGATTTTCGCGCGTGCCGGCTGGAAGGTGCGGCTCACCGATCCGCACGAGCCGACGCTTGCCGCCGCACCCGGCCTGATCCGCGACGAACTGCATGCACTGGCGCGGCATGGCCTTGCCGCCGATCCCGACGGCGCGGCGGCGCGGATAACGGTTGCGGGCAGCGTCGGGGACGCAGTAAAGGGCGCCGAATTCATCCAGGAAAACGGCCCCGAAAACGTCGACCAGAAGATCAGGATTTTTGCCGAACTCGACCGGTTGGCGCCGCCGGACGCGCTGCTGGTGTCGTCGACATCCGCGATCGTGGCATCGCGCTTCACCGAACTGCTGCCGGGCCGGGCGCGCTGCCTGGTCGGCCATCCCGTCAATCCGCCGCATCTGGTGCCGCTGGTCGAATTATGCGGCGCGCCCTGGACCGCGCCAGGGGCCATCGATCGCGCGCGAAAAATCTATCGCGAGATCGGCCAGGTGCCGGTCACGGTCAACCGCGAGATCAACGGTTTTGTCCTCAACCGGCTGCAGGGCGCGTTGCTGGCGGAAGCATTTCGACTCGTCGGCGAGGGATTTATCTCCGCCGAAGATCTCGATCACACCGTGAAGGACGGCCTCGGCCTGCGCTGGTCGTTCCTCGGCCCGTTCGAAACCATCGAACTCAATGCGCCCGGCGGCATCCCGGATTATTGCGCACGCTACACCGGCTTCTATAAGGAGCTGGCGTCTGGTTCGGCCGGCCCCGAAGTTTATCAAAGCCCGAATGTGGATCGGGTGATCGCAGGATGGCCGCACCAGCCGTCGCCGCAACGGATCGCCGCACTGACGCAGCGGCGCAACGAGCGCCTCGCGGCGCTGGCCGCGCACAAGGCGTCGCAAAAGACAAATCCTGAATCGAACAAGAAAGAGAGATAGCATGGCACGCAAAGTCATCATCACCTGCGCTGTAACCGGGGCGATCCACACCCCGTCGATGTCGAAGGCGTTGCCGGTGACCCCGCAGGAAATCGCCGACGCCGCGGTCGATGCCGCCGAGGCGGGCGCTGCGATCGTGCATCTGCACGCGCGCAATCCCAAGACCGGCCAGCCGGACCAGAGCCCGGAAGCTTTTGCGCCGTTCCTCAAAGTCATAAAACAGCGCTCCAACTGCGTGATCAACCTCACCACCGGCGGTGCGCCGACCATGACGGTGGACGAGCGCGTGCGTCCCGCCGCGGTCTATAAGCCCGAGGTCGCTTCGCTGAACATGGGTTCGATGAATTTCGGGTTCTTCGGCATGCTCAACCGCTTCAAGAAATTCGAGCACGACTGGGAGCTGAAGCATGTGCAGAACAAGGACATTGTGTTCCGCAACACCTTTCAGGATATCGAATTCGTGCTGAAGACGCTGTCGGAAACCGGCACGCGCTTCGAATTCGAATGCTACGACACCGCGCATCTCTACAATCTCGATTACTTCCTGCAGCAGGGCCTGGTGAAGCCGCCGCTGTTCGTGCAGACGGTGTTCGGCCTGCAGGGCGGCACCGGCGCGCATCCGGAGGACGTGCTGCACATGAAGCGAACCGCCGACCGGCTGTTCGGCGACAAGTTCGTCTGGTCGGTACTCGGCGCCGGGCGCAACCAGCTGCCGATCGCCGCGATGGCGGCCGCCATGGGCGGCAACATCCGCGTCGGGCTCGAGGATTCGCTGTGGGCCGCGCCGGGCCGGATGGCCGCGTCCAATGCGGAGCAGGTGACCTTGGCGCGCAAGATCATCGAGGGATTGGGACTTGAAGTTGCGACCTCGGACGAGGCGCGGGAGATTTTGGACCTGAAGGGCGGCGACAAGCTCGAGGTCTAGTTGCGTGCCCCGGACGCAGCGCAGCGCGCAGCTCTTGCGGAGCGGTGCGCTGCAGAGCCGGGGCCGTAACGGACGTCGGCGTTTGGTACGGTCCCGGTTCTGCGAAGCGGCATGAAGAATGCCGCATCGCGCCCGGGACACGGTCTCGTGAGGTTCCACCAACGAAGCTATGCGCTGACCGCCTGCGGCCACAGCCCTCGGGATATTGGCATTTTCCTTGCAGTTCGGGTACATCAGCGCGGGCGAAGTGGCCGACGCCCGCGAGTCCTAAAGAACCCTTCGCCCACCCGAGGAATGCCCGTTTTATGATCGCGCTGGTCCGCATCGCCCTGAGCCGGCCGTATACGTTCGTCGTGCTCGCGTTGCTGCTCCTGATCATCGGACCGCTGGCCGCGCTGCGCACGCCGACCGACATTTTTCCGGACATCCGGATTCCGGTGATCGGCGTGGTCTGGAACTACACCGGCCTGCCGCCCGACCAGATGGCCGGCCGCATCGTCACGCCGTTCCAGCGCGCGCTGACCACGACGGTCAACGACATCGAGCACATCGTCGCCAATTCCTATAACGGCATCGGCATCATCAAGATTTTCTTCCAGCCCAACGTCAATATCCAGACCGCCAACGCCCAGGTCACCGCGATCTCGCAGACGCTGCTCAAGCAGATGCCGCCGGGCGCAACGCCGCCGCTGATCCTCAACTACAGCGCCTCCACGGTGCCGATCATCCAGGTCGCGCTATCGGGCGAAGGCCTCACCGAGCAGAACCTCGCCGATATCGGCATCAACCAGTTGCGCACGCCGCTGGTCACCGTTCCCGGCGCGGCGATCCCGTATCCGTTCGGCGGCAAGCAGCGCCAGGTGCAGATCGATCTCAACTCCACGGCGCTGCAGGCGCGCGGGCTGTCGGGACAGGACGTCGCCAATGCGCTCGCGGCCCAAAACCTGATCACGCCGGTCGGAACGCAGAAGATCGGCGGCTTCGAATATGTCATCCAGCTCAACAATTCGCCGCTCAGAATGGAAGACCTCGGCAACCTGCCGATCAAGACCGTCAACGGCGCCATGGTCTATGTGCGCGACGTCGCAAGCGTGCGCGACGGCAACCCGCCGCAGACCAATATCGTGCACGTCGACGGCAACCGTTCGGTGCTGATGATGGTGCTGAAGGCGGGCTCCATCTCGACTCTCGACATCATCGCCGGCATCAAGCAGAAGGTGATCGACGTCAAGGACGCGCTGCCCGACGCGCTCAGGATAGGCTTCATCGCCGACCAGTCGCTGTTCGTGCGCGGCGCGATCACCGGCGTCGCCAACGAAGGCGTGATCGCCGCGCTCTTGACCAGCGTGATGATCCTGCTGTTTCTGGGAAGCTGGCGCTCGACGGTGATCATCGCGGTTTCGATCCCGCTCTCCGTGCTCGGCGCCATCGTAATGCTGTCGGCGATCGGCGAAACCCTCAACATCATGACGCTGGGCGGGCTTGCGCTCGCGGTCGGCATCCTCGTCGACGACGCCACGGTGACGATCGAGAACATCAACTACCATCTGGAACAGGGCAAGGCGGTCGAGCCCGCGATCATGGACGGCGCGCGGCAGATCGTGACGCCGGCCTTCGTCTCGCTGCTCTGCATCTGCATCGTGTTCGTGCCGATGTTCTTCCTGCAGGGCGTCG
This sequence comes from uncultured Alphaproteobacteria bacterium, assembly GCA_963744975.1. GTDB lineage: Bacteria > Pseudomonadota > Alphaproteobacteria > Rhizobiales > Xanthobacteraceae > Bradyrhizobium. The sequence goes on along the minus strand of CAVUVR010000002.1, from coordinate 1,582,337 downwards.
CGCGCTTTTTGTTCGTGCCGATGGCCGAAGCGGTGATGTTCGCCATGATCTGGTCGTTCATTCTGTCGCGCACGCTGGTGCCGACGATGGCCAAGTACCTGCTGCAACCGCATCTGCATCACGCCGAAGGCGAGGGACCGCCGCCGTCGCGCAATCCGCTGGTCCGGTTGCAGCGCGCTTTCGAGGCGCGCTTCGAGCGTTTCCGCGGCGGCTACCGCGATCTCCTGGGACTTGCGCTGACCCGGCGGCCGGTATTCGTGATCGGATTTTTGAGCTTTGTCGGCGTGTCGTTCCTCTTGGTGCCCTATCTCGGCCGCAACTTCTTTCCATCCGTCGATGCCGGCGGCATCCTGATGCATGTGCGCACCCAGGTCGGCACGCGCGTGGAGGAAACCGCCAACCAGTTCGCCGAAGTCCAGAAGGCGATCCGCAAGATCATCCCTCCGAACGAAATCGAGACGCTGGCCGATAACATCGGCATGCCGATCAGCGGCATCAACATGACCTATAACAACACCGGCATGATCGGCCCGCAGGATGGCGACATCCAGATCAAGCTGAAAGAAGGCCACCGCCCGACCGACGAACATGTCCAGGCCTTGCGCGAACAGTTGCCGCGGCTGTTTCCGGGCATGCAGTTTGCGTTTCTGCCGGCCGACATCGTCAGCCAGATCCTGAATTTCGGCGCGCCGGCGCCGATCGACCTGCAGATCCGCGGCGCCAACCTCGATGCCAATTTTGCTTACGCCAACAAGCTGCTCAATCGCATCCGCCGGATTCCGGGCATTGCGGATGCGCGCATCCAGCAATCGCCCAACAATCCGACCTTCAATATCGATGTCGACCGCACCCGCGCCCAGTATGTCGGCCTGACCGAGCGCGACGTCACCAACAGCCTGGTCGTCAACCTCGCCGGCAGCGCCCAGGTCGCGCCGACCTATTATCTCAATCCCGATAACGGCGTGTCGTATTCGATCGTAATGCAGACGCCGCAATATCAGGTCGATTTGCTGGGCGCGCTGCAGACGTTGCCGATCACCGCGACGGGGGTTCCGCAGTCGCCTATTTTGGGCGGCATCGCCGACATCAAGCGCTCCACATCCAGCGCGGTCGTATCGCAATACGACATCCAGCCCATGGTGCAGATTTATGCCACGCCGCAGGGCCGCGACCTCGGCGCGGTTGCAGCCGACGTCAAAAAGGCGATCGACGACACCGCGAAAGAGGTGCCCAAAGGCTCCTCGGTGGTGCTGCTCGGCCAGGTGCAGACCATGAACAGCGCGTTTTCCGGCCTGCTGTTCGGACTGCTCGCCGCCATCGTCCTGATCTATCTTCTGATCGTGGTGAACTTCCAGTCCTGGTCCGATCCGTTCGTCATCGTCTCGGCGCTGCCGGCAGCCCTTGCCGGCATCGTCTGGATGCTGTTCACGACCCGGACCACGCTGTCGGTGCCGGCGCTGACCGGCGCCATCATGTGCATGGGCGTCGCCACCGCCAACAGCGTGCTGGTGATCTCCTTTGCCCGCGAGCGCTATGCGGAACTCGGCGATCCCATCGCAGCCGCCCTGGAAGCCGGCTTCGTCCGGTTCCGCCCGGTGCTGATGACGGCGCTGGCGATGATCATCGGCATGGCGCCGATGGCGCTGGGCCTGGGCGAAGGCGGCGAGCAGAACGCGCCGCTCGGCCGCGCCGTGATCGGCGGACTGATTTTTGCAACGATTGCGACACTGATGTTCGTCCCCGTGGTGTTTAGTATGGTACACAAGAAGCAGGGCGCCAAAGCCGCGGCCGCACCGGAGATTTCGCATGCCCACTGAACACGGCTCACCGGTCTCTCGCCGGAAGTTGGGCATTTTTGGCGTGGTCGCCGGCATCGCCGCCGTGCTGGTGGTGATCACCGGCATCCGGGCGCGCGAAGATTCCAGCGCAAAACTGCGGGAATGGACCGACACCCAGGCGGTTCCGACGGTCGCGGTGATCTTGCCGGACGCGCGGGTTCTCAGCGCCACCCTCGATCTGCCGGGGCGGCTCGAAGCCTATCAGCGCGCCCCGATCTACGCCCGCGTCAGCGGCTACCTGAAAAACTGGAACGCCGATATCGGCGCGCAGGTCAAAGCCGGGCAGGTGATCGCCGAAATCGAGGCGCCGGATCTCGACCAGCAATTGTTGCAGGCGAGGGCCGACCTCGCCAGCCAGCAAGCCAGCGCAAAACTGTCGGAAGCGACATTGACGCGCCGCCGCTCGCTGCTGGCGTCGAACTTCGTCTCGATGCAGGAAATCGACGAGCGCACCGCCGACCTCTCCAACAAGAAGGCCGCGGTCAACTCCGGGCAGGCCAATGTCGAACGGCTGGAGGCGCTGGCCGGCTACAAGAAGATCACCGTGCCGTTCGACGGCGTGGTCACCGCCCGCGACACCGACGTCGGCGCCCTGATCAACGCCGGCGGCGGCACCGGCCCCGCGATGTTCGTGATCTCCGACATCAGCAAGCTCAGGGTCTACGTCAACGTGCCGCAGAGTTATGTGCCGGCGATCAGGATCGGCGCCAAGGCCGTCATCTCGATGCCGGAATATCCGACCCGGACCTTTGCCGCGACAGTCGAGGCCTCGTCGCAATCGGTCGATGTCTCCTCCGGCACGACGCGGATGCAGCTTGCGCTGGACAACTCCAAAAGCGAGTTGATGCCGGGCGGTTACGCCAACGTCAAACTGAGCCTGCAGCGCGACGCCGTGCCGCTGCACATTCCGGCCAGCGCGCTGATCTTCAACCAGAACGGCCTGCGCGTCGCCACCGTGGATGCGGACGACAAGGTCAAGTTCAAGACCGTGACCATCGCCCGCGACCTCGGCCGCGATATCGAGCTCGCATCGGGCGTCTCTCCCGACGACCGCATCATCGTCGCACCCCCGGACGGCATCGCCGACGGCGATCAGGTGCGCGTCGCGGGCAAGGGCGGTGAGCCGAAAAAGGTGTCGGAGAAGTAGCTCTCCGTCGGGGGCCGCATGTTCGGAGTTTTAGGGCTCGGCTTTTTGCTCGGCATGCAGCATGCGCTGGAGGCCGATCACATCGCGGCGGTGTCAAGCATCGCCGCGCGCCGCAGCGACGTGCGCGACATCGTCAAGCACGGGCTGACCTGGGGGCTCGGCCATACGCTGACGCTGTTCGCCTTCGCAGGCGCCGCCATCCTGCTCGGCCATGCGATACCTGAAACGCTGGCGCGCCCGGTCGAGACCGCGGTCGGCGTCATGCTGATCGGCCTCGGCGCCCATGTGTTGTGGCGGTTATGGCGTGACCGCGTGCACTTCCATGCGCATCGCCATGGCGACGGCACAAGCCACATCCATGTTCACAGCCACGCCGGCGAAACCGTGCCCCACCGGGCCAGCGCGCACCAGCACGGCCACGGCTTCCGTTGGCGCTCGCTATTGGTCGGCCTGATGCACGGCATGGCCGGCTCCGCCGCGCTGCTGGTGCTCGCGGTCTCGCAGGTCGCTAGTCCCGTCGCCGGGATGGCCTATGTGCTGTTGTTCGGCGTGGGCTCGATGCTCGGAATGGGCGCCTTGAGCGTCGTCATCGCGGTGCCGCTCGCGGTCTCGGCGCGATGGCTCACCTGGGCCAATCGTGCCCTGCAGGCCGCGGTCGGCGCGATCACCATCGCAATCGGTGCGACGACGATTTATTCGACGGCGTTTACCTCAAGCTAGTTCGCCGGATGGCGCCACTCCAGTATCCCGTCATCGGCGCTGACGATCTCGCCGCGCGAGCCGACCGGCGTGCGGTCCATATCCAACAGATGCGCCAGCGTCGCGCCGTCGCGCGCGGGGACCCGCGCCAGCGTGCGGGCGTTGTCGGCGGTGCGCAGCATCACCACGCCATGCTCGACCTCCCCACCGCGGCCATAGATCACGGTAAAACTTTCCACCGTGCCCTGGCCATCGGCTTCGGTCACAAAATCCGGCACCTCGCCGCGACGGCGATCCGCCTCGGCCTGCACGCTGGTATCCTGCGAAAGCCGCTCTTGCGGCGCCTGCCGCGACAGCACCAGCGCGTGGTGTTTCGTCACGAAGCCGCCTTGTCCATACAACAGGCCGAGTTTTGCGCCATCGCGCAGCTTGCGCACCATCGCGCAGGCCGCATGCGTCATGTAGGTGTTGAGCGGCGCGCCGTGGAAGGTCAGGCCGCCGGTTACCGTCGGCTGCACATCGGCGCCTAAGCCCAGCGTCCGCCGCGCCATCTTCGGTACGACGGGAAAGCAGCTGTAGAGTTCGATCGCGTCGAACGCCCGGCCATTGCCGCCTACCATGTCAAGCACGGCACCAAGTACCGCATTCTGCGGGTGGCTTTCATAAAACTGATCGCGGATCAGATAATCGCGCGGCTCCTCGGCCGAAGCGCCGCCGTGGATGTAGATCATGCGCTGCTCGGCGATGCCGGCCGCTCGCGCGCGGGCCAGCGACGTCATCAGCAAGGCTCCGCCCATATTGACGGTCGGATTGGCCACCATCAGTTTGGTGTAGGGCCATGCGATCAGCCGGTTGTCGGGCGCGGGCGTCGTGATCGTATCGGCCGAAACCACGCGTTTCATCCAGGATTGCGGATTGCCGGCGGCGACTTCCGAATAGCGCGACCATAGCTCGCCGGATTCGGCCAGTGCCTCGCGCGGCGTCTGGCCCCAATGCGCCGAGGTCGCCGCTTCGTAGAGCGGATAGACTGTGATGGGACGGAATACGCCGAGCTGTACGGCCATCGGCTTCTGAAACGCTGCGCCGCGTTTCGGCTCAGGCACGTCATGCGCGAACGGCGTCCACGGCAGTTCGATGCCGGCGCGCTCGGCCTTGGTCGCGGTCGACTGCGCCTCGGCGCCACACACCACGGCCACTTTGCTTTCGCCGCGCGCGATGCGCTGCGCCGCTTCGTGCAGATAGCGGACCGGACTCTCGCCGCCGACCGGACCATAAAAGCAATGCGACGGCTTGATGCCGAGCCGGGCTGCGAGCAATTGCTCCGGGTCGCGATACCGCCAACTCAGGAAATTGACAACGTCGAGCGAGTCGATCTCACCGAGCAAGCTCGCGTCGGCATCCTGGCCGGTGCGTCTCACCGCCGCTTCGAGCAGCGCCAGCGGTTCGAGGCCTGCGGTCAGTTCGGCGGGATGATCGGCGATTTCGCCGACGCCGATGATGACGGGAATGCGATCGTCTGATTCTGCTGAATTCGCCATTGTGCTTGTTGTCACGTTCTCAATACCTTTTGGGTGTGGCGCGCCGGCTCTTACTTCGGCCCTGCTTGCCACTGCCGCTACGTGCCGTGTATTAGGACCTTATCTTACAAGCTCCACGATCGTCGACCGTTCACCTCGTGGCCCAATTGAGACCTTGAGGTGCGCCAAGGGTGTGACGGCGGAATCGGACGCGTGCGGGAATCGAACGAACACGTTTGGACCGCGCTCTTCGATGAATACGGGTAAATCCACGCGCAGCCTAAAGTGCCGCAGGGTCGCTTGCGCCGTGTCCACTCGGCGGTACGCGCGCTCGAGCAACTCGATGACGGATGTAAGGGGTACGAACGCTCCGTCGTCCACGGGGAGGTCCTTCGAAGGCTAGGTCGCCGCCATCTCGGGGAACGCGCCCACCCGGAACTCGAGCCGGATACTACCGACGATGGAGGAAGATCGGATGGCTGCGTCCGACTGCGCGTCCACCACCTGCGCCAGCATCCTGAGGCCGGGGCGAGGTCGAGCGCCCCGAGATTCCCTCGGGACGGGAGTCGGCGCCGGCGCCCCCGATTGGGAGCTTGGCTCAACGTCCGGCGCTTCCGGGCTCTCCGCCACGGACAAGGTGACCTTCACGACCAGCTCGCCGGCGGTTACACGCACGCGTGGGATCCCGGACTGCACGGTTGCGCGAAGCAACCGGTATAATTCGCGCGCCTCCGAGACGAGCTTCGCTTGGGCGAGTGCGAGCAGAGCGCTCATTTCGATGTCGCACGTCGTCGTCGCGCTGCCGGCTGGTAGCAGAGTATCAATCGTCGCAAACTCCGTGTTGCCCTCCCCGGCGGGGTGTTCGACCTCGAGACCAGCAAACTCGCGGAGCAGATAGTCGCGTCCCGCCACGTCGAGTGTGATGACGTCTGACGCCGTTTCCCCGGCCAGCAGGACCGGGAGCAGCGCATTCTGCGCGTAGCGCAACGCGGAAGCAGCCTGCTCTGCGGGTGTCATGCCCACCGTTTTCGCCACGTGCCCTTCCTCGGTCGCGCCCACGGTGGCCACCAACTCGGTCCATAGTCGTGCCTGCTCGAGTTCGCTGGCTTGCATCGCACGGTGGAGTTCCCCGACCATCAGCACCGCGAGGTCCTCGATCGAAAGTTCGTACGGAGCGGTATCGGTCATCGGAGTCGGCTTGGGCGCAGGACGACGCGGCGTCGCGGAGCTGCCCGAGTATCAAAGAGCTGCGCATCGCGGTTAGGCAGCCGACGCTCTTGGCTTGCTGTGCAGGCACGATATGCAGCGAGCGTCATCCGCCTACGCCGCGACTGCGGGTGGAGTTATGGGCGGGAAGGTCTCCGACTTTAAGTGGACGGTGACGCTGCCCGTGATGTCGACGGCAAGGTGCGTCACGGCGGTTTTTTTCTCGTTGACCACCTGCACCTTAAACTCTGACCTCGACCTCGACCCGCTAGCTCCGGCGGTGGTGACTGCGCCACGAGTCCGGCCGAAGGTCATGCCGAAGATCTTTCCACTGAGGGAACTGGAGCGCGAGCCCACCCTCGCGACGTTCCAGTTGACGGCCCTTTGGTCGAACGACTGTTCGACGTTCTGTGACGCGATCTCGTCGGTGTCGGTGGCGTCCAGGTGCCAGGTGAGGGTCGTCTTGACTTCTACGTCGGTGGCGACGAGCTTCTGCATGCCAATCTGCAGAATCGTTACGAGCTTGTCGTAGGAGCCCTTGACGTCCTGTCTGAGCTTGGCGACGCTGAGCGCGATCACGTCGCTCGTGGCTAATGGAATCGCGTCGGTCGTGGGTGTGGCCTCTTGCAGCAAAATTGCCAAATCCTTCTCGATTTTAGCCTTGGGGGTGGTAGTGGAGTTAGGATCATCAACTAAGATAGAAGCGCTTCCGAACGCGGCCCTCGCGGCGTCGAGCTTGGTCTTGTCGAATGGGATAGAGGCGGGCGTATAGGTCGTGGTAGTGTTGGGTGGAGCGCCGCTCACCGCCGCGGTCACGCCCGTTGCCGGCGGGGTGAAAGTGATCAAGGTGAAAGATGGGTCGACGACGCTATTGAGATACTCGAGTGCCCGCTGCTCGAACGCCGCTTGGTTGCCGACCATTCGCATCTCGAACTCCGCGACGCTACCCGATACATTGGCGACGAGATCAGCGTATGCTTCAAGCTGCTCGATGGTGGAGTCCAGCAGGATTTTGACGACATCGTGGAGCAGGTGCGTCGTGAAATCGACGAATGATTTCTGTGTGGAGTCGAACGACGCGAGCGCCGTGATGGCGCGCCCGACCGCCGAATCCTCAAGCTTGTTGATCTGCAATGGCGAAAGGTAAGTAGTAGCCATGACACTATTCCCCCCTGTTGAAACGGTTTCCTCAAATAGCTCCCAGGCTGGCGTTAATACTCGCTCCTTTTTTGATCATCATCGCACAAGCTAGACGCGAGATATAGTACAATACTACCAAAATTGGGATACCTAAACGGGATCAATGGCTTGAAGTTTCGCGTGCTCCCGATCGCCGCGACAAGGTGCCGAGCGTCGGGTCCGCTACTCCCGTGCTTGCTGCCGCAGGCGTATCAGGAGTTAGTGGTGGCCGTGGCACGCAAGCTCGCGCAACGTCGCGGTGGAAGCCAAGCACTCTGGTCTCGTCGATTGCCGGAGCAAGAGAGTCAGCGGAATCTCGAACGATGCAGCATTGACGCCTCATGGTCCGCGACGGCGCGCTGGGCGCGCCTGCTCACGATGAGGGGCCAGTGCTATTCCGCCACCAGCGCATTCATGTGCTCGATTGCATCGGCAAAATCTTCCTTGAATTCCTGCACCACGGCCGTGGCCGCTTTCACGCTGTCGATCAGGCCGACGCCCTGGCCGACGAAATAGCTGACGAGGTCGCGCGCCTGCGCGTTGCCGCTTGCCGCAGAACGATCGATCGAATTGAAGGCGTCGCGGCTGATGATGCTTTGCAGCGGCATCGGCAACGCGCCGGGACTGTCGGGACCGCGATCCCAGGCATCCGTCCAGACCGAGCGCAATTGCCGCGCCGGTTTTCCGGTGCGGCCTTTTGAACGGATCGCATCCCGAGAGGAAGCGGCGATCATCTTCTCGCGAAAGATTTCGGTGGTCTCGGATTCCACCGTCGCGAGCCACACCGATCCCGTCCACGCCCCCGCAGCCCCCATCGCCATGCACGCCGCCATCTGCCGTCCGGTCATGATGCCGCCCGCGGCCAGTACCGGCACGTCGCGGATCTCCCTGACCGCCTTGATCACCTCCGGCACCAGCACCATGGTCGAAACCTCGCCGCAGTGGCCGCCGGCCTCGGTGCCCTGCGCCACCAGGATATCGACGCCGGCCGCGACCTGGCGGATCGCGTGCTCCTTGGCGCCGACCAGCGCCGCCACCGGCACGCCGTGCTTGTTGCCCATCTCGATCATCGGTTTCGGCGGCACGCCGAGCGCGTTGGCGATCAACCGGATCGGATGGGTGAAGGCGACATCGAGCACCTCCATCGCGCATTTCGCGTCGAACGGCTGTGGCGCATTGTCCGCGACATTGGTCGTAGTCAGCTCGATGCCGTATTTCTTCAGCAGGTTACGGGTGAAGGCGCGGTGCTCGGGCGTCACCCGCGCTTCCAGGCTTTTCCAGGTGACGTCTTTCTCGCCCGCGGTGGAAATATTCTCCGGGATCAGCACGTCGAGCCCGTAGGGCTTGCCGTCGACATGCTCGTCGATCCACTTCAGTTCCTGCTCGACCGTTTCCGGCGTGTGCGAGGTGGCGCCGAGCACGCCAAAACCGCCGGCGCGGCTGACGGCTGCAACCACGTCGCGGCAATGGCTGAAGGCGAGCAGGGGAAATTCGATCCCCAGCATGTCGCAAATCGGCGATTTCATGGTCCAGTTCACTCCCTGCAGCGCTTTGCAACGGTCCGTTTCGCGCGACGGATTGCTCGTTACGCTATCGCATCATGGCCGCTCGTGCCAAGCGTTCAACCGTCATCCTGAGGAGCCGCGCGCTTGCGCGGCGTCTCGAAGGATCGCCACGAGCGCCTGCGGCCTATCCTTCGAGGCTCGCCCAAGAGGGCGAGCGCCTCAGGATGACGGCGGTGGATGTGGCGATAGCTTCACCCGTTCCGCACAGCAAAATATGCGGATCGGAACGTCCGTTTTGTCTCTTGCGCTTTGGCGCGGCGGGTAGAATGGTATCCGCCACAAATCAAAACAGGGAACGCCAAAAGATGCCTGCCTTGCAGCCTGATTTCAGCAGAAGCCTCAGCGATAAATTCGACGTCGTAGTCGTCGGTGCAGGCTTTGCCGGAATGTACATGCTGCATCGCCTGCGGGGATTGGGATTGTCGGCGCGGGTTTTCGAGCAGGGCGATGGCGTCGGAGGCACATGGTACTGGAACCGCTATCCCGGCGCGCGCTGCGATGTCGAGAGCATGCAGTACTCCTACTCGTTCTCCGACGATCTGCAGCAGGAATGGGACTGGAGCGAGCGCTACGCGCCTCAAGCGGAGATTCTCAGATATGCCAACCACGTCGCCGACCGCTTCGATCTCAGGCGCGACATCCAGTTCGGCACGCGTGTCGAATCCGCGGTGTTCGACGAGAACGCCAACCGATGGTCGGTGACGACGTCGGACGGCAAGACGGTGACCGCGCAATTCGTGGTACTCGCCACCGGCTGCCTGTCGAATGCGCGGATGCCCGATATCAAGGGCCTCGCCGGCTTCAAGGGCAAGGTCTATCACACCGGACACTGGCCGCATCAGCCCGTGGATTTTAGCGGCCTGCGCGTCGGCGTGATCGGCACCGGCTCGTCCGGAATCCAGTCGGTGCCGGTGATCGCCGAGCAAGCGAGCCACCTCACGGTGTTCCAGCGCACCGCAAATTTCAGCATTCCCGCGCGCAATGCCGCGCTGACGGCGGAGGAGCGCGAGGAATTCCGCGCGAACTATCCGGAAATCCGGCGTTTTGCCCGCGAGGAGGCGCGCAACGGCATCTACACCGACATGCCCGACCGTGGCGCGCTGGACGACGGCGACAACGAGCGCCGCGCCAGATATGAGGCGCGCTGGAGCCGCGGCGGCCTCACCTTCATGTCCGTCTACAACAACCTCGCGCTCGACATGGCCGCCAACGACACCGCCGCCGATTTCGTGCGTGAAAAAATCGCGGAGATCGTCAAGGATCCAGCGACCGCGAAATTGCTGCAGCCGAACAGCCACCCGATCGGAACAAAACGCATCTGCATCGACAGCGACTATTTCGCCGCTTTCAATCGTCCGAATGTGACGCTGGTCGACATCAAGGCCAATCCGATCGAGGAAATCCTGCCGAACGGGGTTCGCACCGCGGCCAAGGACTACGAAGTCGACGCGCTGGTGCTGGCGACCGGCTTCGATGCGATGACAGGGTCAGTCGCGAAGATCGATATTGAGGGCCGCAACGGGCAAACGCTTAATCAGAAATGGGCGGAAGGGCCGCGCACCTATCTGGGCATCATGAGCGCAGGGTTCCCCAATCTGTTCATCATCACCGGCCCCGGCAGTCCGTCGGTGCTAAGCAACATGATCGTCTCGATCGAGCAGCACGTCGACTGGATCGCCGACTGCATCGGCTATCTGCGCGAGCGCGATCTCGATGCGATGGAGGCGAACAGGGATGCTGAGGACAACTGGGTCGCGCATGTGAACGAGGTTGCCTCCACGACGCTCTATCCGCAGGCCAATTCCTGGTACATGGGTGCCAACATTCCGGGCAAGCCGCAGATTTTTATGCCGTACATCGGCGGCGTCGGCGTTTACCGGCAGATCTGCAACGACGTCGCGGCCAGGGGATATGAAGGCTTTGCCATGACGCCGGCGGAACGGCCGAGGATGGCGGCGTCGTCCTGAATAGAATGCCGTAGCCCGGGTGGAGCGCAGCGAAACCCGGGACCGCCGGCCCCGGATTGCGCTGCGCTCCATCCGGGCTACAAGAATTCAAAACGCCGTGTATCCTCCGTCGATCACAAAACAATCCGCGGTGTGGTACGATGACGCCTTGCTCATCAGATACACCGCGATGCCGCCGAAATCGCTCGGCTCGCCGAAGCGGCGCATCGGAATCCTCGGCATCACCGCGGCGACGAATTTGTCGTCGGCCAGCACGCGCGCGGTCATGTCGCTTTTGATCCAGCCCGGCAGGATCGCGTTCGACGTGACACCGTGACGCGCAAGCTCCACCGCGAGCGCCCGGCATAGCGCGTTGATCGCGGCCTTGGTGGCTGCGTAATGTTCGTTGCGCGCGGTGCCGAACAGCGAGGCGAGGCTGGAGGTCGCGACCAGCCGGCCGAACTTGTCGCCGGCATTGGCGCGCTCGGTCATGTGCCGGGCGGCCACCTGAAATACGTGAAACACGCCGTCGAGATTGGTGGCGAACATGCTGCGCCATTGCTCCTCGGTGCGGTCGATGAAAGCGTGGCGCCCGCCGCCGCCGATGCCGGCATTGGCGAAGCAGCCGTCGACGCGGCCGAAAGCGTCAAGCGTAGCCGCCATCGCGGTCTTTACCGACGCGGGATCGGAGACGTCGCAGACACGGGTATCGACCTTGCCGGGCATGCCCGCCATCGATGCCGCGGCAGCCTTGTTCTTTTCCGCGTTGCGGCCCCAGATCGAGACGTTGCATCCAGCGGCGGCCAAAGCCTGCGCGATGCCGAGGCCGATGCCGCCATTGCCGCCGGTGATGACCGCCACGCGGCCGCTCAGGTCGAAGATGCTCATAAGAGTTTCCGTTTGTTTGAGTTGCCGCCAACCATGGACAAGCGCGCCTTAAAAATCAAATATGGCGGTTGACATCCAATCCGGCCCGCGGATTCACCCGCAGGCCATGCGCGAGGAAACACCTATGCAGTTCAAGCACGTCACGGTCGATTTCGACGGCCCGGTCGCCATCCTGAAACTCGACCATCCGGAGGTGATGAATGCGGTGTCGATGGACATGCTCGGGGGTTTAAGCGAGGCGCTCGATGCCATCGACGACCGCAAGGCCGAGGTGCGCTGCCTGGTCATCACCGGAGCGGGACGGGCGTTCTGTACCGGCGCCAATCTGCAGGGGCGCGGCAACGTCAAGCCTGGAGGCCGCAGTAACGCCGGCGCGGCGCTGGAGACGGCGTATCATCCCTTCCTGCGCCGCTTGCGCAATCTGCATTGTCCGATCGTGACCTCGGTCAACGGCCCCGCGGCCGGCGCCGGCATGAGCATCGCGCTGATGGGCGATATGATCCTCTGCGCGCGCTCGTCGTATTTCTTGCAGGCGTTCCGCCGCATCGGCCTGGTGCCGGATTGCGGCTCGACCTGGCTGCTGCCGCGGCTGATCGGCAAGGCGCGCTCGGTCGAGCTGTCGCTGATGGGCGAAAGGTTGCCCGCGGAAAAGGCGCTGGAATGGGGGCTCGTCAATCGGGTCCATGACGACGCCGTGCTGATGGACGAGACCATGAAGCTCGCGCACGAGCTGGCCAACGGGCCGACGATCGCGCTGTCGCTGATCCGGAAACTGTATTGGGAGAGCCCCGGCAACTCCTTCGAAGAGCAACTCGATCTCGAACAGCACTTGCAGCGCGAAGCGGGCTCGGCGGAGGATTTCAAGGAAGGCGTCACCGCATTCCTCGAGAAGCGTCCGGCAAAATTCAAAGGCAAATAGCGTTTGGCCGCGAGCATCGAAGAACTGTTGACGCGTTGCGTTGGCCTGTGGTGTCCGGGCGCTGCCGGCGTGATCGGTCCGACCAGGCTGTCCGGCGGCGCCAGCCAGGAAACCTGGTCGTTCGACGTCGTGCATCCCAGCGGCCATGTCGGCGCGATCCTGCGCCGCGCGCCGCCGGGCTATGGCGCGGCGCCGACCCGCGCGGCGGGACTGAACGTGGAGGCCGCGCTGATGCGGCTCGCTTATGTCGCCGGCGTGCCGTCGCCGAAGGTGCTGTATGTGCTGCAACAGGGCGACGAACTCGGCACCGGATTCATCATGCAGCGCGTCGAGGGCGAAACCATCCCGCGCAAAATTCTGCGCGACCAGAAATTCGCCAAAGTGCGGCCGAGGCTGGCGCGGCAGTGCGGCGGCGTTCTCGCGGCGATTCACGGCATCGCGCAGCCGGAATTGCCTGAACTTCGCCGCATGACTGCCGCAACCGAAATCGCCCAGCTTGAGCAGGAGTACCGCAGCTTTGACTGGCCGCGCCCGGTGTTCGAACTGGCGCTGCGCTGGCTGCGCGACCATGATCCTGGTCCCTCCCAGGAGGTAACGCTGGTGCATGGCGATTTCCGCCACGGCAACCTCATCATCGGTCCCGACGGCGTGCGCGCGGTGCTGGACTGGGAACTGGCGCATACCGGCGATCCGATGGAGGATCTCGGCTGGATTTGCGTCAACTCCTGGCGTTTTGGCGAGATCGACCGACCGGTCGGGGGTTTTGGAACACGCGAGGAGCTGTTCGCGGGTTACGAAGCGGCGGGCCGACGCGTCGATGCAGCGCGCGTAAACTTCTGGGAGGTGATGGGCACGCTGCGCTGGGGCGTCATGTGCTGCGGCATGATGCAGCGCTTTCGCCTGAGCCCCGATCACTCGATGGAACGCGCGATGATTGGGCGGCGGTCGTCGGAGACCGAAATCGACTTACTCAGGCTTCTTGTACCGCGAGGCTGATATGCAGGACGAACCGACACCCACCGAACTGATCAAGGCGGTTGCGGATTTTTTGCGGAACGAACTCACGCCACAGCTTGGCGGACACAGCGCGTTCAAGCTGCGGGTCGCGATCAATGCGCTCGATCTGGTGACGCGGCAGTTGGCGCTGGAGGGCAGCAGCGATGCGGCTGAAGCTGAGCGGTTATCGCAACTGCTGGGCCGGCAGGGCTCGCTGCAGGAACTGAACCGCGTGCTGGCCGGCAAAATTGCCGCGGGCGAGGCCGATCTGCAAACGCCGGGACTTGCCGAGCACCTGTGGCAGACCACGCTTGCCAAGCTCGCGGTCGATCAGCCGAATTATGCGTCGTATCGCAGGGAAGTGGAGGCGAAGTGATCCGCGTGCCCCGGACGCAGCGCAGCGCGTAGCACTTGCGAAGCGGTGCGCTGCAGAGCCGGGGCCGTAACGAACTTCGGTGTTTGGTACGGTCCCGGCTCTGCGGAGCGGCATGAAGAATGCCGCACCGCGTCCGGGACACGAGCAGCTACTTCCCCACCCATTTCGGCGGGCGTTTTTCCGAAAACGCCTTCGGGCCCTCGATGTAATCCTGCGACGCCGCCATCGCCTTCACCGCGGGATACTCGCGCTGTTCGGTGATCGCCTGTTCGAGCGACACCGCCATGCCCAGCTGGATCGCCTGCTTGGAGGCGCGGATCGACATCGGCGAGTTCTTGCAGATGGCCTCGGCCCAGCGCTCCGCCGCCGCCAGTGCCTCGCCCGCCGGTACCACCTCGTTGACGAAGCCAAGCTCATGACCCTCGCGTGCGCTGACGTGACGCGCGGTCAGGATCATGCCCATCGCGCGCTTCAGCCCGATCTGGCGCGGCAATCGCTGCAAACCGCCGGCAAGCGCGGCGAGGCCGACATGCGGTTCCGGCAGCGCGAACCTGGCATTTTCCGAAGCGATGATCAGGTCGCAGGCCAGCGCGATCTCGAAGCCGCCGCCCATCGCGACGCCGTTGACCGCGGCGATGATCGGCTTGTCGCAGTTGAAGCGCGAGGTCAGGCCTCCGAAGCCGCCCTTGTCCCAGCCGCGCTTTCCCCCCGCCGCCTGCCATTTCAGGTCGTTGCCGGCGCAGAACGCCTTGTCGCCGGCGCCGGTGACGATCGCCACCCATTGCTCCGGATCGGCGCAAAACTCGTCGAACACCTTGTTGAGTTCGAAATGCGCGTCGGTGTGCAGCGCGTTGTAAACTTCAGGCCGCGACAGCGTCACGATGGTGATCGGTCCCTTGCGCTCAACCTTAGAGAATTTCAGATCCATGTTCGCTCCCGTGTTTCTTATTTTCGTCATGCCCGGGCTTGTCCCGGGCATCCACGTCTTAACAACCTTGCCGCGCCAAAGACGTGGATGGCCGGGACAAGCCCGGCCATGACGGCCGCTTGACATGGTTTCAGCGTCTCACCTTAATCGATCCAACGAAACAAGAATACATCCGGGAGAACCGCCTTGGATTTTTCTCTGCCCGCCGATCTCGTCGCCTATCTCGACGAACTCGATCGTTTCATCGCGCGCGAGATCAAGCCGATCGAAGACGCCGACGACAATATCCGCTTTTTCGATCATCGCCGCGAATGGGCGCGGACCGATTTCGACAATGGCGGGCTGCCGCGGCATGAATGGGAGGCGCTGCTGCGCCGGGTGAAGAATCTCGCCGACGCTGCCGGGCACCTGCGCTTCGCGATTCCGAAGCGATATGGCGGCAAGGACGGCTCCAATCTGTGGATGGCCGTCATTCGCGAGCATTTTGCATCCAAAGGCCTCGGGCTGCACAACGACCTGCAGAACGAGCATTCCATCGTCGGCAATCTGCCGCTGGTGACCATGCTCGACCGCTACGGCAGCGACGAGCAGAAGGCGATGATCGAGGGCTCGATCACCGGGAAATATCGCATCACATTCGGTCTGACCGAGCCCGAACATGGTTCGGATGCGACTCATATGGAAACCCGGGCGCAGCCTGCGACACGCGACAACGTCAAGGGTTGGGTGATCGACGGCCAGAAGATGTGGACCACCGGCATGCATGTCGCCACGCACTGCGCGCTGTTCGCCCGCACTTCCGGCAATGACGGCGATGCGCGCGGCATCAGCTGTTTCCTGGTGCCGGCGAAGTCGCCGGGCGTGAAGGTCGAGGAGTATATGTGGACCTTCAATATGCCGACCGATCATCCCAGAGTTTCCTTCACCGATGTATTCGTGCCGGAGGATGCGCTGTTCGGCGAGGTCGGCCGCGGGTTGTCGCTGGCGCAATGTTTTGTCCATGAGAACCGCATCCGGCAGGCGGCGAGTTCGCTCGGCGCTGCGGTGTATTGCATCGAGGAGAGCGTAAAATATGCGCGCGAGCGAAAGCCGTTCGGCAAGGCTCTGGCGGAGAACCAGGCGATCCAGTGGCCGCTTGTGGAACTGGCGACGCAGGCCGAAATGCTGCGGCTGTTGATCCGCAAGACGGCGTGGGAAATGGATCAGCTGACGCAGGCCGAGGTCGAGCACACGCTGTCCGACAAGGTGTCGATGTGTAATTTCTGGGCGAACCGGCTGTGCTGCGAAGCCGCCGACCGCGCCATGCAGGTGCACGGCGGCATGGGCTATTCGCGGCACAAGCCGTTCGAGCACATCTACCGCCACCACCGCCGCTACCGCATCACCGAAGGCAGCGAGGAAATCCAGAAGCGCAAGGTGGCGGGGTTCCTGTTCGGATATATGGGCGCGGGGAAAAGGTGACTCCGTCGTCCCGGCGAACGCCGGGACCCATAACCACCGACGGTTGTTGTTGGGCAAGTTGTTGCCGCAAGTTGCTGACACCTTACGCATCACTATGACGGAGGGTATGGGTCCCGGCGTTCGCCGGGACGACGGGATCAATTCACCTGCCGGTCCTTGCCCGCCCAATACGGATCGCGCAGCTGCCGCCGCAAAATCTTGCCCGAGGCATTGCGCGGCAGGGCTTCGATGAAGTCCACCGACTTCGGCGTCTTGAAGCCCGCGATGCGCGCGCGTGTAAAGCCGATGATCTCGGCCGGCGTCGCCTTCTTGCCGGACTTCATCACCACGATCGCCTTGACGGCTTCGCCCCATTGCTCGTCGGGCACGCCGACCACGGCGACCTCGGCGACGTCGGGATGGTCGCAGATCGCGCTCTCGACTTCGGCGGGATAGATATTTTCGCCGCCGGAGATGATCATGTCCTTGATACGGTCGTGGATATAGAGATAGCCGTCCTTGTCGAGATAGCCAGCATCGCCCGTGCGCAGCCAGTTGTCCTTGTCCAGCGTTTTGGCGGTGGCTTCCGGCAGGTTCCAGTAGCCGGCCATGTTGGAGCCCGAGCGCGTCGCAATCTCGCCGACCTCGCCTGATGGCAATTTGTTGCCTTCGGCATCGAGGATCGCGAGTTCAACGCCGGGCAGCGCCTTGCCCGCGGAGCGCATGCGATCGAGCCCCTCGACGTGATCCTCCGGCGGTAACGCAACGATGGTGCCGGTGGTTTCGGTCATGCCGTACATCTGCACAAAGCCGCATTTGAACACCTCGATGCATTCCTTCAGCAGCGCCGCGGGAATCGGCGAAGCGCCATACAGCATGTATTTCAGCCTCGAGAAATCGACCTCGCGGGCGCGGGGCTGCCGCACCACGAACTGCATTGCGGCAGGCACCATGAACAGTTTGGTGATGCCGGAGTTTTCGAAGAAATCCAGCACCTTTGTCGGGTCGAATTCGCGCGCGATCACGCCCTTGGCGCCGTGATAGAGGCCGAGCACGCCCCAGCCGGAGCCGCCGATGTGAAACACCGGCATCGCCACCAGCGAGACGTCGTCATTGGACCACTTGTTCCAATCGGGCCGCTCAGTGCCGCCGGCTCTTACCAGGCAGAGAAAATTCGCATGCGACAGCATCGCGCCTTTCGGTTTTCCGGTGGTGCCCGAGGTGTAGAGCTGGATCGCGATGTCCCTGTCGTCGATCGGCACTTTGGGATCGTCGCCGCTTTGCGCGTCGCGCCAGGCGATAAAATCGAGCCAGTCCGGCGCGCCGCCTTCCGTGGTCATGAAGGTGCGCACGCTCGGCAGCTGCGCCTGGAGGCTGCGAACCTGGTCCACGAATTCCGGGCCGACGAACAGCACCGCCGCCTTGCAGTCCTCGACGATGAAAGTTATCTCGGGTCCGGCCAGCCGCCAGTTCACCGGCGCCATTACCACATTGGCCTTCATGGCTCCGAGCAGCAGCTCAAAATAGATATCGCTGTTCTTGCCGAGATAGGCGACGCGCTCACGCGGCTTGACGCCGAGCGCCTTGAGGCCGTTGGCGACGCGGTTGGTATGAATGTCGAGACCCGCAAACGAGGTGCGGCGGCCTTCGAACTCGAAGGCGGTGGTATAGCCGCGGAGCCTGCCCTGCGCGCGTATCATATCGGCGAGATTTTGCGCGTCTGCGATGTCGGACATGTTTCTCCCGTCGTAATTTGCTTTTTGTCGAGTTTGGCGGTGTTGCGGGGTGAAGGCAAGACGGCGCCTTAACACACCTATGTCGTCCCCGCGAAGGCGGGGACCCATAACCACCGTGCTCGCGGCTCACTGACGACCGTTGCAACACCTCATTCTAATTGAAAATCCTGGGCGTATGGGTCCCCGCCTGCGCGGGGACGACGAGTTACCCCCTTGCGGCCCTGTCCTTTTCGTTCTGCGCTTTGATGGCGTCGCGGGCCTGGGTCCAGTCGGCGTCGGACCAGTCACGCAGCTGGTAGAAATTGCCGCCCATGGCGAGCGCCTGGCCGCCGTCCATCGCGATGGTCTCGCCGTTGATCCAGTCGCAGCCGCCGGAGATCAAAAACACCGCGAGATTTTGCAGTTCCTCCATGCGCCCGACGCGGCCCATCGGATTTTGCGCCTTGGTTCGCGCGCCGGCCTCGTCGCCGGGTTTTATCCGCTTGCTCATGCCTTCGGTGGGAATTTCGCCGGGCGCGATGGTGTTGAGACGAATGCCGTAGCGGCCCCATTCGGTGGCGAGCGACATGGTCATGGCGTGGATGGCGGACTTGCTCATCGCCGACGGCACCACATAAGGCGAGCCGTTGCGCACCCAGGTCACCGTGATCGATACCACATTGCCCGGCTGTTTCGCGGCGATCCAGCGCCGTCCCACCGCCTGGGTGACATAGAACGTGCCGTGCATCACGATATTGGCCACCGCATCGAAGCCGCGCGGCGACAAGTCCTCGCTGCGCGAGATGAAATTGCCGGCGGCGTTGTTGATGAGGTCGGTGAGGGGGCCGCCGGTGAAAATCGCCTCGATCATCTCGTCGACCGCGAGCGCGTTGCGGATATCGACGCCATGGCTCACCACGCGCCCGCCGTACGCATCCATCAATTCGGTCGCGGTCTCGTCGCACACGCTCTTGCGGCGGCCGCAGATATGGACTTCGGCGCCGAGTTCGAGGAAGCGCGATGCCATCGATTTGCCGAGCCCGGTGCCGCCCCCTGTGACGAGGATGCGCCGGCCCGTAAGAAGGTTTTGGGTGAACATGAAAGCTTTCCGCCCTGAAAGGAATTGTGGGTTTATTGTTGATTGACTAAATCCGGCCGACGCCTTTCTGTAAAGCGCCAAACATCTATTGTGTCCCGGACGCGGTGCGGCATTCTTCATGCCGCTCCGCAGAGCCGGGACCGTACCGAGCGCCGGCGTTCGTTACGGCCCCGGCTCAGCAGCGCACCACGCCGCGAAGGGCGGCGTGCTGCGCTGCGTCCGGGGCACGAGGGAAAAAATGGAGAAGGCCATGGAAGATCGCGTCAAGGTCACGATGTCGGAGGGCGTCGCCGATGTCCGCCTGGTACGGGCCGACAAGATGAACGCGCTGGACGCCGCGATGTTCGACGCGCTGGTTGCAACCTGTGATCGGCTCGCCCACGAGAAGAGCCTGCGGGCGGTAGTATTGTCCGGCGAGGGCCGCGCCTTCTGCGCCGGGCTCGACATGGGCCGCTTCGCCGCGATGAACAACAAAGGCGGTAACGGGATCGCCGGCGGCGAAGCGCGCGATCTCACCGCACGCACCCACGGTCTTGCCAATTTCCCGCAACAGGCGGTGTGGGGCTGGCGGCAATTGCCGGTGCCGGTGATCGCAGCGATCCAGGGTGTGGCGTTCGGCGGCGGCTTTCAGCTCGCGCTTGGCGCCGATATGCGCTTTCTCCATCCGGAGGCGCGGATGTCGATCATGGAAATCAAATGGGGATTGATCCCCGACATGGCCGGCACGCCGATCCTGGCGAGCCTCGTTCGCGACGATGTTTTGCGCGAACTCACCTATACGGGACGGATTTTCTCGGCGCAGGAGGCGCTCGCTTACGGCCTTGCGACGCGGATTTGCGACGACCCGCACACTGTTGCGATGGCAGTCGCCCGCGAGATCGCGGGCAGGAGTCCGCACGCGATCCGCGCTGCAAAGCGCATGCTGAACAATCTCTCGGTCGATCCCGGTCCCGCGCTGCTCGCCGAATCCGTCGAGCAGCAAAAACTGATCGGCGCGCCGAACCAGACCGAGGCGGTGCGCGCCAATCTGGAAAAGCGCGCGCCGCGGTTTGCGGATGTGTGAACCCATGATCTCGTAGCCTGGGTGGAGCGAAGCGAAACCCGGGTTGAGGGAGAGTCCCGGATTGCGCTTCGCTCCATCCGGGCTACAAGAAGAACACGATGACCTCCATCCCCTCCCTGTTCCTCGGCATCATCTCCGGCAATCGAAGGCGCACCCATGCCGAGGTTGCCGAGCGCGCGAGCCGTATTGCCGGCGGGCTGCAACAGCTCGGGGTGGGGCAGGGCGACAGCGTCTGCATCCTCATGCGCAACGATATCGCCTTCATCGAGTCGGCCTATGCGGTGGCGCTGCTCGGTGCCTATGCGGTGCCGGTCAACTGGCATTTCAAGCCGGAGGAGATCGCCTATGTGCTGAAGGACTCCGGCACGCGCGTGCTGATCGGCCATGCCGACATGCTGCATCAGTTGCGCGACGCGATTCCGTCCGATGTCACCGTGCTCGGCGTGCCGACGCCACCGGAAATCCTGGCGAACTACAAGATCGACCCGGGTCATCTCGCGATGCCCGAAGGTGCGACCGATCTCGAAAGCTGGCTGTTCCGGCAAAAGCCTTATGACGGCCCGACGCTGCCGGCGCCGATGAACATGATCTACACCTCCGGCACCACCGGCCATCCCAAGGGCGTGCGGCGGTATGCGCCGACGCCGGAGCAGGCTGCCTCATCCGAGCGGATGCGCGCGATGATCTATGGCACGCGGCCCGGCGTCCGCGCGCTGCTGCCGGGGCCGCTGTATCACTCCGCGCCGAATTCGTTCGGGTTGCGCACCGGTAAGCTCGGCGGCGCGCTGGTGCTGATGCCGCGGTTCGATCCGGAGGAGTTTCTGCGCATCGTTCGGGATGAAAAGATCGACACTATCTTCATGGTACCGACCATGTTTATCCGGCTGATGAAATTGCCGGAGGCGGTACGAGGCAAATACGACATGTCGTCGTTGCGTCATGTCATTCATGCCGCCGCACCCTGTCCGGCCGACGTCAAGCGCGCGATGATCGACTGGTGGGGGCCGGTGATCTATGAATTCTACGGCTCTACCGAATCCGGCGCGGTCACCTTTGCCAATTCGGAGGACGCGCTGAAAAAACCGGGTACCGTCGGCAGGATATCGCCGGGTGCCGAACTGCGTTTTGTCGGCGATAACGGCGAGGTCCTGCCGCAGGGCGAGATCGGCGAGATCTATTCGCGGATCGCGGGCAATCCGGACTTTACCTATCACAACAAGCCGGAAAAGCGCGCCGAGATCGAGCGCGACGGTTTTATCACCTCGGGCGACGTCGGTTATATCGACCAAGACGGCTACGTCTTCATCTGCGACCGCAAGCGCGACATGGTGATTTCGGGTGGCGTCAACATCTATCCCGCCGAAATCGAGGCGGCGCTGCATGCGATACCGGGCGTTCACGATTGCGCGGTGTTCGGGATTCCCGACGAGGAATTCGGCGAGGCGCTGATGGCGGTGGTGGAACCGCAGCCCGGGGTGACGCTGGATGTCGCGGCGCTGCGCGCGGAACTCAAGGCATCGCTGGCTGATTACAAGGTGCCGAAACATATCGAAATTGCGACCGGCCTGCCGCGCGAAGATTCCGGCAAGATCTTCAAGCGCCGCCTGCGCGATCCGTATTGGGAGCGGGCGGGGCGGAGGATTTGAGTTAGCGTCGTCCCGGCGAACGCCGGGACCCATACGCCGTGTCATCTCGTTTCGGTACTGGGTGGATGCCTTCCGCAACAATCAATGCCAGGGGTTATGGGTCCCGGCGTTCGCCGGGACGACGGAGGATCCGACGCCGCTATCTTGATCTTGCGCCGCAGCGAAAAACTTGCGAGGTGTGAGGGGCCGGGCAGTTTCTGGAGCCAGCCCATGCCGTCCCAGATCATGCCTTCCGAACCGGACCAGCGCAGCAATCGCGCGGACGAGATCGCCGCGCTTGAAGCGGATGCGCGGCTGCGCGAGGAAATCCGGCTGCTCGGGCGGATCCTCGGCGATACCGTTCGCGACCAGGAGGGGGTGGATGTGTTCGACCTGGTCGAGCGTATCCGGCAGACCTCGATCCGGTTCCATCGCGACGAGGACCGGGTGGCGCGGCGCGAGCTGGAACTGATCCTCGACAGCATGTCGACCGCGGAGACCGTGCGCATCGTCCGCGCCTTCAGCTATTTTTCACACCTCGCCAATATCGCCGAGGACCAGAACAACATCCGGCAGATGCGCGCCCAGAACAGCGCCGGCAACGTCGGCACGCTGGCCCGCACGCTGGCGCATGCGCGCGAGGCGGGCATCGGGGCGGACCAGCTGCGCCGGTTCTTTGGAACCGCGCAGGTCAGCCCGGTCCTGACCGCGCATCCGACGGAAGTGCGCCGCAAGAGCACTATCGACCGTGAGATGGAGATCGCGACGCTGCTTGACCGCCGCGAACGCATGCACCTGACGGCGGAAGAATTCGAGGCCAGCGAGGAGCAGCTGCGCCGCGCCGTGCTGACGCTGTGGCAGACCAACCTCTTGCGCCGGACCAAGCTGACCGTGCTGGACGAGGTAGCCAACGGCCTATCGTTCTACGACTACACGTTCCTGCACGAGGTGCCGCGGCTGCACTGCGCGCTGGAGGACCGCCTGCACGACGAAGACGCCCCTGGTGAACCCGGCGCGGGCGAAGAGCTGGCCTCGTTCCTGCGCATGGGCAGCTGGATCGGCGGCGACCGCGACGGCAACCCGTTCGTCACCGCGGAGGTGATGCGCGGCACGCTGCGCCTGCAGGCAACGCGGGTACTGCGGTTCTATCTCGAGGAATTGCATGCGTTGGGCGCCGAATTGTCGCTGGCCGCGCACCTCGCCGATGTCTCCGAAGAGCTGCGGACGCTTGCCGAACATTCGCCCGATCGGTCGCCGCATCGCAGCGGCGAGCCCTATCGGCTGGCGGTATCCGGCATTTATGCCCGGCTCGCCGCGACCGCATCAAAACTCGACGTGGAAACCAGCCGCGCGCCGGTCGGCGAAGCCGCGCCCTATGCAATCGCAAAGGAGTTCAAGGCCGATCTCGATATTCTCGACCGCTCGCTGATCGCGAACAATTCGCGGGTGATCGCGCGCGGCCGGCTACGCTCGCTGCGCCGCGCGGCGGATTGTTTCGGATTCCATCTCGCCGGCCTCGACATCAGGCAGAATTCCGCCGTGCATGAACGCACCATCGCCGAGCTGGTAGACGCCGCCATGCCCGGCACATCGTATCTGGCGCTGGGCGAAGAGGCGCGGATCGCGTTGCTCGCCGGCGAGTTGCGCAGCACGCGGCCGCTGACGTCGGCATTCGTAAAGTACAGCGAAGAAACGCTTGGTGAACTGGCGGTGCTGCGCGAGGCGGCGAAAGCGCATGCGACGTTCGGCGCCGACGTCATCCCCCAATGCATCATTTCGATGTGCCAGGGCATCTCGGACATGTTGGAAGTCGCCGTGCTGCTGAAGGAGGTTGGTCTCGTCAATCCGTCCGGGCGCAGCGCAATCAACATCGTGCCGCTGTTCGAGACCATCGAGGATTTGCAGGCCTCAGCCGCCATCATGGACCGGCTGCTGTCGCTGCACGACTATCGCAAGCTGGTGGACAGCCGCGGCGCGGTGCAGGAGGTGATGCTCGGCTATTCCGACAGCAACAAGGATGGCGGTTTTGTCACGTCGGGCTGGGAACTCTACAAGGCCGAGATCGGGCTGGTGGAGGTGTTCGAGCGCCATCATGTGCGCCTAAGACTGTTCCACGGCCGCGGCGGCTCGGTCGGCCGCGGCGGCGGGCCGAGCTATGACGCGATCCTCGCGCAGCCCGGCGGCGCGGTAAATGGCCAGATCAGGATCACCGAACAGGGCGAAATCATCTCTTCAAAGTATTCCAACGCCGAGGTCGGCCGCAACAACCTGGAAATTCTCGCCGCCGCGACGCTGGAAGCGAGCCTGCTGCAGCCCAAGCGCAGCGCGCCGCGCCGCGAATATCTGGAAGCGATGGAGCAACTGTCCGCGCTGGCATTCAAGGCCTACCGCAACCTCGTCTATGAGACCGATGGCTTTACCGATTACTTCTGGGCCTCCACCGTGATCACCGAAATCTCCACGCTGAACATCGGCAGCCGCCCGGCGTCGCGCAAGAAAACCCGCGCGATCGAGGATCTGCGCGCAATCCCCTGGGTATTCAGCTGGGCGCAATGCCGGCTTATGCTGCCGGGCTGGTATGGCTTTGGCAGCGCGGTCGAAGTGTGGGTGTTCGAGCATCCCGACAAGGGCATGCCGTTCCTGCAGGAACTCTACCGCGAGTGGCCGTTCTTCCGTACGCTATTGTCGAACATGGACATGGTACTGGCCAAGAGTTCGATCGCGATTGCCTCGCGCTATGCCGAACTGGTGCCGGACGTGGAATTGCGCGAACGGATTTTCGGGCGCATCCGCCGCGAATGGCATTCCTCGATCGAGACGCTGCTCGACATCATGGGCCACGGCCGGCTGCTGCAGGGCAACCCGCTGCTGGAGCGCTCGATCCGCAACCGTTTCCCCTATCTCGATCCGCTCAACCACGTGCAGGTGGAATTGCTGAAAGAGCATCGCAAGGAACTGGCGGACGGCGAAGCCGCCGACGAGCAGGTGCTACGCGGCATTCAGCTCACCATCAACGGCATCTCTGCGGGGTTGAGGAATAGCGGGTAACTTCGTAGCCCGGATGGAGCGAAGCGCAATCCGGGACAGAATTCCCGGGTTTCGCTGCGCTCCACCCGGGCTACGTATCTCGCTTCGCTCGCCCGGGAATGACGATTGAGTCATGCGCTCAAGGCTTCATGGCGCCCTGCACGCTCGTGTAGACGGCGTAGAGCGATGTCGAACCGCAGATGTAAAGTCTGTTTCGCTGCTGGCCGCCGAAGCACAAATTGGCGACGGTTTCCGGTATGTGGATTTTTCCGAGCAGATCGCCGTCTTGGGTGTAGCAGCGCACGCCGTCCTCGTTCGGGTCGCCCCAGCCCACCGAGCACCAGACGCGTCCTTCGGTGTCACAGCGCACCCCGTCGGTAATGCCAGGCTTGGGCATGTCCGCGAAGACCTTGCTGTTCGACGCCTTTCCGGCGGCCACATCCAGATCGAACGCACGGATATGCGACGGGTTGTCCGGTCCGTCGGTGAATCCGGTGTCGCAGACATAGAGCTTCTTCTCGTCAGGTGAGACGGCAAGGCCATTGGGTTCCACGAAGTCATCGACGATAACTTTGACGTCACCGGATTTCGGATCGACCCGGTAGACGTTGCGCTTCTCCTGCTCGGGCTCGGCCTTGACGCCCTCGTAAAAGCCGCCGATGCCGTAGACCGGATCGGTGAACCAGATCGCACCGTCGGAAGTGACGACCGCGTCGTTCGGCGAGTTCAGTTTCTTGCCGTTGTACTTGTCCGCGATGATGGTGATCGAACCATCGAGCTCGGTCCGGGTGACCCGCCGGCCGGCATGTTCGCAGGTGAGGAGCCGTCCCTCGCGATCGATGGTGTTGCCATTCGAGTTCATCGATGGCTGGCGGTATACGCTGAGGTGACCGTCATCCTCGCAAAAGCGCATGATGCGGTTGTTGGGAATGTCGCTGAACAATACGTAGCGCCCTGCCGCGAAGTAGACCGGGCCCTCGGCCCAGCGGAACCCGGTTGCGACGCGCTCGACCGCCATCGTGCCGGCGAAGGCCGGAAAACCGTTAGGCCCGAACGAAAGCTTGGGCTTGGCGGACTCCAGGTGTGCATCCGGATAGCGGCTTCCTGGAAGCGGACCCAATGGCAGCGGCCGGGTTGAGATGGTCGGAGCGCCGGTTTGGCCGAACGGCGTTACACTCGCCGCGGAGGCCGCTTTCACGGTCACGGCGGAAGCGGCAAGTGCGGCTGCGCCGGTCAGCATCTTGCGGCGGTCGAGACCGCCGAAAGGTCAGTGGAGTTGTCATGATTTCCTCCCACGGTTTTGTTGGGAGGAAATTCATGTGCCCGCAATCCGGCATAAAGCGGGCGAAGTTCGGTTTCGTAGCCTGGATGAAGCGAAGCGCAATCCGGGATTGTTGGCCGGATTCCCGGGTTTCGCTTCGCTCCACCCGGGCTACGGCCGCTCGCTAAATCGCATCCCAGTTGAAAATATCCGCGGAGCGGTCGAGCTTGTAGAACGACGATTTGAGCGCCGGCATGCCATGTGCGGCGATGGTCTCCGGCGTCCAGCCTTCGGCGCGATGGATCGAGCGCAAGGGCCGTGATTGTCCCATCAGGAAAATCTCGTTCATGCGCACCGCAAAAATCTGTCCGGTAACATCCTTGGCGGCGTCGCTGAGCAGGAAGGCGCAGAGCGGCGCGATCTTTTCCGGGCCCATCTGCTGAATTTTTGCAACGCGGGCTTTCTCGGCTTCGGTCTCGGTCGGGATGGTGCCGATCAAGCGGCTCCAGGCAAAGGGCGAGACGCAGTTGGAGCGGACATGAAACCGCTCCATGTCCAGCGCGATCGACTTTGAAAGTCCGACGATGCCGAGTTTCGCCGCGGCGTAGTTGGCCTGGCCGAAATTGCCGACCAGGCCGGAGGTCGAGGTGAAGTGCACGAACGCGCCGCTCTCCTGCTCGCGGAACAGCCGGGCGGCGGCGTGCGAGACATAGAACGAGCCCATCAGGTGCACCTTGATGACGGACTCGAAGGCATCGATGCTCATGCGATGAAAGATCGCGTCGCGCAGGATGCCGGCATTGTTGACGACGCCATCGAGCTTGCCGAAGGAATCGATCGCAGTTTTGACGATTCTGCTCGCCGGGATGGCTTCGGCGACGGTTTCGAAATTGGCGACTGCCGTTCCGCCGCGCTTCTTGATTTCCTCGGCCACTTCTTCCGCCGGCGCCGCACTCGATCCCGAGCCGTCTGCGGCAACGCCGGGATCGTTGACCACGACCTTGGCGCCTTCCGCCGCGCAGAGCAACGCGATCTCCCGCCCGATCCCGCGCCCCGCGCCGGTGACGATGATGGATTTTCCGTCGAGTGATTTTGGCATTTGGTGCTCCCGTTGTTCTTTCGTCATTCCGGGGCACTCGCGGACGCGAGTGAGCCCGGAATCCGGAGGTAACTTAAAACTTCTGGATTCCGGGTTCGCGCCGAAGAGGCGCGCCCCGGAATGACGGGGGTTACTTCTCGTTCGTAAAAATAATCGTACCTGACGCCGCGAACATGCCGCCGACGCCGTGACACACCGAAATCTTCGCATCCTTCACCTGTGCCGACGCAATACCGCGCATTTGCCGCACGCTCTCCTGCAAAGCGTACATGCCGTACATGCCGGAATGCATGTAGCTGAGGCCACCGCCGTTGGTGTTGAGCGGCAGCTTGCCGCCGGGCCTTGTGTTGCCGTCGGCGATGAATTTTCCGGTTTCCTCGTGCGGCATGAAGCCGAGGTCGCCGAGCCCGTACAGCGGCAGATGCGCGAAGGCATCGTAGACCATCAGATGATCGACGTCCTTGTGCGCGATGCCGGCCTCCTTGAACGCGAGGGGACCTGCGACCTTGAATGCGCGCGAACTGTCAAACGTCTGCATCTGGCTGACCATCGGTGTCTCGACGCTCTCGCCGGTGCCGAGGATATAGACCGGCTTCTGCGGAAAATCTTTTGCGCGGTCGGCCGAGGTGAGGATCAGCGCGCCGCCGCCGTCCGTGACGAGGCAGCATTGCAGGATGCGGAAGGGATAGGCGATCATTCGCGAATTCAGAACGTCCTCGACCGTGATCGGTGCCTTCATGGTCGCACGCGGATTTTTTGCCGCCCATTCGCGCTGCACCACCGCGACCATGGCGATCTGCTCATGGGTGATGCCATGGGTCTTCATGTAGCGCAGCACCGGAATCGGAAACATGCTGGCCGGCGTCGAGACGCCGTAGGGCAGTTCGAATTGGCCATTAAGACTGTCGGGGCCGATCATGCGCGGGGTGCGGCCGATATTGGACTTGCCGCTTTCGGCATGGGTGATCAGCACGGTCTTGCACAGCCCGGCCTCGATCGCCGCGGCCGCATGGCGGACATGCAGCATGAACGAGCAGCCGCCAACCGAAGTGCCGTCGACCCAGGTCGGCGTGATGCCGAGGTAATGCGCGATCTGTTGCGGCGTTTCCACCGCGGTCGCAAAACCGTCGATGTCCGACAGTTTCAAGCCGGCGTCGGCGATGGCGTTCAGTGCCGCATCCGCATGCAACTGGATTTGCGATACATTTGGAATGACGCCGAGTTCGGTGGTTTCGGCCGCGCCGACGACGGCAACTTGGTTCCTGCGCATGCGATCAGCCCTTCGCCGGACGGAACAGTGGAAGGGTAATGGCGTCGTCGAGCTTTTCGAATTTCACTTCCAACTTCCATGTCGAGTTCGAGCGCTTCCGGCGTTTGCGGGCAATCGACGACGTTGGTCATCATGCGCGGGCCTTCGTCGAGTTCCACCACGGCAATCGAATAGGGCGGCGTAAAGCCGGGCACCGGACGGTGATGGATCACATAGCTGTAGAGTTTTGCCTTGCCGCTGGCCTTGAACACGCTGACCTTGCGTGAGGCGCATTTCGGGCAAAACGGCCGCGGCGGGAAATACACATTGGTGCAGGCGTCGCACCGCTGCAGTCGCAGTTCGCCCGCCTGCGTGCCATCCCAGAAATGTTGAGTTTCCGGCGTCGGTTTCGGTCGCGCGCGCTGCGGTTCGGCCATGGTGGTATTCGCTCCTTGACGGCTTTTGTTGCATTCTTGATGCGACATTGACACTCCGGCGTCAACGGGCCAATCCTGTAGGGTGGGCAAAGCGAAGCGTGCCCACCATCCTTGCATCGCTTGATGGTGGGCACGGCGCGAGGACGCGCCTTTACCCACCCTACGACTCGTCGCGTGACGGAGAGCGCCTTGCGCAGCATCAGAATAGGATCCGGCGCCGGATATTCCGGGGACCGCATCGAGCCCGCGGTCGAACTCGCCGAAAAGGGCGGCATCGATTACCTGGTGTTCGAATGCCTCGGCGAGCGTACCGTCGCGCTGGCGCAGCAGGCGCGGATGAAAAACCCCGACAGCGGTTACGATCCGCTGCTGGAAGAGCGGATGCGCGCGGTGCTTCCGGTCTGCGCTTCCAAGGGCATCAAGATCGTCACCAATATGGGCGCGGCCAATCCGCATGCCGCCGCGCGCAAGACCGCGGAGATTGCGAAATCGCTCGGATTGTCGCTGAAGGTCGCCGCGATCGTCGGCGACGACGTGCTGGAGGCCTGCAAGGATGGCGATCTGCCGATCATGGAATTCGACGGCACCATCAAGCAGCTCGGCAATCGCCTGCTCTCCGCTAACGCCTATCTTGGCGCAGAGCCGATGGCGGAAGCGCTGAATGCCGGCGCCGATATCGTGATCACCGGGCGCGCCTCCGACCCCGCGCTGTTTCTGGCGCCGATGATCCACGCCTTCGGCTGGGCGATGGACGACTGGAATCTGCTGGGGCAGGGCACCGTCGCCGGACACCTCCTGGAGTGCGCCGGCCAGATCACCGGCGGTTATTTCGCCGATCCGGGCTACAAGGATGTTTCCGATCTGGCGCGACTCGGTTTTCCGATCGGCGAAGTCGGCGAAGACGGTTCGCTCGTCATTACCAAAGTCGAAGGTTCTGGCGGCGCGGTGACCGCGCAGACCTGCAAGGAGCAGTTGCTCTACGAGGTGCACGATCCCACAAAATACCTGCAGCCGGACGTGGTCGCGGATTTTTCGCAAGTAACAGTTGAGGAGATCGCACCGGATCGCGTGCGGGTCAGCGGTGGGCGCGGCACCAAAAGGACCGATACGCTGAAAGTTTCGGTCGGCTATGTCGACAGCTATATCGGCGAGGGCCAGATTTCCTATGCCGGCCCCGGCGCGCTCGCGCGCGGGCAGTTGGCACTGGAGATCGTGCGCGAGCGGCTGCAACTCACCGGGGTACAAAGCAGTGAGTTGCGGTTCGACCTGATCGGCATCGATTCGCTACACGGTGCCGAGGTTTCCGCGCACGCCAACGAACCGTATGAGGTCCGTGTCCGTGTCGCCGGACGGACCGAAAGCCTGCGCGAGGCGGTGCGGATCGGCAACGAGGTCGAGACGCTCTACACCAATGGTCCTGCGGCCGGCGGCGGCGTCACCAAAGCGGCGCGCGACGTGGTCGCGGTCGCATCCGTGTTGCTGCCGCGCGATCTGGCCAAACCGTCCGTGCGCTTTGTGGGGGCATGATGGTAAAACTGCGCGAGATCGCCCATTCCCGCACCGGCGACAAGGGCAACACCTCCAACATCTCGGTGATCGCCTATGACGCAAAACATTATCCGCTGCTGCAAGCGCAGGTCACCGGCGAACGCGTAAAAGCGCATTTTGCCGGCGTGGTCGAAGGCGAGGTGGTGCGCTACGAGTTGCCCAACATCGCCGCGTTGAATTTCGTGATGACCCAGGCACTCGGCGGCGGCGTGACGCGATCGCTGGCGCTCGATGCGCATGGCAAGTCGCTGAGTTCCGCGCTGCTGGATATGGAAATTGAGGATGCGCCCGGCACATAGGCGTCATGCCCGGGCTTGTCCCGGGCATCCACGTCTTTTACAGACCTACCAATCAAGACGTGGATGGCCGGGACATAGGCTAGCGGAAGCGACGCCGTCCTTCGGACGGCTATGCCCGGCCATGACGGAGTATCACTAATGCCTGAACTGCCGACCCTCGGCACCCTCGCCGCCGATCTCGACGCCGGCCGCACCACGGCGCGGGCGCTGGTCGATTCATGCCTGGCGAAGATCGCCGATAAAGATGGCGAGGGCGCGCGCGCCTTCCTGCATGTTGACGCCGAGGCCGCGATTGAAGCCGCGGAAGCGATGGACCGGCTGCGCGAGGTCAGGGCCGCGCCGTCACCGTTCGCCGGCATACCGATCTCGATCAAGGACCTGTTCGACATCAAGGGTCAGGTGACCCGGGCGGGTTCGCGCGCATTGGAGGATTCGGCGCCGGCCGCCGCCGACGCGCCAGTGGTGGCGCGGCTGCGGCGCGCCGGTTTTGTGGTGATCGGCCGCACCAATATGACCGAATTCGCCTATTCCGGGATCGGCATCAATCCGCATTACGGCACGCCGAAGGGTTCATGGCAGCGCGGCACCGGCCATGTTCCCGGCGGATCGTCGTCGGGTGCGGCGGTCTCTGTCCTTGACGGCATGGCGCATGGCGCTTTGGGCACCGATACCGGCGGTTCGTGCCGGATTCCAGCGGCGTATAACGGCATCGTCGGCTTCAAGCCGACGCAGCGCCGCGTGCCGCTCGACGGCGCGGTGCCGCTGTCGTCGACGCTGGACAGTATCGGTCCGCTGGCGCGGACAGTCAGCTGTTGCGCGGTGCTCGATGCAGTGCTGGCGAACGAGCCAATCACGCCGCTGCAGCCGCGGCGGATCAAGGGCATGCGGCTGGCGGTGCCGAACACGGTCGCTTTGGACGATCTCGAAGATGCGGTCGCGAAAACCTTCGAGCGCGCGCTGGAAAAGCTCACGCACGAGGGCGCACTGATCGAGCGCATCGCGGTGCCGGAATTTCTGGACGTCGCGCCGATGATGGCCAAAGGCGGATTTGCCGCGGCGGAAAGCTATGCCTGGCATCGCTATCTCATCGTGGCCAAGGGCGACATCTACGACCCGCGCGTTGCGAGTCGGATCATGCGCGGCGAAAGCCAGAGTGCGGCTGACTATATCGATCTCATCAATGCGCGAAAATCGCTAATCACGCGCGCAACGACGCGTCTTGCGCCTTACGATGCGCTGTTGCTGCCGACCACCGCCAATACGCCGCCGCGGATCGCCGACATGAAAGACGAGCAGACCTTCACCAAGGCCAACCTGCTGTCGCTGCGCAATTGCACCCTGATCAACATGATCGACGGCTGCGGCATCTCGCTGCCGATCCATCGCGAGGGCGAGGCGCCGGTCGGGCTGATGCTCGCCGCGTCAGGCGGATCGGACCGCCGCATCTTCGAACTCGCGGCCGCCATGGAGGGAGTGATCCGTGTTTGACCTTGCATTCACCATCGACGCCGAGGGCACGACGACACCTCTCACGCTGGCGATCGACCGCGCCGTGATGGCGGGCTGGACCGGACGCGATCCGGTGGCGCGCGACAAGCACATCGCCGAACTCGAAGCGATCGGGATTGCGCGCCCCGCGACAACGCCGATCTATTATCGCGTCGCGGCGCGGCGGCTGACCATGGCGGACAGCATCGAAGTCAGCGGCGGCGAGACCAGCGGCGAGGTGGAATTCGTCCTGATCGGCTGGCAGGGCCGGATCTTCGTCGGCGCCGGCTCCGATCACACCGACCGCAAGGTCGAGAGCTACAGCGTCACCGTCTCCAAGCAGATGTGCGACAAGCCGATGGCGTCGGTGCTGTGGGAACTCGAGGACGTCGCCGGTCACTGGGACCGCATGATCCTGCGCGCATATGCCTGGATCGGCGGCGCGCGGGTGCTGTACCAGGAGAGCACGCTCGATGCGATGCTGCCGGTGGCGGACCTGATCCGCGGCTTCGGCGGCGCGCTGCCCGACGGCTGCGCGATGTTCGGCGGCACGTTTGCGGCGAAGGGCGGCATTCGTCCCGCGAGCCGCTTCGAATTCGAGCTCGAAGACCCGGTTCTGAAGCGCAGGATCGGGCATGGCTACGACGTGATCGAGCTGCCGGTGCTGGGGTGATACTCGTAGCCCGGGTGGAGCGCAGCGAAACCCGGGAACCACGGGCAACCCCGGGTTTCGCTGCGCTCCACCCGGGCTACAAGACAGCCGGAAATCGGGTGGCGCCGAGGCAGCCGATTTGCGAGATTTGTCGATATGAAAACATTGGCAAAAAACATCGTCCATCCGGCCCCGCAATCCGTCATCGCCAAGCGTGTCGCCGCGATCGACTGGGCGCGCACCAGCGCCGAACTCGACGCGCAGGGATGCGCGGTGATCGAACAATTGCTGACACCGCAGCAATGCGCCGCGCTGGCCGCCCTCTATCCCGATGACACGCGCTTCCGCAGCCGCATCGTCATGGGCCGCCACGGCTTTGGCCGCGGCGAGTACAAGTATTTTGCCTATCCGCTGCCGGAGCTGATCGCGGAGTTGCGCCCAGCGCTGTATGCGCCGCTTGCCAGCGTGGCCAATCGCTGGAATGAAGCGATGGGCATCGACATCCGCTATCCCGAAAGCCACGACGCTTTCCTGAAACGCTGCCACGCCGCCGGGCAAACCCGCCCCACCCCGCTGCTGCTGCAATACGGCGAAGGCGACTACAATTGCCTGCATCAGGACCTCTATGGCGAGCATGTTTTTCCGCTGCAGGTGGCGATCCTGCTGTCGCAACCCGGGCAGCGATTTCACCGGCGGTGAATTCGTGCTGACCGAGCAGCGCCCGCGCATGCAGTCGCGCGCCGAGGTGGTGCCCCTGCGTCAAGGCGACGCGGTGGCGTTTGCGGTGCATCACCGCCCGGTACAGGGCAGCCGCGGATTT
Organism: uncultured Alphaproteobacteria bacterium; assembly: GCA_963744975.1. Taxonomy (GTDB): domain Bacteria; phylum Pseudomonadota; class Alphaproteobacteria; order Rhizobiales; family Xanthobacteraceae; genus Bradyrhizobium. Next base: position 1,548,311 of record CAVUVR010000002.1, on the reverse strand, counting down.
TATCGCGTCAACCTCCGCCACGGCGTCAGCCGCCTCCGCTCGGGCAAACGCCATACGGTTGGCGTGATCTTTCACGACGCGAAGTAGGTGCAATCGCCTTTCCCTCCTGGCCCCGGGCAGTTTATGCTCCGCAGCGGGAGGGGCACGACATGAGCGACGTCGAAGCGGCGGATCTGCGCGCCGGCGTGAGCACGAACACCGGCATCTATCTCGCGGTCCTGCAGCTGGTGTTCACGCTGGGGTGGACCGTCTATGCGATCTATCTGCCGCGGCTGGCGGCGCAGGTTGGTATAGCGCCGACCGCGGTGATCCTGATCCTGATGCTCGATCAGGCGATTTTCACGGTCACCGATACCGCGATGGGAATTTTCGCCGACAAGATCGCGCCGATTGTCGGCCGGCTCGGCGTGTTCGTGGCAACGCTGACCGCGCTGTCCTGCGCCGCCTTCGTGGCGCTGCCCTTCATCGCCGAAACCGGACCGAACTCGCAAGCCATCTTCATCGCATTGATCGTGATCTGGTCGATCACCTCATCGGCGCTGCGTGCGCCGCCGCTGACGCTGCTCGGAAAATACGGTGCAAGGCCGCAGCTGCCGTTTCTCTCGGCGCTGGCGATGTTGGGCTATGGCCTCGCCGGCGCGGTATCGCCGTATCTCGGCGTCACCTTGCGCAACCAGGACCCGAGATTGCCGTTTGTCATTTCAAGCGTGGTGCTGCTGATCACCGCGATCGCGCTGTCGAAGGTCGAGCGTGGCCTGAGCCAGGCGCCGAAAATTGGGACGAAGCAACCTGCAAAGCCGCTTGGCGCGGTGCCGGTCGCTTTCATCGCAACCATGGTGATTCTCGCGCTGGGTTATCAGCTGCATTTTTCCATCAACAGCGCGCCGTTCTTCTTGCGGTTCGCAAAGCCGGCCGATCTGGAGTGGCTGATGCCGGTGTTCTGGATCGGTTTTAATATTGCGATGTTTCCGGCCAGCGTCGTTGTAAAACACCGCGGCGGGTTGATCGTGATGGGCGCCGCCGGATTGCTCGGCGCGGTCGCGGTGATCGGGGCCGAAATGGCGGGCAATCTCAATATGCTGATCGCGGCGCAGTTCCTGGCAGGCGCTGCCTGGGGCTGCATGCTGATGAGCGCGTTCTCCGCAGCATTGGCGATCGGGGAAACCGGCGCCGAGGGCAAGGTCGTCGGCCTGGTATTTTCCGCGCTGGCGCTCGGGACCTTCGCGCGGATGGCCGCGGTTGCCGGGGGCTTGCAGAAACTGCCGGACTACGCGCCGCTGCTGCACTGGGCGCCGGTGGCGTGCTGGTCGGTAGCGGGTGCGGGGCTATTGGTGCTCGCGGCGGGGAGGATAAAGCGGGGGATGCAAACGACATAGTTCGTCATTCCGGGATGCGCCTCTTGGCGCAGGCCCGGAATCCATACTCCCTGTGCTTCAGTCTGGACGCTGAACGCAATACGGCGGTTATGGATTCCGGGCTCGCTCGCTTCGCTCGCGCCCCGGAACGACAGCTGTTACGGCTTCGCCGTATGGATGAATGGCCACGGGCTCGCTTCGGACCCCGTCGGCACCTCGATGTCGATCAAATACGGTCCGCCATGTGCCAGCGCTTTCTCCAGCGCGCTGCGGAATCCGTCCGGTGAGGTTACCCGCGCTGCAGCAACACCGAAGGATTCTGCGAGCTTGACGAAATCCGGATTGACCAGGTCGGACGCCACCACGCGGCCATCGAAGCGCTCGATCTGGTCGCGCCGGACATTGCCGTAGGAATTATTGTTGAACACCAACGTCACCACGGCGATGTTGAACTGCACGGCGGTGGCGAGTTCCTGCACGCCGAACATGAAGCCGCCGTCGCCGGTGATTGCCACCACAGGCTTGTCAGGATTTGCCACCTTGGCCCCAAGCGCGGTCGGGAAACCCGAACCCAAGGTGCCTTGGTAGCCTGACGTGATGAATGTGCGCGGCTGGTAGACCGGAAAGCCGTACCACGATGCAAATCCGACTTGCGACAGCTCGTCGGTGACGATGGCGTTTTCGGGCAGCACGTCGCGCAGGATATTCAGATAGGCCATCTGCGGCTGGATCGATTGAATCTGCTTCAGCGCCGCGGCGGAGGCGTCGCGGATCGCCAGGCGGCGATCTTTCGTTTTCGAATAGCCGCGTTTGCGCACCGCCGCGAGCAGGTCGCGCGTGCCGGCCTGCGCGTCGGCGATAACAGCCAGGTCAGGCGTGTAACGGCGCATTTCCGACGGATCGATATCGATGCGGATGCATTTCAGTCCCTCGGGGCGGAATGGCCAGCGCGACATCGTCGGCAGCTCCAGCCGCGTGCCGATACCTATCATGAGGTCGGTGGCCGGCCACAGCCGATACGCCGCCGCCATCGTCAGCCCGAGTTCATGCGCGTTGGAGACGATGCCACGCCCGCTCCGGAACGCCACCACCGGCGCGTCGATCAACTCCGCAAGCTCGAGGATTTCATCCGCCGCGTGAATGGCGCCCGAGCCGACGAAGATCATCGGCGACTTGCTCGCCGCAACCAGCGCCGCGGCGTCCTTGATTCGCCCGGTGTCGGGCTGCGGAGGTGGAAATGGATCGAACGGCTTTGACGCGCCGACATCGGCGCGTTGCGTGAACACGTCCCATGGCATTTCCAGCGCGACCGGGCCGCGGCGGCCCGACAGCATTTCCTGGAACGCACGCGCGACCTGCGGCGGCGCGGCATCGGGATATTCGATGCGGTCGGCCCACTTGACGAACGAGCGCAACGTCGCGAGCTGGTCCGGCATTTCGTGCAGATGCCCGCGGCCCTTGCCGAGGAACTGGGTCGGCACCTGGCCGGTGAGGCACAGCACCGGCTCGTTGGCGCCGTATGCGGTGAGCAGCGCCGCGCCTGCATTCAGCACTCCGGGGCCGGGCACCACGCTGAACACGCCAGGCCTGCCGGTCGAGCGCGCATAGCCATAGGCCATGTAGCCGCAGGCCTGCTCGTGCCGCGCGCCGATGACCTTGAGCTGCGCCTGCTGGAACGCGTCGAACAGCCCGTAGATCTGCGCGCCGGGCAGGCCGAACACGGTGTCGACGCCATGCGCGACCAGTCCGCTGACAATCGCTTCGCCGCCTGTAGCTGCTGCCATTACGTATTCCGATCACTCTTTCTTCCGTCATGCCCGGGCTTGTCCCGGGCATCCACGTCTTAACAGCTTTGCAGCAAGAAAGACGTAGATGGCCGGCCATATACGCGAAGACGCGCTTCGCGCTTTAGCCCGGCCATGACAATTAAACTTCGTCGACCACGCCATTGCGCAGCAGGCCGATGCCTTCCGCTTCGACTTCAATCACATCCCCGGGTTTCAGATACCGCGGCGGATCGAATCGCGCGCCGGCGCCGGTCGGCGTTCCCGTGACGATGACATCGCCGGGCACCAGCGTGGTGAAGGTCGAAATGTAGTTGATCAGATAGCGGAAGCCGAAAATCAACCGGCTGGTGCGGTCGTCCTGGCGCAATTCGCCGTTGACGCGGGTGGTGAGGCGGATGTCGGCGATCTGGGCTTCATCGGTGTAAGGCACCAGCCATGGGCCGAGACTGCCGGTGGAGTCAAAATTCTTGCCTTGCGTCACGTTGAACTTGGCGTGGCGGACCCAATCGCGGATGGTGCCTTCGTTGCACAGCGTCACGGCCGCGATGTGATCCAGTGCGGCGCTCTCGGGAATGTGGCGGCCGGCCTTGCCGATGACCAGAACAACCTCGCCTTCGTAGTCGAGCTGCGTCGAGGCGCGCGGACGCACCAGCGGCGAGCCGTGGCCGACAAAGGAACGCGGCGTGCGCATGAACATAGATGGGTATTTCGGCGCGTCCTGGCCGTCCTTGTATTCGGCGTTGCGATCCGGATAGTTGACGCCGATGCAGATGATCTTTTCCGGCGCAGGAATCGGCGGCCGCCACGCGATGGCATCGAGTGCGAAGTCGGGAGAATGCCGCGCGCCGTCGTCTGCGAGCTTCGCCAGCGCACCGGCGGCGATGACTTCGCGCAACGTTGGATACTCTTTTGCAAATCGCGCGCTCAGATCGACGATGCCGCCGTCGACGACGGCGCCGTATTTCGTGACTCCGTCGATGGCGAAGGTCGCGAGGCGAGGGGACGCCGTCATTCAGATGCCCATTCCGTTAGAAATCGTCATTGCGAGCGAAGCGAAGCAATCCAGAAGGTAACAAGCAAGGACTGGATTGCTTCGTCGCAAGTGCTCCTCGCAATGACTGTCAGCCGGGATTCATGCCTTTGGCTTTGATAACAGCGGTGGCGGCGGGAGTTTGCAGAAAAGCGATAAACGCTTTCGCAGCCTCCGCCTCTTTCGTATCCGCCGCTATGGCAGCCGTGAACACCAGATCGTTCTGCAATTCGCCGGGGAACGGCCCGGCCAGTTCGACGCCGGGCGCCATCAACACGTTGATCAGGAACACCCCGACTTCGGCGTCACCCTTGGCGACCGCTTTTGCGATCTCTCCGGTAGAGGTCTGCGGCACCGTCTTGGCTTTCATCGCGTCGCCAATGCCGAGGCGCTCGAACACACTCAGGACATACGCGCCGGCCGCGCTCGCCGGCAGGAAGGTGACTGATTTCGCGTCGAGCAGCACTTTCTTCAGCGCGTCCGGCGTGCCGACATCCGGCTTCGGCGCGCCTGCGCGAACAATGACGCCATAGCCGACGCGGGCGATATCCGTCGTCGGCCCGGAGGCGAAGCGGGCCTTCGCTTCGGCGTTCTTGAACACATCGACGGGAACGACGCCGAGGTCGAAAGGAGCGGACGTGGCCAGTTTGATCAAATTCGGCGTGGAATCGAAGTGAATGGTCAGCTTGTGGCCGGAGGCGCGTTCGAATTGGGGAGCGAGTTCGTTCAACGGCCCGGTCATGGAGCCGCCGGCCAGCACTTTGAGTTCGGCAGCGTGAGAGTGGGCGATCGGCGACATGACAAGCACCAGTCCGAATAGTGAGGCGGCCGCGGTGAGCAAAGGCTTTTTCATGGGTTCTCCTAATCCGCAATCGTCACATCGGCCGTGAACAACGGCTCGCGGATCGCCTGGCCCGGGAACGGCGAGCCCTGCTCGAACCAGGAGCGCGGGGCAGGGGCGCCCCACAGCGTCTGCCGGCGCGGATCCTTGAGCGACCAGCGCATCGGTTCGTGGTCGTGGTCCATCGTGAAATAATCGCTGGTGTAGAGTTCGAGCCTGTGGCCGTCGGGATCGCGCACGTAGAGAAAGAACGCATTGGAGATACCGTGGCGGCCGGGGCCGCGTTCGATGTTCTTGAGGTATCCGCTCGATGCCATCACGTCGCAGAGATGCAGGATGTTCATCGCGGTCGGCACCCAATAGGCAAAATGGTGCAGGCGCGGGCCCTTGCCGTTGGTGATCGCGAAATCATGCACGTTGCCCTTGCGGTGCATCCAGGCGGCGGCGATGCGGCCGTTCGGGCCGTCCTCCTCGCCGTATTCGGTGAGGCGAAAGCCGAGCCGCGCATAAAAATCGACGGTGTCCTGTACCTCGGCGGCGAACACGTTAAAATGGTCGAGCCGCTGCGGATGGCAGCCCTTGTATAGGTCGTAGCGGCGCAGCAGATGCGGACGGCGCTCCATCGAGGCGTAGAGTTCGAGTTGGAAGCCGAACGGATCGGTGGCGTGCAATGTGCGGCCCTGGAACGGCCGTTCCACAAAACTGTAGGTGATGCCGTTCTCGGCGAAGAATGCGCCGGCCTTGTCGAGATCGCTCTCGTTGCCGACCTTGAAGCCGAGCCGCGCGCATCCGGGAACTACCGCCTTGCGCAGCACCAGCGAGTGATGCTGGTGTTCCTCGCTGCCGCGCAGGTACACCGCACCGTCGTCCTGGTCCTCGACATGAAGGCCGACGGTATTTTCATAGAACTCGCGGCTGGTCTCGAGATTGGTCACGTCGAGCACGGCATGGCTCGACCGGATGATGTTGAACGGTGGATCGAAGATGTGGGTCGGAACGGGCATTGAAGGGTCCTTGTTTAGTTCGTCATTCCGGGATGGTCCGAAGGACCAGACCCGGAATCTCGAGGTTCCGGGTTGGCTTCGCGCCCCGGAACGACGGTAACTCTTAAACTCCCAGCCTTTGAATCTTGTGCGTGCCGCGCGCGAGCGAGACGTGCTTGGTTTCCATGTAGAAGTCGAACGAATAATCACCGCCGTCGCGGCCGATGCCGGAGGATTTCATGCCGCCGAACGGGGTGGGCAGATGCCGGACGTTCTCCGAATTGAGCCAGATCATGCCGGCTTCCAGCGCATCCGCAACGCGCAACGCGCGGCCCAAGTCGCCGGTCCAGACATAGCCGGTCAGGCCGTATTGCACGCCGTTGGCAATCGCAATCGCCTCGCTCTCGTCCTTGAACGGAATCACCGTCAGGAACGGACCGAACACTTCTTCCTGCGCGACGCGCATGTCGGCGCGCGCGCCGGTGACCAGCGTCGGCTGCACATAATGTCCGCCGCCGGGGCCATCGTGCGGCTTGCCGCCGGCGGCGATGACCGCGCCATCCTTGCGCGCGATGTCGAAATAGGAGCAGACCTTTGCGAGGTGCCGCTCGTGAATCAGCGGGCCGATTTCAGTTGCGGGATCAAGAGGATGCCCGACCTTCAATGCTTTCACGCGCGCCGTCAGCCTCTCGATGAACTTGTCCGCGATACCTTGCTGCACCAGCAACCGGCTCGACGACGTGCAGCGCTCGCCGTTGAGCGAGTAGATCATGAACACGACGGCATCCAGCGCGCGGTCCGGATCGGCGTCGTCGAACACGATGACCGGATTTTTTCCCCCGAGTTCGAAGTGCACGCGCTTCAGGGTCGGCGCGCCCTGCGCCATGATTGCCGAGCCCGTGGCGCTTTCGCCGACAAAACCGATCGCCTTGATCGCGGGATGTTCGGTCAGGGCCTTGCCGGCTTGCTCGCCAAACCCGTGTACGGTGTTGAGCACGCCGTCGGGCACGCCGGCTTGCTTGACGAGCTTCGCCAGCAGATCGGCCGTGACCGGCGACCACTCCGCCGGCTTGTGCACCACCGTGCAGCCGGCCGCCAGCGCCGGCGCGATCTTCCAGGTCGAGAGCATGAACGGCGTGTTCCACGGCGTGATGACGCCGACCGGGCCGATCGGCACCCGCGTCGACACGTTCCAGTGCTCGTCGCTCGGCATGTTGAGGCCGTCGCGGGCGTCTGCGCATTTGTCGGCGAAGAAGCGAAAATTTTCGGCGGCGCGGACCGCGGCCTTGGCCATGAAGCGATGCGCCTGGCCGGTGTCGATGCATTCCAGCACCGCGATGTCGTCGGCGCGGTCCTCGATGGCGTCGGCGACCCGATGCAGCAGTTTTTTGCGCATCGCAGCCGGCATGTCCCGCCAGGCCCTGAAAGCCTGCGCGGCCGAGGTCGCGGCGCGGTCGATATCCTCCGCATTGCCGCGTGCGACCGAAGCCAGCACTGCGCCGTCGACCGGCGATTTCGTCTCGAAGGTTTCGCCCGAGATCGACGGCACGATTTTGCCGCCGATGACGTGCCCGATACCCTCAGCCTTGAGCTTCGCCAGCAGCGGGGCTGCGCGGTCGCGATTGGCCTGGAACACATCGGCCGGTTTCGGCGTGACCTTATCCATGCACCGTCTCCGCCTTCAACGCCTCGTGGATGTTGTTACGCTTCCAGCTGGTTTCCTTGTCGTTGATCTGCATGTCGAACGACAGCGCGAACTTGCTCTCCGCAAATACCGGATCGAGATAGGTCGACAGCACGCTGAAGATGTGCTCGCCGGCTCTCTTGCGGGTGGCGAGGTCGCGGCCTTCGCCAAGCCGAAGCACCATGTCGAGAAAGCCGAAATGCGCAGCTCCGTCGGCGACGGCGGAGTGCTCGCAGCGGATGGCGCGGACGCGGATGCCGCCGAGCGGGAAAATCCCGGTTTCGACGGCGGCCTTGCGCACTACCTCGACCACGGCCTGCATATCGACGCAGGGCTCGAGATTGGCGGAATATTCAATGGTGAAATGCGGCATTTCGGCTCGCTCCCGGTCAATTTCTTGTTGGAACGGCGGCCGGTCGAATGGCGCCGCACCTTGCGCGTTGGCCGCGCGTTTTGATGACTAACATGCCCTGCGGCGATGATCCACGGGCGCGGATTTGCGTCGAAGTGACTGCAAATATGCATGATGCTAGGGAGCCGTTGCATAGCGGGGCAATTTGGCGCGCCAAGCCACGCAGCGGCCCATGGACATGCGCGCGATTTTTCGCCAAAACGCCGCTGCAGCCGGTGGCACATTCGGCGTGGGGCTGGACCCGCTTGCGACAGCGGTCCAGACGCAAAGGCGGGGCGGAAATCCGAACATGGTTACGATACAGGTTCCCAAACTCATCGACTTCGTCGCCGACGTCTTCGCTCATTCGGAGTCGTCACCCGAGGAAGCCAAGCGTATCGCGACGTACCTGACGACCGCAAACCTCACCGGGCATGACAGCCACGGCGTGATCCGGGTGCCGGTCTATATCCGGTGGAAGAAGATGGGCTCGGTCGTGCCTGACCAGACCGTCGAGGTGCTGGTCGACACGCCCTCGCTGGCGGTGGTCGATGGCAAGTTCGGCTATGGACAGACGGTGACGCCGCAGGCAGTCAGGATAGGTATCCAGAAATGCAAGGCGTCGGGCCTTGCCGCGGTGGCGTTGCGCAATGCCGGCCACATCGGCCGCGTCGGCGACTGGGCGGAAATGGCGGCCGCCGAAGGACTGGTGTCGATCCACTTCGTCAACGCTGCGGGTTCGCTGCTGGTCGCGCCTTATGGCGGCGTGCAGAAGCGGCTATCGACCGCGCCCTATTGCGTCGGCATCCCGCGAAAGGGGCAGCATCCGATCGTGCTGGATTTTGCCACTTCGATCGTCGCCGAGGGCAAGGTGCTGGTGGCAAGCCGTGGCGGCAAGAAACTGCCGAAGGGCGCGCTGGTCGATCACGACGGCAGCTTGAGCGATGACCCCGCCGTGCTCTATGGGCCACACGCCAAGGACGGGCCGCGCGACCACACCAAGGGCACCGGCGCGATCCGCGCTTTCGGCGAGCACAAGGGCTCGGGTCTCGCCTTTATCTGCGAATTGCTCGGCGGCGCGCTGACCGGGACGGGTGCTACCGCGCCGGACCGGCGTTTTGCCAACGGCATGCTCGCGTTCTATGTCGATCCCAAGGTGGTCGACACCAGCAATTTCTTCGACGGTGAAATCTCGCGTTATGCCGACTTCATCCGGGCGACCAAGCCGATGGCCGGCGTCGATGCCGTGCTGATCCCCGGCGATCCCGAACGGAAAATGCGCGCTGAGCGCACCGCAAACGGCGTGCCCTTGCCGGATGACACCTGGGCTGCGATTGTGGCTTGCGCCCGCGAGGTCGGGGTGAGCGAACGAAGTATACAGCAGGCGGCGGCGTGATTTTTCACGCCGTCATTGCGAGCGCAGCGAAGCAATCCAGCGACGCGAACACAGACTGGATTGCTTCGTCGCAAGTGCTCCTCGCAATGACGGTGTACATAAACAAATGGGAGAGGAAACAATAATGGCGAATAAAGTGAAAGAAGTCTGGGCATCGGGCAAGGCCGTCGTTAACGCCTGGCTCGCGATTCCCTCCGGCTTCTCCGCCGAAGTGATCGCGCAATGCGGCTTCGATAGCGTCACCGTCGACATGCAGCACGGCGTGCAGGATTACCAGTCGATGGTGCAATGCTTCCAGGCAATGTACGCCCATCCGGTGACGCCGATGGTCCGCGTGCCGTGGAACGAACCGGGCATCGTCGGCAAGGTGCTGGACGCCGGGGCCTATGGCGTGATCTGCCCGATGATCAACAGCAAAGAGGAATGCGAAAATCTCGTCGCCTACAGCAAATATCCGCCGCGCGGCACCCGCTCGAACGGTCCGATCCGCTCCGGCATGTATGGTTCGGCCGGCACCTATCAGCAGACCGCGAATGACGAAATCGTGCTGCTGCCGATGATGGAGACCAAGACAGCGGTCGAGAACATGGAATCGATCCTCGACGTCGAGGGGATCAACGGCGTCTATATCGGTCCGTCCGATCTCGGTTTCTCCTATGGACTGGTGCCGAAGCTCGACCGCGACGAGCCGGAAATCCTAAAAATTTACGAGAAGATCGTCAAGGAGTGCGGCAAGCGCGGCCTCTATCCCGGCATCCACTGCAGCGGCGCTGTGGGCGCGGCGCGCGCGATCAACATGGGCTTCAAGCTGGTGACGCTGGCCAACGAGAGCGGGTTGATGGCGACCTATGCGAAGATGCAGATCGCGGAGACAAGGAAGAATTCGAACGGGAAAGCGTAAACGCGAATAGCGAGTAGCGAGTAGCGAATAGGGGTATTTCTACTCGCTATTCGCCATTCGCTACTCGCGAACTTCATCGAGGAGACACCCATGGCCCCGGCACCCGTGATCCGACTGCATCCCGACGATGGCGTGCTGATTGCGCGCACCAGCCTGATGCCGGGCATCGAGGTCGCAAAAGGCGTTACCACTACCGAGCGTATTCCCGCCGGCCACAAGGTTGCGATCCGCCCGATCGCAGCAGGCGAAGCCATCCGCCGGTACGGGCAGATCATCGGCTTTGCCACGCAGCCGATCGCGCCGGGCCAGCACGTCCATACGCAAAACTGCGGCATGGGCGATTTCGCCAAGGACTATGCGTTCGGCGTCGATGTGACGCCGACGCCGAATTTCGATCTGCCGGCGACGTTCGACGGCATCACGCGTCCCGATGGCCGCGTCGCCACCCGCAACTACATCGGCATCCTCACCTCGGTGAACTGCAGCGCGCATGTCGCGGGGATGGTGGCGGACATCTTCAAGAAGAACCCGTTTACCGGCGACAATCCTTTGGCCGACTTTCCCAACGTCGACGGCGTGGTGGCGCTGACCCACAAGACCGGCTGCGGCATGACCCAGGATGAGCCGCTGACCATCCTGCGCCGGACGCTCGGCGGCTATGCGCGGCATGTGAATTTTTCCGCCGTGGTGGTGCTGGGCCTCGGCTGCGAGGTCAACCAGATCGGCGGACTGATGAAAGAGCAAAAACTCGCCGGCCGCTTGCGCGAACTGGAAATCCAGGAAATCGGCGGTACCCGCAAGACGGTGGAAGCCGGCGTCGCCTTCGTGCGCGAGGCACTCGCCGACGCCAATAATGTCAAGCGCGAACCGGTGTCCGCCAGCGAGTTGACGGTGGCTCTGCAATGCGGCGGCTCGGACGGCTACTCCGGCGTCTCCGCCAACCCGGCGCTGGGCTCGGCCAGCGATCTCTTGGTGCGGCACGGTGGCACCGTGATTCTCTCGGAAACGCCGGAGACCTATGGCGCCGAACATCTGCTGACGCGCCGCGCGGTCAGCCGCGAGGTCGGCGAAAAACTGGTGGCGCTGATGCGCTGGTGGGAAGAATACACCGAACGCGAAGGCGCCGAGATGAACGCCAATCCCAGCCCCGGCAACAAGGCCGGCGGGCTCACCACGATCCTGGAAAAATCGCTTGGCGCGATGGCGAAAGCCGGCAGCACCAATCTCGTCGACGTTGTGAACTATGCAGAGGCCGTCACCAAGAAGGGTTTTGTGTTCATGGACACGCCCGGTTACGACCCGGTGGCCGCGACCGGGCAGGTCGCCGGCGGCGCCAACCTGGTCTGCTTCACCACCGGCCGCGGCAGCGTGTTCGGCTGCAAGCCGGCGCCGTCGATCAAGCTTGCGACCAACTCGCCGATGTACAAGCGCATGGAAGACGACATGGACGTCAATTGCGGCACCATCCTCGACGGCGAGGAGACGGTGCAGGAATGTGGCCAGCGCATCTTCGAATTGATGCTGAAGACGGCGTCGGGCCAGCCAACCAAGAGCGAGAGCTTTGACTTCGGTGGCGCCGAGTTTGCGCCGTGGGTGCTCGGCGCGACGATGTAGGTCGTGCGCGTAGCCCGGATGGAGCGAAGCGCAATCCGGGGGAGAAGAACGCTGGCGTGGATCCCGGATTTCGCTTCGCTCCATCCGGGCTACGAGTAATTCGCACCTCACATAGGCAACCCGTGCCCGTTGTTAGTGCTTGATCCCCGTCGGTTCCAGTGTTCTGCTTAAAAAAGCTGCTGGAGTTGCTTAACCCGTGTCGATCTTCGTCGCCCTACATCACGTCACGCATTACAAATACGACCGTCCGATCGACTTGGGCCCGCAAACCATCCGGTTGCGCCCGGCGCCGCATACGCGCACGCCGATCCTGAGCTATTCGCTCAAGGTCACGCCATCAAATCATTTCGTGAACTGGCAGCAGGATCCGCAAGGAAACTGGCTGGCGCGGTTCGTGTTTCCGGAGAAGGCGACCGAACTGAAGATCGAAGTCGACTTCACGGCGCAGATGACCGTGATCAATCCGTTCGATTTCTTTGTCGAGCCCTATGCCGACAGTTTTCCGTTTACCTATACCAACGACCTCAAGACCGAGCTCGCGCCGTATCTCGCCACGATCGAGCCGGGACCATTGTTCGCAAAATATCTCGCGAGCATTCCACGGGAAGCGCCGAGCACGGTCAATTTCCTGGTCGATCTCAATGCAAAGCTGCGCAACCAGATTCGCTACATCATCCGCATGGAGTCCGGCATTCAGACGCCGGAGGAGACGCTGGCATCCGGTGCGGGCTCCTGCCGCGATTCGGCGTGGCTGCTGATTCAAACGCTGCGGCACCTCGGTCTCGCGGCGCGCTTTGTCTCCGGCTATCTCATTCAGCTGCGTCCCGACATCGATCCGGTGGAGGGGCCGCGCGAGGTCGAAAACGATTTTACCGATCTGCACGCCTGGGCGGAGGTCTATCTTCCCGGCGCGGGCTGGATCGGGTTCGACGTCACCTCGGGCATGCTGACCGGCGAGGGCCATATCCCCGTCGCCGCCACGCCGCATTATCGTTCGGCTGCGCCGATCTCAGGCAGCGCCGGCTTTGCCGAAGTCGAGTTCGGCTTCGAGATGAACGTCAAGCGCATCCGCGAAGCGCCGCGGATCACCAAACCGTTCTCCGACGATGCCTGGGCGCGCCTCGACAAGCTCGGCGAGAAGGTCGACGCCGATCTCAAGGCCGGCGACGTGCGCCTGACCATGGGCGGCGAGCCGACCTTCGTGTCCGTCGATGACCTGGAATCGCCGGAATGGAATATCGCCGCGGTCGGCCCGACCAAGCGCGGTCTTGCCGACGATCTGATCCGGCGGATGCGCACCCGCTTCGCGCCGGGCGGCTTGCTGCACTACGGGCAGGGCAAATGGTATCCCGGCGAAAGCCTGCCGCGCTGGGCCTTCGGACTGTACTGGCGCAAGGACGGCGTGCCGATCTGGAAGAACGACAGCCTGATTGCGACCGTCGAAGGCCCGCGCAAGGCCGGCATCGCCGAGGCCGAACGTTTTGCCGAAGCGGCGGCCAAAAAACTCGGAGTCGATTCCGAGTTTATCATGCCGGCGTTCGAGGACCCGTCGCACTGGCTGCAGAAGGAAGCCGGCCTGCCGCCGAATGTGGACCCTTCCGATTCCAAGCTTGCCGATCCCGAAGAGCGCTCGCGCATGGCGCGGGTGTTCGATCAGGGGCTCAACACGCCGAAGGGCTTCGTGCTGCCGATCCAGCGCTGGAATGCGGAGGCGAGCCAGTCCTCTTCGCGCTGGAAGAGCGAACGCTGGAAACTGCGCCGCGGCAACCTGTTCCTCACCCCCGGCGATTCCCCGATGGGATTGCGGCTGCCGCTGTCGTCGCTGCCGCATATTCCCGCCGAAGATTATCCTTACGTGGTCGAACAGGACCCGCTCGAGCCGCGCGAGGCGCTGCCGGTGTACGACGCGACGGCTCACGCCGACACAGCACCCCATCAACAGGTACAAGAGCAGCAGCTCAGGGGCGGCGGCGTCCGCACCGCGATGTCGATCGAAATCCGCGACGGCATCTTGTGCGCGTTCATGCCGCCGGTGGAGAAGCTGGAGGATTATCTGGAACTGGTCACGGCGGTGGAGGCGACCGCCGAAGAGATGCAGATGCAGGTCCATGTCGAGGGCTATCCGCCGCCATTCGATCCGCGCCTCGAAGTGATCAAGGTGACCCCCGATCCCGGGGTGATCGAGATCAATATCCAGCCGGCGCAAAGCTGGCGCGAAGCGGTCGATATCACCTTCGGCTTGTATGAAGACGCAGCCCAGGTGCGGCTCGGGGCCAATCGTTTCCTGGTCGACGGCAGGCACACCGGCACCGGCGGCGGCAATCATGTGGTGGTCGGCGGCGGTAAGCCTTCGGATTCTCCGTTCCTGCGCCGCCCCGATTTGCTCAAGAGCCTCGTACTTTATTGGCAGCGGCACCCGTCGTTGTCCTACATGTTCTCCGGCATGTTTATCGGGCCGACCAGCCAGGCGCCCCGCATCGACGAGGCGCGCCATGATGGCCTCTATGAGTTGGAGGTCGCGCTGGCGCACGTTCCGCCGCCCGGCACCAAAGCGCCGCTGTGGCTGGTCGACCGTCTGTTCCGGCACATCCTGGTCGACATCACCGGCAATACCCATCGCGCCGAAATCTGCATCGACAAGCTCTACTCTCCGGACGGCGCGACCGGCCGGCTCGGCCTGGTCGAATTCCGCGCGCTGGAGATGCCGCCCGACCCCCGGATGTCGTTGGCGCAGCAACTGCTGATCCGGGCGTTGATCGCAAAATTGTGGCGCGAGCCGCAGGACGGCAGGTTCGTGCGCTGGGGCACTACGCTGCATGACCGCTTCATGCTGCCGCATTTCCTCTGGGAAGACTTTTTGGGCGTGCTCGCCGAATTGAAGGCATCCGGCTACGATTTTTCGCCGGATTGGTACGAGGCGCAGCTCGAATTTCGCTTTCCCGCGTTCGGCCGTGTGCACCACGGCGGCGTCGCACTGGAAGTGCGCCAAGCGCTGGAGCCGTGGCATGTGCTGGGCGAGGAGGGTTCGGCCGGCGGCACGGTGCGTTACGTCGATTCGTCAGTCGAGCGGCTGCAGATCAAGGCCGCCGGCTTTGTCGAAGGCCGCCATGTCGTCACCTGCAACGGACGGCGGATGCCGATGACAGAGACCGGCCGCTCCGGCGAGGCTGTCGCCGGCGTCCGTTTCAAGGCATGGCAGCCGGCCTCAGGCCTGCATCCGACCATTCCGGTGCACGCGCCGCTGACGTTCGATCTGATCGACACCTGGAACGGCCGCTCGCTTGGCGGCTGCGTCTATCATGTCGCCCATCCCGGCGGACGTGCTTATGAAACCAAACCGGTCAATTCCTACGAGGCCGAGGCGCGGCGGCTGGCGCGGTTTCAGGACCACGGCCACACCCCCGGCAGGATCGATCCGCCGCGCGAGGAGCGCAGCCTCGAATTCCCCTTGACCCTCGACCTGCGGACGCCGCTTCCGCATTGAAATGTGCTAGAAGAATCGCATGGTGGGGCAAGCCGGAACTAGTCAGGGAAGCAAGGCCCGTCCGGGGCATCGACGCGTGGCGCAATGGACCCGCGACTATGTCAGCCTGCCCGGAATTCCTGACGAATATATCGCGCAGGACGGCGCGCCGCGCGAGGTCTGGACCCGGTTTTTCGAGGCGTTCGCGGCGCTGACGCCGGCCGACATCGAGCGGCGCTTCGGCGCCGCCGACCGGCATTTGCGCGAAGCCGGCGTCACCTATCGCGCGCCCGGCGAAGCCGCCGACAAGCTGTGGCCGCTGAGCCATCTGCCGCTGCTGATCGGCGCCGCCGAATGGCAGCAATTATGCGCCGGCATTGTGCAGCGCGCGGAGTTGCTGGAGCTCGTACTGAACGATCTCTACGGCGAAGGCCACCTGATCGCGGAAGGCGCGATACCGGCGGCGGCGATCGCCGGCAGCAACGAATATCTGCGCTCGGTCTGCGGCGTCAAGCCGCCCGGCGGGCGATACCTTAATCTCTATGCCGCGGACATCGGCCGCGGTCCCGATGGACGCTGGTGGGTGCTGAACGACCGCACGCAAGCGCCCTCGGGAACCGGTTATGCGCTGGAAAACCGGCTGGTGTTGTCGCGCGCCTTCGCGTCCCTGTACAAATCGATGAATGTCGAGCGGGTGGCGCCGTTCTTCGAGGCGTTTCGCGAGAGTCTCCGCGCCAGCGCCGACCGCGACGAGCCGCGCATCGGACTGCTTACACCGGGGCAGTACAGCGAAACCTATTTCGAGCACGCGACGCTGGCGCGCTATCTCGGATTCCTGCTGGTCGAGGGCGACGATCTCGCCGTCAGCGGCGACCGCATCCATATCCGCACCGTCGCCGGGCTGAAGCGGCTCGATGTGCTGCTGCGCAGGGTGGATGCCAACTTCCTCGATCCGCTTGAGCTCGACGCTCACTCGCATCTCGGCGTGCCCGGCCTGATCGACGTGATCCGCAAGAACGGCGTCGTCGTCGCCAATATGCCGGGCTCCGGCGTGATGGAGGCGCGGGCGCTGCTCGGCTTCCTGCCGAGCCTCTCAAGGCGTTTTTTCAGCGAAGAGCTGAAGATACCGCACATCGCGACCTGGTGGTGCGGGCAGAAGTCCGCGCGCGAGCAGGTGCTGTCGCGGCTCGACGATTTCGCGATCGAGGGCGCCTATATCAGGGGCGTCCCCGGCTTTCCGGGCAACGGTCCCGTGCTTGCTTCCGAGCTTTCGCCCGGCGAGCGCGACCGGCTGAAGACCGCGATCGAACATCGCGGCCTCGATTATGTCGGTCAGGAACTGGTACGGCTCTCGACCACGCCGGTGTGGGATCAGGGCCGCATCACGCCACGGCCGTTCGTGCTGCGGGTGTTCGCGGCCGCCACGCAGGACGGCTGGACCGTCATGCCCGGCGGCTTTTGCCGGATCGCCGACCAGCTCGATGCACGTGCGGTTTCGATGGGCGATGGCACCCGCGCGGCCGACGTCTGGGTGGTGTCCGACAAGGCGGTTCCGACGACCACGTTGTTGCCGGCCTCGGACAGCGTGCGGATCAGACGCGTTGCGGGCGTGCTGCCGAGCCGGGCCGCCGACAATTTGTTCTGGCTCGGGCGTTATCTGGAGCGCGCCGAAGCGACGTTGCGGCTGGTGCGCGCGCTCGGCCTGCAGCGTGATCACAGCCGCGCCGCGACCTCGCAGCATTCGGTGGACCGCATCGCGCGGTTGCTGGTGGCTTGGGGTGCCTCATCATCGGGCGCGCGGACGCAGACGGCGAGGATTGCAACAGAAGCGCTGCAGGCCGCCGACAAGTGGGGCTCGGCACTGTCGCTGATCCGCTCCGCGCTGCGCACGGCGGCCTCCTTGCGCGAACGGCTGTCCCCGGATGCCTGGCAGGTCATCACCGAGATGGCCGCACGACTGTCCGGCGAAGTCCACGACGACGACGGCGTGGTCAGCGCCGCCGAACTGACGCTGCGGGAACTGGCGACGTTCTCCGGGCTTAGCCAGGAGAACATGAACCGTGCCGCCGGCTGGCGCTTCCTCGACATGGGCCGCCGCGCCGAACGCGCCATCAACACCGCACGCTTCGCACGGCAGTTCGCCTATGAAGAAGCCGACGAGGAAGATCTCGACATCCTGCTCACGCTGGTGGATTGCCAGATCACCTATCGCTCCCGCTATCTCGTCGCACCGTTGCTGGCGCCGGTGCGCGATCTCGTGGTGCTCGATCCCTATAATCCAAGGTCGGTCGCGTTCCAGGTCTCCGCGCTGAACGATCACATCGCAGAGCTGCCGACCTTGAAAGAGGGCGGATTGATCGAGCGCCCGCACCGGCTTGCGGTCGCGCTGCGGGCGACGCTGACGACCGACGAAGCCGCGGAACTCGACGTCAAATCGCTGTTCGCGCTGGAGCAGGACCTGCTGTCGCTTGCCGATGCCATCGGCTCGCATTATTTCCCGCACGGCGCCAGTGCCAGCCGGCCCGAGAAATTGACCGGTCTAGCGTGATCTACGACATCCGCCACGTCACGACTTACAGCTACGAGAGCCCGGTCAGCTTTGCGCGATGCTCGCTGCGGCTGGAGCCGAAAAGCGGCGACGGCCAGCAACTGGTTTCGCATGCGGTCGACATCAGGCCGCGGCCTGCCGACCGGACCGCGCGTTCCGACTTCTTCGGAATACGCATCGAAACCGTGTCGATCGAAACGCCGCACCGCACCTTGCGCATCGATTCCCGCTCGCGCGTGACGTTGTCCCGTCACGCGCCAGGCCGCAACGCGGACAGCCCGGCATGGGAAAGCGTCCGCGAAGCGGCATTCGAGGTCAACACATTGGGGGCCACCTCGCCGATCGGCTACGTCTTTGCCAGTCCGTTGGTGCCGATGCTCGATCTCGGTACTGCCTACGCTGCGGAAAGCTTTCCCTTCGGGCGCGGGATTTTGGCGGGCGCGGTCGACCTGATGCACCGGATCCGTAGCGAATTCAAATACGATCCGAAAGCGACCGTGATCTCCACGCCGCTCCAGGAAGTGTTCGAGAAGCGCCATGGCGTTTGCCAGGATTTTGCTCATGCCATGATCGCAGGACTGCGTGGACTTGGTCTGCCGGCGGCCTATGTCTCTGGCTATCTGCGCACCATCCCGCCACCGGGCAAGCCGCGGCTGCAGGGCGCCGACGCTACGCACGCGTGGGTCTCGGTATGGTGCGGCGAGGAAATCGGCTGGGTCGGCTTCGACCCGACCAACGATCTCGTGGTTGAGAACGACCACATCGTGCTTGCGGTCGGGCGGGATTTTTCCGACGTCTCGCCGGTGGACGGCGTGATCGTCGGATCGCGCAAGCAGAAGCTCGGCGTCGCCGTCGATGTCTTGCTGGTTGAATGAGCGGCTATGACGTTATCATCCTGGGAGCAGGTGCCGCGGGCTTGATGTGCGCCGGCGTCGCGGTCAGACGCGGCCGCTCCGTGCTAGTGCTGGAACAGGCGAGGCATCCTGGAGAAAAGATTCGCATCTCCGGCGGCGGGCGATGCAATTTCACCAATCTGCACACCTCGCCGGCGAATTTTCTGTCGGAGAATCCCCGCTTCTGCCATTCGGCGCTGAGCGGCTACACCCAGCACGACTTCATCGCGCTGGTCGAGAGCTACCACATCGCCTGGCACGAGAAGACGCGCGGGCAATTGTTCTGCGATGGCTCGTCGCGGCAGATCATCGACATGCTCAGGGAAGAATGCCGAAGCGCGCAGTTGCGCCTCGGCGTTCGCATCTCGGCGACCGCGAAAAGCGAGCAGGGCTTTGCCGTCACAACGGATCAGGGCGAATTTCGCTGCCGGTCGCTGGTGGTCGCCACCGGCGGCCCGTCAATTCCGAAGATGGGCGCCAGCGGATTCGGCTACAGGATCGCCGAGCAATTCGGCCTCAGGATCGTGCCGCCGCGCGCGGCGCTGGTGCCGCTCACCTTCGATGCGGCGATGCTGGTGCGGTTCAAGGATCTGTCCGGCATCTCGGTCGAGGCCAGCGTGAGTTGCGGCAAGGCCCGTTTTGACGAAGCGCTGCTGTTTACCCATCGCGGCTTGAGCGGCCCGGCGATCCTGCAGATATCCTCCTATTGGCGCGCGGGCGAAGATATTGTGATCGATATGGCGCCTGACGCCGATGTCCTTGGGCTGCTGAAACAAGTGCGGCGCGACCATCCCCGGCAGGAATTGGCGACGGCGCTGGCGGGATTTCTTCCCAAGCGGCTCGCACAGACGCTCGCCGACGCGATCGATGGTCCCGCGCGGCTTGCAGATTTTCCCGACAAGCTGTTGTCGAACGTTGCGGCGGCGATAAAGGCATGGCGTGTCCGGCCCAACGGCACTGAAGGCTATCGCACCGCGGAGGTGACGCTCGGCGGCGTCGATACCACCGAACTGTCCTCGAAGACGTTTGAAGCGAAATCCGTGCCCGGACTCTATTTCATCGGCGAGGTGGTCGATGTCACCGGCCACCTCGGCGGCTTCAATTTCCAGTGGGCCTGGTCATCCGGCCATGCCGCGGGTCGCCACGTCTGAATCCAGGCCAAAACTCGCCAAAAGCGGTCATTTCCTGCCCATCGAAAAGGCAATCTTAACGGATGGTTTCCTCTTTTGTGCGAATTCTTCGGTGTGGGCTTACCGGCCCGCTCAAGTCAGCCGATCCGGAGATTTAACGTGAAAACCAGGGTATCCACACAGCTTGTTTCCGCCATCGCAGCCACGGTCGTTTTCGCCGGCGTAGCCGCCGCAGCCGATGGCGCGGGCAAGGATGACGCCATCGCGATGGTCAAAAAGGCCACCGCCTTCATCAAGGAGCAGGGTCCCGACAAGGCCTATCCCGAAATCAGCAACAAGGCCGGCAGGTTCATCGACCGCGACCTCTACGTCGTGGTGTATCAGCTCGACGGCAAGGTGCTGGCGCACGGCTCGAACGAAAAGTTCGTCGGCAAGGACATGCTCGACGCCCAGGACGTCGACGGCAAGCTCTACGTCAAGGAGCGCGTCGAACTCGCAGCCAAGCAGCCGTCCTTCTGGCAGGACTACAAATTCGTCAATCCCGTCAGCAAGAAAGTCGAACCCAAGCAGATGTATTGCGAAAAGCTGGATAACACCGCGGTGTGCGCGGGAATCTACAAGCTCTGAAAACCGCGGCCGCGCGCATCTTAAGGGTTGCCATGCTGAACCGGATAAGAAACATCGGCCTGTCCTGGAAAGTCCAGATCGCGCCGGCCTTTTTGATCGTGGTGCTGGTCGGGCTCGGCGCCTACGCCTTGCAAACCCTGCGCCTCAATCAGGCCAGCGTCGATGCATTGATGGCAGGTCCGGTGCGGCAGGCGGAGCTGGCGGCCGATCTCAACACTACGGTTTGGATCGCGCACGCCAAGCTCTATCGTCTCGCGGCCACCGCGGCCAATGAGAAGGATGAGAAGAAGGTCCAGGCCGTCGCCAAGGACGCTTCCACCGCTGCCGGCAAAATCTCGGACGTGCTCCGCGCGGTCGAGAGCAACCAGGGCGCGATCAAGCAGGAAGCATTCGAGAAGCTCAAGGCGGCTGTCGCCGGATATCTGAAGCAGTCGAAGAACGCCATCGAGATGGCCGACGGCGATGCCGGTTCGGCGCTGATGTTCATCAAGGGCGCGGAGCGGAATTTCTTCGACATCGAAAAGCTCACCGACGACCTGATCACCGCGAGCAGCGACAGCAAGGATCGCGAGATCGCACGCGCCGGGATAAAGCTCGACCAGCAGCAGGTGATGCTCACCCTCATTCTTCTCGGAGTGGCGCTTGCGGGTACGGTCGTGTCGTTCACCATCGGCCGCAATATCTCGCGCCCGGTGACGGCGATGACGAAGGCGATGCGGGAACTGGCGATCGGTAATTTCGACGTGCAATTGCCGGGGCTCGAGCGCAACGACGAGGTCGGCCAGATGGCCCGCGCCGTCGAGGAATTCAAGGTGCAGGCAGTTGCCAAGGCCGAGCGCGAAACCTCCGAACGCGAACAAAAGACCCGCGAACTGGCGACCGCCCGCCGCGTCGAACTGCATAGTCTGGCCGACAGCTTTGAGACCGCCGTCGGCAACATCATCGAGAATGTCTCTTCGGCGTCGACCGAGCTGGAAAACTCGGCGATGGTGCTGACCCGAAGCAGTGCCGCGACCCAGCAGCTCTCCGGCGTGGTGGCGGCGGCCTCGGAAGAGACCTCGTCCAACGTGCAGTCGGTCGCGTCGGCAACGGAGGAAATGACCACCTCCATCAACGAGATCGGCCGGCAGGTGCTGGATTCCAACCGGATCGCCACCGAGGCGGTCGATCAGGCGGAAAAAACCGACGCGCGCATCGCGGAGCTGTCGCTTGCCGCCAACCGCATCGGCGATGTCACAAAATTGATCACCACCATTGCTGAGCAGACCAACCTGCTGGCGCTCAACGCCACCATCGAGGCCGCGCGCGCCGGCGATGCCGGCCGCGGTTTTGCGGTGGTGGCGCAGGAAGTCAAGGCGCTGGCTTCGCAGACCGCGAAAGCGACCGACGAAATCTCCAGGCAGATCGCCGGGATGCAGGCCGCGACGCGGGAATTGGTGGTCGCGATCAAGGAGATCTCGGGCACCATCGGGCGGGTCTCGGAAATCGCCGCGACCATCGCCGCGGCCATCGAGGAGCAGGGCGCGGCAACCCAGGAAATCGCCCGCAGCGTCCAGCAGGCCGCGATCGGCACCACGCAGGTGGCAACCTCCATCGCCGACGTCAACCGCGGCGCCGGCGACACCGGCTCGGCGTCCTCGCAGGTGCTGTCGTCGGCGCAGCTGCTGTCGAACGAGAACAAGCGGCTGAAGGCCGAGGTCATCAAATTCCTCGCCACCGTCCGGGCTGCGTGAGCGCGTAGGGCGGATTAGCGCAAGCGTAATCCGCCATTTCATTTCCAGTTCAGCCGCGGCGGGTTACGCTGCGCTAACCCGCCCTACGAGGTTAGTGCGCCATGATCTACCGCCACGCCATCGCCGCGCATTCTTACGTCTTCCCCGACCTCCGCGACCTGCTGGCGAAGGCGACGCCGCCGCGCTCCGGCGACCGGCTGGCGGGTTTGGCTGCCGACACCGCGGAGCAGATGATCGCGGCGCGGATGGCGCTGGCGGATGTTCCGCTCAAGCAATTTCTGGAAGAAACCGTCGTGCCCTACGAGGGCGACGACGTCACTCGCCTGATCATCGACAGCCATGACGCATCGGCATTTGCCGCCATCTCGTCGCTGACAACAGGCGCGTTCCGCGACTGGCTGCTGTCGGACGCGGCGACATCGGCCACGCTGGCGCAGGTGGCGCGCGGCATCACGCCCGAAATGGCGGCGGCAGTGTCAAAACTGATGCGCAACCAGGACCTGATTCTGGTCGCGAAAAAATGTGAGGTGGTCACGCGCTTCCGCAACACCATCGGCCTGCGCGGACGAATGAGCGCACGGCTGCAGCCCAACCATCCCTTCGACGATGCCAAGGGTATCACCGCCTCCATCCTCGACGGTATCATGCTGGGCTCGGGCGACGCCTGCATCGGCATCAATCCTGCCAGCGACGATCCGGCGGTGCTGGGCGGGCTGGTGCGGCTGCTCGACGAGCTTATTTCACGGCTGCAGATTCCGACGCAAAGCTGCGTGCTGGCGCATGTCACCACCACGCTCGGGCTGATCAACCGGGGTTTCCCGGTCGATTTGGTATTTCAGTCGATCGCCGGCACCCAGGCCGCCAACAAAAGTTTTGGGATCGATCTTGCGATCCTGAGGGAAGCCCGCGAAGCCGGGCTGTCGCTGCGGCGGGGAACCGTCGGCGACAATGTGATGTATTTCGAGACCGGGCAGGGCTCGGCGCTGTCGGCGGGGGCCCATCACGGCGTCGATCAGCAGACCCTTGAAGCGCGCGCGTACGGCGTCGCCCGCGCCTTCGACCCGCTGCTGGTCAACAGCGTGGTCGGCTTCATCGGCCCGGAATATCTCTATGATGGCAAGGAAATCATCCGCGCCGGGCTCGAGGACCATTTCTGCGGAAAACTGCTCGGCCTGCCTCTGGGAGTCGACGTTTGCTACACCAATCACGCCGAAGCCGATCAGGACGACATGGACAATTTGCTGACCCTGCTGGCGGCTGCCGGCGTGACTTTCATCATGGGCGTGCCCGGCGCCGACGATGTCATGCTGAATTACCAGTCCACCTCGTTCCACGACGCGCTGTATGTCCGCGACCTGTTCGGGCTGAAGCGGGCGCCGGAATTCGACGACTGGCTGTTCCGCACCGGCCTTGCGGGCGCCGATTTCCGGCTGGCCGGGGCTGAGGGGATGCTGCCGGATTTTGCATCCCGGCTAATCGCCTGAGCCTGCCACAATGTTGAGGAATTTCTGGCCCAGCTTTGCGGGACGTGATTAAACTACTGAGCTATTGCAGGTTTTGAGGAACTTCGATGCGAGCTGAGGGCATAGCAACGGTGCGGCGCATCCTGTGTGTCTTTCCGCGCTACACGCCGTCATTCGGCACTTTCGAATACGCTTATCCGCTGGCAGGCGTGCAGGCTTTCATGCCCCCGCAGGGAATCCTGCTGATCGCGGCCTATATGCCTGCGAACTGGCCGGTGCGCTTCATCGACGAAAACATCCGCCCGGCGACCAGGGAAGATTTTGAATGGGCGGAGGCCGTGTTCGTCAGCGGGATGCACATCCAGCGCCAGCAGATGAACGACATCTGCCGCCGGGCACACGCTTTCGATCTCGCCGTGGCGATCGGCGGGCCTTCGGTTTCGGCTTGCCCGGGCTACTATCCCTCGTTCGATTATCTGCATGTGGGGGAACTTGGCGACGCCACCGATGAGTTGATCGAGCGATTGGCGCGGGATCCGTCGCGGCCGGAGCAGCAGGTCGTGCTGAAGACCGCCGATCGTCTCGACATGACCAAGTTCCCGATACCCGCCTACGAGCTCGCCGAGATCAAGCGTTACTTTCTCGGCAGCATTCAGTATTCCAGCGGCTGCCCCTATCAATGCGAATTCTGCGATATCCCGGGACTTTACGGGCGCAATCCGCGGCTGAAGACGCCGCAGCAGATCACCGCCGAACTCGACAAGCTCCGTGAATGCGGCATCATGGGTTCGGTCTATTTCGTCGACGATAATTTCATCGGCAACCGCAAGGCGGCGCTCGACCTGTTGCCGCATCTGATCGAATGGCAGAAGAAGACCGGCTATGTGCTGCGTTTCTCCTGCGAGGCGACGCTGAATATCGCCAAGCGCCCGGAGATCCTGTCGCAGATGCGTGAAGCGATGTTCGAGACCATCTTCTGCGGCATCGAAACGCCCGATCCGGTGGCGCTGAAGGCGATGAAGAAGGATCACAACATGATGGTTCCCATCATGGAGGCGATCCACACGCTCAACAATTACGGCATGGAAGTGGTGTCCGGCATCATCCTCGGGCTCGATACCGACAAGCCCGAAACCGGGGAGCACCTGCTGGAATTCATCGACGTGTCGCAAATTCCGCTGCTCACCATCAATCTTTTGCAGGCCCTGCCGAAGACCCCACTATGGGACCGGCTGGCGAAGGAAGGGCGCCTGATCGAGGACGAGGGGCGCGATTCCAACGTGGACTTCCGGCTGCCCTACGATGATGTCGTGACCAGCTGGCGCGCCTGCATGGGCAGCGCTTACGAGCCCGCAAAATTACTCCAACGCTACGAATACCAGATCCGCGAAACTTATTCGAAGCGCCTCAACATGCGCACCCCGCAGCAGGCGACATGGTCGAATATCAAGCTCGGCCTGACCATGCTGCGCAATATCTTCTGGAAAGTCGGCGTGCTCGGTGACTACAAATGGCAGTTCTGGAAGTTCGCAGCTCGGCGGCTCGCCCGCGGCCAGATCGAATATCTCATCAGCTCCATGCTGGTCGCGCATCATCTGATCATGTTCGCGCGCGATGCGTCGCGGGGTAAGCAGAACGCGTCGAATTATTCGATACGGTTGCGCGAGGCATCGGTCCCTGCCGAGTAGACCGGTGAAACCGCCGGCGCCGTCACGATCGTTGGGTGATTTGCGGGATCTGACCCCGGCGCGGGTCGGGCTCGGCCGCGCCGGAGCGAGCCTGCCGACGCAGGCGTTGCTTGAGTTCACGCTCGATCATGCCCGCGCCCGCGATGCCGTCCACGCCGAGCTGGATATTTCAGCGATCGCCGCTGGCCTCGACGCGCTTAGGCTGCAGACATTGCAAGTCTCAAGCAGTGCGCAGAGCCGCAAGGATTATCTTCGTCGTCCGGACCTCGGGCGAAAGCTCGGTGCCGCCTCGCGGGATTTGCTGGCGAGCGGCCGGCATGGCCCCTGCGATCTTGCGGTCGTGATCGGCGACGGCCTGTCGCCATCGGCGGTGAATGCGCATGCGGTCGAACTGGTGCGACGCCTGGTTGCAGTGTTGGCGCGCGGGAGGATCCAACTCGGCCCTGTCGTCATCGCATCGGGCGCACGGGTTGCATTGGGCGACGAGATCGGCGCGCTGCTTGGCGCGCGCATGGCCGTAATCTTGATCGGCGAACGGCCTGGGCTGTCGGCGCCGCACAGTCTCGGAGCCTATCTGACCTTCGCGCCCAAGATTGGCTGCAGCGACGCGATGCGCAACTGCGTCTCCAACATCCATGCCTCCGGCCTCAGTTATGACGAAGCCGCCTTCAAGATTGCCTGGCTGGTTCGCGAGGGGCTGGCGCGGGGCGTCACGGGAGTGGCGCTGAAGGATGAAAGCGGCGGACCGGCGGCATTGAGCCGGCACGACCCGTGATTCGGTCCGATTTCGCCGTCAACCGCGTCAGATCGGCGCCGGCCTCGCGCTTGCGAGATGTCACCCAGACCTGCTACACACCCGTCGCGGCAATTTAATGCATGTTTTCAAGGGCTAGCGCCGATGCGACGCCGGTTTCAGCCTCATTCGCGCCCCGGAACCAGGCTACAGGCCGCATCGACGTGAGAACTGGACTAAGGCATGCTCGAAAAGAACAGCGACAGTGAAGTCCATGTCGAGAAGGCCGAGAAGATCGAGCGGCGTCCGACGGACAGCATCGCCTTCGGGCTGGAGCGGATGGGCCTGATCGCAGTTCAGGCGCCCATCCTGTCCTGCATCATTCTCGTCGTACTGTTCATCGCGGCGATTTTCGGCATCGAACGCATCAAGATCGACGACTCCCTCAGTCAGTTATTCCGGTCCAATTCGAAGGAATATCGGCAATACGAGGCGGTCACCAAGCGCTTCCCGGCCACCGAATTCGACGTGCTGGTCGTGGTCGAAGGCAAGACGCTGCTGGCGCGCGACAATCTGGAGAAGATCCGCGATCTCGTTACCGACCTGCAGCTGGTCGAGGGAACGCGCGGCCTGATTTCGCTGTTCTCGGCGCGCCAGGCGCCGGCGCCCGGAAAACTGCCGGCCGCGCTGTTTCCCCAGGACCTGCCGCAGGGCGCCGACTACGACAAATTCATCGAGACCGTTAAGACCAACGAGATCATCCGCGGCAAATTACTGTCCGAGGACGGCACGCTGGCATTGATCGTGCTGTCGCTCGAGCCCGACGTCGTTTCCAGCAACAAGCTCAGCAAGACCGTCGGCGACATCCGCAAGCTGATGAAAGATGACCTTGCCGGCAGCAACCTCGCCGCGGAATTGTCCGGCGTCCCGGTGATGCAGCTCGAAATCCGCAATGCCGTCAAGCGCGACGGGCTGACCTATAACATTCTCGGCATTCTGGCCGGCTGCATTATCGCGATTATTTTCTTCCGCAAAATATCGTTCATGGTGGTCGCCGCGTTCCCGCCGATCATCGCCATTGTGCTGGCGCTCGGCGGCCTCGGCTGGGCCAATTTCAATCTCAACATGTTTTTGAACGTGATGACGCCGCTGATCATGGTGATCAGTTTTTCGGACTCCATGCAGCTGACCTTTGCCGCGCGCGATCGCCTGATCGCGGGCCAGGACAAATACACCGCTTTCAAGAACGCCGTGCTGGTGGTCGGGCCGGCCTGTGTGCTCACCCATGGCACCGCCGGCATCTCCTTTATCGCCCTGCAATTCTCGGACTCCGACCTGATCCGCAAGTTCGGCGAGGCGGGACTTGCCGCCACCATCATCGCGCTGCTCGCGGTGCTCTCGCTGGTGCCGGTGTTCGGCGTGCTGTTCGTGCGCAACGAAAAAGTCTTTGCGGTAAAATTTCAGGGCACCGACGCCGGCGTTCAGGCGTTGCGCAATTTTTGTTACTGGATCGCGGTGCGCATGGTCAGCCGCCCCGGCCTGTACAGCCTGATTGCCTTGCTGTTTGTCGGCGGTCTCGGAGTGATCTACGCCAACCTCGAGCCGCGCTACCGGCTCGCCGATCAGGTGCCGGACAAGCAGCAGGCGGTGGAAGCAAGCGGGCGTCTTGACGCCAAGCTGACCGGCGCCAATCCGATCGACGTCCTTATTGAATTTCCCAAAGACGTCTCGCTGTATGCGCCGGAGACGCTGCAGACCATCGCCGACGTTCACGCGCTGGTCGAAAAACAGGCAGGCGTCGGCAATGTCTGGTCGCTGGAAACGCTGCGTCGCTGGCTCGCCGAGAAAGCCGGAAGTTCGGATGTCGCGACGCTGAAGGAATATGTCAGCGTAATTCCCGAACATCTGGTCCGGCGCTTCATTTCCGCCGACCAGGACGCGGTGGTGGTGTCGGGCCGGGTGCCGGATCTCGATTCCAGCGATATCCTGCCGGTGGTGGAAAAGCTCGACCACATGCTCGACACGGTGCGCAAGGCGCATCCGGGTTATGAGATCGCGGTCACCGGCCTGTCGGCGATTGCCGCGCGCAACAGCGCCAACATGATCCAGAAGCTCAATCGCGGCCTGACCATAGAGTTCGCGCTGGTCGCAATTTTCATCGGGCTGGCGTTCCGCTCGGTGGTCGTGATGTTCTCATGCATCTTGCCGGGTATTTTCCCGGTAGTGTTGTCGGGCACGGTGCTTTGGTTGCTGGGGCAGGGACTGCAATTCGCAAGCGTTGTCGCGCTCACCGTGTCGTTTGGCCTCGGCTTGAGCGCGACGATTCACTTCCTGAATCGCTTGAGGCTCGAGATGCAACCGGGCGTCAGTCCCGAACTGGCGGTCGAGCGCGCGACCGTGCTGGTCGGTCCGGCGCTGATCCTCACTACCGTGGTGCTGGCATGCGGCCTGGTGGTGACGGTGTTTTCCGACCTGCCGTCGCTGCGGCTGTTCGGCTGGCTCAGTGCGTTTGCGATGATAGCGGCATTGGTCGCGGATCTGTTTATCCTGCGGCCGACGGCGATGTTCCTGATCAATCTGTCGCAACGGCTTCGCGGGACCGCGGGTCACGCGAAGCCTGCGGAGTGATGGCGGCGCAATCAGCCTTTCGTCATCGTGATATTGACGCCTCTGATCTCGCCCTTGGAGCTGATTTGCACCGTCTGCTTGTTGCCGGTGGTTCGCAGCGTCAGATTGGCAGCAAATCCCGAGGCCTCGACGAACACCTCGATCTGACCACCGCCGGCGGTACCTTGCAGATTGCCGAAAATGTTCCGGCTGCGCTCGCTCCAGTTGCCGGAGATGCGGTCGCCCTGGCTGGTCACTTCGCTGCTCAGGTCGAATTTGTAGCTGTCGCTGGCGCAATGCAGATTCTGCTTCAGCCCAAGTCCGCTGCCGTTGACCTTGTAGTCCGCCCTGCATCGGATGCGCTCGGTCGTTCCGTCGGACAGCGCAACCGTGCCATTGCCGGACCATGACCCGTCGAACCCGGCAAACGGTCCCGACTGAGCATGGCTTGCCGATACCGACAACATCAGCGCGGCGCCGATGCCGGCAGCCTTGATCGCTTGTCCAAAAAGGTTGGAGCCACACCGTTTCATATTGAGGTTTCCCGTTAAAATGACGTTCTAAATCAAGATACGTCGCGCCGCACCAAAGTTTTAGTGTCGCCGAATTACATCAGGTTCAAACCAAGTCGTTCGGAGAGCAGACCACATTGCGGACACCGCATTGGATCGTTTACAAACTACACAAACAGCTTTGTGCTGGCGAACGGGGATTTTGCGAAGTGTCAAAAAGCCGCAACGGATGGCGAAATATCGTGAATTCAAGAGATGCAAATAGTTGTTTTATTTCAGTGCCTTGACTGAATCCTGCAAGCCAATCACCGTGAGTTCGGCAGCCATCGGAGGCCGACGCAAATTTGGCCGCAATTGGCAGCGCTTTTGGGCGTCTGAACCATCCCAAAGCCCGCGCGTTGAATGGACCAACCCGCGGCAACGATCACGCGACGCTTAGGCTGCGCGCCCCCCAAACGGTGTGCTAAGCGACGCTCCAACCGAATCCCCCTGTCAGGACGAAGGAACACAATGCGAAAATTTTTCTTTGCGCTCACGCTGCTGGCTGTATCGGTCTCGACCGGCGCCATCGCCCAGCAACAGCGTAGCGGTACGCCCGATGAGCAGAAGGCGTGCTCGCGCGACGTCTCGCGTTTTTGCCGATCGCTGATGGACCAGGGCGACTTCGTCATTCTGGCGTGCCTTCAGCAAAATCGTCCGAAGCTGACCAAACCCTGTAGTCAGGTGCTGACCAACCACGGTCAATAATTCTCCTCGCAATGAACTGAACGCGCTTGCCGGGGGCGCTACGCGTCAGTTCCGGGCGTGGCCGGTGCTTTGCGGAAATCGCGAGATAGCATTGGTTTTGCCGGCGAATTTCCCATATATGGGGTTCCCGCGAGCGACCCCGTATGCCGCTGCTCCAACCGGGCGTGCGGACGGCCATGTTCAACAATGCAGCCAATCCCGATGACCACCGCGAGCGACCTGCGATCCGGCAAGACCCATCGCGATGAAAATTTTCCGGTGGCGTCGTGGATCATCCATCCGCGTCACCGGGCGTTGATTCTCGCATTTTATAACTTTGTCAGAACCGCAGACGATATTGCCGATCATGCCTCGCTCGATGCGCCGAGCAAGCTCAAATTACTCGATGAGCTTGAAGCCGACCTGCTTGGGCAAGGCGCCGGTCAGCGCGAGGCGGTGATATTGCGCAACGCGCTTGCGGAGCGCGGTCTTCCGCCGCGTCACGCGCGCGACCTGCTGACCGCATTCCGGATGGACGTCACAAAACTTCGCTACGAGGATTGGGACGACTTGATTCACTATTGTTCTTATTCGGCGATGCCGGTCGGACGATTCGTGCTCGACGTTCATGGCGAGAGCACCGCAACCTGGCCGGCATCGGATGCGGTGTGCGCGGCGCTGCAGATCAACAATCATCTGCAGGACTGCGGCAAGGATTTTCGCGAACTCAATCGCGTGTACATTCCGCGCGACGCGTTGGCGCGGCATGGCGCGTCGGTCGAACAACTCGGGGCGCCCCGCGCCTCGGCGGCGTTACTGGCATGCCTGCACGAGCTTGCCGGGAAAAACGAAGCGCTGCTGCGTGAAGGCGACTCGCTGGAACTCCGGGTTGCCGACGGGCGGGTGGCGTGTGAGATCGCCGTGATCCAGACCTATGCGCGTCAGATCGTGCGACTTCTCAAAGCGCGCGATCCCTTGAGCGAACGCGTCCATTTAGGCAAGGCGGCGATGGCCGGCTTCAGCCTGAGCGGCATCGCCGGGGCGATCTGGCGCCGCGCGACGGCAAGCGCGCCGCTATCCAGATCGACGCCTGGCGCATGAACCGGCAAATGACCAGCCAGCCTGCAACTTTGCAGGGTTCGGCGTCGGGAAGCTCGTTCTACGCGGCGATGCGGATTCTGCCGCGTGCGCAGCGCGAGGCGATGTTTCAGATCTACAGCTTTTGCCGGCAGGTCGACGACATCGCCGATTCCGATGGTCCTCGAGAGCCGCGGCTGGCCGCGCTACAGCAATGGCGCGACGATATCGACGCGCTGTATCGGGGCCAGCCCCCGGCCCGCTTGCGCGATTACGCGGCGTCGGTGCAGAAGTTCGGCCTCAAGCGCGAGGATTTTCTCGCCATCGTCGACGGCATGGAAATGGACGTGCCCGCAGATATCAGGGCGCCGGACCTCGCCACGCTCGACCTCTATTGCGATCGCGTCGCAAGCGCGGTCGGGCGGCTGTCGGTGCGGGTGTTCGGCCTGCCGCAAGAGGACGGCATCCTGCTCGCCCACCATCTGGGGCGCGCGTTGCAGCTGACGAACATTTTGCGGGACATCGATGAAGATGCCGGCATCGGCCGACTCTATCTGCCGTTGGAAGGGCTGCTGCACGCAGGGATCACGAGCAACGACCCGCAAAAGGTCATCGCGGATCCCGCGCTGCCAAAAGTCTGCGCGCCGTTGGTAACGCGGGCGCGGGCGCATTTTGAAAAGGCCGATGAGGTGATGGGCCGCAATTCGCGGCGCACGGTGCGCGCGCCGCGGATCATGTCGAAATATTATCGGGCGATCCTGGAATTGCTGGTCGCCCGCGGCTTCGCATCGCCGCGCCCGCCGGTTCGCCTCAACAAGGCGGCGCGCATCGCCATCCTCCTTCGCTACGCATTCATCTGATGCAGAGAAACGTTCACGTCATCGGTGCGGGAATTTCCGGTCTGTCGGCAGCCGTCCGGCTGGCCAATGCCGGCTGCA
Organism: uncultured Alphaproteobacteria bacterium; assembly: GCA_963744975.1. Taxonomy (GTDB): domain Bacteria; phylum Pseudomonadota; class Alphaproteobacteria; order Rhizobiales; family Xanthobacteraceae; genus Bradyrhizobium. The sequence goes on along the minus strand of CAVUVR010000002.1, from coordinate 1,516,191 downwards.
AGGTGCATATCCACGAAGCCACCCAGCAGGCCGGCGGTCGCTGCCGTTCCTATTTCGACACGGCGACTAATCTGACCATCGACAACGGCAATCATCTGCTGCTGTCAGGTAATCGCCACGCGCTCGCCTATGCGCGTTCGATCGGCACCGAAGCGGGTCTGGTCGGACCGAGCAGCGCGCAGTTTCCGTTTGTCGATCTGACCACGGGCAAGCGATGGCAGCTCGATCTGGGAGACGGCCGGCTGCCGCTGTGGGTGTTCGACAACCGCCGCCGGGTGCCGGATACGTCGCTATCGGACTATCTCGCACTTTCGCCTCTGATTTGGGCGTCACCAGGCAAGCGCGTCGGCGACACCATTCCATGTAAGGGCACGCTGTATGATCGGCTGGTGCAGCCGCTGCTGCTGGCCGCGCTCAATGTCGATCCGCCGGAGGGCTCCGCGGGACTTGCGGGTGCCATCGTGCGCGAAACGCTGCTGGCGGGCGGGCGGGCATGCCGCCCCTTGATCGCGCGCGAAGGTTTGAGCGCGGTTCTGGTCGAGCCGGCGATCGGACTCTTGCAAGGCAAGGGCGCGTCGGTGCAGTTCGAGCATGAACTGCGCGCCTTAGGCGTGGTTGGAAACAATGTCAGCGAATTGAAATTCGGCGATGACGCGATCGTGCTGGGTCCGGGCGATGCGGTGGTGATGGCGGTGCCGCCGCGCGCCGCCGCCTCGCTGCTGCCGGGCGTGAGGACACCGGCAAAATTCCGGGCGATCATCAATGCGCATTTTCGTTTTGACCCGCCCGAGGGCCAGCCGGCGATATTGGGCGTCGTCGGGGGACTGGTGGAGTGGCTGTTCGCGTTCCCGCAGCGGCTGTCGGTGACCATCAGCAATGGCGACCGGCTGGTGGACCTGCCGCGCGAGAAATTGGCGCAGGCGATCTGGGATGACGTCTGCAAGGCCGCGGGCGTACAGGGTGATCTGCCGCCATGGCAGATCGTGCGCGAGCGCCGCGCCACCTTCGAGGCCACGCCGGAACAAAATGCACTGCGTCCAGGGACGGTCACCTCTTACAAAAACCTGTTCCTCGCGGGTGACTGGACTGATACGGGGTTGCCGGCGACTATCGAGGGATCGGTGCGGTCCGGAGACCGCGCCGCCGACCGCGTGCTGGCCATGCGCTAGCCTCAATCGAGCGACTGGAAATTTTCCGCTAAATCACCACAAGAGATATCGAACGATATGGATTCCAGCACTGCACAGATCGGACCCGGCGCCGGAGATGCCTTGCAAGCAAGCATCGGGTCGGCGACGCGCGCGCTGCTCGACATGCGGCGGCCGGACGGGCATTGGGTGTTCGAACTGGAAGCCGATTGCACCATCCCGGCCGAATATGTGCTGCTGGGCCACTATCTCGGCGAACCGGCCGATGCCGTGCTGGAGGCCAAGATCGCAAACTATCTGCGCCGCGTGCAGGGCGCGCATGGCGGCTGGCCGCTGGTTCACGAGGGCGACTTCGATATGAGCGCCAGCGTCAAGGCTTACTTCGCGCTCAAGATGATCGGCGACTCCACGGACGCGCCGCACATGGTGCGCGCGCGCGAGGCTATACTTGCGCGCGGCGGCGGCATCAACAGCAACGTGTTCACCCGTTTCATGCTGGCGATGTTCGGGGTGACGACATGGAAAAGCGTGCCGGTGCTGCCGGTCGAGATCATGCTGCTGCCGCTGTGGTTTCCATTTCATATCGCCAAGATTTCCTACTGGGCGCGCACCACCATGGTGCCGTTGCTGGTGCTCGCGGCGCTCAAGCCCCGCGCACGAAACATCAGGGGTATCGGCATCGACGAATTATTCCTGCAGGATCCCCGCGGAATCGGCATGACGGCGAAAGCGCCGCATCAGAGCTGGGGCTGGTTCACGCTGTTCCGCGGGCTGGATATCGTGCTGCGCGGGTTCGAACCGTTTTTTCCAAAGAAGCTGCGGCAGCGCGCGATCGACAAGGCGGTGGCTTTCATCGAGGAGCGGCTCAACGGCGAGGACGGCATCGGCGCAATTTTTCCGCCGATGGCGAATACCGTGATGATGTATGACGCACTGGGATTTCCGCCGAGCCACCCGCCGGCGGCGACCACACGGCGTGCCCTCGACCTGCTTCTGGTGGTCGGCGAACACGAAGCCTATTGCCAGCCCTGCGTCTCGCCGGTGTGGGATACTGCGCTTGCGACGCATGCCGTGCTGGAAGCCGGCAGCGATGAAGCGGTCCGATCTGCGCAGCAGGCCTTGGACTGGCTTTTGCCGAGGCAGGAATTGAATGTGAAGGGCGACTGGGCTGTGAAACGGCCGGATGTGCGGCCGGGCGGCTGGGCCTTCCAGTACAACAACGCTTATTATCCCGACCTCGACGATACGGCCGTAGTGGTGATGGCGATGGACCGTGCTCGGCGCCAGGACGGAAGCGGCAAATACGATGCCGCAATCGATCGCGGCCGGGAGTGGATCGAGGGTCTGCAGAGCCGCGACGGCGGCTTTGCGGCGTTTGATGCCGACAATCTCGAATATTATCTCAACAATATCCCGTTCTCCGACCATGGCGCGCTGCTCGATCCGCCGACCGAGGACGTGACCGCGCGCTGCGTCTCGATGCTGGCTCAGCTTGGGCAGACCGTGCAGGACAGCCCGGCGGTCGCCGCGGGTGTCGATTATCTGCGCCGGACCCAGCTCGCCGAGGGGTCATGGTACGGCCGCTGGGGCCTGAATTACATCTACGGCACCTGGTCGGTGCTGTGCGCGCTCAATGCCGCCGGGATCGACCATCGCGACCCGATGATGCGCCAGGCGGCGGACTGGCTGATTTCGGTCCAAAACAGCGACGGCGGCTGGGGCGAGGATGCCACAAGCTACCGACTCGACTATAAGGGATATCAGCTGGCGCCCACGACCGCCTCGCAAACGGCATGGGCCTTGCTTGGACTGATGGCGGCGGGCGAGGTCGGGCACCCGGCGGTCGCGCGTGGCGTGGAGTACCTAATAAGCACACAGACCGAAAAAGGCCTGTGGGATGAGCAGCGCTACACGGCAACGGGCTTTCCTCGGGTGTTTTATCTGCGCTATCATGGCTACTCGAAGTTCTTTCCGCTCTGGGCGCTGGCGCGGTATCGAAATCTGAGGAGCACCAACAGCAGGGTAGTAGGGGTCGGAATGTGAATTTGGGGGCGGGGACTGACGCGTCCGTGGGCAATGCCTTTGATCCACGGCCGATATTGATCGTGACCGGTCTTGCGCAGGAGGCCCGCATTGCGGCTGGGCCCGGCATGACGGTTATCTGCAGCAGCAGCGATCCAAAGCAGCTGCGCGCGCTTCTGGCGACGTTCGATCCATCCACCATACGCGGCGTCATCAGCTTCGGCGTTGCCGGCGGCCTGTGTCCGTCCCTGAAGTCAGGGGATGTCGTGGTGGCAACCGAGGTCATGGCCGGCGCTTCGCGCTGGCTGGCCGGCCTCGCGCTGAGCGAGGAATTGATCGCCGGCACCGCACTCGGAAACAGCCGGGTGGTCCAGGGCGGATTGGCCGGAGTCGAAGAAGTGGTCGCGGCGCAGGCCGGAAAAGCCGCCCTGCATCTGGAGACCGGCGCGGTCGCCGTCGACATGGAGAGCCATATCGCTGCGGCCTATGCTGCCGAAGCGGGACTGCCGTTTGCGGCCCTGCGCGTGGTGAGCGACCCCGCAGACCGCGCGCTGCCGGCGCTGGCCATGGCTGCGATCAAGCCCAATGGCGACATCGACCTGCGCAAGGTGTTGCGCGGCGTGGCACGGAATCCGCTGAGCTTGCGGGCGCTGGTGTCGACCGGGCTCGACTTCAATCGGGCGCTACGGTCCTTGCGCGGCTGCCGTGCTTTCTTGCTGGGCGGCGAGGGACTGGTTGCGGAGGATGCCGGAGAAGTGCCGGCGGTCGCTTAAGCCGTCATTGCCGGGCTTGACCCGGCAATCCATCCGCTTCGAAAGATTCTTGTGAAGATTGATGGATGCGCAGGTCAAGCCCGCGCATGACGACGTATGGATTGCTTCGTCGCAAGTGCCTCGCAACGACGATAAGGTTCAGGCGGCCGTGGAGGCTTTCTGCTGCTGCTTGACGGCAGCCGCCGCGGCTTCGTCGCGGCGTATCTCCGACAGCCGCTTCTGCACTTCGGCTGAGAAGATGTATTGCGCCGGACGCTGATTCTCGAGATTGATCTCGGGGGCCATCGGGCCGTCGGTGCGAATGCCGCGTAGCGCCACCCACATCGCCTTCAGCGGATTGGCGAGCGCGGCGTTGGCCGCGGTCGGCTCGTAGCCGCAATGCGCCATGCAGTCGGCGCACTTCTCGTACTTGCCGGTGCCGTAGGTTTCCCAGTCGGTGGTTTCCATCAATTCCTTGAAGGTCTTGGTGTAGCCTTCGCCGAGCAGATAGCACGGCTTCTGCCAGCCAAAGATGTTGCGCGCGGGCATGCCCCATGGGGTGCATTCGTAATTCTGATTGCCGGCGAGGAAGTCGAGGAACAGGCCGGAATGCATGAAGTTCCACTTCTTGCCCTTGCCGAGCGCGAATACGTCGCGGAACAGTTTCTTGGTCTTGGTGCGGTTGAGGAAGTGTTCCTGGTCAGGCGCGCGCTCATAGGCATAGCCCGGTGACATCGAAACGCCGACGCCGAGTTCGGTGGTGAAGTCGAGGAACTTTGCGATGTCTTCGGCAGCGTGGCCGTCGAAAATCGTCGCGTTGACGTTGACCGTGAACCCGCGCGCCTTGGCGGCCTTGATCGCCGATACCGCGCGGTCGAACACGCCCTTCTGCGACACCGCCTTGTCGTGGTGTTCCTTCAATCCGTCGAGATGCACCGAGAAGAACAGATAGGGCGACGGCTCGAACAGATCGAGCTTCTTTTCCAGGAGCAGCGCGTTGGTGCAGAGCGAGACGAATTTCTTGCGCGCCACGAGGCCACGCACGATCTCGCCGATCTCCTTGTGGATCAGCGGCTCGCCGCCGGGGATCGCCACCATCGGCGCGCCGCATTCGTCGGCCGCGTCCCAGCATTCCTGCGCCGACATGCGGCGATTGAGGATCGCATCGGGATAGTCGATCTTGCCGCAGCCGACGCATGCGAGGTTGCAGCGGAACAACGGTTCCAGCATCAGCACCAGCGGATAGCGCTTTCGGCCCATCAATTTCTGTTTGACGAGATAGCCGCCGATGCGGAGCTCTTTGAAGAACGGTATTGCCATTACAAGTTTTCTTTCTGAACCTTGAAGATCGCGTTAGATCAGCCCGCAGTTAGTTCGGCCGGAAGCCGGAATTCGATGTTTTCTTCCCGTCCCGGCAGCACCGAGACGGCAACCGGCCCGATCCGCCTGAGCGCCTCGATGACGTCGTCGACAAGAACTTCCGGCGCCGAGGCGCCAGCCGTGATACCCACGGCCTTCGCACCTTTCAGCCATTCCGGATTGAGTTCGCTACCATCAGCGATCAGATAACTCGCAACCCCGACTTCGGTGCCGATTTCGCGCAGCCGATTCGAGTTGGAACTATTGGTAGCCCCCACTACCAGGATAACGTCCACCAGCTTGCTGAGGTCTCTTACAGCAGATTGTCGGTTCTGTGTCGCATAGCAGATATCCCGGATGTCCGGGCCTTGAATATCCGTAAAACGGGCCTGCAGCGCGGCAATGATGTCCTTGGTGTCGTCGACGCTCAGGGTGGTCTGGGTGATGTAGGCCACCGGGGTGTCGGCCGGCAGCGTCAGGGCCGCCACATCGTCCACATTCTGGACAAGAAGCACCGGGCCGGGAACCTGGCCCATGGTTCCCTCGACTTCCGGATGACCGGCGTGCCCGATTAGCACGAGCGCACGGCCTTTCGACATGTATCGCTTGCCCTGATTGTGAACCTTGGTCACCAGCGGGCAGGTTGCATTCAAAACGGGCAGACCGCGGGAAATCGCCTCTTCCTCGACGCTTTTGGCGACGCCATGGGCGCTGAAGACGGTAACGGCATGGGGTGGAACTTCCGACAAATCCTCGACAAAGATCGCGCCTTTGGCCTTCAGGCTTTCGACGACGTATTTGTTATGGACGATCTCGTGGCGCACATAGACCGGCGGGCCGTATTTCTCCAGCGCCCGCTCGACAATCTCGATCGCACGCACGACGCCGGCGCAAAAGCCGCGCGGCTGCGCAAGAAACACTTCCATCGGGCTACCGTTAACCAAGCTGCACCGCGCTCATCATCTGCCTCCGTCCGACAGCCTGAAATATGTGCAAGTCCCGCACCAAGTTCCGTCCCGCATCAATCCATGCCCCAAGCGCATGGTGGCTCAGGACTTTGTGGCAAAAACATCCGTGAAAGCAAAGGCAGATTCCGCCGAAATCGCTCGCGTGCGGCCGTCCATAGGTATTATTTTACAGGATGGCCCCCCAACTGCGCCCCCGAGCCCTGATCCTCTGCCACCTCACTCGTTCGTCATTTTAAGACTGGCCAATCCCGATTATACCAGCCCGGGACCTGGCCGCGGCACGCTTTGGGCCACCTCACCGTGGCCTTAAAGACAAGTGTATTCAAACCCATTAGATCAGGTTCCGGAACTCCGGTACACACCGGGCGTTTCAGGCAAACCGGCAGATAGAAAGAAAAAGTGTGCTTACAAGTTTCGTTGTTTCGATTGTCAGGACCTGCACCCGCTTTGCCCCGCTCACCATTGTGCTCTCGCTCATCCTTGCGGTCGGGGCGGGCTTCTATACGGCTCGACACTTCAAGATCAACACCGACATCAACACGCTGATTTCGCCCGATCTCGATTGGCGCCAGCGCGACAACGCGTTCGAAAGCGCCTTCGAACAGGAACGGATGATCCTGGCCGTCGTGGAGGCGCCGACGCCTGAATTCGCCAGCGCCGCGAGCGCCAGGCTGGTCGAGAAACTGACACCCGACAAAGCCCATTTCGATTCGGTCCGCTCGCTGAATGACAGCGAGTTTTTCCAGAAGAACGGGCTGTTGTTTCTTCCGAAGGAAGAGGTAGCGCAAATCACCGGCCAGTTCGCGTCCGCCGCTCCCCTGATTGAAATCATGGCCGGCGATCCCACTCTGCGCGGACTGACCGGAGCGCTCGAGACCGGCCTTGCCGGGGTCAAGCGCGGCGAGATCAAGCTCGACAGCACGGCTACGCCGTTTTCGCTGATTGCAGAGACCGTCGAGAACGTCCTGAAAACCGGTTCCGGAACTTTTTCATGGCGCGAACTTGCGAACGGCAAGCCGCTGACGGATGCCGATCGCCGATCCTTTATCGAATTCAGGCCGATCCTCGATTTCAATGCACTGGAGCCGGGCAAGGACGCCACCGATGCGATCAGGAAAGCCGCCAGCGATCTCAATCTCGCTGGCGAATACGGGGCGCGGGTGCGGCTGACGGGACCGGTCCCGACCGCCAATGAAGAATTCGCAACCGTTCAGGATGGCGCTGTCGTCAACAGCATCGGCACATTGCTCGTGGTGCTGTTGATTCTCTGGATGGCGCTGCATTCGTCGAAGATTATCTTCGCCGTCTTCGCGACGCTGTTTATCGGTCTGTCGATCACCACTGCCGCCGGTCTGATGATGGTGGGTTCGCTGAACCTGCTGTCGATCGCATTCGCCGTGCTTTTCATCGGATTGGGTGTCGATTTCGGCATCCAATACAGCGTGCGGTATCGGTCCGAACGGTTCAAGAATGACGATCTGGAGGCCGCCCTGCTTCACGCCGCCGAGCGCTCGTCCGTTCCGCTGTCGCTGGCGGCGATGGCGACGGCGGCCGGATTCCTGTCGTTCCTGCCGACCGACTACAAGGGTATCTCCGAACTCGGCAAGATCGCCGGCGTCGGCATGCTGGTGGCGTTCATGGCGAGCATCACGGTGCTTCCGGCGCTGTTGAAGATGCTCAACCCTCCCGGCGAAAAAGAACCGGTCGGCTACGCGTTCCTGGCCCCGGTCGATCATTTCCTGGAAAAGCATCGTATTGCGATTATTGCCGGCACCTTGCTGGTCGCGCTGGCCGGCATGCCGGCGCTGTATTTCCTCCGATTCGATTTCAACCCGATCCACCTCCGAAACGCCAAGGTCGAATCGATCGCGACCTATCTCGACTTGCGCAAGGACCCGAACACCGGCGCAAGCGCCATCAATGTAATGGGCAAATCCGAGGATGACGCGCGGAAAATCGAAGCTCGCTTGGCCAAGGTGCCTGAAGTGTTGCGCACAATGTCGCTGGACAGCTTCGTGCCTCCCGATCAACCGGCGAAACTGAAGGCGATTGCGCAGGGCGCCAAGGTGCTCAATCCGGCGCTGAATCCCGATCAGATCGATGCGCCGCCCACGGACCAGGAAAATATCGACGCGCTGAAGGGCGCCGCCGACAGCCTGCGCAAGACGGCCGGCGAGGCCAAGGGTCCGGGCGCCGAGGCATCGCGCCGGCTCGCCGATGACTTGTCCAGACTTGCCGACTCCAATGAGGCGACGCGAAACAAGGTGCAGTCCGTCTTTGTCGATCCACTGAAGATCATGATCGAGCAGCTCAAGCTGCTGCTTCAGGCGCAACCGGTGAGCCTGAAGACGCTGCCGCCGGATCTGGTGCGGTCGTGGCAAACCCCGGAGGGCATCACCCGCGTCGAAGCGCTGCCCAAGGGCGACCCGGACGACAACGACACGCTGCGCAAGTTTGCCGCCGCGGTTCTCGCCGCCGAGCCGACCGCCATCGGCGGGCCGGTATCGATTCTCAAATCGGGCGAAACTGTCGTGAGAGCCTTCATCCACGCCGGCTTCTGGGCCTTGCTCTCGATCAGTCTGTTGCTCTGGCTGGCACTGCGGCGAATCACCGACGTGCTGCTGACGCTGGTGCCGCTCTTGGTAGCGGGCGCGGTGACGCTGGAAATCTGCGTGCTGATCGGATTGCCGCTCAACTTCGCCAACATCGTCGCACTGCCGCTGCTGCTCGGCGTCGGCGTCGCGTTCAAGATCTACTACGTCACGGCGTGGCGGTCCGGCAGAACCAACCTGCTGCAGTCGAGCCTGACGCGCGCGATATTTTTCAGCGCGATGACGACCGCCACGGCGTTCGGCAGCCTCTGGCTGTCGAGCCATCCGGGCACCGCGAGCATGGGCAAGCTGCTGGCGTTGTCGCTGGTCACCACGCTCGCCGCGGTGTTGCTGTTTCAGCCCGCGCTAATGGGTAAACCGCGCGATGTCCGGAAGGAGGCAAATATCGCCGACGACATCACCTGACGCCGCCGCGGTCTTCTGGCCCGGCGCGGCTGTTTTCGGGCCTGTCGATCCCGTCGTTTTGGGTGCGGGCGGAGCCGCTACGGTTTTCGGTTGCGCCGGTTGACCGGGCAGGCCGGTTGTTTTTATCCCGCCGGTCGCCTTCGGTGGGCCCTTGGCCATGCTGTTGGAAGGGCTGCTTGGAATCGGAGGCCCGACGCGGGTCCAGGTTTCGCCGCCGCACAGAAAGCCCAATACGCAGCCCTGAATCTCAAGTCTGTCCGAGCCGACGGGCTTGATCGTCGAACTATAAAGCTTGCCGTCCTTGGCGTTGTAGACCTGGCCTTCCCACTGATCCGTCCCGGTCTTTTTCTTCATGTCGATCAGGATCGGCATGCCCAGGGTCGGTCGGCTCTGCAGCGCGACATCGGGATTGTTGATGTCGCGGCCGCCGGGCGTCTTCTCCCACGCAACCGCGCCCCACATGCTGCCGTTGCATTCGGCGACGCGGATGTTGGCTACCTGGTCCGCCACCATCCAGTCGCCGGTGGGGTCGGCTGCGAAGGCGGTTCCCAGCGTCGTTGTAAATACCGCGCCGCAAGCCATCAGGGTGCGCGTGAAGTTTCGAGGGCAGTGCAACATGGTTCGAACCTATGCTTAAGTAGGACGCTCAGGATTGGGGGCAAAACGCCGCATTGCGTGTTTTCAGTTGACGAAGCGGCCATCAACCGAAGTATGTATCTGATGCTATATCCAAATCTAGACGTTTCCGAGATGTTTGCGGACCGCGAGGCGCAGCGGAGTTCCATGCATTCCCGGCACCTCAACGAGCAGCTTGTCCGTGTTCTCAAGACGATCGGCTATGATGTCGGTTTCCAGAAAGGCCAAGGCCAGTACCTCTTCGATCGCGAAGGCGCCCGCTATCTCGATCTACTCAGCGGATTTGGCGTTTTTGCGATTGGGCGGAACCATCCGGTACTTCGCGACGCCTTGAAGAGCGTGCTGGACAGCGATCTGCCTAACCTCGTGCAACTCGACGTTTCTACGCTGGCGGGCGTGCTCGCGGAGCGGCTGCTCGCTCATGTGCCTTATCTGGATAAAGTCTTTTTTGCGAATTCCGGCGCCGAATGTGTCGAAGCTGCGATCAAATTCGCCCGTTGTGCGACCGGCCGTCCCGGCATCGTCTACTGCGATCACGCCTTCCACGGACTATCCTATGGCGCGCTGTCGCTGACCGGCGATGCGAATTTCCGTGCCGGTTTCGGGCCGCTGCTGCCGGACTGCACGTCGATCCCCTTCAATGATCTTGCGGCACTGGAAAAAGTGCTCTCGACGCGCCAGGTCGCCGCCTTCATCGTCGAGCCGATCCAGGGCAAGGGCGTCAACATGCCGACGGATGAATTTCTGCCGGGCGCCGCCGCGCTGTGCCGCCGCTATGGCACGCTGCTGGTGGCCGACGAAATTCAAACCGGCATCGGCCGCACCGGCCGCTTCCTCGCGTGCGAGCACTGGAACATCGAACCCGACATGGTGCTGCTCGCCAAGGCGCTGTCCGGCGGCCATGTTCCCGTCGGCGCGCTGCTGACGCGCAAATATGTCTTCGACAAGGTCTTCAATCAGATGGACCGCGCGGTGGTGCACGGCTCGACGTTTGCGAAAAACGATCTGGCGATGGCGGCCGGCATCGCCACGCTCGAAGTGATCAAGGCGGAGCGGCTGGTCGAAAGCGCCGCCAAGCGTGGCGCCGAGCTTCGGCTTGCATTGACCCGGATGGTTCCCGGCTATGAGCTGATGAAAGAGGTCCGCGGCAAGGGGCTGATGATCGGCGTGGAATTCGGTCCGCCGAAATCGCTGCGGCTGAAGGCCTCGTGGAACGTGCTGGAAACCGCCAACAAGGGCCTGTTCTGCCAGCTCATCACCGTGCCGCTGTTCAAGGACCATAAGATCCTCACCCAGGTTTCCGGCCACGGCAGTCATACCATCAAACTGCTGCCGCCGCTGACCATCACGGACGAGGATTGCAACTGGATCGAGCGGGCGTTCGATACCGTCATCTCCGACAGCCACAAGGTCCCCGGCGCGATCTGGTCGCTCGGCAAGACCCTCGTCGACAACGCGATTCGGAAATCGGCGTAGGGCGGATTAGCGCAGCGTAATCCGCCATTCCATCCAGCGGCAATAGCCCAAGACGGCGGATTACGCTGCGCTAATCCGCCCTACGGTCTACGGTTCATCCCGCGCTCCGCATCGCCGCCTCGAACTTCTCGCCGAAATCGTTGAGTTCATCCGCGCCGAGATCGCTGACCGCCCAGTAGTTCAATCCCCGCTCGCTCCAGCGACGGATGTTGAAACCTTGAACCGTTTCGGTTCTGGCGCGGTGCTCCGCGTTCGCGCCCTGCGCAACGAACAGGTTGATGACGTGGCTGCGCCGCTTGTAGACCACCGCGCCGAGCGCGCGGCCATCCACATAGTCGAGCCGGCCGCCGATCAGCATAAAACCTTGCGCGGTCAGATCGATCACCGGCGGTGCCACGTCCAGCCTGCCGTTGAACCACGGTTTTACCGTATGCTGATCGGTGGAGAGCACGTCGGTCAGGTGTCCGGCCTGCAGCGAGCGCAGGTGTGCCGAGACCACTTCGGAGGTAATGCGCTGCTCGTCATCGTTGCGCAGGACGATGGCGACGAGACCGGTTGCGGCGATCGCCGACACCGCCGATCCCATCGCAAAGCCCTTGAGCAAAGAGCGCCGGCTCGTCACGCGCGGTTGCGGCAGCGCCGCTTCGATGCGACGGCGAAGCGCCGGCGGGGCCGTGTAATGCAAATCCGCATCCGAGACCGCGTTGCTCATTTCACGATAGCTGCGCAGTTGCGCGGCGCAACGCGGGCAGCCCGCGATGTGCGCTTCGACCTCGCGCGCATGCCCGGCGTCGAGTTCGCCGTCGAGCAGCGCATGCAACAGGATTTCGGCCTCGTCGCAGGTCATGTCGGTTGCTCCTCTTCCGCCATCCATGCGGCGCGCAGCATGGCGCGGGCGCGCGCGAGGCGCGACATCACGGTGCCGACCGGGGCGCCGACGATTTCGGCGATCTCGCGATACGACAGGTTTTGAATTTCGCGCAGCACGAAGGTTTCGCGAAATGGCTCGGCAAGATCGGCCACCAGCCGCTGGATGGCTGTCGCATCGCGGCGGCGCAGCACCTGCGTTTCCGGGGTATCCTGCGTTTCGTGCCATAGCGGGGTTTTCTCGGCGTCATCCGCTACGTCATCGATCGGGGCGGTCGCCGAACTCGCCCGCCGCGCAAACTCGGCGCGGCAGACATTGCGCAGGATCGCGAGCAGCCACGGCTTCATCGCCGGCCCGCGATAGCTGTCGAAATGTTTTAACGCGCGCAGGTAGCATTCCTGCACGGCGTCCTCGGCATCGGCGGCGTCGCGCAACAGATGGCGCGCCAGCGTGTAAACGTCGTCGAGAAGCGGCAGCGCGGCGTCGTGAAAACGCCGCGCTCGTTCTGGGTCGTTGCCTGAACCGCCGATCGGCATGGCTTGCCTGGCATCCGTGACCGGCCGGGTTCGCAATCCGGCTCCCGGCATCAAGGTGATGCCTTGATTCAATACGCTACTCAACCTTGATCGTCCCGGTCATGTGCGGATGCAGTGAACAAAAATAGGTGTAGTCGCCCGCCGCCGTGAAGGTGAACGAATAGCTGTCGTCGGTATCGAGCGCTTTCGACTTGAACTTTCCCGCCGACACCACCGTGTGCGGAATGTCATCCTGGTTTTTCCAGGTCACGGTAGTGCCGGCTTTGACCGTCAGCTGCGCCGGCGAGAACGTAAAATTGTCGATCGTGACAATGGTGTTCTCGCAGCGGGCCGCGGACATCTGGGAGGTCATTGCCGCAGCCACGGCGAGGCGGATGCCGAGGTTGCGGAGCGTTGCGAACGTCATGACGAATTTCCTTTTAGCCCTGCAGCGGCGTGTCGATGATCGCAAGCCGCTCATTGCCCGGCTTGAAGTCGATGCTGGCGATGCCGAGCAGGGTGCGGAGCCTGTCGTCGGCGACCTTCATCGGGCCGGGCGAGGGCGCGGTGCCCGGTGCCGGCTGCGGGAAGGCTGTGGAGCGCGCGGTGTGGAAGGTGACGTTGCCTTCGACCTTCTGCATCACCTGATGGATGTGGCCGTTGAGCACCGTTACCGATCCGAAGCCTTTCAGGTAGTCCAGCGCGCGGGCGCCGTCCTCGGTGCCCCAGCCCCAGGTCGGGTACACCGTCCACAGCGGGATATGCGCGAACACCACGATCGGGGTCGACTTGGAACGGCCCTTGAGATCGTCCTCCAGCCATTGCAGCTGCTCGGCGCCGAGATTGCCGAGGCCGCCGGCTTTGAGGTCGACCACGTTGACGAGGCCGATGAAATGCACGCCGCTCGCGTCGAACGAATACCAGCCGGCGCCCTTGGCGCCGCGCCCATAGCGCTCGCGGTAGAACTTTCGTTCTTCATCGATGAAATCGTGCTCGCCGGGCACGTAATGCACGTCGAGTTTTGCTTGGCTGATGATGCGTTCGGCGTCGTCGAATTCGGCGGCCTTCGACAGATGCGTGATGTCGCCGGTATGGATCATGAAAGACGGCTTTATCGGCATGGCCTTGATCTTGCCGATCGCCTCTTCCAGCGTGCCGATGGCATTGGGATTGGCGGGCTTGTCGAAGCCGACATGGCTGTCGCTGATCTGCAGAAAACTCAGCCCGGCTGGCTCGGCCGCCTTCGCCGAGCCGACAAGGCCGAGCGAGTGCGGCACCCCGCCGGAAATGGTCCAGAGTACGCCGGTACCGGCCCAGGTCATGCATTCCAGCACCCGGCGGCGGCTGACGCCGCCATGTTCATCGTGATCGTGCATCGCCAGTCTCCATGGACCCTTGATTGGGTTCATGGGCTTGATCGGGGGAGGGGTAGGTTTATTCCCGGAAATTTACGACGAGGGCGATTATCGCGAATCTGTGATGATCATTTTCGCGCCCTTTTCGGCGATCATCGCGGTCGGCGTGTTGGTATTGCCCGAAGTGATGGTCGGCATCACCGCGGCATCGACCACGCGCAGCCCCGTAAGGCCATAAAACCGCAGCCGCTCGTCGACAACGGCGAGCGGATCGGACGCCGTGCCCATCTTTGCGGTACCGACGGGGTGAAAGATGGTGGTGCCGATATCGCCGGCGGCCTTGGCCAGCGAGGCGTCGTCGTCGCCGACCGAGGGTCCCGGCAAAAATTCTTCCGGGTTATACGGCTTAAGGGCCGGCTGCTTCATCAGGCGCCGCGTGGCGCGGATGGCATCGGCGGCGACCTCGCGGTCTGCGTCGGTCGAAAGGTAGTTCGGCGCGATCGATGGCGCGTCATCCGGCTTCGCGCTTCGAAGCCGGACGGTGCCGCGCAACGTCGGCTGCAGGTTGCAGGCGCTGACGGTAATGGCCGGAAAGCGATGCAGCGGATCGCCGAACTTGTCGAGCGACAGCGGCTGGACGTGAAACTGGATATTGGCGCGCTCGCGGCGCGGGTCGGAGCGCGTGAAAATCCCGAGCTGTGACGGCGCCATGGTCAGCGGGCCGCGCCGTCGCAGCGCATAGTCGAGCCCCATCATCCCGCGCCTGAATAGCGAATAGTAGGTCTCGTTGAGCGTGCGCACGCCTTCGACCTTGTAGATCGCGCGCTGCTGCAGATGGTCCTGCAGGTTGCGCCCGACGCCCGGGCGGTCGAGCACGGTGTCGATGCCAAGGGATCCCAGCCAGTCCGCGGGCCCGATGCCGGACCGGTGCAGCACCTGCACGGATCCGATCGAGCCGGCGCAGAGAATGACCTCGCCCCTGGCGCGAGCCTCGACGATCGCGCCGCCCCGAATGAAGCGCACCCCCGCGGCCCGGCCGTCCTCGACGATCAGGCGATCGACCAGCACGTCCTTTTCAAGACGCAGATTGGGTCGGCTCAAGACAGGTTTCAGAAAACCCCGCGCCGACGACCAGCGCCGACCGCGCTTCTGGTTGACGTGGAAATAGCCGACGCCTTCATTGTCGCCGGTGTTGAAATCCGGAATTTTGCGAATCCCCATTTCCGCAGCGGCGTCTGCCACGGCGTCGAGAACCTTCCAGGACAGCCGCGGCGCCTCGATGCGCCAGCCGCCGCCTGCGCCATGATGCTCGCTGTCCCCGAGAAAATGATCTTCGAGACGTTTGAACGCCGGCAGCACGTCGTCATAGCCCCAGCCGGTGAGGCCGAGCTGCCGCCAGTGATCGTAATCGGCGGCCTGCCCCCGCATCGAGATCATCGCGTTGATCGCCGATGAGCCGCCGATCACCTTGCCTCTGGGGTAGGCCAGCGCGCGGCCGTTGAGGCCCGCTTCCGGCTCGGTCCTGAACATCCAGTCCGAGCGCGGATTGCCGATCGCGAACAGGTAGCCTACGGGCACGTGAAACCAGATCCAGTTGTCGTTGCCGCCGGCCTCCAGCAGCAGGACACGGCGGGCCGGATCGGCCGACAGCCGGTTGGCGACAATGCAGCCGGCCGTTCCCGCGCCGACCACGATATAATCGAAATCGCCCTCAAGGCGCTTCGGCATTTTTTTCCGTCCCCGACTGCTTCTCTCTCGTGTCATGCCCGGGCTTGTCCCGGGCATCCACGTCTTTCGACTTTGCAGCAAACAAGACGTGGATTGCCGGGACAAGCCCGGCCATGACGGCTGATATGACCTCGTCATGCCCGGCTTTATGCCGGGCATCCACGTCTTTCTTCATATGGAAGCTAAAGACGTGGATGGCCGGGACAAGCCCGGCCATGACGGCCGATAACGGAGTATTGGGCGGATCGCAGCGCCGTGCTAGACACGGCAAATCATCCTCTCCTGACCGAGATTTATCATGCCTGTCATCAATCGCGTCGCCGATCTGCAACCGGATATTCAGGCCTGGCGGCGGGATATTCATGCCCATCCCGAGCTGCTGTACGAGGTGCACCGCACCGCGGCATTCGTGGCCGACCGGTTGCGGGAATTCGGCTGCGACGAGGTCGCAACCGGCCTCGGCCGCACCGGCGTGGTTGGCGTCATCAAGGGCCGCAAGCCCGCCGCCGGCTCCGACGTCAAGGTGATCGGGCTGCGCGCCGACATGGACGCGCTGCCGATCGAGGAAGCGACCAATCTCGACTATGCCTCGAAGACGCCGGGGCTGATGCATGCTTGCGGGCATGATGGACACACCGCGATGCTGCTCGGGGCGGCGCGATACCTTGCGGAGACCCGGAATTTCGCCGGCGACGCGGTGGTGATTTTCCAGCCGGCGGAAGAGGGCGGCGCGGGTGCCGCCGCCATGATCAAGGACGGCTTGATGGAGCGCTTCGCCATCGATCAGGTCTACGGCATGCACAACGGTCCCGGTATCCCCGTAGGCTCCTTCGCGATACGGCCGGGTCCGATCATGGCCGCGACCGACGCCATCGATTTCCGCATCGAGGGGCTCGGCGGCCACGCGGCGCGTCCGCACATCTGCATCGATCCGGTGCTGGCCGGCGCGCAATTGATCACCGCGCTGCAATCCATCGTCGCGCGCAGCGTCGATCCGCTGGAATCCGCGGTCGTCTCGATATGCGAATTTTATGCCGGCAATGCGCGCAATGTGATTCCGCAAACGGTCGAGCTCAAGGGAACCGTCCGGACCCTGAAGCCGCATATCAGAAAACTGGTCGAGAAGCGGGTGCATGAAGTAGCCAACGGCGTCGCGCTGTCGACGGGAACCAAGATCGACGTCACCTGGGAACGCGGCTACCCGGTGACGGTCAATCATGCTTCGCAGACGGAGACGGCGACGCGCGTGGCGAAGGAAATCGCCGGCGACGCCAACGTCCACGACACGCCGCCGATGATGGGCGCGGAAGATTTCGCCTATATGCTGGAGGCGCGGCCAGGCGCGTTCATCTTCTGCGGCAACGGCGACAGCGCCGGGCTGCATCATCCGGCCTATAATTTCAACGACGACGCCATCGTCTATGGCACCTCGTACTGGATCAAGCTGGTGGAGAACACGCTGGCGGCGTGAATTCTTCCGTCATTGCGAGGAGCGAAGCGACGAAGCAATCCAGGTGCAGCTGTGCCCCAGGGTCTGGATTGCTTCGCTACGCTCGCAATGACGGAAGCACACTACCCACCCTTAAAATCCCGCGGCGTAAAACTGAGATCGAGCACTTTCCATTCGCCGTACTTGTCCGCCGGCAGCACCGCGTAAGGCTGGCATGCGGCCAGCGCGGCGATCGCGGCCTGCATCAGCAGCGGTCCCTTGGTGGAGGCGCTGGCCTCGATCAGCAACGGCGCGGAGGCCAGCGTGCCGTCGGGCAGGAAACTCGCCCGCAGCCGAATAGTGACCTTGTCGGTCGGCGCGATCGATGCCGGCAGCGCTGAGCAGCTCTTCAGGCGTTCCCGGAATTTGGCGAGGTCATCGGTCGCCACCTTGGCGGCGGTGAAAGCTAGCGTATCGAAATCGTCGCCGGGCCGCGCGGGCAGGCCCAGATTGACCTGGTATTTTACGCTGAGATCGGGGTCCAGCGGCCGCCATGACGGTTGCACCGCCGACGACGCCGCCGCCGCAACCGGCTGCAGAGCCGCCTGTTTCGCGTCAGCCTTTGCGGGAGTTGCAGCAGCGGCGGCCGGCATCGCCGTGGCTTGCGGCGTAGGCGGCGGAGCTGCGGGTTTCGACACCGCAGGCTGCTCCCTGGTGAAGAGGTCGGGAATTTCCAAAGGCGGCGTCGGCTTCGGCGTCTCCGGCGTGGCTTCCTTGACCTCGGCCGACGAGACGAGATCGACCGCGATACTTTCAGCCGGAACCGTTTCGAACGGCCGCACCCCGCATAGCCAAGTCCGACCGTGAGCACCGTCAGATGCGCGGCGATCGAGACGGCCATCCCCGAGGGGTTGAGCAGTCGTAGGTCTGGCATCGGTTTTTACGCGCTTAGGTATGGCCTCAGCATAGCGGGACAGCGGTTTCGGTGGTGGCTTTTTTGCCGCACTCGCCGCGGATTACGCCGTCAGGAACAATGCGCATCACATCACGTTGAGAAGCGGGAACGTCCCAATCATCTCTTGAAATGGAGTGCGACATGGCCGCCAAGGACAAGGACCTCAACGATCTCTTCCTCGACACCCTGAAAGACATCTACTTCGCCGAAAAGCAGATTTTGAAGGCCCTGCCGAAGATGGCGAAAGCCGCCCAGTCGGACAAGCTGCGCGCGGCGTTCGAAAAACATCGCGGTGAGACCGAAGGCCAGGTCGACCGGCTCGAGCAGGTCTTCAAGATCCTCGGCGCGCCGGCGCGCGGCAAGACCTGCGATGCCATCAAGGGCATTCTCGATGAAGGCAAGGAGATCATGGACGAGTACAAGGGCTGCGAGGCGCTCGATGCGGGGCTGCTCGCCGCGGCCCAGGCGGTGGAACACTACGAAATCTCGCGCTACGGCACGCTGAAGCAGTGGGCCCTGCAGCTCGGCATGAAAGACGCTGCCCGCCTGCTGGATCAAACCCTGCAGGAGGAAAAGAAGACCGATGTAGCGCTGACGTCGCTTGCCGAGGCAGCGGTCAACCTCGCCGCGGCGGCATAAAGTAGAACCTCGTACCCGGACGCGGTGCAGCGCCTTTTTGGTGTTGCACCGTGAACCGGAGTATCATCCATCGCCCGCACCTCAGGCCTTACCATCCGTCGGACGCATGCGGGGCCAGCGTTGCGCAGCGATTACGCCGCCCTCGCGGCCTTCTTCATCTGCGCGGCGACGATCTTGAGATCATCGACGAAGCGCTCATATTCGCGCGCCTTGGCGTCTTCGTCCGGCAACCGCAGCAGATAGGACGGATGCACCGTCACCAGCGCCTTGGCGCCGCCATCGAGATCAATCAGCCGTCCCCGGTTCTTGTTGATCTGCGTGATCTTGCCGAACACGCTTTGCGCCGCGGTGGCGCCCATCGCCACCACCAAGTCGGGTTTGATCGAGGCAAGTTCGCGCTCGTACCACTGCCGGCACGCCTTGATCTCCGCCGTGTTCGGCTTCTGGTGCAGGCGGATTTTTCCGCGCGGTACGAATTTGAAATGCTTTACCGCGTTGGTGACGTAGACCTTGTCGCGGTTGACGCCGGCTTCTTTCAGCGCGCGGTCCAGCATCTGGCCCGCCGGACCCACGAACGGTTTTCCGGCGAGGTCTTCCTTGTCGCCGGGCTGCTCGCCGACCAGCATCACCTGGGCATGCTGCGGGCCTTCGCCGAACACGGTCTGGGTCGCGTCTTTCCAGAGATGACAGGCGCGGCAGCCGGCCGCTTCCTCGCGCAGGGCCTCGATGCTGTCGCCGGATGTTGCAGGCTTGCGTTTCATGGGCTCGGCCCGTTTCTGCGCCTTGTGCGGTTCCGTTGCGCCCTGGGCGATCATGTCGCCGGCCGCGCGTCCGGCGCCGGCGATCAAAGGCTTAATCATTGAGGCCTCCGGCAGGTTCCGCCAATATTTCTTCGGCATCTCGGCCTGCATCGCCTTCACCTTGAGCCGGGCAGGGTTGAAGATGCTGGCATAATAGCGCCGCCAGGTTTCCTCCAACCGGTCTTCCGACGGCGCGTCCGATTTGCTGACGCCCGGCGTGAAGGAGACGGCATGGCCGTCCCAATGCGCGCAAAGGTCCGGCGTCAGGATCGACCAGGCCATATCCGCAAAGCGCCGTGCGAAAAACGGCGCCGCCAGTTCGACGATATGATGTTCCGGCTCGAACCAGGCAATGAAATGCGACTCGCGCTCGCGCCCGACTTCGCGGAAGCGGACGAAGGCATGCATCTTGTGCTCGTCGCGGCGCACGGCCTTGGCCATGGCGACGACCTGGGCTGTGTCCGGATCGGTCGCGACATCCAGCAGGTCGTGATTGCTCCGCAGCCGCCACAGCAGGCGGTACAGGATGGCAAAACGCTTGATATCGCGATGCAGGATCGCGATTTGCGCCAGTTCGACGAATTTGGCCGGGACGTTGAAGGTGCTGCCGTGGGGCGTCTCGAGCGGCGCTGCGGTGGGAGGTTCGAACAACTCGGGATCGTTGCCTGCCACCGTCCATGTCACATCGGCTGGCGCCACGTTGTTCAGGGCCAGCGCGCGGGCCGCCTTACGCCAGCCCTCGAAATCGGTTTCGCTGTTCAATGAGATGAAGTGCATTCTCTACATCCCGTTCTTGCCACTCACACCACCGTCATCCTGAGGAGCCGCGCTCTTGCGCGGCGTCTCGAAGGATGGGCCACAGACGCTTGCGGCCATCCTTCGAGACGCGGCCAAGAGGCCGCTCCTCAGGATGACGGTTGAGTGTTTTGATGGGTCACTCAAAATCCAAACCCCAACTGCGCCGCTTTCGGCCTAAATCGCTCCACCAGCCGCGCGCTGTCGAGCAAATGCGGCGGCGGCCGGTGATCGGGGAGAACGATGAACGGCAACGCCTTGTTCCGCGGGATATGCAGTCGCGCAAGGTCGCTGACGCGGATCGACGAGAGCCGCCGCGTCGCGATGATGCGGTCCACGGCCTTGGCGCCGAAGCCGGGCACGCGCAATAAATCCTCGCGGCTGGCGCGGTTGACGTCGAGCGGGAAGCGATCGCGATTGCGTAGTGCCCAGGCCAGTTTCGGATCGATGTCGAGCGGCAGCATGCCTTCCGCCTGCTCGACGATTTCGCTTGCCTCGAAGCCATAAAATCGCATCAGCCAGTCGGCCTGATAAAGCCGGTGCTCCCTGACCAGCGGCGGCGCGCTGAGCGGCAGCGCGCGGCTGGCGTCGGGGATCGGGCTGAACGCGGAATAATACACGCGCTTCAGATTGTAGGAGCCGTAGAGATTGGCGCTGGTGTTGAGGATGGTCCGGTCGGAGGCGCCATCCGCGCCGACGATCATCTGTGTGCTTTGCCCTGCCGGTGCAAAGCGCGGCGCGTTCTTGGCTTTTGTATTTTCTTTTGCTTCGTCGAGCTTGAGCCGCAACCGGCCCATGGTGCGCCTGATCGTGCGCACGTCCTTATCCGGCGCCAGTTTCGCGAGGCTTTCTTCCTCCGGCACCTCGATGTTGATGCTGAGCCGGTCGGCGTATTTGCCGGCCTCAGTGATCAGTGCGTCGTCGGCTTCCGGAATGGTTTTGAGATGGATGTAGCCGCGAAAGCGATGCTGTTCGCGCAATTTGCGCGCCACGCTCACCACCTGCTCCATGGTGTAATCGGCGCTGCGGATGATGCCGGAGGACAGGAACAGCCCTTCGATGTAATTGCGGCGATAGAAATCGAGCGTCAGCTGCACCACTTCGTCGACGGTGAAGCGCGCGCGCGGCACGTTCGAGGTGGCGCGGTTGACGCAATACAGGCAGTCGTAGTTGCAGGCGTTGGTCAGCAGGACTTTCAGCAGCGAGATGCAGCGGCCGTCCGGTGCGTAGGAATGGCAGATGCCCATGCCCGGCGCGGTCGAGCCCAGCCCCTTGCCGTCGCTGGAGTCCCGCTGTTCGGTGCCGCTGGAGGCGCAGGAGGCGTCATATTTGGCGGCATCGGCCAGGATTTCCAGCTTGCGCTGCAGGTTCATGGTTTGAATCCCTTTGATTCCATTTCATTATTCGTCATTGCGAGGAGCACTTGCGACGAAGCAATCCAGTCTTTGCCTGCGGCTTCTGGATTGCTTCGCTTCGCTCGCAATGACGGGATCGCCTGCGATCCCGATTGACTCTCTTGGCCATCTTAGCTTTATATTAGAACATATCATGAACAAATGAGCCAGCTTCTGGTTTCTCTTCCAGAACCGAAGCGGACACATTTTCCAGGAGCGGCGCATGACCGGCGCACGCACACGCACGCTTGCGAGCTTGCGCGGCAGCATCGAGCGCATCGAAACCCACGACGACACCGCGTCGGATCGGGTGGCGCTTGGTCATGCCGGGGCGGATGCGGCGCTGCGGGGTGGGCTTGCGCTCGGTGCGGTGCATGAGGTGTTCGCGGAGGGACGGCAGAGCGCCGCGGCGACGGGATTTATCGCTGGCCTTGCCCGGCGCGTCAGCGCGCATCGGCCGCTGCTATGGGTGCGGCAGGATTTTGCGGAAATCGAATCCGGCGCGCTGTCGATGAGCGGGTGGCGCGAACTCGGCCTCGATCCACGCCTCGTGGTGACGGTGCGCGCGCCCGACGTGGAGACCGCGCTGCGGACATCGGCCGACGCGCTGGCCTGCGATGCGCTCGGCGCCGTGGTGCTGGAAATCTGGGGCGAGACGCGGCAGTTCGATCTCGTCGCCAGCCGCAAGCTGACTTTGGCGGCGCGGATGTCGGGGGTCACCGGCCTGCTGCTGCGCCTCGCCGCAGTGCCAATGCCCTCGACAGCGGAGACGCGATGGATCGTTCGCGCGGCGCATTCGCCGCCGCGTCGGGAGGCGTGGGGCGCGCCCATGCTCGATACAAAACTGGTTCGCAACCGTCATGGCCCTGTTGGCCATTGGATCATGGAATGGAAATGTGATGAGTGCCTTTTCCGTGAAACGCCGGCGCATCCTCAGCCTGTGGCTGCCACGCCTGCCGACCGACCGCATCAAACGGCAGTTTTTACGCGGCAACGGCGAGCCGGCTAACAACCAGCCAAGTATCGTTGTCGCCAAACAAAACAACGCGCTGCAGATTTATGCGCTGGATGACGCCGCGGCCCGTCTCGGGCTTGAAGTGGGCCTGCCGCTGGCCAATGCCCGCGCGGTCTGTCCGGACATACAGGTGTTCGATGCCGACGAGGCCGCGGATGCGCAGGCGCTGAATGCCATCGCCGACTGGTGCGACCGCTTCACGCCGCTGGTGGCGCTGGATTCCCCGCACGGCCTGTTCCTCGACATCACCGGCTGCGCGCATCTGTTCGGCGGCGAGGCCGCGCTGATGCAGATGCTGTGCGGCGCGCTGACGCGACAAGGTTTTGCCGTCAGCGCGGCGATTGCCGGCACCTCGGTCTGCGCGCGGACGATGAACCGCCACGTCCATGGCCGCATCGTTATGGACGGCGAAGAGGCTGATAGCGTGAAGCCGTTGCCGGTATCCGCGCTCGGGGCCGAGGATGCGATCACCCGCGGCCTGCGCCGTGCCGGCTTGAAAACCATCGGCGATGTCGCTTCCCGCGCGCGCCACGAGATCACCGCGCGGTTCGGCGCCGATTTCACGACCCTGCTGGAACAGGCGCTGGGGCAGGACGATGCGCCGATCAGCCCGCGCAAGCCGCTGCCGGATTACATCGTGGAGAAGCGCTTCGCCGAGCCGGTCTCAACCGATGGGGTGATCGCAGCGGCATTATCCAGGCTGGCGCAGATGCTGGTCGCAGCGATGGAAAAACAGGGCAAGGGCGCGCGGCGGCTGGAGGCGAGTTTCTTCCGCACCGACGGCGCGGTGCGCGCGATTGCGGTGGATACCGGACAGCCCGTCACCAGGGCTGAAATGATCGACCGGCTGTTCCGCGAGCGGCTCGATGCATTGAGCGACCCGCTGGATCCCGGTTTCGGCTTCGATCTCGTTCGCCTGTCCGCCAGCCGCAGCGAAATCGTGGTGCAGCAGCAGCGCGATCTCGACGCCAATGTGCACGACAATGACGAGCTGGCCGCGCTGATCGACCGCATCGCCGCGCGCATCGGCGGCCGCCGCGTCGTGGTGCACCTGCCGCAGGACACCCACATTCCGGAACGCGCCGGTTTGGCGGCGCCCGCGCAGCATCATCTTGCCGCCGCTGCGATTGCGGCCTGGCCTGCGCGCGCCGAAGGCGAGCCGCCGCTGCGGCCGCTGCGGCTGTTCGAGCGGCCGGAGCCGATCGAGGTGTTGTTTGCGGAAGTTCCAGACAAACCACCAAAACATTTCAAATGGCGGCGCGCGTCTCACACCATCGTTCGCGCGGAAGGCCCGGAACGCGTCGCCATGGAGTGGTGGCGTTCGCAGGAAGCGATGCCGACGCGTGATTATTTTCGGGTGGAAGATGAAGCCGGAACACGGTTCTGGCTTTATCGGGACGGGTTATATGGCGAAATCGTAAAGGACGATGAGCCCGTGCAACCAGGCTGGTTCGTGCATGGATTGTTTGCATGAACATTCCTTATGCCGAGATCGGCATCACCACGAATTTTTCGTTTTTGCGCGGCGGCTCGCATCCGCAGGACTATGTGCATCAGGCAAGCGAGCTTCGGCTTCCCGTCATCGGTATCGCCGACCACAACACGCTGGCCGGCGTGGTGCGCGCGTACAAGGAGCTTGGCAATCCCGAGCTCAAACACAAAGCGAAATTGCTGATCGGTTCGCGGCTCGTTTTCAATGACGACACGCCGGACATTCTGGTCTACCCGCGCGACCGCGCGGCTTACGGCCGGCTCTGCCAGTTGCTGACGCGTGGCAAGCGCGCGGCGGAGAAGGGCGAGTGTCATTTAACGCTGCATGACCTCTGGGAATTCGCGGAAGGGCAGCTTCTGGTCGTGATGCTGCCGCATCGCTTTGAGACGGCACAAGCGCTGACAATTCTCGATCGATTGCGGCACAGTCGCGCGGAAGGCGTCTGGCTCGCGGCCAGTCTGCTGTACCGCGGCGATGACAGACGCCGTCTCGCCCGGTTACAGCGCATTGCCGCAACGGCCCGCGTTCCGCTGCTGGCGACCAATGAGGTGCTGTATCACCATCCCGTGCGCCGACCCTTGCAGGACGTGCTGACCTGCATCCGCGAGAAGACGACCATTGAGCGTGTCGGCAAAAAACTTGAGAGCAATGCCGAACGCCATCTGAAGCCTGCGCAGGAGATGGCGCGGTTGTTTCGTGATGTCCCGGAGGCGATCGCGGAAACCGTGCGGTTTGCCGATCGCATCAGCTTTTCGCTTGATCAGCTCAGGTATCAATACCCCGACGAGCCGGTGCCGCCAGGCAAGACCGCGCAGCGGCATCTGGAAGACCTCACCTGGGCAGGCGCCGATCAATATTTCCCGCAGGGAATTGACGGCAGTTTGCGAGCTACGCTGCAAAAAAGAGCTCGATCTGATCGCGGAGCTGCAATACGCGCATTATTTTCTTACCGTGCATGACATCGTCCACTATGCGCGGTCGCAGAATATTTTGTGTCAGGGAAGAGGGTCGGCAGCCAATTCGGCGGTATGCTATGTTCTTGGTGTGACCTCGGTGAATCCTGCCGAAGTCAATCTGCTGTTCGAGCGTTTCATTTCCAAGGAGCGGCTGGAACCCCCCGACATCGACGTCGACTTCGAGCACTCGCGGCGCGAGGAGGTGATGCAATATGTCTATCGCCGTTATGGCCGCCATCGCGCCGCGATCATCGCCACCGTCATCCATTATCGCCCGCGCAGCGCCATACGCGATGTCGGCAAGGCGCTGGGTTTGACCGAGGATGTCACGGCGGCGCTGGCCGATACGGTGTGGGGAAGCTGGGGCAAGGGACTGAACGAGATGCAGGTCAGGCAGGCCGGCCTCGATCCGAAAAACCCCATGGTCGAACTCGCCGTCGAACTCGCTACCGAACTGATCGAGTTCCCGCGCCATCTGTCGCAGCATGTCGGCGGCTATGTGCTGACCCAGGACCGGCTCGATACTTACGTGCCGATCGGCAATGCCGCGATGGATGACCGCACCTTCATCGAATGGGACAAGGACGATGTCGACGCGCTGAGGATGATGAAGGTGGACGTGCTGGCGCTGGGCATGCTGACCTGCATCCGCAAATGTTTCGACCTGATCGCAGATCATAAGGGCAAGCGCTACGAGCTTGCCGATATCAAATCCAGGGATGATGACGAAGTCTATCAGATGCTGCAGAAAGGCGAGTCGCTCGGCGTATTCCAGGTCGAGAGCCGCGCGCAGATGAACATGCTGCCGCGCCTGAAACCGCGGACGTTTTATGATCTGGTGATCGAGGTCGCCATCGTGCGGCCTGGACCGATCCAGGGCAACATGGTGCATCCGTATCTGAAGCGCCGGAAGATGAAGCCGGAAGATATCGAATATCCCTATCCGAAAGGCGGCAACAAAAACGAACTGAAAGACGTCCTGGAAAAGACTCTCGGCGTGCCGCTGTTTCAGGAGCAGGCAATGCGAATTGCGATGCAGGCTGCGGAATTCACATCTGAAGAAGCAAACGGCCTGCGCAGGGCGATGGCGACATTCCGGAATGTCGGCACCATGCATACGTTCGAAGAGCGAATGGTCAATCGCATGATCGAACGCGGCTATGATCCCGTATTTGCCCGAAGCTGCTTCGACCAGATCAAGGGGTTTGGCAGCTACGGTTTTCCGGAAAGCCATGCCGCGAGTTTTGCGCAACTGGTCTATGTTTCTTCATGGCTCAAATATTGGCATCCCGATGCGTTTTGCTGCGGATTGCTCAACTCGCAACCGATGGGCTTTTACGCGCCGGCGCAGATCGTCGGCGACGCCCGCAAGAATGGCGTCGAGGTGCGCGAGATCGATGTGTCCTACAGCTTTGCGCAGAACACGCTGGAAGAACAAAGCGGCGATTATCACGCCGTCCGCCTTGGCTTCCGCCAGATCGACGGCTTCAAGTGGGCCGATCCGGATGAAGAATTTCTGAGAACGGAAAATAACAAAAGACTGGAAATCAAAAAACCGAAGCCGGAAGATTGGGGTGAGAAAATCGTTGCCGCGCGGGCGCGCCGCCGCTTCACGTCGCTGGAGGATTTCGCCCGCGACACGGGCTTGCCGAAACGCGCGCTGATCCTGCTGGCCGATGCCGATGCGTTTCGCTCCATCGGGCTCGACCGCCGCGCGGCATTGTGGGCGGTGCGGCGGCTGCCGGATGACGTGCCGCTGCCGCTGTTCGAGATCGCGACCGCGCGCGAACAGCCCGACGAGGACACGCAGCCGCTGCCGGTCATGCCGCTGCCGGAGCAGGTGGTGGCCGACTATCAGACCATCCGGTTGTCGCTGAAAGGCCATCCGATGGAATTTTTGCGCGCGATGTTCGCCAGAGAGCGGGTGGTGACGTGCGCGGCAGTCTCCGACGCCAACGACAGGCAGCGCGTTCGCTGCGCCGGCGTGGTGCTGGTGCGGCAGCGGCCGGGCAGCGCCAAGGGCGTCGTGTTCATGACGCTGGAGGATGAAACCGGCATCGCCAATATCGTGGTGTGGCCGAAGGCGATGGAGCGCTTCCGCAAGGAGGTAATGGGCGCGCGGCTGATCCTGGTCGAAGGAACCATTCAAAGCAGCCCGGAAAAGGTCGTGCATCTCGTGGCCGAGCGGTTGTTCGACCGTTCGTCCGATCTGGTGCATCTGGCCGATGATGCGCTTAGGCACCGGCATGCGGTGCCTGCCGGCCCGACGCTGGTTGAGCCGCTCAACGACGATCGCCGCGAACATCCGGACGCCCCGGCGCAGAAAATCCGCCACCCGCGCAATGTCCGGATCCTGCCGCGCTCGCGGGATTTTCATTGAAGATCCGTGCCCCGGACGCAGCGCAGCGCGCCGTTCTTCACGGCGTGGTGCGCTGCAGAGCCGGGGCCGTAACGAACGCCGGTGTTCGTAACGGTCCCGGTTCTGCGAAGCAGCGTGAAGAACGCTGCATCGCGCCCGGGACACGATCGAGGGTCGTCGCTTGCGCTCTTCGCAATGACGGCGGTACGATTACGCGATCATCGCGGAAACACCCATGCAATCCCCTCGCGACATTCTCGCCGATCTCTGGACATCAGTCGGCGGCGACGCTTCCGCGCTCGATCGCGTCACGCTGACCGGCGACGAGCCGCAGCTGCCGTCGTCGTTTCGCGTTGCGGCCGCGGCTCAAGCCAGCATCGCCGCGGCGGCAATGGCGGCGGCCAACATCTGGCAATTGCGCAGCGGACAATCGCAGGATATCGCGGTCGACATGCGCCACGCCGTCGTCGAATGCCGCAGCGAACGCTATTTGCGCGTCGACGGCAAACCGCCGGGCCCGGCATGGGACGCCATCGCCGGCGTCTACAAGACCGGCGATGGGCGCTTCGTGCGGCTGCATACCAATTTTCCGCATCACCGCGACGCCGTCTGCAAGGTTCTGAACTGCAAGCCGGAGCGCGATGAGGTGCAGGCAGCCCTCATGCAGTGGGACGGCGAGGCGTTCGAAACTGCGGCTTACGCCGGCGGCTGCGTGGTCGCGCTGATGCGCTCGCATGACGAATGGCGGGCCGTGCCGCACGCAAAAGCCTTGGCCGAATTGCCGCTGGTCGGAATCGAGAAAATCGGCGAAGCCGCGCCCAAACCGTGGCCCCGGGGCGATCGCCCGCTGGCCGGCGTGCGCGTGCTGGATCTGTCGCGGGTGATCGCCGGACCCGTCGCCGGCCGCACGCTCGCAGTCCACGGCGCCGACGTGATGCTGATCTCAAGTCCAAACCTGCCGGCGATCCCCTGGCTCACCATCGACACCGGCCGCGGCAAGCTGACCAGCTTTGTCGATCTCAAGACCGGGCAGGGGCGCGACGTGCTGCGCGGCCTGCTGGCAGAGGCGGATATTTTCTCGCAAGGCTACCGTCCGGCATCCATCGCAGCACTCGGCTTCTCGCCGGAGGAGGCAGCCAAGATCAGCCCCGGCATCGTCTATGTCTCGCTGTCGGCCTATGGCCATGCCGGGCCTTCTACAAGTCCTTGGGCGGGCCGGCGCGGCTTCGATTCCCTGGTGCAGACCGCGACCGGCTTCAATCACGCCGAAGGCCAGGCCGCCGGCGTCGATGGGCCGAAGGAATTGCCGGCGCAGATGCTCGATCATGCCACCGGCTACATGATGGCGTTCGGGGCGATGATGGCGAAGGCGCGCCAGGGCTGCGAAGGCGGCAGCTGGCATGTCCGGGTGTCGCTGGCGCAGACCGGGCGCTGGCTGTGGAATCTCGGCCGCGTCGCCGACGGTTTCAAGACCGAGGATTTGAAGGGCGAATCCGTGACGCCCTTCATCGAGGAAATCCCCTCGGGCTTTGGTCCGCTGCGCTCGGTGCGCCATTCGGCGATGCTGTCGAAAACCCCGGCGTCGTGGGCGCGTGCGGCGATGCCGCTGGGCAGTCACCCGCCGAAATGGCCGGCCCGCAATTAATCGTCTCTCAAAATTTTAACTCAAAACGCGAGGCCTGATCGCGTTTTTAGATTGTCTGAAACAAGAATTGGGCACTATTAGCACAGCGGTGAGGCAAATCGCCGCGGAACACTGCACGCTTCAGCCAAGGCCCCATGCCGACGGAATTTATCAAGCGAATTCATGTGCTTAACCGTCGACGGCTAGCCGTTGGCGCGGCCCTGATGGCGTTTGTCGGTTTCGTCGCCTTTGGCCTTGCGCATGTCGGTAAGACAACCCACGGCAATTCCGAGGTGTCCAGTCAGTCCCGCAAGGGCCTTCAGCGCTATACCCTGACGCCTTCGGAATGGGCCAGCCTGACCATCGAGCCGGCGACCGAAAAGGCGTTCCGGGCCGAACACATCACCGAAGGCAAGATCGCGGTCGATGAGGATCGCTCCACGCCGGTGTTCTCGCCCTATGCCGGCCGCGTCACCAAGCTGCTGGCCCGGCCCGGCGACCAGGTCACGCAAGGGCAGGCGCTGTTCATCATCGAAGCCGCCGAAAATGTCCAGGCGCAGAACGATTTCATCGCCGCCATGACCGGGCTGAACAAGGCGAAATCGGCGCTCGATCTCGCACAGATCCAGGAGAAGCGCGCCAAGGATCTGTTCGAGGGCAAGGCGGTTCCGTTAAAGGATCTATCAGCAGGCGCAGGCGACGCTGATCCAGGCGCAGAACGACCAGCGTTCCGCGGAGACGGCCCTGGAGGCCGCGCGCAACAAGCTGCGCATTCTCGGTCTTACCGATGACGATGTCGCCACGTTCCGGCAGAAAGGCCGCATCAATCCCGAAACGACCATCTTCTCGCCGATCGCAGGCACCGTGGTGCAGCGCAAGATCGGCCCCGGGCAGTATATCAGCGCCGGCGCCAGCGATCCGGTGTTCGTGATCGGCGATCTCTCCACGGTCTGGCTGACGGCATTCGTTCGCGAGACCGAAGCGTCCGTGGTGTCGGTCGGACAGGAGATCACCTTCAACGTATTGGCGTTGCCGGGCCGCGCGCTGACCGCACGCATCAACTACGTTTCGGCGGCGATCGACCCCGCCACCCGAAGGCTTTTGGTTCGCGCCACCGTCGACAACAAGGACGGTCAGTTGAAGCCGGAAATGTTCGCCAATGTCACGATCTATTCGGCCAGCGATCACCCCGCCATCGCCGTGCCGAAGCAGGCGTTGATCTATGAGGGCGATCAGGTCCGGCTCTGGGTCGCGCATGAAGACAAGTCGATCGAACTTCGGGTGATCAAGACCGGCCTCACCAACGGCAATCTGGTGGAGGTCAAGGGCAACCTGAAGCCGGGCGAGCAGATCGTCACCAAGGGCAGCCTGTTCATCGATCGCGCGGCATCCGGGAGCTAAGTCATTTCACGCTTGGCACGATACCACCGACGCGTCATGGCCGGGCTTGTCCCGGCCATCCACGTCTTGAGCGCAAGAAGTAAGACGTGGATGCCCGGGACAAGCCCGGGCATGACGAACTTGAGGACAGCCTCATTGAAAGCTCCGATCTGAATGGATCGCCTCGTCGCACTCGCCGTCCACCGCCGCTTTCTGATGGTGGGTTTGTTTGTCGCCGTGTTGATCGGCGGCCTGATCGCGTTCAAGCAGCTCAACATCGAGGCCTATCCCGATCCGACGCCGCCGATGGTCGACATCGTCACGCAAAGCCCGGGTCTGTCCGCGGCGGAGATCGAACGCTACATCACCATTCCGATCGAGACCCAGGTCGCCGGGATCAAGAACCTGCGCACCATCCGCACCATCTCGCTGTACGGATTGTCCGACGTCAAACTGCAATTCTCGTTCGATTACACCTATGACGAGGCGCTGCAGCAGGTACTGAACCGGCTGTCGCAGATGCCGCCGTTGCCCGGCAACGTGCAGCCGGGAATTTCGCCGCTCAGCGCGATCGGTGAAATCTATCGCTACCGCCTCGCCGGGCCGCCGAACTACAGCGTGCTGGACCTGAAGACGCTGCAGGATTGGGTGCTGCAGCGCCGGTTTCGCGCCGTGCCCGGGGTGATCGACGTCACCGGCTGGGGCGGCAGGACCAAGACCTATGAGCTTCAGGTCGACTTCAACAAGCTGATCGCCAACGGACTGACGCTGCCGCAGCTCTTGCAGGCGGTCGGCAATTCCAACATCAATGTCGGCGGCAGTACCGTCAATATCGGCGCGCAGTCCGCGGTGGTGCGCGGCGTCGGCCTGATCCGCTCGATCGACGATCTCGCCAACACCATGGTGTCGCAGAGCGGCGGCAACCCGGTGCTGGTCAAGGACATCGCCACCGTCACGGTCGGCGAAAAACCCCGGCTCGGCATCGCCGGCCTCGATCAGGACGACGACATCGTGCAGGGCATCGTGCTGATGCGGCGCGGCGAGCAGAGTTCGCCGACCATCGCGCGCGTCGAACACCTCGTGACGTCGATCAACAACTCCAGCATCCTGCCGCCGGGGGTAAAAATCGAGCGCATCTACGACCGCAAGGACCTGATCGACATCACCACGGCGACGGTGCTGCACAACATGGTGGTCGGCATCCTGCTGATCGTGCTGTTGCAATGGATTTTCCTCGGCGATCTCAGAAGCGCGCTGATCGTCGGCGCCACCATTCCGTTCGCGCTGTTTTTCGCGGTCATCATCCTGGTGCTGCGAGGCGAATCCGCCAATTTGCTGTCGGTCGGCGCGATCGATTTCGGGCTGATCGTGGACGCTACCGTGATCATGGTGGAGGCGATCTTCCGCCGGCTGTCGCAAACCACTGCATTGTCCGAGGCCGAGCAGAGCCACATCTCGCGCGAAACCGCCATGGACATGAAGAGCCATGCCATCCTCTCGGCGGCGGCAGACGTGTCGCGCTCGATCTTCTTTGCCGCGACCATCATCGTCGCGGCATTCATTCCGCTGTTCACCTTGAGCGGCGTCGAAGGCAATATTTTCGGGCCGATGGCGCGGACGTACGCCTATGCGCTGGCCGGCGGCCTGCTCGCGACCTTCACGGTGACGCCGGCGCTCAGCGCGCTGATCCTGCCGTCGCATATGGAGGAAACCGAAACCCGGATCATGGCGTTCCTGCATCGCATCTATACGCCGGCGCTGGCCTGGGCGGTCGACAACCGAAGGCTTGTGATGGGGGCGGCCGCGGGCCTTGTGGTGCTGACCATGGTTTTCACCCGTCTGCTCGGCCTCGAATTCCTGCCCAAGCTCGAGGAAGGCAATTTGTGGATTCGCGCGACCTTGCCGCCGACCATCTCGCTGCAGGAGGGCAACGCCTATGTCAACGAGATGCGCAAGATCATCCGCAGCCGGCCGGAGGTGGAATCGGTGGTGTCGCAGCACGGCCGCCCCGACGACGGCACCGATGCCGCCGGCCTGTTCAACGCCGAATTCTTCGCGCCGCTGAGGCCGGTCAGCGAATGGCCGGGCACGCACGACAAGGATGTACTGACCTCCCAGCTGCTGTCGCAGCTTCAGCACAAGTTTCCCGGCGTCGAATTCAACTTCTCGCAATACCTGCAGGACAACGTCGCCGAAGCCGTCTCCGGAGTGAAGGGCGAGAATTCGATCAAGCTCTACGGCAACGACCTGCAGGCGCTCACCGATACCGCCAACAAGATCAAGTCGGTTCTGGCAACCGTGCAGGGTGTCGCCGACCTGTCGGTATTCACTTCGCTCGGCCAGCCCACCATCCAGATCGACATCGACCGCGCCAAGGCCGCCCGTTACGGGCTGTCTCCTGGAGACATTAACGCAACCATCAAGGTGGCGGTCGGCGGCGACAGCGCCGGCGATCTGTACGAGCCGGGAAGCGACCGGCATTTCCCGATCATCGTGCGGCTGGCGCCGGAATATCGCCGCAGCGCCGAGGCGATCCAGAACCTGCGCATCGGCGCGCCCGGTCCCAATGGCACCATCACGCAGATTCCCTTGAGCGAGGTGGCGTCGATCCAGCTGGTGTCGGGTGCCGCCTATATCTATCGCGAGCAGCAGGAACGTTATTTGCCGATCAAATTCTCGGTGCGCGAACGCGACCTCGGCAGCGCCATCCGCGAGGCGCAGGACAAGGTCGCAGCCCAAGTGCAGCTGCCGCCGGGATCGCGGATCGAGTGGGTCGGCGAATTCGGCAATCTGCAGGACGCCATCAAGCGGCTGTCGATCGTGGTGCCAATCAGCCTCGCGCTGATCGCGGTGCTGCTGTGGTTCAACTTCGGTTCGATGATCGACACCCTGCTCGCCATGAGCGTGATCCCGATGGCGATCTTCGGCGGCGTGCTCGGGCTTTTGATCTCGGGCATTCCGTTCAGCGTGTCGGCGGCGATCGGGTTCATCGCGCTGTTCGGCATTGCGGTGATGGACGGCATCATCATCCTGTCGCAGTTCAACCAGCTGATCGAGGAAGGCTACGACCGGGCGAGGGCGGTGATCCGCACCGGCGAGTTGCAGCTGCGGCCGGTGCTGATGACCTGCGTGGTCGCCGGCGTCGGGCTGTTGCCGGCGGCGCTGTCGGAGGGGATCGGCTCGCAGGTGCAAAAACCGCTGGCGGTCGTCGTCGTCACCGGCATGATGCTGGCGCCGCTGGTTATCCTGATCACCCTGCCGGTGCTGATCTCGTACTTCTCGCGGCGGACGAGGTAAAGAGAACCAAATTCGAATTAGGCATCATAGTGACCGAGAAGCGCAGAAGTTGAAAGCCTCTGCTGCCAAGTCGAGAACAGCGTGCGCTATCGATCTTTATAAACAGACCAGATAACGTTGTCGAGTTCAGCCAGGTTTCTTGCAGGATGGTCGATGTTTTGAAGAAGCGAGAATCGTAACTTCTTTGCGAGGACAATAAAACGAGCGCCCTCGCTAGCCCCACGCTGCGTTCGAAACCTCATATGCTTAAGATATTTCTGGATAGGATTATTTAACACCGGATATTCTTCCGGAAACTTTAGACAAAGCATCTCGGACAGGAAGGCCCTACGCGCGCGTACCCCCTGTTTGTCAAGTTTGTCAATTTCCTCCGCGACGACGTCGTCTCGATCGTCCACGCTAGCATTCATGATTTGCAAGAAACTCTTCGACAAGATCTGGAAATCGCTATTTCGTCCCTGGCGCTCCCAACCTGGGCCTTGCAAACGGTTACCGAGGCGGTAGCTCCAATGGTTCGGCAATTCGTGATAGAATTCGTCGGACGAGATCCTCTTGCTGGCACACCTGCGAAACAAGCTCATTAGTCCACGTTCATTTTTCTTGTAAGCAGCAAGCTGCTGCCGCCGCTCAGTCACAATCCTGTTGGTGTTCATTGGCTTAGGAAGATTAAATGCGAACACGGAGGCTGCTTTCGGTCTAACTTTACTCGTTTGCTTCGGGCTTCCGCGCAACGATGGGGGCATCTCACAATATTTTCTTAGCCAATCCTCTGAGACAATGATGGATTGCCTTTCAATAGATTTCAACCAGCGCTTCGCTTTGACAAAGTCGTGTGATGTAAGGCGAAAGTGCACGTTCGCCTCGTAGTTTGTCTCGAAGGCCGCACGCGTGAGGTTGGATGATCCTACAATTGCATACGATTTTCCATTTAATTCCTTCCAAAACACCGCTTTCGGATGAAATCCGGGAATTTTATCTGCAACCATGAATTGGAATTTCCGCCTTGGAGGCAACCAATTCATGACTGCTCTACACGCTGCTTTCTTGGTAATGCCAAAATCTTTCCCCGCGATTATTCGAAATCGACGGCAACCAGGGCTAAGCTTTTGAGAAACATCCCATTCCGTCAGAAACGCTGTCACAATATACAGCTCAACGGCATTCGCCATTGCGTGACGATAAGCGCGGCCAAGCTGTCCGTCATTTTCCGGAGTGTGGAGTATAAGGCGCATAATAGTCTCCGTGCCATTCCGACACCGTGAGGTTTTCTTCATTTGTGCGCAAGAGGGATACTCATCTCATCGCACCACTAACTGCCACAGATGAATTGATTCTTTTCGCGACACGCGAGATGGTCCATATCCAGGCTTCAGGAAGGGAGAACGACATGGCCAAAATCGCAATCGTCGGCTGCGGTGCGATGGGGTCGGTCTATGCCGCGCTGATGGTTGACGCCGGCCATGAGGTTCACGCCGTCACGCTGTGGCCGGACCATGCCGAGGCGATGGCGACCAAGGGCTTGCGCTGCGAAGGCGCCAGCGGCGACCGCACCGTGCCGATCCACGCCTCCACCACGACCGACGGGATCGGTCCCTGCGATCTCGTCATCATCGCCGCCAAGGCCTTCGACGTGGAGGCGGCTGCGAATTCCTGCGCGCCGCTGCTCGGGCCCGGCACCATCGTGCAGACCATCCAGAACGGCCTCGGCTCGCCGGAGATCGCCGCTCCTATCCTCGGCGCGGACCGCATCGCCATCGGCGTGGTCGGCGGCTTCGGAGCCTCGGTCCGCGCGCCCGGCCATGTCCATCACAACGGCATGGAGATGATCCGGTTCGGCGCTTTCTCGGGGCTTGCCGAAGCAGCTGCTGCAGGCTTCCGCAAAGATTTGGGAGTCCGCCGGCTTCAAGGTCGCGCTGTTCGATGACGTGAAGCGGATGGTGTGGGAAAAGCTGATCATGAATGTCGCTTTCTCGGGGACTTCATGCACCACTGGATTGACGGTCGGCGAAATCCTCGAAGACAACGACGCGTGGGGCGTGGCGCGGGGCTGCGCCGAGGAAGCCATCGCGGTCGCAAGAGCTTCCGGCGTAAAGCTGGATGTCGGCGATCCCGTCGAGCACATCCGCAAGCTCGGCGGCAAGATTCCCGGCGCACGGCCCTTGATGCTGCTGGACTACAATGCCGGCCGGCGCTGCGAGGTCGATGCCATCAACGGAGCGATCCCGCGGCTCGGCAAGCCGCTCGGCGTGCCGACGCCGGTCAACGATACGGTGGTCGGCATCATCAAGGCGCGCGAGCGGGCGTTCATTTTGCAGGCGTGATCGCCGCAAGCACGTCCTGCACCAGGTCGGACAGTGGCCGCGCGCCGTCCAGGCGCAGCACCGGACAGGGCAGCGCCGCAAGCCAGGCCTGATGTTTTTGCAAGCTGCGAATAGTGAGGTCGCCGGCATCGTAGCGCGATGCCCATTCGATGAAATCTTCCCTCTCCTGATGCCGCCAGCCGCCGGGCGCGACGGCATCGGCGCCGAAGCGCATCGCCTCGCGGGCGCGCAGGCGTTTCAGGCGAATGGCGTGCGCCGTGTGCAGGAACACCACCAGATCGAAATGCGCAATGAGGGGATCGCCCCAGCCGTCCAGCGATCCGCTCAGCACCCACTGCGCGCGGCCGAGAAACATCTCTTGCATCAACCGCAGTCGATCGGCCTTTTCGCGGTTGTGCTGATATGGCGGGCTGGTCGGCTGCCAGAAATAATCGTCGGTGTCGTGATGCGGGATAGCAAGCGCGTCAGCCAAAGCGCGGCCCAGCGTGGTGACGCCCGCGCCGGAAGCCCCGGTGATGTGGATGCGGCGGGACTGCATCGCCCGATCCTACTGCCCCGACGGCGTGCGCAGGCCGTGCCAGGCATCGCGCACCTGGTGGTAGTGCACCTCGGGGAGATAATCCGGGGTGTTGAGCGCAAGCGTCTTGACGTCGAGCTTTCCGATCGCGCTGAGCAGCGTGTAAGAGGCGATCACGCGGTCGCGTTGCGCGCCGATCAGCCGCGCCTTGGCCGAGATCAAATCCTGCTGCGAGTTCAGCACGTCGACGGTGGTGCGCTGGCCGCCCGCGGCTTCCTTCTGCACGCCTTGCAAGGCGACGCCGGCGGCGCGGACTTCGGATTCCGAGGCGCTCACCGCGATCTTGGCGCCTTCATGCGCGACCCACGCGCCCGTGGCGGCGGTGCGTGCCTGGTTGCGGACCTGGTCGAGCACCAGGCGGCTTTGCGCGGAGACTTCCTTGGCCTGCCGGGTCTGCGAGGCGGCAGTACCTCCATCATAGATCGGCGCGGTCATCTGGCCGATTACCGAGGCCTGATCGGTGGCGAAGGTGCCGAGCGTCGGATCGGAGTCGCGGCTCTTGCTGGCGTTGCCCTGCAACGTGATGGTCGGAAGAAGGCTGCTTTCGGCGACGCTGATCGAGGTCGTCGCCACGTCGACGTCGAAGCCGGCGGCGAGCACGGCGGGGTGGCTCTTGAAGGCCAGCCCAGTGGCCTCGTCGCGGCTGCGCGGCAGATAGCGGTCCACGGGATCGGCCGGGCTCAACCGCGTCGGCGGGTTTCCGATCACCTGCGCGTAGGTGGCCTGGCTGATGGCGAGATTGACCTCGGCGGAATTGAGATCGGCAAGGCCCCGGTTCAGCCGCGCCTCGGCCTGCGCGGTGTCGGTCGGCGTCACGTCGCCGGCGTTGAGGCGCTTCTGGACGATGCCGAGGGTTTCGCGCAGGAACGTGACGTTGGCGCGCTGCGCTTCGACCAGCGACTGGTTGGCGAGCACGTTGGTATAGGCAGTCACGGCATCGAGCAGCACGCCCTGTCCGACATTGCGCAGCGCCTCGCGGCCGGACCGCACCTGGAACTCGGCGACGCGCACGCTGTTGGCGGTCTTGAAACCGTTGAACAGCGTTTGCGTCACCGTGATCCCGATAGTCCAGGGTTTTAAGTTCGCGGTCTGGATGGTGTTGTTTGGCAGGAGGTCGCGGACCGACTGCAGCCCGGCGCTGAGGCTCGCGACGATCTGCGGCCGGTAGCCGGCCAGCGCCTGCGGCACGTTCTCGTCGGTGGCGCGCTGCCGCGCCCGTTCGGCGTTAAGTTGCGGATTGGACTGATAGGCCTTGGCCAGGGCTTCGAGAAGGGCTTCGGCCTGCACTGGACCGGCCGCAAAACCGAGACAGGCTGCGACGCCAAGACTCATGCCCGATCGAAGCACGCGCCTTCCCACGTGGCCAACGCTACCGGCACGCCCAACCATCTGATCCCGCAACAAACCCTGGCCATCCGCCCCCGCCGACGGCCGCTTCCCTGTTTAGAGGGCGCAGGCCCCGCAGGCAAACCATCCCGAGCAGAATTCCCGGGCTTTCGCGCGGTTCGCCCGGGGGTGTTGCCCGAAGTCCCTATTGACCTGCGGTACGGTAACGCGAGATTGGCGTTTCAGGCGGTCGCGGTTCGCCGCCTGCTCCGGTCCGCCGACGGAACATCCATGCCGAAACTGTTCTCCGACCCGGACGCGATCGCGGAGCACATCATCCGCGAGGTCGGAACCAGCCTCGTGGTCGGGTTGCCGCTCGGGCTCGGCAAGGCCAACCACATCGTCAATGCGCTGTACCGGCGCGCCGCGGCCAGCCGCGCGATCGAGCTCACATTGTTCTCCGCGCTGACGCTGGAGAAGCCGAAACCGTCGAACCTGCTGGAGCGGCGGTTCATCTCGCCTGTCATTGAGCGCCTGTTCGGCGGCTACCCCGATTTGGCTTATGCGGAGGCGCTGCATGCCGGCGCGCTGCCGCCGAATATCGCCGTCATCGAGTTTTTCTTTCTGGCGGGGAAGTGGCTGCACGTGCCGTTCGCGCAGCAGCACTACATCTCCGCCAATTACACCCATGCGGCATCCTACATTCTGGAGCGCGGGCTCAACGTCATTACCCAGCTGGTGGCCAAGCGCGTGGTCGACGGCGAAGTGCGCTACAGCCTCAGCTGCAACACCGACACGACGCTGGATCTGCTGCGCGCTCGTGCCGAGGGACGCGCGTCGTTCAGACTGATCGGACAGGTCAATTCCGAATTGCCGTTCATGCCGGGGCAGGGCGACCTCGCAGCCGATGTATTCAGCGCCATCCTCGACAGCCCGGAAACCGACTTTCCGCTGTTCGCGCCGCCGGCCGAGCCGATCGGCGATACCAAATACGCGATCGGGCTTCATGCCGCGGGACTGGTGCCCGACGGCGGCAGTCTGCAGATCGGCATCGGTCAGGTCGGCGACGCGCTGGCGCAAGGGTTGATCGTGCGTCACCGCGACAACGCGCGGTTTCACGAGATCATGAAACGCCTCGCGCCGGGAATGGCACAGTCAGCGGAGCTGGAAACGGGGCCGTTCGAGAAGGGTCTCTACGGGTTGAGCGAAATGCTGTTCGAGGCGTTTGTCGGCCTGATGGAAGCCGGCATTCTCAGCCGCGAGGTCGATGGCGTGGCGTTGCACGGCGCGTTCTTTCTCGGGCCGAAGTCGTTTTACCGGTCCTTGCGCGAGATGCCGGCTTCGCGGCTCGCCCGCATCCAGATGATGCCGGTGTCGTTCACCAACCAGCTCTACGGCGACGAGGAGATAAAACGCCGTGCCCGCGTCGATGCGCGTTTCGTCAACAATGCGATGATGGCGACCTTGATGGGCGCGGTGATTTCGGATGGTCTTGAAGACGGTCAGGTGGTGAGCGGCGTCGGCGGCCAGTATAATTTCGTGGCGCAGGCCTTCGCGCTACGCGGCGCGCGCTCGATCCTGACGCTGGAAGCGACGCGGCGGATGCGCGGAAAGCTCGAATCCAACATCCGCTGGTCCTATGGCCACACGACGATTCCACGACATTTGCGCGATATCGTCGTCACCGAATATGGCGTGGCCGATTTGCGCGGAAAATCCGATGCCGATGTGATCGCGGCGATGCTTGCGGTTTCGGATTCGCGGTTTCAACCGGATTTGATGAAACAGGCGAAGGACGCCGGCAAGCTGCCGAAGAGCTTTGAAATCCCGGCCGCGCACCGGGAGAATTTTCCCGAGCGCATCGGTGCCGCCCTAAAACCCGCGCGCGACGCCGGGCTATTGCCGACATTTCCGTTCGGCACCGATTTCACCGACGTCGAGCAGCGTTTGATTCCGGCGCTGCAGCTGTTGCAGGAGGCGCAGAACACGCCGTTGCGGCTGCCGGGATTGCTGTGGCAGGGTTTTGTGCGGCAACCGGATGCAGCGGACAGGGAATGCCTTGCGCGGCTCGGGCTCGATACGCCTACAACGCTTGCCGAACGCGCCTACCGCGCGCTGGTGGCTGCGGCGCTGGCGCGTTGCCGCGCGAGCTAACGGTTCTTGTTCACCGGCTTGCGCTTCTCGATGAACGCCGCCATGCCTTCGGAGCGGTCCTCGAGCGCAAACGTCGCATGAAACAAATCGCGCTCGACATTCATCCCCTCGGCGAGCGGAGTTTCGAAGGCGCGGTTGATGGCGCTCTTGGCCATCGCGGCCGCGGGCTGCGACATCGCGGCGATTTTTTCCGCCATCGCCAGCGCTTCTTCCATCAATTTGTCCGCCGGCACGACGCGGCTGACCAGCCCTGAGCGTTCCGCCTCCGCCGCATCCATCATGCGGCCGGTGAGGCACAGATCCATCGCCTTGGATTTGCCGAC
Organism: uncultured Alphaproteobacteria bacterium; assembly: GCA_963744975.1. Taxonomy (GTDB): domain Bacteria; phylum Pseudomonadota; class Alphaproteobacteria; order Rhizobiales; family Xanthobacteraceae; genus Bradyrhizobium. The sequence continues at coordinate 1,475,511 of CAVUVR010000002.1, read as the reverse complement.
GGCGCGGGTCAGCCGCTGCGTGCCGCCGATGCCGGGGATGGTGCCGAGCGTGATTTCCGGCTGGCCGAATTTTGCGGTGTCGCTGCAGATGATGATGTCGCACATCATCGCCAACTCGCAGCCGCCGCCCAGCGCATATCCCGAGACCGCGGCGACGGTCGGTTTGCGGCAGCGCGCGACGCGGTCGCCGCCGATGGCGGTGAAATCGCTGGAAAACATGTCAATGAAGGTTTTCGGCTGCATCTCCTTGATGTCGGCGCCGGCGGCGAACGCCTTTTCGCTGCCGGCGAGCAGGATGCAGCCGATCTTGTCGTCGGCCTCGAGATCGTCGATCGCAGCGGCAATCTCGCGAAACACCCCGAACGACAGCGCATTGAGCAGTTTGGGACGGTTGAGCGTGAGGATGCCGACCGCGCCTTTGTTCTCGACGATGATGTACTCGAAGGTTGCCATGGCCCGTGCCTGCGCTGGTTTTCGCAGGGCAATGTGCCCGTTGCCGGGATGGGCTTCAAGGGAATGTATCGTGTCCCGGGCGCGATGCAGCGTTCTTCACGCTGCTTCGCAGACCCGGGACCCCGGTTTCTTCGACTCGCAAGCAACCGGGGCCCCGGCTCTGCAGCGCACCACGCCGTGAAGAACGGCGCGCTGCGCTGCGTCCGGGGCACGCGAAACCGCTACGCCATGAACATCCGCGCCGCCGACGCCAGCGTCAGCAGGCCGCCGAAGGCGATGAAGATTTTTCCGATCAGCGAGGTCTGATCCCAGGCGGAATTGTCGGTGCTGACAGCCTGTGTCTGTGCCGGCGCTTGCGCTACCGCCATCGCAAGCGTCGCCGACGGCGCCTTGTCCTTGTCGTTCGTGTTCTCGCTCAGCGCGCGATCTACGTCGTTCAGCTGGTCGGCGGCGACAAGCTCGGTATTTTCCGCGGGCGACTGGGCTTGCGGGTCGGACTGATTGGCCGCCATGACTTGCAGCCGGTCGCGGGCCTGCGAGGATAGCGCCGTCGCACTGTCGGCGGCACCATCCGCGGACGCCAGTTGTGCGTTGGCATTGGCGACGGCGGGCGGAAGCGAGGGCGCACTGTCGTCATCGTTCAGGGCTGCAGCAACCTCCTGCGTTTTCTTCTTCTGCGAAATCTTCTTTTCGGAAGTTTTGACGCGGTCGGTGGAATCCCGTGAAGCAACCTTCACCGATTTGCGCTGCGACGAGACGTGCTTCCAATGCCGGCTTTTTTTGACGAACTTGTTCAGCGCAACCGGTGGTCCCGCGGCAGCTTCCGCTTCGTATGCCGCGTCGCCGCCGTCGGCGTCCTGACCTGCTTGCAGCGGTCCGCAGACGCATATCCAAAACCCTGCTGCGATGATCAATGCCGAGCGCCCGCTGGCTTTGATGTTCATGTGACAATCTCCCCAATTGTCAGCCCCGAAGCGCTAAGAGAACTCAGCCCGTGTCCACAGCGGGGCAAAAAAAGGGAATCTTCGGGCTAACGGGGCGAAAACGGGGCAAGCCCCGGCTTCGCGAACAGGCCATCCGGAGGCTGCGGTGTCAGCGAAGCACGATCGATGTTATGAGCCTGTGGCTGGCTGGATTGGTCGCTGCAGTTTTTCGGTGATCGAACCGATCGCCGGGCTTCGTTCACGATTTCGTGATCCCAAGATGGCGGCGTAACAAATTGAAAAACCGACCGAATTGCATGGTGGGAGCGCGAGTTGCGCGAGCGTGAGGACGAGTGGACCGGTCTGATGCGGTCGGCCATTGCAGGGGACGATGCCGCGTATCGGCGCCTGCTCAGCGCGATTGCGCCGGTGCTGCGGGCGACCGCGCGGCGCGGGCTGGCGCGGGCAGGGCAACCGGTCGATCAAGCCGAGGACATCGTGCAGGATATTTTGTTGGCGGTGCATCTGAAGCGGCATACCTGGGACGCCAATGCGCCGTTCGCGCCCTGGCTGTTTGCGATCGCGCGCAACAAGCTGATCGATGCGCTGCGCCGCAGGGGCCGCCGGGTGTTCGTCAACATCGACGATTTTGCGGAAGTGATTCCGAGCGAGGCGCCTGAGGAAACCGTGCCGGCGCGGGAAGTAGCAGTTCATCTCGAAGCCTTGCCTGCGCGGCAGCGCGACGTGCTGCAGTCGATCGCGGTGGATAGCGCCTCGATCAAGGCGACGGCGGCAAAACTGTCGATGAGCGAGGGCGCGGTGCGGGTGGCGCTGCATCGCGGACTTGCAAGCCTCACCGCCAGACTGCGGAAGGAATGAGAATGGACACCGAGCGCCTCATTCAGACGCTTGCCGCCGACAACGCGCATCGCGAGCGCACGGTCGGCGCCATGCTGGCCGTTTCGCTTTTGGGCGCCGTGCCGTTTTCACTGGCGATCTTTCTGGCGTGCTACGGCGTTCGCCCGGACGTTCGCACAGCGATGCACAATCCGTTCTTCGATCTGAAGTTTCTGGTGACGCTCGGGCTGGCGATCTCGGCGATGGCCATCAGCCTGCATCTCGCGCGCCCCGAAGCCCAGCTGAAGCGCTGGAAGTGGCTGCTGGCTGTCCCGGCAGGTTTTGTCGGGCTCGGGATCGCCGGCGAGATGATGATGCCGCAGCGGCTGCCGATGATGACCCGGCTGGTCGGATCGAACTCGCTGGTCTGCCTCACCGCCATTCCGCTGCTGTCGCTGCCGCTGCTGGGCGGCGCGCTGTTCGCCATGCGCCACGGCGCGCCGACGCGTCCCGCGCTCGCCGGCGCCTTCGCGGGCCTGGTCTCGGCGGGCCTGGCGGCGACACTGTATGCCTCGCACTGCACCGACGATTCACCGCTGTTCGTTGCGACCTGGTACACGCTTGCGGCGGCACTGGTCACCGCGCTCGGCGCGCTGGCGGGAGCGAGGGTGCTGCGGTTTTAGACTCCGTGCCCCGGACGCAGCGCAGCGCGTAGCACTTGCGAAGCGGTGCGCTGCAGAGCCGGGGCCCCGGTTGCGCGACTCGAAGAAACCGGGGTCCCGGTTCTGCGAAGCGGCATGAAGAATGCCGCATCGCGCCCGGGACACGTGACCAGAGTTCGTCATTGCCGGGCTTGACCCGGCAATCCATCCTGTTCGAAAGACTCTTGCGCAGCGTGATGGATACGCGGGTCAAGCCCGCGTATGACGCAGCGTGTGTTGCAGCGTCTTGCGAAAATTTCCCTATTCAAATTTCAAACAGCCAAGCTTCTATATTCTCGCGGCGCAATGCGTCCGAGGTTTGCCAGTCCCTCGCGCGACCTGCGCGAGGGGATGGAGCGGTGGGAGGCGCCAGGGCACCAACGGGCACCCCTTGAGGCGGGTGGTGAGCCCACCTCGCGCGGCAAGGTGAGACCGCGCGCGCCCAAGGCAAGGCGCAGCGCCTCCCAGCGCTCCACCGGCCACCAGGCCGTCGACCATTCCGGGGCGCCCCGGTCCGGCCAGCTCTCGCTCTGTCCAAAGAAGGATCGCTTCTAGAAAGCGGCCCCTTGTCGAACAGGACACGATCAGGATAAGCGAGGTTTTGGACCCGGGGATAAGGAATGCGAAAAATTTTTTTCGCCAGCGTTTACAAATTCGTAGGGCGGATTAGCGACCCCGGGGCGCGACACTTAACCAGATGAAGGCGGAAGCGTAATCCGCCGCTCCGCTTGCACCGGCGGCGGATTACGCCTTCCACCGCGCTTGTTTGAGGCGCGGTGCTCTGAGCCCGGCTAATCCGCCCTACTGTTCTTCGCGAACAGCTACGTGCTGCATCGGCCCGGGATACGAGAGCCTACGCCGCAGGCGCCGCGGTCTGCTGCATGCGGTGGAAGCGCAGCACCTGCTGCGCGGTCGAGGTGCGCAGCCGTTCGTAGGTCTGCCGGCAGGCTTCGAGATTGGCGCGGTCCATGCCTCCCGACAGATCGTCGCGCATGTTGATGATCGCCTTCACCGTCGACCACGACATCCCCGATACCTTGGCCAGGATCAGTACGCCCTCGGCGGCCGATTCCACCATCATGGTCTCGGCCACCGTGACCGGCACGCAGGCGAGCGCCGCGATCGCCGCGTTGGTCTCGTCGAACTTGCCGGCTTCGGCGAACGCCGCAACCTGATGCTCGTCGAGCCGTCCGTCTTCGTACAGCGACTTGACGAGAGCGTGGGCGATGATGGTTTCCCGGGTGATGGCCGAGGGCGCCGAGCGCGCGCGCCGCGTCGCTTCGCGCACCGCCGCCGTGACGTCACCCGCCAAGGGCGGATTGGCGGCCTCCAGCCGCGCCCGCACCGTGGCCGAGGCCTTGGCGATCAGTTTCAGATAATGATGCCGCGGGATCGACGGCCGCAAGCCGATGCAGGTTGCGAGGTTGTCGTCGCCTTCGGCGCGCGCCACCAGCCGGCCATAGCCGCGCTCGGTGAACTCAGCGCCGGGATTGTTGACGGTGCTCTGCACCACGTCGTCGTCGCCGCGCAGGATCAATACGTCGGTCACTGCGCCGCTCAACACCTTTCGCGTGGAGATCGCCATCAGATGCGCCTGGCTTTTGCTGCGCGCGGTTTCGATCAGCGCGTCATCGTCGAGCCGTTCCGATTGCGACAGCACGGGGGCTGCGACCTCGATCAGATCGTCGAACGCCAGCGCGCGAATGGTCAGCGGCGGCGCGGTATCGACCGGGGCGAGGCGGCTTGCGAGCAGCGCCTTGGCGGAGGCCTCGATGTGCCGCATCAGGCAGTGGAACACGTCGTCGAACAAAGCGATCTGCTCGTCCGAGTAATCCACCGCGCCATTGAGAAAAAGGTCGGTGACGCGGCGCAGCGTCTCCACCCGGCGCGCGACGGTGCCGTGCGCGAGCGTGGTCTGCAGCTCGTCGAGCAGATCGGTTGAAGCGTGGGCGGATTTCGAAATCATGACTCTGTCCTGGAGAATTTTTAAGCGTTAAACCGGCGTGTTCTACGTCGCAGACGAATGAAAATGAAACGGGTGTCAGGCGTTGGCGATGCGGTTGCGTCCTCGTGCCTTGGCTGCGTAAAGCGCGCTGTCGGCGCGCGCGAGGAGGGCGTCGGGGGCCTCGTTCGGGGCGAGGGTGGCGACGCCCGCCGAAATCGTCACGCGCATGCCCGGCGAAAATGCGCTCCAGTCGAGATCCGCGATGATCTCGCGCTGGCGGTCGAGAACGCGGGCGGCAACGTCGTGCGGCGTATCGGGCATGATCAGCAGAAATTCCTCGCCGCCGTAGCGGCCGAAGCGGTCGATGCTGCGGATATTGGCGAACACCGTAATGGCGAAAGTCCGCAACACTTCATCGCCGGTCGGGTGTCCGTAGGCGTCGTTGATGCGCTTGAACCAGTCGAGATCGATCAACGCCACCGAGAACGGCGTCTTGCTGCGGTGAGCGCGGGCGATCTCGTCGTCCAGCATCCGCATGATGCAGCGCCGGTTGAACGAGCCGGTCAGTTCGTCCAGTTCGGCCAGTTCCTCGATGCGCTTGTAGGCTTCCTTCAACTGCAGGCCGCGCTTGTAGAGCGATTCACGCAGCGAACTGGCGAAGATGCCGAGGAACATGCAGCGCCCGATGGTCAACGCGAACGCCAGCATGGTGATAAACCGTTCCAGATGGGTCTGGTGCGGCATCGAGATCGGCTTGTCGGTCAATAGAAACAGCGCCGCGAGGCCGAAGGCCATGACGGTCCAGGCGACCGCGGTCTGCCGCGGCGTCGATCGCAGGGCGCTGAAGGAGAACACCACGAACAGCGTGCAGAGAAACAGGATGCCGACCTCGGGCACGAGGTAGGCGAAGGCCAGCATGATCGCGAGGCTGACCATCGACTGCTGCACGACGAAGTAATGGTCCTTGAAGCGGTCGTTGACGCCCGCTTCCGACAGCGCAATGAAACAGGCCACCGATCCGAGGCCGCAGATCCCGAACGCCGGGCCGACCGTCGCCGGGATGGTGCCGGCATGGGCGTAAAGCAAAAGGATCGCGGCATCGATGACATAGCTGGCGCCGATGATTCCCAGCATCTGGCGCCGCTGCTTGGCGCGGCGCGCCAGCACTTTTGCCGTCGGCAGGCGGTCCGCGCCGTCCAACGTGCCGGCAACCGGATTGGGGAACGATGGGGCGGCAGTTCGCATGGTTTCGCCGTGGCTGAACTCGACCGCGAACTTTAGGGAGCAAAGCCTTTAGGTTTGGTATCTTTGACCACGGGTTTCGGCACCGCCGCGCGCTTGCGCGACTGTTTTACAATGGAAATTTGCCGACTTCGGGTAAGGTAGCGCCGGCCGGCGATTCCATTGGGCCGTCTCTACGCGGGTAAGTTGTGCACCGAAACTGCTGCACTCGGATGTTGGCTGGCCCGCACCTTGACCGGAAAGGGTTACCTGTATTATGATACCTTCAACGCTCTTTCCGTTATTGATGCTGTGCCATTTTGGCTCGCGGCGGCGCTCGGTGCGGCATATCACCGGGATTGCTGGCAAATTCCGCTAGTTTGAGAAGATTTTTGCCTTACCTCATCGAACCTTCTGGCATGCCAACCCGACCAACCTTGCGAGACGGCCATTGAGTGCGACACAAGCGGCTTCGGACGATGTCCTGATCGCTCGGATCGCCCAAGGCGACCGGCTCGCCATGCAGGTGCTGTACGGACGGCACCATGTCAGGGTGTTTCGTTTCGGGTTGCGGCTCGTGCGGAACGAACAGGCCGCCGAAGACCTTATCAGCGAGGTTTTCCTCGATGTGTGGCGTCAGGCGGGCAAGTTCGAAGGCCGATCTGCCGTTTCCACCTGGCTCTTGGCAATTACGCGATTCAAGGCCCTTTCCGCGATGCGCCGCAGGAAGGATGCCGAACTGGACGATGAGGCCGCCAACGCGATCGAGGATTCCTCCGACGATCCGGAAGTCACGGTTCAGAAAAAGGATACGAGCGAAGCGCTGCGAAAGTGCTTGACACAGCTTTCCGCCGAGCACCGGGAGATCGTCGATCTCGTCTACTACCACGAGAAATCCGTGGAGGAGGTAGCCGAAATCGTCGGGATTCCGGAGAACACCGTCAAGACGCGCCTGTTTTACGCGCGCAAGAAACTGGCCGATCTGCTCAAGGCAGCCGGCGTGGAACGAGGCTGGCCATGATGGCAATGAACAAGAAAATCCTGCAGCAGGAGCCCGGAGATATCGAGGCGCTGCTGCCCTGGCATGCCGCCGGCACGCTGAGCGCGCGCGATACCCGCCGTGTCGAGGACGCGCTTGCGCGCGATCCCCTGCTCGCCAGGCAGTACGCGGCGATTCAAGAGGAATACGCCGAAACCATTGCGCTCAATGAAAGCCTCGGCGCGCCGTCGGGGCGCGCGATGCAAAGACTGTTCGCGGCGATCGACGCGGAGCCCGTGCGCAAGCCGTCGGTGTCGCTCAACATCTCCGCGCGGATCGCGGAATTTTTTGCCGGTCTGTCGCCGCGCACGCTGGCTTATTCGGCAGCACTCGGCGCGCTGGCGCTGCTGCTGCAGGCCGGCGTGATCGGCGCGATCCTGGCGACCCAGCAGGCCGGGACGTTTCAGACCGCGTCGCTGTCGGGGCCGAGACAGCAAGCAGGTCCGCAAGCCTTCGTCAGGTTCACGCCGGATGCCCGGGTTTCCGATATCACCGCGTTTCTCGACGCTAACCAGGCTGTCATCATCAGCAGCACCGCGGGTGGCATGTTCCGCCTGCAGTTCGGCGACAAACCGATGTCACGGCAGGAAATCGCCGGCCTGATGAGCCGGCTGCAGAATGAAAAGATCATCAATCTGGCGGCGCCCGCACAGTGAATTCCGAAAGGCTTGCGATATCGGTGAGGAGATGCCTGTTGAACGGTGTTAAGGTCAATCGCCGGATCGCGACGCGCAGTGCGGCAGCCGCCCTGATCGCCGCGGCCGTTGCATCGATCTCATTCGATGCGCCGGCGGTTCATGCGCAGAGCATCATGCGGACGCCTAATCTCAATATCGGCAGCTCACGAACTCCGAACATCACCGCGCGCATCAACCCGAATGTCGCCGGCCGGACCACCGCCAACACTGCGACGATTGCCGGGCGGGGCGCCGCCGTCGCTACGACCACCACCAGTGCCGGTATCGCCGGCCGCGGCACTGTGACCAGCACGAATATCGGCAACACGGCGGTTGGGAGAACGACCACCAACGTTTCGAATACCGCCGTCGGGAGGACCACCACTAACGTTGCGAACACTGCGGTTGGCAGGACCACGACCAACGTCGGCACGAGTAACATCGCGAACACTGCGGTCGGCAGAACGACGACCAACGTCGGCACGAGTAACATCGCGAACACTGCGGTCGGCAGGACGACGACCAACGTCGGCACGAGCAACATCGCCAATACGGCAGTCGGCAGAACGACGACCAGCATCAGCACCACGAACATTGCCACTACCGCCGTTCGAACGACGACGGCGACAACCACCACCGCGGTGACGACGGCGGCAAGAGTGACGCCCACCATTCCCATGATCGCGCCGCGCGTCGCGGTGGTCCTGCCGACGCTGCCCTATGTGCGCTATTCGCCGAACCTGTATCCGGCCTGCAGTTATGCCTATCGCGAGTCGAGCGGGGATTGCAGTGGCCAGCCGATCTCGTCCGTGGATCTCGGCGGCATTGGCGACGCAAAGGGTCCACCGCCGCGCAGCCAGAACGCCGGCGCGCCGCGGCGCAACGCGGCGCAGGCCGCGGTTGGTCCGCGCTACGTCACCGACCAGGTCATCGCGGAGGTCGACAGTTCGCAGGCCGACGATCTGGCGCGGCGCCATCGCCTGAGATTGATCGGCTCACAGGATGTTCCGCTTGTAGGCAGCGCCTTCAGCCTGTTCGGCATTACCGATCGCCGTTCGGCCGAAACCGTGCAAACCGAGCTTGCCACTGACGCCAGCGTGCGTTCGGTACAGCCGAACTTCCGCTATGTGCTGCAGGACCAGAAGTCCGCACCCGCTGAAGGCGATCCCGCGCAATATGCGCTGGCAAAACTTCGGCTGCCGGAGGCGCATGCGCTGTCGCGCGGCGCCAATGTCACCGTCGCCGTGATCGATTCCGGCATCGACGTCGCTCATCCCGAACTTGCGGACGCGATCGCCGAAAGTTTTGACGCGCTAGGCGCCAAGCAAGCTCCGCATGTCCACGGCACCGGCATTGCCGGCGCGATCGTGTCGCACGCCCGCCTGATGGGGAGCGCGCCGAAGGCGCGTATCCTTGCGATCCGCGCCTTTGGCGCCGCGCCGAACGGCGCGGAAAGCTCTTCGTTCGTGATTCTCAAAAGCCTCGACTTCGCGGCATCGCATGGCGCGCAGATCGTCAATATGAGCTTTGCCGGCCCCAAGGATCCGCTGCTCGAGCGGGGTATTACGGCCGCGGCCGCCAAGGGCATGGTTCTGATCGCGGCCTCCGGCAATGCCGGACCGAAGTCGCCGCCGCTTTATCCGGCGGCCAATCCCAACGTGATCGCGGTCAGCGCCACCGACGCGCATGACCGGCTGTTCCCGGCGTCCAACCGCGGCGGCCACATCGCGCTAGCGGCGCCCGGCGTCGATATTTTCCTGCCCGCGCCCGACGGCAAGTATCAGATGACATCGGGCACCTCGTTCTCGGCGGCCTATATCAGCGGCCTTGCCGCGCTGATGATGGAGCGCAATCCGCAGCTTGCCCCGGCGGAGGTGCGCGCGATCCTGACCAGGACCGCGCGAGACCTTGGGCTCCCCGGCCGCGACGATTTGTTCGGCGCAGGCGAAGCCGATGCCTTGGGCGCGGTCACCGCGGTAGTGGATGCCGCGGTGCCTGTCGCGGCCGCGGACGAGCCGCCCGCCGTAAAGGTTGCGGAGCCGCAAGCCCTTACCCTTACACAAGATTTGGCCCCGGCCGCAGCCGCCACGGCGTCGGAAAAACCGGCCGAAAAGTAGCTTTCCGCGCCGAAAAATCACCCTCGGAAAGTTAAAAAAATTTGCCCGCGTCTTGAACGTCCGGCCGCCTGCCGCGACTAATCCAGGTGGGAGCGGTTATCCCTCCCCAACGAGGCTGTATACGGCGCGAGCGCCCATCCACCCCAGCGCTTATATAGCTTGACCCGCCCGGTTGTCCCCCCGGGCGGGTCTTTCGTTTTTGGCCCCGTCATTGCGAGCGCAGCGAAGCAATCCAGTCCCTCCGCGCGCGCGGAAGAACTGGATTGCTTCGTCGCAAGGGCTCCTCGCAATGACGAGAGGCGCGCATCCCGGCCATGCCGCCACGCGGCTTGACTGTGGATTGAGAGGAAAAGGCCACACCTGCAGCGCTTTCTGTCGATAGCCGCGCCGTCATTCGCGCCGTCGCTGGACAAGGCAAAAGTTTTCCACAGAATATCGATCGGGACTGGGGTGATTCGTTGCGTCTGCGTCCGTTTTCCTCCTTGCGGACTTTTTCATGGCACAACGAGTGGACGCCGCGCGCGGCCAGGAAATCCTTGACCGATGGTGCGCGCTGGCCGAGCAGCGGCTCGAGCATCTCACCGAACTGTTCGAAACCGGGCGCTGGCGCCGCTATCACAGCGAATTGTCGTTCCTGGAAAATATCCAGGAAGCCAAGAACGCCGTCGAGACCTGGCGGAGCCTGGCAACCCGCGAGGCCTCGCTGGATAATTCCGCGGTCGATATCGCATGGCTGAACAGCCCGAAACCGGTGCCGCCGCGCCGCAATCCGCTGTCGGGCTATTATGTCCCGCCGCCACCACGGCGCGCCGAGGTTCGACTGGTGCCGGAGATCGTCGAGGCGCCGATCGCGCCGCAGATGAGCGCGGGAATCTCAGAAAGCGTCGTGCAGGCGGCCGTTCCCGCGCAACCGGTTTCGCAAGACGTCGCGCCGGCGCCGGCGATCGATGACAGCTGGCAGCAGGCGCTGGATATTTCCGCGATGCAGGAGCGCTACCCGCTGCTGAGGAATGCACTGTAACGCGCACTGGTCGTCCCCGCGAAGGCGGGGACCCATAACCCCCGGACTCGATATTAAGCGTCGGTGCTCGCAAGAAAAGGCAACTACCGCTGCCTTTCTCATGTGCGACACGGCGTATGGGTCCCCGCTTTCGCGGGGACGACGAAGAGGTTACCTCCGCACCGCATTGGTCCCCACCACCACCTGTGCAAAACGTTGCGCGCCGTCGGCGCTCAGATCCGGCGTCACCGGCCGGGCATGATCGAGTCCGACCACGGCGCCGCGGGGTGTCCCGGAGATCGTGTTGTTGCTGACCAGCGCCGTGCCCGCGCCTGATGTCACGGACACGCCGACGCCGACAAAGGCGTTGCGAATCACATTGCCGGTGATGGCTATGTCGCGCAGATATTTGCCCCAGCCGGCGACGATGCCGAACGACGGCGCGTTCTCGATCACGTTGCCGGTCACCGAGGTGTCGGCCTCGACATAGATGCCGATGCCGGCGTCATCGTCGGGCGCGGTGCCGATCGGCCGCTTCGGCTTGAGATTGCGGATGATGTTGCCCTGCACCACCGCGATGCGGCCGCCCTCGTTGAAATTGCACACCGAGACGCCGAGCGCCGCGCCATCCACGGTGTTGTTGGCGATCACCGCGCCCTCGAACGAGAATTCGGAATACAGCGCGACCTCGCGGACATCAGAGACGCTGTTGCCTGAGATCTGGATGTTGGACGCCGAATTGCCGCGTACCGCCGAATAATCGCAATTGCGGATCCGGTTGCCGCGCACGATGACGTTGCCGGCGCGAAACGCGTTGATGGCGTTGCCGTATTGTCCAGAACCGCCGGGGCCGGCCTTGATGTCCTCGATGCGATTGTCGGTGACCAGCGTGCCGTCGTCGCCGATCGCGGTGCGCAGGATTTCGATGCCGTTATCGTTGGTGCCCAGAATGGTGTTGCGCGAGACCATAAGTCCCTGGGCGTCGAACGAGGTGATGCCGGTCACCGTGATGTTGGTAAAAATGTTGCCGCTGACATCGCCGGAGACGTTCTCGAACCAGACGCCGTTGCCGCCGCTGTTTGCGATTTCGCAATCGACGATGCGGATGTCGCGGCCCATGAGGCAATGCACGAGGCCGCGCCGCGCCGGCAACGGGATATTGGCGCCGTCGAGCGTGATGTTGGTGAGGCCGATGCTGCTTGCGCCTTCGCCTTGAAGCATAGAAGCGCCGCCGGTGAAGACCAGTTTGGTCGCGCCGCGCACGCCGATCAGTTGCGTGCCGCTGGAGAGCCGCAGCAGTCCGGTGCGATAGATGCCCGGCGGCAGTGCGAGCGGGACTTGCGCGCGGGCCGCCTCGTCGATCGCGCGCTGCAGCGCGCGGGTCTGGTCGTCGGGACTGCCCGGCCGCACGCCGTATTGCGTGGCATCGCGCCCGAGCGCCGAGGCCGGCGGCGCCGCGCGCGCGGCATCCGGCGACATCGCCAGCGCGCCGGCCACGCCGGCCGCTGAGGCCCCGATCAGATGCCGGCGATTGACGTCCATGGTCTGCGCTGTCCTCGCGAATGATCGCCAAGACGTAACGCAGAATTACGGCCAAGCATGGTGAAGGACCGGCAGTGCAAGGGTGATTGTTGGGGGTAGGGTTAATCGTTGACGAGTAGCAACGTTGTAGTCCGCCATGAGCGCAGCGAAATGCGGGGACCGCCGACCCGCATATCGCTGCGCTCATGGCGGGCTACGCTTACGGCTTCTTCGCCAGCTTCACCATCTCCAGCAACATCGCTTCGCCGGCGTCGACCAGCCCTTCCAGCGTGATGCGAGGCGTCACGCCCTTGCGGCGCGATGCACCGTCGCGCGCAATCGGCGGTACATGGACGAACGCGGCGAGGCGCGGGCCATCGTCACGGCATGCAGCCTCGATCGCGCGCCAGCTCAGATAGTTGCAGAGATAGCTGCCGGCATCGCGTGAGGCGCGCGCATCGATACCGGTGGCTACGGCGGCGCGCAGCAGCTTTGCGGTGTGCGGGCCGAACATTTTCGCATCGGCGTCACCCGCGATCGAACCTTTGCGTACGCGGGTATGGTCGGCGTCGGGCCACAGCATGGTGACGGCATTGCGGGCGCGGGTTTCGACCCGGACATAAGGCGTGCGGGAGGCGAGGCCGAACATCAGCAGCGCATGCGGCCGGTGCTTTGCCAGCAGCTGCGGCAATTCGCGATCGACGGCCTTGTAGGTCACCGGAAAGATGTGCCCTGAAAATTCGACCTCAGTGAACGACGGCCGGCGCAGCCGCAACAGCCGTTCAACCAGCGGCATGGTCGGGTTATGCGGCGCGCCGGGAAACGGGCCAAAGCCGGTGATGAGAATGCGGAGCGGGGAGGTCAAGATTGTCGTCCCCGCGCAGGCGGGGACCCATACGCCGTGTCGCCGATGACGCGGATAGCATTAGTGCGCTTGTTGGAAGGTCTTGCCGAAAATTGTGCGCCAGGGGTTATGGGTCCCCGCCTGCGCGGGGACGACGCGGAACATGCGGCAGCGATCCCGCTCACCTCAGCAACTCCGCGATCTGCTCCGCCGCCAGCGCCGGCGTGATGCGGCCGTCAGCGACCTCGGCTTCGGTCTTTTTCACTTTCGCGCGCATGATGGGATCGGCGCGCAGCCGCGCCAGCATCCGCTGTTCCAGCATCGACCACATCCATTTCACCTGCTGCTGCCGGCGCCGCGCCTCGAAATCGCCGGAGGCCTGCATCGCGCTGCGATGATCCAGCACCTTCTGCCACAGCACGTCGATGCCGGTGCCGGTGAGCGCCGAATAGGTCAGCACCGGCGGATGCCAGTGCTCCGAACGCGGCGACAAGATATGTAGCGCGCCGCGATATTCGGCCGCCGCAAGATTGGCGCGCTTGACGTTGTCGCCGTCGGCCTTGTTGATCGCGATCATGTCGGCAAGCTCGACCAGGCCCTTCTTGATGCCCTGCAATTCGTCGCCGGCGCCGGGTAGCATCAGCGCCAGGAAGCAATCCGTCATGTCGCACACCGCGGTCTCGGACTGGCCGATGCCGACAGTCTCCACCAGCACGACATCAAAACCCGCCGCCTCGCATAGCAGCATCGCCTCGCGGGTTTTGGCGGCCACCCCGCCGAGCGTGCCGGAGGCGGGCGAGGGGCGGATGTAGGCGGAATCGGAAGCGGCGAGCCGCGCCATCCGCGTCTTGTCGCCGAGGATCGAACCGCCGGTGCGCGCGGAGGAGGGGTCTACCGCCAGCACCGCGACCTTGTGGCCGCGCTCGATCAGCGCCATGCCGAGCACGTCGATGGTGGTGGACTTGCCGACGCCGGGCGAGCCGGTGATGCCGACCCGGATGCCGTGGCCGGTGTCGGGCAGCAGCGCCTGAACCAGATCGCGCGCTAGAGCCTGATGATCGCCGCGCCTGCTCTCGATCAGTGTGATCGCCCGCGCCAGCGCCGCGCGGTGGCCGGCGCGGAGATCGGCGGCGAGCGAATGGGTTGAAACGGGCGTCATATTTGGTCGGGAAAGAGCGCAACGTTCATACGCTCGGCCGCGCGGCGCATGGCGGCATCGCCTGTTGCCAGCGGAATGCCGAGCGTCCGGGCGAGACGTATATATTGCAAGTCATACACGGACAGATCGACGCTGAGCGCGTCGATCGCGAGTCCGGCGATGTCAGCAGAGATCGGCGGCGCGGCCAGCTTGATGTTGAAGACAAAGAGCTCACGGGCCGTTGGTTCGACGTCCGCGGCCGGCAGGCGTTTCGTTCTGACGGCACGTCGCAATGCATTGGCAACTTCGTTCGGCCAATGCGCCGGCACCACGGCAGGCTGCGTGGCAAGGGTTCGCCAAAAGGCGTCGCTCGCGGCGTTATCGCGCTCACTCAGAAGCCAAGCGACAAAGAGCGACGCGTCGACAACGATCAATGCCGTCCGTCCTCAATCCAGGACTTGATTTCTTCGTGCGTGAAGTTTGCCCCCCGCCGTTTCGCCATCGCCCGTAGTCTGCCGATCGCGGCCCGGCGCTTTTCGACTTCTTCGGGCGATACCTCGACCTGAGCCTGCACAAGTTTCGCCACCGGCTTGCCGTGGCGCGTGATGGTGACTTCGCCGCCTTTCTCGACTTCGTCGAGCAGGCTGGAGAGATGGGTCTTGGCTTCGAAGATTCCGACGTGTTTCATGAGATTAAACCACCTTAACTTTGCCAGGATTTGCTGCCGCTTGATGCCTTGCGATTGGGCTTGCCGGTTTCCGCTCAGGACATGCGCGATAATGAACATCAAGCGATCAATGACGCCCCTCGTTGATCCACTTCTTGATCGTTTTGTGGCTTACTCCAAGGTTGATTTCGCGCGCACCTTCTCGAATTCGCCTGATCGCCTGACGCCGCCTCTCAATTTCCTCAGGCGAGAATTTACCGGTCGCCTGCACGAGCTTCGCCACCGGCTTGCCGTGCCGTGTGATCATGACTTCGCCGCCTTTCTCGACCTCATCGAGCAGGCTGGACAGATGCGTCTTGGCTTCGAAGATGCCGACATGTTTCATGGAAATAAAACTAGTTTGACTAGACTAGTTTGTCAAGATATGGGGCCTGTCGTGACCTTGTGACCCTTCCTCTACAGGGCCTCGCCGCTGCGCGGCGCACGCACCAGCTTGCCGGGCAGTGCGCCGGTATGCTCGCCGCGCTCGAAGATCGGCTGCCCCGCGACAACCGTCGTCTCGTAGCCCGTGACGCGCTGCACGAAGCGCCGGCCGTTCGCCGGCATGTCGTGGATCAGCTCGGGCTTCTGCATGCGCATGCCGTCAAAGTCGATCACGTTCACGTCGGCGCGCAGGCCGGGCGCGAGGCGACCGCGATCGGTCAGCCCGAAGAAATTCGCGGTCTCGCTGGTCTGGCGCTTCACCAGCATTTCCAGCGGCAACTTCGGACCGCGGCTGCGGTCGCGGCCCCAGTGGGTCAGCATGTAGCTGGGCACGCCCGCATCGATGATCGAGGTGCAATGCGCGCCGCCGTCGGAGAGGCCGAGCAGGCAGGCCGGGTCGTTGAGCATCTCGCGGATCGGCTCGTGGTCGCCGGTCACATAGTTCACCACCGGGAAGTAGAGATACTGGCCGTCCTCGAGCATGTAGTCGTACGCCACCTCGTCAGGCGTGCGGCCTTCGCGCGCGGCGATTGCACCAACGCTCTTCTCCGGACCCGGTTCGTAGTCGGGCGGGTTGCCCATGGTGAAGAACTTGTCGAAGCGCGTGGTGACGAGCTGGCGGAACTGCGCGAGCTTGGCGACTTCCGCCTCCGACGGCCTTTCGGCGAGGATCGCCCGCCGCATCTCCGGGTCGCGCAGCCGCCGGCGCTGCTCCTCGATCGGCAGGCTCTCGATCTGCTTGTAGGTCGGCCGCACCGTGAACGGATTGAGCGCGGTGCCGATGCCCATCATCACGCCGATCGGCCGCCCGGCCATTTGCGCGGTTACCGGCAACCCTTCGGCGCGCGCCGCGTGCACGGCCTTCATCAGGCGGCGCCAGCGTCCGGGGTCGGTGTAGCGGTCGGTGAGCAGGAACCAGACCGGCCGGCCCGTGGCCCTGGCCTGCTTGCGCATCCAGCGCAGTTCGTAGTCCTCGTCGTCGAAGTCGGAATTCATGCCGAACGCGCCGGTGCCGGTGATGCCCAGCGCCTGACCGATGCCGAGCAACTCATGATCGTCGGCATCGCGCGACGGCACCAGGTCACCATCCGGCGTCTTGTGGGAGTCGGTGCGCGACGTGGTGAAGCCGAACGCACCTGAGCGCAGCGCCTCGACGGTGAGGTCGCGCATGGACGCTATGTCATCCGGCGTCGCGGCCTCGCGCCGCACCGCGCGGTCACCCATGACGTGGACGCGCAGCGGCAAATGCGCGATCTGCGCCGCGACGTCGATCGCGCGCGGCCGGCGGTCAAGCTCATCCATGTATTGCGGGAAGGTTTCCCATTCCCAGTCGAGGCCGGCGGCCAGCACCGGATTGGGGATCTCCTCGACGCCTTCCATCAGGTCCATCAGCGCCCCGCGATGCTCCTTCTTCACCGGCGCGAAGCCGACGCCGCAATTGCCGAACATCACCGTGGTGACGCCATGCCAGCACGAGGGCGCGAGCAGCGGGTCCCACATCGCCTGCCCGTCGTAATGCGTGTGCACGTCGACCCAGCCGGGCGTGACGAGGAGCCCGTCGGCGTCGATCTCGCGCCGCGCCGGGCCCTGCTTGCCGCCGACCGCCGCGATGCGTCCTTGCGCAATCGCCACGTCGCCGGTGAACGCGGGCGCGCCGCTGCCATCGATGATGCTGCCGCCGCGGATGACGATGTCGTGCATGGGAGCCGCTCCTAAGGTGGAGAAGGCCCGATGATGCGCCCGGGGAGTGGCCTGGACAATGGGGTGCGATGGAGCCGGGCTGCGCATGCCGCGCATGGCTTGAGCGCCGTTCAGACCGGTGGTGTCGCGGCTTGACTAGGCCGTGAACCCATAAATCTGCCGGGTGCACGGGCTTGCCTGAGTCCGCTATGCACCAATAGCGACCGAATTGCTGCATCGCCGCCAAATGACGCTTCGGGCCACAAGCGGTCATTTCTCAGCAGGTCACTTACTACGCGGTGGCATCCGATGACGTGAAGCGGGCGATCGCGGCGACCGTCTAACGCATCGCTGACGTAATTAGAAACGGCGCAAGGGCCGGGCTGAACCAAAGTCTCTTGCGCGAGAGCAGAAAACAACCTTTCGCGCGGCGGCGGCCGGACCACCTCGGCAAGCGGCTTTCAATCGTAGAACAACCAGGCCCGCCGCAGGATCGCGGACGGGGGCGAGGACACCGCGGTTCTGTCAGCCCCCGGGGCCGTCCTTCATGATGTAGCCCATCAGGTCGTCCACGTTGTGCTCCAAATCCCGGATGATGTCCTTGACGACGTCTCCGATTGAAATCACGCCCACGACCTTGCCCGCGTCCAGCACTGGCAGATGGCGAAAACCGCGCGCAGCCATCATTGCCATGCAGCCTTCCAGCGGATCGTCAGGCTTGACCGTCACCGGGTTGGCCGTCATCACTTGGTTCACCGGCGTCTGCTTCGCATCGAGCCCGGGCAGCAGCACTTTGATGGCGCAGTCACCCTGCGTCACGATACCGACTAGCACGTCGTCGTCGATGACCAGTACCGACCGGACCCGGTTGTCGCGCATCTGGCGCAAGGCTTCGACGACCATGTCGCCGGAACGAACATGGATCAGGGCACCACTCTTGTGGGCCAGAGCGTTTTTTGCTGTGCTCATCGATCTCTCTCGTGCGCCCTGTCCACCCGCCTTGACCGTTCGCATTGAAGGTTAGTCAAAATATCTTGCCTTGTCAGCACCGCGACGATGCTGCCACCGATCCCGACAGCGGGGTTTTACAATCGCTTCGTTCGCCGACGGCGGGCTGGCGTAGCTCACCCACCTCTGTCATCCCGGGCCGAGCCGTCGAGGTGCGGGGCGCCGAGAAGAGTTGGGACCCAAATCACCGCGTGTGGCTCTCTTGGAGAGACGGGCCCCGGCTCTCTGACGCCGGACTATGACGTCATAGCCTCCAATGCCGCTGCGAGGCTGTGGTGGAATATGATGGTCCACTTGTCGCCGTCCTCATCTTCCGGGTCTTCCGGACCGCAGGGCCACCCGCAGCCGCCCGCCTCGAACTCGCCGGCATGGCGCAGCAAGGCCGCCGTGCCCGCGAGCCCGGCCGGTTGCGCGCGCGCCAGCGCCCACGCCGTTTGCATTTCGGCGTCGAATGTAGCCCGCTGCGCCGTGAGCGCCGCAGTCCAGCGCGGATCGTCATTGGTTCCGATACCTTGTTCTCGATCCCCATCGAACCATTCCTGGCGCCGCTCTTCCGGGATGTTCCCTTCCAGACGGGAGACGTGCGAGCAGGCTTGATCGAGCCGCGCATAGGCCACCTTGTGCGCCGCGATGGCGGCAAAGACGGGGTCGGGTGCGAGGCGAGCGGGACCGGCGAGCGCCGGAGCGGCGACCCCGGCGAGCGCAGCGGCAATTGCTTTGCGGCGCGTGAGTTTGCTAGACGGTGAGGCAGCCTTGGACATGGCTAATCTCCATGTTCGGGGTTAGAGCCGGTCACGTGTTTGCGCACGTGGTCGGCTCGCTGTTTGGGTGATATGAACAACGCGACGGGACGCGGGCGGAAACGAATTCCGATCGCAAGACTTTTGGTAACACCGTTAGTCCGCAATGTCAATACAAAAGGTAACACCAAAGAAGAAAATGGGCCGTCCGGCTACAGGACGCGATCCCATAAGGACGTTCCGATTGTCCGACGAGAAGGTCGCGGAAATCGACGCTTGGGCCGCGCGGCAGCCCGAAAAACCCTCACGCTCCGAAGCGCTCCGCCGCCTCATCGATCTCGGGATGAAAGTGCCGACCGGACGCAAGCGCTGATCTGTTGGGCGAAATAGCTAGCCGGTCGTAGCCCGCATGAGCGCAGCGATATGCGGGGCTGCCGTCCCGCATGTCGCTGCGCTCATGCGGGCTACGCTTGCTTCGCCGCGACGCTCGGTTCACCTCTCCCCGGAGGGGAGAGGTCGACGCGCATCGTCAGATGCGCGGCGGGTGAGGGGCCTGTCCGCAAATAGGAGCGCGTGGAGAAACCCCTCACCCGAAGCCTTCGCTGGCGCTCCGGCTTCGACCCCTTCGGGGAGAGGTGAAAAGGAGCCGGCCCTCACCGCCGTGTGTAGCACCTCTACTCCGCCGCGGCCGCTTGTTGGGCCGGCATCAACTTGCGCTTGATCCACACCAAAGCCGGCCAGGCGAACGCCGCGATCGTGCTGGCGGCAAGCACGGCCGAAACCGGCCGCTCGAAGAACGGCAGGATCGAGCCGTCGGACTTGATCAGCGAGGTGACGAAGGCCTGCTCGACCATGGTGCCCATCACGATCCCGAGCACCATCGCGGCAACCGGATAGCCGTTGGCCTCCATCACATAGCCGATGATGCCGAAGGTCGCGACGGTGACGACGCCGAACATGTTGTTGCCGATCGCGAACGAGCCGACCGCGCAGCACAGCATGATCACCGGCATCACCGAGGCGCGGGGCGCGCGCAGCACATAAGCGGCGAGCCGGATCATCACGATGCCGAGCGGAATCATCAGGATGTTGGCGATGATGAACATCAGATAGATCGCATACATGCTCGACGCCTTCTCGGTGAACAGCGTCGGGCCCGGATTGAGGCCTTTCATGTAGAGCACGCCGATCGCGATCGCAGCGATGGTGTCGCCGGGGATGCCGAACAGCAGCGACGGCACCCAGCCGGACGCGATGCTCGCATTGTTGCTGGCGCCGGCCTCGACCAGGCCCTCGACATGGCCGGTGCCGAATTTCTCCGGCGTCTTGGAAAATTTCTTCGACATCGCGTAAGACACCCAGGCCGCCATGTCGGCGCCCGCGCCCGGCAGCACGCCGATGATGATGCCGACGATGTTCCCGCGCGTCATCTGCCAATGATAGAGTTTTGTCAGCCTCCACTGGCCCGCCATGATGCTCCCGAATTTGCGCTTCGGGATCGGCGGCGGTTCGGGGGTGAGCATCGCGCGCATCACCTGCGCCACGGCAAACACGCCGACCAGCGCCGGGATCGGCTCGATGCCGCCGAACAAATCGGTAATGCCGAAGGTGAAGCGCGGAACGCCGCCGGGGTTCTCGATGCCGACGCAGGAAACGAGAAGGCCGATGAACATTCCGGCGATGGCCTTCACCGGAGAGGAGCGCGCCACCAGCGTGGCGCACATCAGGCCGAGGAAGGCGAGCCAGAAATATTCGAAAGTCGAGAACGACAGTGCGATTTCGGCGAGCGGCGGCGCCAGGATCATCAGCGAGAGCGTGCCGGCGATGCCGCCGACCGCGGAGAACCATACGCCGGCGCCGAGCGCCAGTTCAGCTTCGCCCTTGCGGGTCATGGCATAGGCTTCGTCGGCATAGGCGGCAGAGGCCGGCGTGCCGGGGATGCGCAGCAAGGCGCCGGGAATGTCGCCGGAGAAGATCGCCATCGAGGACGCAGCCACAATGGTGGCGATCGCGGCGATCGGCGAGAGATAGAACGTGACCGGGACGAGCAAAGCGGTCGCCATGGTGGCGGAGAGGCCTGGCAGCGATCCGATCACCAGCCCATACACCGAGGCCGCCAGCATCGCGATGACGACTTCCCAGGTCGAGATCAGGGCGAAGGCTTCAATCAGGGTTTTGAGCATGGATCACCACGGCATCGGCAGCAGCCCGGCCGGCAGCGGCACGCGCAAGAGTTTTGAGAAAATCAGATGGATGCCGATCGGCGCCAGCGCCGCGAGCGGAAGCGACAGTTTCCACCGGGCGCCGAGCGCGGTTGCGGTTGCGTACACGATCAGTGCGGCCGTCATGATGAAGCCGAGCCGGTCGGCGGCGGCCACATAGAACAGCAGCAGCGCCGGCGGCAGCAAGGCGCGCAATCCGTAAAGCTTGCCGGTCGGTGCTGTGGCCTGGCCGCCTTCGACCGGGATGATCTCTTCTTCCTCCTCAAAGGTGTGGCCGATGCCGAACGCGATGGCGAGCCCGCACAGCGCAAGGCCTGACCCGATCACCAGCGGGAATACGTTGGGGCCGACCGGCTGGCCGGGCACCGGCGGCAGCAGCCAGCCGCCATAGGCGGCGGCAGCGCCAAGGCCAACCAGAAACAATCCCGTAACGCGGTCGGGAAGACGCATGAACGAGCCTCGCCAATGAGATGATGGCGGCGAGCGCGTCGGCACTCGCCGCCGATTTGGATCAGGCCTTGGAGAGACCGGCGGCCTTCATCGCGTCGCCCATCTGGGCGTCGCCCTTGGCCATGAAATCAGCGAATTGGGCGGCATTGCCCCACACCGTCCCAAAACCGCGGTTGCTCATGAAATCCTTGAACTCCTTGGAGTTGTAGACCTTCTGCAGCGACGCGGTGAGTTTTGCAGCGATTTCGGGAGGCAGGCCCTTCGGGCCGGCGATGCCGCGCCATGCGCCGGTCGAATAGTCGATGCCCATCGCCTCCTTCAGCGTCGCGACATCCGGGAATGATGGATTGCGCGCCGGCGCCATGATGGCGAGCGCCCGCGCCTTGCCGGCTTCGATGATCGCGCGAGCTTCCGGGATCGAGCAGGTGGTCATGTCGAGCCCACCCGCCGCGAGATCCTGCATCGCAGGAGCGGCGCCGTTCGACGGCACCCAGCCGACCTGGTTTGCCGGGAGTCCCATCGCCTTCATCCAGCCGACCAGCGCTAAGTGCCAGATGCCGCCCTGGCCGGTGCCGGATGCTTTCATCTTGCCGGGAGGGGCCGTCTTGATCGCATCCGCGAGCTCCTTGACGGTCTTGTACGGCGACGACCCGCTCACCGAGATGCCCGGCGGGTCTTCGTTCATCAGCGCCAGCGGCGTGTAGCTCGTCGGCGCGAGTTCGGTGAGCCCCTGCCAGTGCATCATCGAGATTTCCACCGTGATCATGCCGATGGTGTAGCCGTCGGGTTGCGCGCTTGCGATCGCCGAATGACCGACCACGCCGGAGCCGCCGGTGCGGTTGACGACGTTGAAGGGCTGGCCGAGGTCCTTTTCCAGCAGTGCCGCGACAATGCGCGCAGTGGCGTCGGTGCCGCCGCCCGCGCCCCACGGCACGATCACCGTCACCGGGCGCGCCGGATAGGCCTGCGCAAAACCCGGTTTCAGGCCGAGGCCCGCGGTGGCGGCCACAGCGGCGGATGAAGCCGCGAACGCGCGGCGCGTGATGATCGGCATGGCGTTTCTCCCGGGAAGGCGCCGGTAAAGTTTGGCGCTCTTGTGATGGGAGTATTATGCATCTTCAAGATAGCGCCGCAAGTTGCGTTGGGTGCGGCCTAACGTTGCGCAAACACGTTTCCGCAGACACCGCCGTCATCCTGAGGAGCGCGCTCCCTTGCGCGCGTCTCGAAGGATGGCCGCGCACACCGTGCCTGCATCCTTCGAGGCTCGCCGAAGACGGCGAGCACCTCAGGATGACGACGACTGCGCGTCAACTTGTCCGCGAAGGTGCCGCTTGGCGCTAGAACGATCAATGACGGTCATCATTGATCCATTGCTTGATCTCGGTGTGGGTAGCGCCGACGTTAAGTTGTCGGGCAATCTCCCGGAGCTTCAAAGCGGCTGCGCTCCGTCGTTCAATCTGCTCGGCCGATACTTCCGCGCTTCGGGTCTGCTGTTCTGCGTCAGTGATAGCGGCGCGTTTTGTCATGCTCTCACTCCGCCGCCTCGCTGTGCCCCAGCCGCGCATTGAGCTTGTGGATCAGCTCTTCCGCGGCATCGGCGATCACGGTGCCCGGCGGGAAGATCGCCTCGGCGCCGGCCTTGTACAGCGCGTCGTAATCCTGCGGCGGCACTACGCCGCCGATGATGATCATGATGTCGTCGCGGCCCTGCTTTTTCAGCGCGGCTTTCACCTCGGGCACAGCGGTGAGGTGCGCCGCTGCCAGCGACGACAGCCCGAGAATATGCACGTCGTTCTCCACCGCCTGCCGCGCCGCCTCCTCGGCGGTGGCGAACAGCGGTCCGATATCGACGTCGAAGCCGACGTCGGCGAAGGCCGAGGCGATCACCTTCTGGCCGCGATCGTGACCGTCCTGGCCGATTTTGGCGACCAGGATGCGCGGCCGGCGGCCCTCGGCGTCCTCGAAGGCGTCGATCAGCGCCTGCACCTTTTCGACGCGATTGGACATGGTGGACGCCTCCCGCTTGTAGACGCCGGTGATGGATTTTATCTCGGCGCGATGCCGGCCGAACACCTTCTCCATCGCATCGGAAATCTCGCCGACCGTGGCCTTGGCCCGCGCGGCGTCGATCGCCAACGCCAGCAGGTTGCCGTTGCCTTCGCCGGCGCTGCGGGTGAGCGCTGCGAGCGCCGCATCGACGTCCTGCTGGTTGCGCTCTTTCTTCAAGCGCGCCAGCTTGTCGATCTGCAAGCGTCGCACGGTGGAATTTTCCACTTTCAGCACGTCGATCGGCGCTTCGTTTTCCGGCCGGTATTTGTTGACGCCGATCACGGCCTGCTTGCCGGCATCGATCCGCGCCTGGGTTTTGGCGGAGGCTTCCTCGATGCGGAGCTTCGGGACGCCTGCCTCGATCGCCTTGGCCATGCCGCCCAGCGCTTCGACCTCCTGGATATGACCCCAGGCCTTTGCCGCGAGATCGTGGGTCAGGCGTTCGACATAATACGAGCCGCCCCAGGGATCGATGATGCGGTTGGTGCCGCTCTCCTGCTGCAGGAACAGTTGGGTGTTGCGCGCGATCCGCGCCGAAAAGTCGGTCGGCAGCGCCAAGGCCTCGTCGAGCGCGTTGGTGTGCAGCGACTGGGTATGGCCTTGGGTGGCCGCCATCGCCTCGATGGTGGTGCGCATCACATTGTTGAACACGTCCTGTGCGGTCAAGGACCAGCCGGAGGTCTGGCAATGCGTGCGTAAGCTCAGCGAGCGCGGGTCTTTCGGATTGAACTGCGTCAGCAGTTTGGCCCACAATAGGCGCGCGGCGCGCATCTTCGCCACTTCCATGAAAAAATTCATGCCGATGGCCCAGAAGAACGACAGCCGCGGCGCGAAGCGGTCGACGTCGAGACCGGCGGCAAGACCTGCGCGGAGATATTCGACGCCGTCGGCCAGCGTATAGGCGAGCTCGAGATCCTGCGTCGCACCGGCTTCCTGCATGTGATAGCCGGAGATCGAGATCGAATTGTATTTCGGCATTTTTTGCGAGGTGTAGGCAAAAATGTCGGAGATGATCCGCATCGAGGGCGCCGGCGGATAGATATAGGTGTTGCGCACCATGAACTCTTTCAGGATGTCATTCTGAATGGTGCCGGAAAGCTTTTCCGGCGGCACGCCCTGTTCCTCGGCCGCGGCCACGAACAGCGCGAGAATCGGCAGCACCGCGCCGTTCATGGTCATCGACACGCTCATCCGGTCGAGCGGGATGCCCGAGAACAGCGTGCGCATGTCGTAGATGGAATCGATCGCCACCCCGGCCATGCCGACATCGCCGGTGACGCGCGGGTGATCCGAGTCGTAGCCGCGATGGGTGGCGAGATCGAACGCGACCGACAGGCCTTTTTGCCCGGCGGCGAGGTTGCGGCGGTAGAACGCGTTGGAATCTTCCGCGGTGGAGAAGCCGGCATATTGCCGGATGGTCCAGGGCTGATTGACATACATGGTGGGATAGGGGCCGCGCAGATAGGGCGCGATGCCCGGCCACGTATCCAGGAAGTCGATGCCTGCAAGGTCGGCTTCGCTGTAGCCGGGTTTTACCAGGATGCCTTCGGGCGTCAGCCATGGTTCGGCGTCGCCGCCAGCCGCGGCGCTGGAGATTTTCTCGAACGCGATATCCGCGAAATTTGGTATGCGGCTCATGCTGCCATCCTAACACAAGCAACGCCAAACGTCGCCAGCGTCCGTAGGGTGGGCAAAGCAGCCGGACGCGCGAAGGCGCGGCCGGCGGCGTGCCCACCATTGAGACGCGCATCCCGATTCAAGATGGTGGGCACGGCGCGAAGACGCGCCTTTGCCCACCCTACGATCGAGATTCGTTTCAGTCATGGTCGGGGTGCTGGTAGTTGACGACCCCGTCGAGCTTTTCCGGGCCGTAATTCTGCAGCGTTGTCTTGCTCGGAAGGTTGACGATGGTCCCGACCCAGCCGAGCCGCGACTCGGTTCCGTATTGCTGGGTCGGGATCACCCGATCCGGCCGGTCGAACGCGCCGGTCATGATCTCGATCTTGGGGCCGCCGATGCGGCGGAAGCTGAGCGGCGTGCCGCAGGCGGCGCAGAAATCGCGCTCGGCGACCGACGAGGAGCGGAACGCCGCCGGTTTTCCGCGCGTCCAGGCAAAATGCTCGTTCGGTATGTCGGCGAATGAGGCGAATGGCGCGCCGCTCGCCTTCTGGCACATCCGGCAGTGGCAGATGCTGATCTTCGACGGGACGGCCGACAGCGCAAAGCGAACCGCGCCGCATTGGCAGCCGCCGGTCAGAACGGGGTTGGTCGACGTCATCCTTGATCCATCCGTTGATAGGCTTCCTGCAACGCAGCCAGCACATCGCCGCCAGCAAAGACGAAATCGTTAACGCCGGCCGCCCGGAGCGGGGCTTCATGTTCGCCGGGCCGGCCTGCCAGATAGATATGTTTTGCCCCGGCGGCTTGAAGGGCCTTTGCTGCGTTGGCGGCATGCCCAGCATAGACCTTGTCGGAGGAGCACAGGCAGGCGAGCGCCGCGCCGGAGGTTTTGCAGGCGGCGGCGAGTGCCGCGGGATCGGAAAACCCTTCGGTATCGATCGCCTCGATACCGCCGGTCTCGAAGAAGCTTTTGGCAAAGGTCGCGCGCGCGGTGAAATCCGCAGGCAGGCCGAGATTGGCGAGAAACACTTTTGGCCGCGCGCCGTTCTTTTTCAGGATGTCATCCGATCTGTCGCGCAGTTGTTCGAACGGCGCGGCAAGCCGCATCGGCGCCAGCGCGTCGAATGTGATTTTGGTTTCGCCTGAGGGCGCCGGTGCAATCGGCGTCGCATCCAGCACAGCGACATGAGCCTCGTGCAGGTTGGGGAATTCGCTGGCGCCGGTCAGCACCTCCTTACGCCTCGCGATATTCGTCTCTCGGACAGCCCGCGTCGCAGCGACCTTCTTCTGAATCAAGTTCTGTTCGAGCGCCGCGAACACGCCACCGGCCTTCTCGATCTCCTGAAATAATGCCCATGCCGCGTCGCAAAGCTGCTGCGTCAGCGCTTCGATGCCGCCGGAGCCGGCGGCGGGATCGGCCACCTTGGCGAGATTGGATTCTTCCAGCAGCACCAGCTGGGTGTTGCGCGCCGCGCGCCGCGCGAAGGCATCGGGCAATCCCAGCGCCAGCGTATGCGGCAGCACGGTAATGCCGTCGGCCCCGCCGAGGCCGGCGGAGAACGTCGCCATGGTCGCGCGCAGCATGTTCACGTAAGGATCGCGCCGGGTCAGCATCCGCCATGCGGTTTCGGCGGCGATGAGGACTGGCTTAGGCGTGAGACCGCAGCTTTGTTCGACGCGCGCCCACAGCAAACGCAGCGCGCGGAATTTCGCCATGGTGAGGAATTGATCGGTGTCGGCGGCCAGCCGGAACGATATCGCCGCGCAGGCAACGTCGAGTGCGATGCCGCCGGTCTCCAGGGCGCGCAGATAGGTGACCGCGACCGCAAGCGCGAAGGCAAGTTCCTGGGCTTCCGATCCGCCGGCGTCGTGGATCGCGCGGCCGTCCGCGAGCGCAAACGGTCCCTTGAAGCCGCGGCCCATGAGGTCGCGGATCATCCTTGCAAAAGGCGGCGCCATTTCGGACCACGGCGCCGGCGCCGCGCCGCGCACGGCCATGGTGCTCAGCGGCTGATAATTGAAGCGTATGTCGACCTTCGTGGGGTCGAAGCCGCGGGCTTCGACGAGGCCGGCGAGGTTCATGCCGGCATTGTCGCGTCCGAGCACCGGATTGAGCGCGATGGCGATCCCGGCGTCAAAAATGACGCCGTCGAGGACACGCGCCAATGTTTCCTTGGCTGCGTCGGCGATCCCAAAACCGCGGGCGCCCGGGCCGCCGGCAAATTCAAGCTCTAGGCCGCCCGCGCCGTTCTCGAGATCGTGGAGTGCCTGCGCATTGGCGACAGCTGCATCCGGATGGTCGATGCGCTGCATGATCTGCCACGGCGCAGCCCGGGCGCGACCGGCGATCGGTGCGGCGTCGCGTGCGCGCTGGTAGATCGGATCAATGCGCTGATTGTCGTAGGTCTTGCCGACCAGTTTCTCGAATGGCGCACCCTTCAGCACGCCATCGACCAGCTTGCGCCAATCGTCGTAGGTCGCAGGCGCGAAATCGGCGGCCAGCCGCAGTTCGTCAGTTGCAGATGTCATTTAAGCGGATCGCTCCCGGGAGCCGTTTTTGCACTTGCGCCGGAAATTGCCATGGGGCAACGGCCAATACAATGTCAGCCGAGCTCCGGCAGGCGCTCGATTCCCGCGGTCGACAGGCCGGCCAGCGCTTGCCTTACGGTGCGTCCCGCGATGACACGGTCCGGCGTGATCTCCGCCAGCGGCACCAGCACGAAGGCGCGCTCGAACAGGCGAGGGTGCGGCAAGGTCAGCTCCGGTTTGTCGATGGTCACGTCGTCATAGGCGATCAGATCGAGGTCGAGGGTGCGGGGACCCCAGCGCTTTTCCTGGGCGCGGTCGCGGCCGAACTTTTTCTCGATCTTGTGCAGCGTGAACAGCAGCGCGTGCGGATCGAGTGCGGTCTCGATCTCGATACAGGCGTTAATAAAACGGTCCTGCTGCTCGTCCCCCCAGGGCGGAGTGACGTAGTCGGAGGAGCGCGCCAGCAAAGCCGCCTGCGTCATGCCGCAGATGTTGGCGATCGCCTTCTGAAATACGCCGCGGACATCGCCGACATTGCCCCCGAGCGCGATTAGGACGTCGGCCATGCTTTATTTTCGGGTGCGGGTGAGAACCACGCCGACGTCGTCAAAAATCGCGGCGATCGGCGCGTGCGGCTTGTGCACGGTGACCTTGATGGCGCTGACGCGGGCAAACGCCGCCAGGATGGCGTCGGCGACGGCGCCGGCGGCGCGTTCCAGCAGCTTGTAGTTGGCGTTCTTGAACGCCGAAGTCGCGGTCGCCACCACGCTGGAATAGGAAACCGTGTCGACCAGGCGGTCGGTGCGCGAGGAATCCGAAAGATCGATGCTGAGTTCGAGATCGATCACGAAGCGCTGCCCGACTTCGGTTTCATGGTCCATCACGCCATGACGCGCATGGATCACCACGCCGGTGATAAAAATCGTGTCGGTCATCGCCGCTCCTCGATCGCCGCCGCCACGCGCAGCGCTTGTACGGTTTCCGACACATCGTGGGTGCGGATGATCCGGGCACCCCTTCGCATGGCCAGAACATGCGCCGCGATCGAGCCGCCAAGCCGTTGCTGCGGTTCCGACGGCATAATGATGCTGATGAAGCGCTTGCGCGATGCCCCTATCATCAGGGGTAAACCGAACTCGCGCAATTCGTCGAGCCGGGCCAGCACCGTCATGCTTTGCTCTGGGGTCTTGCCGAAACCGATGCCGGGGTCCAGCACGATGTGGCTGCCGGGAATGCCCGCCCGTGCTGCGATGTCGAGCGAGCGGGCGAAAAATGCCTCGATATCCCGGATGATATCGATCGCCGGATCGGCGCGGTCGCGGTTGTGCATCACGATGACAGTTGCCTTGTGTTCCGCGATCACCGTGGCCATGCCGGGGTCGCGCTGCAGGCCCCAGACGTCGTTGGCGATGGCAGCCCCGGCGCCGAGCGCCCACCCGACCACGGCGGATTTCATGCTGTCGATGGAAACGGGCAGGCCCAACGCCACCACGTCGCCCAGTACCGGTTGCAATCGTTGCCGTTCTTCCTCGTCGGAAATCGGCTGCGCGCCATAGGGCCGGGTGGATTCCGCGCCGATGTCGATGATGTCGGCGCCCTCCGCGATCATGCGACGGGCCTGCGCCAGCGCGCTCTCCGGCGTTATAAACTGCCCGCCATCGGAAAAGGAATCCGGCGTGACGTTGAGCACGCCCATTACCGCCGGATAGGGCCGCGACAGCAGCGCGGGCAGTACCGGATGATCTGCCGGGACGGGTCTGGAGGTGGTCGCGATCATGCCGTCGCTTTGCGCGGTCCGGCAATCTTAGTCAAGCTCTCGTGTCCCGGACGCGGTGCGGCATTCTTCATGCCGCTCCGCAGAGCCGGGACCGTATCAAGCACCGGCGTTTCGCTACGGCCCCGGCTCTGCAGCGCACCGTTCCGCAAGGGCTACACGCTGCGCTGCGTCCGGGGCACGCGTCGAGTTAATACGTAATCTTCGGCTGCAGCTTGCGCGCCTTCTGGATGATCTGCTCCACCGACTTCTCCGAAGGCAGGACGTGGACGAGTTTGCGCCGGATATTTATGTCCTTCATGCTTTCCGCCAGCCGGGCGGGATTGCGCAGCGCCAGTTCACGAACGGTCGTCACGCCGGCGGCGCGGAGCAGCCCGGTCTTGGCCTTGCCCATGCCGGGGATACGCATGTAGTCGCAAATATTCGCCCATTCGAGCAGTTGCTGCTCGCTGATCCCGGATTTCGCCGATAAATCCTTGCGCCCCTTCGCGGTGTGGGCAGCCTCAAGCAACGCTTCGGTGGTGCGAATGCCGAGCTTTTTCAGTTTGGACGCGGCGAAGGCGGTCATTCCTTCGATCTGGGTGAGCGGATATGTCATGATACTCGATGCGATAAAGGTGCTTTAGACCAAGGTGCTTCAACAAAGGTGGTTCAGGCAAACTGACTGAGGCCCGGCGTCCCTGAAATGATCTCGCCCATCCGATCCGCTCCAATTCTGTCGCGGCCGAACTTGAAAAGTTCACGGGCAACGTTTTGAATTTCGCCGATGCCGAGGCCGAGCCCCATCAGCCTTGAGCCGAGCGCCATCAGACCGCCGCCCATCAATCCGCTGAGGCCGCTGCTCTTGTTGGAGGCCTCGACAGCGCGTTCCGCGCCCGGAATCTTGTCGATCAGCGCCTGAACCTGGTCGGCAGGACCCTCCTTGCGGAGGAAACCCAGGATGATGCCGATGGTTTTTTCAGCGACAGCTTTATCGATGCCGGCCTTTGCAGCCAGCTGCTCAACCAGTTCGTCCATATTGCCCCGCCCTCGGTCGGCTGTTAGCCGCATCCTTGTTTATGATTTTATCTTGATCTTGTGCGAACCGAATTACAAGCGATGACCGCGTTCCAAAGCAAGATTCATCTTCAATCGCGAGCGAAGTGTTGCAACGATGCAAGAGCAGCCGCGAAATTCACGACGATTCGTTAGGGCAGCCGTGTTCCTTCCGGTTTTGTCGCAGGGTGAGCTACGACAAAAGTCCGATATCGTTTCCATGATCCGGCTCTCGGTCATGTAAAGGCCGTTGACCGGTTTCGCCTGACTTGCAAGATGAGCTAGGGTGACGGCGCCTGGCGACGAGGCTCCTCATGCACGCGAAGAGGCGATGCGATGGCAACGACCGAGACCAAGACCGGCGATACCGACGATAAAATTTTCATAGGCAAGGGTGAAGCGCCGGCCTGGCTGACGCTCGGGCTTGCAAACCGGCACGGTCTGGTCACCGGCGCCACCGGAACCGGAAAAACCGTGTCGCTCCAGGTGATGGCGGAAGGGTTCGCCCGGGCCGGCGTTCCCGTATTCGCCGCCGACATCAAGGGCGACCTCTCCGGCATCTCCGAAATCGGTGAGGCCAAGGATTTCATCCTCAAGCGCGCCAAGGAAATGGACCTCGCCTTCCAGCCGGACCAGTTCTCGACGGTGTTTTGGGATGTGTTCGGGGAGCAGGGCCATCCGGTGCGCGCCACCGTCTCGGAAATGGGGCCGCTGCTGCTCGCCCGCATGATGGATTTGAACGACGTCCAGGAGGGCGTGCTGAACATCGCCTTCAAGGTCGCCGACGAGCAGGGGCTGCTGCTGCTCGACATGAAGGATCTGCGCGCGATCCTGTCCTTTATCGCCGAACACGCCGCCGAGCTGACCACGCAATACGGAAACGTCTCGAAGCAGACTGTCGGAACCATCCAGCGCCAGCTTCTGGTGCTGGAAAATCAGGGCGGGGCGAAGTTTTTCGGCGAGCCGGCGCTGGCGCTGAAGGATTTCATGCGCACCGACAGCGACGGCCGCGGGATGGTCAATATCCTGGTCGCCGATAAATTGATGCAGAGCCCGCAGCTCTACGCCACCTTCCTGCTATGGATGCTGTCGGAGCTGTTCGAGGAGCTTCCGGAGGCGGGCGATCCGCCAAAGCCAAAACTGGTGTTCTTTTTCGACGAGGCGCATCTGTTGTTCAACGATGCGCCGAAGGCGCTGATGGACAAGATCGAGCAGGTGGTGCGCCTGATCCGCTCCAAGGGCGTAGGGGTTTATTTCGTCACCCAAAATCCGATCGACGTGCCGGACAAGGTGCTGGCGCAGCTCGGCAACCGCGTGCAGCACGCGCTGCGGGCGTTCACGCCGCGCGATCAGAAGGCGGTCGCAGCCGCCGCGCAGACGTTCCGGCCTAATCCAAAGCTCGACACCGCCAAGGTCATCACGGAGCTCGGCAAGGGCGAAGCGCTGGTGTCGTTCCTGGAAGGCAACGGCACGCCTGCGATGGTGGAGCACGTCATGGTCCGGCCGCCGACGGGACGGATCGGGCCGATCACGCCGGAGGAACGCAAGGCGATCATGGCCAGGAGCCCGGTGAAGGGCAAATACGACACCACCATCGATTCCGAATCCGCCTATGAGGTGCTGCAGAAGCGGGTCTCGGGAACGGCGGCGTCGCCGGGAACGGCAGCGGACGGTGCGTCTGCCGGCGAGGGTGGGGTGCTGGGGCAGCTTACCAATATCGTCGGGATGATCTTCGGCACCAACCGTCCGCGCGGGCAACGGCTGTCCACGGGCCAGGTGATCGCGCGCGATCTCACCCGCTCGGTGACCAACAAGGTGGTTGGCGGCATGGCCGCCAATCTCGGCAAGTCCGTCGGCGGCTCGCTCGGCAGCTCGATCGGTCGCTCCATCGTGCGCGGCACGCTTGGCGGCGTGCTGCGGCGGTAAAGCTTCGCTCCGTAGCCCGGATGGAGCGCAGCGAAATCCGGGATCGCGTGCCGAGTCCCGGATTGCGCTGCGCTCCATCCGGGCTACAAAATTCAAGGCGTGGTCACGATCTTACGCAACTCATTGACGTAGCCCGTCCGCGCCACGAAGGACTCATTTTCCTCGAGGATCACGATTTTGGCGTCGCGCACGCGTGCAAGGTCGGCGTCCTTCAAATCCCGTTGCAGTTCATGATAGGGCGTGCCGCCGAAACGGCCGAGGCGCATGTAGTAGTAGACGTTCAATTCGGACAGGCAGTTGTCCTCGATCAGGATCTGGCCCGGCAGGTGACTGAAGCTGGAGCCCACCAGCACCGCATCGATCGACCGCGCCGGACTTGTCGCGCACGGCGTGGAGGGGAGAAATTTCACCTTCGGCGTAAGGTACGACAGCGGCGGGAAAAACACATTTAGCAGGTCGACGAGATCGCGGTCGACGCCGCTGGCGACGCCCGACAAGGTGTAGGTGAAGGTAAACGGCGGCACCAGCTCGCGGCCGGCCTGCCGGTTGATGTCCTCGACCACGGCCGTGACCGCCCGCGCGCCGCCGATATCGTTCCAGTGCACACCTCCTTGCGGAAACAGTTCGACCTCGTACTTGCCCTTGAGCGAATGGATCAGGCTCGCGGTATCGACGACATCGATGCCGGCCTTGCGGAGCAGATCGACGTATTGTGGAACGAGGCCGGTTCGCGCCGCCGGTGTGCTGGGACAGGGCACCCGATCGACGAAATATTCCGGCAGATGCGCCGCTTTCGACGGTGTGACCAGGTAGACAAAAACACCGCCGCGGGCGCGGGTGTAGTTCTGGATGTCCTTTAGTTTCGGAATGATGTCGGCCGCGAATTTTGCCGCCTGGTCCTCGGTGCGCGCGCAATATTCCTCCAAATAAGAGCGCTCGATCAACTGGCCCTTGGCGCCCCGGACCACCTGCGGCGCGGTCAATTCGCCGAACAGCTCAAAACGGATCTCGTTGTTGATGCGGATCAGCAGCGGACGGACCGCCATCGCGTCGGTGACGCGGCTGGCGACCGCCTTCTGGAAGCTGCCGTCGCGCAGCGAAGACCAGGACAGGGCCACCTGTGCGTCGCGGGTGACACCGCCGAGTTTTGGACCGATCCTGATCGCAAGTTTAGGGTAGGTCGGCGCGACCGCGAGATTCCACGCGCTGGCCAGCGGCAGCGCCAGCAGGAACAGGCAGAACCCCGCGCGAACCAAAGGATGAGAGAAGGAAAGCCGCCGCATCGGTCAGAACCTGAAATAGATAAAGGGCTGGAACGGCACCGTCACCGC
This sequence comes from uncultured Alphaproteobacteria bacterium, assembly GCA_963744975.1. Classification (GTDB taxonomy): domain Bacteria; phylum Pseudomonadota; class Alphaproteobacteria; order Rhizobiales; family Xanthobacteraceae; genus Bradyrhizobium. The sequence goes on along the minus strand of CAVUVR010000002.1, from coordinate 1,441,581 downwards.
CCGCGCAATCGCCAGCACATAGATAACGACGAGCGCGGCGATGGTGACCCCGCGCAGCCAGTTTTGCGTTTCATAGGCCCGGTTCAACGGGCCATACAGCCTCGTCGCGGGCAACAGTGAAATGAAGGCACCGAGTATCAGGGTAAACGGCACTTCCGCCGGAATTTCCATCGACGTGGAAGCGTGCGACATTCCGGACAGCGCCGCCAGGAACTGCATCAGATGTGCAGGCGAGTCGGAGCGGAAGATCGCCCAGCCGATCATGACGATGAAGAGCGTCACGGCGGTTGCGATCGTGCGGCCGCACCGGGCCAGCGCCTCGCGCAGGAACAGCCGGTCGAGCGTGAGGAACAGTCCGTTATAGGCGCCCCATATTACGAAATTCCAGCTGGCGCCGTGCCACAGCCCGGAGGCGAGGAAGCAGATCCATAGATTGATGTAGGTACGCGCCTCGCCGCGGCGATCGCCGCCGAGCGGGATGTAGAGATAGTCGCGAATCCAGGTCGTGAGCGAGATGTGCCAGCGCCGCCAGAACTCCGTGATCGATTGCGAAATATAGGGAGAATTGAAATTTTCCTTGAGGCGAAAGCCCAGCATGCGCGCGAGGCCGATCGCCATGTCGGAATAGCCGGCAAAATCGAAATAGATCTGCAGCGTGAAGCTCATCAGGCCAAGCCAGGCATGGCCGGCGCTCAGGCTTGCCGGATCGGCGGCAAAAATCTGGTTGACGAATGCGCCGAGGGGATCGGCGATCAGCAGCTTGCGGCCGAGGCCGCGCGCGAAGCGAAGAAAGCCGACCTGGAAATCGCTCCATTCGATCGCCGGGGGCGAGGCGATCTGATCCTTCATCTCGTGATATTTGAGGATCGGCCCAGCCAGCAACTTTGGGAAAAACAGCACGAACAGGCAGTAGTCCGTGAACGACGCCGCGGGCTTTGAAATGCCGCGATAGCTGTCCACCAGATAGGTGATCTTCTCGAACACGACAAAGGACACGCCGATCGGCAGCGCGAGATGCAGCAGCGGAATCCGGCTTGCGCCAAAAGGCGACAGCAGCAGATTGAAATTGTCGGCGAGGAAGTCGGCGTATTTGTAGACGATGAGAATGCCGAGGTTATTGGCAACGCCCGCGGCAAGCGCCAGCCGCCGTGTGCGCGCCGGGGTCGGATCGCTCAAGTGAAACGACAGCGCGTAGTCGATCGCGGTCGAGGCCAGCAGCACCAGCACGAATACCGGTTCGCCCCAGACATAAAACAGCGTGCTGACGATCAGCAGCGTCCATTTTTTGACGGAGACGCCCGAACCCAGCAAATAGAATGCGTAGACCGCCGGAAAAATCGTGAGGAATAGCGGCTCGTAAAAAAGCATATGAGATCGGCGTGTTATTCCCGGCAAAGCCCGGCGATCGCCGGTCGCGAAAAGACGATCATGGGTGGCAGAATTTGCCCCGCAAGTCCAGTTGGGCAAGCGCACGCCGAGGCAGGTTTGCAGCCCGTTTCCTTTCTGCTAACGGAAGGCTACGGCAGACGCCGCTGCCCGTTCATGGCGGAAGAAAACCTCGTGCTCAGATGGCCATCGCTGCGTCGACCGCTTGACGTTCTTTTCCTCGTCACCTCGCTCGCGCTGACTGTCTATGTCCTGGTTCCGGAAATCTGGGGCAATGGCAAGACCAAGGACTATCCGCTGTGGTTCTGGGCGGGACAGCAGGTGCTGCAGGGAAAAGATCTCTACCCCGGCGACGCAAACGCCTATTTCGAATTCATCTATCCGCCATTGCCTGCGATCCTGCTCGCCATTCCCAGCTGGTTCGGGAAAATTCCGCTTTATCTGTGCCTGTCGTTTCTCAATGCCGCGGCATGGTGGATGACAAGCCAGCTCTCCAACGCGATGACCGGCTCGGGCAGGATTCCGGGCGCGTGGCTCGCGGCGTTGCCCGGCTTTGTCACAATAACCTTCGTGTTCGACATGTTCGACCTCGGCCAGCCGAACCTCGTCCTGCTCGCGATGATGCTCTTGGGATTCTGGTGGCTGCAGCGCGCCCGGCCGTGGGCTGCGGGAAGCATGTTCGCGCTGGCGACCGCAATAAAAGTTTTCCCGGTGGCGGTGCTGCCTTATCTGGTGTGGCGGCGGCACTGGGCGACCGCGGCGAGCATGGTGGTATTGACCGGCGTTTTTCTGTTTCTCGTCCCGGCGCCGATACGCGGGTTCGACCGCAATGTCGCCGAACTGTCGACCTGGTATCGCGGCATGGTCGGATCGAGTTCGGAAAAGGGATTCGGACAGCGCGACGAGCAGAACTGGTCGTGGGTCAATCAATCGATCATCGCGGTAACGCACCGGCTGACACGGCCGATTAATTACAACCAGGACGATCCGACCCAGCCGCCGCGCACGATGAATGTGGTCGATCTCGATTTCAAGGCCGCGAACTTGGTTGTGCTCGCGGTGTCGTTCCTGATCGGCTTGGGCTTTGTGGCGGTGTTGCCGCCGGCCTCGCGCGTCACGCCCCGCTCGAACGCCGACGAACTGGGAATCCTGTTCTGCCTGATGACGGTCGCTTCCCCCCTGGCGCGCCAATATTATTTCATGTGGCTGTTCTTCCCCATGACCGTCCTGATCCATCGCGCCGCGTATGACCCGCGGCCCGCCGCGCGCAGAGCGACCTGGCTGTTGTTGGCGCTCGCGGGCGGCCTGATGATGCTGTCGTTTCCGGTGTTTCCGATCTATCTTCAGGCGATCGGGAACAATCTCGCCGCGACCGCCGTGCTGGTTGCGGGGCTGGTCTGGTACATCAGTAATCCGCCGCTAGCGAACAGTGATATTACGAACATGAGACACTAAACTATCGTCATGGCCGGGCTTGTCCCGGCCATCCACGTCTTGCTTTACTAACGAAGAAAAGACGTGGCCTGCCCGGCAGCGCAGACAAGTTTACGTAGTCTGCGCAAAGCAGACTACCATGGCCGGGCATGACGAATGAGAAAAGGAACGCCGCAATGTCCAGCAGTTCGCAACTTCAGCCGGTCCTCGACCGCATCGATGCCGATTTCAACAACAGCCTGGAGCGGCTGTTCGCGCTGCTGCGCATCAAATCGATTTCGGCGGATCCTGCCTTCGCCAAGGATTGCAAGGCGGCGGCGGATCATCTGGCCGGCGATATCGCGACGCTTGGGTTTGCGACCGAGGTCCGGCCGACAGCCGGTCATCCCGCCATCGTCGCCACCAGCAACGGCAGCGGCGGCGCGCGGCCGCATGTGTTGTTCTATGGCCATTATGATGTGCAGCCGGTCGATCCGCTCAACCTGTGGCATCGCCCGCCGTTCGAGCCTGTCGTCACCGACCATGCCGACGGACGAAAAATCATCGTCGCGCGCGGCGCCGAGGACGACAAGGGTCAGTTGATGACCTTCGTCGAAGCCTGCCGGGCCTGGAAGTCGGTGACGGGTTCGCTGCCTCTGGACATCACCATTGTCATCGAGGGCGAGGAAGAGATCGGATCGAAGAATTTTGTGCCTTTTCTCGAGGCGAACAAGAAAGACCTGCACGCCGACTTCGCATTGGTCTGCGACACAGGCATGTGGGACCAGAATACGCCCGCGATTACCACGTCGCTGCGCGGCCTCGTCTACGACGAGGTGAAGATCAAGGCCGCGAACCGCGATCTGCATTCAGGCGTATTCGGCGGAGCTGCGCGAAATCCGATCCGGGTGCTGACCCGTATTCTCGGCGGCCTTCATGACGACAATGGCCGCATCACGCTGCCGGGCTTTTATGACGGCGTGAAGGACCTGCCGCCGGACATCTTGGCGCAATGGAAGAAGCTCAATCTCACCCCGGAGTCGTTTCTCAAGCCGATCGGCCTTTCGATTCCGGCCGGAGAGACCGACCGTCTGCTGATCGAGCAGGTTTCCTCGCGCCCGACCTGCGACATCAACGGCATCATCGGCGGTTACACCGGCGAGGGCTCCAAGACCGTGATTCCGGCGGAAGCTTCCGCAAAGGTTTCGTTCCGCCTGGTCGAGGGCCAGGAGCCTGCGAAAATCCGCAAAGCCTTTCGCGATTACGTCACCGCGCGGTTGCCGGGCGATTGCAAGGCGGAATTCACCGACCATTCCAACGCACCGGCGATCGCGCTCGACTGGAACATGAAGCCGCTCGCCGCCGCCAGGCGCGCCTTGACCGACGAGTGGGGCAAGGAGGCGGTGCTGATGGGTTCGGGTGCCTCGATCCCGATCGTCGCCGATTTCAAGAAAACCCTTGGCCTCGACACCGTCCTGGTCGGCTTCGGCCTGGACGACGACAACATTCATTCGCCGAACGAAAAATACGACCTCAGGAGTTTTCACAAAGGCATCCGCTCCTGGGCGCGGATTCTCAGCGCGTTCGCGGATGCGCCGAAATAGCCGTAGGGCGGATTAGCGTAGCGTAATCCGCCATTCGTCGCGCCGTTTTGAGACCGCGGCGGGTTACGCCTTGCGCCTGCGCTTGTGGAGATACGGGGGACTCGGTTCGGCTAACCCGCCCTACGAAATTTAAAAACGCCGCCCGGGATTGGGCGGCGTTTTGGGAATCGAAGTGCAGAGGTCGTTAGCGCGATCCTACACGAAAATTCCGGACTTTCAATTCTTGTAACTGGGGTCGATGCGGTCGAGCTTGCGCAATAGCGGCGGCCAGACCAGCGTGGTGGAGCGCAGTTCCGCGCGGTCGGGATTCGAAAACAGTTCTTCGTTCCTCTCGATCACCAACTTCTCGACCGGGTAGGCGGTCGGTCCGAGCATGCGGGTGCGCACCTGCATCGTGCAAGCGCGTTCCAGATGGTACATGCGCTCGAAGGCCGAGGCGACCGAGCGGCCGACCGTCAGCGTGCCGTGATTGCGCAGCAGCATGTGGTTCTTGTCGCCGAGATCCCTTTGCAGCCGCGGGCGCTCGTCATGATCGAGGGCGACGCCTTCATAGTCGTGATAGGCGAGATCGTGGGTCACGAACTGCGCGGTCTGGTTCAGCGGCAGCAGCCCCTCCATGCAGCTCGCCACCGCGGTGCCGTCGGGCGTATGCAGATGCAGCACGCAGCCGGCATCCTCGCGCACCTCGTGGATCGCGGAGTGGATCGTGAAGCCGGCGGGATTGATGCTGTAGTCGCTCACGGTGAGCTGGTTGCCGTAGAGGTCGACCTTGACCAGGCTGGACGCCGTGATCTCGTCGAACATCAACCCGTAGGGATTGATCAGGAAATGATGGTCCGGTCCCGGCACCCGCGCGGAGATGTGGGTGTCGACCAGATCGTCCCATCCATAATGCGCGACGAGGCGATAGCAGGCGGCGAGATTGACGCGCTGATCCCATTCCGCGTCCGCCATGTCCGACGGCACGTCCTTCAGGCGAGCTTCCGCTGACATGGCCGGTTCCTCCGTTGCGAAATTCTTGATTGTTGCCAAGCCTAGCCCCGCCGGTGTCTTGCAGCAAGCCGCGGGTGCGGCTTGGCAGCATGCTCGCTGAGGGTGGGCTTTTGTCTTACGGCGCCGGGATCGCCAGCAGGCTGGAGATGCTGCGGCCGCGGATGTCATAGACCCGCGCGAAAACCACGTCGTCGCGCTTGATTTCCACCATCACCGGCGCGGTCAGGCCCTTGCAGTAGAATTCGCCCAATGTCATGGCGAAATCGGCCGCATGGCTGTCCCAGCCGATGGTGAAGTCCGGACCGAGAGCTACCTGTGCGGGGCGCTGCGGACCACACACCGCGACCTTCCACTTGTGTCCGCGCGGCGGGACTTCCTGCCGTTCGACGAGTTCTTCGCGCAGGCTGTCGGACGCCTGCTTCAACGCCAGTCCCCAGTAATCCAGCATGAACAGGTTATCGGCTGAGCGAACCGTTCCCGCGATATGATTGAAGTGCGTGTACTGATAGGGGTGCAGGCGGATCATCTCGCCCATCGGCAACAGCAGACCGAACGCAAAAACCGCCACGGCGGCGGGCTGCCAGCTGCGGTGGTGTTGTCTCAGCCAATTCATCAGCCACGCGAAGGCTGCGCCGCCAAGCACCGTCATCGGCGGAATTACGAAAATGAAATGGCGGATACCGTTGTAGAGCGCCGGACGCTTCACCATCGCGACGACCAGCGGCAGCGTGGCCGCGAGCGTCAGCATCAGCAGGATGGTCTTGCGGCGGGCAGGAACGTCCTTGCGCGACAGCGACATGAAGGTGCCGACGACCCCGGCGATGGTCAGGCCGAGCAGCACTTCGGGCAGCTGCAGCGCAAACAAAGTGGGCAGATAGGACCACGGCATGTCCGGCACCGACACCAGCGCGCCGTCGAACATTTCCTTCCAGGGTTTTTCGAAGAAGTGCGAAAAATAGGTCAGGGCCTGGAATGGATTGCCGGGCTCCATGATCGACCACGGCCAGATCAGCCCCATCACCAGGTAACCGAGGATCAGGCCGGGCAGCAGCACAACAAGCACATGCGCGAAGCGGTGCGCGGCGTCGCGCGCGCTGTGGGTATGAATTTCCTCAAGGAGCAGGGGAAGAAAACCAACCACCGCATAGATCAAGGCAAGGCCGCCGAGAATGCGCGAACCGACCGACAGGCCGGCGCCAAGGCCGACAATCAGGATGGTTCGCGGCGAGGGCGAAGGATACTCCTCAGCCAGGCGAACCAGGCCGAGCATCAGGATCGCCATCGCGACGGCGAACGGCGCATCCTTCGGGTTCATGAACATGTGCCCGTAGAACGTCGGGCACAGCACCAGGAGCAGCAGCGTCGCAAGACCTGCGAAGGGACCGCCGACGCGCCGCCCCAGACGCCACGTCACCGCAAGACCGGTCAGACCTACGACGGCGCCGAGCAGGCGGCGGGTTTCGAACAGTTCGAGCGGGATGACCTTGTGCAGCAATGCCGCCGCCATGTCGAAGCCGCCGCCATACATATAGAGATTGGCGAACGACAGCGCGGCGGTGTCCTTGAAACCGGAACCGTACATGCGCAGCAGCAGATCGGCATATTCGGCGTGGGTGTAATCATCCCAGCCGAGACCATAATCGCGGAACGTAAGGCTCGCGATCAGCGCAACGGCCGCCAGCACAATGATGGCGAGGTCGTCGCAAGTCCTCTCCACCGAGCGCCGCGCAGGCGTATCGATGGTCGAAGTTGTAATGGATGACATGGCTATCGGTAACCCGGTGTCCCCTGTGGCTCAGCTTTTAGCGCTTTTGAGCCTCGTTTCCCCGGCATCCCTATAGCGCAGTTCCGCCGTCAAGTAATTGGGAATTGTGGCTAAATTTCCTGATGCAATGCAGCATTCGCAGTGAGGGTAAAGACCTTCGACGGTTTCGGATCGGTTATGCCACGCGCAATATGAACGCAGACTGAAGCGCGGGTGTTCCAGGTGGCGGAAATCTCAATAGCGATATCGGCAATATGACGATATCGTTACACCGGCTGCCGCGACTCGCTTGAAGCGGCTGGGGGAGTTGACGATGACGATGCTGTTGATTGCCGGGATTGCCGTTCTCGCGGCGGGCCTCCTGGCGGTCGTTTTTGGAATTCCGGTCAAGGAGTTCAGCTTTGGCAATACGCTGATCCTTGCCGGAGTGGTCGCGGCCTGTACCGGCCTCATCATGCTTGGCCTCGCCATGGTGGTCCGCGAACTGCAAAACATTGCGCGGCGTCTCGGTCCTGCCAATCCGGCAGGTGCGGGGCGCGCCAAGGCCCAACTGCAGCTGCCGACGGCGGCTGCCGATCAACCGGCGCCTGAAAATCCCGATACCGCCGAAGCTGCGTCGAAACAGCCGCCTTCCGCGTCGCCGGCGCCTTGGCAGGATGAGGTGGGAACGCGGGACCGCGCGCGCTCGCGCGCCGATGGCGCGGCTGACGCGGCGCCGCCCGAGCCGGCGGCGGCCACCAAGCCGCGGCGCAATCTGCTGTTTTCATCGTCGTCGCGCCGGGAACGCGAGCGCGCGGCGGGCACCACGGATGCCGCCGCCGCAGATCCCGCCCCGGCGCCGCCGGTCGCGCCGCCACCGCCGAAGGAAGCCGCTCCCGCCACCTTCGAAGATGCATGGCCGCAATCGGACCGCGCTCGGTCCGACGCATTGCGGCGCACCCGTACACCTTCGCCGCCCGCCGAGCCGAATGCCGCCGCGCCCCCGCCCGAGCGTCCTGCCCCGGCCGTACGGAACGAGGAACCGGCCCCGGTGACGGTGCTCAAATCCGGCGTCGTCGATGGAATGGCCTATTCGCTGTATTCCGATGGTTCGATCGAAGCGCAAATGCCGGAGGGCATGATGCGCTTCGCATCCATCGACGAACTGCGCTCGCATCTCGACCAGCGCCCGTAACGTTCCTGCTTTGGGGAAGACCTGCCGGCAAATAAAACCAAGCGGCGCCGGCGTTGTTCTTGTCATGCCGGCAGCAATTCGCCCATAGTTGCGCAAGTAAGCCCAAGTTTTCAAAAGAATTCAGGCCATGAACGATACTACAGGCAAAAACTTCATCGACCTGACCACGACGATCGTGTCGGCCTATGTCAGCAACAACCCGATGCCGGCTTCCGAACTTCCTGCATTGATCAGCCAGATTCATGCGGCGTTGCTCAGGGTATCGACCGGCCGCGCCGAGCTGCCTCTCGAGCCCGCCAAACCTGCGGTTCCCGTAAAGAAATCGATCACCGCCGACTACCTGATCTGTCTGGAGGACGGCAAGCGCTTCAAATCGCTGAAGCGGCACCTGCGAACCCAGTACGGTATGACCCCGGAACAATATCGCGACAAATGGGGCCTTCCGCCCGATTATCCGATGGTGGCCCCGAACTACGCGGTGGCGCGCTCGCAGCTCGCCAAGAAAATGGGCCTCGGCGAGCAGCGCCGGCGCCGCAAATAGGCGTCCCGCGTTGAGTTTGCGGCTTTTTTTCCGTTAGGGAACCAATCAAAATATTTTTTAGGATTACTATCCACGGGGGTTGATTGTCGGATAAGTTGTAGGCATATGTTCCTTCAACTGAGGCCCCGCCGATGTTCCAGCCCAGCTTTCCCGCTCTTCCGGCGCCGCCGGAAAATCTACCCGCTACGCTCTTCAGCCCGGAACGCACCTGCCAATGGGTCGCCTTCTGCGTGGCGCGCGATTTCGGATTGGAGATGGCTGCGTTGTTCGCGCCGACGCGCGGCGCGCCACGCACCGCCTTTGCAAGACAAGTCGCAATGTATCTGGCCCATATCGGTTTCGAGCTGAGTCTTGGAATGATAGGCCGGATTTTCGACCGCGACCGCAGCACCGTGTCGCATGCTTGCCACGTCGTCGAAGATGGCCGCGACGATATCTGGCTGGATTGCCGGCTGGAGGCGCTCGAACTGTTCTGCCGCAGCGGATGGGGCGCGTTTCAGGAAGCCAGTCCGGGATTGAGCCAATGAAGGCGACCCGACGCACCCGCACCAAGTTAAAACCGCGCGAGCCGGAAAGCGCGCCGGCCGACGCCGTCGATACATTTCGCGCGCAGCACCTCGATCTTGCGACGCGCAAGATCGCGACCGAGACCGGCGCGATCAGCGTGCTGGTGAACGACAGCGAAAGCCCGTTGGCCTGGCTCGCCCGCCACAAGGGCCGCGACGGCCGCGCCATGATCACCCCGAACCAGTTCATCGCCGGAGAAAAGCTGCGCGCCGATTTCACCCGCGGCCATCTGTCGCCGCGCGTGACATCGGACTGGTCGGCGCCGACCGCAGCCCGCTCGCGCACATTTGCCGGCGGCGCCGGCGAGATGACGGACCTGGTTGTCGCGTCGCGGCAGCGCGTGCGGCTCGCGATGGAGGCCTGCGGGCCGGAGTTTTCCGGGTTGCTGATGGACGTCTGCTGTTTCCTGCGCGGGCTCGAGGAGGTCGAGCGCGAGCGCGGCTGGCCGCTGCGCTCGGCCAAGATCGTGCTGCAACTGGCGCTCGACCGGCTGGCGCGGCACTATGGGCTTCGCGACGAGGCGAGGGGAGATGCACACGCGCGCGTCCGCACCTGGCTCGCGGCGGATGCGGGGTTTGAAGGCTAGGCCGTCATTGCGAGGAGCGCTCGCGACGAAGCAGCCCAGGCCGTGGCTGATTAGCGCAGCCAAATCCGGATTGAAACGCGTTTGATGAGGCGAGATAGTTGGCCGCGACTCGGGCCGCGACACATCGACTTGCTGGTGCAAAGCGATCCAAGCCGCCGTGTTCAGGGGCGGTTTGCATAGTAACGTGCCGCTTCATCGATTTCGGCCGCCGTCATCTGCCGCGCGATGTTTCTCATTTGCTCGCTGATGTCGTTGCGCCGCGCGCCGGTCGCAAAGGCTTGAAGCTGCGCCTTGATGTAGACGGCGGACTGTCCCTCCAGCCACGGCGTGCCGAGCTTGGCATCGGTCGCGCCATGACAGGATGAACAGGCCGGAACGTTGCGCATCGGCGCGCCACGGGAAACGATCTGTGGGGCGGCTGCGGTCGCATCGGGATGCGGTCGTGGCTGACGCGGTAGGGATGAATAATAGACGGCGAGATCGAGCATATCCTGCTCGCTGAGGTTCATAGCGAACGGGCTCATGATGGGGTTTGTCCTGGCTGCCCCCTTGAAGTCCCGTAACTGCTTGTAGACTGCAGAGCCCGGTTGACCTTCAAGGTTGGGCATATCGACTTGGCCCTGCCGGTTTGCCCCGTGGCAAATCGCGCACTGCATCGCGAGTGTTGCGCCCCTGCCGACGGAGCGGGCGTCAGGCGCGAACATCTGTGAATTCATGACAACGTTCGACGTCGTGAAGTCCGGTTTTGCCGTCTCCGAGGTTACGGTCGCGCGTGGGACGCCGGCGGCGCTGCAGATGGCGTCCCAGAGGCTCGTCAACTGCGAACTGGTCGTGGCGTAGGGCAGCACTACGAAGCCCATGATAAGCGAGAGTACGGCCATCGCGCCGACCACACCGACGCTTGCGGCAAACCACGGATTCTTCCAGGTGAAAAGGCGGTCGGTGCTCATCGGGCCGCTCCCACGTAGACCGCGGGAACGGCGTTGCCCTTAAGCGCCAGAAGCTGGGCGATCGGATAGCCGTAATTGATGATGGTCAGCCCGATCATCAGCGTCAGCCAAAGCGCGAAGCCGTTAAGCGCGACGGGAATCCGCACCGGCTCATGGACCGCGACGCTGAAACGGTACTCACCGGGATCCATTCGCGCTGCCCGGTGGCCGCGGATGAGGACGACGAAGAACAAGCACGCCGAAATCACCAATAGCAGCCCGCCGAACACCGAGATCGAAACCGAGAGTGCTTGCGGGGCAATAGCGGGGTTCGCGTAGTCGTACGATGCCATGCGACGCGGCATGCCCAGAACGCCTACGTAGTGCCATGGGAACGTGGTGATGACCATGCCGACGAACCACAGCCACAACTGCGCCTTCATCAGGCGGACGCTGTCCAGCGCGCGTCCGGTCAAATGCGGCCAGAGGTCGTAGGCGATCGCGAAATACATGATGACGATCGCGCCGGCGAAGATCAGGTGGAAGTGGCCGGTGATCCATTGTGTGTTGTGGATGCTGGCGTCGAGCTGGTAGCTCATATTGATCAGGCCGCCGGCGCCGCCAAATCCGAGCATCACGAACGAGAAAGTGACCGCCAGCATCATGGGATTGCCCCAAGGCAAGGCGGCGACCCAGCCGAACGGGCCTTTGCCGCCGCGTAGCCGGCCGGCGAGTTCGGCGGACGCGCAGATCGTGAAGATCGTCACCAGGGTGGGCAGCGCCACCAGCGCGGTGAAGACGGATTGAATGAATTTGAAGCCGGCGCCGACCTGCGGATCGGCAAAGAGATGATGCACGCCGATCGGCATCGCCACCACGACGAACAGGATGAAGGCGATGCGGGCCATGGCGTCGCTGTACAGGCGTCCGCCGATTGCTCGCGGAAAGATGGTGTAATAGGCGATGTAGGTCGGCATCAGCCAGAAATAGACGATGGCGTGGAGAGTCCATGAGAAGAACACGCGCGACAGGCCGGCATCGATCGTGGTCTTCAGTCCGAGCGCGACAGGGAGGATCAGGACGATCACCTCGATCGCCGCACCCACTGCGGTCCAGCCCCACAGATAGGCGCCCGCTACGTTGGCAAACATCGCAAGCGGAACCGGCTTGCCCGGATTCTCGCGTTTCCAGGCCGCCATGTTGATGGACATGAGCGCAACCCAGATCCAGGAGCCGACGACGACGAGCACGACACCGATGTAATAGAACGGATTGCCGATCATCGGCGGGTAGAACGTATAGAGGATCGACGCGAGGCCGAGCGACACCGGAATCATGGCCGTAATTGCGCCGACCGCGACCAGCGCGAGGCCGGCCCAGGCCCATCGCCTGCCAATCAGCGGCTTCTTCAGGGCGAACTCGCTGATGACGTAGCCGAATCCCATCGCGATCAGCGTGGGAAATACGTATCCCAACGCCGATCCATGCGCCGTGACGGAGCGGTAATAGAGTTCGGAATTGCTGATCCACGGGTTCAGCGGGCTGCGGACGAACATCTGCCATTCGCCGAGCAGCAGCGCCAGGCCGAACACCGCGAAGGCCAGCCAGAAGTGCGCGAGGACGAGGCGCTTGCTATTCAACACAGGTCAGCCTCCGCCGGTCGGCCGCCAGCTTGAAGAACGCGGCCTTGTCGATCACCTTGACCTTGGCCCACATTCCTTCATGGCCCATACCGCAGAACTCCTGGCAGGGCATCGGATGTTCGCGCGGCGTGTCGAACTTCGCCGGCAATACCGACACGTAGCCTGGCACCAGCATCGAGTTGATGTTGGTATGGTCGATCAGGAAGCCATGGACGACGTCCGAACTGGTCGCCCTGAAAGTGATGGGCGTGCCGGCCGGCACCAGGATGCATTGCGGCGTAAACGAGAATTGCTGGCCGACCGCGCGGACCGTCACCGATCCGTCTGCTTCCACGGCACTTCCAAGATTGCTCTCGATGAATTCCCCGGAGATATGCAGGGTTTGCGGGTTCGCCGTCTCCACCCAGGCCTGCGGCATCGTCGCCTTGTGGATGCCGGCGAAGATCGCCATGCCGATCAGCAGGCCGACGAGTCCCGCGGACATGATGGTCCATCGCCGCTCGATGCGGGCTGCGACCAAGGCTCCCTCGTCGTGGTCGGGCGTGGATGTCATTGCACCGATCCCCGCGGCAGGAACACCATGAAGTAGAAGGCAAACCAAAGAGCGATGACGATCGCCGTCGCGATGCCCGCGACGACCACTGCGCCGCGCGGGCCGGACCGCACGATCTCGTCGATCCGAGCGTTCTCGGTTTCGGGCGAAGGTGAGGTGTCTTGGGGAGCGATCATGGCGTCCTCAGTTGAGCGTTGCGTAGACCGCCATTGCGCGCGTATCGTCATCGCTCATTGTGATCGAAACGAGAATGCAGCGGCGGACGGTCAACATCGCCTCCTCGCAAGCGGGATCGCATACGCCGTTGGCGGCGCCCTGTTCGCCACTATGCAAATCCGAACATGCGCCTTTTTTCCTTCCCCGTCGATGCCACGGGGGCCAATACCCATGATTGAAAACCAAATATTGGAGCTATTGACCCCCGGGCCGAAGGCCCACATTGATCCAGTCCGGGTGTTCGCCTGCGCAGGCCTAATGCGGTGCTCGGATGCGCAACGGTCGCCAGGCAATTGGGGCAACCAAGAGTGCCAACGCCAGCAGCACCAGGCTCGCGCCCCATCGGACGCGCTCGCGCGCCCGCGCGCGCACTTCGTCCATGACGAACTGCTCGCCTTTGCGCATTTCGCCGTAGGATTTCAGGAATGAGGAGATGCGGCCGATGCTGAAATCGTCGAGCGCCTCACCTTCGGTGCGGTTGCGTTTTTCCAGATCGTTCAAACGCTCCGCCGCGGTTCGATGGCGCTCGGCATATTCGCTGGCCTCCGCGAAGGTGGCCAACTCGGCGCGGCTGAAATACAGGGTCCGCAGCGAAGGAATTGCGGTTTCGATCGCGTCGAGAAGCGGCTGGTCGGCGCGTGGCGCCGCCGCCAGTTGCACGGCAGAAGCGGCCAACAGCGCGGCGGCGCACCAGCGGACGGTGACACTCGCAACCCGCAAGGCTTTGTGTCGATCGCCGCGCAAGAACGGATAGAGCAACCCGGCAACCGTCAGCACGCCACCGAACGCGCAGACCATGGCGGCCCCGGTCGGCAAGTCCAGGGCAAACGAAACGGCGAGACCGGCGGCGCTGGTCAGCGTGCCGGTGATCCAGCCGATTGCGAGTTGTCGCGCCGGCGAGGAGGAAAACATCACGCCGATCGCGGCCGGAATGATCAGAAACGAAAACACCAGCAGCACGCCGGCAATCGCGACCGAGCTTGTCACGACCACGCCGAAACTTGCGTAGAAGACGAATTCCCAGAACAAGCTCGCCGTTCCGGTCAGCTGCCGGCGCAACAACCAGTGCAACAGCCCCACCGCGGCGTAGAGCGGAGCGATGACGGCAACCTCGTTCAGTCCGCTGGTCAGGATATTCCCGGTCAGGATCTGCTTGAGATGCTCGGCGCCTTGTGGCGCGCGGTCGATCAACAAAATGGCTGCCGCCGCTGCGACGACGTAGATCACGCCGATCAACGCCTCCTGCGGCGCGCGCGTGCCCCAGGTCCGCGTGAAGGCCAGCAGCACCGCCGCCAGCAACGTGAAGCCGAGGGAGTAGCCATAGGCCGCGGGACTCTGCGCCGAATGACCGAGCATGAAGGCCACGGTGGCGCCGAGCGCCGCGATCTGCGCCAGCGCCAGGTCGACAAAGATGACCTGGCGCGCCAACACCTGGATGCCGAAATAAACGTGGATGCCGACCAGGCAAACCGCGACCAGGAATGCCGGCAACAGAAATATCAGGGGCTCGCTCATTGCACCCCCGCCGCCGCGCTCAGCGCCGCGACATTGGCGTCGAACAGCGCGATGTAGTCGCCGGTGTTCGGCAGGGCGCCGACCGACGTGGCCAGCGTCACGATCGACGCCCCCGTGCTGCGCGCCACAAAGGCCACGTCGCGTTCCGGCTCCTTCGGCTCGCGCACCACGAACCGGGCGCCGCGCGCCTGCATGGTACGGATGATGCCGGCCAGGTGCGCCGGAGCAGGCGGCACACCGGGTTTGGTCTCGATGAAGCCGATAAAATCCAGCCGGAAGCGGCGGGCAAAATACGGCCAGCTGTTGTGGAGGGCAACCATAGGCATAGCTTTAAGCGGCGCCAGTCTGCTTTCCCATTCCTTAAGTTTAGCGCGCAGGCGAACCAGGAACGCCTGGCGATTGGCCTCGTAACGAACAGCGTTTTCCGGGTCGATCCGCGCCAGCGCTTCAAGGATGGTGCCGGTGACGATTTCGGCGTTCTTAGGGTCGAGCCAATAATGCGGATTGCCGCTGCCGTGAGCATGACCATCACCAGGACCAACACTCATCCCGCGCAGCTCCAGCACTGTAATGGCGAGGGAGGCATCGACATAGCCGGGGCCGCCGCGGCTGATCTCGGGCCTTCCAGCCAGTGCCAGCAGGCGATCGGCCCACAGATCGTAATCAAGCCCGACGCGCACCAGCAAACGTGCATTCTTCAAGCGCAGAACGTCCTGCGGCCTCGGCTGATAATCCTCGGCGTCCATGTTGGGCGGAACCAGGCTCATAGCACTGACCAGGTCGCCGCCAACCGCCTCGGTCAGACTCCGCAAATCGGTCGTGGTGGTGACAACCTGGATACGATCCTGCGCCAGTCCGGGCGAGGCTAGGGTGAAGCAAGCCGCGATCAGAGCGAAGCGCAAGACCATGGAGGTTGCAACGAGGCAGGGCCGCGCAGGACGCGACGCCGCCATGTTGTTCGCTAACGCTTGTCGGCGCTCGCAACCCAGATGCTTTTCGGCATCAGGCAATGGACATTCTTCTCGGTGTCGGAAACGGCGCCAACCCGGCAATCCATCGCCACGCTCGCTAGCCCGTAAGCGTCAAGCCGCGCGATCTTTTTCTCCGACTCCAGCCATTTGATCATGCCCATCGAGGCATCGTTCATTGCCTTGTTGAGGTCGGCGTCCTTGACGTGCGAGACGTAATATTTCGACGTCTCCTTGGTCGGGCGCTCCATGTCTTCCTTGTCGCCGGCATTTTTTGGATTGAGGCAGTGGATGCCCTTCTTGACGTTGACGACTTGAGACACGCGGCAATCGGAAACGCTCGCCATCAGCTTCTCCGCTTGCTCGGCTGGGACATTGCGCTGTTCGGACAAGAACTTGATGGTTTGCGCCTTGGCCTGCGCCCATGCCTTGTTGAGGTCCGCGTCGAATCCCATGGTGATCCAGGATTTCGGCGTCTCGATGCGCGGGAAGTCGAGCGGCTTGCCCTTCACCACTTCCACGGTGATGTTGAGTTCCTTGTAGGCGGTCTCGATCGCGGTGAGGTTGACCTCGCCGTTGCCCTGGCCGGCATGGGAATCGCCGGTCCACAACAACGCGCCGGGCACATGCACCGGTACGTAAAGCGACGTGCCGGCGACGAAGTCACGGATATCCATGTTGCCGGCGAATTCCCCGGGAGGCACGCTGGAGTAGCGGCCGGGCTCCTTGCGCGCGACCGCGAGCGTGCCGGGAAACGGCTTTAGCGGCAGCACGATGCCGGGCAGAAACTCGGTCTGCATCTTGTCGAGGTCGAGATAGAGATATTTGACCTGACCGTCCTGATAGACGGTCGGGAACTGGCCGAACATTCCCGGCACGTTGAAGTTGGTCGCATAGGCGCGCGGCACGATCTTGTTCAGCGTCACTTTCAGCACGTCGCCCGGTTGCGCACCTTCGATATAGATCGGTCCGGTCAGCGTGTGCGGACCGCGGCCGGGGAAATCGGTGCGCAGCTTCTTGATCTGCTCGATGGTCGCGCCGGGCACCACCTGATTGTGGCTGTGCATCATCGTTTCCAGCGCGATGGTGTCGCCGGAATTGACGCGCAGCACCGGTGCCTGGGCGTTATCGAACCAGCCCCATTGCGTGGTCTCGAGCGTGGCCGGCAGCAGATGCACCTTCTTGCCATTCGGCAATCCCGCAACGCGCAGCTTGGCGTCGTCGGCAGGTCCGACGCCGGGATAGCCGTTGGCGATCGTCGCGGTGGGCGGAAATTGCGGCGCGGCCGGAGCAGGTGCGGGGGGTTGGGTTTGCGCGTGCGCTGCCGTGCCGATGATCAACGCTGCGCTGGCGCCGCGTGCGATGCGAGACAGGAATGTTGCCATGCTTTCCCCCCAATTTCCCAGATGGCTTGCTGCCAAGGGTAACCATTTTGGCTTGCGACGACAATGCGTCATGCGCTCAACTGCCGCGAACCTCCTCCCGGAAAGAGTCAGGCTCTTCTGCCTCGGCCAGCATTCGGCCCAGCAGCGTCTCTGCTTTATGCAGCAGCGGCTTGGCCTCGTTCTGGGCTGCAATGGCGATACTGGCCTGCAAGCAACGAATGATCGTAGCCTTCCCGCTCTCATTGTTGGCCGGCGTGACCATCGCCTCACACAGCAACGCCTCGGCTTCGAGCCCGGCAAAGCCCTGCTGCCGGGCGGTATTTCGCGCGTCGCGCAGGATGTTCAACGCCGCCTGCACATCCCCGGAGCGACTGAGCGCGAGCGCGAGATAGATGGAGGCGCGCAACTCGTTCGATTTATAGGCGACGGCGGCTGCCGCCTCCCGTGACTTGGCAAGAATATTTCGCGCCGCGTCGAAGCGTTCCTGCTCGAGATAGGCCATTCCGAGCTGGCATGCGGTGAGCGGAACGAACAGCCGTACATCATGCTCTTGCGCCAGCGCGAAAGCTTCCTCGAGAACGCTGGCCGCGGCTGCCGGCTCGCCACGACCGAGCATCAAGATGCCACCGCTATAGGCTGCCGCGACGCGATCGAATGGCCGCTGGCTTTCGTCGGCTATCTGCTGAGCTCGCCGCTGAAACTGGTCGGCCGTATCGAGTTCCCCCAGCGTGGTATGGGTGAGGGTCTTCATCATGCAGCACATCAGCAACATGTATTGGACGGTGGTGCCGATCGGGGCGCTGGCTTGCGGTCCCATCAATCGCGCGCAGGCGCGCCCCAATGTTTGCTCCGCTTCCCGGTAACGGCCGGCGATGAAATAGGCTTGTCCGAGACCATATTCGGCAAGGTTGAGCCAACCGGGATTGCCCCATTCCTGCGCCAGACCAACGACCTGCTCGCCGGTGGCCACCGCCTCGACTGGCGTGTCGTAGAAGTTTTGCGCCGCCGATCGGACCGTCATGGCGGCGACCTTGCGCTCGATGTCATCGATGCCGTTGGCGCGCCGTTCCGCTTCCTGGCCGAGGTCGAGCCAGTCGGCGACCCGGCCGGATCCCATATACGCCATGCGCGCTTCGATCCGCAGGTCGATGGCTTCGGTTTCGCGCTCACGGGAAATCGGCGTGCGGTCGAGGGCGTCCATGGCGATCTCGAAGTGCGAGGTCGCATCGGCAAACGCCGACCGCGCGACGCACTTTCGCGCCACGTTTCTTCCGTAGGCGAGTGCCTTGGCCCAGTCCTTGGCGCGCGTCGCGTGGTAGCAGAGCTTGTCGGCGTCTTCGCGCCAATTTTCGTCGTTCTCCAGCGCGGAAAGGATGCGCGTATGTACCTTCTCGCGGGTCCGCTCCACCATCGAGTTGTAGGTAACCTGGCGAACCATGTCATGCGGAAATTCGTAGGTATCCCCGTCGGCCCGCACCAGCAATTCGGCCCGGTCGAGCGTGGCCAGTGCACGCTGCAATACCGCTTCGGGCAGCGCCGCCACCTCGCGCAAGGTGGCCACCGTGGAGCGCCGGCCAAGCGCTGCGGCGATCTGCATCAAGGCGCGTTCCGCCCGCGGCAGGCGGTCCAGACGCACCGCGATCACGCCTTGAATGCTGGTGGGGATGCCGAGTTCTTCAACCGGTTGCGCCAGCGCGAGATTACCCCACTGGCCCTGGAGAATGCCGGTTTCCTTGAAACCGCGGCAGACCTCCTCGACAAAGAGCGGAACGTTGGCGGTGTGGCGAATGATCCGACTCTTCAGATCGAACGTCGTCGAAGAGGTCCCCAATATAGCGTCCAGCATGGCGCGGCCCGACGTCTCGTCGAGTGGCCGCAACGCCAGACTTTCGGCGTCGCACCGTGCGACCCAGTCCGGGATTCCATTCGGTCGGCTGGTGATCAGGGTCAGCAAATTGCGGGTTTGCAGCGAGGCAAGGGCGGCCATGACGACGTCGCTTGCCCGATCGACCCACTGCAAATCTTCGATCAACAGTACTGTGCGTTGCTGCCGGGCGAGATTCTCGACAAGCGCGCAGCTTGCATCGCTGATAGCGCGGCCGCGCGCTTGAGGCTCCAGCTGCTCCCATTGCGTATCCGATACAGGCAGATCCAGCGCCGCATCGAGGGCTGAACGCAGGATCGGCGGCAACTCGGCCCGGGGATCCATCGCGTCGCCCGCTTGATCGTCCGCCGTCGCCAAAATCGAGCGCAGCAGACCCTTGAGCGCGGCGAACGGCGCGCCTTGCAAATTCGGGCTGCACTCAGCCGCGATCAGGCGCCAGCCGTCATGTTCAAGCGCCTGGACGAACTCATGGACCAGCCGCGATTTGCCCATTCCGGGATCGCCGATCATGCAGACCGTTCGGCCGGCCTCGCGGGTGGCCTCGGCGGCGCGTCGGAGCAGCGCCGTCTCCTCGAAACGATTGACGAATTGCGAAACATTGCGTGTTTTGCGGACTTGCCAGCTGGACACGTCGCTCGCGCCGGTGACGCGATAGATCGGCACCGGGTCGGCAAACCCCCGGAGTGGCTTGCGGCCGAGATATTCGAATCGAACGGGTCCCTCGGCCAGCTTCTGGCAGGCCTCGGATGCATAGATTTCGCCGGGTTCCGCCGCCGACTCCAGCCGTGCGGCCAGATGCTGCGCCGCACCACCCATCTCGTACACTTTGGAGAATTCACTGGCCACGACATAGGTGACGACGAACCCCGAATGCAGTCCCACCCGGACCTGCAGTCCCGGATCGCCCAGTCCCACGACACGCCGGACCAGCTCAAGCGCTGCGTGGCAGGCAAGCGGCGCATGATTGTCATCGGCGATCGGAGCCCCAAAGACCGCCGACAGCCCGTCGCCCATTTCCTTGCTGACGATGCCGCCGAACTGGCGCACTGCGGTTCGCATCGCCGCCAGCGCGGGCTCCAGACGCAGCAGCGCCTGCTCGGGTTCAAGTTCGGCGATCAGGTCCGTCGATTGGACCACGTCCGCGCGAAGGATGGTCACGAACTTTCGTTGACTGACCGGATCCTCGACCTCGGGGTTCCGCGAATTGCCGAGCGCGCTCGCGCCGCAATGGGCGCACCAGAGGTCGCCGGCATCCATCGTCGATTGACAGGTGAGACAGTGCATTTCTGCGCTCTCATCGGCACAAAGGTGTCGAACGAAACACCCCGCGGGCGGTTGCGCGCAAGAGGATGATTGATTGTGACGCACCGTGACTTGCTCGACAAGCCGCCCTAAGGTTGTACGTTCCGTCTGGACGTGGCGCAGTTTTGGGTGCTAGCTTTGCCGCCGGATCGGACGTACCGGCCGCACGGATGCGGCAGCGCGACTCACGCACGGCCGGACGCCTGAATCCCGCATCGACTTTGCCGCGGAAAACGCTCGGTATCTTATAATTTTTTTGAAGGGGAAGCTTAATGATGTTGCAGATGATGATGGGCGCAAAGGTATATGAAACATCCAGTTTCAAACAGGCGATGGATAGCAATTACTATCCTTTGGAAAGCATGCAAAACAGTGTGGATATACTGACGAATTCCCAGGACATAGATATCGCGACGATGGAGTTCGGTCAGTATCAGCCGATATTGGCGCCACAGCAAATAAGTCCAAACGGCCCCAAGACCTGGCTGCAGAATGTGGGCCGTGCTCGTGTCCAGTTGAACGCTCAATCCAATGACCAGCAGGTTTCCAAGGACGATCCTACCGTCCCCCTGACAAAGTGCGCGCGGTTGGACGCTTGCGTTCGCAAGTGCTTCAATTCGACCCCGCCCATTTGCATGCAGGTCAATGTCACGCAGAAGGCGAAGGATGCTCCGGATCCCACGCTGCACGACATCATATTGCAGTGGGAATATGGAAACGGAGGCGACGTACCGACGCTTCTGAATTTGACGATGGTCTGTCCGGCCTGATCGGCGCACGCTTACGAGAACGGCGGCGGACCCCATTCTTCCTCTCCCGCAAGCGGGAGAGGTTGAGAAATTCGCGCAGGCCGATCGACTGAAATTCACCAGGCTTTAGCAGCCGCGCTCAGCCCCATCGCAGCCGGGCAATGGCCGCCTCGAATGCCCGGCGATCGAGCAGCTTGATGGCCTGGGCCTCCGCGGCAGCAAGATCGAATGCGCGTGCGATCCCCTCCGGATCAGCGAAAAGCCGGTCGCACAATTCCCGATCCAGCAGGGCTCTGCCGATCAATTCCGTCAAGTGCCGGCTCGGGACGGGTCGGGCGTCGGGATTATCCTGCAATGTCATTTATCCATTGGCCCGCAGGTCGCGTCCTGTCAGCGAAGCGCTGAGGCGAACCGCTTCCGCCGCGTCGACAGCCTTCACATTCGGTATGGTGCCGCCGGAAAGCCCCAGCAGAGAATCCACCATGGCGCCGCCGATTGCGTGGCTTAGCGCGTCCATCAGTCGATCCGGGGTTCGGTCGGCAAAGAAGATATTCCGGGCAGCCTTCAGCAGAAGCGATCTTTCCCTGTACCCGATCAGACCCGCCGCGGAAGCCTGTTCCATCCAGTATTCGAGATCGACCATCGGCACCGTGATCGGCTTGAAGTCGAACGGAGAGTAGACCAGCGCAACATCCGCGTCACGCCGAACAGCGCCCCGCCGGAAGTAGTCGTAGACCCACCCGACACCGATCATTCCCGATCGGTCGAGCTCGGATGCGCGCAGCGCCCCCATGCTGGAAGCGCCGATGACGGTTTTTCCCTTTTCAAGTACGGCCAGGATTTCCTTTGGAGACACCGACATGTTCTGTCCGAATTCTCCGTCGAGAATGACGAATACGTCAAAATCCTCGTTGGCATCGAGGTCACCGCGTTTGATCGGAGGGGCATGCGTGCAGGTTGCAAGGCGGTGTATCTCTGCCTCGGCGATCGATGGGCCGGAGAACACAATGGTCTTCATCGGCGTTTTGCGTCGGCAGTCGAGGATGAGATTTCCACTGCGCTCACCCGATTTGTTGCAAGGCCCGGGGTCCCGGACTTGCCCGGTCGCCATGCGCAAGATAAAGCGTCCAGACCTCGGCTCTGGGCACGATGACGCGCACAACCGGGATTGCCACGTCGGCTCTGGTGATATCGACCACGACGACCTGGTCAAAGCCGGATTGCCGCATCCGCTCGATGATGAATTCGACGTCCTCGGTTACCGATGAATGCTGATACGACGCGATGTCGTCGAAGCCGATGGGTTGGACGTTGCTGCGCCGCGTCTCTGCCGGCGGCGCGCCGCTGGGGGGAACGAAGCCCGGCAGATCCTCCCTGCCGCCCTGGATGCCGGTCAGGCGGGATTGTGCGGCCTCGGTCAACGCCCGGGTGAGCGCGATGCGCGCATCGGGATGCGTACCGCATCCGGCGTGGGTATTGAAGAGCGCGGGCGCCTGCGGGTCGACGATGGTGCAACCGATGGTGGGGATCCCGATCGTCGAAGTCAGATTCTGCAACTTCACCTCGAGCCCCGCTCGTTGCAGCTTGCCGACCAGCGCCGCCGCGCGGCGCGGCAATCGGCGAAGCGAGATCAGCGGCGCTTCCCCCGGTTCCGCCGGCAACCCGCAATCGAATCCGATTCCCGCCAGGATCGAGGCAACCGCGGGCCTCACGTCGGCCCTTGCCATCGCCAGCGAGGCCGCATCCCGTTCGATCACCTCGCACAGCGCGTGGCAAACGGCCTCGGTCCGGGTATTGCCTGACGCCAGGCCGTTGGTGCTGGTGTAGAACAGGGACAGGCCGGACTCCGGACTGTAGGGAGCCACGACGCAATTCAGCGGCGCGAACGTCGGCCGGCGCGTCATCAGGTCGAATCCCAACACCCATTCCAGCATCGAATGTTCGCTGTATTTGCGGACCATCGGGACATGGATCTCGAGAGGGTCGACACAGGCGTGCTCGCTTCGCAGATTGTAGTGGGATGAAGCGATCACCGGGCCGTCATACCGCTCGCCGGCATGGCGTTCGATCGCCTCCATCATCGCGCCCGCATAGGCATCGGCGCGCGTCGTTCCCTTGCCATTATAGTAGGAGATGCCCGGTCCGAGGTCGTGCGGCCGCACCGTCATGAAATTCGGAATGCCGACGCGGTCGAGGTCGGTTACGTCGGCGACCTTGGTGACGCCGATGAGTTCGAGGACGGCGCGCGCGCGGCGGATGGTGGCGCTTGGTCGGACGGAGCGTTCGACGCCTGAACTGCTGTATTTGGTCTCGCTGGCGCCAAGCCAATATTCATAGCTGGACGGATCGGCGCTCATGAATGTTCTTTCTCCCGATGCGGCGGCGGCGCCATCCTCGACTATCCCCCAGTTCGCCCGCGCCGCCGACCCGGTTCGTCGCTCATTGCAGTCATTCGATCCTCAGATTGGCGTCGTGCACCACCTTGCCCCACTTTTGCATCTCGAGCTTGATGCGGGCGGCGAATTCGTCGGGCGTATTGGCGACCGGCTTGAAGCCCAGCGTCGCAAGCCGCTCCTTGACGTCGGGACGTGCAACGGCCTTGGCGATCTCGCGATACAGCAGATCGACGATCTCTTTTGGCGTGCCTGCGGGGGCCACGATGCCGGTCAGCGTATCGGCCTCCAGATCCTTGATGCCTTGCTCGGCGAAGGTCGGCACGTCGGGCACTTGCTCCGAGCGCTCCGTCGCTGCGATGCCGATCGCCCGCACCTGGCCCGCCTGGATCGCCGCCATCGAGGACGGCAGCGCGGTGAAGGCGATGGGGGTGTGGCCGCCGACGGTCGACTGCACGGCAGGTGCGGCGCCGGTGAACGGGACGTGGACGAGGTCGAGCTTGTAGGTCAGGCGAAACTGCTCGGCGCCGAGATGCGGTGTCGAACCGACGCCGGGGCCGGCATAGCTGTATTTGCCGGGATTGTCCCGGATCAGCTGCACCAGCTCCGGCAGCGTCTTCGCCGGGACCTGCGGGTTAACCACGACGACATTGGGCGACACCGCGACCAGGGTCACGGCGGCAAAATCCTTGATCGCATCATACGGCACTTTGGCATACAGGCTGGGGTTCACCAGAAAGCCGGTGCTGATCGCCATGATGGTGTAGCCGTCGGGCGTGACGCGCGCGACCTGGCCGGAGGCGGTGTTGCCGCCCGCGCCGCCGACATTCTCGACATAGAACTGGTGGCCGAGACTGTCGGAAAGCCGTTGCGCCACGATGCGCGCAATGATGTCGGTAGGGCCGCCGGCCGGAAACCCGACCACCACGCGCACCGGCCGGTTCGGATATCCCTGCGCCAGCGACGGCGCGACGCCGGCCAGCAGCAGCAGGCTTGCGAGAATCCCCTGCAAAACGCGCATCGCATCGCTCTCCCCAGATAATTTTTTGTTGGCGCCATCATCGGCGAGGGCGCGCTTCGGAACAAGGGCAAAACGCCGCCGGGTCCACGCTTTACGCGGAACCGCTCGGCTCGCAATGATGGAACTGGAAAGGTTCAGGAAGCCGCCGCCAGCGTCTGGCGCGCGTCGGTACGAATCCGCTCGACCATGGCGCGCAGACCGTTGGAACGTTGCGGGGTCAGGTGCTCGCGGAAGCCGAATTCGTCGAACACCGCGATCGCGTCGGTCGACAGAATTTCCTGCGGGGTCCGCCCCGAATAAAGCGTCAGCAGGATCGCGATCAGGCCGCGCACGATATGCGCGTCGCTGTCGCCGAGATAGCTCAGCACCGGCTCGCCGGTGCCGTTGCGGGCAAGTTTTCGCGACAGCCAGACCTGGCTGGCGCAGCCCTGCACCTTGTTGGCGGCGGAATGCTCGGCCTCGGGCATCGGATCGAGCGTGCGGCCGAGTTCGATGACATACCGGTAACGATCGTCCCAATCGTCCAGCAGCGCAAAATTATCCCGGATTTCGTCGATCGTCGTCATCGTGGCCGGCATGTCTCCTTGTGGGACATATATAGGGCCGGGGGCTGCCGAAAGCGAGTTCGTGGAACAGAATAGTCCGGACCTCAATTCGCCGTGGTCGAGGCGACGTCGGGCATCCGCCATTCGGCCTGCAGGTCGTCCGGCGTCAGGGTGTCGCGCGGCGCGCCGATCGCCGCAAGGTCGGCATGTTCGATGCCGCCGATCGAGCCGGTATGGTCGGACGACTTCTTGTCGGTGATGATCTGGTACAGCTTGCGCGCGCCGTCCTGGGCGCGCTGGCCGATCACGGTGGCGGCCTGGCCGCCGACTTCGCACGCCGCCGGCTGGCGCTTGCAGAACTGGCTCATGTCCGACACCGCCGCGGTCGCAGCCGACACCGCCTCGGATGCGCCGACCTGCGGCAGCTTTTCCGATTCAGGCGTCTTCTCTCTGGGCAGCAGCACCAGCACCAGCCCGAGCCAGAATGCCAAGCGAAGCAGGAAGAACATCTCGCGACCCTGTCTTTTTCATTGCGTTGCGGTTGATCTCGCAATCGACCCTTTTCTTAAACCGCGTCGATAAACCGCAAGTGTCTGGATTGAACGAAAATCGCGGAAAATTTGTAAAAAAGCCGAGCGATTTGATTCGGCGTAAATTTTCGATTGATGCCGCCTGCGCAATTGTAAGGGTCGCGGCCGCCGCATCCACCATTTCGAAACCATACCGGTTCCGCTTTTCGAAACTTGGCGTTCACCATCCGCGCCGAATGCAGTCGTGAACGTGCGCAAAACCGGCCTCAGTGCACGCCGTTTCGCGGCCCCCGGCAGCGCCTTAGCGTTCGCTTAAGTTCGCTCTGACAGGTTGAGGCAACGATAAAGGGGGCGTTCCGGCGCGTCAGTCATGACGGGCAAGCCGAAGCGCAAGTGCCGTGACCGTTTTGAAATTGACCCGCGATTGTCTCGATGCGTTGCTGCATCCGTCGGCGCGTTATGACGCGCTGACCGGCGCCCGCCATCGCGCCTTCATGGCGCCGCGGTTGTTGGGAAGCCTCGCGGCGTTCGCGGCCTTCCCGGTCTACCTGGCGATGCGCGGCGCGCCCACTGCACTGGAGGTCGCGGCATTCGCCTGGTTGATCGCGCCGATCCTGCTGTCCTGGTTCTTGTCGCGTACCGGCCGCTATGAGAGCGCGCATGTGCTGTCGTCGCTGGCGCTGGCGGGCCTCGTGATGATGGTGGCGATACCCACCGGCGGCATCGAATCCTTCGCTTCCGTCTGGCTGGTCGCGGTTCCGATCGAGGCTTCGCTGTCGGCATCCCGCCGCGTGGTGGCCTTTGCAGCGGCGCTGGCGCTATCCTGCGCAGGCGCGCTGATCGTGATGGGTGCGCTCGATGTGCTGCCGCCATTGCAGGCGGGCGCGGCGGCGCGCGGCGTCTTCACGGCGTTCGGAATCATGTCCGCGACGGTCTATGCCGCCGCGCTGGCGTTCGGCGCCGAATCGCTGTCGCGCACCGGGGTGGCGTTGCTCAATTCGGAAGAAGAGCGCTATCGCCTGCTGGCGCGCAACATGAGCGACGTGATTTCACGCCACCGCCATAGCGGCGCGGTGCAGTTCATTTCGCCGGCGGCCGAGGCGCTGCTCGGCACGCCGGTGTCGCGTCTGCTCGGGCACGGCCTGTTCGACCGCGTCCATGTCGCGGACCGCCCCGCTTATCTCACCGCGCTGTCGGACGCCGCCCGCGGCGGCGAGGCGCGCAGCGTCGAATTCCGGATCAAGCGCGATACGGCGCGCGCGCGAGGCGCCGCCGATTTCATCTGGGTCGAGATGCGTTGCCGTCCGCTCGAACAGGCGGCGGAAACGACAGCAGGTTCGGACTGCGAAGTGGTCGCGGTGATGCGCGACGTCACCGATCGAAAAATCCAGGAACAGGCGCTTGATCTGGCGCGCACCGCCGCCGAACAGGCCGATGCCTCGAAGAGCCGCTTCCTTGCCACCATGAGTCACGAACTGCGCACGCCGCTCAACGCCATCATCGGGTTCTCTGAAATGATCGCCCAGGAAGACGTGCTGATGATCGATGCGGCGAGGCGCAGGGAATATGCGCAGCTGATCAACGATTCCGGCCAGCATCTGCTCTCCGTGGTCAACGGCATTTTGGACATGTCGAAAATGGAATCCGGCAATTTCGAAATATCGCCGGAACCGTTTGCGCCGCGCGGCGCGCTGCTCAATTGCTGCAACCTGCTGGCGCTTAAAGCGCGGGAGAGCGGCATCGATCTGATCACCCGCGCTCCCGAGGATCTGCCCGTGATCACCGGCGATCCCCGTGCGTTCAAGCAGATCCTGCTGAACCTTGTCTCCAATGCCATAAAATTCACCGAGCGCGGCGGCACGGTGACGGTGTCCGCCGGCATCGAGGGACCGCGGCTGGTGGTGCGCGTCGCCGACAACGGCGTCGGTATTTCGGCCGAAGACCTGAAGCGGATCGGCGACCCGTTCTTCCAGGCCGGCAAGACCTATCAGCGCCGCCACGAGGGCACCGGCCTCGGGCTGTCGATCGTGAAAAGCCTGGTCGCGCTGCATGGCGGCGAGATGACCGTGCAGAGCAGGATCGACGAGGGCACCACCGTCGCGGTCGCCTTGCCGCTCGCATTCACGCCGCCGGTCGAGCAACCCTCGAGCAATATCGCAACGCTTAATCCCGCGGCGCGAAGCGGACATCAGGTCAAAATGGTTCAGGTGAAGAAAAGTGCCTAAGAGAATTGATGTGGACGACGAGATGCCGCGCCGCCGCCGCCGTGGCGCAAGCGCGGTTGCGATCGAGGCGAGCGAGGAGCGCAATCTTGCGATGCGCATTCTGCTGCACAGCCCAAAGGACCTGATCGCGGGCGCGCTGGCCTTTGCCGCGGTCAGCGCCATCGTTGCCAATGCGGTCTTCATGCAGGCCGGGCATCATCCCTCGCCGATGTTCGGCACTCCCGCAGCCGTTCCCGTGGCAAGCCCGTTGCCGCGGCCGCGGCCCGCCGAAGCCACATTGCGGCCGGCCGATGTCAAGCTCGCCGACGTCCGGCCTGCTGAGGTACGACCGGTCGAAGTGAAGCCTGTGGCTCCAGTCTCCGTCATTGCCAAGACAAACGCGCCTGCGGCGTCCGCAACACCCGCGCGGCCACCGGCACCGATCCCGGTCTCATCCCGCAGCGATCCGGTTGGCGACCTGATCATCGCCTCGCGCCGCGTGGCGGCGGTGCAGCGCGCGCTGACCGATTATGGCTACGGCCAGCTCAAGCCGACCGGCACCGTCGGCTCCGATACGTTAGCCGCGATCCAGAAATTCGAGCGCGACCGCAAGCTCCCGATCACCGGCCAGATGTCCGACCGGCTGGTGCGCGAGTTGAGCGCGGCGACCGGGCGCGCGATCGACTAGGAAAATAAAATATATTCACGCGCTAGCGGCAAACAAATCCCATCGGCCCGGAAGGCCCTTGAGTTCATACGAGCCGCGCTCGGCGAATTTCAGGCCTGCTCCGGCCACGAGGTCGGTCACAACTCTTGAAACCAGAACTTCGCTGGGTTGAGACTGGGCCATGACGCGGGCCGCGGCGTGCACCGCGATGCCTCCGATATCCCGGCCCCTGATTTCGATCTCCCCGGTATGCAGACCGGCGCGCAGCGGCAAGCCGATCTGCCTTGAGGCGGTTCCGAACGAAAGGGCGCAGCGAACCGCGCGGCCGGGCCCGTCGAACGTCGCCAGAATCCCGTCGCCGGTCGACTTGACCAAAGTCCCGCGATGTTTCTCGATCGTTTGAACGGCCAGTTGATCATGACTGTCCAGCATTCTCCGCCATGCCTGATCGCCGATCGCGGCGGCGCTGCGCGTCGAATCGACGATATCGGTGAACAGCACCGTGGCAAGAACGCGCTCGAAGTCGCTTGATGCACTTTCGCGATGCCCGGTGATGAACTCTTCGATGTCGCCGAGCGCCGCTTCGATGTCGCCGGTAGTAAACATGTGGTCGCCGCCGGGATATTCGATCAGTTTGGCTTCGGGAATGCATGCTGCCAATTCACGGCCGTGTTCAACCGGAACCTGCACGTCACCTTGATTATGCAGTACGAGTGTCGGAACGCGTACCGCCGGAAGGACAGAGCTGACATCGATCTGCGAATTCAACATCGTAAAGGACTTGACGGCTCCCGGACTGGCCGAAAGCCGTTCGAACTTGGCAAACTGGGCAACGGCGGCCGGGTCCGCTGCCAGGCTTGGAGCGACACGCTTCAGCATTGCGCCGGTGCCCCAGAACTTCACGCGTTGCTCTACGATTTCCGCGATATTCAGGCCGCGCCGTGTGACATAGCCCCCAAACAGAATGAGCCTGGAAACGCGTTCCGGATATGTCGCGGCGAACAAGGCGCTCATCGCGCAACCTTCGGAATGCCCGAACAGCGTTGCTCGTTGCGAGCCGATCGCATCCATGATGGCGCGAACGTCATCCATACGCTGTTCGAGCGATGGCGCGTCGGATACCCGGTCCGATAATCCCTGGCCCCGTTTATCGAACGCCACCACGCGGGCGAAGCTCGAGAGCCGACGCAAAGCAGCGGTATAGCCCGGCAGTTCATGACGGAATTCAATATGTGAAATGAACCCCGGGACCATAATGATGTCTACCGGTCCATTCCCCATCACTTGATAGGCGACGTTGACGTCCCCACTGAGGGCGTAGCGCGTCTCCGGCAGGGCAAAATCGTTCATCTTGTCGCGTCCTTAAGGCCTCAGCATTGTTGTCCGTGGGATCGACAGGATCAAGCCCAACCTCGGCGAAACCCTGAATGCGTGAGGGCGATCCGCCCTAGCGTCGATCCGCTTGCCGGCCTATCGTCGATTCCATGCGATTGAAATCCAGCATCTGGGTGGCGGCATATTTGCGCCGCTGCCAGACCGAGGGCGTGTTCGGCGCCGTGCGGCGGCGCGGCGCGGAAGAGGCGGGGGCGGTGTTCGTCAAGCTGGCGCTGCTCGACGGCAACGCGATGTTGTATGCGCCGGCGCCGCAGACCGCCTATGACGACAGCCGGCCGATCGAGCGGGTGTTTGCAGCGGCATCGCCGCAGCCGGTGCCGGAGCAGGCGGTGGAAGAACGTCTCGCCAAGGAAATCCGCTTCGATCCCGATGTCTGGATCGTGGAGATCGAGGACCGGGCAGGCCGGCACTTTCTCGAACTGGCGCGGGCCTAGTTTCCCGAACTGCGCGCGTTGTTGCGCGTGACAACGTCCGCGCCGGGCTGAACCGCGGGGCGGGTTTGCGCGGGCGCGGTGCGCGCGCGCTGACGTTCGTCATCATAGAGCGCGGGCTTGTATTTCGCGCGCGTCACCGCCACGGTCGCGCCGCGCCAGGCGGCCAGCATGATCAGCGCGGATCGTTCGCTCAAGCGATCGTAAAGCCGCGACAGCCGGTAGACGTTGTTGACCGAGGCGCCGAATTCCGGATTGAGGAACAGCAGCACGCGCTGAAACACGGCGCTCGGCATGTCCAGCGCCTTCATGGCGCAAGCCAGTGGCTCGCCGCCGGGATCATTGACGATTTGCGCCGCGATCCGCGCCGACAGGATCAGCGCCTCGCCGAGCTCGAGCGTAAAATTTTCGATGTCGGCGGCGAACGCGGCCATCTCCAGCGTTTCGATCGCGCGCGCGGTGCGTGATGCGGTAATTCGCGCAGCCGGTTTCAGCGGGGCCTCGCTAAGATTGTGCAGGATCAATACGCGCTCGCTGGCGGTGCCTGAAAAAAACATCGTGCTGATTTCGGCTGCGTCGTTCGGCTGCATCGACAGCGCCGACATGCGCAGTTGAGCTTCGGTCGGCGGCCTCGCCGGCGGCGGGGCAGGCGGCTGTTCGGGAATGCGGGCGGCGAGCGGAACGCGCTGCTCCGGGCCTGCCGGCTGCAGTCCAAGTTTTCGCATGACCGGCACGGGCGTGCTGGGATAGACTGAGAGCCGCGCCCGCACCACTGCGCGGGTGGCATCATCGACCTGATCGATCAGGCGCGAGGTCAGCTCGATAAACTGCCGCACTTCGTCGTCGGTGTGCAAGTTGGTCTGGACGTAGAGGTCGGTCAGCACCCGCAACAGCGTCGGACGAATATCGACGCCCTCGCGGCGCGAGAGCGTCATCAACCCGTCAAAGCCCGGAAAGAGTGGAGGTGTGGTCATGCCAGCGGTACGCGACTGAGGAGTCCTTCGCGCGATTTTAGAAGGGGCGCTTTAACATCGCGTTAAGGAAAACAACTCGTGAATGCCGAGGTCCGTGTCCCGGGCGCGATGCAGCGCTCTTCGCGCTGCTTCGCAGAACCGGGACCGTGCCAAGCACCGCGTTTTGTTACGGCCCCGGCTCTGCAGCGCACTACCATAGCGCGTCGAAGACGCGCGTGAACGCGCTTATGGCGAAGAGCGGCGCGCTGCGCTGCGTCCGGGGCACGAGACCTCGCTGCAACACTTCACGTTGCGATTGTTCGCGGCCCGCGCAGGATTAACACGCCATTAACCATGCCCTGATCTTAATGAGGCCCGCCGCCGCCACATCGAGGCGATGCGGCAAGGAGAGAGTGACATGGGCGCCATCATTGAATTTCCGGCGGATGCGGCTTCGCGGCGGCTGGGCTCAAGCACCGGTGCTGCCCAGCGCGAAGGCATGGCGACCATCCTGATCCTTCCCGTCGTCCGGATCGAGCGCGACGCCGATGGCGGCCGCGGACCGGAAGAGGGGACGGCGCCGGGTCGCCGCCGCCGCCGCCGGGCACGTTCCTGACACCGGACATTTTTTATGCCGGAGGTGTCGACACAGATCCGGACAAGGCTTCGGCTGCCTCCCGCAATTCCGGTTGCGCTACCGTTGCTGGCTGCTGTGATGCTCGGCGGCTGCGCCGGCGGCGACTTCGGCCGCACCCGCGAGAATGCCCGCACCGACGACATGCATCGCTGGCTCGGCATCGAGGCCACCGCAAGCATCGGCCTGCGCGCGTCGCAATACCAGCTCACCGACAAGGAACGGCTGCTGCGCGATCTGGCCTACCCGCTGATCGAGCCGCCGCATTCGCGCCCGGCCTGGAAGACCGTGTTCGGCGACTACCAGCCGCTGCCGGCGCCGTGGCGGCAGGCGCCGTTGTTCGATCGCGCCGCCTATGGCCGCATGCTGATCGACGAGCCGCATCGCTCGCATGCGTCGCGCTACAACCAGTTGATCGAAGACGTCCGCAACGACCTCACGCGGTTCGAGCCGTTCTTTGCCAATGCGGTCCAGGTGCTTGACCTCGACAAGAAGCGCAACGCCAGCATCAACCTCGTATCGGACCTGTCGCTGCGCGAGCGCGCCGACGCCATCGCGCGGATGCAGGAGAACACGCTGATCGTGCAGTGGGTGCAGCAATGCCTGGAGCAGCGGATTTCATCCTACCGCTGGGCGCTGGAACGACTGGTGATCCAGGCCCCCGACAACATCGCCGCCGACGCCGACCGCCTGATCGGCGAACTCGCCGCGCAGACGGCGAACCCGCCGGTGGTATCGGCGCCGGTGGTCGGGCGTGCGGTGGTGTCGAAGGGGTAGGGCACTCACTCAGGTGTCGTCCCGGCGAACGCCGGGACCCATAACCACCGATGCCCATGATCAAGCATGGACGTTGCAACATTCATTTTTAGCTTGAAACGACACGGCGTATGGGTCCCGGCCTTCGCCGGGACGACGAGTCACCGCTTCGCCTGCGGCCGCTCGGCCTGCTTCACCGCCGGTTCGGTCTGCACCTTGCAGCTTGATGCCGCGAGCGTGGCCTGCGCCTGAACCATCAAGCCGGGCTCGGGCGCCAGCGCCTTCAGCACGATCAATCCGGTCGCGGTCGGGGAATCGATGATCAGGCGGTCGGCGGCGGTCACGTCCTCGTCTTCCGGCAATTCGGCGTGCTGCGCTTCGGTCATCAGGTCGAGCTCGATCACGCGGCGGCCGGCGGAGCGGTCGTTGATCGCGTAATAGGCGACATCGCTGCGCGTGTAGAAGGACACCGACGTGTAGGCCTGGCTGACCGGGACCGCGAGTTTTATTGGACCGGTGGACAGATCGTAGCGGCAGACCGCAATCGCGAATGCCGGATCCATGAACGGCATCGGCGCGCTGTTGGGGCCGGCCAGCGGCAGCGCGGTCACCGTGTTGAGCTTGGTCAGCGGCGTCAGCCGCGAATAGGCGTCTTGCGTTGCGATGCGCGGCAGCGCCAGCACGCTGACGAGATGCACCACGCCGCCGAGCAGCACGCCGCCGATGATTGCGAACAGCAGGCGGATCATGGGCACCCCACCGTCGAAATGCTCGGCATCGGCGCGTCACGCTGCGTCCGCGTCGCAACGCCAACCGGGGTATCGTAGAGCCGCAGCATCAGCGCGTAGCGCTCGATGCCGCCGGTGGGCAACCAGTTTCCGGAACGCGACCGCGAGGCGACGCGCACTTCGAAGGCGCCGTCGGAAGCGCGGATGATCTCCTGGCTGGTAAAGCCGTAACGCTGCAGTGAGTTGGCGACGAGATGGCCTTTCGAATCGTACAGTGTCAGTGTCCAGAACCGCGCCGCCGGCGTCACGCCGCTCACCAGCACGTCGCAGCGCCCGTCCAGCGGTTTCTTGCGGTCGTCGGTGGTTGCCGAAAACGCCACGCCGTCGCCGGTGCCGACAGGCAGTTCGCCGCTGCGCGCGATCGAGGCGCGCGAATAGGGATCGACTTCGGCGGTGCCGGTGCGCGGCCGCGCGGTCCATGCGCCAATGGTCAGCGTGCCCAGATCGGTGCCGCGGGTCGCGGTCATCCATGTCGCGCCGATTCCGACGGCGGTCGCGATGATCAGCGCCAGCAAGGTGAAGAGCAGCAGGCGCACGGTCAGTTCTTGCGCGGCGCGGGCGCTGCCGGTTCACCCGGCGCAGCCGCCGCAAAACTGTCCGGGAACGCGACCGAGGTCGACGACAGCGGTTTTGCCGGTTTGACCGGATCGCCGGACGAGGTCTTGCCCGCGGTCTTCGCCGCGTCGTCGAGCAATTTCTCCACCCGCACCAGAATATCGGCGCCGCGCTTGGTGAGGATCGGCGGCGGTCCCGGTTTTGTTTCGAGAATTTTTGGCGCGGCGTTGGCGGCAACCGGGCCGGGCGCCGGCGGCAGTTTCGTGCCCATGCCGATGCCCGGGATCTCCTTCACCTCCACGCCCTGATGCGCGACGACCATGATGTCGTGCCAGGTCTGCGCCGGCAGCGAACCGCCGGTCATGCGGTTGGTCGGCGAGTAGTCGTCGTTGCCGTACCAGACCGCGCAGGTGAAGTTGCCGGTGTAGCCGACGAACCATGCATCGCGATAGGCGTTGGTGGTGCCGGTCTTGCCCGCGGTCGGAATGCCGTCCAGCGCCGCGCGCCGCGCCGTGCCTTCGCTGACGACGTGGCTCATCATGCCCGCCATGTCGGAGGCGACGGAAGCGGGAATCGCCTGCAGCGGTTTCTTGCCGTCGCGGTCGAAACGCCAGACCAGGTCGCCGGCGCCGGTGCGCACTTCCAGCACCGCATGCGGCGTGACCGATTTGCCCCTGTTCGGGAACGTCGCGTAGGCAACTGCGTGCTCGACCACC
The DNA here is from genome assembly GCA_963744975.1 of uncultured Alphaproteobacteria bacterium. GTDB lineage: Bacteria > Pseudomonadota > Alphaproteobacteria > Rhizobiales > Xanthobacteraceae > Bradyrhizobium. Next base: position 1,406,819 of record CAVUVR010000002.1, on the reverse strand, counting down.
GAGACTTCGGCGGAGCCGATCGGCAGCGACGGCGTATCGAGCAGCGGCGCCTTGATGCCGAAGCGCCGCGCCACTTCCACGATCTTGGCGCGGCCGGCCTTGGCCGGATTTTGCACCTTGCCGCCGAGCGCGATCGACAGTTTTACGGGCACGACGTTGATCGAGCGGGTGATCGCCTGCGTCAGCGTTACCGAGCCGGAATAGGAGTGGCCGTAATTCTGCGGGCACCAGTTGCCGATGCAGACCGGACCGTCGACCACGATCGAGGTCGGCTTGAAACCGTTCAGCAGCGCGGTCGCATAGACATAGGGCTTGAAGGATGAGCCGGGCTGGCGCATCGCATCGACCGCGCGGTTGAACTGGCTCGCGCCGTAGTCGCGCCCGCCGACCATCGCGCGCACGCCGCCGTCGAGATCGGCCACCACGGTTGCCGCCTGCGTCGCGTGATAGTCGCGGCCGAACTGGCGCAGCTGGTTTTCGATGGCGTCTTCGGCCGCGTGCTGGACGTTCATGTCGATCGCGGTGCGCACCACGAAGACGCGCTCGACATAGGATTTCGGGAAGGTGTCGACCAGCTTGCGCATCTCGTCGAACGCCCAGTCGAGATAATAATTCGGCGAATTTTCGTCGCGGCGATCCACCGCGTTGGCCGGATTGCGCCGGGCGCCGAACACCTGGCCCTCGGTCATGAAACCGGCGTCGACCAGGTTGTCCAGCACCACGTTGGCGCGGGCGCGCGCGGCCGGCAGGTTGATGTGCGGCGCGTATTTTGTCGGCGCTTTGAACAGGCCCGCGAGCATCGCGGCTTCGGCGAGGTTCACGTCGCGCGCGGACTTGTTGAAGTAGAAGTGCGCGGCGCCATCGACGCCGAACGTGCCGCCGCCCATATAGGCGCGGTCGAGATAGAGTTTTAGAATCTCGTTCTTGGTCAGCCGCGTCTCCAGCCACACTGCGAGAAACGCTTCCTTGACCTTGCGCTCGATGGTGCGCTCGTTGCTCAGGAACAGGTTTTTCGCCAGCTGCTGGGTGATCGAGGAGCCGCCTTGCCGCACGCCGCCGGCTTGCGCATTCGTCACCAGCGCACGCGCGGTGCCGGCGATGTCGATGCCGAAATGATCGTAGAAGCGGCGGTCTTCGGTGGCGAGCGTGGCCTTGATCAGATTGTCCGGAAAGTCTTCCAGCGGAATCGAATCATTATGCTTGATGCCGCGGCTGCCGATCGGGTTGCCGTAGCGGTCGAGGAACGTCACCGCGAGATCGGATTTCTTCAGCCAGTCGTCGTCGGCGGTCTCGCGAAACGCCGGTACCGCCAGCGCCAGCATCAGCAGCATTCCGCCGAGCCCGATGGTCGCGGCCTCCGACAACGGCTCGATGAAGACCCAGCGCTTCCAGCGCCCGACATAGAAGCGGTCCATGAAGGTGGAGAACCGCTCATAGAGTTCGCGCGCGCCTTTGCCGGAAGAGAACAGCGTGGAGTCGATGCGCGCATCGAGGTCCAGCATGAAATGCCGGAGCTTTTTCTTCCATTCGGATGGCACGATCTGGCGCACCGGGGCCCTTGAGATGATTTAGCGCCTAAAGCGCCCGAACCCGGGCGCCCTTAAACGTCTTGCGGAAGTGTTGCGGCAAACCCAAGGCGCTTTTGCGACCGAAGGCTTTCCTTGCCCGTTCTAGCCGAGCATAGGGCATAAACCAATGGCCGCGCTGGCAATTTTGCCCCGTACGGCTAACGCGGAAAGCCGTCATCGCAGCTAACCCCTTGCGCCGCCACGCGGACAGCCCATAGAAGTCAGGCTGCTCGCGCCCCGGAAACACCGATTTCGATGACCGCACCCCCCAAGCCGCCCTCGGCTCAAGAGGGATTCTTTTGGAAAACCAAGACGTTGGAGGAGATGTCCAGCGCCGAATGGGAGAGTCTGTGCGACGGCTGCGCACGGTGCTGCCTGGAAAAGCTCGAGGATGAGGACACCGGCAAGATTTTTTTCACCCATGTGTCGTGCCGGCTGCTGGATGCCGGGCTCTGCGCCTGCAAGGATTATCCGAACAGGTCCGACCATGTTCCCGACTGCGTTCGACTGACGCCGGAGAACGTCCGCACCATCAACTGGCTGCCGCCAAGCTGCGGCTATCGCCTGGTCGCGGAAGGGCGCGATCTCTATTGGTGGCATCCGCTGGTCTCGGGCGATCCCAACACCGTGCATGAAGCCGGCGTCTCGGTGCGCGGGCGGGTGCGGGGCACCGAGAACGAAATTCCGGATGTCGATCTGGAAGATCACATCGTGCAATGGCCGTCGGTGCTGCCGAAGCGGGCGCGGCTGAAGAAGCGGCCGGTGTAGGGCACAAATGTGTAGGGCGGATTAGCGTAGCGTAATCCGCCACAGCGTTCGCGAAAGGTGCGGCGGATTACGCTGCGCTAATCCGCCCTACGGTTCTGCTACCGAATAAAGCACTGGATGTACGCATGGCCGGAAGTGCCATGCGTATACCTCGTCGTCGGATAAGCCTCAAAAGCGCGCCTGTGCACGATGATGCGATCGAAGTACTCGCAGAACGGCCACTTGAGTTCCGGCCGCGTCGCGAAAAACGGAATGAAAGCACCGCCCGGCTTCAGGGCGGTCACAATCAGCGGCGTCACCTCGCGCCACAGCTTTTCATCATTTCCCATCTCGGCCGGCAAAAACGGATCAAAAAATATTCCGTCGAGACTGGCCGGTTTCACCTCGTGAATGTAATCGAAGAAGTCCGCCTCCACGATCTCGAGCGTGCCGGGCAGGCTTGGGTGCCGATCCCTGAACAGGTCGATGACCCGTTTGTATTTCTCGACCACGACATGGCGCCGCACCCGTGGATTTTCCGCTATCCGCAGCGCGGAGAGGCCCAGGCCTAGACCTACCTCCAGAAAATCCGATCCGAATTCGCACAACAGGTCGCCGGAGGCAAACATCAGGTCGCGCTCCCAGGCCTGCATGGCCTGTCGATCATCGAACAGCAAGGTCACTTCGCCGCCCTGTTCGACGAGTTCGATCGCGGGATCGGCACTGGCCTGGTCGTTCGCGTTCATCTGCACCTCGCATCAAATGCGTAGGGCGGATTAGCGTAGCGTAATCCGCCACCGAGGTCGCGAGCGCTGCGGCGGATTACGCTACGCTAATCCGCCCTACAGTTTTTCGTCGCTACTAAAACCCGCCCGCCGTTATCGTCAGCGCCCGTCCTTCGATCGCGCGTCCCGATTTGTCCGGGCCGGCGGTGCTGTCGTCCGCCCACGCCAGGAACGCGGTTTCGCTCCCGAGGCCGGAGGTCGTCGCGGCGCTCAGGCTGAAGCGTTGGCCACCGGTCCGGGTGTTGACCTGGATCGCTTGGCCGATCGGTCCCGCGGGCGAAAAAATTCTTGCCGCGACGTTGGTGCCGGCGGCGGCGTTATCGACATTCACTTCGGTCCAGGCCAGCAGGAAGCGCCCGCCGGGCAACGGGGCAAGCGTCGGCCAGGAGGATTGGATGCGGCTGCTGCCGGTGGCCGCAAGGCGGATGTTGGCGAACGCGCCATTGGCCTCGAACACGCTCACCTGGGCGACCGTGGTATCGAAGCCGGCCTCGCCATCGAGCGCGCTCCTGACATGCGCGACGATGAAGCGGCCTGAATCCAGCGCGGCGATAGCGGCCTCCGTGATATCCAGCGCCGTGGTCTGCTCGCTGCCAAGCGGCCCGTTGGCATCAAACATCTGCAAGTGCAGAAGCAGCGGCCCGGGAAGCCGCGCGCGCCATGCGATGACGATGTTGCCGTTCGCAAGGCTTGCGACCATCGGCACGCGGTGCAGGCCGGGCACGGTATTGGCGCGAAACTCCGGACCGTTTTTCGTGCCGTCGAGATTGTAACGCTGCGCGCGGATGCGCTGGTCCGCCCGCTTGTCGGCCCAGACCACCACAAAACCGCCATCCGCCAGCCGCGCCAGCGCCGGCCGTATCAGCGGTTCGACCTCGGCCGTGGAGACCTGGCTTTCCGGTCCCGACAACGTATCCGCATCGAAGGTGCGAAGTTTCAGCTGCGCCGCGGCTCCCGGCAGCTGCTCGATCCATGCGGCGGCAAGGCCGACGCCGGTTTCGAGGATCGCCGGGAGTTGACGCTTGGTCCCCGGCGCTTGCGGAAAGTTGACGATGAACTCGTCGCCGCTCGGCGCCGCGTTCACGCCGAGCAGCTGGCCCCTGATATCGCCGGTGCCGTGGTCCGCCCAGACCACGGCGAATTGCGTGCCGCGAAATCCGGCGACGGCGGGCTGATCCTGGTTGCCTGCCGTGGTCGTGTTGATCGGTATCTCGTCCATTGCGCTGCTCCTCCCTGCCGCGCGAGAAATGTCGCACGGAAAAACGGCGGCCGTCGAGTCTGATGTCGCTCCTTGAAAGCTTCGTTGGAATGCGATGCGACCACGAGTGGGTGTACCCATGCGCGTAGCTGCTGCTATAGCGGTGCTACGTTCTACCTCTCGTTTCGGTAAAGGCAGCCTCTGGTGGCGCTGCTGAGTCGGAATGGGAGAGACAGATGACGGGGCGTCAACAATGGGAATACGAAAACGACTGTTTTTCAATCTCGACGATAAGAAGTCAGATATCGACGGCGTCCTCCACGAAGCCGGCCCCAAGGGCTGGGAGCTGGTCGGCATCGCTACCATGACCAAAGAGGTCATATTCGTGTTCAAGCGGCCGGCTGGTTGGGGATAAGGGAGCGCGCGAATTGACGAGATTGAAAGATAAGGAAGCGACTGCTGCTCGACTTTTTCTGGACACATGCGTTTGGCTGGACTTGGTTGGAAGCGAAGCCAACGAGCCCTTATTGGGAGCGCTGGAGAGCCTTGCAAATCGCGGGGTCATTGAGCTCGTGGTTCCGCAGATCGTTAGAGATGAGTTTGAGCGCAACAAAGAGCGCGTCATCAAGGAAAGCGGGCGCAGCCTTTCCAGTACGCTAAGGCGCGCCAAGGTCGCGGTGTGGACGTATGGCGACGCGAGGAAGCGGCGCAAGGCCGCCGATGTACTGGGTGATATAGAGCAACGCCTAAGCCACTCCTTGGACGTAACTGCCGCCTCAGTGGCAAGAGTAGAAAAGCTGTTCGTGAAGTGTTTGTGGCTCGGCGATCAAGCAGCCGCTATGCAGTTGGCTTCAGCAAGAGCATTGCAAAAGCAGGCCCCGTTCCATACTGGAAGGAATAGCTTTGCCGATGCTGTCATTCTGGAATTGTACGGACAGATTGCGGGACAGCCGGGCCGCTCCGTCTTTGTAACCCACAACGTGAAAGATTTTAGCTTGCAAGGCGGCGACCAACGGAAGCCGCATTTGGATATCTCGCAATATTTCTCTCGGATCAAATCCCGCTATTTTATCAAGCTGATTGATGCTTTGCGTGCCGTTCGGCCGAACGAATTTGCAGAGGCGATGTACGAGCACGAATTTACTTTAGAGCCCCGCAAGTCCAGCGAAATATCGGACGCAATCGGAGAGCTGACGGACCGTGTTTGGTACGACCGACACATGGTTTTGCGGCATCAGGTAGCGACCGGAAAATGCAAGATCATTCCGAAGAAGGATTTCGGGCCTGCTCAATACCGTGCGAGTGCTACGGGAAAGATAGTTGTAGATGATATCTTGGCTGGGGCCATCAAGTCGGCGGAACGTGTTGAGAAGAAGTACGGGAAGGAAAACTTAGGTCCATACTCGAAATTTGAATGGGGCATGATTAACGGCAAGTTGTCTGCTCTGCGCTGGGTGTTTGGCGAGGAATGGGACGAACTTTATACTTGAATGCTCCTCGCGGCCATTCATCGTCCCGCATCCGCTTTCATCTTCGCGGCCGTTTTCTTCAAGTCCGCTTCGATGTCATGCATGTGCTGGGTGTTGAACAGATGAAAGGGCATACAAATCAACTTGTCGATGTAGTCATGTATCAGTCCGATCTCCGCTTCTAAGGGGTTGTCGTGCTGGTTGGGGTAGGTGTGCCCGCCAAGCGAATACCCGTCCTTGTTTCCAAAAATTCGGACGACATTGTAGGTGCGCGTGTCAATGGCCAAGCAAAATTGCGTTGGCTCGTCGAGATTCGGGCGTTTGCTGCGGGCCATAGGCGCTCCTCGTTATCCATACCGCGGTTTTAGCATGGTTCATTCACTGGTGCTGAAACAAGGACTTAGTAGGGCCATGGTGTGCCGACCGCAATTGTACGATTGACTTTATTCTACCTTTGGCTGAGGCTACCCCTTTACAAACAAGGGAGGATAGAATGTCTTTTCATTTCTCGAAACTAATTGTTCTGCCCGCTATCTTATTGCTTTCCGGCGCGACCTCAGTATTTGCGGCCGGAGAATGCGCGAAGATAACCAAGCTCGAAGAGCGCTTATTGTGTATTGAGAAAAAAGCTGACAATCCCGTCGTGCCAAAATCTCAGAACGTTATGATTGAATCCGCTTCAAGAACGGGCCAGTGCCTCACGTGGATCGACAATAACAGTCCCCCTTTGACTGCCGCTTGCGGTCCCGTCGAAAATAAGTGGAATTTCAGATAAGAACCTTATCCACACTCCCAACCTACCGCTGTGTTCATTTTCCGTTGTGCTCTTGCTTCCACAGCCGCACTTTGAAAGTTTGTTGAACGTAGTAGATACATCCAAAAATGCTCAGGCGGGAAGCGAGCCCTCCTATAATCGAAAAACACGAGGTTCATGGGCGCCTCGTGTCTACCACACTCAGCAAATTTTCATTGTGCGCTCGCTAAAAACAACACTCTAGGACAAAGACTAAGCACCCCCAGAGGGAGCAAGGGACAAGGCTGGAAGGATACTTTTACTGGAAGAGACGGGAGGGAACAGGTTGGGAGAGCGGAGCTTTTATAAGCGTCGCACAATATTTTCCAGAACGACGCTACCGGCTCTCAAAAACTCTAGCTCGGCGATTACGCTTGCGCCTACACTCCAAGCCCATTGGGGGGTAAGCCTATGTCTCTGAGAGTCGGTATTCTGAGCGCACTCTTTGCTGTTTCCTCGATTCACGCTGCTGCTCAATCGCCGGTATCCATCGTGATCCGCATGTTGGCATCGGCAGCATTGAACGGTGCCCAGGATATTCCGGGTAGAGACCCGGAGAAAGCTCAATTGGCGCAACGACACGTCTTCAACTCGATTCCTAAAAAATCGGGAGCGCGCTTTGTTGTCGTAACGGATGAGCTGCGCTTCGCATATACCGGGACGAAGCAAAGCATGTCTTCCGCCGGCACAATTATCCTTTTCGTCGCGGACACTTATGCGCGGATACCCGACCTTATTGCAAAACAAGTCAGTATCTGTCCTGAAGGTTGGGCAACACTGCAGTATCTCAGCGACTCCGAGCCAAGATATGAATCATTTGAGGTGGTGTGCGGAGTAGGAAATGACGGCAATATTAAACGATCAGTCATTTCGCGCACGCCCGAGACGCCCGGCGAATACCAAGGCGAAAAAAAGGTGCAGCGAATCCGCCACTTGGAAGCTTATCTGGAGGCTCTCGACGTAAATAACGACGGCACCATGATTGCGACTGTCCGTCTGAAGAATGTAGCGCCAAGTGGCGTAATGTTAAGTGTCGCATTCAAAGCAATGCATTCAGACAACATCGCTGATTTCTGGAAATTCAATCCAATATTGGAGGGCAGATTAGCGGATAACGCCGGCAATTCGTTTCCGGTAGTGGAAGCGTCAGGTTTGCCTTTTGCCAAGACCCTTACAGATTGGGCTTTTATCCGCGCAGGTGAGGAGAGAGAGGCAACGATAACGTTTAGTGGCGCGGGCAGGCCGGGCTCAGCATTTAACCTAATTTTCGGGATATGGCTTGGTTATAAAGAGGCAGATGGCTCCCAAGTCGCTCCGTCAACTTATACTATTCGGCTCAGCGATATCCGACCCCGAAGGTCGTAGGTCAAGTTGACGCTCTTACCTGCGGTCAAAAGTGGTTCTGGTGCTACTAAAGCGAAATTTGCGTTTCTGGAGGAGAAATGACGAGGCCGACAAGACAAGCTGATGACCCGAGATTCCACCGGACGCTATTTGGCTCTCTGAGCGAGTTCAACGAGGCGATGCCGCCGTGTCTGATCTACGTGGAGAACGGCAATTTCAATTACGGATACGATCTCTTGGCGTTAAATTACAAGATGGCCGCGGACTTGATGATCCACGAGTATCAGAACAGTGGCTTGGGCAATTGGACGGCTCCTACCGCGTTTATGGTCAGGCAGACTTTAGAGTTGGCGCACAAGAGCCTGCTGGAAGCGACTGGCATAAAGGGAAACGCCGTGTCGCAAAGAGTCATGTTCTCGCACAACCTTGAAACGATTTGGGCCGCAGGTCGAGCTTGGTTGCTCGAAAACGGCTATCCGGTCGAAAATGATCAGCGCTTCGCTGTTGCTGAATGGATGACGGCTAACTTCGACGCTGTCGATCCGTCCGGTGATTTGTTCCGCTTTGCTCATTCCACAATGGGAGCTTACGGAAGGCACAAGACGTATGACCGCGCTGGCGTGTATCTTAAATTGCTGGTTCCGTACTTTGAAAAGACGTACGGCTTCTTGATGCATTGGGGCGCGGTGCTGTCCACGCAAAAGACGAAAGAAGACGATAAAGACTGGGAGCCATTTTGGGACCCCGACGATTATCCCAAAATAGCAGAGACTACTTGGCGGTGGTGGCCGGCGCGTTAGAGGACGGCCCGTACATGGGCTGGAATGGCGGTAAATTGGGCATCTTAAAACTCACCAAGAACCCGGCAAGATGGTCCACAGCTTCATCCCAAACACCCTCGCACTCGGCGGCGGTCGGGTATCCTCTAGTGTTAATCCAAACGGCACAGGTGAAGCCGCCGCCGCCGGCCTTCCTGAAGCGGCACGCTTGAAGCTCCCAGCAAAATTGTATCTGGTGCGCAGCTAAAAATTCACGGAGCGGAGCCGCTTGGTTGAAGTGAAAGAAAAGCGGGAAGTAACGCGCCGCGTCGCTCACCATCTCCGCATAGTTGAAAGCGAATTCTAGATAACCGCTTTTCCAGAACATCCCGTCGCCTTGATTGAACGACTTTTCGCAGCCGACTGTGAAGAATGGTGTCTCGGGCGCATTTATCGCGGCCAGCGCGTCCTGGAGGGCCGGGCAGTCTTGTACTTCAGCTATGGAGTGGATCGCGTCCGCGCTGCCCTTCAGGTCCTGGAATCCGTGATTCGTCCGGCCGCCGTCCAGATCGGCGGGATATGGGATTCCCTTGGAGCCTTGCTCAATCACAAGAATAAGCTTCAGGCTGTCTTCGTTCATTGGAGGCCTCCGACTCAGCGCGGGATCGACGCGTATCCTTGGCACCAAATGACGATGTTTCGAGAAACAACAAAACCCTTGCGATGGTCGGGTTTTACCTCTCCCTAAGTAGGAGAAGTGAAACAGTGCACCTGCGGGATGCACCCATGCGCGTAACCCGCTGCCACAGCGAAGATGGGTTTCGCTTTGCTCAACCCATCCTACGCGCTGATGCGGGCGCTATCGCATATACATCGGCGGCAATCCGGGCGGCGGCGCACTGGTGAGGAAGGAAGCAAGAAACATCTTGCCCAGAACGTGGGTCGTTTCCGGTGTCTCGGGCTTGAGCCGTCCATCGCGGATCATCCGTTCGAATTCGGCCGCGGTCGGTGCCGCAAGATCGGTATCTGGCGTTGTCCGAGGGGCAGATGCCGAAGCGCTGAACAAGACGCCGGCATAGAAAAGCCGGGTGAGGGAACGCACCAGCGGCAATCGATCGCGGAAGATGCGATCCGGCGCCCGGCCAAGCGATGCGGCCAGCAGCACGTCTTCCAGTTCCGGCGATGGCGCAAAGTTGTCGAGCGCCGTCGCCAGATCGACGAGGGGATCGTTGCGGTAGGCGTTCTCCCAGTCGATCAGCCATAGCCGTTCGCCGTCGAACAGCAGGTTTCTCGGCAGGATGTCGTTGTGGCTGGACAGATATTTTTCCGGCTCAAGCGCATAAGCGTTGCGGATGTCGGCCAGTCGCTGCGAAGCGGCGTCCAGCACGCCATCTGCAAACAGACCTGTGTTGCAAACATGGGTCCACAGCCGGTCGACGACATCAGGATAGTCCATGAAGCGCGAAAACAACGGCAGCGCCTGCAGCTTCTGCAGCAGCGCCCCGACCGCCCGCGCCAATCCTTCGGCGCCGCCCGGATATGTTTCGAGCGGCCGGTCTTCGATGAAATCCATCATCACGACCCGCTCGCCGGCATCGAGATAATGAATTCGAGGCGCAATACCCGCCTCCGCCGCCAACCGCATGGAAACATACTGGTGCGGATTGCGCAGCGGTTCTGCGGGGCCTTCCATCCGCAACACCAGGCGACGGCCGCCGGCCTCGATGAGAAATACCGACGCGCCTGAAACGCCGCCGGTCACGGGCCTGACGTTGACGAGAGCGGTGGGGCGCAGCACGGCCGCGATCGCCGCGTGCGCGGTCTCGCGTTGAGCCGCCGTCAATGCGGCAAGAGGGTCGTTGTTCATGGTCTCGCCCAACTGCCGCGACAAGATCTGCGTTGACAGCGCTGCCTATCTCAAACATCGGCGGATGGGAATGGGGCGCGACGCCAAGGCATGAAGCATCTGAGCGCTGAAAATCCCGCCAGGCCCATCGTCCCATGAGGTGGGATGGGAGCCATGGCGGGCTACTGCCGTTGCGGCTAGATCGATTTCTTCTTGGTCCGTTTCGGACCTGGCGACGTACTCTCGGCGATACTCTCAACCAGTTGCACGAGATGGGTCCGAACGTTCCTGTCTTGTATCTTCATAAAACATTCGACCAGCCTTTGACCCAGAGCCGTTCCCAGGAACTCGACAAATTCATTCAACAGATGGTCCGAGGCCTCGTTGCGCTTCGGCCCGGGTAAACCCTGGAACAGCGAACCAACCGGTATGTTCAATATTTCGGAAATCTGTTGAAGGCGGCTGGCGCCAATGCGGTTTGTGCCTTTTTCGTATTTTTGAATCTGCTGGAATGTGAGTCCGAGTTGCCTGCCGAGAGTTTCCTGGCTCATAGCTGCCTTGATCCGATACATTCGGACCCGCTCGCCAACGTGTTTATCGACCGGGTGGGGCGTTTTTTTCGCAGCAATCATTTTTCTTACCAATTCAAATCGAGGAAAAAATATTTGAAGAGCCGGCGCGCAAAACCTAACCCCAACGAAGCGTGACAACCACCAATTCGCGGTTGTGGGGTTTTTGTCGTATAAGTTGTGGCGGAAAATCTAGCCCGCGGCGCTGCCGATGCGACCCTGACGGGATGCACCCATGCGCCTGACCCGCTGCCATCGGTCACGGGCCACGCTGACGCGTGAGGTGGAGCCCAGCACGGCCGCGATCGCCGCGCGCGCGGTCTCGCGTTGCGCCGGCGACAATGCGGCAAGAGGGTCGTCGTTCATTGTCTCGCCCAACTGCAATGGCGAAGAACACGATTTGCATCTGGTACGACAAGGACGCCGAGGCTGCCGCGCATTTCTATGCCAGGACTTTCCCCGACAGCGCGGTCGGCGCGGTCCACCGCGCGCCCACCGACTTCCCGTCCGGCAAGGCGGGCGACGTGCTGACGGCCGAATTCACGGTGGCCGGCGTTTCCTGTATCGGCCTCAACGGTGATCCCGCGTTCAAGCATAACGAAGCGTTCTCGTTCCAGATCGCCACCGACGACCAGGAAGAGACCGACCGCTATTGGAACGCCATCGTCGGCAATGGCGGACAGGAAAGCGCGTGCGGCTGGTGCAAGGACAAATGGGGCATCTCATGGCAGATCACGCCGCGCGTGCTGACCGAGGCGATGGCGGCCGGCGGCGATGAAGCCAGGCGCGCATTCGGCGCGATGATGGAGATGAAGAAGATCGACGTCGCCGCGATCAAGGCGGCCCGGCGGGGGTGACGTTGGTCGAGTGTAGCCCGCATGAGCGTAGCGATATGCGGGGAGGCGGTACCCGCATATCGCTACGCTCATGCGGGCTACGCTCGCTGAGCCCGGGGCACTGGATTGCTTCGCGTCATCGGGCGGCACGGAGCCTGTCATCGGGCGCGCGTTCGCGCGACCCGGTGGCCGACCCGCTGGCTCGCAATGACGGTCGCGGGACGCACCCATGTGCGTAAGGCGCTGCCGCCGCCGCGCGATTCGCAGGCACCGGAGCCCGCAGGCTAATATCCGAGCAATTGTGTTGGACCCTGCTTGCAATCCGCGCGCAAGCGCGCAACCATGGCGTCAAACAGCAATAGTTTCGACCTTGGGTCGGATCGCGGCGAGTGGGGTGCGCCGCAAAAGCGCGTTGCAGTACCAAAAAACATGGGGGGATATCATGCCAGCCGGATCACAGCTGTCGCGCCGGGCGTTGTTGGCGGGCACCGCCGCCAGCCTCGCCGTGCCTTTGATGCCGCGCCGTTCACGCGCCCAATCGCAGCCTTCGGAGGCCGCATGGCGAGACCTGAACGACAAGATGAAAAACAGCGGCGGGGTGATACGGCCCAACGATCCGCGGTTTGTCAGGCTCACGCTGCCGGAAAACCTGCGCTACTACAACCCGCCGGCCCAGCCCGGTGATGGGCCGCCGGACCCTGACGCGCCGTTCGGCCTGGTGCGGCCGACCACGCCGGAGGAGGTCGCCTACGCCATCCAGTGGTCGATCGACAACAAACTGCCGATGGTGCCGCGCTCCGGCGGGCACAGCTATGCGGGCTGCAGCACGGCGCCCGGCCTCGTGATCAGTTCGAGCGCGATGCAAAGCGTCAAGGTTGAAGGCGAACAGGTCGTGGCAGGCGGCGGCGCACTGTTCGGACACATGCTGGCCGGTCTGCGCGACATCAAGGTCCCCGGCGGCACCAACACCGGGCGTTACACGGTCACGCATGGCCGCTGCGCGGGCGTCGGTCTCAGCGCCTACCTGATGGGAGGGGGCTGGGCCCTGGACAGTGTCCATGGCGGCATGGGGTGCGACCGGGTGGAGAGCGTCGATATCGTGCTTATGGACGGGACGAAGCCCCAGCCGGTCACTGCCTCGAAAGACAAGAACCCTGAGCTGTTCTGGGCCGTGCGCGGCGGCGGCGGCGGCAATCTCGGCTTTGCAACAAGTTGGCGGTTGAAGCCGATCCTCGTCGACAGGGTGACGGCCTTCAGCGGATCCTGGCGGCTAGGCGACAATGCGCATTCCGTCTTCCGCACCCTGTTGCGCGCGCTCGACGCGGCGCCGGACACGCTGGGTGCCGAAATCACCATATCGACCACGTCGGCGACGATCAAAAGCCCTTGGCGCTACCAGATCAATCTCTCCTGTCAGCTCCATCAGCTGCTTGGCGCGCCATATACGTTCGACCAAATCCTCGGAGCCGCGCTCGCCGCCGCCGACCGGGCCGAGCAGAGGGATTGCTGGTTCGAGAATTGTTCGCTGAAGTATTTGCAGGAGCTTCCCTATTGGACCGCGCAGGACATCTTCGAGGTCATCGGCTCGCCGAACCGCTACCAGGAAACTTCGCTGTTTGCCCGCGAGGTCTCCGATGACTTCATCGGCGCGTTCTTCGGCGTCTGGCCGAGCTGGCCGGGCACCGTTTCGGCGGCACGGATGACGTGCTATCGGACGGGCGGCAAGGTCAATTTGCCTTCCGCCGACGCCATGGCTTTCGTGCACCGATCGTCTCGGTGGATCGTCACCACCGACATCGATTGGAGCGGCGAAGGCAGCCCGCAGGCGGTCGCCGATAATCTGAAATGGCAGCGCGAGGTGCAGAACCACTTCAGCGCGATGCTGGGCAATCCGGGGAGCTATTACAACTTCCCCGACCCGGGCCTCAAGGACCACGCTACGGCCTATTGGGGCTCCAATCTCGATCAGTTGGCAAAGATCAAGCGCAAGATTGATCCGAATACAGTGTTCACGCCGCCGCGCAATCAGTGGATTGTTCCGCCCGTACCCGTATGAGGTCGTCAGGATCGGGAGCGGCTCGTGACTGAACGACCGCAGGACGGGGGTGTTCTGCCATCGAGCCGAATGTCTAGAGCCTTTTCCGTTTCGATTGAATTGAAACGGGGCTCTAGATTCTTGATTTGACGCGTTTTCTTAACGCGAACCGGTATCCACTTCGCCTGAAAACGCTCTAGTCCTTCAGAGGCGCCTTGCATTTCTTCGGCGCGCGCTCGATCAGCGTGTTGTCGCAGGTTTTCTGCATCGCGATCCTGGCCGGCTTGAATCGGGTACAGTACCGGGATCGCATCCACGGCGACGTTCACACATTTGCGATGCGGCCTCAACGGGATGCACCGATGCGTGTAACCCGCTGCCGCAGCGGTCTCAGCGGCTACATAAGTCCGTCACCCAAATTTCCGCGCCAGCAGGTGTAGTGGGGCGGCGGTACCCGCATATCGCTACGCTCATGCGGGCTACGCTTGCTGCGCTCGTTATGAAGCCGCGCCGGATGAAGGATGCGCGAGGCACCGCTGCGTGATAACGTTGTGCCACCGCGCGCATGATCGTGCGCAAGTTAAGGGCCTGGGACTTGATCTACCCGGCGGTTTCGTGCTACTTTTGCTTGTATTATAAGACTTAAAAAACTTGATGCCGACTTTTGCAATGTTTTGACCGGTTCATTCTTAAAGGAGTTCATTATGGCGCGCGCTTATCCCAAGCGATCGAAAAAGTCCGTTGCTTCGAAACAGGCCGTTGCTTCGAAACAGTATTCCGAACCGCTGTGCAGCAATCCGCCGCGGGCGCTTCCGCAACTCAGTCCTGCCGTGATGGGCGACCCGCTCAGAGCCGCGGCTATCGTGAATACGATCTCGAAGTGGCAGAATGGAACGGTTCTGCACTACTGTTTCTTCACGACCGGCCATTTTGCCGTACCCAAGGTTCAGGCGGATGCGGTTCGCGGCGCGTTCGCCAAATGGAAGGCGGTGGGTATCGGACTCGAGTTTCAGGAGGTCAGCCAGCTAAGTGAGGCCGAGATCCGTATCGGCTACTCGGTCGCCGACGGCAGATCGGCCTCCAATGTCGGCCTTGGAGTGCTGAACGTCCCGCTGACCCAGCCGACAACGGTGTATGGGTGGGATCTCACTTCGATCTACGGCAGCGGCACCGCGCTCCACGAACTCGGACATGCATTCGGCATGGAGCACGAGCATCAGAGTCCGTTCGCGGGAATCCAGTGGAATGAGAAGGCGGTGTACAAATCGCTGGGCGGGCCTCCCAACAACTGGAAGCCCGGCATGATCTTCCGCAACATCCTGCAAAAGCTCACCCCGGCGGAAGTGGAGGGTTCGACGTGGGATCCGGACTCGATTATGGAATACCAGTTCGGGGCCGGCCTGATTGCCAAACCCAAGCAATACGCAGCCGGCCTCATTCCACCGGGAAAGCTCTCGGAGGCCGACAAGCAATGGGTCCTCAAATGGTATCCGCCGATGCCGGCAGCACTGCCCACACTGCAGCCGTTGCAGCCCGCGGTCGCCGAGCTCGCCGCCGGTCAGCAAATCGATTACACCATCAAACCGACGGCGTCCCGAAAGTATACGGTCGAGACAAAGGGCGCGTCGGACGCGTCGCTCGTGCTGTTCGAGGATGTCGACGGCGTGCCGCGATATCTCTCCGGCGACGATGACAGCGGTGAAGAGCGAAGCGCGAAGATCGACTACAAGCTGTTTAAGGGGCGGACTTACATTGCGCGGCTTCGCCTGACCCACCCGGGACCGACGGGCAAGACGTCACTGATGTATTCGTAACCGCTCGAACTGCGCTCGACCGCCTCGATATTCGGCGACCACCAGTTCGGTCGCCGCTTGGCGTTCGCGCTTAAAAGGGGGCGTGGTACGGCGCTCGCGGGACGCTCCCATGCACCTGACCGGGTGCCACTGCGGTGAATCAGCGGCTACATAAGCGTATCGCCCAATTCCCGCGCCAGCGGCAAGCCATCGATTCGTAAACAGCCCGCATGAACAAGTTCGACCGCCGGAGCCGTGACGCGGCTGAGAAACAGCCGTTGCCGCAAGCGGCCGCGCGCGATTTCGCGCGCATCACCACCGAAGTCATCGACGTCAGCGACGCGCCGCCGATCGCGCCGCGGGCGCCGCTGACTGCGCGCGAGGTCCACACCATCCTGATCAGCCTGATGCTGACCATGTTCCTGGCGGCACTGGACCAGACCATCGTCGCCACGGCGTTGCCGACCATCGGGCGCCAGTTCCACGACGTCTCCTCTCTCTCCTGGGTGATCACTGCGTATCTGCTCGCCTCCACCGCGGTGGCGCCGGTGTTCGGCACGCTCAGCGACATTTATGGCCGCCGCGCCATGATCATCGCCGCGATGTCGCTGTTCGTTATCGGCTCGGTGCTGTGCGCGGTTGCGCCGAACATGCCGATGCTGATCGTCGCGCGGGGCTTGCAGGGCCTCGGCGGCGGCGGCATCCTGCCGATCGTGCAGACCGTGATCTCCGACATCGTCACGCCGCGCGAGCGCGGCCAGTACCAGGCGTATTTTTCCGGCGTGTGGACCGCGGCCGGGATCGGCGGCCCTGTTATCGGCGGGGTGTTCGCCGAGCATCTGCACTGGTCGATGATCTTCTGGATCAACGTGCCGCTCGGCGTCGCCTCGCTTGCGATGCTGCTGCCGAAGATGGGCAAGATCCCGACCTTTCATCGCCCGCGCAAGGTGGACTGGCTCGGCGGCGTGCTGCTGATGGCCTCGGCGACCGTGTTCATGCTGGTGCTGACCTGGGGCGGCAACCATTATGCGTGGCTGTCGCCTGCGATCACCGCGATGATCGGCGCGGCGGGGGCGCTGGCGCTCGGCTTCGTCTGGCACGCGCGGCGCAGCGACGAGCCGTTCTTGCCGCTGCCGCTGATGGGCGGCACCGTGGTGCCCTATGCGATGGCCGCCGGCGGCTGCGCGCTCGGGGCCATGCTGGGGCTGACCGTGCACATGCCGCTGTATTACGAGGCGGTGTATCACTTGAGCGCCAGCGAATCCGGCCTTGCGCTGATTCCGCTGGCGGCTGTTTCCACCGGCGGCGCCGCGATCGCCGGCAAGGCGATGGCGCGGATGAAGCACTACAAGCGCGTCGCGATCATCGGCACCGCATTCGCGGCAAGCATCGCGGCGTTGCTCGCGTTTGCGACGCCGATGCCGCTATGGCTGCTGCTGGTCTTGCTGTCGCTGTTCGCGCTGGGCCTCGGCACCACCTTTCCGATCAGCGTGGTCTCGATCCAGAATTCGGTGGCGCGCTGGCAGGTCGGCACCGTCACCGGCGCGCTGAATTTTTTTCGCGCGCTGGCGGCCTCGTTCACGGTGGCGGCGTTCACCGCGATCCTGCTGATGGCGCTGGGCGCGGGGGTTTCCGTGGTCGGCGAAGCGCGCAGCGCCGTGAGCGGCATCGCGCCGGGCGAGATGGTCGCAGCGTTCCGCTACGTGTTCGCTGCGGCGGCGGCACTGATGGCGGGGGCGACGCTGCTGATGGTGCTGATGGAGGAGAAGCCGCTGGCGGGGCCGGCGAGCGTGCCGGCGGAGATGGCGGAGTAAGGGGGCGCAGCGCGATCATGCAGCCCCCGTCATGTGAATAAACCTTGGTCCTGTAATCGCAACCGGCCTGAAAAGATTGCACCACAATTCAACCGTTTGCTGTACTGACGGGGATGAAAATTCATTGATTCAGATGTGTGTGCACCGCAGCGAGCGGGGCTGCTAATGCTTTTGGTTGGAAACATATGCCGGCGACGCCGACCATCCTCAAGACACAGACCGTCGCCATTGACGCTGATTGCGTCGGTGAACGATGGGAAACAACTGATCAAGCGACTCTCGCTCGGCTCATCGCGATCATGGCAATGGGGCAGGCAAGCTATGCCGGTTACATCCTAGAGACGCTTAGCGCGGCGGAACCGGCCATTAATACAGCGCAGCTGCGCGCCGAAGCCAAAATCAAATTGACCGTCGAAGAGCCCGCGAAGAAGCCGAGAGGTGGCTATCCGCGTTCACAGAGGGATGGGTTGATCTTCGAGGCCATTTCATGGCTTGCGGCCCGGCAGCTTTATCCCGGGGTCTTGCTTAAAACCCCCCATGTGAGCGCAACCTCGCAAGGGCTCGATGGGCTGATGATCGAGCTCAAGGCCGACAAGAGCGGAATCTCGCGAACGACCATCTTTGAAGACAAATGCACGGACGACGCCAGAGCGACCTTCTTAGGCAAAGTGGTACCGGAATTCATAAAGCGGCATCACAACGAGCGCAGCGCCGAAATCATCTCCACGGCCGTAGCACTTATCACGACCGCAGGTGTTGACGAGGTAACCGCTACGCAGTTTGCAGCCGCGGTTACAGATCAGGCACTCCGCCGATATCGCGCTTCCTTCGCCGTGACGGTCGATAGCCAAGCCGAACGCAAAAAGCTATTTGCTGACTATAACCGATTAGAAAAGATAAACGCTGATCAGCGCATCGGCGCGAGTTTTGTCGTTCCACCTAAAATGCGAGCTTGGTTCGACGCGATTGCTGCACAGGCCATTGGTTATCTCCGTTCCCTCGATGGCGGAAGACCGTGATGTTTGACGCAACAACAGCAGCACTACTCCGATCTGCCCCAGCTATGCCTGGGCTGAACCCTGCACGTATTCCCGCGTTGCTTACAGCGCAGTACGCGAACCTCGCGGCGGCACGTCTCCGCGGGGGCGATGAAAATCTTGACGATCTCGTGGCGGCATGGAGCCTTGAACGTCTTGCCGATACCTATGAAATCCTGACCTCGTTGACTACTGACGGTTCGGTACGCCGCCCGGCTGCGTTCGTGGCAGGGACAGCGCAACAAATCCTCGCTCGCCGCCAAAACATCCGCGGAGCGGATAAGCTCCCGAATATAGACCGAGATCGTGTTGACCCCAGTATCGCGGCTGCCATTCTCTTTTTATCAGCGGAACAATATGCCGATGCGAACGAAGCATCACAAGCGATAAGGACGAGAGTAAACGGACAACTCTATGAAGCTGAGATATTGTCAGAAGACATTGCCGACTTGGCGCGCGGGCGGTTGAATGAGATTCTATCAAGATCTGCGAGATGGCGGCGTGAAGGGCGTTACTCGGGCTTAGAGGTGCGCGCCTTAGCAGCCCTACTTGAGACGCTGATATCCGGTGTCGAATTACTCGCTGCGAACTTGTTGTATGAACCGCAGCCAGAAGCGATCGCAGGACGTTTTGAAAATGCCCGCGGCGCCTTTGAAATTGTTTTGGAACTATCCGCTACTGCAGGCGCCGTTTTTCTCCCGGGAATTGAGGGGGCTAGCGTTCTCGCTTACTCAGGCCCCCATCACTTGGCTTCCTTACTTCTGTCGGCGGCAGATGGTTTGGCCGCGGCGAGTCTTTTTGCTGTTCCGCCTCCGCACGGTGCGAATGCAAGGTCTTGGAAAAATTGGTTGAAATCGCGAGCGAGAATTGCTCCCTTTGTTTGGCCGAACCATCGGGAAGCGATTGCAAAGGGTTTCTACAAGACCGGAGTCTCGTCTGTTGTTGTGTTACCAACAGGCGCGGGCAAAACGACAGTCTCCTCGCTCAAGATTGCGGGGATATTGACGAGCGGCAAGAAAGTGGTGTTCTTGGCGCCCACCCACGCTCTCGTCGACCAACTGACCGTGGATCTTCAAGAAATGTTTCCGGCTGACGTGATGGGGTCCGTCGTCTCCAGTGACTTCGACCTTTTGCTCCTCGATAGCGCGCAACTTCGCGATATCGAGGTAATGACGCCCGAACGATGCCTCGCGATGCTTTCGTTTGCTCCTGAAGCGTTTCAGGACGTTGGCCTCTTGGTGTTCGATGAATGCCACCTTCTGAGCCCCGAAATTGGAAGGATCAGACGGGCACTCGATGCAATGCTCTGCGTTCTTGGCTTCCATCATGTCGCGCCTAACGCCGATATGTTATTTCTTTCCGCGATGCTCAAAAATCCCGATGATATGGCAGAGTGGGTCTCCGCCCTAACTGGACGACCTTGCATTGCCGTCGATCTCCCATGGAAGCCGAGCCGACAAGCGCGAGGCGTCATCATCTACGACGATGCTGAACTTAGGCACGCACAAGAACGAGCTGCGGAGACCCAGCGAAACGCAAACGTCAAGGATGGAAAGAGAGCTGTTACGCTCCGCCAGTCGGCCAAAAGGCAACTTACCGCTACGCCATACGCAATTTGGGGTTTGCAGCATAACTGGCTATCGAAAAATAAGGCGGCCTGCATAACAAACGCTGTTTCCGATATCCCGATAACGTTGGCTGGCGTACTCTCAGGAAACGGCGTTAGGCTAACGCCTAATGCAAACGAAGTCGCGGTCCACCTTGCCGTTGCCGCTTCGAACACCGGCCTCAAGTCGATCGTTTTTGTGAACACGAAGGCCGATGCGGTCACGGTCGCAGCGTCGATTTCTGAGAAAATCGCGGAAACCGTCGAGCCTACCGTACTTGAGCAGGCGCGTTGGGACGCTCTGCAAAAAGAACTGGGGGATCTCAAGCACGCAGTAATCGCAGGTCCGGCCGTCGCGGTCCCTCATAACTCGGCTATGTTAAAACTCGAACGAGACCTTTGCGAAGGAATGTTTAAGCGGGCTGACGGAGCTCGTACAATTGTTGCAACACCAACGCTCGCACAAGGCTTGAATTTGCCTGCGCACTGGGCGATTCTAGCCGGAGACAAACGCGCCGATGCGAGCGGTAGGGAGTTGCTCAAAGCACATGAGATTCTAAATGCTGCTGCTCGCGCCGGTCGTGCGGGTCATTTGGCCAATGGCTTGGTCATACTCATCCCGGAACCGATAATTTCGTTTCGCAAAAAAAATTCGCTTTCAAAGGAAACGGTTGGAAAGTTACGTTCAATTCTTCCGGAGGACGACCATTGCGTTATGGTTACCGATCCACTGGAAATTGTATTGGACCGACTGATGGCCGGTCAAATAGCAGACCCTGACGTTCAATATACAGTCAATCGCTTCGCTGTCTTGCGCGAAGTCGAAGGGGGCACGGAAGAACCAACACGTTTATTTGACCTCAACAAATCGCTGGGCGCCTACTTTGCTAAAAAGCGTGAGGTGGAAACGAGTTTTGATGCAAAGGTTTCTCGGTTAAAAACCGCGATCACTACGGCTATGCCGGGCAGCCTCGATAACGCCACCGCCGTTCTTGCGACGCAGAGCGGACTATCTGCTCAGTTGTTGATGAATTTGCGAGACCGTATTAGAGATGAGCTAGGTGAGCTTCCAATCACTATACATGGTTGGCTAGCCTGGACCATCGCATGGCTTGATACTGATTCAACCGCCCGTGAGGCGTTGCTTGGCGATGTATCAAAGAGCGTAATCGCTGTAGTAGGAAAGACTGCTAACGAACAATTGGTAGAAGGGGATGTTGCAATGCTATTACCTGGACTCCGCGCTTGGATAACAGGGCTGCCTATTCGGCAAATCGAATTAGCGTTGCACGGCGCGCCCGACAGTAAGAACGCGCGTACTAAAAGACTCTGTCCAAGAGCGCGAGACCTTGTTGGTACGATTGTTCCGCGCGGGCTCTCCTTCACACTGGGCCTGATCTCTAAAATCTTAAGAGATATTGATCCATTTGCGGCGCAACCGACCCTCAGCCCGCAAGTTGTTGAATCTCTCAGCGCGGCAGTACGGAAAGGCTACGATACGCCTGAGAAGTTATTCTTCGCATCTCAGCACACGTCGATCCTAAGCCGCGTTCAAATGCACGAAGCCTTTGCGAACAGAACCCCGACCATTATTGAGCTAGAATAGCGGCGACTCGTGATTCACGATCTTTGGTTTCACGCTCACGAACCATTTTCGCTTCTCGACCGAGCGGTCGCCTTGTCACACCAACTGCAGCCTCAACTCCCGCCCCACAACTCTCGCCGCCCGTTGCAGACTCTCGATCGTCGCACTCCCATTATCCGGATCGAGCAGACGGTCCACCTGCGCGCGGCTCGTCTTCATCAGCACCGCCATCCGCTGCTTGGTGATCTTCTTTTTCTTCATTTCGCTCATCAGTTGGCGTGCGATCACGGCCTTGATCGCGGCGGCCGTGACGTCCTCGCGGATTCCGGCATCGTCTAGCCAGCTCTCAAAGCTGGAACCTATGTGCGGGTTTTTCCTTGCCATGACTGCAGCTCCTTAAATCTCTGTCGTGCCAGCGCCAGATCTTCCGCCGGGGTCTTCTGTGTCTTCTTGATCATCGCGTGCACGGCGATCAGCATGCCGTCGTTAAAGCCGAAGAATACACGCGCCTCCCGCTTGCTGGGCAGCGACGCACGCACCTCCCACAGGCCGGCGCTTAAAGGACGGCACAGCGGCAAGCCTATCGGCCAGCCATATTGTACCTTGGCGATGTCGCGCCCGATGGCTCGCTTATCCTCGCGGGATAATTCGTTCAGCCATTCCCGCACCGGCTCCCGGCCGGTAGCCGATCTCCAAAACGCCAAAGGGATGGGCCTGAGGTTCTCGGGCATTCGTCCAATGCTGTACCAAAAAAGATGCACAGATACAACCATTAAGCGTCTGCCGTGTTCGAGCAAATTTCGCCGAAGCCCTATAAGAAATGTCTGATCCATTAGATCCTTTGTAATAAGATATATCTTATTTTATTAGGGCGTCACGATACGAATAATCTTATTGACAATTGACCCATAAATAAGATATTTCTTATCGATGGTCACTCCATCAGAGCAACTGGATAGGCGTTTTAGTGAACTTCGCCCCCTCGCCAACACAGCGAGGCCCGCGCGGGGCTGGATACGTGCGCTTCGCGAAGCGCTTGGAATGACCACCGGCCAACTCGCCCAGCGGATGAAAGTCCACCAACCCCGCATCGTCGAATTGGAGAAGGCCGAGGCCAAGGGCAACATCACCATGCGGAGCTTGGAACGGGCAGCCGAAGCGCTTGGCTGCCGCGTCGTGTACGTCCTTGTCCCTCTGAAGCCGTTGACGACGGTCCTCGAAGAGCGCGCCCTGCAGATGGCGGAGCGTCAGCTTTCCTCCGTCGAACAAACGATGCGCTTAGAAGCGCAGGGCGTCGACGATGAGGAGCAACGCAAGCGGGCTCGCCAGCGCCTCGCAGACGAGCTGCTACGACGCCCCGCGAGACTTTGGGACGACAATCGGTGACGGATCTAGATCAAAAGATAGTCGATGCCACTCTCGTCCCTGCTGACAAGCGGGCTGACTTGATTCCTTCGCACCTCACATTGCGCCGGGAACTGAATGAGCTTGAACAAGCAAACATCTTGATCGCCAACGTGTGGGCGCTGCAACGACGCCACGACCCGGTCAGCGAGTCCTTCGTTCGAAAGCTGCACCGACGAATGTTCCGCAAAGTGTGGCGCTGGGCGGGCAAGTACCGCACGGCCAATACGAATCTCGGCGTTGACTACACGCTCATCCAGCCGCGTCTGCACGAGGTCTTGGACAACACCCGCTTCTGGATTGATAATAAGACCTTTCCGCTCGACGAGATAGTCGTTCGCTTCACCACACGCTTGTCTCCGTTCATCCATTCCCCGACGGCAATGGGCGCTGGTCGCGGCTTATGGCCGATGTCCTGGCGGCTCGTCTCGGATGTCCGCGCTTTACCTGGGGTGGAGGCGATTTGGGGGATACGGGCGCGATGCGGCAGAAATACACCGATACGCTGAAAGCAGCCGACAATCACGATCTTGCACCTCTGTTGACCTTTGCGCGGTCATAACGCATCACGCGGAATCGCGGCTTCGGCGATGATCAGAAGCGCATGTTGAACGGCGCGCTTCATCGCCCAGTCTGTGCCGAAGGATTCCGCGGTCGAGTTCTTCGTCAGGCTGCGAATGCCTGCGATCTCTTCTCGAATATCGGTCAGCCTTATGCGAACGGAGCGCACTGGCATTCAAAAAATCCGGATGGCCTCGCGTTCGATGTCTGAGCGCAACAGCGGGTGCAGGCCTTTGCGCGTTCCGTAGTCGACATTTTCGCCGACGGCTTGCTTGAGCGTCTCAAAGGTCCCGATGTAGGGACGCACCACGAGCGCGTGTGCGTCCCCGATCAAGTCTGGGACCGGCGACCGCAATGACGATCGCCGTCGGAACTATCGGCACGGCTCGTGCATATCCTTTCGTCGCTGCACGGCGGCACTTTCCGCCCTCATTTTGCGAGCGACAACATGCCCCAGACGCCTCCCGCTTCCGCGCCCAAAACCCTTCCCGCGTCCGCGTTCAAATCGCCGTTGATCGCGCTGTCGGGCGTCGTCGATTACGAGATGTACGAAAAATTCCGCAAGCAGTTCGATCATGCGTCCGAGCAGAATCTGGTCGTCATCGAACTGTCGACGCTGGGCGGCGATCCGGAGGTGGCGCGGATGATGGGCGAGGACGTGCGGTTCGCCAGCGAGATGGAGCAGGCGCGGCGCTTCGTGTTTCTCGGCAAGGCCGCGATCTATTCCGCCGGTACCACCTTCATGAGTTTCTTCGCCCGGCAAAACCGCTATCTCACGCGCGGCACGCGGCTGATGATCCATGAACGGAAGCTGGCCAAGAATCTCGTGATCGACGGGCCGCTGACGACCTGTCTTGCCACGGTGCAGGCGACGCTCAACGAGATCGAATGCTCGATCGCCATCCAGAACGAGGGCTTTCAAAATCTCATCGTCGGCTCTTCGGTGTCGCTCGACGAGGTGCTGAAGCGCGCGCCTTCGAACTGGTATCTCGAAGCCGAGGAAGCGCGAAATCTCGGGCTGATCGAGGCGGTGTTGTAATTTCTCGGGCATATGAAAAGGCCGGCTTTGCGGGCAACTGCAGCCCGGCATGTTGACGAATACTGACAGCGTGATATATACCAATGGTATCTATCACGAGAAACGCCTCATGACTGCAACCGCAAAACTGTTCATGCATGGCCGCAGCCAAGCCGTCCGCCTGCCCAAGGAATTCCGCTTCGAGGGGACCGAGGTGCGGGTCAGCAAGGTCGGCGACAAGGTGATCCTGGAGCCGATCAGGAAACAGCCGATCGATTTCGACAAATTCTGGGCCGAGCTCGACGCGCTGGGTGCCCGGGACTTTTTGCCGGACGGCATTCCGGACGACCCCCCGCTTGAACCCGATCCGCGCGTCTTCTTCGACGAATGATTTGCCTCGATACCAATATCGTCATTTCGATTTTGAACGGGCGCGATCCGTCGCTTCGCCACAGACTCGAGGAGCAGCTGCGCGCAGGAACCAAAGTCGGGATGCCGGTCGTCGCCCTGTTCGAGATGCGCTTCGGTATCGCCAAAAGCGACCGGCGGGAGCATAGCGAGCGGTTGCTGGAACGGTTTCTCGGTCTCGGCATCGATGTTCTTGCCTTCGATGCCGACGACGCCGCGCATGCCGGCGACATTCGCGCGCATCTGGAAAACAACGGCACGCCGATCGGCCCTTACGATTGTTTGATCGCCGCGCAGGCGCGACGCCGCGATGCGGCGCTGGTGACGTTCAACACGCGCGAATTCAATCGCGTGCCGGGGCTGATCGTGGTGGATTGGGCGGCGTGACGGCGGGCGGTGTTGCGCCACCTATCGCCGCACCCCTGCGCCGCCTGAAAAACACCACCAGCAAATACACATCGATCAGAATCGTCACCGCCATCACGCCATACGCCCACGGGCTCGCCATCAACTCGAGCTCGATCAGCACCCGCGAGAGCCCGAACCCGACCACCCATGCGTCAAAACTCATGCAGATGCGGCGGAACGTCTCGGAGTCGACGTGGCGCATGAAATAGGCGCCGAGCGGTATTCCGAGCAGCACGCTCGGGATGAACACCAGCAGCAGGTTGGCGCTCTCGGCGATGAACAGGCCGAGCTGGTAATACACGATCGCGGTCACGCTCAACTCGGCGACGCGGACCAGAGCGAGGCCGGCGCGGAATTCGTTTTTGACCAGGCCCTGGTTGTTGAACAGGATCGCCAGCGGCGGCCCCGAGATGGTGGTGACCGAATACAGCACGCCGAGCCCGGTCCCGAACGGGATACCGACCAGCCAGGTCGAGCGGATTGGCCTGCGCCATCCGGCGGCCTGGATCAGGATCAGCGGCAGGATCACCGTGTAGGTGCCGAGCTTGATCCAGCCGGGCTGCAGCAGGGCCAGCACATAGGCGCCGATGGCGATGCCGGGTAACAGCCCGATCAGGATCGGACACACCCGTCGCCACACCGCGGGGATTCCGTCGCGGTTGATGAAGAGAACATACAAATTGAGGAAAACTTCGATCAGCACAACGGCCGGATTGAGGATTCGATTGGTATAAAACACCAGCGCGAGCGGCACGGTGAGCGAGGAAAATCCATAGCCGATGGCGCCGTTCACAAAGGCCGCAAACAGCGCGATGCCGCCGAGAACGATCAGGGCGGTGTCAAGGGCAGGCATCTTTGCGTGTCTCCGAATGGCCGCCCCGTCACCTGGCGCACGGCACTATAGCGCAACGCCTCGCCGTGCCGGAAGGCGCGGGCGGCGGCTAGCAGACTTGCAAAGCATGCGTTCTTGAGGCAGCGGCACAACAATCGCAGCCGTCATCCAGAGGAACCGCGCTCTTGCGCGGCGTCTCGAAGAACCGCGCGGAGCTTGTAGCCCGGATGGAGCGCAGCGCAATCCGGGATGTTCGGCGCTTGCGGTCCCCGGATTTCGCTTCGCTGCATCCGGGCTACGAACTACGTCCGGGGCCCGCCCGCGCTCACTCCAGCGCGGCCAGTCCGCTCGAGGTCACCACCGGCGCGCCGTCGCGCATCTCGACAAAGCCGAGCTCCATCAGCGTCTGCAGATCCTCTTCCTTGAGCGGCGTCAGCTTCAGCCGCTTGGCGACGATATCGCGCAGCGCCCAGCGCAGCGCGATGGCTTTTTCCAGATCGAAATTCGCAAGCGGCCTGTCGTTCATATCTTGCAAACAATTTGATCCGGATTGGGTTCCGCAGAACGCCGTCATTGCGAGGAGCGGAGCCGCAGTCACCGGTAGCCTGGATGGAGCGCAGCGCAATCCGGGGTCACGAGCACGACGTGAGACTGTCCCGGATTGCGCTGCGCTCCATCCGGGCTACGAAGCTTTCCATCGCCCGCGAATTGATCTAACAGCGGCGCCAGCAACCAACGCGCGACGATTCAAGGAGCCGGCCATGAGCAAACCCAGCATTGAGCAGACCAGGATGGGAGCTGAGGCCATCGCCTTCTGCATCGCGCGCACCCTGATCGAGCGCGAGCCGTCGCTGAAGGCGCCGATCCGCGCCAATCTGCGCAAGATGTGGGAGCTGCTGGAGGATCGCGAGGACCACGGCGCCGCCGACATGGTCGACACCATGATCAAGGCGCTCAACGATCCCGCGTTCTTCAAGCCATAAGGAGGAAACCATGCGCGAGCTTGCCGGCAAGACGGCATTCGTAACCGGCGGAGCCGACGGCATCGGCCTGGCCCTTGGCAGGGCCTTTGCCGAGGCCGGCATGAAGGTCATGCTGGCCGATATCGAGAGCGATGCATTGGAGCGCGCCGTCAAGAACCTGCACAATGCCGGGCCGCAGGTGCGCGGCGTACTCTGCGACGTTGCCGATCCCGCCAGCGTCGATCGCGCGGCCAAAGAGACGATCGAGGCGTTCGGCAACGTTCATGTGGTCTGCAACAATGCCGGCGTCGCCGCCGCCGGCGGCATCGACAACATCTCGCTCGACAACTGGCGCTGGGTGCTCGACGTCAATCTGATGGGCGTGCTGCACGGCGTGCGCGCCTTCTTAGCCCATATTCGCGCCCACGGTGAAGGCGGCCACTTCGTCAACACCGCGTCGATGGCCGGGATGAACGGCGGGCTCGGGTTCAGTCCGTACACCGCAGCCAAGTTCGCGGTGGTCGGCATGTCGGAGGGTCTGTCCGAGCAGCTCAAGCCGCATGGCATCGGCGTCAGCGTGCTCTGTCCGCACTTCGTCCGCACCCGGATCGGCGAGAGCGGCCGCAATAGGCCGGGGCGCTATGGCGAGACCGAGATGCCCGATCCGGCAAGTCCGGCCGGCCAGATGCTCGCGCTTATCACCGCGAGTATCGCGGCCGGGCTCGATCCGGCCGATGTTGCAGCCCGCGTGCTCGCCGCGATCCGCGAAGACCAACTCTACGTGTTCACGCATCCGGGCATGCGCGGCCGCGTGGACGCGCGGTTCGCCGCGATCCAGGCGGCGATGGACGGAGTGGGCGCGACATGACGATCGAATCCTCCTTGTCATTCCGGGACACGCTCACTGAACTCGGGTTTACCCGAGTTCAGCAATATCATTGTCCAAGTCGGCAACAGCCGACTTGGATGGCGTGGACCCGGAATCCAGCGGCAATCCCTGGATTCCGGGTTCGCTCGGTCTGCGCAAGATTGCGCAGACCGAGCGCCCCGGAATGACGGAGCAGGAAATGACGATCGAGGCGGTGATCTGGGATTTCGGCGGGGTGCTCACCACCTCGCCATTCGAGGCGTTCGCGCGGTTCGAGACCGAGCGCGGCCTGCCCGCCGATATCATCCGGCGCACCAATGCCGCCAACCATCTGGAAAATGCCTGGGCGAAATTCGAGCGCGCCGAGGTCGACGTTGACGCCTTCGACCGGCTGTTTGCGGCGGAGTCGCTTCTGCTCGGGGCGGCCGTGCGCGGCAGCGACGTGCTGCCGCTGCTGTCTGGAGATTTGCGGCCCGAGATGGTCGAGTCGCTCAGGCGCGTGAAAACGAAATTCAAGACCGGCTGCATCACCAACAACCTTCCCGCCAACGCGATCGGCAGCGCCAGCGGCCGTTCGCTCTATGTCGCGGAGGTGATGGCGCTGTTCGACCATATCATCGAGTCGGCGAAGATCGGTCTGCGCAAACCCGACCCGCGCATCTACGGGATGATGGTGCAGGCGCTCGGCGTCGATCCAAGACGTTGCGTCTATCTCGACGATCTCGGCGTCAACCTGAAGCCTGCGCGCGCGATGGGCATGACCACCATCAAGGTGGTCGATGCCGCGCAGGCGATTGCCGAGCTCGAGGCGGCGACCGGGATGAAGCTGCGGTAGCGCACAGGCTGTAGCCCGGATGGAGCGTAGCGCAATCCGGGATGTTCGGCACGTGCGGTCCCGGATTTCGCTGCGCTACATCCGGGCTACGAACTGCGTCCGGGGCGCGCGGCCTAATACGCGCGATGATGCCGATGCCGGTGGCGCCAGGGGCGGGGACCGACCCAGGCGTAGCCGTTGTGCCAGCCGCCGCGCCGATAGAAGCTGCCGGTATAGGGATTGCCCGGTCCCTTGTTCTGGCAATTGGCGTTCGGATAGAACTGCGCACAGTAGCCGGGGTTGTAGATCACTTCCTGCGCCGGCGCCGGGCTTGCCAGCGCGGCAGCCAGAAGCGCGCCCGCGAACAATGCGACTTTCATGCTGCTCTCTCCCAGTTGTTGCATGCTTAAGAACCTCAAGACGCCGCTTGCGTTCCATCCGACGGAACCGGGCTGCGGGTGGCGGCTGCGAATAAAGGTTGTCGGGCCGGAACGTTTCGCCGCGCCGGCCGTTGTCGATCGATCCCAAGCGCGCGCTGAAGGCGAGGCCTTTAGCCGGGGAGAGCACGCACTGTTGTGCAACCGAGCCCGTCGGCTTCCGCGTTCCGGCACTATCGCCGGCAAGACATCGAAATGAAACGCCATGACAGATTTCGCCCACCCAGGCGACGTGCAAATCGACCGCACCCATAACGCCGCCCTCCGCAGGGAGATCGGCGACCGGTTTCGCATCTCGCTGAACGCCGAGCGCATGCCGCTGACGCCGCATCTCGCCTCGCTGCTGGACCGGCTGGCGGCGCAGGATCGCCGCGACGCGCGCCTGAGACAGCAGCAGAGCTGATCCATGAAAGACTTCGCCAACGCATCGTTCGCGCCCGAAACCATCAATGTCATGAAAACGGCGATGGATGGCGCCGTGGCCGCACTGCCGCACCCGGTGTCCTCCGCGGCCGTGCAGTCGATCGCCGAGACCATCCTGCGCACCGCCCAGGAGGGCGAGACCGATCCGAAGACCCTGGAGCGCATGGCGCTGCTGGAGCTGCAGATTTCGCAGCGGTGAGTGCTGTCATGCGCGGGCTTGCCGTCTTCGCTAAAGCTTCGCCGGCCTGACACTGAAGTGCCCGGCGAAGCCTTGGCGTAGCCGGGACCCGCGCATCCATCGCTCTTCGCAAGAGTCTTTCGAAGAAGATGGATTGCCGGGTCAAGCCCGGCAATGACGGGAGGTGTTCGTGTCCCGGGCGCGATGCGGCATTCTTCATGCCGCTTCGCAGAACCGGGACCGTACCAAGCACAGCGTTCGTGACGGCCCCGGCTCTGCAGCGCACCACGCCGCGAAGAGCGGCGCTGCGCTGCGTCCGGGGCACGAAACCTTACGTCCCCGGCCTTGAAACTTCCGTTTCTTTCGACGTGATAAACTCCAATAACACCGGCACGCCTTCGTTTGTTTTCGCGATGCCGCGCTTGATCGCCGGCACGATATCTTCAGGCTTTGTCACGCGCTCGCCGTAACCGCCGAAGGCCCGCGCCATGGCGGCGTAGTCGCCGCTTATGTCGGTGGAGCGGTATTTTTCCGTCGAGATCGGCATCACCTTGAGTTCGATCGCCATGGAGAAATTGTTCAACAGGATCGACATGATCGGAATCCGCTCGCGCACCGCGGTCTCGAAATCCATCCCGGTAAATCCGATCGCGGCGTCGCCCCAGACATTGATGCAGAGTTTTTCCGGCTTTGCCAGCTTGGCGCCCATCGCGAGCCCCAGACCGTAGCCGAGCTGCGTGGTCTTGCCCCAGCCGAGATAGGACAACGGCTCGACCGCCTTCCAGAACGGTGACAGCTGGTCGCGCGGGCTGCCGGCGTCGTGGGTGATGATGGTGTTTTTGATATCGACGGTGTGCTGCAAGTCCCACAACACGCGATAGGGATTCAATGGCGCGTCGTTGTGCGTGAGTTTCGGCATCCATTTCGCCAGCCACTCTTTATGCGATGCCGCGATCTCGGCGGCGACCGCCGACGCGTCGCGATCCGTTGTGACGGTCCTGCCGATCTCCTCCAGCAGCGCGTCGACCACCAGCCCGGCGTCGCCGAGCAGGCCGACTTTCGCTTCGACATCCTTGTTGAGATGCGCGGGGTCGAGCGTGGCATGGATGATGGTCTTGCCCTTCGGCATCGCGATGCCGAAATTGGTCTCGGTGAAGGAGCAGCCGACCCCGAAAATCACGTCGGCCTCGGCCAAGAATTTCGGCACCGCGCGCGGCACCGCGAGGCCGCCGGAGCCGAGCGACAGCGGATGGTCTTCCGGGAATGACGACTTGCCGCCGAGGCTGGTGGTGACGGGAATCGCAAGCCGTTCGGCCAGCCGCTTCAGCTGCGGCCACGCTTGCGCGTAGTGCACGCCCTGGCCGGCATAGAGCACCGGCCGTTTTGCATTGACAAGGAGTGCGGCCGCTTCCTTGACATGCAGGGGATCGGGGCCGGCGCGGGTGCGCAGCACCGGCGTATAGTTCAAGGGCTCCGGCACTTCCTCGTTCCACATGTCGGCGGGGATTTCCACGATCACGGGGCCGCCGCGGCCGTTCTTCAATTGCGTGAACGCGCGGCGGAAGATGTTGCAGACTTCGCTGGCAAGCGTGATCGGTTCGGCGGATTTGGCGAAGGCGCGCATGGCGCGGCTGGAATTGAAATTCGGCTCGATATTCGCCAAGCGCCGCGCATAGCCCATCGGCAGCACCAGCACGGGGACGGATTCGCCAAAACACTGCGCGACGCCGCCCATGGCGTTTTCCGCACCGGGGCCGTGCTGCATGCAGAACGCGCCGATCGAGGCGCCCGAGGTCACCCGCGAGATCGCATCCGCCATATGCAACCCGATGCGCTCCTGCCGCACCATGATCGGGCGGATCTCGGCATTGGCCGCGAATTCGATCAGATGATTGACCGGATAGCCGCAAAGGATCTCGATCCCCTCGCGCTTCATGATTTCCGCAATCGCGGCGCCAAGCTTCATGGGTGTCTCCCCGTTTTTTGTTGTTGCAGTGTTGTTGGGCGGGGATTGGAACAGGAATTTGCATGCCGGTAAAGCGTCGTGCCCCGGACGCAGCGCAGCGCGCAGCACTTGCGGAGCGGTGCGCTGCAGAGCCGGGGTCCCGGTTACTTTGCGACTCGAAGAAACCGGGGTCCCGGTTCTACGAAGCACCGCTTCGTAAGAGCTACGCGCTGCATCGCGCCCGGGACACGATGGGGCTTGAAATATGGTAACACTTATGTTACTAATTTTGCATGAACGGAGAGCGGCGAAAATGGCAAAAACCAGAAGCTTCAGCGAACTGGTGCAGAAGAATGTCAGGGCCGACAAGAAATTCGCCGAGGCGCTGCTGCGCGAGGGCGTCGATGCGTTGATCAGTGGTGACGTCGAATCCGGCAAGACCCTTCTTCGCGATTACATCAAGGCGACGGTCGGATTTGAAAAGCTCGGGGCCGCCACCGGCGCGCCGCCGAAGAGCCTGATCCGCATGTTCGGCCCGCGCGGCAATCCGCAGGCGAAAAATCTGTTCAGCGTGATCGGTTATCTGCAGAAGCGCGCGGGCGTGCGACTGCACGTTGCGGGGTGAAAATTGCGCAGTTTGTAGCCCGGATGGAGCCAACGGGTCGCGCGAACGCGCGCCCGATGATAAACTCAGCGAAATCCGGGGCCGCGATTGCGGATGTGATGATCCCGGATTGCGCTGCGCTCCATCCGGGCTACGAGCGAACATAAGGGACTTGCACGCCGGTGTTTGCTGCGGTCCGCATCGCGTCCCGCGTCATTACGCCGCGAAGTCTCGCTGAAATTACAACTATAGCTAGTGATCGCCGGAAAACCGGCTACACTTCAAACGTTTCGTAACGCGGTTGGTCTTTCCAGCAGTTTTATATTTTCTGAATCCGGAATTTTCCGGGTTCGTATTTAACCCCCAAAGGACATTTCAATGGCAACGCAAAGAATAGCTTCCGGACAAACCCCGCAGGGTTCGACGGCGTGGCAGGTCTATTCACCGAGCGGCATCATGGTCGATATCGACACCACAGCCGGAAAATTCTCCTCGGCGCCGGTCTACCTCAGCTCGATCGGCGGCAAGACCAGGCACTGGTCGACCACGGGCGCCACCTCCATCTATCCCATCCCTGCCATTCCTCCCGCGCCTCCGGTGCATTACGCGACTGCCACGGGTTTTCGCGTCTACGTCAGGTGGGCAAACGGTGGCCCGTTGACACCCGCGATGGCCAATTCGTACGGCTGGCACATCAACTGGATCGGCATGGAGATTTGATCTGCGGAGCAAGTTCGTAGCCCGGATGGAGCGCAGCGAAATCCGGGGCCGCGAGTGCTGATGTAACGATCCCGGATTGCGCTGCGCTCCATCCGGGCTACACACCGTTGCACCCCCGATTGTCATTCCTCGCCGTGCCTGTAAGCTCCGCATCAGGAGGCGGCGCGCCGGTGGAGACGGGCGGCCGAAACGATCATGTTCGATGGACACGATCCCTGGCTCGTAGCACTCTCGGTGGTGATCGCGGTGCTCGGCGGCTTTACCGGCTTCGGCCTCGCCGCGCGCATCCGCGGCACGCCGGAGGCGAGCCGTCGCCTGCTGCTTGCAAGTGCCGCCGGGTTTTTGGCGGTCGGCATCTGGACCATGCATTTCATCGGCATGCTGGCGGCGCCGATTCCGGCCGATACCGTCTATCTGGTGCTGCCCACCATCGTCTCGTTCTTGATCTGCGCGCTGGTGGTCGGGGTGTCGCTGTTCTTCGTCAGCATCGGTGACGCCACGCTGCCGCGCGTGGCGTCGGCCGCGGTGCTGCTCGGCGCGGGCATCGTCAGCATGCATTATGTCGGCATCCATGGGCTGGCCGGCAATTTTGCCGTTCAACATGATGCGGCGATGGTGGCGCTGTCGATCCTGATCGCGGTGGTCACCGCCTATGGCGGGTTGCGGGTGTTTTTGGCGCGGCAGGACGGGGTGCGGCTGCTGATCTCGGCGGTGGCGTTCGGGGTCGCGGTCTCTGGCATGCATTACACCGCGATGTACGGCATGCATTTTGTCTTAGGTAGCGAGGGGCACGCGCACGCCGGGGGGCTCGCGGCATCGCAGCAGATGCTGGCGCTGGTGGTGGCGCTGCTGTGCTTTGTGATCGCGGCGGGATTTTTGCTGTCGCTGGTGCCGGATCCGCGGCGGCAGACCGCGGCGGTTCCTGTCGCGCCGGTCGCGCAGGCCGGCCTCGCGCCGCAGGCCTTCGCCGACCTGGCCCCGGTTGCGGCGATGTCGCCGCGGCTGCGCTCGGCGCCGCTGGGCGGATTGGGCCAGCCCCGCGCGGTGCCGGCGCCGCGGCTGCCGGTCGAGGGCGCCGACGGCACACACTTTATAGATAGCACGGAGGTGCGCAGCGTCCGGGCGGACGCACATTATACCCGGGTGCATGACGGCACGAGGGAACGGATGTGCCCGTGGTCGATCTCGGAAGCCGAGGCGCAGCTCGACCCCGGGCTGTTCGTTCGCGTCCACCGCAGCCACATCGTGGCGATTCCGCATGTCAGCTTCGTGCGCCGGGAGGGCGACGGCGCGGTGATCGAACTCGACGGCCCGTCGCCGCACCGGGTGCCGGTCAGCCGCGCCAAGATCGCCGAGGTGAAGGCGCGGCTGGGGCTGCGGCGCGGCGTGCAGGCGCATTGATACGTTTGTAGCCTGGATGGAGCGAAGCGAAATCCGGGAAGCCGCGCGCGCGGATGGCAATGTCCCGGATTGCGCTGCGCTCCATCCGGGCTACGGAATACTTGGTACGGTCCCGGTTCTGCGAAGCAGCGCTTCGCAAAAGCTACGCGCCGCATCGCGCCCGGGACACGGGCCTCACAACTCGTCGTCCCGGCGAACGCCGGGACCCATAACCCCTAGCGTCTGTTGTTGAAAACGGGCGATGCCACGTCGTTCCTGAGCATCAGCGACACGGAGTATGGGTCCCGGCGTTCGCCGGGACGACGTGGATAGGTCGTGCAACCTGACGCAGTTCGTGCCCGCTCGTCCGCGCTTCGTGCGAATTTTCCGCGCTTGTGATCCTCCCGCGGCCGCTGTCTTGCGCATGCAAAAATCCGGGAACAGCCTCGCGCCCAATGTCCATCGGCAAGGACCAAAAGGGGAGGAGCGACCATGATTCCCGGCCCGTTCAGCTATCACCGGCCCGCTTCCGTGGCCGATGCGGTCAAACTGCTGTCGTCGCTCGGCGACGAGGCCCGGCCGCTGGCCGGCGGGCACAGCCTGGTGCCGATGATGAAGCTCCGGCTGGCGACGCCGGAGCACCTGGTCGACCTGCATGGCATCGGCGACCTCAGGGGCATCAGCCGCAGCGGCAATAAAATCGCGATCGGGGCGATGACCACGCAGCATGAGCTGCTGGCGTCCGACGAGATCGCAAAATCGCTGCCGATCCTGCGCGAGACCGCGCTTTTGATCGCCGATCCGCAGGTGCGCTACATGGGCACCATCGGCGGCAATGTCGCCAATGGCGATCCCGGCAACGACATGCCGGCGGTGATGCTGGTGCTGGGCGCGAGCTACCATCTGCAGGGGCCGAACGGGGCGCGGGACGTTGCGGCCATCGAGTTTTATCAGGGCGCGTATTTTACAGCACTGGAGCCCGGCGAGTTGCTGACCTCGATCTCGATTCCGCTGCCCGAGGCCGGCCACACCTACGCCTATGAAAAACTCAAACGCAAGGTCGGCGATTACGCCACCGCCGCCGCCGCGGTGGTGATGACCATGGCGGGCGGCAAGGTCGCGAGCTGCGCCATCGGCCTCACCAATCTGCACGAGACGCCGTTGCTTGCGACCGACGCCGCCAAGGCGGTGATCGGTACCGGGCTCGACATGGCGTCGCTAAAGAAGGCCGCGGCCGCGGCGGAAGCGATCATGTCGCCGGCCGCCGATGCGCGCGGGCCGGTGGAATACAGAAAGCATGTCGGCGGCATCATGGTGATGCGGGCGCTGTCGCGCGCGCTGGCGCGGCTGGGTTAAACAATGACTTTAGGTATCGCCATGACGCTTGGGTCACCCTCCCCTGGAGGGGGAGGGTCGACGCGCGTGCAACGCGCGGCGGGGTGGGGTGAAAGTCTCTCCTCGCGCGCGGTGCCCAAGTTGGAGGCTGTCACCCCACCCCGTCGAGCATCTGGCGATGCTCGCCGACCCTCCCCCTCCAGGGGAGGGTAAGAGCCCCCTCAATCTGAATTGATCACGTTCCAGAGGAATACATAAAATGGCAAAAACCCATGTGACCATGAAGGTGAACGGCGCCGAGGTCGAAGGCCTCGTCGATCCGCGCACGCTGCTGGTGCATTTCATCCGCGAGAATCTTTCGCTCACCGGCACCCATATCGGCTGCGAGACCACGCATTGCGGCGCCTGCACCGTCGACATGGACGGCATGTCGGTGAAGAGCTGCACGGTGTTCGCCGTGCAGGCGCAAGGCGCCGACATCATGACCATCGAGGGCGTCGCCAATGCCGACGGCACGCTGTCGGCGCTGCAGGAAGGATTCCGCATGATGCACGGCCTGCAATGCGGCTTCTGCACCCCCGGCATGATTCTTCGCGCGCAACGCTTGCTGAAGGAGAACCCACGCCCGACCGAAGCGGAAATCCGCATGGGCATCTCCGGCAATTTCTGCCGCTGCACCGGCTACCAGAACATCGTGCGTGCGATCCAGTACGCCGCCGCCAAGATCAATGGCGTCGAATTCCAGGAGGCTGCCGAATGAACGACATGACTCCCACGCGGGAACAACGCGAAGCCAAACTCGAAGGCATGGGCTGCAAGCGCAAGCGCGTCGAGGACATCCGCTTTACGCAGGGCAAGGGCAATTATGTCGACGATTTGAAACTGCCGGGCATGCTGCACGGCGATTTCGTCCGCTCGCCGCACGCGCATGCACGCGTAAAATCGATCGACGACAAGGAGGCGCTGAAGGTGCCGGGCGTGCTGGCGGTGATCACCGCCGAGACGCTGAAGACCGTCAACCTCGCCTGGATGCCGACGCTGGCCGGCGACGTGCAGATGGTGCTGGCGGACGGAAAGGTGCTGTTCCAGAACCAGGAAGTCGCCTTCGTGGTCGCGACCGACCGCTACGCGGCGGACGACGGCATCAACAAGGTGGTGGTGGAATACGAGCCGCTGCCGGTGGTGATCGATCCGTTCAAGGCGATGGACGCCGACGCCCCGGTGCTGCGCGAAGACCTCGCCGGCAAGACCACGGGCGCACATGGTCCGCGAAAGCACCACAACCATGTGTTCGAATGGACCATCGGCGACAAGGACCTCACCGACGCCGCCTTCAACAAGGCGGAGGTGACCATCAAGGAGATGATCTCCTATCATCGCACCCATCCCTCGCCCCTTGAAACCTGCCAGTGCGTCTGCTCGTTCGACAAGATCAGGGGCGAGCTGACGATCTGGGGCACGTTCCAGGCCCCGCATGTGATCCGCACCGTGGTGGCGCTGATCGCGAAAATTCCCGAGCACAAGATCCATGTGATCTCGCCTGATATCGGCGGCGGTTTTGGTAACAAGGTCGGCGCCTATCCCGGTTACATCTGCGCGGCCGTGGCTTCGATCGTCACCGGCAAACCGGTCAAATGGGTCGAGGACCGCATCGAGAACCTCACTGCGACCTCGTTCGCGCGCGATTATCACATGACCACCGAGATCGCGTCCACGAAAGAGGGCAAGGTCACCGGCCTGCGCGTCCATGTGCTGGCCGATCACGGCGCGTTCGACGCCTGCGCCGATCCGTCGAAATGGCCGGCGGGCTTTTTCAACATCGTCACCGGGTCGTATGATTTCCCGACTGCCTATGTCGGGGTCGACGGCATCTACACCAACAAGGCGCCGGGCGGGGTCGCCTATCGCTGCTCGTTCCGGGTGACGGAGGCGGCCTACTGCATCGAGCGCGCGATGGATATCCTGGCGCAGAAGCTGAAGATGGACCCCGCGGAGCTGCGGCTGAAGAATTTCATCAAGGCCGAGCAGTTTCCGTATCACTCGGCCTTGGGGTGGGAATACGATTCCGGCGACTACCACACCGCGATGAAGAAGATGATGGAGACCGTCGACTATGCGGGCTTGCGCAAACAGCAGGCGGCGCAGCGCGAGGCTTTCAAGCGCGGCGAGACGCGGGAGATCATGGGCGTCGGCGTGTCGTTCTTCACCGAGATCGTCGGCGCAGGTCCATCGAAGAATTGCGACATCCTTGGCATTGCGATGTTCGACTCCTGCGAAATTCGCATGCACCCGACCGGTGCCGGCATTGCGAGGGTCGGCTCCAAGAGCCAGGGCCAGGGGCACGAGACCACCTGGGCGCAGATCATCGCCACCGAGATCGGCATTCCCGCCGATGACATCATGGTGGAGGAGGGCAACACCGACACCGCGCCTTACGGGCTCGGTACCTACGGCTCGCGCTCGACGCCGGTGGCGGGCGCGGCGATCGCGATGGCCGCGCGAAAGATCAAGGCGAAGGCGCAGATGATCGCGGCCTACAAGCTCGAGGTGCACGAGGGCGACCTTGAGTGGGACATCGACGGATTCAGGGTGAAGGGATTGCCGGAGAAGGCGATCACGATGAAGGATCTGTGCTGGGCGGCGTATAATTCGGTGCCGCCGGGCATGGAGCCCGGGCTGGAGGCGGTGAGCTATTACGATCCGCCTAACATGACCTATCCTTTCGGCGCCTATATCTGCGTGATGACCATCGACGTCGATACCGGCGTCTACACCATCAAGCGTTTCTACGCGCTGGACGATTGCGGCACCCGGATCAACCCGATGATCATCGAGGGCCAGGTGCATGGCGGCCTCACCGAGGCTTTTGCGATCGCGATGGGCCAGGAGATCCGCTACGACGAGGAAGGCAATGTGGTGACCGGCTCGTTCATGGATTTCTTCATGCCGACCGCGGTCGAAACCCCGCATTGGGAGACTGATTTCACGGTGACGCCATCGCCGCATCACCCGATCGGCGCCAAGGGCGTCGGCGAAAGCCCGAATGTCGGCGGCGTGCCGGCGTTTTCCAATGCGGTGAACGACGCTTTTTCTTTCCTCGGCAGCACCCATATCCAGATGCCGCACGACTACTGGCGCAACTGGCGGGCGGCGAAGAATCTGGGAGTGTTTGCGTGAGCTCACAACGCGTCGTCCCCGCGCAGGCGGGGACCCATAACCCCTGGCGTCTACAATTGAACACGGACGGTGCAACGACGTCCCTGAACATCAGCGACACGGCGTATGGGTCTTCGCGAGGACGACGGGAATGGGTCGCGGATTCTCACAACGTGGTCGTCCCCGCGCAGGCGGGGACCCATAACCCCTGGCGTCTGCGATTGAACACGGACGATGCAACGACGTTCCTGAACATCAGCGACACGGCGTATGGGTCCCCGCCTTCGCGGGGACGACGGGGACGGGTCGCGGATTCTCACAACGTGGTCGTCCCCGCGCAGGCGGGGACCCATAACCCCTGGCGTCTGCGATTGAACACGGACGGTGCAACGACGTTTCTGAACATCAGCGACACGGCGTATGGGTCCCCGCCTTCGCGGGGACGACGGGGACGGGTCGCGGATTCTCACAACGTGGTCGTCCCCGCGCAGGCGGGGACCCATAACCCCTGGCGTCTGCGATTGAACACGGACGGTGCAACGACGTTCCTGAACATCAGCGACACGGCGTATGGGTCCCCGCCTTCGCGGGGACGACGGGGATGGGTCGCGGATTCTCACAACGTGGTCGTCCCCGCGCAGGCGGGGACCCATAACCCCTGGCGTCTGCGATTGAACACGGACGGTGCAACGACGTTCCTGAACAACGGCGACACGGCGTGTGGGTCCCCGCCTTCGCGGGGACGACGGCCGTGAAAACCCGCGACGACATCGCGCTAGCGTTGGCCGCCGCCGGATATATCGCCGACGGCGAGCTGGCGACGGCGGTGTCGCTGATGCAATTGCTGCGGCGGCCGCTGCTCTTGGAAGGCGAGGCGGGCGTCGGCAAGACCGAAGTCGCAAAAGCGCTGGCCGGCGTGCACGGCACCGAACTGATCCGGCTGCAATGCTACGAGGGGCTGGATCAATCGGCCGCGCTGTATGAATGGAATTACCAGCGGCAATTGCTGGCGATCCAGGCGCATCGCGGGGACAAGGCCGATGCGATCGAGGACCAGATTTTTTCGGAAAAATATCTGCTGGAACGGCCGCTCTTGGCCGCGATCCGCCGGGCCACGCCGCCGGTGCTGCTGATCGACGAGATCGACCGCGCCGACGATGAGTTCGAGGCATTCCTGCTTGAACTGCTGTCGGACTTTCAGGTCTCGATTCCCGAACTCGGCACCATCACGGCTGTTTCCATCCCGCATGTGGTGCTGACCTCGAACGGCACCCGCGAGCTCTCCGACGCACTGCGCCGCCGCTGCCTCTATCACTACGTCGATTATCCCGACGTCGATCGCGAGGCGCGCATCATCATGGCGCGGATCGGCGGCGCCGGCGCGTCGCTGGCGCTGCAGATCGCGCGGATGGTCGAAAGCATCCGGAAAGAGGAATTGCGCAAGGTGCCGGGCGTGGCGGAAACGCTGGACTGGGCGGCGGCGCTGGTCGGGCTTGGCGTTCTCGACCTGCACGATACCCCCGAAACGATGCACGAGACCCTGATGTGTCTGCTCAAGACCCATGAGGACAGGTCCCGCATGACCCGCGAAGTCAGCGACCGGCTGCTGGGGAAGGTGGCATGAGCTGCTGCGGCACGCCTCCCGCTTATGACCAACTCGACGAGGTCTCGCGCCTCGTCTCGCAAAAACTCGCGGCATTTCTGCGCACGCTGCGCGACAACGCATTCGCCGTCGGCTTGCAGGAGGGCCAGGACGCCGCCGCGCTGATGGCGGCGGGTTTTGCGGCGCGGCCCGGGCTGTTGCGCTCCGCGTTCAAGCATCTGTTCTCGGCGCGGAAATCCGACTGGGAAAAGTTCGATGGGCTGTTCGATGCGTTCTGGCTCGGCAAACGGGTAAAATCGCGATCGATGACGTTCGGTTCGGCCAAGGCGGCCAACAGCCCCTCGCTGAAAAGCCTGCAGGACGCGCGCGCGCCGCCCGGCGGCGGCGAGTCGGCGGTGGACCAGATTCCATCCGGCGACGACGCGCCGCAAGATCGCGCCGGCGAGGGCCGCATGGAAGGCGCCTCGCGCGCCGACAATATTGCGGAAGTGGATTTCCGGAAGCTGGCCGATCCCGCGCAAATCGAGGAGGCCCATGCGGCCGCGGCGCGGCTGGCAAAGACCATGCGGACGCGGCTGACGCGGCGCGATCTGGCGCGGCGGCGCGGCTACCGGCTCGACCTCCGGCGCACCATCCACAGCAACATCAGCCATGGCGGCGTGCCGATCGATCTGAAGATGCGGCGGCGCAAGCCAAAGCCGCTGCGGCTGGTGGTGCTGCTCGACGCCTCCGGCTCGATGAGCATGTACACTTCCGTGTTCCTGCGCTTCATCCATGGCGTGCTGGATGAATTCCGCGAGGCCGAGGCGTTTTTGTTTCACACGCGGCTCGCCTATGTTTCCGACGCGATGAAGGAAAAGGATGCGGCGCGCGCGCTCGACCGGCTGTCGATGATGGCGCAGGGCGTCGGCGGCGGCACGCGGATCGGCGAAAGCCTGAAGACCTTCAATCGCTGGCACGCCGCGCGCGTGATTCATTCGCGCAGCTGCGTGATGATCGTGTCCGACGGTTACGAGACCGGCGACGCGGCGCTCTTGGGGCGCGAGATGGCGGCGCTGGCAAAGCGCTGCCGCCGCATCGTCTGGCTCAATCCGATGATGGCGTGGGACGGCTACGCGCCGGAAGCCGCGGGCATCAAGGCGGCGCTGCCGCATGTCGACCTCTATGCGCCGGCCAATACGCTGAAAAGCCTGACGGCGCTCGAGCCGTATCTGGCAAGACTGTGATGGAGCGCGCGATGACCGCTCATGTCGAGGTGATGGACCTGGTGGCGCAGATGAAGGCCGCCGAGGAAGCCTTTGTGCTCGCAACCGTGGTGCGCACGGTGTCGGTGACGGCGGCAAAGGCCGGCGCCAAGGCGATCATCCGGCCCGACGGCACCATCGTCGCGGGCTGGATCGGCGGCGGCTGCGCGCGCGGCGCGGTGCTCAAGGCCGCGCGTGAATCGCTGTTAGATGGCGAGCCGCGCATGGTCTCGGTGCTGCCGGAGAATCTGCTGGCCGAGCTCGGCGTAAAACCCGGCGAGAACCGCGACGGCGTGCGCTTTGCCGAGAACATGTGCCCGAGCAAGGGCACCATGGATATCTTCGTCGAGCCGGTGCTGCCGCATCCCTCGCTGGTGGTGCTGGGCGCGAGTCCGGTGGCGCTGTCTCTTGCCGCGCAGGCCAGGCCACTCGGCTATCACGTCACGGTGGCGGCGCCCGCGGACGATGTCGTGGGCGCCGTCGACGCCGACATGCGGATCGACGGCTATGCGCTGGGCAGGCTGAATGAAGCGCGGCGCTTTGTCGTGGTGTCGACGCAGGGCAGGGGCGATGAAGCCGCGTTGCGCGCGGCCGCGGCGACGGAGGCCGCCTACCACGCCTTCGTCGGCAGCCGCCGCAAGATGGCGGCGCTGCGCGAGAAGCTTTTGGGCGAGGGCCTCGACGCCGCCGCCCTCGACCGCATCAAGGCGCCCGCCGGCCTCGACCTCGGCGCCATCACGCCGGAAGAAATCGCGATGTCGATTCTGGCCGAGATCACGCTGGAGCGCAGGAGGGGGCAGCGGGGCTGATGTCGTCCCCGCGCAGGCGGGGACCCATAACCCCTGGCGTTGATGTTCAGACGCGACCGATGCAACGTCGTTCCTGAACACAAGCTACACGGCGTATGGGTCCCCGCCTTCGCGGGGACGACGCAAGGAATTACTCACCCGTCTTAATCGATTGTTCAGCTTGTTGGTCAACCTCCCCGCAACCAATCCGGCCTTAACGTCGGCGCCGCATCGGCGTCGCAGAATGCGTCCGCCGGCGAGGGGAGGCTGTGGTGCTTGCAAAATTCTTAGCCGACGAATCCGGCGCCACCGCGATCGAATACTGCCTGATCGCCTGCGGCATCGCCTTTGCGATCATCGCCATCGTCCAGGGCATCGGCCCGCAGCTCGGCACCAAATTCACCGCGGTCAACTTGTCGCTGAAATAGCGGCGCTTATGCTGACTGGTAGCCCGGATGGAGCGTAGCGCAATCCGGGGTCTTGAGCGCAACCTCCGCTGTCCCGGATTTCGCTTCGCTCCATCCGGGCTACGACGCTTTAAGCGGATCGGGACGTAACCCATGCAAGAGTTGCTGCTCGGAAGCTGGGGCCTGCAGATCGTCGCCACTACCCGGGAATACCCCTGGCGCGTCTTCGCCGCCGTGCTCGTCCTTGTCCTGCTGCTCGGCATGCCGTTCCGCCAAAATCGCGGCACGGCGGGCGACGCCGGCATTGGCAGCTGGGACTTTGGCGGCGATGGTGATGGGGGAGGATGCGGGGAGTGACCGTAGGGTGGGCAAAGCCAACGGGTCGCGCGAATGCGCGACCGATGGCGTGCCCACCGCGCCACTCGATGGTGGGCACGGCGCAAGAGCGCCTTTGCCCACCCTACGAAAATCTCACCGCTTCGGCGGCAGCCGCTCGAAATTCGGCAAACCTTCCGGGATGTGATGGAACGGCTGGCTGTCGATGGTGAAGATCGCCATCGTCGGGCTGCCGTAAAGGGTGGGATCGTCCAACGTGCCGACTTTCACGATCGCGGCGGGCAGGCCCGGCCGCCGTGTGACGAGATGGGTGCCGCATTCGGCGCAGAACTCGCGCGTCACCGCGCCTTCAAGATCGCTGCGGGTGAATTGCTTCGGCGTTCCCTTGCTGTAGCTGAAGCCGGCGATCGGCATCAGCATGAACATGTTGGGCGAGCCGCCGGTGATATACTGGCATTCGCGGCAGTGGCACTGCGCCTTCAGCATCGGCTCGCCCTCGGCGACATAGCGCAACGCGCCGCAATAGCATCCGCCTTCGAGTTTCATGGTG
Source organism: uncultured Alphaproteobacteria bacterium (assembly GCA_963744975.1). Taxonomy (GTDB): domain Bacteria; phylum Pseudomonadota; class Alphaproteobacteria; order Rhizobiales; family Xanthobacteraceae; genus Bradyrhizobium. Next base: position 1,362,655 of record CAVUVR010000002.1, on the reverse strand, counting down.
GTCTCCCGGTTTTCTCAATTTCGTAGGGTGGGCAAAGCCGGCGGGTCGCGCGAACGCGCCCGATGGCGTGCCCACCGCGCCAGTCAATGGTGGGCACGGCGCAGATGCGCCTTTGCCCACCCTACGATATCTACTCGCTTTCGCCCTCGATTGTCTTTTCAATTCGCTGCAAGGCATCCGGGCTGGCGCATTGCTTCAGCAGTTCATTCCAGCCGTCCGGCGGATTTCCCCGGCTGAGCATCGACGAAAAAATCGCATAAGCGTCGGTGGCCGAGCCGTAGGCGCGCAAGGTCTTGCTGTCGTTGACCCAGGCATAGATGATGATCTTCGACGCCAGGTCGTAACGGAAGAACAGGCGGAATCGTCCGTTGGAAAATTTTTCGCGAAACCAGTGTTTGTAATTTTTGCCGAGCGTATCGCCCTGGCGATATCGTGGCAGCGTCGGGTCCTGCGGAATTCGCCGCAGCGCGAGCTCGACGATGTTGGCGAGCACCTTGGCGTTGGCGCCGGATTTGTAACGGGAGGGATTTTTCGCCCGCTCGGCCTCGACGCTCGCGGCGAGGCGCTCGAGCTGCGCCAGAAAGAGCGGATGGACGTAGATGGTCCATCCGTTGATGGTGAGCGGCTGGGTCAGAGATCGACGTTGCCTTCGATCGCCGAGTCAAGATCGACTGCTGTGCCATCAACAAGGCCGGCGAGGCGCTTTTTCAGCTCGGGCGGAAACGCCTTGAGGTTTTCGGGGTGGCGCTCGATATCGCGGGCGAGGAACGCCAGGAAGGATCCGATCGCGGGATCGCTTGCCTCGTCGGCGCGCCGCAGCGACACGCCGGCTTCGCCGACATGGAACGCGATCCTGTCGCCGGCGTTCAGCCCCAGCGCCTTGCGCACCGATTTGGGAACGGTGGTCTGGCCCTTGTCGGTCAGGGTGCTGATCTCTTCGAATTCCTCGACGAAAGAGGCGAGCGTCATGGCGTTTACCCGGAAATCTGTTGGCATTCGAATGTAAGGATAATTCCTTACATTGTCAATGTTCCTATTTCTAAAATTTTTCCTAGAAAAAGTCCTAGGAGTATATTGACAGCGTGACGCTGCCGGGGTAGGGTTGCGGCATGCTCCACAATTGGGTCTTGCGGCGAAGCGGCCGCGCCGGCGCCGGCTAGATGGCTGCCGCGACCGGGTAGCGCAAGCCGCAAAATCCCGGAACATCGGCCCCGATCACGCGTTGCTTTGGATGAACCGTGCCGCAAGGCATTCCGAAACACGCGCGAATCGAGGTCGCCATGGCAACCAAACAACACGGGCAGATCGTCGAAACCCCGACCGAGGCGCGCCAGGCCGAGCCCGGGCCGTCGGTGTTCGCGCTGCTGACCATTTCGACCGGCCTCGCGATCCTGATTCTCGGCGTGCTCTGGTTCGCGTTCTTCCGAACGTGAGGGGCATCGTCATCGCGCGGAGAATACGGTCCAGGCGAAGGCGTGTTCCGTACTGACGAGAATTAGGTCTTCCAACAATGACAACGAAACGCGCAGCCAAACCGGCGAAAAAACCGGTCAAGGCGGCGCGTGCGCGTGCGGAAACCTCAAAGAAGAAAAAATCGCCGACAAAAAAAGCCGCGCGGAAGCGCGCTGCCCGGACGCGCGCTGCGAAGAAATCCGCAAAACCGAAATCCCCCAGGACTCTGAAACGCGAAGCAGCGGCCAAACGCGAGGCCGCGACCAAGAAACGCGCGATCAAGAAGCGCAAGCGGACGCTGGCCGCCAACAGGGTGGACGTCGGTCCCGAACCGATCGCGGTCGATCCGCAGGACGAGGCAGCGCGCGCCGCGATCGCCAAGCGGCAGGTGCGCGGCAGGCGCAGCGCGGTCGATCGCCTCACCGATCCGCCGCCTGCAATCGGCCTCGCGCTGGTCGAGCGCGTCACCAGCGCCGTGGAGCGCGAATTGTCGCAGATCGAAGTCATCGTCGGCGGCAACCATGTCAATCGGACGCAGCGCACTGAAGCCGAGCGCCGTGCGCGCACGCTGGCAAGCCTCGCGCGCACGCTGACAGAGGTGCGCAAGCTGCGCGCCGAAGAGGAAAAGTTGAAGCCTCCAGATGAAAAACTCAGCGCGCGAGCTATTGAACAATTTCGGATCGAGCTTGCGCGAAAACTGGACCGACTGGTCGCCGAGGCAAAAGCAATACCTCCTGGAGAGGCTGAACTACCGGGAGATGGATGAGGTCGCCTCGACCTGGAAAATATTTTCCCACGACTACCAAACCCCGCCCGCGCTCGCGCCCGACGGCAAGCCCTGGCACACCTGGCTGATGATCGGCGGCCGCGGCGCCGGCAAGACGCGCGCCGGCGCGGAATGGGTGCGCGCGCAGGCGCTGGGCCTGCCGCCGTTCGCCACCGAAAAAGCCGCGCGCATCGCGCTGGTCGGCGAGACCGAACATGACGTGCGCGAGGTGATGATCGAGGGCGTCTCCGGACTGCTGGCGGTGCATGGCTGGCACGAGCGCCCGACCTGGCTGCCGTCGCGCAAACGGCTGGAGTGGAGCGACGGCCAGGTCGCGCAGGTATTTTCCGCTGAAGATCCCGAAAGCCTGCGCGGACCGCAATTTTCCTGCGCCTGGTCCGACGAGATGGCGAAATGGCGCTACGCGCAGGACGCCTTCGACATGCTGCAATTCGGACTGCGGCTCGGCGCGCAGCCGCGGCAGTTGATCACCACCACGCCGCGCCCGACCGCGCTGTTGAAGCAGCTGATCGAGGATCCGACCAGCGTGGTGACGCGGGCGGCCACGCGCGACAACGCCAACAACCTGGCGCCGACCTTTCTGCAGACCGTGATGGGGCGCTATGCCGGCACGCAGATCGGGCGGCAGGAGCTCGAAGGCGAGATCATCGAGGACCGCCCCGACGCGCTGTGGTCGCGCGCGCTGCTGGAAAAGTGCCGCGTCGGCGAGGCGCCGTCCTTGCAGCGCATCGTGGTCGCGGTCGATCCGCCGGCGAGTTCGGGCCGGCGCAGCGCGGCCTGCGGCATCGTCGCCGCCGGCATCACCGAGGCCGGCATCTGTTACGTGATCGCGGACGACAGCGTGTCGGGTCTGACGCCGAACGGCTGGGCGATGAAGGCGATCGCGCTGTGGCACCGGCTGCGCGCCGACGCGCTGGTGGCGGAAACCAACCAGGGCGGCGAGATGGTGCGCACCGTGATCAACGGCATCGATTTCTCCGTGCCGGTAACCAGCGTGCACGCGACGCGCGGAAAATGGATGCGCGCCGAGCCGGTCGCGGCCCTGTACGAGCAGGGCCGTGTCAAGCACGCAGGCCACTTCGCCGCGCTCGAAGACGAGATGTGCGATTTCGGCGTCAGCGGCTTGTCGGGCGGCAGGTCGCCGGACCGCCTCGACGCGCTGGTCTGGGCGATCGGCGCGCTGGCGCTGCAGCCGCATCACGGGCCGAGGATACGGATGCTGTAGCGTGTCCCGGGCGCGATGCAGCGCGCCGCTCTTCGCGGCGTGATGCTTCGCAGAACCGGGACCCCGGTTACTTTTTACAACGCCAGCTCCGGCAAACCGGGACCCCGGGTCTGCGGCGCACCAGCATCGCCTGCGGCGATGCCGCTGCGCCGCGCCCGGGGCACGGTGGAGCCTAGGCGCCGGTATCGCGCGCGAGCAACTCGTTGCTTACCACTATTGAGGACGCATTTATGTTCAACCGCCTCCGCAATCTGCTTACCCCGCCCGAACTGAAAGCGAGTCGCACCGCGCGAACTCGTCGCATTCGAAAACGGCGGCAGGGCCAGGTGGACTCCTCGCGATTACACCGGCCTCGCGCGCGAGGGTTATCTCGCCAATGCCATCGTGCATCGCTCGGTTCGGCTGATCGCGGAGAATGCCGCCGCCTGCCAGTTCCTGGTGTTCGAGGGCGCGCAGGAGCGCGAGGCGCATCCGCTGGCGCAATTGCTGACGCGGCCGAATCCGCGGCAGGATGGCGGGGTGTTTTTCGAGATGCTGGTTGCCGCATCTCCTGCTCGCCGGCAACGCCTATATCGAGGCGGTGGCGCTAGGCCAATCGATCCGCGAACTCTACGCGCTGCGGCCGGACCGCATGAAGGTGGTGCCCGGCGCCGATGGCTGGGCGGAGGCGTATGACTACAGCGTCGGCGGGCGCAGCGTGCGCTTCGACCAGCAGGCCGCGCCGGTGCCGCCGATCCTGCATCTGACCTTCTTCCATCCGCTCGACGACCATTATGGCCTGGCGCCGATCGAGGCCGCCGCGGTCGCGGTCGACACCCATAATTCCGCGGCGCGCTGGAACAAGGCGCTGCTCGACAACGCCGCGCGGCCCTCCGGCGCGCTGGTGTTTGCCGCCGACAACAACATTCTGTCGGCGCAGCAGTTCGACCGGCTGAAGCGCGAGCTCGACGAAACCTACATCGGCACGGCGAATGCCGGCCGTCCGATGCTGCTGGAAGGCGGGCTCGACTGGAAGGCGATGTCGCTGACGCCGAAGGACATGGATTTCCTCGAAGCAAAACACACCGCGGCGCGCGAAATCGCGCTCGCCTTCGGCGTGCCGCCGATGCTGCTCGGCATTCCCGGCGACAACACCTTTGCCAATTACGCCGAGGCCAACCGGGTCTTCTTCCGCCAGACCGTGCTGCCGCTGGCTTCACGCGTCGGCTCCTCGATCGCGCAATGGCTCGCCCCGCAATTCGGCGACAACATCCGCGTCACCATCGACACCGACCGCATCGACGCGCTCGCCGCCGACCGCGCCGCGCTATGGGACCGCGTCTCTGGCGCGGCGTTCCTGACGCTGAACGAAAAGCGCGAGGCGGTGGGTTACGGGCCGGTGGCGGGCGGGGACCGGTGGGGGTGATCTTCTCTTAACCCTCCCCTGGAGGGGGAGGGTCGCCGCGAATGAAATTCGCGGCGGGGTGGGGTGACGTGTTCATCCGCGGCTTCACCCCACCCCGTCTCGCATTTCGCTTCGCTCCATGCGAGCCGACCCTCCCCCTCCAGGGGAGGGTGAAGAAGCGCGACATCTCTACGCAGAGAATGAGTTCGCAATGCCCCAACCGCCCTCCGCCTACGACCTGCATCAGCAACAGCGCTGGCTGCGCCACGACGCGCATCTGTGGATCCGCCACGACGCCGCGCGCTTTCTGCCGCCCGGTGCCGATCCGGCCGAGGTGTTTCCGCATTTGAAGCGGCAACGCGAGGCGGCGGAAGCGGCCAGGCAAAGAGCGCGCGCGGCGGAGGATGCCGCGTTCGATGCCTGGATCGAAAACGAACGCCGCTGGATTGCGGCGATGCGCGAAGAGGTGAACGAGCTCCGGGCCGCACGGGCGCGGCGCCGGCTGGCGGAGCAAACGAAATACAGTCCGGACCAGCCGCGCGTGCGCGTCAAGCTGTTCGGCAACGGGGAGTTGAACCGGCTCATTGCGGACGCGCTCAGGCGGGCAGTGGACGGATCGAAGCGGGGGGCAAAGCACGGTTACGGGCCCGAGCCAGGACACGGGCCAAAGCCAGGACGCGAATCTCGCGCAGCCGATGGGCAATGTCGATATCGGCGACGTAAGCGGATCGAGCGAACTCGGCGATCTGTTTCAGATCAAGCCAAGCGACACACGCCTCGGTGGCGTGCAGCTCGCTGCAAACGACACGCCTGACGACCCGGCACCGGTCCGCGATCCTGCACCAAAAATTCCACTGAGCCGACCTGATACGAGCGCGGAGCGAACGGACTATATGCGATCAGCTGCAAATTGGCTGGCACGAAACGCGGGCCTGGCGGGAGCTATCTACACCGGCAATATGAACAATGTTGAGTGGCTCAAAGACCGCCAGGACCTCATTGCGGCCTATCGCGATGAGCCAAAAACTCTGGAGGAATTGCAGCGAGCTGCTCAAGAGCCGAAACCGGGTTATGATATACATCATATAGTTGAGCAGACCGCGGCTGAACGTTTCGGTTTTGTGCGAGGCCAGGTTAATGACCCTGAGAACCTGGTTCGCGTACCGCGATTGAAGCATTACGAGATCACGGGTTGGTATATGGACCGAAACGATGATTTCGGTAATCTATCGCCGCGCGACTATCTCAGTGACAAGAACTGGGAAGAACGGCGCCAGGTTGGCCTATATGCGTTGCGCAAGTTCGGAGTTCTGAAGCCATGAGGCGGATCGAGCTAAGCGATATGACCACAACCGATCTTGTCGAGCGCTTCGCGCAAATCGGAGTAGCGCAGGGTAAGGCGCTGCTTCGAGGCGAACATGCCAAATTCAACCGGCTCTTCGACCAGATGGGTGACGTCTCCAAGGAACTCAAACGGCGCGATGGCGATCAGCGCCGTGCACTGATGGCGCTCTACAACTATCAGGATATGCAGGTGCGGCTGAAGGCTGCAAAACATACTTTGGCTGTCGCTCCCGTCGAAGCGCGACGCATGCTTCAAACGATCGCCGATTCTAACTGGATGCCGCAGGCGGGCGACGCCGGTATGTCGCTCTGGAATCTCGATCGAGGTGTGTTCAAGCCAACCTGACGCGTTTGAACACGACAGGAATTCGGAGTGCGATTTTTCGGCGATAGAGCAATCGGGCGCAACTTTCCCGACATTGTCCTTGACCAAATTCAAGGTTTGAAAAGGGAACGTTGCGGAATGAGTTGATCCGAGGATGTCCATGTGAATGCCATGTCGAACTTCCTGATGGAATTCTACTTGCAACCGCGCGGCGTGGAAGTCACATTCGATTGCAGGACGGAAGAGAATTACCTGCGGGTCAAGGCGTTCCTGCAAGACCTGGTCGGCGGCCCCTGCAGCCCGGACGATACCGACCGCACCTATCCGATCTTCTATTATATCGAGACCGAACAGCAGCAAGAGACGCTGTTCAGTTTTCTCCGGACGCTGCGACGGTAAGGATGTAAGGCGATCAAGTGGTGGGCATGCACAACCCACGAGCCAACGTCCAGTCTATTCGCAGAAAGTAGAAAACGAAGCGCAAAACAATCAAAACGGCACCTGCTAATTCCATTTTTTTCTGGAAGACTCCGGCGGCGGCCGCAAATATCGGGGAGAGCATAACCACCCAGGGATCGTCCGATTCCGAGAAACCCCTCAGCCAATCAACCGCGAGTAAGTTGGGGGGACGCCGCTTGCCCGGCGATGATGACGCATGGCGAAAGGACGTTACTGGGATGGGCCGGAGGGCGCGCATCGAAGCTATTGCGTGGCGGTCGAGCAGCTCAGCATGAAATTCATGGGGGAACGCAACATCGTCCCCGAGATTATGACGCCCGATCAGGCCCGCGACCTCCTGAAGGAGATCAGGGAATCGGACGATCCGCGCATTCGCGACTTCAATCGTGCGATGCGCATGTTGCGCGGGCCTGTAGCGGCGGTGACACCGGCAGACGAAGCGGGTCCGGGCAATGTCCTTGCTCGCGCGCATCAGCTGGTCTGGCGCAGCCTGCATGACAGGGCGACCGAGGTTCTCGATGCCTTCGGCAAGAAGGATTGCGGCGGCCGGGCCGACTACTGGATCGTCGATGACGACTGGGGTTTGGATTTCATTCGGGTCGAAGCGCAGAATTTGCAGCTGCTCAGGCGCGTCGTCGTCGGCAAATTAAAGCAGCTGCTCGGCGATTTTCCCGGATGGCACATCGCCGTTCGCGTCGACGTGCCGGGCAAGGAAAAAACCTGGCCGCTGATGGGCATTCTGATCTTTCGCGGCCGGGTGATCGATCACCTGAAGCGCGAAGTTCTGCCGGCGGAATTTCGGCGGATCAGCTACGAGGGTATCTGACGATGCGCTTTTCCCGGAACGGACGATGAGGAAAAGCTGTTCCTTTCACGATTTCGATGCTTCCGGCTGGCCTTCCCCGGACGAACTGCAAAAGTACTTCTCGGCAGACGGGAAGCTATGGGCGTCACGCGGCAACGACAGCTGGGCCTTGCGTGCGGAAGGCCTTTACGGAACGGCGATATTGCCGCCGTCGGAAGCCGTCACTGTCGATCTGCGCATGACGGGGTGTCCCGACCATGGCGTTACGTTGGATTTTGCGAGATGGCATGGCCGGATTCGGCGCCTGGACCGCTACTGCTCCGTAGGCGATCTGAGGCGGCTCTGGCAATTCATGGTCAGTCTGCAGGGTGACCCGTATTCGCTCGGACTGTTCATTCCGTTCGAGGAAGCCTTTAAAGCGGTCAAGGAATTCATCGAGTGCGATGGCGAGTTACCGACCAGCATCGAATGGATCTCGGGTGAGGGCTTTCCGCCAGCTCCGACATCGCCTCCGCAAAAACTTTCGGAGTGAATTCTGATGGTCTAGGTCGACGTCGAAATACAGGACTTCATCATGCGCGAGCTTGCCGTCTTCGCTAAAGCTTCGCCGGCCTGACACTAAAGTGCCCGGCGAAGCCTTGGCGTAGCCGGGACCCGCCTGCGGGGCCGAAGTCCATTCGGCGAAGCGTAGGCCCGCGCATCCATCATCTTCGCAAGAGTCTTTCGAAGAAAGATGGATGGCCGGGTCAAGCCCGGCCATGACGTAGCGCGTAGGGCGGATTAGCGTAGCGTAATCCGCCGACGTGGCCGATTGGCGCAATACGCTTCGCTATTGCGCCCTACGAGCTTTGGAGTTTACTGCATGTGCGAGCGTTTCGGTGCTGAGCGAATGAAGGACCGTCTGGAATTCCTCGCAGAGCTGATGGACGAGGTCGAGGAATGCCGGAGCCTCGCACTGGAGATGAAGGACCGTGAAACCGTCGCGAGAATGACTCGGGTCGCCGATGACCTCGCCCGGTGTGCCCGCAGGATCCTGGCGCTTCAGGTTGTGGCGGCTCCTTCTCGGCGAAAACTGGATAGCTAGGCAGCGTCCCGGCGACGGCGCTGCCGACGCGCATCTGTGGCTCCGCCACGACGCCGCGCGCTTTCTGCCGCCCGGCACCGATCCGGCCGAGGTGTATCCACATTTGAAGCGCCAACGCGAAGCGGCGGAGGATGCCGCCTTCGCCGCCAAGATCGCGGCGAGCCAGCGCGTGCTGACGATGCTGCGCGCGGAGGTGGACGAGATGAAGGCCGCATTGGCGCGGCGGCGGCTGGAGGAGGCGAAGTACAGTCCGGACCAGCCGCGCATCCCCAAGAGAAATCCTGGCGCGGCCAGTGGACCCGCGTCGGTGGAGGAGGCGGCCAATCTCCGTCGCCGGGGGCCGCGCGACCGATGGGCAATGTCGATATCGGCGCCGGGTCGAGCGAGACAGACGGCTTGTTCAACATTGCGCCGGGCGGGACGGGCACGGATTCCGCGAATGTTTCAGATAGCGTCTTAAAAGTTGTAGCAGCCGACAAATCCGGGCAGCGCTATTCTGTCGATCTGGAGGAAGAAGACGCCCGGGGCGGTCACGCGAAAAGCAAGCACGTCGGCAAGACGGATAGCGAACTCATCGATGTGCTGAACGCCGATTATCAGCGCAGCCAGTCCGGTAATCTGGAGATAACGGAGTTCCGCGAGGCCGAAGGTTCGTTCGCCTCGCTCGAACAGGCAAACGAGCTTGTCAATCCGGTGCTCAGACTGGAGAGCGACAAGGTTGACAACGTAGCCGAAGGCAAGGCAAGGCGGGAAAAACTTGAGCAAAAGTTTGACAGCATCGCCGGTAAGGAAGCCTTCAGGCCGAATGGCGACTCCGATCCTTATATCCGCGACACCTACGGCGTTCGCGTCGTCATCAAACGTGACGGCCGTTCGCCGCGCGGCTATACCGTAGTGACGGCATTTCCGGTCAATTGATTTCAACGTTCATCGAAGAGCCTTCCATGAAGATTCCGGAGGAGTTCGTACAGTTCGTTGGAGGCTTGCATCCCGACCTGCATCGTGATTCCGGGTCGCTCCAGAGTCTGGCGGCGGCGGGACTGGAAGATTCAGATGCCGCCGAGCGCCGCGGGCTGCTGGCATTCCTCAATGAGCTGCTGGACGGCGGCCATCCCGACGCGGATCTCGAATACGCGTGGAACCTGCAATCGCCCACCTACAATTTCAGCCCCGGCGGTCACCGGGTGTTTTTCGAAATCGTCCGCCGCATGATCTTGGAAGACGCTGGCATCGCATGAAGATTCCGGAAGAGTTCGAACAAGTCGTCAGGGGTATCGACCCCGAGGGTCCGAAATTGGAATCGCTCCAAAGCCTGGCGGCGGCGGCGCTCAGGTATTGGGATGACGATGACCTCCGCCCGGTGCTGGCATATCTGAACGAGCTGCTGAACGGCCGCCATTCCGACGCAGAGCTGCACTACGTCCGGAGCGCGCAAGCGCCGAGATACAACTTCAGCCTCGGCGGTCACCGGGTGTTTTTCGAAGAACTCCGTCGCCAGATCATCGCGAGGCAACGCAAGCCGGCGTGAAGCAGGTAGCACGCATGGGCGAAAGCGATATGCGGGAGAAGGCCCCCGGATATCGCTGCGCTCATCCGGGCTACGCTTGCTACGCTTGCTGCCGCCAACACCACCGTCATCCTGAGGTGCCCGCCGCAAGGCGGCGAGCCTCGAAGGATGGAAGCGGGCGCCAGCGCGTGCGGCCATCCTTCGAGACGCCGCGCAAGGGCGCGGCTCCTCAGGATGACGGGCAGAGTTTGCGGCGCCATCACGACCGGCACACGGACGTTACCTCGGACACTCCGCGCCGGTATCGATCCAGGCCTGCACCAGTTGCCCCGCCATCTCCTGCGTGCCGGGCGCGGGATCGCGGCCTTCGCCGGGGGTCCAGCCCCAGGCGACCAGGTCGTCCTTGGCGATGTGCTCCTGCAGCAGCGCGAGGTCGCGGCCGCCATTGCTGGCGGTGTCCTTGAGCTGGCGGCAGATTTCGCCGAGCGACTTGCCTTGCCAGGCCATCGACAGCGGCGCCACCGCCCAGCGCGGATGGCCGGGAATGCTTTTGTAAGTGGCGGCCTCGCGAAGCGCGACGTTCTGCTCGGTGTGGCATTCGCCGCAGGGCGTGCCGAAATTGCCGGTATCGCCGCGCCATACCACGGGGCGGTGCTCGTGACCATCTGTGCCCTGCAGCGGATGTTCGCCGGCGGGATGGCAGTTCATGCAGCGCGGATGGGTCAGCACTTTGCCGACTTCGGCAAAGATCGCGCGGGAGCGGTCGGCGGGGTTGGCGATGGATTGAAATTCGGATGGCGGCTTGAGCGGAGCTGGCGGGGCTTGCGCGAGCGCGGACGACCACGCGATTGCAGCAGTGCAGGCGGTTGCCAACATCAAGGTTGATGATCGCGAGAGCACTGGTGCCTCCGTTCAAGCCCGAAGAATAAGCGTGGCAAACGGCGTTTTGTTCCATCACCACCGTCGTCCCGGCGAACGCCGGGACCCATAACCACCGGCGTCGGCGGCTACGGATGGCGTGGCAACAGCTTTCCTAAAACGAAACGGCAGGGGTTATGGGTCCCCGCCTTCGCGGGGACGACGCTGAGATGTCCGAGCTGATCCGCATCTTCGTCGAGCGCGGCGATCTTGCGCATCTGGCGCTGTTGTTGTGGGCCGCCGCCGCCAGCTTTGCGCTGTGGTTCAGCTTGCGCGAGCTCGGCGCGGCCTCGCGCCGCTTCGATGATTTCGTGCGCGAGCTACAGCGCTTCAACCGCCGGGCGCATCGCCGCGGCAATTCTTCGAAAACACCGCATCAGAACTGAAGGAGTTTTGCCATGGACGGTCTGCACGCCACGCTTGCCGCGATCCGCACCGAGACCAAATCGGAAAAGGATCACCTCACCGTGTTCCGCGAATTCCTGGCGCAACTCGACGAGCTGCAGCGCCACATGCCGCCGAAACAGCCGCGGATAAAACTGCCGCCGCGGCGCAAGCCGGCGCGGCGCGGGCGGGGCTAGCTCAACTCGTCGTCCCGGCGAACGCCGGGACCCATAACCACCGGTCTGCGTGATTACGCACGCCGTGGCCGCATCGTGCCCGAACGCCGACGCCTGTGTTTATGGGTCCCGGCGTTCGCCGGGACGACGCCATTTGCAATTTCATCCAACACCTCCCGAGGCACTCCCATGCATGCGCCGTTGCCGCCGATCTCCCGCCTCGCGCTGTTCCCCGACGGCGCGATCGAGGGCTATGCCAGCCTGTTCGGCGAGGTCGACCAGGCGCGCGACATGGTGATGCCCGGCGCCTTTACGCAGACGCTGAAAGCGCGCGGCCTGCGCAAGATCCCGATGCTGTTCCAGCACGATCCCGCAGAACCCGTCGGCGTCTGGCTCGAACTGAAAGAGGATTGGCGGGGCTTGCGTGCGCGGGGCCGGCTGATCCCGGACGTGATGCGCGCGCGCGAATTGCTGTCGCTGCTGAAGGCCGGCGCGGTCGATGGGCTGTCGATCGGCTACCGCACCGTGCGCGGCCAGATCGATCCGAAGAGCCGGGTGCGGCGATTGTACCAGGTGGACTTGTGGGAAATCTCCATCGTCACCTTTCCGCTGCTGTCAGGCGCGCGGGTCAGCGCGGTAAAACAGGCGGCGCCAAAACTGTCGCGGCTGCGCGAGGCGGCGGAGGCGGAATGGCGCAGCGTTCTGGCGGGGCAAGACATCAGCGCACCACGGGCGCCGCGCGTGCCGCTGGCGTCAAGGCTTGGCGAGCGCGGCGGGCGCAAGACTGCGCTGCGCGGGGTGGCGCGAGCGCTGTGACGCTCGTGCCCCGCGTGCATCAGGCGGCCATTCGCGAGGTGTGCGGCTCCGGCACGAACGCGACGGCCGCAAGCCCGCGCCGCTAATCGCCGAACGCATCGTCGAGCATGCGGGAGAGCCGCACGCCGGCCTTCTGCAGCTGCACCTTTACGATCGGCTGGTTCGCCTGAAGATAGGCAGCGTCGATGTCGACGTGTGGGGGCTGGGGTCCGTTACACGATTTTCCCTGCACCGCGCAATATTTGGTCTTGGCGGCCTCGGCGATGACAAAGGATTCGTTCGCCCAATCCATTGGATGATCGGAGGCGGTCCATTTTGTGATCATTTCCGGAGTGATTGCGTCGATCAGCTTGGTCGCGGCCTCCGACACATCATCTCCGAGCGCGCCTTCGACGAGACAGGTGTCCCAGGTCGAATGAAGTTTCCCCGAACACTTTCCGCTGACGGTTATATCGTTGCCGCCGCGGTCATCCTCGAAGGACACGTGCAGCGGTTGATGGATGTCGCCGAGCCAGTGTCCCAGGAATTTGAGCGCAAGCAACCGGTCCTTGGTGCGCGCCGATTTCGACGAAAGCACCTTTGCGTCATTCGCGATGGCGGTCAGCAGGCATTTGTCGGCCTGCGGGCAGTCGGTTTCCGACGTGAGGCCTTTTGAGTCTCGCGGCAAATTGATGAAATGCTCGGACGCGCGCGTGTGCGGGTGATCGGGACCCGTGCATGCTTCAGAGAAGGTGTCGAACTCTGCATCGGATTTTATCAGCTTTCGAACGGCCGCCCGCGTGTCGGGCGCCGCCAGTCTGAAAGCAATTTCGCAAACAATCTTGTGGCCGGTGTCGCCCCACGCCCAGGCATTGCCGGAGGACGCGACGAGAGCCAGCGCAACAGCAATAAAATAACGCATAGGTACCCTCCATAGTTGAAGGAGGATATCTTACTGTTCGTCGGTTGTAGTGTGAAGCGACTTTACACCCCACAGAGTTGCATATCGTCGCAGCTCATCGCCTTGTGCGGTGGCGCGTCGAACACGCGCGTCAACGCGCCGATGGCGCGCTTCCGTCGTCCCGGCGAACGCCGGGGCCCATAGTCACCGTTCTCCGTAGTCAATCACGACTGCTGCAGCACCGACCGTAACCGCAAGCGCCTGTGGTTATGGGTCCCGGCGTTCGCCGGGACGACGATGGCGTTTGTTTCGCTACGCAACCCAACCCCACACTTCATCACCAGGAGCAACACAAATGGACTTCGACATCCACGACCGCACCCCCGAAACCAAGGCCGGCATTCCCGCAAGCGACGCGCAGGACGTCTATGACGCGATGATGCGTACCTTCGAGGAGTTCAAGTCGGAAAACGACAACCGCCTGAAGGCGATCGAGCAGCGCAAAAGCAACGTCTTGAACGACGAGAAGCTGGCGCGGATCGACGCCGCGCTGAACGGCCATCAGCAGCAGCTCGACGCGATCTCGCTGAAGGGCGCACGTCCCGCGCTCGAGGGCCGCCGCGCCAGCGAGGGCGCGAGCGCGCGCGAGCACAAATCCGCGTTCGACGATTATGTGCGCAGCGGCGAGGCCGCAGGTCTCCGCGCGCTCGAGATGAAGGCGATGTCGGTCTCCTCCAATCCGGATGGCGGCTATCTGGTGCCGATCGAACTGGAAACCGAAATCGGCCAGCGCCTCGCCAACATCTCGCCGATCCGGGGCCTCGCCTCGGTGCGCGCGATCTCGTCCACGGTCTACAAAAAGCCGTTCATGACCGCGGGGCCTGCGACGGGCTGGGTCGGCGAAACCGATCCGCGCACCCAGACGGCGTCGGCGGTGCTGGATGCGCTGTCGTTTCCGGCGATGGAGCTCTACGCCATGCCGGCGGCGACCGCGACGCTGCTGGAGGATTCTTCCGTCAATATCGACCAGTGGCTGGCGGGCGAGATCGACCAGGTGTTCGCCGAGCAGGAGGGCATCGCCTTCGTCTCCGGCGACGGCGTCAACAAGCCCAGGGGATTTTTGGCCGTCACCACGGTGGCGAACGCGTCGTGGGCCTGGGGCAATATCGGCTATATCGCGAGCGGCGTGGCCGGCGCCTTCCCGGCCTCGAATCCCTCCGACGTGCTGGTCGACCTGATCTACGCACTTCGCGCGGGCTACCGGCAGAACGCCACCTTCGTGATGAACCGCAAGACCCAGAGCACGGTGCGCAAGTTCAAGGACTCCACCGGCAACTATCTCTGGCAGCCGCCGGTGGCGGTTAACGGCAAGTCGAGCCTGATCGGCTTTCCCCTTGCCGACACCGAGGACATGCCCGACGTCGCCGCCAACTCGCTCTCCATCGCCTTCGGCGACTTCCGCCGCGGCTACCTGATCGTCGACCGCGCCGGCATCCGCGTGATCCGCGATCCGTTTACGACAAAGCCCTACATCCTGTTCTACACCACCAAGCGCGTCGGCGGCGGCGTGCAGGACTTTGACGCGATCAAGCTCTTGAAGTTCGCGGTGAGCTGAGCGGGTCTCCGTTTTGCCATGCGTCGTCCCCGCGAAGGCGCAGGGCTGTCCGGGGAATGATTCACTATGTCGCGGTGCATGCCCGGTTTTTCCGGCGTGAAGCAGGTACTTTCTGGTTGTCGAGACTCAGAAAGGGGCCGGGCATGCGATATGGCGATAGCATTTTTGGACAGCTGCTGAAACCGGTATCGCGGGTGCAGTTGGCGGCCACAGTGTCGCGGCACGATGGCAACGCCTACGACAAAAAGTTCAAGAGTTGGGATCACATGGTGGCGCTGGTGTTCGCCCAGCTCGCAGGCATCGACGGCCTGCGGGAACTGGAGGCGATCTGGAACGCCAATTCGCATCATCATTATCATCTGGGGACCGGCAAGCTGGCCCGCGCGACCCTGTCGGACGCCAATATGCGACGTCCGGTTGCGATCTTCGCCGAGACTTTTGAACGACTTTCGGCGCTGGCCGACCGGACGCTGAAGCGAGAAGGCGCCCAGATGCTGCGACTGATCGACTCCACGCCGATCCCTCTGGATCAGCTCGTCAGTTGGGCGGACTGGAATGGCCGCACCCGCGGGCTGAAGCTGCACGTCGTCTACGATCCCGGCGCAGATCACCCGCGTTGCGTGGAGATTACACCATCGACCGTAAATGATGTGACGCCGGCTCAAGAGGTGGAGATCGAGGCAGGCGCCACTTACGTGTTCGACAAGGCCTATTGCCGTTATGCCTGGTGGACAAGGCTTCACGACGCCGGTGCCTTGTTCGTCACACGCCAGAAAGTCAATGCGCGCTTTCGGGTCACGAACTGGCGCGCGGTCCGCAAACGCAAAGGCGATGGCTTCACGGTCATCGACGATGCCGAGGTGAAGCTCGTCAGCGCAGGCAAGGCCAAGCTGGCGATCCCGATGCGCCGCATCCGCATCAGGCGCAATGACGGCGCAAAACTCACCCTCATCACCAACGATCTGAAGCGCTCGGCGATCGACATCGCCGGACTTTACAAAACTCGCTGGCAGATCGAGCTGCTGTTCCGCTGGATCAAGCAGCATCTGAAGCTTCGCAAGTTCCTCGGCCGCTCCGAGAACGCCATCCGTTTGCAGATCCTCGCTGCCATGATCGCTTATCTGCTGCTGCGCATTGCCACACGCGAAAGCCGCGTCATCATGCGAGCCATCCGCTTCGCCAATCTCATCGCAGCATCGCTGTTCATACGAAAACCGGTCGCCGATATCGATCGCCCTCCCAAGGTCAATCCCTCCGTCGCCCGTGACCGAAACTCCCCCGACCAGATCAGCTTCTGCTATGTATGACTTTCCCCGGACAGCCCTGCGCGAAGGCGGGGACCCATAACCCCTGGCGTTGCAGTTGTCCGCTGGCGTTGCAACGCCATTGCTTGAATCGAAACGACACGGCGTATGGGTCCCCGCCTTCGCGGGGACGACGCTGAAAATGTGTACCCCCATGCCCGACTCCGACTCCCCCTGGCTGCGCCATCATCGGCAGCGCTGGCTGCGCCATGATGCTCATCTATGGATTCGCCCCGACGCGGCGCGCTTCTTTGCGCCCGGCACGGACCCGGCGGATATCAATCCAACGCTGCCGCGCAAAGCCGACGCCGCAAAGGAAGCTGCGTTCGAGGCGGAGCTCGCGGCAGAGGTGGCGAACGGCTACCGCCTCAACGCCGTGCTGCGCGAAGAGGTGGCCGAGATCAGGGCAGAGAGGAAGCGGCGGCGCGAGCTGGAGGCCAAATACAGTCCGAGCCAGCCCCGCGTGCCCGCCGGCAATCCGCGCGGCGGGCAGTGGACGGATCGCAGCGGGGGCCAGAGCACGGTTGCGGGCCCGAGCTCGGACACCGGCCAGAGCCAGGATGCGAACCTCACACAGCCGATGGGCAATGTCGGTATCGGCGACGTCAGCGGGTCGAGCGAGCTCGGCGATCTGTTTCGGATCAAGCCGGACAGCCCGCGCACGGATGCCGGGAATCTTTCAGAGTCTATCGGAAAAATTGCAGCGGATGACTCGGAACGCCGCTATTCCGTCGACCTTCGGGAAGAAGAAGCCCGCGGAGGCCACACGTTACGCGATCATGTCGGCAAGACGGACGCCTATCTGATCGGCGTGATGAATGCTGATTACAAACGCACTATATCGGGTAATCTGGAGATAACGGAATTTCGCGATGCCGAAGGTTCGTTCGCAACACCCGAGCAGGCCAACGACCATGTCAATCAATTACTCAAGCTGGAACGCGACAAGGTCGATCAAGTTGCGACTGGCACAGTACAACGGCTTAAGCTTGAAAGCAGGATTGGATCCGTGACGGGTTACGAAGCGTTCAGGCCGAACGGAGATTCCGATCCGTACATCCGCGACACCTACGGCGTTCGCGCCGTCATCATCAATGACAGCCGCTCGCCGCGCGGCTATACGGTGCGCACGGCGTTTCCGGTCAATCAACGGCCCGGCAACTGATAGGAGCCTCGCATGCAGATTCCGGAGGAGTTCAATCAATTCGTGACGGGAATCTATCCCGGGATTCCTCGTGACGACCACTCGCTTGATAGCCTGGCGGCGGCGGGGCTTGAGATGTCCAGTGCGAAGGAGCGCCGCGTGGTGCTGGCATTCCTGAATGAGTTGCTGGATGGCGGCTATTCCGATGCGGATATCGAGGACGCCTGGAACGCGCAATCGCCGAGCTACAATTTCAGCGCCGGAGGGCATCGGGTGTTTCTCGAAATCGTCCGCCGCCAGATCATCGCCGATAAGGATCGAAAGCTCGGGTGAGTGCGGCTCCAGTCGCCTCAAAGGAAGACATGATGGTTATTCCTGACGAATTTCTCCAGCTGGCGCGTGGCTTCCACCAGGACAGCGGGATCGGCATGGCCAATGAGCAGGAATGGGTTGCAGCCAGGTTGGGTTCGCTTAACTCTGCGCAGCGCCGCGTCGTCAAAACGTTTCTCACCGAGCTGCTGATGCATTGTCGCGATGATGCCAAATTGCGGCAGCTGTGGAATAGCACAGAGACGGATTTTTACATCGCCGGCGATCAAGGCGGGCGATATTTCCTGACGCTGATACGTGATTCAATTCAATAGTAAGTAGCCCGCATTAGCTCAACGATATTCGCGGAGACACCCAGCTGTCGCTGCGCTCATCCGGGTTACGCTGGCTGGGGGCAATATCGGCTATATCGCAAGCGGCGTGGCCGGCGCGTTCCCGGCGTCGAATCCGTCCGACGTGCTGGTCGATCTGATCTATGCATTGCGCGCGGGCTACCGGCAGAACGCCACCTTCGTGATGAACCGCAAGACCCAGAGCACGGTGCGCAAGTTCAAGGACTCCACCGGCAACTATCTCTGGCAGCCACCGGCTGTGGTCAACGGCAAGTCGAGCCTGATCGGCTTTCCGCTTGCCGACACCGAGGACATGCCCGACGTCGCCGCGGGCTCGCTCTCCATCGCCTTCGGCGACTTCCGCCGCGGCTACCTGATCGTCGACCGCGCCGGCATCCGCGTGATCCGCGATCCGTTTACGACAAAGCCCTACATCCTGTTCTACACCACCAAGCGCGTCGGCGGCGGCGTGCAGGACTTTGACGCGATCAAGCTGTTGAAGTTCGCGGTGAGCTGAGCGGGTCTCCGTTTTGCCATGCGTCGTCCCCGCGAAGGCGGACCCATAACCCCTGGCGTTGCAGTTGTCCGCTGGCGTTGCAACGCCATTGCTTGAATCGAAACGACACGGCGTATGGGTCCCCGCCTTCGCGGGGACGACGCTGAAAATGTGTACCCCCAATGCCCGACGCCGACTCGCCTGGCTGCGCCATCATCGGCAGCGCTGGCTGCGCCATGACGCGCATCTGTGGATCCGCCCCGACGCGGCGCGCTTCTTTGCGCCCGGCACCGACCCGGCGGATATCAACCCAACGCTGCCGCGCAAAGCCGACGCGGCAAAGGAAGCTGCGTTCGAGGCGGAGCTCGCGGCAGAGGTTGCGAAAGGCTATCGCCTCAACGCCGTGCTGCGCGAAGAGGTGGCCGAGATCAGGGCAGAGAGGAAGCGGCGGCGCGAGCTGGAGGCCAAATACAGTCCGAGCCAGCCCCGCGTGCCCGCCGGCAATCCGCGCGGCGGGCAGTGGACGGATCGCGGCGGCGGCGGCGGAGGTGGATTGGGGGTTGCGGATGGCAATGGCAGCACGGACAGCACCGGTAGCGGGGAAGACACCGGCACCAGTTCGGACACGCCCCTCGCATTTCAAGCCGACGATAACTCAGGCAGCCTGGACGACTGGAACAAGCTGCTCGCCCGGCTCGCCAATGATGGAAGCAATCCAAAACCTATCCCGAATGCGGATTCGGAAGACGCCAATAACAATCTGCAGGACGCCAACGCCCGCAGGGGTGGCACCTCCAACTGGTTTCCAGGGGCATCGGCGGGGCAGCAGTCCCGCCTTGATCAGGCTATCGCGCGCTCCGAGAACGCGCTGACGCAAATCCGGCAATACGATCGGGAGTGGGAGCCACGTGAACAAAGCCTGACGTCGCCAGGCAGCGTCGAGGGTGCCATCGGCCGCGCCGAAGCCCGCGCCGCTGAAGCCGAAACCCGTCTCGATCAGCTTCGCACCGGCATCGGCGGCAACCGCGGCCCGCTGCTCGATCCATCTCCGACTGGTGCGCCGCTATCGCCGCGCGTGTTCGACGGCGGCGCGTGGATCGATGCCTATCGCAGCATCAACAACGGGCCCGATCTGTTCGGTCGCCCGATGTGGCCCTACGACAGGGATACCGTTGCGGCGGGTGAAGTCGATGGCAAGGTGTATTTCGGGATGAATTCCACCGCACCTGGGTATTCCAATTCTGACTTGAACAGGGCGTTGGACGCGAGGGATACTCTGATTGCGAAATATCCAAAAGATATGAACATCGATGACATCGGTCGAACGCCAAACAATTCGCTGTTCCACGCAGAATCGACAATTCTGCTCCGAGCGGCGAGAGACAACGGCGGATCGCTGGCGAACAGGTCGATGGAAATCTATGTTGACCGGGAGGTTTGCGACAGTTGTGGCAAGGCGCTCACAAAACTTGGATTGGAGTTGGGCAACCCGTATGTCGTATTTATCGAACGCGACACCGGTCTCAGAAACGAGATGTGGAATGGTAAGTGGCTGTCCGGGAGATACAAGTGATAAGGAAGCTCTACTTTGACAGGTTCGACAGCAATGGATGGCCCGCTCTGAGCGAGCTTGAGCCATTTTTCCTCGCTCCGAAAGGGCGGGAATGGTCGTTCCAGGGACGCAACGATAGCTGGGGAATGGAGGTTCAGGGTCTGTATGGTACCGGTGATCGTGCTGAAATGGATCGGGTTGATGTCCATCTTTATATGACCGGAAACCGGGATCTCGGCGTGTATTTCGTCTACGACAAATGGGATGGCCGGATCAGACACAAATATAGTTATTCTCCCAAGGGCGACCTCAGCCGCCTCGGCGAGTTTGTGGAGTCGCTGCATGGCGACTCACTCTCGGTCGGCTTGTTCGTTCCATTTCCTGCTGCCTGGAAGGCGGTGAAGGAATTCATGGAGACCGATGGTGAACTGCCCACCAGCATAGAATGGATCGCAACCCGCGATTTCCCTCCGGGGACGTTTCCCGTTCCTCAGTTGCGAAAGGGCCCAAGTCCCCCGTGGTGATGGGCGGCCGCGTGGTGCAGACACTTACATCTGCGCGAAGCGAAGCTGAGCACAACTTTCCCGTTATTGTTCAATGCGGCATTTCGATGATGACATCCGGGAGCCTTTCGCTGGCTGTCCGGGAGATGGAAGTGAAAAAGAACATCTCGTTTGACAGGTTTATCGGTGACCGCTGGCCGCCGCTCGATCAGCTTGAGCCATTTTTCCTGGCGCCCAAGGGACAGGAATGGTCGTATCTCGGTGGCAACGATAGCTGGGGGATGAAAGTACAAGGACTCTATGGCACCGCGGATCGCCCGGAAATTGACCAGGTAAAAGCCACCTTGTTCATGTTTGGAAATCCCAATCTCGGCGCCTGTCTGCTTTATGACAAATGGGATGGCCGGATCAGACACCTATATAGCTATGCTACGAAAGGCGACCTGAGCCGACTTGGCGAGTTCGTGAAAACGCTGCATGGAACGCTGCTGTCGGTCGGATTGTTCATTCCATTTGCTGTTGCTTGGAAAGCGGTGAAGGAATTCATGGAGACCGATGGGGAATTGCCGACCAGCATAGAATGGATCGCGAGTCGCGACCTGCCACCGGAGACGTTTCCCGATCCTAAACCACCATCGACGCGAAATCGCCCAAGTCCCCGCCTGGTGATGGCTTGCTGAATTTTCTCGTTTTCATCCATAGTCGACGCGCCCGGACCAAGGCGCAGCCGATGTTGCGTGATGCAGACACTTACATCTGCGCGAAGCAAAGCTGAGCACAACTTTCCCGTTATTGTTAGCGACCGATTTTGGTGATGACATCCCGGGAACCTTTTGGTTTTTGTCCGGGAGAAACGAGTGATAAGGAAGCTCTACTTTGACAGGTTCGACAGCAATGGATGGCCCGCGCTGAGTGAGCTTGAGCCATTCTTCCTTGCTCCGAAAGGCCAGGAATGGTCGTTCCAGGGACGCAACGATAGCTGGGGAATAGAGGTTCAGGGTCAGTATGGCACCGAGGACCGCGCTGAAATGGATCGGGTTGATGTCCATCTTTATATGATCGGAAACCGGGACCTTGGCGTGTATCTCGTCTACAGCAAATGGGATGGCCGGATCAGACGCCAATATAGCTATTCTCCCAAAGGCGACCTAAGCCGTCTTGGCGAGTTTGTGGAATCGCTGCATGGGACACAGCTCTCGGTCGGCCTGTTCATTCCATTTCCTGTCGCCTGGAAAGCGATCAAGGAATTCATGAAGACCGATGGCGAACTGCCAACCAGCATAGAATGGATCGCGACCCGTGACTTTCCTCCGGGGACGTTTCCCGTTCCCAAACCGCCATCGATGCGACAGCGCCCAAGTCCCCCGTGGTGATGGGCTGCTGAATTCTCTCGTTTTCATCTATGGCCTGCGCGGTCAGACTAAGCCGCGGCCGGCGTCGCGCGATGCCGATACCTACATCTGCGCGAACAACAAACGAGGCGCAACTTTCTATCTGTTGCGCCCGATCCGCCTCGATGATGACGTGCTGCGGCGATGCGAAAGCAGTCGAAACGGCGGAGGGAGTCGAAGCGGCGCAAGCGGCTGAGGATGCGGGCGCCGCCGATGCCCAATCTTCGGATGACGATCTATAACGACAGCAATGGGATCCAAACCTACGCCGTCTGGAAGACCGAGGAGCACTATCAAGCGGTCGCCGCGTTTTTCAAAAAGCTGCTGGGCAAGGATGGAATTATGCCGGGCGATCCCGGGAAACCAGATTTCGTTTTCGTCGAAACCCAGGAACAGATGGATGCGTTCTGGAACTTCGCAGCCGCGTTGACTCGCCCGGGCTACGCTGACTAGTCGTTCCGGAGGAAAACATGATCGTTATTCCTGACGAATTTCTCCGGCTGGCGCGTGGCTTCCATCAGGATAGCAGGATCGGCGTGGCCAACGATCAGGAATGGATCGCGACAAGGTTGACCCTTCTTGACCCCGCGCAACGTCGCGTCGTCAAGACGTTTTTCACCGAGCTGCTGATTCAGTGTCGCGATGATGCCGAACTGCGGCAGCTGTGGAATAGCACGGATGCGGATTTCTACATCGGCGGCGATCAAGGCGGACGATACTTCCTGACGCTGATACGTGATTCAATTCAATAGCAAGTAGCCCGCATGAGCGCGGCGATATGCGGGGAGACAAGTGAACCCCGGATGTCGCAGCGCTCATCCGGGCTACGCTGGCTGACGGCTACGCCAATATTTGACGAATTTTGGCTCTGGCTTTGGCGACCTAGAACGCCAACGCAGGAATCGACGATCCTCTATGAAAAACAACGAAGAAGCCAACGAAGAGTTTTCGACTGAAGTGTCACCAAAGACCGGTGATCTTGCCAAGTAAATGTAGAAGGCCAGCCGCAACCTTGCCGATTGTGAGTTCGGTGAATTTCTTCGCGATTGCTTCGAGAGTCTTGTAGGCAACAGCAAGTACCGCATCGACGCTTACCCTAGCCGCCGACAAAAGACGTTTCGTTGCGCCAACCTCGGCGACGCGCCGTTCCTTTTCCTCCATATCGGGATAGTCATTCGCCTGTCGCAAGAGTTCCTCTAGCCTGTCGAGTTGTGCGACTGCTTCGGCATAGTCGGAACTATTGTGATTAATCGGCACAGTGCGGTCGGACGCGGGCGCTATTTTTTCGATATCTGAAAGACTGCGATATCGTCGCTCGATGTGTTTTCGCAAATCGCGGGCCATGGGAGAAAAAATCTGCTGGTTAAGATTTGCGACCATGTCGTCATATTTTGTGTTTCCGAAAAAAGTGTTGTCGACATCGCCGTAGTCTGGTTTTCCGTTGGAGATAGCGCGCATAAGCGCGACTTGCATGGCTAAGCGCTTTTGGCCCGCAGGCCAGACCAATTGTCCGCTGCCGCTAAAACTTCCTTGGGTATCTGAGCGCTCTTTGTACCAGCCATCAACGTCAACGCTTTGCACGAGCTCTGCAATGACGCGATTCAATGCCGGCGCCTCGTCAATAATTTCAAACCATCTCGCAAGATTTGCTTCGAATGTTCCGCTGTTGGAATACGTCACATCCTGAGTGGCGTCGTCCAAGTCCTGAAGCAGATCGCTCAGATTATCTGTCATTTGCCAGTGCACCTAATAGAGGGCGCGATCATGCGCGTGTCTGCTATCAAAGAAGATGAATGCTACGTATCGAATAGGCGCCGCATTGAAGTCACTCTCGACGGCATTCCGGTACGTGATTGCATCGTCGCCGATGAGAGCGAGGCTTACATAATTACATCGGCGCGCGACTCGGATGGTCGATTGATCGGAGATGGAAAGCAATTATCCACACTCAAACGTCATGGTCGGGTGGTTATTTCTTTCCTTCCCGAGGCTGACTGCTCGCCGGTTTCAAGGCAGGTCCAGGACGGGAGCAGGAGGTTGAGCGCGATACGAATCAACACATGCGACCGAGGCTAATATGCGGTAAAAAGTCAATTGGGGCTAGTAAGGCCATGTGGAGTCCACAATGACACCGGAAGAATTAGAGACGGCACATTTGGAAATTACGTATCTCAGAAAGGAGATTGAGACGCGCGCCGGCGACCAATCAACCCTGGAGCGCAATGTCGTCGTAGGAATTGGCGCAATTTATACCGCTTTGGCTACGGTCCCGATTATCAACACACAAATAGCTGCAGCTTCTCAATATCTGTGGTTAGTGCCGATATTGCTGGCCGTCGGGGGAACGGCGCGCTTCTTTGACCATCACTCCGCCATCGCACGCATCGCGGACTATATCCGTGAAGTAGAATCGCAGTTGAAGCCATTGGGTGGAGGGTGGGAGCATTTCTACGCGGCCCGGCCGAGAGATGCAGCTGCATTTACGATACGTTGGCTAAGCTGGTACGTCTTGATAGGCATCACAGCCACCGTAGCCTATTTTGCGATTCGATATTGAGGGCTTACGGCGCAATACACTGACACTATTGCGCCCTACGGATTGGCGCCCCATCCTCTCGCCATCCGCAAGATCCACTCCCGGTACAGCGTCAGCGGCGTGACGCCGGTGAGGCCGCCGCAGCCGTCGGCGTTGTTGGCGCCGGTCGACCAGCTCACCACGCCTGTGATGACCGCGCGGCCGGCTTGCATCTCGAAGGCGGGCGCGCCGGAATTGCCGGTGCAGGCGCCGAGGCCTTCGCGGGTGTTGTTGGTCAAGGGATCGGCGAGGCGGATCTGCAGCGTGCCGGGCTTGCCGGTGACCGCGAGATCGGCGGCGCGGATGGTGCCGCCGCTTTTGCCGTCGCCGCGTTTGGTTACGCCGACGCCGGCGATGGTAAAGCGGGAGCCTGTTTCAATCGGGATCACGGGCGCACCGAGCGGCGCGGGCGCCTTGCTCGCGGGCAGGGGGCTTGCGAGCTGCAGCAACGCCACGTCGGCGGAGGCGCGGTGCGCCAGGATGGCTTGTACGTTGAACTGCGGATGCGACGCGACGCGCTTGACGTCGAGCAGGCGCGGCGGCGTCTCGCCGGGAAGGATCACCTTGTAGTCCGCGCCGGGCAGCACGCAATGCGCCGCGGTCAACACCAAGTCCTGCGCAAGGAGGCTGCCGGTGCAGAAGCTGCCGCGCGAGCCGATGATGGTGACGATCGCGCGCGCGATGTTTTCCGCCGGCGCGCCGCCGCCGCCGACGATTGCGGAGGCGGGGTGGGCGATGAGCGCGAAGGCGAGGGCGAGAGCAAGAAGCAGGCGCTGAATCATTTGATGATGTGAGCCGGTGTAGCGGTGCCGTGTCAACACACTCCACGTCGTCCCGGCGAACGCCGGGACCCATAACCACCGTCCTCGGTAATTGATCGCAAGCGTCGCACCACCGATCGTAACCATAAACGCCGGTGTTTATGGGTCCCGGCGTTCGCCGGGACGACGTGGAAATATTTTTACGAAACAGGAACACCCACCATGTCCGCCATCCTGCTGATCCCGCCATCCGCCGAGCCGTGGTCGGTGGCGGAGGCGAAAAATTTCCTGCGCGTGGAGCATGACGATGACGACGCCGTCATCGCGGCGCTGATCGCGGCCGGGCGCGGTCACGTCGAGGCGTTGAG
Organism: uncultured Alphaproteobacteria bacterium; assembly: GCA_963744975.1. Taxonomy (GTDB): domain Bacteria; phylum Pseudomonadota; class Alphaproteobacteria; order Rhizobiales; family Xanthobacteraceae; genus Bradyrhizobium. The sequence goes on along the minus strand of CAVUVR010000002.1, from coordinate 1,336,738 downwards.
CCGGCGCGCGCTGCTGGTGCAGCGCTGGCGCTTCGTGCTCGATGCCTGGCCCAAGAACGGCCGGCTCGATCCGCGCATGGGGCCGCTGCGCAGCGTGATTGCGGCGCGGGTGTTCGATGCGGCGGGCAGCGCCCATAGCATCGACGTCGCAACCTTCGTGGTCGATATCGCCGCCAACATCATCGCCTCGCCGTTCTGGGCGATGCCGATCCCGGGCCGCCTCACCGCCGGCATCGAGCTTGACGTTGAGCTAGGCTATGGCGCGCTCGCGAGCGACGTGCCGGATGCGTTGCGCCAGGCCATCCGCATGCTGGTGGCGCACTGGTATGAAAACCGCGGGCTTGCCGCGATCGGCGGCAATGTCGCGATGCTGCCGGCCGGCCTCGGTGCGCTGGTCGCGCCTTACAGAATGCTGTCGCTATGATCGATCCGGGCAAGTTGAAAACGCGGCTGCAGATCCAGGCGCCGGTGGAAGCCGACGACGGGCAGGGCGGCGTGACGCGCAGTTTTGCGACGCTGACGACGGCGTGGGCGCAGGTCACCCCGCTTTCCGCGCGCGGCGCAGGCGCCGACGTGCAAGCCGACGCCGAAGGCGCCACGGCAAAATACCGCATTGTCCTGCGCAGCAATTTTGTCCTCACCCTGCAGCACCGCCTCGCCGACGGCGCGCGCATCTACCGCATCGCCGCGATCCGCGACGCCGGCGACCGCCGCTTCATCGCGCTCGATGCGGAGGTCAGGGTGGAGTGAAGGCACCGTGTCCCGGGCGCGATGCGGCGCGTAGCTCTTCGCGAAGTGCCGCTTCGCAGAACCGGGACCCCGGTTTCGTTTCGTTCGCAAGCAAGTAACCGGGACCCCGGCTCTGCAGCGCACCGCTTCGCAAGGGCTGCGCGCTGCGCTGCGTCCGGGGAACGAAAGAAGGAATTCCCCCATGCCATCCGCCCACACAGCACTCCGCTCCGCCATTCACGACGCACTGATCGCCGATACCGCGCTCGCTGCCGCACTCGGCGGCGCCCATGTCTATGACGAGCCGCCGCGCAACGCGGCGTTTCCCTATGTCACGCTCGGCGAGGCGCGCATCGTCGATGCTTCCGCCGATGACGGTCCGACCCAGGAACATCAGCTGACGCTGCATGCGTGGTCGCGGCAGGGCGGCCACAAGCAGGCCCATGTCATCACCGGCGCGCTGCTGCAGGCGCTGGACGACGCGCCGCTCGCGCCCACCGGTCACCGGCTGGTCAATCTGCGGTTTTCCATCGCCGATATCCGGCGCGAATCCGACGGGCGCACCTATCACGCGCTGGTGCGGTTTCGCGCCGTCACCGAACCCGCAAGTTAAGGAGCAACCCATGGGCGCGCAAAAAGGCAAGGACCTTCTGCTCAAGATCGACGGCGGCGCAGGTTTTGTCACGGTGGCGGGCCTGCGCAGCCGCAGGATCGCGTTCAACGCCGAGCTGGTCGACATCACGCATGCGGAGTTGGTGGACCGCTGGCGCGAATTATTGGCCGGCGCCGGCGTCAAGCGCGCCTCGATCTCGGGGCGCGGGCTGTTCAAGGATTCGAGCTCGGATGCGCTGGTGCGGCAGGCCTTCTTCGACGGCGCTGTGAACCACGCCCAGGTGATCGTGCCGGATTTTGGCACCATCGAGGGCCTGTTCCAGATCTCCAGCCTCGAATTTGCCGGCGAGCACAATGGCGAAGTGACGTTCGACCTATCGCTGGAGTTGGCGGGCGCGCTGACGTTTACCAGCGCGTAGGGCGGATTAGCGAAAGCGTAATCCGCCGCGCCCGACGCCACGCGCATCGGCGGCGGTGGCGGCGGGTTACGCTTCGGCCTGCGCTTGTTGAACCACCGCGGACGGGGGTCGCTAACCCGCCCTACGACGACGGAGTTTTTCCATGCCAAACAAACACCGCGGCGAGATCGAGGCGGAGATCGGCGGCGACCGGCGCACGCTGGTGCTGACGCTCGGCGCGCTGGCGGAGCTGGAGTCGGCGTTCGGAGCCGACGACCTGGTGGCGCTGGCGGAGCGGTTCGGATCGGGACGGTTGTCCGCGCGCGATCTCATGCGCATTATCGGCGCCGGACTGCGCGGCGCGGGAGAGACGATCAGCGACGACGAGGTCGCGGCGATGACGGTCGACGGCGGCGCGGCCGGTTATGTGCGGATCGCAGCCGAACTGATCGCCGCCACCTTCGAAGACACGCCAGCGCCGTGAACAGGCCGTTCCCATGGGCGGAAGCGATGCAGTTTGGATTCGGCGTGCTGCATCTCACATCCGAGGCGTTCTGGAAGATGACGCCGCGCGAACTGGCCCACGCCGTCATCGCCATGCGCGGCCGGATGCCTTCGCCGATCGAGCGCGGCGATTTCGACGCGCTGATGCAGGCGTTTCCCGATAGTTCAACCGTCATGCGCGGGCTTGACCCGCGCAGCCATCGCTCTTCGCAAGACTCTTTCGAAGTGGATGGATTGCCGGGTCAAGCCCGGCAATGACGCGGATAGAGTGGGGGATAGCAATGGCTGACAGCACCGATCTCCTCGGCACATCCAGCACGCTGGACAGCCTGTCGCTGAAAACAAAAGACCTCACCGCCAGCGCCGGCGGATTCGCGCGCGCGATGACCCAGGCGTTTTCGGCTTCGGTCACCGGCGGCAAGCAGTTCGACGATGTCTTGAAATCGCTCGCCTTGCGCATCTCCGATCTTGCGGTGCGCCTCGCCTTCAAGCCGCTGGAGAAATCGCTGACCAGCGGCATCACCAGCCTGCTGTCGGGATTGACCGGGAGCGTGGGTGGCTCGGCGTCGTCGTCGCTGGCCGCGGCCTCCGGCGCCATCAAACCGTTCGCGGCCGGCGGCGTGATCGGCACGCCGAGCTATTTTCCGCTCCTTGGTGGCGGCGTCGGTCTCGCCGGCGAGGCCGGCCCCGAGGCGATCATGCCGCTGAGGCGCGGTCCGGACGGCCGGCTCGGCATCGCAGGCGGTGGCGGCAACACCATCAATGTGCAGATCGCCACCCCGGACCTCGACAACTTCCGCCGCTCGGAGAGCTACATCACCGGCCAGATCGCCCGCGCGGTGGCACGCGGGCAGCGCAGTTTGTAGCCGACACGCGTGCCCATAAAACGTCGTCCCGGCGAACGCCGGGACCCATAGCCGCCGGCCTCGGTAATTGATCATAAGCGTTGCAACACTGGACCACGACCGCAGCGTCGGGGGTTATGGGTCCCGGCGTTCGCCGGGACGACGTAGGGCGGAAACCAACCATGTCCTTCCACGAAATCCTGTTTCCGCTCGACATCGCGCTGCGCAGCGCCGGCGGGCCGCAGCGGCGCACCGAACTGGTCACGTTCGGGTCCGGCCGCGAGCAACGCAATGCGCGCTGGGCGGATTCGCGGCGGCGCTATGATGCCGGCTATGGCGTCAAGACGCTGGAGGCGCTGCAGGCGGTGGTGGCGTTCTTCGAGGAGCGCCGCGGGCAGCTCTATGGTTTTCGCTGGCGCGACCGGCTCGATCATGCAAGCGCAGCACCGGGCGCGCCGGTCTCGCCGCTCGACCAGGGCATCGGCATCGGCGACGGCGTAACCGCAACGTTCCAGCTGGCGAAGACCTATGGCGCGGGCTTTGCGCCCTATGCGCGCGAGATCAGGAAACCGGTCGCGGGCAGCGTGCGCGTCGCGACCGCGGGCGGCGAACTCGCAGGCACGGCATTCAGCTGCGATGTGACCACCGGCGTCGTTACGTTTCTCAGCGGTCATATTCCATCCGCCGGTGCCGCGATCACCGCAGGCTTTTTGTTCGACGTGCCGGTGCGGTTCGACACCGACTATCTCGAAGTCGATCTCTCGGCGTTTGCCGCCGGCGCGATCCCGAAGATTCCGCTGGTGGAGATCAGGGTTTAATGTCGTCCCGGCGAACGCCGGGACCCATAACCACCGTGTTCGCCGGTTGCGGACAGCCGTTGCAACGTCTCATCTTAATTGGAAATCCTGGGCGTATGGGTCCCGGCGTTCGCCGGGACGACAGCGGAGAAGGTTGAACCGATGCGTCCCATCCCCGCCGCCTTGCAAACAAAACTCGACTCCGGTGTCACCACGCTGGCGCGGTGCTGGAAACTGGCGCGGCGCGACGGGGTGGTGATGGGATTCACCGACCACGATCGCGATCTCGTCGTTGATGGCGTGACGTTTCGCGCCGGCACCGGGTTTTCCTCGTCGGAGGCGGTGAGCCGGTTCGATCTCTCGGTGGATGGCGCGGAAATCTCCGGCGCGCTTGCGGGTGATTCCCTCAGCGATGCCGACCTCGCCGCGGGGCGCTATGACGCCGCGCTTGTCGAGACCTGGCTGGTGGACTGGAGCGATCCGTCGCTAAAAGTGCTGACCGCGCGTGGCACGCTCGGCGAGGTCAGGCGCGAGGGGCAGGCGTTTGTCGCCGAACTGCGCGGGCTCGCGGACCTGTTGTCGCAGGAGAGCGGGCGGCTCTACACCGCCAGGTGCGGCGCCGATCTCGGCGATACCAGGTGCAAGGTCGATCTGACCAATCCGGCGCTGCGCGGCACCGGCGCGGTCAGCGCGGTGGACGGCACCTCGATCTTTGTTGCATCCGGCCTCGATGGGTTTGCGGACGGGTTGTTTTCGCTGGGGAGGCTGACATGGACTGGTGGCGCGAACAACGGGCTCGCGATCGAAATAAAACAGCATCGTCTCGCCGCCGGCCACGCGCGGCTGACGCTGTGGCAGGCGATGCCGGAGGCGATTGCGATCGGCGACACTTTTACGGTGACCGCCGGCTGCGACAAAAGCTTTGCCACCTGCCGCGCCCGCTTCGCCAACACCGACAACTTTCGCGGTTTTCCGCAAATCCCCGGCAACGATTTCCTGCTCGCCTCGCCGGTACAGGGCGCGCCGGGCAATAACGGGTTGTCGCTGTCGCCGCCGGTGTTGGGCGGGTAGGGGCGTTTCTTCACCCTCCCCTGGAGGGGGAGGGTCGGCTCGCATTGAGCGAAGCGAATGCGAGCCGGGGTGGGGTGAAGCAACAAAGGCAGCGCAGCGGATGAACATTCACCCCACCCCGCTCGCCCGACGATGCTGCGCATCGTCGAGGCAAGCGACCCTCCCCCTCCAGGGGAGGGTGAAGGCATGGACGCTTTTCGATGCCCCCACCTCTCACCCGCGCGACAGTCGTTGCCGAGGCGCGCAGCTGGATCGGCACGCGCTATTGCCATCAGGCCTCGCTGAAAGGCGTCGGCTGCGATTGCCTCGGCCTGGTGCGCGGCGTATGGCGTGCCTGCGTCGGCGATGAGCCGGAGACGGCGCCGCCTTATGCGCCGGATTGGGCCGAGGCCAAAGGCGAGGAGTCGCTCGCCATTGCCGCGTTCCGTCATCTCATTCCCGTCGCGTGCGAAAATTTCGCCGCGGGCGACGTGCTGCTGTTTCGCTGGCGCGACGGGTTTATCGCGAAACATGTCGCGATCGCCGCGAGCCAAGACACCATGATCCACGCCCACGACGGCGCGTCGGTCTGCGAAGTCGCCATCGCGCCGTGGTGGCGGCGGCGGCTGGCTTATGCGTTTGCCTTTCCCGGCGTGACGTAGGGTGGGCAAAGGCGCGCTTGCGCCGTGCCCACCATCCTTATCGCCACAACCACCGCCGTCATCCCCAGGGAGCGCGCTCTTGCGCGCGTCTCGAAGGATGGCCGCAGGCGCTTGTGGCCCATCCTTCGAGGCTCGCCGCGAAGGGCGGCGAGCACCTCAGGATGACGCGGCGTGTCAATGGTGGGCACGCCATCGGACCGCGCGTTCGCGCGACCCGCTGGCTTTGCCCACCCTACAAGGTTTTTCATCATGGCAGCTCTCGTTCTCTCCGTTGCGGGCGCGGCGGCAGGTTCCGTGTTCGGGCCGGCGGGCGCGATCGTGGGGCGGATCGCGGGCGCGCTGGTCGGCAATATCATCGACCGAAAACTGTTCGGGCCCGGCGATCAGAATGTAGTGGGGCCGCGGCTCGCCGATCTCGATGTGATGGCGTCGACCGAGGGCGCGCCGATTCCGCGGGTGTATGGCCGCGCGCGGCTGGCGGGGCAGGTGATCTGGGCGACGCAGCTCGAGGAGGTGGTGTCGGACTCCACCACGTCGTCGGGCGGCAAGGGGCATCTGGTGTCGGGGCCGCGCACGACCACCACTAGCTATTCCTATTTCGGCAATTTCGCGGTCGGACTTTGCGAAGGCGCGATCGGCGGCGTCGGACGGATCTGGGCCGACGGCAAGCCGCTGGATCTCACGGCCAAGACCATCCGCGTCCATCGCGGCACCGAGGACCAGGCGGTCGATGATCTTATCCTGGCCAAGGAAGGGATAAGCAATTCGCCGGCCTATCGCGGGCTGGCTTATGTGGTGTTCGAGCGGCTGCCGCTGGCCGATTTCGGCAACCGCATTCCGCAACTGTCGTTCGAGATCATCCGCCCGGTCGGACAACTCGAACGCATGGTGCGCGCGGTGACGCTGATCCCCGGCACCACCGAATTCGGCTATGAGACTTCCCCGCTCGTGAGCATTCTCGCGCCAGGTACGTCCGCGCAGGAAAATCGCCACGTGACGAGCGCGGCCTCGGATGTACAGGCCGCGCTCGACGATCTTCTTAGCGTGTGCCCCAATCTCGAACGCATCGCATTGGTGGCGGCATGGTTCGGCAGCGATCTGCGCTGCGGCCACTGCACGGTGCAGCCCGGCGTCGAAGTTGCCGTAAAGGGCATCAACGGCGCGCCGTGGTCGGTCGACGGCGTGACGCGGCCCGGCGCGGTTCTGGTCTCGCAAATCGGCGGCCGCCCGTCGTACGGCGGCACGCCATCCGATCTGAGCGTCGTGCATCTGATCGCGGAGCTGAAGGCGCGCGGATTGAAGATCACCTTCTATCCGTTCGTGGTGATGGATATTCCCTCCGGCAATGCGCTGCCCGATCCGTGGACCGGCGCATCGTCGCAGCCGGCCTATCCCTGGCGCGGCCGCATCACCTGCGATCCCGCGCCGGGGCAGCCGGGCTCGCCGCAGGGCACGACAGCTGCCGCGTCGCAGGTGGCGAATTTCTTCTCCGGCGGCACGTGGAATTACCGCCGCATGATCTTGCATTATGCGAATCTCGTCGTCTCGGCGGGCGGCGTCGATGCGTTCCTGATCGGCTCGGAATTGAGGGCGCTGACGCGCGTGCGCTCCGGCGCGGGCGTCTATCCCGCGGTCGATGCGCTGGCGGCGCTGGCTGTGGATGTGAAGGCGATCGTCGGTTCGTCGACACTTGTCACCTATGGCGCCGACTGGACCGAGTATGGCGCCGACGTGGTCGATGCAAGCGAGGTGCGTTTTCCGCTCGACCCGCTGTGGGCCTCCTCAGCCATCGGCGCGGTCGGCATCGACTATTATGCGCCGCTGGCGGACTGGCGCGACGAGGCCGGGCATCGCGATGCCCTTGTTGCGTCGTCGACCTATGACCTCGACTATCTCCGCGGCAACATCAGCGCCGGCGAAGGCTACGATTGGTATTACGCCGACGATGCCGCGCGCGCGGCGCAGACCCGCACCGACATCATCGACGGCCTCGGCAAGCCGTGGGTTTTCCGCTCCAAGGATATCTGGAACTGGTGGGCCAACCTCCATTATGAGTGCGTCGCTCATTCCGAGCTGTCCACGCCGACCGCATGGATACCGCGCTCAAAACCGGTCTGGTTCACCGAGGCCGGCTGCCCCGCCGTCGACAAGGGCGCCAACCAGCCCAGCGTGTTTCCCGACCCAAAGTCCTCGGAAAACCACCTGCCGTATTTTTCCAATGGGGCGCGGGACGATCTGATTCAGCGCCGCGCGCTGCAAGCGTTTGTCGGCACGTTCGATCCGGCCTTCGGCGCTGATGACGCGCACAACCCGGTGTCGCCGCTCTATGGCGGGCGCATGGTCGAGGTTTCCGCGGTCCATCTGTGGACCTGGGACGCGCGGCCCTATCCGGTGTTTCCCGAGGCCTCCGACATCTGGAGCGACGGGCCGAACTGGCAGACCGGGCACTGGCTCACCGGACGTCTTGGCGCAGCGCCGCTCGATGCGCTGGTCGGCACGCTGCTGGCGGACGCCGGCGTCGATGGCGTCGACACATCGGCATTGCGCGACGGCTGCGACGGTTATGTGGTTGACCGGCCGATGTCGCCGCGCGCGATGATCGAGCCCCTGGCGATGGCCTACGCCTTCGACGCCACCGCCGCGGATGGCACGCTGCGTTTCATCCAGCGCGGCGGCGCGCCGGTGGCGGAGATTCTTGAAGACGATCTGATATTGCCGGATTCCGGCACGGTGGCGCGCTTGACCCGGGCGCAGGAAACCGAACTGCCGCGCGAGGCGAGTTTTGGTTTCACCGACGCGGTCGCGGATTATCGCCGCTCGGCGGTGACCTCGCGCAAACTGGTGGGGGCGGCCGGCCGCACCCTGCATTCCGATTTGGCCGTGATCACCAACGATGCCGCGGCAACCCGGCGCGCGGAAATCTGGCTGCAGGATTTGTGGGCGGGCCGCGAAAGCGCCGAGTTCGCCCTGGGCATCGACCGGCTGCGGCTGGCGCCCGGGGACGTCGTGGCGCTGAGCTTGAGCGGCCGGCGGCGGCTGTTCGAGATCGGCGATCTCATCGACACCGAGCTAAGGCAGGTCAAGGCGCGCAGCATCGATCCGGAAGTGTTTTCGGTGCCCTTGCTGGCCTCGCGTGTAAAAGTGCCGGCGATTCCGGCGGCGCTCGGGCCGGTCGCGGTGACGGTGCTGGATCTGCCGGCGCTCGATGCATCGGCGCCGGTGGTGCTGACGCGGCTGGCGATCACGGCGAATCCCTGGCCGGGCTCGGTGGCGATCTGGCAATCATCGGATGGCGCGAGTTTCGAGGTCGCCGCGGTGGCCGCCGCGCCGTGCGCGATCGGCGAGACGCTGGATGATCTGCCGGCGGGGCCGACCGCGCGCTGGGATCGCGCAAGTTCGGTGCGCGTCAAACTGTATGGTGGCGCGCTGGCCTCGATCGGCGACGCCAAAGTGCTGGAAGGCGGCAACGCCGCGGCGGTGCAAAATGCCGCCGGCGCCTGGGAGATTCTGCAATTCGCCAATGCCGAGCTGGTCGACGGCCAGACCTACATGCTGTCGCGATTGCTGCGCGGGCAGGCCGGCAGCGAAGTTGCGATGGCGGATCCGCTGCCGGCAGGCGCGCCGTTCGTGGTGCTCGGCGCCCATATGGTGCCGATCGCTGTGGGCCTCAACGCGCTGGCGCGGCCGATGCAACTGCGCATCGTCGCGACCGGGCGCAACCACGACGACCCCGCGGCGGTGGCGCTGACGGTGACGCCCGGCGACACCGCGCTAAAACCGCTGGCGCCGGTGCATGTCGCCGCGCTTCGCGCCGGCGACGGCGTTCACATCTCATGGGTGAGGCGCACCCGGATCGATGGCGACGGATGGGGCGTCGAGGTGCCGCTCGGCGAGGAGAGCGAGCGGTATGTGCTGGATATTCTCTCCGGAGGTGCTGTAGTGCGCAGTATCGCGAGCACGTCGCCGCAGGGGGTCTACCCGGCTGCGGATGAGCTTGCGGATTTCGGGACTGTGCAGACAGGCTTGCATATTCGGGTGGTGCAGCTGTCGAGTACCGTCGGAGCGGGATATTCCGCTGAGGCTACGCTCGAGCTCTAAACTCGTGGCCCGGACGCAGCGTAGCGCGCGCACTCCCTTCGCCGCGGCAGAGGGAAAGCGGATCCTCTATTTCTGTCGCCCCTCCGCTGAAGGCAGTATTTGCTTCAAAGCCGACGCGATGTAAAAGAGAGTCGCTATTGTCGTGTTAGCCTTTTCTTTGCGAGAGCCTGCTACGAGCTAGGTAATCATGACACCTTACAAGCGACCGCCAATAATTGAGGCTGTACTAGAGGTTCGCCTCGCTGCTCCGATAGAGGAGAAGAAGGCCGCCAAGGTCGAGGCGCAGTTTCAAAAGCGGTATCCTACGCCCCCGCAAAGAGTTGCGAACCTGAGCCTAGAATCAGACGGCGCCAGTTTGAGAATTAACCAAGAGCAGACCGGGTTCAAAATCCTTTCGGCCGATGGGGCTTTTACGGTCACAGCAGGACGCGTTCTCATTGCGACCTCCCGGACAGCTCCCTATTGCGGCTGGGAGCAATTTATCGCCGAAGCGAGGGTTAATTGGGCAGATTGGACCAAAATCGTGGGGTGGAACGACATTGCTCGAATCGGCCTGCGGTATATAAACCGCATCGATATTCCTGCAGCCGACGAGCACACTGAGATCAAGATGGACGATTATTTCCGGTTCGTCGTGCAGCGCCCGAACATTCCCGGTTTTGGGGCAATGAATGGATATGCGGCCACAACCGAAATCCCGATGTTAGACCAGCCGATTAAGCTCGTCTTAAACACAAGTCCAACCGTCAGTCCTCTGATAAAGACCATTTCTTTCCTTCTTGACCTCGACGTGAGTGTCGACGATCATCTTCCGAGGAGCGAACAAGCCTTGTGGAATACAGTTGAAGCGCTTAGATCTATAAAGAATTCCGTTTTTGAAGCCTGTATCACCGATAAAACCCGCGTGCTGTTTTTATGACCGCTATTATTGCTAAATCGCTCATGGATCATCTTCCGGCAGCATTCCAAGGCCTTTCAGCACCCTCGTGGGGGGTTACAGAAGCCTCGAAGCTTGCTGAAAATCGTATCAAGTCGATGCAACGCCTAACCGCGGGGACGGTTGCGGATATTCGCAATGTGGCTGACTCCATTTTGAAGCCGAGACAAGTTTCAATGGACCAACAGTTGAGTGCAAAGCTGGCATCTTTGAAAAAAATCCTCTCTGCCGTCTCGATGTATTTAGATCATGAATGGCGGACGCAGCTTCTCTCCACTCTTGATCGCTTTCTTGACCCGACGGATTGGGAAGAAGATCTGCTTCTACCATCCGAAGAGTCCTTCGCAACCTTTTTACGGACTGTCATTTACTTACATCCAACAAAAAGGCCGGGTCTAGGTTTGTCTGCGAAAGGAAATTTCTTGGCGTCTTGGCGCCGCGACCGCGACAGGATCGTCATTGAATTCCTGCGAAAGGATGGGCTTCGTTGGGTGCTTTCGCAAACCATGAATGGTTCACCAGAGAGCGGCGCGGGCATCAACCCAATCCATCGACTTCCGGATTTAATTGCAGGTTATGAACCGGACCGTTTTTTTCACGATGGCGAAAAACTCCTCACTTGATAGCAAGCACCACTTGGTGCGTCATATCCGCGAATCCGAGATCGATGATCAAGGAGACGGAAACCTCCTCGCATTTCCTCAAGCTTTCCAACTCAGGAAAGACGAAACTTATCTTTCCAATGGCTGGCTCGAATTTTTCGATGGCACTCAGAACGACTGTCTTGCTGGTGTGACAACGGCAATGTGGCGCAACCGAAAGGTAAAAGCACATCACGCATTGGCCATCGGAAATGTTGGCGCAATTAAGCAAGCGTTCGCCAGCTTCGGCATGAGAGTACGAATTTTGCATGAGCCCGCCCCAGATAATATTTCATACGCAACCGTCAGGCGAGTGAAAACCAATGAAGATCAATTGTTGGAATTGCTTGCGCAAGAAGCGTGGAACGATGTTCGAATAGCCAAGCCATTCGTTGAAGCTGTGGGCCCTTGGCGGAAGCGATAAAAAGATCGGTCTGGCGTTAATCAGACAGATAGGGCAGCCGTAGTGCCGGGCGCAATCACGGCGATCCCATGGCGGTAGCACTGACGGTGACGCCGGGGCGATACCGCGCTAAAACCGCTGACGCCGGTGCATGTCGCCGCGCGTCGCGCCGACGACGGCATTCACGTCTCCTGGGTCAGACGCACGCGGATCGACGGCGACGGATGGGGCGTCGAGGTGCCGCTCGGCGAGGCGAGTGAGGTATATACGCTGCAGATTCTCTCGGGCGGTTCGGTGGTGCGGTCGATTGCCTGCACGTCACCTCAGGCGCTGTATGCGGCCGTGGATGAGCTGGCGGATTTCGGCGCGGTGCAGACGAGCTTGCACATCCGGGTTGCGCAGATTTCGGCGACGGTTGGTGCCGGGATATGCCGCGGAAGTCACGCGCGCGATTTGATGCGATAACGTAGCGTGGGCAAAGGCGCCCTTGCGCCGTGCCCACCATTGCGCGTGGTGGTGGGCACGCCATCGGGCCGCGCCTTCGCGCGACCCGATGGCTTTGCCCACCCTACGAACCCGAACCCGCCCTATGGATACGTCGCGAGCTTTCCTCGACGGCGGCGCTGGCGTTGCGGACGGCTTTGGCGAAAGCTTCGAGCGTCTCAATGTGCAACTTGAGTTGCGCGCGTTCCGCTTCAGACAAGTCCGACAGCGGAAGCGCTGGATTGGTCGCTTGGCGCAAGGCATCGGCCTGCTTTTGCCTTAGCTGCCTTGCAGCTGCTCTGTTGTCGAAATAGTCGAGCACGAGGATGAAGAGTCCGACGACCACGGGTATGCAAAAGGACGCTGTGATCACCAGGGCCTGGAACCATGTCATTCAGCGTCCTCGGGTCATTCAGGAATGCCCTGCCGGCAGCGACCAATAGAGCCGCAGCCACCCAGCTTCGCCGAGAAACCGGCCTTAGTTTACACCGGGCGTTTTTCAGCCGGCAAGATGTGCAACAGCGCAGCCCATAGTCGCAATTTTTCCGACGCTCGCGGATTTGGACACTCGTCATTGCGAGCCAACGGGTCGGCGCGAAGCGCCGCCCGATGACAGGCTCCGCGAAGCAATCCAGAATGCGGACGAAGAGCTGGATTGCTTCGTCGCTTCGCTCCTCGCAAGGACGATAACTACTCTCCGTCATCCTGAGGTGCTCGCCGCGCCAGCGGCGAGCCTCGAAGGATGTGCCACGCCGCCGCCCTTCGAGACGCGCGCAAGAGCGCGCTCCTCAGGGTGACGGCTACCGTATGGATTATCCTCATGACCGACACACCCAACCTCGCGCTGCCTTTCATCGAGGGCAGCCAGGCCCAGAAGCATGTCACGCATAACGAGGCGTTGCGGATTCTCGATGCGGCGATCCAGGTCGCGGTGCTGGATCTCACGCGCACCGCGCCGCCGTCGTCGCCGGCCGAGGGCGAGCGTCATGTCGTGGCTGCCGGCGCGACCGGCGCGTGGGCGGGGCACGGCGATGCGATCGCGACCTGGCAGGACGGCGCCTGGGCGTTCCTCGTGCCGAAGACCGGCTGGTGCATCTGGTCGGTAGCCGATGACGTGATGTTCGTGTTCGACGGCACGCATTGGCGCGACCTGCGCGACCTGCCGGTGACGCTGGACAACGCGGTTCATGTCGGCATCAACACGTCAGCGTCCGCCCCCAATCTCTTGAGCGTCAAGTCCAACGCGGCGCTGCTCACCGCGATCAATGTTGCCGACGGCGGCAGCGGCGACGCGCGGTTGCAAATCTCCAAGGAAAGCGCGGCGAAAACCGCGTCGGTGTTTTTCTCCGACGCCTTTTCCGGACGTGCCGAATTCGGCCTGGTCGGCTCCGATGCGTTCAAGCTGAAAGTATCGGCCGACGGCTCGGCCTGGGTCGAGGCGTTCACGATCGATCAAACCACCGGCAATCTCGCGCTGCCGCGCGGGTTTTTGCTCACGGGACTCATTTCGCCGCCGCAGATCACGGCGAACCAGAACGACTACAACCCTACCGGCGCAGCGACCGCCTTGGTGCTGCAGCTGTCGTCGGATGCGTCGCGCACTATCACGGGCCTGGCCGGCGGCGCAGAGGGACGCGTCGTCAGCCTCATCAATATCGGCAGCCAACCGATCGTGCTGGCGGACGAGAGCACCTCATCGTCAGCGGCCAACCGTTTTACGCTCGGGACCAGCCTCACCGTCGCCGCAAAACAGGCGGCGATGCTGCGCTACGACGGCACCGCCGCGCGCTGGCGGCTGATCGCGGGCGCAACCGGATTGCTGGCGGCGGCGAACAATCTTTCCGATCTTGCGAGCGCAGCCAGCGCGCGCGCCAATCTCGGCGTCCGCGAGCAATTGTCGGCGAACCGCAGCTATTATGTCCGCACCGACGGCTCCGACGCCAACAACGGCCTCGCCAATTCCAGCGGCGGCGCATTTCTCACCATCCAGAAGGCGATCGACACCGTCGCCGCGCTGGATCTGTCGATCTACAACGTCACCATCCAGGTCGCCGACGGCACTTATACGGGAACGGTGACGGTCACCGGCCCCTGGGTCGGTTCCGGCAGTGTTACCCTTCAGGGCAACACGGCAACGCCTGCCAACGTCGTGATCACGACGGCCGCCGCGGGCGCTGCCGCGCTCTCGGTTCAATCAGGCGGCCGGCTTTCCGTCATCGGTTTCAAGCTGGTTTCGTCGGGCACCGGTGCCACAGTAGGGTTGAAGTCGTCGGGTTCGGCGGTCTCGGTGACGGGCGCGATGGATTTCGGCGCCGCTAACCGCCAGATGCAGGCGTCGGGAAGCGGCAGCATCGCGTTCGGCGCCGGCGTTACCTACAACATCAGCGCGGGCGCGGTGACGCATATCTTCTGCTCGTCGAGCGGCAACGTGGCGATCGAAGGCTGCACCGTCACCACGACCGGAACGGTGGCGTTCTCCGGCGCCTTCGTAACGTCATCCTTCGTCGGCGTGGTCTTCATCGACAGCAACACTTTCGCGGGCGCCAGCGCCACGGGATCGCGTTACTCGATCACCGCAAACGGCGTGGTCTACACCGCCGGTGCCGGAGCCACCTACCTGCCGGGCAATGCCGCCGGCTCGACGGCCACCGGCGGGCAATATGTCTAAGGCTCAATGCTCGCGAGAGGGCGTTGTCGATTTAACCTCTCGCAACATTTCGGCAATGCGCCGAATGGTTCGTTCATTCGTATCCGCCACTCGCACCGCCGCGGACGAAGTGGCAGCGGCGGCCTTCTCGCGCATCATCGCGCGCTGGTTAAACCACTCTTCCGCCAACACAAAGACGGCGACAGCCAGGACCATCGCGATGGGGGCGAGAAGGGCGAGGTTTTGCAGCGTCACGTGCTCTCCACCCGATCCCGGATGTCGATCGAGCGGGATACGGGTTCATCTGCATAGGCTGGTTCCAGAACAGTCTTCAAGACGGATGACACCTTTGATCCTGGCTGGCCGGGCGCGGCGGCAGGCGCACGATCATAACGGCGTTCGATAAGCGCAATGAGGCCGATGAACAGGAAGCCTACAATCGGTGTCGAAACAGCCGGTATCTGGACGGTCGTCATTCCTCGAGGTCCCTCAGAATTGCACGGCCCGATAAATGCAAGCCTCCGCTGACCACAGTCAAGCGGATACACGCTATGGTTGTGACTGGTTTTCGCTTGCGCAACTTTAACGCGCTCAGCGCTCGGATGGGGCCGGCAGCGGCGCGCCTCCGACTGAAATCGCCGGCGGCTGCTTGGGAGCGGTGGCCCTCTTCCGCGCGGCCGATGGCGGCGGTGACGGCGGCGGGGCAGGCGCTGCGGCTTGCGCCGATGCGGCGGGACGCTGCTGCGCATCGATCTTCGCGGATAGGGCCGCGACCTGATCGGACAGGCGTTTGATCTCCGCCTGCTGGGCCGCAACAAGCTGCGCGGTCGATTGCAGGGTTCCCGCGATCTGCTGCTGAAAGGCCTGAAAATCCTTCAGCCCGACAGTCTTGTCCGGGACCTCGGCGGGGGCGGCGCCGGGCGTTGCCACCGAGGAGGTAAAGGACGGCAACGCCGGAAGGCCGTTACCCCCGGCATACCAGAGCCAAGCCGAGGCCGCCCCGAACAGCGCCAGCCCGGCGACCACGGCGATCGGCACCCAACGCCTGCGTTCGGGCACCGGCTGGTGCAGGTCCTCGATTTCCTCAGGCGCGTTATGGAACAGATGGGCCACCGCAAATCCTCAAATTAATACGGCCGACCTTACGACTTATCCCGACCCTCACTCAAGACATCCTCCTGAGTTTCCGCCCATGCCGCAATCGTCTTTTGGCGAGGCTTTGTCGCGCCTGGGCCCAATGCCGACGCCAAGGTTCCCGGCCTGCGCGCCGGTCGCGGCCGCGGCGCGGCGCAAACCAGGGGCGCGCGAGGACCACCGGCGCCACGGTCAACGCATACCGGCCTGACCATCAACGACGCCGCGGCCGGCGGCAATCAGCTTTCCAGATCCTCCCCGCAACGTGAACCGGGCGATCCGCCTCGTTCCTCAAGCTTCAGGATATTTTGACATGATCTCACGACGCATCCTCGCGGCGGCCGCACTGCTGTGCGCGCTCGTCATTCCGGCGCAGGCGCAAAAGACCAAAGCGCAACTCAACACGGAAATCGGAACCTCGTTTCCGGATAACAGTTTTCCGCTGCTGTTACGCAATGTCACAAACGACATTGTCAATTCGATCATGCCGGCGGCGCCGGTGGTGTCCGGCAATCTGGCGTGCTTCAGCGGTACGACGGGACTGCTGCAGGACTGCGGAACCGCCCCGTCATCGCTTTCGGTGCAGCAGACCTTCTCCACGCTCGCCGAGGCGACGGCGGCAAACATCCCGTCATCGACGTTGATCGTCACCACCCTGGGCCGCGGCGTTGCCGGCGACAACGGCGGCGCGTCCTATATCCGCATCGCCGCATCCAGCCCCGCCGCATGGCGTTTTCAGAGCGCCGATGGGCAATGGTGGGCGCTCAACAACCGCTCCGTCACCCCGGAAATGTTCGGCTGCTTTAACGGAACCGACTGCACGGCGGCCTTCCAGTCCATGTCGGCATGGCTCAATCTGGGTGGTGTTACCAGCGCGATCGTGACGTTTGCTCCCGGAGCCAGCTATCAGGTGTGGCCCGCCGGAACCACACCGTCGATTCTGTTCAACTTCACGTCGGTGGTCAGCTCCGCGACCTTCAACTTCAATGGGTCTACCATCACCACGAACAATCAGTTTTTGGTGCAGGGGCAGCCCTTTGTATTTTACGGCACCGATGCGAGCCAGTTGATTTTTAACGACCCGTCGTATCGGCAGACCGGCTACACCGCGCTCGACTTCACCCGAGGCGGGTTCTTCTTTTATTTTTCGACCCAGAACAATCGCAACATCATCATCAACAACATGAAGCAGTTCGGCGGCATCGCCGGACTGACGGTCGTGACCGGCAATTATACGGCCGCGCCGTCTTACAACATCAAGTTGTTCAACGCCGATCTGGACACCGTCTATTACGGGGTCAACTTCCAGAACCACGGCGACGGCTTCTTCGCCCGGGGGCTCAAGTGCAGCAATTGCGGACGCGTCTATTTCGTGTACGGCGTATCAGATCACGATGTGGAGATCGTCTCGAACGGCGGACCGTCCGCCCACGATAACGTTCTCATCAAGCAATACGCCATTCCCTCCGCGCCGGTCGAGCGGAACACGCTGTCCAACATCACGGTGCGCTACCGCAACACGGGGGAACTGGCCGCGAACAATCTTCCGAGTCTCGCCACCCTGGAAATGCAGCAGACAGTCGCTCCGATGACGGTGACCGGCGCCGCCGACAACGGCTCCGGCAAAGTGCGCCTGACCGTCAATAGCACGGCAAACGCCGCCACGGGACAAACATGGTTTTTCAATGCCATCGGAGGAACCACGGAGGCAAACGGAAAACACGTCGTCACGGTGTTTAGCCCCACCCAGATCGATTTGCTGGACGCTGCCTTCGCGCCGTACACGTCGGGCGGCTACGGCAGCGTGCCTGCGACGATGAAAAACATCCATTTCATTTTCGACGTAAACGACACCACCCAGGATGGCCAGCCTCCGGCGCTGCTGACTCGAAAGTGGGCCTATGACGCCGCGACTGCCGACACTTCCGCGAGGGGCTATACGATCGACAACCTTACGATCTCCGGTTCGCTCAGAGACTACGGCACAGGGACGCCGGCGCTTAGTTTGTTCAACAACACATCTATCCCCGGCGCGATCGGCACATGGGCCGGGGAGACGGTCCGCAATGTCAAACTGCACGATCTGCATATCGGCGGCATCAACAGCGCGGTGACGATCGACGCCACCGATCTCACCAGCATGATGCTGGAAAACGTCAACAGTCCCTCGACGGTGCCGTGGACGGTCACAGACCCGAACGGCGTGGTGCGCCCGACCAATGTCAGCGTCACCGGCATAACCGACCGCCAGGCGGTCTCGCCCTCCGCCGCCCCGGTCAATCAATGGGCAAACGGGCTGAGCAATCGAGGCGTCATTGCCTATGCGCAGATAAATTTCAGCAACCTTGCGGGCTCGCTGGCCTGCTCGCAGGCGCCGGCGCTGACAGGCGATGTCACCGCCAGCGCGGGATCCTGCGTGACGAGCCTGCCTTCGACCATCAGCGCCGGCGGGCCGACCGGCAGCGCCACGGTCGCGCCGATCATCACCTATGACGCCAAGGGCCGGCTGACGGCGGTAAGCTCCGCAACCGTCACCCCTGCGATAGGCAGCGTCACGGGGCTGGGCACCGGCGTGGCAACCGCGCTCGGGACCAACGTCGGATCGGCCGGCGCGTTCGTAAGCAACGGCGGGGCGCTGGGAACACCGGCGTCCGGCACGCTGACGAATGCAACCGGCCTGCCGATTTCGACTGGCATCAACGGTTTGGGCACCGGCATCGCCACCTTCCTTGCAACGCCATCAAGCGCCAATCTCGCATCGGCCCTGTCAGATGAAACCGGCACAGGCTTTGCCGTATTCTCTGTTTCGCCGGCGCTGACAGGTACGCCGACCGCGCCGACCGCCGCCGCGAATGACAACTCGACCAGGATCGCCACGACGGCATACGTCGATGCGGCGTGGACTTCCTATACGCCAAGTTCGATTGCGTCGGAAACGGTCGGAAGTACAGCCGCGTCCTACACTGTGAATTCTGCCCGCTATAAACAGATCGGCAAAACCATCACTGTCGCGGTCGACGTCACGGTTGCCAATCAGGGCGTCGGCAATTCGGGCGCCATACTCATCAGTTTGCCATTTACCGGCGCGGCATTCCACTATGTCGGATCACTTGTAGAGTACAACACGACCGGAGACGCCGGCACGGTATTTTTGGCTTTAGGCGCGACCCGGATGTATTGTGCAAAAGCGACTTATGCCACTAGCCTGATTGTGACCGGGTATCGCATTGCCGCCCAGGTCACTTACGAAATTCCATAGGCTGGAGCGGCTTCGCGATTTGGCCGGACATACGCCGGTAAAGCCAGTGGTCGAACAGCCCGCATAGCGTCCCGCTCGCCATCCCGACCGCAAAAAACCAAAAGATGCCGTGTGATGGCGATATCGCTGCGGCGGCCATCATGACCGGGAAGTGGATCAGATAAATTCCGTATGAGGCATTTCCGAGCGTCTCGACGATCCGCGACCGGATGTCAAGATCGGCCACTGCGAGAATGAGGCAGCACGAACTGATGCCATGCAACGCCAGTTTGGCAGCGCTCAGTTCCACTAAAGGTGTTCCGCCTGCAAATGCGATTACCGACGCGAGTAGGTACGGCCAATGCCCAATGCGCGTTAGCCGCTCGAAATGAATGCCGCAGATCAGGCCCATGGGAAAAACCTGCACCGCCGCCGACCATAGAATGTTGGGAAACCCGGGATAGGAATAGGCTACGATGTCGGCGCCATAATCCCCGGTGGGGGCCGGGGCGAACGAGTTGGAGGCGATGATCCAAAGCAGGGCAATGATCGTTAGCGTGCGATCGCTAAGGCGGCATGCGAACGCAATTGCCGCCAACGCGTAGAATGTCATTTCGAAGGCGAGCGTCCAGTAGGGAATGGATAACGTGCCTTCACTCGCGCTTGAAGGATACAGCAGCACCGACGCCGGTCCGACGCTTACTGCTTGCCCGCAAACCGCCAGCAGGATTGCAGCCAGGCTCATCGCCAGCCAATAGCTGGGATAGATGCGCAGCAGACGGTGCGCAACAAACTGCTTGACCGGTTTGGTACGCTGCAACGCGATGACAAAGCCGGAAATCGCAAAGAACAGGACGACTCCGACCCGGCCCCAAATAAAATAGTCGCCATCGATATCATATCCAAAAACAAAATAGTCCTTGGCTGCAAAACCCGCGTGCTGGATCACAACGAGCGTCGCGGCGATTGCGCGAAGCGCATGAATGCCGGGGAAAAACTGTCGGGCAGCGGACATCGCCCGTCCTAACCCGCAACCACCCCGCGAACAAGTAGCGACTCAACCTTCCGCCGCCTTTGGGCGGCTTTTTCTTTTGGGAACAATGCCATGCCGACCAACGCTGTCACTTTCGACGACGCTCTCATGCATCTGTGGCCCCACGGCGATGCGAAGATTCCCGGCCTGCGCGCAGGCATCGTCGCCAGCGCGCCCGCGGTGTTCGCGAAATACGGCATCACCACGCCGTTGCTCGCCGCCCATGTCATGGCGCAGATATCCCATGAATGCGGCGCCGGCCACGACGTGGTCGAGAACCTGAACTACACGGCGGGGCGCATGATGCAGGTGTGGCCGTCGCGCTTTCCGGCCATGGCGATGGCGGCTCCCTACGCCGGCAATCCGCGGGCGCTTGCAAACAAGGTCTACAACGGCCGCATGGGCAACGCCGCCGGCTCCGACGACGGCTGGAATTTTCGCGGCCGCGGCGCCGCGCAGACCACCGGGCGCGAAGGCTATGCGCGGCTGGCGAAAGCAACCGGCCTCGATGTCCTCAACCATCCCGACCTGGTCAACGATCCCCAGCGGTTTCTCGAATGCGGCGTGGCGGATTTTATCCTGTGCGGCTGCCTGCCGTTCGCGAAGGCCGATGACGTCTTGAACGTCACACGACGCCTGAACGGCGGCACCGTCGGTCTCGCGCAGCGCCAGGCCTGGCTTGCAAAATGGAAGGCGGCGCTGGGATCGGGGCCGATCGTGTTCGCGGCGGCGGGCTCTGCAGCGCCGGCTGTCCCGGCAGCTCCCGAGATTCCGAAACCGCCTGAAATCAAACTCCCGCCGCCGGGCCCGGTGCGATCCGGTCTCGCGCCCACGTTCTGGGGACGCGTTGCCGATCTTTTCAAACCGAAGAGGGGCTAAAGATGGCCATCAAATTCGTGATCGCCGCCGGCTCGATCATCATCCTTGCCTGGTATGCGCTGTGGGGCCGTGACTGGCTCAAAACCAAACCATGGACTGCAGGGTTTTTCGCCCGGGTCGAACCGATCGAGATTGTCCTGTTCAAGAAGTCGCAGACCATTCTGTTGGCGCGGCTCAAGATGACGGTCGGCGTTACACTCACCGCGCTGACATATCTCGGCACGATCGACCTCACGCCGTTGATGCCGTTTGTGCCCGAGCAGTATCAAGGTCTGGTCCATCTCGCCTTCAATCTTCTGCCGATGATCATCACCCTCATGGGCATGGCAGACGAGAAGCTGCGCAACAAGACGACCGCGCCACTCGAGCTGGTCGCAATCCCTGAAAAGGAAAAGGCGCGGCCGGAAATCGCACAAGCGATCGCGATCGCCGATTCCACCAAAGTGGAAGCCGTCGCCGCGGTAAGAGAAGCGAAGGTGGCCCAGCCATGATCACCGGCATCGTCGCGATCCTCGGGGCCATCACAGGCATGGTCCCCGCCATCATGCAATGGCTCACGCTGAAGGCCAACCATGCCCAGCAACTCGCTCTCGCCCAGCTCCAGATGCAAGCTGCCAAGGAAGGCGGCGCGCTACAGATCGATCTTGCGAATTCTCAGGCTGATATCCGGCAGGCAGACCATATTTATGAGTTTGCAAGTAGCGCTTCTGGCAACCGTTTTGTCGACGCGCTGGCGGTATTTGTCCGACCTTACGTCACCCTTGTTTTCTTCCATCTCTGGATATTTCTAGAGGTGTGCCTTGCGATCTACGGCATCAACTCGGGCTACGATCTCGGGCAGCTCTCCAGGCTGGTCTGGGACGACAACACGGCAGCCATCTTCGGCGCCATCATGGGCTTCTGGTTCGGCGACCGCATGATGATGCGGGGCCAGCAGCGGATGGCGGCGACGCTGGCGGTGTCGCAGCCGACGACCGCGGCGAAGAAGTAGACCGAGCCCGCCATGACGCCATTCGACCGCGGCCTCGAGGTCGCCATCACCATCGTGCTGATCATCGGCGGTTATCAGTTCTACTTCTGGGCCCAGCGGCAGCGCTGGTTTGAAGCGCGTTGCCTGGAGACGCGCTTCGACGCGATGATCTCCTATGATCCGCGATGGGTCTGGATCTACAGCGGGCTGTACTATCCGATGATCGTTCTGGCCGCCTTGTCCGTATCGACGTGGCCGGATTTTGCAAACTGCGTCGGCGCGTACCTGGCGCTGCTCGCCGTGCAGGTGTGCTTCTTCTTATTTCTGCCGGTCGAGATTCCCGCCGCCTGGCGCCTGGCGTATCGAGGGCCGTGGGAAGGCTCGCACTCGCAGGCCTTCCTCGACCTGGTCTGGCGTTTCGACAAGCTGCGCAATTCGATGCCGTCGATGCATGTCAGCGTCGCCATGATGACGGATCTGACGATCGGGCGGCAGTGGCCGCAGATCGGCGTCGTGTGCGCGGCGTTTCCGCTGTTGATCGCGATCTCCGCGTTGAAAACCAAGCAGCATTATGTGGTCGATGTCATCCCCGGCGCGGCGCTCGGCGCGCTGGTATTTTGGGCCTGGCACGGCATGACAGGCGTCTAAGGCGGATCGGCGGTCGGTCGAGTCCGGCGATGATGCACGGTTTTGGTGCCCCGCCGCGGCGCGCGGGTGTGGCAGGGCCGCGCCGCCGCAATCCACCCTTTCAAAATTGATCGCCACGCTTCTCGAGGCCTTCGGAAGGAGGTGACCGATGCCCTGATCTTCTCATAGCCGTAGCGCGTTTCCCACCAACCCATCCACAGAAAGTATCCCTGATATGAAATCTCATCGTCGAATCCTCGCGGCCGCTTCGGCGGCCTTTCTTGTTACCGCGGCGCCCGCGCTGGCGCAGGGCACCGTCACGTCGGTCGGGACCGGCGGCGGTTTGACCGGAGGGCCGATCACCACCAGCGGCACCGTTTCGATCGATCCCGGCGTCTACAATCCGATCACCAATTACGGCGTAACCTGCAGCGGCGCCGACGAAAGCACCGCGATCCAGGCGGCCATCAACGCGCTGCCGGCGCAGAATGGTGTCCTCGATATTCCGATGGGATGCCTTGCATATTACGGCACGACGCTGGACGGCAAGGGCAAGAACTATGTCCAGCTCCGCGGCGTCAGTCCCAAGAACGGCGGCCCCGCGACGAACGTATCGGGGCTGGTCTATACCGGCACCGGCGCCCGCGGCATCGACCTTCGGGATACGACGGGATGGACCCTCGACAAGCTGTGGCTGAACTATAACAATCCGGGCTTTACCGGCTTTATCATCGACGCGGGAGGTGTAACGTCGGGCTCCAGTGTCAGCAGCAATCTTACGCTGACCGATAGTCTTCTCGGACCGTTCAGTTCGGCCGCTGTTCCGACGCCGGCCGGCGGCTGCTTGCTGATCGATCAGGCGATCGAGGTCACCATCAGGCACAACAACTTTTCGAGGTGCGCGGGCGCGATCCATGGCGAGTTGATTGCCGGTTTCAGCAATGTCGTCCACATCGAGGACAACCAGTTCGTCACCTCGTACGGGCCTCCGATCCAGCAGTGCGGCGAGAGCTGGCTGTTGGAGAACAACACGTTCGAAGCGGACAGCAACGGCCGCGCCAGTGCTTTTGCCAATTCGCCGTCGCTTCCGTGCCGGGGCATGGTGAGCATCGGCAACTGGTACGGCGACGTCACGACAAGCGGCGGCGAGTGGTGGGTTCTGACCGCGATCGGCTTCACCGCCATCGGCGACCGGATGTATGCGACTGCCGGTGCGAATGTCGGCTACGATCTGACCGGCGGCAGCGGCTATAGCTGGCAGGGCGGCAGCTACGACTCCTTCAGCCTCCTGATCGGGTGCGGCAGCAGCCCGACCGGCCTGCGGCTGGAAAGCCTGACCACGACCAATATTTCGAGCGGCGTGGTGCAGTCCGGATGCCTCGACGTCACCGCGGAGAATAACACGCCGAACATCTCGTATCCGTTGCCGACCTGGACTCCGGTGCTGGCGCCGAGCTCGGGTTCGATCACCTACACCGTCAACAATGCGCAGTACAAGCGCAGCGGAAACACCACCGAGTTCTGGGCCACCGCGAGCATCAATACCAACACCGGCGGCGCGGGGGCCCTCATCGTTTCCGGCCTTCCCGTTACGTTGGCGGCGCATTGCGCCTTCAGCGGATTCGACGGCAGTTTCTCGCTCGGACTATCCGGCTTTGGCTCCGGCGGCACGACGGCTGCATCCATCTTCCGTTCCAACAACAACTATCCGGGCGTGGCAGGGGCGGTGCTCTTCATCTACGCCTCCTGCCAGACACTCTGACAACTTGAAAAGGGCGACGAAGCTCGTGTCCCGGGCGCGTAACCGCGCTTATGGCGCTGCGTCCGGGGCACGCTTGAATTCAAAACATTCAGGAGCAAACGATCATGTTCGAACGTCTCATTCTCACCGCGGGGCTTGGTGGCAGTTACGCCGCCGCCATCTATTCCTGGCCGTGGCTTCGGTGAGCATTACGCCGGCGGACCGGCGATATCGCGACCATCAACGCGCCGCGCGGGGCCGCCACGCTGCTTTGCCTATCGGGGGTTCCGATTCGGCGTGTTAGGCGTCTATGTCTCTGGCCGCACCCGCGAAAAGCTCAGTGCCGCCACCGGACAGGACGCGCCCGGCGGACTCGAAAAATTAGTCAAGGCGGTTGTGAAGAAAAAGTAATCTTCGGGGTTAGTATTGTTCATGGAGCATTCACGCGCGTAAGCCTCATGTGAGGGTGGTTCGACAATTCGCACGCGGAGACCATCTTGCGCCTTCTGGTCGTTGAAGACGATCCCGATCTCAACCGGCAGCTCACCACGGCGCTGACCGACGCCGGCTATGTGGTCGACCGCGCCTTCGACGGCGAGGAGGGGCATTTTCTCGGCGACAGCGAGCCCTATGACGCCGTGGTGCTCGACATCGGCCTGCCGAAGATGGACGGCATCTCGGTGCTGGAGGCGTGGCGGCGCAACAAGCGGGTGATGCCGGTGCTGATTCTCACCGCGCGGGATCGCTGGAGCGACAAGGTGCAGGGCTTTGACGCCGGCGCCGATGACTATGTCGCAAAACCGTTCCATCTCGAGGAAGTGCTGGCGCGGATCCGCGCGCTGCTGCGCCGCACCGCCGGCCATGCGCAGTCCGAGCTGACCTGCGGGCCGGTGTCGCTGGATACCCGCACCGGCCGGGTCAGCGTGTCCGGCAACCCCATCAAGATGACCTCGCACGAGTATCGGCTGCTGGCCTATCTGATGCACCACACCGGGCGGGTGGTGTCGCGCACCGAACTGGTCGAGCATCTCTACGACCAGGATTTCGACCGCGACAGCAACACCATCGAGGTGTTCGTCGGCCGCATCCGCAAGAAGCTCGACGTCGACATCATCCAGACCGTGCGCGGCCTCGGCTACCTGCTGACGCCACCGACCGACGCGCATTAATATCCCGTCGTCCCCGCGAAGGCGGGGACCCATACGCCGTGTCGCTTCAATTGAAGCGAGGACGTGGCTAGGCTCGTGCAGAATAACAGGCGCCAGGGGGTATGGGTCCCCGCCTTCGCGGGGACGACTGCGGTGCATGCGGCGCCGCTTGGGAAAATTGCACGCGTCCAGGCTGTAATTCTGCTGCGCTTTGGTTCACAACTCTCTTGATGGATACCAAGCAGACATCGCGAGAGTCCCCGCGCCGCGCCAGTTCGCTCGCCACCCGGCTGTTCGTCTCCGCCACCGCGTGGGTGGTGGTGATCCTGCTGATCACCGGGATCGTGCTGTCGTCGGTGTACCGCTCGGCCAGCGAGCGCGCCTTCGACCGCCGGCTCAACCTTTATCTGCGCACGCTGGTCGCCGACGTCGCGACCCCGGACGAGCCGCCGGACAAGCAGATGCAGTCGCTCGGCGAGCCGCTGTTCGAGCTGCCGCTGTCGGGCTGGTACTGGCAGGTCACCCGCACCGACGGCGACAAGCCCGACATAAAATCGTCACGCTCGCTGTGGGACAAGAAGCTGCCCAAGCTCGAGGAGCAGGGCAACGAGCTGACCGCGGCCGGCATCCGCATCGGCTATGTCGACGGCCCCGAAGGCCAGACCCTGCGCATGGTGGAGCGGCCGGTCGATCTCGGCGCCGACGGCAAGTATCTGGTGATGGTGGCCGGCGACGCCTCCGAGATTTTCGAGGAAACCCGCGCCTTCGACTATTATCTCGGCGGTACCTTTGCGGCGCTGTCGATCGTGCTGGTGCTGACCACGATCTTCCAGGTCCGCTTCGGGCTCGCGCCGCTGAAGCGCATCTCCGATTCCATCGCCGATATAAGATCCGGACGCGCCGAGCGGCTGGAGGGCGATTTCCCGGTCGAGATCGCGCCGTTGGCGCGCGAGACCAACGCGCTGATCGACGCCAACCGCGAGATCGTCGAGCGCGCCCGCACCCATGTCGGCAATCTCGCCCACGCCATCAAGACGCCGCTGTCGGTGATCGTCAACGAGGCCTCCGCGCGCAGCGGCGATGCGTTCGCCGAAAAGGTGCTGGAGCAGACCCATGTGATGCGCGATCAGGTGGCGCATCACCTGGAGCGCGCGCGGATCGCGGCGAGATTGACCATCATCGGCACCGTCACCGAAGTAGCACCGGTGATCGAGGCGCTGCGCCGGACCATGGAAAAGATCCACCGCGACCGCGGCATCGTTATCGAGGTCGAGACCGATATGTCCGCGAAATTCCGCGGCGAGCGGCAGGACATCGAGGAGATGGTCGGCAACCTGGTCGACAACGCCTGCAAATGGGCGGAGTCGCGGGTGTTTGTCGAGGTGCTGGCCGAGCGCGGCAGTGGCGCCGCGATGCGGGGCGGCGGCGAGGGCGGTTCGACGTTGCGCATCATCGTCGACGACGACGGCCCCGGACTGTCGCCGGACGAACGCGCAAAAGTCTCCCGCCGCGGCGCGCGGCTGGACGAGTCCAAGCCGGGCTCGGGGCTGGGCCTGTCGATCGTGATCGATCTGGCGGCGTTGTATGGCGGCAGCCTGACCTTGGGCACGGCGCCGATCGGGGGGTTGCGGGCGGAGCTGGTGCTGCCGGGGGTGTGAGGGGGCGTCGGTATCGCCGAACTTGACTATTATACGTAAGTTACGTATTGAATGACTACGTAACTTACGTAGTCAATTCTCGATGCACGCCGTTGTCGAGACCGATTCATTTCGGCGGCCGCCAACGCTGCTGGCGTGACCGAAGCTGAGTGCTTGACTATTATCGATTTGGTGGCGGCTGATCCCACGGCAGGCGATCTCATGAAAGGTACCGGCGGAGCGCGGAAACTGCGCTTCGCTGCCAAAGGCAAAGGTAAGAGTGGCGGATACAGGATCATTACGTTTTTTGCCGCACAGGATATCCCCATTTTCCTGTTGGATATTTTTGCAAAGGGCGAAAAAGTGAACCTGTCAAAAGCTGAGCGTAATGAACTCAAGGGAATTCTGGGCAAATTAGCAGAGGAGTGGCGATCTTCTGTCAAAGCAAAGATAAAATCGTTGGGCAAGCGGTGAAGACATGAGCAAATCCGGGAGAAGGTTGATCGCGGCCGCGCAGGAAGCCCTTGCGATTGCGCGCGGAGAGAAAAAGCCAGCACGCATTTATGTGCCGCCCGAGATCGACGTGAGGGCGATTCGTCTCAACCTGGAATTTTCCCAGGACGATTTCGCTGCGGAGTTCGGCTTTACAACCAATCAAATAAAGGATTGGGAACAAGGTCGATCACGGCCTCTCGGAGGAAACCGGGCTTATCTGATGATCATAAAGCGTGATCCGAAGGCAGTGATCGCGCTGCTGCGCGCTACGCGCCGGGTGCGAAAAACCGCCGCTTGACTGACGGCTCGCTGCCAACGGTCATCTGACTTGTTGGTCCGTACCAGCTTCTTGGTCGGCGCCTTGTTTGGGCCGCGGTCCCGGCGCATCGAAGCTGCGAGTTCCGGGAATACTTCGGCAAACGGTTTTGCTCTGGCGAAGTCTTCGGCGGTCCACTCGGGATTATAGCGGACGGCGTCCCAGTCCTCCTTGGTGTAGCCTTGGCCGGGCTTGAATGGTTTTTGTCGTTTACCCATCGATTGCCTTCGTTTGAGCCCGTCGCGCTGTTGAAACATAGCATATTCTGTCTCGAATCAATTCCGCCGTCGCTCGCCGCTTTCCCGCCCGAATTCTGCCCTCTCTTGGCACACTCGCGCCTGATCCCCGCCCCTCCGGAGCCCTCATGATCGATCCTAAGCCGGTGCTGCTGCTCGCAACCGCGCTGGCGCTTGGCGGATGCGATCTGACGTCGAAAAGCGGCGCGAGCGAAGGCACATCGGCCAATGCCTTCAGCGGAAGCGGGTCGGCTTCGGCCGACCGCGCCACGGCGTCGAACGCCCTGACCAATGCCGAACTCGGCCGCCTGATCGGCACCAGGATCGGCGCCGCGCTCACTGACGACGACCGGCGGCTCGCCTATGAGGCGCAGATCAAGGCGCTGGAAAGCGGCTCGCCGGGCGCGCCGATGCCGTGGCGGAACCCGGCCTCGGGGCGCTACGGCAATATCGTTCCGGGCCCGGCCTATGACCGCAAGGGCGCGCAGTGCCGGGGCTATTCGCATTCGGTGACCATCAACGGCCAGCTCGAAATCGCCCGCGGCACCGCCTGCCGCAGCAACGACGGGGTCTGGAGCGCGGTCGGCTAGGGCACTGTACACGCCCACGAACGGGTACTGTGACGATTTTGCAGCGGCTGGCTGGCCTCCGAGCAATCCAATGCAGGTGCACCCAGGGGTTGACCCATCGGGTTCAAAACTTGCGGGGAAAGCCCCAAAAACGGCTAAAAACTTCAATGAAACCGGCCCTTTTGGAACGTATCGGTCTAGACCGTGTTAACCATTGCTAAATGTATGAATGACTCTATGTTGGTGCGGATTGCCGCACTAGGAGCGCACCATGACCGCAGCCACCGCCTCAACTGGGGAGTTGGAGAACATCCGCGTGATCGTCTATCGCGAGGGTGACGTATACGTTGCGCAGTGCCTTGAACACGACATTGCCACGCAAGGTCCAGATATTCCTGCCGCGCTGGAGCGTCTTGATCTGACGATTGATGCTGAATGCGCCATCAGCAAAGAGGCTGGTGGTCAGGCTTTCGATGATATCCCGTCTGCCCCAAATTATTTCCATTCCCTTTGGGACAAGCGGTCGATGACTCTCACCCATGTTCACATGCCCGTCGGTCATCATTATAAAATGGAAGTTGCGTTGGCGGCCTGACCTATGGCTTCCCCATTTGGGGGACACCCTAAGCTTTCTCGCCTAGTTGATTGGCTGCAGTCGGCTGGCTGTAAGGTTGAGGTCAAGGTTCGCAATCATTCGATTACGGGACAGCCTTATCGAGCGCTTGAAATCACTAGCCCGACTGGAAGTCGGGCAGTGCTGGTGAACCCCAATATGGATGAGCACCTATCGCCGTCCATGGTTAGCTATTTTCAAAGACGGCTCGGTATGAAGACGCCCTTCCCGGGCGAGCCAGAGCAATCGTCAGACGTTGATTATATCCAGGCCGATCCGGACGATAAATCTGACTGATTCCCCCCTTGTTCCTCAACGGCTTCTTAACGCCGGCGCTGTTATGACACCCGGTGGACGCCTGTTTGGCGGACGTCACGGGCTTTTCGCGCATGAGCCAGACATCGATCGAGCGGCTGAGGGACTACCTCGCGCAGCTTCCGCCGCAGGCGCAGGCGCTGCTGATGCGGGAGTTCGAGCGCGCCATCGAGCGCGGCGAGGACGTTGGCGTCGCCAGCTTCGTGCTCGAGCAATTGCGCAAGGTCGTCCGCGGCGCGAATGACGAGGCGCGGCCGCGCATCGACGATCCGGCGCGGCTCACCTTCCGCACCCTGGAGCCGTTTTTGGCCGAAGGCAATCTGCCGGCGCGGCCGGGCCAGATCCGGCGCGCCTCGCTGGCGCCGATCTGGCAGTGGCTGGTCCGCGACGGCGCGCCCGAGCCGTTCAAGGAATTCGAGGCGGCGCTGGCCGGCTTGAATGAATCCGCAACCGCCTCCGATCTCGACAGGCCGGTGCGCAAATTCCAGCTCGCGGCAAGTGAAGCCATCAGCAAAATCGCGACGCCGACGCCCGGCGGCGACAAGCAGCGCGCGCTGGCCCGCGTCGGCCCCCCCAGCGCGATCGAGGACCTGCTGCCGATCGGCGCGGTATTGAGCGCGCATGAAGCACTGGACACCCTGAGCGGCCGGCTGCCGAGCTACCTGCGGATATTCGCGGAGTTGCAGATCGCCTCGGTGATGGCCGCACTCAACGTTGCCGCCTTGCAGACGCCGCAAGTGCTGCCGTTCGCGCTGTCGCTGGTGATGCAGCGGCTGTCGGCGCCGTGGCAGATCATCCGCCTCGCCATCAAGATCGCCGCCTCCGACGACGAGATCCGCGTTGCCGCCACGTCCTATGGCGTAGCCGTCACCATGGCGCTGCACGATCTCGCATCCGTTGCGGGCAGCCTGCGCGCGGACATCAAGCGCGGCCAGTTCAATGATGTCGCCGAGCATCTCAAGACCATCCATGACGGCGTGCGCGGCCTTCGCACCGAGCTCGACCTGCGCAACGACTCGCCATGGGGCAAGCAGCTGGCCTCGCTGCGCGCCGATATTTCCAACGCGCTGCAATCGGAGATCGACAGCGTGCCGGGAAGGGTGCGGCGGCTGCTGCGCCAGCGCGCCGACAAGGACATTTCCGCAAGCTCCCGGCTCGATCCGTCCGAAGTCGACGAGACCGCCGACCTGATCGATTTCGTCGCGGTGTGCCGCACCTATGCCAGCGAACTTGCCATCAACGAGGTGACGCTGCGCACCTTTTCCGACCTGCAGCATTATGTCGAGCATTCCACCGAGGCGCTGGTGCAATCGCTGCGCGGCGCCGATTCCCGCGCCCGCGCGTTCCGCCAGCAGCAGGTCAAGGCCGCGATCCGCTTCTGCGACGTGCTGTTCGGCCACGATTACGCGGTGCTGATGAGCCGGGCGGCCGAGAACGCGCTGTCCGGGGAGCGCAAGTCGACAAGGGCGGGGTAGGGCGGCGCATTTCGTCGCAGTTGCGGTAACCCGGTTCCGGCATCGAACTAGCCCTTCGGCATGGGCTCGCTAGCGATCATCAACTTTATCAGGATTGGGCGCAGCCGGAATCAGGGGCTCCAGCGCGCTTTTGTTCACTTTCGAGCTGTTTTACGTCGTTCCAGCCGTCCGCGCTTGGCGCTGTTTGGGGCCTTGCTCGGCTTGTTTTCGACGTCGCCTGTGGCGATCTGGCCCAATGAGCATGGTTCTGTACGGTGTCGGCGTGGCGATTCTGGCCTGATGGAGGCTTGCATGTTGTCTGAAGTCCCCATATGTGACTTAAAAGTCGCACAAATTAATGATATATCAAGGCCAACAATTGAATATCGATGAACCTGCGATCTGTCTTGCAGACATACTTGGTGAATGGCATCGTGTTCAGAACAAATCACTAACAACCGAGTTGAATTTGACGGTTGACGGAGTCTGGGCAAATGCTGGTTACAATGCAGAATTCCGAGCTTGTAAGGAAGCTAGTGACCCTTGCTGACGGCGACATCGATCTGGTCCAAAGCGCTATCCGGGCCACGTCCAAAGATGGTGAGGCTGCGGATTTAGAGAGCGTCGTCAACTTCATTGTGCAAGCGCGCAAATCCCGCGTCAAAGCTGTAGCCTGATATATTTTCTGATATAGCGCTGTTCCATGTCATTGGCATGGACGACAATTTTAATAATTGCCCTTTTGTTACCGGGCGTCTTTTTCTTCATCGGTCTATCTTTAAAAGAGCGATTTTCTAGAGAGGTCGTTCGCAGCAATGCGATCGGCGAAGTTGGCCTGGCCATTCTCGTAGCCCTGATCCTTCACCTGTTGGCCTATGCATCGGTCACAGCCGTTGGTTTTGATCTTGCTGAATTTATTGGACCTCTGATTACCCACGACAACGCTATCAATCTTCATTCTGCAGTCAAAATAGTCGTCCGGGGCAGCATCTACACGATCATCATGGGAGTGATCGGCCTCGGAATCGGTCTGGGTGCTGCCAGTTTGCCGGTGTTTGCAAGGCACAAGTGGATAACTACCGTCAACGATTCGATGCAGGACGGCATCGTTACCGCCTACGTAATGACAACCACGGTGCAGAATAATCGCGCCCTGATGGCCGAAATTTCAAACTGAGACACCACCGATTTTCCGGTCATTTGCCGCGGCTTTCCGTGCCGCAATTGTCAATTGCACCCGCTTGCCGCCCGTGGTGTAAACCGGCGCATCGGCGCACCGGGCGCCGGTCCACCGGAACTTGTCCTTTATGACACTGTGGTTTGTGTTCGCGCTGATGACGGCCCTCGCGGTGTTCGCCGTGTTGTGGCCGCTCGGGCGCGGCACGAGGCCGCAACGCGAAGGCAATGAGGCTACGGTCTACAAGGACCAGCTCGCCGAAATCGGGCGCGACGCGTCCGCCGGGCTGATCGGAGCATCCGAAGCGGAGGCGGCGCGGGTCGAGATCTCCAGGCGCTTGCTGGCCGCTGATGATGCGGAGCGCGTTGTACCATCCTCGGTCAGCACGACGTTGCGTCGCGCGGTGGCGGTGATCGCTTTTGTCGGGCTGCCGCTGATGGCGGTGGCGCTTTATCTCCCGCTCGGCTCGCCGCGCCTTCCCGATTTTCCGCTTTCCGAACGCGCGCAGGCGCCGGCGGCCTCGCAGCCGCTGGACAATCTGGTGGCGCAGGTCGAAGCGCATCTGGAGAAAAATCCGACCGATGGCCGCGGCTGGAACGTGCTGGCGCCGGTGCTGGCAAAACTCGGCCGCTTCGACGATGCGGTTCGGGCCTATCGCAATTCGATTCAGTACAATGGCGACAGCGCCGCGCGCCGCGCCGATCTCGGCGAGGTCATGGCGGCGGCGTCAGGCGGCGTCGTCACCTCGGAGGCCAAGGCCGAGTTCGAACGCGCCATCGCGTTGGACGCGGATGACGTCAAGGCGAGCTACTTCCTCGGGCTCGCCGCCGAGCAGGACGGCCGCGCATCCGAGGCTGCATCGATCTGGCGCGGAATGCTGGCGAAGGCGCCGGCAACCGCGCCGTGGCGCCCGCTGGTGCTGGCGGCATTGACGCGGGTCGGCGGCGGCCCCGCGGCGCCGGCGCTCTCCGACGACAGCATCACCGCGGCCAAGGACATGACCGAAACCGATCGCAGCGCCATGATCCGTGGCATGGTCGATCGGCTGGCGGGCCGGCTGAAGCAGAACGGCGACGACGTCGAGGGATGGCTGCGGCTGGTACGAGCCTATATGGTGATGGGCGACCGCGAAAGGGCGAGCCGCGCCAGCGCGGATGCCCGCCAGGCCGTAGCGGGTGACGCAGAGCGGCTGCGGGCGCTGAACGAGGGCCTTAAAGGTCTTGGATTGGATGGGTAATTGATGACGCGCAGGCAGCGGCGGTTGACGATGATCGGCGGATCGCTCGCGGTGCTGGCGCTCGCGGCCGCATTGGTGCTGAATGCGCTGCGCGATTCCATCGTGTTCTTCTCGACGCCGTCGATGGCGGCGGAAAAGCATATTCCGGTGGGCAAGCGGTTCCGGCTCGGCGGTCTGGTGGAAAACGGCTCGCTGGTGCGCGGCGATAACCTCGCGGTCAGTTTCAGGGTGGCCGACGGCGGCGCGACCTTGCCGGTAACCTATAAAGGAATTCTTCCCGACCTGTTCCGCGAAGGGCAGGGCGTCGTCGCCGAGGGCGCGCTCGACACTGCCGGCGTGTTCAAGGCCGATACCGTGCTCGCCAAGCATGACGAAACCTACATGCCGAAGGACGTCGCCGACGCGCTGAAGAAACAGGGTCACTGGAAGGACGATTACGAGAAGAAGCCGCCGGGCGTACAAGGAGCCGCAAAGTGATCGCGGAGGCCGGACATTACGCGCTGGTGCTGGCGCTGGCGCTGGGCCTGATCCAGTCCACCGTGCCGATCCTGGGCGCGCGATGGCGCGATGGCGCGCTGATGAATGTCGCGCGTTCGACGGCGCTGGCGCAATTGCTGTTCGTAGGGGTGTCGTTCACGGCACTTGTAACGCTGCACGTGACGTCGGACTTTTCCGTGGTCAACGTGTTCGAGAATTCGCATTCCCTGAAACCGCTGATCTACAAGATCACGGGGGTGTGGGGCAATCATGAAGGCTCGATGCTGCTGTGGGTGTCGATCCTGGCGCTGTTCGGCGGCCTGGTCGCCGCATTCGGCAACAATCTGCCGCTGTCGCTGCGCGCCTATGTACTGAGCGTGCAGGCCTGGATCGCATCGGCCTTCTATCTGTTCATCCTGATCACCTCGAATCCGTTTTTGCGCATCGCCAATCCGCCGATCGAGGGCCGCGATCTCAACCCGGTGCTGCAGGACATCGGGCTCGCGGTGCATCCGCCGATGCTTTATCTCGGCTATGTCGGTTTCTCGATCTCGTTCTCCTTCGCGGTCGCGGCCCTGCTCGAAGGCCGCATCGATGCGGCATGGGCGCGCTGGGTGCGGCCGTGGACGCTGGTGGCGTGGATCTTCCTCACCCTCGGCATCGCGATGGGTTCGTACTGGGCCTATTACGAACTCGGCTGGGGCGGCTGGTGGTTCTGGGACCCGGTCGAGAACGCCTCGCTGATGCCGTGGCTCGCCGGCACCGCGCTGTTGCATTCCGCCGTGGTGATGGAGAAGCGTAACGCCTTGCGGGTCTGGACCATCCTGCTCGCGATCCTGACCTTCTCGCTGTCGCTGCTCGGCACGTTCCTGGTGCGCTCGGGCGTGCTCACCTCGGTTCATGCGTTCGCGACAGACCCGACGCGCGGCGTCTTTATCCTGCTGATCCTCTGCATTTTCATCGGCGGCAGTCTTGCGCTGTACGCCTGGCGCGCCTCGGCGCTGAAGCAGGGCGGGCTGTTCGCGCCGATCTCGCGCGAAGGCGCGCTGGTGCTCAACAACCTGTTTCTCACCACCGCCTGCGCCACGGTGTTCATCGGAACGCTGTATCCGCTGGCGCTGGAAGTCATCACCGGCGACAAGATTTCGGTCGGCGCGCCGTTCTTCAATCTCACTTTTGCTCCCTTATTCATCCCGCTGATGGTCGCGGTGCCGTTCGGGCCGCTGCTCGCCTGGAAGCGCGGCGATCTCCTGGGCGCGGCGCAACGGCTGCTGGCGGCGGGCATCGCGGCGCTGATCGCGATCGCGATAGTGTGGGCATGGACCAGCGGCGGTGCCGCGTTGGCGCCGCTCGCGATTGGCTTAGCGGTATTTGTCATTGCCGGTGCGCTCAGCGATTTGGCTGAGCGCACCGGCTTTTTTCGTGTGCCGTTTGCAACCGCGATGTGGCGCGCGCGGGGCTTGCCGCGTTCGACCTGGGGCACGGCCTTTGCGCATGCCGGGGTCGGTGTCGCGCTGATCGGGATCGTCTGCGAGACCACCTGGAACAGCGAAGTTATCGGGTCGATGAAGCCGAACGATGTCGCAACCATCGCCGGCTACCAACTAAAACTCGACGGCGTCACGCAGCGGCAGGGACCGAATTTTCGCGAGCAGATCGCGCAGTTCTCGGTCAGCCTCGATGGCGCGCCGCTCGGCGGCGTCATGACACCCTCGAAGCGCAATTTCACCACGCGTCAGTCGTCGACCACGGAAGCCGCACTGCTGACCCGCGGCTTCAGCCAGCTCTATATCTCGCTCGGCGACACCTCGGGCGACGGCGCGATCGCGGTGCGGATCTATCACAAACCGCTGGTGCTCCTGATCTGGTTCGGCCCGGTGCTGATGGCGTTCGGCGGGCTGTTGTCGCTGTCCGACCGCCGCCTGCGCGTCGGCGCGCCGAAGCCGGCCAAGGCCGCACGCGGATTGCAGGCGGCGGAGTGAAGATGAGCGGTGCAGCGACCTCCACGTCGTCCCGGCGAACGCCGGGACCCATAGCCTCCGACCTTGAAGCGAAGGCGGGGAGGGCGCAACGCGTGAGCCGAGAAGCCGGTGGTTATGGGTCCCGGCGTTCGCCGGGACGACGTGGAGGTCGGGGCGGACGCTTTCTCATTTCTCTAACAGCACTCTTTCTGGCGCTGGCGATCTCCTCGTCCGCCCATGCCGTGCAGCCCGACGAGATCATGCCGGACCCCGTAAAGGAATTGCGCGCACGCGACCTGTCGCGCGAGTTGCGCTGCATGGTATGCCAGAACCAGTCGATCGACGATTCCGAGGCGCCACTGGCGCGCGATCTTCGCCTCCTGGTGCGCGAGCGCATCGCCGCCGGCGACAGCGATTCCGAGGTGATCGATTTTCTGGTGGCGCGCTACGGCGAATTCGTGCTGCTGAAGCCGCGGCTGAAACCCCACACGCTGCTGCTGTGGCTGCTGCCGCCGTTGGCGCTGGTGGGCGGCGGAGTGGCGCTGTGGATGCACAATCGGCGGCGGACGAAGTCCGCGGCGGCGGAGGATCCATTGTTCAAACTGAGTGCGGATGAGGAGGCACGGCTGGAACGGCTGATCGCAGCGGACCGGAAGAGCTAGTTTAAGCTATTCGCTCGCTCCCTGTCTGGAGTGGTAAAAAGGTAGTAAGATACCTAAAATACCCAGACAGGGGTCACGTTTTGGGCCGGTCCTTTAAAGTGACCAGTTCCCGAGAGCGCGTCCTTCACTATGACCAACGCAAAACGGAACGCATGGCTATCCCCTGCATTGACAACAATGCCGCCGCAGCCTTCTAAGAGGACAGGAACAGCTTCGATTCTGAGGAAAACAGTTGACGCCATATTCTGGCCATACCATCTTCGGAACCGATAAATAATTAATGCGCCGTTAACCATCCTGAAAGGTGAACCATCATATTGATGCGTTGACTTCAGACTATAAATACCGACCTATCCGAAGATGCCTCACACGCCGGGCACCGTAAGGAACTGAGTTACAGATGGGCGTACAAAGGGCTAAGTCCATGTCAACACTAGAGAAAGACGTCCTTCTGGACTGCCTCTTCTCGAGGCAGGACAAGAAGCTTATCAACATCAAATTCATGCGCGGCAATGCCGAGATCATTGCGCCTGAGGCTTTCCGGGCGGAGATTGGCTCTATCGTGGCCCAACGCGACGGCGGATTGGAGCCGTCGGGCGCCGCCAAGAGCGGTAAAACGCCAACTGACGTTCGCAAACTGCTGGCCGAGATGTAGTATATCCGTATCGGTATCGAATCACTTGTTTGAGAGCCCGGGCATTACCCGGGCTCTTTTCGTACGGAGCCTACGTGAATAGTCTGCTCAAGCTCATCAACGAATTTTCCGCCCGCGAAATCGTGCCGATAGAGGTCGACGATATCATCGCTTATTTGCGAGCGTGGGGGATCAAGGATGAGATTTATTTTTTCGACGCTGACATCGACACCGACGTGCTGAGAGGCACGATCGTGCATTGGGAGTATCAGGCCAAAGGCTGGACTTATAAGGTTGCCGATATCTATACGGCGCGAACATTGAGTCCCGAAGAAAAGCGGTTGGTCCAAGCGAAAGAACTCCTGCACATTCTGGATCACCGCATCGATCGCGTAAATACACCAGAAGAGGTTGAAGCTCTCATCGAGAATATGGCGTTGCCACTATCCGAAATTGATTGGAAAACAGACGGCGGTCACGCTAGGTCTGATCACCGCACGGTCCTCTACGCGCTTCCAGTGCTGTTTCCGATGGCGGCGCGAGGCTTGTTCCTTCCGAAGCTTAAAGAGAATAAGATAGACATCAGCTTCATCGCCGAGCTTGTCGCACTCTCGAAATCGGTCGTTGCTTTCGTCATGAGTGACCTTTGGGCGGAGGTGTATCCCGGCATGATCGCCGCTTTAGCGTCAGAGCTGCCGATTCCCGACCGTGTCCATATTATTGGTGTCAACCAGACGACGATCGAAGTTCATAGCGTACCGCTCGAGGACGATCCGTATACTTACGCAAAGCGACTGGAGGAGCGCAATCGCGACGTATCACCACCGGTCAGCGCCTTCATCATCGAGACCCGCCGTGAGCGCCGGACCTTTTCGCCGAGCGAGCTGATGGCTTATACGCAGCGCAATCCGCTGAAACGCGGATAGACTGCAATCGCAACGGCTACTACGCAAGTGCGGTTTCGTGTCGCGCAACGCGTGCCGTAATACCGGAAATTTCAGCCTCGAGGCGTCCAGCTGCCTGATCGCGCAAGTTCAATCGGTTGATCAGAACGGTTGTGCCCGGATAACAGCAAAGATCGGCAACGCATCACACATTGCGGCGGCACTAGCCTTTGCTATGCGCGCGAATGATAGCTGTGCGGCGGGCCTCCGCTGACAAGCTCTTGCGATCGGATTCGCGGATGCGCTTTTTCATCGCGCCGGAAAGCTCAATACCCTCGACGGCGTTGATTTTTGCGAAACGTTCACGGCCAAGGACAAATCCCTCACCAGTTTTTTTCGTTGTATTTTTCTGACTTGCCACAGATCTGTTCTAGCACATTTTAGTCGACCAAGCGATCTTCGTTCTGCATTCCGGGTTCGCGGCTTCGTCGCTTGCCGGAATGACGAAATACCCCTGCGCCAAACCGCCGCATTCTTTTCAGCTTTCATTACCAAGAATTAATTCGCCCGCCAGCGCGCCGTAAGGCGGGAAACCCCATCTTCACTGGGCAAAGGTGCCATTCCCTGCACCATCATTTCAGGCCCTCTGGAGACTTTCCGTATGACCGACCGTCCCGCCGATCTTTCCTCCCTTCCGTCGTACCGCGCGCCGCGCCGTTCGGTGTTTTCCGCGCGCAAATTCGCGCTGATGGCCTCCGTCGTCGCCGGCCTCGGCGTTGCCGGCTATGGCCTCGCGCCCGCGCCGCACGACGTCTTCTCCAGCACGGCATATGCGCAGGTCGACAAGCAGGTGAAGCAGCAGGTGGCGCAGCCCACCGGCTTTGCCGACATCGTCGAGCGCGTAAAGCCGTCGGTGATTTCGGTGCGCGTCAATATCGGCGAAAAACTCGCCAAGGACGACAGCGCCAACAAGAACGACGACGATTCGCCATTCCAGCCGGGCTCGCCGATGGAGCGTTTCTTCAAGCGCTTCGGCGGCCCCGACGGCATGCCGCCAGGACTGCGCGGCGGTCCGCGCGGCGGCAACCGCGGCCAGGTCACCGGCCAGGGCTCCGGCTTCTTCATTTCGCCTGACGGCTATGCCGTGACCAACAATCACGTGGTCGACGGCGCCGACAAGGTCGAAGTCACCGCCGACGACGGCAAGGTCTACAAGGCCAAGGTGATCGGCACCGATCCGCGCACCGACGTGGCGCTGATCAAGGTCGAGGGCGGTTCCGACTTCCCGTTCGCCAAACTGTCCGACAAGAAGCCGCGGATCGGCGATTGGGTGCTCGCGGTCGGCAATCCGTTCGGCCTCGGCGGCACGGTCACCGCCGGCATCGTCTCGGCCTCCGGCCGCGACATCGGCAACGGCCCCTATGACGATTTCATCCAGATCGACGCGCCGGTGAACAAGGGCAACTCGGGCGGCCCGGCTTTCAACACCGAGGGCGAAGTGATGGGCGTCAACACCGCGATCTACTCGCCCTCCGGCGGCAGCGTCGGCATCGCGTTCTCGATTCCTGCCTCCACCGTCAAGACCGTGATCGCGCAGCTCAAGGACAAGGGCAGCGTCAGCCGCGGCTGGATCGGCGTGCAGATTCAGCCCGTAACCGCCGACATCGCCGACAGCCTCGGCCTGAAGAAGGCCGAAGGCGCGCTGGTCGCCGAGCCGCAGGCCAATGGTCCGGCGGCCAAGGCCGGCATTGAATCCGGCGACGTCATCACCGCGGTGAATGGCGAGTCGGTCAAGGACGCGCGCGAACTCGCCCGCACCATCGGCGGCCTCGCGCCCGGTGCTGCGGTAAAACTCAACGTGCTGCACAAGGGCAAGGACACCGTGGTCAACCTGACGCTCGGCCAGTTGCCGAACTCGCTGGAGGCGAAAGCCGACACCGACAAGAGCGACCGCGACACCAAAAAGCGCGGCAGCGACGTGCCGAAGCTTGGTCTGACGCTCGCGCCCGCCGATAGCGTGGCCGGCGCCGGCAAGGATGGCGTTGTGGTCACGGAAGTCGATCCGAAGAGTGCCGCCGCCGAGCGCGGCTTCAAGGAAGGCGACGTGATTCTCGAGGTCGGCGGCAAGAGCGTGACCACTGCAGGCGACGTGCGCGAGGCGCTGGACGCGGCGCGCACCGACAACAAGAACAGCGTTCTGATGCGGGTCAAGAGCGGCGGTTCATCGCGCTTCGTCGCGGTGCCGATCGCCAAGGGCTGACGCAGAGGTTCAAAGAATGGAGGGTGTCGTTGGCAATAGTCGCCCCCGCCGACGGCGCTTTCCGGGGGGCGGGTCAAAAGCCCGTCCCCTCACAAGTTACCTTCCGGTGGAATACGCCCCCCTCCGTCGGAAGGTCAAAGGGCGGTGGAGTCCCCCAGCTTCACCGCCCGCTCTTTTTTCTCCCGCGTGCCAGCGATGATGGCTCGCCTTGCATGCTGACGGTGACCGTACCATGTTGACAGAGAGCCAACCCGCCGTGAGCCAAGCCGACACACCGATGCGCCTGCTGATCATCGAAGACGACCGCGAATCCGCCGATTACCTCGTCAAGGCGTTTCGCGAGGTCGGCCATGTCGCCGATCTCGCCAGCGACGGCGAGGAGGGACTGTCGCTCGCGGATACCGGCGACTACGACGTGCTGGTGGTCGACCGCATGCTGCCGAAGCGCGACGGCCTGTCGGTGATCGGCAGCTTGCGCGAGAAGGGCAACCGCACGCCCGCGCTGATCCTCTCCGCGCTCGGCCAGGTCGACGACCGCATCAAGGGCCTGCGCGCCGGCGGCGACGACTATCTGCCAAAACCCTATTCATTCGCCGAGCTGCTGGCGCGGGTCGAGGTGCTGTCGCGCCGCAATATCGGTCCCGGCGAGGAAACCGTCTATCGCGTCGGCGATCTCGAACTCGACCGGCTCTCGCACCGCGTTGTCCGCGGCCAGGACGAACTGACCCTGCAGCCGCGCGAGTTTCGCCTGCTGGAATATTTGATGAAGCACGCCGGCCAGGTGGTGACGCGCACCATGCTCCTGGAAAACGTCTGGGATTATCACTTCGATCCGCAGACCAACGTCATCGACGTCCACATCTCCCGCCTGCGCTCTAAGATCGACAAGGGTTTCGAGCGCCAGCTGCTGCACACGATTCGCGGCGCGGGGTATATGATCAGGGACGGGGTGAGGTAGAGATGCCTGCCGCAGATTGAGGCGTCTGCTGTCGCTCTCGCCTTAGCCCGTTTCCCTTTTCCAATCTTACTTCGCAGCCTCACCGGTCTTGCTCTTCGGCTTCACCGGCGCGGTCTTGGCCGCAGCCTTCGCGTCGCCCTTCGGCGTCTCCGCGCTACGCGCGTTGCCCCAGGGATCGACCGGGCCCTTGTCGGGGACGCTGCCGAGTGATCGCTGGTAGGCTCGTTGGGCGTCGCGTTCCTGCTGAAGCTCGTTTGGGGTCTTTTCCTTGTCCTTTTCGCCGTAACGTTGCACCGGAGCTTGTTGAGCAAGCACCGGCCCGGCCAG
The DNA here is from genome assembly GCA_963744975.1 of uncultured Alphaproteobacteria bacterium. GTDB lineage: Bacteria > Pseudomonadota > Alphaproteobacteria > Rhizobiales > Xanthobacteraceae > Bradyrhizobium. Next base: position 1,294,950 of record CAVUVR010000002.1, on the reverse strand, counting down.
TGCCGCGACAATCGCCGCGGCAATGAAAGCTCTCACGCGCATAGTTCCTCCCGGCTCATATTGCAGTCGCTTTGTGGGTCCGATCATAAACCGGAAAGCCGCGCAGGTGAATGATTTGTCACTTCTGGAGGTGCGGAAAAATGGGTAATGATCGGTCATCATGAACGGGTTTTTTCCCCATCGACGCCGCGCGGGACGTCAACCGTGACCGCCTTCAGCAAGCTGATCCGCACCACGGCGTTTCGCCTGACGCTGGTGTATCTGTTGCTGTTCGCGCTGTTTGCAGCCTCGCTGCTCGGCTATTTCGCCTGGAACACCCGCCGGCTGATCAACGAACAGATCATGACAAGCGTGAACGCCGAGATCGGCGAGATCAATAATATCTACGAGCGGCGCGGCTTGCTCGGCCTTCGCCGCACCATCGGAAACCGGGCGTTGCGGCCCGGCGCCAATCTTTACCTCCTGACGGCGCCGAATGGGCAGGCGCTCAGTGGCAATATCGAGTCGCTGGCGCCGGGGGTGATGGGGACCACCGGGTGGTCGGAAACCTTCTACCGGCGGCTCGAGGAACAGGACAGCGCGGATCACCGCGCGCTGGTCAATGTCACCGAACTGAGTAACGGTTTTCGGCTTCTGATCGGGCGCGATCTCGAGGAACGGCGGCGGCTGTTCGCCATTGTCGCCAAGGCCGCGCAGTGGTCGGTGCTGGTCGTGATCGTGCTCGGCCTCGGCGGCGGCATCTTTGTCGCGCGGCGCGTGCTTCGCCGCATCGACGCCATGACCGGCACCACCCAGCGCATCATGGCCGGCGATCTCTCAGGCCGCCTCCCCGTTGGCCGCAGCGGCGATGAGCTGGATCGGCTGGCGGAAAACCTCAACGCCATGCTGGAGCGCATCGAGGCGCTGATGGTGGGCTTAAAGGAAGTCTCCGACAACATCGCGCACGATCTGAAGACGCCGCTGACGCGACTGCGCAACCGCGCCGAGGAGGCGCTGGCAAGGTCGAACAACGAGAGCGAATATCGCGCAGCGCTGGAGCGCATCATCGAGGAATCCGACGGACTGATCCGGACCTTCAACGCGCTGTTGATGATCGCACGCGCCGAGTCCGGGCAGGCGCGCGGCAACATGGACGATTTCGACGCCGCCGACGTGGCGCAGGGCATCCAGGAACTTTATGAACCGTTGGCCGAGGACAATGGCCTGACGCTGCATGTCAAGACCGAGCCCGCGCGGCTGCACGGCAATCGCGAGCTGGTCAGCCAGGCGCTGGCAAATCTGGTCGAGAATGCGATCAAATACGGCCAGCCCGCGCCGGCGCTGCAGCCTTTAAGTGCCGAAGCCACCGGCGCAGAGACCGTCGCCGGCAATGGCAGGGATATTTTGATCGAAGCCCGCCGCGACGGCGACCAGGTGCTGCTCAGCGTCACCGATCATGGCCCGGGGATTCCGGAATCAGATCGCGCGCATGCGGTTGAACGGTTCGTGCGGCTGGAGGCAAGCCGCACCCAGCCCGGCTCGGGGCTCGGTCTGAGCCTGGCATCCGCGGTGGCGACGCTGCATGGCGGCGCGCTCAAGCTCAGCGACGCTCACCCGGGACTGCGCGCGACGCTGGCGATCCCGGCGCTCACCGGCGCGGTGGTTCAGAAGTCCGCTTCGTCTCAGCCGCTGGACCATCAGGAGAACTCCTGAACCACCGCACTCGAAGATGTTATTGCATTTGTCGCGCCGCTGAATTATGACGTGCTCAGGGGAAATACGGTCTCCCCTTGAGGCTTCGGTCCAAGAACTGTGCAACGCTCGACTTGTCGAGGCAAACTGCACATGGACAAAAGCAAGCCTTCGATTCCCCCTGGCAAATTCCACCACCGGTCTGCTTCCGGGTGGATATCCGTCGACATTGATCCGCCGCAGGCGGAGCTGGACGAACTCGCCAGCCCAGAGCGGCAACGCCGCTGCGGACAAATCGAACCTTCCCGAAATGATTGCTCCGATGGATCTGCGGTCGCCGTCTATTACCGGAACGAGCAGGAAGTAAGCCGGGGATTCCTCATTGCGCTAAGCGCAATAGGAGTAGCACCCGATGAACAATCCCCAGAGCCGCCAAAGCCTCCCGGCGCTGCGCACGCGCATGAGCTGAACGACTCCGTCCTCAACGGCGCGGCGCTATCGGTTGAAAAATCAGGATCAGCAAAGGAGAGTTAGCATGCGTTACCAATTGGCACCACTTTACTGTCGTCCCTGGACGTTGAATGGAATCTCGCCGCGTCTTATCGAGAGTCACTATGAGAACAACTATGGCGCGGCTCTAAATCGCTTGAATGCCATCTCGGAAGAAATCGAGCAGTTCGATTTCGGCAACAGCTCCGATCAATCGCTTGCCCGCCTGAAGCGCGACGAGACGGCAGCGCTCAATTCAACGCTACTGCACGAATTGTATTTTGCGAGCCTCGGCGGCGACGGGCGCGCCGTGCCGGAGGCCCTCGCGGGCGCCATCGCGAAGGATTTCGGCTCGGTCGATCGCTGGCGCCGGGAGTTTGTCGGGATTGCCAATGGCATGGCCGGCGGTTCCGGCTGGGTGTTGCTCACCTATGTTCCGCGCGACGGACGGCTCATCAACCAGATCGCGTCGGAGCACGATCAGTGCATCGCGGGGGGAATGCCCATACTTGCCCTCGATATGTACGAGCATGCGTATCATCTGGAATTCGGCGCAAACGCCAATGCCTACATTGCGGCTTTCATGCGGAACATCGATTGGCCGGCGGTAAAGCTGCGATACGAGGATGCGATCAAGGTCGCGCCACCCCGTCCGCTCGAGCAGAAGGAGTTTGCCGGCATACCTTCGATTTCCGTCGAAGAAGTCAGGCAGATGCTGAACTCGGGAACGCCGGTGCAGATCATCGATACACGCCCAAGGCACTACACCACCAAGGCGCAGGACATCATGGAAGGCGCCGTCTGGCGTGATCCGGAACGTCTGGATGACTGGATCGGTACCCTGTCGAAGACCGAACCCGTCGTCACATTCTGTGTCTACGGCTTCCACATCGGGTGTCAGACGGCTTCGGCGCTGCGTAACGCCGGGTTCGATGCCCGATACATGGCAGGCGGACATTTTGCCTGGAAGGCAATCAAGGGTCCGGTGAGGCTTTTTGAATGACCGGGCGCTGGTCAATTTGCATTTGAATGTAACGAAGGTGAGCGAAGATCGCCCTCTTCGCACGCCGGAATCCTAATTCTCAGGGGAGTCCACGCAGATGCTCAATCCGAAGCAACGCCGGACCGTTATCGCAGCCACGCTTTTGCTCCTGGAGGTCAATGACATGTCAAACCACGCGGTCAGTTTCGAGAACAGCCACACCGGTGCTGCGCCTGAAGGTTGGACAGCCACGCTCACGGGGTCGGGGAATCCAAAATGGACGGTCGAAAGCGACGAGACCGCACCGTCGAAGGCGACGGTGGTCAAGCAATCCGGCCGCGCCACTTACCCGCTGCTGTTGAAGAACGACACCAGCATCAAGGACGGCTTCATCGAGATAAAATTCAAGGCCGTCGCCGGGTCGGAGGACCGCGCAGCCGGCGTTGTCTGGCGCGCAAAAGATGCCAACAATTATTACGTGGCCCGGGCCAACGCGCTGGAAGACAATTTCGTCCTGTACAAGACCGTCGGCGGGGTCCGTAGCGCACTCGACATTGTCGGCCGAAAGGGCGGCTACGGAGTTTCCGTTCCGGTTCCGGCCAACACCTGGCATCGCCTGCGGATCGACTTCAACGGTGATCGCTTCACCGCGTCCTTCAACGGCAAGCAAATGTTCGAGGTCGTGGATTCAACTTTTACCGATGCCGGAAAGGTGGGGCTGTGGACCAAGGCCGACAGCGTCACGCTGTTTGACGAGGTGAAATATGGCGAAACGAAGTAACCGCTAGGGGATGGAAGGCGCTTATGGCCCAATCCGTCGCGCCAGCAGATAGCGAGATTGTGCTGCTGTCGGGTCACGATCTCAGGCGCTTGCTCGATCCCAAGGTTGTCATCGAGACCTTGCGAGAAGCCTATGCAGCGCTTGCCGACAACCCGGCGGATCAGGGCCGCTCGGTCGGCTTCGTGATCGCCGGCGGTTCTATTCATGTGAAATCCGGCCTGTTGCCGGGCTCGCATCTCGCATTCGCCTCGAAGGTCAACGTCAACCTTCCCGATAATTGGAAGCTGCGACAGTTGCCGACCATCCAGGGTATCGTCGTGGTCTCGGACGCCAGGGATGGCCGCCCGCTTGCGATCCTGGAGTTGATCACGCTGACGGCTATCAGGACCGCGGCCACGGCAGCACTCGCGGCGCGATATGGTGCTCGAAAGCATTCCAAGCGAGTGGCCATCATCGGATGCGGAGCCCAGGCGAGCTATCAGCTCGAAGCCGTCAAGGCGGGTTTTCCCGTGGAAACGGTGCGGGTGTTTGACGTTGACGCTGCGCGCGCGGAAGCGTTCGCGCGCGCAAATTCGACGGCAACGTGCTCCGCGGCGGCGGCGCCGAGCGTGCGCGATGCGGTCAGAGATGCGGACATTTGCATTACCTGCACGACGTCGAAATCTCCGGTCCTGACCGATGATCTGGATTTGAGGGGATGCTTCGTTGCGGCCATCGGCGCCGACAACCCCGAGAAGCAGGAGATTGCTCCGGCCCTCCTGCGCCGTGCGCGCGTCCTGGTGGACGACATCGAGGCGTGTGCTTCCGGCGGCGACCTCAACCACGCGCTGCGTGCGGGGACCATGTCGAAAGACCAGGTCCATGCCGACCTCGCCGACCTCGCGGCAGGCCGGAAGCGCGGCCGCATGGCCGAGGACGAACTCGTCATCTTCGATTCCAGCGGCAGCGGTGTGCAGGATGTCGCGGCTGCATGGGTCGCATATCGCGAGAGCCGTCGAACCGGCATCGGCGGGCGATTCGATTTGTCGGGAGCCGCGATGGAACAGTGAGGATGGCAGAGGAGCCCTGCGCAGTGCGGCCGGTCAGGGGCGCCAGAACTGGCTGGCCGCGTCGCGCGGATCCGCTCCGAGGCCCGTCCCCATGTCGCGTTCGCGGGTCACACCGATGTCGCGCAGGATCCAATCGTCAAGCCCGGCCAGTTCGTCAGGGGCGGCCAGCGTCCGGCGCCGCCGGCGCCGTGCAATCCACCTGCGCACTCGCAGCCAGGAGCGGAGCAAGCGCAGTGCACGACACCGCAGATGTAGAATCGGAGAGCGTAACGTTCGGCCGCCCATACACATACTCCTTCCCCGCAGAGAGCGGGAACTAGGAGCAGCGCTTGGGACGAAACCGTCTGTTTGGGACCGGGCGCCTGCGTGAGACCCGGCTAGGCTCATCGGAGAAACGACCGACGCCTACGATGGTACGCATTTTATCACAAGGAGAGAGGACGGCAAGGACATCTAGATTTTCCGCAAGCGGCGCGTGTCATCGGCGGCCTCGGCCAACAGCCAGTCGCGAAAGGTCACGATCTTCGGCTTCATCGAAGCCGCTTTCGGACAGACGATCCAGTACGTCTTGGACAGTTTGAGTGACAGGTCGAACGGCCTGACCAGGCGGCCATTGATAAGGTCCCAGGCGGCGAGGGCGGTGCGTGCAAGCGCGACGCCCTGGCCGTCGACCGCGGCGTCGAGCAGCATGCTGGCGCGGTTCAGGGTCAGTCCGTGAGACAGCTCGGCGTTCGCGACTCCGGCGGCATCGAACCATTGCGCCCAGGCTTTGCTGTCGTCGAGATGCAGCAGCGGAGACTTCAGCAGGTCCGAGGGCTTGGAGATGCGGTTGCGCCCGGACATCAGTTTCGGGCTGCAGACCGGAAACAGTTGCTCGGTGCAAAGCCGGACGGCGTCAAGCCCGGCCCAATTGCCGTCGCCGTGCCGGACCGCAACGTCGACTTCCTCCCGAACGAAATCGATATGGTGCATCGTCGCCGAAACCCTGAGATCGATGCCGGGATGGGCCTCGGCAAAGCGGCCTAAGCGATAGACCAGCCATTTGGCCGCAAAATCCGGCGACGTGCTGACGGTCAGCACGCCCGAATTCTGGCGCTGCAGGACGCGCTCGGTACCCGCGGCGATGCGGTCGAGCGCGTCGCGCACGACGTTGAGATATTCGCGCCCGGCATCGGTGATCGCCAGCCGCTGGCGCTCGCGATTGAACAGTTTGATGCCGAGCGTGGCCTCCAGCAATTTGACCTGATGGCTGACCGCTCCTTGCGTAACGCAAAGCTCTTCCGCTGCGCGGGTAAAACTTTCGCTGCGCGCCGCGGCCTCGAATGCCCGCAGGGCGTTAAGCGGGGGGAGCTGGCGCGGCATCGTCCACCTTCATGAGAAAATCTAGGGCAGGGTAGACAATTGATGCTTTGCCGGCAAGACATTCCCGGTTCTATCAGTGGCGCTGCCCGGCTGCGCTGACACCCAGCCATCGAGATGGAGCAGCGGCAATGTCGCAATCGTATTCACTTAAGGAGCCGGTTCGCGCCGGTTCTATCGTGGCGGCCGGCCAAGCCGTGCTGACGAGTTTGGCCGGCATGACTGCAATCTGGCTCGATCGCCGGCAAGGACGGCGCGACCTGAGCGAATTGGACGACCGGCTGCTGGCCGATGTCGGAATTTCGCGTGAAGACGCGCTTCGGGAGGCCGGCAAGCCGTTCTGGCGAACTGAACCGCCGTCATCCTGAGGTGCTCGCCGTCTTCGGCGAGCCTCGAAGGATAGGCCACAAGCGCCCGCGGTCGTCCTTCGAGACGCCGCGCGAGCGCGCGGCTCCTCAAGGATGACGGCGATATGTGTGGCTCGAAATAAGAGTTCATGAATATTTCTAGGGCCGGGTCGAAAAATGATGCGTTGCAGACCGGCGCGACCAGGATAAATAGTGCCGCGCTCGCCAATGCGACGCGCAATCGGGTTCAACCGCAGCCACCCGGTGCCTTGAAGACGTTTCGTCTCAAGTGCTGCTCCACCCCTGAAAGGGAGGAGCAGATATGACCGACTCCAGCCTTGCAATTCCGTCATCCGTACTTTCTCCAGCCGCAACCGGCACGCCGGTCGCGAACCGGCCGATGGCCGCGCGAACCAGGTTGCTGCTCGAAGGCCCGGTCCTTTCGACACTGCTTCGGCTTTCCGCGCCGAATGTCCTGAACCTGCTCGCGATTGCCGGCATGATCACCTTCGACGCGCTATTCCTCGGCAGGCTGGGCGCAGACGCGCTCGCGGGCGTGTCGCTCGCCTTTCCATTTGTGATGCTGATCCAGCATGCCGCGAATGGCGGCGTGGGTGGCGGCGTTTCGTCCGCGATCGCCCGCGCGCTCGGCGCAGGCCGGCGCGATCGCGCCGATGCTCTGGTTTATCATACATTCGTGCTCGCGCTCGCCCTGGCGGCATTGTTCTCGACCACCATGCTGCTCGGCGCGCCCTACGTCTTCCGCTGGATGGGTGGACAGGGCGAGGTGCTGTCGGCCGCTTTTTCCTATTCGAACGTGGCGTTCAGCGGCGCCATATCGATTTGCATGCTGAACCTGCTCGGAGGCGCGGTGCGGGGCACGGGAAACATGACCCTGCCGTCCACCGTCATCGTCAGCAGCGTTCTTGCACACGTCCTCATCTCACCTGTGTTGATCTTCGGGTGGGGGCCGGTGCCCGCGCTTGGCCCGGCCGGCGCCGGCTGGGGCCTGACGCTGTCGTTCGGCGCTGGTAGTCTCGTGCTGATCGGATATCTGCGATCTCCCCGTTCGCTTATCACGTTGGCGTTTCATGGCGTACCGCTGCAGTGGGCGCTGTTCAGCGAAATCCTCAGGGTCGGCGTGCCCGGATTGATCAATGTCGTCATCACCAACATGTCGGTGGTGCTGCTGACCGGTATCGCCGGCCGGCTCGGAAGAGAAACCGCGATCGGCTATGCAATGGGCGCCCGCCTCGAATACATCCTGCTTCCACTCGGCTTCGGCTTCGGCACCGCGATCGTGGCACTGGTCGGCACCAATTGGGGCGCCCGGCAATATCGCCGCGCGCGTGCGATCGCCTGGACCGGCGCGGCCACGGTGGCGGCCAGCTGCGCAATGATTGGACTGCTCGCTGCGTTGTTTCCCCAGGTGTGGCTTGGACTGTTCAGCAACGATGACGAAGTCATTCGAGTTGGAACGTTGTACCTGCAGATCGCAGGGCCGATTTATGGATGTTACGGTCTTGGGCTGGCGCTGCACTCCGCCATGCAGGGTTTCGGGAGCGTTGTCCTGATCGTGGCGGCCAACGGCATGCGGCTGCTGGCGAGCGCGGCCGGGGCGCTGATCGCGATCTATTGGTTCGGATTCGGCGCAATCGGGTTTTTCGCCGCCGTCGCAATCGGGTTTTGCGCGTTCGCGGCGATGGCCGTGAGCCTCATGCTCAGAGTAAAGGAACCGGCAGTGACTCCGCTGTAAAAAATCAGGCGATCACGATTCTTCGGCTTCTCGATTATCGCTTTTCAAGTTTCGTGATCGTCTTCACGCCGCCGGTTTCGGTTACGGTAAACGTCACCTTGTCGCCGGGCTGCAGCGCGTTGAACAAAAGCCCATCTTGTACCTTGAAGTCCTCGGCCGCGCCGCCGGTGCTCGTGCCAACCGTCCCGCTCTGTGTCTGTTGGATCGCGATCCTGCCATTGGCCTCGTCAACCTTGGTGACCGAGCCGGTAAGGGCTTGTTGGGCCAGAGCTCCCGAACTGATGACGACAATCGCCGTCGCCAGAATGAGTTTTGCTGTCTTCATGTTCGTCTCCCGGCGTTGTAATACCCGCGATAAACGGCAAGGCACCAACTTGGTTCCGGCCGCGGAACGCAAGAAAGCCGTCCACACGGCTTCGTGAATTTTGAACAACTCAAGTCGGCCATCGCCAAAGCTCTTGTTGCGTGTGCAGTCCAGCCGACCGGCGGCGACAAGGCTGCGATTATTGGCGATTTCGCGCTGACCAACGATAAAGTGAGGCCCTTGCGGTTCAAACGCCGGATGTGCCACAGAAGGTGGCATGATCTCATCCGCGAAGGGCTGCGCGGACCGACAATGTCTGGCCGCGCGTTTTGTCGAAGGCCCGCGTCTGTTCGCGCCCGCTGAAGCCGAACACCGTCTCGCAGGCTGGCTTGGCGATCTCGCGCCGGAGCAGGCCGGCGCGATCCGCGGTCTTGCCGACCGGCATCCGCACGCCAAGACCATCCTCGAAGGCATCGCGGAATCCTCGCCCTATCTGTTCGATCTGATGCGGGCCGATGCGGCGCGGCTGATCCGGTTGCTCGGCTGCGATCCGGACTCGCATCTCGCCGAGTTGATCGAGCGGACCTCGCTTGCCGTGGCCACCGCGGCCGACGAAGCCGCGGCGATGCAACTGCTCCGGCGCATGAAGTCGGAAGCAGCGCTGCTGATCGCGCTGTGCGACATCGGCGGGGTCTGGCCGGTGATGCGCGTCACCGCCGGCCTGACCGATCTCGCGGTCGCCTCGGTGCAGTCGGCGTTGCGCTATCTGCTGCGGCAGGAGGCCGCACGCGGCCGGCTCAAGCCGCCCAATCCCGCTTCTCCCGAAGAGGGCAGCGGCCTCGTGGTGCTCGCGATGGGCAAGATGGGCGCGGGCGAACTGAATTATTCCAGCGATATCGACCTGATCGTGTTCTTCGATTTGGCCGCGCCGACGCTGGCACCCGATATCGAGCCGCAGCCGTTTTTCGTGCGGGTAACGCAGGCGCTGGCGCGGCTGCTGCAGCAGCGCACCGGCGACGGCTACGTGTTCCGCGTCGACTTGCGGCTGCGGCCGGATCCCGCCTCGACCCAGGTGGCAATGTCGATCGAGGCTGCGCTGCATTATTACGAGCGGGAAGGTCGCACCTGGGAGCGCGCCGCCATGATCAAGGCGCGCGCTTGCGCCGGGGACGAAAAAGCCGGCGAGGCGCTGCTGGCCGACATCGCCCCCTTCGTCTGGCGCAAGCACCTGGATTTCGCGGCGCTCGCCGACGTCCACGACATGAAGCGGCGGATGCAGACGTTCCGCGGGCAAAGCGAGATTTCCGTCGAAGGCCACAATGTCAAGGTCGGGCGCGGCGGCATCCGCGAGATCGAGTTTTTCGCGCAGACCCAGCAATTGATCGCCGGCGGACGGCATCCGGAATTGCGGGCGCGGCCGACGCTGCAGGCGCTCAAGGTGCTGGCGTCGAGCAACTGGATCACCTTTGCCGCGCGCGACGAGCTGACCTCGGCGTACGAGTTCCTGCGGCGGGTCGAGCACCGGCTGCAGATGGTCGCCGACGAGCAGACCCACACGCTTCCCGAACAGCTCGAGGCGGTGGAGCGATTTGCGCGCTTCTTCGGCTATGACAGCCGCGATGCCTTCGCCAAGGATCTGCTCGGCCACCTCAAGGTCGTGCAGGGCCACTACGAAAAACTGTTCGAGGGCGATCCCGCCGGCACCGCAAAGCTGCCCGCATTCGATTACGGCGCGGGGCCGGGCGACAAGCGGCTGCTCGAATTCTTAGGTACACTCGGCTTCAAGAAGCCCGTCATGGTGGCGGAAACCGTGCGGCAATGGCTGGCCGGCGACCTTCGCGCGCTGCGCGTGGAGGCGACGCGGACCGCCTTCGTCGAATTCATTCCCGCGCTGATCCACGGCCTTGCGCGCGCCGAACAGCCCGATGACGCGGTGGTGGCGTTCGATCGTTTCCTGCAGGCGCTGCAGCGCGGCGGCCGGCTGATCTCGCTGCTCAGCCAGAACCGCGACCTGGTCGCGCTGGTGGCGCTGATCCTGGGCGCCGCGCCCCGGCTCGGCGACATGCTGGCGCGGCAGCCGCAGCTGATGGACGGCCTGATCGATCCGCGCTTCTTCGGCGCCATGCCGGACCAGCGCGAACTGTCGGCGCGTCTGACCGAAACGCTGAAGGATGCCGACTCCTACGAGGAATTCCTCGATCGCTTGCGGTTGTTCGGTCAGGAGAGCCTGTTCCTGATCGGCGCCCGCATTCTCTCCGGCACCGTCTCCGCGCAGCACGCCAGCGTCGCCTTCGCCGATGTCGCCGAAGGCATTGTGCACACCGTACACGGCCTGGTCAGCGGCCAGTTCGCCGCGCAGCACGGCCGCATCAAGGGACAGCAAACCGCGATCCTGGCGATGGGCAAGCTCGGCAGCCGGGAGATGACCGCGTCGTCCGACCTCGACCTGATTTTGATCTACGATTTCGACCACGAAGAGCCGGACTCCGACGGCGCGCGGCCGCTGCAGGGCGCGCAGTATTTCGCGCGGCTGACGCAGCGGCTGATCAGCGCGTTCACGACGCGCACCAATTACGGCGTACTCTACGACGTCGACATGCGGTTGCGGCCCTCGGGCCGCGCCGGCCCGCTGGCCTCGCGGCTGGATTCCTTTGCCGAATACCAGGACCGCGAAGCCTGGACCTGGGAGCACATGGCGCTCACGCGTGCGCGGGTGATTTCGGCCTCGCCGGAGTTCCGGACTCGAATCGAAAACGTCATCCGCGAGGTGCTGACCCGGCCGCGCGACCGCGCGGTCATTGCCAGCGATGTCGCAGAAATGCGCCGCGCCATCGCGCTGGAAAAGGGCGAAGCCGATATCTGGGACCTGAAATATGCCGCCGGCGGGATGATCGATATCGAATTCATCGCCCAGTATCTGCAGCTGGCGCACGCCGCCGCGCATCCCGAACTCCTCGATGTCGGCACGCTGCAGGTGCTGGACCACGCCGCGCGACTCGGCGTGCTCCCGCCATCGGCGGCGGAGGTGCTGCGCCCGGCGGCACGGCTCTATCACGACCTCACGCAAATCCTGCGGCTCTGCGTCACCGGAAAGTTCAAGCCGGAGACCGCGGGCGAAGATTTGCTGCGCGTGCTGGCGCGCGCCGGCGACGCGCCGGACTTTTCCTCACTGCAGGCAAGGGTGCGGGAGACGCAGGGCGAGGTGCGGCGGGTGTTTGGCGAGGTGGTGGAGGGGTAGTCCGTGTCCCGGACGCGGTGCGGCATTCTTCATGCCGCTCCGCAGAGCCGGGACCCCGGTTTCTTTCCTTCAAACCGGGGCCCCGGCTCTGCAGCGCACCGCTTCGCGAAGAGCTACGCGCTGCGCTGCGTCCGGGGCACGCTAACCCATCTCCTTCGCATCGCGGCGCCGGTAGATCATCAGCATCAGGGGAGCCAGGCGGCGCAGCAGCCCGTGCGCGACAATCGGTGCCGGTTGCGTGAACGGCAGCGCGAGATCGTTTTCTGCAATGCCGCGCACGGCTTTCGAAAGCTCATCCCCGAGCGCGATCGACAGCGCAACGGCGCGGCCGTTGCAGCCGGCCCACGCATAGGCGTCGGGTCCGAGGCGGTGGATGCGCGGAAGGAAATCCGTCGTCATTCCGACATAGCCGTTCCAGACATGGTCGAAGCCGACCTCTCCGATCTCAGGCCACAGCCGCTTCAATCGCTCCGCAACGGCGATCTTGATCCTTTCCACCTTGTTGCCGGGGCCGATTACGGCGCCGCCGGTGACGAGACGGTTTCGCGCATCGTAGCGGGCGAAGTAAAGTTCGCCGTGGGTATCGGACATCGCCTGCCGGCCGGGAATGATGGTTTTTCGCGGGGCCTCGGAAAGCGGCTGCGTCGCCATCTGCCAGGACAACACCGGCATGACTTCGCGCGCGATGTCGGGCGCCAGCGATTTCGAGAACTCGCCGGTATAGGCATTGGTGGCGACGATCAGCGCCCGGCCGCTGATCGCACCCTCCGCGGTTTTGACTACCCACCGATTGTTGCGCCGTTCAAAGCTGATAGCGGGCGAACGAGCGTAAATCCGGCCGCCGCGTTCGACCACAGCGCACGCCAGGCCGCGCGACAGCGCCAGCGGATTGATGTGACCGCCGGTCTTGTTCCAGAAGCCTCCGAACCATGCGTTGGACCCCAGCATGGCTCGCGTCTGTTCGCGGGACAGCAACTCCACCGGCGCACCGAATTTCGACCACTGCCGCACCCGGCGTTCGGCGATTTTGATGCGGCCGGGGGAATGCACCGGCTGCACCCACCCCGACTGTTCCTGTTCGGCCTGAATCTGATAGCGGCGCGCGAGGTCGAACAAGGTCGATGCGCTGTCGCGCAACAACGTGACGAAGCGTTCGCCGGCCGCACCGTGCCTGGCGACGATGTCTTCGGGGTCGGGCCGCGACAGCGTCGGGATGACCTGGCCATTGTTGCGGCCCGATGCACCCCAACCCGGCTCCATCGCTTCGACGATGCCGACATCCACGCCTGCCTCGCGCAGGTGCAGCGCAGTGGACAGGCCCGTAAAACCTGCGCCGATCACGACGACATCGGCTTCCGCAGTCCCGACGAGTTTTGGCAGTGCGGGCCCGGGCGGTGTCATCGCGGCCCACAGCGAATCCGGCCAACCGGCAGTTACGGAATCCATCGTCAGTTTCCTTGATTGCCGGCTGGCTTGCGGGCGCTGGATCGACGCTTTAGCTTAGTACGCCAGGTAGCGGCGGGGAAACAGAAGAGTGGCACTGAAAAATGTCGTCGGAATCGATCACGCCGTCGTCGTGGTCAAGGATCTCGATCACGCCGCCGAGAACTGGAGGCGGCTCGGATTCACCGTTTCGCCGCGCGGCACCCACAGCGCGAAGATGGGATCGGGCAACGCCACCATCATGCTCGATCCGGACTATATCGAATTGCTCGGGGTGCTTGCTGAAACCGAACACAATGCGCCGACCCGCGCGTTTCTCGCCAAACGCGGCGAGGGCATCGAGCGCATCGCCTTTACCGCGCAGGACTCCGCCGCCGGCGCCGAGGAAATTCGCACGCGCGGTTACGAGCCCGTCGGACCGACCGATTTCGAGCGCCCGGTGACGATGCCGGATGGCAGCCTGTCGGCGGCCAAGTTCAGAATCTTTCAATGGCCGATCGCCGAGCAGCCGGGGGGCTTGCGCATTTTCGCCTGCCAGCACAAGACGCGGGAAACGGTGTGGATTCCAGAACTCATGAAGCACGCCAATGGTGCGAAGCGCCTGCTGCAGGTACTCGTCGTTTCACCGGACTGCGCGGAGGATGCCGCACATCTTGCGCGCATGATCGATGGCGACGTTCGCACTGGGGCGGATGGTGCGGTCGCGGTGCCGTCGGGTACGGATCGCGGCGACTTCGTGTTCCTGACTAGAGATCAGTTGGGCCGGCGATATCCCGGGGTGTCGCTCGCAGGGCTGCCCGAGCGCGGAGGCGCCGGCCTGGTGCTCGCAACCTCCAATCTCGTAGCCGCGGAGAAGGCGGTCGGCGAAACGGGCGTTCGCAGCGCAGCGGCTGTTTGCGTCGCGCCTGCGGCGGCCAATGGCGCGCTGCTGGCCTTCGTCAAAGCGTAGCGCGCGGCGTCTCACCGAGATCCCAGAACAACCCGGCCATGATGCCAAGCGCTTCTTCCGTCACAGAAAGAAGAATGTGCTCATCGGGCGCGTGCTGCGAGCAACCGGGATAGGAGTGCGGCACCCAGATCGTGGGCAAGCCGAGCAGGTCCGAAAATACATCGTTGGGCAGCGATCCGCCGAAATTCGGCAGCACCGCGGCCTGCTTGCCGGTTGTTTCCCGGATGGAGCGCACGGCCCAGTCGATCCAAGGGCTGGCGAGATCGGTTCGCGACGCCGCGAAACTTTGTCGGGCGCTCACTTGCACCATGGAAAATCCGTTGCGATCGAAATGCCGCTGAATGGCGGGCACAACCGTGCCGATCTCAGTTCCCACGACATAACGCAGTTGCAGAACGGCTTGCGCGGCTCCTGGAATCGCATTTGCCGGACTCTTGATGTTACCGGCCGACATCGCCAACACTTCGAGCGTATTCCATGCATAAAGCCGCTCGGCTGCCGAAAAACCTTCCTCGCCCCAGTTGGGCGAGATTTGCGGCTCATCGGGCAGCGGTGTGATTTCGACACCGCCAAGCATGCTGCGGATTTGATTCGAAATCCGCGGCGGCTTCAGTTCATCGAGCAGCAGCCGGCCCTGGCCGTCGACCAGCGAGGCGATCGCCGAGCTCAGAATCGTCGCGGGATTGGCGAGAAGTCCGCCCCAATTGCCGGAATGGTGCGAACCCTCGCGCAGATCGACGTCGAGATGAAGCCGCAACCCGCCGCGGCATCCCAGGAATATCGTCGGGCGATCGGCCGCCAGACGCGGGCCGTCGGAAGCCAGAAACAGATCGGCGGCCAGTTCGTCGCGCAACGCCTCGCATACCTGGCCCAGATCCGGAGACCCGATCTCCTCGCCCATTTCGACGATGAATTTTGCGTTGAAGCCGAGCCGGCCACCGCGGGCCTCATGCACCGCACGCAGGGCCGACAAATTGATGCTGTGCTGCCCTTTATTGTCGGCGGTGCCCCGCCCGTAAACCCGATCGTCAACCCTGGTCGTTCGCCAGGGATCGAGATTGTTGCGCCACTCGCCTTCCATGCCATCGACGACGTCGCCGTGTCCGTACATCAGAACAGTGGGTGCAGACGGATTTTCGCGGTACTCGGCCAGCAGGAAAGGGCCCTTTCCGGTTGGCGATTCGATCAGCCTGGTCGAAAAACCAAGCTCCGAAAACACCGGCTGCAATTCGTCCTCGAGATAGCCGCGCAGCGCGGCGGCGCGACCCGGGTTCTGGCTTTCGGTCTTGTAGGCGACCCTCCGGTCAAGTTCGTTCAAAAACTCGCCGTCGTGAAAGTGCCGACCCACGCGGCTGATGGCCTCTGTCCGGCTCATGAACACCCAATCGGTTTGGTCACTTGAAGATACCCCGAAGCGCGACGGCGAACCAGCCCTCGAACAACATGACTGTGCTGACCGGCTAACGCAATTGAGCGCGTTGAAATGACTTCAATATCCTGGTCAACGCGGGACTTGCCGATCCAAGCTCCTCAAAATGAATTTTCGAGAGCGTCCGTAATTTCTGTTCGCCCTTTCTGGTCAGCTTCAGCAAGACACGTCGGCCATCGTCGGCATCGACAATTCTGCTCAACAGTCCGAGTTTTGTCATCCGGTCCATCAGCTCGACGGCGGTGTGGTGTCGGATGAGAAGGAATCGCGCCAGATCTCCCACTGAAATCGGCTCGGGGTCGGAAAAACCCTTGATGGCGAGCAGCGCCTGGTGTTGCTGCGGCGTCAGCCCCGCTTTCTGGGCGGCGGCCTCGCTGAATGCCAGGAATTTTCGGAGTTGATAGCGGAATTCAGCGAGCGTCCCGTAGTCGACGGAACGCGATACGTCACGCTTCGTTGTTCGTTTGTTCGCAACCGCTTTGCGTTGCTGTCGCCGCACGCCGTGCCCCCGATTACCGCCTGCGTCCAATTTCTAGCACAGCTCTCGCTGTGCGTACCGTCGCCTGTGGTCCGCGCGTGAGCAGGGCAGGGCGCACGAACCATCATGCTGATGGAGCAAAATCTGGCGGCGACGCTTTGCCCTGGAGCAGCAGGTCACCGTCACGACCGCACCACAGCTGTCTTGCGCCGCGCCCGCAGCTTCTCCGCGATGCTGCCAAGAATGCCCTTGGGCAGGAAGATGATGAACACCACCAGCAGCACGCCGTAGACCAGATTGTCCCAGCCGACCGCCTTGGTGCCGAAACCGATGCGCAGGATTTCCGCCAGCAGGATGGTGATGACCGCGCCGACCGTGGGCCCAAGCGAGACATAGAGGCCGCCGACGATGACGGCGAATACCATCTGCAGCGACACCGAAATGCCGCTCACCGTGTCGGGAGAGATGAACATCTGGTACTGGCAATACAGCGCGCCGGCGAGCGCCGTCATCAGCGCCGATATCACCGTGATCTTGAGTTTTTCCACCGTGACATTGACGCCGGCCGCGGCCGCGGCGTCTTCATCCTCGGAGATGGCCTCGAGCGCGTAGCGATCCATGCTGCGGTCGACCCGCCTCCAGATAACCAGCCCGGCCGCCCACACAGCGAGCGCGATCAGGTACCAGGTTGTCTTGTCGTCGAATTGCAGCGCCAGCAGGTGGCTGCCCTTGGTGCGGTCGGGGGTGTAACCGAGCGAGCCGCCGGTATAGTCGCGGGTCGCGGTAATCACCTGCAGGACGATTCCCGACAGCGCCAGCGTGACCAGCACGAAATAGTGGCCGGTGATGCGGAAGCGGAAACACGGATACGCCACGATCACTGCCAGCACTGCAGCTGCGATCATCGCGACCGGGATGCCGATCCATGGCGACACGCCGAGGTGATTCCAGAGCAGCGCCGTCACATAGGCGCCGACGCCCATGAATCCGCCATGACCCAGCGACACCAGGCCGAAGCGGCCCATCATCGACCACGAGGTATAGGCAAACGACCAGATCAGGATCTGGATCAGGATGTGCAGATGATAGGGATCGCGATACACAAACGGCAGCGCGATCAGCGCGGCGCCGGCAATCCAGGGCCCGAGCCGGTTCAGGCTCACGAGCGCCTCGCCAGCAGGCCGGCGGGCCGGATGAACATCATGACGATGAAGAAGGCGAACGCCAGCACGTAGCCCCACTCCAGGTCGGAAAACAGCCCGCCCAGCGAGATGATCTCGGCGAACACGAACGCCGCGACAAAGCCGCCGACGAAATTGCCGAGGCCCCCGAGCACGCAGATCAGGAAGGTGATCGGTCCGAACGACAGGCCGACGAACGGATGGATGTCGTATTGCAGCACCAAGAGGCAGGAGGCGAGGCCGGCCAGCGCGCCGCCCAGCGCCGAGGTGATGAGATAGAGCCGGCTTACATCGACGCCCATCAGGGCCATGATCTGGCGGTCCTGGGCGATGGCGCGGATCGCGGTGCCGACATAGGTCCGCTTCATGAAGAAATAGACCAGCAGCATAGCGATCAGCGCTGCACCGAACGCCAGCAGGCGCGAATAGCTGAAATGCATCTCGGCGAATTTCAGCACCGGCAGGCGAATGCCGAGGTTGCGGAAGTCGATGCCGAAGGCGACGGTGGCAAAACTTTGCAGCACAAACAGCACGCCGCCGGTGGCGAGCAGTTGGTTGATCGGCGGCGCCGACAGCAGTGGCGCGATCACCAACAGATGCAGCAGCGCGCCCAAGCCCGCGACCAGCAGGATGGTGACGGGTGCTGCGAGGTAGTACGAGATGCCGAAAACCTGGACCATGTAGTACATGCCGTACATGCCGATCATCACCAGCTCGGCGTAGCAGATCCAGGTCACGTCGATGACGCCGAAGATCAGGTTGAGCCCAAGCGCGAGCAATGCCAGCACGCCGCCGAGCAGAATGCCGTTGACCATCGCTTCCAGCAGGTAGATGTCGAAAATGTCGGTCATGAAGTCACACTTTTCCCGGTGGTTTTGCTGATTGCGACACAAACACCACCGTCATCCTGAGGTGCTCGCCGTCTTCGGCGAGCCTCGAAGGATGGGCCACAAGCCCCGGCGCCCGCGGCCATCCTTCGAGACGCCGCGCAAGCGCGCGGCTCCTCAGGATGACGGTTGGGTGTGTGGCTCATGCTAAATCCCCAAATACGCTTGCCGGATGGTGTCGTCCGCCTGCATCTCGCCGGACGTTCCCGACGCCCGGATCGTGCCCGCTTCCAGCAGATACGCGCGATCGACCACGCGCAAAACCTGCTGCACGTTCTGCTCGACGATCAGCACGGTAAGACCCAGGTTGCGGATTCGCTTCACCAGTTCGAACACCTGCTGCACCACGACCGGCGCCAACCCCGCGGAGGGTTCGTCGAGCAGCAGCAATTTCGGGTCGGACATCAGCGCGCGACCGATCGCGCACATCTGCTGCTCGCCGCCGGACATGGTGCCGGCCAACTGGTTGCGGCGTTCCTTCATGCGGGGAAACAGATCGAACACGAATGCCAGCCGCTCGGCGTAGCGCGCCCGCGCCTCGGGCATGAAGGCGCCCATCTTGAGGTTGTCTTCCACCGTGAGACGCAGAAACAGCCGGCGGTTTTCCGGAACGTGGGCGATGCCGAGGCTGACGATGCGATGCTCCGGCGTTTTCAGGACATCCGTGCCCTGCATCGAGATCGACCCCGCGCGCGGCCGGATCAGGCCGGAGATCACCCGCATCAAAGTGGTCTTGCCGGCGCCGTTGGGACCGATCACGCCCACCGCCTCGCCGGCCTCGACCTCGAGGCTGACGCCGAACAGCGCCTGGAAGGTGCCGTAGCCCGCATCGACCGATTTCATTTGCAGCATGCGCATAACCTCTATTTGCGCGCTAGCGCCGCGGCGGCCTGGGTCGAACCGGCATCGGTGCCGAGATAGACCTCGATCACCCTCGGATCGCCGGATACTTCGCTCGGCAAACCTTCGGAAATCTTCTCGCCGTGATCCAGCACCATCACGCGATCGACCACGCGCATCAGCACGCCCATGATGTGCTCGACCCAGATGATGGTGATGCCAAGCTCGTCGCGAATTTTGCGCAGCATGTCGGCCGCCTGGTCCATCTCGGTGTCGTCAAGCCCGCCCAGGCTTTCGTCGGCCAGCAGCAGTTTTGGGCCGGTCGCCAGCGCCTTTGCCAGTTCGAGTTTCTTCAACCCGGCGGCGCCGAGACCATCGACGCCGGCGTGCCGGTCGGTCGTCAGACCAACCATCGCGAGCGCACGCTCCGCGGCCTCCTCGGCCTTGGCGCGGCTGTGCCGGCCCTGCCCGAAATAACCCGCCAGCGCCACATTCTCGAACAGCGTCAGCCGGTGGAACGGGCGCGGGATCTGGAAGGTGCGGCCGATGCCGCTATTGATAATGCGATAGGGCGGAGCGCCCGCGATCTCCGTGCCCGCGAATTTCATCGAACCGGCGGTCGGCGGCAAGGTGCCGGAGAGCATGTTGAAAATCGTGCTCTTGCCCGAGCCGTTCGGGCCGATCAGGCCGAGAATTTCGCCCTGATCGACCTTGAACGACACCTTGTTGACGGCCGTGAAGCCGCCAAACCGTTTTACCAGGCCCTCGACTACCAGCACGGCGGTGCCTTCTTTCTATCAAGACCGCCTATTTGTAGCTGTAGGTGGTGCCCGCCGGCAGCGGCAGCACGGCCTCGCGTTGCGCCTGGCTCTTCGGCCACACCACATACGACTTGTCGTCGATGTACTGGATCACCACCGGGAACGAGCGTTCGTTCTGCCCCGCCATCGGCGTGCCTTCGCCGAAGAATTTGACGCCGAAGCCGAGCATGGTGCCGCCTTCGGGGAGGTCGACGTCCAGCGCCGCCTTGCGCAGCGCGTCGGGATCGACGCCGCCATATTGCTTGATCGCGCGCGGCAGCACGTCGTTGAGGAACACGTAGGTGTTCGAGGCGGCGATGCCGACATGGGCGGAACGGATCGCCACGCCCGGCTTGATCTTGTCGAACTCCTCGCCGACCATCTTGATGATCGGCGGCAGTTTGGGATCGAGGCCCTTCGGGTTGGCGAGCCAGATCGAGATCGGATCGGTGTTGAAGATATAGTTGGCGTCGGGGCCGAGGCCTTCCTTCAGCTTCTCATACACGCCATAGCCGGCGCCGTGGCCGACCAGGGCGCCGAACTTCAAGCCCTGTTCGCGGGCCTGCCGCATCACCAGCGTGATGTCGGGATTGTAGCCGGTATGGAAGATCACGTCGGGCCGGGCACGCTTCAGTTTTGTCACCAGAGCGGACAGGTCGGGCGCGGTGGCGGAATAGCCTTCCTTCATCACCAGATTGAAGCCGGCCTTTTTGGCGCCGGCCTCGTTGCCCTTCGCTACGTCGACGCCATAGGCGCCGTCCTCGTGGATGATGGCGACGCGCAGATCCTTCGGCTCCTTGCCGAACTTGGATTGCGCGTTCTGGGCAATAAAATCCATCGTCATCAGGCCGAACTGGTCGCCGCTGGCCTGCGGACGGAACACATATTTGTAGTTCTTGTTGTCGAACACGCCGGAGGAAATGCAGGTGGTCATCCACATGAACTTCTTGAGCTGCTCGACCCGGGCGGCCACCGGCACGCATTGCGCCGACGAGAAGAAGCCGAGCACCATGTCGACCTTTTCCTGCTCGAGAAGGCGGACCGACTCGTTGATGGCGATATCGGGCTTGCTCTGGGCGTCGGCATAGATCGCCTCGACCTTGTAACCTTCGACGCCGGTCTTGGCGTAATGGTCGAGCATGATCTTGGCGCCGATATATTGCAGCTCCGAACCGCCGCCCGCCAGCGGGCCGGTCAGGTCGAAGATGACGCCGATCTTGAGTTTCTTGTCCTGGGCGTGCGCGGAAGCCGCCATCGCCAAAACCGCACCCACGGCAATCAGCCCACCGAGCAGGCGGGCAGCGTTACGCACCAGCATCAAAACCTCCCTGGAAGATTATGGTTTGTGTTTATTGGTTTTTGTTGACGCGCATCACAGGGGGAGCGCCGACCGATGTCAAGCGTCTGGCGTCGCTCGGCCGGCCGGGAGGTCCAAAATCGGGCGGTGGGGCCGAAATGAAAATTAGGCGGCCGATGACCGGGATTTTCGCGTCAGCAGCCTGTCGACCAGGAGGATAACGGCACTGACGGCCAGCCCTCGGGTCTTGGCTTCTCCGGATTTGGTGGTTTGTTCGTCGAGATCGACGGTCCATTTCCAGCTGTCAGGCTCTATGCCCTGGACGACAATGTAGTGCTTGCCACGATACTGCATTTTCAAATACTCAAAACCAACAAAACCAAAGCGGGAAAAAGCAGCATCCTGCGAGCCGGGATGGAACGGCTTTTTTTCACCGGAGGGCGCTCGCAAACAACACTGCCGTCATCCTGAGAGGCTCGGCATTCTTCATGCCGAGCCTCGAAGGATGGGCCACAAGCGTTCTGCTTCCATCCTTCGAGGGCCGCGCGAAGTGCGCGGCCACCTCAGGATGACGGCTGAACGTGAGGCCCGGAAAAGCAAGAAAAAGCCCGGCCGGTTTTCCGGCTCGGGCCTCTCCCTCTCGGTCAATTCGACGCCTAGTGGGTCGCGTGAACCAGGAAATAGCCCACGCCACCCACAAAGATCACGGCAGGGATGCCCCACAACAACAATACCGGCATTGTCCACTCCTCTCGTTTGCCCACGGCAATGTAACGCGCGGCCATTGCCACTTGTTCCCGAAAGGCGTTTGATGGCTCGGTAAATCCGTTACGGGGCCGGTGGGTGGTCGATTATCGAGCGTATTTCGTCGGCAGCGACGGACATTTTGTCAGGTTCATTGGGCTGTCTTGTTCCGATGACGCCCAAGCCATCGACCAGGCGCGCCGTCTCATCGAGAACCAGGATATCGAACTATGGAGTGGTGAACGCTTGGTCGTCCGGCTGTCGAAGAAGCAGGATCGACCCGGATAGAAATCCAAAACCACCGTCCGGTCCTGCGACCGGCAACAGCCAGGCGCGTCAGGCGTCGCCGCGGCGCAGCGGGACGCACCGGGTGTGCAGGATCTTGCCCGTCCGATTGAAGCGGAAGTGAATCCGCACCGGTCTGCCGTCGTGGTTTTGATAATCCAGCATAACGCCCTCGGCATCCGCCAGCACGTCGTCCATGGCAAAGGATCCCGGAGCGGGAGCGGCCAGCCTCGGCCGCCAATAGGCCTCCAGCGCCGCCCGGCCGGTCAGGCTCTGTTGCCCGTCGCAGGCGCATTCGAGCGTCGCGGCCTCATCATAAAGGTCCAGCAGCGCACAGATGCGGCGGTTCCTGCACGCGTCCAGCCAGTCGACGACCGTCGCGATTGGATCCGGTTCGTCCCGGAAAATCGGCATATGTTCCACCCTACCATCCACGTCGTCCCTGGGCGCGGATTTAGGTGGTCGATCATGAACGGGCTCTGAACCCGCCGTTCAGTCTGCGTTGGGTAAGTTTGCAACGGCAATGCGGCTTCACTGCCGGTAAAGTCCGGCGCGTCAGCAAGGACACTGTTGCGACGTCACCAACCGGGCATCGAGATATGACCGCTATCCAGATTAGCGGCGACATTGACGCTCGGCGTCCGCCGCTCGCGCCTGTGGGTGGCGACGCGTCGCTTGGCGGGTTTTTTCGACCGAACGGATGGCCCACTTTCCCGAACCACATCAGCCGTTCGAGTCACCTTGGAAGCATCACCTGCCGTCGCCGGATTTGGCGGGGTTTCTACGTTCATGGAAACCAGGCGAGGTTCCACCGGCTGCGTCGATCCACGAAGACAGCCTGCCGAAAAGAAAGGCCAGTGCTGATCCGCGCATGAATTCGGTTTGGCGGCCGCGGTTGTCACTGCCGTACCGGCACCAGGAGCAGCATCCTGCGATGTTTTGACGGCCCCGGAACTGCGGCCAAGCTGGGCATTCGCGATCAGCGGAAAAACCACTATCGACACAAGTGCAACAGCCTTGATGACGTCGTTCCGGCCAAGGCCCAATAGCGCTTTCATCGGATTTGCTCGACGTCATTAAGGATGCAGATCAACCGGCGCGCTATGGGTTGGTTCCGGCCGGCCGGGATAATTCGGGATGCCGCGACACTTCGCGTGCAGGGGGCGAGGCGGGTGCATTTTCACGCCGGGAAAAACATGCAAGCGCGGGAACCAACGATTGCCCGCGTCGTTCGCCTTCTTTGCTCAACAAAAAGGAGGCCATCTTGAAACGAACACTGATCACGGGCGCGCTCGTCGCGTCGGCGCTTTCGATGTCAACAGTGGCGATGGCCCAGGGTGGCGCCGCGGGCGGCGCTGTCGGGGGCGCCATTATCGGTGGCGCGGTCGGCGGTCCGGTCGGAGCCGCGGTCGGCGCGGCTGCCGGCGCCACCGCCGGCGGTATTGCCGATGACGCGCGGCCGCGCTTCCGCAGCTATGTCGTGGAACGCCGGCATCCGTCCTATCGCTACCAGAGCGAAGTGCGCGTCGGCGCCGAACTCCCGGGCAGCGGCGTCACCTATTATGAGGTTCCCCGCGAATATGGCGCGACCCAGTACCGCTACACGGTCGTCAACGATCGAACCGTACTGGTCGATCCGGGAACGCATCGGATCGTTCAAATCGTGGACTGAACAACCCGCCGGGAGGGTCGCCCAATCCGGGCGGCCCTCTTTTGAAACCGCCCTTGGAAACACACCGTGCCCATCATCCGCTATACCTGTCTCGTCGGCTCATTCCTGTTGGGCATGCTGTTCCTGTTAGACGACCGCGATGCACCCGCGGGGTCGCCTGTTCCCGCCCGCTGGACGTCGGTGGATTCGCTGCGGGCCATGGCGCATCTTGGCGAGCCGGTTCAGGGACAGGCCCGTGACGCCCGCTTGGTGCGGACAGAAAGGGCGCCTCCCGAACCCGTCAAGCGCAAGGACCTTGCAGAAATTGCCGTTCGGGAAAATCCGCTGATCATGAATGCCCAGGCCAACATGGATCTCCGGAAACCAGCCAGCCAATCGGCGGCGGGAAAGCCTCGAAAACAAAAGAACCCTAACCGGCAAGTCCGGGTCCGCACCTTGATCGCCGAGAGCGCTCCCCCGACATCCCCGGAGATGTTTCAGCCGCCTTCATGGTAGGATCATCGACCGCAAACCAGGCCTCGACGGCACAGGTGGACCATGACCGACCACTTTCAGTTGACGACCATCATCGCCGCGGCGATCAGGGAATGCCAGCTCGAGCCGTCAGGCCGGCAGGGCAGCGCGCAGCACCAGGACCCCGGCAACATGGAAGAGGCGCATTGCATCGCCAAAGCGGTTCTCGCGGCGATCGAGGAAGCCGGCTTCGAAATCTCGCCGAGGCAGGCGGCAAGCTAGCTGGTTTCCAGTTCGGCGGGCGCGAATGGCAAGCTGCAGCGGACACAGGTTCGCCCGTCGCTGCGAAATAACTCGAACGTTCCGCCCAACGCCCGCACCCGCTCGCGCATTCCCGTGAGGCCGCGGCCCATCACCACATTCGCAGGCATGCCGATACCGTTGTCGGAAATCTCCACGACGACCTTGTCGTCCGGCAGATTAGCCTTCAGGCGCATCTCGGTTGCCTGGGCATGACGCAGGACGTTGGTTATTCCCTCCTGCATCACGCGATACACCGTCTGCGAAACCACGGCATCGACCGCGTCAAGGGCCGGGTCGATTTCGAACGTCACATCGATTGCCGGCACTTGCGACCGGACGCCGCGAAGCAGCTTTTGGATGCCGGACTGCAATCCGAATTCCTCGATATGCATCGGCCGCAGGCGGTCCAGGATGCGACGGTTGGTCAACTGCAGGGCTTCGACGGATTGCAGCGCCTTCTGCGGCGGCGAGTTGAAATCGTCGTAGCCGGCCGCGCCGTTGTCGACCATGGCGATGACGTTGGCGCGGATCGCGAACAGCAACGGGCCGAGTTCGTCGTGAAGCTCGCGGGCGATATCGCGCCGCTCCTCGTCCTGGATGGAAACCATTTTGCGCAGCAGGCCGCGATTTTCGCGATCGAGGCTGGTCAGCGTTGCCGCGAGTTCGTTGGCGGCCTCGCAACTCTCGCGGATTTCCGGAGGACCGGAGCAGGGGATCGTCCCCGAGTAATGTCCGTCGCGAAGCCGCGCCAGCCCGCTTCCGAGATCGCGCAAGGGTTTTAGCGCGGCATCGACCGTGAGATAGGTGATCGCCAGCGTGACAAGCATGAGCGCGGCGCCCGAGGCGACGATCGCGAGGAAGCCGATCCATTTCTCGTAGACGTCGGCCGCCATGTCCGGTTCGAATACCAGTTCGCCGACACGTTCGCCGCGGATCAGGATCGGCGTGTGGTGCACAAATTCCGGCAGCGCCAGCAGGCGGACAAACCAGCGGGGAACCCGTCCCGAGCCGCTCGTGGCGGCAGGTTTCTCCGGGCCGGGTTGCGGTGACATACCGGCCTTACGGAATTTGATATCGCCGGCTGAGGCGTTCAGCTCGGCCACGAACGCCTCAAGCGTTGCCTCCGGATTTGACGACGCATTCAACGCCTTGTTGAGCGCAGCTGCGATCGATACCGACGACCGGCCGGCGGGTTCGTTCTCGTCGGCGAGCTGGCCGGCGGCAAAAACCCGCAACAGAACCAGACCGGCAATCAGCGCGGTCAGGAACATCGTGCAGAGAAAAATGCACAGCCGGGTTCGAAGCGAGTAGGCCTGCCACATTCGGATTATTCTAACCTCGAGGATACTCCAAATGCCTGTTCAAACAGCGATAAATGCATATCTACTGGAGACAGCTCTCGGGCGCTATCGATGATTGCGACGGACGCATGAAAATACTTATTGTCGACGATCATCCCGTGGTTGTTTCCGGCTGCCGCTCGCTGTTCGCCTCCGACCCTTCGATAAAAATCGACGAGGCCGGCGATGAAAAATCCGGTCATCGCATGTGGCTTCAGAAGCGGCCTGACGTGACGATCATCGACATCAACCTGCCGGAGCTTTCCGGATTCGAACTGATGCGGCGAATCCGCAAGGACGATCCGGGCGCGAAAATCATCATGTTCAGCATGAATGACGACCCGGCCTTTGTCGTCCGCGCAGTGGAAGCGGGCGCGCAAGGCTATGTCTCGAAGGGCGACGATCCGCGCCTGCTGGTGAAGGCGGTGAGGAAAGTTGCGGCCGGAGAAAATTTCATCACGCCGCATCTCGCCGAAACCGTGACTTTCGCGGCCGCGGCGATCCGCGCCAGCCCGGCGTCGCAAATGACGCCGCGCGAACTCGAAATATTGCGGCTGCTGGCGCGCGGCGACAAGATTGTCGAGGTCGCCGAGGCGCTCGGAATTTCCTATAAGACGGTTGCCAACACCACGTCTCTGCTGAAGCAGAAGCTCGGCGCCAGGAACCATTCCGATCTCATCCGCATCGCCGTCGAGATGGGAATGGATTGAGCGTCACCATGGATCGTCCAGCTGGAACGCCATGGCATTGCGTGCGCTGCTCATCGGCAGCAGGCGCGTAAAGCGTGTTCCGTCGGAGCGTTCATAGGTTCGCAGCACCATCAATTCCAGCTTGCGGCTTGTGTTTCTCTCGACCCGCTTGCGATTGCCGGGCCTGGTCTTCGTTGCAGACACATCACGACGCGCGACGTGCGGGGTCTCGACGGCCGCCCGGGTTGTTTCTGCCGGCAGGTGTGCTTGCACGGAAGTCGGTTCGACCGGCCGCGCCGGTTCATTTTCCCTCACCGCTTCGCTTACTGCAACCGGCGCTGACGTTTCAACACTCGCCATTCTCATGTCCGGCTCTGCCGGGGTGGCAAACTCGGAGTCGGCGGCTTCTGCGGGCTTGACCGCCGGTGGTCGCTTTCTGGCGGTAAGGTGCTGCGCGGCGCCCGTCGTAACTTTTGCGCTGGATTGCCACGGGTCGGGAGGTCGGATCAGCCAATTCAGTGCAGCGAAATAGCCGCCCAGCGTAATGACGATTGCCAGCATGTATCCTATGAGCCCAGGCATCGCGACACCCTTCCTGGCACCAACCGGTGGTTCGTGCACGATCCGCGGAATTGCAACGTCCCGCAGCAACGCCGATTGCGCCGGAGATCACCGAACGTGCTCTCCGGCAGCGCTATCAGTGATGGTGACGATGATGATGACCGCGTGACCAGCCGTAGTGATGACCGCGTCCGCGGCCCCATCCATAATGATGGCCTCGGCCGCCATGGTGGCCCATATGACCGTGGCCATGGCCATGCCCGCCCTTCACCAGCACGACGGCGTCGCTGCCGTCGGTCGTAATCGCGCTGGCCGGAACACGCGGCATCGCGAATGCGGCCGTCGCCGAGGCTGCAACTGCCACGGCGATGCAGCATGCTTGAAAAAATCGCTTCATTGGGAATCTCCTCCACCGCTTGGTGCGGCAACTAGCATAAGTTCCCGAGGAATATTTTGTTCCATACCCTTCCCGGGCCCTCTGTACGCCCCCTAGGGCGCCCGCAATTTCCGGGAAGCGAAACCGCAGTTACCATTTTTTCCCGGACTGCCGAGCAGGCTCAGACCTGTTGCAACATTTTCCGATCAAAGGAACCTTTATTTCCGTCGCTCATTTGTCAGGCGGTCATGATGACCCGCTGGGAGCAAAACCAAATGATGCAGTCAACCACACCAGAGCCAGTTGCTGGTCTCGTCGAACCCGCCGCTTCGGGAGTTTCCTGGGCGGCAGTCCTCGCAGGCGCTGTCGCCTCATGCGCCTTGACCCTCGTACTGCTGTCGCTGGGAACCGGTCTCGGACTATCCGTCGTTTCGCCATGGGGAAGTGCAGGGGTGTCTGCAACCACATTCAAGATCGGCACCGGTCTGTACTTCATCGTGATGGCGATGATTTCCTCGGCGATCGGCGGCTATATCGCCGGCCGTCTGCGGACCAAATGGACCGGGGTGCATAGCGACGAGGTCTATTTTCGTGATACCGCCCATGGCTTCCTCGCCTGGGCCTTTGCGTCGGTGCTCGGCGCCGTGCTGCTGGCCTCACCGGCCTCGTCGCTGGTCGGCGGTGCCGCTTCCGGAGCAACGCAGGCTGCAGCCAATTCCGCCCAGTCGTCGGGCCCGATGGACGGCTATGTCGATACGCTGTTGCGGTCGGATACCGCGCAGCCCTCGGCCAATCCGCAGGACTCCCGCGGCGAACTGGTTCGCCTGTTCACCACCAGTTTCCGCAACGGCAACGATCTAGCCCCGGCGGATCGCACCTATGTCGCCAAGGTAGTGTCGGCGCGGACCGGGCTCGCCCAGCCCGAAGCCGAGAAGCGCGTCACCGAAGTCACCAACCAGGTCAAATCCGACCTCGACAAGGCGCGCAAAAACGCCGCCCAGCTTGCGCTCTGGCTGACGGCCGCGCTGATCATCGGTGCGTTCTCGGCGTCGCTGGCGGCCACCGAAGGCGGGGGTTTGCGTGACGGCACCTGGGGCAACAAAGCACTGCGCTTCCGAACCAACCAAATCTGAAAGGACAACATATGCCCATTCTTCTCTGGCTCGTTGGAATCCCGATTCCGCTGATCCTGCTGATCCTGCTGCTGCGCTAGGATTGTTCGCCATATCGCTCCGCCACGTGCCGTCACGTGGCGGGGTAATTCTTGTCAAGCCGCCGCCGAAACGTTCGCCTGGGCCTTGGCGTCGCGCGGCAGCGAGACGCAGACCACGGTGCCGACGCCGAGCGTAGAGCGCAGCTTCATCGAGCCGCCATGCAGGTTGGCCAGCGATTTGGCAATCGCGAGCCCAAGGCCGGAGCCGTGGTAGGTCTTGGTCAGCTGGCTCTCGACCTGCTCGAACGGCTTGCCCAACCGCCGCAACGACTCCGGCGCGATGCCGATGCCGGTGTCGGCGATCAGCAGGATCACCGCGTTTTGCCGGCGCCGGCAGCGGACCGTGACCTTGCCGCCGTCGGGCGTGAATTTTACCGCGTTGGACAACAGGTTGACGATGATCTGCTTGATCGCGCGACGATCCGCCACCACCGGCACGGTGCCTTCGATGTCGGTGTCCAGCGTCAGATGCTTGTCGTCGGCGCGCCCGGACACCACGCGCAGGGATTCCGCCAGCGTGTTCGACAGATCGAGGGTTTCCAGGTCGAGCTTCATGCGGCCGGCTTCGATCTTCGACATGTCCAGGATGTCGTTGATCACCTCGAGCAGATAGTGACCGCTGGTCAGTATGTCGTGGCAGTATTCCGCGTATTTTTCCGAACCCAGCGTGCCGAACATGCCGCTGCCCATGACCTCGGAAAACCCGATGATGGCGTTGAGCGGCGTGCGCAGCTCGTGGCTCATATTGGCGAGGAATTTCGATTTGGTCTGGTTGGCTTCTTCGGCGCGGTTTTTCTCGTCGGAATATTTTTGTGCGAGGTCGACCAGTTCGATGGCCTGCGCCTCCAGCGTGGTCTGCGAGCGTTTGAGGTCGATCACGGTGGCGCGCAGGCGAAGGTCGTTGTCGACCAGCTTCTGTTCGTGCTCCTTGATCCGGGTGATGTCGGTGCCGACCGAGACGTAGCCGCCATCCTTGGTGCGGCGCTCCGAGATGTGCAGCCAGCTGCCGTCGTCGAGCTGCGCCTCGAAGGTGCGCGCGCCCGGCGCCTGCGCCGAGGTTTCCTGTAAGCGGGTGCGGACCTCCGGCATGCTGCCGACCTCGATCACGGTCTCATAGGATGTGCCCGGCGCGACCGCGGAATCCGGCAGCCGGTGCAGCCGCTGGAAATGCGAGTTGCACAGCACGAGGCGGTCTTCGGCGTCCCACAGCACGAAGGCCTCGGGAATGGTTTCGATGGCGTCGCGCAGCCGCAAATCGGCTTCCACGGTCCGTTCGGCGAGACTCTTTTGCTCGGTGATATCGACGGCGATGCCGATCAGATGCAGGCCGCTGTCGTTGCTGCCCTGGCTGAGTTCGCAGCGCACCCGCAGCCAGATCCAGTGGCCGTTGGTATGCTGCATCCGGAACGTCTGATCGATGTGGTTGATTTTTGCGGAAATCAGCTGGTCGGCGATGGCGAACAGGTCGATGTCGTCGGATTTCACCAGCGCATTGACCTCGCCGAAGGTCAGAAGGTCGCTGCGGCTCTCCAGCCCCAGCATGGTGAACATCGACTGCGACCAGAAGATCCGGCCGCGCGACAGGTCCCAGTCCCACAAGCCGCAGCGTCCGCGATTGAGCGCGGTATCGATGCGGCCGCGCACGGCGTCGTTGATGAGGTCGCCTTCCCGTGCGCGGGTGGATTGCCAGTGAAACGCAAAGCCCAATATCAGCACCACAAAGCCGGTGGTGGCGGACAGCGTCACCGACAATGCCGCATCCGATCGCCACAGCGAGTCGAGCTTCTCCTGAATCACGATCACCTGTCCGGGCAGTCCCCTGACCGCGCGCAGCGTCGCCAGCGCGCTGCCGCCGTTGGGCAGGATCATGTCGCTCACGCCCCCTTGCTGGCCGGGGAGCGTGAGCAGTTGCGCCGCGCTGATGACGTCGAGGATCCGGTCGGTGTCGCCGAGTTCGGCATCGAGGGGGACGCGGGCGAGAATTTGGCCGTCTGCGCCGGTGATGAGGACATGGCGTCCCGCAGCGATGCCCCACGATGGAATGAACTCGGGCAGCAATTTCTGCAGGCGCTCGACCGAGGTAGCGCGGTCCGGGCGGATCGTACCGATGTGATCGAGACGCTCGGCGAGCAGATCGGCGAGCGCCGACACATCCCGCTTCATCGAGGCGCGCTTCTGCCGGCTCTGGTCGATCACCTGAACGAAGGCGCCGATGCAGATGGTGATCAGGAAAGCGATGATGAGGGTAGGGACCGCGCGGCGGAGCGCGGGTTCCGCGATCAACGCGCGATGATAGGCAGGTTTCGCGATCGACTGCGCCAATCCCTTGATCGAATCGGATTGGACGCACGCGCTCGCCGCGTGTGCGCGCGCCATGCCTTTGACCCCCTAGAACTGTCTTCTTATTACGCGCCTCACGGAAGCACCCCGTCCGCTTCCGAATCACGGCGATTTGAATCGGTTTTTTTCGCGCTGTCGAGAGTCAACAATTCGTTAATGCAAAATAATTGTTGTCCAACGGAGAATCGGAACTCTGAAATTCGCGAAAGTGAGTCCGAAACGAGAACGCGGCGCGTCACGATATTCTTTCGTCGTCCCCGCGCAGGCGGGGACCCATAAGCCGTGTCGCCGATGTTGTGCACGGTGTTAAGCGTGCTTGTTGGAATGCAGTGCGTTCACGACGAGCGGCAGGGGTTATAGGTCCCCGCCTTCGCGGGGACGACGAGGTGTATGTCGCGGACCTAGTCCGCATATGGCGGTTCGGCGTGGCTGATGACGCGCTTCACGGATGGATAGGCGCGGCGCAAAGCGCGTTCGATCGTATCGACATTCTCATGGACCCTGATGACGCTCATCGAGGGGGCGGCGCGGCAGTGGAAGTTGACGATTTCGCCGGCGTCGGTGTCGCGCACCCGGACATTGTGGATGTCATGGATCGCGCCATCGGCGGCGAAGCGTGACAACGCCTCCGCAATCTCCGCGACGCGGCCAGGCGGGGCATCGGTGCCGGCAGGCAATTCGGGTTCCAGCGGCTCGATGTGGGTATCGACCTCGACGTCGGCGCCGAAGTCGTCGCGAATATTGTGCTCCAGCGTGTGCGCGATGTCGTGCGCCTGCGTCAGCGGCATCTCGCCGTCGACTTCGAGATCGATGCTGACGGTCAGCTTGCCGCCGAGGTCGTGCACGGTGACGTGATGGATCGCGAGCCCCGAATTGCGGGCGATCACCATGATGCGCTCACGCACGCTCTCATTGTCGCGCGCCACCGGAACCGCGGTAAAGGTCAGGTCGGCATCGCCGAGCGCCTTGCTGACGGCGTCGCGCGCCCGGCGCTTGATCTCCTCGATACGGTCGATGGGATACGTCCGCGGCACCTGCACGATGGCGTCGATGAAATGCGTGGAGCCGACCATCCGCACCCTCAAGCGCTCGACGTCGATCACCCCTGGCAGCGCCTTGATCGCGGCGATGGCCTTCGCGGCTGCGCCTTCCGGCGCGCGATCGAGCAGGGTTTCGATGGTGGAGCGCCCGAGCCGCAGGCCCAGTACGGAGATCAGGATCGCAACACCCATGGCGGCGGCGGCGTCGCCCCATTCGTAACCCAATCCCGACAGCGCCAATCCAATGATGACCGCGCTCGATCCGAATACGTCGGAGGCGAAATGCAGCGCGTCGGCTTCCAGCGCCTGGCTCCCGGTATCGCGCGCGGTACGATGCAGCGCCCGCGCGCGCCAGAAATTCACCGCGATATCGACCAGCAGGACAACGAACGGCACCGCCGAGATTGTCGGCGGCGGCGCGCCGTCGCGAAGGTGACTCCAGGCCTGCACTACGATGCCGCCGGCCAGCACGTAGAGCAGCGCGATCACGCCGAGCGCCGACAGGCTCTCGATCTTGCCGTGGCCGTAATGGTGTTCCTCATCGGCGGGCTGGTCGGAGACCCTGACCACCAGCCAAGTGATGACGGTGGCCACCAGATCCACCGAGGAATGCAATGCCTCGGAAATCAGCGCCAGGCTGCCGATGGCGATGCCGACCACGAATTTGGTTGCGGCCATGCCGGCGCTGGCGAAAATCGAAATCGCGGCGACGCGGGTTTTTACGGTGGCAATTGGGGTGCTCATCGCCGCGGTTTAGCAGGGCGTGCCGCAACGTCAACGCGTGGATTCGCAACTGCCAATCAGTCGCGACAGCATTTATTGCCATCAACGCGTCATAGCCGAGTTGACCGAGGCCCGCCGAGCATTGAGGCGATAAATCCTTTTTGCAGCTAGACAAGCGGTTCGGCGTCAAATCTTATGCCTGCGGAGCGAAACGTGCGCGAAATCGCAATGCAGCAAAGAATCCGTCCTGTACCGCGGTCCGGTTGGTAGGTTCATGTCAGCAATTCAGCTTGATCGCGTCGTCAAGTGCTGGGGTTCGGCGCGCGCGGTAGATGGCGTTAGCCTGACGGCCGAGGAAGGCTCGCTGCTGGTGCTGCTCGGGCCGTCCGGCTGCGGCAAATCGACAACCCTGCGCTTGATCGCCGGCCTCGAGCAGCCCGACAGCGGGAGGGTGATGATCGGCGGCGCCGATGTCACGCATCTGACACCGGCCCAGCGCAGAATCGCGATGGTGTTTCAATCCTACGCGCTGTTCCCGCACCTCAGCGTTGCCGAAAATATCGTCTTCGGCTTACGCGTGCGCCGGGTGTCTCGTGCCGAGCGTGACGCAAGGTTGAAACGGGTCGCGGATATCGTCGGCCTTTCGCAATTGCTTGACCGCAAGCCATCGCAACTGTCCGGCGGCCAGCGTCAGCGCGTTGCGCTCGGCCGCTCGATCATCGCCGAAGCGCGCGTGTGCCTGATGGATGAGCCGCTGTCCAACCTCGACGCCAAGCTGCGCCATGAGATGCGCACCGAGATTCGCGCGCTGCAGCAGCGTCTGGGGATGACGATGGTCTATGTAACGCACGACCAGACCGAGGCGATGACGATGGCCGATCGCGTCGTGCTGATGCGCGACGGACGCGTCGAGCAGAATGGTCCGCCGGAGGAGCTTTACAGCCGGCCCGCGACCGCCTTCACCGCGCGATTTATCGGTACGCCGCCGATGAATCTGATAACGCGCGGCGAAAAGCTGATCGGAATCCGCCCGGAGCATATCCGGATCGTGTCGCAGGACGGTCATCCGGCGCGCGTAAACAGCGTCGAGCATCTCGGGGCCGACAGCATCGTGCTTTGCGAGTTCGAGGGTCAACCGGTTTCGGTGCGGCAGGACGGCTTTAGCAAGGCCGTCCCCGGCGACGAAATCCGGCTTGCATGGACCGACCGCGACGAACATCAATTCGATCAAGCGAACGGTCAACGGTTGGAAACAGGTCGCGACTGGCTGACGCCGGAATCGCGACAAGCATCATAACAGGGGAGGGCGATGTGAACGCACTTAAACGGACCATGCTGGCTGCGGGACTCGCAGCGCTGTTTCTGATGCCGCGCCCGGCGGCGGCGGTCGACCTCACGATGTATTACCCGGTCGCGGTCGGCGGCCCGGTGACAAAGATCATCGACGACATGGTGGACCGTTTCGGAAAGGAAAATCCTGACATCAAGGTGTCCGCGGTCTATGCCGGCAACTACACCGATACGATGACCAAGGCGATGACCGCCATGAAGGGCGGCCAGCCGCCGCAGCTGTCGGTGCTGCTATCCACCGACGTCTTCACCCTGATCGACGAGAACGCGATCGTGCCGGTCGATGGGCTCGCGGACAAGGCGTGGTTCAAGGATTTCTACCCGGCGTTCATGGCGAACGGCCAAATCGACGGCAAGACCTGGAGCATTCCGTTCCAGCGCTCGACGATCGTGCTGTACTGGAACAAGGACGCGTTCAAGGAAGCCGGACTCGATCCCGAAAAGGCGCCGGCGAGCTGGGACGAGATGGTCGCGATGGGCAAGAAGCTCGTCAAGAAGGACGGGTCGGGCAACGTCACCCGCTGGGGCGTCGAGATTCCGACGACGGGCTATGCCTACTGGATGCTGCAGGCGCTTGCGATCGAAAACGGCCAGAAGCTGATGAATGACGCCGGCAACGAGGTTTATCTAACCGCGCCGAAGACCGTTGCCGCGCTGGATTACTGGGTCGATCTCTCCCGCAAGGAAACGGTGATGCCGACGGGGACCGTCGACTGGGCGACGCTGCGTACCGACTTCCTCGAAGGCAAGACCGCGATGATGTGGCACACCACCGGCAATCTGACGGCGGTCAAGGACGGCGCCAAATTCAATTTCGGCGTTGCGATCCTGCCCGCCAAGGAACGGCGCGGTTCTCCTACCGGCGGCGGCAGCTTCTACATCTTCAAGAACGCATCGCCGGAGCAGCAAAAGGCGGCGGTCAAATTCATCCAGTGGATGACGGCTCCCGAACGCGCGGCCGAATGGAGCATCAAGACCGGATATGTCGCGGTATCGCCGGCGGCCTATAAAACTCCGGCCATGGAAAAATATGCCAAGGAGTTTCCGGCCGCCATTGTCGCACGGGATCAGCTCGATCACGCGGTGCCGGAATTGTCCGTGCATGAGAACGGCCGCATCTATAAATTCGTCAATGACGCCGTGCAGTCCGCCGTCACCGGCGCGCAGAAGCCGCAGGAGGCGCTGGCGGCGGCGCAGAGCCAGGCCGACCGCGTACTGAAGGCATACAAATAGCAGAGGAAGAGCGTCGGACGGCGGCGAGCCGCCGTCCGGCATCTCAGCCATGGCGGATCAAACACCCATATCGTCAGTCGCGGCCCGCGAACCGAAATCCCATGCATGGTGGAATGCGGTAAACGCCTGGCTACTGCTGCTGCCAGCGGCGGTACTGCTGGTTGCCTTCACGCACTATCCGATCATTGCCACGATCAGGCACAGCTTTTTCATCGCGCGGCGAAGCGGGGGCGAGCTGTTCGTCGGCTTCGACAATTATCGGGCGATGTTCGAAGACGCGATCTTCTGGAAAGCGCTGACCAACAATTTCTGGTTTGCGCTGGGCACCGTCCCGACCTCGATGGCGCTGGCGCTGCTGATGGCGCTCTGGGTCAATCGCAACATGCGCGGGCGCGGGTTTCTGCGGCTCGCCTATTTCACGCCGACCGTGCTGCCGATGATCGCGGTGGCCAATATCTGGCTGTTCTTCTACACGCCGGACTACGGATTGCTCGATCAGCTGCGCGGGTTGATGGGGCTACCAGGCTGGAACTGGCTCGGCGACCCCTCGACCGTGATGGGTTGCCTGATCGTCATGGTGATCTGGAAGGAGGCCGGCTTCTTCATGATCTTCTACCTTGCAGCACTGCAGCAGTTGTCGCCCGATCTCGAGGAGGCGGCGGCGGTCGATGGCGCAAGCCGCTGGTACACGTTCCGGCGCATCACGTTTCCGCTGCTGATGCCGACGACGCTGTTCGTGGCGATCAACGCGGTCATCAACTCATTCAAGCTGGTCGATCACCTCGTCATCATGACCAAGGGCGGTCCGAGCAACGCCAGTTCGCTGCTGCTGTATTACATCTATGAAGTCGCCTTCACGTTTCAGGACCCGGCGTATGCGGCGACGCTGACCGTGGTGCTGCTGGT
The DNA here is from genome assembly GCA_963744975.1 of uncultured Alphaproteobacteria bacterium. Lineage (GTDB taxonomy): Bacteria > Pseudomonadota > Alphaproteobacteria > Rhizobiales > Xanthobacteraceae > Bradyrhizobium. The sequence goes on along the minus strand of CAVUVR010000002.1, from coordinate 1,258,442 downwards.
CGTGCTGAGCACGCTCGCATTGGTAAAATTCGGGTATCTCGACCGCAGGATCCATTATCAATGAACGAGCGAACACATCTCCTCGAAGCGATCGCCGCCTGGCTGCTGGCGCTGGTCTGGCTGGCGCCGCTGGCCTATGCGTTCTGGAGCGCCTTTCATCCCGCGGCCTATGCGACGTCATTCAGCCTGTCCGCGCCGTGGACGCTGGAGAATTTCGTACGCGCCTGGAATCAGGCGCCGTTCGGACGTTACTATCTCAACACCATCCTGCTGGTCCTGATGGTGCTGGCCGGACAGCTCGTGCTGTCTACGCTCGCGGCCTATGCTTTCGCCCGGTTCAAATTCAGGGGCAGCGGCATCGCCTTCGCGCTGGTTCTGCTGCAGCTGATGATCATGCCGGATGTGCTGATCGTGGAGAATTATCGGGCCATCAGCGCGCTCGGACTGCTGGATACGATTCCGGCCATCGCGCTGCCGTATCTCGCCAGCGCGTTCGCCATCTTCCTGCTGCGACAGACTTTCAAGAGTATCCCGCAGGAGCTGGTCGACGCGGCGCGTGTCGAAGGCGCGGGCCCGTTGCAAATCCTCTGGCGGGTGTATGTCCCGCTTGCCCGTCCGACCTATGTCGCCTTCGGCCTGGTTTCGATCAGCTACCACTGGAACAATTTTCTGTGGCCGCTGATCGTGACCAATTCGGTCGGGAGCCGGCCGCTCACGGTCGGGCTTGCGGTATTCGGAGCGCCGGAGACCGGCGTCGACTGGTCCATCATCACCGCCGCCACGGTCATGACCATGGCGCCGTTGCTGATCGCTTTCCTGCTGTTCCAGCGGCAATTCGTGCAGTCCTTCATGCGCGCGGGTATCCGCTGATGCGTCTGATTACCTGGAACATTCAGTGGGGCAAAGGCTGCGACGGTGTCGTCGATCTGGCCCGCATTGTTTCCGTCGCCAAATCACTGGCCGATGCGGATATCTTCTGCTTCCAGGAAGTATCGAATGGCTTTGCCAGCCTGGACGGATACACGGACCAAGGCGCCGAGCTTGCCGCCTTGCTGCCCGATCATCATGCCGTGTTTCGCCCGGCGGTCGAAACCATCGACAGCCAGGGCAGGTTCCATCGCTTCGGCAACATGACGCTGTCGCGGCTGCCGATCCTGCAGGTCGCCAGTCACCTTCTGCCTTGGCCGCAGGATAGCTCGCCGCGCAGCATGCGGCGTCAGGCGCTCGAGGTCACCGTGCAAACCGCCTTCGGGGCGCTGCGTATCACCAACACGCATCTGGAATATTATTCGGCCGCGCAGCGCGACGCGCAGATCGGGCGGTTGCTGGATCTGCAGCAGGAGGCGTCGACCTACCGGCAAGCTGCGGACGCGCGCGAGCCGTACGGCAGGCAAGTGATCGCGGCGTCCGGAATCCTGTGCGGTGACTTCAATTTCGATGTTTCCGATTCCCAGCACGCGGTGCTGCACGCGTCATCGCGGCCGGGACTGAACTATCGCGACGCGTGGACGATCTGCCACCCCGGCCGGCCGCACGATCCGACCTGTGGCCTTCATGATCACGTGCAATGGAAAAACGGCGCGGACTGCCGGGATTTCATCTTCGTCACCGAGGACATGGCCGGCCGTGTCCGGCGCGTAGAGGTAGACCGCGAAACCGCCGCCTCCGATCATCAGCCGGTATTGATTGAATTGGCCGACGAGCTTTAGCATGTAGCCCGCATGAGCGTAGCGATATGCGGGAGCGGCGGTTTCCCGCATATCGCTGCGCTCATGCGGGCTACGAGAACTGCTACTGCGTCACCACGATCTTGCCGAGGTGTTTGTTGGCCTCCATGTGCTCGAAGGCCTCTGTGATCTTGCCGAATGGATAGACCTTGTCGATCGGAAGTTTCAGCTTGCCGGACTCCACCGCGGGCCAGATGTCCTTTTTGACCTCATTGAAGATATCGCGGATTTCCTCGATCGAGCGGGTGCGGAAGGTAACGCCGATGTATTGAATACGGCGGGCGGCATGCAGATCAAAATTGAAATCGCCGTGGGTGCCGCCGAGCCGGCCGACATTGACGATGCGGCCGAGGATTCTTGTCGCCGCCAGATTCTGGTTGGCGACCTTGCCGGAGACCTGATCGACGATCAGGTCGACACCCCTGCCGTCGGTCGCCTTCAACACCTGATCGACCCAGCCGGGATCGGAGGAATCCACCGCAAGATCGGCGCCGAACTCTTTTAAGCGCTCGCGTCGCGCAGCGTCGGTGGACGAGCCGATCACGAGTTTTGCCCCTTTCAGTTTTGCGATTTGCATCGCCATCAGCCCAACGCCGGAACTGGCGCCCTGGATCAGCACCGACTGGCCCGGCTGCAAACCGCCGTTGGTGACCACCGCATTGTGCATGGTCGCGAGCGCCACGGGGTAGGTGGCCGCTTCCTCAAAGCTCATGTTCGAGGTCGACGGGATGTGGAACAGCCGGCCGTGATCCGCCAGCGTGTATTCCGCAAACGCCGCGGCGCCGGAGCCCATCACGCGGTCGCCGATCTTGACGCCCTTGGCGTCGGGACCGAGTTCGGCGACTTCTCCCGCCCATTCCATGCCCAGCACGGCGCCGACCCCGCCGGCGCTGCCATGGGCGTGGCCCTTGGTCATGCCGAGATCGGCGCGGTTGAGACCGTTGGCGCGGACGCGGACCAACACTTGCGTCGCTTTCGGCGCGGGCTTTGCGACATCGGTAATTTCAGCGCCGTTGGCGCCGTAGATGAAGGCTTTCATGGGATCATTCTCTCAGTGAACAGTTTTGATCGTCATTGCGAGGAGCTCTTGCGACGAAGCAATCCGGTTCTTTCTTATTGCTTTCTGGATTGCTTCGCTTCGCTCGCAATGACGGGCTCCTCGCAATGACGGGTTATTCCGCGGCTTCGCGCCGGCCGCCGGACATCATGCCCTGGAACCGGCGCTGGATGATGGCTTCGGCGTCGCGCATGATGCGCGACACCAGCTCGGCGCAGGTCGGGATGTCGTGGATCAATCCCTGCACCTGGCCCGCCGACCAGATGCCTTCATCGGCATCGCCGGTGGCATAGACCATCTTGCCGCGCGCGCCGGCGACGAGATCACGCACCTGCTCGAAGGTGGCGCCTTCCTTCTCCATCGCCACCACCTTGGTGCTGACGGCGTTTTTGGCGACGCGCGAGGTGTTACGCATGGTGCGGAAGATCAGTTCGGTCTCGCGCTCGTCGTTGGCGACGATCTTTTCCTTGATCAACTGATGGATCGGGCTCTCCTTGGTGCACATGAAGCGCGTGCCCATGTTGATGCCTTCGGCGCCCAGCGCCAGCGCGGCGACCAGACCGCGGCCATCGCCGAAGCCGCCGGAGGCGATCATCGGAATCTTCACCTTGTCGGCGGCGACCGGAATTAGGATCAGGCCCGGGGTGTCGTCCTCGCCGGGATGGCCGGCGCACTCAAACCCGTCGATCGAGATCGCGTCGACACCCATCCGTTCCGCCGACAGCGCGTGGCGCACGCTGGTGCATTTGTGCACGACCACGATGCCGTGCTTCTTGAATTCGGTGACGTGTTCCTGCGGCTTGTTGCCGGCGGTCTCGACGATCTTGATGCCGCTCTCGATGACGGCCTGGCGGTATTCGGCGTAAGGCGGCGGTTTGATGGACGGCAGAATGGTGAGATTGACGCCGAACGGCTTGTCGGTGAGGCCGCGGCAGCGCGCGATTTCCTTGGTGAGATCGTCCGGCGTCGGCTGGGTCAGCGCGGTAATAAACCCGAGCGCACCGGCATTGGCCACGGCTGCGACCAACTCGGCGCGGCCGACCCACTGCATGCCGCCCTGCACGATCGGATGCTCGACCCCGACCAGTTCGGTAAATCGTGTCTTTATCATCCTCGGCCCTCTGAATGTTTCCCCGGCGCGATTGACTGCGCTTTCAGATCGGCAGGATGCCGTCGCGCCCCGCAAATGTCTACTACCCGCAGATCTCTTCACCCCGGCTGTGAGATTGGTGAAGAGGCCTCGGGACCAAACAATGTTTAGTCAGATCAAGTGAAAGTCGGACAAAGACAACAACCCCGGGGAGTCGGCATCCAGGGTCTGGCCCAACTCCGCAGCCGGGCCTGTTGCCGAAGTTGTTCCGATGCCGCTAAACGCCAGATGCGGCGGCGTTTCAATGACCTGAATACTCGCCGCCGCGACTTGAAGATTGACAATGTCGGTATCCGTCAGCGCGCCGCCGGCACCGCTGCTGCCGCCATCGTTGCTGGTGATGGTCAGATGGTCAATGCCGGAGAAATCGAATGCGCTGCGATAGAGCACATTGTTCGTGGCAGCCAGCGCCGCGTCGATCTGGGCGACGCTGCCGGTCAGCGTCACGGTCGCGGTGCCGCTGCCGGCCACCGTGGCGCCACCGAGGGCTCCGACTGCAAGTGCCCCGTGGTCGACATGCAGCGTCGTCGTAAGTGACGTTGCATCGACATCGCTCACCGCCAAACCGGCGATCGAAGTGTCGATACCGCCTTGGACGCTTAACGGGCCAGGAACCGTGTTCACCGGCGCGTCGTTGACGGCGCCGATCGTCAGGCTTTCGGTGGCGACGTTGCTATCCAGCGAACCATCGCTGGCCTTGAAGCTGAAGCTGTCGTTGCCATTGAAGTCGTGCACGGGCGTATAACTGAAGCTGCCGTCGGCATGAAGGACCACGGTTCCGTGGCTCGCCCCGCCATTGGCGCCGACCAAGGCATAGGAGAGTTGCGAAGACGAATTGTCGACGTCACTCGCAGACACGGCGCCCGATATGGTTGTATCCTCGGCGCCGCTGGCGCTGGAATTGGTTGCGAACGGCGCGTCGTTGACGGCGCCGATCGTCAGGCTTTCGGTGGCGACGTTGCTATCCAGCGAACCATCGCTGGCCTTGAAGCTGAAGCTGTCGTTGCCATTGAAGTCGTGCACGGGCGTATAGCTGAAGCTGCCGTCGGGATGAAGGACCACGGTTCCGTGGCTCGCCCCGCCATTGGCGCCGACCAAGGCGTAGGAGAGCTGCGAAGACGAATTGTCAACGTCACTCGCAGACACGGCGCCCGATATGGTTGTATCCTCGGCGCCGCTGGCGCTGGAATTGGTTGCGAACGGCGCGTCGTTGACGGCGCCGATCGTCAGGCTTTCGGTGGCGACGTTGCTATCCAGCGAACCATCGCTGGCCTTGAAGCTGAAGCTGTCGTTGCCATTGAAGTCGTGCACGGGCGTATAGCTGAAGCTGCCGTCGGGATGAAGGACCACGGTTCCGTGGCTCGCCCCGCCATTGGCGCCGACCAAGGCATAGGAGAGTTGCGAAGACGAATTGTCAACGTCACTCGCAGACACGGCGCCCGATATGGTTGCATCCTCGGCGCCGCTGGCGCTGGAATTGGTTGCGACCGGCGCGTCGTTGACTGGCGTGATATCGAGCGTCGCGCTTTCCGCGACAGTCCCGCCGCTGTAGGTAACACTATAGGCGAATGAAACGCCTGAATCATCGTTGTGCGCGGGGGTGTAGCTCCAGGTTCCGTTATGGTTGTCCACCAGTGTGCCGTTGCCACTTGCAATGGCAAGACCGTTAGCGACCGGCGATGTTCCCACGAATCCGGCAACCAGCTCGGCCTGCGTGATCAGCCTGATGCCGCTGTCCTCGGCGATTGGGGCAAGAACGGTGGGCGCCGATCCGGTATTGGTAATCAGCAGGCTCTGGGGATCGCTGGACAGGTGTTGCGGTCCCGCCGCCAGGGTGAAATTGCTCGTCGTGAAATTACCCAAAAAGTGCAGATCGGTTTCACCGCCGGTCGTATGAATAGCCAGCGTTCCGCCGCTGGCGTTGCCGGAATAGCTGTAGCTGGTCACGGAGCTAATGGAGATTCCGCGCAGCACGATTTGGTCGCCAGCGGCCGCCGGTCGTATTTTTCCGGAGAACTCCGACGGATCATCCAGCGTCAGGGTGCCGTGGCCGTCGTCGAAAAACACGTTCGCCGATGTCGCCGCAGCAAGTTCCACCGGCACGGAATCGTAAAAGGTTATTCCTGTGTGACGGGTGACGATCGCTTCTGCAATCTCGATCGTACCGGAACCCGATACGGGACCGGTGAGCGCCAGTCCGTCGGAAGCAGCGGCCTGGAAGCTGTCAACGACGCGAGCGACGATGGTTCCACTATCGACAATGGGTCCGCCGATCGCGCCGGTGCCCGCAATCTTTCCTCCGGAATCGATGGTGAGGTGTGTCGCATTCAGTGTGGCCTTGGCCAGCGTGACGGAACCATCGACCGTCAGATCGCTCCATGTGAAGGTCTGGTGTTCCAGCGACAGCGTGCCGGAGGCGGCAATCGAATGCATCGACGACGTGATGGAGACCCAGGTGTGACTGGCGTCGTCGAACGAGTAGATCGCGCCTCCGCCATCGAGCGAGATATTCGCAGCGTCTGTGCCGATGACGCTTCCAACATCCAGATAGAGGATGTTTGAATTGGCTGTCGTGTTCGCGGAGAAGCCGGCCTGATATGTACCGCCGGTGAGCGTCGAGCCGGATAAATTGGAAAAACCGCCGTGGCTGACGGTCACGGTCAGATTGCCGGATGCAGCAATGAGCGACCCGGGGTTGATGAGGCTGCCCGCCGTCAGACTCAATCCATTGCCGACGACCTCCGACTCGTTCCGAAACAGTCCCGTGACGTTGATGCTGCCGTTCCCCTGAATATCGATACCGTTGTTGTCGATCGACGCGGCGGACAGGGACGACCCGGCACGCATATCGATTTCGCCGCCGGCAGAAATATTTAGATCGTGAGTTATCGTCAAAGCCCCGTTGAGGAGCAGAAAATTGTTTGAAATAGCCAACGAACCGACTGCGAAAGCTCCGGACTCGGTGATGAACGAATCATAAATATCTCCGGTCGCGACCACGGTCGTGGTCGGGATAATCACGTCGACAGCCGGATCGTTGGGCACAACGCCCCCCGACCACCTCGCGGGATCGTTCCAGTTCACAAACTGGTGTGCCGAATCCGGTTTGAACGTTATGGTTGTCATGCTGACTCCCGGAAATGTTTCTGCAAACCATACATGATCGGTGCAATTTGCGGCGTGGAACGACCGAGGAATAATCGTTCGCCGTTACGGCGTCTACGGCAATATCGGGTTCCGCGTTTGGATGCTGTCGCGCCCGGCAAATGTTCGCCGGCGTGTGCGGAAACGAATGCCTCAACCCTTGACCGCTCCCGCGGTGAGACCGTGGATCAAATGGCGCTGCAGGAAGCCGAACAGCACGGCCACCGGAACCGTGCTCAAGATGACTCCGGCCGACAGCGGCCCCCATTGCACCTCGTACTGCCCGACCATGTAGAGCAGCCCCGCCGACAACGTGCGCATGTTGGTCTCGGTGGTGAACGAGATCGCGAACAGCAGTTCGCTCCAGGATACGACGAACGCAAAAATCGCGGTCGCCGCGATGCCGGGGGCGGCGAGCGGCAGCACGATGCGCCACAGCGCGCCGAAGTGGTTGCAGCCGTCGATCATCGCACTTTCTTCAAGGTCGCGCGGAATCGAACTGAAATAGCCGACCATCATCCAGACCGTGAACGGCACCGTGAAGGAAAAGTTCGAGTAGATCAGCGCCTGGTAGGTATCGATCAGGCCGAGCGCGCGCCATTGCGTCAATAGCGGAGCGATCAGCAGCACGCTCGGAAACATCTGGGTGGCAAGGAAGATCAGCAACAGCGCATCTCTTCCTGCGAAACGAAAGCGGGCGATGGCATAGCCGGCCAGCACCGACACCGCCGTGGTGGCGACCATCGTCACCGAGCACACCCAGAGGCTATTGAAAAAGAACCGGCTGAAGGGCGTGACCGGCGAGGTCCAGGCATCGACGTAATTTTCGAAGGTGGGATGCACCGGCAGGTACTGCAGCGGCGTCGCGTAGAGCTCCTGCCGGTCCTTCAGCGATGTGAGCAGCATCCAGATGAACGGCCCAAGCGCGAAAGCGGTCAGCAGCACGAGGCCGATCCAGACCACCGGGCCGGCCAGCAAACGCTCCGCAAGGTCGGTCGAAACACGGCGGCGCGTCATTCGGGTTCCTCGACGCCTTTTGTGACGCGCAGGTACAGCGCCGTGAATGTCAGCATCACGATCAGCAGGACCACCGAGAGCGCGCCCGCGTAACCGAAGTCGAGGCTCGAATAAGCCTGCAGCAAGGTGTAGGTCGACGTGATCTGCGTGGCGTTGGCAGGACCTCCGCCGGTCATGACGAAGATTAGGTCGGCATAGTTGAAGGTCCAGATGATCCGGGTGGCGGTGGCGACTACGATGATGGGCCGCAGCAACGGCAAGGTGATGTGCCAGAAGCGCGCCAGCACGCCGGCGCCGTCGACGTGGGCCGCTTCATAAAGCTCATCCGGCACCGCCTGCAGCCCTGCCAGCAGCATGATCGCGAAGAACGGAATTCCGCGCCAGACATTGGTGAAGACCACCGCCGCCATCGCATAATCCGGCGACGACAGCCAGGCGACGCGTTCGTGCATCCAGCCGGCGCGGACAAGTAAGTCATTGATGACGCCGTAGTTCGGCTGATACAGCCACTGCCAGATCAGTCCCACCACGACTCCCGGAATAATCCAGGGCAGCAGAGTGAGCGTGCGCACCAGCGCACGTCCCGTAAAAGCCTGCTGCAGCAGCAGCGCGGCCGCAAACCCGAACACGAATTGCAGGAAAACCGAGCCGAACACCCAGACGACGGAATTCCACAGCGTCATCCAGAACACCGGGTCCTGAACAAGCCGGACGTAGTTGCCGAGCCCGATGAAGCGGTAGTCCTGAGGCTTGTACAGCACGTCGGCGTACAGGCTCATCTTGATCGCCAGGATGATCGGAACCACGACGGTGGCGAGCAGGCACAGCGCGGCCGGCACGAGGTAGGAATAGCCGATCAGCAGCTTGCGCACCCGCCAGCTGATCAGCGGGCGGGCGCGGGGCGTAGCGATCGGGAGCGAACTCATGATCGTTCCTGACGCAACAACTCCGTCATGGCCGGGCTTGTCCCGGCCATCCACGCCTTTGTCGGTGCAACGCCGTAAAGACGTGGATGCCCGGGACAAGCCCGGGCATGAAGAGGTTGGATGCAAGCATATTCAATCGGCTGCATCTTCAGTCCACCTGCCCGCTACATTTCTTTCCTCCCGACGCTTTAAGACATTTCCTTCCTCAGGATGTCGGCGAAGCGGTCAAGGCATTCTTTGGCGGAGATTTTTCCGAGGATCGCCTGCTGGATCAGCGGCACCCCATCGGAATCGATCTTGCCGCCCCAGCCGGGGTAGGCGAGATAGGGGCTGACGATCCCGATCGGGAAAGAGTTCACGAAGCCGGCCTGAGCCGGGTCTTTGGCGAACTCCGGCTTCTCGAGGATCGACTTGCGCGCCGGCAGCAGACCGAGCGTCGCACAGTATTTGAGGCTCGGCTCTTCCTCCAGCATGAAACTCATGAATTGCCACGCGCCTTCCTTGTTCCTGGCGCCCTTGAACATGGTGAGGGTCTCGGAGAACCAGAACGAGGCGCGTTTGTTGGCCGGACCTATCGGCACCGGCAGCGTGGCAAAATTGGCGGCCCCGACGTTCTTCTTCTGCTGGCCGGCCGAGCCGGAATTGTGCTGATACATGCTGGTGACGCCGCGCCCAAACGTTTCGACGATTTCGACGAAGCCGTCGGTTGCGGCGCTCGGCGGCGTGACCTTGTGCTTCAGCGCAAGGTCGAGATACCAGGCGACCGCGTCGACAGCTTCTTTCGAATTGATCGTCACCTTGCCGTCCTTCAGCACTTCGGCGCCGTTGGCGTAGGCAAACTCGCTCGGATAGAGCACCGACCAGGTGCCGCTGCCGCGCATCCCGTAGCCGTACTGGTTCTTGTCCGCCTTGGTGAAGGCTTTCGCGAGGCTCAGGAATTCGTCCCAGGTCCAGTCCGGTGTCGGCTCCTTGAGGCCGAGTTCTTTCAGACGGTCGGTGCGGTAATAGATCCCGTCGAGCGTGACCGATAGCGGCAGCGAGATGATCTTGTCGTTGATGGTCACGGTCTGCCACGCCGTCGGCGCGACATCCGCAAAATGCTTCCAGGATTTTGCACGCGCGGTGATGTCTTCGACCGCGCCCATGCCGTTGAACTGGCCGACCCAGTTGTCCCAGACCTGGCACAGATCGGGCGGATTTCCACCCGCGATCGAGCTGATCAGCTTCTGGCGCGCCTGCGCCTGCGGCACGTATTCGACCTGCACCGCGAAATCCTTTTGCGACTGGTTGAAGCGCTCGACCAGCGAGTTGACCAGCGCGATCCGCGTCGGCTCGGGAACGCTCCATTGAAAACGTACCGGCTCGGCGCCCCAGGCCTTGCGTGGCCCGATGTACGGAGCATCCCACCAGGCCAGATCGGCTGCGGCGATGACGCCGGTGCCGGCGAGTGTGTGCAGCAGCTTGCGACGCGATAGCGAACGGCGCTCATCCATTTTCGACCCTCCCGAGTGCCAGGCCTTTGCGGCTCTTGCTGTGCCATCATGGCATAGCGTTCCGGTCGGGAGAAGGCCACGTTGTCGATCAGTGCAACGCGGTCATGCAAAAACCGGAACCTCTGCCTCGGCCGGCCGCTCCGGCACGCCGTCATACAGCCCGGCGATTTTCGCGCGCTGCGCCACCAGCGCGAGCACCGCGTCGATCGACGGGGTCGGGATGCGGGCGAGGCGCCCCATCTCCTGGACCACCGTCACCAGCGGATCGATCTCCATCGGCCGGCCGCGTTCGAGATCCTGCAGCATCGAGGTCTTGTGCGCGCCGACCTTGCGCGCGCCTTCGATGCGGCGCTCGACGTCGACGCGGAAATTAATGCCGAAGGTTTCGGCAATCGTCTGCGTCTCCAGCATGATCGCTTTCGACAGCGCGCGCGTCGCGGGGTCGGAGCAGATCACGTCCAGCGTCGCGTGGGTCAGCGCACTGATCGGATTGAGGCAGACATTCCCCCACAGCTTCAGCCAGATTTCGTCGCGGATGCGCTCCAGCACCGGGGCCTGCAGTCCTGCCGCGACGAACAGCGCGGCGAGACGCTCGACATCGGAGCTTTTTTCGCCCGAAGGCTCGCCGAGCGGAAAGCGGTCGCCATAGACGTGGCGGATCACGCCCGGCGCCTCGATTTCGGTGGCGGGATAGACGATGCAGCCGATGGCGCGCTCGGGGCCAAGCTCGCGCCATTGCCGTGCGCCGGGGTCGATGCTCTCCAGCGTCGAGCCTTCGTACGCGTTGCCGTGTTTGTAAAAATACCAGTAGGGAATGCCGTTCACCGCGGTGACGATGCGCGTGTTCGGTCCGAGCAGCGGCTGCATCTGCGCGATCACGCCGGTGATGGAATGCGCCTTAAGACAAATGACGACGACATCCTGCGGCCCGAGCTCGGCGGGATTGTCGGTGCAGCGCGGCCGCGCCAGGTGCGTCTCATCGCCGACCAGCAGCTTGAGGCCGTTGGCCTGCATCGCCGCCAGATGCGCGCCGCGCGCGACCAGGCTGACATCGGCGCCGGCCTGCGCCAGCTTGACGCCGAGATAGCCGCCGATCGCGCCGGCGCCGTAGATACAGATTTTCATGACGGAAGAATCCCCAAGTTGGCGGAAACTAAGCAAAACGTTGCAAGGCAATATCGTGCAGGCAGCGCGAAGCCAGCCGTAACCAGCGGCAGTCTTCGGCCTATTCGCGTTCAGGAATTCGTGTGCAGGATCAGGCTACGGATCGGGTCCCGGCCGCGGTCGCCTCATCGTCGAAAGCGGTAGAGATATCGCGGATGCTGATCACCCCGATCAGGGTATGCTCATCGAGCACGGGCATGTGCCGGATGTGGTTCTTGTTCATCAGGTGACGGACGTGCTCAAGACTGTCGTCGGCGCAGCATGAGATCAGCTCCTGCACCGAGATCAGCTGCGATACCTTCATGTTGACGCCGGCGGCGCCATGCTCGGCGATGGCGCGGACCACGTCGCGCTCGGTGAACATGCCGACCGCGGTGTTGCCTTCGGTGCGCACGACGTCCTTGACCACCAGCGCGCTGATATTGCTGGCGCGCAGCAACTGCGCGGCGATGGCGACGGTCTCATTCATGCGCACCGTCGCGATGCGGGTGTTCTTCTTGCGCAGGACGTCTCCGACTTTCATCGCAACCTCCTTCAGGTCGTTAGCAGCCTTATCGTGGTATACATTATGCCAATTGTCAAACTGAATCGTGAATCGTGTCGTCGGGCTTGAATAACAAAAAGAGGCAGTAGTACTGACGTTTTTGATGTCTTGCCGTTAACGCCAGTCTATCACAAGCCGGCCGCCAATGCGCCGGAGAACCGCAGGTATACCAGGCTGGACCATATTTGTTCCGAACGGTCCGGCATCCAAACCGGTACAAAAAAAGCGCGCCCATCCCGAGGGGAATAAGCGCGCTTTCTGCGGATCGTGCAATGCGGATTAAGCCACCTGCGACTTGGCGACCACAACCTTACGCCATGGCTTGAGCACCACGATGGCGAGCAGCGACGCGAGAATATTCGCGCCGGCGGCGATCAGGAACACCCTGTCCCAATTCCCCGAAGACTGCTGCATGTAGTTCGCGAACGGAACCAGCAGGGCCGCCGTGCCTTTGGCGGTATAGAGCAGGCCGGCGTTGGTGGTCGCGAATTTCACGCCGAAGGTGTCGGTGCAGGTCGAAGGGAATAGCGAGTAGATCTCGCCCCAGGCGAAGAACACGAGGCCGGACAGGATCACGAACCAGATCGGATCGTGGCCCAGCATGTACAGCGCCCAGATGCCGACGCCTTCAATGCCGAAGGCGATGAACATGGTGTTCTCGCGTCCGATCATGTCCGAGATCCAGCCGAAGAACGGCCGGGTCAGGCCGTTGAGGATACGGTCGATGGTCGCGGCGAAGGTCACCGTGGTCATGGTCAGCCCGATCAGCGTCACCGGGATGGCGTCGACCTTCCAGTCCACCGCGATCGGCTTCAGGTTGGCCGTCACCATCAATCCGCCGGCGCCGACGATCACGAACATGAAGTACATCAGCCAGAAGATCGGGCTGCCGATCACTTCCATCGGCGAGTAGTTGCGCCGGGTCTGCTGCAGGTTGACGTTCTGCACCACCGCCGGGACCTGTCCCGGCTTCGGCGCGAACAGGAAGAAGGCGAGGATCACGATCAGGATGCCCTGGCCGAGGCCGAAATAGAGGAAGGTGGCCTGGAAGCCGGAATCCTTGATCATGGCCTGGATCGGCGCCACCGTAAGCGCCGAGCCCGCGCCGAACCCCGCCGCGGTGATGCCGGCGGCGAGGCCGCGTTTGTCCGGAAACCATTTCAGCGCATTGCCGACGCAGGTGCCATAGACGCCGCCGGCGCCGATGCCCGCCACGATCATGCCGAGATAATAACCGTTCAGCGTGGTGGCTTCCGCGTTGATCACCCATCCGATGGCGCAGAGGATACCGCCCAGCAGCACGACGACTCGCGGGCCGTATTTATCGACGAACCAGCCTTCGACCGGCACCAGCCAGGTCTCGAACAGCACGAACAGCGTGAAGGCCCACTGGATCGAGGCGCGATCCCATCCGAATTTCTTCTGGATGTCGGGGACGAAGAACGTCCAGCCATACTGGTAGTTGGCGATCATCACCATCGCGGCGACGCCGACCGCCAGTTGAGTCCAGCGATATGCGTCACTCACCCGTGCGGCGGCGGGCGCCGCTCCATGAACCGTATCCGTCATATGTCCTCCCGAGGCACGCGTCTGTTGAGGGGCCGAGCGTTACCGGTTGCACTATTTTGGTATGCGATATGCCAGAGCGCAAGCTTATTGTACCGCGCAGAGGGTCCCTTGCCGAAAATGTCGCAGGGTGTTGCCGGCTTGTCGATGCGACAAGAGTTCTACAACGAAAATGGCCCCGCTGTGCGGGGCTATTCGCCGAAAGTAGTAAGTCAACGCTGAGCTGTGCCGCCGATAGGGCGGCATCAAAAACCCCGGAATCCCGGGCTTCAGAGGCCGAAATAGGGCAGGTCGCCGTTGCGCGTGGCGATGCGCGCGGAGGCTGCAAGCAGGCGGTCGATCACACCGATCAAGCGGGCGAAAACTCCGGTGGCCGGAGCGAAGGTGGCGGTAGCAATCTTGGACATTTGGGTCCCCTTTCTGAAGCGCGGCGGCGCGCCGCGCTGCGTTCTAGGGACAATCTAGGTATACCAGATGCCAGAGACAGCGAACTTGTTTGCATAGCAGCAATTTTGCGCGCGCAATGCAGCAAAAATAGCCCAATCGGGGTTCCAAATAGCCAAAAGCCGCCGGAGTCACCGGCGGCCTTTGAGATAGGATATTGAATGCGCTTGCTTATTCGGCCGCAACCTTGCGCGGCGGGTCGAGCGCGCCGGAATCGTGGATCTCGGCGACCTGGTGGTCGCTGAAGCCGAGCACCTGGCGCAGGATTTCGTCAGTGTGTTCGCCCAATAGCGGCGAGCGCGTCACTTTGCTGGGCGAGTCCGACATCTTGATCGGGTTGCCGACCGAGAAATATTTGCCGCGCTCGGGGTGGTCGACTTCGACGATGGTGCCGGTAGCGCGGAGCGACTGGTCCTCGATCAATTCCTTCATCGACAGGATCGGTCCGCAGGGGATGTCGTCCTTGTTGAGGATGTCCATGGCCTCGAATTTTGTTTTCGTCATGGTCCATTGTTCGATGCGCGAGAAGATTTCGTTGAGCCGCGACAGCCGCGCTGGCGGTTTGGCGTAATCCGGATGGGTCTTCCAGCCGGGCTCGCCGATCACGTCGCAGATCTTCTCCCACACCGGCGCTTGCGTAATGAAATAGATGTAGGCGTTGGGATCGGTCTCCCAGCCCTTGCATTTCAGGATGCGGCCGGGCTGGCCGCCGCCGGAATCGTTGCCCGCGCGCGGCACAGCATCGCCGAACGGAATGCCCTCACCATACTGGCTGTATTCCTTGAGCGGTCCATGCGCGAGCCGCTGCTGATCGCGCAGTTTGACGCGTGCGAGATTGAGCACGCCGTCCTGCATCGCGGCGGTGACCTTCTGGCCCTTGCCGGTCATGGTGCGCTGATAGAGCGCGGTGACGATGCCGAGCGCCAGATGCAACCCGGTGCCGCTGTCGCCGATCTGCGCGCCGGTGACCAGCGGCAGGCCGTCGCGGAATCCCGTGGTCGATGCCGAGCCGCCGGTGCATTGGGCGACGTTCTCATACACCTTGCAATCCTCGTAGGGGCCGGGACCAAAGCCCTTGATCGACGCCACGATCATCTTCGGATTGATGCTCTGGATTTTCTCCCATGGAAATCCCATGCGGTCGAGCACGCCGGGCCCGAAATTCTCCACCAGCACGTCGCAGCTCTTGATCAGCGCGGTCAGGACTTCCTTGCCCTTGGGGTTCTTGGTGTCGAGGGTGATCGAACGCTTGTTGTGGTTCAACATGGTGAAATACAGGCTGTCGACCTTCGGAATGTCCTGCAACTGACCGCGAGTGATATCGCCGACGCCGGGGCGCTCGACCTTGATCACGTCCGCGCCGAACCAGGCCAGCAATTGCGTGCAGGTCGGCCCCGACTGGACGTGGGTGAAATCGAGAATGCGAACGCCCTTCAGCGCCTTGGTCATTTGTCTTGCTCCGTTAAATCGAGCCCGCATCTGCGGACCTTGTTTCTTGTTTCCCGGGCGCTGCGCAGCGCGAAGCGGTGCGCTGCAGAACCGGGATCGTTACGAACTCCGTACCTTTGTGCGGTCCCGGCTCTGCGGAGCGGCATGAAGAATGCGCACCGCGTCCGGGACACCTCTCATTTCTTTTTCAGTTTGCTCTGCGGATTGAGATTGCCGATGCGGCCGCTCTCGCTGCCGGCG
This sequence comes from uncultured Alphaproteobacteria bacterium, assembly GCA_963744975.1. GTDB lineage: Bacteria > Pseudomonadota > Alphaproteobacteria > Rhizobiales > Xanthobacteraceae > Bradyrhizobium. The sequence goes on along the minus strand of CAVUVR010000002.1, from coordinate 1,242,521 downwards.
GCAGGGTCCAGCACCGCATTGATCAGCGTCGGCTTGCCGGAATCCATCGCGGCGTTCACCGCGCGCTTCAGCTCATCGGGACTGGTCGCGTTGACGCCGACGCCGCCAAACGCTTCCATCATCTTGTCGTAGCGCGAACCTTTTACGAACACGGTCGGCGCCGGGTCCGAACTGACGGAATTGACGTCGGTGCCGCGATAGATGCCGTCATTGTTGAAGATGACGATGCAGACCGGGAGCTTGTAACGGCAGATCGTCTCGACCTCCATGCCGGAGAATCCGAACGCACTGTCGCCTTCGATCGCGAGCACGGGCTTGCCGGTTTCGATCGCAGCCGCAATGCAGTAGCCCATGCCGATGCCCATGATGCCCCAGGTGCCGACATCGATGCGCTTGCGCGGCTGATACATGTCGACGATGCCGCGCGCGAGGTCGAGCGTGTTGGCGCCTTCGTTGACCAGGATGGCGTCGGGCCGCTCCTTGACGATGGTGCGCAACACGCCGAGCGCGCCATGGTAATCCATCGGTACATTGTTGTTCATCAGCCGCGGCGCCATCTTGGCGACGTTTTCTTCGCGCTTCTTGGCTACCGCGGAGGTCCAGTCGGAAGACGGGGCCGGCCAGTTGCCGCCCATGCCCGCGAGCAGCGCCGAGACGCAGGAGCCGATATCGCCGACCACGGGCGCAACGATTTCGACGTTGGAGTCCATCTCCTTCGGCTCGATGTCGATCTGGACGAATTTCTTCGGCGCGTCGCCCCAGGCTTTCCCCTTGCCATGCGACAGCAGCCAGTTCAGCCGCGCGCCGATCAGCATCACGACGTCGGAATCCTTCAGCACCGTCGAGCGCGCTGCACCCGCGCATTGCGGATGGGTGTCGGGCAGCAGGCCCTTGGCCATGCTCATCGGAAGGAACGGAATGCCGCTCTTTTCGACCAGCGCGCGAATGTCGCCATCGGCCTGCGCATAGGCCGCGCCCTTGCCGAGAATGATCAGCGGCTTTTTGGCGCTCTTGAGCACATCAAGCGCGCGCTTGATCGAATCGGGTGCCGGAATCTGCGCCGGCGCCGCGTCGATCACTCTCACCAGCGATTTTTGGCCGGCCTCCGCATCCATCACTTGCCCAAACAGTTTTGCGGGCAGGTCGAGATAGACACCGCCCGGACGACCGGACGCCGCGGCGCGGATGGCGCGCGCAAGGCCAATGCCGATGTCTTGCGCATGCAGCACCCGGAACGCGGCCTTGCACAGCGGCTTGGCGATCGCGAGCTGATCCATCTCTTCATAGTCGCCCTGCTGCAGGTCGACGATCTCGCGCTCGGACGAACCGGAGATCAGGATCATCGGAAAACAGTTGGTGGTGGCGTGCGCCAGCGCGGTCAGGCCGTTGAGGAAGCCGGGAGCGGACACCGTGAGACATACGCCGGGCTTTTTGGTCAGGTAACCGGCGATCGACGCGGCATAACCGGCGTTCTGCTCGTGGCGGAACGAGATGACGCGGATGCCGGCGGCCTGCGCCATGCGGCCGAAGTCGGTGATCGGAATGCCCGGCACGCCATAGATCGTGGTCAGCCCGTTGAGCTTGAGCGCATCGATGATGAGATTGAAGCCGTCGGTCTGCTCGCGCTCGGCCTCGGTGGTGTTTGCGGCAATGCTCTGTACTGTTGCGGACATTCCGCGTTCTCCCTGAGCGTTTCTTGGGGGACGAGTTCGTCGTCTTTTGAAGTAAAAGTTCTTGCTAGTTGAACAGTTCCTGGCCGTGCGCCTCGACATAGGCCGCCAGCCCCAGCGTGTGGTCGCGCGCGCGCTTTTCCGCGAGTTCCGTATCGCGCTCCTCGAGCGCTTCGATGATCGCCATATGTTCGGGCAGCGAGGTCGCGGTGCGATCGACCCGCCCGATGGTCAGTTGCCGGTAGCCGCGCACGTGCAGCAGGATATCGTTGGTCATATCGACCAGCACCGGCGACTCGCTGAGCGATATCAGCGCCTGGTGGAAGGCGATGTTGGCCTTGGAATATTCCTCGATATGATCCTGCGGCAGCCGGTCCTTGCCGAAATTCTTGAAAAAGTCGCGCAGCGCGGAAATGTCCTTTTTGCGCGCGGTGGTCGTGATCAGCCGCGCCGCCATGCTCTCCAGCGCGGCCCAGGCGCGGATCATGTCGACGATCTCGGTCTTGGTCCGGCGGACCACGACGATGCCGCGGCGCGGCACGGTTTTCACAAAACCGTCCTGCTCCAGCATCGCGATCGCTTCGCGGATCGGGGTGCGGCTGACCCCGAGACGCTCCGACAGCGCGCGCTCGTCGAGCATGACCTGCTCGGGCGTCGCGTAGATGTCCATCTTGAGGATGGCTTCCTTCAAGGCCTCATAGGCCTTGTTCTTGAAGCTGGTCTCCGGAGCGATCCGGACAATTGCAATTTCTGCCTCGGCCATCATGGGCGGCGCCTTGGGTTGTTTCCGTGCGGGCACGACTGATCTCCTCCTTAAAGGAGATGTCTTGTTAGCAGAAAAAATCTTCCCGTTTTTTGGCATACCAAATACCACCATGTCAAGTTGCCCTTGTTTTCGGCGTTCGGCGGGGTGAGGGTGACTTGACAACTTTGTTTCTGGCATACCAAATGCCATAGAGCCGCTCGTCGGGCAATTTTACAAAGAAACGGACGTCAGGGAGAAGCCAATGTCTCATTCCAAGGATGCGGTTCGCAAAATTCTCGACGCGGTCAAGGCAGACAAGCGCAGCAGTCTCACGGCGCCGGAAGGCAAGCTGGTCTGCGACGCCTATGGCATTCCGGTTCCGAAGGAGGGCGTGGCCAAGTCCGCGGCCGAAGCCGTCAAGCTCGCGAGCGGCATGGGTTTTCCGGTGGTGATGAAAATCGTCTCGCCGGACATTCTGCACAAGACCGAAGCCGGCGGTGTGATGGTGGGCGTCAAAACCGCCGATGACGTCGAGAAGAATTACGCGACGATCCTGGCAAACGCGAAGAAATACAAGGCGGACGCCAAGATCGAAGGCATCCAGGTGCAGCAGATGCTGCTGGGCGGCCAGGAAGTGATCATCGGCGCGGTCACCGACGGCTCGTTCGGCAAGCTGGTGGCGTTCGGGCTGGGCGGCGTGCTGGTCGAGGTGCTGAAGGACATCACCTTCCGCCTGGCACCCGCGACCAAGCAGGATGCGCTGTCGATGCTGGACGGCATCCAGGCCCATGAGATGCTGAAGGGCGTGCGCGGCAGCGACCCGGCCAACCGCGACGCCATCGCCGACATCATCGTCAACGTCTCGCAGCTGATCACCGACTTCCCAGAAATTTCCGAGATGGATCTCAATCCGGTTTTTGCGACCAAGTCCGATGCGATTGCCGCCGACGTGCGCATCGTCGTGGATTTCGCGCCGCCGCCTCCTCGTCCGCGTCCGAACCACGACGACATCGTGCGCCAGATGAACCGCATCATGAAACCGAAGTCGGTGGCGGTAATCGGCGCCTCCGCCGAGACCGGCAAGATCGGCAACTCGGTGATGAAGAACCTGATCAACGGCGGCTACAAGGGCGAGATCTATCCGATCCACCCCAAGGCCGATGAGATCATGGGCAAGAAGGTCTACAAATCGGTCAAGGACGTGCCCGGCGACGTCGATATCGCGGTGTTCGCGATCCCCGCCAACTTCGTCGCGGCGGCGCTCACCGAATGCGGCGAGAAGAAAGTGGTCGGCGCGATCCTCATTCCATCGGGCTATGCCGAAACCGGCAATATGAAAGGCCAGGAGGAAATCCAGGCGATCGGCCAGAAATACGGCATCCGCCTGATGGGGCCGAACATCTACGGCTTCTACTATACGCACGCCAATCTGTGCGCGACGTTCTGCACCGCCTATGACGTGAAGGGCTCGGCGGCGCTGTCGTCGCAATCCGGCGGCATCGGCATGGCGATCATCGGCTTCTCGCGCTCCGCCAAGATGGGCGTCTCGGCAATCGTCGGCCTCGGCAACAAGTCGGATATCGACGAGGACGATCTGTTGACCTTCTTCGAGCAGGACGACAACACCCAGATCATCGCGCAGCATTGCGAGGACTTGAAAGACGGCCGCGCCTTCGCCGAAGTGGCAAAACGCGTCTCGAAGAAAAAGCCGATCGTGGTGCTGAAGGCGGGCCGCACCTCGGCCGGCGCCAAAGCGGCGAGTTCGCATACCGGGGCGCTCGCCGGCAACGACAAGATCTATGAGGACGTGTTCAACCAGTCCGGCGTGATCCGCGCGCGTTCGCTGCGCGACATGCTGGAATTCGCGCGCGGCATTCCGGTGCTGCCGACCCCGAAGGGCGAGAACGTCGTCATCATCACCGGCGCGGGCGGCTCCGGCGTGCTGCTGTCGGATGCCTGCATCGACAACAAATTGTCGTTGATGCAAATCCCGCCGGACCTCGACGCCGCGTTCCGCAAATTCATCCCGCCGTTCGGCGCCGCCGGCAACCCGGTCGACATCACCGGCGGCGAGCCGCCGATCACCTATGTCAACACGGTGAAGCTGGGCCTCGAAGACCCGCGGATTCATTCGCTGATCCTCGGCTACTGGCACACCATCGTGACGCCGCCGATGGTGTTTGCCAAGAACATGGTCGAAGTGAAGAACGCGATGAAGGCCAAGGGCATCGAGAAGCCGATCGTGGCATCATTGGCTGGCGATATCGAGGTCGAGGAGGCCGCGGATTATCTCTACCAGAACGGCATCGTGGCCTATGCGTATTCGACGGAGATTCCGGTCGCGGTGCTCGGAGCGAAGTACAAGTGGGCGCGTGGCGCGGGATTGCTGTAGCTCCGGTCTCGTGTCCCGGACGCGGTGCGGCATTCTTCATGCCGCTCCGCAGAGCCGGGACCGTACCAAACATCCGCGTTCGTAACGGCCCCGGCTCTGCAGCGCACCGCTTCGCAAGAGCTACGCGCTGCGCTGCGTCCGGGGAACGAGACAGCGCAATGACGACTAAGCGGGCGTGCCGGTCTTTGATCGGCGCATCAGCCAATCCAGTCCCGCAGCTACCGCAATTCCCGCACAAGCCGCCAGCGCATCGACGATGAAATCTTCCAACCTTGCGTGCCGGCCCGGCATCCAGAGCTGCAACACCTCAAGCACGCCGATCAAGACCACGGCGACGCCTGCGGTGAACAGGCGACGCCGCGGATAGGCGAGACCAAACGCCAAACCAACCAGCACAAACGCCAGCGCATGCTCGGCGTCCTGGCCGAGCGCCGAGTGCGGGCGATAGCTTGGCGGACCGAGCGTTGCGAAAGTCACAGCGGCAGTCAGAAGCCAGGCGATGATCCGGAAGATGAGCGTCATGCGCTGCGGATAGCACGATCTCCTTCGGGAACCCTTAACCCGTCTTCACTTCCAGCCCTGCAAGTTTCTTATTGAAGTCGGCATCGAAACCTGACGTGATCGAGGGGATTGTCAACATGCCGAGATTGACCCTGTGATCTGCGTGCCGCGACGATACCCGCGGTGTACCGATGTGCGATAAAGAACCACCAACGAGAAAATATCGGGAGAGATGCCATGGGCGGATGGGTCCGGATGCTTGCCATCGCGGCGGGCGTGATTGCGACGATAGGCGCAGCCCCGGCCCAGACCGGATTTCCCGCAAAAGCCGTGCATCTGTTCGTGCCATATCCGGCGGGCGGGGCGGTCGATATCCTGGCGCGCACGCTTGGCGATGAATTGTCGAAGAACTGGGGCCAGCCGGTCATTATCGAAAATCGCCCGGGCGCCGGCGGCGTGGTTGCCTCGCAAGCGCTCGCCACCTCGGCGCCGGACGGCTACACCCTGATCGTGGTCGCCAGCGGCCACGCCACCAATCCGTTTCTCTATCCAAAAATCCCCTACGACACCTTCAAGGATTTCACCCCGATCTGCCTGCTGGCGTCGTCGCCGAACATCCTGCTGGTGCGCGCGGACTCTCCCTACAAGACGCTGGCCGACCTGCTGGCACAGGCGCGCGCAAAGCCCGGCAGCCTGTCGTACGGCATGGCCGGCAACGGCACCTCGACACATCTTGCCGGCGAGTTGCTGAAGAGTCTTGCCAAGGTCGATATCGTCGCGATCCCCTACAAGGGCGGCGCTCCCGCGATGAACGATCTGCTGGGCGGCCAGATTCCGATGTCGTTCAACAACGGGCCGGAGTTGGTCGGGCAGATCAGTGCCGGCACCGTTCGCGCGCTCGGCGTCACGACCGCCAAGCGTGCGCCGTTCCTGCCTGATGTTCCGACCATGGCCGAGGCGGGCGTCGCCGGCTACGATACCGGCGTGTGGTGGGGCCTGGTGGGGCCGGCCGGGATGTCGGGCAGCATCGTGGCGCAATTGTCGAGCGATTTCGTCGCCGCGTTGAAAGCGCCCGCCGTGAAGGACCGGCTCAATACCCTGGGGGCGGCGCCGATCGGCAGTTCGCCGAAGGAATTCGATGCGGTGATCCATGCCGACTACGAAAAGTGGGGCCCGATCATCAAGGCCGCGGGCATGAAGGCCGAATGACGCGGCGGACTAACCGATGATCCCCGCCTGCCTGCCGCCGCTTGAGCCGACCCGGCCGAAGCTGCCGCCGCCGCGGAACGCTTGCGATACCCACGCCCATGTATTCGGGCCGGCGGCGCGATTCCCTTACGCCGCCGACCGCAGCTACACGCCGCCGGACGCGCCACTGGCAAAATATCTGGCGATGCTCGATGCGGTCGGATTCGATCGCGGCGTGCTGGTGCAGGGCAGCGCTCATGGCCGCGACAATTCGGCGATGCTGGACGCGCTGGCGCGCCGGCCCGACCGTCTGCGCGGCGTCGCGGTGGCCGATGAAACGGTTTCGTCGGAAACGTTGCGGCGGTGGCATGATCTCGGCGTGCGCGCGCTCCGCTTCAACCATTTTTTCCGCGACGGACAATTGCACTATCGCGGCGGCGTGCCGCTCACTGCCGCGCAGACGCTTGCGCCTGTGATGGCTGAACTCGGCTGGCACCTGCAGCTCTGGATCGACGTCAAGGATTTGCCCAAAACCATTCCGGTCCTGAAAGCGACCGGTTTGCCGGTGGTGATCGATCACATGGGGCGCACCGACGCGCGCGCGGGCACCCGGACGGCCGGTTTCCAGAGCCTGCTGCGCGCGCTCAGTGAGGGCTGGTGCTGGGCAAAACTGTCCGGCGCGCATCGCATCAGCCAGAACGCGCCTGATTATCCCGAGGCGCGGCCGTTTCACGAGGCGCTGGTAGCGGCCAATCCGGAGCGGCTGGTGTGGGGCGGCGACTGGCCGCATCCGCGTGTGGAGGGCGAGATGCCTGACGTCGGCCATCTGTTCGAGCTGTTTCAGGCATGGACGCCGGACATCGTGGTGCAGCAACGCACCCTCGTTACCAATCCTGCAAAACTCTATGGATTTCCCAACTGAGACCCCCCTCGTCATGCCCGGCCTTGTGCCGGGCATCCACGTCTTGTAGGCCGTGCAAAACCAAAGACGTGGATGGCCGGGGCAAGCCCGGCCATGACGCAATAAAAAGGTTCAGAGAGAATGCCTGTCAACAACAAGCGCGTGTTCTACGTCAAATACCTGGCGCATCCGATCTACACCGAGATCTTGCAGGCGCGGCCCGACGTTCGGCTCGACCGGCTTGAGAATGAAAGTCCCGACGAGGTCGCGGCGCCGATCGTGGCCGCCGCGCATGCCTACCAGATCGGCGCCGCGCGCGACGAACTCGCCGGACATTTCCACGTTCACACCGATCTGCTGCGGCGGGCACCGAACCTGCTGATCGTCTCCAGCAACGGCGCAGGCTTTGACCCGGTCGATGTCGACGCCTGCACGGCGGCGGGCGTGCTTGTGGTCAACCAGTCCGGCGGCAACGCCCATTCCGTTGCCGAACACGCGCTCGGGATGATGCTGACGCTGTCGAAGCGCATTCTCGAAGCCGATCGCATGCTTCGCCGCGAGCCGAATGTGAATCGCAACGCCCTGATCGGCAATGAAATACAAGGCAAGACTATCGGCATCATTGGCATTGGCAATGTCGGCCGGCGTCTGGCCGAACTCTGCAAAGGCCTGTTCGGAATGAGGGTGCTTGCTTACGACCCGTATGTCTCGGGCGCGGAAGTCAGCGCGCGCGGCGGTGAAAAGGTTGAACTTGACGATTTGCTTCGGCGCTCCGATTTCGTTTCCATCAATTGTCCGCTGACCAAAGATAATCGTGGCATGATCGGCGCAGGCGAATTCGCGCTGATGCGGCCGCACACGTATTTCATCACCACCGCGCGCGGTTTTATCCACGACGAGGCGGCATTGTTCGAGGCGCTGCGCAGCAAGGCGATCGCCGGCGCCGGCCTCGACGTCTGGTCCAAAGAGCCGCCGCCGGCGGACCATCCGCTGCTGCAGTTCGACAACGTGCTGGCGAGCCCGCACACCGCCGGCGTGACCAAGGAGGCGAGGGCGAATATGGGCCGCATCGCCGCCGAGCAAATGCTCGACGCGCTCGACGGCAAGCGCCCGCCGCGCATGATCAATCCGGAAGTATGGCCGGACTATGCGAAGCGCTTCGAGCGGACGTTCGGATTCGTGCCGGGATAGGCGTCCGTGTCCCGGGCGCGATGCAGCGCTTCTTCAGCGCTGCTTCGCAGAACCGGGACCGTATCAGACGCCTGCGTTCGTTACGGCCCCGGCTCTGCAGCGTATCACGCCGCGAAGTGGCGGCGTGCTGCACTGCGTCCGGGGCACGTCGTTCTACTTCACCAGATGAAACGCGCCGTCCTTGACCTCGATCACGAAGGCCGACCGCTCATCATAGCCGTTGTGATTATCCGGCGTCATGTTCGACAAGCCGTTGTTCAGGGCAAAATCCTTTGTCTTCTCGATTTCATCGCGCAGCGCCGCGCGGAATTCGGCGGTGCCGGGTTTTGCCACCTTGAGCGCGGCGGGAATCGCCCGCTCCACATGCGACATCGAATCCCACAGATGCGCGCCGAAGATCGACGGGATGTTGCCGTTCGCCGCCTTGTAGGCATCGATGAAGGCGTTCGTGGGTTTTCGGAACGGACTATCCGCCGGCAGGTCGTTGACGATGGTAAATGCCTCGCCAGTAAAAATCGCGCCGTCGACGTCCTTGCCGCCGAGTTTTATGAATTCTTCCGTGGCGACGCCGTGGGTCTGGAAGATCGGCCCCTTGTAGCCGCGCTCGCGCAGCGCCTTCTGCGGCAGCACCGCAGGCGTCCCGGCGGACGCGACGAACACCGCGTCGGGCTTGGTGGCAATGATCTTCAGCACCTGGCCGGTCACGCTGGCGTCGCTGCGCGCATAAACTTCATGCCCGGTCAGCGTCACGCCGAGTTTGGGCGCGACTTCGCTGAGCACCTTGTAATAGCCTTCGCCATAGGCATCGGAGACGCCGATATAGCCGAGCGTCTTGGCGCCGGTCTTGGCGATATATTTCAGGATGGCGTTGGCCATGATGTCGTCGTTCGGCACCACCTTGAATACCCATTTGCGCTTATCGTCCATCGGCGCGACCAGGACGGCGGCGGCGGCCATGGTCATCAGCGGCGTCTTGGCTTCGGCGGCGATGTCGATCAGCGGCAGGCTGACCGGGGTCAGCGACGAGCCGATCAGCACGTCGACCTTTTCTTCGGTGATGAGCTTGCGCCCGTTCTGCGCCCCCTTGGTCGGATCGGATTCGTCGTCGAGCGCGAAGTAGGTGATCTTCTGGCCAGCGATCTCCTTGGGCAGCGCTGCAACGGTCTTGCTCTGCGGCTGGCCGAGCGCCGCGCCTGGCCCTGACGCGCTCACGGTGATGCCCACCTTGATCTGCGCCTGCGCGCTGCCTAGGCCCAGCACGGTGGCCAGCGCGATCATCCAACTCTTGCGTAACATTTTGTTTTCTCCCGTTTGGTTGTCGTGACTTTAGTACTCGTTGCCGCCGAGGCCGAGATAACTTTCGACCAATCGCGGATCGTTGGAAATTTCCGCAGGCGATCCCTGTGTGGTGATCGCCCCCAATTCCATCACGTAGGCATAGTCGGCGACCTCAAGTGCTGCGCGCGCGTTCTGCTCGACCAGCAGGATTGAGACGCCGGTTTTTCGTAAGTCCGTCAGGATGTGAAAAACATCGCGAACGATCTTTGGCGCGAGACCGAGGCTCGGCTCGTCCAGCATGAGCAGGGTAGGACGTGCCATCAGCGCCCGGCCCATCGCCAGCATCTGCCGTTCGCCACCGGAAAGCGTGCCCGCCAACTGCTGCCGCCGTTCCTGCAGTCGCGGCAGGCGCGCAAAAATCTCTTCCAGAGTCTGCTTTCGTTCAGCGCGCGTGCGCCGAAAACCGCCCAGCAGCAGATTGTCCTCGACCGGCATGTCCGCGAACAGCTCGCGCCGTTCCGGCACCAGGCAGAGGCCGGCCTGCACACGGCTCTCCAGCGGTACCGAATTGATCTCGGCATCGCGGAAGCCGATATGTCCGCGCGCGCTCAAAAGTCCCATGATGGCGTTGAGCAGCGTGGTCTTGCCGGCGCCGTTGGAGCCGATCACGGTGACCAGCGCGCCTGTTGTCACCGAGATCGAAACGTCGTGCACGACCTGCGCGCGGCCATAGGAGACGCAGAGGTCGCGGACGTCGAGCAACGGCGCGGTCATGACACGCCCCCGAGATAGGCTTCGAGCACCAGGGGATCCTGCCGGATCGCGGAAGGGATGCCTTCGGCGATCCTGGTGCCGAAATCCAGCACCACGAGGCGATCGGCAAGGCTCATGACAAAATCCATGTCGTGCTCGACCAGCAGCACGCTGATGCCCTCGGTGCGCACTTCGCGCAGCAGGCGGGCCAGCGCCTTTTTCTCGCCGACGCGCAGGCCGGCGGCAGGTTCATCGAGCAGCAGCAACACCGGATTGAGGCACAGCGCACGGGCGACTTCCACCAGCCGCAATTGGCCGAGCGCCAGCGTGCCGGCCGGCTTGAACGCGACGTCGGCGAGGCCGACCCGTTCGAGCTGGCGCTGCGCATTGGCGAACAACAGCGCCTCTTCGGCGCGATCGAGATCGAGGATTGCGCGCAGCAGCCCGGCGTTGCCGCGCAGATGCGCGCCGAGCGCGACATTCTCGATCACGCTCATGTCGGCGACGATTTCTACGTGCTGGAAGGTGCGGCCGAGGCCGAGCGCGGCGGCGCGTTGCGGGGTTTGCGTTTGCAACGCATGGCCCTCGAACCGGATCTGACCGGAGGTCAGCGGCAGCACGCCGGTGATCAGATTGAATGTCGTGCTCTTGCCCGCGCCGTTGGGGCCGATCAGGCCGATGATGCGGCCGCTCTCGACTTCAAAACTGACATCGTTCACCGCGACCAGCCCGCCGAACGCTTTTCGAGCGCGTTGCGCCTGCAGCAGCGGCGTTCCCGCCACCGGCAGCGAACGATCCGGCAGTTTCTGGTTGTCGCGCGGCGCCGGTGGCGTCGGCGCCGGCGGCGGCCCGAACAGAATGGGCCACAATCCGCTGGAAGCGAATTGCAGGATCAGCACCAGCACCGCGCCGAACGCGATAGCTTCGAAATTGCCGGTATTGCCGACCAGCCAGGGCAGGAAGTTCTGCAACTGGTCGCGCAGCACCGTGATTCCGGCGGCGCCGAGAATGGCGCCGTAAACGCGGCCGGCGCCGCCCAGCACCGCCATCAGCAGATATTCGGTGCCGGCGCTGATGCCGAATGGGCCGGGCGAGACCGAACGCTGGAAATGCGCATAGAGCCATCCGGCCAGGCCAGCGAGCATTGCGGCATAGACGAACACCGTCAGCTTGGCGGCGGCGGTGTTGACGCCGAACGCTTCCGCCGCGCGGGTAGAGCGCCGGAGCGCGCGGATAGCGCGGCCGACGCGGCCGCCGAGCAGGTTTTGCGTGGCGATCACCGCAAGCACCACGGCGATCCAGACCACGACGAAATATTCATCGGGACGGACCAGCGCATGCGCGCCGATCCGCAACGGAGGGATGCCGGAAAGTCCGTCATGGGCGCCGAGCCAGCTGATGTTTCCGAACAGATAGAAAAACGCGATGCCCCAGGCGATGGTGCCGAGCGGGAGATAATGCCCGGACAACCGCACGGTGACCGCGCCGATCAATCCGGCTGCAAGCATCGTCACGGCGAGTGAGACAGGCAAGGTCAGCCACGGCGAGACACCAAAATGCACGGTCAGCACGCCGGTGGTATAGGCCCCAAAACCGACAAAGGCGGCCTGTCCGAACGAGGTCATGCCGCCGACGCCGGTCAGCAGCACGAGGCCGATCGCGACCAGGCTGGAGATGCCGATGTAGTTGAACAGCGTGACCCAGTAATCCGGCATCAGCCCGCTGAAGGGCGCGATCAGGACGGCCAGCGCGCAGAGAAGAGGGATGAATGGCCGCCAGGACAGTTTCATTCCGTCTCCTCGGCATGCGGCGCGTAGACCGAGCGCCATGCCAGCACCGGAATGATCAAAGTGAACACCAGCACTTCCTTGAAATTGCTGGCCCAGAACGAAAACAGCGCCTCGGCAAATCCGACGCCGAGCGCGGCGAGCACCGTGAGCGGATAGCTCACCAGTCCGCCCAATATCGCCGCGACGAATGCCTTCAACCCGATCAGGAAACCGCTGTCGTAAAACACCGTCATCAACGGGCCGACCAGCACGCCGGATACCGCGCCGAGAAGTGCGGCCAGCGCAAAGGCGATTTGTCCGGCGGCCGAGGTCGGGATTCCCACCAGCCGTGCGCCGATGCGGTTCGACGAGCACGCGCGTAATGCCTTGCCGAGCAACGTACGTCCGAAGAACAGCGCGAACAGCACCAGCAGCAGCGCGGTGACGATCAGCACCGCCACGCTTTGGCCGGTAATAAGGAGATCGCCGAGCGAAAACGAGGCGGAAGACAGCGGAGCGGTGCCGGTGCCTTCCGGTCCGAAGAACAATAGCCCCAGGCCCATCAGCGAAAAATGCACGCCAAAGGCGGCCATCAGCAGCACCAGCACGCTGGAATGGGCGATTGGCTCGAACGCGATGCGGTAGATCATCGGGCCCATCGGCGTGATCAGCGCAATCGCAAGCAAGATGTTGGACACCTGCCCAAGTTTTAGCGGCGCCAGCGTCCGCGTCAGCAGCAGCAGCGCGATCGGCAGCGCCAGGTCGAACAGGACGATTCTCAGGACGCGGCGCGCCGTCAGCTCGCGAAAATGACGTATCAGTTCGGACGCCGCGGCGAGACATCCGAGCGCAAGCAGCAGCCCCGGCGTCGACGGCATATGGCCGTTCTCCAGCGCGGCAATGGTGAGCGCGGTGAAGGCCACGAACTCGCCCTGCGGCACCAGGATCACCCGCGTCACCGCGAACACCAGCACCGTTGCAATCGCAACCAGCGCATAGACCGCGCCGTTGATGATGCCGTCCTGCAGCAGAAACAGGAAAATCGTTGTGTCCACGCGCGTCCCCCGGGCCAGCGTCTTTTAGCCCACCTCGCGGGCCCGACGCCTTTGTCCTTCCGGGTAAAATTAACTAACCGCTCGGTCAAATCAAGTAATTAGTTCGGCCTAAGCCAGGGTCCGCGGGCCGATGGCGGAAGGGCAAGTCTTTTCGGGCCGCCGCTATTTTAATCGGGAGCATCTTTTTGCAGACCTCCCAGTCGAAGAGTCCCATCCTGCCCCCTCCCGATCAGGTGCTAATGTGAAGAGCCGACAAAGCTTGTTTTGAACGTGGCCGACATCCCGCGTTCTGAACGTTGCGGGAATTCGCAATCGTTATTGTGACGCAGTGATCGGAGATGTTCGATGGCGACGCTGACAATCAACGGTGAACGGAAGACGTTCGATGCGCCGGCGGACATGCCGCTGCTTTGGGTTCTCCGCGACATCCTCGGCTTGACCGGCACGAAATTCGGCTGCGGCATCGCGCAATGCGGGGCGTGTACGGTGCATATCGATGGGAAGCCGGTGCGCTCCTGCATGCTGCCGGTAGGCGCGGTGCGCGACCGCGCCGTCACCACCATCGAAGGCGTCGGCGTGACGCCTGCCGGCGCAAAGGTGCAGAAGGCCTGGCTCGATCTGGAAGTGATCCAGTGCGGCTATTGCCAGTCCGGACAGATCATGTCGGCCGCCGCGCTGCTCGCGGCCACGCCCAATCCTGACGACTTCGACATCGACGCCGCCATGGCGGGAAATATCTGCCGCTGCGGCACATATGTGCGTATTCGCGCGGCAATCAAACAGGCCGCTTCCGGGCGTCAGTCATAGGAGCTCGTCATGGCAGTTGCTCAGAAGAACACAGGCGAAGTTTCGCGCCGCGGCGTGCTGACCGGCGCTTTGGCGGGCGGATTTCTGCTCGCGTTTCATCTTCCAGTACGCGCCGCGAACGAACCGGTGCAGCCGCCCGACGTGACCGAGGGCAAGTTCGCGCCGAACGCCTTCATCCGCATCGACAGCGCCGGCAGGACCACGCTGGTGATGCCGCAGGTCGAGATGGGCCAGGGCGTCTACACATCGATTCCGATGATTCTGGCCGAAGAACTCGATGCCGATCTCTCACAGGTGGGGTTGCTGCACGCGCCGCCGAACGACAAGCTCTACGGTAATCCGACCTTCGGCCTGCAGGTTACCGGCAATTCCAACTCGATCCGCGCGTTCTGGATGCCGTTGCGCAACGCCGGCGCAAGCGCGCGCGCCATGCTGGTGCAAGCCGCCGCGCAGCAATGGCAGGTGGACCCAGCCAGCTGCACGACCTCGAACGGAGAAGTCACGCATCCGCCGAGCGGGCGCAAATTGTCCTATGGCGCGCTGGCGGCCGCCGCCGGCAGCCAGACTCCGCCCAAGGACGTTCCACTCAAGGATCCCAAGGATTTTGCGCTGATAGGCAAGCCGCTGAAGCGGCTCGACACGCCGGACAAGGCCAACGGCAAGGCCGTCTATGGCATTGACGCGATGCTTCCCGGCATGAAGTTCGCAACGCTCGCGGCATGCCCGGTGTTCGGCGGCAAGGTCGGCAAGGTCGATGACAGTGCCGCCAGGAAAATCCCCGGCGTGCAGAAAATTATCGTGCTGGACGATCTGGTCGCGGTGGTCGGCGACCACATGTGGGCTGCCAAGAAAGGCCTCGAAGCCCTGGTCGTGACCTGGGATGAAGGCGCCAACGCGAAGGTCAGTTCGGAAGATGTCTGGCAGCATTTGCGCGCCGCCAGTGAAAAGGACGGCGCGGTTGCCAAATCCGTCGGCGATATCGCCAAGGGCCTTGCAACCGGCGAGAGGCTGGATGCTTCATACGAGCTCCCGTTTCTTGCGCACGCCGCGATGGAGCCGTTGAACGCCACGGTTCACGTCACGCCCGACGCTTGCGAAATCTGGACCGGAACGCAAATCGTAAGCCGGGTGCAGTCGGAGGCGGCGAAGGCGGCCGGACTTCCGGTCGAGAAAGTCATTGTCAACAACCACCTGCTCGGTGGCGGGTTCGGCCGCAGGCTCGAGCCCGACATGGTGGTTGCGGCGGTCTGCATTGCAAAGCAGGTCGATGGACCCGTGAAGGTGGTGTGGACCCGCGAGGAAGACATCCAGCACGATATCTATCGTCCGGTCTATCGCGACACGATTGCCGCGTCTTTGTCGGATGGCAAGATCGTCGGCTGGAAATATCGCGTCACCGGCTCCGCCATATTGGCGCGCTGGCTGCCGCCGGCGTTCCAGAAGGGCATCGATATCGACGCCGTCGATGCCGCCGTCGATATGCCCTACGACATTCCCAATTTCCACGTCGAATATGTGCAGGCCGAACCGCCGGCGGTGCCGACCGGCTTCTGGCGCGGCGTCGGTCCCAACAACAACGTGTTTGCGGTCGAATGTTTCATGGACGAGCTTGCGCGCAAGGCGGGCAAGGACCCGGTGGACTTCCGACGGTCGATGCTTGGCAAGCAGCCGCGCTTTCTTAACGTGCTCAATATCGCGGCGGAGAAAGCCAATTGGGGTCAGCCGCTGCCGGCGCGCGTCGGGCGCGGCGTATGTGTGCAGCCATCCTTCGCCAGCTTTATCGCAACCGTGATCGAGGCGGAGGTCGATGAACACGGCGAGGTGCTGCTGCGTCGCGTGATCTCGGTGGTGGATACCGGCATCGCCGTCAATCCCGATACGGTCGTGGCGCAGCTCGAAGGCGGACTGATCTTCGGCCTGACCGCGGCGCTCTATGGCGAAATCACCATCGACAAGGGACGCGTGCAGCAGTCCAACTTCAACGACTATCGCATGCTGCGCATCGACCAGGTGCCGAAGATCGAGGTTCATGTCGTCAAGAGCGGCGAGCCGCCCGGCGGCATCGGCGAGACCGGCGCCAATGCCGGTCCACCGGCGCTGCGCAATGCGATTTATGCCGCGACCGGTGTCGCATTGCGGCGGCTTCCGATCGACCGTGCGCTTATAGCCTCGGGGAAAAAAGCATGAGCCCCGCCGCGCGTCGCATTCTGGGCAGCGTTGTCGCGATTCTGATAGTCGTGCTGCTGGTGGGCGTCTGGGTCATACGCGGGCCCGGCCCGATGGCCTTCGGGACCGGCCCCAATGTGGAGCTGGCGGATTACAAAGGCGCCAATCCCACCGGCGTCCCGGCAAAGCTTGCGCAGGCGAGTCTCGTCGAGCGGGGCGCCTATCTCGCGCGCGCGGCTGATTGCATGGTCTGCCATACCACGCAAGGCGGCAAGGAATACGCCGGCGGCCTCGGTTTCAAGCTGCCGTTCGGAACGCTGTATTCGACCAACATCACGCCGGACAAGGAAACCGGCATCGGCAATTACAGCGATCAGGAGTTTCTCAACGCGCTGCATCGCGGAACGCGCCGCGATGGCGCGCGGCTTTATCCGGCGATGCCATATACGTCCTACACCTACATCACCGATGCGGATGGGCTGGCGATCAAGGCCTATCTGTTCAGCCTCGCGCCGGTGCGCGCGGCTCCGCCCGCCAACACACTGACGTTTCCGTTCAACCAGCGCTGGGCGATGGCCTTCTGGTCGGCGCTGTTCAACCCCGACACGCGCTTCGAGCCCGACACGTCGAAGAGTCCCGAATGGAACAGGGGCGCTTATCTTGCGGAGGCGCTGGCCCATTGCGGCGAGTGCCACACGCCGCGCAACCCGGCGTTCGCGCTCAACAACCGCAAAAAATTCGGCGGCGCGCTGACGGCAGGCTGGCGCGCCTTCAACATCTCTTCGGACAAGGCAACCGGGCTCGGTGTCTGGAGCGATGACGAGATCTTCTCTTACCTCTCGACAGGGCACGCGACGGGCCGCGGTACTGCGTCGGGGCCGATGGGAGAGGCGGTGGACCACAGTTTCAGCCAGTTGGCGCCGGAAGACATCCGCGCCATGGTGGCTTATCTGCGCAGCGTGCCGGCCATTGCCTCTGCCGACCTGCCGGCGACGACCGCGCCCGCGGCCCCGGCTTCGCACAAGGACGGCGGCAGCACGCCGGACCCGCGCGGAAAGATCGTGTTTCAGGGCGCCTGCGTCAGTTGCCACGGCTGGACCGGCGAGAGTCCGCTGTCGCCCTTTGCCACGCTTACGGGCGCGTGGGCTGTCAACGATCCCAGCGCCACCAACGTGGCGCAGATCGTCATTTCCGGGACCAGGCGGCATACCCCGCCGGACGCGGTCTCGATGCCTGCCTTCGGCAGCGCCTATTCCGATGTGGAGATCGCAGCCGTTGCCAACTACGTCACCGCGCGCTTCGGCGGCAAGCCGTCGAAGATCACCGCGCAGGACGTGGCGGAGTTGCGGAAACAGACGGCGCAGTAAGGCAATCACGGTGCCGAAGGTCGTGTGAGCGCCCTCGCCACCGAATGCGCCGTCGCGCTTGCGCCTTTCATGATACTTGCAGAACCACAACGTGTGACCGATCATCGCCGGTACGGCCGGCGCCAGGAGCAGACCGCGACAACGCGGCGCCCGACGTATGACACTTGGGAGTGAAACATGAAGCTGCTCAAATCCGTCCTGTCGGCCATCGTGCTCGGTTCGGTGGCATTGTCGGGACCCGCGCTGGCGCAAGGCAAGCCCACGGTCGGCATCGCGATGCCCACCAAGGCCTCGGCGCGCTGGATCGATGACGGCAACAATATCGTCAAGGTGCTGAAGCAGCGGGGTTACAACACCGACCTGCAATATGCCGAAGACGATATTCCGAACCAGCTCTCCCAGATCGAGAACATGGTGACCAAGGGCGCCAAGGTGCTGGTGATCGCCGCGATCGACGGCACCACGCTGTCCGATGTGCTCAAGCAGGCCAAGGACAGGAGCCTTACCGTGATCGCCTATGACCGGCTGATCCGCGACACGCCCAATGTCGACTATTATGCAACGTTCGACAATTTCCAGGTCGGCGTGCTGCAGGCGCAGTCGATCGAAGAGGGACTGAAGCTGAAGCAGGGCAAGGGCCCATTCAACATCGAGCTGTTCGGCGGATCTCCAGACGACAACAACGCCTACTTCTTCTACAACGGCGCGATGTCGGTGCTGCAACCCTATATCGACAGCGGCAAGCTCGTGGTCGTAAGCAAGCAGACCGGCATGGACAAAGTCTCGACGCTGCGCTGGGACGGCGCCACCGCGCAGGCCCGGATGGATAATCTGCTCAGCGCATTCTACACGACCAAGCGGGTCGATGCCGTTCTTTCGCCCTATGACGGGCTTTCGATCGGCATCCTGTCATCGCTCAAGGGCGTCGGCTATGGCAGCGGCAACATGCCGATGCCGATCGTGACCGGCCAGGATGCTGAGGTGCCTTCGATCAAATCCATGCTGCGCGGCGAGCAGTATTCGACGATCTTCAAGGATACCCGCGACCTCGCCAGGGTCACCGCCGACATGGTGGACGCGGCGCTGAGCGGCAAGACCGTCACGGTGAACGACACCACCACCTACAAGAATGGCGTAAAGGTGGTGCCGTCCTATCTGCTCAAGCCAGTGGTCGTCGACAAGACCAACTGGGAGAAAGTCCTGATCGACGGTGGCTATTACAAGAAGACGCAGATCAACTAAAGCCGATTGTGACTGAGCCGACGACCGGGGAACCCGAGTGACCATCCTGCTCGAAATGCGCGGCATCAGCAAAGCCTTTGCGGGCGTGAAGGCGCTGGACGACGTCAATTTCACGGTTCGACAGGGCGAGATCCATGCCCTGGTGGGCGAGAACGGCGCCGGCAAGTCGACCTTGATGAAGGTACTGAGCGGCGTTTATCCATCCGGCGACTATGCCGGCAACATCGTCTATGACGGCGAGGAGCGGCAGTTCCGCAATATCAATGATTCCGAGGCGCTCGGCATCATCATTATCCATCAGGAGCTTGCGTTGATCCCGCAGCTCTCGATCGCGGAAAATATCTTCATAGCCGGCCCGCCACAGCGCTTCGGCGTGATCGATCGCGACGCCGTCTATGAGCGGTCGCAGCAGCTGCTGGCGAAAGTCGGGCTCAATGAGGCGCCGGATACGCTGGTCACCGAACTCGGGGTCGGCAAGCAGCAACTGGTGGAGATCGCCAAGGCGCTTTCCAAGCAGGTGCGC
Source organism: uncultured Alphaproteobacteria bacterium (assembly GCA_963744975.1). Taxonomy (GTDB): domain Bacteria; phylum Pseudomonadota; class Alphaproteobacteria; order Rhizobiales; family Xanthobacteraceae; genus Bradyrhizobium. Next base: position 1,222,973 of record CAVUVR010000002.1, on the reverse strand, counting down.
CTGCTGATTCTCGACGAGCCGACCGCAAGCCTCAATGAAAGCGACAGCGCGGCGCTGCTCGATCTGCTGCTTGAACTCCGCGCCCAGGGCGTGTCCGCGATCCTGATCTCGCACAAGCTCGGCGAGGTGGCCCGCGTCGCCGACCGCATCACCGTGCTGCGCGACGGCCGCACCGTCGATACGCTGGATCGTGAGGCAGGCGCGTTCGAGGAGGACCGCATCATTCGCAAGATGGTGGATCGCGACCTTGAACATCGCTTTCCGACGCGCGAGCCTGATATCGGCGAGGTGGTGTTCAAGGTCGAGAACTGGTCGGTCTATCATCCCCAACATGCGGATCGGCAAGTTATCAAGAATGTCGACTTCCACGCTCGCCGCGGCGAGATCGTCGGCATCGCCGGCTTGATGGGCGCCGGGCGCACCGAATTCGCCATGAGCCTGTTCGGCCGAGCATGGGGCCGCAACATCACCGGCCGCGCCACGCTGCACGGCCGCGGGCTCGACCTCTCGACCGTCAGCCGCGCCATCGAGGCCGGTCTTGCCTACGTCACCGAGGACCGCAAGCAATTCGGCCTGCTGCTCGCCGACGATGTCCGCAAGAACATCACGCTTGCCAATCTCGGCGCTGTCGCGGACGGCCTCGTCATCGACGATATCAAGGAGTTTTGGGTGGCGAGCGATTATCGCAACCGCATGCACATCCGCAGCTCCGATGTCTATCAGACCTGCGGCAGCCTTTCCGGCGGCAACCAGCAGAAGGTGGTACTATCGAAATGGTTGTTCACCGATCCGGAAATCCTGATCCTGGACGAACCGACCCGCGGTATCGACATTGGCGCCAAATACGAGATCTATTGCATCATCAATGAGCTGGCCGATGCCGGAAAGGCGGTCATTGTGATCTCGTCGGAAATGCCGGAATTGCTCGGGGTCTGTGACCGCATCTGTGTCATGAATGCAGGGGTTTTTGTCGGCGAGTTCGAGCGAGCCGAGGCGACCCAGGAAAAAATCATGCGCGCCATCATGCGCAAGGGCGAACGGCTGGTTGATCGAGACCTGGAACGAAAACTGGAAGAGAAGTTTTCCGGAGCGGCGCATCCATGAGCGACAGGACCGTGATGCTTCCCGAGCCGCGCAAGCATGCGGGCTTCCTCAAGGCCAATCTGCGCGACTACGGCATGCTGCTGTCGCTGTTTGCGATCATGCTGTTCTTCGAATTCGCCACCGATGGCACGCTGCTGCGCCCGCTCAATCTCACCAATCTGGTGCTGCAAAACAGCTATATCGTGATCATGGCGCTCGGCATGCTGCTGGTGATCGTAACCGGCCACATCGACCTTTCGGTCGGCTCGGTGGCAGGCTTCATCGGCGCGATCGCCGCGGTGCTGATGGTGCGCTACGGCGTGCACTTCATTCCGGCCGCCATCGCCTGCCTTGCGCTCGGCGCCCTGATCGGCGCGGCGCAGGGCTACTGGGTGGCCTATTTCAGGATTCCGTCCTTCATCGTCACGCTGGCCGGGATGCTGGTATTCAAGGGGTTGGCGCTTGCCGTGCTGCAAGGCCAGTCGGTCGGTCCGTTTTCGCCGACCTTCCAGAAACTCTCATCCGGCTTCATTCCGGAACTGTTTCCCGATGCCGGCACGCTCTACCCCACCTCGCTCCTGATCGGCGCCATGCTGGCGCTTGGCCTCGTCTATGTCGGCGTCAAGACCCGCGCCCGGCGCGCCAGCCACGGTGTCGAGGTCGAGCCGGCCGGTTTCTTCGTGCTCAAGAACGCGATCCTGTTCGGCGTGGTCATCTATTTCACCTGGCTGATCGCCTCGCATCGCGGCCTGCCGAACGTGCTGGTGATCATGATCGCGCTGATCGCCCTGTATGGCTTCGTCACGACGCGCACCACCATCGGCCGGCAGATCTATGCGGTCGGCGGCAATGAGAAGGCGGCAAAACTCTCCGGTATCAAGACCGAGCGGCTGACCTTCCTCACCTTCGTCAACATGGGCGCGCTGGCAGCCCTGGCCGGCCTTGTGTTCGCCGCGCGGCTCAACACCGCAACCCCGAAAGCAGGCGCCGGCTTCGAACTCGACGTCATCGCCGCGTGTTTTATCGGCGGCGCCTCGGCCTATGGCGGCGTCGGGCGGGTGGCAGGCGCGGTGATCGGCGCGCTGATCATGGGCGTGATGAACAACGGCATGTCGATCCTCGGCATCGGGATCGACTACCAGCAGGTTATCAAGGGCCTGGTGTTGCTGGGCGCGGTGTGTCTTGACGTCTATAACCAGCGGCGCTGAGGTAAGGAACGATCGAACATTCCGTTGTAATGTTTTGAGAGCTTCGCGGCGAAGCTAGCAGTCAAAATATGCTTTCCGCCGCAGGAGGCGGATCGTTGATCTCCGGGAAATCGCCGTCGAACGATTCCATCGTTTTAAGCAGGGCGAGTAGGTCACGTTTGCGCAGAGGTTCGATCACCAGACGATCACCCTCGCGGTGTATCGTGGCCTCTTCGCCCGGCAACTCAAATTCGACAGGAATGCGGATCACCTGATGGTGGCCACTTCTAAATAGTTTGACATGCCTCAGGTATGGCATAGATGGTCTCCTGCAAGAGTTGGTCGACCGCACTGATATCCACGGAAGTATATGCTGCAAACTCTGAGCGGAAAAAGCGAGCAGTTTCATAACTTAGCGAAAGCTCAATTCAGCGCGCAGTACCGAATGCAGTACCGAGGCCATTTTCAAGCGTAGTCTGGCGAAGGTTGGCATCGTTTGGTGTGCATCAGGTCATTTTCTCGTCGAAAACCTACGAGCCGCGAATTTGCCGACTGCGGTGGATTCTAAAATGGAATCTCATCGTCCAACGACGACGGCGCGTTCTTGGTAGGCGGCGGGGGTACAGGTGCCGGTGATCGTTCGAGATGCTTCGTAATTAGAAAGTTCTGAAAGGCCGCAGCTATCTGGATGGCGAGATCGCCATAGGCGGGTGGGATATCAACAACCGCAGCACCTTGTCCATGTCCGCCCAGTTTGTTGCGTAAAAATGGAAGCGCCTTCAAAACCTGATCCATGAATCCGCTCCGCACGGATTCGGGCAGGTCGTCGAAGAAACCTTGAGAGCCCAATTCCTTGATCAGCTTGTCGCCGTTGGCGTGCTCCAATTTCGTCAGCACCTTCATGACGCTTTCGAAGCTGTGGCCGGCAAAGAAAATTGCTTTTCTTACGTCGCCTGTGCCGAAATATTGGCGCGCCTTCGCGTACTCATTGGCTGCTCCGGCGAATTGGTTGGCTGCGAGCGCGTCATGTCCCGTTGCCGCCAGCTTCGCACCCACGAAGTCGGCATCGAGTTTGAAGAACTCCCCGTCCGAAATCCGCCAGGGGCAATCATGGAGCTCGAATATCTGATTGACCTTCTGGCGAAGCGCGTTCCGTTCTCCGGCTTCCATGTTGCTTGCGGCAATTTCGATAGTGTCGAAAACGAATGGACCTAGACCATCCAGGACAAGAAGATGCAAGGCGGCATGCTATTCGGTGTTGGTCGAATGGGGTGACACCGGAAGGTGGTCCCATCCGTGCTCAATGAGTAACTCACGTTCTGTCTCCTCGAGGACCGACGAATTCGAGATCCAACTGTCGTTGGGGTCGCGCCGGATACCAAGAGACGCATTATTGGCGGACAGCCACGCCCACAATTTGCGCCGGGCGGCGTCAGGAATATCGACGACCAGCACGTTGTTTTCGATTGCGCGGAAATAGCGTTGGCTAAATAGCATCGGAATCGAAGTTCTCTCTGGGCGCAGACGGGATCAGAAAACAGAATAAGAGGCTGGTCGTTGGTCAGGCTGCATCCGAGATGCGCATTTCAACATGCAAGCCGGCAGCCCCGATCATATTGACCAAGGTATCGAGACCAAACAGTTCGATTTTGCCTCGCATGAGATCAGAGATACGCGGCTGGGTAACACCAAGCAGCTTAGCCGCCTCCGACTGGCTTAGCCCTGTTCGGGCGATATGATCCTTCAATGCCATGATCAACGTCGAACGGAGCTTCATGTTCTCAGCCTGCGCAGGTGTATCCTCAATTGCATCCCACACATTGTCGAAGCGTTTCTTGCTCATTGACCTAGCTCCTTCAATAAATCGCGGTAACGCTGCGCAGCCAAGTTCAGATCCGCTTTGCTCGTTTTCTGCGTCTTTTTCTGGAAGCAGTGCAGCACGTAAACGGCATCATCAAACTTCGCCACATACAGCACTCTGAATGCTCCCGCAGCATCGCGAATCCGAATTTCCCGCACCCCTCGGCCAACCGTGTTCATGGGCCTCCAGTCGTCGGGCTCGCGCCCATGCTGGACTTGGTCGAGTTGATGCCCCGCCTCACGCCGAGCCGCTTGTGGAAACGCACGCAAATCGTCGAGTGCGCTGCCTCGGAACTCGACCGGCTTGAGATCAATCATTAAAACTGACTATACAAAATTTTGTATAAGTCAGCAACTCCTTTCGACTGCTGGTGCCGAGACCGGCGACTAGCGATCTTTGAGTTAGATCGCTGCTTCAGGATTGGTATTATTCGGGAGAATAAACATCGGCGCACTACAGTCTTCGCGATGAAGCAAACAGACGCCAGAATTACTGAACTCATGGCCCGGCTTACCGCGCTGGAGCGCGAGCGTGCGGATGTCGTAGCCGAGATCAACACTTTACGATCGATGCGGAGTGAGGAGATCGAGCCGATCAAGGTGGTCCCTTCGGGACACGCTGGCGATCCCACGGACCGGAATTCGCCAATCGAGAAGAAGCTTGCCCTGTTTCGCCGGCTCTTCCGCGGCCGCTCAGATGTCTACCCTATCCGTTGGGAGAACCGTACGACGGGGCGGAGCGGCTACGCACCCGTCTGCGCGAATGAATGGCGCCGTGGGATTTGCGAAAAACCGAGAGTCAAATGTTCAACATGTCAAAATCAGGCATTCCTGCCAGTAGACGACGTGGCAATCGAACGCCATCTCCGCGGAACCGACCCGAACGGCGCCCCGTTTGTGATGGGCGTCTATCCGATGCTTGCGGACAACGCCTGTTCGTTCCTGGCCGCAGATTTCGACGAAGGGGATTGGCGAAGGGATGCCTTTGCGTTTAGGGACGCCTGCGAGCGCCATGGAATACCTGTTGCCATTGAGCGGTCCCGATCCGGAAACGGTGCTCACGCCTGGATCTTTTTCGACGAGCCGATCTCAGCGGCATTGGCCCGCCGTCTCGGGGCCTTCCTGATTACCGACACGATGGAACGAGTCCCCGATATCGGATTCGGATCCTACGATCGGTTTTTTCCGAGTCAGGATCTCATGCCAGCGGGTGGCTTCGGCAACCTGATTGCCTTGCCTCTTCAGGGGCTCGCGCGAAGTTCTGGCAACAGCGAGTTCATCGACGATTCTTGTTCGCCGTATCCGGATCAGTGGGCCTTCCTGTCCGCGATTGCATCTATGCCGCGAGCAAAGGTGGAACATCTGGTCGAGGAAGCAAGTGCATCTGGAAAAATTCTGGGTGTGCGTATTCCTCTCGCAGACGAAGACGAAGAACCGTGGCTAGCCCCGCCGTCGCGGCGACGGGCGCCGCCAGCAATTCGCGAGCCATTGCCGGGTGCGATCACTGTCGTACAGGCGGACCAGATCTAACTCCCGCGTCACGCGCTGCCACCATCGCTGATCGCGCGCCTGATCCGTCTGGCGGCATTCCAGAATCCCGAATTTTATGCCGTACAAGCAATGCGCCGATCGACCCACGACAAGCCCCGGATCATCTCTTGCGCAGAGTTGACCAGCCATCACGTTGCGCTGCCTCGCGGGTGCTTTGACGCCGTACTAGATCTGCTTGTGTCATTTGGAATTGCAGTAACAATCGAAGATTGCCGTTTTCCCGGTGCGGCGATCCCATTTGCCTTCACTGGTGCATTGCGCTCCGATCAGGAAGCCGCGATCACAGCCTTGTTGCCGCATGATACCGGCGTGCTCGCGGCAACGACGGCGTTCGGAAAGACGATCTTAGCCATCCGGATGATGGCCGAACGCGGGCGGAATACATTGGTCCTCGTTCATCGCCGTCAGCTCATGGATCAATGGATCGAGAGGCTCGCCGCGTTCTCAAATATGCCGCGTGACGCGATCGGCATGATCGGCGGCGGCCGCCGCAAACCGAAAGGTCAGGTCGACGTCGCCTTGATCCAGAGCCTGGTTCGCAAGGGCGAAGTCGATGATATCGTCGGCAATTATGGGCATCTCGTCGTCGACGAATGCCACCATCTGTCGGCTGTAAGCTTCGAACTGGTCGCGCGCCGCAGCAAGGCCCGCTATGTCCTCGGCCTGTCAGCGACGGTTACGCGAAAAGACGGACATCACCCGATCATCGTTATGCAATGTGGTCCCGTCCGCCATCGCGTAGATGCGCGATCCGAGGCAGCCAAGCGCCCATTCGATCACGTGGTGCGGATCAGGAATACCACCTTCCGACTTCCAGTTGCATTGAGCACTTCTGCTCCTTCCATCCAGGATGTTTTCAGGGAGTTGGTTGATGATAAAGAGCGCAATGATCTGATATTCGATGACGTCTTGTGTGCTCTGGATGCAGGCCGCTCACCCGTCGTGATAACTGAGCGCACCGCCCATTTGGAGACCATCGCAAAGCGTCTTGAGCGTTTCGCTAGGCATGTGGTCGTATTGCGAGGTGGGCAAAGCGAGAAGCAGCGCCGCGACATCGCTGTGCGGCTCGCAGCAATTCCCCATGCAGAGGAGCGTGTCATCGTCGCGACTGGACGTTACCTCGGCGAGGGCTTCGATGATTCCCGCCTAGATACCCTTTTTCTCACCATGCCAATTGCTTGGAAAGGCACCCTCGCTCAGTATGCCGGCCGGTTGCATCGTCTCAACGACGCCAAGCGCGAGGTGATCATTTATGATTATGTCGACATGAGGGTGCCGATCCTGGCCCGAATGGCTGCGAAACGCCGCGTTGGCTATCAGGCAATAGGCTACAACGTATTGGGTGCGCCTGATCTACTTTCTGATCGGGCGGTTACGCCGAACGAACCCGCATAAGTTTCGCGCGGATCGCGGACCGATCAGGCGTCTGTGTCACGGAAGTACCATTCCTATTTTCAAATTCGACGAGCAGGCGCGTAGCCAAAACACTCTGTCGAGGGTGGTACTGCGTAGGAATTTTGGTGCTGCCATCCAGTATTGGTCAAGGCCGAAATAAGCGAAAATAATCGAGTGGCCGGATCAAGCCATTGAAAAGAAAAGAAAATGCTTTAGATCTGTCCCTTCGATCATTTGTCGGCCCAGAAATCGGTTGGGCCGCCTCAATTTGCGAAGATCAATGAAAACAACATGTTAGACCACCGCTTCTCCATAGCCCCGATGATGGATTGGACCGACCGGCATTGCCGCGTCTTCCATCGCCTGATAACGCGGCGTGCAAAGCTCTACACGGAGATGCTGACGACCGGCGCCATCATTCATGGCGATCGTGCTCGTCTGCTTGGCTTTGATGCCAGCGAGCATCCGGTGGCGCTGCAGCTCGGCGGTTCGAATCCCGGCGACCTCGCGACATCGGCAAAAATCGGCGAGGATTTCGGCTATGACGAAATCAATCTCAATGTCGGCTGTCCGTCGGACCGGGTGAAGGATGGCCGCTTCGGCGCCTGCCTGATGGCGGAGCCGGAGCTCGTCGCCGAAGGCGTTGCCGCCATGAAGCGCGCCGTGAACATTCCGGTCACGGTCAAATGCCGCATCGGCATCGACGACCAGGATCCGGAAGTGGCGCTGGACACGCTGGCGCGGCGCGTCATCGCGGCAGGCGCGGATGCGCTGATCGTGCACGCCCGAAAAGCCTGGCTCAACGGATTGTCGCCCAAGGAAAATCGCGACATCCCGCCGCTGGACTACGACAGGGTATACCGGCTGAAAGCGGCGCTGCCCGATGTGCCCATCATCATCAACGGCGGCATCACGGGGATCGCCGAGACGAAGCGGCATCTTGCGCATGTCGATGGCGTGATGCTGGGGCGCGCCGCCTATCAGGAGCCGTGGCGGTTACTGTCGGCCGATCCCGAACTGTTCGGCCAGGCTGCGCCGCATGCGGCGATGAAGGATGTCTTCGAGGCGATGATGCCTTATATCGAGGATCAGCTCGCCCGCGGCGTCCGGCTGCATGCGATGACGCGGCATTTTGTGGGTGCGTTCCACGGCGTGCCCGGCGCGCGGGCGTTCCGCCGTCATCTCGCCGAGAACGGCGTAAAGCCTGGTGCCGGCGTCAACGTCCTGCGCGATGCGATCGCCTTGGTCGATGACCGGGCCCCGGTGTCGATCGCCGCCTAAGGGTACCCGCGCAGCATCAGATGGTCGGAGCGCACTTCCCGGCTCTGGAATGATGAGCTAACGTGACATCTGTCAACACCGCAGGATGATCTTCGCGATGCGGTTGTCGGCGGTAAAGACGGAAACGAGATTCCTTTCGCGGCAGGCGTAAAGCGCGACTTCCTCGATGCCTTTCTCGCGCGACGCGAAGCGACGCTCCTCCGAGCAGGAGCACAGCGCGAATCCCTCGAAGTCGCCGAAGCAGTCGTAGAAGATCTCGCAAATCTTGCCTCTGTCCTCCTTGAGATGCTTATTGCCCGGCTTGCCGATCGGTTCGGGCAAGCCTGTCGCCGACGGCTGGATCGAACCGGAATCGCCGCCGAGTCCGTCGATGCGCGCCGAGAGAATGTCGATGTAGCGCTTCATCACCGGATGCCAGCGGTTCGTGACCGGCATCATCGATAGGCGCCACTTGAAGATCGCAAGCGTGTTCATGTCGAAGGGCAGGATGTCGGCGTCGGCCCGGATCGGGATGTTGATCTGGAAGGCGCCGGTGATGTAGCGCCAAGAGCGCTGCTTTTGCGTCTGCTCTTCCGGCTTGCCGCCCTTCTTGGCCGCCAGCGGCTTGCCGCGATGGCGTATCTCGGGCGCGTGCAGCGCCGGAGTGTTGATCACGACCGGAGGCGGCACGGTATAGGTCGTGACGCGCTTGGCCACGATGGTGAAGCTCTGTCCCTTGGTAACGGTCTGCGGCAGGTCCACGGTCAGAAGACCGGCAAACTTGTCGCCCGTTCCAGGCGGGATCGGCACATAGCTCAGGTGCCGGACTACCTTGCACTGGATCGTGTGCGCGTCCGCCACGGTGAGTTGGTGATGGCCGTAACGCTGCGAAGCAAGCTGCACGATCTGGCCGGCATTGGCGTGCGGCCAGTAGATGCTCGCCACCGTGCCGACCGGCAGCTTGCCCCAGTCGATCATCAACTCATCGAAGTCGGAGTTGCCCGGATCGCTGCGACGGATATCGAATGTCTGCGGCACGCGGTTGGTGGGCGGCACGCCCGGATTGAAGCCCTGCGTGATCTGCAGATTGCGCTGAGCGAGTTTGTCGCTGTTGCCCGGACTGACGGTGACGCCGTTGGTCGACAAGATCGGCGCGTCGTCATAGGCGATCTCCGCAACCAGGCAATGATGGGTGCCCGCCAGAAGCTGCGTCACCGGCGTGCCGTTCACGACGTAGCCCGAATTGTAGACGTTGAGCAGGCAGCCGAAGTAGCGCCACGCGCCAGCCCCAGAACTGACGGTGATTGGCTGGTTATTGACGCCGCCATTGCCAAATTCGACGTTAGCCGGATTGGTGAAGTGGGGCGCATTGTCGGTCGCGAAGAACGGAAAGGTTGAACTGTCGGGCGCGGGCAGCGGCCAATCCGGCAGGTTCGACCCATCGAAATGACTGTTGTAGGTACCGCCCGGCTGGAAGTCGGTGTCTGGCGACTGACTCTGCCACATGCGGAAAAACACCTTGACCGGGTTGCTGGTGTCGCCGATCGGCCCACGCATGCGCACGCGCGCGATAGCGAAATTGAAGGTGTCGCCCGACTGTCCGAGCAAGGCGAGGTTCGGCATCACCGAGCTATCGCCCGCGAAGGCATCCTGCTGCTCCGGGATGACGTTGCTCGCCGGATCGAACGGATCGGTGAGGGAGGGGTCTCCGAAATTCTGGTTCAGATAGGCGAGGAGTGCGGCGAGATATTTTCGCGCCCCGCCGATGTTGTGGGTGGAGAAGGCCGGCCCGCCCGGCACCGGCACCGGCACGAACGCCGGAAGGGCAGTAAAGACGCGCAGGTCATTGCTCAGCCACGGCACGTTGTCGACGCCCGGCTTGACATTGGAGAAGTATGGATTCTCGGCGCCAAGGAATTCGAAATCGGTCGTCGCGGTCACGGACTTGCCCCCGATCGTGATGGAGGAGTGCAACTCCTTTACCTGCGCAGCCGCCGTGAAAGCGGCGATTGACGAATGGTGAAAGCTTACATCGTAGTGAAAGTGGATGCGCTGCGGTACCCGCGGCAGCGACGTATTCTCGAACTCGACATGCGTGCGGTTGAAGTGGATACCGGGGAAGGTTGCGGCGTCGCCGGACGGGTTTGCCGGTACCGGCGAAACAAGCGCCTGCCAGTGTGCGGGGGAGAACCCTTCCAGCACCAGCAATACGGCGTCCTGGAACGGCGTAACGTTGTCTATCGAGTCCCGAACTTCGGATTTGCCGTAGGTGTTCTTGCCGTCCCAGAAGGCGAGCGAGAAGGTCGGGAACGGATCGTCCGCCGCCTCGGTGTCTGTTTCGGGCAGCGTATTGGTGCCCGGCAGCACCGAATCGACTACGCCGAGGAAATAGCTGAACGGGTCGGCACTGTCGCCAGTGAGATTCTTGTAGAGATCGACAAGTGTGGCGCCGCCGTTCTGGATGATCTGCTGGATCGTGAAGCCGAGCTGGTCCCTGAGATAATAGAGGAACAGCAGCGAACAGCCGAAGCTCACGGGATTGCCGTCGGTGGATTTGTTCGACGATATCCAATTGGGCCGGGCCGTTGACAGCCAACTGTTCACCCATGAGTTGTAGGCGTCATAGTGCCCGGCCGGGAAGCGCATGATACTGCAGATCTGCGAAAGTCCCTCGCCGTCCGAGTGACCTGCCATCCAGGTGTTATTGCCCGACTTCTTGTTGTTGAAATCCATGAAGATTTCGACCAACTCGGCCACGAACGCCATCTTGGCGATTTCGTTGGCCTGCGAATTCGAGAAACCAGAAAGGAAGTTCACGTTGATCACGCTGCCGCCGCCCGACGAGTACCCGTAATTGTTGGCGCCGCCTGCAGAGATCGACTGCACCGTGACGGTGACACGGTCGCTCGAGCCAAAGCCCGTGGTGATGTTGAACCAGCCGGCGAGCGTGGTGTGCTCGCTCTCGCAGATCGCCGCGATCGCCGAGGCCATTGCCTTGGACTGGCCGTTCGGATCGGCGTCGTCCCATTGGACGATATAATTCGTGGTCGTAGTGGTGTTGTGAATTGTCATGGGAACCCCTCTTGCGGGACCATGCTTGCATTCGTGTAATAGACGTTACTATTAGTCTGTTGCAATTACTAGTAGTAAATTGCACCGTTAAGATAGATTCTGCGAGATGGGATTGGGTTGCTCAAGACGGCATTGCCGGATGCGATGACGCGGCATTTTGTGGGAGCGTTCCACAGCGTGCCCGGCGCGCGGGCGTTTCGCCGTCAACTCGCCGAGAACGGGGTGAAGCCCGGCGCCGGCATCAACGTGTTGCGGGATGCGATCGCGCTGGTCGATGACCGCGCGCCGGTATCGATCGCCGCTTAAGCATAGCGTTTTCAAGCGAAGTGGGTACCGGTTCGCGTGAAGAAAACGCGTCAAAGAACTAAGGATACCCGCGCAGCATCAGGCGGTCGGCGCGCACTTCCCAGCTTTCAAGCCGATCGAGAAAACTCATGCCGAGCAGATTGGTCTTCATCTGGCCGCGCGGCACGACCAGCGCCGGCACCGAGCGCTCGACCAGCTTGCCGATCGCTAGACGATCCAGCGTCAGCCGCGCCGCGCGGGTGTGACCGCCGGCGGTTTCGACATCGACGTCATAATCGAGCAGTTCAAGCGGCAGCCCGGCAGCCTTTGCGGTTTCGTAAGTGAGGACCACCGACGTCGCGCCGGTATCGATTACCATCGGTGCGTTGACGCCGTTGATCTGCGCGCGAAGAGCGAATTCGCCGGTCATCCCGCGCGCGATCTGCACGGCGCGGGCCGGCTGTATGGCGCGTTTGCGCAGCATGTCCGAGACCGTGGTGCTCGCCTGTGCGATACGGTCCGGATCGCCATAGGCGACCACGGCGCCGGCGGTCGCTGCCAGCACGAGAACGACGAGCAGGAAGCGACTCACGGCACGCCTCTGCAGGATTGGACGGTCAGCCGTCTTTCGTAGCCGCCGGGGCGAGCGAGGGCAGTCCGGCCGCGGCCATCCGCGCCGGCAACAATTCCATGATCGCCCGCCGCTCGGCGTTGTCGATGCGATGCCAGCGCGCGATCTCCGGCAAGGTGCGTCCGCAGCCAAAACAGAGGCTGGTCCGGGGATCGATCATGCAGACTGCGATGCACGGCGTCTCGATGCTCATGCAGGGATATTGATGCGGGTTTGGCGGCTTGCGCAAGCATTGCAATCACAACCCTGTTCCCGCGCTCATGATCGGCTTGTTGCGCGGCCGCCGCTTGTCGTCGACCACCACGGCATCGAACGATTCGGGCTGCAACGGCGGCGCTTCTTCGGCCATCGGCGCCAAGGCCGACATCACGCGCTCCGGCGGGAACGTAATGATGACTTCGGTGCCGATGCGAAGCTTCGATTTCAGGGTGAAGGTGCCGCCGTGCATGTCGATCAGGCTTTTCGCGATCGGCAATCCCAGCCCCGCGCCCTGTTCCGCGGATTTGATCGAATTGGAGCCCTGGCCGAACGAGGCCAGCACGATCGGGATTTCCTCTTCGGCGATGCCGGAGCCGGTATCCTTGACGCTGAGATACTGGCCGCCGGAGGCGGTCCATCCGACCTTCAGCCAGATCTCGCCGCCTTGCGGCGTGAATTTGATCGAGTTCGACAACAGATTGAGCACGATCTGACGCGAGGCACGCTCGTCGGCCCAGATCCGCGGCATGCCGTGTTCGAACACTTCGTGGATGGTGATGCCGCGGCTGGACGCGCGCAGTTTCAAGAGATGGTGGCAGTCGGCAACGACATGCACCAGCGAGACTGCTTCTTCATTGAGTTCGTAGCGTCCGGCCTCGATCCGCGACAGGTCGAGAATTTCATTGATCAGGTTCAACAGATGCACGCCGGAATTATGAATATCCGCGGAATACTCCTTGTAGACCGGCACCGCGTGGCCGCCGAAGATTTCGCTCTTCATCACCTCGGAAAAACCGAGAATGGCGTTGAGCGGGGTGCGCAGTTCGTGGCTCATCTGCGCCAGAAATCTTGATTTCGCGACGTTGGCGGATTCAGCGCGATGCCGCGCCTCGTCGGAGATCGCCTTTGCCTGTTCGAGCTCGCCGATCAGCGCGTCTTTTTCCGCGCGCGCCTGCAGGGTCGCCAGCGTGGTCGAGTGCAGCCGGTGCGCAAGCAGCGCGAAATAGCCTTCCGCTGCGACCGCGAGCAGGGCCAGAACGTAGTTGTCGAAGGTGCCGCCGAGCACGAAATTCAGCGCGATCGCGCAGGTCGCCGGCGTGGTCGCCGCCAGTGCTGCGATCGGCAGGCTGGCCGCCAGCATGCTGGAGACCGCCACCACCAGCAGCATCAGGAACATCAGCATCGTGTTCGAGATCATGTCGGCGCCGGCGGGATGGATCAGGATCGCCATCCAGCACAGGCCGTAGAGCAGATCGAGCAGCACGAATCGCGTGCGCCACTTGCGGGTTCCGTTGGGCGAGGGGGGTTCGCTCAGATACCTGCCGCAGTTGCGGATGATCACGGCATGAATGCACAGCATGCCGCAGGTCCAGGCGGCCGCCGAAACCGGCTCCATCCACAGGCCGAACAGCAGGCCGGTCGCCACTACCAGCAGCATGACCACATACGAGGCCGAAAGCCGGGTCTGGGCATATTGCCGAAGCAGCTCGCGGTCGAAGGCGGGCCGGGTTCCACTGGTCGACGTTAACCGGTCTCTGGCCTCGCGCACCCGTTGCGCGGCGGCGCGGCGGTTGCGCGCGGGAGCCGCGATCGGCGCTTCGGCCGGAAGCTGGACGACTTCGGGCTTATCGGCGGGATTACTCATCAAACAACAAACATCCTGCACGCAGGCCGCGCGCTTTTTTAGGTTTGTTATCTGTGGCGCTAAATCATTAAGAGCTGCCTTAAAGAGCTAAAGAATCGCGTTAATGAAAAGTTAAATTAACGGGTTGTTGGGCAGTATCGGCGAGCGGCCGATCCAGGGATCGGCCGCGCATTTATAGACGAAAATCACCGCTCCAGCCGCGCCAGCAGGCTCGACGTGTCCCAGCGCTTGCCGCCCATCTTCTCTACTTCGGAATAGAACTCGTTGACCAGCGCGGTGACTGGAAGGCTGGCGCCGTTGCGTCGCGATTCCGCAAGGCAAATCATGAGATCCTTGCGCATCCATTCGACCGCGAAACCGAAATCGAATTTCCCGTCGTTCATGGTCTTATAGCGGTTTTCCATCTGCCAGGACTGGGCGGCACCCTTGGAGATGGTGTCGATCACGGCGTGAACGTCGAGCCCCGCCTTCTTGGCGAAATGGATGCCTTCGGAGAGGCCCTCAACGAGGCCGGCAATGCAGATCTGGTTGACCATCTTGGTCAATTGGCCGGAGCCCGCGGGGCCGAGCAGCTTGCACATCCTGGCGTAGGCGGCGATCACTGGCTCGGCCTTGGCGTAAGCAGCCGCGCTGCCGCCGCACATCACGGTCAGCACGCCGTTCTCCGCGCCGGCCTGGCCGCCCGACACCGGGGCATCGACGAACTTGAAACCCCGTTTAGTCGCTTCGGCATCCAGTTCACGCGCGACCTCAGCCGATGCAGTGGTGTGATCGACGAAAACAGCTCCGGCCTTTACACCCGCGAACGCGCCATCGGCACCGGTCGTCACTGCGCGCAGGTCGTTGTCATTGCCGACGCAACTCATGACAAAATCCTGGCCTTCTGCGGCGGCCTTCGGCGTCGGCGCGGTTTTTCCCTTGAATTTCTCGGCCCATGCCTGCGCCTTGGCCGGCGAGCGATTGTATACCGTCACCTCATGGCCGCCTTTGGCGACGAGATGCCCTGCCATGGGAAAACCCATGACGCCGAGACCGAGAAAAGCAACTTTTGCCATGTCTGAACCTTGGGTTTGCGCCGGCATGTTATGGAACTGCCGAACGGTGTTTTTGGGGAGGACTAAAAGGCGGACCCGCAGCATAAACGGTGCGTTGCGAAGGGCAACGGCCCCGATTGGCGGGGCTGCGCGGTTTTGTGCTAGAAAACCCCCGAAACGGTCAAGACTTCAAAACCAAGGGAGTGACACCGCATGAGCGTAGGCTTGCTCGATCACTACAACATCCGGACCCGGAAACTCGCCGACACCGTCCGGTTCTACGAGGAAGTCCTCGAGTTCAAGAACGGCGACCGGCCGAACTTCAGCTTCCCTGGCGCCTGGATGTACAGCGAGGGCAAGCCGGTGGTCCACATCGTCGATATTTCGAAGACCGACGAGCAGCAAAAGCCCGATTCCGGCGTCGTACATCATGTCGCCTTTGCGAGCAGCGGGTTTGCCGGCATGAAACAGCGGCTCAAGTCCAGGAATTTGCCGTTCGACGTCCGGGAGGTGCCGGGCGTCGCCGTGTGGCAGATTTTCGTCACCGATCCCAACGGCGTGATGCTCGAACTCAACTATGAAATGGCCAAAGAAAAGGTTTGACGGGGTATCTTTTTTGCTGGCTCGCTCTATGTGTCCGGTTGAAAACAGGCCGGGGCCGGGAGATTCTCATTGAGCGTTACGCAGCAGCAGGTTCTGGAACGTCTGTCCAAGGTGGCCTCGCCGCGCGGCGTCGCTTTGACCGATGCGAACGTTCTGTCCGACATTGCCGTCAATGACGGAAAAGTGTTTTTCTCGATCAATGTCGATGCCGCCGAGGCGCGCGCCTGGGAAAGCGTCCGCGCCGAGGCTGAAGCCACGGTGCGCGCCATTCCCGGCGTCACGGTCGCGATGATCGCGCTGACCGCCGAACGCAAGGCGGGCACAGCAACAGCTCCGGCGCCGCATCGGCATGCCCAGGGCGTTCCGCACGTCTCGGCGCATCGTGCGCCGGCGCAACCCGGGCCGGCGTCGCCGATGTCGAAGCAGTCGGAAATTCCCGGCATTTCCGCCGTCATCGCGGTCGCCTCCGGCAAGGGCGGCGTCGGAAAATCGACCACCGCGCTCAATCTGGCATTGGGCCTGCGCGACCTCGGATTGCGCGTCGGCCTGCTCGATGCCGATATCTATGGGCCCTCGGTGCCGCGGCTGACCGGCATTCGCGAGAAGCCGCAGCTCAACGAAAACAAGAAGATGATTCCGATCCAGCGCTTCGGTCTCGCCATCATGTCGATCGGTTTTTTGGTCGAGGAAGAAACCGCGATGATCTGGCGCGGACCGATGGTGATGTCCGCGATCACCCAGATGCTGCGGGACGTGGTGTGGGGCACGCTCGATATTCTGGTGGTCGACATGCCGCCGGGCACCGGCGACGCCCAGCTGACGCTTGCGCAGAACGTGCCGCTCAAGGGTGCGATCATCATATCGACGCCGCAGGACCTGTCGCTGATCGACGCGCGCCGCGGGCTCGCGATGTTCAGGAAGGTTAATGTGCCCGTGCTCGGCATTGTCGAGAACATGAGCTATTTCCAGTGCCCGCATTGCGGCACGCGCTCCGATATTTTCGGTCACGGCGGCGCGCGGCTTGAGGCGGAGCGGCTGGGTGTGCCGTTTCTAGGAGAAATCCCGCTGCACATGTCGATCCGCGCAACGTCGGACTCGGGTACACCGGTGGTGGAGAGCGAACCGGACGGCCCGTACGCGGCCATCTATCGGGCCATTGGCACCAAGGTCCGCGATCAGCTTCAGGACGCCATTGCCGCGGCTTAAAACCCCCTCCCAAGGGCTGCCGTCGGCCGCATTCGACTTTCGTTTAATCGGCTCTGTCATGCGTTGGTCGCGTTTCCGCTTGCCGATATCCGTGTTAGAGACCCCTGCACCGGAGCGTCGGCTGACGTGAATTCTGATCGCCGCTGAACGCGTTCCAGAGAATTCCAAGAAACGCCCTCAAGGAGAGCCTGAATGAAGCGTCGTGATTTTTTGAAAGTTTCCGCAGCCGGCGCCGCCGCGACCGCGGTCGCCTCGCCGGCGATCGCGCAATCGTCGCCGGAGATCAAGTGGCGCCTGACCTCGAGCTTCCCGAAGTCGCTCGATACGATTTATGGCGGCGCCGAATATTTCGCGAAACAAGTTGCGGAAATGACCGACAACAAGTTTCAGATCCAGGTGTTCCAGGCAGGCGAGCTTGTTCCCGGCCTGCAGGCGCTCGATGCAACGTCCAAGAATACCGTCGAGATGTGCCACACCGTGTCGTACTATTACGTTGGCAAGGATCCGACCTTCGCGATCTATGCGTCGGTGCCGTTCGGCCTCAATGCGCGGCAGCAGAATTCATGGTGGTACCAGGGCGGCGGCATGGAGCTTGGCAACGAGTTCTTCGCCAAACAGGGCGTGATAGGGTTTGCTTGCGGCAACACCGGCACCCAGATGGGCGGCTGGTTCCGAAAGGAAATCAAGACGGTTGCCGATCTTTCCGGTCTGAAGATGCGCATCGGTGGTATCGCCGGTCAGGTGCTGCAGAAGGTCGGCGTCGTGCCGCAGCAACTCGCAGGTGGCGATATCTACCCGTCGCTCGAAAAAGGAACAATCGACGCCGCCGAATGGGTCGGGCCCTATGATGACGAGAAGCTCGGATTCCAAAAGGTTGCCAAGTATTATTATTATCCGGGCTTCTGGGAAGGCGGCCCGATGGTTCACGCCTTCGCCAATCTGGAAAAGTGGAACGAGTTGCCGAAGAACTATCAGGCGATTGTTCACAATGCGACCGCTAATGCCAACAGCTGGATGCAAGCACGTTACGATATGCAAAATCCGACGGCTTTGAAGCGTCTCGTCGCCGGAGGCACGCAACTTCGGCCGTTTACCAACGAAGTGCTGGACGCCTGCTTGAAGGCGACCAACGAATTGTGGGGCGAAATCTCCGCGAAGAATCCCGACTTCAAGAAATCCGTCGACGCGATGCAGGCCTACCGGTCCGACGAATACCTGTGGTGGCAGGTTGCCGAATACACCTTCGACAGCTTCATGATCCGCTCGCGCACCCGCGGCTGATTACGTCCTAAGTAGCATAAGAAAGCCCGGTCTTCGCAAGAAGGCTGGGCTTTTTTGCGTTACGACGACGTTTCGTGATGGAAATTGCAAGCAAGATGTTCCATGCTAGCAGCAAGCGAAAACCAAGCCTCGCCAAGAAGGCGCAGCAACAAAGCACGATCATCCCAAGGGAGAGTTCAATGAAGCGACGAGATTTTATCAAGGTAACCGGACTTGGCGCCGTGGGCGCGGCCGCGGTTGCCGCGCCGGCGATCGCGCAGTCGATGCCGGAAATCAAGTGGCGCATGCCGACCAGTTGGCCGAAATCGCTCGACACGCTTTATGGCGGCGCCGAGATGATGGCGAAGATGGTTGGCGAAGCCACCGACAACAAGTTTCAAATTCAGACATTCGCGGGAGGCGAGATCGTACCGGGATTGCAGGTTCTCGATGCCGTTCAGAACGGTACCTGCGAAATTGGCCACACCGCGTCGTACTATTACTTCGGCAAGGACCCGACTTTTACCTTCGGCTCGGCCGTGCCGTTCGGACCCAACCAGCGCCTTAACCAGGCCTGGTACATGTTGGGCGGCGGCAAGGACGTGCTCAATGAGTTTTACAAGAAATACAACGTCACATCGCTGCTCGCTGGCAACACCGGCTGCCAGATGGGTGGCTGGTTCCGCAAGGAGATCAATACAGTTGACGATCTCAAGGGATTGAAATTCCGCATCGGCGGCTTCGCCGGCCGCGTGATGCAGAAGCTTGGTTCTGTTCCGCAGCAGCTTGCCGGCGGCGACATCTATCCGGCGCTGGAGAAGGGCACCATCGACGCGGCGGAATGGGTCGGCCCCTATGACGACGAGAAACTCGGCTTCTTCAAGGTAGCACCGCACTACTACTATCCTGGCTGGTGGGAGGGCGGTCCGATGCTGGTGGCGTTCGTCAATCTCGACAAGTGGAACGCGTTGCCGAAATACTACCAAAACGTTCTCGAGCAGGCCGGTCATTACGCCAGCAACTGGATGATGGCGAAGTATGACCAGGCCAATCCTCCGGCGCTACGCCGGTTGCTCGCCGGCGGCACCAAGCTGCACGCCTTCTCGCCACCCATCATGCAAGCCTGCTTCAAGGCGGCGAAAGAATTGCACAGCGAAGTGTCGGCAACGAATGCCGACTTCAAGAAGGTCTACGAATCGCTGACCAACTTCTCAAACCAGGGATATCAGTGGTTCCAGGTCGCTGAACTTGGGTATGATGCCTTCATGGCTCGCAATTCGCAAAGCTAAAATCTGACGATCAATCACCAAAGTAAAAAACCCGGAACAATATTCCGGGTTTTTCTTCGCCCGATAATGGCGCGCATTATTGCTGTTTTTCTTCCATCTTTTTGTTCAGTTCACGCATGAACGCGCCCCGACTGAAATTACGGACGAAGCCATCGGCGTTTCTTGCCGAGCGGGCGATCCAGCTCAAGGCAATTGCGAACAACGCTCCTGCAAATAAAGCTTCCTTCATCAATGAAGCAGCCTGTACTGCACGATATAGGCGACGACCCCGCCGAAATAGCCCAGCAGGGCCAAGCCGCTGATCCGCCTAACATACCAGAAGAAATGAATTTTCTCGAGCCCCATCGCAGCCACACCCGACGCCGAACCAATAATCAGGATCGAGCCGCCCGTGCCGGCGCAGTAGGCGACAAACTCCCACAAGAAACTGTCAGGCGGATATTGGCTCAGGCTATACATGCCCATGGATGCGGCGACCAGCGGAACGTTGTCCACGATGGCGCTGAGCAAACCCAGCAAGACCACGATAACGTCCTGACGCCCGACGTTCACATCCAGCCATTTGGCCAGCATTTCGAGAACACGGGTATGCTCCAGAGCGGCGACCGCCAACAAAATCCCGATGAAAAAAACGATCGAGGTCATGTCGATCCGCGTCAACGCATGACCCAAGGTCAGATGTTTCTTCTGATCGTCCTCCTTGTCGCGATGAATCAGTTCACCGATTGCCCAGAGGATTCCCAATCCAAAAAGTATCCCCATGAACGGGGGCAGGTGGGTGGCGGTCTTGAAAGCCGGCACCATTATCAGGATGCCTAGCCCTAGATAGAACGTCAGATTGCGCTCGAAGAGGTTGGTTCGCGGGAGGTCGCTTTGCGCATCGCTCGGAGAAATAATGTCGCGACCCCGAAGCAGATAACTTACGACAAACAAAGGGACGACGAGGTTGATCAGGGAGGCGAGAAAAACCCCCTTGATGATGGCAAGGGGCGTGATCTGTCCACCAATCCAGAGCATGGTGGTAGTCACGTCGCCGATGGCAGACCAGGCCCCACCGGCATTGGCCGCGATCACAATCATCGAAGCGAAGAACAGACGGTCGCTCTGGTTGGCCAGCAGCTTCCTCATCAGGGAGATCATGACGATCGTTGTCGTCAAATTATCCAGTATCGCACTCAAGAAAAAAGTTACGAAACCAACGAGCCACATCAACGTGGCTTGCTTTCTCGTGCGGATCAGCGATGTAATGACCTCAAAACCGTTGTGAGCGTCGATCACCTCGACGATCGTCATCGCGCCTATCAGAAAGAATACGATCTGGGCGGTGGAGGCAACCAACTCGTTGAGCTGCCGGTCGATCAAGGCATGATCGCCGCTCAACGCTGCATAAACGGTCCACAGCAGTCCCGCGCCGATCAGCGCAGAAGCCGACTTATTGATCCTGATCGGGTGTTCCAGCGCGATGGCGGCGTATGCGATAACGAAAATCGTGACAACTGCGCCCAGCAAATCCAGCTCCCCTTAAAAGGCCGCGATCAGTTTTTCGGTGGCGGACCAAAGTCAAGCGGCGGCATTTCGATTTGCGGCACTTCGATCTTGATGGTGGTTGGGTCAATCGTTGAGGCGGCGCCCTTGTAGTGCATTACCATCGACGGGAACAGGATCACCAGCAGCACCATGATGACCTGGATCACGACGAACGGTACTGCGCCCCAATAAATTTGGCCCGTGGTGACCGGGTCCATGCGCTTGCCGGTGACGCGGTCGATATAGGAATCCTTCGGCGCGACCGAGCGCAGGTAGAACAGCGCGAATCCGAAAGGCGGATGCATGAAGGATGTCTGCATGTTGACGCCGAGGATGACGCCGAACCAGATCAGGTCGATGCCAAGTTTTTCCGCTGCAGGCCCCAACAGCGGGATGATGATGAAAGCGAGTTCGAAGAAATCGAGGAAGAATGCGAGAATAAAGACAAAGGCATTGACAAAAATCAGGAAACCGACTTGGCCGCCGGGCAGGGAGGTGAGCAGGTGCTCGACCCAGACGTGCCCGTTAACCCCGTAAAACGTCAGCGAGAATACGCGCGCGCCGACCAGGATGAACACGACGAATGCCGACAGCTTTGCCGTTGACTCCGTTGCCTGCCGGATCAGGTCCCAGCTCAGCCGGCGCTTGGCCGCGCCAAGGATGATCGCACCCGCGGCGCCCATCGCGCCGCCTTCTGTCGGAGTCGCGATCCCGATGAAGATCGTGCCCAGCACCAGGAAGATCAGGAATAGCGGCGGCACCATCACGAACGTGGTCTGTTGCGCCATCGCAGACAGGAACCTGAATCCGGTGAGCTTGTCGATGATCCAGTTCGCAACGGCGACGAAGAATGCGAACAGGATGCCGAAGAACATGCTGAGCACGACAAAATCGGCACCATGGGTTTCCGAATGACGCATCATGAACCAACCGAAAACGATGCTGGCAAGAAAGAGAACGCCCAGCGACGTCAATCCGCGGCTGCCGTCTTTTTCGCGAAAACCGATCGCTTCCGGCGGCAGGCCCGGGGCTGCCTTCGGGAATATCAGTGTGACAAGAAAAGCGTAAAGAGCGTAGAGGCCCGCGAGCACAAGGCCGGGAATGAAGGCTCCCTCATACATATCGCCGACCGACTTGCCGAGCTGGTCGGCCATCACGATCAACACCAGAGAGGGTGGGATGATCTGGGCCAGCGTACCGGAAGCCGCGATGATGCCGGTAGCCATGCGCCGGTCGTATCCATAGCGCAGCATGATCGGCAGCGAGATCAGGCCCATCGAGATCACCGAGGCCGCGACCACGCCGGTGGTTGCCGCGAGCAGTGCGCCGACAAATACAACGGCATAGGCGAGGCCGCCGCGGATGGTGCCGAATAATTGCCCGATCGTATCCAGCAGATCTTCGGCCATGCCGGACCGTTCAAGCACCAATCCCATGAAGGTAAAGAATGGAATAGCGAGCAGCGTGTCGTTGTTCATCACGCCGTAGACGCGCTCGGGGAGCGCCTGCAGGAAGTCCGGACGGAATTCGCCGAGTTCGATGCCGACAAGTGCGTAAATCAGGCCGACCGCGCCCAGCGAGAATGCCGCCGGATAACCCAGCAGCAGCATGATAACCAACGACGCGAACATGATCGGCGCCATGTTGGCAATAAGAAACGCTGACATTCAACTCCCCCTGCGACCGCGTCCGGCGATCAGTGTTTTTCGCCAACGATCGCCTCGACGAGATGCTCGACCTCGGCTTCGATCGCATTCACCTGTGACGCGTGTGGATCCGGAATCAGACCGCGCATGACCGCGATGCGCTTGATCAGTTCGGATACGCCTTGCACCAACAGCATTGCGAAGCCGATCATGATCAGGGATTTTGCGGGCCATTGCGCAAGGCCACCGGCGTTACCGGATTGTTCATTGATCTGCATCGAGCGCAAAAAGAACGGGACGCCGGTTATGATCATGACGAGACATAGTGGCATTAGAAAAAAGATATGGCCGATCACGTCGATGCTGTCGCGGACTTTCTTCGGCAGCAGGTTGTTGATGATATCGATGCGGATATGCTCGTTGTCGAGCAGCGTCCAGGACGAGCAGAGCAGAAAGACTATGCTGAACAACACCCATTGAAGTTCGAGCCAGGAATTGGAGGAGGTGTCGAAAGTTTTGCGGATGATTGCGTTGATCGCGGAAACGACGACGGCAACGAGAATCAGCCATGCCAGGCGCTTGCCCGTCCATTTCGTGAACGCGTCGATTCCCCGGCTCAATTTCAAGAGCGATTGCAACGAAAACCCTCCCCGATTGCGCAACTGCCGTCTTGACCGCGCCAACTGGTGCGCAGCGGCTTATCCAGCCGGGCTAGCATGAAGCAGCCGCACCATTCCAGCGGGAAACGGTCCCGTCAATCGGAAGTTTGTTGATATTGAAGGGGAATATTCGGCCAGCCCCGACTGCGGCGATTTCGCCTCAGCCGCCGGTAACGCTCATGTGCCGGCTGACGCTGGGGCGGTTGTGCCGGCGGTCGATAATGAAGTCGTGGCCCTTCGGCTTCAGCCCGATGGCGCGATCGATCGCGGCGCTTAGAAGATCATCGTCCGGGGACGCCCGAAGCGGTTTGCGCAAATCGGAGGCATCTTCATGGCCGAGGCAGGTGTGCAACGTGCCGGTGCAGGTAATCCGCACGCGATTGCAGGATTCGCAGAAATTGTGGGTCATTGGCGTGATGAAGCCGAGCTTGCCGCCGGTCTCGCTGACGCGGACGTAACGCGCGGGTCCCCCGGTGTCGTCGTCGAGGTCGGCGAGCGTATATCGCTTGGCGAGGCGTGCGCGCAGCAGCGACAGCGGCACATATTGATCGATGCGCCCCGCGCCGATGTCGCCCATCGGCATCACCTCGATCAGTGTCAGCGCCATGCCTTTGCCGTGCGTCCATTCCATCAATGCGGGAATCTCTTCCTCGTTGATGTTCTTCAGCGCAACCGCGTTGATCTTGACCGCGAGGCCGGCGGCGCGTGCCGCCTCGATGCCCGCCAGCACCTTGTCGAGATCGCCCCATCGGGTGATGTCCCGGAATTTTACAAGATCGAGCGTGTCCAGCGAAACGTTGATCCGTTTGATACCGCAGTCGCGCAATTCGCCGGCAAACCGCGCCAGTTGCGAACCGTTGGTGGTCAGCGTCAGTTCATTCAGCGCACCGCTCTTAAGATGGCGCGACAGCGAGCGCACCAGCGACATCACATTGCGGCGGACCAGTGGCTCGCCGCCGGTGAGCCGCAACTTGCGGACCCCTTTGGCGATGAAGGCCGAACACAGCCGGTCAAGCTCTTCGAGCGTGAGCAAATCGGCCTTGGGCAGGAAGGTCATGTCCTCGGACATGCAATAGAAGCAGCGCAGATCGCAGCGGTCCGTGACCGATACCCGCAAATAGCTGATCCTGCGGCCAAACGGGTCGGTCATGGCCGAGGATGGTGAAATAGCGCGATTCAAAACCGGTACGTTCATTCAAGCATGCCTGTGGTACTCCCCCTGATCACGGCTGTGGGGAGGTTCCTTTACGATCGCAATCTAGGCACGATGCGCACGGCACACAATGCGCGACAGTGCGTGTTGCACTGCGCTAGCAGCTATCGGGTCGGCGCGGGTGCCGCGGGGGTCGGGAATGGCGATGCGGCGGGGGCCGCGGCCGCAGGTTTCGGCTTCGGTTTTTTCGGCCGCATCGGCTTGCGGGCTGCCCTCGGCGGCGGGCCGGCCGGCTGCAGTTCGCCCACCACCGGATTGGGATCGATGGATGTTGAAGCGGGAGTGGAGAAATCGCCGGGAATATTGATCACCTGGACCGGGACCGTCAGCGGTTGATATCGGTTCAGCGCGTAGGTCACGGTAAAATTCTCGGCGGGCACCGAAACCGAACAGGGCGTCCTGCAACCGGGCCCGAGCGAGGTCTTGGCATCGGCCCCCGAGGGTACGGAATCGATCTGGACCGAAACGGTTGGAGGCGTCGGTTTGAACGAGAAAGAGGTCAAGGAATCGGTAGAGAACGACGAACAGCCGGCCAAACCGAGCCCCGCTACGGCACTCACGATGACACGACGCATAATCTACCCGTCACTTATTGCGGCCAACTGCCACAACCCCACGCGACCATAGGAGTGTCCAGACACCTACGCAACCACACGGGCCGCAATCGTTAATTGATGGTTAATGCGGGCTCGGGCGATAATTACGTTTATAATCAATCCCTTACGAGTCCTACCGCGCGGCAAGAAGGCTTTCCACGGCGACCGGAAGGTCTCTCATGTGACCGATCAGACGATCAGGCTTGAGGTCCGCCATCGGAACGTCGGTGTAGCCAAAGTCGACGCCAATGACCGGAACGCCGGCGCGGCGGGCAACGCCGATATCCGGTCCGGCATCGCCTACCATAATTGTCGAGGCGAGATCTCCGCCGGCGCGTGCCACGGTTTGCCGCAAGATGGCCGGGTCGGGTTTTGAGACGCCAAACGTATCGGCCCCGCAAATCGCGGAAAACCGCGAACTCAACTTGAGTTCATCAAGCAGGAGCTTCGACAACCACTCCAGCTTGTTGGTGCAAACCGCAAAACGGCATCCCTGCGAAGACAGCTGGTCGAGCGCGCCTGCCAGACCTTCGAACGGGCGGGATTGGTCGGCGATATGGGCCGCGTAATGATCGATAAAATCACCGGTCAATCGGTCGAGATCGCCTGGACTGACATGGCGCCCGTCCACCTCCAACCCCCGCTCCAGCAGCTTGCGGGCGCCTGCGCCGATCATGTTGCGTGCGGATTTCAAGGGCACGGCGGGCAGACCTTCGCGGTTCAGGACAAAGTTGAGCGCGTTGATGAGGTCGGGCGCGGTGTCGACCAGCGTGCCATCCAGATCGAATACGACGGTCGGGTGAGGGCTCATGGCGGATCGCTACCGGCCCTTGAGCGATCGCGCAAGTGGGGGTGCCGTTAGCCGTAATGCCGGCAATTGCGCCGAAAACAGCCGTATAAGCCTGTTCCTTCCCGTGAAACGACGCTAGATATGCCGCGCGCCGAACCCGGCGCTCGGGATGACCGGCAGCGGTTTGGGAGCATCGTCGCGCGTGACCATGGATGAACTGAAGCGACAGGCGGCGGCCCGCGCGCTCGAGCATGTAAGTGATGGCATGAAGCTCGGCCTCGGCACCGGGTCGACCGCCCGGCATTTTGTCGAACTCCTTGGCGAGCGGGTTCGCGCCGGACTTAAGGTCACGGGGGTGCCGACTTCCGAGGCGACGCGTGCCGACGCCGAACGCTGCGGCGTGCCGCTGACAACGCTTGATGACATCGACCGGCTCGATCTGACCGTCGATGGCGCCGATGAAATCGATCCCGCTTTTAACGTCATCAAGGGCGGCGGCGGCGCCCTGCTGCGCGAAAAGATCGTGGCGTCGGCTTCGGATCGCATGATCGTGATTGCCGACGATTCCAAATGGGTAAAAACCCTCGGCCGCTTTCCCTTGCCGGTGGAGGTGATTCCGTTCGGCCTGTCGGCGACGCGGCGCGCGATGGCGCGGGCGTTTGCGGACAGTGGTGTTTCGGGGCAAATGGTGCTGCGGAAAGGCGGCGACGGCCATGCTTTTGTCACCGATGGCGGCCACTGGATTGTCGATGCCCATCTCGGACAAATAACGGACGCGCCGCGCCTGGCGGGTCTTTTGAACTCGATACCAGGGGTTGTCGAGCACGGGCTGTTCATAGGCCTTGCCAGCACAATCGTGCTGGCGGGCGCCCAGGGAATTCGCGTTGTTGAACGGCTTAAGCGCCGCAATCGAGGAGAATTGGAATGACGTATCGTTCGAAAATCGCGGCCGCGGCAGGACTCGTGGCGATACTGGCTCTCGCCGGTGCTCCGTTGCATGCGCAACAACCTGCGGCCAAGCAGCCTGCCGCCGGGGCTACGCCTGCGCCGACGCTCAAGCCGGCTTCACCGGCAGCTCTGGGATTCGCGAAAGAAATTCTGGCGATGAAGAATGCGGGCGCGATGTACGCCAGTGCCGTCCCCAATATTGTCAATACAACCAAGAACGCATTGGTGCAGAGCAACCTCAATTATCAGAAGGACCTCAACGAAGTCGCGATAATCGTCGCGAAAAACCTTGCCGGCAGAGAGCAGGAGATCGGCGAGGGCATGGCCAAGATCTATGCCAACGAGTTTACCGAGCAGGAGTTGAAGGATCTGGTCACGTTCTACAAGTCTCCGCTCGGCCAGAAGCTGCTCGCGACCGAGCCCCGGGCGATCCAGTTCAGCATGTCCTATATGGAGCAGTGGGGGATGATTTTTACCCAAACGGTCAACGAGCAGTTCCGCGCCGAGATGAAAAAGCGCGGCAAGGAAATCTGATCGACCGCGACCGCGTCCGGGGAAACCGATGGCTGATTTCGACGTCGACCTGTTTGTCATCGGTGGGGGTTCGGGCGGCGTGCGTGCCGCCCGCATCGCCGCCGGCTATGGCGCGCGCGTCATGGTCGCCGAGGAATACCGGATGGGCGGCACCTGCGTGATCCGCGGCTGCGTGCCGAAAAAGCTGCTCGTGCTGGCGTCGCACATCCATTTCGAAATCGAGGACGCGGCGGGCTTTGGATGGACGATTCCTCAGGCCACCTTCGACTGGCCGACGCTGATCGCCAACAAGGACAAGGAGATCGCGCGGCTCGAAGGCATCTACACCGCCAATATCGAGAAGTCCGGTGCGCGCATCGTCAAGACCCGCGCGGTGTTCGAAGACGCCCATACGCTTCGACTTGGAACGGGCGAAGCCGTAGCGGCAAAATACGTGCTGATCGCGACCGGTGGTGCGCCCAACCATGGCCCGGCGATTCCCGGCATCGAGCATGTGATCTCATCCAACGAGGCGTTTCATCTCCCGGAATTGCCGAAGCGCATCGTGATCCAGGGCGGCGGTTACATCGCGCTGGAATTCGCCTGCATCTTCGCCGGCTTCGGCTCCGACGTGACGGTGGTGTATCGCGGCGACAACGTCCTGCGCGGATTCGATGAGGACGTCCGCGCCCATGTGCGGGCCGAGATGGAAAAGGAAGGCATCACTATCCTGACCGGCTGCACGGTCAAGGGGATCGACAAGCGGGCGAAGGAATTCACGACGCATCTGTCGAACGGTTCCAGTATTGCCTCGGAGCAGGTGATGTTCGCAATCGGGCGGCACCCGAACGTCGCCAATCTCGGGCTTGAGAAAACCGGCGTCGCGATCAATCCGAATAATGGCGGTATCGCGGTCGACGGCTTCTCGCGCACGTCGGTGCCGAACATCTACGCAATCGGCGACGTCACCCATCGCACCAATCTGACGCCGGTCGCGATCCGCGAGGGGCATGCGTTTGCCGATACCGTGTTCGGCAAGCGCCCGGTTCAGGTCGATCATGCCGATATTCCGACCGCGGTATTCAGCCAGCCTGAAGTCGGCACGGTGGGACTGACCGAGGCGCAGGCGAGGGCGCATTTCAGCCATGTCGATATCTACAAGACCGATTTCAGGCCGATCAAGTCGACCATGTCGGGCCGCGACACCCGCGTCCTGATGAAGCTGGTCGTCGATGGCACGACCGACCGCGTCGTCGGATGTCACGTTGTGGGAGACGGCGCGGCTGAGATCGCGCAGGTGCTCGGCATCGCCGTCAAAATGAAGGCGACCAAGGCCGACTTCGACGCCACCATGGCGCTGCATCCCACCGCCGCGGAAGAACTCGTGACCATGCGCACTCCCACCGCGCGCTATGTGCGGCAGGCCGCGGAGTGATCCGCTACTCCTGAATCCATTCCGCCGCGCCGCGCCACAGCGTGTCGCGATGCTCGGGCTTGAAGAATCCGAAATGGCCGATTTTGGCGGCGCCCGCGTCGGCCGGCGTGATGGTCACGATGTCCGGCTCGATCGATTTAAATCCCGAACACAACAATTCGACCGCGGGCCGTGTCGCCCACGGATCGTCGGACATGCATAGCGCGCGCAGCGCTCCCTTGTAATGCGGAAAATTCTCCAGGGCTTTGAGATTGGGGTCGTCGAACATATAGCGCTCGCTCATGACCCAACCGACCCATTGCAGGAACACGTCCTTCGGCAGGTCGAGGCCGAGCCCGCTCCAGCCGGGTGTGTAGCCCATCAGGCGGGTTAGCGGCGCGCCTACGAAATTCAGCATCGCGTAGACGCGATAGCGTTCCGGCGCGGCCATCAGCTTCCAATATCCGGCCTGGGCTGCGATCAGCAGCGCCCGAGATACCTCGGTATTGTTGGCAAGCAGCCCCAGCACCTGGCCGCCGAACGAATGGCCGACATAATTGAGCGGCAGGGCTTTGTAGCGTTCGCGCATCCAGGCCACCGCCGCCGTGACATCGAGCGCCGCCCAATCGGACATCGACGCCTTGAAGCCGACCAGCGATCTCTGCTGGTTATAGCCGGTCAGCGATTTCTGCCGGGAATCTCCGGTGCCGCGGTAATCGTAAGTCAGGACCGCGCAGCCTCGCCGCGCCAGATAGCTGGCAAATCCCCTGTAAAGCTTGCGCGGCACGGCCGTGGCCGAATTGATCAGAACGGCATGTCGCTTGGCCCCGCGCGGCAGATAGAGCGTCGCCCCAAGCAAATATCCATCTGCGGCCGGAAACGTGATGTCGTCGGTAAAGACATCGTCCAAGTCAGCCTCTGGCACCGCGCGTTTTCCCTCAGCCGTTCGCAACGGCCGCAGCAAAGGCGAATTCGGCTTTATCCGCAAGGGCTTGTGTCGAAAGGCGGAATTGCAACTGGCGGTCCGCCGCCACCCTGTGTATAAACCGGCGCTTCGATCTCACATAAGTAGCGGTTTTTGCTCAGGAGTTAACGTCATGTCCGAGCGGTGGACACCCGACAGCTGGCGCGCCAAGCCGGTTCTGCAGGTACCCGACTATCCCGACGCCAAGGCGTTGGCCGATGTCGAGGCGCAGCTTGCAACGTTTCCGCCGCTGGTTTTTGCAGGTGAGGCGCGCAACCTGAAAAAAGCGCTGGCCAGCGTTGCCGCCGGCGAAGCGTTCCTGTTGCAGGGTGGCGATTGCGCCGAGAGTTTTGCCGAGCATGGCGCCGACAATATTCGCGACTTCTTTCGCGTCTTCCTGCAGATGGCGATCGTGCTGACCTATGCCGGTGCGCTGCCGGTGGTGAAGGTCGGGCGCATCGCCGGTCAGTTCGCCAAGCCGCGCTCGGCCCCGACCGAGAAGCGTGACGGCATTGAACTGCCGAGCTATCGCGGCGACATTGTCAACGATATCGCATTCACGGCGGAGGCGCGCGTGCCCGATCCGCGCCGTCAGCTTGAGGCCTATCGACAGTCGGCGGCGACGCTCAATCTGCTGCGCGCCTTCGCCAAGGGCGGCTACGCCGCGGTCGACAATGTTCACCAGTGGATGCTCGAATTGGTCAGGGGCTCGCCGCAGTCCAAGCGCTATATGGAATTGGCCGATCGGATATCGGAGGCGCTCGATTTCATGCGCGCCTGCGGTCTGAACTTCGCCGTCGATTTAAGTCTTGGCACCACCGATTTCTACACCAGCCACGAGGCGCTGCTGCTCGGCTACGAACAGGCGA
The DNA here is from genome assembly GCA_963744975.1 of uncultured Alphaproteobacteria bacterium. Classification (GTDB taxonomy): domain Bacteria; phylum Pseudomonadota; class Alphaproteobacteria; order Rhizobiales; family Xanthobacteraceae; genus Bradyrhizobium. The sequence continues at coordinate 1,192,275 of CAVUVR010000002.1, read as the reverse complement.
TGACGCGCGAGGACTCGACGCGGCCGGGCACCCACTACACGACGTCAGGCCACATGGTGTGGATCGGCGATCGCACCCGCCAGCTCGACCACGCCCATGTCGAGTTCTTTCGCGGCATCAAAAATCCGATCGGCCTGAAATGCGGGCCTTCGCTCAAGCCCGACGAACTGCTGGAACTGATCAACGTGCTGAATCCGGAAAACGAGCCCGGTCGCCTCACCTTGATTTGCCGTTTCGGCGCGGACAAGGTCGCCGAATTGCTGCCGCCGCTGCTGCGCGCGGTCAAACGCGAAGGGCGCATCGTGGTGTGGTCGTGCGATCCGATGCACGGCAATACCATCACCTCGGCGAGCGGCTACAAGACCAGGCCGTTCGACCGCATCATGCAGGAAGTGAAGGGCTTCTTCGCGGCCTGCATGGCCGAAGGCGTCCATGCGGGCGGTGTGCATCTGGAGATGACCGGGCAGAACGTGACCGAATGCACCGGTGGCGCACGTGCCATCAGCGACGCGGATCTGAACGACCGCTACCATACGGTCTGCGATCCCCGACTCAACGCCGGGCAGGCGATCGACATGGCTTTCCTGCTGGCGGACCTTCTCAAGGAAGAGCGAACGGCAAAAGCAAAGAAGCTGCCGAAGGTAGCGGGGTCGTTTTCCTAAGCGTGCAGAGTTGGTGGCATCGCGCTAATTCCTCTGTCTTCCTATGGGAAGACGGGAATTGGCCACGGATGCGCGTGCAACGGGTATCTAGAGTTTGAAAGCTTTTAGGAATTTCCATGCCCGACCTGAAAACGCTAAGCGAAGACTTTGTCGCGGTCGACAGACTGATAATGGATTTGATCAAGCGCAGAATGGATCTCGCGCAACTTGTGGCGCGCGAGAAGCTAAGAGCGGCCGGCGGAAACAGCAAATACCTCGAGATTTATAGCAACAAGAGAGAGCTGGAGCGGCTTGCCGGCATCAAGGAGCATGCGGATCGCATCGGGCTCGACAGTGATTTTGCGCGGGCGGTTCTATACCTGCTGTTCGGAGAGTTGATCAAGGAGCAGGTAAAGTTGCTGCAGAACACGCAGCAGCTCGATCTTGAGACGGCCGAAGACAAGGACCGGCAAACCCAGCTGAGACAAAACCTTATAGAGCTCACCGAGTATATTTGCGAGAAGTACGATCCAGGATACACCGAAGTCCATCATGCGACCGACGCCTATGGCAAGTTCGAGGCCGAGCTGCTGGCTGCGGATATTGCCAAACTCGAGCGCCGGAAACTGGCGCTGGATTTGGGATGCGGAACGGGCTCGCTGTCCCTCGAACTCGCAACCCGGCACAAGTTTCAACAGGTGCGCGGATATGATCTGAGCGAGGATATGATTTCGGTCGCCAATCGCAAAAGAAAGCAGATGGGCGCTGAAAACGTGATCTTTGAGCGGAGAGATATCGAGGCCGGCGAATTTCCAGCCGAGACCGGTTCTGTCTCCTACGTCGTCATGAACATGGGAACAGCCAGCGACATGATCGACCTTCCAAAGATGCTGGGTACGATCGGTCGCGTTCTCGAGCCGGGGGGAGATTTTTCTATCCTTCCACAACGCCGATGCGCTGCTGTACGAAAGCCGTTATTTGCCATGGCCCACCAGTTTGGCGGCGGCATATAACAGCTACACCGGCTGTCTCGACGTTCGGCACCGCGAAAGGGTATTTTCCATCTTCACTCAGCCGCACTCGGAGGAGACCGCGAGAAGTGCAATGCCGGCTGAATTGAATATCGAGGAAGTCACCAGTTATCCGGTGCTCAGTTCAATTCTGCCGAATGACTTGTTTACGAGCCTGACCCCAGGAACCATCGACGAGATTGACAGAGGGCTTGCGAAGACTGCACGGAATTCCGCGTTGAGTTCGAAGGGCGCTTATCTGGTCCTCAGCGGCAAAAAGGTGGGATAGGTGCTGCGGTTCTGGCGGGCCACACTCAACACGCGTAACGGCCTCGCCTTCGCGATCCGGTCCGAGCGGGCGTTCCGCGAGGAGCTGATTGTGCTGGCGCTGGCTTTGCCGCTGGCGTGGCTGGTGGGCACGACGGGAATGCGCCGGGTCGAACTGATCGCCGTCGTCGTCCTGGTGCTGGTGGTCGAACTGCTCAACACCGCGATCGAAAAACTCGCCGACCGCCTGACCACCGATCACGATCCGCAGATCGGCCAGGTCAAGGACATGGGCTCGGCGGCGGTGGGCGTCGCCCTCGTCATGGCCGGCGCGTTCTGGATATTTGCCATCGCCGAACGCATTGGCGCCATCTGAAGCGGACGATTGCAGTTCGCTCGCCCGCAAGGCACCATCCTGTCATGACCGAAACCGCCTCCCAGTTTACGATCACGCTGGCCCAATTGAACCCGACTGTCGGCGATGTCGCCGGCAACGCCGCCAAGGCGCGCGCGGCGCGTGCGCAGGCCAGCGCCGACGGCGCCGACCTCGTCGTCTTTCCCGAATTGTTTATTTCCGGCTATCCGCCGGAAGACCTGGTGCTGAAACCGGCGTTTCAATCGGCATGCCGTGCCGCCATCGAGGAGTTGGCGCGCGAGACCGCGGACGGCGGGCCGGCGATGCTGATCGGCAGTCCCTGGGTCGACGACGGCAAGCTCTACAACGCCTGTGCGCTGCTGGACGAAGGGCGCATCGCGGCGATCCGATTCAAGGCCAACCTGCCGAATTACGGCGTGTTCGATGAAAAACGGCTGTTTGCGCGCGGTCCCGCCGCCGGCCCGGTGACGATCCGCGGCATCCGTGTCGGCGTGCCGATCTGCGAGGACATCTGGCTGGAGGAATCGGAGGAGTACGAAAACGTCGTCGAATGCCTCGCCGAGACCGGCGCCGAAATCCTGATCGTGCCCAACGGCTCGCCTTACGCGCGCAACAAGAACGATCTGCGGCTGTCGATCGCCGTGGCGCGGGTCACCGAGAGCGATCTTCCGCTGGTTTATCTCAACCAGGTCGGCGGCCAGGACGAGCTTGTCTTCGATGGCGCCTCGTTCGCGCTGAACGCCGATCGATCGCTGGCAGCGCAATTGCCGGCCTTTGAAGAGAACGTGACGACATTGCGCTGGACCAAAGGCGATGCCGGATGGCGCTGCGACGGCCCGGTTGCGCCGCTGGTCGAAGGCGACAAGGGCGACTATGCCGCCTGCGTGCTCGGCGTGCGCGACTACGTCAACAAGACCGGCTTTCCCGGCGTCCTGCTCGGCGTATCCGGGGGAATCGATTCGGCGCTGTGCGCGGCGATCGCCGTCGATGCCCTCGGCGCGGAGCGCGTGCGCGGCGTGATGCTGCCGTTCCGTTTCACCGCGCAGGTGTCGCTCGATGACGCCGCCAAGCTCGCGAAAGCGCTCGGCATCCGCTACGAAGTACTGCCGATCGCGACCGCCGTAAATGGCTTTGAAGAGATTTTAGCCCGCACCTTCGCAGGATTGCCGCGCGATATCACCGAAGAGAACCTGCAGGCGCGCGCACGCGGCACGCTGCTGATGGCGATTTCCAACAAGACCGGGGCGATGGTGGTCACCACCGGCAACAAGTCGGAAATGTCGGTCGGGTACGCCACGCTCTATGGCGACATGAACGGCGGCTTCAATCCGATCAAGGACATCTACAAGACCGAGGTGTTCCGGCTTTCGACCTTGCGCAACTCATGGAAACCCGATGGCGCGCTCGGGCCATCCGGCGAAGTCATTCCGGCCAACATCATCACGCGCCCGCCGACGGCGGAACTGCGCGAAAATCAGACCGACCAGGATTCGCTGCCGCCTTACGACATGCTCGACGCCATCCTGGAGCGGCTGGTCGAGCGCGAGGAGCCGCTGGCGTCGATCGTCGCGGAAGGATTCGACCGCGAAATGGTGGCGCGGATCGATCGTCTGCTCAACATCGCCGAATACAAGCGCCGGCAGGCCGCGCCCGGCGTCAAGGTGACGCAACGGAATTTCGGCCGCGACCGCCGCTATCCGATCATCAACAAGTTTCGGGATTCCGGGAAGGCGCTGCCCGAACCGGACCAGACGCTGGTGTCGCGCGCGGGCCGCGGCTCAGCCGAAGCGTTCGAGGGATAAGTTCAACTCCCGTCATTCCGGGCTCGCGCCATCGGGCGCGCATTCGCGCGACCCGCTAGCACGCCCCGGAATGACGATATCAGCGCGCCGGAATGAAGGTCGGTCCGACCGAACGGATCGGCTTGTCTTTTGCCGGCGCGGCGTCGGGGGCAGCAGCGGCAGGGGCAGGCGCAGGGCTGGCGGCAGGCGCCGGTTCGGGAGCCGGCGTGCTGGCCGTCGTCGCGGGCGCGGCGCCCTTCTTCTTGGGCGCAGCCGGAGCCGTCTTCGACGGCGGCTGCGACATTTTCTTGGCGCTCTCCTCGGTGACGATGATGTCGCCCTGCTGTTCGGCGGCGGCTTTGTCGTCGATCGATTTCAGCGCATCCGACCAGGTTTGTCCGACTGCCTTGCAGGAGCACGACGGCACGTATTCATTGCGGTAGCGGAACGCGTTCGGCATCGCGGAGTAAGGTTGCCCGCTGATCGATACCGCCTGGTTCATGTCTTCGCCGGGATTGCGGTAGGCGTAGAGGGTAGCCTCCGACGCCGGGCAGAGGCTCTTGCAGGTCTTTTCGTCATCGGGAAACCGGCTCGGCACCGTGGCGAACGAGATCGGGAAATACGCGCCGTCGCAGCTGCGCGCGCATACCGTGCGGAAAGTCCCGGATTGCGGGCCGAGATCCGAAGGCGGCGCCGGGTTATTGTTATTGCCGAACAGATTATCGAGAAAATTGCCGCCGCCCCGCGCCGCGTTGGCATATTGCGGCCCGCAATTGTTCTGCGCCAGCGCCAACAGCACCGAGCGGCGCTGGTTGTCGCGCTCCGGGTTGCCAAAACCGCTGCCGCCGCGCAGCCGTTCCAGGCTGGTGGTGATCTGGTCCAGGTTGGCGCGCATCTGCTGGATCTGGCTGTTGACCGGACCACACTGCGCGGACTGGCCTGAGAACAGCGAGAAGAACCCCGAACTGTCGCAGCCCTGGCGCTTGGCCTGCGAGGTGACGCGGTCGAGTTCGCCCTGCTGCTTGCTTGCAGCCTCCTCGTAGCGCCGGATCTGCTCGGCTTTTGCCGGATCGCCGCCGCCGCCGCGGTCGATCGTGGCGAGTTGCGCTTCCAGCCGCGGACACATCGGATTGACGGCGGCGCCCTGCTGCGCGGGTGCCGGCGCCGGCGGAGGGACCTGCGCAATGGCGTCGCCGCTCAACGCTCCGAGCAGGGCGGCGCCGGCCAAAATCCATCTGGAAAGGGAGTGCATCGGCGTTTCAGGCATGTCCTGCCATTAGAGCGGTTCCGGGCAAGGGGTGTCGGCGCAGTGCGGGCATCACATAGCCGCTTACCAAGGCAGCGTCACGTCGTTTCCGGGACGCGCCGTGGCGCTCCCAGGCCCCCAAGACCTCACCGTTGGCAGGTGATGGCGACGTATTCGTGGCAGCCCACGCCCGTGCAGCCAGCACCGGCCGTCTTAGGAACCGATCCCGTTATTTCATCGGGATCGACCCGCCGGTAGGACGTGGCCTGGGCAAAGTCACGCGACTGGCAATAGGACCGCGCGGCATGCGCGCCGCATTTCTCGCCCCTGGCGAGGCACTGGTCGATGCCGTAGGCGTCGGCCTGGTTGGCGATGATGAATACCCGGCTGTCGGCGGAGGCCGCCGAGGCGGTCATTACGAGCACGCAGGCTAAAAATGCATGGATGGAGCGCATATCGCACCGGGGGAACGAGGAATCGCCCTCATTGGATAAACCCAAAGGGTTAACAATGATTAACCATGGGCTGCGCCGGCTGATGTCCGATTGGGGCCGAAATCCGCCGCCTCAGCCCTTGACGCGGCGCCATAGGCTGCTCCATGGTGCCCATATGAACGGTTTCCTCGCCATCTGTGGCATTTGCCGCGAGATTATTCGCTAGCGATTCGCTGGCTGAGGCCGTCTTTTCTCACACGAGATCACTGGACGCCCGGCCGCAAGGGACGGGATTTCCATGGAACTGCGCCTCTACGATACGTTGACCAAGGAGAAGCGGCCGTTCACGCCGCTCGATCCCGGCAACGTGCGCATGTATGTCTGCGGGCCGACGGTCTACGATCTTGCGCATATCGGCAACGCGCGCCCGGTGATCGTGTTCGACGTGCTGTTCCGGCTGCTGCGGCACCTCTATGGCGAGAAGCACGTCACTTATGTCCGCAACATCACCGACGTTGACGACAAGATCAACGACCGCGCGGCGCGGGATTTTCCGGGCCTGCCGCTGAATGAGGCGATCCGCAAGGTCACGGAGGTGACTGAAAGGCAATTTCAGGAAGACGTGAAGGCGCTTGGATGCCTTCCGCCGACCGAACAACCTCGCGCGACTGACTTTGTCGTACCGCGAGCTGATCACCGAACATGCATGGTCTCGCTAATCAAGCAATTGATCGAGCGCGATCACGCCTATGTGGCTGGCGGCGAAGTTCTGTTCGATACCGCATCGATGCCGGACTATGGCATGCTGTCGGGCCGAAAACTCGACGAGCAAAGGGCCGGCGCGCGCGTTGCGGTCGATGAGCATAAGAAAAATCCAGCTGATTTTGTCTTATGGAAACAATCATCTGAAGATGAACCGGGGTGGGACAGTCCATGGGGCAGGGGGCGTCCCGGCTGGCACATCGAATGCTCTGCGATGAGCGAGGCTTATCTTGGACAGGTGTTTGATATCCACGGCGGCGGCCTCGACCTGATCTTTCCGCATCATGAGAACGAATTGGCGCAGTCGCGTTGTGCGCACGGCACTTCGAGAATGGCAAACTATTGGATGCACAACGGCTTCCTGGAAGTCGAAGGCAAGAAGATGAGCAAAAGCGAAGGCAACTTCGTGACAATCAGGGAACTACTTGCAGATTGGCCTGGTGAGGTACTGCGTCTCAATATGCTGAAGACGCATTACCGTTCGCCGATCGATTGGACTGTGAAAGGAATAGAGTTGGCCTATCAAATGTTCTCAGACTGGAAAAGGGCGGTAGCAAACGTGCCGGTCTCAAGCGTTTCGATCAACCCAACAAAACAACTGATGGAAGGTCTGCTCGATGATTTAAACATTTCTGATGTTCTCGTTGAGATGCATGAGCGCACGAAATTTTCTCGAGATGGCGTATGGGTGCGTGAAAACCTTTACGCCAACTTGGTGTTTTTGGGCTTACTTCCTAATCACTATGAGGAAGCAAAAAGAATAGCACGCACGGTCGAAGCAGAATTTAGATTTCCGAAGGACTTAGACTTTCATGCATTTTCAGCGCTCAGGCCCCAAATCGAGACGGCGCTACAGCAGCTTTCTGTCACTTTGCCGTCTTCGGCGAACACGAGCGCTACAATTGCCACAGCATATCGAATGATAAGCCCGCAGCCCTTTCCGTACGGATTTTTGGACAAATGGAAGAAGTACAACGGTGGATATCTCTCGGAACGCGATAGGCAGCGTGTCGAAAGCAGGCTCGGCATCGACAACCTGAACCGCATTATAGAAGAAAGATTGGTGGCGCGCGCTCGAAAGGATTTCAAGGAATCCGATCGCATCCGTGACGAGCTCGCTGCAATGGGAGTTGTTATCAAGGATTCCAAAGAAGGAACCACCTGGGAGATCGCGCGATGACCAAGCCCGACACGCCGTTCCCAAAACATTGGCGCTATTACATCTTCATCAAATGGGCGGTGATCGTTGCTGCGATCATCCTCGCGCTGAAACTTGTCTGGGATGTTTTCACGTGATGGCGCAGACCTTGCCAAAACCTGCGCTGCGGCCGTTCCTTGCGGCGGACGTGCCGATATTGGCTGCGATTTTTATCGCCGCCATCGAGGAATTGACGGTTGAGGACTACAGCGAGGCGCAGCGGGAAGCGTGGGCGAGCGCGGCGGACGACGAAGAACAATTTGGCAAGCGCCTGGCCTCCGAACTGACGCTGATCGCGACGCTGCAGAATTCGCCCGTCGGTTTTATCTCCCTGAAAGACGCCGATCAAATCGACATGCTCTATGTTCACCCCGGCGCCGCGGGGCAGGGCGTGGCGTCGATGCTGTGCGACGCGCTGGAAAAGCTTGCGGGCGGACGCGGCGCCAAAAGCCTGACCGTCGATGCCAGCGACAATGCGGAAGGCTTTTTCCTCAAACGCGGCTATATCGCAAAACAGCGCAACACCGTGACGGTGAACGGCGAATGGCTTGCCAACACCACGATGCAAAAATCCCTCACTAGCGATGCGCCTAAGGGAACAACCCAATGAGCCGCGAACGCCTGTACTTGTTCGACACCACGCTGCGCGACGGCGCGCAGACCAATGGCGTCGATTTCACCCTGCACGACAAGCGGCTGATCGCGGAGATGCTGGACGATCTCGGCATCGACTATGTCGAAGGCGGCTATCCCGGCGCCAATCCGACCGACACCGAATTTTTTTCCAAGAAGCCCCAGCTTGACCATGCGCGCTTTACAGCTTTCGGCATGACCCGCCGGCCCGGCCGTTCGGTCTCGAACGACCCGGGTGTCGCAGGACTGCTGGAGGCCAGGGCCGATGCCATCTGCTTTGTTGCAAAGTCTTCCGCTTACCAAGTGCGGGTCGCGCTCGAGACCACCAACGAGGAAAACCTCGCTTCGATCCGCGACAGCGTGAAAGCGGCAAAAGCTGCGGGCCGCGAGGTCATGCTGGATTGCGAGCATTTCTTCGACGGCTACAAGGAGGATTCACAGTTCGCACTGGCCTGCGCCAAGGCGGCGTATGAGTCCGGCGCGCGCTGGGTGGTGTTGTGCGACACCAATGGCGGCACCATGCCGAACGAGGTCGAGGCGATCGTAGGCCAAGTGGCAAAGCATATCCCGGGCGATCACTTGGGCATCCACGCCCATAACGACACGGAACAGGCGGTGGCCAACTCGCTCGCGGCGGTGCGGGCCGGCGTGCGGCAAATCCAGGGCACGCTGAACGGGCTTGGCGAGCGCTGCGGCAACGCAAATTTGTGTTCGCTGATCCCTACCTTGCGGCTGAAGAGCGAATTCGCCGACGCGTTCGAGATCGGCGTGTCCGAGGAGAAACTCGGAACCCTGATGCGGGTGTCTCGGACGCTGGACGACATGCTCAATCGCGCGCCGAACCGCCATGCGCCCTACGTCGGCGAAAGCGCCTTTGTCACCAAGGCCGGTATTCACGCCTCCGCGATGCTGAAGGATCCGCACAGTTATGAACACGTGACGCCGGAGTCGGTCGGCAACCACCGCAAGGTCCTGGTGTCCGACCAGGCCGGCCGTTCCAACGTCATCGCCGAACTGGATCGCGCCGGCATTGCCTACGACAAGAACGACCCAAAACTGGTCCGGCTGGTCGAGGAAATGAAGGAGCGCGAGGCCGCGGGCTACGCCTATGAGAACGCCAGCGCGTCGTTCGACCTGCTGGCGCGGCGCACGCTTGGCCGGGTGCCGGAATATTTCCGGGTCGAGCAATTCGATGTCAATGTCGAGCAGCGCTACAATTCCCACGGCCAGCGCGTCACGGTGGCGATGGCGGTGGTGAAGGTCGATGTCGCCGGCGAGACGCTGATCTCGGCGGCGGAGGGCAACGGCCCGGTCAATGCGCTCGACGTCGCCTTGCGCAAGGACCTCGGAAAATACCAAAAATTCATCGAAGGACTGAAGCTGATCGACTATCGCGTGCGTATCCTCAACGGCGGCACGGAGGCGGTGACGCGGGTGCTGATCGAGAGTGAGGACGAGCAGGGCGAACGCTGGACCACCATCGGCGTCTCGCCGAATATCATCGATGCCTCGTTCCAGGCGCTGATGGATTCGGTGGTCTACAAGCTGGTGAAATCAAACGCACCGGCCTAGCCCCGTCATTGCGAGCGAAAGCGAAGCAATCCAGAAATCGGGCCGCGGTGAAAGTTTCTGGATTGCTTCGTCGCAAGAGCTCCTCGCAATGACGGTGTACAACGAGAGTGTCCCATGATCGATCATGTCTCCGTGTGCGTCCGTGACCTCGATCGCGCCGCGCGTTTCTATGAATTGACCTTGGCGCCGCTCGGCCTGTCGCGCCTGGTGATGCGCCCCGCGACCATCGGTTTCGGCAAGCGCTATCCCGAATTCTGGATCAACCTTCGCGCCGACATGGCCCCGGTGCCACGCGATAGCGGTGTCCACATCTGTCTTCGGACGAAATCCAGCGGCGAAGTGGACGCCTTTCACGCCGCGGCGCTGAATGCCGGAGGCCGCTCCGACGGTGCGCCGGGCCTGCGTCCGCACGATCGTGTGCGCTATTATGCGGCGTTCATTATCGACCTGGATGGAAATCGGATCGAGGCCGTGACGTTTCCGAACGAATGACCGAAGCCTAACGCCAGCTCTATAGACGGCGGGCAACTTCCGGCGCCATCTCTTTGGCGGCTTCCGGCGCGCGAGCCGCGGCGGCGCGCAATCGCGGTAAAATATCATCGACCCGCTCCGCCCTGAGAATATCGACGTTCAAGGCCGGCCGGATGAACTGCGTCGCGCGCATGTGCGTGAGCAGCGCCAGCAGCGGTTCCCAAAAGCCGTCGATGTCGGCGATCAGGATCGGCTTGCTGTGGCGGCCGAGTTGTTGCCAGGTCATCTGCTCGACCAGTTCCTCCAGTGTGCCGATGCCGCCGGGAAGTGCCACGAACGCATCCGATCGTTCGAACATCAAGCGCTTGCGCTCGTGCATATCGTGAGTGACGATCAGTTCCTGCGCGCCGCCGACCGCGTTCTCGCGCTTGGTAAGAAAATCGGGGATGATGCCGGTGACGGTTCCACCATGGTCGAGCGTCGATTTCGCCACGGCCCCCATCAGCCCGATCGAGCCGCCGCCATAGACAAGGCCGACGCCGTTTTCAGCGAGCGCCTTTCCGAAGGCCGTTGCAGCTTCGATAAAACGAGGATTCGTCCCGGGGCCGGAGCCGCAATAGACGCAGACGGTTTTAATTTTGTTCATAAAGGCGATGTGGCACTGCGACATGAAGGCGTCAAGGCTTTCCGGACCCCAGCGGCAGCTGCGATTCTGTCCCCGTCAACGTCTGCAAAATGCAAAAGAATCGTCGCACCGGGGTGCATGGCGCAGGCAAACGCTCTATATGACGGGCAGAATATGCACATGATCGAGAAACAATTGCGACCGCATCCCGGCGCGCCATTCCGGCAGGCTTGATGGCTCATACCGATTCGCATCCGGCCCCCGCGGCGCAGGCTCGGGACAATACCGCCCAACGCGCGACGCTGATCGGAACGCTGGTTCACCTGTGGCCGTATATCTGGCCCGGCGATCGCGTCGATCTGAAGATGCGCGTCGTATGGTCGGTGGTGCTGCTGCTGGTCGCCAAGCTGGCGACGCTGTCGGTGCCGTTTACGTTCAAATGGGCGATCGACGCGCTGACCGGCGCCGATACCGCTCCGGTGCAATCGTCGAACTGGGCGCTGTGGCTGATCGCGTCGCCGCTGATCATGACCTTGAGCTATGGCGCGGTGCGCGTGCTGATGGCGGTGCTCACGCAATGGCGCGACGGCATCTTCGCCAAGGTCGCCATGCATGCGGTACGCAAACTCGCCTATCGCACCTTCGTTCACATGCACGAATTGTCGCTGCGCTTTCACCTGGAGCGCAAGACCGGCGGCCTGACGCGCGTGCTGGAGCGCGGCCGCCTCGGCATCGAAGTCATCGTGCGGATGGTGATCCTGCAACTGGTGCCGACCATCGTTGAGGTCACCCTGATCATGGGCGTGCTGCTATGGCAGTTCGACTGGCGCTATGTGGTTGCGACCCTGATCACCGTGGTCGTCTACATGTACTACACCTATGTCGCGACCGAATGGCGGATCGAGATTCGCCGCAAGATGAACGATTCCGACACCGAAGCGAATACCAAGGCCATCGACTCATTGCTGAATTACGAAACCGTGAAATATTTCAGTGCCGAGCAGCGCGAGGCCAGCCGCTACGACCGCTCGATGGAGCGCTATGAGCGTGCCAGCGTAAAGACCTATACCTCGCTGGCGCTGCTCAACACCGGGCAGGCCATCATCTTCACCGCGGGGCTGACTGCGACCATGGTGATGTGCGCCATCGGCGTCCGCAGCGGCAAGAATACGGTCGGCGACTTCGTCATGGTCAACGCCATGATGATCCAGTTGTACCAGCCGCTGAATTTCATGGGCATGGTCTACCGCGAGATCAAGCAGGCCATCATCGACATCGAAAAAATGTTCGGCGTGCTGTCGCGTAATCCGGAAGTGAAGGATATTCCCGGCGCCAAGCCGTTGATCGTGACCACAGGGAGCGTGCGGTTCGACGATGTACGGTTCTCCTACGATCCGGAACGTCAGATCCTCAAAGGTCTCAGCTTCGAGGTGCCCGCCGGCAAGACCGTCGCCATTGTCGGGCCGTCCGGCGCCGGCAAGTCGACCATCTCACGATTGTTGTTCCGGCTCTACGATGTCTCAGGCGGCCGGATCCTGATCGACGGGCAGGATATCCGCAATGTCACGCAGGCCACATTACGGGCCTCGATCGGCATGGTCCCGCAGGACACCGTGCTGTTCAACGACACCATCCGCTACAACATTCGCTACGGCCGCTGGGACGCCACCGATGCCGAGGTCGAAGAGGCGGCACAGATGGCGCAGATCGACAGCTTTATCAAAATGTCGCCGAAGGGTTATGAGACCGAGGTCGGCGAACGCGGCCTGAAACTGTCCGGCGGCGAGAAACAGCGCGTCGCGATCGCACGTACGGTTCTCAAAGGCCCGCCGATCCTCGTGCTCGACGAGGCGACGTCGGCGCTCGACAGCCATACCGAGCAGGAAATCCAGGATGCTCTCGAAAAAGTGTCGCGCAACCGCACCTCGCTGGTGATCGCGCATCGGCTGTCGACCATCGTGGGGGCGGATGAAATCATCGTGCTGGATCAGGGGCGGATCGCGGAGCGCGGCACGCACGCCCAGCTTTTGGCAGCAGGCGGACTTTATGCCAGTATGTGGAACCGGCAGCGCGAGGCCCAGGAAGCGCGGGAGCGGCTGGCGCTGATCGCGGACGAAAACGAGGCGCCGAACCGGACGCCGCCGCCGGTCGACGATCCCCTGGTCACCCCAGCGGCCGCGGCGGAGTGATTTTCTCTTTCTCTCCCTTGCAGGAGAGGACAACAGATAAGTGAATCCCGATGTCCATCGCCAGCTCCATCCGCGCGCAAATTCCGCCCATCCATCCGGAGGGCTATCCGTTCATCGGCGGCTTTGCGCTGGCTAGTCTGATCCTGTTCTGGATCTGGACGCCACTGGGCTGGATCGGAACGTTGCTTACGGTGTGGTGCGCGCTGTTCTTCCGCGATCCGGCGCGGGTGACGCCGGTGCGCGACGGACTCGTGGTGGCGCCGGCCGACGGACGGGTGTCGATGGTGACCGAGGTGATGCCGCCGGCCGAACTCGGTCTTGGCGACAGGCCGCTGCCGCGCATTTCGATCTTCATGAGCGTGTTCAATTGCCACGTGAACCGCAGTCCGGTGACCGGGCGGATCGACCGTATCGCCTATCGCCCAGGCACCTTCATCAACGCCGAACTCGACAAAGCGAGCGAGGACAATGAGCGCAACTCGCTGGTGATCTCAACGCCGAACGGTCGCATCGGCGTGATCCAGATCGCGGGGCTGGTGGCGCGGCGCATCGTGTCGTTTGTGCGGGAAGGGCAGACCATCGGCGCGGGCGAACGCTTCGGATTGATCCGCTTCGGCTCCCGGCTTGACGTATTCCTGCCCGAAGGCACCAAAGCGCTGGTCGCCGAGGGCCAGACCGCGGTGGCCGGGGAAACCGTATTGGCCGATTTCAAGCTTGGTGACGGCGGGCGCACATACCGCGCCGATTAACCATTTCGGCTGCGAAACCCTGTCGCAATCGGTCGCGATAGCGGAGCAGCCCGGCGCTTGCTATATGTGGGGCTATGCAGATGCCCGCGGACCCCAAATACCCGGAATTGCGCCGCCGCCGGTTTCGCCCGATCCCGGTGCGAATGCTGGTGCCGAACTTCATTACGCTGCTGGCGATCTGCGCCGGCCTGACGGCGATTCGTCTGTCCACCGAGGGGCGGATGGAACTGGCGGTGGCGGCTATCGTATTCGCCGCCGTGCTTGACGGCCTCGACGGCCGCGTGGCGCGCATGATCAAGGGCCAGTCGAAATTCGGGGCGGAGCTCGACAGCCTCGCGGACTTTGTGAATTTCGGCGTGGCGCCGGGCCTGATCCTGTACTTCTGGCAATTGCACGAGTTGAGCAATGTCGGCTGGATCGCCTCGATGATTTTCGCCATCAGTGGCGGCCTGCGGCTGGCGCGCTTCAATGCGACCATGGACGACCCGAACAAGCCTGCGTTCGCCGCCAACTACTTCACCGGCGTTCCCGCGCCTGCCGGCGCGATTACCGTGCTGTTGCCGTTATATCTTGCGTTCCTCGGTATGCCGCCGCCACCGGCCGCGCTGACCACGCTCTATACGCTCCTCATCGCAATTCTCATGGTTTCGCGGCTGCCGGTATTTTCCGGCAAGACCATCCGCCTGCGGGTGCCGCCGGAAATGGTGCTGCCGGTTTTCGTCTCGGTGATTTTCTTCATCGCGCTCCTGATCGGCTATCCCTGGCATATTCTTTCCGCCTGCAGCGTGCTGTATCTGCTCAGTCTGCCTGCCGGATGGAAGTCCTATCGCAACCATGAACGCGCGGCTGCGGCCCAAGCTTCAACCGCGGTTGACGTTGCCGTCGCGAATCCTGCGGCGCCGCTTGCGCAAGCCACGCCTGAAACGGAACGGGACGACCGTCCGGCCCGGCTGAATTGATCGACTTTCGCCGGGCTGCGCCGAAATATTTGCCATGAGTGATCATCGAGTTGGGTTTCGTCCCAATGTCGGGTATAGGGCAGATAACGCACTTCCAAAAAAACTCAGGAGAGAACGCCGTGACCGATCCCGCCACCGCGCCACTGCCCGTGTCCGTCCTCGAAGCGCTGGCGCGTTACGATACGCCGACCATCTGCAACGCGATGGAAATCGTCGCACCCCACCGCCGCCTGATCGGCTATACCACCAAGCCGCTGGTGTGCCCGTTTCCCGACCTGCCGCCGATCGTCGGCTATGCACGTACGGTGACGATTTGTTCGGTGCTTCAATCCGGCCTTGCTGCGGCCGAGCAATCAAAGCGGCGTATCGATTATTACGAATATGTCGGCAGCGGCCTCGGTCCGCGCATTTGCGTGATTCAGGATATCGACGGCCCTGACGTCGGATACGGCGCGTTCTGGGGCGAGGTACAAAGCAACGTCCACAAGGCGCTGGGCTGCCTCGGCGTGATCACCGATGGATCGATCCGCGACATTCCGCAGTGGGCGCCGGGATTCCAGGCCCTTGCAGGCTCGATCGGTCCATCTCATGCATGGGTGCACGCCGAAAATTTTGGCACCGAGGTTCGCGTTGCCGGCATGACCGTGCGCTCCGACGACCTCATTCACGCCGACAGTCACGGTGCCATCGTGATTCCGCACGATATCGCCGCCAAAATACCGGATGCCTGCGAGCTCTGCGCGCGCCGCGAGACGCCGATTCTCGAGATCGCCCGCAGCAAGGATTTTACGCTGGAAAAGCTGAAAGAGGCGCTGAAGCGCTCCGCGGAAATTCACTGAGAGCCGGGGGCTGGTCATGAGAAAACTTTTCGTTGCGCTGGCGCTGACGATTGTTGCCGGCATCGCCGCTGCGCAGGCGCAGACCTATCCGGTGCGCTCACTGACGCTGGTGGTTCCGTTCCCGCCGGGCGGATCGACCGACGCCGCGGCTCGCATCATGGCGGAGCGCATGCGCGTCTCGCTCGGGCAGCCGATCGTGATCGAAAACGTCGGCGGCGCCGGCGGCAGCATCGGGGTCGGGCGCGTCGCGCGTTCGGCGCCGGACGGCTACACCTTCGACATCGGCCAATGGGATACCCATGTCGGCAGCATCATCTACAAGCTAGATTACGATCTCGAAAAGGATCTTGAGCCGATTGCCCTGATCTCCAACAATCCCCAACTGCTGGTTGCCAGGAAGGACCTTCCGGCAAACAGCCTCGCCGAACTCGTGACATGGATGAAAGCCAACCCCGGCAAGATCAATTTCGTCAACCAGAACGCGGCGGCGAATGTTACCGGCGTGCTGTTCGAAAACCTTACCGGACAGAAAGTGCAGTTCATTCCGTATCGCGGCGCTGGCCCGGCGATGACCGACCTCATCTCCGGCACGGTGGATCTGCTGGTCGTGCAGGGTGCGGTGGCGCTGCCGCAAATCCGCGGCGGCAAGATCAAGGCGCTGGCGAACCTGTCGCCGCAACGCTCGGCCTCGATGGCGGACATTCCGACCGCCGATGAGACCGGGGTGCCCGGACTTTACATGTCCGGCTGGTTCGGCTTCTTCGCGCCGAAGGGGCTGCCGAAGGACGTGCTTGCAAAACTGAACGCCGCGACCGTCGAAGCGCTTGCCGATCCGGCACTGCAAAAACGGTTTATGGAGCTGGGGCTCGACGTCGCTCCGCGCGAGCAGCAGACGCCGGAAGGGCTGGCTGCGTTCCAGAAGGCGGAGATCGACAAATGGTGGCCGATCATCAAGGCTGCCGGCATCGGCGCGCAGGCGCAGTGACGTGCAGATGAACGGCAAAACCGTTCTGGTCACCGGATCGACCGATGGCGTCGGCCGTTACGTCGCCGCCCAGCTCGCCGCCGCGGGGGCGAAGGTGCTGATCCATGGCCGCGACCGGGATCGCGCCAAAACGCTTGCCGAGGAGATCCGGCGGACGGGGCATGGCGAAGCCGTCATCTACCACGCGGACTTGTCGTCGCTGACCGGCGCGCGGCAGCTTGCGGGAGCCGTGCTCGCCGATCACCGGCGGCTCGATGTGTTCATCAGCAATGCCGGGATCGGGTCACGAACCCAAGGCGCCGAGCGGCGGGAGAGTGCCGACGGTTACGAATTGCGCTTCGCCGTGAACTATCTCTCCGGCTTCCTGCTCGCGCATCTGCTGCTGCCATTGCTGAAGGCGAGTGCGCCGTCGCGTATCGTCAACGTCGCGTCGCTGGGTCAGCATCCCATCGATTTCGACGATGTGATGATTACGAAAGGTTACACCGGCAGCCGCGCTTATGCGCAGAGCAAGCTCGCGCAGATCATGTTCACGATCGATCTCGCCAGCGAACTTAAGGGATCCGGCGTGACGGTGAATTCGCTGCACCCGGCCACCTACATGAACACGACCATGGTACGCGAAGGCGGCATCACGCCGATCAGTACCGTGGAGCAGGGCGGCGACGCGATCCTGCATCTAGCCGCTGGGGACGTGGCTGACAAGACCGGACTGTTCTTCAATGGCATGCGAGAGGCGCAGGCCAATCCGCAAGCTTACGATGCTGCCGCCCGCAAGCGATTGCGAATGCTGAGCCTTGAGCTGACCGGCTTGTCCAAGGCTTGACCGGCCGAGAATTTGCGGCGCGCGCGCCGGTATGGTTACCAGAGTGTTGAGAATGCAGCCGGACAGGCAATTGCCGCCGCAAGAAGCAAGCCTGGTGCGGCTAAAACTAAAGAAATCGACGCTTCGGATCATCTTCAGCCCGCGCGGCGACTTAACCTTTACGCGTCTTTAATGGCGCGGACGTAGGGTCGAAGCGCGGCTCAGAACGGGCCGTCCAGCCGTGCAGCGCGG
The DNA here is from genome assembly GCA_963744975.1 of uncultured Alphaproteobacteria bacterium. Classification (GTDB taxonomy): domain Bacteria; phylum Pseudomonadota; class Alphaproteobacteria; order Rhizobiales; family Xanthobacteraceae; genus Bradyrhizobium. The sequence goes on along the minus strand of CAVUVR010000002.1, from coordinate 1,174,481 downwards.
CCGGTGTTCGCGGTTGCGTCGGAGTACCCCATGGATATCATGACGGGCGTTGGGCTCGTGTCCGGCATCATTGTCGTGGCAATTATGGTGTTCATGGGCGGCGATCTGCACATGTTCATCTCCGAACATGCGATGATCATCATCTTCGGCGGCTCGATCGCGGCCACCATGATCCGCTTTCCGCTCAGCGCGATCCTGCATGGCCTTCCACTCGGCGCCAAATTCGCCTTCACGATGAGCCGGCTGTCGGCCCGGGATCTGGTGGATGAACTCGCCCGGATCGCGGAAATCGCCCGCAAGCAGGGACCGGTCGGCCTGGAGAAGGTCGAAACCGACGAACCGTTCCTCGCCAAGGGAATCCGCTACGTCGCCGACGGATACGATCTCGAATTCATCCGCGACAATATGGAGCGCGATCGCGACAATTTTCTGATGCATCTCGACGAGGGTGGGAAAATCTACCGCGCCATCGGCGACTGCGCGCCGGCGTTCGGCATGATCGGCACCTTGATCGGCATGGTGCAGATGTTCGCCAATATGACCGACCCGTCGAAACTCGGCCCGTTCATGGCCACCGCGCTGCTGGCGACGCTGTACGGCGCGCTGGTTGCGAACCTGTTCTGCCTGCCGATCGCCGACAAGCTCCACGGCAAGCTGCTGGACGAGGAAACCAACCGCACGCTGATCATCGACGGCATCTTGATGATCCGGGATTCCAAGAGCCCGACGCTGGTGCGTGAAATGCTGCTGGCCTATCTGCCGGAAAAGCATCGCCACGAAGAAGGCGAGCCGGTACCGGCCTGACGCGGCTGACGGCGGGAAACCAGCAATGGCCAAGAAGAAACGGGGCGACGGGCACGGCGGGGGGCACGGCTGGTTTGTGACCTTTGCCGACCTGATGGGGCTGATGATGAGCTTCTTCGTAATGCTCGTCGCGTTCTCCAATCAGGATCAGCAGAAGTTGAAAATCGTCGCCGGCTCGATGCGGGAAGCATTCGGCGTGCAGACTGAGGCGCGCTATTCCGGCATCATCGAATCCGACGGTGTGCCGACCCGGCCGAAGCTGAAGAACACCGCGCACATTCCGCCCGAGGAGGCATCCAACACGCCAACCCCTGACGAAATGGAGCGCAGCCGCACCGTGGGCGCGCGGCTGAAGACCGATCGCGAGTTCGCGCTTGCGTCAGCGTCGCTGCGCCAGGCGCTGCAGGATATGCCGGAGCTCACCGAAGTCTCCAAGCACATCATGTTCGAGGAAACCAGTCAGGGCCTCAACCTCGAAATTGTCGACCAGGACGGCCGCTCGATGTTTGCCGACGGCTCGAAGGTGCCGTACGAGCGTACCCGACTGCTGGTTCAAAAACTTGCCGCGCCGCTCAAGGCGACGCCACTGCGGGTCGCGATCGTCGGCCACACCGCCGCGGGTTTCGTACCCTCGCGCAGCGACTACGGCGCCTTCGACCTCTCGGCCGATCGCGCCAATGCGGTCCGACAGATTCTGGAGCGCGAGGGCTTGCCCCCCAGCCACGTCTTTGCGGTGTCCGGCAAGGCCGATACCTTGCCGCTGTTTCCTGATGATCCGTCGCTTGCCGCCAACCGCAGGGTGACAATCACCTTGATGCGCGAAGATCCGCCTCTGCCGCCTAACCTGAAGCCGTAGCGTCGCTTTCGCTTACTATTTTACCGTTTGGTGCGACCGGCCTCGTGTTTCTAGGCAACTCAGCCCTGCCGGCAGTGCTATAGTTGGACGGTTGACAGGCCCGCGCTAAGCGACGATAGGGCCGGATCGAAACAACCCGCAGAGCGTTCTCTAGCCACGATGGCCATCAGCGACACAACAACCGAAGCGCCTGCCGAGGCGCCGGTCTCGACCGGTTTTTGGGCGCTGACGCTCGGAAGCATCGGGGTGGTGTTCGGCGACATCGGTACGTCGCCGCTGTATGCGTTTCGCGAGGCCGTCGCGGGCGCCGCGGGACACGAGCCGGTCACCCGGATCATCGTGCTCGGCGTGCTCTCGCTGATCCTGTGGGCGCTTTTCATCGTCGTCACCGCCAAATATGTCCTGCTGCTGCTGCGCGCGGACAACAACGGCGAGGGCGGAACGCTTTCGCTGATGGCGCTGGGGCAACGCGCATTGGGACGGCGAAGCTGGCCGCTGCTTGCGCTCGGCGTGATCGGCGCCTCGATGTTCATCGGCGACTCCATGATCACGCCGGCGATTTCGGTGCTTTCGGCGGTCGAGGGTCTGAAGCTCGCCGCGCCGGCGCTCGAGCATTATGTGGTGCCGCTGACGCTGTTCATCCTGGTCGTACTGTTCTCGGTGCAGAGCAGCGGCACGGCCTGGATCGCCACGGCGTTCGGGCCGGTGATGGTCATATGGTTCAGCGTTCTTGCGGTGATGGGAATTGTCCACATCAGCGACGATCCTTCGGTGCTCGCGGCGATCAATCCCTGGTACGGGGTTCAGTTTCTGCTTTCCCACGGCACGATCGGTCTCGTCACGCTCGGTGCGGTGTTCCTCGCGGTGACGGGCGGCGAGGCGCTGTACGCCGATCTCGGGCATTTCGGACGCAAGCCGATTCAGTCGGCCTGGTTCTTTTTGGTGTTGCCGGCGCTGCTGATCAATTATTTCGGCCAGGGTGCGCTGGTGCTTTCCAATCCCGCGGCAATCGAGAACTCGTTCTATCGGATGGTTCCCGAATCCATGCTGCTGCCGCTGATCGCGCTGGCTACGGCGGCAACCGTGATCGCCAGTCAGGCGGTGATTACCGGGGCCTTTTCGCTGGTCCGCCAGGCCGTGCAGCTCGGTCTGTTGCCGCGCTTCGAGGTCCGCTTCACCTCGGAATCCCATTCCGGGCAAATCTATCTGCCGCGCGTCAACATGCTGCTTTTGATCGGCGTGCTGCTGCTGGTGCTGCTGTTCCGCACGGCGAGCGGGCTCGCCTCCGCATATGGCATCGCGGTTTCCACCACCATGGTCGCCGACGGCATCATGGGCTTTGTCGTGATCTGGAAGTTGTGGAACTGGAAGGCGGCGACCGCGGCGGCGGTCATTCTTCCTTTCGTTGTCGTCGATATGACCTTCTTCAGCGCGAATTTGCTGAAGCTGTTCGAGGGCGCATGGGTGCCGTTGCTGTTCGGCCTCTCGATGGCAGTTCTGATCTGGACGTGGCGGCGGGGCGCCGCCATCCTGACCGGCAAGACCCGGCGAACCGAGGTGCCGCTCAAGGACCTGATCAAGAGCCTGGAAAAGCGTCCACCGCATTTCGTCAAGGGCACCGCCGTATTCCTCACCAGCGATCCGAGTTTCGTGCCGACCGCGCTCTTGCATAACCTCAAGCACAACAAGGTGCTTCACGAGCACAACGTGATCCTGACCATCGAAACCGCGCAGACGCCGCGCGTCGATCCGGCAGATCGCGTTCGCATGGAAAATATCAGCGACAAATTCTCAACCGTGCGGTTGCGTTTCGGTTTCATGGAACAGCCCAATGTCCCCAAGGCGCTGGTGATCGCCCGCAAACTCGGCTGGCAGTTCGACATCATGGCGACGTTGTTCTTCGTCTCCAGGCGTTCGCTGAAACCCTCGGCGCAATCGGGCATGCCGCAATGGCAGGATCATCTGTTCATCGCGCTGAGCCGCTCGGCCAATGACGCCACCGACTACTTCCAGATTCCGACCGGCCGGGTCGTCGAAGTAGGAACGCAGGTTACGATCTAGCAGGGTCGCAAAAGCGATTCCGGCGCTTGATTTTCCCCGCGCCAGAGGCGACTTTGCCGTCCGAAGAGCAGGCAATGCCGGCATCCGCTTTTTGCTGAAGTCGCTCTCAAGTGTTGGGACAGTCGGGAGAATTTTGGTGGCGGATCATCAGGTACAAGATTTGACGCCGGAAGACGTATCGAAGGGAATAGCCGAGGGACGCTATCTTCTGGTTGATGTCCGCGAGCCGAACGAAGTGGCTGTGGAGGCCTATCCGGACGCGGTGGTCGTTCCGCTTTCGACTTTCGATCCGCAGGATATTCCGGATCCCGCAGGCAAGCAGGTGGTTTTCGCCTGCCGTTCCGGCAAGCGGTCGGTAACGGCGTCGCTTGCCGCGCAGGCCGATGGTTTGGCCTACGACAGGCATTTGGCCGGCGGCATGCTGGCCTGGAAGGCTGCGGGCCTGCCCACCAGGACCGGCTGACCTTCCATGACGTCCATGAACAAGGTCTTTGCCGATCTTCCCGTCACTGTTTTCGAGGCGATGTCGCAGGCTGCGCGCGACAACAATGCCATCAACCTCGGCCAGGGGTTTCCCGACCATCCGGGACCTGAGGATATCAGGCGCGCGGCGGCGGATGCGGTGATGGATGGCTACAACCAGTACCCATCGATGATGGGCATTCCGGAGCTTCGTCAGGCGATCGCGGCCCATTACGGGCGCTGGCATGGCCTGACGCTCGACCCCATGACCGAGGTGATGGTCACGTCGGGTGGCACGGAAGCGCTGACATCGGCCATTCTCGCCGTCGTCGAGCCGGGCGATGAAGTCGTGGCGTTTCAGCCGGTCTATGATTCCTATCTGCCGATCATACGCCAGGCCGGCGGCATCCCGCGTCTGGTGCGCCTGGAGCCGCCGCATTGGCGGCTGAGTGAAGAGATGCTGCGCGGCGTCTTCACTCACAAGACCAAGGCCGTGCTGTTCAACAATCCGCTCAATCCGGCCGCGGTGGTCTATCCGCGCGAAGACCTCGAACTGCTGGCGCGGTTCTGCCAGGAATTCGATAGCGTCGCGATCTGCGACGAAGTCTGGGAGCACGTGATCTTCGATGGCCGCGAGCACATTCCGCTGATCACGATTCCGGGGATGCGGGATCGCACCATCAAGGTCGGCTCCGCCGGCAAGATTTTTTCGCTGACGGGCTGGAAGATCGGTTTTGTCTGCGCAGCACCGCCATTGTTGCGGGTGGCGGCGAAGGTGCACCAGTTTCTCACCTTTACTACCGCGCCAAATCTTCAGGCTGCGGTCGCCTATGGCCTCGGCAAGCCGGCCGAGTATTTTTTCGAGATGCGCAAGGAACTGGCGCGAAGCAGGGACCGCTTGACCAAAGGGCTTGAGAGCATCGGCTTTCCGGTCCTGAAATCGCAGGGCACTTATTTTCTCACCGTCGATCTGTCGCCGCTCGGCCTCAACGAAACCGACGAAGCCTTCTGCAAGCGCATCGTGACCGACTACAAGGTCGCGGCGATTCCGGTGTCGGCGTTTTACGAAGAAAATGCCGTCACTTCGGTGGTGCGGTTCTGTTTCGCCAAAAACGACGCGACGCTGGACACCGCGCTGGAGCGGTTGTCGGATGCGGTGCATCGCCGGTAAGCGGAGATTTTCGATTTATGCGCGCCCGGATTTGCACCATCCCGTTCATGACCATCCTAGGCGCGCTACTGTCGTTGCCCGCGCAGGCGCAGGAGCGGGTGGTCAATTTCTATAACTGGTCGAACTATATGGCGCCGGGGGTATTGGAGGATTTTACCAAAGAGACCGGCATCAAGGTCGTCTACGATACCTTCGACGCCAACGAGACCTTGGAGACGCGGCTGCTGGCGGGAAAATCCGGATACGACGTTGTCGTCCCCACCGCGTATTTTCTGCAGCGTCAGGTTTCGGCGAATATTTTCCAGAAACTCGACAAGTCGAAGCTGCCCAATCTGGCCAATGCCTGGCCGGAAGTAACGCTACGTCTTGCGATCTACGATCGCGACAACAGTTTCGGCGTCAATTATATGTGGGGCACCACCGGCATCGGCTACAATGTCAAAGCGGTGCAGAAAATTCTCGGGCCCGATGCCAAAATCGACAGCTGGGACGTTGTCTTCAAGCCGGAGAGCCTGGCAAAGTTCAAGGAATGCGGCATTCACATGCTGGATTCCGCCGACGATATTCTTCCCGCCGCGTTGAGCTATCTCGGGCTCGATCCCAATTCAACCAAACAGGCCGACCTCGAAAAAGCCGCCGATCTTGTTGTCAAAATCAGACCTTATGTCCGCAAGTTTCACTCGTCGGAATATTTGAGCGCACTCGCTACCGGCGAAATCTGCTTCGTGGTCGGTTGGTCCGGTGACATCATGCAGGCGCGAAGCCGCGCCGAGGAGGCAAAAAACGGCGTTGAGGTCGGCTACGCGATTCCAAAGGAGGGCGCGCAGATGTTCTTCGACAATCTCGCGATCCCCGCCGATGCGAAGAACGTCACGGAGGCGTACGAGCTGATCAACTACCTCTATCGGCCCGAGGTCGCCGCAAAGAATTCGGATTTTCTGTCCTATGCCAACGGCAACCTCGCGAGCCAGAAGTTGATCGATCCGAAGATTCTCAACGACAAAAATATCTACCCGGACGAAGCGACGCTCAAGAAGCTGTTCGTGATCACCGCGCGCGATCTGGCGACGCAGCGCGTCATCAACCGGTTGTGGACGAAGGTGAAGACCGGACGCTAGTCGCGCGTCATTGCGAGGAGCACTTGCGACGAAGCAATCCAGCCGGTGCTCGGGTCTCTGGATTGCTTCGCTTCGCTCGCAATGACGGCTGCGCCGTCACCGCCAGCGGCGATGCAGCCAGAGCCATTGATCGGGATATTCGCGGATCCAGCCCTCGACCACCGACGTGATCGCCTGCATCGTCCCCTGAATATCGATTTTCCCTTCGGCGTCGCGCACCGGCGTCACCTCCTCAGATAGTTCGGCGCGAAAGCGGTGGCCGGGAAGGCGGATGATGCGCACGCCGTGAATCGGGCATTCGACCTGCCGCAGCAGCCGGGCCATCATGGGATTGGCCTTGGTCTTGCGCCCGAAGAAGGTCACGTCCACGCCGTTGGTCAGGTATTGATCGACCAGCATGGCGACGTGCTGGCCCTTCTGCAGCGCTTCGGCGAGCTTGAGCGGCGCGTCGCGGCCGGCCGGAATCAGCGTTCCCATGTTGACCGCGCGCAACTTTTCGACGGCGCGGTCGGCCGACGCGATGTTGGGACGGCGATACAGGATCGCGGCGTCGAGCCCGTGCGCGACCGCAGCCAGCGCCGGCAGTTCCCAGTTACCGAGATGGCTGGCGAAAATCAGCGCCGGTTTGCCGTCGAGACGCAGCTGCGCGAACAGCTCGTGCGTGCGCGGCTCGATCTCGATGCGGCTGTCTTCCGGATGCGCCGGATCGTGCTTCCAGATATGATCGAGATGCGCGAATTCGGCGCCGACGCGGCCGATGTTGTCCCATACACCGGCAAGGATGGTCTCGATCTCTTCGGGTGATTTTTCCGGAAAGGCGGCGGTGAGATTGGCGCGGCCGATTTTATCTTCCTTGAGCCTCCGGCCAACGAAGCGCGAGATGCGGCCGAACAGGTTCGCGGTCTTGATAGGATCGAAGTAGCGCGTGGTGCGAAGCAGGCCGGATGTCAGCACGCCTACGGCGGCGTCGCCCGCAGGCTTGGCCGCATCGCGGATAGCAGCCTTGGTGCGAAGCAAGAGGCGACGCATCAGCGCGAAACGTCAGGCTTGCTAGACCGGTTCACGGGTCAAGACCAATGAAGCGTTCTGGCCGCCGAAACCGAACGAGTTCGACATCACCGCGGTTACGCGCGCGTCGCGGGCCTTGTTTGGCACCACGTCGAACAGGATCGCGGGGTCGGGGATTTCATAGTTGATGGTTGGCGGAATGCGCTGATGTTCGAGCGTCAACAGGGAAAAAATCGCCTCCACCGCGCCCGCCGCCGAAATCGTATGACCGACCATCGATTTGTTGGAGGAGACCGGAATTTTCGAGGTGTGCTCACCGAACACCGCTGAAATACTGAGGTACTCCATCTTGTCGTTTTCCGGCGTCGCCGTGCCGTGGGCGTTGATGTAGTCGATTTGCTCCGGCGTCATGCCGGCATCGGCCAGAACGTTTCGCACGCAGCCGATGATCGGCTTGCCGTCCGGGCTCGAACGGGTACGGTGAAACGAGTTGGTCAGTTCGCCGCAACCGGCGAGGACACCGAGAATTGTCGCGCCGCGCGCGATCGCAGCCTCGTAGCTTTCCAGCACTAGGGCGCCTGCGCCTTCCGCCATGACGAAACCGTCGCGATTCTTCGAGAACGGTTTGGACGCGGCTTGAGGCGTATCGTTCTGGGTGGACAGCGCCGACAGCAGGGAAAACCGCACCAGGGCTTCCAGATTGACCGAGCCGTCGGTCGCCACACAAAGCGCCGCGTCGGTTTCGCCGCGCCGGATCGCCTCCACGCCAAGCTGGATGGCGGTGGCACCTGACGCGCATGCGGTTGAAAGCGAAATCGGCGAGCCCTTGGTGCCGTAAGTCTCGGCGAGATAGCCTGCGACCGAGCCGAACATGAAACGATGGTGATAGTGCGCATATTTGCCGCCGCCGCTGATGCGCAACACGTCGTCGACGGTGAAGTCCGTCTTCCCCACCGCGCGTCCCACTTCAATGCGTTGCGGCCACTCGACCTCGACGGGCGCGACCGCAAGAAACAGCGGGCCTGGAAAATCACCCTTGCTGCCGATGCCGGACTGCGCGACGGCTTCTTCGGCGGCCATATCCGCGAGCTTTTCGGTAAGACCGGTCGACGAAGCTGGCTCGACCGTGACGAAATCGATCGTCCCGGCCATCGTCGTCTTCAAGCCGTCGATCGGAAAACGTGTGATGGTTCGGATGCCGGACTCGCCCGCGGTAAGCTTTGCCCAGTTATCTTCCTTGCCGGCGCCGAGCGAGGTCACGATGCCCATGCCGGTGACGACAACGATTGGCCTGCCGAATTTGTCGTGTGATGCTGCCATGATTTCCCCGTCGATCCCGCGGCCCGCGGCTTACTTGATCGCCTCGACCAATGCCATTCCTTCGCCTCGCCAATGGCCGGCCCCGACGACGACAATCTGGGTCGGCGGCCTGAACATTTCAACCTCCAATCCCGTCGGATCGTTGGGCGGAAACAACTTGCCGCGCGATATTGAAAGCGCCGCAACCGCGAGGCCCAGCGGAAATTGTGTTTCCAAAGTGTGGCCGAACATCGTCCCCGTGGCGCGCACCGCATAACCAGGATGCTGGCTCAGGAAAGTCTTTTCCTCTGAGGTAACAGGGTCGACGCCGGTGGCGCCGGTGATAAGCGCACCGTTGTCGTCGAGGATACCAAGCCTGGACCACAGTCCCTCCAGAGATCTTGTCACCTCGCCGGGTTGCGTTCGCCGTGCCCGATCGGAAACCACGTTGGTCAGCCGCGCATAAGGTTTTGCACCGCGCGCTTCAGCGTGTGCCCTGGATTCGATGACAAGAAAGGCGCCTGCGGACCCCAGCGCAAAGCCGCTGTTCTCCGTTCGCGCCCAAACCGGCGCAAATTTTTCCTTCAGATTGTAGTCGCCGAATTCGTAGAGGATCAGCAAGTCCGACCGCTCGCCGTTGTGCGCCGCGCCGATCAGAGCGATGTCGCTTTGCCCCGAGGCGATGCGTGCCAGGGCGATCCGCGCCGCGTCGATGCTCGCGGCTTCCTCACCCATGAAAGTACGTGACGATCCTGAGACACCATGGACAATGGCGATGTTGCCGGCGAGCAGGTTCGAGAGCTGGGCCAGAAACAGCGTAGGCCGCAAATCGTTCATCAGCCGTTCGTTGAGGAAGGCAGGCGAAGAGTTGCCTTTGACATAGCCATTGATAATGGCCAAATCGACCGGGACGTCGCGTTCGCCGCCGCCGGCCGCGATAATCATGTCCATCCGCCCGAGGATTTCCTGGTTGCCTTTGACGCCTGCCGAATCCAGTGCCAACCCCGCGGCGTAGGTGCCGATGCGCTGCCAGGCCTCCATCTGGCGCTGATCGCCCTTTTTCGGGATCTGCGCGTCAAGCTTGATGGGCGCCCAGGGATGAACGATGTAGGGCGCGAAGCGCTGTTCATCGACGTTGACCCGTTGCGCATTGAGGGCATCCCAATGCGCCTCAAGCCCTTCGCCAAGTGACGTGGCGATACCGATGCCGGTGATCCAGACTTCCACCGGAGGCGAGTTCGGCGGTTTCGGCTCAGCCATGCGGCATCGCCTCTTCGGGAAAGCCGATGCGCTTGGCCGTCGCGTCCATATACCCGCGCAAGTCGGGATTTGGGAAAGGAATATGGCGGAAGGTGAGTGTCGCGTTGCACCTCGGTCTGCCGCCGACGCTGATCTTGGCCTCGGTGATGGTAAAACCGGAACCTTCGTGAACTACGCTGGCCTCGACTTTCAGCAACTCGCCTGGCGTGACAAAACTCCGCATCTTGGCTTCCTTGACCATGGCCAGGAACGGCATGCGTTCGAACTTCATCAACGCGATCAGCAGCCACCCGGAGGTCTGCGCCATGGATTCGATCAGCAACACGCCGGGCAGCAGCGGGTAGCCCGGGAAGTGGCCCTCGAAGATGGTGTTTTGTTGCGGCACCTGGGCCTCGACCGTGATGGTCTTCTCGCCGATGTTGAGGTCGACGATGCGGTCGATCAGGTGAAAATATTCAAGTTGCATGGTCGGGCGATGGTGCGCCCTTCGCGGCGACCAGTTCGTCGATGCGCTCGCTGAGGTTTTTCAGGACGAAATACTGCTCGGTCGTGGCCTTGCCGTCGTTGACCTCCTGGGTCCATTTTTCCAGCGGCAGCTTGATGCCGAATGCCTTATCGATGGCAAACGCGATATCCAGAAAGTCCAGGCTGTCGATCCCCAGATCGTCGATCGCATGGCTGTCGGGTGTTATCGTGTCCCTGGGAATGTCGCAGGTTTCAGCGATAATGTCGGCGATCTTGTCGAATGTGGAAGACATCATTAAGCCTTTGATATATTGAAGACAAATGGTGAGAAGGCGCGCGAAGAGGGGGCAGTGCCCCGAAACGCCCCCGTCCCCCACACGGTTTCGAGTGCCCGTATATCGGAGCGCCGCCCTGAGTTCAATGGCGGCGAAAGACGCCGGTTTCGCCCGATTTCCGGGCCGAATCGGCGGCTGTGCTGGAAACCTCAGGAATGCGGCGAAGCGATGCGGGCGCAATCCCGCCGGCCCATCAACACGCAATCCTGGGTCTTGCGCAGATCGGCGATACTCATGGCCAGCCAGATACCGATGGCGGTCAATGCCACGGTAAAGGCGAAGGCCGCCATGTTCGCCAGCATGCGATGGCGAAAATCGTCGGGTTCCTCCCGGGTTCGCTCATAACGCGAGAGATCGTTCGCTTCCTGCCGACTATCGCCCGGCTCGCCATTCTGGCCCGGAGGCTTGGCCATCGTGCGCGGCCGGAACTTGAGCACGCGGTGCTCGTCATCCGTCACAATTGGCCGCTGGCTTTTCATCGCTGCCCGATCCGCGACATTCGATCGCCGCTTGTAGCACTTCCGAGGCTTGTCTCACAAACAAAGTCCGCATGGCACGCGTGCGATAACAGTTTCCTGACCGGGAGTACGGAACCCGCCATGGTCGATTCTCGCGCCTGATGTTAATTAGGGCAGTCCAGAGAGGTTTTAGCCTGCCGGGAGTGTCAAGTCATGGCCAACACGCGCGAGCCGCTGCTGCAACCGGTCCCGATCCTGTCGTTGCGCCCGACGCAGATGACCGTCGGAATGCGGGAGGTCAAGGAAAAGCGCAAGCGTTGGCGCGAGCACAAGTCGAAGAAAAAGCAGGCCGAGTTGCTCGGCAAGCACATGATCCCGGTGGTGCTCGGACCCGATAAGCGCCACTACGTCGTCGATCATCATCACCTCGCGCGCGCGCTTCACGAAGAGGGCGTGAAAGACATTCTGGTCACGGTCATCGCCGACCTCACCATGGTCGATCGCGATGCATTCTGGGGTGTGCTCGATAACAAGAGATGGGTGTACCCCTACGACGCCAAGGGCGATCGCCATCACTTCAAGGATGTGCCTAAAACGGTCGCAGATCTGAAGGACGATCCATTCCGCAGCCTCGCGGGCGAACTGCGGCGCGCCGGCGGCTACGCCAAGGATACGACGCCGTTCAGCGAATTCTTGTGGGCGGATTTCCTGCGGCGGAGATTGTCGCGCAAAAGCGTGGAAGCCGATTTCGCGAAGGCGGTCGAAAAGGCCCTGGCGTTGGCGAAAAGCAAGGACGCCGTCTACCTGCCGGGCTGGTGCGGAGCGGCGACCGACGACTGAGTTGAACTTAAGTCGGTGGCGCATCCGCCGGGGTGGATGTCTGTTTGGCAGTTTCCTTGCCGCCAAGCGCGCGATGTAGCCGTCGCTCGACTTTGCCGCCGAAGATCAGCACCACAAATGTGATCCCAAGCGCGACGAGCACGATCCGCCACTGCCCGGCGCCGCACATGATGCCGATGCAAGCCGTGAGCCAGGTGCACGCCGCGCTGGTCAATCCTTGCACCCGGGAGCGGTTTTCACGATGGACGATGACGCCTGCGCCGAGAAAGCCAATGCCGGTCAGAATCCCCTGAATGATGCGGCTGACGGCGTCGGGAATTTTTTCGATATTGCCGAACGATTCCGCCGCCACCACCACCATTGCGGTCGCAAGACCTACCAGCCCAAGGGTGCGCAATCCGATAGGCTTGCCCTGCAGATCGCGGTTCAGGCCGATCAATCCGCCCGCAAGCGTGGCGGCGCCGAGACGCAAGACGATCTCCGACCACTCGAGCAATGCGGTACTCCTTGAAAGCGCTTTACTTCGGCAAACGTCCCATCATGTAGAATTCATCGTTCGGGCGCATCCCCGTAACATTGGCCATCCGGTTCGACAGCGCGAAGAATGCGGAAATCGCCGCGATATCCCAGATGTCGTCCTCGCTGAAACCGTGGCGCGAAATGTCGGCAAAGTCCTGCTCGGATACCTCCTCCGCTGCCCGGCTTACCTTCATGGCGAAATCGAGCATTGCTCGCTGCCGTGGCGTGATATCCGCCTTGCGGTAGTTGACGGCGATCTGGTCGGCGATTTGCGGGTTTTTGGCACGGATGCGCAGGATGGCGCCGTGCGCGATGACGCAGTAGTGGCATTGATTGGCGCTGGAGGTGGCGACCACGATCATCTCGCGTTCCGCCTTGGTGAGGCCGCCGTCCTTGTCCATCAGCGCGTCATGATAGGCGAAGAATGCGCGAAACTTGTCGGGGCGATATGCCAGTGTGAGGAACACATTCGGGACGAATCCGGATTTTTCCTGCACTGCGAGAATACGGGTACGGATATCGTCCGGCAGTGTGTCGAGGGCAGGGGTCAGGAAACGCTTGGGGGTCGGCTGCATCATCGGAAAAGTCCGGTTCGAGCGGCGGATGCGCTCGCGCCCGATCATAGGCGATGACGGCGGCTGCGCAAAGCGCGACCATGAGAGGTCGCCGGGGCGGCAGCTTGTCTCGGAAGATCAGCGCAGCGGCTTCTTCAGCAGCGAGAAGCGGTCGGGGTCGAGACCCATCGAAGGCTGCAGCATCGGCGCTTCGACCGTGCGCGCAGCCGGCCGCTCGTTGATGGCGGGATCGTTGGGCACGTCGCGATGCGATGTGGCTCCGCGCCAGCGTTCCAGCACGGCGCCGACGAAATGCATGTCGTGGCCGGCCGTCGCCGACGGCACGGTCGAAATCGCGGCTTCGCTGCGTGGCAATTGATGCGGCGGCACTTCCTTGAAGCGCAGCCGGGTCGGCAGTGCCACGCCTTCACCGAACGCGAGCACTTCGCGGGTTCCGAGCGAGGGCACGAATGACAGAAGGTTGGCCGCGGCATCGGACACCGCCGAGCGCAGCAGCGCTTGGTCGCGATCGTTCGCAAGACGCATCGCGAACAAGGTATTGCATTGTGAAATGATGGTGGCGTCAAGTTCCGCGGGACGCTGCGTTACCAGGCCAAGATACACGCCGTATTTGCGGCCTTCCTTGGCGATGCGGGACACCGCCTTGCGGGTCGGCCCGAAACCGATGTTGCGGTCGGCCGAGGCGTAGCGATGCGCCTCCTCGCAGACGAACAGCAATGGCGAAACGCCGTCGCTCCACAGGCCGAAATCGAACGCCATCCGGCACAGCACCGACACCACGGAGTCGACGACTTCGGCGGGGAAGCCGGCGAGCTGCATGATGGTCATCGGCCGGCCGTTGGCCGGCAGCCGGAACAGATGGCTGATGACTTCCGCCATGGTGTCGCCGCCGACATTGGCGTTGTCGAACATGAAGGCGTAGCGCGGATCGTTGCGCACGGTCTCGATGCGCGAAATCAGCTTGTGATAGATGATGCGGGACGAGCGGTTCTCGAGCTTGCCCATGCGTTCGTCGATCAGCGAGATCAGGTCGACGAGGCGATAGGGAACCGGCGTATCGGCGGTATAGCCGATGCTCTTGGGGTCTATCCGCTTTAGTCCGACCCGGTCGGCGTTCTGGTACTGCGTATAGATTCCCTTCGCCATCGGGATGACTTCGGCGAGGATGTCCAGTTCTTCCGGTACGCCGGGCCGGCCGGCGAACAGCACGTCCACGATCTCTTCGAAATTGAACAGCCAGAACGGCAGCTTCAGATTGCGCGGATTGAGAACCAGCGAGCGGTCGCCGAAGCAGCGGCCGTATTCGTTGTGAACGTCGAGCAGGAAGATGCGCAGGTTCGGCCGCGATCTGAGAATTTCGTTCAGCAGCAGCGATACGCCGCTCGATTTGCCGACGCCGGTTGAGCCGAGCACCGCAAAATGCTTGCTGAGCATTTCCTCGACATCGACATAGGCAATGACGGACTGATCCTGCTGCAGGGTTCCGACATTGATCTGATCCGAACCGGTCGGGGCGTAGACCGTTCGCAGTTCCTGGTTGGTGATCAGGTCGACGGTGTCGCCGATGGTCGGATAGTTGGTGACGCCGCGCTGGAACTTGGGACGTACCGGTCCGCCCAGGATTTCGCCAAGCAGGTCGACCGAGGCGCTCGCGATGTAGATGTCCGAGGTCGGCAGATTTTCACAGGACACTTCCGTGATCATCGCCACGATCGTGGAATTTGAACAGCGGATGCTGACGAACCGGCCGACGGTCGCCCGCACCTCGGTGTGGCTCAACTGGCTTGCCGCGAGAAGGCCGACCCGGGCAAGGGAACCCCGGACCGAAATCACGCGCCCGAAGGATGCCGTAGCCGTTGCAATTGACATGTCTAAAATTCGCGTCGCCGCGCCCTTTGTTTTGCCCGACTATGCATGGGGTTATTGGAGAAACTGTTAAGCGACGGAAGTTCCAGGACGTTCAAAACCGAGACATTTGTGCCCGAGATGCGCTAGCCGGCAACCGTGGGCCATTTTCGCCGAGGTTTGATAGAGAAATGGGCATTTCAGGCGCTCTGCCCGGTGCGGAACCGGCTCGAGCTTAATCCCCCATTTACCAACCCCGCAGGGGGGTCGGCCGATTGGAAGGCGCCGGGTTCCAGAACCGGTCCCCGCGGCCCTGGGGCTAGGCGGTGAGGCGGGTCTTCTTTTTTTGACGCAGCCTGGAACAAAGCGGTCCTTTCGAAACTTGATCCCACTGGCTCGAATTTGGCGAGGCGGCGCTATCCCTGAGTCGGTTTTTTCCCACTTGATCTGAGAGTCCGCAGCCGTTTCTATTGCACGAATCGCTCGGATTCGAGCGCTTTGCCCAGGGGGAATTCATGAGCGATCTCGGCCCTGCCGCGCCATCGACCACTCGCCGCGCGGCAAAACCTAAACCCTTTGCCAACGGAAAGCCGGACTCGTCGCAGGACCTGCTTCATGCGCTTCAGGCGATGCGAAGTGGCGATTTTTCCGTGCGCATGATGGGTAATCATCTCGGGATCGAAGGAAAAATTGCCGACACGTTCAATGAAATCGTGGCCGCCAACCAGCGCATGGCGCAACAGTTGGAGCGCGTCGGTCAAGTCGTCGGCCGGGAAGGAAAAACCCGGCAACGCGTCAAGTTCGGCCTGGCCAGCGGCTCCTGGGCCGACATGGAAGGCTCCGTCAACACGCTGATCGACGATCTGCTCTGGCCGACGCGCGAAGTGACCCGGGCCGTCGCGGCCGTCGCCCAGGGTGACCTGCTGCAGACCGTGCAACTCGATGTCGATGGCCGCCCGCTGGGCGGCGAATTTTTGCAGTCGGCCAACATCGTCAACACCATGATCAAGCAGCTCAGCGTGTTCACCTCCGAGGTGACGCGCGTGGCGCGCGAGGTCGGTACCGAAGGCAAGCTCGGCGGTCAGGCGCAGGTCCCGGAGGTCACCGGCGTCTGGAAAGACCTCACCGAAAGCGTGAACTCGATGGCCAACAACCTGACCGGCCAGGTTCGCAACATCGCCGAAGTCACCATCGCGGTGGCCAATGGCGACCTGTCCAAGAAGATTACCGTGGACGTGCGCGGCGAGATTCTGCAGCTCAAGGAAGCCATCAACACCATGGTGGACCAGCTGCGCTCGTTCGCCTCCGAAGTGACGCGCGTCGCGCGCGAAGTCGGCACCGAAGGCAAGCTTGGCGGCCAGGCCATCGTGCCCGGCGTCGCCGGCACCTGGAAGGACCTCACCGACAACGTCAACCTGCTGGCGGGCAATCTGACCACGCAGGTGCGCAACATCGCGCAAGTGACCACCGCCGTGGCGCGCGGCGACTTGTCGCGCAAGATCACGGTGGACGTGAAGGGCGAGGTTCTGGAGCTCAAGGACACCATCAACACGATGGTCGACCAGCTCAACGCTTTTGCCTCGGAAGTCACGCGCGTCGCGCGCGAGGTCGGCACCGAAGGCAAGCTTGGCGGTCAGGCGGCGGTGCCGGGCGTCGCCGGCACCTGGAAGGATCTGACCGACAGCGTGAATTCCATGGCGGGCAACCTGACCTCGCAGGTGCGCAACATCGCCGAGGTCGCCACCGCCATCGCCGGCGGCGACTTGTCCAAGAAGATCACCGTGAACGTCTCAGGCGAAATCCTGCAGCTCAAGGAAACCGTCAACACGATGGTGGACCAGCTCAACGCCTTTGCCGGCGAAGTGACGCGCGTGGCGCGCGAGGTCGGCACCGAAGGCCGGCTCGGCGGCCAGGCCAACGTGCTCGGCGTCGCCGGCACCTGGAAGGATCTGACCGACTCGGTCAACTCGATGGCCGGCAATCTGACGGGCCAGGTCCGCAACATCGCCGAGGTGACGACCGCCGTCGCCAATGGCGACCTGTCGAAAAAAATCACCGTCGACGTGCGCGGCGAAATTCTGGAATTGAAGGACACCATCAATACGATGGTCGACCAGCTCAACGGCTTTGCCGGTGAAGTGACGCGCGTCGCCCGCGAAGTCGGCACCGAAGGTAAACTAGGCGGTCAGGCGCTGGTGCGCGGCGTGGCCGGCACCTGGAAGGACCTCACCGACTCCGTGAACTCGATGGCTTCCAACCTGACCGGCCAGGTCCGCAACATCGCCGAGGTCGCGACCGCCGTGGCGCAGGGCGACCTGTCGAAAAAGATCACCGTCAACGTCTCGGGCGAAATCCTTCAGTTGAAGGAAACGCTCAACACCATGGTGGACCAGCTCAACGCCTTCGCCTCGGAAGTGACGCGCGTGGCGCGCGAAGTCGGCACCGAAGGCAGACTCGGCGGCCAGGCCGCCGTGCCCGGCGTCGCCGGCACCTGGAAGGATTTGACCGACTCGGTCAACTCGATGGCCGGCAACTTGACCGGCCAAGTTCGTAACATCGCCGAGGTGGCGACCGCGATCGCCGGGGGCGACCTCTCGCGCAAGATCACCGTCGACGTGCGCGGCGAGATCCTTCAGCTGAAGGAAACGCTCAACACCATGGTCGACCAGCTCAACCGGTTCGCCGGCGAGGTGACGCGCGTGGCGCGCGAAGTCGGCACCGAAGGCCGGCTCGGCGGGCAGGCCAACGTGCCCGGCGTGGCCGGCACCTGGAAGGACTTGACGGACTCGGTCAACTCGATGGCGGGCAACCTGACTGCCCAAGTGCGCAACATCGCCGAAGTGACCACCGCGGTGGCGCGCGGCGACCTGTCGCGCAAAATCACGGTGGACGTGAAAGGCGAAATCCTCGAACTGAAAAATACCATCAACACCATGGTGGACCAGCTCAACTCGTTCGCCTCGGAAGTCACCCGCGTCGCCCGTGAGGTCGGCACCGAAGGCAAGCTCGGCGGTCAGGCCGAAGTGCCGGAAGTGGCCGGTACCTGGAAGGATCTCACCGACAACGTCAACTTCATGGCATCCAACCTGACCGCGCAGGTGCGCAACATCGCCGAGGTCGCCACCGCGATCGCCGGCGGCGACCTTTCCAAGAAGATCACGGTCGACGTACGCGGTGAAATCCTGCTGCTGAAAGACACCTTGAACACCATGGTCGAGCAGCTGCGCTCGTTCGCCGCCGAAGTCACACGCGTCGCCCGCGAAGTCGGTACCGAAGGAAGGCTCGGCGGCCAGGCGGTGGTGCCCGGCGTCGGCGGCACATGGAAGGACTTGACCGACAACGTCAACCTTCTCGCCGCCAACCTCACCACCCAGGTACGCAACATCGCCGAGGTGACTACGGCGGTGGCGCGCGGCGACCTGTCGCGCAAGATCACCGTGGACGTGAAGGGTGAGATTCTCGAACTCAAGAACACCATCAATACGATGGTCGACCAGCTCAACGCCTTCGCCGGCGAAGTGACGCGCGTGGCGCGCGAGGTCGGCACCGAAGGCAAGCTCGGCGGCCAGGCCGAAGTCCCCGGCGTCGCCGGCACCTGGAAAGACCTGACCGACACCGTGAATTTCATGGCCGCCAACCTGACCGAGCAGGTGCGCGGCATCGTGAAAGTCGTGACCGCCGTTGCCGACGGCGACCTCAAGCAAAATCTGACGGTGAAATCCAAAGGCGAAGTCGCAGCGCTCGCCGAAACCATCAATAACATGACCGATACACTCGCGACCTTCGCCGATCAGGTCACCAGCGTCGCACGCGAAGTCGGCGTGGAAGGCCGGCTCGGCGGTCAGGCCAACGTGCCCGGCGCGGCCGGCACCTGGAAAGATTTGACCGGCAACGTCAACCTGCTCGCGGCCAATCTGACATCGCAAGTTCGCGCGATCGCCGAAGTCGCGACCGCCGTCACCAAGGGCGACTTGACCCGATCGATCCAGGTCGACGCACGCGGCGAAGTGGCCGAGCTCAAAGACAATATCAACACGATGATCGGCAATCTCAGGCTCACGACCGACGTCAACACCGAGCAGGACTGGCTGAAGACCAACCTCGCCAAGTTCACCAACATGCTGCAGGGCCAGCGCGATCTGGCTACCGTGGGCCGATTGCTGCTGACCGAGCTGACGCCGTTGGTGAATGCCCATATGGGTGTCATCTATCAGGTCGAAAACGAAGACAATCCGCAGTTGCGGCTGCTTTCGGCCTATGCAGGCGACAGCATCATTCCGCATCAGCAATTTGTACAATTCGGCGAAGGCCTCGTCGGCCAATGCGCCATGGACAAGCGTCAGCGGCTGGTATCCGACATTCCGGCCGATGCCACCCCGATCAACTCCGCCCTGCTGCGCGTGGTGCCGAAAAACCTCGTGGTGCTGCCGGTGCTGTTCGAGAACCAGGTCAAGGCGGTAATCGAACTGGCTTCGGCGGGTTCATTCACGACCTCGCAGATGACCTTCCTCGAACAACTCACCGATAGCATCGGCATCGTGCTCAACAGCATCGAGGCGACGATGCAGACCGAAGGTCTGCTGAAACAGTCTCAGCAACTCGCCGGCGAATTGCAGACCCAGCAGAAGGAGCTGCAGCAAACCAACGAGCAGCTCGAGCAGAAGGCGCAGCAGCTTGCCGAACGCAACGTCGAGGTCGAGCGCAAGAACCAGGAGATCGAACAAGCCCGGCGCGCGCTGGAAGAGAAGGCCACCGAACTTTCACTGACGTCGAAATACAAGTCGGAATTCCTCGCCAACATGTCGCACGAGCTGCGCACGCCGCTCAACAGCATCCTGATCCTCGGCCAGCAGCTCACCGAGAATCCCGACGGCAATCTGTCGCCCAAGCAGGTCGAATTCGCGCGGACCATTCACGGCGCGGGCACCGACCTGCTCAACCTGATCAGCGACATCCTGGACCTGTCCAAGATCGAATCCGGCACCGTCACGGTGGATGCGGAGGAAATCCTCACCGCCAATCTGCTTGACACCGTTGGACGTCCATTCCGGCACGAGGCGGAAAACCGTCAGCTGTCCTTCACCATCGAGGTCGACCCGAACCTCGGGCGCAGCATCGTCACCGACTCCAAGCGACTGCAGCAGGTGCTGAAGAACCTGCTGTCGAATGCGTTCAAGTTCACCGCGGAAGGCGGCGTGCGGCTCAATGTCTCGGCCGCCTTGGGCGGCTGGAGCGCCGAGCATCCGGTGCTGAATCATTCGCCCGCGGTCGTCGCGTTCGAAGTGTCCGACACCGGCATCGGCATTCCCTTGGAAAAGCAGAAGCTGATCTTCGAGGCGTTTCAGCAGGCCGACGCGGGCACCAGCCGCAAATATGGCGGCACCGGCCTGGGTCTGGCCATCAGTCGCGAGCTTGCAAGTCTGCTCGGCGGCGAGATCCATCTGCGAAGCACCCCCGGGAAGGGCAGCACGTTCGTGCTCTACCTGCCGCTGAAATATTCGGGGCCGACGGTGGCGCCGCGTGCCCAGACGCCATCCCCATTTGCCGCAGCGCCGGCGTTGCAGGTTACCGCTCAGGAGCGCGTGATCGAACAGTTGCCGGACGACCGCCTGAATCTCGAACCCGGAGATGCGATCCTCCTCATCGTCGAGGATGACCCGCATTATGCGCGCGTGCTGATCGACCTGGCGCGCGACAAGGGTTTCAAGGTTCTGAGCGCCGCGCGCGGCGCCGAGGCGCTGGACCTGGCAAAACAGTTCCAGCCGACCGCGGTGTCGCTCGACGTGTTCCTGCCCGACATGCTCGGCTGGACCGTGCTTAGCCAGTTGAAACACAACCCACTTACCCGGCACATTCCGGTCCAGATCATCACGCTGGACGAGGATCGCCAGCACGCGCTGGCGCGCGGCGCGTTCTCCTTCGTCAACAAGCCGACGACCACCGAAGGCGTCAGCGCGGCGCTATCCCAAATCAAGGAATACGCCAAACCGCGCCGCAAGCGTTTGCTGATTGTGGAGGACAATGCGGCGGAGCAGATGAGCATCAAGGAACTGCTCGATCATAACGACATCGAGATCGTCACGACGGATACCGGCGCGGGTGCGCTGTCGACGTTGCGCGATAGTCCATGCGATTGCGTCGTGCTCGATTTGCGCCTGCCCGATATGAGCGGTTTCGAGGTGCTCGACAAGATCCGCAAGGATGACTCATTGTCCAATGTCCCGGTGGTGGTGTTCACAGGTAGGGAGCTTTCGGTGGAGGAGGACGCCGAATTGCATACGATGGCGCGCAGCATCGTGGTCAAGGGAGTGGAATCGCCCGAACGTCTGCTCGATGAAACGTCGCTTTTCCTGCATCGCGTGATAACGGAGTTGCCGATCGAGAAGCAGCGCATGCTGGAGAAGCTCAACTCGTCGGACGAGGATCTGGTGGGCCAGACCGCGTTGCTGGTGGATGACGACGCCCGCAACATCTTCGCGCTGAGCAGCGTGCTGGAGCGTCGCGGCATGAAGGTCTTGACCGCGACAACCGGCAGCGAGGCGGTCGCGCTGGTCGAATCCAATCCCGAGATCGCCATCGTTCTGATGGATATCATGATGCCGCAGATGGACGGCTATCAGACCATCGGCGTCATTCGCGAAAACCCGGCGTTCCGCCGGCTGCCCATCATCGCGCTTACCGCCAAGGCGATGAAAGGCGATCGCGAGAAATGCCTGGAGGCCGGAGCGTCGGATTATCTGGCCAAGCCGGTCAATACCGAACAGTTGCTGCTCGCCATCCGCATGTGGCTACACCGCTGACCGGCGTGAGCAACATGACCGACCACGAGAAAGTCAACATTCTGCTGGTCGACGATCAGCCGGCGAAGCTGCTCGCCTATGAGGTCATTCTGAAGGAGCTCAATGAAAATCTGGTCGTCGCCACGTCCGGCCGCGAGGCGCTTGAATATCTCCTCAAGAATGAAGTCGCGGTAATTCTGGTCGATGTCTGCATGCCGGAACTGGATGGTTTCGAACTCGCCGGCATGATCCGCGAGCATCCGCGCTTCCAGAAGACGGCCATGATCTTCATCTCGGCAATCCAGGTCAGCGACATTGACCGCTTACGCGGTTACGAGATGGGCGCGGTCGACTACGTTCCGGTGCCGGTCATTCCGGAGGTGCTGCGCGCCAAGGTCAAGGTTTTCGCCGAGCTGTACCGCAAGACCCGGCAGCTGGAGCGGTTCAATGCCGAGCTGGAAGATCGCGTTCGCGCCCGCACCGCCGAGCTCGAGGAATCGAACGGAAGGCTGCTCGAAAGCGAACAGCGCCGCAGCCTGGCGATCGCCGCCGGCAAGATGGGATCGTGGGATTGGGATTGGGTCAATGGGGACTGGATGTGGGACGAGGGGCAATTCCACATTTTTGGAGTCGATCCGCAAACCTTTGAAGTGACCCCGGCAAACGTTCAAGCCTTGCTTCATCCGGAGGATATCGGCGAACTGCGCAAGGCGATGGCCCAGTTCGCCAAGGGCGTGACATCCTATGAGGCCGAATTTCGCATCCGCCGGCCGGATGGCGCGATTTGCTGGTGCGCCGGGACGGCCGCCGCGACCGTCGACAAGGGCGGCCGGGTCGTGCATGTGAGCGGTGTCACCATCGACATCACCGAGCGCAAGCAGGCCGAAGAACGCCAAAATCTGTTGGCGCGGGAAGTCGATCACCGCGCGAAAAATGCATTGGCGCTGGCGCAATCCATCGTTCGATTGACGCGCGGCGACAACGTCAAGGCCTACATTCATGCGGTGGAAGGCCGGATCAGCGCGCTTGCGCGCGTGCATACCATTCTCTCGCTATCGAGTTGGCGCGGGGCGGAAATCGGAAAGCTGGTCGATGAAGAACTCGCGCCTTATTCTGCCGGCCATCACATCGCACTCTACGGTTCGGAGATTCAGTTGCAGCCCGCAACGGCACAAACGCTGGCGCTGGCGCTGCATGAGCTTGTTACCAATTCGGCAAAATACGGCGCCCTTTCCACCTTGTCCGGCCGCCTCTCCATCAAGTGGGAGGTGCAAGCCGATACTCTGACGTTGGCGTGGGAAGAGAGCGGCGGACCACCGGTGCAAAAGCCCGCTTCACGAGGTTTCGGGACGAGAAGCGTGATCGCCAGCATCGAGTCGCAACTCGGAGGACGGGCGGAGTTCGACTGGCGTTCCGAGGGCCTTATCTGTCGGCTCTCCGTTCCCTTGACGGGACATCTTGCTGCGCCGGAGACGGAGTTTCAGCAAGAAGCGACACTCGATAGAACCGCAGCCGGCCGGGCGTCACGGTCGGCAGACGCCTGACCGGATCGTCGACGGCTGCGTTTGAGCACCGCCCCGTGGCGTATCGCCGCTCGTCTTGTTGACGCAGGCAATACCAGCGCGGTATCCATTTTCAGCAAGCAACTTCCGGCGCGAGGAAAACCCCGCCTGGAACAACAAGAAACAGGGCAGGGGTGGAACGCGATGAACCGCGGCATTGAATGAGCGAGTTCGCCCGGCCATCAGCGCTGGCGCCGTTCCGGATCCGCAATTACCGCTTTCAGTGGCCCGCCGATCTGCTCACCTCGTGGGCGTTCGAGATGGAGACGCTGATTCTCGGCTGGTACATTCTGGTGGAGACCGGCTCGGTGCTGCTGCTGACGTTATTTGCGTCGCTTAATTTCATCGGCACGCTGATCGCGCCGATGTTCGGCGTGGTCGGGGACCGGATCGGCCACCGCGATCTGCTCGCTATCATGCGCGCGATCTACACCGTGCTCGCAGCCACGCTGATGACCCTTGCATTTACCGGCGCCTTGAACCCCGTCTATGTCTTCATCATCGTGGCCTTGATGGGCCTTGTCCGGCCCTCGGACCTTGGCGTGCGCGGGGCGCTGGTTGCCACCATCATGCCGCATGATCAATTGATCGGCGCGATCAGCATTTCACGCACCACGATGGATACCGCGCGCATTGCCGGCGCGCTGAGCGGCGCCGGATTGTTCGCCGCGCTCGGCATGGGGCCGGCCTATGTGGCGATCGTCACGCTCTATGTGGTCAGTACGTTGCTCACCCTCTGCGTGATTGCGCCGTCGAAACCGCATCCGGTCGACGAGGTGGCGAGCGAAGCGATACGGCGTTCGCCGATGCGGGATTTGAAAGAGGGCATCGCCTATGTCTGGACCACGCCGCGGATGCGCGCGGCGATCTGGATCGCGTTCCTCGCCAACCTGACCGCCTATCCGATGTCCAACGGGTTGCTGCCGTATATCGCGCGCGACATCTACGGCACCAACCAGACCGGGCTCGGATATCTGTCCGCCAGTTTCGCGGTGGGTTCGCTGGCCGGCTCCATTGCGCTCAGCCTGATCGGCGGCATCCGCGTCGCGCGCCTCATGATCGGCGCGACGGCGGCGTGGTATGCCTTGCTGCTGGTGTTCGCCCAATTGCAGAGCATGCCGGCGGCGATGGCGTGCCTGATGGTGGTCGGATTCGCGCAGAGTCTTGCCATGATCTCAATCGCGGTCATCCTGATGCGCACCGCGAGCGAGCATTTCCGCGGCCGGGTGATGGGCGTGCGCATGCTTGCGATCTACAGCCTGCCGATCGGCCTTTTGGCCGCCGGCAGTCTCATTAGCGAGATCGGGTTCGTCGCCACCGCGTCGCTTTATGCGGCCACCGGGCTGCTGCTGATGCTAGCCATCACGCTGCACTGGCGCGCCGACTTGTGGCATGTACACGCGCCGGCGAATGCGAGGTAACCTCCTCATGAGAATAAGGAATGCCATGTCGAAGACAGCTTTGGTGGTTTCAGCGCATCCGGGGGATTTTGTGTGGCGCGCGGGCGGCGCGATCGCGCTGCACGCCAAAAAGGGTTATCGCGTCAAGATCGTATGCCTTGCGTTCGGCGAGCGCGGCGAATCGCAGTTCGCCTGGAAGCAGCCGGGCATGACGCTGGACAAGGTCAAGGCGGGGCGGCGGGACGAGGCCGAGCGCGCCGCGGCGGCGCTTGGCGCGGAGATCGAGTTCTTCGACGCCGGCGACTATCCGCTGCGCCTAACCGACGCGCATATGGACCGGTTGATCGACATCTATCGCGAACTCAACCCGAATTTTGTGCTCACGCATTCGCTTGAGGATCCCTACAACGTCGATCATCCGGCCGCCGCGGCCTATGCCCAGGAAGCGCGTATCGTGGCGCAAGCGATGGGTCACAAGCCGCAGGCCGACTACAGCTACAGCGCGCCGCCGGTCTTCCTGTTCGAGCCGCATCAGCCCGAAATGTGCAATTTCAAGCCGCAGGTGATCCTCAACATCGACGAGGTCTGGGACCTGAAGCGCAAGACTTTTGAGATTCTTGCGGCCCAAAAGCACCTGTGGGCCTATTACGAGCGGGTCGCGCTTCAGCGCGGCATGCAGGGCGGACGCAATTCCGGCAAGGCCATGACCTATGGCGAGGCCTATCAGCGATTATTCCCGATGGCGGTGGAGGAACTGGCATGAAGACGGTTGTTGTCCGCAACATCGATCGGGCTGACGCCGATGTCGTCAAACGGCTTGGCGCGCTCGGCGCATCTACGGTGCACGAAGCCTACGGCCGTGTCGGGCTGATGAAGCCCTATTTGCGTCCGGTGTGGGTGGGCGCCGAGGCGGCGGGCACCGCCGTCACCGTGCTGGCGCATCCCGGCGATAACTGGATGATTCATGTCGCGGTCGAACAGTGCCGGCCGGGTGATATCTTGGTGGTAGGGTGCAGCGCCGACAACAGCGACGGCATGTTCGGCGACCTGCTTGCGACGTTGCTGAAGGCGCGCGGCGTCACCGGTCTCGTCATCGACGCCGGCTGCCGCGACGTAAAATCGCTGCGCGAGATGGGTTTTCCGGTGTGGTCGAAAGCGATTTCGGCCAAGGGGACGGTCAAGTCGACGCTGGGCGCAGTCAACGTCCCCGTCGTATGCGCCGGGATCAATGTCGAACCGGGCGACGCCGTGATTGCCGACGACGACGGCATCGTGGTGGTCCGCCGCAAGGATGCAGCCGAGGTCGCCGCAAAGGGCGAAAAGCGCCAGGCCGACGAGGACGGCAAGCGCAAACTGCTCGCTTCCGGCGCGCTCGGGCTCGACATGTACAATATGCGCGAGCCGCTGGCGAAGGCGGGCCTGATCTACGTCGACAAGCCGGAGACCGACTGAGGTGGCGATGCGGCTGCGGACATTGCTTGGCGATTACCCCTGCACGGCCGCGCTGAAGGATGGATCGGTCAGGTCGGATCTGGTGACGTTGGATTTCGCGGATTATTCGCCGACCCACACGGGGTTCAAGCCGATGGTCCGCGAACGGGCTTTCGACGTCTCGGAAATGGCGATCGTCACCTATTTGATGGCGAAGAGTTTTGGCAAGCCGATGGTGCTGCTGCCGTGCGTGGTGATGGCGCGGTCTCAGCATGCGTTCGCGCTCTACAATGCCAGAGCCGGGACGCTGACGCCCGCCGGCCTGAACAACAAGCGCGTCGGCATCCGCTCCTTCACGACCACGACCGGCGCGTGGCTGCGCGGAATTCTGGCCAACGATTATGGCGTCGATCTGGACTCGATCGACTGGGTCACGTTCGAGGACGCCCATGTCGCCGAATTTCGCGACACCACGGTGCGGGCGCCGCAGGGCAAGCAGATTGTCCAGATGCTGGTCGATGGCGAGCTTGATGCCGTGCTTGGCGAGAAGTCGGAGCATCCGGATTTGAGGCCGTTGTTTCCTGATGTCGGAAACGAAGAAAAATCATGGTTTGCAAAGCATCAGGTGAGGCCGATCAATCATATGGTGGTGGTCAGCGAGGCGCCATCCGCTGGGCATCCGGATGTGGTGCGCGAGGTAGTCCGGCTGCTGCAACAGAGCGCGACAGCAGCGGGCGCCGCGTCTCCGCGGTTCAGCGCCGAAGAGATGCGCCGCTCGCTGGAAATGATCATTCGATATACGGCTCAGCAGAGACTCATTCCCCGCGAGTTCGCGGTGGACGAACTGTTCGACGATCTGACGCGGACGCTGCGTTAGCGCCGGACTGGAAGCCGATCGTGTGGACCGAGGAGGAGCGCAAGAAGGGGCAGGCCTGGGGGCTGAAGACGATCGAGTCGTTTCATACTCATGGGATGCCGCCGGTGGAGGGGTGAGGCGGCAAATTATCAGAGAATTCGTTGGTCGATCCGCTTGTGGGAGACGAGGTTTCTGAAGGCAGCTAGCGAGGAGCGAGGGGCGAAACGTGACGGCCTCTATTGGTCGCGAGGTTCACGCATCCGTTCATAGACCTTGTGCCATAGAATGCCTTTCCAGCGGACATGGTCCTCAATGTCATCAAGCAGTCCGTAAATCACGCGCCGTTCCTCTTGGTCGAAATGCGTCGCGAGGTAACTGGCGTTGCGCGGGTACAAGGTCTTTGGTCGAATCTCTCGGAGGAGCTTTGCAAACTTATATTCAAGGTCCAGCGGTTTGACGTGACGAACCCCGTCACGCATTTCTTGCCGCAGCCGCAAGTAACCGAGCCTCTCTCTGAATTGGCGGATGCACTCTTTGCGAAAGATTTCAAATTTCTCTTCCGTAAAGTTGTCTTCGTGTTTCGGCATACTCTTCAGCGTTTCAGGTAATTTTCTGTTCCATGCCTGGGCCTCTGCAATGCGCTTCACCAAAGTATAGCAGCGTGTGCAGTAGCCTCGACCTCCCTGCGCTCTGACCTCTGGTTCGCACCCGCAATTTTTGCAGGAACTCGTAGGATTTCGACACGCGACGCTCCGCTTACGTTAAATAATAGCACGCCGCGAAAACGACCACGAAGACTACGCCAAATATCTTCGGCATCGCCAAGAAGAATCGATTCGCTGGGCTCCGCCATCGCAGGCTCCCGAGGTATTCGTCTTCAAACTCCGTGCGGTCGGTTTTTGCTTGCAGAAGATTCGCGGTCTTCAACCGCTGCGCTTCATCATCGCTCGGGTAATTTTGATGCCAGAGGGCGGAGCCGAAGAAGACGAGCACTAGGGAAAGTAGGGCCGCCGCCACCGCGACCGCCATGCTAAGCAGAATGGTTCCCCAAAACGCCATCGCCAGCTTGCTCTTGATCCTGCGTTGCCCCAGCCTACCAGACAGCCGGTCTTGAACGCCATTCCCGGTCCCAGTGCGCTAATATCATTGGCCAACTTGCTGGCTGGGGAACTAGGATTTGAACCTAGACAAACAGAGTCAGAGTCTGTTGTGCTACCGTTACACCATTCCCCAAAATTGCCGAGCAGTCTCAAAGGCTTAAGACGCGTACACAGGCAATCGCTGGCGAGGGGATTTCCTAAATCCCGTCGGCTGAGGGTCCTTCTAGCCGTCTGGGACCGGTTTTGGCAAGCAAGACGAGAGGGTTACAGAAGGTTGCAGGGTTTGCGACCCGGCCTGAAGGCCTTGTGATTCCGTTGCGGCAAACTCGTGACCGTTTTGGGGCGCGTTTTTCGTGACAGTTGGAGCCGTCGGCGCATGAGCGTGTACTTCGAGGAGCTGGATTTTCGCCCGACGCCGATGGGCGCGCTCAGCCTGCGGCGGCGGAGACAGCTGTCCACCGGCATCGACGTCTACGAAATAAAACTCGGCGACGAGTTTTTGATGTCGAGCCTGTTCACGGTCGCGGAGATTGCGCTGGCGCGGCTCGGATTGGCGGCACTTGAGCGAACGGACCTCGATGTGGTCGTTGGCGGCCTCGGGCTTGGCTACACCGCGCAGGCCGTGCTGGAAGATGCGCGCGTGCGTTCGCTGATCGTGGTCGATGCATTGGCCGAGGTGATCGAGTGGCACGAGCGCGGTCTGCTGCCGCTCGGTCAGCAACTGACGGCAGATCCGCGCTGCCGGTTGGTCCATGGCGACTTCTTCGCGATGTCGGCATCCCCCGATGGCCTCGATCCGCAAACACCGGGCCGCTGCTTTGATGCGGTGCTTGTGGATATCGACCACTCGCCGCAAAACCTGCTGCATCCGAACCACGCCGCGCTGTACCGGCCGGAGGGTTTGCGAAAACTTGGCCAACACCTGCATCCCGGCGGCGTGTTCGCGCTGTGGTCGAACGATCCGCCGGATCAGGCATTCAAGGCGGTGCTGGCCAATGTCTTTGCGACGTCGGATGCGCATGTCGTGACCTTCCACAATCCGCTGCAGGACCGCGACGCGAGCAACACCGTCTACATTGGCGTCAAGGCCAGCTTGCCCCTGTGAGGCGGGCATGCCATGCTTATGATGCCAAACGAAAACAGAGCGGTAGGCCTTCGCCCATCGCATCTCGGCCTCAGAGCCCGGCATTGGGTGGGAACGCTTTCGGAGATTATCAGCATGAAATTCAATCACGTCGTCGGGCTGCTTTGCGCCGCCTCCATTTCCGCAGCGCTGGCCGGGCCGGCGCTTGCGCAGCAAAAGACCGTCAAGATCGGTGCGATCTATCCGCTCAGCGGCAACGCGGCGAGCGCCGGCGTCCACGCCAAGGCGGCGATCGAAACCGCGGTCGACATCATCAACAACGGGCATCCGGGCTTAGGCAATCTGCCGGTGACGAAGGGTCCCGGCCTGCCCGGCCTCGGCGGCGCAAAAGTCGAGGTGGTGTTCGCCGACAACCAGGGCAGCCCCGCCACCGGGCAGAACCAGGCGCTGCGCCTGATCACCGAAGAGAAGGTGGTTGCGCTCAGCGGCGCCTACCAGTCCGGCATTACGCTGACCACCAGCGCGATCGCCGAAAAATACGGCATTCCTTATTTGAACGGCGAGTTGGTGGCGGCAAGCCTGACCGAGCGCGGTTTTAAGTGGTTCTTCCGCACCACGCCGGTCGCGTCGGATTTCGCCAAGATCTATCTCGACTTTCTCAAGGACATGAAAGCCGGCGGCGCCAAGACCGACAATATCGCCATCGTTCATGAGAACACCGAATACGGCACCTCGGTTGCGAGCGTCATCACCAGCGTGTTCAAGGAGAACGGCTTAAGCATCGCGCAGGACATTGCCTATTCGGCCAACACCACCGACGTGCAGAGCCAGGTGCTGCAGCTCAAGGACAAGAAGCCCGATGTGGTGATCATGGTCTGCTACACCTCCGATGCGATCCTGTATGCCAAGACCATGCAGTCGCTGGATTACAAGCCGCCGATGATGGTGGCCGACAACGCAGGCTTTTCCGATCCCTCGTTCCTCAAGGCCGTCGGCAAGCTGACGCAGGGCGTGTTCAACCGCTCGTCCTTCGCGATCGGACCTCCGGGATCGCCGTCGTTCCTGATCAACGAGATGTACAAGAAGAAGAGCGGCGACGACATGGACGATACCGCGGCGCGTCAGATGCAGGGGTTCTTCGTGCTGATGGATGCGATCGACCGCGCCAAGTCCACCGAACCCGACAAGATCCAGGCGGCGCTGAAGGCGACCGACCTGAAACCCGATCAGCTGATCATGGGCTACAAAGGCGTAAAATTCGACGACAAGGGCCAGAACATCCTGGCGGCGGGACTGGTGATCCAGCTGCAGGATGGCGAGAACTACGTCCCGGTCTGGCCGAAGAACCAGGCCAAGACGGCGCCGGTGATGCCCTACAAGGGCTGGTGACAAATCGAAATACCGAAGGCGGGGCGTTGGCCCCGCCTTGTTCGATCAGCAACGGCGCTATCGATGAGACTTAACCCGCAAGAATTTTAAGCCGGCATGTCCTCCATCCTCGTTCAGGTGATCGTCGGCGGCCTGTTGCTCGGCGCGGTTTATGCGCTGTTCTCGTCCGGCCTCACGCTGATCTGGGGCATGATGAACATCGTCAATTTCGCCCACGGCGATTTCGTCATGTTGGGCATGTATGTGGCGTTCGTGGTGTGGACGCTGTTCGGCGTAGGTCCTTTCCTCGGCGCGCCGGTTGCAGCACTCGTGCTGGCGACGCTCGGCATCGTCGTCTATTTCGGCCTGATCCGCAGCGTGATGAAAGGGCCGATGCTGGCGCAGATCCTGGGCACCTTCGGCCTCGCGCTGCTGCTGCGGTATTCCGTGTTCTGGGGTTTCGGCGCCAATTTCATGACACTGCCGGAAAATATCGTCGGCGGCACGTTTGACGTGCTTGGCATTCGCGTCCAGGCATCGCGCCTGCTGGCCGGCGTGGTTGCGCTGCTGGTCACGCTCGGTCTGCATGTGCTGCTCACCCGCACCTCGCTCGGCTCGAAGATGCTGGCGGTCGCCGAGGATTCCACCGCGGCGCAGCTGATGGGCATCCGTCCCGACACCATGCAGGCGATCGCCTGGGCGATTGCGGCTGCGGCCACCGGCATCGCCGGCGCGCTGATTGCGACCTTCTTCTATATCGCGCCGACGGTCGGCGAGACGCTCGGCATCGTTGCCTTTGTCACGGTGTCGCTGGGCGGCTTCGGAAGCATACCCGGTGCGCTGGTTGCGGGCCTGCTGATCGGCGTCATCGAGTTGACGTCGGCATACTTGATCGGCGCGGTCTACAAGGACATCGTCGTCTACTCACTGTTTTTGTGTTTCCTCTGGTTCCGGCCGCAAGGCCTGATGGGCAAGACGTGATGAGGAAGACGCGAGCGAAGCGCCTTCTGTGGCCATCGATAGCGCTCGCGCTGGTCATCGCCTATCCGCTGCTGTTCTCGACGCCGTTCCAGCAGCGGCTCGGCGCGCTGATCCTGCTCTATGCCATCGCCGCCTCGGCGTGGAACATCGTCGGCGGCTATGCCGGGCAGGTGTCGGTCGGCCACGTCGTGTTCTTCGGTTGCGGCGCCTACGCCTCGATGGCCGCGTATTCGCATTTCGCATTGCCGCCGCTGGTCGGAATTCCCGTCGGTGTTGCGGTGGCCGTGCTGATCGCCGCGGTGATCGGCGTGCCGACGCTGCGGCTGTCGGGGCACTATTTCAGCATGGCGACCATTGCCGTCGCCGAACTGGTGCGGCTGATCGTCACCAACACCGAATATCTCGGCGCGGCCGTGGGCCTGAGCGGTCCGACCGTGCCGCGAACCGTGCTCGATCTCTCCTTCACCTCGGCGCTGCCATATTACTATCTGTTCCTCATCGTGCTCGCGATCACATTGGGCATCACCTGGTGGATGACCAACAGCCGCATGGGCTTTTATCTGCGCGCCATCAAGGATTCCGAACGCGCCGCGCGTTCGCTCGGCGCACCCGCGAGCCGCACCAAACTCTATGCTTTCATGCTGAGCGCCGGGCTGACCAGCGTCGCCGGCGCGCTCTATGCGATGATGTTCGGCTTCGTCGATCCGGAATCCGGCCTCGGCATCCTGATCTCGGTGAAGATGCTGATCATGGCGGCACTCGGCGGCGCGGGCCTGTTGTTCGGGCCGCTGATCGGCGCCGCCATCCTGGTGCCGCTGGAGGAGATTTCCAATAATCTGCTCGGCGGCAAAGGCGCCGGGCTGACATTCGTCGTCTATGGCGCGATCATTGTCCTGATCGCCCGTTTCCAGCCCGGCGGCATTTTGACTCTGATCAACAGGCTGTGGGCGAGGCGCAGCAAGACATCGGAATCCGCCATTGCGAAGGGAGCCGCCCATGCTCCTTGAAGCCCGCGACGTGACAAAGGCCTTCGGCAGCTTCAAGGCCGTCGACAAGGCCTCGGTAACGCTGGAGCAAGGCGACATCCTCGGCCTGATCGGGCCCAACGGCGCCGGCAAATCGACTTTGTTCAATTGCCTGACCGGTGATCTCTTGTCGACTTCCGGCACGGTTTTGCTGGAAGGACACGACATCACCAACCTGACGCCGGAAGCCCGCGCGCATCTTGGACTGGCGCGCACCTTCCAGGTGCCGCAGACGTTCGAAGGCATGTCGGTGCTCGAGAACGTGATGATCGGCGCGTTCCTTCGCACCCCGCATCGTTTCGAGGCTGAAGCCAAGGCCCGCGCCGTGCTGGAGCGCGTGGGCCTCAGCGCATTGGCCAACGCGCCGGCGCGCTCGCTCGGCACGCCTGGCCGCAAGCGGCTCGAAATCGCGCGCGCGCTGGCCACCGAACCGAAGATCCTGCTGCTCGACGAGGCGATGGCGGGGCTGACGCAGCGCGAGGTGCAACTCGCCATCGATCTCGTGCGTGATATCCACCGCTCCGGCATTACGCTCGTCATTGTCGAGCACATCATGGAAGTCATCATGTCGCTGGCAACGCGCGTGGTGGTGTTTCATCAGGGCCGCGAGATCGCGCGCGGCAGCCCGCGCGAGGTCACCGGCAATCCGGCCGTGATCGCCGCCTATCTCGGCACCCGCGCCGCCAAGGCCGCCGCCGGCCACACGCCGGTCGAACTGATGGGCGGACCCATCCCATGACCGTGCCGCTGCTCAGAATAGAGCATCTGGAAGTCCGCTACGGCGACCTGATCGGCGTCTCCGACGTGTCGCTGGAAGTGCCGGAGGGCAGCGTGGTGGCGCTGCTCGGCTCCAACGGCGGCGGCAAGACCACGACGTTGAACGCCATCGCCGGTCTGATCCCGGTGCATTCCGGCTCGATCATTTTTCGTGGCGAGGCGATTGCAGGGCAAACCGCGTTCGCCATCGTCCGCAAGGGCTTGGCGCTGTCGCCGGAAGGCTGGCGGCTGTTCGTGCAGCAGAGCGTCGAGAACAATCTTTTGCTCGGCGCGACGCCGCTGCGCGACAGAGCGCGTATCGCCGCGCTGCTCGAGCGCGTCTACGAAATCTTTCCAAAGCTTGCCGAGCGGCGCAGCCAGCGCGCCGGCACCATGTCCGGCGGCGAACGCCAGATGCTGGCGGTCGGCCGCGCGCTGATGAGCGACCCGAAGCTCCTGATGCTGGACGAGCCCTCGCTCGGCCTCGCGCCGACGGTAGTGGAGTTGATGTACGAGACATTTGGGCGGTTGCACAAGCAAGGCCTGACCATCCTGCTGGCCGAGCAATCGATTGAACTTGCCCTGGAGGTCTCGGATTTCGCCACCGTGCTGCAGGTGGGCAAAAGCGTGCTGTCCGGCACGGCGGCGGCGCTGGCCAACGATCCGCAGGTGCAGAAGGTTTATCTGGGGACGGGGTGAGAGCTTCTGAGACGTGCGCCATAAGCTTGTTGCAGGCTATAAGTGTATCGATTATCCAAATAAAATCAGCTATTTAACTAGAATTAGGAGTTATCTTTGTGATAACCGTTGACAGATGTCAACGGCGACTTAAATAAGTGACGCCGACGATGGCAACAAGGCCGACGCATCCGAAGAAAGAGGTCGAGGCGGCAGTCAAGTATGCCGAAGTTGAAGGGTGGACCTTTCGAAAAATGGGCCATTGGGGACGCTTGTTTTGTCCGCACGCCGACCGGGATGGATGCGCTCAACAGGTAAATGGTACGCCAGCCAACGCTGGTAATCACGCGAAACAGATCATGAGGGCTGTCGATAGATGCCCCCACAAAGCGGAAGGAGGTCAAGAATGAAGACGTTTGAGTTCAGCGTCATCGCATCTGGCGTTGACCCCACCGCGGATGATTTTGGCGATCGTTTCTATGATGCGGGCTGTGACGACGCTTTGGTGGCTTTTCAAAAGGGCCATACGATTATCGACTTTGCTCGAGAGGCTAAATCAATTGACCAGGCGATTGCTTCCGCGGTCGAGAATGTTTGCGCTGCCGGCGCGAAGATTGATCGTATAGAACCGGATCCTCTCGTCAACCTTTCCGAGATTGCGTCGCGCGCCGACCTGACGCGCGCGGCGATTTCCAATTACGCCAAGGGCGACCGCGCAAAAAACTTTCCGGCTCCGGTCGCCCGCGTAACCTCAGACACACCGCTCTACGACTGGGCCGAAGTTGCTTCCTGGATGGCGCTCAACAAGAAGATTCCGGCAGAAGTCGCGATTTCAGCAGGTGTAATCAAAGAAGCGAATACAGCTATCGCCGCAGGCGAAACGCATCTTGCTAAGCGATTAAAGAAACGAGCTCAAGACGACGCAGCGGCTCTCGAATTGAACGCTGCATAGACTCTTTGCTTGATTGGATATTTCATTTTCAAAACTCCTATTCGGGTTGGCAACGCCCCGCCGATCTACCAATGATCCGCGGGTGCAGAAGGTGTATCTGGGGAAGGCGTGATAGCGGTTCGATAAGGGAACAGCGTTGTCTAATTTCGGAAAATTCTTTGAGATGCTTTTGGGTTCGCGCAAGCCCGAAGCGGCAAGCCCACTTGTCGCCGATTTAAAATTTAAGAGGGATCATCAATACGAAATTTCACCCGGTATTCAGGAAGCCCTTGCAGCAATCGACGGCGGGAATCCGATTGTACTCGTTGTCGGGCGGGCCGGGACCGGGAAAACGAGACTCGTCCAATATCTTAAGGCGCGCCCTGGGGGAGAGTTGCAAGCAACGGTCGCGCCGACAGGCGTCGCTGCATTGAATGCGCAGGCGCAAACGATTCATTCTTTTTTTCGATTCCGGCCGCAAGGCGTTCTGGACGCAAACAATCTCCCGCGAGAACACAACTTTGGCACGCTCTATCGCCGAATGAATAGGCTTGTCATTGACGAGATTTCAATGGTCAGGGCTGATCTTATCGACGGAATAGAAGCGCGGCTCAGGCAGATTTGTAACGACGATCGTCCGTTTGGTGGTGTGCAACTGGTCATGGTTGGCGACTTTTTGCAGTTGCCGCCGGTTGTGCAAGGCCAAGATGGAGAGCTTTTGAAGCGTCTCCAGTATAAAGCAGCCTACGCCTTTAGTGCTCACGCTCTCCAGAGCGCACCTATTACGCCTATAGTCCTAGATCACATCTGGCGGCAGAATGAAGCAGATTTCGTTGAGATTCTCGGACGGATAAGGTCGGACGAAGCGATTGAAACCGCTATCAATCAACTAAATGAGAAATGTGTCGGGTCTCATCGCGACGGTGTTGAGCCGCTCCTGCTTACGTCTACGCGGCACGCGGCGGAACAATACAATCATAATGGGCTGGCGGCGTTGAGTACGAACCCAGCCGTTTTCCGGGCGCAAATTGAAGGAAGATATCCGATCGTCAATGACAGTTTGCCAGCTCCTGAATATCTTGAGCTTGCCGTAGGCGCGCGCGTTATGGCAACCAAGAACGATACACAGGGTCGATGGGTAAATGGCTCGCTAGGCACAGTTACTCGCGTCCTTCAGGATGCTGCGTTTGTAAGGTTTGATCGAACTCAGCAGGAACATCTAGTTTCGCGCGTTGCTTGGGAAAAAATTGCGCAGGAGTGGAATGGAGCACTACAAAAAATTGAAAATAAAGTTGTCGGCACGTACCGACAAATTCCTCTTGTGCACGGTTGGGCTATTACAATTCACAAAGCTCAAGGCCTCACGTTAGACGATGTTCGTGTCGACTTCGGAACGGGAGCATTCGCGCCGGGTCAGGCGTACGTTGCGCTATCGCGAGTACGGACGATTGCAGGATTGTCATTCGTACGGCCGCTGAGGCGAACTGACGTTCAGGCTGATCCTATCCTACTGGCATTCATGAATTGGGTGCAGTCGGGCGGCCTTGGTAAAACGGGAGACGGGTAGGGGTCGGTTCGCATCGCGCGTTTACATAGCTAGCGTAAACTTGATACGTGCGATCAAGATGAGGGTTACGCAACGGCGATTTCGTGTCCCGGACGCGGTGCAGCGTTCTTCACGACGCACCGCAGAACCGCGACCGCTACGAACGCCGCCTCCGTTACGGCTCGACCGGCACCAAATTATCGTATATACGATAATTATCTAGGGGGCCGTGCCTCCGATGAGAAAATGCGATGACAAAGAACAAGCACGCTATTCGAAGCGATTTGAAGAAGGTTGATGCGCATGTCATCGAGCCGGACGAATACGACGACGCGCCGGAATTGACCGATGCGCAAATAGCTGGTGCGACGGTTTCGATTGGAATCCGGCCGCGAGGCCGGCCGAAGTCCGAAACCAGGAAAGAGGCCATCAGCCTGCGTGTGGACGCGGATGTTTTGGATGCGTTCAAATCTACCGGCGAGGGCTGGCAAACCCGAATGAATGGAATTCTTCGGGCTGCGATTTTACCGGCGCGTAAGTCGGTGCGGAACGATAAGGCGAAATCGAAACGGCGGCGCGCTTAATCCGGGAACTCTACGCCACCCTTCCTCCCGCGCGAGCTGTCGTATATGAGAGGCGTTTAGTTGATCCAAAATCGCGATCTGACGCTGGATCGGCGCAAGCGCGGACGATCAATTCAACCGGGACATGGAATGTTAAATCGATCATCAACGGCGCGATCCAGCGTGGCGACGCGCCGTTGGGGTGCTCTGGCCATTGTTACGCTCGCGGCGATGGCCGCACTGACGGCGCTGGCCGCGGACGCCGCGGCGAGACAGGCCCGTCCCGCGCCTCCCACCGAGGCTGTGGCGCCGCGCGCCGCAGGCGAGCCGATCATGGCGATCGTGTCGATCAAGACCCAGCAGGTCACGTTCTACGACGCCGACGGCTGGATCCTGCGCGCGCCGGTGTCGACCGGCGTCAAGGAGCGCGAGACGCCGGCCGGCGTGTTCGCCGTCGTCGAGAAGGAGAAGGACCACCACTCGACCATGTATGACGATGCCTGGATGCCGAACATGCAGCGCATCACCTGGAACGGCGTCGCGCTGCACGGCGGGCCGCTGCCGGGGTATGCGGCCTCGCATGGCTGCGTGCGCATGCCTTACGGCTTTGCCGAAAAACTGTTCGACAAGACCTGGATCGGGATGCGCGTGATCATCTCGCCTGATAACGCCGAGCCGGTCGAGTTCACCCATCCCGCGCTGCTCGTGCCGAACGGGGAGGCCATCGCGGCGGCGCCGGCCAAGGCCGAGGCGCTCGCCCGCGAAGCGGTCGAGGCTGCCAAGGTGGCCGACGAGGCGAAGAAAGCCGCCGCGAAGGCGCCGCGCGAGACCGCGTTGCTGACGTCATCGCTACGCAAGCTGGAGGGGTTCAAGGCCCGCGCCGAGGCCGAACTCGCCACCGCCGACAAGGCGCTCGCCGCCGCCAGGACGGACGAGGCCAAGGCGCGGGCCGAGGATCGCAAGCAAAAGGCTGCCGCCAAGGCCGGGGACCTGGGGACGCAGCTCGACTCCGCCAGGGCCGACGCGAAACCGAAGCTCGACGCCGCCGCCGCCGCAAAGGATGCCGCCAAGGCGGGCCAGACGAGGAAGGCCGACACCGCCAAGGCGGCACGCGAAGCGAGTCTCGCGCTCGAGCCGGTCTCGATCTACATCAGCCGCGCGACGCAGAAGCTTTACGTGCGGCGCAATACGCATAAGCCGGCGCCGGACGGGGGCGGCGAGGTGTTCGATTTCTCCATCGAGGTTCCCGTCACGATCCGCAATCCCGACAGGCCGATCGGCACCCATGTGTTCACGGCGGTGGCGCGCAACGATTCGGGCCTGCGCTGGACCGCGGTTACCATCGACAACGGGGACGACGCGAGGGGCGCGCTCGACCGCATCACCATCCCGCAAGATGTGCTCGATCGCATCGCGCCGACCGCAGTGCCGCGCTCCTCGGTCGTCATCTCGGACGAGCCGCTGAGCGCCGAGACCAACTATCGCACCGAGTTTGTCGCGGTCCTGAGCAATCAGCCCCAAGGCGGATTCATCACGCGCAAGCCTACGGTCAATGTCGAGGTTGCGAGCGACGACGGCTTCGGCTTCGGCTCGTTTTTTCAGCGCAGTTGGGACTCCCAAGGCAACCAGCTTGGCGATCCGCGCCGGCGCGGCGGCCAGTACTATCCGCAGGTGCGACCGGGCTGGCAGCCGCTGCTACCGGGCTGGTGATAACAAAGCTCGTAGGGCGGATTAGCGTAGCGTAATCCGCCGCGAGGCAGCGACTGGCGGCGGATTACGCCTTCCGCCTTCGCGTGTTGGAACACCGGTGCTCTCGGCCGGCTAATCCGCCCTACGGTTGGCGAATATCACCCGCGCCGCGCCGCTGTGATCGCGGCGACGTTGATTTTCTTCATGCCCATCATGGCCTCGAATGCGCGCTTTGCTTCAGCGCCGCCGGCTGCCATCGCCTCCGTCAGCACGCGCGGCGTGATTTGCCAGGAGATGCCCCATCTGTCCTTGCACCAGCCGCACGCGTTCTCCTGGCCGCCATTGCCGACAATGGCGTTCCAGTAGCGGTCGGTCTCCTGCTGATCGTCGGTGGCGATCTGAAACGAGAAAGCTTCGTTATGCTTGAACGCGGGACCGCCGTTGAGGCCAATACACGAGACGCCGGCGACTGTGAATTCCACCGTCAGCACGTCGCCCTTCTTGCCCGAGGGGTAGTCGCTGGGTGCACGATGGACGGCGCCCACGGCGCTGTCGGGAAAGGTTTCGGCGTAGAAGCGGGCGGCGGCCTCCGCGTCCTTGTCGTACCACAGGCAAATCGTGTTCTTGGCCATTGCAAGTCCTTATCGTTAGGCTTACGCGCCTGTCATGTGTCCCGGACGCGGTGCGGCATTCTTCATGCCGCTCCGCAGAGCCGGGACCGTACCAAGCGCCGGTGTTCGCGACGGCCCCGGCTCTGCAGCGCACCGCTTCGCAAAGGGCTACGCGCTGCGCTGCGTCCGGGGCACGAAGCCTGCGCTTACTTTATCTTGTCATACGCCGCGGCAAAATCCGCGAGCGGCAGCGGGACCGTCAGGGTTTCCTTGTTCAAATTCTGGAACGATATCTTCAGCTGCTTGCCGGATTTCATCGCAGCTAACAGGTCGGGTGCGATCGTGGTTCCGGCGTAGCAGCCGCGGGCTTCGCAGGTCTGGATCTGCATGTCGGTCGTCGCACCCTCGTCGACCTGCAGTTTCGCGCCGCCCGGCAGGTTCAGTCCCAGCGGCAACTGGATCAGGGCCGACGGCGTGTGGGTGTCGGCCGGCACGCGGATGTTGACCAGGATCACCAACTGACCGGTGCGCGGAAGCACGGCGCTTTGCTCGATGGCGCATTCGAGCGGCGCGTCGCGGCTGGCGCTGCCGCAGCGCGCGGCCCAGCCGGGCGGGGGCGGTGTGTTGGCCGCGGTCGCGTTGTCGGCGGGAGCGGCTGCCGGCGGTGCCGGCACCGTTTGCGCGGATTTCGGCGGGACTTTGGATTTCGAGGGCTGTTGCGCGCCGGCCGGTCCGGCCAGGGCCGTAACGGCAAGTGCTGTTATGAGGATGGCAAACTTCGTAGAATTTTTCATCACCGGATCATCAGTTTGAAGATCGGCCAACAGATCGGCCGATCCCGGCGATTGTTCAACAATTCGTCTGAATCACCAATACCTTAAATTGCGACAAGATCGGCCAAATTCAGCGCGTAGGGCGGATTAGCAAAGCGTAATCCGCCGTCTTGGTACGTCGAAGCTGGCGGATTACGCTTCGCTAATCCGCCCTACGAAGCTACGAAGCTCACTCCGCGGCTTCCTTGACCGAGCCGCGTTCGGCCGGCGGCTCGTCCTCGTCGATCGTGCCGCG
Organism: uncultured Alphaproteobacteria bacterium; assembly: GCA_963744975.1. Lineage (GTDB taxonomy): Bacteria > Pseudomonadota > Alphaproteobacteria > Rhizobiales > Xanthobacteraceae > Bradyrhizobium. The sequence goes on along the minus strand of CAVUVR010000002.1, from coordinate 1,133,977 downwards.
GCTCCAGGCGGACAGCGCGTTGGAGAGCTTGTCGAGGTAGAGATAGACCACCGGCGTCGTGAACAGCGTCAGCGCCTGGCTGACCAGCAGGCCGCCGACCATGGCATAGCCGAGCGGCTGGCGGATTTCCGAGCCGGTGCCGGTGCCCAGCATCAACGGCACGCCGCCGAGCATCGCCGCCATCGTCGTCATCATGATGGGACGGAAGCGCAGCAGCGCCGCCTTGCGGATCGATTGTTCCGGCGACAAATGCTCGTCGCGCTCGGCCGAGATCGCAAAATCGACCATCATGATGCCGTTCTTCTTGACGATGCCGATCAACAGAATGATGCCGATCAGCGCGATCAGGCTGAAGTCGAAGCCGAACAGCATCAAGGTGGCAATGGCGCCGACGCCGGCCGACGGCAGCGTCGACAGGATCGTGATCGGATGGATGTAGCTTTCGTAGAGAATGCCCAGGATCAGATAGACCACGACCAGCGCCGCCATGATCAGCAGCGGGATGGTGCCGAGCGACTGCTGGAACGCCTGCGCCGTTCCCTGAAAACTCGAACTCAGCGTCGCCGGCGTGCCGAGCTCGGCCATCGCGCGCTGCACCGCCTCGGTGGCCTGGCCCAGTGCGACGCCTTGCGCAAGGTTGAAGCTGATGGTGATCGCCGGAAATTGTCCCTGATGGCTGATCGAGAGCGGACGCACCGGCACGCTGCTCCAGCTCGCAAACGTCGCCAGCGGTACCTGCTCGCCGGTCGTGGGCGAGCGGATGTAGAGCTTGTTCAGCGTGTCCAGATTGCCCTGCAGTTCGGGCAGGATCTCCAGGATCACGTGATAGCTGTTGAGCTGGGTAAAATACTGCGTCGCCTGACGCTGGCCGAAGGCGTCGTACAGCGTATCGTCGATCAGCTGCGGCTGGATGCCGTAGCGGGAGGCGGTGTCGCGGTTGATCTTCAGCTCCAGCGTGGTGCCCTTGCTCTGCTGGTCGGTGGCGACGTCGCGCAATTGGTTCAGCGTCTGCATCTTGGCAAGGATTTTCGGCGCCCACTCGTTCAACTCGTCGAGATTGGCGTCCTGCAGCGTGAACTCGAATTGCGTCCGCGTCGGCCGGCCGCCGAGACGCACGTCCTGCGCCGCCTGCATGAACAGCCGCGCGCCTTCGACCTTTTCCAGCTGCGGCCTCAAGCGCGCGATGATCTGCTGGGCGCTGGCGCCGCGCTCGTTGCGCGGCTTCAGCGTGATGAACAGGTTGCCGTTGTTGCCGGCCCGCCCGCTGCCGCCGATCGCCATCGCCACCGTCGCAACGTCCGGGTCGGCCATCACGATCTTGCCGAGTTCTTCCTGGTGCCGCTTCATGTCGGCAAAGGAAATGTCCTGCGACGCTTCCGAGGTCGCGGTGATCAGGCCGTTATCCTGCTGCGGGAAGAAACCTTTCGGGATCAGCATGAACAGATAGATTGACAGGCCGAGCGTGATGAAGAACACGACCAATGTGGTCAGCCGCCAGCGCAGCACCAGATCGAGCCCGCGCTCATAGGCGTGCAGCATCGCCTCGAAGCCGCGTTCGCTCCAGTCATAGAGCTTGCCGTGCCGCGTGTCCTTGTGCGCGCGCAGGAAGCGCGATGCCATCATCGGCGTCAGCGTCAGCGACACGACCATCGACACGAAGATCGTCATCGCCAGCACCACCGCGAATTCGCGGAACAGCCGGCCGATAATGCCGCCCATCAGCAGCAGCGGGATCAGCACCGCAACCAGCGACACGCTGATCGAGACGATGGTAAAACCGATTTCGCCGGCGCCCTTGAAAGCAGCAGTCAGCGGCTTCTCGCCCTCCTCGATGTAGCGCGTGATGTTCTCCAGCATCACGATGGCGTCGTCGACCACGAAGCCGACCGCGATGGTCAGCGCCATCAGTGACAGATTATCCAGGGTATAGCCGAACGCCCACATCAGCGCGCAGGCCCCTAACAGCGCCAGCGGCACCGTAACGGTCGGGATGATGGTCGCCCAGAAACTGCGCAGGAAGACGAAGATCACCATCACCACCAGGAAAATGGTGAGCAGCAAAGTGAACTGGACGTCCTCGACCGCGGCGCGGATGGTCTGGGTGCGGTCGCTGATGACCTCGATCTTGATCGCCGGCGGGATCGCGGCGACCAGCCGCGGCAGCGTCGCCTTGATCTTGTCGACGGTCTCGATGACGTTGGCGCCGGGCTGCTTGAAGACGACAAGGAATACGCCGCGCTTGCCGTTGGCCCAGGCGGCCTGCTTGGCGTCCTCCGGTCCCGAGACGGCCTGGCCGATGTCGCGGATCCGCAAAGGCCCGCCGTTGCGATAGGCGATGATGACGTTGTTCCAGTCCTTGGCGGCAGTCAACTGGTCATTGGCGTAGATCGTGTACGCCCGCGTCTCGCCGTCGATATTGCCCTTGGGCGCATCGACGGTTGTGATGGTGATCTGGGTGCGGACGTCTTCCAGCGACAGGCCCTTGGCGACGAGTTTTGCGGGGTCGATCTGGACGCGGATCGCCGGCTTCTGCTGTCCGCCGATGATGACCTGGGCCACGCCGGAAATCTGGCTGATCTGCTGCGCAAGCTGGGCATCGACGCTGTCGCTGACGGTGGTGAGCGGCAGCGTGTCGGAGGTTGCGGACAACAGCAGGATCGGCGAGTCCGCCGGATTGACCTTGCGATAGGTCGGCGGCGAGGGCAGGTTCTTCGGCAATTGCCCCCCGGCGGCGTTGATCGCCGCCTGCACGTCGTTGGCGGCGCCGTCGATCGAGCGGTTGAGGTCGAACTGGATGGTGACAGAAGCCGTGCCGAGATAGCTCGTCGAGGTCATCTGCGCGATGCCGGGAATCTGCGCGAATTGCCGCTCCAGCGGCTGCGCCACCGACGAGGCCATGGTCTCGGGACTTGCGCCCGGCAGGCTCGCGGTGATCTGGATGGTCGGGAAATCGACCTGCGGCAGGGGTGCTACGGGAAGCAGGGGATAGGCGACGAGGCCGACGAACAGGATGCCGGCCATCAGCAACGAGGTTGCGATCGGGTAGCGGATGAACGGCGAAGAGATGCTCTCGCGGGTTTGTTCGCTCATGGCTAGTCGGCCTTGGCCGGGGCCGCGTCCGAATTGGCGACCTTGGTCGTCACGACCGATCCCGGCTGCACCTTGTACTGGCCGGCGACGATAACACGTTCGCCGGGCTTGAGCCCGTCTTCGATCAGGGTGCGGCCGTCCACCGAGTTTGCGACCTTGAGCTTGCGCAGTTCGGCCTTGTTGTCGGCATTGACCGCAAAGGCGTAGAGGCCGTCGGTGCCGTGCTGCACCGCCTGGTCGGGAGCGACGGTAGCATCCTTCAGCGTGGTCACCAGCAGCCGCGTCGATACCGACTGGCCCGGCCACAGCGCATGGTCCTTGTTGTCGAACACCGCCTTGAGACGAATGGTGCCGCTGGTGGTGTCGACCTGGTTGTTCACCACCGCGAGCGAGCCGTCGGACAGCGCCTTCTTGCCGTCGGTGGTGAGCGCGGTGACGGTCAGCGGCTGCTTTGCCTGCGCCTCGTTGATGTAGGGCAACTGCTCTTCGGGCGCGGTAAAGATCACCGCGATCGGCTCGATCTGGGCGATGGTGACGATGCCGGTCTGCGTCGCCGCGTTGACGATGTTGCCGACGTCGACCTGACGCAAGCCGGCGACGCCGGAGATCGGCGCCTTGACGCTGGTGTAGTCGAACTGGGTCTGGGCGTTGAAGATCGCGGCGTCATCGGCCGCGATCTGCGCGGTGAGCTGCGCCACGGTGGAGCGCTGGGTGTCGGTCTGCTGCCGGGTCGCGAACTCGCCGAGCTTTGTGTAGCGCTGCAAATCCAGATTGGCGTTGGCGAGGTTGGCTTCATCCTGCTGCTTCTTGGCCTTGGCCTGATCGAGCGCGGCCTGGAACGGGCGCGGATCGATCTGCGCCAGCAGGTCGCCCTGTTTCACCAGGTCGCCTTCCTTGAAAGCGATCTTGTCGATCTGGCCGTCGACCCGGGTGCGCACAACGACGGTATTGAATCCCTGCACCGTGCCGAGCCCGGTCAGCAGCACCGGAAAATCGGCCTTTTCGACGGTGGCGACGGTCACCGGGACAGCGGCGGCGCGCGCCGCCGCCGCCTTTTGCGCGCCGTCAGCCTGTGCCGCATGATCCGTGCCGTGAAAACGCTGCCAGCCGAAATAGCCCGCCGCAACCAGCGCGGCAGCCAGCAAAACCCAACGCATCGTCCGCGACCTGGTCATGTGAGCCCGGGGCTTTGAAAAATAAGTGACCGGTGTTCAAAACGGTTCCCCGGAACCTCACCTATAATGCGGGCGCGGTCGATGCGAAACACACTATAATTTGAAAAAACATGAACATTTGGAAAGCTTTCGGCTAACATCCGGTGATCTGGGGTTCGCCGAAATATGCTCGACAAAGATCAGATAGCCGCCGCTGCAAAGACGCTGCACGATCATTGGCAGGCCGGCACCAAGATCGGCGGCCTCGATCCTTCGCAGCGCCCGCAGGGTCGCGCCGAAGGTTACGCCATTCAGGCCGCGATGCAGGCTTACGGAAACCTGTTCGGCTGGAAGATCGCGGCCACCAGCGAAGCCGGTCAAAAGCACATCAATGTCGCCGGGCCCCTGGCCGGGCGGATTTTTGCCGAACGCGTAGTCTCCGACGGCGGCACGGCGTCGATGGCCGGCAATGCGATGGCCGTAGGGGAGCCGGAATTTGCCTTTCGCATCGGACGCAGCCTGCCGCCGCGACCAGCTCCCTACTCGGTCGAGGAGGTTTTGAGCGCCGTCGATACGCTGCATCCGGCGATCGAACTGCCGGATTCCCGCTTTGCCGATTTCTTCAAGGCCGGAGAAGCGCAACTCATCGCCGACAATGCCTGCGCGCATTTGTTTGTGCTGGGAGCGCCGACCACCGGGGACTGGCGCGCGGTCGACCTCATCGAGCAGAGGCCGGTGGTCACGCTGCGCGGCCAGCGTTTTGTCGGCTATGGCGGCAATGTGCTCGGCGATCCCCGCGCCGCGCTGGCGTGGCTTGCCAATGAACTGCGGCAATTGGGCGTCACGCTGAAGGCGGGCGAGGTGGTGACGACAGGCACCTGCCACCCGCCGCTGCCGATCCAGTCGGGTGACCGGTTCGAAGCCGATTTCGGCGCGTTCGGGAAAGTCTCCGTCGCGCTTGTCTGATCGATCAAGCCGTTAGCGATAGCTGGATATCGTCGCTCCATCTGCGATATGCTTGCCACAGCCAGAGGCGAGGGGGGTGTTTGCCGTGATCCGACTGTCGATCCGACGCAAGATCATGGGCATCGCCGTGGCGCTGATCGTGCTGATGGCCGTCACGGCTGTATTGTCGATGATGTCGGTGATGCAGGTCGGCGAGCGCCTCGAAGAACTTACCCACGACTACATTCCGGCTTATGGAAATTTGGCGCGGGCCAATATCCGTTCGGTAGAACGGGGTTTAGCCCTGCGCCGCATGGTAATTGAGAAGATGAAGTCGTCGTCGAGCGACGAGCGGTTTGCCGCCATACGCAGCGTGTTCGACGCCAAAGGTGCGGAAGGGATCCGAGAGACCCAGGCCGCAGTCGCCTTGATCCATGGCCTGATCGAACGGAGAAGCGCGTTCGGCGATACGACCGCGTTGGCCCGACTTGAAAGCCATATCGATTCCGCGGTCAAAGATGCACGCCGTCATCTGAATGAGGAGATCGAGCGTCTGTTGCCTCTGCTCGATAGTGATGACGAGAAGGCGATCGACGACGGCCTTACACGTGTGGACGCCTTGCGCGACGAGATGAATCAGAAGATGGACGTCATTCGGGCGGAGATATTTGCGTTGCTGCGCACCGACGCCGAGTTGACCATGCGTAAACAAACTCAGGTCACGACAATCGCCGCAATCCTGACCTTGCTTGCCGCCATTCTCGGTCTGGTGTTCGCAGCCCTGGTCAGCGCCGGAATGACTCGTCCGGTGCGGCGGCTACTGGAGGGCACCCGCGCAGTCGAAGCCGGCCGTCTCGATCAAACGCTGGTCGCCACGTCGCAGGACGAGATCGGCCTTCTTACCACCGCTTTCAACCGGATGGTCGAACAGCTGCGCCTCAAGGAACGCCTGCGCGAAACCTTCGGCAAATACGTCGACCCGCGCGTGGTCGAAGGGCTGATCGAGGGGCCGGCGCTGGCGGCCGAAGGCCAGCGCCGCGTCATGACCGTGCTGTTCTGCGACGTCAGGGGATTTACCTCTACCAGCGAAGGCATGACGCCGCAGGGACTGGTCAAGGTGATGAACCGCTATTTCTCGACCATGTCGGCGCCGATCCGCGGCCATCAGGGCATCATCGACAAATATATCGGCGACGCCATCATGGCCTATTGGGGACCACCATTCACCGACCACGCCGAGCAGGCGCGGCTCGCCTGTCTGGCCGCGCTGGAGATGCTGGCGTGCGTGCCACAGCTGTGCGCCGAGCTTCCCGAGCTGCTCGGCATTCGCGCGCTGCCGAACAGCTTCGACATCCGCATCGGCATCGCCACCGGCGAGGTGCTGGTCGGCAGCATCGGCTCCGAGCTGATGATGAGCTACACCGTGATGGGCGACACCGTGAACCTCGCATCGCGGCTGGAGGGCGCCAACAAGGAATATGGCGGCCGCATTCTAGTGGCGGAAGCGACGATCGCCGGTGCGGCCGGCGCCATCGAGGCGCGTGAAATCGACCGCCTGGTGACATTGGGACAAACGCAGCCGCAGGCGGTGTATGAGATCATGGCGCGGAAGGGTGAGTTGACGCCCGCGGAGGCCGAATTGCGCGACCGCTACGCCGAGGGGCTGGCCGCTTATCGCGCGCAGCGCTGGGACGAGGCACGGCTCGCGTTCGAGGCGGGGCTAAAAACCGTTCCCGACGACGGACCGTCGCTGACCTTCCTCAAACGCCTCGACCTCTTCGCGGCCGCTCCGCCGGATGACGGCTGGGATGGCGCGTGGCATCTTGAACGGAAGTAGACCGGCACTCTGTGTTAGTCGAGCTGGAGCGGCACCATGGCGGCATCGGACAAGCTGTTCGCGGGATCGATCCCTGAAGTCTACGATCGCTTCATGGTTCCCCTGATCTTTGAACCTTACGCGCGCGATCTCGCCGGGCGGCTCGCCGATGTCGAGCCGCGCGACGTCCTGGAAACGGCTGCGGGGACCGGCGTGCTTACACGGGCGATCGCTGCAAAACTTGCCCGCCACGCCCGCATTGTGGCGACCGATCTGAACCAGCCGATGCTGGATCACGCCGCGGCGCGACAACAGGCCCCGGGCCGCATCACGTGGCGGCAGGCCGATGCGCTGGCGCTGCCGTTCGAAGATCAAAGTTTCGATGCCGTGGCGTGCCAGTTCGGCGCGATGTTTTTTCCCGACAAGGTGTCGGGTTACAAGGAAGCGCTCCGTGTGCTGAAACGCGGCGGCCATTTCTTTTTCAACGTGTGGGACGAGATCGCCGAAAACGAATTCGCCGACGTTGTCACCGAAACGCTGGCGACGATCTTCCCAAATGATCCGCCGCGCTTCATGGCCCGCATCCCGCACGGCTATCACGATGTGGCAAAGCTTCGCGAGGAGCTCAGCATGGCCGGTTTTGCGCAGGTCTCGATCGAGACGGTTGGCCACATCAGCAAGGCGCCGTCGCCGCGGGATCCGGCGATCGCCTATTGCCAGGGAACGCCGCTGCGAAATGAGATCGAGGCGCGCGATCCGGCCGGCCTGGAAGCCGCCACGCAAGCCTGCGCCGAGGCGCTGGCGCTGCGATTTGGCAACGGCCCCGTTGCGGGGCGGATCAGGGCGCACGTGATCACTGCCGTGCGCTGATCGCTTGCCCGCCGTCTTCCCGTCGCATCATCCAAAGCTGGACAGGTTCGGTAGCGGAACCCTAGACTGCGGCGAGATCGGCAGATAGCCGGCGGCATCAGGGGAGGTCGATATGGCGGCGAACCGCGGCATTCTACTCGCATCACTCGTGCTCGGCCTTGTCGTGGCCGCAGACCCCGCGGCGGCGCAGAAGAAATACGATCTTGGCGCTACCGATAACGAAATAAAAATCGGCAATATCATGCCCTACAGCGGGCCGCTGTCGGCCTACGCGCTGATCGGCCGGACCCAGGCCGCCTTCTTCAACAAGATCAACGCCGAGGGAGGTATCAACGGGCGCAAGATCAACTTCATTTCCTACGACGACGGCTTCAGCCCGCCGAAGACGGTGGAGCAGGCGCGCAAGCTCGTGGAAAGCGACGAGGTGCTGCTGATCTTTCAGAGTCTGGGCACGCCGACCAACAATGCCATTCGGCAATACATGAATCAGAAGAAAGTACCGCAGCTGTTCGTTGCCACCGGCGCCACCCAGTTCGGCGACCGCAAAAACTTCCCCTGGACCATGGGTTGGCAGCCGACCTACCAGACCGAGGGACGGATCTACGCAAAATACATTTTGCAGAACCTGCCGCAGGGCAAAATCGGGATTCTCTACCAGAACGACGATTCCGGCCGCGACTATCTCAAGGGCCTCCATGATGGCCTCGGCGAGGAAGCCACCAAGCGCATGATCGTGGCCGAGCTTCCCTACGAGCCTACTGACCCGACCGTCGACCGCCAGATCGTCACCCTGAAAACCATGGGCGCCGACATTTTCTTCAATGAGGCCTCGCCGAAATTCGCAGCCCAAGCGATCAAGCGCGCCGCCGAGATCGGCTGGAAGCCGGTGCAGTTCCTCGCCAGCATTTCGAATTCGGTGGGCTCGGTGCTCAAGCCCGCCGGCCTCGAGGCCTCCAAGGGAATCCTGTCGACCAATTATCTGAAGGACGCCACCGATCCGACATGGAAGGACGATCCCGCGCTCAAGGAATGGGCCGCTTTCATGGACAAGTATTTCCCGGAAGGCGACAAGAGCAGCACCTTCAGCGTCTATGGCTATCTGACGGCGCAGACCATGGTTCACGTGCTCAAGCAATGCGGCGACGACCTCACCCGCGAGAACGTCATGAAGCAGGCGGCCAGCCTCAGGGATCTCGAACTCGGGATGTTGTTGCCGGGCATCAAGATCAACACCAGCCCGACCGATTATTTCCCGGTCGAGCAGATGCAGATGTCGCGATTCAACGGCGAGCATGGCGAGCTGTTCGGCCCCGCGATCGGCGGAGAGATCGGGACTCAGTAGCAATGTCGCGGCCAAATTTTCAGATCACCAGCCGCCGCCGGCTGCTGCAATTCCTCGCCGCGAGTCCGCTGCTCGCGCACAGCGCGCTGGCGCAAGGCGTCCGGCCAACATCCAAATGGTGCGGCTCGTCTTGTTCGTTTCAGCAAGGACGCTCGCTAGGATGCTACCAGCCACATCGCTCGACGTTCTTCAAGGAACTTCACAAGTGTCTTGGCTTGCGCGACAAGATCGTCGATGTCGTTAAATAGCTCTGGAGCCTTCATGTATCCGCGAAGACGATCCAACAATGCCAGCGCCTCGGCCTGGTTGGCCGCGACTTCCCCGAACTGCTGAGCGATATTGGTTTCTCCACCTTCGAGACGACTGGCGACGATGGTCAGCAACGAGGCAAGGAGAGCAAGCACGCCAAGCGCGATACCCCAGCGAGACGTCTTATCCAGACTAAGGGATGCAACAACGCCCGACGACAAGACTGTAGTAATCACCGCCGACCACATTCGAAGCTTGCTGGCGCGCCCCAAACGGCCTTCCACCGCTGTCCGGACCTCCGCAAAAGCGGCGCATGCCCGCTCCAACGACTTGATAGCGACTTCGATGAGAATGCTGGCGCGGCTCGCCGCCGCCTCAGCGTCATCCTTCGGACCGAACTTCATAGGTCCTATTCCGGCCGCTGAAGCCCGGCTCATCAGATCGCGGCCGGTTCGCTCATCTTCCTTGAGCAAAAACTTCAGAAGGTCCTCAGCATCCGTGTTCATAAAGGCATTTCCCTACGTTTTGGAAGTCGGAGGCGCACTGGGATCAATCTTGTCTAAGTTAGCCGGCAAAACGATTGTCGTCCGATATGATTTATCCGCCGGACGTGGCAAGGGGGCTTGGGTTTGGCGGATATCCGACGTTGAGTTCGGGAAAGGCGGCCACGGTCGCCTGCCGACGATTTCCCTGATTATGTCCTGGGTTTCCGTCCGGCTGACGCTTTGGCGACGAAAGGCCATCAACAGCAGTATCAACTCTTCCGAACGCGGGTCGGACCGATCGCCGAGCAAATTCGAAGCCTGGTTTCGAATCGAATCGGGAAGTGTCAGATAACGCGCCTCCGGTAATTTGCGCATCCGTTCCGCTTCAAAAAACAGTTTCTGACGCGCGGCGGCCGCGTCGAGGCGGCCGCTTTTGAAGTTTTGTAGTATCGCATCTATCAGTGGAGGAGCACGCGTGCCGGCGCACGCTTGCATGATAATGTCACTTGCCTCCGGATCGAGGGAAAGGTTGATCTGCGTTACGATACGTTGTCCATCCGTCCGGGTGAGCGGCCGCGGCTGTGGCTGCCGCTCTGCCGCGGGTTCGTCACCGGACAATAGCGATGCGGCTCCGAGCGCCATGACGATGATGAAAATCACGAGGCCAATCGGATTGGTATCATTTTTTGGCTCCGGAGCTGGAGATGGCGCCGGAGGTGGAGCAAATTGCTGTCCGAAATTTTGCAGGATAAGAGTTCGTTCACCAATGACGGATCGGAGCGACACCACATACGTCATGACACCTCCGCTAACCGCGGTGCGCATCTCCTGAAGCAGGGCCGGTGCGGCCGCGGACCCCAGTGCGGCGTACAAATCTCCAACCGTTTTCGCCGCGCGAGCATGCTGCACCCGCTGAACGATTTCCGGGGTCCATAAATCTCCACGCACGCCGGGCGCGGCGACCTGGTCCGAACTACGGCAAGACAGAAAAAAAAGGTTCACGCCGGAAGCCTTGGCGGCATCCCAGATGTCCTTTAAGGGGACCCGTCCGGTCTCTCGAACCGTCGAACCGTCGATCGCTTCCCGGACAAAATTTCCACCTTCGCTATGACCTACCAGAATCAGAAATTCCGGTCGCTTTGTCGCGAGAAAGTTTTGAAAGCCAAAGATCGTATCGGGCATCCGCTCGAAATTCGATCCGCTGGCTTCTTGGACGCGGCGCGCGTCTGGTCTCGAGGGGTCGATGAAGGACGCGACGGTTATGGTTTGAGCCGGCCGAGCCAGATACCAGAGCAGTGAACGGCTCAATTGATTCCCTTCAACGAGTAAACCGGGCAAAACTCGATAAGCCCTTTTTTGGCCGTCCAGTTGCACCGCCGGTCCAAATAGCTCCTTTGCCTCCAGCAGGTCGATCGACCGGGTGTCTAACATCGACGGCTTCGGTGGCGAGTTTATATCGGAACGATCGTGGTTGACCGGTCTATCAATGATGGGTTTGGACTCAATGTGAGGCGCGAACCCTTTCTGGGCGCGCGCTTCCTGTTGATGCGAAATGCACAACAACGCCGCGATCAAAAGTGATCGTAAGATCAAAGCCGCCCTCACGACAGACCTTCCTCTACTCAATCAAACGTAGAGTAGGTCCGACGACGAGGCAATCGTCTTGTTGCAAATGTAGGCCGCCACACGAGCATGCGCCAAAGCGCGGATCCTGCGGTTTGGCCACGGTGTGCCGTCGAAGGCCGTATCAAGGCTCACGTGATCACCGTCATCCGTTGATCGGGAGGCCAGCCGCTCCTAAACCAAATATCGGTTTGTGCCGGCGGCTGGGTGTGGCAGGCTCGACAACGCGCCAACTTCGCATGGCTGGGGTCCATGATGACACGGCAGATTTTCCAGACCGCCAGCCGCCGCCGCCTGCTGCAATTCCTCGCCGCGAGTCCGCTGCTTGCGCACAGCGCGCTGGCGCAGGGCGTGCGGCCGGACGACCCGGTGAACTGGGCGCCGCGCGAGCTCGACAAGCTGATCGCCGACCCTGCGCAGGCGCTCGACGTCTTCGACTTCGAGCCGGTGATGAAGAAGAATGTCCCGCCGGCGCATTTCGGCTACATGGCTACCGGCACCGACGATGAACTGACGTTGCGCGCCAACCGCGAGGGGTTTCGCAAGTTCGAGCTGCGTCCACGGCGGCTCACCGACGTCAGCAAGATCGACACCAGCGCCGACATCCTCGGCATCGGCTACGACAGCCCGATCGTGATCGCGCCGACCGGCAGCAACCGCGCCTTTCATCCCGATGCGGAAGCCGCCGTCGCCAGGGCGGCAAAGGCCGGCAACCACCTGCAAATTCTTTCCTCGGTCTCCAATACCTCGATCGAGGATGCGATCGCCGCGCGCGGCGCGCCGATCTGGTTTCAGCTCTACACGACGCAGCGCTGGGAGATCGGCGAGGCGCTCGCCAAACGCGCCGAGGCTGCGGGCGCGCCGGTGATCGTGGTCACCGTGGATGTGCGATCGCAGGCCAAGTGGGAGACTTTTGCCCGGCTGCGGCGCACCGATACGCGGGACTGCGGAAGCTGCCATGGCGGCAACGATTATCTCAGCCGTAAGCCGAATTTTGCCGGCATCGCGCTCGGCGGCGTCGGCGGCACCGCGGTCACCAACATTACCTGGGAGTCGATCAAGCGCTTGCGCGATACGGTGAAGACAAAAATCGTGCTCAAGGGCATCCTTGCCCATGAGGATGCCAAGCTCGCAGCCGAAGCCGGGATCGATGCGATCATCGTGTCGAACCACGGCGGACGGGTCGAAGACGGCGTCAGCGCCACCATCGACGTGCTGCCGGATATCGTGGCTGCCGCCGGGCGCATGCCGGTGCTGGTCGACAGCGGTTTTCGACGCGGCAGCGATGTCGTCAAGGCTCTGGCGATCGGCGCCAAGGCAGTCTGTATCGGCCGGCCCTATCTGTGGGGACTGGGCGCCTTCGGCCAGCCCGGGGTTGAGCGCGTGCTCGCCATCCTGCGCGCCGAGACGCGCGTGGCGATGCAACAGATCGGCGCACCGTCGCTCAAGGAACTCAAGCCTGAGATGGTGAAGCGGATCTGATCAGCCTGGTTGATACGGAGTCGGGTTGGCCGCGTTGACCTGAGAGCCCGTCAATTCGACGGACCCGGAACGGCTTGCATTCTCTGCCTGCAAGCCGGACGGGGCTTGTTGCGATCAATCGTTTCCGGATATAGTCCATCTGAGGTTGAGTGCTCGGGCGCGCGTCCAGGCGTGCCGGGTGGAGGGCGTGATATGGCACCGGATGACGATCGCCTGCGAAGGATGCAGGATTTCATTTTCGCGCGCGAACTGGCCGAGGTTTATCTGCTGCTCGACCATGTTTCGGAGCGGTCCGACAAGAGCCTTTCCAAGGCGTTCAGCGATGCGGAAAACAATCCGGAAAAGGTGACCATTCAGGCGATCTGCGAGATCGGCTGGCCGCCAAAGGGGAGCACTGCGGAGCAGGCGCAGCAGGCCAAGACTCTGCTGCTGGCAAAGGATCTGCTTAACGCCGCTGCGAAACCAGCTAACGGCGCATCGATCGCCTTTACGCTGCTGGTAGCCGGAGATGACGAGGAACCCGCGGTGCCGAAAAAACGCCGGGGTTGGTTTTTCAGGTCTGCGCAGGATTTATCCGGCGGGCGGCCCGGTTTGCCATGGACGAAAAGGATTCCACCGGCGCCAGTTGAGACCACGAGGGGCGGTGCCGCGGGATCGACCGCTGGCGGTGACGTGGTCACCGTTCCAGGCGTGGGCGCGGAAAAGCCCCCCGCGCCCCCGACGGGAACGTCGGGTGGGGGCGCACCGCCCACGCCGCCTGGCGCTTTGGGCAGCCAGCCGCCGTCGCGCATTTCGCTCTCAAGACTCGCCTATCCTGGGCTTGTCAGCAGCGCCCGCCGTTTCAGATGGGGAGTGAGCGCGCTGCTGGCGCTGCTGTTCATCTTGCTGATCCTTACCTGCGCGCTTTCTTGGGATGTCAGCGCCGGGCGGGCAATTCTCGCGCGCCTTGATGCCATCGAAGCCGCCAGGATCGCGATTCAGACAAGAATATCCGCCGCCCAGGTGGGAGATCTCAAGCCCTCCGGGTCGGAAACAGGGTCAACGCGTCCCCAGACCCCGGCCGCTGCCAAGCCGTTGGTCGAGCGCTATTGTGACCGTGCTCGCCGCTTGTCCGCGCCAAAGAACGAGCCGGGCAAGATCGATCAGTTCGAGGATGCCAACCAGCTCCAGATCTGTGATCAGTTGGCCGAAAACCGCGTCAACTACAGCAATGCGCGCGAGGACATCGCTGACTGGCTCGCCCCGTGGGGGTGGTTGAAGGCGGCGGCGCACAAGATATGCAAAGGCCGTTGTCTGAAAGACAATGCGCTTGCCTTGCCTTCCGAGGCGGTCAACCAGCAACAATGGGCCGCTGTTCTGGTCGAGTTGCTTGCAACCGCTGTGCTGCCGTTATGCTATGGATTTCTCGGCGCCGGCGCCGCCGTGGTACGAAACATCTGGGGCAAAATGAGAGACAGCCTGCTGTCGCCCCGCGATTTCACACTGGCGGTCGGCCAGCTGGCGCTGGGCGCCGTGATCGGCGCATGTATCGGATTGTTCATTGCCCCAAGCGGCAGCGGCTCTCAGGCTGGCGGCGGGCTGACCGGCACGTTCACGCTGACGCCATCTGCCCTGTCGTTTATCGCGGGCTTTGGCGTCGAGAGCGTGTTCGTCGCGCTGGAGGGGTTCATCGGCCGCGTATTCAACACCTCCAACACAAACAACCCAAGATCATAGCCGGCGGCAGGCTACCGGCGACGCCCCCGGCGCGTTACCGTCACCGCCGCAACGCGAGCAGCACTGCTCCCGCGGAAATCAATGCGATCCCGAGCCAGCCCGTCGCGGACGGGCGCTCGCCGAGAAAAACGAAGGCGAACAGCGCCACCAGCACCACGCTCAGCTTGTCGATCGGAGCCACCAGCGTGGCCGGTCCGAGCTTGAGCGCGCGGAAATAGCAAAGCCATGATGCGCCGGTCGCGAGCCCCGACAGCACAAGAAATATCCAGGTCTTTGGCGATACGGCGTTCGGCGCCACGAACTGGCCGGTGGCGAACAGCAGCAATGCGAAGCTGATTAGCACCACGATGGTGCGAATAAATGTCGCCAGATCCGGGTTGATGTTTTCGACGCCGATCTTGGCGAAGATCGCCGTCAGCGCCGCGAATACGGCGGACAGTAGCGCCCACACTTGCCACGAGGAAAAAGCTTCGGCGTTCATGATTGTTCTCGCGCGTTCGCCGGACGGTTGTCCGGCACGATTTTCCCGAAATGACTTAGAACGGTTTCAATCTGTGTCTATAAAATCACGTCAAAGCGCAATCGTTCGCGCAATCAGGCGCACGATTTAGAATCGCTATTAGAAACGTTTTGATCTGGAGAGATTCAAACAAACCCGCGTCATTATTGGACTATTTCGCGTTGACCCGAAATTTCGCGCTCGATACCAAACCCCTGGGACGCTCACGGCAAAGTGACTTCGTGAGCGAATTGAAATTCATGGGGCGCGCGTCGTGGGCAGGATCGACACACCGGGATTATTGCGCTCGGTCGCATTGCTTTCGGTGAGCTACGCCGCACTTGCCTGCACGGCGGCGCATGCGCAAACCGCCGCAACGACGCAGCAGGCGCAGGCCGGATCGCAACTGCCGGCGATTTCGGTCACCGCCCCCGAGGTCAGGCGCCGCGCCAGCAGTGCGCCTGCGCAACGCGTCGATCGCGGCGGCGCACGGCGCCGGGCTCAGGCCGCGCGGCGCCCGGAGCCGCAGGCGGCGCCGAAAGCGGCGTTCGCCGAATCGCAGGATGCGCGCACCGGCACGGTCGGCGTCTACGCAAACTCCACCTCGGTCGCGACCAAGACCAACACGCCGCTGCTCAATATCCCGCAGTCGGTCTCCGTGGTGACCAAGGATTTCATCCGCGACCAGGGCTTTCAGAGCCTCACCGACGTGACGCGCTACGTTCCCGGCGTCGCCATCCATCAGGGCGAGGGCAACCGTGACGAACTCGTCATCCGCGGCGTCGATTCCAGCGCCAACTTCTACGTCAACGGATTTCGCGATGACGTGCAGTATTTCCGCGACCTCTACAATGCCCAGAGCGTTGAAATCCTGAAAGGACCGAGCGCCCTGATGTTCGGCCGTGGCGCCGGCGGGGGCCTGGTCAACCGCACGCTCAAGGAAGCCGACGGCACGCGGGTCTACAATGCCGCGATGCAGGTCGGCGCCTACGGCGATCGCCGCGTCTCGCTGGATGCGGGCCAGGCCGTCAACGAAAACGTCGCGGTGCGCCTGAACGCCTTCTACGAAGGAAGCGAGACGTTTCGCGACTACGGCCACTTCGAACGCTACGGCATCAATCCGACGGTGACGTTGAAGCCGACCGAAGACACCAAGGTCAAGCTCTCTTACGAATTCTACCACGATTTCCGCACCGCCGATCGCGGCAACCCCTCGCAGGGACTGCCGGGTGGCGCGACGCGCTTCAATCCCACCGGACCATTTGCGCCCAACGGCGATCTCTCGACCTTGTTCGGCAGCCCGATCTACAACTACGCCAAGGTCGAGGTGCAAACCGCCATGGCGGTCATCGAGCATGATTTCGGCAACGGCCTGACCGTGCGGAACGGCTCGATCTATGCCGACTACAACCGCGGCTATCAGAACATCTATCCCGGCGGCACCGGCGCACCGGCCGCGGCCGGCGGCGGCGCGGTGACGCCCGACCAGACGACGCTCTCGCTCAACGCCTACCAGAACTACACACCGCGCGAGAACGCCTTCAACCAGACCGACTTCGTCTACAAGACGATCACCGGTCCGGTGCGGCACACCGTCGCCTTCGGCACCGAGTTCGGCCGTCAGACCGGCCTGTCGCTGCGGAACAGCGGACAATTCCCCGACAACGCAGGCCTGTCCTACGTCCTCGTAAATCCGTTCAACCCGACCTATTTCGGCCCGGTCACCTTCAACCATATTGCCAGTGACGCCAACAGCAAATACCGGCTCAACGTCTCGTCGGGCTATGCGCAGGACCAGATCGACCTGACGAGCTGGCTGCAATTGCTGCTTGGCGCCCGTTACGACAGGTTCGACATGACGGCGCTCGACCAGAACGTCAACATTGCGCGCAACAGGGTCGATGACTTCATCTCGCCGCGCACCGCCTTGATCTTGAAGCCGATGAACAGCATGTCCCTGTACACGGCATGGAGCGTCTCGTACCTGCCGGCCTCGGGCGACCAGTTCAGCGCATTGACTCCCAGCACTATCATTCTTGAGCCGCAAAGGTTCGAGAGCACGGAGATCGGCGCGAAATGGAACATCAATCCAAAGCTGCTGTGGTCCGCGGCGGCCTACCAGATCCTTCGCGCCAACGTGCCGGTCAATATCGGGGGCGGCCTGTCGATCCCCGGCGGCATGCACAATATCCGCGGCTTTGAAACCGCGCTGACCGGATATGTCACGCCGGACTGGCAAGCCGTGCTCGGCTATGCCTATACCGACGCGCGCATCGCAAACGATTTGACTGCGCCGGACGTAACGCCGCCGATCGTCGCCGGTAATCGTGTGCAGCTCGTTCCCTACAACCAGCTCTCGCTGTGGAACAAGTACCAGATCAATCCGGTCTGGTCGGCGGCGCTCGGCGTGATCTATTTCTCGGATTCATTCGCTTCATCCGACGACTCGGTGCGACTGCCCGGTTTTGTCCGCTTCGATGCCGCCGTCTATGCGAAGGTCAACGAGATGTGGCGCGTCCAGCTCAACGTCGAAAACATCTTCAACAGGGGTTACTGGGCCACCGCCGACGGCAACAACAACATCTCGCCGGGACAGCCGCGCACCTTCCGCGCCACGGCGATCGCCAGATTTTAGGACGTCATCCTCGCGCAACGGCTACGCCGTTGTCGCGGGAGGAGCGACCTCTTGGCCGCGTCTCGAAGGATAGGCCACGACTTGCGGCCATCCTTCGAGACGCCGCGCAAGTGCGCGGCTCCTCAGGATGACGGTAAGCGGGCCAGCCGCTGACCGTCCGGCTTTCGGGAGGATCGCCAGATTTTAGGAGTTCTAGACAGGCGAGAAGGCATACCGTTTGGCGGCGGCACCGCTGCGGGGTATTACGGTTCTTCAAGGAACCAAACCGCCGTTCAACCATCTGGTACTCTAGCTTCAAGTCCAGTTGGTTAAGTGTTCACGTGAGGGTGTGCGCGATGCGTCTTTTTTCAGGGCCCGGAGCATGATACGGGACGCCCGCTCCAGCCGTCTGATCCTCGATCCCGAACCCGCCATCCGGACTCTTGCGGAGCGATTTGGGCGAGATGACCCTGAAACGGTCAAATTGACCGGTATCTATCGCAACCTTATCCTCACCTGGGCCGACGTATGAATGTGTCAGTTTTTCGAGCGGCCCGTGGTGTGATCCTCGCGCTGGCGATGCTGTCGCCGGCTACCCCATCGTTCGCGCAGCAGAAATCCACGCCTCCGCAAACGCCGGCGTTGGTGCAACCTCCCGTCGTTCAGGCTCCAGCCGCGCCAATGGTGCAGGCTCCGGCGCCTGCCACCGTTCAGCCCGCGCCGCCGCCGCCGCTGCCGGAGGCTGCGGCGCCCAGCGGCAGCAGATCGCTGAAGGCGGAGGCGGCGGCGCTGCGCGAATTGTCGCCATGGTCGATGTTCCTGTCGGCCGACATCCTGGTCAAGGCGGTGATGATCGGCTTGGCGTTCGCGTCGCTGGTGACCTGGACTATCTTCATCGCGAAAATGATCGAGCTTGCGGTGGCGCAGCGCAGGCTCAAGACCGCGCTCGACAAGATCAGCGACTCGCGCTCGCTGGCCGAAGCGCAGTTCGCGCTCGGCGCCAAACGGGGCGTGCTGTCGTCATTTTTGGCCGCGGCGATGCGCGAGGCGCGGATGTCGGCGGGAATTTCGTCCGACAACGGCATCAAGGAACGCGCAGCCTCGAGCTTTGCCGAGATCCTGCGCGCCGAGGCCCGCCGCATCCGCCTCGGGATGGGACTGCTCGCCACCATCGGCGCGACTTCGCCGTTCGTCGGGCTGTTCGGCACGGTGTGGGGCATCATGAACAGCTTTATCGGGATATCGAAGGCGCAGACCACCAATCTTGCGGTGGTGGCGCCGGGCATTGCGGAAGCGCTGCTCGCCACCGCGATCGGCCTGGTTGCGGCGATCCCCGCCGTCATCATCTACAATCACTTCGCGCGGGTGACCAAAACCTACCTCGAACTGGTGAGCCGCGCATCCGGCGCTGCCGGGCGGCTGTTGTCGCGCGATCTCGACCGCACCCATGTCAGTTCCGGCACGCATTCGCGGGCGGCGGAGTAGGTGGTGAGGGATTAGGTTATGGGCGCATCGATCGCAGAAGGCGGGTTTGACGACGACGAGGAGTTCGCCGAAGCGCACGAGATCAACGTCACCCCGTTCATCGACGTCATGCTGGTGCTGCTGATCATCTTCATGGTGGCGGCGCCGCTGTCCACCGTCGACCTTCCCGTCGATCTGCCGTCGTCGACCGCGACCCCGCAGAAGAAGCCGGATAAGCCGACCTATGTCTCGATCAAGTCCGACCTCGCGGTTGCGATCGGCGAGACCATGGTGAAGCGGGTCGACCTGGTACGCACGCTGGATGCCGCGGCTGACGCCAGCAAGGACCGTTTTATCTTTCTCCGCGCCGACCGCGCGGTTCCCTATGGCGAGATGATGGACGTGCTGGAAATCTTGCGCGCCGGGGGGTATTCCAAGATCAAGCTGGTGGCGCTGGAGGGCGTTCCCGACAGCGCGCCGCAACCGCCTCCGGCCGCGGCGCCGAACCCTTAAGATTCAAAGCCTTGAATGGCTGACAGCAAGATGTCTGACGTCATCATCGAACAAAGGCCGTCGCGGCCGCTGTGGGTTCTCGCAACGCTTGGCGCGCTTGCACTCCATATCGGCTGCGCCGGCCTCGTGATCGCGCACATGCAGACCGACGATCCCGACGACTCCCTCGGCGCTCCGGCGATCGAGATCGGGCTGGAGATGATGGCGCCGCGGCAGGAGGTCACCGACCTGCCGCCGGGTCCGGATACCGACGCTTCCGTCGCGTCCCCGGCGCTCGCCGAGCAGCAGGCCGAGCTCAAGGAAACCGATCTTCCCAAGGCGGTGCCTACCGAGACCGAAGAACCGGATCGCGTCGTCACCACCAACGACATCAAGAAGCCGGAAAAGGAGCAGGAGGTCGCCGCGGTGCAGACCCAGGCCTCGCAGGAATCCGTCGCGGCCGAAGCCACGGCAACGCCGAGCTCGGAGGCGATACCTGAAGGTCCGCGGTCGGTCGCGCCCTCGCTCGGCACCGGCGAGAGCGCGCGCCGCGTGCGCGCGACCTGGACCAAGGAGCTGATCGCGCATCTCGACAAGCACAAGCGATATCCGGCGCAGCGTCAGCAGAAGAGCGCCGAAATCATTGTCAGCTTTGTGCTCGACCGCACCGGCCACGTGCTCTCAACCGGTATCGCCAAGGGGTCGGGCGACACCGCATTCGACGAAGCGGCGCTCGCCATGGTGCGCCGCTCCGATCCGGTGCCGCAGCCCCCGCCGCTGGTGGCGGACGAAGGGTTGAATTTTACGCTGCCGGTGATCTTTCGCGTCAAGGGGAAGAGTTAGTCTACGTCGTCCCGGCGAACGCCGGGACCCATAACCACCGACCTTAGTTAAGACAGAGGTCTCACCACCGCGCCTAAACGCGACACCGCGTGTATGGGTCCCGGCGTTCGCCGGGACGACATGTTGGAGTCACTGCGCCCTGAACTGGCTCAGCACATCCTTGCACGCAGGCGATAGCGAGCCGGCATTGGCGGCCAAACACTGCACGATGCGACCGCCGCCGGGCGCGACGCCTCCGCACAGCGAGCGAACATCGCCGCCGCACGCCGAGCGCAGCACGAACAGTTCTTCGCGTGGACGCATCGGCCGCAGCACGATGGCGGCAGGAGGTGCCGCCGCCGGTGCCGCGGCCGAACCTGCAGCCGGCGCGCCGGCCGAACCTCCCGCCGCCGCAGGCGCAGCGCCGCCGCCGCCGCCGGCGGCGTTGAGGGCCTGCTGGCAGCCTGACGAAACCTTTGCCTTGTTCTTGTCCAGGCACTGCAGCGCCGGTGCGCCGCCGGTCGGCACGCCCGCGCAGACTTTTGGATAGTCGGAGCGGCAGGCGCTGCGGATCGTGGCAATCTGCGCGTCGGTGGGTTTGGTTGCGGCCGTGCTTGTTGCGGGCTTCGGAGCGGCGGCCGGCGGAGCCGTGGGCGCCGCGGTCGCGGCCGGTTTGGCGGGCTCTACGGCCGCGGGCGCATCGGCTTTCGGCGCAGCCGGCGCTTCGGTTTTTTCCGCTGCGGCCGGTGCTGCAGGCTTTTCCGCCGCGCTCGCCGCGCTCACCGCGCTTTTGCAGGAGCCCGACAGGCTCGACATGTTCTTCTGCAGGCACTGCAGCGATTCCAGTCCGCCGGGCGGCACGCTGGAGCAATGCGCCATGTAATCCGAACGGCACGCGGAGCGGATCGCTTCACGCTGCGCATCGGTCGGCGCTTGTGCAAATGCCGACGCGGATACCGCAATCGCCCCGGCTGCAATCGCGCCTCGCGCCGCAACAACTCCTAACATCTTGAACATTTGAAGAAATCCCTTTGTTTGCTGGGCGGCACTTTGATCGGCGCGAAAAAACCGCAGGCATAATTTTGCGGCGGCATCCTTTGCGCTTTCAGGTTCCACTGCAAGCGGATTGTGATATTGATTTTGCGTGCGGGCGGGCTTTTTCATTTTGAGATAATTTCGAGGCAAGAAAGATGCGTGCGCTGGATTTTATCAGGCTCGATGGCTCGAGGAATAGCGCACCGCTTGCGCTCGGGGCGCTGTCGCTGTTTCTGCTCACCGCCTGCGAACAGAATACTTTCGTACCGCCGCCGCCGCCGAAGGTCGACGTTGCGGTGCCCGTTCAGCGCGCCGTCACCACCTATTTCGACGCCACCGGCAACACCGCGGCGATCAAGAACGTCGACCTCGTCGCGCGCGTGCAGGGCTTCCTGCAAGCGATCAATTACGAGGACGGCGCCTTCGTGAAGCAGGGCACCACGCTGTTCACCATCGAGCCCGAAACCTACAAGCTCAAGCTCGAACAGGCCCAGGCCGCCGAGAGCGGCGCACAGGCGACCGTGAAGCAGGCCGAGGCCGATTACAAGCGGCAGGTGGAGCTGGTGCAGCGGCAGGCCGTCTCGCAGGCAACGCTCGATACGTCTACCTCGACGCGCGAAAATGCCAATTCCAATTTGCTGCAGGCGCAGGTCAACACCAAAATAGCCGGAGTCAATTACGGTTATACCAATGTTACCGCGCCCTTCGATGGCATCGTCACCGCGCATCTGGTGTCGGTCGGCGAACTCGTCGGCGCCGCGTCGCCGACGCAGCTTGCCACCATCATCGCGCTCGACCCGATCTATGTGAACTTCAACGTCAACGAGCAGGACGTGCTGCGGATCAGGGAAGACGCGCGGCGCCGCGGCATGACGTTCAACGAATTAAGGCAGTTACCGATCGAGGTCGGCCTGCAGACCGAGACCGGCTATCCCCACAAGGGCAAGCTCGACTACGTCTCGCCCAACATCAACCAGTCCACCGGCACGCTCGCGGCGCGCGGGATATTGTCGAATCCCGACCGTGCGTTGTTGCCCGGCTTCTTCGTCCGCGTTCGCGTACCTTTCGAGGAGCAGAAGAACGCACTGCTGATCCCCGACACCGCATTGGGCAGCGACCAGGCCGGACGCTACGTCCTGGTCGTCAACGCCGACAACGTCGTCGAGCAGCGCACCGTGCAGATCGGGTCGCTCGACGGCGGCCTTCGGCTCATCGAAAGCGGCCTCAAGGCCGACGACAAGGTCGTGATCGCCGGATTGCTGCGCGCGATTCCCGGCCAGAAGGTCGATCCGCAACTGCAAAAGATCGAAGCGCCGCCGGCGCCGGCGAAGTAGGGATCCGTGTATGCACACATCTCTACACGGCATGGCCGCACCTTCGATCCTCATCCTGAGGAGCCGCGCACTTGCGCGGCGTCTCGAAGGATGGGCCACAGGCACTTGCGGCCATCCTTCGAGACGCGCGCAAGGGCGCGCTCCTCAGGATGAGGGCGGAGCCGGCTCATGATTTCGAAATTCTTCATCGAGCGGCCGGTTCTTTCCAACGTCATCGCGCTGTTGATGATCCTGATCGGCGGCGTCTCGCTGTTCAATCTCGCGGTCGCGCAATACCCGGACGTGGTGCCGCCCACCGTGCAGGTCACCACCCGCTATCCCGGCGCCAGCGCCAAGACGCTGGTCGATACCGTGGCGCTGCCGATCGAGCAGCAGGTCAACGGCGTCGAGGACATGCTCTACATGCAGTCCTACAGCGGCGCCGACGGCACTTATACGCTGACGGTGACCTTCAAGATCGGCACCAACCTCGATTTCGCGCAGGTGCTGGTGCAGAACCGGGTGTCGAGCGCGCTGTCGCAGCTGCCGACCTCGGTGCAGAACCAGGGCGTCACCGTGCAGAAGAAGTCCACCTCGATTCTGCTGTTCGTGACGCTGACGTCGCCGAATGCGACCTATGACAGCCTGTTCCTGTCCAACTACGCGACCATCAGCATCCGCGACGAGCTGTCGCGATTGCCGGGCGTCGGCAACGTCACGGTGTTCGGCGCCGGGCAATATTCGATGCGGGTCTGGCTCGACCCGAACAAGCTGCAGGTGCGCTCGCTGATGCCGCAGGACGTCATCCAGGCGATCCAGCAGCAGAGCCAGCAGGTCACCGCGGGCCAGGTCGGGGCGCCGCCGACCCCGCCCGGCCAGGCATTCCAGTTCACGCTGAACGTCAACGGCCGCCTCGATGACAAGGCCGAGTTCGAGGACATCATCGTCAAGACCGGCAACAGCGGCGACGTCACGCGGGTGCGCGACGTTGGCTGGGTCGAACTCGGCGCCCAGACCTACAGCCAGGTGTTCTCGCTCAACAAGCGGCCGGCCGCCGGCATCGGCGTGTTCCAGTCGCCGGGCGCCAACGCGCTGGAAGTCGAAAAGGCGGTCACCAAGAAGATGGCGGAACTTGCGCTGGTGTTTCCGCAGGACATCAAATACGACACGCCGTTCGACACCACAAAATTCGTCTCGGCCTCGATCAACGAAGTCTACAAGACGCTGATCGAGGCGGGGCTGCTGGTGCTGATCGTGATCATGGTGTTCTTGCAGGACTGGCGTGCGATGCTGGTGCCGGCGACCACCGTGCCGGTCACGATCATCGGCGCGTTCGCCGCGATGGCAGCCCTCGGATTTACCGTCAATTTCGCGACGCTGTTTGCGATCGTGCTGGCGATCGGAATCGTGGTCGACGACGCCATCGTCGTGGTCGAGGGCGCGGCGCATAACATCGAGCAGGGCATGTCCGGCCATGACGCGGCGATCAAGGCGATGGACGTGCTGTTCGCGCCGATCGTCGGCATCACGCTGGTGCTGATCTCGGTTTTCCTCCCCGCGTCATTCCTGCCGGGATTGACCGGCCGCATCTATGCGCAGTTCGCGCTGGTGATCGCCGCGACCGCGTTGCTGTCGGCGATCAACGCCGCGACGCTGAAGCCGACGCAATGCGCGCTGTGGCTGCGCCGGCCGGTGCCGCCGGAGCAGCGCAACTTTTTCTATCGCGGTTTCAATCGCGTCTATGACCGGATCGAGCGCGGCTACGCCCGGCTGATCGGGAGCATGGCGGCGCATAGCGGCCTCTCGGTGATCATCGCATTGATCCTGATCGGCATCGGCGGTTACGGCCTGTCGCGAGTGCCGACCGGGTTCATCCCGATCGAGGACCAGGGCTATCTGCTGGCGGCCGTGCAATTGCCCGACGGTGCGTCACTCGATCGTACCCAGCGCGTCATGGACCGGGTCCAGGAGATCGTCAGCAAGACGCCAGGCGTCGAGCAGGTCATGACGATTGCCGGCATCTCCGCGCTCGACTCAAGTTCGAGCCTCGCCAATGCCGGCGTCGCCTATCTCATCCTCAAGGAATGGAGCGAGCGCGGCAAAGGCGAAGATCTGCTGTCGCTGTTCAACGGGCTCAACGAGCGGCTGTCGGTGATCGAGGAAGCGCGGATCCTGGTGGTGCCGCCGCCGCCGATCCAGGGCATCGGCAACGCCGCGGGCTTTGCCATGCAGGTCGAACTGCGTGACGGCAATGCCGACTACGGCAAGCTGCAGGCCGTCACCAATGCCATCGTGGCGAACGGGCAGACGCAAAGCGCGCTGCAGCGCGTCAGTTCGTCGTTCCGTTCCACGGTGCCGCAGTTCGATGTCGAGATCGACCGCGTCAAGACCCAGACGTTGCATGTCACCACGGACCAGGTGTTCCAGACACTGTCCTCGTATCTCGGCGCGTCCTTCGTCAACCAGTTCAACAAATTCGGCCGTACCTTCCAGGTCTACACCCAGGCCGATGCGCAATACCGCCTGAGCTTGCGCGACATCCAGAACATGATGGTGCGCAACAGCAACGGCGACATGATTCCGCTCGGCACGGTGGCGAAGATCACGCCCGCGGTGGGGCCGTCGCTGATCTCGCTGTACAACCTCTATCCGTCATCGACGATCATCGGATTGCCGGCCAAAGGTTACAGCTCCGGCCAGTCGATGGCGCTGATGGAAGAGATCGCCGCCAAGACGCTGCCGCCGGGCACCGGTTACGAGTGGACGGCGATGTCGTATCAGGAGAAGGCGGTCGGCGGGCAAATCTATTTGGTATTCGCCCTTGCCATGCTGCTGGTCTATCTGGTGCTGGCCGGCCAGTACGAGAGCTGGTATGCGCCGATGTCGGTGATTCTTGCGGTGCCGCTGTCGCTGCTGGGGCCGATGGCGGTGCTTACGGGACTGCGGATAGAGAACAATCTCTACACGCAAATCGGATTGATCCTGCTGATCGCACTGTCGGCGAAAAACGCGATCCTCATCGTGGAAGTCGCGCTCGAACTGCATGTCCGCGACCGCAAGCCGATCCTGGAATCGGCGGTGGAGGCGGCGCGGGCCCGGTTCCGCCCGATCCTGATGACGTTGTTCGCCTTCATCCTCGGTGTGGTGCCGCTGGTGCTCGCCACCGGCGCCGGCGCCAACGCGCGCAAGTCGATCGGCATCACCGTTTTCTCCGGCATGCTCGCCTCGACGTGCCTTGCCGTGCTGTTCGTGCCGACGTTCTTTGTCGTGGTGCAGCGGTTCGAGAACTGGCTCAAGGACCGGAAAAAGAAAGCGCCGGAACCCGCGATGGCTCCCGCGGCGCGCACTGATACGTAGGGCGGATTAGCGTAGCGTAATCCGCCATTGAGATCGCTCGGAGTTTGCCGTCAAACGGCGGATTACGCTACCGGTCGCGCGTTCGCGCGACCGTCCGCTAATCCGCCCTACGAATTCATCACCGCCAGAAATATCTGACCCCGACATAGACGATGACGAGGCAAACGAATATCAGCGCGACCGGCAGCCGCGGCCTTGCCGGCGCACTGGGGCTTGCCGGCTTCGGCCGCGGGGCGGGTGGGCGCCGGAACGCGGTGACGTTGTCGGCGACAGGCTCGTCCGGGCCGGGGCGAACTTCCGGTGGTGTCCCGACACCGCCCATCTCCGCATAATAACTCTTGTAGACCAGAGCGATGGTGGCCTCGCTCGCCTCGGCTTCCGTCATCTCAGCGAGAAAGGTCCGGTAGCGCACCAGGAATTGCTGGGCTTCGGGGGGCAGGGTGGAGGCGCCGTTCAGCTTGGCCATCATTTTCCAGGTCGCGAAATCGGCGCGGGCCTGGGTGTCGGCCCGTCGTGCGATCATTTTGTCCGGTGCCCTGATCAAGACGGCTTCGATTCCGTTACGTGTGCAGACCAAATAAATGCAATCTCTGAGCCCACTCTTTGTCCTCAATAAGTCGCGCGGCCGCCGGAAATGTCGAACACCGCGCCCGTGGAGAACGCGCAATCCTCCGACGCGAGCCACGCTACCATCGCCGCCAGCTCTTCGACGAGGACAAAGCGTCCTTTCGGAATCTTGGAGAGCATGAAGTCGATATGCTGTTGCGTCAGCTGGTCGAAGATCGCGGTTTTTGCCGCTGCCGGCGTCACCGCATTGACCGCGATCTCATGGCCGGCAAGCTCCTTGCCCAGCGATTTCGTCAGCGCGATCAGGCCGGCCTTCGAGGCCGAGTAATGCGCAGCGTTCGGATTGCCTTCCTTGCCGGCGATCGAGGCGATGTTGACGATGCGGCCGTAGTTCTGCTTCACCATCGAAGGCACGATCGCCTTGCAGCAGATGAAAGGTCCGTCGAGATTGATGCGCAGCACCTTGCGCCATTCGTCGAGGTCGGTTTCCCACACCGTCTTGTTGATTCCGGCGATGCCGGCATTATTGACCAGGATGTCGATCTTGCCGAACGCGGCGAGGGTGGCGTCGCGGGCTTTTTCGACGGCGGCGAGATCGGAGACGTCGACCTTGAACGCGGTCACGGCGGCGCCGATTTCCTTGGCGGTCTTTTCGGCGAAGGGCTGGTCATGATCCCAGATCGCGACTTTTGCGCCGGATGCCACGAAGCGTTCGGTGATGGCGCGCCCAAAACCCTGCGCGCCGCCGGTGACGACGGCGCAGCGGTTGTTGAGATCGATTTTGTTCATGGTGAAGTCCTTATCTTTGCACTGAATTCTCGTGTCCCGGGCGCGATGCGGCATTCTTCATGCCGCTTCGCAGAACCGGGACCCCGGTTTCTTCGAATCGTAAGCAACCGGGGCCATAGCGCGTCGAAGACGCGCGTAAACGCGCTTGTGGCTCTGCAGCGCACCGCTCCGCAAAGGCTACGCGCTGCGCTGCGTCCGGGGCACGCACTACAACGTCCAGCCGCCGTCGATGATATGCGCGACGCCGGTGGTGAAGGCGCTTTCGTCGCTGGCAAGGTACACCGCGAGCGAGCCGATCTCGTCGGCGGTGCCGAGCCGGCCCATCGGCTGGCGGCTGACGAACATTTCGCGCCCGCCGGGCCCTGCAGCGGCGGCGCGGTCCAGCATTGACGGGGTTTCGATGGTGCCGGGGCAGATGGCGTTGCAGCGGACGCCCTTTGTGATGAAGTCGGCGGCGACCGCCCGCGTCAGCGCCGCGACCGCGGCTTTGGTCGCGCCATAGACGTAGCGGTTTGGCGCGGCTTTGAACACGCCGGCGGCCGACGAGATGTTGACGATCGAGCCGCGTCCGGCCTCCAGCATCCCCGGCAGGAAGGCACGGATGGTCCGGTGCATCGATTTTACATTGAGGTCGAAGGAAAAATCCCAGTCCGCATCCGAGCAGTCCAGCACGGTGCCGTGATGCACGAAGCCCGCGGCATTGAGCAGGATGTCGACGGCGCCGACGCGCTTGGCCATCGCATCGACCGCGGCGCTGTCACGCACGTCAAGTTTTGCGACGTCGGACACGCCGTCTTTCTTCAAGAGCGCGAGCTTTTCCTCGTCGATGTCGGTGGCGAACACTTCCGCGCCCTCGCGCGCAAAGGCTGCGGCGCAGGCGCGGCCGATTCCTACAGCGCCCGCGGTCACGAATGCGCGTTTGCCTTTCAGGCGGTCTCCCATGGATTTCCTCCGTCTCGTTTATTTGCCGTCATGGCCGGGCTTGTCCCGGCCATCCACGTCTTGCTTCGCAGTGCCGGCAAAGAAAGACGTGGATGCCCGGCACAGGGCCGGGCATGACGATGGTTGGGTGTTAATGATTATCCCGCGCCACGCCGACGGTGCCGGCGATGTCGTGGTATCTCGTTGCGAATTCCAGGCAGGCGCCGGTGGATTGCTGGCCGACATTGCCGCGATAAAGCTCCTGCCATGGCGTCTGGTTTTTCGGATACGGAAATCCGCCCATCGCCTTCAGATCCGCAAAACGCTGCTTCAGCTCCTCGGCGGAGATCAGGATATTCGCATCGCCCTTGTTGAGGTCGATACGGACGCGATCGCCGGTCTTCAGCACGGCTAAGCCGCCATTGGCGGCGGCTTCCGGCGAGGCGTTGAGGATCGACGGCGAGCCGGAGGTGCCGGACTGCCGTCCGTCGCCGATGCAGGGCAGCGAGGTGATGCCTTTCTTAATCAGCGCCGCGGGCGGCTGCATGTTCACCACTTCCGCGCCGCCGGGATAGCCGATCGGCCCGACGCCGCGCACGAACAACATGCAGTGTTCGTCGATATCAAGCGATTCGTCGTCGATGCGGTGGTGATAATCCTCCGGTCCTTCGAACACGATGGCGCGGCCCTCGAACGCTTCGGGGTCCTTCGGGTTGGAGAGATAGCGGTCGCGGAATTCTTTCGAAATCACGCTGGTCTTCATGATCGCGGAATCGAACAGGTTGCCGCGCAGCACAATGAAGCCCGCGTCTTTCACCAGCGGCTTGTCGTAGGTCCGGATCACGTCGCTGTCGGGGGTCGGCGCCTGGCGGCAATTGTCGCCCATGGTCTTGCCGTTGACGGTCAGCGCGTCCTCATGGATGCGCTTGTGTTTCATCAATTCGCGCACCACCGCCGGTACGCCGCCGGCGCGGTGATACTCCTCGCCGAGATAAAAACCGGCGGGTTGCATGTTGACCAGCAATGGCACGTCGTGGCCGACCTTCTGCCAGTCTTCGATGGAAAGCTCGACACCGATATGCCGCGCAAGCGCATTGATATGAATCGGCGCGTTGGTCGAGCCGCCGATCGCCGAATTGACCACGATGCAATTCTCGAACGCCTTGCGGGTCAGGAAGTCGGACGGTTTCAGGTCTTCCCACACCATCTCGACCGCGCGTTTTCCGGTCTCGTAGGCGATCTGGCCGCGCTCGCGATAGGGCGCGGGGATCGCAGCGCACCCGGGCAGCGAAAAGCCCAGCGCCTCGGCCAGTGAGTTCATGGTCGAAGCGGTGCCCATGGTGTTGCAGTGGCCGACCGAGGGCGCCGACGATGCCACGATGTCCATGAACTCTTCATAGCCGATCTTGCCGGCGGCCATCTCTTCACGGGATTTCCAGACCACGGTGCCCGAACCGGTGCGCTCGCCGTTGAACCAGCCGTTCAGCATCGGCCCGCCCGACAGCACAATGGCAGGAATGTTCACCGTCGCCGCCGCCATCATGCAGGCCGGAGTGGTCTTGTCGCAGCCGGTGGTGAGCACCACGCCATCAAGCGGATAGCCGAACAGGATTTCGACGAGGCCGAGATAAGCGAGGTTGCGGTCGAGCGCCGCGGTGGGGCGCTTGCCGGTTTCCTGGATCGGGTGGGTCGGGAACTCCATCGCAATGCCGCCGGCTTCGCGGATGCCTTCGCGCACGCGATGGGCGAGTTCGATGTGGTGACGGTTGCACGGGGAGAGGTCGTTGCCGGTCTGCGCGATGCCGATGATCGGCTTGCCGGACTGCAATTCATGGCGGGTCAGCCCGTAATTGAGGTAGCGTTCCAGATAGAGCGCGGTCATTCCCGGATTGTGGGGGTTGTTGAACCACTCGCTGGAACGCAGTTTGCGCCGGGTGAGCCCGGTTATCGGCTTGTTCATTGTCTCTCCCGCACCGCACACGCCTTGTTTTTGTGCGTAATGTTCTGTGGCGGCCGATGTTTGCATGTCACCGCATGCTTCGCAACGTTGGCGGCAGAGGTAACCCCCTACGACTTTGATCCAACGACATTTTCGAAAAAGTCTGGTATGACCCGGTCAAATAAAAAACGGCCATGGCTTTTAGCCGGGTGGCTGGAAGCGCTTGGGAGGCGAATTGTATGGCGTCTGTGCAAATTCACGATGTGCGGAAATCGTTCGGGGGATTTGAGGTTCTGCATGGCGTGAGCGTCCCGATCGAGGACGGGGCGTTCGTGGTACTGGTTGGACCCTCCGGGTGCGGCAAGTCGACCTTGCTGCGGATGCTGGCGGGCTTGGAAAACATCACCTCGGGCACGATCTCGATCGGCGACCGCGTGGTGAACAACGTCCAGCCCAAAGAGCGCGACATCGCCATGGTGTTCCAGAATTATGCGCTCTATCCGCATATGACGGTCGCCGACAATATGGGATTTTCATTAAAACTGCGCGGCGCCAGCAAGGAAGAAATCGACAAGGGCGTCAAACGCGCCGCCGAAATCCTGGCGCTGACGCCGTTGCTGGACCGCTATCCCCGGCAATTGTCGGGCGGCCAGCGCCAGCGGGTCGCCATGGGCCGCGCCATCGTCAGGGATCCCCAGGTGTTTTTGTTCGACGAGCCGCTGTCCAACCTCGACGCCAAGCTGCGGGTTGCGATGCGCACCGAAATCAAGGAACTGCACCAGCGGCTGAAAACCACCACGGTTTACGTTACCCACGACCAGATCGAGGCCATGACCATGGCCGACAAGATCGTGGTGATGCATGACGGCATTGTCGAGCAGATCGGTACGCCGTTGGAACTGTACGACCGGCCGGACAACCAGTTCGTCGCCGGTTTTATTGGCTCGCCCGCGATGAATTTCCTGCACGGCAAGGTGAAGGTGAATGGAGCGGCCAGCTTCGAGGGTCCAAACGGCGTAAAACTGCCGCTCGCCGGCGCGCCGCCGAATTCCGACGGCCGGCCGGCGGTCTATGGTGTCCGGCCCGAGCATTTTACGATCGCCGACGACGGCGCGGAAGCCGAGATCGTGGTGGTGGAACCCACGGGCTCGGAAACCCAGGTGTTCGCCAAGCTCGGCGGCCAGCAGGTCGTTGCGGTGTTCCGCGAACGCCATCAATTCAATCCGGGCGACAAAGTCCGGCTTAAACCAGATCCCGCGCTCGTTCATCTGTTCGACGAGACGACGGGTAAGCGGCTCAACGCCTGAACAACCAAAAAACCCTAAGGGAGACACTACGATGCATGATTTTACACGCCGCTCCGTAATTAAAGGAGGCACCGCACTTACGGCGGCGGCCGCGCTGACCGGACCGGCTCTGCTCGAATACGCCAAGGCCTGGGCGCAGGCGGCGCCATGGCAGGCGGAAAAGGGCGCCAAGCTCACCGTGATGCGCTGGAAGCGTTTTGTGCCGGCCGAAGACGACGCGTTCAACGCGATGGTCGCGGCGTTCGGCAAGGCGACCGGAACCGAAATGAACGTGTTCTCGGAATCCTTCGAGGACGTGCAGCCGAAGGCTTCGGTGGCGGCCAACACCGGCTCGGGGCTGGATATGGCCTGGGGTCTGCACACCCTGCCGCAGCTGTTCCCGACCAAAGTGCTGAAGATGAACGACGTTGCCGATTATCTCGGCAAGAAGTACGGCGGCTGGACCGATGCCGCCGCGAGAACCTGCAAGCAGGGCAACGACTGGCTCGGCATTCCCGTCGCCACCATCGGCGGCTACATGACCTATCGCAAATCGGCGCTCGACAAGGCCGGCTTCAAGGAATTCCCGAAGGATTTTCCGGGCTTCCTCGCGATGTGCAAGGCGCTGAAGGCGAACAATACGCCGGCCGGCTTCGCGCTCGGCCATGCCTCCGGCGACGCCAATGGATGGCTGCACTGGGTGTTGTGGGGCCATGGCGGCTATACCGTCGACAAGGACGACAAGGTCATCATCAACTCGCCGGAGACGATGAAGGCGCTGGAATATTGCAAGGCGCTGTCCGACACCTTCATTCCCGGCGTCGCGTCGTGGAACGACTCGTCGAACAACAAGGCGTTCCTGTCCGGCGAACTCTATGTGACGTCGAACGGCATCTCGATCTATGTCGCCGCCAAGGACGATCCGAGCAAGAAGGATCTCGCCGAGGATACCTATCACGCGCTGTGGCCGGTGGGTCCGATCGGCAAGCCGACCGAACTGCAGCTCTGCGTGCCGATCCTGGCATTCAACTTCACAAAATTCCCGAACGCGGCGAAGGCTTTCACCGCCTTCATGCTGGAGAAGGAGAATTACGATCCGTGGCTGTCGGGCGCGCGGGGTTATCTCACCCACACGCTGAAGGCCTACGACGCAGCGCCGGTGTGGAAGGCCGATCCGAAGAACGAGGTGTTCAGCCACGCCAGCGAACGCGCGTTGCCGGCGTCCGGCATCGGCACGCCCGGCGAGAAGGCGGCGACCGCGATCGCCGACTTCATCGTGGTCGACATGTTCGCCAATTTCTGCACCGGCGCCAAGGACGGCAAGACCGCCATGGCCGAAGCCGAGCGGCAGTTGAAGCGGATTTATCGCTAAAAAGTGTGGAGCGGGCGGTGGGCGACCGCGGTCCGCTCCATTAAGTTGAAAATGCGTCATTGCGAGGAGCGAAGCGACGAAGCAATCTCCCCCACCCTAACCCTGCCCCGCAAGCGGGGGAGGGAAGGGAGGGGGTCTCTGGATTGCTTCGCTTCGCTCGCAATGACGGTTCACCAATAGCCGGATATCGCCAATGGCTGACATCGCATTCGGAACCAGAGCCGCCAAGCCGCCGATCCGGGAAGCTACGGCGTGGGACCAGCTCAAGACCAACCGCAACTGGCTCGGCTTCTGGTTCATGCTGCCGGCGATGGCGTTCCTGATCTTCTTTTTGGCCTATCCGCTCGGGCTCGGCGTCTGGCTCTCTTTCACCGATACGAAGATCGGACGGATCGGCCAGTTCGTCGGCACCGAAAATTACGAGTGGCTGTGGGACGACTCGATCTTCTGGCTCTCGGTGTTCAATACGCTGCTCTACACCTTCGTCGCCAGCGCTTTCAAATTCGCGATCGGCCTGTATCTCGCGCTGCTGCTCAACGAGAACATGCCGTTCAAGGCGATGCTGCGCGCGCTGGTGCTGATCCCCTTCATCGTGCCCACCGTGCTCTCGGCGCTGGCGTTCTGGTGGATTTTCGACTCGCAGTTCTCGATCATCTCGTGGTCGCTAAAGCATCTCGGCCTGATCACCCAGAACATCAATTTCCTCGGCGACACCACCTGGGCCCGGATCTGCGTGATCTTCGCCAATATCTGGCGCGGCGTTCCGTTCGTCGCCATCACGCTGCTGGCGGGTTTGCAGACCGTGCAGCCCTCGCTGTATGAAGCCGCCACGCTGGACGGCGCGAGCAAGTGGGAGATGTTCCGCTTCATCACCTATCCGCTGCTCACCCCGATCATCGCGGTCGTGATGACGTTCTCGGTGCTGTTCACCTTCACCGACTTCCAATTGATCTGGGCGATGACCCGCGGCGGCCCGGTCAACGCCACCCATTTGATGGCGACGCTGTCCTACCAGCGCGCGATCATCGCCGGCCAGTTGGGCGAGGGCGCGGCAATCTCCAGCGCGATGATCCCGTTCCTGCTCGCCGCGATCATGGTGTCGTGGTTCGGCCTGCAGCGCCGCAAGTGGCAGCAGGGAGAGAACAATGATTGAGTTGGCGCCATACCTTGTCCCGGACGCGGTGCGGCATCCTTCGTGCCGCCACACATCACCCGTCATCCTGAGGAGCCGCGCGCTTGCGCGGCGTCTCGAAGGATCGCCGCAAGCGCCTGTTGCGATCCTTCGAGGCTCGCCGCGAAGCGGCGAGCACCTCAGGATGACGGCGTCCGTAACGGTCCCGGTTCTGCAGCGCACCGCTTCGCAAGGGCTACGCCATAGCGCGTCGAAGACGCGCGTACACGCGCTTATGGCGCTGCGCCCGGGACACGAGAGGGTCATCCGATGACTGACGTTCCCGCGCCCAAAATCGATCTCAAGGCGGTGCTGTCGGGTACCTCGCCGACGGTGGCGAAGGACGATCACAGCGAGGGTATGAGCTATCTGCAGTCGGTGCCGCGGCGGATGGTGACGCTGTATCTGCCGCTGTCGATCATCGTCATCATCCTGCTGTTCCCGTTCTACTGGATGGGACTGACCGCGATCAAACCCGACGAGCAGCTGCTCGACCTCGACAAGTTCAACCCGTTCTGGACCTGGAATCCGACCTTCAAGCATATCCACAAGCTGCTGTTCGGCAGCTACTATCCGCACTGGCTGTGGAACACGATGTACGTGGCGATCTGCGCCACCATCCTGTCGATCATCGCCAGCGTGCTGGCGGCCTATGCGATCGTGCGGCTGCGCTATCGCGGCGCGCAGTGGGTCGGCGGGCTGATCTTCCTGTCCTATCTGGTGCCGCCGTCGATCCTGTTCATTCCGCTCGCGACCGTCGTTTTTCAATACGGCCTGTTCGACTCGCCGATGGCGCTGATCCTCACTTATCCGACCATCCTGATCCCGTTCTCGACCTGGCTGCTGATGGGCTATTTCAAGACCATCCCGTTCGAGCTTGAGGAATGCGCGCTGATCGACGGCGCCAGCCGCTGGCAGATATTGACAAAAATCGTGCTGCCGCTGGCGATCCCCGGGCTGATCTCGGCCTTCATCTTCTGCTTCACGCTGTGCTGGAACGAGTTCATCTATGCGCTCACCTTCCTGCAATCGACCCAGAACAAGACCGTGCCGGTGGCGATCGTCAACGAGTTCGTCGACGGCGACATCTATCGCTGGGGCTCGCTGATGGCCGGCGCGCTGGCCGGCTCGCTGCCGCTGGTCATCCTCTATGCGTTCTTTGTCGAGCACTACGTCTCGGCGATGACCGGAGCGGTGAAGGAGTAAGCGTTGTCGTCCCCGCGAAGGCGGGGACCCATACGCCGTGTCGCCTCGTTGTTGGCAGAGTGGCAGAGGCTGTACTTGAATAGATAGGCCAGGGGTTATGGTTCCCCGCCTTCGCGGGGACGACGCGTGGGGCTTATCAATCAAAATCAAACAGGGAGTCTTGCTTGCATATCCTCATTCTCGGCGCGGCCGGCATGGTCGGGCGCAAACTCACCGAACGTCTGCTGCGCGACGGCCGCCTCGGCAAAAATGACATCACGCGGATGACGCTGCAGGATGTGGTCGAGCCGGCGAAGCCCGCCAATGCCGGATTTCCGGTGGAGGCGATTGCCGGCGATTTCGCGGTGCCGGGATTTGCGGAAAAGCTGGTCGCTGACCGCCCGGACGTAATCTTTCATCTCGCCGCCATCGTCTCCGGCGAGGCCGAACTCGATTTCGACAAGGGCTATCGCATCAATCTCGACGGCACGCGGATGCTGCTCGACGCCATCCGGCTTGTCGGCGGCGGCTACAGGCCGCGTGTGGTGTTCACCTCGTCGATCGCGGTGTTCGGCGCGCCGTTTCCCGAGGCGATCGGCGACGAGTTTTTCCAAACGCCGCTGCTCAGCTATGGCACCCAGAAGGCGATCGGCGAATTGCTGCTCGCCGATTATTCCCGCCGCGGCTTCATGGACGGTATCGGCATCCGGCTGCCGACTATCTGCATTCGCCCGGGGCTTCCCAACAAGGCGGCGTCCGGATTCTTCTCCAATATTTTGCGCGAGCCGTTGGCCGGCAAGGAAGCGGTGCTGCCGGTATCCGAAGACGTCCGCCACTGGCATGCCTCGCCGCGTTCGGCGGTCGGCTTCCTGATCCATGCCGCAACCATGGACAGTGCTGCCGCCGGCGCGCGGCGCAACCTCACCATGCCCGGCCTGTCGGCGACGGTCGGCGAGGAGATCGCGGCGCTGAAGCGGGTAGCGGGAGAGAAAGTGGCGGCACGGATCCGGCGCGAGCCGGACCCGTTCATCATCGGCATTGTCGACGGCTGGCCGCGCAATTTCGACGCCAGCCGTGCCCGAAAACTCGGCTTTACCACCGCCGAGAAGACTTTCGATGATATCATTCGTATCCATATAGAGGACGAACTCGGCGGAAAGTTTGTGCACTGAGTCGTCCCCGCGAAGGCGGGGACCCATACGCCGTGTCATCGATGCTCTGGGATGCGCCGGTAACAAGCTTGAAGGCTAGGGGTTATGGGTCCCGCCTTCGCGGGGACGACAAAGGGAGAACCACCATGACAGCCAGCATCGTCGGATGGGCGCATACGCCGTTCGGGAAATTCGACACCGAGACCGTCGAGAGCCTCGTGGTGAAGGTTGCGAACGAAGCGCTGGCGGACGCCGGCATCTCGGCCGCGGATGTCGACGAGATCGTGCTCGGGCATTTCAACGCCGGCTTCTCGCCGCAGGATTTTACCGCCTCGCTGGTGCTGCAGGCCGATCCGCAATTGCGCTTCAAGCCGGCGACGCGCGTCGAAAACGCCTGCGCCACCGGATCGGCGGCGGTGCACCAGGGCGTCCGCGCGATCGAGGCGGGCGCCGCAAAAATCGTGCTGGTGGTCGGCGTCGAGCAGATGACGCGCACGCCGGGACCGGAGATCGGCCGCAACTTGCTGCGCGCATCGTATCTGCCGGAGGATGGCGACACCCCCGGCGGATTTGCCGGCGTGTTCGGCAAGATCGCGCAGGCCTATTTCCAGAAATACGGCGACCAGTCCGATGCGCTGGCGATGATCGCCGCAAAAAATCACAAGAATGGCGTCGCCAATCCCTATGCGCAGATGCGCAAGGATTTCGGCTATGACTTCTGCCGTTCCGAAAGCGAGAAGAACCCGTTCGTCGCCGGCCCCTTGAAGCGTACCGATTGTTCGCTGGTGTCGGACGGCGCCGCGGCGCTGGTGCTGACGGATGCGGAAACCGCAAAAACCATGGGCAAAGCCGTCAACATCAAGGCCACTGCGCATGCGCAGGATTTTCTGCCGATGTCGAAGCGTGACATCCTGCAGTTCGAGGGCTGCACCGTGGCGTGGCAGCGCGCGCTGCAAAAGGCCGGCGTGCAGCTTTCCGACCTGTCGTTCGTCGAAACCCACGACTGTTTTACCGTCGCCGAATTGATCGAATATGAAGCGATGGGCCTGACGCCGAAGGGGCAGGGCGCCCGCGCGATCAAGGAAGGCTGGACCCAGAAGGATGGGAAGCTGCCGATCAATCCTTCCGGCGGCCTGAAGGCAAAAGGCCATCCGATCGGCGCCACCGGCGTCTCCATGCATGTGCTGACCGCAATGCAGCTGCTGGGACAGGCGCCCGAGGGCATGCAGATCAAGGACGCAAAGCTCGGCGGCATCTTCAATATGGGCGGGGCGGCGGTCGCCAACTACGTCTCGCTGCTGGAGCCGGCGAAATAAGCGATGAACGTTGCCGAATGGCTGGCGGCGACCGCGCGGCTGCGTCCGAATTCACCGGCGCTGCTCCGGGGTTTTGATCTCGAAGCTGATTACGCCACCTTCGCGCGCCGCGCCGCCGCGATCGGCGCGGTGCTGTCGCACGATTACGGCATTCAACCCGGCGACCGCGTCGCGCTGTTTGCCACCAATTGCACGCAATACCTGGAGTGCCTTTATGGCATCTGGTGGATTGGCGCTGCAGCGATTCCCATCAACGCAAAACTGCATGGTCGCGAAGCGGCGTGGATTTGCAGCGATGCCGGCGCCAAGCTCACTTTCGTTTCGGACGATACGATTGAAGCTTTGGCTGAAGCCGCATCCGATCTGCCAGCATCAATGAAGACGCTGTCGATGGACAGCAGCGCCTATCGAACGATGCGTGACGGGGAGGGCGCGCCAACACCGTTGGTGCAGGAGACCGATGATCTCGCCTGGCTGTTCTACACCTCCGGCACCACCGGCCGCCCCAAGGGCGTGATGCTGAGCCACGGCAATCTGGTGGCGGCGACATTGTGCTACCTCGCCGATGTTGACCAGGCGACACCGGACGATGTCTCGCTGTATGCCGCGCCGATCTCGCACGGCGCCGGTCTCTATCATCTCCCGCATGTCCGCATGGGCGGAAGGCACGTCATTCCCGACTCCGGCGGATTCGACCCGGACGAAGTGCTCAATCTCGGCCGGCAGCTCGGCAATGTCGTGATGTTCGCAGCCCCCACCATGGTGCGGCGGCTGGTCGATGCCGCCAAGCGCCGCGGCGAAAACGGCGAGGGGCTGCGCACCATCATCTATGGCGGCGGCCCAATGTATCTCGCCGATATCAGGGACGCCATCGCCACCATGGGGCAGCGCTTTGTACAGATCTACGGCCAGGGTGAATCGCCGATGTGCATCACCGCGCTCGGCCGCCACTGGCACGCCGATACGGAGCATCCGCGCTATCTCGAGAGGCTGGCCTCCGCGGGACCGGCGCAGAGCGTGATGCAGGTTCGCATCACCGATGCCGACGGCAAGCCGTTGCCGGCGGGGGAAACCGGCGAGATCGAGGCCAAGGGCGCAGCCGTGATGCTCGGCTACTGGAACAACCCAAGAGCCAACGCCGAGACGCTGAAGGACGGCTGGCTGCGCACCGGCGACGTCGGGCGGCTTGACGAAGATGGATTTCTCACGCTGTCGGACCGCTCCAAGGACGTGATCATTTCCGGCGGCACCAACATCTATCCGCGCGAGGTCGAGGAAGCGCTGCTGACGCACGCCGATGTGCGCGAGGTGTCCGCGATCGGCGTGCCCGATGCGGACTGGGGCGAGATCGTGGTGGCCTGCGTGGTGCTGGAGGATGGCGCTGCGGCCAGCGACCAGACGCTGGACGCGCATTGCCTCACCTCGATCGCACGCTTCAAGCGGCCGAAGCGTTATGTGTATCTCGACGCGCTGCCAAAGAACAATTACGGCAAGGTGCTGAAGACCGAGCTGCGCAAGATGATGGGGAATTAATCTCCCCTGTCGTCCCCGCGAAGGCGGGGACCCATAACCACCGTGCTTGTGGCTACGCCCGATCGTTGCAACATCGAGTTCAGATTGCGACTCCTGAGCGTATGGGTCCCCGCCTTCGCGGGGACGACACCGTATATGTGGCGCCCGCATCCCAAAGCATGCGCCCATACCCCTCCAGCCCTTGATCTCCGCGATGCCATGCCGTTACTAGGCCCTGAGCCGCGCGGAACACACGCGCGTCCGGGAGCGAACGAAACCATGGGACCCCTGCAGGGCGTCAAGATCATCGACCTGACCACGGTGCTGATGGGACCGTACGCCACCCAGATGCTCGGCGACTACGGCGCCGACGTGATCAAGATCGAAACGCTCGACGGCGACGTGACGCGGCAGATCGGGCCGACCCGGCACCCCGGCATGGGGCCGGTGTTCCTCAACACCAACCGCAGCAAACGCAGCATCTGCCTCGACCTGAAGAAAGACGCCGGGCGCGATGCGCTGCTGCGCCTGATCGCGACGGCGGACGTACTGGTCTACAACGTCCGCCCGCAGGCCATGGAACGCTTGCGCCTCGGCTACGACGTGGTTGCAAACATCAATCCGCGCCTGATCTATGCCGGCGTGTTCGGTTTTGGCCAGGACGGGCCTTACGCCGCAAAGCCCGCCTATGACGATTTGATCCAGGGCGCCACCGCGCTGCCCGCGCTGATGGCGCAGACCGGTGACGGCATTCCGCGCTACGTACCCAACGCGCTGGTCGATCGCATCGTCGGCCTCACCGCGGTGGGCGCGATTTGCGCCAGCCTGGTGCATCGCGACCGCACCGGACGCGGCCAGCGTGTCGACATTCCGATGTTCGAAACCATGGCCGGTTTTGTCATGGGCGATCACATGGGCGGGCTCACCTACGAGCCGCCGCTCGACAGAGGCGGCTATGCGCGGCACCTGTCGCGCGACCGGCGGCCCTACAAAACCTCCGACGGTTTTATTTGCGTGATCGTCTACAACGACAAGCAGTGGGAGAATTTCTTTAAAGCCACGGGCCGCGACGACCTGCGCCGCAATCCGAAATTTTCAACCTTTGCGGCGCGCGCGGTCAACATCGATACCGTCTATGCGGAGCTGGCCCGCATCTTCGAGACGCGCACCACCGCGGAGTGGACCGATCTGCTGACCAGGGCCGACGTGCCGGTGATGCCGATGCACGATCTCGAAAGCCTGTTGCGGGATCCGCATCTGGTCGAAACCGGCTTCTTCCCGGTCGTGACGCATCCGAGCGAAGGCGCGATTCACAGCATGAAGGTTTCCACTCGCTTTTCGGAAACGACGGCAGAGCCCGCGCGGCTGGCGCCAAAACTCGGCGAGCAGAGCGGAGAAATTCTGGCTGAAGCCGGCTTCTCTCAAGATGAGATCGCAAGCATGGTGCGCGACGGCGTCACCAAAACCGCGGCGGCAGGTTGACGCCATGGATTTTGCGCTCACCCCGAACCAGGAACAGGTCCGCGACGCCGTAGCAAAAATCTGCGCGCGCTTCGACGATGCCTATTGGCTGAAGAAGGACAAGGAAGGCGGTTATCCCGCCGACTTCCACAGGGCACTGGCCGACGGCGGCTGGCTCGGCATCTGTATTCCAGAGCAGTATGGCGGTTCGGGGCTGGGGATTACGGACGCCGCAATCATGATGCGGACGATTGCGGAATCCGGCGCAGGGATGTCCGGCGCATCCGCCATCCATATGAACGTGTTCGGATTGAACCCGGTCGTGGTGTTCGGCACGCCCGAGCAATGCCGACGCATGTTGCCGCCGATTGTTTCAGGCGAGGAAAGATCCTGTTTCGCCGTCACCGAGCCAAACACCGGGCTCAACACCACGCAACTCAAGACGCGCGCGGTGCGCAGCGGCGACAAATATGTCGTCAACGGCCAGAAGGTATGGATTTCCACGGCGCAAGTCGCGGAAAAGATCCTGCTGCTGGCGCGCACCACGCCGCTGGAAGACGTGAAGAGCGCGACCCACGGGCTCAGCCTGTTTTACACGGACTTCGATCGCAAGCGCATTGCCGTGCACGAGATCGAGAAAATGGGCCGCAAGGCGGTGGATTCCAACGAGCTGTTCATCGCGGATTTTGAGATCCCGGTGGAGGATCGCATCGGCGAAGAGGGCCGCGGTTTTGAGTACATTCTGCACGGGATGAATCCGGAGCGCATCCTGATCGCCGCGGAGGCGGTAGGCCTCGGCAAGCTGGCGCTGTCGCGCGCCGCCGCTTACGCAAAAACCCGCATCGTGTTCAATCGCCCAATCGGAAAGAATCAGGCGATCCAGCATCCCCTGGCAAAAAACTGGATGGAGCTGGAAGCGGCGTGGCTGATGACGCTGTCGGCGGGATGGCAATACGACCAGGGCATGCCCTGCGGGCCGGCAGCCAATGCTGCGAAATACCTCGCCGGGGAGGCGGGTTTTCAAGCCTGCGAACAGGCGGTGATGACCCATGGCGGCTTCGGCTACGCCAAGGAATTTCACGTCGAGCGCTATTTGCGCGAATCCCTGATCCCGCGCATCGCGCCGATCAGTCCGCAGCTGATCCTGAGTTTCATCGCCGAGAAAGTGCTCGGCCTGCCGAAGTCGTATTGAGATGATGAAGTTCAAAGCCTCTAATCCGTCATTCCGGGGCGCGAGCGAAGCGAGCGAGCCCGGAATCCATAACCACCGCCGGGAGTATGGATTCCGGACCCACGCCAAGAGGCGTGTCCCGGAATGACGAACATAGAAGTCGTGCTCACATGAGTTTCATCACCGGCGTCGGCCTCACGTCATTCGGCAGGCATGAGGGTTCCTCCACGCTCGACCTCATGAGCAAGGCGGCGGAGCTTGCGATCGCCGATGCCGGCCTCAATCGGGCCGAGATCGACGGCGTGCTATGCGGCTACACCACCATCAAGCCGCATATCATGCTGGCCACCGTGTTCGCCGAGCATTTCGGCATCAAGCCGTCCTACGCCCACGCCGTGCAGGTCGGCGGCGCCACTGGCCTCGCGATGACCATGCTGGCGCACACCATCGTCGATGCCGGAGTTGCACGGCATGTGCTGGTGGTGTCGGGCGAGAACCGGCTCACCGGGCAAAGCCGGGATGCTGCGATCCAGACGCTGGCGCAGGTGGGACATCCCGATTACGAAGTGCCGCTGGGGCCGACTATTCCCGCTTACTACGGGCTGGTCGCCTCGCGCTACATGCATGAATACGGCGTCAGCGAAGAAGACCTCGCCGAATTCGCGGTGCTGATGCGCGATCACGCCATCACGCATCCCGGCGCGCAGTTTCACGATAAAATCACCGTTGCCGACGTGATGGCCTCAAAGCCGGTGGCGATGCCGCTGAAACTGCTCGATTGCTGTCCGGTTTCGGACGGCGGTGTTGCCTTCGTTGTCAGCCGCGAACGCACCGGCGAAATCGGCGTACGTGTGCGTGGCTGTGCGCAGGCGCATACCCATCAGCACGTCACCGCGATGCCGGCTCTGTCCGAATTGGGCGCCGAGATCGCCATTGCCCGCGCGAAGAAAGCGGCGGGCGTCGAGATATCGGACGTGCGTTATGCCGCGGTCTACGACAGCTTCACCATTACGCTGGCGATGCTGCTGGAGGATCTCGGCCTCGCCGGTCGCGGCGAGGCTGCGGCACGGGTGCGATCGGGGCATTTCAGCCGCGATGGCGCGATGCCGCTCAACACCCACGGCGGGCTGCTGAGCTACGGCCATTGCGGCGTCGGCGGCGCGATGGCGCATCTGGTCGAGACCCAGCTGCAGATGACCGGGCGCGCCGGCAATCGCCAGGTGCGCGACGCCTCGATCGCGCTGCTGCATGGCGACGGCGGCGTGCTGTCGTCCCACGTCAGCATGTTTCTGGAGCGGGTGCGATGAGCAATCAGCATCCGCGGATCGACGACTGGACCACCGGCGCAGAAGCCATCGTCTATCAATCCTGCACCGCCTGCGGCTCGCGACAGTACTTCCGCCGCAGCTTTTGCGCCGCCTGCGGCGCGCCGGACCCGGTGGAAAAGCGCGCCAGCGGCGACGGAATTGTCTATGCGACCTCGCTGGTGGTCCGCGCCGCGACGCCGGAAGCACGCGCGCACGTTCCCTACAACATCGTTCTGGTCGACGCCGCCGAAGGTTTTCGCATGATGGCCCATGGCGACAATGATCTCAAAATCGGCGACCAGGTTATCGCGCGCTACCGGCGCTTCACCGATCGCCTCGTTCCCTATTTCACAAGGACCAAGTCATGAGTCGCCTGCAAGCCGCCCTGGATCCAAAATCCGTCGCCGTTATCGGGGCGTCGGAAAATCCCAACAAGGTCGGCGGCCGGCCGGTGCACTATCTCGACAAGTTCGGTTTCAAGGGAAAAATTTTTCCGATCAATCCGTCACGCCCGGAGGTGCAGGGCTATAAATGCTACCCGAGCCTCGCCGACCTGCCGGAAGCGCCCGAGATGGTGATCGTCGCGGTGGCCGGCGACAACGCCATCGGTGCGGTGGAGGATTGCGCGGCGCACGGCGTCAAGATCGCGGTGGTGATGGCGTCGGGTTTTGGCGAAGTCGACGCGGTCGCCGGCAAGGCGAAAGAGCGGCGGATGGTGGAAGCCGCGCACAGGACCGGCA
Organism: uncultured Alphaproteobacteria bacterium; assembly: GCA_963744975.1. Classification (GTDB taxonomy): domain Bacteria; phylum Pseudomonadota; class Alphaproteobacteria; order Rhizobiales; family Xanthobacteraceae; genus Bradyrhizobium. Next base: position 1,089,721 of record CAVUVR010000002.1, on the reverse strand, counting down.
TGCGGATCGTCGGGCCGAATTCGCAGGGGCTCGCCAATTTCGGCACCGGCGCCATCGCCAGCTTCTCCACCATGTTCATGGATATGGACCGCGCCGAGGGCCATGTCGCGATGCCCAGTCAGAGCGGCGCGCTATCGACGGTGCCTGTTGGCTTCCTTCGCCAGCGCGGCATCGGCGTGCGGCATACCCACGCCACCGGCAACGACGCCGACATTACCGTGGGTGAACTTGCGGTCGCGGTTGCGGAGGACCCGGAAGTAAAGCTGCTGCTGTTGTACCTGGAGAGCATTCCCGAAAAGAAATATCTGGAGGAGCTCGCTGCTGTCGCGCTGGATCGCGACCTGCCGATCATCGCATTAAAATCCGGCCGCTCGGAAGCCGGCCGGCAGGCGGCGCAATCGCACACCGGCGCGCTCGCCAATGAGGACCGCGTGGTCGATGCGTTTTTTGAGCATCACGGCATCTGGCGCGCGCCGGATATGCGCGGCCTTGTGGAGGCCACCGAGCTTTATCTGAAAGGCTGGAAGCCGAAAGGCAGGCGCCTGGTCGCGATCAGCAATTCCGGCGCGGTCTGCGTGATGACGGCGGATGCTGCGACAAACGTCGGCATGCCGATGGCGAAGCTGGCGGAAGCGACCGACAAGAAGCTGAAAGGCATCCTGCCGAGTTTTGCCACCACCAACAATCCGATCGACCTCACCGCGGCGCTGTTGTCCAACAGCCGGCTGTTCGGTGATATCCTGCCGGTGATTGCGGAAGATCCAGCGGCCGATGCGTTCCTGATCGGCGTGCCCGTCGCCGGCCCCGGTTACGACGTCGAAGCCTTTGCGCGCGATACGGCTGCCTTCGGCAAGCACACCGGCAAGCCGCTGGTGGTCGCGGCCACCCAGCGCAGTGTCGCGGATCAGTTTTTCGCGGAGGGCTGCACGGTGTTCCCGACCGAAACCGAAGCGGTCACTGCGCTGCATCAGTTCCTCGCGCATCGCGAATTGATGGCACGGACGCTTGCGCGCAGGGCGGTGCGGGCGGCGCCGCGCAGCGCGGAGATTTCATCCGCGGCCACCACCATGCTGAACGAGGCGGACAGTCTCGCGCTGCTTGCCGCGCGCGGCATTCCGGTGGTGCCGCATCGATTGTGCCGCTCGCGCGCGGAGGCTGTCGCGGCGTTCGAAGCGCTCGGCGGACCGGTTGTGGTCAAGGGTTGCTCGGCCGATATCGCGCATAAGTCGGAACTCGGGCTGGTCAGGCTTGGGTGTCAAGACACGCGAGGAGGCGGGCGACATCTACGCGGCGATGGAAGATATCATCCGCAGGCACGGCGCGCGTTTCGATGGCGTGATCATCGCGGCGATGGCGGGCGGGCGGCGCGAGATCATGATCGGCGCGCACCGTGATTCCGTGTTCGGGCCGGTGGTGGCGGTTGGCGATGGCGGCAAATATGTGGAAATTTTTCGCGACACGACGCTGCTGCTGCCGCCGTTTTCCAAAGAGGATGCAAAAGAGGCGCTCGGCAAGTTGCGTATCGCGCCGCTATTCGCCGGCGTGCGCGGCGAGCCGCCGATGGACGTCGATTCGCTGTGCGACACGGTGGTGAAGATCGGCGAACTGATGCTGGATCCGGCGGCGAGGGTGGTGAGCCTCGATCTCAATCCGGTGCTGCTGGATTGCAGCAGGCAAGGGTTGCGTCGTGGTGGATGCGGTGGTGTTTCAGGGGTGACTCTCCACGAGTCGTCCCCGCGAACGCGGGGACCCATACGCCGTGTGCTCTCGTTTCGGCACTGGGTAAATGCCTTCTGTAACAAGCACCGTCAGGGTTATGGGTCCCCGCCTTCGCGGGGACGACGGGGTTGTTGTTTGCGCGCCCGCTTCAGCCCATCCAGCTGCGCCGCGATCTCTTGCGGCTCCGTCACCGGATACGAACAGAACGTGCTGGTGCAGGCGAACGCCGCGGGGCCATCCGGATAATCCGGATAATCGACATCGATATTGGCGAGTTTGCCCTCGCGCTTGTCCCACCATTCCGCGCGCTTGTTGCCGAGCGGGTAGGCCAGCGCTGCCTTGTACAACGCCGCAGAGCGAGGATCGTCCTTGCGTCCGACGATGGTGACGTGGACCGGCTCGTTGCGCAGTTCGTCCTCGGCCAGCAGCACATTGGGCAGGAAGCCGAACGCATCGAGGATCGGCGGCGAGGTCAGATAACCCATGCCGGCCTCGGCGATCTCGCGGTAGCGGCTCTCGCCGGTGTAGGAGGCCAGCAGGTTGAACATACGCACCGCCGTGACATTATCCTCGCGCTGTTTTACCGGCTTTGTCAGTTGCCGCGCTTCCGGCGAGGCGGAGACCACAAAGCCGCCGGTCGCCGGATCGATGAACGTTTTGGCAATGAAATCCGCGGTAGCCTGCGCCTGCGTCAGCCATTCGCGCCCGCCCGTCGAGCGATGCAGCGCCAGCAGCGCCTTCGCCATCTCGATATTGTCGGCCAGATAAGGACCGCCTTTGTCCTGCTCAGTGTGGCGGAATCCGCCGCCGGGCAGTGCGCGATTGGCCAGCGCCCAGCGCGCGCCGCCGATCGCGAGATCGCGGGCTTCGACCACGCCGGTGGCGTCGTAATAGGCCAGCAGGCCCGAGATTGCCTGCGCGGTTTCGCGCGCATATTGCCGCTTGTCGACGCCGGGCTCGCCTTCGCTTAAGCCCATCGAGGCTGAGAAGCCGCCGTCGGGCGCGGCCATGGTGTTCTTGAGAAAGCCGTAGATGCGGTCGGCGGCCTGCCGATAGGCGGGATCGCCGAACATCACATACGCCCGCGCATAGGCGGTGAGTGCGGCCTCCTGCGCGAACATCGGAAATTCGCGCGCCGGCTCCGACCAGTCCGGCTTCAGGTTGACCTGGTTCATGGCGCCGACATCCTTGTCGATCATCGTCGTGGCCATCAGTGTCAGGACTTTTTTGATCCGCGCTTCATTCTCCTTGTCGCCGCCGCGTGCGCGCTGCAGCGCCCATGCCAGCATCGGCCCATCGACGAACTTCGATTTGCTCCAGCCGCCATGCTCGTCATCCCAGGCCTTGTCGATGAAGGATAGGATTTCGTCGCGCTGCGCGTCGGTCAGGCCCGTCGCCAGCATGCGGCCGCGCTCGGCGCCGCCGGGTTCGGGATATTCGACCGGGGAGGGGTCTTCGATGGTGGCGGTGAGCACGGGAATAAAATATTGCGGCGAGTAAAAACCGCGCAGTTTGGCGATTTCGGTGCCGTCGGGGCCGAAGATGATGGTAGCGGGCCAGCCCCAGCGCTCATAGCGCTGCGAGATATCCGGCCGGCTGTCCTGGTCGACATACACCGGGATGAATTTGTCCTTGAGGATGCCGCGGACTTCCGGGTTCGCCCAGGTTTCACGGTTCATCACGTGGCACCAGCGGCACCACCAGGATTGCAGCGAGACCACCACGAACTTCTTCTCTGCCGCGGCGCGGGCAAAGGTCGCCTCGCTCCATTCGCTCCAGAACCCGTCGCTGTTCTCGATCGGCGCGGCGCGGGCGCCGATGGCGAACAGCAGCGACAGCAGCAAAATCCCGACGCGGATCATGGTTCCCCCTCCCGGCGGCGTATATTACGGTAAACACCGCAGATGGTACCCTATGCCCAATTCACAGGGCCGTGAGTACCACCGTATCCGTCATCCTGAGGAGCCGCGCATCTTGCGCGGCGTCTCGAAGGATGGCCACAAGCGCTTGCGGCGATCCTTCGAGACGCGGCCAAGAAGCCGCTCCTCAGGATAACGGTGAGTATTTTGGCGCGAAAGAAAGGGATTTCTACTTGAGCAGAGAAAATGCTCTGTTAGACATAGCGTGAATTTTGACTGAAAGACGGGAAAATTAGGCGATGAGAAGACCGGTGGTCGGCGTGATCGGAAACGCGCATCGCGTCGAGAATCGCTTCACCGTGCAGATGGTAGGCGAACGCAACCTTCGCGCCGTGGCCGACGTCGCCGGCGCGTTGCCGCTGATGTTTGCCGGCGCGCCCGAGATCACCGATATCGGCGCGCTGCTGGACGTGGTCGACGGCGTGGTGCTGACCGGCGCGCGCGCCAATGTGCATCCGACCCGCTTCGGCACCGACCCCGACCCGAAGCACGAGCCTTACGATATCGAGCGCGACGACGTGGCGCTGGCGCTGACGGAAGCCTGCGTCGCGCGCGGCGTGCCGCTGTTCGGCATCTGCCGGGGCTTGCAGGAGATGAACGTCGCCTTCGGCGGCTCGCTGCATCCCGAAATCCGTGAAATACCCGGACGGATGAATCACCGTATGCCAAGACTGGAGACCGGCGAGATTCACCCCGATCACAAGGTGGTTTTCGCCGACCGCCACGATGTGACGCTGATTCCGGGCGGCGCCTTCGCAACGCTGCTCGGTTGCGAAACCATTCGCGTCAATTCGCTGCACGGGCAGGGCATTCTGGAGCCCGGCAAACGTGTCGTGATCGAAGGCGTCGCGGAAGACGGGACTATCGAAGCGATCCGGATTGCGGATGCGCCGGGTTTTGCGCTGGGCGTGCAGTGGCATGCCGAGTACGATCCGCAGCGCAACCCGATCAACCGCAAGCTATTCCAGGCGTTCGGCGCGGCGCTGCTCGCGCAGCAGCGGCAACACAAGGTTTGAGGCATGGCGCGCATCGACTATTCCGACCCTGCAAAACTGGACGAGCGCACCAACGGCATCGTCGCCAAGAACCGCAGCGCCAACATCTTTCGCATGATGGCGCATTCGCCTGACTATCTCAGGCAATACTGCCGGTTAGGGGCCGCGATCCGCTTTCGAGGCGAATTGGACCCGGTGTTGCGCGAACTGGCGATCACCCGCACCGGCATCTTGTGCGAGGCGCCGTATGAGGTGGTTGCGCACAAGCGGATCGGCAAAAGCGTCGGCGTCACCGACGAGCAGAACGCCGCGCTGGAGGACTGGACGCCGGCCACGTGTTTTAGCGAGGTACAGCGCGCTGCGCTCGCCTTCACCGACGAGATCGTCACCTTGCGCAAGCCGACCGACGCGACACTCAACGCCATTGCCGCAAAGCTCACGCCGGGGGCGCTGATCGAACTGCAGCTGTCGGTCGGCTTCTACATCATGACGTCGAAATTTCTGGAAACGTTTGGCGTCGATATGCAGGCGGCGGGAGAGGTGGAGTAGAGCCGTAGGGTGGGCAAAGCCGCCGGGCGCGCGCATGCGCGCGCGGTGGTGTGCCCACCAACATTAAATCGCAGCACAACCACCGCCGTCATCCCCAGGGAGCGCGCTCTTGCGCGCGTCTCGAAGGATGGCCGCGGGCGCTTGTGGCCCATCCTTCGAGGCTCGCCGTGAAGAACGGCGAGCACCTCAGGATGACGGCGGTGTGTATGGATGGTGGGCACGGCGCGAGGGCGCCTTTGCCTACCCTACGGCGTTACTCCGCCGTCAGCAGATTCACCTTGGCGTTGGCGACGATCAGGCGGTCGGCGAGCAGTTGCGCGAGATTGCGCATGATGCGTTCGCCGATCCGCGGGTGCGCTTCCCGAAACCGCTGGAAGTCGGCCAACGGCACTTCGAGCACCGTGACGGATTTGTCGGCCAGCACGTCGGCGGAGCGCTTGGCCTCCAAGAGCGACATCTCGCCGAACACCATGCCCGCCGACAGCGTCGCGAGACGGATGCCGCTCGGCAGTTTTACGTGCACTACGCCGCTGCGCAGGAAGTAGAGCGAGGACGCCGGCTCCTCGACTGCGATAATGCGCTGGCCCGGTTGATAGGCTCTCACGGTTCCGAGTTTTGCCAGCGCCGCTATTTCTTCCGCCGTCAGTCCCGCCAGCAGCGCCTGCTCGGAAAGTTCGGTCAATTCGGTGGAATCGATGCTGCCGCCATGGCGATAGACCACCTGATCCTCGGCCCATTCGATGGCGTCGTCGAGCAGATGGAAGTCGCGCAGGTTGGCGATGCCGTCGGTCCACTCGCCGAGCGCCTGCCAGACCGCGGAGGAGTGCTCCACGCCGGACACCACGGCGGTGACGTCGAACGCCGCCAACGCGCGAAACCCCTGGGCGAGCAGGCGGACGGCGGCCCGCGTCACGGTGGCGACGCGGCGCAGGTCGAAAATCATGATCTGCGGGCGCGGCTTTGTTGCGAGCTGGCGCGAGACATAATCGACATTCGCCAGCGTCAGCGCGCCGACCAGTTCGAGGATGCGGACATCGCTTGTGTGCGCGGCGAGGATCGCCTGCTCGTCCGGCCGCCGGATTCTGCGCGAGGCGCTCTTGCCGATATCGTAATCGGCGATGATGCTGTCGCGCGCGTCGCCGCTGCGGTTCAGCATGTGCAAATCGAAATGCGCCGATAGCGCCTCGCATACCTTGATGCCGCGCACGCTGTTGCCGTGGGCATCGAGCCGCGGCGAATAGCTGCCGAGCCCGAACTGCGCCGGATGCGTCGCCAGGATGCCGCCGGCGACGCCGCTCTTGGCGGGGATGCCGACGCGGTAGATCCACTCGCCGGCATAGTCGTACATGCCCGAGCTTGTCATCACCGAAAGCGTACGCGCGACCGCGTACGGCGTCACCACCTGCACGCCGGTGATCGGATTGGTGCCGCGGTTGGCCAGCGTCGCCGCCATGATCGCGATGTCGCGCGCGGTCACCATGATCGCGCATTGCCGGAAATACACGCCCAGCACCGCATCGACGCTGCTCCGGATCACGCCGGAGTTGCGCAGCAAATAGCCGATGGCGCGATTGCGGTCGCCGGTCATGCTCTCCGAGCTATACACCGCTTCGTCAACGCCGAGGTCGCGCCCGGCAAAACGGCTGAGCGACGCGCGAATGCAGTCGAAGGCGCCGTCGCCCTTGGCCTCATGGATCAGCCCGGAGCAGGCGATCGCGCCGGAGTTGACCATCGGGTTGAACGGATGATTGTCGGCGTTGAGCCGGATCGAATTGAATGGCTCGCCCGAGGGCTCGACGCCGATGGTGCCTTCAACCCGCGCGGCACCCAGCGTATCCAGCGCCAGCGCGAATACGAAGGCTTTCGACATGGACTGGATGGTAAAGGCAATTCGCGTATCGCCGACCTCGTAGACATGGCCGTCGATGGTCGCGAGAGCGATGCCGAAATGATCCGGATCGGCCTTGCCGAGTTCGGGAATGTAGTTCGCTACCGCGCCGCTGGTTTCAGCCAAAAACTCGCTGTGACAATCCGTGAGAAACCGCAGCAGCGGCGGCCGGGCGCTGGCCCAGGCCGCAGCATGTGGAGGATCGCCTGATGACGCCGGTTTCAACAAGGCCGGCTACAATCCGGCCGCCTCGTCCAGGAACGCCTGCACCGCCTTGAACAGCTCGAGCCGGTTCTTCTCCATGATGATGGTGTGGGTCCCTTCGGCTAGTTGCACGTAGCGTTTGCCCGGTGAGTTGACCAACAGCGGGAACAGCGTCTGCGCCATATAGGATGGCGTGTCCTGATCCCACTCCGCATTGATCAGCAGTGTCGGCACCGTGATCTTGGCGGGATCGTAATATGCCTTGCCGGCGCCAAAGAACTCGACGCCGTCCTGCACGACGCCGTTGGGCGCGCGCAGCACGGGGGGATCCATCTTGGCGCCTACGGGGTCGGTCGCCCAGGTGGCGTCGGCCCAGGCATCGAACCAGCCCGCCGGAATGAGGTTCGCTTTCTTGTTCTCGGCGACGCCGGTCATCCATCGCCCCAGCGCCTGGTCCCTGCGCACCATGCGGTAGGCGGGGATCGGGCCGGGACCCGCCTGCACCAGCGAGGGCGTGGTGCGAATCCAGGCCGGCGCATACAGCACGAGCCGTTCGACCTTGGCCGCATTCTGGGTGGTGTAGGTCGCCGTCAGGGTGGTGCCCCATGACCAGCCGAGCAGATCGAGCCGCGGGATATTGCGCCGTTTCAGGATGAAATCGACAACGGTCGAAATGTCCTTCACCGCGGTGTCGCCGCGCACGATCGGCGGATTGGCCTCCGGCTTGTCGCTCATTTCCTTCGGCCGCGTCGACTTGCCGTAGCCGCGCAGGTCGAGGAAATACACGTCGTAGCCGCGCGCGGCGATATAATCCATCCACGACATGCCGCCCAGTTGGAGATCGAACGCGGTCGAGGACGGATAGGTCGCGCCGTGCACATAGAGCAGGGTGCGTTCGGGGCGGAACGACGCCATGTCGGCCGGCCGCTTGTTGCGCACATAGAGTTCGATGCCGGCATCGCCCGACGGCACCATCATTTCTTCCATGGTGATTTTGGGGGTTTGCGCGACGGCTGCAGGTGCGATGATCATTGCGATAGCCGCAAGCAGTGCGGATGATACGCGCATATGGCTTCTCCCTTTTTGTGCGGATCGTTCGAGCGTTCGCTTCCGGTTACGGCAAGAAGATCACACTTCCGCAATGAGCAAAAGCAGGAAAGCGTTTCAGTATCACCACCGTCATCCTGAGGAGCGCGCTCTTGCGCGCGTCTCGAAGGATGGCCACAGGCGCTTGTGGCCCATCCTTCGAGGCTCGCCGTGAAGAACGGCGAGCACCTCAGGATGACGACGGTGTGTGGGTGGTGGGCACGGCGCGAAGTCGCGCCTTTGCCCACCCTACGTTCCTACGTTGCGTGCACCAGCGCGGTGCGCCGCACCAGCATCAGCGCGATCAGGACGGTCGGGATCAGGATCGCAAAGCCGAGACTGGTGATCTGCAATTGCGACAGCGGCATGATGCCGCCGCCGGGCGTCGCCACGACGAAGCCGCCGAGCACCAGCAGCACGCGCAGCGGCCATTCAAGCTTGCCGGCGCCGCGGAGATCGCCGACCCCGGCCTGATAACCCTGGATGCCGCCGCAGATGAACAGCGTGCCGAAGGCGGCCAGCGCCATCAGCCCGAGCGCTTCGAAATACGGGCTGTCGCCCTGCAGCACCAGCGCCGGGTTCAGCACGAAGAAGAACGGGATGAAATAAATGATGCTGCCGACCCACATCGATTCCCACCCGGTCTTCATCGCCGGCGAGCCGGCGATGCCGGCGGCGGCGAAGGAGGCGATGGCGACCGGGGGCGTGATCGACGACAGCATGCCCCAGTAGAAGATGAACATATGCACCGCCATCCGGTTCAGCCCGAGTTTTTCCAGCGCCGGCGCCACCAGGATAGCGAGGAAGATGTAGCAGGCCGTGGTGGTCAGCCCGAGGCCGAGCACGAGGCTGGTAAAGGCGCACATCCCGAGCAGCAGGAACGCATTATCGCCGGCGATGCGCAGCAGATCGTTGGCAAGGCTGGACACCACGCCGGTCATCGAGAATGCGCCGATCAAGAGACCGCAGCCGGCCAAAATGCCGACGAGTTCGACGAAGGTGCGGCCGTTGACCTCAAGGAATTTGCCGATCGTCGTCGGCGTCCAGCGGGTTTCTTTTGAAAATAGCTGGTTCAGGACCAGCAGCAGCGCGGTCGCATAGAACGGCGCGTGGCTCTCGCGCTTGAAGTGCAGCAGCATGACGATCAGCAGGGCGATCACGAAAACGTAGTACCAGCCGTCCTTGATGGTGTCCCACACTCTTGGCAGTTCGGAACGCGGGATGCCGAGCAGATTGTGGCGCGCGGCGTAAGAATCCACCTGCATGAACAGACCGATGTAATACAGCGCGGCCGGGATGATCGCGGCCACTGCGACTTCGGCGTAACTAATATTGAGGAATTGCGCGATCACGAAGGCGGTGGCGCCCATCACCGGCGGCGCCAGCACCGCGCCGGTGGAGGCGCAGGCCTCGATCGCGCCGGCATAGGAGGCGCGAAAGCCGCTCTTCTTCATCACAGGGATGGTCATGGTGCCGGCGGTGAGCACGTTGGAGATGATCGAGCCGCTCATCATGCCGAGCAGGCCGCTGGCGAAGATGCAGACTTTTGCCGCGCCGCCGCGGAACGTTCCGCACATCGCAAACGCAAGATTGATGAAGAATTTTCCGGCGCCGGTCATCATCAGCGCGGTGCCGAACACCAGAAAGCCGATCACGGTGTCGGCAAAGGCCTGGATCGGGATGCCGAGCAGGCTTTCGCCGGACAGCACGTGATAGGAGGTGGCCTGCTCCAAGGTCGATTGCGTGCCGCGGAACGGGCCGAGCCATTTGGCGTCGGCGAACAGCGGATAGACGGTGAACGGCAATACGCTGAGCAGCAGGCTCCAGCCGCCGGTGCGGCGCAGCGCCTCCATCAGCACGAACCACATGATGAGGCCCGCGGCGATCACCGTGTTCGGCGCGCCGCCGAATTCCCAGCCGGCCTCCGCGGCTTTTCGGACATGCCGCATCAGCACGATGGCGGAGCCGAAAGTCAGGATGAAAAACAGGATGTCGTACCAAGGGATGCGGTCGAGCGGGGATTTTTCCGAGTTCGGAAAGATCAGAAAGGTGAACGGCAGCATCAGCGCGATCAGCAGATAAAAGTATTCGGTGTTGAGCTGGGTGTAGCCGATGAAAAACCGCAGCGAGAATTGCTGGTTGATGCAGAGCAGGATGGTTACCGCGGTTGCCGCGATCAACGCCCAGCGCCACGCGCCGCGCAAGGTGCGCACGCGCGCAACCTCGGCCTCCTGCAGGCCGCCGATGCCGGCATGCGGATCGTCGAATTCGATGCGCTTTGCGCCCGCGGCGGCTGCGGCGGGAGGGATGTCATCGGTTGGCGATAAGGCGGACGACATAGTCACTCCCGTCGAATAATCCCGCTTGTAGCCTGGATGGAGCGAAGCGAAATCCGGGTCCACCGATTCAACTTGGACACTGTCCCGGGTTTCGCGGAGTTTATCATCGGGCGCGCATTCGCGCGACCCGTTGGCTCCACCCGGGCTACGGTAAGACAACGCTATTCCTCAAACCCATTCGGCATGTCGGCTTTCTTCAGCGCCGCGGCGCGCGCTTTCATCCAGCCGTCCAGGAATGCCTTGTCGTCCGATGGCGGGCCGGACTTGCCGTAATCGGCCCACGCCGCGGTCAGCACGGCCTGCCGCTTGAGCAGCGCGTTGTTATGCGCTTCCTGGTCGTCGCTCCATGCGCCGGCTTCCTTCAGCGCCTTCACCGCACCCGGATGCACCGGCACCACCCAATTCTTGGTTTGGCGGTCGGCGGCAAGCCCGCCGGCGCCGGCGGCGGCGTCCTTGTAGGCGTCGTAGCCCGTGATCATCACCTTGGTGACGGCATAGACCTGATCGGCCGGCTGCGACCCGTACACCACAAAGATCGGGTAGGGGTAGTTGCCCATTTCGATCGGCTTGTCCTTGGAAATGCCGGCGCCGCAGGTCGCGACGTGCCGGGTGAAGAACGGGCCGATTTTCTGCACGCGCTCCCATCCGGCAGTATCGTTGTGCGGCAGCGGCGGCCAGATGATGCCGCGCGGCGAGGTTTCGGCTTCCTTTGCCGGTCCGGTAATGGTGGTCGCGAATGCGGCATCGGTGTCGTTGTTGATCAGGCCCTTCCACATCGCGCCATAGCTGGAGAACTCGACGATCTTGACATCGTTTTGTTTCAGGCCGCCGAACGCCAGCATCGCCAGCGAATTCTGGTTCAGCGCCGGCGATCCCACCACGAAGCCGACCCGCTTGCCCTTGAGCTGCTTCATCTCGGTGACCCCGGTGTCGCGCGCGACCCCGAGCGAACCGCCGTTGCAGTCGACCGAGGACAGCATGATTTGCAGCGGCTGCGGGCCCCATTCCCTGGCGCCGAATTCGAATACGCCTTCCTGCGCGAAATAGGCGCCGGAACCCATCGCCGAGGCAACGGCACGGCCCGAGCGGAGCGGCGCCAGGCGCGCGACGTCGTTGCCCGCCGGAAGCACGCGGAGGTCGGTGCCGTATTTGTCCTTCATCATCTTGCCGACGGCGACCGCGATGTTGAATCCGGCGGTGCCGGTGTCGTAGGCGGTGAATGTCATGGTGGATGGCAGCTTGACGTCCTCGGCGTGTGCCGCAGGCAGTGTCAGCCACGCGGCGCTCGCAACCGCGATCGACGCAAGCGCAATGATCCGGTGAATCATGTTTCCCTCCCACAAGCATTCGCTTTGCGAATTGATTTTTTCTTGGGGCGGATCATGTCATCGTGTGGCTACCATGGCAACGCCAGCGAGTTAGACGATAGTTCTGGTCACATTGTCGCGGCGGCGCAGTCCCACAACACCGCCGTCATCCTGAGGTGCTCGCCGTTCTTCACGGCGAGCCTCGAAGGATGGCAACGCGCGCGCTTGCTTCCATCCTTCGAGACGCCGCGCAAGCGCGCGGCTCCTCAGGATGACGGTTGGATGTGTGGCTGGATAACTCAGGTCTCGACGATCGCGATCAGCTGTCCTTCGGCGACGACATCATCGATCTTGACGAGAATAGATTTGAGCTTTCCCGCGGCCGGCGAGGCAACCGGGATTTCCATCTTCATGGCTTCGACGAATGCGATGTCGTCGCCTTCGCCGACGCTGCTGCCGGCTTCCACGGGAAGCGCGCAGACGCGTCCCGCCACTTCGGTCACGATCCTGATCTCTGGCATTCCGTTCTCCGAGGCGACCGTCTGGCGGACAATTGCCCTTGCGAACGGTTGTTGTGGCGGCAGATTGCCTGAGGTAGCCTCTTGTGCAAGTGGAATTTTATTCCGCACCGCGGAATAGCGGCAACGTCATTGCGAGCGTAGCGAAGCAATCCCAGAGGCCAAGGACTGGATTGCTTCGTCGCTTCGCTCCTCGCAATGACGCCCAACGACGAACAGCGGGCACTTCGATGGGACGACGTTCGGAACGGCTCAGCAAACAGGGCATGCTCGCCAGCGATCTGGCCGGCGAGGGCGATGTGATTCAGGTGGTGTCTCGCGCCTTCGATGTGCTGCGCTGCTTCGAGGGCCATGAGGCGCGGCTCGGCAACCTGGAAATTTCCAGCCGCTGCGGCCTGCCGCGATCCACGGTGTCGCGGCTGACCCACACGCTCACGCGCATGGGCCAACTGGTTTATCTGCCGCGCGACCAAAAATACCGCATCGGGCCGAGCGCGGTGGCGATGAGCACCTCGATGATGAAGGGTCTGCAATTGCGCAACCTGATCCGGTTGCGGTTGCAGGACGTCGCCGAGCAATTGCCGGGCACGGTCGGCTTCGTGATTCCGGATCGTTTTCACCTTGTCTATCTGGAATTTGCCCGCGCCGCGAATGCGCTGGGTTTGCACGAGAGTACCGGCAGCCGGATCGCAATGGCGACCACCGCCGCCGGACATGCCTATACGGCTGCGCTGGAGTTCGATGTTGGCGACGCGCTGCTCACCGAGATGGCCCGCGAGATGCCGGAATCGGCAAAGGTGCTGGGGCCGCGCATCGAAGCAAACCGCCGCTTCCTGCGCGAGCATGGCTATGTCGTCGCCTGCGGTCTATGGTCGCCGCATATCAATGGTCTTGCGGTGCCGCTGTGGTCGCCGCAGTACCAGACCTTTGTGGTGGTCACGATCGGGCTGTTGTCGGCGATGTATGACGAGGCGCGGCTGCACAGGGAGGTCGCGCCGAAGATGCGGGAGTTGGGCGTCGCGGTCGGTAGCCTGATCGAGAATGCGGATGGCGACTTTTTTAGCAGCCGCATGCACGAGAAACCGCTGCCGGTTGCCAATCATAAGAAGATCATCAAGCCGGAGGATGCGAATGAACTGGAAGCCGGAACTCGACGACCTCGCCCGCCGCGAAGCGTTCGCGCGCGAGATGGGAGGCGTTGACAAGGTCAAGCGGCAGCGCGACCAGGGCCGGCTCACCGTCCGCGAGCGCATCGACAGGCTGGTCGATGCAAAAACCTTCCACGAGGTCGGCGCGATTTCGGGCGTCGGCGAATACAACGACAACGGCGAACTCACCAATTTGACGCCGGCGAACTGCGTGTTCGGCCGCGGCAAGATCGACGGCCGCACGGTGGTCGTGGTCGGCGACGATTTTACGGTGCGCGGCGGCTCCGCGGACGCGTCGATCTCGGCCAAGCCGCTGATGGCGGAGGAGATGGCGCATGATTTTCGCTTGCCGATCGTTCGCGTCATCGAGGGCTCCGGCGGCGGCGGCTCTGTCAAAACCATCGAGACCAAGGGAGCGGCCAATCTGCCGGGCGGCATCGGCGGCACCCGCTGGTACTGGTACACGACGGCGAACATGGCGCGCGTGCCGGTGGTGGGACTGGGCCTTGGCTCGGTCGCGGGTCTGGGCGCGGCGCGGCTCGCTGCCAGCCATTATTCGGTGATGACCAAAAGCTCGGCAATGTTCGTGGCCGGCCCGCCGGTGGTGAAGCGCCTGGGCCAGGATCTCAGCAAGCAGGAACTGGGCGGCTGGGAAATCCAGACCCGCGCCGGCGGCGTCGATGACGCGGTCGATACCGAAGAGGAGGCTTTCGCCCGCACGCGGCGCTTTCTGTCGTATCTGCCGTCGTCGGTCTACGAGTTGCCGCCGACATTGCCATGCGAGGACGATCCGGAGCGCGCCGAAGAGTCATTGATGAAAGCGGTGCCGCGCAACCGCCGCCAGGTCTACAAGATGCGGCCCATCATCGACGCGGTGGTCGACAAGGGTTCGTTCTTCGAGATGGCGTCGAATTACGGCCGCCCGATCATCGCCGGGCTGGCGCGGCTGGAGGGCAGGGCGGTGCTATTGCTCGCCAGCGATCCGTTCCACTATGGCGGATCGTGGACCGCGGATGCCTGCCAGAAGGTGGTACGCTACGCCGATCTCGCGGAAACGTTTCATCTGCCGGTGGTCTATCTGATGGATTGTCCCGGCTTCATGATCGGCCTCGACGCCGAGAAGGCCGGCACGATCAAATACGGCGTGCGCGCCATGGCCGCGGTCAACCAGACCACCGTGCCCTGGTGCACCATCATCGTGCGCAATTCGTTCGGGGTGGCCGGCGTGGTGCATCAGCCCGCCGACCGCTTCTCGATGCGCTACGCCTGGCCATCGGCCTATTGGGGCTCGCTGCCGCTGGAAGGCGGCATCGAGGCGGCCTACCGCGCCGACATCGACGCATCAGATGATCCGAAAGCAAAACTGCAGGAAATCGAGGACCGCCTCAACAAGCTGCGCTCGCCGTTCCGTTCGGCTGAAAAATTCTGGGTCGAGGAGATCATCGATCCCCGCAAGACCCGTTCGCTGCTGTGCGAATTCGCCCGCCTCGCCGAACCGCTGCGCACGCCGGGGCTGGCGACGAATATGACGATCAGGCCTTAGATCGCCGCCACAAATACCTCCGTCATCCTGAGGAGCCGCGCGCTTGCGCGGCGTCTCGAAGGATCGCCGCGGGCGCTTGTGGCCCATCCTTCGAGGCTCGCCGTGAAGAACGGCGAGCACCTCAGGATGACGGTGTTGCTTGTGGCTCTATGAGTCACGCCGTCACGGGCTTCAGCACTGTCTTCTGCGGCCGCGAGATCATTAGCGTGATCAGCGCTGCGATGATGCACAGCGCGCCGGCGGCGAAGAATGCCGGCAGATAGGTGGCGAGCACCGTCCGCGACAGGCCGGCGCCGAATGCTGCGGTCGCGGCACCCAGCTGATGCCCGGCAAAGATCCAGCCGAACACCAGGTTGGCGCGCTCGGGGCCGAAGCGTTGCGCGGTGAGGCGCACCGTCGGCGGCACGGTTGCGATCCAGTCGAGACCGTAAAACATCGCGAACAGCGACAGGCCGTAGAACGAAAAGTCGGTGAACGGCAGGAACAGCAGCGACAGGCCGCGAAGGCCGTAATACCAGAACAGCAGATAGCGGTTGTCGTAGCGGTCCGACAGCCAGCCCGAGCCGATGGTGCCGACGAAATCGAACACGCCCATGGCGGCGAGTAACCCTGCGGCCTGCACCTGCGGAATGCCGAAATCGAGGCACATCGGAATCAGGTGCACCTGGATCAGGCCGTTGGTGGAGGCGCCGCAGATGAAGAACGTAGCGAACAGGATCCAAAACACCCGGGTTTTCGCGGCGTCGCGCAACGCGCCGAGCGCCGCTGCCATGATCGGCGCGGTATTAGCAGGCGGCGCCGGCAAAGGTTCGGTCCCTGCGTCGCCGAACGGGCGCAAGCCCACGTCGCTCGGCCGATCGCGCATCACCATGGCGACGGCAAAGGCCGCAACGCCCAGCATCGCACACATCAGCGCCAGAGCGATCCGCCAGCCCATCCGCTCGGTGAGACTTGCAAGCAGCGGCAGGAATACCAACTGCCCGGTGGCGACGCTTGCGGTGAGAATGCCGACCACCAGCCCGCGCCGCGCCGAAAACCAGCGCGCGGCGACGGTGGCGCCCAGCACCAGCGCGGTCATGCCGGTACCGATGCCGATCACCACGCCCCACAGCAGCATCAGTTGCCAGACTTTTGTCATGACCAGCGACACCACCAGCGCCGACACCACGATCAGCAGCGCCGACAGCGTGACGTTGCGCAGGCCGTAGCGGTTGAGCAGGGCGGCTGCGAACGGCGCCATCAGCCCGAACAGGATGAAGCGGATCGACAGCGCGCCGGAAATTTCCGCGGGGGTCCACCCGAATTCCTGCTGCAGCGGCACGATGAACACGCCGGGCGCGCCGACCGTGCCGGCGGTGATCAGCGCGGTGAGGAAGGTCACGCCGACCATCACCCAGCCGTAGTGAATATTTTTGCGGGCCAGCAAGGCCAACAGCCAGTTGGAGATCATGAGTAAGCCTCGTATTCAGATTCAAGCGGGTCGTAAGCGAGGTCACCTCTCCCCGCAGGGGAGAGGTCGGATTGCATCGTCAGATGCAATCCGGGTGAGGGGCTTTGGGCGGATCGGCGTACGCGGAGATGCCCCTCACCCGCCGCGCATCTTCGATGCGCGTCGACCTCTCCCCTTCGGGGAGAGGTGACACTGCGTTAGTGGACGATACGCTCGATGGCAATGGCGGTGGCTTCGCCGCCGCCGATGCACAGCGCCGCGACGCCGCGTTTCAGATTGTGCGCTTCCAGCGCGTGCAGCAGCGTCACGATCAGCCGCGCGCCGGTGGCGCCGATCGGATGACCGAGCGCACAGGCGCCGCCATTGATGTTGAGTCTTTCTCTGGCGATGCCGAGGTCGCGCTGCGCCGCCATGGCGACTACCGCAAAGGCCTCGTTGATCTCGAACAGGTCGACGTCGGCGACGCTCCAGCCGACCTTGTCGAGCAGTTTTCTGATCGCCGGAATCGGCGCGGTGGTGAACCATTGCGGCTCCTGGCTGTGGGTGGCGTGACCCTTGATCTCGGCCAGCGCCGGCAGTCCGTCGCGGTCCGCCAGCGAGCGTCGCGCCAGGATCAGTGCCGCGGCGCCGTCGGCGTTCGCGGAAGAAGCGGCCGGCGTGATCGTGCCGTTGGCGCGGAACGCCGGCTTGAGGCCGGGAATTTTGGCCGGGTCGACTTTCAGCGGATGCTCGTCATTCGCGATGGTGCGGACGCCGGCTTTTTCCTTCACCGCGATCGGCACGATCTCCGCCTTGAACGCGCCGCCTTCCACCGCCTTGCGGGCACGCGTGAGCGTTTCCATCGCATAGGCGTCCTGATCGGCGCGGGTGAACTGATAGGCCTCGGCGGTGGCTTCGCCGAAATCGCCCATCGAGCGGCCGGTCTCGTAGGCGTCCTCAAGGCCGTCCATCAGCATGTGGTCAATGATGCGGTCGTGGCCGACGCGGTAGCCGCCGCGCGCCTTCGCCAGGAGATACGGCGCGTTGGTCATGCTCTCCATGCCGCCGGACAGCACGATCTCGGCGGAGCCGGCATTGATGATGTCGTGCGCCAGCATGGTCGCCTTCATGCCGGAGCCGCATACCTTGTTGATGGTGGTGGCGCCCGTCGCATCCAGTAACCTGGCGCCGCGGGCGGCCTGTCGGGCGGGAGCCTGGCCTTGGCCTGCTGGAAGCACGCAGCCCATGAATACTTCGTCGATGCGGTCCGGCGTCAGTTTTGCGCGTTCGACCGCGGCGCCGATCACATGGGAACCGAGGTTATGGGCGCTGAATGGGGAGAGATCACCCTGGAACCTGCCGAGCGGAGTTCTGGCGGCGGAGACGATGACGATGGGATCGGAAGCGGGCATGGCGGGTTCCTCAATATCGTGCGAGCGAGAGCGAGTGCGATTGGATTATGATCATCATATGATGCGCCGCAAAATTTGCAATGGGAGGGGAATCAATTGTTTCGTCGTTCCCGCGGAGGCGGGGACCCATACGCCGTGTCGTTTCAGTTTGAGCGATGGTGTTGAAACATCTGTCGAAATCACGAGCGCCGGTGGTTATGGGTCCCCGCCTGTGCGGGGACGACTCGCGGAGGGATTGGAGCTATCGCTTGCGGTCCAAGAACCCCTGCATCAGCCGGCGCGGTTCGTCGGTCAGGAACGATTGTCCGAACACGCCGATCGAGAGGTTGACCGACTCTTTCAGCGGCAGCTCTTCCCATTGTTTGAGCAGGGCTTTTTGCGAACGCAGTGCCTCGGGCCCGCATTCCAGCAGCGCGGCCACCGTGCTTTCGACCGCGGCGTCGAGGCCGCCCTCCGGCGCCACCGCATCGACCAGCCCCCACGCCAGCGCGGTCGGCGCATCTATCGTCGCCGCCGTCATGATCAGCCAGCGCGCGCGGCCCCAGCCGATCAGCCGCGGCAGCAATGCCGCATGGATCACGCTGGGTATGCCGACCTTGACCTCCGGCATGGCAAATTTGGCGTCATGCGCCGCGATCCGTATATCGCAGGCGGCGGCGAATTCGAGGCCGCCGCCGAGACACCAGCCGGGAATCCGCGCAATGACGGGCGCCGGGAATGCGCGGGCCGCCTCGCAGAGGTCGCGCAGGCCGGTGATGAATTTTTCGGCCGAGGCCTGATCGAGCTTTGCCATTTCCTTGATGTCGGCGCCACCGATCATGCTCTTCTCGCTCTGGCCCGCGATGATAAGCACGCGAATCGCGCGCTCCGTCGCCAGCACTTCCAGGCCTTGGCGGACGCCATTGATCGCGGCGGACCCCAGGATATTGAGCGAGCCGGCGTTGCAGATCGTCAGCCGGACCACGCCGCGGGGGTCGCGGTCGACGCCGCAATAGGGATTGAGCATGTGCATGGCTGGTCTCGGTTCCGGTTTCGAGGAGTTATTCCCGGCCAAACCATCGGCTTGTCAAGTGTCGCCGACCGGACCCTTGGGCCGGAACGGTGGCGGCTCGCAAATAGATGCATCTTTCCTTTCCCGTTTCCGTTATTATATGACTGCAAACATCCAATGGGACGCCCATGCGCTATTCGAAGGAACACAAGCAGGAAACCCACGCCCGTATCGTGAAGAAGGCCTCGGTGCGGCTTCGCGAAAAGGGCGCGCACGGCATCGGCGTCGCCGATCTGATGAAGGACGCCGGCCTCACCCATGGCGGCTTCTACGCGCATTTCGATTCGCGGGAAGCGCTGGTGATCGAGGCGTTCGGCTACGCGATGGACCGCTCAATCGCGCACTGGCGCAAGAAGGCGGAGCAGACCCCGTCCGATAAACGCCTTGCGGCAATCGTGGATTCCTATCTGACGCCGAGCCATCGCGACGATCCCGGCCACGGCTGCGCCATTCCGGCGCTGAGCGCGGAAATCGCGCGTGAAAACCCGAAAACCCGAAAAGCCTTCGCCGCCAAGCTGGAACAGATGATCGACATGATCGCCGCGCAAATTCCCGACCTGCCGCGTAAAACAACGCGAAAACAGGCGATGGCGTCGCTCGCAACCATGATGGGTACGCTGGTGCTGGCCCGCGTTGCCGGCAGCGGCGAGCTGTCCGACGATATTCTGGGCGCGGGGCGCGAGGCGGTGCTCGAGCGCGCCGCAGCGGCGAAGGCGGGCGGGAAGAAACCGGCCGGCAAGAAGGCTGCGGCGCCCGCGCGACATTGACTGCGTTACATACGACATTGCTGGCGGGCACCGAAAATGCACGACGCCCGCATTTCGCGATTCGTTGACAGTTGAATGTGTAGCCTATAGGCTACACGCATGGTTCAGACTAAAACGGTACCTTACGACTCCGCCGAATTTCTCAATTCGCCGAGGGCTGTTCAATTCTACATGAAAGAGGCCATGGAGAGCGGCGATCCTCAATTGATAACCCACGCCATCGGGGTCGTCGCTCGTGCCAAGAGCATGAGCGACATCGCGCGAAAATCCGGACTGTCTCGCGAGAGCCTCTACCGGTCCCTGTCTCCCACAGGGAAGCCTGAATTCGGGACCATTATGAGCGTGCTAAAGGCTCTCGATCTTGGCCTGTCGGTTAAGCCTCGCGTCGCGGGCAAAGCGCCGATGCGCCGATCGCCTTCCAAAAAGAAGAAAGTTGCCGTTTAACCCACGCCGGCCCAAGCCAATGGCATACGACGATGGTCGAATGCCGCGAAAACGCGGCGCTGCCGGTATTATGGCGCAAACGCCACAAGCGGTTATTTCAACAGTTTTTGGATGCGGTGGCGAAGTCCAACTGACTCGTCGGCCAGCTTATGCAGTTCGGCCGGCTTTGCGAAATACTCGCCGCCGGCAAGCGACGTCCGGGATGTATGCGACGCCATGCCGGCGATCCATATTCCATGGACAGCTCGGACTCTGTGCTGATTGATATCAAGGCAGCGCTTGATGACTTTTTGGAGCGCAGAGGCATCTGTGCTGCGCGTGGCATCTTCCTTTAACGCCGCCAATGACGCGTTGCAAAGGAAGGCGAAATCCAATCCGGCCGAAAGTGAGATAAAGGCGTCTGGGTCAATTTTCAGCAAATGCTGCAGGGTGACCCGCAGCCAATCCTCTAAGCGCGAGAATTCGTAAACGAAATGGCCGATGGCTTTATGTACTTCCTCGATCTCGCCGGTGACGGGCTCGGCATCACTTTTGGGCGTCAATTCTCGTTGCATTTGTAAACTCCAAGTTGACAAAACCCAATAAAAACGGGCGTAACTTGCATAAGTATTGCGGCGAATGCGTGGCTGATGCGGGCCGCCCGTCCGAACAAATCTACCGCGTTGCAACCCAAAGCGGCGCATGGGATGGGTTGCATGAACGCTTCGAAATGAAGCGGATCAACCATCAAGAGGCTTAGTCGCTGGACGGCGCCTGCACGAACCAAGCTGAGGAATATTTCAGCCGTCTGCGCCGTGCCGAGATTGGCATTCACCACCATATCGCAGGCGCTTACCTGCTCCGCTATGCGCAGGAGTCGTCAGGCGAGAAGATAACCGCCGCCAGTCAAATGGCGATCAAGCCCAGCGCATCGCCGGGCTGGCAATGAAGCGTGGAAAGAGCGTCGATTTTACGGGATACTGGCAGCGGCACATTGCAGACTAATTTGGGGACGGAACGGCGATGCCCGATTCAAAATCCTATAAAATCATTGTTGGGTTTGACGACGGCGTGTTGGGGCCGTGCGGCGGAATAGACCACGAAGGGAAGATTTGGCTTGTGCCAAAATGGCTTCCTTTCCCATCCGAAGGATACACCAAGCCAGAACGAATGATTCCGTTGGCCCAATTCCGATTTCAAGTTTTTGATCCCCCGACAACTGGTTCGGGGCCTCTTGATGGGGCTGACTTTGCTGTAAACGATCCACTACCCAAAATACTGTTTTTCGGTGAACCGTCCCGGCAACTAAGGCGCAGGTACGGCGTTCTACTGCGCCCTGATTTAAAATTTCGAGTGGCTGGAAGTCATTGAAGCCGGACATGACAAAAAACTCGCTCTGTTGTATGTTGCACAGAGCAAGCTAACGGCACACGGCTTTGAGGATGGCACGGCGCTGGCACGCCGCCCATCAACCATTCTCATACCATTTTATTTGAAGCATTTCCACCGGCCATGCATAGAACCGTAGCAACCTCAGTTGTATGCCTGATTCTCGCCAACCCCGCGCTTGCTGAGTCGCGCGCTGTTTACGGCATTGGATTGGAATCGTGCGGCACTTGGACCCAACTGCGGCAAGGCGGTAAATCACAGAGCCTAGCGGCCGAAAATTGGGTGGCCGGGTTTTTATCAGCGGCAAATCTTACACAAGAGCGGCCAGAGTTTTTGCTTGGAACAGATTCCAATGGCATAGAGGGATGGATTGATAATTTCTGCCGAGCGAACC
Organism: uncultured Alphaproteobacteria bacterium; assembly: GCA_963744975.1. Taxonomy (GTDB): domain Bacteria; phylum Pseudomonadota; class Alphaproteobacteria; order Rhizobiales; family Xanthobacteraceae; genus Bradyrhizobium. Next base: position 1,067,641 of record CAVUVR010000002.1, on the reverse strand, counting down.
CCCTAAAACCAATCGCTTTTGCGGTCACCAATTTGGTCAAGGAATTGCGAGATCGGCCGAGATAAAAATCTCACTCGGTAATGCGCCACCGCGCCGGAACGGCCCCGTCAACCGTCTGGATTCCCTTACCCTCGCGATTCCGCAGGGACGCCAAGACGGCGGATTGCAGCCCCCGGATTTGGTCCATCCTGGCATTGGTAACGCCTTTGGCGGCAAGCATCCGGTCAACAATTTCGGCAACGGTAAGCGGCTCCGAAGTGGCGCGCATGATATCGAGTGCGGACCTGAAAAGCGTCCCGCGCCGAAACCACGGATTGGATTTGTAGGTCCGCCTCGCCGCTATCGCCCTCACGTCATAGCCGGGCGAGAACATTTTGATGACGGCAGCGACGTGCCGCTTATCCTCGCGAAGCCGCTTGGCGTTCTTGAGGTTGTTGATTATCTTGCCGCCGATCTCGGCGTGAAGGCGCTTGAGGGCGCATAGAGTCGGGTGGTTGTCTTTCATCCCGCCAAAATGGCGTTGGCCCGTTCAAAATTCTTGTGGCGTTTGCGTCATAATACCGGCCATGCCCGCATTTTCGCAATTCCGCCGCGCGTAGAATCCCTTTCCAAATGCCGTAAAGCCTGCAAGATGCCGCAAAACCGGCCCTTGCAAACATGCTGTTGGAGGAACCCATGCGTTCAATCGGACATTTTATCGGCGGCCGCGAGGTCAAGGGCACGTCGGGCCGCACGGCGGACGTTTTCGAGCCGATGACCGGCGACGTGCAGGCCAAGGTGGATCTGGCTTCCAAAGCGGAAGTGCGCGCGGCGGTCCAGAATGCCGCAGCCGCGCAGCCGGAGTGGGGCGCGACCAATCCGCAGCGCCGCGCCCGCGTGATGATGAAGTTTCTCGAACTGGCGCAGCGCGATTACGATAAGCTCGCCGACCTCTTGGCGCGCGAGCATGGCAAGACCGTTCCTGACGCCAAAGGCGATATCCAGCGTGGCCTCGAAGTGGTCGAATTCGCCTGCGGCATTCCGCATCTGATGAAGGGCGAATACACCGAGGGCGCCGGCCCCGGCATCGACATCTATTCGATGCGGCAGCCGCTCGGCGTGGTCGCCGGCATCACCCCGTTCAATTTCCCGGCGATGATCCCGATGTGGAAATTCGCCCCCGCGATCGCATGCGGCAATGCATTTATCTTAAAGCCTTCGGAGCGCGATCCCGGCGTGCCGATGGCGCTGGCGGCGTTGATGATCGAGGCGGGCCTGCCGCCGGGCATCCTCAACGTCGTCAATGGCGATAAGGAAGCCGTCGATGCGATCCTCGACGATCCCGATATCCGTGCCGTAGGTTTTGTCGGCTCCTCTCCGATCGCCCAATACATCTACGAGCGCGCCGCGGCCACCGGAAAACGCGCGCAATGTTTCGGCGGCGCCAAGAACCACGCCATCGTCATGCCCGACGCCGACATGGACCAGACCGTCGATGCGCTGATCGGCGCCGGCTATGGCTCCGCCGGCGAGCGCTGCATGGCGATCTCGGTCGCGGTGCCCGTCGGCAAGACCACGGCCGACCGGCTGATGGAAAAATTGATTCCGCGGGTCGAGAGCCTGAAGATCGGCACCTCGATCGATCCGTCCGCCGATTACGGCCCGCTGGTGACGAAAGCCGCGCTGGAGCGCGTCAAGAATTACGTCGAGATCGGCATTCAGGAGGGCGCCACGCTCGCGGTCGATGGCCGGAGCTTCAAGATGCAGGGTTACGAGAACGGGTTTTATATGGGCGGCTGCCTGTTCGACAACGTCACCAAGGACATGCGCATCTACAAGGAGGAGATCTTTGGGCCGGTGCTCTCGGTGGTGCGCGCGCACGATTACAATGAGGCGCTGGCGCTGCCGTCCGACCACGACTATGGCAACGGCGTTGCGATCTTCACCCGCGACGGCGACGCCGCCCGCGACTTTGCCGCCAAGGTCAATGTCGGCATGGTCGGCATCAACGTGCCGATCCCGGTGCCGATCGCCTATTACACTTTTGGCGGCTGGAAGAAATCCGGCTTCGGCGACCTCAACCAGCACGGCCCGGACTCGATCCGCTTCTACACCAAGACCAAGACCGTGACCGCGCGCTGGCCCTCCGGCGTCAAGGAAGGCGCGGAGTTCTCGATTCCGACGATGAATTGAGGTATATCTCAAGCGGAATGTCTTTTGGAGAATCGCAATGGCACAGGCCGAAACACGTAGCCGCGTGGAGGAATTGGAAGCGTCGTTCGAGCGCCGCGCGCGCGCGAACGGCCGTACCTTCGAGCAAGAGGTTGAATTCCTGCTGGAACGAAAGCAGCCGCTCACGCCGGAAGAGCGCGTAGCCGCCATTCGGTATTTGCATTCACGCTGCGACGGCATACAGCCGTCCCTGACGCTCGATGAAATCAGGGAAGGTCTGATGTGACGTTGGTTGTCGATGCAAGCGTAGCACTCAAATGGCTAGTGCTTGAGGAGATGTCCGACGTGGCGAAAGAGCTATCTGGTGTGCCCGACCGTCTCGTCGCGCCGCGACTCATCACAACTGAAATTGCTAATGCGCTGGCCCGCAAGACAATGCAAGGGGTGCTGACCCGCCAAGAAGCGGTGTATCACTTCAGCACGCTGCCGTTGCTGTTGCCGGAACTTGTCGATGTCGATGACTTGATCGCGCCAGCTCTCGAATATGCCTGCGCCTTTCGGCATCCGATCTATGACTTGATCTATCTCGAGGCGGCGCGACGTCTTAACGCGCAACTTGTCACGGCAGATCGCAGGTTCACGTCGAAGATTGCTGGCTCGGACTTAGCCCGCCACGTAACGCTACTCTCCGACTGGCACCCTGCATGAGCCAGTTCGCACTTTCCGAGGACCACATCGCGGTTCGCGACATGGCGCGAGAGTTTGCCGCGGAGAAAATCGCGCCGCATGCGATCCGCTGGGATGAGGAGAAGCATTTTCCGGTCGACGTGATGCGCGAGGCCGCGCAGCTCGGCATCGGCGGCGTCTATATCCGCGACGATGTCGGCGGCTCGGCGCTGACGCGGTTCGACGCGGCGCTGATCTTCGAGGCGCTGGCGACGGGATGCCCGACCGTGTCGGCGTTCATCTCGATCCACAACATGGCGGCGTGGATGATCGACGCCTATGGCAGCGACGCGCAGCGCCACCAATGGCTGCCGAAGCTTTGCACCATGGAATTGCTGGCGAGCTATTGCCTGACCGAGCCGGGCTCCGGATCGGACGCGGCGGCGCTGCGCACCCGTGCGGTGCGCGACGGCGATCATTATGTGCTGAACGGCCAAAAACAGTTCATTTCCGGCGCCGGCAAGGGCGACCTCTATGTGGTGATGGTGCGCACCGGCCATGACGGTCCCGGCGGCATCTCGACGCTGGTGGTCGAAGGCGATACGCCGGGGCTCTCCTATGGCGTCAACGAGCGCAAGATGGGCTGGAACGCGCAGCCGACCCGCGCGGTGATCTTTGAAAACGCCCGGGTGCCGGTGGCCAACCGGCTCGGCGATGAAGGCATCGGCTTCAAGATCGCGATGGCTGGCCTGGACGGCGGCCGCATCAACATCGCGGCGTGTTCGCTCGGCGGCGCGCAAGCCGCGCTCGACAAGTCGCTGGCCTATATGAAGGAGCGCAAGGCGTTCGGCAAACGGCTCGACGAATTCCAGGCGCTGCAATTCCGCCTCGCCGACATGGCGACCGAACTGGAGGCGGCGCGGACTTTTGTCTGGCGCGCGGCGGCGGCGCTCGACCGCAAGGACGCGGATGCCACCATGCTGTGCGCGATGGCGAAACGCTTCGGCACCGACGTCGGTTTCGAGGTCGCCAACCAGGCGCTGCAGCTGCATGGCGGTTATGGCTATCTTTCGGACTACGGCATCGAGAAAATCGTGCGCGACCTTCGCGTGCACCAGATTCTCGAAGGCACCAACGAGATCATGCGGCTGATCGTGTCGCGAAAACTGATCGAGGGCGCGCGATGAGTTCATCCGCTGCGATCAACGCGACGCCAGAGCCGGACCTGATCGTGCGGCGTGAGGGCGCGGCGGGCGTGATCCGTCTCAACCGGCCGAAGGCGATCAATGCGGTGACGCTGGAGATGTTTCGCGACGTCGACAAGGCGCTCGACGCCTTCGAGGCCGACCCGGCGATCGGCTTGATTCTGCTGGAGGGCGCAGGCGAGCGCGGTCTCTGCGCGGGCGGCGATATCCGCGCGCTCTATGAGAGTTCGCAGGTCCGCGGCGATCTCGGAAAGATCCTGTGGCGCGAGGAGTACATCCTCAACGCGCGCATCGCGAAATTCCCAAAGCCCTATGTGGCCTTCATGGATGGCATCGTGATGGGCGGCGGCGTCGGGCTTGCCGCGCATGGCAGTCACCGCGTGGTGACCGACCGGACAAAACTTGCGATGCCGGAAGTAGGGCTCGGCTTCTTTCCGGATGTCGGCGGCACATGGCTGCTGTCACGTTCGCCTGGAGAGATCGGCACCTACTTCGGGTTGACCGGTCAGACCATGAACGGACCCGATGCTGCATATGCGGGTTTCGCCGATGCGGTCGTGCCGGCGGCAAAGCTTGCTGGCCTGCGCGAGGCGCTCACGAAGATTCATGCACGCGCGAGTTCTACCGACGCGAAAGCCGTGATCGACGGCTTTGCGACCGGCGAAACCGCCGGACCGGTCGCCGCGCTTCAGCCGCGCATCGACAGTTGGTTCGCCCATGACCGGATGGAAGATATTTTTGCGTCGCTGCATCGCGATGGTTCGGAATTGGCGCTGGCGACGCTGAAGACATTGAACGAGAAGTCGCCGCGCGGCATGGTCGTCACGCTCAAGCTGCTGCGACTGGCGCGGAGGTCGTCGTCGCTGGAACAATGCCTGGTGCGCGAATATCGCGCGGCGCTCGAAGTGTTCGCCAGCGACGATTTTCGCGAGGGCGTGCGCGCGGCGGTGATCGACAAGGACCGCAGCCCAAGATGGTCGCCGCGGCAAATCGAGGATGTCACGCCGGAAATGCTGGCGCCTTACTTCGCGAGCCTTGGCAAAGACGAACTCGTGTTCAATCATTCGCACACATAGAAACTCCTGACCGGAGGGAGCACAAGTCATGGCTACCATCGCATTCATCGGGCTCGGCAATATGGGCGGGCCGATGGCCGCCAATTTGGTCAAGGCCGGCCACAAGGTCGTCGGCTTCGATCTGGTGCAGGGATTACTCGATCAGGCCAAGGCTGACGGCGCCGCCGTCGCGGACAGCGCGGCCGGGGCGGTGAAGGGGGCAGACGTCGTCATCACCATGCTGCCCGCGGGCAAGCATGTCGTCTCGGTGTGGAGCGACATCATTCCATCGGTCGCCAAGGGCGCGTTGATGATCGACTGCTCGACCATCGACGTCGAAAGCGCGCGGCAGGCGCATGGGCTTGCGGCCAAGGCATCGGTGCTTTCGGTGGATGCGCCGGTGTCTGGCGGCACCGGCGGCGCCAAGGGCGCGACGCTGACGTTTATGGCCGGCGGCGACGCGAAAGCGTTCGCGGCGGCAAAGCCGATTTTGGAAGCCATGGGCAAGAAGATCGTGCATTGCGGCGCGGGCGGCGCGGGGCAGGCGGCGAAGATCTGCAACAACATGATCCTGGGCATTTCCATGATCGCGGTCGGCGAGGCTTTTGCACTCGCCGAAAAGCTGGGGTTATCGCATCAGGCCTTGTTTGACGTGTCGTCGACCTCGTCGGGGCAATGCTGGGCGCTGACAAGTTATTGCCCGGTGCCGGGTCCGGTGCCTGCGTCCCCTGCGAACAACGGCTACAGACCGGGGTTTGCTTCGGCGCTGATGGTGAAAGACCTCACGCTGGCGCAAGACGCGGCCACGGCGGCGGGGGCCGCCACGCCGCTGGGAAAACACGCGCAGGAAATCTACAAGGCATTCGATGCCGCCGGAAATGGCGGGGTCGATTTCTCGGGCATCATCCAGCATGTGCGCGGATTGGCGCAAAAGTGACAGTCGTCATCCTGAGGAGCGGCCGCTTGGCCGCGTCTCGAAGGATGGCCGCAGGCGCCTGTGGCGCGTCCTTCGAGACGCCGCGCAAGTGCGCGGCTCCTCAGGATGACGGTGGTGGATGTGGCAAGACCGTTCGAATGCTTGTAAGGCCATGACATGACGACATTCCAGGAAGCGCGTGCGTTCTTGCTGAGGCACCGCACCGACTACGACAAAGCGGTCGTGGATTTCCGCTGGCCCGATCCGGCCCCGTTCAACTGGGCGCTGGACTGGTTCGACGCGGAGCTGGCGCGCGACGCCGGCAGCAAAAGCCGTACCGCACTGTGGATCGTCGATGCCGGCAGCAACCGCGAGACGAAACTCTCGTTCGAGGCGCTGTCGCAGCGTTCCAACCAGGTTGCGAATTTCCTGCGCGCGCAGGGCCTCAAGCGCGGCGATCATCTGTTGCTGCTGCTCGGCAATGTCGTCCCGTTGTGGGAGACCATGCTGGCGTCGATCAAGCTCGGCGTGGTGGTGATTCCGGCTACCACGCTGCTGACCCCGGACGAACTGCAGGATCGGCTCGATCGCGGCCGCGCCAAGGTGGTGGTGGCGACGCAGGATCAGGTCGCGAAATTCGCCAACCTCAGTGGCGGCGATCTCACGCGTGTTGTCGTCGGCGCGTCTTCTGCGCACGACGGCTGGCTGCCGTTCGAGCAAGCCTCGGAGTTTTCGGAAACGTTCACGCCGGACGGCCCGACGCATGCCGACGATCCGATGCTGCTGTATTTCACCTCGGGCACCACCGCAAAACCGAAACTGGTGCGGCACAGCCAGCGCAGCTATCCGGTCGGCGGGCTCTCGACCATGTACTGGCTCGGGCTGCAGCCCGGCGATGTGCACCTCAACATTTCCTCGCCGGGCTGGGCCAAGCACGCCTGGAGCTGTTTCTTCGCGCCGTGGAACGCGGGTGCGACAGTATTCGTGGTCAATCAGCCGCGCTTCGACGCCAAGGGATTGCTCGCCATCATCGGCCGCTGCGGCGTGACCACGCTGTGCGCGCCGCCGACGGTGTGGCGGCTGTTCATCCAGGAGAAGCTCGCGACATTTGAAGTATCGCTGCGCGAGGTCTGCGGCGCCGGCGAGCCGCTTAATCCCGAAGTGATCGATCAGGTCAAGACCGCGTGGGGCCTGACCATCCGCGACGGCTATGGGCAGACCGAAACCACGGCGCTGGCCGGCAATTCGCCGGGCCAGAAAGTAAAAGTCGGATCGATGGGCCGGCCGCTGCCGGGCTATCGCGTGCAAATCACCGACAGCGACGGCCATCCCACCAGGGAAGGCGAGGTTACGCTGGTGCTCGGTTCTGATCGGCCAGCGGGCCTGATGCAGGGCTATCAGGGCGATGACGGTCAACTCAGCGGGGCCGACGGCAAACTCTACCGCAGCGGCGATGTGGTGTTCGCGGATGATGAGGGGTACCTCACTTTCGTCGGCCGCTCCGATGACGTGTTCAAGTCGTCGGACTATCGCATCAGCCCGTTCGAACTGGAGAGCATATTGCTGGAGCATGAATTGGTGGCGGAAGCCGCGGTCGTTCCCAGCCCCGACCCGATTCGCCTCGCAATCCCGAAAGCCTATGTGCTGCTGGTGGCGGGCAAGGAGCGCTCGTCCGAGACCGCGCTGTCGATCTTCCGCCATCTGCATACGCGGCTCGCGCCGTTCAAGCGCATCCGGCGCATCGAACTGGTCACCGAATTGCCGAAAACGATTTCGGGCAAGATCCGCCGGGTGCAGCTGCGCCGCCTGGAACACGACAACGACCGCGGCGATGCGCTACGCGGCCAGGAATTTCGCGAAGAGGAGTTTCCGGAGTTGCAGAAGGTGCGGACGGCCGGATCGGTGGAGAGCTGAATGAACGAAGTCTGGAAAAAGCCGGCGATTTCGCTGGAAGCCTATCAGGCCCTGGTGGGTAAGGAAGTCGGCGTGTCGTCATGGCATCTGGTCGATCAGAAGCGGATCGACGTCTATGCCGATGTGATCGAAGACCATCAGTTCATCCATATCGACCCCGAACGCGCCAAGCGCGAAACGCCGTTCGGCACCACGGTGGCGCACGGGTTCCTGACGATGTCGCTGATGAGCATCATGTCATATGAAGTCATGCCGGTGATCGAAGGCACCACCATGGGAGTGAATTACGGTTTCGACAGGCTTCGCTTTCTCTCGCCGGTGCGCGCGGGCTCCCGTGTGCGCGGCCGCTTCACCTTGATCGAAGCACGCCTGCGCAAGCCGACGGAACTGCTGTCACGCACCAGCGTCAGCGTCGAGATCGAGGGCGAGACCAAGCCGGCGATCGCAGCTGACTGGCTGGGATTGATTTATTTTGCCTGAACATCCACCCGTCATGGCCGGGCTTGTCCCGGCCATCCACGTCTTAACTGCTATAGAGAAGAAAGACGTGGGTGCCCGGGACAAGCCCGGGCATGACGAAAGAATAAACATGCGGGAACTACACAAATGACAATCAGGTTTGACGGACGCGTCGCCATCGTCACTGGCGCGGGCAATGGGCTCGGGCGCGCGCATGCGCTGGGGCTGGCGGCGCGCGGCGCCAAGGTCGTGGTCAACGATTTCGGCGGCGCGCGCGACGGCAGCGGCGGCTCGCTGACGCCGGCGGAAGCCGTGGTCGAGGAGATCAGGAAAGCCGGCGGCGAGGCGATGGCCGACGGAGCCGACGTCTCGAACTACGAGCAGGTCAAGTCGATGGTGGCGAAGGCCACGGAGAAATGGGGCAGCGTCGACCTGCTCTGCGCCAATGCCGGCATCCTCAGAGACAAATCCTTCGCCAAGATGGAGATATCAGATTTCGCCAAGGTGTTGGATGTGCACCTGACCGGCACGTTTTATTGCTGCAAGGCGGTGTGGGCCGGCATGCGCGAGCGCAATTACGGCCGCATCGTCGTGACCACGTCGTCGTCGGGTCTCTACGGCAATTTCGGCCAGGCCAATTATGGCGCGGCAAAGACCGGCATGATCGGGTTGATGAACGTGCTGGCCGAGGAGGGCCGCAAGACCAATATCCGCGTCAACATGATCTCGCCGACCGCGGCGACGCGGATGACCGAGGAACTGCTGCCGCCGCAGGCGCTGGCGCTGATGAAGCCGGAATTGATCACGCCGGCGGTGCTGTTCCTGCTCGGAGAGGACGCGCCGACCCGCACCATCATGGGTGCGGGCGCCGGATCGTTTGCCGTAATCAAGATATTGGAAACCGAAGGCATCAACCTGCCGCAAGACGAATGGACGCCCGACGCGATCGCGGCGCATTTTGCCGAGATCGGCGACATGTCGACCGCGAAAGCGCTGGAAGGCGCATTCCAGCAGACGCAGAAGTATGTCGCGCAAGCCGCGGCGAGGGCGGGCGTGAAGCTGTGAAGCCGTCATTCCGGGGCGCGAGCAAAGCGAGCGAGCCCGGAATCCATAACCACCATCGTGAGTATGGATTCCGGGCCTGCGCCAAGAGGCGCATCCCGGAATGACGACGGTTGCGATCATCGGCGCCGGTCCCGCGGGTTTGATGGCGGCCGAAGTGCTGGCGCAGGGTCGCGCGCGTGTGACGGTCTATGACGCCATGCCGTCGGCGGGCCGCAAATTCCTAATGGCCGGGCGCGGCGGGCTCAATCTCACGCACAGCGAAGCCTTGCCGGAATTTTTGGAACGCTATGGCGCGGCCAAGCCGCAGCTTCAGCCTGCGATCGAGGCATTCCCGCCGGACGCGTTGCGCGCCTGGAGCGAGGCGCTGGGCCAGCCGACCTTCGTCGGTTCCAGCGGCCGGGTGTTTCCGCAGGCGTTCAAGGCATCACCCTTGCTGCGCGCGTGGCTGCGGCGGCTCGACGCGATGGACGTGAAGTTCGCGTTCCGGCATCGCTGGACGGGCTGGAATGATGGCGGGCAGTTGCTGTTTCAAACGCCGGACGGACAAACCGCCGTCGATGCGCGCGCGACCGTGCTGGCGCTCGGTGGTGCAAGCTGGCCGCGGCTTGGTTCGGATGGCGGGTGGGTCGAGACGCTGGTGTCGCGAGGCGTTTCGGTTGCGTCTTTGCTGCCGTCCAATTGTGCGTTCGGCGTCCGGTGGTCTCCGGTGTTTCAGGAACGCCATGCGGGTTTTCCGCTAAAAGGCATTGCCTTGAGGTTTGGCGACTCCACTGTGCGTGGTGAGATCATGCTGACGCAGACCGGACTTGAGGGCGGACCGGTCTATGCGCTGTCGGCCTCGCTGCGCGAGGAGATCCGCACCTATGGAAGCGCGGTACTGTTCGTTGCGCTACGGCCCGATATGTCTACACCGGAGTTGGCGGCGCGACTGAATGCGCCGCGCGGAAAAAGCTCGTTGGCCACGCATCTGCGCAGGAAACTTAAGCTCACGCCCGCCGCCATCGGATTGATACAGGAGGCGGCGCTCGCGTTAGATGACCCACTCACCCTGATGCCGATGGACGAGCTCGCCATCAACGTCAATTCCGTTCCGGTACTGTTGACCGATATTGCGCCGATCGCGCGGGCGATCTCGACCGCCGGCGGAATTGCGTTCGACGAGCTCGATGCGGACTTCATGATCCGCCGTCTGCCCGGCGTGTTCGCCGCCGGCGAAATGCTGGATTGGGAGGCCCCCACCGGCGGCTACCTCTTGCAGGCGTCGTTTGCGACAGGGGCGGCGGCGGGGCGGGGTGCGTTGAAGTGGCTGCAAACTCCATCCTCATGGTGAGGAGCGCAGCGGAGCCGCGCGTCTCGAACCATGTATTCGGGGCACATCCTTCGAGACGCGCGCCAGGGCGCGCTCCTCAGGATGAGGTCAACGCAACTTCCCCCGCGCCGCCACCGGCAGCGTCCCCAAAATCTCTTCACCGCGCACCATCACCACCTCGTCCATCATGTTGACGACGACGCAGACATGGTTCGGCACGATCCGCACGACGTCGCCGACATTGGGCCGGGTGTTGCTGCGGGTGAGGTCGAGAAAGCCGTGCTCCTCGGCGAAGCGCGCGATCTTCGCCTTGGGATGCTCAAGGATCAGGCCGTGGCCGTCGAGGCCGCCGCCGGTATCGGAGGTCAGCGTCTTCGAGCCGGCGTCGAGGATGCCGCGGTCGGGGCCGGCGCGGCTCACCACGGTTGAATAGATGTTGAGCGCGCAATCGTCCCATGTCGCGACGCCGGCGGCGACCTGCATGCGGTCGTTGTAGATGTAGGTGCCGGGCCGGTGCTCGGTGGCGCCGCGCAACTTGCCGACGTTTTTCAGATTCGGCGTGCCGCCGGTGGATACCATCGTCGCGTCAAGCCCATGCGCGCGCACGCCCGCCAGCGCCTCGTCGTAAAAGCGCTGCGCTTCCGCCCAGCCGGTCTCGGTCGGATACAGCATAAAACCCGCAAAGCTCAGTCCCTTGGCCGCTGCGATCTCACGCGCCAGCGCAATGGCTTCCGCTGGCGTTTCGACTCCGGCGCGCTTGCGGCCGGTATCGCATTCGACCACCACGGATAGCGGCTGTCCGCTCAGCGCCGCCGCCTGCGGCAGGCCGGCGATGACGGTCGAGTTATCGGCGGCGACGGTCATGTTCGCTTTGGACTGCAGGCTGCCTAACCGCGCCATCTTCTCGTCGCCGATCAGGTTGTAGCTGATCAGGATGTCATCGATGCCGGCCGCCGCCATCACCTCGGCTTCACCGAGTTTCTGGCAGGTGATGCCCTTGGCGCCGGCGGCGATCTGCAGCTTCGCCAGCATCGGGCTCTTGTGGGTTTTTATGTGCGGCCGGTTGGCGACCCCGGCCGCATCGCAGGCCGCCTGAATCCGCGCGATGTTGCGCTCGACCCGGTCCATGTCGATGACGGCCGCGGGCGTACCGTAGTCACGCGCGATTTTGGCGGCGAGGGGTGTGGTCATGTCGTTCCATTATTTGCCGTCATGGCCGGGCTTGTCCCGGCCATCCACGTCTTCACCTTAAACCAAAAAGGAAGACGTGGATGCCCGGGACAAGCCCGGGCATGACGAATTACGCCTGTTCGATCTCTTCGCGGAGCATTTCAAGCTCCAGCCATTTGTCTTCCGCTTGCTGCAGTTCCTTTTGTGCCGTGGCGAGCGCGTCGGACGCCTTATCGAACTTCTTTCGATCTCTCTTGTAAAGATCGGGATCGTCGAGGTGCCGCTGCTGTTTGGCGATTTCAGCCTGCAGTTTGGCGATGGTCCTCGGCAAGGTCTCCAGCGCGTGCTTTTCGTTGAAATTGAGCCGCCGCTTCGCAGCGCCCGAAGGCGCGCCGGTCTTGGGTATTTTGCCGGTCTCAACAGCGGCAGCCTTCACCGCCTCGCGTTTCAGATCGGCGCCGCGCTGCGCCAGCATGTCGGTATAGCCGCCGGCGTATTCGATCCAGCGGCCATCGCCTTCGGGCGCGATCACCGAGGTCACCACGCGATCGAGGAAATCGCGGTCATGGCTGATCAGGATCACGGTGCCTTCGTAATCGCCGAGCATCTCCTCCAGCACGTCGAGGGTTTCGAGGTCGAGATCGTTGGTCGGCTCGTCCAGCACCAGCAGATTCGAAGGTTTTGCCAGCGCGCGCGCCAGCATCAGGCGGCCGCGTTCGCCGCCGGACAGCACTTCCAGCGGGGTGCGCATCTGCTCCTGCGCAAACAGAAAATCCTTCATGTAGCTGACCACATGCTTCGGCCTGCCGCCGACCATGACATTGTCGCTGCCGCCGCCGGTCAAAGCGTCCGCCAGCGTGGATTTCGGATCGAGGCTTTCGCGGTGCTGGTCGAGCGTCGCCATCTCGATGTTGGCGCCGAACCGGATCGTGCCGCTATCCGGCGGATTGGCTGATGTCAGCATGTCGACCAGCGTGGTCTTGCCGGCGCCGTTCGGCCCGACAATGCCGATGCGGTCGCCGCGTTGCACCCGGATCGAAAAATTGTCGACGATTTTTCGGTCGCCATAGGTCCGGCTGATAGCCTTCGCTTCGATGATAAGCTTGCCGGATTTTTCCGCTTCGGCGGCCGCGAGGTTGGCATTGCCCGCGGCCCCTCGATACTCGCGGCGTTGCTCGCGCAGCGCATAAAGATTGCCCAGCCGCTTGACGTTGCGCTTGCGGCGGCCGGAGACGCCGTAGCGCAGCCAGTGTTCCTCCATGACGATCTTGCGATCGAGCTTGTGCTGGTCGCGTTCCTCCTCGGCCAGCACCTCGTCGCGCCAGGCTTCGAATGCGCCGAATCCGCGGTCGATCTGCCTGATCTGGCCGCGATCCAGCCACGCAGTCGAGCGCGATAGGTTTTGCAGGAAGCGGCGGTCATGGCTGATGATGACCAGCGCGCCGCGGCGGCCGTCGAGTTCGCTTTCCAGCCATTCGATGGTGGTGAGATCGAGATGGTTAGTGGGCTCATCAAGCAAGAGGATGTCAGGCGAGGGCGCCAGCACCCGCGCCAGCGCCGCGCGGCGCGCCTCGCCGCCGGACAGATGCGACGGCTCCTCGTCGCCGTGAAGGCCTAGCTGCTCCAGGATAAAGCGCGCCTGATAATGATCGTCGCCGGGACCCAAGCCCGCTTCGACATAAGCGAGCGTGGTGGCGTGATGGCCGAAATCAGGCTCCTGCGGCAGATAGCGGATGGTGGCGCCGGGCTGCACGAAGCGGCTGCCTCTGTCCGGTTCGACCAGGCCGGCGGCGATCTTCAACAGCGTCGATTTGCCGGAGCCGTTGCGGCCGATCAGGCAGACGCGCTCGGATTGCGACACCGACAGCTCCACCCCTGACAACAGCGGCGTTCCGCCGAAGGTCAGCGCAATGTCTTTCAACTGGATCAGCGGAGGCGCCATATCGAATTCTATTCTCTACGTCTGTTGCTGGCCGCGCTGGATGCGGCGGATGGTCTGGTCGAGCGCCGACAGGAACGCCGAGCGATCGCGCGGCGCGAACGATCTGGGTCCGCCGGTGATTTCGCCGGATGAGCGCAGATCGGTCATCAGATTGCGAACCGCGAGCGTCATCCCGATCGAGGCTTCCGTGAACGGCTTGCCGTTCGGCGCGATCACCTCGGCGCCGGCTTTCACGCAGCGGCTCGCCAGTGGGATGTCCGATGTGATCACGATATCGCCCTTTCCGGCGCGCTCCGCAATCCAGTCGTCGGCGGCGTCCATCCCGGCGCCCGCCGCGATGCGCTCAATGCTCGGATCCTGCGGCACCCGGATGAAGTTTCCCGCGACGACGCTGACGGGCAAGGCGTGCCGGGCCGCGACACGGTAGATTTCGTCCTTCACCGGGCAAGCGTCGGCGTCGACATAGATTCGCGATTTGACCATTTGAAGCGCGTCGTACTCCATGAGGGCATAAAATGCGAGCGGAACACGGCAGGAACCTGCTTGCCACGGCGTTTTTTGCGTAGGATTATCGATGGAAATAACAACGAAAATCGGGGAAACGCGCATGACCAGCCGCATCGAGCCGTATCGCGTCTCGGCTTACAACACCGCCCAGCAATCCGAAAACAAGATCCATGACGATACCGTGGCGCGGCGGTTCGGATTCAGCGGCGGCCTGGTGCCCGGCGTCGACGTGATGGCTTACATGATGCATTTGCCTGTGGCGAGATGGGGCCGTGCTTTCCTCGAGCGCGGGTTGATCGAGGCGCGTTTTGTCAGGCCGGTTTATGATGGCGAGATGACTGATGTCACCGGCCAGGAAAGAGAGGGCGTGCTGACGATCGCGGTCGAAAGCCGCGGCGAGCTCTGCGCGACTGGAAGCGCAACGCTGGCGGCGGCCGCGCCATCGCTGTCATTGACGGATTTCAGCGGAACCGCGCCGGTTGCCGAGCGTCGGCCGGTCGACGCGAACTCCTATCAGCTCGGCAAATGGCTCGGCAGCATTCCACGCGTGTGGGCCGGCGACGCGGCTGCCGAGTATCTCGCCGATGTGCGTGAGACCGATCCGCTCTTTGCCAGAGAAGGATTTTCGCATCCCGGCCTGTTTCAGCGGATCATGAACAAGGTGCTCGTCGACAACGCCATTCTCGGCCCGTGGATTCATGTCGGCAGCAAGATGCAGCTGCTGGCGGCGGCGCGCAGCGGGGACGAACTGACCGCCCGCGCAAAAGTGACCGGCAATTACGAGAAGAAGGGGCATCGTTTCGTCGAACTCGATGCGCTGGTCGTCGCCAACGGCCGCACCCCGGTCGCGCACTGCCAGCACATCGCGATCTACCAGCCGCGCGAGCAGGCGGCGGCGTAGGTCGTTCCGTGCCCCGGACGCAGCGCAGCGCGAAGCACTTGCGTAGCGGTGCGCTGCAGAGCCGGGGCCGTAACGAAGGCCGGTGTTTGGTAAGGTCCCGGCTCTGCGGAGCGGCATGAAGAATGCCGCACCGCGTCCGGGACACGAGAACGGCTTACGCCACCTTCTTCTTCGCATCCCTAATCGCGCGCCAGATGCGCTCCGGCGTCAGCGGCATGTCGATGTGCTTGATGCCGAATTCGGAGAGCGCGTCGAGCACCGCGTTGACGATGGTGGCGAGGCTCCCGGCGCAGCCGGCTTCGCCGCAGCCCTTGGTGCCCAGCGGATTGGATTTCGCAAGCACCGGATGATCGCCGACCGCCATCATCGGAATGTCTTCGGCGCGCGGCAGCGCATAATCCATGAACGAGCCGGTGATGGGCTGGCCGCTTGAATCGTAGCTCACCTGTTCCATCAGCGCCTGTCCGATGCCTTGCGCGACGCCGCCATGCATCTGCCCGGCCACCAGCATCGGATTGACGATGGTGCCAAAATCGTTGACGCCGGTGTAGCGCACGATCTGCACCACGCCGGTGTCGGGATCGATCTCGACTTCGGCGACATGGCAGCCATTGGGGAAGGTGGAGGGGACTTCCTTGGTGGTGTGGTCGACGTCGAGCGACGACGGCACGCCTTCGGGCATCCTGCCCTCGCGCAGCCGCCGTGCCAGCTCCATGATGTCGATGCTGCGGTCGGTGCCGGCGATGGTGAAGCGGCCTTGGGCGAATTCGATGTCGCCTTCCGCGGCCTCCATCAGATGCGCCGCAGCCTTTTTGCCCTTCTCGATGACAAGCTTTGAGGCTTCGACGATCGCCATGCCGGACGCGGTAATGGAGCGCGAGCCGCCGGTGCCGCTGCCGGTATGCACGACGTCGCTGTCGCCCTGCACGAGCTTGACGCTCTCGAACGGCACACCGAGCTGGTCGGCCATTACCTGCGCGAACGGCGTGGCATGGCCCTGGCCATAGTCGAGCGTGCCGGTGATCAGCTTCACCGAACCATCATCCTCGAAAACAATCTTGCCGAGTTCTACGCCGGGCGGCGCGGTGACTTCGAGGTAAGAGCCAACTGCGATGCCGCGCAGCTTGCCGCGCTTGCGGCTCTGCTTTTTCCGCCTGGCAAAGCCGGCGTGATCGGAAATCTCCAGTGCCTTGTTGAAGACCCCCTGAAAGTCGCCGCTGTCATAGGTGACGCCCGAGGAGGCCGGAAACGGCATCTGGGCCGGCTTGATGAAATTGCGCTTGCGCAAGGTCAGCCGGTTGATGCCCATCGCATCGGCGGCGCGATCGATCAGCCGCTCCATGAAATAATTGGCCTCGGGGCGGCCGGCGCCGCGATAGGCGCCCATCAGCGTGGTATTGGTGAGGACGGTCTTGATATCGACGGATAGCAGCGGCGTGCGGTAGACGCTGGAAATATTCTTGCCGACGTTCAGCGAAAGCGGACTGGGCGCCACGCCGGTGATGTAGGCGCCGAGATTGCCGTAGCCCGAAATTTTTACCGCGAGGAATTTGCCCTCGGCGTCGAGTGCGAGCTCGGCGTGAATCTGCTGCGCGCGGCCATGGCTGTCGGACAGGAAACTGGTGGCGCGCTCGTCGGTCCACTTCACCGGGCGGCCCAGCGCCTTTGCGGCATGCAGGATGCACATATATTCGGGATAGTTGATGTTCTTCATGCCGAACGAGCCGCCGACATTGGCGGTTAGCAGATGCACTTTGTCGTTCGGCACCTTCAGCAGGTTCTTGGCGAGATTGGTGCGATTGCCGGCGACGCCCTGGGTCGGAACCTGGATGGTGTAGCGCTCGCTTTTCCCGTCGTAGGACGCAAGCGCCGCGCGAGGTTCCATCGCCACCACGGCGACGCGGGTATTTGTGATATCGAGTTTTGTCACATGTGCGGCGGACGCGAAGGCGGCCTCGACCTTCGCGGTGTCGCCATAGTGATAATCCAGCGCGACGTTGTTGGGGATGTGATCGTAGAGCTGCGGCGCGCCGGGCTTTGCCGCTTCCGCAGGCTCGGTCACCGCGGGCAGCGGCTCAATGTCGAGCATCACTGCCTCGGCGGCGTCGCGCGCCTGCGCCAGCGTCTCGGCCACCACGAACGCCACGGGGTCGCCGACGTAGCGCACCTTGTCGCTCATCAGCGCGGTGCGATTGGTCTGCAAGAGCGGGGTGCCGTCGCGGTTTTTCAGCGGCAGGCCGCAGGTGTAGGGGCCATAGCCCGCGGTGGCGAGGTCGGCGCCCGTCCACACACCGAGCACACCAGGCATCGACTTGGCGGCTTGGGTGTCGATGCCCCTGATGATTCCGTGGGCATGGCTGGAGCGCACGATCCAGGCATAGGCCTGTCCCGGCAGGTTGATATCGTCGGTGTATTTGCCCTTGCCGCGCACCAGCGTGTCGTCCTCCTTGCGGACCACCGGCTGGCCGACGCCGAATTTTTGCACTGCGATAGCGTTTTCCAGGGAAACGGAGGACGTGTGGTCTTGCATCGAAAAGTCCCTAAAACACGAGTGTTTGCGCGATTTTCACAGGCTTCCATCCCCAGATAACGCAGCGGGTCCCGAACGACAACGCCTGATTGGGCATGGCCCCATATGCGCGGCTGTTGCGCCAATGGGCTTGCCTGCTAAAGTTTCCGTGAACGGAAATTCCTCGTAGGCCGGAACCGGCCGCGGAAAGACAGTTTCGATGAATGAGGATACGCGGCTTCGCGACGGCCTTGCGCCGCGCGATGGGTCGCCAGGGTCGGCTGCCGCGGCGGCAGGCGGTAGCGTGGCGTCGCCCGGTCCGAATTCCGGCGTCTACGCTGCGCTCGATCTCGGCACCAATAATTGCCGCCTGCTGATCGCCTGCCCGACCGGCGATGGTTTTCGCGTGATCGATTCATTCTCGCGAATCATCCGGCTGGGAGAGGGTATCTCCGCGACCGGCCGTATCAGCGACCCCGCGATCGGCCGCGCTATCGCTGCGCTCAGTATCTGCCGCGATAAGATGCGTGCGAAAAACGCCACGCGGCTGCGGCTGATTGCGACCGAAGCCTGCCGCGCCGCCGACAATGCCGACAGTTTTCGCGACCAAGTCGCAGCCGAGACCGGCATTCGTCTCGAAGTGATCGACCGCGAAACCGAGGCGTCGCTTGCCGTGATCGGCTGCTCGCCGCTGCTCGATCCGCGCGGGCGCGGCGCCATCCTGTTCGACATCGGCGGCGGATCGACCGAATTGGTGCGGATCGAACGCGACCCGGAAGTGCACAACCCCATACCGCGCATAAAAGCCTGGATGTCGATCCCCCTCGGCGTCGTCACGCTGGCCGAGCATTTCGGCGGCCGGGACGTCACGCCGCAATCCTATGCGCTGATGGTAGAGGAGGTCGCGACCTACATCGCACCCTTCGCGGCGGAGCATGGCGGCGACCTCAGGGGCATGCACATGCTCGGCACCTCGGGTACGGTGACGACATTGGCCGGGGTCCATCTCAATCTCGTGCGCTACGACCGCCGCCGCATCGATGGAGTCTGGCTGAGCGATGCGGACGTCACCGCGACCATCGCGCGCCTGCTCGGCATGACCTACCAGCAGCGCGCCGGCAATCATTGCATCGGCGTGGAGCGCGCCGACCTGGTGCTGGCGGGCTGCGCCATCCTCGATGCGATCCGTAACGCATTTCCGCTGCCGCGCCTGCGCGTCGCCGATCGCGGCCTGCGCGAGGGCATGCTGGTCGAAATGATGCGCGAGGACGGCGCGCTTGTCGGACGATGAGACGAGTTCGTCATTGCCGGGCTTGACCCGCCTGCGGCGCCGAAGCCCCTTCGGCGTGGCGAAGGCCCGGCAATCCATCTCAAGAAAAGCATTCTTGCGAAGAATGATGGATACGCGGGTCAAGCCCGCGTATGACGATCCGGTGAGTAACGGACAGAACTGATCATGGCAAAAGACACCACCGGCCGGCTGCGCGTCACCGTCAAGAGCGGCGGCAGGTTAAAACTGTCGTCAAAACTCTGGCTGGAACGTCAGCTCAACGATCCCTATGTGGCGAAGGCCAAACGCGATGGCCTGCGTTCGCGCGCGGCCTACAAGCTGATCGAGATCGACGACAAGCATCATTTCCTCAAGCGTGGCGCGACGGTGGTCGATCTCGGTGCCGCACCGGGCGGCTGGAGCCAGATCGCGGCCAAGCGGGTGGGCGCTGCCGACGGCAAGGGCAAGGTCATCGCCATCGATCTTCTGGAAATGCCGGAGATTGTCGGCGTCAGTTTTGCGCAGCTCGATTTTCTGGCCGACGATGCGCCGGAAAAGCTGCTGGCGCTGATGGGCGGCCGCGCGGACGTGGTGCTGTCGGACATGGCCGCCAACACCACCGGCCATCGCAAGACCGATCAGCTGCGCATCCTCGGCCTTGTAGAAGGCGCCGCCGCGTTTGCGTCGGATGTGCTCAATCCCGGCGGAACGTTCGTCGCAAAAGTGTTTCAAAGCGGAGCCGATGCGGAACTGCTGGCGCAGCTGAAGCGTGATTTCGCAAACGTAAAGCATGTGAAACCGGCCTCAAGCAGGACGGATTCCTCGGAGCGTTACGTGCTGGCGATGGGATTTCGTAGGGCGGATTAGCGAAGCGTAATCCGCCGCAAGTCGGCACGTATGGTCGGCGGATTACGCTTCGCTAATCCGCCCTACGCCACTATCCCAACCTTTGATCCCGCGCGGTCACCGTTTCGCTGGCCGCCTCTTCCTCGGCTTCGGGTTCGCGGGTCGGATCGGAGATCACGACCATGCGTCGGCCCGAGACCTGATGGCCGGCGTCGACCGGCATTCGATAGAAGAACCAGGTCGACACCACCGAGATGATCGCGACCACGATGAACGCCGGGGCGAAATCGGCGGCGCTGAGCTCGCTGACGTGGTGCAGCAGCATGGTCGATTCCACCGAGAAGGCGCCGACCGCAACGCCCGCCGAAATCGCCAGTTGCTGGTTGACGCTGACCAGCGTGGTGGCGCGGCTCATCTGCGCCGGCTCGACCTCGGCATAAGCCACCGTGTTGATGGCGGTGAATTGCAGCGAGCGGAAGAAACCGCCGACCACCAGGATGATCATGATCAAGAGCAGCGGCGTCGATGCCGTGAACAGTGCGCAAGCCGCGAGAAAAACCGAACTGACGATCGCATTGATGGTCATGATGTTGCGGAACCCGAAGGTGCGGATGATGCGTGCCGCCAGCGTCTTCATGCCCATGGCGCCGACCGCGGATGCGAACGTCACCAGCCCCGATTTGAAAGGCGACAGGCCGAAGCCGACCTGCATCAAGAGCGGCAGCAGAAACGGCAGCGCGCCGATGCCGAGGCGAAACAGAAAGCCGCCGATGATGCTGGCGCGCAGCGTCGGCAGCCGCATCAGCGTAAAATCCAGCACCGGGGAGGCGGTGCGCTTGGCGTGGATCACATAAAGCGTCATCGAGATCGAGCCGACCGCGATCAACGCGACCACGACGGTCCAGGGCAGCAGATTGAGGCCGGCGACCGACAGGCCGAACGCGATGCCGCCAAGCCCGATCCCGGCCAGGATCAACCCATAGAGATCGAAGCGCTCAGGGTCTTCGCTGCGGATCGGATCGATGTAGCGCAGCGCCATGAAGATGCCGAGCAGCCCGATCGGGATGTTGATCAGGAAAATCCAGTGCCAGGAAAAATAGGTGGTGATGAAGCCGCCAAGCGGCGGGCCGATCACCGGGCCGACCAGCGCCGGCACGGTGACCCACGCCATGGCGTTGACCAGCGCGCTCTTGTCGATGGAACGCAGCAGCACCAGGCGCCCGACCGGCGTCATCATGGCGCCGCCGGCGCCCTGCACGATGCGTGCGATCACGAAGTGGGTGACGGACGACGACAGCGCGCAGCCGATCGAGCCGATCATGAACACCGC
This sequence comes from uncultured Alphaproteobacteria bacterium, assembly GCA_963744975.1. Classification (GTDB taxonomy): domain Bacteria; phylum Pseudomonadota; class Alphaproteobacteria; order Rhizobiales; family Xanthobacteraceae; genus Bradyrhizobium. The sequence continues at coordinate 1,046,426 of CAVUVR010000002.1, read as the reverse complement.
GATGGCGATCGAGAACACCGCGCGCGCGCCAAACCGGTCGGCGGTCCAGCCGCTGGCCGGAATGAATACCGCCAGCGACAGCAGATACGAGGTGATCGCAAGCTTCAGGGTCAGCGGGCTGGTGCCGATGTCGGCGGCGATCGCAGGCAGCGAGGTCGCAATGACAGTGGAATCCATGTTCTCCATGAACAGGGCGGTAGCCACGATGAGCGGGATCAGGCGTTCTTTGTTCATGGAAAAATCTGGAATCGGCAGGGGCGGGAAGAGAGCATGGGCTGTAGCATTCGGACGCGGCCCGGACCATTGCGCAAAGCGGAATACCACCTAACTCGGATATGGCAATATCGCAAAATGCGATTTTGTCTTGACCCGAATTATCGCGTTATGCGAGTAGCAGCGACGCTGCTACTCGTGCGCAGATCGACACCGTCGCGACATCTATGATCGAGAGGACACGATGGCCAAAACCAGCACCGTCAAAAGCAGCGTTCAGTTCATCCACACTCCCGGCGGTGACGATCTTGCCGTGCTGCCGCGCAGCGATTATGACCGGCTGGTCGCGCTTGCCGCCGAGGCACAGGAAGATGCCAGCGGGAGCCGTATCGTCCGCAATTCCATCCGCGCGCTCAAGGAAGGCCGCGAACTGGTGCTGCCGAAAGCCATGGCTGATCGACTCGCCAACGGCGACAACCCGGTGCGGGTCATCCGCGAATGGCGCGACATGATCCAGGGCGAACTGGCCGTGGCGGTCGGCATCAGCCAGAACTACCTGTCCGAGATCGAAACCGGCCGCCGCAAAGGGCCAGCCGAATTGCAGAAGAAATTCGCCCGGGTGCTTGGTGTGCCGATGGACCTGCTGATCGAATAAGGAATACGCCCCTTCGCGCCAGCTATTGCGGAACCCGCAAAACCACCTAAATCCGGCGTAGCAAAACCGCCGGGAGATCCGACGATGATCTATGTGCTCGCCGCCTTGCTGCCGCCGATCGGCCTGCTGCTGAACGGGCAGCCGTTTTCGGCCATCTTCAACCTGGTCCTGATCGTGTTTTGCCTGGTTTTCGGGCTGGTTTTCCATATTCTGCTGCTGGTGCCGTCGGCGCATGCGGTGCTCGCGGTGCATATGAAGCGCGAGCAGCGCATGCACCGGGAGGTGGTGGACGCAATCCGCCGGCACGGCCCGCCGCCCGGCTACCCGCGCTGAAAAGCCTGTGCATGGCTGCCAAACGCTTTGATTCGGAGGGCGGCCATGCTATCGACCACCGCCAACCCCACAGATGGGCTTTGATTCGACGGCGACGCCAACCGCGTCGCCGCAGAATCCGTTCATCTTAAAGGGTCTATCGCGGTGGCAGGCCGCTGAAGGGAGTTGGCGATGGCGCAGGGACTGAACGGAATACGCGAAGCCTACACATTCGATGACGTGCTGCTGAAGCCCGGCCTCTCCGACATCCTGCCCTCCGAAGCCGATATCCGCTCCCGCGTCACCCGCGCCATCCCGCTCAACATTCCGATCATCGCCTCCGCAATGGACACTGTGACCGAAGCGCGGATGGCGATCGCCATGGCGCAGGCCGGCGGCATCGGCGTGATCCACCGCAATTTCGATATCGACGGCCAGGCCGCCCAGGTGCGGCAGGTGAAGAAGTATGAATCCGGCATGGTGGTCAATCCGCTGACCATCGCACCTGACGCCACGCTCGCCGACGCGCTGAACCTGATGAAGGATCACGGCATCTCCGGCATTCCGGTCGTAACCGGTGCCAGCAAGGGCGTGCCTGGCAAGCTGGTCGGCATCCTGACCAACCGCGACGTCCGGTTCGCCACCGATATGCGCCAACAGATTTCCGAACTGATGACCCACGAAAACCTGGTCACGGTGCGCGAAGGCGTCAGCCAGGACGAAGCGAAGCGGATGCTGCATCAGCACCGCATCGAAAAATTGCTGGTGGTCGACGATCACTACCGCTGTGTCGGGCTCATCACCGTCAAGGACATGGAAAAGGCGGTCGCGCATCCGCTCGCCAGCAAGGACACGCAGGGCCGGTTGCGCGTCGCAGCCGCGACCACGGTGGGCGAGGGCGGTTTCGAGCGTACGGAAAAACTGATCGAAGCCGGTGTCGACCTGATCGTGGTGGACACCGCGCACGGCCATTCCTCGCGCGTGCTGGAAGCCGTCAGCCGCATCAAGCGGCTGTCCAACGCGGTGCAGATCATCGCCGGCAATATTGCGACCAGGGAAGGCGCGCAGGCGCTGATCGATGCCGGCGCCGACGCCATCAAGGTCGGCATCGGTCCGGGTTCGATCTGCACCACCCGCATCGTCGCCGGCGTCGGCGTGCCGCAACTGACTGCGATCATGGATGCGGTGGAAGCCGCGAAGAAAGCCGATGTGCCGGTAATTGCCGATGGCGGCATCAAATTTTCCGGCGATCTCGCCAAGGCCTTGGCGGCCGGCGCCGATATCGCGATGGTCGGCTCGCTGCTCGCGGGCACCGACGAAACTCCCGGCGAAGTATTTTTGTGGCAGGGCCGCTCCTACAAGGCCTATCGCGGCATGGGTTCGGTCGGCGCGATGGCGCGCGGCTCGGCCGACCGCTACTTCCAGCAGGACATCAAGGACACGTTGAAACTGGTGCCCGAGGGTATCGAGGGCCAGGTTCCCTACAAAGGCCCGGTCGGCAATGTGATGCATCAGCTCGCCGGCGGGCTGCGTGCCGCGATGGGATATGTCGGCGCGAGAAATCTCGCCGAGTTCCATGAGAAGGCGCAATTCGTGCGCATAACCGGCGCAGGCCTGCGCGAAAGCCACGTCCACGACGTGACGATCACCCGGGAAAGCCCGAACTATCCGGGCGGGGCATGATCGCCATCGGCCCAAATTGAGCCGCACAACGGCGTGAAAACGCGCTACGGTGCGGGTGTTATTGGCGCGGACGGCGCAGCGATCCGCATTGGTACGCGGCGTGACGTAAACTCATCTCAACACCAACGAAATAGAGAAATATTGACACGATGGTTGACTGGACAGACGACAGGATCGCCGCGCTTTCGGACCAGGATTTGAAGAACCTGCTTGTGAACGCAGAGCGGAAAGACGCGACTGAAATCATCTTGCAGTGCCAGGCCGAACTGGAAAAGCGCAATGCCGCCAAGCCGCGCAAGACCGCGAAGCCACGCACCGAGATCAAGGAATTCGAGCACGAGGTGTCGGCGCAGCTCGCCGCCGTCGGCAAGGAGATGGCGGAGAAGTACGACCTGTCGGAGGAAACCGCCAAAGCCAGATCGGCTGACGTCAAAGGTTTTCGCGCGCACAAGCTGCTGGATTCCAAGGGCTATGCAAAGCTCGGCGGCATGCAGCGCGACGGCTCGGTCGCCATCGAGCGCTATATCTCCTATCGCCGCGGCAACGATACCGTCTACCTCGGCGTGTTTCTGAAGAAGGATGCGCCGCTGGAAGATCAGGAGTTTCACGTGATCGCGCCCGGCGCGTTGCTCGACGGGGCTAAGCCTGTGGCCGACATTCGTCCCACCGCGACCGAGAAGCAGAAGCAGCCTGCCGACAGCGCGCTCGCCTTCAAGGATCTGCCGAGTGCCGCTGCGGCGTTCGACGCGGCGCTGGCCAAGATCACGGCGTAGGGCGGGTTAGCGTAGCGTAACCCGCCGCGACAACCACGGGAACGGAATGGCGGATTACGCTGCGCTAATCCGCCCTACACTATCGCAAAAAATCAAAATCGGAGGAAAACCATCATGTCGCAATCGGCCAGGCGCGTCGTTCTTGTCTCTCGCCCCGTCGGCGAGCCGAAGACGTCGGATTTCCGCATTGAGGACTATGCAACACCGGCGCCGGGCGAGGGGCAGGTTCTGCTGCGCACCATCTGGCTATCGCTCGATCCCTATATGCGCGGACGCATGAGCGACGGGCCGTCCTATGCCCAGCCGGTGCCGATCGGCGGTGTGATGGAAGGCGGCACGGTGAGCGAGGTGATCGCCTCCAACAATTCGGGTTTTGCCAAAGGCGATATCGTGCTGTCGCGCGCGGGCTGGCAGACCCACGCGCTGTCGGACGGCAAGGGCCTGGCCAAGATCGATCCGAAGCTCGCGCCGATCTCGACCGCGGTGGGCGTGCTCGGCATGCCCGGGATGACCGCCTATACCGGCTTGCTCGACATCGGTAAGCCGCAGTCCGGTGAAACCGTCGTGGTTGCCGCCGCCTCCGGCGCGGTCGGCTCCGCGGTCGGCCAGATCGCGAAGATCAAGGGCGCGCGCGCCGTGGGCATCGCCGGCGGCGCCGACAAGTGCCGCTATGTGAAAGAGGAACTCGGCTTCGACGACTGCGTCGATCACCGCGATCCCGATCTTGCCGCGAAACTGAAAGCCGCCTGCCCGAAAGGTATCGACGTTTATTTCGAGAATGTCGGCGGCGCGGTGTTCGAGGCGGTATTTCCGCTGCTCAATGCGTTTGCGCGAATTCCGGTGTGCGGCCTGATCGCGCATTACAACGACACCCAGGCCTCCGCGCCGAAATGGGCGGCATCGATGATGCGCAACGTGCTGACCAAGCGCCTGACCATCCGCGGCTTCATCGTAAGCGACTTTGCCGCGCGTCACGCGGACTTTTTGCGCGACATGTCGCAGTGGGTGCGCGAGGGCAAGGTCAAGCATCGCGAATTTGTCACGGAAGGCCTCGACAGCGCGCCGGAAGCGTTCATGGGGCTGTTGAAGGGCGCGAACTTCGGCAAGCAACTGGTCAGAGTGGGACCAGATAAGGCGTAGGTTTTTATTCGTCATGGCCGGGCTTGTCCCGGCCATCCACGTCTTTCTTGTTGCGATACGGCCAAGACGTGGATGCCCGGGACAAGCCCGGGCATGACGAGCTTCTGCCTACACGCCCAACAGCGAATTCATATCGATATCGATCTGGCCCGGCGCCCGGACGTGCCGGACATCGAAAGCGTCGGACTGGAAGCGATATTCCACGAGGCCGACCTCCTTGATGCCGATCACTGGCTGCGGCGGATCGGGGATGATGAAGCCGGATGAAGGCGCCCAGACATGCCTGACGTGCCCGCGGGTAAAATCGCGGCGCTGGTGCACGTGGCCGGAGGCGATCAGGCGCAGGTCGACGGCTCCAATCATCTCCAGCAAACGCATTCGTGCCGGCTGCGGGATATACCGGACCGCGCTTGCCGCTAGTTCCGGATCGTCGGGCGCGTTCAGGTAAAGCGGCTTGTGAATGAACAGCGCCAGCGGCCTGCCGTTGACCGTCGACAGTTGCGCGGCGAGCCAGTCGAATTGTTCGGCTTCCCTTGCAAGGCCGGTGTTCATGACGAGCGAATTGAGGCCGATAAAGCACCAGCCGGCGGCCTCAAAACGCCAGCGATCCTCGCCGAAGACCGAGAGAAACGCCTGCTGGCTTGCTTCCGTGACGAGCTGCGATGGCGGTGGCCCGGCGTTAGTCGGGTTGTCGCCGATATCGTGATTGCCTGGAATGACACGGTATTCGACGGGAAGCGCATCGTGCAGCGTTTTTGCAAATTCGAGGTCGTCCGGATGATCGGGACCGTTGGCGAATGCAAGATCGCCGCTGTTGATGACGAGATCGGGACGCGTCGCGTCGATGTATTCGCTGACGCGGTGAAAATTTTCGGTCAGCTTTGGCAGCCGGCGGGTGAGGTGCGGGTCGGAAATCTGGGTGAGGCGAAAGTCGGGCATCGGAAATTCATTCAATCACGCGATCGGCGGAGACGGCCAGTTCCAGCGGGATCGCCAGCCCGAGTGCCGCAGCGGTCTTGCTGTTGATGACCAGATCGATTTTGGTCGGCTGTTCCACCGGCAAATCCTCAGGCCTGGCGCCCTTCAAAATGCGGTCCACATATTTTGCCGCCTGACCGTGAAATTCGGCGACGTTCTGGCCGTAACTTATCAGGCAACCCGCGACGACATGGTCCTCGTAAATACTGATGGCCGGTAACCGGTGTTGCAAAGCCGATGCCGCAATCTGCGGCCCTTGCCCGGAAAAAAATGCATCGGCGGCGACGATGATGCCGCCGGCCCCTTGCCTTGCCGCTTCGGCAAAGGCGCTCTCGATCGCTTGCGGCGTGGCCGCGTTCACCGCTACCACCTCGACGCCCAATTGTGGCGCCGCGGCCTGGACTTGTTTTAACACCTGCGGGTTGGCGGCATTGCCCGGATTGAGCAGCACGGCGACGCGCGACAGCGTTGGGGAAAACTTCTTCAGCAACTCCAGTTGTTTCGGGCTCATGTCGAGATTGATGACCGATAGCCCCGTGATATTGGCGCCGGGCCGCGCAAGGCTTGCGACGATGCCGGCGCCGACCAGGTCGAGTGCGGCCGTAACCACGATCGGGACGGTTTTGGTGGCACGTTGCAGCACCCGCACCGCGGCCGTGCCATAGGTCACGATCACAGCCAGTTTCATCCCGACCAGTTCGTCCGCATAGCCGGCGAGGCGCTGATAGTCTCCGTCGGCATAGCGCCACTCGACCGCGAGGTTTTTTCCTTCGTGGTAGCCGAGATCGTTCATGCCCTGCATGAACGCGTCGGAAAACGTATCGCGACCGGGCGGGCTCGGACGCGAGCGCGGCGTCAGAAAACCGATGCGCGAAATCTTTGGTTCTTGCTGCGCCAGCAATGTCGCCGGCCGGGCCGTGATTGCCGCGCCAAAAAGGCCGATGAAATCCCGCCGCTTCACCAAAAAAATCCCGTCGGCGCCGCCGGCTGCCCAGGGAACGGCGCGAGAACTCAGCGCAAACCAGCAGCGCAACCGAAGCTATCCTAGTTCTTGCCGTGGAAACAGATGCTGCGCGGGCGCGTTACAGCACGCGGTAGCGGATCGCGAACGCATCGTTCGGCGCGAAGCGGACGGGTTCGGCCGCGGTTGCCGATGTAACGCGATCGGCCAGGTGCCACGGCCCGAATTGATCGGAATGGCTCGGATTGGCGGCAAGCCGCAGCTTGAACAGCCGTTGCGGTTGGCCCGGCAGGTTCAGCACCACGACGCGGTCGGTGGTGCGGAAATCGAGCGCGACGGATCCCCGCAGCACGGTGCGGCCGTCCTCGGTAGAGGCAAAGCCCCTGTGCAGTTTGGCGAGCGTCTGGTTCTTGTCGGTATGTAATTCGATTTGCGTGGTGCCGGCGGTGACGGCCAACGCCGCGGCGTCGGGCAGGCGGATTTCGAACTCGACCGCGGGTTTTGCCGAATTGATGCCGAGATAGTCGTAGGCGGCGTGGCGCAGGTCATAGCCCGCGAATGCCAGGAGTCCGAGCGCGACCGCAGCGGCAGCCGCATGGCGCGCGATATCGCGGGGCGAGCGGTATTTTCCGCGGAAATACAGGGTCAGGACGATGGCGACCGCGACCGCTGCGGCGGCGCCGGCAAGCCCCGACGTCAGCACGCCGGTCCAGCTGTCCGCGCTTTCGACCACCGCCGGGCTCTTCAACCCGGCCGTCCCCGCTAAAATCGTCATCGAGACACCCCAAAACCCCCGGGAGCAGCCCGAGGGAACCTGTTCGGCATTGGTCGTCGCAGGCACGGTTTTGGTTCAAGCTGGCAGATGCGGATTTATTGTCACGGCCGGGCGCGGCCGCTATAGCGGGGGCCTGCGCCGCTCGGGGAGGATTCCAATGTCGGTTCAAATGGTTCTGCTGCCGGTCTTCGTGCTGGTCGGGCTCACTTTCGCGCTGCTGCTGTGGATGGCGGGAGCGCGGCGGGGTGCGCTGGTCGGCGGCGAGACCAAGATCAGGGACATCGCGCTCGGACAGCAGAACTGGCCGCAGCGCGCCACCCAGATCGGCAACTGCTACCGCAACCAGTTCGAACTGCCGGTCCTGTTCTACATCCTGATCGCGATCGCGCTGCCGCTGCACAAGGCCGACCTGGTCATCGTGCTGCTGTCCTGGGTGTTCGTGGTCACGCGATTTGCCCATGCCGGCATCTTCGTGACCTCGAACGATCTGAACCGGCGCTCGCTGGCGTGGTTCGCCGGCGTGCTGGTGCTGTTTGCGATGTGGCTGTATTTCGCGCTGAAGATCCTGCTGCTGATCTGACCGCGCTTTCGACCTGAAAGTTTTCAATGACGCCTGCTGCCCGGCTTTCCGCTGCCATCGAGCTGATCGATGCGATCGATACCCAACGCGTCCCCGCGGCGAAGGCGCTGAAGGAATGGGGCACCGCGCACCGCTATGCCGGCTCCGGCGACCGCGCGGCGATCTCGGGGCTGGTCTGGGACGTGCTGCGCCGCCGCGCCTCGAGCGCTTGGGTCTTGGACAACGATACGCCCCGCGCGCGCGTGCTCGGTATGCTGAAGGTCGAGCGCGGCATGGATATCGAGACGATCGCGGCGTTGTGCGATGGCGGGCGCTTTGCACCGCAGCCGCTGACCGAGGCCGAGCGGGCCGCGCTGGCGTCGCGTTCGACAGCCGATGCGCCGGCGCATATCGCCGGCGATTATCCGGAATGGCTGGACGGATATCTGGCACAGGTGTTCGGCGATGACCGTGCCGCGGAAGCAACCGCAATGGCCAGCCGCGCGCCGCTGGATTTGCGCGTCAACACCCTGAAGGCGAAGCGCGAAAAAGTGCTGGGGTCGACCGCGCATCTTGGGACAACGCCGACGCCATGGTCGCCGATGGGCTTGCGCATCGAACTCGGCGCCGACGCGCGCAATCCCGGCATTCATTCGGAAGAAGATTTTATCAAGGGCGCCGTCGAAGTGCAGGACGAAGGCTCGCAGCTGGCGGCGCTATTGTCCGGCGCAAAACCCGGCGAGCAGGTGATCGACCTCTGCGCCGGCGCCGGCGGCAAGACACTTGCGCTCGCGGCAATGATGCAAGGCAAGGGGCGGCTGATCGCGACCGATCATGACAAGCGGCAGCTGGCGCCGATCTATGAGCGGCTGTCCCGCGCCGGCGTGCACAATGCCGACGTGCGCACGCCCAAGGGGCCGAACGACACGCTGAGCGACATTCACGCCTCCGCCGACCTGGTGCTGATCGATGCGCCCTGCACCGGCACCGGCACCTGGCGGCGCAACCCCGACGCCAAATGGCGGATGCGCCCCGGCGCGCTCGAGGTGCGGCGGAAGGACCAGGCCGCGGTGCTGGACCGCGCGGCCGCCCTGGTCAAGCCGGGCGGGCGGATCGCTTACATTACGTGCTCTGTATTGCCGCAGGAAAACGGCGAGCAGGTCAGGGCTTTCGTGAGCCGGCATCCCGGATTTTCGGTAGTGCCGCCGTCGCAGACGATCTCGGTGCTATGGGACAAGGCGGAGGATTTTGCCGCCGCCACGCTGCAGTCGTCCGAGGGCCTGCTGATGACGCCGCGCCGCACCGGAACGGACGGGTTTTTCGTGTCGGTGATGACGCGGCAAAAGTAGCCCGTCATGCCCGGGCTTGTCCCGGGCATCCACGTCTTGTTTTCCGTCCGCAGTTAAAGACGTGGATGGCCGGGACAAGCCCGGCCATGACGGTTGTTGAGGGGTTGCGACGTGCCTCCCGGTCGTCTAATTGCTTGCGATGACCGCAGCACAGCCAGCCCGTGAGTCGACGCCTTCGGTGGCCTCGGCGCATGACAAGATTCTCATCGTCGATTTCGGCAGCCAGGTGACCCAATTGATCGCGCGGCGGGTGCGCGAGGAGGGCGTCTATTCGGAGATCGTGCCGTTCCAGAAGGCGGAAGCGGCGTTCCTTCAGATGAAGCCGAAGGCGGTGATCCTGTCCGGCGGCCCGGAATCCGTGCATGAGGCCGGCTCCCCGCGCGCGCCGCAGGCGATCTTCGATTCCGGCGTGCCGGTGCTCGGCATCTGCTACGGCCAGATGGCCATGGCGGCGCAACTCGGCGGCACCATCGAGGGCGGCCATCACCGCGAATTCGGCCGCGCCGACGTCGAGGTGAAGGCGCCGAGCCGGCTGTTCGACGCAACATGGGACATGGGCGAACGGCACCAGGTGTGGATGAGCCATGGCGACCGCATCACGCAAATGCCGCCGGGCTTCGAAGTCGCCGGCGTGTCGGCGAACGCGCCGTTCGCGGTGATCCAGGACGAGCGCCGCAAATATTACGGGCTGATGTTCCACCCCGAAGTGGTGCACACGCCCGACGGCGCAAAACTGATCCGCAATTTCGTCCGCAAGGTCGCGGGCCTCACCGGCGACTGGACCATGCGCGCCTTCCGCGAGGAAGCGATCGAGAAAATCCGCGCCCAGGTAGGCCGAGGCAAGGTGATCTGCGGCCTGTCCGGCGGCGTCGATTCCGCGGTCGCCGCCGTGCTGATCCATGAGGCGATCGGCGATCAGCTCACCTGCGTGTTCGTCGATCATGGGCTGCTGCGGCTCAACGAAGCCGAAACCGTGGTCGACCTGTTCCGCCATCACTACAATATCCCGCTGGTGCATGTGGATGCGTCGAAACAGTTTTTGGGCGAACTCGCCGGCGTCACCGATCCGGAAGCCAAGCGCAAGACCATCGGCCGGCTGTTCATCGACGTGTTCGACACCGAGGCGAAAAAAATCGGCGGTGCGGATTTTCTTGCGCAAGGCACGCTGTATCCCGACGTGATCGAAAGCGTGTCGTTCACGGGCGGCCCATCGGTGACGATCAAGTCGCACCACAATGTCGGCGGGCTCCCGGCACGCATGAACATGAAGCTGGTCGAACCCTTGCGCGAACTGTTCAAGGACGAAGTGCGCGTGCTCGGCCGCGAACTCGGCTTGCCGGAGATCTTTGTCGGCCGCCATCCGTTTCCGGGACCGGGCCTTGCGATCCGCTGCCCCGGCGACATCACACCCGAAAAACTCGACATCCTGCGCAACGCCGACGCCGTCTATATCGACCAGATCCGCAAGGCCGGCCTCTACGACAAGATATGGCAGGCCTTCGCGGTGCTGCTGCCGGTGAAGACGGTCGGCGTGATGGGCGACGGCCGCACCTACGAATACGTCGTCGGCCTGCGCGCCGTGACCTCCACCGACGGCATGACCGCGGACTTTTATGCGTTCGAGATGAAGTTTCTTGGCGAGACCGCGACGCGGATCATCAACGAGGTCAAAGGCGTCAACCGAGTAGTGTATGATGTGACAAGTAAACCGCCGGGGACGATCGAGTGGGAGTAGGAGCGGCACCCCGACACGGCGGGTCCCATCGTGTGATCCCCCTGATGTAGCAAGCCTTCGCCATCGTGGATGTGGAATCTCGTGCTGTCGGATGTAATGAAACAGAAGGTCCGTAGGGCGGAATAGCGTAGCGTATTCCGCCAAATCGCAAACGGTCGGCGCAATACGCTGCGCTATTGCGCCCTACGAGTTCCTCAAGCTGCGTACACGATCGGAAAGTAGGCCTCGTCAATCGCATTATTGCGATGCGCAATCAGCGACACGTTGATGTGCTTGTCCGACGCGGTGCCCGGGACGTAGTCAAGGTCGGCGTCCATATAGTGCAGCGTCATGGCAATGCGATCGCTCGGCGATGTGTTGGGCGGGCTTCGATGCCCCGTCAGGCAGTGATGCGCCGACGTGATCCCCGCCGGCCCCACCAGCGGATGGCCGTCGTAGCCGTCGAGATCCGCATCGTCGCCGAGGCCGGCCGCCGCGACCCTGTGGCTCCCCGCCGCGAACTCCATGCCGCCGTTGGCGGGGGACACGGAGTCGAGCCCCACCCAGAAGGTCAGGAGACGCGGGGCGCTGAGGCATTGCCAGGAGGTCATGTCCCGATGCCATCTGATCGCGTTCTTGCTGGGAGCGCCGGCGTATTTGCAGATGAAGGATGTCCCCCAAAGCCGGATGCGCCGAACGCCCAGCAAGCCCGCGGCCAGCCGGCCGAGGTCGGCACTCAATGCGATGCGTTCCACCACGCCGCTCGCCCAGTGGGGATGCGAGAGCATGTCGAGACTGTTCCGCTCGTCAGGATCCTTGATCGCGTAACGCACCGGCGGGCGGGGGAGCTCATCGAGGTCGCGGATCAGCCGCGCGTATTCGCTCCTCAAATCTTCGACGTCGGAAGCCAGAACCGGCCGATCGGCGATCGCGAAACCGAACCTGGTCCACTGTTCGAAGTCGAACGCCTGTTCCACACCCCTGAGATTTCCGGTGGCCACGGCGTCTCACTCCCAGTTCATTCGCCGCGAAGAAGGATGGAGCCACCGTCGCGGCGGTGTTTGACATTACTGCAGAGATCGCGAAAGACTACTAGCTTCCACCCTAACGACAACAGGAAACCGATGGCACGCGTGCGCTGTATCACCGAAATGGGCATGGGCGTCGACGTTCACGGACGCGATGCCACCAAGGCGGCGAGGCGCGCGGTCTCCGACGCCATCCGCCACTCCAGCCTCGGATTCTTCCGGATGGTCGGCAAAACCTCAAGCGACATGTTCGTCGATGTCACCATCGGCGTGCCGGACCCAGGCGCGGTCGACACCGCGGCGGTTGCCAAGGAACTGCCTTACGGCACCGTGACTGTGAGAGCAGTCAAAGGCGGACTCGAAGTACCCGCGGAGAGCGGCGGAGATGCCATCATCATCGCTAATGCCGCCGTGATCGTGAGTCTCGACGACGGTGCGCCCGGCTAGACATCCTGCTAGGTGAGCATCAGAGAGGCTCGCGTTCCTCCGCCGGCGGTTGCTCGCGCTCGGTCATGAAATCTTCGCTCGCGCGCGGGCCGTTCTGAAACAGATGGTCCCACCGCTTGTCGGGAATGGGCTGCCCCTTCTCTCGAGCAACCTCCAGCCAAAGGTCCATCGCGACACGCAACTCCGCTACTGCTTGTTCCGGCGTACTGCCGTGCGCTGCGCACGGTGCGAGGTCGGGTGCTTCCGCAATCCAGACGGCGTCGTCGTCGGACCAATACACGATGATGGCGTACTTCTTCATTCGCTTTTGAAGGTCTCATGCATGCGGGTCCCGCACGATAATACGGGCGAGCCGCCGGCGAACACCGACGGGGAGTAGTCCAGACCCACCCCTTCAACTTATCGAGCGCGATCGGCGCCGCCGCGAATTTCCCGTTGTCCGCCGCCCCATTTTCCCTCATCGTCACGCGGTCATCCCTGTATCCCTTTGTCCCGGGTGCTCCCATGACCACAGAGGCCGTCCGTCCCGCACCGCATCATCAGCCGTGGTACAAGATCCTTTACATCCAGGTGCTGATTGCGATCGCGCTGGGCATCCTGATCGGGCATTTCTATCCGAATACCGGCAAGGAGCTAAAACCGCTCGGCGACGGTTTTATCGCGCTGATCAAGATGATGATCGCGCCGGTGATCTTTTGCACCGTGGTGCATGGCATCTCGTCGATGGGCGACCTGAAGCGCGTCGGCCGGGTTGGATTGAAGACGCTGGTCTATTTCGAAGTGATCTCGACCCTGGCGCTCGCGATCGGCCTCCTGGTTGGCGAAGTCCTGCAACCGGGCCACGGCTTCAATATCGATCCGGCCACCATCGACCCGAAATCCGTCGCCACCTACGTCACCAAGGCAAAGGAAGAGGGCATCGTCGCGCATCTGATGGGGATCATCCCCGACAGCTATATCGGCGCGCTCGCGCGCGGCGACCTGCTGCAGGTGTTGCTGATCTCGATCCTCTCCGGCTTTGCAATCGCATTTCTCGGAAAAATCGGCGAGCCGATCGCCTACGCGATCGACCAGGCCGCCAAAATGTTTTTCGGCATCATCCGCATCATCGTGCGGGCAGCACCCATCGGCGCGTTCGGGGCGATGGCGTTCACCGTCGGCGCCTATGGCCTTGACGCGCTGTGGAACCTGATCGCGCTGATCGGCACCTTCTATCTGACCAGCATACTTTTTGTGCTGATCGTGCTCGGCACCATCGCGCGATTGGCCGGTTTCTCGATTCTCCGCTTCATCGGCTACATCAAGGACGAATTGCTGATCGTGCTCGGCACCTCGTCGTCGGAAACCGTGCTGCCGCAGATGATCCAGAAGATGGAGCATCTCGGCGCCTCGCGGTCCGTGGTCGGCCTTGTCATTCCCACGGGCTACAGTTTCAACCTGGACGGCACCAACATCTATATGACGCTGGCGACACTGTTCCTCGCCCAGGCCACCAACACCAACCTGACGATCTGGCAGGAGCTCGGCATCCTCGGCATCGCCATGATCACCTCGAAGGGAGCGTCGGGCGTCACCGGCGCCGGATTCATCACGCTGGCTGCGACCCTCTCCATCGTGCCGGACATCCCGATCCAGTCGATCGCGATCCTGGTCGGCATTGATAAATTCATGAGCGAGTGCCGCGCGCTCACCAACCTGATCGGCAATGGCGTCGCCTGCGTCGTGATCAGCCGCTCGGAAGGCGAGCTCGACATGGACAAGCTGCACGAGACGATGGCGCATCCGATCCAGCTTGGCGAAGCGTTGGAGCCGGGGTGATGAAGCACCGAGGCTGACGCTTCGCTTACACCCAATTCTCGGTCCTGACCCCCGGCATGCGGCTGAACTCGCGCACGTTGTTGGTAACGACGATCAATCCCTCGCTGCGGGCGTGGCCGCCAATCTGCATGTCGTGCGTGCCACAGGGCGTTCCGGCGCGCTGCAGTTCGGCGCGGAGTTGGCCGTAGTGCATGGCGGCCTTTGCGTCGAATGCCAGCACATCGAGGCGCCCCACGAAGTGCTCGAGACTGATGAGGTTGGCGGCGCGACGCGCGGATTTTTCAGCGCCATAGTGCAGCTCGCCGAACGTGATGCTGGAGATACAAAGTTGTTCGGCGAGTGAATTGAATTTTTCGAGCAGATTGAGAGAGCGTTTCCTCATCACATAGATGCAGATGTTGGTGTCGAGCATGTAGGTAAGCATCAGAGCGGTTCGCGCTCCTCGGCCGCGGGCTGCTCACGGTCGATCATAAAATCCTCGCTGACGTGTGGACCGTTAAGAAACCAATCGTCCCATCGTCGGCCTTTGGGCACGATCACCCGGCTGCGGCCGATTTTCAAAATATCGACTTGGTGTACGTCATCCGGAAAGGCGACAGCCTTGGGCAGTCGAACGGCCTGACTGCGGTTGCTTGTAAATACTGTGGAGCTTGCCACATCGGCCTCCGCTTGTATATCCAATGGGGATATACATACGGCAGGAGCGAGTGCCGTGCAAGCGAAGGCAGTTCATGACGAAAAATTAGTATTGACTAATTGATTAGTGTTTGCTAATCCATAAACATGCTTCAGCCCGCACCCATCGATGCCGTCATGCGTACGCTTGCCGATCCCACGCGGCGGGCCGTGTTCGAGCGGATCGTCGGCTCCGACGAGATCAGCGTGGTCGAACTGACGCGGGGGAGCGGGGTGACGCAGGGCGCCATCTCCCAGCATCTCAAGTCGTTGAAGCTCGCCGGGCTGGTCGCGGAACGCCCCGAAGGCCGTAACGTTTACTACCGCGCCCAGCCTGAGGGGCTCGCGCCGCTCGTCGACTGGATGAGCCATTACGGCGTGTTCTGGCGGGACCGCTTCGCCAATCTCCGAACTCTCCTGAAGGAAATCGATCCATGAACCACGCCGCATTGAAGATCGGCACACAGGAAATCGTTGTCGACGAGGTCTTTCCGCATGCGCCGGAGACGCTCTGGAAGACGCTGACGAACGGCGCGCTGATGGCGCGCTGGCTGAAGATGACGCCGACCGGATTCGAGCCCATGAAAGGCAAGCGGTTCACCTACCAGACGACGCCTGGCGGCGCGTGGGACGGTGTCATTCACTGCGAGGTGCTGGAAGCGACAGCGAACGAGCGGCTGGTCTACAGCTGGAGAAGCGGCCACGCAGAAAACGTCGGCTACGGCGCGCCGCTGGACACTGTCGTTACGTTTTCCCTCTCCAAGGTCGAAAACGGAACGCGGCTTCGCCTTGTCCACTCCGGCTTCGTGCTTCCGAGGAACGAACTCGCGTTCAAGAACATGGGCGACGGCTGGAAGAAGGTAGTCCCGACCATCGGCGCCATCGCTGGCGAACAGGACTGAGCCATCAACCGGCGAGGGGCGAAAAGAAGGAAGCACGCCATGAACACGCCACCGATTGTATCGCCCCAAGAATGGGATGCTGCGCGCGAAAAACTTCTCGTCAAGGAGAAGCAAATGACCCGCGCCCGTGACGCGCTGGCTGCCGAGCGGCGGCGGATGCCATGGGTTGCCGTGGAAAAGACCTACATGTTCGACGGCCCCGAGGGCAAAGCGAGCCTGCTCGACCTGTTCAAAGGCCGCCGCCAGTTGATCGTCTACCGCGCCTTCTTCGAGCCCGGCGTGCACGGCTGGCCGGAGCATGCCTGCATCGGCTGTTCGCTCGGGGCCGACCAGGTCTCCAACCTCGCCCATCTCAACGCGCGCGACACTACTCTCGTATATGCCTCGCGCGCCCCGCAAACCGACATCGCACGGCTGAAGGCGCGGATGGGCTGGGAAATGCCCTGGGTTACCATCACCGACAGTTTTGACGCCGATTTCGGCGTCGATGAATGGCATGGCCACAACGCGTTCATCCGCGACGGCAATCGCATCTTCCGCACCTACCTCATCAATGGCCGCGGCGACGAGGCGATGGGCACGGTCTGGAGCTATCTCGACATGACGGCGCTCGGGCGTCAGGAGGAGTGGGAAGACTCGCCGGAGGGCACTCCGCAGAGCCGGCCGTACAAGTGGTGGAACTGGAACGACAGTTATGTCCCCGGCGCCGCGCCCGACCCGAAATGGGTCGCGGTTTCGGATGCCGGCGAGGCCGCCTTCCGGAAACGCGAAGGCTAGTCGGCAGATACGCCGACGAGCGGAATGGCCGAGCGCCTTGCACTCGGCGCGCTGGCTAACGTCCCACTTGCGGCGGCGCTCACAAAGAAGTGAGGCGGCATGCACCGCTGGCGTGTCGCCTTTCGAGCCTCCTCATTCGTCCTGTGCCCAGAGAGCCAGAACGGAGATCTGGAATGAACAATTCTCGCTATCGCTGGGTCATCGTGGCGGCCGGCGGCCTGTTGGGTTGCGTCGCCATCGGCGGCATGTTTTCGCTGCCGGTTTTGCTGCAGCCGATCACACGGGATACCGGTTGGTCGGTCGCCGGCGTATCCAGCGCCATGACCATCGGCTTCCTCGCAATGGCCTTCGCCAGCATGATCTGGGGGACGTTGTCGGACCGGGTCGGGCCGCGCCCGGTGGTGCTGACCGGCTCGATCGTCATCGCGGCAAGCCTGGCGCTGGCCAGCCGTGCGACGTCGTTGATCGAGTTTCAACTGCTGTTCGGCCTGCTGGTGGGAGCGGCGGCCGCCGCCATCTTCGCGCCGATGATGGCCTGCGTCACCGGCTGGTTCGACACCCATCGCAGCCTTGCGGTGTCGCTGGTGTCGGCCGGCATGGGGATGGCGCCGATGACCATGTCGCCGCTGGTGGCCTGGCTCGTCTCCAGCCATGACTGGCGAACCACGATGCAGATCCTCAGCCTGGTCGTCGCGGCCATCATGATTCCGGCAGCACTGCTGGTGCGTCGCCCGCCCGCGCTCGCAGGCGCCGCTGCGTCCGGCGACGCCGGGCCGCAACCGGAGATGTCGCTTTCGCAAGCCGTACGGTCGCCGCAATTCATCATCCTGCTCGCGACGAATTTCTTCTGCTGCGCCACGCATTCCGGCCCGATCATCCACACCGTGAGCTACGCCATCAGCTGCGGCATCCCGCTGCTTTCAGCGGTTTCGATTTACAGCGTGGAGGGGCTCGCCGGATTGGGCGGCCGCATCGCCTTCGGGCTGCTCGGCGACCGTTTTGGCGCCAAGCGCGTCTTGGTGCTGGGGCTGCTGGTGCAGGCGTTCGGTGCGCTGGCCTATGTCTTCGTGCGCGAACTTGCCGCGTTCTATGCAGTCGCCGCATTGTTCGGCTTCATCTATGCCGGTGTCATGCCGCTCTATGCGGTGCTGGCGCGGGAAAATTTCCCGTTGAAGATGATGGGCACCGTGATCGGCGGCACCGCGATGGCGGGCAGTCTCGGCATGGCCACCGGACCGATTGCCGGCGGCCTGATCTACGACACCTTCGCGAGCTACGCATGGCTCTATATCGGCGCCTGGGGCATGGGCCTCGGTGCGTTCCTGATGGCGTTGAGCTTCCGGCCGTTTCCACAAACGCGGGCTGAGCCTGTGCCGGCGTGATGGCACGCGCTGTATCAAGAGCATCGTGATCTCGTGTCTTCGGGCTCGAGTAGCCGTGCCCGGAGAACTTCATACCGCTGCGGTGGGGCTCAGATAGCGGTTGGTAACACCGAACAAAACGAGAACAAATCATTGACGATAACCCTAGAAAGACGGACAATCGGTACGGATTCGCGGCGCCCGCGGAAACGAAACATTGTAAAATGATAGGTTAATCTGTCCTCGCGCTTGGATTTGCAGCGTTGGGGATAAAAGGGGCGCCCACGTGAGCAGGGTTGAGCGCTGGACTAAGGAATTGGGATATGGCGAGGTGCCCGGCGCGTTGCTGGACGGCGCCGACTTAGTTCCCGCGGACCATCCCTACGCCACTGAAGTCAGAGTGATGTTCGATGCCGCCGGTGATTTCGGCGCATCAGTGGTCCTCTGCATCGATCGCGTGCCCACCGTCTGTTTGGTCGATGCGGCCCGCCTCAGCGGCACGGAAAAAGCGCAAGCGGACCAAGTGCGCCGGTTCTGTGAACGGCTTTGGAATCAAAATCTTGCTCGCATAGTTCTGGTTGCGGGAGAAGAATACCTCGATGCTTGGTCTGTAGATGATCCGCACGCGGCGCGTGAGCGAATTTCGGCCGAGACCAGTGAGAGGCTCGCAGATTTCTCGTTCCAAGGGCTGCTTAGCGGTGAGGTTCTCAAAAATCGCGCGACTTGGTTCGATCCTCATAAGCGTGTCGATAAGACCCTGTTAGATAATGTCCGCGTGTTGGTTGATAAGCTGTCAGGTTCCATCTTGGCCAACAAGGCACGGGAGTTGACCGCTTCGGTCATATTCGTTGCTTATCTCGAAGATAGGGAAATCATCACCAATACGTATCGCGCAAGCCGCAATGTATCGACGCTCATCGAGTTGCTAAAGAACGCTGATGCGAATGGCCTCGATCGGTTGTTCGGCCAGCTTCAGAAGGACTTCAACGGGGATTTCCTTGCGCCCGATGGACGCGAGGAGGGCCTGTGGCGTAGTTTGCCGTCGGCCTCTTTCGATGACCTCTATCAATTCCTAAAGCGAACCGTCCTTCGTTCAGGCCAGAGTGACTTCTGGCGCTACAACTTCGCGCACATCCCGATCGAGTTGATCGCAGGTATTTACGAGACATTTCTCGGCCAAAAGGCTGATGCAGAAACGGAAAGGAACGATAGCGCAACCGTCAAACGGAAGCAGGGAGCCTACTATACGCCACGACTACTTTCGGATTGGGTCGTCGAGCAGGCGCTTGCAGGACGCAATCCGCTTGAGCAGCGCATCTTCGACGGAGCGTGTGGTTCAGGCATGCTTCTTACAGCCGCTTTTCGCCGGTTAATACGCGCGCAACGTGCCACCGCGATTGCCGGAGGAAGTGAAAACGATCACAATTTCGCGTCGCGTTGCAATCTCCTGCTGGAGCATATTTTCGGCAGTGATATCGACGAAGATGCACGTAGGCTGACGGCCTTCAGTTTATATTTGGCTTTGCTATCCGACTTGGCGCCTCGCGACCTCGAACTATTGCGCAAAGGGGGGCATAAGCTGCCCTCGCTCAGGAAAAATATTCGTACCAATGGTCATGGCAATTTTTTCAGCGAGAAAAGCGAAGCCGTTAACCGAGAACGATACACAATATTCTTGTCGAACCCTCCATGGCGGGAGATGCCGCCAGGAGATCCGGAAACGGCAATCGTCGAAGCCTGGGCCGAGCGCCAGCCCATAGCGGTGCATTGGCCCAAGCGACAGATTGCGGCTGCGTTCGCGCTCGCTGCGGCTAGTTCTTTGGTCGCGTCTGGCCGCGTCGCGATGATTTTACCAATCGGCTTGTTCGTCTCAGCGGAGCCCAGTACGCGGCGGTTTCGAGCGAATTTGCTTTCGCGTTACAAAGTAGAGCGAATAACAAATTTCGCTGATATGCGGCGTCTAATCTTCGTCGATGCAGATCATCCTTTCGTCGTGATGATCGCAACGCGTCGAACTAACGCCGTCGAAGAGCTTTCGGTGGAACATTTTGAATATTGGACACCTAAGACGGATATCGGTCTTGCTTTCGGCCGTCTCACGCTGCATGGCGCTGACCGAACGATTATGAGTGCGACAGCATTGATCGATGAGACACCGCACTTGCGGCTTCGATACTGGGGTACCTTGCAAGATTTGGCGCTGCTTGAACGATTGTGGCAGCACGGCACGGTTAACGATTTGCGCGTCAATTTCGGATGGGAGAAAGGTAAGGGCTTCCATCGCGTTGATAACGATCGGCGCGTTCCTCAACACCTCCGATCGGTGATACCCTCACGGTGGTTGCTTACCCATAAATTTTTGAAGGCGGATAGCATTCCGGGTGATCTTCCGATTGTCGACAAGCTCTGTCTTGAACGGTTTCCGTACGACAGCATCGCGCGAGAACCGGAAGAACTCCGCCGGAACTTTAAGGGCCCTCGAGTTATCTGGCCTGACGGTACGCATCCTGAGAATGGCGTGAAGGCGGTGTTCGCCGAGGATTCGTTCAGCTTTCAACATTCCGTCGGCGTCTTGTCGGCGCCCGATACTGAGAATGGTCGTCTGGAGGCGCGTTTTTTGACGGCCTATATGCGGTCGTCAATGGGAACATGGCTCTCGCTGCTCCTGAGTCCGTCCGTAGCTGCGGAGCGCCCCAAACTTCATGTAAACGAATTGCTGAGCTGGCCGTATTGGCCAGTCGAAAAGCATCCGCAACCGAAGAAAGCCCAAGCAATTCTAAAGAAAGTCGATCGCATCTTTACCGTGATCGAGAATGCCGAGCCACTGACGCGCCCGACGAAGTATGCAGCGCGGAAGCTCGAATTAGAGGAACTTGTGTTCGATTATTTTACTCTTCGGCCGAACGAACGCGTGCTTGTTCAAGAACTAGCTGCTTATGCGGGGCCGTCGTTGCAACCTGGCAGTCTGAGCTACGACATGCTCGTTAAATCGATGCGGAAACCGCCGCCACGAGAGAAGATCGGTAGGTACTGTCAGCGGCTCGTGGATGTTTTGACTGAATGGCGCGACGCTACTGGCGGAAGAGGAGAGTTGACCGCTGTGGCATGGACCGCACGAAGCATACCGCTCGGCGGTGTCATCGTGACGATTTCGAAATCCAAATCGCGGAATGCACCGATCAATAGACTGGATGATGACGGCATTGTTGCAGAACTCCTCAACACGGTCTCGACTGCTATCGATCGTAGCCCTGAGCAATTGCTGACGGTGCCAGATGTCATTGTGATCAATGGCGATCGCATCACAATAGTTAAGCCAATGGTCACTCGATTTTGGCTTGAACGTGCCGCGATTGAAGACGCTAGCAAACTCGCCGCCGAAATCAATGCCATTCGACGAGCAAAAAGTTGGGCATGAGCGATATAAAAGGCCTTACCGCAGATAGCCCCTTCATCGATCTGTTTGGCGATCTTCCAATTTCAGCGTTGCTCGCTTACGTCCACGAGTTGTGGCTTGCCTATGCGGATATTTACAAGGGTTCCAAGCCGCCGCTACAAAAGCGAACTGAGCCGCAATTAACACAGGCGCTCGCTGCATATTTACGCGAAAGACAGGATGCGGGCGAGCAACCCTTTGTTGGTGACTTCTACGGGGAGCTATCGGAATACGTTCTCGACAAGATGTCAGGTCTGCCAAAATGTATCGCGCGAACTGATATCGAATGGCGCCTCTACGGGGTGTCAGGCTTTATCATCGAATTTAAGATATTAGACGGAAAACTGAAGCGTCGCGAGAAGTATCTATTAGATGGCGTGATGCGGTTTGTTGTCGGTCGCTATAGTGGTTCTGCAAATGCAGGCGCGATGTTTGGTCTGTTGCGCAAGTCCGCGTCTGATGATCCGAGCCTGTTACTGCTCGAATTGGAAAAGAATGGCGCAGGTTTGCAATGTGCAGGCGTGAAGAAGGATTCAGAGCTTCTGCCGAAGATCGCGGCTTTTGACTCGGCGCACCAAAGGACCTGGCCTCACGTCACGCCATTTCAGTTGGCGCACTTATTCGTTCCGCTACCGTCATGACCTCCGCAACTTGTCCAGCGTGATCGGCAAGTCGCGCACCCGCTTGCCGGTTGCATGATAGACAGCGTTTGCGATCGCCGCGGCGACGCCGACAAGGCCGATTTCGCCGACACCCTTGATGCCCAGCGGATTGATGAGGTCGTCGGGCTCGTCGACGAAGATCACCTGGATATCGTGGACGTCGGCATTCACCGGCACATGATATTCGCCGTAATTGGCATTCATGATGCGGCCGAAGTGGTGATCGAACAGCGTTTCTTCGTGCAATGCCATGCCGATGCCCCAGATCATGCCGCCCATGATCTGGCTATGCGCGGTCTTGGTGTTGAGGATGCGCCCCGCGGCGATCGCGCTGACCAGGCGGGTGACCCTTGTGACGCCGAGTTGCTCGTCGATCTTCACTTCCGCGAACACCGCGGAGTGCGCGTTGCGCGCATGTTTATCGTCTTTCTTGAAATTGGTGGATTTTTCCTGCTCGATGCGGTCGACCCCGCCGTGCCGCATCGCGTCCGCGATCGACACCGCGCGGCTCGCGTCTTGTTTGCTTACCACCTTGCTCTCGGCAAGCATGACATCATCCAGCTTTGCACCTTTCAGCGGCGAGTCTGGAATCTTCTTCGCCAGCGCCAGCAAGTCCTTGCGAACGGCGTCCGCCGCGTTCTTGATCGCATGCGATACCGAGGCTGCCATCCACGATCCGCCTTCGACCGGGGAGGCAGGCAGCGAGGAATCGCCGAGCTTGACGCTGACATTGTCGATCGGCAGCCCGAGCATGTCGGCGGCAACCTGCGCCATGATGGTATAGGTGCCGGTGCCGATATCGGCGGTGGCGCAGGAGACTTCGGCATGGCCGTTGGCGGTCAGTACGATCCGCGCCGAGGTTTTTTCCTGTAGCGCTTCCCATACGCCGGTGGCCATTCCCCAGCCGACCAGCTCGCTGCCGTCGCGCATCGAGCGCGGCTCGGGGTTGCGCTTGCTCCAGCCGAACGCCTCCGCCGCCTGACGGTAACATTCGCGCAACTCCTTGCTGGTGTAGGGTAAGCCGTCGTCCTGCTGGCGGTCCGAGTAATTGCGCAACCGCAATTGCAGAGGGTCCATCTTCAGCGCAACCGCGAGTTCGTCCATCGCGCATTCCAGCGCAACCATGCCGGTCGCAGCGCCCGGCGCGCGCATATCGCAAGGCGTCGGGACGTCGAGTTTTGCCAGGCCATGCGAATATCGGGTGTTGGCGCATTTATACAGCGCGCCGGACCAGCCAGTGTCGTTGCGGGCAAAATCTTCGTATTGCGAGGTCATCGCGATGACATCGTGCGTGATCGCGTCCAGCGCGCCGTCGGCGCGCGCGCCAAGCGCGACACGCTGGGTGGTGCCGGGGCGGTAACTCAGTGTGTACATCTGCTGCCGCGTCAGCACCAGACGTACCGAGCGCTGCAGCGCGCGCGCCGCCAGCACGGCGAGCGCGACCTGGTGCTGCGGACGCAAGCCCGAACCGAACGCGCCGCCGGCGAACGGCGACATCACGCGCACTTCGTCCGGCTTCATCTTGAACACGCCGCACAGATAGCGGTGCACGTTCTGCACGCCCTGGGTCTTGTCATAGACCGTCAGCTTGCCGTCGGGCTCGTAAATTACCGTCGAGGCGAACAACTCCATCGGATTGTGATGCTCGACCGGCACGTAATATTCGCCCTCGTGGCGCACCGCGGCAGCGGCGAGCGCCTTCTCGGCGTTGCCGCGCGGCTTCGGCGCGGTCCCGGCCGGCTTCGTGTCGTCCAGCTTTCGCTTCATATCGGTGACGTGCGCTTCCTCTTCGTATTCGACGCGCACCCGCGCGGCGGCGAAATGTGCGGTCTCCCAATCTTCGGCGAGCACGATTGCGACCGGCTGGCCGCTGAACATGATCTTGTCGTCGTACAGGGGTCGGTACGGCGATCCGCTCTCCGGCGCCGTGTCGTCCTTGTAGGCGCGGTCGCTATTGGCCATCGGCGGCCTGTTCTTATGGCTGAACACCGCGATCACACCCGGGATCGACATTGCCTCGCTGATATCGATAGAGACGATACGGCCTTTGGCGATGGTCGACGTCACGAGGTCGCCGTAAGCAAGCTCGGGCGCGCCGAATTCGCCGGCGTATTTTGCGGCGCCAGTCACCTTGGCGTGGCCGTCGACGCGGGATGTGGGCGTGCCGATATAAGGGGCCATGAGGTTCACCGGATTTTCTTGTCGGACTGCGACTGCGGCGTGCCCCGCGCCGCCTGGGTCAGCGCGCGGACGATGGCGCGCCGCGCCAGGTCGATCTTGAACGTGTTGTGCGCAAATCCCTTGGCGCCACGTAGCAGCAGCTCGGCGGCGCGTTCGAAGGCGGCCTGGTTGGCGGCCTGTCCGCATAGCGCCGCTTCCGCCTCCGGATCGCGCCATGGCTTGTGCGCGACGCCGCCGAGCGCCAGTCGCGCCTCCTTGATGGTGTTGCCGTCAAGCTCGAGTGCGGCTGCGACCGAGACCAGCGCGAACGCATAAGACAGCCGATCGCGAATCTTCAGATAGCTGTAGTTGGCGGCAAAGCCCCGCGCGGGAAGCTCGACCGCGACGATGATCTCGTCGGGCCGAAGATTGCTGTCGCGCTGCGGCGTGTCGCCGGGCAGGCGATGGAAATCCGAAAACGCGATGGCGCGCTCGCCGGATGGTCCGGCCACATGCACTGTTGCCTCGAGCGCGGCCAGTGCCACGCACATGTCGGAGGGGTGCACCGCGATACAGGCCTCGCTGGTGCCGAGGATCGCGTGCATGCGATTGACGCCGTGGATCGCCGAGCAGCCGCTGCCGGGCTCGCGTTTGTTGCACGGCGTCGCGGTGTCATAGAAATAATAGCAGCGGGTCCGCTGCAGCAGATTGCCGCCGGTCGACGCCATGTTGCGCAGCTGCGCCGACGCGCCGGCGAGGATCGCGCTGGACAGCAGCGGATAGCGTTGCTCGATTCTGGGGTGCCAGGCGAGATCGGAATTCGGCACCAACGCGCCGATGCGCAAACCTCCGTCCCCGGTCTCCTCAACGGTCTTGAGCGGCAGCCGCGAGATGTCGATCAGCCGGGTCGGACGTTCGACCTCCTCCTTCATCAGGTCGATCAGGTTGGTGCCGCCGGCGATGAATTTTGCCCCTGGGTCGGCCGCGATCTGGCGTACCGCGTCGGAGACGTCATTGGCGCGCGCATATTGAAAATTGATCATGACTTTGCGCCTGCATGACCCATCGCCTGCTGGATCGCCGCGATGATGTTGGGATAGGCGGCGCAGCGGCAGATGTTGCCGCTCATCAATTCGCGGATTTCGTCCGGCGTCTTCGCCCGGCCTTCCGCGATCATCCCCGCCGCCGAGCAGATTTGTCCCGGCGTGCAGTAACCGCACTGGAACGCGTCATGATCGATGAAGGCCTGCTGCAGCGGATGCAGGACGCCGTCTTTGGCAAGGCCTTCGATGGTGGTGATATCAGCGCCGTCCTTCATGACCGCCAGCGTCAGGCACGAATTGACGCGGCGGCCGTCGACCAGAACCGTGCAGGCGCCGCACTGGCCGTGATCGCAGCCTTTTTTGGTGCCGGTGAGATCGAGATGGTCGCGCAGCGCATCGAGCAGGGTGGTCCAGGGGGCGATTTTGAGTTGTTTTCGCGTCCCGTTGACAATCAACGCGACGGGAATTTTGGCCGGTGCCGGGACAGTGTCACTAAGCGGTCGTGCAATGGTACCGGTTTCTGCCATTTGCTTCTCCGGAGGGTCGCCTTTGGTGCTGCTTCGGTCCGATGCCGCGGCGGTCCGATCATCGATGTGCGGTGCAACGGCGAACCGGCCCATCCGGTTCCATTCGGCAATACATTGATCTGGCGCCCTAGCGGCTGCGCGGCTAATAAGGGAGTTTGGATTGAAACCTGAAGACTGACCCGTGAAACGCTACTCCATCATCGTATTCTGGTCCGAGGAAGACGGCGTCTGGATCGCCCACGCTCCGGACTTGAAGTCCTGCTCCGCCTTCGGTGCGACACCTGAAGAGGCGGTTGCAGAGTTGCGCGTGGCCATGGATGCTTGGCTGCAAGCTGCCCGCGAAGCCGGGCTTCCAATTCCGCAGGCACGCTATCAACCGCATCACGAAGCTGCCGAATAACGCTACGAGTAAGGGTGCGCGGACAGCGATGACAAAATCCACCATCATTTACGGCATCAAGAACTGCGACACCATGAAGAAGGCCCGTGCGTGGCTCGACAGTCACGGCGTCGCTTACAGCTTTCATGATTACAAGACCGAGGGCATCGCAAAAGACAAGCTGAAGCGCTGGGCTGACGAACTCGGCTGGGAAACGCTGCTCAACCGCGCCGGCACTACGTTCCGCAAATTGCCCGACGCCGACAAGGAAGGCCTGAACGAACGCAAAGCGCTCGCGCTGATGCTGGCTCAGCCGTCGATGGTCAAACGGCCGGTGCTTGAAGTCGGGGCTAAGTTGCTGGTCGGATTCAAGCCGGAGATTTACGCGCAGGAAGTGACGCGGAAGCCGCGCTGAATCCGGTCCAGCCCGGTCTGCTCGAATTCCTCGGCGCCTAACTGAATTCGATCACATCGGCGGGGGCGATGCGGCCGGGCGAGCGATGGAAAAGCTCGCGATCGATGATCGTTCGAAGCTTCGGCACCGGCAGGGTGTCATTGCCGCGCATCAAATTCTTGATTTCGAAACCGCCGTCTTCGCTGATGGTCTTCAGCGAAGCGATGATATCGCTGACATTGCTGCCGTTCGAGAACGGCAGCAACAGCCGCTCATAGGCGACGACGCGTCCATAGATGTCGTCGATCATGGAGATAGTATAGATGGGTAGCGCCCGGCGCACGCATTCGTAATAGACCGGCATCACCACGGGTCTCAGCCGCGGCCCCAGATATTCATCGAGGGTGCGGCCCTTGCCGGTGTTGCCGTAAGCGCCGGACATCCGCGTGCCGTCGCTCTGGATGATCAGGCGCGGCGGCCGTTGCGTGGTGTCGACGGTATAATAGACCAGATCGGGAAGCTCGTCGGCGAGACGCTCGGGCTGGTAGTCCGCAATCCGCGGCAACTGCTGTCCACGGGCATAAAGCCGCAGCCAGGTATTGAGCAGGTCGCGCTGCTTGATCGATTTGACGACCGAGGGGCTGGCGCTCTGGAAGTCCAAATCCGAAGCCAAATTCGTAGCCAAGGCTGCGATCCCGTGCCAATGCAAAACGCTGAGATCATCGGCCTCGCGCGCGAATTATCTATGAAAATGCCGAACTGCATCAAAACAGACTTAACGGCTGCTTTCCGCGGCCTAACGGGTACCTATCCGGGTACGCCGTTGAAGAGCCGCATCGGCGGAACCAACCAAATCAGTAAGTCTTTCCGGCAATTCGACTAATTGCGGACACGAGGCCCGCGCCGCGCGGTCGCATGCCCAGCTTTGCGCCTTGCACAAACCTGCCCGTTGACGGCATATTCCCGCCCGGAGAGGCGGCCGGCCGGGGCGAATCCAAGGCGTTCCGGAACCGGGCAGTTTAAGGAACTCGGCCACGCCCGATGGGAACATCGCTCGCGAAGGCCGACGGGGGAATTTCGATTGGCCGATGAGTTCATTCTTGAAACCCACGGATTGACCAAGGAGTTCGCGGGGTTCTTCGCCGTCAGCGATGTCAACCTGCGGGTCCGCCGTGGCAGCATTCACGCGCTGATCGGTCCGAACGGGGCCGGCAAGACGACGTGCTTCAACCTTTTGACCAAATTCCTCAAGCCCTCGGCCGGCAACATCCTCTACAAGGGACAGGACATCACCGCGATGGCGCCCGCCGACGTGGCGCGGCTCGGCCTCGTGCGCTCGTTCCAGATTTCCGCGGTATTTCCGCATCTCACCGCGTTGGAGAATGTGCGGGTCGCGCTGCAGCGCCAGCACGGACAGTCGTTCGATTTCTGGCGCTCCAAGACGGTGCTCGACAGGTACAACGGCCGCGCCCGCGAACTGCTCAACGACGTGGGCCTCAGCGAATTCGAGAAGACGCCGGCGGTCGAAATGCCCTATGGCCGCAAACGCGCGCTGGAGATCGCGACCACGCTGGCGCTCGATCCGGAAATGATGCTGCTGGACGAGCCGATGGCCGGCATGGGCCACGAGGACATCGACAAGATCGCTGCATTGATCAAGCGCATCTCCGCGAAATACACCATCCTGATGGTCGAGCATAATTTGAGCGTCGTCGCCAATCTCTCCGACATCATCACGGTGCTGACCCGCGGCAAGGTGCTCGCCGAAGGCAACTATGCCGAATTGACCAAGGACGAGCGCGTCAAGGAAGCCTATCTGGGGGCAGGTCATGGCTGAGGCAGAAATCGCCGACCGCACCGTTACCGCCGTGGGGCGCGCGCCCGTGCTGGCCGTGGAGAATCTCGAGGCCTGGTACGGCGAGTCCCATATCCTTCACGGCATCAATTTCAATGTGAACGCCGGCGAGGTCGTCACGCTGCTGGGGCGCAACGGCGCCGGCAAGACCACGACGCTGAAGTCGGTGATGGGCATCATCGGCAAGCGCACCGGTTCGATCCGCTTCGGCGGTCAGGATATCTCGCGCGCTTCCTCCAACCGGATCGCGCGCATGGGCGTCGCGTTCTGCCCCGAGGAGCGCGGCATTTTCGCCAGCCTCGATGTCCGCGAAAACCTGCTGCTGCCGCCGATCGTGCGCGAGGGCGGCCTGTCGCTGGACCAGATTTTTGAGCTGTTCCCTAATTTGAAGGAACGGCTCAACAGCCAAGGGACAAAACTGTCGGGCGGCGAGCAGCAGATGCTGGCGATCGCCCGCATCCTGCGCACCGGCGCACGGTTCTTGATGCTGGACGAGCCGACCGAGGGTCTCGCGCCCGTCATCATCCAGCAGATCGGCCACACCATCGCGCGGCTGAAGTCGGAAGGATTTACCATCCTTCTGGTCGAACAGAATTTCCGCTTCGCCTCGACGGTGGCGGACCGTTACTACATCGTCGAGCATGGCAAGGTCATCGATGGCTTCGCCAATGCGGACTTGCAGGCCAACATGGACAAGCTTCACACCTATCTCGGCGTCTGAAAACAATGAGAAGAATCCGAAGGGGAGACCGATATGACCAATAAAATCTCGGCACTGTTACTCGGGTCGGCGCTGCTGCTGGCCGCGAGCGGCGGTGCTTTTGCGCAAGACAAAAATATCAAGATCGGCGTGCTGACCGACAATTCGGGTCTGTATTCCGATCTGGGCGGCGCCGGATCGACTCTGGCCGCCCAGATGGCGATCGAGGATTCCGGCCTTGCGGCCAAGGGCTGGAAGATCGACCTGATTTCCGCCGATCATCAGAACAAGCCCGATATCGCCACCAACATCGCCCGGCAATGGATCGATGTCGACAAGGTCGACATCTTCATGGATGTGCTGAATTCCGGCGTGGCGCTGGCGGTCAACAACGTCGTCAAGGAGAAAAACAGCATCATGATCAACACCGGCGCGGCGACGTCGGATCTGACCAATGCGCAATGCTCGCCGAATACGATTCACTGGGTCTATGACACCTACATGCTGGCCAACTCTACCGGTCAGGCGCTGGTGAAGGCCGGTGGCGACACCTGGTACTTTCTGACCGCCGACTATGCGTTTGGCGCGGCGCTGGAGCGCGACACCACCGCGGTGGTCGTCAAGGCAGGCGGCAAGGTGCTCGGCAGCGTCAAGCATCCGTTGAATTCGTCGGACTTCTCCTCGTACCTGCTGCAGGCGCAGGCGTCGAAGGCGAAAATCGTCGGCCTCGCCAACGCCGGCGGCGATACCACCAACTCGATCAAGCAGGCCGCGGAATTCGGCATCGTCAAGGGCGGACAACGGCTGGCGGGTCTGTTGCTGTTCATCACCGACGTTCATTCGCTCGGCTTGAACGTCGCGCAAGGCCTGAACTTCACCGAGACCTTCTACTGGGATCTCAACGACGACACCCGCAAGTTCGGAAAACGCTTCTCCGATCGCGCCAAGAGCAAGGCGCAGCCAAGCATGGTGCAAGCCGGCGTTTATTCCGGCCTGCTGCATTACTTCAAGGCGCTCGAAGCCATGGGCGGCAATCCGCACGATGGCGCCAAGGTGGTGGCGAAAATGAAGGAGATGCCGACCGACGATCCGCTGTTCGGCAAGGGCTCAATTCGCGCCGACGGACGCAAGATTCATCCGGCCTATCTGTTCGAGGTGAAGAAGCCCTCGGAGTCCAAGGGACCGTGGGACTATTACAAGCTGGTAGGTACCACGCCGGGGGACCAGGCCTTCCGGCCGCTGTCGGAAAGTGCTTGTCCGCTGGTGAAGAAGTAACAATGGTTGCCCGCCGGCCTCGCGCCGGCGGGCACCCGCCTCGCGTCATCGAGACTTAGTGCGAAAGACCGATTCTCATGCAAGCTCTCTACGCACAGCTTCTGGTGGGACTGATCAACGGCTCGTTCTACGCGCTGCTGAGCCTCGGCCTCGCCGTGATCTTCGGGATGCTCAACATCATCAACTTCGCACATGGCGCGCTCTACATGATGGGCGCGTTCTGCGCGTATTTCCTGCTCAATGTGGCGGGGATCGGCTATTGGCCGGCGCTGATCGTGGCGCCGATCGCGGTCGGCATTTTCGGCATGATCCTGGAACGCACCATGCTGAAATGGCTGACCGGGCTCGACCATCTCTACGGCCTGCTGCTGACCTTTGGCCTCGCGCTAATCATCCAGGGCGTATTCCAGAACTATTTCGGATCGTCCGGCCTGCCCTATGCCATCCCTGACGAGTTGAAGGGCGGCATGAATCTCGGCTTCATGTTCCTGCCGATCTATCGCGGCTGGGTCGTCGTGTTCTCGCTCGTGATCTGCCTGCTCACCTGGTATCTGATCGAGCGGACGAGGTTGGGGGCCAATTTGCGCGCCGCCACCGAAAACCCGACGCTGGTGCAGGCTTTCGGCATCAACGTGCCGCGCATGATCACCCTGACTTACGGTCTCGGTGTCGGTCTCGCCGCATTGGCCGGTGTATTGTCGGCGCCGATCAACCAGGTGCGGCCGCTGATGGGCGCCGACCTGATCATCGTGGTGTTCGCGGTGGTGGTGATCGGCGGCATGGGATCGATCATGGGATCGATCATCACCGGCTTTGCGCTCGGCGTGATCGAGGGATTGACCAAATACTTTTATCCCGAGGCCTCCAATACCGTGGTGTTCGTGCTGATGGTGCTGGTGCTGCTCGTAAAACCCTCGGGACTGACCGGAAGGGCGGCCTGACATGACAGCCATGACCGACGATACCCTGCCGGTGACGCCGCGTACCATTCGCGACGAGATGATCCTGTTCGTCGTTATGGCGGCGGCGCTGGCGATCGTGCCATTCACCGGGCTCTATCCGTTCTTCGTCATGCAGGCGCTTTGCTTCGCCCTGCTGGCCTGCGCGTTCAACCTGCTGATCGGCTATGGCGGGCTGCTGTCGTTCGGGCATGCGATGTTTCTGGGAAGCGCCGGTTACTTCACCGCGCATGCGCTGAAGGTGTGGGGGGTTACGCCCGAGCTTGGCATCATTATCGGCACCGTGGGCGCCGCGGCGCTTGCCGTCATCACCGGCCTGGTCGCGATCCGCCGCCAGGGCATCTACTTCGCGATGATCACGCTGGCGCTGTCGCAGTTATTGTATTTCATCTATCTGCAAACCCCATTCACCCATGGCGAAGACGGCATCCAGGGCATTCCGCAGGGATATCTGTTCGGGATCTTCAATCTCGCCAACTCGACCACGCTGTATTACGTCATCCTCGCCGGATTCTCGCTCGGTTTCCTGCTGATCTACCGCACCATCAATTCGCCGTTCGGCGAAGTGCTGAAATCGATCCGCGAGAACGAGCAGCGCGCGATTTCGCTCGGCTACAAGACCGACCAGTACAAGCTGCTGGCCTATATTCTGTCGGGAACGCTGGCCGGATTCGCCGGCTCGCTGAAGGTGTTCGTCGCGCAAAACGCTTCGCTTACCGACGTGCACTGGACCATGTCCGGTGAAGTCGTGCTGATGACGCTGGTCGGCGGTCTTGGCACCGTATTTGGTCCGGTGGTCGGCGCCTTCGTCATCATCGCCATGCAGCAATATCTCGCCGGATACGGGCAATGGGTCACGGTGATCCAGGGCGTGATCTTCGTGGTCTGCGTGCTGACCTTCCGCCGCGGCGTGATCGGCGAAATCGCGCATTATTTCCGGCGCTCGCTTTAGAGAACACGGCTGCCGTCATCCTGAGGAGCGCCGTCTTCGGCGCGTCTCGAAGGATGGCCGCAGGTGTTTGTGGCTCATCCTTCGAGACGCCGCGCAAGAGCGCGGCTCCTCAGGATGACGGCAGTGGGGCGCGCTGCGCTGCGTCCGGGGAACTTACAAAGCAGTGGATGGCTCCGTCTGAAGCCTCGGTAATCGTCCGTTTTTCCGGGAAATGGTCTATGACGGTTTTGCGACAGGGCGCCCCCGTCGGCGTTGTTTCTGCAATGGACCCGAACCATGTTGATGCGTTGGTTTCGCTACTTTCTCCCGCGGGAGGAACGGTTCTTTGAGCTGTTCGCCCGGCATTCCCAGACCGTGGTGAAGGGCGCCGAGGCGCTGCAGGGCATGCTGCGCGGCGGCGAGGAGACGCCGGTGTTTTGTCAGCGCGTCAATCAGTACGAGAACGATGCCGACGGCATTACCCGCGAGGTGCTGACCGCGGTGCGCCGGACCTTCATCACGCCGTTCGACCGCGTCGATATCAAGAACCTGATCACCTCGATGGACGACGCCATCGACCAGATGCAGCAGACCGCGAAAGCGGTCATCCTGTTCGAGGTGCGGACCTTCGAGCCGCCGATGCGGGAAATGGGCACGCTGGTGGTCGAATGCGCCAACCTGGTCGGCCGCGCGCTGCCGCTCCTGCAATCGATCGGCGAAAACGTTGCGATGCTGACCGCGATCACCGAGGAACTCGGCAAGCTCGAAGGCCGCGTCGACGATCTGCACGACATCGGCCTCAAGGAGCTGTTCCTCAAGCATCGCAACGCCAACGCCATGGACTACATCGTCGGCGCCGAAATCTACGACCATCTCGAGAAAGTTGCCGATCGCTTCGACGACGTCGCCAACGAGATCAACAGCATCGTAATCGAACAGGTATAGGGCAGGGCCGCGCAGTGGACGCCACGCTTGGTCTTCCGATACTGGTCGGATTAATCGCAGTCGCGCTGCTGTTCGATTTCCTTAACGGTTTGCATGACGCCGCCAATTCGATCGCGACCATCGTCTCGACCAGGGTGCTGCGGCCGCAATATGCAGTGCTGTGGGCGGCGTTTTTCAACTTCGTCGCTTTCCTGGTGTTCGGTCTGCATGTCGCCAATACCATTGGCACCGGGATCATCGATCCCGGCATCATCGACGAACGGGTGATTTTTGCCGCCCTGATGGGCGCCATCGTCTGGAACCTGGTCACCTGGGGGTTGGGGATTCCTTCCAGCAGCTCGCACGCGTTGATCGGCGGGTTGCTCGGTGGCGGACTGGCCAAGGCGGGATTTTCCTCTGTGGTGTGGAGCGGATTGACCAAGACGCTGCTCGCCATCGTGCTGTCGCCGCTGGTCGGCTTCCTGCTGGCGCTGGTGCTGGTCGCGATCGTGTCGTGGCTGTCGGTGCGTTCGACCCCCTTTGCCGTGGACCGCGCGTTCCGCATCCTGCAATTCGTCTCGGCGTCGCTGTATTCGCTGGGCCACGGCGGCAACGATGCGCAAAAGACCATGGGCATCATCGCGGTGCTGTTGTATTCGCAAGGCCATCTCGGCGAGCATTTTTCGGTACCGTTCTGGGTGGTGCTGTCGTGCCAGGCGGCGATGGCGCTGGGCACCCTGATGGGCGGCTGGCGGATCGTGCGCACCATGGGCTTGCGGATCACGAAACTGACGCCGATGCAGGGGTTTTGCGCGGAAACGGGAGGCGCCGCGACGCTGTTCGCGGCGACCTTCCTCGGCGTGCCGGTGTCGACCACCCATACCATCACCGGTGCCATCGTCGGCGTCGGCGCCGCCCGCCGCGTCTCGGCGGTGCGCTGGAATGTGGCAAGTTCGATCGTCTATGCCTGGGTGATCACGATTCCCGCCTCGGCGATCGTCGCGGCACTGACCTATTTTGCGGTGGCGCTGCTGCGCTGAGCGATTTGAAATCGTGCCGCGAATTGCCATATGAAATGGGCAAATCTCCTTGATCCGGCCCGGTTTCCCTGCCACACGCTCGCTTGATGTCCGACCTTGCTCTCACCACCGAACAGCCTTCGCGCTCGCCGCTTGCGGCGGAAGTCGCGCGCCGGCGCACCTTTGCGATCATCTCGCATCCCGACGCCGGCAAGACCACGCTGACCGAGAAGCTGCTGCTGTTCGGCGGCGCCATCAATCTGGCGGGGCAAGTCAAGGCCAAGGGCGAGCGCCGCAATACCCGCTCCGACTGGATGAAGATCGAGCGCGAGCGCGGCATCTCGGTCGTGACCTCGGTGATGACCTTCGAGTTCGAGAACCTGGTGTTCAACCTTCTGGACACGCCGGGCCACGAGGATTTTTCCGAGGACACCTACCGCACGCTGACCGCGGTGGATTCCGCCGTGATGGTGATCGACGCCGCCAAGGGCATCGAGGAACGCACGCGAAAACTGTTCGAGGTCTGCCGCCTCAGGGACATTCCCATCATCACCTTCATCAACAAGATGGACCGCGAAAGCCGCGATACCTTCGAACTGCTGGATGAGATCGAAAAGACGCTGGCGCTCGATACCACGCCGATGACCTGGCCGGTCGGCCGCGGCCGCGATTTCCTCGGCACCTACGATATCGAGACCGGCGGCGTGCGCCTGCTCGAAGGCGGCGGCGCGAAAACCGGAGCCGCGCAACAGATCGACATCGCCGATCTCGCCGGCCGCAACGCCAATCTCGACGTCAACGAAGTCAAGGACGAGCTCGCTTTGGTCTCCGAAGCCTGCAAGCCGTTCGAGCTCGATGCGTTTCGCGAGGGCCATCTGACGCCGGTGTATTTCGGCTCGGCGCTGCGCAATTTCGGCGTCGGCGATCTCTTGGAAGGCCTCGGAAAATTCGCGCCGCCGCCGCGCGCGCAGGAGAGCAATCTGCGCAAGGTCGAGGCGTCAGAGCCGCGCATGACCGCATTCGTATTCAAGATCCAGGCCAACATGGATCCGAACCATCGCGACCGCATCGCCTTTGCCCGGCTGTGCTCGGGCAAGCTGACGCGCGGCATGAAAGCAAAGCTGGTGCGCACCGGCAAGAACATGAGCCTGTCCAGCCCGCAATTCTTCTTTGCCCAAGACCGCGCGCTGGCGGACGAGGCATTCGCCGGCGACGTGGTCGGCATTCCCAATCACGGCACGTTGCGGATCGGCGACACCCTGAGCGAAGGCGAGGACATCAACTTCGTCGGCGTGCCGAGTTTCGCGCCGGAAATCGTTCGCCGCGTGAGGCTGACGGATGCGATGAAGGCGAAGAAGCTGAAGGAGGCGCTGCAGCAGATGTCGGAGGAGGGCGTGGTGCAGGTGTTTCGCCCGCGCGACGGCGCCCCGGCTCTGGTCGGCGTGGTCGGCCCGCTGCAGCTCGACGTGCTGAAAGCCCGGCTCGATGCCGAATATTCGCTGCCGGTGGATTTCGAGGTGTCGGAATTCCAGCTGGCGCGCTGGATTTCGTCCGACGACCGCAAGAAGCTCGATGCCTTCATTGCCGCAAACGGCTCCGGTGTTGCCGACGACGTCGACGGCGATCCGGTGTTTTTGGCGAAGAACGAATTCTATCTCGGCTACACCAAGGAACGTGCCGAGGGTATCGTGTTTTCCAGCATCAAGGATGTGAAGAAGAAGTAAATTCGTCGTCCCGGCGAACGCCGGGACCCGTAACCCCTGGCGGTCATGATTTGGCGACGCTTGTCAACAAGGTCATTAAAGCCTTCCGCATCACGAGCGACACGGCGTATGGGTCCCCGCGTTCGCGGGGACGACACTACTGAGGAGCACTCATGCTGCGGCGTGTATCTGCTTTTCTCGCTATAACCGCTGCGCTCGCCACCCCGGCCCACGCACAGCGCCGGCACCAGATCGACGCGACGCCGTTCGCGCATGCGCCGTGCAGCGTGTTGTCGGGCGAGCCCTGTACGCCGTATTTCTGCAGCGTGTTTAACCATGGCCCGTGCATTCCCGAGATCGATTATCCGATCGGGCAGAACCTGCAGCTCACCATCCAAAGCGTGCCGTCGCGCGATGACGCTGCGAAATACCAGAAGCCGGATCACGACCTCGACACCATCGGCGACCTGTTCGCGGCGCTGCGCTCCTGCTGGTCGCCGCCGCCGGCGGACGACGCGCGCGAGGGCATGCAGATGTCGGTGCTGTTCTCGTTCAAGCGCTCCGGCGAGATCATCGCAGCCCCCCGCGTCACCTATTCGACGCGCGAGGCGCCGCAACAGACCCGCGAACTCTACCGCAAGGCGATCACGGCGTCGCTGGACGCCTGCGTACCGCTGAAATTCACCGCCGGCCTCGGCGGCGCGCTCGCGGGACGGCCGATCATGATCCGCTATGTCGACAACCGCGATCTCGGCAAGCAGTCGGGCAGGCCGTAAAGCTTCGTGCCCCGGACGCAGCGCAGCGCGCCGTTCTTCACGGCGTGGTGCGCTGCAGAGCCGGGGCCGTAACGAACGCCGGTGCTTGCCACGGTCCCGGCTCTGCGGAGCGGCATGAAGAATGCCGCACCGCGTCCGGGACACGAGATCACTTCACTCCAGCCTGAACACCTGGCGCACGAAGTCAGTCACCGCGATCCGCGCGGCCTGCGTCGCTGCGGCGTTGCCGCCGACATGCGGATTGAGCTGCACGCATTCATCCTTGTAGCTGAACGCTTGCTGTGTCGAGACGTTGAGCAGCACGCCGCCCTCGGCCTCGCGGATCTTGCAGCCGCGCACCGTCTGCGCCCCGGTCGACACGATCACCGCGCCGACATTGAGCGGCGTATCGAAGCCGTGCTGCGCGTCCGGATATTCCGTCAAGGTGATGTCGCGGCCGGCGTCTCGCAGCCGCTGGATGTAGGGCTTGCAGCTCGCGACCGGATTGTAGTCGTCGGGAATGCCGTGGAAAATCCGGATCGGCTTTGCCGCGACCTCGGTCTCGCCGGCATAGCTGGTGGCGCAGTCCGGATAGAACGGAATATAGGCCGCGAACTGCGCGCCGGACTTGTTCCACATCTTGTGGAAGCGCGTCAGGCTGGCATAGAGCGCGGCCTGCCCGCCCCGTGAAAAGCCCATCAGCGCAATGCGGTCGGGATCGACCCGCGGATGTCCAGCGAGAAGCGCGAGCGCGCCGTAGATATCCAGGATGAAATTGAGCCGGCCGAGCGAGGCCTGGTCGGTATTGACCGAGGTGAGCCCGCGCCCGGTAAAACCGTCGATCGCAAAGGTCGAGACGCCCATCGCATTGAATTTTTGCGCCCACGCCTCGATATTGGCGCCCATGCCGCCCGAGCCGTGCATCAGGATCACCACGGGAAGTTTTCCGCTGCCCTGCGCGATGCGGAATTCGCCGGTCATGGTGACCGGCTTGCCATTGGCGTCGCCGCTGAGAAACTGCTGATCCGACAGCGTGAGCGAGGGAAACGCGTGCAGTTCGACCCGCGCGGCGATTTCCTTCGGATTGGTTTGCGCTGGGGAAGGCGAAGCGGAAAGCAGGATTGCTCCGCAGAGCAGGGCGGCCGCGATCCTGGCTCGCATGGTCACACGCATTCGATCCTCCTGTTTTGTTATCGCAGGCTTGGCCGGGAGTAGACCGAGCCGCCGAGGGACTGTCAATCGACGGGTTTCCCGCCCGCGAACGGCCATGCTAGAACCCGGCAAACAGGCGGGAAGACGCACATGAAAGACATCCTGGACACCCTCGAAGAGCGCCGCGCCGGGGCAAAACTCGGCGGCGGCGAGAAGCGCATCGAGGCGCAGCACGCCCGTGGCAAGCTGACCGCGCGCGAGCGCATCGAGCTTCTGCTCGACAAGGGCTCGTTCGAGGAGTTCGACATGTTCGTCGAACACCGCTCGGTCGAATTCGGCATGGACAAGTCAAAAGTGCCCGGCGACGGCGTCGTCACCGGCTGGGGCACCGTCAACGGCCGCACGACCTTTGTGTTCGCCAAGGATTTTACGGTGTTCGGAGGATCGCTGTCCGAGACGCACGCGCAAAAAATCGTAAAGATCCAGGACATGGCGATGAAGGCGCGCTCCCCGATCATCGGGCTGTACGACGCCGGCGGCGCGCGCATCCAGGAAGGCGTCGCGGCGCTCGCGGGCTATTCCTATGTATTCCGCCGCAACGTCATCGCATCAGGCGTGATCCCGCAGATCAGCGTGATCATGGGACCGTGCGCCGGCGGCGACGTCTATTCGCCCGCCATGACCGACTTCATTTTCATGGTGAAGAATACTTCTTACATGTTCGTCACCGGCCCCGACGTGGTGAAGACCGTCACCAACGAGGTGGTCACCGCGGAAGAGCTCGGCGGCGCGTCGGTGCATGCCACGCGCTCCTCGATCGCGGACGGCGCGTTCGAAAACGACGTCGAGACGCTGCTGCAGATGCGCCGGCTGATCGACTTTTTGCCGAGCAACAACACCGACGGCGTGCCGGAATGGCCGAGCTTTGACGACATCGGCCGTCTCGACATGTCGCTGGACACGCTGATCCCCGACAATCCGAACAAGCCCTACGATATGAAGGAGCTGATCCTGAAAGTCGTGGACGAGGGCGACTTCTTCGAGATTTCCGAAACGTTTGCAAAAAACATCGTCACCGGTTTTGGGCGTATCGCCGGCCGCACCGTGGGCTTCGTCGCCAACCAGCCGATGGTGCTGGCCGGCGTGCTCGACTCGGACGCCTCCCGCAAGGCCGCGCGTTTTGTCCGTTTTTGCGACGCCTTCAACATCCCGATCGTGACCTTTGTGGATGTTCCCGGCTTCTTGCCCGGCACGGCGCAGGAATATGGCGGCTTGATAAAACACGGCGCCAAACTGCTGTTCGCCTTCTCGCAGGCGACGGTGCCGCTGGTCACCGTGATCACCCGAAAAGCCTATGGCGGCGCGTTCGACGTGATGGCGTCGAAGGAAATCGGCGCCGACATGAACTACGCCTGGCCGACCGCGCAGATCGCCGTGATGGGCGCCAAGGGCGCGGTGGAAATCATCTTCCGCAGCGATATCGGCGACGAAGAGAAAATCGCCGCGCGCACCAAGGAATACGAAGACCGCTTCCTGTCCCCCTTCGTCGCCGCCGAACGCGGCTATATCGACGACGTCATTATGCCGCACTCGACAAGGCGCAGGATCGCCCGCGCGCTGGCGATGCTAAGGGACAAGAAGGTGGAAATGCCGGCGAAGAAGCATGACAATTTGCCGTTGTAATGCGACTAACGCGCAAATTTCCCTATTGAAAAAAGACGAAACGGGGTAGCTTACAAAGATGTCTTATCCGCTCCAAAATTCCGAAGACATTGCTGCTCAGGGTTCAGCAATCTATGAGCGTCGGTACCGCGCAGAATTTGAGCCGAAATGGTCAGGTCGATACGCCGCGATTGACATAAAATCCGAACAAGCATTTGTGGAAGATTTCCCAGAAACGGCTCTAAGAAAAGCACGCGAAGCTTTACCGGATAGTATGTTTTATCTCGTTCGCATCGGATCTCGCGGGGCATTTAAATTAAGTCGGCGTGCTTTCAATGTTAATCCTCGGCGCATTTGATGAATACGGTAACGCTACCGTTAGTATTCGAGTCGCGGGCGATTCAGGGTCCAAAAATTATCTGGCGATAATTGATACGGGCTTTAACGGATTCGTTGCATTGCCGTTGGTCGAGATGATCGATCTTGGTCTTTCGACTCAAGGGGCCGCAAATGTAACGTTAGGCGATGGAAGCGTAATATCTAACTTAGTCTCCACTGGCGCTGTTACACTGGGGGCTCAAGTCGAAAGCGGAACGATCTTACTTGATGAGAAATCGACTGATATATTGGTTGGAATGGCGTTTCTGAGAGAGTTCAAGATGGCTCTTATTCTCACAAATAATGCCGTCGTTCTTTATGATGAACACGAAACAGTAGATGCTGTTGCACGATTTATGGGAACATCTCCCCAGGGACAACCGAATACCACGCCTTCAATTGGTTCGTAGGAGAGAGGGCAATGGCCAATCAGGTGCTATGCATCAACAAATCAGATCGAATGAATCCACATGAGCGCATAACACATATTGGCGGCTTGAACGATATTGGACAGAGGTGGCGAATTACGCAAGAAGAGGCAATTCAGGGCATCGAGAGTAACAAATGGCAATTTCATGTGAGGGTGAACTCCCGCGACGTCAAGGTCATCGTTGCTATTAGTCGCTTTGGCAACAAGTACATCAAGACTGAGACTGATGGATATCAGCCCGATAATTTGCTGAGTCTTCCGGAGTGTCCGAGATAACCAAGCGATCGAAGCCAACGGCAAAGGCCAATTCCCATGCCCCATTACTTCTTCGTCGTCCGCGCCACCGTCGCCGATCCTGCCAAGCGCGCGGCGTTCGACGCCTGGTACGCCAACGAACATATGCCCGATGCCGTAAAGACGTTCGGCGCCGAGAAGGCATGGCGGTTCTGGAGCGTCAGCGATCCCGCAGTGCATCAAGCGACCTATCAATTTCCCGACAAGGCCGCGCTCGATCGCGCGACCGGTGGCGAGGAGATGAAGCGGCTGGTTGCCGATTTCAATCGCGACTGGCCCGGGATCACCCGCACACGGGAGGTTTTCGTGCTGGCGGAGGAATTCGGCGCGGCGTGAGGCCCAAGCGGTTCAGCTAACATTCATCTCGGGGCGGCGAAACTCCCGGCATTGCTCAAGCAGTGCAAAGGAGGAATGTGATGGAACGCCGCCACTTTCTGAAACTCACCTTTGGATTTATCGCGGGCGCGTCGGTGCTGGCCGCGGGCGCGGAGGCAGCTCCATTGCCGCCGGTTGCGCCGGAGGGCCAAGGGCTTGTTCCCCAGCCGGGCGAACGCCCGGAACCCGCGATTGTAAGCCAGGACGATGTCGATCATCTCACGCCGGAGCAGGTGCGGTGGCACCGCCACTGGGGTTGGCGCCGCCGTCACTGGGGCTGGCGTCGTCGTCACTGGGGCTGGCGCCGCCATTGGGGCTACCGCCGTCGTTGGCACCGTCGCTGGCGTCGCCGCTACTGGCGCCGCCGTTACTGGTGGTAAGGTTTAGCTGTTAATTCCGGGTCGCGGCTTTCGTCGCGCCCCGGAATGACGGCTTTAAGTCTTAAATCGGGCGGCAGCGTCCATAGCGCCAGGCGACGCCCAACGGGCAAACCCGGGCGCGCGGCACCACGACGACCGGGGCAGGCGCAATCACGACTCCTGGCGCAACCACGCGTGGCGCGACGACGACGGCGCCGCCATTCGGCCGGCAGCCGCCGTAGGGGCCGCGATGGAAGCCGGGGCCGCATCCGCCGGCGGCGTCCGCGGCACTAAAACCCGCGAGCGTCGCGACCGCGACCTGAATACGGAATGAATGCGAAGCTTCACGCCAAATCCCTGACGTCCGTCAATGGGATCCAAGAAACGTCAGCATCAGTTCGTCAAACCTTTGCCGCGCTTCCAGAAACACCAGATGGCCGGTGTCGGGAATAACCTCCGCCCTGGCGTTCGCCATTTTTGTGGCGAACGCTCTGGCCAGCTCCGCGTTCTGCCCCATCTTCGCGCGCAGCGCCTCCGGCGCGTTGGGCCGGCCCGGCGCGTTGTGGTCGTCGGCGCCCATCACGAACAGCACGGGCAGCGTGAGCAGGGGAATTTCGTGCGCCACCGGCTCGCGATAGATCAGCTGCGCCGAATTGACGAAGGCGCGCAGCCAGCGCGGATATTCCGAACCGCCCTTGATGTTGAAGCGCGCGTCGATGAACGGCGTCACCTGCTCCGGCGGCAGTTTCAGGGAATAGTTGGTCTCCAGCTGCTTGCGATACCCTTCAGCGGTGAGCTTGTCCTCGTTCTCGAGAATTTTTTCGGTCGTCGTCGGCGGCACATAGAGCCGGTAGTCCTC
The DNA here is from genome assembly GCA_963744975.1 of uncultured Alphaproteobacteria bacterium. Lineage (GTDB taxonomy): Bacteria > Pseudomonadota > Alphaproteobacteria > Rhizobiales > Xanthobacteraceae > Bradyrhizobium. The sequence goes on along the minus strand of CAVUVR010000002.1, from coordinate 1,004,075 downwards.
AAGGCCGATGGGAGCCGCCAGCAACAGATGCTCGATGCGATCGGGATAGGCGCGACTGAGGCGCACGCCGAGCATGCCGCCGAGCGAATGCGCGACGAGTTCGACTTTGGCGATTCTCAAGTGATCGAGCAGCGCGATCGTGTTGCGCGCCAGCGTGTCGAAATGCAGGTCGGCCGCAGGTTTTGAGGATTTCCCAAAACCGATCTGGTCCGGCACCACCACCCGGTAGCCGGCATCGCTCAGCGTCTTGATCACCGGCGCCCAGTAGCCGGACGGAAAATTGCGGCCGTGCAGCAGCACCACGGTGCGTCCGTTCGGCGTGGCTGCTACGACGTCCATGTAGGCCATCCGCACCTGCTCGCCGTCATTGACCAGCGGCAGCATGCTGACCGGGTAGGGATAGGCAAAACCTTCGAGGCCGATGCCGTAGGGTTCGCGCGGCGCCGGTTCGGCGGCGTGAACGAGGGCGAGCGGCATGGCGAAGAGCAGGGCGGATAGCACCAAACGTTTCATTTGCAAGCCCCGTGGAACAGAAGTGTTTGAGGATGCCGGTTTGCTGCCGCACTCGAGCGATGTAAAGGCGGCGCGTGTTCACGTTTTGAGGATACAATTTACCCACACCAACGCCGCCGTCATCCTGAGGTGCTCGCCGTCTTCGGCGAGCCTCGAAGGATGGAAGCGAACGCAAGCGGCGATCCTTCGAGACGCCGCGCAAGCGCGGGGCTCCTCAGGATGACGGCTGAATGCCTGGCTCGGAAGAACTCGTATCCCTGACTACTCTCCCGTCCCGAACAACGCCGCGAATTGCTTTTCGCCGTTGCGGGTGAAATTGACGATGCGGTTGCCCGGGGAGCGGCTCGCCCATTTCAGTTCATAGAGCCTGCTCAGGATCGCAGCGCCCAGCGTGCCCGCGAGGTGGCTGCGCCGCGCGCTCCAGTCGAGGCAGGTCTTGCACAGCGGCCGCCGCGCATGCTCGATCTCGGCGATATCGATCTGCAATTTTTTCGCGACGAATTTCTCGCCTTCGCTCGTCAGCGAAATCTCGTTCTTGTTGCGGCGCACGAATTGCCGCCGCGTCATGGCGTCCAGCATCTGCACGCCGAGATCGCCGGCGAGATGGTCATAGCAGACCCGCGCGTGGCGCAATGCCGGGTCCTTCGGTCCGGTGCGGATGCGCAAGTGGCCGACGCGCGCCGCAAGTCCCATCAGCCCCTCCAGCACCCCTGCGACATCCGGCCCGGTGAGGCGGTAGTAGCGATGGCGGCCCTGCTTTTCCGGCTCGACCAGCCCGCCGGCCTCGAGCTTCGCCAGGTGTGAACTTGCGGTCTGCGGCGTGACGCCGGCCTCCTGCGCCAGTTCGCTGGCCGTCAGCGCGCGGCCGCTCATCAGCGCGGTCAGCATGTTGCAGCGCGCGGGATCGCCTACCAGCGAGGCGACCAAGGCGATATCGGGTCCTGCTTTCATACTTCGATGATAGCCGAAGCATCGATGTCAATCAAGCGGCTACAGTGAAACTGTCACGTACGAAGGAGGCGCTCTTGGCCGTCACGGTTTTCATCCGCTACCAGATCGACCCGTTCAAGCGCGCGCTGTTCGAGGCCTATGCGAGGCGATGGCCGACCATCATCCCGAAATGCGGCGGTCATCTTCTGGGCTACTGGATGCCGCATGAGGGCACCAACAACATCGCATTCGCGCTGATCTCGTTCGAAAACCTCGCCGCTTACGAAATGTACCGCGCGCGGCTGCGCGCCGACGACGAGGCCATGGCAAATTTCAATTTCGCCGAGGAGAACAAGCTCATTGTCGCGGAGGAGCGCACATTCCTGCGCGAGGTCGAGGCCTGAGGTCGCCTGCACTGGCGCCCGACGCCGCGTGTGGTTATCGTATGGCCCGCAAGCACGAACACAGGGAGAAAACATGCCGGTTTCAACAAAGGACAAGCGCGCGGCATTCCGGAAGCTGCACGAGAGCGGCTGCTTCGTGCTGCCGAACCCATGGGATGTCGGCAGTGCGCTGGCGCTGCAGCATCTTGGCGCCAAGGCGATCGCCTCGACCAGCGCCGGTTTTGCGTGGACGATCGGCCGGGCCGACACCCAGGTCACCGTCGACGACGTCTGCGGGCATCTCACCGCGCTGTGCAGGGCTGTCGACCTGCCGGTCAATGCGGATTTCGAAGGCGGTTTTGCCCGCGAGCCCGAGAAGGTGGCGGTCAATGTCGCGCGCGGGGTCGCGACCGGCGTCGCCGGGCTGTCGATCGAGGATTCCACCGGCGACAAGGCGAACCCGCTCTACGAGCGCGGACTCGCAATCGAGCGTATCAAGGCGGCGCGGGCCGCCATCGATGCCGACAACAGCGGCGCGCTGCTGGTCGGGCGCTGCGAAGCTTTCTTGTGGGGACAAACCGATCTCAATTTGGTGATCGATCGACTCGACGCCTATGCGGAAGCCGGCTCGGACTGCCTTTATGCGCCCGGCATCAAATCGAAGGAGCATATTGCCGCCGTGGTGAAAGCCGTACATCCAAAACCGGTCAACCTCCTGATCGGTTCTTCCGGTCTCAGCGTTGCGGAAGCCGAAGACCTCGGCGTGCGCCGCATCAGTGTCGGCGGATCGCTGGCGCGGGTGGCCTGGGCCGGGTTCATGAAGGCGTCGCGCGAGATGTTGCAGCAGGGCACCTTCACCGAACTGGGCAACGGCTTTCCGGGTGGCGAGCTGAACAAGATGTTTGGCGATTGAACGAGTCGTGTCCCGGGCGCGATGCCATAAGCGCGTTTACGCGCGTCTTCGACGCGCTATGGCGTAGCTCTTGCGAAGCGCTGCTTCGCAGAACCGGGACCCCGGTTTCTTCGAGCAGCAAGTAACCGGGACCCCGGCTCTGCAGCGCACCGCTCCGCAAGAGCTACGCGCTGCGCTGCGTCCGGGGAACAAGTAGAAAGACGCAGCGGGCTGTTGGGCTCGCTGCGTCTTGTTACATGATTGATCGCTTCAACCGTTATTTGGCCGGAGCATCGGGTTTCGCGGTGTCGCTATCCGCCGGCTTGGCGCTGCGGTCGACTTCCTGACCGGTCGGCGCATTGGCCGCCGGCTGCTGCGGGCGGGCAGGGGCCGCGCCCGTGGTCATGCCCGGTTCGGTATTGCTACGCGGCGTCACGTCGCGCATGCCCGGAGGCGCCGCGGGGTTCGTCTGCGCGGTGTTCTGGGTCGCCGGCGCGGTTGCGGTCGAGCCGGTGCCGGCCGGGTTCATCGACGAGTTATTCAGCCCGTAGAAAACCGCGCCGAGCACCACGGCGATGGCAATGGCGAACGCCGCCACCTTGCCGCCGCTGGCGGGGCCTTCGCCGAGCTCGGGGTCGGCCTGCAACTCGCCGTCCATACGCATACGCTGCAATTCGTCGTCCGCGAGGTCGATGTTGGGACGATAGGGATCGTCCGGGTTACGTTGGTAAGCCATCTGTTCAGTCCTCCGTTATCTCCCCCCTGACAACAGCTACGCAAGGCCGCGGTTCCGGCAGCCGGAACGGAACTCACGGCCGTTTTCGACCTGTTCACGCCGGAACCCGCGACGTAAGTTCCGTCCGCCATTGGAACCCTAGCGATATTCATGTGATGCCTCCGGCCGATACCGTTCTTCATGTGCTGTCGCTGGTGGCGGCTGCCGCACAGGCGATGACGGCGGCGCTTGCCGCCGGACGGCGCAGCATGGACTGGGTCGGCGTCTGCCTGCTCGGCTGCGTCACGGCGCTGGGCGGCGGATCGCTGCGCGACGTCCTGCTCGGACACTATCCGCTGGTGTGGGTGGAAAATCCTATCTATCTGGCGATCACCGTCGCCGCCGCGCTCGTCACCATCGCGATCGCGCGCGTAATGCACCGTCTGCATCTCGCATTCCTGGTGCTGGACGCCATCGGACTCGTGGTGTTCACCATCGCCGGCTGCGACGTGGCGCTTCAGCTTCACGAGTCCCTGCCGATCGTGATCGTCGCGGCCATGATTACCGGCTGTGCCGGCGGCGTGCTGCGCGACATTCTCTGCAATGACGTCCCGTTGCTGTTCCGTTCGGAGCTTTATGCCAGCGTCGCGGCGGTCACGGGCATTATCTACGTTGCGGCGCTCGGGCTTGGGTTGAACCACGATTTGGCAACGGCGCTCGCCTTCGCGGTCGGCCTGACATTCCGGCTGCTGGCGATCCGCTTCAAATGGGAAATGCCGAAATTCGTCTTCACGGACGAGCGGCGCTAAAGCGCTGGCTGCGGTCGTGGTTGGCCGAATTCTCATGAGGGCAGGGTTGGAACTTTCGGCGGCGAACGACGTTGCCGCATCTCACGAAGGTATAGGCGGGGGCGAAGTTCGGGGCTTTTCGTGCTTTCCAAAATCGGCGGATAAATAGGACTGAAACCGCCAGGTTTCGGCACCCATCACATCGAAAATTGAATTCAAGGGACGCTTCGGCGATGAGCAGCGAAAGCGATCGGTTTTCGACCGGCATAGCCGGGCTCGACACGATTCTGGGCGGCGGCGTTTTCGAAGGCGGCATCTACATCATTCAGGGCGCGCCGGGGGCGGGGAAGACCATCCTCGGCAACCAGATCTGCTTTGCGCAGGCGGCGCAGGATCGTCACGCGCTCTACATCACGCTGCTGGCGGAAAGCCACGCCCGCATGATCGGCCACATGCGCCGGCTTGCTTTCTTCGAGGAGGCCGCGATCCCCGACCGGATGTCCTATGTCGGCGCCTTCAAGACGCTGGAAGACGACGGGCTGCGCGGCCTGCTCGAGGTCGTGAGGCGCGAGGTCCGCACCCGCAAGGCCAGCATTCTGGTGCTCGACGGCCTGATCACGGTGCACGAGAAAGCCCGCTCCGATCTCGAACTGAAGAAGTTCATCCATGAGCTGCAGACGCAGGCCGCGTTCAGCAACTGCACCATGTTCCTGCTCACCAGCGCGTCCGACGCGCAGGCATTTCCGCCCGACCATACCATGGTGGACGGCCTGATCGAGTTGCAGTCGTCGCTACATGGCCGCCGCGCCGAGCGCGAACTGCAGGTGCATAAATTGCGCGGCAGCTGGTTCATGGGCGGCCGGCACTCCTATCGCATCGCAGCCTCCGGCATTTCGGTGTTTCCCCGCATCGAAGCGTTGCTGGAAACGCCGAGCGTGTGGGACCGCGCCGACGGCCCGGTGGTTTCCGTCGGCATATCCGGCATCGATGCCATGCTTGGCGGCGGTATCGACACCCATTCCGTCACCGTCGTGCTCGGCCCCTCCGGCAGCGGCAAGACCACCGCCGGCCTGCAGTTCCTCTGCGGCGGCCCGGCCGACGAACCGGCGATGTGGTTCGGCTTCCATGAAAACCCGATGGCGCTGAAGCTGAAGGCGGACGCGCTAAAACTGCCGCTCGATGCGCGCGGCGACGCCATCAGTCTGTTGTGGCGGCCGCAGACCGAAGCAATCCTCGACGAAGTCGCGACCGAGATGCTGACCGCGATCAAGGCCCGCGGCGTCAAGCGTCTGGTGATCGACGGCATCGACGGATTTTCCAAGCTGACCGACGAGAAAAGCCGGATCGGGTCTTTTTTATCCGCGCTGTGCAACGAGTTACGGGCGCTCGGGGTTACCACGATGGCGACCGCCGAAACCGACCATGCCGGAATAACCCCGGGGCAGCCGCTGGCCGGTGTGAACCAGACCGGGCTGTCCGCGGTCGCCGAGAACATCATCGCGCTGCATCTGGCGGCCTTGCGATCGGAGACTTATCGTTTGATGACCGTTCTCAAATCCCGCGATCGCCGGACCGACATGCGGATGCGGCGTTTCGACATTGTCGAAGGCGGCATCGCGCTCGAAATCGATCAGCGCGGCGCCGAAGATATCCTTCGCGGTCTTTCCAGCCAGGGCGCGCCACCGCCGCCATCTCCGGATCCAAAATTGACTGGAGAGTGACGGTGCGGACCGTGCTGATTGTCGAGGATGAATGGGCGATTGCCGACTGGCTCCAGGTGCTGTTGAGCGAGAACGGCTACAACGTCCTGTCCGCCGGCAACGGCCGCGAGGCGCTCGACATCCTGCATCGGGAAACGCCCGACCTGGTGTTGACCGATTTCATGATGCCGTTGGTCGACGGCGCCGCCCTGATCGCCGCGATGCAGGAAAAATCCGCCACCCGCGATATCCCGGTGGTGGTGATGACGTCACTGCTGGAGAGCGTGGTGCGCGACCGTGTGGTGGGTTACCGGGCTTACCTGCGCAAGCCGTTCCGAGAGGCCGATCTGATGAAGGTGGTCGGCGAAATATTGGGGAAATAGTTTCCGCCTCGTAGCCCGCATGGAGCGCAGCGCAATGCGGGGCAGACTCTCGACCAAACGCTGTCCCGGATTTCGCTTCGCTGCATCCGGGCTACGATGCCCTACGACGCAATGCGGACGGGCGGCACTTGTCCGTCAAGCCAGTCCTGCGCTTCGGCCAAAGCCCGCCATGCGGCTTCCATTCGCTTGTAGCGGCGGTGGGTCGGCTCGTCGGCCGCGCGCTCGGCGAGTTGCGCGCAATTCTCCGCGTTCTCGAGAAAATCCTGTGACTGCTTCACGGCATCCTCCTGTCGAAACCGGACATAGGAGGCCGCGATGGCTTTTCAAGAAGGTGCTAAACGCCGTATCCAGCATGAATAAGCGTTCATGCTGGAAGCCCTGACATCGCTGCCGAAGGCCTCTTGAATGACTGCCTCTTGAATGACTGCAAAGCCGTCAGCGCTTGGACTTCTTCGCCTTCTTGCGCTTGTTCTTTGGCATCGATTTCTTGGCTGACTTCTTCGCAGCCTTCTTGCCGGCGCTCTTCTTCGCGTAGGATTTTTTCGCAGCCTTTTTTGCCTTTTTGGTTTTCGCGGCCTTGACGCCGGCCGCCGACTGCTTGGCCTTCTTCACGGCTTTGGCGACGGCTTTCACCGGCGGCGATTTCGCTGCCGCCTTCTTGACGCGGCTGACCACGGCCTTCGCGGCCGTATTGGCGAGGACGGTTGCCCCGCTGACGACGAGGTCGCCAACGACGTCGGCAATGCTCGGCTTCGGCTGGTCCGTCGTTTCTCCATCCGGCTTTTTCTCGGTATCCATGACGCCCTCCAAAATTGAGCCATGAGCCTAGCCGATTCGGCTGCGGCCCCGGTCCCGCAAAACGCGCCTGCAGTTGCCTGAAGGGTGCTTATACACCAGTTAGAGCGGGTTCCCCGAACTCTCGCGCCGCGCCTTCGCCACCTGCGCCGGCGTCACAGCGGGCGCGGAATTGCCCCAGGAGTTGCGGATGTAGGTCGCGACGTCGGCGATCTCCTGATCCGTCAATTTCCGGGCATAAGCCGGCATTGAACCTGTGTTCGGCGCGCGCGTCGTCGTCACGGTCTCCGCGCCATCGAGGATAATGCGAAGCGTGCTGGAAGGGTCAGTGGATTGCAGGTTGGTGTTGCCGGGCAGCGGCGGATAGATGCGCGGCGCGCCTGTGCCGTCATCCTCATGGCAGGCGGAGCAGGACTGATAAATTCGAGCACCATCCATCATTTGCGCTTGCGAAGGGGGCGGCACGGCGGGCTCCGGCATGCCGGCTGGAAGGTCCTTGAGATAGACCGCCATGGCCCGGACATCCGCGTCGCTCATCTTCGAAGTGGAGTTGACCACGACTTCGGCCATCAGCTTGCCGGCGTGGCTTTTGCCGTTGCGGCCGCTCTGCAGATATTCGGCGATGTCCTCAACGCTCCAGGATTTCAGCCCGCTGCGTTCCGCGGCATCAAGCCGCGGCGCAAACCAGCCGTCGATCAGCCCGCCGCCATAGATCTGGCCGCGCTTGTCGGCGCCGAACATGTTTTTCGGCGTGTGGCATGCGCCGCAATGCGCGGCGCCTTCGACCAGATAGGCGCCGCGATTCCATTCGTCGGTTTTTCGCGGATTCTTTTCGAACGAGCCGGGTTTGAAGAACAGCCAATTCCAGCCGCGCATGACGGCGCGGTAGTTCAGCGGCCAGCGCAATTGCGGCGGCGGCGGGATGTTGCGCACCGGCGTCAGCGTGGCGAGATACGCGCGGATCGCCAGCACGTCGTCGCGGGTGATTTTTGTAAAATTCGGATAGGGGAATGCCGGGTAATAGCGCGATCCGTTGCGAGCTACGCCCTCATGCAATGCGCGGTAGAACTCGTCGTCGGTCCATCCGCCCAATCCGGTGTCGCGGTCCGGCGTCAGGTTCGGCGAGAAGATGCCGCCAAAGGGGGTATCGATCCGTTTTCCCCCCGCGAGCGGTTTTGAGGCATCGGCAGTATGGCAACTGGCGCAATCGGCGGCGTCGACCAGCGCCTTGCCGCGCGCGATCGCGTCCTGGGGCGCATCGGCCCGGGCGCCGGAGACGAGCGCTGTGCACAAAAGCGTTGCGCCAAGAACGCTACAAAGAATCGCTCGCATTGCGCAACTTCGTCCCTGCACCGGCGCGATCGCCGTTCGCGCCGACTGACCGTCGCACCACGGACAGAGTCATGGTTTCATTTCTGGTCCCGCCAAGAGAGAAGGTCCCGGCCTGGTCTAATAGAGCCCGAACTTAAATAATCTTCCACGGACTTAGGCGAGAACAAGACAGAAGTTAGTGATCAGGCGCCCGTTTGGCGGGCGACCGCAACTTGAACAGGATCTACCTTGATCACATCTCTGTAGAGAGGGGGCAGGCCAGCGCAGTAGGCCGACAGGGCGACCGGGTCCATCGAAGCGTTCCAATATTGGAATTGGTTTGGGTTGTCCTGCGGCAGCGGCCCCTCCATCGTCGATCCGTAGGCCCCCAGATCGATCAGGCTGGCTGCGCTGTCGTCCGGACCTAACAGAAATACGAATGTTCCGTATTTCGGATGCCCCAGATACTGGTACACGCGCGGGCCTATCTGCCCTTTGAGCGTGTAACGAAGACTGGCATAGGCGCGGGTCGCTAGCATGAACGCGGTTTTTATCGGCGAAGCGGCAATGTTCCCGGGCAGACAAAACAGCAGGTTTCCGAAATAGTCGAGAAGGGCAACGGCTTGGCCAGGTCCGCCCTGCTGCCGGTCGAGCGCCGCAGCTCGGTCAAGGTAAGGAAGCAGTCCCTGATCCGGCTTGCTTCTCTCGGGGGCCCGATATTGCAGCGTTTGCGGATAGATCGCCTGTAAGGCTTGAATAATGGGATCATTGGCGGGAAGTGTTGTTGGATTGATCAGTTGGTTCGGCAACAGGTCTTGGCTCACGCTATCGCGTACCGACCCCAAAGTTGCCAGAAAGGCCGTAAGGCAGAGCGCCTGGGTCTGCCCGTCGATCACTGCTTGGGCGAAAAACGTCGGAAGGGGCGCGCCGCTCGCGCTTCGCGCGAAGGATGTCTTACCGTTGACGGCGGGATAGCTGAACGTCGATTTGGCTTTCGCCTGGACAGTTGGCGCCAAGGTAGGAAAGTCAGCTTTTGTGTCGTAGTTGATCCCCGACTGGGTGTCGAATGCCGCGACGGTGACGTTGAAGCCGGCGTGGAGGATTGAGCCTGCGCACATGCAGCAAGGGTCCAACGAGGTTACGACGGTCATTTCGGCCGGGGGCGGCAGTTGCACGCCCTGGCTGATTTGCTCGAAATACCAATCGATCATCTGACGTTCGCCATGCGCAGTCGGATCGAATGTGGTCTTATCCTTGACAACGTTGTTGTGAAGCGCGTGGATCAGCTTCCCCGTATTGTCGAGCAAGACGCCTCCGACGCTAAACGTGCCTTGGTCGAAGGCCTGGAGCACCTGCTCGGCAGCAAGTGCGGTCGCCACTTCCACATCGGTTACGATCTGCGGATTTTGGGTCACGGCTAAAAGTCCTAATATGATTGAGGATAAAGTATAGGAAGGCCATTCTCCGATTGGCGCTTCAATCGCCTCTGATCGAAGAAGCACATCGCACGGATCGTCGGTCTTACATCCGATCGGATATGGACTCAACCTGCACGTGGACGTTTGTAAAATACAGCTATTGTGACGCTCCCGGTGAACCGTGGCGGTCAATCCAGGACGATATCGCCACGCGATCTCCGGGTTCATTCCTTAGCGAGCGCGAAGTTGCGGGCTGCGGACGCGGGGCTCCGTTGCCGAGATTTGTGGTGCGCGCAACATAAAAACCAACGTAGACTGGTTCTAATGAATTGAATACCTACGTAAAAAGCAGCCGCCGCGGCCAAGAATCGTCCAAGCGCCGCCTGAGGCTGAAGAGGGTGGAATGGGAATCAACCAAGGTCCGATCAGTCTCGATCAGAAATACACCCAGGGTTCCGGCCACGTCTTCCTGACCGGCATCCAGGCGCTGGTCCGCCTGCCGATGGCGCAGATCCGGCGCGACCGCGCCGCCGGCCTCAATACCGCGGGCTTCGTCACCGGGTACCGCGGCTCGCCGCTCGGCGGCTACGACCAGCAGCTGTTCGCCGCGCGAAAGCACCTCGAGCAATACAACATAAAATTCCAGCCCGGCGTGAACGAAGACCTTGCGGCCACCGCGATCTGGGGCTCGCAGCAGCTCAATCTGTCGCCCGGCGCGCGGCACGATGGCGTAGTCGGCATCTGGTACGGCAAGGGCCCGGGCGTCGATCGCTGCGGCGACGTATTCCGCCACGGCAATGCCGCGGGCTCAGCGAAAAACGGCGGCGTGCTCTGCCTTGCCGGCGACGACCATGGCGCAAAGTCCTCCACCGTGCCGCATCAGTCGGACCATGCCTTCATCTCCGCGCTGATGCCGTATCTCTATCCCTCCAGCATCCATGAAATGATCGAGATGGGGCTGCTCGGCATCGCGATGTCGCGCTATTCCGGCTGCTGGGTCGGCATGAAGGTGATTACCGAGACCGTGGAGACCACGGCGGAGGTCGATCTTTCCGATGAGATGAAGCCCTTCATCATTCCCACCGATTTCGAGATGCCGCCGGGCGGCCTGAACCTGCGCTGGCCGGATGATCGCTACGACCAGGACCGCCGGCTGCAGGACTACAAGGGCTTTGCCGCCGTCGCGTTCGCGCGCGCCAACAACGTCAACCGCGTCACCATGGATTCGCAGAATGCGCGATTCGGCATCATGGCCTCGGGCAAAAGTTATGAGGATATCCGGCAGGCGCTGCGCGAACTCGGCGTCACGCCGGAAGTGGCGGCCAAGATCGGCCTGCGGCTCTACAAGATCGGGATGCCGTGGCCGCTGGAGCCGGAAGGCGTGCGCAAATTCGCGGTCGGGCTCGAGGAAATTTTCATCGTCGAAGAGCGCCGCGAGATCGTCGAGAACCAGGTCAAGCAGGAACTGTTCAATTGGCGCGACGACGTCCGCCCGCGCATCGTCGGCAAGATGGACGAGCACGACAAGCGCTTCCTCCCCTTCGCTGAGGAACTGAGTGTTGCATCGCTGGCGAGTTCGCTGACCGAGCGGCTGCTGCGGCTCAATCTCAATCCCGAAGTCGCGGCCATGCTGCGCGCAAAAGCCGACTGGTTCAACGGCCGCCAGGCGACGCAGATGCAGGCGGTGGCGCCGATCACCCGGACGCCGTATTTCTGCTCGGGCTGTCCGCACAACACCTCGACCAAGGTGCCGCAAGGCAGCCGCGCCTTTGCCGGCATCGGCTGCCACTTCATGTCGCTGTGGATGGACCGCAACACCGAGACCTTCACCCATATGGGCGGCGAGGGCGTGCCATGGGTCGGCGTCGCGCCGTTCACCGACGAAAAGCACGTGTTCGCCAATCTCGGCGACGGCACCTATTTCCACTCCGGCAGCCTCGCGATCCGCCAGGCGGTCGCATCCGGCGCCAACATCACCTACAAGATCCTCTACAACGATGCCACCGCCATGACCGGCGGCCAGCATGTCGACGGCGATCTGTCGCCGCAGCAGGTAACGTTCCAGCTGCACTCCGAGGGCATCCGCGACATCTATCTGGTGTCGGAAAACCCGGAAGCCTATCCGGCCTCCGAGATCGCGCCGGGCACCAAGACCGCGCATCGCGACGAACTCGATGCGGTGATGAAAACCTGCCGCGAGATCAAGGGCGCTTCCGCCATCGTGTTCGTGCAGACCTGCGCCGCCGAAAAGCGCCGCCGCCGCAAAAGGGGGACGCTGGAGGATCCGGCGCGCCGCGTGCTGATCAACCCGGCGGTCTGCGAAGGCTGCGGCGACTGCTCGGTGCAGTCGAACTGCATTTCGGTCGAGCCGCTGGAAACCGAGATGGGGCGCAAGCGCACCATCAATCAGTCCAGCTGCAACAAGGACTATTCCTGCCTCAAGGGCTTTTGCCCGTCCTTCGTCACCGTCGATGGCGGCAAGCTGCGCCGCCGCGCGCCGGCCGATCTCGGCAATATCGGCGACCTGCCGGAGCCGGCGTCGCGTCCCTCGCTTGAAAAACCCTACAACGTCGCGGTCGGCGGCGTCGGCGGCACCGGCGTGCTGACCATCGGCGCGCTGCTCGGCATGGCCGCGCATATCGAAGGCAAGGCCAGCATGATCCTCGACATGTCGGGCCTTGCGCAAAAGGGCGGCGCGGTGCTGAGCCACGTTCGCCTGTCGCAAAATCCCGCCGATGTGACGTCGTCGCGCATCGTCACCGGCACCGCCGATCTCGTGATCGCCGCCGATGAAGTGGTGGCGATCGCCAAGGAGACCATCACCCTGTGCGAGTCCAGCCGCACCCACGGCGTCATCAACACCCACCTCATTCCGATCGCCGATTTCATCCTAAACCGCGATTTCAATTTCCAGAGCGGCAAGGTCAACCATGTGCTGGAAACGGCGCTGCGCAAGGATTCTTCCTTCTTCGATTTCACAAAGCCTGCCGAAACCCTGCTTGGCGACTCCATCGCCACCAACATGATGATGATGGGATACGCCTACCAGAAGGGCCTGCTGCCGCTCACGGCGGCGAGCATCGAGCAGGCGATCGAGATCAACGGCGTCGCGATCAAGATGAACACGCAGGCGTTCCAGCTCGGGCGTCTGGCGGCCGCCGATCCCGCGCGTCTTGCCGCCATGATGAAGGGGCAGGACGAGACGGTCGCCGCGAAGACGCTCGACGAGATGACAACGGACGAAGTGATCGCGCACCGCAGCGCCTTCCTCACCGGCTATCAAAGTTCGCGGCTGGCGAAACGCTACCGCACCTTGGTGGACAGGGTACGGCGGCAAACGGCGACCGAATTCGGCGATGGCTTGGCCCGCGCGGTCGCGATCAACTATGCAAAACTGCTCGCCTACAAGGACGAATACGAGGTGGCGCGGCTTTTCACCGACGGCAGGTTCGAAAAGCAGCTCAAGGACCAGTTCGACGGCGACTACACCTTCAGCTTCCACCTCGCGCCGCCGCTGTTGCCGTCGGAGAACGATCACCTCGGCCGCCCGAAGAAAAAGACATTCGGGCCATGGATGATGAAGGCGTTCCGGGTGCTGGCCGCCTTACGGTTCGTCCGCGGTACGCCGCTCGACCTGTTCGGCCGCAGCGCGGAGCGCCGGATGGAGCGCGACCTGATCGCGGGTTACGAGAAGGACGTTACCTTCGTGCTGGAAAAACTGTCGCCGCAAAATATCGACACCGCGGTCGAACTGCTGTCGCTGCCCGACCGCATCCGCGGCTACGGCCCGGTAAAGGACAAATCCGTGGCCGACGCCAAAATCCGCTATGCGGAATTAGCCAAGGACCTGGTCAATCCACCGCCCGCGCCGCGGCAGATCGCGGCGGAGTAGGCTCTAACGGCTGTTGCGGTGCAGCAAGCGATTTGCACTGCTGATGGTTGCCTATTTCACTAGACGACCCTAAGTGGTATTTTAAGTATATTTTGGCAGAACGGAAGATGGAGGTTCGCCATGACGATACGATTTCTCTTGCTCGCGAGCTTTTTGGTTGTGGTATTGCCTAGTGTTTCGCTCATCAGCACGGCGAAGGCGGATTGCTATAATAACCGCCCTTGTCGCTGACGCGCGAGCCGAGGAATGATTGATTTTTTTTCTGGACTTACTCAGGCGATTTTCCGTTCCATCCCCTGGCTGCAAGAGAACCTTCCGCGGTTAATCGCGACGGTAGCAGCTAGTGCTTTAATCTACTATTTGATGATTGGCCTTCTCCGAGATAAGCGTAGAAGCGACCCAAGATATCCTTCCACGTTTTTCTCGCTGGACCAGCTAACCTCCAAGCGCTTGTTCAGGGCTATTTGCTTTTTTTTTGGCGGATCGCTCACAATTCTATACGCAGCTATTGCACTCGACGCCCGTCCCTTTCTAAGCACCATCGGGCGTCTATTGTCTTCCCTCCTGAAGCAGAAATTTCCCGAAACTCCAGATCAGCTAGATGAGATATTAAGGGACTCGAATTGGCTAGAACCTCTGTTGGTACTTGCTATCTTTCTGGTTCTATTTGCGGCGAAAGCCCGGAAGATTCTTGTCACCTATCGGGATCTGGTCTTGATGGCGTCAGGTCTATATTCAATCTTCGATGAAGCTGCACTTGATACCGCACGAGCACTCCTTAAGAAATTTAAAAACAATTTTGATGCTTTGGAACTAAGTCTGAAGAAGCAGTTTTCGGAAGCCCCTTTACCAGAAGAGTTTGTGGGCAACAAAGGCGAGACCCGTCTTGCGTATCAACTCATTTGGTTGAGTCGAAAATCGATCAAGGAGCATGGGCTAGTCTCCAGTCTGGGCGAACTTTGTAGGAAGCAAGGTCTTCCTACCGCCGGAGAAGGTTTCAAATTGGATATCGTTCATTTAACGATTGCCTCGATCGTTTTTACGGTATTAATGGGCGTTTATATCATCGTGGTGCCGCTGTTTCACGGAGTGGTCCCGCCTAACGTGCGGTGGCCAAATCCAAGGGATGGTGGTTGGCCCGACGTTATCCGCTATGTTCTTCAGTTCACATTGGGATTTGTTTTTCCGCTAATGCTTGCGCTAAACATGTATCCAGTTCGTAGGCGAGCATATCGTAGGAATGAAACGGAATTAACTGCCTTTACCTTTATCGCTGCCGTTCAATGCGTAGTCGCTTTCATAGTCCTTGAATTATTTAACTTGCTCGACGTTTCAATTGCTATAGCGGTGCATCATCAGCAAGACTACTCTTTCGGACAACCCAAATTACATATCGGAGCTTTTCTTTACTCACTTGTACCAATAGTTGCGTTTGGCTTATTTCTGAAGCTGAGAGATTGGAGTGCTGATTTTTCGGTTATAGTCTTAGTTATCAGCTTGGCGGTTGGAATCAGTTTTGGAGCCTGCGAATTTCTATATGAATGTCATCTCGACGCATTTGACCACTTTTATTGGTATCAGGGCTTGTTGGGTTTATCTATCTCGTTAGCGTTTTTCCTCTCCGGTTCGATAACCGAGCAATTTGGAATCCAAAATCGCGCGTGATCGTGAACACCCCAAAATGTTGTTTGAAATTTCGAAATCTGCTCTCGGAAAGAATCGGGCCAGAAGACGTTCTCGTTCTCGTTATCGATGCGATTCGTCTGCTTGGGGCAAAGACAGGTGCTCGGCTGGTGGAATATTTCGGCGCTTGCCAAGCCTCTCCTGACAGGCCACAAAAACCGCTGGGAAACGCCAGCGGAGAGCTGCATTGACGATCAAAGGCAAGGCCTACATCGCCGGAATCTACGAGCATCCGACCCGGCATGCACCCGATAAATCCACCGCGCAACTGCATGCCGAAGTCGCCAAGGGCGCGCTCGAGGACGCCGGGCTGACCAAGGCCGATATCGACGGCTATTTCTGCGCCGGCGACGCGCCGGGCGGCGCCTGGCCGATGGTCGACTATCTCGGCTTAAAAGTGCGGCACATCGACTCCACCGAAACCGGCGGCTGCTCCTACATCATCCATATCGGCCATGCCGCCGAAGCCATCGCCGCCGGGAAATGCTCGATCGCGTTGATCACGCTCGCCGGCAAGCCGCGCACCTCGACGATGCCGCCGCGCGCCGCCGGAGCCGAGCAGGATTTCGAGGCGGCCTACGGCGCGACCACGCACAATGCCTACGGCATGTGCGCGATGCGCCATATGCACGACTACGGCACCACCAGCGAACAGCTGGCCTGGATCAAGGTCGCAGCCTCGCATCACGCGCAATATAACCCGCATGCCATGCTGAAGGATGTCGTCACCGTCGAGGACGTGCTGAACTCGCCGATGATCTCCGATCCGCTGCACCGGATGGATTGCTGCGTCGTCACCGATGGCGGCGGCGCGCTGATCGTCACCACGCCGGAGATCGCAAAAAGCCTGAAGAAGCCGCTGGTGCGGATGATCGGCCATGGCGAGGCCATGAAAGGCCCACGCGGCGGCAAGGATCTTGATCTGACTTATTCCGCCGGCGTCTGGTCCGGGCCGCGCGCGTTCGAGGAGGCCGGCGTGACGCCGAAAGATATAAAATACGCCTCGATCTACGACAGTTTTACCATCACCGTGCTGATGCAGCTGGAGGATATCGGTTTCTGTGGGAAGGGCGAGGGCGGCAAGTTCGTCGCCGACGGCAATCTGATTTCCGGCGTCGGCAAGCTGCCGTTCAACACCGACGGCGGCGGCCTGTGCAGCAACCATCCCGTCAACCGCGGCGGCATGACAAAAATCATCGAGGCGGTGCGGCAATTGCGCGGCGAGGCGCATCCCAAGGTGCAGGTGAAGAATTGCGATCTCGCCGTCGCGCATGGCACCGGCGGACTGCTCGGCGTCCGCCATGCCGCCTCGACCGCCATCCTGGAGCGCGTGTGATGGCTGAGATAAGGAAATATCCGGCGCCGCAGGGCAACCCGGAAACCGCGCCGTTCTGGGAAGCGGCAAAGCAGGGCAAATTCCTGATCAAGCGCTGCACGGCCTGCGGCGAGCCGCATTATTTTCCGCGCTCGATCTGCCCGTTCTGCTTCTCCGACAAGACGGTGTGGGAGGAAAGCTCGGGCGAGGGCACGATCTACACGTTCAGCCTGATGCGCAAATCGGCGAGCGGGCCTTATGCGATCGGCTACGTCACGCTCAAGGAGGGCCCATCGCTGCAGACCAATTTCGTCGACTGCGATCTGGGCGCGCTGAAGATCGGGCAAAAGGTAAAGGTGGTATTCAAGCCGACCGACGGCGCGCCGCTGCCGTTCTTTACGCCGGTGGCATGACGTGCCCCGGACGCAGCGCAGCGCGTAGCTCTTCGCGAAGCGGTGCGCTGCAGAGCCGGGGCCGTAACGGACGCCGGTGTTTGGTACGGTCCCGGTTCTGCGAAGCAGCGTGAAGAACGCTGCATCGCGCCCGGGACACGAACAGAATTCGGGAGGAGGGCAAATGCCGAAATACGACGAGCTGATGGCGCTGAAAAACCTCGGCCAGAAATACGCCTACACCGATCGCGAGGTAATGCTGTACGCCTATGGCATCGGCATGGGCGCCGACCCGATGGATGAGAAAGAACTGGCTTATGTCAACGAGGCCGTCTTCACGCCGCGCGCATTGAAAGTGGTGCCGACATTTGCATCTGTCGCGGCATGGGGCGCCAACCCCGGCGAGATGAATCTCAATCGCCTGATGGTGGTCGATGGCGAGCGCGACATCACCTTCCACAAGCCGCTCCCCGTGGCGGCCAGCATCACGGCGGATTCCACCGTTCTCGGCGCTTGGGACAAGGGCAAGGACAAGGGCGCGGTGATCCGACACAAGACCGTGCTCAGGGACGACAAGGGCGAGGAACTGGCGACGCTGGTTGCCTCGCGGTTTGCGCGCGGGGATGGCGGGTTCGGCGGACCGTCGGAAGGCCAGCCCGAGCCGCATCAGGTCCCGACGCGGGCGCCGGACAAGACCGTCGATATCCCGACGCGCCCGGATCAGGCACTGGTCTATCGGCTCTGCGGCGACCGCAATCCGCTGCACAGCGACCCGGAATTCGCCAAGCGCGCCGGTTTTCCAAAACCGATCCTGCACGGCATGTGCACCTACGGCATCACCTGCCGCGGCATCCTGCAGACCTACGCCGATTACGATGCCGGCGCGTTCAAGCGGCACGCGGTGCGGTTTTCCTCGCCGGTCTATCCGGGAGAGACGGTGACGATGGAGATGTGGAAGGATGGGGACGTGATTTCATTCGAGGCCAAGGTGAAAGCCCGCAATGTGACGGTGATCAAGAGCGGCAGGACGGTGCTGGGCTAGGTCGTGCCCCGGACGCAGCGCAGCGCGCCGTTCTTCACGGCGTGGTGCGCTGCAGAGCCGGGGCCCCGGTTGCTTTCGGCTCGAAGAAATAAGAAACCGGGGTCCCGGTTCTGCGCAGCGGCATGAAGAATGCCGCAGCGCGCCCGGGACACGAGAGAGGGAGAAACACCATGGGACTACTCGACGGCAAGGTGGCGCTGATCACCGGCGCAGGCGGCGGGCTCGGCGAGGCCTACGCAAAGCTGTTCGCGCGCGAGGGCGCGGCGATCGTGGTCAACGATCTCGGCGGCCCGCGCGACGGCAGCGGCGGCGACGCGTCGATGGCGCAGAAGGTGGTCGATGCGATCAAGGCGGAGGGCGGCCGGGCGGTCGCCAACGGCGCCGACATCTCCACCATGGCCGGTGGGCAGTCGGTTTTCGACGACGCCATCAAACATTTCGGCCGCGCCGATATCCTGGTCAACAATGCCGGCATCCTGCTCGACCAGACCTTTGCCAAGGCGACCGAAGCCGCATGGGACAAGGTGCTGAGGGTGCATCTGAAGGGCACGTTCTGCGTCACCCAGCCGGTTTTCAAATGGATGCGCGAGAACGGCGGCGGCGTCATCGTCAACACCTCCTCGACCTCCGGGCTGATCGGCAATTTCGGCCAGACCAATTACGGCGCCGCCAAAGGCGGCATCTGGGGCCTGTCGAACGTGCTGGCGATCGAGGGCCGCAAATACAACATCCGGGTCTGGACGCTGGCGCCGGGCGCACTGACCCGCATGACATCAGACCTGCCGCGCTATATCGAGAACCCGGGGGCCGCGCTCGGACCGGACGGCATCGCGCCGGCCGTGCTATACATGGTGTCGAGCCTGTCCGGCGACCAGACCGGAAAAGTGCTCGGCGTTTCCGGCCCGCGCGGCGTGCGCGAGATGCGGATGATGGAAATGGACGGCTGGAAACCGCCGCATGGCGGATGGAAGGCTGAGGATATTGTCGACCACGCCGGGGAGATTTTCTTTTCCGAGGATGCCGTCAAGAAATCGGCACGGCGATTTTAACAAAATCGCCGTCATTGCGAGCGAAGCGAAGCAATCCAGAGCCGCGCAAACAGACTGGATTGCTTCGTCGCAAGAGCTCCTCGCAATGACGAATTACTGCTATGATCTTGCTGAATATCGACAGGAAACACCATGAAACTCACCCACACCGCCGCAGGCACCTTTGCCATCGCTCCGACGCCGTTCCACGAGGACGGCCGCATCGACATGCAATCCATCGACCGGCTGACCGATTTCTACGCCGAGGTCGGCTGCGACGGTGTCACCGTGCTCGGCATTCTGGGCGAAGCGCCGAAGCTTGACGGCTCGGAAGCCGAGGAGGTCGCAAAACGCTTCGTCAAGCGCGCCAAGAACATGCAGATCATCGTCGGCGTTTCCGCGCCGGGCTTTGCCGCGATGCGTTCGCTGGCCCGCGCCTCGATGGATGCGGGGGCTGCCGGCGTGATGATCGCGCCGCCGCCGCATCTGCGCACCGATGAGCAGATCACTGGCTATTTCAAGCAGGCCGAGGAGGCGATTGGTGACGATATTCCGTGGGTATTGCAGGACTATCCGCTGACATTATCGGTCATCTTCACCCCTGCGGTGATCCGTAAGATCATCATGGACAGCAAGTCCTGCGTGATGCTCAAGCATGAGGACTGGCCGGGACTGGAAAAGATCTCGACCTTGCGCAATTTCCAGAAAGACGGCTCGCTGCGGCCGCTGTCGATCCTGACCGGCAATGGCGGGCTGTTCCTCGATTTCGAAATGGAGCGCGGCGCCGATGGCGCGATGACCGGCTACGCCTTCCCGGAACTGCTGATCGATGTCGTAAAGCTTTCGAAAGCCGGCAAGCGCGATGCCGCGCACGACCTGTTCGACGCGCATCTGCCGCTGATCCGCTATGAGCAGCAGCCAGGTGCCGGCCTTGCCGTGCGCAAATACGTGCTGCAGAAGCGCGGCGTGATTGCGTCGGCCGCGCAGCGCAAGCCGGGCTCGGCCATCACCGCGGCGGCGAAGGCCGAGGTCGATTATTTGCTGTCGCGCGTGGCGCGGGTCGACAAGCGCGCAAACATGCAGCCGCAATCCAGCGCCGCGGGTTGATCGAAT
This sequence comes from uncultured Alphaproteobacteria bacterium, assembly GCA_963744975.1. Taxonomy (GTDB): domain Bacteria; phylum Pseudomonadota; class Alphaproteobacteria; order Rhizobiales; family Xanthobacteraceae; genus Bradyrhizobium. Next base: position 983,782 of record CAVUVR010000002.1, on the reverse strand, counting down.
GGCCGAAGCCGCAAAGGCCCGTCCCGCCTCCACCATCCTGCTGCTGCGCGACAGCGCCGGGCCCGACGGCAAGGGCGAGATCGAAGTCTTCATGATGGTGCGCCATTATGAGATCGACTTTAACTCAGGCGCGCTGGTGTTTCCCGGCGGCGCCGTCGATCCCGGCGATCATGACATTGCCGGCAAGCCCGAACTCTACCTCGGCGGCAACGGACTCGATGCCCAGGCGCTTGGTTTCCGGATCGCGGCGATTCGCGAGACCTTTGAGGAAAGCGGCATCCTGCTGGCGAAACCGCGCGGGTCGAACGACCTGGTGTCGGCGGCGCGGGCAGCCGAGATCAGCGCGGCCTTTCGCGCCGCGCCGGACGAAGGCAACCTATTCGAAAAGATCTTCAGCAATAACGGCAATCTGCTGACGCTCGATGAACTGGTGCCATACGCACATTGGATCACGCCGGAAGGGATGCCAAAGCGCTTCGACACCTGGTTCTTCCTCGCCGCCGCCCCGCCGGACCAGGTCGGCGCGCACGACGGCAAGGAGTTCGACGGATTCCATCTGGGTTTCGCCGCGCGAGGCGCTGGCGGGCGGCGAAAGCGGCCGCTTCAAGCTGCCGTTTCCGACCACGCGCAATTTGATCAAGCTCGGCAAGCATCGCACGGTGAAAGCCGCGCTCGACGATGCCCGCGGCAAGCCGGTCGTCACCGTGATGCCGGTCATGACAAAAGAGAATGGCGGCCGCCAGCTGCGCATCCCGGCCGAGGCCGGTTACGACGGCGTGGTGTTCGAGGTCGGCAATTTGGGCTGACGCGCCCGAATACTTCGACCTCCGACGAATGATCCGGCTTCGCCGGCCTGTAAGATGCCTGAATTGACAACGATAGGGGCATCGGCGCGAATGGCCATAACGCATCCACAAACCAACCACGCGATCGAACTCGCGCTGCTGGCGCTGCTCGCGACGCTGTGGGGCGCGTCATATACCTTCATCAAGCTCGGCGTCGCCACGATTGCGCCGATCACGCTGATTGCCGCGCGCACCCTGATCGCCGGCCTGTTGCTGCTGGCCGTCATGCGATGGCGCGGAGTGCGCCTGCCGGGGGAGGCCGCGACCTGGCGCCGCTTCCTGTTTCAGGCCTGTCTCAACAGCGTGATCCCGTTCACGCTGATCGCCTGGGCCGAGCGCTCGCTCGATGCTGGCCTTGCGACCATCCTCAATTCGACAGTGCCGGTTTTCGCCTTCCTGCTGACCTTCGCGATCACGCGCCATGAGCCGGTGACGGCGCGAAAACTGTTCGGCGTTCTCACAGGGCTCGCCGGCATCTGCCTGATCGTCGGCGTGCAGGCGCTGGGCGGGCTCGGCGAGCAACTCATTGCCCAAATCGCAATCATCGTCGCGACCATCTGCTATGCGGGTGCCGCGATCTTCAGCCGCGGCTTCGAGAACCTCGATCCGATGGCGCCGGCGGCAGGATCATTGCTGTGCGGCGCTGCGATCCTGGTTCCGCTCAGCCTCGTGGTAGACCGTCCCTGGACATTGGCGCCATCGGCGAGCTCGATGCTGGCCCTGCTCGGCCTTAGCGTGTTCTCGACCGCGCTGGCCTTTGTGATCTATTTCCGGCTGATCCAGACGCTCGGTTCGGTCGGCACCACCGCGCAAGCCTATCTGCGGGTGCCGATCGGTGTCGCGATCGGCGTGCTGTTTCTCGGCGAAACGCTGACTTCGAGCGTCTGGATCGGCCTCGGCTGCGTCGTCATCGGCGTCGCCGCGATGACGATCCCGGCACGCGCAGGCATCGCCCGCCGCCCTTGCTGACCGGCGTGATTGTCGGCATCCTTGCCTTGAAATCCGGCCGCCTCAACGCGCCGGAGCGATCAGGGCAGGGCACGCATCATGAGGATCGACCGGCACAGGTTCGCCGCGGCAGCAACGGCGCTGGCGCTTCTTGCCATGCCCGGCGCCGGGCAAGCCCAGGAGACGTACCCCAATCGTCCCGTGCGCATCGTCATTCCCTATTCGCCGGGCAGCGTCGCCGACGTGTTCGCGCGCATCGTCGGGCAGAACATGGCTGCGCAGTGGAACGGCTCGATCGTCGTCGAATCCAAATCCGGCGCCAACGGCTCGATCGCCGCCGAAGAAGTGGCGCGCGCCGCGCCCGACGGTTATACATGGCTGCTGGTGACGACGTTCTTCACCGCGAGCCCCGCGCTCGATGCAAAACTGCGCTGGGATCCGGTGCGCGATTTCATCGCCGTCGGGCAGGTCTGCCGGGCGCCGAATTTCTTCATCGTGCCGGTGTCATTGCCGGTGCGTAGCGTCGCCGAATACGTTGCGCTGGCGAAGGCCAAGCCCGGCACGTTGAACTACAGCCATCCGGGCAAGGGCTCGACCGGGCATCTCGGATTCGAGCTGTTCAAGCGGCTTGCCGGCATCGATGTCACGGCAATAGGCTATCGCGGCTATCCGCAGATGGTGCCGGATATCGCCAGCGGCCTGATCACCTCGACGTTTCTGTCGGCCAATCAGGCGCTGGCGCAGGTGCAATCGGGCACCATCAGGATCATCGGCGCGATCAGCGATGGCCGCTCGAAATATTTTCCGGATGCGCCGACGCTCGCGGAGCAGGGGTTTGCCGACGCCCAGGTGACGCCGTGGTTCGGCGTGGTGGTGCCGGCGGGCACGCCGCAGCCGATCGTCGATCGCATCAGCGAGGCATTGCAGAAGGCGCTCGCAACACAAGACGTGCGAGAGCGTCTCGACACCGCCGGATGCGAGCCGAAGAGCGCGCCGCCAAAACAGTTTGCCGACATCATCAAGGCCGACGTCGCGCTGTGGGCGAAGGTGGTTAAGGAAGCCGGCATAACGGCGGACTGATCCCGGGTCGGGTGTTCCCCCCGAAGCCGATTCCGGGATATATTGCCGCCTTCGGAGCCGGTCTCGATCACCAATGCCATTTGCCGCGATTGCCCAACGGATACGCGCGTTCTCGCTTTCGATCGGTCAGCTGACCTTTGGCAGCTTTCTGCTGGTATTGGCGGTGATCATGATGACGAGCATCGCCAGCGTCGTCGCCATCCGCCACATCGACACCACCTTCGCGGAACTGCAGCGGTTGCAAAGCGTCGGCGACCTCGCCGAGGAGATCGACCGGCGCATGAACGAATTGCGGCTGGCCGCCCGCGATTACGTGACCGACCCGGAAGCGCATTCCACCGGGGTGTGGGACGCCGCATCGGCGCTGAACGTGCTGTTGAAGAAGACGCGGCTCGAGCTTGCGCCCGAGCAGCAGGAGATGATCGACGGCGTCGCGGCGCGGCTGTCGACCTATCGCAGCGGAATCGAGCGCGTCACCGCGCTGATCGCCCGCCGCGACGAATTGATCGCGGCGTTGTCGCCATTGCGCGAGATTTTCGACAAGGCCATCGCTGAAACCTCCGACCGGGTCGCAGCCGCGGCGTTGTTCGGCGCGCAGAGCCGTATCGCCCAGGCGCTGCTGGCGCACGATCCGGCCAGCGCCGAACAAGCCGCGCAAAGCATGCGTGCGCTGAGCATCGGCGAGTCACGCCTTCGCAGCGCGGTCGATGCCTATGCCGAGGCGATCATTTCGCTGTCGACCAGGGAACGCCAGATCGCCGACCTCGACCGGGACGTGCTGGGAACCGAGGGGCGCCTGATCGGACGCGTCACCGAGTTGCTGCGCGAACTCAGCGCCAAGCGGGGGCGGGTTTTGTCCAACGACTTCGCCCGCACGCTCGCCGACGACAAGTGGCAGAGTATCGTGCTCGGCGCCGCCGGCGTCCTGATCGGACTGTTCGCGGCGCTGTTCATGGTGCGCCGGACCGTGCGGCCGCTCAAGGCGATCGCCACGGCGATCCGCTCGCTGGCGGTCGGTGAAAAAGCAACCTCGATTCCCGCGACCGACGTGGACAACGAAATCGGCGACATCGCGCGCGCCGCCGAAGTATTCCGCCGCACCCTGGTCGATGCCGACGCCGCGCGCGAGGCCGCGGTTCGCGCGCTGGCCGAGCAGAAGCTCGCCGAGGAAAGCTACCGAAAACTGTTCGAAGGCTCCGTCGACGGGATTTACGTGACGACGCCGGGCGGCCGTCTGATCAATGCCAATCCGGCGCTGGCGCGGATGATGGGCTACGATACGCCCGAGGGCCTGATCGGCGGCGTCAACGATATTGCGCGCACGGTCTATGTCGATCCACAGTTGCGCGCGGAATATCAGGCGCGCATGCAGCGTGACGGCATGATCCGCGAGTTCGAATATCAGGTGCGCCAGCGCGACGGCGGGATCCTCTGGCTGTCCGACAGCGCCACCGCGGTGCGCGACGAAACCGGCCAGGTGGTCCGCTACGAGGGCACGGTGCGCGACATTACCGATCAGAAACGCGCCGAGGACGCCATCGCCGAAGGCCGCCGCTTGCTGCAGGAGGTGATCGACACCGTACCCGCGGTGATCAACGTCAAGGACAGGGAGCTGCGCTATATCCTGATGAACCGCTACATGGCCGGCATCTTCGGCATCGAGCCCGCGGACGCCATCGGCCGCACCACGTCAGACCTGATGTCGCGCTATGGCGCGGAGAAAACCGACGAAAACGACAAGCGCGTGCTGGTCGGGGCCCGCGAACTCGGATTCTACGAAGAGGAATACATCGATTCATCCGGCAACATGCGGCAATGGCTGGTCAACAAGCTCCCGCTGCTCGACGCCAAGGGCGAAATCGAAAACATCGTCACCGTCGCGCTCGACATCGGCGAGCGCAAGCGCGGCGAACTGGAAATGCGCAAGGCCAAGGATGCCGCCGAAGCGGCGTTGCGCAACTTGCGGGAAACCCAGAACTCGCTGATCGAGGCGGAAAAACTCGCAGCGTTGGGGCGGCTGGTGGCGGGCGTGGCCCACGAGGTCAACAATCCCGTCGGCATCAGCCTGACGGTGGCCTCCTCGCTGGAGCGCAAGACCGCGTTGTTTACCTCCGAAGTCGCGCGCGGCAGCCTCAAGCGATCCAGCCTGAACGATTTCCTCGAGGCCAGCCGCGATGCGTCGTCGCAGCTGGTGGCCAATCTCAATCGCGCCGCCGAGCTGATCCAGTCGTTCAAGCAGGTGGCGGCGGACCGCAACTATTCCGACCAGCGCGCCTTCGACCTTGCCGATCTCACCGAGCAGGTGGTGATGAGCCTGCGGCCGGGCCTGCGAAAGCACAATTTGACCCTCAACGTCGAGTGCCAGCCCAACCTCACGATGAACAGCTATCCGGGTCCCTACGGGCAGGTGCTGACCAACCTGTTCCTCAATTCCGTCGCGCATGCGTTTCCGAACGGCAGGTCCGGCACCGTCGACATCAAGGTGCGGGAATCCGGCAAGGACAATGTCGAAATTCTTTTCTCGGACAACGGCATCGGCATGAGCCTCGACGTGCGGCGGCGGGCGTTCGATCCATTCTTCACCACGCGGCGCGACCAGGGCGGCACCGGGCTCGGCCTGCATATCGTCTACAGCATCGTCACCAATCGCCTCGGCGGCCGTCTCGACCTGGATTCCCAGCCCGGCGGCGGCACGCAGATCCAGATCATCCTGCCGCGCGTGGCCCCGATCGAGCAGGCGGCGGAGTAGCCTTCTCCCTCGCCCCGGCTTGCGGGGAGATGCATAGGGTGGGCAAAGCCGCCGGACGCGAACGCGTCCGGCGGTGTGCCCACCATTCAATTTCTCACATCGAAAACGGGCGATGGTGGGCACGGCGCAAGAGCGCCTTTGCCCACCCTACGGGCGCTGCTTGAGCAGCGGGGAGAGGTGACCGACTAATCGCTGTCCGCCAGCTTTCGCAGCGTGGCGCCGAAAATCTGGCTGGCCTTTCCGACCAACGCGGTGCCGTTCATCACGGCGGTCGTATCGGTGAACGTGCCGGAGACGCCGATACCGACCGGGGCAGGCCCGCCGAACAGCGGATTGGCGTCGGGACTGGAGGTATGACGCTGCACCAGGACTTCGCCCTTGAAGGTGTCGCCTTTCACCGAATAGGTGCCGGTGTAGAACAGATAGGCGTCGCCGCCGAGGATCTGGCCATCCCGGAAGAGAATCACGCCACTGCCCTTGCCCGAACGTCCGTCGAGCAAGCTGACGTGGATCGAATACAGCCCGTTCTTCATCGTCTTCCCGACGCGACCGTCCCGGGTCGCGGAGCGCCGTTGCCATTCTGCCAAACCCGGTGCCACGGCGTCAACGCGCCAGGTTGGCCGTTGGTGTCGTTCGGCGGCTTGCGGGTTCGAAATTCCGCCCGGCGATATGTGTCGGTTAGATGACAGCTGCTTCGTGTCCCGGGCGCGATGCAGCGCCTCTTCAGCGCTGCTTCGCAGAACCGGGACCGTACCAAACGCCGGAACTCGTTACGACCCCGGCTCTGCAGCGCACCACGCCGTGAAGAACGGCGCGCTGCGCTGCGTCCGGGGAACGCCGCGCTAGCGCCCGCCTACGCATATTTCTTGTCGCGCTCCAGCAGTTCGACCGAAATGCCCTGCGGGCCGCGGATGAAGCAGATGCGCACGCCCGGCCGGATGGTCACGGGCTCCTTGGTGAACTCCACGCCCTTGGCCTTGATCTCGGCGGCGACCGCGTCGATGTCCTTTACCGTCAGCCCGAAATGATCCAGCCCCTGATAGGGCGTCACCGGCGGCGCATGGACGCCGTCGCCGGCCGCCACCGGGGCGATGAACACGTTGGCGCCGCCGAGCTTGACGTCGATGCGGCCGGGGCTGCGAATGATCTGGCCGCCCAAGATATCCTCGAGCCAGGCCGCCATCGCTTCCGGATCGGGACTGCGCAGGTGGACATGATCCCAGGTAACTGTCGGCATGTTGCTCTCCCTATTTCCTGTCGGCGTTGCCGGTCGAGGCCGGCCGCGGTCTGTTTGGCCGCCATATTGTCCGATATTGTAGCCTTCGAACGCAACCATTTCCGGTTTGGTGAATTGAGGGGAAAATCGAGCCTTTCATTTCGCCGCCTCGCGGAGGGCCAGGAAATGAGTGCTGGGCTTTTTCGCATCGAATCGGCCCGCCCTGCGGGTGGCGGCGGGTTTTCGGACTGGCCGGCGGCGGGGCTATTTCAGAACAGGCTCGTTTGGCTGTCGGTCATTCTGGTCGTTGGCGCCGGGGCATGGAAGATATCTTACAAGGACGCTGGCCGGGCCGAAGGCCAAACCGTGGGCAGGACGAATTTTGCCAGAACCGCGTCGATCCAACCGGCGCAATTGTCCGACCCTGATCTCGCATTGAGCGCAGCGCAGTTTGACACCGCGCCCGCCGCCGGTCCCCCGGAAGCCGCGCCGGTGAACGGCTTGAAAATTTCATCGCAGTCGTGGCGAAGGGGCGGCCTCGGCTCCAAGGCCCTCGTCACATTCACGCTGCGCAACGACAACGACTACGCGGTCGGCGATATCGGGCTGCTCTGCGCCTTCACCCGCGCCGACGGCAGCCCGGTGACGGAGCGCCGCCCGACCATCCGCGACACCGTGAAAATGAAAAGCCGCAAGACCTTTGCCCGCATCCATGTCGGCTTCATCAATGTCACCGCCAGCCGTGCGAAATGCTCGTTGCTGTCGGCCAGCCGGGTTTGAGGAAGGCGGTCGATTGCGTTCCCCGGGCGCAGTGCAGCGCGTAGCACTTGCGGAGCGATGCGCTGCAGAACCGGGGTCGTAACGAGGCGCGGTGTTTGGTACGGTCCCGGCTCTGCGAAGCGGCATGAAGAATGCCGCATCGCGTCCGGGACACGGTGGGGCATGAATTTACGCGCGTTTCAAGAACATCCGTGGCGGGTGATGATCGCCGTCAATGCCGCGGTGGCGGTCGGCGTCCTGCTCCACAAGATCACGCTGCCGCCCTTCGTTCCCTACATTCACCTGCTGGTGGACTATCATTTCGGCTTCACCAAGCGCGCGCTGATTGGAGCTGCGGTGTCGCTATTCACCGCAAAAGTGCCGGTCTGGCTGGTGTTCGCACTCGGCGGCGCGGTGTGGCTCATCACACTAGGCCTTTTCGCCGCGTTGTTCCGGCGAACCTTCGGCTTTGACGACCGGCAGCTGCCGCTGTTCGTGTTGATGGCCGGCTCGCCGTTCTTCTTCAAGAACTTCATGCACACGCTCGGACATTTCGATATCTATGGCTGTGCCTTGGCGATCGTCCTGCTGCTGATCCCCGCGCGCTCGATCCTGTTCGTGGCGGCCGCCGCGGTGGCGTCGATGATCCTGATCCTGATCCACCAGATTCATTTTCTGATGTATGTGCCGACCATCGCGGCGATCGCGGTGCTGCGCTATTACCTGGTGCACGGCGTCAGCCCGCAAAACGCGATCGCGGGCATCACGGCCTGCACGGGCGTGGCCCTGCTGTTTCTGATCGTGCAATTCTACGGATCGATGACGGTGCCGGCCGACCAGTTCGTCGATTATCTCCGCGGCCGCATGGCCGATCCTTCGCAAACCAGGCTGCTGAGCTTTTCCTACATCTGGTATCAGGATCTCGCGAAGGAAATCGGCGACACCTGGGCGCGCATGCCATCGAATCTGCTGGGCATTCCGGTGTTCGCCCTGCTGATCTGGCTGCACACGCCGCTGTGGAGATATTTTGCGGCACTGATCCGCGCGCTGTCGGACGATCGGCATCGCCGCGTCGTTATCGCTGCGATCGTTGCCGTAAGCCTGGGCTATCTGATTATCTTCGCCATCGTGTTCGATTATTCGCGGTGGATTTCGAACTGGGCGGTCTGCATGTTCCTGATCCTGCATGCGGTGAAGATGCTGCCGGGCTCGGAGGCTGCGCCGGTGGCGGGCGAGGACCGGCGCAATCAGGTGTTCGGCTGGATCGTCACGCTGATTCCGCGGGTAGGAATCGTGCGGCCGTTTTAGAGCGGGCGGACGGCGCTTGGCAGTCCGCCAATTCACGCCGGCGTGTTCTCTGCGTTAGGAAATCGTTAACCGTAACGCGCGAGCGTGATGACGTGATCCAATCGACAGGAGATCGCTGAAATGTGGAATATCCTGGTCCCGATCGCGTTGGCCTTGCTCGTTGCCCTGCTGGGGGCCCGCTGGGGCTTGCAGAAGCTCCTCGACAGCGCGTACGAAAATTAATCGACCTTCGCGGCATCCATCGCACAGCGGACATCACGGGATATCGCGGCGCGCACCTTAGCCTCGTAGGGCGCAATAGCGCAGCGTATTGCGCCGACCGCATCGCATGAACTGGCGGAATACGCGGAGCCTGTCATCGGGCGGCGCTCTGCGCCGACCCGTTGGCTATTCCGTCCTACGCGCTACATTGCGGGCGCTCATGATCGTACAGCCAAGCCGGGCAGCCTCGTAGGGCGCAATAGCGCAGCGTATTGCGCCGACCGCATCGCATGAACTGGCGGAATACGCTTCGCTATTCCGCCCTACGCGCTGCATTGCGGGCGCTCATGATCGCACCACCATGCCGGGCAGGACAGCGACCAGCATTTCGATCAGAAAGTAATGCCATGGCCGGGTCTCGGTGTCGTCATCGGACTGCACGCCTTCCGGCCATTCCTCGGGCCGGATGCTGATGGCGTATTGCAGCAACGCCACCACTCCCGCCATCGTGGTCGGAGCGATACTTGGCAGGGCGCAAGCGGCGTCGGTTTCGGCATCGGAGGTGCGGTGAACCTCACGCACGCTATCGATCCATCGCGGATCGTCGGTTTCGACAATCGTTTGTTCCCAAACCGTGATCCAGGAACGGGTTTTTTCGATCGGCAATTCCGCGTCAAGCGCAGAACCCCGGCTGACGGCGTTTTCGAAAGCAAGGCGGGCGGCCTTGTGGACCTCGATTGCCGCGAATATCGGATCGGCCCGGAGCGGGTTGGTGGCGTGGGCTGGCATGGCGACAGCAGCAGATGCGGTCAGCGCGGCAGCAGTTGAAAGGAAACCGCGGCGGGTGGTATTGGTTGAACGGGTCATCGATTTTCTCGCTTTGCCAAAGGTTGAGGGGTTCGATGGTCGGAGCCGGGCGGGTGTTGCCGCATCCGCTCGGCTATAGTGGTGCGTCGCGCGGAAGATGGCCCATGCACGGCTTATTCCCGCGGCTCTGGACATAGCTTCGCTGTTCACCGGAATGGTGCTTTTCGTCACTCGAATGAGCCTAATCTATGATAAAAATTCTATTAACACGATCTTTACCCATATTCAATAGAATTTTTATCAAAGGTGAAAAATGATTTCAGTGCGACAAATGAAGGCTGCGCGCGCTTTGCTTGCGTGGTCTCAAAGCGATCTGGCTGCCGCCTCCGGTATTTCCGAGCCGACAATCGGAAGACTGGAGGCCGAGGATGGGCCGGTAGGAGGTCGTGCCGAAACGGGGACTGCGCTGGTGGCCGCTCTAGAGAAGGCTGGTGTCGAGTTTATTCCAGAGAACGGCGGCGGCGCGGGCGTCAGAATGAAGAGGCGCAAACGCTGATTTTTTATTGAACAGCGGCGTAGCCCGCATGAGCGCAGCGACATGCGGGATTGTGGTACGCGAACGTGTGCGAGCCTGATCGAAGTCGACCCCGCATATCGCCGCACTCATGCGGGCTACGCTTGCTAGAGGCTGAGGATGGGCCGGTCGGAGGTCGTGCCGAAACGGGGGCTGCTCTGGTGGCCGCCCTAGAGAAGGCTGGTTCCAGTTTATTCCAGAGAATGGCGGCGGCGCAGGCGTCAGAATGAAGAGGCGCAAACGCTGATTTTTTTATTGAACAGCGGCGTAGCCTGCATGAGCGCAGCGACATGCGGGATTGTGGTACCCGAACGTGTGCGAGCCTGATCGAAGTCGACCCCGCATATCGCTGCACTCATGCGGGCTACGCTTGCTGATGGGCCACCCGCAAGCGGGCCACCTCAGCATTCGTCATCCCCGGTTGCGAAACGACTCTCGCTCGCTTCAACTGTTCCCGAACCTCGTTCGCGTACGCTGGGATGGCATCCTCAAGACCCATGTGGTATGTATGAATCCCAGGAGATTGCATGGCGACGCTCCCCACCCCCGAAGAGAACGCAAAAAAGGTTCTCGAAATTTACGCGCATTTCGACAGCCGGCCCGGCCACGTGCTGCGGGCCAACAACCTCGTTGCGGTCGCTGCGCGATGGCGCATTCGCATGACGGATATACAACAGGGTTTGGAATACGCCGCCCGTCAAGGGTGGATTGAAGAAACTGAGGACGGATCTCTTCGCTTGACTGATCGTGGTTTCAGCGCGATGCCACAACCCACGCGCGCAAGTTGAGATGCCGGCGCCAGACGCTGATGTTAGCCCGGGACACTTCGCGTGGCTTGTAGACGGACGCTCCGCAAACCAGCGGAGCACTTTAGAACTCTACAGAATAATTGCAGAGGGAGAGCGGAAGCTCAACAGCAACGTTGAACTGCAGGCAGCAGCCCAGGAATTAACGGGTGTCGCATTTTCATTATGGCGAGCTGTGTTCCTTAGCGACACTACCGGTGAATACGCTGATCAACTTGCCGATATCAAGAAATTTCTCGTAAGTCTGATATCCGATAACATTGTATTGTACGTAACCGACAAGAATGCGCGGAACTGGTCGTTCCAATATTATCTGCGCAACGCTCGTCATCGGCTTGAAGAACTCTCGAATGGTGGACTTTCGTTGGTCGACAAGTCTGAGTTAGCGAAACGGGCTGAGACCGATAAGGACGATTGGGTCGATGCTCAAGCCATCCTCGACAAGGCGATCGAGCGCTTCGCCGCTGCATTGCTTCTGCGTTCCGTGTGAGTAAGGCGGCGCTCCAATCTTTCGCCGGGCTTAATCCTTCGGCACAAGACGTTGCCGTAGCCGATCGCCCCTCCAAGTATTCGCCACCGGATGGTGTTGTAGGCGGGGTCCAGGAGCTGCGGCGCTTCCTGGACAGATCGTGGCGACAAGAACAATTCACAGACGCGGGCCTCAAGCAACGGGGAATGACGAATCCGTGAGCGTGACCAGAAAAGAGACATATGGTAAGCTGCAAATCTGGCGCGCTCGGAGAGATTCGAACTCCCGACCCTCGGATTCGAAGTCCGATGCTCTATCCAGCTGAGCTACGAGCGCGTGCCGCGGACAATTCGTCCGCGCATTCGTGACCTTATCACATGATTATTCGGCGGGACGCAATCCAGCGGCAGCCTTGCGGTCCCGCCTTCGGTCGATCGCGCGCATCAGCAGGACCGTGACGAGCGAGCCGATGATCGCGGGGACCAGAAGGATCAGGAAAAGTACCGCCGCCGCGGCGTATATATACAGCCGCACATCTTTCCAGAGCTCCCATAACCTTGCTTCGATCTTCGCTTGCAGACCGTTCAGGGCATCCTGGACGATATCGGAAACCTGTTTGCGCAAGGCGCCGGCGGCGTCAGTGGCCAGCTTGATGCCCTCCCTGGCGGTTTCGGGCGGAAGTCTCGCGTCGGTCGCCGAGTTCCTTGCCGCCTCGGCGGCGTTCCTCGCGTCGTCGATCCGCTCCTGTAGAGCGGGAAGTTGTTTCAGAAGATTTTTTCTGTCGTTATCGATTCGGTCTGGAGTTTCCGCCGGTGAGCTTTGCGGATCCGGAGGGTTGATTTGCGCGTGCGCCGGAATTGCAACGCCGAGAATCATGGCAATGAGGAGGTAGCGTACGGAGATTGAGGTGCGCATGACAATTCGGGAAGGTCCCGTCCCTGCTCGGAATAACCAGAAGTTGTAACATAAAACCGCGGCGAGGGTCTCGCGCGCCACCTTAGACCGCCGGCATTCGAAAGCCAGCCCCGGGGCGGCGCGTTTTTCCATGGGCTTTTCAGCGCGTCGAATCCGTTCGATTTCGTAGGATATCCGCGATGCCTGGGCGGTGGCAGGAACCAGCCGCCTCCCAGCCTGTTGAAGTCCGGCCAATGAATCAAAACAGCGCTGGAGGAGACCATGAACAGACTGGCGATTGCGATGCTGCTGCTGGCGTCGCCGGCATTCGCGCAGGGCACGGCTGCTCCCGATCTTCGGGACTGTCCTCCGATCGGGCAGACTGCGAAGGGCGAGATGGTCTATTCGCTCGACTGCAAGGCGCTCAAGGCTGAAAACAAGGAAGTGAATTACAAGCCCGACATGCCGGCGACCAATCTGCCGGAGACGGTGATTCCGCAGTCCGGGAAAACCCAGACGCCGGAGACCACCCCGACAAAGGCCAAATAGCAAACCGGGCCCCCAACCGGCCGTCGGAAGTCGGTAGCGGATCCGGCAAACAACGGCATTTTGCTTATATTCTTCATTGACTTGTGGATTTTTGCCTAATTTTTGCCCGATCGCGATGCTTAACGAATTTCAAACACAGTAACGCCAGAGTCTTGCCGTTGGGTGGCGTCGGCTGGCCAGCATCCCGGCAGGTCCAACTCGGTTGTCCGTTCGATCCATGCGCATCACGCCTCTTGCATTGCTGTCGCTCCTGCTGCCCGCCGCAACGCCGGCGCGCGCCGATCTGCATATCACGCGCGACCACGGCGGCTATGTCACCGAATACAAGGCGAAGTACGAGCGCATCCGCGACCGCAACGAGCGCGTCATCATCGACGGCATCTGCAATTCGGCCTGCACGCTGGTGTTCGGCATCGTGCCGCTGAACAAGGTCTGCGTCACGCCGCGCGCCAGCGTCGGCTTCCACCAGGCCTATTACGACAAGGCGTTCACCTTCGGCATCAAGGTGACCAGCGCAGAGGGAACGTCCGACCTGATGTCCTATTATCCCGACACGGTGAAGGACTGGATCAGGCGCAACGGCGGCCTGACCACGACCATGAAGAAGATCAAGAACGGCGAAGAGCTGTGGAAGATCGTCGATCCCTGTCCGGAAGAGTTTTAGGGCGGTTGAACCGGTCACGTGCCCCGGATGCAGCGCAGCGCGTCTCAAAGAACCGTAGGGCGGATTAGCCGGCCGGCGTGCACCGTGCTCCAACGCGCGAAGGCGCAAGGCGTAATCCGCCACCGGTGCAAGCGGAGCGGCGGATTACGCTTGCGCCTTCATCCGGTTGAGCTGTCGCGGCCGGAGGTCGCTAATCCGCCCTACGAACCTGAAAACGCTCGCGAAAAAAATTTTTCGCATTCCTTATCCAACACCCCCCAAGGTGGATTTATTATCGCTGCCGTCCTGTCCAGTGAGGGGCGCTTCTAGAGGCGTTACTGAAGTGGGACAGAGCGAAAGCTTGGCCGGGGGCGGGGTAACCCAAGCCGGTCGGATGCGGCGTCCGCGGCTGTGCCTCGCAAGCGCAGACTCGGGGGCTTGAGGGGTTACCGTCCGGGCCCAATACGGGGCACTGCCACTGAAGTTGGCTGGACGGGGACAGGCAGCGGCGAGAAACCGTCGTGCCGCGAGGCAGCCAAGTCCCCGGAAGAACGGTCCCTTAGCCACAAATCCCGCGATGGAGCGTCCGAAAGGCGCTTTTTGTACTACCAAGGCGCGTCGTTCGGCGCTCCATCTCCCCTCAAAAAGGGGAGATCAACTAAAAGCTTAAACTCGCGCGGCGGCGCGAGGACGATGGCGCTTGGCTGTTTGAAATCTGTGAATCGAATTTTGAAGCGAGGCGCCTCTTAAACCTCGCCCCGCTCTTTCGCGGGGAGAGGTCGGCGCGCAGCGCCGGGTGAGGGGCAAGGCACTGCGTTGCCCAATCAAAAATCCATCGGGTCGGAAGGCCTTCAACGCGACAAGCACGACCCGAGAGTTCGTCGCTCGTGTTTGGCGCAGTGCCTCGCCCCTCACCCGAAGCCTGCGCTTCGCTACGGCTTCGACCTCTCCCCGCAAGAGCGGGGCGAGGTTAAGAAAGGCGCGCTGCGCTGCTTCCGGGGCACGTCTCACGCCAAGTCGATCGAGCCTTGCATCACCGGCACGCAACGGCCGCCGATATAGGTCGCCGCAACGACTCCGCCGCGCTTCTCCGCCTGCGCTTCCAGCAAACTCGGGCGACCCATCTCGACGCCTTGCGCGATCGTCTTCGACAGTTGCAGGTCGCTCTCGGGCCGAAGCTTCGCCAGCAATCCGATCAGCGCGACATTCGCGCTGCCGGTCGCGGGATCTTCGGGAATGCCGTGATGCGGCGCGAACATCCGGGCCCGGATGTCGATGTTCTCTTCATCGACCTGCGTGTATACGAGAATGCTGGTCGCCGGATGTTTTGCGACTTGCTGCCGAAAAACATCGGCGCGCGGGCTTGCCGCGGCAAGCGCATCGCGGGTTTTCAGTTCGGCGAGGATGAAGGCCGCGCCGCAGGAGGCGATGCAGGGACGGTGGCTTTTGGTCTCGATGTCATCGACCGCAATACCGCAAGCCGACGCGATCAACTCGACGGGGATTTCCGAACCGACCGACAGCGCCTGCGGCGAGGCGAGACGCGCGCCCACGATGGTCGGGCCATCCTTCAGCAATGCGATCGGAACGAGGCCGGCTTTTTCCTCGAAGATGACGCGCTCGCCGGCGATGGTCCGGCCGTACGTCGCGCCGGCGCGCGCGAGCACAAAGGCGGTGCCGACATTGGGATGGCCGGCAAACGGCATTTCGCCGCGCGGCGTAAAAATCCGAACTTGCGCGGTATGCGCGCCGTCCTTCGGCGGCAGCACGAAGGTCGTCTCCGCCAGATTGAATTCCGCGGCGATCGCCTGCATCTGCTCGGTCGACAACCCCTCCGCGTTCAACACCACCGCGAGCGGGTTGCCGCTGAATTGATGGTCCGTGAACACATCGACGGTCTCGAACTGCAGGCGCATCTTCAAAATTCCTGCGCGTCACGCTCGGCGCGGCGCCGTTATGTGAATTCCAGCGAGTTGCCCCGCGGATTTCGTCGTTGCCGCATAGCATATGATCGGGCACACGGGTCGGCAAATGAATCGTGACATTGCAAAACTTGCCGCGCGCGCGGCGCCGGCGGTGTTCGTCGTGCTGTGGAGTACCGGCTTTATCGGCACCAAATACGTGCTGCGCAATGCCGAACCGCTGACCTATCTCGCGATCCGCATGGTGCTGGTGGTGGCGCTGATGGCGGTCATCGTCGTGGTTGCGCGTCCGCGCTGGCCGGACCGGGTCGGCATCGCGCACAGCGTCGTCGCCGGCATCCTGGTGCACGGCTTCTATCTCGGCGGCACCGCGATTGCGATCGCGCATTCGATTCCCGCAGGCCTGTCCGCGCTGATTCCGGGACTGCAGCCGATCCTGACCTCGACGCTGGCGAACCGCTGGCTCGGCGAACGGGTGACGCCGCTGCAATGGGCCGGGCTTCTCATCGGGCTCGCCGGCGTGGCGCTGATCCTGCACGATCGCCCGATGAGCGGCGAGGCGGGATGGGGGTGGTTTGCCTCCGGCATATCGCTGGTCAGCATTACCTTGGGCACGCTGTACCAGCGGCGCTATTGCGGGAAGATCGACTGGCGCGCCGGCAACCTCGTGCAATACATCGCGGTCGCGATCTTCTTTAGTCTCGCCGCCTGGCTGTTCGAGAATGGCGCGGTGCACTGGACCGGCGAGTTCATTCTCGCGCTGATCTGGCTTGCCGTGGTGCTATCGCTCGGATCGATCGGATTGTTGTACTGGCTGATCCGGCGCTCGGCGGCTACGTCGGTCGCGAGCCTGTTCTATCTCGTTCCGGCGGTGACCGCGGTAATGGCCTATGTGCTGTTCGGCGAACGGCTCGATGGGGTGGCGATCGCAGGCATGGTCGCCTGCGCCGCCGCGGTATTTCTGGTCAACAAAAGCGCGCGTACCTGACAGCACGCGTCAAACGAAAAGCCCCCGGAGTTTGTCCGGAGGCTTTGCGCGTGGCGCGTAGCGTCAGCGCCTGGACTTCTTGGCCTTCTTTTTCTTCTTGGGAGCTTTTTTCGCGTATTTCTTGACGGCCTTCTTGGCTTTCTTTGCGTATTTCTTGGCGGCCTTCTTCGCCTTCTTCGGCGTCACTTTCTTCGCAACTTTCTTGGCGGCCTTTTTGACCTTCTTGGCCACCTTCTTGACCGCGTCCGTGGTCGCGCTGGCAGCGCCGCTCACCGCGTCGGTCGCCGTTTGCAGCATCGATTTATCGTCGTCCATAGCATCCCCCAGGGTTGTCGGAGCCGCAACGATAGCCGATTCGCAGATTGTTGAAAGAGATGCTGTGACCGGCTGCCTGCGCGGACTTCGGCGCAGGCCCGCTCGGGCCGGGCCTTGATCGCCTCCGGGCAGGTCTTGCAGAGCGTAATGCCGGTCCGGAACCCGACTTTGCAACTTTACGCAATCCGGGACGTAAATGAGGCAGTTACCGGCGCTGGAGGGCGATGTGAAGCGATATGCGGTTCTTTATCTGGCGACGCTGGTGGTCATCATCCCCGTCGATTTCCTGTTTCTCGGCCTCGTGGCCAAGAGCTTTTTCACCTCGCAGGTCGGCGACATGCTCGGCGCGATCCGGCTTGCGCCGGCGATCCTGTTCTATCTGCTCTATGTGGTGGGAATCCTGATTTTCGTCAGCGCCTCGCCGGATGCAACGTGGCAATCGACGCTGCTGTATGGCGCGCTGTTCGGCTTGTTTTGCTACGCGACCTTCGACCTGACCTCGTTGTCGCTGCTCAGGCACTGGACCTGGCCGGTGGCAATCGTCGACGTGTCATGGGGAGCGTTCGTCACCGCGCTATCGGCCACGCTCGGGCTGATCGTCGCCAACTGGATCGCGCCGAAAATCTAGTTCGTAGGGTGGGCAAAGCCAACGGGCGCGCAACGCGCGCCCGATGGCGTGCCCACCATTCAACAACAATCGAATACCGAATTTCGCGATGGTGGGCACGGCGCGAAGAGCGCCTTTGCCCACCCTACGAGACTTCGCTTGTTACTTCGGCTGCGGCACGATCCGGATATACGGTTTTGGCGATTTCCAGCCCTGCGGATAGATCGTCTTGGCTTCGTCGTCGGTGACCGAGCCCGCAATGATCACGTCCTCGCCCTGTTTCCAGTCGGCGGGCGTTGCCACGCGATGCTTGGCGGTCATCTGCAGCGAATCGACCACCCGCAAAATCTCCTGGAAATTGCGCCCCGTCGTCATGGGGTAGACCAGCACCAGCTTTATCTTCTTGTCCGGCCCGATGATGAAGACGTTGCGCACGGTGGCGTTGTCGGCCGCGGTGCGCGTATTGGCGTCGCCCGAGGTGCTGGCCGGCAGCATGTCGTAGAGTTTTGAGACATTCAGGTCGGTATCGCCGATCATCGGAAAGTTCGGCGCAGCGCCCTGGGTTTCCCTGATGTCGTCCGACCATTTGGAATGCTTGTCGACGGGGTCGACGCTGAGCCCGATCAGCTTGATGCCGCGCTTGTCGAATTCCGGCTTCAGTTTTGCCAGCGCGCCGAGTTCGGTGGTGCAGACCGGGGTAAAATCCTTCGGATGCGAGAACAACAGCGCCCAGCTGTTGCCGATCCAGTCATGGAACTTGATCTTGCCCTCGGTGGTTTCGGCCTCGAAATCCGGGGCCACAGCGCCAATCTGAAGAGCCATGTTTCGACCTCATGTCATTCAAGTTACAGATGAATTTCGTATGTCAGTATAGGACGCAGGCTATCGATGCGGAATGGCCTGCCTAAAAGGACAATATCCTTCTCTTGACGCGGTTGCCTCCGGAATCTTCTTTTGCTACGCCCCGCCGCGACGGAAAAACCACAACGGCATCAAAAGGATCGCTGCCCTGCTTTTGCCGCTTGCGTGCCGCAACCCTGCCGGATGAGGTTGCGACCCCTGCGAACCCCAATCGAGGCCACAGCGACCAATCGGCAACCATCTAAAAAAGACGCCTTTGCGGTGTCGATCCATTAACCACTCGTTTACGCCCGCATGGAAATGCTGGGATGAAGAAGAAAAAGAGAAGAGTACCAATGTCTGCCCCCGGAATGCCCGCTGAGCCGATCGCCACTGTCACCTCGAAGATTTCCTGCCGCAAGACCGCAGCGCAAGCCCTGACCATCGTCCGCGACGGCGTGATCACCGGCGAGGGACCAACCACCAAGGGCCGTATCCACTTTTCCCGGGCACTGGATGCCGACGACGCCGCCTGGTGCGCGCGCATTCTCACCGCGACCGCGGTGGAGCATCAGCCGGTCAGCCGCGCCGAAGCCGAAGCGCTGTTCGAGATCAACGATGCCGCCGCCGAGCGCAGCGATGACGGGTTGTTCGACGATCTGTTTGCCAAGGCCGTGGTGCATCATGCGGCCTCCGCCTCGGGCCTGCCGGTGCCGTCGCGCACTGTCGCGCTGTCGCCGGACACCGCGATCGAGAGCTGGGCGCCCACCAGGGCGGTCGGCGTCGAACCCGAAGTGCTGGAATGGATCGCCAGCCAAATGCGCGGCCGGCGCCGCGGCAACCACACCCTGATGCGGCTGGTCGCGACGATTGTCGGCGCAGCCACGCTGCCGCTGACGCATATCCCGAACGTGTTCGACATCGGGATGTAGGCTGGCCGATTTAGTTCGTCATGCCCGCGCTGGTCGCGGGCATCCACGTCTTTCTTCCTCGTTTCAGCAAGCAAGACGTGGATGGCAGGGGACATATGCGCGAAGACGCGCTTCGCGCTTTAGCCCGGCCATGACGAAACTATTTCCCCGCCGTTTTTTGTCTGCCGGCTTCGGCCTCGAGGCCGAGGGTGCGGCCCGGAAATCCCGCCACGTCGAAGTAGCGTTGCTCGCCGACGCGCTGGAATTTCAGCACCGTCTTCAGGCCGTTTGCCGACGCGCGAGAACTGACGCTGCCGCTAAAGCCCCGCGGCGTTGCGCCGTTGGGCATCGCCTCCGTCATCACCCGGCCGATCAGATTGCCCTTGGGCTTTGAGGTGAGACCGAGAAGCCGCGCGGCGGTGGCGCCGACGTCGGCGTTGCTGACGGGCAGGTCGCTGGCATAGCCGGCCTTGAAGTCAGGTCCGATCGCCGCCATGAAGTTCATGGTGTCGCCGCGGCTGAAACTGCCATGCATGCCCTGGCCCTGCCGCAGCACGGTATCGGCGACTTCCACGGAGCAATTGGTCGGCTCGTCGCATCCGCTGGACCAGGAGCGGAAATTGACGACAATGGCCGGATGCGGTGTGACCGCCTTGCCGCGCAGGCTGAGCAGCGACAGCGGCAGCGCTCCCGGAAAGCGTCCGAGATCGTCTTCCACGAACAGCCCGCTGACATAGTCCTGCTCCAGCAGCGCCTTGACGATGCGTCCCGCCAGCTTGCGGTCGTTGTTGGGCAGATAGATCAGATCGGAGCCGCCGTTGGTTGCAACCACAACGTCGGGTTTTGCCGGATCCTTGCCGAGCAATCCGTTGCCCGCTTTGGGATGAGCATTTTCGGCAACGGGCGCGTTCTTGTCGTTGGGATCGAACAGCGGCAGCTGCAGCGCCCTGGCGAGATCGATCGCAAGAAAGCCCATCGGTAGAAAACCGCTCGGCGTGTCCTCGTAGGTTATTTTCGCCGACGGACTGGTCTTGCTCTCCTTCGAAATCGTCGAAAAACCGTGGTCGGAAGAGATCATGATGTTGGTCGAGGCGGCGAGGCCGAGCTCGTCAAGCGTCTTGCGCAACTGCGCGAGGTTATTGTCGGCATTCTTGATGCCAGCCATCGAGGTCGGCCCGTTGATGCCCGGCGTGATCGTGTTGAGGCTGTCGCCGGTGTTGTGCTGCGAGCCATCCGGATCGCGCGACCAGAACACCAGCACAAAGGGCTGGTTGCGCGCCTTGAACATCGGCAGCACCACCTTGGTGGCGACGTCGGCCATGTAAGCCTGCTGCGCGACGTTGGCGGACGTGGTGCCCGGTGTCTTGGCGTCGCCGGACTTGCCATTTTCGCCGCGCGACGGCGTTGCCAGTGGAAGACCGGCCTTGGTCAATGCGGCCTGCATCTCCTGGGACAGCGGCATGCCGTTCTTGCCGCCAGTGGCGTCGTCGATCACGATGGAATGCAGGCCATCGGCTCCGATCTTGTCGGTATGATCGAAAATCAGGGTCGGGCCAAGTTTGCCGATCGCCGCCGTGCTATAGCCCTTGTCGCGGGCCATTTTCAGCACGGTTTCCTCGTTCAGGAAGTCGCCGCCGAAATGTTCATCGACCTCGAGGATCACCGGATCGACTTCGAGAAACGGTGTGACCGTGCCGTTGGCATGTGCGACGGGATAACCGGTATAGATCGTATTGCTGAAATCGCCGGTATCGCCGAGATAATGACCTGTAGCCATCGCAGAAGCGTTGGCGGTGGTGAAGGTCGGAAACAACGAATGCGAGTTCCTGAAATTGACGCCCTTGTCGCGGACCTCCGCCATTGCCGGCGCGGTCTGCGGCGTGACGATTCGGCCGCGCAAGCCGTCCGGCACGAACAGGATGAGATTTTTGGGCGTGTCATTTTGCGCTGACACACCTCCCGCGGACAGGATGGTCAGGCCGGCGGATAGCAGGACGATTGCGCGGCGCATCAAAATCTCCCCCTGAGACGGCAATTCCGGCTCAAACAGCCGTTGCCTCTGTTTAGTTTTTCTGTACGACGGAATTGTTACATCCGCCTCCGCATGCAACCCAAACTGGCTTCGGTTTTTGTTCGCGCATTGGCGAACGTCGCGATGCTCAAGAATGGTCGAACGTCCGCCGGAATGTCAGACCAGCCGGAGAACAGTGCATTTAGGGCCGTCGAATTACCATCGATCACCTCCCAACGCCCGTCGCCGCGTTCGCGCACTCGGATGGGACCGCGTCGGCTCCGGTTGCCAACGGCGGCTTCTTCCATAAGAACATTGGCGTTAGCAATACCTTCGGGGCGCGCACGGCTAAACACCAACTTGGAGACTGGCAGATATTGAGTTGTCGGACCGGTCATAAAATACCGCTCATGGTCAGCCGGCAGGAGTTTAAGCTTTTCAAGGATTGTCCGATCAATACGGTTGTATTTTACCTCTCCTTCTGGGGTTAGGAACGGGAAACTTTCTGCGCTCATAATACGTTTCCTTCAGAAGGTGTTGCCTATTTGCTGCGATGCATTAAATCCCTTGTGTCGGCGACTTATCGATGGCAAATGGGTGAGTGAAGATTTCCCAAAGAGGCACAGGATGCGGTATCCCATCTTTCCCCCGAAGATTTAAATCGTTCCTGCGGTCGATTTCAGGAAACTTGAAGCTTCCCGCGGGCTTCGAGCTCTAGCAGCTTGCGCCAGCCTAGCCGAAGGTGCAGATCGCAAAATTGCTCTCCAAGCTTTAGGTCGTGTTTTCGCGCGACCAGACGGGCCTCGTTGCATAGATCGAGACCGGAACTAACTTCTTCAGGCTTGGCGCCCAACGCTATAAGCATGAAGCCCTCGGTGTCTTTAGCCGAAGCCACTGAGAGCTCCGTTTCGCGTACGGGCGCATCCATTGGCACGACCTTAGCTTCCAGTAAGGTTTGAACGTTGTTGCGAAGTTTTTCCACCGGACCGTCGCGGTACTCGTCCGGCTCATAGTAATGGCGTTCGATGAGTGCGTTTGCATAATTGAATTTGCAGTGCCGAATGGCTGCATCATCCAGAGCGTAGCGCGCCGGGTCGGCTAGCAACTTGATGTAGCAGTCGATCGCCAAGTCTAGGTTCCCAGCCGAGATATAAGCCGTTGCAACGGTCTCAACATTTTCCTTTTTGGTGTTGCGCCCGGCGGTTACGCGTCCGGCGACCTCTTCAAGCCAAGCTTCGGTATACTGAGCGAGGTATGCGACAAGGTCAGGCTTTGGTCGGAAACTTGCGATCAGGGCGGCCAGAACCCAACCCTCTTCCAAGTTCTTCTCGCAAATGGAATCAATGCTCCCGCGGATATCTTTGACAATACCATCCTCGGCGTTTGAGGCTCCCGCGATAGCGGTCCGTTGTTCCTCGATGAGCGCTCGGAGGTTCTTGGTGTCGGGGGAGAGATCGGATCGCGCCATCGTGCGTTCGAGCGAAGAGAATAATGAGGCGTGCGTCAACCGCCGCCGCTCGGCCTCTGCATTCCATCTCTCGACGATCATGTCCCGAATTGCCTCACTTTGCCACTCAACGCGCTCCAGAGTGTCTCCAAAAGCTTGCATGAGCAGTTCGAGGCGAGGCTCGAGATATCCCATCGGCTTGTAAGTGAGGTCGTGCATCTTCGTTGCCCATGAATCGTGGAGCATGGTCTTGCACTGAATCTCACACCTTAGTCCGACGTATGGGCCGCTTTTCGAGACGACGACGGCGTGGTAAGCGTGGTAGCCGAACTCCGTTTTTTCTTCGATCGGTCCATCCAGCTGGATTCCTTGCGGGAGGAGTTCATCGATTATGCGTTTGAGGATGGTCTCGATCTGATCAGGATAGTAGACGACAACGGTTACGCCGATAACATCCGGCAGTTGCCTCCATTGAACCTGCCTTGGAGGTTGGTTCGGGCCGGCGCTTCTTTCCTCATTCAGGCGCATCTTCAGCAGCTTTTTGGGAAGCTTCCAAGTTTCCTTCAACTCGGATCGGTTCTTCTGCTTTTCACCTCGTGAATAGGTAGCTTTTACGCGCTGTCGTTCCAGACCCTCGATCTTCTGACAGGTCGCCTTAACCGCGTCCAGCAAGCTGTTATAGTTGGCTCCATTGTTCTTGATAAATCCTTGGGCTTCATCATAAAGTGTGTACGATGTCATGACATGCTCCCCCTGCCGAGCGCTCCCAACCTCAAGTAGCCATTTTATCGTCCGAATTGCTTTGCGTGCAAGCAAGTTTCGGTTTGGGTTAGTGTTACGCTCGGCAGAATTGAACATACCGTCCGGCAAATTTGGAAACGCCTTCGGATCAACAAGCGCATGTTCAAACGAATTCTGATCGCCAACCGGGGCGAGATCGCCTGCCGCGTCATCAAGACGGCCCGGCGGATGGGGATCGAAACCGTTGCCGTGTATTCCGAGGCCGACCGCGACGCGCTCCATGTCGAAATGGCCGATGACGCCGTCCTGATCGGGCCCCCGGCAGCCGTGGAAAGCTACCTTTCGATGGAGAAAATCGTCGAGGCCTGCCGCAAGACCGGCGCCGGGGCGGTGCACCCCGGCTACGGGTTCCTGTCGGAACGCGAAGCCTTTCCGCGTGCGCTCGAAGCCGCCGGCATCGTCTTCATCGGCCCCAATCCCGGTGCCATTGCCGCGATGGGCGACAAGATCGAATCCAAGAAGGCTGCCGCTAAGGCACATGTCTCCACCGTGCCCGGCCATCTCGGCGTCATCGAGGACGAGAAGCATGCGGTCAGGATCGCCGACGAGATCGGTTATCCCGTGATGATCAAGGCGTCCGCCGGCGGCGGCGGCAAGGGCATGCGGATCGCGCATTCGACCTCGGAGGTGGCCGAAGGTTTTGGGCTGGCCAAGGCCGAAGCAAAATCCTCGTTCGGCGACGACCGGGTATTCATTGAAAAGTTCATCGTCGATCCGCGCCACATCGAAATCCAGGTGCTCGGCGACAAGCATGGCAACGTCATCTATCTCGGCGAGCGCGAATGTTCGATCCAGCGCCGCAATCAGAAGGTGATCGAAGAAGCGCCGTCGCCGCTATTGGACGAAACCACGCGGCGCAAGATGGGCGAACAGGCGGTGGCGCTGGCCAAGGCGGTAAATTACGATTCCGCGGGCACCGTCGAATTCGTCGCCGGCCAGGACAAGAGCTTCTATTTCCTCGAAATGAACACGCGGCTGCAGGTCGAGCACCCCGTGACCGAGTTGATCACCGGGATCGATCTGGTCGAGCAGATGATCCGGGTAGCTGCCGGCGAGAAACTTGCGCTGGCGCAAAAGGATGTGACGCTGACCGGCTGGGCGGTGGAGTCTCGCGTCTATGCCGAGGATCCGTTCCGAAATTTCCTGCCGTCGATCGGACGTCTGGTAAAATACCGGCCGCCGGTCGAAAGCAGCGTCGATGGCATTACCGTGCGCAACGACACCGGCGTACAGGAAGGCGGTGAAATCTCGATCTATTACGATCCGATGATCGCCAAACTCGTCACCCACGCGCCGTCGCGCGCCGCCGCCATCGAGGCACAGGCGACTGCGCTGGATTCGTTCTACATCGACGGCATCCGCCACAACATTCCGTTCCTCTCGGCCTTGATGAATCATCCGCGCTGGCGCGGCGGCAATCTCTCCACCGGCTTCATCGCCGAGGAGTTTCCCAAAGGGTTTGCCGCGCGCGAGCCGGAAGGCGAGATCGCGCGCCGGCTGGCGGCGGTCGCAGCCGCCGTCGATCATGTGCTGGGCGAGCGCAAGCGTCAGATATCCGGACAGATGATCGGTCGCGCGGTGCAGCGCGAGCGCCGCCGCGCGGTATGGCTGGAGCGTAACGAAATCGCGCTCGAAATTGCACGCGAAGGCGAGGGCATTTCGGTTCGCTTCATAGCTGCCGATGGCGCTCTGGGCGCTCCGCATCAACTGGTCTCGCCGTGGAAGCCGGGCGATCCGGTGTGGCAGGGCACCATCGATGGGCACGCGATCGCCATGCAGGTGCGGGCGATCCCCAACGGCATCCGCCTCGCGCATCAGGGCTTTGAGGTCGCGGTCAATGTATTCACCGAGAGCGAGGCCGCGGCGGCGCGGCTGATGCCGGTCGGCGCCAAGGCCGATACCGGCAAGAAACTGCTTTGTCCGATGCCGGGTCTGGTGGTGTCGATCGCCGTGACCGAAGGGCAGGAGGTCAAGGCCGGCGAAACCCTGGCCGTGGTCGAAGCCATGAAGATGCAGAATGTGCTGCGCGCCGAGCGCGACGGCACGGTCAAGAAAATTCACGCCACCGCCGGCGCGACGCTGGCGGTGGACGCGTTGATACTCGAATTCGCCTGAGGTCACGATGGCTTTCCGCAAACGCCGCGAAAACTTGCGCGCGATCCTGTCGGGATCGGCATGCATCCGTCCGGGTTCGGTCTATGATGCGATCTCGATCCGCATCGCCGAAGATCTCGGCTTCGAGGTCGGCATGTTCGGCGGCTCGGTGGCGTCGCTGGCGGTGCTCGGCGATCCGGATATTATCTTGATCACGCTGACCGAACTTGCCGAACAGATGCGCCGGATGTCGCGCGCCGCGGCGCTGCCGGTGCTGGTCGATGCCGATCATGGCTACGGCAATGCGCTGAATGTCCGCCGCACCGTGCAGGAACTGGAAACCGCGGGCGCTGCCGGCCTCACCATCGAGGATACGCTGCTGCCGCAAGCCTTTGGGCAGGCGAAGACCCAACTGATTTCGCTGGAGGAGGGCGTCGGCAAGATGAAAGCCGCGCTGGATGCGCGCGGCGATCCGTCGCTGGTCATCATCGGCCGCACCGGGGCGGCCGGGGTGACGTCGGTGGATGACGCGGTTATCCGCGCCAAGGCCTATCAGGCCACCGGCGTCGACGCGCTGTTCTTCACCGGGGTGAAAACGCGCCGGGATCTCGAAGCCATTGCCGCCGCGACGTCGTTGCCCATCGTGCTGGGCGGCCCGACCGAGGAAATGACCGACTGGGATTTTCTCGCCCGCCAACGGGTGCGCATCGCGGTGCAGGGCCATGCGCCGATTGCGGCGGCGACGCAGGCGGTGTTCGAAACGCTGAAAGCCGTTCGTGAAGGCGCTGCACCGAAAGCGTTGCAAGGCCTCGCATCATCGGAATTGATGGGTCGCGTCACGCGCGATGCGATTGCAAAACAGCGCAACGCGGATTTTCTTGGGTCAAGGCGGTAGATGAGCGACGTCGTCCGGCAAGTGGTGATCCGCGGCGAGGTGCAGGGCGTCGGCTTTCGCTACTGGACCAGGCGCACCGCGACCGCGCGCGGGCTACAGGGCTGGGTGCGCAATCGCCGGGACGGGTCCGTCGAAGCCGTATTCGCCGGCCCCGAACAGGCGGTAGCCGACATGATCAGGTTATGCCGGCGCGGACCGGATGCGGCATGGGTTGATGCCGTCGATGAAAAGCCCGCCGAGCCGGATGCGCTGGACCTGCGCAGGAAGGGTGAGCGGTTTTCCGAACTGCCGACGATCTGACGGACCGTCGCGGCACGGCGGCACGCAAACCATGTTTTCAACCCGTCGATAATCAAAGCTTGACATTCGGCAAGTATCGTCAGATGTTTCTGTCATGACAGAAACAACAGACAAGAAGAAATTACCCGCCGCCGTCGAACGGTTCGTCCTGCACTGGGGCGACATGGGCGACGAGTGGGGCGTCAATCGCTCGGTGAGCCAGATTCACGGCCTGCTCTATTTGTCCGAAACGCCGATGACCGCCGACGACATCGCGGACACGCTGGGCATGGCGCGATCCAATGTTTCCAATTCCATCAGGGAGCTTTTGTCGTGGAATTTGATCCGGCGCGTTCCGATCATGGGAGACCGCCGCGATCACTACGAGGCGGAGACCGATATCTGGGAGGTGGCTGCGCGAATTGCCGCCGGCCGCAAGGTGCGGGAAATCGATCCTGCCGTGGAGGCATTGCGCGCCTGCGTCATCGATGCCGCCGACGATCCGACGATCAGTTCGGTTGCGAGCAAGCGGCTGAAGGAAATGCTGGCGTTCACCGAACTGGTCGATCGCTGGTACGCGCAGATGCTGACCGTGCCGCGGCCCAGGCTGGTCGCCTTGATGCGACTGGGTGAAAAGATCGTCAGTTTCCTGCCCGCGGGGAAATCCAGATAAGGCCTCGGGTTGCTGGAGCGCATGATGGCGTTGCAAAGCAAAATCTCGAAGCCTCCGGCCCCGGGCGATTCTGTCCAAAATCCAGACGCCGCCCTCTGCGATCTCCGGTTTCGGACGCTGCTATCCGACGACGACTGGAAACGCCTGCCGCCGGCTACCCGGCAACGGTTTTCCAAGCGCCTTGCGGACGGCCACACCGCAGTTTACGTCGGCGAGGTCATCGAGATCGGCTTCAGCCGGATCGGCTGGTGGCTGGCGCAGATGGCGCGATTGATCGGCGGGCCGCTGCCGATCAGCACCGACACGCCTGTCCCAAGCATCGTCACGGTGACCGAAGATGCCGCAACCAGCGGCCAGATCTGGACGCGGATTTATGCACGCCGCAACGGGTTTCCCCAGGTCATCCATTCATCGAAACGTTTCGCCGGACCCACCGGTCTTGAGGAATATCTCGGATTTGGCGTCGGCATGGCGCTGCGGATTGTCGTCGATGGCGAGGACTTGCTGTTCCGCAGCGCCGGTTACTTTTTGCAGGCCGGACGCCTGAAGTTCTGGTTGCCGGCGTTCCTCACGCCCGGCGCCTTGACGGTGACCCACGCCGATCTCGGCGGCGGAGAATTTCAATTCGCGCTCGAGATCGTTCATCCCCGCTTTGGCATGCTGGTTCGCCAATCGGCCGTCTTCAGGGAAGCGACGCCATGATGTCGTCGCTGCTGTGGACGCTGATTGCCATTCAGATTGCGATGGGAGCGTTCGATACGTTTTACCATCATGAGATGACCGAGCGGCTGGCGTGGCGGCCATCGCAGCGCCATGAGCTTCAACTCCACAGCATCCGCAATGTGCTCTATGCCCTGCTGTTCCTGACGCTCGGCTGGTCGGAAGTTCACGGCGTTTGGGCGATGATCGTGATCGCGGTCCTTGTGGTCGAAGTCTTCGTCACGCTGCTGGATTTCGTTGAAGAAGACATCAGCCGGAAACTTCCGGCGAGCGAACGGGTCAACCACACTTTGCTGGCGCTGAATTACGGCGCCATCCTTGTTCTTTTGCTGCCGATCCTGATTGAATGGGCTGGCCACCCAACAGGCATCCAGTCCGTGTTTTATGGCTTCTGGAGCATTCTTGCGGCGGTGGCCGCCGTCGGCGCGGGCTGTGGTGGAATGCGCGACCTCGCGGCATCCAGGCGCCTTGCGCGACTAGGTAATGCTTCTGCGAGCGATCTCGTCAAAGATTTATCGGGACAGCGGACGATCCTGATTACAGGAGCGACCGGGTTCATCGGCAGCAGGCTTGTTGCGAGCCTCAGGGACGCCGGTCACCATATCATCGCGCTGGTGAGGAATCCGGCCAAAGCGGAAATTCTGACGCCGCCGATTACGCTGATTACCAGCCTCGATCAATTGCCGGCGGACGCGAAGATCGACGCGATCGTCAATCTTGCGGGTGAGCCGATCGGCAACGGGCTGCGGACCGACGCAAAACGCCGCAAGATTCTCGATTCCCGCATCGGCATGACAGACGATGTCATCCGATTGATTGCGCGCCTCGAGCGCCGGCCTGCGGCATTGGTCAATGGTTCCGCGATCGGCTGGTATGGCCTTTGGCAGGATCAACCTTTGACGGAGTCTGCGAAATCGCATGGCTGTTTCAGTCATGAACTGTGCGCTGCTTGGGAGCAGGCGGCGAGCCGGGCCGCGGAGTACGGTGTTAGGGTCGTCTATCTGCGGATCGGTCTGGTGATCGGGATCGAAGGCGGATTGCTGACGCGAATGCTCACGCCGTTCGAGTTCGGCCTCGGCGGCCCGATCGGGTCAGGCAAGCAGTGGATGTCGTGGATCGAACGCGACGACCTCGTTCGCCTGATCGCGCATGCGCTGGCAAAGCCGGATCTCTCGGGGCCGATCAATGCGACCGCGCCGCTCCCTGTTACGAACAGGAAATTCGCCGAAGAACTCGGCCGGCGGCTGCGGCGCCCCGCGGCCTTTCGCATTCCGGCCGGACTGCTCCATCATGTGGCCGGCGATTTCGCCGACGAGCTTCTGTTGGGAGGGCAACGTGTCATCCCCAACAAGGCGTTGAGCAGCGGATTCGTGTTTCGGCACGAAACCCTGCGGAGCGCCTTCGAGGCCATTTTGTGAGCTTCCCTCAGGCCGTAGTTGCCGGCAGGCGCACGCTCAAAGCGCCGAACACCTCTTCGAATGCCTGCCGGAGCGCGATATCGAGATCGGCCATGGTCGCAGCAAGCCCGAGATCGGCGAGGCTGGTGACGCCGTAGCGCGGGTCGACCACGCCGCACGGCACGATCGCCGCAAAATGCTCCAGGTTCGGCGCGAGGTTGATCGAGATGCCGTGGAGCGACACCCAGCGCCGCAGCCGTACGCCGATGGCGGCGATCTTGTCCTCGCATCCGGGCCCCTTGTCCGGCCGCGCGACCCAGACGCCGACGCGATCCTCGCGCCGCTCGCCCCGCACATCGAAGGCGGCCAGCGCCCGGATGATCCACTCCTCAAGACCGGCCACAAAGGCTCGTACGTCCGGCCGACGGCGCTTCAGATCGAGCATCACATAGGCGACCCGCTGGCCCGGGCCGTGGTAGGTCAGTTGCCCGCCGCGGCCAGTCGGAAACAGCGGGAAACGGGGGTCGAGCAGGTCGGCGTCCTTGCCGCTGGTGCCGGACGTGTAGAGCGGCGGGTGCTCCAGCAGCCACACCAGCTCCGGCGCCTGGCCATCGGCGATCGCCGCCACCCGCGCTTCCATCGCGGCCACGGCTGCCGGATAGGGCACTGGCGCTGTGGAAACCCGCCATTCGACCGCGGCGCCGCCGGGAGCCTGCGCAAACGTCGTCAAATCGAGGCTTTGGCGGTCATTAACCATCGGCTAACCATAACGTGGTGATCTGGAACCTGACAATTTTCCGCATTTGTGCGCGTCGTTGCAGCGTGGTGGTTCAGAAGTGCCGACCCTCGACAAAGTCTCCGTCGACCTCATGGTGGTGCTCGGCACCACCTCGATGCCGATTCATCAGGTAATGCGGCTCAGCCGCGGCGCCATCATCGAACTGGACGCCACCGAGCAGGACGAGGTCAAGGTGCTGGCCAACAACCTGCCCATCGCCAGCGGCGTGGTGCTGGTCGACCGCAACCGGATCGCGGTGGAAGTCAAGCAAATGCTGCCCCGGACCCCCGGTCACAGGTAGCCCGCAAGGCCGCCTCCGGCTCTTGTCCCCCCATCCCCGATTTGTTACATCGGCGCCGTCGATCCGGCCGGGCGCAAGCCCGTTTCCGGCCTTCAGCGCTCGTGGCGGAATTGGTAGACGCGCTGCCTTGAGGTGGCAGTGAGTAACATCGTGGGGGTTCGAGTCCCTCCGAGCGCACCAGGCATCTTCATCGGCAGGCCGTCATGGCTTGCAGAGACGCGCGTCGACCGACTGCTCCCGAATTTTCCGGTCGCTTTTGTGCGGACTGACCAGGATCGCTGGCATTCCGGGACCGGAATTTTTGCATCGCCTGCCGTGCAGGTCAACGTCATCAGGTAGTCACATTTATAGGCTTCAACCTTAGAGGGTGAGGGCTGTCACGATGACCGATGAGGCAGCAAATGAGCGACATTGTTTCAGTCAAAGATTTTGGTGCGAAGGGTGACGGCATCAACGTTGCGGCGACGGCGACCATATCGGCCGGCTCAAACGCGCTGACGGCCACCGGGGCGGCATTCACCGCAGCCGACGTCGGAAAACTGATCCTTGTGCCGGGCGCAGGCACCACAGGCGCAGTTCTCAAAACCACCATCGCGGCTTTTACGAACGCAACCCACGTCACGCTGGCTGCCAACGCGAGCACAACGCTTTCGGCGGCCGCTACCAACATTCTATACGGCACCGACGATCACAGCGCGATAGTGTCAGCTCAGGCTTCCGCGGTATCGGCCGGCAATGGGTTGTTCTGGCCTTCGGGAAATTATCTCACCTCGCTGATCCTTTCGCTCGGAAACGACCACACGCGGCATGTCAATTTCGGCGGGGTGACGATCACCTTTACCGGATCAGGATCGGCAATTTCGTTCGACGCCGGAGCGACGTCCGGCCTTCTTTTGGACATCTCGTTCGGCTCCCGGCAATGTCCGTTCAGGATTGTCGGCAATCCATCAGCAACGAACGCAGTGTTTGCTCGTTCGGTGCATCACTCCAGCATCAATATCATCGCGAGAGACTTCACTGATACTGCGCTGAACCTGAACTTTTCAGTCTGCTCAGAATTTTTCGTCAAAATGTCGACCAATGACGGCGGCGCGTTTCTGGTTCAGCCCGGGGCTGCGCTGATTTCGCAGCCGCGCGTCTCCGGAGAAACCGTAACGGATTGTGATTTCTACGTCATCGCGGAGGGCATCAGCGGAACGGGAGTCCAGATGGGCGGCACGGTACGCTGCCGCTTCAAGGGAACGTCAGAGGGAAATGTGTCGGGCGGCGGCGGTGTCTATGAAGGTCCGGGTTGCGTCGACAATATATTCACCAATTTCGATTGCGAATCCAACGCCGGTTATGACTGGAGTCTGGACGGCAGTTCGCAAACACATCTTGATATGTGCTGCGGCAACCACGCAACGAGTTCGCTGGTGTTGCAGAACGTACAGCGTGCCAGAATCACCGGCGGCGAATACAGTTCAGTCTTGGTCGATGCCGCGTCCGGCAACTGCTTCCTTGATTATGTCGGCTACGTGAACTCGTTCACGATCCCATCGGCGACGACTTCCTACCGCCGAATCTTTGACGGCACCGGCGCTTTCATTGCCGACAAGGTGCTGAATCCAACGATAACCGCGCCGACTTACGCCAATTCATGGGTCAATTTCGCTGGTGGAATACGCGCGGGCGGCTACTACAAAACAGCCGCCAACATCGTTCATTTGTGCGGGACGATCAAAAACGGCACCGTGGGTTCGAAAGCCTTCACATTGCCGGCCGGATTTCGACCAAGTGCCGTACTGTTTTTTCCCGCCACCAATCCGTATCTGGGAACGACAAGTTTCATGATCCAGGTCGACCCCAATGGCGATGTTACTCCGCAGTCCGGCGTCAACTCGTCATGCGCGCTCGACTCCGTCGCATTTCTGGCCGAACAGTAAAGGGTAGCGAATGGGATATGCCGGGCGAAAGCCCGGCAAAGATTTCAATGCCGACTTGGCCTATCTCGACCGTCACGCTGCCTTCTGTAATTTGATCCCGGGGCGCAGCCCGGCGCGCCGCGCAAGCCGGACCAGCATGCTTAGGCTGAACCGGTTGATCTTGCCGTTCTTGATCTCCGATACCCGAGCCTGAGTAACGCCGAGTTGTTCGGCCGCCTCGGTCTGCGTCAATCCGGACTTGCTCAGCCATTTGTTGATGCCGGAAAGCAACCTGGCGCGCATTTCAAGCTCTGCGGCCTCTTCCTCCGGGAAGAGGTCGTGGAATACTGATCTTGCCACTATCGTCACCTGATCTGTCTGAGCCGCGCTTTGGCGAGGTCGATGTCCCGTTTGGTCGTTGCCAATTCTGGCATAGTCAGTCAATCACCGGACAGAATCTCTCGCGCGCGGTATCAGCCCGACCCTGCTGGCCGAGAGGCGTTGGCGCGCCGTCAGCGGTACGCGTTTCAGGCGCGGTTCGGCAATGCGATGGCTGCCCGGGATCATGCGCTTCGACGCGCTGGCGTGGACCGCAATCAGTTTTGCGATGGCGTCCGCTTCGTTTCCGACCGGAGCCAGCGCTCGTTCCGCGTGATGTGCTGATGAGATGGCGGCCTGCTGCGTTGTCGCGGCGGATTTTTCCGGGATCTCGAAGATGTCCTTGGCCGGCACGGGCAGGGTGATCGCGGCGCTGGTGGCCTGCTGCGGCGTTAGCTGTGGCCATGGCGCTTGCTGCGGCAAGCGAACTGCGCCGCGTGCGAGGCTCCCTGGGCGTTCGAACGATTCCGGCAACAACACCAGCCTCCCATCGCGCCAATGCGAATCCGACACCGCAGGTGCGGGGAGCGTCTCCGCGTTGGCAAACACGAAACTGGGAATTTTCGGCCAGTGCGAAATCGCGACGTTTTCCGAGACCGGATGCAACTGCCATTGCTGCGGCTCGGTCGGCGTCTTCGGCAGGTCCGGCGTGGCCGGCACGACATGGACGATGCGATAACCGCGCGCCTTCAGTTCATGCAGGATTCTCGGCAGCGCGGCGACGGTGCGCGCCTGGATGTCGTGCAGCAGCAGGATGCCCCTGCCCTTGGCCTCGAGCCGCTTCATCGCGAGGTCATATACCCGCGCCGAGGAAACGTGCCGCCAGTCGTCGGCCGGAAAATCCGCGCTCCAGGTCTGGATACCCTTGGAAGCGAGATAATCCTCGACGGCCTCGGCGCGCAGCAGGCCGGGAATGCGGAAGAACGGCGACAATCCGCCGCCGTCGCCAAGCGCGGCCTCGGTCGCGGCGATGCCGTCGTCAATCTCCTGCCGGGCGCGCTCGATCGGCATCCGGTTCATGCTGAGCGGATGATTCTGGCTGTGGGTGCCGATGCTGTGGCCGGCGTCGCGGACTTTCCGCACGCCCTCCGGAAAACTCCGCGCCATGCGGCCGATAATGAAGAAGGTCGCTTTGACGCATTGCGCGGCGAGAATGTCCAGCACCTGGGTGCTGTGCGGCGGCAGCGGACCGTCGTCGAAGGTCAGCACCACCTCGTGGTCCTGCAAAGGGAGGGTTTCGGCGTACTGCATGGTGCCGATTCGCGGATGTTCGCGGGGATCGACCACCAGCGTGCGCGAGGTCCCGAGCGCGCCGGGATTGCCGGGGCAATCGGCCGCGGAGGCAGGCATTGCGGCAATGCCGGAGGCCATGCTCAGCAGGAGCACCGCGGCATGTCGTGCCCGGTCTATGCCCAACGCCTTACCCATGTAAAAACACCAAAACACATTCCACTTGAGCAGAAAACTATCGCGCCGGCCATAAACGTGGCCTTAATCGCGTTTGCCCGCTGGGGATAAATTCGCGGCCGCTGGAGCCGGCTCCGGCTTCTTGTCCGGCGCCGCCGGCACAAGATGGACAACGCGATAGTGATTGTCCTTCAGATAACGCAAAAAATCCGGCAACATGGCGGCGGTTTGCGCCTTCGGGTCGTGCAGCAGGATAATTCCCTTGCGGGCATGCTTGAGGCGGTCGGTCAGCAGCTTCAACTGCTGCTTCGGCGCCATCGGATTCCAGTCGCTGGCCCACAGGTCGGCGCCGAACACCATGATGCCGCGGGATTGCAGCAGGTCGAGCGTGGCCTGCGTGGATTCGAAGCCGGGAAAACGGAAGAACGGCGTATTCGGCGTCGTGGTCGCGGCGCCGTGAAGTGCGGTTTCCACCGCCGAGATGCCGCGATCGATCTCCCCTGTCGTCTCGCCGGGTTTGATCCGCCGCAGGCTGCGATGCGACCAGGTGTGATGGCCGACGGTATGGCCCTCGGCGGCGATCCGGCGCACCAGTTCGGGATGCTCGGCGGCGGGCCTTCCGATCAGGAAGAACGTCGCGCGCACGCATTCCTTTGCCAGCGCCGCCAGCACACGCGAGGTTGTCGTCGGCCACGGGCCGTCGTCGAAGGTCAGCACCACCTCGTGGTCCTCGAGCGGCAAGGTCTGCGGAAAGCTTTTCAATCCGACGCGGGGCGTGCGGGCCGCATCGACCGCGAGAATGCGCGAGATGCCAAGCGTGCCCGCGCGCGGACACTCCGCCGCTTGCGCGGCTGCCGTGCAGGCAATCAAGGCAACGATAGCGGCTCGCAATACGATCATGACACTACCCAACGCGCGAAACGCCCTAGCGCATCCCCACATTTATCATTGCGCTTGGCATTGCCGATTGGGTAATGCACGACACGGGCGTGAGTTCGCTGCCATTCGATAGCGCAATTCGTTCGGAACGCGCTAGGCGTAAACCTGTAACAAACCGGCGAGGCGCGGCATGGCCGATGATGTGGACGTTGCCCAACCCGCCGCCGATGAATCCGTGTTGGACCGTTTTCCGATGCGGGATGAAGACGGCGACCTCCGTCCCGAATTTGTCGAAAAAGTCTCGGCCGCGGTTCAGGCCGCCGATGCGGCGTTTTTGCGCGAAATCGTCGCCGAACTGCATGAGGCCGACCTCGGCGACCTGATCGAGGCGCTCGATCCGGAGGAGCGGCCCCGCCTTGTGGAACTCACCGGCGCCGACTTCGACTTTTCGGCGCTGAACGAAGTCGATGACACCGTCCGCGAGGAAATCCTCGAAGAACTCGAGCCCGAGACGGTCGCGGAAGGCGTCCGCGAACTGGAATCCGACGATGCCGTCGAACTGCTCGAAGGCCTCGACGAGGAGGACCAGGAGGAGATTCTCGAAAAGCTGCCGCACTCCGAGCGTGTCGCGCTCGAGCGCAGCCTGCTTTATCCGGAAAATTCCGCCGGCCGGCGGATGCAGACCGAGTTCATCGCGGTGCCGCCGGAGTGGACCGTCGGGCAGGCGATCGACTACATGCGCGACACGCCGGACTTGCCGGACCGTTTCTATGAAATCTACGCGGTCGACGGCGACCAGCACTGGCAGGGCGCGGTATCGCTTGACGCGCTGCTGCGCGCGCGCCGCCCGGTGCCGCTGGCCGACCTGATCGACGAGGACCGCCGCCGCGTCTCGGTGATGGACGACCAGGAAGAGGTGGCGCGGCTGTTCGGCAAGTACAATCTGGTCGCAGCGCCCGTGGTCGATACCTCCGACCGGCTGGTCGGTGTCATCACCATCGACGACGTGGTCGACGTCATCGAGGAAGAGGCCGAAGAGGACATCAAGGCGCTCGGCGGCGTCACCAGCGACGAAGAATTGTCCGACAGCGTCTGGACCATCGCCAAGGGCCGCTTCAACTGGCTGTTGGTCAACCTCGCTACCGCGTTTCTGGCCTCGTCGGTGCTCGGCCTGTTCGAAGGACAACTGGAACAAATGGTCGCGCTGGCGGTGCTGGCGCCGATCGTGGCCAGTCAGGGTGGCAACGCCGCGACGCAAACCATGACGGTTGCGGTCCGGGCGCTCGCGACCCGCGAACTCGGCTCCAGCAACGCCTTTCGGGTGGTGATGCGCGAGGGGCTGGTCGGCCTGGTCAACGGATTGGCGTTCGCGATCATCACCGGGGTTGCTGCGGTGGCCTGGTTCAAGATTCCGGGCCTTGGCGTGGTGATCGGCCTTGCCATGCTGTGCAACCTGGTTGCGGGCGCGCTCGGCGGCATCCTGATCCCGATGGTGCTGGAGCGGGTGCGCGCCGATCCGGCGGTGGCGTCGGGCACTTTCGTGACCACGGTCACCGACGTTGTTGGTTTCTTTTCATTCCTCGGCATCGCCACGCTGTGGTTCGGGCTGAAATAGGCCTGCCATTCATCGGACTTTAACGCGCATCACCGACCATTAAGCCAGAGAGGTCGGGCATGCAGCGGTTGCGGCTGAAAGCGGACGGACGGATCGTCGAGTTGCGGGACGGGCGGGAATTTCCGCTTGCACCCATGCTTCCCGCCATCGCGCCTGCCGATGCCGCAGCGGCCCCAACCGCCCGCGATCTTCGCCGGCGGGCGCGGTTGACCCAGATCGAATTCGCCGCCCGGCTCGGCGTGCCCGTCGAAACGATCCGCAACTGGGAGCAGGGCAAGCGCCTGCCGCGGGGACCCGCGCGCGCGCTTCTCGCCGTCATCGCGCACGCGCCGGAAACGGTGTTTGCCGCACTCGCAAGCTGCGCATCGCAAGGCTAGACTGTCCCATTGATATGGGAATCCGCGATGCAATTCGTTGAAGCCAACGGCGCAAGAATTCCGGCAATCGGGCTCGGTACCTGGGAACTGCGCGGCCGAACCTGCGCGCGCGTGGTCGAGCAGGCGCTGCGATTAGGCTATCGCCATATCGACACCGCCCAAATCTACGAGAACGAAAGCGAGGTAGGCGACGGACTGCGTGCCTCCGGCGTCCATCGCGACGAGGTTTTCGTGACTACCAAGGTGTGGACCACGCACTTTGCGCCAAACGACCTTGAGCGATCCACCAGGGAGAGCCTGGCAAAGCTGCGCTTGGCGCACGTCGACTTGCTGTTGCTGCATTGGCCCAACCCCCGCATCCCGCTGCAGGAGACATTGGGCGCGCTGGCACACGTCAAAGAACTCGGCATGACCAGGCATATCGGCGTATCGAATTTCACAGTGGCGCTGATCGAACAGGCCGTCGCGGCCTGTCCGGTGCCGCTGGTGTGCGATCAGGTCGAGTATCATCCCTATCTCGACCAAGCCAAGGTGCGGCAGGCCTCCGCCGACAACGGCATGGCGCTGGTGGCTTACAGTCCGATCGCCAAGGGCCGCATCAAGAACGACAGGGCGCTGGCCGGGATCGGCGAGGAACACGGCAAAACCGCCGCGCAGGTGTGCCTGCGCTGGCTGATGCAGCAGAACGTCGCCGCGATACCGCGGACCTCAAAGATCGAGCGGTTGTCGGAAAATATCGAACTGTTCGACTTCGAACTTTCCGACGACGAGATGCGGCAGATTTCCGCGCTGAGCAGCCCGAAAGGGCGCCTCACCGATTTCGGTTTTGCGCCGAAATGGGATTGAGCCAGCCTAGTCCTGCCGCGGCAGGCCCAGACGATAGACGCCGCGGAAATCACCGGGGTCGGCGGGCTTGCCCTTGCGGTAGATGACAAGTCGGCCGGCCTGCGCCAGCGCCACCGCCGCGCGGCGGATCGGCAGCAACAGCCCATGCCAGTCGCCCTCTGGCGCAATTGCATGAGCGATCTCCGGCGCGCTCAGCGTGCCGGTGCCGGCGCGCATCAACACGTCAAGAATGGATTCTTCAAGGGGAATGGCTTGCGACGAATCGTGGACGGGCATGCGTCATGCAATGGCGCATCGGCCGGCACGCCGCAAGCCTCCTTCGCGAAGCTTGCCGACGTGTAGGGGTCAGATAGTTCGTCTGCGTCCGGCGACCATGCCGTAAACAAACAAAACGATAATGGCGCCCACTATGGCGCCGATCAGTCCCGCACCTTCGCCCGGCTGATACCAACCGAGCGCCTGTCCCAGGTACGTCGCAACGAACGCGCCCACGATGCCCAAAATGGTCGTGAGAATAAAGCCGGAGGGCTCGTTGTCTCCCGGCATGAGGAATTTCGCGATCACCCCGGCTATGAATCCAATAATGATCGTCCACAGAATGCTCATGCCATGTTCCTTCGGTTTGAATAGCGAAACGGTTAGTGGGGGAGACGGCCGTCGGGTGTATATCGATCGACCGCGGTGGGAAGCTCGCGCGACAGCCTCGCGAGAAGTTCCTCCTGCGACAGTCCGGTTTGCTGCTCCAGCGCCGCCAACACATCCGCCCCGATCGCCTGCTTTAATTGTGGAGGCGGCAGTTCTTTATTCGGGCCCTTGTTGATCCAGGATTCCGCGGCATCCCCTTGGCCGTTCTGTTTGAACCGGTCGAGTAGTTCTCCCAGACCTCCATTCAACAACCCGCCGACGCCGCCGCCTGCGAGTGCGCCGCTCAGATTGCCAAGCAGGCCGCCCAGGGGCCCTTGTTGATTGCCCGCACCGGGCTGCGCGCTGTTGCCGGCACCCTTTAGCATCTCCGCGAGCTTGTCTCTGTTCTGATAGCCCGCCAGAGCGAGCAAGCCCAACAACGCCGTCATCGATGGCATTCC
This sequence comes from uncultured Alphaproteobacteria bacterium, assembly GCA_963744975.1. Taxonomy (GTDB): domain Bacteria; phylum Pseudomonadota; class Alphaproteobacteria; order Rhizobiales; family Xanthobacteraceae; genus Bradyrhizobium. The sequence goes on along the minus strand of CAVUVR010000002.1, from coordinate 944,464 downwards.
ACGTGACATCTCTCGCTCCTGTCGCCAAATCACTGCGGCAGGAACGCTCGACCCAGGTTTCGGTTCCAATTGTATGCCAAGGATGACTGCAACGGGCTTCCTGAGTTTGACGCGCTTCTATCCGATGACAGCCGCCGCCGCTTTATCGAATTCCAGTAGCAGGGCGGGGTCAATGACAGCTGAGACGAGCCGCCCTGACGGGGTAGCTCGTGCAAGGAAAGATATCGCTGGTTTCGCGCCCATCCCTTCCAATTTACCGTCTTGGCACGATAGGTTGGTTCGTCCTGAACCCAGCTGGAGTCTTTATGAAACCCAGACCGCTCGTTCGCTTGCTATCCGTGATCGGGTTCGCCGCTCTGCTGATGGTGGGCCGCGCGTCAGCTGCGGACGTGCGCGTGATGATCTCGGCCGGTTTTTATGGGGTTTATTCCGAGCTCGCCCCGGCTTTCGAGCGCGCAAGCGGCCACCATTTGGTCACCACGCGCGGTCCATCGATGGGCGACTCCCCGGAGGCGATCCCCGCCCGGCTGACGCGCGGCGAGGCCGCCGATGTGGTGATCCTGGACGGAGGTGCTGCCGACGAACTGGGCAAGCGAGACCTGGTGCGCGCCGATAGCAAGACCGAGTTGGCCCGTTCGCTGATCGGCATGGTGGTGCGCGCCGGCGCCGAGAAGCCCGATATCGGCAGCGTCGAGACGCTTCGCAGCACACTGCTGGCGGCAAGGTCGATTGCTTATTCGGACAGCGGCAGCGGCACTTACCTCGCGACCACGTTGTTTCCAAAACTCGGGATCGCCGAGCAGATCGCGGGCAAGAGTCGAAAGGTGAGGGGACCTCCGTCCGGCGAGCCGGTCGCTCAGGTCGTCGCGCGGGGCGAGGCGGAGATCGGCTTCCAGCAGGTCAGCGAATTGATCCATGTCGCCGGCGTCAGCTTTGTCGGCGCGCTTCCGGCCGAAGTTCAGCCGGGGTTTTCTTTCGCGGGCGCGATCACGCGTAACGTCCGAGAGCCCGAGGCGGCTGCTACGCTGCTCCGCTTTCTGGCTTCCGCCGAGGCTGCTCCGGTGATTTCGAAGGCCGGGCTGATGCCGCTTTCTAAATGAGAGCCAACGCAACGGCGCGTTTCGAGGGCCGCTAGGCGCTTTTATTCGGATTTGACCCGACGCGCCCATGCGCTAAGTCTCACGCGTCGTCCGGCCGCCGGTGTCCGGCCGTAATCAGCGAGGGGAAATTCGATGCGTATTGCGGTTGTCGGCACGGGAGGCGTGGGAGGCGGATTCGGTGCGGCGCTGGCCAAAGCCGGTGCCGATGTCAGCTTCATCGCGCGCGGCGCTCATCTGGCCGCCATGAAAACCCAGGGGCTGCAGGTTCGCAGCGAGCGCGGCGACATCCATCTGGTGCCGACCCATGCAACCGAACATCCCGCCGAAGTCGGCGAGGTCGATGTGGTGCTGTTTTGCGTCAAGCTGTGGGATGTCGAAAGCGCTGGCCGGAACATCAAACCGCTGATCGGGTCCGACACCGCTGTGATCCCGCTGCAGAACGGCGTCGACGCTGCCGAGCGACTGATCCCGATCCTTGGGAACAACGCCGTGATGTGCGGCGTGGCGCAGATCAGCGCGTCGATTGTCGCGCCCGGCGTGATCCAGCAGGTCGGAACCTTCATGCGGATGATCTTTGGCGAACTCGACGGCCGGCGCAGCAAGCGCGGCGAGGACTTTCTCGCTTTGTGCCTCAGGGCCGGCTTCGACGCGACCCTGAGCGAGCAGATCCTGACCGATTTGTGGATGAAGTTCATCCTGCTCGCTTCCAACGCCAGCATGATGGCGGCGACGCGCCAGCCGATCGGCAAGCTTCGCGACGATCCCGACCTGCGTCCGATATTCGTGGCGGCCTACCGCGAAGTGGTCGATGTCGGCCGCGCCAAGGGCGTTGCACTGCCGGCCGACGCGCTCGACCAGATTGTCGGCTTTACCAGCCACATGCCACCGGCCATGAAGGCGTCGATGGCGCTCGATCTCGATCGCGGCAACCGGCTCGAACTGCCCTGGCTCGGCGGCAAGGTCGTCGAACTCGGCCGTCAGCTCGGCGTGCCGACGCCGACGCACAACATGTTGGCCGCGATGCTCAAGCCCTACATCATGGGCACGCCTGCCTGAGCAGGCCAGGTGGTCATCGTGAGGGGCGATCAAACTGCATTGACTAGCATCGGATGCCCCGCCCATAATCTTTGGCCTGAGGGTCTTTTGCACGTACCGACCACGCAAGAGTCGTGATGGCATAAGCGACAGAGGGGGAAACGGGCTTGTCGGCATCGCGGCGTCCCATGTTCGGCGAGCAACAGCGCTTCATGCTGCTTCTCGTTGCGCCGGCCGCCCTGCTGCTTACGCTGTTCCAGGTGGTGCCGATCGTCATCGGCGCCAACGCCAGTTTTCGCGACTGGGCGCTATACAACCCGAAGAAGACCTGGGTCGGTCTCGATCACTATGTTGGCGTGATCACGGATCCGGCGTTCCTCTATGTGGTGCTGCCGAACACGTTCATGTTCATGATCCTGAGCGTTGCCGGAGCGCTGATTGCGGGCCTCGCGCTGGCGCTGCTGCTCAACCGTCCGTTCAGGGGACAGAAGCTGGTGCAGACCATCCTGCTGGTGCCATTGATGGTGGCGCCGGTGGTCGCCGCGATCATGGTGCGCTGGATGTTCAACGACCAGTTCGGCATCGTCAATGCGGTGCTGGAAGCGATCGGCCTCGACGGGCAGCCGTGGCTGGTGCAGCGCTGGAGCGCATTCGGCATCATCCTGTTGACCGACATCTGGCTGTGGACTCCGTGGTTCACCTTGCTGCTGCTCGCCGGCCTGCAGAGTCTGCCGAGGGAGCCGTTCGAAGCTGCCGCGATCGACGGCACCACGACCTGGCGCGTATTCCGGTTCCTGACCCTGCCGATGCTGCGCCCGGTGATCGTGGTGTGCGTGGTGATCCGCGCCATCGACGCCTTCCGCACCTTCGATATCGTGTGGACGCTGACCGGCGGCGGCCCCGGCCGTTCCACCGAATTGTTCAGCCTCTATGCCTATGTGCACGCGTTCCTGAACCTCGATCTCGGCCGCGGTTCGGCAGCCGCAATCATCGGTGGGTTGATCATCCTGGTGATCGGCGTCGCGCTCTACCGCCTCGTCGACCGCGTCGCAAAGGCCTGACCCGATGCCGATGGTGAGCCGCCCCGATTTCCTTCCCAACCTGCCCGCGTGGAGCCGCAAGACGCTGTTTGCGCTGGCGCTCGGCGCAATCTGCTTCGCGTTTGCCTTTCCGGTGCTGTGGCTGATCCTGACCTCGCTGCGGCCGGAGTCCGGCGTCTATTACGTGCATCGCGGCACCGAGTTCACGCTCGGTAACTTCGCCGAGGTGCTGCGTGAGGACCGCATCGTGGAAGCTTTCGTCAACAGCGCGCTGATCGCGACGCTGGCGACCGTGTTCTCGCTGCTGGTGACGGTGTCGAGCGGCTACATGCTGTCGCGCTTCACCGGACCGGCATCGCGGATCTGGTTCGGCACCATCTATGTGTTCCGCTGTGTGCCTTACATATCCTGGGTGCTGCCGCTGTATTTCGTCACCCAAAGCTGGGGCATCTACGATACCTATCCCGGACTGCTGCTGCCGCATGTGGCCGTGCACATCTGCTTCTTCTCCTGGCTGATGAAGGGTTTTTTCGACGGCATCGATCCGTCGATGGAGTATGCCGCCATGATCGACGGCTGCACCCGCTGGGGCGCCTTCATCCGCGTCGCGGTGCCGTCGGCGCTGCCCGCGATCGCGGCACTTGCGGTGTTGTGCTGGCTGTTCACCTGGAACGAGTTTTTGTTTGCCCTGATCCTGACCGGCAACCGCGTGCCGATGATCACGGTGGTGATGGCGCAATTTGTTACAGAAATGGGATTGCGCTGGAACCTGATGGCGGCGACCGCGGTGATGGCGCTCTTGCCGGCGTTCCTGACGGCGCTGTTCGGACAGAAATATGTGATCAGGGGTTTGCGGATTTAACAACAGGAACACAACAACGAGGGAGGAGTAGCAATGCAGCGACTTACGAAATGGGCTTTTGCCGCGGCCACGGCCCTGGTGGCGGTGACGGGCAGCGCCGCCGCGCAGGTCACCGAACTGCGGATCGGCTACCAGCCGAGCCCGATCCAGGATGCCTCGATCGCGATGTTCGAGACCTGGGGCGCCAAGAACGGCGTCAAGATCGTCAAGGTGCCGAATTCCTATGGCGTCTATGTCGAGAAGATGACGGCGTCACTGACCTCGAATTCGGATCAGTACGACGTGATCTGGCACAATGACGACTGGGGCCAGACCTGGGCGCATCTCTTGGAGCCAACCGACGACGTCGATGCCAACAAATATGCCGAGAAATGGGGCATGGCGCCGGTGGTGTTCGCCAACGCGCAAGGCCAGAACACCGTGGTGCCGATGGGCCAGACGTTTAGCGTGTTCTTCTACCGTTCCGACCTGGTCAAGCCCGAGGAAGTGCCGAAGACGCTCGCAGAACTCGTCACCGTCAGCAAGAAGCTGCAGGCCGATGGCAAGGTCAAGTTCGGCTATGTCGGGGGCATGGCGATGAACCACAGCTGGTTCAGCTGGTTCTGGTCGATGTGGGGCAACAATTGCGACGTGCTGATGCCGCCTTACGAGCGCGATAACAAGAAGCTCGCCGAAGCCGGCTGGAAATCCGGCCTCACCGATCCCTGCATGCAGCAGACCGTCGAATATTGGTGGGATGCCATCAACACCCACAAGATCGTGCCGCGTGGCATGCCGGCCTACGACCGCAACGAAGCCAACGCCATCTTCATGGCCGGCGACGCCGCTTTCACCGTCGCCGACTCGCTGTGGTGGGGCACCTTCAACGATCCCGCCAAGTCCAAGGTCGCCGGCAAGGTGGCCGCCGCGCGCTTCCCGCTCGGTCCGAACCGCACAAAACCGTTCGCCTGGGATGATATCTGGGGCTGGGCGATCCCGAAATCGATTCCCGCGGAGCGCAAGAAAGTTGCCAAGCAGATGCTGGAAGCCATGATGCTGGACGAGGAAGGCCAGACCAAACTGTTCAAGTTGACCGGCGCGCCGCCGCCGAACACCACCTTCTGGCCGAAGATCGCGGCGGCAGATCCCTTCATGAAGCTCTTGAAGGAGTCGGTGCTGGATTCCCCTGACAAGGTGCGCGGTGCCTATTACTTCCCGCAATGGCCCGCCGTGCACAAGGCGTTCAACGATACCGTCACCAAGGCCGTCACCGGCAAGCGCGAGGACATCGCAAAAGTGCTCGCCGAAGGCGCGCCGATCGTGAGCAAGGCCGCGCAATAGTCGCCGTGTCCCGGACGCGGTGCAGCGTTCTTCACGCTGCTCCGCAGAGCCGGGACCGTACCAGACACCGGTGTTCGTTACGGCCCCGGCTCTGCAGCGCACCACGCCGCGAAGAGGCGGCGTGCTGCGCTGCGTCCGGGGAACGAGAGAGGGGAAATGGCAGCGATCACACTCAGCAAGCTCAACAAGCACTATGGCTCGCTGTTCCACGCCGTAAAGGACGTCGATCTCGAGATTGCCGACAAGGAGTTCGTTGCCTTGGTCGGCCCGTCCGGCTGCGGCAAGTCGACCACGCTGCGCATGATTGCGGGCCTCGAGGATATTTCCAGCGGTGACATCCGCATCGGCGAGCGCATCGTCAACCATTTGCCGCCGCGCGACCGCGACATCGCCATGGTGTTCCAGAACTACGCGCTCTACCAGCACATGAGCGTCTACGACAATCTCGCCTTCGGCCTGCGCAACAAGAAAACCTCGGAAGCCGAGATCAAGGCCGCGATCGATCGCGCCGCCGGCATGCTCGGCCTGCACGGCCTCATGGACCGCAAGCCGAAGCAGCTTTCCGGCGGCCAGCAGCAGCGCGTGGCGCTCGGCCGATGCATCGTGCGCAATCCGCAGGTGTTTTTGTTCGACGAGCCGCTGTCGAACCTGGATGCCAAGCTGCGCGCCCAGATGCGGATCGAGATCAAGCGCCTGCATGCCGCCATTCCCACGACGTCGGTGTTTGTCACCCACGACCAGGTCGAGGCCATGACGCTGGGCGACCGGGTCGTGATCATGCGCGAGGGCAGGATCCAGCAAATCGGCACGCCGCTCCAGGTCTACGGCAAGCCGGCCAACAAGTTCGTGGCGGGTTTCATCGGCGCGCCGGCCATGAACTTCATCGAGGTCACGGTGCACAGCGAAGCCGGCGCGACGGCGGTCGAGACCGCGGGCCTGCGATTGACGGTGAGCGCGGCCGACGCGCGCGTGCTAGCGGCCTATAACAGCCGCCGCGTGATCATGGGCGTGCGGCCGGAACACCTCGTGCTCGGCGATGGTGCGCCGGGCTTAAGCTTCGATGCCCGCGTCGAAGTCGTCGAACAACTCGGCTCCGAGATCCTGCTCGAGACCAGGGTTGGCAGCGACAGCGTCACCGTTGCCCGCGTCGCCGCGGAAACCCCGGTCGCAAGGGGCGATCAGGTCCGCCTCTCGGCTCAATCAGGCCGTCTGCATTTCTTCGATCCCGAGACTGAGCTTCCGGTTCTCTAAAACCTGCCGATGTATTGTCGCTCAGCGGCGCAACTGATATTCCCGCTGCGGAGCCGCCGACAATTATCAATTGAGGTGGGCGGCACACATGAGCCATCCCGGGGAGTGTTGATGGTGCGGCAGCGAGGCTATGCGATCTGTACGCAGCCGCGGTCCGGCAGCAATTTGCTGTGCCAAGTTTTATCGAGTACCGATCAACTTGGCTACCCGCTTGAATACTTCAATGGGCCGGGCCGACGCGCACTCGGATTGCCGGACTTTCCGGACGCTCCTGAATTGCAGATTGAAGCCGCTCTGCGGCTGGGCGCGACACCGAATGGCGTTTACGCGGTAAAACTGTTCGCGAGCCAGTTTGCCGCCTTCAGCCGACGATTGCGGTGGATGGACCTGCTGCCTAATCTTCATTTCGTCTACCTCACGAGGGACGACCTGCTCGGCCAGGCGATATCCTGCGCTCGTGCGCTGCAGACCGAACAGTATCGGTCGACGCAGCCGGCAAAGCGGCCTGCTGCTTACGATGCTGACCTCATCCGCTCCCAGCTGACGGTAATTGTGCGGGAGCGCGCCCAATGGGAAGTCTTTTTCGCCCGGACCGGCATCGAGCCGCTTCGGATCGTCTACGAGCGCTTCCTGGAGGATCAGTCGAAGTATGTGGACGGTGTGGCCAGTCTCGTGGGCATTGAAAATCCCGTCGTCGATCAACGGAAGGTGGACCTTGTTATCCAACGCGATGCGGTGACGGAAGAATGGAAGCAGCGATTTCGTGCGGAAAACGGCGATCCCAACATGCTGGATGATCTGTTCCCTGATGTGCCGTCGCTGGTAAGGAAAGTCTGCTCGGGTCTTGGCCTTTATCGGGGCCTGCTGCGAACCCGGTTACTGTGAACAGCACTTAAGATCGGTCGCGACCGAGCAATGCTTTCGCGATTGGAAGCACGTGATCGCGGTAGGTGATCGGAGCGGCGAAGCGGCCCTCCTTCACGCGCTTGCGGCCGAACGCTTCCCATTCCGGGTTGCAGTTTTCCGGCCAGTCAAATGTGGGAATCAGGAGCTCCTCGGTGTGCAGCGTGTCCGGCGTTTCGGCCAGCAGTCGCGCGACCTCTTCAGCCAGAGGCGTATTGGCCGATATGGCCTGGTGCTTTCGGCGCGCCGCTTCGGTCTCAAGCTTCCACGCGACGGATCTCCTTCCCAACGCGCCGGCGGTCGCCGCCGACACCAGAAATCTCGGTGCCTTCGAATCGCGTGCAATCCTTTCAACCACCGCGCCGGCGATCGCCTGACAAAGATCATGCAGCGGATTGTAGCCATCAGCCGCATCGGAGACGACGAGCGGCGCGTGCATCGTCAGTGCCGCTGCGGCAATCGCGCCGGCTGTTTGCGTGAAGGCCGCGATGTCGCCGGCAAGAATCGCTGCGTACCATTCACGGTCCGACCTCTGCCCGGAGCCTTCGATCAAGGTGGCCCCGGCGCGGCGGATGGCAGCGACGGAATAGTCGAGGCGTGGGCTCTGCGCGCCGCCGGACCCATCGCTCAGGATGAAGACGAGTGGGCGCTCCCTTTCCATCCAATCGAATAGCCGCAGTTCATGTCCCGGGTGGGCGATGATCAGAACCGGCAATGCGGATTTCATGCGAAGGCTTCTGTGATACGGTTTGAGAGTCTAGTCGCGATCGGACGCATCGGGTTACAATTTGCACGTACTAATTACCAATCTTTTTGTCGCGAACTTTTCGGGATCGGAGACGGTGGTGGAATTGCTCGCCGACGCATTGCGCCGGGCGGGCCATGCGCCAATGATCTTCGCGCCGACGCTCGGTCCGCAGGCCGAACGGATGCAAGCGCGCGGCCACGTTGTCGTCGACCGCCTGGCGCTGTTGCCGCAGCGTCCCGATGTGATGCATTTGCAACATATCACGCCCGCCCTCATGGCGCTGGTTGCCTTTCCAGATGTGCCGGCGGTGTTTACATGCCATAGCGCGGCGATCGAGGTCGAGGCGCCGCGGCCCCATCCTCAAATCAGAAGATACGTTGCCGTCGATGATTTTTGCCGCACGCTCTGTGTGAAACGCGACATACCAGAGGATCGTCTCTCGGTAATCCTGAATGCAGTGGACCTGCGACGCTTCAGCGCACGTCCGCCGTTGCCGCCGAAACCGAAGGCGGCGCTGATGCTGACCAAGACTTTCGAACAGCAAAATCTGGTGCGCGCGGCTTGCGCGAACGCCGGCCTGACACTGGATGAACTCGGTCCCGCAACGGGAGAAACGTCGGATCAGCTCGAGAACATCTTGCCGCGTTACGATATTGTCTTCGCCACCGCACGCATGGCGCTGGAAGCCGCGGCGGTCGGCTGCGCGGTGGTGGTTGCCGATGGGCGAGGATTCGCCGGCATGCTTCGGAGCGAAAACCTGACAGCCTGGCGTCGCCTCAATTTCGGCGTCGGCCTTCTGACTGCGCCGGTCACCGCCGCCGCACTGGATGTCGCGATCGCGGCCTATGATGCCGACGATGCTGCGGAGGTATGCGGGAGCCTTAGGGCTGAGGCTTCGGCCGACGATTACGCCGCCGCCTATCTGCAGCTTTACACGCAAGCGATCGGCGAGGGCGTCGTGCAGGATAATTCGCAGGCGGCTGCGACCGCGGCCTGGCTGGAAGATTTGTTGCCGAGTGCCGCTCCGCGCGCGTGGCTCGAGGTCGCCGGCGAAACCGGCCTTTCATTGGAAGCGGGTTTCGGCCGCCGCAGGGCTGCGCGGGTACGCGCTTTGCTGCGTTCGATACCATTTTCAATCCGCTTGCGGCTGGAGCGCTGGCTGCAGTAAGCGGAGATCAAGCGAAAGAGCGGTTGACAGGATATGGCTCGCAAAAAAGGAATCTTCCCATGGCGTTGACGCTGGTGATCGGCAACAAGAATTATTCGTCGTGGTCGATGCGGCCGTGGCTGGCGTTGAAGGCGTGCGGCATCGCGTTCGATGAGGTGTTGATCCCGCTCTATACCGGCGATGCCGACAAGCAGCGTATTCTGAAATTCACCCGGTCGGGCAAGGTGCCGGCGCTGGTCGATGGCGAGGTGACGATCTGGGATTCGCTGGCCGTCATCGAATACATCGCGGAGCGGTTTCCGGAGGCGCGGCTGTGGCCTGAGGATGCTGCCTTGCGCGGGCACGCCCGTTCGGTGTCGGCGGAAATGCATTCGGGTTTTGTGGCGCTGCGCAACGAATGCGGCATGAACCTGCATCGGCCGGTCGGCGCCAAGGCGCTTTCGGCGGACGCCCGTGCCGATATCGCGCGCATTCAGGAGAGCTGGGCCGAATGCCGCGCGCGCTATGGAAAGCGCGGGCCGTATTTGTTCGGCGCCTTCAGCGCGGCCGACGCCATGTATGCGCCGGTGGTCCATCGGTTCCGCACCTACGCAATCGATGTGTTGCCGATCGTACGCGATTACATGGAGACGATGATGGCGCTGCCGGCATTTCAGGAGTGGACCCGCGCCGGACTTGCGGAAACGATGGTGATCGAGAAGGCCGAAGTGGAGTGAGTTTCAGTCCTGCTGCCCGCAGCGGTGCGGTCCAACGCACGCACGGCCGGATTCTTCCTAAAAGGTCCCGTAAGAGGCGCTTATCCCCCTGAAAAGCCTGCAAAATTCGCGCGTTTGCCATGTCCTGATGTGACTGGCCAAATCGACCGGCCGCGTGCTATAAGCTGTTTGGGACTTTTCAGGCGGCCGCAGCACTCGGGACCGTGAGCGGCCGGCATTTCCATGTGATGGAGAAGGCGTTGAAGCACAAGTTTGGCGTGGGTGAGACCGTCTATTTTACTGCCAGCAATGTCGCGCGTCCGGCTGCCAGCGGCACCTATGAGGTGATCCGGTTGCTGCCGACCGATGGCGACGACTGCCAGTACCGGATCAAGAGTTCGACCGAAGCGTTTGAGCGGGTGGCCAAGGAAAGCCAACTCGACGTCGGCTGATCGGCTGATCGGCTGTTCGTGCCCGGCGAGCGCCGGGCTGTGGCCGAACGCTCAACCAGATGAAATTAGTGCGGGGATCGCCGTTAAGTTGACGCATTCTGCGTCTGCTTAGTGCAGAGCGACTTCGGCATCCGCTCTTGCCGGAGGCGTTCCGGATTGCGCGGATTCGACCGCCGATCCGGCTTTGGGGACATCGCCATGAATTGGGCCTGGCCATCATCGCTCGATGAAATCTGGCGTTCGCCGACGTTTCCGATGTGGCTGACCCTGGCCGCGGCGGGTTTCTTCGCGCTTATCCTGCTGATCACGCTGCTGCGCGCCGAGAGATCGGTGGCCAACGGCGCGTTGACGGTGATCACGCTGCTGGCGATCGGCGTCGCCGTCGCTGCGACTATTCGCGGCTTCGGGTCCGATGCCGCAAGCACGGCGCGCGGCAACCAGCCGCCCCAGTCCGTGACGGCTGCGCTGCCTGCGATGTCGTGCATCGACGATCTGGCGGGCGAGACCGCGCTGACCGCTTGCGAAAAGGCGCTGTTCGGCTCCGCTGACGCCGCGGCCGCGGCGGTGTCCTATGCCGCGGCGCGGATCACTCAACTGACTTCATTCGGCGACGTTGCCGGCGCCAACAAGAACATGACGCCGGAGCTGGCGACATTGCGGCGATCCGTCGAGCGCGATCGCTATGGCCTGATGGCTTATGTGCTGTCTGCCCGGGATCGTTGCCAGCCCGCTCAATGCGCCGTCTACCGGTCGCTGACCGATCACAACCAGATCGCCGCGAATATGGACGAACGGGTCTATGAGGGCCTGATCCTGCGCTATTCGCCGTCGTGGAATGCGCCGGTAACGCCTGCCCCCGCAGCCACCGCGGCGCTTCCATCCTCGCTTCCCACGGGCAAGCCGACCAATGCCGATTTCCCGAGCGCAGCGTCTACCCCGCCGGTCAATATCATGACTCCCGAACCGCCCATTGCCGCGGCGCCTGCCGCGCCGCGTCCGCAGCCGGCGGCGGCGAACGCGCAGACGCCGGCGCCGCGTCCGTCACCGGCATCGACCGCGCCCAAAAAGCAGCCAGCACCGAAGGCGAAGGCGGCGCCGGTTCAACTCGCACCGGCTCCCGGTGCACCAGCCCCCGCAGCTCCCGCCGCGACCGACGACTGATGCTTCCAAACGCCGCCGCCGAAAGCTAATCTGGATTCATGCCGCTCCATCTGATCAAGCTTGCCGTTGGCTGTGACTCCGTGAAGGAACTCAAGGGCTGGGTCGCCGAGCGCATGAAGACGGCGAAGCAGAAAGGCCTGCCGCGTCACCACATCCACATCACCCGGATGACCCCGAAGCGCGATGAAGAGATCCTCGCCGGCGGCTCGCTGTATTGGGTGATCCGCGGCGAGATCGCCGCGCGGGAAAAAATCATCGCAATCGAGCCGTTCCGCGATCGCGACGGCATCGGGCGATGCCGCCTGGTCATGCAGCCAAAAGTATTTGCGGTATCGCCGCGGCCGATGCGGCCGTTTCAAGGCTGGCGCTATTTTACGGAAGACGCAGCACCGCCGGATCTCGGTAAATCCGCCGCCAGCATCGCGGCGATGCCTGAGCCGCTGCGCCGCGAATTGCGCGACCTCGGCTTGCTCTAAACTGCGACATTGTCGATCAGCCTGGTGTTGCCGATCCTCGCGGCGACTAGCAGCCGGATCGGTCCATCCGTGATGGATGCGACCGGCGCCAGCGTGTGCGCATGCCGCGCCTCGAAATAATCCAGCGCAAAACCGGCTGCGGTGATCAGTTCGGCGCCGCCGGCCATGGCGGCCTCGAGATCGCCGCCGCCGCGTAGCTGCTTGGCGGTTTCCTTCATGGTACGGTAGAGCGCAGGCGCAGCGCGACGCTGCTCGGGGGTCAGGTAGACGTTGCGCGAGGACATCGCGAGGCCGTCGCGTTCGCGCACGGTTTGCGCGCCGATCACCCGCACGCCGAGATCGAGGTCGCGCGCCATCTGCGTCACCACGCAAAGCTGCTGGAAATCCTTTTGCCCGAACACGGCGACATCCGGACGGCATTGCGTGAACAGTTTTCCGACCACGGTCGCGACCCCGGCGAAGAAGTGCGGCCGGAAACGGTCCTCCAGCCCGGCGGTGGCCGGTCCTTCGGTGAGGATTTTGGTGGCAAAGCCGGCCGGATACATGGTCTTCACGTCGGGATTCCAGATCAGATCGACTTTCTCGGCCGCGAGCCTCGCCAAATCGGCCTTCCAGGTCCGCGGGTAGGCGCCAAAATCCTCGGTCGGCGCAAACTGCGCAGGGTTGACGAAAATCGAGACCGCGACTTTTGCCGCGCGCCGTTTCGCCAGCCGCACCAGCGCCACATGGCCGTCATGGAGCGCCCCCATGGTGGGGACCAGCGCGATCGTGGCCTTCTTCGCGCGCTGTCCATCAAGCGCGCGCCGCAACGCCGGCAGCGTGCGAACGATCATGGGAGTTCGGGACATCACGGCTCGATCTATGAGGGCAAGCGGGTGGCGGGCGGGATGCCGACCTTACCAAAGCCGGCGCCGCCGCCAAGCCTGCGCCCCCCGGGCTCCAACGCCCATCGGTCTCTCCGATGAAGTTCCGGCAAGGTGGCAATGTCCACAGCCCCGGCCGCGTCGTCGGTTGGATTCATGATTAAGGCAGATGGTCAACGATTTGAGGGTCTTATCGCGCATTTCACTTGACCGCGAGCACGCGTGATTTGAAGATATCCACAGGGGTTAGAAAATATGTTGGTGCAGACCAGTCAGGGGCAATCGGGCTCGGCGCATGTCGTCGTGCTGGGCAACGAGAAGGGCGGTTCGGGGAAATCCACCGCCGCCCTGCATGTCGCCGTTGCGTTGCTTAAAGCCGGCCAGCGTGTCGCCACCATCGACCTCGATTGCCGCCAGCAAAGTTTTACCCGCTACATCGCCAACCGCCGCGCCTGGGCGCGCCGCACCGGCCTCAATCTAGAACTTCCGGTGCATCGCTGCATCAAGCTTGGCGACACCATGCAGATCGCCGACAATGAATCGTCGGAGTTTCTTCAATTCATGGACACCGTCAGCACGGTGGAGCGGACATTCGATTTCATTGTCATCGATACGCCTGGATCCGACAGCTATCTGATGCGTCTCGCGCATTCGATGGCGGATACGTTGGTGACGCCGATCAACGACAGTTTTCTGGATTTCGACGTGCTCGGTACCGTCGATCCCGTGACCTATTCGGTGACCGGCGAGAGCCACTACGCCGAGATGGTGCGCGACTCCCGGCGGAAACGCCGCCAGCTCGACGGCGCCAGCACCGACTGGATCGTGGTGCGCAACCGCCTGTCGATGCTGGGATCGCGCAACAAGCAACTGGTCGCCGACGGTCTTAAGGAATTATCGCTCCGGATGGGCTTCCGTGCGATCGATGGTTTTGCCGAGCGCCTCGTCTATCGCGAATTTTTCCCGCGCGGCCTGACTGCGCTTGACGACCTCGACGAGGCGACGCTTGGCACCCGGCCGAGCATGGGGCATGTCACGGCCCGCGAGGAAGCCACCGGCCTGCTGCGTCAATTGAAACTACCGCTCGACGAACGCGGCCGCCGCCGCGCTGCCAACCGTGCCGAATGGTTCGCCCAGGTCGACAAGCCTCTCGAGACCCACGATATTCTCGGCGCCTGAATCGTCATCCGTCCTTCCGGGACGCGCGTCTTCGCGCGAATCCGGAATCCAGACACGCGGTCCCTGGATTCCGGGTTCTGCGTGCTTCGTACCCATCCCGGAATGACGGGCGCGCAAGGCGTTCAGCGGCGGGCTCCCTCGGCATGTCTTAAGCAATCGTTAGCCATGTTTGCGGTAGTTTTGCGCTGATTATGGGCAAATTGCCCGGTCGGATCGTGCGCGACACTTTCAACGCCAGCTAGCCGAGGCTTCATGCCGCCCGTTCGCTTTCAACTACGGCTGACCCACAAAATCGCGGCCATCGGTAGCGTCGGCGTGATCGGGCTGGCCGCGGTCGGAGTGATCTATCAGCAAGGGACATGGTCGCAGGATAGCGCCCGCAAGGCGGCAGAGGATGCCCGCGCTATTTCCGGTCTCACCAAGAAAATCTCCATCGAGATGCTGGAGGCGCGGCGCGACGAAAAGAATTTCCTGCTGCGCAAGCAGGACGCCTATGTAAAACACCACGCGCAGTTGTCGGGCGCGATCGGCCGCGATTTCGACGACCTAAAGACCATGGTCAAGGCCGCCGGCTACGCCGATCTGTCGGAAAAGATCGGCGTCATTCACGACGGTTTTGAGAGTTACGGCAATGATTTTGCCGTGCTGGCAATGGTCCAGGCGAAGATCGGCCTCAATGAGGCGGCGGGGCTGACCGGGTCGCTGCGCAAGGCCGTCGACATCGTCGAGGGCGGGGTCAACCAGGTCAATGATCCCAAGCTCAGCAGCCGCCTGCTGACCATGCGACGGCATGAAAAGGATTTCATGCTGTGGCGCGACGACAAATACGCCGACGAATTCAAGAAAGCGGTCGTGGCCTTCAGCCTAGTGCTGATGGAAATGGATTTGCCCTATGAGGTCCAGGAAAAGATTTCGCTGAACCTCAACCGATATTCGCGCGATTTTGCCGATTGGGTCGGCGGCGCTCGGGACGTGGCGCGCGCCGAAGCCGACATCATGAAGACGTTTGGCGGATTCGAACCGCTGCTGGTCGAGGCGCTGAAGGAAATCGATCGGCTCGCCGGCACGGCGGAGGCTTCGGAAATGGCATTGCGCAATGCCATGAAAATGCGGATGGCAGGGGCGCTGGCGCTGGCGGCGCTGATGATGTGCGCGTTGTCATTGCTGCTGGGCCGGGCGATCTCGCAGCCGATCTCGGCGATGACCTCGGCGCTGACGAAACTCGCAAGCGGCGACTTTAACGTGGTCCTGCCCGGGCTTCATCGCCACGACGAGATCGGTGAGATGGCCGGCGCCGCCCGGATCTTCAAGGACAACATGATCGAGACCGAACGCCTGCGCGCCGAACAGCTGGCGGACCAGCAAGCGCAGTCGCTGCAGCGGAAGGAAGAGCGGCTGCGGCTGGCATCCGGTTTCCAGGACGCCGTAGGTTCGATCGTCGACAAGCTTTCGTCAGAGGCCACCGAACTTGAGGCAGCCGCCTCGACCCTGACCAGGACCGCGGAGACGACACTCGAATTGTCCGGCGTGGTGTCGGAGGCCTCAAGCGAGGCGTCTGGCAATATTCGATCGGTGGCGGCGGCGATCGAACAGATGACATCATCGGTCGGAGAGATCGGCCGGCAGGTGCTGCAATCCAGCAGCATCGCGCAGTCCGCCGTCGAACATGCGAAGAGCACCGACGCCCGCATCACCGCGCTGTCGCAGGCGGCCGGCCGGATCGGCGATGTCGTCAAACTGATTACCGGCATTGCCGAGCAGACCAACCTGCTGGCCCTGAACGCGACCATCGAGGCTGCGCGGGCGGGCGACGCCGGCCGCGGCTTTGCCGTCGTTGCGCAGGAAGTAAAGGCCTTGGCGGCGCAGACCGCGAAAGCGACCGAGGAGATCGACGTGCAGATTTCCGGCATGCAGTCCGCGACCGGGGAATCGGTCGAGGCGATCAAGCAGATCGGTACGGTCATTCTGCGGATCTCCGAGGTGTCGGGCATGATTGCCGCGGCCGTGGAAGAGCAAGGCGTGGCAACCCGCGAGATCGCCCGCAATGTGCAGATGGCTTCCGCCGGCGCCGCGCAGGTCGGCGGCGCCATCGCCGACGTGCACCAGGGTGCGGCCGATACCGGTTCGGCGTCCGGCCAGGTGCTGTCGTCGGCGCAATCGCTGTCAGGCCAGGCAAGCCAGCTTAAGCTCGAGGTCGATAATTTCCTGGCATCGATCCGGGCCGCCTAGGCCGGGAAACGGCGCCTCGGTCCTTTCTGGCACCCGGTTTTCACGGAACATTCGGCCCCGCCCTCCGTTTTAAACATGTCTTTACCCACTGCATGAACCCGACCTTGAGCGGTTGCGTCTAATTTCCTAGGCGCAGCAAGGACTTGTTGCTTTGCTTAGGCAGAGCGCGGTGCATGAATATGTTGCCTGGAATTCACAATTTTTGACCTTTGTGTCACGTCGTTGTGACCTATATTATGGGCAAGGACCGCAGAGTCTGAACGCAAAAGTGATGCAGAAGTGATATCGATCTTCGAGGCGCACAGAGAAGAACATGAAGCGTGGGATTGTAATTCTGCTCTCGGTTTGCACGCTGCTCGTCGTCGGCTATTTCACCGCGAGCAAATGGGCAATCCGCCACGAGACGATTACGTTCTACGATCCGGCGCGAAATAACCGTCCCGTCCCGGTGGATATCGCGGTACGCCGCGACAAGGAAATGCAGGCCAATGCCGGGATGATCAAACTTCCGGTCGTGATCCTCAATCACGGTAACACCGTCAAAAATACCGAGTACTCGTTTCTCGCAAACATCTTCGCGGCGCGCGGCTATCTGGCGATCAGCCCTCAGCATGACCTGCCCACCGATCCGCCGATGGTGACCAAGGTCGGTGAGCTCTATGTCGGCCGTCTGCCGCAAATTCAGCGCGGCGTCGACAACATCCATTTTGCCATCGGCGAAATGAAGAAGATCCAGCCCAATGCCGACTACGCCAAGGTGACGATGGTGGGGCATTCCATGGGCGGCGACATCACGATGTACTTCGCCAGGGAATATCCCGACGAGATCAAGAAGGTCGTGACGCTGGACAATTTGCGCGTGCCGTTCCTGACCGACGGCAAGTTTAAGATTCTTTCGTTCCGCTCCAAGGATACGCAGTTCAAGCCGGACCCCGGCGTCGTCCCCGATGCCGAACAGTGCGAAAAGGCGGGGATCACGGTGGTGGACACCGGATTCCAGCACAACGACATGCGCGACACCGGTCCGGACACGGCAAAAACCTCGATCCAGACCATGCTCGACAAATTCCTGAACGACACGGACAACAGCGAAATTGCGCCGGTGCCGACGAAAACGCCGGATGTGCTGACCCTTGCGCCGGGGCCGGTTGCCTTAGACAAGCCGGTGCCAAACTAGCGGTTCGGATCCCCTGATCTTCGGATCGAGTTTGGCGCATTGACCCTTTCGCCCGGCAGCGCCACATAGGCTTGCAACCAATTGCGAGCAAGCATGTCCCGCGAACCGACCAAACCAAGATCCGGTAGCGACGTCTCGGCGGCGTCAGCGTCCGGCAAATCGGGCGCATTGCCGGATACAAAAACCTCCGCTTCCGAAGACATCGCTGCCTTTGTCGCCAAAGCGCGCGCGACCTCGCCGCACGCGCCGGGAGCGAAGGGCCGGCTGGTATTCGCGCTCGATGCCACCATGAGCCGGCAGCCGACATGGGACATGGCCTGCACGTTGCAGGCCGACATGTTCCGCGAGGCGGCGGCGATCGGCAGCCTCGATATTCGGCTGGTCTATTATCGCGGTCTCAACGAGTGCCGCGCCAGCAACTGGATTTCCGAACCCGCGCACCTTGCCAAACTGATGAGTGGGATCGCCTGCCAGGGCGGTAACACCCAGATCGGCAAGGTGCTGTCCGAGGCGCGGCGCGAGGCGGTTGCCTCCGGCGTCCGCGCGGTGGTGTTTGTCGGCGACGCCATGGAAGAGCCGGTCGACGCTCTCTGCGCCAAGGCGGGCGAACTAGGCCTGCTTAAAGTCCCCGTGTTCATGTTTCAGGAAGGTCACGACGTTGTCGCCGAGCAGGCGTTCAGGGAAATCGCGCGGCTGACCGGCGGCGCCTGGTGCCGGTTCGATCCTGGGGCCGCGGCCCAATTGCGTGAGCTGCTGCGGGCGGCGGCGGCCTATGCGGCTGGCGGCCGCGAGGCGCTGCTGCGGCTGTCCAGGACAGGGAGCGGCGCCGCGCGGCTGCTCGGACAGATGAAATGACCGCTTGGTAATCGGGCGGCAACCCGCGCCAAGACCTTCGCTGGCGGCGCCGTCTCACCCGGCTGCTTTTTGCCGCTGATGCAGCTATATTGCACGGATGCCCACGCTGATTGCCGGCGCCGTCGCCGTTATCCTGCTCTACTCGCTGCTGCAGATGTTTCGTGCGGCGAATCCGGTTGTGCTCGCGCGCGCGATCAAGATCGGCGGCGGCGTCGTGTCGCTCGCGGTAGCGGCGTTTACGGGCATCAAGGGCGAACTTGCGGTAGCAATCCCACTCGGTATCTTTGGGGCAGGGCTGCTCGGCTGGTCGCCGTTCGGGGCATCCGGTTTCAGCACTATCGCGGGCCTGTTCGGATCCGGCGCCAAACGCTCGCCGGGACAGACCTCGCAGGTCCGCTCGCAGTTTCTCGACATGACGCTCGACCACGACAGCGGCGAGCTTACCGGGCGGATTGTAGCCGGCCCCCATGCCGGACACACGCTCGACGAATTCGATCTGCCGCAGCTCGCGGCGATGATGACCGGCTTCGACGCCGAGAGCGTCGCGTTACTTGAAAGCTATCTGGACCGCCGGTTTCCCGCCTGGCGTCAGGACGCGCAGGGAGATGCGGCAGGGGGGCAGCGCCGCCCGGCGGCGAGCGGCAAAATGACGGACGAGGAGGCCTATCAGATCCTTGGCCTGCAGCCTGGGGCGGGAAAAGACGAAATCGGGCGCGCGCATCGCGCCCTGATGAAGAAACTGCATCCCGACCAAGGGGGGTCTACGTACCTGGCCGCCCGTGTAAACGAGGCCAAGGACACTCTGCTTCGCACTCATCGCGGCTAACTCCGGCACGCACCAAACGCTACAAACCGCGAGTTTGCTTCTGCTTGTCTCCGATTGACGCCCCGTGCCGCCCGCCGTTCTCCGGCGTGGTCGATCTTGGTTACTTATTTGTACCGGTTAATCCTTGATGAGAGGTTTCGGCGCCCGGAATTACCGGCAGCCGCAACGCTTGTGCATTGCCTTTCATAAGAAAAACCCCGCCAGCATCCGAAGATTCTGACGGGGTTCTTCATGCTTTCATCTCTTTCGAGATTGCTGCACTTGAAAAGACAATGCCGCCCAAGAGGGTTCGTTCCCGGCCGGCAAAAATAATCCAAACATACAAGGTAAGTAGTTGAAACTAAGCTGAATTTGGCGCCCCGGTCGATTTATTCGCTTATGCCTGGAACCAAATGGAAGGCTGCGCGTTCTAGGGCTTCGTGCCAGGAGTCCCCATGCCAAGTTCCAAGTATCATCGCAAGCAAGCCGAGATACTGGCTGGGCTCGCGCTATCCACTGATGACGAAACCAAAGCCGAACAATTCAAGCTGGCTGCGTTGGAACAGCTCGATCGGGCGCAGACCGTGGAAGATACCGAGCCTGGCCCGTCCGATGTCACCGATCCGGACGATATGATCCGCAGTGGCCCGCCCTAAGCAAATGGCCGGAGCAGTGCTCCGGCCATTCGTTACGAAAATTCCCTGGGCTTGGCGGACTACCGATCAATTCCTGATGGTGATGCAGGAGATGTCGGATCGCTTCAGCGTCCGGCAGACCGCTTCGGCCTGATCGCGGTCGAGGCCGGCGAAGCGGGCCCGATACAACTTCCTTTCGCCCTTGGCGACCACCGGCTCGGTGAATGGATCGGCCTTGCCGAGCATGCCGCGGGCCTGATCGCGCGCGGCTTCGAGGCGCTGCCGCGCTTCGCCTTCGGTTTCCAGTGCGCCGACCTGGATGATCCATCCGGAGCGAACGGCAACCGGCTTGATGGCGCCGTTCTGCTGGATGGCTTGCGGTTGCGCGCGGGAGGAGGGGTCGGCGGAAGCCGTTGCCTGCGTGGGTACGCTCGATGCCGGCAGCACCCCGAGCACGCCCCGCCCGGTGCCGTGGTTCGCCGGCTGCGGCGGCATCTCGACCCGGTTCATCTCCGCTTTATTCAATTCGGCCTTGGCGACCACCGAGCCCGATGTCTCCGGCACGGCGGAGCGCGCGAGCGGGATCGCATTGGTAACCGGCGGCGCCGGGTGCGCGGGGTCGGCCGACGCCAGCTTCATCTGTCCGGCCCGGACCTGGACCGTCTTGACCCGAACCGGCTTCATCGGCTCCGACGACCCGGGAATAGCAGAAATCGCCTGGGTCTGGATCACGCCGCTGGTCAGAGGCGCGGGCTCCGGTTTCGGCTGCGCCGGCGGCAGCGCTGCCGTTGCGTTGGCGATGATCGACGGCCTGGTGACAGGCGGGGTAACCCGCATCGGCGCCGCTTCCTCCGGCGCTGCGGATGCCATCTGCATGGCGCCCTGGACCTGAACCATCTGGGTCGGCCGGGACTGGGCCTGGTCCTCGGCAACATCGGCATTGGCCTCCGACGGGCTGCGTTCGGTAATCGCCGCAACGGTGCGTTTGCTCGCACCCTTTTCGAGGTTTTCCGCAAGCAGGTTGCGCATGATGGCGTCGCGCGAGCCGCCGCTGCGGCCGCCCATCACAACGCCGACCAGATGACGGTTGCCTCGCCGCATCGAGGTCACGAGGTTGAAGCCGGAGGCGCGGGTGTAACCGGTCTTGATCCCATCCACGCCCTCGACATTGCCAAGCAGCTTGTTGTGATTGCGGATCGAATGGCCGTGGTAATTGAAGGCGGTGATCGAGAAGTAGCGGTAATAGCGCGGGAAGCGATCCTGGATGGCGCGGCCGAGGGTCGACTGGTCGCGCGCGGTAGTGACCTGATCGCTATCGGGAAGTCCCGAGGCATTACGGTACACGGTGCGGGTCATGCCGAGGCTGCGCGCCTTGCGGGTCATCAGCTTGGCGAAATCATCTTCATCGCCGGCGATGGTTTCGGCGATCACCACCGCAGCGTCATTGGCCGAGCGCGTCACCAGTCCCTTGATGGCGTCCTCGACCCTGATGGTCTGGCCCGGGCGCAGACCGAGCTTGGTCGGGGCTTGTTCGGATGCGTGCTCGGATACGTCCATTTCGCTGTCGAGCTTGAGCTTGCCGGCCTCGAGCCGCTCGAACAGCAGATAGAGCGTCATGATCTTGGTAAGCGAGGCGGGGTGGCGCAAAGCATCGGGATTGTTGGCGGAGAGGGTCGCGCCTGAATTGCCGTCGACGATGATCGAGGCGAATGCCGGGCTGTAGCTTGGCCGCGATTCGTGGTGACGGACGTGATGCCGGTGTCTGTACCGGCGCGCATCGGCGGTATCGTTGGTGAAGATGACGGCGGTAGTGAGAGTTGCCAGCCCGAGAACGCAAACCCGCAGGGCGCGTGTTGAGGTTGTGCGAAACATGAACTTCCCCGTCCCCATTTTCACTCTAGATCACCGGTCCGTGAGGCTAAATTATGCCCAACGGCCGCTGATTGCCCTCGGCCCAAAGCATTCGACACGGACGATCCTCTCGGCGGGGATGGCGGATCAGCTCGCCATTCTGGCTAAGATATTGGGTCGACGTGGGTTTTCGGCTTTCTGACCGGAGCATGAAACAACATAGAGAATCAAGGTAGGGGGCCCAAGTTTCCAAAGGGTTAAGCAACCCTTGCAGGCGGCGGCTGCATTTGCGGTTAAATCGGTATTGTTGCGTCGCACAAAGATTCTTGACTTCTATTGTGCGGTGCACTATATAAGGAGCATTGGTCAGGGGAGCCGGGGATCTTCCCGGCAGATCAGCACCATCAGTCTGGGAAAGGACACCATCGTGGTTAAAGTCGAAGAGATTCAGCAGTACGGAAAAGAGCACTTCGAGACGGTGCAGAGCGGCTTGCAGGCCATTGCCACCGCCTATGGCGATTACACCAAGAAGTCGTTCGAAGACGGCAAGTCGTTCGTCGAGAAGCTGGCCGGCGTGAAGTCGCTGGACAAGGCGATCGAAGTGCAGACCGAATACGCCAAGTCGGCCTACGAGACCTTCGTGGCAGAGTCGCAGAAGATCGCCGGTCTCTATGCCGATCTCGCCAAGCAGACCTACAAGCCGGTCGAAGGCCTGGTCGCGAAATACAGCCCGGCCGCTGCGCGCTAATTCAACACGGCTCCCGAAAGCAAAAAGCCCGGCCAGTTGCGGCCGGGCTTTTTTTGATTCCGCTCCTGCGACCTTATTTGGCGACGCGCAGTTTCGAGAGCGATGTCCCGATCGAGCTGAACACGGCCGCCGTCTGGCTTGCCGATGTAACGACGAAGAAGTTCTGCGGGCCGCTTGCGCAGTATTGCAACACATCGGAGGTCGGATCAGCCGGAATGCTGGTGTTGACCTGGATCGTGTAGACGGTGATGCCGGCATTCTTGGCATTGTCGCACAGGATCCTCTGGCGCGCATCAATCTGCGAGGCAGTGTAGTACCAGCGGTCCTGCGTGTTCAAACCGTCGGACAGCAATATGATGGCATCCTTGTACGTATAGTTCGGATCCTTGGCGGGCGCGTTGAGCGGGGCAGTCTGCGACAATGATTGCCAGGCCCACGCCATCCCGATCGCCTGGTTGGTATTGCCGTTCGGCGTCATGCTGTTGATCAGGCTCTTGAGCGCAGTCCAGTCGTAGGACAGAGGCTTCAACTGCACCGGACAGGCGCTCCACTGTTCAGCCGGGAATAGCGTCGGTGCATTTCCCGCGCTAGGCGCGGTGTTCCTGGTGTCATAGTCCTGATCCCGATCCCAAACGCAGCCGTTCCACTGCGAATGATCCGGTGTCCATGTTCCATTCACTTGTAAACAGTCACTCTTCGTCGTTTTGTTTTTGCTGCATGTACCCGGACTTGCCGGGTCATTGTCCCAGTCGGTGAAATCGATCCAGCTCTGGTTGTAATTGCTGGCGCCGACATTGACATCCTTGGCAAAGGGAATGATCGAGATGTAGATATCACCCGCGCTCTTGGCCAGCCCGCTCAACTGGTCGATCAGGTTTTTCGCGGCGCTTTGCATCGCCGGCATTTTGCCGTCTTGGGCCATCGATCCGGTATTGTCGAGCGCCATGGCGACGCGCATCCGCACGCTGCCCCATGTGGCCGTCGAACTGGTATTGAAATTGATGGTGGGAAAGCCCGCCACCTTCAGGAAGTCGGTGGTCACGGCGCCCGATCCGTTGACCTGGACGTTGGAGTTCGCGGAACTGCTGGCGGCCGTATAGGTTGCGCTGATCGAAACCGAATTGGCGTCCTTGTTGGTATAAAGCGCGGTGAAATAGGACTGGGCCTTGGTGGCGATATCGGAGGTTGTGATGAGGCCTTGCGTGAGGTCCTTCGACACCATCAGCGCCGTTGAATCGAGCGCCGCCTGCATCGAGGAACGTGCGGCGTTGGCCCGGGTATAATCGATGGCTGCCCCAACGAAGCCCAGCAGCGGCACCAGCGCGATGCAGAAAATCACCGCGATATTGCCCTCGTCGGCCCCAACGAACCGCGTCGCCGCGCTGCGAACCTGATTGCGAAATGATGCACCAAACATGACGGTCACCGGAAAAATGGGTTTCTGGCCCCATTTCGGCCGCCATGACTAAACAGGCGGTAAAGCCGTGCTGAGAAAACCGGTAAATTGCCGCACAAGTTTGCGCTTCACCGGTTAGACTGCAGGCATTGTCAACAAGCGTTAAACGGGGGAGCGCGGCATTTTGTCAAACCGGACAGGATCGATTAACCTTGAGCGATCGGCCGCGCCGGGAATCAAACGCCCTGCGCGGCATGTCCCGGAGAGTTCTGCGCGCTTGCGGCAGGCCGAGTACGGTCCCATATTCCGGTCATCGATCCAGCAATGGGTCGACGCCGGCCGGGAGCGGTGATTCGGAAAGCTTGCCGAGAAACCTGCCGATGGCTCCTCCGGGGGATCATCGGTAGGCCGCTGTCAGGGTTTCCTGTGGGGATTTCGAATACTTAGGCCATGCTACAGTCGTCTTCAAACATCGACCCGTCCGCGGCGCCCGAAGGCGTCGCCTTTGTTCCCCGAATGGGCAAGGACGACGAGGGCCGCAGCGGCGGACCAAGCGGCCCCGCCACATCCGTCATCACCAAAGTCAAGCCGAAGACGAAACGTCCGAATCTCTATCGCGTATTGATATTGAACGACGATTACACGCCGATGGAGTTTGTCGTTCACGTGCTGGAAAAGTTCTTCCAGAAGGACGTCGAGGCGGCGACCAAGATCATGCTGCACGTTCACCACCACGGAATCGGCGAGTGTGGCGTTTTTACCTATGAGATCGCCGAGACCAAGGTCACCCAGGTGATGGATTTCGCCCGCAAGCACCAGCATCCTTTGCAATGCGTGATGGAAAAGAAGTAGCCTTGCGTGAAATGAAAACAGGAACGGGTCTTGCATAGAAAGATTCGAGCTTTGCAGGCACCGGAACCGGTCTTTCGCCATGATCGAGCGGTACTATATGACAAAGGTTGTTGTTGCCTGACGCGGCAACGGCGATCATGATGCTGGCGGGGGCCACAGAGGACGCGAATGCCGACTTTTTCCCAGAGCCTTGAACAATCCCTGCACCGCGCGCTGGCGATCGCGAACGAGCGCCATCATCAATATGCGACGCTCGAGCACCTTCTGCTGTCGCTGATCGATGATTCGGACGCGGCGGCGGTGATGCGGGCCTGCAGCGTCGACCTCGACAAGCTGCGCACCAGCCTGGTCAATTATCTCGAAACCGAGTTCGAAAACCTGGTGACGGACGGCGCCGACGACGCCAAGCCGACCGCGGGCTTTCAGCGCGTGATCCAGCGCGCGGTAATCCACGTCCAGTCCTCGGGCCGCGAGGAAGTGACCGGCGCCAACGTCCTGATCGCGATCTTCGCCGAGCGCGAGAGCCACGCCGCGTACTTCCTGCAGGAGCAGGACATGACGCGCTACGACGCGGTCAATTACATCAGTCACGGCATCGCCAAGCGGCCCGGCGTCTCCGAGGCGCGGCCGGTCCGCGGCGTCGATGAAGAGACCGAATCCAAGAACGGCGAAGACAACAAGAAGAAAGGCGACGCGCTCGATACCTATTGCGTCAATCTCAACAAGAAGGCGCGTGACGGCAAGATCGATCCGGTGATCGGGCGAAATTCCGAGATCAACCGGGCGATCCAGGTGCTGTGCCGCCGGCAGAAGAACAACCCGTTGTTTGTCGGCGAAGCCGGCGTCGGCAAGACCGCGATTGCGGAGGGGCTCGCCAAGCGCATCGTCGACAGCGAGGTGCCGGAAGTGCTGGCGGCCGCGACGGTGTTTTCGCTCGACATGGGCACGCTGCTGGCGGGCACGCGCTATCGCGGCGACTTCGAAGAGCGGCTGAAGCAGGTGCTCAAGGAACTCGAGGCCCATCCCAACGCGATCCTGTTCATCGACGAAATCCACACCGTGATCGGCGCCGGCGCCACCTCCGGCGGCGCGATGGATGCCTCCAATCTGCTCAAGCCCGCGCTCGCGTCGGGCACCATCCGCTGCATGGGCTCGACCACCTACAAGGAATACCGGCAGCATTTCGAAAAGGACCGCGCATTGGTGCGCCGGTTCCAGAAGATCGACATCAATGAGCCGACCGTCGAGGACGCCATCGCGATCCTTAAAGGTCTGAAGCCCTATTTCGAGGACTATCATCGGCTGAAATACACCAACGAGGCGATCGAGGCCGCGGTCCAGCTGTCGTCGCGCTACATCCACGACCGCAAGCTGCCGGACAAGGCGATCGACGTGATCGATGAATCCGGCGCGGCGCAGATGCTGGTCGCCGAGAACAAGCGCAAGAAGACCATCGGCATCAAGGAAATCGAAACCACCATCGCAACGATGGCGCGGATTCCGCCCAAGAGCGTGTCCAAGGACGACGCCGAGGTGCTCAAGCATCTCGAGCAGACGCTGAAGCGCGTGGTGTTCGGCCAGGACAAGGCGATCGAGGCGCTTGCGGCGTCGATCAAGCTGGCGCGCGCCGGTTTGCGCGAGCCGGAGAAGCCAATCGGTTCTTATCTGTTTTCGGGTCCGACCGGCGTCGGCAAGACCGAGGTGGCAAAACAGCTCGCCGAATCGCTCGGCGTCGAACTGATCCGCTTCGACATGTCGGAATATATGGAGCGCCACACCGTGTCGCGGCTGATCGGCGCCCCTCCGGGCTATGTCGGCTTCGACCAGGGCGGCCTGCTCACCGACGGCGTCGATCAGCATCCGCATTGCGTGGTGTTGCTGGACGAAATCGAGAAGGCGCATCCGGACCTGTACAATGTGCTGCTGCAGATCATGGATCACGGCAAGCTGACCGACCACAACGGCAAGCCGGTCAACTTCCGTAACGTCATCCTGATCATGACGACCAACGCAGGCGCTGCCGATCTGGCGCGGCAGGCGTTCGGCTTCACGCGCAACAAGCGGGAAGGCGACGATCACGAGGCGATCAACCGGCAGTTTGCGCCCGAATTCCGCAACCGGCTCGACGCGATCATTTCGTTCGCGCACCTCAATGCCGAAGTGATCGGCATGGTGGTGGAGAAGTTCGTGCTGCAGCTCGAAGCCCAGCTTGCGGATCGCGACGTCACCATCGAACTGTCGGAGCCGGCGAAGGCCTGGCTCATTCAGCACGGTTACGACGAGCAGATGGGCGCGCGGCCGATGGCCCGCGTGATCCAGGAGCACATCAAGAAGCCGCTGGCGGACGAAGTGCTGTTCGGCAAGCTGAAGGGTGGCGGCCATGTTCGGGTCGTGGTGGTGAAGGACGAAGCGGTCGCAGGCGTCGAACTGGAAAAAATCGGTTTCGAGTATCTCGAAGGACCGGTCACGCCGAAGCCGGAGAAATTGCCGGGCGCGCGCAAGCGCACGCCGCCGCGCAAGCCGAAACCGGGTGGTCCGCCGAGCGGCGGGCCGAAGGGTCCGGTTTCCAAGGGGCCGCTGGTAAAGGTCTGAATGGACGGTCGGTGAATTGAGAAGCCGGCGCGGCGCGCCGGCTTTTTTGGGGCCGATCAGTGCTCGGACAACAGCTGAGCGATCCGGCCCTTCAGCTTGCGCCGTTCCGATTCGGCAGCACGAAGCCGCCGCGCCCAGTCGAGCGGGATCGGCTGGTTTGCCCCGCTCGAACGAAACGCCAGTCCGGCCTGCCTCTCGCCGCGCCAGACGATCTTCGCACTAAAGGCGCGACTCTTCTTGGCGATCAGCAAATCGATTTCATCGGGTAGCAGCGCCGTATTGTCGAATTCGACCTTCACGCCATCCTCGGAGAAATTGCGGACCACGCAATTCATCGTCGAACGGCGCTCGTCGTAGGCGATGACGCCGCTGTAGATGACGCGGGCGCGGGCGCTTAGCCGCCGTTCGATCATGATCGCCTCCGGTATTGGTGTTTTGCCGACAGTATCGCGGAGGCGTCCGCGCGCCTACGCGGAACTTTGCCATCATGGTGTTAAGGTAAACCGGCGGGAGAAACGTCCGCGCGTGACTTACGCCGCGCTTTTCGCGGATGCCGCACGCCTATTCGATCACCTCGTCGGCGCGGGTGAGTAACGTCGGCGGCACGCTGAGACCCAGTGCGTTTGCCGTTTTCATATTGATCACCAGTTCGAAATTTGTGGGCTGCTCCACGGGCAAATCGCCAGGCTTGGCGCCCTTCAGGATTTTATCGACATAGACCGACGCGCGTTGGTACAAGGCTGACCGCAGCGAGCCATAAGAGGCGAGATATCCAGCCTGAGCGAATTCTTTGAACCCCGAAACGGCCGGCAAGCGGTGCTGAATCGCCAAATCGGCAATGTAGCGGCGGTGAAAAATCGTAAACGGATCGACAAGGACGATCAAAGCTTTGATACGCTCTGTCTCCATTCTTCCAAAAGCTTGAAGGATGCCCGATGGATCAACAATCTCCAGGCCGAGCACTGCGACTCCCAAGCGTTGGCCGGCATCTTCCAGCTGCCCGAATTCGATTCCCTTGTTTGGATCGCCCGGGTTGTACAGCACGGCTACTCGGTTAACGCCGGGGACCAGCTCCGTCAGCAACTGAAGCCGCTTTCCGGCAAGCTCCGAATGGAGGCAGGTTACGCCCGTCGCGCTACCGCCGGGAGCGGCGAGGCTCACAATAAATCGGTCGAGGGAATCGCACACGACAACCACAATGGCGATGTCGGTCGTCGCGAGTTTGGCCGCTCTGAGACCCTGGTCGCTGGCCGTGAAAATGACGTTCGGTCGCCACTCAACCAATTGCAATGCCAGATCGGGAAGTCGTTCGAGCTTTCCGTCTGCCCAATGCGTTTTTATGTCGACGTTCTGCCCCTCGATCCAGCCAAGTTTACGCAGAGCGTCGCGGAATGCTTCAACACCATCCTCCGGCGGCGAAAACGGGCTGAGAATCCCCACGCGCTTGGTGTCGGCCGCAGCGACAGTCAATGACGCTTGCAGCCAAGCGCCAACTACAACCAGCAACAGAGCGGAAAAACGGGTGAGCCGCATCACCGAACTCGTGATTGAGATTTGCACTACCTCGAACGGTTGGAAGCCGCGGCAAGTATTATCCCAGTTTTTCCCGATGCGCTAGAAGCGCTTAGGAATCAGCGCCTGGGATGATAAGCGTGCCGCTTGCTACGCCGCACTCTCGCGGATGCCGCGCGCGATCTCTTTCTGGGCGTCGAACTCGCGCCGCCGCCGCGCCAGCTCCTCGGGACTCATCTCTGCGATGTTGTTGTAATCGCGTTTCCAGGAAGCGTCCGCGCTCCAGCGCAGCGGCGATTGCACCGTGGTCTGCGCAGCCGGTGCTGCTTCCAGCACCCGCAACGCCAGTTCCAGCGTGGAGGCTTGCGAGTCCGGATCGTGCGGCTTGCCTGCCGAATTGCCGAGCGGAAAATCGCTGAACAAAAAGCGCGGCACCGCGGCGTGCTCGACGATATCCTTGGCGCAGCCCATCACCACGGTGGAGATGCCGTTAGCCTCCAGATGACGCGCGACCAGGGCGATGGTCTGGTGGCACACCGGGCAATTCGGCACCAGCACCGCGGCGTCCACGCCGTCGGCGCGGCAGCGCGCGAGAATTTCCGGTGCATCGGTTTCGATGGTGACGCGGTGGCTGCGGTTGGTCGGCGCGCCGAAGAAGCGCGGCGCGACTTCGCCGATCCGCCCCGAGGCCGCGAGCCGCTGCAATTGCGGCAGTGGAAACCAGGTGCCGCTGTCGTCGGCCGAGGTGTGGATACGGTCATAGGCGATATGGGAAATCCGAAGGTCATGCGGCTTGGAGGTGTCGCCGTCATAGACCGAATAGAATTTGGCGCCGCCATTGTACTTCGCGCCGGGACCCTGATCGCCCTTGGCGGGATCGAACGGCGCCGCGGTCGTGACGATGGCAACGCGGGATCGGGCGAGGGATTTTCGCAGCGGCTGGAACGGCGCGTCGACGTAATGCGCCCAGCGATAGGGCGTCTCGTAGCCGATCGCCTGATAATAGTCGCGCGTCCGCGCCATATAGGGAATCGGCGCATCGTCATCCGCAGCGAAGCCGAGCGGATCGTTTGGTGAAAGGGTCATACCTTGCGCTCCCACATGCGCGCCATCATTCTCAAATAGCTAGCTAGTCGGTTCCGTGTGTCAAGCACGGCCTGCAGGAAGCTCATATGACACTGCGAAAAGTCATATTTCTGCGCTTATTCTGTGCCGCTCTGGCTTGGTCGCCATGTATTGCGGCGATTGCGCAGGATGCGTCGTCCGGCGGTGAGGTCGCACGGCCAAGCGTGGAAGAGCTCGCCATCCCCAAGGAAACCGCGCGCGATACCGACACGCGCGAGGCGATGTGCCTGATGATCGAATCGGCGGCGAAATCGCAGGATCTGCCGCTGGAATTTTTCGCGCGCGTGATCTGGCAGGAAAGCCGGTTTCAATCCGACGCGGTCGGCCCCATGACGCGCCGCGGCCAGCGCGCCCAGGGCATTGCGCAATTCATGCCGGGCACCGCCAGCGAGCGGCGGCTGCTCGATCCGTTCGATCCGGTGCAGGCGCTGCCGAAATCGGCGGAATTCCTGAACGAGTTGCGCGGGCAATTCGGCAACCTCGGTTTGGCAGCGGCGGCCTACAATGCCGGGCCGCGGCGGGTGCAGGAATGGCTCGCCGGCACCGGCCACATGCCGCAGGAGACCCGCAACTACGTCGTCGCCATCACCGGCACCTCGGTCGACGATTGGGCTACGGCAGGCAAAAGCGGCAAGCCGCCGGACCGCGCGCCGACGTCCAGTTGCCGCGAGCTGATGGCGTTGCTGAAGCGCGCGCCAAATCCCTTCGTTGCCGAGCTTGAGCAGCATGTGAAACTCAGCGCTGCGCGAGAGTGGGGCGTGCAGCTCGCCGCCGGATTTCGACCGCAACCGCGCACTTGCGATGTATGCCCGCGCGATGAAGCGGCTGAGCGCGGTGATCGGCGATCAGGATCCGAGCCTGCTCGGCACGACGTGGCGCAGTCGCGGTGTCCGCACGTTCTACCAGGTGCGCATCGGCGCCGACACCCGCGTTGCCGCCGACGATCTCTGCAACCGGATTCGCCGCGCCGGCGGCGCCTGTTTTGTGCTGCGAAACATGAGGGGCTGACGAAGGACGCAGAGCAGCCGTGAACCGCGGCTCGCTTGACCGCGAGTGGTTTCGGCAGCGTTATGCCCGCCACGATTTACGTGTTCCGGGTGCCCGTGCCGCTTCCTCCGCTCGATTCTCCTGCATGGCAAAGACTCCGCGCGCGCGTTCGCATGGGGTCTGCGCTCGGTCGGCTCGACCGTTCTCACTTTGGTGCTGTTCGCGACCTATCTCGGCATCGGCGCGCTGGCGCATGACAGCCACTTCAGCCTGGGTTGGGTGCTGGCCTCTACCGCTTTGGTCTGGGCGGGTCCCGCGCAGATCATCCTGATTTCGACACTGGGATCAGGCGCGACCGTGGTGCAGGCCGCGATCGCGGTCACGGTCAGCGCGATCAGGCTGTTTCCGATGGTGGTGTCGGTGCTGCCCATGCTACGCACGCCGCGGACCAAACGGCGACACCTGATCCTGCCGACCCATTTCATCGCAGTGACGTTGTGGGTGGAATGTTTTCGGCTGCTGCCGCAGGTGCCGCGCGAACGCCGCGTTGCCTTCACCAACGGGCTCGGCGTCGGTCTGCAGTCCGTCTGCCTGACGGCCACCACCATCGGCTACGGCCTCGCAGCCAATCTGCCGCCGCTATTGGGCGCGGCGATCCTGCTGCTGACGCCGCTGGCGTTCCTGCTCTCCACCGCGCGCAACTGCCGGCAGCTTTCCGATGTCCTCGCATTGGCGTTGGGCCTGGCGCTGTTTCCGGTCGCGTCGATGCTGCATACCGGCGTCGATATCCTGATCAGCGGCGTGTCGGCGGGCAGCATTGCCTACGGCGTGCACTGGTGGCGGGAGCGCGCATGAGCGAATTCCTTGGGGTTTTCCTCGGCGACTGGCATGCGTTGATGGTGCTGCTGCTGGCGGGGTTCCTGCCCAACGAGGTCTGGCGCATGCTTGGGCTGTGGCTCGGCGTCGGCGTCGACGAGGGCTCCGAACTGCTGGTCTGGGTGCGCGCGGTCGCAACCGCCATTCTCGCCGGCGTAATTGCGCAGATATTGGTGTTTCCGCCGGGTGCGCTGGCGAGCGTGCCGGGATTTTTGCGCTATGGCGCGGTGGCGGCGGGACTTGCGGTATTCCTCGCGACGCGGAGGTCGATCTTTGCTGGCGTGGTGTGCGGCGAGGTTGTTATGCTGGCCGGCAAATGGTGGCTGGGCTGACGGGGAAGCGAAAATGCTGAACGCACGATCCTTTGCGATGTCATGCTTGGCCATCGCCGCCGCGCTGGTGGCTACGAATGCGAGCGCCGCCGAATATCCGGTGCGCCCAATAAAACTCGTTGTTCCCTATGCCGCGGGCGGGCCAACCGACGTTCTCGGCCGGCTGGTCGCCGACTATCTTGGGCGGGACCTGAAGCAGGCGACCATCGTCGAGAACAAGGCCGGCGCGCAGGGCGCGATCGGCGCCGAAGCGGTGGCCCGCGCCGAGCCGGACGGGTACACGCTGTTCGTCTCGGCGGCGTCGATCATCGTGCTCAATCCGATGCTCTACAAAAAACTGCCCTACGATCCGGTGAAGGATTTTCGGATGCTGGCGCTGGTTACCGATCTGCCGGTGGTGATGGAAATCCATCCCTCGGTGCCGGCGAAGACGGTCGCCGAATTCGTCGCCTATGCGAAGCAAAATCCCGGCAAGCTGAACTTTGGCTCGGCCGGTACCGGGGGCACCATTCACCTCGCCGGCGAGATGTTCAAGCAGATGGCGGGCGTTGAGATGACGCACGTCCCTTACAAAGGTGCCGGGCCGGCGCTGACCGATCTGCTTTCCGGCAATATTCAGGTCATGTTCGACTCGTTGAGCACCGCGTTACCGCCCGTTAAATCCGGACTGTTGCGGCCCCTGGGCGTCAGCTCTGCACAGCGAAGCCACGATCTTCCGGATGTCCCGACCATCGCGGAGAGCGGCTACCCCGATTACGTCGTCAGCGTCTGGTACGGCATCGCGGCGCCCGCCAAATTGCCGGAAGACATCGCGCAGAAGATCAGCGCCAGCCTCGACCGCGCCCTGAATGACGACGCGTTTCGCGCCTCGCTGGAAAAGATCGGCTTTCCCGTGTTCCGCCCGCGCAGCCCTGCTGCGATCGCGGAATTCATTGACGCCGACCGCGCGCGATGGTCGAAGGTCATCAAGGCGCAGAACATAACACTGGATTGAAGCTCAGGATGGTCCGCGAGAGCGAAATTCGCGAAGGCGAAACCGCGGTCGATCCGCCGATGGCGCACGACGCTGGCCTGGTGTTCATCGGCCGCATCCGCACCCCCTGGACCTCGCGCCTGATGACCCCGCGGCAGGGGCGTCATGACGGCCCGGTGTGCCGGCTGGAGATTTTCGAGCCGTGGGTACCGGCGCTGAAGGGCGTCGATTTCTACTCGAACCTGGAAGTGATCTACTGGCTGCACCAGTCGCGCCGCGACCTCGTGCTGCAGAGCCCGAAGAACGACGCTTCGACCCGCGGCACGTTCTCGCTGCGCTCGCCGGTGCGGCCCAATCCGATCGGCACCTCGATCGTCAAGCTGGTCGGGGTCGAAGGCAATGTCGTGCTGGTGCGTGGTCTCGATTGCCTCGACGAGACGCCGCTGCTCGACCTAAAACCCGACCGCTGCGAATTCACCCCGCTGGCGCTGCCGCAGCCCGGCGATTTCGAGACGGAGTAGGTCTCTCGTCATTGCGAGGAGCACTTGCGACGAAGCAATCCAGTCTGAGCCCGGGGCTCTGGATTGCTTCGTTTCGCTCGCAATGACAGCGCCTGTTATGCGCTCTTCAGCGCGGCGATCAGCTTGGTCGCATTGTCCTCCAGCACCTTGGTATCTTCCTTGCGGCTGGCGGGCGGCAGCAGCGCGATGCCGTTGTGGCGGGGCATCACATGCATGTGCAGGTGAAACACCACCTGGCCGCCGGCGGCTTCGCTGAATTGCTGTAGCGTGATGCCGTCGGCGTTGAAGGCCTGCATCGCCGCCCGCGCGATGGTGCGGGAGGCGCGCGCGACATGGGCAAAATCCTCCGGCTCGATATCGAGGATGTTGCGGGCCGGCGCTTTGGGGATCACCAGCGTGTGGCCGGGGGTGCGGGGCATGATGTCGAGGAAGGCGAGCACGTGATCGTCCTCATACACCTTGTAGCAGGGGAACTCGCCGCGCAGGATCTTGGCGAAGATGTTGTTGGCGTCGTATGCGGTCATGGCTGCTCCCTGCATCTGCTCATCGAGACGGTTCGCCGGTCTTGCGGAACGGGCCGGCGTCGGTCAGTTCGCGCACCGCTTCCGCCACATACCGCCGCTCGCGCCCGAGATACTCCCGTACCGCGCGGCGGAAATCGGGGTCGACGATGTAATGCGCGGAGTAGGTGGTCTGCGGCAGATAGCCCCGCGCGATCTTGTGCTCGCCTTGCGCGCCGGCCTCGACCCGCTTCAGGCCGTGCTGGATCGCAAAATCGATGGCCTGATAATAGCAGACCTCGAAATGCAGGAACGGATGGTGCTCGACCGCGCCCCAGTTGCGCCCGAACAGCGCGTCGGAGCCGATGAAATTGATCGCGCCGGCGATCCAGCGCCCGTTGCGCCTCGCCATCACCAGCAGGATGTCCTTGGCCATGGTCTCGCCAACCAGCGAGAAGAACGCGCGAGTGAGGTAGGGCCGGCCCCATTTTCGCGACCCGGTCTCCATGTAGAATTCGAAGAACGCGTCCCATGCGTCCTCGGTGATATCACTGCCGGTGAGGGGGTGAATCGTGATGCCGTTGGCCAGCGCTTCGCGGCGCTCGCGGCGGATCGCCTTGCGATGCCGCGAATTGAGGGAGCCGAGGAAATCGTCGAACGTCCGATAGCCTTCATTATGCCAGTGGAACTGCTGATCGGTGCGCTGCAGGAATCCGTTTTCGGCGAGGAATTTCCATTCCTGCTCGCGCGCAAATGTGACGTGCACCGAGGAGGCTTCGGTCGCGTCGCACAGCGCGACCAGTCCGGCGGCCAGCGCTCCGCGGATCAGTCCCGCCTCGACCCCGTTGCGGACCAAGAGCCGCGGCCCGGTCGCCGGGGTAAACGGAACCGAGGCTTGCAGCTTGGGGTAATAGTTGCCACCGGCGCGCTCAAAACCGTCGGCCCAGCCGCGGTCGAACACGTATTCGCCCCGCGAATGCGATTTCAGATAGCACGGCACGATGCCGGCAATGTCGCCGTCGAGCCGGGCGATCAGATGGCGCGGGCCCCAGCCGGTTCGTGGACAAGCCGAGCCGGAGGCCTCCAGTGCCGCAAAAAAAGCGTGGGAAACAAATGGGTTGTAGTCAGCTGTTAAATGATCGAGCGAATCGTCTGAGAGATCGGGTGAAGCGAGCGTGTCGAGCCCGTTGAGCGGGTTCGGGCCGACAGGCGGATTGGCGCAGGCGTCCCATTCGTCAGCCGGAATCTGGCTGATCGAGGATACCGCTTCGAGGGAGATTTCGGATGAGGCCATCGACAACTGGAACCGGTCATAGCTGCGATCAGCCATCGCGCATGGTGACCAGGCCCGAAGATCGTGCATTGCACTTGCGACTTCAAGTGCGCGGCACATCAGGCCTGCGGGAGAAATCCCTCGAAAATCATCTGGTCGGCATGGCGCGCGGCGATGGCGCGCTGTTCCGGCGTACGCACCGTCCAGGTCAGCAGCGGGCAGCCGAAGATGTTGCGGGCGATCCAGGGTGCGGTGGCCGGCAGTTCGTCCACCCACCAGGCGACGAAATGCGGCCGGGTGCGGAGGGCATGGCGCAAATGCAGCATGCCGCGGCGCTGCGCCGCCGTCGCTTCCGGCCAGTCGGCTTCGGTATATTCGCGCTCGGCTATGATGCCGCGCGACCGCGACGGCAGCAACTCGCGCAGCGCCGTCACCTGGTCCGGATCGAACGACATCCCGACCGCCGGTCCTTCATAGGACGCCAGCACCTCGGCCATCCGGGTCACCAGTTTGCGGTCGCCGTCAAAATGGCTCTTTACCTCGATCACCAGCGGCACGCGCCCCGCGACCAGCGCGCAGAGGTCGCCGAGCGACATCATCTTTTCCGGCGTATCCTTGAACGCGACATGCTTGAGCTCGGTCGCGGTCTTGCCCAATAGCGCGCCTGCGCCTTCGGTGAGGCGGCCCAGCGCGTCGTCGTGATGCACCATCGCCTCGCCATCGGCGGTGAGCTGGATGTCGCATTCGATGGCAAAATTTCCCGCGACCGCGGCGGAGGCAGCAGCAGGCATGTTCTCGATGATGCCGCGCGCGCGATCGTGCAGCCCGCGATGGGCTACCGGCCGCGCAGTCAGCCAGTCCGGGGCGCGCATCCGATCACCTCGCTCAGGAGACCTCGAAGACGCCTTCGACCTCGACTGCGGCATCGGCGGGCAGCGACGCGACGCCGACGGTGGTTCGGGCATGGCGGCCCTTGTCGCCGAACGCTGCGACCATCAGGTCGGACGCGCCGTTCAGCACTTTTGGGCCGTCGAGGAAATCGGGCGCCGAATTGACGAATCCGCCAAGCCTGACCACCCGCACCACCTTGTCGAGGTCGCCGAGCGCGGCCTTGATCTGGGCCAGCAGGTTGATGGCGCAGCCGCGCGCCGCGGCTTGGCCTTGCTCGACGGTGACGCCGGCCCCGAGCTTGCCCTTGGCGATCAGCTTGCCTTCCGGATTGACGCAGACCTGGCCGGAGACAAACAGCAGGTTGCCGGTGCGCACGAAGCCGACATAATTCGCCACTGGCGCTGCGGGCTCGTGCAAGGTGATGCCCTGTGCCGCCAGTTTCTGCTCGACCGTTCCTGCCATGGTTCTCCCCAGGGATTCATTCTGCGCCCGAAATGTTCGCGATAACACGTTGGGCCGGCTCTATTTCACCCATCGCGCGGCGACATGCAAGCGAGGCCCGGGACGGAAGCCAGCTTGCGGCGCGACGGCACTTGGTGCCGCGAAATATGGCGATTCCGCAGCCGATTTCTGCATTTCGGCGATGCGGCCCTAGTTGCGGCGCAATAGCGCGGTCATTATTGTATGGATTCGCATTTCAGGAGACGACATGGTTCGCCGGTATTTTCCCGCTGCTGCGCTCGCGGTTGCCGCGGTCGCCTTCGTTCCCGGTTTCGGCATTGCCCAGGCCGCGGCCGGCGCGCCGTTTCTCTCGCATCAGGCGCTCTATGAATTGAGCCTGGTAAAATCGCGCGGCAGCACCTCGATCGAGGCCGCGCGCGGCCGCATCCTGTATAATTTCTCCGGCAGCGCCTGCGAAGGCTATACCTCGGATTTCCGCCAGGTTTCCGAACTCGACAGCGGCGAGGGCAAGACCACGCTCAGCGATCTCCGCTCCACCAGCTGGGAGGACGGCGCCGGCAAAAGCTACCGCTTCAAGATCGATACCCGCATGAACAACGGCGATCCCAGCGCCGTCGACGGCATTGCCGAGCGCACCGGCGACCGTATCTCCGTCAAGCTGAAGCAGCCGGTCGTCAAGACCTTTACGCTCGACGGCAGCACGGTGTTTCCGACCGAGCAGATCCAGCGCATCATCGCCGCCGCCAGAGAGGGTAAATCCGTGCTCGAGCTCAGCGTCTATGACGGCTCCGACAACGGCGAGAAAGTCTACAACACGCTCTCGGTGATCGGCAAAGCGATTTCCGGCGACCGCGAGACGGCTTTTCCCGACCCGTCCACTTCCAACGCAAAGATGAAGGCGCTGACGCGCTGGCCGGTCACGGTCAGTTATTACGACCGCGACGCCAAAGCCAGGGATGGCGAGCAGACGCCGGTCTACGCGATGTCGTTCGAACTCTACGAGGACGGCGTCTCGCGCGCGCTGGTGCTCGACTACAACGATTTTGTCATCTCGGGAAAGATGGGCAAATTCGACGTCAAGGACACCAAGCCGTGTAAGTGACGGCTGGAGCCGTAGGCTCCATCCGTCATGCGCGGGCTTGACCCGCGCATCCATCTTTCTTCGCAAGAGTCTTTCGAAGCGGATGGATTGCCGGGTCGAGCCCGGCAATGACGACGGTTATTGCGTCACTCCTGCGCTTTCTCCGGCCCGTCATAGGCAATGCCCCTGATCACCGCGGCATTGCCGAATTTCCTGCGCAGATCGTCCATCGCGCGTTCGGCGTGCGCCGAGCGGCGATCCAGCATGTCGGTATCGTCGGCCTGAGAGCCCGGACGAAGCGCGCTGACGCCGGTGCCCATCAGGCGGAATGCGGTGCCGTCGATCTCCTTGGCCAGCATTTCGCGCGAGGTGGCGAAAATCTTGGCCGCCAGCTGGGTCGGCGAATGCACGGTCTGCGAGCGGGTGCGCTGCCTGAAATCGGCGGTCTTCAGTTTCAAGGTGATGGTCGAGCCTGCAAGGTTGCCGGTCTTGAGCCGTGACGACACCTTTTCCGACAGCCGCCACAGCAGCCTTTCCAGCGTCGCGAAATCGCGGATGTCGGTCTCGAACGTGGTCTCGCTGGAAATCGTCTTGGCGCCGCGATCCGGCACCACGGAGCGATCATCGATGCCGCGCGCCAGCCGCCACAGCCTGCGGCCCTCGAGCGAAAACTGCTTCATCAGCTCGATTTCATCGGCGCGCTGCAGATCCGCGATGGTGCGAAAGCCGCGCTGCGACAGCCGCTCCTGTGTGGCCGGACCGACGCCGAAAATGAAACCGACCGGCTTGTCCGCGAGCAGCGTGCGTGCCTCATCCTGATCGAGCGCGGCAAACCCTCTGGGTTTGTCGAGGTCGGAGGCGATCTTGGCCAGAAACTTGTTGCAGGACAGCCCCACCGACACGGTGATCCCGATGTCGCGCTCGACCTGCCGCGCAAACCGCGCCAGCACTTTTGCCGGGATCATGCCGTGCACGCGCTGGGTGCCGGCGAGATCGAGAAACGCCTCGTCGATCGACAGCGGCTCGACTAGCGGTGTCAGCGCCTGCATGGCGTGGCGCACCTCGCGCCCGACCCGGACGTATTTTGCCATGTCAGGCCGGATTACGGTGGCGTGCGGACATAGCGCCAAGGCCTTGAACATCGGCATCGCCGAGCGCACTCCGAACGTCCGCGAAATGTAGCACGCCGCCGCCACCACGCCGCGCTTGCCGCCGCCGATGATGACAGGTCTATCGGCAAGCTCCGGATTGTCGCGCTTCTCGACGGTGGCATAGAACGCATCGCAATCGATGTGAGCCAGCGTCAACGCGGGCAGGGCAGGATGACGCACCAGCCGCGGCGAGCCGCAGGCGCCGCATCGCCGCGTCGCGAAATCGAGGTCAGCCAGGCAATCGCGGCAAAAGCATTGCGGTCCGTCCGGTGCAGGCAGCGTCGCGGTCACGGCACATCGCGCTCCCAGTTTTCCCCCAGCGCCTGACGCGCCGCGGCGATATTGGTCGGGTGAAGCTGTGCCGAGTCGGCGAACGCCTTTACCGTCTGGTCGTCGCGCAGCACGAAATCCAGCACGCTGACCAGGAATTGCGGGTCGGCCGCCGCCGAGCGCAGGGTTTCCGGACCGATGCCGCTTTCAGCCAGAAAGGCGCCCAGCCGCCCGGGCTCGCCGGCGACGAAGGAAAGCGCCTGAATCGCTACGATTTCAGCTACTTCGCGGGCGTTATGCACACGCTTCGTCATCCCTGCTGTTTGCCTTTCCGTAACCTATGACCTCTAATTTGGAACCATCATGCCCGAGTCTCTGGGAACGTGCTCAAGCAAGTGCAAACCGCTTCGCAGAAACAATGGTCTCGGGCTTAACAGGTTAGAGCGAATCTGGCGCTAATTTGAATTCGTCGTTGAATGCATTCGACGGCGCGGCTGCATCGGGCTGCCGCAACCGGCTGACGGGAGGGACGGGATGGCAAAAACCGTCCTGATCGTGGAGGACAACGAGCTCAATATGAAGCTCTTTCGCGATCTCCTGGAGGCGCATGGCTACCAGACCTCGGGCACCAGCAACGGCTTCGAGGCGCTCGATCTCGTGCGAAAACTTCGTCCCGACCTGATCCTGATGGATATCCAGCTGCCGCAGGTATCGGGCCTCGAAGTGACGCGCTGGATCAAGGACGATCCGGAGCTGCGCGCCATTCCGGTGGTCGCGGTGACGGCGTTCGCGATGAAGGGCGACGAGGAGCGCATCCGCGAAGGCGGCTGCGAGGCGTATCTTTCCAAGCCGATCTCGGTCGGCAAATTTATAGAAACGGTTCGGCGTTTTATCGGTTAGGGGTGTTTTGATGTCCGCGCGTATCCTGGTCGTCGACGATATTGCCGCCAATGTGAAGCTCCTGGAAGCGCGGCTGTCGGCCGAATATTTCGACGTGCTGACCGCGTGCAACGGCGCCGACGCACTGGCGATCTGCGCGCGCGCCGAATGCGACATCATCCTGCTCGACGTGATGATGCCGGACATGGACGGCTTCGAGGTCTGCCGGCGTCTGAAGGCCAATCCGGCGACGCATTTCATTCCGGTGGTCATGGTCACCGCGCTGGACAGTCCCGCCGACCGCGTGCGCGGGCTCGAGGCCGGCGCCGACGATTTCCTGACCAAACCGGTATCGGACGTGGTGCTGATCGCGCGGGTGCGCTCGCTGACCCGGCTCAAGATGATGACCGACGAACTGCGCATGCGCGCCATCACCTCGCTGGAGATCGGCGTGCAGGCGCCCGAGCGCAACGCAGTGGCCGACGC
The DNA here is from genome assembly GCA_963744975.1 of uncultured Alphaproteobacteria bacterium. Lineage (GTDB taxonomy): Bacteria > Pseudomonadota > Alphaproteobacteria > Rhizobiales > Xanthobacteraceae > Bradyrhizobium. The sequence continues at coordinate 903,752 of CAVUVR010000002.1, read as the reverse complement.
CGGCAAGGGCGGGCGCATTCTCCTGGTCGACGACCGGCCGTCGTCCTATGAGCGGCTGGCGCCGGTGCTGTCGGCCGAGCACACCGTCGACGTGGAATCCAATCCGGCCGAAGCGCTGTTCCATGCCGCCGAGGGCAATTACGACCTGCTGATCGTCTCGCTCGGCCTGGAGAATTTCGACGGCTTGCGGCTGTGCAGCCAGGCGCGCTCGCTGGAGCGCACGCGGCAGGTGCCGATCCTGGCCATCGCGGATGCCGACAACAACACCCGGCTGCTGCGCGGGCTCGAGATCGGCGTCAACGACTATCTGCTGCGCCCGGTCGACAAGAACGAATTGTTGGCTCGCGCGCGCACCCAGATCCGCCGCCGCCGCTATACCGATCATCTGCGCGACAATGTGCAGAACTCGATCGAGGCCGCGATCACCGACGGACTGACCGGGCTGCATAACCGGCGCTACATGGAGAGCCATCTGGGGACGCTGGCCGAGCAGGCGGCGACGCGCGGCAAGCCGTTGGCGCTGATGATGCTCGACATCGATTTCTTCAAATCGATCAACGACAATTACGGCCACGACGCCGGCGACGACGTATTGCGCGAATTCGCAGTGCGGGTGCGCAAGTCGATCCGCGGCATCGATCTCGCCTGTCGCTACGGCGGCGAGGAATTCGTCATCGTGATGCCGGAAACCGACCTGCACGTCGCCGGCCTGGTGGCGGAGCGGCTGCGGCGCTCGATTGCGACCGAACCGTTCGCGATCCAGAAGGGCTTGAAGCGCATCGAGGTCACGATCTCGATCGGGCTGTCGACCCTGGAACGCAAGGGCGAAGCCATCGCCGACGTGCTCAAGCGCGCCGACACCGCGCTCTACCGCGCCAAGCACGACGGCCGCAACCGCGTGGTGGCGGCTGCGGCGTGAGGGGCGCTGCATCGCTCCATTGTTAACGTCGTCCCCGCGAAGGCGGGGACCCATAACCCCTGGCGGTTATGTAGCGGCGAGACGATTCAACAAGGATATTAACGCCAACCAGAACATCGGCGACACGGCGTATGGGTCCCCGCCTGCGCGGGGACGACGCAGAATGTGTTTTGGCGCATTGCTCAATTTTCGATTCAAATTTCAAACAGCCAAGCCTCTGCATTCTCGCGGCGCGATGCGTCCGAGGTTTGCCAGTCCCTCGCGCGACCTGCGCGAGGGGGTGGAGCGGCGGGAGGCGCCAGGGCACCAGCGGGCACCCTTGAGGCGGGAGTAACGTACCCACCTCGCGCGGCAAGGCACCGCGCGCGCCCAAGGCTAGGCGCAGCGCCTCCCGGCGCTCCACCAACCACCAGGCCATCGACCGTTCCGGGGCGCCCCGGTCCAGCCAGCTTTCGCTCTGTCCGCTGCAGGGATCGCTTCTAGAAAGCGGCCCCTCGTCGGACAGGACACGATCAGAATAAGCGAGGTTTTGGACCCGTGGATAAGGAATGCGAAAAATTTTTTTCGCCAGCGTTTAGAGGTGCGTAGGGCGGATTAGCGACCTCCGGTCACGACAGTTCAACCGGATGAAGGCGGAAGCGTAATCCGCCGCTCCGCTTGCACCGGCGGCGGATTACGCCTTCCACCGCGCGTGTTTGAGCTGCGGTGCTCTGAGCCCGGCTAATCCGCCCTACGGTTCTTCGCGAAGAGCTAAGCGCTGCATCGCGCCCGGGACAGGAGATCCAAACAAAAACGGGACCGAAGGCCCCGCTCAAATCCCGTCAGGAAGCCTCGCAGCTTACTTGATCTTGGATTCCTTGAACTCGACGTGCTTGCGCGCGACCGGGTCGTACTTCTTCTTGACCAGCTTGTCGGTCATGGTGCGCGAGTTCTTCTTGGCGACGTAATAGAAGCCGGTGTCCGCGGTGGAGACGAGCTTGACCTTGATGGTGACCGCCTTGGCCATGTCGAAAACCTCTGATGTCTGGAGTGAGTGGCGTGCCAGACAAACTGGCCAGCATTTGGGCCGCAACCTAGCTTCGAACGCCCCAAAGTCAAGGTTTTAGGGCGAATAACTGCCAATTCAGGCCTCGAAAAACCGGTTTTTCGGCCGCGGCAGGCCGAGATTTTCTCGCAATGTCTTGCCTTCGTATTCGTGCCGGAAAATCCCGCGTTTCTGCAGTTCCGGCACCACTTTATCGACGAAGTCGTCGAGCCCGGCGGGCAGGAACGGGAACATGATATTAAAACCGTCGCAGCCTTCCGTGGTCAGCCATTCCTCCATCTGGTCGGCGATGGTCTGCGGCGTGCCGACGAACGACAACCCGCCGTAACCGCCGACGCGCTCGGCGAGCTGGCGCACCGTGAGCTTGCCGCGCGCGGCGGCATCGACCAGCCGCTGCCGGCCGCTCTTGCTGGCGTTGGTTTCGGGGATCGGCGGCAGCTGCCCGTCGGGATCGAAGCCCGACGCATCGGTGCCGAGCTGCACAGACAGCGAGGCGATGGCGCTGTCGTAATGCACCCTGCTGTCGAGCAGCGCGCGTTTCTCTTTTGCCTCATCGATGCTGTCGCCGACCATGACAAAGGCGCCGGGCAGGATTTTCAGGTGCTCGCGGTTGCGGCCGAGCTTGTCCATGCGGCCCTTGATGTCGGCATAAAGTTTTTGGCCGTCGGCGAGGGGACCGCCGCCGGTGAATACGGCCTCCGCGGTCTCGGCCGCGAGCTGCCTGCCGTCCTCGGATGCGCCGGCCTGGACGATGACCGGCCAGCCTTGCACCGGACGGGCGATGTTGAGCGGACCGCGCACCGAGAGATATTTTCCTTTGTGGTTCAGCACGTGCATCTTTTCGGGATCGAAATAGAGGCCGCTCTCGACGTCGCGCACGAATGCGTCGTCGGCGAACGAGTCCCACAGGCCCGTGACCACGTCGTAGAATTCGCGGGCGCGCTTGTAGCGCTCGGCGTGCTCCATGTGATCTTCCAGCCCGAAATTCAGCGCAGCGTCCGGATTGGAAGTAGTGACGATATTCCAGCCCGCGCGTCCGCCGCTGATATGGTCGAGCGAGGCAAAGCGGCGGGCGACGTGGTAGGGCTCGTCGAAGGTGGTCGAGCCGGTGGCGATCAGCCCGATATGCTCTGTGGCGCCGGCCAGCGCCGACAGCAGCGTGAACGGTTCGAACGAGGTGACGGTATGGCTGCGCTTCAGTGCATTGACCGGCATGTTGAGCACGGCCAGGTGGTCGGCCATGAAGAAGGCGTCGAACTTTCCGGCTTCGAGTTTGCGGATCAGTTGCTTGATGTGCGCGAAATTGAAATTGGCGTCCGGCCAGGCGCCGGGATAACGCCACGCGCCGGTGTGGATGCTGACCGGCCTCATGAAGGCGCCGAGTTTGAGCTGGCGTTTTGGCATTGGTATTCGCCTCGTTCAGTTACGCCGTCATTGCGAGCGAAGCGAAGCAATCCAGAGATCGCGCCAAGAACTGGATTGCTTCGTCGCAAGTGCTCCTCGCAATGACGGGGCGGCTACGCCCCGCCCAACATATCCCTGTGCATCCTGCCGCCGTAAAAGTGGAAAAACGGCACCGCCGCATCATGGCTGAGTGGCCCGGTGGCGAGGCGCTTTTCCAGCTCGTTCAGCACATTCTTGGTCATGTTATGCAGGTCGGCCAGCGGTTTCGAGCCGATCTCGACCCAGACCAGCTCCACCAGTTCGGCATCGGCGTGAACAACGCCTTGCACATGATGGGTGATGGCCGAAGCATCAGCGGTGAAAAACCGCGTATCGAACCGGCGCACCCGGCCCGGTGGCGTGATCGCGCGCGCAATCAAAAACAGGCCGGACGGATCGGGCAGCAGGCCGGCGTCGCTGAACGGTTTCCATTCACCTTTGAGCGCGGGCGTCGTGCCATCGCTCTTGCGGCCGAGGCACAACCCGGTTTCCTCGCAAGCCTCGCGGATCGCCGCAATCGCCAGCGATTTTGCGCGCGACGGCGTGATTTTTGGGCTGCCCTTGAGCAGGTTGGCTTCAAGCTCTCTGGGGATTGGCGCCGCAACGGGAATACGGTTATCCGATTTGTCGACGCGGCCGCCCGGGAATACGAACTTGCCGGGCATGAACACCACCTTGTCGTGGCGCTTGCCGACCAGGACTTTTGGAATTGTGCCGGTGCGATCGATCAGGATCAGCGTGGCGGCGTCCACCGGCCGGCGATAGGGATGATGGTCGGCCTCTTTTTCTTCTTTCACGACGCTTGCCGCTTCGCTCATGTCATTCCAGCCTTACATTTTTCTTTCGTCATTGCCGGGCTTGACCCGGCAATCCATCTCCTTCGCAAAAGATCCTTGCGAAGAAGATGGATGCGCGGGTCAAGCCCGCGCATGACGCACCCGGTTTATGTGCCTTCGGGATTCTTCTCGTCAAATCCGTGCATGCGCAATGCCCACTGCACGCCGACCACCGCGCCCTTCACCGGCTGCAGCAACAGCAGCGACAGGATCAACGTCAGCGGCAGATAGATCGACAGCTGCAACGGCACCGAGGGCGAATAATCCGTCTCGATCCAGAGAATCATCGGCACCACGATGTGACCGACGATGACGATCACGAGGTAGGCCGGCAGGTCGTCGGCGCGATGCGGGGTGTAATCCAGTCCGCATACCGCGCAGTGATCGTCCACTTTAAGAAAGGCGCGGAACAGTTTTCCCTCGCCGCAGCGCGGACATCGGCCGCGCAGGCCGCGCTTCAGCGCAGTCCATACATCGCGCTTTTCGCCGGACACCTGATCCCGGGTCCAGACCTTGGTCGGCTCGCTCACGCTTTCCATGATTTGCCCCTTTTCGATTTGCCGGATCTGGCTTTGCCGGGCTTGCGGTCCTTCCTGCTCGGGCTGCGGCCCGGATGGGCCTTTGCCTGCGCCTCGCGCGGAGTAGCGGCGCCGCCGTGTTCGCGCCGTCGTCCGCGCTGGATCGTGCGGCCTTCCGACAATAGCTCAAACCGCAACGCGCCAGCCACTGGGGCTGCTTCTACCAGACGCACATCGACCACGTCCCCCAGCCGATGCATGGCTCCGCTGCGCGAGCCGACCAGCGCATGGCGCGCCTCGTCGTAATTGAAATATTCGCTGCCGAGCGTGCGGATCGGGATCAGCCCGTCAGCCCCGGTGTCGGTCAGTTTCACAAACAGCCCGGCACGGGTGACGCCGGAAATCCGGCCTTGAAAGGTAGCCCCGATGCGGTCGGCGAGGAAATGCGCGATCAGCCGGTCGGCGGTTTCGCGCTCGGCCTTCATGGCGCGGCGCTCGGTGACGGAGATTTGCGCGGCGACTTCGCTTAAGGTTTCCACAGTCTCGGTCGGCGGCAAGGCGCCTTCGCCAAGGCCAAGTCCGCGGATCAATGCGCGATGCACGATAAGGTCCGCATATCTCCTGATCGGCGAGGTGAAATGCGCGTAGCGACGCAGGTTCAGGCCGAAGTGGCCGTAATTCTCGGCGGAGTATTCGGCCTGGGCCTGCGAGCGCAACACCACTTCGTTCACCAGCGGTTCGGAATCGTGGCCCTTGACCTGTGCCAGCACGCGGTTGAACAGCGCCGGGCGCAACGCGCCGCTTTTTGCGAACGGCAGATCGAGGGTTTTCAAAAATTCCTGCAGGTTATGAACCTTCTCCAGCGTCGGTTCATCGTGCACCCTGTAGATAAGCGGCAGCGCCTTCTTTTCAAGCATTTCGGCCGCGGCGACATTGGCGAGGATCATGAATTCCTCGATCAATTTGTGCGCGTCCAGCCGCTCGGGCACGACCACGCGGTCCACCGTGCCGTCCGGCTTCAAGAGGATTTTTCGCTCAGGCAGATCGAGGTCGAGCGGGCTGCGCTCATCGCGCGCGAGTTTCACGGTCGCATAAGCGGCATAGAGCGGCTTCAGGATCGGATCGAGCAGGGGGCCGGTAATGTCGTCGGGCCGTCCGTCGATCGCGGCTTGCGCCTGCGCGTAACTCAGCTTCGCCGCCGAGCGCATCAGGATGCGATGAAAGGAGTGCGAGCGCTTGCGGCCGTCGGCGCCGATGATCATTCGCACCGCCAGCGCGCCGCGCGGCTCCCCCGGCACCAGCGAACACAGGTCGTTGGAGATGCGCTCGGGGAGCATCGGCACCACGCGATCGGGGAAGTAGACCGAATTGCCGCGCGTCAGCGCGTCGCGGTCCAGCGCCGATCCCGGCCGCACGTAGAACGCGACGTCGGCGATGGCGACGTTGAGGATATGGCCGCCTTTATTATTCGGATCGGGATCCGGTTCGGCATGCACGGCGTCGTCATGATCTTTTGCGTCCGGCGGATCGATGGTGACCAGCGGCACGTCGCGCCAGTCCTCGCGGCCCTGTAGCGTCGCGGGTTTTGCCTCCTCGGCTTCCCGTAATGCGGCCGGGGAAAACGCTTGCGGAATTTCGTGGGCGTGGATCGCAATCAGGCTGACCGCCTTTTCGCTCGCCAGCGAGCCGAGCCGCTCCTTCACCTTGCCGGATGCCAGCCCAAAACCGCGCGAGCGCACCAGGTCGACGCTGACGAGATCGCCGTCCTCGGCGCCGCCGCTATCGGCCGTGGCGATATTCAATTCGCGGCCGGCCTGTTTCTTGTCCACCGGCACCAGCCGTCCGCCGCCACCGGGCAACGCTCGAAAAATTCCGAGCACGCGTGTCCTGGCGTGATCGACCACCTTGATGACACGGCCGCTATAAGCGCCGCCCTCGGCGTCCGGTTTCTCGAGGCGGAGCAACGCGCGGTCGCCGACGCCGGCCGCGGTGCCCGGTTGCGGACGGCGCGGCACATGGATGCGGATCTTCGGCGGCGCGCCGCTTTGTTCCTCGTCCCATTCGGTGGGTGTCGCGATCAACTCGCCGTCACTGTCGCGACCGGTGATATCGGCCATCACGGTCGGCGGCAGCACCGCCGCTTCGTGGATTTTCTTGCCTTGCCTCGCGATACTGCCTTCGTCCGCCAACTCGCGCAGGATGCGCTTCAACTCGACGCGGTCGGCGTTCTTCAGCCCGAATTCGCGCGCGATCTCCCGCGTTCCGACTGTTCCCGGATGCGCGCGGACGAATGCGAGGATGGTCTCCCGGCTTGGAAAGCTCTGCTCGCGCGACCTGGCCAATTCTTATCCGCTTGCCTTGCCGGGGTTGTTCTTGGCGACCGGCTTTGGCGGTTTGGTCGGCGACGTCTTGGCGGTCGCGGTCACCGGCGCGCGCGCTTTGCTGGCCGCGTCGGATTTCGGTTTTGCCACGGATTTTTTCGCCGCCGCTTTCTTCACCGGTTTTGGCGCGGTTGCATCCGCAGCCTTTGCCGAAGCTTTCTTCGCAGGCGCTTTCTTCGCGCCGCGTTTCGACTTGCCGCCGCCTTTTGCCGCGCGCTCGTCGATCAACAAAATGGCTTCCTCAAGGGTAATGCTGTCCTGGGTCTTGTCGCTGGGAATGGTGGCGTTGACGCCGCCGGCAGTGACGTAAGCGCCGTAGCGCCCGCCCTTGACCGCGACGGTGCCGAGAGTCGGATGCTCGCCCAATGGTTTGCCCGGATCGGCGCCAAAACGCCGCTTGCTCGGGCCTTTCAAAATCCGCTCCGCGATCAGCGTCACCGCGCGGTTCAGCCCGATGGTGAACACCTCATCGCCGGCCTCCAGGCTCGCATAGGTCTTGCCGTGTTGCACGTAAGGCCCGAAACGGCCGATGCCGGCCTTGATCGGCTCGCCGTCTTCCGGATGCGGGCCTACTTCGCGCGGCAGCGACAGCAGCTGCAGCGCCAGCTCGAGCTCCATGTCGGCGGGCGAGGTGCCTTTCGGAATCCCCGCGCGCTTCGGCTTTTCGCCTTCGGCGTAATCCTTCGGCTCGCCGAGCTGGATGTAGGGGCCGAAGCGGCCGGCTTTCACCGCGACTTCGAGGCCCGATTCCGGATCGTTGCCGAGAATGCGGTCGCCGGTGGCTTCGCCGTCGGCGGCGAGCGGACGCGTGTACCGGCATTCCGGATAATTGCTGCAGCCGACAAAGGCGCCGAACTTGCCGGCCTTCAGGTTGAGCTTGCCGGTGCCGCAGCTCGGGCATTGCCTGGGATCGCCGCCGTCCTCGCGCGGCGCGTAGATGTGCGGCCCCAGCATGTCGTCGAGTGCGTCCAGCACCTGCGCTACGCGCAAATCCTTGATGTCGTCGACGGCGCCGATGAAATCGGTCCAGAAGTCCCGCAACACCTGTTGCCAGGAGATTTCGTTGTTGGAGATGCGGTCGAGCTGCTCCTCGAGATTGGCGGTGAAATCGTATTCCACATAGCGCGCGAAAAAGTTTTCCAGGAACGCGATCACGACGCGGCCCTTGTCCTCGCCATGCAGCCGCTTCTTGTCGAGCCTTACGTAGCCACGGTCTTTCAGCACCTGCAGGATCGAGGCGTAGGTTGACGGTCGGCCGATGCCGAGTTCTTCCATGCGCTTGACGAGTGACGCTTCGGAGAAGCGCGGCGGCGGTTCGGTAAAATGCTGGGTGACGGCGAGGTCCCGGCGTTTCAGCGCTTCGCCCTCGCTCATGGCGGGGAGGCGCCGCGAGTCCTCGTCGTCGCCGTCATCGTCGCGGCCTTCCTGATACAGCGCCAGAAAGCCGTCGAACTTGATCACCTGGCCGGTGGCACGCAGTTCCAGCACGCGCGATCCGGCCTTCGCGGCGATATCGACGGTGGTGCGCTCCAGCTCGGCGGATTCCATCTGGCTGGCGATGGTGCGGATCCAGATCAGCTCATAGAGCCGGGCCTGGTCGTTATCCAGCCGCCGCCGCATCTCGGCGGGGCGGCGCGACAGGTCGGTCGGGCGGATCGCCTCGTGCGCTTCCTGCGCATTCTTGGCCTTGGTCTGATACTGGCGCGGCGCGTCCGGCACATAGGCGTTGCCGTAGTCCTCGCCGATCACCTTGCGCGCCTGCGTGATCGCCGAATTGTCGATCTGCACGCCGTCGGTCCGCATATAGGTGATGAGGCCGGTGGTCTCGCCGCCGATATCGATGCCCTCATACAGCCGTTGCGCGATCCGCATGGTATGCGCCGGCGCAAAGCCGAGCTTGCGGCTGGCTTCCTGCTGCAGTGTCGAGGTGGTGAACGGCGCCTGCGGATTGCGCCGCGCCGGTTTTGCCTCGACGGTGGAAACCGTGAAGTTGGCGGCCTCGATCGCCTTCCTGAAATCTTCCGCCTCGGCGCCGGTGCCGATGTCGAGACGCTGGATCTTCTTGCCATCGGCGCCCACCAGGCGTGCCTCGAAGGCGTCGCCGCGCGGCGTGGTCAGCGTTGCGACCAGCGACCAGTATTCGCGCGGGACGAATTTTTCGATCTCGAGTTCGCGGTCGCAGACCAGACGCAGCGCCACCGACTGCACGCGCCCCGCCGAGCGCGCGCCCGGCAGCTTTCGCCACAACACCGGCGAGAGCGTAAAACCGACCAGATAGTCCAGCGCGCGGCGCGCCATATAGGCATCGACCAGCGCGCCGTCGATCTGGCGCGGGTTCTTCATCGCTTCGGTCACCGATTGCTTGGTGATGGCGTTGAACACCACGCGCTCGATCTTCTGATCCTTCAGCGCGCGCTTCTCCTTCATCACTTCCAGCACATGCCAGGAAATCGCCTCGCCCTCGCGGTCGGGGTCGGTTGCGAGGATCAGCCGGTCGGCGCCTTTCAGGGCGCGCGCGATGTCGTTGAGCCGGCCGGCCGCCTTGGGATCGATTTCCCAGATCATCTGGAAATTGGCATCCGGATCGACCGATCCGTTCTTGGCCGGGAGGTCGCGGACATGGCCGAACGAGGCCAGAACCTCATAGGAACCGCCCAAATACTTGTTGATCGTCTTGGCCTTGGCAGGCGACTCGACAATGACGATATTCATGTCATTCCAATAGCTTACAGGGGAATTAGCGGCCGCTGACGCGAGACTCGCGCCGGCCGTTTCGAGGCGAACATGGGTGCGCAGGCGCCTTAAGTCAAATCGCCAAGTGTTGAACACAGTGCGTGTGTGTCGCTACATTTCGTGTAGAGATTGCAAAAACTAACGCAAAGCCGCAGTCTCGTAGTGGCCGATTTGCGCGATACGGATTGTCGCCTGGTAAAGAGGAAAGCCTGCGGATGGCCGCACCGCCGCCCCGGAAGAAGCGTAAGCCAGCCGCCAAATCCGGCCGCAAGGGCGGGCGGAGGGAGGCCGCAGACTTTATAGCGGAGCAGCTGACCGGTCTCGCCTGGCTTGCGCGCCGCCACAAGCTGGGCTTGCTCGGCTTCGTCCTCGACATGGGCGTGATGGAAGCCAAGAAAATGGCCCGCCTTCAAGGTAAGCGCGCGCGGAAGGCTTGATCGATCGTTGCCGTGTCCTGGTGCGATGCAGCCCGATAGCGCTGCTTCAGGCCCGCGTCGAGGGGCGCAACGGATAGTCACAGGCGATTTATTTGGCTAGACAACCAGTGAGTGTTTTGGGAGACTGACCGGCATCAGGGGAGGATCTCATGCCGTTCGATTTTTCCATCAAGATCACAGGAGCCGCAGGCCAGGCAGCGCAATTCGTTCCCCAGGGCGGCAACGCCGGCAGCACGCTCACGGTAAAGGCCCGGGATATTGTCAGCTGGGGCAACGACACCACGGAGGCGCATCACCCCTGGCCGACGGATGCGCAGCACAACTTTCTTCCGGTAACGCCGGCGACCATGCTCACCAATGAAATCCCCGCGCAGCAGAGTTCAAACCCTGCATGGGTGGTCATCGGAAACCCTGGGATAGTCTACTATCGTTGCAAAACGCATCCGAACCGCAATGAGTTCGGAACGATAACGATCACCACGTGAGAGACTGGCCGGGCCGGCGGTCCGGCCATGCTCACGCGGCGCATTGACGTAATCCGTTTGAATCGAACGAAACGATTGGGAGGATGAAATGGCCGCGTCTCATGTGAAGCACAGCTGTCTGCCTGCTGGCCGCGCCCTCACGCGGCTCTTCATTGCGGCATGCGCGGCTGGCACCGCGTCCATGCTTTTCACGCCCGGCGCACAGGCGCAAAGACTGCCTCCGGCCGACTGCCTGCAACCCGGCGAGCCGCTGTACCGGATTCCCGTGCTCGGCGCGGTTCCAGCGTCCGGCTCGCAAAACGGAAAACTGAGCGGCGTCTTTGTACTCACGGATGAGATGCGGCGGCTCGGCAGTTCGACGGACTGCGCGCTGCAATATCTCCGCCATTTCGTCAGTAAGGACGCCGTGCCGCAGCCGGTCCTTCCGGGATCGGAAAACCCGGCCCCGTCGCCGGTCGGTGCGAAATACCCCGATGGATTCCCCGGTCCGACATTGCGCGCGCGGGTCGGCGACATCGTCCAGCTCACCTTCCTCAATCACGTGAACCCGCTCAATTACCCGAACACGCTGGACCGCGGCGACAATGCCAATGCGTGCGATCAATTCTCCGCCGGTTACCCGGCCAGCGTGAGCGACACGTTTCCCGACTGCTTCCACGGGTCGAGCACCGCAAACATCCATTTTCACGGCACTCATGTGAATCCCACCTCGACCGGCGATAATGTCTTCCTGCAGATACGCCCCTCGCCGCGCGCCGACAACAAGCCGATCGTAACCGCCGACAGCGTCGCGGCATCGTTCACCAAGTTTTTCGCCGACTGCGAAGCCCAGCTTAAGCCGGACGTGCTCTCGGAGTGGCCCTACATCTGGAAGGATCTTCCGCAGCCCTGGACGCAGGAGCAGGAAAAGCTGCTGAAGGCCTACGACACCGGCACAACCCCGTATTTTCCGCCCGCGAAGCCAGTGGACCAGCAAGTCTGGCCGTCGAACCAGCAGCAGATCGACGGCAACCTGTGGCCGCAATACTATGTCGGCGCGTTCCCGTACTGCTTCCAGATCCCCGATTACAAGGCGGCGAGCTGGCCGCCCACCAGCGGCCTGAAAATGGGACAGGCGCCCGGTACGCACTGGTATCACGCGCACAAGCACGGCTCGACCGCGCTCAACGTCGCCAATGGCATGACCGGCGCGTTCATCATCGAAGGCAAGTACGACGACGAGCTCAATGCCTTCTACGGCGACGAGCAAACGCCGCTGTGGACGCGGACCCAGCCGGTGCTGGTGATCAATTCACTTGGCGTGACGCCGAACCTTGCGCGCGGGGCCGCCCTGGGGCCGTTTCCGTTTTCCGTCAATGGCCGCTTCCAGCCGAAGCTGACCATGCGACCCGGCGAGGTGCAGCTGTGGCGCATCGTCAACACATCGGGGCAGCGCGCCGCGTTTTTCATTGGCCCGCCCAAGCTCGACCCGACCAAGAAGGATTACGACCCGAAGACCGACTTCGAGTGGCGGCAGCTCGCGCAGGACGGGGTGCAATTGTTCGACACCAATTACCAGAAAAGCCAGAACGTCACGCTGCAGGTCGCGTCCGGCAACCGGGTGGACCTGCTGGTCAAGGCGCCAACCAATCCGGGCGCAGCGCCCTACAATTTCATCGTGCGTTCGAACCACTCGAGCTCCGATCTGAAGCCGCCGGTCACGCTGCTGTCGGTCGCGGTGTCGGGGACGGCTCCGGAAAACGCGAAGCGGACGCAATTCATCCCGCACGCGCCGACTTTTCCGCGTTTCCTCGCCGACATCACCGACGACGAAGTGCGTTATACGCCCAAGCGCACATTCGTGTTCGATTCGAAAGCACAGGCCGTTCCGCATCAGCACACGCTCAACGGCGAGCAGTTCAGCGAAACCGGCATCGGGATCACAACATTTCTCGGCTCGGTCGAGGAATGGAAGGTCGTGAACACGACAAGCTCTACCACAGGCCCCGGCCCCATCGATCACCCGTTCCACATCCACATCAATCCGTTCCAGGTGGTGGAGGTCTTCGATCCGAACCAGCAGATCACCAATCCCAACGACCCGACCAAGCAGCTTCCCAAATACGTGACCGATACGCCGACGTTTCCCAGCCTGCAGTGCCAGCTCAACCTCAGTGATCCGGACACCTGGAAGGACTGTCACAACGTCAAGCAACGCTGGGCGATCTGGTGGGATGTGTTCCCGATACCGACGGCGCGGTCGATGACGCCGACCGGTGGCACAACTGCCGTGACGGTGCCGGGCTTCTTCCGCATGCGTAGCCGCTTTGTCGACTATCCGGGCCTGTGGGTCATCCACTGCCACATCCTGGCGCATGAGGATCGCGGCATGATGACGATCGTGCAGGTGCTGCCGCAGCCCCAACTGCAAATGAAGCATCACTAGGAGAGCGACCCGGCGGCGAACGCAACTTACAGCGAAGCGTCGCCGGCCGCTGCGAACGCAGTCTGAGCCGGCTAGCATCAGCCTCTGTGCGGCGAATGGTCCCGACGCTTCGCGCGCATTTTCACAGCAGCGACACCAGCCCGCCGCCGTGGCGCTCGAGCCGTCCGGCCAGTTCCAGCTCGAGCAGCACCGTGCGCACCACGGCCGGCGAGGTACCAGCCATCCTGATCAGATCGTCCAGTCCGATCGGACTCGGCCCGAGCAGGCCGACGATGCGGGTGCGGTCGGTGTTGTCGGGCTCGTCATAGGAGGGGAGGCCTTCCGGCTCGCGCGTCGGCAATTCGACCGGCCGCTCCATGATCGGCGCGACCGCGTTGATCACGTCCATGGCCTCGGTGGTCAGCGTCGCGCCCTGCTTGATCAGGTCGTTGGTGCCGGCGGCGCGCGGATCGAGAGGCGAACCCGGCACCGCGAACACTTCGCGGCCCTGTTCGGCGGCGATGCGCGCGGTGATCAGCGAACCGGAGCGATGTGCGGCCTCGACCACGACGACGCCAACCGCGACGCCTGAGATCAGCCGGTTGCGCCGTGGAAAGTCGCGGGCGCGCGGCACGTGGCCGAGCGGCATTTCCGAGATCGCGGCACCCGACCGCAGCATCGCTTCCAGCAAATCCTCGTGCTCGGCCGGATAGATGCGGTCATGACCGCCGGCCAGCACCGCTATCGTGCCGCTATCCAGGCTGGCGCGATGCGCCGCCTGGTCGATGCCGCGCGCGAGGCCCGAGGCGATGACAAAGCCGGCCTCGCCGAGATCGCGCGCCAGCCGCGCGGTGAATTTGAGGCCGGCACCTGAGGCATTGCGCGAGCCGACGATGGCGATCATCGGCCGCGTCAGCGCCTGCAGCGCGCCGCGTACGCCGAGCAGGGGAGGCGCGTCATCGATCAGCGCCAGCCGCGGCGGATAAAACGGCTCGGTCGGCGCCAGCAGGCTGACGCCGATGTTTTTGCCGGCGGCAATCTCCGCCTCCGCGTTCTCCTGGCTGCAGATGCGGCCGGGACGCGTAGCACCGCCGCGCCGCGCCAGATCGGGCAGGCGATCCAGTGCGATGCGCGCGCTGCCGAAATGATTGATCAGCGAACGGAAGGTGCGCGGCCCGACATTGTCGGATCGGATCAGCCGCAGCCAGTCGATGCGCTGCTCGTCGGTGAGATGCGTGGTGTTTTGGGTGTTGTTGCTCATTTCTGCTCCCTGGAGCGAACCATCAAACAACTCGGGAGCGCGGACCACTTATCAGCGGTTGCAAGTGTGGTTTGAGTCCCTCGGATTCCTACCTTGGCGTCCGTGTTTGGGTTTTGGCTCTTGCGGATACTACGGCAATGCCGTAGTATTCGATATCGATGCAAACCGTCGTTGAAACCCCGACCTACCTCGCCGACGCGGAATGGCTTTTCTCGCCAGACGAGCAGAAAGCAGTCGTAGACCGGCTCGCTGCCGACCCCATATGCGGCACGGTTATTCCGGGAAGCGGGGGAGTTCGCAAGGTGCGGTTCGGCTTCGGCGGTCGCGGCAAGAGCGGCGGCGCGCGCATTATTTATTTCTTTAGTGGAGACGATCTGCCGGTCTTTTTGCTGGCGGCTTTTGCCAAAAACGAGAAAGCTGATCTTTCGGTGTCCGAACGCAATGCATTAGGCAGGATGGTCAGGGATATGATTGAGAATTACCGGAGACAAAAATGACCAAGAGCGCATTCGACAAGATCAAAGCCGGGCTCGGCGAGGCCAAGGCTTATCTTGATGGGTCGGCGGACAAGCGTGGTTTCCGTACCCATGTCCCGGCTCGCGTCGATGTGAAAAAAATTCGCACGAGGCTAGGCCTCTCCCAAGAGAGCTTTGCGCAGACCTACGGTTTCGCGCTGTCAGCTGTGCGGGATTGGGAGCAGGGTCGGCGGCAGCCGGAACGTAGCGCGCGGATCCTGCTCAAGGTTGTCGAAAAGGAGCCGGACGCAGTGACAAGGGCGCTAGCGAAATGAGTAAAGCTTTCTCGCCCGCTCAACACACGATACCGATGTTGTCGCTTGCCGAACTCCAGCGCCGTATCGAGTCCGGCGATTTGTCCGCCGATGCGGCGATAGCGCAGTCGCTCGAGGCGATCGACGCGCAGGAAAAGAATATCGGCGCTTTCGTCAGCCGTCCGGAAACCGCGCGTGCGCAGAATGCCGGACCGCTGCGAGGTATCGCGGTGGGCATCAAGGACATCATGGATACCGCTGATCTGCCGACCGAAATGGGTTCGCCGATCTACAAGGGCTGGCGGCCCCGCGCGGACGCGCCGGTTGTCGCGATGTTGAAAGCAGCCGGCGCGACCATCGCCGGCAAGACCACGACCACGGCCTTTGCGGCGAACGATCCGACCGCGACGCTCAATCCGCACAATCACGGTCATACGCCGGGCGGGTCTTCATCGGGCTCGGCGGCTGCCGTCGGCGCCGGCATGATTCCGCTGGCGCTGGGGACGCAGACCGGCGGTTCGGTGATCCGGCCGGCCTCGTTCTGCGGCGTGGCCGCGATCAAGCCAAGCTATCGGCTGCTGCCGACCGTCGGCGTGAAATGTTTTTCGTGGACGCTCGACACGGTCGGCCTGTTCGCAGCCGGTACAAAAGATTTGGCACACGGGCTCGCGGCCATGACAGGCCGGCTTGAATTGCTGCCGAAACCTGCGAGTTCAACCCCACGCATCGGTGTCGTGCTGCAGGATTTTGCCGGCGAGCCGGAAGCAACCGGCGCGGAGGCGTTGCGGGTCGCGATCCGTGCGGCGGAACAGGCAGGCGCATCCGTTCGCGCGCTTCAACTTCCCGAGGTCGTCGCGGAAGCATGGCGCATCCACCCGACCGTGAAGGATTTTGAGGCGCACCAGGCGTTCGCCTGGGAATACGGCGCCAATTACGACGCCATGCCGCCGCTGTTGCGCGGCCGTCTCGACGAAAGCAAGGGCACGACGGCTGCCGACTACGATGCGGCGCGCCGCATTGCGGACCAGGCCAGGGCGGCACTGGACGGCATCTTCGACGAGGTCGACGTATTGCTCACCTTCTCGGCGCCGGGCGCGCCACCGAAGGGACTGGCATCGACCGGCGATCCCCGTTTCAACCGGCTGTGGACGCTGATGGGTGTGCCCTGCGTCAACGTTCCCGCATATGTTGCCGACGGTAATTTGCCGGTCGGCGTGCAGGTGATCGCGCGATATGGCGATGACGCCGGCGCTCTGGTCGCTGCACGGTTTGTTGAAGATGTGCTGGTGCGGGGATAGGTACTAAAATCTCGTTTGCGTGTCTTGCGGCGATACAACTCGCGAGAGTAGCATTGAGGTGTGTTAGGACATATTCCAATGCGCGAATTTCTGGCCGCAGTCATCATTTCGCTTATTGTTGTGATAGCCGGTCTGTCACACGCCCTCGTAAAATATTATCCATATGAACCGCACATCGAGGCGCGATACCAGCCCGACAACGGACTCCAATCGCATTCGAACTTGATTGAAGCCGAGAAGACGCAAAAAAGTGAGCAACAGGGAAACGAATCTTGGCTGGTTTTCGGATATCAACTTAAAATTACTGAGACGTTCGTCGCCTTGTTTACAGCGTTTCTGTTTTTTGCGACGTGGGCTTTGTATAAGGCCACTCGCAATCTTGTATTAGGCGCAGATAGAACCGCCGAACGACAACTCAGAGCTTATATTTATGTTGAAAAGACCGACCTTTCCTATGTAAACGGCGCTTGGAAACACTCATATCGCATAAAGAACTTTGGGCAAACTCCGGCGCACAAAGTCAAGCTTACGAGTAGGACACAAGCAGTTGACTGGAATGGAGGGAGTCCGTCCATACCTCAGCCTACTAATGTCGAGAATCTGGGCAGCATGGCTCCGAACGGGGATTTTTTTGACAATGAGAATAAGATTTATGGAAGCGCTACAGAGGCCGAATTGCGAAGTGGAACGAAAATTGTTTTCCTTGTCGGCAAGATTACATACCTAACAGTGTTTAATAGCACCGAGCGTTTCACGGACTTTCAGTACTACGTTGGTGGAAGTATGGGATATACAGGTGGCGAGATGTTCGCCGACGATAAGGGCAATGACGCCACCTAGTGAATTTTTATAATTGGATTCGACACCTAGATCGCTCTGCTATTTACTTCTCTCCGATCCGTCCCTCGGTGCCTGCCTGCAGCCGCTTGATGTTCTCGCGATGCACATAGAACACCAGCAGCGTCAGCACCACGAACAGCGAGGCGAGGGCAGGGTGGCCGAACCACCATAGGAAAATCGGCGTGACGAAGCTCGCGACCAAGGATGACAGCGACGAATAGCGCGTGGTGGCGGCGGTCGCGAGCCACAATACGCAAAACACCACCGCGGCAGGCCAGAACAATCCAAGCAGCACGCCGATATAGACCGCGACGCCCTTGCCGCCCTTGAAATTCAGCCACACCGGAAACAGGTGGCCAAGGAATGCGGCGAGGCCCGCCAGCATCGCGGCGTCGGGGCCGCCGAAATAGCCCGCGATCAAAACCGCAACCGTTCCTTTCAGCATGTCGCAGAGCAGCGTCGCCGCGGCGAGGCCCTTGCGGCCGGTGCGCAGCACATTGGTGGCGCCGATATTGCCGGAGCCGATCGAGCGCAAATCCTGCGTGCCGGCGAATTTGGTGAGAACCAACCCGAACGGAATCGATCCCAGCAGATAGCCGGTCGCCAGCGCCAGAATGTAAGTGCCGATCATCTGACCTCACACATGTTCATAGACAGTGCGTCCGCCGACAATGGTGCGCGCGACGCGGCCGGAGAATTTCGCCTCGTCGAACGGCGTGTTCTTGCATTGCGATTTGAGATCGCTGGGATCAAGCACCCACGGCGTATCGGGATCGATCACGATCACATCGGCAGGCGAGCCCGCGCGCAGCGATCCGCCTGATAGCCCCAGCAACTCGGCAGGCCTTGTCGACATCGCGCGGATCAGTGTCTTGAAATCCATCTCGCCGCCGTGGATCAGCCGCAGCCCGGCCGGCAGCATGGTTTCGAGGCCAATGGCGCCGGCGGCGGCTTCCGCGAACGGCAGGCGTTTTGTTTCGACATCCTGCGGATTGTGATCGGACATGATGACGTCGATCAGGCCGGACGCCACAGCGGCGACCAGCGCGAGGCGATCGTCTTCAGTACGCAGCGGCGGCGACAGTTTCAGGAACGTCCGGTACGGGCCGATGTCGTTTTCGTTCAGCGTCAGGTGATTGATCGAGACCGAGGCTGAGACGCTGAGTCCGGCGTCGCGCGCGCGCTTGAGAATCTCCAGCGATTCGATGCAGGTCAGCGACCCCGCGTGATAGCGCCCGCCGGTCAGCGCCACGAGGCGGATGTCGCGCTCGAGCATCACGGCTTCCGCGGCGTTGGGGATGCCGACCAGGCCGAGCCTGGCGGCAAATTCGCCCTCGTTCATCACGCCTTCGCCGACCAGATGCGGGTCTTCGGTGTGGTGCACGATCAGCGCGTCGAAATCGCGCGCATAGGTCAGCGCCCGCCGCATCACCTGCGCATTGGTGACGCTGTGCTCGCCATCGGTGAATGCCACGGCGCCCGCGGCCTTGAGCAGGCCGATCTCGGTCATTTCCGCGCCTGCCATGCCCTTGGTCAGCGCCGCCATCGGGTGGATATTGACGATCGCGGTGTCGCGGGCACGGCGCAGGATGAAATCCACCGTCGCGGAATTATCGATCACCGGTTTGGTGTCGGGCTGGCAGATGATGGTGGTGATGCCCCCGGCGGCCGCGGCCTGGCTTGCCGAGGCGAAGGTTTCGCGGTGGCTGGCGCCGGGTTCGCCGACGAAGGCGCGCATGTCGATCAGCCCGGGGGCGACGACCTTGCCGGCGCAATTGACGATATCGGTCCCCTCCGGCACGCCGGCGGCCCCGATGCCGCGCCGGGACTCGCGAATCACGCCGTCGGCGATCAGCACGTCGCCTGTAATGTCGAGATCGCGCGAGGGATCGATCAGGCGGGCGTTGGCAAGCAGGATCGGGCGGCGGTCGGTCAGCATCGAGGCAAACCTCCGCCGTCATTCCGGGGCGCGCTCTTCGCACGAACCCGGAATCCAGAGGAGACGGAATGTGTGGCTGGATTCCGGGTTGCGGCCTTTGGCCGCCCCCGGAATGACGAGGGACTACGCATTGGGCAAATTCCTCGCCAGCGCTTCCAGCACCGCCATCCGCACCGCCACGCCCATTTCCACCTGCTCGCGGATCAACGACTGCGCGCCGTCGGCGACGATGGAGTCGATCTCGACGCCGCGGTTCATCGGCCCGGGATGCATCACCAGCGCGTCGGGCTTTGCATAGCCAAGTTTTTTCTGGTCGAGGCCGAAATAGTGGAAATACTCCTGGCTCGACGGCACGAACGAGCCGTTCATGCGCTCGCGCTGCAGCCGCAGCATCATCACGATGTCGGCGCCATTCAGGCCCTCGCGCATGTCGCGGGCGACCTCGACCCCCATCCGCTCGATGCCGCGCGGCAGCAGCGTCGAGGGCGCGACCACGCGCACCCGCGCGCCCATGATGTTGAGCAATAGGATGTTGGAACGCGCCACCCGCGAATGCATCACGTCGCCGCAGATCGCGATCACCAGGCCCTCGAGCCGGCCCTTGTTGCGGCGGATGGTCAGCGCATCCAACAGCGCTTGCGTGGGATGCTCATGCGCGCCGTCGCCGGCATTGATCACCGAGCCGTCGACCTTGCGCGCCAGCAATTCCACCGCGCCCGAGGCGTGATGCCGCACCACCAGGATGTCCGGGTGCATGGCGTTCAACGTGACGGCCGTGTCGATCAGCGTCTCGCCCTTGCGCATCGAGGACGAGGACACCGACATGTTCATGACGTCGGCGCCGAGCCTTTTTCCCGCGATTTCGAATGAGGACTGGGTGCGGGTGGACGCTTCGAAGAACAGGTTGACCTGGGTGCGGCCGCGCAGGGAAGTGCGCTTCTTGTCGACCTGGCGGTTGAGCTCGACATATTCCTCGGAAAGGTCGAGCAGGCCGCTGATATCGTCGGCGGAAAGCCCCTCGATGCCCAGCAGGTGCCGGTGACCGAGGACGAAGGTCGATTTCGATACAGGGGTCATTAAAACGAGAGCTATAGGCGGGGATGCCGGGCGGGGCAAGGGCGAATAGGGGCCGTTGGAGTTATCCCCCGGTTCGCGTCGTCCCGGACGCCGGGGACCCATAACCCCCGACATTTGTTGGTACGGAAGGCGGTTGCCCCCGTGCCGAAACGAGACGACACGGCGTATGGGTCCCGGCGTTCGCCGGGACGACGCGGGGAGAGAGATGATCGCGAGATTGATCCGGCGTAGACTACCTCTGAAACGTCTTACCTGCCGGACAAGAAATCATGACCTCATCCGCCACCCACGAAGTCTTCAACCAATCCCCGCCGTTCGAAGACATCGATCTGTTCACGCTGGACCGGCCGCTTGCAGAGGCGGTGGGGGCCAATGGCGGCGCGGCGGCGCGGGAGGAACTGTCGGAATTCGGCAAGCACTGGGGTTCCCCGGCGATGGCCGCGCGGGGCCGTATTGCCAACGAAAATATCCCAAAACTGCGGACCTTCGATGCGCGTGGCAACCGGCGCGGCGAGATCGAGTTTCATCCGGCCTATCATGAGTTGATGGCGCACTCAGCGCATGCCGGTCTGCACAATTCGACGTGGGGCCCGGACGGCAGGCCGGCGGGCGCGCCGTCGGAAGTGGTGCGAGCGGCAAAGTTTTATATCGCGACCCAGGTCGAGACCGGGCATCTCTGTCCGATCACCATGACGCGGGCGTCGGTGGCGGCGCTGGCCGCGCAGCCGGATCTGCTGGCGAAAGTGATGCCGGTCATCGCCACGCGGTCCTACGATCCGAGCTTCGCGCCGTGGTGGACCAAGCGCGGCATGACGCTCGGCATGGGCATGACCGAGAAGCAGGGCGGCACCGACGTGCGCGCCAACATCACGCGGGCGGAGCGTGACGGCGATTTCTATCGCATCAGCGGACATAAATGGTTCATGTCGGCGCCGATGTGCGACGCGTTTCTGGTGCTGGCGCAGGCCGACGACGGCTTGAGCTGTTTCTTCATGCCACGCTTTGCGCCGGACGGATCGGTCAACGCCATTCACTTCCAGCGCCTCAAGGACAAGCTCGGCAACCGCTCCAATGCATCGTCCGAGGTGGAATTCAATCATGCCTATGCGGAGCGCGTCGGCGACGAGGGCAAGGGCATCCGCACCATCATCCAGATGGTGCAACTGACCCGGCAGGATTGCGCCATCGCGTCCGCGGGCCTGATGCGCTCGGGGCTCGCGCACGCGCTGCATCACGCGCGATATCGCAGCGTGTTCCAAAAACATCTCGCCGATCAGCCGCTGATGCAGGCGGTGTTATCGGACATGGCCCTGCATGTTGAAGCGTCGGTCGCGCTGGTGATGCGGCTGTGCCGCGCATTCGATTCTGCTCCGAGCGACCCCAAAGCGGCGGCCTATATGCGGCTGCTGACGCCGGCGATAAAATACTGGGTGTGCAAGAGCGCGCCGGGATTTTTGTACGAGGCGATGGAGTGCCTCGGCGGCAACGGCTATGTCGAGGAAGGCATTTTGGCGCGACACTATCGCGAATCGCCGGTCAACGCGATCTGGGAAGGCTCGGGGAATGTGATGTGCCTCGATGTGCTCAGGGCGTTGTCGCGCGAGGCCGAGGCTGCAATGGGCGTGCTGCAAAGCCTGGTCGAAGAAACCAGGGGCCTGCCGGGCGCGGCGGAGGCTGCGGCGTTCATCGGCAACACCTTCCGCAGGGCCGACAGCGAGCGCGTCGCCCGGCTGGCCGTGGAGAAGCTCGCGATGCTGGCCGCGGCAGCCGCCCTCAACGGCGTGTCGCCGCGCAGCGCCGAATTGTTCGCAGCGTCCCGGTTGGCCGAGAATCACGCTAGCATGTACGGCGCGGTCGATCTCACCGGCGACGACATCCGCGGCGTGCTGGAGCGGGCATTGCCTCAATAAAGAAGTCGTCATGCCCGGGCTTGTCCCGCCTGCGGGGCCGAAGCCCCTTCGGCGCGGCGAAGGCCCGGGCATCCACGTCTTGCAGCGCTCGTGGCAGGGGAAGACGTGGATGGCCGGGACAAGCCCGGCCATGACGATGTAAATAAAGGCCGATTGATGAGTTTGCTTGAAAGTCCTGCGGCGGCGGACGCATCGGCGCCACACCCTGGCGCACGGCGGCAACCCCGGGTCTGGAAGTTCTGGGGCACCAGCCTATGGGGATTGCTGCTGTTCGCGGCGATGTTCGCGGGGCAATTTTTGCTGGTGGTGGCTTTCTTCCTCGCCAAGGGTCCGCCATTCGATCTCGCTTCGATCAAAACCGTGGCCAGCGCCGGCACCGTGATTTCGCTGTCGGTCATGATGGGACTTCCCGCGGTGCTCGCGGTGTTGTGGCTGGCGACGCGGATGGCGCGCATGCCGTTTGCCGATTATCTGGCGTTGCGCCGCGCCTCATGGCGCGATCTTCTGCTCGGCATCGTCGCCCTGATCGTGCTGGTCGTGGGCTGGGACCTGCTGTCGCGCATGCTCGGCCGGGAGATCTCGCCGGGCTTCATGGTGGATGTGCTGAAATCGGCGCAGGCCGACGGCGCGTTATGGCTGTTGCTGCTCGCGTTCGCCGTCGCCGCGCCGGTGACCGAGGAACTGATGGCTCGCGGATTTCTCTACCGCGGCTGGTCGGAATCGGTTCTCGGCCCGCTTGGCGCTGTTGTGCTGTCATCGCTGGTATGGACTGCGATGCATGCGCAATATTACGACTGGTTCCTGTTCAGCGAAGTGATGTCGATCGGGCTGCTGCTGGGCTATATGCGCACCCGCAGCAACTCGACCTGGCTCACGATCATCATGCACGGCATCAACAATCTTGCCGCGACGCTGCAGAGCATCTGGCTGGCGGGGCAGTGAATTGTCATTGCGAGGAGCGCAGCGACGAAGCAATCCAGTCTTTGCGCCGCCTCTGGATTGCTTCGCTTCGCTCGCAATGACGGCTAGTTGCCCGATGACCGCCCCAGCACAGCCAACCGGTCCAGCGCGCCCTGCAGGATGAAAATCGCGGCGTGCTCGTCGATCACTTTTGCGCGCCGGGCGCGGCTCATGTCCATGCCGATCAGTTCGCGCTCGACGGCGACGGTGGAGAGGCGCTCGTCCCACAACGCGATGGCGAGATCGGTGAGTTTTGCAAAATTGCGCGCGAAAGCGCGGGTCGATTGCGCGCGCGGGCCTTCGCTGCCGTCCATGTTGATGGGCAGGCCGAGCACGAAGCCGGCGGCATTGCGCTCACGCGCGATGACCAATAGCCGCGCAGCGTCCGCGGTGAAGTTCTTGCGCGCAATGGTCTCCACGCCCGTCGCCAGTCGGCGATCGGGATCGGACACTGCGACGCCGATGGTCTTGGTGCCCAGATCGAGCCCGACCAGCGCGCCGCGGTGGGGCCAATGCGCTGTCGCGTCGATCAGCGGTAAAATGAGTGCGGGCATGGCACCGCATAGCATGCGTCATGCCGTGCAGGCAAAAGCCACGCGCTCGTCATGCCCGGCCTTGTGCCGGGCATCCACGTCTTTTGTGAGTTGCAGCAAAAACAAGACGTGGATGGCCGGGACAAGCCCGGCCATGACGGGTTGAAAGCTTCGCGCGTCAGCGGATCGCGATGGGATTGATCATGCTCTGCACGCCGCCCCTGAACCGCGGCTGGCCCAGCACGAACATGAACTCATAGGCCTTGTCTTTGGCGAGTTCGGCGGTGTCCATGTTTTCCAGGATGTAGGTGCCGTTCATCGGAATCAGGATCTGATGCACCTCGAACACGTTCTTGGACTCGAACGGGATCGCCTCGACCGCCCAATTGTCGGCGCCGACCGCGACCACGCCCTTGCCGGTCAGGTATTTTGCACCTTCGACGCCGACGCCGGGTTCGCCGGTTGAGTAACGCTTGTCGTCCTTGCCGATCAGGCTCAGCCATCCCGTATGGAAAATCACCACGTCGCCTTGACGGATCTCGACGTTCTGCTTCTTGGCGACGTCCTCGATCTCCTTGACGTTGAAAGCGGTGCCTTCCTTGACCACATCGGTGTTGTAATAGGCGGCCATGTCGAGCAGCACGCCGCGCGCGACCATCGGCGGCACCTTTTCGATGCCGAGCTTCTTCAAGCCGGTGGGATCGGCGAAATCGGCCAGCTTGTTGCCGTTGTAGTAGACGTGCTCGACGCCGATATGGCCGAGGCCGTCGATCTGGCTGCCGATCCCGACCCAGCCATCGATGATGTCGTCATTGTAGGTGGTCTTGCTCGGCCCGATACCCGGGCTGCCGGCCTGTCCCGGCTGCACGATGGTGATCTTGAAGGTGCGCGGCGGATAGGCCGGCGTCTTGGAGTCGACGGGAATGCCGAGCGCATAGGTCTTGCCGGTCTTGATCAAGCTCGCGGCCTTGACGACCAATTCCGGCGTCATGTAGTTGGCCGCGCCGATCTTGTCGTTCGGACCCCATTTCGATTTGGTCCAGTCTTGTGCGTGCGCCGTTCCGAACATAGCAAGCAGGGCAACAGAACAGCCGGACACGAATGCCTTCAGCATCGCAGTTCCTCCCAGATGTTGACGTTTTGGTCGTGGCTAACCCCGCGGTCATGCGCGCCGCGATCCGCTCCAGCGTACGCCGCGTCCGGCATCGTGCAAGCATCATCGGGGAGGAATTTGCTGCGTCTTATTGTTACAGATTTATGACAATTTCCGTGCCGTGGAACGTGCGGAATTTCGCAGGGTAATTTCGGATCGAGGACAAGGATGGATTCCCTCAGCCTGTTCGGACTGTTCGCGGTGACCGCGATGCTCGTGTGTTACGCGCTGGAGGATCGCAATCGCCTGTTCATCCTCGGCTTCGCAGCTGCCTGCGCGCTGGGTTCGGCTTACGGATTTCTGCAGGGCGCCTGGCCGTTCGGGCTGGTCGAGGCTGTCTGGGCCGGCGTCGCGCTGCGGCGCTGGATTGCCAGGCAGCGCCTGAATGCATAACTCTCCCGCTTGGCAGTGTGCTAAACGGCCGGTGGACGCGGCAACGACGCCCCCGGCCGATCTTCCGTACCTCGAATGAGCCGATCATGTGGCCCGACCGCAGACTTACCGACCTGTTCAAAACCGAATTTCCGATCGTGCAGGCGCCGATGGCCGGGGTGATGGACGCCGACCTCGTGATCGCAGCCGCGCAGGGCGGGGCGCTGGGGTCGTTGCCCTGCGCGATGCTGTCGGCGGAGAAGGCGCGCGAGCAGGTCAATATCATCCGGCAGCGCGTGTCGGCGGCGGTCAACCTGAATTTCTTCTGCCACACGCCGGTCGATGCCGATTCCTTGCGCGAGGCCGGATGGAAGCGGCGGCTGGCGTCCTATTATCGGGAATTCGGGATCGATCCCGCCGCGCCGATCAATGTCGCCAACCGCGCGCCCTTCAATGCGGCAATGTGCGAATTGATCGAGGAGTTGAAGCCCGAGGTGGTCAGCTTCCACTTCGGCTTGCCGGAGCCGGCGCTGTTGAAGCGGATCAAGGCTGCAGGCTGCATCGTGATTGCGTCTGCGACCATCGTGCGCGAGGCCATCTGGCTGGAACAGCATGGCGCCGACGCCATCATCGCGCAAGGAGCGGAAGCCGGCGGCCATCGCGGCATGTTCCTGACCGAAAACATTGCCGAGCAGCCAGGCACCTTCGCGCTGGTGCCGCAGGTGGTGGATGCGGTGCGCGTGCCGGTGATCGCGGCGGGCGGCATCGCCGACGGACGCGGGATCGCCGCGGCGTTCGCGCTGGGTGCTGCCGGCGTGCAGATCGGCACCGCCTATCTGCATTGCCCGGAATTGAAGATCATCCCGCCGCATCGCGCGGCACTGGCCGGGGCGCATGACAATTCCACCGTCATCACCAATGTGATGACCGGGCGTCCGGCCCGCGGGGTTGCGAACCGGGTAATGCGCGAGGTCGGCCCGGTCTCGCCGGACGCACCGGCATTCCCGCACGCCGCTACCGCGCTTGGGCCCTTGAAGGCGGCGGCGGAAAAGCTCGGCAGAGTGGATTTCACCAATCTTTGGGCCGGGCAGGCGGTGGGACTGGTCCGCGCCATGCCGGCGGCGGAACTGACCCGGGCGCTCGCGGGGGATACGTTGAAGCGGTTGGGCGCGCTTGCGAGCTGATCCGCTTTTTTCGTCATGGCCGGGCTTGTCCCGGCCATCCACGTCTTTCTTGCTGTCAAGACGTGGATGCCCGGGACAAGCCCGGGCATGACGAACACCTATGAAAACCGCGCGGTTGCGGTGCGAAAGCTCCGTCTGCTATACGGCGGGCTGATTTTGCCGCCGGAGGCTTCCCTATGTCCGTCGATGCCGCCACCGTTCGCCGTATCGCGCATCTCGCGCGGATCGCGGTCGATGAGGCCGAGGTTCCCCATCTGCAGGGCGAATTGAATGCGATGCTGGCCTTCGTCGAGCAGTTGTCGGAAGTCGATGTCGACGGCGTGGAGCCGATGACCTCGGTGACGCCGATGGAGATGAAAAAGCGGCCCGATGTCGTCAATGACGGCGGGATCGCGGACGAGGTGGTCAAGAACGCGCCGGCCACCGAGGACCATTTTTTTCTGGTGCCGAAAGTCGTCGAATAGCCAATTCGAGGCGAATCTTATGTGTCTGTTGTGTGACGACGAGAAAGCCTATCTGGCCTACATGAATTATCTCGACGCCATGGAGCGTCAGGGCAAGCCTGCCGATCCCGACAAGGCGATGGGCGCCGTGCTCGATCAACTGGAAGCGGCCGACAAGACAAGAAACAGGATTTCTGGCGACGACCCGGCCAACGACAAGACGCTGTCGCCGTTCTTCTGCAGCCCGGTTAATAAATGACCGATCTCACCTCGCTGACGCTCAGTGAGGCCCGCGAGGGCCTTGCGAAAAAATCCTTCACATCGCTTGAATTGACCGACGCCCATATCGCCGCGATCGAAGCCGCGCGCGGGCTCAATGCGTTCGTGATGGAGACGCCGGATCAGGCGCGCCGCATGGCGCGCGAGGCCGATGCCAGAATCGCGAACGGCGAGGGCGGCCCGCTCGGCGGCATCCCGCTCGGCATCAAGGACCTGTTTGCCACCAAGGACGTGCGCACTACGGCATGTTCAAGAATCCTGGGCGAGTTCAAGCCGCCCTATGAATCCACCGTGACCTCGAAGCTGTGGCGCGACGGCGCGGTGCTGCTGGGCAAGCTCAACAATGACGAGTTCGCCATGGGCTCGTCGAACGAGACCTCGTGTTTCGGCCCGGTGGTCAATCCGTGGCGGCGGCGCTCACGCACCGTCAGCGCGCGGCCGCCCGACGCTGATGATGCCAAGGTCGGACGCATTGAATTTCCGGAATTCGACGACACTCACCTGGTGCCCGGCGGCTCGTCCGGCGGTTCGGCGTCCGCGGTGGCGGCACAACTGTGCATGGGCGCGACCGCGACCGACACCGGCGGCTCGATCCGGCAACCCGCCGCGTTCACCGGGACCGTCGGCATGAAGCCGACCTACGGCCGCTGTTCGCGCTGGGGCATTGTCGCGTTCGCCTCCTCGCTCGATCAGGCCGGGCCGATCGCACGCACGATCCGCGACGCCGCCATCCTGATGCGCTCGATGGCCGGTCACGACCCCAGGGACACCACATCGGTCGATCGTCCGGTACCGGACTTTGAGGCGGCGATTGGCAAATCGGTCAAGGGCATGAAGATCGGTATTCCCAGGGAGTACCGCCTCGACGATATGCCGGATGAAATCGAAAAATTGTGGACGGAGGGTGCCGGCTGGCTGAAGTCGGCGGGCGCGGAACTGATCGAGGTGTCGCTGCCGCATACCAAATACGCGCTGCCGGCCTATTACATCGTCGCACCTGCGGAAGCTTCATCCAATCTCGCGCGTTACGACGGCGTGCGCTACGGCCTGCGGGTCGAGGGGCGCAACATCGTCGAGATGTACGAGAAAACCCGCGCAAAAGGCTTTGGCGCCGAAGTCCGCCGCCGCGTCATGATCGGCACCTACGTACTGTCGGCCGGCTATTACGATGCCTATTATTTGCGCGCGCAGAAAGTCCGCACACTGATCAAGAGGGATTTCGAGGACTGTTTTGCCCGGGGCGTGAACGCGATCCTGACACCTGCGACGCCGTCTGCAGCGTTCGGGATCGGAGAGAAGGGCGGCGCCGATCCTGTCGAGATGTATCTCAACGATATCTTCACGGTGACCGTAAACATGGCGGGGCTGCCGGGAATTGCGGTTCCCGCCGGCAAGGATGTGCGGGGACTGCCGCTTGGGCTGCAACTGATCGGGCGGCCGTTCGATGAGGAGACGCTGTTCTCGCTCGGCGAAGTGATCGAGCAGGCCGCGGGTCGGTTCACGCCGCCGAAATGGTGGGCGTGAAGTTCCATCCGAACGCGGCGGGCTTTTGCGTTGCGTTTTCGGCAGCATTTCGTCATGCTCGAATCATGGGGATGCCATGAGTATGAGCGGTGATGACGGTGCTCCGTCCTCCCAGCAGGTCGATCGGCTTCTGGGTTCGTCCAAGCTTGCCTTGGCGATCGAAAACGACAGATACAAACATCTGCTCGATCACGCGCCGGTAGCGGTTGCGGTATCGCGGGGTTCCGGCGCTGAGCAGCAGGTGGTCTACGCCAACAAGGCATTCGAAGCATTGCTGTCGCTGGCGCCGTCGGATGTGGAGGGCCAGAGCTGGCTCTGCCTCGACGGTTTTCTGAACGAAGATAATCCGGCGCAGGCGCTGGGCGAAGCGATCAGGGACGGCGAGGATTTCATCGGCGTGTTCCGTCCCGCGGGGCCGGTCGATCGCCTCGTCATCGTGCAGGCCTATGCCTCGGTGATCGAAAGCGACGACGGCATCGAGAATTTCCGGATCGCGGCGCTGGTCGACGTCGGCGGCCGCGAGCGGGCGCAGATCGAGCAGTTCGAAAACCAGATTCGCGACCGCGACATGCTGATGCGCGAGCTGCAGCACCGGGTGAAGAACAATCTCCAGCTGGTCACCGCGCTGGTTCGCCTCGAAGCGCGCTCGGCGGTGGAAGGCGAATCCGTGGCGCTGGGACGGCTGGCGAGCCGGATCGACGCACTGGCGGTGCTGTACCGGACGCTGTCGGCGGAGAACGCCACCGCCGACATCGATCTCGGCCAGTACCTTTCGGAGATCGCCACCGCGGTGATGCAGGCCAGCGCCATTCCCGGCGTCGAAATCGATCTGCAGGTCGGTTATTGTCCGCTGTCGATCAATGTCGCGATGCCCGCCGGGCTTCTGGTCAACGAAATGCTGACCAACGCGCTGAAATACGCCTTCGTCGGACGCAACAACGGCCTGTTGAAGGTGATCTGCAAATGCGAGAACGGCCGGGTCACGGTGGTGGTGTCCGATGACGGCGTCGGGCTCGGCGAAAACCAGGAATGGCCGTCGCCGCGAAAACTCGGCGCGCTGATCCTGCAGACCCTGAGGGAAAACGCCAAGAATGTCGTCTTCCGCGCCGAGAGCATCCGCGGCCAGGGCACTTGGTTCACGCTGACCTTCGACGCCTCGCCGACGCCGGCGCCGAATTAGCCGGTCAAATCGCGATCTCCTCGCTTGATTTCGGGCTCAAAATAGTTACTGTGTAACTATTAGTAACTAGGGAGGGTGTCATGGGAAAATATGAGCCCCTGACCGAATTCTTGCAGCAACAGCCCGGCGGCGAAATTCGCATGAGCTTTGCGCAAATCGAGCGCGTCATCGGCTTCAAATTGCCGCCGGTGGCGCAGCGTCACCGCGCGTGGTGGAGCAACTCGCCAACGAACAACGTGATGACGCGAGCTTGGCTCGACGCCGGTTTTCGCAGCGAACAGGTCGATATGGCAGCACGCAAGCTCGTATTCCGGCGCGAGAAGCGGGCTAATGCTCCAAAGCCTGATCCTGCGGCGAAGACAGGCCGGCATCCACTCATCGGTTGGATGAAGGGCACGTTTACTATTCCTGAAGGCGTCGACCTGACTGAACCTGATCCAGAATGGGCGGATTTTATCGAACGTGAATACCCCACTCCTTCTTGATACTTGCGCGGCGATCTGGCTATCGGGCGACCAGCCCATCGGTAGAGAGGCTGCGGAAACTATGGGCCGCGCTATCGCGGCCAACGAAACCGTCTATATCTCGCCAATCACGGGGTGGGAGCTGGGCCTCCTGGTATCCCGCGGCCGCATGAACTTGCTGACGAGTCCTCGGCGTTGGTTTGAGCGCCTGTTGCAAGCACCGGGAATGCAGTTGGCCAGATTGTCTCCAGAGGTGCTGATTTCATCGTCATTTTTGCCGGGGACCCCGCCAAAGGATCCGGCCGACCGGATTTTCGCAGCGACGGCGCGCGAATACGGCTATCGGCTCGTTACCCGAGACCGGCCGCTCTTGGAATATGCGCGCCAAGGGCATATTCAGGCGCTCGCCTGTTGAATGAAAATTTTCCATGACCACCGCCGACTTCAAATCCAGTCTTTCCGGCACATCACCCGCGCCAGGCATTTCACCGCCGCTCGCCGCGTTGTGGTGGGCTGCCAAAGGCGACTGGACCAGGGCGCACGAAATCGTGCAGGACGAGAACGGTGTGGACGCGGCATGGGTTCATGCCTATCTGCACCGGGTCGAAGGCGATCTCGGCAATGCCGGCTATTGGTACCGGCGGGCCGGCAAGCCCGTTGCGAACGGTCCGGTCGAGGCCGAGTGGGATCGAGTTGTGTCGGCGCTGCTTCAAGGCGAAAAAACATGAATGCACCGGTCAAACCATCGAAACTGATCAAGGGCGCTACCGGCGACTGGGAAATGGTGATCGGGCTGGAGGTGCACGCCCAGGTCACCTCGAATGCAAAACTGTTTTCCGGCGCTTCGACCGAATTCGGCGGCGAACCCAACAGCCACGTCTCGCTGGTCGATGCGGCGATGCCGGGCATGCTGCCGGTGATCAACGAAACATGCGTCCGCCAGGCGGTGCGCACCGGGCTTGGGCTGAAGGCTGAGATCAATCTGCGTTCGGTGTTCGACCGCAAGAACTATTTCTATCCGGATTCGCCGCAGGGCTATCAGATCAGCCAATACAAACAGCCGATCGTGGGCGAGGGCGTGGTAACGGCCCAAACCGACGAAGGTGAGACTTTTACTGTCGGTATCGAGCGACTGCATCTTGAGCAGGACGCCGGCAAGTCGCTGCACGACCAGCATTCCGACATGAGCGCCATCGATCTTAACCGCTCCGGCGTCGCCTTGATGGAGATCGTCTCCAAGCCGGACATCCGTTCGTCCGAACAGGCAAAGGCCTACGTCTCGAAATTGCGCTCCATCCTGCGCTATCTCGGCACCTGCGACGGCGACATGGAAAAGGGCAGCCTGCGCGCCGACGTCAATGTCTCCGTGCGCAAGGTGGGCGATCCGCTCGGCACCCGCTGCGAAATCAAGAATATGAACTCGATCAACTTCATCGGCCAGGCCATCGAATACGAGGCGCGGCGCCAGATCGGCATCCTGGAAGACGGCGGTGTGATCGAGCAGGAAACCCGGCTGTTCGATCCGAACAAGGGCGAGACCCGCTCGATGCGCACCAAGGAAGAGGCGCACGATTACCGCTATTTCCCGGATCCCGACCTGCTGCCGCTGGAGTTCACGCAAGGCTATGTCGATGCGCTCAAGGCCGATCTGCCGGAATTGCCGGATCAGAAGAAGGCGCGCTTCATCGGTGACGTTGGCCTGACGCCTTATGATGCCGGCGTGCTGGTCGGCGAGCGCGAAAGCGCTGATTTCTACGAGGCGGTGCTGGCAAAACTTGCGAACCGGGCCCGCGACGGCAAGCTTGCCGCCAACTGGGTGATCAACGAGTTGTTCGGCCGGCTCAACAAGGAAGGCCAGGGCATTGCCGCGTCGCCTGTGTCCGCGGCGCAGCTTGGAACGATCGTCGATCTGATCGGCGAGGGCACCATCTCCGGCAAGATCGCCAAGGATCTGTTCGAGATCGTCTGGCAGGAAGGCGGCGATCCCCGCGCGCTGGTCGAAGCCCGCGGCATGAGACAAGTGACAGACCTCGGTGCGATCGAGAAGGCGGTGGACGAGATCATCGCCGCCAATCCCGACAAGGTCGCGCAGGCTAAAGCCAAGCCGCAACTGGTCGGCTGGTTCGTCGGCCAGGTGATGAAGTCGTCCGGCGGCAAGGCCAATCCGCAATCGGTGAGCGATCTGCTCAAGACCAAACTCGGTATCTGAACGTCGCGCGACATCGCTGCGCGCCGAAAACGCCTCGCGAATCAGCCTTCCGCGATTCGCGCAAAAATCCGGTTTTGGCGAGCGCCGATGAGACGCGAAGTCTCCGTGCATGAAAATTTTTTCATTGCCAAAATCCGCGACTCAGAGTCCGCGCAAAACGCTGCCGACGGCACAAGATGAGTCGCGATGCTGCGCACGAGGTGTCGCGCGCGCTACACGTGAATCAAGAAAACATCTGCGGCACAGGTGTTTCCTTCAATCTTGACATTCGCCGGCCTAAGGTTTTCGCGCACTATTCGCATCGCTCCGGGCGCGCGCCGTCGTGTTGTCGTTGAGCGCGTGTGGCGCGCGCCGAGATCGCCGCGTCAACACTTCCTTAAGCGAGACGCTGTTTTTTCTAATGTGTTGGTGTATTCGGGATGCAGTGCATATCGATTCCCGAAATGCACGCAGCGACTAAGCCATCTCACTACATTAGGAGGGCAACATGGCCAAGAAAGCTAAGAAGGCAAAGAAGGCGAAGAGCGCAGTGAAGAAGACTGCGAAGAAGACCTACAAGAAGAAGAAGTAAGCTCGCCTTGAAAAATTGCCGGCGACTTTGATGCCGGCGACGTCACAAGAGCCGTCAGAACGGTTTGCTTCTTAGGAAGCGACTTTCAAACCGGCGGCTCTGGTCGACGAAAGAGGGTGTCGGCGAGACATCAGGTCAAACGGCTGCACCGCACGTTTCGACAGGGCTTGCTCTGGTGAAAAGCGGTTCGGCAGAAGAAAGAAGTTTTCTTCATCGGTGCGGATCCAAAGGTCCGCAGTTTCATCGGCGCTCTTTGTCCGCTGAGATTTGGTCCTGACGTGTTCGCCGACGCCCTCGTTCCCCGCCGCTGCGCTGCCGCCCGGCGTTTTGTTTTCCCAAAAATTGCTGAATTCTCAATCCCGCACGCTGGCGGCTTCATGCCGGGGGACGTTGCGGCAATGGTTATCGCTTTGCCAAACGGCAGGGTAAACCGAATTCCGTGAACCCCGCGCTAAGCCAGCAAAATAAGCGCTTTGCGATTTTGCGGCGGGCACGACGTGAAATCCGTTCAGATTCGATTCATCGCGAAGCTTAAACTGCTCTTCAAATTTGATCGGTCATGATCATCCCGACAAGCCGGCAAACGGCGGTGGGGAATAACAGGGCGTTCAACGATCGGACAGGAGCCGCGCTCGAAAACAGGGCGGCAAGAATAAAAAAGCCAGGAATTAAAAAGGAGCTGCAAAATGTTTCAGGGACACCTCAATCTAGATACGGCGCTGCCGGTGGAAACCTGCGCTAACGGCGACGTGCTGTTCGATCTCGGCATGCTCTATGCGAGCGGCCGCTCGGGCCTCGTCGATCTCGTGGCCGCGCACAAGTGGTTCAACCTGGCTGCGCTGAAGGGCCGCGTCGATGCGATTGCGCTGCGCCGCGAGGTCGCCGAGATGATGTCCGAGGTCGAGATCGCCATGGCCCAGCGCGAAGCCCGCGCCTGGATGACGACGCATTAGGCCGACGAATCGATCGGGTTCCGATGTCGGGCATGCGGCTTCGCAGTCTTCTTATATAGAGAGTGGGGCAGCGCGCCGGTCCGTTTGTCGACGAGATAAGCTCGCTGACGATTCCTGCGACCGCCGATCTCGGACATATGCAGACTTATATGAAGGTTTGGGAGAGGCCTCCGTATCGCCCTGGAATCGCAGACTGAAACCTGCCGCTTGCGGCTAGGCACCGCGTCGGGCATATCCAGCCTACAGGAGCTGTGGCCGAGTGGCTGAAGGCGGCGGTTTGCTAAACCGTTATAGGGTTGTAAAGCCCTATCGAGGGTTCGAATCCCTCCGGCTCCGCCATCCTTCGCTACTAACTCTCTCGCTGGAACTCTTTGTCTGCTGATTGCGACGGTACGTCCGCAATCAACCGCGCCGCGACTTGTTAAACTTCGCAAATTCATTTTAGGCTTGGGAAATAAGGATTTCTGAGATCGCGATTTCGTCTCAGCGACCGCCATGTGGAAGAAAACGTCTGCGATTTACCAAAAGTTAATGATTGAAACGATCCGGCAGGCATTGTTCGGGTCCGGGCAAACGACGGCGCATTCCCCGCATAATTCTGATTCCAAATTAGCCGGTTGCGCTGCTCGATTCGGCCTCGATTTAACCCCTCGGCAGGGGACAACCGGGCGGCGGTTGCACAGTCGCTGATCTTCGGGTCGGGCGGAACTTTTTAGGAAACATTAAATAATTCAGATAGTTACAATGATGGTTCCATCACGGTTGCGTGTTATTTGTGCAACACCTTTTTGAAAACGGCTGCAGTCGGGCCTTTCCGCGTCGTTCTGTTGTTGCGTGTGCAGAACTGTTCATGGATGTTGATCGTGCGACGGAGGGGGGCATCCCGAGGTCGTCCCGTTAAGTGGTTCGCTTAAGTCCCTCGCGTTGATGCGGGTGTGTCCGAAGACGCGAAACGACTGAAGCGGTTTTTTAAAGGGATTAAGGGAACCAACCTTAGGGTGTATCGCACCCAGCGGATCCGGAACCTTCCCAACAGAGCAACTTGGAGGTTACAATGAAGATGGTTAAGAGCCTTATCCTCGGCTCAGCGGCGGGTCTCCTCGCCATGAGCGGAGCCCAGGCAGCTGATCTTCCCGTGAAGGCCAAAGCGGTCGAATACGTGAGGATCTGCTCCCTGTACGGTGCTGGTTTCTGGTACATCCCGGGCACCGACACCTGCATGAAGATCGGTGGCTATCTGCGCGTTGACACCACGTTCAATGGCAGCTCCACCCAGGACGCCCCGCCGTGGTCCGGCGATCCCGGCCAAGCGAACCGCTACCAGAACTGGTTCATCACCCGTTCCCGTATGGCGCTCACCGTCGATACGCGTACGGCAACTGAATACGGCGTTGTCCGCACCTTCGGTCAGGGCGACTTCCAGTTCGACACTCTCGGAACCGGCACCTACAACCCGAATACCATCAACCAGGTTGCCCCGATCGGTTCCACCAACTTGCTGAATACTCCCGGCGGCGGCTACACCGCGGTCGAAATGGTGTTCATCCAGTTCGCTGGCTTCACCTTCGGTAAGTCGGCTTCGGCTTATGCGACGCCGTGGCATGGTTATCCGGGCAACAACTCGTCGTTCCTGCTCGGCGGTCATGACACCGTCACCGGCGTGAGCAACATCCAGTACACCGCGCAGTTCGGCAACGGCGTGTCCGGCACCATCGGTCTCGATGATCCGGAAGTGTTCAACCGCACCACCGTCGCCAACCTGACCTTGGGCCTCGGCGCTACCGGCGCGATCGCGCAAGCCTACGGCGGCGTGCACTATCCTGATCTCGTCGGCAACATCCGCGTCGATCAGGCTTGGGGCCTGTTCCAGATTTCGGGCGCATTGCACGAAGTCAACGCTTCCTACAACGTCCTGAACACCACGGCGGTTCCCGCTGGTGCGACTGGTCTGGCAGGCGGCGCTCCGACCGGCTTCTCGGAAATCAACGGTCACCCGGATAGCAAGGTGGGTGGTTCGGTGATGGTCGCGTTGCAGATCAAGAACATCCCGACTGGACCGGGCGACGACATCAAGTTCGATGCCAGCTGGGCCAAGGGCGACACCAAGAACGTCATCTCCACCTCAGGCGGCTCGCCGAGCTTCGCTCGGTTCGGCAACACTGGTCGTGCTGACGCTTACCAGAGCGTTGGTTTCGGTGCGACGACGGACGCCGTCTTCCTCCCGGCATTTGCCGGTGGCGATGGTGCCCTGCATCTGACCGAAGCGTACGGCATCCGTGGTGCGTTCAACCACAACTGGGATCCGTACTGGTCGACCAGCGTGTTCGGCAGCTACTCGGCGGTGCGCTATGACGCCACCACCAAGGCCAACTTCTGCGCCGTCTATATTCCCGGCAAGGCTGTTAGCGCCGATTTCGTCTGCGATACCGACTTCAACATCTCGATGCTCGGCGCGGTCACCCGCTGGACTCCTGTCAAGAACCTGACGTTCTCGGCCGAAGTCCTCTGGACCCACCTCGACCAGAAGTTCGCCGGTACTGCCGCTTTGACTCCCGCAGCTCCGAAGCCCGGTGCGGCCCAGGGCGCTCGCTACGAGTACAAGGACCAGGACATGTTCTCGCTTAACGTCCGCGCTCAGCGTAACTTCTGATCGCATCGTCTAAGCAACGTCTAAAAGAACCCCCGGCGGGAAACTGCCGGGGGTTTTTCTTTGCGGGCGGGGAGCAACGGCCGCGTGCCGGCCGGAGGTGAATCGGCGCATTTGAGCGGGCGAGGGCATGGCGAGGCACGCCTTTGCGCACTCGACGACGGTCTCGAAAGAATTTAGCCTCGTCTCCGCTTGAGGAGGTGTTGTCGTGAGCGCAGTGCATCAGGATACCGCCAACCCCGGAGCGGGCGAACATGCTCCCATCCCGGGAATGGTCCTGATTCCCGGCGGCACGTTCCGCATGGGATCGGACAAACACTACCCCGAAGAGGCGCCGGTTCATCGCGTCACCGTCGATTCCTTCCTGATCGATCGAACCCCCGTCACCAACCGGCAATTCAAGGACTTCGTGAAGGCGACCGGCCACGTCACCTTCGCCGAGATTCCGCCGGACCCGAAGGACTATCCCGGCGCGCTGCCGCACATGCTCTATGCCGGCTCGCTGGTGTTTTCGCCGCCGTCGCGCGACGTTGACCTGCGCAATTGGGGAGAATGGTGGAGCTTTCTGAAGGGCGCCGACTGGCGGCATCCCTACGGGCCGAAGAGCAACATCAACACGCTCGACCATTATCCGGTGGTGCACGTCTCGTTTGCGGACGCGCTGGCTTACGCGCGCTGGACCGGCAAGGATTTGCCGACCGAAGCCGAGTGGGAGTTCGCCGCGCGGGGCGGGCTCGATGGCGCCGAATATGCCTGGGGCGATGAATTCACGCCCGGCGGCAAGCACCAGGCCAATACCTGGCAGGGCGAATTTCCGCGGCAGAACCGGAACGATGACGGATTCGAGCGCACCTCTCCCGTCACCGCGTTTCCGCGGAACGGATATGGCGTGCACGACATGATCGGCAATGTCTGGGAATGGACCACCGACTGGTATGCCGAGAGGCACGAGGCCGACGCGCCGAAGGCTTGCTGTGTGCCGAAAAATCCGCGCGGCGGCCTCGAGGAGGGGAGCTACGACCCCTGCCAGCCCAACATCAAGATCCCCCGCAAGGTGATCAAGGGCGGCTCGCATCTGTGCGCGCCGAACTACTGCCGGCGCTACCGGCCCGCCGCGCGCCACGCCGAGGCGG
Organism: uncultured Alphaproteobacteria bacterium; assembly: GCA_963744975.1. Lineage (GTDB taxonomy): Bacteria > Pseudomonadota > Alphaproteobacteria > Rhizobiales > Xanthobacteraceae > Bradyrhizobium. Next base: position 865,852 of record CAVUVR010000002.1, on the reverse strand, counting down.
TCGACACCTCCACCAGCCATCTCGGGTTTCGCTGCGTGGTGAGGATTGCGGCGGAATAATTAATTGTCAGTCTTCGCAGTAAGCGGGGAGGCCGTCTGCACATACATCGGCTGCCGGATCCAAAGCGCACCGTCGTTGTCGAATACGGCGACGCCTGCGCCACCGGCCCGCTCTATGGGGTTACGCGCGCGACAAAATCCGTGATGGATTTTTTCGTCGCCCCCTTGTTCCACGACGGCAGCGGACCTCATCGGCCAAGCGATTGCGCCAGGCTTTGCAGGTTTTGCGGGTTGACATGGATCAAGCCATGCCGCGGAGCATCGATATCGGCGATCAGAAGAAAGGCGATCGAGACGACAAGCGGCAGCACCAGCGCGAGCGCTCCCGCCCTGCCGCCGCTGCGCGACCGGTAGCCGAACAATATGTTCGAACACAGCGCGATGGCCGCCATGAGCCACCACGCTGCGTGGGGAATCCGGTTCCAGAACGCCGCCTGCGTGTAGCCTTGCGAATTGATGACGTTGTTCATGCCGGCGAGCACCAGCGCCGCGACCGGCGTCGGTTGCGCGGCGGCCGGCGTGCGGACCGCTGCCCACAGCTCGGCCTGCAGTTTGCTGGTCCGCTCGTCGATTCGTGCTCGCAAGCCATCGTCCCTGTTGATGTAGAACAGGATGCGCTGGTCGAGGTAGTCGCCCAGCAGCTTGCGCACGCCCGCGGCATCCGTCGCCGGCAAAAGGTCGGCTCGCAACATTTCAGTTCCGATGGCGTTGGCTTCGGCTTCCTCGAAATTCTTGCGCTGATCGTAGCGGTTCGTCGCCATCGAAAAGCTGAAGCCGATGATCAATGCCAGCAGCGTCAGGGTCGCGCCAAGGATGACGCTGAGGTCCTCGTGACGCTGGTCGGCCATGCCCGGGTTGCGCCTGCGCAGCCACGCGCCCGCGACCGAAGCGAGCCACAGCGTCACCAGAGCCAAGGCGAACACCAACAGGGGATAATGCAGCACGTTTTCCATGATCCCTTAGGCTCAGCCGGGTCCGCACCGAAAAGACTTTATCGTTTTGTCTCCTGAATCAAGCCCTGTGAGCGGCGATGCGGCCCCGGCAACGCCCCGGCGCCGCGCTTCGTTCATCCATGCCGGTCCGGAATCTTGTCGTTGCCCCATGACGCAGTCTTTTTTCTGATGAGGCACCTGAGGCCCGATGCCGGCATCATATCGCTCTTTCGATGTCCGGCAGATTCCCGCATTCCCCAAGCATGAACCTGGCAACAGGATCGCCGGGAAATTCCTTCGTGATGGCGCGGTAGGCCAGCGCTGCCGCCGCGACATCGCCGGCCTCGAACGCGCGTGAGGCCGCCCACGTCATCGCGCTGCGCCGCTCATCGCGATCGCGGACCTTCAGCTCCGGATCGTCGCTGCCGCGAAGCGCCAGTAATTCGTAGATCATGAACTCGGTCTTGCGGCCCTTGACCTGAACCCGCTTCAGCGGCCGCGCCAGGATGTCCTCCTGCACCTGCTCGTAAATGCTGTCGCTGATGCAGATCGTGGTGCCGAACTGCTTGTTGATGCCTTCGAGGCGGGCGGCAACGTTGACGCCGTCGCCTAACGCGGTGTAATTGAGCCGCGCCGACGATCCGACATTGCCGACCAGGACATTGGCGCAATTGAGCCCGATCCTGATGTTGATTCGCGGCCGCCCTTCCGCCTCCCAGGTATCGTTGACCCGCTCCATGCGCCGGGCCGCCCGCAACGCGCCGGCGCAAGCGCGCAGCACGTGGTCGGGGCGTTGAACCGGAGCATTCCAGAACGCCATGACGCCGTCGCCGATGAATTTGTCGACCGTGCCGCCCTCGTGCGATATCGCGGCCGACACCTGTTCGAGATAGGTCGAGATCTGCACCAGCAGATCGCTCGGCGCGAGCGTCTCGGAGTGCGTGGAAAAATTCTCCAGGTCGGAAAAGAACACCGTGAGGAATCGCGGCTCGACGCCGAGGGTCAGCGGAATGCCCGATTTGATAAGCTGGCGGACTACGTCGAGCGGAACGAAGGAGGAGAATGATTTCAATGACGTTCCGCAACAGGGAAGCCGCCGATTCCAACCGCGCGATCTCCTGGATATTAGACGGCGGACGCGCTGGCGTATCGAAATTCAGGCCTTCGATAGCCTGCAATTGCCGGGACACGTTTTCGACCGGCCGCGATAGCCTTCGGGACGCGAAATAGATGAAGAACAGCTCGACCATGGTAAGCACGATGATGACGATCATCATCAATCGATTGGTCGCCTTCAGCGTGCCGACGAAATCGTCGATCGGCGTCAACGTAATCACCTGCCAGGGTTGCCCAAAACCGCCCGGGAAATTGGCGAACGCCGCGATCAGGTCTTCTCCATTCGCCGGTGACTGGAACACAAAACTGTCGGCGCCGGTACGGGCATGCTGGCGATGAGCCTCGCGCACCTCCGGATCGTCGATATCGGCCAGCGTTGCGATCTTGAGCACGCCATTGTCGATGCGAACGCCCTTCTGCTTGTCCGGGAAGGCGATGATCTTGCCGTTGCTGCGGTCGGCGACGAAGGTGGTGCTTCGCGCGCTGGCCCGGTGCTTGTCGAAAAAGCGCGACAGCACGTCCACGGTAATATTGGCCGATGCGCAGCCGAGGAATTCAACGCCGCGAAAGACCGGAACCCGCAACGAGACAACGGGAAAGCCGGTATCCGGATTGATCGAAGGCTCGGTCACCGCCAGCGTCCGCGTCGTCTTGGCGGCCTGGTAGCCGGGCAGGGTGCGGATGTCGGTATCGGTGGCGACGTCGTAAGCGCCGACTTCGTGCGGCCATATGTCGAAGAATTTGCGATGGCGAACCCGCGAGAGCGCATAAGTGATCGCATCGATGTAGCTGGAGTGCCAATTTGCGGTCGGCGGAATCCGGGCATCGGCGCGCCTGCGGTCCTCGTCGATGCGCGTGACCACGCGGTGATAGCCGTCCTCGAAACTGACATAGGCGGCGTCGATATAGGCTGCCGAGGTCAGCGCGCGATACAACAGATCGCGGCTTTGCTCGGTACGGAAATAGCCGGGATCGGCGGAAGCCAGCTCGGCGAGAAAGCGCAGCGGGCTTTCGGTGTTCTCGATCAAATCCTGGGTGCGCTCGACGCCGGCCCTGGAGGTCTGCGCAACCGCTTCGTTCAGGATCGACACCATGCCGGCCGAATTCTTGTTGTAATTGTAGATCAATATGAAAATGAGAATGGGAATGCTGAGGCCGATGAACAGCAGCGACATGATCAGGCTCAGCCGCGGCCGCCCCATCCTGCCCAGCAACCGAAGCGCGCCCCGCCGGACCATTGTGCCCCGTAGAGAGCGACGATTTCGGTACGCTACCGCCGCCACAACCGCCAATCCGGCAGCCACGAGCAGCAACGGGATCAACCAGCGCCGCGAGCTGCCATCATCTCCATCGTAGATCAGCGCGTTCGGCAGCCTAGTGTCGGTGAGCAGCCCCAGCTTTTGATAAGTCGCGGCGATCCGCCGCCAGCGTGCGGCATCCTGCTCTCCGATCCGGTCGGGGTCGCGTCCGACCAATATCTCCGTGTGTTCCGCCTCAAACAGCAAGGCCTCGCGGCTCTTCTTGTCCGAATAGCTTTTGAGGATCAGATCGGCGGTCGCCTGCTTGTTCGCGAGCGCATAAGCCCAGCCTTTGATGCTCGCCGCCCTGAACGACGCCACCCGGTCCGGATGGGCTTTCACCTCCGCTTCGGACGTACACAAATTATCGCCGTAGAAATCGATGCCGTAATCGGCGGGAGAAAAGGTGCGGTAGGCGGCGCCGAGCTGTTCAAGGATGAACGGCTCGTTGGTGCTGTAGGCGACCATCGCATCGGCGCGGCCCGCGAGAAGGTCGCGCGGATTACCGTCGTGAGGAACGCGGATCATTGTCGCGTAGTCGACGCCTTCGCGCGTCAGCATCGCGGCAATCTCGTCGCTGCCCGGCGTGTCCATCAAGGTGCGGCCGCGTAAATCCGATACGCTTGAGATATCGGCCCGGCGCGCCACCAGAATGATCGCGGGCGAGTGCTGGAAGATCGCGGCCAGCACCACCAGCCGGCGGCCCGCGCTCCATTCGCGCAGAACGCTGGCGCTGCAGGCGCCGAAATCCGCTTTGCGGCCGGCAACCCGTTCGGCGACATCGATGCCGGGGCCGCCCTCGCGGATGATGACGTCGAGACCGGCGTCGCGATAAAAACCCTGCTCCAGCGCCGCGTAATAACCGGCGAACTGAAACTGGTGCTTCCATTTGAGCTGCAGAGATACCTGGTCGAGTGCCGCGGCAGGATGCGACGCCAGCAAGGCCAACCACGCAGCCATCATCAGCCGTCGCGGCAGCGCGAGCTTTGGTCTCGCCGGTGTCACCGTTTGCGCTTCCCGTTTGCGAATGCGTCGGGCGAGCCCCCCGGTTTCGGGGCGCCCGCCACCAGAAAGTTGCACAATCCTATTTCGCGATCGCCGCCTGCGCCGCTGCGATCTTCGCCTTCACGGCCTCGAGATTGAAGCTCGCGCCCTTCTGCATCGGCGGAAACTCGATCGCGGTCATCGCCAGCTTCTCGACCTGCTGCTGGACAAACACGAAGCGCCAGAACTCGTACTTGAACCAGTCGAAGTATTGCTGCGCGCCTTCCTTGGTGCCGTTATTGGGCCAACCCGTGCGCTCAAACGGATCGAGGCGCAGGTTGGTGATGTAGGGCACGTCGGGTTTTGTCTTGTCGCCCAGCCAGCCTCCGGGCTGGTCGATGAAACGGAATTTATAATCATCGATGCGCACGGCGCCTAACTCGCTTTCGCCGAAATACCAGATCTCGTGGCGGTTCGACGGACCCTTGCCGGTGATCATGTCCATCTGGTTATAGCCGTCCAGATGACACTTGAAGGTGGTGTCGCCGATCTGTTTGCCTTTCTTCAGTTCCTCGGCGATGTTCGGGTTGCCGGCGGCGGCGAGCAGCGTCGGGAACCAGTCGAGTCCGGAGATCAGGCCGTTCTCGACCTTGCCGGCCGGCACCTTGCCAGGCCAGCGGATCATCGCCGGCGCGCGGAAGCCGCCTTCCATCACGGTGCCCTTGCTCTGCGCGAACGGCGTCTGTCCGCCATCCGGCCAGGTGAAGACCTCGGTGCCGTTGTCAGTGGTGAAAATGACGATGGTGTTGTCGTCGACGCCCATATCCCTGAGCTTCTTCATCACGATGCCGATATCGTCGTCGAGCTGCGCCATGCCGGCTTCATGAATGGTCCAGCCGTTCTTGGAGTTGCGCAGCTTCTGGTACTTCTCGGAAAGATGGGTGACGATGTGCATCCGGGTCGGATTGAGCCACAGGAAGAACGGCTTGTTGTCGGCCTTGGCCTTCTCGATGAATGCCAGCGAGAAGTCGCGGATTTCGTCGTCCACGGTTTCCATCCGTTTCGGATAGAGCGTGCCGGCGTCCTCGATTCGTTGCTTGCCGACCTTGCCCCAGCGCGGGTCCACGGTGGGATCGTCGACGTTGGTCGCATAGGAATGCACCATGTTGCGCGGACCGACCGTGTTCAGCAGCTCCTGCGGATAGGCGGGATGCGCCGGGTCTTCCATCGCATCGAGGTGATAGAGGTAGCCGAAGAATTCGTCGAAGCCGTGCACCGTCGGCAGGAATTCGTTCTTGTCGCCGAGGTGGTTCTTGCCGAACTGGCCGGTGGCGTAGCCCATTCCCTTCAGCGCCTGCGCAATGGTCACCGCCTGCGCCGGCAGGCCAGTTGGGGCGCCGGCCTGGCCGACCGTGGTCATGCCGGTGCGGATCGGCAATTCGCCGGTGATGAAATTGGCGCGGCCGGCGGTGCAGCTTGCTTCCGCATAGTAATCGGTGAACAGCATGCCCTCGGCGGCTATCTTGTCGAGGTTCGGCGTGCGGCCCGCCATCATGCCGCGGTGGTAGGCGCCGATATTCCAGATGCCGATGTCGTCGCCCATGATGACGACAATGTTCGGCTTCGCGCCGGCCGACGCCGGCGCGGGTGTTGGCTGCTGCGCTTGCGCGGGACTTGTCAGACCGACAGCCGAAAGTGCTGAGGCTGCGACCAGCGAACTTCCGCTCAGCAACAGATCGCGGCGTTTCAATCCTGCGCCGGCCGGCGTTGCGGTCTGGGGCTGTTCTGGATTCTTATCGTTGCTCATAGCCTGTTCCTCTCTCTTGTGATGCAAATTTGAAGGAGATTTTGCAGAAGGCACGGACGATTAGGCTTGGCGTCGGCGGATGGCAGCGTGCAAACGTTTCGGTAGAGATATCTGCAGAGACGGAGATAAAGGGATACCGGTTAGACACTTGCTGCCCAGCAACGCCCCGACTGTCAAAAGCCGCAGTCTAGCCCCGCTTTCGTATGTCGTCGGCGTCCGTGAAAAGTTCAATCTTGATCGGTGCAACAGATCAACGCTGCTGATTTTGTGACAAAAGATGAAAGCGCTTTCAGGAGTAACTTAACTCGCGGTGCTATGGACGACGGTACCTCATTACTTTGGTGTCACCCGTATCACTATCGCGTTATGCATCGGATTGAACCCGGGGTCATCTGTCATGACACCGTCGATCAGGCGAAAAATCATGGCGATGGCTGTGACGTCGATCGCATTCATCGCCATTCCGCCGTGTAATTCGATCTACAAGGAATGCTTAAAGCGTCGGCCTGCACGCTTGTTTCGCCTCCACAGCATCTAACATTGACTTCGAACGAGACTATTTCGTCACCATGCGCTTAGCCGGCGTCACCGTGCTGGTGGGCGCGGCCTCCGAGATCGAGAACGTCAGCCAGGTATTCCAGCCCGACGGCCGGTTGTCGGCATCGAATTCACGATATCCCTTCAGGCCGAGGAAGGCCTGATTCTCCCCGATCGGAAAAATATATCCGATCTGCGGACCCAAGCCGAACACGCGCGAGCGAAAGCCACCCTGGATCGGCAGCTGTCCAAAATCGTCGGTCACCTGCTGATAGGCATAGCCGACGAAGCCGACAAAAAGCTGCTTCGACATGAAGTGCGACATGCCCCAGTCGAAGTGGAAATCAATGCCGTTCTGGTAGTTCGTAGAGGGATTGAGGAAGTTGTAGGTGAAGCCGCCGGTGCCGGAAAATTCGTTGCCGGTCGCCGGATTGAAATAGGTGTAACCGGCGCCGAAATCGATCGCGCCATGACCGTCGCCGAGATTGGCAAGACGATTCGGATTGTAATCGCCGACTGGAATGTCGCCCGCGCCATAAATCATGAAATTGTGGACACCCTGATTCCACTTCAGCTTCAAGGTCGGATATATATCGCCATAAGAGGTGAGGGCGTCCTGCAGCGTTCCGCTGAAGGTGTTTCCGAGCGGCCCCGTCAGCGCCCCGGCAAGGCTGGCGGCGTTTCTGCCAAACACGCCGGCCACGCTCGCCGACAATTGCCCGCCAAGCACCGGCGTCGCGAAGGTGTAGGTCGGGGCGAGAAACACGATGTCGCCCTGGCCGCTCAAGCTCAGATTCAAATCGACATTGATGGTGCGTGAGAATCGCCCGACCTGGATCTCGCGCGCCGCGGCGGTGACACCCGACGCGCTCACACTGGTGTGGTAATAGATCGCGGCCATCGACCAGCCAGGCGTCGTGGGCGTCGCCGCAAGGCTGCCGTACAGCCCCGGGACCCAGAACGAGATACCGCTTTCGTCCGCACGAGCGACATCGGGACACAGCGCGAGGCCGGCTGCGATGATTGCGGCGCCAAGCGAGAACGGACGGAGGCTTGATGCGGAGTTGCTCTTCTTCATCTGAACCTCCACGGGCAATTGATGCCTCGACACCGCGGCAGAGACTCTGCGAAGAAATCTTCGGTGATTTCCTGCGAATGAAGACCGTCCGAGTCTCACCTCGTTGAAGCGCAGTAGGTCACATCCTGTTCCGGAAATCCGTGCCGTATGGGCCACATCCGCGGAATTTTGTAAGACAAAATTGTGTCAGCGAAGCTGCTCAATCCATGATAGTTGTCATCGATTTGCGACTTGATGAGCGATAGGTGGGCGAAGCGTCGTTTCCGACGATTTGCCTGATCGCAGCCGTGGCCTGGCTCTGAGCTGCCGTGCCAGTGCATTCGCAACCTGCCAAGGTGGCGTCCATCCCGGATCGCGAACTCGCGTGCGCGAGAACAGACGGCTTCGACCTCTCCCCTTCGGGGAGAGGCAAGCACCGGAGCCGGCTTCAGTAAACGAGACCGGTGCCCGGCGGCTTTTCCAGCGCATCGGCCAGCGACCTGTATTCCTCGGAAGCCGTGCCGCTGATCGCCGCGATGCGGCTCAAGTGATACTGCGCCTGATCGCGGTTACCCTGTTCGACCTGCCACAGGCCGTAATACTGCCAGGTCTTGACGTGGTTCGGGTCGGTCTTCAGCGCGCGCTCGTACCAGGCTTGCGACACCTTGTAGTCGCCGAGCTTGCGATAGGAGTAGCCGATCAGATTGGCGACCGCGGCGTTGTCGTCATGGCCAAGCGCCTTCAGCTGCGCGATGGCGCCGCTATAGTCGTTGCGATCATAGATCGCGGCATAAGCGGTGCGGTAGCCCCGAATGAAGGCCGGATCTGGGATGTCGGATCGCTTGCTTTTTTTCTTTGGCGCCGTCGACTGGGTGTCCGAGGCCGGCGGCGTGGTCGGAGTAGGATCTCCGCCCGCCATGGCCGGCGTTATCGCCGGTCCAACGATCAGCGCCGTCGAAAATACGGTCAGCGCCATCAGCTCCGATAGTTTCCGCATGCGCTCCTCCTGAATTGTCGGTGTGGCCATCCTATCACCGAACTGCTGTAAAAACCCGCGCTGGCGGCAAAAATTCCCGAAAAGGGTGTGAACCGGATAAAAAGTCCGTCCCCAAGGCGTTGCGCAAACATCACAGCCGCCAATAAACAAGGTTCTGTCGTGGTCCGTCATGTGAAACAGGCCGGTCTCTGCGTAAGATGATTGCCTGACCGGCGTGTCGAAAATTCGGAAGATTCGGGGGGTTCACATGAAATTGGTCAAAGGCCTCATCCTCGGCTCCGCGGCGAGCCTTCTCACCGTCGGCGCGGCGCAAGCCGCCGATCTCCCCGTCAAGGCCAAGGCGGTCGAATATGTGAAGATCTGCTCCGTTTACGGCGCCGGCTTCTGGTACATCCCGGGCACCGACACCTGTATGAAGATCGGCGGTTATCTGCGTGCCGATACAACGTTCAACGGCAGCATCCACGGTCAGCCGGCATGGTCCGGCGATCTCGGCCAGGACAATCGCTATCGCGATTACTTCGACTCTCGTTCTCGCATGGCGCTGACCTTCGATACACGTACGGGTACTGAATATGGCGTTGTCCGCACTTTCGGGCAGGCCAATTTCCAGTTCAGCACCCTGGGCAGCAACACGTTTAATCCGAACACGGTCAACATGGTTGCGCCGATCGGCAACACGCAACTGCTTGACACCGCCGGCGGCGGCTATGTCGCTATTGAATATGTCTTCATCCAGTTCGCCGGATTCACCTTCGGTAAATCCGCGTCCGCCTACGCCTCTCCCTGGCAGGGTTTCCCCGGCAACATCTCGTCGTTCCTGCTCGGCGGGCAAAATACCGATACCGGCGTCAACAACATCCAGTACACTGCGCAGTTCGGCAACGGCGTGTCCGCCACCATCGGCCTCGACGATCCCGAAGTCTGGGACCGCACCAGCGTCTATAATCTGTCGCTAGCGCTCAATGCCACGCTGGGCGGGAGCAACGCGTATGCCGGCGTGCACGCGCCCGACATTGTCGGTAACATCAAGATCGACCAGGCTTGGGGCCTGTTCCAGATTTCGGCCGACGCGCATGAAGTCAACGGCTCCTACAACGTCCTCAACACCGTGGCCGTTCCGGCCGGCGCCACCGGTCTTGCCGGCGCAGCGCCGACCGGCTTCTCGGAGATCTCGGGCCACCCAGATACCAAGTGGGGCGGCTCGGTGATGGCGGCCCTGAACGTCAAGAATATCCCGACCGGCACCGGCGACGACATCAAGATGGATGTGAGCTACGCCAAGGGTAACACCAAGAACGTAATCGCCACCGCGGCGGCCTCGCCGAGCTTTGCGATGTTCGGCAGTTCCGGCCGCGCCGACGCCTATCAGAGCATCGGCTTCGGCGCGACCACCGACGCGGTGTTTCTGCCGGCATTCGCGGGCGGCGATGGTTCGCTGCATCTGACCGAGTCCTACGGCATCCGCGGCGCGTTCAATCATAATTGGGACGCGCACTGGATTACGAGTCTCTATGGAAGCTATTCCGCCGTCCGTTATGACGGCACCGCGAAGGGCTATATCTGCGCCAACTATCTTCCCGGAAAAGCACCGAGCGCGGATTACAGCTGCAACCCCGACTTCAACGTCTCGCAGCTCGGCCTCGTCACCCGCTGGACGCCGGTCAAGAACCTGACGTTCTCGGTTGAAGTGCAGTGGTTTCATCTCGACCAGAAATTCACCGGCACCGCGGCACTCACTCCCGCCGCTCCAAAGCCTGGCGTGGCGCAGGGCGCGCGCTACGAGTTCAAGGATCAGGACGCGGTGCAATTGCAAGTTCGCGCGCAACGCAATTTCTGAGCACATCGTCGGATGGCGATTTCGAAAACGCTCGAAAACGCCGTTCTCGCGTTGCGGATGCAGCGGCCCGATGAGGCCGAGCGCCTCGCCGCAAGCGTGTTGAAGTCGGATCGGGGCAATAGCGTTGCCGCGCAGGTTCTCGGGCGCGCGCTATTGATGCAGAACCGCGCCGACGAGGCGATCGTGCCGTTGCAGAGGGCGGCGCGCCGCAGCGACGATCCGGCGATCGAAACCGAGCTCGCCATTGCATTGGCCGCCGCCGGCCGGCGCGATGAGGCGCTCGACCAGTTGCGCCGGACCACGGCGCGCCGTCCGCCGTTTCCGCAGGCGTTTGTCGAACATGGCGCACTTCTCGCCAAAATCGGACAGCTAGAGGAGGCCGTCGCCGTGCTCGAAAGCGGGCTCGCGCTGACGCCGGAAGTGGTCGATCTGCGGATGGAGCTCGGCTATGTCCAACTCAAACGCAACGACCGCGCCAAGGCCCGCGCGTTGTTCCTGCAAGTGCAAGCGGCAGCGCCGGAGCGCTATAGTGCTTTGCCCGCACTGGCCAAGGTGATGGCGCTGGACGGCGAATATGCCGCCGCCGCCGATTTGTTTCGGCGCGCGCTCGGATTGCGGCCCGACGACGCGGTCACGCGGAACAGTCTCGGCACGTGTTTACTGGAAATGGGTGAGCGCGACGCCGGAGAAGCAGCGCTCCGCGCCGCGGCGCGCGCCGCTCCGCAAATGGCGGGGCAGGCGATCACGTCGCTCGCCGCCGCCTCACACGGCCGTTTCTTCCTGCGTCCGAGCGCAGTGGCAAAATTCCTGCGGCTGGAAAAGACGTGAAGTTTTTACGCCCGGAACTGGCGCCGGTAGACGCCGGTCTCGCGGTAGATCGCGTTTGAGAGGTCGTGCGCCCGCTGCGTCTCTTCTTTGCTGAGCGCCGCGGTGCGCGCCACCCAGTTCTCCCGCTTCACCGCCATGCATTGCGCAACCGGCGTGCCCTTCGGCAATACGCCGCTGAAATTCGCATCGTGCCAGTGCGCCGGAAAATGAATCCAGTTGTCATGATAGCGGTCGCAGTCGACCAGTCCGGTCAGCGTGGTGAACGGCAGATCGAACCGGTTGGCGGGATGCGTGAACAGCACCGCGTAGCCCTCCGGCGCCTCGATGGTCCAGAGATTGTGGAATTTGATCATGAACCGGTCGGGTTCGAACAGCGGCGTGCCGATGACCTGGCTGGCGTCGTGGAATCCGATCGGCGAGCGCACGAAGCCGATTTCTCCGCCCGGTGGCAGATCGTTGTCCCAGGTGAATTCGCCGTTCTCGACCTTCACGTCGCAGATCAGCGGCAGCAAAAAGCCTGAAGTCATGGCGTCGATGAATGGCGGACAACGTTTTACCGTGTCGCCCATCGTGGCATTGACCGCGTTGAAGGCCTGCGGCGGCATCGCCTTGAACCAGTCGGGCAGACCGGCGGCCGCCGCTATCGGGGGCGGCAACAGTCCGTCCAGCTCCGCCGGACAGCGGAAGGTCAGCGTCATCGGTTCTTGTCGGGAAGTCACATTCACTCCATAGGGCAGGCTAGCCGCGCCCACTCTATAAGGTGCCCGGCCGGATTCCTATTCCACCTGTGCGCCGCGGTGCAGGTCGGCCTCGATCTGCAGCCGCGTGCCGCCGCCGAAGCGGGCGCGATAGACCTGCAGGTTCTCCATGATCCGCTGCACATAGTTACGGGTCTCGGAGAACGGGATCCGCTCGACCCAGTCGACGGCGTCGACCTTGGGATCGCGGGGATCGCCGTAACGCTCGACCCATTTCTTGACGCTGCCGCGTCCCGCATTGTAGGCGGCGAAGGTCATGATGTAGGAGCCGCGGTAATCCTCGATCAGCCCGCCGAGCTCGGCGGCGCCGAGTGCGGTGTTGTAGACCGGGTCGGTCTTCATGCGGGCGAGATCGAAGGTCGCGCCATGCCGCTTGCAGACATAGCGTCCGGCATCCGGCGTGACCTGCATCAGCCCGTAGGCCTGCGCCGGCGATACCACCGCCGGATTGAACGCGCTCTCCTGGCGGGCGATGGCGAATACGATGCTCTGCTCGACCTCGGGCCCGATCGGCTTGTACGGCGGAATTCCAACGACGGGATAGGCATAGAAATCGAACGGCAGGCCGCGATTGAGCGCGGCCTTGCCCATCAGCAGCATGCCGCGGGCGTCGGCGTTGCGCGACGCCAGCTCGCCCAGCCCCTGCAGCACGTCCGGATCGCCGTTTTCGCCCATGTCGCCCAGGATCGGAATTGCGATCTCGCGCTCGTCCAGCGCATAGAGCAGCTGCACCGCGCGAACCACCTCCAGCCGCTCGATGCCCCGCGACCGTGTCGAGGGCACGCCGTTGATTTCGAGCTGCGGCAGCCCGAGTTTCGCCCGCGCCAGCTGGCCGTAGTAACTGGTCGACTGCTCGGCGGCGGAAGCATAGGCCCGGCGCGCATCCTGGGTGCGGCCGGCGGCTTCGGCGGCGCGGCCCTGCCAGTAGCCGGCGCGCGCCAGCGCGGTCGGATTGACACTGCCGACGCCGATGCGCGCGAAATGTTGGGCTGCGGTCGCGGGATCGTGCAGGAAGCGCAGCGCGATCCAGCCGGCGGTGAATTCCTGCTCGGTCTTGTAGATGTCGCGCGCCGGAAGCGCTGCGTCGCGCGCGATCAGATAGGCGCTGCGGTGTTCGCCGACGTCGAGCATTTTTCGCGATAGCAGCCGCCGCTCGATCCACCATTCGTCGAGATTGTACAGCCGGTTCGGGTCGCGCGGCGCAGCCAGCATCAATTGCGCGGCTTCCTGGAATTTTTCTTCGCGGCGCAGCAGCTGAATCCGCGAGAACATATAGCCGGGATCGCCATGCAGTTCGTGCGGCACGGCGTCCAGCAGCGCTCTTGTATTGGAGGCTTTGCGGTACGCCGCATTGCGGGCCTTGGCCAGCGCGAGCTGACCGATGCGCTTTGCGGCGCGCAGGCCGGCTTCCTGCTCGCTGCCATACAGCATCGAGTCCATCCGCGCTTTCTGATCGCCCGGCGTCAACAGCGCTCCGAACAGATCGAGCGCGGTCTCTTCGGTGTCCGAGGACATCGAGTCGAACCGCCACGCGTCGCGAAGCAGCCGTTCCGCACCGGCGCGATCGCCGCGCGCGAGCAATGCCTTCGCCAGCGAAAATTTGCCTTTGGCCGACAGCGGTTTTTCGTTCTCGAACCACGCCATCACGGTCGCGTCGTCACGATGGTCGTCCCACAGCGCGGCTTCGATGCGCCGGCGCAGGAACGTCTGCGAGGGCCAGCTTGGATTGCCGTCGATGAAGGCGCGGTAGCGTTCCACCGACGCGCCGTTGTTGTCGCTGCGCAGGATGATCCACTCGGCAAGCTTTCGCGCCACCGGATCGGATATCGCAGCCGCGGCCTGCGTCGCGTCGCCGGGCTTCTTGTTGCGCACCAGCTCGATGACGCTTTCCAGCGCGTCCTTGTCGGCCTGTGGCGTCGATGAGGTGGCGGCCATCGCCGCCGGCGGCGGCGGTTTTCGCGCGGCCGGAGGCGGCAGCGCCGCATGCTGGCGGGTGGCCGGTTGAATCGCGGGCGCGGGGGTGGCCGCATCGGGGGTCGAAGGTTTTGCGGCGACGGTGGTTTTTGGAACGACGGCGCGGGAGATCGGCCGCGGTTTTGGCAGCGGAACTTTTGCCTTGGCGGCCAAGGCATCCGCCGCAAATGCCGACAATCCGACAGCCAGCGTCAGGCTGGCGCCCAAGGCTGTCCACCGCATCGCGGTTGCGCGGGCAAACGGGGTCACGGCTATCTTTCCAGGCGAATCAAGCACTCGTGCTTCCCTAGGTCTATTTCATTGAAGTTGTGGACAAAATATTAAATCTGCCGCCAAGGCCCGATGTCTGCACCAGCACCACGGCAAAATCGCGGCTGGCCGCACCGAGCGGGCCTTTCGCGGCAGCCTCAGACCCGGTATGAATCGACCTCTTAATCAGGCGCGAAGCGCCGTGTTTGGAGAGCGTTATGGCAGCCAGGACGAATTTTCGCGGGTCTCTCACCGCCTTGGTCACGCCATTCAAGGATGGCTCGCTCGATGAGGCCGCCTTTCGCGGACTTGTCAGCTGGCAGATCGAGCAAGGCTCGCACGGCCTGGTTCCGGTCGGCACGACCGGCGAAAGCCCGACGCTTAGCCATGATGAGCACAACCGGGTGGTCGAGCTGTGTCTCGACGAGGCGAAGGGGCGGGTCCCGGTGATCGCCGGCGCGGGCTCGAATTCGACCCGCGAGGCCGTCGATCTGGCCAGGCACGCCGAGAAGGCTGGCGCCGATGCCGTGCTGGTGGTGACCCCCTATTACAACAAGCCGACCCAGGAAGGCATGTATCATCACTTCAAGGCGGTGAACGACGCGATCGGCATTCCGATCATCATCTACAATATTCCGCCGCGCTCGGTCGTCGATCTCACCGTGGAGACGATGACCCGGTTGTTCGAGTTGAAGAACATCATCGGCGTCAAGGATGCCACCGCCAATCTTGCGCGCGTCTCGCAGCAGCGCCACGCGATGGGTCCGGATTTCCTCCAGCTGTCCGGCGAGGACATGACGGCGCTGGCCTATATGGCGGCGGGCGGCCATGGCTGCATCTCGGTCGTCGCCAATGTCGCGCCGAAATTGTGCGCCGACCTGATGTCCGCCGTGCTGAAGGGCGATTACGCGACCGGGCTGAAGATTCAGGACCGGCTCACGCCGCTGCATGATGCGATTTTCAAGGAGCCCGGCCTCGCCGGCGCCAAGCATGGCCTCAAGCTGCTCGGCCGGGTCGAGGAGGAAGTGCGCCTGCCGTTGATGGCGGTGACGCCGCCTACCGGCAAGGTGATCCGCGATGCCATGGTGCATGCGGGCTTGCTCAACTGAGCCTTCGCCGTTACCGCCATGACCTTAGCCGTGCACGATGTTGACGAGAAGGGATTGCGGATGCTGAAGGAATTTCGCGAATTCGCGATGAAAGGCAATGTCGTCGACCTCGCGGTCGGCGTCATCATCGGCGCCGCCTTCGGCGGCATCGTGACCTCGCTGGTTGGCGACATCATCATGCCGATCGTCGGCGCCATCACCGGCGGACTGGATTTTTCGAACTATTTCACGCCGCTTTCGGCAAAGGTGACGGCCGCGAACCTGGCCGATGCGAAAAAGCAGGGCGCGGTGCTGGCCTGGGGCAATTTCCTCACGCTGACGATCAATTTCATCATCATCGCATTCGTGCTGTTCGTGGTGATCCGCGCCATGAACAATCTGAAGCGCAAGGATGAAGCGGCACCCGCGCCGCCGAAGCCGACCCGCGAAGAGGAGTTGCTGACCGAGATCCGCGATCTCCTCAAGAAGGCCTGACGTGGCAGAAAAGAACGAGCGCGCCATCAAGGTGGTCGCCGAAAATCGAAAAGCGCGATTCAACTACGCGATCGAGGATACCATCGAGGCCGGCATCGCGTTGACCGGCACCGAAGTCAAGTCGATCCGCAATGGCAAGACCACGATCGCGGAATCCTACGCGGATTCCAAGGGCGGCGAGATTTGGTTGATCAACGCCAATATTCCCGAATACCTGCAGGCCAACCGCTTCAACCACGAACCGAAACGGCCGCGCAAACTGCTGCTGCACAAGAAGCAGATCAACAAATTGATGGGCGCGGTCGAGCGCGAGGGCATGACGCTCGTTCCGCTAAAACTCTATTTCAACGAACGCGGCCGCGCCAAGCTGTTGCTTGCGATAGCCAAGGGCAAGAAGCTGCATGACAAGCGCGAGAGCGAGAAGAAGCGCGACTGGGGCAGGGAGAAGGGCCGATTGTTGCGGGCGAGGGGGTAATGATCTCGTAGGGCGGGTTAGCGTAGCGTAACCCGCCGTTCGGCAAACGGGGCGCGGTGGATTACGCTTCCGCCTTCGCTTGTTGAGCTACCGCGGGTGGGGTCGCTAATCCACCCTACGAAGACGTTGAAGAGAGGTTGCCATGAATCAAAAAAATCTGCTTGAAGTGGACTGGAGCAAGATCCCGGCGCCGACGGACGATGGTGCCGCGGCGCATTTGAACGGCAAGACGCTTCCTCCGATCAGCCTGGTCGCGACCGACGATACCTCGGTGACGCTGTCGGCGCTAAAGGGGCGCACCGTGGTGTTCGCCTATCCGCGAACCGGCGAGCCCGGCAAGATCAGCCTGGTCGACGACTGGGACATGATCCCAGGCGCCCGCGGCTGCACGCCGCAAACCTGCGCATTCCGCGACCTGTTCGCGGAGCTGAAAGCGGCGGGCGCGCGGCATGTGTTCGGGCTGTCGACACAGAGCAACGACTACCAGACCGAGATGGCGTCGCGGCTGCATCTGCCGTTCCCGGTGCTGTCCGACGAGAAACTGGCGCTGACGCGCGCGCTCGATCTGCCGACCATGAGTGTGGCGGGACTGACCCTGATCAAGCGGCTCGCGCTCGTCATCGACGACGCCCGCATCACGCACGTGTTCTATCCGGTGTTTCCGCCGGATCGCAACGCAGGCGACGTGCTGGCGTGGCTGAAGGAAAATCCGGTTTCGTAGCTGCCGTTGGCGAAACCGGCGCGATGCGTGGTGGATTACGCTTCCGCCTTCACTCGTTGAGATGCCGCGGATGGGGGTCGCTAATCCACCCTACGAGTTCGAGCTCCGCCCTTACCTTCGCGAACACGCTGCGGAACATCTCCGGCGTCAGCACCCGCGTGTTGGTGTTGTAACGCGAGCAGTGATAGCTGTCGTACAGCTTGAGTTCGCCGGCCTGATGCACCGCGCCGTGCGAAAACGGCGCCGCGGCCGCGCGAACACCGAGCGCCTTCACCGTCGATTCATGCGCGATGCGGCCGAGCGCCACGATCGCGCGCAGCCGCGGCATCGTCTGCAGCGTCGCGGTCAGAAACCGCCGGCAGGTGTTGATCTCCGTCGGCAGCGGCTTGTTCTGCGGCGGCACGCAGTGCACCGCGTTGCCGATCCGGCAATCGACCAGCGTCAGCCCGTCATCCGGCCGCGCCTGATAGACGCCGCTGGCAAAGCCGTATTCGAGCAAGGTCGCGTAGAGCAGGTCGCCGGCGTAGTCGCCGGTGAAGGGGCGCCCGGTGCGGTTGGCGCCCTGCAGACCGGGGGCAAGTCCGACGATCAACAGCCGCCCGTTTGCGTCGCCGAAGGGCGGCACCGGTGAATTGAACCAGCCGGGTTCGCGCGCCCGCGTGGCCTGGCGAAAGGCTGCGAGGCGCGGACAGAGCGGACAATCGCGATCGGGTTGGGTGCGAAAACCGGCGCCGCTGATGGGTGCCGGTCCGGCGTTGTTCTCAATCGTCGAAATCGTCGTCATCGCCTCGGGGCGCCATGGTGGTGGCGCGTTGCAGGAACTGCGGTGCGTGGTGCCGCGGCTCGCGCGGCGCCGGACGCTCCGACGGATCGCGGCCGAGCTTGGGCTGCAGCTCCACCAAATCGGTGAACACGTCGGCCTGGCGGCGCAATTCGTCGGCGATCATCGGCGGCTGGCTCGAAATCGTGGAGATCACGGTGACGCGGACGCCGCGGCGCTGCACCGCCTCGACCAGGGAACGGAAATCGCCGTCGCCGGAAAACAGCACGATCTGGTCGACATGTTCGGCGAGCTCCATCGCATCCACCGCCAGCTCGATATCCATGTTGCCCTTGACCTTGCGGCGGCCGGAGGCGTCGATGAATTCCTTGGTGGCCTTGGTGACGACGGTGTAGCCGTTGTAGTCAAGCCAGTCGATCAAAGGCCGGATCGACGAATATTCCTGATCCTCGATGATCGCGGTGTAATAGAACGCGCGCACCAAGGTGCCGCGACTCTGGAATTCCTTGAGCAGGCGCTTGTAATCGATGTCGAAGCCGAGCGTCTTGGCGGTGGCATAGAGATTGGCGCCATCAATAAAGAGCGCGATCTTGTTGGAGGCAGGTGACATAAGTTTCTCGCGAGTTGTTGTTTGTTTGTTGCTAAACGTTCTTGGCGCGACGGCAGCGGCCACGCATTCCAGTGCACTTCGCTGCCTGATGGACCGGTTAACCGAACCAGACACCACCGTGGATAGAGTGAGGCAAGAGCTTCAGGTCGGTACTTTAGGTCAAGCAATGAAGCGAATTCTTGTCCGGGAGGCTGTTGGACGAGCCTCGGGGCACTCGGTCTGCCGGTTCCAAATGGGGTTAGCAGAGCGTTTTGACGAGGCCAAATGACAAATTTGGCTTGCGAAATACTCCCGGCCACTATACCTAGCCCGCATAATCAACAAATTCGATCCCTTTTTACGGAGCGACAGTCGATGGCGCGCGTCACGGTAGAAGATTGCATTGATAAGGTCGATAACAGATTCGATCTGGTCCTGCTGGCGGCGCATCGCGCCCGTATGATATCGTCAGGCTCGCAACTTACAGTTGATCGCGATAATGACAAGAATCCGGTCGTTTCGCTACGGGAAATTGCCGATCAGACCATTTCTCCCGAAGATTTACGCGAGGAACTGGTGCATTCCCTGCAGAAATTCGTCGAAGTCGACGAGCCTGAGCCCGATACCGTCCCCTTGATCGGCTCCGCCGGCGCCAGCGTGGATGCCGACGACACCGAGGTGGCCGTCGAGCGCATGACCGAGGAGGAGCTTCTGAAGGGCCTCGAGGGCCTGGCGCCTCCGGAAGAGCAGCCGGAAGAAGACGAGTAATATCAAGCGCAAAGCGGATTATGACGAATACGAAGCCCGGGCCTGAGGTCCGGGCTTTCGCATTTGTGAAGCAAATTTGATGTAATTATGTGCAAGCGGTTCGGAAGATCGGCTGAATGCCGTTCCCTGGGCCGCGAAACGCGAAATCCGGAGCAAATTCAGAACGGATTTCGCTTCCCGAGCGGGCGCTCTGGGATAGATTAGACGATAGTCGCGCGGGCTCATCCCGCCATAAAGGCACGATTCGATGGCGTATTGGCGCCGCAGCTCCCGGCAGATGCAGGCCGCGGCCGATTCGGCCGCCGTGGCGATTCCTGCCGCCCAGCCGGCGGCCAGGTCGATTCGGGCGCCGCGCTCCCGCATGATGCGGCAATACGATCTTGTCGACCGGGTCCGCGCCTATAATCCGGACACCAACGAAGACCTGCTGAACCGGGCCTATGTCTATGCCATGAAGGCGCATGGCGCGCAGACCCGCGCCTCCGGCGATCCGTATTTCTCGCATCCGCTGGAAGTCGCCGCGATCCTGACCGACCTCAAGCTCGACGACGCCACCATCGTGGCGGCATTGCTGCACGACACCATCGAGGACACCGAAGCCACCCGCGCCGAGATCGACCAGGTGTTCGGTCCTGAGATCGGCGCGCTGGTCGAGGGGCTCACCAAGCTGAAGCGCCTGGAACTGGTGTCCCGCGAAGCCAAGCAGGCCGAAAACCTGCGCAAGCTGCTGCTGGCGATATCGGACGACGTCCGGGTGCTGCTGATCAAGCTTGCCGACCGCCTGCACAATATGCGCACGCTGGAATTCGTGGCGCCCGCGGCACGGCGCCGCATCGCCGAGGAGACCCTCGACATCTATGCGCCGCTCGCCGGCCGCATGGGCATGCAGGAGATGCGCGAAGAACTTGAGGAACTGTCGTTCCGCACCATCGACCCGGAAGCCCATGCCGTGGTGATGAAGCGGCTTGACGCGCTGGAGGAGCGCAACCGCAACCTGATCGGCGAGATCGAAACCCAGCTCTCCAAGAATCTGGAAAAGAACGGCATGGCCGCGCACGTCTACGGCCGGCGCAAGCGGCCGTTTTCGATCTGGACCAAGATGGAACGCAAGTCGGTCGGCTTCGAGCAATTGTCGGATATTTTCGGTTTCCGCGTCGTGATGAACGACGTCGAAGCCTGCTACCGCGCGCTAGGCGTGGTGCACACGACCTGGCCGGTCGTGCCGGGCCGGTTCAAGGACTACATCTCCACGCCGAAGCAGAACGACTACCGCTCGATCCATACCACGGTGATCGGACCCGGCAAGCAGCGCGTGGAGCTGCAGATTCGCACCGAGGACATGGACCAGATCGCCGAATACGGCATCGCCGCCCATGCGTTCTACAAGGATGGCGTCGGCTCTCCCACCGAACTGCTGAACCGCGAATCCAACGCTTTTGCGTGGCTGCGCCACACCGTCGAGGTATTGGCGGAAAGCTCCAACCCCGAAGAATTCCTGGAGCACACGAAACTCGAACTGTTTCACGATCAGGTGTTCTGCTTCACCCCGAAGGGAAAACTGATCGCGCTGCCGCGGCAGGCCAATGTGATCGATTTCGCCTATGCGGTGCATACCGACGTCGGCAACAGCGCGGTCGGCTGCAAGATCAACGGCAAGTTCGCGCCGCTGTCGTCGGAATTGCAGAACGGCGACGAGGTCGAGGTGCTGACCTCGGCCGCGCAGGAAGCGCCGCCCTCGGCGTGGGAATCGCTTGCCGTGACCGGCAAGGCACGCGCTGCGATCCGGCGCGCCACCCGCACCGCGGTGCGCGACCAGTATGCCGGCCTCGGCCGCCGTATCGTCGAGCGGCTGTTTACGCGCGCCAAGATCGAATACGCCGACGACAAGCTTAAAGGCGCGCTGCCGCGGCTGGCGCGCGCCTCGATCGACGACGTGATGGCGTCGGTCGGACGCGGCGAGATGCGAGCCTCCGACGTCGCCCGCGCGATGTATCCAGATTACAAGGAGGAACGCGTCAGCCGGTTCGGCGCGAAGCGAAGTCTCGCGGTCAAACTAAGGCTGAAATCGCCGCCCGAGCCGCCGCGCAGCCCGTCGGCCATACCGATTCGCGGCATCAATTCCGACCTGCCTGTAAAATTCGCGCCGAACGGCGGGGCGGTGCCGGGCGACCGCATTGTCGGCATCGTCACCCCCGGCGAGGGCATCACGATCTATCCGATCCAGTCGCCCGCGCTGAAGGATTTCGAGGAAGAGCCGGAGCGCTGGCTCGACGTCCGCTGGGATGTCGACGAATCGACGCCGCAGCGTTTTCCGGCGCGGATCCTGGTCGATAACGTCAACGAGCCCGGAAGCCTCGCGCAGGTCGCCACCGTGATCGCCGAGCATGACGGCAATATCGACAATATCAGCATGTCCAGGCGCTCGCCGGACTTCACCGAACTCACCATCGACCTCGAGGTCTATGACCTCAAGCATCTCAGCGCGATCATCGCCCAGTTGCGCGCCAAGGCCGTGGTCGCGCGGGTCGAACGCGTCAATGGATAAATTATACCGCCGCAAATGATCCCGTCATGGTGAGGAGGCGCTCTTGCGCCGTCTCGAACCATGGCCACAATGTTCTTGTCCATCCTTCGAGACGCGGCGAAGACGCCGCTCCTCAGGATGACGCCCGATTACTGATCCACTGGTTATTCACACCGCCCGTGAGTTCCCGTATGCCCAAAGCTCCTCCGCTGCGTCTCGGAGTCAATGTCGATCACGTCGCCACCTTGCGCAATGCGCGCTCGGGCGAGCGTCCCGATCCCGTGCGCGCCGCGCTGGTCGCGATCGAGGCCGGCGCCGACGGCATCACCGCGCATCTGCGCGAGGACCGCCGCCATATCCGTGACGACGACATGGCGCGCCTCAAGGCGGAAATCTCAAAGCCGCTGAATTTCGAGATGGCGGCGACCGAGGACATGCTGCGGATTGCGCTTAAGACAAAACCGCACGCGGTCTGCCTCGTCCCCGAGCGGCGCGAGGAACTGACCACCGAGGGCGGCCTCGATGTCGCCGGGCAGCACAACGCGCTGGCGCCGTTCATTTCGCGGCTGAATGACGCCGGCATACGGGTGTCGCTGTTCATCGCCGCCGATCCGAGACAGATCGAAATGGCGGCCAAGCTGCGCGCGCCGGTGATCGAGATCCACACCGGCGCCTGGTGCGACGCCGTGGTCGATGGCGAGGCGGCGAAGGCCGAAGCCGAATGGCAGCGCATCGTCGCAGGTGCAGCGCTGGCGAAATCCGCCGGGCTCGAGGTTCACGCCGGCCACGGCCTCGATTATGCGACCGCTGAAACCATCGCCGCGCTGCCTGAGATCGTCGAACTCAACATCGGCTATTACATGATCGGCGAAGCGCTGTTCGTCGGTCTTGCCGAGACGGTGCGCGCGATGCGGGCGGCGATGGACCGTGGCCGCGTGAAACCTGAGAACTCCACATGATCATCGGCATCGGCTCCGACCTGATCGACATCCGCCGCGTGGCCAAGGTGATCGAACGTCACGGCGAGCGCTTTCTCGACCGCATCTTCACCTCAGCCGAGCGCGCCAAGGCCGAACGCCGCGCCAAGAGCGAGAAGATGGTGGCGGCGACCTACGCCAAACGATTCGCTGCCAAGGAAGCCTGCTCCAAGGCTTTGGGCACCGGCATCCGGCAGGGCGTGTGGTGGCGCGATATGGGCGTGGTCAACCTTCCCGGCGGCCGTCCGAGCATGAAATTGACCGGCGGGGCGCTGGCCAAGCTCGAGGCGCTGACGCCGCCGGGCCATGAGGCGCGGATCGACCTCACCATCACCGACGAGTGGCCGATGGCGCAGGCCTTCGTCATAATTTCGGCGGTCATTCCCGGCAAAGCGTGAGACGCTTGGCGGTACTGCCCGGCAGTCGTGGACGCTCGCTGCTCTCTCCTTCGTCATGCCCGGGCTTGTCCCGGGCATCCACGTCTTTCAGACGGCGCGTGGATCAAGACGTGGATGGCCGGGACAAGCCCGGCCATGACGATGAAGGACTTAAAAATCACTGACTTGTCATAGGATTAGCAAGTTTTTGCGGGGGCGTTGATTGCGCACCTGCGAACAACGGTCTAAAACGGCCGCCACCGTAGCGGGCTGAATTCGGGTTTGCGCCGGAATTCGCTCAAAACATCAGAATCAAGACCATTTTCCTGACGCGAACGACGGCGGATTCGCGTGAAGAAAGTGCTCTGCCACCGCGCGCGGTCGCGACGGGAATTGGGAAAGCGATGAGCGTGACAACAGGAACAAAGTCTGAAAGCGGCATCGGCGAGACCATCCGTGTCGTCATCCACGCGCTGCTGATCGCTTTGGTGATTCGCACCTTCCTGTTCCAGCCCTTCAACATTCCGTCGGGATCGATGAAGGCGACGTTGTTGGTCGGCGACTATCTGTTCGTGTCGAAATATTCCTACGGCTACAGCCATTATTCGATTCCGCTGTCGCCGCCGCTGTTTTCCGGCCGCATCTTCGGCTCCGAACCCTCGCGCGGCGATGTCCTGGTGTTCCGGCTGCCGAAGGACGATTCGACCGATTACATCAAGCGCGTGATCGGGTTGCCCGGTGACCGCATCCAGATGCGGGAGGGCCTGCTCTACATCAACGACAAGCCCGTCGCACGAGAGCGGCTATCCGATTTCGTCGGTGAGGACCCCTGCGGCTCGGATGCCACGGCCAGGGTAAAACGCTGGAAGGAGACGCTGCCGAACGGCGTGACCTATGAGACGCTGGATTGCGTCGACAACGGTTTCTACGACAACACCAACGTCTACACCGTGCCGGCCAACCACTTTTTCATGATGGGCGACAACCGGGACAATTCGACCGACAGCCGGGTGCTGTCGGCGGTCGGCTACGTACCGTACGAGAACATTGTCGGGCGCGCCCAGATGATCTTTTTCTCGATCGCCGAGGGCGAGCATGCCTGGGAGATTTGGCGCTGGCCCACCGCGGTGCGCTGGAATCGCATATTCTCCATCGTGCGATGAACGACGAATCACCTGATCTGCAGACCTCATCGACGCCAGGCGGCGCGAGCCCTGAAGCTCCCGGCGGCCTTGAGCCTCCGGCGGCCAAAAAAAGGCGCAGCAAGGCGGCGGCCAAGGCGGAAGCCGAGGCCATCGAGGCGCGTATCGGCCACACATTCGCCGACCCGTCGTTGCTGGCCACCGCCTTCACCCATGTTTCAGCCTTGAAATCCGCGCGCCGCCGCGGCGACAGCTACCAGCGCCTCGAATTTCTCGGCGATCACGTGCTCGGGCTGATCGTGTCCGACATGCTGTATCGCACGTTCCCGAAAGCCAATGAGGGCGAGTTGTCGAAGCGGCTTGCCGATCTCGTGCGCAAGGAAACCTGCGCCGATGTGGCGAAATCGTTAGGCCTGCTCGAAGGCATCAAGCTCGGCGCGGTCGGCGCCGGCGCCGGCGCGCGGCTCCGCACCTCGGTGATCGGCGACATCTGCGAAGCGGTGATCGGCGCGGTATTTCTCGACGGCGGATATCCCGCGGCGGCGCAATTCGTCCAGCGTAACTGGGAAGAGCGGATGCGCACCTTGAAGCGCCCGTTGCGGGATCCGAAAACCGTATTGCAGGAATGGGCGCAGGGCAAGGGCTTGCCGACGCCGGTGTATCGCGAGGTCGAGCGTACCGGCCCGCATCACGATCCGCAGTTCCGCATCGCGGTGGATTTGCCGGGCCTTGCGCCTGCCGAAGGCGTCGGCGGCAGCAAGCGCGCCGCCGAGAAGGTCGCGGCTTCCGCGATGATTGCGCGCGAAGGCGTCAAGTAATGACCGATGATGCGCCCGCCGAGGCGGCGCCGGCGCCGACGCGCTGCGGCTTCGTCGCGCTGATCGGCGCGCCCAATGTCGGCAAGTCGACGCTGGTCAATGCGTTGGTCGGCTCCAAGGTCACCATCGTCTCGCGCAAGGTGCAGACCACGCGTGCGCTGATCCGCGGCATCGTCATCGAAAACAACGCGCAGATCATCCTGGTCGACACGCCCGGTATTTTCCTGCCCAAACGGAGGCTCGACCGCGCCATGGTCTCCACCGCGTGGAGCGGGGCGCATGACGCCGACCTGGTCTGCGTGCTGCTCGACGCGCGCGCGGGGATCGACGAGGAGGCCAACGCCATCCTGACAAAACTCGCGACCGTCAAGCACGACAAAATCCTGGTGCTGAACAAGATCGATCTGGTCCCGCGTGAGAAACTGCTGGCGCTGACTCAGAAAGCCAACGAGCGGCTGCAATTCGAGAAGACCTTCATGGTGTCGGCGCTGTCGGGCGACGGCGTCGACGATTTGCGCCGGACGCTGGCTGAGATGGTGCCCGCGGGGCCGTTCCATTATCCGGAAGACCAGATGTCGGACGCGCCGATGCGTCATCTCGCCGCCGAAATCACCCGCGAGAAAATCTTCCGCCAGCTGCATCAGGAACTGCCCTATCAATCCACCGTCGAAACCGACAGCTGGACCGAACGCAAGGACAAGTCTGTGCGGATCGAGCAGACGATCTTTGTCGAGCGCGAGAGCCAGCGCAAGATCGTGCTCGGCAAGGGCGGCGCCACCATCAAGTCGATCGGCGCGGATTCGCGAAAGGAGATCGCGGAGATCGTAGGCCAGCCCGTGCATCTGTTCCTGTTTGTCAAGGTGCGCGAGAACTGGGGCGATGATCCCAACCGCTATCGCGAAATGGGCCTTGAGTTTCCGAAGGAATAGGCTGGCAGTCCTGATGACCGTTCCCAAACACGTGATGTGGTTCCAGGTATTATTATATCTGTCGCTGGTGCTTGACGCGGTGTCGGTCGCGTTTCAGGACCGCACGCCGAGCGCCGGCATCACGGAGACCACGATCCTGGCCGCCAATGTGATCGCGGCCTGCATGATCTTGCTGTTCATGTACCTGGTCTGGCTCGCCGCGCACGGGCGCAAGAACTGGCCGCGCTGGGTGCTGACCGCGGCGCTGGCATTTTCGGTACTTTCGCTGCTGCAGGTGATCGGCGCCGGCGGGCTTCAGCTCGACAGCGCGATCGAGGTCGTTTCCTGCGCCCTGACCGCCGCCGGGCTGTATGCTTCCTTTACCGGCGACGCCAAGGGCTGGTTCAATTCGTAGGGCGGATTAGCCGATCCCCATTCACGGTAGTTCCACAAGCGAAGGTGCAAGGCGTAATCCGCCGACGGTGCGCATGGCGGATTACGCCATCGGGCGCGCGTTCGCGCGACCCGTTGGCTAATCCGCCCTACATGGTAAACTCTTCTCATGGAATGGACCGACGAAGGCATCGTGCTTGGGGTGCGGCGGCATGGCGAATCCTCGGCCATTGTCGAACTGCTGACGCGCGACCATGGCCGTCACCTCGGCCTGGTGCGCGGCGGTTCCGGTTCGCGGATGCGGCCGCTGCTGCAGCCCGGCAATTCCGTCCGCGCGGTGTGGCGCGCGCGGCTCGACGAACACCTCGGCTATTACCTGATCGAAGGCACGCGGCTGCGCGCGGCCACGGTGCTCGCCTCGTCGCACGCGGTGTATGGCGTAACGCATTTGGCGTCGCTGGCGCGGCTGCTGCCGGAGCGCGACCCGCATGAAGGCATCTATGACATGCTCGACCGCACCCTGAACGATTTCGACGACATCGGCGAGGCCGCGGTGCATCTGGTGAAATTCGAGCTGGCGATGCTGGCCGAACTCGGCTTCGGGCTCGACCTGGAAACCTGCGCCGCCACAGGGGCAACTACCGAGCTGATTTATGTCTCGCCGAAATCCGGCGGCGCGGTGTCGCGGCAGGCCGGCGATCCCTGGCGCGACCGGCTGCTGCGGCTACCGCCGTTTTTGCGTGAGAGCAGGGGCGGTTCGAACGGCTGGTCGGACCAGGATCTGCAGGATGGCTTTCAACTCACCGGGTTGTTCCTGCTGCGCCATGTGCTGGAGCCGCGCGGGCAGGGCCATTCCGACGCCCGCGAGGGGTTTATCAACGCGGTGACGAGGCACCGGGCGAGCGTCAATACCGTGTCGCTTTAACGCGACGCCGCTTCGACGGCGGCTTCTTGCGATCGACGGTATAGGAAGCCAGCAGCAGCCAGCGCCGCGCGTCGTCGACGCCGGGGCGCGCCAGCATCGGCGTGGTGTAGTGCCAGAACGGCAGCTGATACACGGCGATCGACATCCCTTTGCCGATTTCCGCAACCTCGTTCAGCATTCCCTGCCGCCGTTCATAGACCAGCAATTGCGAGGCAACCTTGGGCGAAGACAACATGATGTGAATATCGATATAGCCGTCGCGCAATTCGCGCTGCTCCGGATGATGATCGGTATGCGGTCCGGAGTAGTCGCCGGGTTCGTAACAGATCACTTGGCAGGCCGGATCGGGTTGTAAATTTTTCCCCGTGACGCGTTCGCCGAACCGCCTGAGCTCGTCGGATTTCAGTGCCGCGATCAACCCCAGCGAGGCGGCGACGCGTTTGGCGTTGCCGGATCTCGCGTCGAGGTCCGCGGTGCGAATTCGCATGGTCTTCGGCAGTTCCTCCGAATAATTTATTTTCAGATTGCGGATGATGTCCTTTGAGATCGGAGCACTCAGAACCCGCAAGTGCGAAGCCAGCCGCCGGTCCATGAAATCCGTCAACGCACCCAGTCTGCCGGGCGACACCGGGATCCTGAACAGGCTGAGGTTTTCCTTCTGCGTCAGCCCCGGATCGAAGCCGTTTTCGGCGAGAAGCTTCTTGTTGAGAAGCGCTTGCAGCGAATCGCGAAAACCGCGGTTCGACATGGCCGCTTGAACCATCGTGTCCTCCGATCACTTCCTCAGATCACGAGCGTTAGCCGCTCTTCTCCCAGCATCGCAAATCCGTTTTTCCTGTAGAATTTCTCGGCAGCATCGTTGCCGTTGTGAACCGATGTATCGATCCGGCGCACGCGTTTTCGCTTCAGTTCCTGGATCAGGGACTTCATCATTTGCGTACCGACGCCGCGCCCGTGAAGGTGCGGCACCACATAGACGTCGTCCAGTTTTGCAACCAGCCCGCCGATCGAGGTTGAAATGGCATAGCATACCACGCAGACCGCCGCCGGTTCGTCGTCCGCATAGGCAAGCCACACAAAACCGAGGTCGCCGCGCCGCAGAAACAACGCTAGCGCGCGCTTGAGCGCCGGCAGCCCCGCATCCCCGTAACTGCGGCTGGTTTCGAGATAATGCTCGTCCTCGCGCAGAAAGGCATTGAGCAGGGCCTGCGCATCCGCCCGCCGGGTTTTTGTCATTGTTCGGCAGCTGATTTTCATGAGTTTCTTCAACCTATGGTATTATTTTCCCGGCTGGAATCGGGTTTCGTTCCCGTCCACAGGTTTAGGCGCACTCCGGGTTGCACCGATTTGCGCCTTGCCCGATTCACCCCAAAAGTTTAACCCGTCCCCATGGGAAAACGACTGATTCCGCCGGAGCCCGCGGAGATTCACGAGGTTCAGCTGCGCGAGGCGCTGGAAGAGCGTTACCTCGCTTACGCGCTCTCGACGATCATGCACCGCGCGCTGCCCGATGCCCGCGACGGCCTCAAGCCGGTGCATCGCCGCATCCTCTACGGCATGCGGCTGCTGCGGCTCGATCCGGGAACGCCGTTCAAGAAATCCGCCAAGATTGTCGGTGACGTGATGGGCTCGTTCCATCCGCACGGCGACCAGTCGATCTACGACGCGCTGGTGCGGCTGGCGCAGGATTTTTCCTCGCGCTACCCGCTGGTGGACGGCCAGGGCAATTTCGGCAACATCGACGGCGATAATCCCGCCGCCTACCGCTACACCGAAGCGCGCATGACCGAGGTCGCGCGGCTGTTGCTTGACGGCATCGACGAGGACGGCGTCGAATTCCGCGCCAATTACGACGGCCAGTCGAAAGAGCCGATCGTGCTGCCCGGCGGCTTTCCCAATCTGCTGGCCAACGGCGCGCAGGGCATTGCGGTGGGCATGGCGACCGCGATCCCGCCGCACAACGCCGCCGAGCTGTGCGAGGCGGCGCTGCACCTGATCGACAAGCCCGACGCCAAGTCGAAGACGCTGCTGCGCTTCGTCAAGGGCCCGGATTTTCCGACCGGCGGCATCATCGTCGACTCCAAGGAGAGCATCGCGGAAGCCTACATGACCGGCCGCGGCTCGTTCCGCACCCGCGCCAAATGGAGCCAGGAGGAAGGCGCGCGTGGCACCTGGGTCGTGGTCATCACCGAAATTCCCTGGCTGGTCCAAAAGTCGCGGCTGATCGAAAAGATCGCCGAACTGCTCAACGAGAAAAAGCTGCCGCTGGTCGGCGACGTCCGCGACGAGTTCGGCCGAAGACGTCCGCATTGTCATCGAGCCGAAATCGCGCACGGCCGACCCGGAACTGCTGATGGAATTGCTGTTCCGGCTGACCGAGCTGGAAAGCCGGATTCCGCTGAACCTCAACGTGCTGGTGAAAGGCCGCATCCCGAAGGTGCTTGGCCTTGCCGAGTGCCTGCGCGAATGGCTCGACCATCTGCGCGACGTGCTGCTGCGCCGCTCCAATTACCGCAAGCAACAGATCGAGCATCGCCTCGAAGTGCTCGGCGGCTATCTGATAGCGTACCTCAACATCGACAAGGTGATCAAAATCATCCGTGCCGAGGATGAGCCGAAGCCGGCGCTGATCAAGGCGTTCAAGCTGACGGAGATCCAGGCCGATGCCATCCTCAACATGCGCCTGCGCAGTTTGCGCAAGCTCGAGGAATTCGAAATTCGCACCGAGGACAAGAATCTTCGGGCGGAGCTGAAAGGCATCAAGGGTATCCTTGGTTCGGAATCGGAGCAGTGGGCCAAGGTCGGCGACCAGGTTCGAAAAGTGCGCGACATCTTTGGGCCGAAGACGCCACTCGGCAAACGCCGCACCGCCTTTGCCGACGCGCCGGAACACGATCTCGCCGCGATCGAGGAAGCCTTTGTCGAGCGCGAGCCGGTCACTGTCGTGGTTTCCGACAAGGGCTGGGTGCGCACGCTGAAAGGTCACGTCGCCGACCTCTCCGGGCTGACCTTCAAGACCGACGACAAGCTCGACAAGGCGTTCTTTGCCGAGACCACCTCAAAACTTCTGCTGTTCGCGACCAACGGCAAATTCTATTCGCTCGACGTGGCAAAACTACCGGGCGGGCGCGGCCATGGCGAGCCGATCCGGATGTTCATCGACATGGAGCAGGACGCAGCCATCGTGTCGCTGTTCGTCAATACCGGCGGCCGCAAATTCCTGGTGGCGAGCCACGAAGGGCAGGGCTTTGTCGTCAACGAGGACGATTGCGTCGGCAACACCCGCAAGGGCAAGCAGGTGCTCAATGTCGAGATGCCGAACGAGGCGCGGGCGGTCGCCACCGTCACCGGCGACATGGTCGCAGTGATCGGCACCAACCACAAGATGGTGATCTTCCCGATCGAACAGGTGCCGGAGATGGCGCGCGGCCGCGGCGTGCGATTGCAGAAGTACAAGGGTGGCGGACTGTCGGACGTGGCGACGTTCGATTCCAAGGCAGGTTTGACCTGGAAGGATTCGGCCGGACGCGACCAGAGCATGAGTTCGAAGGAATTGTCGGACTGGCGCGGCAACCGCGCCGACGCCGGCCGGCTCGCGCATGGCCTGCCGAAGTCGAACCGGTTCGGGCGAGGCGTGGAGTAGTCGAGCAGGGCGGATTAGGCGAAGCCGTAATCCGCCGCTTGTCGGAGCCGTCGGCGGATTACGCTGTCGCTAATCCGCCCTACGCCGCTCAATGGCATAACATCAGTGTCGAATAACTTCTCGACGCATGATATCGCGCGGAAAACCGCTGCATTTTAATCACAATTGCAGACAGCTGTTCTCGCCGTAATTACTCCTTCATCAGGTTTTAGCCTTCCTTTTCTACTTCTGATAGATGCTCGCCGAAAAACCCGGGAGCCGCCGATGCGCAAAGCGGGATTGATCGTCAGCGTTGTCCTCGCGCTGCTGGCCGCTCCGGCCGGGCTTGACGCACAGACCATTCCCGGCGCGCTCCCTGAATCCGCCGCGGCGCTTTCGCGCGGCGAGTGGCCCGCCTATGCCGGCACTTACGCGGCAGCCCGCTATTCGCCGCTTGCGCAGATCGATCGCGGCAACGCCAGGAATCTGCATGTTGCGTGGCGCTGGAAGTCGCCGGACATGGCGATCAAGCAGGCGAGGCCGGACGTTGGTCCGAGTTTCGCCAATGAATCGACGCCGCTGATGGTGGGCGGAATGCTCTACACCCCGACCTCGCTGTCGCAGGTCGCCGCGATCGACGCTGTCAGCGGCGAGACCAGATGGGTGTACGATCCAAAAATCTACGAAAACGGCCTTGGTCTTCCCGCCAATTTCGGATGGGTGCATCGTGGCGTCGCCTATTGGCGTAACGGCGACGACGAACGCATTGTGATGCTGACGGCATTCGCGCAGATGATCGCGCTGGACGCCAAGACGGGAAAGCCGGTGCCGACGTTCGGCAAAGACGGCCGAATCGACTTGACGGAAGGACTGCGGCGTCCGGTCGACCGCGATTACTACAGCATGACCTCGCCCCCGGTGATCGTCCGCGGCGTCATCGTAGTCGGTTCGTCGGTGACGGACTGGTGGGGACACCGGCCCTCGCCGCCCGGCGATGTCCGAGGTTTCGACGCCATCACCGGCCGCCTGCTCTGGACCTTCCACACCGTGGCGCAAGGCGAGGAGCCCGGCGTCGAAACCTGGGAGAACGAATCCTGGAAGGAAGCCGGCAACACCAACGTCTGGGCGCCGATGAGCGCGGACGAAGAGTTGGGATATGTCTATTTGCCGGTCAGCACGCCGACCGACGACTATTACGGCGGCCACCGGCTGGGCGACGGGCTCTACGGCGAGAGTCTGGTCTGCATTGACGTCACGACCGGCAAGAAGGTCTGGCACTACCAACTCGTCCATCACGGTCTGTGGGATTACGACCCGCCGGCCGCGCCGAACCTGATCGACATCACCGTTGATGGAAAGCGCATCAAGGCGGTCGCGCAGCCGACGAAACAGGCCTTCGTCTATGTATTCGATCGCGTTACCGGCCAGCCGGTGTGGCCGATCGAGGAGCAGCCGGTGCCGGCTTCGAATGTGCCCGGCGAGCGCGCGTCGAAGACGCAGCCGTTTCCGACCAGGCCGGCGCCGTTCGACATCCAGAGCGTGCGCGACGAAGACCTGATCGATCTGACGCCGGAGATACATAAGGAGGCGCAGGAAATCGCCGCGCAGTACGACCGCGGCCCATTGTTTACGCCGCCATCCCTGCGCGGAACGATCCAGATGCCCGGCAACTTCGGCGGCGCGAGTTGGGCGGGCGCGGCGATCGATCCCGAAACCGGCATGCTCTATGTCGGCACCATCCGCCGGCCGATCGTTGCCACGCTTCGTAAACCGGGTCCGGAGGAGGCCTCCTATGACTTCATCGGTCAAGTCCGGGCCCTCCTCGGGCCGCGTGGATTGCCGCTGCTGAAGCCGCCGTTCGGCAGCATCGTCGCCATCGACATGAACAACGGCGAGCATCGCTGGCGCATTCCCGTCGGACGCAGCGAATTGCTGCCCCCGCTCCAGCGACTGGGTCTCCCGGACAAAGGAATGGGATTGCCGTTTCGCAGCTGGGTGCTGGTGACCAGAACGGTTATGATCGTCGTGCAAATGGGATATCACGGTTCCAGACGCTTCCTGCCCAAGTCCGTGGTGCCGCTGATGGATCTCAACAATCTCGATCCGCATCTGTGGGTCTACGACAAGACCAGCGGCGAAATGCTGGCGGAGATTCCGCTGCCGGCAAACGCTGTCGGCGCGCCGATCACTTATATGGCCGGCGGCAAGCAGTACATCGCATTTCCCGTCGGCGGCAGTCAGCTGGTCGAGGAATTGATCGCGGTTTCGCTTTGATGCCCGCTCAGATCGCGCCGATCAGGCGAAGTGCTACGCCGGCAACGCAGGAGCCCGCGAGCACCGTCAGCATCCCCATATTGAAGCGGAAGATCGCGGTGGCCGCGGCGATCGCCAGCGCCAGCGCGGCAACATCGATGCTCGACCACACCGGCATGTCGAACGACAGCCCGAACGACCGCACCGGCACGGTTTTGCTGAACACCGTGTGTAGCGCGAACCAGATCGACAGGTTGAGGATCACGCCGACCACGGCGGCGGTGATCGCGGACAGCGCACCGGCGAGTCCCTTGTTGCCGCGCATGGTCTCGATGAACGGTGCGCCCAGGAAAATCCACAGGAAGCAGGGGGTGAACGTGACCCAGGTCGCCAGCAAGCCGCCGAGTGTGCCTGCCAGCATCGGCGCCAGCGTGCCGGGATCGCGAAACGCGGCCATGAAACCGACGAACTGCAGCACCATGATCAGCGGACCCGGCGTGGTCTCGGCCATGCCGAGGCCGTCGAGCATTTCGCGCGGGCTCACCCAGTGATAGTGCTCGACCGCCTGCTGCGCGACATAGGCCAGCACGGCATAGGCGCCGCCGAACGTCACCATCGCCATCTTGCTGAAGAACACGGCGATCTGGCTGAACACATTGGCCTGTCCGAACGCGGTCAGCAGCGCAACGACAGGCACCAGCCATAGCAGCAGCCACACCGCGCCGACTTTTAATGCGCGCGGGACGGTCGGGCGGACATGATCCGGCAATTCCTCGCCCAGCATGCTGTCGATGGCCGCGGCGTTCTTGGCCCCGCCATGCTCCACGGCGGAAAATTCCGGCCGTCCGGCTTTTGCGCCGATATATCCGATCACGCCGGCGGCAATGATGATGATCGGGAACGGCACGTTGAAAAAGAAGATCGCGATAAAGGCCACGGCGGCCAGCGCGATCATGATCCGGTTGCGCAGCGCGCGTTTGCCGACGCGGACCACGGCCTGGATCACGATGGCGAGCACCGCGGCCTTCAATCCGAAGAACAGCGCCTCGACAAAACTGACATTGCCATAGCCTGCATAGATGTAGCTCAGCGCCATGATGGAGATGACGCCGGGCAGGATGAACAGGCCGCCGGCCATGATGCCGCCGGCGGTCCGGTGCAGCAGCCAGCCGATATAGGTCGCAAGCTGCTGCGCCTCCGGCCCCGGCAGCAACATGCAGTAGTTCAGCGCGTGCAGAAACCGGCTTTCCGAAATCCAGTTCTTTTCCTCGACCAGGATGCGGTGCATCACCGCGATCTGCCCTGCCGGGCCGCCAAAGCTCAGCAGGGCGACGCGCAGCCAGACCCGAAAGGCCTCGCCAAAGCTGATGCCGTGCCCGGCCTCGGCTTCGGACAATTTCGGTTCTGCAACGACGTCGCTCATGGCTTTGCCTTTTGGGCCGGCCAGTTATGGGTTTCGCCGGTGGCGTCGCGGCACCAGCGATAGAACGCGTCGTAGAGGACGAGCCCGGCCTCGAGTTGTTCGAGATCGTCGTCATACATCCGCGACAGCCCGAGCGATGCCGCGAGCAACCCCGGAGCCTCCGGCGAAAGATCGAGCCGCCCGGTATCGGCGGCGCGCACCATCGTGGCCAGCCGCAGCAATGGCGGCGTCGCGAGGCCAAATTCCTCGATCATCACATCGAAAGTGCAGAGCTCGCCGCGATGGCTCCAGAATACGTTTTCGATGTCGAAGGGAACGGCATTAAAACGCTCGCCGACCGCAATCACCTCGGAAGGCGCGACGAACAGGAACACCGCGTTCGGATCGATGAAGCGGCGGATCAGCCACGGGCAGGCGATGCGGTCGATTTTCGGCCGCGCGCGCGTCACCCAAACCGTCCGGCCCTGTGCATCGCGCGCCGGCACCTTTGATGCCGGCACCAACGGCAGTTTTGCGGCTTTCCAGCCTTCAAAGCCGCCCTCGAGCGTCTCGGCCACGACGTTGGCGTGCCGGAGCCAGGCGGCAGTACCCTCGGCCAGTTTCTGGCCTCTCAGGCAGGCGACGATGGCCGAACGTCCCGAGAACTGGTTGCCCCAATCGGCGGCTTGTTGATGGTCGCGCCTGACGGCGCCGGGAATCAGCCGCTGGTCGGCGGCAAAATCCTCGTCGGTACGCACGTCGATGATGACAGGCGTTTTCGCCGTGCCGATCAGGCGTGAGAGTTTGTCGGGAGATATCGATGTATAGGATGACATGGAAGCGCCCTCGTGAAAAAACGGGACGCGATACTTGGGCGTGTCGCCTCGTGGGGGGATCGCAAAACCCCCATGAGGCGAATACAGCCGACCGCGTCCGTTCTGTCAATTGCGTTGTGTGCCTCACTTACCGCCGTCATCCTGAGGAGCCGCGCGCTTGCGCGGCGTCTCGAAGGATCGCCGCTTGCGCTCGTTTCCATCCTTCGAGGCGCGCCGAAGGCGGCGCGCACCTCAGGATGACGTTGAGTTTGTAGCTCCCAAATCTCACTCCAGCGATTTGATCTTGATGCTTTCGAACCAGGTGACGCTGTCGGCCTTGGTCCACAGGCCTATCCTTCCGGGGCCGGGGAGTGCCGGGTCGGTGGCGCCGAACAGCTCCCTGCCGTTGAATAGAATGATGAAGCGGTCGTCCCGCGCCGCTATTCCGAGCGTGTGCCAGGCGCCGCTCGCCACGCTGGCATCGACGCCGGCGATCATCTGCCGTTTCCCGGAAACCACGCGGTAAAAACGCACATTGTTTTCAAGCGCGTTGGCGCGGGCAAGGTAATAATCCCCAGCGGACGTCAATCGCACGACGACGCCGCCGGCCTGATCGAGCTTGCCGGAAACCGCCATGAAGCGAATCGAGACATAGACGTTGCGGCCGGAAAACGGCCGGTAGATCGCGAGCGGAAACCGGTCGTCCGCGGGGTCGGTACCGGTTTGCGCCAGGGCCTGCGTGGCATCGTCGCGGACAACAGACCATTGGCCGGGCGGGCCGCTCCCGGTCAGGGCGAATTCGAAATCGCCAAGCCCTTTGGATGCGTCGAAGGCGACCGTTTCGGCGCGGCCCGGCGTTGCCGCCGGCTCGCATGCAGCCAACAGGAATGCGCAAAGCGCGATGGTTCGGAAAATCCGTGTTTTGGGTGGAATCGATCTGTGTGGTGACATGATGCGCCCTCGTGAAAAACGGGACGCGATTCTTGGGCATGTCGCCTCGTGGGGGGATCGCAAAACCCCCATGCCGTCAATACAGCGGAGTCAGTCCGTCCTGTCAATCGAGGTTGCGTGGCATCTCCATGGAACTTTTCACTGAGCGACATATATTACAAAGCACGGCCATCCCCTGAGGATAAGCCAATGCACACGCACTCGCTCGAGCCTTGGACGCACGATCACGTGTTCCTCGGGCACCGGCACGCACGCAACGAGCGCCGGACATGGTTCGTCGTCGCCATCACCGCCATCATGATGGTCGGCGAGGTCGTGGCCGGATCGTATTTCGGATCGATGGCGCTGCTCGCCGATGGCTGGCATATGGCAACCCACGCCGCAGCACTGGGGATCGCCGCTGCCGCGTATCTGTTCGCCCGTCGGCAGGCGCGCAATTCCCGCTTTGCCTTCGGCACCGGCAAGTTCGGCGATCTCGCGGCCTTTGCCAGCGCCATCATCCTTGCGATGATCGCGGTTCAAGTCGCTTACGAGAGCGCGATTCGCCTCGTTCACCCCGTCCCGATTGCCTATGGCGAAGCCATCCTGGTCGCGGCGCTCGGCCTCGCGGTCAATCTCGTCAGTGCGTGGCTGCTTCGCGAGGACCACGATCATCACGGCCATGGTTCATCCAGTGGTCATCATCAGCACCGCGACAACAATCTTCGCGCGGCCTATGTCCACGTGCTTGCCGATGCCGCAACGTCGATCCTGGCGATTTTGGCATTGGTCATGGCGATGCTGGCGCAATGGGTCTGGGCCGATCCGGCGGTGGGAATCGTCGGCAGCCTGGTGATCGCCAGCTGGGCCTACGGGTTGATCAGGGATTCCGGCGCGGTATTGCTCGATGTCAGCGCCGACAAGACCCTTGAAACCGTGATCCGTGATCGGCTGGAGACCAAGGGGGACCGCGTGACGGACCTGCATCTGTGGCAGGTCGGCCCCGGTCATCGCGCGGCTGTCATTTCGATCGTATCCGACAATCCGCTGCCGCCTGCGACGTACAAACGCCGTTTGCGGGGTTTGCGCGGTCTGAGCCATGTGACGGTGGAAGTCGAGATGTGCCCGGATCCCTCGCACGCGAATTGAGACATTATCGCGGCGCGGATACGGGCGGCGGCCCCAAGCCGACTGCCTTCTTCGGCTTGAGCGTGCCGACATAGAACGACAATCCGGCAACCAGGAAGAGCGCGATGAGATACACCGCCCAGGATTGCGGCGGCGTGATCGCCCACCGCGCAAAGCTCCTGATCGCCGCCGCCGTGCCGGTTTCGTTTTCCATCAGCCAATGCTGAAGCCTGGCCGGCACCAGGTCAAGGTTTTAGCCCGCCTTCTTCCGCATCGTATAAAGCAGCAGCGCCAGCGAGGAAGCCGCCGTCAGCACGATGCCGAGCGCGGCCATCGCCTGATGCGAGATCGTGGCCGCCAGCCAAACACCGATTGCCGCGCCCATCATCTGCCAGAAGCCGAGCAGCGCCGAAGCGGCGCCGGCTTTTTCGCCGAACGGCGAGAGCGCTTGCGCAGTTCCGAGCGGATTGACGATGCCCATGCCGAGCAGGAACACGCACATTCCGCCGAGAAAGGACGGGAAGGTCGGGCTGATCATCGACACCAGCAGGATCGCGATGCTGCCGGCCGCTGCCAGCAGCAATCCGCCTTGGATCGAACGATCGAGCCCGAAGCGCGGCGCCAGTTTTGTCGCCAGCAAACCGGCCGCGAACACGATCAGCACCGTGCCGGCGAAGAACAGGCCGAGCTGGATCGGCGTGAAGTGCAGCCCCTCGATCAGCACGCGCGGCGCCGCCGAGAACATCGCGAACAGCCCGCCCATGATCAGGCTCACGGTCGCGGCAGGAATCAGGAAGCGGCGGTCCGCGGACAGCCCAACATAGGTTTTGGCGATGGCGAGCGGATTGAGCGGTATCCGCGTCGAGGTATGGGTTTCGCCGAGCACCGCGGCGTAGGCCACGGCCGCGATGGCGGCGAAGAGGCCGACGAATGCGAATTCGGAGCGCCAGCCCAGCGTATGATCGAGCGCGCCGCCCAAGAGCGGCGAGAAGCCGGGCGCGGCCGCCATCGCGATCATGATCAGCGCCATCGCGCGGCCCAATGCGGCGCCGCTGAACAGATCGCGGGCGATGGCGCGGGACAGCACCGAGGTCGAGCATGCGCCGGCGGCCTGGATGACGCGGCCGATCAACAGGTTCGGCAAATCGGTGGCGAGACCGCACCAGATGCTGCCGGCGATGAAGACGACAAAACCTGAAAGCACCGGGATGCGCCGTCCGTAACGATCCGAGATCGGCCCGACCGCGAGTTGTCCGATGGCGAACACCGCAAGGAATACGGTGATCGACGCCGTCACCTCTGCGGTCGTGACATGGAGCGACGCCGCCATCTGCGGCAGCGACGGTAACAGGATGTTGGTGGCGAGCGTCCCGATCGCGGCCAGCGTGGCGAGTACGGCGATTTGCGCCGTCGTCGAGGCGGTTTCCGGGTGCGGGGCGACTTCTGTTATGGAAACGGTCTGGTCGGCCATGCAAACTCCCGGTCAAGATGACATGATACATATCATATAAACCGGGATTGGGAACCTCTAATGACCGCTTGCGACCATATTCGGGGCAGGGATGCGAAAACGTAACGGCGAAATCGGTGCCACGATTCCTCCGCGGGTTCGCCTCAACAGGATCGCAAGGCGTTTACCGGCTCGCCGACCATGTCGGGCTGCCTCGTCAACCCGACTGCCGGCGATAGCAGGATCACCAGCGCCTGCGCGCCGAAGATCGCCACCGCCAGATAGAGGCACAGCTCGGCGCCATAAAGGCCGCCCACGATCGCGCCGAGTGCGGCGCCGACGGGACGCGCGCCATAGCTCATGATGTTGATGGCCGAAACTCTGCCGAGCAGCCGCGGCGGCGTCACCGATTGCCGCAGTGTGGTGGTCGATATCACCCACAGGATCGGCCCGGCGCCGAGCAGGAAGAAGCCGAGACCCGCGAGCAGGGGGCTTGCAACGACCGTCGTCAGCGCCAGCACCACGGCGGCTGCGAAACCGGTCACCGGCCCGAGCCCGATCACGGTGCCGAACGGCAGGCGCTGCATCACCCGCGTCGCGAAGAGCGCGCCGACCACCATGCCGACGCCGTACATCGCCAGAACAGTGCCGACGCCCGAGGCCGATAATCCGAGATGTCGCACCGCGTAAGGCACGAAGATCGCGAGCACCAGGAACGATGCGGTGTTGAAGATGAACTGTGTTGCGAATACCGGCCGCAGCAGGGGATGTCGAAACACGAAACCCGCGCCTTCCCGGATCTCCTGCAGCGGATGCCGCGCCGGCGCCGGTTTTCGCGAGGGCTCGTAAATTCCGGAGAGCAGAACAACCGCGATGATGGAAAGTGTAGCGGCTGCCCCAAACGCCGGCGCTGCGCCGACCCATCCAACCAGCACGCCGCCCAGGGCCGGTCCACCGGCGAATGCGACGGTGCGCGCCAATTCGATCCGCGCATTGGCCGAAGGCAGCGACCCCGGCGGCACCAATGACGGCACCAGCGCCGGCGCCGCCACGCTGTAGGCGACCGTTCCGCATACCGCGACAAAGCCGAGCAGCGCCAGCAACGGCAAGGTCAGCAGGTTGAACCAGATCAGCGCCAGAATTCCGAGCAGCGCCGCGGCGCGTAGCGCTTCCGAGCCCGCCATCAGCGCGCGCCGCGAGATGCGGTCGGCGAGCAGGCCCGCAGGAATTGCGAACAGGATAAACGGCAGCGTCAGCGCGGTCTGCAACAACCCGGTCTGGCCTTCGCCGACGCCGAGCATCAACACCGCGACGATGGGAGCGGCGGCCAGCGCGATCTGCTCGGCCGATTGCGCGGCGAGATTGGACCAGGCCAGACGGTTGAAGGTGGGCGGCAGCGGCGTTGCGACGGCGGACATGGCTGGATTCCCTAAAATTGTCGTGTCTCGGCAGGCATTGTCAGGCCCCAGGGACGGCCAAGCCACCCGCTTTCCGACAAGACAGTTCCAGCTATCGATCCGACCAGATTGGAACAGCTTGTTTCGTTCCGGCGCAGGTTTTGGGGCTTTCATCGGCCGCGAATAGGCGGGCATCCGAAACGTAAACGCGGCGGCACGTTGGTCGTTACGTGATTCCT
The DNA here is from genome assembly GCA_963744975.1 of uncultured Alphaproteobacteria bacterium. GTDB lineage: Bacteria > Pseudomonadota > Alphaproteobacteria > Rhizobiales > Xanthobacteraceae > Bradyrhizobium. The sequence goes on along the minus strand of CAVUVR010000002.1, from coordinate 825,199 downwards.
GCGAAACAGGCGCAAAGCGACCGGCATTAACCGCGTTGTGTTGGTTTTCTCCATCGCGGCGCCCGTCAGCCCGCGTCGGCACGATCGCTGCCCTTCAAGCTTGTCTTTCGCTGTCATCCGACCCGATGCGGCACAGGCTTGGAGGATCTCATGCTGGTTTCAAATCACGCCGCCCAGCCGACGGCCAGATTTTCGGATTACCTCGCCATCGCGCGGCCCGATCACTGGATCAAGCATGTCTTGATCATTCCAGGCGTGGCGTTTGCGATGATCATGTCCGCGGCCGGACCGCTCGACGTCTCCGCGCTTGCGGGAAGATTGCTGACCTGCCTGTTCGTGGCGATGGCGCTGTCGTCGGCGAACTACACCATCAACGAATGGCTCGATGCGCCGTTCGATGCCATGCATCCCACCAAGCGCGCGCGTCCGGCGGTGCAGACGGCGATGTCTCCCACCATCGTCTTCGCGCAATATATCCTGCTGACCTCCGTTGGCATGCTCGCGGCCAACACGCTCGGCGGCAGTTTCAGCCTGGTCGCGGTGGTGTTCGCGATTTTCGGCGTGATCTACAATGTGCGGCCGATCCGCGCCAAGGATCGCGCCTTTCTCGATGTCATCGTCGAATCGCTCAACAATCCGCTGCGCTTCCTGTTCGGCTGGTTCGCGGTCACGCCGCATATCGCGCCGCCGGCATCGATCCTGCTCGCCTACTGGTTCGGCGGCGCGTTCCTGATGGCCGCCAAGCGCGTCTCGGAACATCGCGCCATCGTCGAGGCCGGCGGTACGGCAAGCCTGGCCGCGTACCGCCCGTCCTTCGCCGTCTACACCCAGTCGAGCCTGGTGACGAGTTGCCTCGTTTACGCCCAGGGGTTTGCGTTCATGATGGCGATCTTCCTGTTAAAATACCGGATCGAATATCTCGTCGTCATTCCGCTGCTGATCGCGTTGTTCGCGGCCTATATGCGGCTGGCGCTGACGCCAGATTCAGCCGCCGCCCGGCCGGAGGAGTTGATGCGGCAGCCGGCGATGATGATCGGCGCGGCGGTCACGATGGCGTTGTTCGGCGTCCTCACCTTCGTCGATCTGCCGTGGCTGAACGGCCTCACCAGTTCCGACCTCATCCATCTCGGCATGAGCCGCTGACATGTCGCTCGCCGCGCCGGTTGGGGCTTCCAGAAACATTGCCGGGATCGCGGCAGCAACGCTGCTGTTCGCCGCGCTGGCCGTGCTGCTCGATGGCCCGGTCTGGCTGGTAAAACTGGTGCCGACCCAGGACGGCCCGGTGCATCTGGCGCAGGCCGACCTGATCGCGCGCTTCGGCTGGGGCGGCGCGCTGCAGGAACCGGCAGCGTCATTCTACCAATGGAATCCGCGCATCGAGCCGAACTCCGCCATCTATCTGCTGCTTGCGGGTCTGATCCGGCTGACCGGCGACGCGCTGATCGCCAACACACTGTTTCTCAGCCTGTACGGACTGATCTGGATCGCAGCCGCGTTCGCGGTTTGCCGCAGCGAGACCGAGCGGCCGATGTTGCCGGTCTTGTTGTTGCTGCCGCTGGCTTTCGGCGTCTTCATCCACTGGGGATTTTATAATTATGCGCTCGGCGTGCCGTTGTTTCTGCTGTTCGCCAGCTTCTGGCACCGGGCGAAAGGGCGCCGCAACGCGGCTAGCTTTATCACCATCGCATTATTCCTGAGCGCGCTTTGCCTGACGCATCTCACGGCGGTCGTCGCAGCCTGCCTGCTGCTAGCGGCCGATGGCCTGGCTCGCGCGGTCCAAACGCTGCACCGCTCCGGCCGTCGCGTCGCCGTCAGGCGGTTGTTGATCGATGGCGCCTGGGCAACTGCTGCCGCGCTGCCGGTGCTGCTGATAACGGCGAGCTTCCTGATGGCGTACCAGAATATTCCCGGTGAAGCTGCAGGCACCGATGGCGGTGTGACGCAGATCCTGCGCCGGATCACGGCGGCGACCTATCTGTTCAGCTTCACCTGGTGGGAAGTCGTTGCAATGGCGCCGTTGCTGGCCGCGTTGGCAGTCGCAGGCGTCACGGCGTTGCGCCGGATCAAATCCGGCGACCTCACATGGCCGATCTTTTTCGGACTCGCCGTGCTGCTGTCGCTGCTCAACCTCAAGACCGGCACAGCCTTGCTCTCGGAACGCCTCGCTCCGTTCACCTGGATTGCCGTGGTGATGGCGATCGCCAGCCGGCAACCGGCTCCGCAACTGGTACGCACGCTTTGTTTCGCGGCACTTGCCGGTTTGATCGGGCAGACAGCGATTCGCTCCCTGGCCTACAGCAGCTGGTCGGCCACGCTGGAAAGCGAACTCGCCGCCGGCCGCGACAACCCCAAGGCAACCTTCGCCAATGCCGACATGATCGTTCAGCGCAGCAGCGCGCTGTTTGCCTGGCGCGTTCGGCCTACGCTGCATGCGGACCAGACCGCTGCGCTCGCCGCGAACGGCGCCGGACTGTCGGCTCCGATGCCGTCGACCCGGTATTTTGGCTATTTCCCACTGCAGTACGTCGAAGCGCGGGATTTCATGCGCGCGACGCCGGATTGGGTAGCCGAGCCGGACGCCGCCTCGCTGGCCGCGTTCCGCAAATCCAACCGCGGCGCACCGCAGATCCTGATCGTGTCGTCTTCCGATGAGTCCGGCGCTGCGCTGGCGGGCCAACTCGGATACGACGATTGCAACGCCACTCATAGCGGCGCGCGGCAACTCGCCGTCTGCAAAGTCCCGACGCGGCTGAGTATCGCGCGTGAATAAGATCGTAAGAGACGTTCAGGCGGAATCGCTGTTCGGCCTTCCCGTGTCGATACCGCTGGTGCTCGATCTCGACGGCACGCTGATCGCCGGAGATTTGCTCTACAAGAGTTTTGTCTCGATCCTCAGGCAAAATCCTTTTGTCGTATTGCAATGCGCGGCATGGCTGCTGCGCGGCCGCGCCGCGCTGAAGCGCCAGCTTGCACTGCGCAGCACGATCGCCTGGGACAGGTTGCAGCTGCACCAGGACGTGCTGGCGCTGGCGATCCGCGAAAAGACCGCCGGACGGAGAATCGTGCTTGCGACCGCCGCCGACGCGGTTCTAGCCGAACAACTGGCATCGCGCCTCGGCTTCATCGATCGGGTGTTCGCATCGGACGGCCAGCGCAATCTCAAGGGCTCTGCCAAAGCAGAGTTGCTGCTTCAGCTATTTCCGGCCGGCTTCATCTATGCCGGCGACAGCGCGGCCGACCTGAAAGTATGGCGCCACGCCAGCGGCATCGTCCTCGTCAACGCGCGCCGATCGGTCGTGGATGCGGCGCGCGCGCTGGAGCGGCCAACGCTGGAATTGTCTGGTCGCGTGGGTAGTTAGCCCGGGAACAGCCTCGTTACCCAGATGCAGTTGCAAATTAGTTGCAACAAGATCGTGAATAGGGCATCCTGCAGGTCATGGATGCGATTTCCCCCAAAACCGCGGCCGATCCGCCGGCCTTGCTGGTTTCCCGCGGCGTGCTCGGCACTTCCGGATGGCGCTCGAGCAGTGCGACGGATGCCCAGCGCAGCCTTTCCGAAGTCAACGCCAGCATTCCGATCCCGATTGGCGGGCACTGGTTTCGCCGGCTGCTGGCCTTTGCCGGTCCCGGCTACATGGTCTCGGTCGGCTACATGGACCCCGGCAACTGGGCCACCGATCTGGCCGGCGGCGCGCAGTTTGGCTACACGCTGCTGTCGGTGATCCTGCTGTCGAATGTGATGGCTATATTGCTGCAGGCGCTGGCCGCGCGGCTCGGCATCGTCACCGACCGCGATCTCGCGCAAGCCTGCCGCGACAGTTTTTCAAAACCCGTCAACATCCTGCTGTGGCTCGCCTGCGAGGCGGCGATCATCGCCTGCGATCTCGCCGAGGTGATCGGCACCGCGATCGCACTGCAGCTGCTGTTCGGTATTCCGCTGGTCGGCGGCGCGTTGATCGCGGCACTTGATGCCTTCCTGCTGCTGCTGCTGATGAATAAGGGTTTTAGGTTCCTCGAAGCCTTTGTGATCGCGTTGCTGATCGTCATTGCGATCTGCTTTGCGGTCCAGATCGTCGCCGCGGCTCCGCCGGTCGCCGCCGTGTTGCGCGGTTTTGCGCCATCCACCGCCATCGTCACCAATCCCGCGATGCTCTACATCGCCATCGGCATCATCGGCGCCACCGTGATGCCGCATAATCTTTATCTGCACTCGTCGATCGTGCAGACCCGCGCCTATCCGCGCACCGACGAAGGCCGCCGCGACGCCATCAAATGGGCGACCACCGATTCGACCATCGCGCTGATGCTGGCGCTGTTCATCAATGCCGCCATTTTGATCGTGGCCGCCGCGACGTTCCACGACAGCGGCCATGCCGACGTCGCCGAGATCGGCAAGGCCTTTGAACTGTTGTCGCCGCTGCTTGGCCTTGGCATCGCCTCGACCCTGTTTGCCATCGCGCTATTGGCCTCCGGCCTCAACTCGACGGTGACCGCGACGCTCGCGGGTCAAATCGTGATGGAAGGATTTTTGCGCTTGCGGATGCCGAGCTGGGCGCGCCGGCTGGTGACGCGCGGCATCGCGATTTTGCCGGTAGTGATCGTCACCGCGCTCTACGGCGAGCGCGGCACCGGACAGTTGCTGGTGTTCAGCCAGGTCATCCTGTCGATGCAGCTGCCATTCGCCGTGATTCCGCTGGTGCGCTTCGTCTCGGACCGGCGCAAGATGGGTGATTTCGTCATTCCGCGATGGATGTCAGTTGCGGCATGGATCGTGGCCGGAATCATCGTGACGCTGAATGTCAAGCTGCTGTTCGATACGATCACGGGATAATCGTAGCCCGGATGGAGCGCAGCGCAATCCGGGAATCTCGCGAGGCCCCGGATTTCGCTGCGCTCCATCCGGGCTACAAGCAAGCGCTAATCCTGCGGCTCGCTCGGCACTTCACCTGTCGCATCGACGCGCAGCCAGCCGCTTGGCGCTAACCGCTGCTGCGGCAGGAAGCGGCCCTTGTAGTCCATCTTCCTGGAGCCTTCGATCCAGTAGCCGAGATAGACGTAAGGCAGCCCAAGCCTGCGGGCGCGGGTGATGTGGTCCAATATCATGAAGGTGCCGAGCGAGCGGCTTTCCTCGGATGGTTCGAAGAACGAATACACCATCGACAGCCCGTCGCTGAGCACGTCGGACAGCGCCACCGCCACCAGGCCCTCGCCGCGGCCGGTAATGCCGCTGTCGATGCCGCGCTTGCGATATTCGATGATGCGGGTCTCGACGTGGCTGTCTTCGACCATCATCGCGTAATCCAGCACGGTCATGTCGGCCATGCCGCCATGGCGATGCCGATGATCGAGATAGGCGCGGAACACCGAATATTGCTCCGAGGTCGGCATCGCGCTGCGCTGCTCGCTGACGATGTCGGCGTTGCGCGCGAGGATCTTGCGGAAGTTTCGCGAGGGGCGGAATTCGTTGGCGATCACCCGCACCGAGACGCAGGCCCGGCACTGGTCGCAGGCGGGCCGGTAGGCGATCGACTGGCTGCGCCTGAAACCGCCATGGGTGAGCAGGTCGTTGAGATCGCCGGCCTTGTCGCCGACCAGATGCGTGAACACCTTGCGCTCGTGGCGGCCCGGCAGATACGGGCAGGGCGAAGGCGCCGTCAGATAGAATTGCGGGGTGTCGCGCGAGTGCTGGGTCACGTTGTGTCGTCAGTCTCCGAAGCAGTTGCGTCAAGCATCGCGCCGCGGAGGCTGACGGTCAATCGGTTTGCACGGCGTTAATATGTCCGGGCCGACTGCACGACCTGGGCTCCGACGGAACTGTTGATAACCACGGTTCCCAGGATCATGTCGTGCAGCAGCCGGCGGCGGCCGTTGAACAGGCCGACCAGCAGAACCAGCGGCGTGAAGAACGACACCGACAGCCAGAACAGCAGCGCATGCGCGGCGCCCAGCACGAAATAGCCGGGTGCCCCGGTCCAGCTGCGCAGTTGCAGATCCATCACCCGCATGCCCAGGGTGGTCGAATGCACCCCGCCCAGCGACGCGCCGTAATAGACCAGCGCCCAGATCACCGACGCCGGCGAAATCAGCCAGAACAGCGCCCAGCCCAGCCCCAGCGTGACCACGCCGAACACCGCGATGAACATGCAGGCCAGAATCACCGGAATCGACAGCACCACGAGGTCGATCAGGAACGCGAACACCCGCCGCGTCAGCACGCCGCGGAACAACTCGGGATACAGCCAGGGATCGAAGGGCGGCAGGCCGCTGCTGGTTGAACCGCTGCTAGACATGGTCAGTCCTTTCGACTGCGTCGCCGCGCAGGACATGGGAATGGCCGATGCGGAGCGCAAGATCCGTAGGGCGGATTAGCCAGCAGGTCGCGCGAACGCGCGCCCGCTGGCGTAATCCGCCGTGCCATCCGCGCACGCGGCGGATTACGCTTCGCTAATCCGCCCTACGATTCCGCTTTCAGCTTCTCCGCCGCCTGCGCGGCAAAATAGGTCAGCACGCCGTCGGCGCCGGCGCGCTTGAAGGCGAGCAGGCTTTCCATCATCGCGCGCTCGCCGTCGATCCAGCCGTTGCCGGCGGCGGCCGCGATCATCGCGTATTCGCCGGACACCTGATAGGCGAAGGTCGGCATCGCAAAGGTGTCCTTGACCCGCCGCACAATGTCCAGATAGGGCATGCCGGGCTTCACCATCACCATGTCGGCGCCTTCCGCGATGTCGAGTTCGACCTCGCGCAGCGCCTCGTCGGAATTGGCCGAGTCCATCTGGTAGGTGCGCTTGTCGCCGGTCAGCGTCTTGGCCGAGCCGATGGCGTCGCGGAACGGGCCATAGAACGCCGAGGCGTATTTCGCGGCATAGGCCATGATCTGCACGTCGAGGAAGCCTGCTTCGTCCAGCGCCTGGCGGATGGCGCCGACCCGGCCGTCCATCATGTCGGAGGGCGCGATGATGTCGCAGCCGGCTTCCGCCTGTACCAGCGCCTGCCGCACCAGCACCGCGACGGTCTCGTCGTTGAGGATTTTGCCGTCCCTGATCAGCCCGTCGTGGCCGTGGCTGGTAAAGGGATCGAGCGCCACGTCGCACAGCACGCCCAGGCCCGGAAACTCCTTCTTGATCGCGCGCACCGATCTGCACACCAGGTTTTCCGCGTTCAGCGCCTCGGAGCCGTGCTCGTCGCGCAAGCTTGGCTCGGTGTAGGGAAACAGCGCGATGCAGGGAATGTTGAGTTTTACCGCGCGCTCGGCGTCGCGCACGGCCTGATCGACGCTGAGCCGCTCGACGCCGGGCATCGAGGCGACCGCGGCGCGGGTGTTGTGGCCGTCGACCACGAACAGCGGCCAGATCAGGTCGTCGGCGGTCAAAACGTTTTCCCGCACCAGCCGGCGCGCCCATTCCGCCTTTCGATTGCGGCGCGGGCGCATGGGCAGATCGAGGGGAGGGGCCGCCATTGCAGTGTCGCGCCGGGGGCCGTCGCGCATCTCGATCGGACGCCCGAATTTGATCGCCATATTGTTCCTCACTCCTCGAAAGCAGGTCGCATTATGTCCCGGACGCGGTGCAGCGGTCTTCACGCTGCTTCGCAGAGCCGGGACCGTATCAAACACCGCAGCCCGTTACGGCCCCGGCTCTGCAGCGCACCACGCCGCAAGGGCGGCGCGCTGTGCTGCGTCCGGGGCACCGAACTTAGCACCTTGCCGCAGTCGCGTCACCGCATCCTTGATCCACCGCAAGCGCGATTGATTTTGCCGGCCCGACGGGTCATGACTCCCGTCATGAGCAACTCCTTGAACGCGGGCCACAGCCGGCATGTCTGAAACCCCATCGCGCGACCAGACGCCGCGGGACAACGCCATGTCGGTGGCGGCGATCTCGCACGGGCGGGTGGAATCCGGCGACAATGTATGGACCCGGCGGCTGGTGCTGTTCCTGCGCATCATGGCGGTCGTCTCGGTCGCCAAGGGACTGTATCACTGGGCGCAGGTCACCGGCTTTGTCGGCGGCGAGGACGACGCCTTCGAAAACCAGTCGATGGCCTGGCAGAGCGCGACGATCTATTTCGCGGTGATCGAACTGGTCGCCGCCGTCGGCCTGTGGCTTGCGACGCCCTGGGGCGCCGTGGTGTGGCTGACCACCGTGGTGTCGATGGCGGTGATCGAACTGATGTTTCCGGCAATCTACGGCGGCAGCATCGCGATCGTCGGCGTCGAGGCCTTGATGCTCGCGGCGTATCTGGCGCTGGCATGGATGGCGGCGCGGGAACGGCCGCCATAGGTCGCGATAAACACTGCGTCGTCGTCCCGGCGAACGCCGGGACCCATACACTCCGTCGTTGTGATGTGGGAAGGTGTCAGCAACCTGCGGCAACAACTCGTCCGACAATAACCACGGTGGTTATGGGTCCCGGCGTTCGCCGGGACGACGAATTTGATGATGGGACGGGTTCGCATAAAATTTTCCGATATTTTTCGCAGTAAGATTTGAGTCACCCTAACGGGGTGGTCATCTCTGTTACGCGAATGTTTCGAATTCGAACTGTCCTGTTTCCGAATGCGACAGAACGGGCAGACGAAGCGTGAACAGAAGCGCCTCGTCCTCAACGAGATGTTGCGAAAAGTCCTTACGCGGCGGGCTTAATCCGCGATTCACTGTCTTAAATTCATGATCTCTTTATTGTCTTATTTAAGCTGATCTTCAAACGGCTCCCATATGGTCATGGCTATCAGGCGGGACACAAGTTTCGTCGAATAAGTCGATAAAAACGACAACAGGGGACGTGTCATGATGAAAGCCGTTGCAACGGCGGTGGAAACCGCTGAACGCACTGCCGGCCAGGCGCCGGTGCAGTCGCTCTATCTCGAAGCGTTGACTTTGGTGGAGCGGCTGCATCGCCGCCTGCTGGACGTCATCAAGGACGAATTCGACCGCCGCGGCCGCGCCGACATCAATTCGGTGCAGGCGCTTCTGCTTTATAACATCGGCGACAAGGAACTGACCGCGGGCGAGCTGCGCACGCGCGGCTATTACCTCGGCTCCAACGTCTCCTACAACCTGAAGAAGCTGGTCGAACTCGGTTTCCTCGATCACCAGCGTTCGCGCGTCGATCGCCGCTCGGTCCGCATCCGCTTGACCGCGCAGGGCCAGGAAATCCGCCGCATCGTCGATGCGCTCTACCAGAAGCACGTCAAGACCGTGGAGCAGGTCGGCGGCATCTCGAACGAGGAATTCGCGACCCTGAACAAGTCGCTGCATCGCCTCGAGCGGTTCTGGACCGACCAGATCCTGTATCGGCTCTGAAAATTTAGGCCAAGCCGGCGTCGAAAAAGACCGGCAGCCACCTCCAAGTTGCTCTCATCAGCGCATCGGTCCATGTCCCGGACCGGTGCGCTTTTTCGTGTCCGGTACATAAAAGTTTCGTGACAGGGAACTTTGCGCCCGTCCCGCGCTTTATCCGTCCATATCGGAGGATTTAGGGTCATGTTGGTCGAGCGCGGCCTGCGGGTCATGAATGTCGAGGCGGTCGGCGATGCCTATGCGATCGCGTCGAACTATTTGCGCAAGACCGGCGCCATTCCCGACACCTTCATGACCAACGATCGCCTGCTGGAAATCATCGTGCAGATGTTTCACCGCGGCGAATACAACAAGCTCCGGCTCGCCAACAAGGCGATCTCGCAATTCGAAGCCACGCAGCGCGCGTCCGGTTTCTGAACTCCAAAACCCTTGCATCGACATGAGGCCAACGAGGAATCCATGGACTCCGCCATCGACCGCATCATGCAGACCTACGAGCTCCTGGTGAACCAGACCGCCGCCGCCACCGCCGAGGCGCGCGCCAAGGTGACGGAATACGTCGCAAAGCTGTTCGAGGCCGGCGAGAAGGACACCCACCGCCTCACCGTGTGCGGGCTGACCTATTTGCGCGAACTCGACGGCAGCAACGATCCGGTGAAGGCGGGATTTACGGGGCTGTAGGCTTTCACATCTTCGTAGCCTGGATGAAGCGCAGCGAAATCCGGGTACCGGGAATGATGAAGTGCTGATTCCCGGATTGCGCTGCGCTCCATCCAGGCTACCCAGCTTTTTTCAATTGTACCGGGGTCCCGGTTCTGCGAAGCAGCGCCAAGAGCGCTGCATCGCGCCCGGGACACGAGAGCTTACTCGTGCCGGGCTTGACCCGGCAATCCATCCTCTTCGTAAGAATCTTTTCGAAGAGTGATGGATACGCGGGTCAAGCCCGCGTATGACGGAGAGTATGTTGCGGCAAGCCAGCCCGAGGACTCCCCATGCTCACCCTCCACCACCTCAACGACTCCCGCTCGCAACGGATCCTCTGGCTGCTGGAAGAACTCGGCGCGCCGTATGAGCTGAAACGCTATCAGCGCGATGCCAAGACGCGGCTGGCGCCGCCGGAGCTGGAGGCGGTGCATCCGCTGGGGAAGTCGCCGGTGATTGTCGATGGCGATACAAAAATCGCGGAGTCCGGGGCGGTGGTCGATTACATCATCCGCCATTACGGAGGCGGCAAGATGATGCCGGCGCCCGGCAGCGCCGAGTACGAGGCCTATCAAGAGTGGCTGCATTATTCCGAAGGCTCGGCGATGCTGCCCCTGATGATGCATCTCTATGTCTCGCGGCTGGGCGATGCCGGCAAGCCACTGCATCCGCGCATCGACAGCGAGATGGCGCGGCATCTCGGCTATGTCGACCGCGCGCTGGAGGGACGCGAGTTCTTCGTCGGCGATAAGCTGTCGGGGGCGGATATCCAGATGAGTTTTGTGGCGGAGCTGGCAAAGGTGTTCGACCGGATTGCGCCGTATCCGAATCTCGCGGCATGGCTGAAGCGCATGCATGCGCGGCCGGCGTTTCAGCGCAGCGTGGAGAAGGGCGGGGCGTACCGGTTTGCGAAATAAACCTACGTCGTCCCGGCGAAGGCCGGGACCCATACGCCGTGTCGTCTCGTGAGGGCACTGGGGCAGATGTCTTGCTTTTTTCAGCGATGCCAGGGGTTAGGGGTCCCGGCCTTCGCCGGGACGACGGGGAACTGGCATCCCACCATATCTTGCATAAATAGCGGGCAGGAGCCGCAAGCGCTTGGCCTGTTCGCCCCGATATGCTAATCGGCGGACGCCGCTTTCGACCGCCACACATGACCGACCGTGAGCCTCAAGAGCCTGCGGCGGTGGAGATATTTCGCCGATGACCCCTCCTGCCAGCTCCGCCAAGACCGCTTCCGCGCCCGACTCGTTCTTCACAGCCACGCTCGCCGAGGCCGATCCGGAGATCGCCGCCGCGATCCGGGGCGAGCTCGGCCGCCAGCGCCATGAGATCGAGCTGATCGCGTCGGAAAACATCGTCAGCCGCGCGGTGCTGGAAGCGCAGGGCTCGGTGATGACCAACAAATACGCCGAGGGTTATCCGGGCAACCGCTATTACGGCGGCTGCGAATTCGTCGACGTCGCCGAGACCTTAGCGATCGAGCGCGCCAAAAAGCTGTTCGGCGCCAACTTCGCCAATGTGCAGCCGAACTCCGGCAGCCAGATGAACCAGGCGGTGTTTCTGGCGCTTTTGCAGCCGGGCGACACGTTCATGGGCCTCGACCTCGCGGCCGGCGGCCATCTCACCCACGGCTCGCCCGTAAACATCTCCGGCAAATGGTTCAGTGCGCAGCACTACACCGTGCGCCGCGACGACCAGATCATCGACATGGACGCGGTGGCGCGCCGCGCCGAGGAGGTGAAGCCGAAACTGATCGTCGCCGGTGGCTCCGCCTATTCGCGACCTTGGGATTTCAAGCGCTTTCGCGAAATCGCGGACAGCGTCGGCGCCTATTTCATGGTGGACATGGCGCATTTCGCAGGGCTCGTTGCCGGCGGCGTACATGCCTCGCCAATTCCGCATGCGCATGTCGTCACCACCACGACGCACAAGTCGCTGCGCGGTCCACGCGGCGGGTTGATGCTGTGGAACGACGAGACGCTGACCAAAAAATTCAATTCGGCGGTGTTTCCGGGGCTGCAGGGCGGCCCGCTGATGCATGTGATCGCGGCGAAAGCGGTGGCGTTCGCCGAAGCGCTGCGGCCGGATTTCAAGGTCTATGCGAGGAACGTGGTGGAGAACGCCAAGGCGCTGGCCGAATCGCTGCGCGCCCATGGCCTCGATATCGTCTCCGGCGGCACCGACAACCATCTGATGCTGGTGGATCTCAGGCCGAAGGGCCTCAAGGGCAACGTTTCCGAAAAGGCCCTGGTGCGCGCGGCGCTGACCTGCAACAAGAACGGCATCCCGTTCGATCCCGAAACGCCCTTCGTCACCTCCGGCCTGCGGCTGGGCACGCCGGCGACGACCACGCGCGGCTTTGGCGTCGCCGAATTCCAGCAGGTCGGCGGACTGATCGCCGAAGTGCTGAACGCGCTGTCGCAAGCGCCCGACGGCAAGGCGCCGCTGGTGGAGGCATCGGTGAAGGAGCGCGTAAAGGCGCTCACCGACCGCTTCCCGATTTATTGAGGTCCAACCCGGATGCGCTGCCCGAGCTGCAACAGTCTCGATACGCAGGTGAAGGACTCGCGTCCGACCGAGGATTCCGCGGTCATCCGTCGTCGTCGCGTCTGCATGGCCTGCAATTTCCGCTTCACCACGTTTGAGCGGGTGCAGCTGCGCGAACTCACGGTGATCAAGCGCAACGGACGGAGGGTGCCGTTCGACCGTGACAAGCTGGTGCGCTCGCTGCAAATCTCCTTGCGCAAGCGGCCGGTCGATCCGGAAAGGGTCGAGAAGATGGTTTCGGCGATCGTGCGCGAGCTGGAAAGCGGCGGCGAGGCGGAGATTTCCTCGGAGACCATCGGCGAAATCGTGATGGAGCATCTGCGCCAGCTCGACGACGTCGCCTATGTGCGCTTCGCCTCGGTGTATCGCAATTTTCGCGAGGCCAAGGATTTTGAGGCGGTGCTCGGCGAACTCTCCGGCGACGATGACCGCCCGGCGCTGATACGCAAATGATCTTCCGTATTCTGGAAGATCAATACGCCGAAAAATCCAAAGCATCGAAAGCTGCCGACCAGCGTTTCATGGCGCTGGCGCTGGCGCTGGGCCGGCGCGGGCAGGGCCGCTGTTGGCCCAATCCCGCCGTCGGCGCCGTGATCGTGAAGGACGGCGTCATTGTCGGCCGCGGCTGGACCCAGCCAGGCGGGCGTCCCCATGCCGAGGTCGAGGCGCTCCGGCGCGCGGGCGACGCCGCGCGCGGGGCGACGCTGTATGTAACGCTGGAACCGTGCTCGCACCACGGCAAGTCGCCGCCCTGCGCCGATGCGGTGATTGCCGCTCGCCTGGCGCGCGTGGTGTCGGCGATCGAGGATCCCAATCCCGAAGTGGCGGGCCAGGGCCATGCGCGGCTGCGCGCGGCCGGGATCGTTGTCGATGTGGGTTTAGGCGCCACTGAGGCCGCGCGCGACCACGCCGGGCATTTTAGGCGCATCCGCGACAAGCGCCCGCATGTGATCCTCAAGCTGGCGGTCTCGTCGGATGACAAGATCGCCGCCGCGGGCCGCAAGCCGGTGGCGATATCGGGCGACGCCGCGCGGTCGCGCGTGCATCTGCTGCGCGCGCAATCCGACGCCATCCTGGTCGGCATCGGCACCGTGCTGGCGGATGACCCGCTGCTCACCACCCGCCTGCCGGGAATGGAGGCTCAATCGCCGGTGCGGGTGGTGCTGGACCGCGCGCTTCGTATTTCCGGCTCGAGCCGGCTGGTGCATTCCGCGCGGGAAACGCCGCTGTGGGTGATGACCTCGAACCTGGCGGAGGCGCCCGCCGCCATGAAGCTTGGGGCTGCCGGCGCGCAGGTGATCCGCGTCGCCGCCACCTCAGCGCCGCCGGGACTGGACCTGCAAGCCGTGCTGCATGCGCTGGCCGAGAAGGGCGTCACGCGGCTCCTGGTGGAGGGCGGATCGCGGGTGGCGTCGTCGTTCGTCGCGGCCGGCCTCGTCGATGAGATATGGTTGTTGCGCGGGCCCAATTCGATCGGTGTCGACGGCGTTCCGGCGCTGGACGCATTGCCGCTGTCCACGATCACCCAGTCGCCGGAGCTGAAAGTTCGTGCTAGCGAAAGCTTGCAGAACGACACACTCACGATCTACGAGCGCGCCTAGCTCGTCATGCCCGGCCTTGTGCCGGGCATCCACGTCTTTAAAATCGCGCATCAAGGAAGACGTGGATGGCCGGGCCTTCGCCTCGCCGAAGGGGCTTCGGCCCCGCAGGCGGGACAAGCCCGGCCATGACGGATAAAAGGAATTCATGTTCACCGGCATTGTCACCGATATCGGCGAGATCGTTGCGTTGACGGCTGTGGCGCAGGGGCAGCTGCACCGGCTGCGCATCGCCTGCCGCTACGATCAGGCTGGCATTGCGGATGGCGCCTCGATCGCCTGCAACGGCGTCTGCCTGACGGTGGTTGCGTCGGGGGTGGCGCAGGGCGGGACCTGGTTCGAGGTCGATACCGCGGCCGAGACGCTCGCCATGACCACGGCGAAGCATTGGCAAGTCGGGACAAAACTCAATCTGGAGCGCGCGCTGAAAATCGGCGATGAACTCGGCGGCCACATTGTCGCAGGCCACGCCGACGGCATCGCCGGCATCGCCGCGCGCGACGACCTGCCCGACATGGCGCGGTTCGAATTGCGCACCACGCGCGAACTGGCGCGCTTCATCGCCGCAAAAGGCTCGGTGACGCTGGATGGCGTGTCGCTGACGGTGAATACGGTCGAGGATGTCAAGTTTTCGGTGCTGATCATTCCGCACACGCTCAGCGTCACCACGCTCGGTGAGTGGCGTGCAGGCAGCGAGGTCAATCTCGAAGTCGACTTGATGGCGCGCTACGCCGCGCGGCTGAGCGAGATGAATCCGTAGCCTGGATGGAGCGAAGCGAAATCCGGGTCTTTGTCCGCGGGCGTTGTTCCCGGATTGCGCTGCGCTCCATCCAGGCTACGGCTCCTCGCGATGACGGGCTTGGCTTCATGGGCTGCGGCGACTACAACGCTTTCGCACAGTTCTGACTTATCAAAATAACCGGAATTCCCATGGCCGACGCACGCCGCGCAGCACTGAAAGACCAGACCGATATCTCCGGCGCACGCATTCTGATCGTCGAGGCGCGCTTCTATGACGATATCCAGGATGCGCTGCTGGAAGGCGCACTGGCCGAGGTCAAAAAGGCCAAGGCCACCCATGAAATCATCACCGTGCCCGGCGCGCTGGAGATTCCGGCGGCGGTGGTGATGGCGCTGGATTCTGCCGAGGACAGCGGCGAGGACTTCGATGCGGTCATTGCACTGGGCTGCGTGATCCGCGGCGACACGATTCATTTCGAGATCGTGTCCATGGAGTCCTCCCGCGCGCTGATGCAGATTTCAGTCGATCGCGCCTTTCCGCTGGGCAATGGCATCATTACGGTCAACACCGAAGCGCAGGCCTGGGCCCGCGCGCGTAAAAGCGAACTCGACAAAGGCGGCGATGCCGCGCGCGCGGCGCTTGCGATGCTCCGGATCAAGCGGCGCCATCCCAGCCGCGGGCTGAACGATCTTCTGCGGGGCCTCGACGATGACGAGTGACCCCCATAAGAAAACGCCCGACAGGAAGGCCAACCGGCGCGGCGCGGCGCGGCTGGCGGCGGTGCAGGCGCTGTACCAGATGGACATCGCGGGCGCCGGCATCAACGACATTTTTGCCGAGTTCGAAAGCCACTGGCTCGGCGGCGAGGTCGAGGGCGACAAGTACCTTCCTGCGGAAGCCGCGTTTTTCCGCGACGTGGTGTCCGGCGTGGTGCGCGATCAGGCAAAGCTCGATCCCTTGATCGACGACGCGCTATCAAAGGGCTGGCCGCTGAAGCGGATCGACGCCATCTTGCGCGCGGTGCTGCGCGCCGGCTCCTATGAGCTCGAGCATCGCAAGGACGTGCCCGCGCGCGTGGTGGTCTCCGAATATGTCGACGTCGCGCACGCCTTTGTCGACGGCGAGGAAACCGGCATGGTCAACGCGGTGCTCGACCAGATCGCCCGCCAGTTCCGCGGCGACGAGTTTTCCCGTGCCACCCCGTCATCCTGAGGAGCCGCGCCCTTGCGCGGCGTCTCGAAGGTTGGCCGCGGGCGCTGTCGGAGTTTGCGGCCGATCCTTCGAGGCTCGCCGCGAAGGGCGGCGAGCACCTCAGGATGACGGAGGAGAGTGCGGCGCGAGCGTGAAGAGTGATCGTCATGCCCTCCGGTGAAGACTCCCTGATCTCCCGCTATTTCAAGCCGCTCGCCACCGATCCCGGCGCGTTCGATCTGACCGACGATGCCGCGATCCTGAAATCGTCCGCCGACGAACTCGTCGTCACCACCGACGCCATCGTCGAGGGCGTGCATTTCCTGCCCGACGATCCCCCCGACACCGTTGCGCGCAAGGCATTGCGCGTGAATCTCTCCGATCTCGCCGCCAAGGGGGCTGCGCCGGCCGGCTTCGTGCTGACCCTGGCGCTGCGCACACCCGACGATGTCTGGCTGATGGCGTTCGCGCGCGGACTTGGCGAGGACGCAACGGAATTCGGTTGTCCACTGCTCGGCGGCGACACCGTTTCCACGCCGGGGCCGCTGATGATCTCGATCACCGCCTTCGGCCGCGTGCCTGCGGGCAAAATGGTCCGGCGCAGCGGTGCAAAGGCGGGGGACCGCGTGGTGGTGTCAGGCACGATCGGCGACGCGGCGTTGGGACTTGCACTCCTTAAAGGCGCTGCTGCCACAACTCTCGGGGCGGATGAAGGAGCGATGCTGATTGGCCGTTATCGCGTGCCGCAACCGCGCATCGCCTTGGCGCAGGCGGTGCGCGACCACGCCTCCGCCGCGATGGACGTGTCCGACGGCCTGGCCGGCGACCTCGCCAAGCTGTGTGCGGCGTCTGAAGTCTCCGCCGCCATCGATGCGCAAAGCATCCCATTGTCCGGTCCCGGCCGGACGTTGTTGAGCAGTGGTGCCGTCAGCATCGAATCCATCGTCTCCGGCGGCGACGATTACGAGATCCTGTGCACGATCCCGGAGAATCGTTTCGATGCGTTCACAGAGGCTGCAAAACTCGCCGGGGTGCCCGTCACCTCGATCGGGACCATCATCGCTGGGAACGCGGTTCCGAGGTTTATCGACGGGCAGGGGGCCGAAATCGCACTGCCGCGCCGCTCCTACAGCCATTTCTGAGGCTTTTCGGCGAAACCCGAGGCGCCGCCAATTCGCTCGAAATACATGCGAAAATCGACCGTTTAGGCCGCCCACGGCGTTGCGCTGCGGGAGCGATTTTGGCATGGTCCCGCCGATTTGAGGCCGCCCTTTTGGGCAGGGCAGGCCTCCTTTTTGTGCGCCCGCCGCATCAAGCGGCGACGGCGTGGGTCGATCCAAATCTGAGGCAACTTAAATGACAGCATTATGGGTGATTGTGCTCTGCGGAGCGCTTTCGATTGTTTACGCCGCCTGGGCGACGTCATCGGTCCTGAAGGCCGATGCCGGCAATGCGCGGATGCAGGAGATCGCGGCCGCGGTGCGTGAAGGCGCGCAGGCCTATCTGAAGCGCCAGTACATGACCATCGGCATGGTCGGCGTCGTGATCTTCGTGCTGCTGGCCTACTTCCTAGGCCCGCTGGTCGCGGTCGGCTTCCTGATCGGCGCGGTGCTGTCCGGTGCCGCCGGCTTCATCGGCATGAACGTGTCGGTCCGTGCCAACGTCCGCACCGCGCAGGCCGCTACCACGTCGCTGGCCGGCGGACTTGAACTCGCCTTCAAGGCCGGCGCCATCACCGGCATGCTGGTCGCGGGTCTGGCGCTGCTCGGCGTCACCATCTACTTCGCCATCCTCACCCACGGCCTGGGCTACGCTGCCAACAGCCGCACCGTGGTCGATGCGCTGGTGGCGCTCGGCTTCGGCGCCTCGCTGATCTCGATCTTCGCGCGTCTCGGCGGCGGCATCTTTACCAAGGGTGCCGACGTCGGCGGCGACCTGGTCGGCAAGGTCGAAGCCGGCATTCCGGAAGACGATCCGCGCAACCCGGCCACCATCGCCGACAACGTCGGCGACAATGTCGGCGACTGCGCCGGCATGGCGGCCGACCTGTTCGAGACCTATGCGGTGACCGCGGTCGCCACCATGGTTCTGGCCGCGATCTTCTTTGCGACCTCGCCGCTGCTGGTGAACATGATGACGCTGCCGCTCGCGATCGGCGGCGTCTGTATCCTGACCTCGATCGCCGGCACCTTCTTCGTAAAACTCGGTGCCAGCCAGTCGATCATGGGCGCGCTGTACAAGGGCCTGATCGCCACCGGCATCCTGTCGCTGATCGGCGTTGCGCTGGTGATCTGGTGGCTGATCGGCTTCGGTCCGCTGGCCGGCGTGAAATACACCGGCATGGCGCTGTTCGAATGCGGCGTCGTCGGCCTTGTCGTTACCGCGCTGATCATCTGGATCACCGAATACTACACCGGCACCGACTATCGCCCGGTGAAGTCGATCGCGGCCTCCTCGGTCACCGGCCACGGCACCAACGTGATCCAGGGGCTGGCGATCTCGATGGAATCGACCGCGGGTCCGGCGCTGGTCATCATCGCCGGCATTCTCGTCACCTACAGCCTTGCCGGGCTGTTCGGCATCGCCATTGCTACCGCTACCATGCTGGCGCTGGCCGGCATGATCGTCGCGCTCGACGCCTTCGGCCCGGTCACCGACAATGCCGGCGGCATTGCCGAAATGGCCGGACTCCCCAAGGAAGTGCGCAAGGCTACCGACGCGCTGGACGCGGTCGGCAACACCACCAAGGCGGTCACCAAGGGCTACGCGATCGGCTCGGCCGGCCTCGGCGCGCTGGTGCTGTTCGCGGCCTACAATGAAGACCTCAAATTCTTCATCGCCAACGCCGCGAAGTATCCGTACTTCCAGGGCGTGTTGCCCGACTTCTCGCTGAACAATCCTTACGTTGTGGTTGGCCTGCTGTTCGGCGGCCTGCTGCCGTATCTGTTCGGCGCGATGGGCATGACGGCGGTCGGCCGCGCGGCCGGCGCGATCGTCGAGGAAGTGCGCCGCCAGTTCCGCGAAAAGCCGGGCATCATGCAGGGCACCGACAAGCCGGACTACGGCCGCGCGGTTGACCTCCTGACCAAGGCAGCGATCAAGGAAATGATCATCCCGTCGCTGCTGCCGGTGCTGTCGCCGATCTTCGTCTATTTTGCCATTTACGCGATCGCAGGCGGTGGTGCGGCCGGCAAGTCGGCGGCCTTCTCCGCCGTCGGCGCGATGCTGCTCGGCGTCATCGTCACCGGCCTGTTCGTCGCGATCTCGATGACCTCGGGCGGCGGCGCCTGGGATAACGCCAAGAAATACATCGAGGACGGCCACTACGGCGGCAAGGGATCCGACGCCCACAAGGCCGCGGTGACCGGCGACACCGTCGGCGATCCCTACAAGGATACGGCCGGCCCCGCGGTCAACCCGATGATCAAGATCACCAACATCGTGGCGCTGCTGCTGCTGGCGATTTTGGCGCATTGAGCGTGTAGGGCGGATTAGCCATCGGAGCGCGCGAACGCGCGCCCCGATGGCGTAATCCGCCGCGCCACGCGCCGTGGCGGCGGGTTACGCCTTGCGCCTTCGCGCGTTGAGCGACCGTGGATTGGATCGGCTAACCCGCCCTACGAATTTTCAATTCACGTCCATCTGCAGGCCTTCCTGCTTGATGATGCCGGCAAACTTCGCGGTTTCCGCGGCGACGAAGTCGGAAAACTGTTGCGGCGAGCCGTAGTCCGAACGCGCGCCCATGTTGGCGATGTTCTTCTTGATGTCGTCGCGCTCCAGCATCGCCTTGATCTGCATGTTGAGCGCATCGACGATCGGCGCGGGTGCGCTCTTCGGCAGGAACACGCCGAACCATGACGAGACGTCGAATTTGGCGAGCTCAGGCGCGCTCTCGCGCATGGTGGGAATTTCCGGCGCCGAGGCGCTGCGCTCCGGTGTGGTCACGGCGAGCCCGTTGAGCTTGCCGTCCTGTATCTGCGGCAGCGACGGATAGAGATTGTCCGACAGGATCTGGATGTCGCCGGCAAGTCCGGCCTGCAGCGCCGGCCCGGCGCCGCGGAACGGCACGTGCACCATCTTCAGGCCGGTGAGTTGCAGGAACCAGGCGAAGGTGAGGTGAGGGCTCTGCCCGATGCCGGAGGAGCCGTAGGTCAGCTTGTCCGGATTGGCCTTGATATAGGCGATCAGCTCGCCGATCGACTTGATCCCGGTCGAGGGGTGCGCCGAGATGATGTTGGGAATCCGGATCAGGTTAGAGACCGCCTGCAGCTGGTCGGCCTTGTAGGTCATGTTGCGGTAGATGCTGTAGGCAATGGCGTTGGGGCCGGGATTGCCGATCAGGATGGTATGGCCGTCGCCCTTCTGGCGTACCACCTCCGACGTTCCGATGGTGCCGCCGGCGCCCGAGCGGTTTTCCACCACCGCCGGCTGGCCCCAGTTCACCTGCAGATGCGCCGCCAGCAGCCGTCCCATCACGTCGGTGCTGCCGCCCGGCGCCGCCGGCACGATGATGCGGACGGTCTCGCTGGGCCGCCACTCGGCGGCGTAGCTGGCGCGCGGCAATAGGGCGGCTGACGAAAGCGCCGCGGCGCCTGACAGCACACGGCGGCGAGTTAGCAATTGAGTCACGGTGTTTCTCCCTGCATGGAATTTCTTGTTGCGGGGAGCGTAGGGAATGCGCGGTCGGTGGGCAAGCGGACGCCTTGGCGCAGGAGCTCGATGTGTAGGGTGGATTAGCGACCCCCGTCCGCGGTAGCTCAACGCGCGAAGGCGCAAGCGTAATCCACCGCGCCACGCGCACCGGCGGCGGGTTACGCCTTGCGGAGTCGCTTGCGGAACTACAGCGGATGGGAGCGGCTAACCCGCCCTACAAGATCGACGATAACGGCGGCTAATGGAAACTCAGCAGCTTGAACAGCGGCGCGAGGTAGCTGAGCTCCTGGCCCGAGGTCGGCGTGGTGCGGCTGATGAAGTCGAAGATCTTGCCGTCCTGCAATCCGTAATTGGCGAGCCGTTGCACCTGGCGGTTCTTGTCGAAATAGACCGCAATGACGCGCTGGTCGATCACCTGCTGGTTCATGAACATCACTTTGCGCTCGGCGCGCTGCGAGATGTAGTAAAACACCTCGCCGTTCAGCGTGGCCACGGTGGACGGCGTGCCCATCACGATCAGCACCTGGTCCTGGCTGGCGCCGATCGGAATTTGCTCGAGCGCGCCGGGCGGCAGGATGTAGCCCTTCTGGAATTGCTCCCCCGTGCAGGCGCCGAGCACCGCACACACCAATGCGGCGGCCAAGGCAGACCGAGCGCCGCGCCAGCGCGCGACAAGACCGCGCGGATGGTGCGCGCGAAAAGGTGTCTGGCTCGAAAGTGTCATTGCGGGGCTGGCCCCATCCTCTTGCATCGCGGCAGCCATTGACGTACCGGGCAGCCATGCGGATTGCAACATGCGCGGGCAACCTTTGGGGCCCGCTTGCGGAACCCACAATGCTTTGGCCGTTCAATCACTTCAGGAAACCCCACGCGCCCCGGCGCGGCACCATTGAGGCCATCTATGGCATGATCGTGGCGCAAGCGCGAGAACCCTTGTTTTATGCCGGTCTCGGCGTGCCGGACACGGTTAACGGACGTTTCGACATGGTGCTGCTGCATTTGTGGATGGTGTTGCGGCGGCTGCGTCCGGTCGAGGGCGGCGCCGAGCTGTCCCAGGCGCTGTTCGACCATTTTTGCGGCGACATGGACGACAACTTACGCGAAATGGGCGTCGGCGACCTCACCGTGCCCAAGCGCATGCAAGAGTTCGGCGAGGCGTTTTACGGACGGGGCGCGGCCTATGATCGCGCGTTGGAGGCGGGGCCCGAGCCGCTGGCGCAGGCCTTGTGCAAGAATATCCTGGACGGAGGCGACATCGGCCGCGCGCGGCAGCTTGCGGCCTATGCCAATGCCGTCATCGCCGCGCTGGCCGGGCTCGATGATGCCGCTGTCCGTAATGGGTCGTGGCGGTTTCCGTCGCCTGCGTTGTTTGCAGCAGTGGTTTGAGTAAAGAGAGCAGCATGACTGACCATGCAAATCCCTGGAGCGTGCCGGTCGCGGTGGCGCAGATTCCGGATACTGGAATGCATCGCGAGTTCGACGCAAGTCCGCGCGAAAGAAACGCGCTCGCCGATCTCGGCGGCTTGCGCGAGGTATTGTCGGCCAGCGCGTCGCTCGATCTGACACTGATGCGCGAAGGACGCGTGCATGTCGGTGGCCGCGTCAAGGCCAGGGTCGGGCAAACCTGCGTCGTGACGCTCGACCCGATCGAGAACGAGATCGACGAGGCGATCGATCTGATTTTCGCGCCGCCGGAGCAGATCCCGGCGCTTGCCGATCTTGTCGACGATGCCGCGGAAAGCGATACGGAAATTCCGGATCCGCCGGAGCCAATCGTGGATGGCACGATCGATCTCGGACGGCTCGCGACCGACGCGCTGTTTTTGGGGATCGATCCCTATCCGCGCAAGCCGGACGCGGCTTTCGAGCCGCCGCTCAATCCCGACGATCCGGACGATCATCCGTTTGCCGCGCTTAAAGCGTTGAAGTCCGACCCCGATCCACCGGATTCCAACAAGCCAAAAGGCCGCTGACGGAACCGGCGTGCCGGGAAAGGATGTCGCATTTGGTTCGGAACTCGCGACAAATAACTGAATTAGCTCATCTTTTTAAGAGCGCCGTCGCGGAAGAAAAATAATCGGCCGGTAAGGGACGACGCGGTCAAGATGTTGTATCGGGACGGGGAAACGCTATTGTCCCCGCCCGGACGGAGCGTAGCGCCGTGCTTCGCCGATCGCAGCTCGCCAGCGGCGATCCTTTAGTCCGCAGCCGAGCGCGTGATGGCTGCAAGAGATCAGGTTTCCGGGACGTTCATGCCTCAAAAGGTTCGAATCGCGCTTGACGCCATGGGTGGCGATATCGGCGCATCGGTCGTCATTCCCGGCGCCGCGATTTCCTTGAGTCGGCATTCCGACACGGAGTTCCTGCTGTTCGGCGACCGCGCGCTGATCGAGCCGCAGCTCGCCAAACATCCGGCGATGAAAGCCGTCTCGCGCGTCATTCACACCGACGTCGCCGTCAGCATGCATGACAAGCCGAGCCAGGCGCTGCGCCGCGGTCGCAAGACCTCGTCGATGTGGCTTTCGATCGACGCGGTCAAGAAGGGCGAGGCCGACGTTGCGATATCGGCCGGCAACACCGGCGCGCTGATGGCGATGGCGCGGTTCTGCCTGCGCATGCTGCCCGGGATCGACCGTCCCGCGCTGGCTGGCGTCTGGCCGACCATCCGCAGCGATTCCGTGGTGCTGGATCTTGGCGCCACCATCGGCGGTGACGCCCACCATCTGATGGCGCTGTCGGTCATGGGCAGCGCCATGGCGAGCGCGCTGTTCGATCTGGAACGGCCCACCGTCGGTCTGCTCAATATCGGCGTTGAGGAAATGAAGGGCGGCGAAGAAATCCGCGCGGCGGCGGAATTGCTGCGCGCGGCAGATCTGCCGCAGCTGGAATTCATCGGCTTCGTCGAGGGCGACGGTATCGGCAAGGGCGCCGCCGACGTCATCGTCACCGAAGGTTTCAGCGGCAATATCGCGTTGAAGGCGGCGGAGGGGACCGCGCGGCAGATTTCGGAATATCTGCGCAGCGCGATGGCGCGCACCTGGCGTTCGAAGATCGGCTATCTGTTCGCGCGCCAGGCTTTCAAGTCGCTGCGCGAAAAAATGGACCCCAGCAAGTCCAACGGTGCGGTGTTTCTGGGGCTCAATGGCATCGTGGTGAAGAGTCACGGCGGCACCGATGCCGAGGGTTTTGCCTATGCGGTCGATGTTGGCTATGAAATGGTCCGCTACGATCTCCTGGCCAAGATCAATCAAATGCTCAACCGCGACAGCAGCGCGCTCGTTCCTGCGCCGGCGACGCAGGAGGCTGTCTCGTGAATACGATACGTTCGGTCGTGCTCGGCTGCGGCTCCTATCTGCCGCAGCGGATCCTGACCAATGCCGAACTGGCGGCGAAGGTGGACACCTCGGACGAGTGGATCGTCCAGCGCACCGGCATCCGGCAGCGTCACATCGCCGCGGAAGGCGAGTTCACCTCGCACCTGGCGATCAAGGCGGCGCTGGCGGCGCTGGCCGACGCCGGGGTCGATGCGCAGTCGATCGACCTGATCGTGCTCGCGACTTCCACGCCGGACAACACGTTTCCGGCCACCGCGGTGTCGGTGCAGAACGCGCTCGGCATCCACCACGGTGCGGCATTCGACCTGCAGGCGGTCTGTTCGGGGTTCATCTTCGCGCTGGCCTCGGCGGATAATTTTTTGCGCAGCGGGGCGTTCAATCGCGCGCTGGTAATCGGCGCGGAAACGTTTTCGCGCATCCTGGACTGGAACGACCGCGGCACCTGCGTGCTGTTCGGCGATGGGGCGGGCGCCATCGTGCTCGATGCGCAACCGCAGTCCGGCGTAAAACCCGACCGCGGCGTGCTGACCACGCATCTGCGCTCCGACGGCCGTCACAAGTCGAAATTGTATGTCGACGGCGGCCCATCCTCGAGCCAGACCGTCGGTCATCTGCGGATGGAAGGCCGCGAGGTGTTCAAGCACGCGGTGGGCATGATCACGGACGTGATTGTCGCCGCGTTCAAGGCCTCCGGCATCACCGCCGACGACATCGACTGGTTCGTGCCGCACCAGGCCAACAAACGAATCATCGATGCTTCAGCGCACAAGCTGCATATTGCGCCGCAGAAGGTGGTGCTGACCGTCGACCGGCACGGCAACACCTCGGCGGCGTCGATCCCGCTGGCGCTGGCGGTCGCGGTCGCCGACGGGCGGCTGAAGAAGGGCGATCTGGTGCTGCTGGAGGCCATGGGCGGAGGCTTCACCTGGGGCTCGGCGCTGCTGCGCTGGTAAGCGCGGCGTTAAAATGTCCACGTACTTTGCGCGCTTCTTTCATGCTAATGCATGATGAGCGCTGTTGACCGTGGGTCTTTAAGCTCTTAATTTCAGGAAATAAATTGTTCGCCGTGAGTTTGGGGCAGGCGATGACCGGTACCGGAAAGACAGTCACACGCGTCGATCTGTGCGAAGCCGTCTACCAGAAGGTGGGGCTGTCGCGCACGGAGTCGTCCGCCTTCGTCGAACTGGTGCTGAAGGAGATCACCGAGTGCCTGGAGAAGGGCGAGACGGTAAAACTGTCGTCGTTCGGCTCGTTCATGGTGCGCAAGAAGGGCCAGCGCATCGGCCGCAATCCGAAGACCGGCACCGAAGTGCCGATCTCGCCGCGCCGCGTGATGGTGTTCAAGCCGTCGGCGATTCTGAAGCAGCGGATCAACGGCAACGGCAGCAGCAGCGCCGACGCCAAGGACGAATAGTTCGGGTAAGTCTCTGCGTTCAACCGACGATTGAAACAGGAGCTCAGGCCTTGGACAAGGCGCCGGACGCATTCCGCACCATCAGCGAGGTCGCCGACGACCTCGACATTCCCCAGCACGTGCTGCGCTTCTGGGAGACCCGGTTTGCGCAGATCAAGCCGATGAAGCGCAGCGGCGGCCGCCGCTACTACCGCCCCGACGATGTCGACCTGCTGCGCGGCATCCGCCGGCTGTTGTACGGCGAGGGCTACACCATCCGCGGCGTGCAGCGCATTTTGAAGGAGCACGGCGTCAAGGCGGTGCAGGGACTGGTCGACGGGTCGACCGCGCTGCCTTCGTTCGGCGCGGCCGGCGATCAGGCGCTGCGCGGGGGAGCCGATGCGGACGATGAGGAAGTCGTCGTCGATGCCGGCGGGGATGAGGATGAGGCCGCCGCGCCGGTGGCGTCTCGGGTCAGTGGAGCGGCTCCGTCGGCAACGATGCCCGCGAGCAGCCCTGCGAGCGCCAGCGCGCGTAAACTCGACCTGGGCCAGCTGGAGGCCGCGCTGCAAGACCTGATCGCCTGCCGGCAATTGCTCGACGGTGTGATGAAGGAGGGGTGACCCCTCTATCGTCATTCCGGGGCGCCCATCGAAGTCGGCAACAGCCGACTTGGAGGGCGAACCCGGAATCCATAACCACGATTGGGGGTTATGGATTCCGGGCCTGCGCCAAGTGCGCATCCCGGAATGACGAATGAGGAACCTGCTCCCGCCATCCTCCCACGCTCCTTGCGCCGGTGCCTGCAAGAAGCTAATGGAACGGGGCCGTCACGGCATCGGAGCGTAGCGCAGCCCGGTTAGCGCACTAGTCTGGGAGACTAGGGGTCGGAGGTTCAAATCCTCTCGCTCCGACCAATATCTAATTCGAACTCTGTAACGTCCGCCGTGATACCGGACGGCCTTTAACCAAATCTTGCATCATACAGATGCGCGAAATTGAACGCGTCGATACCTTCGGTGGACGCGGCTAAGTATAAGTCGTTATCCGCCGAAAGGAGATATCCATGTTCACGAGCTACGACGAGTAGCGCCGCGTCGGTAAGGCCCAATCGGCCGAACGTTTTCTCCACGGCTGCATCTTTGCTGACAATGTAACGCTCCTCATGACCTAGGATGAGATGCCCTAACATCAGCGTTACCCGCGTACGATCTGGATCACCGATTTGCCTCAAGAGATTGGACGCCTCCGTCAACGCGTTCGGAGTCAAGATGACGTGCGAGTAATCCGCCAGCGTTTCGACAAGCAGATCAAAGCCGTCGGCATCATAGGCGCTGAGATTTTTGTGGCGCTCGATCAGGCTTTTGTCGGTATACCCCGCGACCAGAAGCACCAGCAGATTGGCATCAAGCACAACTGATTTTGCCATCAGTCGTCGGTGCCTTCCATTGAGACGAATTCGCCAGTTTTGCTGTCTATTTGGATTTTCTTGTATGTTCGAACTTGCCTAGTGCTGGTCGATGAAGGCAGGCCGAGCGTTGCTGCAGCAACCCCTCCACTAGATCGCTTCTCCACATTCCATGGGCGGTTCAATCCCAAAGTTATCAACCACCGGTTACTTCGATCATCGTATTTCACTTCCTCCAAGGCGAGCTGATCGTACACTTCGCCATCTAGCAAGTCTGCCACTTGCGTCTTGGCTCGGCGAATTGCTTCTTTCACACCTATCCGCGGAGGAGCTTCCAATTTGCTGTCTTCGGACATCGCGTCCTCATTGTCTTGGGTTGCGCCCAGTGTACCTAAATAGAGATCGACGCGCTACAATGAAGGAACAAGAGTTCATTTTGCGGTATCGAAAACGGGTTGCGCCATCAAGAGAAACTCGCGGCATAGTGGCAAACCGGCGGGGAGAGCTGAGTATCGGCACGACGCTTTGTCAGAGGCGCAAGGTGCGGAAGCTGTCGCGTTAAAAGCTTTTGGTTTCCGCCGTCATAATCCCGCTGTCCTGCAACGGTCCCCGTCCGCTTTCCGACACAGGAACGAATTCGAAAAAGCCGCATTATCCGATCTGAAAAATCGGAGGTGTGTCATGAAGCCAATGCCCGACGCCGACGAAAACCGCCGTCTCGCCGGCATTCAGAACGACAAGGCCGGCAAACTTCCGGATGGCCCCGCAAGGGACTCGCATTTGAAAAAGGCGCGCGACCATGAGTTCAGTGCGCACGCCAACGACTGGCGCGACTCCAACCTTCACCCGCCGAAATAGCCGCTCGCCGAACTAGAAATAAGTAACAACCACCGCGGTGCCCAGCACCAGCGCGATGCTGATCGCGACGATGACGAGGAAGAACTTACCCATCAGAATTCCCGCCGCCGGCATTGGTAACGCGCGGTCGCCTCGGAGTCCTTGATATTGGCGTTGTAGTATTGCCCCATCGAAGGCGCGTTCAAAAACTTGTCCCGCACAGCCTCCGGCACGTCGCAATATTGCGAATAAACCGAGTTCAGCTGGACGATCATGGTTCGGTCCGGTGCGTCATAGCAGACCCGGTTGACGATACTGCTTCGAGTGATGTCCTGGCAGACGAACGGGGTGACGTCCACGGCTCCGCGGTGTTCGACAGTGACGGTCTCGGGGTCGGCCCAGCCGGCGCCGGCCAGGCGGACCAGAAGTATCGCCAGATATCCAATGGCCATGGGACACCAATTCTGCCTGGCCTAATCTAGCGCTGAACGACTGCGCGAGCGAGAGCGCATTTCATGCACTCAGATCCGAAGGCTCCTCCGGCGTCAGCGAGATCAGGTGCAGCAGGCCGCCCGCGGCCAGCGCGCCTTCATCGACCGTTCCGTCCTTTGCCATCTCTACAAGGTGCGCCGCCAGCGCGGGGCGCGCGACTTCGGGCGCAATCGTTACGCGCCCCGGGCGGTAGTAGCGAGCCCAGGCACGATCGAAGGCTCTCGCGAGCAGCAGGGTCGTCTCGGGATCGCTCTGCATGGATCAAGCTGCCCGCATGAAAGAGGCCCTATTCGACGCGAGTGGAATGGCCCGAACGTTTGCGTCCGGGCCATTAGTCTCACTTATCCGCCGGTCAGTACTTGAACTCCGGCATGGCCTTCAGCTGGTCCTTGGTCGCGTTGTAGACCGCGTGATCGGGGTACCAGTTTTGGCTTGCGGAGCGCGTCGGCGCCGTAGTGGTAGGCGCAGTGGTGGTGGTAGCGGTACCGGTCGTCGTTCTAACCGTGCCGTCCGAGGCCGTGCGGGCATTGCTGTCGACATTGGTCGCCGGCGCATTGGCGGGCGCGGTTGAAGTGCTGGCCGAACGCACGGGTTCGTTGACCCATTTGATCTTGTCGAATGCGACCGCGACCAAGTGTTCGCCCATGCCCAGGAAGCCGCCGACGCCGAGGATGACCTTGTCGGCCTTGCCCGACTTGTCCAGGATCACGTCATTGATGTCGCCGATCTTTTCATTGGCTTCATTGTAGACGTTCACGCCGGCAAGTTTCGATGCCCGCCATTCACCGTCGCGGTGCATGGTCGTGCTGGCGGTGGTGGCGTCCGTCTTGGGCGTTGTTTGGGCGGATGCCATGCCGGTCATCAGTGCGGTTGTCACAAGGGCAGTTGCGAGAGTTTTGCAAATCATGGTCGTCTCCTCCATTGGTAGGACCAGTCTGGACAACCTGACGTTCCGGGCCTTTGTTCCGCTTGCTGCGACATCGCCGCGCGATGCCGGCATCCCGCTGCTACCAGCTGCGCAAGGTTGTGATTTCTTTGGAAATCGTCTTGGAAATCGTCGCGGCGCTGCTGCCGGTCACAAGATATCTGCGACCGAATACGCGGGGCGCGTGGCTAGGCTAGCGCCAAGCCGCCCGATGTCGCGTCCGCCTTACAGCAGGATTGGCCGCAGCTCTGCAGCGCTGTTGACCGAGCTAGGACGCCGGCGATTTCGCCCGATCGGAAATGCCTTTCCCTGCGGCATCGGCGACGCGGCCGAGCTTTCCCGGGATATCGGCAATCGCCGATTTCGCGGCCTCAACCGTAAGGCCCTGGTTGCGGGCTTCGTCGGATACCGCGGTGACGACATCGTCCGCGATGGTGGCTACCCGACTAACCTGTTCGGACGCGTAGTCGGCGGCCTGTTCTCTAAAATTATCGCTGGCTTCGCCAAAATACTCGGCTTCGAGATCCGTCGCCGGCAACGCCGCCGCAATGCCGGCCCCGATTGCCAAACCGACTGCGCCCAAGGCCAGGGGCTGTGCGCGGAATAATTCGGACAAGTTTTCACGCGCCGTGCTGAACAGGGCTCCGCCGGCATCGGGAATGCTTTGGGCGTAGCCGTAAGCCGTGTCGGCAACCTCCGATCCCGCGCGAGCGGCACGGTCCAGACCCGCCGCGCCGGCGTCGCGGAGCGTTTCCGTTGCCGAGGAAACGCCTTTACCGACGGATTCGCTGCCGGACCGCAGCGTCGACCGCGCGGCATCCAGCGCATTTCCGGCAGCTTCCGGAATTCGGTCCATACCCGCACCCCGCACCAGGTCTCCGACCCTCTCGGCGGTCCGGCCACCGGTGAACAGCCACACCGCGCCCATTCCGATCAACGCCGCGGAGATCGGATTCCTGCGCGCCGCATCGCCCAACTCCCGGACGAAGTCCGAGCCTTTTTCCGAAAACTCGCTCATCGCACCATCTCCTTGACCGCAACCTTGTCACGCTGCACCTGATCCAATGTCACCGACGGTTTTAGGGCATCGCCGGACAGCCGGTTCAGCCCGGTCGCAATCAGCGCCCCGGATACCGCCGCCGCACCCACTCCGGTGATCAGATAAGAGACGGGTTCCGACAACCCGCTCCGTATCAACGCCGAGGCTACCGCAAACAACAGCAGCACCAGGGCCGGCATCAGGATGATGGCGCCGGCGCCGATCAGCGCAGCGGCGCGGCCGACCTGGGCGGCCTTGTCAGCAAGCTCGGCACGCGCGAGGTCGAATTCGTTGCCGACCAGCTTCGCCAATTGGGCGAACGCGTCGCTGACGAGATCCGGGATCGAACGGTTACTTGGTGAACTCATCGCGATACCCTCGATTGTCCGAATAGGATCGGCTTGCCTGATTTGGCGTAAATCCGGCGCCGCCCGTATAGTCCGTTGCCGAAGATGCGCCGGAACTGTTCGCTGAACTCTTCAGGAACCGCACGGCGCCGAAGCCTGCAAGCACCGCCAATCCCAGAAACGCCGTCGGCTGACGCCGCGCGAATGACTGCGCGCCGCTGACGAGGTCGCTGAAATTGCCGGTCTTGATCTGGTCGGAGACGCCTTCGAGTTGCGACGCCGCCTTGCGGATGTAGGCTCCCGCGATCGGAAGGTCGTGGTCGAATTCCCGCGCGGCGCGGCGCATGGTGTCGGCCAGGTTTCCGACGTAGTCGGCGCCGAGGTTCTTCTGGCCATCGACGGTCTGCCTGAGCTTGTCGGTTGCCTGCGAGGCCATGTCCTTGGCGGCATCCATCGCGTCGGATGCACGGCCCTTGATTGCTTCGGCGGACGAACCGGCGAGCCCGGCCGCCTTCTCCTTCAGGTCGCGGCTGGCCGCCAATGCCTGATCGGCCACGCTCTTGGCCTGCTCGGTCACGCCCTTGGCGGCGGTGGTGGCGGCGCTTGCGGCTTTTTCGAAGCCGTGTGAGGTCGAGCCTGGATTGCCCATCGAGCCCTGATTTATCGAACCTTGATTCATGGAGCCCAGATTGCCCGCCGCGGCGGAGCTGCCGTAAGGCGTCGAGCCGGGAGTGGAGGGCGCTCCGGTTTTATTGGTATTTTGGAAGGTCTGGTCAGCCATGGTCGCGCACTCCGTTGGTATTTTGTTTGATTGTGTCCTGCGGTTCGAAAGCGGTGGTCACGGCGCTTTCCGCAACGCGCCGCACCCGTTGTCCAATCTCTTGCGCGGCATTGCCCAGCGCGTCGGGCGTCAGGCCCTCCGCTTCGGCCTGCCGGACCGCCTTGCCGTAAACCTCGCCGGCGACATCCTTGGCGGCGTCGATTCCCTGCGAGGCGGCGGCTTGCGCGCGTTTCTTGACTGCGTTGCTGGCCCCGCCGATCAAGCCGTTCTCGATATCGGAACGGGGAAGCGCGCTGGCGATGAGGCCGCCGATCAGCAGGCCGACACCGGCCACCACCAGCGGATTCTGTTCGATGGTTTCGAGCACGGTCTTGCCGGCGCGGTCCGTAAGATCGGATGCGGTATCGCGCGCCGCTTTCACGGCACTGAGCCCCGCCTCGGCGGCGCTGCCCGCCATTCGCCGCGCCGAGGCGGTTGCGTCGGACGCGAGATCCTGCAGGCTGGAGGCCGCCGTGCCTGCGGCGCGCACCGTCCTGTCCTTAAGGTCGCTGGCCTGATCCACCGCCGAAGCTCCAAGCGACGCCGCCTTGTCCTTGAGGCTGTCAGCGCTTGAGGCGAGCGCCGCGCCCGCCTGAGCGGCTGCTTCATTGACCTGATCGGCAGCCTGGCTGACCCGGTCGGTGCTGCCTGAAACCTTGTCCCGCAAGCGGTCGAGGTTGTCGGAAGCATACGCCTTTGCCGCAGCTGCCTGCTCGCCGACCTGATCGCGAACGTCATGGATGCGCCGTTGGGCCTCGTCCGAAAGGTCGGATGCCATGTCCATCGCCTTTTGCGAGGCGGCCTGTCCGGTCTTGGAGCCGGCGAAGAACAGGCCTGCGCCGATCATCAGCACGGGCAAGGGCACCGCCCGGGCCATCCGGAACAGTGGATAGCCGATACTGACGCCAATGGCCGCGGCCTGCATGGGGTTGCGGCGGGCGGCAGCGGTAATGTCGTCCATCAACTGTTCGCCGCGGCTTTTGATGTAATCCGATACCTCGGCCTTGATGTGCTCGGGGCTGATGCGCTGGCGGATGTCGCTGGCAGTGTCCGCGACGGTTGAACGGAGCTGCTCGACGGTGTCGGTCAGGCCCGCGCGTGTCTGCTCGGTTTCTCGTTTTATCTGCTGCAGCGAACGGGTGTCGGTCATGGCGTCGATCCTTTGAGGACGTTTCGCAACATGAACTCGCCAGTGACGACATTAGTTCCCGACTCTTCCCGGGCGGCTTTCAGGATCGGCGAAAGCGGCGACGACGGCCGTCAAGGACCGTGGCGTCGCTTGCTGCTGCGATGCCGAATCTCCACTCGGCTCGGCCTCGTTCAACAGGCAGAGCACGATGCGGGCGGAAGGCGCCCGTCGCGACAGCCTCCTGACCGCATAATCGGTCCTCGGCTTTGAGACCTTCTCCAGATAGCAGATGCATATTGACGCAGCCTCGCCATCCTCGATCGCGGTGGTCGCACCGGTCACGCGGGCGTCGATTGCTGCGCGCTTGAGCGAATCGGCGACGACGAGAACCGCGCAATCATCCAGCCGGCCCAATCCGGGAATACAGAAGACCGGCTTTCCGAAGCTGACGCCGGTCAAGCTGACCACCTTGCCGCTGGCTGGAGGTTTCGGCTTTGCTTCCGGCGCTGCGTCATTGCCGTGTTCCGCCAGGTCCTCGATGATCTCCGATACCGCCTTGTAGATGTTTTCCAGCCTGACATCGTCGAGCCGGCCCAGCTCGGCGTCCGCTTGCGCCAGCCGCAGCGCTCCAAGCAATATTTTTTCGTAATAGTCGGCAACCGTGCCTTCTTTCAGAAAAGCCCGGGCCTGCTCGATTGCTTCCATCGGATCTCCGGTCAGCATCCGCTGGTATGCGGCCTGCTGCGGCGTCAGCGCCGGCTGATCGCCCAGCATGACGTTGATGAACTGCAGCCTGTCGACATGGCGGGCGAGCACCACCAGACACAAGGTGAGGGGCGTGGACAGCAGCAGCCCCAGGGGTCCCCACAGCCAGGTCCAGAACGAGGCGGCAACCACGACGGCGACGGGCGAGAGCCCCGCGCTTTTGCCGCACATCAGGGGCTCCACGACCTGGCCGGTCAACGGCTCGACCACGGCGAATAGCGCGATCGTCCACAGCGTCATGGACCAGCCATCTCCGACCGCCGCTGCAAGCGTGATGGGAAGTGCCGCCGCCAGCATCGCGCCGATATACGGCACGAACCGCAGGATTGTCGCCAACAGACCCCAAAGCGGCGCGCTGGGCACGCCGATGAGGGCGAGACCGAGCCCAATGACCGCACCGAAAATCGCATTCAGAACCAGTTGGGTCGCGAACAGACGTCCGAGCCTGTGGCCGGCATCATCCAGCGCCGCGGTGGTTCGCTCGAGGTCGCCGCTGCCGGCCAGGCGTATGAAACGGTCGCGGAGGTCTTCCCGTTGAAACAGAAAGAAGGTGAGGAAGATCACCACGATTCCGGTGGTCGTGAACGGCGCCGCGAGCGGCCTCAGCATCGCGACCAATGCTTCCGAGGCGCCGGGATCGGGCTGATGGACCTCGACCGGTATCGGCGAGGTTTTGGCGCGGTCCTGCGACAGCGCTTCTCTCGGCGCGGGCGCGGCCCTGTCTTCCGGCGTGCTCAATTCCCTGTCGAGGTTCTTGAGCAGGCTGGAGGCGTTCTTGAGCAGGCCGGCGGTGGGCAGCGCATCCCGCACATTGTGCACCTTTGTTGCCAACGTCGCCTGATAGCGCGGCAGATCGCCGATCAGCTGATTGACCTCGATCATCACCATGGTTGCCAGACTGAGCGCAATCGCCAGTGCGCCTGCGACGGTGCACATCACGGCCAACCATCGCGGCAGCCGCCAGCGCTGCAAGAGCCTGACCAGCGGCGCAAGCAGCACGCTGAGCAAGACCGCGAGCGCGATGGGCACGAGAATATCGCGGGTGAAATACAGGGCGGCGACGACGATCGCCAGAATGACGAAATTCGTGAAGGCGAGGCCTGCCGGAACGACCAAGTTCGATCACCTGCTGATTCTCTTGGCTCGACCGCACCATCGGATCGGCAGTTTCCTAATTGGCAGCGGCGGCGAATGTTCCACTATGCGTGGGGTGCGGCGAACGACACGCTTTCGCCATGCCGCACGATCCAGAGTTTCGAGGGCCAGTGCTGGCTCAAGGTTTTGCCTCTTCCAGTCGGCCGGCCTGGCGGCCGTTCTGCACCTCGCGCGGCTTGCCGGTGCGAAGATCGGAATAGGTTTTGGTGAATTCGGCTCCGAGCAGGAAAATCTGCGCCGAATAATAGACCCAGAGCAGGATAACGATCAGCGCTCCGGCGGCGCCATAGGCGGACGCCACCGCGCTGCTGCCGATGTACCAGCCGATCAGCGACTTTCCGCCCGTGAACAGCAGCGCCGTCACCGCAGAACCGACCCCGACGTCGCGCCACTGGATCGGCCGGTCCGGGAGCACCTTGTAGATCGCCGCGAAAAGCAGGGAAACAAGGAGAAACGAGACGACGCCGTTGAGAATTGTCAGCACAATCTTGCCGAACGGCAGAACGGCCTTCAGGTAGTCGCCCAACGCCGTCAAGCCCGCGCTGACGACGAGCGAGACCATCATGAGGAATCCCAGCGAAACGACCAGACCCAGGCTTGCCGCGCGGGCACGTATCAGCCTCGAGATCGGCGTGCCGCTGGAATCGATCTTCCAGATCGCGTTCAGCGCGGACTGCATCTCCCCGAACACGCCCGACGCCGTCACGATGATCGTCGCCACGCCGATCAGGGTCGCCAGCGTTCCCGACGACTTGTTCTGCGCGTTGGCGATGGCGGACTGAAGAAATTCGGCGCTTTCCTTGCCCATTAAGCCTGCGAGTTGCCCGACAATGCCGTTTTGCGCCGCTTCCTTGCCGAAGGCCAGGCCCGCCACGGCGACGACGATCAGCAGGATCGGCGCGATCGAGGTGGCCGTGTAGAAGGCGATGGCCGCGCCCTTGCTGAGAGCTTCGTCCTCGATGAATGAAAGGACGGTCGACTTGCAAAGAATCCAGGCTTTTTTCACTAACGCCTCGGTTGCGGCAGCAGCTTGCAATAGGGTTTGGCTCAAGCATTCTTTCGAAAGTTGAGTGAAAATAAGCAGCGTCGGAATAAAGAGTTCCAGGGCCTGAAGCTCCCGCAGGGAACCTTCGCCGCGGCGCGCGGTTTGAACTGCATGGAAGCCACGTCCGACGACACCAGAACGAACGCCCCGCGGCGCATCGGTTCGCAGCCGGTTGCGCTGGCTGCGGGGGCGCTCATCCTCGTGGTGCTGGCGGCGAGTTCGGTGGGGTTATGGCGGGCCTATACCGGTAACTCCCCTGAACAGGAGCGCTTCACGTCACTGCGCCAGATGCAGGCCCGCGCCACGCAAGCGTCCGAGCAGCTCTTCGAGAAGACCAAGAGCCTCGAGACGTCGCAGCAGGAGACCATCGATCAGCTGCAGGCCGTGCAGGAGCAGTTGCAGTCTCTCAAGCGCCTTGTCGCCGCACAGCAATCCGATGCGAAACGGCTGTCCGAGCAGGTCGGCGGTCTTACCGGGGCAATCGATACGCTGCGGCAATCTTTTGCAAGCACCCAGTCCTCCGAACCCGCTGATCCCCCGGTGACCCGGAAAAGATCGGTCCGGTCGGAGCCCCGCGCAACCAGGGGGCGCCACGCCGGCGCGCATCGCAAACGGACAAAATCCTGATCGATCCGACACGGGTTTCACGGACGAACTCCGCTGCGTTGCACAAGTTCGACCCTGAAGGGGATCGGGAACATTCGGCAATTCGCCACGTTAAGCTCGACAATCACTTCCAAAGGAGTTTCAGCATGAAAACGACCATCATCGCCATTGCGCTCGGCGCCGGCGCATTGTTCGGCACGGCTGCATCGGCCGCTCCGCTTACCAACGGCCTCGCCGTTGTTCCCGACAATGGCATCGAAAACGTCCGCATGGTCTGCAACGAATATGGACGCTGCTGGCGCGAACGCGGCGACCGCCGCGTGATCGTCGAGGATTCCTACGGTTATGCGCCGCGCGAACGCTATATCGAACGCCGTGGCTACTATGACGACGGCCCGCGCGTCGGAATCGGCGTCGGCCCGGCTGGCGTCGGCGTGGGCGTAGGCGTCGGTCCGCGCTGGTAACCGCTACGCGTTTGAGGATTCCGAAGAGGCCGCAGGGAAATCTGCGGCCTTTTCGCGTTTATCATCTCGCTCAAATCGAGATTTCAAAACGGCGCTGGCCTCAACGGAACGGGGTGGGTAGATCGAGATTGATAAGGGTGCACCGGAGACGATCATGACAATGCAATCTTGGTTTTCCGCATTGCTAGTTGCGTTGTCATGCAACGCCGCGGTGGCGCAGCCGGCCAGCTGGCGCCGCTACGTCGTGCCTGAAACGGGGGCGAGCGTGGACATTCCCCTCAGCATCTTCACGGAAGATGCAGGCAAGCCCGAAAAGGGATATGGCGCGCGATTCTTAACGTCGGATCGGCGCGCCAATCTGACGGTTCAGTCGGTTTCGAATGAAGGTTTGGCGCCGGCAGGCTTCTTCGCCGCGAAAAATCCACCCTCGGACATCGTTTACAAGAAAATTACCGACCGGTTCTTCGTCGCCTCCAGTTTCCGCAATGACATGATCTGGTACAATCGTTGTAACTTTGCCGGACCATACGCGAATTGCGTGTTGATCAATTACCCCGCGGCCGAGAAACGCCAATGGGACGGCATCGTGACCCGCATCAGCAATACGCTGGCCAGTCGATGACAACTGCCTCATGAAGGCTCGGGGCGAAGCGGACATGGTGCGAAAGCTGTCGTGATGCTGATTTCAGCGGGATGCCTCGTGAGGCGAGGGTGCCTCAGCGTCGCGCGCGTCACGGCAGTGAGTTCGGCCTGACGCCAATTACCTGCACGAGGCTCGCGGCGGAGGCTACGGGCCGCCAATTCCGGGAAATTCGCCGGAGCGTCGCATAATATCATGAAAACAACCTTGCGTTGAAGCTTGCAAAAGCGCAATACTAAAACCGCCTTTACTAGAGTTAAGAGTAAAGGAGACTGACATGTTTGAGGCGCCTAAGCCGGACGCGCGCTCCTTTCTGCTTTCGGTGCGGCCGACCGCCGTGATCTTCCTACCGCTGCGGTTGCTCGCAAACCCCGTATCGTAGTGATCTGCTCGCACCGGTAGCGGCATTTTCCAAGTATGATTTAGATATTTCAGGGAGAAAATCGATGACAGCAAAATTTACTGTGCCCGCGCTGGTCGACCCGCTTTCGGTGATATTGTCGACCGAGCTCTATCTTATTTACCAGGAAATACATCACCCCCGTGAGCCTCCTATCGACTCGCTTAAGAGGTTGATAGAGGCCGCGTCTCCTGACCAGCGTGCGTTTATCGCTGGTCGCGCAAAAATGACGCGTCAATTTAGCGACGCCGTCCTGGGAGCCCTCGACGCAAAGCACTAGCTAGCTCGATAGATCGCCGATGATGGAGGAGCGGTGGTCATGCCGATCTCCGCTCCTCCTAAATTCCGGCAGCGTCCTAACACCAGCTGCAGTAAACCCGGTCCGTCCCGTCAGTTCGGCAGCTTCGGAATCTTTTCCGCAAAGCCGTTGAAGCAGGTCAGCCGCTCGTCTTCTTCCTTGATGAAGCGGCAGTCCATCACGCCTTTCGCAGCGGGCGCCTTGGGTTTTGGCGTCGGCGGAAAGATCGCGTCATAGCAGTTGAGCCGTTCCTTGGTGGCATCGTCGATTTCGAGGCAGGCCTGCAGCTTCGTGGCGATCGATTGCGGTTTGGCAGGCGCAGCCTTCGGCTTTGCCTGCTTCGCCGGCTTCGCCTGAGCCGCCGGCTTGGCCGCCGCCGGCGAAGATTTATCCTGAGCCATCGCCGCGGTTGAAAACAGCGCCACTGCCAGCGCCAAAGCCATCATTCTCATATCACGTCCCTCCCGTCCCAGATTTTACGCCTCTTCCAGCATGGTCCGCACCCGCATCGCCAGCACGTTTTGCGAGAACGGTTTTTGCATCAGCGATACGCCGGCGTCGAGTCGGCCCTGATGCACAATGGCATTACGGGAATAGCCGGTCATGTACAGCACCTTCAGTCCGGGGCGGCGCAGCCTGGCGGCCTCAGCGAGCGCCCGTCCGTTCATGCCGGGCATCACCACGTCCGTAAGCAAGAGATCGACCGGAGCGGAATCGTCGAGGATGCGTAAAGCCGCCTCCGCATCCGCAGCCTCGCGGACGCTGTAATTCAGCGCGGACAGGGTCTCGACCACATAGCTGCGGACGTCGGCATCGTCCTCGACCACCAGCACGGTTTCCTGCTTGCCCTCGGGGCTGTCGCCGGCTGCCTTGCCGGCCGGTGCCGGTTTGTTACGGGCAAAGCTGCGCGGCAGATAAATCTTGACGGTGGTGCCTTCGCCGATCTCGCTATAAATCCTGACGTGACCGCCGCTCTGCCGGATAAATCCGTAGACCTGGCTGAGCCCAAGGCCGGTGCCGGCGCCCGCGGCCTTGGTGGTGAAGAAGGGATCGAACGCCTTGTCGATCACATCCTCGGGCATTCCGGACCCCGTGTCGGTCACGGAAATCATGACGTATTGCCCGGGTTTTACGCCGTCGACCGACTGGCAATAGAACTCATCGAGAAACGCATTCCCCGTCTCGATGGTCACCTTGCCGCCGTCCGGCATTGCGTCGCGGGCGTTGATGGCGAGATTGAGGATCGCAGCTTCCAGTTGCGGGCCGTCCGCTTCCGTCAGCCACAGGCCGGCGCTGCGCACGGTTTCCACGGCGATGGTTTCGCCAAGCGTCCGGTCCAGCAGGTCCGACATGCCGGCCACCAGCCGGTTGGCATCGATCGGATGCGGATCGAGCGGCTGGCTGCGTGAAAAGGCCAGCAGGCGTTTTGTCAGTTCGGCGGCGCGGTCCGCCGCCTGATAGGCATTCGATATCAGGGTTTTTGTCTTACCCTCCGGGCCTTGCCGCAGCGCCATCTGCAGATTGCCGAGGATGATGGTCAAGAGGTTGTTGAAGTCGTGCGCGACGCCTCCGGTCAATTGGCCGACCGCTTCCATCTTCTGGGATTGCCGCAGGCTTGCTTCGAGCATCTCCCGTCGTTCCGATTCGGCGTACAGCGCCGACGTTCGTCGCATCGCCAACAGGATCAGGACCACCAGAAACAGCGTGGCGGGTACCCCGAAGATCAGATGGCCGGCCATGTAGGACAGCCAGCCGCTTAGGATGTCCCGGGTTTCCAGGCTTGAGGTGATGTAGAGCGGAAAGCCCGCCAGCCTGCGCGCCGAAATGCGGCGCTCGAGCTTGTCGATGCTCGAGACCGCCGTGTAACGGCCACCATCGGGATTTTGCGCGATCATTTGTCCGAAGCCTGAGGAAGCGTCGAGCTTGATGCCCGTCACCGCCGGCGCCGGGTAGCGCGCCAGCACGGCGCCGCCCTCGCG
Source organism: uncultured Alphaproteobacteria bacterium (assembly GCA_963744975.1). Lineage (GTDB taxonomy): Bacteria > Pseudomonadota > Alphaproteobacteria > Rhizobiales > Xanthobacteraceae > Bradyrhizobium. The sequence goes on along the minus strand of CAVUVR010000002.1, from coordinate 785,387 downwards.
GACCAGCGTGAAACTGGCGCTGGTGCGGGCCGCGAGCCGGCCATAGAACCGCTCGAATGCCTGGGGCGAGACCGAGATTTCCGTCATTCCGGCGAAGGTGCCGGAGCTGTCGAAACGCCATTTGCTGACCGGAAAGATCAGCTTCCCCGTCTCCTCGATGCGCACGACCTCGCCGATATGGAGTTTTTCATCCGGCGCCAGTTGCGCTTTCAGATGCGCGCGCTCGGGCGCGTTGAAGGCGGGGGGAATCGGAAAGAACAGCGACGATACCAGCGCATTCAGGTTCTTATCCAGGATCCAGATCGATCCGATATCGGGCAGCGCGGCAACGAACTGCTTCAGCCGTTCGCTCAGTTCGGCTTCGTTCAATTTGATGGTCTGGTCGGTGCGGCCTCGCGCAATCTGCTCGACGCTGTCGAAGGTGACGCTGATCGACTGGAATACCCGCAGCGCCTGTTCTGCGGCGATGTCGCCTGCGCGCTCGATGCGCTCGTCGGCAAGCGCGAATGCGGCGTGATAATTTACTTTAGCGGCGTAACAGAACAGCAGGAATGGCAGCGCCACGCTCGCGACGAGCATCCATTTGAGACTTCGAAGCGCGGCGTCCCGGCGCTGTCGCATGCCGAATCTTTCCCGTCACCGCTCAAAGCGGAGCGGAATCGAATATCAGCTACGCGCCATGGAGGAAAGCCGGCCGGCGCTGCGGGAAAGGTCCGGGACGGGTTCCAACATCCACGGGATGTGATATCGAAGGCGGGGGCCAAGTTCCCGCTCCGCATCCGCTCCATCCAGGCCAGAAAGGTCGGCGTCGCCCATGAAGGATTTTGCCGGAAAGATCGCCGTCATCACCGGGGGCGGCACGGGCATGGGCCGCGAACTCGCGCGCCTGCTGGTCGCCGAGGGCTGCAACGTCGCGATGTGCGATATTTCCGCCGGCGCCATGGCGGAAACCAAACGGCTTTGCGAAGTGGAAAGGCTGCCGCAGGGCCTTCGCATCACGACGCACGTCGCCGACGTATCGGTCGAGGATGATTTGCTGCGCTTCCGCGACGAACTCGCGGAAGCGCAGGAGACCGACAAGATCCATCTGCTGTTCAACAATGCCGGCATCGGTGGCGGCGGCAGCCTGTTCACCAACACCCGCGAGCAGTGGGAAAAGACTTTTGGCATCTGCTGGGGCGGCGTGTATTTCGGCGTCCGCACCTTCCTGCCGATGCTGATGAAGGCCGACGAGGGCCACATCGTCAATACCTCCAGCGTCAACGGATTCTGGGCCTCGGTCGGGATGTTGCGGTCGCATACCGCCTATAGCGCGGCGAAATTCGCGGTGAAGGGATTTACCGAGGCGCTGATCAACGATCTCCGGCTCAACGCGCCGCACATCAAGTGCTCGGTGGTGATGCCCGGCCATATCGGCACCTCGATCATGTCCAATTCGCGCAAGATTCAAAGCGGCACCGATTCCGATCGGCTGAATGACGACGAAGTTGCGCTGGCGCGGGTGCGCCTCGGCATGGCCGGCATCACTGAGGCTGCAAAGATGACGGACGAACAGGTTCAGGCCTACGCGGCCGAGCAGGCGCGGACCTTTCTCGAGGAGGCGCCGACGACGGCGGTTGAGGCTGCAAAAATCATTCTCGATGGCGTCAAGGCCGAGCGCTGGCGCATCCTGGTCGGTGGAGACGCGCAGCGCCTCGACGAACGCGTGCGCGAGAGGCCGGAGCAGGCTTACGATCTGGAATTCTATCAGAGCTTTGTCGCCGAGGTCGGCTGGCGGCTGGGGTAAATGCAAACACCTCGTCGTCCCGGCGAAGGCCGGGACCCATACGCCGTGCCATTTCGTTTAGGCACAGGGGCCAAGGCCTTCCTTCACAATTAACGTTAGGGGTTATGGGTCCCGGCCTTCGCCGGGACGACGCATTGATTGTTGATGCGCACGCGTTCACCCATGCACCACCGCCTTCGCAATCATGCAGTGGATCCCCTTCGACCCGTTCACGGTCTGCGTCACGCGCAGGTCGGCGGCGAGGCTGCACAGCGTGTAGGCGTCCTCGCGCGACAGGTTGCGCTTTTCCCCGAGCAGCACGATCATGTCGCGCAGCGCGCGCACCACGCATTGGTCGAGGTCGGGGTCCATCGCCATGGTCATGTAATGATCCGGCGTCTCCGCGCGGGGATAATCCAGGCGCAAATCCTTGCGCAGGGTCAGCCGAAAGCGGCCCTGCAGCGCGGTCTCGATGGCGGTGACGCAGACCTCGCCGTCGCCCTGCACGCCATGGCCGTCGCCGCAGGAGAACAGCGCGCCCGGCACGAACACCGGCAGATAGAGTTTTGCGCCCGGCACCAGTTCCTTGTTGTCGAGGTTGCCGCCCATGGCGCGCGGGATCAGCGAGGTGATGCGGCCCCACGCCGGCGGCGGCGCCACACCCATCACGCCGAAGAACGGTTTTAGCGGCAAGTCCAACCCCCACGGCAGCCGGCCCACCATGCGCTTCTCGTCGAGCGGGATGTTCAGAAGCCGGGTCTCGTGGAAATCGTCGGGCAGGGTGCCGGCGAGCGGGCGGATCAGGTTGTAGCCCCAGTCCTGCCGAAGTTTTATATCGAGAATCTCGACCTCAAGGACGTCGCCGGGCGCGGCGCCCTCGATCGCAACCGGCCCGGTCAGGATATGGCCGGGCACCATGCGCTCATTCCTGGCATGGACCTCGGCAAGCTCCGGGGGAACGTGAAACCTGGCCCTGTCGGGCACGACCTCCGGCCCGCCGCTGATGCTGTCGATGGTGACTTCATCGCCGCTGGCGACGGTCAGCACCGGTTTCAGTTTGGCTTCGAAGAAACCCCAGTGGCAGGTCGCGGGGCTGGCGTGCAGGTGGTGATGCGTCATGGGGGACTCGCGTTGAGGCAAATGAGGCGTCATTGCCGGGCTTGACCCGGCAATCCATCCTCTTCGGAAGACGTTTTTGCTAAGAGTGATGGATACGCGGGTCAAGCCCGCGTATGACGCTGTACCAAACCCCAAGAGGTCTTCTTGTTTTTTGCGCTTTCCAAAACCCTCGGCGTCCTGCTGCTGCCGACGAATTTTTTGATCGGCCTCAGCCTGCTCGGCGCGGTGTTGCTGTTCACCCGATTCGCCTCCTTTGGCCGCAAGCTTGTCCTTGCAGGCATCGTACTGCTCGCGATCTGCGGCTTCTCGCCGCTTGGATATTTGCTGCTGTATCCGCTGGAAGCGCGGTTTCCGCCATGGGACGAGACACGCGGCGCGCCGGATGGCATTATCGTTCTCGGCGGATCGATCGATCCGGAGCTTTCCGCAGCGCATGGGGTCACGGTGTTCAAGGGCTCGGTGGACCGAATCGTCGCCGCCGCCGCGCTGGCGCATCGCTATCCAAAGGCCCGCATGGTTTTCTCCGGCGGCAGCGCCAATCTGGTTTCGGACGATTCGGCGAAGGAGGCCGACTATGCCGTGTCGGTGTTTGAAAGCCTTGGTGTCGCCAGCAATCGCCTGACGGTGGAACGGCGCTCGCGCAACACCCAGGAGAATGCCGAATTCTCCAAAACGTTGGTTGCGCCGAAGCCGGGCGAGCGATGGCTGCTGGTGACCTCGGCCTACCATATGCCGCGATCGGTCGGTGTTTTCCGCAAAGCAGGATTTGCCGTGGAGCCTTACCCGGCCGACTGGCGTACCGCCGGTCACATGGACAGGCTGGGCTTCTCGATCTTTTCCAGCGAGGGGCTCGACCACACAGATAGCGCGTTGCGCGAATGGATGGGCCTTGCGGCGTACCGCATTTCGGGCAAAACCGATGCGCTTTTTCCCGCTCCGGCCGCGGAATAACCGCTAGGATCAAGCCTTCGAAACCGCGCCGAGTCAGCCGGTCAGGGAGCACGTCATGCAGCAAGCCGCACCACAGCCGGAAACCTTCGATTTGCCGACCATGGTGGCCGACCTCAACAGCCTGCTGCGCCTGAAGACCACCGTGATCGGCATGAAGATGTTCGCCTCCGCCGATGAGATGGCGGCGATCCCGAAAATCCGGCGCCCCACCGCCACCCACACCACCGACCAGATCGTCAGCATGGCGTCGCGGCTGGGCTGGACCGTCGGAATCACCGCAGACGATCTGGTCGGCGCGCAATGCCGCGCCGTTATTGGCCTCGCGCCGCAGGATGAGAAATGGCTCGCCGGAGAAAACTATGTCGGCGTCTGGCACGGCACCGCCGAAGATGCGGCCAAACGCCAGCAGGCGCTGGATGTCGTTCCGCACGGCCGCTACGAGGCGCTGGTGGTCAGTCCGCTGGCGAGCGGACGCCTCAATCCGCCCGACATTTGTCTGGTCTACGCGACGCCCGGGCAGATGATCATCCTGATCAACGGGCTGCAATATACCGGCTACAAGAAGTTCGAATGGGGCGTGGTCGGCGAGACCGCCTGTGCGGATTCCTGGGGCCGCGCGCTGAAGACCGGCGAGCCCAGCCTGTCGCTGCCGTGTTACGCCGAGCGCCGCTACGGCGGCGTGCCCGACGAGGAAATGCTGATGGCGCTAAAACCGTCGCATCTCGCCAAGGCCATCATCGGCATGAAGGCGCTGGCCAAAAACGGCCTGCGCTACCCGATCGCGCCCTATGGCATCCAGAGCGACGTGCGCGCCGGCATGGGCGTTTCATACGCCAAGAAATAGGCCGTATGGCACCTCTCCCCGGAGGGGAGAGGTCGAAGCCGGAGCGCCAGCGAAGGCTTCGGGTGAGGGGTCTCTCCACGCGCTCGGACCCGCGGATAGGCCCCTCACCCGCCGCGCATTCTAGCGATGCGCGTCGACCTCTCCCCTCCGGGGAGAGGTGAGAAGGAGCCGCAATCTTGCTGCCTTGAGCTTCGGATGTTATCTGGAAACCATGCAGCCATCGCCAGTCCAGACCATCAGTCCTGAACGGTTTTTTGCCTGGGTCGTTGACCAGCAAGAGCGTTTCGAACTGGTGGAAGGTGAAGTCGTGATGATGGCCGGCGCGGGGCGCCGCCATGACAGTATTGTCGTGAACCTGACGGCTGCCGTGCACGCCCAGGTCAGAGGCGGGCCGTGCCAGACCTTCACGAGCGACACCTATGTTTCCACCTCACCGTCCACCCGGCGTATGGCGGATCTCGGGGTCGACTGTGGAAAACCCGACGACGATTCCCTGACCGCCGATAGACCGGCGCTTGTAATCGAGGTCCTGTCGCCGACGACGGGAGGGTTCGACGTTACGGTCAAGCTTGCCGAATATCAGTCTTTGCCGTGGATGGATTACATCTTGTTGGTCGATACGGAAATGCCGACCGTGCATCTGTATCTCCGCGACCCGGATGGCCGATGGGAAGATCGCGTCGTCAAAGGCCTTGACGCGGCAATTGAACTCCCGAAGCTCAACGTCGTGTTGAAGCTCGCTGAAATCTATGACGGATTGCAGTTCCGCGAGCGTCCGCGACTCGTTGAAGCTGGTGCACCGGAAGACGAAGCCGGCGAATTGTAAGTAGCCAGGGACGCCACCGCGGGCTAAGCAGGGCGCCTGCAAGGGATCACCCATGAAGTCTGCGAAAAAGTTCGACATCGTTGTCTATGGCGCCAGCGGATTTACCGGCCAGCTGGTGGCCGAATATCTGGCATCGCGCTACGCGAAAGACAGCGACCTGAAATGGGCGATGGCCGGACGCAGTCTCGAAAAACTCGCCGGCGTGCGCGACGCCATCGGCGCGCCGGCGGATACGCCACTCATCGCCGCCGATGCCGGCGACCCCGCTTCGCTGCAGGCCATGATCGACCAGACCCGGTTGGTGCTGACCACCGTCGGCCCGTATCAGCTCTACGGCTCCGAACTCGTCGCGGCCTGCGCCGCTGATGGCACCGACTATCTCGATCTATGCGGCGAGCCGCTCTGGATGCGGCAGATGATCGACGCCCATGAGGTGACGGCGAAGTCCAGCGGCGCGCGGATCCTGTTTTCCTGCGGCTTCGATTCGATTCCGTTCGAGCTCGGCGTGTTGTTCTGCGAGGCAACGGCGAAAAAGACTCTGGGCGCGCCGGTCAGCCGCGTCAAAGGCCGCGTCCGCGACATGAAGGGAGGCCCATCCGGCGGCACCGTGGCGAGTATCAAGGCGACTTTCATGACTGCGGCAAGGGACCTCAGCCTGGTGTCGATGCTGCAGAACCCGTTCGTATTGACGCCGGGTTTTGAGGGTCCCGACCAGCCCCGCGGCAACAGGCCGAAGCTGGACGAGGATATCGGTACGTGGACGGCGCCGTTCGGGATGGCGACCATCAACACCCGAAACGTGCACCGCTCCAACATGCTGATGGGCTTTCCCTACGGCCGCGACTTTGTCTATGACGAGATGGTCGTGACTGGCGCGGGAGAGCAGGGCGAAGCCGAGGCACGGCGCCTGTTCGCCGCCAGCAAGGCGGAGCGGACCGGCGCCGGCGGCCCGAAACCGGGCGAGGGACCCTCGAAGGAGGAGCGCGAGTCCGGCCGCTATGATCTCATGTTCGTAGGCCTCGCGCCGGACGGCCGCCAGGTCCGCGTCGCCGTCAAGGGCGATCGCGATCCCGGCTATGGGTCGACCTCGAAAATGATTTCCGAATGCGCGGTCTGCCTGCTGCGCGACGTGCCACAGGTACCGGCCGGCATCTGGACCCCGGGCGCTGCGATGGGAGACCATCTGATCAAGCGGCTGGTAGATAATGCCGGTCTGACGTTCGAGGTCGAGGCTTAGACGCTGCCACGTGCCCCGGACGCAGTGCAGCGCGTAGCTCTTGCGAAGCGGTGCGCTGCAGAGCCGGGGTCCCGGTAACAAGCGTTAGAACCGGGGTCCCGGTTCTGCGAAGCAGCGTGAAGAACGCTGCATCGCGCCCGGGACACGAGAAACCTGCTGCTGCGCGAAAAATCGTTACAAATTTGCGTGCAATCGTTCGCGTCGCGCTAACGCCAAAACTGCAAGCCTCTTGCCGGATATCGCCGGCACGGCACAATGATCGCCATTGCAGGGCTCCGCGTAAATTGCCGCGGGCGGAATCGAATCCCGTTGGGATCACGCGATGTACTTCGTTGCGTTCGTATTGGCGATCGCCGCCGGCGCGTTCTACGTCGCGGGCACCGATGGCATATGGGCAGACCCGCTCTGCCGCTACGGCAGCCTGTTTTGCCAGCACCCGCTGTGGGTCGCCACGGCCGCCGTTCTCGCGCTGGTCTGGGCCAAGATGGTGAGCGTCTGAGCGCGCGTCACCTCTCCCCGCTCTTTCGCGGGGAGAGGTCGGCGCGCCAGCGCCGGGTGAGGGGCCAGGCACTGCGTTGTCAAAACAAAAACCTATCGGGTCGAAAGGTCTTCAACGCATTTAGCCGACCCGAGAATCCATCAGGCGTTTCTGCTCACTGCCTCGCCCCTCACCCGAAGCCTTCGCTACGCTCCGGCTTCGACCTCTCCCCGCGAAAGAGCGGGGAGAGGTGAGAGTGGATGCGCCGCCATGTACTGATGCGCGGCGGCGAACATTCCCCACATCGCGCCCAGCATCATCCAGAAATGCCGCCAGTGGTCGGTGTCGATGACAAAACTTTCGCCGACCGTGCCGAGGAACGCCGCGAAGATGGCGAGATAGGCGCGCTGCCAGGGCACGCGGATGAAGACGTGGCGAAAGCCCAGGATCACCGTGGTGAACACCAGCGCCGGATAGCAGATGCCGGAAATCCAGCCGCCCGACATGAAGGCGTTGAGATAGGAGTTGTGGGTGTCCTCTGGAAAGAATTTTGTGAATTGCAGGGGGCCGATGCCGAACGGCAACTCCAGCGCCATCTGCGCGCCGAGGATATGCCGGCCGAAGCGGCCGAAGCGGCCCTCGTCGTAGCTCTGATCAAAGCTGGCGCGCTGCTTGAACATTTCGGCGACGCTATCGAGCGACAGCAGCACCACGATCAGCAGCGCCACGATGACGGCCGCCGCCACCGCCATCGCGATGATGCGCGAGCGCTGCGCGCGTGATTGGCTGGTCAGCACCATCAGCGCCAGCATGAATGCGGATGCGATCGCGAGCAATCCCCAGGCCGCGCGCGAAAACGCCAGCAGGATCGCCAGCGACATGATGCCGAAGGCAATCGCGCTGCGCAACGATTTGCCAAAACGGTCGGACACCACGCTCTGCAGCACGAACAGCGCCGGCAGCACCAGGAACGCGCCGAACACGTTGGGGTCCTTGAAGGTGCCGCGCGCGCGCTCATACAGCGTCAGCAAATCGTGGCCGCCGGGGACCAGATTAAAATAGCCGGCAATGCCGGCGATTGCCGAGATCACGCCACCCACGATCAACCCGCGTCGCAGCAGATCGAGGCGCGCCGCGGTGTCTTCGGATACCACCATGGCGAAGAAGATCACGGTGACCGCCATGTACCACGAGGTCAGGATCCAGTTGGCGATCTCGGCCTTGTCCATCAGATAGGCGGCGCCGATGGAGTAGCCGATATTGACCAGGAACAACAGGATCAACAGCGGCATGAACACCAGCCGCAGCCTTAAACCGGTGGCGAGGAAGATGATGATCGCGGCGAGCGTCGCAAATTCGTAAGGGCTGGGCTCGATGAAGACGATGGCGCCGGCGGCGCCGACCGACCACAGCAGCGCGCGTTGCAGCGATGCAACCGCCGGCGCAGCCGTCAACGCGGGAAGCGAATTATCGGCCGCCGCCGTATACGCCATTACACACTCTACGCACGCAACACACCACGACAAACCCGGCGCGAACCGCGCCGGCACAAAACTCAATACGCGTTCTCGTTCCGCGTCAGCAGCGCGATCGGCGTTTTCAGCAGGATGTAGACGTCGAACAGCACCGACCAGTTCTCGATGTAATACAGATCGAACTCCACGCGCTTCTGGATCTTCTCTTCATTGTCGATCTCGCCGCGCCAGCCGTTGATCTGCGCCCAGCCGGTGATCCCTGGCTTTACACGATGGCGTGCGAAGTAACCGTCGACGGCCTCGTCGAACAGCCGGCTCTGCAGCTTGCCCTGCACCGCATGGGGGCGGGGACCGACCAGCGACAGGTTGCGCGCGAACACCACGTTGAACAGTTGCGGCAGCTCATCGAGGCTGGTCTTGCGGATGAAGCGGCCGACGCGGGTAACGCGCGGATCGTTCTTGGTCACCACCTTGGTCGCAAGCGGATCGGCCTGGTGGTGGTACATCGAGCGAAACTTGAACACGTCGATGCGCTCATTGTTGAACCCAAAACGTTTTTGCCGGAACAGCACCGGCCCCGGGCTGTCCAGCCTTACCGCGAGCGCGACCAGCGCCATTACCGGCGCCAGCATCACCAGCAGCAGCGCGCCTACCACGCGGTCGAACAGCGACTTCATCACCTGGTCCCAGTCGGTGATCGGCGCCTCGAACACGTCAAGCGTCGGCACCTTGCCGAGATAGGAGTAGGAGCGGGGACGGAAACGCAACTTGTTGGTATGCGCGGACAGGCGGATGTCGACCGGCAGCACCCACAGCTTCTTCAGCATTTCGAGAATCCGGGTCTCCGCCGAGATCGGCAGCGCGAACAGCACGAGATCGATGCGGGTGCGGCGGGCGAATTCGACGATGTCGTCGACCTTGCCGAGTTTCGGACTGCCCGCGCAGGTGTCCAGCGCGCGGTTGTCGTTGCGGTCGTCGAACACGCCCAGGATATCCAGGTCGGAATCGTCCTGGACCTTGAGCGCCTCGATCAGCTTTTCGCCGCTGTGGTCGGAGCCGACCACGATGGTGCGGCGGTCGAGTCGGCCCTCGCGCGCCCACCGCCGCACCATGCTGCGCAGGATCCAGCGCTCGGCGATCAGCGCCGCCAGTCCGGTAAAGAAGAACGCGGAGAGCCAGAGCCGCGACACTTCGCCACCAAGCTTGGCGAAGAACGAGGCGCCGATAAACAGCAGGAACACGAACGCCCAGGACGAAATCATCCGCGTCATCTGCTTGAGCTGGCCGCGGAACACCTGCACTTCGTAGATATCGGCGGCCTGGAAGCACATCACGGCGGCTGCAGCCATGGCGGGAATCGCCGCGATGTATTGCCAGTTGAAGCCCGAGAGCCGCGCGACATAACCGAAATACAGCGCGATACCGACCAGGCTCAGAATAACAAAATCGGCGACGCGGACCGCGCCTGCGATCACGATCGGCGAATAGGCGGCGCGCACCTTCTGGTTGGTCACCGCGAGCGCCGCCGGCGAAAGCCGCCGCCGACGTTCGACCGGCCGCTCGGCTGTGGTGTCCATCGCCACGGCCGCGGCGGCATTGATCATGGAGCGTGCGTTGATCGGTTCCACTGTCGCTCAATTCCGTATGTGCGCGCGAGATGAAAGATGTGTGCGCCGGGGTAAATACATAACCCCACGAATTAAAGGACAAATCGCAAGAAACAGTTACGTCGTTAACTAGGGTTAACGATTGGTGAAAGTCCGTAGGGCGGATTAGCGGACGGCCGCGCGAACGCGCGACCGGCAGCGTAATCCGCCGCGCCCGGTGCAGAACATGGCGGATTACGCCTTGCACCTTCGCTTGTGGAGCTACCCGTGCACGCGGGCGGTTAATCCGCCCTACGAGTTGCCTCAACGCTTGGCGAACGCGTCGCGGTAGCCGGCCATGATGCCCTCGACCATCGCCTTCTGCGAGAAATGCAGGAAGATGCGCTCGCGCAGCGACTTTGCCCGGGCTATCGCGGCCTCTGGGTCGTCGAGTGCCATTTCGATGGCATCGGCCATGGCGCCGACGATGTTGGGCGCGAACAGCTGCTCGGTATGTTCGCCGAAAATCTCGGGGATGCCGCCGACATTGGCGGCGACCATGGGCACGCCCGCGGCCGCCGCTTCGATCACCACATAGGGCATGGAATCCCCGCGCGAGGGAACCACCAACACCCGGCCCTTGGAAAAACCGGTGCGTGCCTTGACGTGACCGATGAAGCGCACCGCGTCGGTCAAGCCAAGGCGAGCGATTTGTGCTTTCAGCGCCTCGAGTTCCTCGCCGTCGCCGGCCAGTGTCAGGGTCACCTTCCTGCCGCCGGCGCGCAGCAGCGCCACCGCGTCGATCAGGATATCGGCGCCCTTGATGTGCCTGAACTCGCCGACATAGGCGATGTCGGTGGCGTCGTCGGCGATCGCAACGGGATCGAATTCATGGGCGGTGACGCCGTTGAACACGCAGCGCACGAGGCCCGTGGGCTTGCCGATGGTGCGTTGGTAGGTGTCGCGGGCGAACGCGCTCTCGAACAGGAACAGGTCGGTGCGGTTCATCAGCGCGCGCTCCAGCCGGCTGTAGATCGCGCCCTTCAGCGTATTCAGCGGGTAATGCAGCGATCCGCCATGCGGCGTGTAAACGCGAATGGTGTTGGCGGAGCGGCCCTTGAGGCGGATGAAGGCGCCGGCCTTGGCGCCGTGTCCATGCAGCACATCCGGCTTCAGCTTGCGGATCAGGCGCATGAAATGCGCCCATACCACCACGTCGATCGGAACCGGCTCGCGCCGGATCGCTAGGCGGTGGACGCCGAGTTTTAATCGCGGCGCGATGGCGGCGAGTGCGGCTTCGGCGCGTTCGCCGCCGGTCATGCTGTCGGCGATGATGCCGACGTGATGGCCGCGGTCGGCCTGTCCGTTGGCGACGTCGAGGATATGACGAAAGATGCCGCCGACCGGCGCGCGCACCGCGTGCAGGATACGAAGCGGCTGATCTGGAGCGCCGGCCATGATCAGAACCAGCGTTCGCCGACGAGCACTGTATCGCCGGGATTGATCGGAGTGCCGAGTGGCACCACGGCGCGCATGGAGCCGCCGGCATCGGTGTGGGTAAGCGTGACGCGATCCCGCTTGGCGCGCGGCGAAAAACCGCCGGCAATGGCGACCGCGCTCTCCACGCTCATGTTCGGCACGTAAGGATACTGGCCGGGGGCCGCGACCTCGCCGAGGATGAAGAACGGGCGGTAGGCCTCGATCTCGACCGCGACCGATGGCTCGCGGATGTAACCGTTGCGCAGTTTGCCGGTGATCTCCGCAGCAAGCCCCGCAGGCGTCAGGCCCTGCGCACGTACCGCCCCGATCAGCGGAAGGGTGATCGAGCCGCCGGCATCGATGGCGTAGGTGTTGGTGAGACCTTCCTGGCCGTAGACCACGACGCGCAACCGGTCGCCGGCGTCAAGCCGGTAGGCGGCATCGTAAGCCACAGGCATCGGAGCTGGCATTGGCGCCGCATAGACGGCCGGTTGCACCACGGCGACAGGCGCGGAGCGGCGCATGCAGCCCGACAAAGCAAGCGCGGTCAAAAGACAGACGAGAGCGGCGCGCAGGCCTCGCATCGGACGATCCAGGACAAGTATTGATTCCGATTAAGAACTTTCATGGTTAACAAAGCATGACCGCGGGCCGGTTCTATACCCATTGCGGCGGCAGGCGGTCGGCAATTAACCCGGCGGCAACCTTAATGGAGTGTAATCGCCCTCGTTCGTGGAGTCGTAAGCGTCCGTAGGAGTTAAGCGATGCGTATACCGTTCTGGCGTTCGGGCAAGGGCGCGCCGGTCGAGAAGGCCAGGGTCGCGGCGCCGGCTCCAAAGCCTGTGGCAGCGTCCAAAGCCACGTTGGCGCCTTCCGACTTCGGCGACCTCGATCTGCGCGCGATCGGGCAGGCGCTGAACCGCAAGCAATCCTGGATCGTCGTTCCAACGCTGCTGGCGCTGGTGCTGTCGCTGGCCGCCGTCAACCTCGTTCCGCCGCGCTACAAATCCGAAGCGCGCATCCTGATCGACGGCCGCGAGAACGTGTTCCTGCGGCCCAACGGCGAGCGCGACGACCAGCGCAACGCCGTCGATCCCGAAGCCGTCACCAGCCAGGTGCAGTTGCTGCTGTCGCGCGATCTCGCCCGCGAGATCATCAGGAAGAACAAGCTCGCCGATAGCCCCGAATTCGATCCGGTGCTGCAGGGCCTTTCGCCCGTAAAATCGCTGATGGCGCTGTTCGGGATCGGCCGCGATCCCTTCAGCCTCACGCCGGAAGAGCGCGTGCTCGATGCCTATTTCGACCGGCTCACGGCTTACGCCGTCGACAAATCGCGCGTCATCGTGATCGAATTCCAGTCACGCGATCCGGACCTGGCGGCGAAGGTCGCCAATTCGATCGCCGAAAATTATCTGGTGCTGCAGCAGAACGCGCGGCAGGAGCAGGCCAAGGCGGCCGGGCAGTGGCTGTCCGGTGAAATCGACAATCTGCGCAAGAAGGTCGCGGACGCCGAATCGCGGGTGGAGGATTTCCGCTCCAAATCCAGCCTGTTCGTCGGCACCAACAACACCACGCTGTCCAACCAGCAGATGGGCGAACTTAATACCCAGCTCAACAACGCCCGCGCGTTGAAGTCCGATGCCGAGTCCAAGGCAAAGCTGATCCGCGAGATGCTGCAGTCCGGCAAGCCGATCGAGGCTTCGGACATTCTCAACTCCGAACTGACCCGGCGGCTGTCGGAGCAGCGTGTCACGCTGCGCGCGCAACTGGCCGAACAATCCTCGACGCTGCTGGACAATCATCCGCGCATCAAGGAGCTGAAGGCCCAGCTCGCCGATATCGATCGTCAGATCCGCGAGGAAGCGAGCAAGCTGTCGCGCTCCTTCGAGAACGATTCGCGCATCGCGGCCGGCAGGGTCGACAGCCTCAGCGCAAGCCTCGAGGCGTCCAAGAAGCAGGCGACCTCGACCAACGGCCAGGACGTGCAGCTCCGCGCGATGGAACGCGAAGCCAAGTCGCAGCGCGACCTGCTGGAATCCTATCTCGCCAAATACCGCGAGGCCACCGCGCGCGAAAATATCGACGCGGCGCCTGCGGACGGCCGCATCATCTCCCGGGCGCTGGTATCCAACACGCCGGCATTCCCCAAGAAGCTGCCGATCGTGCTGATCGCGACGCTGGCGACCTTGATGCTTAGCGCCGGCTGCATCGCCACCGCCGAGTTGCTGCGCATGACCGCGCCGCGCGCCTCGGTGGCGTTCGCATCGGCTCCCGTTCGCACGGCAGAGCCGGTCATCGATTCTCCGCCCACGGCGCCGGCGTTGCGCGAACCGCTTCCCGATCTCGCAAGCCCCGTCACCGAAATCGACCAGCTTGCCGGGCAGCTGCTCGGCGCCGGCGAAGCCGCGCGCAAGATCGTCGTGCTCGGCAGCGGCCACAGCGAAAGCATCACGCTGACCGCCCTGAGCCTCGGGCGGCTGCTGGCGCGCAATGCCAAGGTCGTGGTGGTGGACTTGTCGGCATCGTCGCCGGCCTTTGCGGCAGTCTCGGCCGATCCGATGGCGCCGGGACTGGCGGAATTGATGCTCGGCGAAGCCTCCTTCGCGCAGGTCATCACACGCGACCGGCTGTCGCGGGCCCATCTTGTCACCGCCGGCCGCCAGGGCGCCGACCGTTCATTGCTGCAATCGCCGCGGCTGGCGCTGGCGCTCGATGCGCTCAAGCGGGTCTACGATCACGTGCTGCTCGATGCCGGCACGGCATCCGACCTGCCTGCAGAACTCTTGACCGCGAATGCCCGCGCGGTGGTGGTGCCCGACGCGTCGATGAACGCCGAGGCGCGCAAGCTGATGGCCGACCAACTGAGGGACGTCGGGTTTTCGGATGTCACGATGCTGAGCAAGCCGTCGCAGCCGGTGGATATCGTCGAGCCGGGGCGGAGGGTGGTCGCGGCGTAGTTGTCGTCCCCGCGAAGGCGGGGACCCATAACCCCTGGCGTGGCGATTTGCGAAGAAAGTCACAACGGCCTTCTTCCAACGGTCCGACACGGCGTATGGGTCCCCGCCTTCGCGGGGACGACGTCGAGTGGTTACCGCTGCAACACGCCGCGCACCCGCTGCGCGATCTGCATCAGCGCCGGCGTTTGCTTCACCAGCCGCTTGGCGCGCATCAGCGATGACAGTGCAGCCGCCGCCACTCTGCCGCGGATGCTGAGCGGTACAAAACTGTCGAAGATCGGCTCGTCGTCCTTGCAGAACAGCCGCTTGTAATCGTCCGAGCCGATGCCGAGATCGAGCGAAACCGTGCCGCGCTCGGCGTAGTGATCGATGATGTCGCGCATCAGGATCAGGCCGGGGCTGTATTTGGCATTGCCCGACAGCGTGTAGGTGTTGAACATCATCGAAAAGCGGCTGGCGTCGGCGACGCCGGCGAAGATCGCGATCACTTCCTCGTCGCATTCCAGCGCGTGGATCTCGATGGCATGGCCGCCGCCCGCGAGTTTTGTCGCGCAGGCGTCGCGGATAAAATCCTCGATGCCGGGATCGGCGAACACGTTGGGCAGTTTTTGCGCCGCCATCCGCTGCGGTTTTATCGTGAAGAACCAGTCGAGCAGCCGCTTGATCTCGGCATCCGACGTGGCGAGGCGATAGCCATAGCCGGGGAGCGTCTGCAGCTTGCGTTCCTTGCCCTTGAGACGGCGCCGGAACGAATTGCTGACACGCGATGCCGGCGGCGCGCCCGGCGCCATGGTCAGCAAGGGGCAATCGTTGGCTGAGGGCTGATGCGGCAGCAGCGCAAACGGATTTTGCAGATCCGTCCAGCGCCGCGGCTGCTGCGTCAGCGCCAGCACGTCGGCCTGCGCGCGCGCGCGGATGCCCGACATCAGCGCGTCAAGATCGGCCTGGGTCGCAGTGCTGGCAAAATCCTTGCGCCATAACGCCATGTTGAAGGTGGCGTGCTTGCCGCCGAGAAATCGCGCGACGCGCACGCCGCTCTCGCGCTTGACGCCGAGCGGCAGCAGCAGCAGCGGCTGACGGTCCTTGTCATAGGCGATGACGATGAAGGGTCGCACGCCTTGGCGTTCGCCGACCTGACGCTGCCAGGCGCTGAGGAAATCGAAGCGCTGATACGGCGTGGAAAATTGATTGGATTGTTCGAGGCCGCGCCAGACGGTTTCCGCCTCATGCAGGTCGCCGACAAGTTCGACGCTGGCAATGCGGCTTGCCTCCGACCACGCCTGCGTTCCCCCCGGGCTTTCCATCACGGCCGCCATGGTCATCGCACAACCCGACTTTTGAGAGTTTGTTACCATTTTTCGGCTTTGGCCGACCCTCGCAAAGAAATGTCAACAAAGAGTAATGACAATGCAGCCGCGGCGGGGCGGGAACAGCCGCAATCGAGGGGCTAAGGCGTTGTCATCCGGGAACCGATTTTTGACGGGGTTAAGGCTGCGGCTCGCCTTTTTCAGCGGCTACGCGCGCCTGATGGAGCGGCACACTGGCGGGGCCGGCGCGATCCTGAGCTTCGAGCGCGTGCGCCCAGTTCGCAGCGTGGCTTTTCAACCGCGCCTGGCCCATGAGATCACGCCCGACTTTCTCGACCGTGCGATCGGCGCGTTAAAACGCTGGAAAGTCGACATCGTCGGGATGGACGAGGTTTGCCAGCGCGCGGTCGGCCTCAAGCAGCCCAGGCGCTTCGTGTGCCTGACGTTCGATGGCGCCAGCCGCGACCTCATGGTTCACGGCTATCCGGTCCTGGCAAAGCACGGCGTGCCGTTCACGGTTTACGTGCCGACCGCGTTCCCCGATGGCCTTGGAGAGGCATGGTGGCTGGCGCTGGAAGCGGTGATCGCGCGCAACGACCGCATCGCGCTGGTGATGGACCGCAAGGAGCAGCGCTACGAGATCGCAGACGTGGACGAGAAATATCGGCTGTATGATTTTCTCCTTGGATGGATGCGTTCGCTCGGGCCGGAAGATCTGTCGGCGGCGATCAACGATCTCTGCAAGCGCTATTCCGTCGATCTTACGGCAGTGTCGCGCGAGGCGTCGATGGATTGGGACGACCTCGAAAAACTCGCGGCCGATCCGAACGTGACGATCGCAAGCATGACCGTGAATTCGCCGGTCCTGACCAACTTGTCGGATGCGGTTGCTTCGCGCGAAATCTCGATGGGAAGGGCGGTGGCGCAGGCCGCGTTCCACCGCGACATCGTGCATTTCGCCTATCCGTTTGGCGACCGCGCATCGTTCAATCGGCAGCATGTGATGCAGGCCCGCGAGGCCGGCTTTGCCACCGCGGTGACGGCGCTGCCGGGGGTGGTCCAGGCCGAAGGCCGCTCGAATTTGCACGCACTGCCGCGCATCAGTTGGGATGGCCGGCAGCGCTCGCTGCGGGTGATGCGGGTGATGCTGTCGGGAACGATGCTGCCGCGGCCGTAGGGCGGATTAGCGACTCCCGTATGCGGTAGCTCAACAAGCGAAGGCGGAAGCGTAATCCGCCACGCCACGCGCACCGGCGGATTACGCCTTGCACCTCGCACGTTGAAACCATGGGGGATGGGATCGGCTAATCCGCCCTACGCATCTGTCGGGAACGATGCTGCCGCGGCCGTAGGGCGGATTAGCGACCCCCGTATGCGGTAGCTCAACAAGCGAAGGCGGAAGCGTAATCCGCCACGCCACGCGCACCGGCGGCGGATTACGCCTTGCACCTCGCACGTTGAAACCATGGTGGATGGGATCGGCTAATCCGCCCTACGCATCTGTCGGGGATGATGCTGCCGCGGCCGTAGGGCGGATTAGCGACCCCCGTATGCGGTAGCTCAACAAGCGAAGGCGGAAGCGTAATCCGCCACGCCACGCGCACCGGCGGATTACGCCTTGCACTTCGCGCGTTGAAACCATGGTGGATGGGATCGGCTAATCCGCCCTACACGTCTACACATCCGGCCGCGACATCCAGCTGATGATCGGCATCGCCGGCAGCACCCAGCCGATGCCCGCGACCACGTAGAAGATCGCTTGATACAGCTTCGAAGCTGCCAGCCACGGCGTCTGCGCCAGCGTCATCCCGAGCAGCGACCACACCGCCACCAGCACCAGCAAGGCGATGGTTCCAACGAATTTGCGCGTGCGGATTCTCATGACGGAAATGTGCGGCCGGTGGCGGGAGCGCGGCTTGGCGCGCGGCAGGCGGCGGACTATAAGGTGCGCGCCAATTCATTCAAGACGCTGGTTTGATGACCGAGCTTTCTGCACATGTTGCCCCACGCGCGGTCCGCTGGTGGCTGATCACGATCGCGCTGTTGATCGCGATCATGGTGCTGGTCGGCGGCGCGACCCGGCTCACCGAGTCGGGCCTGTCGATCGTGGAATGGAAGCCGGTCACGGGAACGCTGCCGCCGCTGAACGACGCCCAATGGCGCGAAGCATTTGAGGGCTACAAGACCATCCCGCAATATCGCGAACTCAATGCCGGCATGAGTTTTGACGAATTCAAGACCATCTTCTGGTGGGAGTGGAGCCACCGGCTGCTCGGCCGCTTCATCGGCGTGGCCTATCTGCTGCCGTTCCTTTATTTTCTCTGGCGCGGCGCTTTGAGCAGCGAGCTGAAACGGCGGCTGTGGATCATCTTCGGGCTCGGCGCGCTGCAGGGCGCGGTGGGCTGGTGGATGGTGGCGTCGGGCCTGACGCAACGCGTCGAGGTTTCGCAGCTTCGCCTCGCCACCCATCTGGTGCTGGCGCTGTTGATCTACGCCGCCATCGTCTGGACGCTGCGGCGCTTGCGCGAACGGCCATCGACTGCCGCCTCGCCGCGGCTAAAAATCACCGGCGTGGCGCTGCTGATGCTGACCTTCGTGCAGCTCTACCTCGGCGCGCTTGTCGCGGGGCTGCGCGCGGGACGCGTCTACAACACCTGGCCCGAGATCGACGGCCGGCTTATTCCCTCCGCGGCGCGGCTGTTCTTCGAGCAGCCGTGGTGGCGCAATCCGTTCGACAATACGCTGACGGTGCAGTTCGAACATCGCATGGTTGCGTATGCGCTCTTGGTGCTGGCGGTTTTGCACGCCGTCGATGCCGTTCGTTCGCGTGCCGGGCCTGCCGCCGTCAACGGTGCAGTCTTGCTCGCGGCGGCGATCACGTTGCAGGCGGCGCTGGGTATTCTGACGCTGCTGCAGCAGGTTCCGCTTCTGCTGGGGCTCGCGCATCAGGCGATGGCGATCATGGTGCTGACGCTGGCGATATTGCAGGCCGAGCGATTCCGCGCGCGGCAGCCGGAACAGGTCCAGCAATTGGGTTTGGCGGCGGGGCAGGCCAACTGAATTGAACGATTCTAATTTCGCGCGGCAATCAAGAAGCTCTTTATTTGCAGAGCTTTTCTGCATACGCGCCAGCCTTGACGACGCTGTGTGGGACCGCGCCGCTTTACTTGGGCTGCGCCGGCGATAAAACCCAACCAAACGCAACGCTCAAGGCCCGTTCATGTCATCCGCATTCATCCAGGCTGCCGTCATCCTGCTGCGCGAAGGCCTTGAGGCCATGCTGGTGATCGCGGCACTCGCCGGCTATCTGACCAGGGCCGGCGCCGGTCATCGCATCAACGCGCTCTATGGCGGTGCGCTCGCCGCGGTCGGCGCCAGCATCGTCGCGGCATGGCTGTTCGCGGCGCTCAATTCCGGCGAGCACAGCGACATTCTCGAGGGCGTCATCATCCTCATCGCCGCAGGCCTGATGCTTTATGTCAGCGGCTGGCTGATGGTGAAGCAGGACCCGAAAGGCTGGCAGGACTACCTCGCGCACAAGGCCGACGGCGCGCTGGCGCAGGACACCGTGTGGGCGGTCGCCGCTCTTGCATTCCTCGCGGTGTTTCGCGAGGGCGCCGAGACCGTTCTGTTCATCAACGCGCTCGCCACCGCCGAGGGCGGCTGGAGCGCCGGTCTGTTCGCGGGCCTTGGCGTGGCCACGCTCGGCCTCGTCGTGCTGTTCACCTTCATCAATTTTATCGCGCGAAAGATTCCCTTGCGGCCGCTGTTCATCATCACTTCGGCGTTCTTGTTTGCGATGGCGATAAAATTCATCGGCGAGGCGGTGCAGGAATTCCAGGAGCAGGCGATCGTCTCGGTTACCGAGCTGAAAGGCGCGGGGTGGCTCGGCGCAATCGGCATGAACTCCTCCGTCGAGGCGTTGTCGATTCAGTTGCTGGTGATCCTGTTTGCGCTGGCGACCTACTCGGTGTTCCAGCGCAATGCGCGGCTGGCGCGCGAGGACAAGGCGATGAAGGCGGCGAAGGGGTAGCCCTGTCCCGGGCGCGGTACCTCGTGTCCCGGGCGCGATGCAACGCGTAGCTCTTGCGAAGCGTTGCTTCGCAGAACCGGGACCGTACCAAGCACCGGCGTTCGTGACGGCCCCGGCTCTGCAGCGCACCAGGCCGTGAAGAACGGCCCGCTGCGCTGCGTCCGGGGAACGGTTACGCCCCCAGCGCCTGCTCCAGATCGGCGATCAGATCTTCCTTGTCCTCGATCCCGATCGACAGCCGCACGATATCCGGGCCCGCGCCGGATTTTACCTTCTGCGCGTCGTCGAGCTGGCTGTGCGTGGTCGAGGCCGGATGAATTACCAGCGAGCGGGTGTCGCCGACATTGGCAAGGTGCGAAAACAGTTTCAGGTTCGACACCAGGTTGACGCCGGCCTCATAGCCGCCCTTGAGGCTGAAGGTGAACACCGCGCCGGCGCCCTTCGGCGCGTATTTGCGCGCGAGGTTGTTGTATTTGTCGCTCGCAAGCCCGGCATAATTGACCTGCGCCACCGCCGGATGCGCCGACAGCCATTCCGCCACCGCCTTGGCGTTTTCGCAGTGCTTCTGCATCCTGAGCGGCAGCGTCTCGATCCCGGTCAGGATCAGGAACGCGTTGAACGGCGACAGCGCGGGTCCGAGATCGCGCAGGCCAAGCACCCGGCAGGCGATGGCAAAGGCAAAATTCCCAAACGTCTCCTGCAGCTTGATGCCGTGATATTCCGGACGCGGCTCGCTCAGCATCGGATATTTGTTGTCCTTCGACCAGTCGAAGGTGCCTGCATCGACGATGATGCCGCCGATCGAATTGCCGTGGCCGCCGAGAAATTTCGTCAGCGAATGCACCACGATGTCGGCGCCGTGATCGATCGGGCGGATCAGATAGGGCGTCGCCAGCGTGTTGTCGACGATCAACGGTACGCCGGCCTTGCGCGCCACCGCAGAGACCGCCTCGATGTCCGTCACGGTGCCGCCGGGGTTGGCGATCGAACTCGACGAAAATCGCCTTGGTATGCGGCGTCACCGCGCGCTCGAAACTTGAGATGTCGTCGGAGTCGGCCCACACCACGTTCCAGCCAAAACTCTTGAAGGCGTGGGTGAACTGGTTGATCGAACCGCCATAGAGTTTTCGCGCGGCGATGAATTCGTCGCCGGGCCGCAACAATTGCTGCATGACCACGACCTGCGCCGCATGGCCGGAGGCGATCGCGACCGCCGCGGTGCCGCCTTCCAGCGCCGCGACCCGCTCTTCCAGCACCGCGTTGGTCGGATTGCCGATTCGTGTGTAGATGTTGCCGAACGCCTGCAGCCCGAACAGCGAGGCGGCATGGTCGGCGTCGTTGAACACGAACGACGTGGTCTGGTAGATCGGCGTCACCCGCGCCCCGGTGGTCGGATCGGGCTGGGCGCCGGCATGGACGGCGAGGGTGGCGAATCCCGGAAGACGATCGGTCATTTTTGATTCCTGCTCTGCTTGAATTCCGCGGCCATGCTGATGGCATGCATGTTCTCAGTCAAGGCGCGTCACGCAACTCGTAGGGCGGGTTAGCCGATCACGTGCGCGGTATCTCAACGCGCAAAGGGGAAAGGCGTAACGCGCCATCGGTGCGCGCGGCGCGGCGGATTACGCTGCGCTAATCCGCCCTACGAACTATCGGCTTTGTCTTTTGCCGCGCGGTCGGAGGCCAGCGTTTCGCCGCCGCCGACGCTCATGCGGTTGAGCGACAGCCGCATGCCTTTGGTCGGCATCGGCGCGCGCTTTGAACTCAGCGTGCGCGAGTTGACGCCCATCCAGGAAATTTCCGAGGACAGCCGGCCGTATTCGATCTTCGGACAGCGGTTCATCACCACCTTGAGCCCGGCGGCTTCGGCTTTTGCCGCGGCTGCATCGTCGCGCGCGCCAAGTTGCATCCAGATCACCTTCGGCGGCGGCGACAGTTTCAGCGCTTCATCGACCACCGGCATGATGTGGCTCGAGTTGCGAAAAATATCGACCATGTCGATCGGGCGACCGATGTCGGCGAGTGAGGCCACGAACGGTTTTCCCACCAGGCTCTTGCCGACATGGCCGGGATTGACCGGGATCATGTCATAGCCGCGCTCGGAGAGATATTTGAACGCAAAATAGCTCGGGCGCACATTGACCGGCGAGGCGCCGACCATCGCGATGGTTTTGACGCCGTTGAGGATCTCGCGGATGTAAGCGTCATTGTAGGCGTCGTGGTTCATTGCAACTTCCGTTCTCGTGTCCCGGGCGCGATGCGGCATTCTTCATGCCGCTTCGCAGAACCGGGACCCCGGTTTTTTCGGGTAACCGGGGCCCCGGCTCTGCAGCGCACCAGGCCGTGAAGAACGGCCCGCTGCGCTGCGTCCGGGGCACGAATAAAGCTCACTTGTCCTGCCACTTCGGCGCGCGCTTCTCGATGAAGGCGCCGATGCCTTCCTCGGCGTCGCGGGCCAGCATGTTCTCGGTCATCACCTCTGAGGCGTAGCGATAGGCCTCGGCCAGACTCATCTCAAGCTGGCGGTAGAAGGCGGCCTTGCCGATCTTCACCGTGTAGGCGGATTTGCTCGCGATGCTTTGCGCCAGCTCAATGGCCGCGTCGCGTTCGGTGCCGGCGGCGACGACGCAGTTGATCAGGCCCATGTCGCGCGCGGCGGCTGCCGATACCGGCTCGCCGGTGAGCAGCATTTCCATCGCGTGCTTGCGCGGAATGTTGCGCGACAGCGCCACCATCGGTGTCGAGCAGAACAGCCCGATATCGACGCCGGGCGTCGCAAACGTCGCGCGCTCCGAGGCGACGGCGAGATCGCAGCTCGCAACCAATTGGCATCCGGCGGCGGTGGCGACGCCCTGCACGGCCGCGATCACAGGCTTCGGCAATTCCACGATGGCCTGCATCATCGCGCTGCAGGCGGCCATCATCTGCGCAAAATAGGCCCGCCCGCGATCGGCGTCGGCGCGGCGCGCGGTGAGTTCCTTCATGTCATGGCCGGCGGAAAACGCGGTACCGTTGGCCGCGATCACCACGACGCGCACGCCGGCATCGTCACGAAGTTCGTTCAGCGCCGCATGCAGTTCGGCGATCATGGCTTCGGACAGGCTGTTGCGCGCCGCCGGGCGATTGAGCGTCAGCACGGCAATGGGGCCTGCGCTTTCACGCAGGAGAATCGGTTCTGGCGCGGCGACGGCACGGGCGGGCTGGGCGGTCATGCAAATATCCACTAGGGCAGGGCCTGCATCCTAATGTAGGAAGCGGGGAGATGCGAGGGCAGGGCGGAAGCGGCATGGCAGCAGCGAAAATGAGCGTGGCCGAACTCGAGGCGTTCCTGCGCGTGGAGTTTCCGCAGACCTTTGGCGGCGACGACGTCACCATCGAGAGCGCCGACGGCCAGACCTGCCTGCTCCGGCAGCGCTACAGCGAGCGCATGCTGCGTCCAGGCGGCACCATCTCGGGACCGACCCTGATGGGGCTGGCGGATTGCGCGATGTATGTGGTGCTGTTGTCCGCGATCGGCCCGGTCGGCCTCGCAGTGACCACCAACCTCAACATCAATTTTTTGCGCAAGGGCGCGCCGGGGCAGGATGTGCTGGCCGCGGCAAAGCTGCTCAAGCTCGGCAAGCGGCTCGCGGTCGGCGAGGTCAACCTGCTATCGGGAACGGCGCCCGACCCGATCGCCCACGTCACCGCGACCTATTCCATTCCGATTGCTTGATCTTTTGTACGGTAGTATAACACCATATTCATAAGATGTTGTTTTTACTTGCTTAATTATCACCTGATGGCATTGACGTGAGCCGCCCGCTTCTCTAGAAACCGCGCAGTCCGGCGCCTGCGCCGATGTCCCCTGTTCACGGATTTCCTCACATGAAAACGTTTTCGGCAAAGCCCGCCGAAGTGACGAAGAAGTGGATCCTGATCGACGCCAAAGGTCTGGTCGTCGGCCGGCTTGCCACCCTCGTCGCGATGCGGCTGCGCGGCAAGCATCTCCCGACCTATACGCCGCACGTCGACTGCGGCGACAATGTCGTCATCATCAATGCCGCGCATGTGGTGCTGACCGGGCGCAAGCGCGACAACAAGGTCTATTACAACCACACCGGCTTCATCGGCGGCATCAAGGAACGCACCGCGAAGTCGATCCTGGAGGGCCGCTTCCCCGAGCGCGTGGTCGAGAAGGCCATCGAGCGCATGATTCCGCGCGGGCCGCTCGGCCGCGTCCAGATGGGCAATCTGCGGGTCTATCCCGGCCCCGAGCATCCGCACGAGGCCCAGCAACCCGAGACGCTCGACATAGCCGCGATGAATCGCAAGAACATGAGGGCCGCATAAGATGTCCGACACCATGCAGTCTCTCGACCAGTTGTCGCAGCTCAAGGCGGCCACGCCCGAAGCGCCGAAATACGTCAAGAAGGTCGACAAGCACGGCCGCGCCTATGCCACGGGAAAACGCAAGGACGCGGTTGCCCGGGTATGGATCAAGCCGGGCGCCGGCAAGATCGTGGTCAATACCCGCGAGGTCGAAACCTATTTCGCGCGACCCGTGCTGCGCATGATGATCCAGCAGCCGCTGGTCGCCGCCGCCCGCGCCGGCCAGTACGACGTGATCTGCACCGTCGCCGGCGGCGGATTGTCGGGGCAGGCGGGCGCCGTGCGTCACGGCATCTCCAAGGCGCTGACCTATATGGAGCCCGAATTGCGCGGCGCGCTGAAAAAGGGCGGTTTCCTCACCCGCGACTCCCGCGTGGTCGAGCGCAAGAAGTACGGCAAGGCCAAGGCCCGCCGCTCGTTCCAGTTCTCGAAGCGCTGACGTAGTAGCCCGCATGAGCGCAGCGACATGCGGGAGCGTTCCCGCGTGTCGCTTCGCTCACGTGGGCTACTTCGTGCTAACGCATTCGATTAAACCAGCTGCGAATCCAGCGGAGATGAAACTTCAAAGGCGCCCATCGCGGGCGCCTTTTGCGCGTCGATAGACCGGCCAAGCTCCCCGAAAAGGCGAGATGGCGCTACAACCCCTATGGGAGAAAAACATGGGTGGAACAAACTTGACTATCCACCATTATGGTGTATTTAGTTATGACAGATGGCAGCCGGCCCACGCATGATTTGGAGAAAATCAAGGCAGTATTTTCAAATACAACGGACCTGAACGTGACAGGTACGGCGCTGCGGGACGCCTTCGCCTTAGGGTATGGAAGGCAAGAAATTGTGGATGTCATCCAAACCATCAAACCGGGACACTTCTACAAGACGATGCCCTCCGAAAAGAATCCCGGCCTTATGCAGGATGTCTATCGTGTGCCCGATGGTGACCTGGAGCTTTACGTGAAATTCACATCCGACCTCATCGCAGAGTTCAAGCTCCTGTCGTTCAAGGAGAGGTGAAATGACCGACGCCCCGACTTGTCCGCAAACCGGAAAACCAATGGTGCGGGCCACGCGGCCCATGACCCTTACCTATAAGGGGCAGTCGACCACGATCGATATGCCCGGATGGTACTGCAACGAATCCGGCGAAAGCATTCATACTGGCGAGGATATGAAAGTTTCCGACGCTGCGCTTGCGGCCCTCAAAATCAAGGTCGAAAATCTTCTCACCCCCGAAGAAGTAAGGCGCATCCGCCTGAAGATGGGACTTACCCAGCGCCAGGCCGGCGCGCTGATCGGCGGCGGGCCGAATGCGTTCCAGAAATACGAGGCCGGCGACGTCACGGTCAGCAAGGGAATCAGCAATTTCCTTCGCGTGCTGGAGCGCCACCCCGAGGAAATTGCAGAGCTCAAAAAACAAGCGTGAAATCGTCGCCGGAAACGGCAGCCGCCTTTTTCGTTACGTGTCCCGGGCGCGATGCAGCGCGTAGCTCTTGCGAAGCGCTGCTTCGCAGAACCGGGACCCCGGTTCAGCCCGTCGCGTGTAACCGGGACCCCGGCTCTGCAGCGCACCGTTCCGCAAGTGCTGCACCATAGCGCGTCGAAGACGCGCGTAAACGCGCTTATGGCGCGGCGTCCGGGGCACGAAGCACCGGCGCATTGCGCATGTTATTCTTTTCCAACCTGCACCACGCACGGCGCCTGCTCCGACAACCCATCCGCAATGGGCAAGACGACATTCCTGACGAATCCCGCGGCTCCGCCGGCGATCGAATCCGCCGCGAAAGCCAGCACAAGATTGCGCTGCGGGGTGACGGAGATGAACTGACTGTTCTTTCCCGAGGCGAAAAATACATTGCCGTTCTTGCTGATCCACCATTGGTAGCCATAACCGGCGTTGACCGGCGGGCCGCCGTCATTGTGCCGGCTGGTGGAGTCCCGCACATAGTCAGCGGAAATAATCTGCCTGTCTCCCCATCGGCCATGCTGCAGATAGAGGATGCCGATTTTCGCCATGTCGCGCGCGGTCAGATGCAGCCCGACTTCGCCACGAAGGTATCCCTCGGAGTCCGCGTACCAGGTATAATTCGTGATCTGCAACGGCTCGAACAGCTTGCGTCTGGCGAAGTCGCCGGCGTCCTGCTTGATCGCTTTGGACAACACCACCGAGAGCAGATCCGATCCGATACCGTCGTAGCTGAAATGTGTTCCCCTGGGGTATGCGACCCTGCGAGTGAGCATCCATCGCCACATCCGCTCGTTCCTGGGCGCCGCGCCGCTGACCTTGAAGTCGCCCGGGCCGGTCTCGGCAAAACCCTCGGTCTTGGTCAGCACATCGGCAACGGTGATCTCGGCTGCCACGGAATCGGTATTTTCATCGAACGCCTCGGGGAAAATTTCGGACAGCTTTTGGTCCAGGCGCAAATGGCCTTCGTCGATAGCAATGCCGATCAGGATCGAGAGCACGCTCTTGGTCACCGACTGCACCGGCGATTGCGTCTCCGCGCCGATGTCCTTCCGGTAATATTCGAAAGCGATACAGTTGCCGCGCGCGATCACCAGCGCCCGCAGGCCCGGAGTTCGCTCCGCGAGGCTGGTCTGTGGATTTGCGAGTGCTGGTGAAAGCGCCTTCGCAGCATCAGTAGAGTTGGCTTTGGCGTCCTGCGCTACCGCCGGAGCGAGTCCAAGGAAGAGCGCTAGCATCAAGGCGACGGCCGCCATCCGGCCCGTGCGGAGCCGCAGTAGGCCTGCAAATCTGATGGTCATCCGATGTGCCCCCGTTCGAATCTATTTGCTGTACCCATCAATTGCGGCCTTTCCACGGGGCACTGCATGTCTCGTGTCCCGGGCGCGATGCCATAAGCGCGTTTACGCGCGTCTTCGACGCGCTATGGCGTAGCTCTTGCGAAGCGCTGCTTCGCAGAACCGGGACCGTCTCGAGCACCGGCATTCTGTACGGCCCCGGCTCTGCAGCGCACCACGCCGTGGAGAACGGCGCGCTGCGCTGCGTCCGGGGAACGGGCAATTTTCGTTGCGGCTCGCCTTGTTCATTGCCGGATTGCCGAGGAATTGTCGCTACTTTTCGATAAAAGTTGTGGCGGCGCGCAAACGGATTGCCAACGTGGGCCAAGTAAATTCTGGCATCCCACAGCCCCTGAACTCGTTTCGCGCCGGGAACGCGAGACAAAACAACTGGGTGTCGCAACCATGTCGCTCGATACCTCCACGCTTTATCTGGTCGCCACGCTGGTCGCCGCGCTTTTGGGCGTGATGCTGCTGTTTTTCGGCAGGCAGGAACGCATCCCGGCGCTTAACTGGTGGGGCGCCGCTTACATCCTCGGCGCGGCCTCGGTGTCGCTGTGGACGCTGGCTGGCCTCGGCGAAATGTTTTCGCTGGCGCTGAACGCCTTCGGCTTCATGGCCTGCGGCATGGTGTGGAACGCGGCGCGGGTATTTCACGGCCGCAAGTCGAACTGGCCCGGCATCGTGCTGGGCGCGCTGGTCTGGGTTGCCGCCATCACCACGCTGCTGCCGGAGGACGCCGCGCTGCGCATGACCATCGGCGCCGGCATCGTTGCGATCTATGCCGCGCTGACCGCCAACGAGTTGTGGTCGGAGCGCCGCAGGAAACTGCAGAAGCGCTGGCCCGCCGTCGCCGTCCCGGTGCTGCACGGTTTTGTGCTGATGCTGCCGATCCTGCTCGGCGACTTCCTGCGTTCGCAGGACGAAAATTTTTCGACCAGCATCTGGGTCACCGCCTTCGCCATCGAGCTCGTGCTGTATGCCGTGGGCACCGTCTTCATCATCTTCATGCTGGTGTCGGAGCGCACGGTGAGCGTTCACAAGACCGCGGCGTCGATCGATCCCCTGACCGGAATGTTCAACCGCCGCGGTTTTGCCGAGGCGACCTCGCGCATGATCGAGCGCGAGGCCAATGCCGGGCGTCCGGTGACGGTGATGATTTTCGACATCGACCATTTCAAGTCGATCAACGACCGCTTCGGCCATCCGGCGGGTGACGAGGTGCTAAAACTGTTCGCCGCGGTGGTGGCCAACACGCTGCGCATCACGGATCTGTCGGGGCGGATCGGCGGCGAGGAATTCGCGGCCTTGCTGCCGTGCTCGATGGATGAAGCGCTGATCGCCGCCGAACGCGTGCGCGAAGCCTTTGCGGCCAGCGGCATCGCGGTCGACGATGCGCCGGTCGAGACCACCGTCAGCATCGGCGTCGCCGGCGGGCCGGCTTTGACCGAATTGGACGTGTTGCTGGCGGCCGCCGACACCGCGCTCTATCAGGCCAAGCGCGGCGGCCGCAACCGCGTCCAGGCCGCGACCGAGCAACCGCTGTCGCTGGAAAGCGGACGGCGCAGGATCGCGGGCCTTGCCGGTCACGGCCATGGCGCCGGCGTGGTCAGTGCGGTGCAAGCGGGGGCGTGAGGATCGAAGCTGCCTCTGCCTACCAGAGACAAACCTGCCCGTTGCGTGTCGCCCCAAGACTCGACATTGTCGCTCTGCCAGCTTAAATGTCATATAAGTATGGCAAACGGAGTGGCGGATGGGCATCGTCAAAAAGCGCGGACGCCGCGCCGCGGCGGGTTCAACACACAAGACCAAGGCCGGGCCGGCGCGCGTAACGTCCGGCGGTGGCAGGCTGGTCATGAAGTTTTTCGATTCCATGGGCCGCATTTCGGTGGATCGCGTTGCCAAGGATTTTGGCATGTCCAAAATGCAGCTTGCAGAGACCATCGGCCTGAAGCCTGAAACCGTATATCGCGCCACCCGTCTCGAAGCGCCGAAAACCCAGGCTCGGGCTACCGAAATGCTCGAGATCGTCGGACGGATTTCGGCCTGGGCGGGCGGTGACAAGCAGGCGATGGCCTGGTATCGGGCCGAACCGATCGCGGCGTTTGGCGGGCGTACGGCGGAGTCGCTTGTGAAAGAGGGCAAGGCGTCCGCAGTTCGCGATTATCTCGATCACGTCGCAACAGGTGGCTTTGCTTGAGATGGCAAGGCACGGGCTATCGCGCGCACGATCCCCGATGGGCCTGGAAACCGACATCCGGAGAAGGCGCGGCAGCCAAAGGCGGGCGCTTCAACGCGGTCGGCACGCCCGCACTTTATCTCGCCTCGACCATGGAGGGCATGCTCGTCGAGGTGGGGCACGGTTTTGGCCACCGCATCGATCCGCTGACGATCTGCTCCTACGATGTCGACGTCGATGACGTGTTGGATCTGCGAAGCGATGCGGCGCGAGCGGCGGCCGCAGTCGACCTTGCCGACATGGCCTGCCCCTGGGCGTATGACCTTGCCCAGCGAAGAACTCCTGCCTCATGGGACCTTTCCAGGTTGCTGATCGCGAAAGGAGCAGCCGGAATCCTTTGCCCCTCCTTTGCGACGGGCGCTCGCCCCGACATGTTCAATCTCGTGCTGTGGCGTTGGGGAGCAACGCTGCCGCACCGGGTCGAAGTGCACGATCCCGACAAGCGTCTTCCGCGCGACCAGTCTTCCTGGCCGGCCGCGAAGCGGCCGCGCTAAGCAGTCATTTACCATTCCATCGATATAATCGGGCATGGATACCGCCCGCCGCCCCAGCTCGCACACCGCCCTCGTTGCGCTGGAAACGGCCGCAGCATCCGCGCGCAGCGGCTTTGGCTGCATGTTCTCGAGCTCGGACGAGTACGAAACCGCTTTGATCACCGAGCGGCGCGCGCAGGGCCGCTACGACCGGCCGCGCACCAACTGGCCGATGATCGCGTTCATCGGCTGCTGCCTGACGGTGGTCGGCTTCGTCGTCGCGTTCAGCTAAAGCATATCGTTTCAGGATGAATTGCGTCGCTTCACCTCTCCCGAAGGGAGAGTCGGATCGCATGACAATGCGATCCGGGTGAGGGGTTATGGACTAACGAGGGACCGTAACCCCTCACCCGACCGCTGCGCGGTCGACCTCTCCCAAGGGAGAGGTGCACCGCCGTGCGTGCGGAATGGTTCAATCTATGACGATCAGGCTCTAAACTGCGCTAAGCCGCGCCGATCAGTATCCCGACCGCGAGCACGATGGCGCCGCCGAGCACGATCTGGAATACGGCTTGAAGGAACGGCGTGTCCATGTAGCGCGCCCGGATATAGGCGATCGCCCACAACTCGAAGAACACGACGACGCCGGCGATTGCGGTCGCAATCCAGAACGCGTTCGCCCAGGAGTCGGGAACCAGATAGGGCAGGGTATGCCCGAGGCCGCCAAGCGCGGTCATCAGGCCGCAGGTGGCGCCGCGCAGCCAGGGCGAACCGCGCCCCGTGAGCGATCCGTCGTCCGACAAGGCTTCGGCGAATCCCATGCTGATGCCGGCGCCGATCGAGGCGGCCAGCCCCACCAGAAATGTCTGCCAGTTGTGATGGGTCGCAAAGGCCGCCGCAAACAGCGGCGCCAGCGTCGACACCGATCCGTCCATCAAGCCGGCGAGACCCGGCTGCACATATTGCAGCACGAAGATGCGCTTGCGGGTTTTGTCCTCTTCGGCGCGCACGCCGGGACTGAGGATCTTGTCGGTCAGTCTGGCCGCGATGGTCTCGTGGCCTTTCTCCAGCTCGGCGAGATCGCCGAGCAGTTTGCGCACGCCGACGTCCTGGGTCTGCTCGGCGGCCTTGGCATAGAAGCGCTCGGCCTCGAACTCCATCGTCTCGGCTTCCTTGCGGATGGTCTCGAGCGGCAGGTTGCGCGTCAGCCAGATCGGGCGGCGGCGCAAGAACCCCTTGACGTTGGCGCGACGGATCGGCGGAAGATTCGGACCGAAACGCGCCTCGTACAGTTCAAGCAGCATGTGGCGATGGCCCTTCTCCTCCTCGGCCATCTCCTCGAATATTCTGGCCGATTCCGGATAGCGCTCGGCGAGATCCTCCGCAAAACTCATGTAGATGCGGCTGTCCTCTTCCTCGCCGGAAATGGCGACCGCCAGCACTTCCCGTTCGGTCAGGTCGGCGAAATTTCTCATCAATCGGCCTTGTCATCTCGATTTAGAATAGTTCTAAAATCTCTATAGCACCGATTTCGCCGGGTCAAATGCTCCGGGCATTCTTTGCAGGGCCGGGGCCGGGTTGGGCTGACTGACATCGGCTTCAACAGCACGGCGTTTTGCGATACAGCCGGGATCTCCTTCACGAAAGGCCGTAACGCACATGATCACCGAAATCGCCGAGATCGACGTCAAGCCCGGCAGCGAAAAGGAGTTTGAAGCCGCGATCGCGAAAGCGGAGCCGATCTTCAAACGCTGCAAGGGCTGGAAGAGTTTTGAGCTGCACCGCTCCATCGAAAAACCGTCGCGCTACCGGCTGCACATCAAATGGGAGACGCTGGAAAATCACACGGTGGATTTTCGCGGCTCCGAAAATTTCGCCGAATGGCGCGCGCTGGTCGGCCCGCACTTTGCGGCGCCGCCGGAGGTCGAGCATACCAATACGGTGGTGAGTTATTAAGTCTCGTCGTCCCCGCGAAGGCGGACCCATAACCACCGTGCTCGCGGCTCACTAACGAGCGTTGCAACGCCTCATTCCAATTGAAAATCCTGGGCGTATGGGTCCCCGCCTTCGCGGGGACGACAGTATCTATTCCGTTTTACGTATCGCCATCCTCCTTCATGAAATCGATCACCACCTTCACCACCGCCATCAACGGCAGCGCCAGCGCGAGGCCCCAGATGCCGAATACCACGCCGAGCAGGATCTGGAACGCGAACAGGGTGGCGGGGGGAATTTCCAGCGCGTGGCGTTGCAGCATCGGCGTCAGGATGTAGCTCTCCAGCGCGTGAATGCCGAGAAAAAGCGCAAACGCGCTTAAAGCTGCTATCCATCCCGACGCAAGGCTTGCCAGCACCACGATCAATCCGCCGATCAGCGCGCCGACGGTCGGAATGAAGGTGAGCAGGCCGGCTTGAACGCCGAGAATGAACGAGCTCGGGATGCCGAGCAGCGCCAGACCGATCCAGGTGATGAAAAATACCGCGAACATCGTGATCAGCTGCGCCATCAGCCAGCGTTCCAGCGTGTCCCCGATGCGGTCGACAACGATGGCTACATTGGCGCGATGCCGCGCCGGTGCCACATAGATCAGGCCGTTGCGATAGACGCTGGGCTGCGCGGCAAAGCACAGGCCGAGAAACAGCACAATGAAGAAGTTGCCGACCGCGCCGACGGTGCCGAGCACGATCTTCAAGGTCTGGCTGAGGATGGCGCCGCCGCTCGATGCAATGGTGCCGGCGCTGGGCAGGTTATGCTGTGTGGCCGGCGCAGGTGTTTCCGATGTCGATGGGCCCGCGGGCGGTGCGGTCAGATTGCCGATGTCGAGATAACTGGTATCGACGCCATATTTCTCGAAGAGCGCCTTGAGGTTGACCACCTGCGATTTGATGGTGCCGCCCAGCGCGGTTGCTTGCTGGGCAATGGTCGCCCCGCCAAGGAAAAGCACGCCGGACAGCAGCGCCAGCAGCACGAGGCAGATGGTGGCAAGCCGCAGCGAATGCGGCAAGCTTGTAACGCGGCCGAGCAGCTCGGTCATGGCGTTGAGCGCGATGCCGAGCAGCACGCCGGCAAAGATCAGGAACAGCGTCGAGGCGAAAACCCAGGTCGCGACCACCAGCGCCGTAAATACGACGGTCGCGACACCGCCGACCGCGATCGCCCATGCGAGGTCGTTGCGGCTTCGAATGCGATCGTCAGCGGAAGTTGTCACCCGTGATTCCTTCTCAGGTTTGCGCTCGTACTCTTTCGTTAAACGGGCCCAGGATCAAGCGCGGACCTCTCATTCCCCGGACGCAGCGCAGCGCGTCGCTCTTGCGAAGCGGTGCGCTGCAGAGCCGGGGTCCCGGTTGCTAAGACCGTAACCGGGGTCCCGGTTCTGCGAAGCACCGCTTCGCAAGAGCTACGCCATAGCGCGTCGAAGACGCGCGTAAACGCGCTTATGGCATCGTGCCCCGGGACACGTAACTCTCGTGTCCCGTTGGCTCCGGTTTGACGCTGCCGCGCCATTCGTGCAAGGCGATGCCTGTCCGCACCGCCCCCAGGGCGTCATGGCCGGGCTTGACCCGGCCATCCATCTTCTTCGAAAGATTCGTGCGAAGAAGATGGATGCGCGGGTCAAGCCCGCGCATGACGAGTATTGTGTTCGCGAAGGGAGAAACACATGGACGACCATGTGAAGGATGTCGTTCGCGAATTGGCCCGAGCATCCGACGAAGAACGGATCGGCTTCCCCGACCTCGTCGAGGCGCTGATGGCGGCCGGCGTCGAGCGCTATCATGCCGATCTCCTGGCGGGGACGAAGACCTGGTACATGCCCGACGGCAGTTTTGAGATCACCGGGGGTCGTGCCCTGCAGCCCGCGCAAGACTTCAGGGGTGACATTATCCAGGAGGCGGTGCACGCCATCCAGCAAGGCGAGATCGGATACCGCGCGTTCTGCGAGCGCATCGCGGCAGCCGGCTGCGTCGGTTATTTCGTCAGCCTCGCCGGCAAGCGCGCGGTGTATTACGGCCGGACGCTCGCCGCGCATGTCGCGTGGTTTACCGGCCCATTGCCAGCCCCGCCGGGCCCGCCGTCATCGAGGCGCGCGCCATGAATTTCAAATGGGTCGGGCCGATCGGGCTGTTGGCGGCGCTGGTGATCGGCGACCAGATCCGCATCAACCGGCCCGGCCATAAATACCGCCTGGCGGTCGAGGTGGAGACGCCCGAGGGCGTCAAGTCGGCCTCCGGCGTGCTGTCGGTACATCCCGACCGCGGCTACAGCCGCAAGGGATCGACGCTCACCAAGGGCGATGCGGTATGGATCGATCTCGGCGGCGGCAAAAACCTGGTCGCGCTGCTGGCGCATCTCGAGGACAAGAGTGTCGAGCTCGACGGCATGAACTTCGTGGCGCTGCGCGCCTTCAACACCGCCGGCCGCAAGACCACCTTCAACGCGATGAACCAGATGACCGGGACAGTGCCGGTGACCGGCGCGCTGATCCCCGTGCTGGCGGCCTTCAGCGACGTCAGCGATCCCGCCACCATGCGCGTGGTCAAGCCGGATGATCTGGCGGCGACCTACGGCAAAGGTTTTGCGCTTCGCGGCATCACCGTCGAAGCCGTGCCCAACGGCTTCTGGCCGCTCGATTTCGGAGGCCCGCTCGGCGAGCCGGTGGCGCGGGGCATCGAGGCGAAATTGCCGTGGTGGAGCAGGGCGGGCGACCCGGCCGCCGCGGCGTTGCAGGCGGCAGGCCTGCACTCCAAGGACGCGATCGACGCCAAGGAGATTTTCACCCGGAAGTAGTTTGTAGGGCGGATTAGCCGACCCCGTCCACCGTGACTCAACGAGTCAAGATGTTAGGCGTAATCCGCCGCCACCAAGCGACGAATGGCGGATTACGCGGATCGGGCGCGCGTTCGCGCGACCCCACGCTAATCCGCCCTACGGGAGAGGTGGCCGGAACCCGGTATGGCGTGGTGAGTTTCTTCATAAGGGCTGGCGCCGTCTCAGCGGCGCAACCGCCAGCGGAGAACGCCCATGACCACCATCAGCACCGACATCAACCAGCTCAGCCCCTCCGAGCACCAGGTGCAGATGCGCCGGGCAGTGATCGCATCCACCATCGGGACCGCGATCGAATGGTATGATTTTTTCCTCTACTCGACCGTCACCGGCCTCGTCTTTGCAAAACTGTTCTTCCCGCATTCCGATCCCTGGGTCGGCACGCTCGAGGCGTTCGCGATTTATGCCGTCGGTTTTATCGCGCGCCCCATCGGGGCCGCCATTTTCGGACATTACGGCGACCGTATCGGCCGCAAGTCGACGCTGATCGCAACGCTGATGCTGATGGGGCTCGCCACTTTTGCGGTGGCGCTGGTGCCGACCTATGAGAGCATCGGCATCTGGGGCGCGGTGATCCTGACTATCCTGCGTTTCATCCAGGGCGTCGGCGTCGGCGGCGAGTGGGGCGGCTCGGTGCTGATGTCGATGGAATGGGCGCGCGGCGACAAGTCGCGCGGCTTCATTGCATCCTGGCCGCAATTCGGCGTGCCCTGCGGACTGTTTTTGGCCAACCTCGCCGTGCTCGCCTTCAGCCAGATGTCCGGCGAGCAGTTTCTGGCCTGGGGCTGGCGCATCCCCTTCGCGCTCAGCCTCGTGCTGGTCGGCGTCGGCCTCTACATCCGGATGGGCATTTTGGAGACGCCGGTGTTTGCAAAGCTGCTCGCCGAGCGCAAGGTCGACAAGACGCCGATGCTGACCGTGATCAAACAGCATCCGAAGGAAATCCTGCTCTCGGCCTTCGCGCGCATGGCCGAGCAGGCGCCGTTCTACATCTTCACCGCCTTCATCTTCTCCTACGGCATCGAAACGCTGCACGTCTCGCGCAACTTCCTGCTGTCAGCGGTGCTGTCGGCGTCCGTGCTGTCATTCGTCTCGATTCCGTTGTTCGGGCATCTGTCCGACCAGATCGGCCGCAAGAACATGTACATGATCGGCGCGGCGGTGACCGGCGTGTTCGGCTTCGTCTATTTCGCGATGCTCAATACCGGGGCGGAGACCATCATCTTCCTCGCCATCATCCTGTCGCTGATTCCGCATGACATGCTGTACGGCCCGCAGGCGGCGCTGATCGCCGAAAGCTTTACCGGGCGCTTGCGCTACAGCGGCTCCTCACTCGGCTACCAGCTCGCCTCCATCATCGCCGGCGGTCCCGCCCCGCTGATCGCGACCTGGCTGTTCGGCACCTATCATTCGTCCTATGCGATCGCGATCTACATCGCCATCTGCGCGGTCATCACGCTGGTGGCGACGGCACTGATGACCGACTACACGGGGAAAGATATTTCCGGCGAATACCGTAGGGCGGATTAGCGAACGGGTCGCGCGAACGCGCGGCCCGTTGGCGTAATCCGCCGCGCCACGCGCACCGGCGGCGGGTTACGCCTTGCACCTTGCTTGGGGAGCTACAGCGGATGTGGGCGGCTAACCCGCCCTACAAACTATCATTCGTCCTATGCGATCGCGATCTACATCGCGATTCGCGCGGTCATCACGCTGGCCGCAACCGCTATGATGACCGACTACAAGGGGAAAGATATTTCCGGCGAATACCGTAGGGCGGATTAGCGAACGGGTCGCGCGAATGCGCGCCCGTTGGCGTAATCCGCCACGCCACGCGTACCGGCGGCGGGTTACGCCTTGCACCTTGCTTGGGGAGCTACAGCGGATGTGGGCGGCTAACCCGCCCTACAAACTTGCTACAGCGCGCGCATGCGCGGCAAATCGGGCTCGGCGGCGGCAATCGCCATGCGGCGGTCGATCACGGCGCGATGAAACTGCTCGAGCACAAGCCCGAACGCCGAGAGGTCGCCTTCCTCGATCGCGCCGTCGTCGTAGCTCCGCAGCGCTTCCCGCAGCGTTGCGTCGACCTCGTGCTGCATGGCGGCGAGTTCTTCCGCCGTTCCGGCGTCGCGCGCCCTGGAAATCATCGCCAGAAGCTGTTCGCGGTGCAGCGTGGTCTGCTCGCGCTCGTCGCGCTTCAGATAGTGGCGCAGCCAGGCGCCGGCGGAGCCCAGTCCGGAGACCAGCAGAATGACGAACCAGAAATAGTCGCTGTATCGCTCGACGAACGTGCGTTCGGTGCCGTCGATATAGGCCGCGGCACCGGCATGCGCGGGAAGCGCGGCGTCCTTGTCGGTGTCGGGCTTCTCGATCTTTGCAGCGCCCGGCACTTCCCGGGCGAGCACCTGGCGGACCGTGAACAATTGCCGGACGAATCCGCCGACCGCCGTATCGGGCAGCGACTTGCGCGCGACGATCAGGTGATTGACGCTGACGGTCTCGACCTTGTCTTCCGGCCGCGCCGGCGAGGAGGAGAAGGTGCTGCCGGCAATCTCTTCGGATTCATAGAGCGGGTGGCGCTGCGCGATCGCCTCGGAGACGTCGATCGGCAGGAATTTCGGCTCGCCGCGCGCGCGCGCGGTCGCGGCGATCGCTTCGGAGGTGATCTTGCTGCCGAGCGGACCGACCGCCATGAACGCATCGATCGTGGAATCCTTCGCGAGCTCGGCAATCTGGCCGGTGCCGAATTGCGTCACCGCCACCTTGTCGGGATCGACGCCGGATTCCTTCAGGATGACGCGCAACAGCACGACGTTGGCCTGGGTGCGGCCGATGACGCCGACGCGATGGCCGGCGAGCTCGTCGATACCCTTGATTTTCGCCGCCGGCGGTTTCTTCGAGCCCTTGGCGGCAAGCCCGGAAGGCGCCCACAGCACCACGACGTTCTTGCGCAGGATGACGACGGATTCGGCGTCGGGCGGCATTTCCAGATCGCCGCGGGCCACCGCGAGGTCGGTCTTGCCGGCCTTCATCAGGGCAATGCTTTCCGCCGCCCCTTCGGTGGTTATCGGAACCAGCCGCACCGGGCTCTTGTCGCGCGCAAAGGTCTGCGCCAGCGCCTGGATCAGTTTTTGATCGTCGCTGTTTGGCGGGCCGACGGCGATCCGCAGAGTGACTGGCTGCAGCGCCCAATACAATCCGGCCGCCGCCGCGGCAAACAGCAGCAGCCCCGCGGCGAGCACCAGCAACGCCGAGATCCTGTTCTTGCGGCGCCTCAGCGAGACGCGCGTGTCGAGGTCTGTGGAGGCCATCGTCCCGCCACGCTACAGGAAAAACGCCGCCGCGGGTACGAATACCGGCCACGGCCGCGAAGTTCGGTTAACTCGCGAAACGCCGCGAAGTTCGTAGGGCGGGTTAGCCGGGTCCCGTCCACGGTGCATCAACGAGCACTGCGGCAGGCGTAACCCGCCGTCACGGAATGACGAACGGCGGATTACGCGATCGGGCGCGCGTTCGCGCGACCCGTTCGCTAATCCGCCCTACGCAACCCGGCTCTTTTCCGCGGCGAACGGACTTAGGCCGAGCCACTGCTGCATCGAACGCGCAACCGCCTTGTCGCCGGTCAGGGTGATGTTGCCGGCGTCGATCTCGGCCTTCAGCGTGGAGACGCCCATCCAGACTGCCGTCATCGCGTGCAGCGAACCGTTGACGTAGAGATCGATATCGTAACCGGGATCGACGCTACAGAGGTCGATCTCGCCGCCGTCGCTGACAATCCACCATGATTTGCGGCCCGCGCTCAGCTCGGGATAGGTGAATTTCACGGTGCAGCGGCCCTCCGGCAGCAGCGCGGGTTTGAGGTTGCGGCGCATGTCCCACATCAACAGCGACGGATCGAGGTTTTTCAGCGACAGCGATGATTCCACCCAGCGCTGCCCCCAGGTGCCGAGCGACATGATGACGCCGCGCAAATCCTCGCCGGCCTCGGTGAGCTTGTACTCGACCACGCCATGCGCGCCGCGGGTCGCCGCAACGACGCCGGCCTCCGTGAGCTCCTTCAGCCGCTTCGACAGCAGTGTCGGCGACATCAGCGGCACGCCGCGCCGGAGATCGTTGAAGCGCGTGGTGCCGCAGAGCATTTCGCGCAGGATCAGCGCGGTCCAGCGCGAGCAGATGATTTCCGCCGCCATCGCGACCGGACAGAATTGTCCGTAGCCGCCTTGCTTGGTCTGATCGTTCACGACACTACTCTTGAGGTGCGGATTAGCGAAGCGTAATCCGCCATTCCAGTGAGTGGGAGCCATCGGCGGATTACGCTTCGCTAATCCGCCCTACGGGCAGGTAGTACAGAACCTGTAGCGTAATTTTCACTTGCCGTCACCGCCGGCCGAAAATGCCAGCGCGAACAACGCCCTTGGCCGGCTGCCAGGCTGCCGCAGTACAGTTCGTGGACTGGTTTGGGCCGCCTTTCCCGGTGACACTCGGCGGCAGTTCAGCATTTTAACGAAAAGGAATATTACTATGAGCGTGATCGAAGCCATCAAGACCGAACAGGCGGAGCGGCGCACGGTGAGCGATATCGCGCGCGAACTCGGATTCGGTTTCGAGCAGCGCGCCATGGAGACGACGGACGAAGACAAATTCGTCGCCGACAATTTCGCGCTGTTGAAATCCAACGGGCTGTTCGAGGCCGGCGTGCCCACAGAACTCGGCGGCGGCGGCGCCGGCATCGATGAACTCGCGTCGATGTTGCGCACGCTGGCGCGGTATTGCGGATCGACCGCGCTGGCGTTTTCCATGCATACCCACCAGGTCGCCATTCCGGCCTGGCGATGGACCCATCAAAAGGCCGCCGCCGTCGAGCCGCTGCTGCGGCGGATCGCCACCGAGCGCATCCAGCTGGTTTCCAGCGGCGGATCGGATTGGCTGAACGGCTCCGGCAAGGCGGAGAAGGTGGACGGCGGCTATCGCATCACCGCGCGAAAAGTGTTTTCGTCGGGCTCGCCCACCGGCGATCTGCTGATGACCAGCGCGGTGCTGGAGAGCGAAGGCGAGCCGGCGATGGTGCTGCATTTCGGCATCCCGATGAATTCGCCGCATGTGAAAGTGCTCGACACCTGGCGCACCCTCGGCATGCGCGGCACCGGCTCGCATGACGTGCTGATCGACGGCCATGTCGTGCCGGAGGCCGCGGTCGCCGCGCGGCGCGTCGCAGGCGAGTGGCATCCGTTGTTCCAGATCATCGGGACCATCGGCTTCTCGCTGGTCTATGCCGTCTATCTCGGGATTGCCGAAAGCGCGCGCGACATCGCCATTGGCCTGGCAAAACGCAGGCCGGCGAACCATCACGTCATCGAACTGGCCGGACGGATGGACACCGAGCTGACCGCGGCCCGGCTCGCCCATGAATTGATGCTGGCGGCGGTGCGCCTCAATACGCCCTCGGCCGAGACCATCAACCAGGTGATGATGGGCAGGACCCTGGTAGCGCGTCACGCGATCGCGGCGGTGGATCTCGCGATGGAGCTTGCCGGCGGCGCGGGCTTTTATCGCTCGGCAGGCCTGGAGCGGAAATTCCGCGATATCCAGGCCGCCCGCTATCATCCGCTGCAGGCGGGCCCGCAGGCGCAATATGCCGGCTCGATGGCGTTGGGGCTGCCGGTGGACAAGGTGTTCTGATCCGGAGAGGGCCGTCATTGCGAGGAGCTCTTGCGACGAAGCAATCCAGTCTGTGCCCCGGGCTCTGGATTGCTTCGCTTCGCTCGCAATGACGGCGCCCCCGCGGGGCGCCTTTTTTGTCGACAGACCGCCTGCCTCGACCATCCCCCCATAAACATCGCCTTAGGATTAACGGTTCCCTAACCGGAATTCCTAACCATGCCTCCATTTGTGCCCTGTATCCATGCTCCCGGGAGTTGGGCTATGGAAAAGCACCCGTCCGGGAGGAGCTTGAGCGGTCGTGTCGGCGCGGCCGATGCGGGCGGCTTGATGGCCCGCGCGGTGCGGCGAAGTCCGATCTACTGGCTGATCCTGTGCGGCGTGCTTCTGATCGCCGCGATCATCGTCGGCACCGCGGTGATGGTCGGCAATTTCCGCGAGCGGGCGCTCTCCTCCAGCGAGCGCGAGCTGGAAAATACTGTGCTGCTGCTGGCGCGCCATTTCGATCAGCAGCTCGAAGACGCCGAAGTCATTCAAAACAGCCTGGTCGAGCACGTCTATGCGGCCGGGATTACGACGGCTGAAGATTATCGGCGTCAGATGTCGGGCCGCGACGTGCACCTGATGCTCAAAGCCAAGTTGAGCGCATTGTCCTATGTCGGCGCCGTCAACGTGTTCGATGCGCAGGGCAAGCTGATCAACGCCTCCGGGGTGTGGCCGGTACCCGATGTCAGCGTTGCCGACCGCGCGTATTTCAAGGTCTTCATATCCGGTCCGCAATCGCCGACGATTTTGCTCGAACCGGTCTACAGCCGCGTGACGGGTGCGTGGACCACGATCATCGCCCGCAAGGTGACCGGGACCGACGGCGAGTTTCTCGGCAGCATTTCGCGCGGCGTGGAGCCCGCGCATTTCGAGAAATTCTTCGCTTCGCTGGCGCTCGGCGACGGCGCCGCGATTTCGATGTTCGATCAGAATGGAACGCTGCTGGCCCGCCATCCGCACAACGAAGCGCTGATCGGGCGCAGCTTCAAGGGCGGGGCGCTGCTCGAACTGGTCCGGCCGCCGCAGCCCGATCATGGAACGATGCGGCTGAGGAGTCCGATCGACGGCGAGGACCGGCTCGGCGCGGTTCGCCGCCTAGCTAAGTTTCCGATCACCGTCGTCGCCACCACCGCGGTGTCCACGGCGCTCGCCGACTGGCGCGAACAGACCAGATTCCTGATCGGCATCGCCACGCTTTCGGCGCTGGTCGTCGCCGTCATCCTGTTTCTGGTGGTGCGGCAAGTATCGCGGCAGCACCAGGCATCGCAGCGGCGGCTGGCGCTGGAGAAGCAACGCCTCGACACCGCCGTGAACAACATGACGCAGGGGCTGCTGTTTTTCGATGCAAATCAGCGGCTCGTCATCTGCAACCAGCGCTATATTGACATGTTCGGCGTGTCCCGCGACGTGATCAAGCCCGGCTGCAGCTTTCGCGAACTCCTGATGCATCGCCGGGAAACCGGGACTTTTACGGACAACGTCGACGAATACATCGAGGCCATCCTGCGCAACATGGCGGAGGGCGGGGCCTTTCAACGCATCCTGACGACGGCGCAGGGCCGTTCGATCCAGGTTCAGTACCAGCCGCTGGCCGACGGCGGATGGGTGACGACGCTGGAGGATTTTACCGAGCGCAGGCAGGCCGACGAGCGGATCGCGCATCTGGCGCATTACGATGCGCTGACCGATCTGCCGAACCGGGTGCTGTTTCGCGATCAGCTCGAACGCGAGCTGAAGAAGATCGGCCGCGGCGGGCAGCTCGCGGTGCTCTATATCGACATCGACGAATTCAAGAGCGTCAACGATTCGCTCGGCCACCCCGTCGGCGACGAACTGCTGAAGGCCGTGGCGTTGCGTTTGAACGGCTGCGTCAGGGAGTGCGACTTCGTTGCGCGCCTCGGCGGCGACGAGTTTGCCATCGTTCAGACCGCCGTCAAAACTCCGGCCGATGTCATGGACCTCGTGATCCGGATCTACCAGGCGATCCGCGCGCCGGTCGAATGTCTCGGCCACCAGCTTGTCACCGACGCCAGCATCGGCATTGCATTGGCGCCGCAGGACGGCACCGACCTCGATCAACTGCTGAAGAGCGCGGATCTCGCAATGTACGGCGCCAAATCCGACGGCCGCCGCACCTATCGCTTCTTCGAACGCGAGATGGACGCGCGCGTGCGCGCACGCCGCGCGCTGGAACTGGATTTGCGCCAGGCTATCGTCGACGGCCAGTTCGAGATTGCGTATCAGCCGATCGTGAGCCTGCGAAGCGGCGCGGTTTCCGGCTGCGAGGCGCTGCTGCGCTGGCGGCATCCCGAGCGCGGCATGGTGTCGCCCGCCGACTTCATCCCGGTCGCCGAAGACATCGGCCTGATCAGCCAGCTCGGCGAATGGGTGCTGACGTCCGCCTGCGCGGAAGCCGCAAGCTGGCCCGACCACATCAAGCTCGCGGTCAACGTCTCGCCGGTTCAGTTCAGGA
The DNA here is from genome assembly GCA_963744975.1 of uncultured Alphaproteobacteria bacterium. Taxonomy (GTDB): domain Bacteria; phylum Pseudomonadota; class Alphaproteobacteria; order Rhizobiales; family Xanthobacteraceae; genus Bradyrhizobium. The sequence continues at coordinate 742,448 of CAVUVR010000002.1, read as the reverse complement.
ACCACACCTTGGCGCTGCATGTCGCGAGCGCGCTGGCGTCATCAGGCCTTGCGGCGAACCGGCTGGAGCTCGAGATTACCGAGGCGGTGCTGATCCGCGACGACGAGGCCGCGCTCGCCATCCTGCATCAGCTTCGCGCCGTCGGGGTTCGCATCGCGCTGGACGATTTCGGCACCGGCTATTCCTCGCTGGGCTACCTGCAGCGCTTTCCATTCGACAAGATCAAGATCGACCGCTGCTTCGTCAACGAACTGGCGGAGCCGGACGGCTCTTCCTCCATCGTGCAGGCGGTGGTGAACATCGCAAGCGCACGCAACATGACGACCACCGCGGAGGGCGTGGAAACCGAAGCGCAAAGGGAATTGCTGCGCGCGCTGGGCTGCACCGAGATGCAGGGCTATCTGTTCAGCGCGGCAAAGCCGGCCGCGGAGATCAGGCGGATGCTGATGGGGCGGAGCAAGGTGGCGGTGGCGTAGTCGGCTCTACCAGTAGGGCGGATTAGCGCAGCGTAATCCGCCGTCACATCGTACCCGCCGCGGCGGCGGATTACGCTGCGCTAATCCGCCCTACGGTCCTTTTCAAAAGCGGCTAAGGATGATGGATTGCCCGGTCAAGGCCCGGCAATGACGGCCGGTTTCGTGTCCCGGACGCGGTGCGGCATTCTTTATGCCGCTCCGCTGAGCCGGGACCGTACCAAACACCGGCGCTTGTTACGGCCCCGGCTCTGCAGCGCACCGCTTCGCAAGGGCTGCGCGCTGCGCTGCGTCCGGGGCACGTGGTGCATCGGACCAGGCGGATGCCCGGCGCTTTGCCTTAAGAAATTATTAACCATGTTTCGGGAGCATGCGGCATAGCCGACTCGATTGGGGGATGCCGAAGATGTGGAATGTCCTGGCTCTGAGCGCGGTAGCCGCTGTCCTCGCAGTTCTCGGTGTTCTCGATACCGGGGCGCAGGCGTCTTTCTGGCTTTTCTGATTTCCTGCCGCGCGGCGAACGGCGGATTGCGCCGGCGTTCATGCCCGGGCCGCGCGAAGCGCCGACCCGCGGGCTGATCCGCCCTGCGGCCCCTGCATTTCATGTTCTACACGGCCAGGTTCGAGGCAAAGCGATGCAGCCCGCGCTTGCGAAACCGCTGCGGCGGGCGGCAAATGATGGGCTGGCCGACCGGGCCGACTGCGGCTAGCCTGCCGGCGTCGATCCCGCTTCGCGAGGCAAGCATGGCAAAAATCCAGCGCATCATCGTTCCCGGCCTGCGGTCGCCGGTCAGCCACTATTGCCACGTCACCCGCGCAGGCCCCCACGTCTGGGTCGCCGGCGTCGTCGGGCAGGCGCAGGACAACAGCATCCCCTCCGACGTGGTCGCGCAATTCGACATCGCCATCGACGTGATGGACAAGTGCCTGAAGGCGGCCGGCGCCGGGCCCGAGCATGTCGTCAAGGTGCAGGTCTTCATGACCGACATCACGGAACGGCCGAAAATCAACCCGCGCCGCATCGCCTATTTCGGCGAGCATCTGCCGGCCTCCACGCTGGTCGAGGTGAAGGGACTGGTCGATCCGAGACTGAAGGTCGAGATCGAGTGCCAGGCCTATGTCGAGTAGGCGCGCGCCTCCGCACTCGACACGCCAGACGGCTGCCGCCATTGGCGCCGGCCTTCAGCGTTTGCCGCGTTTGGCGAGATCGCGCTCCAGGCTCTCGAGCGTCACGCGCGGCCTGCCGCGCTGCGCACGGCGGCGCGCCAGATAATAATCCTCGATATCCTCGATGTGGCGCAGGATCGCCTCGCGCGCAAAATAGCTGTTGCTGCGGCCGGTCTTTTTGGCGAGCGCATCGAGCCGCTGCTCGATGTCGGCGGAAAGGCGAAGGGCGAGCACGGCAGGGGCTCCTGATGCTATACATGTATGGCATTTGAGGCGGCGCGCGCAATGCAGGTCAACACCTCTTTTTTTGCACAGCGCGTGGACGTCCGTTACCCCGCACGATTTTCGTCTGTCGCGATGCGACCGGGCTCGGGGATGGGGCGGCGCGACAATTCCCAACCCTTGATCCAGGCATAGACGGCGGGAATGACGATCAGCGTCAGAACGGTGGAGGAAACCATCCCGCCGATCATCGGCACCGCGATGCGTTGCATGACCTCGGAGCCGGCGCCGGTGCTCCATAGGATCGGCAGCAGCCCGGCCATGATGGCGACCACCGTCATCATCTTCGGCCGCACCCGTTCCACCGCGCCGCGCATGATCGCCTCATGCAGGTCCGCGCGGGTGAACGCCGTCCCCTCCGCCAACCGCCTTGCGTGCAGTTCCTTCATCGCGGAATCCAGATAGATCAGCATGATGACGCCGGTTTCCGCGGCGACGCCTGCGAGCGCGATGAAGCCGACCGCCACGGCAACGGAGAAGTTGAAGCCGAGCCACCACATCAGCCAGAGGCCGCCGACCAGCGAGAACGGCAGCGACAGCATGACGATCAGCGTTTCGGTCAAGCGGTGGAAGTTGAGATAGAGCAGCAGGAAAATGATCAGCAGCGTCACCGGCACCACGATTTTCAGCTTCGCCTCGGCGCGTTCGAGATATTCGAACTGGCCGCTCCACACCGCATAGGCGCCGGGCGGAAACCGGACATTGGCGGCGACGGCGGCTTTGGCGTCGCTGACATAGCCGCCGAGATCGCGGTCGCGGATATCGACGAAGATATAGACCGCGAGCTGGCCGTTCTCGGTGCGGATCGTGGTCGGGCCGCGGGTCAGCCTGATGGCCGCGACCTCGCCGAGCGGCACCGTGCCGCCGGCCGGCATCGCCACCAACACCTCGCGCGCAATCGACTGCGGGTCGCTGCGCAAGTCGCGCGGATAGCGCAAATTGACGCCGTAGCGTTCGCGGCCTTCGACCGTCGTGGTGATGGTCTCGCCGCCCAGCGCCGACGAAACCACGTCCTGCACGTCGCTGACCATCAACCCGTACCGCGCCAGCGCGTCGCGATCGGGCACCACGTCGAGATAATAGCCGCCGATCACCCGCTCGGCGTAGGCGCTCGAGGTGCCCGGCACGGTTTTCACGACACCCTCGATTTGCCGGGCAAGCTTCTCCAGCTCGGCGAGATCGGCGCCCAACACCTTGATTCCGACGGGAGTGCGGATGCCGGTCGCCAGCATGTCGGTGCGCGCCTTGATCGGCATGGTCCAGGCGTTGGAGACACCGGGAAACTGCAGGGCCTTGTCGAGCTCGGCAATCAATCCATCGAGGGTGAGGCCGGCGCGCCATTGCGCCTTCGGTTTGAGGTTGACGACGGTCTCGACCATTTCGGTCGGCGCCGGATCTGTCGCGGTCTCGGCGCGTCCGGCCTTGCCGTAGACCGACGCCACTTCCGGAAACGTCTTGATGATCTTGTTCTGGGTCTGCAGCAATTCCGCGGTCTTGGTCACGGAAATGCCGGGCAAGGTCGTCGGCATGTACATCAGCGTGCCTTCGTTCAGGCTCGGCATGAACTCGGTGCCGAGCTGCCGCGCCGGCCAGATGCTGACCGCCAGTACGCCCAACGCCAGCAGGATGGTCAGCGTCTTGGCCCTGAGCACGATCCGGATCAGCGGCCGATAGCTCCAGATCAGCAACCGGTTGATCGGATTGTTGTGCTCGGGAACGATCCGGCCGCGCACGAACAGCACCATCAACGCCGGCACCAGCGTCACCGACAGGATTGCGGCTGCCGCCATTGCAAATGTCTTGGTGAAGGCGAGCGGGCTGAACAGCCGTCCTTCCTGCGCCTCCATGGTGAAGATCGGCAGGAAGGATACCGTGATGATCAGCAGGCTGAAGAACAGCGCCGGGCCGACCTCGCTTGCCGCCTCGATCAGCACGTCGATGCGCGGCTTGTCGGGCGGCGCCCGCTCAAGATGCTTGTGCGCGTTCTCGATCATGACGATGGCCGCGTCGATCATCGCGCCGATCGCAATCGCAATGCCGCCGAGGCTCATGATGTTGGAGCCGATCCCCAATGCCTTCATGGCCGCGAACGCCATGAGGATGCCGACCGGGAGCATCAGGATGGCGACCAGCGCGCTGCGCACATGCAGGAGAAAGACGATGCAGACGAGGGCGACGACGATACTCTCCTCGGTAAGCGTCTTCTTCAGCGTCTCGATGGCGTCATGAATGAGATTCGAGCGATCGTAGACCGCAACGATTTCGACACCGCTTGGCAGGCTCGTCGCCATCTCGGCAAACCGCGCCTTGACGTTATCGATGACATCAAGCGCGTTCTGCCCGAACCGTTGCAGCGCGATGCCGCTGGCGACCTCGCCCTCGCCGTTGAGTTCGGTGATGCCACGCCGCTCGTCCGGCCCGAGTTCGATCCGCGCCACGTCCTTCAAGAGGACCGGCGTGCCATTTTCGACTTTGACCACGACATTGGACAGATCGGCGATGTTTTTGAGATAGCCGCGGCCCCGGATGATGAATTCGAACTCCGAGAGTTCGACGGTGCGCCCGCCGACATCCATGTTGCTGCCGCGGATCACGTCGCGCACTTTCGACAGCGGAATGTTCAGGGAGCGCAGGCGATTCGGATCGACCACGACATTGTATTGCTTGACAAAGCCTCCGACGCTCGCGACTTCGGCCACGCCTTCCGCCTTGGCGATGCCGTAGCGCACGCTCCAGTCCTGCAGCGAGCGCAGCTCCGCCAGCGACATGTTGCCGGCCTGCAGCGCATACTGGTAGACCCAGCCCACGCCGGTGGCGTCGGGTCCGAGCGTCGGCGTCACGCCGGCGGGGAGTTTTCGCGCGGCGGCGTTGAGATATTCGAGCACGCGCGAGCGCGCCCAATAGAGGTCGGTGCCGTCCTCGAAGATGATGTAGACAAAGGAGACGCCGAAGAACGAAAAGCCGCGCACCACTTTCGACTTCGGCACCGTCAGCATTGCCGTGGTCAGCGGATAGGTGACCTGATCCTCGATCACCTGCGGCGCCTGGCCCTTGTATTCTGTGTAGACGATCACCTGGGTGTCGGAGAGATCGGGAATGGCATCGAGCGGCAGGTGTTTTAGGGCGTAGATGCCGGCGGCCGTGGCAAACACCGTGCCGATCAGGATCAGCATCAGGTTGCGGGCCGACCATGCGATGAGACGCGCGATCATTGCGGCTGCTCCGCGTGGTCGAAGCCTTGCAGCGCCGCCTTGAGGTTGCTTTCGGCGTCGATCAGGAAGTTCGCGGACACCACGACCCTGTCATCCCCGGTCACGCCGTCCTTGATCTCCACGCGGCCATTGCCGCGCCGGCCGAGTTTTATCGCCCGCGGCTCGAAACGCCCTTCGCCCCTGTCGAGCAGCACCACCTGGCGCTGGCCGCTGTCGATGACGGCGCTGTCCGGCACCGTCAGAACCGGCGCGTCCGCTCCGGTTGCGATGTCGATGTCGGCATACATATCCGGCCGCAACAGTTCGTCGGGATTGGGCAGCTCGATGCGTATCCGCGCCGTCCGGGTTTGCGCGTTCATATGCGGGTAGATCAGCGCGACCGCTCCGGTGAAAATCCGGTCCGGATAGGCACGGGGCCGCACCGATGCGTGCTGCCCGATCGAGATCAGGCCGAGATCGCGTTCGGCGATATCGGCGACCGCCCATACCACCTGATGATCGGCGATCCGGAACAGAACCGCGCCGGGTGCGGCCCGCATGCCGTTCACGGCATTGCGTTCCAGGATCTCGCCGTCCTGCGGCGCCAGCCATGGCACGGAAAGCGATAGTTCGCCGGTGCGCTCGATGTCGGCGATGGCGCTTTCCGACATCCCGAGGTTCTCCAGCCGCCGCCGCGCGCCCTTGATGCCCTGGCTTGTAATGCCGCTTCCGGCTTTCGCGCCATGCACGGAAACATATTCCGCGGCGGCGCTCGCCAAGGCCGGGCTATACACGCGCATCAGGGGTTGACCCCTGTGAACGTGCTGGCCCGTGGTGACGTTCTCGACCTGTTCGACAAAACCTTCGAACCGGAACGAGACGATCGACACCCGGCGTTCATCGAGTTGAATCGTCCCGGGCACCCGCAGCGCAGCGTTCAGAACACGGCTTTCGACCTGCTCGGAGCGAACTCCGGCTTTCTGGATCCTGCCGAGACTGATCTTGACGGTGGCCCCCTCGGCATCTTCGTCGTCGTAGACGGGGATGTAGTCCATCCCCATCGAATCTTTTTTGGGCACCGCCGAGGTATCCGGCAGCCCCATCGGATTGCGATAGAATTTTATTCGCTTGTTTCCCCCGGTCATGTCGTCGGCGGCCATTGCGGGCGCGCAAGCACCGGCCGCGATCACGGCGCAAAGCACGGCGGCGGCCACATAGCGGATTGTTCTGGCCGGCATCGTTGTTTTCCTGATTTCCTGATAGCCGCCGGAATTCGATGGCGGGCTGCCGCAAACGTCACGTTACCCAGCCGAGGAAAATCCCGGCCGGGGTCCGACTGAGCGAATAGGGAAATCAGGCTCGGGGAGGACGTGCGGGAGGCGGCGCCGCGAGGCTTGCCAATTGCGCTTCGCTGCTAAGTGCGAGGCGTTGCCCCACGACGACGACACGGGCGACAATCGAGGCAATGCAGGGCAAGCCCTGAACGCTCAGCGACATGCACGCCGCCATGCAGGGACACGGCTTGTCGCAATCCATCTTGCCCTCGTCATGACACGGCGCCGTCGCGTGGTCGGCATCGCCGCGCGCCGTCGCGTGATCGGGGGCCGGTTGCGTTTCGGACATGGTCATGACGTTGCCGCTTGCGGCGAACGCGGGCGGATACAGCGGGGAAACCACAAGCCCCGCGATCAAAAGCATCCGCAACAGGATGGACATGTTTTTCACAATAGCCTTCTGGCACATTTAATAGATTAATCAAAGGCGTCCTGCCGGGATACCGGGATCACGATTCCGCCGGGCTCGCGCTGGATGGCCCGGAAACGCCTGGAAACCGCGGCGTCCAACCTCCCGAAGGCTAAAACTCGCAGGCATTTGAGTGGTCCGTGACCCCGCGGGCAGTTAGCTTGCCGGGATGCAGCTCGAATCGGTCCTGACCTGTCCGTCCTGCCGGCACCAAGCCGCGGAAACGATGCCGACCGATGCATGTCAATTTTTTTATGACTGCAAAGGCTGCGGCGCGCGGCTCAGGCCTCGCCTGGGCGATTGCTGCGTATTCTGTTCTTATGGAACGGTGCGGTGTCCGCCCGTCCAGCAAAACGGAAAGTGCTGCTGAAAAAAATACCTGGGCGCTTCCGCCGCAAGTTGCATGCAGTGTTCCGTTGCCGGTTTCCCGCGCCTCCGGTAGCATCGCCCGGCAATATCTCCCGACCCGGAGATCTCCCGGCACGGGGAGGGCCCCATGACGGATTCCACCGACCAGCGGAATCCCAGCGTATTTTGGCAGCAGATGCTCACGGGCGAGCATCCTTCGTTGCGCCGCGGCCGCAAGATGATGCGCCTGCTGTCCGCCGACCGCCGGCGAGCGCTGCCGGCTGTGCTGCGTGGGCTTCGACGGTTTCACCGCGCCCGCGCTGCGTCTGGCGGGCTTTCGGCCATGGCGGCGCAATCCGCACTTCTGCGAACAATGCGAGGCGGTGCTCGCCAGGGAACGCGGCGGTGCGGAGATCGAGATTGCGATGCTGTATGCCGACGTGCGCGGCTCGACCGAGCTTGCGGCCCGCGCCGGTCCGACCGAATTCGCCGCGCTGATGCAGCGCTTCTTCCAGATCGCGATGGCCGTGTTCACCAAGACCGATGCCGTGGTCGACAAGATGGTGGGCGACGAGGTGATCGGAATTTATCTGCCGGGCTTCACCGGCTCCGACTATCGCCAGCGCGTAGTCGCGGCCGGCCTGGAGCTCTTGCGCGCCACCGGACATGGCGATCCCGCAGGTCCATGGCTGTCGATCGGCGTCGGCGTGCATTCGGGGAAGACCTTCGTCGGCTCGATCGGCGTCGAGGACGGCAACTATCAGTTTGCCGCGCTCGGCGATCCCATGAATTTTTGCGCGCGGCTGGTCGCCGCGGCAAAGGGCGGCGAGATGATCGTGAGCGAGGCGGTGTGGCAGGACGTCTCGGGCAGCATTTCGGCCGAACCGTGCAGCCTGCAGCTCAAGGGCTATGCCGAGCCGGTCAAGGCCTATGTCACGCGGGTGGCGCCGGCGTGAGGGGCAGAGCGATTTCGCTCTCGCCGGAGTCACCCCGGCGGTGGCAGCTCGTAGGGCGGATTAGCCGGCCCCATTCACGGCGATTCAACGAGAAGGCCGCAGGCGTAATCCGCCGCCACGGACGACGGGCGGCGGATTACGCTGCGCTAATCCGCCCTACAATCCTGAGTCGGGAAATGTCGCCGCTTACTTCTTCCCGTCCTGCCGCGCGGCCTCGGCTTCGATCATGCGCTCGAGCCAGTTGGCGAGTGAGCGGCCGTCTGCCTTCGCCATGCGCTTGGCCGTATTTCTTATGACTCTTTTGCCTGCTTACGCTTCATTTCCTGCGCTTCATAACGCGCCCTGAGCTCGGGATCGCGGATATCGCCGAGAACGGCGTTGTCCGTATTGCCATCAAGGCCCCGAGCCGCAGCAACGTTGGCGGCGATCGCGGCTTTGGCGGCTGCCTTCCGGATAGACGGCTTCAGATACGCGTCGAGCTCGCCTTTCCCGGGACTGTCGATCTCCCTTGTCAATGCGGAAAGGTACTCATCCTTGCCTGTCGCCGTCCAATCGATGCTGATGCTCGCCCGGTCGGCCAGGACCGAATGAACGACCATGATGGTTCGGCCATTGCCTTCCAGGAACGGATGACCATACGCAAGATAACCCATCACTTCGCCCGGCTTTGAAGCCATGAATGCCTTGTCCTGTCCGTGTTCGAGCGCGTAGTCGATCGAACGGCGGATATCCTGCGGATAGGCGAACAGGACCGGTCCCTTGCTGATGGCGAGATGAGGCGCGTTGGTCAGACGATCTTCGCCGGCCCACGGGAATACTGCCTCGAACAGGATTTGTGCGTGGCGAGAACGTCGCCGTAGCCAAGTCGCTCCTGCGCCGCGAGCTTTGCCAGGGCGTCATTGAGGCCGGTCATGAATGAGTTGTGCTGAAGGCGGCGGACGATATCGGGATCCTTGGCCTTGGCAAGATTGCGCAGATACCCGCGTGTGGCGAAATCGCCAAACGGATCGAAGGTCACGGCTTGTTTTCGCGAAGATACCGCGCTTGCAGGCGCACCGCCTGCACACGGCTGAGGATGCCAACCCGCTGCAAGGCGATCACCATCTGCTCCACGTCGTCCAGCAACACGTCGTCGCCGGAGAGCCGGGTGACGTGATGGGCAAACAGATCGTTTTCCGAGACCGACGCCGTCACGTTATTCCGCGCCGCCATGCGCCGGATGACGCTTGCGGTGTAGCTGGCATGAGCGGCGGTTTGGCGGCGGGCAGACATGGACTTCCTCTCCCACAATATAGCATCACGAGGTCTGAAAATCCACTAAATAGGTGAAAACATTGAGTTATCGGCGCGTAGGGCGGATTAGCCGGCCCCATGCACGGCGATTCGACGAGAAGGCCGCAGGCGTAATCCGCCGCCACGGAGCGACGAGCGGCGGATTACGCTGCGCTAATCCGCCCTACAATCCTGGGTCGGGAAATATCTCCGCTTACTTCTTGCCGTCCTGCCGCGCGGCTTCCGCTTCGATCATGCGCTCCAGCCAGTTGGCGAGCGAGCGGCCGTCCGCCTTTGCCAGGCGCTCAGCCGTCGCTTTGACGGATTCCCTGACCCGCACGTTCATCGCGGTCTCACGCCTTTCCGATTTCGGCTTCTTGTTCGCCACGCCCTTACTTCTTCCCGTCGTGCCGCGCCACCTCGGCTTCGATCAGGCGTTCGAGCCAGTTGGCCAGCGAACGGCCGTCTTCCTTTGCAAGCCGCTCAGCCGCAGCTTTGACGGATTCTCTGACCCGCACGTGCATCGCAGTCTCGCGCCTTTCCGATTTCGGCTTCTTCATTCCGGTTCTTTAGCGAAACGGCCCGACGGTTGAAATACTATTAAATTACAACTTACTAAGCGTTGAGTAGCTAGCAAAAAAGCGCTAATTGGCTAAGCCTCGAGTCATCCGGCCGTACATGGGAAAGTACGATCATGAGCATGCAGAATGAGCGGGACGGCAGCCTCGGCAGCAAGGAAGAGGCCGAACTGCGCACCTATCGCAGAATCGCCAGCGCGCCGCAGCGGGACGGGATCGACGAATTGGCGGCCGCCGTCCTAGAATACGCCGACCCAGCGCGGCCCGCGTCGGCGAGCCGTGAGCGGCCGAAAGAAAAGTGATATTCTGTAAGAGGGGTAGGGTCCTCTCCACCATGACCCGACAAACCGAGGCGAAAGACGCAACCGCCGCCACAGAAACGACGAACATGGATCCATCCCACGGCGCAAGCCCCCTGCAAATGGAATACCGCAACAAATACTACATTGTGGTTCGCAACCGCACATCCGCCGGATGGAATTGGGCCGTCGATGTCGATGCGCGCACGATCAGGGGCGGCCAGGCCGCGAGCAAGCAAGCCGCGATCAAAGCCGCCGAACGGCTGATCGACGGGGTGCTGGCGCCGGGGAAGCGGAGACTGACTTTGGTCAGGCCTTCTCACGACGGAGGTCGTTGAAGAAGGCAGAAGGCAACTGGCGCCTCTCACGCCTTGAGATGCGCGGTAAGCCGCGCCGCCCAGGCGAGCGAAGCGCCGACGCCCGCGACACAGGCGGTCCATCCGAAACCATCGAACAGTTGCCCGAGCACCGCGCTGCCGACCAGGCCGCCGAAGAAGTAGCAGGCGAGATAGGTTCCGCTGGCGACCCCGCGGTTTTCGGTTGCGGCCCGTCCGACGAACCCGGTCGCCGCCGCTTGCGCGAAAAACGTGCCGGCGCCGACCAGCACCATGCCGGTCAGGACCGCCGCAAGATGCGATGCGAGCATCAGCGGAAGCCCGAGGGCGGCGAGCGCCAGCGCGCCCCAGATCGCGGGCCGCGTTCCGAAGCGCGCGACCGCCTTGCCCGCCAGCAGCGTGGTTGCGATCGAGGGCAAAAAGACAAAATAGACAAATCCGAGATCCATCCGGCTAAGCGACAGCGGCGGGCGCACCAACACGAAATTGACGAAGGTGAAGGTACCGATAAAGGCGAACAGGATGCAGAAGCCCACGCCGAATGCGGCGCGCAACGCCGGATTGCGCCAGTGCGCGATCATCGCGGCAAGGGGCGGCTGCGCCGTCCCCGGCGAATGCATCGGGCGCACCCGCGCGATGGTGAAATACACCAGCACCGCGCCGGCGAGATTGAGCAGCGCGAAGAAAACAAAATTCGAGGCGAGGCCAAGCGTATCCACCACGGCCGCCGAAACCAGCCGGCCGATCAGATTGCTTGCGACGTTGCCGGTGATATAGGCCGCGAAGGCGCCGCCGGCGTCCATCGAGCTGCATTGCTCGCCGAGATAGGCCAGCGTCAGCGCGAAGGCGGACGCCATGCACAATCCCTGGCAGATGCGAAGGGTGGTGAACACGACCAGATTCGGCGCAATCGCCAGCAGGGCGGTCGGCACGGAAAGGATTGCGAGGCTGAACAGAACGCCGCGCCGCCGGTCGATGTGCTGGCTGAAAAAGCCGACCACCAGCCCGGCGACCGCCATTCCAAACGTGCTGGCATTGACGGCAAAACCCATCGCCGCCGGCGTGACATCATAGTGCCGGGTCAGCGACGGCAGGATCGCCTGCGTCGCGAACAGGTCGACCACGGTCAGGAAGGCGGTGAGGCCGATGACCAGCGAGCGCAGCAGCACGCCGGGCGAGTGACCCTGCATGGTCCGTGTTGCTGAATAGATCTCCGCGGATATGACGGTCATGGCGCAGTGCTCCGTTCGGGCAAGGATGAATTTAAGTCGACGCGCCTTCCCTTACCTCTCCCCGCAGGGGAGAGGTCGAAGCCGGAGCGCAGCGAAGGCTTCGGGTGAGGGGCTCTCGCGAGTCAGGTGTGCGTAGCGGCCCCTCACCCGCCGCGCATCTTTCAGATGCGCGTCGGCCTCTCCCCTGCGGGGAGAGGTGAGGCAAAACGCCCGTCACATATGATGGTCGTCGGGATCCTTGCGGACGTTGCCGACATAGAGGATGACGGTCTGCGTGCCCAAATTCTTCCACCAATGCGAAGTGCCGAATACTTCGGGCCTGATATCGCCGGCCTTGTGCAGGATGGCTTCCGCGCAGTTGCTGGCGTATTCGACGATCTCGCCCTGCTGCACGAAGATCAGCGCAGGCCGGTCGTCATGGCTGTGCCACGGCACGACGCCGCCGGGCTCGATGGTGAGCTTGCGGAACCGCAATTCGCGGCCCTTGATATTGGCGGGCTGCTTTTCGAGATCGATCGAGCCCAGCGTCACGTCGCTGACGCCGACGGCCTTGAGCTTCACTTCCTCGCGGGCGTTGGCCTTCATCTTGTCGGCGGGACATTCGCCGGCAAACGCGGCCGTGGTGACCGATCCGGCGATGACGCAGGCCAGCGTGAGGGCTTGCCACAGCGCGCGCGGCTTTTCGTTGGGCTTGAACATTTCATTGTCTCCTCTGTTGTGCCGCGGCCCTCGATGATCGGCCGGTGCTGCGAGGACCATCGTCGAAACTGTCGCCACAATGAAATGCCGGTTGGCTTTGGGTTCGATAGCCGCGCGCTATTGCGCCCGCGTCGATGCTCCAAAGCTATCGAACCGATTGTGCAACGGCATTTCTAACCGCGGGAAATCCGGCCTTTGATGGGTCAACGCCCGATTGGCGGGCGCTCTAATCCGGAGGAATTTTCGATGACCACACTGTCCAAAACACTTATCGCGGCGGCCGCGCTGGCGGCGATGGCGACGACGGCGTTCTCCCAGGTGCCCTGGGAATTCAACCCGGGCATGGCGTACATGTATGGCGGCCCCGGCAAGATGATGTCGATGGCGATGGCGTCGGGACCAAAGAACCACGATGCCATGATGAAGAACGCCAAGAAGGTGCCGCACAACACCGTGTTCTTCATGAGTGGCGGCGAGCTTCACTCAACCTCCGGCATGCTCGACCCGACCGGCAATTTCTATCTGCCCTGACCGGCGCCCGCAAATCATGAGGCCGCCCTCGGGCGGCCTCGCCATGACGTTTGGACTGGACTAGTCCCGACCAACCGAACGACACTATCGTCGACCGCCACTGCCGGAGTACGCCATGACATCCCTTTCATCCGACGATGCCGAGCGGCTGCAGACGGCCTTCCTGCACTGCCGCGACATGGAGGGAACACTGAACGAACGGCTTAGCGCCTATGCAATAGCGGGGCGGGACATTTTTCCGGCTTACAGCGAGGCGGTCGACCGGCTGGTCGCGCGGATCAATGAAAACGGCGGCGGCGAAAACGCGCCGCGGCCGGGCGATCCGATGCCGCCCTTCGTTTTACCCGACGAGCGCGGCCGGCTGGTCAGCCTGCAGTCGCTGCTGGCCGAGGGGCCGGTGGCGGTGATGTTTCACCGCGGGCATTGGTGCCCGTATTGCCGGTTGAACGTGCGCGCGGTGGTGCAGGCCGAGGGCCGCATCAAGGCGCTGGGCGGCCAGGTCGTTGCGATCATGCCGGAGCTGCAGCAATTCGCCACGCAGTTCAAGGCCGATTCCGGCGCGCCGTTCCCGGTGCTGACCGACATCGACAACGGTTACGCGTTGTCGCTCAATCTCGCGATCTGGCTGGGTGCCGAAATCCGGCAGCTATTGTCCTATCAGGACATGTCGAGCTTCTACGGCAACGATGGCTGGGTGCTGCCGATCCCGGCGACCTTCGTGGTCGGCCGCGACGGCCTGGTGAAAGCGCGCTTCGTCGATCCGGATTTCCGCAGGCGGATGGAGATCGACGATCTGATCGCGGCGTTCAGGGACGCGTAGGGCGTAGGGCGGATTAGCCGGACCACATCCGCCGTAGCTGAACCGAGCGAAGTCGGAAGGCGTAATCCGCCACTTCACGTCGCGCGACGGCGGGTTACGCCTTCTACCTAATATGCGGAGCTACCGTGCATCGGTCCGGCTAACCCGCCCTACGCAGCGTTGAGTTCACACGCCGGCGACGCGCGACCAGTCCGCGCCGCGCAGCATTCGCAACACTGCCGAGGCGACCGCGGTGCGTTCGCGCCCCGCCACGCCGTAGAGATGCACGGTGCGGCGCAGGTCGAGCCCGTCGACATCCGTCCGCTTCAACGTCTCCGGCACTGAGGCGCTGCGCGGAATGACGGCGATGCCGATATCGGCCTCGAGCAGTTCGATCAGGTCGCGTTCCGACGAAATCGCGTGGCTGTGGTCGACGTTGATGCCGCGATCGCGAAATGACGCTCCCAGCCGCTCTGCGTGCTCGCAATAATTTCGCAACAATAACTGTTCGCTGCGCAGATCCTCGAACGTGATATCGCGGCGGTCTGCCAGCGGATGGCGCTTGTTGACGATCAACTGAAAACCTTCGGTGAACAGCGGCCAGGCATCGAGCCGGTCCCACGCTTCGCTGATCTCAGCGGCAATGGCGAGTTCGGCTTCGCCCTTTTTCAGGAATTCCGCGACTTCCTCGCTGCTGCCGCGCAAAAACCGGAATTCCAGCCGGTTGAACAGCCGCCTGATCTGGTCGAGATGCGGGATCAGCAGCAACAGGTCGACGGAATGCGTGAGCGCGATCCGGAGCGCGCCGACTTCGCCGCTCTTGAACGACGAAGCCAGCTGGCGCGCGCCGGTTGCCGCGTCGTAGCACTGCTTGAGCAGCGGGTGCATGCGCAGGCCGAGTTCGGTCAGTTGCGCGGCGGGGCGTTCGCGGCGGAACAGGTCGCCGCCCAGCTCGCCCTCCAGCTGCTTGATCGCCCGCGTCAGCGACGGCTGGGTGACGTTGCATGCGTCGGCCGCGCGCGTGAAGTTAAGCAGCTGCGCGACGGCCAGGAAGTAACGCACCTGATGCATTTCCATGATCGTGCCCTGATCGGATCGTGCAGGCAAAGTAGCCGATAACGCCGCGCAATGACATCCAAACCATCATAGCGCCGGCGCATGGTTTCGGAAGCCAAAGGGCATTTCCGCTTGTCGCGCACGTCGGGCAGTTTGGCGATGACGACGAGCAACATCACACCCGACAAGGATCCGTCATGAACATTCAAGTCAAACCGCAAAGCTCGACAGCCGTGCGACCGCTGGCCGGCAGGGTCTCGGTCGTGACCGGTTCGACCAGCGGGATCGGCCTGGGCATCGCCCGCGCGCTGGCGCTGGCCGGATCGGCCGTGGTGCTGAACGGGTTTGGCGAGGCTTCCGAAATCGCCGGGACCAAGGCCGTGATCGCCGATGAGGCCGGCGTCAAGGTCGGCTATTCGCCGGCGGACATGACGAAGTCTGACGCGATCGCCGGGATGATCGCGTCCACGCTTGCCGAACACGGCCGCCTCGACATCCTCGTCAACAACGCCGGCATTCAATATGTCGCGCCGCTGGAAAAATTCCCGGTCGAGAAATGGGACGCCATCCTCGCGATCAACCTGTCATCCGCGTTTCACGCCATGCGGCTGGCATTGCCGGCGATGCGGGCGAACAAGTTCGGCCGCATCGTCAATATCGCCTCCGCGCATGGCCTGGTCGGCTCGCCCTTCAAGGCCGCCTATGTCGCTGCAAAACACGGCATCGTCGGCCTGACCAAGGTCGCGGCGCTGGAGACCGCCGAAGCGGGCATCACCGTGAACGCGATCTGCCCGGGCTATGTCTACACCCCGCTGATCGAAGCCCAGATCGACGGCCAGGCCAAGGCACATGGTGTCTCGCGCGAGCAGGTCATCCACGACGTGCTGCTGGCGCAGCAGCCCAACAAGCGCTTTGCGACCGTCGAAGAAATCGGCGCGCTCACCGTATTCCTGGCAAGCGATGCCGCGGCCTCGATTACCGGCGCCGCCTTGCCGGTCGATGGCGGCTGGACCGCGCATTAAGGATCGTCATGGCCGGGCTTGTCCCGGCCATCCACGTCTTTCTTGCTGCGAGATCTCAAGACGTGGATGCCCGGGACAAGCCCGGGCATGACGAAACTTAATAGACGATGACTCCAAGGAGAATCACATGATCAATCTTCGCGACACTCGGGCGCACCTGACAACCAGCGACATTCCGGGCCAGGTCGTGCTTGTGCTGCAGGGCGGCGGCGCGCTCGGCTCCTATCAGGCCGGCGTCTATCAGGCGCTGCATGAGGCGGGCATCGAGCCGGACTGGATCATCGGCACTTCGATCGGCGCCATCAATGCCAGCCTGATTGCCGGCAACGCGCCGCAAAACCGTCTGTCGCGCTTGAAAGAATTCTGGAAGCGGATGGAGCAGAATCCGGTCTGGAGTTTTCGCGATGTGTTTCCCGGCTTCAACGAAAAGCTCGCTTATTGGTCCACGGTTACCAACGGAATCCCTGGATTTTTCCGGCCCAATGCGCTGGCCCATGCCGGCGACGATTATCCGCTCGGCGCCGACAGGGCGGGATATTATTCGACCGCGCCGCTGCGGCAGACGCTCAGCGAGCTGGTCGATTTCAACCTCGTCAATCAATGCACGCCGCGCCTGACGGTCGGTGCCGCGCATGTCCGCTCCAGCGAGATGCGATATTTCGACAGCCGCGATACCGAACTCGGCGTGGAGCACATCATGGCTTCCGGCGCGCTGCCGCCGGCATTTCCTGCCGTGCGTATCGACGGCGAGCTGTACTGGGATGGCGGGATCCTGTCGAACACGCCGACGGAAGCGGTGTTCGACGACAACCCGCGCAAGAACTCGCTGATCTTCGCCGTTCATCTGTGGAATCCGGCAGGCCGCGAGCCGACCACGATGGCGGAGGTGCTGAACCGGCACAAGGACGTGCAATATTCCAGCCGCATCGCAAGCCACATCGAGCGCCAGCAGCAGGCGCATCGCCTGCGCCACGTCATCAGCCAGCTCGCCGCGCGGCTGCCCGAGACCGAGCGCAATAGCGAGGCGGTGCGCGAACTGGCCGGCTATGGCTGTCCGACCCGGATGCATGTGGTGCGGCTGCTCGCGCCGCAGCTCGATCATGAGAACCACACCAAGGACATCGATTTCAGCCCCTCCGGCATCATGCAGCGCTGGGACGCCGGCTACACGCACACCAGGGACGTGCTCGATCGCGCGCCGTGGACCGGCGACTTCGATCCGCTCGCCGGCGTGGTGCTGCATGAGCGGAATGAGATCGTGCAGATGGCGGCGGAGTAGGCGAGCTCAATGGGCCGTCCAGCCGCCATCCATCGGCAATGCGACACCGGTGATCGAGGCCGCCGCGTCGCTGGCCAGAAAGACGGTCAGCGCGCCCAGCTCCTCGACGGTTGCGAAGCGCTTGTTCGGCTGCTGAGCCAGCAGCACGTCACGGATGACCGCTTCACGGGAAATCCCATGCGCTTTGGCCTGACTGTCGATCTGCGCTTCGACCAAGGGGGTATAGACGTAACCGGGACAGATCGCGTTGCAGGTGATGCCCTCTTGCGCCGTCTCCAGCGCCGCCACCTTGGTCAGGCCGACGATGCCGTGCTTGGCCGCGACATAAGCTGCCTTGAAGGGCGAGGCCACCAGGCCATGGGCGGACGCGATGTTGATGATTCGCCCGAACTTGTTCGCCCGCATCGCCGGCAACGCCAGGCGGATGGTATGGAAGGCCGAGGACAGGTTGATGGAAAGGATGGCGTCCCATTTTTCGACCGGAAACTGGTCGAGCGGCGCTACATATTGAATTCCGGCATTGTTGACGAGGATGTCGAGCCGGCGATGCTCCCGGACCGTCGCGGCGATCATTTCGGCGATCGCCTCGGGCTTTGTCATGTCCGCCGCCGAGGTGCCGACTTCGACGCCGAACTCGCCCGATATCTGTTGCCGGATGCTTTCTATCTCCGACGCCGTGCCGAGGCCATTCAGCACGACCGTCGAGCCGGCTTGTGCCAAAGCTCGGGCGATGCCGAGTCCGATGCCGCTGGTCGAGCCGGTGACCAGCGACACTTTTCCGGCAAGCGGCCGGACGGCGGAGCGGGCGGCTTGTTCTTTCCAGGTGATGTTCACGATCGTCTCCTTGTGCACGCGTTCAAAATACCAGGCTGCTTTCCTTACGGGGCAGCGAGTGTCGACCCGGCTCCTGCAGATAGTCGTGCGCGACCGCGCCGAGCCCGAGGGTAAGGTCCGCGACGATGTGGATTGCGGAGACGACTTCGAGAACCGGCAGCTCGGCGACCGGCGCCAAAGCGTGCGGTATCAATGACAACGCAGCCGGGCCCGTCCACGCGCCCCTGAGCAGGACGTGCTCGAGATGATACTCGACCAGTTCGCAGATGCGCGGCGTGCCGTCGACGTGCGGAATGATTTTCAGCAGGAAGTTCGGCGCTTCGAGCGAGGCCTTGACCGCGGCGAGGTCGGCTTCACGATGCTTGTATCCCATCGTCCCGGTCGCGACCCTGACCGGGCCGTAATCCAGCGTACCAACAAGCGTGTCGACTTCGGTTCGCAGCGTCGGTTGCGCCAGCTTTTTCGGAAAGCCCCAGAGTTCGCGACCCCCCGCGATCGGCCCTTCGTCGTTCAGGAACATGCAGTGCGTGTAGCTGCCGCGCCGGCCGCGGAACGAGACGGGGATCACCTGGCCGCTCTCGGTGTAGTCGCCAAAACCGTTGGAATCCGGCATGCGGATGAACTCGTATTTGACCAGCGCCTGGCGCTGATCGACGTTGAGCGGCTCGGGCACGACCGCCCGCAACTTTGCCGGGTCGGTGCGATAGGTGATGATCAGGTATTGGCGATTGACGAACCGGTATGGACCCGGCGGATATGACGGGCTGGTAAGCGGCATCGCGAACGCCCGGCTGAGTACGTCTTTCTCACGCATGGTTGGATCTTCCTCGTGTTCGACATTGAAAAGGGATGGTGGTTATTCCAGTCCGTCGCGTTCGAGATCGAAGGTGAAGACACCGTCGAGACTCGCCGGGCGCGTCAGGACTTCGGGATTGCGCAGCGTGCGCAGGGCATCGTGATATCCGGCGCGCCAATGATCCTGCATCGACAGCCGTGAGAACTCGTAGTCCTTGGACGGACCTTCGTAGTTCTGCGCCCGGTAGATCAGCTGGACGATGTTGTAGACCTTGTCGCTGGCGACGGATTTCAGCACCTCCAGATCATCGTCGTTCGCAAGATCGGCGGGAAGCCGGCGCAGCAAAGCCGCCAAGGCCCGTTGCACCCGATGCACGTTCTTGAACTGATCGGTGCTGGCCCGGGTTCGGCTGGAAAATTGGATCTCCTTCTGGCGTGTCGCCACCTCGGCCATGTTGCGCGGCGGCTGGCCCCGCGCGCTCCAGAGATCGACCTGGAAGGCGAGCGTATCCTGGCGGCGGGGATTGCTTTCGATCACCCACTGCAGCGGCGTATTGGAGACGAGGCCGCCATCCCAGTACGCCTCGCCCTCGATCTCGACGGCGGGAAAGCCGGGCGGCAGCGCCCCGCTTGCCATGACATGCTCGGGCTTGATGGTGTGCGTGGTGCTGTCGAAATAGGCGAAGTTGCCGGTCCTGACATTGACTGCGCCCGCGCTGAAGCGCGTCATGCCGGCGTTGATCCGGTCGAAATCCACCAGGCGTTCCAGCGTTCCCTTAAGCGATTTGGTATCGTAGAAGCTGGTCGCCTCGCACGTCCCGCCCGGTTGCAGCCAGGGCATCAGCGGGCGTGCCGAGAAAAAACCCGCAGAGCCGAACGAGGCGGCAAGATTGGCGCTGATCTGATTGAGCAGATTGCGCGTGACGTTGCTTCGCGAAAAATCGACAAATGGGTTGTTCGACCAGTCCCAGGCCGCGCTCGATGTCACCTGCGTCCAGAATTCGCGCAGCCGGTCGACCCGGGAATGCGGGGGATTGCCTGCGATAATGGCGCCGTTGATGGCCCCGATCGAGATGCCGGCGATCCAGTCGGGATGGATGTTGCTTTCGGCCAGCGCCTCGTAGACGCCTCCCTGGTATGCCCCCAGCGCACCGCCGCCTTGCAAAAGCAAGGTGACGCATTCGAAGGGCAGCTGTCTTTTCGCTGCCGCGAGTGGTGATTGAAGCTGAAAATTCATTGTCTGCTCTTGGTTTGAGAGATTTCGGACCATCCCCGGGGCTTGTCGATCTCCGACCTGGTCCAGGGTTCTGCCTGGCAGGAAAAAAGGGTTGACTTTCTGCACCGAAGAACTAAACTACACGGTATAGTTTATATAAACCACCAACGAGTAAGCCTGTCAAGAACAAGAGTTCACACGCCCCGTTCAGCTTATTGTGATGTCCGGCGGGTGACTGAAATCGGTGCTTTTGGGCAGGCGGCTCTGAACGAAACAAGAGAGTGACCGACATGATTTCGAAAACCAGACGCCCCGTTCAAGTGCTGGCGGTGTTGCTCTACGCGACGACCGCTTCTGCACAGGAGAATCGCGGCACGGCGGAGCAGAGAGCCGCGTGTGCCCCCGACGCCTTCCGGCTCTGCGCCAGCTACATTCCCGATGCCACCAGTGTCGAACAATGCCTCAGGCAGAACGAGTCCAACCTCAGCGACGCGTGCCGATCTGTGTTCGAGCAAAGCGCCAGCGTTATGGCCAGCAGCAGCATCCAGGGAACAGGTCCGGCAAGATCTACTCGACTCGCGACTTCCCGAGAGCCGAGCGACGCGACAAGGAGATAGCAAAATGGATATGTTCTACATTCCCGCGATTGCGTCGTTCTCGGGGTCGGCTTCCGGAACGCTGGCCTCGATCGTCACCGGCTGGGTGACCCAGCGCCGCAAGGACCGCGTCCGCCATTCACTGCGGGCCACGACTCAGCGTGAAGAGCTCTACAGGAACTTCATCGAAGAAGCCTCGCGGCTGTACGCGGACGCGCTCGTCAACGACAAGTCGGAGGTCTCGAAACTGGTCGACCTCTACGCTCTGATCGCGCGCATGAAAATCCTCTCCAGCGACGCCGTGATCGAAGCGGCCGAGGGGGCGGGGCGGGTGATCCTCAAAACCTACCTTTCGCCGAACAGGACGTTCGTCGACCTGCCCGAGCTTATCAACGAGATGGATCCGCTGCGGGATTTCAGCGAAGCCTGCCGCCGCGAATTGCAGGGGGCTCATCGGCGTTGAGGTTGTCTTGCCATGCCCTTGTTTCAATATTTCGGGTGGGTCGGAAGCGTGCTTCTCGCCGCGCTTTTTGCCGCAAGCTGGTGGTTTCCGGAAAATCTCCGCGATGTGCCGCCTCCCAGGGCACCGCTGAGCGAGAGCATCCACATCCGGATACGTTCGGACCATAAATGGCCTGAGCGAGTGGTGTTTGACACGACCCGCCCAGGGTTGGCACCGGCTGAATACGCTCAGGCGTTGCCCCCGGCAGATTCGAGGGCGGCGAACGCCTCTACTGCCCCCAATCCGTTTCGCAGGCCGCCAGGAAAAAGTTGACGCGTTCGCGCACGAACTTCGGCACCTCCTTTTGCAGGTGGCTCGCGTCCTCTCCCATCAAGGCCCGCATCAGCATGGGAAGCAGAATGAGGTCCATGAAAATCTGCGCGGTGGCGAGGCCCCGCTTGCTGCCGAAAGGCCCCTTTGGTCCGCGCTGCAGCGCGTCGGCCGCGTTATTCAGGATATCGGAAACGGCGGCTGCAGCCCGGTCCCGGCCTGCTTCATGGACATGACGACTCAACGCCGGGAATTTGTCTGCTTCGGCGATGGTGGCGCGCGTGACCCCGACGGTGTCCTCCAGAAACCGTTGCACGAGTTCGGTGCCGAGACTTGTGAGCTTGTCCGGCACGCTGCGTCCCCTCGGTGCGTAGTGTTCGAAGTTCGTCAGTCCGGTGATGATACGGGCTATCACCGCCTCGAACAGGGCCTCCTTGCCGTCGAAGTGCGCATAGATGGTCGGCTTGCTCGCCGGCGCCATCGCCGCAATCTCGTCGACGCTGGCGCTTTGGTAACCTCGCTTGAGAAAAACCTGCTGGGCCGCATCGAGGATGCGGCTCTTGACGTTGCCGGCGAGGTCCTTGGGCGGCCTGCCCAGGCGGATCTGCGGTCGCTTGGTGTTTCTGGCCATGATGGTCCTTAGCGATCACGAGTGTGCGATTAATCAAGTTTCGTTCGGTCAGGAGTTGACACGGTCCGGACCAAAAGGCAAGAGTAAAGAAACTAAACCGTATAGTTTATATAGGAGAGCCTTATGACCGGCACCACTGTGGCCCATCCGGCTGATCTGGATGAACTGACCCTTGTTCGCGAATTGACATCCAGGATCAATACCCAGCTCGCTTCCGCGATCGACACGGTGACCGCGGCCGCCGTGCGGGCGGACGCTTTGGAGGCCAAGGTCGCGCTCAGCAACGTCGCCGAACTGCTTCGCGGGCAGGCCAATGTGCATCGCGTCCTTGAAATCCCGGAAGGCAATGCGCTTGTCGACGCCGCGCAATATCTTCGCAGCCTTTGCCTTGCGACGACCCGGTCCTGTCTGGAGCCGATCGGCGTCCATCTCTCGTTTCAAGCCGACACCCTGCCGCTCGAACCGGAGCGGTGCTGGCGCCTCGGAATGGCCGTCCACGAGTTGATGATGAATGCCGCGCGGCATGCGTGCTTCGACGGTCGGGCCGGAGAGATCAGAATCAAGCTGTCGCTGGCGCATCCGGTGGTCAACTGCACCGTTGCCGACAACGGCACGCTCCCGGCACGCTTGAAGCCGGCGCGGGGGCTCGGCCTCGTTCGCGATTTGGCCAGGAGCCTGGGCGGCCGGCTCGACTATGGCTCCGGCTCCGAATACCCGTCCTTTCTGTTGATGTTTCTGCTCAGCGAGCGCGAGCGGCGGGCCAACAGGGCCGTCGCTTCGCGCCGCGCCAGGATCCCGCGTCAACCGAAGACGATTCCATTCGGTCTCCGACCAGGTTGCGACGCGACAGCTTCCGAATCCCGCAGGCAATCCATCGCCTCTGCATGAGCCGAAGGCGGTCCGGAGCGCCTTTGCCCGCGTGAACTCATAGATGTGTAGCCGACGTTGGAGGTCCGCCTTGGTGCGCATAACGGACTCAAGTCGGACATGGCCTCATATCCGAAATGTGCCAGAAGCCGACAAGGGCGCTGTTATTCGATCACTTCGTCGGCGGCGCTTATCAACCCGTCTGGAATGACCACACCCAGTGCCTTGGCTGTTTTGAGGTTGATCACAAACTCGAACTTGGTGGCCTGCATGACCGGAAGATCGGCAGGCTTCTCGCCCTTGAGTATTCGCCCGACATAGATGCCGGCTTCGCGCCAGGCGTCGTACTGGCTGTCACCGTAGCTCATCAGGCCCCCATCTGTCGCGAACTTACGCAATTCGTAGATCGCGGGCATCCGATGGCGGACCGTCAGTGCTGCGAGTTGTCGGCTTTGGCTATTGAAAAGCGGGTCCTGGCTGATCATAAGCGCGTTCGCGCGCAGTTCCTGCAACTTTGCAAAGACCGCGTCGAAATCGCGTTCAGAACTGGCGTTCAACACTTGGACGTGCAGCCCGAGTTTGAGGGCCGCCGCCTGCAAGGTT
The DNA here is from genome assembly GCA_963744975.1 of uncultured Alphaproteobacteria bacterium. Lineage (GTDB taxonomy): Bacteria > Pseudomonadota > Alphaproteobacteria > Rhizobiales > Xanthobacteraceae > Bradyrhizobium. The sequence continues at coordinate 718,872 of CAVUVR010000002.1, read as the reverse complement.
CTCGATTGGGTCTCCACATTAGGGTTTGTCGGGTTAACAAGCAGACCCATGATCGTCGCCGAAGGTAACGCCACATGCAGTAATTCCAAAAGCTTCGGTCCCACCTCGACGCTCAGTAGGGTCACGCCTGTCATATTACCGCCCGGGCGGTTCAGGCTGTCGACGAATCCGATCTGAACGGGATCGGCGATAGTGGTGAAGACGATGGGGATCACCGTAGTCGCCGCCTTTGCCGCACGCGCCGCTGGCGTGGTTGGTGCCGCAATAACGGTGACCTGCTTCTGCGCGAGTTCGGCCGCCATGGCTTGTAATCGATCGTACTGGTTGTCAGCCCACCGGTATTCGATCCGTATATTCTTGCCATCTACGTAGCTGGTTTCGCCTAACCCTTTGAGAAACCCTTCCAAGGCCAGCGCGTAACCCTCGGATGTACCGGCCGCAATAAATCCGACCACCGGCATCGCCGGTTGCTGGGCATGCGCAGCAAACGGCCGCGCGGCCGTGCCGACCAAGACCGTTATGAACTCGCGTCGCCTCATTTCACTCCCCAATCGGAGCCCAAGCTATCGGTCGCCGCAAACCAGCAGACTGAAAGCAGTGGACATAGCATCCTGCAAACATATTTGGACTGGACCGTCGGTGCAAATGTCCGTTCCGAGTCAAAAGGCGACATCGGCAGGCGCCCGGGCCATGTCTGCTTTGGCTCCACATCCGGACATTGACCCCTTCCCGCGAGTCAGCAGTGGCCTAAGTTTCGGCCCGATGTCGCCCGGAGAATGCAGACTCGGGCTGACAGTTGCGGCTGGCCGGCGAGTGGCGGCAGGCGTTCCCCAATTGGTGCGCGCATCTGTCGTCGCGCGCTATTGCAGCCGTCCTCATGCCCAAAATCCTGCCAGCCGTTCAACGAACCAGAACGCTGCCACGATACCTACCCCATAGGCCGTGACGGTCCGCAGCCGGCATTCGACGATCCTGGGGATTGAAAGTGCTTGGCCAACTGCATCACGTCAAGAACGGCGGCGATGAAAACGAGCTGTCCACCTCGCGCCGATGTTGAAGGCGAGCAGCGCCAGGGGAACGTCGTTGGGCTACGCCCGGATGGCCCGGCGGATCGCGCCGTGTAGGCCGCCTGTGCGCTGAGTGCGGTTTGCCCGGTGTGTCTTTTTGGCCCTGCGCTGCGGGCGCGTTGTACGGCCTTCCTGCGGCCTCGACGCTAACACCTGTCCCCGTTTGAAACTTGCTCCTGGCTTGATCCATGGGAAATTCAGAGCCGAAACCAAGGCAGCGTAAGATAGATGCACGCGATCATGGAGAGCGCCGGAACCAACCAGACCCATCCTAGCCAGAACGCTCGCGTCCGCCGCCCGGGCAACAGCGCGGCAACGAGGCCGAACGTTGCTGCCCCGAGTGCGGCGGTTGCTGCCCAGCCGTACCAATATATCGCCGGTGCAAGGAAAGCCATCGCGGGGGCGGCTACGTCTCGCGAACGATGGGTGCCCGCGAGGACAACGCCTAACGAGGGAAAAACGGTGAAAAGCGCCATATCCTTGGCGAGCACGATCACGTAAAGGACTGAGAATGTTGTCCCGAATGCAAATGCAAACCGGCGGAACGACGGCGTCATGAGCCAAAACCCATGATGTTGTTGGCGACGTGACCGGTCAGGAAGCTCCACCAGACAATAAAAGCAAGGATGGAGGTGAGCGCGGTGCGCGTTTGAGCAAGCTCATCGGCGTGCGGGCGTCGCCAGCAAACCCAATAAGCAGGTAGCAGGGCCAAGCCAATGGCCACGAAATGCTCCTTGAGGTCGAAAAAGCCGAGGAGATGCCAGTGACCGTCGCGCTCTAGTGTGGGCCTGACATCGACGCGGAAGTACAGATACAAGATTGCGCCGAGTAGCACCGAGAACACGTACAAAACGACGACGGCGTTGGCGAACGAACCCGACGGCACGGAACGGAAGCGGCCAAAGAACGAACCTGGCCGTGCGCCCACGGTCGACCATGCCGCCAACGTCTGGTGGGTCATCGCGCCAAGCAGCGCGACCGCGACCAAACCGTGAATGATCAGGACGATTGTCGTCAGAACGGCACTCCCGCAATCGTCTGCGACCTCATCACTTGAATAGCTCCTCGGTTCCGAATGGCTCCGCCGACCACGGCCGGAAGCGATTGAGGGTGAACTTCGTCTTCTGGCCGGGCTCTACGTCCACCAGCACGTAGTTGTACTCCTCTTTCGGAGGCTGGCCCTTCCAGTAAAGGTCCGGCGGATAGTCAGCGGGCACCTTGAAGCTTGTGCGACCGGGTAGGATCGGGTCTTGCTCCGCGCCACCGCCACCGATCATCAGGTATTTCACCCCATCTACCTCAAAGATTTCGGTGGTGTGAACGTGCCCGTTTAGCACGACGACCTCCATGTCCTTGGCGTACGACGCGATCACCTTGTGCGGGTTGTCGGGGGCCGGGATCGGACCCAAGCCCGACCGGGCAAATACGGGATAGTGGAAAACGATAAAGGTCTTGCGCATGCCATTCGCCTTAGCCTCGTCCAGCCACTTCTGGAGCTGCGTCATTTGCTCGGCATATTTTGGCCGATCAGCGTCCCATAGTGAGGGCGACCGGTAATCGGCCTTGCCGCTCCACAGATAGACGAAGCGCACTCCTTTGAAGTCGAATTTGTAGATGAGGTTTTCCGGCGTGACGCCGAACTTCTTCAGATAGGGCACCGCCGAAAGAACACCCTCGATCTTCGGGTCAGCCCACACCTCGTGATTGCCCACGCTCATAAAAAAGCGTCCATCCAGCCCGGCTGCACGCATCTCGTCGTCCGGCGCGGGCAGCTTCTTCAACAGCGTGTCGTTCACACGCTTCCAGTATGGGCTGTCGGTGACAGTTTGGCCCTGATTGCCCCACCAGACCACGTCGCCGCTATTGACGACAAATTTGGCACGCCCCGATTGGACATCTTTCACGATTTCCTTGGTCACCCATTCGCCGCCGTGAAGTCGGAACATCGTGCGATGCACCCCGGGAAGCAGTTTAGTGTCCTCAACGGATGCCTCGGTGACCCAACCCTTATCCAATGTCATTGTCATGACCTCCGTCCTGGACGCGAACGGCATCACTACCTTGATCAGATCCTTTGTGGCCGGATCGAAGATCAGCTTCACATCCTTCGCCACCAATGCTTCGGCGACCTTCTCGGGCATGAGCAACCCGAACATTTCGACGAAGAATTTGTTGAGGTCCGGTTGTCCCTCTTTCAATGGGAGGTACATCATCGGTCGGCTATCGCCGAACGCAGCGAACGAAAACCCGGCCCCGGTCGGAAGCGGTGCCTGCGCGGTCGCCGGTTGCATGCCTGCCACGAGCGGCACGGAGATCACCGGAAGTGCAGCGAGCGTTCCAAGTACAAGGCGACGGCTCGGGCTATTGGATGATTTGGATGATGGCATGACCGTTACCCCTTAGATCGAGAACGTAAAAAACCACTTGCATGCACTTTGCGGCTATAGGCGCACAGCGTAAGATTTTCCCAAACTATCACAGTGAGAGCAGTGGTTACTTCACCACCGCAACCTCGCTCGGACGCCATGCCTTCGTGAAGAAGGGTTCTAGCGGGCTGTAGAGGCGCAGAAGCGTGCTCCACCCCTTGCCCGGAACGGTCTGTATCCAGTTGCCATCACTGATCCCTGCCGGCTTGCTGGGGCCGAAATACACGGTCGTGGACCCATCGGCGTTCGCTGTGGCCGCCGGCGTCGGATAGCTTTGGCTGCCGGCGCGCGGATAGCGTTGCGGCGTGTCTAGCATCGAGCGCGTTTGATTGTCGTAGACGGTCAAGGACCAGAACTTCTCCGCAGGAACGTTTGGCGGCAGGGTAACCTTGTAGGTCTTGGCGCCATCAAGGTACTCTCCGCCGGAATCCATGAACGCGCCAAGGTACTGCGAACCAATGCCGGTCAGTCGCATGATCATCGCCGGGGTAATATAAGTGGCGTAGAAGAACATCGCCGTGCGCGAGTTGAGCGTGCGGGCGCCGGTGGGCGGGTTGACAGTGATGGCGCCGGTGGCACTGACCTCCGGCGGCGGCGTCTCGAAATTGTAGCCGCCGGCCCAGAGCATCGTCGTCCAGCCGGAATTGGGATAGTACGAGTACCCTTCGCCGGGGCGCGGATTCCAAAGCACGGTCCGAGCCGCGGCCGTTCCGATCGCCGCCGCGTCGGTCAGGATCTTTTTCATTCGCGCATCGGGGTTGAAGGGCTTGCCCTTCACGATGCCGATGGCAGCCAGCGATCCCATGATCTCCGGGTCGAGCGCGCCGACCGGCTCTTTTTGCACCAGATCATTGATCAGCTCGTAATAGCTAAAGTCGTTTGGCGGCACCGTGTTCATGACCTTGCCAGTGCCTTCGAAGAATTTCGCTGGCTCCGCGGGTCGTAGAAAAGCCCAGTCCAGTTTATGATCCGGCGTGCGCGCCAACGTCGCGTTGCCCTGCAACGCGGAGCCGATGCTGGTGCCGTATCCGCCAGGAAGATAGGGATAGACCTTGAGCGTCTTCTTGATCTCCGCGACCACCGGCTTCGGGTCGTTCTTTTCGAGAAAGGACCGCCCTACGAAGGTCGCGCGGGTCGTCCGCATCTTCTGAACGAAATAGCCGCTGCCCGGCAACTCGCCCTTGTAGTCAGGCGGCACAAACAAGTATCTGCCGCCCTCGCCACGGTCGGGACCGGGCAGACCGAAGTCGGTTATCCACTGGAACCACATGTCATCGACCACACCAAGCGATAGGGGTGGTGTTTCAACGACGATTGGTCCCTTGGTGGCATCCAAATTGACAAAGAAATAGATGGTGTCGGCATTGGCCGTCAGGAACAGGGACTTCGCATCCATCAGTTCGGAGAAGATGAGGGCCGTGTTGTTCGGGATGCCAGCGTCCTGCAAGCCTTTGAAGATGGCCGACACCGACGCGCCTTGGTATGCGTTCACAAATGCTTCGACACCATGCATCAGGTCGAGGTAGTCGTATGCCTTGTCCACGGTCTCTTTGCTCGGTGCGCCGTCCTTGTATTGCAGCGTGCCGATGCTGGTCTCGACTTTGTCCGGCGTGGTGATCGCCGGAGGGATTGCAGGGGCGGTCTGGGCGACGGCCAAGCGGGGCAGTGCCAGCGTGGCGCAGGCCAGGGCCAGCGCAAGGGGGCTGTGGAACTGTTTCATGGTGTTGTCTCCCAGGTTTGAATACGTGGGTTAGCCGGCCGCTCTCTGGTGCAGTCGCTTGTCGACCGACTAATTCACGGGTTCGACCTCGCTCGGCCGCCAGGTCTTGGCGAAGAACGGTTGAAGCGGGCTGTAGAGCCGCAGCATCGGGATGAAGCCCTTGCCGGGCATGGTTTGAATCCAGTTTCCGCGTTCAATCCCTGCCGGCTGGACCGGGCTGAAGTAGATCGTGGTGCTACCGTCGGCGTTGGGCTTGGCGGCGGGCGACGGGAAGCCTTGGCTTCCGGCGCGCGGGTAGCGCTGTGGGGTGTCGAGCATCGAGCGCGTCATGTTGTCGTAGAGCGTGAAAGACCAGAAGTTTGCCTGCGGAATGTCCTTCGGCAGTGTCACCTTGTAAATCTTGGCACCGTCGAAGAGCTGCTTATTGGCATCGACCATCGTCCACAAATAGGTCGAGCCGACGCCGGGCAGGCGCATGGCCATCGCAGGCGTAATGCCGGTGACGCCGTAGAAGAAACTCGTCCGCGCATCCAACTGGCGGTAGCCGGTGGGCGGGAACGGCTTGGCACCTTCAGGCGTAATTTCCGGTATCGGCGTCTCGAACTCGTAGCCGACGGAGAACAGCATGTTCTGCCAACCCGAACCGGGATAGTAGTACCACTCCGGATCGCGAGGCGCCATAAACAGAGTGCGCGAGGTGGCATTGCCGAGCGCGGCCGCGTCGGTGAGAATCTTTTTCATCCGTGCATCGGGCGCGAAGGGCTTGCCCTTGATGATGCCAATGGCGGCCAGTGACCCCATGAGTTCTGGATCGAGCGATGTGGCTGGCTCCGCCTGCACGACATCGTTGAGCATCTGGTAGAAACTGAAATCATTGGGTGGGATGGTGTTGATGACCTTGCCGCTGGCTTCATGGAATACCGGCGTTGGCGGTACGACGGGGCGAGCGAGCTTGGCCTTGCCGGTCAAGAACTCCGCGATGCTGGTGCCCACGCCGCCCGGTTCGTAGGGGTAAATCTTAGTTGTCTTCCTGATCAGATCGGCCGCAGGCCTGGGATCGTTGTTCTCCATGAACATGCGACCGAGAATTGCGACGCTCATAGTGCGGGAGCGTGCGACATAGTAGCCGCCTTCGGGCAGGGGACCATCGTAGCCGGGTGGCAGAACGAGGTATTTGCCGCCTTCGCCGCGATCCGGGCCGGGCAAGCCGAAATCAGTGACCCAGCGCCACCACATGTCATCAAGCACGCCGAGCGCCTTTGGCGGCGTCTCTAATACCATCGGTCCTTTGGACAGATTTATAAAGCCAACGAAGTATACGGTGTCTGCATTTGCGGTGAGAAATAGGGACTTGGCGTCCATCAATTCGGAGAACACAGCAATTTCGTTGTCTTTGATGCCAACCGCGTGCATTCCCTTGCGAATAGCTTCCATATTCACGCCTTGCATGGTGTTCAAGAACGCATTGAAGGCGTGTGCGGCATCCAGATTGTCGTAAACCTTCGTCAAAGTCGCAGAACTTGGCATGCCATCCCTGAAATCGAGCGTACCGAGCCGTGTCTCGACTTTATCTGGCGTGGTGATGGATGGAGGGATTGAAGGGGCGGTCTGAGCGGCGGCGAAGTGGGGTATCGTTATGGCGCAGGCTATGGCTGCTGCGCGAAGTCGCAAATTTGTCATGGTTTTATCTCCCGCGCCCAAGGCATTTCAGCCGACGCGCACAGTACCGATCTTGCCCGAAGGCTTCCATCTTGCCTATGCAAATTTGGCAAAGCAGGCGCGGAACGATGTCCGCATGGGGCCAATCGCGTCGTTTTGACCCTCTGCCAGCCACTTCCGGTCTACCCCGAACAACGGACATCAACGGAAACCCAACACCCTTCGATGCCTGATGCCATTTTCAGCCAATAAAAGATGGATTGGCTTCCGATTGGTTAGTGATCAAGCCTGCTCGGTTCTGTAAGCTTTCTACATCTCTGGGGAGTGGAGGGATGCATGGATACGCCAACAATCGACTTCTGGATTTCCGTCGGCAGCACATACTCATATCTCTCGGTCATGCGGATCGAGGAGATTGCGAAGGCGAACCGCATAAAATTTCGCTGGCGATTGTTTTCCGTGCGGTCGATTATGGTTGAGCAGAATAACGTACCGTTCCGGGGCAAGCCCGTCAAAATGAATTACATGTGGCGCGACATCGAGCGGCGTGCACAAATGTATAATCTTCCGGCGCGCCTGCCCGCGCCTTATCCGTTGTCGGAATTTGATCTCGCGAACAAAGTCGCAATCGTCGGCGAGGACCTGGATTGGGGCAAAGCATATATTCAAGCTACCTATCGCCGCTGGTTTCAGAACGGAGAGGAACCGGGGTTGGAGCCCAATCTTTCGGATAGTCTGCGCGAGGCCGGGCAACGTCCGGAGGCGATCATCGAACAGGCCCGCAGCGAACCAATTGAACGGCGTTATCAACAGGCAACGCAACACGCAAAATCATTGGGCGTTTTCGGGTCCCCGACATTCATTGTTAACGGCGAAGTCTTCTGGGGCGATGACCGATTGAACGACGCTATAAGTTGGCTCCGCCATGGTCGTATCCAGTCGAAGTAGGGGCACCGCTGCAGCAGAGGTCTCCCGCTATGCTACCGATAGCGGATTCAAGCCGGACATTGCTGGAGATCTTGTTCTGTTTCGTTTGCGGCGCTTCATTCCTGCTCCTAAGCTCTTAGACGCTAACGTATCCGTCTTCGCGGCGTTTCGGAAGAGACATAGACCATATCTGCCTGATGTCCGTTATGGGTCCAAAAGCGACCTGACAGCCCGGAACTCCAACGTCCGCTTTACCCCTCAAAGCAGACTTCCAGCGGCCGAACCGGCATGTCCGAAAAGTGCCAACAGGATACTCATGCTGCGCAGCAAAGAGACCCTCGTTATTCGATCACTTCGTCTGCGCGCAAGAGAATGGAGGTGGGAACTTCAAGTCCTATCACCTTGGCGACCTTTAGATTAATCACCATTCAAAGGCTGTGGACTGCAGCACCGGCAAGTCGGCCGGTTTGATGGCCTTGAGAACCTGACCAGCGGGCCAGGCTGGGCGGTTCATTCGTGCAGCCCGATCACGATCGCGCGAGCCGGAAACTTCCGGTTGACTAAATAAACTATACCGTATAGTTTTATTTATGTTAACCAGACGAACGAAGGGCGAGGACCGCTCGCCTTCCTAGGAACCGCCATGAAACACCGACTTCAGCCTTGCTTTGGCGCTGGCCAATCGATTGGCGTGCCGGCCACGAAGCGGCGGGGTGCAGCGCTTGCAGCCACGCTGCTCGCGGTGACCTTGAGCGCCTGCAGCGACCACTCTTCCGCGCCGGCCGAGCGCGCCGCGTTCGTGCGCACCGAACTCGTGCAGCCGCGTGCCAGACAGGCATCGCTCACTTTGACCGGGGAGGTCGAACCCCGTTTCCGCGCCGACCTCTCGTTTCGGGTGGGTGGACGCGTGCTCGCCCGGCTGGCGGAGGTCGGCGTCCACGTCGATGCGGGCGACCTTCTGGCGCGGCTCGATCCGGCCGAGCAGCAGGCCGAGCATGACGCTGCGACCGCGGCAGTTGCCGCGGCGGAGTCGCAGTTGCGGGTCGCCAAAGCGACATTCGACCGGCAGAACGCGCTGATGTCGAGCGGCTTCACCACGCGCGTCGCCTACGACCACGCGCAGGAGGAATTGCGAGCTACGGAAAGTACCCTTGAATCGGCGAAAGCGCAGCGGGAGACGGCCCGCGAAGCACTTGGCGATACCGAGCTACGCGCCCGCGCCGCGGGTGTGATCACAGCGCGAAGCCTCGAGGTGGGGCAGGTGGTGCAGGCGGCGCAAGTGGTCTTCACGCTGGCACAAGACGGCGACCGTGACGCTGTGTTCGATGTCCCGGAATCGATGTTCTTTGGCGATGTCGAGGTTGCCCCGGTGTTGCTGACGCAGGTTGCGGATTCCAGCGCGACTGCTGTCGGTTACGTCAGGGAAATATCGCCCGCCGTCGACCCCAAGACCTCCACGGTTCGCGTAAAAGTCGCGATCCGGAATCCGCCCGCTGCGATGACGCTCGGAAGTGCCATCGCCGGCACCGCCGGGCGCAAGCCCGCGACCGAGATCAGCGTGCCGTGGACCGCCTTGATGGCAACAGGATCAAAGCCCGCCGTCTGGATCGTCGACCCCAGGACAAAGACAGCGTCGCTGAAGCCGGTGACCGTCGGCGCTTACGAAGCGGGGACGGTGCTGATCAAGCAAGGGCTCGGGGCCGGAGACCGCGTCGTTGTCGACGGCGGCAAGCTGCTGAGCTCCGGCCAGCCCGTGACATATGGCGAGGATCGATCATGAAAACGCGGCTTTTTGTCGTAGCAAGCACCATCGCTTCGGCACTGGCGATGGCCGGATGCAAGCCGGAGGCGAAAGCCCCGGAACCCGTTCGCCCCGTGCTGTCGGCCGTTCTGCAACCGGCCGCATCCGGCGGCACAATAGCGGTCGGAACCGTGCAGCCCCGCTATGAGACGAATCTCGGTTTCCGCGTACTGGGCCGCCTCATCGCGCGCCCCGTCAACGTCGGAGATCTCGTTGCCGAGGGGCAGACGATTGCAGAAATCGATCCCACCGCCCTCGAGCTCGCCGTGCGCTCCGCCAAAGCGGAGCTTTCGAAAGCCCAGGCCCTGCTTGAAAACGCTGTCGGCACCGAGGAGCGGAAACGGATCCTGATCAGGACCGACGCCACCACGAGGCAGACGCTTGACGACGCAGAGCAGGTGCGCGCGGGCGCACAGGCATCGACCGCCCGCGCCCGCGCGAATTTGACCAAGGCACTCGAGCAGCTCGGTTATGCGCAGGTGAAGGCCGATTTCGCGGGTGTCGTGACAGCCGTGAGCGCTGAAGTGGGACAAGTCGTCTCGCCGGGTCAGAGTGTCGTGAACGTGGCGCGACCGGACGTCCGCGAGGCCGTGCTCGATATCGGCGCCGACTTCCCGGTGCCCTTGACCGTCGGTTTGCCGTTCACCGTCAGCCTGCAGCTGCTTCCTGCCATTCAGGTTCAGGGCCGAATTCGCGAGATTGCGCCGCAAGCCGATTCGGTGACGCGCATGCGCCGCGTTCGTATCGCCTTGAACGATCCGCCTGAAAGCTTCCGGCTCGGAAGCACCATCACGGCAAGCTTAAGCGACGATCACGGCTCGGTTCTCCGCCTGCCCGCGTCCGCCGTGCTCAAGGAGGGCGCCGAGGCGTTCGTCTGGGTCGTTGACGCTGCCAACAGCACGGTTTCGCTGCACAAGGTCGCGCTCGCCGAGGACGAGGAAGGCATCCGGGTCACCGGCGGTCTTGCTGTTGGAGAGCGCATCGTGACTGCCGGAATCCACAGTCTCAAACAAGGACAACAAGTCCGCATCGAACAGGACGCCACGCCATGAAGACCTTCAACCTTTCCGACTGGGCGCTCGGGCATCGTTCGCTGGTCTGGTATTTCATGATCGCCTTCATGGCGGCGGGTCTGTTCGCCTACCTGCAGCTGGGGCGGCAGGAAGATCCCGATTTCACCATCAAGACCATGGTGATCGCCGCGCAATGGCCGGGCGCTTCGCCCGAGGAAATGACCCGCCAGGTCACCGACAGGATCGAGAAGAAGCTCGAAGAGCTGGAGCCGCTCGACTACACCAAGAGCGTCACCGTTGCGGGCCAGACCACGGTCTTCGTTTATCTGCGCGATACGACGAAGGCTGCCGACGTCGCGCCGACCTGGGCGCGCGTCCGCAACATGATCGCGGACATCAAGGGCGATTTCCCGCAAGGCGTGATCGGGCCGGGCTTCAACGACCGCTTCGGCGACGTGTTCGGCAACATCTACGCGTTCACCAGCGACGGCCTCAGCCAGCGCCAGTTGCGCGACCGCGTCGAGGACATCAGGGCAAAAGTCCTGACTGTCCCTGAACGTCGGCAAGGTCGACATTCTCGGCGCGCAGGATGAAAAGATTTTCCTGGAATTTTCGACCCGGAAGATCGCGGCGCTCGGGCTCGACACCCGTTCCATCGTTTCCTCCCTGCAGGCGCAAAATGCAGTGGCGCCCTCGGGCGTATTCCAGGAGGGACCGGAGCGCATCAGCGTGCGGGTCAATGGTCAATTCGCATCCGAGCAAAGCCTGAAGGCGATCAATCTCAGGGTCAACGACCGGTTCTTCCCACTCACGGATGTGGCGACTATCACGCGCGGCTACGCCGATCCGCCGGCCACGCTGTTTCGCTTCAACGGCGAGCCCGGCATCGCGCTGGCGATCGGGATGAAGTCGGGCGCGAACCTGCTGAAATTCGGCGAGGCGCTGAAGGAGGAAATGTCCAAAATTCTGGCCGAGCAGCCGATCGGCCTCGGCGTTCATCTCGTCGCCGACCAGCCGGTGGTTGTCGAGCACGCCGTGTCGGGTTTTACGGAAGCCCTGGTCGAGGCGGTGCTGATCGTGCTCGGGATCAGCTTCCTGAGCTTAGGGGTTCGCGCCGGCCTGGTGGTTGCGATCGCGATCCCCCTGGTTCTGGCGATCACCTTCGTCGTGATGGCCTATCTCGGAATCTCGCTGCAGCGCATTTCGCTCGGCGCGCTGATCATCGCGCTCGGCCTGCTGGTCGACGACGCCATGATCGCCGTCGAGATGATGGTGGCGCGGCTGGAAGTCGGCGATCCCCTGCAGAAGGCCGCAACGCACGTTTACACCTCCACCGCGTTTCCGATGCTGACCGGTACGCTGGTCACCGTCGCCGGCTTCATCCCGATCGGGCTGAACACCAGCAACGCCGGCGAATTCACCTATACCTTGTTCGTGGTCATTGCCGTCTCCCTGCTGGTATCCTGGATTGTCGCAGTGCTGTTCACGCCCTTGCTTGGCGTCACGATCCTGCCGGCCAGGATCAAAGGGCATCATGAATCCAAGGGCCGGGTCGGCGAGACGTTCGCCCGCCTGCTTCTGCTTTGCATGCGTCATCGCTGGATCACCGTCGGCGTGACGGCCGCGGCCTTCGCGCTGGCCTTGTTCGGCATGAAGTTCGTGCAGCAGCAGTTCTTTCCGTCGTCGGACCGTGCCGAACTGGTGATCGACTGGAACCTGCCGCAAAACGCCTCGATTGCCGAGACCAATGCCGAGATCGGCCGCTTCGAACGGGAGCAGTTGCAGGGCAATCCCGCTGTCGAGCATTGGTCGACCTATGTCGGCACCGGCGCTCCGCGATTCGTGCTGTCGTTCGACGTGCAGACGGCGAACGCCTGGTTCGGCCAGATGGTGGTGGTCACCAAGGGCGGCATTGCCGCGCGCGATCGCGTCAAGGCGCAATTCGAAAGCTATCTGAAAACAACCTTTCCCGGCACGGATACTTTCGTAAAACTGCTCGAGGTCGGACCTCCGGTCGGACGTCCCGTGCAGTACCGGCTGAGCGGACCCGATATCGCCAAGGTGAGGGAATTTTCCCAACAGCTCGCCGCCATCGTGCGTGGCAATCCGCATCTCGATCACGTCGTGTTCGACTGGATGGAGCCGGCGCGGGTCGTCAAGGTCGATGTGCTGCAGGACAAGGCGCGCCAGCTTGGCGTGAGCTCGGAGGACATCGCGACGACGCTGAACGGCGTGCTTGCCGGCTCCTCGATCACCCAGGTGCGCGACAGCATCTACCTCGTGAATGTGACGGGACGCGCGACCGCGCCGGAGCGCGCATCGATCGATACGCTGCGCGACCTGCAATTGATCGGGCTTGGCGGCCAGCCGGTGCCGCTCGGGGCGGTCGCCCGGCTGCGCTACGAAATCGAGCAGCCGACGATCTGGCGCCGCTCGCGGCTTCCCACCATCACGCTCAAGGCAAGCGTTCTCGACAGCGCGCAGCCGAAGACGATCGTGGATCAACTCGCGCCGAAGGTGGACGCGTTCGCCAGGAAATTGCCGGCCGGATACGTGGTCGTGATCGGAGGCTCGGTCGAGGAAAGTGCGAAGAGCCAGGCGCCGATCGAAGCCGTGGTTCCCTTGATGCTTTTCATCATGGCGACGATCCTGATGATTCAGCTGCAGAGCTTTCACCGCTTGTTCCTGGTGTTCGCGGTGGCGCCGCTGGCGCTGATCGGCGTCGTCATGGCCTTGCTGCCAAGCGGAGCGCCGCTCGGATTCGTCGCCATCCTCGGTGTGCTGGCGCTGATCGGCATCCTGATCCGCAACTCGGTGATCCTGATCGTGCAGATCGAACAGCTCAAGGAAGAGGGGCGGCCGGCCTGGGACGCGGTGGTGGAAGCCACCGAACACCGCATGCGGCCGATCATGCTCACTGCGGCCGCCGCAAGCCTGGCGCTCATTCCGATCGCGCGCGAGATTTTCTGGGGGCCGATGGCCTATGCGATGATGGGCGGCATCATCGTCGGGACGGTGCTGACGCTGTTGTTTTTGCCGGCGCTGTATGTGGCGTGGTTTCGGGTTGAGGAGCCGGCGAGTGTAATGGACAACCCTCACGAAAATCCGCTTGTCCCGCGAATGCAGCCCGCAGAGTCAGCTGACGCGCTGGCCCCGGCAGAACCGCAAAATGCATGTCATCCAGCATGAAGCAATTTATCAGCCTCCTTACATTTGGAGTCGGAGCTTTACTCTTCCTGGCGTTCTTCACCACCCTTAGGCCGACTTTCGTCTCCGCGGCTTCGGGACCGGACAAGCCAAGCGCCTGCAGCACGAAAGCTCCGCCTTCGCTCTGCCGCTCGCTGATTTTTGGCAACAGCATTATGGACTAATGTCGCGCGGCAGAAGTGATTGTCGTGGACTGAGCGTCCTGCGCTCCGGCGACGGCATCATGTCGGGGCGGCGCTTTGCGCCGACCCGTTGGCTTGCAATGACGCGAATCAGTTGGCAATTGCGGTTCGTCATGATAAGAACAAAACAAGAACAGTATTCTTTCGATTGCTTTCATCCCTAAACTGGGATATTCCCATGCGTCAACATCAAGCCTTGGGCGAAAAGTCGCTCGACTGGGTTGGCTCATCGAAGCGGGACTTTGTTGCCTTCCCTTCGCCGGTCCAGCGCGAAATTGGCAACGCGCTCGGGCTGGCCCAGTTCGGCGGCAAGCATCCGAACGCGAAACCGTGGAAGGGCGAGGGGCCCGGCGTGTTCGAGGTGGTCGACGATTTCGACGGCGACACCTACCGCGCGGTCTATACGGTGCGCTTCCGGCACGTCGTTTACGTGCTGCATGCGTTCCAGAAAAAATCGCCGCGTGGCAAGCGAACCGCGCGCACCGACATCGAACTCATTGCGCGCCGGCTAAAGGTCGCGCGGCAGGATTATGAGGCCCGTCATGGCAAGAGCGAGCGTTAGCAAGGCAAAGGCCCGCGACGTTACGCGCGGCAGCGGCAATGTGTTCGCGGACTTAGGTTTCCCTGATGCCGAAGAGCGGCAGACCAAGCTCAGGCTTGCTTACGCACTCAACACAATCCTGGATGAGCAGCGCCTGACGCAAGCCGCCGCCGCGGTTCGGCTCGGCCTCAGTCAGCCTAAGATCTCGGCGCTGCGCAACTACAAGCTTGAGGGTTTCTCGGTGGAGCGGCTGATGACGCTGCTCAACGCGCTGGATCAGGACGTTGAAATCGTCATCCGCGCAAAACCGCGCTCGCGCGCGGCGGCGCGGATCAGCGTGGTGGCGGGGTGAGGCGGGGTGAGAGAGGAGGGGGCGGCGGCGTCGTGCCGGAGAAAAGATTTCGACATGTCGGTGGAGCGCGCTGCTTCCAACGCGGAGGAGCTAAGATACGGTAAAGTCCAGACCACAAAACGAGCCGTGCCGTGAAAACGGCTGAAGGCAAGGTGGGCGAATAGGGAGGCTTATGTGCGTGTACGGCGCCTGACCATCTCGAATTTTCGAAGCGTGGGGCGCGGCACCGTCGATTTCCATGGCCATACGCTTTTGGTTGGCGGAAACAATGCCGGCAAATCGACTATCTGCGAAGCACTCGACTTAGTACTGGGCCCCGAACGACTGTTCCGTCGCCCGATCCTTGACGAACATGATTTTCATAACGGGCGTTATATTACAGACGACGGTAGTCGCGTCGAAATCATGATTGAAGCAGTCTTGCTCGACTTGCCCGAAGAGACGCAACGGAAACTGTTTTCCAAAACGCGACCGTGGAGCGAGCAGCGTGGCGGTTTCGTCGATGTTGAAGGCGTGGTACCCGCCGATCTGGACGGTGAGGACGTATGCCGCGCGCTACCGGTCGTATTCCTTGGCTGGTATGACCGTCTCAACGATGATTTTGCAGGACAGACGTATTTCTCCCACCCGGTTGAGAATATTCCGGAGGATGACGAGCACTTCGGTGAGCCGGGCGCTGGACTGGTGCCCTTCGACAACAGATGGAAGCGCGTGTGCGGTTTTATCTATCTTCGCACGCTGCGAACGGGTCGCCGCGCCCTCAGTCTGGAACGGGGTTCACTCCTAGACACTATTTTGCGGCTTGGCGACACCGGCCGGGAATCGATGTGGGAAGATACGCTCAAACGATTGCGCACCCTAAATCCGGCGATTGGTACCATTCCTCAACTTGGCGCCATACGTTCCCAAGTTCGAGATCGTATGGCGCGGTTCGTGGGAATCGCGGAAGGCGACGATGCCACGGGATTTTTTGCATCCGAATTGACCCGTGAGCATTTGCGCGAAGTCGTGACGTTCTTCGTTCGATCGCAGGACAGTCAATACCTCGTTCCATTTCATCGGCTAGGCACCGGTTCAATAAACACGCTCGTGTTTGCCCTTCTGACGCACATCGCGGACCTGCGCGGCGCAGGTTCAGTCATCTTCGCCATGGAAGAACCCGAAATTGCGCTTCCACCGCATTCGCAGCGGCGAATTACTCGGTACCTACAGAAACGAATGGGACAGGCGATCATTACATCTCACTCGCCTTATGTAATCGAAGAATTTGGCTTGACTGAAATTCTCGCTATCAATCGTCAAGCGGAGCAGCTCACAGGAAATTATGTCCCCACGACCGGATTGCGCGCGCGGACACTAAAGCGACAACGCCGCCAGTTGGCAGAGGCTATCTTGGCGAGAGGAGTAATCGTTGCCGAAGGCATATCGGAATGTGCTGTACTGTCCGCTGCGTCGCTGGCGCTCGAAGAATTCTGCACCGACGGCAGCTATGATCCATTCGACTTAACCGGCATTTCTCTGTTCGACGCTGGCGGCAGAAGCGAGGTGCCGAAATGGGGACCGTTTTTCTCTGCGTTGGGCAAAAAGGCTTTCGCATTCTATGACGTGCCACCGCAAGCGTGGACAGCAGACGAACAGGGAAAGCTCGCGACCTATTCGATTAACAACCAGACGGCTTATGCCGGGCTGGAGGACTTCCTCGTAGCTGAAATTCCCGTCGCGACGCAGCGAAGATTTTTGGACACGGTTAGCACGTTGGCGGACTGTCCTGCTAATTTTCCCGCTAATTTTGCGGCCTTGAACGACCAGCAAGCAACGCAGCTCGTCCTTACAACGTTAAAGCAGAGAAAGGGCGACGGCTATGCCGGTCACCTGATCGAACACTGTCGCACGAAACAGGAGTTGCCCGCTCCGATTGTGACCTTTCTTGAGGCCGTCCATGACCTCATGAAATTGCCCTCCCTTGACGAAAACGGGGGAGCCGATGCGGGCGCAGTCGCCGAATAGCCGTTTGGGTAGTGAGATTTGCGCAACCAGCCAAGAGACTGTGTGATGCCATTCGAGATTTGCGCCAAACGCCAAGCCGTTATTGATGCCGTCGGTCACAATCTGGTTCTCGGCGGCCCCGGCGCCGGTAAGACCACGCTCGCCCTCCTTAAGGCGAAGCCCTTGATCTCCTCCCTGAAGCCTGGGCAGAAAGTTCTTTTCCTTAGTTTTTCACGGGCGGCCGTTCAGCAGATCGTGGCGCGGTGCCGAGAGGTGCTCACACGCGATGAACGGCGGCTCATCGACGTTCGCACGTATCATGCGTTCTGTTGGGATATTTTGAATTGCCACGGTCGTGCTTTGCGCGGGACAGCACTCAGTATGATTACACCCGGAATAGAAGGGCGCAGCCGGATTCGTTTTGATGGGGACTGGAATATCGAGAGCCGGCGCCTTCTCGACGATGAAGGGAGCGTTTGCTTTGATCTTTTCGCACACGGTGCCGCGCGCTTGATTGAAGAAAGCGATCGATTGCGTGCGTGGATCGCTGACCTGTTTCCCCTGATTATTCTCGACGAATTTCAGGACACCGACGACGATCAGTGGCGGTTGACCAAAGCCCTTTCAGGCGCAACCACTGCGCTCTTTCTGGCTGACGCCGACCAACGTATTTATGACTTTCGGCCGGGCGTTCGGCCCGAACGGTTAGCCATCCTGCGTGAGCAGCTACGTCCTGCCGAAACGGACCTTGAGGACGAAAACCATCGCAGCAGCGGTTCGCAGATCGTGGCGTTCGCAAATGCCGTGCTTCATGGAGTTGGACCGTTGCCGGTTACAGGCGACGTGGTGTTTCGCTCCTACGCTCGTTTTCAAAATATGTTCAATTCCACAGTGCATTTTAGCGTCGCCAACGTGTTTTCGGCTTTGCGTCAGCGTGGCGTAGCCGATCCAACCATCGCTGTGCTGGCTCCAAGCAATGACCTTATTGCTGAAATCTCCGATGTCTTGGGTCAGCCTCATGGTTTTGGCGCGACGATCGTCCAACCTGTTGAGCATGATGTAGCGTGGGACGCCGAGCTTTCGGCTACCGCCGCGATCGCGGTAGCAGCGGCACTGGAATATGTTTCGTCCCCGACCTCGGAAAGCCAGCGTGCGTTGTTGGTGAGAGTGTCTGACTACTGGCTTGTTAAGCAGGATTGGGCGACACAGCATGGCGGATGGGGTCACGACACGGCAGAAACGCGGGCCGCCCGCTTTCAGGTAGGAGCCGACCGCGTCAGACAAGGGCAACCTCTCAGGCGAGGTGCTTGTAAGACGCTCATTGATGCCGCGAATGCGTTGGGCGCGCTTTCAGGCGACCCGATCGCCGATTGGCGGCTTATCCGCTCACTTTTTGAGAACCACGCCGATCTGGCCGAGGTTTTTCGGCAGGTTCGCATGGTCCGCTTGTTTCGCGCGACGGATTCACTGGCCGCAGCACTTTCCGCACTCTGGATGAATCGATCGAGTTACAGGGGCGCCGCTCAAAGTGTGCGGCGCATTCTTGATCAAGAGCGCTTAGTCGGAGCAGAACGGGAGCCACGAGGATGTGTCCTCATGACCCTTCACAAGTCAAAAGGGAAAGAATTCGACGGCGTCGTTATCGTTGAAGGGTTTCGCGGTGGTGCGCTGCTACGTCCAGACGAAGCACCGCACTATGAAGGAAGCCGCCGTTTATTACGGGTTGGGATAACGAGGGCGCGCAAACTAGTCGTGCTCGTTCGACCTCAAGGGGCGCAATCACTCGTGGGCTGACAGTCATGCACGGCAAGTGGTCACAGGCTGGAGTTCCGCAGAAAGGGTGGAGCTGCGTCGGGGTGGAAGACCTCGGGGCACCGGACGCAGTGTGCGAGATGTGCGAAACGCAACAAATCCGGTACGTGCATTCGATGCAGCATCCGGATTATCCAACCGGCCTCGACGTGGGCTGCGTTTGTGCGGAAAAAATGGAGAACGATTATTTGCGGCCCCGCATACGCGAAAAGGCCTTGCGCTCCGCAGCGAGCCGAAAGAAACGGTGGCTATCGCGAACATGGAAAGTCTCGGCTCGGGGCAGTTCCTACATTAACACGGACGGGTTTAATGTTGCGGTCTACAGCGTCGGAAAAGACCTTTGGGGCGGTAGAATTGAAGAGCGGGCGACGGGTCGTTCGGTTGCATCGCGCCGCAGATATGCAACGGAAGATGCCGCGAAACTTGCCGCGTTTGATGGAATGATATTTCTAAAGACCAAGCGCGGCTGGGGATAGCGGCCGCCAATAACACTACACCAACTGCAGCCGCAACTCGCGCCCGACGATCCTGGCGGCGCGCTGGAGGCTTTCGATCGTGGCGCTGCCGTTGTCGGGGTCCAGCAGGCGGTCGACCTGGGCGCAGCTGGTTTTCATCAGTAGGGCTATCCGTTGGTTGGTGATCGTCTTTTTCTTCATTTCGCTCGCAAGCTGGCGTGCGATCACGGCCTTGATCGCCGCGGCGGTGGCCTCCTCGCGGATTCCTTCCTCGTCAAGCCAGCTATCGAAGCGCGAGCCTGTGTCCGGGTTTTTCCTTGCCATGACTGCAACCCTTAATCGCTGTCGTTGAAAAGCCGAACGCTTCATAACGCTGACGGAGGAGGCCAAACCTCGTGCGCGGTCCGTACCCATGCGAGGAGGCATGCCAACATTTTGTGGAAGCTGCCGGTGCGGCAAGGTCATGTCGCACGGCCTCGTTCGGGGCCTTGGGGCCAGTGAAGATATCGCTGGTAATTGACAATTATACTCTGAGAGCTATAAATGGAAGAAGCTAAAAGGCTGATCCAGGCACAACGGGTCGCCGAGTTCCTGAGGCGTCTCGGCGAGGCCCGCCCGGCGGCATCCCATGATGAGGCATTTAATTTGGTGAGGGATACGCTCAACGCCGTCGAAGATCAGTTTTCCGGTGTTGCCTTCGATCCCGATAAACATCTGACGGACGGTCGTCTGTATCCGCCGCAGCAAGACAGCCGCAGGAGCGTACTGGGACGAGACGACGTTGTTCGTTACCGATCGCGTGGGCACAATACTTGATAGCTGGCAATGGTGCGATACGTATCGAGAAAATTGGCAAGGGCGGCGAGCTTTCGGTTCGTTGCCTCGACAAGCCGGGGGCGGATGGCAAAGCGGTAGAACTCTGATGGTCGATTCCATAGACGCATTTCTTCGCGCGCTGCGCGAGGTGGCCCCGAGTGCGAAGGTGCAAATCGATGCTCCCATCGACCCGAAGGGAGAGGCCTTGCTCGATTTGTCCGACGGCACGTTCAATACGGAAGTCTCATATCGGCCCGATGTAGGTTTCGGAATTTTCATCTCCGACAGCAAGTACGGACAGCGGCCCGACGAAATCTATCGTTCAGCATCGAAAGCAGCGCAACGCATTGTACAATTGAAGGAATCCTACGAGCATGCCGGGCTGACGACATATCTCACGCTCGCGGAGATCCGGCAATTGATGGACCTCACCCAGGAGAAGGTCGCGGAGGCGTTGGCGATCAAGCAGCCGTCCGTTCAGCGTATTGAAAACAGAGGCAACGTCGAGGTGATGACGCTTGCTCGGCATGTGCGAGCCTTGGGCGGCAGGCTTGAGATGAGCGTCGTCTTCGACGACATGGAAGCCCGCCTCGAACTCTCAGCACTGGAAGATCGAAAAAGCTGAAATCTTAAACCGGCATTCGTTATTTGGTGAGGTTCTTCTTCATTTCGCTCGCAAGCTGACGTGCGATCACGGCCTTGATCGCCACGGCGGTGACCTCCTCACGGATTCCGGCCTCGTCGAGCCAGCTATCGAAGCTCGAACCTATATTCCTTGCCATGATTGCAGCTCCTTAAGTCGTTGTCTTGCCAGCGCACACGCTCCAGCGTCACACCAGCTCCATCCGCAGATTGCGCCCCACGGCCTGCGCGGCGCGCGTGAGCGTGCCAAGCGTGACGGACTCGTTTTTCGGGTCGAGCAGGCGGTCGAGCTGGGCGCGGCTGGTTTTCATGGCTTTGGCGAGTTCGGGTTTGGAGATGCCTTGCTCCTGCATGAGCGCATCGAGCTGACGGGCGATCACGCGCTTGAAGGCGCGCGCGGTCACAACCTCGTAGATGCCTTCTTCCTTCAGGAAATCGTCGAACGACGATCCAATCCGTCCTTTTTGTTTCTTCGTCATGTGATCTCCTCACAGGTGCAAGCATTCATCGGTTGTCGCCGACCGAATGACGGCAAGCAACCGACGAAGACGCGTAACCGTCGGCCGTAACTCGTTGTAGGCACTGTGGTGGGTTACGGCGCTCCGCGCCTAACCCACCCTACATGCCGACACCAATTGCCGCGGACTGTGGGCCGGCGTGTTCCCTATCGTGGGCAGCAAATCGCGGCGTGGGCCGGGTAGTTGCTGCTTCAATCGGCAGATCGTTCAACGTCTGTGCATGCCCAAGGAAAGATTTCCGCGACGTGTTTTTTCTGCGGAAATTTTCTCGCAACTCGGTGTCATTTAATGTTTCCGAGGCATGCGTATATACGGGGACACACGATGCGAAACCATGCGCCGGAAAGTTCCGCTGCCGCAATCACGCCGCAGGAAAGCCTGATCCTGCCGCAAGACAAATTCGCGCAAGACGCGTTGCCTTCAGTTTGCCGCAAAACTCGTCGGTGGAGTTAATGTTTGAGCCCTGCGTGAATCGCAGATCGGAGCTAAGTGCTTTCCGCGGCGCCGGATTTCATGTCGAGCGCGCGCCGTCTGTTCAGCGCGTCGCTTTCGTATGTATCGCAAGCGATTGAGCAGGCGTCTGAATTTCCATGCTCGCACGGCGATTGCGCGTGCCACACCGCTCAAGCGTTTCCATCGACACGGTTTTCCGCACCGAGCGGCGCGCCGCGAAGCCGCGAAACGCCGCCGCTTGCCACCAGTTCGCCGCAACGTGCCCAGTTTTGGCCGCATGACTTCGCTTGTTCGCGCGTCATTCTCGCATCGTTTCGCAATGCGCCTTAAGCGCTTCACCGGACGCCGTTTTTCGTCTCGATCCGATCGCGCAATCATGATTTCGCCGCAACGGCGCAGCTTCGCTTCGCGAAAAAGGCGCCCCTCGCGGAGCGCCTTTTCGTTCTCAATTCGCGAACCCTGTAGCGAAGCGATATCCGGGTTCGTCGCCATCCCGCATGTCGCTTTCGCTCATGCGGGCTACGACTTCATCCAAACCTCACAGCGAATAATACATATCAAACTCGACCGGATGCGGGGTCATCTCGAAGCGTTCGACTTCGGTCATCTTCAGCTCGATGTAGCTGTCGATGAAATCGTCGTCGAACACGCCGCCGTTCTTTAAGAACGCGCGATCCTTGTCGAGGTTTTCCAGCGCCTCGCGAAGCGAGCCGCACACCGTCGGGATCGATTTCAGCTCTTCCTTCGGAAGATCATAGAGGTCCTTGTCCATCGCGGGGCCGGGATCGAGCTTGTTCTTGACGCCGTCGAGGCCGGCCATCAGCATCGCCGCAAAACCGAGATAGGGGTTGGCCATCGGGTCGGGGAAACGCACCTCGACGCGCTTGGCCTTCGGATTGGACGTGTAGGGAATCCGGCAGGAGGCCGAGCGGTTGCGCGCGGAGTAGGCCAATAGCACCGGGGCTTCATAGCCCGGGACGAGGCGCTTGTAGGAGTTGGTCGAGGGGTTGGTGAAGGCGTTGATCGCCTTGGCGTGCTTGATGACGCCGGCGATGTAGGACAGACAGGTCTCCGACAGGTCGGCGTATTTGTTGCCGGCGAACACCGGCTTGCCGTCCTTCCAGATCGACTGGTGGCAATGCATGCCCGAGCCGTTGTCGCCATAGACCGGCTTCGGCATGAAGGTGGCGGTCTTGCCGTAGATGTGGGCGACCTGGTGGATGCAGTATTTGTAGATCTGCATCTGGTCGGCCATCAGCGTCATGGTGTCGAACTTCATGCCGAGTTCGTGCTGGGCGGAAGCGACCTCGTGGTGATGTTTTTCGACCTTGACGCCCATCTTGGCCATCGAGCCCAGCATTTCCGAGCGCATGTCCTGCGCCGAATCCTGCGGCGGAACGGGGAAATAACCGGCCTTGGTGCGGATGCGGTGGCCGAGATTGCCGCCCTCATATTCGGTGTCGGAATTGATCGGCAGCTCCGAGGAATCCAGCTTGAAGCCGGTGTTGTAGGGCGTGGTCTGGTAGCGCACGTCGTCGAACACGAAGAACTCGGCCTCGGGTCCGAAGAATACGGTATCGCCGACGCCCATCGACTTCACCATGGCTTCGGCCTTCTTGCACATGCCGCGGGGGTCGCGGTTGTAGGGCTCGCCGGTGGTCGGCTCCAGCACGTCGCAGACGATGACCATGGTGGTCTCGGCGAAGAACGGATCGATCGTCGCGGTGACCGGATCCGGCATCAGGCACATGTCGGACTCGTTGATCGCCTTCCAGCCCGCAATCGAGGAGCCGTCGAACATCAAGCCCTCGGCGAAAACGTCATCGTCGATCAAGCCGGTGTCGAAGGTCACGTGCTGCCACTTGCCGCGCGGATCGGTGAAACGCAGGTCGACGTATTTCACGTCGTTGTCCTTGATTGCTTTCAGGACGTCTTTGGCGGTCTTCATGAGTACCCCTTATGTGCTTGTGGTCAGCGTGTCGGGACCGCGGGCCGCGGCCGTCGGGTATGGTCCATACAATCGGGTGATGCCCAATACAATAAGCGAGTGGCGGCAAGCCCGGTTCACGAACTCGGTTCAGATGGCGTCCAGCCCGGATTCCCCGGTCCGGATGCGGATGGCTTCCTCGATGTTGGAGACGAAGATCTTGCCGTCGCCGATGCGGCCGGTTTGCGCGGCGCGCCGGATCGCGTCGATCGCCTTCTCGACCAGATCGTCGGAGATCACGATTTCGATTTTGACCTTGGGCAGGAAGTCGACGATATATTCCGCGCCCCGGTAAAGTTCGGCGTGCCCCTTCTGCCGGCCAAACCCCTTGGCCTCGGTAACCGTGATGCCCTGCAGTCCCACTTCCTGAAGCGCTTCTTTCACCTCGTCGAGCTTGAACGGCTTGATGATGGCTTCGATTTTTTTCACTGAACGCCTCCCGGGCACTTCCATATTTCAGACTGTATTTGTTTCCACGTTCGCCTACCGCGCAGCGTGTTCGGGCGCTTCGGCGCACCCCTCCAAGTCGACTTCCCCAAAAGCAGGGTCCATGCCAAGTTATTAAGATCGCTGATTTTGGAACGTTATCAGTCCATTAAAGTGCTGATGGCGTAGACCATAGGCGAAGACCGAAGATAGCGAAGCCTACAGAATAGGCAAACAGTCCAATTTGCATGCAATCACCATGACGAGTTTAACGTGCGGAAGTAAAAATGCCTCAGGATGAGGCGCTTTAGGTGAGAATTGAGCATGGAAGTTCTCACGACCCCCGAAATGGAGCACGCCGACCGGCTGGCAATCGCCGGAGGCACGCCCGGCTTCGCGCTCATGCTGAGGGCGGGGCAGGCGGTGGCGGAAGCGGCGATGGACCTCGTGGAGCAGGGGCCGATCCTGGTCGTCGCGGGGCGCGGCAACAATGGCGGCGACGGATTTGTCGCGGCGACCGAACTCGTGGCGCGGGGCCGCAGCGTCTCCATCATCCTGCTGTGCGAGCGCGACACCCTGCAGGGCGATGCGGCGCTCGCCGCGCGCGGCTGGAAGGGCCCGGTGTTGCCCTGTAATCCGATGGTGATTGGCGCCCCCGCGCTGATCATCGACGCGCTGTTCGGCGCCGGCCTCAACCGCCCGGTCAAGGGCGATCCGCATGATGTCATCGAGGCCATCAATGCGAGCGGCGCGCCGGTGCTCAGCGTCGATCTTCCCAGCGGCATCAACGGCACCACGGGCGCCGTGATGGGTGTCGCGGTGCGCGCCAGCGAAACCGTCACCTTCTTCCGCCGCAAGCCGGGGCACCTGCTGCTGCCGGGGCGGATTCATTGCGGCCGGGTGCGTCTGGCCGACATCGGCATCGACGCCGGCGTGCTCGACGAGATCCGCCCCCGGACGTTCGAGAATATTCCAGAATTTTGGCGCGACGCCTTTCCGGTGCCGAAGATCGACGGCCACAAATACGCCCGCGGCCATGCCGTCGTGGTCTCCGGCGATATGGCGGCGACCGGGGCTGCGCGGTTGGCGGCGCGCGGCGCGCTGCGGGCGGGCGCGGGCCTGGTCACGCTGGCCTCGCCGCGCGACGCGCTCGCGATCAACGCATCGGCGCTCACCGCGGTGATGATCCACGCCATCGACACCAAGGCCGAGTTTGCCGACATGCTGGGGGACAAGCGCCTCAACGCGTGCGTGATCGGACCAGGCGCGGGCGTCGGCGAACGGACCCGCGATTTAGTGCTGGAGGCGCTGTCCGCGCAACACGGCCTGGTGCTGGACGCCGACGCGCTGACCAGCTTTGCGAAGGCGCCAAACCAGCTGTTCGAAGCTATTAAAACCGCAGGTTATCCACAGGTTGTCCTTACCCCGCACCAAGGCGAATTTCAGCGATTATTCAGTGATATGAGTGGCAAATACCCACTTCATTCAAAGCTTGAACAAGCTCGCGCAGCGGCCGAACTTTCAGGCGCGATCTTATTGCTGAAAGGGCCGGACACGGTAGTGGCGTCGCCGGACGGCCGTGCCGCGATTGCCTCCAACGCGCCGCCGTGGCTGGCCACTGCCGGCGCAGGCGATGTGCTGGCGGGGATGATCGCCGGATTCCTCGCCCAGGGTGTCCCAGCGTTCGAAGCCGCCTGCATGGGGACATGGATGCACGGCGCAGCCGGAGGCGAGGCCGGACCCGGTCTGATCGCGGAAGATTTGCCGGAAGTGCTGCCGGCGGTGTTCCGGCGGCTCTACGACGAGTTCGGCATCGAATACTGAGCCACACACCTTTCGTGCCCCGGACGCAGCGCAGCGCGTAGCTCTTGCGAAGCGGTGCGCTGCAGAGCCGGGGCCCCGGTTTGCACAAAGGAAAGAAACCGGGGTCCCGGCTCTGCGGAGCGGCATGAAGAATGCCGCACCGCGTCCGGGACCCGGGCGCATCACACCGAATATTTTGCGACCGCGGCCTCGTCCCACACCAGCCCAAGACCAGGTCCGCGCGCAGTGACGGCGCCATCCACGATCTGGATCGGCTCGGCCAGGATGGCGCGGCCGAGGTCCAAAACTTCGAGCCAATGCGCGGTCGGCGTCACCGCCAGCATGTGGGCGCTGGCCTCGGCAAACAGATGGCTCGACATCGGAATCGAGGCGGCTTCGGCTTGGGCGGCGACCCGCATCCATCCGGTGACGCCGCCGACCTTCATCAAATCCGGCATGATGAAGTCGCTCGCGCCGGCGGCGATGGCTTCGGCAAAGCCGCGCGGAAACCACCAGTTCTCGCCGGCCTGGATCGAGATCGATGACTCGCGGCGGACATCCGCGAGCCCTTGCAGATTCTCTTGCGGCACCGGCTCCTCGACCCAGTGCAGGTCGTAGGGGGCGAGGCGTGCGATGCGGTTGATCGCCTCGGCGGGATCGAGCGACTGGTTGAAATCGATCATCAAAGCGATGTCCGGCCCGATCAGCTTGCGGACGCCCTTGACCATGCGCTCGTCATTGGCGGCATCGCCGTCGCCGCCCTTGATCTTGATGCCGCGAAAACCCTGGTCCAGCGACCGCTTCAGGTCCTTTTCATCGGCGATCGGATCGACCACGCCGTAACTGTCGTAGGCCCGGATCGGCCGCGGCGACCCGCCGAGCAGCTCGGCCAATGGCCGACCCGCGGCCTGTCCGAGCGCGTCATGAAAAGCCATGTCTAGCCCGGACACCGCCATCCCGACCAGGCCCTGCCAGCCGAGTAGGCGAAATTTGGCATCCATCGCCGCCATCAGATCGAATGGCGCGAGCGCTCTCCCTGCGAGGTCGCGGCCGATCTCCTCGATCAGATGCACGAGCGGCTCAAGCGTCAATTTGGCGTAAGCAAAAATGTAGGAACGTCCGGTGATGCCCTGATCGGTGGCGACATCGATCAGCACCAGCGGCGCCGCCTCGATGACGCCGAAGGCGTTTTTGACCGGCCGCGAGATCGGCGCGACAACGGCGCGGGCCTTGACGCCACGGATGGCTGGCATGGTCGTGCTCATACTGGTTTCCTCATTCGACACTGTACCATCGCACGAGCCGCGGCGCCGCCCAGTCGGTCGCCATGGATTCGATCAGCCAGCGGCCGACATAGTCGGCGGCAAAGGCGATGCGTTGGGTCTGCCCGGCCTCGATCGCCAGCGTGTCGAGCCAGAACGGTTTCCAGCCGTCGTCGAGCCGGTCGAGCAGGCGAAAATGGTGGCCATGCAGGTGAAAGACGGTCGGGATTGCGGCGCGGTTGGTCAGCGCCAGCACGACCGTGCGGCCGGGTTTGGCGCGAAAGGCCGGGGCACTGGCCGCGGCGAAGCTTGCGGGCGTCACCCAGTCCGTTTGCGCCCCGCCAAGCGTCAAATCGATGCGCATCGCGTTCTTGAGGTCGAGTTGCGCCGGCAAGCCGTTGGATGGCAATGCAGCTGCGGCCGGGAGCGGCGCGTCCCGGATCGGCGCATCGCTGGAGTACACCAGCCGGGCGATGGGGCGAGGCTCTGTGCCGTCATGCAGCAGAATGGATGAGGTCGAGCCGGGTGATTTGGTCGCATCGACCAACGCATCGACCCGCGTTCCCGGCGCCAGCACAAGCTGTCCGTTGCGCGCCAGAAAAGGCTCGCAAGGTTGGCTGTCGATGGCCATCACGCGTACATCATGATCTTCGATTTTTAAAGCAATCCCATTGCGTTGACAGGTATTGATAAAGCGAATCCTCAAGCGTTCATTGGCGCGTGTGGCGATGTCGCGTGAGGCTTGGGCGTTGACGGTGAAGAGCGGCGTTGTGTTCTTCGGATCGGTGCCCGGCGCAATTGCGCTGCCATCTGGACGCAGCCGCCAGTCCTCGATCAAAACCACCTCGTCGCGGTCGACGCCGACCTTCTCGCTCTCCCCGACGACCAGCACGCGTGTCGGCAGCGGCATTGCCTGGCCATCGCCCAGCAGGCGGAGGTCATACAGAAAGGTGCCGGCATGGCGCAGCGGCAGCACGAAACTGTCCTTTGCTCCGGATGCCAGCGGGGACCGGGCTGCCAGTGGTTCGGCAGCCGGAACACCCTCGATACCGTGCCAGTTAAGGACCACGGGCGCTGGCAGGCTGTTTTCCAGCATGATTTCCAGCAGATCTCCGCGCCTGAGGCGAAGACCAATATCGGGTGGGGACGTTAGAAGCGACCATATCGGCGTATCCTGCTGCACCGGGTGCAGCGGAATGGCGCCGGGCTTTGCGTGGAGCGCCAATGTCGTTCGCCCCTGAGCGGTAGCCGACGCCAGCATGGCCGGCCCAAGGACGGTGGCACCCAGCCCGGCTAACAGGCGGCGCCGGGTTAACGGCAAAACGCGTTTGGTCATTGAGAATGCGGACCATTTTCGGGCTGATATGTCCAGTAACCCGGGATGCGGCCTAACGTGGCGGAAACAGCCATTTTTTTGCTGCCAACGCCTGCACCCATGTTATACACCCGCCGCCCGCGGCATCGCGGCCGGACATGATGCTGCTTGCGGGCGTGGCGGAACTGGTAGACGCGCTGGATTTAGGTTCCAGTGACGAAAGTTGTGGGGGTTCGAGTCCCTCCGCCCGCACCAGGCGCAAGAGCAGCGTTTGCGACTGACGAATTTCCGGAGGATTTTTTCCGAAAAGGGCGATATCCCCCCGAAGGAATGGTCCGCCGAACCACCGACGCAGGCTCAAGGCCACGCGTCGCACCGATTGACAATGACCCGGCGCGGAGCCGGACCAAGGAAGAAGATTGACGCCATGCAGGTTACAGAAACCCTCGTCGAGGGATTGAAGCACGAATTCCAGATCAGCGTTCCCGCAGCCGATCTTGACGCCAAGGCTGACGCGCGCCTTGTCGATCTGAAGGACAAGGTCCGTCTCAACGGCTTCCGTCCGGGCAAGGTCCCGGTGAGTCACCTGAAAAAGGTCTACGGCCGCTCGGTGATGGCGGAGACCGTCGAGCAGACCATCCGCGACACCAACACCAAAATCTTCACCGAGCGCGGCTTTCGCCTTGCGACCGAGCCCAAGGTCACCATGCCGACCGAGGAGAAGGCGGTGGAGGACATCCTCACCGGCAAATCCGACCTGAATTACACGGTATCGATCGAGGTGGTGCCGTCGATCCAACTCGCCGATTTCAAGGGTTTTAGCGTCGAAAAGCCGGTCGCTGACGTTACCGACGCCGACGTCGACGAGGCCATCAAGCGCATCGCCGACGCCAACCGCGGCTATGCTGCGAAGGGCGAGGGAGCGAAAGCGGAGAACGGCGACCGGGTCACGGTTTCGTTCAAGGGCAGCATCGACGGCACGCCGTTTGAAGGCGGCACTGGGGAAAACATCCAGGTCGTGATCGGCTCGAACACCTTCATTCCGGGCTTTGAGGAGCAATTACTGGGCATGGCGGCGGGTGAAACCCGCACCCTGAAGGTCTCATTCCCGAAGAATTACACCAATGCGGAGCTGGCCGGAAAGCCGGCCGAGTTCGAGACCAACGCGACCCAGGTCGAAGCGCCGCAGGATACCGAAATCAATGACGAGTTCGCCAAGACCTTAGGGCTGGAGTCGCTCGACAAGCTGAAAGAAGCCGCGCGCGCGCGGCTCACGGCCGAATACGCCGGCGCCACGCGCCAGCGCGTCAAACGCATGCTGCTGGATCGGCTCGACGAGGCGCATCGCTTCGAGGCGCCGCCGTCGCTGGTCGACGAAGAATTCAACCTGATGTGGAATTCGATTCGGGCCGAGATGGAATCCGGCGGCAAGACCTTTGCCGACGAGGACACCACGGAAGAAGCCGCGAAAGAAGAGTACCGCAAGATCGCCGACCGCCGCGTCCGGCTCGGCCTCGTGCTGTCCGAGATCGGCGAGAAGAACAAGATCACGGTCACCGAGGACGAAGTCAGCCGCGCCGTGATCGAACGCGCGCGCTCGATGCCGGGCCGCGAAAAAGAGGTCTGGGAGTACTATCAGAAAAACCCCAACGCGCTGGCCCAGCTCCGCGCGCCGATCTACGAGGACAAGGTGGTCGATTTCATCCTGGAACTCGCCAACGTGACCGAGAAGAAGGTGACGCGCGAAGACCTCTACAAGGATGACGAAGACGCCGAGAAGACCGCGGCCTGATTGCGCCGCCGCGGTTCAAGGATGCGCGCTGAACGACATTTGCCGCCGGACGCCTCGCTATGCGGTACGGAGCGAATCAGATTCAACTGCGGCGGCACGCTTTTTACCCGGCCTTGTCGCCGGGCAATTGGTCCATATCTGTGAACCCTGTCTTTAAGTCCTGCATCATGGGACGTTCGTCCTCGTCCGGCAATTCTGCCCCGTTCCAGCCTGCCGGCGGACCTTCGCCTCCAACCCTTGGGTGATTAATGCGCGATCCGGTGGAAACCTACATGAACCTCGTGCCGATGGTGGTCGAACAGACCAACCGCGGCGAACGGGCCTACGACATCTTTTCGCGCCTGCTGAAGGAGCGCATCATCTTCGTCACCGGCACCATCGAGGACGGCATGGCGACGCTGACGGTCGCGCAGCTGTTGTTCCTCGAAGCCGAGAATCCGAAGAAGGAAATCTCGATGTACATCAACTCGCCGGGTGGCGTGGTGACGTCGGGGCTGGCGATCTACGACACCATGCAGTTCATCCGTCCGCCGGTGTCGACGCTGTGCACGGGACAGGCGGCATCGATGGGTTCGCTGCTGCTCACCGCCGGCCACAAGGACATGCGGTTCTCGCTGCCGAATTCGCGGATCATGGTGCACCAGCCATCCGGCGGCTTTCAGGGCCAGGCCACCGACATCATGCTGCACGCGCAGGAAATCCTGAACCTGAAGAAGCGACTCAACGAGATCTACGTGAAGCACACCGGGCAGACCTACAAGGCGATCGAGGATGCGCTGGAGCGCGACAAGTTCCTCACCGCCGAGATGGCCCGCGACTTCGGCATCGTCGACAAGGTGATCGACAAGCGGTCCGAAGATCCGACGGCGAAAACGCCTTAAGCGGTGGTTTGGCCCCAAATCATCGCAAAAGCCGCCGTTTTGTGAGAAATGCAGGCGCCGCCCGGCGCCCGGCGCTGCCGGTATTGACCGGAAGTTCCGCTTTCGTGCTCTTGAAGCGGCGTGGCAATCGCGCAACGCTGGGCTGTTTTCCGGTTTCTCCGGGTCGCGCATATCAGGCAAATCACGCTATTGTCACGACATCGGCCCCGCCTGCGGTTAGCGAATTCTTGATAGTCGGGTGGCACCATGGTTCGCTGAGTCAGTTTGGCTACCATGTCGGGGGATTCGAGTTAGCCGCGATTCGGGCGGCACCTTAGAGAACGGGGTCTTTTCTGGTACGGATTTTGCTCTATCTAGATGATATTGCCGGCAAGTTCCGGAATGGGGCGATCGAGCGGACGGGACCGAACGGCGGACGGAGACGAGAATGAGTAAAGTCGGCACGAGCGACTCGAAGAACACGCTGTATTGCTCGTTCTGCGGCAAGAGCCAGCATGAGGTCCGCAAACTGATCGCGGGACCCACCGTATTCATCTGCGACGAATGCGTTGAACTGTGCATGGACATCATTCGCGAGGAGAACAAGTCCTCGCTGGTGAAGTCGCGCGACGGCATTCCGACCCCGAAGGAAATCTGCAAGGTCCTCGACGATTACGTGATCGGCCAGAGTCATGCCAAGAAGGTGCTCTCGGTTGCGGTCCACAATCACTACAAGCGCCTCAATCACCAGACCAAGCACAACGACGTCGAGCTTGCGAAGTCGAACATCCTGCTGATCGGGCCGACCGGCTCGGGCAAGACGCTGCTGGCGCAGACGCTGGCGCGGATTCTCGACGTGCCGTTCACCATGGCGGATGCGACGACGCTCACCGAGGCCGGCTACGTCGGCGAGGACGTCGAGAACATCATCCTGAAGCTCTTGCAATCGGCCGACTACAATGTCGAGCGCGCGCAGCGCGGCATCGTCTATATCGACGAAATCGACAAGATTTCGCGCAAATCCGACAATCCCTCGATCACGCGGGACGTATCGGGCGAGGGCGTGCAGCAGGCGCTCTTGAAGATCATGGAAGGCACGGTCGCGTCCGTGCCGCCGCAGGGCGGCCGCAAGCATCCGCAGCAGGAATTCTTGCAGGTCGACACCACCAACATCCTGTTCATCTGCGGTGGCGCGTTCTCCGGTCTGGAGAAGATCATTTCCGCGCGCGGCCGATCCACGTCGATCGGTTTTGCGGCGCAGGTACTGGCGCCGGAAGATCGCCGCACCGGTGAAATCTTCCGCCATGTCGAGCCCGAGGATCTGCTGAAGTACGGCCTGATTCCGGAATTCGTCGGACGTCTTCCCGTGGTCGCCACGCTGGAGGATCTCGACGAGGCCTCGCTGAAGAAGATCCTGACCGATCCGAAGAACGCGCTGGTGAAGCAGTATCAGCGGCTGTTCGAGATGGAGAACATCGAGCTCACCTTCGCCGACGAGGCGCTGGGCGCGGTGGCGCGCCGTGCGATCGAGCGCAAGACCGGCGCCCGGGGATTGCGCTCCATTCTGGAGAGCATCCTGCTCGAGACCATGTTCGACCTTCCGGGCCTGGAAGGGGTCGAGGAAGTGGTGATTTCGCGGGAAGTGGTGGAGGGGACGGCGCGCCCGCTCTACATTTACGCCGATCGCTCCGACCGTACCGCCGAGAGCAGCGCCAGCGCCTGATACCCGCTGCGGCGGGTGTATCCCAAAAGACGGCCGCCGGACTTTCGGCGGCCGGTTTTGCGCAGGCGCGATGTCACAATTGTCCCGGATTGACGGGCGTTTTCCAATGACTTGACACCCCCATGCCCGATAGCCACCTAATGCTGTCGGTGGCAGGAAACCTGACAAGATTCGCTGTCATTACGATCCGGTTGTGCGGGCCATGAGGTTGGCCATGCGATCCGGAAAAACTCGGCACCTTGTGGCGGCTGCGCAAAATCGCGGGCTGCGTGCAAGGGGGCACAACAAAAGGACCAGGCCATGACGATCCCAAAATCCCGGCCATCTATCGTTTTCGGCGAAAGCCACTCCTATCCGGTGCTGCCGCTGCGCGACATCGTCGTTTTCCCGCACATGATCGTGCCGCTGTTCGTCGGCCGCGAGAAATCGATCCGCGCGCTCGAAGAGGTGATGAAGAACGACGCTTTGATCATGCTCGCCACGCAGAAGAATGCGGCGGACGACGATCCGAGCCCGGATTCGATCTATGAAGTCGGCACGCTGGCGAGCGTGCTGCAGCTTTTGAAATTGCCCGACGGCACCGTCAAGGTGCTGGTGGAAGGCCTCGAGCGCGCCAAG
Organism: uncultured Alphaproteobacteria bacterium; assembly: GCA_963744975.1. Taxonomy (GTDB): domain Bacteria; phylum Pseudomonadota; class Alphaproteobacteria; order Rhizobiales; family Xanthobacteraceae; genus Bradyrhizobium. Next base: position 685,509 of record CAVUVR010000002.1, on the reverse strand, counting down.
GTGCAGAAATATTCCGACCGCGCCGACTATTATGAAGCAACCGCAATAGCGCTCGCCGATACCGACGCAAACTCCGTCGAGGCGGAGGCGCTGGCGCGCTCGGTCGTGTCGGACTTCGAAAGCTATGTGAAGCTCAACAAGAAGATTTCCGCGGAAGTGGTCGGCGTGGTGCAGGCCAAGACCGAGTTCGCCGAGCTTTCCGACACCGTCGCCGCGCATCTTGCCGTCAAGATCGCGGACCGCCAGGCGATCCTGGAAACGCTGTCCGTCACCGCGCGCCTGGAAAAGGTGCTCGGCCTGATGGAGAGCGAGATATCGGTGCTGCAGGTCGAAAAACGCATCCGTTCGCGCGTCAAACGCCAGATGGAGAAGACCCAGCGCGAATACTATCTCAACGAGCAGATGAAGGCGATCCAGAAGGAGCTCGGCGACGACGAGGGCCGCGACGAACTGGCCGACCTGGAAGAGAAGATTGCCAAGACCAAGCTTTCCAAGGAAGCGCGGGAGAAGGCGCAGCATGAGTTGAAGAAGCTGCGCCAGATGTCGCCGATGTCCGCGGAAGCAACCGTGGTGCGCAATTATCTCGACTGGCTGCTGTCGATCCCGTGGAACAAGAAGTCCAAGGTCAAGAAGGATCTGGTCGCGGCGCAAACCGTGCTGGACAACGACCACTATGGCCTGGAGAAGGTCAAGGACCGCATCGTCGAGTATCTCGCGGTGCAGTCGCGCGCCAACAAGCTGACCGGACCGATCCTGTGCCTGGTCGGCCCTCCCGGCGTCGGCAAGACCTCGCTCGGCAAGTCGATCGCGCGAGCGACGGGCCGCGAGTTCGTGCGCGTGTCGCTCGGCGGCGTGCGCGATGAGGCGGAAATCCGCGGCCACCGCCGCACCTATATCGGCTCGATGCCCGGCAAGATCATCCAGTCGATGCGCAAGGCGAAGACCTCGAACCCGCTGTTCCTGCTGGACGAAGTCGACAAGATGGGCGCCGACTTCCGCGGCGATCCCTCATCGGCGCTGCTTGAGGTCCTCGACCCCGAGCAGAACTCGACCTTCAACGACCACTATCTCGAGGTCGACTACGATCTGTCCAACGTGATGTTCATCACCACCGCGAATACGCTGAATATTCCGGGCCCGCTGATGGACCGCATGGAGATCATCCGGATCGCCGGCTATACCGAGAACGAGAAGGTTGAGATTGCCCGCAAGCATCTGATCCCGAACGCGATTACCAAGCATGGTCTGGATTCCAAGGAATGGTCGATCGACGACGACGCGCTGCTCCTGATGATCCGGCGTTACACCCGCGAAGCCGGCGTGCGTAACCTTGAGCGCGAGCTTTCGACGCTGACCCGCAAGGCGGTGAAGGAGCTGATGATCTCGAAGAAGAAGTCGGTCAAGGTGACGGCGCAGTCGCTGGAGGAATTCCTCGGCGTGCCAAAATACCGCTATGGCGAGATCGAGACCGACGACCAGGTCGGCATCGTGACCGGGCTAGCGTGGACCGACGTCGGCGGCGAGCTGCTCACCATCGAAGGCGTCATGATGCCCGGCAAGGGCAAGATGACGGTCACCGGCAATCTGCGCGACGTGATGAAGGAGTTGATTTCGGCGGCGGCGTCCTACGTCCGCTCGCGCGCGGTCGGTTTTGGGATCGAGCCGCCGCTGTTCGACCGGCGCGATATCCACGTCCACGTTCCCGAGGGCGCCACCCCGAAGGATGGACCGTCGGCCGGCGTCGCCATGGCGACCGCGATCGTCTCGATCATGACCGGCATTCCGGTCCGCCACGATTTCGCGATGACCGGCGAGATCACGCTGCGCGGACGCGTGCTGCCGATCGGCGGCTTGAAGGAGAAGCTGCTGGCGGCGTCGCGCGGCGGCATCAAGACGGTGCTGATCCCGGAGGACAACGCCAAGGATCTAACGGAGATTTCCGATGCGATCAAGGGCGGCATGACCATCATCCCGGTCGCGCGCCTCGATGACGTGATCGCCAAGGCCCTGGTGCGGGCACCGGTGCCGATCGTCTGGGAAGAGGACACCAAGCTGCCCGTCAAGCCCGACGCCACGGATGAAGCGGCGGGCGGCCTGACCGCGCACTGAACGAACCGGATGTGGTAAAAACGGCGCCTTCGGGCGCCGTTTCTTTTTGAAGCGGCGGTTGTCAGTGCTTGCGGAATTCTCACCATGCATATCGACGGACAATGCCATTGCGGACGCGTGACCTATCACATCGATCCGGAGCGCGTATCGATCTGCCACTGCACAGACTGCCAGGCGCTGACCGGGTCGCCCTATCGGGTGACCGTGATCTGCTCCGGCGAGAATATCCGAATGACCGGTGCGCGGCCCAAAACTTACGCGAAGGCCGGCGACAACGGCCGCATCCGGGTCCAGCATTTTTGTCCCGATTGCGGCTCGCCGCTGTTCACCAGCGGCGAGTGCGATGTAACAGACGATTGGGGCATCCGATGGGGGAGTATCCGCCAGCGCGGGCAGCTAGCGCCCAAGCGGCAGATCTGGTGCCGCTCGGCGGCGCCGTGGATCAATGGTCTCAGGGAACTGCCGGGCCAGCCGACCGAGTGATGTTTTCGAGGCCGGTCAGCACAGCCCACGGCTTGCGCAGCGGGCCATCGCAGCGCTAAACAGGCGGCGAGGGCGGCTAGCTCAGCTGGTTAGAGCATCTCGTTTACACCGAGAGGGTCGGCGGTTCGAATCCGTCGCCGCCTACCAATCATATCAACGAGTTAGCATTTCGGGCCGGACGTTACGACAACGATTGATTTCGCGCTTTAGTTGCGAAACAATTAGCTTATTTGCCGGGATTGATTGCATGCTGGGTGAGGCATCAGGCCAGCCTCGATCGAAACGACGATGGTACGCGAACGTCGAATCGAAAGTGTATGGCCCGTTCAAACAGGCCGACATCGCTCAAATGATAGAGCGACATCAAATTTTAGTCGATGATCGTGTCTATCCTGAGGGAGGGTCCGCTTGGATCGACGCTGGCGACGATCCGATTTTAGGTTCGTTGTTTCACAAGCAATTTAGCTTGTTATCCGAACCGCGCGCGCGCCGTCCGAAACGTCGAATGTGGACGGTATCGGTGCTTATCGCGCTGACGCTCCTGATAGTCGGTTGGATTGCTTGGCCCTACTATGCGGCTTTCTCATTGATGGAAGCCGTGCGAGAAGGCGACGTTTCGACTCTTGAAAAGAGAGTCGATTGGAACAGTGTTCGCCAAGCCCTTCGCGGTGATCTGAATGCGTTCTTCCTTCAACATTTGAAGGGGAAAGCCAAGCCGGACGATTCAAGTGATGCGATGGCAACAGGATTTGCCGCGCTGCTGGGTCCAGCGGTCGTAAATCAAATGATAGATGGCTACGTTACGCCACAGGCAATTGCAGCGTTGGCTCGAAATGAGAACGCAAAGCCAAGCGAATTAACGTCAAACGGCAATAACGCTTCGCGCAGTATCAGCCAGCTTCAATGGAATCAGGTGAAATACGCGTTCTTCGCGGGTGGCCTACTGACATTCAGGGTGGATATTTTACCACCAAATGATCCGCCGCTACAGGGGCCAGCAAGTCTGGAATTTAACTGGAGTGGCAATTGGAGATTGGTCAGGGTCACGTTGCCACCGGATGCTCTTGGCCCTGAGTCTCCTTCTGCAAATGGACTGCTCAACAGAATGGCGGTTTCCAAAAGTACGCCCGAATTGAAAAAATCCGCCTCGACCCAAAAGGCGTCGAAGCCGTCTGAACCCGCGCCGGTCGAGCTTATGTTGTTGTCGAAAAGATTCAAACCGGCCGACTACAAGGCGAGCTCTGATTTCCAAGCGGCGATACTATTTGAACTTTCAATCGCAAATCGGTCGACTCAACCCATTCGCGCATTTGACGGAATTATGACCTTCACCGATTTGCTAGACAATGAAATCCTGTCGTCGAAACTTGCAATCAACGATCCAATTGCTGCGGGATCGAAACTAAACTGGAGCGGATCAATTAACTACAATCAGTTTACGGACAGTCATCAGCGACTGCGGAGCGAATCCCAAGAAAACCTCAAGATCAAATTTGCAGTTCGAAAAGTTCTATATGCAAACGGGAATGTTGCGCAATTTGATGACTAAAAGACGGGTTTGCCGGGTGAATTGGTTCAGCGATTGCCAATCGCGAAGGGTTGCGCGAATATGCTCGTTGATTTGTGAGGAGACCCCACAATTGCATTTTTGAATTTGGTTTGCATCACCTTGAGAGAAAATCAAATGCCGCGAAAGAGTATTTTCTTTGGTTTGATTGCTTCGATTCTATGGACTCAAGCGGGCAGCGCCGATTGCGCGAAAACAAATGCTTCTTTCGATTTTTGGTGGCCCAAGTGTAAGGCTGGACCAATCGGCGGAGCTCGTTCTTGGTGCACACACGACCCAGAAGAGGTGTGGGACTCAATCGCGGAGATTGATGGCTGCTCAATGAGCAACGACCCTTATCGTGCAAAGCTACAGAGGCAACCGGATGAAAAACCAAAGGAGCGCGAGCGAGAGCTCAGCTCTGAGGAAGCTTCAAAGTATACTACACCCGAGCTTCGAGCCGCCTATCTCTGTCGAAGAAATCCGACTTTGGACGGAAGGGTAAAACGATATATTGATTGTCTTGACGAGGCTACCAAGCACAGCAAATCAGTCGATGAGACAATTGCTCAAGCCAAATCATCGATGGACATACATCACTTGCATGATTGGATGAGTGATAGCTGCGCTCTTTACAAAAGGACTAGTCCATCTCTTGCGAAGAGTATGGGGTGCGACCGCTTCGAAGAAGCTTTCAGGGAAGCGGAAAAACGCATTGCGAATAGTAACTCTCAACCAAAAACGAGTTCCGAATCCGTTAAAGCCTCGCCACAACCAACTGAACGATCAGGCGCGAAGTCCCAAGCAAGACAAGGCGAGGAGCGATGTGGCTCAATTGAGGTAATAAAAGGCAATCGATGCCATAATATGACATGGAACTGGCAAGCCAAATTTACCAATAATTGCGACGTTCGATATGTCATCAGATACGATAAAGTTTACGCCGATGGCACAACCTTTCGGATGTCGAGACCAATGAACCCTCACACGACAGAGGCAGACGACTATTTCGGCAGCTGTCAACAATTGATGAAGGCCGTACCTGCCAATGAAAACGAGTAATTATTATCGCTAAGTAGTTCTGCCGAAAGACGATTCTAATATTTAACATTCTGTCGAGGAATTCTTCGCGAACATTCGGGTTTACGGCGACGCACGGCAACGACATAGCGTGAACGAACGGCACAACGCCACGAACGTTTTTGAAAATCTCAATAAATTCAGGCTATTAAGTTTTTAGATCTTGTTTACACCGAGAGGGTCGGCGGTTCGAATCCGTCACCGCCTACCAGCCTTCGCTTCTTACGAGCTTCGGCTCGGCAAGCCGTGTAGCTCGCCGCGCAGTCCTCAATGATGATGCTGATGATCGCGATGCTCCGGCATCGCCGGTCCCGTAGCTTCCTCCAGCCGCGCCGTCTCCGTCGTTAGATACGAAATCAGATCGGCAGCGTCCGCCTGGGCGAGGCCGACGGCGGGCATCCGCACCGCGGGATATTCCGCCGCGAGCGCAAGCGCGGTGGGATCGTTCTTTGCCCGCATCTTCGATGGGTTTTGGATAAAGGCTTCAAGCCAGGGTTTTTCGCGGCGATCGGTGACGCCGCGCAGGTCCGGCCCCACGCGGTCGCCGACGCCGATGGTATGGCAGGGCGCGCACATCTTCTTGAACAGCGCCTGGCCGGGCTGGCTGCTCATGGCCATGGCGGTATGATCCGCCATGTTTTGCGGCGGGCGCACCTGGTCGTGCCACTTCGGATCCAGCGAGCGGACCGTCAGCACGAGGCGATCGAGATCGCCGAACACCGAATCCTTTTGCCATTCGCCGGTGGCGTCGTTGCCGAGCACGATTTCATTGCGGTGCTCGCTTATTACCCCGCTGCGGTCGCCGAACTTGTAATTGATGGCGCGGATGTCTTCCGGCTTGCCGGTCACGAATGACCATCCGGGACCTGCGCTGAACCTTTCCGCATATTCCTTGAGACGCTCGGGCGTGTCGGTTTTCGGATCAACCGTCATCGAGATCAGGAACACGTCGCGGCCGACCATGTCGCCCAGCTTCTCCTCGAGCTGCGCGATGCGCGCGGTGGTGAGCGGGCAGATGTCGGTGCAGCTGGTATAGATGAAGCTGATGATGACGATCTTGCCCTTGACCAGATCGTCGTAGAATTTGACCGGCTTGCCGCGTTGCGTCGTCACGGTGAGGTTTGGGATGTAACTCTCGCCCCACGGCCGGTCCTGCCCCCTGCTGTCGCGGGAATTCCAGATGGCGGTGGCGACCACGGCGACAGCAGCAACCGCAGCCACGGCCATCAAACGCGGGTATCGCATGCAAATCTCCCCCAACCGCGCGAGACTGCAGCTCGCGCGGACCTTTGACGTCAAAGGCGGATCATTTGGCAGTCGCGCCGGGCACGTAGGTGAACGGTTCTTCGCTGCCGAACCGTTCCGGCGTGCCCGCGGATGTTGCCGTGGGTACCGCCTTGGCCGTACGCGCCTGCGACCGCTGGCTCGCCTCGTCGATCATCTGCGGCGTTGCAGTGGTCGGCTTTTTTGCCCCGGGCGAGGGCGCGGCGAACACGCCCTGACCGGTCGCGGTACTGGTCGTGGTACTGGTCGCGGTCTGGGCCGCTACCGGTGAGACGACCGACGTGAAGGCGAGCGCGCCGGCGGCCCCGGCGCCGATGAGGGTCAAGATTGTTCTGCGGGTTTTCATTGTGTCCTCCTGCATTGGCCGTTCACCGGTTATCTGGGGTCGCCTTCCGGCAGAATCTCCGGTGTGGTGAACACCACGCCGTCGGGCGTCGGGTTGGGCGTCGGCGTGACCGCGGCTTGCGGCGATCCGGCCACCCCGGTCAGCAGCTGAATGCGCATCAGCAGGGCAAAATCCTCGTGCACCGTATTGTGGCAGTGGTTGACGTAGGACCCGCCATATTCGCCGAACTGGACCTGGAACGTGACCTGCCGCTGGCCGGTGCTGCGCAGTCTCCAGACGTCCTTGCGGACAGTTCAGTTCGGTTGCCGGAATCGGGTCTTCGCCCCGGTTCATGGTGATGCCTTCCTCGAAGTGCAGATGGATCGGATGATCCCAGCCGCCGCCGCCATTGACATAGGTCCAGTGCTCGATTTCGCCGGGCTTCGGGACCAGCAGGGAAATCCGGTTGGCGTTCATCGAATGCGCTTCCTGGCCGTTGATCTTGACGGTCCACGGGAAGGTCGCGGTTTCCGGGCAGTCCGGGGTGCATTGACCGGTCTGCGGGTTGCGCGAGTCGCCGTTGCCGGAGCGGCCCCATTCGACCAGCCGCGTCCGCACCGGTGCGACGATCGGGATTTGCTGCGTAAGCACCGCCGGCACCACGCTGGGGTCGGTTGCCGTGGTATAGGTGAAGCCCGGAGCATCCACGCTCGGCACCGAGCTGGCGACCTTGAACTCCATGATGGCCCCGATGCACGGATCGTTCGGATCGCCCGCCAGCGCCTGAGCCAGCGTGAGATCGTTTGACGGACCGCGGCCGTCGTCGCGCATCTGCACCTGGTTCACCAGCTTGATGCTGGAGCCGACCGGGAAGGTGGAGAAGTCGACGATGATGTCGTAGCGCTCCGCCGTGCCCTGCTGATCCAGCGTGGTGAGCGGGATCGGGTTGACGACGAAGTTGCCGTCGTTGGCGATGAACTTGAACGGCACCGCCTGTCCATTGGGACCTGCGAGCGCGAATTTCCAGAACCGCGACATGCAGGCATTGAGGATGCGGAAGCGGTACTTGCGCGGCAGCACGTTCAGGGATGGCGCGTAGGCCATATTGACCAGCGGGATGTCGCCAAGGAAGCCGTCGGTGGTGAAGATATCGAAGAACAGCTGGCCGTTCGGCTTGGTTGCCGCGTCCGAGACGATCAGGTTGACGTCGAAATCGATGTTGCCGTAGTCGAGGAAGCTTCCGCTCGGCAGCCGCAGATTGACGCCATCGTTCAGCGATTCGTTGCCGCGGTCGGGCCCGCTGTAATAATTCACCATCGAGAAATTGCCTTTGTAGACGTTCTCGGCGGTGAAGAAGAAGCGATGGTCGTGCATCCACAGGGTGCCCTGCAGCTCGCGGAAGTCGCCGGGGACATTGACGAGGCCGCCATGGCCATCAGGGCCGGACGCCCTGTTGTCCGTCGCCCCGGTATTGATCTTGTCGCGCCGGGCGAGCGTCGTGCTCCAGCGATAGTCATAGAACGTGCCGGGGAAGTGATGGACGTTGGCGGCGCCGTCGCTTTCCGCGCCATTGTGCGCATTATGGAAGTGAATCTGGGTCTCGTTGACGCCGAAGCCGGAATCGTTGGCCGAGCGCAGCACTGGCAGGTTGTTGTAAACGCGGGTCAGGATCGGTTCGCCGTAACGCCCTTTGAACAGCATCGGCGGCAGGTGTCCCTGCACGTTGCGGCCGGTGCCGTAACTCCAGACGCTGTTCGGAAGTTGCGCCTGGAAATTGGGATGGAATTTGCTGTTCGGCGCGATCTGTCCGAGCGAGATCACGTAGCCGACCTTGGGGAAGAATTCGTCCCAGCGCTGATGCGCGAAGATTTCTCCGGGCGGGCGGCCTTCGATCGGGCCGCGTCCGGAAATCAGGTTCCTGAATGCCGGGTTGGTCGGGTCGGCGGAAAAATCGGTGTGATACGACAGGCGCTTGGCTGGCCGTTCGCCGAGCGCGGCAGGAAACACCGCATTGTCGGTGGCCGGATCTTTCGTGAGCGGGATCGGGGTCTGCAGTGCAAGTCGGGGCAACGGCTGGGAGAATTTCGCCGAGCCGAACAGCGGGCTGCGCGGCGTGCCGGTCGGCACGTTGGCGAATGCGCTTTGCGCGAACGGGCTGAGGCCGTTCTTCAGCGCAAGCGCGCCGGTGACCGTGAATATTCCCCATTTATAAAGATCGCGCCGGGTGATCTGGCCCAGACCGAGCGCCTTGATGATCTCCGCCCGGTTGTCCCGTGCGTTCTGCGCTTCCCGTTGACGCGCCGCCGATGCCTTGGGTGAAATATACATGTCAGCCCCTTTTCTTTTGCCGTTTGTCCAATAGAGATCGCCGCGACAAACCAAGCGGTTTGTCGCTTATTGCTCACCGCCTAGCTGCGGTGAGAAGTTCGTCGGATGGCTTGCAATTCGGATTTGTCGGTTATCGGTGCAGCTAACTTTCGTAGTTATTTTTATTTATTGGTGTCGAGAAAATTGCTTTCGATAAGCCGCAAGAGTTTACCGGTTGCGTCGAAATGTCAATGCAACTGCGAAAAAAATAAACTCGGGGTGGCTTTGGAATAATTATGCAACTCAGTGGCCGCTGAGTTGCAAATAATTTGCAACTAACCTCAGGGTGTGGACCCGTTTCCGAGAGAGTCGGGATTCGAAATCCGTCACTGCTGCAAGGACATCTGGGCCGGCTTCAGACTGCCCTTGTAGTGAACGATCGTGCCGATCAGCGGCAAGGTGATCGGCACATCGAAATGGAATTGGCCATCCGCACCGACGGTTTCCTCGGCATGGGAGTGCGGGCGCAGAAAGTTCGGTAGCGGACATCCGAGCAGGCGCGCGCCCTGAGTTTCGAGCTGCAAGCCGTGCGCGCTCGGCTTCCATTGCAAGCGGATCGTCAGCGGACCGAGTACTTCATCGACCTGATGCGTCGCGGGGTCGGGGTTGCGCAGGTTCGAGCGCATCGTCACGCCCGGATAGGTTCGCGTCCAGGTTTCCGATCCATCGTCCTCGCTGCGCATCTCGACGCGGACGGGCATGTTCGAACCGGATCGCGGTAGCCGGAATAGCCACGCAATCAAAGCGCCGAGGACATTGTCGGGGCTTGCGGCGTCCGCTCTGCCTTCCAGGACGAGAACGCCATGAACCTCATGCGCCTGGCGGATGACCAGCGGCAACGCATCATAGGCTTTGCCTAGCAGCCGCCGGAAGAGGGGCGCGGGCGCGGATATCTCCTGGGTCTGCGTCTTGATATTGTGCTGGCCGAATTCCGCAGCGATTGCGTCGTATGGAATGAGGCCGGCGCAGGGCCCTGCGCCTCGCCATTCCAGGCTGCCTGTGGCGAGCATTTTCAGCGCCGCGAGCGCGGGCAGCGTCGGCACGTAAAGCCCGTCGCCGGCGCCCGCAGCCAGCGTCCACGCCCGGCGCAACAATTGGCCCGCGTCATTTTCGACGAGGACATCGACGCGCATGCCGCCGCGATCCGTGCCGAAAGGCTTGAACAGTTCAGCAAGAAGCCGCAGCGGTCGAACCAGCACTGCGAGCGATTTCAGGATGCCAAGTCTCACCAGCGGAGCGAGTACGCCGACGCCTTCATGAAGCACGCGCAATTCCGGCCCGGCGCGAAAGATTGCATCGGCAGCGGGGTGATATCGTTCGACAAGCAGGTCGAGGTCCGGTGTTTCGCACAGCGCGACCCTGCGTGTTCCAATGCCGGGGAGTTCGATGGTCTTGTTCAGTCCCCAGCCAACTTCCTCGACCCAGCGACCGCCGCGAAACACCGGGATCGGTTGGCCGACCGTGAACAGCACCGCCTGCATCGTGCTCAGGCCGCGTGGCGCGCGATTGCCGGGGGCGATGGCGACCTCGATCGCGATGACCTTGCGGGAGCCTGCGACCAGCCGATCCAGCACGGCATGCGACAGCGCGGGCGTTGAACTCGCGCCCGCGAGCACGGCGACATTTGCCACGCGCGCGGCCTCGTCGAGCACACGGCTGCCGCCGACGAAGCCGCGCGCGTCGGCAAGGTCGACATAGTGCAGACCCGCGCCGATCGCGGCGCGCGGCAGTCGATAATCACTGGTCTGAAACGGTCCGGACGCGTCCGCCACCGCGAACAGCCCCGGCCACCGCGCGCGTAATTCCTGCAGGCGGGCCGTGTCGATCCCCGATCGGTCGAGCGGTTCAACGGCGAACCGGGGACCGAGGCGCTCGGCGAGAGCGTGAAGGCGCACGGCGTTGCGGGCAGCGCCGATCACGGCAAACCCGGAACGGATCAGGCCCTCGGCGAGCCGCTCGCCGAATGCGCCGGTTGCGCCGACCACCAGCACGGTCCGGTCAAATTCACGCAAACCCGCCTCGGACTGCGTGACCATCATATTAAGCCTACGCCCGCTCTTCCCAGATCGTCGCGAGATGCACGATGGTCTGCACGGCTTTTTCCATGTCCTGTACGCTCACCCATTCGGTGCGCGAATGGAAGGCGTGTTCGCCGGCGAAGATGTTGGGGCAGGGCAGGCCCATGAAGGACAGCCGCGAGCCGTCGGTGCCGCCGCGGATGCTGGCCCGTTTCGGGGTCAGGCCGGCGCGGCGGATCGCTTCCATCGCGTTGTCGACGGTCTCCGGGTGACGGTCGATCACCTGCTTCATGTTGCGGTACTGCTGTTTTATCTCGATTCCGTACGACGAGTGCGGAAAATCCTTCATCACGTCCTTGACGATGGTCTCCAGCAGATCCTCTTTTTCCTTCAGGCCCCGATCGGTGAAATCGCGCACGATGAAACTCAGCGTGGCCCTCTCCAGCGCGCCTGATATGCCGATCGGGTGCAGAAAACCCTGCTTGCCTTCGGTGGTTTCCGGCGAGCAGGTGTCTTTCGGCAGCCGCGCCACGATGGCGGCCGCGATCTTGATGGCGTGCTCCATCTTGCCCTTGGCAAAGCCCGGATGGGTGCTGACGCCTTCTATCGCGAGCGTGACGCCATCGGCGGAGAAGGTTTCGTCCTCGATATTCCCCGCGGTTTCGCCATCGATGGTATAGGCGAAATCGGCGCCCAGCTTGTTCAGGTTGACCTTGTCGACGCCGCGGCCGATCTCCTCGTCGGGCGTGAACAGGATCTTGATTGCGCCGTGCTTGATTTGCGGATTGTGGACCAGGAAATGCGCCGCATCCATGATTTCGGCAATGCCGGCCTTGTTGTCGGCTCCGAGCAGCGTGGTGCCGTCGGTGGTCACGATGTCGTTGCCGATCTGGTCTGCCAGCGCGGGATTGTCGGCAACGCGAATGACCTGGGTGGGATCGGCCGGCAGCACGATGTCGCCGCCGCGGTAGCCTTTCACGATTTGCGGTTTGACGTCCTTGCCGGTGCAGTCCGGCGAGGTGTCCATATGCGAACAGAAGCAGATCACCGGGACGCGCTTGTCGGTATTCGCCGGGATGGTCGCGTAGACGTAGCCGTGCTCGTCGAGATGCGCGTCACCGACGCCCATTTCCAGCAGCTCCGTGACGAGCAGGCGGCCTAAGTCTTTTTGTTTTTCGGTGGACGGGCAGCTCGGCGAGGCCGGGTCCGACTGGGTGTCGATGACCGCGTAGCGCAGGAAGCGCCCGGTGACGGTGTGGGTAAACTTCAGCGCGGAGGTCACAGTCAATCACCGTGCAAAAACAAACGTCATCCCGGTGCTACCTAGGCGGTGCTCCGGAATGACGCAATGTCTCGATAGAAGATGTCTCGATGGGAAAGGCGTCGGATCAGACGGCTTCCTTCAGCTCCTTGGCGGCGCGGAAGGCGACCTTCTTGCTGGCCTTGATGTGGATCGCTTCGCCGGTGGCGGGATTGCGGCCCATGCGGGCGGCGCGCTTGCGCACCTGGAGGATGCCGAGGCCGACAATACGGATGCGCTCGCCCTTTTTGAGATGCTTGGTGACGCGGGTGACGAGGTCGCCCAGAATGGCTTCGGTCTGCTTCTTCGACAGCTCATGCTCTTCCGACAGCGCTGCCGCGAGATGCTTGAGCGTGACGGTGGTCGGGGTCGCTGCTTTCTTCGCCATATTTGGCCCTCCTCGTTGTTGATTGGCTTAGGAACCTAAGACATAGCAGGCCTTAAATGATTCGGGGGGGCGCTGCCTATGCTGTTTTGCCGATAAACAGCGGTTTATTTGCATCGACACACAGAAAATGCCCGGCTGACAGGGGGATTCGCAACAACCTTGACTTGGGGATGACCCGCCTTTAAGTCCTCAAGCTCCAAAGCGGACAGATCACGGCATCCGCGGGAGTAGCTCAGTTGGTTAGAGCGCCGCCCTGTCACGGCGGAGGCCGCGGGTTCGAGTCCCGTCTCTCGCGCCATCATTTCAAGCACTTAGCTCATCATCTCCATATCGCCAGTGTCGTCCCCGCCAACGGGTCCGGCTGTTGCCGACCCGATGACAGGCTCCGGCGGGGATCCATAACCACCGATGGTTATTGTGGGCGAGTAAGCGCCGCAAGTTGCCGATACCTTTCGCATCAACGGCGACGGAGGGTATGGGTCCGCTAGGGCATTCACACATCTCTATGAGCCACACATTCAGCCCTTATCCTGAGGAGCCGCGCTTGCGCGGCGTCTCGAAGGATGGCGTAGGGGCGCTTGTGGCCGATCCTTCGAGACGCGGCCAAGAGGCCGCTTCTCAGGATGAGGGTCGCGTATGCATGAGTTATCCGCCGCCGGGATGCCGAAAACAGCCCTCAAAATAGCTTGTCTTGCGCCCATTGTTGCGCTGCGCTAAGCCTCAGAAACATTCCAATGTGCAGCGAATCTGCGGACGCCGAAAGTCGCAGGATAAAGGGATCGCCGATGAACGGCATCTTGCAGAATTACCTTCCCCTTGTGGTGTTTATCGGCATAGCGGCCGTCATCGGCGCGGTTCTGCTGATCGCCCCTTTCATCGTCGCGTTTCAGCAGCCCGATCCGGAAAAGCTCTCCGCCTATGAATGCGGATTTAACGCTTTTGACGATGCCCGCATGAAGTTCGATGTGCGGTTCTATCTGGTGGCGATCCTGTTCATCATTTTCGATCTGGAAGTGGCGTTCCTGTTCCCGTGGGCGGTGGCGTTCGGAAAACTGGGGGCGACCGGATTCTGGTCGATGATGGTGTTCCTCGCCGTCCTCACCGTCGGCTTTGCATATGAGTGGAAGAAAGGCGCGCTCGAATGGGACTGAGCCCTGTTGCGTCCAAATCAGTTGTTGCGCCTAGCGCGACCGGCATTCTCGATCCCTCCACCGGCCTGCCGGTCGGCGCCCGCGACCCTTACTTCCTCGAGGTCAACCACGAACTGTCCGACAAGGGCTTTTTCATCACCGCGACCGACGATCTGATCACCTGGGCGCGCACGGGATCGCTGATGTGGATGACGTTCGGGCTCGCCTGCTGCGCGGTCGAGATGATGCAGATGTCGATGCCGCGCTACGACGCCGAGCGTTTTGGTTTCGCGCCGCGCGCCTCTCCGCGGCAGTCCGACGTCATGATCGTGGCGGGCACGCTGACCAACAAGATGGCGCCGGCGCTGCGCAAGGTCTACGACCAGATGCCGGAGCCGCGCTACGTCATTTCGATGGGCTCCTGCGCCAATGGCGGCGGCTACTACCACTATTCCTATTCAGTGGTGCGCGGCTGCGACCGCATCGTGCCGATCGACATCTACGTGCCGGGCTGCCCGCCGACCGCCGAAGCGCTGCTCTACGGCGTGATGCTGCTGCAGAAGAAGATCCGCCGCACCGGCACGATCGAACGCTAAGGTTTTGCGATGGACGACGACAAGCTCGACGCCTTGGGTCAGACCATTGTTAGCGCGCTTCCCGGCGCGGCGATGGAACATGTCGTCGCGTTCGGGCAGCTCAACGTTTCGGTCAAAGCCGAGAAGATCGTCGATGTCGTAAAATTTCTGCGCGATGACCCCGGCTGCCGCTTCGTCAGCTTCATCGACGTCACCGCGGTGGATTATCCCGGCCGCGAAAAACGCTTCGACGTGGTCTATCATCTGCTGTCGCCGACGCTGAACGAGCGCATCCGGCTGCGCGCGGAGGCGAGCGAGACCACGCAGGTGCCTTCCATCATCGAGGTGTTTCCCGGCGCCGACTGGTTCGAGCGCGAGTGTTACGACCTCTACGGCGTGATCTTCACCGGCCATCCCGACATGCGGCGGCTGTTGACCGATTACGGTTTCGACGGTCATCCCCTGCGCAAGGATTTTCCGCTGACCGGTTTTGTCGAGGTGCGCTACGACGACCAGGAGAAGCGCGTGGTCTATGAGCCGGTGCGGCTCAACCAGGAATTCCGCAATTTCGATTTTCTCTCGCCATGGGAGGGTGCGGATTATCCGATCCTGCCGGGCGACGAGAAGAGAAGTGGCGAGTAGGGATGTCGCTGTGAGCGGTTTGAATGCAAACGACGCCACCAAGCCTTTCGCACCCATTCCCGCAGGAAGGGCTGGAGAGGGGACCGCAGTCCTCGGGATGCTCGCGTTTTTTGCTGTAATAAATGTCGCGCAGGCGGAAACGGCTGTGCCGGGAGACACTCCCGAAATTCGAGCCATGGCGCACGCTACGGGTGCGGCGAAGAGTGTTCGTGGGTGTCCGACGACTTTTCAAATAAAATCGAGCGCCAAAGCGCAGCATGCCCAATGGCTGGAGATGGCACGTACTAAGTTTCCGGCGGCGTACAATGAACTCTTCGAGAGTACAAAGTTGCTTTCGGACCAAACTGATTGCATCAAGGCTGGGGTCAACTTTTACTGCAATATCAGAAGGGACGACTACGTTGAACTGACGGAGCAAGCGCGCAATAAGCTGAATAGCTTTGTTCCTGGTATGACGTTCAGCGACGCCACGTCCCCGAAAGTATGCAAAAACAGGTCGCCGCTATGACCGAACATAACCTGCGCAATTTTACGATCAATTTTGGCCCGCAGCATCCGGCTGCACACGGCGTGTTGCGTCTGGTGCTCGAACTTGACGGCGAGGTCGTGGCCCGGGTCGATCCGCATATTGGCCTTTTGCACCGCGGCACCGAAAAACTGATCGAGCACAAGACCTATCTGCAGGCGATCCCGTATTTTGACCGGCTCGATTATGTCGCGCCGATGAATCAGGAGCACGCCTTTTGTCTGGCCGCCGAAAAGCTGTTGGGCATCGCGGTGCCGCGCCGCGGGCAATTGATCCGCGTGCTGTATTGCGAGATCGGCCGTATCCTGTCGCATCTGCTCAACGTCACCACGCAGGCGATGGACGTCGGCGCGCTGACCCCGCCGCTGTGGGGTTTTGAGGAACGCGAAAAGCTGATGGTGTTTTATGAGCGCGCCTCCGGATCGCGCATGCACGCGGCATATTTCCGGATCGGCGGCGTGCATCAGGACCTGCCGCCACAGCTGATCGACGATATCGACGCCTGGTGCGATCCGTTCCTGCAGGTGGTGGCCGATCTCGAAACCCTGCTGACCGGCAACCGCATCTTCAAGCAGCGCAATGTCGACATCGGCGTGGTCACGCTCAAGCAGGCCTGGGAGTGGGGCTTTTCCGGCGTGATGGTGCGCGGCTCGGGCGCGGCATGGGACCTGCGCAAGGCGCAGCCTTACGAATGCTACGCCGAGATGGATTTCGACATTCCGGTCGGCAAGAACGGTGATTGCTACGACCGCTACTGCATCCGCATGGAAGAGATGCGCCAGTCTGTGCGCATCATGAAGCAGTGCATCGCAAAACTGCGCGCGGCTGACGGGCAGGGCCCGGTCGCGGTCGAGGACAACAAGATCTTTCCGCCGCGCAGGGCTGAAATGAAGCGCTCGATGGAAGCGCTGATCCATCACTTCAAGCTCTACACCGAAGGGTTTCACGTGCCCGCCGGCGAGGTCTATGCCGCGGTCGAGGCGCCGAAGGGCGAGTTTGGCGTCTATCTCGTCGCCGACGGCAGCAACAAGCCCTACAAATGCAAGATCCGCGCGCCGGGCTTTGCGCATCTGCAGGCGATGGATTTTATCTGCAGGGGCCATCTGCTGGCGGACGTCTCCGCGATCCTCGGCTCGCTTGACATCGTGTTCGGCGAGGTCGACCGGTGATCGCGCAGCCGCCCCTTCGGTTTGACCGCGCCTCCGGTGTTCTCGAAGGCGCCAACGCCTGGGAACAGCTGGCGGCGCTGGCGCTGGCGGCCGGCTCGAAGATTGCATCGCATTTCTCGCACCGCGGCTACAATGGCTGCGCCAATCTGTTGCGCAAGACGCTGCCGGAGCGCGACATTGCGGTAAAACTCAATCCGGACGCGGTGTTCGAATTTCCCTATGGCGACGGCTACTGGAGCAAGCTGCTCAATCGCTCGTTCTCCTACGAAGACGAGCTGGAGATGCTGTTTCGCGACTCCGTCGACGTCGACTACACGCTGCTCGATTGCGGCGCCAATTACGGCTACTGGTCGGTGCTGGTCTCCAGCGCGCCCTACGGCTCGAAAAAGGCGATCGCGATCGAACCGTCGTCGCAGAATTTTGCAAAACTCGCCAACAACGCTGGGATCAACGGCGGCCGGTTCGAGGCGATGAAATGTGCCATCGGAGCTTGTCGCGGCACCGCGCGGCTGTCGGGCACCAAGCATGAGGCCTTCAGCATCGCCGGCGACGCGGGGTCCGGCGGCGAGCAAGTCCCGGTAATCGCGCTCGACAATCTGCTCGACGACGGCAAGATTTCGCCTGATGGAAAATACCTGATCAAGCTCGACGTCGAAGGCGTCGAAATCGAAGCCATCAAGGGCGGGAAGCGGCTGTTGCAGGGCGACTCCGCGATCCTGTGCGAGGAGCACGGCAACGATCGGACCCATTCGGTCTCGCGCTATATCCTTGAGCAGACGCCCTTAAAACTGATCGTCTACGATCCGCGCAGCGGTCGTTTTGAGACCGTCACCGAACTTTCGATCCTCGACCGCATCAAGGTGTCGACCCACGTCGGCTACAACGTGCTCGGCACTGCAAGTGCGTTCTGGGAAAACCGTGTTCACAGCCTGAATGCGGGCGCCACCCGCCGCGCCACTGAAGAGACTTAAACGAATGTCCGTCCGCCGCCTGGCACCGAAAGAACTGCAGCCCGCGAGCTTCGCCTTCTCCGAGGAGAACCTCGCCTGGGCAAAGAAGCAGATGGAAAAATACCCGCCGGGCCGGCAGGCCTCGGCGGTGATCGCGATCATGTGGCGGGTGCAGGAACAGAGCGGCGGCTGGGTCTCGGAAGCCGCGATCCGCGCCATCGCCGATCTCCTCGACATGCCCTATATCCGCGTGCTCGAGGTCGCGACCTTCTACACCATGTTCCAGCTGCAGCCGGTCGGCAGGAAAGCCCACATCCAGGTCTGCGGCACCACGCCTTGCCGGCTGCGCGGCGCCGAAGACCTGATCGAAGAGTGCCGGCACCGCATCCATCACGATCCGCTCCAGCTGTCGAAGGACGGCGATTTCAGCTGGGAAGAAGTCGAATGCCTCGGCGCCTGCGTCAACGCGCCGATGGTGCTGATCTGGAGCGACACCTACGAGGACCTGACCAAGGAGAGTTTTGGAAAGCTGCTGGACGGTTTTGCCTCCGGCAATCCGCCGAAACCGGGGCCGCAGATCGATCGGCAATTCTCTGCGCCGGTGGGTGGTCTGACCACGCTGAAAAACGGTGGAGGCGGCGCGGCCAACAGCGCAGGTGTGCCGAAGCATCCGGTGCTCGCGGATGCGGAATCCAAAAGGCCGGGCGAAGCCGCCAACGTTCACGAGCGTCCTTCGCCAAAACCGCCGGCCGATGACGCGACCCGCAAGGATCCGCCATGACGCGCCAGGCGAACATCACAAGGAGCGTTGCAGCGATGCCGAAAGACTGGCGCTACATCCTGCTGCACGCAGCCGCGGCCGCGTTGTTCATCTTCCTGCTGCAACGCTTTGCGCTGAGCGCATCGCTTGATTCCGCACTGTTATGGGCGCTGACCTTCGGCGGCTGCGCCGCAGGCCTTGCTTACTCGCAAATCAAACGCTGATCGGAAACCCCAGGTCATGCTCGACGACAAGGACCGCATCTTCCGCAATCTCTACGGCCTCGAGGACTGGGGCCTGGAAGGCGCGCGCCGCCGCGGCGCCTGGGACGGCACCAAGGCGATCATCGACAAGGGCCGCGACTGGATCATCAGCGAGATGAAGGCCTCGGGCCTGCGCGGCCGCGGCGGCGCCGGATTCCCGACCGGTCTGAAATGGTCGTTCATGCCGAAGGAATCCACCGACGGCCGGCCGAGCTATCTGGTGGTCAATGCCGACGAGTCCGAACCCGGCACCTGCAAGGACCGCGAGATCATGCGGCACGATCCGCATCTCCTGGTCGAGGGCTGCCTGCTGGCGAGCTTCGCGATGGGCGCGCATGCCTGCTATATCTATGTGCGCGGCGAATTCATCCGGGAGCGCGAGCATCTGCAGGCCGCGGTCGACCAGGCCTATGAAGCGAAGCTGGTCGGCAAGGACAATATCAACGGCTGGCCGTTCGACATTTACGTCACCCACGGCGCCGGCGCCTATATCTGCGGCGAAGAGACGGCATTGCTGGAAAGCCTCGAAGGCAAGAAGGGCCAGCCGCGCCTAAAACCGCCATTCCCCGCCAATGTCGGGCTCTACGGCTGTCCGACCACGGTCAACAATGTGGAATCGATCGCGGTGGCCCCCGATATTTTGCGGCGCGGCGCGGCGTGGTTCGCCGGCATCGGCCGGCCCAACAATGTCGGCACAAAACTGTTCTGCATCTCCGGCCATGTCGAGCGGCCCTGCAACGTCGAAGAAGCCATGGGCATTCCGTTCCGCGAGCTGATCGAGCGGCATTGCGGCGGCATCCGCGGCGGCTGGGATAATCTCAAGGCGGTGATCCCCGGCGGCTCGTCGGTGCGCATGGTGCCGGCGGAGCAGATCATCGACACGCCGATGGATTTCGACAGCCTCGGCAAACTGCGCTCCGGCCTCGGCACCGCGGCTGTGATCGTGATGGACAAGTCCACCGACCTGATCCGGGCGATCGCGCGCATCGCCTATTTCTACAAGCACGAGAGCTGCGGCCAGTGCACGCCGTGCCGCGAGGGAACGGGGTGGATGTGGCGGGTGCTGACCCGGATGGCCGAAGGCCGCGCGCATAAGCGCGAGATCGACATGCTGCTGGAGGTGACAAAACAGGTCGAGGGCCACACCATCTGCGCGTTGGGTGACGCCGCGGCCTGGCCGATCCAGGGCCTGATCGCGCATTTCCGTCACGAGATCGAGGAACGCATCGACCAATATTCGCGCAAGGCGGATGTCGACGACGCCGGGATTCTCGATCCCGCGCACATGGTCGCGGCGGAGTAGGGAGGCAGCAATGGTTGATGAACCGACTGATTTCGTTCTCGTCTATCTGCGCCGGCTGGATGAAAAATTCGATCGGATGGCAGCTGATGTGGCGGACATCAAGGTTCGAATGACCAACATTGAAGAGCGTTTGGGACAAGTCGATCTTCGGTTGGCACAAACCGAGATCTCTATTGCCGGCATCAACCGGCGTCTCGATCGCGTTGAAGCCCGTCTAGACCGGATCGAGCGGCGGCTCGATCTCGTTGAATTGCCGCATTGAGAAGCTGAGATCATGACAAAACTCATCATCGACGGCAAAGAGATCGAGGTGCCCGCGGAATTCACGCTGCTGCAGGCGTGCGAGGCCGCCGGCGCGGAAATCCCGCGCTTCTGCTACCACGAGCGGCTGTCGATCGCCGGCAATTGCCGGATGTGCCTGGTCGAGATCAAGGGAGGCCCGAAACCGGTCGCCAGCTGCGCCTGGGGCGTGCGCGATTGCCGGCCCGGCCCCAAGGGCGAGCCGCCGGAAATCTCCACCCGCTCGCCGATGGTGAAAAAGGCGCGCGAAGGCGTGATGGAATTTTTGCTGATCAACCATCCGCTGGATTGCCCGATCTGCGACCAGGGCGGCGAATGCGACCTGCAGGACCAGGCGATGGGCTACGGCGTCGACACCAGCCGCTTTGCCGAGAACAAGCGCGCGGTCGAGGACAAATATCTCGGCGTGCTGGTGAAAACCTCGATGAACCGCTGCATCCAGTGCACGCGCTGCGTCCGCTTTGCCTCCGAGGTCTGCGGCGTCCCTGAGATGGGCGCCACCGGCCGCGGCGAGGACATGGAAATCACCACCTATCTCGAGTCGGCGCTGACCTCCGAACTGCAGGGCAACCTGGTCGACATCTGCCCGGTAGGCGCGCTGACCTCGAAACCCTACGCGTTCGCGGCGCGGCCCTGGGAACTCGGCAAGACGCAGTCGATCGACGTGATGGACGCCGTCGGCTCGGCAATCCGGATCGATACCAGGGGCCGCGAGGTGATGCGGATCCTGCCGCGCGTCAACGAGGCGGTGAACGAGGAATGGATTTCCGACAAGACCCGCCACGTCGTCGATGGTTTGCGCACGCAGCGGCTCGACCGGCCCTATATCAGGGAGAACGGCCAGTTGCGCGCGGCGTCGTGGGTTGAGGCCTTCGCCGCCATCGCCGCGAAGGTGGGCCGTCTCGACGGCAAGCGGGTCGGCGCCATCGCCGGCGATCTCGCTGCGGTCGAGGAGATGTTCGCACTGAAACAGCTGCTGGCGAAATTCGGCTCGTTCAATCACGCGGTACAGGGCGGCGATGCGTTCGATTCCAGGGCGGGTCGCGCGTCCTATGTCTTCAATCCGACGATTGCCGGCATCGATCAGGCCGACGCATTGCTGATCGTGGGATCGAACCCGCGCCGCGAAGCCGCCGTGCTCAACGCGCGGATTCGCAAGCGCTGGCGCAGTGGCCAACTCAAGGTCGGCCTGATCGGCGACAAGGCCGATCTGACCTACAGCTATGACCACATCGGAGCCGGCACGGACTCGCTGAGCGATCTCGCGGCCGGCAAGCACTCCTTCGCCGAGGTGCTGAAGAGCGCGAAGCATCCGATCGTGCTGGTCGGCGCTGGCGTCGCATCCCGGCACGATGGCGCGGCGGTGCTGGCGCTGACGGCAAAACTCGCGGTCGATTGCGCTATCAAGGATGGCTGGAACGGTTTTGGGGTGCTGCACAATGCTGCTTCGACCGTCGGCGCGCTCGATATCGGCTTCGCACCGGGTGAGGGTGGCTTGAGCGCGGCCGAGATGACGACGTTCGGAACGCTGGACGTGCTGTTTTCGCTCGGCGCCGACGAGATCAAGGTGCCGGATGGCACATTCGTGGTCTACATAGGCACCCACGGCGACCGCGGCGCGCATCGTGCGGACGTGATCCTGCCCGGTGCGGCCTACACCGAAAAATCCGGCATCTATGTCAATACCGAGGGGCGGGTGCAGATGGCCAACCGCGCCGCGTTCCCGCCCGGCGACGCGCGCGAGGACTGGGCCATCGTTCGCGCGCTGTCCGACGTTTTGGGCAAGAAGCTGCCGTATGATTCCCTGAACGCGCTGCGGCAGGCAATGTTCAAGGCGACGCCGCATTTGATGCGGGTCGACCAGATCGAGGCCGGCAGTGCCGACGCCGTCAAAACGCTTGCAGGCAAGGGCGGCAGCGTCGAGAAGACGGCATTCAAATCGCCGGTCGACGATTACTATTTGACCAACCCGATCGCCCGCGCATCGGCGGTGATGGCGGAATGTTCCCGGCTGGCATCGGGCCAGATGCTGACGGCAGCGGAGTGAGCGTGAGCTGATGAGTGAATTCTTTGCGAGCGCCTTCTGGACCGGCTTCCTCTGGCCGCTGATCGTCATGGTCGCGCAGAGCGTGCTGCTGCTGGTCGCGCTGCTGCTCGCGATCGCCTACATCCTGCTGGCCGACCGCAAGATCTGGGCGGCGGTGCAGATCCGGCGCGGCCCCAACGTGGTCGGACCGTGGGGCCTGTTTCAGTCCTTCGCCGACCTCTTAAAATTCGTGCTGAAAGAGCCGATCATTCCCTCCGGCGCCAACAAGGGCGTGTTCCTCTTGGCGCCGCTGGTCAGCTGCGTGCTGGCGCTGGCGGCGTGGGCCGTGATCCCGATGGATCTCGGCTGGGTGATCGCCGACATCAATGTCGGCGTGCTCTATATCTTCGCGATCTCCTCGCTGTCGATCTACGGCATCATCATGGCCGGCTGGTCGTCGAACTCGAAATACCCGTTTCTGGCAGCACTTCGCTCGGCGGCGCAGATGGTGAGTTACGAAGTCTCGATTGGCTTCGTCATCATCACCGTGCTGCTCTGCGCCGGCTCGTTGAACTTGACGGCCGTGGTCGAGGCGCAGAACACCAGATGGGGGTTGCTGGGCTGGTACTGGCTGCCGCTGTTTCCGATGTTCGTGATCTTCTACGTCTCGGCGCTGGCCGAAACCAACCGCCCGCCGTTCGATCTGGTTGAAGCCGAATCCGAATTGGTCGCCGGTTTCATGGTCGAATACGGCTCGACGCCGTATCTGTTGTTCATGCTCGGCGAATATGTCGCCATCACCACCATGTGCGCGATGGCCACGATCATGTTCTTAGGGGGCTGGCTGCCGCCGATCCCCTATGCGCCGTTCACCTGGGTGCCCGGAATCATCTGGTTCGTGCTCAAGGTATTTTTCATGTTCTTCCTGTTTGCGATGGCGAAGGCGATCGTGCCGCGCTACCGCTACGACCAGCTGATGCGGCTGGGCTGGAAGGTGTTTCTGCCGCTGTCGCTGGCGGCGGTGGTGATCGTCGCCGCCGTGCTGCAATTTTCGGGGCTCGCACCGAAATGAGGTCGCCATGAGTGTCAACGTCAACGCAACGGCCCGCGCGCTTCTGCTGTCGGAATTCGTCTCGGCGTTCTTTCTCGCCATGCGGTATTTCTTCAAGCCGAAGCCGACGCTGAACTATCCCTTCGAGAAAGGGCCGATTAGCCCCCGCTTCCGCGGCGAGCATGCGCTGCGCCGCTATCCCAACGGCGAGGAACGCTGCATCGCCTGCAAGCTGTGCGAGGCGATCTGTCCTGCGCAGGCCATCACCATCGAGGCCGGCCCGCGCCGCAATGACGGCACCCGCCGTACCGTGCGCTACGACATCGACATGGTGAAATGCATCTACTGCGGATTGTGCCAGGAGGCCTGTCCGGTCGATGCCATTGTCGAGGGGCCGAATTTCGAATTCGCGACCGAGACCCGCGAGGAACTGTATTATGACAAGGCGAAACTGCTCGCCAATGGCGACCGCTGGGAGCGCGAGATTGCGAAATCGATCGAACTCGACGCGCCGTACCGGTGATTAGCATGCGCAAGAAAAACCACAGCCGTCATCCTGAGGAGCGCCTGCAAGGCGCGTCTCGAAGGATGTGCCATACGCGTCCTTCGAGACGGCCGCTGCGCGGCCTCCTCAGGATGACGGTGGAGTGTGTGGAAGGAGGAGCCGCATGATCCTTCCCGCGCTGTTCTTCTATCTGTTTGCCGGCGTCTGCGTGGCGTCGGCGGTGATGGTGATTGTGTCGCGCAATCCCGTGCACTCGGTGCTGTACCTGATCCTGGCCTTCGTCAACGCGTCCGGGCTGTTCATGCTGCTCGGCGCCGAATTCCTGGCGATGATCCTGGTCGTGGTCTACGTCGGCGCGGTCGCGGTGCTGTTCCTGTTCGTGATCATGATGCTGGATGTCGATTTTACGGAATTGCGGGAAGGTTTTCTGGAATACCTGCCGATTGGCCTCCTGATCGGCGCGGTGTTCCTCGCCGAACTGCTGCTGGTCGCGGGCGGCTGGATCATCAATCCGGCCATCACGAAATCCGTGGTTTCGCCGATCCCCGGCGATGTCAGCAACACCGCCGCCCTCGGGCTCGTGCTGTACACGAAATACATTCACTACTTCCAGCTTGCCGGAATGGTGCTGCTGGTGGCGATGATCGGCGCCATCGTGCTGACGCTGCGCCACAAGGCGAGCGTCAAGCGGCAGGACATCAATGTGCAGAACGCGCGGACACCGGCTCTTGCCATGAAGGTGAAGCCGGTGGCCTCAGGGCAGGGCCTGCAGGATGCGGACGCGCCGGAGTGGGTGCAATGACCATCGGGCTCGGACATTACCTGGCGGTCGGCGCGATCCTGTTCACCTTGGGGATTCTCGGCATCTTCCTCAACCGCAAGAACATCATCGTCATCCTGATGTCGATCGAGCTGATCCTGCTCGCGGTCAATATCAATCTGGTGGCGTTCTCGTCGTTCCTCGGCGACATCGTCGGCCAGGTGTTCGCGCTGCTGGTACTGACGGTGGCCGCCGCCGAAGCCGCGATCGGTCTGGCGGTGCTCGTGGTGTACTACCGCAACCGCGGTTCGATCGCGGTTGAAGACGTCAATCTGATGAAGGGTTAGCGCGTTGATATATCAGGCAATTGTCTTTCTGCCGCTGATCGGCGCGATTCTCGCGGGCCTGATCTCGATATTCGGTGCGCATGCGCGCAATCCGAGCGGCGACACCGTCGAGCATCACGGCGACGCGCATGGCCATGGCGCCCCCTCGGTCACCGAGGATGCCGGCGTCATTCATGCCTCGCACCATGAGCCCGATGCGCATGACGACCACGGCCATGACGACCATCACGTTGTCGAGCCGCCGGCGGCCGGATCGCGCGCGGCCGAACTGATTACCACCGGACTGCTGCTGGTTGCGGCGGGGCTGTCGTGGATGGCGCTGGTCGATGTCGGCTTCATGAAGCACGACGCACGCATTGCGCTATTCCCCTGGATCAACTCCGGCGACCTGCAGGTGACGTGGGCGTTGCGGATCGATACGCTGACCGCCGTCATGCTGGTCGTGGTCAACACCATTTCATCCCTCGTGCATCTCTATTCCATCGGCTACATGGACGAGGATCCCTACCGGCCGCGGTTCTTCGCTTATCTCTCGCTGTTCACCTTCGCGATGCTGATGCTGGTGACCGCGGACAATCTGGTGCAGATGTTCTTCGGCTGGGAGGGCGTGGGTCTCGCCAGCTATCTGCTGATCGGGTTCTGGTATCACAAGCCGTCGGCGAACGCGGCGGCGATCAAGGCCTTCATCGTCAATCGGGTCGGCGACTTCGGTTTTGCGCTCGGCATTTTCGCCGTGTTCATGCTGATCGGCTCGGTCGATTTCGAGACGATTTTTGCCGGCGCTCCCGCGCTCACCGGCAAGACCATCGATTTCTTCGGTTGGCACGCCGACGCGCTGACGCTGACCTGCCTGCTGCTGTTCATGGGGGCGATGGGCAAGTCGGCGCAGTTCCTGCTGCACACCTGGCTGCCGGACGCGATGGAGGGCCCGACTCCGGTGTCGGCGCTGATCCACGCCGCGACCATGGTGACCGCCGGCGTATTCATGGTGGCGCGGTTGTCGCCGTTGTTCGAGCTTGCGCCGAATGCGCAGGCCTTTGTGATGTTCATCGGCGCCACCACGGCGTTCTTCGCCGCCACCATCGGCCTCGTGCAGAACGACATCAAGCGTATCGTCGCCTACTCGACCTGTTCGCAGCTCGGTTACATGTTCGTCGCGATGGGAGCGGGGGCCTATTCGGTCGGCATGTTCCATCTGTTCACCCACGCCTTCTTCAAGGCGCTGCTGTTCTTGGGCTCCGGCTCGGTGATCTACGCCATGCATCACGAGCAGGACATCCGCAACATGGGCGGTCTGAAGGACAAGATCCCCTACACCTACATCGTGATGGTGATCGGCACGCTGGCGCTGACCGGCTTCCCGCTCACGGCCGGCTATTTCTCCAAGGACGCGATCATCGAATCCGCCTTCGTTTCGCACAATCCGTTCGCGTTCTACGGCTTCCTGATGACGGTGATCGCCGCGGGTCTCACCTCGTTCTATTCATGGCGGCTGATCTTCAAGACCTTCCACGGCGAGCCGCACGATCAGGAGCATTACGAGGCCGCGCATGAAGCCCCGATCTGGATGCTGATTCCGATCGGCATCCTGGCGGCGGGGTCGATCCTCGCGGGTTTTCCGTTCAAGGAATTGTTCGCCGGCCACGGCGTCGAGGAATTTTTTCGCGAGTCGGTGAAGATGCACCCGGGCATCATCGATGAGATGCACCACATCCCCCAGAGCATCGCGTTCCTGCCGACGCTGATGATGGCGCTGGGATTTGTGGTGTCGTATTTGTTCTACATCCGCCGGCCGTATCTGCCGGTCGAACTCGCCAACCAGCACCAGATGCTCTACCGGTTCCTGCTCAACAAATGGTATTTTGACGAGCTGTACGATTTCATCTTCGTGCGTCCGGCGAAGTGGCTCGGCCGCTTGCTGTGGAAGAAGGGCGACGGTTTGGTCATCGACGGGTTCGGGCCCGATGGGGTCTCGGCGCGGGTGCTCGATGTCACCCGCAATGTCGTAAAACTGCAGACCGGGTACCTCTATCACTACGCCTTTGCGATGCTGATCGGGGTTGCCGGCCTGATCACCTGGTTCATGTTCGGTCTGGGAGGCCAGTGATGACGACCTGGCCCATTCTCTCCGTTGTCACGTTCCTGCCGGCTTTCGGCACGCTGCTGGTCTATCTGCTGGCGCGGGGCAGCGACGAGGCGGCAAACCGCAACGCGCGCTGGATCGCGCTGTGGACCACGCTGATCACCTTCGCGGTGTCGCTCGTTCTGGTGATGCGCTTCGACCCGGCGCAGCCGGATTTCCAGTTTGTCGAGAAGGCGCCGTGGCTCGCCAACGCCATCACTTACCACATGGGCGTCGACGGCATTTCGCTGCCGTTTGTGATCCTGACCACCGCGCTGATGCCGCTCTGCATCATTGCGAGCTGGAAATCGATCCAGAGCCGCGTGCGCGAATACATGATGGCGTTCCTGCTCTTGGAAACGCTGATGGTCGGCACCTTCTGCGCGCTCGACCTGGTGCTGTTCTATCTGTTCTTCGAGGGCGGCCTGATCCCGATGTTTTTGATCATCGGGGTGTGGGGCGGACCGCGCCGGGTCTATGCCTCCTTCAAGTTCTTCCTCTATACGCTGCTCGGCTCGGTGCTGATGCTGCTGGCGATCATGGCGCTGTACTGGAACGCCGGCACCACAGACATTCCGACGCTGATGCACACCGCGGTGCCGCGCAATTTGCAGACCTGGGCGTGGCTGGCGTTCTTTGCGTCCTTCGCGGTGAAGATGCCGATGTGGCCTGTTCATACCTGGCTGCCCGACGCGCATGTCGAGGCGCCGACCGCGGGCTCGGTGATCCTCGCTGCGATCCTGCTGAAGATGGGCGGCTACGGTTTTCTGCGGTTCTCGCTGCCGATGTTCCCGGATGCCTCCGTCTACTTCACGCCGCTGGTGTTCACGCTGTCCACCATCGCCATCGTCTACACCTCGCTGGTCGCCTTGATGCAGGAAGACATCAAGAAGCTGATCGCCTATTCGTCGGTCGCCCATATGGGTTTCGTGACCATGGGCATCTTCGCCGGCACCACCCAGGGCGTGGCCGGCGGCGTGTTCCAGATGGTGTCGCACGGCATCGTCTCCGGCGCGCTGTTCCTGTGCGTCGGCATCGTCTACGACCGCATGCATACCCGCGAGATCACCGCCTATGGCGGCCTGGTCAATCGCATGCCGCTCTATGCGCTGGTGTTCATGGTGTTCACCATGGCCAATGTCGGCCTGCCCGGAACCTCCGGTTTCGTCGGCGAGTTCATGACCCTGATCGGCACCTTCAAGGTCAGCATTCCCACCGCCACCGTCGCCACGCTGGGCGTGATCCTGTCGGCGGCCTATGCGCTGTGGCTCTATCGCAAGGTGATCTTCGGCGTGCTGACAAAACCGTCGCTGGCGAGCATTAGGGATCTCACCTTCCGCGAAAGCCTGACGCTGGTGCCGCTGGTGGCGCTCACCATCCTGTTCGGCGTCTACCCAAAACCGGTGCTCGACATGTCGGCGGCGTCGGTGCAACTCCTCGTCAACAACTACGCCGCTGCAACCTCTGCCATCAAGGCAGCCGCGCTGCTGCAATGACCGCTCAAGGTCAGGACATTACGCTATGAGTTTTGAGACCGCCGGATATCAATTGCTCCCCGTGCTGCCGGAGCTTGTGCTGGCCGTGGGCAGCATGGTGCTGCTGATGCTCGGCGCCTATCGCGGGGGGCCGCAGACCACCAGCCTCGTCACCGCCTTTGCGATCGGCCTGCTGGTGGTCACCGGCGTGCTGGAATTCATGCTGCCCGCCGGCAAACTGGTCACCTTCGGCGGCAGCTTCATTGTCGACGACTTTGCCCGATTCCTGAAAATCCTGGCGCTGATCGGCTCGGTCGCAACCCTGGTGCTGTCGGCCGAGTATCTCGCCGATCAGTCGCGCCGCATTTTTGAATATTCCATCCTGGTGCTGCTCTCGACCCTTGGCATGATGGTGCTGATCTCGGCCGGCGACCTGATCACGCTCTATCTCGGGCTGGAGCTGATGAGTCTCGCGCTCTACGTGGTCGCCGCCAGCAACCGCGACAACGCGAAATCCACCGAAGCCGGCCTGAAGTATTTTGTGCTGGGCGCGCTGTCGTCGGGCATGCTGCTGTACGGCGCCTCGCTGATCTATGGCTTTACCGGTACCGTCAGCTTCGCCGGCATCGCGGCGGCCGCGAAGACCGGCAGCGTCGGCATCGTGTTCGGCCTGGTGTTTTTGCTCGCCGGCCTCTGCTTCAAGGTTTCGGCGGTGCCGTTCCACATGTGGACGCCCGATGTCTATGAGGGCGCGCCGACGCCGGTGACCGCGTTCTTCGCCTCGGCGCCGAAGGTCGCGGCCTTGGCGGTGTTTACCCGCGTGGCGCTCACGGCGTTCCCCGGCATCGTCCTGCAATGGCAGCAGATCGTGGTGTTCGTCGCCATTGCCTCGATGGTGCTGGGGTCGTTCGCCGCGATCGGCCAGAGCAACATCAAGCGGCTGATGGCTTATTCCTCGATCGGCCATATGGGTTTTGCGCTGGTCGGACTGGCCGCAGGCACCCCCGAAGGCGCGCAGGGCGTGCTGGTGTATATCGCGATCTATGTGGCGATGACGCTGGGCTCCTTCGCCATCATCCTCGCCATGAAGCGGGGCGGCCAGCACGTCGAGAACATCAGCGATTTTGCCGGATTGTCGCGCACCAATCCGCTGCTGGCGTTCTTCTTCGCGATGCTGCTGTTCTCTCTTGCCGGCATTCCGCCGCTCGCCGGGTTTTTCGCGAAATTCTACGTGTTCGTCGCCGCCATCAAGGCCGGCCTGTTCACGCTCGCCGTGGTCGGGGTGCTCGCCAGCGTGGTGGGCGCGTATTATTATCTCACTATCATCAAGGTCATGTATTTCGACGAGCCGCTCGCAAAACTCGATCCGATGCGCGTGGAATTGCGCACGGTGCTGGCGGTCGCGGGCCTCTTCAACATCCTGTTCTTCGCCTATCCGGGGCCGCTGGTCAGCGCCGCCACGGTCGCGGCGAAGTCGCTGTTCTAGATGATGATGGTTTCAGGTCGAATCGCGATGGCGGTTATTTCACCTCTCCCCGCAGGGGAGAGGTCGACGCGCATCGTCAGATGCGCGGCGGGTGAGGGGCCTATCCGCGAGTCCGAGTGTGCGGAGACACCCCTCACCCGAAGCCTCCGCTGGCGCTCCGGCTTCGACCTCTCCCCTGCGGGGAGAGGTGAAGAGAGATGACATTTTCGCTCGGTCCGCGCGCGACCTCGGCGGGCTACAGGCTTGCCGCCTTCGATTCCATCGGCTCGACCAACGCGGAAGCGTTGGGCCGCGCGCGCGCGGGCGAGCAGGGGCCGATCTGGTTCGTCACCTCCGAGCAGACCGCGGGGCGCGGACGGCGGCGTCGCCCATGGATCGCGCCGCGTGGTAATCTCGCCAGCAGCATCCTCGAAGTGATTGGGATATCGCCGGCGATTGCGGCGACGCTGGGCTTTGCGGCGGGACTCGCGCTCGAAGCGGCGCTACGAGAGGTGAGCGTTGAGGCGTCGCTGCGCGCAGCGGGATCGGACGAGATGAAATTTGCGTTGAAATGGCCGAACGACCTGCTGGCCGGGAACAAGAAGCTCGCCGGCATCCTGCTGGAAGCGGAAGCCGTCGCCGACAACCGGCTGGCTATCGTGGTCGGCATCGGCACCAACGTCGTTGCAGCGCCGGAAGGAACGCCAACTCCCGCAACGTCGCTCAAGGCGCTCGGCGTCGACATCGGCGCGGAGGAGCTATTCGCAGCGCTGTCCGACGCCTGGGCCGAGTATCGCGGCATCTGGGACAACGGCCGCGGGTTTGCCGAAATCCGCCACAGATGGCTGCAGCGCGCGGCGGGGCTGGGCCAGCAGGTATCGATCCAGTCCGGCGGCTCGGCTATCTCGGGGTCGTTCGACGGCATCGATGACACCGGCTGCATGATTGTCCGTACATCCGACGGCAGGCGGGTCCCGATATCGGCCGGCGACGTCTATTTCGGCGCGGCGGCGTCAGCGGGAGCGGCCTGATGGCGCGGCCCGATGAACTGACCTTTGCGCCGCTCGGCGGCGTCGGCGAGATCGGCATGAACCTGTCGATCTACGGCCTCGGCAACCGCCATCAGCGCAGCTGGCTCGCGGTCGATCTCGGCGTGTCCTTCGGCGACGAGGAACATCTGCCGGGCATCGACCTGATCATGCCGGACATCCGCTTCCTGCAGAAGGAGCGCAAGAACCTGATCGGCCTCGTGCTGACGCACGCCCATGAGGATCATTTTGGGGCCATCATCGACCTGTGGCCCAAGCTGAAATGCCCGATCTACGCGACAAAATTCTCCGCCGCGCTGTTCGAAGCGAAATGCGCCTCGGAGCGCAATCCCCCAAAGATTCCGGTGACGGTAGTGCCGTCGGGCGGCCGCATCGATCTCGGGCCGTTCAGCGTCGAGTTCATTCCGGTGGCGCATTCGATTCCCGAGTCGCATGCGCTGGCGATCCATACCGAAGTGGGGACGGTGCTGCATACCGGCGACTGGAAGATCGATCCGACACCGATCATCGGTGTGCCCACAGACGAGCGGCGATTGCGCGAACTCGGCGATGCCGGCGTGCTGGCGCTGATCGGCGATTCCACCAATGCGGTGCGGGAAGGGCGCTCGCCGTCCGAAGCCGAGGTCGCCAGAACCATCACCGAACTGGTGAAGGCCGCGAGGGGCCGCGTCGCCGTCACCACCTTCGCCTCCAATGTGGCGCGCCTGCGCGCGGTCGCCGATGCCGCGAAAGCTGCCGGCCGCGAGGTCGTGGTGGTCGGCCGCGCCATGGAGCGGGTGGTGCAGGTGGCGCGGGAGACCGGCTATCTCGACGGCGTGCAGAGTTTTCGCAGCGCCGACGTCTACGGACACCTGCCGCCGGACAAGGTGCTGGCGCTGTGCACCGGCAGCCAGGGCGAGCCGCGCGCCGCGCTGGCGCGGATCGCCAATGACGATCATCCGCAGGTGACCCTGAACAAGGGCGACTGCGTGATCTTTTCCTCGCGTACCATTCCCGGCAACGAGAAGGCGGTCGGCGGCATCATCAACGGCCTGATCGAACAGGGCGTCGAGGTCATCACCGATCGTACTCACCTCGTCCATGTCTCCGGGCATCCGCGCCGCGACGAACTGCGCGACATGATTTCCTGGGTGCGGCCGCAACTCTTGATCCCGGTGCATGGCGAGGCGCTGCATCTGTTCGAGCACGCAAAACTGGCGCGCGCCGCCGGCGTGCCGAAGGTTTTGATCTGCAAGAACGGCGACCTGGTCGTGCTCGGCCCGGGCGATCCCGGCATCATCGACCAGCTGCCGTCCGGGCGGCTCTACAAGGACGGCTCGATCCTGGAGGATTCCAAGTCGCGCGCGGTGGTCGAGCGGCGGAAGCTGGGATTCTCCGGCTGCGCCTTCGTGGCCATCGCGATGGACGAGAAGGGCGAATTGGCCGACGATCCCGAGGTCGATCTGGTCGGCATCCCGGAAAAGAACACGGCCGGCGAAGTGATCGACGACCTCGTGTTCGACATCGTGGTATCGACCGTCGAGGGATTGCCGCGGGCGCGGCGGCGCGACCCGGACGCGCTCGCCGAGTCGGTACGCCGCGCGGTGCGCGCCGCGATCAACGAGCAGTGGGGCAAGAAGCCGCTGTGCTATGTTCATGTTCTGACGGTCTGATTTCGGAGGGCAGCATGCTGGGCCGGCTCAATCATGTCGCGATCGCGGTCAGGGACGCTGAGAAGGCCGCGAAGATCTACGGCGCCGCATTCGGCGCCGAGATCTCGGCCGCCGTTCCGCTGCCGGAGCACGGCGTCATCACGGTTTTTGCGACGCTGCCTAACACCAAGATCGAGTTCATCCAGCCGCTCGGCGAGGCCTCGCCGATCGCAAAATTCGTCGAGCGCAATCCCGACGGCGGCATCCATCACATCTGCTACGACGTGCCCGACATCATCGCCGCGCGCGATACGCTGATCAGGGAAGGCGCGCGGGTGCTCGGCGACGGCACGCCGAAGATCGGCGCCCACGGCAAGCCGGTGCTGTTCCTGCATCCGAAGGATTTTTCCGGCGCGCTCGTCGAAATCGAACAGGCCTGAACGGCGATGGCCTACACGCTCTCCACCGCGCTCGCGATCTACTTCGTGATCTGGTGGATCACGCTGTTCCTGACGCTGCCGTTCGGCGTGCGCAGCCAGCACGAAGACGGCGAGGGCGCCCCCGGCACCGATCCCGGCGCGCCGGTCATGGCGCGTATGGGCCGCAAGCTGATCTGGACCACGGCGATCTCGGCTGCGATCTATGCGGTCGCGCTGCTGGCGTACAAGGCGGGCTATCTGAATATCGAGCGGCTGTCGAAGCTGATGGGAATGCCGCCGTAGGATTTTGCAGGTGTTGGGGGTGAAAATGACATTTCAACGAATCATCGCAGGCCTTCTGGCGCTGACGATCGCGGGCCTCGCAGGCGCGTTCTACCTGAACTGGAAAACAACGAGCGAGCTCCGGACTCTAAAGGCGTTCGTCGAAAGCTACGTGTTCGCCGAAGCGGTGGTCGCTTGCGAAAAGGCGACGAGTTCGACGCCGTTCAACTGGAATGCCGCGACCAACGCCTCCGTCATCGGATTGCACGGGGTCAAGCTGGATCGGAAGACGATCATCGCGAGCTACACGCTGTTCGCCGACGGCGTGTATTGCGACTACGATCCGGTCAAGAAGAAAGCCGATATCGGCTCGAATTTCCTGGAGCGGGAGTAAGCCGGCCCATACGCGCGCGCCGGCATTTCATTTCGTAGGGCGGGTTAGCCGATTCCCGCGCGCGGTCGCTCCACAAGGAAGGTGCAAGGCGTAACCCGCCATTTTGGTGCACCGGGGTCGGCGGATTACGCCCACGGGCGCGCGTTCGCGCGACCCGTTGGCTAATCCGCCCTACATGCTACATGCTGTTTCATGGTTGCTTCATCAACCGGGCCTGAAAGAACGCAAGCGCATCTGCGTTGAATTGCCGGTGGAAGGCTGCGCGGTCGAAGTCTCCCGCGTCCTTGCAGATATATGGCAATTGCGCGACCAGCACCGGCGGGCAGGGCGCCAGGAATGCGAAATGTCCGGCGTTCGCAACGACGTGATATTCGTGTTTTGTCGGCAGGTTCTTGTCGACGATATCGACGCTGTGCGGCTGCACGCCGTCGCCGCCGAACTCCGAGGCCCATAGCTGAACCGGAATCCTGACGTCGCCGAAACTGTCGGCGGTGAAGAACACGCTGAGCGGGTCGGCGATGACGGCAGCCTTGATCCGCGGATCATGCGTCACCGACCCCGGAAATTCCTTGGCGCGGATTTGCTCGCAGACATGGGTCTTGATCTCCTTGCAACGCTCCGTGACGTTGGCCCAATCGGGATTGGCGCCGATCACCGCGAGCGCGGTATAGCCGCCGCGCGAAAAGCCGAACAGGCCGATGCGTTCGCGGTCGATGCTGGACGCAAACGCCGGCGTGGCCAACATGAAATCGACCAGGCGCTTGATGTCGTTTGGCCGCGAGACATAGATCGACAGATCGTCGGTCCGGCTCAGGTCCGAACTGGTGTCGCCGGCATGATTGATCGCCGCGACCATAAAGCCGGCGTCGGCGAGCACTTCGGCGGTGTCGTGATGGCCGGCGAAGGTGCCGGTCCTGCCGTGCGACATGACGACCAGCGGCAATTTCTTGTCGGGCAGCGGGCAATCCTTCACTCCCGGCAAAGAGATCTTGCCGAGATCGGCCATGCCTGCCGGCTGCGCGCAGGGATACCACACCGCTCCGTTAAGCGCCGGACCGCCGGCGTCGGCCGATATGTCGATGCTCCGCAGGCCGGCGGCCTGCACCAGCGTCGCGGTGAGGCAGAGAATGATCGCGCCGAACAATTTGCGAGCGTACATCGGTGAAGCCTCCTGCCAACCGCAAGGGTATCAGAGCTTCGAGCTAGGTTTGGCCTTGTGCGACGGCGCCCCTCGATCACATTAAGGAGGCTCCGCCACGCCACATCGGAAACTGGTTTTTCCAAAAAAAAAAGAGCGGGGCCAAAGCCCCGCTCGAAAAATTGTGTCGACCCTATTTCCCCGAAGATTGAGATTTGTCTTTGCTTGACGGGGTGACGCTGCTTGTGCGCGCCGGGCTCCTCCCGAGACTTGGACCACCAGACTTCAACCTTGCGGCTGGCCTGAGCCCGCACTGGTAACCGATCTTGTTCGGCTTGTCACCATTTTCGGCAACGATTGTTCAAAATTCGAGCAATCTGCGAAATGAATGCGATTGCGCTATCTCCGGTTGCATTGCGGGCGATTGTGTTAAAAATGGCGCATGTGCCGCGTCATCGCTGCAGTGTTGGGAACCTGAACTCGACACCCAACTCCGTGCATGATTGATTAGCGTAGTCGGAAAGGTGGGATCATGCGCCGGCGGCTGGGAAAGTTTCTTCCAATCGTCCTGATTGCGGTGTTGGCGCAGATTTTTGCGCCGATCGGCGCGACCTGGGCCGCCAGCATTGCCGCATCCGATCCGCTTCATGCGGCTGCCATCTGCCATGGCAATACCGCGTCGGTTCCCAACCCGTCCGATCAATCCGGCCAGCCTCGCGTCCACGACTGCTGTTCGATCTGCAACGTGGTCCACACGGGCGGACCCGTCGCCGCGCCACAGGCTGCCGTCATAACGCCCTGGCGCCATGCCGCGCGCGTTGCCTGGCTCGACACGGTATCTGACCTGTTCCATTCCCGGGCAGGTTCCCACGCCCAGGCCCGCGCGCCGCCGCTGTTGACGTGAACTTGGCGGCCATTGGCCGCTCCGATGCGTTCACATCTCAACACTTGCGGAGAATTTTCATGTCTATCCGTCTTTTGCGCGCGGGCCTGCCGGGGCTCGCCCTGGCGCTCGTCCCCCTCGGCGCAAGCCTTGCCCACGAAGTCGTCGGCAACCGGTTCTTCCCGGCGACCCTCACCATCGACGATCCCGGCGTCAACGATGAGCTGAGCTTTCCCTCCGTGTCCAGTTTCAAGACCGGCGACGATCCTTCCTTCAGGCAGCGCGATTTTTCCGGGGAGTTCTCCAAACGGATCACCGATGCGTTCGCGATTTCGATCGGCTCGACCTACAGCCATCTCAGCCCGCCCGGCGGATTGACCGGGATGGGAGCGAACGGGTTTCAGAACGTCGAAACGACGTTCAAGTATCGGATCATCAAGGATCCCACGCGTGAATTCGTGATGTCCGTCGGCCTCAGCGTGGAATGGGGCGGCACGGGCGCGCAAAGCGTCGGAGCCGATCCTTTCAACACTTACACGCCGACCGCGTACTTCGGTAAAGGTTTCGGCGATCTTCCCGACAGCTTGTTCTGGCTGAGGCCTGTCGCCGTCACCGGCCAGGTCGGCTATGCGATTCCGGGCAGGCGCTCGACCACCACCTTCGGCATCGACCCCGATAGCGGCGATCTGACCACCGATACCGAATTTCATCCCCGCGTGCTGAACTGGGGCGGCAGTATTCAATACAGCATGCCCTATCTCAGGAGCGCGGTCGTCGATCTCGGCCTGCCGGATTTTATCAATCGCTTTATTCCGCTGGTTGAAGCAACATTCCAGACCCCGGTGTCGAATACCTTCACCTCCGGGACGCTGACAACCGGCACCATCAATCCCGGCTTCATCTGGGCCGGGAACAAATTCCAGGTCGGCGTCGAGGCGCTGATTCCGATCAACCGGCAAAGCGGGACCAATGTCGGCGTGATCGCGCAATTGCACTTTTATCTCGACGCCATCGATCCACGAGGTATCGGCAAGCCGATCTTCGGCAATGCCAGCCAACCCGCAACCCCATTTTCAAGGAACTGACATGCGCTATTCAACTCTTGCCGGAACAATCCCCTTGCTTTTGTTGCTCACGACGGGTCACGCGGCCGCACACGGTTTTCTTGAGCGTGCCGACCCGCGGGTCGGCAACAAGGTCGCGGCGCCGCCGCATCAGGTAACGCTTTGGTTTACCGAAAAACTGGAAGCGGCCTTCAGCACCATCGCCGTGACCAACGCCGCCGGTCAGCGCATCGATACCGGCAAAGCGCGCGTCAGCGGCAACCAGATGTCGATATCGGTGCGTCCCGGCGGTACAGGGACCTACCGTGTCAAATGGCACGTCCTCTCGGTGGACACCCATACGACCGATGGCGATTTCACGTTTCAGGTTGGTCCATAAAGCCGCAGAGCGCCCCGATGGACTGGCTGGGAGATGGCATGAACGGTCCGTTGGTGATCGTTCGCGCTGTGCACTTCGCCGCCACTGCGACGACGGCGGGAACCCTGATTTTCCGGGCGGTAGTGGCGGAACCCGCGTCGCGTTCGACGCCGGCGGCAACAGCCGTAATCCGGTCGCAAATTCTCCGGGTCGCATGGGCCAGCTTGGCCATCGCCGCGGTGTCCGGCATCATTTGGGTTCTATTGCAGGCCATGGCGATGAGCGGGCTGTCCTTGAAGGAAGCGATGGCCGGCGATGCTCTGTCGGTCGTCGTAAACGAGACTCAATTCGGCTTCGTTTCCGAAATTCGCCTCGTGCTAGCTATCATTCTGGCCGGTTGTTTGATGCTTGACCGCCTTGCGCCGTTGCGTGGGCCGGAGCTGGCATCTGCGCTCGGCCTGATCGCCGCCATCGCATGGACCGGCCACGCCGGGTCGGGCGTCGGCGAATTGGGAAGTCTACAGCTCGCAGCCGACGTGTTGCATCTGATCGCCGCGGCGGCCTGGCTCGGCAGCCTCGTTTCGCTGGTGCTGCTGCTGGCCGCGGCTCGCCGTCATGACGCCCCGGCATGGGATGCTGTTGCGCGCGATGCGACACGGCGGTTCTCGACTTTAGGCATCGTCAGTGTCGGCGTCATCCTGGCGACCGGCGTGGTCAATTCGTGGATTCTGGTGGGCTCGCCGCAGGCGTTGACGGTCACCGAATATGGCCGCCTCTTGATGCTGAAAGTAGCCTTGTTTGCCGCCATGCTTTTGATCGCCGGAGTGAACCGGTTTTGGTTGACCCCGCAGCTGGCCTTGAGATCGGCAATCGAGCCGCGGGCGCTTCGCCGGCTTGCGCGCAACAGCATGATCGAGATTGCGCTGGGGTTGGCGATCTTCGCGATCGTAGGCGCACTCGGAACGATGCATCCGGCGATCCATTTTGGAGGCTAGAGCGTCGGCTTTTTGAGAGTGCCGGAAGCGCCGATGGTCCGGGATCGCTGCCTTCCGGCCGTCGAATCCTGCGCTTCCCCTTGTATTTTCTCAGCCGATCCGGTTTCACTGCAAACCTCCGGTTTCCCAACGATTCCTTAAGGCGCGTGCCCATGCGATTGTCGCGGTTTTTTCTGCCCATCCTGAAGGAAACCCCGAAGGAGGCCGAGATCGTGTCGCATCGCTTGATGCTGCGCGCCGGCATGCTGCGGCAGGAGGCGGCCGGCATTTATGCGTGGCTGCCGCTCGGCCTGCGCGTCCTGAAGAAGATCGAGCAGATCGTGCGCGAAGAGCAGAACCGCGCCGGCGCCATCGAGCTGTTGATGCCCACGCTGCAACTCGCCGACCTCTGGCGCGAGAGCGGCCGCTACGATGCCTATGGGCCGGAAATGCTGCGCATTGCCGACCGGCACAAGCGCGAACTGTTGTATGGGCCGACCAACGAGGAAATGATCACCGAGATTTTCCGCGCCTACGTAAAGTCCTACAAGAGCCTGCCGCTCAATCTCTATCATATCCAGTGGAAGTTCCGCGACGAGCAGCGCCCGCGCTTCGGCGTGATGCGCGGCCGCGAGTTTCTGATGAAGGACGCCTATTCCTTCGATATCGACGAGGCCGCCGCGCGCCGCTCCTACAACAGGATGTTCGTGGCCTATTTGCGCACCTTCTCGCGGATGGGCCTGAAGGCGATCCCGATGCGCGCCGAGACCGGGCCGATCGGCGGCGACCTCAGCCACGAATTCATCGTGCTCGCGGAGACCGGCGAGTTCGGCGTCTACTGCAACAGCGACGTGCTCGATCTGCCGGTGCCCGACGAAGGCGTCGACTACGACGGCGACCTGACGCCGATCATCCGGCAGTGGACCGAGGCCTATGCGGCGACCGAGGATGTCCACGATGCCGAGCGTTTCGAACGCGAGGTGCCCGCGGAAAAGAAGGTGCATACACGCGGCATCGAGGTCGGCCAGATCTTCTACTTCGGCACAAAGTATTCGGATTCGATGAAGGCCTATGTTGCCGGCGCCGATGGCGCCGAGGTGGCGATCCATGGCGGCTCCTATGGCGTCGGCGTGTCGCGCCTGGTCGGCGCGATCATCGAGGCCTGCCATGACGACGCCGGCATCAAATGGCCGGAAGCGGTGGCGCCGTTCAGCGTCGCGATCCTGAATTTGAAGCAGGGCGCAGCCGACACCGACGCGGCTTGCGAGCAGCTTTACCGCGAACTCACGGCCGAAGGCGTCGACGTCCTGTACGACGACACCGATGGGCGGGCCGGGGCAAAATTCGCCACCGCCGACCTGATCGGCATTCCCTGGCAGGTCATGGTAGGACCCAAGGGGCTCGCCGAAGGCAAGGTCGAAATCAAGCGCCGCAGCGACGGATCGCGGGAGCTGGTCAGCCCTGCCGACGTGCTGGCGCGGCTGGCCGGATGACGATTTATCCACCAAGAGGCGGCGCAGCCCACCGGACACGGCTAGAATTAGCCCAAATCATGTGAGAATCGAACTATGGATGAAGCCATGAGCGAGCCAGTTCGAACCCCACCTTTCGCGCCATTCGAATGGCTGCTGTCCGGGCGCTATTTGCGGGCGCGGCGCAAGGAAGGCTTCATTTCCGTCATCGCCGGCTTTTCCTTCCTCGGCATCATGCTCGGCGTCGCCACGCTGATCATCGTGATGGCGGTGATGAACGGTTTTCGCAAGGAGCTGCTCGACAAGATCCTGGGACTTAACGGCCATCTGCTGGTGCAGCCGCTGGAATCACCGCTGACCGACTGGAAGGATGTCGCCGAGCGCATCAGCCAGGTCGCCGGCATCAGGCTCGCAGCTCCGGTGGTGGATGGCCAGGCGCTGGGGTCATCGGCGTTCGGCGCCGCCGGTGTATTCGTGCGCGGCATCCGCGCCGACGATCTCAACAACCTCACCTCGATCGCCAAGAACATCAGACAGGGCACGCTCGAAGGTTTCGATGCCGGCCAGGGCGTCGCCATCGGGCGGCGGCTCGCCGACCAGCTGTCGCTGCATGCCGGCGATAATATCACCCTGGTGGCGCCGCGCGGCGCGGTCACCCCGATGGGCACCACGCCGCGCATCAAACCTTACAAGGTCGCGGCCGTGTTCGAGATCGGCATGTCGGAATACGATTCGACGTTCGTGTTCATGCCGCTGCTGGAAGCGCAGGCCTACTTCAACCGCAATTCGGATGTGACCTCGATCGAGGTCTACACCACCAATCCCGACAGGATCGACGCCTTCCGCAAGTTGGTCACCGAAGCCGCCGGACGGCCGGTATTTCTGGTCGACTGGCGGCAGCGCAATTCGACCTTCTTCAATGCGCTTCAGGTCGAACGCAATGTGATGTTCTTGATCCTGACCCTGATCATCCTGGTTGCGGCGCTCAATATCGTCTCCGGCCTGATCATGCTGGTGAAGGACAAGGGCAGCGACATCGCCATCCTGCGCACCATGGGCGCCTCGCAGGGCTCGATCATGCGGATATTCCTGATCACCGGTGCTGCGATTGGCGTGGTCGGCACCATCGCCGGGTTTTTCGTGGGTCTCTTGATCTGCCTCAACATCGAGTCGATCCGGCAATTCCTGTCGTGGCTGACCAACACCGAACTGTTTTCGCCCGAGCTGTATTTTCTCTCCAAACTGCCGGCCGAAATCGATGCCGGCGAAACCAGCGCGGTGGTGATCATGGCGCTGACGCTGTCCTTCCTCGCCACGCTGTATCCCTCATGGCGGGCCGCGCGCCTCGATCCCGTCGAAGCGCTGCGGTACGAGTGAGGGATAACAGATGGCGGAGCAGGGGGCGGAAGATGTACCGGTGGTCTACCTCCACGACATCAGGCGCCAGTATGTGCAGGGCGAGGCGACGCTGACCATTCTCGACGGCGCCAAGCTCGCGCTGTGGGCGGGACAGTCGGTGGCGCTGGTGGCGCCGTCGGGTTCGGGTAAATCGACGTTGCTGCACATCGCGGGCCTGCTGGAGAGCCCCGACGATGGCGAGGTCTATGTCGGCGGCACCGCGACTTCCGGGTTGTCCGACATGGAGCGGACCCAGATCCGCCGCACCGATATCGGGTTTGTCTATCAGTCGCACCGGCTGCTGCCGGAATTTTCGGCGCTGGAAAACGTCATGCTGCCGCAGATGATCCGCGGCCTCAAACGCGCCGAAACCACGCGCCGCGCCACCGAAATTCTGGCCTATCTGGGCCTAGGCGATCGCATCACCCATCGCCCGAGCGAACTGTCGGGCGGCGAACAGCAGCGGGTGGCGATCGCGCGCGCCGTCGCCAACGCACCCAAGGTGCTGTTCGCGGACGAGCCGACCGGCAATCTCGATCCGCACACCGCCGATCACGTATTCCAGGCGCTGATGCAGCTGGTCAGGGCGACCAGCGTGGCGATGCTGATCGCGACCCACAACATGGAGCTGGCCGGCCGCATGGACCGGCGGGTCTCGCTCAGGGACGGCCAGGTCGTGGAGATGGAGTAGCGCTCAGTAAACGCCGCGCTGTCGATAGGCCCGGCCGCCGGGCACCGGTGCCGGGTAGCCAGCGAATGCGTTCGGATAGCACTCCGCCGCGCGCCCCGAGGCCGAGGCCTTGCACTGCGCCATCGTGGTGTAGGCACATTCATTATAGGTGGGGGCGCCGTAGACCCGCAGGCAGACCGGATAGTCGCCGGCCCGCACTGGTGCGGTCCCGGCCGCCGATATGGCCGATATCGCCAACAAGCCTAACATTGCTGATGCACTGCGCATGGGAGCCTCTCCTTGCGGTCGTCGACCGCGTCTGCCTCGATGACGGTGTCAGTCACGCCGGCGGCTGCTCCTGTTCGGTTGCAGGCCGGCGGTCTGACTGAAGTAGGGATTGGCGGCGCAGGTGGCGTCGCGGCCGGAGGCCGTCGCCAGGCACTGCTGATAACTCGAAAAGCTGCAATCGCCAGCGCCGCCGCCGAAATCGCAGCCCTTGATGCAGAATGCCATTCCGCCCGCCGCGGCCGGCGCCGCGTCGATTGCGCAAACCCCGCCGAAAGCCATCAGAGCCAGTACTGCGTTGCGCATGTTTCCGCCGATCGGTTCGACTTCAATAGCGGGGATAGTAGCCCGGCGGAGGTGGTGGCCGGCGCTCGCGGTA
Source organism: uncultured Alphaproteobacteria bacterium (assembly GCA_963744975.1). GTDB lineage: Bacteria > Pseudomonadota > Alphaproteobacteria > Rhizobiales > Xanthobacteraceae > Bradyrhizobium. The sequence continues at coordinate 642,844 of CAVUVR010000002.1, read as the reverse complement.
GACGCCCGGCTCGCCGCCGCCGCCATAGAACGGATTGGCGACGCAATACAGAAACCGCCCCGACGCGGTCGCCTGGCATTGCTGGTAGCTGGTGAAGGTGCAGTTGCTCAAGCCCGGAGAATCATTGCCCTGCAGGCAAAACGGATAGCGGGTACCGACCGCCTCCGCCGGAGCCATGCCGGCGATTGCCAGCCCGCCGGCGGCCGCCAGAGCCAAAAACACGTTGCGCATGGGGTGCCTCCCGCCGGACGCCCGGTTTCTCGATTCTTTGATAGCAACCCAAGCCGGCCCGCAGGGTTCCCGTCAACTCACGTTCGTGCGTGTTTCGGGGGCAAAGGTTCACCTTCGAGGAGGGCGATTTGGAATAAACCCCGCGCAGCTTCTGAAATTCCGCGGTTATGGCTGTCGCTCGAGGAGTCGATTAGCTTAATTGGTGGCAGACTTCCGGGCTGGAAAACGGGCGGTCGACGGCGCATATTGAAAAGATGCGCACCCTGAAACGGCTTTGCATCGTCGCGGGTCTTTTTGCAGTGTTGGCCGTGGTAGGTTGGTTTATGCCACCCAACCGAAATATTGGCGTGTTGCAGGTTGGCGACCTTCGCTGCTCTCAGGCACGGATGGCACTGTGGGTAGGATGGGGATTTGTTTGTGAAGATAGCCGAAAAGCTTCGCAAACGCGCTAAGGGACCTCAACGCACCAAATCGATTATCGCACATTGAGACGGGGCAGAACCCGGATCACGATCGGGAAGGGGCATCCTTAAGCGTCCTGTGGCGCTCCTACTAAAATTAATTGCAGTATTTTTCCATCTGGCAACACAACAAATGCGTGCTCTCCGATTTGAAAAGCGTCTTGCGCTTTTGAATGTCTCAGTTGGCGTATGTCTATCGGCTTGCCGTGCTCAATCGTCTTGCTAATGTAAATCGGCTTAGGGGACTTAGAAGCAGGAAAAATCCAAGCGCCCATAGAGCCGGCGATGCTTACCTGCACCTGATATTCGGTTTCACCGTCTTTGACGCGAAGCACCTCGATACCGGACTGTCCAAACTCAACCCGAACGGGTGTGCCGACGGCATCTCTCGCAGCGAGTTCAAGTTTGCTGCGAGCCTCCAAGAGAGAGCGCCGATGCTGTTTCTGAATGTCTTCTGGGCTCGGGGGTGTCGAAGGTGCAAGTTGCGGGGGCGCTGAAGTGGTGGGTTCTGGCACAGGAATTATAGGAGCGCTCACCACCTGAGTTCGCATCGTCCCCGATGCATTGTAGATAACCCTAGCCCCAATAGCTGCGCTCGCAACCCCGGCAATGAAAATGAGTATCCCTGTGATCATAACGCCTGATCGGCTCCATTTCGCAATCGGCAGTTTATCGATTGCAAGGCTCAGAAGCGGCCAAACAAGTTGAACTGATACTGATGCGGCCAGCAAAAAAATCGCGGTCCTCAACAGTGCTGGTGTGACCCAGTCAGGAAAGCCTTCTAGCAGGAACCTGGCCCATCGCTCAGGCCCAAAGCCGATCATGACGGAGACCGCCACGAAAATGACGGCAAGTAGCTTGCCGGCAAGGGCCGCCAGAGCGACCTTGATGTAAGTTGACCATCCCACCGGATGACCTTACCCGCCGATTCCCGCGTTAGGCGAGCCCCGTTAACCAAGCGAAATATTTGGGGGTCATTTTTCGAAATGACCCACTGCCGGATATTGACTTTGAGAACAAAAAAGGAACAATGTTCTTCCTATGTTCTAATTCATGGAGCGGGCGATGTTGAGAACTTTTGTGGAAGAAGCTGCGGCGCTGGCGTCTATCGCGCTGTTCGTCGGGATGATCGCGGTCTGGGCGCAATTGATTCCCCAGCTCTGACCGGATTGGCAAACGCCGTCCGCGGCTGGGGAAAAGCGGGACGCCGGACTGGAAAGACCGGTTCCGCGTGGACAGCTTGGGTTTGAGGCATCACCATCGCCGGGCGAGTCGGCCTTCGAGGTCGCGGGTCGCTCCCTCAAGCCGATGATCGTTCCAGTCCCATGATTCAAAAGTCATGATTCAAAAGTCCCGGGCCATGTCGAACGCCGGATTCGTCCATCTGCACGTCCATTCGGCCTATTCGCTGCTGAAGGGATCGATCAAGATCCAGAAGCTCGGCGAACTCGCCAAGGCGGACCGCCAGCCGGCGCTGGCGCTGACCGACACCGACAACATGTTCGGGGCGCTGGAATTCTCCGACAAGATGGCCGGGTACGGCATCCAGCCGATCATCGGCTGCGAACTGGCGGTCGATTTCGGCGACCAGGATGTTAACGCCCGCAATGCGCTGGCCGCGGGTCCGGCGCGGATCGTGCTGCTGGCGGCGCGCGAGACCGGCTACCGCAATCTGATGCGGCTGAACTCGCGGGCGTTTTTGGAAACGCCGGTGCATCAGGCGCCGCACATCAAATTCGACTGGCTTGAAGGCAACGCCGAAGGCCTGATCGCCTTGACGGGCGGGCCTGAAGGCCCGATCGCGCTCGCCATCAACGCCGATCATGCCGCGCTCGCGGCTGCGCGTTGCGACCGGCTGGCGCAGTTGTTCGGCGACCGGCTCTATATCGAGCTGCAGCGCCACGGCCTCGAGAAGGAACGGCGGGCCGAAGGCGCGCTGATCGATCTCGCCTACACAAAAGGCTTTCCGCTGGTCGCGACCAACGAGCCGTATTTTGCGAGCGCGGACGATTACGAAGCGCACGACGCGCTGCTGTGCATCGCCGGCGGCCGCCTCGTCGCCGATACCGACCGCGATCAACTGACGGCGGATCATCGCTTCAAGACCCGCGCGGAAATGGCGGTGCTGTTCGCCGACATTCCGGAAGCGCTGGCCTCGACCATCGAAATCGCCGAGCGCTGCGCGTTCCGGCCCACCACGCGAAAACCGATCCTGCCGCGCTTCACGGTCGGCGCCGGCGCGAGCGCCGCAGGCGCGGAAAGCGACGAGGCCGCTGAGCTGCGCCGCCAGGCGGAGCAGGGGCTCGGCAACCGCCTCAAGGTCCACGGCCTTGCCCAGGGCGAGACCGAAGAGAATTATCAGGCGCGGCTGGCGTTCGAGATCGATGTCATCACCCGCATGAATTATGCGGGCTACTTCCTGATCGTCGCGGATTTCATCCAGTGGGCCAAGGCGGAGGGCATTCCGGTCGGCCCCGGCCGCGGCTCCGGCGCGGGATCGCTGGTCGCCTATGCCTTGACCATCACCGACCTCGACCCGATCCGCTTCGGCCTCCTGTTCGAGCGCTTTCTCAATCCCGAGCGGGTGTCGATGCCGGACTTCGACATCGACTTCTGCCAGGACCGCCGCGACGAAGTGATCCGCTATGTGCAGGAGCGTTACGGCCGCGATCAGGTGGCGCAGATCATCACCTTCGGCACCCTGCAGGCGCGCGGCGTGTTGCGCGACGTCGGCCGCGTGCTGCAGATGCCCTACGGGCAGGTCGACAAGCTGACAAAACTGGTGCCGCAAAATCCCGCATCTCCCGTGACCCTGGCGGCGGCGATCGCCGGCGAGCCCAAGCTGCAGGCGTTTCGCGACGAAGACCCGGTGGTGGCGCGCGCCTTCGATATCGCCCAGCGCCTGGAAGGCCTGACCCGGCATGCCTCGACCCATGCCGCCGGCATCGTGATCGGCGACCGGCCGTTGAGCGAACTGGTGCCGCTCTACCGCGATCCGAAATCCGACATGCCGGTGACCCAGTTCAACATGAAATGGGTCGAGCCCGCGGGCCTGGTGAAGTTCGACTTCCTCGGATTGAAAACGCTGACGGTACTCGATCTCGCCGTCAAACTGCTGAAGCAGCGCGGCGTCGAACTCGATCTCGCGACGCTGCCGCTCGACGATGCCCAGAGTTATCAGATGCTGGCCCGCGGCGACGTGGTCGGCGTGTTCCAGGTGGAAAGCCAGGGCATGCGCCGCGCGCTGGTCGACATGCGCCCCGACCGTTTCGAGGACATCATCGCGCTGGTGGCGCTGTATCGCCCGGGCCCGATGGCGAACATCCCGACCTATTGCGCGCGAAAACATGGCGACGAGGAGCCGGAATATCTGCACCCGATGCTGGAGCCGATCCTCAAAGAGACTTTCGGCGTCATCATCTATCAGGAACAGGTGATGCAGATCGCGCAGGTGATGGCCGGCTATTCGCTCGGCGAAGCCGACCTGCTGCGCCGCGCCATGGGCAAGAAGATACGCAAGGAGATGGAGCAGCAGCGCGAGCGTTTTGTCACCGGCGCCATCCAGCGCGGCATCCAGCCGGGGCAGGCGGACACGATTTTCGAACTGCTCGCCAAATTCGCCGACTACGGATTCAACAAGAGCCATGCCGCGGCCTACGCGCTGGTGTCCTACCACACCGCTTTTATGAAGACGCATCATCCGGTCGAATTCCTCGCGGCCTCGATGACGCTGGACATGAGCAACACCGACAAGCTGTCGGAGTTTCGCAGCGAGGCGCAACGGCTCGGCATCAAGGTCGAGGCGCCCAGCGTCAATCGCTCCGGCGCCACCTTCGAGGTCAGCGACGGCACCATCTATTATGCGCTGGCCGGCCTGAAAGGCGTCGGCGCCCAGGCCGTGGACCTCATCGTGGAAGCGCGCAAGGACGGCTTGTTCACGTCGCTGGCCGATTTCGCCGCAAGGGTCAATCCGCGCGCGATCAACAAGCGCGTCATCGAGAGCCTCGCCGCCGCCGGCGCGTTCGACGCGCTGGACTCCAATCGCGCGCGGGTGTTCGCCGGCGCCGAAGCAATCCTTAGCGCCTGCCAGCGCAGCCACGAGGCGGCGACCGTGGGGCAGAACGACATGTTCGGCGGCGCCGCCGACGCCCCCACCATCATGCTGCCGCAGGTCGAGCCGTGGCTGCCGGCCGAGCGGCTGCGGCGCGAATACGACGCCATCGGATTTTTCCTCTCCGGCCATCCGCTGGACGATTACGCGACCGCGCTGAAGCGCCTGAGGGTACAATCCTGGGCGGAGTTTTCCCGCGCGGTGAAGACCGGTGCTACCGCCGGCAAGGTCGCCGCGACCGTGGTGTCGCGGATGGAGCGGCGCACCAAGACCGGCAACAAGATGGGCATCATCGGGCTGTCCGACCCGACCGGCCATTTCGAAGCGGTGCTGTTTTCCGAAGGCCTTGCGCAATACCGCGACATCCTCGAGCCCGGCACCGCCGTGCTGCTGCAACTCGGCGCCGAACTGCAGGGCGAGGACGTCCGCGCCCGCGTGCTGCACGCCGAGCCGCTGGATGCCGCGGCGGCGAAGACGCAAAAGGGTTTGAGGATATTTTTGCGGGACACCAAGCCGCTAGATTCCATTGTACGGCGATTGCAGGGACCGGAGGCTGCTCCGCAGAATGGTTCTTCGCGCACGCCGGCGGCAAAATCGCCGGCTGTTGGCGGCAATGGCAATGGCGACGGCGACGTATCGCTGGTGCTGATGCTCGACCTCGAAACCGAAGTCGAAATGAAGCTTCCGGGCCGCTTCAGGGTCTCGCCGCAGATCGCCGGCGCGATCAAGGCGGTGTCGGGCGTGGTGGACGTGCAGACGGTGTAGCGGCGGTGCTCGTTCGTCGGCCATTGCCGCTGCACTATGTGTATGGTACTGTCCTACAGTACACATAGTTAGCGGATTGCCCGATGCGCACCAATATCGAGATCGATGACACGCTCATGGCCGAAGCTCAGAAGGTTTCCGGACACAGCACCAAGAAGCAAACCGTAGAAGAGGCGCTCCGTTTGATGATCAGGCTGCGGCGGCAACGCGAGGTTGGCGCGGCTTTCGGCAAATATCGCTGGCGCGGCAACCTCGCCCAGAGCCGCAAGGGGCGAGGGGTTGGGTGATCGTTGTCGACAGCAGCGTCTGGATCGACTTCCTCAACGGCCGGGACGCGCCCCATGTCAAACAACTACTCACGATCATAGGTACTGACGAAGTTATCGTTGGTGATCTGATGCTCTGCGAGGTGTTGCAAGGCCTTGACGACGAACGGACGGCTCGAGAAGTAGAAGGTCTGATGCGGCGCTTCGAAATCGTCCACATGGCCGGAGATGCGATTGCCGTTGCGGCAGCGGGCAATTTCCGTTCCTTGCGCAGGCGCGGCATCACCGTTCGCAAGACCATCGACCTGCTGATCGGCACTTGGTGCATTGAGAACCGCAGGCCGCTACTCCACAATGACAGCGATTTCCATCCCATGGCGCGCTATCTGGGGCTGATCGAGTTTCCCATAGCCGCGTAAAGGCGAGACGTCGCTTTACAACCATTCCTGCGCAGGAGTCACTCCTATGCCACGCAAGCAAGCCAAGATCGAGCGGGACACGCCAGGCCGGGTCGAGCGCTTGGGTTTTCGTCTCGACAAGGAAACCAAGGACCTGATCAAACGTGCCGCCTATCTGTCACGGCGAAAGGTCAGCGATTTCTGCGTTACGGCGCTGACGGAAACGGCACGCCGGACCATCGCGGAGCACGAGACGCTGGAGTTGTCGGATCGGGATCGCGAAGCCTTCTTCGCGGCGCTGATCAATCCGCCCAAGGCTAGCGAGCGGTTAGCTCGTGCGCTGGCCGCGCATAAGCAGTGCGTGGCGTCGTAGCCCTTCAGCTTCTGCCAGAGTCTCTTCGCCTCGTGCTGCCGATGCGCTCGATCGAGGAGGTGCTGGCGCGATGAACGGTAGCCGATATCAGCGACGGGCCACGTTGACGGAAGCTGGCAGTTCGGCCGGCCTCTAACCTGCCAGTTCGATCCGCAGCTTCTTCCCCGTGTTGGGGTCTTTCATCAGGCGTTTTTTGAGGGTTGCGAGTTTGGTCATGGCTTCACTTCCTTCATTCTGTTGCGGGAGGTTTCCATGCCGCAGGAGCACTGCCTGCTACGTTTTCCGGTTAGGCCGACGACTAAACGGATCGAGCACGGCGGCCCCGGTAGGCTCGAAATCCGATACGTTGCGCGTTACGATGGTGAGTCCGTGTTCGAGCGCCGTGGCCGCGATCATGAGATCGGCGCTATCGTTGCCGAGAGCGGCGCTCAGGGCGCCCCAACGCCGCGCAGTTCTCAGGTCGAATGGCACGATCCGCTCGCTGTAGAGAGTGAGGATCCGATCCAGCCAGTCCGCAAGAGCACCCGCAAAGGCCGGATCGGTAGTTCGCTGTCGCGCAATGCCGCGCTCTATTTCACCGATGCTGATGACGCTGAGAAAAAGATCGGTCGTTCGCTGCCGTTCGAACCACTTTGCGACCATCGGATCGCGCTCCCGCTTGCGCAGTTCGGAAAGCGTGACGGTATCGATCAGGAACATCAGAGATCGAGATCGCGCATCCGCACATTGCGGCGCGAAAATTCGCCATTATCCTGCGGGATCGCGAGCAGCGCATCGGCAAAGGATGGCGCCTGCGCGTGTTCGAGGTGCCGCAAGCGCTCGTACTCCGCAACGTCGACCACGACGACGGCGGGCTTGCCGTGCTTGGTGACCGTCTGCGGCATGCGCCGCGCGGCCTTGACGACCTCACTGAAGCGGTTCTTCGCATCCTGCACCGACCAACTGCGCCGGGTCATGCCGCTTTCCCATCTAGCTAGAAATTCTAGCTAGAATATGATGGGAGCCGTCTATGGTCAAGTCATGTCGGCGGCTCCTAGGCGGCCAGCACAGCTCTTTTTACGGCCAGCGGCAGCGCGATCGGGCGAAACGACTTTTTCGGATAAAGATAATCCTCGCCCGTCTCATCGACGATCCGAAGCAGACCGTGTTTCTCGGCAGCGGCATCGCGAAGTGCGATGTAAATCTTTCGCTTTTCGAGTGAGACGGCGTAGCCATTGTTATCGATGCACACGACTAAATTTCTCGCTTGTGCCTTTGCCATGGTTTTGAGTGTGCTCCGGCGCGACACCGCTATTCCGTTTCGATATCTTCCAGACGAACCCCGCGCCCTGCACGCAGGTCGGCGCGCGCCTGCTCGATCCGGCGCAAAAATCGCGGATCGTTTTCGAGCCGATAATCAAACCAATCATCTTCCGATTCGAAGCCGATCAGGACTCCGGCCGGCTTGCCATGGCGGGTGATGACGATCTCCTCCGTTTCGGCCTCGCGAAGATATCGAGACAAATCGTCCTTGATCTCGGAGAGCGGAACTTCTTTCACCCCGGCTTTGCGAATTGTGCGAGCCATGATTCGGTCTCCTCTTTAGCCACGATCGCCAGAATCTCGACGGTCGTTTCTGTCACGTCGTAAAATATTCGCACTTCGCTGACGCGGAGCCGGTACTGCGGCTTGCTGAGGCCACGCAATCGTTTGATGCGGCTGCGGCTCACTTTTTGCGGCTCGTGCCTTAGATGGGTTTCGAGCGCAGCTTGTATTTCGGTTCGCACCCTCGCTTTGAGCCTCTTGAGGTCGTCAACGGCCCCGGGCGCCAGGATTATCTCGAACGGCATTCTGGCTAGAATATAGCTATATTTGCCGACGGTCAAAGCATCTTACAGGCTTAAATCTCGGGATTTGAGAGCAAGGCAGCTCCTATTTGCCCCCGAGCACCAAAATACCCATATCTCCTTGCTTCTCCCGCAAATCCCGCTATATACCGCCCCATCTCACACGGAAGCATGGCTGTCACAGGCCGTCCGGTGGCAACCGGGCCGCAAGTCGTTATGACTTAAGGCTCGCATTGCTCACACGCTTCCGGAGGAACCAACCGGAGAACTTAACCAATGGCGCTACCCGATTTTTCCATGCGTCAGCTGTTAGAGGCTGGCGTGCACTTTGGCCACCAATCGCACCGCTGGAATCCGAAGATGTCGGATTACATTTTCGGTGCCCGCAACAACATCCACATCATCGACCTCGCCCAGACCGTGCCGCTGCTGCACCGCGCGCTGCAGGCGGTCAGCGACACCGTTGCCAAGGGCGGCCGCATCCTGTTCGTCGGCACCAAGCGGCAGGCGCAGGACGGCGTCGCGGAAGCGGCGAAACGTTCGGCGCAGTATTTCGTCAATTCGCGCTGGCTCGGCGGCACGCTGACCAACTGGAAGACCATCTCCGGTTCGATCAAGCGCCTGCGTCACCTCGATGAGGTGCTCAATTCCGGCGATGCCAATGCCTACACCAAGAAGGAGCGGCTGACGCTGCAGCGCGAGCGCGACAAGCTCGACCGCTCGCTCGGCGGCATCAAGGACATGGGCGGTCTGCCCGACATGATCTTCGTGATCGACACCAACAAGGAAGACATCGCGATCGCGGAAGCGCAGCGGCTGAACATTCCGGTCGCGGCCATCGTCGACACCAATTCCGACCCCAAGGGCATCACCTATGTGGTGCCGGGCAATGACGACGCCGGCCGCGCGATCTCGCTGTATTGCGATCTCGTGGCGCGCGCTGTCATCGACGGCATTTCGCGGGCGCAGGGCGAATCCGGCATCGATATCGGCGCCTCGGCGCATCCGGTGCGCGAGGAAATCCCGGCGGCTCCGCAGCCCGCAGGCTTCCAGGGCCTTGCCGGCCCGCGCGGAGCGGCCGACGACCTCAAAAAGCTCACCGGCGTGTCCGGCGCGATCGAGAAGAAGTTCAACGATCTCGGCATCTTCCACTATTGGCAGCTGGCCGAACTCGATCACGACACCGCGCATCACATCGGCGAAGAGGTCGGCCTGCCGGCCCGTGCCGATGGCTGGGTCGCCCAGGCCAAGGCGCTGACGGCGGAAGCGGAATAACGAAAAGCGCTTCGTGGCCGGAACGATCCGGCCACCGTTCTCATTCAACTACGCAATCCCTGATGGCGGATGGCGGCGATGCTTTTAGGGCTTCGCCGCGTTCGTACCTCGCAGGCAAAGGATAAGACGATGGCAACAATCACCGCGGCGATGGTCAAGGATCTGCGCGAGACGACCGGCGTCGGCATGATGGATTGCAAGCAGGCGCTCACCGAAAACAACGGCGACATGGAAGCGGCGATCGACTGGCTGCGCAAGAAGGGCCTGTCGAAGGCCGCGAAGAAAGCCGGCCGCGTCGCGGCCGAAGGCCTGATCGGCGCGGTCACCGCGACGACCCGGGGTGTCGTCGTCGAGGTGAATTCCGAGACCGATTTCGTCGCGCGCAACGAGCAGTTCCAGGGACTGGTCAAGATGATCGCGCAGGTGGCGCTGAAGGTCGGCGCCGACGTCGAGAAGATCAAGGCGGCGAAGGTCGGCGATGTCACCGTCGAGCGCGCGATCACCGACGCGATCGCGACCATCGGCGAGAACATGACGCTGCGCCGCGCCGCGTTGCTCGAAGTAGGCCAAGGCGTGGTGGCGAGCTACATCCACAATGCCGTGATCGAAGGCGCCGGCAAGATGGGCGTCATCGTGGCGCTGGAATCCGAAGGCAAGACCGATGAACTGGCGCATTTCGGCCGCCAGCTCGCCATGCATGTCGCCGCCGCCAATCCGCAGGCGCTGGATTCGGCCTCGCTGGATCCCGCCGTCGTGCAGCGCGAAAAGGACGTGCTGGCCGACAAGTACCGCCAGCAGGGCAAGGCCGAGAACGTGATCGAGAAGATCGTCGAGTCCGGCTTGAAGACCTATTACAAGGAAGTCTGCCTGATGGACCAGGCGTTCATCCATGACGAAAAGGGCAAGTCGGTAGCCCAGGCGGTGAAGGAAGCTGAGGGCAAGATCGGCGCGGCTGTGAAGATCACCGGATTTGTGCGCTATGCTCTGGGCGAGGGAATCGACCGGCAGGAAACCGATTTCGCGGCCGAAGTGGCGGCCGCCAGCGGCCAGAAGAAGCCGCCGGAGGATCCCGCGACCAAGTCGTAACGGGGTTGCCGCGGTTTTGAGGAAGCGAAACGATCATGGCTGAGCCGGTCTATCGTCGCGTGGTGGTCAAGCTTTCCGGCGAATATTTCGCGGGCAGCCACTCCTTCGGCATGGATCAGCCGACCATCGACCGCATCGCCGGCGACCTGATCGCAGCCCGGCAGCTCGGCGTCGAGGTGGCGGTCGTGGTCGGCGGCGGCAATCTGGTGCGCGGCGTCGAGATATCGTCGCGCGGCGTGTCGCGTCCGGTAGGCGACACAATGGGCATGCTGGCGACCATCATGAATTGCCTCGCGCTGGAGGCGGCGCTGGAGCGCAAGGGGCAGCCGGCGCGAACCCTGTCGGCGTTCGTGATGCCGGAAGTCTGCGAGCTCTATACCCGCGCGACCGCCTTCAAATATCTCGCGGAGGGCCGCATCGTGCTGCTCGGCGGCGGTACCGGCAACCCGTTCTTCACCACCGACACCACCGCGGTGCTCCGCGCCGCCGAAATCGGCGCCCATGCCGTCCTGAAGGCCACCAATGTCGACGGCGTCTACAGCGCCGATCCCAAAAAGGACCCCTCGGCCAAGCGGTTCGAACGCCTGACCCACTCGCAGGCGCTGGAAGGCGGCTACAAGGTCATGGACGCAACCGCTTTCGCGCTTGCCCGCGAGACATCGCTGCCTATCATTGTATTCTCGATCGCCGAACCGGGTTCGGTCGGGGCTGTTCTGCGCGGCACAGGACGCGGCACCGTGGTCGCAGGCTGACAAGCGCGGTAGCGTCGGATCTGCCGGAGCGCGGATTCGAGGCCAAAAGTTTCAGGAGGAAGAGATGCCCACGGGCAATTTCGACATCAATGAATTGAAACGCCGCATGCAGGGTGCGACATCGGCCCTGAAGCATGAACTCGGGGGCCTGCGCACCGGGCGCGCGGCGGCTTCGATGCTGGAGCCGGTGCAGGTCGACGCTTACGGCACCCACATGCCGCTCAACCAGCTCGCGACCATCAGCGTGCCGGAGCCGCGCTTGCTGTCGGTGCAGGTCTGGGACAAATCGATGGTCAAGGCGGTGGAAAAGGCGATCGTCGATTCCAATCTGGGCTTGAGCCCGGCCACCGAAGGCCAGGTGCTTCGCTTGCGCATTCCGGAGCTCAACGAAGAGCGGCGCAAGGAACTTGTAAAGGTCGCGCATAAATATGCCGAAGCCGCGAAGGTAGCCGTCCGCCATGTTCGCCGCGACGGTCTCGATATCGTCAAGAAGCTTGAGAAGAATCACGAAATTTCCGAGGACGACCAGAAGCGTCTGGACAACGACGTCCAGAAGGCCACCGACGCATCGATCGCGGAGATCGATCAGCTGCTTGCGGCCAAGGAAAAGGAAATCCTCACCGTCTGACGCTTGTCGCGCAAGACTTTGCGGCCTTGCGTAGAAGATGCGCGTAAACTATTGATTTTGAGCGTTTTCTTAGTTGGCGGGCGCAAGCCGCCTGACGGCAAAACGTTCTGGGATAGACCGATGTCAAACGTCGCCGTGCCAGCAACCGATGGATCGGACACTTCCGAACCGCCGTTGCATGTCGCGATCATCATGGACGGCAACGGCCGCTGGGCCGCGGCCCGTGGCCTGCCGCGGGCGGAAGGTCACCGCCGCGGCGTCGATGCGTTGCGCCGCGTGGTTCGCGCGGCAAACGAACTCGGCATTCTCTATCTGACGATTTTTTCCTTCAGCTCCGAGAACTGGTCGCGCCCGGCGACCGAGATCGGCGATCTCTTCGGCTTGCTCCGGCGTTTCATCCGCAACGATCTGGCGACATTGCATCGCGACGGCGTGCGGGTGCGCGTGATCGGCGAACGCGACGGGCTCGAACCGGACATCTGCGCGCTGCTCAAGGAGGCGGAAGATCTGACGCGGGACAACACCCGCCTCAATCTCGTGGTCGCGTTCAATTACGGCTCGCGGCAGGAAATCGCCAACGCGGCGCAACGCCTTGCGCGCGAAGTCGCGGAAGGCAAGCGCGATCCCTCAACCATCAACGCCGACAGCCTCGGCCAGTATCTCGATGCGCCCGACATTCCGGATCCCGATCTGATCATCCGCACCAGCGGCGAGCAGCGGCTGTCGAATTTCCTGATGTGGCAGGCGGCCTATAGCGAGCTCGTATTCGTGCCGATCCATTGGCCGGATTTCGACAAGGCGGCGCTGGAAGACGCCATTGCCGAATATGCCAGACGCGAGCGCCGCTTCGGCGGTCTCGCCGCGAAAACCGGATCGTGACCGGGAGCGAGGCCGCGCCGGCGGCGGAGCGGGGATCGCGAAATCTGCTGATGCGCGTCGTTGCGGCGCTGATTCTCGCACCTAGCGCGATCGGCATCGCCTGGGCCGGCGGCTGGCTGTGGGCCGGCCTTGTCACGATGGCCGCGATCGGCCTCTACGTGGAATGGCTGATGATCGTAGGCCTCGGCCGCAACGCCGGCGTCATCGCGGCAGGGACGGCTGCGCTGTCGCTCTCCGGATTTTGCCTGGCGTCCGGGCGAATCGAGGCGGCGCTCGTGACTGTGGTGCTGGGTGTCGTGAGCGTTGCGTTTATCTGCCCGGGCAAGCGCGCGTGGGTCGCGGCGGGCCTTTGCTATGCCGCCGCGGCGGAAGTCGCTTCGGTGCTGGTGCGTCTCGATCAGGTCTGGGGTTTCGTTGCGCTTGTTCTGGTTCTGCTCGTTGTCTGGGTCACCGATATCGGCGGCTATTTCGCCGGCCGCGGCATCGGCGGCCCAAAACTTTGGCCGCGCGTCAGTCCCAAGAAGACCTGGGCGGGTGCGATCGGTGGTTTTATTGCGAGCCTGGTGATCGCGCTCGGATTTGCGGCATTCAAGCTTGCTGAACCCGGCCCGCTGTTGCTGTTGGCCGCCGCACTCTCCATCGCCTCGCAACTCGGCGATCTCTTTGAATCGGCAGTGAAACGCCGGTTCGGCGTCAAGGATTCCAGCCAGATCATTCCAGGCCATGGCGGGCTGCTCGACCGTCTCGACGGGTTCGTTGCGGCGATCGTGCTGGCGGCACTACTCGGGATTTTGCGCGGCGGCGTCGATGGCGTCGGCCGCGGTCTTATGGTTTGGTGAGGACATGAGCGCTGTTCCCCTGCGTAACAACAAGGCCGCGGCCTCCGCCGTGCGGTCGGTGACCGTGCTCGGCGCCACCGGCTCGATCGGCGACAGCACGATGGATCTGCTGCGGGCGCAGCCTGCGCGCTATCAGGTCGAAGCGCTGACCGCCAACAGCAATGTCGCGGCGCTGGCGAAGCTCGCGATCGAGTTCGACGCGCGCTTTGCCGCGATTGCCGACCCTGCGCGCCTCGACGAACTGAGGGATGCCTTGGCCGGCACCGGCACTGCATGCGGCGCCGGCGAAAGCGCCATCATCGAAGCGGCATCCCGTCCCGCGGACTGGCTGATGGCCGCCGTCAGCGGCGCCGCCGGCTTGAAACCCGCGCTCGCAGCGGTCGACCGCGGCACCACCATCGCGCTGGCGAACAAGGAGTGCCTGGTATGCGCCGGCGACTTCTTCATGCAGCGCGCGGCAAAGGCGGGGGCGTGCATCCTGCCGGCCGATTCCGAGCATAACGCGCTGTTTCAGGCGCTGGGCTCCGGCAATCGCGAAGAGCTTGTTCGCGTTATCATCACCGCATCCGGCGGGCCGTTCCGGACCTGGAAGAGCGCGGATATCGAACAGGCCACGCTGGCGCAGGCGCTGAAACATCCGAACTGGAGCATGGGACAGAAGATCACCATCGATTCCGCCTCGATGATGAACAAGGGACTCGAGGTGATCGAGGCGTCCTATCTGTTCGCGCTGACCCCCGACGAGATCGACGTCCTGGTGCATCCGCAATCCATCATCCACGGCATGGTCGAATTTTCCGATCGGTCGGTGGTAGCCCAGCTCGGCGCTCCCGACATGCGCACGCCGATCGCGCATTGCCTCGGATGGCCCGATCGCATTGTCGGACCCGCCGCCCCCCTCGATCTCGCCAAAATCGGGTCACTGACCTTCGAGGCGCCCGATTTCGATCGCTTTCCGGCGCTCCGGCTCGCCTATGACGCGTTGCGGACGGGCAGGGGGGCGACCACGGTCTATAATGCGGCCAACGAGGTTGCGGTCGCAGCCTTCATCGCCGGCCAGATCAGGTTCGGGGCCATCGCGCGGCTGGTCGAGGCCACCATGAACGACTGGGTGCGGTCGGGAAACCTGGCGCCATTGAACTCGGCGGACGACGCGATTGCCGTTGACCATAATGCGAGAAATAAAGCTGCCACCCTCTTGCCTCAAATTGCCGCAAAGGCATCCTAGAGGGTTGGGGACAGAGCCCTAGGCTCTGTGTGAGGGGAATTAAATGGCCGACGTTTTTCTACATAGTTTCAATACGTTGAGCCATGGGTTCATCGGTTACATCATTCCCTTTTTGTTCGTGCTGACGATCGTCGTTTTCTTCCACGAGCTCGGACACTTCCTGGTTGCCCGCTGGGCCGGCGTGAAGGTGTTAACGTTCTCGCTGGGCTTCGGGCCGGAACTCGCCGGTTTCAACGACCGCCACGGCACGCGCTGGAAGATTTCCGCCATCCCGCTTGGCGGCTACGTCAAATTCTTCGGCGATGAGAGCGAGGCCTCCACGCCCTCGAGCGAAACGCTCGCCGGCATGACCGAGGAGGAGCGCAAGGACAGCTTCCATCACAAGAAGGTGGGACCGCGCGCCGCCATCGTCGCCGCCGGTCCGATTGCGAATTTCCTGCTGGCGATCGTGATCTTCACCGCCCTGTTCACATTCTTCGGCAAGCCGAGCACGACGGCGCGGGTCGATACCGTGCAGGCCGGCAGCGCGGCTGCGGCTGCGGGCTTTCAGAGCGGCGACGTGGTGACCGCAATCGACGGCAATCCGATCGGAAGCTTCTCCGACATGCAGCGAATCGTCAGCATTCGCGCCGGCGAGAAGCTCACCTTCACGGTCAAGCGCGGCGATTCCACGCTTGCATTGCAGGGCACGCCGGAACTCAAGGAAGTCAAAGACAACTTTGGCAACGTGCATCGGCTCGGCGTGCTCGGCATTACCCGGGCGACCAATCCCGGCGATGTCCTGACCGAGCGGGTCAATCCGGCGACTGCGCTTTGGCTCGGGGTCAAGGAAACCTGGTTCGTGGTCGACCGGACGCTGGCCTATATCGGCGGGGTTTTTACCGGCCGGGAAGCGGCCGACCAGGTCGGCGGTCCCTTAAGGATCGCCCAGATCTCGGGGCAGGTCGCCACCATCGGCGTCGCCGCGCTCATTCATCTGACCGCGGTGCTGTCGATTTCGATCGGGCTGCTCAACCTGTTTCCGGTGCCGCTGCTCGATGGCGGACACCTTTTGTTCTATGCGGTCGAGGCCGTCCGCGGCCGGCCCTTGTCGGAGAGGGCGCAGGAGATGGGGTTCCGGATCGGTCTCGGCCTGGTGCTGATGCTGATGGTATTTGCGACCTACAACGACATCTTGCATCTGGCCGCGTCATGAACCGCCTTTTGAGTCGCGTGGCCAATGGGCAACGTCTTGGAATGAAAATGAAATTGCACTGCGAAAGGCCGTTTGCCGCCCCGGTGAAATTGGCTACAAGCGGGGCAACAAATGGGAATCTGCCGGTTCGTAGGGGTGCGGCCCGGCTCTGGGATAACAAAGGCGCGTTGCGCATGAATGTTGGAATGCGAGTGCGGGGAGGCTTGTTCGCCGCCCTGATCTTGGTCGGCATGCCGGTTGCCGCCACCGTGGCCGCCGCGTTGATGTCGACCCCCGTTGCCGCCCAGACCGCGTCCTCGATTGTCGTCGAAGGCAACCGGCGCGTCGAAGTCGAAACCATTCGCTCCTATTTCAAGCCGGGTCCGGGCGGGCGCCTCGACCAGGGCCGCATCGATGACGGCCTGAAAGCGCTGATCGAAACCGGGCTGTTCCAGGACGTCAAGATCAATCAGGCCGGCGGCCGCGTGGTGGTGACGGTCGTCGAAAATCCGGTGATCGGCCGGGTCGCCTTCGAGGGCAACAAGAAGGTCAAGGACGACCAGCTCGGGGCGGAAATCCAGTCCAAGCCGCGCGGCACGCTGTCGCGCCCGATGGTGCAGTCCGACGCCCAGCGGATCGCCGAAATCTATCGCCGCTCCGGCCGCTACGACGTGCGCGTCAATCCCGAGATCATCGAGCAGCCGAACAACCGCGTCGATCTGGTCTTCACCATTACCGAAGGTTCCAAAACCGGGGTCAAGTCGATCGAGTTCATCGGCAATGTCGCGTTTTCCTCGTACCGGCTGCGCGACGTCATCAAGACCCGCGAATCCAATATTCTGAGCTTCCTCGGCGGCGCCGACGTCTACGATCCCGACCGGGTCGAAGCGGACCGCGACTTGATTCGCCGCTATTATCTGAAGCGCGGGTTCGCCGACGTGCAGGTGGTGGCCGCGCTGACCGAATACGATCCCGGCAAGGGCGGATTCCTGGTCACCTTCAAGATCGAGGAGGGCCAGCAGTACCGCGTCGGCTCGGTCGGTTTCCAGTCTTCGATTCCCACGCTCGACGGCAATACGCTGCGCAGTTTCTCGCGCGTCAGCGTCGGCTCGATCTACAATGCCGAAGCGCTGGAAAAATCCGTCGAGGAAATGCAGATCGAGGCCTCGCGGCGCGGCTACGCCTTTGCCGCCGTGCGTCCGCGCGGCGACCGCAATTTCGAGGCGCATACCGTGTCGATCGTGTTTGCGATCGACGAGGGCGCGCGGACCTACATCGAGCGCATCAACATACGCGGCAATACCCGTACCCGGGACTATGTGATCCGCCGCGAATTCGATGTGTCGGAAGGCGATGCCTACAACCGCGCGCTGATCGATCGCTCCGAGCGCCGCCTGAAGAATCTCGACTTCTTCAAGACCGTGAAAATCACCACCGAACCCGGTTCTTCGACGGATCGCGTGATCCTCGTGGTCGATCTGGAAGAGAAGTCCACCGGCGACTTCTCGGTGTCCGGCGGCTATTCGACGTCGGACGGCGCGTTGGCCGAAGTCAGTATCTCCGAGCGCAATTTCCTCGGCCGCGGCATGTACGCCAAAGCGGCGGTGCAGTACGGCCAGTACGCCCGCGGCGGCTCGCTGTCGTTCATCGAGCCCTATCTCCTGGATTACCGCGTCGCCGGCGGCCTCGACCTGTTCTATCGCGAGCAGCTCGCCAACAGCTACGTGTCGTACAACACCAAGACGATGGGTTTCAGCCCGCGGCTGGGCTTCGGTCTGCGCGAGGATATGTCGCTGCAACTGCGCTATTCGCTATATCAGACCTCGGTCTCGCTGCCGGCCGCGCTCGACAACTGTAACAACCTTTTCCCGAGCAACTCGCTGGGCCAGGGTTTCTTCCCGACGCCTGCTTATATCAGTCAGGTGCTGGGCGGCTTTGCGAACGATCCGACCGGCAACTTTGGCATTAACGGAATTCCTGGCTGTCTGGGCGATGGCGAATCGTCGCTTCCGGTCCGCAAGGAACTGGCGAACGGATCGACCCTGACCTCGCTGGTCGGATATACGCTCAACTTCAATACGCTCGACAACAACAAGAACCCGACCGACGGCCTGCTGCTCGACTTCCGGCAGGATTTTGCCGGCGTCGGCGGCGACGTGACCTATCTGAAGAGCGCATTCGACGGAAAATACTACACGCCGCTGGTGTCCGACATCGTCGGCCTGATTCATCTGCAGGCGGGAGCGCTGACCAAGATCGGCAACAACGACATCCGCATGCTCGACCATTTCCAGATGGGACCGAACCTGGTCCGCGGCTTTGCCCCCAACGGCATCGGCCCGCGCGACCTGACCTTCTTCCAGTTTACCGGACAGGGCGATGCGCTGGGCGGCACCAAGTATTGGGGAGCATCCGCCGAGTTGCAGATGCCGTTCTGGTTCCTGCCGAAGGAAGTCGGGCTGAAGGGCGCGGTTTATGCCGATGCCGGCTCGCTGTTCGACTATCAGGGGCCGACATCCAACCCCCTGACCGGCGAAATCAACGGCCTGGTCAACGGCAATCCGTGCAAATGCGCAATGATCTACGATAGCCAGAACGTGATCCGCAGCTCCGTGGGCGTCGGCTTGATCTGGGCGTCGCCGTTCGGGCCGCTGCGCTTCGATTATGCGATACCGCTCACCAAGGGCGTGTATGATCGCGTGCAGCAATTCAAGTTTGGCGGCGGAACTTCGTTCTGAGGTTTGATCGCTGAAGCATGATGGTTTAGTCGAGTTACGGCGCTCAGCTCACCTCTCCCTGTAGGGGAGAGGTCGGCGCGCATCGTTAGATGCGCGGCGGGTGAGGGGCCTCTCCGCCAAGTCCGAGTCCGTGGAGAGACCCCTCACCCGAAGCCTTCGCTGGCGCTCCGGCTTCGACCCCCGATCAAGTCGGGGGCAGGCTCTCCCCCCTCCGGGGAGAGGTAAGAAGAAGCTGGATCAAACCTCGCAGCGGATGGAATGGCGCAGCCAACGTTCTTCAAGCAATCCCCGTCGTCGACGCTGGCTGAAATCGCGGCGTTGACGAAGGCGCATTTGGTCGATCCCTCGCGCGCCGGTCTCAGGATCAACGGGCTCGCTTCGCTCGACGAAGCCGGGCCGTCCCACCTGATATTTTTCGACAATCTGAAATACGCAGGCCAGCTTGCGCAGACGCGCGCGGGCGCCTGCCTGGTGAGCGAGAGGTTTGCCGCGACCGTTCCCTCGCATGTCGCAGTCCTGCGCGCAGCCGAGCCGTTCCGCGCGTTCGTGACCTTCGCGCGCGAGCTTCATGCCGCTACCCTTCGTCCGCCGTCATGGTTCGGCAGCAGCGGCATCGCGGCATCAGCCGAAATCCACCCCACCGCTCACCTGGAAGACGAGGTGGTCGTCGACCCCTTTGCCGTGATCGGACCCGGCGTCGAAATCGGCGCCGGTTCGGTGATCGGCTCGGGCGTGGTGATCGGCCCCAATGTCAAGATCGGCAGGGACTGCGACGTAGGCGCGGGCACCACGGTTCAATTTGCGCTTGTAGGCAACAACGTGCTGATTCACCCGGGTTGCCACATCGGACAGGACGGCTTCGGATACGTTTTCGCCGCCGGCCGTCAGGTCAAGGTGCCGCAGACCGGCCGCGTGCTGATCCAGAACGACGTCGAAATCGGCGCCGGGACCACCATCGACCGCGGCAGCCTGCGCGACACCGTGGTCGGCGAGGGCACCAAAATCGACAACCAGGTCCAGATCGGCCACAATGTGATCGTCGGCCGGCATTGTTTGCTTGCCGCCAAGGCGGCGCTCGGCGGCAGCCTGACGATTGGCGACCATGTGGCGCTGGGCGCCGGAGTAGGGATCAACAATCACGTGAACATCGGGGATGGCGCGCAGATCACGGCCATGAGCGGCGTCAAGGACGATGTCCCCGCCCGCGGGCGCTGGGGCGGCTTCTTTGCCAAGCCTACGCGGCAGTGGTTTCGCGAAATCGTCGCCGTCGAACGCCTGGTGCGCGATGGCGCGCCCGGTCCGGGACCGGCTCACGCAAAGCCGAACGGCGAGGGCAGCGAATGACGGAGTCGCCGGTCAAGTTCGAGTTGGTGGATATCAATACCATCCTGAAGACGCTTCCGCACCGCTTTCCGATGCTGCTGATCGACAAGGTCATCAACATCAGGGCCGACTACAGCGGCATCGGCATCAAGAACGTCACCTTCAACGAAATGCCGTTCCTCGGCCATTTTCCGGACCGGCCGGTATATCCGGGCGTGATGATGATCGAAGCCATGGCGCAAACCGCCGGCGTGATCGGAATCCTCTCGGTGGTGGGTACCGAGAAACCGCGCGCGGTGTATTTCCTCACCATCGACAAGTGCAAGTTCCGCAAGCCGGTGATGCCCGGAGACACCATCGAATACCACATGACCAGCATCGGCCGCCGCAAGACCATGTGGTGGTTTCACGGCGACGCCAGGGTGAACGGCGCAACCGTCGCCGAGGCCGACGTCGGCGCCATGCTGACGGATTAGGTCAGCGTAGCCCGGATGAGCGCAGCGACATCCGGGTCCCCCTGTCTCCCCGCATATCGCTGCGCTCATGCGGGCTACTTGCTGAGGAACGGGTCAGGTGCTGGAGGGGTTTTACAAGGTCAGGTACCAGGTCGACGACGCGGTCGGCCGAAGCGTGATGTATGCGCATGCGGGCCGGATGCTCGGCGGCAATTCGGCGTTTGCGCATTACGGCACCTATCGGGAGGCCGACGGCGTGGTGATTTCCGAGATCACCAGCCATCGCCACAATGACGATCCGAACTACAAGTCGCTGCTGGGCGCCGATATCGCCACCATCGACGTCAAGGGCAGCGCCGATGGCGAGGTCTATCGCTTCAGGGGCGGCTCGCCGCAGATGCCCGGCGCCGTCTTTCAATCGGTGATGACCCCGATCGACGATGAGATTGTCGCGCCCGTCGAGGCGGTCGGCGAGGGCGGCATCGTCAACGGGCTCTATTCCATCCACATCCGGATGCTCGACGGCCTCAGTGGCGGCCTCACCGGCGTGATGCTGCTGCATGACGGCCGCATCCTCGGCGGCGATGCTTTCTTCTATTATCTCGGCACCTACAGCTCGGCTGATGGACGCTGGAAGGGCCAGATCCTGAACCAGGAGCACACGCCGGCCAAAGGCGAGCATCCGATCTTCGGCGGCCACGAGGTCGGCATCGGCTTTTCCGGCACCTGCGACGGCGAGGGCGCGCTGCTGGATGCGACCGCGCTGGCCGGCAAGCGCAGCCTTCGATTGACGGCGGTGCTGAAACTGATGCGGCCGGCGTAACGCGGAGAGCGTAGAGCGCGTAGGGTGGGCAAAGCGGCCGGACGCGCACGCGTCCGGTAGCGTGCCCACCATTCGGTGTGAAGACGATCGATTTAAAAATGGTGGGCACGGCGCCAAGAGCGCCTTTGCCCACCCTACGGACTACCCTTTTTGTGAATCGGATGCCTTCGCGCTGATTGGTGGGCACGCCGCCGGACGCGTTCGCGCCCGGCCGCTTTGCCCACCCTACGCACTACACACTACGCATTCCGAATCGGTGCTGGATTCCGGGTCTGCGCCCGAAGAGGGTGCATCCCGGAAAGACGTGGCGATACCAGCCCTCACTTAGCGGGTCGGCACTCCGGCCTGCCGCATCACGAAGCGCTGGATCGGCGGGACGACGATCATCAGCATCGGCACGACTACGACGTAGCTCATTGCCGCGGCCTTCAGCCAGCGCGCGGCGAAATCCGGCTGGAAGCCGTAGTTCAAGGCGAGGCCGACGAACGACATGGTGGTCGAGGTGATCAGGCCGGTGATCGAGCCGATTGCGGGTCCGATCAGTTTTGGGGATAAGGCCATTTGCTTGCTCCTGGGAACCGGGTTATTATTTAGACGACGTATAACTTATACGACGTAAAAGCAATAGCGCCGATGCCGCGAACCGCCGATCCGGAGCTGCCTCACAGGATCTTGAAGGCCGCCGACGCACTGTGGCAGTCGGGCGGCGAGGAGGCCGTGACGATTCGCGGCGTGGCGGCGAAGGCCGCCACCACGACGCCGACGGTCTACAGCTACTACGCCGACCGCGAGGCGCTGCTGACGGCGTTGCGCGCGCTCGCCTTTGCGCGCTTCTCGGCCTACCTCGCAAAATCGCGCGACTTCAAGGACACCTGCGCGCGGCATCTGGAGTTCGGCACCAGCCACCCCCGCGATTATGAACTGCTGTACGGGCGCGGCTGGATGGAGCGGGTCTCGGCGGATGCGCAGAAAGGCGAGATCGATCGCTACACCAGCCATCTCGTGCGCGCCGGTGTCGATGAAAGCAGGGCCGCCGAGGTCGCCTATCCGATCATGATGATGCTGCACGGCGTGGTGATGCACCGGCTGCTGAACAAAAAGCAGGGTCCGCTCGGCCGCGCCATCGCCGCAGCCTGTCTCGAGGCCTGCATGACGCTGCTCGAAACCGCGCGGCGGGGCAAATAAGCATATTGCGATTTAGAACCCACGGAGGCGTTCAGAGCGTAGGGGGCCGGGCGCGACGCGTCCGGCGGCGTGCCCACCAATCAGCGCGCAGGCTTTCGATTCAAAAAATCGGGCAATCCCGATCCGGTCGGGGGCCGGTCGAATACAAGTTCGTCAAACCGTCAGTGGTGGTGGTGCATTGCCTTGCCGCCATAGCCGCGCAATTTGGCATAGCGCTGCATTTGTCCGGGGCTTAGGACCTCGACCGTTGCCAGATGATATCTGAGATGGGTTTCGCGTAGCTCGCCCTGTGTGAGCGCCGCCGCTGCGGTCGATGTCTTCAGGCTTTCCGGCGTCACCGTGCGGGCGGCGAATTGCTTGTCCAGATCGGCTTCCTGCGCGATGAGTTTTGCGCCGAGCGGCAGGGCTTCCGCCTTCATGGACTCGAATAGCGCCTTGATGCGGGCGCGCTGATCCGCCGACAGCTCCAGCCTGTCCGCCAGCTCCAGAACGTGAGTAGGGCCGGGATATCCGTTCAACTCCGCTGCGAGTGCGAGCCCCATGCCGCGGCCTGCCGCGAGGTCCGCCACTTGCTGTTCCGATAGCGCCTTGATCGGGCGGGCTTGCATCCCGGCGTAGGGAGTTTGGGCGTTCGCCGCCGTGGCGGTCAGGATCAGGACGGCGGCGATCATCGCGCGGATCATGGGTGGCCTCCTTCAATGGGCGAGTTTGCAGATCACTCCGCTACCACGAGCCGGTATCCCGCGTCATATTCATCGAGGGTGAGCAACTCGGCGTAGCGGCGCTGCCACGCGCCGGTTTCGAGATCCCGCCTCAGATCCTGCAGTCCTGCCTCGGCGTTGCCGATGGCCCAGAAGGCCGAACTGCCGGATCGGATGGTCGCATCGAGATAGGCCGCGGGCCGGCGCCAATAGGCATAGAGGAATCCATCGCTGCAATCGTGCGGCACCGGAACCGGTGTGATCCGCACGGGGCCCAACCATCGTGCGTAGTCGGACATCGCCGGCATCGCCGCCTCGTCCAATGCCGCGAGTTCAGGCAGATAATCGGTCAGCCATGGCCGCTGCGACGGATCGAAGGTGAGCAGCACGATCGGGCCGCGCGTGACGCGGCGCATCTCGCGCAAGCCTGCCTGCTTGTCCGGCCAGTGATGAATGGTCAGGATCGCCATGGCGGCGTCGAAACTCCGGTCATCGAACGGCAGGTCGTCGGCGCTGGCCTGAATAGCCGGGGCCGCCGCCGGCTTTCGCTTTCGGATCATCTCGCGCGAAGGCTCGACTGCGGTCACCGATCGATCGGCCGGTTCGTAGGAACCGGTGCCTGCACCGACATTCAAGATAGTTTGCGCCGACCCGAGTGCGCGCTCGATGATCGCGGCGATCCGATGATCCGGCCTGCGCAGCTCCGCATAGTTTTGTCCGATGATGTCATATTTCGCAGTCATCCCGGTTTTCTGCCGGGAGTCACCGAGCTCTGCAAGGGGTCGAAGCAGGCGCCGAATGTCGGAGAAAAACTCCCACGGCGCCTAGCGGTCGATCCTGATAGCTGCCACCGTTAATGGCCGGCCGGGTACTGGCCTGTTTCGACCCCCGGGATGGCCGGTTTTGGAGTTGATAGTGGCCCTGATTTTGAGAAGTTGAGAGGAGACCAGCACCGATGAGCATTGCCGATCCCAACAAGACGATCCTGACGGGCGAGAACCCGTTCATACGCTTGAGTGCGAAGGACGGCGAGCCGAACTCGACCGAGGCAAGCTATTGGCGGATCACCTTTTCGCCGGCCGGTCCCGGCCACGTCCTGTATTTGAAAAGCGAGCTGACCGAACGGCGCTGGCGCATCTACTCCGACAACATCGCGATGGCGCGGTGGCTGCAGTCGACCGTGCAAGGCATGCTCAATGCCGAACTCTTGGACACAACGATCCCCTGTGCGGACGCGCAATTTTCCAAAGCCGGGGATCCGCGCACTTTCTGGACCGAGCACATCAGCTCGCACGGCGAAGACATCTCACTCACCTGGTTCGAACTCGGCGAGCCCTTGCTCATCCACGCGCAGCCGAACCAGATTCCCGACCGGCGCTACGGCGTTTGCACCGTGCTGATCCCGGCCCTCGGCACGCGTCTCGTCCGCAACGGCGTGGAGGCGATGGGGCGATCCTGGCCGCGGGAACGCGAGGGGCGGCCGTTCTCCACGTCGGCGCTGGCATTCTCGGAAAGCTGGACGGAAGCCGTCTGAGCGGCTGCAAATCCGTAGGGTGGGCAAAGGCGCTCTTCGCGCCGTGCCCACCATTTTTTGAATCCGAAGCTGATTGGTGGGCACGCCGCCGGACGCGTTCGCGCCCGGCCGCTTTGCCCACCCTACGGCCTACGGCAAATCGGCGCGCACCTCAATGCGTCACGGCTTGCCTGATTTCCTTCGGCTTTCGCTTGTCGGGCGATATGTTATGACCTCTAATCGCGTCACCGTACTGGCCGGGAGAGTTTCATGAACGGGCGATCACTGACGATGCAGACCGCGGCAGTTCTGACAGGGCTGATGCTATCGGCAATGGTGGCGGACGCGGCCGAGGTGAAGGTGTTTACCTCCGTCGCGCTGACCAATGCGCTCGACGAGCTTGCACCGGTCTTCGAGCAGAAGACGGGCAACAAGCTGACAATCAGTTATGACCTCGCCGCGGTTCAGAAGAAGCGCATCCTCGACGGCGAGCGGGCCGACGTGATCATCCTGACGCGGGGTATGATGGACGACCTTGCCAAGCAGAACAAGCTGGCGCCAGGCAACATCGTCAATATTGCGGGTACTCCGGTTGCCCTGGCGATCCGTGCCGGAGCGCCGAAGCCGGATATCTCGACAGCGGACGCGTTCAAGCAGACATTGCTGTCGGCCAGGTCGATTTCCTATGCGGATCCGGCCAAGGGAGGCCTGAGCGGCGTGGTCGCCAGCCGCGCCATCGACCGTTTAGGTATCGCCGAGCAGATGAAGTCCAAGACGACGCTGGTGCCCGGCGCGCAGTCGCCGGACCTGGTGGCGAAGGGAGAGGTGGAGCTCGGCATCGCGCAGGCATCGGAGATCGTGCCGAATGCGGGGGCGCAACTGGTTGGCCCGCTGCCGGGGGAGCTCGGCAGCATGACGCAATTCAGCGGCGGCATCGGCGCGGAGTCGGCATCCGCGAGCGCGTCGAAGGCCTTGATCGAATTCCTCGCGGGGCAGGAGGCCGGATCGCGCTTCAAGGCGAAGGGGTTTGAGCCAGGAGGCTAGCTGTTTGCGCTTCGACAATCCCTCGCAAGCCAGGCATTCCGTCGTCCTTAAATTGTCGATTTCCGCTCTGGCGCTTAGCCGTGAGCGTGCAGCACCCGATGTCCGTGATCAGGTTCTTCGGTGGCGGAAGGAGCGCAGTCCGTAGGGTGGGCAAAGGCGCTCTTGGCGCCGTGCCCACCATCCATACACACCGCCGTCATCCCCGCGCAACGGCTGCGCCGTTGTCGCGAAAGGTGCTCGCCGTCTTCGGCGAGCCTCGAAGGATAGGCCATGGGCGCTTGCGGCCATCCTTCGAGACGCCGCGCAAACGCGCGGCTCCTCAGGATGACGGCGATGTATCTGCAGCGATCCAGAGTTGGTGGGCACGCCGCCGGACGCGTTCGCGCCCGGCCGCTGTGCCTACCCTACGGCCCGAGATTGCCCTTCGACAGAAGCGCGCGAAAGGACTTGATTTCCGACGCTACGAAATCGGCGAAGGCCCGCACTCGGGGAGTGTGTTGCATGTCCCGGTGCATGAGCAAGTAGTAGGGCAGCACGAGTCCTATATCATCGATGACGCACACGATCTCGCTCTCGCGATCGCCTTGCCAATGCGGCATTGCCACCAGCCCGGCGCCGGCCTTGAGTGCAAGCATCACTCCCTGCCAATGGTCGCTTCGCGTGGTGATGGGGGCATGGGGCGCCAGTGACCGCAGCCGCCGCGGGCCTGGATAATCCTTGATCGGACCGTCGCAGCCGACGATGACATGTCGGTTCAAGTCTTCCACATCGCGCGGCCGGCCATACCGTTCCACATAGCTACGGCCGGCATACACCGCCCATGACGCATCGGCGATCTTGCGGCCGACCAGGGCTTCGTCACTGGGCTCGCCGAGGCGGATCGCGATATCCGCCTCTCCCTTGGACAAATCAAGAAAGCGGTCGCTGGTCACCAATTCGACCCGCAGTCCGGGAAAGCGCACATGAAAGGCATCGATCAGGGGCGTCCGTTGCAGAACATTCGCCAGACCGGATCCGCAGGTCAGGCGAACGATGCCGGTGAGAGCCTTGTCGCTCGCTGCGAGATGACGCTCGAACGCCGCCACCGCTGCCTCGACGCCCTCCGTAGCCGGCAGCAATCGTTCTCCAAGTTCGGTCATTCGATAGCCACCGAGGTGGCGCTCGACGAGGCGGTGGCCGACGCACTCCTCAAGCTCTGCAATACGGCGCTGCACGGTGGATTGATTGACGCCGAGCGCCGTTGCCGCGGCCTGCATGCTGCCGGCGCGCGCGAACGCGAGGAAATGTCTGAGATCATCCCATGCAAACCTGCTCATGCGCGCAGTATGCAATTTTGCGAACCGACTTCGCAATCTTTCGACTGCCGGGCCCCCGTCCATGGCGTTAGTTTCCAATTCCGGCCTGGAACACCCGGGCCGTAGCCGGGGGAGGGGCAATGAACGCCGCATCCGATCAGGTTTTGGATCTCATATTTGGCCGCTGGCGAAGCCAGAACTCTCTCGGCCGGAACAGAACTCGGCATATTCGATCACCTCGACAAACGAAGGGCGAAGACGGCGCAGACGCTGGCCGTCGAGCTGGACGCCGATCCGAAACTGCTCTACCGCCTGCTCAGGGCGCAGGCGGCCATCGGCCTGCTTGAAGAGGACGGCTCATGGGGGTTCGTACTCACCGATCCGGGCGAGCTTTTGCGCTCGGATCACCCGCAGTCCCTGAAGCCGATGGCGCGGCTCGAGGAGGGTCCGCAGCATTATGCGCTTTGGAAGCACCTCCCCGCGATGGTGAGGGACGGCAAACAAAATGCATTCATCCGCGAGTTTGGCTGCATGGCGTTCGATCATGCGCGAGAGAGCCAGGACTACGCCGAGCGCTTCAAGCAGGCGATGAGCAGCTACTCGGCGGTTCAGTCCTCCCTGGTTCTCGAGGCTCTGTGCGGCTACGATTTCTCCGGCATCCGCACCTTCTGCGATGTGGCGGGAGGCCATGGACACCTCATGTGCGCGCTGCTTCTGGCCAACCCCGACCTTCGCGGGACCGTTCTCGATCTTCCTGAAGTGGTCGAGGACGGCCGCGACCTATGGGCGACAAAGCTCGGGCTTCAGCAACGATGCCGGTATCTGGCCGGCGACATGTTTGAAGCCGTGCCAGCAGCCGACGCCTACAGCCTCAAGATGATTCTTCACGATTGGAACGATGCAGAGTGCATCAGTATCCTGTCCAACATCCGGAAGGCGGGGACGGCACCGGCACGCGTCTTCATTGTCGAGCATATCGTGCCCGAATATGACGTGCCGCATTTTTCCAAGCTGTTCGACATCCACATGATGTGCTGGGGAAGCGGGCAAGAGAGGACGGAAGGACAATATCGATCCCTGTTGAAGCGAGCGGGGTGGATGCCGGCCGGCTGCTTTTACCCCGGCAATCGCCAGATCGGGGTCATCGCCGGCGTTTGTGAATGAATTCGCTGCGGAGGATGAGATGAAAATCGACGGGCGTTGTCACTGCGGATACATTACCTATGAGGCCGACATCGATCCCGACAGGATCCTGATCTGCCATTGCACCGACTGCCAGACATTATCCGGCTCGGCATTTCGCGCGGTCACCTACACGCGGGAGGACGCTTTCAAATTGCTTTCAGGTGAATTGAAAATCTACGTCAAGACCAGCGAAAGCGGAAATAAGAGACCACAATCGTTCTGTCCGGAATGTGGATCGCCGATTTATGCGACGGCAGATGGAGCAGGACCCAAGGTTTACTCAATTCGTGTGGGGTCGATTCGTCAACGCAACCAAATCGTCCCCCATGCGCAAGTATGGTCTCGTTCCGCGCAGCCTTGGGTCACACACATTGGGTCGATGCAAGAATTCGAAAAGCAGCCGCCGATCGATCGGACCGGCAAGGTAAGCCTGACGTGACGGCGATGTATGTGGAGCGATCCAGGGTTGGTGGGCACGCCGCCGGACGCGTTCGCGCCCGGCCGCTTTGCCCACCCTACGGCCTTAGCCGTGAGCGCGCAGCAGCCGATGCCCGTGATCAGGTTCTTCGGCGGCGGAAAGAGCGCAGTCCGTAGGGAGGGCAAAGGCGCTCTTGGCGCCGTGCCCACCATCCATACACACCGCCGTCATCCTGAGGTGCTCGCCGTTCTTCGGCGAGCCTCGAAGGATGGGCCATGGGCGCTTGCGGCCATCCTTCGAGACGCCGCGCAAGCGCGCGGCTCCTCAGGATGACGGCGCGATGTATGTGCAGCGATCCAGAATTGGTGGGCGTGCGTTCGCGCCCGGCCGCTTTGCCCACTCTATGCACCGATGCAACAGGCCGAAACCAACCGTCACTGGACAGCATCGGCAAGCCGGGCTAACCACCGGAAAACGCAACACATTCGCAACCGACGTGACGCTTGATGCTGGACCACTCAAAAAGCAAAATCGATCCCACCGCCCGGATTGAAGACGGAGCCGTGATCGGCGAGGGCACCTCGATCGGTCCTTTCTGCATTATCGGCCCGGACGTCGTGATAGGCTCCGGTTGCCGGCTGATCGGGCACGTGCACATCACCGCGCAGACCACGATCGGCGCCGGCTGCACGATCTATCCGTTCGTGTCGCTTGGCACGCCGCCGCAGTCGCTGAGCTACCGCGGCGAACTGACAAAACTTCAGATCGGCGACGGCTGCATCATCCGGGAGCAGGTCACCATGAATGCCGGCACCGCGGCCGGCGGCGGCGTTACCCGCGTCGGCGATCGCGGATACTTTATGAACTGCAGCCATGTCGGTCATGACTGCCATGTCGGCAATGACGTGATTTTTGCGACGTCGGCGACGCTGGGCGGGCATTGCGAGATCGGCGATTTTGTTTTCATCGGCGGGCTGTCGGCGGTGCATCAGTACACGCGGGTCGGGCCGCAGGTGATGGTGGGCGGCGTCTGCGGCGTGCGCGGCGACGTTATTCCGTTCGGCCTGGTGAACGGCCAGTATGCCGTTCTCGAAGGCCTCAACATCGTCGGCATGAAGCGCCGCAAGTTTACGCGGGAGCGGCTGGCCGCCGTGCGCGCGTTCTATCAAAAGCTGTTTCACGGACCGGGCGTGTTTGCCGAGCGCTTGAACGAGGTGCGGCATCTTGCGGGCGAGGATCCCGCAATCGCCGAGATCCTGGACTTCATCGGCAAGGGCAAGCATCGCGCGCTGTGTCTGCCCGCCGATAACGGCAACAGGTCTTGATCGCGGGGATCGCAGGGCGAGAGATGACGTATCAGCCTTTGCAGATTTCATCGCCCATCGGCCTGATCGCGGCCGGCGGCGTGCTGCCGTTCGCGGTCGCCGATTCGCTGCTCGCGCGCGGCATCGATCCGGTTTTCTTCGCTCTGCGGGGCGTCTGCGATCCCCTGCAGGTCAAGCGCTTTCGTCATCACTGGATTTCGATCGGCCAGCTCGGCAGGCTTGCAAAGTTGTTGCGCGCTGAAGATTGCCGCGATCTGGTGTTCATCGGCGCGCTGGTTCGGCCCGGGCTGTCCGAGATCCGTCTCGACTGGAAAACGCTTCGCGCCATGCCGAGCGTCCTAAAAGCCTTCCGCGGCGGCGACGATCATCTGTTGTCCAGCGTCGGCCGCATTCTGGAAAAAGACGGTTTTCGCATGGTCGGCATCAAGGATGCCGCGCCGGACTTGCTGATGCCGCGCGGCTGTCTCACCCGCGTTGCGCCAAACGCGGAAGCCAATGCCGATATCGCAAGGGGACGGGAAGTGTTGCGCGCGCTCAGTCCGTTCGACATCGGGCAGGCCGCGATTGTCGTCGACGGCCATGTGCTCGGCGTCGAAGACATCGAGGGCACCGATGGGCTTTTGGCGCGCGTGGCGCGGCTTCGCGCGGAGGGGCGCATTCGCGCCAAGGCAGGACGTGGCGTGCTGGTGAAGACGCCGAAGAGTGGACAGGATCTGCGTTTCGATCTGCCGACGCTGGGGCCGCGGACCATCGAAGGCGCCGCCGCCGCGCAGCTCGCCGGCATCGCCATCGTCGCCGGCAACACTCTTGTCGCCGAGCCCCAGGCCATGGTCGAGGCGGCGGACCGCGCGGGCCTGTTTGTCACCGGTCTCTCCGCGTGATGGCGGCGAAGGCAGCCTCCATGGTCGCGCGAAAGATTTTTCTGGTCGCGACGGAAGAATCCGGCGACCGGCTCGGCGCCAGCCTGATGAAGGTGTTGCGGCAGCGGCTCGGTGATGCCGTGCGGTTCGAGGGCGTCGGCGGGCTGACCATGGCGCGCGAGGGCCTGGTGTCGCTGTTTCCGATCGAGGAATTGTCGATCATGGGATTTACCGCGGTCGCGCGAAAGCTGCCGATGATCCTGCGGCGGGTTCGCGAAACCGCCGATGCTGCGGTGGCAGCCGCGCCCGATATCCTGGTGATCATCGACAGTCCCGACTTCACCCATCGCGTCGCGCGGCAGGTCCGCGCGCGGGCGCCGGCGATCCCCATCGTCGACTATGTCGCGCCGACGGTGTGGGCCTGGCGATCCGGCCGCGCCCGTGCGATGCGCCGCTACATCGATCACGTGCTGGCGCTGCTGCCGTTCGAGCCGGAAGCCTATCGCAGGCTGGGCGGGCCGCCCTGCAGCTATATCGGCCACACCCTGATCGAGCAGATCGGCTCGCTTCGGCCGGACGGCGACGAACAGCACCGCCGCGACGCCAAGCCGCCGGTGCTGCTGGTGCTGCCGGGAAGCCGCCGCAGCGAAATCAGGCACCACATGGCGGTGTTCGGCGAGACGCTGCGGCTATTGCGGGAGCAGGGCGCGGAGTTCGATCTGGTGCTGCCGACCATGCCGCATCTGCTCGATGCGGTTCGCGAGGGCGTTGCGAACTGGCCGATAGCGCCGCGCATCGCGGTCGGCGAGCAGGAAAAGAAGGCGGCATTCCGGATTGCCCGCGCCGCCTTCGCCAAATCCGGCACCGTGACCCTCGAGCTCGCACTCGCCGGCGTGCCGATGATCGGCGCCTACCGCGCCGGCCCGATCGAGATGTGGATCGCGCTGACGCTCGCCAAAACCCCTTCGGTGATTCTCGCAAATCTGGTGATCGGGGAAAATGTGATCCCGGAATTCATGCAGCGGGACGCTGCGCCCGGGAAGCTCGCACCCGCGTTACGCGATGTTCTCGAAGACACCCCGCAACGCCGCCGCCAGCTCGAAGCGTTTTCGCGGCTCGATGCCATCATGGCGACCGGCGGCCAGCCGCCGAGCGTGCAAGCCGCCGACATCGTGCTTGCGACGCTACGGCATCGCAAAGATGGCAGTGTCCGTCGTCCCCGCGCAGGCGGGGACCCATAACCCCTGGCGTTCGAGATAGGGTGGGGCGGCCAACAAGGACAGTGACGCCATCCGGAACATCGGCGACACACGGCAGTCCCCGCCGGAGCCTGTCATCGGGCCGGCAACAGCCGGTCGCTTTGGCGTGGACGGCGAAAATATTTTTCTGGACCCAAAAATTCCTATTGATGTAATTCCTACTTCGCTGTATATATTCCGCGTCCTGATCGGCGAGGGTCGCTTTCTAGCTAGAAGCGATCATTCGTTGGACAGAGCGAGAGCTGGCCGGACCGGGGCGCCCCGGAACGGTCGACAGGCTGGTGGCAGGTGGAGCGCCGGGAGGCGCTGCGCCCTACGTCACTGGGCGCGCGCGGTTCACCTTGCCGCGCGAGGTGGGTACGTTAATCCCGCCTCCAAGGGTGCCCGCTGGTGCCCTGGCGCCTCCCGCCGCTCCACCCCCTCGCTTGGGTTCGCGAGGGACTGGCAAACCTCGGACGCATCGCGCCGCGAGAATGCAGAAGCTTGGCTGTTTGAAATTTGAATCGGAAATTTCCGCAAAGCGCCGAAACACATTCTGCGTCGTCCCCGCCAACGGGTCCGGCTTCGCCGGCCCGATGACAGGCTCCGGCGGGGACCCATACGCCGTGTCGCCGATGCTCTGGTTGGCGCTAGCGGCCTTGTTGAACGGCCTTGCTGCAATCATAACCGCCAGGGGTTATGGGTCCCCGCCTGAAGCCTGTCATCGGGCCGGCGAAGCCGGACCCGTTGGCGGGGACGACGAATCTTTGCGCAGGGACGGCGCTGCCACTACCCGCGCATCGCGATATCGACGTAATCGCGATGCGTCTTGCCGGTGTAGAGCTGCCGCGGGCGGCCGATCTTCTGATGCGGGTCCTCGATCATCTCGCTCCATTGGCTGATCCAGCCGACGGTGCGGGCGACCGCGAACAGCACGGTGAACATCGAGGTCGGGAAGCCCATCGCCTTCAGCGTGATGCCTGAATAGAAATCGACGTTCGGATACAGCTTGCGGCCGATGAAATATTCGTCGCTGAGCGCGATCTTCTCCAGTTCCAGCGCGACCTTCAGCATCGGATCGTCGCCGTGGCCGGTTTCCGCCAGCACCGCGTGACACATCTTCTGCATGATCTTGGCGCGGGGATCGTAGTTCTTGTAGACGCGATGGCCAAAGCCCATCAGGCGGACTTCGCTGTTCTTGTCCTTCACCCGCTTGATGAAGTCCGGAATCTTGTCGACCGAACCGATTTCCGAGAGCATCGCCAAGGCCGCTTCATTGGCGCCGCCATGCGCCGGTCCCCACAGGCAGGCGATGCCGGCGGCGATGCAGGCAAACGGATTGGCGCCCGAGGAACCCGCGATCCGCACCGTCGAGGTCGAGGCGTTCTGCTCGTGGTCGGCATGCAGGATGAAGATCTTGTCCAGCGCGTCGGCGAGCACCGGGTTGATCTTATACTCCTCGCATGGCACCGCGAAGCACATGTGCAGGAAGTTTTCCGCAAAGCTCAGCGAGTTCTTCGGATACATGAAGGGCTGGCCGATGGTGTATTTGTAGGCCATCGCCGCCAGCGTCGGAATTTTCGCGATCATGCGCATCGATGCGATCATGCGCTGCGTCGGATCGGTGATGTCGGTGGAGTCGTGATAAAACGCCGCCAGCGCGCCGACCGAGGCCACCATCACCGCCATCGGATGGGCGTCGCGGCGAAAACCCTGGAAGAAGCGCGCCATCTGCTCGTGCACCATGGTGTGATGGATCACGCGCTGGTCAAAATCTTCCTTCTGCGCCTTGGTCGGCAGTTCGCCGTACAGCAGCAGGTAACAGGTTTCCAGAAAATCGCCTTTTTCCGCCAGCTGCTCGATCGGATAGCCGCGGTATTCCAGAATGCCGGCATCGCCGTCGATATAGGTGATCTTGGACTGGCAGCTGCCCGTGGACGTAAAACCGGGGTCATAGGTGAACATCCCGGCCTGGCCATAGAGCTTGCTGATATCGACGACGTCAGGGCCGACGGTGCCGCTCAAAATCGGGAAATCGTAGTTCTTGTTGCCGATGGTGAGGGTCGCGGTTTTTGCGGTGGTGTCGGTTTTTGCGTCCATCGTGAAATCCCCGATGCGAGCGTTGCGGAGGCCGGGCAGGCCCTGACCAATGAGATGGTGGGACCGGCCGGATATTCCAGAAGCACCGCTGAAATGGGTATCGTATTGCCGTGTGCACTGCAAGATAGGCCGCCGCCCCCGGCCATGCCACCTTTAGGCGGAAGCCTGATCGCCCAGCCGGGCCAGACATTCCTCCCGGCCCAAAACCGCCAGCACATCGAAGATGCCCGGCGAGGTGGTGCGCCCGGTCAACGCCACCCGCAGCGGCTGCGCGACGGCGCCGAGCTTGAGACTATTCGCTTCCGCGAATGCCCGGGTGGCGGCTTCCGTTGCTTCCGCGCTCCACGGCGATACGGTTTCGAGCGCGATGCGAAGCCTGCCCAGCAATTCCCGGGTTTCCGGCGTCAAGAGCGCGGCGGCTTTCGACTCGATCTCAAGCGGCCGGTCGGCGAAGATGAAGTTGGCGTTATCGATCAGTTCGATCAGCGTCTTCGCGCGCTGCTTGAGGTCCGGCATGGCCTGCAGCAACTGCGCGCGCGTGGTGTCGTTGAGTTTGGCTTTTACCTCCGATCCATCGGGGACATAACTCAGCACGTCCTCGAACATGGTCACGAGAGATTGATCGTCGGCATGACGGATGTAGTGGCCGTTGAGGTTTTCCAGCTTGGCGAAATCGAACCGCGCCGCGGAGCGGCCGATGGCCGGCAGATCGAAAGCGTCGATCATTTCCTGGGTGGAAAAGATCTCCTGGTCGCCATGGCTCCAGCCGAGCCGGACCAGATAGTTGCGCAGCGCCGCCGGCACATAGCCCATGGCGCGGTAGGCTTCCACGCCGAGGGCGCCGTGACGTTTCGAGAGCTTCGATCCGTCCGGTCCGTGGATCAGCGGGATGTGGGACATGTTCGGCAGCTCCCACCCCAGCGCATCGTAAATCTGCTTCTGCCGCGCGGCGTTGATCAGGTGATCGTCGCCGCGAATGACGTGGGTCACCGCCATGTCATGATCGTCGACGACGACGGCCAGCATGTAGGTCGGATTGCCGTCGCCACGCAGCAGCACGAGGTCGTCGAGGCTCTCGTTCTGCCAGACCACGCGGCCCTGGACCTGGTCCTCGATCACGGTTTCGCCGGTCTGCGGCGCTTTAAGGCGGATCGTCGGTTTGATCCCGGCCGGCGCCTCAGAGGGATCGCGGTCGCGCCACATGCCGTTATAGAGGCGGGTACGGCCCTCGGCGCGCGCGCTCTCCCGCATAGCCTTGAGTTCGTCCTGCGACGCGTAACAGCGATAGGCCAAGCCTGAGGCCAGCAGCTGCTCGGCCACTTCGCGGTGACGCGCGGCGCGCTGAAACTGGTAGACCACCTCGCCGTCCCAATCGAGCCCCAGCCATTTCAGCCCGTCGAGGATGGCCTCGATGGCTTCCGGGGTCGACCGCTCGCGATCGGTGTCCTCGATCCGCAGCAGCATCTTGCCGCCGCGCTTGCGCGCATAGAGCCAGTTGAACAGCGCCGTGCGCGCGCCTCCGATATGGAGAAAGCCGGTCGGCGAGGGGGCAAAGCGGGTGACGACGGAATCGGTCATTGTGCAGTCTGGAAGACAAGGAGGACATGCGCGAAGCGCGGTGGTGTATAGCAGGAAAGATGCATAACTAAAGCCCTCAGCGGGCTTGGCGGGAACCGATGGATTTGGCAGAAGGTCCGCTGATCCTCGAACAGGAAATCATAAATGACAGCGGAACCGGCGGCGGCGGAGGCAGGGCGCGATTTCATTCGCGACATCGTGCAGGCCGATCTCGATTCACACAAGCACACGCGGATCGTGACGCGTTTCCCGCCGGAGCCGAACGGCTACCTGCATATCGGCCACGCCAAGTCGATCGCGCTGAATTTCGGCATCGCGCAGGAATTTGCCGGGCGCTGTCACCTGCGCTTCGACGACACCAATCCGACCAAGGAAGAGCAGGAATATATCGATTCGATTCAGGCCGACGTAAAATGGCTCGGCTATGACTGGGGAACCGATCTCTTCTACGCATCCGACTATTTCGAGAGGCTGTATGGCTGGGCGGAGGACTTGATCCGCGCCGGCCATGCCTATGTCGACGACCAGTCACAGGACGAAATCCGCGCTTCGCGCGGCACGCTGACGGAGCCTGGAAAAAACAGCCCGTTTCGCGAGCGGTCGGCCGAGGAAAATCTCGACCTGTTTCGCCGCATGAAAGCCGGCGAGTTTCCCAACGGCGCGCGGGTGCTGCGCGCCAAAATCGACATGTCGTCCGGCAACATCAACCTGCGCGATCCCGTGCTCTATCGCATCCTGCACGCCACCCATCCGCGCACCGGCGACAAATGGTCTATTTATCCGAGCTACGACTACGCCCACGGCCAGTCCGATGCCATCGAGGGCATTACGCACTCGATCTGCACCCTGGAGTTCGAGGATCATCGTCCGCTCTATGACTGGCTGCTCGACAAGCTGCCGGTGCCGTCGCACCCGCATCAATACGAATTCGCGCGGCTCAATCTGACCTACACGCTGCTGTCGAAGCGGGTGCTGACCGAACTCGTTCGCGGCGGCCATGTCGCCGGCTGGGACGATCCGCGCATGCCGACCATCGCCGGGCTGAAGCGGCGCGGCGTACCGCCGGCGGCGATCCGCGAATTCGTCAAGCGCATTGGCGTGGCAAAAGCCAACAGCGTGGTCGACGTCGGCATGCTGGAATTCTCGATCCGCGAGGTGCTAAACAAGTCTGCGCTGCGGCGCATGGCGGTGCTGCGGCCGTTAAAAGTCGTGATCGAGAATTATCCGGAAGGCCAGGTCGAGGAGATCGAGGCCGTCAACCATCCGGATAATCCGGCGGCAGGAACGCGAAAAATCAAATTCGGCCGCGAGCTCTATATCGAGCGCGACGATTTCATGGAAAACCCACCGAAGAAATTTTTCCGGCTGTCGCCGGGCAACGAAGTCCGGCTGCGCTACGCCTATTTCATCACCTGCCGGGAGGTCGTGAAAAACGCCGCCGGCGAGGTGATCGAACTACGCTGCACTTACGACCCCGCGACCAAAGGCGGCAATGCGCCCGACGGACGCAAGGTGAAGGCAACCATGCACTGGCTATCGGCCTCGCATTCGGCGCCGGCCGAGATCCGCCTCTACAACCAGTTGTTTGTAAAACCCACGCCGGATGCCGCCAATTTTGCCGCCGACCTCAACCCGCAATCGCTGGAAATCTTGCCTGACGCGCGGGTCGAGCCCGCGATTGCGGAAACCAATTCCTCCGACGTCATCCAGTTCGAACGGCAGGGTTATTTCGTGCGCGATCCGGATTCGACGCCGGCCAAGCCGGTGTTCAACCGGACGATCGGCTTGCGCGACACCTTTGCCAAGGAGGTAGGCAAGGGCTAATTTGGTGGACTAGTGATGCTGCTCGAACATGAGTCTCCGGACCGGCTTTTCTCAGACGACATTCGTGCGGTCATGCCTTGCTGAAATCGATGGGCCGCGCGCGCAATGAATTTTAAATTAGCGACGGCGGCTTTTGATCGCCAGCGTCCAACTGTTAACCGAGAATCTTCCAGAGTTCGAGAGCCATAGTTGGGACTAGGCCTACACCAACGAGAATCCACACGTGTTTTACGAGCTTTTTTATTTCATTAGCCGACCGGGTGATCTGGAAGAGTGCATACGACAGGCAAGCCAGCCCAATCAACGATGCAACAAATGTAATGTTTGATCTGCTTGTATTCGCAGAAACGAGCTCAAGACATATTCCAGCGACGAAGGTTGAGGCGCAAGCCCATGCAAATTGGGAGCCTCCAAGAGCGGTCTCCGTAGCGGGCTGCACAGTGTCCACACTCTGTCTTTGCCGCGTGGGTCCCATTTAATCCCCCGTTTGCTACGGCCAACCTATACTCGAAATATTGACAGACTACTACCGTGAGGATTATTTTCTACTAAAAGCAGGCTTAGGGGAAGCCGTAAGGGGGCATCTTGAACGATTTTAAATTGCTGGGGCACCAAGTCGATAGATTTCTTGGTTCGATGTTAGGATTTGGTATTGTTACGCTTTTAGTCGTTTTTGGACTGGGGTGGACGTCTTCGGGGATTACTGGGATACTACCTCTGTCGCTGATCACTCTATGCGCTTGCGACTGTGCTCTCCACTATTTTTATCGGGTTCAGACCTTTTCTCCGGAGGGGCCGCGCAAAGCGATTCTTTCCCTCAGATGCTTATGCGCTGGCCTGATCTTCGCCTACATCGGAACGTTTTTCGGAGGAGCCATAAGGGACATGTATCTCTTCGGCCAGCTTCCTTATGCGGCTGGCGCGATTCCCATAGGTTTTGGTGCATTAGGCTATTTGATAGGTTTGCTGCTCTCTATTTTTATTTGTGCGTATTCGAAGTTTCGAGAAGCCCTTCAAGATGCGATAGCAGATGTGGACGGTTTCGCCTTGGGTGTATTCTCTGTCATGGGAATGGAGCTTGCGACAAAGTCACAGGTTTTTGCAGGAATAGAGCATCGAGCATTGCAAGTGCTGCTGGTCCTTGGCTCCTCCGCGCTGACTACCGTCGTCGGCGGTTTCGTCCGTGTCGCGCTAATGTTTGCTCCTCCGGTTAACACCGCGTGGATTAGAAACCGGACAGTTTTGTACTATTGGCTGCTCGGTCCATGTTCAGGATTGCTCGCCTATGAAGTGTACATTTTTTTCTGCGGGATAACGCTGCAAGCGCTGAACTTATTTCACGCAATCTCTAACCACGATTTTCACTCTGTTTGGTCGCATGATCTCGTTTTCCTTGAGCGTAAGATGTCGGGGACTATGTTTGTTTTTTTGTACTTCTTATTCGGATTTGGGTCCGCTGTGGTTTGGCTATATATCCGAGAACGTCAGAAGGCCCATACACTGGTCCAACCGTAACCGTCGAGTCCATCTGCGTACTGAACCAATTCTCAGGGTCCGAAGGCGCTCGTGAGTTGGCACGCGAACGCTCAATCTTTCAGGTAGCCACGATTGACCATGTCCCGTCGATCAGCATTGACCGATCCATAGATTTCGTTGAGTCGAGCGTTCACTCGTTCCGGGGCTACCTGCCGAAGTATTTCGATCTCATGGTTGGTGGTGTAGTCGAGATAGCGAAGCCTGACGCGGGTTATTAAAAGGAATAGCAAGCCGTAGACACCGCTGACAAAAATATAAATAGCGATAATTTTGCTCCACACTCCGAGGCGAGCGCCAACCCAAAGATCGATCACGAGAAGCGCATAGCAATAAAAATAAACGATGTAGGTGGGTACTAGTAGCAGCAAAAAAATCACAGCAGTATATTTGTTAAGTGCCGATGTAAATTTCGAGTGAGCGATGTGAGGAAGATTAAACGGTGTGTAGGCACCAAAATGCTCATGAGGAAAATATTTGATCAGATAGAGCTGTTGCATTTCAGCCGGCATTATCGACCGAACAAGAAATTTGATTGCTGATTCCATCAGGTACACATTGGATTGTAGCAACAACGTGTAGACGCTGAGCAGATTGCTGATCAGCATCAATCCTTCTGGAACTCCCTTTGCGTATTTTAAAGTGAACCCTCCAATGTTTACATCGACCCCTATCGCCAGATAATTCGCAAACAGAAACAGAAATATTGCGAACGAAACAATCAGCTGTTTCTTGATGACGGAGTAGGTTTCGTCTCGGGTTTTAGCAAGCCCCTCGATGAACGCACCGTCAATTGCGTTTTTACCTTCCCCGGTGACATAAAGCTCAAGATCTCAACTCAAGAGTTCCCCGGATGAAAGCCAAAGCGGCGGAACAATCTTTTTTCGATGGAGGCGTTTCCGGTGCAGATACGCGATCATTACAAAGGGATATAAAAACCAGAATTTAGCGCGCGTGAACGCTGTCAGGCAACGCCGTCGAAAGCCGGCGCTCAATAACACCAGGCCAGCTAGAATTATGCCCGCCGTTAACATCGCGAAATCGAAGAAATGCACGAGCGTTCTCCACGGATGTAGGAATTTTGGCAGTATCTGTACTTGACCGGCAAGCGTGCCATGCGCATCGCGTCATATCACATCGCGCGTTGGGTGGCTTTGCGCCATCGGGTTTCAGTGCATGGCCTTCCTTGTCGTCAAGCTACAAGGTGGGAAAGCTGGCCTTGGCCGGCTGGTGCCAACTCCCGGTTGCTGGCGGCGCTTCTCCATTTGCTTTTTGATAGCGCGTTGTCCCCAGAAGGATTGCGTGCTGTGGCGGAGCGGGGAGGCGGTCGAAGCTGGGCGGGTACGTGGCCGCCGCGCGAGACGGCGCGGGCAGGCGGCTTCGTTCCGTCAGGCTTCAATACATGGTCTTCGCTTGCCGCGAAGCTGCAAGAATGGGTGCGTGCGGAAGCCGGCGCCGGGCGGCTGCTGCCATGGATTCCGGTTGCGTTCGGCGCCGGGATCGCGTTCTATTTCGCCGCTGCGCGTGAGCCGGTTGCCTGGGCCGCGGCCATTGCGGCGGCGGCGCTTTGCACGGCGGCATTCCTGCTGCGGCGGCAGAAGGCATTTCCTGCAGCCGTCATGATCGCAGCGCTGGCGGCGGGCTTTGCCACCGCGACGCTGAAAACCGCGCGGGTGGCGCACGGCGTGCTGGCGCGGCCGATCTATTCAGTTTCACTGAAGGGCTTTGTCGAGACGCGGGAAGAGCGCGAGCGCACCGACCGCTTTGTGCTGCGGGTGGTGCAAATGGAAAGCCCGCGCGCGCAGATAAAACTGCAACGGGTTCGGCTGTCGGTGAAAAAGGGCACGGCGCCGGCGGTCGGCAGCTTTGTCGAGCTGAAAGCGCGCTTGCTGCCGCCGCTCGCGCCGTTGCGGCCGGGGAGTTACGATTTCGGCCGCGACATGTATTTTCAAGGCATCGGCGCGTCCGGTTTTGTGATGGGCGGCATCAAGACCCTGGATCCGCCGTTCAACGGCGGATTGTCGCTGCGCTATGCCGCGTTCATGCAGGGGCTGCGCGATGCCATCGACGCCCGGATTCGCACCGTGCTGAGCGGCGACCAGCGCGCGATTGCGACCGCCTTGCTGACGGGGCGGCGCGACGCCATTTCGGCGCCGGTGAACGATGCGATGTTCATCTCCGGCCTCGGTCACGTCCTTTCGATTTCCGGATATCACATGGCGGTCGTCGCCGGCGTGGTGTTTTTTGCGGTGCGCGCACTGCTGGCGCTGATCCCGATCCTGACGGTGACATTCCCGATCAAGAAATGGTCGGCCGGCGCGGCGCTGGCGGCTGCCGCGTTCTATCTGTTGCTGTCCGGCGCCGAAGTTGCGACCCAGCGCTCGTTCTTCATGACCGCGGTGGTGCTGATCGCGATCATGGTCGACCGCCGCGCGGTGACGTTCCGTACGCTCGCGGTCGCCGCGATGATCGTGTTGTCGATCGCGCCGGAAGCGCTGGTGCATCCGAGTTTCCAGATGTCGTTCACAGCTACCCTGGGGCTGGTGGCGCTGGTTCAGGTCGGTATGCCCGCTTTGTTCGCCTCGCCGGACAATTCCGCCACCGCGCGCGTCGCGCTATGGGGCGGGCGCGAGATCGCCATGCTGGCGCTGGCGTCGCTGATCGCGGGGCTTGCGACGATGCCTTATGCCGCCTTTCACTTCCATCGCGTCACGCCCTACGGCGTGCTTGCCAATCTCGCGGCGATGCCGGTGGTCTCCGTCCTGGTGATGCCGGCGGGACTACTCGGCCTCGTCGCGACGCCGTTCGGTTTTGACGGCGTGTTCTGGCGCATCATGGAATTCGGCATCGACTGGATGATCGCGGTGGCGCTGTGGGTCGCCGCATTGCCCGGCGCGATCGGCCGGATCGCCGCGTTCGGCACCGGACCGCTGATTGCGGCCTCAGTGGGGATTATCCTGCTGGGGTTACTCCGCACGCCGCTGCGCTGGAGCGGGGCGGGCGCGATTGTCCTCGCGGGAGTTTGGGCGCTCGCCGCGCCGCAGCCGGACGTCCTGGTCTCGGCCGACGGTCACAGCGTCGGCGTACGTGGCCGCGACGGGCGCCTGCATCTGATGCGCACCGCGAAGGATGCGTTCCTTGTCAAGGAATGGCTCGCCGGCGACGCGGACGCGCGGCTGCCGGGCGATGCTTCGCTTGGCGACGGCGTCTCGTGCGACGAGGCAGGCTGCGTGGCGCAGCTGCCGGATGGCGGTTTCGTCGCGCTGGCGCTGCGACCTGCGGCGCTTAGCGATGATTGCACGCGCGCGGCAGTCATTGTTACGTCACGCCAGGCCTCCCCCGGGTGCGGAGCGCTGGTGATCGGCCGGGAGCGTCTGCAAAAACAGGGTGCGATCAGCCTGCGGCGAACCCGCGGCGGATTTGTAATTGATGCAATCCGCCCGAACGGCGTTGATCGGCCGTGGTCGCCGGCGGCCGATGATCACGCCGAGCCGGAAAACAACACTGCGCGACCTGCGCCAGCGCGTCCGGTGGACGCGACACCGACGGAAGCCGATCTGCAGGCGGAAGACTAGACGCCAACCCGCTCAATACTTCCGATACAGCCCGATCAGCTTGCCCTGAATCCGCACCCGGTTCGGCGGCAGGATGCGGACTTCATAGGAGGTGTTGGCGGGCTCGAGCGCAATCGAGGCGCCGCGGCGGCGGAAGCGTTTTAGCGTGGCTTCCTCCTCGTCGATCAACGCCACTACGATGTCGCCGGTCTCGGCGGTCTCGTTGCGCTGGATCAGTGCCATGTCGCCGTCGAGGATGCCGGCGTCCACCATGGAATCGCCGCGCACTTCCAGCGCGTAGTGTTCGCCGGAGCCGAGCATGTCCGGCGGCACGCTGATGGTATGGCTGCGGGTCTGCAGCGCCTCGATCGGAGTGCCCGCCGCGATGCGGCCCATCACCGGCACCGCTACGGGGCGATTGCCATCGTCCTCCGAGCCGCCGCCGGCGGAAGGGCGGACCTTGCCGAGGTTGCCTTCGATGACGCTCGGGGTGAAGCCGCGCCGGCCGTTGCCGCCACCGCTGCCCGACAGTTCCGGCAGCTTGATCACCTCGATGGCGCGGGCGCGATTGGGCAGGCGGCGGATGAAGCCGCGCTCTTCCAGCGCCGTGATCAAGCGATGGATGCCGGACTTGGAACGCAGGTCCAGCGCATCCTTCATCTCGTCGAAGGAGGGGGGAACGCCGGCCTCTTTCAGCCGCTCGTTGATGAATTGCAGGAGTTCATACTGTTTGCGCGTGAGCATCTCGACCAATCCCCAGTTTAATGGTGCCGTTCAATTGCGAAGGGAGCCCAGGACTTCTGTTCAGCTGCTCCGGTTCAAGCACGAATACTCGAAACAAATCATGAACGGACACTATATGTTCCATATGTGTTCCGCAACCACTTAATTTCACGTCAACAAAATGAGGTTTTGCCGGAACGCTCGCTTAAGCCCGTTCAGACCGGCAGCCGGAGGATGACACAAGGCGAGCCTGCGGACGCTGCGGGAGCAAAGGGTGAACGGATCACAAGCGCCCGCGCCGCAGCGAGATTTCCAAGTAGCGAACTGTCCTGATGATCCACCGGCGTCGCAACCAGAACGCCGTCGGCGCGCTCTTCGAGCCGGGCGCGCAGATAGTCCTCGCGTACGTCATTGGCGGCAAGATCGCGCCCGAGTACGGCCGCCTCCGTGGCGTGATGCACGTCGGAGCGGCCTGACAATGCGCGAATCAACGGCGCCATGAACAGGAAGCCGCAGACATACGACGACACGGGATTGCCGGGCAGGCCGATCACGCGCATCGCGCCGAGCCGGCCATGCATCATCGGCTTGCCCGGACGCATCGCGATCCGCCAGAACGCGATTGTGACCCCCTCGGCCTCCAGCGATTGCTTGACCAGGTCGTGGTCGCCGACCGAAGCGCCGCCGGTGGTGATGAGAACGTCGGCGCCTAAGTCGCGGGCGCGGCGAATTCCATCCTTGGTGGCGTCGACAGTGTCGGCGGCGATGCCGAGATCGACCGTCTCGGCTCCCTCGGCGCGCGCCAGCGCCCGCAGCGCATAGCCGTTGGAAT
Organism: uncultured Alphaproteobacteria bacterium; assembly: GCA_963744975.1. Lineage (GTDB taxonomy): Bacteria > Pseudomonadota > Alphaproteobacteria > Rhizobiales > Xanthobacteraceae > Bradyrhizobium. Next base: position 598,305 of record CAVUVR010000002.1, on the reverse strand, counting down.
AGACGATCTGACCCGGGCCTGGGCTCGAGCCCGGCATCACCAGTTCGTCGCCGGTGGCGAGCACGGCGACTTTCGGACGGCGCCGCACGGCAAGTTGCGGATAGTTCATGCCCGCCGCCAGCGACAAATCGCGGTCGGTGAGGCGGCGGCCGGCGCGCAGCAGCACGTCGCCCTCGCGAAAATCGACGCCGGCGGGACGGATGTGGCGGCCCGCGATCGCCGCCTCGGTGATGTCGATGCTGTCGCCGTCGCGCACGGTATCCTCCTGGATGATGACGGCGTCGGCACCTTGCGGAATCACCCCCCCGGTGAAAATCCGCACCGCTTCGCCCGCGCGCAAGCTCGTTTCGAATGGCCGGCCCGCCGCGACCTCGCCGATCACCTTCAGCCGCGCGCCGACTTGCGATGCGTCCGCTGCGCGCACCGCGTAGCCGTCCATGGCGGACATCGCCTGCGGTGGCTGGGTCCGCAGCGCCGCCACGTCGCGCGCAAGCACGCGGTGATGCGCGGCATCCAGCGCGACCATTTCCTCAGGCAAGGCCTCGGCGCCGGCTAGAACCGCTGCAAGCGCGTCGGCAACCGGCATCAGTGCCACCAGCAGAACTCCTAAATTCCCAGCGCCGCGAGCGCATCGGCGACATCGCGCGTCGATGTGACGTGAACCGCCTGCAATCCGCGGGCGCGCGCGCCCTCGATGTTTTCGGTTGAATCGTCGAAGAACACAATGCGCTCAGCGGCCACGCCGATCTCCTTCACCACATGATCATAGGCTGCGGCGTCGGGTTTCCGAAGCCCGATCGTAGAGGACAGAAACATTTTCCGGAAATGCCGGAGCACTTCGGCAAACGCTATCGAAAAATGCGCCTCGTGGGCGCGATTGGTGTTGGACAAGGCATAGAGCGGCAGCCGCCGCGCCGCCCGCGCCAGCAGGGCTGAGATCTCCGGCATCTCGCCTGCGAAGATCGCGTTCCAGCCTTCGAGGAATTGCGCGTCGGTGACATCGATGCCGAGCGAGCCGCGCAAGGCGGCAAAGAACTCGGCGTCCGATATTTCGCCGCGCTCGTGCCGCTTGTAGGCATCGTCAGGCGAAAATCGTCCGATCAGTTGCGTTGGCTCGCAGCCGGCGTGACCGGCCCAGCAGTTGAGCGCGAGGCTGAAATCGATATCGAGCACCACGCGGCCGAGATCGAACAGCAGGGCGTCGGCGGAGGTGGGGGTGAGGAGGGGTGGGGACATTAGGAAATAGTCGGCAACCGGAGGTCGGCGCTCGGGGTATCTGAACGAGAAAAGTTGCGCCGCGCTCGAGTAGTTGGGGGTGTAAATCTATTATTCTCCGACTTGGACAATCTTGTTATGCACTCCGAGTGTCTTTGCAAGTGCATCTCGTCGCTCCCTGCTCTCAACAGAAACCAAGACCAATTCCTTAAGGTTCGCAAGGGGCGAGAGGTCGATCACTCCCGTGCTGTTAAGATAGAGCACCCGCAACGCGGTAAGCCGCGCAAGGGGCGAAAGGTCGACGACTAGCGTGCTGTTAATATAGAGCTTCTGCAACGCGGTTAGCGCCGCGAGCGGCATGAGGTTGCTGATAGGCACGCGGCCAAGATAGAGTTCCTGCAATGCGGTGAGGCCTGCGAGTGGCACGAGGTCAGTGACTTGCGTGTCACGAAGATAGAGCCCTTGCAGTGCGGTGAGGCCCGCTAGCGGCCTGAGATCGCTGACTTGCGTTGCACCACTGAGGTCGAGCGATTGCAACGCGGTGAGCCTCGCGAGTGGCGCAAGATCGCTGACTTCTGTGTCCTGAAGTTCGAGCCTCTGCAACGCGGTGAGGCCGGCGAGCGGCGAGAGGTCGCTGACTGTCGCGTAGTTCAGATAGAGCTCCTGCAACGCGGTGAGCCCCGCCAGCGGCGAGAGGTCGCCAGCGCGCACGCCGTTTAGATGGAGCCTTTGCAACGCGGTGAGGTCTGTCAGAGGTGTGAGATCCTCTAATCTTTCACCCACAAAATCAAGTTGTTCGATCCATGGTCGCCAAGTAGGAGGTGGCGGCTGACCTGACAAGATCAACCTGTGGACTACATCGAGGTTGAACTCATATGGCGGCCACAGTTGGGTCGAAACCTCGACGGGGGATGGGCTTGGCAATTGCTCATTGGCGCTGGCTCCGGGGCCCAATGGCTGCAGCCCTAACTTTTTCATGATCTCCGCCGGCGTACTCGGATAGGTCGACAACCGCGCGCGGACGGTCGCACGCGTCACGTCGTCCACTTGATCGATTAGCCGGGACGACAATTCGATGAATTGTCGCTCTTCATCATCGCTGTGCGTGCTGCTCTGAACGTAGAGATCCGTCAATACCCGCAGCAGTGTGGGACGAATATCAACGTCCTCGCGCTGAGAGAGCGTCATCAACCCCTCGAAACCTGGAAACACTGAGGGGGCCATCGTAGCTTTGCGTTTGTGACGAGCAAATGAGGAAGCAACTCTTCTAACGACTACCTTAAATCCTCCTGCTACTTTGCGTACTCGAGGCCTAAGCTGTTCGCTTGCATCACGCAACGTCGCTGTCATCTTCGTTGCCATCCCGCGCACTGAGGCTACGAAATCGGCGGTTAGTATGGCAACATTTTCGATGGCGCGGCCAAGCGCGAGGAGATCGACGACACCTCTTATCTGTGCCGAGATTTTCGCCAAGAAAAGTTCAAGCTTGACGTCTTTGATGAAAACATTGACGAGCGAGATCTGCAGTAGTGAACGGTCTGGTGTCCGCACACCTTCCGGTCTCACGACCTGATCGAGCAATTGTTCGACTGCCTCCATTCGCTTCACTAAGCCTCTCAAGGCGGTGTCGAGCCCGTCCCGAGACACTTCGGTACTTCCGATATCAGGCAGCGCCTGTCGGCTTGGTCGCCACCCCATTGCGCTGGCGGCTTGTAGGACATCGCCGAAATCTTCCCGGATGTTGCCGCGCGCGCCCCGTAATGCCACAAGGTTTGGTAAACGACCAAATTCGGCGTCGGCGGCCGGGATATCGAACTGCTTGAATGCCGCGAGAACGATGGCAACGTCATCGGCAATCGTTGGCGATGGGCGTAACAGATGGTGGCGCAGCAACGCATCGGCTGCGTCCATAGCAGGAGCTGCGGCGATCTGCAAATCTTGGCGATTGACGTTTTTCAATGCACCGCGAAAATCGATTACTGCCAACTCAGCGCGATGGAGCGCATCCGCGAGAGTTGCCATGCGGGGATCGCCTGCCGCGGATGGAATAACGCTCACGGTTTCCTCCATGGGAAGGGAGAAGTAGGCGCGATCTTGAAATGATCTTCAATGCCAAACGCTATTTGTTCGCACGCAGTCGAGAATCCAGTGCGTACTGGCTTCCATTTTCCTGTCGGAATGAGCTTGCCCTCTGGATTTATTGGCGCGGCCTGAAGCACCCCAATGAATGCCGACCAGTAGCAGTGTTCCAGCAGCACAGGCGCCGTCATGGCCCCCTTTTGTTGCTGCGCGACTATGGCTGGCAGCTCATGATCGAAAATATAGTCTGACCTGAAAAAGCCATTGCTCATCAGGAGTACATGAATATCTGACGCGTCAATCGCGTCCGCAATCTTCTTATTCCAGTAATTTCCTGGTCTCAGGCGTTTGTCCGCCCAAATATCGATCTTGAAAGCCCGTGCAACGGGTATCAAACACGTAAGAAATTCATCGAACGCGCGATAATCCTCATGAGCATAGGAAATGAATGCCTGCATCGCCCCCGACTTGTTAGCTGCGCATTAGATATTTATCGCCAGCAAGTTGTAAAGACCGGATACGAGAAGCGTATCTTCATCTCGGAGTTCAAACCTCATTTACTACCTGCCCCTCACACCTCTTCCGGCGGCTTGGTATGCCGGAACATCCGCAGCAGCGCGAGGTCATAGCCGATCTTCAAGCATCCGCACACCACCAGCGGCAGCGCGGAAAACGGTCCGGCCAGCATGAACCCTGCGATCGCCGGACTGATCGACGAGGCCAGGCTGCGCGGCACCGCGGTGACGCTTGCGGCCGCGGTGCGTTCGGCAGGCGTCACCACCGCCATCACGTAGGAGGACCGCGTCGGGACGTCCATCTGCGACAGCGCGGAGCGGACCAGCAGCAGGGCGAGCACCATGGTCAAATCAGACGAAAACGCCGCGGCGATCAGGCAGAGGCTGGAAGGGATGTGGGTGTATACCATGGTGTTGACGAGGCCGATGCGCCGCGACAGCCAGGCGGCGACCGGAAACGACATCGCGCCGAGCAGGCTGGAGCAGGAGAAAAACAGGCTCGCCGCTTCCAGCGACAGGTTGAATTTCTGGAACAGCCATAGCGCCAGCAGCGACTGCACCACAAAACCGCCGGCGAAGGCATCGAGGCTGAACAGGGCCGCGAGCTGGTAGACGATGCCACGCGACGGACCAAGTGCGGATTTCGGACGGTTTTCCGCGTGGCTGTGGTCGCGCGGCAGGCGCGCGTAGAACAACGCCGCCAGCATTCCCAGTGCGGCGTAGAGATAAAACATCAGCTTGATGGCGCCGAGTTTCGGCCAGCCATGAGAACCGAGCAGCTCGGGCAGCGCCGCCGCCAGCGCGCCGACGGCCGCGGTCAGCGCGCCGATCAGGCTGTAGCGCGCGAACACGCCGGTGCGGTCGCGGTCGGCGGTCTCTTTGGTCAGCAGCGCGTGCTCGAGCGGCACCAGCATGCCGAGATCGCCGCCGGATGGATTGATGCTCCCAATGAAGGCGACCAGCAGTACCAGCGCAAGAGTCTCAACCGCAGGGAATATCAATCCGGTCAGGACAATCAATCCGGCGCCGGCGAGAAACAGGTTTCGCAGCTCGAAACGTGGCGCGATGAAGCCCGTGATCAAGGTCAGCGCCGCCGTGCCGAGCAGCGAGGCGCTGGCGACGATGCCGATCTCGCGCGCGCTGAAGCCGAGCGCGGTCAGATATACCGGCAGGATAAGAATCGCAAAACCGTCGCCGAACCCGCGTAGCGCCCGCGCGCCGTACAGACAAACAATATCCGGCGGGGTTTTCATCGCGGTCGTCGATGTGAAGGCAGGGTGCCGCAGGACATGTCTCACCTCCGTGACGGAGCGAGACAACGCTTGGCTGCGCGGCAGCTGACCGGGCGGTTGCCGTGGCCCGGGTGTCATGCACCTAACACGTGAAGACCTGTGCATTCAAGCAAACGAGCCTCTTGTCACCGCTTCGGCTTGCGATAGGCTCGTTCACGGGACATCGCAGCCTCCCGTCACGTGGGAAACCATGCAAGCGCTGCTCGCTTTGTCATGGAGCGGGCACATGGACGGGTTCTCCCTCGATCTCTTGATTTTTCTCATTGCGACGTTTGCCGGCGCGCTGGTTGCCGGCCTTTCCGGTTTTGCGTTCGGGCTGGTTGCGGCCTCGATCTGGCTCTATATCCTCACCCCGTTGCAGACCGCGACACTGATCATAGCCTTCGGCCTGATCGTGCAGGGCTATTCGGTCTGGAAACTGCGGCATGCGCTGGACTGGCGCACGCTCTGGCCGTTCATCGCAGGAGCCGCGATCGGCGTGCCGCTCGGCGTTGCCGTTCTCGGCTGGGCAAATCCCGCTTATGTCAGGGCCGGCATCGGCGCGTTCCTCGTCCTCTACAGCCTCTATGCGCTGCTTCGTCCCAGCCTGCCGCCGGTGACACGCGGAGGCGTCGCCGCCGATGCCGCGGTCGGATTTGCCAATGGCGTGCTCGGCGGCATCACCGGCCTCGCCGGCATTCTGGTGGTGATCTGGGGTGGACTGCGCGGCTGGCCCAAGGACCGGCAGCGTGCGGTGTTTCAGCCGGTCGCGGTCGCGATCTTCGCCATGACTGCGTTCTGGCTCGGCTTCAAGGGCGCGGTGTCGGCGGATACAATCCGGCTGTTCCTGTTCGGATTGCCGGTGCTGCTGGCCGGCACCTGGCTCGGCATGAAGCTCTACGGGCGTCTCGATGAAGCTGCTTTCAGAAAGGTGGTACTGGTGCTGCTGCTGGCGTCCGGGGTGGCGCTGATGTTCCGATGAATCCCGTTCGTCGGGGCCGGTTGCGGAAGGTTGACCGCTCCGCTCGTTTTGTGCGTTCTTGCGCGGCTTGGACAGCACGGAGCAGGCGGGCTTTTGACCGACACGCATCAGATCGCCCGTTTCGAATGGCGCGGCGCGGGAGCAGGATTTGTCGTTTTCCTGCTCGGCTATTTTGTCCTGCTGATCGGTATCGATACGCCGGACCACCCTTATTTCGACGAGACCCACTACGTCCCGGCGGCGCGGCAGTTGCTGCAGACGCATTTTGCCGTTCCCACGCTCAATCTCGAGCATCCGCCGCTGGCGAAAGAGTTGATGGCGCTGTCGATCTGGCTGTTCGGTGACAATCCGTTCGGCTGGCGCACCATGAGCGCGCTGTTCGGCGCGCTGGCGCTGACGGGAATCTATCTCTGCGGCCGCGCGCTGTTTGATCGCCCGGGCGCCGCGCTGTGGGCGACCGCAATCGCCGGGCTCAACCAGATGCTGTTCGTGCAGGCGCGCATCGCCATGCTGGACATTTTCGCGCTGGCGTTTGTGCTGTGGGGCTTGGCGGCATTCATGGCGAGTTTTCGTCCCGCCGCGCGAACGCGCGCGCTGCTTTATGCGGCCGGGCTTTGCTTCGGGCTCGCGACCGCCTGCAAATGGAGCGGGATATTCGCCTGGGGGATGGCCATCGCCATCGTCGCCGTCGTGCTAACCTTGCGGCGCTGGCGCACGCAGTTCGAAGATGCCGGGGCGACCGACTGGTATCGCGAGGATCTGTGGGCCGGCATGCGTGCGCGGGACTGGCTGATCTGTCTCGGTCTCATTCCGCTGGCGGCGTATGTCGTGACCTGGTTGCCGATTTACGGCTTCTCGCCGGCGGCGTTATGGGACGCGCAGCGGCGGATTTTTCAGGACAACGCGACCCTGGTCACGCCGCACCCCTATATGAGCGCGTGGCCGAGCTGGCCGCTTCTCGCGCGGCCGGTATGGTTTCTGTTCGAGAAGGCCGGCGACGACCGCTATCGGGCGGTGCTGTCGCTCGGCAATCCGGTGATCCTGTGGAGCGCCATTCCGGCGGTGCTGGTCTGCCTGCGCGACTGGATCGTCGAGCGCCGGCGCGACGCGTTTCTCATTGTCGCGAGCTATGCTGCGCTTTACCTCGCCTGGATGGTGCTGCCGCGCGCGATCGGATTTTCGTTCTACTATTTGCCGGCGGCGACGGTCGCCAGCCTCGCGCTGGCCTACTGCTTGTTTCGCGGGGAAACCAAGCGCTGGCTATGGGCGCGATGGATGTTCCTCGCAGCGGCGTTCGCTGCCTTCGTGCTGTTCCTGCCGTTGTCGGCGGCTTCCGTCGAGACGTCGCTGGCCGGCTATGAGCGGCTGATGTGGTTCGCAAGCTGGCGGTAATCGCCGCCGTCATCCTGAGGAGCGCGCTCTTGCGCGCGTCTCGAAGGATGTAAACGGATACCTTGTAGCCCATCCTTCGAGGCTCGCCGTGAAGAACGGCGAGCACCTCAGGATGACGGCGGAGCCATTCACTCCAAGCTCAGTAATTGACGCGCAGGCCGACGCCGCCATGGACCGTGTTGCCGACCGGGTAGGGGCCAAGCGTACCATTGACGAAGACATCGGCGGTCATGGTCTTGGTCAACCTTGCCCCGACGCGGCCGCCCAGCTCGAACCAATGCTGATTGCCGAAAGTCGGCAGGATGTTGCCGACACCGATCACGGCGGCCTGCAACCCCGTCGAGCTTGCGAATGACTGCACGAAACCGCCATTGACGTTCACTTCGACGAAATTGCCGAACAGGTGCGTCCACTGCGCGCCGATGCGGGCGAGGTTGATCCGGTCGGTGCTGTCGGCGATGGTTGCGCTGAAGGGATTGGCGAGGGTGGCGAGTTCCTGATAGCCGCGCACGCGCTGCCAGCCCTGCCACAATTCGCCGGCCACCGCGAATTCGTCGCGGGGTGTGACGCGGACAATCCATCCGGCGCGCTCGAACACCGAATAGTTCGAGCTCGTGGTGTTGCTGGTGACCTGCGTCGGCCCCAGGCTGGAGATGTAGGCCCTGTAATAGCTGACATGCTGGTCGGGAGACAGCACGGCGCCGACATCGAAGAACGGCCGCGACTTGCCCCATTCGGTAAAATCATAGCGCAACGCGAAGGCGCCGATCGGCGCGCTGGTGACGTTAAAACCGTTCTCGTTGAACTGCGCATAAGCGATGCCGCCCAGGATCGAGAGGCTGTCGGTGATGTTGTAGCGCCCATGCACGCCGGCCGAGAACGAGCCGGCTGAGCCGAACGCGCTGATGCAGTTCGAGCAGTTCACCTGCTCGTTCACGCCGAGCAGCACGCTCGCCAGCACCCGCGTCGTGATCATCTGCGAAAAACGCTGGTCGGCCAGGTTCTGAATCGAGTTGGCGCTCGATTGCTGGTTCGGCGTCGGTCCTGCAGGTGTCGGCGTGGGTGTTGGAGTGGGTGTTGGCGTTGGAGTTGGAGTCGGAGTGGGTGTTGGCGTTGGAGTTGGCGTCGGCGTTGGGGTCGGCGTTGGAGTTGGAGTAGGCGTTGGAGTAGGCGTCGGAGTTGGTGTCGGAGTCGGAGTTGGAGTTGGAGTTGGAGTTGGAGTTGGAGTTGGTGTCGGAGTTGGCGTTGGTGTCGGAGTTGGCGTTGGAGTTGGTGTCGGAGTTGGCGTTGGTGTCGGAGTTGGCGTTGGAGTTGGTGTCGGAGTTGGCGTTGGTGTCGGAGTTGGCGTTGGTGTCGGAGTTGGCGTTGGTGTCGGAGTGGGTGTTGGCGTCGGAGTCGGAGTTGGAGTTGGCGTCGGAGTGGGTGTTGGCGTCGGAGTTGGAGTTGGTGTCGGAGTTGGAGTGGGAGTTGGAGTTGGTGTCGGAGTTGGAGTTGGTGTCGGAGTTGGAGTTGGTGTCGGAGTGGGTGTTGGAGTCGGCGTTGGCGTGGGTGTTGGCGTCGGTGTGGGAGTAGGCGTCGGCGTGGGTGTTGGCGTCGGTGTTGGCGTAGGCGTGGGTGTTGGCGTGGGTGTTGGAGTAGGCGGTGTCTGGGCGCCCACTTTAACCGGCGCGACTGCAAGGGCGACGGCAAAACCGATCGCGGCGGCGCGGCCGAGCTTTTGGCCCAGCGTGGCGTAACCTTTCGGCGATGGCTGCGACGGGTACCTCATCGTTCCATCTCACTTGCCGCACAATGCGGAGGCAAAGTCGACGTCGATCTCGGGTGTGCCGGGGACGGTGGCTTCGGCGTACATGGTCTGGCTGCACAATGCCGAATTGGCGGCGCAGGCGGACGCGAAGGTCCAGGGTGGCGTGCTGACCTTGGTAATCTGAATCTTTCCGCCGGTCGAGGTGATGATCGCGGTGTCGCCCGGGTTCAAGAGATCGACGAACTGACCGCCGGCGCTTACGCGCGCCTTTCCGTCCTGCAGCACGATGATGTTGCGGAATCTCTGAAGAAGAAAATCAAGCGTCGTGCCGCGCACCCCGATGGTCGCCATCGGGGTGACGATTTTATAGGATTCCTTGCTTGAATCCCCGGTGATGAAACGAAACGCACCGGATTGAAGTTTTACCGCAATATCGCCCGCGCTGGTTTCGCCGGAAAATACCGCGCGATCCAGTTTCAAGGTGGATCCCGGCCCGAGCGAGAGGTTGGTATTGTCGCGCAGTACGAATTTGGCGTCGCTGTCGGCGGCGGTGCGGACGGTTTCGTCGCGAAAGATTTCATCGCCGATGCTGATCTTGATGACGCGGGGCGCGATCTGCGAAACATCGTTGCGGACCACGGCCGCGCGTCCGATACGTTCCTGTGCAGTGGCCGGGGCAAACGCGCCGCAGCCGAGCGTCAGCATCACTGCAATGGAAAACCCGCGATGCATGTTGTTCTCTAAGATCAAATTCAATGCCGGCAGTGTACCCGCAAACCATTGATCTGCTGTAGTAATGCTGCAACATTCCCGTTATTAATCGCCGCTCCTTGCCATCAGAATGCCGCGATTGATCAAATCTGCCCGGGGTCGGCCATGAGCGACGTGTTGCTGTTTTCGCCACTCACCATCCGCGGCGTCGAGCTGCGCAACCGCATCGTGGTGCCGCCGATGCACCAATATTCCGCGGTGAAGGGATATCCCACCGACTGGCATTTGATGAATGCCGGCAAGTTCGCGGCCGGCGGCGCCGGTCTCGTCGTCGTGGAATCCACAAAAGTAGAACGCCGCGGCTGCGGCACGCTCGGCGATCTCGGCATCTGGGACGATCAGTTCGTCGAGCCGCTGAGCCGCCTCGTCAGATTCATCAAGCAGCAAAACTCCGTGGCGGGAATTCAGCTCGGGCATGCCGGCCGCAAGGCGCGGGCCAACCGTCCGTGGGAGGGCGATGGGCCGTTGCAACGAACGCCCGATATCGACGACTGGGACGCCTGGACGCCGATTGCGCCGAGCGCGATCGCGCATAGCGAGAAATGGCCGGTGCCGCGTGCGCTGGAGCGCCGCGAGGTGAAGGACCTGGTGCAGGCCTGGGGTGAGGCGGCGCGCCGCGCCCGTGAAGCCGGCTTCGACGTGCTGGAGCTGCACGGCGCGCACGGCTATCTCGTGCACGAATTCCTGTCGGAGAAGTCCAATCAGCGCAACGATGAATATGGCGGTTCGGAAATCAACCGGATGCGCTTCATCATCGAGATCGCCGAAGCGGTGCGCGCGCAGTGGCCGGATGACAAGCCGCTATTCGTCCGGCTGTCGGTGGAGGACAATGCAGGATGGGGCCCCGAGCAGAGCGCGCGGCTTGCAAGCATTCTGAAAACCAGGGGCGTCGATGTCATCGACTGCTCGTCGGGCGGAATAACGGATCTCGCGCCGATCCTGGGCAAGGAGATCAAATACAGCTATCAGGTGCCGCTGTCGGAACATGTGCGCCGCCACGCCGACATCATGACCATGGCGGTCGGCCTGATCATCCATGGCGACCAGGCCGAGCAGATCCTGCGTGACGGACAGGCCGACCTGATCGCGGTGGGGCGCGAGATTCTCAACAATCCGAACTGGCCGATGGATGCCGCGCTGAAGCTCGGCGTCGAAGGCCCGTTCCGCAACGTGCCGCCGCAGTTCGGCTACTGGCTCGGCACCCGCGCCAAGCGCGGTTTCGGGACAAACCCCTCGACCTGGCAGAACGGCCTCGACGACACCACCGTCATTGCGAGCCAACGGGACGGCGCGGAGCGCCGCCCGATGACAGGCTCCGCGAAGCAATCCAGTTGACGGCACACCGGTTGCTGGATTGCTTCGTCGCATGTGCTCCTCGCAATGACGAAAAAGGCGGCCCGCAGGCCGCCTTTTCTTCTTCGCCTTCTTTCCGCTTTCAGACCGTGACAGTCACCGGCATGCGACGCGCCGGCCGTTGCGGCCGATATAAGTGCCCGACGCCGGATCATAAGAACGATATCGCGCGCAAGCATCCGGCGCGCCGTCGACGGTGGTTGCGTACGTGCCCCGATTGCGCTGGTAATTGCTGTCCGTATAGGGATTGCCCGGCCCCTTGTTCTGGCAATTCGCATTCGGGTAGAAAAAAGCGCAGTAGCCCGGCTCCGAGATCACCGCCTGTGCGAGGACCGGCGAAGCCATCGCGGTTGCGAGGATTGCCACTGCGCCCAAAAGCCTGAAATGTGACATGAGTTTTCTCCGCGTTGCGCTCGACGAGCATAACGGTGGAACACCGCGCCTCCGGCTTTTTCCGATCAAACTAGCGTGATGTCCTAAACGGCGCGGTAGTAGCCGGACTTGCCGCCTTTTTTCTCGACCAGGCGAATGCCTTCGATGCGCACGCCGCGCTCGGCCGCCTTGATCATGTCGTAGATCGTCAGGCACGCCACCGACGCCGCGGTCAGCGCTTCCATCTCCACACCGGTCGGGCCGGTGACCTTCACCGTGGCGCGGATGATGCAGCCGGGCAGCTTCCTGTCGGGCACGATGTCGAGGGTGACTTTCGACAGCGCGAGCGGGTGACACAGCGGAATGAGGTCGGAGGTCCGCTTCGCCGCCATGATGCCGGCGACACGGGCGGTGCCGAGCACGTCGCCCTTTTTGGCGTTGCCTGAAACGATCAGGTCGAGCGTCGCCTTGCTCATGACGACGCGGCCCTCGGCGACGGCCACGCGTTCGGTAGAGGGTTTGGCCGACACGTCGACCATCCGCGCTTCGCCCTTGCCATCGATATGGGTGAGTTTGCCTTCCGCGGCGTGTTTCGATTTCTTGCCGGCCATCGTTACCGCGTCCCGGTGGCGCGGGGAACTGCGTCGCGGGCGAGCAAAGCCTGTGTCGCCGCCGCGACGTCCGCCTGCCGCATCAGGCTTTCGCCGACCAGGAAGGTCGACATGCCGACGCGTGCAAGCCGCGCAAGGTCCGCGGGCGCGAAGATGCCGCTTTCACCGACCATCAGCCGGTCTTTCGGAATCAGCGGCGCCAGCGCCTCGCTGGTGGCGAGCGTGGTTTCGAATGTGCGCAGGTTGCGGTTGTTGACGCCGATCATCGGCGAGCGAAGTTTTAGCGCGCGATCCAGTTCCTCGCGGTTATGAACCTCAAGCAGCACGTCCATGCCGTGCGCAAGTGCTGCGTCCTCGAGTTCTTTGGCCGCGCCATCGTCGAGCGCGGCCATGATGATCAGGATGCAATCGGCGCCGTGCGCGCGCGCCTCGACCACCTGATAGGTGTCGTACATGAAATCCTTGCGCAGCACCGGCAACGAGGTGGCGGCGCGCGCCGCGGCCATGAAGTCGAGATGACCCTGAAACGATGGCGTGTCGGTGAGCACGGACAGGCATGCCGCGCCGCCTGCCTGGTAGGCCCGTGCGAGCGCCGGCGGATCGAAATCGGCGCGGATCAGCCCCTTCGACGGTGAGGCTTTTTTTATCTCCGCAATCAGCGCGTAGTCGCCGTGGCTGAGCTTCTCACGAATGGCACGGACAAAACCGCGCGGCGCAGGCGCCGCCTTCGCCAGGGGTTCGATAGTGACAAGCGGATGCGTGCGCTTGGCGGCGGCAATCTCCTCGCGCTTGTAGGCTTCGATCTTGGTCAGGATATCGGACATTTGGATCCCGCGATTAGCCGTTGGAAACCGCCACAAGATGCTTCAATCGGGTCGCGGCGGCACCGCTGTCCAGCGATTTTGTGCCGAGCGCGACACCTTCCTTCAAATCCCCGGCCTTGCCGGCGACGATCAGCGCCGCCGCGGCGTTGAGCAGCGCGACCTCTCGAAATGCGCTCGGCCTGCCGTCGAGCACGCCTTGCAACGCGACCGCGTTGGCCTCTGCATCGCCGCCTCTCAACGCGTCGCCGCCGACGCGCTTGAGCCCGGCGTCTTCCGGCGTCACCTCGAAGGTGCGGATATTTCCGTTCTCGAGCGCTGCGACGAAGCTCGGACCGGTGAGGGTGATCTCGTCCAATCCGTCGGAGCCGTGAACCACCCAGATGGATTCGGCACCGAGGTTCTTCAGCACCTGCGCCAGCGGCTCAACCCATTGCCGCGAGAATACGCCGATCATCTGCCGTTTGACGCCGGCGGGATTGGACAGCGGGCCCAGCAGGTTGAAGATGGTTCGCGTGGCGAGTTCGACGCGGGTGGGGCCGACATTCTTCATCGCCGGATGATGCGACGGCGCGAACATGAAGCCGATGCCGGTCTCGGCGACGCAACGGCCGACATGGTCCGGCGGGATGTCGATCTTGACGCCAAGCGAGGACAGCACGTCGGCGGCGCCCGAGCGCGACGACAGCGCGCGGTTGCCGTGCTTGGCGACCGGCACGCCGCAGCCTGCGACAATGAACGATGCGCAGGTCGAGACATTGACCGAGCCGGAGCCGTCGCCGCCGGTGCCGACCACGTCGACGGCGTCAGGAGGGGCTTTGACGCGCAGCATCTTGGCGCGCATCGCAGAGACTGCGCCGGTGATCTCATCGACGGTTTCGCCGCGCACGCGCAACGCCATCAAGAGGCCGCCCATCTGCGAGGGCGTGGCCTCGCCGGACATCATGATGTCGAAGGCGGACGCCGCCTCATCGCGCGACAGCGTGGCACCGGTGGCGACTTTTCCGATCAGCGACTTCAGGTCGTCCATTAAGTGCTTTCGGGCCGGGCAGGGACCTCATGGTGAGGAGCGCGTCTTCGCGCGTCTCGAACCATGCGGAGTATGGCCCATCCTTCGAGACGCGGCCAAGAGGCCGCTCCTCAGGATGAGGGGAATTTGCGTATCAATTGTTGGCGCCGGTCACCTGGGCTACGGCACCGTAGTTGATGGTAGTGCCGATCTGGGTTTCCAGCTTGTTGACGTATGCGCCAAGCTGTTCGTCGCTTAAGCCTCGCAGCAGGGTTTCCTTCAATTTCTTGATGTCGTCGGAGGCGGAATCAACCTGCGGCACGCTCACGTCGGTGACTCGGAACACGATCCAATCGCTGCCGCTCGCGCCCGAGGCTTGCGCGGCCGCATCCTTCGGAGTGCGAAAGGCAGCCTCGATCACACTGGTCGGCACGCCGGGCGGGGTGGCGTCGCGTCTGAACCCAACCGCGGTTTCGGCTTTCAGTCCAAGGCCGGCGGCTTCATCGGCGAGCTTGCCGCCCTGGTTGAGCTTCTGGACCATCTCGGTCGCCTTGGCGCGCAGACGGCCGCTGATCTGGTCGTCGCGCCAGCGTGTCGCGACCTGGTCCTTGACCTCATCGATGCCGCGTTCGCGCGACGGCGTGATGCCGAGAACGTCGAACCAGACGTAGCCGCCATTGAACTGGATCGGATCGTTGTCGACGCCGACGTCGCTGGAGAAGGCCTGGGTAACGACGTTGAGGCCCTGCGGAATACCCGCGACCGGCTGGCCGTTCGGCGCGCGGCCGGAACGGTCGGCGGCCTCGACAGTGACGGCGGCGAGGCCAAGTTTTTGGGCGGCTTCGACCACACTGGCGCCGCCGCCACGCTCGTCCTCCATCTTGTCGTGAAGGCTTGCGACCTGGGCGCGGGCGCGCTCGGCTGCGATCTCCCGCTTCAGCTGGGGCGCGACGCCTTCGTAAGTGGCCTGGGTGCCCGGCTCGATCTTGCCGACCCTCACGAGGACGGTGCCGAACCGCCCCTGCACCGGCTGGCTTGTTTCGTCCGCAGCCAACGAAAATGCCGCCTCGGCAATCGCGGGGTCGATTATCGCGGATTTCGCGATGGTGCCGAGATCGATGTCCGACGGGCTCAGCCCGCGCTCCTTTGCCAGGTCGTCGAACGACAATCCCGACGCGATGCGGCCACGCGCCGCCGCGGCTTCCTCGACGTTCGGAAAGACCATCTGGAAAACCTGGCGGCGTTCCGGAGTCGATAGTTTGGCGCGGCGTTCCTCGAAAACCTTCCTGGCGTCCTCGTCCGACACGGTTGCCCATTTGCCGATTTCTTCCGGGGTGATCATGACAAAGGACAGCTTGCGATATTCGGGCGCGCGGAACTGGGTCTTGTGATCGTCGAAATAGGCGGCGAGCGCTTCGGGCGAGGGCGGGTCGATGGTGCCGGCCTGGGCTGCGTCGAGCTTGAGGTATTCAATCGTGCGCTGCTCGCTCTGGAAGCGGACCAGCGCATCGATCAGGGTTTTCGGCGGCTCGAGCCCCGCGGTGATGGTGCTGACGATCTGGCGGCGCAGCGACCCACGGCGCTGCTCGGCGATGTAACGCTGCTCGGTGTAGCCGGCCTGCCGGATCGTGGCCTGGAAGCGCGCCGGATCGAAGTTGCCGGAAACACCCTTGAAGGTTGGATCGCTGGTGATCATCCGCATGGTTTGGGCGTCGGACTGGCCGAGACCGAGCTGCAGCGCATTGTTGTCAAGCGCCGCCTCCCCGACGACATCCCGCAGCACTTGACGGTCGAGGCCGAAGGCGCGCGCCTGATCCATGGTCAGCGGCCGGCCGAACTGGCGGCCGATCTGCTGCAGTCTGTCGGTGTAGAGCTGGCGGAATTGCTCGGTCGAAATCTCGGTGCGGCCGATCTTGGCCAGCGTCGATTGCCCAAAGCCCTTGAAGATATCGGCAATGCCCCAGACGGCGAAGCTGATGATCAGCACGCCCATCACCGCGGCCATGATCGTCTTGCCGAGCCAGTTTGATGAGGCTTTACGTATTCCTCGAAGCATGGGTCCAACTTATTTGGCAGGAGGGAACCGGGTTCGCGCCGGGACACTGGTCCGCGGCAGGGCGTCGCCGAGTTGATGCCGCATCATAAAGTGGCGGCTCTCCCGTCGCAACCTCGGCGGGGCGGCGAATTGAAGCGGTTAACGAACCGTAAGGCGCCGCACCGATGTCTGGCCCCGGCTGCTGCGTTCTGCTAGCGCTGGCCGGCACGCCTTTGCGAGATTCCACCGATGCCTGACGCCATTCGGCCCCTGATTGCCGGAAACTGGAAAATGAACGGCCTGAAACATTCGATGGCCGAGTTCGAAGCCATGATCGCCGGTGCCGGGGCGGTCATCGCAAAGGCCGATTTGCTGGTCTGTCCCCCGGCGACGCTATTGGCCATCTTCGCCGAAAAGACCGGCGGCATCCTGCCCGCGGATCAAAAAGTGCTCGCGCTGGGTGCGCAGGATTGCCATCCGAAGGCTTTCGGGGCGCACACCGGCGACATTTCCGCGGAGATGCTGGCTGATGCGGGCGCGAGTTTTGTCATCGTCGGCCATTCCGAGCGCCGCGCCGACCACGGCGAAACCGATGCGCTGGTAAGGCAAAAGGCGGAAGCCGCGTGGCGGGCAGGTTTGATCGCCATCGTCTGCGTCGGCGAAACCCAGGCGCAGCGCGACGCCGGACAAACCCTGCAGATATGCGGTGGCCAGCTCAGCGGCTCGCTGCCGGACGGCGCCACCGCAGCCAGTCTCGTGGTTGCCTATGAGCCGGTCTGGGCGATCGGCACCGGCCTCACGCCGACTGCTGAAGATGTCGAGCAAGTTCATAAGTTTATCAGGGATAAGCTCATTACCCGGTTTAAGGATGAAGGACGCAAGATTCGCGTTCTTTACGGCGGCTCGGTGAAGCCATCCAACGCTGCGGAACTCATGGCGGTAGCCAATGTCAACGGCGCGCTGGTCGGCGGCGCCAGCCTGAAGGCGGCTGATTTCCTTGCGATAGCGGCTGGTTGTCCTTAGCTGGTCGGCTTGCCTGACCTTGTTTCCGTTGATGCTGATCCGAACCAGATGCCACCAGCATTCGCCGCTATGCTATGTATTGCCAATATTACTGAGAGCGGCTCCGCAATGCTGGATTTTAAGTCAATTCTGAGATTCGAGTTCAAGCGCCTTGTGCGTAGCGTGATCGTGCTGGCGACTAATCTGCTTATGGCTGCAATCACAATTGTCGCGATTTGGATGCTGGGTCTGCTGTTTCAATCGCTCTGGCGAGATGGTGACCCTCGTCTTTTCGACACCGTTTCTTTGAATTACATCCTCCATGCTGCCGATCTGGCGGTGTTGCTCCTCTTTCTCGTGAACGGGGTGCAGGAGACATACCGCCTCTTTAGAAGCCGCAAAGGTCCACTTGCTAAATCCCGGGGCGCGGGCAGATAGCGAAATGCCAAAGGGCGTCAAATGTCTGTTTTGACCGAAATAGCGCAGGACGCTTGGCTTGAGGCCCGACCGATGGTGAAGGACTTCCGCCGCGTCGCGTCGATTTATGGATCGATTGTAGTTCTTGCAGTCGTTTTATCTGGCGTAACCGCGATATTGGCTACAGCAGGAAGCGGCACGCAATTCTCTGTTCTCGTCCTCCTTTTCGTGGTGTGGATCGAGTTCATTGCAAGCCCCTCGGTCAAGGATCTGTTTGCCAACGGGCGCGAAAATCCTGTTAGCCGGACCGGAGTCTTTTCCCTGCATGAAACCGACCGGGCCAAATCAATTGGATTGCTAAGACAATCGATCGCCGGCTACGCTGGCCGCG
The DNA here is from genome assembly GCA_963744975.1 of uncultured Alphaproteobacteria bacterium. GTDB lineage: Bacteria > Pseudomonadota > Alphaproteobacteria > Rhizobiales > Xanthobacteraceae > Bradyrhizobium. The sequence goes on along the minus strand of CAVUVR010000002.1, from coordinate 580,322 downwards.
TATTTGACTGGGATGGAATGGAGGGTACGGCGCCAAAGCCCGATGCAATTGCCGATGCGTTGACATTTATCGACAGTTTCCCGCCTGAGTGCGTTTTGCCGGACAAAGTATATGCGCCCGGAGATGGCGAGGTAATGTTTCAGTGGCTTCGGCCGGCAACCTTGGTTGAAATCGGATTTTACGGCGACGACACGATCAGCTGGTACGCCCGAGTTCCCGGTCGGACAGATGTCCATGGTGACGATCCATTTGATCGACATCTCGATGGTCAATTACCGCAATCGCTAGCGGATGCTCTGCATTTGATTACATCGCAGGCCTGAGCGAGATGTCGCTCCCTCAAAAAAGGTGCGAAGAGTCTCCGGGACCGATCGTTGCGGAGGAGCAGGTTGCTTACGGTCTTTATTCTCCGGAAATATTTGATGCTCAAACAGGCTTTCTTACGCCCGAAGCAATAAAGATCGACGATCTCCGCGGGCCAGCCGGCGGTCATGTCAATGTTTGCGGGAATTCGACGGGCGTTTCGGTTTGCAGGCTGTCCGGTCCCAGCGCCGTCGCCGAATTCAAGGCAGTGCTCGCGGAGATTACATTGCGCAAGCCCGCACGCAGAAGCGAAGGCCATGCGACCGCTCAGGTCGGACAAATTTGGAATATCAGGGCAGCTCCAACCGATCCGCAGCCTCTGATCGTGCTAGATGACGGCCGACCGGATTACCGAAATCACGCCGTCATACGCGCGGTCCAGGGCCTCGGCCGCGGTGCGCTGCGGGGTCCTAAGCATGACCTTATCGCCCTTCTAAACGCTGGTGTGGTTCGCGAGCGCTAAGCCATTGATTTTCCTCTGCTGGATGCTCATTTAAAACGAGGAGGGTTTGAGTTTTTAGCCCTGCGGGGTGGCAATCCTGTTGCTCATCGTGTAGACACCGCGCGAATTCAAACCCCGCAAGTCCCGTTGCGTTGCCGGCCTCCGGCGACCTCCGGCTTGCGATGGAAGGTTTCAGATGCAGACTGTCGTTATTGTGGTCCACCTCATGCTGGTCGCGGCATTGATCGCGACGGTGCTGTTGCAGAAGTCCGAGGGCGGCGGCCTCGGGATGGGTGGCGGGGCCGGCTTCATGTCGAGCCGCGGCACCGCCAACCTGCTGTCGCGCACGACCGCAGTGCTTGCGGTGGGATTTTTCCTCACCAGCCTCTTTCTGTCGTGGCTCGCCAGCTATGACCGCAAACCGGCCTCGATCATACCCAGCGATCCGGCGTCGCAATCCCAGCCGGCCACGCCGATTTCCCCGCCGCAGAGCGGCGGCATTCTGGATTCGCTGAAGAAATCCGATGAGCGCCAGCAGAACCCGCCGGCGCCCGGGGGGCCGCAGGCGCCCCGATCGCAATAAAGCGGGGCGGCTATGCAGGACGGAGCCTACCGTCCTGCATCAGCAGTCTCCATCAAGAGACTGACAATACTCTATTTTTCGCGTCACCCACAGCGGAGCAGTTTCTCGTTTACGAGATTGCGATTCGCTTTGGCGAATCGGGCGGGGTCCCTTAAAGGTTAAGTCCCATGGCGCGGTACATCTTCATCACCGGCGGCGTGGTCTCCTCGCTCGGAAAAGGTCTGGCTTCGGCCGCGCTCGGCGCGCTGTTGCAGGCGCGGGGCTACAAGGTCCGGCTGCGCAAGCTCGACCCCTATCTCAATCTCGATCCCGGAACGATGTCGCCCTACCAGCACGGCGAAGTGTTCGTGACCGACGATGGCGCGGAGACCGACCTCGATCTCGGCCATTACGAGCGTTTTACGGGCCGTCCCGCCACCAAGGCCGACAACATCACCACCGGCCGGATCTATCAGGATATCCTCACAAAAGAGCGCCGTGGCGACTATCTCGGCGCCACCATCCAGGTGATTCCGCACGTCACCAACGCCATCAAGGATTTCATCCTCGACAGCAATGACGGTTATGACTTCGTGCTGTGCGAGATCGGCGGCACCGTCGGCGATATCGAAGGCCTGCCGTTCTTCGAAGCGATCCGGCAGATCAAGAACGATCTGCCGCGCAGCCACGCCATCTACGTCCATTTGACGCTGTTGCCCTATATCCCGAGCGCCGGTGAACTGAAGACCAAGCCGACCCAGCATTCGGTGAAGGAATTGCGCTCGATCGGCATCCAGCCGGACATCCTGCTGTGCCGGACCGACCGGCCGATCCCGAAGGAAGAGCGCCGCAAGCTCGGCCTGTTCTGCAATGTGCGTGAGAGCGCGGTAATCGAGGCCCGCGACGTCGACAACATCTACGCCGTGCCGGAGGCCTATCATGCCGCCGGCCTCGACGACGAGGTGCTGGCGGCCTTCGGCATCGAGCCGAAAATTCCGCCGGCGCTGCAGAGCTGGCACGTCATCAACGAACGGGTGCGCAATCCCGAAGGCGCCGTCACCATCGCCATCGTCGGCAAATACACCGGCATGAAGGACGCCTACAAATCGCTGATCGAGGCGCTGAGCCATGGCGGCATTGCCAACAAGGTCAAGGTCAATCTCGACTGGATCGAGAGCGAGGTGTTCGAAAACGAAGACCCCGCGCCGTTCCTCGAACACGTCAACGGCATCCTGGTGCCCGGCGGCTTCGGCCAGCGCGGCGCCGAGGGCAAGATCCGCGCGGCGCAATTCGCCAGGGAGCGCGACGTGCCGTATTTCGGCATCTGTTTCGGGATGCAGATGGCGGTGATCGAGGCGGCGCGAAACCTGGTCGGAATCGAGGATGCCAATTCGACCGAATTCGGCCCGACGCCCGAGCCGCTGGTCGGCCTGATGACGGAATGGCTGCGCGGCAACGAGTTGGAGAAGCGCTCCAAGGCCGGCGACCTCGGCGGCACCATGCGGCTCGGCGCCTATCCGGCGGCGCTGCGGCGCGGCAGCCGGGTGTCCGAGGTCTATGGCGGCGCCACCGAAATCTCCGAGCGCCACCGCCACCGCTACGAGGTCAACACCGCCTACAAGGATCGCCTCGAGCAGCACGGCCTGCGGTTCTCGGGCTCGTCGCCCGACGGCGTGCTGCCCGAGATCGTCGAATATGAGGACCACCCCTGGTTCATCGGGGTGCAATTCCACCCCGAACTGAAGTCGCGCCCGTTCGAACCGCACCCGCTGTTTGCGTCGTTCGTGCAGGCGGCGGTGGTGCAGAGCCGGCTGGTGTGAACTCCCTATTTAGGGCGGTCACACCAGCCGATGTTCTCAATCGAAAATGCGGCGGGCGTCCGTCATTGCGGCGGTTTCGGGCCGTTGGTGATGATTGCGATCGTCATGGTGGAGACGTCACCGGGCACCACGTTCACAGTCGAGGTCTGGGCGCCGGGCGGGCAGGGTCCTTGTTGACCAGCCGGCAGGGTGCTGCAAGCGATTATGTTGGCGCTGTTATTCGTTTGCAGTTCATGGATCGTGACCGGGCCGGCGGCCACCGCGATTGCCGGCGAGCAAGCCCCCGCCGGGACGACGAATGGCCCAAGCCCGCCGGGATTGACGGTGAAGCTGAAGTTGCCTGTCACGTCGCCCTTCTTGCAGATTTCGAGGAAGCCAGTCCGGTTGTCAGTAAACGTCACTTCGGTGACACCGCTGCCTATCGCGACGTTGACGCTGCCACCGGCGAGGTTGGGTGTACCCACCAACTGACTGGGCGGCGCCACCGCAATGCTCGACACGGTATCACCGGCCGGGATTGTCTCGGTCACGGTAACGTTCGTTCCTACCGGGAAGCTCGGGCCGATCATGCAAGTGCCGCCCGGCGCCGGGCCAGCCGGTACCGTCAATGTATTGGAGCCGCCGGCGTTGAAGGTGAATGGCGTGCCGACTGTAATCCCGGTGCCGGCCACCTTGCAGATCTTGAGAAGGCCCGTGGGAGGCAGTGTCACTACATCACAGCCGAACTTCAGGGTGATAAAAATAGACTCTCCCGGATTCCAATCGATGTTCCCGCTCGGAGGGCCGAAGGGAACGGTGACTTGGTGCGGCCCGAAGGTCGCTCCAGTGGACACAAAGGGAGCCGTGGTTTTGTTGGTCGTGACCGTCATGCCGGTGATGGACGGCGTGCCCGTGCAGCCCGCGGGAGGTTGCGGGTTGAGATTGCCGAAAGTGAAACTCAAGTTTGTTCCGTATGTCGCGGGCTGAGTGATGAAATCGATGCGAATGGTGTTAACGCCGAAGTCGATGCTCCATCTCGCTGAATTGCCGGCGGCTCCGAGATTATTCGGTGCCGTCCCTGCAGTCGGTAATTCAACGCCTGGTCCGACGACCGAATTCACCGCAAACTGCGCGGCACTGCCCAACATCGTATTCACCGTCGTGCCGACAAGCGATGCCTGGGAGCAATCACAAGTCTGCGCTTGCGTCGGGGCGTTAGGAAGGATCGTTAGCGCGGCTAGTAGGCAAAACCTGATAACTTCCTGGATATGCCGTGGATGGAACATCTTGCGTCTCCTCTAAAATTATTTGGTAGCTAATTGTATCGATAAAATATTCGACTCAAAATTGTATCGCTGTCCTGGAGTAATTGCAACTAATAATAGAAAATGGATAATTCAAATGACAAACTCGCTGCTTGTGCCGGTCTGGCCAAGCGCAGGTTGTTTCTGTTGATCGCCGAATATACCAGGATTAGCCGTGGCTTATCGGGGTACAACTCCATCCGGAACTGAAGTCGCGGCGGTTCGAACCGCATCCGCTGTTCGCGTCGTCGTTCAGGCCCGCGGCGGTGCAGTCGAGGTTGGTGCAAGGCGCAGCTATGGCCGGCGGGCCGCCGTAAACCTGAACATGGCAAAACGGTAGTTGGGAATATCGACTTCGACGTTGATTTCGGTAAACGCGCTGTCTTCACGGAACGCATCGACGATATTGTTCATCGCAATCACCGTCAGCTGCCGATTGGGTGATGCGGTCAGCTTGCCGATGAATTGCGCGGCGATATCCGGGAAGAACGGGCTGTTCAGCAGCAAGTATGAGACGTCATCGTAGTTTTGCGTCAGCGCGTCGCCCTCGACGATATCGACATTGGTCAGCCCGAGACGCCGCGCCGTTCGCCGCATCGCCGCGCATCGTACCGGCAAGATTTCGACGGCGCGAAAGCGGCAGGGCGCGACGCAGGCGCCGTAAAACACCACGTGGCCGTATCCCGCGCCGGCATCGCAGAACACCTCGTCCTTGCGTGGGCGGGTGGCGCGGAAAATTTCGCGGATATCATGAAACGGCGTGCCGCCAAAAAACGAGAAATCCTGATTGCCATAGCGCTGCAGCAAAGCCGGCAACTCATCCGCAGGCTTCTCGTCAACCGGCTCGATCTGCAACGCGCGCTCGAGAGTCAAATCCGTCGCTTTGGCCGCGCGCGCGTGAAACTTGCGGACGATGGCTGGGCTTGAACGGCGTTCGCTAGACATATCTCGCAACTTATGAGACCATCGAGAACTTGCGCAACCTGAAAATTATTTTGGAGTTGACCATGACTCTTATTGCTTATGGCGTCGTCATCAATACGGCGCTGAGGAACCCGCGAACCAAGCTGGAAGATCTCAAGGCGCTTCGCGAGCACGCCCGCTCGCTGATGAAGGCGCAAGGCGATCTCAAGGGTTCGATGGCCAAGCTGGAAAAAGAGATCAAGGCACGCGAAAAAGGCACCGCCAAGAAGAAGACGGCGAAGAAGAAAAAGAAATGACGGCGGGTGCGCTGGACGCACCGATGCCGATTGCCGTAGCGGGCGGCGAACGAACGACACCGCATCGGTTGCGGACGGAGCAGGACCGGCGCTCCCACGTGCCGGTCCATGTCGTCTGGGAAATCACGCTCGCCTGCAATCTGAAGTGCGGCCATTGCGGCTCGCGCGCCGGCAAACGCCGGGCCAACGAACTGTCGACGGCGGAATGCCTGGACGTGGTGCGCCAGCTGGCGGCCGCCGGCACCCGGGAAATCACGCTGATCGGCGGCGAGGCCTATTTGCGCCGCGACTGGCTGCAGATCGCTGCGGAAATCGCGCGGCTCGGCATTCACTGCGGCGTGCAGACCGGAGCGCGCGGCCTGACCAGAGAGCGGATTGCGGCGGCTTATGCTGCAGGCGTACGCGCGATGGGTGTCTCGGTCGACGGCCTCCGCGATCTCCACGATTCGATCCGGGGAGTGCCGGGCAGCCATGACCAGGCGATCCGCGCGATCCGGGATATCAGCGAGGTGGGCATCGAGCCCGGCGTCAACACCCAGATCAATGCGCTGTCGCTGCCTCAGCTGCCGCAAATATTCGACGAAATCGTCGCCGCCGGCGCCAAATACTGGCAGGTGCAGTTGACCGTGGCGATGGGCAACGCCGTCGATAACGCGGCGCTGCTGCTGCAGCCGCATCAAACCATCGAGATGGTCGACACGCTTGCAAGTCTCTACCACCGAGGCCGTGACGTCGGGTTTCGCCTGCTGCCCGGCAACAGCATCGGATATTTCGGACGCCACGAGCCGCATTGGCGCTCGCTGACCAGTGAAATCGAACACTGGACCGGCTGCACGGCGGGCGAGACGGCGCTTGGCCTGGAGGCGGACGGGACCATCAAGAGCTGTCCGTCGCTGCCGAAATCGCATTTCGCCGCCGGCGAAACCCGGTCGATGTCGATCGACGAAGCCATGCGCAATCTCGAAAGCCGCACGGTCCGGCGCGACGGTAATCGCGGCCGCAGCTTTTGCGGCTCCTGCTATTACTGGAGCACCTGCCGGGGTGGCTGCACCTGGGTATCGCACGTGCTGGAGAGCAAGCGCGGCGACAACCCGTATTGTTATTATCGCGCCACCACGCTCGCCAAACGGGGCTTGCGGGAGCGGATCGTGAAGGTCGCCGAGGCGCCGGACGAGCCGTTCGCCGTCGGCCGATTCAAAATCCGGCTCGAACGCGAGGACGGATCGCGTGCGCCGCGTTCGTTGGGACTCGACGACAAGCGGCGCAAGCGCGGCCGCCTCGTGCTGTGCCAGTCCTGCGAGGAACACATCTACGCGGCGGAAAAGGCGTGTCCGCATTGCGGCAGCGCCACGGACTCCAAAATTATCGCCGACGACAAGCTTGGGTTCGACGTGCAGGCGACGATCGACGAGATCGAACACCACGGCCGCCGGATTCTCGAGATCGCCGGAATGGCAGGCACGTAGGGCGCTGCGGCTAGCTCGCTTTCACCTTGGCAATCTTACGCAATGCCTCATCGATCTTCGATTGCCAACCGGGACCCTTGGCCTTGAAGTAGGAAATGACCTCGGGGCTTAGCCTGATCGACACCGCAACCTTCGTCGGCGCCTTCTGTGGGCCGCGGCGGATGCGGGCGAGGATTTCCGGCGTGAGGTCTTTGATTTTGATAGGGGGGTCAAAATACGTGGCCCTCGCAAAATCTTCTTCGGTCCATTCCGGATTGTCGTCGTCGAAGACGGGCTCTTTCAGCTTACGGGGCATAGCGCTTCAACTCCTTGGCATGAGCACGTCGTAGACTGATCGGCCGGCACGCATTGTCACGCATCGTAAAAACCAGGCAATGCGGCAGGCCATCCAACAATCCGTAGGCGCGATAGCGCGGTTCGCCATAGTCGAACCGGCGGTCGGGAACTGTGGCGGAAATTTTTAGATCGACCCACCGCGCAAGCGAGATGCGATGTTTCGTGAGATTGATCGCTTCTTTGGCCGGGTCGAAATCGGACATTATCGTATATACGATCTGCTGTAAATGCCGGTCTACTAACGCGCAGTTGCGGCTGCATCGTTTGCCCTCAAGACATCCCCCGAACCAGCCGCTATAACCGCCGCGCAAGAAAACGGAGGAAACCGATGATCTACGAGATGCGTGTCTATCGCTGCCTGCCGGGCCGGTTGCCGGCGCTGCTGAAGCGCTTTGAAACGGTTACGCTCAAGCTGTGGGAGAAGCACGGCATCCGGCCGGCGGGTTTTTTCACCACGCTGATCGGCCAATCCAATCAGGAACTGACCTACATGCTGGCGTGGGAGTTGCTCGCCGACCGCGACAAGAAATGGACCGCGTTCCAGGCCGATCCGGACTGGATCGCCGCGCGCGCTTCGAGCGAGGCGGACGGCCAGATCATCGGCAATATCGTCAGCCAGTTGCTGGTGCCGACCGCGTTCTCGTCGGTGAAATGAGCGAAAGGCGAAACCCCGCCCGATGCCGAGGGGGCTCGACCATATTGTGCACGCCGTCCGCGACCTTGACGCGGCGGCGGAATTCTATCGCCACGCCGGTTTCACCGTCGGCGCGCGCAACCGCCACGCCTGGGGCACGCACAACACTATCGTCCAGTTCCCGGGGGTGTTCATCGAGCTGATCGCGATCGGCGAGCCCGAACTGATCAGGATCGGTGCGCCCGGCACATTCTCGTTCGGAGCGTTCCTGCGCGATTTTCTTGCGCGCGAAGAGGGGTTGGCGATGCTGGTGCTGGAAGGCAAGGGTGCAGCTGCGGACGCCGCGGCGTTTCGCGCCGCCGGCATCGGCGATTTCAAGCCGTTCAACTTCGAGCGGGACGCCAGGCGTCCGGACGGGTCGCCGACCAAGGTCGCGTTCTCGCTTGCGTTTGCGGCCGACGAAAAAGCGCCCGACATCGGCTACTTCACCTGCCAGCAGCACCATCCGGAGAATTTCTGGAATCCGGCCTTTCAGCAGCACGCCAACGGCGCGGCGACCATTGCCGGCGTTGTCATGGTCTCGGAAAATCCGCAAGACCATCGCCACTTCGTCAGTTCCTTTGCAGGTGAGCGCCATATCGACGCGGACGCCAATGGAATTTCAGTCACGACACCGCGCGGCGTGATCCAGGTCTTAAATCCGTCCGCCTGGCGCGCAATTACCGGGACCGAACCTCCGGACCTGACGCGTGGAGCGCATCTTGCGGCGATACGCTTTGCGGTCCGCGACAAGGCTGCAGCGATGTCAGCATTGAAGAGCAGCGGCATCGCGGCCACCGAACGCGACGGCAGGGTTTTCGTGCCGCCAGACGCGGCGCATGGCGCAACCCTGATATTCGAGGGCCCGAAATAGGGTTGATCCCCGTGGGACTGCCCGGCATGGTCCGGCCAGAAGAGGAAAGCGCTTGAACGCCAACGTCGCAGCTGCGCCGGTCGTAACCGCAGGCAATGTCAAATTCGGCAACGATCTGCCGATCTCGATTATCGCCGGCCCATGCCAGCTGGAAAGCCGCGCGCATGCGCTGGAGGTGGCGTCCGCGCTGAAGGAGATCGCGGCGCGGCTGAAGGTCGGCCTCGTCTACAAAACCTCGTTCGACAAGGCCAACCGCACCAGCGCTTCGGCTGCGCGCGGCATCGGCCTCGTCCAGGCGCTGCCGATCTTCGCGGAAATTCGCTCCTCGCTTGGAATGCCGGTGCTGACCGATGTCCACGAGGCCGCGCAATGCGCGGAGGTCGCGCAAGCCGTCGACGTATTGCAAATCCCGGCATTTCTGTGCCGGCAGACCGACCTGCTGCTGGCGGCGGCGGCGACCGGCAAGGTGGTCAATGTGAAGAAAGGGCAGTTCCTCGCGCCGTGGGACATGGCCAATGTCGTGGCCAAGATCACCGGCGCCGGCAACCGCAACGTGCTGGTGACCGAGCGCGGCGCCTCGTTCGGCTACAACACCTTGGTCTCCGACATGCGCGCGCTGCCGATCCTGGCGCGCACCACCGGCGCGCCGGTGATCTTTCGACGCCACCCATTCGGTACAGCAGCCCGGCGGCAAGGGCACGTCGTCCGGCGGTGAGCGCGAATTCGTCCCCGTGCTGGCGCGCGCCGCGGTCGCGGTCGGCGTGGCCGGGGTGTTCATCGAAACCCATCCCGATCCGGATTCCGCGCCCTCCGATGGCCCCAACATGGTGCCGCTGCGCGAGTTCGAAGGCCTGGTACGGACGCTGATGGCGTTTGACGCGCTCGCCAAGAACGCTGCTGTGCGCGGGACGTCTTGATGCGGGCGGGCAGGGCTCCCGCATGAAGCCGTTTTTTAGTTGAGCATGATCTTGTCCAAAAACCGGTATCCACTTTTTGGGATCATGCTCTAATGCCGCCGGTCCTCAATATCATTGCGCTGGCGACCTTTGCCGCGAGCCTGTCGGCGCGCGCGCTCGATCCGGTGCTGCCGCATGTCGCCGATGATTTCGGCGTCAGCATCGCGACGGCTGCAAGTTTTGCAGCCGTATTCGCCTTCACCTTCGCTATCGTGCAGCCGGTGCTGGGAGCGGCGGCGGACCTGTTCGGCAAGGCGCGGCTGATGATCGTCTGCCTGGTGCTGCTCGGGCTCGCCAGCATTCTCGGCGCGCTGTCGACGTCGTTTCCGATGCTGTTCGCGACCCGCATCCTGGCCGGCATCGGCTCCGGCGGCGTGTTTCCGATTGCGCTGGGCCTGACCAGCGATCTGGTCGCGCCGGACAAGCGGCAGGTCGCGATCGGGCGCACCTTGGCCGGCGCGATGACCGGTAACTTGCTGGGCGCTTCCGCTTCCGGCCTGATCGGCGATTTTCTGGGCTGGCGCGGCGTGCTTGCCGTACTCGGCGTGCTGGTGATCGCAGCATCCGTTGCCGTCGCCATCGGCTTTCGCGGCGCGGCGCTGACGCGGGCGCCCAGAACGAATTTCACGGCACTCAAGCATGGCTACCGGACGATCTTCGCCAATCCGAATGCACGTGTTTGCTATTCAGCGGTCTTTATCGAGGGCTGCTGCGTGCTCGGGCTGTTTCCGTTCATTGCGGCGTTCCTGTTTGAGCTGGGTGAGACCAGTCTGTCGATTGCCGGGATTGTCATCGCAGGCTTTGCGGTCGGCGGTCTGTTCTACACCATGAGCGTCTCGCGATTCCTGCCGCGGCTTGGCGTCAAGGGAATGATGATTTCAGGCGCGGCCCTTGTGGGGCTCCAGCTTGTCGCCATCGCCTTTGGCCCCGGCTGGAAGATCCAGGCCTTGAGCCTGCTGTTCATGGGCTGGGGCTTTTACATGATCCATGGCTGCCTGCAGGTGTTCGCCAGCGAGCTCTCCGTCGAAGCCCGCGCCACCGCGCTGTCGCTGCATTCGTTCTTTTTCTTCATGGGCCAGACCATCGGGCCGATCGCCTATGGTTTTGGCATCGGGCATCTCGGGAAAATTCCGACGCTTCTTACCAGCGCCGCCATTATGATCGCGCTGGGATTGGTCTGCGCACGGTTGTTGCGCCAAACGAGGCCGGCGGATGCGACCTGACCAGGAATTAGCGTGCCCCGGACGCAGCGCCATAAGCGCGTTTACGCGCGTCTTCGACGCGCTATGGCGTAGCCCTTGCGAAGCGGTGCGCTGCAGAGCCGGGGCCGTAACGGACGCCGGCGCTTGGTACGGTCCCGGCTCTGCGGAGCGGCAAGAAGAATGCCGCACCGCGTCCGGGACACGATGCAGCAGTTCAACCCCGCCCGCGATAGGGCGCGACGCCTTGATCGGGAACCCACATTCCCTTCGGCAGTTTGCCGGTCTGCCAGAACACGTCGATGGGAATGCCGCCACGCGGATACCAGTAGCCGCCGATGCGCAGCCATTTCGGTTTGATCTCAGAGGCTAAGCGCTTGCCGATCGACACCGTGCAGTCCTCGTGGAATGCGCCGTGGTTGCGGAAGCTCGCGACATAGAGTTTTAGCGATTTGGATTCCAGCAGCCACTGCCCCGGCACATAATCGATCACCAGATGGGCGAAATCCGGCTGTCCCGTGACCGGGCAGATCGAGGTGAATTCCGGCACGGCGAAGCGCACCACGTAGTTCGTGTCCTTTTGCGGATTGGGCACCCGGTCGATCTGCGCTTCGTCCGGCGTTTTTGGCCATTCCACGGCGCGGCCGAGCTGCAGCTCTGGCGATTTCGACGATTTGCGGGGTGTCTTTGACATGGCGATCTCCATTGCAGATTTCTTAGCCAATCGGATCGTGTAGGTCACGTGGCCTTTTCCGCTACGATGGCTTGCTGTAGAAGCACCGCCAAATGTCCCCACAATCTCCATGAGGCACTCATGACCGCCATCGTCGACATCATCGGCCGCGAAATTCTCGACAGCCGCGGCAATCCCACGGTCGAGGTCGATGTCGTGCTGGAGGACGGATCATTGGGCCGCGCGGCGGTGCCATCGGGCGCCTCGACCGGCGCCCATGAAGCGGTGGAACTGCGTGACGGCGACAAGGCGCGCTATCTCGGCAAGGGCGTGCAGAAAGCGGTCGACGCCGTCAACGGCGAAATTTTCGACGCGCTTGGCGGCATGGATTCCGATCATCAGGTGCAGATCGACCAGACCATGATCGCGCTCGACGGCACGCCGAACAAGAGCCGGCTCGGCGCCAACGCCATCCTCGGCGTTTCCCTTGCGGTCGCCAAGGCGTCGGCGGATTCCTTCGACATGCCGCTGTATCGCTATGTCGGCGGCACCTCGGCGCGGACGCTGCCGGTGCCGATGATGAACATCATCAATGGCGGCGTGCATGCCGACAACCCGATCGATTTCCAGGAATTCATGATCATGCCGGTCGGCGCAAAAACTTTTGCGGACGCGCTGCGTTGTGGTTCGGAGATTTTCCACACGCTGCGCGGCGAATTGAAGAAAGCCGGCCACAACACCAATGTCGGCGACGAAGGCGGCTTTGCCCCGAACCTGCCGTCGGCGGATGCCGCGCTGGAATTCGTCATGGGCGCGATCGGCAAGGCCGGCTACAAGGCAGGCTCCGATGTCATGCTGGCGCTGGACTGCGCCGCCACCGAATTCTTCAAGGACGGCGCTTACGTCTATGGCGGCGAGAACAAGACCCGCAGTCGTTCCGAGCAGGCCAGATATCTTGCCGACCTGGCCTCGCGCTATCCGATCGTCTCGATCGAAGACGGCATGAGCGAAGACGACATGGACGGCTGGAAGGAACTGACCGATCTGATCGGCGGCAAGTGCCAGCTGGTGGGCGACGACCTGTTCGTCACCAATGTGACACGGCTCGCCGACGGCATCAAACACGGCCGCGCCAATTCCATCCTGATCAAGGTCAACCAGATCGGCACGCTGACGGAGACGCTCAGCGCGGTCGAGATGGCCTACAAGGCCGGCTATACCGCCGTGATGTCGCACCGCTCCGGCGAGACCGAGGATTCCACCATCGCCGATCTCGCGGTGGCCACCAATTGCGGGCAGATCAAGACCGGCTCGCTGGCGCGTTCCGACCGAACGTCGAAGTACAACCAGCTGTTGCGGATCGAGCAGCAACTGGGAACGCAGGCGAAATATGCGGGCAAAGCGGCGCTGAAGGCGCTTGCGTAACGCGCGGGACTGCTTGCCCCTTCGTTTGAAGCATGAAAGGCTTCTGCGAGCTTGTGGCTTACGGCGGCTGGTGTTTGCCGTCATCCGGGGAGGGATGCATGAAGCAGCGGAATTCGAAATGGCTGATGGCGGCTGTAGTCGCAGCGTGCGCGCTTGGCGGCATTGGCGCGGCTCACGCGCAGCAGACCATCCGCGTCGGCTGGACCATCCCGGCGGAAGAATCAAAATACTGGATGATGCGGCGGCCGGCGGAATTCCCCAATCTCGGCAAGACCTACAATGTCGAATGGACCCAGTTCCAGGGCACGTCGCCGATGACGCAGGCGCTGGCGGCGGGCGCGCTGGATTGCGCGACGCAGGCGCCGCTGTCGCTGGCGAACGGCGTGGTCGGCGGCAATCTGAAGGCCTACATCGTGGCGCAGCATGTCTACGAAAAGCCCGGCGGGTTCTCGGTCTATTGGGCGGTAATGGACGATTCCCCGATCAAGAAGATCGCGGACCTCAAGGGCAAAACCGTCGGTATTTCGGTGCTCGGTGGCGGCACCTACGGTCCGTTCGCGATGCTGTTGAAGAAGAACGGCGTCGATCCGGACAAGGATATCAAGCTGGTCGAAACCAGCTTCTCGATCTCCGAGGACGCCTTGCGTCAGGGCCGCGTCGACGCCGTGAACATGAACCAGCCGTTTGCTGCGCGCGCGGAGGCCAAGGGCGGCACGCGAAAACTGTTCTCGCTGTCGGAGGAGATGCCGAACATCGTTCACATTCTGGAGGCCTGCCGCGCCGATTTCGTCGACAAGAATCCGGAACTTGTGAAAGCCTATGTGCGCGACATCACCTTGGGGATGAAAAAGGCGCTGGCCGACCGCGCGGAAACCCTCAAGGTTGTGTCCGAACAGCTGAAGGCGCCGATCCCCGTACTGGACAGCTACCTGCTCAAGGACAATGATTTCGGCCGCGACCCCGGCGCCGCGCCGAACTTCGAGGCGATCCAGAAGATGCTCGACATCTATGCCGCGACGGGAATGCTGCCGAAGCTGGATGTCGCGCAGTTCAAGCATCCGACCATCGTCGCGCCGCTTCAATAGCAGAGCCATCAGTCGTCCCGGCGAACGCCGGGACCCATACGGCGCGGAGTTGCGTTGAAGCGCTGGCGCAGAGGCCTTTTAAAAGAAGCAACGTCAGGGGTTATGGGTCCCGGCGTTCGCCGGGACGACGATATGAAAAAATGGCGATCACGGGTGACGACGGACGGCCTCGATCGCGCGCCGCACCGCGCCTTCATGCGCGCGATGGGGCTCGACGATGAGGCGATCGCAAAGCCGATGATCGGAGTGGTCAGCATGAAGGGCGAACAGACGCCCTGCAACATGACCCACGATTTCCAGGTCGACGCCGCCAAGGCCGGAATTTTCGAGGCCGGCGGCACGCCGCGCGAATTCACCACCATTTCGGTGTCCGACGGCATCAGCATGAACCACGAGGGCATGAAATTCTCCCTGCTGTCGCGCGAATTGATCGCCGACTCCATCGAGGCCGTGGTCCACGGCCTTGCCTACGACGCCTTGATCGGATTCGGCGGCTGCGACAAGACGCTGCCCGGCGTCATAATGGGCATGGTCCGCTGCAACGTTCCGTCGATCTTCATCTATGGAGGCAGCGCGCTTCCCGGACGGTTCGAGGGACGGACGCTCACCGTGCTGGATTCCTACGAGGCCGTCGGCGGCGTCATGACCGACGAGATCGACGAGGCGACGCTGGCGCAAATCGAGCGCGCCTGCCTGCCGACCATCGGCGCCTGCGCGGGGCAATTCACCGCCAACACCATGGCGATGGTTTCCGAGGCGATGGGGCTGACCATGCCGAACGTCTCGATGGTGCCCGGCGTTTATGCCGAGCGCGCGCAGATCGCGCGGCGGGCCGGTCGCCTCGTGATGGAGATGCACGAACGCGGCGGACCGTTGCCGCGCGAACTGCTGACGCGGAAGGCGCTGGAAAACGGCGCGGCCATCGTTGCCGCCACCGGCGGATCGACCAACGCCGCGCTGCATCTGCCGGCGATCGCCAACGAGGCGGGAATTGCCTTTTCGCTCGACGACGTCGGCAAGGTGTTTGCGCGCACACCTCTGATCGGCAATTTGCGTCCAGGGGGCAAGTACACCGCCAAGGACGTTCACGACATCGGCGGGACCGCGGTGGTGATCCGTGCGCTGATCGAAAGCGGCCACATCGAGGGCGGCTGTCTGACCATCACGGGGAGGACGCTGGCGGAGGAATATGGCCAGGCGAACAAGACCGACGGCGAGGTGATCTACGCCCCGGACAAGCCGATCATGCCGGATGGCGGCGTGGCCGTGCTGAAAGGTAATCTTTGCCCGGATGGCGCCGTCATCAAGATCGCCGGCCTGAAGAGGCTGGTGTTTGAGGGCAACGCGCGTATCTTCGAAGACGAGGAAGCATGCGTCGAGGCGGTTCGCCAGCGTAGCTACGGCGAAGGGGAGGTCCTGGTCATTCGAAATGAAGGGCCTGTCGGCGGCCCGGGCATGCGGGAGATGCTCGGGGTCACCGCCTTGATCTACGGCCAGGGGATGGGCGAGAAAGTCGCGCTCGTCACTGACGGCCGGTTCTCCGGCGCAACGCGCGGCATGTGCGTCGGCTATGTGTCGCCGGAGTCCTTTGTCGGCGGGCCGCTTGCCCTGGTCCGCGACGGCGACCGGATCCGGATCGATGCCGGCGCGCGCAAGATGGATATCCTGATCGACGAACCTGAACTGGCGCAGCGACGGAAGGCATGGACGCCCCGGCCGCCGCGGCATCGGGCCGGCGCGTTGTCCAAATATGCGCGTCTGGTCGGGCAGGCCCCGGGCGGGGCCGTTACGCATCCCGGGGCTGCGGACTGGCCCTGGTTCGACTAATCATACAAAACTGAAAAATTCAGGCAGGGAGGGTACCATGGCTTCTGACAACAAGACCGGACTTGAGCTTCGCTCGCTGATCAAGAAGAGCGGCGAACTCGAATTGTCGCTGGCCAGCGTGCCGATTCCCGAACCCGGTCCCGATGAAATCCTGGTCCGGGTCGAGGCTTCGCCGATCAATCCGTCGGACCTCGGCCTCCTTGTCGGCGCTGCGGACATGTCCACCGCCAAGACCTCCGGCAGCGGCGATGCGGCGGTTGTCACCGCGAAGGTGCCGGACGGGGCGATGAAAGCCATGGCGGGGCGGCTCGATGAATCGATGCCGGTCGGCAATGAAGGCGCCGGTGTGGTCATCAAAGCCGGATCGTCGGACGCGGCACAGGCGCTGCTCGGCAAGACCGTGGCGATGATCGGCGGCGCGATGTACGCGCAATACCGCTGTCTCCGGGCAAAGGATGTTCTGCCGCTTCCTCCGGGCATCACGCCGGCGGAGGGCGCCTCGTGCTTCGTCAATCCGCTGACGTCGCTGGGCATGGTCGAAACCATGCGGCGCGAAGGCCATAAGGCGCTGGTGCATACCGCGGCGGCCTCGAACCTCGGACAGATGCTGAACAAGATCTGCCTCAAGGACGGCGTCGGCCTGGTCAATATCGTCCGCAGCTCCGAGCAGGCCGATATTTTGCGCAAGCTCGGCGCCAAGCATGTCGTCGATTCCACCGCGCCGACATTCATGGATGACCTGACCAACGCGCTGGTCGAGACCGGCGCGACACTGGCGTTCGACGCCATCGGCGGCGGCAGGCTCGCCGGTCAGATCCTCACCTGCATGGAAGCGGCCGCCAACAAGACCGCCAAAGTCTACAGCCGCTACGGATCGAGCGTGCACAAGCAGGTCTACATCTACGGTCGCCTCGATATGCGTCCGACTGAACTGGGCGGTGCTTTCGGAATGGCCTGGGGTGTCGGCGGCTGGCTGCTGTTTCCGTTCCTGCAAAAGATCGGGCCGGCCGATGGCGCAAGGCTGCGTCAGCGCGTGGTCGACGAACTCAAGACCACCTTTGCCAGCCACTACACCAAAGTGGTGTCGCTGCAGGAAGCGCTGCAACTGCAGAACATTGCCGGCTATGGCAAACGCGCGACCGGCGAGAAATATCTGATCAATCCGAACAAGGGCAGCTAGGTCTAACGGAGAAGACGCAATGAACGCTCCGCTCGCGGGCATTAGGGTGATCGAGATCGGGCAGGCCGTCGCCGGGCCGATGGCCGGCATGATCCTCGGCGACATGGGCGCCGAGGTCATCAAGATCGAGAAGCCCGACGGCGGCGACGATGCGCGGGGGTGGGGGCCGCCATTCATCGATGGCGACTCCATGCTGTTTCATTCGATGAACCGCAATAAGAAGTCGGTCACGCTCGATATCAAGAATCCCGATGACGTCGCCAAGCTGAAGGCGCTGGTAAAGTCAGCTGATATCCTGATCCAGAATTTGCGCTCCGGTGTCGTCGCCGAACTCGGCATCGGTCCCGAGGTGATGTGCGCGCTCAATCCGCGGCTGATCTATTGCTCGGTCTGGGCGTTCGGCAAGAATGGTCCCTTACGCAACGCGCCGGGCTTCGATCCCCTGCTGCAGGCCTATGGCGGGGTGATGTCGCTGACCGGGCGGCCCGACGATCCCCCGACCTTCTGCGCGCCTGCGATCAACGACCGCGCCACCGCGCAATGGTGCGTGATCGGCGCGCTCGGCGCGCTGCAGGCGCGGCATCAAACCGGCAAGGGCTGCGTGATCGACACCGCGCTGTTCGACAGCGCGGTGGCCTGGGTCGAGGGACCGCTCAACGGCTACAACCATACCGGAAAACCGCCACAGCGCTTCGGCGGCGCCAGTTTTACGCTGGTGCCATATCAGGTGTTCGAAACGTCGGACCGGCCGATCTGCATCGCCGCCGGCAACGACCGGCTGTTCGTGAAATGCGCCGGCGTGCTCGGCCATCCGGAATGGGCCGGCGATCCACGCTTCATAAAAGTCCGCGACCGCGCGGCGAACCGCCATGCGCTGATCGATCTGATGAAGCCGGTGCTGAAGACGCGCAGCCGCAGCGAATGGATGGCGGGGCTGGAAAAGGTCGGCGTGCCCTGCAGCCCGGTCAACGATATCCCGGAATTGTCGCAGACCGAGCAGCTCAAGGCGGCCGATCTGCTGCGCAACCTGCCGGGCACCGAGCTTAACGTGGTCGGCCTTCCCATCGTGTTCGATGGCGTGCGCCCGTATCCGCGTTCCGACGCGCCGAAATTGGGTGAGCATAATGACGAAGTGCTGTCCGGCCGACGCGCGACGGCGGCGGAGTAGATTGTAGGGTGGGCAAAGGCGCGCCATCGCGCCGTGCCCACCATCTTTACTTCGGATTCGGAGACTGAAATGGTGGGCACGCCACCGGACGCGTTCGCGTCCGGCCGCTTTGCCCACCCTACAGCGCTGCAGCCGCTCTCTCCGCAAAGGAAATTCCCATGGCCGCCCCATACAACGTTGTCGTCATAGTCGGCAGCCTTCGCAAGCAAGCCCACACCCTCAAGGTCGCCAACGCGCTGGCCAAACTCGCGCCGGAGTCGCTGAAGCTGGATGTCGTGACGCTGCACGGCATCTCGTTCTTCAACCAGGACCTCGAGGCCAACCCGCCTGCCGACTGGTTGGCGTTCCGCGAAAAGCTGCAGAAATCGAATGGCGTGCTGTTCGTCACGCCGGAATACAATCGCTCGATCCCCGGCGTGCTGAAGAACGCCATCGATGTGGGGTCGCGGCCCTATGGCAAGAGTTCGTTCCTCGGCAAGCCGATCGGCATCGTCAGCAATTCGCCGGGCGTGCTCGGCGGCGTCAGCGCGGCGATGAACTTGAAGCAACTTCTTCCCGGCATTACCGGCCCGATCATGGGGCAGCCGGAAATCTATCTGGTCGGCGTCGGCGATGCCTTCGACGCTGAGGGCAATCTCACCAAGGAGCCGATGCAGAAGGTGATGCAGCAATTTATCGACGCCTACGCGGCGTGGGTCGAGAAGCACAACAAATAGGCGATCGCAGCCGTCGTTAGGATTCCCTTAACCGGACCGTCGCATCGTCGCGGCATGGTTTCGCGCACGCGACTCAAATCGATCCTGACCGGGCTCGCGCTATATGCGGTCGCGGCGATGATGGTCGGCTATTTCGGCGTCAATGCCTATACCGGCAAATACGGCCTGAACGCGCGCCAGGAACTCGACCAGGAAATCATCGCGCTGACCTCCGAACTGGCGCGGCTGAAGCGCGAGCGCGCCGAAGGCGAGCAGCGGGTGTCGCTTTTGCGCTCCGACCGGGTCGATCCCGACATGCTCGACGAGCGCGTGCGCTACCAGCTCGACTATGCCGATCCGCGCGAACTGGTGCGCACCACGAAGCCAGTGAACTGATTTCACTGCGTCCACCATCGTCATCCTGAGAGCATGTGAATGTTTGCGTCATTGCGAGCCAGCGGGCGGCGCGACGCGCCGCACGCTGTGCGAAGCAATCCAGAGGCCCGGAGCGCCGGTCCAGCAAGGCTGGATTGCTTCGTCGCAAGGGCTCCTCGCAATGACGGTCGGTGGCAAATTTCAAAACCTGGCATATTCAATTCCAAAGATTCCCAAAGGTGCACTGCGGCATAGCGAATTTGTCTTGGCGTCACGCAATGCTTTTAAGGTGAAATGAGTTGGGGTAGAGAGGGATGACCCTCTCTCGGACGGAAGTGCCCATGGCCGCTCAAAAGAAAAATGCCGCAAGCGAAAAAGGTCAGGACAAGGCGCAGGGCAAGGGAAACGGCTCGAAGAGTTCGTCGAGTCTCGAATTCACCAGGGATCAGGAACTGCAGGCGCTGCGCGACATGCTGCTGATCCGGCGTTTCGAGGAAAAAGCCGGCCAGCTCTATGGCATGGGCGCGATCGGCGGCTTCTGCCATCTCTATATCGGCCAGGAAGCCATCGTCGTCGGCATGCAGATGGCCTTGAAGCAAGGCGACCAAGTCATAACCGGATACCGCGACCACGGCCACATGCTGGCCTGCGGCATGGAAGCCAAAGGCGTGATGGCCGAACTGACCGGGCGCCACGGCGGCTATTCCAAGGGCAAGGGCGGCTCCATGCACATGTTCAGCAAGGAGAAGCATTTTTACGGCGGTCACGGCATCGTCGGCGCCCAGGTTTCGCTCGGCACCGGGCTTGCCTTCGCCAACCGCTATCGCGGCAACGACAATGTCAGCCTGGCCTATTTCGGCGACGGCGCGTCCAACCAGGGCCAGGTCTACGAAAGCTTCAATATGGCGGAGCTGTGGAAGCTCCCGGTGATCTACGTCATCGAGAACAACCGCTACGCCATGGGCACCTCGGTGACGCGCTCCTCCGCGCAAACCGATTTTTCCAAGCGCGGCATCTCCTTCAACATCCCAGGCGAGCAGGTCGACGGCATGGACGTCCGCGCGGTGAAGGCGGCGGCCGACAAGGCGGTCGCCTGGTGCCGCGCCGGCAAGGGGCCTTTCATCCTGGAGATGCAGACCTACCGTTACCGCGGCCATTCGATGTCGGACCCTGCGAAATATCGCACCCGCGAGGAGGTCGACAAGGTGCGCCACGATCAGGACCCGATCGAGCAGGTGCGCAACCGCCTGCTTGCCGCGAAAATGACCGAGCAGGATTTGAAGCAGATCGACGCGGAGGTGCGCGAGATCGTCAATGCCGCCGCCGATTTTGCGCAGCACGATCCCGAACCCGAGGCGGCCGAATTGTGGACCGATGTCTATCGCTGAACGCGCAAGCTGATCTGGAGCTGATATGCCAATTCAAGTGTTGATGCCTGCGCTGTCGCCGACCATGGAGAAGGGCAACCTCTCCAAATGGTTGAAGAAGGAAGGCGAGACCATCAAGTCCGGCGACGTCATCGCCGAGATCGAAACCGACAAAGCCACCATGGAAGTCGAGGCCACCGATGAGGGCACCCTCGGCAAGATCCTGATTCCCGAAGGCACCGCCGACGTCGCGGTCAACACGCCGATCGCCACCATTTTGGCCGATGGCGAAAGCGCCGCCGATCTCGGCAAGGCGAGCGCGCCAGCCAAGCAGGAGAAGCCCGCGGAATCCGCAGCCCCTGCCGAAGCAAAGCAGGAAGCCCCGGCCGAAGCCAAATCCGGCGGCGAAGACAAGAAAGCGCCGGCCGCGCCGAAAGCCGTTGCCGAGCCCGATCCCGAAGTGCCTGAAGGCACCGAGATGGTGACCATGACCATCCGCGAGGCGCTGCGCGATGCCATGGCCGAGGAAATGCGCAGGGATCCCGACGTCTTCATCATGGGCGAGGAGGTCGCGGAATATCAGGGCGCCTACAAGGTCACGCAGGGGCTGCTGCAGGAATTCGGCGCCAAGCGCGTGATCGACACGCCGATCACCGAGCACGGTTTTGCCGGCGTCGGCGTCGGCGCGGCGATGGCGGGCTTAAAACCCATCGTCGAATTCATGACCTTCAACTTTGCCATGCAGGCGATCGACCAGATCATCAACTCGGCTGCGAAAACGCTGTACATGTCCGGCGGCCAGATGGGCTGCTCGATCGTGTTCCGCGGGCCGAACGGCGCCGCCGCCCGCGTCGCCGCCCAGCACAGCCAGGATTATTCGGCGTGGTATTCGCAAGTCCCGGGCCTGAAGGTGATCGCGCCGTACTCGGCCGCCGACTACAAGGGCCTGCTCAAGTCCGCGATCCGCGACCGCAATCCGGTGATCTTCCTCGAAAATGAAATGCTGTACGGGCAATCCGGCCCGGTCCCGAAACTCGACGACTATGTGATCCCGATCGGCAAGGCGCGGATCGTACGCGCCGGCGGGAGCGTCACCATCGTGTCGTGGTCGAACGGCATGAGCTACGCGCTGAAGGCTGCCGACGAACTGGCCAAGGAAGGCATCGAAGCTGAGGTCATCGACCTGCGCACGCTGCGCCCGCTCGATACCGACACCGTCCTCGCATCCGTGAAAAAGACCGGCCGCGCCGTGACGGTGGAGGAGGGCTGGCAACAGTGCGGCGTCGGTGCGGAAATCGCGGCACGCATCATGGAGCACGCCTTCGATTATCTGGACGCGCCAGTGGCGCGGGTGTCGGGCAAGGACGTGCCGATGCCCTATGCCGCCAATCTGGAAAAGCTCGCATTGCCTTCGGTGGCCGAAGTGGTCGAGGCCGCCAAAGCTGTTTGCTACAGGTAGGCCATGGCCGGTCCGAAACAGCAGCCGTTGCCCCCTGACGTCATCGGCCGCGACGACGCCACGGAAGTGCTGCGCGCGTTTGTCGTCGACGAAGGTCTTTCGATTGCGTTCATGCGCGCGTTCGATGAACCGGATATGTGGGGACTGATGCTGGTCGACATCGCGCGCCATGCCGCACGGGCCTATGCCCGTGAGAGCGATTATACCGAGGATGAGGCGCTGACGCGCATCATCACAATGTTCGACGCCGAAATCGCGCGGCCGACCGACATCGGCAATACCACGCCGCGGTCGCAACAAGGTCACTGACAATGCCAATCAATATCCTGATGCCCGCGCTGTCGCCGACGATGGAGAAGGGCAACCTTGCCAAGTGGCTCAAAAAAGAGGGCGACAAGGTCAAGTCCGGCGACGTGATCGCGGAGATCGAGACCGACAAGGCGACCATGGAGGTCGAGGCGGTCGATGAGGGCACGATTGCCAAGATCGTGGTGCCCGAGGGCACCCAGGACGTCCCGGT
The DNA here is from genome assembly GCA_963744975.1 of uncultured Alphaproteobacteria bacterium. Taxonomy (GTDB): domain Bacteria; phylum Pseudomonadota; class Alphaproteobacteria; order Rhizobiales; family Xanthobacteraceae; genus Bradyrhizobium. The sequence goes on along the minus strand of CAVUVR010000002.1, from coordinate 557,354 downwards.
CAACGATGTGATCGCGGTTCTGGCCGGTGACGGCGAGGATGTGAAGGCGGCGGGTGCAGCCCCGCAGAAGGCCAAATCTGAAGCAAAGCCCGAAGCGAAAGCCGAGGCAAAGCCTGACACCAAAACCGAAGCGCCGAAAGAGAAGCCGGCAGCCTGCGCCTGCCGAGAAAGCGCCGGCACCGGCCGCTGCTGCACCCGCGCCGGCTCCGGCAAAGGAGTCCGCCCCGCAAACCAACGGCCACGCCCGCATCTTCTCTTCGCCGCTGGCTCGCCGTCTTGCCAAGGAAGCCGGTATTGACGTTGCTCGCATCAACGGTTCGGGCCCGCATGGCCGCGTGATTGCGCGCGATGTCGAGGAAGCAAAGTCCGGCAAGGGGCTGAAGGCACCGGCTGCCGCGCCTGCCGCCGGCGCGCCGAGCATTGCGCCGTCGATGTCGGACAAGCAGATCCTCGGACTTTACGAGGAAGGGTCCTACGATCTTGTGCCGCATGACGGCATGCGGCGGACCATCGCGCAGCGGCTCACCGCAGCGACGCAGTCGATGCCGACATTCTATCTCACCATCGATTGCGACATCGGCAAGCTCACCGCCGCGCGCGAAGAGATCAACGCCGCGGCGCCGAAGGACAAAGACAAGAAGCCGCTCTACAAGCTCTCGGTCAACGACTTCGTCATCAAGGCGATGGCGCTGGCGCTGCAACGCATCCCCGAGGCCAATGTCAGCTGGTCGGAGGCGGCGATGCTCAAGCACAAGCATTCCGACATCGGCGTCGCGGTCGCGCTGCCGTTCGGCCTGATTACGCCGATCATTCGCCAGGCCGAGACCAAGTCAATATCGGCGATTTCGAACGAGATGAAGGATCTCGCCGCGCGCGCCCGGGCCAAGAAGCTGAAGCCGAACGAGTATCAGGGCGGCACGTCGTCGGTGTCCAATCTCGGCATGTACGGCATCAAGGATTTCACCGCGGTGATCAATCCGCCGCAGTCGTCGATCCTCGCTGTCGGCACCGGGGAGCAGCGCGCGGTGGTGCGGGGCGGGCAGATCGTGCCGGCGACCATCATGAGCGTGACGCTGTCCTGCGACCATCGCGCCATCGACGGCGCGCTTGGCGCGGAATTGATCACCGCGTTCAAGATGCTGATCGAAAATCCGGTGATGATGGTGGTGTGAGATGCCGCTGGTACGGATTTCGCTGCGGCAAGGAAAATCGGACGATTACAAGCGTGCGGTCGGCGACGGCGTCTATCAGGCCTTGCGCGAAACATTCACCGTGCCGGAAGAAGATCGCTTCGTTACCGTCTCCGAACATTCCGAAAGCGAATTCCAGTTCAGCAAGACCTATATGGACATTGCGCGGACCGACGATCTGGTCATCCTGCAGATTACTGTCAGCAATACCCGGACCATCGATCAGAAAAAAGCATTGTTCGCGCGGATCGTCGAACTGCTCTCGCAAAAGCCGGGCCTGCGCAAGGAAGACGTGTTCATCAACCTGCTCGAAGTTGCGAAAGAAAATTGGTCGTTCGGCAACGGCGTTGCCCAATATGCGTGAGGCAAGATAACCATGGCCGAAACTTCCTTCGACATCATCATCATCGGCTCCGGCCCCGGCGGCTATGTCACCGCGATCCGCGCGGCGCAGCTTGGCTTCAAGACTGCGATTGTCGAAAAGTCCTATCTCGGCGGCATCTGCCTGAACTGGGGCTGCATCCCGACCAAGGCGCTGCTGCGTTCGGCTGAGATCTACCACTACATGCAGCATGCCAAGGATTACGGACTGTCGGCCGAGAAAGTCTCCTACGACGCCAAGGCCGTGGTGCAGCGCTCGCGCGGCGTCTCCAAGCGCCTCAATGACGGCGTTGGTTTTCTGATGAAGAAGAACAAGGTGACGATCATCTGGGGCGATGCCTCGATCGATGCGCCCGGCAAGGTTACGGTGAAAAAATCCAGCGTCGATGCGCCGAAAGGCGCGCTCGGCGAGGGGGCCTATCAGGCCAAGCACATCATCCTCGCCACCGGTGCGCGGCCGCGGGTGCTGCCGGGCCTGGAGCCGGACAAGAAGCTGGTCTGGACCTATTTCGAGGCAATGGTGCCGGACAAGATGCCGAAATCGCTGCTGGTGGTCGGCTCCGGCGCCATCGGCATCGAATTCGCATCGTTCTTTCACACCATGGGCGCCGAGGTGACCGTGGTCGAGGTGCTGCCGCAGATCCTCCCCGTCGAGGACGCCGAGATTGCGGCGCTGGCGCGCAAGCAGCTGGAGAAGCAGGGCATCAAAATCCTCAGCAGCACCAAAGTGACAAAACTGGAGAAGAAGAGCGACAGCGTGGTCGCCACCATCGACGACGGCAAGGGCAAGCCGCAGACGCTGGAAGTCGACCGGGTGATCTCGGCGGTCGGCGTGGTCGGCAACATTGAAAATCTCGGACTGGAAAAACTCGGCGTCAAAACCGACCGCGGCGTCGTCGTGATCGACGGCTATGGCAAGACCAACGTGCCCGGCATCTACGCCATCGGCGATGTCGCGGGGCCGCCGATGCTCGCGCACAAGGCCGAGCACGAAGGCGTGGTCTGCATCGAGGCCATCAAGGGCCTGCATCCGCACGCCATGGACAAGAACCTCATTCCCGGCTGCACCTATTGCCATCCGCAGGTGGCCTCGGTCGGCCTGACCGAAGCGAGGGCGAAGGAGGGCGGTCGCGAAATCCGGGTCGGCCGCTTCCCCTTCGTCGGCAACGGCAAGGCGATCGCGCTCGGCGAGGATCAGGGCCTGGTCAAGGTGATCTTCGACAAGAAGACCGGACAACTGCTCGGCGCGCACATGGTCGGCGCCGAGGTGACCGAATTGATTCAAGGCTATGTCGTTGCGATGAACCTCGAAACGACCGAGGAAGAGCTGATGCACACCATCTTCCCGCATCCGACGCTGTCGGAGATGATGAAGGAAGCGGTGCTCGACGCCTATGGCCGCGTGCTGAATATGTAGGCCCTGATGTCCCGGGCGCGATGCAGCGCTTAGCTCTCCGCGAAGAACCGTAGGGCGGATTAGCCGGGCTCAGAGCACCCACAGCTCAAACACGCGCGGTGGAAGGCGTAATCCGCCGCCGGTGCAAGCGGAGCGGCGGATTACGCTTCCGCCTTCATTCGGTTCAGTGTCGCGCCCGGGGGTCGCTAATCCGCCCTACGAAGCTGTAAACGCTGGCGAAAAAAATTTTTCGCATTCCTTATCCACGGGTCCAAAACCTGGCTTATTCTGATCGTGTCCTGTTCGATGAGGGGCGCTTTCTAGAAGCGATCCCTGCAGCGGACAGAGCGAGAGCTGGCCGGACCGGGGCGCCCCGGAACGGTCGACGGCCTGATGGCCGGTGGAGCGCTGGGAGGCGCTGCGCCTAGCCTTGGGCGCGCACGGTTGCCTTGCCGTGCGAGGTGGGCTCACCACCCGCCTCAGGGGTGCCCGTTGGTGCCCTGGCGCCTCCCACCGCTCCATCGCCTCGCGTAGGTCGCGCGAGGGACTGGCAAACCTCGGACGCATCGCGCCGCGAGAACGAGAAGCCTTGGCTGTTTGAAAATTAGTTCGTAGCCCGGATGAAGCGCAGCGAAATCCGGGGATCAGCGCTTCAGCATTCGCGGTCCCCGGATTTCGCTTCGCTTCATCCAGGCTACGAAGATTCTTTCACGTGTCCCGGGCGCGATGCGGCATTCTTCATGCCGCTTCGCAGAACCGGGACCGTACCAAGCTCCGGCGTCCGTTACGGCCCCGGCTCTGCAGCGCACCGCTCCGCAAAAGGGCTACGCGCTGCGCTGCGTCCGGGGCACGAATCGTGTGTGGTTGCCCGGCTGCAACGAATGTTGCGTCAACGCAACACTCGCTGAACATTTGAACGACAACCCGGCCCGCTCTTGCATGCGCCGCTATTTAGCCACACCGGTTCTTGAAATCATTCCTTCGTAGGCTGATGGCCACGGCGCTCGCGAAGGCGAAGGGAAGTTTTCCCGGGACCAACAAGGAGATGGCTGGGGAAACGGGTTCGCGATGGACGCCAAGACCAATATCGACAAGACCAAACTCAAATCGAGACTGCCGAGCCGCCATGTGACGGAGGGCCCGTCGCGCGCCCCGCACCGCTCGTATCTCTATGCCATGGGTCTGACCACCCAGCAGATCCATCAGCCGTTCGTCGGCGTGGCGTCCTGCTGGAACGAAGCCGCGCCCTGCAATATTTCGCTGATGCGGCAGGCCCAGGCGGTCAAGAAGGGCGTCGCTTCCGGCGGCGGCACCCCCCGCGAGTTCTGCACCATCACCGTCACTGACGGCATCGCCATGGGCCACGATGGCATGCGCTCGTCGCTACCGTCGCGCGAATGCATCGCCGATTCGGTCGAATTGACCATGCGCGGCCACGCCTATGACGCGCTGGTCGGGCTTGCCGGCTGTGACAAGTCGCTGCCGGGCATGATGATGGCGATGGTCCGCCTCAACGTGCCCTCGATCTTCATCTATGGCGGCTCGATCCTTCCCGGCAATTTCCGCGGCCAGCAGGTCACGGTGCAGGACATGTTCGAGGCGGTCGGCAAACACTCGGTCGGCGAGATGTCCGACGCCGATCTCGACGAAATCGAGCGGGTGGCGTGTCCTTCCGCCGGCGCCTGCGGCGCACAATTCACCGCCAACACCATGGCGACGGTATCGGAGGCTATCGGCCTGGCATTGCCGTACTCGGCCGGAGCGCCGGCGCCTTACGAAATCCGCGACGCCTTCTGCATGACGGCGGGCGAGAAGGTGATGGAACTGATCGCGGCCAACATCCGCCCGCGCGACATCGTCACCCTTAAGGCGCTGCAGAACGCCGCGGCGGTGGTAGCCGCGTCCGGCGGCTCGACCAATGCCGGGCTGCACCTGCCGGCGATCGCGCATGAATGCGGCATCAAGTTCGACCTGTTCGACGTCGCGGAAATCTTCAAAAAGACACCTTATGTCGCGGATTTGAAGCCGGGCGGTCGTTATGTTGCCAAAGACATGTTCGAGGTTGGCGGCATACCGCTTCTGATGAAGACATTGCTCGACCATGGATACCTTCACGGCGACTGCCTGACCGTTACCGGTCGGACGATTGCGGAAAATCTCAAGGGCGTGAAATGGAACCCGCATCAGGATGTGGTGCGGAGTGCCGACAAGCCGATCACCGTCACCGGCGGTGTGGTCGGCCTGAAGGGAAACCTCGCGCCGGAGGGCGCGATCGTGAAGGTCGCCGGAATGTCGAATTTAAAATTCACCGGACCTGCCCGCTGCTTCGACCGCGAAGAGGATGCCTTCGAGTCGGTGCAGAACAAGACCTACAGGGAAGGCGAGGTCCTGGTGATCCGCTATGAGGGCCCCAAAGGCGGCCCCGGCATGCGTGAAATGCTCTCGACCACGGCCGCGCTGACCGGCCAGGGCATGGGCGGCAAGATCGCCTTAATCACCGACGGCCGGTTTTCCGGCGCCACCCGCGGCTTCTGCATCGGCCATGTCGGGCCGGAAGCCGCCGTGGGCGGACCCATCGCGCTGCTGCAGGACGGCGACATCATCGAAATCGACGCCGTCGTCGGCACCCTTAACGTAAAATTGAGTGACGAAGAACTCGCCGAACGTAAAACCAAATGGAGAGCTCGCGAGACAGATCATACGTCCGGTGCGCTGTGGAAATATGCCCAGCAGGTCGGACCCGCGGTGGATGGTGCCGTTACCCATCCAGGTGGGGCGCGCGAGAAACAGTGTTATGCGGATATTTGAGTGCACCATAGTTGCGTTGATTTTGGCCGCCACGCCGGTGGTGCAGCCCGCGCTTGCCTTTGAGGGCACGCCGGTCGCACCCCAGGATACCGCCATCCCGGTGGTCGCCGCGCAGCCCGGAGCCGTGCAGGCCCTCAAGAAAGCCGTGCCGCCGAGCACAGCGCCGGCCTCGCTGACGTCCCTTCAATATGCCGCCGAGGGCGGTCACCCCGTAGCGCAGTGGAAGCTGGGGCGGATGTATGCCGACGGCGACGGCGTTGCCCAGGACTCCCTACGCGCCTTCGAATATTTCAGCCGGATCGCCAATGCCCACGCCGAGGACAGCCCGTCGGCGCCGCAGGCGGCGATCGTCGCCAACGCCTTTGTCGCGCTCGGCCGGTATTATCTGAACGGCATTCCCAATACCAAGATCAAGGTCGACGCCGACCGCGCCCGCGAAATGTTCTCCTATGCCGCGTCGTATTTCGGCAATGCCGACGCGCAATACGACCTGGCCCGGCTGTACCTCAACGGCATCGGCACCCCCCGCGATTCCCGCTACGGCGCGCGCTGGCTCGGGCTTGCCGCCCAGAAGGGCCAGCATCAGGCCCAGGCCACGCTCGGCCAGATGCTGTTCAACGGCGATCAGCTGCCGCGGCAGGCCGCGCGCGGGCTGATGTGGCTGACCCTGGCGCGCGACAGCGCCGCACCGGACGAGATCTGGATCAAGGAAAGCTATAACAAGGCGATCGCGAAAGCCTCCGAAGACGACCGCGCGATGGCGTTGCAGATGCTCGAGCACTGGGTGCAGGGCCGCAAGGATTAGTCGCCACCCTCCCGTGTCCCGGGCGCGGTGCGGCATTCTTCATGCCGCTCCGCAGAACCGGGACCGCACCAAACGCCGGCGTCCGTTACGGCCCCGGCTCTGCAGCGCACCGCTACGCAAGAGCTACGCGCTGCGCTGCGTCCGGGGCACGCAGATAATCAGGCCGCCTCCAGATCCAGGTCGATCCAGACCGGGACGTGATCGGAAGGCTTTTCCCAGGCGCGGACATATTTATCGATCCCGACGCCGGTGAGCCGGTCGCTGGCCTGCGGCGACAGCAGCAGGTGGTCGATCCGCAGACCCCAGTTTTTCTGCCAGGCGCCGGCCTGATAATCCCAGAAGGTATATTGACCGGGTTCGTCCGTCGCCGCGCGCAGCGCGTCCGTGAGTCCGAGCCCGAGCAGCGCCTGAAAACTCTCACGGGTCTGCGGCTTGAACAGCGCGTCGTTGACCCAGGCGGCGGGATTGTGGACATCCGGCGCTGCCGGGATGACGTTGAAATCGCCGGCCAGCACCAGCGGCTCCTCGGTCTTCAGCCGCTCTTTTGAATACTCAAGAAGCCGCGACATCCATTTGAGTTTATAAGGATATTTATCCGTGCCGACAGGGTTGCCATTGGGCAGATAGAGGCAGGCCACGCGCACTACGCCGGATTTCAGCGAGACCACACCCTCGAGGAACCGGGCGTGGACATCCTCCTCATCGCCGGCGAGCCCAGGGGTCGCTTCTTCGAGCGGGTATTTTGAAAGCAGCGCCACGCCGTTGAAGGTTTTCTGGCCGTGGGTAACGACGTTGTAGCCGAGCGCCTCGATGGCTTCGCGCGGAAACGCCTCATCGACGCACTTGATTTCCTGCAGGCACACGATGTCGGGCGCGCAGTCGCGCAGCCAGGTCAGCAGGTGATCGAGCCGCTGCCGGATCGAGTTGACGTTCCAGGTGGCTATCCGCATGGCCGTGGTCCGGTAACAACAAGTTTAAATTTTCGTTTCTCTGGCATACCATGATCAATATGGCTGTGATAAGCCGTTAGCATAAGGCGTAAAACTCGCCGTCAAGGGTTGGAAAAACCGGGCCGTCCCGATCCCTTGTGGACCGGTTGACGTGAGATGGTATGAAAAAACGTAATTTGATGATTTGCGGAGGCCTCCTGCTTGTCGGGGCGTCGGCTGCCGCCTTCGTGACGCGCTCGTCGTGGATGGGCACCGGCGCCAGCGCGCAGGGCCCGCAGCGTCCGCGCGTGGTTTCGGTCGAGCTCGCCACGGCCGAGCGCAAGCCGGTGCCGGTCGATGTCGATTCGATCGGGACGGTGACGCCGATTTCAAGCGTGGCGCTCAAGTCACGGCTGGAAACCACCATCGTCGCCGTGCATTTCGAAGACGGCGCCAAGGTCAACGAGGGCGATCTGCTGTTCACCCTCGACGCGCGCCAGATCGATGCCCAGATCGAGCAGGCCGCAGGGATGCTGGCGAAGGATCAGGCGCAGCTCGAAGGTGCGCAGCGCGATCTCAAGCGTTACAACGACCTGATCGGCAAGGGCGCGACCACCCAGGTCAATGTCGACAACGCCAAGACCCAGGCCGATATCCTGATCGGATCCATCAAGGCCGATCAGGCCGCACTGGACAATCTGAAAGTCCAGAAAAGCTACACCAGCATCCGCGCGCCGTTCTCGGGACGGATCAGCGCCGCCAACGTGAAGGTCGGGAATTTCGTCCGCCCCGCCGATACCGCGCCGCTGGCGGTCATCAACCAGATGGCGCCGGTCTATGTGACCTTCGCCATTCCGCAGCGCGTCCTGGTCGATCTCCGCGAAGCCATGGCGAACGGATCGTCCAAGGTGATCGCCACCATCCCGGGTCACCAGACCTCGGAAGACGGCAAGGTCGCCATGGTCGAAAATTCCGTGGATTCCACCACCGGCATGGTCACCGTGCGCGGCGTCATGGACAATGCCAATGAAACGCTGTGGCCGGGAATTCTGGTCGCGACCAGGCTGACCATTCGCACGGAAAATGCCGTGGTGCTGCCCACGGTCGCGGTGCAACGCAGCCAGAGCGGCAATTACGTGTTCGTGGTCAGGGAAGGCGTAGCGAAAGTTCAGCCGGTGAAAGTCGACCGTACCTTCCAGGGGCAGTCCGTGATCACCGAGGGGCTGTCCGGCGGCGAGAACGTCGTGGTGGACGGCCAGTTGCTGCTGTCGGATGGCACGCGGGTCGAGCCGCGGCGCAAGGCCGGGGCGTGAGGCGATGACGCTCTCGGAACTTTGCATCCGCAGGCCGGTGATGACCACGCTCATCACGGCCTCGATCATCGCGTTCGGCGTATTCGCCTTCCGGCTGCTGCCGGTGTCCGCGCTGCCAAGGGTCGATTTTCCGACCATCGCGGTGACCGCGACCCTGCCCGGCGCCAGCGCGGATACCATGGCGGCCTCCGTCGCCGGCATCATCGAGCGTCAGTTGTCGACCATCGCCGGCATCTCGTCGATGTCGTCGAGCTCGTCGCAGGGCACGACGCAAATCACCATCCAGTTCGACCTCAACCGCAACATCGACGCTGCCGCGCTTGACGTGCAGACCGCGCTGACCATCGCGCAGCGCCGGCTGCCGATCGAGATGACGATTCCGCCGAGTTTCCGCAAAGTGAATCCTGCGGATTTTCCGGTGCTGTTCGTGGCACTTGGATCGGCGACGCTGCCATTGTCCGCCGTCAATGAGTATGGCGACATCACCATCGGGCAGGCGCTGTCGCAAATTCCGGGCGTGGCGCAGGCCATCATCTACGGCGCGCAGAAATTCGCCATCCGTGTGCAGGCCGATCCGGAAGCCGCCGCAGCGCGCGGCCTGTCGCTCGAGGATATCAGGGCCGCCGTGTCGCGCGCCAACTCATCGACGCCGGTGGGGACGCTGAACGGGCCGAAGCAGGATGTCGCGCTTCAGGCCTCCGGACAGATGGACAAGGCGGCAGATTACAGCCGGGTCGTGGTGGCCTGGCGTAACGGATCGCCGGTCAAGCTCGACGAAGTCGCCAAGATCTACGACAGCGTCGAAAACGACAAGATCGCGAGCTGGTTGAACGGCGAGCGTTCCATCGTGATCGCGATCCAGAAACAGCCTGACGCCAACACGGTTGCCGTCGTCGATGCGGTGCGGGCCAAGCTCCCGGCATTGCGGGCGCAAATACCGCCCTCGGTGACCATGGGCGTGATGCTGGACCGCTCGATCTCGGTCCGCCAGGCGGTTGCCGACGTCGAGGAAACCCTGGGCATTGCCGTCTGTCTGGTGATCCTGGTGATCTTCCTGTTCCTGCGCTCGGCATCGGCCACGTTCATTCCGGCGCTCGCCGTGCCGATATCGCTGCTCGGGACCTGCGCGGTCATGTATGTGCTGGATTACTCCATCAACAACATGACGCTGCTGGCGTTGACCTTGTCGGTCGGCTTCGTGGTCGACGACGCCATCGTGATGCTGGAAAACATCGTTCGTCATATCGAGCATGGCATGAAGCCTTACGAAGCGGCCTTGAAGGGCGCGCGCGAGATCGGCTTTACCATCATCTCGATCACGTTCTCGCTGATCGCCGTGTTCATTCCGGTTCTCTTGATGGGCGGCATCGTCGGCCGGGTGTTCCGTGAATTCGCGGTGACCATCTCGGTTGCGATCGTGGTGTCGGGTTTCGTGTCGCTGACGCTGACGCCGATGCTGTGCGCGCGGGTGTTGAAGGCGCACGATCCCGACAAGAAAGAGAATTTCATCCTGCGCCTGTTCGAGCGGATGTTCGCCTCGTGGCTGCGAGCCTACGAATGGTCGCTCGACTGGGTGCTGGCGAGGAAGGGGCTGATGCTGCTCGTCACGCTCGCCACCCTCGGCGGAACGGTCTATTTGTACATGATCGTTCCGAAAGGATTTTTCCCGCAGGAGGACACCGGCTTTCTGATCGGCGTGACCGAAGCCGCCACCGATACCTCGTTCGAGGCGATGAGCATCCGCCAGAAGGCGCTGGTCGATGTCCTGAAATCCGATCCGGCGGTGGACTACATCAACAGCACGGTGGGATCGGGCGGTCCCAATCCGACCGCGAATTACGGCCGGCTGTTTATCGGGTTGAAGCCGCAAAACGAGCGCGATGGCGCGGCCAAGGTGATCGGCCGCCTGCGGCAGAAGGCGACCCAGATTCCGGGCATGCAGGCGTTCTTCCAGAGCATCCAGAACCTCAATATCGGCGGCCGGATCTCGAAGAGTCAGTATCAGTATGTGCTGCAGAGCGGCGATACCGAATCGCTCTACCGGCTGGCGCCCGAGATGCGCGAAAAGATCGCGAAAGTGCCCGGGCTCGTCGATGTCACGACCGACCTTTACATCAAGAATCCCCAGATGACCGTCGATATCGACCGCGAAAAGGCCGCGGTCTACGGCATCACCGTCGATCAGGTGCGCAACCAGCTCTACAACGCCTTCGGCGCGCGCCAGGTCGGTACCATCTACATGCCGACCAACGATTACCAGATCATCCTGGAGGCGCAGCCGCAGTTCCGCGTCGACCCATCGGACCTCTCCAAACTCTATATGAAGACCGGGAACAACCAGACCATCCCGCTCGATGCGGTGGCGAAGCTGGTGCCGTCGGTGGGTCCGCTGCAGATCAACCACCAGGGCCAGCAGCCGGCGGTGACGATCTCGTTCAACCTGCTGCCGGGCTATTCGCTGGGTTACGCGGTCGATCAGATCACGGCGCTGGAGCAGGCATCGAATCTCCCGGTGACCATCTTCACCGGATTCTCCGGCACCGCGCAGGTGTTCCAGGATTCATTGCGCGGGCAGGGCGTGCTGATCCTGGCCGCGGTCTTCGCCGCCTTCGTGATCCTCGGCATTCTCTATGAAAGCTTCATCCATCCGATCACCATCATTTCCGGCCTGCCGTCGGCCGGCATCGGCGCGATCCTGACCTTGATGCTGTTCAACATGGAGCTGTCGGTGATTGCGATGATCGGCATCGTGATGCTGGTCGGCATCGTGAAAAAGAACGCCATCATGATGGTCGACTTTGCGCTGGAGCGCCGCCGTGTCGGCTTGAGCGCCGAGCACGCCATTCGCGAAGCAGCACTGCTGCGGTTCCGCCCGATCATGATGACCACATTCGCCGCGATCTTCGGCACGCTGCCGATCGCCATCGGCGCCGGCGCCGGCGCCGAGCTGCGTCAGCCGCTCGGCATCGCCGTGGTCGGCGGCCTCTGCGTGTCGCAACTGCTGACGCTGTTCATCACGCCGGTGATCTACATCTATCTCGACCGCATCGACCGCCGCCTGAAGCGCCGCCTCGAGCCGCAACACGACGAGGCCGAAGAAGCCGATCGGCCGCGTGTGGTCGCCGCGGAGTGATGTCGGCTGGCTTGACGATGCGGTTTGTTCTCAAGCACGCCGCGATTGTTGCCGCCGTCACGCTGAGCGTCACCGCCGGCGGCCGCTCTCTCGCAAACGAGCCCATCGAAATATTCGACGCCCATCTGCACTACAATTGGGAACCGAAGCCGTATTACCAGCCGGACGAGGTGCTGGCGCTGTTCAAAAAGCACGGCGTGACCGGCATTCTCGCCACCAGCCGCCCGAACACGGGCACCCATGTGCTGATGGATGCGAAGGCGGAGGGCCTGCAGGTCGTGCCCTTCATTCGCCCATACCGCGTACGCGCCGACATCGGCAGCTGGTTCAACGATCCCGTGATATTCGATCTCGTTCAGGACGAATTCAAACGCGGCTACTATCGCGGCATCGGCGAGTTTCATTTGTTCGGAAAAGCCGCCGAGACCGAGATGGTGAAGAAGACCGTCGACTTTGCGGTCACGAACAATCTTTATCTGCACGCGCATGCCGACGACGAGGCCGTCGAAATCCTGATGCGGCACAATCCGCGCGCACGGATCATCTGGGCGCATACCGGGTTCAGCCTCGCCAGTGGCCGCGTCGCGGCGATGCTCGCCAAATACCCGAAACTATGGGGCGAATTGTCCTACCGCAGCGGTATCGTCGACGGATCGGGGAAATTGACGCCGGAGTGGCGCGCCTTGTTCGAGCGATATCCCGACCGCTTCCTGCTCGGCTCGGATACTTGGGTCCCCGAGCGCTGGGCCAGCTACGGCGAGATCATGGCCGGCTATCGCGGATGGCTGGCGCAATTGCCGCCGGCCGTGGCAAAGCAGATTGCGCATGGTAACGCGCGTGGGCTGTTTGCGGAGAAGTAACGTCGGACAGCTAATTGTTGGCGCGCAGCGTGGGAAAGCGGGCGCGACTGATTCTCCGTTAAGATTTGGTTTAGTTCCAGGCATGATGATTGGGAAAGCAAGGGGACCCAATCATGCGAATACGCCAGTCGGTTGGAAGCGTTGTCGGCAACCACGTCGCAACAGCGCCAGCGAGCACGCAGCCATGGGATTTTGTCAGTCCCAATCAAGACGAGATATCAGCGCGATTGAAGCCGGGCGCTGAGCCGAAGCGCACCATCATCCTGGTCGGAAGCGCTCTGGTCGTTGGCTTGGGACTGGGATGGGCGTGCGGGACAAATAGCGCGGTCTTCCACTCACTCATTCAGACAGAAACGCCTTCGCGGCGAGTTCCTGAAATCAAATCGAGCGGCAAGAGCGACGCCCGAAGGCCTGCATCCGCCTCGGGTCTGCAGACACCGCCAGCCATAGGCGCGGTTTCCTCTGTTGGAGCAAAGGCTGAAGCCGCATGGCCGGGAGGCGCTCGCTTCTTCGTTGACCCGGCAAGCACGCAGGCAAATACGCCTCCGACTGCGCGGGAGCCTCTGGTGGCGGTGGCAGAGACAAAGCCGACAACGATTGAGGGTTGGACGGTTCTCGATGTTCGAGGCGGAACGGCCGTTCTTGAAGGGCCGGACGGGGTTCGGACTGCAGCACGCGGCGACACAGTGCCCGGGATCGGGCGAATTGATTCCATCGTGCGTTGGGGCAACCGCTGGATCGTCGCCACGGCAAATGGGCTGATCGCGACCCCCTAATAGTCCGTAACCGTCGGCGCCATCCGGGCTTGGGGGGAAATGGAAATGGCCCGAAGCGGTTTGCTCCGAGCCATCTTTAATCCGCGAACGTACATCCGGCCCGCCGATTAACCGGTTCTATGGTGGGCAAACAAAGTTAAGAGATAGTTAAGCCCGCGGCGCCTGATCGGATCGAAAAACCGAGATCACGGCGCTCGGCACGCATATCAAGATAGTTCTCTCGGCGCGGCGGTCAATGCCCTCGTAAATCACTCACGGCCTTGGCCTGCGGCGAGCCGGATATCCTTGATGATCATGAACAGATGCCGCGCATCGCTTGGCGAAGGCGTGAAGCCAAAGTGCTGATAGAACGCAACGGCCCGTTCGTCTTTGGCGTGAACCGCTAGCGCGCGAACGCCTATCATGTCCGCGACCTGAAGCGTACGCCCGAGCGCATCAAGCAGTAGTCCGGAACCGATGCCGCGGCCTTGTGCATCGACATGAACGGCGAGACGCGCAAGCACCAGCAGTGGGATCGGGTGGCGGGACATTCCCTTGACGACGCGCTCGGGAGCTTGCGCGTGCTGAACCTCGCCGGCGACGATCGTGTAGAAACCGGCGATCTCATCGCCGTCTACCGCAATATAGGTCTGCGATGAATTCGACTGTTGGGCCTGCAAGGCATGGCGTATGAGGAAGCGATCGAGCTCCGGCTGACCGCAGGTGAATTGTTCGACGTTATGCGTGCGGTGCAGTTTTTCGATATGAAGCAAATGCTTCAAGGTTCGTTCTTGGGATCGAAGACGGAGGGCTCGCGAAATAATTGCTCAAGGCGCGTATGACGGCGCGGCGGCGCATCAAGCGCTGCAACAAAAGCATCCCATCCCTTGGCATCGAGCGTGAAGATACGGCGATCCGCAAGCCGCTCCTCAGCCTCGCTGAGCGCGGTGTCGAGCACGAATTCGCTGACGGACTTGCGTTCGGCGGACGCGGCTGCCTGCAAGGTCTTCTTTGCGGCCCGGCTTAGCCGAAGATCAAGCTTTTCCGTCCGATTGGTGCGCTGGGTCATTTTGCCTCCTGACCGGGGATATCACAATTTGCCAGACAATGTCACGACAAATTGAGCACGAGGCACACTGCACCGCAGGGCTCGTCGTTCTGATATAAAAACTGATGACCATGACGAACGATCATATCGTACTCGACCCAGCCGTCCTTGCCGGGAAACCTGTCGTTCGCGGTACCCGTCTGTCTGTTGAGTTCGTCATCGGTTTGATGGCCGATGGTTGGAACGAAGCCGATATTCTTGCAAATTATCCCGGCCTGTCTCGAGAAAACGTCGCGGCTTGCCTAAGCTACGCGCGCGATCTGTTGCAGTCCGAGAAGATTTTCCCCGCGGCGTAACATGCGCTTTCTCGCCGACGAGAGTTTTCCTGGCGCGGCGGTCGATGCCCTCGCGCGCGCAGGATACAACGTCGTTTCGATAGGAACGGTCGCGCCGGGAATGCCAGACGCCGAAGTTTTTCGATCGGCCCTAGGCCCTAGATCGAAAAGCTGGTCCCGCATCCGCAAGACGCCGTCGCATTGGGATTGACCACCCGAAACGAGGCGCCGATCAGGTCATCGACGAAATCGACTTCGGAGCCCGCCAGGAACGGCACCGACGCCGGATCGACCAGCACTACGGCGCCCTCGCGTGCGATCACCAGGTCATCCTCGGCCTGCGCGCGCTCGACGTCGAATTTGTACTGGAAGCCGGAGCAGCCGCCGCCTTCGACGCTGATGCGCAGCATGGCGCCGTCGCCCTCGGATTTGAGGATTTCCCCGATGCGGCGGGCCGCCCGCTCGCTGATGGTGACGCTTGCCTCTGTCATAATCCGACTCCGAACCCATGCCTTAGGGATTCTTCAAGAGTTTTGAAAACCCCGCAAGCCGTAGTTAAGTGCGCCGGGCCGAGGAATCAAACGTTTAAAGGACCAAAACATCGTGTCGGTCGGAATGGCTGCCCCCCGGATGGCCTGTGCCTGCGACCCCGATCATAGCCGCGGGCGGCTGGTCGATGAGCCGCCGGCAAAGTCCCGCAGCCCGTTCCGGCGTGACTGCGACCGGGTGATCCATTCCACCGCGTTCCGGCGGCTCAAGCACAAGACCCAGGTGTTCGTGTTCCATGAAGGCGATCACTACCGCACCCGGCTGACCCATAGCCTGGAGGTGGCGCAGATCGCCCGCGCGCTGGCCCGGCAATTCGGTCTCGACGAGGACCTCACGGAGACGCTGGCGCTGGCGCATGACCTCGGCCATCCGCCGTTCGGCCACGCCGGCGAGCGCGCGCTGGACAGCTGCCTGCAAGGCCACGGCGGTTTCGACCACAATGCCCAGGCGCTGCGGGTTGTGACGTCGCTGGAGCATCGCTATCCCGGTTTCGACGGCCTCAACCTGACCTGGGAATCGCTGGAAGGCATCGTCAAGCACAACGGGCCGCTCACCGACAAGACCGGGAAACCCGTCGGTCGCTATCGCGACCACAGCGTGCCGCTCGGGATTTCCGAGTTCGATCGGACCTGGGATCTGGAGCTATGGAGCTATGCCTCGCTGGAAGCGCAGGTGGCGGCGATATCCGACGACATCGCCTACGACGCCCACGACATCGACGATGGCCTGCGCGCCGGCCTCTTCACCGTCGATGATCTCAAGGTCATGCCCCTGACATCCCGCATGATCGCGGACATCGCGCAGCGATATCCTGACCTCGATGACGACCGGCGCGGCGCGGAGCTGGTGCGCGAGCTGATCTCGTATTTGATCGAAGCGGTGTTTTCGGAATCGCGGCGGCGTTTGGAAGCGGCCAACCCAACATCCGCCGAAGACGTCCGCAACCACGGCGGCGTGCTGATCGGGTTTCCGCCCGAGGCGGAAGAAGCCGAGGAAATGGTCAAGATTTTTCTGAAGGAGCGGATGTACCGCCACCCCCGCGTGATGCGGGTGATGGGCGAGGCGGAAGCGATCCTGTTCGACCTGTTCGCGCGTTATCAACACTCGCCGCACGACCTGCCGCCGGAGTGGCTGCGGCGGGACGGCGAGGGCGCGGAGAGCGAAACCGACCGCGCGCGCCGGATCGGCAATTTCATCGCCGGGATGACGGATCGTTTTGCCATCACCGAGCATCAGCGGCTTTTTGAGCAGACCCCGGATTTGCGTTGAGCGGTACGACTTGATCGAAGTCCGTCAAGTCGGTTTCGCAGCGGCCACCTCACTCGATCACCTCGTCCGCGCGGGCGAGCAGCGCCGGCGGCAAAGTGAGGCTGAGCGCCTTTGCCGTCTTCAGGTTGATCAGCAGTTCGAACTTGGTGGGCTGATAAATCGGGACGTCGCCCGGTTTGGCGCCGCGAAGGATTTTGTCCACGTCATCGGCCATGCGCCTGAGCAGTTCCGCGAGATCAACCGTATACGCCATCAGCCCGCCGGCATCGGCGAAGTCGCGGTACGGAGACATTGCCGGCAAGCGGTTCTTCCGGGTGAGTTCGGCGATCAGCTGGCGGTTAGCGTAGAGATCCCCTTCCCCGCTGATCAGTACCGCGTCCGGCCGCTGCTGCGCCATTGCGGCGAAGACGCGCTCGATCTCGGATACAGTGCCATTCTGCGGCAGTATTGAAATCAGCGAAATTCCCAGCCGGCCAGCGGCGTCCCGCAAAAATTGCCCAAACGAACCTTCCCAACCTTCGCGCATCCCGAGAAATGCGGCCGTGGCTGTCGAGGGAACGGCTTCTTTCAGGATCTCCAGGCGCTTTCCCCAGATTTCGATCCCGGCGTCGAGCGTGATGCCGGTCAGGTTGCCGCCCGGCTTGGCCAGGTTAGGGACCAGCCCGGCTTCCACCGGGTCGATCATGAACGCAACGATCGGGATTGTGCCAGTTGCCGCCTTGAAAGCGGCCACGACGGGATTAGTCCCGGTGACGATCAGATCCGGCCTGCTGGTCACGATCTCCCGCGCCATATCGGCATAACGCTCGTGATGCCCATCGGCGGAATAACGTTCGATGATTAGGTTTTCACCTTCGACGTAGCCCAGGCGGCGCAGCTCCGGGAAAAACGCGCGCCATGCGCTTCCCCCACCGGTTTCGGTAAGCAGGCTCACCGGGATTGCCGGATGGAAAATTGCGATCCGGGGTTTTGTCGCCCGCTGTTGCGCCCGCGCCGACCACGGCATGGCGCCAAGCAACAACCCGGCAATGAATTCCCGCCGCCTCATTTGACCACCTTGTCGGCGCTGAGCCGTTGCACATCAACGTTGGCAATATTCGATCGCCATCATACGACTGGGTGGCCCATAAAAATAGCAGCCAGTGCAATTGCGGATATCCGTCATTCCCAACCAGGTCGAGCCAGCAGTAAGTCCAGACCGTTTTGCGCTGATCGAGCACCAGCGGCTTTTTGACTCGACCCCGGATTTGCGTTAGGCGGCGGCTCATTCATGCATGGGCGCTAGTCGTCACTCCGTGTAAAAACGACTGTGGCCGCTCAGGTTACATACACGGCTGTGCCAGCCTTACGGATCTTGGTGAGCCGCACCCAATTTCCGCGTCCGCGCTCTATTTGCCAAAACCACCAGCCGTTTGTAGGTCGCTTAATTGCGGCGTGTGCGGCGAGAGACAACGACTTGTAAGTCGCTCCCTTAAAGCGGATCGTTCCATTTCTGCGAACGCGCGCGCGAAACACTTTATTTCTTAGCGTACCTTTTATGCGCGCTCCTTGTGGCAAGAGCCTGGTAAGGACGGTTTCCACACCCACAACCGGGTTGGCGTTTTTGGCCGCTACGCGTCGCCGACCAAAAAGAGAAGAGACCTCATCGAGTTGCTTGCTGCGAATTCTTTGAGCAATGCGCCTCCGCATATCTCTGGATTGCGCAAGCTTACCGCGCTGCCTGGCACCCGGCGGCTTTGCGATGCGCAACAACAGAGCTTCAATTTCTCGAAGGTGCTGGTCCTTAATTGTAAGATAGATGGAAAAGCTGTCCCAAGAATTGCCGTGGCGGTTTTTTACATGTGCCTTAAGACGGCTACGTAAGGCTGTGGCAAGACCGACATAATACAATTTGCCCTTCCGAAAGAGGGCGTAGATACCGGCATTTCGGCCCACGAACTCACGAACCAATTCAGGATGGCTCTCCAACAGGTCCCGGGATACATTTTCCAAGTGTTGGTGAACTAATGGTTCGCGTTTGCGGCGGCGAACTGGCCGAGCCTTCACCGGCACGTCTTGCTCCTCCCCAAATTTGCGACTGAGTCGATCCAAATAGTGCCATGATCAGTCATTGATCACCACTGATTAGCACGACCTATTGGGTTGCGGCTGCGCTTCGAGGACGGCAATCCTACGGTCTGCCTGCCCACTAGGTGACAAGGCTAAAGCTGAGGATGCGCGCCGATCAGGAATTTACCGCCGGAAAGACCGACCGTTTTACCCTGACCGAGCATCAACGGCTTTTTGACTCGACCCCGGATTTGCGTTAGGCGGCGGGCTGTCCTGTAAAAGCTGGGACCATTTTGCGATCAGGCAAAAGCAGGCATCAATGGCAAAGAAAAATTCAAAGAAGGCCAACAAGGCGGCTAAAAAATCCGCCAAGAAAAAGACACTCGTCAAGAAGGAGCGCGTTAAAAAGTCGGTTAAGAAGACCGCGAAAAAATCAGCCAAAAAAGCTAAGGCTCAAGCCACTCCCACAAAAAGCGGCGGCGCTAAGAAGCCGTCGGCGAAGCCCGTTCCCGCTCCGAAGCACACAACCAAAGCGGATACCGTCGTTGATAAGTCGAAGCGCGGCTACGGGACGCAAGCCAAGTTGGAAGAGAAGGCAGCCAAAGAGTTAGCCAGGAAGAAAAAAGAGGCAGCCCGCAAGGCTGCCGCAAGAAAGGCTAAGAAGGCAAAGGAGTCAGCCAAGAAACCTCAGAAGCCCCCCGCGAAAAAGAGCGGCGCGAGTAGGACGCGTGCAGCTCCTTCAAAATCTTCCGGCGCCAGCGCACCTAGTCTGGGTACTGACGCGTCGGCTAGGGGCGATGCGCCTAGCAAGGCGAGAAAGAAGAACGCCGAAAAGTCCGTAAAGCAAAAGGAGACGGTTGAAGAGCCTATTGCAAAACGCAGGCAGAGAAGGGTAGGGCCTGCTGCCAAAGAAGTTCCAACGCTTTTACCGACGGAAATCGTCGGGAACGAACGTGAGAAGCCTTCAGCCGCACCGAAGTCGGCGATTGAATTTATCTCATCCCAGCATCTATTCGCCGACGTACTGGCGCGCGTGCAGGCCGTCTGTACGTCGCTCGCCGCTGAGGGCGGATGGCCTGACGTTAACCTCTCCCGCGTGGTGGTCGAACCGCCCCGCGATGCTTCCCATGGCGACATGGCGACCAACGCCGCGATGGTGCTGGCGAAGGAGGCCAAGGCAAAACCGCGCGATCTCGCCGAGCAGATCGCTGCGAAGCTGCGCGCTGATGGCCTGATCGAGAAGGTCGATGTCGCCGGTCCCGGCTTCATCAATCTGACCCTCAAGGCGCATGTTTGGGCCGACGCGTTGCGTACTGTCTTGCGAGAGGGCGATGCTTACGGCCGCAGCGCAGTAGGGGCGGCCGAAAAGGTCAACGTCGAATATGTCTCGGCCAATCCGACCGGGCCGATGCATGTCGGCCATTGCCGGGGTGCCGTGTTCGGCGATGCGCTGGCAAGCCTGCTGGCGTTCGCCGGCTACGACGTCACCCGCGAATATTACATCAACGACGCCGGCGCGCAGGTCGACGTGCTCGCGCGCTCGGCGTTCCTGCGCTATCACGAGGCGCTCGGCGAGAACATCGGCGAGGTTCCGGAAGGCCTGTATCCCGGCGATTATCTGAAACCGGTGGGTGAGGTACTCGCGGCAACCTACGGGCCATTGCTCAGGGACAAACAAGAGAGCGAATGGCTGCCGGTCGTACGGCTTGTTGCCATCGATTCAATGATGAAGATGATCCGGGAGGACCTTGCTTCCCTCGGCATTAGCCAGGATGTCTTTTTCTCCGAGCGGTCCTTGATCGAGGGCGGCATCGATCGCGTTGCCGCAACAATCGACTATCTCCGCAAAAAAGGCGACGTTTACGAGGGCAGGCTGCCGCCGCCGAAGGGGGCGCCGATCGAGGATTATGAGGATCGCGAGCAGACGTTGTTTCGTGCCACGAAATACGGTGATGACGTCGACCGGCCGCTGCTGAAGTCTGACGGTTCTTACACCTACTTCGCTTCTGACATCGCCTATCACAAGACCAAGTTCGATCGCGGGTTTCGCGAAATGATCGACGTCTGGGGCGCCGATCACGGTGGTTACATCAAGCGCGTGCAGGCGGCGATCAAGGCGGTCACATCCGGGAAAGCCACGTTGGATGTGAAGATCGTCCAGCTCGTAAAACTGCTGCGCGCGGGCGAGCCCGTAAAGATGTCAAAGCGCTCCGGCGACTTCGTCACGCTGCGCGAGGTGGTTGATGAAGTCGGCTCCGACGCGGTGCGCTTCATGATGCTGTACCGCAAGAACGACGCGGTGCTGGATTTCGACCTTGCCAAGGTGATCGAGCAGTCGCGCGAGAACCCGGTATTTTACGTGCAGTACGGCCACGCCCGCGGCCACTCGGTGTTCCGTAATGCCCGCGAGGTGGTTCCGGACCTGCCCGAGGACGCCGTGGCCCGGGCGGCGTTCCTCGCCGACGCGGCGGTGGAACGGCTGACTGACGCGGCGGAACTGGACCTGTTGCGGCGGCTCGCGCTCTATCCCCGGATGATCGAGGCGGCGGCGGTCGCGCACGAGCCGCACCGAATCGCGTTTTATCTCTATGATCTCGCCAGCGAATTTCATGCGCTGTGGACCAGGGGGCGGGATTTGCCCTATTTACGCTTCATTATCAATAATGATGCAGAGATCACAAAGGCGCGATTGGCATTGGTCCAGGGCGTCGTCTCGGTTCTGGCATCGGGCCTTGCCGTTCTCGGCGTCCATGCACCAGACGAGATGCGATAGGCGGGGTACGGCGCCCACAAGGGGATCTGTGGGGGCACTTAACTGGCAGCGGCTGGTTCGTTTGTAAGGGCGGGTTGGCGGCTTTCCCGAAGGGGACGCATCATCACGATGGCTGATCGATACCAGGACAAATCGTCACCCGCGGACGACGACGATCGCGGCACCCAGCGCGCATCTGGCAAGGGCGAAAGCGACCCGTTGGCCGAATTGGCGCGGCTGATCGGGCAGACCGACCCATTTTCCAATTTTGGCCGCGCCAACCAGCCGATGCCGCCGCGCGACAGCGACGCCTATCGCCGGTCCGAGCCGGAGCCTGAACCCGAAATCGACGAAACTCTTCCAGCCGGTCCGCCGCCATGGATGCAGCGCGCCGCCAAGCAGGAAGCCCCGCCGCAGCAGGATTTTTTCGACACCTCGGTGCATCCGCTTCGGCGCTATGCCGCCGCGCATCCGCCTGCCGAGCCGGAGTACCACGAGGCGCCGCCATTCGCCGCCGAACCCGATCAGCATGCCCAGGCCGATCCCGCGCGCTATGACGAAGCGCTCTATGGCCAGCCCGATCCCGGCACCTATGAGGCCCAGCAGCGGGACGCCGCCTATGCGGATGATCCCTACGCCTATCAGGATGGCTATGGCGAAGAGGTGGAAGAAGAGCAGAAGCCGCGCCGCGGCGGCATGATGACCGTGGTTGCCGTGCTTGCGCTGGCGGTGGTCGGCACCGGCGGTGCGTTTGCCTATCGGACCTATATGGGGTCGCCGCGCAGCGGCGAGCCGCCGATCATCCGCGCGGACGCCGGTCCGACCAAGGTCGTGCCGGCGCCGGCCGGCGACGGGGTCGCCAAGGTACCGGATCGCATGGCGACCGGCGCGGCCGAGAAGATCGTCCCGCGCGAGGAAGCGCCGGTCGATGTCAATGCCGGCCCACGCCAGGTGTTTCCGCCGTTGAACCAGAACGCCAGTCCGCCGACGGCGGCCGTGCCGCCGGCCGCGACTGTGCCGCCGACCGCAAAGCCAGCCGCGACTCCCGCCGCCAGCGGCACCTTGGCGGGCGATGAACCGCGCAAGATCAGGACTTTGGCGGTGAAGGGCGATCCGGCCGATGTAGCGGGAACGCCGGCGCCGAAGCCCGCGACCACGCCGCGTCCCGTTCCTTCGCCGGCTGCGGCGCGAGCCCCGTCACCGACGGCTAACGCCAATGCCTCGGCCAACGCACCGCTGTCGCTGTCGCCCCAAGGCGCTCAGCCCGCGCCCGCGGAACCGCGCGCTCATGTGGCCTCTACCAATCCGGCGCAGGCGGTGTCCGGTGGGGGCGGGGGTTACGTGGTCCAGGTCTCGTCGCAACGGAACGAAGCCGACGCGCAGGCCTCCTACAGGGCGTTGCAGGGCAAGTTCCCATCGGTGCTCGGCTCGCGCGCGCCGCTGATCAAGCGCGCCGATCTCGGCGACAAGGGTGTCTATTACCGCGCGATGGTCGGTCCGTTCGGGTCGTCCGAAGAGGCAGCCCAAGTCTGCGGCAACCTGAAAACCGCCGGCGGGCAATGCGTGGTGCAAAAGAACTAGCCATCCAAGGAATTGCCGAGGGCTTTCCTTGACCCCCGGCGTCAGCGCGGTCTAATCCGCGCCATGACCGCGCGCGCATTCATCACCGGGGTATCGGGCTTCACGTTGACCGGCGACGAGCGCGATTTTATGCGCGCGGAGCGGCCATGGGGCTTCATTTTATTCAAGCGTAACATTGAATCACCTGCGCAAGTAACTACACTGGTAGAAGAATTACGACAAACTATTGACGAGTCTGCTGCGCCGGTCCTGATCGACCAAGAGGGCGGACGGGTGCAGCGCTTCGGGCCCCCGCACTGGCCGGTCTACCCGCCCGGCGCGGTGTTCGGAACCCTGTTCGACATCGACCGCAAGCTCGGCCTGGCGGCGGCCCGGTTGAGCGCCAGGCTGATCGCCGCCGATCTGATCGACCTCGGCGTCACCGTGGATTGCCTGCCGCTGGCGGATCTGCCGGTTGCCGGCGCCGACGCCGTAATCGGCAACCGGGCCTATGGAACCGAGCCGGGCAAGGTCGCGGCGATCGCGCGCGCCGTCACGGAAGGGCTGCAGCAGGGCGGCGTATTGCCCGTGCTGAAGCACATCCCGGGACATGGCCGGGCGACCGCGGATACCCATTTCAAGCTTCCGGTGGTCGACACTTCAAAGGCGGAACTCGAAAGGACCGATTTTGCGGCGTTTCGGCCGCTGGCCGACCTGCCGATGGCCATGACCGCACATGTTGTGTTTAGCGCACTTGATCCTGCCCAACCGGCGACGACATCTGCGACAATCATCGAACAGGTGATTCGCGGCAGTATCGGGTTCCAGGGTTTGTTGATGAGTGATGACGTGTCCATGAACGCGTTGGCGGGGTCGATCGCCGAGCGGACCCGGGCGATCGTTTCAGCCGGATGCGACATGGTTCTGCATTGCAACGGCAATCTGGACGAAATGCGCGAGGTCGCGCGGGAGGCCCCGGTGTTGTCGGGCAAGGCGCTGCAGCGTGCCAAACGTGCACTGGCGTCGCGAAAAGCTCCGCAGCCATTCGATCGCGTGGCGGGGCGGGCTGAATTGGGTGAGCTAATTGGTCGGGCAGGGGTTGGCGCATGAGCGCGGAAATTCTGTCGTTTGAAACCGGACGGCCTGCCGAGCTTGGCAGCGACGAGCCGTCGCTGGTGGTCGATGTCGAGGGCTATGAAGGCCCGCTCGATTTGCTGCTCGCATTGGCGCGGCAGCAGAAGGTCGATCTGCACAAGATTTCCATTCTTGCGCTGGCGGACCAGTACCTGACCTTCATCGAGGCTGCCCGAAAAATTCGCCTGGAGCTTGCCGCCGATTATCTGGTGATGGCGGCGTGGCTTGCGTTCCTCAAATCGCGGCTGCTGTTGCCGGAACCGGCGACGCCGGATGGTCCGAGCGCCGAAGAAATGGCGACCGCGCTTGCCAATCGTTTGCGCCGGCTTGAGGCCATTCGCGAAGCCTCCAACCGCCTGATGAACCGCCCGCAATTGCAGCGCGACATTTTTCCGCGCGGCCAGCCGGAATCGATCGCGGAAATCCGCCATCCCCGCTTCACGGCGACGCTGTTCGATCTGCTCACCGCCTATGCGGCGCAGCGCCAGCAGCGCGTGCTGGCCAATGTGCATCTGGCAAAACGCACGGTGTGGTCGCTGACCGAGGCGCGGGCCTCGCTCGAGCGCCTGGTCGGGATGGCCGACGACTGGAGCCGGCTCGACGAATACCTCATCAACTACGTTGTCGATCCCTCGCAAAAAGCCACCGTTTTCGCATCCAGCTTTGCCGCGGCCCTGGAAATGGTGCGCGAGGGCGAGGTCGAGTTGCACCAGAAGCAGGCTTTCGCACCGCTGTATTTTCGCAAGCGTCCGCCGCAACCGATGTCCGACGTCTTGGCCGCGCCGGACACGTTGCCAGAATAAGTGGAAGAAGGAGACCGAGCCATGGCAAGCCTGGCGGAAAAACGCATCGCCGACGATGAGGATCGTTCCGAGGATCCGCAAGCGCGGCCGGAGGAATTGCGGCTGCTGGAAGCGCTGCTGTTCGCCTCCACCGAGCCGCTCGATCAGGCAGCCCTCGCCAAGCGGATGCCTGATGGCGTGGACATCAAGGCGGCGCTGGCGCAATTGCAGGCGGACTACGCCTCACGCGGGGTCAACCTGGTCCGCATCGCCAACAAATGGACGTTTCGCACCGCGGGCGATCTGTCGTGGCTGATGACGCGGGAGAGCACCGAGACGCGGCGGCTGTCGCGCGCGGCGATCGAGATGCTCGCGATCATCGCCTATCATCAGCCGGTCACCCGCGCGGAGATCGAGGACATCAGGGGTGTGATCACCTCCAAGGGTACGCTGGATGTGCTGTTGGAAACCGGTTGGGTGCGGCCGCGGGGCCGCCGCAAGACCCCGGGACGGCCGCTAACCTTCGGCACCACCGAAGCTTTCCTGTCGCAATTCAGCCTTGAGGCGCTCGGCGATCTGCCGGGTCTGGAAGAGCTGAAGGGCACCGGCTTGCTGGACTCGCGGCTGCCGTCCGGGTTCAGCGTTCCCACGCCTTCGGACGATCCGGCGTTGCGCGATGACGAGGATCCCCTCGAAATCGGCGATCTGGAACTGGCGCTGGCGCCGGCGGAGCCGGAAAAGGACGGCGGAAGCTAATCGGCAACGCCGCCCGGACCGGTTAACAATAGCGACAACCGGTCGCCTCTATCGCCGATGTGACGAGGCTTAAGTCCTTGTTTTTGACACCTCCTGCGCCTACGTTCCGGGCAAAGAGAGGCCGCATTGCCGGCCGCGTGTTTGGAGGGTTGCAGGATGGGTTCGCTTAGCATTTGGCACTGGATCGTCGTGATCGCGGTCGTCCTGCTGTTGTTCGGCCGCGGCAAGATTTCCGATCTGATGGGCGATGTGGCGCAGGGTATCAAGGCCTTCAAGAAGGGCATGCAGGACGACGAGAAGACTGCAGAGAAGCCCGAGCCCGTGAAGACCATCGACCACAACGCCCCGGCGCCGACCGCGGCGCGGTCGGACGTCGGCAGCAAGGCTGTTTGATCTGGAAAAAGTCTTGCGGCACCGTTGCGGCGAACCCGCGGCCAAACGTTGATCTTGCGGCAGGATTGCGGCAGAACCGGTTGAAAGAGACGCGGGCACGCTTAACGCCTTGCGCGAGCTGGATTTTTCATGTTCGACATCGGGTGGAGTGAACTGGTCGTCATCGCGGTTGTCGCGCTGATTGCCATCGGCCCGAAAGAATTGCCCGGCGTGCTGCGCATGGTCGGGCAATGGATGGGCAAGGCGCGCAAGATGGCGGCCGAATTCCAGGGCCAGTTTCAGGAAGCGATGCGCGAGGCCGAAATGGCCGACCTCAAGAAAACCTTCGATGAGGTCAAGGAGGCCGCGACGGGTCTCGCCAGCGACAACATCATGACCTCGCTGCAGAAGGATGTCGGCGAGGCGCTGAAGATCGACGACATCGAAAAGCCCGCAATCGAACCGCCGGTGATTCCGACGACGCCGGAGCCGCCGACGCCGGCAACATTCGCCGAAGCGGAAACGAATTCGGTCGCCGAGCGCCTGGCACTCAGGCAGCAAGCCGCCTCGCAAGCGCCGATTCCGGAGACGTTCACCGCGGCCGATGCGCACGCGCTTGCAAGCGAGCCGCTGGCGATCACCCGCGAGGTTCACGCCGCGCCCGCCGAGGCGCCGGCGGCCGCGCAGCCCGCTGAAAATCCGGATATTCTCAAGGACGCCAAAGCGTCATGAGCGACGAAGATATCGAGGCCAGCAAAGCGCCGCTGATGGATCACCTGATCGAGCTGCGCTCGCGGCTGATCAAGGCGTTGCTCGGTTTTGGCGTGGCCTTCATCTTCTGCTTCTTCTTCGCCAAGCAGATCTACAACGTCCTGGTGTGGCCGTTCGTCTGGGTGGCGGGCCCGGA
Organism: uncultured Alphaproteobacteria bacterium; assembly: GCA_963744975.1. Taxonomy (GTDB): domain Bacteria; phylum Pseudomonadota; class Alphaproteobacteria; order Rhizobiales; family Xanthobacteraceae; genus Bradyrhizobium. Next base: position 530,271 of record CAVUVR010000002.1, on the reverse strand, counting down.
AAATTCGAAATTCATCTACACCGCGCTGCTGGAATATTTCCTCACCCAGTTGAAGCTCGCGCTGTTCGGCGCGGGATTCATCTCGTTTCCGATCGTGGCGACGCAAATCTACAAGTTTGTCGCACCCGGTCTCTACAAGCACGAGCGTGGGGCGTTCCTGCCGTATCTGGTCGCGACGCCGTTCTTCTTCGTGTTGGGATCGATGCTGGTGTATTTCGTGGTGCTGCCGATGCTGGTGCGGTTCTCGCTGGGCATGCAGCAAATAGGCGGCTCCGAGACCGCGAATATCCAGCTGTTGCCCAAGGTCGGCGAATATCTGTCGCTGATGATGTCGCTGATCTTCGCATTCGGCGTCGCCTTCCAGTTGCCGGTGATCCTGACGCTGCTCGGCCGGATCGGCATCGTCAGCTCGAAGATGCTGCGCGAAAAGCGGCGCTATTTCATCGTCATCGCCTTCATCATCGCGGCCGTCCTGACGCCGCCCGACGTGATCAGCCAGGCTTCGCTCGCGATCCCGCTGCTGGCGCTGTACGAGGGCTCGATTATCGCCGTTGCGATGGTGGAGAAGAAAGCGGCGGCGGCGAAGACGGCGACGCCGCCGTCCGCGACGCCGCCCGATCCGAAGCCGGCGGAGTAGGGGCGGCGCTTCCGCAAAAATTTTGCTCTTTCAGCCGCCGGTTGTGGTGAAGCGCTCCTCCGAATGCTTAGATCAGGCCATCGAGGAGAAGACGGTGGCTTGGGCATTTGATACATTGGGTTATGCCAAGCGGCTGCGCGACGCCGGCGTCCCAAACCCGCAGGCAGAGGCGCATGCCGAGGCCGCACGCGAGTTCATCATGACCGAACTGCTGACCAAGCAGGACTTGCTGGTGATCAAGCAAGATCTGTTGGCGACCGAGCAAAAGCTGCAAGCAGCAATGGATACTTTGGCGTTGCGCCTTACCGTGCAGCTCGGAGGCATCGTGGTCGCAGGCCTGGGTGCTCTGGCTCTTTTGATCCGTTTGCACTGATCTGTCCCCGCCAAGTGATCGCACCCTGCCATGACTGACCTCCTGACCAAGCAAGATTTTGAGGCGCTCAGACCAGACTTAGAGTCGGTGATCGGAACCTTATGGACAGCGATCGATGAGTTCGAAGCAAAACTAGGCGCAAAAATCGATGCCCAGACCCGGCGCCTGACCATACGGCTGGGCAGCATTCTGGTCGCGGGCTTCGTTGGGATGGGGCTGATGCTTTTCGCGGGAATCCCGCTTTTGATCCCCTGATCCGCCACGCCCGGGCTTGTCCCGGGCATCCGCGTCTTTTACAGACCGTGCAGCCAAGACGTGGATGGCCGGGACAAGCCCGGCCATGACGCAGGAATGTGGTCATGCACGACATCAAATCGATCCGGGACAATCCGCAGGCCTTCGACGCCGGCTTAAAACGGCGCGGGCTGGAGCCGTTGTCGGCGTCGCTGCTTGATATCGATGAGAAGCGGCGCGCGGCGATTCTGGCGTCGGAGCAGGCGCAGGCGCGGCGCAATTCCGCATCGAAGGAAATCGGCGACGCCAAGAAGGCGAAGGATGAGGCGCGTGCCGCGAAGTTGATGGCCGAGGTCGCTGAACTGAAGACGACCATGCCGCAGCTGGAAGCGGCGGCGAAGGCGGCCGACGAAGAGCTTGCCAAAGAACTGGCGGCGATTCCGAACCTGCCGCTTGATGATGTGCCCGATGGCGTCGACGAGCACGGCAATGCGCAGCGCCATGTGTTCGGGAAGATCCGCAACTATGCCTTCAACCCAAAACCGCATGACGATCTCGGCGGCGCGCTCGGCTACATGGATTTTGAAACGGCGGCGAAACTATCCGGCGCGCGCTTTGTCGTGTTGAAGAAGGGTCTTGCGCGGCTGGAGCGCGCGATCGGGCAGTTCCTGCTCGATCTGCACACCAATGAACATGGTTACACCGAGATCAATCCGCCGCTGCTGGTGCGAGACAACGTGATGTTCGGCACGGGGCAGTTGCCGAAGTTCTATTTCGATCAATTTCACTTCTATCCACAGGAGGTGATCCAGAGGCACGCCGCACAGGAAGCTGAAACCGCTTGGAAACACGCTTTGGATTTTGCTGAGCGAGAAGGAATTGCCAAGGCTCGCGAAATGCAGGACACATTTACTGCGGACGAATTCGTCTACTTCGAGAATCCGGACCGTAAGTGGCTCATCCCCACCGCCGAAGTGCCGCTGACAAACCTCGTCCGCGAATCCATCCTCGACGAGAAGGAACTGCCACTGCGCTTCACGGCGCTGACGCCATGTTTTCGCGCCGAGGCGGGCGCTGCGGGGCGCGATACCCGCGGCATGATCCGGCAGCATCAGTTCACCAAGGTCGAACTGGTGTCGATCACCACGCCAGAAAACAGCAAGGACGAACACGAGCGCATGCTTAGCAGCGCCGAGGAAGTGCTGCGTCGCCTCGATCTGCACTACCGGGTGATGACGCTGTGCGCCGGCGACATGGGATTTTCGGCGCAAAAAACCTATGACATCGAGGTGTGGATGCCGGGGCAGGGCGAGGGCGGCGCCTATCGGGAAATCTCATCCTGCTCGGTGTGTGGCGATTTCCAGGCGCGGCGGATGGATGCGCGCTATCGCGGGTCCGACGGTAAACCGCGCTTTGTACACACGCTGAACGGCTCCGGCACCGCGGTCGGCCGGGCGCTGATCGCGGTGATGGAGACCTATCAGCAGGAGGATGGCTCGATCGCCGTGCCCGAGGTGCTGCAGCCCTATATGGGCGGCGTGAAGGTGATCGAGAAAAGCTAGACCGCGCTGCGGACAGTGAGGCAATCCATTCTCTGTCATTGCCGGGCTTGACCCGGCAATCCATCCACTTCGTAGAGACTCTTGCGAAGAACGATGGATGCGCGGGCCTTCGCCTCGCCGAAGGGGCTTCGGCCCCGCAGGCGGGTCAAGCCCGCGCATGACGAAAGGATTGCGTCGTCGCTTGCGCTCCTCGCAATGACGGAAGCCCGGTAACGTTGATCGGTTAGGTTAAAACCAGGATCGCGTTGCGGCCGCGGGGCAGGCAGCTACGGTCATCGCGTCACGCAGGGTGACCGGCGAAGCCGCACCGGCCACTATTTCAATTGCGGGACACGGGGCCGCCGGTTTGTAATCAGTCCGGCGGTCCCACTTGTTGCCGGGAGCAAACCGGTGCCCATCCAACGGGTCGAGCCCGAGGACCTGCTTGTCCGGACCGTGCCCTATCCCCTGATGGAACGGATCGAGGTGCCGGACGGTTATTCGGCCATGAAGCAACACCGCCTCAAACGGCCGGCGCTCGGCATGGAAATGTTGATGGCGCTCGCGGCGAGCCTGATCGCGGGCATGTTCGCCTGGTATGCAATCCTGATCTGGCGCTTCTTCTTCGATTGAAAGCGGCTTGCTTGCGCGAGCAGCGTGAGGTTGTGAAAGCGGTAACCGTCACGTTATTGTTGATCAAGCCGGTTCCGTTTCGCCGATGATTCCGGGTTCCCGTAAAGCCGCCGTTAACTCCTCTCGATAACCGCCGCTCAAGAGTTTTGCCCTACGGTATCCCGATGGGGGAACCCGATGGGTAGGCACCGAAAAGACCTCGGCGAGCGCAAGCACGAGCGCATTGAGTATCGACGGCCCGGCTTTGTGATTCCGGCTCCGGATGCTCCATGGATCGAGTGCTTCATTGTCGATGTTTCCGAAAGCGGGGTCTGCCTCGATGTCGGCGCGCTGCCGGTGCCCAAAATGTTCGGTCTCGCCTTCACCTCATGCGGCACCGTCGTCCGCGTCTGCCTGAGGGCGTGGCGGCGCGGCGAACTGCTCGGCGCGCGCTTTGTCACCGCAAAGCAGCTTCGCCAGGGCGAAAAAGTCTATAATGACCCGCGGCTTGCGAAAGAGCCCGTTTAGCCGAAGCGCGCCAAGCCCATCTAGTTAGCACAGCCGCAGCTTGCGAGCGCAAGCGGTGCAATGATTTTCCAAGCGCCCTTCCGGTTTGCCACTGTGCCATTCAATGGATAATACGTGCCGCCACGTGACGCGTGGAATCGATCGAAAAAGGGCATGTGAGCGGGATGCGGATTCTCTGTACCAACGATGACGGCATCCATGCGCCCGGGCTGAAGATCGTCGAAGAGATTGCGCGCGCATTGTCCGACGACGTCTGGGTGGTGGCGCCGGAGCTCGACCAGTCCGGCGTTTCGCATTCGCTGTCGCTGAACGATCCGCTGCGATTGCGCGAAGTCGGTCCGCGCCACTTCGCGGTCAGGGGTACGCCGACCGATTGCGTCATCATGGGCTCGCGCCACATCCTCGGCGAGAAGGGGCCGGACTTGGTGCTGTCCGGCGTCAACAAGGGCCGCAACGTTGCCGAGGACGTGGTCTATTCCGGCACCATTGCCGGCGCGCTGGAAGGCACCATTCTCGGCATTCCCTCGTTCGCGCTGAGCCAGGAATTTTCGGTCGAGACCCGCAACGCGCCGCTGTGGGACACCGCGCTGAAATTCGGACCGCCGATTCTGCGCAAGGTGATCGATGCGGGAGTCCCGAAGAACACCGTGATCAACGTCAACTTTCCAGCTGTTGGGCCCGACGAAGTGCTGGGCGTCAAGGTGACGCGGCAGGGCAAGCGCAATCTGGGATTTTTGAAAGTCGACCAACGCCGCGACGGCCGCGGCAATCCTTACTTCTGGATCGGGTTCGAGCGGCTCGCGCACATCGATACGCCGGCGGAGGGCACCGATCTCGCGGCGCTTGCGGCGCGCTACGTCTCGGTGACGCCGCTGCGGCTCGACCGCACCGATGAGGAATTTTCGGCAGCGCTGACCGCGACGCTGAAGTAGCCGCGTCGTCCCGGCGAACGCCGGGACCCATAACCACCGGCACTAGCGATAGGGCAAAACGTTTTCACACATTGGGTTGGGCACCGAGCTTCAACTTAAGCGACGGAGTGTATGGGTCCCGACGTTCGCCGGGACGACGCTGTGCCCTAAACCGTCGCGCTTTTCAGCGCGCCCTCGATCATCTTGCCGAGCGTTTCGATCTGGAACGGCTTCTGCAAAGCGGGGCGGTCGCGGTATTCTTCCGGCAGGCCCTGTGAGCCGTAGCCGGTGGCGAAAATGAAGGGACGGTTGCGGGCCTTGATCAATTCTGCGACCGGCGAGATCATCTTGCCGTTGACGTTGACATCGAGAATGGCGATGTCGAACTCGGTCGATTGCGCAAGCTTGATCGCCTCGTTGATCTCGCCGGCTTCGGCGGCGACGCTATAGCCGAGTTCGTCGAGCATGTCGGCTACCATCATCCGGATCATGACCTCGTCCTCGACGAGGAACACTGAGCCGCCCGGCGGCCGCGATGCAGTCATGGTGGAATCCCTTAGCCCGATGCCCAAATCAGAAGTGTCCCTGTTCAAGTTCGCAAATAACGCATGCAAGCGCAATGTCCGCGTCGTCCCGTTTGCGTGAGCAAACGTGGTCGAAAGCGGCTTGATCTCGCACCATTGCGAGCCCTCGGGGACGGCTTGTTAACGCCCTGCTGGAACCCGGGTTCCACCTACGGAACCGAAAGTTCCAGCGGGAATCCTTCGTTAACAGCGCTCGTTCATATTGAGCCAACTTTACGCTCCGCGGCAGGTTAAGCTGCCGTATCCGCCTTTGCGAGATTGCCATGCCAGCAGCCGAGAAACCGCCGCCGGAAAAGATGATGTTTCAGCTCACCCTGCGCCGGCGCGGGATCAGCGACCAGGCGGTGCTGCGCGCCATGGAGGCGATCCCCCGGGATGCCTTCGTCGAGTCGTCGGATCGCCGGCACGCTTATGACGACACCGCGCTTGGCATCGCCTGCGGACAGACCATCAGCCAGCCGTTCGTGGTGGCCTATATGACCGAGCAGCTGCAACTGCGGGGCGAGCACCGCGTGCTGGAGATCGGCACCGGTTCCGGTTACCAGGCGGCGATCCTGTCAAAACTCTGCCGGCAGGTCGTGACCATCGAGCGCTTCCGCACACTGGCCGACACCGCCCGCAAGCGGCTCCGGCAGTTGCACTGCGACAATGTCGAAGTGCTGCTCGGGGACGGCTTCGATATCCCGGTCGGCGCCGGCCAGTTCGACCGCATCATCGTCACCGCGGCGATGGAGCAAATTCCCGATGCGCTGGCCGCACGGCTTGAACCGGGCGGCATCCTGATCGCGCCGGTCGGGCCGCATCACGGCACCCAGACCCTGGTCCGGCTGGTCCGGACCGATGTGGGCCTGGAGCGCAAGGCGCTGGTCGACGTGCGCTTCGTGCCGGCGCTGCCGGGGATCGCCCGGGAGTTGTGAAGGCAACGTGCCCCGGACGCAGCGCAGCGCGAAGCACTTGCGAAGCGGTGCGCTGCAGAGCCGGGGCCGTAACAGACGCCGGCGCTTGGTACGGTCCCGGCTCTGCGGAGCAGCGTGAAGAACGCTGCACCGCGTCCGGGACACGAGAGTAACCTTAAAGGGTTGTTTACTCAGGAGGTGTTTACTCAATTCAGGTGTTTGTTGCGTATGAGTGAGTAACCATGCCCCGTGTCGTCGAGTTGCTTTGCTCGCGCCGCATTCCGCAGGTCGCGGTGCTGGCGCTGATGTCGTTTGGTTTCGCCGGCTGCAGCGCCGATACGCAGACCAGGATGTCGCAAAACTCCTTCTCCAATCCATTTTCCTCGCAGCCGGAAACCACCGCCTCGGTCGCAGCACCTGCGCCGCAGGTCGAACGCCGCGAGCTGCCGCAATATGCGCGCCCACAGGCGCAGTATCAGTCCTCGGCCTTGCCGCCGCCGATTGCCGCACCGCAGACCTATCCAGCCGGCGGCGTGTCCGGAGGAGGGCGGGGCGTTGCATCCTATTCGCCGCCGAGCCGTCAGCCGATCGAAACCACGGGCAGCGTGGCGCCGCGTTCGATTGCCGCGACGCGAACGCCCGGCCGCGATGCCGGCACCACCATCATCGTCGGCACCAGCGATACCATGGAAGCTCTATCGCAGCGTTACGGCGTGACCACCGCCGAAATCCTCAAAGCCAACGGTTACAAGGGACCGCGCGCGCTGCAACCCGGCCAGCAATTGATCATTCCGCCGCGCGCCGTCGCCGCGGCGCCTGCCGTCGTTGCGCCGAAGGCCGTCGCAGCGGCTGCGCCGGTCGCCGCAGCACCGAGCGTGCATGTCGTCAACCGCGGCGACACGCTGATGAGCATCGCGCACCGTAATCACGTGCCGGTGGCCGAACTCGCCAAGGCCAACGGCATCGATGCCAATTCGAAATTGAAGCTCGGCCAGAAGATCACCGTGCCCGGTGCGAAATCGGCCGCAGCACCAGTCGCTGCGCAACCGGCGCAAGTAGCTGCCGCCCAGCCCGGCGCGGTGACGGCGCCGGCGACCAAGCTGGCCGCGGCTGAACCCGCAAAGGAAAAGGCACGGCTGGCGCAGGCGACGACGACGCCGGAAGCCGCCGCTGCCGTGACTGAAACTCCGGTCAAGACGGCCGAAGCCACCGGCGCGCTGCCGACCTTCCGCTGGCCGGTGCGCGGCCGCGTGGTCACCGGCTATGGCGCCAAGACCAATGGCAAATCCAACGACGGCATCAACGTCGCGGTGCCCGAGGGCACCCCCGTGAAGGCCGCCGAAGACGGCGTCGTCGCCTATTCGGGCAATGAGCTGAAGGGTTACGGCAACCTGGTCCTGGTCCGGCACTCCAACGGCTACGTCACCGCCTACGCCCATGCCAGCGAGCTCTTGGTCAAGCGCGGCGAGACCATCAAGCGCGGCCAGATCATCGCCAAGTCGGGCCAGTCCGGCGAGGTGGGCTCGCCGCAGCTGCACTTCGAGATCCGCAAGGGCTCGTCGCCGGTCGATCCGCTGCAATTCCTCAACGGGGCGTGAGGTTTCTCGCATCGTCGTCCCCGCGAAGGCGGGGACCCATACCCTCCGTCTCAGTGATGTGAAAGGTATCGGCCACGCGCGGCAGCGACGTGCCAAATCATAACCATCGGTGGTTATGGGTCCCCGCCTTCGCGGGGACGACGCGGTTAGGTAGTGCGCTTACTCCATAATCCGCGCACGCTGTGTAACCCGCCCAAATCAAACGGTGTACATCGTCGCCCCGGTCGGCTATTTCGTCCTGCCACGCTTTGATTTATCGCGATTGTCTCACGGCCTCATCGCTGGTCACCGCCTCCGTCATTTCAAACCGCCCGGTCTTGCGATCCGCAATCATGCCGAAATCCGTGCCTAGCAGCGCGACACCGATCTGGAGGACGACCCAGGCCAAGGTCGCCACCTGGTTCGGCTTCACCTTGATGTGCCTCGGCATGTTCATGGCGATCCTGGACATCCAGGTGGTCGCAACGTCGCTGCCGACGATCCAGAGTGCGCTCGCGATATCGCCGGACGCGATGAGCTGGATTCAAACGGCGTATCTGATCGCCGAAGTGATCGCCATTCCGTTGACGGGATGGCTGACGCGCGCGCTGACGCTGCGATGGCTGTTCGTGGTCGCCATCTTCGTCTTCACGCTGACATCGATCGGCTGCGCCTTCTCCGGCAATTTTGCTTCGCTCGTCACTTTCCGCATCCTTCAAGGGTTTGCTGGGGGCACGCTGATCCCCGCGGTGTTCACCGGAATCTTTTTGCTGTTTCCGGCGCGCCAGCATCCGATCGCCGGCACCATGGCGGGGATTGTGGCCGTGCTGGCGCCGACGGTCGGACCTGTGGTCGGCGGCTGGATCACGCATCATTATTCCTGGCCGTGGCTGTTTCTGGTCAACGTCATCCCCGGAATCGTCGCGGCCCTCGCGATACCGTTTCTGCTGCCGCGCGGCAGGTCCCGTCTGAACCAGCTGAGGAATCTCGACGTCTTTTCTCTCGCGCTGATGGCGATCGCACTGGCGAGCCTGGAGATCGGTCTGAAGCAGGCGCCGCACTCGGGCTGGTTGTCCGCCGTCTGCTTCGGTCTGTTTGCGCTCTGCGCGGTCGCCACGATGCTTTTCATTGTCAGGACGCGGAAGGCGGTGCAGCGGGTTGTCGAGATTGCGCTGTTCAAGGTACGGCCGTTCTCGATCGGCTGCGCGCTGAGCTTCTGCCTCGGCGTCGGATTGTTCGGCGCGGTGTATTTGATGCCGGTATTTTTAGCTTACGTCCGGCAGCACGACGCGCTGCAGATCGGCTCGATCATGCTGGTAACCGGAGCGGCACAGTTGGTGGCTGCGCCGATCGCCGGCGTGCTGGAAAGCCGGTTGGATTCGCGTCTGCTGTCGGCGTTCGGATTCGGCCTGTTCGCCATTGGACTGGGTTGGAGTGCGTTCGAAAGCCGGGTCGCCGATTTCGACGAGATGTTCTGGCCGCAGGTGCTGCGCGGTTTTGCGGCGATGTTCTGCCTGCTGCCGCCGACCCGGCTTGCACTGGAGACGCTGCCGCACAAGCAGGTGCCGGACGCCAGCGGCCTGTTCAACATGATGCGAAATCTCGGCGGCGCCGTTGGCATCGCGCTGATCGACACCGTCCTCTACGGCCGCACTGCCGGGCATGCCGAAGCGATCCGCCAGCGGCTGATCGCAGGCGATGTCACCGCGGCGCAGGGGATCGGACTCGATCGGCTTCCGCCTGATGTGTCGGCCGTTGGCCCACTGATCGAGCAGGCCGCTCTCGCCACCAGCGCCAATGAGGCGTGGGCACTGCTTGCCGCAGTGGCAGTGCTGGGGCTGGTGCTGATTCCGTTCGCGACGCCATCGCGGCAGGAGTGAATCTCTCGTGTCCCGGGCGCGATGCGGCGCGTAGCTCTTGCGAAGCGCTGCTTCGCAGAACCGGGACCCCGGTTTCTTCGAATCGCAAGTAATCGGGGCCCCGGCTCTGCAGCGCACCGCTCCACAAGAGCTACGCGCTGCGCTGCGTCCGGGGCACGAAATGTTACATCTTGATCCGCACTCCGAGTCGTCCGGCCAGTTCCTGCGTGAACTGCCAGGCGACGCGGCCGGAGCGGGAGCCGCGGGTGGTCGACCATTCCAGCGCCTCGTGCTCGAGTTCGGCTTCATCGAGCTTGATGCCGAAATGGCCGCAATAACCCTTCACCATCGCCAGGTATTCATCCTGGCTGCAGCGGTGGAAGCCGAGCCAGAGTCCGAACCGGTCGGACAGCGACACCTTCTCCTCGACTGCTTCGCCGGGATTGATGGCGGTGGAGCGTTCGTTCTCCATCATGTCGCGCGGCAGCAGATGCCGGCGGTTCGAGGTCGCATACAGGATGACGTTATCGGGCCGGCCTTCGATGCCGCCTTCCAGCACCGCCTTCAGCGATTTGTAGGACGCGTCGTTGCCATCGAAGGAGAGATCGTCGCAGAACACGAGGAAGTGGAACGGCGAGGTTCGCAGCAGCGTCATCAGCGCCGGCAGCGTCTCGATATCCTCGCGGTGAATCTCGATCAGTTTTAGGCGGTCGGCCGGCTTGCGATCGGCGTTGATGCTGGCATGCGCCGCTTTCACCAGCGACGATTTGCCCATGCCGCGCGCGCCCCACAACAGCGCGTTGTTGGCCGGATATCCGTTGGCGAAGCGCTCGGTGTTTTCAAGAAGGATGTCGCGCAGCCGGTCGATACCCCTGAGCAGACCGATATCGACGCGGTTGACGCGCGAGACCGGCGCCAGCCGCCCATTGGGGTGCCAGATGAAGGCATCCGCGCTTGCCAGCACGTCGGCGTTCGAAGCTTTCGGCGATGTGGCCGGCAGGCCTGCTGCGATGGCCTCGAGCGCGCGCGCGATTCTGTCCGCCACGTCATGGTCGGACGGCGGCGACGGACGTTTTGTCGCGGCCTTCGCAGATTTCGCCGAGGCGGCCTTTGCGGCCGCGCGGGAGGCGGATTTTCGAGCGCTTTTTGACATGTCTTAAGTTCCTGACAATGCACCCTTATCGGGCCGGGCGAAAGGCTGCAAGCGGGTCAAATGAAAGCTCTGCGCGGCGTTGCAATTGGGGCGCTGGCAGCTATAGTCCGCGCGAATTTGCCCCGGACCGGCAGAATGCCTATGTGCATCGCCGGTTCATACCCACCTCACGAGGATCGTCCTAAATGTTCATTACCCCCGCGTTTGCCCAGGCCGCAGGCGCCGGCGACACCAATAGCATGTTGATGTCGTTGCTGCCGTTCGCACTGATCTTCGTCATCATGTATTTCCTGATTCTGCGGCCGCAGCAGAAGAAGGTGAAGGATCATGCCGACCTCGTGAAGAACATCCGCCGCGGCGACACGGTCGTCACGTCAGGCGGCCTCGTCGGCAAAGTGACAAAAGTGGTGGACGACGACCAGATCGAGTTCGAAATCTCGGATGGCGTCCGGGTGCGTCAGATGCGGCAGATGATTTCCGGCGTGCGCGCCAAGGGTGAGCCGGCCAAGGAAAAGGCCGAGACCGCGAAAGACGAGAGCGCCGCGAGCTGATTTTTCGCGCAATCTCCTTAAACCTGACGGGTCAACTCGATGCTGTATTTCTCGCGGTGGAAGGCGCTGGCGATCATCCTCACGGCGCTGGTGGTGTGCCTTTGCGCCGTTCCGAATTTCTTTCCGGAAGCAAGGGTGAAGACCTGGCCGGGCTGGGCGCAGCGCCACCTGGTGCTGGGCCTCGACCTGCAGGGCGGCTCGCACATCCTGCTTGAGGTCGATGCCAATTCGGTCAAGAAAGACAAGCTCGATCAGATACGCGACGACGTCCGCCGTACGCTGCGCGAAGCCAAGATCGTTTACACCGGTCTCGCGCCCCGCGGCGACGTCGTCGAAGTTCGCATCACCAAAGAAACCGATGTGCCGACTGCGCTGACCAAGCTGCGCGAACTGTCGCAGCCGCTCGGCGGCTTGCTCGGCTCCAGCGGGCAGCGGAGCCTTGAAGTCAGCGACGCCGGTGGCGGATTGATCAGGCTTACCGTACCGCAGGCGGCGATCAACGACCGCATTCGGCAATCGATCGAGCAGTCGATCCAGATCATTGAAAAGCGCGTCAACGAACTAGGTACCGTCGAACCCCTGATCCAACGGCAAGGCAGCGATCGCATCCTGGTTCAGGTGCCTGGCTTAGGCGATCCCAGCCATTTGATCGAGGTTATTGGCAAAACCGCCAAGATGGATTTCCGCATGGTCGATTCAACCGTGCCGCCGGATCAGGCCGTTGCGGGCAGGGTGCCGCCGGATTCGGAAGTTTTACCCAGTACCGAAGCGGGCAGGGGTCCATACGTCATCAAGAAGCAGGTGCTGGTCTCCGGTGCCGAACTCATCGATGCGCAGCCGGGCTTCGACCAGCGTTCCAATGAACCGATCGTCAGCTTCAAGTTCAATACCTCGGGTTCGCGCAAATTCGCGCAAGCGACCTCGGAGAATGTCGGACAACCGTTTGCGATCGTGCTCGATAATGAGGTGATTTCCGCACCTGTAATCCGGGAGCCCATCATCGGTGGTTCGGGGCAAATTTCAGGCAGCTTTACAGTGCAGGCGGCCAACGACCTTGCGATCCTGCTGCGCGCCGGTGCGTTGCCGGCGAAACTCACCGTCATCGAACAGCGCATCGTCGGACCCGGCCTTGGGCAAGATTCGATCGAGAAGGGCGAACTCGCCGCCTATGTCGGCTCGATCCTGGTCATCGTCTTCATGCTGGTGACGTACCGGCTGTTCGGCGTGTTCGCCAACGTCGCGGTCGCCATCAACGTCGCCATGATCTTCGGCGTGCTGTCGTTGTTGAACGCGACGCTGACGCTACCCGGCATCGCCGGCATCGTGCTGACGGTCGGCATCGCCGTGGATTCCAACGTGCTGATCTATGAGCGTATCCGCGAGGAATTGCGCGGCGGCCGCAACGCGATCTCGGCGATCGACGCCGGCTTCAAGCGTGCGCTGTCGACCATCCTGGATTCCAACATTACCACCTTCATAGCCGCCGCCGTGCTGTTCTACATCGGCACCGGCCCGGTGCGGGGCTTTGCCGTAACGCTCGGCATCGGCATCATCACCACGGTTTTCACCGCGTTTACGCTGACCCGCCTGATCGTTGCAGGTTGGGTGCGCTGGAAGCGGCCGCAAAGCGTGCCGATTTGAGAATGTGGAGCCTTTCGTGACACATCTGGTTCTCATAGGGCTCGCGGTTCTGATTGCCGTGCTGACGGTGGTTGCCGTGCTCGATCTGCTGCCGCCGCTGCGCATCGTGCCGGACGACACGCATTTCGATTTCACCCGCTTCCGCCGCATCAGCTTTCCGATTTCGGCTTTTCTCTCGATCGTCGCGATTACGCTGTTCTTCACCCACGGCCTGAATTTCGGCATCGACTTCAAGGGCGGCACATTGATTGAAGTGCAAGTCAAGTCCGGCTCGGCTGACATCGCGTCGATGCGCAGTACCCTCGGCGGCCTCGGCCTCGGTGACGTTCAGCTACAACAATTCGGCGGCCCCGCCGACGTGCTGATCCGGATCGCCGAGCAGCCTGGTGGTGATGCAGCCCAGCAAGTCGGGATACAGAAGGTCCGCGGCGCGTTTGGCGACAGCGTCGAATATCGCCGCGTCGAAGTGGTGGGCCCGCGCGTCTCCAGCGAGCTTCTCGCCTACGGCATGCTCGGGCTGATGCTGGCGATCATCGCGATCCTGATCTACCTCTGGTTTCGGTTCGAATGGCAGTTCGCGCTCGGCGCCATGATCGCCAACGTGCATGACATCGTGCTCACCATCGGCTTCATGTCGATCAGCCAAGTCGATTTCGATCTCACCAGCATCGCGGCGCTGCTGACGATTCTGGGCTATTCGCTCAACGACACCGTCGTGATCTATGACCGGATCCGCGAAATGCTGCGGCGTTACAAGAAAATGCCGATGCCTCAGCTGCTCAACGAATCGATCAACTCGACGCTGTCGCGCTCGATCATCACCCACGTCACGGTGACGCTGGCCTTGCTGGCGCTGCTGGTGTTCGGCGGCCACGCCATCCACAGCTTTACGGCGGTGATGATGTTCGGCGTGGTGCTGGTCGGCACCTACACCTCGATCTTCATTGCTGCGCCGATCCTGATCTATCTCGGCGTCGGCGATCATCGCGCCGACGTTCCGGACAAACCGGTAAAACCGTCGAAGAAATAGGGCATGATCCCGAAAAGTGGGAACCGGTTTTCGGATAAGATCATGCTCGGACCAAAAAATACGGCTCCCTCGGACGCCCCGCATCTTCCGAGGTCGGCGCCGATCGAGGCCTACGGCAATGGTGGTTTCGCCTTTGCCGAGATGTCGCATCGCGGCTCGCTGCTGTGCCTGCCCGATGCGATCTGGGCATGGCCGGTTAGCAGGCCCGACGAAATCAATGAGGTGACGCTGCAGCGGGTGATTGCGAATGCAGCTCGGATCGACACGTTGATTGTCGGAACCAGCAACGAGGTCTGGATCCCGCCATCGTGGCTTCGCGAGCGCCTGCGCAGGGTGAGCGTCGTGATCGACGCCATGCAGACCGGGCCCGCGATCCGCACCTACAACATCATGATCGGCGAACGGCGGCGCGTTGCGGCGGCGCTGATCGCGGTGCCATGAGCGCGGCAAGGACCCAGGATTCCGCGGCCTTCTGCGCCGATCTGGTGCGCGCCCATGATTTCGAACGCTACGCGTCGACACTGTTCGTCAATGCCGAGAAGCGCCGCGCGCTGCTGGCGCTATACGCCTTCAATGTCGAGATATCGCGGGTGCGCGAGCAGGTCAGCCAGCCGCTGCCCGGCGAAATCCGGCTGCAATGGTGGACCGACATGCTCGCGGGCTCGGGGCATGGCGGCGTCGAGGGAAATCCGGTCGCCGCCGAACTGCTGCGGACGATCCGGATGCACGGTCTGCCGGTCGAGCCGCTGTCGCGCCTGATCGATGAACACCAGTTCGATCTCTACAACGATCCGATGCCGAGCATGGCGGCGCTGGAGGCCTACATCCAGGACACGTCGTCGGCGCTGTTCGCGCTTGGCGCGCGCATCATGGGGCGGCAATCCGAGGCGACGGATCATCTGGCGCGCCACGCCGGGCTGGCCCAGGGTTTTGCGCGCGTGATCGCGATGTTGCCGGTCGATGCGGCGCGGCGGCAATTGTTCGTGCCGGTGCAATTGCTGGAGGACCACGGCAGTGCCATGGAAGAGGTGTTCGCGGGCAAGGAGACGCCGCAATTGCGCGCGGCGCTGGATCAGCTGATCGGCGAGGCGCGCGGGCATTTGAAGACGGCGTTCGAGTTGCTGGCGGATGCGCCGGCAGAGCTACGCCCACTGTTCCTGCCGCTTGCGCTGGCGCGCCGCGATCTGCAGCGAATGTCGAGGGTGGATACTAATTTGCTTGCGCCGCAGGTTACGTCACGATTGCGGACATTGTGGACGCTGTGGCGGGCGTCGAAAACTCTCGTTCCCCGGACGCAGCGCAGCGCGTAGCTCTTCGCGAAGCGGTGCGCTGCAGAGCCGGGGCCGTACCAAACACGATTCTTTCGTCATGCGCGGGCTTGACCCGCGCATCCATCCTCTTCGCAGAGTCTTTCGAAGGGGATGGATTGCCGGGTCAAGCCCGGCAATGACGGCGCGGCGTTGATACGATCCCGGTTCTGCGAAGCAGCGCTGAAGAAGCGCTGCATCGCGCCCGGGACACGACATCTCGCCTCACGCCGCGGCCGGCACACGCAAATGATCGGCGATCCAGCGGTCGAGGTCGGCCAGCGCGCGGGCGCCGAGCGCCTGCTTTTTAGCGACGGTCTTTTCTTTGCCGCGCAGGCGCGTGCCGTCGGACTTGCAGGTCGGCGGATTGGAAAGCGGCGGAAACAGCCGAAATTGGATGTTCATCGAAACACGCGGGTGTGGGCGCGATATCAGCGCGGTCCCTCCGACGAACATTTGTACGGACTATTGAGCAGCGACCGCTCGGGGCAGAGAAGATGAGGCATCTTCCACTTTAGCAACAATAGGTGCCTCGTCTGCTTCTCGAGATGCGGTCTTTTTTCGGGTAGCAGCGCGCTGCAGACGTTTGATGTTTTGGTTGGCCGCCTTCGCCTCGTCGCTATCGACCAAATCTCGCTTCAGCACTTCGTCGCGCAAAAGAGACCGAAGATACTCGACCTCGACTTTAACGCCTGAACTCATTCGGCGAATTTCTCGCCTCAGTACTTCAAGAATGAAGTCCGTCTGAAGAACCGCTGCGACGGTAAATTTACTCGTGACTTGTTTGCGAAGCAGTAGCTCCGCCATCGTGCCTTTCGAAAACGCCTCGCGACTAAGATTACCGAAGCATTCAAGCACTTCGGGATTTCTCACATTCGTCGTTATAGCATCCAGTTCACAGACGAGAATTTTTTCGATTGGCCTGCCGAAATGAACTTTATAGATTCTCCAAACGGCGCCGTTGGTCAGAACCACCCATTCGATTCCTTCGTTAGCGGCATAGTCGATCGCCTGTTTGACATGAGCGTCTTTCAACTCAATGCCGACCGCCTTAACCTCCACCAAGAACCTGATGTCTTCGTCGACTTTGACCGCCAGATCTACATAAGTCCCGCGGATCGCATACTGGCTTGTGACATGTAGATATTTATCGTATCCGCAAATATCTCCCAGCATGTCATTGATGACAGTGACGGTGTCTGCTTCGCTCACGTCGCGTTTCTGCAGGTTTGCCAAAACCGCTTGGTAGCGTTTTAGCTGCGTTATGATGCGCGTCGAAACTTTCGCCGATATACCCATCAATGTTCCCCTCGAATCCTTAGTTATGTTCATGCAACCAAGGGCTGAACGCAAGGGGGAAGGATACATTGCGCGGTGCAGCGTGTTCCCGGGGGGAGCCGCGCAGGGCGCACTAGTGCACTGCTGTGAGAGGGGCTGCGGAGTCGCGGCTGCTATTCCTTCCGCTGGCATGGTCGGCCGCGACCTCAAGTGGATGTCGCGCGCGGACAGCGATTTGTTCACGCCGCGGCTGACGTTGCGGCTGCGGACATTGTGGACGCTGTGGCGGGCGTCGAAAACTCTCGTGCCCCGGACGCAGCGCAGCGCGTAGCTCTTCGCGAAGCGGTGCGCTGCAGAGCCGGGGCCGTACCAAACACGATTCTTTCGTCATGCGCGGGCTTGACCCGCGTATCCATCCTTTTCGCAGAGTCCTTCGAAGAAGATGGATTGCCGGGTCAAGCCCGGCAATGACGGCGCGGTGTTGATACGATCCCGGTTCTGCGAAGCAGCGCTGAAGAAGCGCTGCATCGCGCCCGGGACACGATGCTATGCCGCAGCCGGTACGCGCAGATGCTCGGCGATCCAGCGATCGAGATCGGCCAGTGCGCGGGCGCTGAGCGCCTGTTTCCTGGCGACGGTCTTTTCATTGCCGCGCAGGCGGGTGCCGTCGAATTTCCGGGTCGGAGGATTGGCCAGCGGCGGAAACAGCCCGAAATTGATGTTCATCGGCTGGAACGAGCGCGGCCCGGCGTCGATCGTCTCGATATGGCCTCCGGTGATATGGCCGAGCAGCGAGCCCAGCGCCGTGGTCGGCGGCGGCGGTGCCAATGATTGCGATCGCGCATCGGCGGCAGCGTAGAGGCCTGCGATCAATCCGATGCTGGCGGATTCCACATAGCCTTCGCATCCGGTCATCTGCCCGGCGAACCGCAGCCGCGGCTGCGCGCGCAAGCGCAATTGCCCATCGAGCAGCTTTGGCGAATTCAGGAACGTGTTGCGGTGCAGGCCGCCGAGCCTTGCGAATTCCGCGTTCTGCAGTCCGGGAATGGTGCGAAAGATCTGCTGCTGCGGGCCGTACTTCAGCTTGGTCTGGAAGCCGACCATGTTGTAGAGCGTGCCGAGCTTGTTGTCCTGGCGCAGCTGGACGATGGCGTAGGCTTTCACCGTTGGATCGTTCGGATTGGTGAGGCCGACCGGTTTCATCGGGCCGTGACGCAGCGTTTCGCGGCCCCGCGCCGCCATCACCTCGATCGGCAGGCAGCCGTCGAAATACGGCGTGTTGGCCTCCCATTCCTTGAAGTCGGTCTTCTCGCCCGCCAGCAGCGCATCGACGAAGGCGTCATATTGCTCCTTGGTCATCGGGCAGTTGATGTAGTCGGCGCCGGTGCCGCCGGGACCGACTTTGTCGTAGCGCGACTGAAACCAGGCCACGGACATGTCGATGGAATCCTTGTGCACGATCGGCGCGATCGCATCGAAGAACGCCAGCGCGGTTTCATCCGTGAGTGCGCGGATCGCGTCGGCCAGCGGCGCCGAGGTGAGGGGGCCAGTGGCGACGATGATATTGCGCCAGTCGGCTGGCGGCAGGCCGTCGAGTTCAGCGCGGCGGATTTCGATTCCGGGATGCTCGTTGAGCGCCCTGGTGACGGCTAAGGAAAATCCGTCGCGGTCCACCGCCAGCGCGCCGCCTGCGGGGACCTGGTTGGCGTCGGCTGAACGCATGATCAGCGAGCCCAAGCGACGCATTTCGGCATGCAGCAGCCCGACCGCGTTGTTGGCGGCGTCGTCGGAGCGGAACGAATTGGAGCAGACCAATTCGGCGAGGCCGTCGGTGCGGTGCGCCTCGGTCATCCGATGCGGGCGCATCTCATGCAGCACCACGCGAACGCCGGCATTGGCGACCTGCCAGGCGGCCTCCGAGCCGGCAAGACCGGCGCCGATGATGTGAACGGGTTCGGAGGAAGATTGGGGGCCTGTCATGGCGCTGGGTTAGCGCGTTTTCAGGTCAAGTGGAATCGCGTTTGCGCTGGGATCAGATACGACAACGCCCGCAACGAGGCGGGCGTTATCCGATTAGTGGTCGGCCGAGAGCATCAGCCGTTATAGGAACCGGCTGCAACGCGCGGGATATCCGAGCGATCAAGGCCGATATCGGCCAGTTCGCGATCGCTGAGCTGGGACAGTTCGCTGACGTTGCGCTGATAGTCCCGGAACGCCCGGATCATGCGGATGAGCGAGAGCAACATGGGTAGTCTCCTTGTCTTGGCGATTCAGCTCTTGGAGGAAGCTTCATCGTTGGAGCGAATATAAGGGAGGGCTTCGTGTCGCAGCAGTTCCAATGCTGCGGTGCAGCTAGGTTCAATATGCATGGCTTTGGCAAGGAATGATTAATCTTTCGCCTTCACTGCATCATGCTGCGACGGCACCTAGCGGCCATGGACGCCCCCGTACAAAAAGATATCGTAAAATCATATAGTTGTCATAAATTAGCCAAGTGTATCCCATGATCCGGCTACAATTCTCGCGAGTCTTCACGCCTGGATATCTTGAGCTTTCACCGACTTCGCATCAATCAGATGGGGAGCTTTTCGTGTGGATTACGTATGCGTGATTCGCATGCTTCAACTTAAAAATGAATAATAGTTCTATTGTTGTCCAGGGATCGTAATCTCCCGAATATTTTGCTTGGTTTCCACACGCAGGCCGGTGTCTGCGATTACGTATCCATATGGCATTGGACGCGCTGTGATCCCCATGGCATAGCGCCCCGGCGAGCTGAAGGGCCGGCTGCAAACACATGCGAGGATCCATGACCCATCGATCCCCCCGCCGTAGCGGCATGGCGAGCGTGGCCATCGCCATGCTCAGCCTCATCGCGGTCCACCCGGATGCACGCGCCGCCGAGATGACGACGATCGCGCAGGCGCAGACGGAGCACGGCGGGCAAGGCGCGACGTCCGGCGTCGCGACATTCAAGCTCGGCGATCTCACCGTGACCTCGCCATGGACGCGGGCGACGCCGGGCGGCGCCAAAATCGCCGGCGGCTATTTGAAGATCACCAACAACGGCACGGCGTCGGATCGCTTCATTGGCGCGAAATCCGAGGAGGCGGATCATCTCGAGCTTCACGAGATGTCGATGAGCGACGGTGTCATGATGATGAGGCCCTTGCCCGACGGCCTGGAGATCAAACCGGGCGAGACGGTTGAACTCAAGTCCGGCGGTTATCACCTGATGTTCATGGATATCAAGTTGCCGTTCAAGCAAGGCGACATGATCAGGGCGACGCTGCAATTCGAGAAGGCCGGATCGCTCGACGTGAAGTTCAGCGTGCGCGGTCTGGGCGCGACGAACGACGGAGTTTCGAGTCCACGTTCCAGCGGGCCTAATTGAACGGCATTACGAGCTTGTAATCAAAACGCCTCCTTGCGCGTGATGCGGGATCTGTAGCGCAGAGCCGTAGGGTGGGCAAAGGCGCTCTTGCGCCGTGCCCACCTTTCTTATTCGGGATGCCGATTGGAGATGGTGGGCACGCCACCGGACGCGCTCGCGTCCGGCGGCTTTGCCCACCCTACGCATCTACGCAGTCGGCGCTACGGCGCCCGCGCCAACTGGCTGGCGAAGGCGGCGATGGTCTTGGCATAGACCTCGCTCTTGTTCCATTGCTGGATCACGGCGAAATTGGCGCTGCCGGGCTCAAAATCCTTGCCGCGCTGCCAGCCGTAGCTGGCGAGATAATTCGCCGTCGAGGCTAGCACGTCGGGCGCGCTGCGCAGCAGGTCGCGGCGGCCGTTGCCGTCGAAGTCCACCGCAAACTTGATCCAGGACGACGGCATGAACTGGGTCTGGCCGATTTCGCCGGCCCAGGCGCCGCGCATCTCGGATGGGCTGAGATCGCCGCGTTCGACGATGCGTAGCGCATCCATCAATTCGGCGCGGAACAACTCCGCGCGCCGGCAATCGTAAGCCAGCGTCGCCAAGGCGCGTAGCGTGGGAAACTTTCCGATGTTGGCGCCAAAATCGGTTTCCAGCCCCCAGATTGCCACCAGCACTTCGCCGGGGACGCCATACTGCTGCTCGATGCGCGACAGCGCCGAACCATATTGCTTCAACTTGTTCGAGCCAGGTCCGAGCCGAGGCGGAATCATGCGGCCGGAAAATTCCTCAAAACTCTGACTGAAGACACGTTGCGAGCGATCCCGCGACAGTACGCCCTGATCGGGCGTAACCCCGCTCAATCCCGCTGCGATTGCGGTGGGAGCGATGCCCTTGGCGGCGGCTTCGGCTTTGAACTCGTTCAGCCAGGCGTCGAAGCTTCCGCCACAAGCGGCTGCATTGGCCGCCGACGCGGTTGCGATCACGAGCGCGCCGGCCGCAAATGAACGCAAGAAAAAGCAATGAAAATTCATCATGTGTCCGCCGCGAAAACGTTTCGCGGTTGAAAAGGTTGCCCGGCCAGACGAAATGTCGTGGCCAACCGCGGCCAAAACAAGGCTTCGTGTCCCGGACGCGGTGCGGCATTCTTCATGCCGCTCCGCAGAGCCGGGACCGTACCAAGCACCAGCGTTCGTTACGGCCCCGGCTCTGCAGCGCACCGCTCCGCAAGAGCTACGCGCTGCGCCGCGTCCGGGGCACAACTTAGCGCCCCAGCGACGCCGCGAAGGCGTTGCCGTCGCGGACGCCCAATTCGTAGGCGGCGCGGATGCCGTCGGGATTGGTAATGTCGAATTGCGACAGATCGATCTTGCGCGACGGCTGCACGTAAGTGCGGCCGGCGACCTCAGGCATATCCTTGTAGAGCCGCGTCAGCAGTACCAGCGTCCGGCCGCCGGCGGACTCGGTCGGCGCCAGCGGCTCGACCGGGACATTATCGACCAGGCCGCCGTCGAATGCCGGCTGTCCGTTCACCGGGGTGACCGGCATGAAGGGCGGCACGCCGCTGCTCGCCATCAGCACGTCGTGCATTTCACGCGCACCGGCAAGCGCCCGCACCGGGATGAATTCGGCGCGAAAGCCGAGCGCGCGGCCGAAGCGGGGATGCACCGGATGCAGCAGATGTTTCTCAAGCTGATAGGCACCGATGCCCAGTATCGCGCCGATCAGCGGCGGCAGGCCGCGCGGCATCCGCGTCACCGCGATCCGCAGATCGGTGATGGCGTTGAGCCGCGCCAGCGCGGCATCGTCGATGGTCTGGGCCAGCAGTTCGTTATACAGCGGCCCGACCGGGCAGAGCGGTTCGCCGCGGCGCCAGGCCGCGACATCGAAATTCTTCAGATGCGGGCCGCAGCCGTCATACACGCTTCGGCGAACCTGCGCGCCGGTGCCCAGCAGCGAATAGGCAGCGGCGAAGGCGCCCGCACTTGCCGCCACCACCAGTTTTGGCGCCAGCCGCAGCCGCGGCGCTAGCGCTTCATAGAAGCCGCCCTGCCAGTAGCAGCGGTTACCGCCGCCGGCGAATACCACCGCGTCGAACATGGCGCCTGCATGCCAAACCGCGGCGCAACAAGCAAGATGTCGTCCCCGCCAACGGGTCCGGCTTCGCCGGCCCGATGACAGGCTCCGGCGGGGACCCATACGCCCAGGATTTTCAATTGAAATAAGACGTTGCAACAGTAGTGCGTGAGCCGCGCGCACGGTGGTTATGGGTCCCCGCCTTCGCGGGGACGACAGTGTTACGCGCGGCGATCAATTATCCCGGCGCCGCCACTGAAACAGCGATGAAGGAAAATCCGCCGCATAACGCTGCACCTTCACCAATGGAGGCGGCGCGTGCGAGAGCGCGACCGGCTCGACCGCCTTGCGATAGAGGTGCCAGGTGGCGTGGCCGAGCAGCGGAATCACGATGGCGAGGCCAAGGAAGAACGGCAGCGAGCCGATCACCAGCAGCACCGCGACGATCAATCCCCACGCCGCCATCGGCACGGGATTGCGCATCACCACCTGAAGCGAGGTCAGCATGGCGTCCGCAGCGCTGGCATGGCGGTCGAGCATCAAGGGAAACGAAACCGCGCTGATGCAGAGCGCCACCAGCGCGAACAGGAAGCCTACGCCGCAGCCGACCACGATCAGCCACCATCCCTGGGATGTGGTCAGCACGCGTTTGACAAAGCCCGGGATCTCGGCGGCAGATTCATAACCGAAGGCCGCGACGTAAATGGCCTGCGCGGTGGCGACCCAGATCACGAACAGCGCCAGCAGCAGCGTGCCGAGCCCGAGCATGGCGCCGAACGAGGGCGAGCGCAGCACCTCGGTCGCATGCCAGGCCGACGCCTCTTCGCCGCGTTCGCGCCGATAGCTCAATTCGTAGAGCCCGAGCGCCGCGAACGGGCCGAGCAGGGCAAAACCGGCCGCGAGCGGAAACAGCAGCGGCAACACCGAGTATCCCAGCGCCAGCCGCGCCAGCACCAGGCCGAGCACCGGATAGATCACGCAAAGGATGATGGCGTGGCTCGGCACCGCCTTGAAATCCTCCCAGCCGAGACGCAACGCGTCGCCGAGATCTGCGAGGCGGATGGTTCGGATCACCGGTGCGGTCGCGGTAACCGCGGGCACCAGGGGGGTGACATTGCCGGAATGTGGCGTGGCCATTGTCGCTGTCTCCCTGACGGCTAGCGGCAAATCATCGCGCCGATGGAGGGCGCGCGTTTGCCTTGGCTAAAACGATCGCGATCAGGCCAGACGCGAAGACAAGGAAACCGAACAGGCCATGCCGCGAACTGAGCCACGATGGTAGCGCCAATCCCTTGAAATCGTTGCTCACGGTTCGGTGATGATGCGGAGATATCATGCAATTGTCACGAGAGATTCGATCGAGAGGCCAAGCGAGCAGGTACCCCCGGACCGCATTGGCAAGGCTTGCGCGCGCCGGCCCAAGGTCATCGCAATCAGTCCGGTGCGGTCGGAAGCTGAACGAAGTGCCACGCGGGACGTTCAACTGTCTTCACCTTCACAGGGAGCGACACGATGAGCATTTTCGGAAAAATCATGAGCGCGATCTTCGGCACCAAGGCCGATGCGGCAGTGCCGGGCGCCCCACCCGCCGGCGGTAGCAGTAGCGGGGGCGGATCGCCGGCGGCCGCGCCTGCGCAAACCGTCGATGTCGCACCCATCCTGGACAAGGCGGTCGCCGCCAAGAAGGAAAAGCTGGAATGGCGCACCTCGATCGTCGACCTGATGAAGGCGCTTGATATCGACTCCAGTTTTACCGCCCGCAAGCAACTGGCCGGGGAACTCGGTTACACCGGCGACAGCAACGACTCCGCGAGCATGAACATCTGGCTGCACAAGCAGGTGATGGCGAAACTCGCCGCTAATGGCGGCAAGCTGCCGCCGGAGATCAAACACTAGGTTCCCTTTTTTTTCCAAACAATCGGAAAAGGCCTGCATTCGTGCGGGCCTTTTTGCTGACTTGCCCGCTGCGTGCTGCCGGTCTAGAGACGCCCCAATAACAAAATCAGCCAACTGGAGAACGCCCGTGCACAGCATCGACCGCAGAACCATTCTCGCCACCGGAGCGCTGGCGCTTGCCGGCGCAGCGCAGAGCCGGCCGGCTGCGGCACAGGCCGGGCCGAAACCGATGTTCCCGGTCGCCGCCATCACCATCCCGATCGTCGGCGAGACCGACGTGTTCCAGGTGCGCCGCATCTATTGCATCGGCCGCAACTACGCCGCGCATTCGCGCGAGATGGGCTCGGACCCGACCCGGGAGCCGCCGTTCTTCTTCCAGAAGCCGACCGACGCGATCCAGAACGTCGCCATCGGCACGGTCGCGGATCATCCCTATCCGTCGCTGACCAGGAACTACCACTATGAGGTCGAACTGGTGGCGGCGTTAAAGTCCGGCGGCACCAATATTCCGGTCGAACAGGCGCTCGACCACGTCTATGGTTATGCGGTGGGTCTCGACATGACCCGGCGCGACCTGCAGCGCGCGATGGGCGACGAGAAGAAACCGTGGGAAATCGGCAAGAGTTTTGATCACGCCGCGGTACTCGGCCCAATTCATCCGGCATCGAAGACCGGTCACCTCAGCAAGGGCGGCATCTCGCTCGCGGTGAACGGCACGGTGAAGCAGAACTCGAACCTTCTCAACATGAGCTGGAACGTCGCCGAGCAGGTCTCAAAACTCTCCGAAGCGTTCGAGCTGAAGGCCGGCGACATCATCTATTCCGGCACGCCGGAAAATGTCGGCCCGGTGGTCAAGGGCGACGTGCTGTTGTGCAAGATCGAGGGCCTGCCGGACATGTCGATCAGGATTGTCTGAGGCGCATCTTTCGCAATGCGATCAGCCGCGACGTGACGCTTCGAGACCCCTTTCCAGTTTCGTTTGCACCTTCGCCGCGGCTTCGCCCTTTGTGATCTGCCCGTCGTGATTCACATCGAGGCCCTGGTTTTGCGTGTAGGCTCGCGATGGGCGCCGGAATAATACGGATGCTTCGGGTTTGCCCACCGCGGACGGAAGCAATATGGTCATGTACACGTCGGAGAGCGTGTTCATTTTGCGTTTGAACGGCTTGAGATATTTCTGAACGAAATCGAGCTGATCGATTGCCGACATCGATGCGAGGTCATCGGTTGTGGTGCCGAGGTCTCGGGCCGTCGACGGTATGAACTGGATCAGTCCGGTGGCTCCGCTCTGCCTGTTTCGGATGCTGGGCGAGAAAGTTTCCCCGGTTTCGAACGCCATCGCGGACGTGAGGTGGCTGGGATCGCATTGCAGATCACTGCAAATCGCTATCACTTTGGTTTTAAAAGGGCCGCCAATTATTTTGCCCCAGGCAATTTCAGGCATGGTCCAATTCTCCTTACTGATTTAAAGCGAGCACTGTGCGCTAATTGCAACCAAATGAAAAGGCGGAATTGTCGCCAGCCTTCACCGGGACGACGCCGGCGTGTGGGTAATGATGACTGTGTCAGCGTGAGCTGCAAATTCTATCTACAATTTCAAACAGCCAAGTGCTCTCATCCTCGCGCCGCCGCGCGAGTTGAGCTTTTAGTTGATCTCCCCCTCCTTGAGGGGAGACGGGACGCCGAAAGGCGCACCTTGGTAACGGCCGCGGCTTGTTTCCCGGATTGCCGAGAAACAGAGGCACACGGCAACGCCTCTCAGCGTCCCGCCGCGGCGTCTTAAAACCCTGGTCCGTTCTTCCGGGGACTTGGCAGACCCCCGAAAGGGTCCTTGAGCACGGCGATTTCGCGCCGCTCGCCTGTCCCCGTCCAGCCAGCTCACAGTGGCAGACCCTTTCGGGCCGGACGGAAACCCAGGGCCTCCCGGTTGGTGCTTGCGAGGCACGTCCCCAGGCGCCGCATCAGCCTTCGGGTTACCCCTCCGGCCAGCTCTCGCTCTGTCCCACTTCAGGATCGCCTCTAGAAGCGCCCCTCACTGGACAGGACGCGAGCAGGATAAGGGAGGGTTTGGGGACGTGGATAGGTATACATTCACAAGTTCGTGAACGGATCATTTCGGTCGTCATGGCTGGGCTTGTCCCGGCCACCCTTCCGCAACCGTCATTCCGGGATGCGCCCACTTTCGCAGGCCCGGAATCCATAACCCCCAATCGTGGTTATGGATTCCGGGCTCGCGCGAAGACGCGCGCCCGGGAATGACAGTTTCGGAATGACGCAGCGTTAGACTGATGCGTAGCGTCCCGAATTTCCGATTCACATTTCAAACAGCCAAACTTCCGCATTCTCGCAACTCCTGCCGAGCCCCAGCCTTCGTTTCCCACCCCCGTCGCCGGATCCGATGGCGGCTTCAAACGGGTCCCGAAACGGCGGATATTTCTGGAGGATGCTCCGATTGCAGCGCTTTTGACCCGGGTGTAGCCGCTAACATGTTTGCCCGTGCCTCGCGATCCATCCTTGCCGCGACCTCCTTGAATTGCGACAAAATATGAAGGTTCATATTGAAGAAAAACCGAACCACACCACCGACCGAATACAAGGTGTAGAATGCGACCTGCAACGCAATATTCAAGTTCAACAAAAAGATATCGCGTTTGTCGGTTACGGTATTTTCGACGTACTTGAATTCTGTCGAAAATGCCGCAAAGAACAGCGCCCCGAACAACGCTACCCCTGCAAATGCCCCTTGTCGCACAAATGAAAATAATGCCTTCAGGTAGTCGAAGGTCGCGTCGCCTGAAGATTTAAGGGATTCGGGGTCGATTAATATCTGTATCCCGATCGACCAGACAAAGATTGAAAAAGCCGACAGGAATGTCGTCGTCACGCCGACGGCAAAAAGATTGCCGTGCGGAAATTCCGGCAAAAACAGCGGAAGGCTCGCAACTATCGAAACGATAAATCCGCACACGGACAAGTACAGGGAGCGTACGCGCTGCGATCGCTTCAGCAAAATTGCCTGGCTGCAAACAAGCAGCAGATAGATGGGGATGCACCATCCCGCGTGGACATAGGTACGAGAAGCGAACAATACGTGCGACTTAAGAAGCGGATCCATGAAAACCGGGGGCAACACGGCGAGGGGATAGCCGATAGCATAGCCGATGAAGAGAAGGATCTTGATGTCTTTGATCGAGTTCATCAGAGGCGCCGAACTTGCCGCGTCGAGTATCGTCGTACAGGTCGCGGACTCACAAGCGGACCGCATTTCCAGGCGTAGGCTTCGGTTCGCGGGTCGCTGTCACCAGACACCACCTCTAACGAGTTCGCTCCTGCCTCGATCGCCAATCCCATCAATATCCATCAATAGTAGAGTATCGCTGACAGGACAATCAGGGAAAACGGGCCAAAGCCCGTCGCTCAAGCTACCAGATCCGAAAACTCCGGATGCCTGCGCAAATAATCCACCACAAACCCGCAGCCGGCGACGACCTTGTTGCCGTCTGCGCGGATCAATTCCAGCGCACCCGCTACCAGCTCCGACGCAATGCCACGCCCGCGCAACGCGCGCGGCGTCTCGGTATGGATGATGATGACCGTGCCCGGCGCGCGGCGATAATTCGCAAACGCAAGCCCGCCCTCAACGTCGAGTTCGAAGCGGGAGAGGGCGGTGTTGTCGCGGACGGCGGGCATGATCGATCGATCTCCTCAACGGCGATTCTTGCGCACGTGGATGTTGATGTCGAGATCGATCTTCGCGACACAGCTCTGCTCGCTTTTGTGCGATCCGCCTTCATGCCAGCGCCCGTCGCGGGCGCGGGCATCGCGGACGTTGGCGAGCTTGAGGCATCGCCATTGCGGGAGGTTGCCCGGACTCGCGCCGCCGAATTGCCAAGCCAGCACGACTTCCTCACCGTTCTTGTTGGTGCCGATGATGTGGGGACACAACTCACGCAGCCGCCCGTCATAGCTACAGATAACCTGCTGTTCGGCGACGATGGCGTTGCGGAAGAGGGTGTAGGTGGTGGAGGGCATGCTACGCCAAGCCTTCATCCGGAATATTCAACGGCTTGCCGCCCGCCTTGCAGTGCAACGCGTCGCTGTCGTGGCGTCGCAGGGCGCATTGTTATCAAAGGTGCCGAAAGTCAATCTTTTGACAATGATCAGATCGACCCCGAACGAATGTACGGGCGTCCGTGCATTCGCGATTGGCGCGCGGTTGCCGATCCTCAAACCATCCGTACCTGGAGAGCGCGATCCTCTACAATCGGCCCCAGACAATGATATGGACATCAAGCGGCTCGGTGGACTCGAATTTGACAGCCGGAAGATCGAGTTTTCCGCGGGGGAAGATCGAACCACCGGGCCCGCTGCAGGCTTTCGTCAAATCGAACCATCCCAGTACGCTACTCGCCGATGCCACCAGTACCGCATAGATATTATAGGCCAGGCTGACGCCGTCGACCTCGAAGCGAAAACCGAGGTTCAACTTCTGACCGTCGAATCGCCCTTCCAGGGTTGCGTTTGTCCAAGGCTCCCCGCCCGCATTGGCCGATTTTAGCCTGTGCGAGAATGAATAAGCGGTCCCAGGGTTAAACGTCTCAATCACATCAAGCGAAGTCAATTCCGGAAAGCATGATTCTGTGGTTACGGGAGGTCTCCCTATTTTCCGAGCTTTTCAATCTGGAGTAGAACCGTAGGGCGGTTGGCACTGATAAACAAGCTGGTCTTGAGCGGGGCCCAAATCCTGAGCGCAAACGCAGTTATAACCAGCAGATGACGGCGCTGCGCTATGCCACTTGATCGCACCTCGCGAGCGGAGAATGCCATGGCCAATGAAAAAGGCCCCAACGTCAAGAAAAAGCAGAAATGCAAGAATTGCGAGGGCAAAGGCCTGCTGAAGAAGGGGGACAGGGTGGTGAAGTGTCAGCGCTGCGGCGGCACCGGGGTGCGCTAGTGCCGCGTGCCGCAGAGGAAAGTTGTTGACAGTTATGAACTTCCGACGTCGTAATATTGAATTGCAAGTTTTAATTGAGGTGCCTCATGAAACGCATTGTCGGACGAAATATCTACGTCACGAACCTGCACAATGTGCTCGCGTCCGCAGGTGGAGCGGTCAAACTGGCAAATCGTTGCAAGGATTTACGATTTAGTGCCGTCTGGGTCAGAGTTGGGCGAGGCCCCGGGCTGGACAAGAATTTTACGAATCCGGAAATGACCACCTTCCGCACCGAACTCGACAAGGCCGGAGTTGAGTTATGGGGGTGGCATGTGCCATTCTGCGCGAATGTTGCGGCTGCCAACGACGAAGCCGATAAAGTCTTGCAGTGGGCGCACGACTTCGATCTCGCGGGTGTTTTGCTTGATGCCGAAAAGACCAGCGATTCTCCGCGCTTTCGCGGCAAAGCGCCGGAGGCGGAGGCTTACGCGGCGAAGGTTGAGGCCGGATTATCTGCGAAGGGACGAGGTATTGCCCTATCCAGCCACGATCAGCCTTCGCTGCACACGGATCTTCCGTTCGAGAATTTTCTAAAGCACGTCGCAGACAACTGTCCGCAGGTCTACTATCGCACGGCCGATGTGACGACCCGATTGGGAAAATCCGTTCACGATTATAAGGTCGTTGAGGCTGCGCGCGACTTCAAGGATCGTTACAAGCCGACGGGTAACATCACGATATCGGATGATCTGCCGCTTCCGGATGTGCCCACCTGTCTTGCAGCGACGAAAAACTTCATCGCTGCCATAAAGGCGGATGGATACCATGCGTATAGCTTCTGGTGCATGGACACAGCACCGGACGAGATTTGGACGCTGTTCAAGGAAACACCGGTCTAAGCCGGTAAAATATTCCTCAGCGATCAAGCCCCAGGTGGGTCGAGATGCTCGCCTCCATGTCTTTCGTCGATCAAATCCTTCACGCTTTGAATAAATTTATTCTTGACAACATTCTTGCCTGGACAAGCGTGGGTTGTAAGAGGGTCTTCTTTATGCAGCTTCATCGTTTCAGGTTCGATGCCGAGGATAGCGGATAGAGTTGCTATTGCGGCGACCGCGTTCTTTTGTACCTTAAGTCCTCGGCCGCTATCGAAATCGTCCTTGTCATAGTCACCCAGCATTTCCACACCTAAAGCAACCTTGTTGTAGCTCGGTGAATGAGTTCCTGACAGGGTGAGTGGCGTAAATACCCAGATTTGCTTGTCGTCGATAAATAGATGCGGTCCAGCTTTCCAGTGCATTTCGTCGCGGTAATATTTTTCCAGATTAAGAATATGCTGTTTGGTAAATCCGTTCGGCCGCTGTGCGAGTGTCGGCACGGCAGTGTTATGCAAAACCACGAAGGAGGGACGCCACGAAGTCCAATGAAGTGCATGAGCATAGCTGTCAAAGTCGTCGGCAGAATATTCGTTTCCTACAATTCCCTTCCAGTCAGGCATTGTTCTCTCCCTTAAAAAAAATTTCGCTAACGGATCGCTGGACTAATAGGCTCGAACTTAAAAACGGAAGACGCCCGCGCTGGTCTTAAAGCTGAGATAGACCAACGGAAGTGGTCTTCTGGTCACAAGGACAGTATCCTGACACACTTCGAAGTTTAGTCAAATGCGTAGTAAAGTATTATTCCGTGAACAGCAGGGCTACTTGCTGTGTGAGATAGTCTGCCGCTACTTTGCCGCGACAGGCGTCAGCTCGAACACCCGCCCGTGCCTGGCCGCCTCGGCAATGTCGCCACGCTGCAGAGCCAGCCGCACGGTATCGAGTTTTCGCGCGTCGTCGAGCGACATCGTCGGCGACCAGTTTTCGTCGTCGTAAAGAAGCTCGATGACGACTTCAGCGGCGTATTTGCCTTCGCGGAAGAGCTTGGTGGATTTGCGGATCACTTGCTCCTCCTGCGTCTGAATTCGTTTTCCCACAAGCTCGGATCGGGTCGATAAGCGGTAACGAGGACCGCCGGTCGGCGTTGTTCCGACGGAAGGGCCCAGACCACGTGAACCGGACGCCCGCGACCATCCTCCTGCAAAGTCAGAACGCGGAAACGGTCAGGGTAATCTTCGACCAGAACGGCGGTCATGATATCGGCTACCAAATCCTCAACGAGAATAGCATCCTTGGCCAATTCTTCAAACCCGTGATCCGATACGCGGACGTTGCCGGCGAGTACGAGCGTCTGAATGCGGCGGAAGGTTTCCGTCATTGGCCCTTAAGCTACTCCGCCGCCTCGCTCGCCCCGCGCTTCCGCTTCCCGTGCTTCGCCAGCACCGGCCCCAGAAACTTCCCCGTATAACTCCGCGGCGCCTTGACGATATCCTCGGGCGGGCCCCAGGCGACGATTTCGCCGCCGCCGTCGCCGCCTTCGGGGCCGAGGTCGATCACCCAGTCGGCGGTTTTTATCACTTCGAGATTGTGCTCGATCACCACCACCGTGTTGCCCTGCGCCACCAGTTCGTGCAGCACCTCGAGCAGTTTCTTCACGTCGTGGAAATGCAGGCCCGTCGTCGGCTCGTCCAGAATATACAAAGTGCGGCCGGTGGCGCGCTTGCTCAGTTCCTTGGCCAGCTTCACGCGTTGCGCTTCGCCGCCGGACAACGTGGTCGCCTGCTGGCCGACATGGATGTAGTCGAGGCCGACGCGATGCAGCGTTTTAAAAGTTTCACGGACGCGTGGCACCGCCTTGAAGAATTCGGCGGCTTCCTCGACGGTCATGTCGAGCACGTCGGCGATCGACTTGCCCTTGAACAGCACTTCCAGCGTTTCGCGGTTGTAGCGCTTGCCCTTGCAGACGTCGCAGGTGACGTAGACGTCGGGCAAGAAGTGCATCTCGATCTTGATGACGCCGTCGCCCTGGCAGGCCTCGCAGCGGCCGCCCTTGACGTTGAACGAGAACCGCCCCGGCTCGTAGCCGCGTGCCTTGGCTTCGGGCAGGCCGGCGAACCATTCGCGGATGGGGGTGAACGCGCCGGTGTAGGTCGCAGGATTGCTTCGCGGGGTGCGGCCGATCGGCGACTGGTCGATGTCGATGATCTTGTCGATATGCTCGAGGCCCTCGATGCGGTCGTGCGGCGCGGCGCCTTCGCTGGCGTTGTTGAGCTTTCGCGCGATCGCCTTGTAGAGCGTGTCGATCAGCAGCGTCGACTTGCCGCCGCCGGAGACGCCGGTGACGCAGGTGAACAGACCGAGCGGGATTTCCGCCGAGACGTTTTTCAGATTGTTGCCGCGGGCGTTGACCACTTTGATCGTGCGGCGATGGTTCGGCGGCCGCCGCTCCGGAATCTCCACCGACAATTCGCCGGTGAGATATTTGCCGGTCAGCGACGCCGGATTGTTCATGATGTCCGCGGGCGCGCCCTGCGCGACGATGTGGCCGCCATGCATGCCGGCGCCGGGGCCGATGTCGAGCACATGGTCGGCAAGCCGGATGGCGTCCTCGTCATGCTCGACCACGATCACGGTATTGCCGAGGTCGCGCAGCCGCTTCAGCGTCTCCAGCAGCCGCGCGTTGTCACGCTGGTGCAGGCCGATCGAGGGCTCGTCCAGCACATAGAGCACGCCGGTCAGGCCCGAGCCGATCT
Source organism: uncultured Alphaproteobacteria bacterium (assembly GCA_963744975.1). Taxonomy (GTDB): domain Bacteria; phylum Pseudomonadota; class Alphaproteobacteria; order Rhizobiales; family Xanthobacteraceae; genus Bradyrhizobium. The sequence continues at coordinate 497,647 of CAVUVR010000002.1, read as the reverse complement.
GCGAGGCGAGGCGGATGCGCTGGCTTTCGCCGCCGCTCAGCGTGCCCGACGCGCGCGCCAGGGTCAGGTAGTTCAGGCCGACGTCGAGCAGGAACGACAGCCGCTCGCGGATCTCCTTCAGCACCCGCGCGGCGATCTCGTTCTGCTGCGCGTTGAGCGCCTTCGGCACGGTCTCGAACCATTCGCCGGCGCGGCGCACCGACAGCTCGCTGATCTCGCCGATGTGCTTGCCGCCGATTTTGACGCACAGCGCTTCCGGCTTCAGCCGATAGCCGTTGCAGCCCGCGCAGGGCACGTCGGAAAAGTATTTCGCCAGTTCCTCGCGCGCCCACTCGCTCTCGGTCTCGCGATAGCGGCGGTCGATATTGGTGATCACGCCCTCGAACGGCTTTTTGGTGTCGTAGGAGCGCACCCCGTCTTCATAGGAAAACTTGATCTCGTCCTCGCCGGAGCCGTGCAGAATGGCGTTCTGCGTTTTTTTCGGCAGGTCCTTCCACTTGGTGTCGAGCGTGAACTTGTAGAATTTACCCAGCGCGGTGAGGGTCTGGATGTAATAGGGCGAGGACGATTTCGCCCACGGCGCGATCGCGCCGCGGCGCAGCGTCAATTCCTTGTCGGGAATGACCAGCTCTTCGTCGATGTGCTGCTCGACGCCAAGCCCGCCGCATTCCGGACAGGCGCCATAGGGGTTGTTGAAGGAGAACAGCCGCGGCTCGATTTCGGGGATCGTGAAGCCGGACACCGGGCAGGCGAATTTTTCCGAGAACAGGATGCGCTCGGGGCCGCTCTTGTCGTGGATTTTTGCGACTTTCTTTTTTTCACCCTCCCCTGAAAGGGGAGGGTCGGCCCCAACGGATCGACGCGAAGCGTCGTCCGATGACAGGCTCCGCGCCGGGGAGGGGTCAGTGTCCCCAGCTGGACCCCCACCCGACCGCTTCGCGGTCGACCTCCCCCTTTCAGGGGGAGGTGAAGAGGTAGGCGCCTCGGCATATTCGATCACCGCGAGGCCCTCGGCGAGCTTCAGCGCGGTCTCAAAACTCTCCGCCAGCCGCTGGCCGATGTCCGGCCGCACCACGATGCGGTCCACCACCACGTCGATGTCGTGCGGAAACTTCTTATCCAGCAGCGGCGCATCCGCGAGTTCGTGAAACGCGCCGTCGATCTTGACGCGCTGGAATCCCTTCTTGAGATACTCCGCCAGTTCCTTGCGGTATTCGCCCTTGCGGCCGCGCACCACCGGCGCCAGCAGGTACAGCCGGGTGCCTTCCGGCAATGCGAGTACGCGGTCGACCATCTGCGAGACGATCTGGCTCTCGATCGGCAGCCCCGTGGCCGGCGAGTAGGGCACGCCCACGCGTGCCCACAGCAGCCGCATGTAATCGTAGATCTCGGTGACGGTGCCGACGGTCGAGCGCGGGTTTTTCGAGGTGGTCTTCTGTTCGATGGAGATCGCAGGCGACAGGCCGTCGATCTGATCGACGTCCGGTTTCTGCATCATCTCCAGGAACTGCCGTGCGTAGGCGGAGAGCGATTCCACATAGCGCCGCTGACCCTCGGCATAGATGGTGTCGAAGGCGAGCGACGATTTCCCCGAGCCGGACAGGCCGGTGAACACGACAAGCCTGTCGCGCGGAATTTCGACGTCGATATTCTTGAGATTGTGCTCGCGCGCGCCGCGGATGGTGATGGCGCGCATCGCCGAACCGGCCTGCTGACGTTTTGCCTTTAGAATTTCGTCCATGGTCGGCAATTCCAGACGCGTCGAGGGCGCCGCTCGTGGGCGCGCATCGCCGGAACGACTTGCCGCCAGATGGATGGATGGAGTACTCGGAACGTAGGAAGAACGGGAGGCAATTTCCAGTGCTCGATTGCAGCCATCAACGGTTTGTTGCCGGTTGCGTTGCGTCGGGCTGCGAACGCCGGAATCGCTCACGAAAGTCCTTGCTCCCTGATCGTCCCCATGATAGAACAAAAAGGGAACAATGTAAAATCCCCGGGGACCACCCATATTGGAGCGTGGACAACTCCCGCGGCCCCGCGCGATCACCTGTGTGAAGGCGTAGGGTGGTCTCAGGCAAGTCCTCGTAATGGAGAGTTTTAAGATGGCGGGTTCGGTCAACAAGGTCATTCTGATCGGCAATCTGGGCGCCGATCCGGAAATCAAGCGGACCCAGGACGGGCGGCCGATCGCCAATTTGCGGATCGCGACCTCGGACACCTGGCGCGACAAGGCCACCGGCGAGCGCAAGGAAAAGACCGAGTGGCATCGCGTGGTGATTTTCAGCGAAGGCCTGTGCAAGATCGCCGAGCAATACCTGAAAAAAGGCGCCAAGGTTTACATCGAGGGCCAGCTGCAGACGCGGAAATGGACCGACCAGAACAATGTCGAACGCTACTCGACCGAAGTCGTGCTGCAGAATTTCAACTCGACGCTGACCATGCTGGATCGCGCCGGAGGAGGCGGTAGCGGGGGTTTCGGATCCGATGATTCCGGCGGCGATTTCGGGTCCGGCGGTCCCTCCGGTGGAGCGCCGCGCCGCGCCGTGGCGGCCGGCGCCGGAGCCCGCAACAGCGACATGGACGACGACATTCCGTTCTGATCCGTAGGGTGGGCAAAGCCGGCGGGCGCGCGAATGCGCGTCCGATGGCGTGCCCACCATGTGGATCGCGCTTGTCGAAAGGCCGATGGTGGGCACGGCGCAAGAGCGCCTTTGCCCACCCTACGAAGTGCTCCTAAGTATCTGTAAAAACAGCTGGAAAAAGCTCTGCCTGGGGTGGTTTTTTGACCCCCCATGGGCTATATGATTCCAGACAAAATTTTACCGGATTTTCCCTTGTCTGACCCTGACGACACAAAACCCGGAGAGCCGCCGGCTCCATCCGATATTCGTCCCGTTTCGATCCTCGACGAAATGAAGCGCTCCTATCTCGATTACGCCATGAGCGTGATCGTGGCGCGGGCGCTGCCGGACGCGCGCGACGGATTGAAGCCGGTGCACCGGCGGATTCTCTACGCGATGTACGAGAACGGCTTTGAGTGGAACAAGCCGTACCGCAAGTCGGCGCGCACCGTCGGCGACGTGATCGGTAAGTACCATCCGCACGGCGATCAGTCGGTCTATGACGCGCTGGTGCGCATGGCGCAGGATTTTTCCATGCGCGTGCCGCTGATCGACGGACAGGGCAATTTCGGCTCGGTGGACGGCGATATGCCGGCCGCGATGCGGTACACGGAATCCCGCCTGACCAAGGTCGCGCAGTCGCTAATCGACGACATCGACAAGGATACCGTCGACTTCCAGGCCAACTACGACAATTCCGAGCGCGAGCCGACGGTTCTGCCGGCGAAATTCCCCAATTTGCTGGTCAACGGCGCCGGCGGCATCGCGGTCGGCATGGCCACCAACATCCCGCCGCACAATCTCGGCGAAGTGATCGACGCCTGCGTTGCCCTGATCGACGATCCCGCGTTAGGGATCGACGACCTCATCAACATCATCCCCGGACCGGATTTCCCGACCGGCGGCATCATTCTCGGCCGCCAGGGCATCCGCTCGGCCTACCATCTCGGCCGCGGCTCGATCGTGATGCGCGGCAAGGTTTCGATCGAGCCGGCGCGCAAGGAGCGCGAAGCAATCATCATTTCCGAGATTCCCTACCAGGTGAACAAGGCCAGCATGGTCGAGCGCATCGCCGAACTGGTGCGCGAGAAGAAGATCGAGGGCATTTCCGACCTGCGCGATGAATCCGACCGCGACGGTTTTCGGGTGGTCATCGAACTGAAGCGCGATGCCGTACCGGAGGTGGTGCTGAACCAGCTCTATCGCTTCACGCCGCTGCAGACCAATTTCAGCGCCAATATGGTGGCGCTCGACGCCGGCCGTCCGCAGGTGATGAACCTGAAGGATCTGCTGACGCTGTTCGTCGCGTTCCGCGAACAGGTGGTGTCGCGGCGCACGAAATTCCTGCTCAACAAGGCGCGCGACCGCGCCCACATCCTGGTCGGTCTTGCGATTGCGGTGGCCAATATCGACGAGGTCATTCGCGTGATCCGCACCTCGCCGGATCCCAACACCGCGCGCGAAACCCTGATGTCGCGCGACTGGCCGGCCAAGGACGTAGCCGCCATGATCACGCTGATCGACGATCCCCGGCACCGGCTCGCCGCCGACGGCACCGCGCGGCTGTCGATGGAGCAGGCCAAGGCCATCCTCGACCTGCGGCTGCAGCGGCTGACCGCGCTCGGGCGCGAGGAGATTTCCGAAGAACTCGACAAGCTTGCGGTGGAGATCGCCGACTATCTCGACATTCTGCGCTCGCGCGCGCGCATCCAGAGCATCATCAAATCGGAACTTGCCGCGATCAAGTCCGAATTCGCCACCCCGCGCAAAACCGTGATCGTCGAGCAGGAAAACGAGGTCGAGGACGAGGACCTGATCCAGCGCGAGGACATGGTGGTGACGGTGTCGCATGCCGGCTATGTCAAGCGGGTGCCGCTGTCGACCTATCGCGCGCAGAAGCGCGGCGGCAAGGGCCGCTCCGGCATGCAGACCCGCGAGGAGGACTTTGTCAGCCGGCTGTTCGTGGCCTCGACCCACACGCCCGTGTTGTTCTTCTCCTCGCGCGGCCAGGTCTACAAGGAAAAGGTCTGGCGGCTGCCGGTGGCGCCGCCGAACGGCCGCGGCAAGGCGCTGATCAACATCCTGCCGCTGGAGCAGGGCGAGCGCATCACCACCATCATGCCGCTGCCCGAGGATGAATCCTCCTGGGCCAATCTCGACGTGATGTTCGCCACCACCGGCGGCACCGTCCGCCGCAACAAGCTGTCGGACTTCGTCGACGTGCGGCGCTCCGGCATCATCGCCATGAAGCTCGATGACGACGAGGCGATCGTCGACGTGCAGATCTGCACCGAGCGCGACGACGTGCTGCTGACCGCCGCCGGCGGCCAGTGCATCCGCTTCCCCGTCACCGACGTGCGCGTGTTCACCGGCCGCACCTCGATGGGCGTGCGCGGCATTGCGTTGCCTGAAGGCGACAAGCTGATCTCACTGACCATCCTGCGCCACATGGACGCCGACGCCGAAGAGCGCGCGGCCTACCTGCGCCGCGCCAACGCGGTGCGCCGCGGCGGTGCCGAGGAAGAGGCGGGGACCGACAGCGAGGATGCCTCCGGCGCCATCGAGCTCGGCGAGCAGCGCTATGTCGAGATGTCCGCCAGCGAGCAGTTCGTGCTGACGATTTCCGAGAACGGTTTTGGCAAGCGCTCGTCGTCGTTCGAGTACCGCACCACCGGCCGCGGCGGCAAGGGCATCGTCGCGATGCAGGTCAACGGCCGCAACGGCAAGCTGGTGGCGTCGTTCCCGGTCGAGGATAGCGACCAGATCATGCTGGTCACCGACAAGGGCCAGCTGATCCGCTGCCCGGTCGAAGGCATCCGCATCGCCGGCCGCTCGACGCAAGGCGTCATTGTGTTCGACACGGCGGAGGATGAGCACGTGGTGTCGGTGGAGCATATCGGCGAGGAAGAGAACGGGAATGGGGGGTAGGGGCCGTCATTCCGGGGCGCGAGCGAAGCGAACGAACCCGGAATCCAGAAATCTGGACCAACCGGCTTGTTTCCTGGGCGGCTCCCGTTGATGCGCCCGGCCTATGTGCTTCCGACTACCCTACTACATGAAGAGCATGCCCTCACGACGATCCGCCTTGATTTCGTTCGCCCGTCCAAACAAATCCTTCGCCTTTGCCTCTATGATGCGCCTCGCCGCCGGTGGGACCGAAGGCGCGACGAATACATAGGCCCACCACAACGCGAGATGACGGTCGCGAACCCGCCGGTAGCTTTTGTTCTCGTCGTCCCGAATCGTCACTTCTGATCCATGTGCAATGTATTGGCGAACTCGTTGGAACCCCGGGCACTTGCTTGCGCAGTAGATCACAACATCGGAACTGCTAATTTTCGCGGCAGCCGCAAACGCGTTCTCCTCTAGGGCGCGACCAATTGGATCAAGTACCTTTTTCTTCTCTAGAACCTGCAATTTTGCGATGTATGCGCCTTCGCTCAAATCCTGAAGCAGCTTTGCACCATATACAGGCTCGTACAGCTGCCCTGCGGCAAGCATGCGCCCTATTCGGCGAGCGACCGAGTGCCGCGAGCGCGTCAAGAGATGAATGATGCCGTTGTCACCCGTCCAATCCAGTCGCTCCTCCAGCTTAGTTATTGCGTCATGATCCTTTGCGATCTCGGTAATAGCTTTACCAAGCATCGCACCCGCAGCAACTTTCAGAGGGTGAGTGTATATTTTCAAGAACAGTGCATATCTCTCCAACAAAAGGGATTCAAACGCGAACTCCTTGTCTAACCGCAAGCCGCGAGAACCGGATATTCCGGAGGCTAGGTGCGTCTCGATTTGGTCAACCCCGCGAAGCCTTGCCAGCTTGTAGCTTCGAAAAATAGCCGAATCTACTCGGTGGTCGAGACCGCAGAACGTTGAATCTCGATCGACGTAGTCTAAAACATCTGCCCCAACGACGCCGCTAATTATTTCCTCAAAATGGAAAAGGGGAAGCTTAGCTACCTCGTCGTCGCCCTGCTCAATAAGAAGCTCTAATCTTGCCAACGCCGTCCTTCCGAACTCTGTCGAGGTGAGCAACTTTCCGATTTGCGATTTCTTCGATTTTACGAGCCGCTCATATCGACGCGCATTTTTGTCATGGCGTGTGAAGAAGCCGAGTTCGTCTTCCAGAGTGTGACCAAATCCTATATGAGTGGCGTCATGAACGAGCGCGTAGAGGCGAGTAGCCAGTCTCCCCTCTGGCTCCAAGTCAGTTCCGCTAATATCTCGGAGGGATGAAATGATCTTGTCAGCACAATGGAGCGTGCCGATAGAGTGGCTAAATCTACTATGATCCGCGCCGGGGAATACAAGATTGGAGAAGCCGAGCTGTTTGATATGTCGTAGTCGCTGAAACTCACGAGCGTCTAATATCTTCTGTTCAAAGTCTGTTACCCAGATGTCGCCGTGTATGGGATCGCGGATTACCTCGGAAGCCTTAAAACGAGGAGCGTGAACCAAGCGCGGCGGCATTCGCCGACCGGAAAACTCATGCAGCGCTTCTTCCAACTTGCCGAGAGCTTCGGCAGGCGTAGGTCTGACATCATCGACAGTTTCTAGAAACAGGTCGATGAGAGAAGCAGTCTTTCGCGAGACGAGGGAGTTTAGGATATCCACCCGAATGGGCCTCGTTGATTGCATCAACTCCTGTAGATGACCTGCATCTTGATCGTCTGGGACCAGCCAAGGAAGTTCATTCGTGAGCAGCAAGTATCCAAGGACCCCAACCCCGAAAATGTCATGAGTTTTATGCGTGTATGAAGCATTGTGAAGCTTGCTGGGCGGGCTAAACCATATTTTCCCAGCGTTTCTAGGGGTCGCAACTTCGCGCGGCTGTTGCGAGCTCTTGCAGAACCCAAAGTCGATAAGAGATATCGCTCTGGCGTCTGCCGTTGCGATGACATTGTCGTCTTTGATATCTCGATGAAAGATGCCGCCCTTCTGCGCTTGCATATGCGCCAGCGCGTCTGAAATGACGCGGAGAACGGAAAGAACCCACTTCTCGCCAGACACCGCTGCCCAACGCGAGTTCAAACGGAGTTGCTGTCTCAGCGACTTTCCCTTGGCCAGGGTCATCACCAAGTACGGCTGGCCATCATGCATTCCTTGGTCAATGAACCGAGGGATTGCGCGATGATTGAGGCTTTGCAGCGCCCAAATCTCATTCTCAAATCGTGGACGGCCTTCGGGACGGGCAGAAGGCAAGAGCCATTTCAGAGCAAACCGCTCCGATCCTATTTGAACCCGAAAAGTTCGGGCGTAGGACCCTTCGCCGAGAAACCCTAAGTTCTTGTAGGGGCCAAAGTTCTCCGGATCGTTAGGCATTTGCCCTCCGTTTGGACTTCACCCACAATGCCCAATTCTCAATCACCGCGCTAGTGCGGGACTCGTCGCTACGGTTGGTGGACGTGGCAAGCTGAGTGGCAGCGCCTACTTCTGGTGGTACAAGACTGGTTCGAAATGTTTGTCGATCTGGAATATATTCGTTGTTTACTTCTAACTATGATACAAAGGGGTTTCTCTTTGACAGGGAGTAGAGTGGCCGGTAGCTCGCGGGGCTCATAACCTGAAGGTTCCTAAGTTCAAATCCCAACCAGTTTAGCGCAGTCCCTTGCGGGCTACGCAGTCCCGTCCGCCTCGGGCGTTTGCCGTTTGATTTGGTGGAGGAGATCGCAGCAGGCTAGCGTACATTGAATTGGCGACGATTTGTGCGACCCGCCCGATATCGTTGAGGCTGATTAATGGCCTTGTTTGCTCGTCGACTCATCCAGCGCAGGTTGAACGCGATTGCTCATCTGCTGACTTGGTCTAATGCCGATCATATCGTCAAGCGGCTAAACGGCGGGGATATGTCCGCCGTATCCGCAGAGTGGGAAGTGGTGGTGACATCGATCTTGAATGAGCTTTGCGAGGTAAAGTTCGAGCCGACCTTGGAAGGTGGCAGAGTCGCAGACTTGCTCCTTCAGTGTGGCGCAGACTGTGTGCTTGCGGATATCGCAGCTGTCTCGAACGCCGGTATCAGGAAGTTGAATCCCCATGATGAGTTTGATGAGGAGCTCTACCGTCGCGTAAGGAAGCGAAATATTCCGTTATCAGGCTTTCATATTGAGATTGGAAGTAGCTTGGTGCAGAAAGGGCCCAAGAAGCGTGTTAGCAGATACGCCATACCCGCCGTCTCTGAGTTCAGCGAGGCGTTCGGTCCCGCGTTCGACGGGTTCCTCGACCAGATCAAGGCGTCCCCTGATCGAGAGCATACCTTTACGTTTCCCGACCCGTACCAAGTGAAAATCACCCGCAAGGTGGGCGGGAAGCACACGACCGGCAGCATGCCCGGTTACGACGCCTTCGAGGCGTACGACTCGCCGATCTTCAGCGCCGTGAGCCACAAGCGCAGGCAAATCCGAGGGGCATCCAAAAGATATCCGATTGGTATTTTCTTATGTGATGCCGGAGCGCAGGCATTTCAGTCGCAATTTAGTAATCAATTTTCACTGGAAAGCATTGCCGGTCGTGTCTTCAAGAAGTTTCGCGATATAGGATTTTTGGTGTTTTTGTTGGCCGATCCCGTAAGGGAGAGACCAAAGCGCGATCGTTATCGTTTGCGGTGCGTTCCCATGTTCAACGATGCGGTACTGGTCCCGGATTCGGTCAAGCGGGTACTGAACAGCATTGATGCCTTAGTTCCTCGGGCAGAAACGAGGGCAAACGACAGCAATCTCTGGCGTCGAGTAAAATACCTCCGCGGAAAAGAAGGCATGCGCTTCATTGGAACGTCTGCCGGCGTCAGATTTACAGATCGAGAGCACATGTACATCAAGATTTCTGCCCGATCGCTTGTAGACGTCCTGACCCAGAAGCTTCGGTTTGAGGACTTCATGCGGTGGAACGGCTTCGATCGCCACGCGGAGAACTATGGGGCCGGCAATCCGTTTCACAATCTTGAGGGGCTGACGCTGAAAGAAGTCAGGCTGGAAAAGTGCCTGGACGAGGACGACGACTGGCTTGTATTCGAGTTGGAAGGCAACGATCCCGCCGTGAATCCAATCGCGAACCCGGTCATTAAAGAGGCAAGGGAAGCAGAGAGTGCGCCCCCGAAATCTGGGGAGCGATCAGACTGACTCACGCCCTTACACCGCGCGGAGAACTCATCCTCCTTCGTTGCGCCCCCGCAATGACGGCCGCACCTAAATCTCGATCTCCGTCCCGAACTCCACCACCTGCCGCGTCGGCACGCCGAAGAACGCCGCCGAACGTTCGGCGTTGCGTTGCAGGAAGGCGAACACGGTTTCGCGCCACACCCACATGCCGGGGACGTCTTCGCGGGGGATGATGGTTTCGCGGCCGATGTAGTAGGTGATGTCGGTGAGGTCGATGCCGGGCAGCTTGCCTTGCGCGCAAGCGAGTTTCAGGCCTTCCCAGATCGTCGGATATTGCATGAAGCCGTAATGCAGGATGACCCGGGTGATGCCCGGAATCACCTCGATGACCTCGGCGCGGTCTTCGTCGGCGACCCGCGGCTCTTCCTCGATCAGCACGGTGACCAGCACCACGCGCTGATGCAGCACGTGGTTGTGCTTGACGAATTGCGTCAGCGCCAGCGGCACCCCTTTGGCAGCCGAGGCCAGAAACACCGCGGTGCCCGGCAGCCGCGCGTGGCATTTGGTGACCGCGGTTTCGATCAGGTCCTCTTCGGGCTGGCGCAGTTTTCCACGCGCGCCTTCCACCAGCCTGACTCCACTGCGCCAGGTCAGCATCAGGAACGCGACGATTCCGGCCAGCACCAGCGGAAACCAGCCGCCCTCGAAAAATTTCGTCGAATTCGCCGCGAAGAAAATGCAATCGATGATGAAGAAGAAGCCGTTGACCGGGATCACGACAGCCGGGTGATAGCCCCATTGCAGCGCCACCAGCGCCGCCAGCAGCGTGGTGATCGCCATCAAGAGCGACACCGCGATGCCGTAGGCGCCGGCCAGCGCATCGGAGGTGCCGAAGCTGATCACCGCGCCGAGCGTCGCCGCCGCCAGCAGCCAGTTCACCAGCGGCACATAGATCTGGCCCATCGCATGGCTGGTGGTGTGCACGATATGCATGCGCGGCAGGAAGCCGAGCTGGATCGACTGCTGCGTCAATGAATACACGCCCGAAATGATCGCCTGCGAGGCGATCACCGTCGCCACCGTCGCAAACGCGACCAACGGATAGTGCAGCCAGTCAGGTGCCAACTGATAGAATGGATTTTCGAGCGCGGTCGGATCGACGATCAGCAATGCCGCCTGCCCAAAATAGTTCAGCACCAGCGCGGGAAGCGCGACCACGAACCACGCCAGCCGGATCGGCACCCGGCCGAAATGCCCCATGTCGGCATACATCGCCTCGCCACCGGTCACCGCGAGAAAGGCGGCGCCAAGAATGGCAAAACTGATGTGGAAATCCTGGTGGATCAGGAAATTGAACGCGTAGAACGGGCTTACCGCGACGAGCACGCCGGGCGATTTGACGATGCCGTGGATGCCGAGCAAGGCGAGCACAATAAACCACGCCAGCATCACCGGGCCGAATATTCCGCCAATAAAACCCGCGCCCTTTTTCTGCACCAGGAAAAGCCCGATCAGGATGACGACGGTCAGCGGCACCACGGCGGGCGCCAGCGACGGCGCGTCGACCTTCAGGCCTTCGATCGCCGATAGCACTGATATGGCCGGCGTGATGGCGCCGTCGCCATAGAGCAGTGCCGCGCCGATCAGGCCGACGATCAGGAGTTGGGCGCGCCAGGTGCCGGGCTTGGCGTTACGGGCAGACAGCAGCGCCAGAAGTGCTACGATGCCGCCTTCGCCGCGGTTGTCGGCGCGCAGGATCAGCATCGCGTATTTGAGCGAGATGATCAGGATCAGCGCCCACAGGATCAGCGATACCACGCCGAGAATCGCCTCGGGGTGCAGTGCCCCGCCGTGGGCTGCAGCCTTGGCGGCTTCCTTGAGCGCATAAAGCGGGCTGGTCCCGATGTCGCCGTAGACCACGCCAAGCGCGCCGATAGTGGCGGTCAAGGGAAGGGCAGGCGAATGGGGTGAAGGAGGAGCGGCGGGAATCGCGGTCACTGGAGCCCCCGTGGTATTGCGCCGACCTGAACTGACGCAAAGCCCAGTTTGCGACGCGGCGACGCAAATTGCTACGAAATTTCTACTTTAGTCTACCCCGGAATCAGAAGCCGCCGGACGATGCCGGCGGCTCTGACACTTGGAGGTCCGGCGGGCATGCCGGATGGGGAAATGGTTTAGCGGCGCTCGGCGGTCACCAGGCGGGCTTCGCGAACCAGCATCTTGGAGCCGGGAACACGGAGGCAGGAGGCTTCGATATTCGGCCAGGATTGCTGCGCACAGCCGCCGGAGCGGACATCCAGCCGGTCGGCCTTGGCCAACGGCACGGGCACGCTGGCTTCCACCTGCGGGGCGAAGCCGGGAAGAATGGTAAGAGCAGCTGCGATGAACGCTGCGATAGCGATTGCGGAAAGTGCCTTGATCATGACGGTCCCCTGTCATGGGCCTTGGCGGCCCCGTCGTCTTGTTAACCACGTGATACCCAGCGTCCGTTTCAGCCTGTCTTCGCGGATGCGGAATATGGTTTCGTCGCCCCGGAGATTTGTTTCGTCGCCCTTCAGGGACGAAACAATGCGCCGGCCTGCAGATCAGACGCGCCGACCCGGCGATGGTTCAAAAACCATGGAAAAATAAAAGGATGGCCGGCGCCGCGCCGGGGCGGAACCATCCGCTTGCGGGGTTTTGCGGGGCGGGGTAGAGGGGTTGATGCCCCGTATTGCCCTGTATCCCGGCTCTTTCGACCCCGTCACCAACGGTCACCTCGATGTCGTGAGGCACGCCGTGGGCCTGTGTGACCGCCTGGTTGTCGCAATTGGGGTCCATCCCGGCAAAAAGCCGCTGTTTTCGACCGAGGAGCGGCTGGACATGGCCGAGGCGATTTTTGCCCCGGTTGCCTCGGCGGCCGGCTGCGCGTTCGATTGCACGACTTACGACAATCTGACCGTCGTCGCGGCGCAGAAGAACGGCGCGACCATCATGATTCGCGGCCTGCGCGACGGCACCGACCTCGACTACGAGATGCAACTCGCCGGCATGAACGGGACCATGGCGCCCGAAGTCCAGACCGTGTTCGTTCCGGCTTCGCCTGGCGTCCGCCCGATCACCGCCACACTGGTGCGTCAAATCGCGGCCATGGGCGGCGATGTGTCGGCATTCGTTCCCGAAGCGGTCGCCGCCAGCCTGAAGACCAAATTCGCCGGTTAGCGCGTATTCCGCAAAAGTGGGAACCGGTTTTGCGATCAGAATACGCGCAACTTAAAAACTCTAACTTTACTCCTGGAGCTTTCATGATCCGAATTTTTGCCGTTCTCGCCGCGCTGGTGTGTGCTGCTCCAGCTTTTGCGCAGCCATTGCCCGCCAATCTCGACAAGGCGAATGCCGTCGTCATCGACACCACCAAGGGCCGCATCGTCATCAAGCTGCGCACCGACCTCGCGCCGCAGCACGCCGAGCGCATCAAGACCCTGGCGCGCGAAGGCTACTACAACAACGTGCCGTTCCACCGGGTCATCGACGGCTTCATGGCGCAGACCGGCGACGGCAAGAATTACAACGGTACCGGAGGTTCGAAATATCCGAATCTCGAGGCCGAATTCTCCAACGTGCCGTTCAAGCGCGGCATCGTCGGCATGGCGCGTTCAGCGAGCAACGATTCCGCGAACTCGCAGTTTTTCATCATGTTCGGGGACGGCTCGTTCCTGAACGGGAAATACACGGTGATCGGCGAAGTGGTGTCGGGCATGGATGTCGTCGACAAGATCAAGCGTGGCGAGCCCGTCCAGGATCCCGACAAGATGGTCAAGGTGCAGGTCGCATCCGACATCAAGTGAGAGGCGATGGCGCGCTCCTGCAAACATCCGGCTGGGTTTGCCGCGACGCTGCTGTTGATGGCCTCGATTTCGACGGCTCAAGCCCAGTCCGGGCAGGTCGACAACATCAAGGAGGCGTTCGCGAGGTTTCGAACGTGCTGGAAGCCGCCGCCGGCGTCGCAAGCCAATCCGGACGTCGAAATCACCGCGATCGTGACGTTCAGGCGGGACGGAAGCATCCTCGGGCGCCCGAAAATTACTTATGAATCGGAAAATGCGACCGATAACGACCGGCTATTGTACCGCATCGCCGTCATGGAGGCGTTGCAACGTTGCACGCCGATGCCATTTACGGAAGGAATGGGCGGCGCCGTTGCCGGCCGGCCCTTCGCCATCCGGTTTCAAGTTCGCAAACCTCCACCCAAACCGATAGAGAAGAGAGCATGGCTGACAACGACAATACTTTGATCCTCGAAACCACCAAAGGCACCGTCACCATCGAGATGCGGCCCGACCTCGCGCCCGGCCACGTCGCGCGCATCAAGGAACTGGTGCGCGAAGGTTTTTATGACGGCATCGTATTCCATCGCGTCATCGACGGCTTCATGGCGCAGACCGGATGCCCGCAGGGCACCGGCACCGGCGGCTCCGGCAAGAAGCTCAAGGCCGAGTTCAACAGGGAACCGCATGTGCGCGGCACCACGTCGATGGCGCGCGCGGCGAGCCCGGATTCCGGCGACAGCCAGTTCTTCATCTGCTTCGACGACGCTTCCTTCCTCAACAACCAGTACACGGTGTGGGGCAAGGTCACCTCGGGCATGGAAAACGTCGACAAGATCAAGCGCGGCGAGCCGGTGAAGGATCCCGACAAGATCATCAAGGCGCGGATGGCGGCCGACGCGGCGTAACCCAACCGTCATTGCGAGCCAACGGGTCGCGCGAACGCGCGCCCGACAGCGAAGCAATCCAGAAGGCCGCAAAGCAGGAGCTGGATTGCTTCGTCGCAAGTGCTCCTCGCAATGACGGTTCTCAAGTATGCGCACCGATCTCTTCGACTTCGAACTTCCCTCGGGCAGCATCGCGCTGCGGCCGGCGAGCCCGCGCGACTCCGCGCGGATGCTGGTGGTGCAGCCCGGTGCGGTATTGCGGGATCATGGTCGTTGCCGATCTTCCGCGTGCGCTGCAGCCCGGCGACCAGCTGGTGGTCAACGACACCAAGGTGATCCCCGCGCAACTCACCGGCCGCCGTATCGGCCGCGACACCGAACCGAAGATCGAGGCGACGCTGATCAAGCGGCTCGACGGCTCGCGCTGGCAGGCGTTGGTCAAACCGGCAAAAAAGCTCGCGCAAGGCGATATCGTCCGCTTCGGCAACGAAGGGCGAGTTTGTCTGCTCGGTCATCTCGATGCGCAGGTCGAACACAAGGGCGACGACGGCGAGATCACGCTGTCGTTCTCGTTTCACGGGCCGGCGCTCGATCAGGCCATCGCCGACCTCGGCGCGCCGCCGCTGCCGCCCTACATCGCCTCGAAGCGGACCCCCGATGAGCGCGACGCCGCCGACTACCAGACCATGTTTGCCGTCCATGAAGGCGCGGTCGCCGCGCCCACCGCGGGCCTGCATTTTACGCCGGCGCTCGAGGCGGCGCTGCGCGCGCGCGGCATCGGCATTCACCGGATCACGCTGCATGTCGGGGCGGGGACATTCCTGCCGGTCAAGGCCGAGGACACAGCCGCGCACAAGATGCATTCGGAGTGGGGCACGATCTCGCGATGAAACCGCCGACGCGCTGAACGCGGCGCGCGCCGGCGGCGGCCGGATCGTCGCGGTCGGCACCACCTCGCTACGGCTGCTGGAGAGCGCAGCGGAAGAAGACGGCACCATTCGGCCATTCGCGGGCGAGACCGCGATCTTCATCACCCCGGGCTATCGCTTTCGCGCCGTCGATATCCTGATGACCAATTTCCATTTGCCGCGCTCGACGCTGTTCATGCTGGTGTCGGCATTTTGCGGCCTTGAGACCATGAAGCAGGCCTATGCGCATGCGATCGCCGGAGGCTACCGGTTCTACTCCTATGGCGACGCCTGCCTGCTGTTTCGTGATAAAGCGCTGCCATGACGTCAGCGAATTATTTCGAGCTTCAGGGCCGCGACGGCGAGGCGCGGGCCGGCGAGCTGACCACGCCGCATGGCGTGGTGCGAACGCCGGCCTTCATGCCGGTCGGCACGGCAGGCGCGATGAAGGGCATGCACTGGCGCGAGGTGCGCGATGCCGGCGCCGATATCGTGCTCGGCAACACCTATCATCTGATGCTGCGGCCCGGAGCCGAGCGCATCGCGGCGCTGGGGGGCCTGCAGAAATTCACCGGCTGGAACGGCCCGATGCTGACGGATTCCGGCGGCTTCCAGGTGATGTCGCTGGCGCAGCTGCGCAAGCTCAGCGAACGCGCGGTGACCTTTCGCTCCCACATCGACGGCACGAGCTATGAACTCATCGCCGGAGCGGTCCATCGAGGTGCAGCGGCTGCTCGGTTCCGATATCGCCATGCAACTCGACGAATGCGTCCGGCTGCCGGCCGAACGCGGCGACATCGAGCGCGCCATGCAGCTGTCGCTGCGCTGGGGCGAGCGCAGCAAGCGCGCGTTCGAGAAGGCCGCCCCGGGACATATGCTGTTCGGCATCGCCCAGGGCGGCGATGTGCCCGAGCTGCGGCGGGCCAGCGCGCGCGGAATGGTCGATACCGGCTTTCATGGCTACGCGATCGGCGGCCTCGCGGTGGGCGAGCCGCAGGCGGTGATGCTGGCCATGATCGAGGAAGTCGTGCCGATCCTGCCAGCTGGATCGGCCGCGCTATCTGATGGGCGTCGGCACGCCCGAGGATATACTGGAGGCCGTGGCGCGAGGCGTCGACATGTTCGATTGCGTGATGCCGACGCGGAATGGGCGGCACGGCATGGCGTTCACGCGATTAGGCCCGGTCAACCTGCAGAACGCGCGGCACGCCGACGATCCGCGTCCGCTTGGACGAGGCTAGCGCATGGCCATCCACACACAGCTATGCGCGCGCCTATCTGCATCATCTCGTGAAGTCAGGCGAAACGCTGGGCGCGATGCTGCTGTCGGAAGTCAACATCGCCTACTATCAGGATCTGATGCGCGGCATTCGCGAAGCAATTTCACACGGCACGTTCGCGCATTTCCGCGAACGCACCCGCGCCGATTGGGCCCGGGGCGACATTGCGCCGCGCTAGAATTTTCCCGAAACTCAGTTACACGCCGGTTTGCTGATCGAATGCTTGGTCACAAAACCATAACCGCAGGTGTCGCAGGTCCACAGATAGCTGACGACGTTGTCGGCGAGATACGCGGAGGCTTCCGCAGCGACCATGGAATCCGCACAAACAAGGCACACGGGCAGATCGCTGCCGCGCGGCGCGGCATGAGGCACACCGGTCGACAGGGCGTCAGCAATTGCTGGCATCGTGACCTCCTCAAGCTATGACCCATCCGCAACATACAATGATTTGTTTGACGAAGTCGCAACACAAATGCGTTTCTTTCAAGAACTCACGGATTTTTGCAATGCAGCGAGCAGACGTCCCGCGCCGGTTGCAAGCGCACGCGGTTCGGCGCAGTCTGACCGCGAAAATTCCCGATTTCACACCGTTTTCTGTTGGAGGTTCACCATGGATACGCCCACCAGCGCAGCGCAAACGCATCGTCCAGGACGGGGCAGGGTATTCGACAGCATCGTCGACGCGGTCGGCGACACGCCGATCGTGCGCTTACGCAAATTGCCGGGCCAGCACGGCGTGCAGGCGACGATTTTAGCCAAACTGGAATATTTCAATCCCGCTGCAAGCGTCAAAGACCGCATCGGCGCCGCGATGATCGTCGCGATGGAAAAGGCCGGCATCGTCAACGCCGACACCGTGCTGATCGAGCCGACCTCGGGCAATACCGGGATCGCGCTGGCCTTCGTCGCGGCCTCGCGCGGCTACCGGCTGAAGCTGGTGATGCCGGATTCGATGTCGATCGAGCGCCGCAAGATGCTGGCATTCATGGGTGCGGAGCTTGTGCTGACGCCGGCGGCGCAGGGCATGAAGGGCGCCATCGCCACCGCCGAGGAAATGGTGCGGACCACGCCGAACGCGGTGATGCCGCAACAGTTCAAGAACCTTGCCAATCCGGAAATCCACCGCCGCACCACGGCGGAAGAAATCTGGAACGACACCGGCGGCAATCTCGACGTTTTCGTCGCCGGCGTCGGCACCGGCGGCACCATCACCGGCGTCGGCCAGGTGCTGAAACCGCGCAAGCCGTCGCTGCGGGTCGTGGCCGTCGAGCCGGAGGAAAGCCCGGTGCTGTCCGGCGGCACGCATTCGCCGCACAAGATTCAGGGCATCGGCGCCGGCTTCATTCCGGACGTGCTGGACGCTTCCGTGATCGACGAGATCGTCAAGATCAACAGTGCTGCCGCAATCGAGATGTCCCGGGCACTGGCTCGGATGGAGGGAATTCCCGGCGGCATCTCGTCGGGCGCAGCCATTGCGGCCGCTCTGCAGATCGGCAAGCGGCCGGAGAATGCCGGCAAGACCATTTTGGCGATCGTGCCGTCATTCGCGGAGCGGTATCTGTCGACGGTATTGTTCGAGGGGATTTGACCATGCCGGATCAGCCGAGACGCCCGCGCACCTTGAACGACGCTCGCACCGAGGCCGAGGCGGCGTTCAAGAAAACCACCACCAAGGCGCCGGAGACGCCGCCGAAGAAAGCAGCCCTTCCCAGCGTCAAGGAGCTGGTGTCCTTGCGGATCGATCAGGACGTCCTCGAATACTTCCAGGAAGGCGGCCCGGGGTGGCAAGATCGCATCAATGACGCCTTGCGAAAGGCGGCGGGAAAGTGAACGGCCGCTTTCTTCGGACGCCGCAACGCACGCAATGAGTCCGGCCGGACCATTGGCGCCTGCGGCGAACCGTTCCGCCGATCTTCTGGTCGTAGGCGCCATGCTGTCCGATGTCGGACTGGTCCGTTCGATCAATGAGGACTCCGTCACCTTTGTCCTCCCGTCGGAGAGCAAGGATCCGGAAAACCCCAGTGGTCTCCTGCTGGTGGCGGATGGCATGGGCGGCCACGCCGCCGGTGAGGTCGCAAGTGCGCTCGCAGCCGAGGTGGTGCGGCGTTGCTTCTTCGAGTTGAACGGGGCGGTGCCCGATATTCTCTCGACCGCATTCGCGGTCGCCAACAAGGCGATATTCGATTACGGCCAAGCTCATCCGGAGTGCGCAGGCATGGGCACGACGTGCACGGCGCTTGCCATCCGATCGGACCAGATATGGCTTGGCCATGTCGGCGATAGCCGCGCCTATCTGTTGCGCAATGGCAAACTCCGGCAACTCAGCGAGGATCAAACGCTGGTTGCCAAAATGGTGCGCGAGGGGACGATGACCCCGGCAGAAGCCAGGACGAGTAAGTACAACCATATCATCCTGCAAGCACTCGGCACTGAACCGGAGGTAAACCCCGATATCTGGGAAGACGGATTGCCCTTGTCGGCAGGCGATACGCTCGTCCTTTGCACCGACGGACTCCATGGTCTGGTCGACGACGTGGTCATTGCGGAGGTCGCAGGCCGTTACTCTCCGGCGGAAGCCTGTCAGGAGTTGATCCGGCACGCATTGCAGGCCGGCGGTCATGACAACATTTCCGTTGGCATCTTTCGCGCAATAGCAGGATGCGGTGCCGTCGAGGCGAGGGCATAGATTTCCAGAGCAAAAAGGCCGAAAACTCACGCGGGCCGTGGCTCTCGCGTGGCACATGCACGACGCATGAGTACAGCGGAGGCCGGGCATAGCGACGTGAATTCTGCGGTCGACGCAATTGCCGCCGGAGCTTCGGCGCGATCGACCGGCCGGAAACCTCGCTTTTCAAAAAAGCCGGCTGCAGTAGTCGTGAGGAGAAACAATTCATTGGCACCGCGGCGTGCCGCCTCGGCAGCGAGCCAATTCACAATGCTGGTTCCGTGCGCCTGCGTGCGCGCTGGTGGAAACACGACAACGGACCGAATTAGCGCGAAGCCATCGAACTGTTGAAGCCCGGCGAAGCCAACCAGGGCGCCGGCGCCATCGCGAAACTCGAAGAACCTGTTCCCGGCATCGGTGAGATCGTCGGTTGGCAGGCCTTCAGCCGCCAGCGCTTCAGCCAGGACCGGCATGACCGATTCGCTGACAGGGCGGGCGATAAGTTCGGAAACCGTTCTTTCGCTCATGCCAGACAGCTTCCCGGCAACGTCGTCGATGTCAACCGGCAAATTTCCGCGGGCCACTACCCCGATAACCTGCGATCAAGTTGCGGCACGCAGGGGCGCTTGATCGGGACTTCTCAGGTTGAGCAGATTTCCGGTCAGGATCAACGCGGCTCCAACTATGGTGAACAGGTCCAATCGCTCCGCATAAATCAGCCAGCCGGCCGCGGCCGTCAGCGGAACGCGCAGAAAATCCATCGGCACCACCACGGTCGCGTCGGCGTACAGCATCGCGCGCGCCATGCAGTAATGCGAAAACGTGCCGCAGAACGCGATCACGGTTAACCAGCCCCAGGCAAAGGCCGATGGCCATTGCCAGACGTAGAGCGACGGGAAAAATCCGGCGGCGCCCTGGACCACGATCATCCAGAACAGGATGCGCAGCGTCGTTTCGGTACGCGTCAGCGATTTCACCATCGCAATCGAGATGCCGAAGCCGACGGCGGCCCCCAGCGCGATCAATTGGCCGGGATTGATTTCGGAGGCGCCCGGGCGAACGATGATGGCGACGCCGAGAAGCCCCAGCACGATCGCCAAAATTTTTGCGAAATTCATCCGTTCGCCAAGGAAACCCGCGGCCAGGATCGCGGTCCAGATCGGCATGGTGAATTCGATCGAGACCACCTGGCCCAGCGGAATCACTGTCAGCGCGAAAAACCAGCCGAGCTGCGCCGCATAATGAATGAGGTTGCGCGCGATATGCTGCAGCGGCCGCAACGTCTTCATCGCCGCCAATCCACCATTCATGTGAATCAGAGGATACAGCATGAAGAAACCAAGAATCGAACGCACCTCCATGATCTGAAAAACATTCAACTCGCGCGTAGCCTCGCGGCCGGCGACGGCGACGATCAGCATCAGCGTGAGCCAGCCGGCCATCCATAGCGCGGCTCTTGGTTGGGAAGGAGTTTTATCGGTCAACGGGAGGTCCGGCTTTGCGTTGCAGGCGCTTGCAACCTGGGTGAGGCAAGGAGCGAGGCTCGTATCGGCGACACCGCACCGTTTTGCAATGCGCAAAACTGCCGATGCTGCGATGCGTCGCGGCGATTCAGACGAGGCTCGTTTACATTGCTTGACCACCGCCGATTCGGTACCACCTCGGAACGTTCGCTTAACCCGATTGTCACACTCTGCGGCGGCATAACGTCAAACGCGATGATTGAATGAAACGGAAGGGCTAGCATCGGCCCGCCCGGGTAGCGTATGATCCGCTGTAAACCGGAGATCGCGATATGGCCACCAAAAAACCGACACGTAATAAGAGTTGGGGTTCTCGGACGGAGGAGTTGATTAGAACCTTGGCCGGTTCGGCTCTTACGCAGCGGCCTGTTTCGAAGCGAGGAACAATTACTGTTCAACAGGCCAACACTGCGGTGCGCGCATATCTTTCTAAAAAGAAATGAACCATGCCTCGCCCGGCAGGAGACGTCTTCATCAATTGTCCGTTCGATGACGAGTTTGCACCGGCATTTAGAGCATTTGCGGTGATTGCTTGCGGGTTCCGCGTTCGTTGCGCTCGAGAGATGTCTGACGGAACTGAAACAAGGATCGACAAGCTTTATAACATCATTGAGCAAAGTCGGTTTAGCGTTCACGATCTTTCCCGGACCGAGCTTGATCCGACAAATAAGCTTCCTCGGTTTAACATGCCCTTGGAACTCGGAATTTTTCTAGGAGCCAAGCGATTTGGTGATTCCGCGCAGAAAATGAAGCGGTGTTTAATCTTGGGT
This sequence comes from uncultured Alphaproteobacteria bacterium, assembly GCA_963744975.1. Taxonomy (GTDB): domain Bacteria; phylum Pseudomonadota; class Alphaproteobacteria; order Rhizobiales; family Xanthobacteraceae; genus Bradyrhizobium. The sequence goes on along the minus strand of CAVUVR010000002.1, from coordinate 476,093 downwards.
ACCGAGCAGTACCGATTTCAAAAGTTTATAAGCGACCTGGCTGGGATGGATATTACTGCTCACGGCGGTGATCCGGGCCGTATCGTTGGATGCATACGCGACTGGCTAGTTATCGTCTCGAAAAGAAAAACAATTCCAGACAGAGCGGTCGTTGTTGATAGCTTTGATAGGTTTATAGCGGGACTGCCGGCTATAGCGAAGGCGGCTGGATTGAAGCCGGACGATCTTATTTTTGCAGATTTAGAACGTTTCATTCTGGCTTGGGTCAAAGAAGGTCAAGGCATCTTAGCCATATGATGAAGTTTGCACCCGCGGTGTCAGATAGGACGAAGATGTTGGCAAGGTATTGTCGGCAAAGGGTGATGCGGTGATGACGTGATCGGTGTTAAAGACCGATCGTTTCGGCACGCCGGAATTCAGAATCTTGGAGAGTGCTTCATGCTTGTCTTGCAGCCGGCCGAATGGTCGAAACCCCGCGGCTTTTCTCACGGCGTCGTGGTCGACGGCCCCGGCAAATGGATCGTCCTTGCCGGCCAGACCGGCGGCAATGAGGCGGGCGAATATCAAAGCGATATGGCGGGGCAGGTGGGGACCGCGCTGAAACGAATCATGAAACTGCTCGGCGAGGCCGGCGCCGGTCCCGAACACATCGTTCGCCTGACGTGGTATCTGACCAGCAAGGACGAATACGAGGCTGCAGGCGCCGGCATTGGTGCGGCGTGGAAGGAAACCCTGGGCCGTAACTTCCCGCCATCGACATTGCTCTACATTTCCGGCCTGGTCGATGCACGTGCGAAGGTCGAAATCGAAGTCACGGCATTCGTGCCGGCGAAATAGCCAACACGGTTTCAGGAAAAACAGATGACCCAGCGCTCGACCTCGGCAGACTTCGTCACCGCCTTCGCCACCGGCTGGCCGGAAAACCAGCCCGACATCATGATCCTTTCACTAACCACCGCAAAAGGCATCCAGGATTTCGCGCTCAACAAGGAGCAGGCGCTGTTGATCGCCAAAACGATGAAGGATACGGCCGCCCAGCTGAAGAAACCGAAAACCCAGAGCTGAAAATCGGAGCGCGTGTTTCGGTTTACGAGCGCGACAGCGAAATCGACGCGCCGCGGAACACGCTGTCGGACCTGATGACGACGGACTGTTTGTTGCCGTGCGTGCTCACGGTAATATTCGCCGTGAATCCCGGGGCGCTCGCAATGACCTGGAAGTTGCCGTTGGCTCCGCGTCCTTCGAGGTTGCCTTTGATGCCCCGGCTGGATTCGCTCCACGTGCCGGAGAGCGATCCGCCGCTGGCGATGACGTTGGTGGCAAGATTGAACCGGTAGCTGTCGCTGGCGCAGGTCAGGCTCTGGTTGAGACCGTTGCCGTCGCGGCTTACGGCGTAGGTGGCACGGCAACGGATGCGTTCGGACGAGCCGTCGTCGAGGGTGACGGTGCCGCCGCCGGACCACACGCCGGCCAACCCGGCGAACGGTCCCGACTGCGCATGGCTCGCGGATAGAGGTACAAAAGCTGCGAACAGGGTTGCGATCGCGATAACCAGCGACCGCACCGCACCAAGGTTGGTTAAGGGCAGGGTCGTCCTATTGACGTGACGCTTCCCATCGGCCGCTGCATGGAATTCCGCCGGACGCCCCATTCCACTTCCCCGATCCGCTGTTGCCGCTGAGCTGGCCGTTTGCATGAGCGCCGGAGATGGAAACGCGGACATTGCCTTCGCGCCCGACACTGCCGGAAACGTCTGCACCGGCGGCAGAAACCTTACCATCGGCAACGGTCAGGGGATAGCGGGCGGAGGCCTCGCACGATCCCGTTTTGGTGACGATGGTCACCTGCCAAAGTCCGTCATAGGGCGATTGGGCGAAGGCGGGAGCGGCGGCCACGGAAACCGCTGCGGCGAAAATCGAGCGAACAAAGATAGTACGGATGCGATCAAGGCGCATGGAATCATATCCCCGATGTGTGTGATGGGATGCTTGTTGAGGCACAATGTGTTCAAAATTTGCTGCGATGCGGCAATCCCGAATGTTCCATGACAATCAAGTGAACTTCGCAAGTTTAGTTCCCCAGATCGGGCGGGAATTCAACTTTATTTCGCAATAAAGGTTACTCCTCAACCCGCGCGGGAGCCTCATGCCGGCAGGGCAGGCGCCTTGGTGGCAAACTGCTCGTCCTGCGGCTTCGCCGGCAGGGCGTTGTGAGCCTTCGCGTAGTCGATCACCTCCGCGAGCAGCTTTTGGCCGAGCGGCGCCAGCGCGCGCTCCCACAGCTCGCGCGCCGTCTCGCCTTTCCGGACAAAGCACCATTCCTGCGCGGCGATGGCGCCGGCGTCCATGCGGTCGGCCAGATGGTAGACCGTGCCGCCGGCAATCGGATCGCCTTCGCGGATCGTCCACTCCACCGCGGCGATGCCGCGATGCCGCGGCAGTAGGGACGGATGGTAGCCGATCCCACCTAGCTTCGCCGCCGCAAGCGCCTGCCCGCTGATGCGGGCATGGCTGTGCGCGGTGACGATCAGATCGCTACCCTCGGCAATTTCAGAAGCCACCACGAGCTTGGGATCTGCCTGGACCACGACCTCAATGCCGGCGGCGCGTGCCGCCGCGGCAAGGCGGTCCTCGGCGTCGGCCACCACCACCCTGACGATTTCGACGCCATGTTGTCGCAGCATGTCGAACGTCGTCACGCCGAAATGGCGGGAGCCGACGAGGGTAATGCGCATGATGGTTGTTCCGTCGTTAGGCAGGCGTAAATTCGGAAAAAGAGGGTTCTGAATAGCGATTTTAGTCCGGTCGCTGCTGTGCGTCGATAGCACGAGGCGGCGCCGCGTAAAGCCGCGCATCGACGGCCCGCCGGGTTATCAACAGGACGCGACCGGGCCCTGGCGTTCAGAGGTACAAGCTATCGATATCCACGGAGGATTCCACGCCCAGTTTGGCATGGTTCTTCACAAGCCAGTCGGCGGCGCATTTTCGCCCCTGGTCCCGGAGAAAAATGAGAAAATCCCAATCGGCGTTGTACTTGCTGGTCGGGCTGAGGGCGCCCATGAACGCGTCGTCGGCGATGCTGTGGATCAGCATGCGCGGCAGATCATTGTCAACGATGCGGTTTTGCGTGATCAGCCTGGTGACGAAGCTGACCGCCCGCATCTCCCGCATCAGGGACGAATTGAAGCTGATCTCGTTGATGCGGTTCAAAATATCCCCGGCGGCCCGCGGCACCTCCTTGCGGTACAGCGGGTTGATGTGAACGACGACGATGTCGGTGCTTTTGCAGCCGTAGATCAACGGGAAGAGGGCGGGATTGCCCATATAGCCGCCGTCCCAATAGGCTTCGCCATCGATCTCGACTGCGTGAAACATCGTAGGCAGGCACGCCGACGCCATCACGGCAGACGCAGAAATCTCCTTTCCGGCGAACACCTTCACCTTGCCGGTACGCACGTTGGTCGCGGAGAGAAACAGCTTTACCGGGCAGTCCGGCCGCTGCAACACATCGAAATCGATCGATTGCTCGACGATTTCCCGCAACGGATTGTAGTCGGCGGGATTGAATTGATAAGGCGAAAGCACGCGTGTCACAAAGCCCATCAGCGAGAACACCGGCGACCAGTTCAGCATGTGATCGCCCAGCATTCGATCGACGGGACTGGGCTGCAGCGGCCCGAGTAATGCGGCATCGCTGACGCGCTTCCAGTAGCCTGCGAGCGCCTTACGGGCCCCTTCGCGGCCGTCGATCGCAAGGCCAGAGGCAAAGACCGCTGCATTCATCGCGCCTGCGCTCGTCGCACTCAGGCCCTCGAAGCCGAGGTCTTTCTCTTCCAGCAGCCGGTCGAGCACCCCCCAGGTAAAGGCGCCATGGGCGCCGCCTCCCTGGAGGGCCAGGTTGATGGTCCTGTCTCCGTGCGAGGAGGCCGGTTGCTGGCCGGCTGGTCCGGATGCCGCTGCGGTGTTCGCCGATTTCCGACCCGAGACAACTGTCATGGCTAACCCTCGGTCTGAGAGCGCAGCATGGTCGAGCGTAACGTGCATATCGGATCTAACACAAATGCCATGCAGCCGTCTGGATGCTATTTGACGACGCTGTTCGCATTTGCGATCCTGATCGGGATCTTTCGTCGGTCCACGATTTGGTTGCGACGAGCCAACTGTCATGCGTGGTCAGATGAAAACACGAGTCGCAATTTGCGCCCCGCTCGCAGTGCTCCTTTTGTCGTTCTCCGTGATCACCGGGGTCTGGTGGTGGCTGGCCACGCCGGTGACGCCGGCGCATGCGGCGTTCGGTCCCGAGACGAAACTGGATTGCGTATCCTACGCGCCGTTCCGGAACGGACAGACGCCGTGGAATTCGACGATCGTCATCAGCGAGGCCCAGATCGCGGAGGATCTGGCCGAGCTTGCCAGGGTGTCTCGATGTGTCCGCACCTATTCCATCGAAAACGGGCTCGACAAGGTGCCGGAGCTCGCGTCCAAAGCTGGATTGCAGGTGATCCTCGGGGTCTGGCTCGGGCGTGACCGGCTGAAGAACGCTTCCCTCATCCACACCGCGACATTGCTCGCCGGCAAATATCCCGGCGTGATCAGCGCCATGATGGTCGGCAGCGAGGTCTTGTTGCGCGGGGAAATGAAGGCGCCCGAGCTCTGCGAAATCATCCGCTCGGTCAAGGCGCAGGTTGGCGTTCCCTTGAGCTATGCCGACGTCTGGGAATTCTGGCTGCGCAATCCGGATATTTCCAAATGCGTCGATTTCGTTACGATTCACATCCTGCCATATTGGGAGGATGATCCGGTGCGCGCCGAGGACGCGGCCGCGCATGCAATCGACATTCGAAAGCGAGTGGGGCTCGCGTTTCCCGACAAGGAAATTCTGATCGGCGAGACCGGCTGGCCGGGCAGGGGGCGGATGCGGGGCGAGTCGCGTGCATCCCGCATCAATCAGGCGCGCTACATTTCTGAAATCGTTGAACGCACGCGAACGGAGAAGTTTCGCGTCAATCTGTTCGAAGCCTATGACGAGCCCTGGAAGCGCCAGTGGGAAGGCACCATCGGAAGCAGCTGGGGTCTGTACGATGGGGAAACGCGCGCTCTGAAGTATCCGATCGGAGTCCCCGTCACCAATTATCCCAGCTGGAAGCTGCAGCTTTGGGGCGGTCTCGCGTTCAGCGCGTGTGTATTTGCGGCAGCCTTTCGGGCGTCGCGGCGCCGAAGCAGCCTGCCGCGGCCGGAGTCGTGGCTCGCCGTGGCAATATCCGCAACCGTCGGCGGCGTTCTGCTGGGGCTTGCCGCGGAAAAATGGCTTTACGAGAGCTTTGGCCTCTTTAGCTGGGTGATGCAGAGCCTGTTGCTGGCTGCGGCAGTGGCCGCACCGCTTTTGTGCTCCATGGCCGTCATGTCGGGACGCGCATTGCCGGCTCTTCTTGACGTAATCAAACTGCCGGAATCGAGGGTACGTTCGCTCGAAACCATCATCCTCGGCGGCACGCTCGCCGTGGTCACGCTGGTCGCGGCGGTTACCGCTCTCAATCTTGTATTCGATCCGCGCTGGCGTGATTTTCCGTATCCCGCGCTCACGATGGCTGCCGTACCGCTCGGGATGGTGACGTTGTTCAACCGGTCGAACTCGAGCGCGAACCCAAAAGCGGAAGCCAGCTTTGCAACGCTGCTTGCCGCTGCCGCGCTCTTCATTGTTTTCAACGAGGGTTTTGCCAACTGGCAATCGCTGTGGTGCTGCGCCGCGTATGGGCTGCTCAGCGTCACGCTGTGGAGGGTCCAGCCCGGCACCGTTCGATGGGCGGCGCTGACCGTCTCGGGCGCGGCGCAAGTCTTGCTCCGGTCGCGGCTGCAAACGGCGATAACACGTGGGGCCTATGGCGACGGGCTTGTTGCCGGAAGCGGGGCCGGCGCCCCCGGCCTGCAAACCGTCGAAGCAATCAGCAAAGATACCAAACCGTAGCGAGGGGACGCTGTGCCGTTCGACGATCTTTCCCGACGCGACTGGGGTCGGATTGCGGGATTGCTGGCGCTCGGAATGCCGGCAGGCATTGCAGGATCAGCGAGGGCTGCGAGCGGTGAAACCTCGTCCCTCAGGTTTCCCGCAGGGTTTGTCTGGGGGACCGCGACGTCGGCCTATCAGATCGAAGGTGCGGTCCATGAAGATGGACGAGGTCCATCGATCTGGGATCGTCACGCTCACATCCCGGGCAACATCGCCGATGGCAGCACTGCCGACCAGGCGAGCGACAGCTATCGTCGCTACAAGGAAGACGTGCAATTGATGCAGGCGTTGGGCGCAAAAGCCTATCGGTTTTCGATTGCGTGGCCGCGGGTTTTTCCGGAAGGAACGGGCAAGCCAAATCCGAAGGGCCTGGATTTCTATAACCGGCTTCTCGACGAGCTAGCGGCGAACGGAATAGAGCCGTTTGTGACGCTTTATCACTGGGATTTGCCGCAGCCGCTGCAGGACCGCCTCGGCGGATGGAGATCCCGCGAAACCTCCAAGGCATTCGCCGACTATGCGGGATACGTCGCGGGGCACTTAAGCGATCGCGTGAAATCCTTCTTCACGATCAATGAATGCTCAAGGCTGGTCCATCTCGGCCATGGCGTGGGTTCGGATGCCCCGGGCCTGAAACTGCCTCCGCAAGAACTCAACCAGGTTCGCCATCATGTGGCGTTAGGCCATGGTCTCGCCGTGCAGGCGATCCGCGCCCATGCACGCGCAGGAACCAAAGTGGGGCCGGCGGAGAACATGGTGATTTGCGTGCCCGCCATCGAAACACCCGACAACGTACGCGGGGCGGAATTGGCGACGCGGGAAACCAATGCCGGTTACCTTAACCTGATGCTAGAAGGAAAATACACGGACGCATTTCTGGCATCGGCCGGCAACGATGCCCCCAAGTACACGGCCGAGGATCTCAGCATCATCTCGTCTCCGGTCGATTTTCTCGGCCTGAACGTCTACATGCCCGACAGTTACGTCGTCGCGGCCGACAACAGCCAGGGCTATGAACTGATCCCGCTTCCCGCGTCATTTCCGCATATGGAAGCGCCCTGGCTTAAATTCGGGCCCGAGGCGATGTATTGGGGCCCGCGGCAGGCGGCGAAGGTGTGGGGCGTCAAATCGATCTACATCACCGAGAACGGAACGTCGGCGATGGACGAGCCGACCAAGGACGGCAAGCTCCATGACGTGGACCGGATCGTATACTTGCGGAATTATCTGACGCAGCTGCAGCGCGCGACAGCTGAGGGCGTCCCCGTGCTCGGCTATTTCCTCTGGAGCCTGCTGGACAATTTCGAGTGGTCCGACGGCCTGGAAAAGCGTTTCGGCCTCTATCGGGTCGATTTCAAGACGCAGCGACGCACGCCAAGGCTGAGCGCAGCATTTTATCGCGAGATCATCGAACGCAGCGCGGTGGTCTAATTCGCGCGGGCAGTATTTACCTGATGGAACCATCGCGCCGGAGGAACGTTGTTGCTCGATTCGGCAAACGATTTTTCGTTGAGGAGATAAAGATGATCTATCGCGCGACGTTCGCAGTGGTTGCGGGATTGCTGATTGCGGGAGCCGCGGCGGCACAGACGGCGGCGCCGTCGGGCGGCAAACCGGAAACGAGTTGCACCACCACGGGTGCTGCGACCTCGGGAAGCGGCGAAGAAAAAACCTCGAATTCCATGGCGATGGAAAAAAGCGCGGTGTTGCCTGACGCCGGTGGCTCGAATTCGGCCGCGCCCACGGTACAGAGCGGCGGCAAGCCGCTGGAAGTCCGCTCGGAATGCCCGCCGGATTCCAAGCCCAAGGGTTGATCACAGGGTTGATCAAAAGGGCTGATCAGTCGATCACGATGCGTGGCGCCGGCCGGCTTGCCGCGCCTGTCGCGATCGTCGTCCAGATCTCGCGGGCGATATCGATGTAACGCCGCGCGTGCACGCTTTCCGGCTCGATCGCGACAATCGGACGTCCGTCGTCCGAGGTCTGGCGAATGTGCAGGTCGAGCGGGATTTCACCCAGAAACGGAATGCCGCGCATGTCCGCCTCGAGCCGCGCGCCGCCGTGGCCGAAGATCGGCGTCACCCGGTCACAGGCCGGGCAACAAAAACCCGACATGTTTTCGATCACGCCCAGCAGCGGTACGTTCACCTTCTGAAACATCGCGATGCCGCGCCGCGCGTCGATCAGCGCGATGTCCTGCGGAGTGCAGACGATCACCGCGCCGGCAAGCGGCGTTTGCTGTGCCATGGTGAGCTGCGCATCGCCGGTCCCCGGCGGCAGATCGACCACAAGGATATCGAGACCATCCCACGCCACGCCGCGCAGCATCTGCGTGATGGCGGAGATCACCATCGGCCCGCGCCAGATCATGGCGAGGTCTTCCTCGATCAGAAAGCCGATCGACATCACCTTGACGCCGAAGCGCTCCATCGGCTCGAGCTTGCGCCCCTCCACCAGCCGCGGCTTGCCGCGCAGCCCGAGCAGCCTTGGCTGCGAGGGTCCATAGATGTCGGCGTCAAGGATGCCGGCCTTGAGTCCGATCGCGGCGAAGCCCAATGCGAGATTGCAGGAGGTGGTGGACTTGCCGACTCCGCCTTTTCCGGAAGCCACCGCAATGACATGCTTGACGCCGGGAATGCCGGGCGCGTTCGAGGCCGCGCGTGCCTTGGGTTCGGGTGGGTTGGCGGCCACGGCGTGCTCCCTACGATCCAAGCGGATCGCCTTTCTTGGCATCGCGCGCGCGCAAGTAATCCTCTGTTGTCATGACCGGCGGGCGCCGCGGAGCGGCATGCGGGTCGAAGCTCTCGTTCACCACGGCTTCGACCCGGCAGTCCGCGCACATCTTGACGACATCGAGACGCCTGGCATTGGCGCCCTGGAACATCCAGTGCTTCTCGCCGAGTTTTGCCAGCACGCGGTCGATCGAGCTCTTGGTGCCGAATGGCTTGCCGCAGCCGATGCAGTGGAAAGGCTCTTCTTCCTTCAGCACCCGCAGCGGCGCGTTCCACGCCTGGAAATCCAGCCGCGGCTCCAGCGTGATGACATGCTCGGGACATGTCGATTGACAAAGCCCGCATTGCACGCAGAGGCTTTCGGTAAAGCGCAGCATTGCGCGGTCGGGATTGTCCGAGAGCGCCGCCGTCGGGCAGGCGGTGACGCAGGCATGACAGAGCGTGCAGCCTTCGACATTCAGCTTGACGCCGCCGAATGGCGCTCCCGGCGCCAGCGGCACGACATCGACAGGGGCGGGCGCGGCGAGATGAAGTTCGCGAAATGTGGTCTCCAGCACGCCGCGCTTCGCGCCGCGGGGAATAAATCCGGCGGGTTTTTGCGTCGCGATTCCCGCCGGCGCCGCATCGAGCTGGGCGCGCAGCTGGTCCGGATCGTCGGTCTCGATGACACGCACCAAGCCTTCGCCGAAGCCGAGCGCGGCAACAATCTTAGCCGTCATGTCGACCGCGCGGCGAAGCCCGGTCATGTCATGCCTGGGCTTTGCGCGCGTCAGCACTGCGACACCGGCACCGCCATAGGCAAAGACGGCGGCGATGGCTTCCGGCCCGAGCTGCGTCACTTCGTTGACGCGAAGCGGCAGCACCTTCGCCGGCAGACCCGCGCCGAACCGGGCCAACGCATCGATCATCGCGTCGCCGTGCTCGCCGTCATGGAACAACACGATGGCATCGCTCCCGCCGGCCTTGCGATAAGTCTGCAGCAGCGTGCGCAACCGCCGCATCAGCGCGTCGGCGCTGGGCAGCGAATAGGATGCGGCGCCGGTCGGACATACCGAGGCGCAGGAGCCGCAGCCCGCGCATATATTGGCGTCGATGACCACCGCGTTGCCGTTCGGCGTGATCGCGCCGGTCGGACACAGATCGAGACAGCGCGTACACCCGGTAATGCCGGAGCGCGAATGCGCGCAGAGCGACGCATCGAAATCGACAAAACGCGGTTTGTCGAAGGTGCCGACCAGATTGCCCGCGTCGGCAATCGCGCGTTCGACCGCGGCGCGGTCGCGCGGATCGGCACGCAGATATCCCGGCCGCAACTCATGCGCGGGGAATAGCGGGATGCCGCCGCTGAGATCGAGAATCAGATCGCAGGTCGAGGTCGCGCCGTCGCGCGCGGGGCCGAACACCAGTTTTGCGCGCGAGGAGGGCAGCGGCAGCGCATAGTCGTCGATAGCAAGCTCGAAGGCGCCGAGATGTCCGCGGGCGTTGCGGATCGTGCCCTTGAGCACTGGAAATTCATTAGTGCGCCGCGGCGTCACGTCGCCGGGCTTTGTCAGCAGCACGGTGATGTCGAGACGGTCGGCGAGGCGTTGCGCCGCCTCGATGGCAATCTCGTCGCGGCCATAGATCAGCGCGACGCCTTCGCTCTGCAGCGTCACCAGCGAAATCGGCGGCATGTCTTCGTTCGCCGCGGCAATCAGCGCCGCGGCTTTCGGGCCGGCTGCGGCTGCGTCGTTCGACCAGCCTCCGGTCTCGCGAATGTTGACGAAGGTGAGTTGCGCTTGCGGAAAACTCTCCGCGATCTCCCTGAACAGCGGCGCTTCCTGGGTGCAGGCAACCGTGATCGGCGCGCCCTCGGCAAGCGCCGCCTTGAACCGCTCAAGCTCAAGGCCGCAAAGCTGGTTGGCTTGGGTGGGTGTCGCAGCGCAGCCGCGGCCGATCGCCTGCGCATCGAGCGGCATGGTCTTCTCGCAGCTGCAGATCAAGAGATGCGACTTGGCCGCGCTCATTGTGAATTGCCCTGAACCGGCGCGCCGACCGCGCGGTTGCTCCGTTTGTTGGTTCGCGGTACCTGCTAAGCTGGAAATCCGCAAGGTCAAGGCCCGCTCGCCTCATTACCTCGGCGGGGATAGCATACACCGCCGAATTGCAAAGCACAGGATGAGCCGTTCGATGACGTCGCGTGTTTCGGACCTGGAGCAGCCCCTCGATCTGCCCCCCGGCTACAATCCGGTCGGGTTGCGCGAAGTTGGCGACGCCTTCGCGCATGGCTGCGATATCGCGGCCGAAGCGGGCGCCGGCACGCTGGTTTGGGTGCGGCGCTATGACCTGGTCGAATTCGCCGTGGTGCTGGAACCTGAGGAGGCGCTGCGATCGGCGCGCCGCGCATTTTTTGCCGGCATGAACGCGGTGGGCGACGCGATATCAGCCCATTGCCCGCCGGAACGCGAGGTGAGTTTCGGCTGGCCCGATGCGATCGAGTTCGACGGCGGGTTGCTTGGCGGCGCGCGGCTCGGCTGGCCAAAGGATTGCGCCGAGGATGAGAACCCGGCGTGGCTGGTGTTCGGCGTCATCCTGCGCGCGGCCGACATGGCTCATATTGAAGAAGTGCAGGCCGCCGCCGGCGTTTCGCTGTTGGGCGAAGGTTTTGAGATGATCGATGTCGAAGCGATCATCGGCAGTTTCGCCCGCCATCTGATGACCGCGTTCGACCGCTGGAATGAGCGCGGCTTCGATGCGATCGGAATGGATTATCTGGCGCGTCTGCCTCCGCACAAGGCGGGCGAGCGCCGCAGCATCGACCGCAACGGCGATCTTCTGGTCAAACTGCCGGCCGGCAGCGGATATGACCGCAGCAGCCTTGTGGATGCGCTGGCACAGGCTGCCTGGTACGATCCGCGAGAGCGCGGTCCGAAATTCAGATGAGGCGCAGATGTTGAAATTGCCGCGCACCATCAGGCTCGATCCGTCGGACACGTTCGTGTTCGAGCGGGCCGCGGAACCCGGTGAATGGGCGGTTTCCGGCGCCTTCGTGTTCTGGAACCAGGACCCGGCCGGCCTCGGCCAGAAACAGCGGGTGGCCCTGCGTTCGGGCTTTCTTGGGATCGATAGTCTCGGCTGGTCGACACTGGCGATCGTTACCGAGGCCAGCGAAGCGGACCGGCAAGCGATGGTCGAGCGTCTCGCCGCCCAGCTGCTGAAAAATTTCGGCGCGCCTGATGTTGCGGCCGCGCGGCTTGCCGCCGAAGAAGAGGTCGCCTTCGCGGCCTCGATATGCGATCCCCCGCCGCAGACCTTGCTTGCCGTGCAGCGCAGTGTCGAGAACGGCGAAATTCGCGAGCGCTTCCGCACCCTCAAGCCGCGCGAAGCCACCGGCGGCGATCCGTTGCACGCGCACGCCCGCGCCTTTACCTTTCACGAGGTCGAAGGCGACGAGCCCGCCGAGGAAGTCGACCTTCTCGGACTGATCAAGACGGACCGCATGACAAGGGATCGCAGATGAGAGAATTCTGGGTCGCCTCGGGGCATCACCTTACGCGCCGCGCCGATCACGGCGGGCTGGTGGCGACGCCCGAACTGATCATGGCCTATCTGGCGCGGCCCGAATTGATGCCGCCGGCCGACGCCTGCGAGGCCGAACGCAATCTGCATGCAAGCCTGCTGGCGGACCCGCTCCGCCCTGTTTCAAAGGCCGACGTTGCCCTGCTCGCCGACGCCGATGCGCGCGAGAACTGGACCTTCATGATGGCTTTTCGCGACCGGTTGGTCGCAGCGCCGTCGCTCGAGGCTGTGTATGTGAACCTGGCGCGCAACGGTGCCGGCGATCTGCCGCCGATCTTTGTGTCGCAGCTCTGCCAGTTGATCCTGCGCAATGCGCTGGAGGGGTGCGACGATCCCTACACGTTGCGCGCCGCCGAATTGTTCTATCGCAGCCAGCTTGCGACCGTCCACGACGGTGCGTTGCTGCTGGCGGACGCGGAAGTCGTCGAGGCGCAGCAACACGCGCAACACGACGTGCACTCGTCGCCGCTCACCGCCATGCTGCAGCCGCAGGCGTTCGGCGAGATGGATGTCATGGACGACGACAACGCCTGGACCTACTGGTCGCGTTCCGACGCGCACGCCATGGTGATGAATATCGGCGGCAATCCGAAGGCGCGCGCCGGGCTGTGCCGGGTGATCGAGCGATGGGTGGCGCATCTGCTCGGTATTGCCGTCAAGGTGGAGACGGTGGCTTCGATCGAGGATCGCGACTGGCGCTGGTTCGTCGGTCTCGACAGCGAGGGCACCAAAATCGGCAACGCGTTGTGGAACGGCGCCGTGGTGGATGCCGCCGAGCGCATCGTCGCACTGATGCGTTTGAACATTGAGGACACCCGGCTGGTGGACGAGCGCGTCGGCAACCGTCCGGTCTATCTTATTCTGGCGATGGGCGCGGACAAGGTGGTACGCTTGAAACCGCAAAATCTGCTGGTGGGATTGCCGCTCGCATCCGCGGCGAATGTCGCATGATCGACCGGGGAACGGAGGATCGAGGCAATGACTGAGGCGTCCCGCCAGGTCGGCGTGGTGCTGCGCCGCCGTTCGATCGACAATCCGTGGATCGACCACATGTGGTCGCCGCTGATGCTTCTCGACGACGTACCGGCGACGGCGCCGTGGACGGTGTTGTCCAGCGAGGCCGATGCCACGATCTACTACGCGGGCGCGGCGAGCATCGATCTGTTCAGCTCCGACACCGCGAATTATCGCGACAACCTCGCCGACGGCGAGCCGCGCATCTGGATCGCGCTGCGGCGCCGGGATGGCGGCGCCGAACTCGAGCTGACAAAGGTCACGGCCGATCCGACCGAAGGGGAGGCGATGTTCGAGAGCGGGTGCGATGTGATCGGCACGGTTCCGATGCCGCCCGACATCGCGTCGTGGATTGCGGCTTTTGTCGATGAATTCCATGTCGAGCGCGCGTTCCATAAGCGCAAGCGGGATCGCACCAGTGAAGACCGCAAGCGCGAGGCGAGCGAGGGTCCGCCGGGACGGAAGGGCGGCGCATGAGCGACCATGATCATAGCGACGACGGCAAGAGCTTTCTGTCGCGCTGGTCGCAGCGCAAGCAGGAGGCGAAGCAGCCGGATCGTGACGCGCCCGCTCCAGATGCGGACGCACCCTCCGCGCCCGTTGCCGAGAGCGCCGCCGAACCGGAGTTCGATCTCTCCAGCCTGCCGAAGCTTGAGGATTTGACGCCGACAACCGACATCACCGCGTTTCTCCGCAAGGGCGTGCCTGAGCATCTGCGCAACGCCGCATTACGAAAATCCTGGGCGCTGGACCCCGCGATCCGCAACTATGTCAACCCGGCGCTCGACTACGCCTACGACTGGAACACGCCGGGTGGCGTGCCGGGGGGTGGTGAAATCGGGGCCGGCATGGATATCGCTCGGATGGTTTCGCAGATCATGGGTGGCGGCGAATCGGTGCTTGAACGCACGGCACCGACTGCGGAACCCGCCAGTAAGCCGGTAAGTGCTTCGGCCGAACTCCCGAAAGATAGTGCAACGCAAAACCCGGAACCGGATGTGCCGGTCGAGGCCGTGCGATTGGGCAACGAAATGAGCTCTCGAGAGCCCTTAAACACAGAGGAAGGCGACCGCGTCGATGCGGCGCAGGCTAAGCGTTCCGAACAAAGCGGTGCTGCTGCACCGCAGCAAGCGGTGCGACGCCATGGCTCAGCAAAACCTGTTGTTTAGACAAAAGTTTTTGCAGGCATAGGCAGCGCCTATGTTACAGATTTACCACTGGAATAATTCCAGTTCTAAAGTGTATGCCCGGATAAGAGGCACGGTGGGGAGAAGGCGGTCGCACGATGCGGGACGCCGGTCTGGAACAGGCAATCAGGGCAGCAGGTGGCGTCGCGTCGTTGGCGCGTGCGATCGGCATTGCTCAGCCTTCGGTTTCGGCGTGGTCGCGGATTCCGGCTGAGCGGGTTCTTGCCGTGGAATCGCTGACCCGCGTGCACCGTTTCATCCTTCGTCCCGATCTCTACGGGCCATCCGAGGATCAGGTGTCAACGAAATCCGAAGTCGACGAGATCGATCAGCTGCGCGCCGCGGAGTATGGCTTGCTGTCCTTGCTGCTCGGCAAGGCGCCCGATACCGATACGCTGTCGCGGGTCGCAGGGTTGAAGGGTGACGCCTCCGATCTCGGCATGGCGCATATCGAACTCGCGGCGGCAGCGGCGGCGCTGGATGATCGCGCCGTCAGCAAGGAGTTCTTCGCGCTGTTCATCGGGGTCGGTCGCGGCGATCTGCTTCCCTATGCCTCGTATTACCTGACCGGCTTTCTGCACGAGCGCCCGCTGGCGCGGGTGCGCGAAGATCTGGATCGGCTCGGCATCGAGCGCGCAGGCCCGTCGCGGGAGCCGGAAGATCACATCGCCATCCTGCTCGAGGTCATGGCCGGGCTCGCGCGCGGCGATTTCGAGGCTGATTTCGCCGAACAGGCGCGATTCTTCGAACGCCATCTCAAGCCGTGGGCGTCGCGTATGTTCGCCGATCTGGAGATGTCGCAGTCCGCCCATTTCTATCGTGCCGTCGGCCGTGTTGGCCGTGTATTTATGGAACTGGAATCCGAGGCCTTCACGCTGTCCGAGTGACAGCGAGGCAACCGTAAGATCGACTTGAAGGAGACCGCAATGAGCAAACCATCCGACAGCAAGGCGCCCGCGAGCGAAAGCAGGAAGGCGGCAGGCGTGGACCGGCGCCGCTTCTTCATGATGGGCGGATCGGCGGTCGCTGCAGCCGCGGCGGTGCCGCTGACGGGCGGCGAGGCCGTAGCGGACGACGAGTCGCGGGCCGAGCGCATCAAGGCGCGCTACAGGCAAACCGACCACGTCAATAATTACTATCGCGTCAACCGCTATTGATGGGACCACGCACATGTTGATGAAGCGAAGAGATGGATCCGCCGGCCGGGCGCGTTTGCAGGGTGTCGCCGCAGGTCTCGCATCGGGAGTCCTCGACCGCCGCACTTTCTTGCGCCGCTCGGGTCTGGCCGCGGGCGCGGGCGCGGCACTCGGCTTGATGCCGCTGGGATCGGTGCGCAAGGCGCAGGCCGGTCCGAAAATCGTCGGCGCGCCGACCGAAATCAAAAAGAACATCTGCACGCATTGCTCGGTCGGCTGCACCGTGATCGCCGAAGTCCAGAACGGCGTCTGGGTCGGTCAGGAACCGGCATGGGACAGCCCGCTCAACCGCGGATCGCATTGCGCCAAGGGCGCGTCGGTGCGCGAACTGGTGCACGGCGACCGCCGCCTGAAATATCCGATGAAGCTGGTCAACGGCGAGTGGCAGAAGATCGGCTGGGACCAGGCCATCAACGAAATCGGCGACAAGATGCTCGAGATCCGCGCCAAGTCCGGCGCCGATTCGGTCTATCTGCTCGGCTCCGCGAAATTCTCCAATGAAGGCGGCTACCTGTTCCGCAAATTCGCGGCATTCTGGGGCACCAACTCGATCGACCACCAGGCGCGCATCTGTCACTCGACCACGGTCGCGGGCGTTGCCAACACCTGGGGCTACGGCGCCATGACCAACTCCTACAACGACATCCGCAACTCGAAGACCATCGTCTTCATGGGGTCGAATGCCGCCGAAGCGCATCCGGTGTCGCTGCAGCACATCCTGACCGGCAAGGAGATCAACCGCGCCAACGTGTTCGTGCTCGACCCGCGCTTCACCCGCACCGCCGCGCATGCCACCGAATATGTCCGCTTCCGTTCCGGCACCGACATCGCGGTGATCTGGGGCATGCTGCACCACATCTTCAACAATGGCTGGGAAGACAAGCAGTTCATCGCGCAGCGCGTCTACGGCATGGACCAGATCCGCGCCGAAGTCGCGAAGTGGACGCCGGAAGAAGTCGAGCGCGTCACCGGCATTCCCGGCGATCAGGTCAAGAAGGTCGCCGAGACCTTCGCCAAGCAGAAGCCCTCGACCTTCATCTGGTGCATGGGCGGCACCCAGCACACGGTCGGTACCGCCAACGTCCGCGCCTACTGCAACCTGCTGCTCGCTACCGGCAATGTCGGCGCCTATGGAACGGGCGCCAACATTTTCCGCGGCCACTGCAATGTGCAGGGCGCGACCGACATCGGTCTCGATATCACCTCGCTGCCGCTCTATTACGGCCTGGTCGAAGGCGCCTGGAAGCATTGGGCCCGGGTCTGGGAGGTCGATTACGATTACTTCCTTTCGCGCTTCGATGAAGATCCGGCAAAGGCCGGGCGTCCGGCGCGTACCCGCAAACAGAACATGGAATTGCCGGGCATCCCATGGACCCGCTGGTTCGATGCGGTGCTTGCCAACCCCGATGACGTTGATCAGCTCGACGTTATAAAGGGCGTGGTCATCATGGGGCACGGCGGCAATACCATTCCGCGCATGAAGGATATGGTGAAGGGGATTGAAAAGCTCGAATTGCTGGTGGTTGCCGACCCGCATCCGACCACTTTCGCCGCCATTTCGGATCGCAAGAACGGCACCTATCTGCTGCCGGCCTGCACCCAGTTCGAGACCTCGGGTTCGCGCACGGCGTCCAACCGTTCGCTGCAATGGGGCGAACAGATCGTCAAGCCGATCTTCGAATCGAAGGACGACTACGAGATCATCTACCGGCTTTCGGAGAAACTCGGTTTCGCCGATGCGATGTTCAAGAACATCAAGGTGGAGAACAAGCATCCGTCGTCCGAAGACCTGCTGCGCGAAATCAACCGCGGCGGCTTCTCGACCGGCTATTCCGGCCAGTCGCCGGAACGGCTCAAGGCACACATGAAGAACCAGGGCAAGTTCGACCTGGTTACCTTGCGCGCCAAGGCCGACGAACCGGAAATCGGCGGCGACTATTACGGCCTGCCCTGGCCGTGCTGGGGCACGCCGCAGATCAGGCATCCGGGCACGCATACGCTCTACAACACCAACCTTCACGCCAAGGACGGCGGCGGGACGTTCCGCGCACGCTTCGGCGTCGTGTATGAGGAGAAGCAGCCCGACGGGTCGGTGAAGAACGTCAATCTTCTGGCCGAAGGCTCCTACAGCAAGGGCTCGGAACTGACCGACGGTTATCCCGAGTTCACCTACGGCGTGCTCAAGAAGCTCGGCTGGGACAAGGACCTCACCGAAGCCGAACTTGCAACCATCAACAAGATCGGCGGCAACAATCCGGACGGCGTCGGCTGGGCGGTCGATCTGTCCGGCGGCATCATCCGCGTCACGCTGGAGCATGGCGTGATGGCCTATGGCAACGGCAAGGCCCGCGCGGTGGCGTGGAATCTGCCCGATCCCGTGCCGGTTCACCGCGAGCCGATCTACACCCCGCGGCCCGACCTGGTCGCCAAATATCCGACCCGGCCGGATGGGCGCCAGTTCCGCATGCCCAATATCGGCTTCTCTATTCAAAAGAAGGCAGTCGACAATGGGATTGCCAAGCAGTTCCCGATCATCCTCACGTCGGGACGCCTGGTGGAATACGAGGGTGGCGGCGAGGAAACCCGCTCCAACCGCTGGCTCGCCGAATTGCAGCAGGACATGTTCGTCGAGGTCAACACCTCGGATGCCGCCGAGCGCGGCATCAAGGACGGCAGTTGGGTGTGGGTGTTCGGTCCGGAAAACGGCACCAAGGCCCGGGTCAAGGCTTTGGTCACCGACCGCGTCGGCAAGGGCGTGGCGTTCATGCCGTTCCACTTCTCCGGCTGGTTCCAGGGCGTCGATCAGCGCGACAAATATCCGAAGGGCTGCGATCCGATCGTGCTTGGCGAAAGCGTCAACGGGCTGACGACCTACGGTTACGACCCGGTTACCGGCATGCACGAGGGCAAAGCGACCCTGTGCCAGATTCAAGCGGCGTGAGAGGAGAATAGATCATGGCTCGCGTCAAATTTCTTTGTGATGCCGACCGTTGCATCGAATGCAACGCCTGCGTGACGGCCTGCAAGAACGAACATGAAGTGCCGTGGGGCATCAATCGCCGCCGCGTCGTCACCATCAATGACGGCAAGCCGGGCGAACGCTCGGTGTCGATGGCCTGCATGCACTGCACCGATGCGCCATGCGCGGCGGTTTGCCCGGTGTCGTGTTTCTACACCACGAACGACGGCGTCGTGCTGCACTCCAAGGACCTCTGCATCGGTTGCGGCTACTGCTTCTACGCTTGTCCGTTCGGCGCGCCGCAATATCCCAAGGTCGGAAACTTCGGGTCGCGCGGCAAGATGGACAAGTGCACCTATTGCGCCGGCGGGCCGGAGGCGGACTCCACGCCGGCCGAATATGCCAAATACGGCGCCAACCGCCTCGCCGAGGGCAAGCTGCCGATCTGCGCCGAGATGTGCTCGACCAAATCGCTGCTGGCGGGCGACGGCGCGATCATCGCCGAGATCTACAAGGAGCGGGTGATGAAGCGCGGTTACGGCTCGGGCATGTGGGGCTGGAAAACGGCCTACAGCGATTCGCCCACCGGCTGATGCATTGGCCGCCGCGCCAGCGCGGCGGCACTCAGGTAAACAGGAACGGGAAGGTCGCAGGTTATGCCAAGCTCGCTTTCAACCTTAAGGGCGTTAAGCGCCGCCATCGTGCTGCTGTTCGCGTTCGCGCATCCCGCAGCCGCACAGCTTTCCTTCAAGCCGACCGCCGAGGCGGTGCAGGAAGACAAGCTCCTGAATGCGCTGAAAGAGGGCGACAAGATCACCGGCCGGATCAGCATTCCTGACCGGATGGCCTCCAGCCTGATCCAGCCTGCCGGCCGCGACTGGCGCGATTTCCAGCGTCACACGCTGCCGATCATCGGCGGCATTGCCATTATCGGCATGCTTGCCCTGCTGGCGATCGTTCTGGCGATCCGCGGCCGCATCCGGGTCGAGCATGGATTTTCCGGCATAACACTGCTTCGGTTCGCGAGTTTCGAACGCTTCACCCACTGGCTGACGGCGACCTGTTTCATCATTCTCGCGCTGTCGGGTCTCAACATCAGTTTCGGCCGCGTGCTGATCTTGCCGCTGTTCGGCGCGGAAGCCTTTTCCACGCTGACGGCCTGGGGCAAGTTCGCGCACAACTACCTGGCGTTCCCCTTCATGCTCGGCCTGGTCATCATGTTCCTGATCTGGATCAAGGATAACATCCCGAACAGGCTCGACATGGTGTGGATCAAGGAGGGCGGCGGCATGCTGAAGAACGGCAAGCACCCGCCGGCGCGGCGATTCAATGCCGGCCAGAAAGGAATCTTCTGGATCGTCGTCATCGGCGGCGCGCTGATGTCGCTGTCGGGCTGGTTCCTGCTGTTTCCCTATCTTCCCGGCAACGTCACTGTGCTGCAGTTCTGGACCGTGATCCATGCGGTGATCGCCATGCTGTTCATCGCCGTGATGCTGGCCCACATCTATATCGGCACCGTCGGAATGGAAGGCGCGTTCGACGCGATGGGGACCGGCGAGGTCGATCTCAACTGGGCCAAAGAACACCATTCGCTCTGGGTCGAGGAAGAAAAGGCCAAGGGCCGCGCACCGTCGGGAACCGCGCCGCGGGCGATACCGGCTGAATAGGTCGGACGCTAAATGTCGAATTCGGGGGAAGCGCCATGAAAAGCTTTATTGCGGCCTTGCTGGTTGCCGTGATCGCCGCGGTCGGCGTGGCGATGCTGCTCAAAACCGTGCAGCGGCCGAGCTCGGTGGCGTTTACCACCGACGGCGCCAGGGTCGGCGATCCCGGCCATAATCTGACGGGTCCGGTCTGATCCTGGCGGCAATGGCCTCCGGCACCGAGGATACGGCGTGAGCGCGCCGAACGCCGCGCCGGCGTGGCCGGTCGAAATCCGGCTGGTGAAAGACCGCCGCGCGCTGATTGTCACCTTCGATGACGAGCGGACGTTCAACCTTCCCGCGGAATTGCTGCGCGTCACCAGCCCGTCGGCCGAAGTGCAGGGACACTCCGAATCGCAACGCAAGACGGTCGGCGGCAAGCGCAACGTGACTATCCTGTCGGTGGACCCCGTGGGCAATTATGCGGTGCGGATCGCCTTCGATGACATGCACTCGACCGGCATCTATAGCTGGGCATTCCTGCGCGATCTCGGAGTGAACGCCGAACGGCGATTTCAGGATTACCTCGACGACCTCTCGGCCAGGGGCCTCGACCGCGACCGGCCGGGCACGCGTTAAGGCGCGGGTATTGGAGGAAACGATTGCCGCGAATGCTCCACTCCCGCAAAAGGTCGCGGCTTGCGTTCTTGATCTGCGCTGTCCTGCCGGCAATTCTGGCATTTGTAATGACACCCGCCCTGGCGCAATTGCGCGGTCATGGCGGGCCGGTGCGGGCATTGGCGATTTCGGCCGACGGGCAAACTGCAATCTCCGGAAGTTTCGACTCGACCGCGATCCGCTGGTCGCTGACGCGCAATGCCGCCGAGCAGGTGCTGCGTTTCCATGACGATGCCGTCAACGCGGTCGTTCTGTTGAGGGATGGCCGCGCGGCGACCGCCGGCGCCGACGGGCGCATTGCGATCTGGACCGCGGGCAACGCACAGCCCGATGCCGTGCTGGAAGGACATACCGCGCCGATCGTAGCCCTCGCAGTCTCGCCCGATGAAACGACACTGGCTTCGGCATCGTGGGATCAGACCGTGCGGCTGTGGCCGCTTGCGGGTGGCGCGCCGCGCGTGCTTGAGGGGCATACGCAAAACGTCAACGGCGTGGCGTTCGCGCCGGATGGCCGCACCCTGGTCAGCGTCAGCTACGATCAGAGCCTTCGCATCTGGCCGCTCGCAGGCTCAAGCTCGCCTGTGGTCGTGGCGATGCCGGCTCCGCTTAACGCCGTCGCCATCGGCAGCGACGGCGAGATCGCGGCCGGAGGCGCCGACGGCAGGCTGTATTTCCTTAGGCCTGACGGAGCGCGCGCCGGCGACGTCGCGGCGGGGCCGAAACCGGTGATCTCGATTGCGGCTTCGCCGGATGGCGCGCTGGTCGCTGCTGCCGGCATTGGCGGCACGGTCGCGGTGATCGACCGCAAGACGCGCGAGCTTGCACGTACACTGGTCGGCCCCGGCCTGCCGGTGTGGTCGGTCGCGTTTCTGCCTGACAGCCGCACCCTGCTCACCGGCGGCGCCGACAACATCATCCGCCGCTGGAATGCGGCGACGGGAGAGCCGGTCGATCCGCTGTTTCTGGAAAAGGAGGGCGACCCGCTGGCCGCCTATGCCGGCGACCACGGCGCGGAGGTATTTCGCGCCTGCGTCGCCTGCCATACCCTTAAGTCCGATCAGGCCAACAGGGCAGGGCCGACGCTAGCCAACTTGTTCGGCCGACGCATTGCGACCCTGCCGGGCTACAATTTCTCCGAGGCCTTGAGGCGCCTCGACATCGTCTGGACGCCCGAGACGGTGTCAAAACTGTTCGAGATCGGGCCTGCGCTTTACACCCCCGGCACCAAGATGCCCGAGCAGCGCATCGGTTCGGAACAGGACCGCGCCGCGCTGGTGCAATTTCTCGAGCGGGCGACAAGGCGGTAGGCCAAGCGAAGCGGCGCATTCGTGGCGAGCGATATCAACGGTTAAGGTGTTTTCCAACCTGTCTTAAAACCGAGTGATTTTAACATTGCGAATGTATTGCAGCATTCAACTCCCATCGTATCGCAGACATCCGGAATCCGTCGGTTTTGACGAGTTTTACTGGATGCAGACACTTCATTGGTGACTACGCATCTGGTTTCTGGTGCCACCATTGCGTAGGCTATTAGAAAAGGGTCTCTTCCAATTTGTTCGAGTTCACTATCTGTAAGATCGGGTGCATACCCAGTATGTGTGCAGTTCTGGACGTGTACGGAGTCCACGTTTTCGTCCAGAATCAAAGACTTTTTGACATCCGCGTCTGTTATCCACCCGTAAAGTAAATCTTTTTCTTCGTCGGTCCCACCGTCTTTAATTTCTTCGTAGATTTCCAAAGGCATCTTTATCGCGCCGGCCGTAGCCCGATCTACGATCCAGTCCCAAAACTCCGGCACGCCATCAATTGGATAGTATGTAGAGTGTGCGGTGATAAGAACGTTGGCGTCGATCAAGTACAGCATGACGGTTTATGCTGCCTTGCCGCTAGAATTATCGCTTAGCAGCGGCGCAACACTTCTTGGCTTCACGCCGAGGACCTTACTTGCCCTAGTTGGTGTGAGGGAACCTTCATCAATACCCCGAGAGACAAGCTCAAGCAGGGCTCGCCCTAATCGATGTCGTCGAACTACATAATAATTTGGTCCTTTTCGATCTTTTTTTCTGTCCTTTTTCGCGTCGCGGCTTTTGCTCCACTGCGCAAAAAACCAAGCAGTTATAGTTTTCCAAGTCTCTTCGGTCATCATCCCAGCGCGGAGCAGGCTGTACGCCACCATCGACCGGCTGAGGTGCCGATCGGTCGCAAACTGATCAATTTTTGAGATCACAGTTTGTTCGGTATCAGCGAGCGTTATTCTCGCATTTAGTAACTCGTCAGCAGGCAAAAGAAATCCAGCGGCAACGTCGTTGCAGAATTTCTCTATCTGCATGTCGTGCGATCTGCCGCTTACGCCGGTTTTTCCAAGCCATAAATGGGCAATCTCGTGCAGAAGTGTAAATGACCAAGCTGTCGGAGCGTCTTGATCATTTATTACAACGAAGGGCGCTACGTCATCAGCAAGCGCAAAACCACGAAAAGCCTCGACACTGATGTTGGTGTGATGACTGCCCAGATTTCCGATGAGAAGGACGAATATGCCAGCATTTTCTGCTTTTGATCTGAGATAAGCGAACGCCTTTTCTGGCGACGGCTGATCTCTATAAGCTTCTACATCAAGCTGCAGACCGCTTCGGATCGAGTTCAAGACCGGCTTGGTACCATCAGCCATCTTGGACGAACCGATAAATGCTAACTTGCGGCGGGTTTCATCCTCAAGAATGAAATCACGGACAGTCGCTTGGCGCGCACGAATGTCCCGCACTAAAGCATCCACACGAGCTTCAGGCGCGGCCTGCCGGTCTGGCACGCTACGGAAGTCTTCTCCCCGGTCACCGCGCCTAGGGGGAGCATCAAGATAGAACGTCAACAATGGGCGCCGATATTTTTGCGCCATCTTGAGCAGTTGGGGTCGGCTAGGCGCTGTTTCGCCCGACTCAAGGGAAGCGAGCTTCTCGATCGCCGTTTGGCTCTTTCCATCCTTAATGCCAATGGCAGCAGCTGCCTGGCCAAGTGTAAAGCCGGCAGTTTCTCGGGCCCAGACAAGTATGTTGGGATTGACTGCGGTCATTTTCTCAACAGCTATTCTATTTAGCTCTTAGCATACAAAGCTTCGAAATCCGTTTCGTTCTTTGTCTAGATCGGCTGTCGCTTCGATACCTTCGACATTTGCCGGATCCAATGATCCTTTTGGCGTGCACAACGGGGTGCATCCAATTTTCGCCTCGATAATATCGAAAACGATTGCGGCTTAACTAGTTGATTTCATTGGTGAGCGCGGAGGGACTCGAACCCTCGACCCCATGATTAAAAGTCACGTGCTCTACCACCTGAGCTACGCGCTCACTCGCCGCGCTGTGTAGGGGGAGGGTCCCTGCGGGTCAATAGCGCGGCGGGAGCGCTATGCGACCCTGTCCAGGCCCGGAATTTACCTCCGTTTACAGGCTGCTTCAGCTGTAGGGTGGGCAAAGGCGCGGAGCGCCGTACCCACCATCCCGGTTCCGCGCACCGCCTGGTGGGCACGCCGCGGGACGCGCTTGCGCGCATCCCGTGGCTTTGCCCACCCTACGACTTGTCGGCTCAGCTCGCCTCCTGCCGGATCTCGCTCGCTACCGGCTGCGACGTGCCGATGGCGGTCGGCATGGTCACCGGACGCAGCCCGATCAGCTCGGCGGTGCGAACGCCGGTATTGCGCCAGAACGAGAACGCGTTGATCCGCGAGTTTTCCAGAATCGCGATCGCGACCGCGGACAGGAACGGCAGGCTCTCCAGCACCAGCACGGCGGCGAATACATAGATCTCGCGCACCTCCTTGAAATTGTTGGTGACGACCAGAACCGCGGCGCCGACCAGCAGCAGCACGCCGATCACGGCTTCCCAAAACGCCTGGAATTCGACCGACATGATGGAGAAGCCGCCCTTGGAGGTGCGCGCGAACGCCAGATGTTCGGTGATCAGCCCCTGTGCTACCGCGCGCGACACCGTCCACTGCACCGACATCGCTGCGATCATCGCGCCCAGCATCTGGCCCGTCTTGACCGGCACGCGTAGCCGGTACAGCGCCACGAAATGGACCAGCGACACCACAAACGCGGCGATGATCGGCAGCGTGAGGATCTTGTCGGGAATGGCGATGTCGGCGAAAGCGACGATCGGCACCCAGATCAGATTCAAAATGGCGACGAGAACGCCGAGACTTTCGGCGCCGAGCCAGTTCAGCCAGCCCAGTGCGAATTCGCGCTTCTGGTCCTGCGACAGCCGGCTCGCGCCGGGCAGAAACCGCCGCCAGTGCTTTTTGACGATCTGGAAGCCGCCATAGGCCCAGCGGTGGCGCTGCTTCTTGAACGCCTCGTAGGTGTCGGGCAAAAGGCCATAGCCGTAGCGGCTGTTGGTGTAATGCGTGAGCCAGCCGTGCTCGATGATCGCCAGCCCCAGGTCGGTATCCTCGCAGATGGTGTCGCCGGCCCAGCCGCCGGCCATGTCCATCGCGGCGCGCCTGATCAGGCACATGGTGCCGTGAACGATGATGGCGTTTTCCTCGTTGCGCTGGACCATTCCGATATCGAAGAACCCGGCATATTCGCCGTTCATGATGTAGTGCATCAGCGAGCGATCGCCGTCGCGATGGTCCTGCGGCGCCTGCACCAGGCCGACGCGGGGATCGGCAAACGCCGGCACCAGATCCTTCAGCCAGTCCGGCTGCACCATATAGTCGGCGTCGATGATGCCGATGATCTCCGCATCTGCCGCAGTGCGTTCCATGGCGATGCGCAGCGCGCCGGCCTTAAAACCCTCGACCTTTTCCGCATTGATAAACTTGAAGCGCTCGCCGAGCGCGCGGCAGTGATCCTGAATCGGCTGCCAGAATTCCGGATCGGGCGTGTTGTTGATAATAACGACGCATTCGAAATTCGGATAATCCAGCCGGGAGACGGCATCCAGCGTCTGCTTCAGCATGTCCGGCGGCTCGAAATAAGCCGGGACATGGATCGAGACCTTGGGGAACGAGATGGTTTCACCGATGGTGGCCGGCGCCACGGCCGCGCCCTTGACGATCAGCCGGCGCGGGCCGCGACCGAGCGCGATGGCCGCGATTTCCTCGATCCGCGCCATGGCGATCAGCACCAGCGGCACCAGCAGGATCAGGCCTAGGATCAGGGCGAATGCCGATCCCCATACGAAGTAGTGCCCGGTCCAGTATGCAAACACGGTGGCGACCCATGCGCCGACGCCGTTGGCAGCGGCCGACAGCAGCAACGCCTGCATCACGGTGGGTTGGACCAGCCGCAGGATCGGCAGCGACATCAGCACGCCGACCAGGAGCGCAATGCCCATCAGCTTCCAGTAGGCGGGGTCCTCGACCGGCCCGGTCCACGCGAATTTCGGTTCGCGCGCGGCGTTCAGAATGCCCCAATAGGGACCGACGCCACCCTCGATGTACTTCCATGGCTGGTCGATCGCCTCGACGATGTTGTATTCCATGCCGATGGCTTCCGCGCGGCTGACAAAGGTGCGCAGCGTCACGGCCTGCTCGAATGGCCCCGGGTTGCCGTTTTTCAAATTGTAACCGGCGCTGGGCCAGCCGAACTCCGCGATCACGATGCGCTTGCCCGGAAAGGCGTCGCGCAGTTTCTGATAGATGATCAGCGCCTGCTCGACAGCCTGCTTGTCGGAGAAGCCTTCCCAATAGGGCAGGATGTGCGCGGCGATGAAGTCGACCGACGATGCCAACTCCGGATGCTCGAGCCAGATGTTCCAGATTTCACCTGTTGTTACAGGTACATTGACCGATCCCTTGACGCGCTGGATAAGCTTGATCAGGTCTTCGATCTTCTGTTCACCGCGGTAGATCGTCTCGTTTCCGACCACGATGCCGTTGACGTTGCTGTTGCGCTTGGCGAGGTCGATGGCCGACAGCATCTCGCGTTCGTTGCGGTCGACGTTCTTGTCGATCCAGGCGCCGACGGTGACCTTGAGGCCGACTTCATTGGCGATGGGGGGCACCATTTCGACGCCGCCGGTCGACGAATAGAGCCGGATCGCGCGGGTCAGCGGCGCCAGCGTTTTCACGTCGGCGCGGATCTTGTCGGCATTGGGAAGGTTGTCGACGTCGGGATGCCCGGTTCCATCGAACGGTGCATAGGACACGCTGGGCAGGATGCCCCTGAAATCCGGGGCCTGCTGTTTCTCCCGCAAACCACCCCAGAGTGCCGCGTGGGCAGCGGTGACGAACAACAGAACGGCGACGACGGCGCGCATCGCGACTAGACCATATGGGGCGAGCAAGGCGGCAGCGGACCCGTCCCCGAGGCCCGACCAATACACTGGCAGGTCAACATAACTCTGCCAGGTAATTTAACAACGTGATTTAACAACTCATATGACGCCATGGCGTTTTGAGGGCGGCAGGTTTTGCAACCGGAAGAATTTCGGATCGTTCCCGGCGCCGGATGGGATTATTTCGCCGGGGCGGCACCGGGCGCAGCTGGCGGCGGCGCCGCAGCCGCAGCGGACCCGGCAGCGCCGGCCGTGGCGGGTGACGCAGCGCCGGCCGTGGAGGGCGCGGCCGGTTGCGCGGCAGCGGCTGTCTGTGGCTGGGCACCCGGATTGATCCAGCATGCGTGAACCCGCCCGTTCAGGGTTTCCGGCACCTTGGGGTCGATGGCGCCGAAGCGCACCAGGCACCGGAACGTCGCCTGGACGTGGCCGCCCGGGCAGCCAAAGCGGTCGTAAAGGTCGAGATGACGGAACGCGGTGTCGAGATCGTCGCGCCACATCAGAACAACCACGCGACGGCCCAGCCACACGCATTCCGGATTTCCGGCTGGGCCATTGATGGCCTGCGACGCCTCGACGAACTCGTCCGTCTTGCGCTGGCTGTCTTTGGCAGCATCAGCCGGCGTGGCCGGATTTGTCGCAGCCGGCTTGCCCGACTGGTCCTGGGTGCGGAGATCGCCGCTTTGGGCGAAAGCGCTCCCAAAGCCGATCAGCAGCGCGAAACCGGATACGGCGAGGCGACCCAAGACCCCGTTCTGAAACCCGAACACCCGCTGACGCATAAAATCCCCGACTTGTTGCCGCTGGCACATTGTTGCACGGCCGGTGATGCCGTTCAAATGGGTCCCGATTGCGGCGAAGGCACGGTGGATTCCCATGACGGACAATTCGGATTTTGTCCAGCAATCCCGTAACTTTACCGCTGCGTGGTAAAGCCGCCTTGCCGGAACGCTTCTGTTGCGTGAAAGCTGTGCTTGGCAGACGGCCGGTGACCGGCTAATCGACGGGCCTTCTTTTAAGAGGACGGAACCTATTTCCCTTCGCACGCCGCTGGCGCTTCTCCTGGTATCCCTGAGTACAATCGCCGCGGTATGGTGGTGGCTGGCCAACCCGGTCACGCTGACACGCGCGCCGATCGACCCCGCCGCCAAGCTGCTGTGCGTCTCCTATGCGCCATTCCGCGACGCCCAGACGCCGCTGGGGTCGACCGCGCAGATCCCGCCGGAGCAGATTGCCCAGGACCTGGAGCAACTCGCCAAAATATCCAATTGTGTCAGGACCTATTCGATCGCGAACGGTCTGGATCGCGTTCCGGAACTCGCCGCCAAGGTTGGCCTCAAAGTCATCCAGGGCATCTGGCTCGGCAGCAACCGGCTGAAGAACCTCGCCCAGATTTCGACCGCCGTGGCGCTGACCAAGGAATATCCCGGCGTCATCACCTCGCTTGTGGTCGGCAACGAGGTGCTGCTGCGCGGCGAAATGACCACCGCCGATCTGGCCGCCGCGATCCGCTCGGTGAAGGCGCAGGTGGCCGTTCCCGTGACCTATGCCGATGTCTGGGAGTACTGGCTGCGCAACCGGGAAATCTACGAGGCGGTCGATTTCGTCACCATCCATATCCTGCCGTATTGGGAGGATTTTCCGATCCGGGCCAAATACGCCGCGGCGCATGTCGATGCCATTCGCAAGCGGATGGCGGTGGCGTTTCCGGCCAAGGAGATCCTGGTCGGAGAGACCGGCTGGCCGAGCGTCGGCCGGATGCGCGATGCCGCGCTGCCGTCGCGCACCAATCAGGCGCGCGTCGTTTCCGAAATTCTCGAACTGGCAAAGGATGAAAATTTCCGCGTCAACCTGATCGAGGCCTACGACCAGCCCTGGAAGCGTCAGCTCGAGGGCACGGTGGGAGGATATTGGGGCCTGATCGATTCCGTGCAGCGGGCGCTGAAATATCCGCCCGGACAACCCATCAGCAACTACCCGTTCTGGAAGCTGCAAATGGCAGCGGGAATGGCGCTGAGCATCCTGGTGTTCGGCGCCGCCTGGCTGACGCTGCGGCGGCGGCCGTGGACGCCGCGGTTTGTTTCCTGGGTGGCGGTGGCGGTGTCCGCAACGGCTGCAGGAAGCCTTCTCGGCATAGCCGCCGACAAGATGTTCTACGAAAGCTACGGGATCGGCGGCTGGCTGCAGTGGGGCCTGCTGCTGGCGGCGGCGATGGCCGCGCCGCTGCTGGTGGCGAATGCCTTGATGTCCGGCCGTGCACTGCCGACATTTCTCGAACTGATCGGCCCGCTCGAGGGACGAACCCGATCGGTTCTGACCGCCGCATTGGGCCTGACATTGATCGTGACCGCCGTGATTGCCGCCGAGACCGCGCTGGGCTTCACGTTCGATCCGCGTTACCGCGATTTTCCATATGCCGCGCTGACCATGACGGTGCTGCCGTTCTGGATGCTGATGCTGCTCAACCGCCCGCAAGGCGGGACGCGCCCGATTGCCGAGGCGGCCTTTGCCGGATTGCTGGTCGGAGCCGGGCTTTACACCGGCGTCAACGAGGGCGCGGAAAACTGGCAATCCCTGTGGACCTGTGCCCTGTATGTCCTGCTCGGTGTCACGCTGTGGCAGGCGCGGGGCGTGCAAATCCCAAAATAAGCAGCCCGATCGCAACGCCCGACAGCGCGCTATTGTAAAGCACGATGCCGAATCCGGCGGCGACCAGTCCCGCGGTCAACAGCACGATCGACGGCCGGACGACGTGCAGGGTCGCGATGACAAGCGCGGCAATGCCGAACACGGAATTACGAAACAAATAGGTCACCAGCAGCCGCGTCTTGCACAGCAAGGTCTGCAGGCCGGCATCGCACGCCAGCGCCACCGTGGAAAACTCCACCGCGAGATAGCGCAGATACAGCGCGTAACCGACGGTCATGAAACCGACGATCAGCAGCCATTGCACTTGATACGGCGTCAGCCGGAACGGATCTTTTTTCATGTGGTGACTATGGTTTGGATCGCGTCCCGGAACAAGCAGCGCATAGCTCGCAACCGGCGAGATGCTTCGGTAATAACTGAGCTGATCGATATAACCGACTGAAATAGCGTTATTATTGGTCGTTTTTCGGTCGCGCGCTGAACATCGAGGATAGCGCGGAGCTCTTTGGCTTCGACGGCTGCTCCTCGTTGCCCGCCCGCTTCATGCCGCTTCGCTTGCGCGGTGGCCGCGCCGCGGGAGCAGGGTCCTCGCTCCTGATGGCGAGGCGCTGGCCGTCGAACACGGACGTCTCGCAGGAGCGTTCGCTTTCGATCAACGCCGCGCAGATTTTTGCCGCCGCCGCCGCATCGCTCAAAGGGCCTGCGACCAGCCGCAATTGCATGCCGAGCCCGTTATTGCGTTCTTTCACGACAATGATCGGCCGCAGCGAAGCTATTGCTGCCGCGTTCGATTTGAGGAGGGCTCGCCACAGCACGCGCAAGCCGTCGATCGAATTGGCGCCACCGAGATCGACGCCGAATTCGGTTCGCTGCACGGCGATTTCAGACGGCGCATTCGATGATGCAGCTTCGGGGGCCGAGGGTGCCGCGGCAACGACGTCCGGCACTGGCGTAGCGGTGATGACCTCGGGCGGTTGCTCCGGCACGGTCAATTTCGTCGCGGCGGGGTCCGGAGGCGCCATCATCGATCTGGCCGGCATCAGCGGCGTTGCCGGCGTCGCGGAGGGCGCCCTTGCGTCTGCTGCCGCGCTTGAAGCGGTCGGCTCGGCCCGATTTTGCTCCGGTTGACGCGGGACGACGTCGCGGGGCTTGTCGGTGAGGGCGGCGACCGTGGTCGCAGGCGCGGCGGCGAGCGGCGGCGGCAGCAGCGAAGCCGATTGTTCCGCCGTGCTTAACAGGGACGGGCCGGCTTGAGTCGAACCCGCGGCCGAATTTTGCCGCGCGATCGAACCGGTGACGCTGTCCAGGCCTTGCTCGAGCACGGTGACGCGCGAGTACAGCCGGTCGCGATCGCCGTTCAACGTGTCGATGGCGGACGCCAGCCGCCGCGCCTCGGCCTGGCTATCCTTGGCGACCGACTGGATCTGCTGCGACTGCCGCGTCAAATCGGCGGATGCGATCTGGTCGCGGCGCGCCCCGATCGACGACTGGCTGGCCATCACCGCGACGACCACCGCTGCGACGGAGCCGACCCCCCATGACCCCAGCCGCCAGAGCGAACGCCGGTCCAGATCATCCTCCTCGGCGAGAAAACCCCCGAGCCAGCCGCCGGAATTATCGGTGTCGAAACCCTCAGCCAGATTGTCGCGATCTTTTGCCATGCGACGTCTTCGGTCCTCCCAAGACCGTCCCGCAAATCATCCGTCAAACACTATCAGGAAACCGCGCGGGGTCTTGAGCCAGCCGCGTTCCGGCTGTCGAATCGGTTTCCTCTCCGGTTGAAAACCCTTATGACGGCGGCGGCGCAGCCCCGCGCCATCAACGTTACGGACTAGGATGACAGGCAGAACCAGTCTCACCATCGTGCTAGCGGCCGGCGAGGGCACGCGTATGCGATCCTCGACGCCGAAAGTCCTGCATCCGGTGGCCGGTCAATCGCTGCTGGCCCATGTGCTTCGGGCCGCTCCTGACGGCGCGAACGCCTCGCTTGCGGTTGTGATCGGACCCGACCATCAGGCCGTCGCAGACGAAGTTGCGCGCGCCCGCCCGGACGCCATGACATTCGTTCAGCGCGAACGGCTCGGCACCGCGCATGCGGTCCTTGCGGCCAGGGATGCAATCAAGCGCGGCGCGGACGATCTGCTGGTCGTGTTCGGCGATACGCCGCTGATCTCGGCCGATACGCTGCAGCGTATGCGGGCGCCCTTGAAAGACGGCTCGGCGCTGACGGTGCTCGGCTTTCGGGCGGCCGATCCGACCGGCTATGGCCGCCTGTTGGTCGAGGGCGAGCGGCTGGTAGCGATCCGCGAGCAGGCCGACGCCAGCCCCGAGGAAAAAGCGATCACCCTGTGCAATGCGGGTGTGATGGCCTTCGACGGCCGGCGCGCCTTAAAAATTCTGGAAAAAATCGACAACGAAAACAACAAGGGCGAGTACTATCTGCCCGACGCGGTGGCCGTCGTTCGCGAGATGGGACTAGAGGCCACCGTGATCGAAACCAGCGAGGACGAAGTGCGCGGCATCAACACCAAGACCCAGCTCGCCGAAGCCGAAACGGTGATGCAGGACCGTCTGCGTCAGGCGGCGCTCGATGCCGGCGTGACCATGATCGCTCCCGATACGGTATATCTCGCCGCCGATACCACATTCGGCAAGGACGTGACCATCGAGCCGTTCGTGGTGATCGGACCCGGCGTGACCATTGCGGACGGTGCGGTGATCCACGCATTCTCGCACATCGTGCAGGCAACCATCGGCAAGAATGCCTCGGTCGGTCCTTACGCGCGGCTGCGGCCGGGCACGTCGCTGGGCGAGGGCGCGCGCATCGGCAATTTCGTCGAGACCAAAGCCGCAGTGCTTGAAGCCGGCGTCAAGGTCAATCACCTGACTTACATCGGCGATACCCATATCGGCGCCAATGCCAACATCGGCGCCGGCACCATCACCTGCAACTACGACGGTTTTGGCAAGCACAAGACCACGATCGGCGCCGGCGCCTTCGTCGGCTCCAATTCGTCGCTGGTGGCGCCGGTGAAGATCGGCAGCGGCGCCTATATCGGTTCGGGATCGGTGATCACCAAGGACGTGCCGGACGACGCGCTGGCGGTCGAGCGCAGCACGCAGGCTACGCGTGAGGGTTGGGCGGCGCGCTACCGCGAGATGAAGACACGCGACAAGCCGAAGAAGACCTAGCTCTCGTCAAATTCCGAGAACAGCGCCCGCCGGGTGAGACGCCAGCCGCGCGGCTTTGCCAGCTTCGGCTTGTCGCCGGACTCATGCCGGATGATTTTCGGCTGGGTTTGCCCGCTGCGGAACGGCGGCGGCCAATGCGCAAGCTTGGTTCGTTCGGGGCGCGTTTGCGAGGAAGCAAAAAAGCTTCGGCCGAAACCTCTGGGGTCACGCGTATCCGCCATGGCTTTCGCCTCCGGGGCGACAAGCGTTGAGCAGAAAGGTTGACGAACGGTTAATTAAGCCTGCCGCTTAACGCTGTCGTAATCGGCAATAATTATTGAGTATCAGGGGTTCAGCATTTCTCGTTAAGAGGGACCTGCGCCGGTTCAGGCGATTTTTGTCGATTTGGAGCGTTTGATCCGCATGTGCGGCATTGTCGGAATTTTGGGACGCGGCCCGGTCGCGGAAGAACTGGTCGATTCGCTCAAGCGGCTGGAATATCGCGGCTACGATTTCGTCGGGCGTAGCCACGCTGGAAGGCGCGCATCTGCAACGCCGCCGCGCCGAAGGCAAGCTCAAGAATCTTGAAGCCCGGTTGAGAACCGAACCGCTCAACGGTCACACCGGCATCGGCCACACGCGCTGGGCTACCCACGGCAGACCGACGGAGAACAACGCTCATCCGCATGCGACCGGGCGCGTCGCCGTGGTGCATAACGGCATCATCGAGAATTTCCGCGAGTTGCGCGAAGAGCTGGAGAAAAAGGGGGCGGTGTTCACCACCGAAACCGATACCGAAACCGTGCTGCATCTGGTCGACGGCTATCTCGCCGATGGGTTGAAGCCGGTGGATGCCGTCAGAAACACGCTATCCGCGGTTGCGCGGCGCTTTCGCGCTCGGATTCATTTTTGCCGGCGACGACAACCTCCTGATCGGCGCGCGCAACGGCCCGCCACTCGCGATCGGCCATGGCGAGGGCGAGATGTATCTCGGCTCGGACGCGATCGCGCTCGGGCCGTTTACCGACATGATCAGCTATCTGGAGGATGGCGATTGGGCGGTGCTCACTCGCAGCGGCGCGACCATCTACGACAAGAACAACGCGGCGGTTCATCGCGAAGCGATCCGGCACAGCGCCTCGACCTCGCTGGTGGACAAGGCGAACTATCGCCATTTCATGGCCAAGGAAATTCACGAGCAGCCCGAAGTGGTCGGCCACACGCTGGCGCGCTATGTCGACATGGCGACCGAACGCGTGTCGCTGCCGGTAAGCCTGCCGTTCGATTTCCGCGATATCCAGCGCATCTCGATCACCGCCTGCGGCACCGCGAGCTATGCCGGTTACGTCGCAAAATACTGGTTCGAACGCTTAAGCCGCCTGCCGGTCGAGCTCGATGTCGCCTCGGAATTCCGCTACCGCGAGGCGCCGCTGCGCAAGGGCGATCTCGGCATCTTCATTTCGCAGTCCGGCGAAACCGCCGACACGCTGGCGGCGCTGCGTTACGCCCGGGAGCAGGGGCTGCACACGCTCTCCGTCGTCAACGTGCCGACCTCGACCATCGCCCGTGAAAGCGAGACGGTGCTGCCGACGCTGGCCGGGCCGGAGATCGGCGTCGCCTCGACCAAGGCTTTCACCTGCCAGCTGATGGTGCTGGCCGCGCTTGCGGTCGCCGCGGGCAAGGCACGCGGCGAATTGTCCGATGCGGACGAGGCCAAGCTGGTCCATGGCCTGGTCGAAATCCCGCGGCTGATGGCGGCGGCGCTCGCGACCGAACCGCAGATCGAGAAGCTCGCGCGCGAGATCGCGAAATCCAAGGACGTGCTCTATCTCGGCCGCGGCACCAGCTACCCGCTGGCGCTGGAAGGCGCGCTAAAACTGAAGGAAATTTCCTACATCCACGCCGAAGGCTACGCCGCCGGCGAACTCAAGCACGGGCCGATCGCGCTGATCGACGAAAACATGCCGGTGGTGGTGATCGCGCCATACGACCGCGTGTTCGAAAAGACCGTCTCCAATATGCAGGAAGTCGCGGCCCGCGGCGGCAATATCATCCTGATGACGGACGCCAAGGGAGCGGCTGAAGCGACCCTCGAGTCGCTGGTGACCATCGTGATGCCCGACATGGCTGCGACCTTCACGCCCATGGTCTACGCCATCCCGGTGCAGCTGTTGGCCTATCATACCGCCGTCGTCATGGGCACCGACGTCGACCAGCCGCGCAATCTGGCGAAGTCCGTCACCGTCGAATAGACCAACGATCCAGGCCGCTTCGTCATGCCGGGTCTTCAAAAGTCTGCTAGAACGCCTTAGCTGGCATTCTGCGACGCCGCCTTTGACTGACCTGGAATCCCGATGAACCGCAACGACTTGCCTCCGATAATGCCTGCACCAAGCGAACTGCCGCCGGACGCTCCGCGCGGCTTCATGGCCCGCTTCCGCAACTATTTCCTGACCGGGCTGATCGTCGCCGGTCCGATCGCGATCACCTTTTATCTGACCTGGTGGTTCGTGACCTGGGTGGATGGCCTGGTGCGTCCCTTCGTTCCCGTCGCCTACCGGCCGGAAACCTACCTGCCGTTCGGCCTGCCGGGCTCCGGGCTGATCGTCGCCGTGATCGCGCTGACGCTGCTCGGCTTCCTCACCGCGAACCTGATCGGGCGGACGCTGGTCGACCTCGGCGAAAAGCTGCTGGGACGGATGCCGGTGGTGCGCGCGATCTATCGCGGGTTGAAGCAGGTGTTCGAGACGCTGTTCTCGGGGCAGGGGTCGAGCTTCCGCCGGGTGGGCCTCGTCGAATTTCCTTCGCCCGGAATGTGGTCGATCGTGCTGATCTCGCAGCCGCCGAGCGTGGAGATCGCGACCAGCCTTCCCGGCGAGGACGAGCACATCTCGGTATTCTTGCCCTGCGCGCCGAACCCGACCACCGGCTTTTTCTTCTACGTGCCGAAGAGCAGGCTGATCGAGGTCGAGATGAGCGCGGAAGATGCGGCCACGCTGATCATGTCCTGCGGCGTGGTGCAGCCCGGCTCCGATACGCAGAAGAAGATCGCGGCGCTGGCCGAGGCTACGAATACGGCGCGGGTGGCGAACGCCTCGACGCTGCGGCCGGAGCCGGCGAAGGTGGATTGACTCGTCGTCCCCGCGAAGGCGGGGACCCATAACCCCTGGCATTTATTGTTGCAGAATGCCTCTGCCACACTGCCGAAACGAGACGACACGGCGTATGGGTCCCCGCCTTCGCGGGGACGACGGGAAGTGTTTTATCCCGCCCCGAGCAACGGAATCGCCTCATCGCGCTCGAACAAATAGAGCAGGCAGCGCAGCGCCTCGCCGCGCGGGCCGGTCAGTTTCGGATTGCTCTTCATGATGCGCAGCGCCTCGTCGCGCGCTTGCGTGATCAGTTGCCCGTGCACTTCCGAGCGGGCGATGCGGTAGCCGGGCAGGCCGCTCTGCCGGACGCCAAGCACATCGCCTTCGCCGCGCAGCCTCAAATCTTCCTCGGCGATGCGAAAGCCGTCGGTGGTTTCGCGAATGACTTTCAGCCGCGCGGTGGACATCTCGTTGAGCGGCTCCGAGTAGAGCAGCAGGCAGGTCGACGCCTCCGAGCCGCGGCCGATGCGGCCGCGCAGCTGATGCAGTTGCGCAAGCCCAAAGCGTTCGGCGTTTTCGATCACCATGATGGTGGCGGCGGGGACGTCGACGCCGACCTCGACCACCGTAGTTGCGACCAACAGGCCGATCTCGCCGGCAGCGAATTGCGCCATGACGGCGTCTTTTTCCGCGCCCTTCATCTGGCCGTGCACGAGGCCGACGCGGTCGCCGAAGCGCTTTTGCAGGCCTTCGAACCGTTTGGTTGCGTCGGTGAGATGTTCTGTGCCCTCGGCCTCGGATTCCTCCACCAGCGGACAGATCCAGTACACCAGCTTGCCGGCCTTGAGTGCGCGGCCGACGGCGTCCACCACTTCGTTGATACGGCTGTTCGGCACCGCGCGGGTGTCGATCGGCTGCCGTCCTGCGGGTTTTTCGCGCAACTCGGAGACATCCATGTCCCCGAAATAGGTCAGCACCAGCGTGCGCGGGATTGGTGTCGCGCTGAGCACCAGCACGTCGACCGCCTCGCCCTTGGCCGTGAGCGCCAGCCGCTCGCGCACCCCAAAACGGTGCTGCTCGTCGACTACCGCCAGCGCTAAGGCCTTGAAAATCACGTCGTCCTGGATCAGCGCGTGGGTGCCGACCAAGAGATCGATCTCGCCGGCCTCGAGCCGCGCCAGCAATTCGCGGCGCTCCTTGCCCTTTTCGCGACCGGTCAGGATTGCGACGCGAAGCCCGGCGCGTTCGGCCAGCGGCGTGATGGTCTTGATGTGCTGGCGCGCGAGAATTTCGGTCGGCGCCATCAGCGCGGCCTGCTTGCCGACCTCAGTGACGGCAGCGGCAGCCAGCAGCGCCACCACGGTCTTGCCGGAGCCAACGTCGCCCTGCAGCAGCCGCAGCATCCGCACCGGCTGGCGCAGGTCGTCGGTAATCGCAGCGGCGGCCTGCTGCTGCGACGACGTCAGCGAATAGGGCAGCGCGTCGATGATCTTTTTGCGCAGGTGACCGTCGCCGGAGTTGCGATCGCCGGCAGGACGGCGCAATTGCGCGCGGACCAGCGCCAGCGCCAATTGACCCGCGAGCAGTTCATCGAATGCGAGCCGCGACCAGAACGGACCATCGGGCAGGATGTCCGTCAGTTCGACCGGGATATGAACGCGGTTCAGCGCCTCCGCGATCGGCGGAAACTTGCAGCGCTTGATCACCTCGGGGCTGATCCACTCCGGCAGGGCGGGCAATTTCTGCAGCGCCTGCGCAATCGCGCGGCGCAACGAGCCCAGCGCCAGCCCTTCGGTGAGGGGGTAGACCGGATCGATCCCGGTGAGTTTTGAAAAACTCTCTTCATCCAGCACGCGATCGGGATGCACGATCTGCGGCATGCCGTCGAACAGCTGCAGCGTGCCGGAGACGTAGCGCTTGGCGCCGACCGGGAGCAGCTTTTCGACGTAGCCGGGCTGGGCGCGGAAATAAGTCAATACCACCGTGCTGGTGTCGTCGCTGGCATAGACCAGATGCGGCGCGCGCGAGTTGCGCCCGGGCGTCGGGCGATGCCGGTCGACCGTGACTTCAAGCGTGACGATGGTGCCGGGAACCGCATCGCGGATTTTCGGCCGCGCCCGGCGGTCGATCACGCTGGCCGGCAGATGCAGCAGAAGGTCAACCAGCCGCGGCGTCTCATCGCGGCCAAGCAGATAGCGCAGCAGCTTGTCCTGCTTTGGTCCGACGCCGGGCAGGCTGGTGACCGGCGCAAACAGCGGATTGAGCAAAGCAGGGCGCATCGGGAAATCTAAGACCGTTCCTGTTCGTCATGCCCGGCTTTATGCCGGGCATCCACCATTATCGTTCCACCGTCCAAAACTCCGCATGTCTCTCCCCCGTCATTCCGGGACGCGCCGCTTGGCGCGGACCCCGGAATCCATGGACTCGATGGGGGTTATGGATTCGGACGCGCCGCGGAGCCTGTCATCGGGCCGCGCTTCGCGCGGACCCGTTGGCGTCGTCCCGGAATGACGACGGCACTGAGCATTATCTAAAGAATATATTCACGAACTGTTGATTATATGTTCTTGACATGTTCTCTTGTTGGTGTATATTCCCATCCATCTCATCTCGACCGGAGGGAGCGTTACCTGGGACGCTTTGGAACGTGGGGGTGGGAGCGGCGCCTGCGGGCGGGGAGCAAACGTGGCTCCGCGCACTCGGGAGGCCCCGGGTTTCCGTCCGGGCCCATTACGGGGCTCTGCCACTGAAGTTGGCTGGACGGGGACAGGCGAGCGGCGCGAAATCGTCGTGCTCAGGCCGCAAGGCCGCCAAGTCCCCGGAAGAACGGACCGAGGCTAAAAGATCGCCGCGACGGAACGTCGAGAGGCGTTGCCGTGTGCCTCTGTTTCCCGGCGATCCGGGAAATAAGCCGCGGCTGTTACCAAGGTGCGCCATTCGGCGTTCCGCCTCCCTCTTTTCTTGTCGGGGAGGTTCACTGAACCCACCATTCACGCAAAGGCATTTGCGGGCGGCGATGACGCTTGGCTGGAGGAAGGGGGATTGCGATGCGCACCAGCACTCTCTCCGTCGTCCCGGCGAAGGCCGGGACCCATAGCCCCTGGCGGTCATGATTGCAGCGAGGCCGTTCAACAAGGTGACTAACGCCAACCAGAACATCAGCGACACGGCGTATGGGTCCCGGCTTCGCCGGGACGACGATTGAGTTCAAAGGAAACACTTGACCGCGAAGGCGCCGGCACTATTCCATGCCGCTCAACCAGCGCGCAAAAAATCAGGGAGAGTTTTGTGGCCTATTCCGACACCCAATTGTTCATCAACGGCACATGGCGTCCGAGCCAGTCCGGCCGGACGATTCCCGTGCTCAACCCGGCCACCGAGGAAACCATCGGCACTGTCGCACATGCCGATCGCGCCGACCTCGACGAGGCGCTGGCGGCGGCCGCCGCGGGTTTCAAGGTGTGGCGCGCGGTGTCGGCGTTCGACCGCTGCAAGATCATGCGCAAGGCAGCCGCCATCATGCGCGAGCGCAACGACGAGATCGCGCCGCTGCTCACCATGGAGCAGGGCAAGACGCTGGCGGAAGCCAGGATGGAAGCGATGGCGGCCGCCGACGTGATCGAGTGGTTTGCCGAGGAAGCCAAGCGCGCTTACGGAAGGGTAATTCCCGCGCGCGGTCCCGGCATCTACCAGCTCGCAATCAAGGAGCCGGTCGGCCCGGTGGCGGCGTTCACGCCGTGGAATTTCCCGATCAACC
This sequence comes from uncultured Alphaproteobacteria bacterium, assembly GCA_963744975.1. Taxonomy (GTDB): domain Bacteria; phylum Pseudomonadota; class Alphaproteobacteria; order Rhizobiales; family Xanthobacteraceae; genus Bradyrhizobium. The sequence goes on along the minus strand of CAVUVR010000002.1, from coordinate 436,178 downwards.
AGGTGGTGCGCAAGCTCTCGGCGGCGCTGGCGTCGGGATGCTCGATCATCGTCAAGGCGCCGGAGGAAACCCCCGCATCGCCTGCGCAATTGATCCGCGCCTTTGCCGATGCCGGCGTGCCGGCGGGCGTGATCAACCTGGTCTACGGCGTGCCGTCGGAAATTTCCGAATATCTCATTCCGCATCCGATCATCCGCAAAATCTCCTTCACCGGTTCGACCGTGGTCGGCAAGCAGCTCTCCGCGCTCGCCGGCCTGCACATGAAGCGCGCCACCATGGAATTGGGCGGCCACGCGCCGGCGATCGTGTTCAACGACGCCGACGTCACGTCGGCCGCAAAAATCCTGTCGGCGGCAAAGTATCGCAACGCCGGGCAGGTCTGCATTTCGCCGACGCGGATGCTGGTGCAGGACGACGTATTCCGGGAATTCGTCGACAAGTTCGTCGAGGGCGCAAGAACTATGAAGGTCGGCAACGGCATGGACGCGGATTCGAAGATGGGCTCGCTGGCCAATCCGCGCCGCGTCAACGCCATCGAAGGCATGGTGCAGGACGCGGTCGGGAAGGGCGCCAGGCTTGAGACCGGCGGCCACCGGGTAGGCAACAAGGGCTATTTTTATGAGCCGACGGTGGTGAGCGATGTGCCGAAGGACGCGCGCGCGATGAACGAGGAGCCGTTCGGGCCGCTGGCGCTGATCTCGCGGTTTTCGACGCTGGACGAGGTGACCGAGGAAGCCAACCGCCTGCCGTTTGGCCTCGCCTCCTACGCCTTCACCAGCTCCACCAAGACCGCAACCGCGATCGGCGCCGCGATCGAAAGCGGCATGGTCTCGATCAACAGTTTTGGGCTCGCGCTGCCCGAAGTGCCGTTCGGCGGCGTGAAGGATTCCGGCTACGGCTCGGAAGGCGGCACAGAGGCGATGGACGGCTATTTCAACACCAAGTTCATCACGCAGACGGGGGTGTGAGGCAGGTCGCGCCTAACCCACAATCGTCGTCCCGGCGAACGCCGGGACCCATAGCCACCGATGCACAAGTTCAACTTTCGGCGTTTCAACACGCTTGTGGAAATACTGTTCCCGACCGCAAGACGGTGGTTATGGGTCCCGGCGTTCGCCGGGACGACGCGGAGATTCCTTCTCCTTCGCCTCGTTCCACAACGCATCCATCTCTTCGAGCGAAGATTGATCCAGCGAACGCCACTGTTCGGCGAGTTTTCGCTCGATGTAAGCGAACCGCCGCTCAAATTTTGCATTGGTGCCGCGCAGCGCCATCTCCGGATCGGCGCCGACATGGCGGGCGAGGTTGACCAGCGCGAACAGCAGATCGCCGGTCTCGCTCGCGAGTTCCTCGGCGTCACCGCGGTCGAGCGCGGCCTCGATCTCGTCGGCCTCCTCGCGGATCTTGTGCAGCACCGCGCGCGGATCGTTCCAGTCGAAGCCGACGCTGGAGGCCTTGCGCTGCAATTGCATCGCGCGCGACAGCGCCGGCTGTCCGGCCTTGACGCTTGCGAGCAGAGAGCTGTGCGAAGCATCGCCTTGCGGCCGGCGCGCCGCGCGTTCGGCCTTTTCCTCCGCCTTGATGCGATCCCACGCGCCGTTCACGTCCGCGGGCGTCAGTTTTCCCGCGGCGTCGGCGAACACATGCGGATGCCGCCGGATCATTTTTCGCGTGATGGCTTCGACTACGTCGCCGAACGAGAATGCGTGCTGTTCTTCCGCCATGCGGGCGTGAAACACCACCTGCAGCAGCAGATCGCCGAGCTCGTCGCGCAGATCGTCGAGATCGCCGCGCGCGATCGCGTCGGCGACCTCATAGGCTTCCTCGATGGTGTAAGGGGCGATGGTCGAAAAATCCTGCTCGAGATCCCAAGGACAGCCGCTGCCGGGGTTGCGCAGTTGCGCCATGATATCGAGCAGACCAGAGATATCGCGGGATGGGGTCATGACGCACCGACGTTGAGAAAAGCCGAGCTTTGTATGCCGCAAGATGCGGGTCCGGCCCAGCGAAAGCCGCCTGCTATCCCCGGATGATTGATGGCGTGTGCGACGTAACGGCGCGGCGATTTCTTATTGGGAATGTCGGCGGGCAGGCGGTGTTAGTTTCCCGGCAGGGAGGAACACGCATGCGCAACAAAACGCTCACCACACTTTTGATAGCCGCGGCCACCATCGGTCTTACCGGCATTGCACGAGCCCAGACACCGGCTCCTGCAACGCCGGCACCGGCACCCGCTCCGGCCGCAACGCCGGCTCCGGCGGCGCCGCTGTTTGCGACCACCAAGGTCGAGGGCACCGACAATGTCTATGTGTTCCGCTACCAGAACCACCAGGCGATGTTCGTCGTCACGCCCGCGGGCGTGATCGCCACCGATCCGATCAGCTACGGCCGGCCGCAGGCGGCAAAAACCTATGTCGAGGAAATCCAGAAGATCACCAAGGCGCCGATCAAATATCTGATCTACAGCCACCACCATTACGATCACATCGCCGGCGGCAAGCCGTTCAAGGATGCCGGCGCCAAGATCGTCGCGCACAAGCGCGCCAAGGAACGGCTGGCCGTGCTGAAGGCTCCCGACGTCGTGATTCCCGATGAGACGGTTACCGGCAAGCGCACCATAAAACTCGGCGGCACCACGCTGGAGCTGATCGATACCGGCAAAAATCATTCCGACTCGACGCTGGTGATGTTCCTGCCCAAGGAGAAGATCATCTTCGCGGTCGACTTCAACGCGCTTGGCGCGGTGCCGTCACGGCTCGCGGTCAACGATTCCTATCCGATCGAATGGGAAGCCTCGTTGAAGAAGACGCTGGCGCTGAACTGGGAGCGGCAAATTCCGGGACATCCGGGTCCCGGCGGCCGGCTCGGCACCAGGAAAGACATGGAGCAGCAGCTCGCCTTCATGACGGACCTTTCGACCGAAGTGAAAAAGGCCTCCGATGCCGGCAAGTGCTTCGATCCCGCGGTGAAGGAGGTGCGCTTGCCGCAATACGGGACGCTGCTCGGCTACGAACAGAATATCGAATGGAATATCCACCGCTGGTGCGGCTATTGGGGCCGCGGCATCTGAATTGTCATTGCGAGCGAAGCGAAGCAATCCAGAACTCAAGCAAAGACTGGATTGCTTCGTCGCTACGCTCCTCGCAATGACGGCGCGCTAATGCGCGAAATCTTCCGGCTTCAATTCGATCGGCTGGCCATGCGGCGTGCGATCCGCCGCATGGTCCCAGGCATCGCGATAGCGGTGCAGCACATCCGACGTCGCCACGCCCTTTGCCGATATCAGCTTCTCCAATGTGGCGAGCCAGTGCCGGTAATAGGTTTCGCCGGTGTCGGGATCGCCTGACGCTTGGGCGCGCTTGATTTCATCGGCGAGCGATGCCGCCCATTCGCCCCAGGTGAACAGCCCGCGCGCGTGCAGCGCCAGCGCCATCGCAAAGGCCTGCGCTTCCCACGGCTCGCGAAACACCGGGCCGTCGGCGTCGCTGGGAATGCCGGGCACCGCGGCGGCTGCATCGGCGGCTGCTTGCGGATCGATCGGCATCACGCGGGCTCCAGATAAGGCTCCCAGGCATCGACCGAAACTTTCAGGCCGGGATCGCCGCTTTCGCCCCATAATTCGCGGCCGTCGAACGTCACCGTGTACAGCCATTGCGGATTTTCGCCCGCACCGCGCGCATTGCTGTCGGGATAGACATGACAGCCCAGCACGCGTTCTATGACGCCGATATGTCCACGCACATAGCGCGGCAGCCGTGTATGGGTCGGCGGATTGATGGTGCGGGCGCGGACGCGATCTCCGGGCGCGAAATAGGCAGGACGCGCGGCCTCGCGTTCGGTCGGCCCGCCCCGATGCAGCATGCCGGCGACACCTTGGGGCGTCAGCGTTCTCATAACCGGCTTTGCCGGGTGCAGCGGCTTTCCGGCGTCGATCTCGTCCGCTGAAACAAGGTTACGTTCCAGCATCAGGCGTTCGAGACCGGCGAGCCAGATCTGGTAATAGCTCATGCCCAGATATTCCGGCGGCGGCCGGTCCTCCCTGGCGAAGCGCGACATGTCGATGTTCCAGCCGCCGGGCATCGCCATCGCCAGCGTCAACGCAAAGGCGCGGCGTTCCCATTCGGCATGAAACGGCGGCTCGTTCGGCTCCGGCTGCACCGGACCGGACCAAACTCCGCCCATGTCATGCGCGCCATCCATCAGGCGATCTCATGCGGTCGTTTCGGCAGGCCGGTGCCGATCATGCTGTCGCGGGTGACGAGATCGGCGAGGCGCTGCTCGCTCCAGCCATCGGTGCCTTCCGGGCGCATCGGCAGCACGAGATAGCGGATTTCAGCGGTGGAATCCCAGACCCGGATGTCGGTGCCTGCAGGCAATTCGAAGCCAAAATCCCTGAGCACGCCGCGTGGATCCTTCACCGCCTTGGAGCGATAGGGCGCGGATTTATACCAGACCGGCGGCAGCCCGAGCACCGGCCACGGATAGCAGGAGCACAGCGTGCACACGACCATGTTGTGCACGGCAGGGGTGTTTTCCAGCGCGACAATATGTTCGCCCTGCCGCCCGGCATAGCCGAGTTCGGCAATCGCCGGCGTCGCATCGGCAATCAGGCGAGCGCGATAGGCCGGATCGGCCCATGCCCGCGCCACCACGCGCGCGCCGTTGCGCGGGCCGACCTTGGTCTCGTAGGTTTCGATCAACAGATCGAGCGCGGCCGGATCGACATAGCCTTTTTCGGTCAGGATGGTTTCCAGCGCGCGCACGCGCAGCTCGGTTTCGGACAACTCCGAATGATCGTGATCGTGGTGGTGATGGTGGGGATCGTCATGGCCGGTCATGGCGTGAGGATAGGCGAAATTCAGGCTATGTCGAGCCGCAGACTCTGCTAGCTTCGCTGCATGGGGTACCGGGCAGGGCGCATAGCGTTTGCGGCACTAATGGCCATGGCAATGCTGCCGATGGCGGAGCACGCGCGCGCCGCCAATGGCGCATTCGCAGTCGATGCCGCCGACATCTCCGAAGTCGGGTCCTGCAAGCTGGAGAGCTGGATATCGACGGCGACCAACACGGATTTTTCGCTGGTTGCCAATCCCTCCTGCGTGGTCGAACTCGGCAAGCCGGTCGAATTGAGCGTGCTGAGCACTCGCTTCCGCAGCGATGGCGAATGGGGCAACAGCTTTCAGCCCAAGGCCAAGACCAATCTGATTCCGACCGGCATCGGCAAATTCGGCTTTTCGATTTATGCCGGCGGTTCGTTCGACGCGCTGACCGGCGAAAACCTCACAGCCTTCGCGGTGATGCCGGCGACCTACCGGCTTTCCGAAACCATGCGGATCAACCTCAATGGCGGCTGGCTGTGGGACCGCACCGTCGATCGCCATTACCTGCTTTACGGCATCGGCTGGGACTGGAAATTCACCGATGTATTGCAGTTGACGCTGGAGGCGTTCGGGCAGGCGGGGCAGGCGGATGTTCCGAGCGTGACCCGGCCACGGTTTCAGGCCGGCGTGCGTTACCGGCCCAACGAGATTTTCTCGGTCGACCTGATCTATGGCCGCAATATCCAGGGCGAAAACGCCAACTGGATTACGCTCGGCACTACGATCCGGTTTCCGCCGCCGGAAAGCAGACCTGCGCGCGAGCGCACCGGCCATTTGTGAGCTGACGTAAAAAAGCGGGCAGGGAGGCGTGCGCGTTGGCGGATCTTGTAACCATCGAAAAGGGCCTCGGCCCGGACGGCCGCATCGCGGTGGTGCGGTTCGACCGCGGCGACGGCATCAACGCGCTGTCGCCGGAGGCGCTGCGCCGGCTCACCGATGCCGCACGCAGTTTTGAAGACGACGACGCTACATCGGCCGTGGTGCTCACTGGCGGCGCCAAAGCATTCAGCGCCGGGTTCGACCTGAAGGACGCCGAGGGCCGTTCGCGCGCCACGATGGACCTCGGTGCCTTGCGACGGCACCTGAAACTCGGGCCGCGGTTGACGCGCGCCTGGCAGGAGATGGAGCAGATTACCATCGGCGCCATCGAAGGATTTTGCATCGGCGGCGGCGTCGCGCTCGCGGTCGCGCTGGATTTCCGGGTCATGGCGCGTAACGCGCATATGCGGGTGCCCGAGATCGGCCTCGGCATGAATATGAGCTGGCAGAGCGTGCCGCGCATGCTGCATCTGATCGGGCCGGCCCGCACCAAGCAGGCGGTGATCCTGGCCGACCAGCGCATCTCGGCCGCCGAGGCCCATGAGTGGGGCCTGGTGGAGGAGGTGGCCGATCCCGGCAAGGCGTTCGACGCGGCGATGGCGCTGGCTGCCAAGGTCGCGGCGCAGCCGCCGCTGTCGGTCGCCATGACCAAGCTGACCGTCAATCGCCTGGCGTATGCGCTGGACGACCTTGCCAGTCACATGGACGTTGATCAGTTCGCGCTGGCAAGCCGGACCGAGGATCACAGGGAAGGCGTGGCGGCGTTCCTCGGCCGGCGCAAGCCGCGGTTCAGGGGGCGCTGAGCGCAAATCCGATTGGAGGCAATGCCATGATGAAGCTGAAACCGAACTGCGAATGCTGCGACCGCGACCTGCCGCCGGACAGCCTGGAAGCGCGGATCTGTACCTTCGAATGCACGTTCTGCGCTGAGTGCGCCGCGACGGTATTCGGCGGCGTCTGTCCGAATTGCAACGGCAATTTCGTCAGCCGTCCGATCCGCCCGCCGGCGATGCTGGTGAAATATCCGGCGTCAACCGAACGCCACCTCCGACAGCAGCCTTGCGTGGCCTGAGAGTGCTTGCGGTGCGACGCCTCACCGCGCCTCGCAAATTCGCGAACTCGTTGACTCCTGCAACCGACGCGCGCAATAAAAGGACAATTTCATAGCGATCGAGCGAGACGATCCATGTTGAGAATTGTCATCGCGCTTAATTTTCTGATTTGTCTTTTTTATCCGACCGCCGCGCCGGCGTGGGAATACCAGGGCCACATGGTGGTCGGGTCGATCGCCGACCACATGCTGAACGCCAACGCGAAAGCGCAGGTTGCCCAAATCCTCGGCTTCGAGCTGCGTATCGCCGGTCCCTGGGCCGACTGCGTCAAGAGCGTCCAGCGCAACGACGACGGTACGTTCCATTACACGGAAAACCTCCAGCATCCCGAATACGAAATCCCCTGCAAGTTGTTCAGGACCGATGCCGAACAGCAGCGGATGGAAAACTACGTCGAGCGAAACTGGACGCAGCAGTGCGAATACAAGCCCGATGGGGTCCATGAAAGGGGTTGTCACAACACCTATCATTTCGACGATATTGCGATTCAGCGGGACGCCTTCGATCCGGATTACAAGGGTGCCAACAAGCATGACCTGGTCGCCGCGATCGGCGCCGCGGCGGCTTTGCTGTCCGGCAAGCCGGCGTCACCGTCACCGTTCTCCATCGCCGACAAGAAGGAAGCGTTGTTCATGCTCGCCCATTTTGTCGGCGATCTGCACCAGCCCCTGCATGTCGGCTCGGTCTATCTCGACGAAAACGGTGCGCTCGTCGATCCGGATGCGGCCGGTGCGGTCGACCCCAAAACCGAAACCAACGGCGGTAACTCCATTCTCGACCAGCAGGACAATTTGCATGCCGAATGGGATAAAATCGCGGACAACATCGGGGAGGCGGCGACGCCCGAACTTTTGGTAACCGCCAAGTCGGTGCCGCCGAGCCTTGGGAGCATCGAAGGATGGCCGGCGGCCTGGGCCTCCGACTCGGTCATGGTGTCCCGGGTTGCCTTTGGGGGCGCGAGCTTCGCGCGCGCCGGCAAACGCTGGACCGTCACGTTCGAGGACCGCGACGCCTATATGCGATCCAAGGATGCGATCCAGCGGCAACAATTGGCCAAGGCGGGTGCAAGATTGGCCGAACTTCTCAACGCGGTCTGGCCCTGAGCGCCGAAATCCGTTTGTTGTGAAGCGGGTTGCGGCGAAATCTCACCGCGCCTCGCAAGTTCGCTGACGCGTTAATGATGGCGGATTTCTCGGCTCCGCGATGCCGTAACCCCAGATAGAGCGGTTGCAAGAAATCAGGTGACAATAGAAAGCTTCCTGTCCAGTCTATCCGAACCGCTCACAATCAGGTTGTGCCGAAAGGAGTGATGACCATGGCTTCGCCCGTGCCGCCCTATGGACCCCCGATCAATGACGCGCTCGACAATCCCAAGACCACGCTGCAAACGTTGATCAAGCTGCGCGACCGTGCGGCCGCCGCGCTCAAGGCGCAGGGCGATCTCAAACAAGCGCTCAAGCGCCTGGAGAAAGAGATCAGCCGGCGCAAAAAAACCCGATAGGAACTGGCAACCAGGCTTTGCCAAAAAGGAGTGATGAACATGGCTTCGAACGTGCAACCGTATGGACCCCCGATCAATGATGCGCTCGACAATCCCAAGACCACGCTGGAAACCTTGATGAAGCTACGCGAGCGCGCGGTGGCCGCGCTCGCGGCGCAGGGCGATCTCAAACAGGCGCTCAAGCGCCTGGAGAGCGAGATCAGCCGGCGCAAGGGACCCATGCGTGGCGTCAAGCGCAAGAAAGCGTCATAGGTTTAATATGATATCGGCGAAGTCCGGCGTACCGCGACGGCTGCGCCAGTTCGACGACATCGCGCGCCATCGTCCGGTGCATGTCGTTTGGGAGCTGACGCTGGCCTGCAACCTGCGTTGCAGCCATTGCGGTTCGCGGGCCGGCCTGCCGCGGCGGCACGAATTATCGACCGACGAATGTCTCGACATCGTCAGACAGCTCGCAGCGCTCGGTACGCGTGAGGTCAGCCTGATCGGCGGAGAGGCATTCCTGCGCCGCGACTGGCTTACTATCATCGCGGCGATTTCTGCGGCTGGCATGCATTGCGGGATGCAGACCGGCGCACGCGCGCTCAACGAGACCAGGATTCGGGCGGCGGTCGAGGCCGGGTTACGGACGCTCGGCGTCTCGATCGATGGACCACCTGAGGTTCACGACCGGTTGCGTGGCGTCGCGGGAAGCTATGAGCAGGGGCTTGCCGCCCTGCGCAGTGCCACGCGCGCCGGCCTGCGTCCCGGAGTCAACACCCAGATCAATGCGTGCTCAAAGCCGCATCTGCGAGAGGTATTCGACGCGATCGTGTCGGCCGGAGCGCGGTTCTGGCAGGTTCAATTGACGGTCCCGATGGGCAATGCCGCCGATCATGCGGAGATGTTGCTGCAGCCCCATGAGATCGTCGAGACGATCGATACGCTGGCGGAACTGTTCGAGCGTGGCCGCAAGCTCGGCGTGCGGGTGATACCCGGCAACAATGTCGGCTATTTCGGTCCGCATGAAGCGGAGTGGCGGACTCTTACCGACGAGCCGGCGTACTGGTCAGGCTGTTCGGCCGGTGAAACCACGTTGGCGCTGGAGGCGGACGGGACCATCAAGGCATGCCCGTCATTGCCGAAGGAACGCTATTCGGGGGGAACGACCCGCAGCGCCACTCTGGAAGAGGCGGTCGCCGCTATGGCGCCACGCACGTTGCGGGCGGAGCGGCGGCAGGGGCAGGGCTTCTGCGGCTCCTGCTACTATTGGTCGGTTTGCCAGGGCGGCTGCACCTGGATGGCCGACGCCCTTACCGGTGCGCGCGGCAACAATCCCTACTGCTATTATCGCGCCCGCGAACTCGCCAAGCGTGGCCTCCGCGAGCGCGTCGTGAAAATCGCCGAAGCACCCGGTCATTCGTTCGACACTGCGCGCTTCGACATCGTTCTTGAAGACAAGTCCGGCGCTCCGGCGGAGGCGCGTCTCGGTCTCGATCGGAAGGGGCGACGGCGCGGACGCAGCCTGGTTCCATGCGGCGCTTGCGGCGAGCACATCTACGCCACGGAATCCCGGTGCGTGCATTGCGACTCGCCAACGTCAAAGGCCAAAAAGCCCGACCGGGACGCAGCTACGGCCGTGCAGACCTTGCTTGCGCGTATCGATGACGACCTGCAGTCAATCCGTGAACTCTGTGCTGCCGATCGAAGCGGGGCCGCCGAAAGTTCTGCCGGGTGATCCGAAGGCGCGACAGCCCGCACGAATGAAATCAAGCCGGCCATATCCCATATTCGCATAAGGTATATTATGGAATATTTATAGGCGATGTTTCACTTGACGCACCCAATAGCAAAATCAGGTACTTAGCGACCGCTGCAAAGGTCCGAGTCCCGCATTTCGGTACCGGCCTGTTTTAGCCTTCAGTGACCTAATTTGAATTTAGCAGTGGCCTATTTGAATTGGGTCCGGAACCGGGCAGACGGACACATGGGAACGATCTAGAATGATCGGAACCTGGGGAGGGTCCGCGCCATGAAAAGCAGGCGCACACCGCACACGCTTTCATTTAAGCACCGACTTGAGGCAGAGGCCGCGCGTTTTAGAGAGGCGGCCGAAAAAGAGCCTCACGGCTCTATGGCCCGCGAGTTGCTTTTGCAGCGGGCTCGCCAAGCTGAAACAGCCTCGCATGTAGACGAGTGGCTAAACTCAACCGGACTGGCCCCGCCCAAGTGAACGAGTATCGAGCCTACATCATGGGCGCGGACGGGCACATCCTAAACCGCATTGATCTACTTTGCGCAGATGATGACGACGCAACAGAACAGGCCAAGCAACTTGTTGACGGCCACGACGTTGAACTATGGCAGTTCGCTCGCAAGATCGCGGAGTTCAAAGTTCGGGATTAGGATGACCCGCTTCTATTTCCATCTTCAGGACGGCGACAAACTGGTTAGAGACCCAGAGGGAACCGATTTACCGAACGTTGACGCAGCCGAGCGCGAGGCGTTGCTGGCCGCTCGTGACATTCTCAGCGATGCCATCAGGGCTGGCAAGCCAAAGGTGCCAGAGGCTTTTGTGATCGCGGACGAGGCTGGACGAAGGCTTGCCATAGTACCACTCGCTGCCGCGCTGCCGGAACCGCTAAAGAAGTAAGGCCGGCGCAGTCGGGCGACCACCTTTTATTTTTGAACGAATCTCGCCGGGTTGAGCAATATTGAACAGCCAGTAATCGCCGCTTCTGGTTTGATCGCGGCATGTTCACCGCCGCAGAATGCCGCGAAAAAGCAGCCGAGAAGCTGGCGCAAGCCGCCCGAGAGATCGGCCGCCGCAAAAAGAAGTTGGAAAACGCCGCTGAGGCGTGGCTGCTCCTCGCGAGCAAGATGGAAGTCGAACCGGCAGAATAAGGCCGCCTCAGTTGGCGGCCTCATTCATTTTTTGGGCTTTCGCGGCTTGGCCACCTGCCTGAAGGCCCGCTCCGCGCCCTTCTCCGTCTCATCGGCCCCGGCGGCCTTGGCGGCCTCTAGGAAGCGCTTGGACTGCTCAGGATCGTCCTGTGGTCGGGATTTTGGCTTTTTGGCTGTTTTGGCTGCCATCGCGCGATCCTATCACAAATTGCAGAATCTGCCGGGACTCGCGTAGCATCGCGACCCGATGTCCCAAGTTTCATACGTAGCCTATATCGACGAGTTTGGCGATGACGGATTGGCGCGCGTCAGGCCGACCGATCCTGATGGCGCATCAGAATGGTTCGTGCTCGGCGCTGTCGTGGTGCCCGCTGATACGAACCGCGAGGCAATCTGGGTTCAAGACATTCTGACAGAACTGCGCCTTACCCAGCGCCGCATGCTGCACTTTCAACCGTTAGATCGGCGAAGGCAGATCGGGGCATGCCGCGCCATCGCGAAGCTCCCCGTTCGCTGTTTCACTGTCGTGTCGAACAAGAGGAACATGCGAGGCCATGCCAATCCAAAAGCGGCCCGCGTTGCCTATTCCGCCGGTCGCACCTGGTTTTATTGGTGGATGACGCGGCTGCTGCTGGAAAGGATTACCGATTACTGCGAGCGCCGATCACTTCACGAACACAAGGAGCCGCGCGTGGTTCGAATTGAATTCGCGCGGCGCGACGGGCTTCGCTACAGCCACTGTCAAGGTTATTTCTACTGGCTGCGGTGGCAGAGCAAAACGGACCAACTGTTTCTTAAACAGGGCGATCTTAAATGGTCCGTCATTAATCCGCTCGACGAGATTCGCGTATTTGACCCCGCCCAAAATGCCGGGCTTCAAATCGCCGATGCCGTCGCAGGTGCTTTCTATCAGGCGGTCAATGGCAATCCCGACCCGGCGATTGAGCTTGCGCCCCGCATGGCCTTCGACTCGCGCGGAAGCATCTTGGGTTACGGCCTTAAACTGATGCCAGATGGCTATCTCTTGCGCGCGCCCGCGCATCAGCGACAGGCGCTCGATTTCTATGCGAAAGAAAAGCGGCAGGCTCCCGTCCCCTGATGCCCCGCTGGTTTTCTAGCTCGCCATCGGCGACGAACATCCAGACGGCTGTCATGCAAAGCGTGACTTGGAGCGCGGTGCCTGCCAACCACTATATATCAGAATCTCTCTTTTGAATCAACATCTTAGTGTATTATCCACAGTTCGTCGCAACCTATTGGCGCCGCTTGCGTTTAAGCGGCGGCCAAAACGGCAACCAAAGTTGCACCTCAGAACGGCGCGGCTTCGATTCGATCAGTGCCACGATACGTCAGGCGCTTGCCCTTTGCGCCGCGCAGCGCAAGGTCCGCGCGCTGCTCATCGTTGATGCCCAGCTTCGCGCGGGTGTTCTGGCGGAAGTCAAATTCCGCAAGGTAACGGTCAAGGTGCTTGACATCGACGTGCTGGTAAACGCCAACAAGGCCGCGTTTCAGAACTGAGAAGAAGCCTTCGAGCGTATTCGTGTGCACCACGCCGCGCGTCCATTCGAACTTGGAATGGTCAACCGCTTCATGCTTTGCCACAGGCGCAAACTTGTAGCGGCTGGTGGTATCGGTCACCAGATGGCTATCAGGATGTACGTGCTTGCGGACAACGCCCATGGCCATACGATGGTCAAGCATGGTCGAGCGGATATCGCCGCCGCGCTCCACAAGGCTCATGACAATCGGGTTATGCGTCTTGCGACGGAAGCCAGCCGGGCGCTTGGTCTTACGGGACCGCGCCAGTTCGGTTTCGTCGGCTTCAACGATTTTGCCAGCGCCGCCCAGCGGCTCCAGATCGCCGCCGGGAGCCATGGCAAAGCGGATGCGATGACCAAGGTGCCACGCCGTTTTCATGCCGCAGCCGAGCGTCCGCTGAAGCTGGCGGGTCGATATGCCTTTCTTGGACGAGCAAAGCAGGTGGATAGCCTGAAGCCACAGCCGCAGCGGAAGGTGGCTGTCCTCAAAGATGGTGCCGATACGGACGGTGAAAGGCTTGCGGCAGGCGTAGCACTTGTAGAGGCCAGTCCGGGTGGTTTTGCCAGACAGCCGTCCAATCTTGTCGCCAGTGGCTTCGCAGTGCGGGCAGACCGGCCCGGCAGGCCAAAGTTCGGCTTCAACGTATGCGAAAGCGGCTTCCTCGTTGTGAAAGCGTTCTGCGGAAAGGACTGACTTGGCCATGGCTTAGCTCCTATGGCCAAAACACTAGATTAAGTGGCTGGGTATGTCAAGTGAAACATCGCCTATTTATATTTGTAGGAAACCCAAAGGCTTAGATAGATTTTATTCTAATTTACGTGAGTTCATGACGAACGAGGCTCACGCGCGATCAGATCGTTTTCGGAGTGCGTTCCAATGGGACATCGCGGCGCCGGATGGGCACTGCATGACCCCATCCCGAGATGACTGATGACCTGGCAGCGCCCGGTCCGTATGGTCGTCTCACAAGAACAATAACCGTCAGGGAGACGATCAAAATGAGCTTTTCACGACGCACGCTGTTGAAGGCATCGGCCGCGACCGCGGTGATGGGCAGCGTCGGTGTGCCGCTTGTGGCGCGCGCGCAGGCTGCCGAATTCACCTACAAATATGCCAACAACCTGCCGGACTCGCATCCGATGAACGCCCGCGCCAAGGAGATGGCGGCGGCGATCAAGGCCGAGACCAATGGCCGTTTCGACCTGCAGATTTTCCCGAACAACCAGCTCGGCTCGGACACCGACATGCTGAGCCAGATCCGCTCCGGCGGCATCGAATTCTTCACGCTGTCGGGCCTGATCCTGGCCACCCTGGTTCCGGCCGCCTCCATCAACGGCATCGGCTTCGCGTTCCCGGATTACGACACGGTCTGGAAGGCGATGGACGGCGACCTCGGCGCCTACATTCGCGGTGAGATCACAAAGGCCAATCTCGTGGTCATGGACAAGATCTGGGACAACGGGTTCCGCGAAACCACCTCGTCCAGCAAGCCGATCAACGGCCCCGACGATTTCAAGGGTTTTAAAATCCGCGTCCCGGTCTCGCCACTCTGGACCTCAATGTTCAAGGCGTTCGACGCCGCCCCCGCCTCGATCAATTTCAGCGAGGTCTATTCGGCGCTGCAGACCAAGATCGTCGAGGGCCAGGAAAATCCGCTCGCGATCATCTCGACCGCAAAGCTCTATGAAGTCCAGAAATTCTGCTCGCTGACCAACCACATGTGGGACGGTTTCTGGTTCCTGGCCAACAAGCGCGCATGGGAGAAGGTGCCTGAGGACATCCGCGCCATCGTCGCCAAGAATATCAACGCGGCCGCTGTCAATGAGCGGGCGGACGTCGCCAAGCTGAATGCTGGCTTGCAGCAGGAACTGGCCGGCAAGGGCCTCATCTTCAACCAGCCTAATGTTGCGCCCTTCCGTGAAAAACTGCGCTCGGCAGGGTTCTATGCCGAATGGAAGGGAAAATACGGCGACCAGGCCTGGGAGCTGCTGGAAAAATCCGCCGGCAAGCTGTCGTAGTGGATCGTCATGGCGCACGCCGAACTCTCGCAAGCCTTAGACGGTGAGGCGGCTCCTGAGTCCCCTCGCCGTCGTTCGTTCGCGGCGTCGCTCGAAGCCTGGCTTGGAATGCTTGTCGAGATTCCGGCGGCGCTGCTGGTGGTTGCCGAAATCGTCATCCTGTTCGCGGGCGTGGTTGCCCGCTACGGGCTGCACCGGCCGCTGATCTGGTCGGACGAACTGGCGTCGATCCTGTTTCTCTGGCTGGCGATGCTGGGTGCGGCGGTGGCGTTCCGCCGCGCCGAACACATGCGGATGACCGCCGTCGTGGCGAGCGCGAGGCGCGCCATGCGGGCTTATCTCGACGTGGTCGCGACCTCAGCGGCGCTGGCATTCCTGCTGCTGATCGCCTGGCCGGCTTGCGAATACGCCTACGAGGAAAGTTTTATAACCACGCCTGCATTGCAAATCCCCAACATCTGGCGGGCGGCGGCGCTGCCGGCCGGGATTGGCTTGATGGCGCTGTTTGCGTTGTTGCGGCTGGCGCGCGTTGGCGACGTCAGGACCCTGCTCGGCGCCGTGCTGTCGGTGGCGCTATTGATCGCAGCGTTCTGGCTGATGCAGCCGTGGCTGCGTCCTTTGGGCAATATCAACCTGATCATCTTTTTCGTCGGCGTGGCCGGCTTCTGCGTCTTCACCGGCGTGCCCATTGCGTTCGGGTTTGGCCTGGCAATCTTCGGCTATCTGGCGCTGACGACGCGGACACCGTTGATGGTGCTGATCGGCCGGATGGACGAGGGCATGAGCCACCTCATTCTGCTGTCGGTGCCGCTGTTCGTATTCCTCGGGCTATTGATCGAGATGACCGGCATGGCGCGCGCCATGGTGGCATTCCTCGCGAGCCTGCTCGGCCACGTCCGCGGCGGACTGCATTATGTGCTGGTCGGCGCGATGTACCTGGTGTCGGGCATATCGGGCTCGAAAGCCGCCGACATGGCCGCGGTCGCGCCGGTGCTATTCCCGGAGATGAAGGCGCGTGGCGCGAGGCCCGGCGATCTCGTCGCCCTGCTCGCGGCCACCGGCGCGCAGACCGAAACCATTCCGCCGAGCCTCGTTCTGATCACCATCGGCTCGGTGACCGGCGTCTCGATTGCGGCGCTGTTCACAGGCGGCCTGCTGCCGGGCGTGGTGCTGGCGATCACGCTGTCGGCGCTGGTGTGGTGGCGCTATCGCGGCGAGGACCTCAGTCATGTCAAGCGGGCGAAGGGCGGCGAAATCGCAAAGACCTTCGTCATCGCCCTACCCGCCCTCGCGCTACCGTTTGTGATCCGCTACGCCGTGGTCGAGGGCATTGCGACCGCGACCGAGGTATCCACCATCGGCATCGTCTATGCCTTCGTGGTCGGCCTGCTGGTTTATCGCCACTTCGACTGGCGGCGGCTGATGCCGATGCTGATCGAGACGGCAAGCCTGTCCGGGGCGATCCTGCTGATCATAGGAACCGCGACCGGCATGGCCTGGGGCCTGACCCAATCCGGGTTTTCCCGCGCGCTGGCCGCGGCGATGACCGGCCTGCCCGGCGGCTCGGCGACGTTCATCGCCGTGTCGATCGTGGTTTTTGTCATCCTCGGCAGCGTGCTGGAGGGAATTCCGGCGATCGTGCTGTTCGGTCCGCTGCTGTTTCCGGTCGCGCGTCTGGTCGGCGTCCACGAGGTCCACTATGCGATGATCGTGATCCTCGCCATGGGCATCGGCCTGTTCGCCCCGCCGTTCGGCGTCGGCTACTATGCCGCCTGCGCCATCGGCCGGGTCGATCCTGCCGAAGGCGTCCGCCCCATCATGGGGTATCTGCTTGCGCTGCTGGCCGGGTTGATTATCGTCGCGATATTCCCGTGGATTTCGATCGGATTTCTGTGAAACGCGAAGTGGACCGAAGCGATGAGTGATCAGGGCCATTACAGCATCGGACTGGACAAGACGCCGGCCAATTTTGTCCCCTTGTCGCCCCTGAGTTTTCTCGAGCGGTCCGCCGCGGTCTACCCGAACCTCCCCAGCGCGGTGTACGAAGGCCGCGTCTTCACCTGGGGGCAGACCTACCAGCGCTGCCGGCGCTTTGCGTCATTCCTGGCAAAGCGCGGGATCGGCCGTGGCGACACGGTCGCGGCGATGCTGCCGAACATCCCGGCGATGAACGAGGTGCATTTCGCGGTGCCGATGACCGGCGCGGTGCTCAACACGCTCAACATCCGCCTCGAAGCGAACACCATCGCCTTCCAGCTCGATCATGGCGGCGCCAAGATTATCTTGGTCGATCCGGAATTCGCCGGCGTGATTTCCGATGCGCTGGCGCTGATGACCGGCCCGAAGCCCGTTGTCATCGACGTTGATGACGCGGCTTTTGCCGGCGGAAAGCGGATCGGTGAGATCGAATACGAAGACGCCGTGGCGCAAGGCGACGCCAACTTCGCCGCAAGGCCGCCGCAAGACGAATGGGACGCCATTGCGCTCAGCTACACCTCGGGCACCACCGGCAATCCCAAGGGCGTCGTGACCCACCACCGCGGCGCCTATCTCAACGCCGTCAGCAACATCCTGGCCGGCAATCTCGGCCAGCATCCGGTATATCTGTGGACGCTGCCGATGTTTCATTGCAACGGCTGGTGCTTTCCCTGGACCGTCGCGGCCGCCGCCGGCATCAACGTCTGCCTGCGCAAGGTGGACCCGACGAAAATCTTTGAGCTGATCGCCGAGCATGGCGTCACCCACATGTGCGGCGCGCCGATCGTCTACAACACGCTGATCAACGCGCCAGATGCGCCGAAGGCAAAATCCTCGCGGCCGGTGGTCGGTTTGATCGCGGGCGCCGCACCTCCCGTCGCGGTGCTGGAGGGCGCGGAAAGCATCGGCATCAAGCTGACGCATGTCTACGGCTTGACGGAAACCTACGGCCCCGCCTCGGTCTGTGCGGAGCAGCCGGGCTGGGACGATCTGCCCGCCGACGCGCGCGCGCAAATGAAACGCCGGCAGGGGGTGTCCTATCCTTTGCAGGAAGGCGTAACGGTGCTCGATCCCCAGACCATGCAGGAAGTGCCGCGCGACGGCGAGACCATCGGCGAGGTGATGTTCCGCGGCAACATCGTGATGAAAGGCTATTTGAAAAACGAGGAGGCGACGAAGGAGTTGTTCGCCGGCGGCTGGTTTCACACCGGCGACCTCGGCGTGCTCGACGAACATGGCTACGTCATCATCAAGGACCGCTCCAAGGACATCATCATCTCCGGCGGCGAGAATATTTCCTCGGTCGAAGTCGAGGATGTGCTGTTCCGGCACCCGGCGGTGCTGTTTGCCGCGGTCGTGGCCAAACCCGACGCGAAATGGGGCGAAGTGCCCTGCGCTTTCGTCGAGTTGAAAGACAACGCCAGCGCGACCGAAGCCGAGATCATCGCATTTTGCCGCAGCCACATGCCCGGCTTCAAGACGCCGAAGGCAGTGGTGTTCGGCACGATCCCGAAGACATCGACCGGCAAGATCCAGAAATTCATGCTGCGCGATCAGGTGAAATCGGCCAAGGCGATATCGGCCTAGCGTCATTGCGAGCGACAGCGAAGCAATCCAGAGCCACGAGCAAGACTGGATTGCTTCGTCGCTACGCTCCTCGCAATGACGAAGTTAGTCCAGCGTCAGCCGCATGCCGTCATAGGCCGGAACCACACCCGCCGGCAGGCTGAGGCGCAGCACCTCGTAATCCAGGTCCGAATGCATGTTGGTGATGACAGCGCGTTTCGGCTTGAACCGGTCGATCCATGACAGCGCATCGTTGACGCTGAAATGGCTGGGATGCCCGGTGTAGCGCAGCCCGTCGATGATCCAGAGGTCGAGATTTTGAAGCGCCGGCCAGCTCTCGGGCGGGATGTC
Organism: uncultured Alphaproteobacteria bacterium; assembly: GCA_963744975.1. Lineage (GTDB taxonomy): Bacteria > Pseudomonadota > Alphaproteobacteria > Rhizobiales > Xanthobacteraceae > Bradyrhizobium. The sequence goes on along the minus strand of CAVUVR010000002.1, from coordinate 417,532 downwards.
GTTGACATCGGGTGTATAGGCGGCGTCGCCGATGCGGTAGCCCAGCGCCGGGATGTTGCCATGCCGCAGCAGGAATGCGGACAGCGCCAGCGAACCGCCCTTCCCTGCGATGGTCCGGTTTTCACCGGCTTCGATCGGAAGAGAATCCAGTATTGGCGGGTAGTCGCTGCCGGGCGGAGACACAAAGCAGTAGGAGAACCGCGGCAGGATATGTTTCGCGGTCGATTGATTGAGATAGACCGGAATGCGGCGCCGTTGATGCAGCACCACCGAGCGCAGGTCGTCGATGCCATGGGTCTGGTCGGCATGCTCGTGGGTGAGGAATACCGCATCGATGTGGTCGACATCGGCGTCGATCAGCTGCTCGCGCAAATCGGGTGAGGTGTCGATCACGACCCGCGTGGTGCCGCTTTCCGCCGTCCGCTCGACCAGCAACGAGCAGCGCCGGCGGCGGTTTTTCGGATTTTTCGGGTCGCAGGCGCCCCAGCCCAGCGCAGGCCGCGGCACGCCGGCCGACGATCCGCAGCCGAGGATGGTCAGCGTCAGCGTCATGCCGCGGCGCTCGCGGGCACCTTGCTGAACAGCCGGAAGAAGTTTTCCGTTGTCTGGCGCGATATCTCGTCCAGCGAAACCCCGCGCGTTTCCGCCAGCACTTCTGCGATTTCCACGACGTAAGCCGGCTCGTTCCGCTTGCCGCGGAATTTGCCCGGCGCGAGATAAGGCGCGTCGGTTTCCACCATGATGCGGTCGGCCGGAAGCTCCGCGGCAAGATCGCGTAAGCCCTGCGACTTCTTGAAGGTCAGGATGCCGGTGAATGAAATCGAGAGCCCTAAGGAAATTGCTTTCATCGCGAGATCCCGCCCGCCGGTGTAGCAATGCAGCACGGCGCGAAACGATCCTTTTGTCATTTCGTCTTCCAGGATACGGCCGCAGTCCTCGTCGGCGTCCCGGGTATGGATCACCAGCGGCAATCCGGTTGCGCGGGCGGCTGCGATATGCGCGCGAAAACCGCGTTCCTGCGCCTCGCGCGAGCCGTGCTGGTAGAAATAATCCAGCCCCGCTTCGCCCAACGCCACGACCTTGGGATGCTTTGTCAGCTCAATCAGTTTATCGGCGGGAATGCCGTCTTCTTCATCGGCATGGTGCGGATGGGTGCCGACGGAGCAATAAACATTTGGAAAACGCGCCGCGATCGCGAGCAACGCATCGAGATGCTTCACCCGCGTGCAGATCGTGACGATACGCCCTATTCCAGTTGCCTCGGCGCGCGCAACGATGGCGTCGAGGTCGGCGGCAAAGTCCGGAAAATCGAGATGGCAGTGGCTATCGATCAGCATTGGGTAGTTCACGCCGCGGTGGGTTCGACGTAGCGCGGGAAAATCGGCACCGGCGTCGGCAATTTTGCGCCTGCCTTGAGCCGCGTCGCGCCGCCGAGTACCGCGAAGTCGCGCGCCTCCGCCGGGACGCCGAGGCTATCCAGCAGCTTCGCCGATGATTCCGGCATCGCCGGCTGCGCCAGGATCGCAATCTGCCGGATCACCTCGGCGGTCACATACAGCACGGTCCGCTGACGTGCCGGATCGGTCTTCGCCAGCGCCCACGGCGCCTCGCCCGCGAAATAGCGGTTGGCTTCGGCAACCACGACCCAAACAGCATTCAGCCATTGATGAATTTGCTGCGTGCTCATCGCGGTGCGCGCAAGCCCGATCATGCCGTCGGCCTGCGCCAATATCGCCTTGTCGTTGTCGCTGAAATCACCGGGCTCCGGCAATACGCCGTCATATTGCTTTGATATCATCGACAGCGAGCGTTGCGCCAGATTGCCGAGATCGTTGGCGAGATCGGCGTTGGTCCGCGCAACGATGGTCTCGTGGTTGTAGCTGCCGTCCTGCCCGAACGACACCTCGCGCATGAAGAAATAGCGCACCTGATCGACGCCGTATTGATCGGCCATCGCAAATGGATCGACGACATTGCCGACGGACTTCGACATTTTCTCGCCGCGGTTCAGCAGAAATCCATGACTGAACAGGCGCTGCGGAACGGCGACACCGGCCGACATCAGGAATGCGGGCCAGTAGACCGCGTGGAAGCGAACGATGTCCTTGCCGGTAACGTGAAGGCTGGCCGGCCAGTACCGCTTAAAACTTTCGCTTTGGACGTCCGGATAGCCGGCGGCGGTGATGTAATTGGTCAACGCGTCCATCCAGACATACATCACATGTCCGGGCGCACCGGGTACCTTGATGCCCCAGTCGAAGGTGGTGCGGGAGACCGAAATATCCTGCAGGCCGCTTCTGACAAAGCTTGCGACCTCGTTCAGCCGTTCGCGCGGCAGCACGAAATCCGGAACGCGCGCGTAAAGGTCGAGCAATTTGTCCTGATAGGCCGACAGGCGGAAGAAATAGGATTCTTCCTCGGTCCACTCCACCGGCGAACCCAGCGGCTCGCGGCGGATTCCGTCGTCGCCGAGCACCGTTTCGCTCTCGTCGAAATAACCTTCCTGACGAACCGAATACCAGCCGGCGTATTTGTCGAGATAGATGTCGCCGTTTTTTTCGATCGCCGTCCACAGCGCCTGACAGGCGCGCTCGTGGCGTGGCTCCGTGGTGCGGATGTAGTCGTCATAGGAGATGTTGAGCGCAGCCATCATATCGCGAAAGCGCGCGGAGTTGCGATCCGCAAGGGCCAGCGGCGTCAGGCCTTCCGCGATCGCCGTCTGCTGCATCTTCAGGCCGTGTTCGTCGGTCCCGGTGAGGAAAAGCACATCGAACCCGTTCAGCCGCTGAAACCGGGCGATCGCATCGGTTACCATGGCGGTGTAGGCATGACCGATGTGCGGCACGCCGTTGGGATAGAAAATCGGCGTGGTCAGAAAATAGGCCGGTCGGGAATTAGTTGCGGACGCCATGACTGTGCTTTGAGGACCTTGAATCGAACGAGCGGGTTGGATTTTCGCGAAATCGTCGTCGCGTCGGCTATCGCGTCGCCTCCGCAAGCAGCCCGAACACCGAAAACACCAGCGGTTTTCGCTCCAGATTGTATTCTGCGGTCTCGCGCGCGGCGCGGCTGATCTTTTCCCATACCTCCGCCAGCCGCGCAAGGCGCGGAAGATTTGCGTTGGCATTGGCGTCGTCGGCGCGCAGGCGTTCGGCGATCCAGCGCTCGACGCTGTCGACGAAGGCTGCAAGTACCGCGCGGTCGCTGCCGCCCAGCGCATCGCCGAGCGCATGAAGCTCGCGCGGATCGACCCGCGGCAGGGTATTCAGCAAAGCCGCCGTGCGCTGGTGCAGTTTGAGCGCGTCGCCGCCGAGCAAGGTCAGCGCGCGGGCAACGCTGCCCTCGGCCGCTTCGGCGGCTTCCGCGAGCGCCGGATCATCGACGGGCCTCTCGGCGGCTTCAGCGGCGGCGTGGATGACGTCGCCCGTGCCCAGCGGCCGCAACGGCAATTTCCGGCAGCGCGACTGGATGGTCGGCAACACCCGCGCCGGCGCGTGGCTGACCAGAAGGAACAGCGACTGGCGCGGCGGCTCTTCCAAAACTTTCAGCAGTGCGTTGGCGGCATTGGCATTCAGCTCGTCGACGGTGTCGACGATGCAGACCCGCCATCCCTCCACCGCCGCGGTCGAGCCGAAGAACGAGATCGTCTCGCGCGTCTCATCGACCGTGATGACGGTACGCATCACGCCCTTGTCGTTGAGCGTGCGCTCCAGCGTCAGCAATCCGCCATGCGCGCCGGCCGCGACATGGCGCGCCACCGGATGCGACGGGTCGACTTCCAGCGTTTCGGCGTTTTGCACCTTGGATGCCTTGGGATCGCGGTGTGCAAGCACGAACCGCGCCATCCGATAGGCGAGCGTCGCCTTGCCGATACCCTGCGCGCCGCCGATCAGCCAGGCATGCGGAATCCGCCCGCTGCGATAGGCATTCAGCAACGCCAGTTCCGCCTCGCGATGCCCGAACAGCGAGGTGGTTTCGCGCGGATGCGGAATAGCGGTGGATGTCTCAGCCTGGCGTGCGCTCATGCGAGGTTGGCCACCTTTGACACATCGACTTCCAGGAAGCGGTCACGCACGGCGGTCCAGACTCTGCGCCGCAACGACGCCGGGAGCGGCATTGGCGTCGATCAGCACGCAGCGCTGCGGCTCGGCGGAAGCGATCTGCCGATAGGCCTCACGCAGGCCTTCATGGAATTTGACGTCCTCCGCCTCGAACCTGTCGGGCGCGCCCGCGCCCCGCCGTGCTGCGGCGCGCTGCATGCCGATATCGACGGGAATGTCGAGGATGATCGTCAGGTCCGGCTTGAGATCGCCGATGGTGACCCGCTGCATCGCATTGAGAACTTTTGGGTCGACCTTCCCAAGCCTGCCCTGATAGGCGCGCGTCGAGTTCGAAAAACCGGTCGCACAGCACCCAGATGCCCTGATCCAACGCCGGCTCGATCACCGCATGGACGTGGTCGTCGCGTGCCGCCGCAAACAGCAACGTTTCCGCCTCGGGGCCGAGCAGCTTGCCCATCCCGGACAGCAGCAGATGACGGATGATTTCGGCACCCGGCGATCCACCGGGCTCGCGGGTGACGATGGTGCGCAGCTCGGCGCCATTGAGGCGCTCGGCGAGCGTCTTGATTTGCGTCGACTTGCCGGAGCCCTCGCCGCCTTCGAAGGTGATGAATTGTCCCCGCGTCGGATCTTTTTTAGCGCCTGCCATGTCCATCGTCAGAGCTTCTCGGCGCCCGCGCGGAACATCCCGATCACGAGTTCGCTGGCGCCATCGATCGCCCGCCGCACCGTAGACCCCGTTGCGACCGATTCAGCCGCAACTACCGGCGCTTCGACGGCGACATTGGTGCCGCGCCAGACCTTGACAAAACCGACCCGCTGGCCGGGCTCGATCGGCGCGGGCACCGGCCCGTTATAGACTATCCTCGCGATCAGCTTGTCGCTGCCATTCTTCTGTACCATCACCTTGATCGGCTCCGGGCTCGTCAGCTTGACCGATCGGCTCTCGCCGCCGAATACCCTGGCATAGCCCACCGGCTGCTGTGCTGCGAACAGGGTGCGCGCCTCGAAATTGCGGTATCCCCATTCCAGCAGTTTCTTGGCCTCGGTCACGCGATCGTCGGGATCGTCGAGGCCGTTGACGACCACGATCAGCCGCATCCCGTTCTGCACGGCGGAGCCGACCATGCCGTAGCCGCCATCCTTGGTGAAGCCGGTCTTCAGGCCGTCGGCGCCCTCCAGCGAATTCAGCAGCGCATTGCGATTCTGCTGGCGGATCTTGTTCCAGGTGAATTCGCGTTCCCCGAACAGTCTGTAGAAATCCGGATAAGTTTGAATGATGTGACGCGCGAGCTTTGCGAGTTCGCGGACAGTCATCTTGTTGCCGGGATCCGGCAGGCCGCTTGCATTGGCAAAGCTGGACTTGGTCAGGCCGAGTTCACGGGCGCGCTTGGTCATCATCTCGGCAAAAGCTTTTTCGTTGCCGGCGATGCCTTCCGCGAGGATCATGCAGGAATTGTTGCCGTTCTGGATGATGGCGCCACGCAACAAGTCGTCGACGGGAACGCGGCTGTGAATCGCCGCAAACATGGTCGGGCCGCCGGCCGGGGCGCCGCCTTTGCGCCAGGCATTTTCGCTGACCAGATATTGATCGGTGAGCTTGATGTCGCCCGCCTTGACGGCGCGGAACACCACCTCGGCTGTCATCAGCGTCATCATGCTGGATGGCGGGCGCAGTTCGTCCGGATTCTTCTCGAACAGCACGCTGCCGCTGCCGGCTTCGATCAGGATCGCCGTGGGCGCGTCGGTATCGTAGCCGCCGTCGTCCTTCTTGGCGCCTTGCACGCTGTTATTGGCCGCGAAGCTCACGCTGCCGCACGCGATGCCCACCGCGACAACGGCCGCGATCAGGGCACGTGCCCTCGCGTTATTAAATCCCCTATTCCTCAACAATTTGAAAGCCATGCGGAAGGTCCTGAATGCGGCGTTCTAACAGTTCGAGGTGGTGCAAACAACACGGGCTTGCATGATCGCGGCCTTAAGTCCTGCCCGATTGCGAGGGGTTACGATCAACCCTATCCTGCCGGCGTACAAGCCCAGAAAATCTTCGAAACAAGGCGGAAAAGCGATGCAATCCTCACGAGCCGTTTCCGCCAATGGCATCGAGATATTCCTCACCGAACAGGGCCAGGGTCCGCTGGTGCTGCTCTGCCATGGCTGGCCGGAACTGTCGTATTCCTTGGCGGCATCAAATTCCCGCCATTGCCGAAGCCGGTTTCCACGTCGTTGCACCGGATATGCGGGGCTTCGGCCGCACCAGCGCGCCCGCCGAGATCGGCGCCTACACCATCTTCGACCTTGTCGGCGACATGGTCGCATTGGTTGCAGCGCTCGGCGAAAAGCAGGCCGTGATCGTCGGCCATGACTGGGGCGCGCCGGTAGCCTGGCATGCCGCGCTATTCCGGCCGGATATTTTTCGCGCTGTCGCAGGCCTCAGCGTGCCGCCTCCGTTTCGCGGACGCGGGCGACCGCTGGAGACGCTGCGCGAGAGCGGGATCACGAATTTCTATTGGCAATATTTTCAGACGCCCGGAGTTGCGGAAAAAGAATTCGAGCGCGATGTGGCTTGACCATGCGAACCCTGCTCGGCCGCGGCTTTTCCGATCCCGCCGCTTCGTTGTTTATCGAGGACGGCAAAGGCTTTCTTGGCGATGCGCGGGCCGAGCGGCCGCTGCCTGAGTGGCTCAGCGAAGCGGACCATTGCCATTTCGTCGACGCGTATCGAAAATCAGGGTTTCGCGGCGGGCTCAACTGGTACCGTAACATCGACCGCAACTGGGAATTGACCGCGCCGTGGCAGGGCGCGCAAATCCATCAACCGTCGCTGTTCATTGCCGGCGCCAACGATTCCGTCATCACCGGCTTGATCGGCGCCAAGCGCATCACGGAATTGGAGCGGGTTCTGCGGAACCTGCGCGCGAGGCTGATCATCGATGGCGCCGGCCACTGGGTCCAGCAGGAATCCCCGGGGGAAGTGAATGCCGCGCTGGTCGAGTTCTTGCAACAGACGGCGGTCGGAGCCGAACAGCAGGCTGCTCAGTAGAGCCCACGTCCCAACAGCAACTCGCTCGGGCCGCGCGGATCGACCGGCGCGTAGGCGGAGACCGGCCTGACGCTCGGCGGCGCATAGGCGCCATCATTGTCATAGGACACCGCGCGCGGGTTTTCGATCATCCGTCCGCCGGGGCGCACGCGGCCGGAGGCCGACATCTCCGATGTCGCGTTGATCGAGGCGAGGTCCGCCGAGCTATTGCCGAGCGTATAGGGCCGCCCCTCCGGCATCGGAACTTCGCCGCGTATCGCCCTGCCCTGTACCGGAATTTCCGGAATGAACGGTCTTGCGGAAGCCACCCTGACCGTTGAAGGCGACGGCGCCGGCACGCCGGTGCGCAGCGTCGCCATCAGCTGCCGATCGTCGGAGCCTTCCAGCGGCGCCCGCGCGACATATTCGACCCGAACGCGCGCCACGCCATTGCCCTTGAACTCGAGCAGCTCGGCGGCGCGGTTGGAGACGTCGATCAGCCGGTTGCCGTGATAGGGACCGCGGTCATTGACCCGGACGATAAGCGACTTGCCATTGCTGAGATTTGTCACGCGCGCGTAGGAAGGCATCGGCAAGGTCGGATGCGCGGCGGTCAGCGAGGCCATGTCGAACACTTCGCCATTGGCGGTCAGCCGGCCGTGGAAATCATCGCCGTACCAGGAGGCCATGCCCTCGGCGCGGTAGCCGGTGTCTTCTTCCGGCACGTAAACCCGGCCCGCGACGGTGTAGGGCTTGCCGACCCGATAGGTGCCGCCGCCCTTCGGCACCGGCTCGCCAAAGGCGACCACCCGCGGGCTGGAGGACACCCCGTATTTGGGATCGACCCGGCTGAATTTTCCGTTTTGCGCGCAATTGGCGAGCATCAGGCACGCACCTGCGACCGCAGCGGCGCGCACTGCCCTGCCGACTTGGTCTGATTGCCGAATCCCCATCCGCCCCAAATACCATTCCGCCGGCCGTGTGCATATGTCAGACGCGCAACGGTCGCTTTTCCCGATGCGGCCCATCTCCGCACCAAGATATGAATATATCGCAGGGCGAACGCGGCGGAAATGGGGTGGGCACGGACGTGGTGAAGGAATGGTTGCTCCCGCGGGCCGTTCGCCTTGTGAACGAGCCGTCGCTTGCAATCGGCGACGCCTTCACTCAAAAGATTCGCGTTGGGAAGGGTGGCCGAGCGGTTTAAGGCACCGGTCTTGAAAACCGGCGTACCTGCAAGGGTACCGTGGGTTCGAATCCCACCCCTTCCGCCAGTACATTCTACCGATTACCCGGGCGGCGTCCGTGAAGCGGCGCTTGCTCCCAAAGGAAACGGCAGCTTCGTACCAACCCGGTGAGCGCTGCCCAGGGAAACGATTGCTCGCGCTCACAGCCGTGAATGCAGCCCGTTTTGCCGGCGCCTATCGGCTACTCATGGACACAACAACATGGACACAAGAAAAAGAAGGGTGACCCGCCGTCCGTAAACGTTCAGGAAATATGCCAGTCGTTCGACACCACGCCCGGCCCGGATACGATGTGCGCACCGGCGATGGCGCCGTTGTCCCAGATAGAGACCGAGCCGTTGTCGTTGCGCCAGAGTATGTCTGCATGGGCATTCTGATCATAGTCACCGGTATCGGAGATATGCCACGAATTCGGCACCACGCCGGCGCCAGAGACGATGTGTGCGCCGCCGATCGCACCATTATCCCAGATCGACACCGAGCCGTCGTCATTGCGCCACAGAATGTCGCTCTGACCGTTGCCGTCGAAGTCGCCGGTGCCTGAAATATGCCAGGCGTTCGACACGACACCTGGGCCTGAGACGATGTGCGCGCCGCCAATCGCACCGTTATCCCAGATCGATACCGAGCCATTGTCATTGCGCCACAGAATGTCGCTCTGACCGTTGCCGTCGAAGTCGCCGGTGCCTGAAATATGCCAGGCGCTCGGCACAACGCCTGCGCCTGAGACGATGTGCGCGCCGCCAATCGCGCCGTTATCCCAGATCGATACCGAGCCATTGTCGTTGCGCCACAGAATGTCGCCCTGACCGTTGCCGTCGAAGTCGCCGGTGCCGGAGATATGCCATGAGTTCGGCACTACTCCTGCGCCCGAAACAATGTGCGCGCCGTCAATCGCGCCGTTATCCCAGATCGACACGGAGCCATCGTCCTTGCGCCAGAGGATATCACTATGATGGTTACCATCGAAATCGGCCTTGCCAGAGATATGCCAGCTATTCGGCACGACACCAGCGCCGGAGATGATGTGCGCGCCGCCAATCGCGCCGTTATCCCAGATCGACGCCGCGCCATTGTCATTGCGCCACAGGATGTCGCTGTGCCCATTAGCATCGAAATCATTGGCGACTGCCGACGAACTGCCTGTAATGGTGGTGGCCTGCACATCTGTCGCGGCCTGCAGACGTGTGATTTTGACGGTGCCCGCGTCAGTACCGTCGGTGCTCCATAGGAAGCTGCCGGTTCCGTCGTTGGCGATGAAGTTCAGCACGCCATTGTTCAGGACGAGGTTATGCGGCGAGGATCCGACGCCATTTCCGAGCGCGATATCCTTGACCATTCCGGTGCCGCCCGGCGTGCCATCCGACTTCCAGAGTTCGATGCCATGTGTGATATCGCTGTCGGTGAAGTAGAGCGTTCCATTGACGTTGGTGAGGTTGTCCGGAAAGCTGAAGTTGCCGGTGCCCGGCCGGATTTCCGTGACCATCGCGGTCCCGCCCGCGTCCGACTTCCAGAGTTCCTGTCCATGCACGCCGTCGTCCGCCACGAAGTACAAGGTTCCGTTGACGTTGGTGAGATTGAAAGGGGCCGATCCCGTACTGCCGACCACAATGTCGGCGACCGGCGAGGCGCTGGCGCCATCCCATTTCCACAGCTCGGAGCCATGGCTGCCGTCATCCGCCGCGAAGTAGAGCGTCCCATTGACATTGACCAGAGAACTTGGATTGGAGCCGTTCGCTCCCGAGTTGATGTCGGCCACCAAGTGAGTATGGGCGGCGGTGCCGTCGATACCGTCGGTGACCCATAATTCCCTGCCGTGTGAACCGTCATCAGCGGTAAAAAACAGATTGTTCCAACAATCGTGAAATTGTTGGGAGTTGAACCGGTGGCAACGGGCGTGTCGGGATTGATGTCCTTGAGAATGACGGTACCGCCGGCGGTGCCGTCGGATTTCCACAGCTCGGTTCCGTGGCTGGCCCCAAATGGCGCCGTGAACACCAGCATGCCGTTGAAATTGAATAGATGTTCACTGCCGGAAGAGAAAGTAAACGAGCTCGTGAGGATGCCGGTCCCGCCTGGCGTGCCATCCGACTTCCAAAGGTGCCGTCCAGTCCCGTCATCGCCGACGAAGAAGAGGTTGCTGCCTACACTGGTGAGCTGGGCGATAATCGGAGTTTCTACCAGCGGGTGCCAGGTTCCGTCCGGCCTGATCTGCTTGACCAGGACGGTCCCGGCGGCGGTGCCGTCTGATTTCCATAGTTCGGCGTCACCCGTACTTCCTCCGAAGACGTTCGTGCCGGTACTAACGCCAAAATACATCGAGCCGCTAACGACCGACTGAGGGGTAAAACCTCCGAACTCAAACGGCGAACTCGCGCCGGGGACGATGTCTTTCACCAGCGCCGCAGTGCCCAGTGTTCCGTCCGACTTCCAAAGCTCCGATCCATGAGACGTATCGGTCGCGATGAACTGCAGCTTGCCTCCCACTGAGACCATTGCGCTGCCGACATTTGCACCCGCGGGCGCGATGTCATCGAGTCTCACGGTCCCTGCGACGGTTCCGTCAGATTTCCAGAGCGAGGGCCCGGTCGCCTCCTGGGCGTCGAAATATACCGTGTTGCCTACGACCGAGAGGTCGGCCGGCAGTGAACCGTTCGATCCGGGAAGAATGTCCTTGAGCATGATGGTGCCGCCGACAGTGCCGTCGGATTTCCACAGCTCCGGGCCATGCACACCATCGTCGGCGACAAAAATCAGGGTGCTGCCGAGCGCTGTCAGCTGAGTGGGGCCGCTGCCGGCCGCGCCGGTGTTGATGTCGAGCACCAGGCTGGTGGTCGTCCCGTTGGTCTTCCACAACTCGCGCCCGTGAACGCCGTCATCGGCGACAAAAAAGGCCGTACTGCCGACGATGGTGATGTTCGAGGGCGAACTGCTGGCAGCGCCAGGATTGATGTTGCTAAGCGGCACCGTTCCGGCGCCGGTGCCGTCCGATTTCCAGAGCTCCACACCGTTGGTCCCATCATTCGCGGTGAAAAGCAGGACGCTTCCGAGCACAGCCAGATTGTCAGGATTGCTGTTAACGTTCCCCGGATTGATGTTCTTGACCAAGTGCGTGTGGGCGGCGGTACCATCGATCCCGTCCGTGACCCACAATTCAACGCCATTCGTCGCATCGAACGCGTCGAAGAATACCTGATTGCCCATCACGGTGAGATCTGCCGGTACGCTGCCCGAGCTTCCGACCAGGATGTCATCAAGGATCACGGTGCCGCCCGGCGTCCCATCCGACTTCCAGAGCTCGCTTCCGTGGGAGCCATCGTCCGCGGTAAAGATCAGCGTTCCATTGAGATTGACCAGTTCGCTCGGTACTCCGGGGACGCTATCGAGGCCATTGCCGGAGCCCGGCTTGATGTCAGTGACCATCATGGTCCCCGCAGGGGTCCCATCGGTTTTAAACAGTTCAAGGCCGTGCGTGCCATCATTGGCAATGAAATAGATGGTGCTATTTACCGTCGTGAAATTCCGCGCAGCGCTATCGGTGAAGGCGGTAGTGGCGGGATTTATGTCCTTCAGTAACGTCGTCCCGGCGCTGGTACCATCCGATATCCAGAGCTCCGGTCCGTGCGCCCCATCATTGGCGTCGAAGAACAGTAGCCCATTTGCGTTGAAAAGGTTGAAAGGCGCGCTGCCTGCCGTGCCAGGATTGATGTCCTTGACGAGGTGTGAGCTACCAGGAGTACCATCCGTCGCCCACAGCTCTGCCCCATTTGCGTCAGTGGTCCGCACGAAGAATGTCAATGGCATAACTCAATCCCTTTCGTCTTAGCCATCTGAAGCACCGCAATCTTCTTCCCGATTTATATTTTCCGTCTAGAAACTCAGCTGAGCCGCACCGCACCTCGGGCCGCGACCCTCCCGCCTTGAAAATACCGCAAATCCTAATCCCCGGCAAATAATTTTGCTGGCACACTTCGATACCGAACTTATTTCCGCCCTTAACTACCCGTCCATCTTCGCTAGAGCGCTCATCCCCTGTTCACATTCAGCTTCATACTGTGCGCTGCGATCTACATTCTACTGGAGGAAACCCATGAAACTTAAATTCGCACTTGTTGGCCTACTTGCGCTCGGCGGCGCTGCGCTCACCGCTGGAACGGCTTCCGCGATGCCGCTTGCCCCGCTCGGGCAACCATCAAATGTTGAAAGCGTCGCGCTGGTCTGCGGCCCGAACGGCTGCGTCCGCACGGCGCCGCGTGTTTATGGCTACGGCTACGGCGTTCGCCGAGGTTATGGCTACGGCGTGCGGCGCGGCGGCTACGCTTATGGATATCGCCGGGGCGTTCGCCGCTGGTGATCAGGGAAGAGGGCTTCGGCCCTCTTTTTCTTTTATGGCGAGCATAGCGTAGTATCGCTCCCGGCCACGAACCCGAGCCATCGGCGGCTCGCGGCGATGCGCTGAAGGCGAATGCGCGTGATCGATCCCGAAGTACATAAGGTCACCTGGGCTCAGGTTGGGAGAGTTGTCGAACCTGGCCGGTACCTTTTCACGTTTGGCTGGCTGACGATCACCGCGGAAGATCTGGCCGTGTGGCGACAATACCCGAATGCCGCCTTCACCCTTGTCGTACAGTCCCCGACCGAAGGGGTTGAGGAATATCACCTCGGTGCCTTCGAGTTGCGGGGCGACTGACTAATCCAGTCCCCGCTCGCGGCTCAAGCGGACCATCTGGTCGATGAAAATAGCTTTTTGCCTGGCATCGAGGCTTGCAAACAGCGGCTCGGCGGCGTCGGCCACGTTCCGTTGATCGACCGCACGGTCGTTGAGGAACTGGGCCTCGTTGCGCATCTGCTCGATAATATCGTCGGGCGGGTCGCGCTGGGCACGCGCGATCCGCAAGTTCAGGCGGTCGGCGCCGTTATGGCCGAGATAATGCATGGCGCTGTTGAAGCCGGTCCAGTGCTTTTCCTGCTCGGGGGTCAGTTTCAGTTCGGTCTTGATGCGGTCGATATAGGCGTCGCTGTTGGCGACGATCTGTTCCGCGGTCAGTTGAGGTTCAGCCGCCTGTGCCGCGGGTTGGGCTGCCTTGCCCTTTGCCGCTTTCGCGCCCTTTGGGGGATTGGCTTGTTTTGCTCCGGGCTCGGCCGGCGCCTGCGAATTGCCGCCGGGAACTCCGAGCACGCCGGTGAACACACCCACGACCCCTCCGATAGCGCCGCCCAGCACACCGCCCACCGGCCCGGCCGCCTTGTTGCCGGCCTGCGCCCCCTGCTGAACGCCTTTGACCAATCCTTGAGCAGGCGCGGCGGACGGCGCGGCGATAAGTGCGACAGTTCCGATGACGAGCGCGAAACGCAACCTCCGCTGTGTGCGCGTCGTCGGTCTCATGAGCATACGCTGTTCTCCCGTGGTCGATCGATGCAGAGCATGGCTGCGCGGCGATTCAGACAATATCGGTTTCGCCTCCTGCGAGTCCACGGCGGGGATCATTCGCTGGTTACGGGCTGGTCGTCACCTGCTGTGTGCAGCGCAGTATGGGTCACAGAGCGGGTTTACCCGTCAGCTCAACGCCAGCAAAGAGCCCTACCCGCCGTTTCCCACACACAACGTAAGTTCTAGAAGCCGGACAAGCTGATTTCTCGACAGACGCCGGCAATTCTGCTCTGATTGTCAAAACGAAATCTCTGCGGCGCCCGGCAGCGCTCGATTGTGGCTTGGCCGGCAGACGGAGAAACAAGAACAACCGCAATTCAGCTCACCACGAATGGCTCACCAGGGAGAGAACGCCATGTCTCGGAAGAAGCTTTCTCGACGGCAATTTGTCGCCGCTACCGCACTGTCATCCGCGGCATTGATAACTGCGCCGTACATTCGAGGGGCGCACGCTGCCGGCAAACTCTCGATGGGTTTTTGGGACCATTGGGTGCCCGGCGCCAACAAGGCCAGTACCGACCTCATCAATGAGTGGGCGGCCAAGGAAAAGGTCGAGGTTTCGATCGACTACATTCCGAGCCAGGGCAACAAGAACCTGCTGACCATCGCCGCCGAGGCCCAGGCGAAATCCGGCCATGACATCCTTGCGATGCCGACATGGTGGCCGCATGCGCAAGCCGACCTGCTCGAGCCCATGAACGATGTGGTCGAAGCGGTCATCAAGCAGAACGGCGACGTGAATGGCACTGTCAAATACCTCGGCAAGGCGGGAGACAAGTGGCTGGGCGTCCCGGCTTGCATCGGCAGCCAGATCAAGGGGCCGTGCTCGCGAATCGACCTGATGAAGAAGCACGCCGGCATCGATGTACAGGCGATGTATCCGGCCGGCTCGCCGCCGAAAGCCGATGCCTGGACCACTGATGCGTTCCTGAAGGCGGCCGAGGCCTGTCACAAGGGTGGCGTTCCCTTCGGCATCGGTCTTGGTGAAACCAGCGATTCCGTCGATACGGCCGGCGCGTTCTTCCTCGCCTTCGGCGCCGAGGTTGTCGATGCCAAGGGCAACGTCGTCGTGAAGAACGACAACGTCCGGCAGGTTCTCGAATTCTACAAGAAGCTGATGGCGTTCCTGCCGCCGGACGTCCCGGCGTGGGACGATGCCTCCAATAACAAGTGGCTGGTCTCGGGTCGTGGCGCGATGATCATGAATCCGCCCAGCGCCTGGGCCGTGGCCAAGCGCGATGCCCCGCAGGTCGCGGAACAATGTTGGACGCACGGTTTCCCGGTCGGTCCGAAAGGCCGGTTTGCGCCCTTCCTGCCTTATTTCTGGAGCGTCTGGAATTTCTCCAAGAACAAGGAAGCCGCAAAGAGCCTGCTGATGCATCTGTCGCAACCGGCGTCGGTCGAGAAGCTGGTGGAAGCCAGCGGCGGCTACGACCTGCCTGCGTTCGAGAAGCTCACGACCCTGAAGACCTGGGCCGAGGAAAGCCCGCCGAAGGGCACGCTCTACCACTATCCGAATCCGCACAAACACCAGATATTGTCGATTGCGGCATCGCCGGCGCCGCCGAAGGTCGCCCAGCAGATCTACACCCAGGCGACCCTGACCAAGATGTGCGTTCGCTTCTACCAGGGCGAAGCCATGGAGAAGACGCTGGCCTGGGCGGAAGGCGAACTCGAAGGCTTTATGCGCAGTTGAGATCAAGATCTTCGCGTCGCGGCCACGCGGTCGATCGCGTGGCCGCTGCGACGAAGTTACGTAGCGGACTTGCACATAGCCACGCAGGCGGTCGGCCAGGAAAGCCGGCTCGCCATTGCACTATCTGCAAATGCCGGATGCCGGCCCCTGAAACAGGCGAGGAAGATGCATCATGGTTGATGTAACGTTTCAACCGAACCGCGTGGTTCCTGCGCGCACGGTGGGAAAGCGTGCCAGCCTGAGGACCGCCTTAAAGCGGAAATCGACCGCCGCTTTTCTGATGACGCTGCCGCTGATCCTGCTGATCCTGGTGCTGGTGATTTATCCGGCGTTCTACTCGCTGCACCTGGCAACACTGAACAAGTCGATGCAGCGTTTCATCGGCCTTGGAAACTTCCAGTTCCTGTTCAAGCGCGACACCTTCTGGCTGGTCGTCGAACAATCCTGCATCTTCGCGATCACCGCCGTGATCTTCAAGGCGCTGATCGGCTTCATCGTTGCGCACTTCGTCCACAACATACCGGCCAAGGGCCAGCGCAAGTGGCGGGGAATGCTGCTGGTGCCGTGGGTCATTCCGCCGGCGATGAGCACGCTGGCCTGGCTGTGGCTGTTCGACCCGTCCTACAGCGCGTTCAATTATACGCTGTCTTTTTTTAACATCGGGCCGATTCCATGGACCGGCGACGCCTACTGGGCGCGGTTCTCGGTCATCCTGGTCAATATCTGGTTCGGCGCGCCGTTCTTCATGATCATGTATCTGGCGTCGCTGAAGTCGGTGCCCGATCAGCTCTACGAAGCCGCGGCAATAGACGGCGCCAACTGGTGGCAGCGCATCTGGTTCGTGACGCTGCCGATGATGCGCAACATCATCGCCATCACGACGCTGTTTTCGCTGATCGTAACGTTCGCCAATTTCGATATCGTGCGCATCCTCACCGCCGGCGGGCCGCTCGACCACACCCACATTTTTGCGACTTGGGCAGTTCGGATCGGCATCGAGGGCGGCGATATTCCGCTGGGCGCCAGCGTTTCGCTGTTCATGCTGCCAATACTCGCGATCGCGGCGACCTTCATCCTGCGCGACATCAACAAACGCGGGAATGAAGCCTGATGGCAAGCACGGTAGTGATCGACAAGGCCGCGCCCACCCGCCCGGTCAAATATGGCAGCATGAGTCGCGACCGCACCTGGGCGCTCAGATGGTCGTATTTCTTCCTCACGCTGTTCGCGATCTTCTCGCTGGTGCCGCCGATCTATATGCTGATCACCTCGCTCAAGAGCAGCGCCGAGATTTCTGCGGCAACGAATCCGTGGTGGGTGTTCCATCCCACGCTGTCGAACTACGTTGAACTGCTCTCTTCGAACCAGTTCTTGCGGTTCTTTTGGAACTCGGCGATGGTTTCGATCATCGTGGTGACCATCACCATGCTGATCAGCGTGCCCGCGGCATTCGCGCTGTCGCGCATGCGGTTCTGGGGATCGGCTACACTCGCGACCGGCGTGTTTCTGACCTACCTCATCCCGGATACGTTGCTGTTTCTTCCTTTGTTTAAGATGTTCGCAACGTTCGGCGACTGGACCGGGATCCAGTTGATCAACCGATGGTATGTGCTGCTGATCGTCTATCCGACGCTTACCGTGCCGTTCTGCACCTGGATCATGATCGGCTATTTCGCATCCATTCCGAAGGAACTCGACGAAGCCGCGATCATCGATGGCGCCTCCTGGTTTCAGACACTGACGCGCATTTTCATCCCGGTGGCGTTGCCCGGAATCATCGCCGCCACCATCTTCGCCTTCACGGTCTCGTGGGCGCAGTTTCTCTATCCGCTGGTGTTCACGACTTCCGTCGATCAACTCGTGATGCCGGTCGGCATCGTCACGAGCTTGATCAAGGGCGACGTCTTCGCCTGGGGACAGATCATGACCGGCGCCCTGCTCGGCGCCGCACCCCCGCTCATCATCTACGCGTTCCTGATGGACTACTACATTGCCGGACTCACCGCCGGCGCGACAAAGGGTTAGCATTCATGGCCGATGTTACGTTGCGTAAAGTCATCAAGCGTTACGACGAGGTAGAGGCCGTGCGCGGCATCGACCTCGACATCGCCGACCATGAGTTTGTCGTGCTGGTGGGGCCGTCGGGCTGCGGGAAATCGACCACGCTGCGAATGATCGCGGGGCTGGAGGATATCACCGACGGCGACATCATGATCGGCGGCGACGTCGTCAACGACGTGCCGCCGAAGGACCGCGACATCGCCATGGTGTTTCAGAACTACGCGCTGTATCCGCACATGACCGTCGCGGAAAACATGTCGTTCGGTCTGCGCCTGAAACATTTTCCGAAAGCCGAGATCAAGAGCCGGGTCGACGAGGCCGCCCGCATGCTTGACATCGCCGAACTCGTCGACCGCAAGCCGAAGCAACTATCGGGCGGCCAACGCCAGCGCGTCGCGATGGGCCGCGCCATCGTCCGCCATCCAAAGGTGTTCCTGTTCGACGAGCCGCTCTCCAATCTGGACGCCAAGCTGCGGGTGCAGATGCGGATCGAGATCAAGAAAGTGCATCAGAAAGTCCGCACCACCACCGTCTATGTGACCCACGACCAGGTCGAGGCGATGACGCTGGCCGACCGCGTGGTGGTCATGAACCATGGCCGCATCGAGCAGATCGGCACGCCGAACGAGTTATACCACAAGCCGGCGACGCGCTTCGTGGCCGGATTCATCGGCTCGCCGGCGATGAATTTCATTCCCTGCCGGCTCGAGGATGTTTCAGGAAAGCTCCACATCCGGCTGACTGACCGGATTTCCTTTCCGCTGCCTCCGGCGCGTGCCGCCAGATATCAGCCGGTCAAACGCGACGAAAAACTGCTGCTCGGATTACGGCCGGAACATATCACCGAAGCAAGCGCGCACCCTGAGCCCGGTCATGAGGAATTCGAGACGGTGCTCGATGTCATCGAGCCGATGGGCATGGAGACGCTGGTCTATTTTACGCTGGAAGGCGCCCAGATTTGCGGAAAAGTTAATCCCAATGTGAATGCGCAAGCTGGAAAACCGCTCCGATTGGCTGTGGACCTCAACAATATGCACCTGCTAAATGAGGCCACCGGCGCCGTCATATGACGGACGCATGACAAGAAACGGCCAAAGGTGCAGGGAATGGCGACCAACAAGAAGAAAGTGCTGATTACCGAATCTTTTTCACAGCAAGGGCGAGAGCTTTTCAAGGACCGGGACGACATCGAACTGGTCGAATTTCCCAACATGATGTCCGCCGTTGATTTCGAGGCGATGCTGAAGCGGCAGGCGCCGGTTCATGGTGTGGCGCTGGGTGCAACGCGCTTTGGCGAACCCGAACTCGAAGCTTCGCAGGACATGAGGGTGGTGACGCGCATCGGGGTCGGCTACGACGCGGTTGACGTTCCGGCACTGAGCCGGCGCAAGGTCCCGCTGATGGTCGCCGGCACCGCCAATTCG
The DNA here is from genome assembly GCA_963744975.1 of uncultured Alphaproteobacteria bacterium. Taxonomy (GTDB): domain Bacteria; phylum Pseudomonadota; class Alphaproteobacteria; order Rhizobiales; family Xanthobacteraceae; genus Bradyrhizobium. The sequence continues at coordinate 398,590 of CAVUVR010000002.1, read as the reverse complement.
CCTTCCGTCGCCGAGCAGGCGCTGTTCATGATGCTGACGCTGGCCAAACGCGCGGTGGAAATGCACGCGCTGGTCAAGGAGGGCAACTGGGGCACCCGACTCGGCAAGTTGCCATTCGACCTCTATGGCAAGACCCTGCTGATCGTTGGCTTCGGCCGGATCGGCACGCGAACCGCAAAACGCTGTCTGGCGATGGAAATGAACGTTCTGGTCTATGATCCCTACAAATCCGCTGAAGAGATCAAAGCCGCCGGCTGCGAGCCCGTCGCCGATCTTGACGCGGCATTGCCGCGCGTCGATTTTGTCAGCATCCATTGCCCCAAGACGTCGGAAACGGTCGGCATGTTCAACGCCGCCCGTCTCAAGCGCATGAAGGCCACGGCTTACCTGATCAACACCGCGCGCGGCGGCATTATCGACGAACCGGCGTTGTACGACGCGTTGGTGTCGGGCAAGCTCGCAGGCGCGGGACTTGACGTATTCGAAATGGAGCCGCCGCCGATGGGCCATTCGCTGTTCGAACTTCCGAACGTGATCATGGCGCCGCATGTGGCGGGCGTCACGCGTGAAGCGGTGGACCGGATGAGCGAGCAAACCGCCCGCAATATTCTCAGCGCCCTCGACGGCGAGCCGATCCGGCAAAACGTCATCAATCAGGATGTACTCGGCTGACGGAAGTGCGATAGCACAATCGTTCGGTCTTCGATGCTTCATTGTCATCCGCGCGGGTATCCCATCATGACCATCAAGGAATACGGCAGCTACGACGGGCTCGGCCTCGCCGATCTTGTCCGCACCAAACAGGTCAGCCCGCGCGAACTGCTGGACGAAGCCATCGCGCGCACAGACAAGATCGATCCGCAGATCAATGCCGTCGTCGTAAAACACTACGATTACGCGCGAGCGCAAATCGAAAGGAGGCTTCCGGACGGCCCCTTCTCCGGCGTGCCGTTCCTGCTCAAGGACCTGGATCTTCTTGAGGGTACGCGGACCACCTCGGGCGCCAACGTCTTCAAGGACAATGTCGCGGATCATACCGGCACCCTCGCCCAGCGCTTCCTCAACACCGGCGTGACCATCTTCGGCAAGAGTTCGAGCCCGGAATTCGGATTGATGCCAACCACGGAGTCGCGGCTGTTCGGCCCGACGCGCAATCCGTGGAATCTCGCGCATTCGTCCGGCGGCTCTTCCGGCGGCGCCGCCGCGGCGGTGGCCGCGCGCATTCTCCCAGTGGCGCATGCCAGCGATGGCGGCGGCTCGATCCGTATTCCGGCCTCGGCGTCCGGTGTGTTCGGACTAAAACCGAGCCGTGCGCGCAATCCGCTCGGCCCCGACCGCGGTGAAGGCTGGGGCGGATTTTCCTGCGGTCATGTGCTGGGCATCAGCGTGCGCGACAGTGCTGCAATGCTGGATGCGATCCAGGGCTCGGAGACATCGAGTCCCTACGTCGCGCCGCCGCCGGAACGGCCTTTCGCGCAGGAGGTTGGGCGCGATCCCGGAAAGCTGCGCATCGCATTCACCGACAAGTCGCCCTATGGCGACACGATCGATCCTGAAATCGCCGCCGCGGTTCGCGATGTCGCCAAAATGCTCACCGGTCTCGGTCACCACGTCGAGGAGCGCGCGCCCTCGCTTCCCGCCGATCCGGCCATGGTGATGTCCACCATCGTCGCTGCCAACACCGCGCTGACGGTGCGGCTGGCCGAGCAGCGTTTCGGCCGCGAAATGACCTCCAACGATTTCGAGATATTGACGCTCGCAAGTGCCCACAACGCGCGGAAGCAAACCGCGGTCGACTATGTGTCCGCGCAACTCAGCGCCTTCCAGATTTTGCGCAGCCTTGCGACGTTCTTCGAGAGTTTCGAGGTTTTTCTCTCGCCGACGCTGTGCGCGCCGCCGCTGAAAATCGGCGAGCTCAACACCATGTCGGACGACCTGTCGCATATTCCCCCCATCCTGCGGCGTTACATCCCGGGCACCAGCATGTTCAACATGTCCGGCCAGCCGGCGATGTCGGTGCCGCTGGCCTGGAACGCGGCAGGGCTGCCGCTCGGCATGATGTTCGCAGCACGGCTGGGCGACGAAGCAACCCTGCTGCGCCTTGCGGCCCAGCTCGAACGGGAGCGGCCGTGGAAGGACAAGCGCCCGCCGGTTTGCGCTTAAAAAAGCCACAGGAATCCACGACAAAACCGCTACGCAGGGATCGGCGGGCGCTGGTCACGGCGTATTGCGACCAATTCGGGAGACTGCGTCTTGAGCGAAAGCGACCCCACCGATCACGCGCTTGCGGCCATCGCGAGCATCCTCGACAAGCCGGAGTCGCTTTCTTTTCCGGATGCTTCCGCCGCTGCGGACAAACCGGCCGAGAAACCGGCGCTCGAACCTTCCGGTCCGGTCGAGGCCGACGGCTATTCGAAGACCGGTCCTGGTCCGTTGCAGGCGATCCGTTTCAAATGGACGGTGCGGCGCGACGACAAGGGCGATTACTACGTCGATGAAACCATCGGCGACAATTCCGTACCGATCAGCAGCGGACCGATGCCGGAGGATGCCGCCGTCAAATTCGTCGACGAGCGCGAAAGCGAGGCGCGGCGTCGCTTCGAAGGCATCAAACGCGAAATGGCGGCTCGGGATCTTTCGGGCTGAATCCGGCCTCATGCACCACCGTCATCCTGAGGTGCTCGCCGCACTTGTGCGGCGAGCCTCGAAGGATCGCCACGAGTACCCTGCGGCCATCCTTCGAGACGCGCGCCGAAGGCGCGCCCTCAGGATGACGGAAGTTCTTAAATTACCCGCCAACCGCCACGGCGTATTCCTCGTCGGTGACGTGTTCCATCCAGGTCACATGAGTCCCGTCCAGCGACTCATGCATCGCGATGTGAACCATGCCGTTGGTGGGCGACGCGCCGTGCCAGTGTTTTTCATTGGGCGGAATCCACACGGTATCGCCGGGGCGGATTTCCCGGACTGGGCCGCCTTTGGCCTGTACCCGTCCGACGCCGGAGATGACAAAAAGCGTCTGTCCGAGCGGATGGGTATGCCATGCGGTACGCGCGCCCGGCTCGAATGCGACGCGTCCGGAATTGACCCGCGCCGGGGCCGGCGGCGTATTGATCGGATCCTGCCAGACCGTACCTGTGAACCAATCGCTCGACGCGCGCCGGGTGGGCCGTGAACCTGCGAGATGAATGTCCATCGCGTTTTCTCTCCCTGTAAGCTTGTTACTTCTTTGTTGCCGCGTAGCGCGCCTTGGTATCGGCATTCATTGGATACAATCCCGGCAGCGCCGCGCCGCCGTTGACCTCATTGACGATCCACGCCTCCATCCGCTCCTGCTCGGCGCCTTCGGCCAGGATGAGGTCGAGGAACGCCTTCGGGATCACCACCGCTCCGTCCTGATCGGCAACGATGATATCCTCCGGAAAGATCGCAACGCCGCCGCAGCCGATCGGTTCGCCCCAGCCGACGAATGTCAGACCGGCGACCGAGGGCGGCGCCGCATAACCGTCGCACCACACGGGCAGGCCGGTACCGAGCACGCCTTCGAGATCGCGCACCACGCCGTCGGTGACCAGGGCCGCGACGCCGCGCTTGACCATCCGGGCGCACAGGATGTCGCCGAAGATGCCGGCGTCTTTGACCCCCATGGCGTCGACGACGGCAATGCAGCCCTTCGGCATGGCCTCGATCGCAGTACGGGTCGAAATCGGCGACGACCACGATTCGGGTGTGGCGAGGTCCTCGCGCGCGGGCACGAAGCGCAGCGTGAACGCTGCTCCCACCAGCCGCGGCTGTCCTGGCCGCAACGGCCGCGAGCCGCGCATCCAGACGTTCCGCAGCCCTTTCTTCAGAAGAACGGTCGTGATGGTTGCGGTGGACACGCGTGACAGCGTTGCGATGGCTTCTGGGCTCAGGGACATTGGAAGGACTGCTCCGGTAGGAATTGAGGGGTGCATCTTGCGGGGCGCGACAACCGCGTCAAGGGGCGCAAAGTCGCCGCTGAAGGGTTCGCAGCGCATGGCGGGCGATTACCGCATCTTATCCCGCTTGTGTGCATTAATTTATTGAAGTCGCAAGGCTAATTCGCGCGAACCGGATTCCACTTTGCGTCAAAACGCGCTATGGCTGGGTGTCTACCGACAAGCTGTGAGGCCATGGCCGCAACCCTCTCCCCGCCCCGCATTCTGCCCAGTGGCGACAGCGCTATCACGGTGGAATTCAGCCGCAACATCGATGACGAGGCCAACCGTCGGGTGCTGGCGCTCGATCGCACCATGGCGCGCGATGCGATTGCCGGCGTGACCGAGACGGTGCCGACCTATCGTTCGCTGCTGGTGCATTACGATCCGGTCCAGATCGGCTTTGAAGAAATCGGCGAGAAACTGACGGCGCTGGCACAACTGCCGGTGCCGCCGACCATCGGTACGCGGCGCTGGCGCGTTCCCGTCTCCTACGGCGGCGAGCACGGCATCGATCTCGAGGATGTCGCGAAAACGCTCAACACGACGCCGGACGATATCGTGGCGCGGCACGTCGCCGGCGACTACCGTGTTGCCATGATCGGTTTTACGCCGGGGTGGTCGTATCTCAGCGGACTCGAGGAGTTCCTGCATATGCCGCGGCGGCAAAACCCGCGATTGCTGACGCCTGCGGGCACGATTTCGATCGGGGGCGTGCAAACCGGGGTGCAGTGCCTGGCGGGACCCAGCGGCTGGCATCTGCTCGGACGGACCGCGGTGCGAACCTACCAACTGCACCGCGATCCGATTTTCCTGTTGGAGCCGGGCGATGCCGTGACGTTCTCCGTCGTGGATGCCAAGACGTTTGCCGAACAGGATCGCGCCGCCGAAAACGGCGAAATCGTCGCGGAGTTGATGGCGTCATGAGCGAGCTTGTCATATCGGCCATCGGCCCGGCGAGTTCCGTACAGGACGGCGGACGTTTTGGCGCGCAACGCTATGGCCTTGTTCCGAGTGGCGCGATGGACCGGCTTGCGCTGGCGGCTGCGAACTGTCTGGTGGGAAACGCACCATTCGCCGCGGCGATCGAGGTCGGTCCATTGGGCGCGACTTTTACGGCGCGAGAAGGCGCGGTCCGCGTCGCGCTCGCGGGCGCCGCGCGCAACGCTGATATCGCTAAACGCGCGGTGACGTTCGATACGTCGATGATGTTGGCCGACGGCGAAAGCCTGACGCTCGGCTTTGCGCGGGGCGGCACCTTCAGTTATCTGGCGATCGAGGGCGGCGTGCAAGGCGAGCCGATGTTCGGCAGTCTCGCCGTCAATGCCCGCGCGGGTCTCGGCAGTCCCTACCCCCGCCCGTTGCAGGCCGGTGACAAACTCCAGGTGGCGGCCGCAAGTGGCTCGGTAGAGCGCGCAATCGACCTCCCGGTCGCGACCGAAGGACCGATCCGCGTGGTGATGGGGCCGCAGGATGACGAGTTCGGCGATGCCAGGCAGCTATTCCTCGACAGCGAGTGGAAGATATCCGCGACCAGCGATCGCATGGGCTATCGGCTCGAAGGTCCCGTGATAAAACATCTGCATGGCCATAACATCGTTTCCGACGGCACCGTGAACGGCAGCATCCAGGTGCCGGGCAACGGCGCACCGATCGTGCTGATGCCGGACCGCGGCACCAGCGGCGGATACCCCAAGATCGCGACCGTGATCACCGCCGATTTCGGGCGGTTTGCACAGACACCGGCAGGCCGCGCGTTTCGGTTCAAGGCGGTCAGCATGGCCGAAGCCCAGGCCGAAGCGAGAAAATTCGCCGAATTGTTATGCACCCTGCCCGAGCGCGTTCGCGACGTGCAAAATTCCGTTCTGGATATCGAGGCGTTGCAAAGTGCTAATGTTGCGGGCGCGGCCGTCAACGCGTTCGACGCGCGGACCTGGCAAACTCAAGTTCAGGATTAATTCAATATCGATCCACAAGAAGCGGACAGCACATCATGACAATCGATCTGAACTGCGATCTCGGTGAAAGTTTCGGCCCATGGGAAATGGGCAATGACGCCGCCATGATCGAGCTTGCCACCTCGGTCAACATCGCCTGCGGCTTCCATGCCGGCGATGCCGATATCATGCGCAAGACCGTGGACCTTGCAAAGGCGCGCGGCGTCAGCATCGGCGCGCATCCCGGCTATCGCGACCTGCATGGCTTTGGCCGCCGGCCGGTGCCCGGCATGAAGTCATCGGAGATCGAAAACCTGATCGCCTATCAGATCGGCGCCTTGCAGGCGATCGCGACGGCGGCGGGCCACAAGGTGACCCATGTCAAGGCGCACGGCGCGCTGTCGAATGTCGCCTGCGAGGACGACATGACCGCACGCGCCATTGCCAACGGCATCAAGGCGGTCGATCCCAACCTGATCTTTGTGGTGCTGGCGAATTCGAAACTGGTGCAGGCCGGCGAAGCCGCCAACCTGCCGATGGTGCATGAGGTGTTCGCTGACCGCGCCTATGAGGATGACGGATCGCTGGTGTCGCGGCGAAAGCCGGGCGCGGTGCTGCACGATGCCGCGCAGATCGCGCAGCGCGTGGTGCGGATGGTGCAGGACGGCGCCGTGGTGTCGGTGACGGGGAAAGTCATCAAGATGCGCACCGACACGGTCTGCATTCACGGCGATACGCCAGGCGCGGTCGATATCGCGCGTGGAGTGCGGCAGGCATTGAAGGAAAACGGGATCGAGGTCGGGCCGTTCGCGAGGCCGAACTAGGCCGTGCACGCATAGGGGCCTGGTTCGCGGGGAGACGCCATTGCCTAGAACAGTCGCTTTCCACGCCACGGCAATGCTGCTGCTTTGGTGCGTCGTACGCGCGCTGATGGCTGAAGCATGGGCCACGCCGCTGGAGCGCGTAGAGTTTGATAGCGCTTCTCAACGGCTCGTTTCGGGTGGGCTCATTCGGGGCGACCGCATCCAGGGTTATCTGGCCAAGCCCGATGGCGCAGGCCCATTTCCCGCCGTCGTCGGACTGCACGGCTGCGCCGGGATGCATGACACGACAAAGCAAAGGCTGGCCGATGAACTTGTCGCCTGGGGCTATGTCATCCTGCTCGTCGACAGCTATACCACGCGTGGGATCGATCACGCCTGCACATCAAGCGCGTTTGCCACCTTCCTCCTGCGCAGGCCGGATGCCTACGGGGCCCTCATCTTCTTAGGCCGCCAAAGCTTCGTCGATCCACACCGTGTGGCCGTGGTCGGTTTCTCGGCTGGCGCCCGGGTCACCCTCTCGGTGGCGGAGACCAATTCGTTCGAGCAGTTCGCCCCTCCGGACAACTTGCGGTTCCGGGCGGCGGCTGCGTTCTATCCTCCCTGTAAAGCCGCGTGGGCGCCTCCGGGGATACCCACGCTGATCTTCATTGGAGCCCTCGACGATTGGACGCCGGCGGCAGACTGCTCTGAGAAAATCGCCAGCTGGGGCAACGACGGGCCAGTCGAACTGGTCGTCTATCCCGGCGCGCACCATGGATTCTTTTACCCGCACCTGAAGCCCGGCACGACCTTGTTTGGTCACTGGCTGGAATACAACAGCGAAGCAGTGGACGATGCAACGCACCGCCTGCGCCAGTTTCTCGACCGCCACCTGAAGCGATGAAGGCGCCACGGCGCGGCGCTGGACATCGCCCACCTTGGCCGCGAGCCACTAGTGGCCACCTGCCGGAATTGCTCACATATTGCCGTGGCCGCGCTTGATGGTCTGGCGGATCACCGGGGCGGTGACCTGATCCGAGATCTGGATGTTCCAGACTTCGCCGATGCCCTGCGCGGCGAAGTCAGCGAACAGTTTTGGGATCACCGAGAGGTCGCGGATCTCGTGGCCGCGCAGGCCGAAGCCGCGTGCGATGGCTTCGAGCGGCGGCCGGCCGAACACGGCGAGGCTGTCGTCGAGGCCGTCGGCGCTTGCCTTCCTCATCGCTCATAAAGCGATAGGGCAGTTGCTCCCCGGCTGGACAGCGATAGGCGTCTTTCGCGATTGGCCATAAGCATGACCCCTGTTATCGGACATCGCCATCCTGGCTGCGCAGGTCCGACGCGCCGGAAACCGGCATTGTTATTGTCCGGTGACTCGTGCAAACTTGCCGGCGGCAGGGGTGGCGTCGTGGGAAACGCGTACAACTACTTTTTTCTCGTCGGGTTTCTCGTTGGCGTCGCCGTTGTCTTTTCAGCGATCGAATTTGGATGGCGATTGGGCGTACGGACCGAAGGTCACGGTGCGAGCGGCAACATTTCCGCACTGGAGCAATCGCTTCTGGGATTGCTCGCCTTGATTGTCGGGTTCACTTTTTTGATGGCGCTCACGCGTTTCGAAACGCGGCGCGAAGCGGTTCTCAATGAAGCGAACGCGATTGGCACGACAGCCTTGCGCGCACGACTGCTGCCTGAACCTTATCGGACGGAATCGCTCAAGCTGCTTCGGCAGTATGCGCAGATACGGATCGACTACCTCCCGACAGGCAAGTCTTTTGCCGAACTGCCTGGTCTTGTTGATCGTTCGAACGAAATCCAGGAAGCGCTATGGCTGCAGGTGAAAGCTGTTTCGGCCAGGGATAATAACATGGTGCCAACCGGCTTGTTTATCCAGGCGCTTAACGAGATGATCGACAACCAGGGAAAGCGTCTTTCAGCACTACGAAACTATATTCCGGACGTTGTGTTGCTATCGCTTTTCGGGATCGCTGCTGTTGCCTGCGGCTTTGCGGGATATGCCAGCGGGCTTGACTCGCTCCGAAGCCGAGTGCCTGTCTTTACCACCGCTTTTCTGATTTGCGGCGTCATATTTGTGGTGCTTGATCTTGACCGTCCAAATATCGGCTTCATTACCATCAGTCAGCAACCGATGATCGACACCGCAGCAAGCCTTTCATCTTTCAGCGAGTAGCCCGCATGAGCGGAGCGACATGCGGGTACCGGCAAACCCCGCATGTCGCTGCGCTCATGCGGGCTACGTTTGCTATCGAATTGCTCACATATTGCCATGCCCGCGCTTGATGGTCGCCCGGATCACAGGCGCCGTGACCTGATCCGAGATCTGGATGTTCCAGAGTTCGCTCTCCCCCTGCGCGGCGAAGTCGGCGAACAGGTTCGGGATCACTGAGACGTCGCGTATCTCGTGGCCGCGCAGGCCGAAGCCGCGTGCGATGGCTTCGAGCGGCGGCCGGCCGAATACAGCCAGTCTATCGTCGATCCCGTCGGCGCGCAGCTTGTGAAACTCCGAGCCGTATCCGCCGTCGTTCATGGCGCAGATCAGGATGCGATATCCCTGGCGCCTGAGCGTCTCGAGCTCCTGGATGTGGAACAGGAGCCCGCCGTCGCCTTCGAACAGCACGATCTTGCCCTTGGCGCCCTGCCGGCGCGCAGCCGCAACTCCGAGCGCATAGGACAGGCCGTTGCCGACCGCGCCGAATTCACGGACGGTCGTATAACGCTCCGCCGGCCTGTCGCGCATCTGGGCGGGGAAATAGGCCTGATGGCCGCCGCCGACGACGACGTCCCAATCCTTGGGAACGACGTTGTCGATTGCTTCGACGACCGCGCGGGGGTCCAGCACGCCGGGCTCGATGTCGAAGGCTTCGGAATCCGCGGGCTCGGTCGCGATGCGGTGCGCGAGTTCTTTCGAGCGGATCGACGCAGCTGTCGGCTTGCCGACGCCGAGCTTGTTGTCGAGGCCGGCGAGGATCGCCTCGACCCCGACCAGCGCGTCCGACCGGATGTAGAGGTCGGCGGCCGCCTGACCATCGCGCAAGCCGCGCGGGGCATCGTCCAGCTGAATCTTGAGGGCCTTTGGAAAGAAGGCCCGGTGTCCGACGTAGTACGACAGGCTGGTGCCGACCGCGAGCACGACGTCGGCCTGCTCGTAGATTTCCTTGCCCAGTGCCGTGAAATAGCTGCCGGTGATGCCGAGCCCGAACGGGTGATCGTGGAACAGGCCGCGCGCGGGCAGCGTGTTGGAGAGCAGCGCGCCGCAGCGATCGGCGAGCCTGACCACCGCGTCGCGCGAGCCCGACCACAACACGCCACGGCCGCCGAGGATGATCGGCCGCTTCGCCGCGGCCAGCCGCTCGACCGCCTCAGTCACCACCTCGGGATCGGGATACATGCGCCCGACCTTGGGCTGATACATCGCCGACGTCTCGTAGGGCTGGTTCGCCATGTATTCGACCTTCTGCAGGTCATAGGGAACGCCCAGCACCACCGGGCATCGCTCATATTTGGCGATGTGGAACGCCTCGCGCACGTGGTCCATCATGCGCGGCAGACTGTGCGCGGCGATGTATTTTGCGCCGGTCGACGTCACCAGTGGCGCCTGATCGATCGCCTGGTTGTAGAACTTGGCGTTGATCGGCGTCTCGCCGGCGAACACCACCAGCGGCAGGCGGGCGCGAACCGCGGCCGGCAGCGCCGTCATCAACTGGGTCACCCCGGGGCCACAGGTGACCGAGGCAACCGCGACCTTGCCGGTTGCCACGTTGTAGGCCGTCGCCGCCGCGACGGTCACGTGCTCGTGTCTGACATGGACGGTCTCCACGCCCGGCAGTTTGGCAAAGGCGGTGCACCAGTGCATGTTGCCGTCGCCCATCAGGACGAACTGGGTGTCGACTCCTTCCGCAAGGAAGGCTTCTGCGAGGGCTTCGTAGAGCTTGGGCATGGGCGCGGCACTCGGATTTTGAGGAGATCCGGTCCAACAATCATGCCCGGCAGTGCCCAGTCAATTCGATTGTAGCGCCTCGCAACGACTCGTTTCGGGCCGGCTCATCCGGGGGTGACCACATCCAAGGAGATCAAGCGCGTTTGCCACTTTCTCGACCGCCCCTCAACTGAAGGCAGGCTGCGCGCGGATGGGTCTACGGCCTAGAACGGATGAACCGACAGCGTGCCGAATACCACGGCGGCGATCATGGCCAGCGACCCATAGAGCGCGGCGGTTTGGAACCCCTGCCCGGTTCGTCTCGAGAGCGAGCGCGCATAGAAGTGCAGACGGGCTTCGGCGGCTAGTTCTCGCATGGTCTCTCTCCAACGCTGCATGTGCGCTAGAGGAATGCCGATTTTGGCCAAGCGCAAGCCGGGCCGCGAAATAACGACGCCGATTCCGCCAGTGAGTTGGTTGGCAGGCTAAAATTCTCCTCGACGATTCCGGCCGAGAATTTTATTCGCTCAAATTTAGAGCGAATTGGGACCCATCAATAGAACGTCCTGCTGGAACCGGCCCTTCTTCTTGAGGTCGGCGACGAACAGCACCGCTTCGTCGGTCGACCGCGCCCCGAACTGGGCGACGATATCGACCAGCGCGCGCTCCACATCCTTTGCCATCCGTTTGGCGTCGCCGCAGATATAGACGTTGGCGCCTTCGGCCAGCCAGGTCCACAATTCGCGGCCGACCTCGCGCATGCGGTCCTGCACATAGAATTTCTTATTCCCGTCGCGCGACCACGCCAGCGACATCCGCGTCAGCAGGCCGGATGTCTTCATCGCGTTGAGTTCGTCGGCATAGAAGAAATCGTAGTCGCTGCGCTGATGACCGAAGAACAACCAGTTCTTGCCGGTGGCGCCGGTCGCGCGGCGGTCATGCAGGAAGGCGCGGAACGGCGCGATGCCCGTGCCGGGTCCGATCATGATGATCGGCGTCTTCGGATCCGGCGGCAGCGCGAAGCCATGCGCCTTCTGCACATAGACCTTGAGCTGGTCGCCGGGATTGATGCGTTCGGCGAGGAAGGTCGAAGCAAGGCCAAGCCGCTTGCGCTTGCCGATGACATAGCGCACGCAATCCACCGTCAGCGACAGCTTGCCGGGCGTCGCATTGTGTGAGGACGAGATCGAGTACAGCCGCGGCTGCAACGGCTCCAGCGCCTCGACAAAGGCTTCCGGATGCGGCCGCACGCCGGAAAACTTTTGCAGCGCCGCCATCACGTCGAGGGTGGCGGCATCGCCGTCGGGGTCCTCGCCCTGCGCCAGCGCGCGGGCCTTTTCACGTTGCGCGCCGCCGGTGATGAACGACAGCAGTTCGAACAGGCTGTCCGGCGCGGGCGCCAGCGAGACCTCATCCTGCAACACCTCGCGCAAGGTCTTGCCCCTGACTTCCGTGGTATGTGATGCGCCGAGCAGCGCGATGATCTGGTCGACATGGCCGAGGTCGTTGCGCGCGAAGATGCCGAAGGAATCGCCGACGACGTAATCGAGACCGCATCCGCTGAGATCGAAATCGATATGCCAGGTTTCCTTTTCGGAGCCGGGTTTGTTCAGCAACCGGCGCGACACGAAGGTCGCCGGCGCGGGATTGTCGCGGGAGCGGCCGAGTTCGGACGCAACGGCCGGCGCTGCCGTGACGGGCGCAATGATCGGACCGGTTGTGAGCGCAGGAGCCCTTTCCAGCTCCTCGTGCAGCGCCTTCAGCATCCGCGCGGTTTCCTTGCCGCCGGGGACGCAGAGATTGAGCCGCGCTTCAGTCTTGCCGGCGATTGCGTCGGAATAGTCGTTGCAGTTGTAACCGCATTGGCCGCAGTCCTGCTGCGCCATCGCCGCCATCATCCGCCGCCGCAGCGGGCGGCCTTCCGCAAGCTTCATGCGATCCGCAATCGGAATGGTCTGGTCGTGCCACGGCGCTTCGCCGTCGTCCCCATCGCCTGCCGGTCCTTGCAGCACCGCAGCGCCCTGCTCCGCGGACAGGGGTGTTGGACCATCCGTCGACAACAGGCCTGCGAAAAAACCGTTCAGCCAGGAACGCTGCGCTTCGGAAAATGGCGCCGATGATGGAATGATCTCGATCCTCGGCGGCGGTGTCATCTGGTTCATGACGAGGCCTCCGCGTCGGCGAGCTTGCGCAAGGTCTCGCCGTCGTGGCGGCGGGCAAAGGTCAGGAAGGTCTCATCCGCCGACGCGCGATGCGACATATACGCCTTCAACAACTTCTCGACGGTCTTCGGCGCGTCTTCGGCCTTGAGGTCGTGATAGACCTCCTGCCCGACATCGGCGTGCGACCCAAAACCGCCGCCGGCGAACAGGTGATAACCCTCGACGGTGTCGTCATCCTCGCCGACCGGCACTTTTGCGGCGATCAGGCCGATATCGCTGATGTAATGCTGCGCGCAGGAATGGTGGCAGCCGGTGAGATGGATGTTGAGCGGCGTGTCGACCGGCACGCGCGGTTCGCACCAGTCCCCGATCTCCGCGGCATGGCGTTTTGTATCGGAGGCGGCGAATTTGCAGCCGGCATTGCCAGTGCAGGCGATTAGCCCGGCGCGGATGTTAGAGGCCTTGACCGCGAGGCCCGTCGCTTCGACCGCGGCAATCGCCAGGGCCACATTCTCATCCCGCACGCCCGGGATCAGCAAATTCTGCCAGACCGTGAGACGGAGCTCACCGTCGCCGAGATCCTGCGCGATTTTGGCCAGCCCGCGCATCTGCTCGCAAGTAATCTTGCCGAGTGGCAGCGACACCCCGATCCAGTTCAGGCCGGGTTGTTTCTGCTGGTGCACGCCGATATGCGCCATGCGGTCGAACGCCGGACGCGGCGCAAGGGCTTCGGGCGGCACGCGGTTGAAAGCTTGGCCGAGCTTTTCCTCGACCAGAGCGAGGAACTTCTCCATCCCCATGCCGTCGATGACGTATTTCAGCCGCGCCTTGAGGCGATTGGTGCGGTCGCCGAGATCGATGAACACCCGCACAATGGCATCGGCGACTTTAGTGGCATCGGCCGGCTTGACGACGATGCCGGTCTCTTTGGCAAAATCCTTGTGACCGGTGATGCCGCCGATGCCGAGGCGGAACCAGATACCCGGCTCGATGCCAAAACCGTCCTTCACTTCGACGGCGGCAAACGCAATGTCGTTGGTGTCCTCAAGCACCGCGATCTTGCCGGCGCCATCGAAGGCGACGTTGAACTTGCGCGGCAGGCCGGTGAGCGAGCGATCGTTGAGGATGTGGTAGTGCCATTCCCGCGCATAGCGACGGGTATCGAGCAATTCCTGCGGATCGATGCCGGCGGTCGGCGTTCCCGTGACATTGCGGATATTGTCGGCGCCGGAGCCTTGCGAGCACAGGCCGAGATCCTGGATGCCCTCGATCAGTTCGACCGCGTGCTTGGGCGGTATCTCGCGCACCTGAAGATTGGCGCGGGTCGTGACATGGCAGAACGGGCCGCACAGCCGCTCGGCGAGGTCGGCCATCCCTGCGAACTGCCAATGCTTGAGGATGCCGTTCGGAATCCGCAACCGGCACATATAGGAGTCCTGCGCAGGCGCGACGTAGAACAGGCCGTAATAGCGCCAGCGGAAATTATCTGCCGGCGAGGGCGGCGCGTTGGTCAATGCTTGCTGTTTCAGCCGCGGATAGGCATCGAACGGGTGCTCCTCACGCTTGTATTTCTCGGGGTCGGCTAGCTTCTTGCCGCTGGCCAAAACCTTGTCCTGCGCCTTGATATGCGCGGCGTCCGGTCCGCTCGGTTCGGCACTGAGTTTGGCCGGGGCGGTACTAACGAGGCCGCGCCCGGCGCGGCTGATCTGCAGGCCCGAGGTAAACCCTTCGAGGTAGCGCTTTTGGTCGTCGGTAAAGTCGATGGAGAGGGTTTCGATTTTCATATCGTGCGACGAAGCTCCTGCTGCCACCGCCGTGGCGCAACGGGGAAACGGATTCTGACCGCGCGGAAATCGACCGATTTCCAAAGAGCGGTCCGACCAGCCTCGTTGCTGCGGAAATCCATCTTGGATGAACGCCAGCAGGCATCCATGGCAGCTGGCTGCACTGCAACATTCAAGTTGTGTGCCAGCGGGTGGATTTGATAAAAACGTTAATAATCAATAGCTTGTAGAATAATGGCGCAAGGCGAAATCGGTGTTTCAGGTCGATTCGCGCGCACAGAGCCTAAAAACTAGCCCTTCGCCGACATCGCTCAAAAATACGTCAACCAACGAGTCAAGGTTTGGAGCGGCCGATCTTGAACGCAGCCAAATGACCGGCAAGGTCACCGGCATCGAATGCCGGGCCGGCAAAGGCGCCTATGGGGTCCGAACTGCCCTTGCCGCCATCTGCCGCGAGTCCCAACGCGGCATCGTAAAGGTCCGGCCTGAATACCGCTTTGGCGACGCCAAGCGCCTCCGGGCTGAGCTGCGCCTGTCCCCAGCGCACCATCTGCGCATAGAGCCAGGCGGCCTGCACCGGATCCGGCCGGGATGCGCCTTCCCTGCCGACCAGCAGGTAGCGGCTGCTTTCGCGCATGATTCCCTCAGGCGAAATCTTGAGACGGCCGTCCAGCGAGCGCAGGATGACATCGGCATCCACGCCGATCCGCTCCGGCTGCGCCAGAATCCGCGCTGCCTCGGTGCGATGGCCGGGATCCTCGATGAATTCAACGGCACGATTATGCGCGCGGATCAGGGCGGCCACTGCCTCCGGATTTCTCTCCGACCAGCTTTGCCGCACCGCCAGCACCTTCTCCGCCGCGCGCACCAGAATATCCGAGACGAAATGCAGGATGTGGCCGACGCCGAGATCGACAGCGACGGAATTCCAGGGCGCGCCGACGCAGAACGCATCGACCTGACCGTTGGCGAGGCTGTCCACCATGTAAGGCGGCGGCAGCACCACAAGCCGCACGTCTTCATCGGGATCGACGCCGCCGGCCGCCATCCAGAACCGCAATTGATAATTATGGGTCGAGAACGGAAACGTCATGCCGAAGGTCAGGGGTTCGGCGCCGCTCTTGCGCCGCGCCGCCACGACGCGAGAAAGCGCCAGCGCCGTCGCCATCGGATCGAACGGATCGCCATCGATCTCGCGCATGATTGCGGCATGCAGCGCCGGTGACACGGTGATGGCGTTGCCGTTGAGCCCGAGATTGAACGGCGCCACGATCGGCACCTTGACATGGCCGAGGCCTAGACTGGAGGCGATCGCCACCGGCGCCAGCAAATGCGCGGCATCGAACAGGCCGATGTTCAGTTTGTCGCGCACATTGGACCACGACACTTCGCGCACCAGCGTGACGTCCAGCCCCTCCGCCGCGGCAAACCCCTTGTCGACCGCGACGATCAGCGCGGCCGCGTCGACCAGCGGAATGAACCCGATGCAAAGCGGCTGACCGGTCATTTCAACAACTCCGCCGCGGTGACGATCGACTGCGCGATCTCGCCGATTTTTTTCTTCTCGCGCATCGCGGTGGATCGCAGCAGCACATAGGCCTCGTCTTCCGTCAGGCCCTTCAGTTTCATCAGAATGCCCTTGGCGCGATCAATCACCTTGCGGTCCTCCAGCGCGGACTTGGTGCGATCGAGTTCGTCTTGCAATTTGGAGAATGCGTTGAAGCGCGAGATACAGAGATCGAGGATCGGCTTGATGCGTTCCTTCTTCAATCCGTCGACGATGTAAGCGGAAACGCCGGCATCGACCGAGGCCTGGATCGATGCGGAATCACTCTGATCGACGAACATCGCGATCGGCCGCCGCACCGCGCGGCTGACCTGGAACATCTGTTCCAGAACGTCGCGGCTGGGATTTTCCAGATCGATAAGGATCACGTCGGGATCGAGCGCATAGATCCGGGCCAGCAAATTGTGCATTTCGCTGATGTGGGTGACGCCGGTGAAACCGGCTTCCCGCAGCCCTTCGACGAGGATCGCAGCCCGGATCGGGCTTTCATCGACGATGACGATTTTAGGAGACTGGTCGGCGCCCATCGATCACCCGCATTCCGGTAAAACATCCATAGCACGCGCGAACACGCCATAAAGCCTTGTAATTATGAGCAATTGGGACTAGCTCCAGCCCATCAATCAGGCAGATCGAACATGCAGCAGGCGGCCGCGCCCAAAGTCAGCTTTGTATCCCTGGGATGTCCCAAGGCGCTGGTGGATTCCGAGCGCATCATCACGCGGCTGCGCGCCGAGGGCTACGAACTCGCGCGCAAGCATGACGGCGCCGACCTCGTCATCGTCAACACCTGCGGTTTTCTCGACAGCGCCAAGCAGGAATCGCTGGGCGCGATCGGCGAAGCCATGGCGGAAAACGGCAAGGTCATCGTCACCGGCTGCATGGGCGCCGAACCCGAGCAGATCGAGGCGGCCTATCCCGGCGTGCTCTCGATAACCGGGCCGCAGCAATATGAGAGCGTGCTCGATGCCGTGCATCGTGCGCTGCCGCCGCTGCATAATCCGCATCTCGACCTGGTGCCGCCGCAGGGCATCAAGCTGACGCCGCGGCATTATGCTTACTTAAAAATCTCAGAGGGCTGCAACAACCGCTGCAGCTTCTGCATCATTCCAAAACTGCGCGGCGACCTGGTGTCGCGCCCGGCCAACGACGTGCTGCGCGAGGCCGAGAAGCTGGTGAATGCCGGCGTCAAGGAATTGCTGGTGATCTCGCAGGATACCTCGGCCTATGGCGTTGACCTGAAATATGCCGCAAGCCCCTGGAAGGACCGCGAGGTCCGCGCAAAATTCTTTGATTTAGCGAAAGAGCTCGGTGAGTTCGGCGTCTGGGTGCGGCTGCAATATGTCTACCCCTACCCGCACGTCGATGAAGTGATCGGCCTGATGAGAGAGGGCAAGATCCTGCCCTATCTCGATATTCCATTTCAGCACGCAAGCCCCGAAATCCTCAAGGCAATGAAGCGGCCGGCGGCGCAGGACAAGACGCTGGGACGGATCAAGAAATGGCGCGAGGAATGCCCCGACCTGACGCTGCGCTCAACCTTTATTGTCGGCTTTCCCGGCGAGACCGATTCCGATTTCGCCTATCTGCTCGACTGGCTCGATGAGGCCGAGATCGACCGCGTCGGCTGCTTCAAATACGAGCCGGTCGCCGGTGCTTCCTCGAACGCGCTCGGCAATCCCGTGCAGGAAGAGGTCAAACAGCAGCGCTGGGACGCGCTGATGGCGCGGCAGCAGAAAATCTCCGCGCGCCGGCTGAAGCGCAAGGTCGGCACGCGGCAGCAGGTCATTGTCGATGAGGTTGGCCCGACTGTCTCAAAGGGCCGCTCGAAGGCGGACGCACCGCAGATCGACGGCGCGGTCTATCTTTCAAGCCGCCGCCCGCTGCGGGTCGGCGAAATCGTCACCGCGAAGATTGAGCGCGCGGACGAATACGACCTGCACGGCAGCGTGGCGGGGTTTTAGCAACATACACCGCCGTCATCCTGAGGAGCCGCGCGCTTGCGCGGCGTCTCGAAGGACCGCCGCAATGTGCTTGTTGCCGCATCCTTCGAGGCTCGCCGTGAAGAACGGCGAGCACCTCAGGATGACGACACTGAGTTTGCGGATGGCCGCTGTTACGGCTTCAGAATCGCCGCCCCTGTCGTCGCCCGCGCTTCCAGGTCGGTATGCGCCTTGGCCGCATCCTTCAGCGCATAGGCGTGATTGATCGGCACGTGCAGTTTACCGTTGATCACGGCCGCAAACAGCGTATCGGCGCCCTCCAGCAATTCCGAACGCTTGCCGACGTAGTCATTCAGCTTCGGCCGGGTCGCAAACAGCGAGCCGTGATTGTTGAGCTCGGCAATCGAGAACGGCGGCACCGGGCCTGAGGCATTGCCGAAACTGACGAACAATCCGCGCGGTTTTAGGCAGGACAGCGAGCCCGGGAACGTGGTCTTGCCGACGCCGTCGTAAACTACGTCGCATAGCTCGTTGCGGCTGATCTGTTTCACCCGCGCTACAAAATCCTCGTCGTTGTAGAGGATGACGTGATCGCAGCCATTGGCCAGCGCCAGATCGGCCTTGGCCTTGGAGCCGACAGTGCCGATCACATGCGCGCCGAGCGCCTTGGCCCATTGGCACGCCAGCAGTCCGATGCCGCCAGCCGCAGCATGGATCAGGACCCGATGTCCGGGCTCGACCTTGAAGGTTTTGTGCAGCAGGTACCAGACCGTCAGGCCTTTCAGCATCAGGACCGCGCCCTGCTCATAGGTGATGTGGTCGGGCAGTTTTACCAGCTTGTCGGCGGGGATATTCCGTTCGGTGGCGTAACCGCCGAGACTGAAATAATAGGCAACGCGGTCGCCGGGGTGAAAATTGGTCACGCCCGGACCGACCGACAACACCTCGCCGGAGGCTTCGTTGCCGGCGATGAAGGGCAGCGCCGGCGCCTTGTAGAGGCCGGTGCGGAAATACACGTCGATGAAGTTCAGGCCGACGGCGTGCTGCCGGATGCGAACCTCGCCGGGGCCGGGCGCCGGCACATCCACGGCTTCATAGGTGAGGACTTCCGGCCCACCGACCTGATGGACGCGCACAGCCTTGGTCATCGCTTGTTCTCCCTATTTTCTTGGCAACCACCGATAGCCATTGAGGCATCGTTGTCAACTCCGGCCGCCCGGATGCGGCGGTCGGACCGCCTTTTTGCGGTTGCGCTTGGCCAGCACATTGAAGAGCTCCACCGCCGCCGCGAACAGGATGGCAAAATAGATGTAGCCGCGCGGGATGTGGAATTGGAATCCGTCCGCCACCAGGGCAACGCCGATCAGCACCAGGAACGCCAACGCCAGCATCTTGGTGGTCGGATGATCGGTCACGAATTTCGTCACCGGGCCGGACGACACATACATGACGACGCAGGCAATGATGACGGCGGCGACCATGATTTCGAGGTCCTGTGCCATCCCGATCGCGGTGATGATCGAATCCAGCGAGAACACCATATCGATGACGATGATCTGAACGATCACCCAGAAGAACGCGCTGGGGTGTGGCGTGTCCTCGGCCTCCCCGTCACGCGCTTCGACCTCGGCGTGAATTTCGTGGGTCGCCTTGCCGATCAGGAACAGGCCGCCGCCGATCAGGATGATGTCACGCCATGACAGCGCGACGCTTGTCACCACAATGACCGGCGCGGTCAGCCCGATCAGCCATACCAGCAGGCTCAACAGCAGAATGCGGAACAGCAGCGCCAGCGCCAGGCCGATCTGGCGGGCGCGCTTTGCCTGCTTTTCCGGGATGCGCGAGACAATCACCGACAGGAAGATCACGTTGTCGATGCCGAGAACGATCTCCAGCGCCGTAAGCGTCAATAGCGCCGCCCAGGCTTCCGGGCTTGTCAAAAGCTCGATCATGCGCTGGCCGATCTCATCAGGCGGATCACCGCATCGCTCGCCACCACATAAGCGGCGATCGCGCACAGCGCGATCGTCACCGGCATGGCGACGTTAAAATCGTACACCAGCGTGACGACGGCGAGCACGGCCCAGACAGCGATCAGGGACAGCGTCAGCCAGCGCAGACGCGCAACCCGAACGGGGTGAATGACGTGGAGCGGCACGAAGGTGAGCACGATGAGCACGGCAACACCGAGGCTGGAAAATGCCGGCGGCAACTGCAGCAGAAACAGATAGAACGCCACGGCATTCCACAGCGCCGGAAAGCCGCGAAAATGATTGTCTGCGGTCTTCATGCGGCGGTCCGCAAAATACAGCGCGCCGGTGACGACGATGCCGACGCCGAGCAGCGGCGCCGCCAGCGGCAGCAACATGCCGCTCGCCGTGATCGCATAGGCCGGTACGAACACATAGGTGACGAAATCCACCACCAGATCGAGAACCTCGCCCGACCAATCCGGCTGCAGCCGCATCACATCGAGCCGGCGGGCGATGGGGCCGTCGATCGCGTCGACGATCAGGGCAATACCAAGCCATGCGAACATCGCGGCCCAGTGCTCGCGTACCGCCTCCAGCAATGCGATCAGCGCAATCCCCGCCCCGATCGCCGTGAAGACATGCACGGAGAATGCCGCGGCACGCGTCGAGCGGGATGTGGATGCAGAATCTTGCTGGCTTGACTGGTCCATTTGCCGGCAGTGCTATCAGGAATCATCCGCAATTGCACATCCATCCTTGCGGCGTTCCGTCGCGCGAATGGCCGGGAACATCTCATCACAGCGTAAGGGGTTGAAAATATCGGGGCAAACGTCAATTGTCTGTCGATGAGCGACCTATCTCCGGAACATGATGCTTACGACGCCGCCGTGGTCGGCGGCGGTCCCGCCGGGCTCGCGGCGGCGATAGCACTCGCAGAGACCGGCGCTGACATTGCGCTGATCGCGCGCCGCGTGCCGTATGGCGATAACCGGACGACGGCGCTGCTTGGCGGCTCGGTCGATTTCCTTCGCCAGTTGGATGTCTGGCGCCGCTGCGAGGGCAAGGCGGCGCCGCTACAAGTGATGCGGCTGGTCGACGACACCGGCCGCCTGATCCGCGCGCCGGAAGTCAGGTTTTCGTCCGACGAAATCGGCCTCGATGCATTCGGCTACAATATTGAGAACCGCGTGCTGATGGCGGCGATGGAAGAGCGCGCCGCCGAGCTTGCAAATCTCATCCGGTTCGACGACGAGGCGGAGAGCATCGGTCCCGACGATGCACAGGCCCTTATCCGAACCCGACAGGGACAATCGCTGTCCGCGCGACTGGTGGTCGGCGCCGACGGCCGGCACTCGTTGTGCCGCGAGGCCGCCGGCATCGATATCAAGCGCCGCGATCTCAACCAGGCCGCGCTGACCTTCAATATCGCGCACACGCGGCCGCATCGAAATATCTCCACCGAATTTCATACCCCGCAGGGACCCTGCGTATTCGTGCCGCTGCCGGGGGATCGCTGCAGCGTTGTCTGGGTCATGAGTCCAAGTGAGGCCGGGGGGCTGATGGCGCTCACCGACGACGAACTATCGGAGGCCGCCGAGCGGCAATCCCACTCCATTCTCGGCCGTGTCCGTGTCGAGCCCGGACGTCACCTGTTTCCACTGTCGATCGAGCAGCCCCGGCAATTCGCCAAACGGCGCATCGCGCTGGTCGGCGAAGCCGCGCATGTTCTGCCGCCGATCGGTGCGCAGGGTCTCAACATGGGGCTGCGCGATGCCGCCGATATTGCCGACATCGCGCGGGAAGCGATGCTGCAAGGCGAGGATCCCGGCTCGCCCGCGGTGTTGTCGCGATTCAATTCGGCGCGGCGCACCGACGTCGCGAGCCGAACTTTTGCGATCGACCTGGCGAACCGCTCGCTGCTGTCCGATTTGTTGCCCATGCAAACCTTGCGCGCGGCGGGGCTGCATCTGATCGGCGCGCTCGGGCCGCTTCGCCGGCTCGCCATGCGCGAGGGACTTGCGCCCTCGTGGCGGCCCGCGCGGAATATCACGGAAACGCCAGCTGACCCGACTTGATCAGCCACATCACGCTGGTCAGTGTGATGACCGAAGCGAATGTTCCGATCAGCACCGCGACCGATGCGGGCTCGATCCAGGTATCAAACTGCCGCGCCATTACAAAAACGTTCAGCGCCGGCGGCAGCGAGGCCATCAG
The DNA here is from genome assembly GCA_963744975.1 of uncultured Alphaproteobacteria bacterium. GTDB lineage: Bacteria > Pseudomonadota > Alphaproteobacteria > Rhizobiales > Xanthobacteraceae > Bradyrhizobium. The sequence goes on along the minus strand of CAVUVR010000002.1, from coordinate 376,314 downwards.
CACGGCGGTCATCGCCCATTCCGGCGTGAACGGCCCAAGCAGCAGCATCAGCGCGAACACGATGAGCGGATGAAGCAGCAGTTTTACCGCGATGACGCCCGGTACCTCCCACGGGATCCGGCCGAACGGCCGCAGCGCCACGGTGACGCCGAGCACGAACAGCGCCACCGGTGCCGCGGCATTTTGCAGGAATGCCAGCGTGTTCATGACCGCGACCGGAAACTCGAGATGCAGCGCTGCCGCGAGCGCGCCGGCGCAAGCCGACATGATCAGAGGGTTCAGCGCGATCTGCCGGGCCACGACTCCAAACGCATGCAATAGTGACGGGTGATCGCGATCCGAGAGTTCGATCAGCAGCGGCACGATCGAAAACAGAAAGATCGCGTCGCAGCAAAAGATCAGCGCGGTTGGCGCCGCGGCCTTCGCGCCGAGCACCGCCAGCGCCAGGCCCGGACCCATATAGCCGATATTACCAAAGGAGCCCGCAAGACCTGCCAGCGTCGCTTCACGGAATGACAGCTTCCCGAGCAACCGCCCCACAAGCATGGCGAGAGCGAAGGCGATGGCGGTGCCGAGTGTGGTCGCGATCAAGAACGGTGGATTGTTGAGCTCCGCGAACGGCGTCTTGGACATGATCCCGAACAGCAAGGCGGGCAGCGAAACATACAGCAGGAAGAAGTTCATCCAGGCGAGGCCGGTTTCCGGCAGGTTTTTGGATTTTCCGCAGGCAAAGCCGATGAAGATCAGCCCGAAATACGGCAGTGCCAGATTGAGGATATCGATCATGGGCGAAACGTCTTTTCCTCGTTGTTCGCCTCGAATCAGGCGCTCCGCGGGCCGGCAGCGGCAAGGTTAATCGTCGGCTGCCCCTAGCATCGGCCACAATCATGGTCTATTCGACGACTTATGACAAAAACGCGGACCGCCAAATTCCAGATCGGGCAGATCGTTCGCCACCGGATTTTTTCATTCCGGGGCGTGATCTTCGATATCGATCCGGAATTCAACAACACCGAGGAATGGTGGCTCTCGATCCCGGAGGACGTCCGGCCGCACAAGGACCAGCCGTTCTATCATCTGCTCGCCGAGAATTCCGAATCCGAATACGTCGCCTACGTCTCCGAGCAGAACCTGTTGCCCGACGATTCCGGCGAACCGATCCGGCACTCGCAGGTCGCCGAGATTTTCGTCAAGGACAAATCCGGCAGCTACCGGCCGCGCAATCCCTCGCTGAATTAACACGATAACCGTAGCCCGGATGGAGCGCAGCGAAATCCGGGATGGATCCCGCGTTGCGCTTCGCTCCACGCGGGCTACAAAAAAAGGCGCCCCGCTTCCGGAGCGCCTTGTTTTCATTTCGTTAAAAGGGACTATTTGGCCGCCGGATTGGTGGGCGCCCCGCCGGCGGGCGCATTGGCTTCGAGCTTCTTGCGCGTTTCTTCCGCGCGCTTCTGCAACTCTTCCTGCAGCTTCTTCTGGGTTGCCTCGAACTCCTTCGGATCGGTCGGCGGACCGTCATAGGCCTTGGCGAATTCGGCCAGCGGCAGCGGCAGCGTCAGCGGCGCGCCGTTGGAGTTGATCGCCTGGACCACCAGGTTCTGCCCCTTTTTGAGGTTGGCTATCAGTTCCGGCGTCACGTCGTAATCCGACATGCAGCCGTTCTGGAAGCAAATCACGTAAGGGGCCTGCTGCGGCGCATTGCCGTCGACGATGACGCGGGTACCGTGAACGAGCTGCATGCCGAGCGGCAGCGTAACGCGAAGGATCTTCTTCGGGTCGCCTTCCGGTTCGATGATAACGGCGGCGATTACCGGTTGGCCCGATTCGATGCGGCCATCCTTGCCGGTGAAGCAAACCTGCTTGGCGCCTGCATCCTGGCCCTTCAGACAGAATTTGGTCCAGGGCGCGTAGATCAATTGAACCTGGTCGGCGGGCGGCTGGGCGGCTGGGGCGGGCGCGGCCGGCGCCTGCGCGGCGGGGGCTGGGGCCGGCGCCGGCGCAGCCTTCGGGGCGGCCTTCGGCGCAGCCTTGGGAGCGGCCTTGGGTGCGACCGCGGGCGCTCCGGGCGCCGGAGCGGGTGTCTGAGCGTTCGCATCGGGAACGAGGCATGTGGCGGTCAACGCGGTGGCTGCCAGCAAGGCTAGAACCCGCCCACGCGGCCAGGCCGACGCGGCCAAGATACGGAAATTCATTGCGGAAAACCCTTTCTGAACGGTGGCGCTCGAAACCGCGGCCAAGGCGCCGAAACCTGCCCATTTGGGCGGCTGTCTCTGTGCCAAATGAGGCGGTTGCGTGACAGGCCGCGCTGCCCTGGTCAAATTGCACGCCTTCAATACAGCGGCGGGCGAAAAGATCAATGCCGACAACCGTCTTAACGACCGCAGCATTGGTCTCAGCGTTAGCGGCTATGGTAAAATTTCGTTGTGAACCAACCCGAATCAAACGCGCGCCTTGTCCGGCGAAATTCGAGGCCGGCATGGCAGCGTGCGTTTTGCCTGGTGGTCTCCGCCGTCGGCCTCTTGCAGGGGCCCGCCACCTGCCCTGCCGCCGCGCAGCCGAGCTACGCCATCGCGATGCACGGCGCGCCGACGTTGCCGGCCGACTTTTCCCATATGCCCTATGTCAATCCCGACGCGCCCAAGGGCGGCCGGCTGGTGCAGGGCCTGCTCGGTACTTTTGACAGCCTCAATCCCTTGATCGTGAGAGGCCTCGCGGTCCAGCAGATCCGCGGCTTCGTGGTCGAAAGCCTGATGGCCCGCGGCAATGACGAGCCGTTCACGCTTTACGGCCTGCTCGCCAAAACCATCGAGACCGACGATGCAAGATCCTACGTTACCTTCCACCTCGACCCGCTGGCGCGATTCTCCGATGGCCAGCCGGTGCTGGCCGAGGACGTGCTGTTTTCATGGGCCTTGCTGCGCGACAAGGGCCGTCCCAATCATCGCCTGTACTATGCGAAAGTAGCCAAGGCCGAAGCGCCGGATGCGCGCACGGTGCGGTTCGATCTCGGCGGCGCCAACGACCGCGAACTGCCGCTGATCCTCGGCCTGATGCCGGTGCTGCCGAAACACGCCGTCGATGTCGCAACTTTCGAGGAAACCTCGATGACGGCCCCACTCGGCTCAGGGCCGTATCGGGTGACCGCGGTCAGGCCCGGCGCAAGTCTGACACTGACGCGCAACCCCGATTACTGGGGCCGCGATCTGCCGGTCAACCGCGGCCTGTGGAATTTCGACGAGATCAGGCTCGATTTCTACCGCGAGGCCAATGGCGCGTTCGAAGCGTTCAAGCGCGGCCTGTATGATTTTCGGGTCGAGACCGAGCCGCTGCGTTGGCACGACGGCTATGATTTTCCAGCCGCCCGCAATGGCGAGGTGATCCGCGATGTCATCAAGACCGGCATGCCGCAGCCGTCGGAGTTTCTGGTGTTCAACACGCGGCGGCCGATGTTTTCGGATATCCGCGTCCGTCAGGCATTGACGCTGCTGTTCGATTTCGAATGGATCAACCGCAATTACTTTTTCGGGCTGTACGGACGTGCCGGCGGCTTTTTCGCCGGGTCGGAATTGTCGGCCTATGCCCGCGCTGCGGACGACCGCGAGCGCGTCTTGCTGAAACCCTTCGCCTCCAGCATACCGCCGGATATTCTCGACGGGACCTGGCGCCTGCCCGTCAGCGATGCCTCGGGCCGCGACCGCGCGACGCTGCGCAGCGCCTTGGCGCTGTTGGCGCAGGCCGGCTACGATCTTGACGGCACCGTGTTGCGCCAGCGCGCGACCCGAACGCCCCTCAGCTTCGAAATCCTGGTGACCACGCGCGATCAGGAGCGCATCGCGCTCGCCTTCCAGCGCGACCTCAAGCGCGCCGGCATCGAGGCCACGGTACGTGCCGTCGACGGCGTGCAATTCGATCAGCGACGGCTCGCCTTCGATTTCGACATGATCCAGAACCGCTGGGATCAATCGCTCTCGCCCGGCAACGAGCAGTCGTTCTACTGGGGAAGCGAAGCCGCGGACAATCAGGGCACCCGCAATTACATGGGCGCCAAGGATCCCGCCATCGACGCCCTGATCGCGGCGATGCTGGAGGCGCGCGAGCACCCGGAATTCGTCTCCGCGGTACGCGCGCTCGATCGCACTTTGATGTCCGGCTTTTATGCAATTCCCCTGTACAACGCCCAGGAACAATGGATCGCACGCTGGAATCGGATAGAACGGCCTGCAACCACCGCGCTATCCGGCTATCTGCCGGAAACTTGGTGGCAGAAGCCGCAACCGTCTCAGAAGTGATGCTGTGATCCAGACCGCCGCACCGCCCACGCTCGACGGCTTGTTTCGCCGGCTGCTGGCGCGCCAGCCGGATACCACTGCGCTGATCGACCCTCCCGACAAATCGCGCGTTACCGGCCAGCCGCCGCGGCGCCTGACCTTCGCGCAGGCCGACCGGGCCATCGCCGCGCTGGCGGCGCATTTCGTCGAGGCCGGATTGCCGGCCAATTCGGTGATCGCGGTGCAACTGCCCAACACCATCGAGTTCGTGCTGACGGCGCTGGCGGCGCATCGCGCCGGACTTGTAGTGGCGCTGTTGCCGCAACTCTGGCGGCAGGCGGAATTGACGGTAGCGCTCAACCGCACCGGCGCGCGCGCGGTCGTGACCATGAGCCGGATCGACGGCGTCAGCCATGCCGATTTGGCCATGAACGCCGCGGTGGAGGCGTTCTCGATCCGCCACGTCTGCGGCTTCGGCAGCGACCTGCCGGAAGGCATGGCCTGCCTCGACGATGTGATGGCCAACACGCCAACGTCTGCCCTTTCCGCGACCCAGGATGGCCGCCGCGCGGCGATCATTTCCTTCGACGTTACCGCTGACGGATTTCGCGCCGTGCCGCGCACGCATCTGCATCTGATTGCCGGCGGTCTCGCGATCTTCCTCGAAAGCGGCGTGCCGCAGGGCGCGACCATCCTCTCCGCACTCGCGCCGTCGTCATTTGCAGGGCTCACGTCGTCCCTGGTGATCTGGCTGCTGAGCGGCGGCGCGCTTGTCCTGCATCACCCGTTCGATGCCGACGTGCTGGAACAACAGACCGGCGAACAGGCCTGCGATGTCCTTGTTGCCCCTGCGCCGCTGGCCTTGCGGCTGGCCGAGGCCGGCATGCTGGCGCGGATGCCGGCGCTGCGCCATGTGATCGGGCTTTGGCGCGCGCCGGAACAAGTGGCCTCGTCGCCTGAATGGCAGGCCGAACAGGCTGCACTGACCGACGTCTATTTGTTTGGCGAAGCCGGCCTGTTTGCTATTTGCCGGGCGGAGGATGGCGCGCCGAACCCGGTTCTGCCCGGGCCGCAGCGCGCGCCTCGGGATGTGGACGACGCTTCCGTCACCGGCGAGATTCTGTTGACGGCAAAGGCAACGCTGGCGCTGCGCGGGCCGATGATTCCCGTTGCCGCCTACGCACCATCGGCCCCGTCGGGAAATTCCCTGATCGCGCAGCCGCCGCTCGATCATGTCGACACCGGTTATGCCGCACGGCTCGACCGCACGAGCGGCGCGCTCTGCATCACCGCGCCGCCGTCGGGCATCATGGCCGTCGGCGGTTATCGCTTTCTCGCCCACGACCTGCAGGAATGGGCCAAGCGGCTCGGACAGGGAGCGCTGCTGACCGCCTTGCCGGACCGGTTGAGCGGCCACCGCCTCGCCGGCCGCGCCGAGGACAATGCCCGGGCCCGGGAAGCCTTCTCAGAACTTGGCCTCAACCCGTTGATGTCGGAAGCATTTCGCGACCGGGCGAGGACCAGCTGACCGAAACCCGGGACGAGCGTTGACGGGGCATTAAGCGCGGCAAACTACGATTCAGCCGCCCAAGCGATCTCGCTCGGTCCGAGGTTTTCAAATGTCCCAACAAGGCCCGATCCTTGTGGTGTCGTCCGACGAACCGTCGTCCGTGGCGGCTACGCTCTCGGAAACCGGAATGTTTCCGGTGATCGAGAGCAACTGGCCAGAGGCCGCGCATGCCGCCGAGCAGTTGCAGCCGGCTGCCGTGCTGGCGTGCGGCGATGCCGCGCCGGAATTTGCGGCGCTTGCGGCGCAAGTGGCCGAACTCAAGCCTTACGTCCCGCTTATTGCCATCGATCCCGGAGCGTCATTGCCGGAGAACGCGCTGCCGTTCGCGCTGACCGAGAGCGGCTTTGAACGCCTGAACAGCCGCCTTCGCGCCGCGCTGCGGGTCCGCTCGCTGCATGCCACCGTGCTGCGCCGCATTGCCGAGGGTCAGGTCAAACTGAGCGACACCGACCCGATCCAGGAGGCTACCGTGCTGCTGATCGGGCGCGGTGCGGCCTATCCCGTGCTCTCGGTGGCGCTGGGCGAGCGAATGGGCGTGGTCGGCGCGCTCAGCATCGAGGCGGCAGCAAAACACCTGAACGCGCGCGATTTCGACGGCATCGTACTGGCCGAGGGTTTTAGCTCGCGCGTGGTCGACGCCTTCCTCACCGTGCTTGCCGAAGACGTCCGGTTCCGCAATCTCCCTGTGGTCATGACGATGGACCGCCTGACTCCGAATTACGATCTGCCCAACCTTGAACTCATTTCAGGCGACTCCGCCCGCGTTGCGTCCAACGCCTTGCCGCTGATCCGCCAGCATGCGTTGCAAAGCCGTTTGAGCCGCGCGCTGAAGTCGATCGATGCCGGCGGCCTGCTCGATCCCCGAACCGGTCTGCTGACGCCTGACGCATTCGACCGGGACTTTGCAACCGCGGTGTTTCAAACCCAGTCGCGCGGCGGCGGGTTGTCGGTGGCGCGATTCTTCGTTCGGCCGGAGCCAGCAACGTGCGCAACTCGATGGCGCGCGGATCATCGGCCGCCTGATGCGGCAGATGGATTTTGGCGCGGTGCTGGACGATGGCTCGATCGTCGTGGTGTTCGCGGAGACCGATCTACGCAACGCCCACATGATCGCGCGGCGGCTGTCCAGCGTGATGAAGCATACCATCCGCGCCAGCCGCGAGTCCGGCGAGCCGGACGTGACAGTGGCGACGTTGCTGGCGACCGATTCGGCGAAGTCGATGCTGGCGCGGTTGACCGATCAGGCTCGCCGCGCCGCCTCGTAAACGTTCCCAATGAGATTGCGGAACGTTTGTTCCCGACTCGCATTGTCCGTCCATCAATTCTGCCACTGGAGGACAACATGAAGAAAATTGCACTGATCACCGCGTCGCTCGCCTTTCTCGCTGCGCCTGCGTTCGCCGAGGACGCCAAGACCACCGGCACCGCGCCGGCCGAGGCGAAATTCTCGACGGTATCGAAGGACGAGATGTTCTCTTCGAAGCTGAAGGGCCTGAACGTCTATAATCAGAAGGATGAATTGGTCGGCGAAATCACCGATCTCGCCATCAAGAACCATCAGGTCGACGCGCTGATCCTGTCGGTCGGCGGCTTCCTCGGCATGGGCGAGCACTATGTCGCGGTGTCGCCGTCCTCGGTCAATGTCCGCTACGATTCCAAGAACAACAAGTGGCTGGCGTCGATGAACACCACCAAGGAAGCGCTGAAGGCGGCGCCGGAGTTCAAGTATCCGAAGTAAGCGTTGGGTTTGTTTCGTAGGGTGGGCAAAGCGGCCGGACGCGAACGCGTCCGGCGGCGTGCCCACCATTCGTGTGTATCCGGATAAAGATGGTGGGCACGGCGCAAGTGCGCCTTTGCCCACCCTACGGCAGTAACTACGCCGCCTTCCTGTCTTCCGCGAGATTTGCCAGCTGCCGCAGGATTTCCGTGGTGCCCATCAGCCGCTCTTCAGGCGTTTCCCAATCCTGAAAGAATACCACCTTCATGTCGGGTCGCACCTTGGCCGCCTGGCCGTGCTGTCGGATGAAGTAGACTAGGCGGTCCGGCTCTGCGAATTTGTTGTCGCGGAAGCTGATGACCGCGCCCTTCGGCCCGGCATCGACCTTCTCGACATTGGCGCGGCGGCAATAACCCTTGATCGCGGCGATCTTGAACAGGTAGCGCACCTCGTCCGGCAGCACGCCGAAGCGGTCGCGCATTTCGGCGGCGAAATTGTCGATCTCCGCATCGGTGTCGAGGTCGGCAAGCCGCCGGTACAGCGACAGCCGCACCGAAAGATCGGCCACGTAATCCTCCGGAATCATCACGGGCATGCCGACGGTTATTTGAGGCGACCAGCGGTCCGCTACCGGCTCCGTCACGCCGGCCTTGAGGTTGAGGATCGCTTCTTCCAGCATCGATTGATACAGCTCGAAGCCGACTTCCTTGATATGGCCGGACTGCTCCTCGCCGAGCAGGTTGCCCGCGCCCCTGATATCCAGGTCGTGCGAGGCGAGCTGGAATCCGGCGCCGAGGGTTTCCAGCGACTGCAGCACCTTCAGCCGGCGCTCGGCCTGGGCCGTGATCTTCTGCTGCGCCGGCAGCGTGAACAGCGCATAGGCGCGCAGCTTGGAGCGCCCCACCCGGCCGCGCAACTGGTAGAGCTGCGCGAGCCCGAACATGTCGGCGCGGTGCACGATCAGTGTGTTGGCGGTGGGAATATCGAGGCCGGATTCGATGATAGTGGTCGACAGCAGGATATCGTATTTGCCGTCGTAGAACGCCGACATGATATCCTCGATGATCGTCGGCGCCATCTGCCCATGCGCCACCGCGACCTTCATCTCCGGCACGTGCTTGTCGAGAAAATCCTTGACGCCCGCGAGATCCTCGATCCGAGGCACCACGTAGAACGCTTGGCCGCCGCGATAGCGCTCGCGCAGCAGCGCTTCGCGGATCATCAGCGGATCATGCGGCGCCACGAAGGTGCGGACCGCGAGGCGATCGACCGGCGGCGAGGCGATGATCGAGAGATCGCGCACCCCGGTCAGCGCCAGCTGCAGCGTGCGCGGGATCGGCGTCGCGCTCAGCGTCAGCACATGAACCTCGGCGCGGAGCTGTTTTAGGCGTTCCTTGTGCGAAACCCCAAAGTGCTGCTCCTCGTCGACGATGAGCAGGCCGAGGTCCCTGAACTTGATCGACTTGCCGAGTAGCGCGTGGGTGCCGACCACGATATCGACCGCACCCTCGGTGAGGTCCTTCTTCACCTGCGTCAGTTCCTTGGGCGCGATCAGGCGCGAGGCCTGCGCGACCCGCACCGGAAAACCTCGAAACCGCTCGGTGAAGGTTTTTGCGTGCTGCCGCGCCAATAGCGTAGTCGGCACCACCACCGCGACCTGCTTGCCGTCGAGTGCTGCGGCAAAGGTCGCCCGTAACGCGACCTCGGTCTTGCCAAAACCGACGTCGCCGCAGATCAGGCGGTCCATCGGCCGGCCGCTTTCGAGATCTTTCAATGTCGCATTGATGGCTCCGAGTTGGTCTTCGGTCTCCTCGTAAGGAAAGCGCGCGCAGAACTCGTCATAGATATGTGGCTGCACAGGAAACTTCGGCGCTTCATGCAAATGCCGCTCGGCGGCGATCTTGATCAATTCGCCGGCGATCTCGCGGATGCGGTTCTTGAGTTTCGCCTTGCGCGCCTGCCAGCCGCTGCCGCCTAACCGGTCCAGTTCGACATTGGCGTGATCGGAGCCGTAGCGCGACAGCAGTTCGATGTTCTCGACCGGCAGGAACAGTTTTGTCTCGGCGGCGTAGTGCAGTTCGAGGCAATCATGCGGCGCGCCGGCGACCTCGAGCGTTTGCAGGCCCACAAAACGGCCGATACCGTGCTCGACATGGACGACGAGGTCGCCTGCGGCGAGGCTGGTCACTTCGGAAATAAAATTGTCCAGCTTGCGGGATGCTTTGCGCGGCCGCACCAGGCGGTCGCCGAGAATATCCTGCTCGGTGATGACCGCGACCTGGTCGGTCTCGAAGCCGGATTCCATGCCGACGACCGCCAGCATGGCCTCGTTGCGCGGCGTGGCCTGCACCGTGCGCCAGGCATTGACGCTGGTAAGGTTGAGCAGTCTGTGGTCCTTCAGCATGCTCGCCATGCGGTCGCGCGAGCCTTCGCTCCACAGCGCGATCACCACCTTCTTGCGCTGGGCCTGCAACCCCTGCACATGTGCAACCACGGCCTCGAACACGTTGACCGAACTGTCGGCGCGTTCCGGTGTGAAATTTCGGCCCTGCCGCGCGCCGGCATCGACCACGCCGGCGCTGTCATCCGGCACCGCGAACGGCGTCAGCCGCACCAGCGCGGCTTCGTCGAGACGCTTGGTCCATTCGTCTTCGGCAAGATAAAGCCGGTCCGGCGGCAGCGGCTTGTAGATCGCGCCGCCGCCGGGATGTTCCATCGCCTCGCGGCGCGCTTCAAAATAGTCCGCGATCTGCTTGAAGCGCTCGCGCGCGGCGTCCTCGCCTTGCGGCTCGATCGCGATCGGCGCATCGCTCAAGTAATCGAACAGCGTGTCCATCCGCTCCTGGAACAGCGGCAGCCAGTGCTCCATGCCGGGATGGCGGCGGCCCTCGCTGACCGCCTCGTACAGTGGATCGTCGCGCTCCGGCGCGCCGAAAGCCGCGACATATCCCATGCGAAAGCGACGGATGGTCTCGGTGACCAGCTGGAATTCCGAGATCGGCACCAGATCGAGCCCGCGCATGTCGAAATGCGTGCGCTGGGTTTCGGCATCGAAACTGCGGATCGATTCCAGGCTGTCGCCGAAGAAATCGAACCGCACCGGCTGGTCGAGCCCGGCCGGAAACAGGTCGAGAATGCCGCCTCGAACCGCGTATTCGCCGGGTTCGCGCACCGTGGAGGAGCGGTTGTAGCCGTTGTGCTCCAGCCAGGCGATGATGCTGTCCATCGGCACGACATGGCCGGGCGCCACCGACAGTGCTTGCGCTGCGATGATCTCGCGCGCGGGCACCCGCTGCGTAATCGCATTTACGGTGGTCAGCACGATCAGCGGCTTGTCGCTGCCTTGCAGGCGCGCGAGTCTTGCGAGCGTGGTCAGCCGCTGCGCCAGAATGGCGCCATGGGGCGATACGCGGTCGTAGGGTTGGCAATCCCATGCCGGGAATTGCATCACCGAGAGATCAGGCGCGAAAAATTCCAGCGCGCGGGCCAGCTGCTGCATGCGCGGACCGTCGCGGCAGACCACGGCGAGGCTGACCGCCGGCGGTTTCGGCCGCGCTGCAATTGCGCGCGCGAGGTCGGAGACGACCAGGCCTTCCGCGCCTTCGGCGACATTGGCCAGGGTCAGCGCGCGTCCGGGCTTAAGCAGTTCCGCCGGAGATTTGGCCGGTGATTTCATGCGTCGCGATCCGCGGGGAATGACTTGATGCGGTCGAACAGCCCCGTCCGGAATTCCGGCGCCGGCAAAACGTCGCCGCTCAAGGCGGCATAGAGATCGGGATCGGGCACCTCGATCAGTTGCTCCAATTGTCCCACTTCGGCCTCGGTAAGGTCGGCTATTGTCGCATCGGCGAAGCGGCCGAGAATGAGATCCATCTCGCGGGTGCCGCGATGCCAGCAGCGAAACAGCAGCCGCTTGCGGCGGTCGTCGAGGCCGTCGCTCGATCGTGTCGATCCAGTCATCTGTCTTTCCAGTCCGAACGCCAAAAGCCCGGACGTGCCGGGCGGGGTTGATATAACGATGGCGGTTGTCATTGTCAGCCCTTCCCTCCTGCGAATTGTCATCGTGGTCCCCTTCGTCGTCCCCGCGAAGGCGGGGACCCATACGCCGTGTCGCCGATGATGTGGAAGGCGTGAATAGTCCTGTTGGAAAGGCGTCGGCGAAAACATCGAGGCCAGGGGTTATGGGTCCCCGCCTGCGCGGGGACGACGGAGAGGATGTTGATGCGCATACGCAGCTTTCCTTCGCCTTCGCCCGGGCAAGCGTCATCGCTGCCCGCAAATCCCTTCGCGTGAGTGGGAGGTTCAGGAAACCTCGCTCTCTTCGATAAGAGAGGGAGGCGGAACGCCGAAAGGCGCACCTTGGTAACAGCCGCGGCTTGTTTCCCGGATCGCCGGGAAACAGAGGCACACGGCAACGCCTCTCGACGTTCCGTCGCGGCGATCTTTTAGCCTCGGTCCGTTCTTCCGGGGACTTGGCGGCCTTGCGGCCTGAGCACGGCGATTTCGCGCCGCTCGCCTGTCCCCGTCCGGCCAACTTCAGTGGCAGAGCCCCGTAATGGGCCCGGACGGAAACCCGAGGCCTCCCGAGTGCGTGGAGCCACGTTTGCTCCCCGCCCGCAGGCGCCGCTCCCACCCCCACGTTCCAAAGCGTCCTTAAGTAACGCTCCCTCAAGCTAGGATGAGATGACTAGGAATGTAGCTTAAAAGGAATATATGTCAATTCACGGCCGATCAACAAGTCGTGATTACATTCCTACGGCGTTGAAGCTGAAGCGTCTGCGCAAACTCAAACCGCGTGCGGTACCGCGTCAAAGCGGTTGACCACGATGTCGCGCTTGGTTTCGTCGACGCGCACGGTCATGGCGAAGCGGCCGTCGTGAAATTCCTTGTTGAGGATTTCCGAATTGCGGTGCAGCCAGCTGATGCCGGCGCCATCGGCGGCGTCGATCGACAGGTCCAGCGTCATCCGGGTTGCGGCCAGCCGCGCCTCGATCGCGGCCAGCAGTGCGTCGATACCCTCGCCGGTTTCAGCGGAAACCAGAAAACACGGACGCTCCGGCGGGCGCCGCGCCGCGATGTTTTGCAAGTTTTCGCGTTCCTCTCGCGAAAAACGGTCGATCTTGTTCCAGACCTCCAGGATGCGCGCGCCGGCGTCCGGATCGATGCCGAGCTGACGCAGCACTGCATCGACGTCGCGTTGCTGCGCATCCGCATCTTCGTGCGAAATATCGCGGACATGCAGGATGACGTCGGCTTCCATCACCTCCTCCAGCGTGGCGCGGAACGCCGCCACCAATTGCGTCGGCAGGTTGGAGATGAATCCGACGGTGTCGGACAGCATCGCCTTGCCGCCATGCGGCAGGCTTAAGCGCCGCAAGGTCGGGTCGAGCGTCGCGAACAGCATGTCGGCGGCCTGCACCTCGGCGCGGGTCAGGCGGTTGAACAGCGTCGATTTTCCTGCATTGGTGTAGCCGACCAGCGCCACCACGCGATACGGCACGCGCTGACGCCCTGCGCGATGCAGCCGGCGCGTGGCCTGGACTTTCTTGATTTCGTTTTCGAGACGACTGATGCGATCGCCGATCAGCCTGCGGTCGGCTTCGATCTGCGTTTCGCCGGGGCCGCCCATGAACCCGAAACCGCCGCGCTGGCGTTCCAGATGGGTCCAGGAGCGCACCAGGCGGCTGCGCTGATAGTTGAGATGCGCCAGTTCGACCTGCAGCGCGCCCTCCTTGGTCTTGGCGCGGCGGCCGAAAATTTCCAGGATCAGGCCGGTGCGGTCGAGTACTTTTGTGTTCCACGCCTTCTCCAGATTGCGCTGCTGGATCGGCGACAGCGCGCAATCCATCACCACCAGCTCGATCTCGTGCCCGGTGATGAGGCCGACGATTTCCTCGACCTTGCCCTTGCCGAGATAGGTGGCGGGCCGGATCTGGCCGACCGGCGCGATGATCGCTTCCGCAATCGTCAGGTCGATGGCGCGCGCCAAGCCCACCGCCTCCTCGAGCCGCGCCTCGGAATTGCGGACGGCATGCATCTCCGCCTGCGCGTCGGGGTCGCCGCGGCGCATCCGCAAATAGGGGCCGATGACGATCACCCGCCCGGTCTGTTGTCCCCTCGCCGGCCGCGGACGGTCGGCGCCCCCTTCAAGATGTCGGGGTTCCAATCAGGTTTCTTTCAACGATTTGCTCAAGCCGGAGCGTCCTCGCCGCCTTCGAACAACTGGATCGGCGCGCCCGGCATGATGGTCGAGATCGCGTGCTTGTAGACAAGCTGCGAATGACCGTCGCGCCGCAGCAGCAGGCAGAAATTGTCGAACCAGGTGACAATGCCCTGCAGCTTCACTCCGTTGACCAGAAAGATCGTCAGTGGCGTCTTGGTTTTACGAACGTGATTAAGGAAGGTGTCCTGTAGATTTTGTGCGCGGTCTGCCGCCATTGTTGTTGTCCCGCCTTTTTTTATTAAACCGGCTGCAGCTCTCTTATGGAGCCTCAACCCGGCTGCCCAGCCTCCCCTGAGATCCCCCTCCGAGGGCCCGGCAGGCACAATTAGACGGCAGGCGTGGTTTTTAGGCAAGCGGGTTCAAGGGGCGGACGGGTCAAAGACGCGTGCAATGACGGGCGAAGGCACCAAAGAGAAGGAATTTCTCCAGCGGCTGATTTCGCCCTGCGGTATTAGCCGCCGCCGAGCGCCTCGTCCCGTAGGGCGCAATAAGCGCAGCGCATTGCGCCGCCCTGGGTGTTATCGTTGCCCCATGCCGAATTATCGCCGCGCCTTCGCGCCCGGCGGATGCTGGTTCTTCACCGTCAATCTGTTGGACCGGCGACGCCGCCTGCTGACGGACCATATCGACGCGCTACGCGAGGCGACACGGCGCACGCAGACGCGCCACCCGTTTACCATCGACGCCATGGTGGTGCTGCCCGATCACATCCACGCGGTTTGGACGCTGCCGCCAGGCGACGCCGATTTTTCGGTGCGCTGGCGCCTGATCAAAATTGCCTTCGCCCAGGCCGTTCCCAGGACCGAACAGCGCAGCGCGGTCCGCATCGCGCGCGGCGAACGCGCCATCTGGCAGCGCCGCTTCTGGGAACATCTGATCCGCGACGATGAGGATTTCCGCCGCCACGTCGAGTATTGCTACATCAATCCGGTCAAGCACGGCCTGGTCAGCCGCGTCCGCGACTTGCCGCATTCATCGTTCCACCGCGACGTGCGGGCGGGATTATTTCCGGAAGATTGGGCGGGCGACGCCTCTGCAGCGGGCGATTTTGGTGAGCGTGCGTAGAACGTGCGTAGGGCGCAATAAGCGCAGCGCATTGCGCCGCGTCTCAGCGGGCAGCGTGTTTGAGAGGGAGCGGCGCAATGCGCTTCGCTTATTGCGCCCTACGGGCTGCGGGCTGATCGTTTTTCTTTCTTCGAGCCACTCTTGCTCTTCTTCACGGTCGTTTTAGCTTTATTCGTGCTTGTTGTCGCTCGTAGGTCGTCGTCCTCCACCGCAAGATCCAGCTCCTTTGGAAGCTCTCCGAACAAAAAACTCGTCGCCAGCGTTTTCGGTGCTTCACATCTCACGCGCACGCCGGAGCCCTCTACGATTGCTGTTGCCGTCCATTCAACTCCTCGCCGCTTTGCTCGCCCTATCGCGAGCACGCGATTGCCATAACGAATTGGCTTAAGACGGATGACAAAGTATTGCGTTGTATGTTTCCATCTCATGGAAAGAAACCGCACCGTGCCGATGAACTCGCGTCGCCTGAACAATCGGAGATCATCGTGTAGCCGAACCACCGCGGTTTCCGGACCTTCCTCGTGCGTCGCCACTTCCTTCAATATGCCGTTGCCATATTTCTGTACAACGGCGATCAGGTCGATTCTCGAGCCGTTTGGCAGCTCAGCCTTGACGCTTTTCAAGTTTGAGACAGTCTTGCGGGTCTGCCCCGGCCCCAGTTCCAGAAAACCCCACCCGACCTTGATAACCTCGGAACTGCGATCCCGAACGGGCACTTTCAGATGGCGCAAGACCTCTGTGGGCCAGTCCGCTTGACCAATGTTGGTGATGTCGATGACGCCCATGAATAACAACTCCGCGCGCCGTCTCGCGGCTGCGTAGAAGCCCGCCGATGAGACCAAGACAGTCTTATTGATCCCAAGTTCCTCATGCTTCTTGGCAATAGCTTCCACCCACTGCTTGGTTGCTGGGCGGGATTTATCTTGGCACTCGATACCAATTCGCACGCGATGGTGTCCTTCATCAAGCGATACGAGGATATCGACCTCGCGGAGCTCGCGGCTCACGCGCTCGGGCAACATCGCAGATTCTTTTACAACCGCACCAAGAGGCGCCAGTTGGCGCTCAATCTCGTAGACGAGTCTTTGAAACTCATTCGTTCTGGCGGGCATTTTAGAACTCGTAAGAGTGGTTAGGGCGACGACCTACTCCGGCGGGACTTCCAGCAGCCCGTAGGGCGCAATAAACGCAGTGCATTGCGCCGCACCGGTGCGAAAGCCGCGTGACGCTGACAGCTTGGTCACTCGCGTCCGCGATTGGCCGCATTCGTCGTTCCACCGCGACGGGCGGGCGAGATGCGGGAGCGGCGCAATGCGCTTCGCTTATTGCGCCCTACGGACTACCCCACCCCCAGCGCCTTCAGCTTCCGATGCAGCGCCGAGCGCTCCATGCCGACGAATTCCGCCGTGCGCGAGATATTGCCGGAGAACCGGCTGATCTGGGCGATCAGGTAGTCGCGCTCGAATACCTCGCGGGCTTCGCGCAGCGGCAGGCCCATGATGTGCTCGCCATTGTTGCTGGTCGGCATCGCCGGCACCATGGAGCCCACGTCCTGCGGCAGCATGTCGGCGGTGATGATCACCTCCGGCCCGCCGCTGGCGAGAATCATCACGCGCTCGACATTGTTGCGGAGTTGGCGGACGTTGCCCGGCCAGACATGCGATTGCAGCACGGCCATGGCGTCCTGTCCGATCTGGCGTTTCGGCAGGCCGGTCGCCACCGAAATCTGGTCCATGAAATAGTTGATCAGTTCGGGAATATCCTCGCGGCGCTCGGACAGCGGCGGCACCCGGATCGGCACGACGGAAAGCCGATGAAACAGGTCCTCGCGGAAGCGGCCTTCCGCGATTTCCTCTTCCAGGTTGCGCGCGGTGGAAGAAATAATGCGGACATCGACATGGACTTTCGTCGTTCCGCCGGAGCGCTGGAACGTCTGATCGACCAGCACGCGCAAAATCTTGTTCTGGGTCTCGCGCGGCATGTCGGCGACTTCGTCGATGAACAGCGTGCCGCCATGCGCTTCTTCCAGTGCGCCCGGCTTGCGCGACTGCTCGCCGTTGGTCTGTTCGATGCCGAACAACTCGACTTCCATGCGTTCCGGCGTGATCGCGGCGGCATTGATGACGACGAACGGGCCTTCGGAACGGGTGGACGCGTGATGCAACGTGCGCGCCGTCAACTCCTTGCCCGACCCGGAGGGGCCGACGATCATGATGCGGCTGTTGGCCTTGGCGGCGCGCTCGATGGTCTGGCGCAGCTGGTTCATGCAGGCCGAGCGGCCCATCAGCGTGCTCGAGGACGGCGCAAGCTGCTTCAATTCCTTCACTTCGCGCTTCAGCCGCGAGGTCTCCAGCGCCCGCGTCGCCACCAGGATCAGGCGGTCGGACTTGAACGGCTTCTCGATGAAGTCATAGGCGCCGCGCTTGATCGCGGCGACCGCGGTTTCGATGTTGCCATGGCCGGAGATCATCACGATGGGCAGTTCGGGGTGGTCGCGTTTGATCGCTTCGAGCAGTTGCAGGCCGTCGAGCTTGCTGCCCTGCAGCCAGATGTCGAGAAACACCAGATGCGGACGGCGGTTGGAAATTTCCGTCAGCGCCGAATTGCTGTCGCGCGCGGTTCGGGTGGTGAACCCCTCGTCCTCGAGAATGCCCGCAACCAGATCGCGGATATCTGCTTCGTCGTCGACAATCAGAATATCATTTGTTGCCATGGGTCACGCCCTGTCTTGTCAATTGCCGGTTGCGGCTTCGATTTTTGGTTGGTTGTTGGTCGCCTCGGATGGCTCGGCCGGTTCATCCCTTGATTGCGTCACGTCGTCTTTCGGCGCGTCGTTGGCATTGGCTGCCTTGCCGGAGATGGCAAAGCGCAGCCGCATCCAGGCTCCCCGCGCACCGGGGCGGATCTCCGACGCATCGTGCAGCTCGATCCCACCGCCGTGGTCTTCAAGAACCCGGCCGACGATCGCGAGCCCGAGGCCGGTGCCTTTTTCGCGGGTGGTGACATAGGGCTCCAGCAGCCGCGACCGGCTCACCTTGGGCAGGCCTATGCCATTGTCGATCACGTCGATCACGACGTCATCGCCCTCGCGCGCCGCGATCACCTCGATGCGGCCCTTGCCCAGCGTCTCCGGAGGAACCGCTTCAATGGCTTCGGTCGCGTTCTTGATGATATTGGTGAGCGCCTGGCTGATCAGCCGGCGGTCGAACTGCGCCCGCAGCGGCTCATCCTTGATCACTGTCTCGATGTCGAGTTCGGAATGTCCGACCCGCATCAGGAACACCACCTGCCGCACGGTGTCGGCGACATCCTCGCCTTCCATCACCGGTTTCGGCATCCGCGCAAAGCGGGAGAATTCGTCGACCATCCGCCTGATGTCATCGACCTGACGCACGATGGTGTCGGTGCACTGCTCGAAGATCGCCTTGTCCTCGGTAATGACTCGTCCGAATTTGCGGCGAATGCGCTCGGCCGACAGCTGGATCGGGGTCAACGGGTTCTTGATTTCATGCGCGATGCGGCGCGCCACGTCGCCCCATGCCGAGGTGCGCTGCGCGGAAACCAGCTCGGTGATGTCGTCCAGCGTGATGATGTAGCTGTCCTGCGACTGGCTGGTGTGCTCGGCGCTGACCCGGACGGAAAGATTGCGCTCGCGGCCGTCCCGCGTAATCGTGACCTGGCCCTGCACCAGCCGCTGCGTACCCTCCCGCGCGGTTTTCATCATGTCGTCGAGTTCGGGAATGATTTCCGACAGCGGATGACCCAACGTCTCGGACTCCGCATGGCCGATCAGTTTTTCGGCGGAGCGATTGAGGATGCCGATGCTCCCCGAGGCATCGACGCCGATAATGCCGGCGCTCGCCGACGACAGCACCGCCTCGATGAAGCGGCGCCGGCTGTCGATCACCTCGCTCGCGCTCACCAGCTCGTCGCGTTGCGTGCGCAGCTCCTGCGTCATGGTGTTGAAGGTCTCGCCGAGCTGCGCGAGATCGCCCTCGGATTTGAGCACCGGCACCTGGACATTGAGATCGCCGGTCGACACCACATTGGCGGCGCCCATCAGCCGCCGGATCGGCGCCACCAGCCAGTTGGCGAAATTCAGCCCGATCAGCACAGACGACATCAGGATGGTCAGCGCGATCACCGTGAACATCAGTGCGAACGCCACCTGGATGCCAAGCCGGCGCGATTCGATCTGGGCATAGTCCGCGACGCTGGCCTGGGTCTGCCGCATCTGGGCGACCACGCGCGGATCGAGCAGACGCGCGACATAAAGGAACGTGTCGTTGAAGGCGCGCAGGCGAATGCAGGCGGCGACATAGTTCGCCTCGACCACGACCTCCGGCTCGGTTTCGTTAAAATCCTTGAGGAATTCGGGCGGCGGCTTGCTGAAATCCTGCTCGATGCCGGTTTGCGCGGTTTCCAGGACGTTGGCTTCCCTGTCGAGCAGCATCGCACCGGGAAGGTTGCGCGCGGCGGCACTTGCGGTCAGCATCTCGCGAAACGACCTGCGGTCCTGGTCGAACAACGGCCGCGCATTGGCGATATCGGTCGCCATGCCCAGGATGTCGCCGCGAATAAGCTGGGCGTTTTCGTTGAGATAGGCGCTGGCGACGATCAGCGAGTTCTCGATCGCCGCCTTGGTCGTTCCGGAAAACAGCCGGTCGAGGCCGCGATCGATGGTGACGTTGGCGACGATCGACACCAGCACGGCCGGCAGCACCGCAATCACCGAAAACAGGCTGACGATCTGCACGTGCAACCGTGCCGCGGCGCGCCCGCGACGGCGCGCCTGCACCAATTGCCAGACTTCGCGGACGATGATGCCGACCAGCAGCAGGATGGTGGCGGCGTTGATCAGCAGGAAAGACACGACAACGCCGCGCGTCGGCTCGATCGGGGTCAGGCCCGTGAGCACCACGAAGGTGAGACACGCCGACAGCAGCGCGAAGCCGACCGCAAACGGCGCCAGCAGCCTGCGCAGGAGCCGGCTGCGAGGCTCGACGGACGACGGATCAAACGATGGGACCGAGGTGTCTGCGCTGGTCATTCCGGAACAGGTGAGCGTGATGCCGCCGTCAATCCGACAGCCGGACTGATGCATTCATATCACAATGTTGCCGAATTGCGACTAATCCGCGGCACATTTTCCGGCCGGGCTTCAACCGGCCGTTGCTTGACCACGTGTTGGTCGGAGGTCAGTCTGCCGTAAATTGAAGCGGGGAACATTTGCACAAGCGCATCCTATTGCTAGGACCGACCGGCGTCGACAAAGCCCAGGCGGCTAAGCGGGTTTGCGCGCGGCTGAAGGCGAAGCTCGGCCACGAGCTCAAGTACATCGATTTCGAGAATGAGTATTTAAAACAGCATCTCAATGTAAAGAATTGGACGATTTTTCTTGCCCAAGACATCGCTCAACAAGCAACTACGTGGCGTCGCGGCTGGGAAGATTTCAAGAGGCAGCTTGATGGTGAAACCGTTCTGCTTGGACTTCACGCGAGTTATATAAGCGGCCCGCTTGGATTGCGTAGTCCAATTCACCTTCCAAGTATATGCGAAGAGTTCCAGCCCACCTTAATCATTTCTCTGATTGATGACGTCTACCAAATGTGGAGCCGTACCGAAGCCCGGGCGGCTGGCCAAGAGATCAAGGGACGTCCCAGTTTCGAACAATTATTAGTAGCACGTCGGGCAGAACAATTATTAGGCGATCTAGTTCTTTCGCATACCGGGAACGCTAAAGCGCGGCACATTCTTTGCGCCGCAGGAAACAACATCGATGCGCTCATTAATTTAATCGTGTTTGACGCCTCCGTTACGTACCTCTCTTTTCCGATCAGTGCGCCGAGAGAGATGGCTGCGAATGGCGATACGCGTTTTATTGAAGTAATCAATGATGCACATAGGCGAGTTGCTGTGGAAATGACTGTAAATCACAACAGAGCGTTTATTTCGCCACTTTCCATTGACGAACTGCCCTTGGTTTTCAAGGCACGTAGTTTAGATCAGGATGTCAACGAAATAACGTTCGACTGCGAACATGATCGGTGGAATTTAGTAGATCTCTGGGGAAACCCGGAGCTTCCCATATTGCCAAGTTTGACCGGTACTCAAATTTATCCGAGGGTACAGGTCGAGACAGCATTTGGAACACTTCGTACAGACGTTGGCTGGCGAGATCGTAGGCTCGTCTTGCAATCTGCTTCTCTGGCAATAGTCTGTCCGAAACCGCCATTGGAAAATCGGATTACCCGTGGCGTAAATGAGGAGATTCAGACAGCAGTGCCGCTTGGGATTATTTGCAACATTTGGCAAAAACCTGAGTGGGATTCCGAAGACTTCGTAGGAAAAACGTTCCCCCCGGCCGGTTCAATGGGGATTGGACAAACGCAAGCAGTCGTTCAAAAAGTAAAAACGCTCGACAAGTTGATTCGGGCAGAACCGTAGAGGTCCTCTCATGCAGCTTGCCGTTACAATTCAGCAAAAAGACCTTGATGAGCTAAGAAGTCTCATCATCGCTGTGCGGGACGCGTTGAGTGCGGGGAGCGTTACTATTTTGGAGGCCCCGGAAGATATGAATTATCCTTACCCGATGCCTATCCTTATGATCAGCGAGGATTCAACTCGAAGACGTCTCTACGGAACTGAGGCCGTAGAAAAACTTCGAGATTTGGCGCAGCAGCGTTGAACATTAAGAGGCCGCCTTGATCTGCGGCTTCTTAAAACTTTTTGCCGCGAATCGGGGTCTGGCGCGAGGAAACGACGCAGTCTAAACCACTCTATACTTTCCCGAACAAGTCAGAGATCACAATCACGCCGTCATCTTCGTACACACCAAAGCCAGCTATCTTGACGCCAACGAAGGCTAAGTAGCAACCGTATTACGCAAGACGAGCTACACCACATTGACCTATGACAACTTTGCCACGCGCGGAACAACTAACGCAACTTTACAGAGATCGTCAAACTATCTACCAATCAACGTTACCGACACATACACTACACTTCAACTACTATCAACCAAACCCCAAATCAACACCAACCACATTACCATCAACAACTTCTCCTACAATAATGAAGTAACACACCTCACAACATTCGAGACACTACGATCAACACTTAATCCTATACCGCGCCAGTATGCCGCGCACGTCGCGTTCTATCCCGGCGGAAATTTTAGCACTATCGCCGAACCCACAGGCTGGCCGACCGTATCAGCTGCCGGTGCGGTAGACCTGAATATCCAGATCGCGGATTTTCTTGCGCAGCGTGTTGCGGTTGAGGCCGAGCAGATCGGCCGCCCGGATCTGGTTGCCGCGGGTCGCCGCCAGCGCCGCCGTGAGCAGCGGCACCTCGATCTCCCGCAGGATGCGATGATACAGGCCCGGCGGCGGCACGCCGTTCGGAAAGCTGGAGAAGTGCGAGGACAGATAGACTTCGACCGCGCCGCCGAGATTATCGACGCCATGATGCGCATTGCCGCCGGAGACCACCGCGGGCGGCGCCAACTCGCCGTCGATCACCGAGCCGGTGATCACGTCCTGCGGATACAGCGCAGCCAGCCGGCGCGCGAGATTTTCGAGTTCGCGCACATTGCCGGGCCAGCGGTGCTGCTTCAGGCGCTCCAGCGCCAGAGCGTCGAGCTTTTTCGGCGGCAGTCCATCTTTTTCGGCCAGCGTAAAAAAGTGCCGGATCAGATCGGGCAAATCCTCGATGCGCTCGCGCAGCGGGGGCAGGCGCAGCGGCACGACGTTGAGGCGGAAGAACAGATCCTCGCGGAACAGGCCCTGCTGGATCAGGATGCGCAGATCCTTGTTGCTGGCCGCGACGATGCGCACGTCGGTCTTGATCGGGGTGCGGCCGCCGACCGTGGTGTATTCGCCCTGCTGCAGCACGCGCAGCAACCGCGTCTGCGCTTCCATCGGCATGTCGCCGATCTCGTCGAGAAACAGCGTGCCGCCTTCGGCCTGTTCGAACCGGCCGGAGGCGCGGGTGTTGGCGCCGGTGAACGCGCCGCGTTCATGGCCGAACAATTCCGACTCGATGAGATCGCGCGGGATCGCCGCCATGTTGACCGCGACGAACGGCCCGTTGCGCCGCTTGCCGTAGTCATGCAGCGCGCGGGCGACCAGTTCCTTGCCGGTGCCGGACTCGCCGGAGATCATCACGGTGAGATCGGTCTGCATCAGGCGCGCCAGCACGCGATAGATTTCCTGCATCGCCGGCGAGCGGCCGACCAGCGGGATGGAGTCGAACTCGGCCTCGTCGGCGTGATTGGCGACGCGCTCCTTCGGCTCGGCCAGCGCGCGGCCGACGATGGCGATCAATTCCTTCAGGTCGAACGGCTTTGGCAGATATTCGTAGGCGCCGCGTTCCGACGCACGGATCGCCGTCATGAAAGTGTTCTGCGCGCTCATGACGATGACCGGCAGATTGGGCCGCATCTTCTTGATCCGCGGCAGCAGGTCGAAGGCGTTTTCGTCGGGCATCACCACGTCGGTGATGACGAGATCGCCCTCGCCCTGGCTGACCCAGCGCCACAGCGTCGCCGCGTTTCCGGTCAGGCGCACTTCGTATCCGGCGCGGGACAGCGCCTGATTGAGAACCGTGCGGATGGCGGTGTCGTCATCGGCGACAAGAATGCTACCTGCGGGCATTGTTATTCCTCATCTCGCATCCTGTGAGGCAAGCGACGACGTCCCGGCGCGTCGTCGCCATTGCTTTGTTCGAGTTTCTTGGCGGTGCTGAACATCGGCAGCAGCACGCGAAAGATGGTTTTGCGCGGCTGCGATTCGCATTCGATGATGCCGCCGTGATCGCCGACGATCTTGGCGACCAGCGCCAGGCCCAGCCCGCTGCCGGTCGCCTTGGTGGTGACGAACGGATCGAACAGGTTCGGCAGCAGGTCTTCCGGCACGCCGGAGCCGTTGTCCTTGACGCAGAATTCGAGCGGCAGCGACACCCGCGATTTCTTGCCGGGGACCGACAGCCGGACGCCCGGCCGGAACGCGGTGGTGAGCTGGATTTCGCCGTCGCTGCCGAGATCGACCACCGCTTCGGCGGCGTTCTTCACCAGATTGAGAAACACCTGAATCAACTGGTCCTGGTTGGCCAGCACCGGCGGCAGCGACGGATCGTAATCCTCGACGAAGCGGATGTTGCGCGCGAAACCGGATTGCGCGAGCCGTTTCACGTGATCGAGCACCGAATGAATGTTGACCGGGCCGCGCGCCACCGGCCGGTCGTCGCCGAACACTTCCATGCGGTCGACCAGCGTGACGATGCGGTCCGCCTCGTCGCAGATCAGCCGCGTCAGCATGCGGTCTTCCGAGGATGCCGCCTGTTCGAGCAGCTGCGCCGCGCCGCGAATGCCGGACAGCGGATTCTTGATCTCGTGCGCCAGCATCGCCGCCAGCGCGATCACCGAGCGCGCCGCGCTTCGATGCGTCAACTGCCGGTCCATCTTGTCGGCGATGGTGCGTTCCTGCAGCATCACCACGATATGGCCGGGCCGCTCGGTCAGCGGCGCGACATGCAGATCGACCTGGCGGTCGCCGCCGATCCGCGGCGTGCCGAGATCGACCTTGTATTCGTTGACCGGCGAGCCGCTCGAGCGCACCTGATCGATCAGCGCCAGCAGCGGGCTGCCGAACGGCACCAGTTCCTTCAGCGACTGGCGGCGCAGAAACTGCGTCGAAATCTCGAAAAAGGATTCCGCGGCCATATTGGCATCGACGATCTTGCCGTCGGGCGCGACCAGCAACACCGGATTCGGCAGCGCGTTGAGAATGGCGTCGCCGTCCGATGGCAGCGGACGGCGATGTTCTGCGGCTGATGTCATGCGGCAGCGCTCCATGCAAAGTCGCCGAACGCATCATGCAGCGAGCGATGCACGCCGCGCCGGATCTTCGGCGGTCAAAATCTTCTGCCGCCAGGTCTTCGAACGGCCGCCGGCGCGCAGCTGACTTTCGCCGCCACGTCCAGCGCCCAGCCGAGATGCTTGCGCGCATGACGAAGCCCGATGCGCAGGCCGTAATGGCGGACGACTTCGTCATAGAGCGTGCAGACGTATTGCAATCTGATCGGCCAGCGTCGGCGCGGCTTCCGCGATTCCGGTCTCCAGGCGGCGTCCGATCTGGCCCGGCAACCACGGCTGGCCCTGCGCGCCCCGCCCGACCATCACCGCATCGGCGCCGGACATTTCGAGCGCGGTCACGGCCTTCTCGTAGGAGGTGATGTCGCCGTTGACGACGAGCGGAATGCGATCGCGTCCTTGACCGCGCGCACCGCGCTCCAGTCGGCCTCGCCCTTGTAGAACTGGCAGCGCGTGCGGCCGTGAACCGTGATCAGCTGCACGCCCGCGGCTTCCGCGCGCCGCGCCAGTTCGGGCGCATTGAGCGAGCGGTCGTCCCAGCCGAGCCGCATTTTCAACGTCACCGGGACTTTCACCGCGGCGATCGTCGCCTCGATCAAGTTCAGCGCATGATCGAGATCGCGCATCAGCGCCGAACCGGACTGGCCGCCGGTCACATGGCGCGCCGGGCAACCCATATTGATGTCGATGATGTCGGCGCCGGCGGCCTCCGCGATGCGCGCGCCTTCCGCCATCCAGTGCGTCTCGCAGCCTGCGAGCTGAACGACGTGCGGGCCAATGCCGGTGGCCTCGCAGCGCAGCACCGACATCGGCCGGCCATGGACGAGATCGTCGCTGGCGGTCATTTCGGAGACGACCAGGCCCGCGCCAAGCGAAGCTGCAAGCCGTCGAAACGGCGCGTCGGTAATTCCCGACATCGGCGCCAGCAAAACCCGGTTGGCGACCTCGATATCGCCAATTTTCAGCGGCTTGATGCGAAGAGACTACCGGGCCGGTCACGGAATTTCTCGTTTTTGTGACAACCGCTTCATTGCGGCTGCCGCGCGCACATTCTGCGCACATTTCTTGGGCAGTCAAGTTTCATGCCTACACTTTAGACAGTTCTGACGATCTTGCAAGTGCAGTGCAACAAAATACGCACAGCTATTGGGAATCCTTCTGTTTTCGCATCGCCGGCGTGATAAGGGCTGTGCGCCGCCGGGCCAACGCCCGGTTCACCTCCCGGATTGCCCCTGACAGATCACGATGCCGACACCAAACGGACTGCCGCTATCATTGTCGCCGCCGGCCGCGGGCTTCGTGCCGGGTCCGGCGGCCCAAAGCAATACCGTTCGATCGGCGGCCGAACCGTGATTTCGCGGGCGATGGAGCCGTTTTGCCGCCATCCGCAGATCTTTGCGGTGCAGCCGGTCGTCAATCCCGACGATGCCGCGATGTTCAACGAGGCCGTCAGCGACATGCGCTATCAGCCGCCCGCCAATGGCGGCGCAACGCGCCAGGCCTCGGTTCGCGCCGGACTGGAAGCGCTCGCGGGCCAGTCGCCCGACATCGTGCTCATCCACGACGCCGCGCGGCCGTTCGTCACGGCGGCGGTGATCTCGCGCGCGATCGATGCCGCGGGCCTGACCGGCGCGGCGGTGCCGGCGATTGCCGTGACCGACACGATAAAACTGATCGGCGACAGCCGGACATGTCGAGGCCACGCCGGAGCGCGCGCGGCTGCGCATCGCGCAAACGCCGCAGTCGTTTCGCTTCGATGTCATTCTCGATGCGCATCGCCGCGCGGCGCGCGAGGGCCGCGACGATTTCACCGATGACGCCGCGCTCGCGGAATGGGCAGGATTGACGGTGGCGACATTTGAAGGCGATCCTGCCAACATGAAGCTCACGACACCGGAAGATTTTGTTCGCGAGGAAGCGCGCCTCGGTGCTGCGCTCGGCGATGTCCGAACGGGCACCGGCTACGACGTCCACGCCTTCGGCGACGGCGATCATCTGATGATCTGCGGCGTGCGCGTGCCGCACACACGCGGCTTTCTGGCGCATTCCGATGGCGATGTCGGCCTGCATGCGCTGGTCGACGCGATCCTCGGCGCGCTGGCCGACGGCGATATCGGCTCGCATTTTCCGCCGAGCGATCCGCAATGGAAGGGCGCCGCCTCGGATCAGTTCCTGAAATACGCGGTCGATCGCGTCACCGCGCGCGGCGGACGCATCGCCCATCTCGACGTGACGCTGATCTGCGAACGGCCGAAGATCGGCCCGTACCGCGACGCCATGCGCGCGCGGATCGCGGAGATCACCGGGCTGAATCTGTCGCGCGTGGCGGTGAAAGCGACCACCAGCGAGCGGCTCGGCTTTACCGGCCGCGAGGAAGGCATCGCCGCGATGGCCAGCGCCACCATCCGTCTGCCCTGGAGCGACTGAGATGAGCGGCAGCGACGCCCGCGCCCTCTCCCGCTCGCTGCTCGATCTGTGCCGGAGCCGCAAGCTCACCATCGCCACCGCGGAATCCTGCACCGGCGGCCTGGTCGCCGGCGCGCTCACCGATATTCCCGGCTCCTCCGACGTGATCGACCGCGGTTTTGTCACCTATTCCAACGACGCCAAGCGCGACGATGCTGGGCGTCAAAGCAACCACGCTCGACAGTTTCGGCGCGGTCAGCAAGGAAACCGCGACCGCGATGGCGATCGGCGCGTTGGAAAAAGCCGGCGTCGATCTCGCGGTTTCCATCACCGGCATCGCGGGCCCCGGCGGCGCGACGCCGGGCAAGCCGGTCGGCCTCGTGCATTTCGCGGTGGCCGCGCGCGACGGCCGGATCCTGCACCGCGAATGCCGCTTTGGCGCCATCGGCCGCAGCACGGTGCGCCAGCGCTCGGTCGTCGAGGCGTTGCGGATGCTGATGGAACTGGCGCGCGGACCGCAGGCGCCGGCAAAGCCGCGC
This sequence comes from uncultured Alphaproteobacteria bacterium, assembly GCA_963744975.1. GTDB lineage: Bacteria > Pseudomonadota > Alphaproteobacteria > Rhizobiales > Xanthobacteraceae > Bradyrhizobium. Next base: position 348,652 of record CAVUVR010000002.1, on the reverse strand, counting down.
CGCGAGGCCGCCAGCCGGTTGCATCACGCGCGCGTCGCCCGCGAGCGCCGTGCGCGCGCAGCCGCCGTCGAAGCGCGCGTGCGACCGGCCGCGAGCGCTAGAGCCCGCTCGCGCGACGATGCAGGCACGCGATCGCTGCGTCCGCACGGCTTCCCGTAAACCGCATCCGCGCGTTTCTCGAACGCCGCCGCAAAGCGCTGGAACGCCGCATCGAACATGGTGCCCATCAGCATCGCCAGCATCCGGCTTTTGAATTCGTAGGAGATGAAAAAGCCGACGTCGCAGGCGGTCTCCGATTTCGGCTCGAACGTCCAGCGGTTCTCGAGGTTGCTGAACGGGCCCTGCAGATACTCCACCATGATCTTCAGATTGGGTCGGTCCAGCGTGACCCGGCTGGTAAAGGCCTCGCGCACCAGCTTGAACGACACCGTCATGTCGGCGATGACGATCTCGGTGCCGTCGGGTTTTGGCGTGCGCTGGCGGATTTTCAGCGATTTGCACAGCGGCACGAATTCCGGATAGCGCTCGACGTCGGCCACCAGGTCGAACATCTGCGGCGCGCTGTGGCGGACCCGGCGCTTGCTGGAGAATTTCGGCATTGCGCGAGCTCAGCGCGACATCGCGGCGCGCGCCGCCTGCAGCCTGGCAAAGTCGTCGCCGGCATGATGCGACGAACGCGTCAGCGGGCTTGCCGACACCATCAAAAATCCCTTGGTGTAGGCGACCTTCTCATAGCCCGTGAATTCATCCGGCGGGACATAGCGCATCACAGCGTGGTGCTTGCGGGTCGGCTGCAGATATTGCCCGATGGTGAGGAAATCCACCTCCGCCGAGCGCAGGTCGTCCATCACCTGCAGCACCTCGTGGCGCTCTTCGCCGAGGCCCACCATGATGCCGGACTTGGTGAAGATGGTGGGATCGATCTCCTTCACCCGCTGCAACAGCCGGATGGAATGGAAATAGCGCGCGCCCGGCCGCACCGTCAGATAGCGCGACGGCACGGTTTCCAGATTGTGGTTGAACACGTCGGGTTTTGCCGCGACCACCACCTCAAGCGCGCCGTCCTTGCGCAGAAAGTCCGGCGTCAGGATTTCGATGGTCGTGGTCGGGCAGCGCGCGCGGATGGCGCGGATGGTTTGCGCAAAATGCTCGGCGCCGCCATCGGCGAGATCGTCGCGATCGACCGAGGTGACGACGATGTGGGCGAGGCCGAGCTTGAACGTGGCTTCCGCGACATGGTCCGGCTCCGAAGCGTCGAGCGCGCCGGGCATCCCGGTCTTGACGTTGCAGAAGGCGCAGGCGCGGGTGCAGGTGTCGCCCATGATCATGAAGGTGGCGTGCTTCTTGTCCCAGCACTCGCCGATATTCGGGCAGCCCGCCTCCTCGCATACCGTGACCAGGCCGTTTTCCTTGACGATCTTGCGGGTGTCGGCGTAACCGCGGGTATTCGGCGCGCGCACCCGGATCCAGTCGGGTTTCGGCGGCGACAGCGCGTCCGGCCGGTTCACCTTTTCAGGGTGGCGCGGGCGCAGCTGAGTGGCTGAGACGGTATCGACGATGACGACCATAAAAATGTCCGTTCCGAGAGAAGCTTAGCTAATCCGCTTAAAGAGAAACCGCAACGGCTCGCCTTGCTTCGCATCGAGTCTTAGCATATCGGCCTGCATGGCTCAAAACCGCACAATCAACGAGCAAAAGCTAGGCAAGCCGCTGAAGCGCGCGTTCTTTGCCCGCAGCGTGCATGAAATCGCGCCCGAATTGATCGGCGCGACACTGCTGGTGAACGGCGTCGGCGGCATCATCGTCGAGCTCGAAGCCTATCATCACACCGATCCGGCGGCGCATTCGTTCAACGGCCCCACCCCGCGCAACTTGGTGATGTTCGGCCCGCCCGGCTTTGTCTATGTCTACCGCTCCTACGGCATCCACTGGTGCGTGAATTTTGTGTGCGAGAAGGAAGGCTCCGCCAGCGCCGTGCTGATCCGCGCCTTGCAGCCGACCCATGGCATCCCGGCAATGCGGCGGCGGCGCGGGCTGCATGACGAGAGATCGCTGTGTTCGGGACCAGGCAAGCTGACCGAGGCGCTCGGGATCACCGGCGCTCACAACGGGCTGGCGCTGGACGCGCCGCCCATCGCACTGCATGCGCGCCTGGAAAAACCCGTGATTGCGACCGGGGTGCGGATCGGCATCACCAAGGCGGTGGAACTGCCGTGGCGATACGGGCTGAAGGGTTCCAAATTCCTCAGCAAACCGTTCTGAACCCGCCCTCGCTTGCTTCGGTAAAAGTGCGTCACCCCGCCACACGGCAGGCGGCGTGGACAGCGACATTAACGTCAACTGTTGCGTGCGCGTGACAGCATTCCCGAAGACCCGCTCCTAAGGTGCAGGGATTCGGGCGCCTGTGCGCCGACGACAATTTGGGGGCGATCATGAAACAGCTGGCAATCGCGGCAGTAGTGGGAAGTGCGTTGCTCACCGGCATCGCGACAGCAAGCGCCGCCGATATGGCCGTGAAGGCCGCGCCGATCCCGGTGGCGCCGGCACCCTTCAGCTGGACCGGCTTCTACATCGGCGGCAACGTCGGCGGAGCCTGGACGAACAACAATGGCGGCAGCGATTTTGGGCCGCTATTCCCCGGCTTTATCGTGCTTGCGCCGCAGGCCGCAATCCCGACTGTTTTCCCGGGACAGTTGGCTTCGCTCGGCGCCGGCGGCCGCCAGAGCGGCGTGATCGGCGGCGGCCAAGTCGGTTATAACTGGCAGGTCAATCAGTTCGTGCTGGGTGTGGAAGCCGACGCGCAAGGCTCCGACTTGAGGGGTTCCAACGCCACCGCCACGCGCACCTTCGGCCCCCCGCTCATCCTCGCGACCGTCAACCAGACGGTGACGGTCGATTTCGGCCGTATCGACTGGATGGCCTCATTCCGCGGACGCGCCGGCTTCGCTGTCAATCAAGCCTTGTTCTATGTCACCGGCGGCGCCGCCGTTGCCGAGTTTGGCGGCTCCACGACCACGGTCGTCAACGGACCCGGCATCGCTATTCCAGCCGGTACGTTCGTGGCGACGAACGGCGGCTCGACCACCCGCTGGGGCTGGACCGTCGGCGGCGGCATCGAGTGGGCGTTCAACCAGAACTGGAGCGTGGCCGGCGAATATCGCTACACCGACTTCGGCAACCGCGGCACCGCCTTCACCATTCCCGATGGCTTCGGCGGCACATTCGCAACGGGAACATCGAGTTCCCGGCTGACCGTCGAGCAGGCGACCGCCCGCATCAACTACCGCTTCAACTGGGGCGGCGGCCCGGTGGTGGCGCGCTACTGATCATCAAGCACGCCAGGTCTCTAAGCGTCTGAGATCGGACGGCTCCAACGAGCCGTCCTTTTTCATGCCGCGTTCTTCAGCCGCTCCAACGCCTCGAGAATCTTGGCCTTCCGCGCGGTGGCGGCTTCGCGCTTTTCTTTTTCTTCCTCGACGATATCTTCCGGCGCGTTGGCGACGAACTTTTCGTTGCCAAGTTTTGCATCGACGCGCTTGATGTCGGCCTCGGCCTTGGCCAGCTCCTTGTCGAGCCGCGCCCGCTCCGCCGCGAGGTCGATCACGCCCTTCAACGGTAACGCGGCGACCTCGCCGCGCACCAACAGCTGCACCGCGCCTTCCGGCGCGCGGTCGGCGAACGAGATATCCGCAAGCCGCGCCAGGCGCTTGACCACATCGCTCCAGCGCTGCGCGCGTCCCTTCGTCTCCGCGGAGGCACCGGCCAGCAGCAGCGGCGTCAGTGTCGCCGGCGTGATGTTCATTTCCGCGCGCACCGAACGAATGGCGGTGACGAGATCGACCACCCAGCCGATCTCGGCTTCGGCGTCGTCGTTGGCAAGGCCTTCGTGGCTTGGCCATCGGGTCAGCGCAAGCAACTCGCGGGAAGAAGAAGCCGTCACCGCCCACAGCTCTTCGGTGATGAACGGCATGAACGGATGCAGCAGTTTGAGGATTTCATCGCGCGCCCACGCCACCATGGCGCGGGTCTCGTTCTTTGCGGCGCCTTCCTCGCCCGTCAGCACGGGTTTTGCGAGTTCGAGATACCAGTCGCAATACACATTCCAGACAAAGCGATAGGCGGCGTTGGCCGCATCGTTGAAGCGGTAGGTTTCGATGGCCTCCGTCACCTCGTGCGTGGCGAGTGCGGTTTCATGTGCGATCCAGCGGTTAAGCGTCTCCTTTGCCGTCCTCGGGTCAAAGCCGGGCGGCAGCACGCAGCCGTTCATCTCGGCAAAGCGGCACGCGTTCCAGAGTTTGGTCGCAAAATTGCGGTTGGTTTCGACGAGTTGGGGGGACAGCTTGATGTCGTGGCCTTGCGCCGCCGCACGCGCGAGCGCAAAGCGCAGCGCGTCGGCGCCGTAGTCGTCGATCACGCCAAGCGGATCGATGACGTTGCCTTTCGACTTCGACATCTTCGCGCCCTTCTCGTCGCGGACGAGACGGTGGATATAGACATCGCGGAACGGCACTTCTTTTTGGAAGTGCAGACCCATCATCATCATCCGGGCGACCCAGAAGAAGATGATGTCAAAGCCGGTGACCAGCACGTCGGTCGGATAGTAACGCTCGACGTCCGTGGTGTCGTCGGGCCAGCCCAGCGTCGAGAACGGCCACAGCGCCGAGGAGAACCAGGTGTCGAGCACGTCTTCGTCGCGGGTAATAAAACCTTCGCGCTTTGCGGGATCGAGCGCCATTTCGCGTCCCTGCTCCGGCGTGATGACTTCCTGCTCGGCGTAATAGCCGAGCGCGTTGCCGACCGCTTCATCCTCGGTTTCGGCGACGAACAGTTTTCCGTCGGGTCCGTACCACGCCGGAATCTGGTGGCCCCACCAGAGCTGGCGCGAGATGCACCAGGGCTGGATGTTTTCCATCCACTCGAAATAGGTTTTTTCCCAGTTCTTCGGCACGAATGAGGTGGCGCCGCTGCGCACCGCGGCAATGGCGGGCTCGGCAAGCGTCTTGGCGTCGACATACCACTGGTCGGTCAGATACGGCTCGATCACCACGCCGGAGCGGTCGCCATGCGGCACCATATGCGTGTTCGGTTCTACCTTCTCGAGAAACCCGAACTCCTCAAGGCGCGCGACGATCAGCTTGCGCGCCGCGAAACGCTCCTTGCCGTGCAACTCCTCGGCAAACATCAGCGCGCCCTCGGGGAGGTCGCGCAGATAATCCTCGTTGCCGGAGAGCGCGAGATGGCCCTCCTGATCGAGCACGCTGATCTGCGGCAGCCCGTGGCGCTTGCCGACCTCGAAATCGTTAAAATCGTGCGCTGGCGTGATCTTCACCGCGCCGGAGCCTTTTTCCGGATCGGAATATTCGTCGGCGACGATCGGGATTTTTCGCCCGACCAGCGGCAGGATGACGTGCTTGCCGATCAGGTCGGTGTAACGTTCATCATCCGGATGCACGGCGACGGCCGTGTCACCCAGCATCGTCTCCGGCCGCGTGGTGGCGACCACGATGAAGGTCGATGGGTCGTCCGGGTTGAACGTCTTTCCTTCGAGCGGATAGCGCAGGTACCACAGGCTGCCCTTGACCTCGATTTGCTGCACTTCGAGATCGGAGATCGCGGTCAACAGCTTGGGATCCCAGTTCACCAGCCGCTTGTCCTTGTAGATCAGCCCGTCGCGATGCAGCGCGACGAACACCTTTACCACCGCGCGCGACAGCCCCTCGTCCATGGTAAAGCGTTCGCGCGACCAGTCGCAGGATGCGCCCAGCCGCTTCAGCTGGTTGACGATGACGCCGCCGCTTTCGGCCTTCCATTGCCAGACGCGCTCGAGGAATTTGGCGCGGCCCATCTCGCGGCGGCCCGGCTGCTGGCGCTCCATCAACTGCCGTTCGACCACCATCTGGGTGGCGATGCCGGCGTGATCGGTGCCGGGCTGCCACAGCACGTCGCGGCCGCGCATCCGCTCGAACCGGCACAGCACGTCCTGCAGCGTGTTGTTGAGCGCGTGCCCCATGTGCAGCGATCCCGTGACATTCGGCGGCGGGATCACGATGGTGAACGGTTTTGCGTCGCGGCGCTCGGGGCGGCCGGCCTTGAAGGCGCCGGCGTCTTCCCAGACGCGGGACATCCGGGTTTCGATCTCAGTGGGCTGGTAGGTCTTCTCGATCATGGGCGCTAGAAAGCCGCCACAACGCGCTGAGTCAACACGGCAAATCAGGCGGGCCGGCCGATAAAAGCGTCATGCAATGGCTGATAAGGGCTGATTTGGGCCGCAGCGCTAGCGGCCGCGGGAAACCCGTTCGATTTCCGCCTTGACGATGCGTTCGACCAGGCCAGGCAAATTGTCGTCGAGCCAGGATTTCAGCATCGGCCGCAGCATTTCCTTGACCAGGTCTTCCAGCGTCCGCGCGTTGTTGCTCAGCACCGTATTGGCGAGGGTGTTGAAGGCCGACTCCACCGCCGAGACCGTCGAGCGCGACAGCATCTGCTGGGGCGGCGCTACCGGGCTCTCGTAGATCGGCGGCGGCTCGAAGGCGGGTTGGCGATGCTGGGCGCGCGGCTGCGCGTTGGCCTCGCTGAATTCGATGTCATCCTCCGGCTCCACCGTACGGAACGGCGCCGGCTGCGGGTCCGGCAGCACCATCTCATCGGTGAGATCGAACACCTCGCCGTCCGGCAGCGGCGGCCTGACCTCGGCTTCCGAGGTTGCGGCATCGAGCCCGGCCAGCATGGCGTCGATATCGTCCTGGCTGTTGCCGGCGGCAGGCGCCGGATCGGGCACCGGCGCCTTTGCGGGCGCCGCCTGGGCTGCGGCAATGGCCGAGGGCGGGATATCGGTCATCACTGCCGGTTTCGCCGACGCTGCTGCGCCCGGCGATGCCGAAGCCGCGGGTGCAGCCGGGCCGGCGGCCTTCTCGGCCGGTTTTGCTTCGTCGTCGGCGATGATGCGCCGGATCGACGCCAGAATCTCCTCCATCGAGGGCTCCTGGACCTTTGCAGGCTGCGTCATTCCCGACTCCACATCATCAACGTCCTGGTTAGCGTTTTACACCAGGCGGGGCAGGATTGGCTGGCTCCGGATTTGCGGGCGCCCGACTTGTCCCCAGTTCCAGCGGCCCTCGAACGAGTCGCGCCGTCCCCAACCTCACTTGGAGGCATCGAAACATCGCGACGTCGGTACCCCGCGAATCGCTTTGCCACCCTTCTGCAAGGGTACGTCATGCCAACAAATGATTGCAAGCAACGGGCTGTGGAGACAGCCGCTTTGCGTTCGCAGTCGTCAGCGGCCGTCCGGAATGCGAACGCCGGCCCAGCTGTCACGGACCTGATGATAATGCACACTTGGATCGTAGACGGTCGTGTTCAGTCCGAGCACTTGCGGCGCGAGCCGTCCTACTGCGTTCAAGACGGCGTAGGATGCGACGACGCGGTCATGCTGCGCGGTGACCAGCGCGACGCGCGCGTTGACCAGCGCCTGCTGTGCGTTCAACACGTCGAGCGTGGTGCGCTGTCCAGCCTTGGCTTCCTCGCGCACGCCATTGAGCGCGATCTCCGACGCCGACACCTGGGATTGCGCGGATTGGACCTGCGCCTTGCCCGCCACCAACTGGCCCCATGCGGTCACGACGTTGGACCGGGTCTGGTCGCGCACCTGCTCAAGCGCGAGACGCTGCTGCGCAAGGTTTTCCTTGCTCTGCCGGATCAGCGAATATTCCGCGCCGCCCTGATATAGGGGCACCGACAGCTGCGCGGTCGCCGAGGCGCCGAACTGGCGGTAGAACGTCAGCGTCTGCTCGTAGGATTGCTGGACCGAGCCCACCAGCGTAACCGTCGGAAGCAGCGCGCCCTCGTTCACCTTGACCTGAAGGTAGCCGACATCGATGCCGTACATCGCCGCGGTGACGCTCGGATTTTCGGTCAGACTGAGATCGACCGCCCCCGGCAACGACCGCGGCAGAAAGCGGTCGACCGGAGAACCCGGCGCGAGCGCCTCGGGCTCGTTGCCGATGATACGGCGGAAATTAGCCCTGGTCGTGACCAGGTTGGATTCGGCCGTCAGCAACTGGGTGCGGCCGGCGGCCAGCTGCGCCTCCGATTGCGCGACGTCGGTGCGGGTCACTTCGCCGACGTTGAACCGGTCATTGGTCTGCTTCAAGGTCTGTTCGAGCACGCGAACGTTGCTCTTTTGAACCTCGACGATCGCCGAATCGCGCAAGTAATCCATGTAGATCGTCGCGGCGGAGAGCAGAACCGACTGTTCGAGAACCCGCAGACCCTCGCGCGCGCCGGATACCTGTCCTTCGGCCACACGGGTGCGGTTCGCGGTCTGAAAACCGTTGAACACCGTTTGCGATACCGTCGCGCCGATGCTGCGCGGCGCGTTGACGCCGTGGATGCCGGTCTTGACCAGTTGGTTCGCGTTGCCGCCCGACGTGGTCAGCACATCCGTGTACTGGGTCCCGGCGCTGGCTGTGATCGCGGCCCGCGGCCGATAACCCGACAGCGCCTGCGGCACGTTCTCGTCGGTGAAGCGCACCTGCGCGCGCTGCGCGTTGAGCTGCGGATTGTTCTGATAGGCGCGCACCAGCGCGGCATCGATCGTGTCGGCCAAACCGGGGGTGACCCCGAACCTCGCCAACAGCAGGACCGCAGCCGCGGTTCCGGTAACGACCCTTACGCCACGCATTCCAGGTAATCCATCTATGACGCCTCCCGGCTCGGCGATGCCGGCCGGGTTTTTGCCTTCGACCTGAGCCGATTTCCCGCCCACAGCTTATGCGGCGGGATAGTGCGACGGAACCCCTGCAGCCGAATCTCGGTGGAAACTCTTGAGATGAAGCATCTCAGCCACACCTCTGATCCGGAACGGGATTTATGGGCGGTTTAGGCTAGAAAACGAACGCCGGCGGCCGCTCAAGCCCGGGCAGAACCGGCGCGGCCGCGTCGAACAGCGCCCGGTCGCCAAAGTCAGCGTGGGAATGCGTGACGATCATTGCCCGCGGCGGCCGGCTCATGGCGAAAACGCCGACCAGCCGTCCACCATCCCTGAGCTGCCGGTAGAGCCGATCCGGAACGACCTCGGTGGCGCCTGCGAGGACGATCACGTCATAGGGTGCATTCAGCTCATCGCCGTCGGCCGAAGCAGCGGACCGCACCGTCACATTGCCGAAGCCGAGCGTTGCCAGCACATCGCTTGCTTTCGCGGCGAGCGCGCCGTCACTTTCAGTGGCCGTCACCCGGGAGCCGAGTTTTGCCACCACCGCGGCCGCATATCCGCTGGCGCAGCCGACCACCAAAACGTTGTCGGTCTCCGCAATTTCGGCGGCCTGCAGCATCTTCGCAATCACGACCGGCTTGATCAGGAAACGCTTCGCTGCGCCGGCCTCGCCGACGTCGAGATCGAGATCCAGGTAAGCGAGCGCGCGCTGGCTTTCGGGGACAAACGCCTCGCGCGGCACCGCGAGCATGGCGTTGAGTATTCGCTGATCCGTGACGTCGCTGGGGCGCACCTGACCATCGACCATCTTCTGACGCGCGGTCGCAAAATCGGACATTCGGCGATCCCTGAACGGAAGGGCAAGTTGCCTGGAGGAGCAACTAAGGCAGCGCCATCTTTGATGCAAGCTTTGCCAAAACGCAACATCGCAACCGCCGACGTGACCGGATCGGGTTGCAGATGATTCGCCGGGTGTCCCGGCTACTCGATCGCGACCGCCAGGCGTCCGATCAGCCGCGCCACTTCGTCGAGTTGTCCGGCATCATGATCTTCGACCGCCCGCGCAAGGCGGGCAAGGCATTCGTCATCGCTCATCCCCGGAACATCGCTTGGGACGATCGACGGTATCGCACGCTCGGTTTCAATGACGGGCATCAAATCACCTCCAGAATCGAACCGGCGAAGCAAGCATCATGCCTGAATAAGACGTTTTGGCGTCGGGCGCGTGACGCCGATGCGCTTTCTTGCCGGTAGGCGGCGAGCGCCAAATCCCGGCCCGCCCTGCCCCGGGGCGGGCAAACCACTGCGCGACATCGGCTTTTCTACGGGGACTGCGACCGCGCCGGACCGGCCTATTGCCGCTTTGCAAACCTCGGGGGCTTTGTTATACGCAGCCCGGCGCGAAGCACTGGTTCGCCCTGTTCCTCGGTAGCTCAGTGGTAGAGCAACCGGCTGTTAACCGGTTGGTCGCTGGTTCGAATCCGGCCCGAGGAGCCAACACCACATGCTCTGCCGCGCTATTTCTTGTCGAGTTCCCGCGATCATGCATGAGCAGAGTAAAGGCAAATCCACAGCTTGGCCCGCAGGGCTGGATCAAAGCAGAGTTTCGCCTTCGCGACCGAACAATACCCGGGCGGCCTAGCGGTCGATAACCACCGTCCGTTCCCGGTCCTCGCGATTGCTTTCAATCACTGCGATCATCTCCGGCGATTCAAATTCTTCTTCCTTGATAAGCGCCATGTTGCGGTCGCGGCTCGAACGATCGTTGGCGACCGAACCTACGGTGACCTGATTGTTCAGCAAAGCGAGGTTTGCGCCGTACTCAATTTCATCTGAACTGGCCGGGATACTCCCCAGCGCACTCACCGCCACCATCAAACCTAAAGCGTATTTCATGATCCGCTCCAACTTTGAGCTCTCAAGTCAACCGTGTGCAGCGGTGCTGGTTCCCCCGGTTGCGAAGCTATTTGTGTGGCGGCATTCGCGTTCAATCAGGGAATTGCCCGGAGGTATCGGCGGGTGGCCGCATGCACGGCGCCCGGCCACCCGACCCGCGTTGGACCGCAGTCGTCGCCGCATGTTCGCGGCAAGGCGGCCGAAAATAATTATTCGCCTGCAGGTTGCTCTCTGTGGTAAGTAGGGCCTAGACTATCGAGGTTGATTGCTCACGGGAGAGATCCTATGGCCGATGACACCGAGCGCAAAAAAGCTGCGGGACCCCGCCCCGAGGTCCAGCCCGAAATAGCCCCCGCCGCCCGACCGGACATCAAGCACGGACCGATCGTCGAAGTCGCGCCGCACGTCAGGCCCGACATCAAACACGGCGGGCCGATCGTCGAAGTCGCCCCGCGTGAACGCCCCGACTACAAGGGGATCGTCGAAGTCGCGCCCGAGGTGCGGCCTGAATACAAACCGGAAATCCGTCCGGAGATCAGACCCGATGTAAGGCCCGAAATCCGTCCCGAGGTGCGGCCCGAATACAAGCCGGAAATCCGTCCCGAAATTAGACCCGATATAAGGCCGGAAATCCGTCCCGAGATCAGACCCGATGTAAGGCCCGAAATCCGTCCCGAGATCAGACCTGACGTAAGGCCCGAGATCGGACCCGATGTGCGGCCTGAGGTCAGGCCGAATGTGCGCCCGGAGGTCAGGCCGGAAATCGCGCCCAAGCCGGGCCGCAAATAGGACGTTCCGACAACGGGCCGACAAGCCGCGAACCTTCGGAAAGTCAGCCGACCGATGCCGTCTGAAAAACCGATCGCTCTGGTGAGCATGCCGACGCTATCCGGGCGCTTTCCGTCGTTTCAGCTCGGACTGCTCAAGCCCTTCCTGGAGCGGCAAGGTTTTGCCGCTCAGCCGTTCTCGCTGTTCATGTATTTCGGCACGCATGTCGGCTGGCAGATGAACGAAACGCTCGCCGAGGTCTGGCCGAGCCTGATCGGCGAATGGATCTGGACCAAGGCCGCGTTCGGCGAGCACGAGGAAGACCCGGAATATTTCGAGGTCTTCGAGCGCAATTTCCGCACCATCTGCGACCTCGCCGGCTGCTCCATCAATGACCTGCGCAAGCTTCGCGACGACGCTGCGCCGCAATTCATCGATTTTTGCGTCGACAGCGTCGATTGGAGCCGCTTCAGCATGGTCGGCTTTTCGCTGGTCTTCCAGCAATTGCTGGCCAGCGTCGCGATGGCGCGCGCGCTGAAAGCGCGCCATCCGTCGCTGCCGATCATTTTCGGCGGCGCCGCGTTGGAGGACGACATCGCCGAGGAGGTGATCCGCGGCTGCCCGCAAGTCGACTACGTGTTCTGCGGCGACGCCGAGATTTCACTGCCGAAGATCATCCGCGGCATTCTCGACGAAAAGCCGGTAAGCGGCCTGCCGGGCCTGATGTCCCGCGAAGCTGGCAAAGTGATCTTCGGCGGGCGCGCCGCCAATCTGCGCGACCTCAACGTCACGCCGGTGCCGGAGTTCGAAGAATATTTTTACGCGAGGACCGAGAGCGGATACGCCCAATATAGTCCGCATGGCGAGGTGCTGCTGCCGATCGAAACCGCGCGCGGCTGCTGGTGGGGCGTCAAACATCACTGCACGTTTTGCGGCTTGAACCGGGCGGGGATGGAATTCCGCGCCAAGGAGCCGCAGCAGGTGATGGACATGCTGGAGACGCTCTCGCGGCGCTACGGACGGCTCGACTTCAACGCCATCGACAACATCATGGCGCCCGAATACACCGAGCAACTGTTCGGCCGGCTGGCGGCGGCGAAAAGCGATATTCGCCTGCATTACGAGATTCGTCCGCACTTCAAGCGCGATCAGCTTGCCAGAATGCGCAGCGGCGGGCTGGTTTCGGTGCAGCCCGGCATCGAGAGCTTCTCGACGCACGTCCTCAAACTGATGAAGAAGCACTCGACCGGAATGCGCAACCTGGAACTGATGAAGTGGTGCACCTATTACGGCATCAACAATCTCTACAATATACTGGTCGGCTTCGCCGGCGAAACGGCGGACGATTATCGCCAGCAATGCAACGTCATCGAAAAGATCCCGCATCTGCAGCCGCCCTACGCGATCGCGAAGGCCCGTGCCGATCGCGGCTCCCCGATGTTCACGGAGCCGGACAAACACGGCGTCGGCCGCCTGCGTCCGGCCGATTGCTACCGCTACATCTTCCCGCGCGGACAGTTCAATCTGGACAGGATCTCGTATTACTTCGATCACGACGGTCCCGGCATGCTGCCGGAGCACGAATATGACGACATTTTCCGTGCCGTCGGAGGCTGGCAGGAGCGCTGGCGCCACGGCGAGAGGCCGACGCTGCAATATGCCAAGTCGTGCGCGTCGATCTTCATCGAGGATGCCCGCAACGGCTCGCCGCGGCAGTTCGATTATTCCGACGGGCACGCCGCGCTTTACGAATTCTGCATGGATGCAAAAACCGACCACGCGATCAAGACCGAGTTTGGCGAATCCGACTGGCTGACACCGGCGCTGGCCGAGTTCCGCCGGCGCGACCTCATGATCGAACTGGACGGTCAATATTTGAGTCTTGCCTTGCCGAAGAATTCCTACGTCTGATGCGGCGTAACGGGTTCGGCGAGTTTTTTCTGATGAAATCCTGGCCCGAAAGCCTGGCGCGCATGCCGGCCGCGTTTCACGCGGATCGCGACGAACTGCTCGGCCTGATGCGCAAGCAGGCCATCCTCCATGAATCCCCTACCCAACCGGTCCTCTCGCGCGACGGCTCGACCGCGCGCTGGATGCTGAATTCGTTGCAGGTCACGCTGACGCCGCGCGGCGCCGAGCTTGCCGGCCGCTGCGTGCTCGAACTGCTCAAGCGCTTCGAGGGCCGGCAGATCGCAACGCTCGGACTGACCGCGGTGCCGATCCTGAATTCCGTCATCATGCAATCGGGCGGCCGCTATCACGGACTGCTGGTGCGTCAGCAGCGCAAGAAGCATGGTTCGCTCAAGCTGATCGAAGGCCCGATCGATCCGGACGAGCCCACCATCGTCATCGACAACTCCATCAGTTCGGGCACCTCGATGCAGCTTGCCTGCGATACGCTGCGCGACGCCGGCATCCGCGTCGAGGGGGGAATCTTCCTCGTGCGGTTCGGCTGGTACGGCGGCTTTGCCCGGATGCAGGACCAGGGTTTTCACGTCGAGGCGGTGACCGACATCTGGAACGATTTCATCTATCACATGGATGACGAGCCGAAGCCGATCGGCAATCCGACCAAGATCTTTCCGACATTCCAATGGAGCGCCGCGCGCGCGCCCGAAAAGCTGCACCCTGCTAATCTGGCGCGCATCGCCATGCGCGAATACCTCAATTCCGGCACGCTGCCGCGCCCGCCACAGGCGCTCGACATCGACTATCCGGCTGAAGGCGGCGCCTGGGTGAGCCTGCGCTCCAACCAGAACATTCATGTCCGGCACGCGCGCGACGGTTTCTGGAATTTCCCGGGCGAGCAGGCCTGGCCCGCGCCCGAGGCGGTACTGTGGGCGGCCCTCAAGACCGCCGAAACGCTGCCGAAGCAAGAAGCGCTTGCCCAGCTTGACGACAGCGCGATCGCCGTCACGTTCTTTACTGCGATGGAAGCGTGTCCGGTTGGCGCGCTCGACAACGACCGTTACGGGATCGTGGTGCGCAGCCTGGAACGCCCGGGCTGGATGGGCGGCGCGCTGCCGCGGATGCCGGGCATCCTGAACGAGTGGGATCAGTATCAGCACGCGCGCATCACCAATGCCGGGCTGATTTCGTTCGAGCCGCATGTGATCCTGCGGCACGACGTCATCAAGGCGGTGGAGCCCGGCGTCGACTGGCAGCCGACCGGCGTTCCGTCCGCAGGCAGCGCGCATCCGCTGACGCAAGCCGAACGCGGCGGCATGGTGGCTGCGCGTGCGCGTGACCTCGCCGTCGCGCGGCTGTTCGGCACCGATCCGCGCACGGCTGCGCTTGCCGACGATCTGCTGCCCTCCGACACCGACCAGCTGTATGTCAGCGTCTATCTCGCCGGACGGCTGCGCGGATGTTATGGCAGCGTGCTGCGCCGGCTCGACGAGGATGTGGCAACGCTGGTGGAGGCGGCGCTGCGCGATACGCGCTTCGAGACGCCGGCGGACGTGATTTCCCCCGAGGCGGTGTCGGTCACCGTGGCGCTGCTGCATGACCGGCTGGGGCTCGGGCTGCATTCCGTCGAGGATATCGTGCGCCGTATCCGCTATGGCCGGCACGCGCTGATGGTCGAGCAGGACGACAAGTTCGCGCTTTTCCTGCCTTCGGTCGCGAGCCGTTACAATCTTGCTGCCACAGCCTTCGTCGAGGAACTGCTGCGCAAGGCCGAACTCAGCGAACCCCCCTATCGATGGACCCGGTTCGAATGCACGACCTGGCTCGCGGACCAGGCGGGTGAGCGGCTCGTCGAAGGCAGTTTCGCACCGGAAGTACCGCCGGCCGGTCTGGCCGAACTGTTGCGGCGGCTCGCCCCGCTTGCGATCAGCTACCTGGAGCGGCACCAGCGTGCCGACGGGACGTTCTTCACCCGTTACGAGCCGTTGCAAGATCAGCTCTATGAGGGCGTCGACCTGCCTCGCCTCGCCCATGGCGCGTGGGTGCTGGCCCGGGCCTCCGGGATAACCGATGGATCGGCCGGCGAGGCCGCCGCCCGCACCGCGGCCTTCCTGTCGAACACGGCCGAAGAAACGGCTGACGGATGGTGGCTCACTTACGCGGACAACCATCGTTCGGTCGCGGAAAACGCCCTGCTCGTCCTCGCGCTGTGTGAAATGACCGACGAGACCCTGCGACAGCGCTGGGTTCCGCGGCTTGTGGCGACGCTTTGGTCGCGCATCGATGCGCATGGCCGGGTGCACACGCATGCGGATGAAGCGATCGCCTCCGACCCTTATCAGGATTACTTCCCGGGCCAGGTTTTGCTGGCGCTCGCCAGCGCCGTGCGCGCCGGACTGACGCCGGTCGACGAGGTGAAGTTCGCGCGGGCCTTTCGCTATTACCGGCACCGATTTCATGCCCGGCCGCAGTTCGGCCAGGTCTCGTGGCTGGCGCAGGCCTGCAATGCCTGGTGGCGGATCAAACCCGACCCGTGCTTTGCCGAACTGGCTTTCGAGGTGGCCGACTGGATCCGCGGCTTCCAGCAGGAAAAGTCCGGCGCGTTCCTGAACGATCATCAGTCCGATACGCCGGGCTATACCACCGCACTGTATCTGGAGGGCCTCGGCGCCGCGGCCTGGCTGGCCCATTCGACGGGGGACGGACTGCGTCATCGCGACTATCTTGAATCGTGCCGGCGCGGACTGCAGTTCCTCGACGGCCTGATTATCCAGGCCCGCGACAGTTCCCTGCTCCCCAACCCGGCAATGGCGATTGGCGGTCTGCGTCAAAGTGGGCGCAGCAGCGAAGTGTGCATTGATTTCGTGCAGCACTATCTGGCCGCCTTGATCGAAATTCACGGAGCGGCTGGGGCCGGATAGCGCGCATCACCCTAACGCACTTAAACGTTATTCACTTTCTGGTTGAACTGCCGCGACCGTTAATGCACAATCCGCGGGCGCGGCCACCCCGCCGAAGTTTTAAGGCCGATCCAGTTTGCATATGGGCGGCTCTCATCCATCGCATTGACGGGCCGCCGTAAGCAAACAGGAGGAATAAATGGCAACTTCCGGTTCCGGCACGATCGTCCCGCTCTATGGCGTCATCATTCGCGACAAATGCAAGTTGACCGATTTGGCGACCTTGAAGGCCTACAAGGTCGTCGGCCACGATCTGCTCAAGGATCACAAGGACAAGGATCTCGAGGACTCTCTCAAGGACCTCGACAAGGCCATTGCGAAACACACCAAGAAATAAGCCGCAACAATGATACGGGCGCGGTCCGCGCGAACTCGGACCGGTGCGGGAGTTCTGAACGGAAGCTGCCTGCCGCGGCGCTGTGGCCGTTGCGGGTTTGAATTGGCGTCGATGTCTCAACCTGAAAAATGGAGGCCAGGATGGCTCAATATGGCGGTGGCGGGAACGGGATCTTGCTCTACGGCGTGATTCTCCGTGACAAGATCAAGTCGGCGGATCTGGCAACGCTGATGGCCTATAGCAAGGTCGGGCATGACCTTGCGAAGGGCAAGGACGGCCATGACGGCGATCTGCAAGGCGCGCTCGCAGACCTCGACAAGGCGATCGCGGCGAAGCAGAAGAAGTAGACGCTTCGGGCGCCCGGCCACGAGCCGCCGCGCTGGCGGCTCGTCGATTTCGCGCGCGTCCGAAACAGCACGCTAGGCGGCAGACGATGTCAGAATTGATGCTCGACGATGGCCCGAGCCGGAGGTTGTCGCTTCGTGACCAGATCGATTGCGTGCCGGTCTACGTGGTCTGGGAAATCACCCTCGCCTGCAACCTCAAATGCGTCCATTGCGGGTCGCGCGCCGGGCACCGCCGCGCCAAGGAACTCAGCACCAGCGAAGCCATCGACGTGGTGCGCCAGCTTGCGGAACTCGGCACCCGCGAGATTTCGATCATCGGTGGCGAAGCCTTCGTCCGCAAGGACTGGCTGACGATCGTTCGTGCGATCCATGACCACGGCATGGACTGCACGATGCAGACCGGCGGCTACAAGCTGTCGCGCCAGATGATCGAATCCGCGGCCAAAGCCGGCCTGCTCGGCCTCGGCGTTTCGGTCGACGGCCTGCAGCCGTTGCACGATCGCCTGCGCGGCGTCCCCGGCTCCTACACCGAAGCGTTGCGCGTGCTCGACGATTGCCGCAGCGTTGGTTTGATCGCCAGCGTGAACACGCAGATCACATCGACCATCATGCCGCAGCTGCCGGAACTGATGGACGTCATCATCGATGCCGGCGCCAAATACTGGCAGATCCAGCTCACCGTCGCGATGGGCAACGCCGTGGACAATGACGAGATACTGCTGCAGCCCTATGAGCTCACGACGCTGATGCCGCTGCTGGCGGATCTGCATCTCAAAGGCCGCGAGCGCAACCTGCTGCTGCTGCCCGGCAACAACATCGGCTACTTCGGCCCCTACGAGGCGCTGTGGCGCGGCCCGGACCGCGGCTATTATGGCGGCTGCCCGGCCGGCCAGAACGCGATCGGGCTGGAAGCGGATGGAACGCTTAAAGGTTGCCCGTCGCTCGCCACCGAGCGCTACGGCGCAGGCGACGTCCGCGACACGCCAATCGCCGAGCTATGGGCGACGCATCCGGCGCTTCAGTTCAACCGCAACCGCGGCGTGGAGGATCTCTGGGGCTTTTGCCGCAGTTGCTATTACGCCGAGGCCTGCCGCGGCGGCTGCACCTGGACGGCGGATTCGCTGCTCGGGCGGCGCGGCAACAATCCCTATTGTCATCACCGCGTCCTGACGCTCGCCGAGCGCGGCATCCGCGAACGCATCGTGAAGATCGAAGACGCCCCTGCATTGCCATTCGCCACCGGACGCTTCGCGCTGCTCGAAGAACCGATCCCGGCCGGGGACATCAGCGCATGAGCGGCCTTCCCGCCCCGCCTCAAGGCAGAACCGCGCCGGTGCTGGTGTTGTGCCGCCAGTGCGTCCGCTATGTGTTCGAAGGCACCGCGACGTGCCCGCATTGCGGCCGCGACTCCCGCGAGATCGGCGAGCGCTATCGCGACGGCGGCTATCTCGAACTCGAGACCATCCAGCGCATCGAGCGCGCCATCGAACGGCGCCGGGAGTAGCGATCGCGCCGCGTCCGCGCGCGAACATAGGGTCGAAAAGAATTAACCGTATTTATCGAGAAATCGAATCGCATTTGCATCTTTGTAACGCGGTCGCGCTCAGGGTTCATTTCCCATGGTCCTGGAGCCGACCCAATGCAGATCCGGAAGCAGCAGCCTTCGATTCAACAAGTCGTCACCAAGGATCATCAGAATCTCTTCCTGGAATCCTATTTCCCGTGCACCGGCCGCCCGCCCGAGCGACAGACGTTCCTAAGGGGCATCGCTGCGGATGTTTTCAGGCGCAGTTACACCGCGGCCTACTTCCTCGAGGGCGAGATGGTCGGAGGATTTTGTCTGGTTCTCGAACCGCCGCTGGTCGAACTCGAGTTGCTGCCCGCGGCGGTTCGCGACAGCCATCCTTTTCTTCAGCGGATCGGCGAGCGCAACATGATCTCGCTGCCGATGCTATGGCTCAACAAGAATCTGAGAGGGCCGCGGCACTCCGTCTATCTGTGGACGGACATGCTGTCTTCAATCTCCGATTTCGATCGAACCCATTTGCTTTACACCTACCAGATGCACGAAAAGCGGAACTGGAAACTGTACAAGCGCGGCGGCAACTCCACCAACATATACGAGGGCGTGCTGGCAAACGGGGGACTCGGCGGGGTCGATTTCGTCGACGTGAAAAATCTGGCGTCGAAAATCAGCTTCCTCAGGAAGTTTGCAGGACGCCGGCGGATCTCGACGATCCAGCCTGCAGCCTATGTGGAAGCCCCACCGCTACAAATGCACATAGCAGAAGAATTGCCGCATCGACAATCAGCGGAAGCGGATGGCTGATCGAGTAGAGCCAGGATGCAAGCAACGGGCCTATCAAGAAGCCCAAAGCCTGCGTCGCGCCGATAGCACCGAGCGCGGCGCCGTGGGCACTGGCGAACGAGGCGATGGCCGACACCGACGGCAGCACCAGCGCCAGCGAAATTCCGAGAAGTACCGCCGCCAACACCGTGCCGGGCAAGCCATAGTCGAGCAAAGCCGCAACATAAGCCGCAACGCCGATCAGCGATCCGTAAATAATTAAAGTTCTGGGCTGGTCCGATTTGAGTTTTACGATCAACGCCTGCGTCAGAATCATTGCGATTGCGATCAGCAAAAATCCGCAGGAAGCCACCGAGACGGCGGCGGCAGCGGAAGTGTGAAAACGATCCAGAACAATAAACCCGGTGATCTGCATGGTGCCGAGGAATGCGACATGAAAGCCGGAACTCACGATCAAGCAGCAGATCAGAGTTGGTGTCAGTTTCAAGGCGTTGACCGCCCGTGGCGCCGTCCGAAGTCCGCCTTCGCGGCGGCTCGAAATGAGCGCCAATATTGCCGCAAGCGCGATGGCCACGATACCGAAGCACCACAAGCCGGCCAAACTTCCAAACGGTGCGAGAAGTTCGACGACGGCGGGGCCGACCAGCGATCCCAGCCCGAACGCCATCGACACGGCCGCCATGCCGCCTACCCGCTCGGCGGCATCGGAATTGTCCGCCAGATGCGCCTGGGTTGCCGGCAACACCCCAGCCGTCAAACCGCCATGAAGCGTGCGGCAGCCGATCAATCCCGCGAAAATGAACGATGCCGCTGCGCCGGATAATCCCATGCTGAGAATGGAGGCGAGGGCCGCCAGCAAAATCCCGTAGCAGGCCAGTCCAAACAGGACGACAGGCAACCGCCCGAACTTGTCGCTTAGGCGTCCCCATAATTGACTGGTCAACAGGATCGCCGCCGCCGAGGCGGTGAAAATCAGGCTGCTTTCAACCTCGGTCAGGCCGATCGACCGGGAGATCGTTGGAACAACGGCAAACACCACGGTTTGCCCCGCTCCGACGATCAATACGGCGGCGAGAAGCAAACTCGTCGAGGGATCGCGGAGCCACGCTTTGTCTCGCATCGTCGGCGGACCTGTTGAGCTGCGATGTCATAGCGCCGCCGGCTCAAGAAACCATTAACCAAGCCCGGCCTCACTGGCCGATCGATACAATTTGAACGATCCCTGCAACGTGCAAACAAAAGCTTTTTGACATGGTGGCTCCTGAACCAGGGAGAGCACCCATGAGCGAAGTTGAATTCGACCGATTGCTGGATGCCGTCCGGACCGCCATCGCGCCGGCTCCACAGCTCGACTTTGCGCATCTGCCGCTGGTCTTCGACGCGCCGCCGCTGGCTGCCAACGACAATCAGTTGGCCTGGCCGTTCGTCCCTTTCCCCGAAGGCTGGTGCGCGTCCTGCTGATCTGGCGCGATTTACGCTGCCTCTTGGATACTCTTAAGCAATTACCGTAAGCCATTGATTAAAATCAAGAAGGCTTGACTTCCATCAATTCGATCCGGTTGCCGAAGGGGTCGTCGACAAAGATCCGGTCGTAGCCCTCAAGCGGCTTGTCGTGGGCGATGGCATAGCCGGCATGTGTCAAAGCCGCCGTCAGTCCCGCCAGATCATCCACGAGGAAAGCCGGATGCGCCTTCCGCGCCGGCGCAAAATTCTTCTCGACGCCGAGATGAACCTTCAGTTCGCCATCCTCAAACCAGCAGCCACCGCGCGCGGCAAGTTCCGACGGTTTCACCGCCTCTGGAATTCCGAGGATACCTTGATAGAATTTCCGGGCATCGGCCTCCCTGCCGGCGGGCATGGCGAGCAGGACATGATCCAATCGGCGAACGCGCATGGCTTTTGTTCCCGCACTGGCGAGCAGTTCGACTATCCGTAGCGCTTGTCACCAGAGTTTCCGGCGAGAAGCCCCCAGAGAAGGCGAAGACGATGAAAGAGAGCACCCTGGCCAAAATCACAGCTTCCGTGGCCGCCGCAAGAGGAATTGCACAAAAGGCGATGGCAGCCAACCCAAACCCGGATTGGACCGAATACGAAATGCGGTCGATCGACGAGTGGATCGCCCTTCAGGATGTGAAACTTGACCGCCCCGCAGCCATCCGCCGCCTGGTAGAGTTAGGGCTGAACGCAAACCCGAAGTGATGGGATGGCTGGAGGCCACGACCGGAATTGAACCGGTGTACACGGTTTTGCAGACCGTTGCGTAACCACTCCGCCACGTGGCCCCATGGGCGAACCTCATATACGCCGCGACCGGGATAGGCAACCGAGCCCGCTCAGGCGCGCTTTCGGCGCCGGTAATCGCGTTTCGGCCGCGGTTTTGGCGCGAGTTCCGGGATCACCGCTTGCGCCTCCCGATATCTGGCCAGCAACCGCTCGAAACTGGCGCTCAACGTCGCCTCGATGTCGGGGCGTTTTTCGAGGGCGGCCAGCAGCATCGCGGCGGCCTCGATGGTCGACAGTCCGTCGCGGCGCGGTTCGCGGCGGAGTTTTCCGTAAGCCGAGGGTTTTGCCGGGCCGAGGATGACGCGCTGGCACTTCAGCATCCAGGCATTACGCCACCACAGCGCCTTGGCCTGGCTCCAGGTGCCGTCCAGCAGCAGGATGCCTTCGATATCCTTCAGGATCGCGCGCTGATTGTCCTCGACCTCGCCTTTGCGATTGATGGCGACGACGTCCCGATCAGTGTCGAAATCGGCGACCTTGGCGGAGCCGAGATAGAGCACCGCCCAGCGCGAGGGATCAGCGACCTGCCGCCCCAGCGCCTTGGACAGGCTCGGCCAGGACAGCCCGATTTTCAGCACCGCATTCCTGAAATGCAGCGCCAGCAGCCGCGCGGTGCCGAGCGCCCTGTCCTGCTCCTGCGGATGCTGCAGGATCAGCAGCGCAATGCGGTTCTCGATCGGTGTCACGCCGTCGCAGACGCACAGAGGCTGCGGCTTGCGGCAATCAGGACAATCCGGGATCGCCTCGGGCGTGCCGCCGGCTTGCAGTTCTGAGGTTTTGGACATAGGCCGCTATACGCTTTGCAAGCCCAGCCTTCAACAACTCCCGCGCCCTATTCCGCCGGCGCGGCCGCGGGCGCCGGCTCGGATCGCCGCCGCAGCCGGTCGATCAGCAGATAGATCACCGGCGTGGTGTACAACGTCAGAATCTGCGAGACGAACAGGCCGCCAATGATGGTGATCCCTAGCGGCCGGCGCAACTCGGTGCCGGGGCCGGTGGCGATCACCAGCGGAATGCCGGCGAACAACGCCGCCATGGTCGTCATCAAGATGGGCCGGAACCGGGCGCTGCAGGCCTCGAAGATCGCCTCTGCCGACGACAGCCCGCGATGACGCTCGGCGTCCAGCGCAAAATCCACGATCATGATGCCGTTTTTCTTGACGATGCCGATCAACAGGATGATGCCGACAAAGGCGATGATGGTCAGCGGCGTATTGGTGACTTGCAGCGCCAGCAGCGCGCCGAGGCCTGCCGACGGCAGCGTGGAAATGATGGTCAGCGGATGCGCGAGGCTCTCATAGAGCACACCCAGCACGATATACATCGCCACTAGCGCGCCGAGGATCAATAGCGGCTGCCGTCCAGCGGTCCTGTTGAAATCGCCGGCATTGCCGTCAAAACTGCCGCGAATGCCTTCCGGCATATGCAGTTCATCCACCGCGCGCTGGATATTGGTAGTGGCGACCTCCAGCGGCACATCGGGCAGGATGTTGAAGGAGACCGTGGCCGAGGGAAACGATTGCGAGTGATACACCGCCAGCGGCGACAAATCGCGTGCGTAGCGGACCACTGCCGAGAGCGGCACCTGGTTTCCATTGGCGCCGGCAACGTAGATGCGTTCGAGATTGGACGGGTCGCTCTGGAATTTCGGATCGATCTCCAGCACCACCATGTATTGGTTTCGCTGCGTATAGATGAAAGAGATCTGCCGTTGCGAAAACGCGTTGTTGAGCGCGTTGTCGATGTCCTGGACGCGCACCCCGAGGCTCGATGCCTTTTGCCGGTCGATCTTGAGCGTCAGCTGCAACCCACCGGGGTCGCGGTCGCTGGAGATGTCGGTGATGCCTTCGACGGTCTCCATCCGCTTGGCCACCAGCGGCGCCCACTTCTGCAGCAGATCGAGGTCGGCGCTCGACAGAGTGTACTGATAGTCGGAATCGCTCTGCCGCCCGCCGGTACGGATGTCTTGCGCAGCGAACATGAACAGCCGGATGCCCGCGACCTGATAGAGATTCCTGCGCAGTCGGTCGATCACCTGCGCGGTGGTCGCCCCGCGTTCCGCGGGCGGTTTGAGGCTGATGAACATGAAGCCGCGGTTGGAGCCGCCGCCGCCGGGGCCCCCTGCTCCGCCGAGCGACGAACCGATGCCGGCCACCGCCGGATCGGCCATCACGATGTCGGCGAGCCGCTGCTGCAGCCCGAGCATGGTCTGGAACGAGGTGTCCGGCGACGCCCGGGTCGAACCGATGACAAAACCGCTGTCATCGACCGGGAAATAGCCCTTCGGCGTCTTGATGTAGAGCGTCACCGTCAGCGCAATGGTCGCAAAGAACACCAGCAGCGTCAAAAACGGGAAGTCGAGCACGAAGCGCAGCGTTCGCTCGTAAAATGCGACGATGCGCGAGAGCGAGCCTTCCACGATGCGGTCGAACCATGTCGCATCGCTGGATGTGGTCTCCTTGATGTAATGCGCACAGATCATCGGCGTAATGGTCAGCGACACCACCGTGGAAACGACGATGGCGAAGGTCAGCGTCAGCGAGAATTCGCGCAGCAGCCGGCCGACGATGCCGTCCATGAAGATCAGCGGCGTGAAGGCTGCGATCAGCGACAGGCTGATCGACAGCACCGTAAAACCGATCTGCCGCGCGCCTTCGAGCGCCGCCTGATAGGGCCGCATGCCGTGTTCGAGATTGCGGTACATGTTCTCGATCATGACGATGGCGTCGTCGACCACGAAGCCGATCGAGATCGCCAGCGCCATCAGCGACAGGTTGTCGATCGAAAATCCGGCAAGCCACATCCCGGCGCAAGTCCCGGCCAATGCCAGCGGCACCGAGACGCCGGCGGCGATGGTGGGCGTGATCCGGCGCAGGAACACGAACACCACCAGCATGACCAGGAACGCGGTGGCCAGCAGCGTGAGTTGCATGTCCTCCACGCTGGCGCGGATCGTTCCGGTGCGGTCGGTCAGCGTCGATATCTCGACGCCGGCCGGAATCCACTGCTTCAATTCGGGGATCAGCGCCTTGACCCGATCGACCATGTCGATGACGTTGGCGTCGCCCTGCTTGGTGATCTGGATCAGCACCGCCGGCTGCTTGTTGAACCACGCAATCGACCGGCTGTTGCGGACGGAGTCCTCGACGTCGGCCACGTCGGA
This sequence comes from uncultured Alphaproteobacteria bacterium, assembly GCA_963744975.1. GTDB lineage: Bacteria > Pseudomonadota > Alphaproteobacteria > Rhizobiales > Xanthobacteraceae > Bradyrhizobium. The sequence continues at coordinate 323,969 of CAVUVR010000002.1, read as the reverse complement.
AAGCCTCACGAAATTGCCGTTCGCGCTCTTGATCAGAATGTCGCGGAATTCGGCCGCGGTGCGCATCTGCTTGTTGACCGACAGCGTCTCGCTCTGGCGGCCGCCGTTAAAAATCCCGACTGGGCCGATCGCATTGGCGTTGAGCAGCGCGGTCCTGACATCGTCGGTCGCAATCCCCGCATTCGACAGCGCCACCGGATTGAGCGCGATCCGCACGGCGGGCTGGTCGGCGCCGGTCACCGTCACTTCGCCGACCCCGGGCACCTGCGAAATCCGCTGCGCGATCACGGTATCGGCTACGTCATAGATCGCGCTCGGCGAAATCGTCTTCGAGGTCAGCGCCAGCACGAACACCGGAGCGGCGGCCGGGTTGGCCTTGCGGAATCGGGGCAGTGACGGAAGATCGCTCGGCAGATCCGCGAGCGAGGCATTGATCGCGGCCTGGACGTCGCGGGCCGCGCGATCGATGTCGCGGCCGATGTTGAATTGCAGCTGGATGCTGGTCGCGCCGAGCGAACTGGTGGAGGTGATCTGGTTGATGCCCGCGATCTGGCCGAGCCGGCGTTCCAGAGGTGCTGCCACCGTCCCCGCCATCACCGTCGGGTCGGCGCCGGGACGCGTTGCGGATACCCGGATCATCGGGAAATCGACGTTCGGCACCGCCGCGACCGGAAGGAAGTTGTAGGCGACGGCGCCGACCAGAAACAGCCCGATCGCCAGCAGCGTGGTGCCGACCGGCCTTCGGATGAAGGGCTCGGAGATCGACAGCATTACTGCATCCCCTCGGTCGCTCCCGCGATCGGCGGGACGTTCGGGGCCGGCTGATGGCACCGCCTTCTCGATTTTCCGGTTCAGGTTGTCGAGCGCGAGATAGATCACCGGCGTGGTGTACAGCGTCAGCAGCTGGCTCAGCAGCAGTCCGCCGATGATCGAAATGCCCAGCGGAAACCGCAGCTCGGCGCCGGTGCCGCTTTCCACCGCCAGCGGCAGCGCGCCGAACAATGCAGCCAGCGTGGTCATCATGATCGGACGGAACCGGAGCAGGCAGGCCTGCACGATGGCGTCATTGGCCGACATGCCCTGGTGTCGCTCGGCTTCGAGCGCGAAGTCGATCATCATGATCGCGTTCTTCTTGACGATGCCCATCAAGAGAATGATGCCGATCAGGCCGATCACCGACAGGTCCTGCCCGAACAGCATCAGCGCGAGGATGGCGCCGACGCCCGCCGACGGCAGCGTCGAGAGAATGGTGATGGGGTGGATGTAGCTCTCATAGAGCACGCCCAACACGATGTAGATCGTGACGAGAGCGGCGAGGATCAGCCATGGCTGGCCGGCCAGCGATTTGGAGAACTCGGCGGCGTCGCCGGCAAACAGTCCGACGATGCTGGTCGGCATTCCGATCCTGGTCTCGATGGTCCGGACTTCTTCCACCGCGTCGCCGAGCGCGGCACCCTGCGCCAGGTTGAAGCTCAGCGAGATCGCTGGAAACTGCGCCTGATGCGAAATCGCCAGCGGCGCGGTGGTGCGCGTCAGCGTCGCGACCGCGGAGATCGGCACTTGCCCGGCGGCAACCCCGGGAAGCGCGCTGGCCGCGCCGGGGACATAGAGTTTTGAGAGGATCGACGGATCGCGCTGATACTCCGGCAATGCCTCCAGCACCACGCGATACTGGTTGGCCTGGCCGTAAATCGTCGAAATCTGCCGCTGCGCGAAGGCATCGTTCAACGTATCGTTCACCGCCTGGATGCTGACGCCGAGCTGGCCGGCGCGCTGGCGGTTGACATCGAGCGCGGCGCGCAGGCCGCCCTCCTGCGCCTCCGAGGAGACATCGCGGAACAGCGGATCGCGGCGCATTTCCGCGACTAGTTTGCCGGCCCACAGCACCACTTGTGCCGAATCCGTGCCGGTCAGCGTGTACTGATACTGCGAGCGGCTCGACTGGGTGCTGATCTGGACGTCCTGCACCGGCTGAAAATAGATCGTCATGCCGGGGATCGCGGCCACGCGCTGTTTCAACCGCGCGACCACGACGGCAATGTCGTCGCGCCGCTCGCCGCGCGGTTTCAGGGTCATCACCAGGCGGCCGACATTGGTGGTGGGATTGACGGAGCCCGCGCCGATCACCGAGACCACGCCCACGACATCCGGATCGGCCTTGATCGCGTCGGCGGCCTCGCTCTGCCGGTTCTGCATCTCGGCAAACGACACGTCGGGGCCGGCCTCGGTCACCGCGGTAATCGACGCGGTGTCCTGCAGCGGCAAAAAACCTTTCGGCGCCACGATGTACATCGCCACCGTGGCGACGATGGTTGCCAATGTGACAACCAGCGTCGCGCGCTGGTGCCGCAGCACCGACAGCAGCGTGCGATGATAGAACGCGACCATGCGGTCGATGCCGCGGCTGATCGCGGCAAGACCGGGAACCGCGATCTCCTCGCCGGCATGCTTGAGCAGCCGCGAACACATCATCGGCGTCAGCGTCAGCGACACGATCGCCGACGTCACCACCGCAATGGTCAGCGTCAGCGCGAATTCGCGGAACATCCGTCCCACCAGGCCGGACATGAACAGCAACGGAATGAACACCGCGATCAACGACACCGTGAGCGAGATCACCGTAAAACCGATTTCGCTGGCGCCCCGCAGCGACGCTTCCATCGCGGTTTCGCCGTTCTCCATATGGCGGACGATATTCTCGATCATCACGATGGCGTCGTCGACTACAAAACCGGTGCCGATGGTCAGCGCCATCAGCGACAGATTGTCGAGGCTGAAGCCGGAAAAATACATGATCCCGAAACTGGTGATCAGCGACAGCGGCAGCGCCACGCCGGCGATCAATGTCGCGCGCATCGAGCGCAGGAACAGCAGCACCACCAGCGTCACCAGCACCACGCTGAGGATCAGCGTGAACTGCACGTCGTTGACCGAGGCGCGGATGGTCACGGTGCGGTCGCTGACGATGGTCAGTTTTACGCCTGCCGGAATCGCGCGCTGAACTTTCGGGATTTCGGCGCGGATTTGCCGGACCACTTCGATGACGTTGGCGCCAGGCTGGCGCTGGATGTCGATGATCACTGCCGGCGTGCCGTTGTACCAGCCGCCGGTGCGGTCGTTCTCCAGCCCGTCGACGATTTTTGCGACATCGCCGATCGTGACCGGCGCGCCGTTGCGGTAGGCAATGATGATCGGTTTGTAGGCGTCCGCCGCCGCGATCTGATCGTTGGCGGCGATGGTATAGGCCTGTTGCGCGCCGTCGAGCGATCCTTTCGGCCCCGACACGTTGGCGCCGGCGATGGCGTTGCGTAGGTCTTCCATCGCGATGCCATAGGCCGCAAGCCGCGCCAGATCGGCCTGCACCCGCACCGCAGGCTTGAGGCCGCCCAGGATCGACACCCGCCCCACACCGGAAATCTGGCTCAGGCGTTGCGCGAGCAGCGTGTCGGCAATGTCGCTCATGGCGCGCAGCGAAATGGTTTCCGAGGTCAGCGCCACCGTCAGGACCGGCGCGTCCGCCGGGTTGACCTTGGCGTAGGTCGGCGGATACGGCAGATTCCTCGGCAGGATTCCGGCGGCGGCGTTGATCGCGGCCTGCACGTCCTGGGTCGCGCCGTCGATGTCGCGGTTGAGGTCGAACTGCAGCGAGATCTGGCTGACGCCGAACGAGGAGGTCGACGTCATCGACGACAGCGAGGGAATTTGTCCAAGCTGGCGCTCCAGCGGTGCTGTTATCAGCGAGGCGATCACGTCGGGGCTGGCGCCCGGCAGTTGCGTCGTCACCTGCACCGTCGGGAAATCGACCTGCGGCAGCGCCGATACCGGCAGCGCCCAATAGCCGAGCGCGCCGCCGATCAACAGCGCAATCCCGAGCAGCGAGGTCGCGATCGGGCGGCGAATGAACGGTTCGGAGACGCTCATGGCTGCATGCTCTTTGCTGCGGCGGTCATGGCGTCAAGGGCTCGAGGTGTGAATCATGGCTGCGCCTTTGCTCCGCTGCCTGACTTGTCGCTCCCCTGCGCCGGTGCCGGTCCGGTCTGCCCCTTTTGATCGCCTTCGCCCTGCTTGCCGCGGCGCTCGCCGTCCTTGGCTGCGCCCTGCGCATCGCGGCTGCTCCTGCGTTTGCGCGGCGCAAGATCGGCCGAGGGCGTTTGTTCGTCCCTGCCGACGATGACCTTCGAGCCATCGGCGAGGTTGGCAAAACCTGTCGTCACCACGCGGTCGGTTGGCGTGAGTCCGCTGCCGATCACCGCATCGGTTTCGTTCTGCTGGATCACCGTGATCGGCTTCGCCGTCACGGTGTCGTCGTCGCCGATGACATAGCTGAATGTTCCGGCCGGACCCCGCTGCGCCGCCGAGGTCGGTATCACGATCGCATGCGGCAGCGTTTCAACCTTGAGCCGCACATTGACGAACTGTCCCGGCCATAATTGAAAATTCGCATTGGGAAATTCGGCCTTGAGTTTTAGCGTTCCGGTGGTCGGATCGACCTGGTTGTCGATGCCTTTCAGCGTTCCTGTGTCGGCAACGGTGGTCCCATCATTGCCGAACACGTCGACCGACAGCGCACCCTTTGCGGAGGCGGCATTGACGCGCACGATCTGTTGCTGCGGGAGGCTGAACTGCACCGCAATCGGCTGCAGCTGCGTGATCACCACCAGGCCTGTGGCGTCGGAGGCGTGGATAATATTGCCCTGGTCGACTTGGCGCAGGCCGACGCGCCCGGACAGCGGCGCGATGATTTTTGTATAGCCGAGCGTTGTCTGGGCGTTGTCGATGGCCGCCTGATCGGCCTGGACCAACGCCTCCTGCTGCGCAACGACGGCGCGTTGCGTGTCGGCCTGCTGCTTCGAGCCGGCGTTGGAGGCCGCCAGTTGCTGATAGCGCGTCAGATCGAGCCGCATATTGGCAAGCTGCGCTTCGTCCTGGGCCTTCTTGGCGACAGCCTGGTCGTATTGCGCCTTGTAGATCGCGGGATCGATCTCGCCGAGAATGTCGCCCTTTTTGACGTCCTGTCCCTCGGTGAAGTTGACCGCGATCAATTTGCCGTCGACCTGCGCGCGCACCAGCACATTGTTCAGCGCCCGAACGGCACCGACGCCTTCGAGATAGACCGGCACGTCCTGGATGCGCGGCGTCGCCGCCAGCACGGGAACGGCAAGATCGGGGCGCGCCCGGTTGGGGTTGGCGGCCTGCTGCTTCTGCTGGAACGCCGTCCAGCCGATATAGCCGAGACCGCCCAGGATCAGCAACGTGATGAAAATCGAAACCACGCGGCGGCGCGCGCCACCCGCCACCCGGGCGACTCCGCCGCCGGCGGCCTTCGCGGTCTCATTCGAATCCGGCTTAAAGAGCATTGACCGGTCTCTCCATCCTCGGCTCCCAGCCGCCCCCCAGCGCCTGATACAGACTGACGATCGCAAGCAAGCGGGCAAGCTGCGCCTGCCACAACACGTCTTCGGCCTGAAACAGCGTCAACTGCGTATTTAGCACAGTTACGATGTCGGCGGTGCCGGCCCGAAGCTGCTGCTCGGAGAGCTGAAAAGCCCGCCGGGACGCAGCCACCACCTCGCGCTGCAGCCGCAGCTTCTCCGTTGTCTGCCGAATCGCTACCAGCGCATTGTCGACATCGGCAAAGGCTTGCACCACCGTTTTGCGGTAGGATTGCAGCAATTCGTCCTGCCGGGCCTTGTTGAATTCAAAGTTGCCCAGGATCCGTCCGCCATCGAAAATCGGCTGGGTCAGGCCACCGACCGCACTGAAGAACGCCGCATGCGGCTGAAACAGCGACGCCAGCGAGGAGCTCTGGTAACCACCCTGCCCGGTCAAGGTGATGCTCGGAAAAAACTGCGCGCGCGCGCTGCCGACATTGGCGGTGGCGGAGGCAAGCTGCGCTTCCTGGCGGCGGATGTCCGGCCTTTGCGTCAGCAGTTCCGAGGGCAGGCCGGGCGTCACCCGCGGCGGCACGATCAGGTTGAGCGAGCCGCCGGCAACCTTCACGCTTTCCGGCGGCCGCGATACCAATGTGGCCAGCGCGTTGACGTTCTGCGCCAGCGTCTGGCGCAGCGGCGGAATCAGAGCCCGCTGGTTGGCGAGCACGGCTTCCTGCTGGGCCACGTCGAGATCGGTGCCGGTCCCGGCCTTGAAGCGCGCCTTGATGGCCTCGAGAATTCGCGTGGCGCTGGCAATGTTGCTATTGGCCGTGCGCAGCCGGTCCTGCGACGCCAGCACCTGGAAATACGCGTTGGCGACGGCCGCGAGCGTGGTCAGCGCGACCACATCGCGATCGAAGCGAGTTGCCGTGGAGGTTTCCTCCGCCGCCAGCGCGGCATCGCGGTTCTTGCCCCAGAAATCGATTTCATAGGCCGAACTGAGCGAGGCCGTGTAGTTGACCGTTTCGCGGCCGCCGATGGACAGGCCGCTGGCGCTGGAGCCCGAGGTGCGGGAATAAGCCTCCTGACCATTGAAGTTCAGGGTCGGCAGCAACGACGCGCCGGCGATGCGGGCCTGCGCGTCCGCCTGGATCAGCCGCGCGGTGGCGGCGGCGATGTCGAGATTGACGGTCTGGGCCTCTTCCATCAGCGTCGTCAGTTCGGAAGACTTAAAGCCGCGCCACCAATCCAGCGTCGGCGGCGCACTGGCACTGGCCGGTCGCGCGTCCTTGTAGCCGCCGGGAATCTCCAGCGCGGGATCGGGAATATCCTTGGTCAGGATGCACCCCGCCGAGGTCGCGACAAGCATGGCTGCCCCGAGCAAGTTCGCCCAACGCACGAACCGAGGCTTTGCCGACGCAACTTGCAACCTAGTCACCGGGGTGATGCTTCCACTGGAACCGAACGGCTATTCTAGCTGGACGGGGGGTATGCGGACAGTCCCGTTCGGCAACAGTCCCCGAAGGCCTTGACGAATTAAGGCCCGCGACAGGCGGGCCGGAATTGCGGATTCGCCATATTTTATTGGGTTTGGTGGCGCGAGGCGCGATTCGTCGAGACGGCAATCTTACCAAGATTTCATGTGCCTTGGTACGGCCTGAAATTCAAACGCCGCTTCCGCGCCTGCCTGCGCCCCTCCTGAAACTTCGGCCCGAGAGCGCCGTATCTCGGGGGTCGACGGACGACGGGGGCTTCAAGAATGCGGGTCGCAGTTATCGGAACGGGAATCGCCGGCAACGCCGCCGCCTGGGCCTTGTCGAAGCGTTACCCGGTCACCGTCTACGATCGCGAGTTCAGACCCGGCGGCCACAGCCACACCATCACCATCGATTACGATGGCAAGCCGCTGGCGGTCGACATCGGCTTCATCGTCTACAACGAGCTGAATTATCCCGACCTGACGGCGCTGTTTGCTCATCTCGGGGTCGAGACGATCGAAAGCTGCATGAGTTTCGCGGTCACCGCCGATGCCGGCCGTTTCGAATGGAAAGGCGGCGGCAGCACCTGGCGCGATACCGCGGGAGGCCTGTTCGCCCAGCCGAAAAACCTGCTGTCACCGTCGTACCTGTGGATGCTGCGCGACATCCTGACGTTCAATACGCAAAGCATCGAGGACTACGCAGCCGGCAAACTCACGGGCCTGACATTGGGTGAATATTTCGCGCGGCGCCATTTCGCGCCGCGCCTGCTGACCGATTATCTCGCGCCGATGGGCGCCGCGATCTGGTCCGCGCCATCCAACCAGATGCTCGACTTTCCGGCGGAGAATTTCGTCGCCTTCTTCAGCAATCATCGGCTGCTGCAATATGACCGCCCGGTCTGGCGCACCGTGAAGGGCGGCAGCCGGCGTTATGTGGAAAAGCTGACATCGGCGTTCCGGGACCGGCTTCGTCTTGGCTGTGCCGTGACCTCGATCGGACGCACCTCTCATGGCGTTGTGGTCAACGACAGCCATGGCGGAAGCGACAGCTACGACCACGTCGTGATCGCGTCGCACAGCGATCAGGCGCTAAAGATGCTGTCCGACGCCAGCGACCGGGAACGTGCCGTCCTCGGCGACATCCGCTACGCCCCCAACGAGGTCTATCTGCATCGCGACATCAGGCTGATGCCGAAGCGGCGGCGGGCCTGGGCGTCGTGGAATTTTCTGCGCTGGCAACGCCAGGGGACGACGATCAACGACGTGGCCGTGACCTACTGGATGAACCGCCTGCAGGGTATCGACGACGACAGGCCGCTGTTCGTCAGCCTCAATCCGCCGTTCGAGCCCGATCCGGCGCTGACATTCGGCAAATACATGTGCGATCATCCGCAATACAACAGAGCCGCCTTCGCCGCGCAAAAACGGCTTGGCGAGATCCAGGGCAAGCGCCACACCTGGTTCTGCGGCGCCTGGACCGGATACGGCTTTCACGAGGACGGGCTGCGCTCGGGCCTCGCGGTCGCCGAGGCCTTGGGCGCGACGGTGCCGTGGCGCGCGCCGCCGCCCGAACTGCGGGAGGCTGCGGAGTAGCGATGCCGCGCGAGATCACCAAAGCAGAAGCACACCCGGCCGATGCCGCGGCCGTGCTTTACGTTGGCGATGTCATGCATGCGCGGCTGAAGCCGATCGGCCATCGCTTCAGCTATCGGGTGATGAGCCTGCTGATCGATCTCGACCGGCTTGACGAGGCCGGCCGGCAGTCGCCGCTGTTCGCCGTGAACCGGGCGGCGCTCTACAGCTTCCACGAAGCGGATCATGGCGAGCGCGATGGCTCGTCGTTGCGCGCCTATGCGCAGCGCTGCGCGGCCGCGCGCGGCATCGACCTGACCGGCGGCCGGGTGCTGCTGCTGTGCTACCCCCGGCTGTTCGGTTACACCTTCAATCCGCTGTCGGCTTACTTTTGCTATTCCGCCCGTGGCGAACTGGCGCTGATCATCTATGAGGTGCGCAACACGTTCGGCGAACTTCACTCTTATGTGCTTCCGGTGCAGCCAAACGAGATCAGCGCAGCCGGCGTCCGCCAGCAGCAGGACAAGCTGTTTTACGTCTCGCCCTTCATCGAGATGGCGATGCGCTACCATTTTCGTGTGTCGCCACCCGGACATAGTGTGAAGCTGCGGATTCTGGAGACCGACCGCGAAGGTCCCCTGCTCTCGGCCACCTTCAGCGGCCGGCGCAGCGCTTTGACCACAGTAACGCTGCTGCAATCGTTGTTTTCGCTGCCGCTCATCACCTTCAAGATCGTTGCCGCGATCCATTGGGAAGCGCTACGCCTGTGGCTCAAAGGGGCACGGCTGGTGCCGCGCGAAAACGTCGCGGGGATGAAACGCGGCGCCAAACCCATCTTGGCGAGCAGCCGTCGCAACGCTTATACTGAGACCGCGTTGTCCACGGCCGGACAAGATTCCGGGCCGCGGAAAAGCGCTCTGGTCCAGTGACGGTCGGATCCTAAGACAAGTCGGCCATCGATAGCTGGACAAGAGCCACATCACTGGATGGGTTCTTCGATGCCTGACCTGATCGCGCTCACCCCCGAAAATGTCGACAAGGAGCTTTCCGACCTGCCGCGCCTGGTGCGGCTGGCGTTCGGTTTCGGCTCAAGGCTGCGCCGCGGCACGCTCGACGTCACGCTTCCCGACGGCCGCAAGGTTCGATTGGGCGGCATCGAGCCCGGGCCGGCGGCGTCGATGACGCTCACCAATTACGGCTTTGCCTCGCGGCTGCTCCGTGGCGGCGACATTGGAATTGCGGAAGCCTATTTGCGCGGCGAATGGGACACCCCCGACCTCACGCAATTTCTGTACCTGTTCTGCGTCAACCACGACCTGATCCAGATGATGCTCGGCGACAATCCCGTGATGCGGTTCGTCCAGATCGTCCGCCACTGGTTCAACCGGAATACAAGGCGGCAAGCGCGCCGCAATATCTACGCGCATTACGACATCGGCAACGCGTTTTACTCGGCGTGGCTCGACCCGAGCATGACCTATTCGTCGGCGCTGTTCGATGACGACACGCCCGATCTGACCGCGGCGCAGCACAACAAATATCGCCGTCTTGCAGAGGCCATCGATCTGCAGCCCGGCCAGAAGGTTTTGGAGATCGGATGCGGCTGGGGCGGCTTTGCGGAATACGCCGCCAAGAACTACGGCGCCAATGTCGTTGGGCTGACCATCAGCAAGGAGCAGCGCGATTTTGCGCAAAAGCGCATCCAGGACGCCGGCCTCAGCGACAAGGTCGAGATCAGGTTTCAGGATTACCGGGACGAACGCGGCCAGTACGACCGGATCGCCTCGATCGAGATGATCGAGGCGGTCGGCGAGCAGTTCTGGCCGCAATATTTTTCCCAGTTGCGCGACCGGCTGCTGCCCGGCGGGCTGGTCGGCCTTCAGGCCATCACTATCCAGGATAAATTCTTCGAGACCTACCGCCGCGAAGTCGATTTCATCCAGCGCTATGTTTTTCCGGGCGGCATGTTGCCCTCGCCGGAGGTGCTGAAATCGCTCGGCGAGCGGTTCGGCGTTCCCGTCATCCGCGAGCGCGTCTTTGGGCAAGATTATGCCAAGACGCTCGCGACCTGGCGAAATAATTTCCGCGCCGCCTGGCCTAACCTGATGCCGCTGGGTTTCGACGACCGGTTCCGGCGATTGTGGGAATACTACCTCGCTTATTGCGAGGCCGGTTTTCTGTCCGGCAATATCGACGTGCGGCAGGTGGTGTTCGCGAAATCGAAATAGCGATTGCTGGCTTGGCGTTGCGCTCGCTGTTCGCGTCAACTAGGGTTGCCGCCAGTTCAACGCACCGGTTTCATCCATGCATATCAACAACGACGTGGTCGAAGCGATCGGCCACACTCCCCTGATCAAACTGAAACGCGCGTCCGAGATGACGGGCTGCACCATTCTCGGCAAGGCCGAGTTCATGAATCCGGGACAGTCAGTGAAGGACCGCCCGGGCAAGCAGATGATCCTCGAAGCGGAGAAACGCGGCGACCTCAAGCCGGGCGGCCTGGTCGTCGAAGGCACCGCCGGAAATACCGGAATCGGCCTCGCCATCGTCGCCGGCGCACGTGGCTACCGCACCATCATCGTGATCCCGGACACGCAAAGCCAGGAAAAGAAAGACACGCTGCGGCTGTGCGGCGCCGAACTGGTCGAGGTGCCGGCGCTGCCCTACAGCAACCCGAACATGTATCAGCACGTCGCAAGGCGACTCGCCGACCAGCTGCGCAAATCCGAACCGAACGGCGTGCTGTTTGCCGATCAATGGAACAACCTCGACAATTCCAAGGCGCATTACGTTTCGACCGGCCCGGAAATCTGGCAGCAGACCGACGGCAAGGTCGATGGCTTCATCTGCTCAGTCGGTACCGGCGGCACCCTGGCCGGCACCAGCGCCTTCCTGCGGGAAAAGAAAAAGGACATCGTGATCGGCGTTGCCGACCCGCGCGGCGCCGCCATGTACAATTTGTACAAGCACGGCGAGGCAAAATCGACGCCGGGCGGCTCGATCACCGAAGGCATCGGGCTCGGACGCGTCACGCCCGTCATCAAGGACATGAAAGTCGACGAGGCCTATCTGATCGAGGACGCGGAAGCCGTTCCGATCATCTATGAGCTGCTCGAGCACGAAGGGCTGTGCCTCGGCGGCTCCACCGGCATCAACGTCGCCGGCGCGATCCGACTCGCCCAAAAGATGGGACCGGGCCACACCATCGTGACGGTGCTGTGCGATTCCGGCAACCGCTACCAGTCAAAACTGTTCAATCCGGATTTCATGCGCTCGAAGAACCTGCCGGTGCCGCAATGGCTGGAGCAGAAGAGCAAGATCGACGTGCCGTTCGAGAAGGTGTGAACGCAGCCGTAGGGCGGATTAGCGCAGCGTAATCCGCCATTCCTGCAGCAAGGCGGCGGATTACGCTGCGCTAATCCGCCCTACATTAATCACCGCAATATCTGGCTCAGGAACAGCTGCGTCCGCGCGTGCTGCGGATTGGCGAAGAAATTCGCCGGCGTGTTGGACTCGATGATCTGCCCGGCGTCCATGAACACCACGCGGTTCGCCACTTCCTTGGCGAATCCCATTTCGTGGGTGACCACCAGCATGGTCATGCCGTCATTGGCGAGGTTGACCATGGTGTCCAGCACTTCCTTGACCATTTCGGGATCCAGCGCCGAGGTGGGCTCGTCGAACAGCATCACCTTGGGGTTCATGGTCAGCGCGCGCGCGATCGCGACCCGCTGCTGCTGGCCGCCGGACATCTGTCCCGGATATTTGTTGGCCTGATGCGGAATTTTTACGCGCTCGAGGTATTTCATCGCGGCGGCTTCGGCGTCCTTCTTCGGGATGTTGCGCACCCAGATCGGCGCCAGCGTGCAGTTCTCCAGCACGGTGAGATGCGGAAACAGATTAAAACTCTGGAACACCATGCCGACCTCGCGGCGGACTTCATCGACGCGCCGCAGGTTCGGACCGAGCTCGATCCCGTCGATGACGATCTCGCCTTCCTGGAATTCCTCCAGCGCGTTCATGCACCGGATCAGCGTCGATTTGCCGGAGCCGGAGGGGCCGCAGATCACGATGCGCTCACCCTTGGCGACATCGAGATTGATGTCGCGCAGCACATGAAAATCGCCGTACCACTTGTTGAGGTTAGCGACGTTGACGATCGAATTCGTTGCCATGGCCAATGATCTCAGTTGCGCCGGTGGGCATTCAGCCGGCGTTCGACGAACAGGGAATAACGCGACATTCCAAAACAGAACAGGAAGTAGACCATGCCGGTGAAGGCAAAGCCGGTGAACAGCGTGGTCGGGGTCGCCCAGTTCGGGTCGGCGAACGAGGCGCGCAGACTGCCGAGTAGATCGAACAGCGCCACGATCGACACCAGCGAGGTGTCCTTGAACAGCGCGATAAAACTGTTGACCAGGCCTGGAATGACATGGCGCAGCGCCTGCGGCATCACGATCAAGCCGGTGGTTTTCCAGTAGGACAGCCCGAGCGCGCTTGCGGCCTCCGCCTGCCCGCGCGGAATGGCCTGCAAGCCGCCGCGAATGACTTCGGCCTGATAGGCGCCGGCGAACAGCGCGATGCCGATCAGCGCCCGGACCAGGCCGTCCACGGTGAAGCCCGCGGGCAGGAACAGCGGCAGCATATAGGTTGCAAAGAACAGCACGGTGATCAGCGGCACGCCGCGCCAGAATTCGATGAAGGCTACCGAAAATGTCCGGATCAGCGGGATGGTCGAACGCCGCCCCAGCGCCAGCGCGATCCCGATCGGCATCGAGGCAACGATGCCGGTGACCGACACCACCAACGTCACCAGCAGGCCGCCCCACAGCCTGGTATCGACGACGGGCAGCCCGCCGCGATCGAGGCGCATTACGGCAATGACGATGCCGATGCAGGCGAAGGTCACAAGGCTGACGATGAGCGCGCGCCACCCGGTGCGCAGGCCACCGTTGAGGACAAACAGCACGAGCGAAACAATGGCCGCGGTGGCGGCAAAATCGGCCCAGACCGGGTTGCCGGACGTCTGGATTTGATCGCGCAGCCACGTCAACGGCCAGATCACGAACGACACGGCGGTGCTCAGCAGAACGATCAGCTTGCCAAGCAGCACCAGCAGAGGTCCGACGACCGCCTTTGCTTCACCGGCGCCGGCAAGCTTCCGCCCGGCGTCGCCGATGCTGTCGACAAAGCCGGACAGGAAATCCGCCGTCCAGCTGACGCCAAATCCCTTGATGCCGCCGCCATGCAGCAGGAAGAACGCGATGATCGGAAATGCGATGAAGAACAGGCCGGCGTTGAGGCCCTTGGCCGGCAATCGCGGAATCAGCAGCGGCAGCAGCAGGATCGCGGCGAGGATGAAGGTCAGGTCGGCCCGCCAGCGCTCCTGCTCCGGATAGAACCCATACATGAACTGCGAGAATTTGGCCTGGATATAGGGCCAGCACGCCCCGACCATATGCCCCGCATTCTCCGCAAGACATGCGGTGCGGTCCTTGCCGCTCCACACCGCGTCGATCAGCAGAAATCTTACCGAAGGAACGACCGTAAACCACAGCAGCAACGCGCTGACGATGGTGATCAGGATGTTGGTCGGGGAATTGAACAGACGCGTGCGCAGGAAGCCGACAAAACCGGTGGTCTTGATCGGCGCCGCTCGCTCGGGAACGAGTTCCTGGCGAACGAAAACGTTCAGATCGGTCGTTGCGGCAAGATCGCTCATGTGTTGCCGAGGCTCCGGCTGAGCCGCCACCCGTAGAAACTCATGATCGCGCTGGTGACGAGCGAGATCAGGAGATAGACGCCCATGGTGATGGCGATGATTTCAATCGCCTGGCCGGTCTGGCTCAGCGTCGTTCCCGCGAACACCGAAAACAGGTCGGGATATCCGATCCCGACCGCGAGCGACGAGTTCTTGGTCAGATTGAGATACTGGTTGGTGAGCGGCGGCAGAATGACGCGCAACGCCTGCGGCACGACGATCAACCGCAAGGTCGAGCCGCGCGACAGCCCGAGCGAAGACCCCGCCTCCATCTGTCCCTTGTGCACCGACAAAACGCCGGCGCGGACGATCTCTGCGATGAAGGCCGCGGTATAGGTCGAGAGCGCCACCGTCAGCGCAACGAATTCAGGGATCACGCGCGAGCCGCCGGAAAAATTGAATCCCTTGAGCTCGGGAATCTCGAACGTCACCGGCTTGCCGAACACGAGCCCGGTGAGCAGCGGCAGCCCGATCAGGAGGCCCAGCACCCAGGGCCAGATCCGCAACAGCCTGCCGGACTGAAACAGCAGGTGGCGCGCATAGCTTCGCAGCGCCAGCGACGCCGCGATTGCAATGACGACGGCGATGACGAACGCAGTCAGCCCCTCATGTCCGATCGGCTTTGGGATCACAAAACCGCGGTTGGAGAGAAAGAAGCTGCCGAACAGCGAGATGCTTTGCCGTGGATTGGGCAAGGTGGCCAGCACCGCGAGGTACCAGAACAGGATCTGGAACAGCAGCGGCAGGTTGCGGATCAGTTCGACATAGGCGCCGGCCACCCGCGACAGCAGCCAGTTCGGCGACAATCTCCCGAGTCCGACCAGAAATCCGATGATGGTGGCAAAGAAGATGCCGATCACCGCCACCAGCAGCGTGTTGAGCAGCCCGACGAAGAACACGCGGGTGTAAGTATCGGAGCCGGAATAGGGAATCAGGGCCTGGCTGACGTCAAAGCCCGCCGTATTCGCCATGAAGCCGAAGCCCGACGTGATGCGCTGTGCCTCGAGGTTGGCGCGCGCATTGGCGACGATCTCATAGGCAATCCAGGCCAACGCTGCGACGAACAGAATCTGCAGCGCGAACCCGCTCCAGCCGGCGCGCCCGCCGAGCGCGCGCCGCAGTTTGGCGACAAACTGCGGCGGTGGTTTGCGGGCTTCGACGGCCATCGCCGCTACCGATCCATGCGATCAGCGGATCGGCGGCGCGTATTGAATTCCGCCCTTGTTCCAGAGCTGGTTGAGGCCGCGGGCGATGCCGAGCTTGGAGCCGGCGCCGACGTTACGGTCGAACGATTCGCCGTAATTGCCGACCGCCTTCACGATGCGCGACACCCAGTCCTTGGTCAGCCCAAGCTGTTCGCCGAGATTGCCGTCGGTGCCGAAGGCCCGCTTCAGCTCCGGCTTGTCGGATTTCGCCATTTCGTCGACGTTCTTCTGGGTAATGCCGAGTTCCTCGGCGCCGACCATGGCAAACAACGTCCACTTCACGACGTCGAACCACTGATCGTCGCCATGGCGCACCATCGGACCCAGCGGTTCCTTCGAAATCACCTCGGGAAGCACGGCATGATCGGCCGGATTGGAAAGCTTCAGGCGTTCGGCATAAAGCTGCGACACGTCGGAGGTGAACACGTCGCAGCGCCCGGATTCGTAGGCCTTGACGGTTTCATCCGCGGAGGTGAATGCGATCACCTCATACTTCATGTTGTTGCCCCTGAAGTAGTCGGCGAGGTTCTGCTCGGTGGTGGTGCCGGTCTGCACGCAAACCGATGCGCTGTTCAGTTCCAGCGCGGAATTCACTTTCAGGGACTTTTTGACCAGAAAGCCCTGGCCGTCATAATAGGTGACGCCGGTGAAATTGGCGCCGAGCGAGGTGTCGCGCGACAGCGTCCAGGTCGTGTTGCGCGACAGCACGTCGATTTCGCCGGATTGCAGCGCCGTAAAACGGTCCTTGGCCGACAGCGGCACGAACTTCACTTTGGCCGCATCGTTGAAGATCGCCGCCGCGATCGCCCGGCAGATGTCGACGTTGAGGCCGGCCCAGTTGCCTTTGTCATCGGGCGCCGAGAACCCGGGCAAGCCCTGGCTCACGCCGCACGACAGCATGCCGCGGTCCTTGACCGTCTTGAGGGTCTGCGCGGTGGCGGCCTGCGTCGAAAGCGCGGCGGCGAGAGCAACGATAAGGGCGAGGGATACACGCTTCATGGCAAAACCTTTCACGGGTCGGGACGTTTGCATTGTCATCGCATGCGCGGGAGAGGCCGGCTGACGATCCGGCCGCCCCCGCGAGACGCCGGCCCGGGAACAGGCTGGCAACCAATCGGCTGGGCGGCAGATCGAAGTTCGCGGCAGGCCCCTCAACGTGCGCGACTGAATAGCTCCCCTGCATCACAGAACGGTTGGAGAGCCGGGTCAAGGGGTTGACTGTGGTCTTCTGTGTCCTGTTATTAACTATCTTGCGCCGAACCCGCCTCCCGACGGGGGTTTCGCGACACGCCGCGGCTGCGGCAAAACGTCTTTGGTCGGTGGCGGACGCATGAACTTCTCAAGGGATGACGAACAGTCGGCGCCGCTGAAGCCGGAAACCGCGTTGGTAACCTCCGGCCGCGACACCAAGGCGCAAAAGGGGTTTGTCAATCCGCCGGTGGTCCATGGCTCGACGGTGCTCTATCCGACCGCCGAGGATCTGCATGCGCATCGCGGCGAGTTCCAGTACGGCCGCCACGGCACGCCGACCACGCGGGCGCTGCAGGATGCCTTGATGGCGCTCGAGGGCCCGAACTGCGCAGGCGTTGGCCTCGCCCCCTCCGGCCTGGCGGCGATTTCGACAACGCTGCTGGCGGTGCTGAAAGCCGGCGATCATCTGCTGGTGTGCGATAACTCCTATCGTCCGACGCGAAATTTCTGCAACGGCGTTCTCGCCCGTTACGGCGTCGAGACCACCTATTACGATCCGATGATCGGCGCCGGCATTGCCGGATTGTTCAAGCCGAACACCAAGGCGGTGGTCGTCGAAGCGCCGGGATCGCAGTCCTTCGAGCTGCCGGACATCCCGGCGATAGCAGCCGTTGCGCACGACAAGGGCGCGCTTGTGATCGACGACAACACCTGGGCGACGCCGCTGTTTCACCGTTCGCTGGACCAGGGCGTCGACATCAGCATGCAGGCCGCCACCAAATATATCGGCGGACATTCCGACATCATGTTCGGCACCATCTCGGCCAACGCCAAGGCCTGGCCGCTGATCGCCGAGACGATACGGCTTCTCGGGGTCTGCGCCGGACCGGACGACGTATTTCTGGCGCTGCGCGGACTGCGCACGCTCAGCGTACGGCTGGAGCAGCATCACCGGTCGGCGCTCGAGATGGCGCGCTGGCTCGCGGCCCGGCCGGAGGTCGCAAAAGTTCTGCATCCCGGGCTGGAAAGTCATCCGGGCCACGCGATCTGGAAGCGGGATTTTACCGGCGCGTCCGGCCTGTTCAGCATCGTGCTGAAGCCGGCGCCGCAGAAAGCGGTCGATGCGCTGCTCGATACCGTAAAACTGTTCGGCATGGGTTTTTCGTGGGGCGGTTTTGAAAGCCTCGTTATTCCATTTGACTGCGCGGACTATCGCACGGCGACCAAATGGATGCCGGGCGGCCCGACGCTGCGGCTGCACATCGGGCTCGAACATGTCGATGACCTCAAGGCCGATCTCGGGCGCGGCTTTGCGGCGTTCAACGCCGCCGCCGCACCGTCATCCTGAGGAGCCGCGCGAAGCGCGGCGTCTCGAAGGATCGCCGCGAGCGCTTGTTGCCCATCCTTCGAGGCTCGCCGTGAAGAACGGCGAGCACCTCAGGATGACGGCGGTGGTGTGGGGGGCAACTATTCCGCAGCCGAGCATCGATGACGAACAGCAAAACCTATTCCGCAGCAATAATTGGATGGTCCGCTTGACGAGCTGCGAACGCGAGCGCGGCATCGATATCCGCGCCTTCGAGATAAGGGTAATCGAGAAGGATTGCCTCCCGCGACTCGCCATTCGCCAGTAAGCCTAGAATGTCAGAAACAGTGACGCGCAGACCACGAATGCACGGGCGGCCGTGCATGACGTTAGAATCAATCGTGATTCTCGCCAAAAGGTCTGACAAGGGGCACCTCTTTCCGATGATAACAGACAGGCCGGCATCTGTCAGCTACCGCCCTTCCCTCACCTTACGCTTAATGAGGCACGAGCTGACTAGTTACTGCCCGACGCCTGCCGTCCGTTGACGATGATGAAATACAGGTTGCGGATGTAGACTAAGAGGCCGAGCGCCTGCCCTGCTATGAACACCGGATCCTTGCGGTACAGCGCGTAGATCAGCAGCAGCACGCCGCCGCCGATCGAGAAAAACCAGAATGCCACCGGGATCACGCTTGCGCGTGCGCGCTCGGATGCGATCCATTGCACCACGAAGCGCATGGTGAAGAAGCCCTGCGCGACAAACCCCAGGATCACCCAGCCATCGAACTTGATGACGAAGACATCGTGCAGGTAGCTCGCGAGCGTGTTGAACAGATCAGTCATGAGACGTCACCTCGGTCGCAACGGGTGTCGGTTTCTTGCGGCGGATCAGCCACCACACGCCGACCAGATCCATGATCCCGATCCACAGCCGGTCGAAGAAGCCGTAATTGGACACGCCGGAATGCCGCGGACGGTCGATCACATCGACATAGGCGATGTCGTATCCCTCGCGGCGCACCAGCGCGGGCAGGAAGCGGTGCAGTCCGTCGAAATACGGCATGACAAGGAACACCTCGCGCCGGAACGCCTTCAACCCGCAGCCGGTGTCGCGCGTGCCGTCGTGCAGGATGGCGTTGCGCACGCCGTTGGCGATGCGTGACTGCAGCTTCTTGAAACCGGTAGCCTTGCGCCCGACACGCTGGCCCGCGACCAGGCCGATGCGGCCATCAGCGTTTTGTATCGGGGCAATCAAGGCCGGCAGAAACGCCGGATCGTTTTGCCCGTCGCCGTCGAGCGTCGCGACGATCGCGCCACGCGCGGCGCGGACTCCGCTACGTACCGCCGCGGACTGTCCGGATGAAATGGCATGATCGATCCGGCGCAGGTTTCTCTGCTGCTTCATCATCTCGGTGAGACGCTGCGGCGTGGCGTCGGTCGAGCCGTCATTGACGTAGATGATCTCGTAACGCCAGCGGCCATCGAGCGCGGCGGCGATCTCGGCGATCAGCGGCGCCACGTTGCCGGCCTCGTTGCGCACGGGCACGACGATGGAAACATCGACAGCGGCTGCATCAGAAGATGACAAATCAACGCTCATGGCTTTAAGTTGATCGGCCGCCGGAACCAGCTGTCCAGGCGGCCTGTCGGCGTCCGCTTATTATGGGGCGAACGCATTGCGGGCAACCCTTTTGAGGTGGCCCAGCGACGGTCCGGCGAGCGGTTCGATCGCGCCATCGCGGCGGATGGTGAAGGCCAGATGGCGGGCCGCAAACCAGTATCGCACCAGCATGGCGCCGATCACGCCCAGCAATGCCCCCGCCACCACGTCGCTGGGGTGGTGGGCAAGCAGCAGCAGGCGGGTCGCACCGATCAACACCGCGTAGACCAGCATCACGCCGCGCAGGTGCGGCCACACCGCTGAAACGGCGAAAGCCAAGGCAAAGGCCGTCGTGGCATGGCCAGACGGAAAGCTCGCATAGGCTTCGCTGCCTGAAAAATGCGAGAAGTTGAAGGCATTGGCCTGACCGCCGACGAACGGCCGCCCTCGCCCGACCACGTCCTTGATGATCTCACCCGTGAGCACCGGCAGCAGCACCGCAAAAAAAATGAAGAGCATGCGGGTGCCGAAACCGATCAGCACCGATCTCGCCGTTCCCCGCGCCAGCGGAAACATGATCGCAACGGCGAACAGCATCGTCGCCAACGCCCACAACACGTAAGCGGACTTCCCAAAATCAGTCAGAATGCGGACCGGCCAGAGCCAGGCGGTGCCGCGCGGCGGCATCCAGCCGATTTCCGTCGCATCCAGTGCGTACATCAGCACGATGATCGCGGCCCCGATGCCGACGCTGAGCCATAGCGAGTGCCGCGCCCATCTGCGCGCCGCCTCCGCACGCCGCGAATGCGATGGCGCGCGTACCAACTGCGCCAGTGACAGCCACGCGAACAAGCTCAAGCGGGTGAAGTAATTCGACGATGCGCTGATCTCGCCGCGGGCCGGCATCTATTCGGTGCCCTCGGAGCGGAACACCGCCACCGAAATCGCCTTGCCTTGCGAGAAATTGTAGCCATCCACCCGCGTCGCGACGTTGTAGCGCAACCCGATGGCTTCGGCGCGCTGGGCGAAGGCGCGTTCCGAGCGCGCTTCCACCAGCGCGAAGCGGCAGGTGCCATGGCCCAGGAAATCCGCGGCGCCCGAGCCGTCGGTCAGCAGTGTCGACGTCCCCGTCATGAACACCAGACTCGGTTCGTGATAGCCGGCGGCCGCCGCTTTCGGTCCGACGCAGACGACGTTGCGCAGCACGCGCGCGATCTCGACCGAGGGAAACAGCGGCTTCAGCGACGGCGCCACAACCCCGTAAACCCCCATCCCGAGGAACAAGGCACAGGCCGCGGCATTCAACAGCGAGCGCTCGGCGCGGTTGTCGTCATAGAGCCACCACGCGAACAGCCCGAAAACCAGCGACACCGCGAGGAACGGCCATGCCAGGAATGCAGGCTGCCGCGTCAGCGCGATCGCGCCGACGATAACGGAAACCGCTGTGATCGCCGGGATTGCGAACCACCACGCCGCACCCCGCACCAGCCATGGCGAGCGCGACAGCACGCGGCGTTCCAGCGCACCGACGATCAGGATTGCGATCGCCGGATACAGCGGCAGCACGTAATGCGGCAGCTTGGTCAGCACCAGTTCGAACATGATCCACGACGGCATCAGCCAGGCGAGCAGGTACTGCGCGCCCGGCTCGCGCCGCGCCCGCCACACCGCGGGCGCGGCCAGGGCCGCCAGCGGGGCGGCCGGCCAGAACGTCACCCAAAACAGCACCAGATAGGTCCCCGGCGGCGCGCCATGGGACTCCTGCGCGACGATCTTGCTCAGCATGTCGCCGCCGACCGAGTCCACAAAGAACGTGTCGCCGGCGCGCCAGAAGATCGCGATGAACCAGGGCAGCACCAGAACCAGCAGCCAGGTCAGGCCCCATACCGGGCGCAGCCGCCAAACCCAGGCCGCGGTCCGGTCGAGGATCGCCAGCGTGCCGATGGTCAGGCCTACGAACAGCAGGATCAGCGGTCCCTTGATCAGGATACCGCCGGCCAGCGCCGTCCAGAATATCGCGGGCCATGTCCACGGCGGATGCGCGGGATCCTCGCCACGCTGCCAGGACAAATAGACCCGCGCCATCGGACCCATCGCCGCGATCACGGTCAGCAGCAGCACGGCGTCGGTCTTTGCCAGCCGCGCCTCGGCGCCTAACAACACCGAACTGCACATGATGAGTCCGGCCAATACAGCGCCGCGCCGGGTGACGAAGGCGAGCGCAGTCCAGTAGGTCATCAGCACCGCGCCGATCGCGCCGATCAGCGACGGAATGCGATAGAGCCAGATCCGGATCTGCGCGCGCTGCAGGCCGAGCTTGCTCGCGGTTTGCACGACGGCCGACTGCAGCCAGTAGATGCCCACCGGCTTCTTGTAGCGGACGTCATCCTGGAAACGGATATCGACGTAATCCCCGGTCTCGACCATCTGCTTGGTCGCCTGCGCGAAGCGGGTTTCGTCGCGGTCGATCGGCGGGATGTTGACGAAACCGGGCAGAAAGAACAGCACTCCGCAAACCAGCAGAAACGCAACCGCGCGGGCATGGCTGGCGGTAACGAAGTCGAGCACTTTCACCAGCACGCTGGCCGGAATCCCCCGGCTCTTCGGCTCCCGCGGCTCTCCAAATCTGGGACGTGCAAAGGTCTCGGCCATCGGTTCCGCATACGCTGAAACCGCCATGGCGACAACCGGTTAAACCGTCATTCCGACATCAGCTTAAACCGTCATTCCGGGGCGCTCATCCAGGGCGGCAACAGCCGACCTGGATGTGCGAACCCGAAATCCAGAGGTCGTTCCCGTTACTTCTGGATTCCGGGTCTGCGCCCAAGAGGGCGCATCCCGGAATGACGAGCTTGAGGCGCTATTGAATTCTGACGACAACTGTGTCCGCGGCACCCGTGGCGTCCTGCACGGTGAGCCGGACAAAGCCTGCTCCGGGTGGATCGATCAGGCGCTGGCGGCGACTGTCGATTTCGCCGACGGCCACGCCATTCACCAGCATGGTCATCGGCAACACGCCACCGGCGACCTTCACCGGCAATGCGGAAAACCGCGCCTCGCCGCCGTTTGCGGCGTCGATGCGGGAACCGTTCAACGGAAACTGGATGCGCGGCGCTTGTTCGCCGCCAGTTCGAACCAGTTCCCCCAACGGACGAAACCGGCGCAGCGGCAACGGCAGTTTTGCGTTGCTCGCTACCAGCGTACCTCTGGGCGCCTTGGGCAGCGGCGCCGGCAATTTTCCGGTGCGCGCGAAGGCGTCGAACAGGATCGGCGCCGCGGCGGTGCGGCCGACCAGGCCCGGCACCGGCGCGCCATCGGGGCGGCCGACCCAGACGCCGATCGTGATGCGGCCGTCAAAACCGACCGACCACGCGTCGCGGTAGCCGTAGGAAGTGCCGGTCTTGAACGCGATCCGGTTGTGAGCGGCATTCTCCGGCGGCGGCGTGCCGATCAGCACATTGCCGACCTGCCAGGCCGCGACCTGATCCATCAGGCGCAGCGACTCGCGCACGTCGTCCTTCCACACGATTTCGCGCAGCGGTTTGATGCTCCCGAGCCGCGCGATGCCCGAATAAAGTTGTACCAGGTCCTGCAGCGTGACGCCGACGCCGCCGAGGCCCATCGCCAGCCCGGGCACTTCGTCCTTCGGCAGCACCAGATTGCCGCCGGCCTGCTTCAACCGCGATGACAGCCTTGAGGCGCCGACCCGGTCGAGCAGTTCGATCGCCGGCACGTTCAGCGACAGTTGCAGCGCCTTGCGCACCGTCACCGTGCCCTGAAACGTCATGTCGAAATTTTCCGGGGCGTAGGAGCCGAACCGGACCGGCCGGTCGTCGATCAGGCTTTCCGGATGCACGAACCCGTCCTCGAAGGCGAGGCCATAGATGAACGGTTTCAGGGTCGATCCCGGCGAGCGCACCGCGCGCGTCATGTCCACCTGTCCCGCCCGCCGCTCGTCGAAATAATCCGGCGAGCCGACATGGGCGAGCACGTCACCGCTCGCATTGTCCACGGCAATGATACCGATGGAAATCTCCGGACCCAAGGCCAGCGCACGATCGCGCGCCAGCGACTCCAGAACTTTCTGCAGGCCGGAATCCAGCGTCAGCGCGACGACCGGCGCATCCTTCACATTGGCGACGGCCTGATCGGCGGAATGCGGCGCAAGGATCGGCATCGGCTTGCGCAGCCGCGGCACCGCAACGGTTTTGGCCTGCACGGCATCGTCAAGCGAGACAACGCCCTCTTCAACCATCCGGTCGAGCACGCGATTGCGCGCGGTGATCGCGGTTTCCGGATAGCGATCGAGGCGGCGGGTTTCCGGCGACTGCGGCAACGCCACCAGCAAAGCCGCTTCCGCCAGCGACAGCCGTTTCGGCTCCTTGCCGAAATAGCCGAGCGAGGCGGCGCGAATGCCTTCGAGATTGCCGCCGAACGGCGCCAGCGCCAGGTACAGGTCGAGGATCTGGTCCTTGCTCAGCTGCCGTTCGAGTTCGAATGCGCGGACCATCTGGCGTAGTTTTGCGGCGACCGAGCGCTCGCGCCGCGGCTCCATCAGCCGCGCCAGCTGCATGGTGATAGTGGAGCCGCCGGAGACGATATGACCGCGCGTAAGCAGTTGCAGCGCGGCGCGGCCCAGCGCCAAGGGATCGACGCCGGAATGCGAGTGGAAGCGCCGGTCCTCATAGGCCAGCAGCAGTTTCA
This sequence comes from uncultured Alphaproteobacteria bacterium, assembly GCA_963744975.1. Taxonomy (GTDB): domain Bacteria; phylum Pseudomonadota; class Alphaproteobacteria; order Rhizobiales; family Xanthobacteraceae; genus Bradyrhizobium. Next base: position 299,775 of record CAVUVR010000002.1, on the reverse strand, counting down.
GGTATCCGGGATCGACGCCGGTCCGGGCATCGACCGGCAACCGCCAGCGGCCGTCGGCCATGGCATAAGCGCGCAGCAGTTTGCCGTTGCGATCGACGACGCTGGTCGAGACCTGTTGCGCCTGCGCCAACGGCAGCGGGCCGAGCGAGACGACCCAAATCCCGGTTGCTACCAGGACGGAAACGCAGAGTGCCGCGACGATGATGAGAACGCGCCGCTTACCACTAACACCGTCATGGCCGGGCTTGACCTTGCTAAATTCACACATCTGCCACCAAACAATAACCGCCGTCATCCTGAGGTGCTCGCCGTTCTTCACGGCGAGCCTCGAAGGATGGGCCACGAGCGCTTGCGGCGATCCTTCGAGACGCCGCGCAAGCGCGCGGCTCCTCAGGATGACGGCGGTGCGTGTGGCCCGCGCATGACGATTGAGTTTGGCGAGATGCACTCATTTGGCCGCGCGCACCTCGACATTGCCGGTGCCGGTGCGGCCGTAGCGCGAGGGGTTGTACATGTCCTCGACATAGGCCTGCGGCAGCACGTATTTGCCTGGCGACACCGCACGCACCACATAGGCCACCGTGAACACCGCCTTGTCGTCGCTGGCGCGGTCGATGGCGGCGGTGAATCGGTCGTCGCGGAATTCGGTGTGTTCCGGCTCCTCGCCGTCCTCGATCCAGTCTAGCGTGCCGGTGTCGCCTGAAGACACCAGATGCGGATTGTCGATCTCGAAGCCGGCGGGGAGATAATCGGACACCATGATGTGCCCGAATTCCGGTTTTGCCTCCGTGACCTTCAGAACCACCGCAAAACGGTCGTTCTGCTTGGCCTTGGACGGATCGGCCGGCTTGCCATCAAGCGTGAAATAATTCCGCTCGATTTTAAAACCGTTGGACGCCGCGGGCTCCGGCGTCACCGGCGCACCGCTGACCGAGATCACCGCCTGCACCGGCGTGTCTCCGGTGTTGGTGATTTTGATCGGCTGGCCGGCCATGTCGGAAGACTTGTAGCTGCGATAGAGCGCGGTCTTCACCGGACTGCCGTTGACGTCGAGCGCCAGCGTTTCCTTCGACAGCGCGCGCGACGCCAGCACCAGCCAGGCATTTTCCTGGGTGGAGGTGTAGGGCGTCAGCCCCCGCGCCGCTTCGACGCGCTGCACGGCCTGCGTGATCGTCGCGCTCGACGCGTTGCCTTCGCTGCCAAGGGAGACCAGCGCCGCGGCGTCGCGCAGGGCCGAGCCGTAATCGACCCGGCCGAATTCCAGCACCGGTTTTGGCGCGAGGCTTTCGAGCGCCGCGGCATAGACCCGCTCCGCCCGGCTGCGGTCGCCGACCAGCGCCAGCGCCGCCGCAAGCTGCGATTTTGCAATTGGAGTGGCGAGGTTGTTCAGCTTGGTATCGGCGAGATAGCGGAGATCGCCGACCGGCGCCGTGCCGTTGCGCGCAAGCACGTAAAGCCCGTAGGCCAGATCGCGGCCGCCGTTCTTTTCCGGCTCCTCGGCATTGACGACGGAGTTGCGGATGCGGTCGAGCGCGTTGCGGAACAGCACGTCCGGCACGACAAATCCCTTTTCGCGGGCGCGGGTCAGGAAGTCGGTGACATAAGCGTCGAGCCAGGCATCATCGCCGCCCGCCGACCACAGCCCGAACGAGCCGTTCGAGCCCTGCCGCGCCAGCAGCTTGTCGATGGCGTCCCTGATGCGCTGGTCGACCGCCGTGTCCATCGCCAGATGCGCGCCGGCCGCAAGATCGTTGACATAGAGCAGCGGCATCGCGCGGCTGGCGATCTGCTCGGAGCAGCCATAGGGGTAGCGGTCCAGCGCCTTCAGGATGGTCGCGGCGTCCAGCGCCGTGGACAGGCTGACCGACATCGACACCGCGCCGGTGCCCGGCACGAGGTCCGAGAACATGTCCGACGTCAGCGTCAGGCTTTCGCCTTTCGCCAGGGTGCGGATCGAGCGGCGCGCCAGGATCTGCGTCGCGGCCTTGACGTCCAGCACATAGTGCCGCGCCAGCGTGAGACCATTCGGCCCCTTGATATCGACGTCGAGCTGCGCGGTGCCGGCGCCGCCGGAGGCGTCGAGCGCAAGCTGCATCGAGGTCCTTTGCTTGGCCGCCAGTTTTACGGTGGTTGCGGGATTGCCCGTCACCTTCACGGGGCCTGCGGTCTTGACGCTGATGGTGTAGTCGCCCGCCGCGCCCTCGACATTATCGAGGTCCATGCTCATGGCGCCCTTGTCGCCATTGAGCAGGAAGCGGGGCAGCGTCGCGGTCAGCACCACCGGGTCGCGCACCGTCACATCGGTAGTGGCGCGGCCGAGTTTTGTCGCGGTCCACGCCACCGCCATCACCCGCGCGGTGCCGGCGAATTCCGGAATCTCGAAGGAGATTTCCGCCGAGCCGTCGGCGGCGACCGTGACGATGCCGGAATACAGCGCCAGCGGTTTTTGCGTGGGCGGGCTGCCCTGCAGCTCGGCACCCGCGGCGTCGCCGCCGGTCTTGAGCTGGCCGCGGGTGCCCTGCATGCCGTCGATCAACTGCCCGTAGAGGTCGCGGATCGCCGAGGTCATGCGGCGCTGGCCTAGATAGTAATCGTCGGGGGCCGGCGGCTTGTAATTGGTCAAATTGAGAATGCCGACATCGACCGCGGCGACCACGATCTTTGCATCCTCACCGGGGTTCAATCCGCCGAGCTTGACGGGCAGTTTTAAGGTGGTGTTCGGCCGCACCAGCGCCGGCGGCGACAGGTCGACGGTGAGCGAGCGCGCCTTCTTGTCGATGCCGAACCATTTGAGGCCGATCGCCCGGCCGGGCATCCGGAGTGCGGCGGCATCCAGCGGACGGCGCAGCGTGGCCACCACATAGGCGCCCGTGCCCCAGTCCTTGCCGACGGGTATCTTGACCTGCGCGGTACCTTCCTTGATGTCGGTCGACTGCGTCGTCAGCAGGCGGTCGCCGAGCACATTGATGGTCAGCTTGCCGGCCGAGCGCGCATTGACCGACACCACCATGGTGTCGCCGGACTGGTATTCCGGCTTGTCGATCGACGTTTCCAGCAGGTCTGGCGTGTCGGCGCTGCCATCGGAATACCAGCCGACATCGAACTGCACCGAGGTCAGCGGCCCGTCGGCTTCCGCCGATCTGACGTCCAGCCTGTAGCGGCCGGGCTGCGGCGCCAGACTTATCCGCGACGGTTTTTCCGCGGCGATCGCGAGATCGCCATCCGCCACGCGCTTGGTGGATTTTACCGGCTCGTATTCCCAGGACGAGCTCTGGCGATACCATTGATAGGTCGATTCCAGCTTCAACAGCTCATAGCGCAGACCGTTGCGCGCCAGCGGCTTGCCGTCGGGCGCGACGAACACCACGTCGAAATCCGCCTTGTCGCCCTCCGCGACATTCTTGTCGCCGAACAGCGGTTTTACCCCGATCATCGCCGCTGCCGGCGCCACCGGCAGCACCAGCTTGCGCTCGACCGCGCGGCCGCCGGCTTCCGCCATGCGGATGAAGAACTGCGCTTCCTGTGGACGCGTCGACGATGGCGGTTTTGCCAGGCTGACCGGAAACGTCGCAACGCCGTTGGCATCGGCCACCGGCAGGTTTTCGATCGGCGTGCGCTCGTTGCTGGTGGTCTCCTCGTCGGCGACGCCGAACTGGTAGCCGGCAAAGCCCGGGCGTGAAGATGCCGGTGCAACCAGCATGTCGCCTTCCAGCTGCAGGCCCGATGCCGGCGCGCCATAGAGGAAATGGCCGTCGACTTTAAGCTCTACCGGAGCATCGGCTTTGATCTGCTTGTCCTTGCTCGATAATTCGAACTCGATCCGATCGGCGACATAGTCCTCGACCATGAAGGTGGTCTCGCCGACCGAAGAGCCCTTGGGGTCGGTGAAGGCGCGCGCCCGCCAGGTCCCGGTCGGAACAGCGGAATTGAGCGGCAAGGTCAGGCTGCGCCCGCCCGCGCCCTGGTCCGGCAGCACGGCGCGGCGGAATTCCACGCCGTCGGGACGTTCGATCACCAGCGTCAGCGGCCCGCCGGTCACGGCATTGCCCTGCCCGTCGCGCAACAGCGCCGTGAGATACACCGTCTCGCCGGAACGATAGACGCCGCGCTCGGCATAGACGAACGCATCGGCGCCGGCCGGCACCGCGCGGCCGGAGACGCCGCGGTCGGTGAGGTCGAAGGCATTGGATTTCAGGCTGAGGAAGGCGTAGTCGGCCTTTTCGCCCGACACCGTCAGCAGCGCCGGCGACAGACCGCCCTCGCCGCGGGCCAGCCCCGCCTCGAACAGCACATGCCCTGACTCGTCGGTCTTGCGGCTCGCCAGAATCTCGTTGTTGCGCGCCACCAGCCGCACTTCGGCTTTTGCGACCGCATCGGTGGTGGCCAGCGAATTGACGAACACATGGATGCCGTCATTGCCGGAAAACGCGGTGAGGCCGAGGTCGGACACGATGAACCATTGCGTCGCCAGGGAGCCATCGTCGTCGCCCGAACCGGGCCCCTTGGCCTTGGCGGTCATCACATAGACGCCGGGCTGCAGGTCGCCGAGCGCCTGATCGACCGGAAATGCGGTGGTGACGTCCTGATTGAGCGTGCTCGCGGTGGCAAGCTCGCCGGACCACACCTTTACCCCGCGCTCGTTGCCGAGATCGTCCAGCTGGTAGCTGGACAGCGCCTTCTGGAAGTCGCTGTCGATCACGGTGTTGATCAGGTTGCGGTCGCCGATCCGGAACACCTGCACCGCCACCGAAGGCGTATTGACGCTGACCAGCGGGATGCCGCGCTGGCCGGTGCGCGGCAGCACATAGGCCCGCCCGGTGAAGCGCACGAACGGTTTGCGGTCGCGCACATAGATGTTGAACTCGGCCGACTTCGGCAGGCTTTCCTTCACCGTCGACGGCAGGCCGGCGCGCAGATTGATGTTGTAGCGTTCGCCGTGCTTGAGGCCTTCGACGCAGAGCTGTTTTTCTTCGGAAGTGAGCGCCGGCTTGTCGCTGCCCGCCAAAGCGAGGTACGGCGCGAAATCGGTGCGCTTGGCGAGGTCCTCGGAAAACTGGAAGCAGGCGCGGGGCGAGGCCGAATCCGAATCCACGGTGTAATCCAGCAGCCTGAAACCGTGATCGTCGCGCAGTTTCTCATATTGGCCGCGGACCTCAGCGACTTCCCTCATCTCGAGCGAAAGCCGCAAGGCATCCAGCGCCGGCCGCCACAGCTTGCGGTCGGACAGCGCACGGCCGAGCACGGCAAGGGCATCCGCTTCCTCCCCCGTATTGCCGGCGCGCTGATAGGCGATATAGGCGGCGGTGGAAGCGCGTTCGAGCAGGAAAGTCTGTTCGCTGGATGTGGCGGAGCGGATCTGGAAAATAGTCTTGGCCAGCCGTAGCCAGTTGCCGCTGTCTTCGGGCGCGACGGCTGCAATCTGTCCCAAAACCTGCAGCCCGCCCCGAAAATCCCCGCGCTTGAACGCGGCATCGGCGTCGGTGCGCAGCGTGGCCGCCGACTTGGCGACGGGACCGGCCTCGCTCTTGATCTGGGCTTCCAGCTTGATCGCCGAATTGCCGAGATCGTCGCGTTTGAAGGCCTTGTCCGCCGCCTGCGCCGAGATGAGGCCAAGCGCCAGCGTTGCGCAAAGTGCCGCGGCGCGAACCAGACCGATCATGATGGACTCCCTTGGGGAAGCGGACGAACGCCGCCTGATGGACAGAAATGCGCGAAAAGGTGACGGACTGATGGCCGGAGAAGAGGAGAGCGAAAAAGTCGCAGGCGACATTAGACAGTCCAGGCCAGCTGCCGTCGACGGCGCCGGCGCATCGTGAGCATGGGGCGGCAAACCGAAGACAACGGCCCGCCGCTCCTGGGTTGTCGCCCCCTCGGGGAGATTGGTTCGGTTCAGGCTTGGCAGGGAAGCGGATTTTTCATATTGGCGGTGCTATGAGGTGCCCGACGGTCCCATAGCTCAACTGGATAGAGTAACGGATTTCTACTCCGTGGGTTGCAGGTTCGAATCCTGCTGGGATCGCCAACTATTTCAATGCGTTCCAGGTTTTTTCGCGGCTTTACGCTGTGGGGCGGTGTGGGGTAGTTTCAAGCATCCCCACGGAGCACCAGTCAATGAGCCTGCCGGACCGCGCGACTTATTTCGAATCCGGAAAAAATCGCATCCTGTTCGTTATCTGGTCGCTCATGACCGGCGGCACGGAATCCCAACTAGCCATGCTGGCCACAGGTCTGAAGGCTCGCGGATGGAAGGTCGACATATTCACGTTGGAAAGAACGGGTGAACTTCTAGGCGGCGCGCAGGCCGCGGGGATTGAAGTGATCGATGGTGGTTATCGGTCAACTGGCGGCAAAATTGAAAAATTGATTACGCTGGCAAAGGCGCAACTGAAACTGATCTGGTGGAACGTCCGCCATCGCCCGAGCGTCGTTCATGCATTCTTGCCGGTCCCAAATTTCCTTGGCGCGGTAGTCGGACGACTTTTCCTCATTCCGCTTGTCATCACATCAAAACGCGCGATGGGCGTCCACCAAGAGCGAATATCAATTATGAAGAAGGTTGACCGCGCCGCGAACGCATTGTCTCACGTCATTACCGCGAATTCTCACGCTGTTGCCGAGGACACGTCACGCCGCGATGGCTGCAATGTCGCGCAAATCACCGTCATCTCCAACGGCTTCGATTTCAGCCCTTTCGAAGCGAGGTACGATCGCGAGCAAATAAGAGCATCGCTGGGGCTTTCGGCTACGGACATAGCGATCGTGATGGTCGCCAATCTTTTCCCGTATAAGGGACACGCCGATCTGATCGAGGCATTCTCGCTCCTCGCATCAAACCGGCATTTGAAGCTGTTTTTTATCGGAAAGGATCAAGGAATCGCCGCCTCCCTGAATGTGCTCGCCAATACGTTGGGCGTAGCGGATAGGCTGCACATGCTCGGCCTACGCAATGACGTTCCCTCCCTCCTTTCGGCGATGGACATTGGCGCGATGGCATCAAATCAGGAGGGCTTTTCAAACGCCGTGCTTGAAAAGCTTGCGGCCGGGCTTCCTGTCGTAGCGACTGACATGGGAGGCAACGCCGAAGCGTTGCGCGACATGCCGGGCTGCTTTCTGGTACGGACCCACGATCCGGCCGATCTCGCGCGTGGGCTGGAGGCGGCAATCGCCGAATTAACGTCCGATCAGGGGCGAGAGGTCCGGCGGCATCTGGTGCAAGAGCGTTATTCCGTTGATGCGATGGTCGACGCCTACGAGCGTCTTTATCTGCGACAAGGGAGCTAGCCGACGATCGTCGTCCTCCGAGTCGCGCCGGCACCCATTGCCGGACCTCCCGATGAAACGGATGTTCCTTGCGAGTTCGCTTCAACAGGCCCCCGCAAACCGGGCTGGAACGACCCTATTTTCGCCCCAGCGCCTCGCGCTCCGCAACGAGCTTGTCCAGTTCGTCGGTCTGCTGCGCGATTCGATCCGCCGTCCGCTCTTCGTTTTGACCGCCGGAGGCGCCGGCGGCCTGCTCGATCAACTGCCGGATGTTGTCGCGGAGCACCGCGATTCGATCGTCCAGTTCGGCAGGCGAAAGATTGCTCGGCATCGGCATGGCTCCCATCTTCGTTGCGGCCTCGTGGCAACAGCCTAACCCTGGGATTGGCGGCCTCCTATGGAAAAACGCCGGAATTGCTGCGCCACAAGCCCTCCTGGCGCCATTTTCCGGCCCCGAACGAAACAATTCTCCTACCCCACGAAACCATTTTGGGTTCCCGACGCAATCATCCTGAAACCGTCGCCGGGCAAAAGTCCCCGTTAAGGATACGCCGAAAAGGCGATCGGGGAGACTTCATATGAACCATTCAATTTACAGTGCAGACCGCTCGACCCATCTCAAGATCGTCGTTGTCGCCCTTGTGGCCGGCATCGCGGTGGCGGGTTTCGGCATCTCGGCGCGGACCGGGTCCGACGACGGCGCTACCCAGACCGCCAAGGTTATGAAGGCCGGCAAACCGGTCGCAATCACCAGTTCAGGCGCTTCGGTCGTTCGCTGAGGGAGCGTGCCATGTGGACGGAAACCGACCAACTCAGCAATGCAGGCATCGACCCCGCCATCTGGTCGATCGTGGCAGCTGTCGGCGCCGCCATTTTCTACGTTGCTTGCCTCGCCTGACCGGCTGACCCTCTCCCGCGGCTGACGGGTTCGCGCAAAGCGGTCGTCAACCGCTTTCGGCTGGTTAATCGCCGGTAACGGCCGGGCGAAAAACTCGATCGAAATCGCCGCCTGCTCCTTAAAATTTTAGGCTTATTGTCCCCCGAAATCGCGTTTTTCGGGGATCGTCATGCCGAGCCAAACTGCCTTGCCGTTGCAGATCGACAGCGGACACTGCCGCGCCATTTGCGATGAAATCGGGGACCGGCTCCGGTTCGCTCTCGACAAGGAGGCCGGCGAGATTCCGCCGCGGCTCCGCCTGCTGATCGACCGGTTGGCCGAACTCGATGGCGAGCCGGTCCCTTCAATCGTGCCGGCCATGGACGATATGATCGTGTGGACCGACGCCGCCTGATTCCTCGGCAGCCGTCCCCGCCATCGGTGCCACGGAATCGTCGCGCGCCGGCCTTGATCGCGCGCGGCGGCAGCCACAAACCGGCGCTCTCCGGAACGGGGTGTTGCCCCAAATCATCAGTCGGATTGCGATTTTCAGCACCGCTTCGAAATCCTTTTGACTGTGCGGCCCCGCCTGTCGTTTCTGTCCAGCCAAGGGCGCAAAGGACAGTTGCGATGATCGAGATGGTTACAGTGTTTTTCGGCTTCATCAGCGCCAGCATTTTCCTTGCTCACGCCTATGAAGGCTATCGTTCGCGGCCGGTGTTGCAGAGGGAACGATTCCGAAAGCTTTAATAAATTTGGTCCAGCATCGCGCTCGGCAGGTGCATCATGCGTAACAACGATTTTGTAGCCGAACGATTCCTCGCAGTAACCGCAGCAGGCTTCATGCTGCTTTGCTCGAGCTTGCTCGCGTTCGCTTTCAGCTAGTTCGGCGTTTTCGAACCGGAAACGGCCCGGCTGGGCACCACCAGCGCCCGGCTCCATTCCTCTGCAAAATTTCCGCCAACGGCCCCTCTTCCGCTTGCCGCCTCGAACCGGTAGCTTTCCCCGCCATCGGCGGCGTGCAGGCGCGGGACCCGCCCAAAACGAACATGCGCCAGGGGAAAACGCCCATGTTCGAGATGCTCGATCGGCGGACAAGTCTGACCGCCAACCAGATCAAGATCCTCACCGCGGCCATCATCGGCGACGCGCTGGAATTCTTCGACTACTTCCTGATCGGCTTCGTGCTCGCCTTCCTGATCGGGCCGTGGAAGCTCACCTTCGGCGAGTCCGCCATCGTGCTGATGAGCTCCGGCATCGGCGCCATCCTCGGCGCCTATGCCTGGGGCTGGCTCGCCGACCGCATCGGCCGCCGCAAGGTCTTTATCGGCACCGTGCTGAACTTCTCGATCGCCACCGGCTTGCTCTATTTCACTCCAGATAATGGCTGGATCTATTTGTCGATCATGCGCTTTTTCGTAGGCGTCGGGGTCGGCGGGCTGTATTGCGTCGACCTGCCGCTGGTGCAGGAGTTCATGCCCTCCTCCAAGCGCGGCTGGGTCGGCGGCATCGTGACCTGCGTCATTCCGCTCGGCGTCGGCCTCGGCGCGGTGTTGGGCGCCTATATGGGCAGCGACCAGTGGCGGTTGTTGTTCGCGATCGGGGTGCTACCGGCGCTGCTGGTGCTGCTGGTCCGGCTCTGGGTGCCGGAATCGCCGCGCTGGCTGTGCCGCCAGGGCCGCTACGAGGAGGCGCGCCAGTCGCTGGCCTGGGCGCTGCAGATGGCGCCCTCCGCGCTGCCGCTGCCGACCGCCGCCGACGCCGGCCCGATCATCAGGAGCAACTGGCTCGACCTGTTCAAATATCCGCGCAGCCTGATCGTGTCCTGGCTCGGCAATGCCGGCGCGCAAACCGGCGTCTACGGCATCACGCTGTGGGCGCCGTCGCTGTTCGTGGTGTTGCTCAAGGTGACGCCGCAGCAAGCCTCCAAGATGATGATCCTGCTTACCGTCTCGGGCTTCATCGGCCGGCTCTCCTTCTCGTTCTTCTCGGAGTTGATGGGGCGGCGCAACGCGGGCGGCCTGCTCGGCTTCGGCGCCGGCGTCATGACCATTATCGCGGGCTATAATTACGACGCGATGCTGTTCGGAATGTCGGCATTCTGGCTGCTGCTGGCCGTGACCTTCTTCTTCGCCGACGGCGGCTTTGCCATCGTCGGGCCCTACGCGGCGGAGGTCTGGCCCTCGCACCTCAGGACCACCGGGATGGGCTCGGCCTATGGTTTTGGCGGCATCGGCAAGATCATCGGGCCGGTGGGCCTCGCTCTGATCGTCGGCTCCGGCAATTACCTCAAGCCGGATGTGCCATTGCCGCAGATTCCCACCGCATTCGTCTATCTCGGCTGCTGGTTTTTGATGGCCGGGGCGGTGTATTATTTCCTCGGAATCGAAACCAGGGGCAAATCGATCGAGCAGATCGACAAGGAACTGGCCGTCACCGCCTGATTTGTCTTTTGACCACGCTTCGATGAGGACTGCCTTGGACGCGATGACCCCGACTTCCGCCGAACTCGCCGGCGACCGGACCGTAATCGCGCGCGCCGAGGCGGTCCGCCCGGCGGTCGCGGCCGCCTCGAACGAGATCGAGGCGTCCCGGCGGTTGCCGCCGGCCCTGCTCGACAGACTGCACGAAGCAAAACTGTTCCGCCTGTTGCTGCCGCGCTCGTCCGACGGGATTGAGACCGATCCCGTCACCTTCTTCCATGTCATCGAAACCATCGCCCAGGAGGACGCCTCGACCGCCTGGTGCCTCAGCCAGGCCGGCGGCTGCGCCATGTCGGCGGCCTATCTCGATTTGCCGGTGGCGCAGGCGATCTTCGGCAACGACCCGCGCGCCGTGCTCGCCTGGGGCCCTGGTCCTAAGGTCAAGGCGACCGAATGCGAGGGCGGCTACAGGGTCACCGGCGTCTGGGCCTTTGCCTCCGGCGGCCGCCACGCGACCTGGCTCGGCGCCCACTGCCCGATCTACCAGGCCGATGGCTCGCCCAGGCGCGATGCCACGACCGGCGAACAACTGGAACGCACCATGCTGGTGCGCGCGTGCGACGTGCAGTGGACCGACATCTGGAATACGGTCGGCCTGCGCGGCACCGCGAGCGACCAGTTCGCGCTGAATGACTTCTTCGTCCGATCGGACCATTCGATCACCCGCGACTTCGACAAGGAGTGCCGCGAGAACGGCCCGCTCTACCGCATGGGCAATGGCACCTGCTACCAGGTCGGTTTTGCCGGCGTCGCCTGCGGCATTGCCCGCAGCGCGCTCGACGGCTTTGTCGACGTGGCGCGCAACAAGGTGCCGCGCGGCGCCAGCAAGCCGTTGCGCGACAATGCGGCGGTGCAGACCAACCTTGCCGTGGCCGAGGTCAATCTCCGCGCCGCGCGGACCTATCTGCTGCAATCGATGGCGGAGATCTGGAAGGATCTGTCCGCAGGCTCAATGATCACCGTCAAGCAGCGCATCACCATCCGCATGGCGTCCACGCACGCCATCCACAAGGCGCGCGAGGCCGTGGATTTCGCCTGGAATGCCGCGGGCGCCACCGCGATCTTCGAGAGCCATCCGCTGGAGCGCCGTTTTCGCGATATGCACACCGTGACCCAGCAGCTGCAGGGCCAGCTCCGGCATTTTGAAACCGTCGGCGCCTGGATGATGGGCGCCGAAGCCGATCTCACCTTCGTCTGAAAAGCAAAAAGGAAGAACACCATGCCCCTCGGCGGATTGCAGCATTACACCATCGAACCCTCCGATCTCGAGCGCACCAAGGATTTTTACTGCGACGTGCTGGGACTGGAGAATGGCGACCGCCCGCCGCTCGATTTCCCCGGCTACTGGCTCTATTCGGGCGGCACCGCCACCGTGCACCTGATGGGCACCCGCAAGCCGCGCGAAGGCATCGTGGTGCGCGGCACCGAGAAGAAATACGAGGACACCGGCCGCCTCGACCATATCGCCTTCGCCGCTAGCGACGTCGATGGCGTGCGCAAGCGCCTGCAGGAGAGAGGCGTAAAATTCCGCGAGAGCATCGTGCCGCGCACCGGCGACACGCAGTTCTTCCTCTACGATCCCGACGGCGTCGGCGTGGAGCTGAATTTCCCGAAGTCGTAAAGCGCGTAGGGCGCAATAAGCGAAGCGCATTGCGCCATCTGTCCTCCGCTCTTTCGCGCAAGGCGGCGCAATGCGCGTCGCTGACGCGCCGCTTATTGCGCCCTACGCCCTGGATTGCTTCGCGGAGCTGTCATCGGGCGCGCGTTCGCGACCCGTTGGCTCGCAATGACGGGGACCGGGTTCACCCCTTCACATCGAGCAGTTCCACGTCGAACATCAGCGTCGCGTTGGGCGGGATCACGCCGCCGGCGCCGCGGGCGCCATAGCCGAGTTGCGGCGGGATGACCAGGGTGCGTTTGCCGCCGACCTTCATGGTCGCGACGCCCTCGTCCCAGCCGGCGATCACCTTGCGCTGGCCGATCGGAAACTCGAACGGCTCGTTGCGGTCGACCGAGGAGTCGAATTTCTTGCCCTTGACGCCATTCTCATAGAGCCAGCCGGTGTAATGCACGACGCAGGTCTGTCCGGGTTTTGGGGTCGCGCCGGTGCCGACCTTGCTGTCTGATATCTGCAAGCCTGAAGCGGTGGTCATGGATTTTCCTGCGGTCTGGGCTGTTGCCGTGTTATGGGAAGCGTCCGGAACAGCGGCGCTCAATGCCGCCATCAATGAAAATGCTGCCAAGGCGCCGGCACGTCGAAAGTTTGGCATCTTACCTCCTCGTTGAATCGCTCGCTCGCGTTTTCGAGCTTGTCTTTTCAGGCTCCGCATTGCGATACAAGAGTTGTTTTTTGCGGCAAGCTTCAAGTTGGACACGCCAGCGGGAACCCAAATCGCCCCCGGTCATATCGAGCATGAAGAACGGATTGTACTCAGTTCATATCCAGATGGGCGACGGCGTAAAGGGCCGGGCCAGCGGCGTGATCATCATCCGGGATGGCGTTATTTTGGGCGGCGATCCCTATTTCTGGTCCGTTGGCTCCTATACCCTCAAGGGAAGCGCATGTAAGGGCGAGCTGGTCACCAATCAGCACACGCCATATCACGATAGCGCCGCGCGGCCGGTATTCGGCGGCCGCGAGGTCACCACCGGCTTTTCCGGAACGTTCAAGGATGACGGCGCGGAGGTATTCGGTACCTCGCTGGTCGGCAGCCGCAGCGTCAGTTTTCGCGCGACATTGCGCCGGCTTGCGGATAATTAGACGCATCCCTAAGGCCCACAACCAACAACGAAAGCGACAAGGCGATTTAGATGAGTGGATTCAAGGAAGTCAGTTTCGCAGACCGCCAGAAGGCGGCGCAGCAAGCCAGGAAGAATATTCTCGAAAAGTTTCGCGCCCAGCCCGGCGCCGACGATCCCGCCGTAAAGCAGCGTCAGGCCGAGCGCGAGGCGCAAGCCGCCGCGCGCGCCAAGGCCAAGCTCGCCCGCGACGCCGAGAAGGCCGCGAAGAAGGCCGAGCAAGCGCGGCTCGCCGAGGAAGCGGCGGCAGCCGCCGCCCGTGAAAAGCAAGAGGCCGCCGCCCGCGAAGCCGCGCTGGAAGCCGAGCGCAAGGCCGCCCGCGACGCCCGCTACGCCGCCCGCAAGAAGCGGAAGTAACCGGCCGTGTCCCAGCGCGATGCTGAATCGTAGGGCGGATTAGCCGGGCCCCGTGCACCGGTGTTTCAACGCGCGAAGGCGCAAGGCGTAATCCGCCGCCGGTGCGCGCGGAGCGGCGGATTACGCTCCCGCCTTTATCCGGTCGAACTGTCGCGCCCGGGAGTCGCTAATCCGCCCTACGAACCGAGCGATGACATTTTCCAAGGGATAGATACCCATAGCACATTAGCATCGCTGGTTATGGGTCCCGGCGGTCGCCGGGACGACGAAAATATTTTTTCAGAACCTACAAATTCCTATTGATACATTCCTATGGGATGATATACTCAAAATCATCCTGTCCGATAAGGGACTGCTTTCTAGAAGCGATCCCTGCAGCGGACAGAGCGAAAGCTGGCCGGACCGGGGCGCCCCGGGACGGTCGACGGCCTGGTGGCCGGTGGAGCGCCGGGAGGCGCTGCGCCTAGCCTTGGGCGCGCGCGGTGCCTTGCCGCGCGAGGTGGGTACGTTACTCCCGCCTCAAGGGTGCCCGCTGGTGCCCTGGCGCCTCCCGCCGCTCCACCCCTCGCGCGGTTCGCGAGGGAAATGGCAAACCTCGGACGCATTGCGTCGCGAGAATGTGGGCGTGTGGCTGTTTGAATCGGAGACGAAATCCACGACCAAGGGCTTCTTTCCTGACCCATGAAATAACCCGCAGGTTGACGTGTTGTTGAAAGGAGCGTGGACGATGGGCTGGGTGCACGCTGACAAAACATGTTAGTGCGGTGTTCACACCCGAATCCGAGGCGTGTGCGATGCAACAATAAGTGCACGCCGACGCATCGCCTCAAACTATCAGATGAGAGAAAAACCGTGGTCTGTCGGGCTAACATGCCACATCGACATCATCCGCATTCCCAATAGAGAAAAAGCCTGAGGGAGACACCCATGATCACACGCCGCCACGTCATCGCATCCGCGATCGCCGCCCCCGCCATCCTGCGCTTCGGAACGGGAACCGCGCATGCCGCGACCACCCTGAAAATCTCGCACCAGTTTCCGGGCGGCACCATCGACAAGGGCGACTTCCGCGACCGGCTGTGCCGGGTGTTCGCCGCCGAGATCGCAAAACGCAGCGGCGGCGAGTTGGCCGGCGAAATCTATCCGAACTCCTCGCTGATCAAGACCAACGCGCAATTCTCCGCCATGCGCAAAGGCGCGCTCGATATCAGCCTGTATCCCCTGCCCTATGCCGGCGGCGAACTGCCGGAAACCAATATCGGGTTGATGCCCGGGCTGGTCTCGACCTACGACCAGGGCCTGAAATGGAAGAGCCAGCCGGTCGGCAAGGCGCTGACGGATTTTCTCGCCGACAAGGGCATCATCATCCTCACCTGGGTGTGGCAGGCCGGCGGGGTCGCCAGCCGCTCCAAGCCGATCGTGGCGCCGGAAGACGCCAAGGGCCTGAAGGTGCGCGGCGGCTCGCGCGAGATGGACATGGTGCTGCAGAGCGCCGGCGCCGCCGTGCTGTCGGTGCCGTCGAATGAACTCTATGCCGCGATGCAGACCGGCGCCTGCGACGCCGGCATCACCTCCTCCACCAGCCTGATCTCGTTCCGGCTCGAGGAAGTGGCGAAATCGCTGACCTCGGGCGCCGGCGCCTCCTACTGGTTCATGTTCGAGCCGCTTCTGATGTCGAAGGCGATCTTCGACAAGCTGCCGAAGAACCAGCAGGACGTCATCGTCGCGGTCGGCGCCGAGATGGAAGCCTACGGCAAGAAGGGCGCGCAGGACGACGACATCGAGGTCGCCAAGGTCTATGAGAAGGCCGGCGCCAAGGTCAGCCCGCTCGATCAGGCCACCGTCAACAAGTGGCGCGACATCGCCCGCGATACCGCCTGGAAGGATTACACCGGCAAGAGCGCGGCCGCCGCCAATCTGCTGAAGCTCGCAACCGATGTCTCCGCATGATGCATGGTCCGCTCCCGGATCAGCCTGAAACGACGAGCGCCGTCGCGGACAATGTGTTCGTGGCGGCGCTCGAACGAGCGCTCGCCTTTTGCAATCGCATCATCGTCATCCTCGCGGGAATAGCTCTGGTCGCGGCGAGCGCGATCCTGAGCTACAGCGTGCTGAGCCGCGCGCTGTTTCACAGCCCGAACTACTGGCAGGACGAAGCCGCGGTGTTTCTGTTGGTCGGCGCCACCTTCATGACCGCGGCTTATGTCCAGGGGCAGCGCGGACACATCGGCATCGAGGCGTTCGTCGGGTTGCTGCCGCCGCTGGCCAACCGTATCCGGCTCTGGCTGGTGGATGTCGCGAGCTTGGTGTTTTGCGCGTTCTTCTCCTGGAAATCCTGGACCCTGGCGCATGAAGCGTGGGTCGATGGCCAGGTGACGAACTCGATGTGGTCGGCACCGCTGGCGATTCCTTACGTCCTGATGGCGTCCGGGATGACGCTGCTGTGCGTGCAGATATTGCTGCAGATCATAATTCCGTTCAGCGGACCGGCGCGCCGATGACCGTCCTTGGAATTGGCATCAGCTACGGGTTCGCGACCCTCCTGGTGATGTTCTCAGGCATGCCGATCGCGTTTGCGCTGGGCGCGGTCGCGGTGGTGTTCATGGCGATCTATATGCCCTCGGCATCGCTCGATACCGTGACGCAGAACGTCTACGAGGAAATGGCCTCGATCACGCTGCTGTCGATCCCGCTGTTCATCCTCAAGGGTGCTGCGATCGGCAAATCGCGCGCCGGACAGGATCTTTATCTGGCGCTGCATGCCTGGCTGCATCGCGTGCCCGGCGGACTCGGCGTCGCCAATGTGTTCGCCTGCGCGCTGTTCGCGGCGATGGCGGGATCCTCACCCGCGACCTGCTCGGCGATCGGCTCCGCCGGGATTCCCGAAATGCGCAAGCGCGGCTATTCCGGCGGTTTTGCCGCCGGCATTATCGCCGCCGGCGGCACGCTCGGCATCCTGCTGCCGCCGTCGATCACCATGATCCTGTTCGCGGTCGCGGCGGAAAAATCCCTCGGACGGCTGTTTCTCGCCGGCATCGGCCCGGGCCTGCTGCTGGTCACGCTGTTCGGGGCCTACGCGGTGATCCGCTTTCGCATGGAATATGCCGCGGCCGCCGCGCTCTACGAGAAGACCGGGGAAACCGCGGCGATCCTGACGCGCGACGACTACACCATGTCGGAACGCTTCGACATGCTGCCGCGGGTGCTGCCGTTCGTGATCCTGCTGACCGGCGTGATGATCGCGCTCTACGGCGGTTACGCAACGCCGTCGGAAACCGCTGGCTTAGGCGGCCTGCTGGCGCTGGTGCTGATCGCGGCGATCTACAGCGTGTGGACGCCGTCCGATCTGGCGCCGATCATGCGATCGACCATCCGCGACTCCACCATGCTGATGATGATCATCGGCATGTCGCTGCTCTATTCCTACGTCATGAGCTACCTGCACATTTCGCAATCGGTTGCCGAATTGATCGTCGAAATGCACCTGCCGCGCTGGGAATTGCTGGCCGCGATCCTGGTAATGGTGGTGGTGCTCGGATTCTTCCTGCCGCCCGTGTCGATCATCCTGATGACCGCGCCGATCATCCTGCCGCCGCTGCGCGCCGCCGGCTTCGACATCATCTGGTTCGGCGTCGTCATGACCATTGTGATGGAGATGGGCCTGATCCACCCGCCGGTGGGCCTGAACATTTTTGTGATCCGCAACGTTGCTCCCGATATCCCCTTAAGCGAAGTGATCTGGGGCACGCTGCCCTTCGTGCTGTTGATGATGGCGGCGGTGGTGCTGCTGTGCTTCGTGCCGCAGATCTCGACCTGGCTGCCCGATCTGGTGATGGGGCCTGACGGGGGGAGGTGACTTCGTAGGGTGGGCAAAGTCGCCGGGCGCGCGAACGCGCGGCTGGCGGCGTGCCCACCATTCCCGGATTGAGCGAAGATGGTGGGCACGGCAAGAGCGCGCCTTTGCCCACCCTACAAATTCACGCGGCCGGCTCGACCTCCGCCAGCTCGACGCCTTCCTGCACGATATCGCCGACCTTGCACTTGATCGCCTTCAGCACGCCCGCGAACGGCGCGCGCAGGGTCTGCTCCATCTTCATCACTTCGAGTGTGAGAATGGGCGCGCCCTTCTCCAGCGTCGCTCCGACCTCGGCGAGCAGCGCCACGACGGTCCCGGGCAAAGGCGCCACGATCTTGTCCTCGCCGACCTGCTCTTCGTCATCGCCGCCGAACGGATCGACCCAGTGCAGGTCGAAGCGGCCATTGCGGGTCCTCAAGTACAGTTCGTGGCCTTCTACGACCGCGGCGACATGGGACCGCGCGCCGTCCAGCGTGAGATCGAAGCCGCCGGGTTCGGCCTGCGATGAGGCAAAGGCGTATTCATGCGCGCCGATCGAGAGCGTCGCCGGACCGCTGCCGTACGTCAGCGTCACCTTGTGCTCGCCGCCCTGTCCGTGCCGGAACGAAAATATCCGGTGCCGACGTCCAACGGGCATCCAGCCCGAACTGCGCCATGGCGAATGCGCCTCGCTGCGCGCGGCCTTCTGCTCGTCCTCCAAAATCGCCGCCACCGCGGCGCTAAGCTCAAGATCGCCCGGCGGTGGCGCTTCCGGCGTCAGGCTCTTCAATTCGCGCTCGATAAACCCGGTATCGATTGCGTTGGCGCGCACTTTTGGATGCGTCAGCAGCGCCGACAGGAACGGGATGTTGGTGACGACGCCGCGAACATCGGTTTCCTCAAGCCCGCGGTTGAGCCGGTCGATGGCGGCATCGCGGGTCGGCGCCCACGCGATCACTTTTGCGAGCATGGCGTCGTAATGCGGCGACACCGCGTCGCCTTCGCGGTAGCCAGCGTCGATGCGCAGGCCATCGGTCTCAACCGGCGTCCGCCAGGTCCTTATCCTGCCGACTGACGGCATAAAGTTCTTGTGCGGATTTTCCGCATAGACCCGCGCCTCGATGGCATGGCCGTTCAGCCTGATCTCGTCCTGCTTGAGCGGCAGTTTTTCGCCGAACGCGACGCGCAGCTGCCATTCCACCAGATCGATGCCGGTGATCAATTCAGTCACCGGGTGCTCGACCTGCAGCCTTGTGTTCATTTCGATAAAGAACACGTCCTTGCCGTTGGAGACGAATTCGATAGTGCCGGCGCCGACGTAATTCACAGCACCTGCCGCCTTGCGTGCCGCGGCGCAGACCGCGTCGCGCTGCGTTGCGTTCAAAGTCGGCGACGGCGCTTCCTCGATCACCTTCTGGTGCCGCCGCTGCAGGGTGCATTCGCGCTCGAACAGCGACAGCAGATTGCCGTGGCTGTCGCCGATCACCTGCACCTCGATGTGGCGGGGAGTGTCGACATATTTCTCGATCAGCATGCGGTCGTCGCCGAACGCCGCCTTGGCCTCGCGCTTGGCGCTGACGATCGCGGGTGCGAGTTCGGCCGCCGATCGCACGATCCGCATGCCGCGCCCGCCGCCGCCCGCCGATGCTTTTACAAGAACCGGAAAACCGATCTTGTTCGCGGCATCCGCCAGCGTCTTGTCATCCTGCGCCTCGCCGTGAAAACCGGGCACCAGCGGCACGCCGGCCTTCTCCATCAGCATTTTTGAGCCGGATTTTGACCCCATCGCCGTCATCATCGCAGCCGTCGGGCCGACGAATACCAGTTTTGCATCCGCACAGGCCTGTGCGAATTCGGCATTTTCGGACAGGAAGCCGTAGCCGGGATGCACGGCCTCGGCGCCGCTCTTCTTCGCCGCGTCGATTACCCGCTCGATGTTGAGATAGCTGTCGCGCGCGCGTGCCGGGCCGAGCAACACAGCCTCGTCGGCCATCGCGACATGCAGCGCATCGCGATCGACCTCGGAATACACCGCGACCGTGCGCAGGCCCATTGCCTTCGCGGTGCGGATCACCCGGCAGGCGATCTCGCCGCGATTGGCGATCAGCAATGTGCGAAAACGTCGAACCAATGCAGACGTCATCATCACATCCTGAACAGGCCAAAACGGGTCGGTTCGATCGGCGCGTTGGCCGATGCCGAAAGTCCGAGGCCCAGCACCAGCCGTGTATCGGCGGGATCGATCACGCCGTCATCCCATATCCGCGCGGTGGCGTAGTACGGACTGCCCTGCTTCTCGAACTGCGCCCGCGTCGGCGCACGAAACTCGTTCTCCTCCTCGACAGACCAGGTACCGCCCTTGGCCTCGATATTGTCACGCCTGAGCTGGCTCAGCACCATGGCGGCCTGCTCGCCGCCCATTACCGAGATCCTCGCATTCGGCCACATCCACAAAAAGCGCGGCGAATAGGCGCGGCCGCACATGCCGTAATTACCGGCGCCGTAGGAGCCGCCGATCACCACGGTGAATTTCGGCACGCCGGCGGTCGCGACCGCCGTCACCAGCTTGGCGCCGTCGCGCGCGATGCCGCCGGCCTCGTATTTCTTGCCGACCATGAAGCCGGTGATGTTCTGCAGAAACACCAGCGGAATATTGCGCTGGCAGCACAATTCGATGAAATGCGCGCCCTTCAGCGAGCTTTCGCTGAACAAGATGCCGTTGTTGGCGATGATACCGACCGGAAAACCCCAGATATGGGCGAAGCCGCAGATCAGCGTCTGGCCGTACAGCTTCTTGAACTCATCGAACTCGGAGCCATCGACCAGGCGCGCGATGATGTCATGCACGTCGAACGGCTTTCGTCCGTCGGCGGAGACGACCCCGTAAATCTCTTCCGGCGCGAACAACGGCTCGCGCGGCTCGCGCATGTTCAGCACGGCGCGCTGCGGCGGTTTCAGCGTGGCGACGATCTTTCGCGCGATTCCGATGGCATGGCCGTCGTTCTGCGCATAGTGGTCGGTTACACCGGACTGTCTTGAATGCACGTCGGCGCCGCCCAATTCCTCGGCGGTCACGACCTCGCCGGTGGCGGCCTTCACCAGCGGCGGGCCGCCGAGAAAGATCGTACCCTGATTGCGCACGATGATGCTCTCGTCCGACATCGCCGGCACATAGGCGCCGCCCGCGGTGCAGGAGCCCATCACGATGGCGATCTGCGGAATGCCCAGCGACGACATCTGCGCCTGGTTGTAGAAGATGCGCCCAAAATGCCGTTCGTCCGGGAAAATCTCGTCCTGCTGCGGCAGGAACGCGCCGCCGGAATCCACCATATAAATGCAGGGCAGATTGTTCTGGCGCGCGATATCCTGGGCGCGAAGGTGCTTCTTCACCGTCATCGGGTAGTAGGTGCCGCCCTTGATGGTCGCATCGTTGGCGACGATGACGCATTCGCGCCCCGACACCCGGCCGACGCCGGTGACGATGCTGGCCGAATGGACATCGCCGCCATACAGGCCGTAGGCCGCGAGCGGCGACAGTTCGAGGAATGCGGTGCCGGGATCGATCAAGAGGTCGACGCGCTGGCGCGCCAGCATCTTGCCGCGCGACAAATGCCGCTTGCGCGAAACCTCGCCGCCGCCGCCGGCGACACTGTTCAGCTTCTCGCGCAATTCCGCGACCAGCGCCCGCATGGTCTCGGCGTTATGGGCAAATTCCGTTGAGGCGGGGTCGATACTGGAGCGAAGCGACATGGCCTTCCGCGGTTTAGTTTGTGCGCCGCAACTCGTCGCGCGGCCGGCGTCATGGTGTCATTGCGCCGCCATCCGGCGCAACCTCAACTTTGCGGCCGCGCCGGGTTTTGTCATGGAGAAATTGAACGGATCGGGCGGTCCCTGCCAAATCCTAATGGGTCCAAACCTTAATGCGTCCACGGCTCGCGGCGCCGGAATGCAAAATTGTCGGCATAGGCCGCTTGCCGGCGCGCCGGCTCCTTCGGCTCGATCACCTGATAGGGAATGCCCTCGCGCTCGCAATAGGCAACGGCATCCTCCTTGGTATCGAAGCGGATGGTCAGCTGCTGCTTCATGTCGCCGGAGCTGGTCCAGCCCATCAACGGTTCAACCACCCGCGGCTGCTCGGGCTCGTAGTCGAGTTGCCACTCCTTGGTCTTGGCTTTGCCGGATTGCATCGCGTTCTTGGGCTGCTTGAAAATACGTGCGGTCATGGATTGACGGGGCCTGTTGGGATGCGACACTGCGCGGAATTGGTGGAAATGACGGGCATAGGCTAGAATAACCTGTCGGTAAGTTGATGTGTGATTCCGTCGTCGGGCGGTCTTGTTTGCGAATTTGGTATAATCTTTCCGCAGCCTTGTGACAATCTCGGGCGGCGACCACTTCACTGAGCATCACACCCATGGAAATCCACGCAATCCTGCCGCCCAAAGGACGCGACCTCCGGCTCGACCTGTTTCGCGGCGTCGCGAACTGGGCGATCTTTCTGGACCACATTCCCGACAACGTCGTGAACTGGATCACCACGCGCAATTACGGCTTCAGCGACGCTGCGGACCTATTCGTCTTTATTTCGGGATACACCGCATCGTTCGTCTACGCCCGCATGATGATCGACCGCGGCTTTATCGTCGGCGCCACCCGGCTGTTCAAGCGAGTGTGGCAGCTCTATGTCGCCCATATCATCCTGTTCGTGATCTACATCGTGTCGATCGGTTACGTGGCCTACCGCTTCAAGGATGTCGACATTGTGAACGAATTCAACGTGGCCGGCTTGATAGAAAACTCCATCGAGACCCTCCGTCAGGGATTGCTGTTGAAGTTCAAGCCACTCAATCTCGACGTGCTGCCGCTCTATATAGTTCTGATGGCTTTTTTCCCCCCGGTGCTATGGCTGATGCTGCGCCGGCCCAATCTGACGATGCTGGCATCGATCGCGCTTTGGTTCGCAGCCCGGCAATTCGGCTGGAACCTACCGGGGTTTCCCGGCGGCGAATGGTACTTCAACCCGTTCTGCTGGCAATTGCTGTTCGTGTTTGGATCCTGGTGCGCGCTCGGCGGAGCTACGCAAGCGGCATCAATCATCAGCTCTCCGGCCACGACCTGGCTCTGCATCGCCTATCTCGTATTTGCGATGCTCATGACCTTCGCCGGCCGGTTTCCGGACTTCGGCGCGTGGTTTCCGCAATCGCTGGTCGGATGGTTCAATCCGAACGACAAGACCAATCTGGCCTGGTACCGCTTCCTGCATTTCGTCGCCATTGTGGTTCTGACGGTAAAATTCGTGCACAAGGATTGGCCCGGTCTGGAATGGCGGATTTGGGAGCCGGTCATCAAATGCGGCCAGCAATCGCTCGCCGTGTTTTGCGTGGGCGTCTTTCTGTCCTTTGTCGGTCATTTCATACTGTCGCTGAGCTACGGCTCAATATGGGCGCAGATCGGCGTCAGCCTCGGCGGCATCGCGATCATGACGGCGGTTGCCTATTACATCTCGTGGTCGAAGCAGCAGGACAAGCCGTTGCCGAAACCGGTGCCAGCGCCGGCCTCGAAATAAACGGGAGGGCAACGCCCTCCCCGAAACCAGCTTGGGATTGCCGTTACCAGCGGCGTCCCCAGCCGCGCCGATAGCCCCAACCGCCGCCATAATAGCGCGGACCGACATAGCCATACCGAACAACCGGGGGGCCGACATAGTAATTCGGCCGGTACCAGCAACGGCCCCACGCATTGCAGACCATCACCACCTCCTCGACGTTGGAAAGCTGACCGGCCGCCGGCAGGCCGTTCGGCATCGCCGAAGCCGCACCGGGGCCAAGCGCTGCGCCGCCGAGCGCAGCCAGTCCGACAACCGCGGTTTTGAGATTGATCATCAAACTCCTCCTCGGGATATTTTGTCACGCGATGACAACCGAGAAGTGCCTCGGCCGAACATCGCAAAGCGAATCTCAGTTCTCCGGAATGTGGTTTTTTATGGCACTCCGCCGCGCCTTCGGCTTCACCGAATGGCAACGACAGCCGTTTCACCCGGGCCGCGTGTTCGCGACCACCAGCGTGGCGACATCGGTATAGACGCGCACCAGCGGTGCCACGACTTTATGAAGCGCGTTTTTCGAGACCAGCGTGTCGTGCAGCACGAGGTTGTCGATTCCCGTGGTCAGGAAGCACACCACTGCATCCTGCGGCGTCTCCACGATCGGCTCGCCCTTGACGTTGAACGACGTGTTGATCAGCACGGGCACGCCGGTGAGCGCCTCGAACTCCCGGAGCAGTCGATACAGCACCGGGTTGGTGTCCTCGGCCACGGTTTGCACACGCGCACTCCCATCGACATGAACGATGGCCGGAATCCTGTCGCGCCACTCCGGGCGGACCGGTTTTGCGATGAGCATGAAGGGCGAGTCTTCCTCGCCTTCGAATATCTCCTTGGCCCGTTCCGCCAGCACGATCGGCGCAAAGGGGCGGAACGGTTGGCGGTGCTTTACGCGGCTGTTCAGGATGTCCTTCATCTCGGCCTTGCGCGGGTCGGCAAGCAGGCTGCGGTTGCCGAGCGCGCGGGGTCCGAATTCGGAGCCGCCCTGAAACCAGCCGATCACGCGCTGCTCGGCCAGCAATTTTGCGGTGTCGCGGCAGATATCGTCGCTGCGAACCGCCGTGGTCTGAATGCGGACGAAGAAATTTTGCAAGGCCTTGCCGATGTCCGGCTCGGCATAGGGCTTGCCGATATAGGACTGCTTCATCACGAACGAGCGCGGCTGTTTCAAAACCTCGAGATGGCCGTAGACCGCGCAGCCGATCGCAATGCCGTCGTCGCCCGCGGCGGGCTGAATCCAGACGTTTTCAAATCCGGCCTCGCGTGCGATCCGGCCATTGGCGACGCAGTTCAGCGCCACGCCGCCGGCGATGCAGAGATTTTTCGCACCGGTGGTTTCGCGCAGCCAGCGGGCGCGCGCCAGCAGCACCTTTTCGGTGTCGTCCTGGACCCGCCAGGCGAGATCCTCCCAATGCCGCATCGAGGGGCTGGCTTCCCATTTCCCGCCGCTGTCCATGACATAAGGCTGGTTGAATTCCGCCGACCAGCGCGGCACCTGCAATTCGTTGCCGGCGATCGCCATCAGCGGCTTTATCTGCTCGCGGCGGCCATAGGGCGCGAGCCCCATCAGCTCGCCGCATTTATTCCAGTCGCCGAAAATGTAGGTCGAGGCCCGGCTGTACAGCGCGCCGAGGCCCGGCATGTTGTAAAATTCGTCGCTGAGGAATCCGCGATCGGGCTCCATCCAGACTTTTTTCAGGCATTCGATTCCGGAGCCGTTGAATTTGTAATAGCTCTCGGACTCCCGGGCGAGCGGGGTCGCGGCGTCGGCCGCGGGATATGGCTCGACAACGTCCGACCGATAGCTACCGACGCCGTCGACCACCATGACGACGCCTTCCTCGAACGGCGACACGGCGAACGCGCTATAGGCATGCGCCAGGTGGTGCGAGATCGTTTTGACCTTGGTGGATTGCGAGCGGTACAGCGGATGCTTGTCGGCGTCGGGGCGCTCGTATTCGGGCAGGAAACCCGGCATGTCCTGATACACCAGACGGTCTTCCATTTCCGGCACCGGCAGGATGTAGCAATTGCGCACGATGAGATCGAGGTCGCCGAAGCCGATGCCTTCGGCACCCAGGCAATAATCGATCACCTCCTTGTAGAAGCCGCTGGCATGCTTTTCGCGCGTGATCCGCTCTTTGGCGATGGCGAATGCGATCGCGCCGTCCTTGAGCAGACAGGCGCTCACGTCATGGTCGTAGGTGTTCAGGCCGAGGACGTAAATATGCTGCTTCGCCATGGACTTTTCTGAAATCGGAAGGGCCGCGGGTGGGGTGTCGATGTGGTCTTAGGCTGTCATGAAGTTCTTGGCGAGAGCAGGCGTCGCAAAAGGTTAAATCCATTCATGATGATGAACGAATGGTGCAGAGCAGCACGCCGATAATATTTTGTTTTTGAACGCGGAACCGGCGAGGCACGACATAGCTTAACTTGACCGAGCATGCGCCTTCACCCTATTCTGCCGGTGGTGGAAGCGTGCCCGCCAGTTCTACGATACGATTTGATTTTCGCACGCATCCGAAACACGCCTTGGCAGGCTCGACGACAGAAGAATCCATAAAGTCGGACTGCTTCACCGACCGGGAGATCCAAATGGCTCAAAATACCCCGCGCAGTTTTCTCACACGCTGGCTGGCAACGTTTGCCCTGGTCTGCGTTTACTGCCTCAGCATCGTCGGCGCTTCGACGCTGATGCTGACCGCATCAAGCACGTCGGCTGACGCCCGCGGTGGTGGCGGCGGCGGCCGTGGTGGCGGTGGCGGACGCGGCGGCGGTGGTTTCCGTGGTGGCGGCGGTTTCCGCGGCGGCGGCTTCCGTGGCGGTGGTCGAGGCTTTGGTCGTGGCGGCGGCGTGGTCGTCCGTGGCGGCCGCGGCAGAGGCTGGGGTCGCGGTATCGGCTACGGCGTTGGCGTCTATGGCGCCGGCTGCTATTGGAATCCCTACGGCCGCTGGATTTGCCCGTATTATTGATCGCTCCGCGCGATCCGGACAGACGATAAAATCAGGCGCGCCGGCTAGCCGGCGCGCCTGATTTCGTTTGCACGATGATGTTGGTCCCGTCCTGAACCTTTGGAAGCTGTCGCGCCAAAGCGGAAAACAGATTTTTCCCGTTGTGTCACGACAAGCGCCGCTCATGGACCGGCGTTCGCCTTCTTCCAGGCCTGGTCGGGGATCGAACCAGTTCACGCGCGTCACGAGCTTCATCGTGTAGTCTTGATCGATATCGAAGGGTCACGTGCATTTCGAGGCCTCCGTCGTGGCAAACTACGCTGCGCGGCCCGAAACCCTTATCCTCCTCAGATCGAACACCGGGAATATTTCAGCGTCATTCCCGCAATGTCCGGGAACGACCTCAAGAGATTGTTGTCATCGACGATCTTCAGGTTGAAGCGAACGCTTGAGGTCATGATGCTGCTGGCGCAAGCGGCGGAAAGCTCCAGACTGTCGCCCTCCTGCTTTTTCGACTTGATGGTGCAGCGGGTAGCCCTTCCACTGATCCGGCTTCCGTCAACAATGAAGCCGGATCCGAACAGATCGGATAATTGGGTAAATACCACCTGATTGCCCTTCTTCGTGAACACCAGCGTGCAAAGGTCCGTCTGTGACGCCCACGCTCCCGTCAGTTCGAATGCCTCGACCTTGGCCGGTTGCAGGAGATTCAGGCCGAACAGTATCGCGACTGCTATCGGCATTCGACGCAAGTCCAACATAACCATTTCTCCTCGAAATCGAGAACCAAATCCAAATGCGCAACAGCGGGGCTTCCCGATGACGGGGGACGACCCGCGCTCGATTTGCAAATAGAAATTCGCCGGAACGGTAGTGGTGCGGACGCGGGCAGCGCCCGCGCCGGCATCCGTTATCACTCCATCGTGATGGTTACACCGGCCAGGCTCGCCGAAAGTTCGACACCCACTTTTGGACCGGAAAGCTGAAGGATTACGCCGTTGCCGTTCTGCAGCTGAACGCCGCCGGCGCCGGCGGCCAGCGCTCCACCGGCGCCAATCGCACTATAAGTCCCGGCGATGTCGCCCGGACCACGCAGATTGAGCGCCCTGCCCGTCAGTTGGCTGGTTGACGCGCCGATCGTGGCGCCGAGGCTCGCGCCTGAAACTCTGAAGGGATAATGCCTGCCGCGAAAGGTGAGCACGCCGCGGCCACTGCCGACGCCGACGATGAATCCCCCCTTGGTGAACACGACGCGCACTGTGCCGGTTTCTGCCCGCGATGCCGAAGCGAAGCCGGCCGATGCGAGTAGTCCCAGGACCACAGCCTGAAATATGCGTGTCCGATACCTCATAGCCTTCTCCCTGATGAGTTCGACAAGAAAGCTGGGCGCAACTCCCTGCGCCCGCCTTGCCTCTGCCGGTTGGCATGGCGTCGGGAAAACCCTAGCACCTGATCATACAAATGAGAACATTAACTCGATCGTGGAGGAAACATCGCGCAAATACCTAAAATATAAATACTTTTGGTCGGGGCAGCTGGATTCGAACCAACGACCTGCAGTACCCAAAACTGCCGCGCTACCAGGCTGCGCTATACCCCGATATCTAAAAAGAAGCGATGTGGTTACACGCTTGATGCGGCGCCAGCAAGGCTCGCCGTTTTAGCGTCCGTTGAACAGCGGATGCGCCACCCGGTCTCCCGGCGCGATGCCGTATTTCTTCGCTGTCCCTGCGATCACTTCCAGTACGCCCTTCGCCAGCCCGCCCGAGGAGATGATCCTGGTGGATTCCGGCTCGGTATTCTCGGCGATCCGCAGGATCCGGCCATCGGCGCGGATGAAGATCATGTCGAGCGAGATGTAGGTGTTCTTCATCCACATCGAGACCTGCTGCTCCGGCGAGAAGTCGAACAGCATGCCTTTGCCGTCCGGCAGCTCCTTGCGGTACATCAGGCCGGTTTCTTTTTCCTGCTCGGTGGTCGCCATCTCGACCGAGAAAACCTGCACCCCGGATTTTGTCACGATCTCGAGCGGCTGGATGCTGGCCGCCTGCGCGCCGGCACCCATCAGCGCGACTATTGCCGCGACCGCGGCCGGCGCGATCCAGGCCCTCACCTTCCGGCCGATAAGATTGAAGCCCATGAACACAAAACCCGACAATTGCCACGAACCTCGGCCGGCCGGGAGCCGGCGGGAGCAACGTGGCAATTACCAGACGGCGGTAATGCAGCGCAATGCGATTTCCGCGTCGGTGCGACGCCGGCAGTTCGAAACGCGAAATTGTGATCGGCCGGTCAGTGCGACGACAGGCCGGGCGAGCCGGTTTCGGGCTGGATCTCGGCCGCCATCATGCCCTTGGAGCCGGGCCCGAACCGGACCAGCACGAACTGGCCGGGGCGCAGTTCGGTCATGCCGAAGCGGCGCAGGGTTTCCATATGCACGAAGATGTCGGGGGTGCCCTCGCCGCAGGTCAGGAAGCCGAACCCGCGCAGCCGGTTGAACCACTTGACCTGCGCCCGCTCCAGGCCGCTGGTGGGCGTGACGCTGACATGGGTGCGCGGCGGCAGCATCTGCGCCGGGTGGATCGCGGTGGATTCGTCCATCGAGATAATGCGGAAGGCCTGATAGCCCTTGGCGCGCTGCACGCACTCCACCACGAGACGCGCGCCTTCATAGGCGGTCTGATAGCCGTCGCGCCGGAGCACCGTGACATGCAGCAGCACGTCCGGCCAGCCATTGTCCGGAACAATGAAGCCGTAGCCCTTTGAGGCGTCGAACCATTTGATGACGCCGCTGATTTCGACGAGGTTGGCGGCGGCATCGCCCAGACCCGCGAACGCATCGACCGCAACGTCGCGGTCGGCGCCTGAAAATTCATTCGGCCCAAGCCTTGAAGGTCCGGTCCCGCTCGGCGCGGCGCCCCCAGGCTTTTTGGACTCAAATCCGTCCGACCCCATGACCCCGGACCCCACACGTCATCTGCGGCCTGCCATCTCTGGCGACAGCGCCGGAACACGCGCCCATCCATGACTATCCATGATGACGCAACGCGAATCTTGCGAATCAAAGATAACACTCCCGCCTGCGCCGCATAGCTAAAAAACATTTTTGTCCGGAGCTATGAACAGCTTGCGCGGCCGCGAATCATTTTTGCATCAGTTGCCCACGAACGGACCCAGGGTTTCCCCGATATCGTGGTGGATCACCAGGTCGGCGAGTTCGTCCTGCTCGGTCGGCTCGTTATTGATGATCACGAGCCTGGCCCCGCAGTTTTTGGCCAGCATGGGAAAACCCGCAGCCGGCCAGACCACCAGCGATGAGCCGACGGCAAGAAACAGGTCGCAATGCTGGGCGAGTTCGGTGGCGCGCCGCATCGCGTCCTCGGGCATCGCCTGCCCGAACGAGATGGTCGCGGTCTTCACCGGCTCGCCGCAGCCGGGGCAATCCGGCGCGTAGCTGGTCGCATCCATGCGCTCCTTGACCCATGCCAGGCCATAGGATTCGCCGCAGCCGATGCAGCGGGCGTAAGTGGTATTGCCGTGGAGTTCGATCACATGCTCGGCGGCGAAGCCCGAGTTCTGATGCAGATTGTCGACGTTCTGGGTCACGATGGCGGGAATCTTGCCGGCTTTATAGAGCGCCGCCAGCGCGCGATGGCCGCGGCCCGGTTTTGCGGCGGCGAAGGTCGGCTCCATCGCAAACCGCCGCCGCCAGGCTTCGTCGCGGGCCTCCTGGCTCGTGACGAATTCGTCGTACGGGATCGGCCGGTTGCGGGTCCACAATCCGCCGGGCGAGCGAAAATCGGGAATGCCGGATTCGGTGGAGATACCGGCGCCGGTAAAAGGGACAATGACTTTCGCTTCGGCGATCATGTCGCCAAGCTGTTCCACGCCGCTGCAAAGGTCTGACGCGATCATTGGGGGATTGTCCGGACCTGAAGCCTTGCGATCGGTGCGACCGCACTCTGCAAGGGGGACCGGACATTTGCAAATGCTGGACAGACGCTTCCGTCCGCCCGGGGTGATCGGCCGAGCCGCCTTTACTTGGCCTTGGCGCGTTTCTTTCGGCCGGGCTTTGCGATCAGAAAATCTTCCCGCTTCTTGCCGGCCTTGATTTCCCGGGCGAGCCATCCGGCGGTGCCGCCCCTGCCGCTCCAGGTCTCGCCGGTCTTGGGATGGCGGTATTTCGGCGCGACCTTTGTGCCTTTTACCGATCCGGCTTTTCTGACCCCATAGCCGTCGCCGCCGATCTGCGCCAGTTGCGCCTGCAGCTCGGACCTTTTCGATTGCAGAAGCTTATCGATATCGGCTCGCATGGCGAGCAGTTGGGATACGGAAAGGTTTTTTATATTGGTCGATGGCATTGCGCACTCCGGATAAAATTGGCGCCCGCTTTATAAAGCCCTTTGGAACCCAATTACAGCACCCCGGAGTTGAATAAATGCGATGGTTGAAAATGTCGCAATGCCGCAATGCAATTCCTGAGAAAGTGGGCATTCTTCATTAAGGACGCGAGGCCAAGCACCAACACGGCGATGCGCCGCCTCTCCGCGCTGTGGCTATCCGGTCACGCGTCGCGGCGATCTTGTCAGCTGCCCCGCAATTCCATTGATCTTCGCGTCAGCCTGCGGTGAAATACTGCCGGGCCCCTGGGGTATGCGTGATGAAGTTGTGGATGCGTGAGCGCGACAAGTTGATCGAACAGACGATGGCGTTTGTGCAGGGCGTCGCCGCGGCCAAGCCCGTGCGAGCCCCAGCAGTTGGTCCAGCGCCGGCTGAGCCTGCCAGACCGGTCGCACAGGCCATGCCGCCTGAGCTGCCAAGACCCGCGGGAATTCCTGTCATGGGGGTTGCCCCGATGGCGTCCGAACGCGCCGATATCGAGCGCAGGGTGGCCAACTTCAAGGCCCAGCAGCAGAAATTCCAGCGCGCCCGGGAAGCCCATTACGACGCAATTTTTTCCAAAGCCCGCGCAAATCAGGGGAACCAGACCCGCCTTTGAGCGTTGTTTGGGCGGAGCAACCTCCCCCCTTGCTCTATTTTGAAGAGAGAGCCCCGCCCCATCCCCCGGCGGGGCTTTCGCTTTTGGGGGTGAGGGCATTGGGCGTTCAACGGGGAGACTTCATCCTTGTGACTTTGACGACCTTTCCTCCAGCGTCATAGGTCGTCCATTCGCCTGCCTGTTTGCCATTTTCAAAATATCCGGAGCGCATTTTTGTGCCATCTTTTCTGAACCACTCCCAATATCCCGTCAGCACGCCATCGATGATGCAGCCTTTGGCTTTGACGCTTCCATCCTTATGGAGGTCAATGCGCTCGATCGGTTTTGTACCCATTCAACTCCCCTGCCCCTGACCCCATTTTGCTGCTATTGAACCAATGAACCACAACAATCCTGCAATATCCTTGGGAGACAACAACCATGCGCTACCTCCACACCATGCTGCGCGTCCGCAATCTCGATGCCGCGCTGAAATTCTATTCTGACGCACTGGGATTGAAGGAAGTGCGGCGCGTCGACAATGACAAGGCGAAATTCACGCTGGTGTTTTTGTGCGCCGCCGAGGACGAGGGCCTGTTGAAGCAATCGAAGGGGCGCGGCGCGCCGCTGGTCGAACTCACCTACAATTGGGACGAGGAGAAATACGGCGAGGACCGCTATTTCGGCCACCTCGCCTATGAGGTCGACGACATCTACGCGACTTGCGAGAAGCTGATGAAGCTCGGCATCACCATCAACCGCCCGCCGCGCGACGGCCAGATGGCCTTCGTGCGCTCGCCGGATCTGCATTCGATCGAGCTCCTGCAGAAGGGCGACGCAAAACCGCCGGCGGAGCCATGGGCCTCGATGCCGAACACCGGGCATTGGTGATCGCGAGGTTATTTTCCTGAATGTTCGCTATCCGACTAACGGCTAGTGGTGGCTAAGCAAATCTCCGCTCGATTTATGTGCGCTCCCAAGGGAACCGGCCGCAGGGTCTGGCGTTCTTTGATGCAACACTGGATCGAAGGAGACAAAAATGGGACGCGGAATTTTGCTGTGGCTGCTGGGTGTGCCTATCCCGATCATCATTTTGTTGTGGCTGTTCTTCGGCCGCTGAGCGGCCAAGGCTTAAGCGACAAGGCTTAAGCAACAAGACCGAGGGTTCACTCCATCGGGCTCTGCCTTGCGGCGGAGCCCGATTTGTTTTTCGGCCGTTTCCCTGACGTTCGAGTTTCCGCTATGAGCAGAGCGGCACACAAGAACAACATGGGGAAACGCCGTGGCGGCAAGCAATCTGACGATCTGGGGCCGCGCCACTTCGGTCAATGTTCAGAAAGTGCTGTGGTGCGCCGAGGAGCTTGGCCTGCGCTATCAGCGCATCGACGCGGGCATGGCGTTCGGCCGCAATACCGAACCCGACTATCTCGCGATGAATCCCAACGGGCGCGTGCCAACCCTGGTGGATGGCGACTTTGTCCTTTGGGAATCCAATTCGATCATGCGGTATTTTGCGCTTGTTCATGGACAGGGTTCGCCGATCTATCCCGACGCGCCGAAGGCGCGAGCCGCCATCGATCGCTGGCTGGACTGGACGCTCTCCACCCTGCAGCCGGTGGACCGGCCGGTGTTCTGGGCGCTGGTCCGGACGCCGCCGGAAAAACGCGACATGATCGCCATCCAGAAGGATGCCGACGCCGAGGCCGTGGTATGGCGAATCCCCGATGCCCAATTGGCCACCCGGCAGTTCATCGAAGGCGATCAGTTCACGCTCGCCGATATTGCGCTCGGCGCGTATGCGCGGCGCTGGTTCGGGGTCGAAGGCATCAGCAAACCGCGCTTTCCCAATCTCGAGCGCTGGTTCGCGCAATTCTCCGGCCGCCCCGGATTTCAGAAATTCATCGCACCGCCGATGAGCTGAAACGGCGGCGCGCAGCGGCTTTCAGTGGCTCGAACGCTCGAACAGCAGAACACAAAAGATCAGCACCAGCGTGACCACCGCCACCGTCAAACGCGTGGTCCAGGTCATGCCGCGGCTGACCCACCACAAAAGCGCGCAGCTCATCAGGACGGGAACGATGACATCGAGTTGCAATCGGCCCTCGCTTTGGTTCGCTCAGCGCGACCCGCCGACCCCGACGCCGAGGCTGCCGCCGATCTTGATGCAGGTGGACGATCCCTCGATCCTGACGAAGCCGGCACCATATTCGGCGCAGGGGTTCGCGGCGGCCTTTGCCGGTCGCAGCGGCAGCGATTTGGCGGACTTGTCCGGCTTGCCATCGCGAAATTGCTGCGCCGGCGCCGCTGACGCCGACAACAGCGCAACAACAATGACGCCGAAGATCGTTCGCATTCGCCGGATTCTATCGCGGACGACGCGCTTTTGCTACCGGACGAATTTGACGCCTAGCGTTTTGCCGCGCCGCCAGACCACCTGGCAGGTGCGCCCGGAGCGGGCGTCGCGCGAAAACGCCAGCCGCACCTTCGCCGTCACGGCCTGCGGGTCGTCGACGGTGATCTTCGCGCCGGCCGAGGACAGGTCGAGCACGGTGCACGGCCGCGCGGCAAAGCCACCGTCCAGCGTGATCCATCCGGACTCGCGGACCGATTTGCGGGCTTCCCGCTTCCTGGTGATTGCCATTGCTTGCTCCTCCCGCCTGCACCCTGCCCTTGCTACCCCTGCAGGGCTTTAGAAAGCGTTGCAACCTCCTGCAAAATCGAGGATTTGGGCGGCGGTCCGCATGCTGCGGCCCGCGCTACAGCGCTGCGCGAGACCGCTTGCCCGGCCGGACAAACGCCACTATACGTTCGCCCGCCGCGGCCGAACCGGATCGTTTTGGGGCTGCCCGGCACGCCCTCATCGCACGCCTAGAGCGTTGAGATGGCGGCACTATTGTTGTGCTACCTGCGAAAGTGCGGTTTTCGCGACCGGATTCGGCCGCGGCGAAACCAACCTTTTCGCTCCCTTCGTCTATCGGTTAGGACGCCACCCTTTCACGGTGGAGAGAGCGGTTCGATTCCGCTAGGGAGCGCCATTGCCCGGCCAGAGTGCGGCTCATGTCAGACAATCGCTTGCAATTCGATGGTGCCCGGGTGCTGGCGGATCTCAATGCGCTGCGTGGCATCGGCACATACAAGACCGGCGTTCACAAGCCGACATTCTCGGAGCCGCATATGCGCTCGCTGCAGTGGCTGGCGCAGCAGCTCCCGGAGGCAGGACTCACAGCTGAGACCGACGGCATCGGCAATGTGCTCGGCACAAGTACAAAATCCGGACCGAAATTGTTGGCGGGCTCTCATCTCGAAAGCCAGAATTACGCGGGCTGGCTCGATGGGCCGCTTGGCGTCGTCTATGCGCTGGAGGCCGCCCGCGTCATCAATCCCGATCCCAACATCAACGGCGCCGTTGAAGTCGCGTCATGGTGCGACGAGGAAGGGCATTTCGGCTCCTTCCTTGGCAGCAGGTCTTACATCGGCGCTGTAACCGAGGCGGATATCGACGCCGCGCGCGACCGCAACAGCGGCCGAACCATGCGCGACGCCCTGCGCGACGTTGGCCTTGCCGGCCGGGCGCGCGCCAGGTGCGAACGCGGGCGGCACATCGGATATCTCGAAGCGCATATCGAGCAAGGCCGGACGCTGGAAAGCGGCGATCTCAAGATCGGTGTCGTCACCTCGATCGTCGGCATCTGGCAATACCGCATCACCTTCAGCGGCGAGCAAAATCACGCGGGTACCACCCGCATGGACGTTCGCAAAGATGCAGGATTAGCGCTGGCGAGGTTTTGCGTCGATATCGACGATCGGTTTCCCAGCGCCTGCGGACCGCGCACGGTATGGACCACCGGCCGCATCACGCTGGATCCCGGCGCGCCCAGCATCATCCCCGGCGCCGCGGAAATGCTGTTCCAGATGCGCGACGACGACGCGCGCGTGATCGACGGCCTGGAGGAGCTACTGCGAAGCATGGCCGCGGACGCGACCGCGCAAGGCCGCTGCAGCGTCGCGGTGAAGCGTCTTCGTACCGGCACCCCCGCCATGATGGATGCCAGGTTCCAACACGCCATCGAAGAGGCCGGCGCCGCCTTTGCCGGCGGCAGGTCGGTCCGCATGCCCAGTGCCGCCGGTCATGACGCCCAGGTTCTCGCCACCATCATGCCTGCCGGCATGATGTTCGTGCCCTCGATCGGCGGCATCAGCCATCATTGGAGCGAAAACACTGCTGATGCCGACATCGTCATGGGTGCGCGGGTCTTTGTCGAGGCTTGCCGGCGTCTGCTGACGGAATGAGTCGTGCGGCTTCGTGCCAAACCGGTTTCAGGCAGGTCTTTTATTGCCGGGTTCCAGAATTAACCCGCAGCGCGGACATCAAGCTTAACCCGCGAGTCTCGTTGCATGGCGGCCCCTCAAGGCGCTAGCTTCATTTCGGTAAGACTTTGGTAACCGTAATGAGTGGCGTCGCATGAAAACCCTGATTGCATTGGCAGTTCTCGCCCTCATGTGCGTTCCCGCCCAGGCGTGGGACGTCAACACCACCTGCACCAACAGCAAGTTTTATGGCAGGACATGCCGAACCTCGGTGATCGCCGACCAGCCGCGCGACTATGCGCAGGAAGCGGCCGACGAGGCGGCGAAGCAGGAACGCATCAAGAAATGGGAAGGGTTCTGCAAGCCGGCCCGCACCTATGACAGCGAAGGCGTGATCCGCCTCGTCTACGCGCGCAAGGGCTGCGAATTCGGCCGCAGCGAATAACGCGCGGCGCCAAGCCTCCGATCATTGCATCTGCGCCACGGGCCCGCCGTCCCCACTGCGGCCGAGGTCGCAGCCTGCGTGGGCATAGCGCAAGCGCGTGATGCCCATGTCGTCGATAAAACCGGTCGGCTTGCAGTACTCTTCCCACTTGCGGATACGCGCTTCCTTCTCTTCCCGGTACAGCCGGTCTTCCACCGCGCCGGTCTGTTTCTGGCTTGCCGGGTCCGACCCGTTCGAACTGGTGGTGGTGGTCGTGCAGGTCGATGGCCCGTAGGCGCTGCTCCTGCAGCTCCTTGACGTGGTCTCAACCCTGGTCTCCGCAAC
Organism: uncultured Alphaproteobacteria bacterium; assembly: GCA_963744975.1. Lineage (GTDB taxonomy): Bacteria > Pseudomonadota > Alphaproteobacteria > Rhizobiales > Xanthobacteraceae > Bradyrhizobium. The sequence continues at coordinate 263,555 of CAVUVR010000002.1, read as the reverse complement.
GGCGCTCCACGACGTCAGAACTGCGGTTGAGATCGCGAGGGCATAGAGGGACTTCATGGTCTTTCTCCAGGACGGACCGGGAAGGCTGCCGAATGACGATGCGTCCAAGGCATAGCGCGCCCCCGTAAAACTCCGGTTCCGGGAATGCGTAAAATCCTAATGGATCGTGCTAGCTCGCAAGGTCGGCCGGTTCACCGGCGTGCTGCAGGCGCGCCATCGTCTGCGTAAGCGCGTCCAGATCCGCGGGCGCGGCGCCGCGGTCGATCGCGCGGCTGAGCCCAGCCGCTGCGACTTCCTTTGCCAGCCGGGTGTAGTCGGTCCAGACCAGATACAGCATCAGCGGCGGCTTCTCGCCGGCTTCGATCATCTGGCGGCAGCGTGGCCCCGCCCCCTCCGTCGCCCACCATTGCTGCGCCAGCACCACGAGTTTCCTGAAATGCTGCAGCGTGCCGGAAAACTTTTCGCGTTCGACGGCTGCCAGGACCGCGCAGTGATTGAGCCAGTTGAACCCGGCGAAGATCGCGATCGCAATGTCGCTCATCGTGGATCCGCTGAAATCGATCACCGTGTCGTCGTGCGGCTGCTGGCGCAGGAAGGCTTCGAACATCTCGGACTGGCGGGCCGGCTCGGCCAGCAGCTCGAACTCGCGGCTTGGCACCATCACCAGATAGCGCATGGCTTCCAGCCGGGTGCGATCCCAGATCGCGCGGACGTCAGCGGCGCTGGAAATGGCTTGCTGGCAGGCGGGATAGACCAGCCTGCCCTGGTCGGCGTCCTCGATATACTGCGGAACGCGCTTGGCAAGATCCTCGAGAATCGCCTGGGGACCGGACAGCGCGGGCTTGTCCGCCACCGGAGCTTTCGCGCGCCAACCGAACCAGCCCATTGCCACCTCCGGGGTCGATGCCGGGCGTGATCTTTAAATCAATAAACGGTTAAATTTCCGAAGCAAGAACTCACGTCAGCGCATGGAAGACCAGGACCGGCGACAGCCCCAGCACCACCGCCCAAACGCCGAATGCCGAAACCATGAGAAAATCCTGTATCGCCAAGGCGCGCCGGCCGACCGGATACATCCCCGAATGCGTGATTTGATTGGTCATCGTCTTCCCCATTCCCTTTGTGACCGAGACAATAAGCATCAAATTTTTAAGAAACCTCGTTGCGCTTTCACTCGCATTTGAATGCCTCGCGTCACCCGGCATTAACCAGCCGTCCTGCAGCCAGCGGGATCGTGCCGAACTTAAAGGGAAAGGCCCGTTTTCAGGGCGAAACCGTCGACAACCACCTCGTGCTTGTTTTGAACAACTCAACGAGAAATTAGCTTATTGGCGGGTACTCTGCGTCGGATACGGGCGACGCTGCGCGGGGAACCATCATGTTCAAGGGACTCTACAAGGTTGAATTCAAGACCCCCCGGCGCAAGGGCGCGGGCGTCGTCTACGCCGCCGATGGAAAACTTCACGGCGGGAGTTCGGCGTTCGCATATGTCGGGTCTTACACCGAGAACGGCAACACGATTACCGGCGTCGTCTGTAGCATGCGACACACAAACGATCCCAATCATCCCTCGGCGTTTGGCTTCGATAAAGTCACGATCGAATGTCAGGGGACGGCGAAGGGTGAGTTCGCCACGTTCGAGGGCACGGCTTCCGAAACACCCTCGCTGGGCTTCAAAGCCGTTCTGACGCGAATTGCCGACTGAAAGCTGAAAACCGCCCCGTGGCCGTCGTTTCCGCGGTGTCGAAAACCTTGCCGCAAGACGCGTTTCCGCTGACGGAGCGCGAACCAACGATTGCCTGAAACCCCGGCATCGGCAATAAACGAGGCAGCCGCGTCGTTCGGACGCGGCTTTTTGCCGGTGGGATGCATGTCGAAGATTACGATCAATGCCCAGCCCCGGTGGCCCGACGTCAATGACGACTATGCGGTCCAGTTCGAGGGGCATTCGATCGGCCGGGTCCGTCTTGACGGGACAGGCTGGGTCTGGAGCATCACCATTCCCATGGCGCTGCCGGAATGGGCCGAGGGCAACGCGGCAAGCCGGGACGAAGGTTTTAAGGCGCTCGCGGCCGCCTGGGGCAAGTTGCTGGCACAGACCGATCCGGCGCGACTGCAGCGGGCATGGGAGCTGGAAAGGGCGTTTGAGGCCCGGCACCAGAAGACTGCGGCGACCAAACCTGACGAAGCCCAGCCATAAGACCTGCTCGCGCTTCATTGGCGTCGGTTATTCCAGAGATAGTTTCGCCGGCAAATGTTCCTGCTTGAATCCCTCCCCACCGTCATCGGCGCCGCCGCCATCGCCCCGGCCCTGCTGATGCTTTGGCTGGTGATCGCCGCCGACGAGCGGCCCGGCCCGCCTTTCCAGGTCTGGGCTGCGTTCCTGCTCGGCGCCGCGAGCATATCGCTGCTGGGGCTGGCGCGGGTGCCGTTCAGGTCGCTCTTGGCCATCACCGAAAGCCCCGCGCAGGCGCTGGCCTTGCAGGCGGTTTTCGGCGTCGCGGCGCCGGAAGAGGTCGTCAAGGTCCTTGTCATCGTCGCGGTGTCGTGGCGCCGCCGCCGCTTCGCCGATCCGATGGAAACCGTGGTGTATGGCGCCGCCGCCGGTCTCGGCTTTGCCGCTTACGAGAACCTTGCTTATCTCGTGCAGCATCCCGACATGTGGCGATCGCTTGCGGTGCTGCGCAGCGTGCTGACGGTGCCATTCCACGGCGCGCTCGGCGTCATCGCCGGCGCCTATCTTGCGATCGCGCGCTCTTCCACCGCGCTGGGCGCCCACCGCCATCACCGCGGCTGGGCCCGCATCAGCACGCGGATCTCGATCCTGCTGGTGCCGTGGCTACTGCATTCAGGCTTCGATTTTCCGCTGCTTACGCTGCAGCAGTACCCGTATATCGGCGGCACCGCGAGACTGCTGCTGGAATGCACCAGCATGCTGATCGGGTTCGGCAGCATCGCGTTTGCGGTGCGGCTGGTGCGGCGGGTCGGCCGCCACCACGCGCCGCGCAGCGAGTTGTCGCGCGAACGCTTAAGCAACTTGCGCCGGATGTGGGCGCTTCTGGTGATAGGCGGCGGCGCGGGATTTGCGGGCTTCGCGTTCGTGCTGTCATCGATCCACCATTGGGTGGTGAACCCCGAGCGCAATGTGACGCTCGCGCTCATTCCCTTGGGCTTTGTCTCGATCCTGATCGGCATTGCGCTATTGGTGATCACGACCGCGGTGTATTTTCTCAGCCGCCATCGCCTGCGCACAACGGACTCCGGCCTGTCTGCGTCCAGCCGGGGCTGAAGCGGGCGAACAATTTTACCCGGCAGCGTCCACGCGGGTTATAATCGCGGCGCTCCTTCCCCCCGCTGCCGGCATCAGGAGATTTCAATGACCGTTCCCCAGGACATGTCAGCCCTTCAGACCAGAATGAGCGCCGCGGTGCGCGCGCACTGGAAGGCTTTTCTGATCGAAGGCATCCTTTTGGTGATCCTCGGTCTCGCGGCCATGATCGTCCCGCCGCTGGCAAGCCTGGCCGTCACCATTTTCCTGGGCTGGATGTTTCTGATCAGCGGCGTTGCCGGCCTCGTTCTGACGTTCTGGGCGCGGCAGATGCCGGGCTTCTGGTGGTCGTTGATTTCAGCGGGTTTGGCGGTCGGCGCCGGCATCATCCTGCTGGCACAGCCGGTGCAGGGCACGTTGACCCTCACCATCGTGGTCGGCGCCTATTTCCTCGCCGAAGGCGTCGCCACCATCATGTACGCGCTGGAGCACAAGAAGGAACTGTCCGAACGCTGGGGCTGGCTGCTCACGGCGGGCATCATGGATATCCTGATCGCCGGCTTCATCATCGCCGGGCTGCCGGGATCGGCACTGTGGGCGCTGGGCCTGCTGGTCGGCATCAACATGCTGTTCGGCGGCGCGACCCTGATCGGCATGGCGCTGGCCGCACGGAAGGGTGCTGTCTAACAGCCGCAGCAGATGCTCTTGATCTTTTTTATCGAGCGCGGCGTTTTCCTTGCTGATGGGATCGTTCGCAAATCATTCTGGTACCCGATAAGCGCCCTCATCGGACACCAGCCGCGCGGCCGATGTTTGAAATCGGAATGCTATCGGGGCGGCTTTTTGCCGACTATAATATGCACGACATTTTTGTTTGTGCTTCCCGCGTTGCCAGTTCCCGCGACAGCTTCAATGCCATTGTGATCCAAGCTTTTGGCGAGTGCTTCGCTTGCAGCCGCAAGCGCCGGGTTCGCGTCAGTTTCTGAAAAAGCAACTTCAACACGGACCCCCACTTGGGCTCGCGTTCCTATCGACGTTCTTCCTGCTCGCTCAAGCCCAGGCGGTTCTCCGCTCCAAGAAAGCTCGGTCCACCCTGCCGTCTCCAAAATTAGCTCGATTTGCTCGAGGTAGGCTAGCGCTTCGGCGTCGTCGGGGAAGACAGACGCGTCGTATTTTAGTCCAGCAAACGGAGTAGCGGCATCCAACACGCGCTGCTGCGTTTCCTGAGTGAGTGCTCGGGGAGCTATCAGCTTCGCTAATTCAACCTTGAGCGCGAGAACTTGCACTTCCCTGGCATGTTCGATTTTCTCCTTGTATGGCTTTGCTAATTTCAGAGCACCAAACTCTATGGCAAGCGCAAAGACGACAGCGAGAAATGCCCACTGTTCCACGGATTCCCAAAAAGCCGCCCACTTGATGGCTGCTGATAATTCAGCCTCACTCATTTGAGGTTGCCCCTGCATCGAAGTGCCACGTCGTTTATAGGTGCCCGTCGAGTCCAATGCAGCCGTCCCCCACAGCATACACCGTCACCGATTTCTCTCGAGAATTCAGCCGTTATGAGCTGACGTTGAGCGCGCCTAGCAGCCGCGGCAGATGCTCTTGATCTTTTTGTCGAGCAAGGCGTTCTCCTTGCTGAGCGGATCGTTCGGATCGCTCAGGTTTTTCTCGGAAGGCACGTCGCCCGCGCGGGGCTGACGGTGGCCGACCGGAGCCTCGCGTGCCGGAGCCGGATTTGCGGCTCCCGGCGACCCCGTATTGCTGCCGGTCTGCGCCATCGCCGCCGGGCTGCCGATCAGGGCCAGCAACGCCATCGTCGTCATCAGGTTTCGCATCTTGCTTCTCCTCAACCCCGGTAAAGTCAGTCTAGCGCGGACGATCCGGAATTTCGATGGTTGCGCAGTTACGGCGACCCTGTGCCGCACAGTCCTGGGCCTTGCGTACGTCGGCCATGGTGCCGAGCAGCCATACTCCCGCCGCCACCAGCACCACGAAAAAGCCGAGCATCACCGCGTTCTCGGTCGTGCGGTTGCCCTGATCCTCCGGCGGCTCCAGTTCGGCCATTGACTCCTCATCCGGTCATGGGTGCGGAGGATAAAGGTGAACGTCGCCGCAATAGTCGACCACACGATAGCGCAGTTCGGGGCGCGGTTCACGTGACAAATAATTCGGACCGACCGGCGCCTTGCCATGGCCGCCGGGGATATCGAGCACATAGTCCGGCTGGCAGAGCCCGGAGACGCGGCCGCGCAGCGCGCGCATCAATTCCTGCCCCTTTTCCAGCGTGGTCCGCAGATGCGCGGTGCCGGGCGCGAGATCGCCGTGATGCAGGTAATACGGTTTTATGCGGCACTCGACAAAGGCCCGCATCAGCGCCTCCAGCGTCGCTGCGTCGTCATTGACGCCGCGGAGCAGCACCGACTGGCTGACCATCGGAATGCCGGCGTCGATCATGCGGGCGCAGGCGGTGCGGGCGTCGCCGGTGAGCTCGCGGGGATGATTGGCGTGCAATGCCAGCCAGGTCGTCGCACCCGCGACCTTGAGCGCCGCGACCATCGCATCGTCGACGCGCCCGGGGTCCGCTACGGGAATGCGGGTATGAAGGCGGATGATCCTGACGTGATCGATCGCGGCAAGGTCGGCCATGATTTCGGCGAGCCGCCGCGGCGACAGCATCAACGGATCGCCGCCGGTCAGGATGACTTCCCAGATTTCGCCGTGCGCGCGGATGTAATCGAGCGCGCCGCGATAGGTGTGCTGCGACAGCGCGCTCTCCCGGCCCGGCCCGACCATCTCGCGGCGGAAGCAGAAGCGGCAATACACCGCGCAGACATGAACCAGCTTGAACAGCACCCGGTCGGGATAGCGATGCACGATGCCCTCGACCGGCGAATGGCTGTGATCGCCGATCGGATCGGAGTGTTCGCCGGGTTGCACCGCCAGCTCCTCCGCACGTGGGATATATTGCCGCGCGATGGGATCGTTGGGATCATCGGGGTCGATCAGCGCGGCTACCTCGGGCGTCACCGCCACCGCGTAACGCGCCGCGACTCTTTCCAGCTCGGGCAAATCCTCCGCGGATGCAAACCCATGCGCGACCAGTTCGGATGGTTGCCGCAAGGTCGATGCAATGCCGCGATTGAACTTGCTCATGCCTCACCCGCCGGCGGCGTCCACACCACCTGATCGATTTTTGCAGCACCGCCGGCCAGCATCACCAGCCGATCAAACCCCAGCGCGACGCCGCTGGCCTGCGGCATCGAGGCGACCGCGGCGAGAAAATCCTCGTCGACCGGATAGCGCTCGCCATAGCGCCGCTGCTTTTCGTCCATGGCCTGTATGAAACGGCGGCGCTGCTCTTGCGCGTCGGTCAATTCGCCAAACCCGTTGGCAAGCTCGACGCCGCAGGCATAGATTTCAAAACGCTCGGCGACGCGGGGATCGGACGGCTTTGTCCGCGCCAGCGCCGCTTCCGGCGCGGGATATTCGAACAGCACCGTCAACTGCCCCTGCCCCAGCTGTGGCTCGACGTGTTCGACCAGCACCTTGCTGAAAATATCCGACCAGCTGTCGTCGTCCGTGATCCGCACCCGATCCTTCGCCGCCAAAGCCAGCGCTGCTCGCTCACCGATGCCGTCCTGGATGGTGCCTAGCAGATCGATTCCGGCAAACCGGTCGAACGCCGCGGCCACCGTGAGCAGTTCAGGCTCGGCAAATGGATCGGCCGTTTTGCCGCGAAACGAAAAGCGGCCGATGCCGGTCGCCTGCGCGGCGTGTGCAATGACCACGATGCTGTCCGCCATCACCGCCTCGTAGGGCTCGCCAGCGCGATACCATTCCAGAATGGTGAATTCCGGCAAATGCAGGTCGCCGCGTTCGCGGTCGCGGAACACCCGCGCGAACTCGAATATTTTTTCCTCCCCGGCCGCCAGCAATTTCTTGGCTGCGAATTCCGGCGAGGTACGAAGATAGCGCGTGACCGCCGCCCCTGCGCTGTCCCTCAGTTCGGTCCGCGGCGCGTGCAGATGGGTCTCGTTGCCCGGCGATACCTGCAGAATGCCGGTTTCGACCTCGACAAAACCCTGCTCGTCGAACCACCCCCGAATTGCCCTCGTAATCGCACTCCGCGCGGCCAAAAACGGCCGGCGGTCGCGGTGCCGCAGAGGTGACCACCACGGCGAAAGCTGGTCGATTTCAGCCATCATTGGGCCGCCCCGAGGGCCGGTAAAACGCTGGCGTCCGCAGGCAAAATCAGTATGTTGCAGCCCGAAACCGGCTCAAAGGCCTCGGGACGTTCATGTCCGGATCGGTCCCGAACCCAAACTTTAGGAAAAACAGCTTTGAAAGTCATCGCCAGTTCTATTCGCAAGGGCAACGTCATCGAGCAAGACGGCAAGCTTTACGTGGTTCTGACCGCCGAGAACATCCACCCCGGCAAGGGAACTCCGGTCAGCCAGATCGAAATGCGCCGAATCAGCGACGGGGTGAAGATCTCGGAACGCTACAAGACCACCGATCAGGTCGAGAAGGCGACCATCGAGGACCACAACTTCAACTACCTCTATGAAGACGCCGACGGTTTTCACTTCATGAATGCCGACACCTACGATCAGGTGCAGGTGCCCAAGGATATTATCGGCACTGCGGCGCCGTATTTGCAGGAAAACATGACGGTAAAACTGTCGCTGCACGACATGGTGCCGGTGGCGATCCAGATGCCGCAGCGCGCGACGCTGGAGGTGGTCGATACCGAGCCGGTCACCAAGGGCCAGACCGCGTCGTCGTCCTACAAGCCCGCAAAACTGTCCAATGGCGTGCGGACCAACGTGCCGCCGCATGTCGGGGTGGGAACGCGCATCGTGGTGATGACCGAGGATGGGTCTTACGTCGAGCGCGCCAAGGACTAGGCGGCAAGCGGGGAAGGTTTGGGGGCGACCACAGTTGAGCATTGAACCTGCCCGCCGTCTGCTGTTTCCGTTCGGCGTGCGCCTATTGGCTTGCCTGCTTGGCTTCATCGCCGGCAATGCCTGTCTCGCCGCCGACGAATTCAGGACGCCGGCAACCTCCTCCGTGCGCGTGGAGTGGCGCGCCGTCCTCGATGTGCTGCGATCCGAGATCAGCGCCCAGCCGTCCGTCGTATCGGCGTTCACGTTTTCGGGCCAGCGCCGGGTCTGGCCATCCGATCCGCGCTCAACGCCGGCGCTGGTACAGTTGAATGCGGTGACATCGCAAATTTTTCCCGGCATCGGTCGCAGTCCGGTGCCGGTGCTGCTGCCGTTCGACAGCGCGGCGTTCCTCGATGCACGCATGAACGGCACGCCATCGAGCCTGTCGGTGTCGCGCTATCAGGCAGACTTCCGTCCCGCCGACCTGTTCGACGCCGGACCCGCCGGTTATGACGCGGTGTTCTTCCTCGAGCCCGGCGCCGGCGACGGCTTGCCGCAGCGGACATTTGCAAAGCCGGTCGAAGTTCAGATCACTGGTTCGATCCTCACTTACGAACTCGACGATCCCTTGGGCGGCAAGGGCGAGCCGGTCAAGGCGCTGGCGGCGCAATTCCCGGATCTGCGCCGCTTCATCCGCGAAGGTTATGTGCGCTACGCGTTTACGCGTTTCGGCGTTCCCTATGTTGTGTCGATCCAGTGCCTCGACAGCGTTCCGCGCGCCAGGCGACTCGCCTGCCGCGAGGCATATCCCGTGGCCGAACGCTTTCTCAGGGCGCTTCGGATTGCCGGCGGCCAGCCGTCGTTGCGCCGTCTTGATATTGCCGCCTCCGTCGCCGAGCGGCCGGCGGCGGCATCCGCCGATTTCACTTACCTTGCGCCGGGCGACATCATTCCGGGCAGCGGCTATCGCAAACAGGGCGGCCGCGCCGATTTCAACGCCTACTCGCAGATCCGTTTTCCCCTCGAAAAAGCGCCGGACTTTGTGAACTCGCAATCGTTCCGCGATCGCAAACCCCGCGGCAGGTCGCTGGACGCGCTGGGAAAAGGAAACGACGGCTATCCGTGGCGCGACAGTTTTTGCGAGGCCCGCGATTTCGGCGTCGGCCAATGCGCCAATGGTTTTGGCCATCAGGGACAGGACATCCGCTCCGCCTGTTTGCTGCGCACCGAAGCCGTCGACCGCTGCGATCCCAGGCAGCAGGCCGTCGTCGCCGTCCGCGAGGGCGTCCTGATCCGCACGACAAAACAACAGGCGGTGACGCTGCAGATCAACACCCGCAACGAACACATCCGCTTTCGCTACATGCACATGAGTCCGGCTGACATGGACAACGACGGACTCGTGAGCGGACGCCGCGTCGACGAAGGCGAAAAAATCGGCGTGGTGTCGAACTATCTCGACCACCCCAACGGCACCACCCGCCATTTGCATTTCGACGTGCAGGTGTTTACCCGCGACGGCTGGCTCTGGGTCAACCCCTACGTGACGCTGATCTCGGCCTATGAGCGCCTGATCCAAGGCCGCGGGCGGGAATTCAAACCGGAGCTACCCGCCTCGCCGGCGATCGCGCATGCGATGCCGCTGGATGCGGTTCGTCCAGACATGTCCAACGAAGACGCGGACAACTAGCAGCTAGCCCTCACGACGCCTTCGCCTGCGGCGGCTTCTGCCGCACCGGCGGAGCCCAACGATAGGGCGCGCCGAACCGGTTCCAGACATTGATGGCGGCGATCGCAGTCGACAGGTAAGCCAGTTCCTTCTCGGAAAATTCCGCGCTGACTTCGGCGTAAAGTTCATCGCTGACGCCGTGCGAGACCAGCGTCAGCGCCTCGGTCCATGCCAGCGCCGCGCGTTCGCGGGGCGAAAAAATCGGCGCCTCGCGCCAGACCACGACGAGGTTGATCCTGTCGGGGTCGATGCCGAGTTTCTCCGCTGCCATGATGTGATACTGCACGCAAAAGGCACAGCCGTTGATCTGCGAGGCGCGGAGCTTCACCAGTTCGAGCAGCTGCTTGTCGAGGCCGTTCTGCTCGGCGATCTTGTTCAATGCGAGCACGGAATCGTAAGCATCCGGCGCGAGTTGCCGAAACGTTTTCCAGTCGGTGCGGGGAGCGTGATCCTGTGACATCGCTAGCGGTCGCGCTGCGGAGGCTTTGACTGAACCGGATTGTCCTCCGGAGCCCGATCTTGATATTGGGTCCAACGGGCAACGGCTAACATGATGACGAGCGCAAAGACGGGCATAAGGATGGCGATGGCCTGAAATTGCGTCATTCCTCAAGTCCTCCTAGAACCTGCCTTCCAGCCAAATGTAATATCAGGCTCACTGCAAGGCAAACGGCGGAACTGACAAGCACCAAGGTTTGATCGGCGCGATTCGACCCAAAACCATAGATTTGCGACGCCGCAGGGGCAAACACACCAGCCGCCATGAGCGCGGTCGCGAGCGCATTGAACCACGAGCCCGTTAGTTTGCGTCGTTCGTTACGAACGGTCTTGTTCATCTAGCTTTGCTGGCGCCTCGCGCGCGCAAATTCCGATTGAACTTGTATGGCTTCCCAAGGCAACACTCTACGCATCGCCGGTTGTGGTCCGCACAACCCAAACTAGGGACGGCCGCCGCTGGCTGCCCAATCTAGCCACATGGCTGCCGCACGATGTCTAGTTCCAGCGGCGAATGGGCACTGCCGCCCCGCTTCCCATACAGTTAGAATGCACCGATGAACCAGAACGATTCTCGACACAGATTGACCCGCCGGGCGTTGCTGCAATCCGGCCTCGGCGCTGGCGCCCTGCTCGCGCAGTCCCGGTTCGCGTTTGCCGCCCCCCCGCCCGGCTTCGACCAATGGCGCGATACCTTCCGCGCCCGCGCAACGGCAAAAGGCATCTCGGACGCGACGTATACCCGGGTAATGGGCCGTATCGAGCCGGACATGTCCGTGTTCAAACAGATGCAGCGGCAGCCCGAGTTCTACGAGCAAATCTGGCAATACATCAACCGCCGCGTCTCGGACTGGCGCGTCATCAACGGCAAGGAGGCGCTGCGGAAGAACGAGGCGCTGTTTTCGCGGATCGAACAGGATTTTGGCGTCGAGCGCGGCACGCTGCTGGCGCTGTGGGGCGTGGAATCCGCCTACGGCGATCCGCTGGTGCAGCAGAACCATATGCGCCCGGTGTTCCCCGCGCTCGCCGCGCTCGCCTGGAACGAGCCGCGCCGCCGCGCCTATTGGGAAACCGAGCTGATCAACGCGCTGCGGGTGGTCGATCGCGGCTGGAGCACGCCGGAGGAGATGCGCGGCTCCTGGGCCGGCGCCATGGGGCACACCCAGTGGATGCCGGAAGTCTGGCTCAATGTCGGCATGGACTACGACAAGGACGGCCGGGTGTCGCCGTTCGGCAAGCCCGACGATGCGCTGGGCTCCACCGCGCGCTATCTGGTCAACCGCGGCAAATATCATCGCGGCGAGCATTGGGGCTATGAGGTCCGCGCGCCCGGTGGCGCCGCGGGCGGCAGCCGCAGCTATGCGGCATGGGCCAGCGCCGGCGTGGCGCGCGCCGATGGCCAGCCGTTTCCGCAAGCGAATGCATCCGCACAGATGTGGGTCCCGGTAGCCGGCGGTCCGGCATTTCTGCTCGGCCCGAATTTTTATGCGGTGCGCAGCTACAATCCGTCGATGAATTACGCGCTGGCGATCTGCCATCTCGGCGACCGCATTCTGGGTGCCGGGCCGTTCATCCAGCCCTTCCCGGGCTCCGAACGCGCGTTGACATTAGCCGAAGTGCAGGAAGTGCAGACCCGATTGACAAAAGCCGGTTTCGATACCGGCGGCACCGATGGCCGCGTCGGCAACGACACCATGAAGGCGGTAAAGGACTATCAGACCAAAATGGGCCTGCTGCCGGCGGACGGTTATGGCGGGCTAAAAGTGCTGGCGCGGCTACGGCAGGGGTCGTAGCGGCGGCGCAGCATACCAAATCCAATTGACTCCAGATCGATAACTCATTCTATTTTCGCGTGTGTGCCCAGGCTTGAGGGGCGGGCTACGTCGCGCCATTCAATCCGGCGCGCCTGTGGAAACAAACGGGAGCGAAGCGATGGCCACCGCCACGGTTTCCGGGGTGAATTTTAGGGTCGTGCCCAAGGTATCCAGAGACACGCATGTGGAAACGACGGACGTTGATTTGGTCTTCTCCGTTAAGGTAAGCGACGCCGGGTGCTACGCGATAGATGTGGAGCTCTATCACCACGTCTCGACCAGCCCATTCCATGATCCTTGGATAGCAACCAGCCTGCGCGCTCTAGAACTCCCGTGCCAGTGCTTCGAACGCGACACCGACCGAAAATTCCAAATAAACGGATCGACGCCTGGTGTACCTCCGCCCGCGCCGGACCCGCAGCAGCCGCCGCGTATAGGAGCGGATGCAGCCGCTCAGCCGGGACAAGGTTCGGGGGGCGTCCGTATCCTGCCGCCGCTCAAGGGCACCTGGCCTGAGGACGACACGCGCTGGGGCAATACTCTGGATGTCTACGCAACAATAAATGTCATGTCCTGCCATAAGCAGAATTGCAGCGGCCATGATCCATGTTTGTGGATTTCTACACGCAAGCTTGGCGATCCCGTGGGCACGGCAAACACCGACCGCCTGCCCGTTGAATTGATCAACGGCAGAGGACCCGAAAAAGCCGAGGCATTCATTTTAGACGCTGGCAAGGGCGGGGCCGGTCTGGTCAAGATGCGGTCGTCAATCCCTTCGCTTCACCAGGACCTTCGCTCTGTGACGCGACGACTCGACTCGATCGAACGCCGTATCGGTTTGGAAGATGGCGAATAGGTGATTGCCAAGCCGGTTTTGGCGGATCCGCATCGACTGAATTAGCTCGCTATAGACGGCCCCGGCGCGCTGGCGACCGCACGTCTCAAAGCAGTCCATATTCATTCGGCGCGTCGTTATCGCGTGCTTCCAGCTGCGAGGCGCCGGTCGCTTCACCCATTACATACAGCGCGCAGATGAACGTCCACAACGCAGCCAGGATTGCGAGCACCGGCCATTTCACGCCGGGCAGCAGCTCATCCGCCGCGAGCGCAAGAACAGCCGCAATACTCCAGCCAAATCCGAACAGGATCAGCCGCGTCAGCGCGTAAGCCGCCTGCATCGTTCGCTCCCGAACAACATCCTCTCGCAAGCATAACGCCGGCGGCGGCGCATAAAAATCGTTAACGGAAAACTTACTTAATTTAACGAATGACCGCAGGCCCGGAATCCGGCACCGCGACGTCGAGCACGCGCAATTGCACGCGCTCGGTGCCCTGATAGCGGTCGACAGCGAGCGATCCCGCCACATGCAGCGGCTGGCCGCGATGCTCGGCGAGCGCATTGCCGAGTTTTTGCCCGATCGAGCGAAACGCGATGCCGTTGACGATGGAGCCGTCGCCGGACTTGAACCGCACCCGCAGGTGGGCCTGGCCTACTTCATCGGCGTAAACCAGTTGATGCGACGGCAGCGCCACCACCGGCTCCGGATTGCCGCTGCCGAAGGGACCGGCGCGATTGAGCGTCGCCACCAGTTCCGGCGTCACCGCGCGTGCGCTCACCGCGCCGTCGATGAACAGCTCGTTGGCATGGCGCGACTGCGCGACGTCGTGCGCCAGCGCGCTTTCCATAGTGGCGCGGAATTCGGCGAGCCGCTCCTTGCGCAGCGTCACCCCCGCGGCCATGGCGTGGCCGCCGCCCTTCATCAACAGCCCGTCGGTCACGGCCTGCCGCACCGCGCGGCCGAGATCGACGCCTGGAATCGAGCGGCCCGAGCCGGTGCCGATGCCGCCCGGCTCCAGCGCGATCGCAAACGCCGGCCGCGAGAATTTTTCCTTTAAGCGCGAGGCGACGAGGCCGACCACGCCGGGATGCCAGCCCTCCGACGCGGTGACAATCACCGCGCCCTTGTCCTCGAGCCCGAGCGAGGCCAGCGCCTCGGCCTCCGCCTGTGCCTCCGCCATCTGTTCGATGACGCGGCGTTCGGTGTTCAACCGGTCGAGTTCGGCGGCGATCCGCGCTGCCTCCGAGACATCGCCCTCCAGCAGCAACCGCACCCCGAGATCGGCGCGGCCGATCCGTCCACCGGCGTTGATGCGCGGTCCCAGCATGAAGCCGAGATGCCAGGCCTCCGGCGGCCCGTTCAGCCGCGACACGTCCATCAGCGCGGTATGGCCGACATGGTCGCGGCGGCGCATCGCGATCAGGCCTTTGGCCACAAAGGCGCGGTTGAGACCGATCAGCGGCGCAACGTCGGCGACGGTGCCGAGCGCCACGTGATGCAGCATGCCGAGCAGATCCGGCTCCGGCATCTCGCCGGTCCAGAAGTTTCGCACGCGCAGTTCCCGGTTGACCGCGACCAACGTCACCAGCACGAGGCCGACCGCGGCGAGATGGCCGAGACCTGAGAGATCGTCCGGCCGGTTCGGATTCACCAGAGCGTCGACGGTCGGCAACGCGTCGCCGCATTGATGATGATCGATCACGACCACCGACATGCCGAGCCGCCTCGCCTCGGCCAATGGCTCGAGGCTGGTGGTGCCGCAATCGACGGCGATCAGCAACGTCGCACCCTTTTCCGCGAGCATGCGTACCGCTTCGGTGTTGGGGCCGTAGCCCTCAAAAATGCGGTCGGGAATATGGATCAGCGGATCGAGCCCGCAATGGCGCAGATGCCAGGCGAGCAGCGCCGCCGAGGTCGCGCCGTCGACATCATAATCGCCGAAGATCGCGACCTTTTCCCGTCGCACCGCCGCGTCCGCGATGCGCTTTGCGGCGGCTTCCATCTGCGTCACGGTATAGGGATCGGGCATCAGCTTGCGGATGGTCGGATCGAGAAAATCCTCCACCGCGTCGATCTCGACATCGCGCCCGGCCAGCACCCGCGCCAGCATTTCCGGCAGTTGATAGCGTTGCGCGATCGCAAGCGCCCGCGCGGCTCCTCGCGGATCGAGCCGGTCGCGCCACAGTTTTCCGGTCGCGGATTGCGACACGCCGAGAAAGGCCTGCGGCGCCTCAATGGGGAGTACGGTTGCAAGGAGCGTCATGATGCCTTCAGCAAATAGGCAAGATGGTCGGCCATTCAATGATTCGCGCTGCGCTGCTGCGACTTATACCCGTCATTCCTACTCCGCCGTCATCCTGAGGAGCCGCGCGCTTGCGCGGCGTCTCGAAGGATGACGGCAGTGTGTGTGGCGCTGGTCTAGATCCCCGGGGCTAACAATCAAGCCTGATTTATGGCACATCAAGCCGCAGCCACACCCGTTCCTTGAGTTCATCATGCCCGCACCCAAGCCGCCCGCTTTCGAAACCCTGAGCCTGCACGCAGGACAACATCCCGATCCCATCACCGGGGCGCGCGCGGTTCCGATCTACCAGACAACGTCCTATGTGTTTCAGGATTCCGAGCACGCCGCGGCGCTGTTCAATCTCGAGCGCGCCGGGCACATCTACACAAGGATTTCGAATCCGACCACCGCCGTGCTCGAAGAGCGGCTTGCCGCGCTGGAAGGCGGCGTCGGCGCCATTTGCACGGCCAGCGGGATGGCCGCGATGCATCTTGCGATCGCAACGCTGCTCAGTGCCGGCGATCACATCGTCGCCTCGTCCTCGCTTTATGGCGGCACCATCAACCTGCTTGCGCATACGCTGCCGCGCTTCGGCATCACCGCCAGCTTCGTCAAGCCCCGCGCGCTGGACGATTTTCGCGCGGCGATCCGGCCCGAGACGCGGCTGGTCATCGGCGAGACCATCGGCAATCCCGGTCTCGAGGTGCTGGATATTCCAAACGTCGCGCAAATCGCCCATGACGCAAAAATCCCACTGTTGATCGACAACACCTTTGCGACGCCCTATCTGAGCCGTCCGATCGAGCTTGGCGCCGACATCGTGATGAACTCCGCCACCAAGTGGATCGGCGGCCACGGCATTGCGATCGGCGGCGTGATCGTCGACGGCGGCAGGTTCGATTGGCAGGCTAGCGGGAAATTTCCGGTGCTGACCGAGCCTTATGCCGGATATCACGGCATTATCTTCGACGAGCAATTCGGCACGGCCGCGTTCATCATGCGGGCGCGCACCGAAGGCCTGCGCGACTTCGGCGCGTGTCTGTCGCCGACCAATGCCTTTCAACTGCTGCAGGGCGTCGAGACGCTGGGCGTCCGCATGGACCGCCACATGGCCAATACCCACGCGGTGCTTGAGGCCCTCGCCGCGAACAAGGCCGTCGACTGGGTGCTGCATCCCTCGCTGCAAAGCCATCCGGATTACGAGCTGGCCAAGCAATTGCTGCCGCGCGGCGCGGGGTCGATCGTCAGCTTCGGAATCAAGGGCGGCCGCCCTGCCGGCAAGAAATTCATCGAGGCGCTGCGCATAATCAGCCATCTGGCGAATGTCGGCGATGCCAAGACGCTGGTGATTCATCCGGCCAGCACCACGCATCAACAGATGGACGCCGCCCAGCTCAAGGCAGCCGGCGTCGGCGAAGAACTGGTGCGGCTGTCGGTCGGCATCGAATCCGCCTCCGACATCATCGATGACCTCGGCCAGGCGCTGCGGTTTTCGCAGAGGGTTTGAGCGATGCAGCTATCCGTCAACGGCCTTGAGACCTTCGTCGCCACCGGCGGCCGCGAATTCGATCTGTCCCAGCCGACCATCGTGCTGCTGCACGGCGCCGGCTTCGACCATACCACTTGGGCCTTGCACAGCCGGTGGTTTGCTCATCATGGCTACGGCGTGCTGGCTCCGGACCTGCCGGGCCACGGACGTTCATCGGGCGCGCCGCTCGCTACGATCGCCGACATGGCAGACTGGACGGCGGCGCTGCTCGATGCCGCCGGTGCAGCGAAGGCGCGGCTGGTCGGCCATTCCATGGGATCGCTGATTGCGCTCGAAACCGCCGCACGGCACCCGGCAAAAGTATCTGCGCTTAGCCTGATCGGGACTGCGGCAACCATGACCGTAGGCCTCGATCTGCTCAAGGCCGCCGAGGCCAACGATCATTCCGCCGTCGACATGGTTTCGATCTGGGGATTGGGCTTTCAGGCTGAACTGGGCGGCAGCCTGGCACCGGGATTATGGATGCACAGCGGCGCCCAGCGCGTTCTGGAACAGGGCCGGCCCGGCGTGCTGTTCAACGACCTCTCCGCCTGCAATTCCTATCAAAATGCGCTGGCCGCCGCCGCCGAGATCAAGGTCCCCGCCACCTTCATTCTCGGCGAACGCGACATGATGACCCCGGCGAAAGCCGGCAAGGCGCTTGCGGCCGCGCTGCCGAATTCACGCACCGTGGTGCTGCGTGGCGCGGGCCATATGATGATGGTGGAACGGCCGGACGAGTTGCTCGCGGCCTTGCAAGGCTGATTGCAGCCGGCGCGACTGCCCTATGCGCCGGCCGATGCCAGGCCGGCAGCGGCGGCTTCAACGATGACGGCCAATCTGCGCCGGATCCGCGAGGACGTCGAGCGAACCAGCGAACCTACTCGTTTCATTTCAAAAATTCTCCGCGCGGCGGCGTCTTCCGCAGCCTGAATTTGGCGTCGGCGGCGCTGTCCGTCGAGGGCCTCGGAGAAATAGCAACATGTCCGCTGCTGGGTGGCGCAAAGGCAGCAGCTTTATTGCCGCGCTCCCGCCCGCAATAGGTGATTATTCTTCAGTGCAGGTCCGGTTTGCTTTTCGTAGCCCGCATGAGCGAAGCGAGATGCGGGACCGCCACCCGCATATCGCTGCGCTCATGCAGGCTACGCCGGCTATTGATTGATTTCCGGCTCTACGAGATGAGCGAGATTTCGCAACGATTCCTGCCAGCCGAGATAGCACATCTCCACCGGAATGGCGTCGGGTATGCCTTCCTGCACGATGTTCACTTCGGTGCCGACCATTACCGCCTTGAGCGTCACCGTGACCTGCATTTCACCCGGCATATTCGGATCGTCGAATTTGTCGGTGTAGCGCAAGCGCTCGCCAGGCACGAGCTCCAGATATTCACCGCCGAAAGAATGGCTCATGCCCGTGGTGAAATTCCGGAAAGACATGCGGAAGCTGCCGCCGACTTTCGCGTCGAAGTGATGCACGGTGCAGGTAAAGCCGTTGGGCGGCAGCCATTTTGCCAAGGCATCCGGCTCGATGAAGGCGCGATAGACCTTGTCGGGCTTGGTTGTCAGGACGCGGTGCAGTCGAACGGTGCCGGGCATGGTTGTTCTCCCTGTTGATGGAGCCTGGATGAAACAAGCAGGTTGAAGTTCTCCGGGCTATTTCGGAGCCGGCTTGGTGATACCTTTTTTGGGCGGTTTCGCCGCGAGCTCGTAGTTGGCTGGATCGGAGCCAAGCTCGGTCATTCCTTTGGATAGCTCAGCTTGCAGAGACATTTGGAAGCCGTCGTCGTATGTCGCGATGCTCCGGCGGATCGCTGTCCTCCAATGGTCTCCGCGATCCCAGGCTTCCACGAAGGCGGAAGAGAGATCAGCGTGTTGCCGGTTCGCGATCATCGTCTCCATGATAGATTTTGCCTGAAGCCGATCCTTCGCGCTTTTCGCCGTCGCGTCGCGGTCTTCTTTCCGGCGGGATCCGATAATGAGCTTGTGGACAGCGTACCGTTCTGGTGACGGAATGAGAACGGGCACGCCCGCATTGTGCAGCAGGACCGCGCGAATAGGCTGGTAGATTAGGTAGTCGAGGAAGCGGAGCGGGAATGCTGCTGCCCCGCCCAATGCTGGCATCGGGACAGGCTTGCCGTCCTGGTCGTTGGACCATTGGTTCGGCGTCAGGAATTCCACCTTGAATTTGTCCCTTGAGATGAACTGGGTGGAAACCCGCCCGTCGCTTTGGCTCGGAACCTCGCGAAAGGTCGGGTCGATCTGTCGAAGCACCCCCAGGATGGGCGGTATGGAATCCTTGATCGCCACCGAGATTTCATGGAATTGCGCAAAATCTGCGTCGCCGGTCTGCATGGCGACAGCATCAAGGCGTCTACCAAGCACAGCGGGATAGCACTGATAGGCAACGGTGCCGACAAGCACTCCCCGCAAGCGGAAGAAGCCTGCCTTGGCCAGTTCTTCCACCACTTGTCCGGCCATCGAGAGAGGACGCGGCAAATAGGCCTCACGTGTCAACGTGGAGACGAGGCGGCAACGTCCTTTCAGGTCGGCCTTCAGATCCTTGAAGGCCTCGACCCTTTTGGTGATTTCGGGATCATCTACGGGACCGACGTAGCGGCGGTCCTGGCCGGCGCCTTCAGCCTTCTTCGGGGTGTCGAAGTACCAGTATTTTTTGCCTTTAACTTCCACAGGCACGAATTTGCCATCCGCGGAGAACTCCGAGGTGAAGCTCGCGTCGAGGCAACGCTGAACCAATTCGGAATATAGCGTCTGGTAAGTGATATCGAGAGGTTGAGCGGCTGCCATGACTGAAATTCGTTATACTATTTTCGCAAAAACAGTATAACTACCAAGACCGTCAGCGCAAGGAGGTTATACTAAAATCGCAAAAATAGTATAACTCTTAATAATTGCAATGGGTTCCATCGCTACAGCGCCGGGCCGCCAAGACACCGGCGCAAGTCGCTGCTAGCACCCCATCCGATCGGCAATCCCATTGAAATCCTTGGCGACGATGTCCCAGTCGCCCTTGGCCTCGAAATCGTATTTCTGCAGCGGGCCGTATTCGGTCGGCCGCGCGACGAAGGCGGTTTTCAATCCGAGTTTTTGCGCGGCTTTCAGGTCGTGATTGTGCGCGGCCACCATCATCACCTGCTCCGGCGGCAGCCCGAGCAGGTTTGCCGCGCCTAAATAGGTTTCCGGATCGGGCTTGTAGTGCTCGAACAATTCCGCGGACAGTACAAGGTCCCACGGCAGGCATGCGAACTTCGCCATGTTGGTGAGCAGCGCGACATTGCCGTTGGACAGCGGGCCGATGATGTATTTCTTCTTCAAGCGCGTGAGGCCGGAGACGCTGTCCGGCCACGGGTTAAGCCGGTGCCAGCCCATGGTGAGATAGTGAAGATCGGCTTCAGTTAGCCCCGAAATCGAAAACTGCGCGACCAGTTTCTCAAGCGACTGCCGATGCAGCTTATCCAGGATGACGTAACCGCGCTCCGGATGCTTTCGCACCTCGTCCATCGATGCCGCATAGACCGCGCGCCAGCCGTCGACCAGCGCGGTCCAGTCCGCCTTGATGCCGCGTTTTTCGGACCACTTGGTGAAATCGGCAATCAAGCTGCTGCGCCAGTCGACCACGGTGCCGAACACGTCGAATACGAGGGCTTTTACTGCGGATAGGTCGGACATGTTTCACTCCCCATTTTTGTTTTCTTCGTCATTCCGGGTACGCCTCTTGGCGCAGCCCGGAATCCATACTCACGATGGTGGTTATGGATTCCGGGCTCACGCTTCGCGCGCCCCGGAATGACGGTTGTTAAAGAACCTTCCTGTATTGGATGAATCCGAGATTGTCCGCGACCTTGTCATACAGCGCGCGGGCCTGCGCATTGCTCGATTGCGTCAGCCAGTAGACGCGGCTCGCGCCCGCCGCTTCCGCCTTGCGGTAAACCTCTTCGATCAATGCGCGCCCGAGGCCGCGGCCGCGCGCATCTTCCGACACGTAGAGGTCCTCGAGGTAGCAGTAGCGGTTATGCGCCCAGGTCGAACGATGGAACAGGTAGTGCGCGATGCCGAGCAGCCGGCCGTCCATATAGCCGCCCAGCGCGAACAACGGCTCGTCCGGATCGTGAAACCGCGCCCAGGCGGTGTCGCTGATCTCCCGCGCCAGCGTCGTCCTGTAGAAGGTGAGGTAACCCGCCCATAACGGATCCCACGCATCGCGCTCGTCTTCGCCAATTGCACGGATCAGGACATTGGCGCGCATGGCTTTGCTCAATCGAGATGGAATTTGTCGAGCTGCCGATGCTCGGCCTTGATGTAGCGCACCGTACCTGTGACCGAGCGCATCACCACGGTTTCGGTCTCGATCACATCTTTGCGGAATTTTACCCCCGACAGCAGCGAGCCGGTGGTGACGCCGGTGGCGGCGAACAGGCAATCGCCTTTTACCATGTCTTCGATACCATAGATGAAACGCGGATCGGCGACGCCCATCTTGCGGGCGCGGTCGCGCTTCTCCTCGGTGTCGAGAATGAGGCGGCACTGCATCTGGCCGCCGATGCAGCGCAGCGCCGCGGCCGCCAGCACGCCCTCCGGCGCGCCGCCGGTGCCGATATACATGTCGACCCCGGTATTGTCGGGATCGGCGGTGTGGATGACGCCGGCCACGTCGCCGTCGGTGATCAGCCGCACCGCGGCGCCGGTGCTGCGCACGCCGGAGATAATGTCGGCGTGACGCGGGCGATCCAGCACCAGCACGGTGATCGCCGACGCATCGACACCCTTCGCCTTGGCGAGGCGACGAACATTGTCGGCGGGCGATGCATCGAGTTCGACGACGCCTTTGGCGTAGCCGGGACCGACCGCGATCTTCTGCATGTAGACGTCGGGGGCGTGCAACAGCGTGCCGCCATCGGCCATCGCCATGGTCGCGATCGCGCCCGGCATGGCCTTGGCGCACAGCGTGGTGCCTTCCAGGGGATCGACGGCGATATCGACTTGCGGGCCGGCATTCATGCCGACCTTCTCGCCGATGAACAGCATCGGCGCCTCGTCACGCTCGCCCTCTCCGATCACGATGGTGCCCTCGATCGGCAGCTTGTTGAGTTCGCGCCGCATCGCGTCGACCGCCGCCTGGTCCGCCGCCTTTTCGTTGCCGTGGCCGCGAAGCCGCGCCGCCGACACCGCGGCGCGTTCCGTCACCCGCACGATTTCGAGCGTCAGGATGCGCTCCAGCAATAGCTGCGGCGGAACGGAAATATGGGTCGACATCGGTGTTCACTCCCTAAAACTTCAAGCGGGTTGTCGCCCGCTTAGCATCGTGGTGCGCGAAAGCCCGCGCTAGTTCTTTTCAATCCGTATCACCTGCGGACGGCCGCTGATCACCTTGTCGTGTTGCACGGCCGCCAGCGCGCGGCGCACCGCGTCCTCGCTGGTCGCATAGGTAATCAGAATGACCGGCACCGGCGACGCCTTTCCGCTGGCGCGGGTATCGACGTAACCATCCGGATGGCGCTGCACGATCGACTCGATGGAGATCTTCTGCTCGGCGAGCCGCGTCGCAATGGTCGCCGCGGTGCCGGTGAGGTCGCGCGCCATCAGGCGGATGTAGTAGCCGCCCTCATGGCGCTCCATCGGCGCCTTTTTGGTGGCGCGCAGCTTTGCCACCGGACGCCCGAACGGTTTTGCGCGAATGCCGCGGGCGACATCGGCGATGTCGGCCAGCACCGCGGACGCCGTCGCAGCCCCTCCGGCGCCGGGACCGACCAGCGTGATCGGCGGAATGCCCTCGCCGTCGATGGTCACGGCATTGGTGACGCCCATCACCTGCGCGATCGAGGATGATTTCGGCACCATGGTGGGATGCACGCGCTGCTCGATGCCCTTCGCGGTACGCACCGCGACGCCGAGCAGTTTTACGCGATAACCGAGGTCTTCCGCGGCGCGCAGGTCGGCCGGCGCGATGGAGGAGATGCCCTCCACATAGACCGCGCTCTGCGCGACCTTGGTGCCGAAGGCGAGGCTGGCGAGGATCGCCAGTTTCTGCGCGGTGTCGTGACCGTCGACGTCGAACGACGGGTTGGCCTCGGCATAACCGAGGCGCTGCGCGTCCTTCAGGCACTCTGCGAACGAAAGCCCCTCCTGCTCCATCCGGGTCAGGATGTAATTGCAGGTGCCGTTGAGAATACCGTAGACCCGGTTGACCTCGGTGCCCGCCAGCCCCTCGCGCAGCGTCTTGACGACCGGGATCGCCGCCCCGACCGCGGCCTCGAAATTCAAGGCGCCGCCATGCTTTTCGGCCGCCTTCGCCAGCCGCAATCCGTGCTTGGCGATCAGCGCCTTGTTGGCGGTGACCACCGACTTGCCGGATTTCAGCGCGGCCTCGATGGCCGACAGCGCCGGCTCGCCCGAGCCGCCCATCAATTCGACAAAACAGTCGACGCCGGGATCGTTGGCAAGCTCGAGCGCATTTTTGGCCCATGCAATGCCGCGCAGATCGACGTTGCGCTTCTTGGTCTTGGAGCGGGCGGTCACGGCAACGACGCGCACGACGCGGCCGCAGCGCGCCGACAGGATCCGGCTTTGCGCTTCGATAAGGCGGACCACCTCGGCGCCAACAGTGCCGAGCCCCGCAATACCCACTTTCAGGGGTGCGACCATAACGTGAAAACCTGCCGGAATGAGCGAATGAGCTATCGCCGGTTGGCGAGAGGAACCACGTTGTGCAACGTTTCGATGCCGCTTTCAAGGAAGCGGCGCACGCCGCGCGCGGCCTGGCGGATGCGTTGCTCGTTTTCCACCATTGCGATGCGGACATAGCCCTCGCCATGCTCGCCGAAGGCCACGCCCGGCGACACCACGACGCCGGATTTCTCCACCATCAGGGTCGCGAATTGCATGCTGCCGACCTCGCGGAACGCCTTCGGCAGCGGCGCCCAGGCGAACATCGAGGCTGAGGGCGGCGGAATATCCCACCCTGCCCGGCCGAACGATTCCACCAGCGCGTCGCGGCGCTTGCGATAGGTGTCGCGCATCTCGCGGATGCAGTCTTCCGGGCCGTTCAGCGCCGCGGTCGCCGCCACCTGGACCGGCGTGAAGGCGCCGTAGTCGAGATAGGATTTTACCCGCGTCAGTGCTGCGATGATGCGCTCGTTGCCGACCGCGAATCCCATGCGCCAGCCGGCCATCGAAAACGTCTTGGACATCGAGGTGAATTCGACTGTGACGTCGATGGCGCCGGGAACCTGCAGCACCGAGGGCGGCGGATTGTTGTCGAAATAGACCTCGGCATAGGCAAGGTCCGACAGAATGAAAACCTCGTGCTTCTTCGCGAATGCCACGAGATCCCGGTAGAAATCGAGGTTTGCGACATAGGCGGTCGGATTGGAGGGATAGCACACCACGATCGCCAGCGGCTTTGGGATCGAATGGATGATCGCGCGTTCGCACGCCTCGAAGAACTGCGGCGTCGGCTCGGAGGGAACCGAGCGGATCACCCCGCCCGCCATCAGGAATCCGAATGCGTGAATCGGATAGCTCGGGTTCGGACACAGCACCACGTCGCCCGGCGCGGTGATCGCTTGCGCAACGTTGGCAAAACCCTCCTTGGAGCCCAGCGTCGCCACGATCTGGGTTTCCGGGTTGAGCTTGACGCCGAAGCGGCGCTCGTAATAGGCGGCCTGCGCCTTGCGCAAGCCCGTGATCCCGCGCGAGGCGGAATAGCGGTCGGTCCGCGGCTTGCCCAGGGTGTCCTTGAGCTTGTCGATGACATGGGCCGGCGTCGGCAGGTCCGGATTGCCCATGCCGAGGTCGATGATATCTGCGCCTGCGTTCCGCGCGGCCGCCTTGGCCCGGTTGACCTGCTCGAACACGTAAGGCGGCAGACGGCGAATACGATAGAACTCTTCCATAGGTCCAAAACTCCGGGAACCGGGTCGGCAGGATCGCGGGTACGATTTTACAGAAAGCGCGCCCGGTCAGTGATTTGGAGCGAATTCGGATTGTTTTGTCGGGCCGAAAGCGCCGTAAGCCTGCCATTGAATCGGGAATGGTTTTAGCACGGACGCCACCCAGCGCCACCCGTTACCGCGCGTTCCCGTTCATTTCCCGGCAGGGTTTTTGGTCGCCGTTTGGGCCGCCGCGGTAGAGGCCTGGCGGTCGCGCGCCGCGATCAGTTCATTGGCGACCTTGTTGCGTTCAGCGGTATCCATCGCAGCTTCCGGCCGGTCCTGGGGCAGATCGTGCACCGCTGGATAAGCGCCCACTTCTTTCGGCCGCGCGGGCGCATCTGCGGGCACGCCCACCAGAGGTAAATCCGCGATCGATGTGGAGCAGCCGCCGACGGGAAGCGTCAACAGCAGCGCTCCCGCAACCAATGCCATTTTGACTCGAACCACCGAGATCAACCCTGCGTCTCCTTCGCTTCGGAAACTTTTGGCACGCTGATGCTTATTTCATCAACCTGTGCCGCATCGCCGGCATACTATCTGCAAACGATTAAAGCCTGAACAACAGATCGCACCGTTGGGCCTCCAATATGACCGAACAAAGACGCTTTGTCGCACTGCAGCACCAAGCGGATTAACTGCGAACCGCGCCGTCCTCGATTCGCCGCCGTGACGAACCTGAAATGACTCTGTAGTGTTCCACCATGAACGACGTCACAACCGAAGCCAAGACCGAAAAAACCTTCAATCCTGAAGCCTTTGCGATGAATCTTGCGAAGGCCATGGAGAGCAGCGGCAAGGCGCTCGCGGCCTATCTCAAGCCGCGCGACGACGGCGAGCCCAAGGATAAGCCGCCGAGCGAACTCGGCGAGGTGATCAAGACCTTCAGCACGGTGGCCGACTATTGGCTGTCGGACCAAACCCGCGCCGCCGAACTGCAGATGAAGCTGGGCAAGGCCTATCTCGATTTGTGGGGCTCGTCGATGCGGCGGCTGGTTGGCGAGGAAGCACCGCCTGCGATTGCGCCCGCGCCGCGCGACAAGCGGTTCGCCGATCCCGAATGGAAATCCAACCAGTTCTTCGATTTCGTGATGCAGGCGTACCTGCTGTCGACGCAGTGGGCGAGCGATCTCGTGCGCGAAGCCGAGGGACTCGACCCGCACACCCGCAAGAAAGCCGAGTTCTACGTCCAGCAGATCACCAACGCGCTGTCGCCGTCGAATTTCGTTCTCACCAATCCGGAAGTGCTGCGCGAGACGCTGGCCTCCAACGGCGACAATCTGGTGCGCGGCATGAAGATGCTGGCGGAGGATATCGAGGCCGGCGGCGGCACGTTGCGGATCCGGCAGTCCGACCCCTCCAATCTCGAAGTCGGCGTCAACATGGCAACCACGCCGGGCAAGGTGATTTATCAAAACGACCTGATGCAGCTGATCCAGTATGCGCCGGCCACCGAAACCGTGCTGCGCACGCCGCTCCTGATCGTGCCGCCCTGGATCAACAAGTTCTACATCCTCGATCTCAAGCCGGAGAAATCCTACGTCAAATGGTGCGTCGATCAGGGCATCACGGTGTTCCTGATCTCGTGGGTCAATCCGGACAAGACGCTGGGCCAGAAAACCTTCGATGACTACATGAAGGAAGGCCCGCTGGCGGCGATGGACGCCATCGAGAAGGCGACCGGCGAATTGAAAGTCCACACCGCCGGCTATTGCGTCGGCGGCACCCTGCTCGCCACCACGCTGGCCTGGCTTGCGGAAAACCGCCGCCAGCGCGTGACGTCGGCGACGTTCTTCGCGGCGCAAGTGGACTTCACCCACGCCGGAGATCTGCTGGTGTTCGTCGATGAGGACCAGATCTCGGCGCTGGAGCGCGACATGCAGGCCTCCGGCGTGCTCGAGGGCAGCAAGATGGCGATGGCCTTCAACATGCTGCGCTCGAACGATTTGATCTGGTCCTACGTGGTCAGCAATTATCTCAAGGGCAAGACGCCCTCCTCCTTCGACCTGCTGCACTGGAATTCGGACGCGACGCGGATGCCCGCGGCCAACCATTCGTTTTACCTGCGCAATTGTTATCTGGAAAACCGGCTGTCGACCGGCAGCATGGTGCTGGACAATACCTTGCTCGATCTGTCGAAGGTCAAGGTCCCGGTCTACAATCTGGCCACCAAGGAAGATCATATCGCGCCGGCGGAATCCGTGCTGTACGGTTCGCAATTCTTCGGCGGCCCGGTCAAATACGTGCTGTCCGGTTCGGGACATATCGCAGGCGTGGTCAATCCGCCGGCGTCGAACAAGTACCAGTTCTGGACCAACGACAATATCAAGGACATCACGCTCAAGGACTGGCTGAAGGGCGCGCAGGAGCACAAGGGCTCGTGGTGGCCGGACTGGCGCGCATGGCTTGAAAACATCGACGCCGAGCAGGTTCCCGCACGCGCGGTCGGCACGGCGGCGCTTCCCGCAATCGAGGATGCCCCCGGCAGCTATGTCCGGGTTCGCGCGTAGCGCAGCGCGGCGCGTTTGCG
Source organism: uncultured Alphaproteobacteria bacterium (assembly GCA_963744975.1). GTDB lineage: Bacteria > Pseudomonadota > Alphaproteobacteria > Rhizobiales > Xanthobacteraceae > Bradyrhizobium. Next base: position 236,237 of record CAVUVR010000002.1, on the reverse strand, counting down.
TATAACAGGTCGTCCCGCCGGGACGGGATTCGAAATTGAAGTGAGGGAGGGCCTATGACGCGCGAACTGTTCTGGCTGACATGGACGGTGATTCTGACTGGATTGATGTGGGTTCCCTACATCCTCAACCGCTGCCAGGTCCGCGGCCTCACCGGCGCGATGGCCAATCCGGCGCGCGGCGACAAGCCGCATGCCGAATGGGCCAACCGCTTGATGTTCGCCCATGACAATGCGGTGGAAAACCTCGTGGTGTTCGCACCGCTGGTGCTGATCCTCAACGCCATCGATTATTCGAGCAAATGGACGGTGCTGGCCTGTGCGGTGTATTTCTGGGCGCGCGTCGCGCATCTGATCGTCTACACCATGGGCCTGCCGGTGTTCCGCACGCTGGCGTTCACCGTCGGCTTCCTCGCGCAAGCCGTGCTCGCGCTGGCGATTTTCAAGATACTATGAGTCGGATTCGTAGCCCGGATGGAGCGCAGCGAAATCCGGGGACTTGTTCGTAACGACGGCCTGCCCCGGATTTCGCTTCGCTCCATCCGGGCTACGAATGCGCGTTGTTCCGGCTTAATGCCCGGCGCGTTTGTTGCATGAAGCATGAGATGAGCCGATCCGCCTCCGATCTCAAAACCATCGTCAAGGAAATCGCCGACGAGATGGCTGAGCGGACCGACCGCGGCGAGGTCGCGAATTACATCCCGGAACTGGCGAACGTTCACAACAAGCGCTTCGGCCTCGTGGTGATCGACGGAGCCGGCAATGTCGCCGCCGCCGGCGACAGCGAGATGCCGTTTTCGATCCAGAGCATCTCAAAAGTCTTTACGCTGACGCTGGCGCTCGGCCTGATCGGCGACAGACTATGGCAGCGCGTCGGCCGCGAGCCGTCGGGCAGTCCGTTCAACTCCATCGTCCAGCTCGAATATGAGCGCGGCAAGCCGCGCAACCCCTTCATCAACGCAGGCGCCATCGCCGTCACCGACGTGATTTTGTCGGGGCATCAGCCGCGCGAGGCGATCGGCGAAATCCTCCGCTTCATGCGTTTCCTCGCCGATGACACCTCGATCGCAATCGACGAGGCGGTCGCCGCGTCCGAGCAGCGCACCGGCTTCCGCAACATCGCGCTCGCCAACTACATGAAGTCGTTCGGCGTGCTCGACAACCCCGTCAACTTCACGCTCGGCGTCTACTTCCATCACTGCGCGATCGCGATGTCGTGCCGGCAGCTCGCGATGGCGGGCCGCTATCTCGCCTGGTCCGGCGTCAATCCTTCCACCGGCCACTCCGTCGTCTCGATCGAGCGCGCGCGCCGCATCAACGCGGTGATGCTGACCTGCGGTCACTATGACGGCTCGGGAGAATTTGCGTTTCGGGTGGGCTTGCCGGGAAAAAGCGGCGTCGGCGGCGGCGTTCTCGCGATCGCGCCCGGCAAGGCTTCCATCGCGGTATGGTCGCCGGGCCTCGATGTACACGGCAACTCGCATCTTGGCCGTGTCGCGCTGGAAGCTTTAAGCAAACGAATGGGCTGGTCGATCTTCGGCGTGTGACGTCAGGGCGGGCGTCGCCGCGCAATCAGTTGCTGCGCGGCCGCTCGGCTTCAATGGCGGCGTCGTGGTACCAGCCGCTACCGGCCGCCACTTTCACGAGCGGCTGTGATTCGACTGCCTGAGATTCATTGCGGGCATTCACGGCGAAGCGGCCCCGCGGTGGAAATTGGTAGATCTGGGCAGACCCACCGGAAGTGCTCGTCGTCATCGATCGTCTCCGTCTGGTGCACGCGTCAATCAACGCGCGAGTCGTTGGGTCGATCCAATATAGGCCGGTTGCACTCACTTTGCTCAGTTTGCCTGCCAAAAAACCAGCAAATGCATACAATATCAGCATTCCGCATTTTGCATCCGCCCTCGGCATCGTCGATGCTGCGACGCGGCGGCCCTGCTCAATGTCTGCCCATCGCGACAAATTGCTGCATGGATTGGCATGTTTAGTGCTTCGGGAAGCTCAAGCGGTTGGCGGCCGGGTGCCGTTGGCGGCAGGACACGAACAACATCTTCGTCATCAGCTCATGAGAGATTAAGTAATGACCAAATACAAACTCGAGTACATCTGGCTCGACGGATACACGCCGACACCGAACCTGCGCGGCAAAACCCAGATCAAGGAATTCGATTCGTTCCCGACGCTCGAGCAGCTTCCGCTGTGGGGTTTTGACGGCTCCTCCACCCTGCAGGCGGAAGGCCACTCTTCCGATTGCGTGCTCAAGCCGGTCCGGGTTTTTCCCGACGGCGCGCGCACTAACGGCGTGCTGGTGATGTGCGAAGTCATGATGCCCGACGGCAAGACCCCGCACGCCTCCAACAAGCGCGCCACCATCCTCGACGACGAGGGCGCGTGGTTCGGTTTCGAGCAGGAATATTTCTTCTACAAGGACGGCCGTCCGCTCGGCTTCCCCGAGAGCGGCTATCCCGCGCCGCAGGGCCCCTACTACACCGGCGTCGGCTACAAGAATGTCGGCGCGGTCGCGCGCGAGATCGTCGAGAAGCATCTCGACCTCTGCCTGTTCGCCGGCATCAACCATGAAGGCATCAACGCCGAAGTGGCGAAGGGCCAGTGGGAATTCCAGATTTTCGGCAAGGGCTCCAAGCGCGCCGCGGACGAGATGTGGATGGCGCGCTATCTGATGCAGCGCCTCACCGAAGCCTACGGCATCGACATCGAGTATCACTGCAAGCCGCTCGGCGACACCGACTGGAACGGCTCCGGCATGCACGCCAACTTCTCCACCGCCTATCTGCGCGAGACCGGCGGCAAGGAGTACTTCGAGGCGCTGATGGCGGCGTTCGAGGCGAACCGCAAGGACCACATTGCCGTCTACGGCCCGGACAACCACATGCGGCTGACCGGCAAGCACGAGACCGCCTCGATCGACAACTTCAGCTACGGCATCGCCGACCGCGGCGCGTCGATCCGCGTGCCGCACAGCTTTGCCAATAACGGCTACAGGGGCTACCTCGAAGACCGCCGCCCGAACTCGATGGGCGACCCCTATCAGATCGCTTCGCAGATATTGAAGACGATCGCCTCGGTCCCGACGACCGCGAAAGCGGTCGCGGCATAAGCGTTCAAAAGCGTCATGGCCGGGCTTGACCCGGCCATCCATCTTTTAAAAAAGCTTTTTGCGAAGCGTGATGGGTGCGCGGATCGAGCCCGCGCATGACGGAGGGGCTAGCTCCGTAGCCCGGATGGAGCGAAGCGCAATCCGGGATCCTCTCCCCGATATCCTGCGGGATTGCCCCGGATTGCGCTTCGCTCCATCCGGGCTACAAAAGGTGCGTGCGGGCCACGAGTGTTACTGCTCCGGAAACCCCAGCATCAGCCGCATGTTCTGCACGGCTGCGCCCGACGCGCCCTTCCCCAGATTGTCGAGTCGCGCGACCAGAAGCGCCTGGCGGTGCTGCTCGCTGGCAAAGACATAGAGTTCGAGCCTGTTGGTCTCGTTGAGTGCTTCCGGCTCGAGCCGTCCGCTGCTGGCCGCATCGTTGGCGAGCGGCATCACCGAGACATAGGTTCTGCCGGCATAGCGCTTGGCCAGCGCGGCGTGCAGGTCGGCGGCATCGGGCTTGGCCGGCAGCGTATCGAGATGCAGCGGCACCGAGACAAGCATCCCCTGCCGATAGTTGCCGACTGACGGCACGAAGATCGGCCGGCGCGTGAGACCGGAGTAAAGCTGCGTCTCCGGCACATGCTTGTGCTCGAAGCCGAGGCCGTAGAGTTCGAACGCCGGCGCGGTGCCGTCCTCGAAACTTGCGATCATCGACTTGCCGCCGCCGGAATAGCCGCTCACCGCGTTGATGGTGATGGGATAATCTGATGGCACCAGACCGGCATCGACCAGCGGCCGCAGCAGCGCGATGGCGCCGGTCGGATAGCAGCCGGGGTTCGAGACTTTTCGCGCGGTGCGTATCTTGTCGGCCTGATCGGGCGCGAGCTCCGGGAAGCCGTAGACCCAATCGGGTGCGACCCGAAACGCGGTGGAAGCATCCAGCACCTTCGGAGCCTTGGCTCCCATGCCATCGATCAGCGCTACGGTTTGTTTCGCGGCGTCATCGGGCAGGCACAGGATGACGAGGTCAACTTCCTCCATCAGCGCGCGCTTCGCCGCGGCATCCTTGCGCTTTTCCTCACTGATGTTTTTCACGGCCACGTCGCTTTGCCGGTCGAGACGCTCGCGAATCTCAAGCCCCGTCGTTCCCGAGGCGCCATCGACGAACACGGCGGGTTTCGCGGCAGCTTTGGCGGCCGGAGCCCGGCCCTTCGGCTGGCTGGTCTCGGAGAGGGTCATAACGCGTTCCTTCCATCCGCGGGTTCGCCGAGGGCGACCTGCGATTTGTAGTCCAACTGCGGCCGCAGCGCGACCATCCGTTTTCCGATCACCTGCGCATCGGTATCGCTTTGCCCCAATAGCTCAATCGCTATCGCCGCGTGATCGACGTCGGATTTGTGCTGGTTGAGCTTGAAACTGCCCTCGATGTCCTCGACGGTCATCACCAGTCCCACGATCGCCTTCATCATCGCCTCGCGCCGCCCCGCCGTCATCTCGCTGGTCGACCATGCCGGTTTTGGCGCCAGCCAGCCTTCGAATTTCGCGCTGAGCGCATCAAGATGCGCGGCCAGCTCCTGATTGGACATCACACGAACCGAACCTGACAGATGCACCGCCTGATAGAGCCAGGTCGGCACCTGATCCGGCGAGGCGTACCAATGCGGCGACACATAGGTGTCGGCGCCGTTGACCGCAATCAGCCAGTTCGATTTGCCGTCCGCGAGCGCCGCCAGCGCATTGCCGCGCGCAACATGGAACGCCACCGCAGGTGTGCCGTCGTTCAAATATTCAAGGCAGAACGGCAGCGCGGAGGCGACCGGTTTTGCCCCGTCGTAAGCGCAGACCGTGCCGAAGCCGCGCGCGGCCGCGAACGCAAGGCTCGCGGCGCGGTCGGGCTGAAAGAACGGTGGGGTGTACATGGCGGTCTCCTGCTGCTGAGGGAGCCGCCGGATCAGATCGCGCTATCTTGGGAAAAAAAATGCCGCGGGCCGGATCCGGCGGCAGGGGCTGATTTCAAACGCGCGAAACCGCCCATACCGCAGTGGTGCGGCGGCGGCGAGCGATAAGGATGGTCGCGGCGTTGGTCATGGGCGGGGCTATAAGGCCGCGCCCGGTTTTCGTCAAGGGAGCAATGGTGTCCCCGCTCACATTGGCGTCATGCGCGGGCTTGACCCGCGCATCCATCAACCTTCGTAAGACTCTTTCGAAGCGGATGGATTGCCGGGTCAAGCCCGGCAATGACACGTGAGGGGTGTTAAATCACCGGATTCCACGGCGCCGGCACCAGCCGGTAGCCATTGCCATCCTTCTCGACATAGCCGTTGGCCGGGAACGGATAATGGAAACCCTGCACCCGCATCTTGTCGGCGACCAGCATGTCATAGACCTTGCGGCGGGTGGCTTCCGCCATCGCCGGGTCCTGATCGAACATCAGATGCCAGCCCGGATTGGTGACGAACAGCGCCGGAAGGTTGGTCACGTCGGACTGGATGAACACCTTGTCGGAACCGGACGACAGGATGAACGAGGTGTGGCCGGGCGTGTGGCCGAGGGTAGCCACCGATTGCAGCCCCGGTGCAAGGTCCTTGCCCATTTCATACGGCGTGACCTTCTTCTTGAGCCCCGCGTCGAACACGCGCCGGGCATTCGCGAACACACCTTTCATGCGCTCCGTGGTCTGCTTGCCCATCTCGCCGTCGTCCATGAAGTATTTCCACTCCGCCGCCGGCACCAGCACTTCGGCATTCGGGAATGCCAGCACGTTGTCCGCCGTCAGCAGGCCGTTGATGTGGTCGCCGTGGAAATGCGAGATCACCACCATGTCGACGGCTTTCGGGTCGAATCCCGCCGCCGCCATGTTGGTGGCGAACTGCCCGACATTGCCCTTGCTCGATGCATAGGCCGCGGGCCCGTTGCCGGTGTCGACCACCACCAGCTTGCCGCCGGTATTGATGACGAGCGGCGCGAACTGGATGCTCATCTTGTCCTTCGGCATATGCGCTTTTTCGAGCGCGGCGTTGACTTCATCCTTCTTCACGTTGAGCACGAAGGTGTCGCCCAGCGCGAAATTATTGACGCCGTCGGAGATCACGTTCACCTGCGCATCGCCAACCTTGTAGCGATAGAAACTGGGCGCCTGCTTGTCGGGCGCGGGCGCGGCGGCTTTGGCGGAGATGGTTGGCAGCAGCGGCGTGGCGGCGAGCGCGGCGGCGCCGGCCAATGCATGACGTCGAGTCAGTTCCATGGTGATGTCCTCCCTGTGAGATGGATTTGGCGGATTTTCCGCTTCCTGGCTTTTTATCGCGGCAATTCTTACCAGTATTTTAAGCCCGGCGCGATGACGACGGTGCGAATTTCAAGCACGGGTGTGAAGGATCAACCCCTGCCCGCAGGACTTATTCCCGCGACTGCGGTGCCGCAATAAGCGCTCGATCAGTGCAGCCGAAGCAATGGCACTAATATGCCGATTGCCGCAACAAGGACGCCGACGCCAGCGGCCACAATCCCTCCCAGGCGCACGGTCAGGCGCAGGGTCTGCGTCTCGATCGCCGTCTGCAAATCCTGCTTCGTCACCAGTTCGGACATGATGAACTCGCGCGCAGCCTCGGCATGAGCCTCCGCCTGCGGGTTGGGAACACCGCCATCTCGCAGCCGCTTGGCGTAACCCAATGTATCAAATGCCCAGGCCACCGTCATCTCCGGGATGACCCGATCTAAGCATTCCGGGCGACGCTCCACTCCACCACAACCGGCGGCTGAAAAGATCGGAATTTTTAGGAAAGGTCCTGGGCTAGACCGCCCGCCACAGCCATTCCAGCATCATGGAGATCACGTCGCCGAACAGCAGCAGCGCCGCGGCCCATACCAGCGCGGATACGAAATTGGCGACCTGGAAGCGCCAATACGGCATCTCGAAAATGCCGGCGGCGAGCGGCACCGAGGCCCGCAACGGCCCGAAAAACCGGCCGATGAAAATGCTGGGCACGCCCCAGTTTTTTACAAAGGCTTCGCCGCGCGGCAGCAGGTCGGGGTAGCGCGACAGCGGCCACATCTGCGCGACATGCTCCTTGTATTTGAAGCCGAACCAGTAGGACAGCCAGTCGCCGAGGGCCGCCCCGAGGGCGCCGGCGAGCCAGACCGGCCAGAAGGAGATGTCGGCGGCACCGATCAGCGCGCCGATCGCGACCAGCGCGCCCCAGGCCGGGATCAGCAGCGAGATAAACGCAAGCGACTCGCCGAACGCCAGCAAGAGAACGATGGGCGCCGCCCAAGCCTGATGGTCGCGGACAAAATCGGCGATGCCGCGAAACACGTCTTCCATGCCTTGAACGCCCTTTTGCCCCTGTTTTGCCCGGCCGGGCGCGGTTTGAACCTTTTTACAGGTTCGGTGCCTAAACGGGTAGGCCAGCCCCGTCCGTGACATCAAGTCACAATGACGAGGACAACGCGTGAGCCCCCGCTCCGCCGGACGGCCTGCAAAAACCAGAACAGACAAGGAAAGACCGATGATCGGATCGTTGATGATGTGCGTGAGCGTGGTGGTGTTGTTGCTCGGGATGCTGGCCGGCATCGCGATGGGAATGTCGCAAAACTTCATGCTCGCGCCGGCGCATGCGCATCTCAACCTGGTCGGCGGCGTACTGTTGTTCCTGTTCGGGCTCTATTACAGGCTGGTCCCCGCGGCCGGAACGACCGCCTTGGCCAAACTGCAGGGCTGGCTCCATATCGCCGGCGGCATCCTGTTCCCCGCAGGCGTCGCGCTCGTGCTGCTCAGGGGTCCATCGGTCGAGGCAGCCCCCATTGCGGGCGCGCTGATCGTGGTGGCGGCGATGGTGCTGTTCACGGTCATCGTGTTCCGGACGGCAAGGGCCACCACATAGTCCGGGGAAGTCTGCGACGCGGCATTCCCTACAGAGCGCTTTCCAAGTCCGTCTTGTTGAAATCCTCGCCCACAAACAGCAACGGGCACGCGTGGATTTTCGCTGTATCGTAAGAGAAACAGTCGCCGAAATTCAGCGCGGCCGGATGTCTGCCCCTACCCCAGGTCGCATAGATCGCGCTGATACGCAGCGCGGTCGCAGCGGTCACGGGGACGATCTCGAAGCCGAACAGATCAATCAAGGCAGACATTTCGTGCGCGACGTTCCGGCCCGATGCCACAACAAGGGCCTCTGCCAGCGTCGCGGCCGAGAGAAAAAGATTGGAATTGTCGCTCAGAATCGAGGAGCAGCGAGGTCCCTCGGGCTCACGAAGCAAGACCGCGATCAACGCCGAAGTGTCGACCGCGATCACTTCGGCAACCCGGTTTCATCGTCATAAAGGAAATCCTGGCTGCGGGCGGCATTGGCGCCTGGCGTAGCCTTAGCTGCAGCTGCATGAGAGATCTTTTCCAGGATAGACCGCTTTTCTTGCTGCGTCGGCCGCTTGCTCAAAGCCACGAGCCGCGCAACGGCCTTACCGTGGCGCGTGAGCACGACTTCATCTCCCGCTTCAGCCCGGCGAACCAATTCGGTCAGTTGGCCCTTGGCGTCGCTAACAGAAACCAACATATGCACTTCTTCCACGTTCTGGCATCCGATTTGGACCATTAATAGTCCAAATGTCAAGCTGGCGTTCCGTCGTCACTTTTTAAGCCCATCCATGGCATAGTCAGAGAAGCCGATTCGCTGCCTTTGCAGGCGCGTACAACACATGAAATGATATGCCTAAACCGTTGAAAATAAAAGATGACCTCTTTGATGCGCCGGAGCGCAGCCGAAGCTCCGCGAAAGCCGCGCCGCGCGGTTCCAGCGCGGAGGCCGGGTACACCGCGGCTGACATCGAGGTGCTCGAAGGCCTCGAGCCGGTAAGGCGCCGCCCGGGCATGTATATCGGCGGCACCGACGAGAAGGCGCTGCACCACCTCTTCGCTGAAGTCATCGACAATGCCATGGACGAGGCGCTGGCAGGGCACGCCTCCTTCATCGAAGTGGAAATGAACGCCGACGGATTTCTGACAGTCACCGACAACGGCCGCGGCATCCCGGTCGACCCGCACCCGAAATTCCCGAAAAAATCCGCGCTCGAAGTCATCATGTGCACGCTGCATTCGGGCGGCAAATTCGACTCCAAGGTCTACGAGACCTCCGGCGGCCTGCACGGCGTCGGCGTCTCCGTGGTCAACGCCCTGTCCTCGCGGCTCGAGGTCGAGGTCGCGCGCGGCCAAAAGCTCTATCGCATGGCGTTCGAGCGCGGCCACCCGAAGGGCAAGCTCGAGGACCTCGGCAAGATCAACAACCGCCGCGGCACCAGGATCCGCTTCAAGCCGGACGCAGACATCTTCGGCGGCAAGGCGACATTCAAGCCGCAACGTCTGTTCAAGATGACGAGGTCAAAGGCCTATCTGTTCGGTGGCGTCGAAATCCGCTGGCGCTGCGACCCCGAACTGCTCAAGGGCGTCGACGACGTTCCCGCCGAGGACAGCTTTCATTTCCCGGGCGGGCTGAAGGACTATCTCGGCGCGGCGATTCACGCCGACACCCTGGTGCATCCGGATATCTTCTCCGGCAAATCCGGCCGCAATGGCGCCCATGGCGCCTGCGAATGGGCTGTCGCCTGGACCGCCGACGCCGACGGCTTTCTCTCGTCTTATTGCAACACGGTGCCGACCCCCGACGGCGGCACCCATGAATCCGGCATGCGTAGCGCGCTGCTGCGCGGGTTGAAGGACCACGCCGAGCGCGTCGGCCAGGGCAAGCGCGCCGCACCCGTCACGTCCGAGGACGTGATGGTCGGCGCCGCCGTGATGCTGTCTGTGTTCGTGCGCGAGCCGGAATTCCAGGGCCAGACCAAGGACCGACTCGCCACCGCCGAGGCGCAGCGCATTGTCGAGCAGGCCATAAAAGATCCATTCGACCATTGGCTGTCCGGCAATCCGCTGCACGCCAACAAGCTCCTGGATTTCGTCATCGAGCGCGCCGACGAGCGCTTGCGCCGCCGCGCCGAAAAGGAAATCTCGCGCAAGACTGCGGTGAAAAAACTTCGCCTGCCCGGCAAGCTTGCCGACTGCACCAATACCGCGGCCGAAGGCTCCGAACTGTTCATTGTCGAGGGCGACTCGGCCGGCGGCAGCGCCAAGCAGGCGCGCGACCGCAAGACCCAGGCGATCCTGCCCCTGCGCGGAAAAATCCTCAACGTGGCGTCCGCGACCAAAGACAAGCTCACTGCGAACGCGCAGCTTGCCGACCTGATGCAGGCGATCGGCGCCGGCACGCTGGCGCAGTACCGCGAAGAGGATTTGCGCTATTCGCGCATCATCATCATGACCGACGCCGACGTCGACGGCGCGCATATCGCCTCGCTTTTGATCACGTTCTTCTACCGGCAGATGCCGCGGCTGATCGACGAGGGCCATCTCTACCTCGCCGTCCCCCCGCTCTATCGCCTCACCCATGGCGCCAAGACGGTGTACGCCCGCGACGACGCCCACAAGGATCAGCTCTTGAAAAGCGAATTCAACGCCAACGCCAAGGTCGACGTCGGCCGCTTCAAGGGGCTTGGCGAAATGATGCCGGCGCAGCTCAAGGAAACCACCATGGACCCGGCCAAGCGCACGCTGCTGCGCGTGGTGCTTTTGGCCGACGACCGCGAAGGCACCGCGGATTCCGTGGAGCGGCTGATGGGCAACAAGGCCGAGTCGCGGTTCGCGTTTATTTCGGACAAGGCGGAATTTGCGCGCGAGGATCTGCTGGACGTGTGATTCTGCGGAGACGCAATGCGGATTGTCGGTATTCTGGCCCTTCTGATCGGCCTGCTCTGGATCGGCCAAGGCACCGGCATCGTCGGCTGGCCGCAATCGAGCTTCATGATCAGCCAGATTCAATGGGCGTGGTACGGCGCGGCGTTGGCGGTAGTCGGGCTGATCCTGATCTGGCGCGGCCGGCGTTAATTACCTCGTCATGGCCGGGCTTGTCCCGGCCATCCACGTCTTTAAGACTGGTGACAAAGAAAGACGTGGATGCCCGGGACATCTGCGCGAAGACGCGCTTCGCGCTTTAGCCCGGGCATGACGAAGAAAAGGACACATCAATGGCAACTTCCCCCTTCGATCTCACCGGCCGCGTCGCCATCGTCACCGGGGGCAACGGTGGCATCGGGCTCGGCATGGCGCGCGGGCTGGCGAAGGCCGGCGCTGCGGTTGCGATCGTCGGACGCAACGCGGCGAAATCGGACGCGGCGGTCACTGAGCTCAAGCAGCATGGCGCCAGGGCGATCTCCGTCGTTGCCGACGTCACCGACAAGACCGCGGTCGCCGCGATGGTCGAGCGCACGAAAACCGAATTCGGCCGTATCGACATCCTCGTCAACAACGCCGGCATCAACGTCCGCAAGCCGCCGCATGTGCTCGCGCCCGAGGAATGGGACAGCGTGATTGCGACCAACCTCACCAGCGCGTTCCTGTGCTCGCAGGCGGCATACCCCGCCATGAAGGCCACAGGCGGCGGCAAGATCATCAATATCGGCTCGATGATGTCGATCTTCGGCGCCAGCTTCGCGCCGGCCTATGCCGCGAGCAAGGGCGGCATCGTGCAGTTCACCCGCTCCTGCGCGGTCGCCTGGGCCGCCGACAACATCCAGGCCAACGCCATCCTGCCGGGCTGGATCGACACCGATCTCACCAAGCGCGCGCGACAGGAGATCGATGGGCTGCATGACAGGGTTTTGGAGCGGACGCCCGCGGCGCGCTGGGGCGCAATCGACGATTTTGCGGGGATAGCGGTGTTTCTGTCTTCAAGCGCATCGGATTTCATCACCGGCACCGCGATCCCGGTCGATGGCGGGTTTTCGGTGAAGGGGTAATTCGTAGGGTGGGCAAAGCCAACGGTCGCGCGAACGCGCGCCCGTTGGCGTGCCCACCATTGGCGATACATGATGCGCTCAAAGTAAGATGGTGGGCACGGCGCAAGAGCGCCTTTGCCCACCCTACGCTTCCTTCGACCTTACATGCTCCGGCCGCACGCCGAGGCCGATGAACCGCGCCGTGATGCCCTGCAGCCAGGGCACCGCATTGATGATCCGCACGGGCAGCGGCGGCTTGACCGGCGCATCGCCCGGTTTCAGCGCGACGCTGATGATGTTGTTCTGTACCGTGACCTGCATTGCTTGAGTCATCCGCACCGGAAACTCGCGGCGTTTTTGCACGGCATTGAGTTCATCCTCGGAAAGGCGGCCGTTCGCGAGCTTCGCCGCCAACAGGTTCGCGGTCGCGACCGCATCCTGCACCGCGAGGTTGACGCCGACGCCGCCGATCGGCGACATCGCATGCGCGGCGTCGCCGATGCACAATAGTCCGGGCCGGGTCCAACGTTTCAGGCGATTGATCACCACCGTCAACAGTTTGACGTCGTCCCAGCTCTTCACGTCGGATATGCCCGATTTCAGGACCGGCGCCATGCGGACGATCTCGCCGCGCAGCGCATCGAGTCCCCTCGCCTTCACCGCGTCGTACTGGTTCTTGGCGATCACATAGGCGCATTGCCAGTAGTCGCCGCGATCGAACGTCACCATCATCTTCCCGGTCTCGATCCGGGCGAAAACGCTTTCGCTTTCGTCTCTTCCTTTGCCGGCGCGAAACCACAGCACGTCCATCGGCGCGCCGATCTCCTCGACCTCGAGCTTGGCTTTCTCGCGCACGACCGAATGCCGGCCGTCGCAGGCGACCGTCAGATCCGCGCGGATGTCGACCGGACCTTCCGGCGTATCGGCCTTGACGCCCGCGACGGTGTCATCGGACCAGACGAGGTCGGTCGCCTCGGCATTCATCATGACGTTGAGCGAGGCAAACCGCTTGCCGTGCTCGCGCAGAAAATTGAGAAAATCCCATTGCGGCATGAAAGCGATGAACGGATATTTTGCATTCAGGCGGCTGAGATCGGAGATGCGGATCGACGTGCCGCCGAATTGGCCGTCCATCTTCTGCAGCTTCTGGTGCGGAAGTTTCAAAAATCCGTCGATCAGGCCGAGTTCGTCCATCACCTGCAAGGTTGAGGGATGCACGGTATCGCCGCGAAAATCCCGGAAGAAATCGGCGTGTTTTTCCAGCACGACGGTGTCGATCCCGGCGCGCCCCAATAGATAGCCCAGCATCATGCCGGCCGGCCCGCCGCCGACGATGCAGCAGCGCGTGGTGATGGTGCGGCGCGCCGGTGGTTCTGAAAAATTGCCCGCGTCCATTACCTGGCTCTCGATGACTAGGCGCTCAGCGCCGAAAACTCTTGATCTCCGACACGCCGCCGTCTGACAGGTCAATTCAACCGAGACCGATTTGATTGCCGGCGCGAGTTTTAAATAGGCAGCGAGTCAGGGACGAACCGCCGTGGCTGCGCGACCCAAACATGGTTTGGTCGATTTGCAACCAGGATAGTTCATTTCAGGCAGCCACGTCTGGGGCCGGCAGGGCACTATTGCGGACCTTCTTGCGCCACCGGCGCATTGCAAGCATCTTATGAATGTAGTACATCGCCTTTACAATCATAGGGCGATCATCTGAACGCGAATATCGGGTGGCGCCACCTGTCGTCGTATCTGTTCGAGGGGCTGACGATGACCAATTTCTTCGGGCGATTCATTTACGCTAGCCATCGTCCTAGCCTTCTTGGTGCCCCCGGAGTTGTCTACAGGGTGGACACCTCCGGTGTGATTGACGTGCCCGTGACGATCAGCGCAGCCAATGTCGTCACCCGCGACTTTGGCTATAGCTGGACGTCGGAAGACGGTTTCAAACAAGACGGAAGCTTTTTTTACTCCGATCGCGGGCAAGGAACGGCAACAATATTCGGGAATTTTCCCGGCAATGTGAGCATTTCGTGGTCGTTCGGCAACGAAGGAAACGGAACGGGTCGATTTACGGGCGTATTCAATGCGGACGCCACCGCTATTATCGGACACGCGGTGGTGGCTGAATCCCCGCTTCTACCCGGCATCGATGTCCCTTTGATTCTAACTGCCTCGCCGTCCATCACCTTGACGGACAGTCAATACATTATCGCGCTTCAAAATTTGGCGAATGCGGACAAGGCCCTCAGCTTTGTCTCCTTTTTGCTCGACGTTGCTATCATCGCGGATGCGCAGCAGCTCTCCTGGAATGAGGTTGTTGAAATTCTCGAGAGCCCGGAATCCAGAGGTCTGCATGCAATCAACAACATCATCGGAGGGGTGGCGGCCGGTATCGAGGCGGGCAAGGACATCCAGAAAGGCGATTGGCCCGGCGCGTTCGCTGAGCTAGCGACCTTTACGACCAAAATGGTTATCGACGAACTGCTCGGCGATATAACCGTAGCCGGCGCGGAACTTCTGGCGGGGGGCATCCCGGCCGGCGGCGCGCTTATCGCCCTCGGCGTGGGCGGAAAACTCAATCTCATAATAATGGACGATTCAATCACCAGGAATTTGAAGGGAGCTTTCGCAGACGCTTTTACCGGGGTCTTGAATCACTTTACGTCTGCGGGTTCCGCCCAAGCGAACACGGACGTGCTTTTGGAAAGCCTCGCAGCCACGGTTGCGGAAACGCTGAAGTTCAGTGTCCCGGGTCATACGATCAGCAAGTTCGATCCCGGCTACTACCTGGCCGCCCATTCCGATGCCGTCGCCGCCGTTGCCAGCGGTGCCTATGCCAATGCCTATGCGTACTATCTGACGGTTGGCATCGACCGTGGCGACCGCCCCTCGGCCGCGAGCGCGCCGGTGGCCGCGTCCGATATTTCCGATCTCGCACTGCTTCGAAGCGGCCTGAACGGTTTTGCCCCCCTTTACACCGGCATCTTCGATCTCGCGCTGGGCAGCATGCCGACCGATGGCATCTCGACCGTCGAGCAAAGCGTGGCCCAGATCGCGCTTGCCGGACACGGCAGCGCCGAGGCAACCCTCACCGCGCTCGCCAATCGCCTGGCCATCGATCTCGCCCGCAACCAGCATTTCAGCGGCACCCCCGCCGACCTCGCCGCCGGTCAGTTCCCTTTTGCCTTGAGCATCGGCGCTGATATCGCCGACCTGCAGACCGTCGGTGCTCCGGGATTCGGCAGCTTTTCCTACTACGTCCTGTCCACGGCGCCGGGCACGACCCTCGCGCAAATCCAGACCGCGCTACACAACGACGTGCTGCTGGCCAATTCGGCGGTGACGGGCGCGACACATTTCGGCATCGCGGAATTCGGCGGCGTGTGGGTCGCGATCATCGCCAACGCCAACGCGGGGACGCAGACACACACGCCCCTGAGCGAGGCCTCCGGCAGCGCGGCCATTAATTTCTACGGCACGGACGGCGTCGATTTCATCTATCTGGGCGCGCATGCCGGAACTGCGCTGGGCGGCGGCGGCAGCGATATCCTGACGGGCAGTCCCGGCAACGATATTCTCAACGGCGGCCCCGGCGTCGATATCGCCATGTTCTCCGGCCCGCGATCGGCCTACACGCTGACGCACAGCGGCATCGGCCTGATTGTATCCGGGCCTGACGGCGTCGACACCTTGACGCATATCGAGAAGCTCGGCTTTTCCGACATGACCATCCCGTCCGGGCTGAAGCCGGTGCCTTCCGACTTCAGCTCCGACGATTTCAGCGACATTCTCTGGCACAGGGACGACGGCACGGTGGCGATCTGGGACAACGGACAGATTGGGGGCGCGCATTGGATCGCCGATCCCGGCGTGGTGCCGGCCGGCTGGCATATCGCTGCTACCGGCGACTTCGACGGCAACGGCCACAGCGACATTCTCTGGCATAACGACAATGGCGCAGTCTCGATCTGGGATAACGGCGCGATCGGCAGCGCCCACATCATTGCCAATGCCGGCGTCGTCCCGAACGGTTGGCATATTTCCGGCACCGGTGATTTCGACGGCAATGGCCACAGCGACATTCTCTGGCATAACGACAACGGCGCGGTCTCGATCTGGGATAACGGCGCGATCGGCAGCGCCCACATCATTGCCAATGCCGGCATCGTCCCGAACGGCTGGCAAATCGCTGCTACCGGCGACTTCGACGGCAACGGTTTCAGCGACATCCTCTGGCACAACGACAACGGCGCGGTCTCGATCTGGGATAACGGTGTGATCGGCAGCGCCCACATCATCGCCAATCCCGGCGTGGTGCCGGCCGGCTGGCACATTGCCGGCACCGGCGACTTCGACGGCAACGGCCATGACGACATTCTGTGGCACAACGACAACGGGGCGGTATCGATCTGGGACAATGGTGCGATCGCAAGCGCCCACATCATTGCCAACGCCGGCGTCGTCGCGAGCAGCTGGCATATCGCCGATACCGGCGATTACGACGGCAACGGCCACAGCGATATCCTCTGGAGCAACGACAACGGCATGGTGTCGATCTGGGATAACGGCGCGATCGGCAGTGCCCACATTATCGCGAATGCCGGCGTCGTCCCGAGCGGCTGGCATATCGCCTAGCTGCCGTTCGATCGCTCCGGACCGCCAAGCATTGCCACGGAGTGCGAGGAGACGCGCGCCCGGTAGTGCCGGGCAGCAACCATGTCTCGGCAGTGCGCCAATCCCGGAGGCGCTACGCGTGGTGATTCTGTCTGGATCGGCCGGCATGCGGGACCGACACCGCCACGATGACCGGCCAACCCGCCCATTTATGCGTAAACATTAAGCTTTTTCAGCCCTTCCTGTCCCTAATCCATTGACTTTGGCCGCTCAGACCCTATGTTCCGCCACGACGCGGCCCGGAATCGAAACGCGATATCCTGAGTAAGCCGCCTGTCTGCGTATCCTCTAAAATCCCGAGCATATTGCGTGCCGTTCCGGGGTTGAGCGCGACAGTCTATTTCCGAGACTCCAAACGGCGGATTCTTGTAGAGGCATGATCCCGAAAAGTGGTCTTCCGGTTTTCGGACCAGATCATGCCCCATAGTCAGAGGCTCAATGTCTTTTTCCCATCTCGGCTTGTCCGAAAAGGTGCTCGCCGCGGTTGCGGCCACCGGTTACACCACGCCCACCCCCATTCAGGAACAAGCGATCCCCCACGTGCTGGCCCGCCGGGACGTCCTCGGCATCGCCCAGACCGGCACCGGCAAGACCGCCGCCTTCGTGCTTCCGATGCTCACCATGCTGGAAAAGGGCCGCGCCAGGGCGCGGATGCCCCGCACGCTGATCCTGGAACCGACCCGCGAACTCGCGGCCCAGGTGAAGGAAAGTTTCGACAAATACGGCGCCGGCCAGAAGCTCAATGTCGCACTGATCATCGGCGGCGTTTCGTTCGGCGACCAGGACACCAAGCTGACGCGCGGCGTCGACGTGCTGATCGCAACCCCGGGACGCCTGCTCGATCACACCGAACGCGGCGGCCTGCTGCTCACCGGCGTGGAACTCCTGGTGATCGACGAAGCCGACCGCATGCTGGACATGGGTTTTATTCCGGACATCGAACGCATCTGCAAGATGATCCCGTTCACCAGGCAGACGCTGTTCTTCACCGCGACCATGCCGCCCGAAATCCGCCGCATCACCGAAACCTTCCTGCACAACCCTGAGAAGATCGAAGTCTCCAAACCGGCAACCACCGCTGCCGGCGTCTCCCAGTTCCAGGTCAGCGTCGGTCGCGAGCCGCATGAGAAGCGCGACACGCTGCGCCGCCTGCTCCGCGGCGCCACCGATCTTCAGAACGCAATCATCTTCTGCAACCGCAAGCGCGAAGTAGCATTGCTCTACAAATCGCTGCTCAAGCACGGTTTCAGTGTCGGCGCCTTGCACGGCGACATGGACCAGTCGGCGCGTACCGCGGCGCTCGATCAGTTCCGCAAGGGCGAACTGCCGCTACTGGTCGCCTCCGATGTCGCCGCCCGCGGCCTCGATATCCCTATAACCAGCCACGTCTTCAATTTCGACGTTCCCCATCACGCCGACGACTATGTCCACCGCATCGGCCGCACCGGCCGCGCCGGACGCGCCGGCACCGCGATCACCATCGTCACCCCGCTCGACTTCAAGTCGATGGCGGCGATCGAAAAGCTGATCGGCCAGACCATTCCCAAGGCCGAAGGCATTGTAGCCAGCGAGCCGTCGGAAGCGACCGAGGCGCTGGTCCGTGACGGCGAGCGTGTACGCCAACCGAGACGCCGGAACGGCAATCGTGAAGCGAATTTTGGCACGCCCCGCGAGGGCTATACGCCTCGTGAAGGCTCCGGCGAGGGCCGCAAGCCCCGCCGCGAGCGCGGACCCCGGCGCTCCGGTGGCGACCGCAACAGTTCCCAGCCGCAGGCCCAGGCCCCTGCTCCCGCCGCCGCGTTTGCTCCCCCGGTGGCAGCCCCGCCGTCGCGGACTCCGTCCATCGGCCGCGCCGAGGCGCCGCGCAGCCCCCGTGAAGCGGCTTCGGAACCCGCCGATCACTCGCACCTGCCAGCTTTTCTGCTGCGGCCGGTGCGCGCCCGGGTCTGAGCGCACACGTCTGGTCGCAAGAATTTTGATTGCAAGCTCAGCGTGTTACCGCGAAAACCCACCCGGAACCCGTTTACCGGTCGTTCATTCTCATCCGTTAACTTGACCCCGATAATTTTAACTATTGCCGGTTGAGACGACGGGCAGGATGCCCGGATTGGGGACGCAGTGATCAAGGTTCTGGATGAACATGAACGCTCGATGGCGTTCGCGGAAGTGGCGCTTGGCCAGATCCGGTCGCTGCGGCAGACCGCCGTGCCGCGCAATTACGAAATCTGGTACGTCTATGCCACCGGCTACAACGCCCCCCTCAACAAGATCATCAACGAGACCCTGGCGCGCAACGGCAAGCTGACCGAGGCCGATCTCGACCAGATCTACGACACCTACCTCTCCCAGATCAAAACCACCGACCGCATCGACAAGGTAGGCTCCCGCGTCATCAACGAAATCGACGACGTGATGAGCCTGATCACCGACGCGCTGGGGATGTCGGCGAGCTACGACGACAGCCTTTCCGGCGCCACCCAAAAGCTGTCGGTGGCGCAGAACCGCGACCAGGTCAAAGCCGTGGTCGAGCAGCTTGTGGTCTCCACGCGCGAGATGCGCGACACCAACAAGGCGCTGGAAGACCGATTGAGCCTGTCGAAGCAGGAAATCTCCAACCTGCAGCAGAGCCTGGAGGCGATCCGCGCCGAAAGCCTGACAGACCCCTTGACCAGCCTCGGCAACCGCAAATATTTCGACCGCGCCATCGCGGCTGCCGTGCAGAGCGCCGCGGCCTGCGGCGAGCCGCTGTCGCTGCTGATGCTCGACATCGATCACTTCAAGTCGTTCAACGACAATTACGGCCACCTCACCGGCGACCAGGTGCTGCGGCTGGTCGGGATGTCGCTGAAGCAGACCATCAAGGGCCAGGACATCACCGCGCGCTACGGCGGCGAGGAATTCGCGGTGGTGCTGCCCGCCACCGCATTGCGCCAGGCGCTGACGGTCGCCGATCACATCCGCCGCGCCGTGATGTCGAAGGAACTGAAGAAGAAATCCACCGGAGAAATTCTCGGCCGCGTCACCATCTCGATCGGCGTGTCGGTGCTGCAGCCCGGCGACGACACCGATTCCCTGATCGAACGCGCCGACGCCTGCCTCTATGCCGCCAAGCGCAACGGCCGCAACCGCGTGATCTGCGAAGCCGACCCGGAATATACCGCCGAGATTCACAGCCAGGTGGCGTGAGCGTAACACCCATGTCGTCCCCGCGAAGGCGGGGACCCATACGCCCAGGATTTTCAATTCGAGTGAGACGTTGCAACAGTCGTTAGTGACCGCAAGCACGGTGGTTATGGGTCCCCGCCTTCGCGGGGACGACTCGCGGGAATTTAGTGCGCTCTTTTCTTTGCTTTTTTTTCGCCGCTTTCTTAACCGCCTTCTTCCTCCCCTTGCGTCCCTTCGCCAGCGCCGCGCGCTCGGCGGCGGCCAGCGCCGCCCTCGCCCACCCCGTCAATTCCTCCGGATCGTCGAACAGCCGCGCCGGCAATTCCCAATAGGAGGCGACGGTGACCGTCTTGGTTCGGGTCTGGTATTGAAAGGGTTTTGAGCCCTCGGCCTCGAAGCGCGGAATGGTTTGCTCGTCGGCGCGCAAATACAGCCCACTACGCAGGGCCAGCGCGAAGTTGGTACCATCTGCGGAAATGCCGAAACCGGAGAACATCCGGCGGATGGTCACCGGCCCGAAATCGGCAAACAGGTCGATCAGGAAATTGCGGTCCATGAAAGCCGTCGTCCCGGCGAACGCCGGGATCCATACGCCGTGTCATCTCGTTCAAGCGATGCGGTCGAGGCCTTCAGCAACAATCGATGTCAGGGGTTATGGGTCCCGGCGTTCGCCGGGACGACGACAATTACCCCTCAGCCTTCGCAGGCGTCAGCTGCACCGATTCGCCGCAACCGCAGGCGCCGGTCTGGTTCGGGTTGTTGAAGATGAACTGCGACTGCATCTTGTCGGCCTTGTAATCCATCTCGGTGCCGAGCAGGAACAGCACCGCCTTCGGATCGACCAGGATCTTGACGCCCTTGTCCTCGACGACTTCGTCGGAAGGTCTGACGTCGTGGGCATATTCGACGGTGTAGGATTGCCCGGCGCAGCCGCCGTTCTTGATGCCGACGCGCAAGCCGACGATTTCGGAGTCCGCGCGCTTGGTCAGCTCGGTGATCCGGGCCGCCGCAGCTTCGGTGAGTTTCATCACCTGCGGGCGAGGCCGCGGTTTCGCCTTGGCGGGTGTGGTCGATGATGGCGTCATACCTGTCATTTGGTCAGTCTTTCCATCAAGTCAATGATCGAGCTATCAAGCGCGCACACTCTCAAGTACCGGTCTAACTCATCTAAGATATCTAAGACCGAATCTGCCAATAACGAACACGATGCCGGCCATCGGAATTGTTACAAGCGGATTGAGGTCTAGAGCAAATCCAACCAGAATACCGACGGGGACGATGACGAAGCAGATGATGAAATCTGCTCTTACGAGCCATCCCCAGGGATTGGTTCGAAAGGTCATAACGCCCCGCCCTTCACCACATGTTGAGCACGAGGCGCGCCTCGTCGGTCATGCGGTCCGGTGTCCAGGCCGGTTCCCACACGATGTTGACATTGACCTGGCCGACGCCGGGAACGCTGGCGACGGCGTTCTCGACCATCTGCGGCATTTCGGCCGCCGCCGGACAATTCGGTGTCGTCAGCGTCATCTCGACGTCAACGGTGCGGTCGTCCTTGATGTCGACCTTGTAGATCAGGCCGAGTTCGTAAATGTCGGCGGGAATTTCCGGATCGAACACGGTCTTCAGCGCGGCGACGATCTCGCCGCCGAGACGCTCGGTCTCTTCCGGCGCCAGCGCCGAGATGGTTTCCATATTGGGTTTGGCAGCTTCGATGGTATCGGTCATGCGAACAAATCCCGCGCCTTGATCAGCGCCTGTGCCAGGTGGTCGACTTCCTCACGGGTATTATACATGCCAAACGAGGCGCGGCATGTCGCCGTGACATTGAATCGCTCCAGAAGCGGCATCACGCAATGGGTGCCGGCACGTACCGCGATGCCCTGCCGGTCGATCACGGTCGCGACATCGTGGGGGTGCGCGCCCTTCATCTCGAAGGAAATCACCGGACCCTTGCCGGCGGCGGTGCCGATCAGCCGCAGCGAGTTGATCTCGCGCAACCGGTCCTGGGCGTAGGTCAGAAGATCGTGCTCATGCGCCGCGATACGTTCTTTGCCGATCGAATTGACGTAGTCGATGGCGGCGCCGAGACCAACGGCCTCGACAATCGCCGGCGTGCCGGCCTCGAATTTGTGCGGCGGATCGCCATAGGTGACCCAGTCCCTCGCGACCTCGCGGATCATCTCGCCGCCGCCATTGTAGGGCCGCATCGCCACGAGATGCTCGTGCTTGGCATAGAGCACGCCGATGCCGGTCGGGCCGTACAGCTTGTGGCCGGTGAAGACGTAGAAATCGCAATCGATGTCCTGCACGTCGACGGCCAGATGCACCGCGGCTTGGCTGCCGTCGACCAGCACCGGGATGCCGCGCGCATGCGCCAGTTTTACGACGTCCTTGACCGGCACGATGGTGCCCAGCGCATTCGACATCTGCGTGATCGCCACCAGCTTGGTGCGGTCGGTCAGCAGTTTTTCAAATTCGTCGATCAAAAAATTGCCTTCGTCGTCCACCGGCGCCCATTTGATGACGGCGCCATGACGTTCGCGCAAAAAGTGCCACGGTACGATGTTGGAATGATGCTCCATGATCGAGAGCACGATCTCGTCGCCGGCCTTGATGTTGGGCTCGCCCCACGACGACGCCACGAGATTGATCGCCTCGGTGGCATTGCGGGTGAAGACGATCTCCTCCGGTCGCGTCGCATTGAGGAATGCTGCGACCTTGGCACGACCGCCTTCATAGGCCTCGGTCGCCGCATTCGCCAGATAGTGCAGGCCGCGATGCACGTTGGCGTATTCGGTTTTGTAGGCCTCGGTCATGCGATCGAGCACGGCGGTAGGCTTTTGAGCGGATGCCGCATTATCGAGATAGACCAGCGGCTTGCCATAGATCTGCAGCGCCAACGCCGGAAAATCTTCGCGGACGCGGGCTACGTCATATGAACCGTTTGAGACCGCGGGATGCATGCTCAACCTCGTGCCGCCAGCCAGCGTTCCGCCGCGCCGACCGCCAGTTCGCGCAGATTATCATCCACGATGGTTTCGATGGCTTCGCCCACGAACGCCTGGATCAACAGCGCCTGCGCTTCCTTCTCGGAAAGACCGCGCGCGCGCAGATAGAACAGCAGGCTCTCGTCCAGCGCGCCGGTGGTGGCGCCGTGGCCGCAGGTCACGTCGTCGGCGAAGATTTCAAGCTCCGGCTTGTTGTCGGCCTCGGCCTCATCCGACAACAGCAGCGCCCGGGTCATCATCTTGGCGTCGGTCTTCTGCGCTTTGGGCTGCACGATGATGCGGCCCTGAAACACCGAATGGCCGCGGTCGTCCACAACGCTGCGAAAAATCTCGCGGCTGGAGCAATTGGGCACCGCGTGATCCAGAAACAGCGTGGTGTCGGCGTGCTGGCGGCCGTTGAGCAGGTTGACGCCGTTGGTCTCGACCTTCGAGCCCTCGCCGGCAAACGCGATTGTCGCCTGATAGCGGCTGACGCCGGCGCCCGAGGTCATGCCGAAGGTGTTGAAATGCGCATGCGCACCTAGCGTAATGACCGAGGAGGAAATATTGAAGGCCTCGCGGCTGTCCTCGATCAGGCGGACATGATCGAGCCGTGCATTGTCGCCGATCGAGACGATCAGCGAATCATGCGTCTGGTAAACCGTGGCGCCCTCGGCCGCGATGTAGCTTTCAACCAGTGTTGCGCCGGCTGACTTGCCGATCTTCAGCAACGAACGGGTAAACATCGCCGCGGGCACGCCACCGCTAGCGATATGAACCACATGCAGCGGCTGGGTCAGCGCTAACCCGTCGGCGACCTCGATCACCACACCGTCGGTCATCATCGCCGAATTCAGCGCAACCATCGGATTGGAATGATCGGGCGCGAGCAGCTGCGCATGCAGCGCGGCATCGCCCTTCTCCAACACTTCGCGCAGGGTGCGGATGGAAAGGCCTTTTTGCGGGCTTCCGAGGTCGGATAGTTTTGGCGCGAACACACCATCGACCAACACCAGCTTGCGCACGCCGTCGATGGCGTGCAGCTCCAGCGCGTCGCCGGCGTGGGTCAGCGCGGCTGCGTCCGGCGCCGCTGCCAGCGGCAGCACTTCGCGCATCAGCACGCGCAGGTCGGTGTATTTCCAGTCCTCGATGCGCCGGTGCGGCAGGCCCGCGCGTTCATAGGCCTCGAAAGCCTGCTGACGCGTGTCGGCGACCTTGCCTGCTCCGGGCAGCCGGCCGCGGGCGACGGCGAAGAATTCGCCGAGCGCACGGCCGGTCTCGGTTTTTGCCAAAGCCAAATTCATTGCAACATCCGCATCATGCCGCGTCTTCGAACTGCGCGTAGCCGTTCTCTTCGAGTTCCAGCGCCAGTTCCTTACCGCCGCTCTTCACCACGCGGCCCTTCGACATCACGTGCACGAAATCCGGCACGATGTAATTCAACAACCGCTGATAATGCGTGATCACCACCATTGCACGGTCGGGCGAGCGCAGCGCATTGACGCCGTCGGCGGCGACGCGCAGCGCGTCGATGTCGAGGCCGGAGTCCATTTCATCCAGGATGCACAGGCTGGGCTCGAACAGCGCCATCTGCAAGATCTCGTTGCGCTTCTTCTCGCCGCCGGAGAAGCCAACATTGACGCCGCGGCGGAGCATGTCCTGCGGAATGTTCAAGCTGGCCGCGACCTGACGCACCTTCTTCAGGAAGTCCGGCGTCGAAAACTCGCTCTCGCCGCGCGCCTTGCGCTGCGCATTCAAAGCGGTGCGCAGGAATGTCATGGTGGCGACGCCGGGAATTTCCACCGGATACTGGAACGCAAGGAAGACTCCCTTGGCGGCGCGCTCGTCCGGCGACATCGCCAGCAGGTCCTCGCCCTCGAACAGGATCTCGCCTGACGTGACTTCATAGCCGGGCTTGCCGGCGATGACGTGAGACAGCGTCGACTTGCCGGAGCCGTTCGGCCCCATGATGGCATGCACTTCGCCCTTGTTCACGGTGAGCGACAGCCCGTGGAGAATCTCACGATCCTCGACACGGACCTGCAGGTTTTTGACTTCGAGTAACGGCATAGTGAACTCTCTTATCTAACCAATTTGATTTCGATCGGCAGATCGAGCTTGGACCATGCCCGATCGGCGGTATAGACGATCGCTTTCCTGACGATCCCAAGCGCGAGACACGCCCGATCGCCAAGTGAAAGACCGAAGCGCCTAGTTTGTGGCCTCAAGTCCGCTGCCAACTTCGCCTGTTCCGCGTCAAAGGCAACAACTGACATGTCGATCCTGCCAAGCATCTCGTCGATCACCGTTTCGGATTCTTGCTTATCCCAAAGCCGCGATCGCACTTCCGCGAGATTCACGGCGGATACCAATATCATGCGTTCTAACCTCAGAAGCGATTGGTAACCCGGCTCGCGCAACGCCATCGTCAAGACCGCGGACGCATCAAAGACGACCGCGATATTACTCGGCGGCATCGTGCTGCGCGCGGGAGCCCTGCTCCTCCATCAATGATTCACGTCTACGTTCCACAATCAGGCCATCTACTCCAGAAAGGCTCTTCATCACCTCGTTGGGATCAACGCCTTTTTCAATCATCCGCTGAACTTCAGCCGCCATCGCTCGGTGCGACAGAAGCTGCACTACACCATCGATGACGCGAACCATGACACGACCGCCGGGCTCCACATCTGCTGCGGCAAGTACTGCATGGGGCAGCACTACGCTCGCATCGTCACCGACATCGACCCACGCGCCTCCTCTCGTACCGTCATCCGGCTCTGGCATTAACCGACACTCCCCTCGAGCGAGATCGAGATCAGCTTCTGCGCCTCGACCGCGAACTCCATAGGCAGTTGCTGCAGCACGTCCTTGACAAAGCCGTTGACGACCAAGCCGACCGCTTCTTCCTGGCTCAATCCGCGCTGCACGCAGTAGAACAGCACGTCCTCGGAAATCTTCGACGTGGTGGCTTCGTGTTCGAACAGGGCCGACGAATTTTTCGCCTCGATATAGGGCACGGTGTG
Source organism: uncultured Alphaproteobacteria bacterium (assembly GCA_963744975.1). Lineage (GTDB taxonomy): Bacteria > Pseudomonadota > Alphaproteobacteria > Rhizobiales > Xanthobacteraceae > Bradyrhizobium. The sequence continues at coordinate 210,468 of CAVUVR010000002.1, read as the reverse complement.
TGCGCCGCATTTGTCACCGATCAGCAGCGAATCGCAGGCGGTAAAATTGCGCGCATTGGTCGCCTTGCGGTGCGCGGTGACGAGGCCGCGATAGGTGTTTTGCGACACGCCCGCCGCGATGCCCTTGGAGATGATCCGGCTGGTGGTGTTCTTGCCGAGATGGATCATCTTGGTGCCGGAATCGACCTGCTGGTGGCCGTTGGAAATTGCGATCGAGTAGAATTCGCCGCGCGAATTGTCGCCGCGCAGGATGCAGCTCGGATATTTCCAGGTGATCGCCGAGCCGGTCTCGACCTGGGTCCATGAAATCTTCGAATTGTTGCCGCGGCAGTCGCCGCGCTTGGTGACGAAGTTGTAGATGCCGCCCTTGCCTTCGGAATTGCCGGGGTACCAGTTCTGCACCGTCGAATACTTGATCTCGGCGTCGTCCAGCGTGACCAGTTCGACGACTGCGGCATGCAGCTGGTTCTCGTCGCGCTGCGGCGCTGTGCAGCCTTCGAGATAGCTGACGTAAGCGCCCTTGTCGGCGATGATCAGCGTGCGCTCGAACTGGCCGGTGTTGCGCTCGTTGATGCGGAAATAGGTCGACAGCTCCATCGGGCAGCGCACGCCCGGCGGCACATAGACGAACGAGCCGTCGGAGAACACCGCCGAGTTCAGCGTCGCAAAGAAGTTGTCGGAGGTCGGCACCACCGTGCCGAGATATTTCTTCACCAGCTCAGGATGCTCGCGGATCGCCTCCGAGATCGGCATGAAGATCACGCCGGCCTGCTTCAGCTCCTTCTGGAACGTGGTCGCCACCGAGACCGAATCGAACACGGCATCGACCGCGATGCGGCGCTCGCCTTCGGGACGCACCACGCCGGCCAGCATCTCCTGCTCGCGCAGGGGAATGCCGAGTTTTTCGTAGGTCTTGAGAATCTCCGGATCGACCTCGTCGAGCGAGGCCAGTTCCTTCTTCTTCGGCGCCGAGTAGTAATAGAGGTCCTGATAGTCGATCTTCGGATAATGGACGCGCGCCCACTCCGGCTCCTTCATAGTCAGCCAGCGGCGATAGGCCTCCAGCCGCCATTCCAGCATCCAGGCCGGTTCGTTCTTCTTTGCGGAAATGAAGCGGACGGTATCTTCCGACAGCCCGCGCGGGGCCTTGTCGGACTCGATAAGCGTCTCAAATCCATATCGATACTGGTCGACGTCGATCCGCCTGACGCGGTCGACCGTCTCCTGGACGGCTGGCATTCTTTCCCTCCGCTCGCGGTTTCAAGGACCGCGGTGGATCAACTGCAGAGCTCGGCGTTGGCGCGACGACACACGCTTAGAACCGTTCAAGCTCTGTTTCATCGTACCCTTTAAGTAATGCACTTGCGAGCTTTCGCCAAGCCTCCAGGCAGCAATCAATGTCGGCTTGCGTGGTCGACCAGCCCAGACTGAGACGCACTGCTCCCCTTGCCGGTTCCGGAGCGAAACCCATGGCCTCCAGCACGTGGGATGGCTGTACCTTGCCTGAGGAGCAGGCGGAACCCGACGATACCGCGATACCTTCGAGGTCAAATCCGATCACCGCGGTCTCGGCCTTCAGTCCTGGAACCGTGAACAGCGTGGTGTTCGGCAGCCGCGGCGCATTTTCGGAGAACACAAAAGCGCCCGGGGTTTGCCGCAACCCGGTCTCAAGCCGTTTATGCAGGTTTTTGACCCTGTCCATGTCGCCATCCAGGGACGCCATCGCAGCTTTCACCGCCGCGCCGAAGCCAACGATGCCGGGCACGTTTTCCGTTCCGGCGCGGCGGCCCTTTTCCTGTCCGCCACCCCGGATCGCAACCTCCAGGCCATTCAGGCCATCGCCAAGCAAAAGCGCCCCAATGCCTTTCGGGCCGCCAAGCTTGTGTGCAGAAAGCGATATAAGGTCTGCTTTTACCTCTTTGATATTGAAGGGTATTTTTCCAAGAATTTGAACCGCATCGACGTGCAGCAGACCACCTGCATCGTGGACGATATCGGCAACTTCCGCCACCGGCTGCAGCGCCCCGGTCTCGTTGTTGGCTGCCATGACGGACACCAGCGCGGGCGCGCCGTCAGCCAATATTTCGCGGAGACGATCGAGATCCACGACGCCCGATTTGTCGACGCTGAGGACCTCGATCGCCTCTGCCGGAAATCGACCGCCCGCAAGTACCGAGGCATGTTCGATGGCAGAAACAACCAACCTGTTGATTGGCAAGCCGGAATTCCGCCTGAGCCCCGGCGTTAGCGCAAGCGAATTTGCCTCGGTGCCGCCGGATGTGAAAACGACATTACGGGCGTCGGCGCCGACTGCCTCCGCGATGACGGCGCGGGCATCCTCGACCAGTCTCCGCGACGCCCGCCCCTCGGCGTGAACTGACGAAGGGTTGCCGATGAGATCCCAGGCCGCCGCCATCGCCTCGCGCGCTTCAGGCCGCAGCGGCGTCGTTGCGTTCCAGTCGAGATAGACCCGGTCGCGTGCCAAGCAGATTTTTTCCTTGCGTTTCAGCCTCTCGGCGGGCGGCGGGATCGGTCATTTGGACGCGGCGCCGCCGCTCAAGATGCTTGCTTTTTGCCCCACGCCTCATGCTAGAACGCGGCCACCAGTTCACCAAGCGCCGTTCGCTACCCCAGCCCAACGGCGCCCGACCGGCCCGCCACAACGCGGCGTTTCATCTGCCGAGAGCCGGATGAACCCGGCGCAGGCCGGTCGATTTTGCCAAGGACCACTGATGCCCGAAGTCATTTTCACCGGCCCCGCAGGCCGCCTCGAAGGCCGCTATCATCCGGCCAAGCAGAAGAATGCGCCGATCGCGATGGTGCTGCACCCGCATCCGCAGTTCGCCGGCACCATGAACCACCAGATCGTCTACCAGTGCTACTACGCCTTCGTGCACCGCGGGTTTTCGGTGCTGCGCTTCAATTTCCGCGGCGTCGGCCGCAGCCAGGGTTCGTTCGATCACGGCACCGGAGAACTCTCCGATGCGGCTTCCGCGCTGGATTGGGCTCAGACCATCAACCCGGAAGCCCGCGCCTGCTGGGTGGCGGGTTTTTCGTTCGGTGCCTGGATCGGCATGCAGCTCCTGATGCGGCGGCCGGAGGTCGAAGGTTTTATTTCGATCGCGCCGCCCGCCAACCTCTATGACTTCTCGTTCCTCGCGCCCTGCCCGTCCTCGGGCCTGATCGTGCACGGCGAGAAGGATGCGGTGGTGCCGCCGAAGGACGTCAACACGCTGGTCGAAAAGCTGAAGACGCAAAAGGGCATCGTCATCGACCAGCAGATCATTCCCGGCGCCAACCATTTCTTCGACGGCAAGCTGCAGCCGCTGATGGAATTGGTGACGGGCTATCTCGACATGCGGCTCGCCAACGTGCGCTGACGTCAGGCGGCAGCGCGCTGCTGTAGCTGCGACAGCCAGGAATTCCGCCGGTTCAGGAAGTCGCGCAGCAGCAGCGGATAGTCGGCGCTGACGGCGGCGCGCACCGACGGCCGCGCCGCAAGCCGCTGTCGCCAGCGTGCCAACTTCGGTTTACCGGCCAAGATTCCGAAGTCGGCGATGCCGTCGAACAGGTCGAAATAGCGGAATACCGGGCCGAATACCGCATCTACCAGCGAGAATTCACCGCCATCGAACCACGGCGACGCCGCCACGCGCGTCTCCAGCCGCGCAAAACGCGCTTCGAGCTGCGCGATCTTGGCGGCAAAGGTCGCCTCGTCAGCTGCGGCATAAAAGCCCGCGATATCGCTCAGCACCGCCGAGCCGAACTCGATCCACCCGCGGTGCTCGGCGCGCGCTAACGGATTGGCCGGGTGCAGCAGTTTCGGTTGGGTTTCCTCGAGATATTCCAGAATCACGGCAGACTCGAAGATCGCCGTGCCGCCGACCTGCAGCACCGGGGTTTTGCCCAATGGAGAAATCGCGAGAAACCAGTCCGGCTTGTTGGCGAGATCGATATCGATCCGTTCGAACGGCACGCCCTTCTCGGTCAGCGCGATCACCGCGCGCTGCACATAGGGGCAAAGCTTGTGGCTGATCAGTTTCAGTTTCGTGGCCATATCGAATCTCGCCGGTTTTGATGCAGTCATCAAATAGATGCACTTGCATGCAACTGTCAAGATAAATGCACTTGCATCAACTTCTCTTGATCAAGGCCGGGCGATGACGCCCCCGGTCATTGGGATCGGCACTCCGGTGGTGGCGGGGTAGCTCAGCGGCAGGCCCTTGAGGCCGCGGGCGGCGAGGAAGCCGAAGGCCTGGGCCTCGATGGCATCGGCCGACCAGCCAAGCGCATCGGCGGCCTCGACCGTAGCCGGCGCGAGCCGTTCGCGCAGCATCCGCAGCGTGGTGTGATTGCGGGCGCCCCCACCCGCGACGATCCAGCTCCGCGGCGGTTTCGGCAGCAGCGGAACGATCCGGGCGATGGCCGCCGCCGTGAACGCCGTCAGCGTTGCGGCGCCGTCGGCGGGCGAGACACCCTGCAGTTCCAGCGCTGCAAAATCGTTGCGGTCCAGTGATTTGGGCGGCGGCAGCGCAAAGAACGGCTGTTGCAGCGCTCGCGCCACCCAGGCCTCGTCGGCGCTGCCCTGCGCCGCCATGCGGCCCTCGCAATCGAACGGCTGGCCGGTCAGGCGGAACATGAAATCGTCCAGCAGCGCGTTGCCCGGCCCGGTATCGCAGGCGATCAGGGTGTCCGCGCCGTCGATATAGGTGATGTTGGAAACGCCCCCGATATTGACCACGACCAGCGGCCCCTCGCGGTCCAGCGACTGCGCCAGCGCGCGATGATAGACCGGGACGAACGGCGCGCCCTGCCCGCCGGCAGCGACATCGGCGGCGCGAAAATCGTGCATCACCGGAATATGGATCGACCTCGCCAGCGCCGCGGCGTCGCCGATCTGGACCGTCATTTTCTGTGCCGGCCGGTGCAGCACGGTCTGGCCGTGAAAGCCGACGATGTCGATGTTTTCGCGGGTGATGCGATGCTGCGCGGTAAAGGCCGCGACCGCTTCGGCGTGCGCGACCGTCACGGCGCGCTCCGCCTCGCGCAGGATTCCCGGGCGGGCCTCGCGCGTCGGAAGGTTCACCGCCTCAGCCAGCGCCTGGCGCAGCAGGCTACGCTCGCCTTCGGTGTAGGCCCGGTATCCCGAAGGCCCGAAGGCGCTGACCCGCTTGCCGTCGGTTTCGATCAAAGCGACATCGACCCCGTCGAGCGAGGTGCCGCTCATCAGACCGATCGCCGTCATCATCATGGCATTGGCACTTTCGGGAGACCGCCTGCGCTGGACGTCCAACTTGTGTCAAACATGCACATCTTATAATGCCACAGGGCGCTGCGCCGCGGCAGCCCCTAACCGCGGCCGCGCCCAATTGAGTAGAAATAGCGTGAAATAAGAATGATCAGAGTCGCACACAAATGACTGCATTTAAATCCGATTTTCTGAATGTGCTCTATGAACGCGGTTTCATCCAGGATATCGCGCACCCCGAGTCGCTGGACGATCTCGCCGCCCGGCGTGAACTCGTCGCCTATATCGGCTTCGATTGCACAGCGCCTTCGCTGCATGTCGGATCGATGGTCCAGATCATGTGCCTGTACTGGCTGCAGCGAACCGGCAACAGGCCGATTGCGCTGATGGGAGGCGGTACCACTCGGGTTGGCGATCCCTCGGGCAAAGACGAGACGCGGAAAATCCTGTCGATCGCCGAGATCGAGCGCAACAAGGACGGTATCAAGCGGGTATTCTCCCGCTTCCTTGACTTTGACCATGGCCAAAACCGCGCGATCATGCCCGATAATGCCGAGTGGCTGACCAAACTGAACTGGATCGAGATGCTGCGCGACATTGGCAGGCATTTCTCGGTCAACCGTATGTTGGCAATGGACTCCGTCAAACTCCGGCTCGATCGCAATCAGGAGATGAGCTTCATCGAATTCAACTACATGATCCTGCAGGCCTATGACTACGTTGTACTGAACCAGCGTTACGACTGCCGCCTGCAAATGGGCGGTTCCGACCAGTGGGGCAATATCGTCAACGGCATCGAACTCGGCCGCCGCATGGGGACGCCACAATTGCACGCCCTGACGACGCCGCTGATTACGACCGCCAACGGCGAGAAGATGGGCAAAACCGCGAGCGGAGCGGTCTGGCTCAATGCCGACATGAAAAGCCCCTACGAATACTGGCAGTTCTGGCGCAATACAGACGACGCGGACGTGGTGCGCTTCCTAAAATTGTTCACTACGCTCCCTCTGAAAGAGATCGAGCGGCTTGCGGCTTTGCAAGGGGCAGAAATCAACGAAGCAAAAAAAGTCTTAGCGAGGGAAGCAACCATTCTGATGCACGACGAGCATGCTGCTGAACAAGCTGAGCGTACCGCGCAGCAGACATTCGAGTACAGTAGCTTCGGAACCGGTCTGCCAACACTTACTGTTCAAATCGGCGATCCGCTTCCAACTGCTAATACGCAAATCGGATTCTCGAGTTCAAACGCACAAGCACGCCAATATATCAAAGATGGTGCGATCTATTTGGGTGATCGTCTTGTGACGGACCCGCATTATCGGTTGAGGCCTGAAGATTTCAATGACGACGGTAGGGTCTTGCTGAGCGCTGGCAAAAAGAAGAGAGGCATTTTGACACTTAAATCCGAATAATTTCCGTCGGGAAAGATATCGTCAGCCAAGAAGCGCCACGTCCTGCTCCGGCCCGCATAGGCGCATTCGCCGAAAACCACTGTTCTTTGCCGCGGAAAGGCGCTCCATGAGCTTCATGGACCAGAATTCCGACGCAGCGAAGACAGCTTCCGAATCCCGCGCGCCGGTTCGCACCGCACTGAATGTGCTCGCTCTCTGTTTCGCGCTGTCCGTGCTCGGCCGTGGTCTGGTCGAGAGCTTTACCGTTTTCCTGCTGCCGATCTCCGAAAGTTTTGGTTGGGACCGGGCGCGCGTCGTTTCGATCTATTCGTTGACTGCGCTTGCAGCGGGCCTCGCGGCTCCCGTTGCCGGCCGGCTGTTCGACCGCTCCGGTCCCCGCATCGTCTATTCGGCGGGCCTTCTGCTGCTTGGCGGCGCTTTCCTGATCGCGGCCTACGCGCAACAACTGTGGCAGTTTCAACTGAGTCTCGGGCTCGGTGTCGGCATCGGCGCCGCGCTGATCGGCAACGTTCCGAACTCGATCCTGCTCGGCCGCTGGTTTGGTCCGCGGCTGCCGACCGCCATGGCCGTGGTGTATTCCGCGACCGGGGCCGGCGTGCTGGTGTTGCTGCCGTTGTCACAGATATTTATCGACCATTTCGGCTGGCGCGGCGCCTACCGGATCTTCGGCTGCACGGCGCTGGTGCTGATGGTGCCGCTGCTGTTGCTGCCGTGGAGGCTGTTCTCGACGGGTTCGCCATCCGTTGCCAAGCGCGCCGCGGCGGAGTTTGTCGACGAAGGCTGGACACTGCTCCGCGCCATGCGCCATCACGCGTTCTGGGCGCTGTTCTCGACATTCTTCTTCACCGCCATCGGCATGTATTCGCTCGCGGCCCAGGTCGTGGCCTATCTGATCGACGCCGGCTTCCCGCCGCTGCAGGCGGCAACCGCCTGGGGGTTCAGCGGCGTCGTGCTGCTGTTCGGCATGCTCGGCATCAGCTGGCTGGACGGCATCATCGGCCGGCGGCCATCCGTGCTGTTCAGCTATGCGCTGTCGATTGCCGGCATCGTCATGCTCTGGCTGCTGCAGTGGTATCCGAATTTCTGGCTGCTGACCGGCTTCGTCATTTGCTTCGGCAGCATGATCGGCTCGCGCGGTCCGCTGCTCACGGCCACCGCGATGAAGATTTTTCGCGGCCCGCATGTCGGAACCATCTATGGCGCCATTGTCATCGGCAGCGGCCTGGGCTCGGCGTTCGGCTCGTGGAGCGGAGGCCTCATCCACGATCTCACCCACAGCTACAATCCGCTGATTGCGTTCGCGCTGGTCAGCGTGCTCTTGGGGATGATCCCGTTTCTGGTGGTGCCGGCGCTGCGAAAATAATTAAAGGGTTGCGCGGAGATCCGACAGCGTAACCATAAGCGTCATCGGTTCAAGTGGCGATTCCGAAAGGCCGAGCGCGACATAAAACGCTTTGGCTTCCTCCGAAATCGCATGGACCAGCATGCCCCGTATGCCGATCGCTTCGGCCGCTTGCATCACGCGCAACGCGCTGTCGCGGAACAGCGCGCGTCCGATGCCTTGCCCGTGCCAAGTTTGATCGACCGCAAAACGTCCTAGCACGGCTACAGGTATCGGTTCCGGCATGTTGCGCCGGAAGCGGCTAGGAGTCGCCGCGGCATTGATGGCTCCGGAGGCCAGCGCGTAGTACCCGACCACGATATCGTCGGCGCAGACCACGAAGCTACGCGAGGCTCCACTCACCTGGTTTGCTCGGGCGCGACGCCTGAGCCAGTCGTCGAGTGCATGGACGCCGGAACTGAAAGTTCCGAGCTGATGATGATCGGCCAGCGGCTCGGGCGCCCTCGCGCTCACCCGCGCTCCCATGGCGCGGGAGCTTTCATGGTGCGGCGCAGGCGCTCATTCGGCTGCGGCGGCGCGTCCAGCCGCTTCAAGAACTCGGCGTAGGCTTTAGGGCTGGCGCTGAAAACCGTGCGATCGAGCAGCGCATCCTCTGCAGCACGGCGCGCGGCCTCCAGCACGAACTCGGTGCGGTTCTTGCCGGCAAGCTGCGCGGCGCGGTCGATCAAGCCGCGCAATTCAGGTTTGATGCGCAGGTTGAGAGAGCCGCGTGCGGTCGCTCGGTGCGGTGTCGTTGCCATACGACACAATAGCACGGCGTAATGTCATTGTCATTACAAACTAACGTACACTGACCTATGACGGCGAACTGCCCTCCGCGGGAAATCGGAACCATAGGGTTCGCGAGAAGTGCACCGTGCGGCCGCCGCCGCATAGTCAGTGGCTCAGTTCTGTCCCGGAAGTTCGACGGGATTATATTGCTTGCCGGTGTTGAACTCGAAAATCTTTCGGAGCACGCCCGGCGCCATCGCCGAGATCGGATTGACCCGAAGCACAGGCTGACCGGGGGTGCCGACGATCTCATAGGTGACCCCGATCAAGCCTTCGTTGCTGCCGCCGCCCAGAAACAGGCCCAACACCGGAAGCTGGCCGAAGATGTTGTTTAGTCCGTACATCGGAACGAAGGTGCCGCTCATGCGCACCTGGTTGCCGGGATAATCGATGCTGCCCTCGATGGTGGCGCCGATGGTCGGTCCCTTGACCACGCCATCCTTCACCGACAGCTGCCCATTCTGCCGGGTGAACTCCGCGCGCAACCGGGAAAATGACGTGCCGTTCTGACCGCCGGGCGGCCCGCCCGCGGCGACCCGGTCCAGCGATCCCTCGCCCTTGATAGCGAAGTTGCGGATGTTGAGCAGTCCCTCTTTCGGATGCGGTTCGACGGTCGGCGGATCCATCGCCAGCTCGAGTTGTCCACCGATCATCTTGGCGTAGGTATCGGTGAAGCGGAAAAATGCGCCGGCGTCATTGGTCTCGAGGTAGACAACCTCGCGTCCCTGGGCGCGGCCGCGCAGATCGCCGGTCAGCGGCGTATCCTTTCCGAGCTTGCCGCTGAGCGCGAAATTCCGGATCGTGCCGTTGCGCCGGGACATCTTGACGTCGAGGCTGCGCACCGCTTCGCCATTAGAGCCGGCCACGGCGCCGAGTTTCAGATCGAGATCATAGTCGTAATTTTTCGGTTTGTTCTTGGCGTCGGCTTCCTTGCCTGAGATTGCGGATTTGAGGAAACCGCGGCCGTCGAACACATCGCCGCGCATGGTTATCTTCAGCGTGCCGTCGGTTGCCCGCTCCGCCTTCAGCGAGGTCTTGTCGCCGTCGGACGGAGAATAGGTCGGGAAGTTCGCGCTGATCACATCGCCGTTCTGGTCGACCTCAAGTGATCCCTTGATAAGCACGCCGCCGCCATCGATGACGATGTCCTCCAGCCGCGTCGATTGCTGCTTCTGCACCACATTGAACACCGCGCGGCTGGATTTGCCAGGCGTCTTGACCCACCCCGGCAGGATATTGTCGAGCTTCAGCTGGGTAAGATCGGCGTCGATGCCGAGGCGGCTATCGCGGTCCGGGCCGCCGATCTTGCCGACAAGCTTGACCGGAATTGCACCGGATACCGCCGGGCCGAGATCGAAGCCGAGCCGGGCCCGGCTCGCGTCATCGAGCGTCGCCTGCAATTTGACGTCGGCGTCGCCCTCGCCCGGCTTGCGGTAGTCGAGGGTCGCCTGCTGGCCGTTGATCTTGACGTCGCCCTTGACCTGATAGCCCTGGTTGTTGGCGATGACTTTCAGCGCAGTGGCCTCAAGCTTCTGGTTCATCACCAGACGATCCGCGGCAAACCCCGCAAGATCGGCGGTAATGGCATAGGTCGTATCGGCTTTTGTCAGTTCACGCTTGAGCGGCATGCCCAGCGAGACCTGGGCCGCGACTTTTCCCTGACTTGTAGCTGGATCGATCGGGGCGCCGGAGAATTCGCTCCAGCGGTCGGAGGCGAGGATTTCCGCGACCGCGGGCACCGGACCGTCGACGCGAAACTTGATACGCGACGGCGACGGCTTCGGCGCCATGTCCGGCACCTCGAAAACAAAATCGGCGATGTTGAGTTTGCGTCCCCCGGGTGTGTCCATCGTACCCTGTCCGACAGTCACCGTCGCGGTACGGCCGGTGACGCGCGCCTTCAGGTCGGCGTCGCGCACCAGGGGCAGTTCATCCACCGGCCGCAACGTCACATTGCTGGCCACCATGTTGACCGCCAAACCGTCATCCGGAATCGGCGGCCCGCGGCGCGAAAGGTTTCGTACCGGGGAATTGACGCCCACTTCGATTCTTTGCAACGAGCCGCGCTCGACCCGCTCGATGACCCATTCGCGCACCTCCGGGACGATCAGGATCGGCCAGATGCGCTTGAGCGCGGACACCGACATCGGCGTTCCCGCGAAACCGAGCGTCAGGCGGGGCTCCGACACGTAATCGACGCTGCCGGTCCCGGCGATACCGACTTCGCCATTGCTGATGTCGGCCTGGGTCAGCAGAACCCTGCGGCTGTCGGTGTCAAAGCGCAGACGGATGGCGATCCGGTTAAAGATAAGCGGCGGCTCCGCATCGTTTCCCGCAAGAACGATGGTGCCGCCGCTAAAGCCCAGCTGCCAGTCGCGAACGCTGTCGTTGGGCGGTTCGAGATGCGCCAGCAAGGTGATGCGGTTCGGACCGGAAATAATCTTGAATGGCGCGACCAGCACGCGCCGCGCGGCATCCCATTCGACGTTAACTTCCGCCGAATCGATCGCCATCGGATAGTCGGGAGTGTCGCTGTCGATGACGTGACCCGCGCCGGCCGTGATCTTGCCCCGGAAATAGGTCGGCAGGCCGTCGCGCCCGAGTTCACCTTTCAGCTCGCCGCTGAGAGGCAAATCCGCGCTGTAGGTCAAATCCTTCATGCGCAACGCGAGCAAAATGTTCGTGGTCGAAACCTTGTCGGCGCGGATATCGATCGGCCGCACGCCATTTGCAGGAGGGCCGACCAGAACGCGCAGCGACCACGCGTGGCTGCCGTCTTCGCCGACGCTCAGGGCAACACCGCCACTGCTCGGCCGGCGAAGGCTGAGGGTGATATTGTCGAAATTCCATTTGTTGCCGCGCTGCTGGTCGTCAACGGTGAGGTTTCCGTTTTTCAGGCCGATTTCGTTGAGGTTTTGGCCATCCAGTCCGGTCAGGCTCAGGCTGTCGAGCCAATCGAGCCCGGCAAGCAATCCGCTGACCGAATCGCGCTTGTCTGCCGGCGCTCCCGGCTGGCCGCTCGCCGGCGCTGGCACTTGCCCGAGCGCCATACCGGAACGCCGCGCGGAAGCGACGCCGGTGGCCAACGGGCGAGCGGTGTCGCCTGTCGATACGGTGACCTGGCCATCCGGGGTGATACGCACCGCGAGTTCGGCATCGACCAGATTGAGGCTTTCAGCCCTCAGGCGCCCCATCAGCAACGCGGTGCCGGACAGCTTCACCTCGGCCTTCGGCGCGGTGGCGACAACGACGTGGTCGCGGTCACGAACGACGATGTCGCGAATGCGAACGGCGATACGAATTCTACCGGCACGCTCGATCTGGGTGCCGCCAACTTCGACGGTGTTGCCGTGGCCGATATTTTCCTCGATGGCCGCCGCCAGCCATGGGGTCGCCATCTCAAGACTGATCGGACCTGCCCCCAATCGCCACCACAGCCCGCCAAAACATCCCGCGAAGAGTGCCGCCAAGACGGCGAGGACGATTGCCAGCCGTTTCACCCAGCGTTCGCGCGCAAGCCATCGGCGCAACCTTCCGATGCCGTCGCCGAACCGGCGCAGGCCGGAATTCGAACTCGACAACAGCCGGCGCGCGCGATGGCCGGCAGCCTCGTCGTGGTCTTGATCCCAATCGGCATCATCCCATTGCGAAGGCTGGTCGTCGGTGCGCGAATTCAGCGCTTCAGGCAGCTTATTTCTTGCCATTGCCTCTGGGTGCTGGCGTTGATGATCAAACAGATCGCCGTCGGGATTTTGCGCGTCGAACGAGCGCTCCTGTCCCGGCATTGCCGCCAATCCTCGGTTGAAACCATTAGTCGTCATCCAGCCCCGAAAGCGTTTTCAACAGAATGGAGACGGGTGGGCGTGCAGAATCCGTTGTAACCATACTCCGAGGTCGGCAGATTTGCCCAGCGCGGCCAGTTCCGGCGCGGGACCCGCAATAGCGCTATGATTGACCCGCTGAAAGCGACGAAAGGAAGGCGTATGTCCAAGAAAACGCGCAAGAAATCCCCCAAGACGCCCTCCAGAAAGGTGCCGAAGACAGCCGCCAAAAAGCCCGGCACTGGGGCCGGCCGCACGGCGGCGAAGACGCTGGCCAAAAAAACAGTCAAGAAACCGGCGACAGCATCGCACAAGGCCACATCGAAAAAGTTAAAAGCAACGGCGCCGCTCGCCACGGCAAAGCCGGCGCCCGAAAATCCATCCGTCAAGCAACCGCGGGATGCCAATCTCGCCGCACCTCCCGGCAAGGCCCCGTTGAGCGAGGGCGTCAAAGCGCCGGCCTTCCAACTGCCGCGCGACGGCGGAAGCAGCGTGACGCTGGCCGACTATCTCGGAAAAAAACTCGTGATCTTCTTCTATCCGCGTGCCGACACCCCCGGCTGCACCAAGGAAGCCATCGACTTCACGCGCTTGTCCGGAGCCTTCGCTGACAGTCAGACCGCGGTGCTGGGTGTGTCGGCCGATCCGATGAAGGCGCAGGAAGCCTTTCGGGACAAGCATCAACTTTCGATTCCCCTGGTCTCGGATGAAACCCATCAGATGCTGCAAGCCTATGGCGTCTGGAGCGAAAAATCCATGTATGGCAAGACGTTCATGGGAATTGTTCGCACAACAGTTCTAATCGACAGTCGTGGCAAAATCGCGAGGATCTGGCGCAATGTGAAGGTGGACGGCCACGCCGACGAGGTGCTGGCTGCTGTCCAGGCGTTGTAATTTGCCGGGTTCCGTTCGCCAAAAATTAACCATGACAGGGTCAAATCACCCCGCAAGTTGAGCCGAACGGATGCTGTTTTCCGACCGGCGCGGGAGTGCCGATGTCGTATCGTTCGGGTCAATATTCCGAGGTGGAGCAACACTATGCGCATGACCACGGAAGGTCGCATTCCCGGCGCCCGGTGACTGCGCACGTTCCCTCGGAGCTACAATCGGGGCAGAATGGGTACACCATCGTCCACGCCGGCAAGCAGGTGCGATTCGGGCCCGTGGTGTTCTGGATCGTGGTCGGGACGGTCGCGGTACTCGGCGCATGGTCCGCCACCACCGCCATCTATTTCGCTTTCCGTGACGACGTGCTGACGCGATTGATCGCGCGACAGGCCGACATGCAATACGCCTATGAAGACCGTATCGCCGAACTGCGCGCCAAGGTCGATCGCACCACCAGCCGGCAACTGCTCGATCAGGAACAGTTCGACCAGAAGCTCGATCAGATCATGCGGCGGCAAACCACTCTGGAATCGCGCGCGACTGCACTGAGTGCGATCCCTGACGCGTCGGTCACCGGATCGATCAAACCGCCGCGCGGCACCACCGCCAGCGATGCAAACTCTTCCGGCGTAGCAAAACCCTCCCCGATCAGCGACACCGTGATTTTCGTGGCGCCGCCAGATCGTGAAGCCCGGCTTGAATCCCGGAGCCCGCCGATCGTCCATCCGCAGCCGAACCAGTTTGCGAAGATCCAGGGCTTCGACAACGTCTTGGTCCGCCTGCAGACGTCGCTCGACCAGGTCGAACGCCGTCAGATGGCGGCGCTCAGTTCCGTCGAAGACACGATGGAATCGCGCGTGCGCCGGATGCGTGGCGTGTTCACCGACCTCGGCCTCGATATGCCGCAACTGGAAGCCGCCACGCCACGCGCGGGCATGGGCGGACCGTTCGTCCCGGTCAAACTCCCCGCCGATGCAGGACCGTTCGAGCGCCAGCTTTATCGCATCAACATCACCCGCGCGCAGGTGGAGCGCCTGAACCGGACGCTGGCGCTGGTGCCCTATCGTAAACCGGTGATCGGCGAAGTTGAATTCACCTCTGGTTTTGGCGTCCGCAGCGATCCATTCCTGGGGCGTCCCGCGATGCATACCGGTCTTGATTTCCGCGCCGCGACCGGCGATCCGGTGCGCGCAACCGCCAACGGAAAGGTCATCTCATCGGGGTGGAGCGGCGGCTACGGCCGCATGGTCGAGATCGACCATGGCAACGGACTTGCGACCCGCTACGGCCATATGTCGGAGATCAACGTCCGGGTCGGCGACACGATCAGAATAGGACAGGTGATCGGCGCCGTGGGCTCGACCGGTCGATCGACCGGCCCGCATCTGCACTACGAAACCCGGATCGATGGCGAAGCGGTCGATCCGCAGAAATTCCTGCGCGCCGGCGTCCGGCTTAGCGCGGGCTGAACGCCGATTGCCGAACACTTCGCGTCACAATCGCGGGTTCGACCCGCGCAGCTTCCACACCTCCGACCCCAGGTAATACTCCGTCACCGGAGAATGGTCGGTATTGATCGGAGCCGCCGTCGTCCTGTCGAGAATTTCCTGTTTATTGAAAAGGTGCTTGCAGTCCGTCGCGCGGATCGCCGCCTGGGTTTCCGGCGCAAAGCCTGCAAGGATTGAGTCGAAGCGGGCGGAACGCACATCAGCGCGCGCGGGGTTCCGCATTCCAATCAAATACATGCAATACTGTTCGACGACCGGAAACATGGTCGCAAGGGTTTTCGGAACCACAAAATACTCGTCGGTCCATACCATCACGGCCCCGTCCGGCTTAAGGTGGGCTTGCAGCTGCTGGAAGAATTCGCGGGAATAGATGTTGTTGGAGAATGCGCTTGCCGTCCTCAGCGGATCCATCATGACGACGTCGAAACGCTGAGCGGTTCGGTTCAACCAACGTCTCGCGTCGTCGTGAAAAATCGTTACCTTGGGATGCGACAGCATCGCCTCCATGAATTCGATCTTGCGAAGATTTTTGATGGCCGTTGCGTTGATCTCGACCAGGGTCACTGCGCTAACCTTGGGGTCTGTCAAAGCCGCTTCCAGCACGGAACCTGTTCCCAGCCCGATGACGAGAACGTTTTGCGGATTGTCGACGGAACTGAGCGTCTGGACGGCTTCAAGATAAAACAGCGGGTCCGGCCGGCCTCCATGCGCGCTGCCGTTGATGAAGTGCCGCAAACGCGGGCCATCGACATGCGTCAGGACCACGCCTTCGATCCCTTCCGCGAAATATTTTACTCCGCCGGTCAAGCTGGCATGGAGCGAGGCAATGACGGCGCTCGGCCCCGGGAATATCGCGAAAACAGCAATGCCAAGGGCGGCGGGCGCAGCGAGCCGGTACAAGATGCGATAGCGGTTTCCCCGCGCCTGGTGCGACACGAACGTGAAGAACGACAGGCCTGCCAGTACGAAGACCAACATGGTCCGCTCGGTCCCGAGAACCGGCAGCAGGATAAACCCCGTGACCAGCGCGCCGGCCAGGTTTCCGAATACCGCGGTGGCGTAGACCCACGAGACGGCTCGCGCCGGGTGCCGGGCCGCATCGGGGGCGAGCGAAGCCAGTAGTGGAAATGTCGCGCCCATGAAATAGGCCGGCAGAGCGACGAAGAAGCCGACGACGCCGATGCACGCAAGGAGATTTAGAAGGAGTGCACCGATGGTGAGCAAAGACCATTGTTGCGGAGGGACCGGAAGGATTGGGGTTTGTCGAAGCTGGTCGAGGCCGAGGCTGGCGAGGCCGCCCTGCAGATAGTAAAACGCGCAAACCGTGCCGGCGACGCTCACCGCGATGATGCCATTCAGGCCGAAGTAACAGTTTCTCGGGCCCTTCCACGGCATCGCCTTGGCGATGCGATGAACATGCAGGCTGCCGAACGCGATCGCCGCAAGATAGACGCTCAGCATGATGGTGAAGGCATAGATGGAATCCTTCAACAGGACGCCCACCAGACGAAACCAGATGATTTCGTAACCGATGGCAATGAAGCCGCTGGTAAAGACAGCCGGATACAGCAGACGCGAAGGCATGCTCTCCAGCTCCACCGTCCTCGATATCTGCCGGTCCGAAACGTGATGCTGTCGATCGCTCCGAACGAACCACAATATTGCTGCGGCCATCAGCAGGTTCAGGAACGCCGCGAGATAGACGGTTCCATCCAAACCCACCAGGCTGATCAGGACCATTCCCGCAGCGAAACATCCGATCGCGGCGCCGATCGTGTTCATAAAATAATACGACGAGACGTTGCGCAGCAGGTTGCGATCGTATTCCTGCAAAACCTGGATCGCGACCGGAAGGGTCGCTCCCATCAGCACGGTCGGAAAAAGCAGGAAGCAAAATATGCAGATCGCGGCCAGCCAATAGTCGGCGCCTGCCGTCAGCGCACCGAGCCAGCCGATCAATGGAATGCTGGCTATTCCGAACAGGCCGATGCCGAGTTCGATCGCCATGTAGGCGATCAGCGTCCGGGTTCGTTCGCGACGCTCAAACTGTCCTCCGAAAAGGCTGCCGAGGCCAAGCCCGAACAGGAAGGCACCGACAACGATTGCGGAAGAGATCGCGCCGACGCCGTAAAACAGGCCGAGCAGGCGCTGCCATGCGATTTGATACAGCAGCGACGACATTCCGGAAGTCAGAAAAAACAGGCCGAGCAGCAGCCGCATCCTCGGTTGATAAACAGCGCCATCGAAGCGGTCAATCGCCGGGGAGGTTCGACCGCTAGGTCAGTGGCCGACCTCACCGTCGATGACGTCGCCGAACAACCGCCACGCCTCGCCATCGAACTTCATCAATTGCATCTGTTCGACCGGGAAAAAGTCATCCGGGCCGGTGTTCACCTTGATCCCCGGCAGCATCATCTCGGTGGAGAAATTTTTGATGTTGGCGGCCTGCCGCATGACGTTTTCGCGTGTCAGGTCGTCGCCGCACTGCTTGAGAACCTGAACCATGTTCTGCGCGAGCACATAGCCGTAGACATTGTTGGCGTTGGATTTGTCGCCCTCGGGATAATATTTGTCCATGAAAGCCCGCCAGGTGTTCACGCCGGGATCGTCCTTCCAGGCTGGATCGGTCGGGTCTTTCAGGTAGGACGTCGAGATAATATCCTTGGCGTATTCGAGACCCGCCGGTTTCAATACGGCGGCCACCGAGGTTGCGGTGTTGGCGAGGAAGAATTTCGGCTTCCAGCCGAGTTCGCCGACCTTCCTGATCGCCTGCGCCGAGCCCTTTGGGGCGGCCCATGAGAAAAAGATGTCGGCGCCCGAATCGTGCAAGGCGACGATCTGGGAATTGATCGTGGGATCGCTGACCTCATAGGATTTCTCGGCGATGATCATGCCGGCCTTGGCGCCGAGCCCGTCGCGAAGGCCCTTGACCTGGTCCTTGCCGGCGTCGTCGTTCTGCCAGAACACCGCGATCTTGCCGTTGGGATAGTGATCCAGAATATATTTGGCGTAGATGCGGCCCTCGCTCTGGTAGTTCGGCTGCCAGCCCATGGTCCACGGAAAATTCTTCGGATCGCCCCATTTGGTCGCGCCGGATGCCACGAACAGTTGCGGCACCTTCTTGGCGTTCATGTATTTCTGGATCGCGGAGTTGGAGGGCGTCCCCAGCGGCTGGAAGATCAGCAGCACCTCGTCGGCCTCCACCAGCTTGCGCGCCTGCTCGATCGCCTTGGGCGGACTGTAGGCGTCGTCATAGGAGATGAAAGTGATCTTGCGGCCGTTGATGCCGCCCTCGGCATTGATCTTGTTGAAATAGGCCGCCTGCGTCTTGCCGATCACGCCATAGGACGACGCCGGCCCGCTGTAAGGCATGATGTTGCCGATTTTGATCTCGGTATCGCTGGCGCCCGGATCGTATTTCTTTTGCGCATTGGCTACTGTTGCTGAAAAGAAAATCGCCGTCGCAACAATAGTCGAGCCAACAAATCGCTTCGCACGCTCCGGCATCGCTGTCTCCCGAGGATGGTTTTTGATTTGGCTGGATTGTCGCAGCCTAAAGGTGCCCGCGCAAGCGGCCGAATATTCTGTCGCGCGGAACAGGCGTTGTTGCCGGTCGCCAAGTATGATTGATGTTTCGCATGCACCCCCGCCGCCTTTTAGACCGACGTTGAAGATGTCTGACAAACGAATTGGCCCCAAGCACCCCCGCCTCGGCGCCGCCGGCTTTCACGCCGCACGATGGCTCGCCGCGCGATTGCTGGGTGCCGCGGGATTTCATCAGCTTGGTTCCGGCTTCGCCAACGGGCGGATCGCATTCGTCCGCGAGCAACTTCGGCGTGGCGAGACGGTCTATCTGGCCGGGCTCGGACCGCCCGGCACGCACAATTCAGGCGTGGCGCTGGTCGAGGTGACGCAGGCTGATGGACCTCGCCTGATCGTCAACAACGAGGAGGAGCGGTTCTCCGGTAACAAGCACACCACCGAATACCCGCAGGCGTCGATCGAGGCGATGGTCGCGACACTGCGGAGCATAGGGCGCGATATCGGCGACATCGCTGCATGGATCACGACCTGGGACTACCCGACGCTGTTCGGAACGCTCGCGCGTTCGGTGCTGGAGGAAGCGCCGCAGGGCGCAAAGCTGCTGCGCAACACGGAAGCCGCCGGCTTCGATGGCCGCCGCCTCGAACAGATGACCCGCACGCCGAAAATCCTCGGCAAGCAGCTTGGGCTGCCCGAGCGCGTGCAGCTGATCTGCATGCCGCATCACGACAACCATGCGTGGTTTTCCTTCGCGGCTTCGCCGTTTGCCGATACCGGCGAGCCCGTCGCCATCGCGGTACTCGACGGCACCGGCGACCGCGGATCGATCTCGCTATATACAGCCGAGAACGGTGCGATGCGCCGCCTCTCCTGCAATGACAGCGTGTTCGACTCGCTCGGCGCCTTCTACAGCGTGATCTCGTCGACCCAAGGCGGCTGGACCTGGCTGTCCAGCGAGGGGCGCTACATGGGCGCCGCCGCATGGGGCGACATGAACCGCGCCACCAATCCGTATTACGGGCGCTTGAAAGACGTGCTGGATTTCGGCACCGATGGCGCAATAAAACTCAATCGCGCGATGGCGAACTGGCAGTGCGACCCGTTCGAACATCCTTACAAGCCCGCGCTGCTCGAACTTCTCGGCGAACCCCTAAAACCCGATCAGCTATGGAATCCGGACGCGGTGCTGCGTATCGAGGACATCAAGCATCGCCCGGACACTCAGGATCGTCTCGACAAGGCGGCGGCGACGCAGCTGGTGTTCGAGGATGCCATGATCCACGTCGTCGATCATCTGCTACGCGCAACCGGGGCCAACCGGCTGGTGCTGACCGGCGGCGTGGCGCTGAACGCGATCGGCAACATGCGCCTGCTCGAACATTTCGACGAGGAATGGTTCGCCGGCGCTCAGCAGCGAAGAGTTCGTCTGCATCTTTGGGTGCCGCCGACGCCAGGAGATGCCGGCGTCACCATCGGTGCGGCCTGGCTGTTCGCGCATCTTGCCGGCGCGCCGCGCGGTGCGCCGATGACGCATGCATTCTACTGCGGCATGGCGCCGTCCCGTGACGAGGTCGCGGCAGCGCTCACCGCCGACGACATTGCGTCGCAACGGATCGGCGATGTTGCGACCGCAGCCGGCCGCGACGCCGTCGCCGACCTGATGGCATTCATCGTGGCGCTGGGCGGCGTCATCGCGCTGGTTCAGGGCGCGGCGGAGACCGGCCCCCGCGCGCTCGGCCATCGCTCGATCCTGGCCAACCCCTGCGATCCCGAGGCGCGCGAGCGGCTCAACCAACGCGTAAAATACCGCGAAGCGATCCGCCCGCTGGCGCCGATGGCGACGCTGGAAGCGGCACACGAGTATTTCGACCTGCTCGAAGGCGCATCGGAAGGCGGCCACAACGCCTACAACTACATGGTGCTGACGGCACAATCGAAGCCGCACGCGCGCGACAAGATCCCGGCGGTGATCCACGCCGACGGCACCGGCCGCGTGCAGATCGTGCGCGCGGAAGACGATCCCCTCACCTACGCCTACCTGAAGGCGCTCGGGCGCCACATCGGCGTCGAGATATCGGTCAACACCTCGTTCAACGTCGCCGGCCCCATCGCACAAACCCCGCAACAGGCGATCGATACCCTGCGCCGCTCGAAAGGGCTCGACGTGGTGCTGCTGGTGGCGAGCGACGGCAAGGTCACGGCGGCATGGCACGGCGGCGAGCGTGACAGCGGGCGATTCGCGGCATGGCTCGCCGAGTGGACCCGCGCGCGGGCCTGATGCGCAAGGCGCCCCGATAGCGCGGCGTTAGGGACGTAACGGACCGACGTTCACGATCAGATCGTGGTGGTCGTTGACACGCTGGTATTGTTTGATGATCTGCTTAAGCAATCCTTTGTCGCAAGGCCCGATGACTCCGTGTCCAGGGCGATCAATCTCGGGGAAGAACTGCCGCGTAAACGGAATGAATGCTCGCTTGCGAACGTCGATGAAAAATGGCGACTGGTCGCCCGCCTGGCCAGCTCTGAAGGCGGGGACCTGGATTACGCCGATCGGCAAGATGTCCCCGAACTTCTCCACTTGCGAAGATGTGTACACACCCACGACTAAACCTCGGCTTGATATCGGGGCCGTGGTAGCCACTCCAGCCGTCCGAGGATTGAAGACGGCGATGACGCACGCTGCGTGTCGCACAGGACCGGGATTGTCGGGATCGTCTTCGTAAGGAAACCTCGTCCAGACGAAGTCTCCGGCGCGCAGCGGAATTTCCACGGTCTACTGGAAGAGTTGCAGACGTAACTTGTAATCTTCGTCGTCCTCGTCAGGATCGCGCTGCATTTCATAGTCGTCCAGACTGAACCGTCGAGACCCGCCCGCCACACCCTCAAGGGTGGCTACATATTCGGCGTGGCGACGAACGAGCCCTTCGAGGAAGGTGTTGACGTCAATATTGTCCATGGCTGCCGTCCGCTGGGCAGTCTCGAAAACGTCGTCACTGATCTCGATCTTGCGCGTACCCATTCAACATTTCCTTAGGCTGCCGGCGAACTGCAAAAAATAGGCGGTTACTCAGAAAACGCCAAGGACCACTCCCGTTTAGTCGATCAATCCCCGAACTCACTCATATTACCATTTCGGCTGGGTCCCGACAATTCAATCAATTCAGCCCTCATGGCCGGCCTTCCTGCTTCGGCCGCGAGACGATCTCGATCATCTTCCCCTCGTCGTCGTCGGGCGCATATGCCTTTGCCTTCGCATAGGCCTGCATCGTAGCGCGCCCGATCGGAACGTCGGGCAGCAGGCTCTCGGCCAGCGCCACGGCATAGGCGGCGTCCTTGTGCCGGAGCGCGGCGGTAAAGGTCGCGCCGGAAAAATTCCGCGCCACCATGCGTTTTGAATGACGCAGCACCTGCGGGCTGGCGGCGACGCCGTGCTCGATCGCTTCAAGCACAAGGTTCATGTCGAGCCCGGCCTGCTCGGCAATCGCAAGCCCCTCGGCAAGGCCGGCGATCTGGATCGCGCCCAACAGATTATTGATCAGCTTGTAGACCGTGCCGTTGCCGATCGCGCCGAAATGCCGGATCGTGGTGCTGAGCGGCGCCAGATACGGCCGCGCCCGTTCGAGATCGGCAGGCTCGGCGCCAACCAGCAAGGTCAGTTTCCCCGTCGCTGCGGCGTCCGGCAGGCCGGTGACGGGGCAGTCAATATAGACCAAACCGCGTGCGCGCAGATCGCGTGCGAGATCGAGCGCGTGCTGGTACGAGACAGTGGAGCATTCGATCGCCAGCGCACCTGCTCTGGTGGTTGCCGCCGCGCCGTCCTTGCCAAGCCACACCGCGCGGGACGCTGCATCATCGGCGACCATGGTGATAATGGCGTCCGCGCTCTCGGCGGCATCCGCCGGTGAGCTGGCCCAGCGCGCGCCCCGCGCGACCAGATCGTCCGCCTTGGCCTTGCTGCGATTCCAGAGCGCGACGGTGAAACCGCTGTCGAGATAGCGCCCGGCCATGCCATGGCCCATGCGTCCGAGACCGATGAAGGCGACATGGGCCATGGCTTAATCCACGTCCTCGATGGACGCTGGCGGCGCGCCGAAGGCGCGCTGCGCCAGCGTCGCCGCCATGAACTCGTCGAGGTCGCCATCGAGCACGCCCGACGTGTCCGAGGTCTGCACCCCGGTGCGCAGGTCCTTCACCATCTGATAGGGCTGCAGCACGTAGGAGCGGATCTGGTGGCCCCAGCCGATGTCGGTCTTGGCGGCCTGGTCGGCGGCGGCCTGCTCCTCGCGCTTCTTCAATTCGATCTCGTAGAGCCGCGCGCGCAGCATGTCCCAGGCCTGCGCCTTGTTCTTGTGCTGGGAACGGCCGGCCTGGCAGACCACCGCCACCCCGGTCGGAATATGCGTCAGCCGCACCGCGGACTCCGTCTTGTTGACGTGCTGGCCGCCGGCACCGCCCGAGCGCATGGTGTCGACGCGGACGTCGGATTCGGCGATATCGATCTTGATCGAGTTGTCGACCACCGGGAAGATCGCGACGCTGGAGAACGAGGTGTGACGGCGCGCGTTGGAATCGAACGGCGAAATGCGCACCAGCCGGTGCACGCCGGCCTCCGTCTTCAGCCAACCATAGGCGTTTTGGCCTGATATCTGGATGGTGGCCGACTTGATGCCGGCCTCTTCGCCCTGGGTTTCTTCCAGATACTCGATCTTGAAGCCATGCTTCTCCGCCCAGCGCTTGTACATGCGCAGCAGCATCGAGGCCCAGTCCTGGCTTTCGGTGCCGCCGGCGCCAGCGTGGACCTCGAGATAGGAATCGAACCGGTCGGCTTCGCCCGACAGCAGCGCTTCGAGTTCGCGGCGGGCGACTTCCTTTTTCAGGTTTTTCAGCGCGGTTTCGGCTTCGGCGACCACGCCTTGGTCGTCCTCGGCCTCGCCGAGTTCGATCATGCCGACATTATCCTCCAGCTCGCGCTCGACCTTGCCGATGCCCTGTAGCGAATCCTCCAGCGAGGTCCGCTCCTGCATCAGCTTCTGCGCCTTTTGCGGGTCGTTCCAGAGATTGGGATCTTCGGCGAGCTTGTTCAGCTCCGCGAGGCGCGCAGTGGATTGTTCGACGTCAAAGATGCCTCCTCAGCAGCCCGACCGACTGCTTGATCTCTTCGACGAGTCTCTCGATTTCAGCGCGCATGGCTTCTCTGATCTGCGGCACGGCCGCGATTGGAATAATGGGAGGGATGTAGCGGCGGGCGGCGGAAAGCGCAACGCGGTTAGTACAATCCTCTGCCGGACTGGAAGAGGCCGCGCTCGGCATCGGGCGTGACTTGTTGCGAGCGGCCGTCCGCGTCGGCCACGCCGATGACGGAATAATTATCCGGCGGCGCTGTGCCCGGCTTGAAGGCTTCCAGAATGGTCCTGCCGCCGTCGCCCGGGCCGGCGCGCATGCCGCTCTTGGCGTCGACGCGGATCAGCTTAATGCCCGCGGGCACCCGGAACGGAATCGCCGGCTTGTCGGCAAGCGCGAGCTTTAGAAAATCCTTGGCGATCGGCGCGGCCAGATGGCCACCGGTGGCGCCCTTGCCGAGGTTGCGGGGCTTGTCGTAGCCGACATAGATGCCGACCACGATATCGGGGGAGAAGCCGATGAACCACGCGTCCTTTTCGTCATTGGTGGTGCCGGTCTTGCCGGCGATCGGCTTGCCGACTTCCCTGACCACGGTCGCGGTGCCGGCCTGCACCACGCCTTCCATCATCGAGGTGATTTGATAGGCCGTCATCGCATCCAGCACCTGTTCGCGGCGATCGACCAGTTGCGGCTCGGGCTGGTTTTTCCAGCCCTCGGCTGCATCGCAGCCACGGCATTCGCGCGCGTCGTGCTTGAAGATGGTGCGGCCGTAGCGGTCCTGGATGCGGTCGATCAGCGTCGACTTCACGCGGCGGCCGCCATTGGCGAACATCGAATAGGCCGTGACCATGCGCATCACCGTGGTCTCACCGGCGCCAAGCGCGTAGGACAGATAGTTCGGCAGTTCGTCATAGACGCCAAAACGCTTGGCGTATTCGCCGATCAGCGGCATGCCGACGTCCTGCGCCAGCCGCACCGTCACCGTATTGAGCGACTTTTGCAGGGCGTTGCGCAGCGTCTGCGGTCCGTAGTACTTGCCGGTCGAATAGTTCTCCGGACGCCAGACACCCGCGCCCTGCCCCTGGTCGATTTCGATCGGCGCGTCGACCACGACGGTCGACGGCGTATATCCGTTGTCCATCGCCGCCGAATAGACCAGCGGCTTGAACGACGACCCCGGTTGGCGATAGGCCTGCGTCGCGCGGTTGAACTGGCTCTGGTCGAACGAGAACCCGCCGACCATCGCCAGCACGCGGCCGGTCCACGGATCCATCACCACCATGGCGCCGGAAACTTCGGGATATTGCCGCAGCCGGAACTGGCCCTGCACCGGCGTGCCATCCTTGGCGATCAACGGGTCGGCATAGATCACATCGCCGGGTTGGAGAACTTGCGAAACCGCGGTCGGCGTCTTGAAGCGGGTCGGGCCGGATGCGGCCTTGGCCCACTTTACGCCCTCCAGCGTGATGTTGCCGGTCTGCCGGTCCTTGAGCACGGCTCCGCCGAGTTCGCGGCCGGGCTGAAAGCCGATCCGCGCCGACTGGTCGCTGGTTTCCAGCACCACCGCCATCCGCCACGGCGAAATATCCGACAGCGATTTGACGTCGGCGAGCTTCACGCCCCAGTCGCCCGAAATGTCCAGCTTGCTGACCGGGCCACGCCAGCCCTGCGCCTCGTCGAAATTGATGAGGCCGTTGGTCATGGTCTTGCGCGCCATCACCTGCAGCTTCGGATCGAGCGTGGTCCGAACCGACAGGCCGCCTTCATAGAGTTTCTTTTCGCCGTAACGCTCGAACACATCGCGGCGGACTTCCTCGGCGAAATATTCGCCTGCGAAAATATGCGCGGCATTGGCCCGGTTGGTGACGTTCAGCGGCTCCTTGCGGGCGGAATCGGCGTCAGCCTGCTTGATCCAGCCATTTTCCAGCAACCGATCGATCACATAGTTGCGGCGCTCGATCGCGCGGTCGCGGTTGCGGATCGGATGCAGCGACGACGGCGCTTTCGGCAGCGCGGCCAGATAGGCGGCTTCCGCGATGGTGAGTTCGTTCACCGATTTGTCGAAATAGACCAGCGACGCCGCAGCGACGCCGTAGGCGCTGAGGCCGAGATAGATTTCGTTGAGATACAGTTCGAGAATCTTGTCCTTGGAGTAGGTGCGCTCGATCCGCATCGCCAGCAGGGCTTCCTTGATCTTGCGGGTGAAGGATACCTCGTTGGTCAGCAGAAAGTTCTTTGCGACCTGCTGGGTGATCGTGGATGCGCCCTGCGGGCGGCGATTGGACCCGTAATTTTGCGCATAGAGCACCGCAGCGCGAGCCATGCCGGAAAAGTCGATCCCGCCGTGCTCATAGAAGTTCTTGTCTTCGGCGGCGAGAAACGCGTTGATCACGATCTTCGGCACCGCCTGGATCGGCAAATACAGCCGGCGCTCCTTGGAATATTCCGCGAGCAGCGCGCCGTCGGAGGCGTGCACGCGGGTCATCACCGGCGGTTCGTAGTCCTGAAGCTGAGAATAGTCCGGCAGGTCCTTGGAGTAATGCCAGATCAGGCCGGCGGTGGCGGCGACGCCGACCAGGAACACGACGGTTCCGGCGGCGAACAAAAAACCCATGAACCGCACCAGAAAGCGCATCAGCCAATATCCGTTTCAACCCTTGCGCCACCACAGGCGGCGTCCCCCGGCTCGATCGACCCCTGCCGGAAGGCGATTTTACCGATTCTGCAGGCCCTTGCAGCGGCATTTTATAGAACTGCCGCTGTGGCCAAACTAGGGCTTGCCCGGCTTTTTCAGTTTGCCGAACCGGCCGATACCATTCGCTTGGCGAAGAAAGTATCGATCGCCTGCGCGACCGATCCGACCGTTTTGGATCGCCAGTGGTCGGACACCAGATGCTCGAGGTCGCTCTTGTTCGAAACATAGCCCAGTTCGATCAGCACCGATGGCACGTCGGGGGCCTTGAGCACCCTGAAACCGGCGGACTTCAGCGGATGCTTGTGCATCCGCACGGTGCTCTTCATTTCGTTCTTGAGCAGACGGGCAAAGCGATTTGAGAAGGTGCGGGTTTCCCGCTGTGCCAGATCGATCAGGATATCGGCGACGTCGGTCGGCTCCTCCGTCAGATTGACCCCGCCGATCGCGTCAGCCTTGTTTTCCAGCTCGGCGAGGCGTTCGGCTTCGGCATCGGAAGCCTTTTCCGAGAGCGTATAGATGGTGGCACCCTGGGCATCGCCCTCGCGACGCGGCAACGCATCGGCATGGATGGATACGAACAGGGCCGCCGACTGATTACGCGCAAGCCGCACCCGGTCTGCAAGCGGGATAAAGGTATCGTCGGTTCGGGTCATGACGACGCGGTATTTGCCGGCTTTCTCGACGCGGTCGCGCAACGCCAGCGCAAAGCCCAGCACGAGGTTTTTTTCGCTTTCGCCGCCGGCCTGGGTCCCGTTGTCGATGCCGCCATGGCCGGGATCGATCACCACCACCGGGCGGGTATCGGGCGGTTCGGCGGCCTTGGCCGTTCCGGTGGCGTCCGCCACGGCACCGGTCGCGACAACGGCGGTGGGGGGTACTGCATCGGTGGTTCCGATCGCCGGGCGCAGGTCCGGCCGGCTTTCGGCGGCAAGCGACTGCACGAACGTGGTCCGATCCACCGCTTCGAGTTCGAGAACCAGCCGCGGCGGCTGCCCGTTGGCCGCATCCAGCACATAGGATTTCTCGATCCTGGCCGGTCCCGCCAGATCGAACACGATGCGCGAACCACCGGGCATCACCAGCCCGTAGCGGAATGCCTTTATCAGCCCGCGTCCCGCCGTACCGGCGCCCGAAGCAAGCTGGAAGGTAAGCTGGGGAAGATCGACCACCACCCGATAGGGGTCGGCAAGCGCAAACGCGCGAAACGGGATGTTCTTGTCGAGATCGAGAATGAAGCGGGTTCGTTTGCCGTCACCCGCCAGTCGCACGTCCGAGGCGATCGGGAAATTTGCTGCAACTACAGGGCGTAGCGCCTCGCCCTCTGCGGCCTCAAGCGTACCCGGCCGAAGGCAAAAAATTGCTGCAGCGCACGCGACCGCTGTCCCAAGCAAAACAAGATGATTTGCGCGGCCCGCCAACGAATCCATGCCTCCGAGCAGCCCCTTTATCCCCAATAGAACCGCAGGGTTAATCGAACCTTAACGCTCTCCGCCCGAATGCGGTAGAGTGTTGCCGGCCTGCGACGCTTCCCTTGCATGGCCCGGTCAATCCACGTATGTAACAAGGGCTGACGGTTTAACTCCCGGTTGTGTCGCGTTCAGCCTCCCGGTGCAGCGCCGGTTCCTCCAAACGATTGTCAGGAGGTTCCAGCGTCTTTCCGTTTCCACCACGGCCAGCGCAGCGCGCGGCCGTCCGGTGGGACGGTTTCGAGCCCGAGCGGCACCGCCCCCAGGTCACTTTCTTGCAAGTCACTTTCTTGCAAGTCACTTTCTTGCTCCAGGGGCGGCTCCAGACACTTCATGACCGACTATCCCGGCCCTAAAGCCGCGATATGCGACAGCCGGCGAGCGCTCAGGCGCAATGCCGGGCCATCGGCGACAGACAAAAGGCGGCGCCTTTGCCGCCAACGTGTTCAGACGGGCCGACGCTTGATGCGCCAGACTGAGATGCCGACCAAGACCCACGCAAGGATCGCGCCGATACGAAGCGAAAGCTTCGGGCGTCGCCGTGCTATGGGATCGCGGCCGGCTGGGCGCCCCGGGTTGCGTTTCGGCCTTCCCCTCACCCCCGAATCAGGTGGACCGTCGCGTCACCCGGCTGCGCGACATGCGCTCGCCGCCATGCGCGCCCTCCGCCGTCAAGAGCTCCAAAATGCCCAACAAAATGTTGATCGATGCCACCCACCCGGAAGAGACCCGGGTTGTCGTGGTGCGCGGCAATCGCGTCGAAGAATTTGATTTCGAAACCGCCCAGCGCAAGCAACTGCGCGGCAATATCTATCTCGCCAAGGTCACTCGCGTAGAGCCGTCGCTGCAGGCGGCCTTCATCGAATATGGCGGCAATCGCCACGGCTTCCTGGCCTTCAGCGAAATTCACCCCGATTATTACCAAATTCCGGTCGCCGACCGTCAGGCGCTGATCGAAGCCGACGAACGCGCGCATCGCGAGGCCGAGGAAGAATCCGAAAACCGCTCCAATCGCCACCGCCGCCCGCGGCATCGCAACGCGCGCCGCCGCGGCAATGGCGAGCGGGTGCAGAGCGAGGTCGTCAACGCGGAAAATTCCGAACCACCGCAGGCCGCCCAGCCGCACGATCACGAGCATCAGGACCACGAGCACGGCGAAAATGGGCACATTCACGCCCACGATGCCGGGCATCATACGGATGCCGATCACCATGATCATGAAGGCCATGAGCATGCGCACGAGCAAGTTCATGAGCATGAGGACCATGCCCATGAACACGCGCATGAGGAGCATGACCACGGTCATGCCGCGGAGGAATCCGCAGCGCCGCAGCCGCAAACCGAGCTGCCGGTTTCGGCCGCCATCGAGGCATCGGCTGCGTCCACGGCAAATGCGCCGACCGATGCGGAAGCGCGCGAGGAACACGGGCATGACGTTCATGCCCATGACGAGCAGGCCTTCGAAAATCAGGCCCATGCCGACGACGCGCCGCAGGCCGAACATGCGGACGGCGATCAGCCCGTGTCATCGCAGGACGAAAATGCCGCCGCTGCGCAGAGCGACGAGCCGCACGACGATGACGAGGACGAAGGCGAAGAGGCCGAGGAGGAAATCGTCGAATCGGTCGGCGGCGATGATGTGCTGGAGGAAGTGCCGGAGCGCGCCTTCCGCCCGCGGCGTCAATACAAGATCCAGGAAGTCATCAAGCGGCGGCAGGTGATGCTGGTCCAGGTGGTCAAGGAAGAACGCGGCAACAAGGGCGCGGCGCTGACCACCTATCTGTCGCTGGCCGGCCGTTATGCCGTGCTGATGCCCAATACCGCGCGCGGCGGCGGCATCAGCCGCAAGATCACCTCGGCGCAGGACCGCTCGCGGCTGAAGGAAGTGGTGCAGGATCTCGACGTGCCGGAAGGAATGGGGATCATCCTGCGCACCGCAGGCGCCTCGCGCACCAAGCCGGAAATCAAGCGCGACTTCGAATATCTGATCCGGATGTGGGAGACCGTGCGCGACATGACCCTGAAGTCGCAGGCGCCGACCCTCGTCTATGAGGAAGGCTCGCTGATCAAGCGATCGCTGCGCGACCTCTACAACAAGGAAATCGACGAAATCCAGGTCGCCGGCGAAGCCGGTTATCAGGAAGCCCGCGACTTCATGAAGATGCTGATGCCCTCGAACGTGCGCGCGGTCCGACAATATCGCGACGGCCAGCCGTTGTTCTCGCGCATGGGCGTCGAGAGCCAGCTCGATGCGATGTTCTCGCCGACGGTGCAATTGCGCTCCGGCGGCTACATCGTCATCAACCAGACCGAAGCCTTGGTTTCGATCGACGTCAATTCGGGCCGCTCGACCCGCGAACACCATATCGAGGACACCGCGCTCAAAACCAACATGGAGGCCGCCGAGGAAGTCGCGCGGCAGCTGCGGTTGCGCGACCTCGCGGGCCTGATCGTCATCGACTTCATCGACATGGACGAGAAGCGCAACAACCGCTCGGTCGAGCGCAAGCTCAGCGACTGCCTGCGGCAGGACCGCGCGCGCATCCAGGTCGGACGCATCTCGCATTTCGGCCTATTGGAAATGTCACGCCAGCGCATCCGCGCCAGCGTGCTGGAGAGTTCGACGGAGCCCTGCCCGCAATGCGGCGGCAGCGGCCATGTCCGCTCGGTGTCTTCGGTGGCGCTGCAATTGCTGCGCGGTCTGGAAGAAATCCTGATGAAGGGCGCCACGCATAATCTCGTGGTGCGGACGCGGACCGACGTCGCGCTCTATGTGCTCAATCACAAGCGCGGTCATCTGCGCGATCTCGAAAACAGTTTTAAGGTGACGCTGGCCATCGTCGCCGACGCCACCGTCAGCGCCCAGCAGTCGTTCGTCATCGACCGCGGCGAACAGGTGCATACGCTGGAAGCGGCCAAGGCGTTGCTGGCCGCGCAGGTTGCGGCCTTCCCCGCTCACGTCGAAGAAGCCTTTGACGACGAAGAGCCGTTCGATGTCGAAGCCGAAGTGGAGACCGAAGAGACCTTGGGCCTTGTCGACGATCAATCGGCCGGCGAGGCCGGCGACGGCGGTGAAACCGACGCCGATGGCCGCAAGCGCAAGCGGCGCCGGCGGCGGCGCGGTCGCGGTGAGGCGCGCGAAGGCGGGCCCGCGCGCGACGAGAATGACATTCCGCGCGTCGCTTCGGAGCAGGCCGAGGTCGCCGCTGACGGCGACGGCGAAGAAGGCATCGAAGACGGCGCCGAGGATGGCGAGGTTCGCGCCGACCAGGCGGCCGGCGGAGAGCGGCGGCCGCGCCGTCGCGGGCGTCGCGGCGGACGTCGCCGTCGCGGCCCCGAGGATGGTCTGGTCGGATCGATTGCCGACGAACTCGGACCGACATCGGCGCCGGAAGCCTCCGGCGCGGTGGCCGATTTCGACGGACCCGAGCCGGCGCCGTTGCCGGTGGTTCAGCCCGAATCCGTCGCACAGGTGCCCGAACAACAACCGGAGCAACAACCAGCCGAACCCCGTGAGCCGGAGCCGGTTCGAGCATCCAGCGAGACCGAGACCGCCCAGGAGGCCGAGCGCGCCGCGCGGCGGCGTTCGACCGTGCGCGAAAAGGTGAGTTTCCTGGTCAATGCCCAGCCGGAAGGGACAACGTCGGCACCTGTCCAGAGCCCATCCGAACCCCCTGCCCCTGCAACGCCGGAGCCCGCACCTGCCGCGGCTACCACTACCGACGACACCCAGCCTCGCAAAGCCGGGTGGTGGTCGCGTCGTTTCGGTGGCGGCGAATAGAACCGGTAGTTCCGAAAACGAAAAAACCGCCCGGCAAGACCGGGCGGTCAGACCGCTGACAAACCTCCCGACGCTGTCGACAGAGGACGAATTCACGGAACGTCCCAGATTTAAGTCACGAACAAAGCAGAATCAAAACCCCTCCTTCTTCGGCGCTTCCGAAAAAGGAGGGGTTTGTAATCAGTCTGACCGCCCGGCAAGACCGGGCGGTTTTTATTTGAGGTGGATCAGCCGGTCGTCAGCGCAGTCTCGACATCCGACGGATCGATGTTCCTTCGCAGATTGGCCTCGAGTTTGTCGCGATCGAGTTCGCCTTCCCACCAGGCGACGACCACGCAGGCGACGCCGTTGCCGCACAGATTGGTGAGGGCGCGGCATTCGCTCATGAATTTGTCGATGCCCAGAACGATCGCCATGCCCGGCACCAGCCGCGGATCGACTACCGCCAGCGTCGCCGCCAGCGTGATAAAGCCCGCCCCGGTGATGCCGGATGCCCCCTTCGAGGTCAGCATCGCAACCAGCAGGATGGTGATCTGCTGGCCGAAGGTCAGATCGAAGCCGAGCGCCTGGGCGATGAACAGGGTTGCCAGCGTCATGTAGATATTGGTGCCGTCGAGGTTAAACGAATATCCGGTCGGCACCACCAGACCCACGACCGACTTGGAGCAGCCGAGCCGTTCGAGTTTTTCCATCAGGGAGGGAAGCGCGCTTTCCGACGACGAGGTGCCGAGCACGATCAGCAACTCGTCCTTGATGTAGGCGAGGAACCTGAAGATCGAGAAGCCGACAATTCGTGCGATGATGCCGAGGACGACGAACACGAACAGCGCCGCCGTGAGATAGAACGTGGCGATCAGGCCGATCAAATTCAGAATTGCACCGGTGCCGAACTTGCCGATGGTATAGGCCATGGCGCCGAAAGCGCCGATCGGCGCGGCCTTCATGACGATGGCGATGACGCCGAACACCCCGTGCGCCGCGTCGTCGATGAAGGAACGCAAGGTGTGGCCACGCTCGCCGAGGCCCATCAGGGCAAAGCCGAACAGGATTGAAAACAGCAGAACCTGCAGGATCTCGCCGGTCGCGAAGGCGCCGACGACTGTGTCGGGAATGATGTGGAGGAAGAAATCGACGCTCTTCTGCGCCTCGGCCTGCTTGGCGTAGTTGGCTACCGCCTGCGCGTTCGCCGCCGCGTTGCCGAAGCCGGCGCCCGGACGCGCCACATTTCCGACGATCAGCCCGATCACCAGCGCGAAGGTGGAGACGATCTCGAAATAGATCAGCGCCTTGATGCCGATGCGGCCGACCTTCTTCGCGTCCTGGATATGTGCAATGCCGGAGACAACGGTGCAGAAGATGATCGGTGCGATCACCATCTTGATCAGCTTGATGAAGCCGTCGCCGAGCGCCTTGATCCAGTCGTTGGTCGCAATGGCCGGTGCCAGCCAACCGAACAGCGCGCCGATCACGATCGCAATCAGGACCTGAACATACAGGACCTTGTACCAGGGTTTCGCGGCGCGAACTGGCGCTGACGTTACGGTCGCTGCCGTCATGACATTCACTCCCTTAACGGTATCCAGGGAAATGTCTGTCGTTTGCCGCAGACAACCGCCCCACCGCTCACAGCCAAAATCAACTAGGCCTGCGGAGTCAATGGCGTTGAAAGGATTTTCGGCCGCTTGGATCAGGATACGCCGAGGTCAACGCCGGCTCGACGAGCCCTGCGTGAGCCATTGCGTGATGCGCACTACCGCTTCGCGCATATCCTCGGCCGAGCGCGCGTAGGAAAAGCGGATATAGCGGTGTCCGTGCACCGGATCGAAGTCGATACCCGGCGTCGCCGCGACGTGGGCCTGGTCCAGCATCTGTTTGGCGAAATCCAGGCTGTCGGAGGTGAATTCCGAAACATCTGCATAAAGATAGAAGGCACCATCGGCGGGCAGGAATTTCTTGAGGCCGGCTTGCGGCAAACCGGAGATCAAAATACGGCGGTTCTCCTCATAGCCGCGCTTCACTTTTTCCATCTCGTCGCGGCCCTCGAACGCCGCCTCGGCGGCAACCTGGGACAGCGTCGGCACCGAAATAGAAAGATTTTGCTGCAGCCGTTCGATCGGGCGCACCAGCGGCGCGGGCACCACCATCCAGCCGACCCGCCAGCCGGTCATGCAGAAATATTTTGAGAACGAATTGATCACCAGCGCATGCGACGACAACGCGGCCGCGGTCACGGCGGGGAACGCATAATCCAGGCCGTGATAGATCTCGTCGGAAATGAAGCGGATGCCCTCGCCTTCGGCTGACGATATCAGGCTGGTCAACGCCTCGCGCGACATCATCGTGCCCGTGGGATTGGCCGGGCTGCCGACCAGCACGCCCTTCAGCGGCGTCTTGCGGTGTGCGGCGAGCAACGCCTCGCCGGTCAGGGCATGGCGGGTGTCGCCGTGGGTCTCGATCAGGACCGGCTCGCAACCGAGCGCGGTCAGGATGTGCCGATACGGCGGATAGCCGGGTACCGTCACCGCGACGCGGTCACCCGGCTCGAACATCGCCAGAAAGGCCAAAATGAACGCGCCCGATGATCCCGTGGTGACGACGACGCGCTCGGGATCGACCGCACAGCCATAGGCGTCGCGATAATGCCGCGCGATGCGGGCGCGCAGCGAGGGAATGCCGAGCGCCGAGGTGTAATCGATCCGTCCCTGCTCCAGCGCCGCATGCGCGGCCTCGATCGCTGTCCGCGGCGCCGGCGCCGCGGGCTGCCCCACTTCCATGTGAATGACATGGCCGCCGGCCGCCTCGATCCGATCGGCCGCCGCCATCACGTCCATCACCATGAACGGCGGAACCTCGCTGCGTCCCGACGCCGTCGCCAGGCTCCTGGCACGGTCTCTAAGTGTCGCATCCAACATTGAAATCTGCTATCTGCCCCAGCGCCCCATCCTAGCCGCAATCCACGGTTTGGTAGGGCATATCCGGTATCCGAACCACGGCCAATGGTTAAAGCGCACCCAAAGCAGCCCCGCGCGGCATCGCGCAGCAAAGTCTCCCGACTGATCGCGGCGGTCACCGCGGCCGCGTTGGCGGCTGCGCCGGTGGCGGCGCTCGCCCAGGAGAACAGGGGTCCGGCGCTGCTGCGCGATACCGAGATCGAGCAGCTGCTGCGCGACTACACAAGGCCGATCCTGCGCAGCGCGGGGCTGGAGAAGCAGAACATCCAGGTCGTCATCATCAACGAGGCCGGTTTCAACGCCTTCGTCGCCGACGGCCGCCGCATCTTCGTGAACTACGGCGCGCTGATGAAATCGGACACTCCCAACCAGATCATCGGGGTGCTGGCGCACGAGACCGGCCATCTGGCCGGCGGCCACCTTGCCAAGATGCGCGAGCAAATCGCGCAGGCGCAGACCCAGATGATCATCGCCATGCTGCTCGGCGCCGGCGCGATCGTGGCCGGCGCGAGGAGCGGCAACAGCGACAGCGGCCTCGCCAATGCCGGCGCCGCCGCGATCAGCGCGCCGCAGGCGGTCATCCAGCGCACCCTGCTGTCCTACGTGCGCCAGCAGGAAGAAAACGCCGACCGCGCCGGGGTCAAGTTTCTGACCGCCACCGGGCAATCGGCCAAAGGCATGTACGAAACCTTCAAGCGGTTCACCAACGAGAGCCTGTTTTCCGCACGCGGCGCCGATCCTTATCTGCAATCGCATCCGATGCCTGCCGAACGCGTCGCAGCGCTGGAGGAATTGGCGCGGTCCAGCCCGTATTGGGACAAGAAGGACGATCCGGCGTTGCAGCTGCGTCACGACATGATGCGCGCCAAGACCTCGGCGTTCATGGAGCGGCAGGACACCGTGTACCGGCGCTATCCGCTGTCCGACAGCAGCCTGCCCTCGCGCTATGCGCATGCCATCGCGACCTATCGGCACGGCGACCTGAACTCGGCGCTGGCCCAGATCGACGGCCTGATCCAGCTGCAGCCCAACAACGCCTACTTCTACGAATTGCGCGGCCAGGCGCTGCTGGAGCGCGGCAAGCCTGCGGACGCGATCGCGCCGCTGCGCAAGGCCGTGCAGATGTCGAATGGCGCCCCCCTCATCGAGATGTTACTTGGTCAGGCGCTCGTGGCATCCGATAACAAGGCCTACACCGAGGAGGCAATTGCGATTCTGCGCGCGGCGGTAGCGAGGGAAACGGAAGCCCCGATCGGCTATATGCAGCTTGCGATGGCCTATGGCCGCAAAGGCGACTATGCGCAGGCCGACCTGGCCTCGGCACAGGCCGCATTTCTGCGCGGCGACAACAAGACGGCACGCGACCTCGCCTCGCGCGCCAAAACCCGTTTCGCCGTCGGCACGCCCGGGTGGGTCAAGGCCGACGATATCGTCTCCGCGAAGCCGATGCCCGGACAGAAGAACTAGAACGCTTTAATAAATTGCGCGTAACTTGATCGAAGCGCGCGCGTTTCATAAACCGGCTTTCAACAGAGCTTGCCGGAAAACTCTCTTAAAGAGGATTTACCAATGCCTTCGTTCCGTTTTCTTAAACCCGCTTTGTTTGCATTCGCGCTGTGCGGCGCGCCGGCAATTGCATCGGCGCAAGGTTTTTCCGAGCCGCAGCGCGGAGAGATCGAAAAGATCGTCAGGGACTATCTGCTTTCGCACCCGGAGGTGCTGGAAGAAGTGTCTGCCGAACTGAGCAAGCGCCAGGCCGCGGCCGAAATCGTAAAACACGAAGCCGCCGTCACCAAGAACGCGCAGGCGATCTTCAGTTCACCCCGCGGCGTCACGATCGGCAACAAGGACGGCGACGTCACCTTCGTCGAGTTCTTCGATTACAATTGCGGGTACTGCAAGCGCGCGATGACCGACATGCTGGAGCTGATGAAGTCGGACTCCAAGCTCAAAGTCGTGCTGAAGGAATTTCCGGTGCTCGGACCGGGCTCGGTGGAGGCGGCGCAGGTTGCGGTTGCGGTCCGCATGCAGGATCCGACCGGCAAGAAGTATCTCGACTTCCACCAAAAACTGCTCGGCGGCCGCGGCCAGGCCGACAAGGCCCGCGCGCTCGCCGCCGCAAAGGAGGCCGGCCTCGACATGGCGAAGCTGGACAAGGATCTCGCGAGCCCGGAAGTGCGCGCCACGTTGGAAGAGAATTTCAAGCTGGCCGAAGACATGGGCATGAACGGCACGCCGAGTTACGTGATCGGCAAGCAGGTCGTGATCGGCGCTGTAGGCGTCGACAACCTCAAGGAAAAGATCGGCGTCGCCCGCTGCGGCAAGGCTGTGTGCTGAGACCATATCGATCTTTTTGACGACCTGAAGAAACCGGCTGCATCGCGGCCGGTTTTTTCATGGCGCGAACAGCTAACGTAGCCCGGGTGAAGCGAAGCGCAACCCGGGATCCGAACCCGGCTGGAAGATCAGTGTTAGGTTAAATCCAACCCCGGATTTCGCTTCGCTCCATCCGGGCTACGGCAAATTCATCCCGCATTCACAAAACAAATCCGATGGAACCCGAAATCTCCCGGAACATCGCAGGCGTCGTTTCGTTGTCGGCGCGGGCAATGCAAATCCCCAGGAGAGATATCCATGACCAATCGTTATTTGATGTCAGTCGCAGCGGCGGCGCTGATCGCCGGAACCGGCTTCGCCAGCGCACAAGGAACCCGCGAAGCACCGTCATCGGGTGCGGCGACCCAGCAACAGAGCGCGCCGCCGTCGGAACGCGGTTCCGCGGCAACCATGAACCGTGACGCCTCGCAGAGCGGCGCGCCCGCCGAAGCTCCGAAATCGGCCCAGTCCAAGGACATGGACCGCAACGGCGCCAAGAACCAGCGCGCTCAGGACGACATGAAGGCCGGCGCCAAGGGCGAAAAATCCGCCCAGGACAACAACATGAAAGGCGAGCGCTCGAAGAGCATGAGCTCTGAGAACGAGAAGGCCGGTGCGTCGAAGGAATTGAAGGCCGAAGATCGCAACAGCAACATGAACCGCGCTGACGATCGCAACAATGCGGCCAAGTCGACCACCACCACCGGTCAGGCCGGCGCGGGCGCAAAGCTCTCGACTGAGCAGCGCACCAAGATCTCCACGGTGATCAAGTCGCAGAACGTGCGCCCGGTGACCAATGTCAACTTCTCGATTTCGGTCGGCACCCACGTGCCGCGGAACGTCGGATTCCATCCGCTGCCGGCGGAAATCGTCACCATCTATCCGGAATGGCGTGGCTACGAGTTCTTCCTCGTGGGCAACCAGATCGTCGTGGTGAACCCGCGGACGCTTGAGATCGTCGACGTCATCGACGTCTGATCGTTCTCGATCCCGATCAAAAGGGGCGGGCCTGGTGCCCGCCCCTCTTTTATGCCCGATCCGCCGCCACGCGCCGGGGCGACGCCTTGTCGTCCGCCCCATTCATTAACATTGGTTAACGGGCGGTTTTCGCAGCTTTCCAGGCGGCTTTTTACGAATTCGATGAGGCATTTGGGGGCGGGCCGGGAATGTCTTGAGGCTTCCCCTTGGGGCCGTTGTTACCTATAACCGCGGCATATCAGCAGCATTGCCGGGATTTTGGATGGCCAGGACGATTTACGTGCTCAACGGCCCGAACCTCAATTTGCTCGGGACCCGCGAGCCCGAAACCTACGGCCATGCCTCGCTGGCCGACGTCGAGAAGCTCTGCAAGGCCACCGCCGCGCAGTTCGGTCTTGGGGCCGATTGCCGCCAATCCAACCGCGAGGGCGAGTTGATCGAGTTCGTGCACGAGGCGCATGCAAGGCAGGCGGCCGGCATCGTCATCAACGCCGGCGGGTATTCCCACACCTCGATTGCGTTGCACGATGCGCTGGTGGCGGTGAAAATTCCGGCCGTGGAAGTTCACATCAGCAACATATACGCCCGCGAAGGTTTCCGTCATCACTCCTTCACCGCCAAGGCCGCGTTCGCAACCCTGTGCGGCTTCGGCATCGACGGATACCGGCTCGCGATCAACGGCCTTGCCGCCAAGCTCGGCGTCAAGGAAATCGGCGCGAAGGCGAAAGCCTGACCGGCAACGGCCTCAAACAGAAAGTTTCGGATCCAGACCATGGCGCGCGAGCCTGAAGACACAACGAAATCCAAACCGGGCGACAAGTCCGGAGACAGCGCGCTTATTCGCGAACTGGCAATGCTGCTTGACGAAACCAGGCTCACCGAGATCGAGATCGAACGCGCCGGCTTGCGAGTGCGGGTGGCGCGCAACATCAGCATCGCAGCCTCGCTGCCGTCGAACTATGCACCTGCCGCCGCTGCGCCGGTGGCCGCCTCGGGTCCTCCGCCGGTTGCCGATATCGCCAAACATCCGGGCATGGTGCCCTCGCCGATGGTCGGTACGGTGTATTGGGCCTCCGAACCCGGCGCCAAGCCGTTCATCGAGGTCGGCGCCAGGGTGACCGCCGGCCAAACCCTGCTGATCATCGAAGCGATGAAGACCATGAACCAGATTCCGTCGCCGCGCGAGGGCACGGTGACGCAAATTCTGATCGAAGACGGCCAGCCGGTCGAGTTCGGCGAGCCGCTGGTGATTATTGAGTAGGCGAATAGCGAGTAAGGAGCGAATAGCGAGTAGCGAGTAGTTTTTTCTTCTATCTATTCGCTACTCGCCATTCGCTATTCGCTTCTTCGCAAGGACAAGATGTTCGACAAGATCCTGATAGCCAATCGCGGCGAGATCGCACTGCGTATCCTGCGCGCGTGCAAGGAACTCGGTATTTCGACGGTGGCGGTGCATTCCACCGCCGACGCCGACGCCATGCATGTGCGGCTTGCCGACGAGAGCGTCTGCATCGGCCCGCCGCCGTCGAAGGACAGCTATCTCAACATTCCCGCATTGCTCGCCGCCTGCGAGATCACCGGCGCCGACGCGGTGCATCCCGGCTATGGATTCCTGTCGGAAAACGCCCGCTTCGCCGAAATCCTCGCCGAACATAATCTGCATTTCATCGGCCCCAAGGCCGAGCATATCCGCCTGATGGGCGACAAGATCGAGGCCAAGAAGACCGCGAAGAAACTCGGCATTCCCGTGGTGCCGGGCTCCGATGGCGCCGTCCGCCCCGACGACGACGCAATGGCGATCGCGCAAGCGATCGGCTTTCCGGTATTGGTAAAAGCGGCCGCCGGCGGCGGCGGGCGCGGCATGAAGGTGGCGCAGACCGCCGATGACTTGATGATGGCGCTGTCCACCGCCGGCAACGAAGCCAAATCCGCGTTCGGCGACGCCTCGGTGTATCTGGAAAAATACCTGCAGAAGCCGCGGCACATCGAAATCCAGGTGCTCGGCGACGGCCGCGGCGGCGCGATCCATCTCGGCGAGCGCGACTGCTCGCTGCAGCGGCGCCACCAGAAGGTCTGGGAGGAAGGCCCCTCGCCGGTCCTGGCCGCCGCCGCGCGCAACAAGATCGGCGAAACCGTCGCCAAGGCGATGCGCGAGATGAAATATATCGGCGTCGGCACCGTGGAATTCCTCTATGAGGACGGCGAGTTCTATTTCATCGAGATGAACACCCGCATCCAGGTCGAGCATCCCGTCACCGAGATGATCACCGACATCGACCTCGTGCTGGAGCAGATCAGGATCGCCGCCGGCGGCGACCTGCCGGCGACCCAGGCCGAAGTCGCCATCATCGGCCACGCCATCGAATGCCGCATCAATGCGGAAAACCCGGAAACCTTCCGTCCCTCGCCCGGCAAAATTATCCAGTACCATCCGCCCGGCGGGCTCGGCGTGCGGATCGATTCCGCCGTCTATCAGGGCTATGTCATCCCGCCCTATTACGACTCGCTGGTCGGCAAGCTGATCGTGCACGGCAAGACCCGCGGCGAATGCCTGATGCGGCTGCGCCGCGCGCTGGACGAGATGGTGGTGGACGGCATCGAGACCACGCTGCCGCTGTTCCGCGCACTGGTGCGCGAGCCCGCCATCATCGACGGCGACTACCACATCCACTGGCTGGAGCAGTATCTTGCGGCCAAGGCGGCCGGCTGAGGCGGGAACCATCGGCGGGTCACGGCGTTATGCGCCGTGCCGGGAACCACCCGTGCGGGGGACTGTTGATTTCGCTAGCCAAGACTCTTCTGACCGCTGACGCCACGCGCCGCCGCGCGATCGGCCAGATCCTGCTGCTTGCGGCGGGATTTCTGGTGCTGGTCGCGATCAGCGTGGCCTCGGTCATTCTCGTCAACCAGGCCCGCGACGACAATGCCGCCGTGGTGCATACCGTCGAGGTGCAAAACCAGATCAATACCGTGTTGCTGGAAATACGCCGCGCCGAAAGCGGAGCGCGCGGCTACCTGCTCACATTCGGGCCGCAGTTTCTGGCCGACCATGAGGCGGCGGTCGCCAATGCCGTTCCCGCCGTCGACCGGCTGGCGCAGCTCACATCCGACAATGCGGTGCAGATAGCAAATATCCGAAAGCTGCGTCCCGCGGTCGGGCAGCGGCTCTCCCAGTTCGCCCAGGAAATGGATTTCCTCAAACGAGGCGATCAGGCCAATGCGGCCGAACTGGTGCGCGAGGCCGCTGCCAGCGGCACCACCGACTCGATTCGCGAGGTAGCCACAGCGATGCTCGCAGAAGAAAATCGCCTGTTTGCGTTACGCACGACGAAAGCCGACCAAACCCAGGTGCTGGCTTCCTCGGTGACGATAGCCGGCTCGAGCTGCGTGATTGCGCTGGCCGGGCTCTCGATCTTCCTGGTGCGGCGCTCGGCGCGGGCGCGCGACGAGGCCGAAGCGCAATTGCGCGACAGCAACCTCAACCTGGAATTGATCGTTCAGGAGCGCACCTCGGACCTTCGCGAAGCCAATGAGGAAATCCAGCGTTTTGCCTACATCGTCAGTCACGATCTGCGCTCGCCGCTGGTCAACATCATGGGTTTTACCAGCGAGCTCGAGGAATTGCGCGGCGACATCTTCAAGCGGATCGCGACGCTCAGCCGGGAAGCCTCGTCAGCCCCGCTGGCTCCGGACAATGCGACCGACGACGCCGAACCGGTTCTCGAGGGCGCCGACAAGCAGCTGTCGCAGGATTTCACCGAAGCGCTCGGCTTCATCAAATCCTCGATCGCCAAGATGGACCGGCTGATCACCGCCATCCTCAATCTCACCCGCGAAGGCCGGCGCGAATTCCAGCCGGTGCCGATCGACACCCGCGAACTGATCGAGGGCATCGTCTCTACCGTCGCACATCAGGCCTCGGAAGCGAACGCGCAGTTAAGGATCGAGCCGTTGCCGGACATCGTCAGCGATCGCCTGGCGCTGGAACAGATCTTTTCCAATCTGATCGACAACGCGCTGAAATACCTGAAACCCGGCATTCCCGGCGATGTCTCCATCAGGGGCCGGACAAAACTCGGTTTTGCGATTTTCGAGGTCAGCGACAATGGCAGGGGCATCGACCCCAAGGATCACCAGCGGATCTTTGACCTTTTCCGCCGCGCCGGTACCCAGGACCGGCCGGGCCAGGGAATCGGCCTCGCCCATGTCCGCGCCCTGGTGCGGCGGCTCGGTGGAACCATGTCGGTTGCCTCGGAACTTCACAATGGCAGCACATTCACGATAACACTGCCGCTCCAGTGGGCGGCCTCTAACCGGAACAGAGAAGCATGAGCAAGCCAGTCACCATCATCATGATCGAGGACGATGAGGGCCACGCCCGCCTGATTGAGCGCAACATCAGGCGCTCCGGTGTCAACAATGAGATCGTTCCGTTCACCAACGGTACAGCCGCGCTGAACTATCTGTTCGGCGCCGACGGCAGCGGTCTTGAGCACAAGGGACAGGCGCTGCTGATTTTGCTCGACCTCAATCTGCCCGACACCAGCGGGATCGATATCCTGCGCCGGGTCAAGGAAAACAAATATTTGAAATGCGCGCCGGTCGTGGTGCTCACCACCACCGACGACGCCCAGGAAATCAAGCGCTGCTACGAACTCGGCTGCAACGTCTACATCACCAAGCCGGTGAACTACGAAAGTTTCGCCAACGCCATTCGCCAACTCGGATTGTTCTTTTCCGTCATTCAGGTCCCGCAAGCCGCCCCATGAACGCCACCGCGTCCACGCTACTCTATATCGACGACGACGAGGCGCTCGCCCGGCTGGTCACGCGCGGCCTGACGCGGCTGGGGTTCAACGTCGTTCACGCCGGCAGCGGCGAAGCTGGCCTCTCGCGCCTGCAGGAAGGCGGCATCGACGTCATCGCACTTGACCAATATATGCCCGGCCTCGACGGGCTGGAAACGCTGGCGCGGATTCTGAAAATGCGGGATGCGCCGCCGGTGGTGTTCGTCACCGCGTCACAGGACTCCAAGATCGCGGTGACCGCGCTGAAGGCCGGCGCCGCCGACTATCTGGTGAAGGACGCGCTCGGCGATTTCATCCCCCTGCTCCATGTCGCGGTCGAAGGCGCGCTGAAGCAGGCGATGATCCGAAAAGCCCGCGACGCCGCCGAGGCCGAGGTTCATGCCTCGCGCGACCGCTACGCGGCGCTTGCCGCCGAACGCGAGGTCCTGCTGCGCGAGGTCAACCACCGCGTCGGCAACAGCCTGCAGATCATCGCCTCGCTGCTGCACCTGCAGGCCAATTCCTCGACGCAGGACGGCGTCAAGGCGGCGCTGACCAACGCCATGGGCCGCGTCGCCGCGGTGGCGCAGGTGCATCGGCGGCTCTATACCTCGCACGACCTGAAAAGCGTGCTGCTCAATCAATACCTCGAAGCGCTGCTCGAGGATCTCCGGCGTTCCGCCGAAGGCAACAAGATGTCGCGGCTGACGCTGAAGGCCGAGCCGATCGAGATCGATCCCGACCGCGCGGTCGCGATCGGCATCATCGTCAACGAGCTGGTGATGAACGCGGTGAAAT
Source organism: uncultured Alphaproteobacteria bacterium (assembly GCA_963744975.1). GTDB lineage: Bacteria > Pseudomonadota > Alphaproteobacteria > Rhizobiales > Xanthobacteraceae > Bradyrhizobium. The sequence continues at coordinate 166,922 of CAVUVR010000002.1, read as the reverse complement.
ACGCCTATCCGGACGGCGCCGGTCCGATCCACATCGTTCTCAGCGCTGATGGAGACGACCTCGAACTGTCGATTGCCGACGACGGCGTCGGCCTCAACGTCAAGACCGACCCGCGCTCCACCGGCATGGGCCAGCGCATCGTCACCGCGATGGCGCAGAAACTCGATGCCAGCGTGACGCGCGACCCCAAACACGCCGGCACCCGCATCGTGCTGCGCTTCCGCCGCGCCAACGCGCCGGTGCCCGCGCCGGCAAGGCCCGCGAGCGCGGCGGAGTAGAGCTTCAATGCAGATGCAACAGGCGTAGCCCGCATGAGCGCTTGCGATATGCGGGACCACAGCAATCCCGCATATCGCTTCGCTCATGGCGGGCTACGATACCGAATACAACCGTTTACCCGATCAGCCGCAGCCAGGGCAGCACGACCACGAGCAGGCCTGCAAAATAGATCAGCCCGAAGATCAGCCCGAACTTCCAGAAATCGCGTTTGCCGATGTAGCCGCTGCCGAAATACATCGGCGCGGGCCCGGTGGCATAGGGCGAGATCACCCCCATCAATCCCAGCGAATAGACGCACAGCAGCGTCAGCGTCGCCATCGGCATTCCGGGAATGCTGCTGCCGACCGCGAGCACGACGGGCAGCACGGCCGCGGCATGCGAGGTGATGCTGGAAAAGAAATAGTGGATCCAGAAAAACAGTGCCACCAGCAGGATCATGCCTGTCGTCGGCGACATCCCCTTCAACGGCTCGGCGAATTCGTCCGCGAGCCATTTGATGAATCCGATTTCGTTGAGGCCCGACGACAGGGTCAGCAGCGAGGTGAAGTAGAAAAGCACTTCCCACGCGGCCTTTTCCGCGATGATGTCGGCGAATTCGATGACGCGGGTCAGCAGCATCAGCGAAATAACGACAAAAACCACCATGGTCGGGTTGATGAAGTTCGAGCCCAGTCCGGGAAGGCTGATGTTCGGATTAGAGCCGGTGATCCACAAAAACATCGCCAGCAGCACCAGGGCGATCATGATCCATTCGCTGCGCGACAGCGGACCCATCGCCTTCAGTTCATCCGCGCTCCACACCACGATCTCCGGGCTTTCCTTCACCTCCGGCCGGCAGATCAGGTAGCTCAGGAGCGGCACCAGCACGAGCAGCGGGATGCCGAGCGGCGCAAAACCGATGAACCACTGCGACCAGCCGACATCGACGCCGACAATCTTCTTGGCGATGCCGAGTGCCGCGGCATTGGGCGCCAGCGAGGTCAGAAACAGCGATGAGGTGACCGCGGTGGTCGCGAACGCGGTCCACATCACATAGGTGCCGATCTTGCCCGCGGTGGGTCCGGGCTCGGAGCCGTAGATTCGAGGGATATTGCTGACGATCGGATACACCGTGCCGCCGCTGCGCGCGGTGTTCGAAGGCGTCGCCGGAGCCAGCACAAGGTCGGAGAGCGCAACGGCATAACCGAGACCGATGGTGTGGCGGCCGAGGCCGCGCACCAGCAGCAGCGCAATCCGCCTGCCGAGGCCGCTCTTGCGGTATCCGATCGCGAACACGAAGGCGCCGACGATCAGCCACACCGTGCTTTCGGAAAATCCGCTCAGCATCCAGCGCAGCGACTTGTTGGGGTCAGGTTCGACGTACCCCATCACCCCGGCGAAGGTGAGGCCGATCAGGCCGACCGCGCCCACCGGCATGGATTCCAGGATCAGGCCGGTGATCACAGCCGCGAACACCGCGAAATAATGCCACTGGTTGGCGTTGAGACCCGCCGGAACGGGGATGAGGTAGATCACGAGCCAGACGCCCAGCGGGGCAATCAGCTTCCATTTGATGGTCACGTGCGGCCCCCCGGTGTTTCCCAACGCTTTCCCGGGACCATAGCATGCTTACTGAGGGGCGAAACCTTTAGCCCTCATGGTGAGGAGGCGCGCTTGCGCCGTCTCGAACCATGGCCGCACACTCATCCTTCGAGACGCGCGCAAGAGCGCGCTCCTCTGGACGAGGACTGGGTTCGCTTTCTGACCCATCGCACGCTGCCCCGCCTCCTGCTATGCTCCGGCCATGAGCTCCCGCGACTCCGCCTCGTCCGATATTACGCCGGAGGTTTTGCTGCGCGCTTATGCCTGCGGCATTTTTCCGATGGCGGAAAGCGTCGACGATCCCACGCTGTTCTGGGTCGAGCCGGAAATCCGCGGGCTGATCCCGCTGCACGGCTTTCGCATCAGTTCACGGCTGGCCCGCACGGTACGGTCGGATACGTTTCGGATCACCGTCAACACCGCCTTCAAGGCCGTGATCGACGGCTGCGCGGCGCCATACCCCGGCCGCGACGACACCTGGATCAACCGCCGCATCCGCGATCTCTACACCGCCCTGCACGAGATCGGGCATTGCCACAGCGTCGAAGCCTGGGACGGCGAGGATCTCGCCGGCGGGCTCTACGGCGTCAGCCTCGGCCGCGCCTTCTTCGGCGAGAGCATGTTTCACCGCGCCCGCGACGCCTCGAAAGTCGCGCTGGTGCATCTGGCCGCGCGGCTGATCGCCGGAGGATTTGTGCTGCTCGACACGCAATTCGTCACCGAGCACCTGCGCAGTTTCGGCGCCATCGAAGTGCCGCGGCGGCGCTATCGCACGATGCTCGACCAGGCGGTCACAGGGAAAGCGGATTTCTCGCGGTTGCCGGCGGACACCAGCGGCGCCGAAGCGCTACGGATTATTGCGGAATTGTAGGGTGGGCAAAGCGAACGGGCGCGCGAACGCGCGTCCGTTCGCGTGCCCACCATTTACATGACCCGGAAACGAAGATGGTGGGCTCGGCGCAAGTGCGCCTTTGCCCACCCTACGGCGCTTCCATCACCTGAACAGATTGAAGAACGGATTGGTCGATTGCTGCGGCGGCGGTTGCGGCCGGGGCTGCTCCTGGACCTGCTGCTGCGGCGGGAATTGCTGCGGCGGGCGAGGTGCTGCCTGCTTCGGCGGCGCGCGCTTTTGCACCGGCGGAGGCGGCGGCGGTTTCGGCGGATCGGGCTGCGCGCTGACGATGGTTTGCAGCGGCCCTTTGCAGTCGGTCAGCCAGATATCGTAGATCGGATGCTCGACGCCGTGCAGGCCGGGGCTCGCGGCGAACATCCAGCCGGAGAAAATCCGCTTCACCTCGCCCTGCAGCGTGATCTCGTCGACCTCGACGAAGGCGTCGGTGTTGGTGGTTTCCGTCGCCGGCCTTGTATAGCAGGCGTCGGTCTTCACCCTGAGCGCGCCGAACTGCACGGTCTCGCCGATGTCGGCGTCGAAATTGATGATGCGCCCGGTGATCTTGTCGAGGCCGGAAAAGCTCGCCTTCTTGTTGACGATCTTGGTGGCGGGCGGCTCGGTGACCACCTCGTCGCCGGGCTGCAAGGTCGCCGCCGCACCCGGGACGCTCTTGGGCTGTTTCTGCCCCGGCGGTCCCGGCAGCGGATTGGGCGACGGCGGCGCGACCGCGACGCCCTGGCCCGGCTGCGGCGGCGCCACCGCGATGCCGGCGGGCGCATTCTGCGGAACGATCGTGGTTCCCGGCGGCGGCGCCAGGGGCTGCGACTGCACCGATCCCGGCGGCGGCACGCCCTGCCCCGGCGGCGGGCGATTGGGCGCCGGCAGCAGGCGGCCCTGCGGCAGTTCCGGCACTTCCTCGTCGTCGTCAGGCTGCGGCTGCTGCTGCTGGACCTGCTGGCCGCGGGGAACATTGCCCGGCGGACGCGGCGCCGGATCGGAAAAGACATTGCCGATCTGCGCGCGCGCGGCAGGCGCGGCCGCGAGCGTCATGGCGGCGATCAGGGCCGCAAACCCGGTCAGGGCGATGGTTCGAAACATCCGGTCCCCTAAAGGCGAATCAGGCTCACGATAGTGTATCGGAGATCGGAAGGCCGCTATCGGCCGCTCGCAATGGCACCGGTTAACACGCCGAATACGGCGGGGAAAGGGCGGCTGCGGGCCAAAGCCTGTGGCTGGTCAGGCCGCGCCGCAAATGAAATAGTCGCCAGGAATCCGGGGAAACCGGAACAATGGGAAACGCACTCGATGCCCGATCGAATTCGTCTGGACGGCCGGGTTGCCGTCGTCACCGGCGCTGCCGGCGTCATCGGCAGCGCGACCATAAAACTGCTCGCCGAGCGCGGCGCACGCATCGTTGCGGTCGATCGCAACGCGCAGCTGCTGCAGGCCGCGATCAGGGATTTGCCGGCACAGGCCGAGGCGCTTGCGGTCACCGCTGACGTAACGCAGGAGGACGAGGTCGCCGACTACGTCCGCACCGCGCTGGAAAAATTCGGCGCCATCGACGTGTTTTACAACAATGCCGGCATCGAGGGCGATGTCGCGCCGACCGTGCGCTATTCGCTGGAGACGTTCCGTAGGGTGCTCGACGTCAATGTGGTTGGCGTCTTCCTCGGGATGAAGCATGTGCTGCCGGTGATGCTGAAGCAGAACCGCGGCAGCATCGTCAACACCGCGTCGATCGCCGGGCTGATCGGTTCGCCGGAAATCTCCGCTTACACGGCCAGCAAGCACGCGGTGATCGGCCTGACCAAGAGCGCGGCGATCGATTGCACCGGCACCAACGTGCGCGTGAATTGCGTCTGTCCTGGATTGATCGACAGCCGGATGCTGAGCGCAATCGTCGAAGGCCGCAATCCCGGCAATGCGCCGGTCCCGAACGAGAAAATCGTCGATCGAACGCCGGCGCGGCGGCTCGGTCTTGCGTCGGAGGTTGCCTCCGTGGTGGCATTCCTCGCTTCCGATGATGCGAGCTATGTCACAGGCTCCGCCTATACCGTCGACGGCGGCCGAACCGCGGCCTAGTAATTCCAGTCACAACAACAGCAGGTCCCTCCCCATGCCCGTCGTTCTCGATCCCGATGCCGCCGCCGTCTACAGGGCCTTTCAGGAAGCGGGCCGCCCGCCGTATGAGACCGTCTCCCCGGCTGAAGCGCGTGAGCTTTATCTAAAAGGCCGCTTCGTCACCAATCCCGAACCGCCAGAACTGGCATCGGTCAAGGAGATCGCGATCCCCGGCCCCGGCGGCGCGATTCCGGCGCGGGTCTACACGCCGAAGATGCTGAGGCAAAAGGACGGCATGGCGCCGTGCCTGGTGTTTTTTCACGGCGGCGGCTGGGTGATCGGCAATCTCGATTCCCACGACGTGGTGTGCCGCACGCTGGCCCATGAGAGCGAGCTGATCGTGATCGCGGTGGATTACCGGCTCTCGCCGGAAGCAAAATTCCCGGCCGCGGTCGAGGACTGCATCGCTGCCACGAAATGGGTGTCGGACAACGCGATGACGCTCGGCATCGACGCGACGCGGCTGATGGTCGGCGGCGACAGCGCCGGCGGCAATCTTTCCGCGGTCGTTGCGATCCACGCGCGCGATCACAATGGGCCGAAGCTTGCCGGCCAGGTGCTGATCTATCCCGGCACCGATTTCCGGATGACGCATGCCTCGCACCGCGAGCCCGAGACCGGCGTTCTGCTCACGCATTCGGTCGTGCAATATTTCAAGAACCAGTATTTGAACGGCCCCGAGGACATCCATGACTGGCGCGCATCGCCCGCCCTGGTCGAGAATCTCGCGGGCCTGCCGCCGGCCTATCTGCTCACCGCCGGCGCCGATCCGCTGCGCGATGAGGGCGATGAATTCGCACGGCGGCTGAGAGACGCCGGCGTGCCCGTGACCTACAAGACCTATCCGGGCCAGTTCCACGGCTTCTTCACCATGGGCAAGCTGCTGCCGCAGGCCAATATCGCGGCAAAGGAAATCGGCGTGTGGTTGAAGGGATTGAATTAAAATACATCGTCATTCGGGGCGCGCCAACGGGTCCGCAAAGCGCGGCCCATGACGTAGGTGGGCAAAGCCGCCGGACGCGAATGCGTTCGGTGGTGTGCCCACCATCACGCGTGTTGCTGATCCAACGGTGGGCACGTCGCTTCGCGCCTTTGCCCACCCTACGGCGTGCTTCGCACGCATCCCGGAATGACGCACCTCACCTCACCCCGCCCGCGCCGCGCGGCGCAGCGATTGCGGGGGCTGGCCGAAGGCGCGGATGAAGGCGCGGCGCATCCGCTCGGGATCGCGGAAGCCGGTGGACTGCGCCACGAGTTCGATCGCCTCGGAAGACGACTGCACGCGCTGCCGCGCGGCTTCGATGCGCAAGCGTTCCACCGCCTTCGACGGCGTGGCGCCGGTCTCGGCGATAAAGGCGCGGGTAAAATGCCGCGAGCTCATGCAGGCCCGCTCGGCCATGTCTTCCACGGTCAGCGGCGCATCGAGATGCTCGCGCGCCCAGGTCAGCAGCGGCGCGAAGCGGCCTTCCGGCGCCTTCAATTCCAGGAGCGACGAGAATTGCGACTGGCCGCCGGCGCGGCGCTCATGCAGCACGAGTTGCTGCGCGGTCTTGCGGGCGACCTCGTCGCCGAAATCTTCCGCGACCATCGCCAGCGCCAGGTCGATGCCGGCGCTGATTCCCGCCGAACTCCAGATGTTGCCGTCGCGCACGAAAATCCGGTCGGGCTCCAGCTTCACCTTCGGATAGGTTTTCAGAAAGTGCTGGGTGCGCTGCCAATGCGTGGTGGCGCGGCGGCCGTCGAGAATGCCGGCTTCGGCCAGAATATACGCGCCGGAGCAAACGCTGGCGACGCGGACGCCGCGCTTTGCCATCGCGCGCACGAAGCTGAGGGTCTTCTCGCATCTGGCCGCGGTGCGGACGCCCCAGCCGCCGGCCACGATCAAGGTCGTGATCGCGCCCGCCGGCCTGATGCCGCGCGCGAGCATTTCGGCGCCCGACGAACTGCGCACCGCGCCCGGCGTCACCGCCATCACCTTGATCGACGGCGGCTTGCCGGCGGAGCGCGCCGCGATCTCGAACACCGAAATCGGCCCGGCGGCATCGAGCAACTGGAAATCCGGAAAGATGAGAACGCCGATCATGGCCGGGGCGATGATGTCCTGAAATGAGGGAAATATGGCATTTCAGACATTAGGTCATCATGGCAGGATGATTGCGTCAAGCCTTATCGTCATTGCGAGCGCAGCGAAGCAATCCAGAGGCAGCAAGCAAGAATGGATTGCTTCGTCGCTGCGCTCCTCGCAATGACGAGAGGCCGAACCATGGAGGTGATCATGTCCGCGCCACTGCAAATCGGTCTGCTCGTCTTTCCAAAAGTGACCCAGCTCGACTTCACCGGACCCTTGCAGGTATTCGCCGGCCTGCCCGGCGCGAAAATTCATCTGATCTGGAAGCGCATCGAGCCTGTCGCCAGCGACTCGGTGCTGGTGCTGACGCCGACGATCACGTATGCGGATTGCCCGCAGCTTGACGTGATCTGCGTGCCCGGCGGCGCCGGCGCCGACGACCTCGTCAACGACGAAGAAACGCTGGAATTTCTGCGCGCGCAGGCGAGATCCGCAAAATACGTCACGTCGGTGTGCACGGGCTCGCTGGTGCTTGGGGCGGCCGGCCTGCTGCAGGGCTACAACGCGGCGACGCATTGGTCGGCGGTGCAATATCTGTCGGCGTTCGGCGCAACCCCGACCAGGACGCGCGTCTGCGTCGACCGCAACCGGATCACCGGCGGCGGCGTCACCGCCGGCATCGATTTCGCGCTGACGCTGGTATCGATCCTTACCGACCGGAAAACCGCGGAAGCGATTCAGCTCGGCATGGAATACAATCCGGCGCCGCCGTTCAATTCAGGCTCGCCCGACACCGCGCCGCCGGAAGTTCTGGGTTTTCTGAAAGAGCGAATGGCCGCAAGAAGCGCGTACCGCAGGGATGCGATGAAGCAGGCCGCGACGCGAATGAATCAGCCGGCGTAAGTCCCGTGTCCCGGACGCGCTGCAGCGTTCTTCACGCTGCTGCGCAGAGCCGGGACCGTCACAAACGCCGGCGTTCGGTACGGCCCCGGCTCTGCAGCGCACCACCATAGCGCGTCGAAGACGCGCGTGAACGCGCTTATGGCGAAGAGCGGCGCGCTGCGCTGCGTCCGGGGCACAAAAAGAAAAAGGCCGCCCGGTTTGCACCGAACGGCCTTTCCTGTCCTACGGCAGCTCCACATTAACGGGCGATTTCGGACCTCCGCACCGGGGGCCTATTTCCCAGCCGCGTCCTACTCGGGAGCCGTTGCAAATCGGGGCAGTCGCGACTGGCACCCGAAACCGACACGATGGTTTCCCATCTCCGTAAGATGAGCGATTGAAACGCGACCATGCCGCGCGCACAAGGATGCGGCGGAAAGTATCCCCGCTGTTAACAGGCGGGGCTCGCGAAAATTCGGCGAGAACCGTAGGGCGGATTAGCTGTGCCCAGAACGTCACGGTTGAAACAAGTGACGGAGGAAGGCGTAATCCGCCGCCGGTGCAAGCGGAGCGGCGGATTACGCTCCCGCCTTCATCCGGTTGAACTGTCGCGCTCGGGGTCGCTAATCCGCCCTACTGCCGCTTCAGTTCGGAATCGCCCGCTTCGGGGACGGCACGTTGGCATTGACGGTGACGCCGCGCAGCAGGTTGTAGGCCGCGCCAAGCGCCTTGTCGTCCTTCTCCAGCGGCGGCACGTAGGATTGCGAGCCGGTCTGCTCGGCGCCTTCTGCGGAGAGGTGGCCGCGCATCGACGCTTCGCCCTTGGTATCGGCGCGAGCTTTCAGTTCGTCCGGCACGTCCTGCAGCACTTCGATGTCGGGCGCGACGCCCATGGCCTGGATCGAGCGGCCCGACGGCGTAAAATAACGCGCGGTGGTGAGCGCCATGGCGCCCTTGCCGGGGCCGAGCGGCATGATGGTCTGCACCGAGCCCTTGCCGAAGGTGCGGGTCCCGATCAGGGTCGCGCGCTTGTGGTCGTGCAGCGCGCCGGCCACGATCTCCGAAGCCGAAGCGGACCCGCCGTTGATCAGCACGACCAGCGGCTTGCCCTTGATCAGGTCGCCGGCCCGCGCCGTGAAGCGGTGCGTCTCCTCGGGCGTACGGCCCCGGGTCGAGACCACCTCGCCGCGCGCCATGAACGCGCTGGACACCGAAACCGCCTGGTCGAGCAACCCGCCGGGATTGTTGCGCAGGTCGACGACGTAGCCGGCCAGTTTCTCCGGCGGGATCTGGCTCGAGATCTCGCGGATGGCTTTTTTCAGTCCCTCGGTGGTCTGCTCGTTGAAGGTGTTGATCTTGATATATCCGACATCGCCGCCATCGGCGCGGTAGCGCACCGGCCGCACCCGGATGATCTCGCGCATGATCGAAACCTCGATCGGCTGCTCCGCGCCCTTGCGCAGGATTTTCAGCCGGGTCTTGGTATTGATCGGCCCCTTCATCTTGGCGACGGCCTGCTCCAACGTGAGCCCCTGCACCGCGGTGTCATCGATTCCGGCGATCAGGTCGCCCGACAGGATGCCGGCCTTCGCAGCCGGCGTGTCGTCCATCGGCGCCACCACCTTGACCAGGCCATCCTCCATGGTGACCTCGATGCCGAGTCCGCCGAACTCGCCGCTGGTGGTCTCCTGCATGTCGCGCCAGGCCTTCTCGTTCATGTAACGCGAATGCGGATCGAGCGAGGTGATCATGCCGTTGATCGCGCCCTCGACCAGCTTGGCGTCGTCGGGCTTTTCGACATAGCCGGCCTTGATCCGCTCGAATACGTCGCCGAACAGATTGAGCTGGGAATAGGTGTCGGTGCTGGCGGCGGCCCTGGCCGCAGCGACCAAAGCGCTGGGCGGCTGGATGGCAAGCACCGTCAGACCGGAGCCGATGACCACGCCAAGAAGAAGATTGGAAATCCTGCGCATGAACCGGTCGCCCCCTTCCGATGTCAGGTGTCCCGACAATGGACGGCGCAAGCGGGCTTTTTTGCGGCAGCATGATGGGCAAACCGCAGCATTTCCCATGAGAATGCTTCAGCGAAAAGGCGTTCAAGGACCGGGCCGAGGACCGTAGGGTGGGCAAAGCCAACGGTCGCGCGAACGCGCGCCCGTTGGCGTGCCCACCATTTAAAACGTCATGTGTTGCAAAAGGTTGGTGGGCACGGCGCAAAGAGCGCCTTTGCCCACCCTACAACGCTACAGGCCTTATTGCCCGGGCGTCCAGGGCTGGTAATCGCCGGTGGCGGCCGGCCGGCGGCCACTGGCCAGCGTAGAGCCCGGGGGGCGGTAGGCGGCGGGCGTGCCGGTCATGTTGGGAATATGCGGCTTTTCCCACTCACGGGGTGTGTAGGCTTCTTCGGTCGGCGGCACGTCGACGGTGTGATGCAGCCAGCCGTGCCAGGACGGCGGCACCCGCGTGGCCTCGGCATAGCCGTTGTAGATCACCCAGCGGCGCTCGAAGCCGAGCGTTGGATCGATCTTGCGGCCCTTGGTGCGGTAATAGCGGTTGCCTTCGTCGTCCGCCCCGACCAGCTCGCCGAACCGCCAGGTCCACAATTGCGTGCCAAAGGTCTGGCCGTTCCACCAGGTGAAAATTTTGAGGAAAAACAGTTTCATCAGGCCGTGCCGGTTGGTGCGGGAAGCTTGAGACCGTGATGCCATCGGCGGGCCGAATTGTCCAGTTGGACGGATCTTCGTGCGATTACGCTCGGCGCCGCTGCGCGCGATTTCGTGACCAAATGCCGCGGAAACAGCGCAATCCGTTCATGCCGCGTACAGTTGCGATCCGGCAGCCTGAAGCCGGCGCACAATCGGTGCGAGGCTCGGGAACGTCTGCCCTGCAAAAGGGTTAGGCTCAGTCCCGCAAATGGAGCCGCTTTCGATGATCAATCTCAAGGTTTTAAGTACCGCCGCCATCGTGGCGCTGGCGTTGCCGCTGGTGACGCCTGAGCCGACCTATGCCCAAGCGCCTCCCGGCATGGCCGGAGGCGGTCGTGGTGGCGGCGCTCCGGCCGGCGGCGGTGGCGGCCGCGGCGGCGGTGGTGGTGGTGGCTTCCGCGCCGGCGGTGGCGGCGGTGGTGCGGCCATTGCGCCTCCCGGCGGCGGCGGATTCCGCGGCGGCGGAGGCGGCGCCGTCTACCGCGGCGGTGGCGGTGGCGGATATGCCTATCGCGGCGGCGGCTATCGTGGCGGCTACTATCGCGGCGGCGGCGGATTTATTCCCGGCGCAGTCGCAGGCGCCTTGATCGGCGGCGCGATCGCTTCGCAGTATCCCTATGGGTACGGCTATGGCTACGGCGGTCCGGCCTATTACGACGACCAGTATGTCGACGACGGTGCGGTGGCGGTTGCCCCTGCGCCCGGCGGCGATGACGTCGCCTATTGCACGCAGCGCTTCCGCTCCTACGATCCGGGATCGGGAACCTATCTCGGCAATGACGGCCTGCGGCACCCCTGCCCGTAATCGGGCTGCGCGGGTAACAGGAATTCCGGGACGGCGCAGACGATGCGCCGTCCCTTTATTTTCTACGCGAGGTTGGTTCGAACTCGCCTGAAAACGCGATAGGTTTTGCCGGACAAAAATAAAACGACGCGGATCAGGTCGGTTGAGCATTTCAGACCAGCATAAAGCGGCGAGACTGCATTCCAACGAGGCGGAACGGCTGCAGGCGCTGCGCTCCTACGGGATTCTCGACACCCCGATCGAGCCGGCGTTCGACGACATCACCCGAATCGCGAGCTACGTCTGCCAGACGCCGATCTCGGTGGTGAATTTGATCGACGAAGGCCGGCAATGGTTCAAGTCGGAAATCGGCCTCGGCACGCGGCAAACCCCGCTCGGTAGTTCGATTTGCGCGCACGCCATTCTCGAGCACAGTTTTCTCGAAGTGCCCGACACCACCAGGGATCCGCGCTTCGAGCATAATCCGCTGGTCACCGGCGCGCCTCACTTGCGCTTCTACGCCGGCGCGCTGCTGCGCACCCCCGATGGCCTGCCGCTCGGGACGGTGTGCGTGCTCGACACCAAGCCCCGCCAATTGACGCCGGAGCAGCGCGAGGTGCTCGCGGCATTGGCGCGCCAGGTGATGTCGCAGATGGAATTCCGCCGCGCGCTGCTGTTGTCCGACCGCCTGCAACGCAACATCAGCCGCCTGATGGCGGTCGCAGGCCACGATCTCAAGCAGCCGCTGCAAGTCATGGTGATGGCGATCGATCGCGTCCGCAACAAACTCACCGACCCGAAGGACCGGGAGCGGCTGAGCTACGCCGTCGATGCAGGCCTGCGCATGGCCGAAGAGCTCGATCGGCTCGCCGAAACCTCGGCGATGCAGGCAGGCTTCGGCACGCCGCAGCTCAGGACGTTTGCGATTTCCGAGGTGTTCGATTCCATGGTCAAGACCTGGCGGCTGCACGCCGAGCAGAAGGGCCTGCGGCTGGTCGTGATGCCGTCGCGCGCGCGTGTGGTCAGCGACCCCGCCATGCTGCGCGCCATCGTCGGCAATCTGGTCGGCAACGCCATCAAATATACCGGCAGCGGGCGCGTGCTGGTCGGCTGCCGCCGGCGCGGCAGCTTTGTGTCGATCGAGGTGCTGGATTCAGGATCAGGAATTCCGGCCGAGCAATTGGGCGCGGTATTCGATGCCTTTCACCAGATCGATCCGGCCAGCGAAGGCCTCGGGCTTGGTCTGTCGATCGTGCGGCGGACTTCGGAGGCGCTCGGACATGCCGTCGAGGTCAAATCCGATCTCGCGCGCGGCTCGCACTTCTCGATCCGCGTGCCGCTGGCGGCGGTGTCCGCGAAATTATGACCGCGTCCTTCGTCGTCCCCGCGAAGGCGGGGACCCATACGCCGTGTCGTCTCGTTTTGATGAATGCCGTTGCAACATTGTGCGCGAACACGGATGTCAGGGGTTATGGGTCCCCGCCTTCGCGGGGACGACTCGCGGATTGGTCATGACCTTGTCGCCAGCACGACGCCGGCCAGCGTGAACACCAGCGCGGCGATCTGGCCGGGGCCGAGCGGCTCGTGCAGCGCGATGGCGGATGCGACCACGCCGATCACCGGCACCGCCATGGTGCCGATCGCGGCGACCGAGGCCGGCAATCGCGTTAGCGCTGCGAACCATGCGACATAGGCGACGCAGAACTGGATCACCGTCGAATAGACGATCAGCAGCCAGCCGGTATCGGTTACGGCGCGCCAGTTCGAGGTCTCGATGGCCAAGCCGACCGCCGCCACCGGAAAACATCCCAAACCGATCTGCCAGGCCGCCGCCGTGATTGGCGGCAATTGCAACGGCAGCCTCTTGGCGAGCACGGTGCCGAGCGCAAACCCGAACGAGCCCGCCAGCGCCATGATGATCCCCGGCAGCTTTGCCGCGCTGGCGCTGATGCCGTTGGCGCCCATGATCGCAGCCAGTCCCGCGAACGCCATCGCCAGCGCCAGCATGCGCAGCCATGTCATGCGTTCGCCGAGCACGAACCACGCCAGCAGCGAGGCCCATACCGGCATGGTATAGGCGATCAACGCCGCTTCGCTCGCCGGAAGCCAGAGCAGCGCCAGGCCCATCAGCACCATCCAGCCCATCACGTTGAGCACCGCGGCCACGATCAGCCGCGGCCACTGGTCCGGAGCAATACGCAGGCTCTGTCCGCGCAGCAGCTCCAGCGCCGCGAGCAGCGCGGCGCCGACCACGCCGGTGCCGCCGCGCAGGGTCAGCGGCGGCAGTTCGCTGAGCAGGAATTTCGTGACCGGCCAATTAAACCCCCACCCCAGCGAGGTGATGGCAAGGAACATCAGCCCCGCGGGCGTGATGTGCGCTTTCGCGCCCGGCTTGGTTTGCATTGTCATGGGATGAGGTGACCGGCAGAATCAGAGGCACCATGCCGTTTATGGGGCGCCGGAGCCACCCGCCGGCAAGCATGTCAGCCCGGACCGACGCCGCAGGTCCTTGAGTCTCTGCGATGCAACCCCTTCCCGACAATAAATAGTTGTCCTGTGAACAGTGGGCGAAGGCTAAAAACCGCACCCGAAAAACAAATTTTTTCGCTTGGGAATCCCTGAGGACTCACCGATACTTGGCGGCAATCAGGGCGCGGTCAGACCCCTTGGTTTTCCCGACTTTCCACCATATTTAGTATTTGATTCAGGAACTCGTACTAGTGCTTGACGGGCGCAAGGGAGTTGCTCTAGCTTTAAAACTGTTCGGCGCGAGTGTGTTGGAGTCCCGCCGGTCGTCCCAAAAGGGTTCCAGACTGACCACTCCGTCCGCCGGTAGAGGCTAACGGGTGACGGGCTTTGTTGCCCTGAATTCTGGGACGTTCCGGGCGCTAAAAATGGGCCGAAACCGGCCCCGGGTGATGAGTTGAGGCGTTAAAGTATGGCCTGGAAATCGGAGCCGGCGCTCCGTCAGGACATGCTCCAGAGAAACAGAAGTCGGGTCCACCGGCTAAACCGCGGATGAAAATTCGCTCAAGGAAAAACCACCCGGGCTCGCAGGCATTGCGGTCCGGTCAAAAATAGGACGGGGCACGACCATGCGAATCGAACGGCGCTATACCACCGACGGCCAGTCACCCTACGCCGCCATTGATTTCAGAATGACGACATCGGAGATCCGCAATCCCGATGGCTCGGTGGTGTTTCGCCTCGAGAATGTCGAGGTGCCGGAGTTCTGGTCGCAGGTCGCCTCCGATGTTCTCGCACAAAAGTATTTTCGCAAGGCCGGCGTCGCAGCAAGGCTGAAGAAGGTCGAGGAAGAGACCGTGCCGTCCTGGCTGTGGCGCTCGGTGCCGGACACCGAGGCGCTGGCGGCTCTCCCCGAATCCGAGCGCTATGTCAGCGAACTCTCCTCAAAACAGGTATTCGACCGCCTCGCCGGCTGCTGGACCTATTGGGGCTGGAAGGGCAACTACTTCGGCGGCTCCGAAGCCGACGCCCGCGCCTTCTTCGACGAACTGCGCTACATGCTGGCAAAACAGATGGTGGCGCCGAATTCGCCGCAATGGTTCAACACCGGCCTGCACTGGGCCTACGGCGTCGACGGCCCCGGCCAGGGCCATTATTACGTCGATCCGTTCACCCACAAGCTGACCAAATCGAAATCGTCCTACGAGCATCCGCAGCCGCACGCCTGCTTCATCCAGGGCATCCAGGACGACCTCGTCAATGAGGGCGGCATCATGGACCTCTGGGTGCGCGAGGCCCGGCTGTTCAAATACGGCTCCGGCACCGGCTCGAATTTTTCACGGCTGCGCGGCGAAGGCGAACGCCTCTCCGGCGGCGGCCGCTCCTCGGGCTTGATGTCCTTCCTCAAGATCGGCGACCGCGCCGCGGGCGCGATCAAGTCCGGCGGCACCACGCGGCGTGCGGCGAAGATGGTGGTGGTCGACGCCGACCATCCGGATATCGAAACCTATATCGACTGGAAGGTGAAGGAGGAGCAGAAGGTCGCAGCCTTGGTGACCGGCTCCAAGATCAACCAGAAGCACCTGAAGGCGATCCTGAAGGCCTGTGTCAATTGCGAGGGCAGTGGCGACGACTGCTTTGACCCGGAGAAGAACCCGGCGCTGCGCCGCGAAATAAAGCTGGCGCGCCGCTCGCTGGTCACCGACGGCATGATCAAGCGCGTCATCCAGTTCGCGCGGCAAGGCTACAAGGAGATCGATTTTCCGATCCTCGACACCGACTGGGATTCCGAGGCCTATCTCACCGTCTCCGGCCAGAACTCCAACAACTCCGTCTCGCTGAAGGACGACTTTTTGCGCGCAGTGGAGACCGACGGCACCTGGGATCTGATCGGCCGCACCAACAAGAAGGTGACCAAGACGCTGCGGGCGCGCGACCTCTGGGAAAAGATCGGCCACGCCGCCTGGGCGAGCGCTGATCCCGGACTGCATTTCAACACCACCATGAACGACTGGCACACCTGCAAGGCCTCCGGCGACATCCGCGCCTCCAATCCGTGCTCGGAATACATGTTCCTGGACGACACCGCCTGCAATCTGGCCTCGGCCAACCTGATCACCTTCTACGACACCAAGACAAAACAGTTCGACGTCGGGGCCTATGAGCATCTGTGCCGCTTGTGGACCGTGGTGCTCGAGATCTCGGTGATGATGGCGCAGTTTCCGTCGAAGGCGATCGCGGAGCTGTCCTACGAATTCCGCACGCTAGGCTTAGGCTTCGCCAATATCGGCGGGCTGCTGATGACCATGGGGCTTTCCTATGACTTCAAGGAAGGCCGCGCGCTGTGCGGCGCGCTGACTGCGATCATGACCGGCGTGTCCTATGCGACCTCGGCCGAGATGGCCAGAGAGCTCGGCCCCTTCCCCGGCTACAAGAAGAACGCGAGCCACATGCTGCGCGTGATCCGCAACCACCGCCGCGCCGCGCATGGCGAATTGCGCGGCTATGAGGCGCTGGCCGTCAATCCGGTGCCGCTGGATGCGGCGAGCGTTCCGCAAGCAGACATCGTCACCCATGCCAAGGCCGCGTGGGACAAGGCGCTCGAACTCGGCGAACTCCACGGCTATCGCAATGCGCAGACCACGGTGGTGGCGCCGACCGGCACCATCGGCCTCGTGATGGATTGCGACACCACCGGCATCGAGCCGGATTTTGCGCTGGTGAAATTCAAGAAGCTCGCCGGCGGCGGCTACTGGAAGATCATCAACCGCGCCGTGCCCGAAGCGCTGCGCGCGCTCGGCTATCGCGAGAGCGATATCGCGGAGATCGAAGCCTACGCCGTCGGCCACGGCTCGCTCTCCAACGCGCCGGCGATCAACGTCTCCACCCTGAAGGCCAAGGGTTTTACCGACGAAGCCCTGGCAAAGGTGGAAGCCGCGCTGCCGACCGCGTTCGACATCAAATTCGCCTTCAACAAATGGACTTTTGGCGAAGATTTTCTGCGCGACACGCTGAATATCGCGCCGGAAGCCATCGCTGCGCCCAACTTCGACCTGCTCGCCGCGGTCGGATTTACAAAACGTGAGATCGAGGCCGCCAATGTGCACATCTGCGGCGCGATGACCGTGGAAGGCGCGCCGCACCTGAAGGCCGAGCACTACAGCGTGTTCGACTGCGCCAATCCCTGCGGCAAGGTGGGAAAACGCTATCTCTCGGTGGAAAGCCACATCCGCATGATGGCGGCCTCGCAGCCGTTCATCTCGGGCGCGATCTCAAAGACCATCAACATGCCCAACGACGCCACGGTGGAGGATTGCAAGTCCGCCTACCTGTTGTCGTGGAAGCTCGCGCTGAAGGCCAACGCGCTCTACCGCGACGGCTCAAAGCTGTCACAGCCCTTGAACTCGCAGCTGATCAGCGACGACGACGAGGAAGACGACGCGATCGAGGCCTTCATGGACAAGCCGATGGCCGCGCGCACCGCGCAGCTCTCGGAGAAGGTGGTGGAGCGCCTGGTCGAGCGCATCGTGGTGATGCGCGAACGCGAAAAAATGCCGGACCGCCGCAAGGGCTATACGCAGAAGGCCGTAGTCGGCGGCCACAAGGTCTATCTCCGCACCGGCGAATATGACGACGGACGCATCGGCGAGATTTTTATCGACATGCACAAGGAAGGCGCCGCGCTGCGCTCCTTCATCAACAACTTTGCGATCGCCGTCTCGCTCGGCCTGCAATACGGCGTGCCGCTGGAGGAATATGTCGACGCCTTCACCTTCACCCGCTTCGAGCCCGCCGGCCCCGTGCAGGGCAACGACTCGATCAAATACGCCACCTCGATCCTGGACTACGTGTTCCGCGAACTCGCCGTCAGCTACATGGGCCGCTTCGACCTCGCCCATGTCGACCCCAACGAGTTCGAACTTCGACGCGCTCGGCAAGGGCGTCGAGGAAGGCAAGCAGCCTGATCCGTCGCATTCGACCAAGTACGTGTCGAAGGGCCTGACCCGTTCGCGTACGGACAATCTCGTCGTGGTCCGCGGCGGCGACTCCGGTTCGTCGTCGTCCCACGGCGGCACGCAAGGCGGCAACGTGATGTCGCTCGCCACCTCCCGCGCCGCCGACGCGACGGAAGGCGCGGTCGCGCTGAAGCAGGAAACCCAGCACGATTTGTCGCCGACGGAGAAGCTGGAGGCGCTGCAATGGAGCCGTGCCGGCGCCGCGGCAGCGGCCGCGCCGTCAAAGGCGGAGCGGCGGGCAGAGGCGAAGGCCAAGGGCTACGAGGGCGAAATGTGCGGCGAATGCGGGCACTTCTCGCTGGTGCGGAACGGGACCTGCATGAAGTGCGATACTTGCGGGAGCACGACGGGGTGTTCGTAGTCTCAACGCGTCATGGCCGGGCTTGACCCGGCCATTCACGAAGAAAAAGGGGCAGCCGAAAGGCCGCCCCTTTTTTCTGCCACCCAATTGGGCCTGCATGTTCATCATAGATTTGCATTGGTAAGTACGAATCATCTTTCATCTCGCCTCCTGAAGCCGCGCTCCCGCCACTCCTCCCGACAGGCCGACGAACGACGCGGACCCAAGAGCTAAAATTTCCAATATCCGTCATATAGCCTTGATATCGCTTGAAATATCTATAAGCCTACTGCTGACACGTTGCCCCGAGGCGTTCGTCGGCCTGTCGGGAGGAGTGGTGGAGGCACGGCTCCCGGCGCGCGACATCATGTATAAATTATTTATTTAATAGACATGTGATTTATTATTCAGGTATACCAATATCTTACAAATGCGACAGCATACTGAATGTTGACTTTTATGTTACAGAGGCCTAACAGTAGCGCGCGCGGTAGGTTTCTGGAGGCTTTCGATGAGCGAATTCGACGAACTGGACGCGATGAAGAAAATTGCCACGGCCCTAGAACCGTTGGACGACGCTGCAAGGGCGCGAGCCCTCCAGTGGGCGTCAGCTCGATTCCGAAACTCCAAGAGCGTGATTTCATTCGATCAGTCGCCGTCGCACGGCCCTGAGATGGCAAGTGGGCCCTCCGCCTCTAACGAATACGGAAGTTTTGCTGAGCTGTTCGACGCAGCTAACCCGATCACGGAAAGAGACAAGGCCTTGGTTGCAGCCTATTGGACGCAAGTTTGCGAAAATGTATCGGCGTTCCCTGCCCAATCCCTCAACACGTTACTAAAGGACTTAGGACACGGCATCGGCAACATCACCGAAGCGCTGACGGCACTCAAGAACGAAAAGCCCGCCCTAGTTCTGCAATTGAAAAAGGCCGGAACAACGCAGCAAGCTCGTAAGACCTACAAGCTGACTTTAGAAGGCGCAAAGCGCGTAGCGGCGATGACGAAAACTTCTTCGACAACAGAGCTCACCTATTAACATCTCGAATCGGGAGGTTGGACAATGGCTGACAAGATAAAGGTTCGCCTTCGAAATGGCGGACGTGAGATCGAAATCGAAGCCGGTCGCGCCGATATCGACGAACTATTAGAGAAATGGTGGACGAGCGCTTCCATCGAAGATTCCGATGAATCCGGCGAGCAACCCGCAAAAAATACTAGAAAACCTAAACCAGCGCGGAAGGCCAGGTCGGCGAGCAGCGAGAGCGAGCCTTCCAATTCCTTCGATTTAAATGCGCTAGCGAACAAGATCAAGCAACACAAAGAGCTTAGCCTGATTGAGAAAAAAATCATCCATGTCAGCGGGGATCCGTACAATAAAATCGCATTAATTCTTTGGGTTGCCGACGAGGCCCTTACGTCCGGCGATATCTTTCGCACATTGGGCGGGATGGATGTCAAAGCCGACCTTCCCACGATATCCAAGGCGTTGAAAAAGAGTTCGTCTAAATTTCTTACATCGACACAAAGAAAAGCGGGAGGACTTCCGGCAACTTATAGATTGAGCGCTCAAGCAAAATCCGATTTTGAGAAATGGCTCTTAGCAAATGGAGACTGAGCTAAAAACTTTCAGTAAGGGACTTGCAACACTCTCGCTTAGTGAAACAGAGACTGCTGTCGCCTTGCTGTGGTTCCTAACCCGCAACATCGAGAACGCAGAATACTCGGCAACCGAACTAGCAACGTTGATGCATTCTCTGTCGCTGCGTGGGAAAATAAACGGGCCTCGTTTAGCGGACCGTTTAGCAAGTCACAAAGATACTGTTCGGGGGGCCCAGGCTGGCAAATTTCGAATCAAACTTGGTAGTCGATTGTCGTTCGACGAAACGTACAGCGAATTCATTTCGGCTCCCAAGCCGACGATCCAAAGCCATATAATTCCTGCTGAGGATTTTATATCGACTCGGCGCTATCTTGAAGCATTGGTTCTTCAAATCAACGGCGCCTATCAACTTGGATTCTATGATGCTTGCGCGGTGCTTTGTCGGCGGCTGATGGAAACGCTCCTCATCGCGTCATTTGAAAAGGCCTCAAAAACTGCGGCTATAACGAACGACGGAGAATACGCTCCACTTAATGAAATCATCGGAGCAACAAACAGCAAAAAACATATAAAGCTTACACGTGCCGCTGGAAGGATCATGGAGCAAGTCAAAAAAGTTGGTGATGCTGCAGCTCACCATCCTACCTACATAACAAAACAATCGGATATCGATGATATTAAGATCGATTTTCGCCGCTTGATCGCGTAGTTAATGGCTCTATCTGGCATCGAACCTTCTGCGGCCTGATCGCCGCATCGATGCCCTCCATGAGACCCTTGCGCCTCAAGCTTCAATCCACGAGCACGCATACCAAGCGTAGTCGTTACGTGACGCCGCTTCGGCCTCACCTCGCCGGCTTCCAGCTCCCGTCCCTGATCGCCAGCATCAATTGTGCCAGCGGCAGGACGGTGCGATCCGCTTTCGACGCGGCGAGCGTTTCGACGGCGGACCAGTCGATCCGCACCGTGCCGTCTTCATCGATGACGTAGAGGTTGGGCGATCCAGGCGCCGGCTCGTGGATTCTTACCGTCTTGAGGGATTTTGGCTGATCCTGGGCGAGCGCGGGTGCGGCCAGGGCCGCGATTAGCATGAACGCGAGGAAGCGATGCATTAGCGGTTTCCCGTCAGGAAGTTGGTCTGACTCCGTGCCCCGGACGCAGCGCAGCGCGTAGCTCTTCGCGTAGCGGTGCGCTGCAGAGCCGGGGTCCCGGTTACTTGCTGCTTGAAGAAACCGGGGTCCCGGTTCTGCGGAGCGGCATGAAGAATGCCGCACCGCGCCCGGGACACGAGCGCGCATTCATGGCCTTGTGTTCGCGTCGATGGGCGCAAGTTGCTTTGCCAGATCGAGAACTTTCTTCCTGTCTTGGCCGGTTTCGATCCTCAAGAAGACCTGTATCAATTTCAAACCCTCGAGGATTACTGCCGTGCTGGGTGGGCGAGCCCGGGACGTAAGCAGCTTCATGACGTTCGGCGGGAGGCCCCTTCCCTTGCCTTTCATGTTTTGCTCCGGACACGAGGCGGCGCGCCGCCCTCCCCGGCGCGCGGCGCCGTGAAAAATTCTTCGATATTCGAAGACAGGGCGCGAGCCAATTTCTCAAGAACCGCGACGCTCGGATTCACAAGTCCCCGTTCAAGACGGCTGACATAGGTCCGGTCGATTCCGGCATCGACGGCAAGCATCTCCTGAGAGAGATCGCGCGCGACCCGAAGCCTGCGTATGTTTCGAGCAACCAACGCCTCTGCTTTCATCAAGCAAGATCAGCAGCCTGCGGCCCATTAAACCACGGACAATCGGCCTAGTGTTTCCGGTCAAGATATTCCCGTCGTTCCGTAGCGCGCGTCTTCGCGCGAACGCGGAATCCAGACGCACGGCGCTCCAGTTCTGGATTCCGGGTTCGCGTCATCGGACCGCGCTCTGCGCGGACCGTTGTCGCGCCCCGGAATGACGGGGTAACAGATTGGCGCACCGGCATCCGATACACTTTTTCCGCGAGCGACATGAACAGTTCCCGTTGGCTGCGGCAGACAACCGCTCGGGATCGTGATAGCTTCATCTTCATGAAAACCAAAAAACTGACCGAGGTACTGGAGCGCATCGAGGCTTGGCCGCCCGAGACGCAGAACCAGCTTGCCGACTTCGCGCTCGAACTCGAAGCCGGATTAAGCGACGATATTTATGAGCCGACGCCCGAGGAACTGGCCGGGATCGAACGCGGGTTGCGTGCCGCCGCTGAGGGCCGCTTCGCCACCGACCAGCAGGTCGAGGCCGTGTTCGCAAAATTCCGCGGTAAATGAAGGTCGTCTACACTGAAGACGCGCTTAACGATCTCGATGCAATAGCCGATTGGTTGATCATCCACTATCCGGCTGTCACGCCGGCATTCGAGCGCGGAATTCGGCGTGCCGTCGCAAACATCGCGCAGTGGCCGGAAAGTGCACCGCGTTGGGAAAGATACCACGGCATTCGCGTGACGTTGCTCGGCCGATAACCATACAAGATTTTTTATCGTGTCGCGGACGATACTCTGGAAATACTGCACATCCATCACGCCGCGCGGCAGCCCTGGGACGAATGAACCTGAGGATCGCGCTTCGCTTATCGGAGCTATGTTCACCGCATGACCGTTTCCGCAACCAACGTCCGCTTTGACCAACATACGATGTGGGTCGATCTGGCCGACGGGCGGACACTCGGTATTCCCCTCGCATGGTTTCCGCGATTGTCGCACGCGACGCCCGCCGAGCGCGAACAGGTTGAGGTAAGCCGCACGGGCCTGCATTGGGAGGCCATCAACGAAGATATATCCATCGCTGGCTTGTTGGCCGGTCGTCCCGATGATGCACTTTCGCCGCTGCGTCACATCGCGGCCATTGGCGAGAGGCGATACGATTCCATTAAAGAAATAGTGGAGCGCGATCATTTCGGCGCCTATGTGATGATCAATACCGATACGTCCGATTACGTCGTCGGACCGACGATCTCGCAGGTCCACGCTGCATTCATTGAAAGGTTTGGCGAGGACGCTCCGGGCTGGAGCACGCGCATCGGAATTTCTATTTTCACCCACATGACCTTGGGGCTCGGTCGACGATCTGAACCAGTCACTGGTCAGAATTGAGCCGCTGGCTTTAACACCCCTTGCAGATGCTCTTGATCTTGCGATCGATCGCCTTGTCTTCCCTGTCGGTGCGGGTATTGCCCGTACCGGTCGCAGCCCGGCCACGCCCGACTGTGCCGCCTGAGGGCGCGGCCGTGCCTAGGGAGTTGGTGCCGGGCGCGGCGGCGCTGGTGCCGAGCGTGCCGCCCGATGCGGCACCCGGCGAGCCCGCCGTTCCGCCTGCGCCGCTGCCGCCGGATTGCGCGAACGCCGCGCCCGCGACGACAATCTGCAAGGCAACGCATGCGGCCAACAGTTTCATGGCGACCTCCGGATCCGTGCCGAAGTGTAACCGCGTTGCGGGCCGCATTGTTCCGTGGAGCAATGGCCTCGGGCGAGGCCTCCCGGATTTCGCTCCGTCCTCGAGACCTCCCTTATCCTGCTCATGTCCTGTCCAATGAGGGGCGCTTCTAGAGGCGATCCTGAAGTGGGACAGAGCGAGAGCTGGCCGGAGGGGCAACCCGAAGGTCGATGCGGCCCGGGGCCATGCCTCGCAAGCGTGGACCCCGGGGGGCCTTGGGTAACCGTCCGTGCACACTACGGGGCGCTCCCTTAAATGGCTGGACGGGTGCCGGCGAAGGGTAGGGAAACCTGCCTGGATGGCGAGCTTGCTCGCGCCGGTGCCCGGAAGAACCCGTCCCAGGGTCGAAGAAGTCGCCGCGACGGAACGCTGAGAGGCGTTGCCGTGTGCCTTTGTTTCTCGGCAATCCGGGAAGCAAGCCGCGGCACTGATACCAAGGTGCGCCTTTCGCGTTCCGTCTCCCCTCAAGGAGGGGAGAGAACTAAAAGCCAACTCGCGCGGCGGCGCGGGAGCACAAGTGCTTGGCTGTTTGAATCTGTAAAGCGAAATATACGGTAGAACCGCTGGCCTAGCACCAGTGCGATCGTTTAAAACGTCGGCATGAAGAAAGTTTTCATAAGTTACCGGACAGCGAACCGAGTCGCGATCGAGGAAATCTGGCGTGACTATTTTGCCGGGTTTTTCCACGACGAAACCATCTGGAAACAATACTCCGCGAGTAGCCAGTTCATCGCCAACAAAATCAGGGAAAGAATTTCACGGTCAGATGCAGTGGTCTGCCTGGCCGATCATGAAACCTATTTGAGCGGGTGGGTCGATTGGGAAATCGCCACGTCCTTTGCATTCGGTAAGGTTACGATCTTGATGAGCCTGCCGGGGGTCTCAGGTAATCCGAAGCTGCCGGCGTCCGCGAGCGGACGCCGATGGCTTCGCTGGAATCCGGATGTTCTGCGTGCGCAAATCGATTCTTCCGATCAGGTTATCGCGCGAGAACGACGCGCTTATCCTCTTCAAGAACCGCCTGTGCAGCGTCGCGTTCAACGTCCAGCCAAGTCAGGAAATATACCACCTCGATTGCCGCTGAGGGATTTTGGTCCAGATGGGTCACGGCACATTCGATGAGGGACTTGACGGACTCCTTCAAATTACCTCGGGCGGTTCCGGTGCCGAACAGCGGCAATGCAACGGACTTGCAATTCAGCTTCCTGGCCTCGTCGCCGGCTTCAGCCCTTCGCAGCGTATCCGCCACGCAATTATGAATGTCCTGGATCGGGACGTAGCCAATGCCGGGCTGTCCTTGGACGGCGGCGACATGAAAGATCAGCTTCACATTTTTTCGTTCCGTTAGCTCGCCTGCGGATGTAACGACAATCGTTCGTGGTTGAACAGACTGCCGCCCTTCCAGCTTCTCCTCCAGTTCGTCCGCTATGCTGTCCTCCAGCACTGTGCCGAATTGATCCTTTTTTGCGCCCCAATAGCGGATCGTACCCGAGACGGATCGATCATAAAATCTGGCCATCTGCATATTGGTGTTCTCGGAGCTGGCCCAAATGTCCGCCTTGTCCAGGTCCGCTATGTTTCCAGTGAAGAGACAGATTATTTTTTTTGAATTTTTCATCTTGAACCGCACGCTCTGCGCCGGATTGAGCTTTGAAGGGGGGCTGTTCGCCCGGTCCTGCCGTGCAATCTGTTCCTGCAGTTTTCCGATCCGTGCGTTTTGCTCGTCCAGTTTTGCAGCCGTCAACCCGGAACGCGTTCCGAACCACCATAAGAATATGAATGCGGCGATGGCGCCGCCAAATTTTGCGCCCGCAACGCTGAAGTCGCTCGAACTATCCCGAAAAAACCCGAAGATGAGCAACACGGGAAATAGCGCAATCAACAGCCAACTAATCAGATTTGTAGCCGCGAAGTGATCCTTTACCCGCCCGGTCACCAACCAGATGTAAAGTCCCAAACCGATCGCCAAACTTCCCACCGCCATAGTAATAAGTAGAGGGTCCGCTTGCATCATCCAACTCCCATTCTCTTTCGCAGCCAGTTCGCCGCTATAATAGTTTTGGCATCGACAATTTCGTTGCGATCCAGCATCGCCCATAATTCGGCAGGACTGTATTCAATTCGCTTGATGTCCTCGTCCTCGGATGGCTTTCCGCCGCCGGGCGTCGACGGGCGCTCTTCGTCTATCTCGGCGAAGTACAGGACAATTCGTTCCGACGTGCCCCCGGGAGAAACATAAAACGTCGAGATATGTACAAGCTCACGAATTTCGAATCCAGCTTCCTCCAGGATTTCGCGCCGAACAGCCGCCTCGGGGCTTTCACCGGGGTCGATGGCCCCGGCAACAACTTCAGTGATCCAACCCGGACCTTTTTTGTAGGTCGGATATTTGAATTGATTTGCCAGCAATATCCTGTTCGTCGAGGGTCTCAGGATTATCGCTGCTACCGAATCCCCACGCTCGAAGTTCAGACGTTTTATTTTTCGACTCATCTCACCTGAGAACTTTTGATATCGCAGGGTCGCTTCCTCGATCTTGAAAAATTGGTCAAATACGAGTTTTGTTTCTTCTATTTCAACGCGAGGCATATCGAGGCTCCGGTTACAAGGCCGCCTTGGGACCAGGTTAAAAAAGGACTACGCCCTTCGACAACCGATCGTATTACTATTTAAATGCGAAGGGAATGAAGCAAGCAAGCAGCAAGCGTAACGCCGACTAACCCGCTGGTACGCCGCAGGTGAGGTTAGTTTTCATCGCTGAACCATCAAGGGGATAAACCCTATTGCGTCTCAATACGGCACGCCGCTCTTCCCCCTTTGCGCCTTCGCCGCCTCGATCCACCACACAAGATCATCCGCGAATCGTGGAAACGCCCGCGCAAGCGCCTTGCCCGCCTCGCCGATCGGCTCGCCATTCTCCGAAAGCGTCTGCGCGATCGGGCCGACGCTAAGCGTCGAGGAAACCACCACCATGCCCATTTCGCACAGCGTGCCGTGCCAGGCGGTTGCGGCATGCGCGCCGGAGAGACGGCCGGCCGAGTAGCTCGCGATGGCGGCGGGACGCCAGAACCATTCTTCGAGGAAATGATCGGTGAGGTTTTTCAGTCCCGGCTGCATGCCCCAATTATATTCGCCGGTGATAAACACAAATCCGTCGGCGTCGCGGATTTTCCCCGCCAGCGTTTCGAGCCGCTCCGGCGCCTGGCCTTTCGGATATTCCTTGTACATCCGGTCCAGCATCGGCAGGTCGACCGCCTTGGCGTCGATCAACTCGACCTCATCGCCGCGCGCGCGAAACCCTTGCGTGATGAAATCGGCGAGCCGGATGCCCAGCCGGTCGGAGCGGTAGGAACCGTAGAATACGAGAATGGTCATGGGTCACTTCGAAAACGTGAACCCCTAATCTGCCATGCTTCGGCGTACAAAACGAGCGTCATACGCGGGCTTGACCAGCCTGCGGGGCTGGAGCCCCTTCGGCGAGGCGTAGGCCCGCGTATCCATCCCTCTTCGCGAAGAGTTTTTCGAAGAGGATGGATTGCCGGTCAAGCCCGGCAATGACACTAGTGCCGCTTGAAATACTGTACGGCGCGCTCGTGCTTTTCCGCGGCCGCGCGCGACTTGAAGGTGCCGAGGTTGCGGCGCTTGCCGGTTTTCGGATTGATCTTGCGGGAATAGAGCCGGTATTCGCCGCCCTGCAATTTGCGGATCATGGGTTCGCCTCATCAGCGCAAGCCCCATTGCGTTAATCGCGATTGCGCCTGACTGTTCCGCCCGCCAGCTTGTCATTCCGCGATGCGCCGCTTGGCGCAGACCCGGAATCCAGTTCCGCGCACGGCTCTGGATTCCGGGTTCGCGCGAAGGCGCGCGCCCCGGAATGACGTGGTGATTCAAGCGCTAAAAACACAGATTGGTGACGAAATTCCCGCGCTTGTCCTTGATCACGTAAGGACATTCCAGCCGCTTCAGCGCCGCCTTGGCGTCCTCATTGCCGAGGGCTGCGGCCTTTTCGTAATAGGCCTTGGCGGCGGCCGCATCCTTGTCGCCGCCGCGGCCCTCCAGGGTGAAGGCGCCCATTCGCTCCAACGCGCCGGAATGATTTTGCGCGGCCGCCTTCTCGAACAGCGCCCGCGCCATGACGTCGTCCTTCGGACCGCCCACGCCGTCCGCGATCATTACCCCAAGCTGATACTGCGCTTCGGGGTTGGTTTCGCCGGCCTTCGCCAGCAGGCTGCGCGCCTGCACGGGATCTGCGGGCGCGCTGCCGCCAAGCGCAGCCAGATTGGAAATGCCGCGCGGGTTGCCGGCCGCAGCAGCCCGCTCGAACAGTCTTCGCGCCTGCGCCTCGTCCGTCGCGACGCCCGCGCCGGTGCCGTAGAGCACGCCGAGCTCGACCATGGCCGCGGTCGATCCCTTGTCGGCCGCCTTGCGCCAGGCGGCGATGGCTTCCGGCACCTGCCGGTTGGCGGCGTAGGCGCGGCCGAGCTGGTACAGCGCGCGGCGCGACGCATTCGACGCGGTCTTGCAGAATTTGATCGCGGTCGCGACGTCGGACGGCTCGAGTTCGGCAGCGCCTTTGACACCCGCGGGCTTGTCCGGATCGGCGGGATCGGCGGCGAGCCGGTCGCACAACACCAGGTCGGCCGACTGGGCATGGACCAGCGACGGCGCCGCCGCAACCGCGATCGCCGCCGCGGCGACGCGGAACGTTACAGCAAACCAAAGCGCGTAGGGTAGTTTCGTCAAGACGCCCATGTTGCCGGCAGGTTAGCTTCCCGGCCCGCCTGTTCCAAGACGTTTCCTTACACCTGCACGCTGCACGCCGAGGCCGGCCGCTTGCCGTGCTTGATCGTGGTGCCGGCCTTGCCGATGCGCAGTACGATGCCGCCGCCGCTATAGCGCACGCCGGACAGGGCAAGGCGCCTGGTCAGCGCCACGGCCTTGCCGTCGATCTGCAAATGCGCGCGCTTGTCGTACTGAAAAAATCCCACAATGAACTGTGTACCGTCGGCGCAGGCATAGGTCTTAAAGGTCTGCGCCGCCGCGGGCGATGCGCCGGTCGCTGCCAGTATTGCCGCACCGGCCAAGACAATTGCCTTACGTGTCATCGCGCGCTCCCCCGTTTCGAAAGAGTATAGCGCATAACAAGCTTTCCTTGTCATGGCCGGACGCCTGTCCCCGACTTGATCGGGGATGATCCGGCTATCCATCAATTTTCATAGGAATCATGCGAGGAAGATGGGCAATGACGTCAGGTCCTAGGCCGCAGCTTCCATTTCCGCGTCAAGATCGGTGATGACGTCCTCGAACGCCGAGATCGCCTGCTGCACGGCTGCGATCTGCATCAGCTCCCAGCCGTTGATCGGGCCGTTGCGCTTTTGCAGCGCGACCACCAGGTCCCGCCGCTGCTCCTTGAGCTGGACCAGCGGCAACCCGTGATCCGCAAGAGATTTCATCATGACTTTCCCCGGCCTTCTGTTGGACAGCCATGACGTCTAGCGCGGTTTTTCTGAAATCCGCTTACAAAACTCCGGCAAATTTTAACGATTGCGCGGGCCAAGCGGTGTAGCCCGGATGGAGCGGAAGCGAAATCCGGGACTATGGGTTGCGGGATCGTCAATCCCGGATTGCGCTGCGCTCCATCCGGGCTACAAAGCGGGCAAGATCACCGGAGGTCTCCCATGCGCGGAAAAGTCGTAGTCGTTACCGGCGCCTCGGGGGCGCTCGGCAAGGTGGTCGCGGAAGCCGCTTTGGCCCGCGGCGCGCGGGTGGCCGGCGTGGACCATGCCAAATCGCAGGTCGCGGAGACGGCCGACCGCATGGAGCTCGGCGGCGTCGATCTGTCCGCCGCAGTGCAAGCCGGCCAGGCCATCGACGCGGTCGTAGCGCGTTTCGGCCGGCTCGACGTTCTCCTCAATATCGCCGGCGCGTTTTCGTTCGAGACCATCGCCGAGGGCGATCCGAAAACTTGGGCTCGGCTATATGCGATCAACCTACTCACCGCGCTCAATGCCTCGCGCGCGGCCATCCCGCATCTGGTTGCCTCATCGGCGGGGCGGATCGTCAATATCGGCGCGATGGGCGCGCTTCAGGCAAGCAGCGGCATGGGCCCCTATGCCGCGTCCAAAGCCGGCGTGCATCGCCTGACCGAGGCGCTGGCAGCCGAACTCAAGGGCAAGGTCGCCGTCAACGCGGTGCTGCCGTCCACCATCGATACGCCGGCCAATCGGGCCAGCATGCCGAAAGCGGATTTTTCGAAGTGGGTGACCGCGGAAGAACTCGCCAACGTGATCCTGTTTCTCGCCAGCGACCAAGCCAGCGCCGTGACCGGTGCGCTGCTGCCCGTCAGCGGGCGGGTGTAGCCCGGATGGAGCGAAGCGCAATCCGGGGCTTTTGCTTCGCGGATGGGCAAGTCCCGGATTGCGCTTCGCTCCATCCAGGCTACGGAGATGACCCTCACCAATCCGCGAATTTCTTCAACACCGCCTTGAAACGGATGCTGCGCTTGCCGGCCAGCGCAGTGGCCTCGGCCTCGGCGCCCTTGTCGCCGTAGGTTCCGGAAAATCCGATGCCGACTTCGTAGCCGCCGAACAGCGGCCGTTCGCTCCTGCTCGGGGTATGCTCGTGATTGACGATCTCGCCCTTCCACCTGCCGTTCGCGGCGGTGTAGGAGCCGATGTAATCGAAGAACCCGTCGCCGCCGCGGATCCGGCCGTCATGCAGCACCATGACGCCGGTATTGCCGCCGTCGACGCCGTCCAGCATCCGGATGTGAAGCGAGTAAAGTCCGTTGGCGATGGCGCCCGCGCCGGGCGTCGTAAATGGAGGTGCTGCTTCCTCGCTGATCGGCGTCATCACCGACTTGAAGGGGATGCCCGGCATTTGCCCACTGCCGCCTTCGAAATAGAAATGATCGTCCTCCTGCCAGCCGCGCAGTTTCAGGGTGATCTTGTCGGACTTGAACAGCGGCTGGTAATTCGGATCGTCATGGTGACGCACGGTCGAGACCTCGGCCCTGATTTCCTCGCCGGACTCGTCGTAGCGTCCGATGAACGCGAACGCGGAATTGCCGCCGAGCATCCTGCCGTCATAGGCATACATCACGCCGCTGGCGCGAACCATGCACGGTGTGGAATTCGACCTTGTAAAGTCCCTGCAGCACGAGAGGCCCGCCCCGGCATCGATGAAATGCGTCGCCGCCCGTGGATCCCCCGATCCACGGGTTAGTTCAAATGCCACCATTCGTCTTGTCCCGGGCCCATGCTAGCCGTTCCGGCCCGGTTTGATCAAATCCTTTACGAAGTTTCAGGCTAGACTTGAGGCCTTGAGTCGCAGCCCGCGACGCCGGAGCCCTGGCCCTTGGAAACCGCGCTTTATCTGCCCGTCAAACGCTTCCTGGAAGAGCTCGGTTTTACCGTCAAGGGCGAGGTCGGCGGCTGCGATCTGGTGGGCTTGAGCGGCGACGATCCGCCCGTCGTGGTGATCGGGGAGTTAAAGCTTACCTTCAACCTCGAACTGATGTTGCAGGCGGTCGACCGCGCCGGTGCCTGCGACGAGGTGTGGCTCGCAGCAAAAATGTCGGCGCGCGGCAAGGGCCGCGAGAGCGATGCGCGCTACCGCAATCTGTGCCGGCGGCTGGGTTTTGGCATGCTTGGGGTGACCGGCAGCGGCCAGGTCGAGGTGATCGTCCGGCCGGTCACCACGGCCCCGCGCCGCGACCCGAAGAAACGCTCGCGGCTGGTCGCCGAACACAACAAGCGCAAGGGCGATCCGACGCTGGGCGGCAGCACGCGCTCGCCGATCATGACCGCCTATCGCCAGCAGGCACTGGCCTGCGCATCGGCAATGGCGCTGGGTCCGCGCAAGCTGCGCGAGTTGCGGCCCGATATCCCGGATGCGCCGAAAATTCTGCAGCACAACGTCTACGGCTGGTTCGACCGCGCCGAGCGCGGCGTTTATGTTCTGACCGATGCCGGACGCGCCGCGCTGAAGCGATGGCCGCAGCAGCCGGTCGAGGTCGCCGACGCCGGTGAACTGGCGCCGGCCTGATCATCGGGCATTCGCCGATGGATGGGAGGATCGCATGATTGTCGTGACCGGCAGCGTGGTGGCGCGCCAGGATAGTTTTGACGAAGTGCGCCGGCTGAGCCTCGAACATGTGCACCGCTCGCGCAATGAGCCCGGCTGCATCTCCCATGCCGTGCATGTCGATTGCGAGAACCCGTTGCGACTGGTGTTCATCGAGCAATGGGCCGATCGCGCGGCGCTGCTGGCGCATTTCGCGGTAGCCGGCCTCGCGCGACTTCGTCAGGGCGCTGCAGCCGCTCGCCTCTGCCGCCGCCACCATCGAGCTTTATGACGCTACCCCATTGGAAAAACTGTGATTTCTCGTGCATGGCTGCTTTACGAATTCCTATATTGCATTGCAGCATCGGAGTGCCTAGCTATCTCGGACCAATCGAGAGGCCGACATGAGCGAAGACTGGAAAACCAAATATGGCACCCGGCGGGTGCGGCGCGATCCGCCGACGCTGGATGAAGCCATCTTCGCCGCGACCGGCATCACCGACGATCAAGAGGCGCAAGCTGAAATCGCGGCCTCGTTGATGGGATTGCCGCTCGAGGACGTGCAGGCCGAAGTGAAAAAGGCCGCCCGCCCCACCCTGGGCCGCTCAACGACGCGCGTGATCGCCGGCGAACAGGGCGCGCAGCGTTCGGTCGTAGTCGAGCGCCGCATTGTCAGGAAATTCGGCAACGACAAGCGCACCGGAACGTAACGAACTTCCCTTGACGAAACGCGCACGAAAAACTCGTGCGCATTTATCGGTTCGAATGTGCGGTCTACGCCGTCCGGCGCCAGCCGTACATTCCGAGCAATATGGCCCACCAAGTGCGGTTGAATTTCACGATGGCGCGCGCGGCTTCCAGAGGCGCCGCGCCCGCAGCCTGTGCGACGTCCGTCTGATTTTTCTGCTTTAGATCGATACTTCCGGTCGATTCGCCCTGGCGAAACGTCAGATGCGCGCCGAACTTGTGAGCGAGCGCCCGCATCGCTTCGTTGCTATAGCCGGTGGTGATGCGCAGACGCTCATAGCCGCGCCCTTCGGCCTCGGTAATGAGCCGCTTGAACAGGATGCTGCCGACGCCTTTTCGGCGTGCCGAACGCTCAACGCTAAAGGCGATCTCGGGCATGCCGTCGCCGGACGAATCCGGTTGATGCAATTCGGCGGCGCCGAGCACCTTGCCGTCCTCGACATAGGCGATCACCACAGTGCCGTCGGCAAGGCAGCGCGCCGCATAGGATTCGACAAAGCTTTCGTCGGCCGCGCCGTTGAACCGGTCGCGCCGGCTCTCGGGATCGAGCCTCAAGAGATGCTCGCGCAGCAGGGGCATCTCGAGCGCGGTAGAGTGTCCTGATGCTGCCGTTGGCAGGAAGTCCATTCATAGTCATTTCTCCTCGTGAGGCCCTCGAGGAGGCGTCGAATCCCTAGACCTTCTATATTGTGCGCTGCACCATTAATTGCAAGGCTTGTAACTGACTGAATTTACGGCAGAAAGCCTCGATTTCGCGCAAGGTCTCGTTAACGAAGCTTAAGGCGAAAAGTTCCGCTCACAGCACCATCTGGGTTTGGGTAACGATGGCGACCAGCTTGCCTTCCTCGGTTTCCAGCCGGGTCTGCCACACCTGGGTGCGCCGGCCGCGATGCACGGGCGTGGCAATCGCGATCACCGTCGCTCCCTCCCTGGCGCCGCCGATGAAATTGGTCTTGCTTTCGATGGTCGTGGTGCCCTTGGCATCCTCGGGAAGATTGATGACGGTCGCCGCGGCGCCGACCGAATCCGCAAACGCCATCAGCGCGCCGCCGTGAATCGTGTGATTCAGCGTGCACAGATCCGGCCGGACCAACATGTGTGCGACGACGCGGTCCTTTTCGGCCTCGGTGAATCGAACGCCTTTCAACTCGGCAAACGGCATTTTCATCGCATCGATTTTTTCAAGCGGCGTCATGATCGGTCGTCCTTCCAATTCGTCATACGCGGGCTTGACCCGCGTATCCATCAATCTTCGTGAGAATCCTTTTGAGGAGATGGATTGCCGGGTCATCCCCGATCAAGTCGGAGACAGGCGCCCGGCAATGACGTTTCTCCTGATGGCACGCGTCCGATGTCTGACATATCATTCGCCATGCGCCAATTCCCTCCCCGCCGAATCGTCTGTCTCACCGAAGAAACCGTCGAGACGCTGTATCTGCTCGGTGAGCAGGATCGCATCGTCGGCGTCTCCGGCTATGCAGTGCGGCCGCCGCGGGTGCGCCGCGAGAAACCGCGGGTGTCCGCGTTCATCTCCGCCGATATCCCGAAAATCCTCGCACTCGAGCCCGACCTGGTACTGGCGTTTTCGGACCTGCAGGCCGACATTGTCGCCGACCTGGTGCGGGCCGGCGTCGCCATCCACGTCTTCAACCAGCGCGACATTGCCGGGATTCTGGCAATGATCCGCACCACCGGCGCGCTGGTCGGCGCGGCTGGTCGAGCCGAACAGCTTGCGAAGCAGTATGAGCAGCGGTTGACGGAAATCGCCCAGACCTCTCGGCCCTCGCCGAAACCAAAAGTCTATTTCGAGGAATGGGACGATCCGCTGATCTCGGGCATCGGCTGGGTGTCCGAACTGATCGAGATCGCCGGCGGCGAGGACATCCTGCCGGGCTTGCGATTTCAACAGGCCGCCAAGGACCGGATCATCTCCCCTGATCTGGTGCGCGATGCCGCACCCGATGTGATCCTGGCATCGTGGTGCGGCAAGAAGGTGGTGCCGGACAGGATCCGGCAGCGCCCGGGCTGGAACGAGATTCCGGCGGTGCGCAACAACCGCATCGTCGAGATCAAGTCGCCGCTGATCCTGCAGCCCGGCCCGGCGGCGCTGACCGACGGGTTGGATGCGATCGTGAAGGCGCTGTGGCCGGATTCATAGCATTTGTAGCCCGGATGGAGCGAAGCGTAATCCGGGAAAACCAGATCAATTTGCGCATCGTCCCGGATTTCGCTTCGCTCCATCCGGGCTACGAAAAGAACCTACGCCTTTTCAACCCCGCACCATTCCGCGATGAACAGCGCGGTCGCCTTGGTCGATTTGCGCAGCGAATCGAGATCGACGTATTCGTTGAAGCCATGCATCGCCGCACCACTGGCCCCAAAACACAGGCTCGGAATGTTGTAGTTCAATCCGTAAAACCGCGTATCGGTCAGCGCCGTGAACACGAGGTCGGGTACGGCGCCGCCATAGACCGCCTCGTAAGCCCTGCCGAATGCGGCCTCGGGTGCCGCGGAATCCTTCAGCTCATATCCCTCCGACAGGAAGCCGGACCACTCCACGTCAGGTGGATTGTTGGAGAGGAAGCGATGGTCGCGCGCGGCGGCCGAGACGGACGCAAGAATCTCGGCCTGGCAGTCCTTCACCGACCAGCCCGGCAGAATCGCGATGCGGCAATCGACGTCGCACCACGCCGGCACGCTGGAGGCCCAGTCGCCGCCCTTGATGATGCCGGGATTGAAATTGATCGGATGCGTCACCGCCTTGAAGTGGCGATCGACCTTGGCGCGCTCGTTCCATGCGTCCTCGAGTTTTTCCAGCGCATGAATGAGATGATACGCCGCGGTGATGGCGTTGGAGCCGGAGCCGGCCTCGAATACATGTACCGGAAAGCCGCGCACTTTGAGCCGGAACCAGATCACGCCGACCTGCGAGCGCACCATGTGGCCGGAGGTCGGCTCCGGAATGAAGCAGCACTCGGCGCGATAGCCGCGCTGCAGGGTCGAGAGCGCGCCGACGCCGGTGCTCTCCTCCTCGATCACGGACTGAAAATGAATCCGCGCGGTCGGTTTAAGTCCCGCCGCCTTGATGGCGTCAAGCGCATACAGCGCGCCGATGGTGCCGGACTTCATGTCGCAGGCGCCGCGGCCGTACATCCTGCCGTCCTTCACCACGGGCGCGAACGGCGGCGTCTCCCACATCTGCAGCGGGCCGGCCGGCACCACATCGCAGTGGCCCTGCAGGATCAGCGATTTGCCCGCGTTATTCGAGGGCCGATAGGTCCCGACCACCGTGCGCGCCTTTGAAAAATCATGCTCGATCGGGCCGAAGCCGCGCAGATCCCTGAGTTCGTCGAGGTCGATGTGCCAGTCGTCGACCTCGTAGCCGCGCCGGCGTAAGAGATCCCCGATCATGTCCTGGCACGGTCCTTCGGCACCGCGGGTCGAAGGAATTGCGACAAAATCCCTTGTAGTGGCGAGCTGGGCGTCGAAACCAGCATCGACGGCATCGAGGATTTTGCGTTTGATATCGTCGGTGTTCATGAACCTTAACCTGGCCGCTATGAGAATCGCATCGGCGTCAATACAATGCCACGATGCGATTATCGATCTGCCTCTTCGGTAGCGTTGCCTTCTTCATGCTTGCCGCATCCGCGGCGGCCGAGCAAGTCGCGCGCGAGCAGGATATCGTCGACTTGCGGCTGGGCCAGCGCGTCATGGTCGATGACGGATCGTGCCCCGCAGGGCAAATCAAGGAAGTCACCGGTGTGAAATTGACCACGACAGGCGTTGCGCGTGCGCGAAAATGCGTGCCGCGCATGGGCACGAAGAAGTAGGCGCATCAACAAGAACACCGTCATCCTGAGGAGCCGCGCTCTCGCGCGGCGTCTCGAAGGATGGCCGCGGGCACTTGTGGCCCATCCTTCGAGGCTCGCCGTGAAGAACGGCGAGCACCTCAGGATGACGGCGGAGTTTTTGGCCTCTCCGGCTCGCTCGGCGGCACCGGCGAGGCCTGGCTGCCGGCCGTCGCGCCGCCGTCGATCGGCAGCGTGATGCCGGTAACCCAGCGCAATTCGTCGCTGGCCAGATACAGCGCGCCGTAGCCGATATCCCAGCCGGTGCCTTCGGTGCCGAGCAATGTGCGCTCGCTGCGGGCTTTGCGCAGTTCCGGCGTCATGCCGCGCGAGGCCACCATCGGCGTATAGACCGTGCCCGGCGCAATGCAGTTGACGCGGATGCCGTCGCGGCCGTGATGCGCCGCCATCGCGCGCGTAAGCGCGACGATGGCGCCCTTGGAGGTCGGATACAACAGGCTCGGATGCCCGCCCCGCAAGCCCGCCACCGATGAGAGATTGATGATCGAGCCGCCGCCGCTCTTGATCATTTCGGGAATGGCATACTTCGCCATCAGCATCATCGAGGCGACATTGACGCGCATCGCGCTGTCCCATGCCGCGAGGTCGACCTCGACGGCGTTGCCGCGCGGCCCGGTGATGCCGACATTGTTGACCAGAATGTCCAGCCTGCCCCAAGCTTCGACCGTGCGCGCGACGATGGCCTGACACTGCGCGGGATCGCTGACGTCGGCTTCGACGATCCGGCAAATGCCGCTTTCCGCTTCGATCAGGCGCCGGGTTTCCTCCACCCATTGCGCGACGGTATCGACCAGCATGACCCTTGCGCCGTGCCGCGCCAGAATGACCGCGGTGGCGCGGCCGTTGCCGATACCTTCCGCGCGCGATCCCGCGCCGGTGACGATGGCGACCTTGCCCTCGAGGCGGTCATCTCTGCGAATGTCGGTCATTGTTATCCCGTCATGGCCGGGCATAGCCGTCCGAAGGACGGCGTCGCTTCCGCTCGCCTATGCCCGGCCATCCACGTCTTGCGCGCTGTGATGCTACTAAGACGTGGATGCCCGGGACAAGCCCGGGCATGACGAATGAGACGCTTAAGTCCGCGGCTCGCGCGGCTCGAACATGCATTGCAGCGTCGGCTTGGCGATCTTGGTAAAAGTCGCTGCGATCTGGGTCTGCTTCGACGCCGGCACCCAGTCGTTCTCGATGGTCGGCACGCCGGTCTCGCTGATGCCGCGGAGCAGCGCCTCGCGAAGATCGGGATCGTCGACGGCCGCGACCGCATGGTCATGCAGACAGCTGCAGACGGCTTCGGGATGCGCCCAGCGATCGACCATATGGGGCGCGCACAACCGCACGAATTCGCCGCGGGGGTCGGGTAATTTCTTCCAGGACCAGATCTGCGCCTGAGCGGAACTGCCGAAAACCACGGCGAGAAGGATGGCGGCGAGCGAACTGGTGCGGATCATTGTCACATTCTTCTTCTGAATTTTGTCGGGAAAGCGATCAGTTCGCGGCGAGGACCGTCGGCGCTGCGATAGCCGGTGAGCCGATGTAGGAGAAGGTGCCAGTGCCCGGCAGGCTGCCGTCGGAAGAACCAGCTATCGAGGGACCGGCCAGGATGAAGGCGAAACCCAGGATAAAGCTGATTGTCCGCATTGGCCGTCTCCGGGTTCAGGTCGACGCGCGGTGCGCCGTTTCAGTGGGTAACTGATAACCAACGGCTGTTTCCGGATGTCTGCTCGAAAACGGAAAATGGTTTCGTCATTCAAGAGAATTGTTTCGTCGGAACAGGCGAACGAAACATTTTGACTAAAAAACTCAATGATTTCAGTGATATGATTTTTGGCGCTGGGACGGCGGCGCGTTACACCGGCCTTGCTGCGGCCATGATTCGCCACGCGAGCCGGCCCACTTCGCCATCAGCATTTCCTTCGACCTTTCTCTTTAGGCACGCTGCTCGCCACGGAAAACGTTGAACCCGGACACCGGCAGGGCCGACTTAACCACACACATGCAACTTTTCTGTGCAGTCGCGCGTTACCCCGTACCTCCAGAACAAGGATTGCGGTTGTGGGCAATGGCAACACTGATGTTGGCAGCAAGACCCCGACCCGCGAATCCGGTCAGCCGATCATTGAACGTTTGGCGAGTAGCGGTTTTCCGGATCTGCGGATTGATCATCCCGACGGCTTGAAACGTGAGGGCGCCAGAAAGTGCGGCGCGATGTCGGAGCAAAGCGCCGACAGCGGCCGCGGCAACGAACAGGTCCCGCAGAAGCTGGTGCAGCTGGTTGGCTATCGCGATCCCAATGCCGGGCCGGACCCGTGGATTCGCCCCCGGCCGATCCCGGCCAAGCGCTGACACTACCCGCCAGTTACTGGATGAAATCGCCGCACTTCTGGATCGCGGAATCGGCCGCGCCCCAAGGCATGATCGGCACCGAGGACGTCGAATTCTTCGGCGAGCCTTCGATGATCCGGTCGGAATAGACCATGTAAACCAGCACGTTGCGCTTGGCATCGCAGCCGCGCACGATCTGCATTTTCTTGAAGAACAAAGAGCGCCGACGCTTGAACATGTCGTCGCCCTGCTCCAGCTTGCCCTTGAAATGGATCGGGCCGATCTGGCGGCAGGCCAGCGAGATATCCGAAACTTCTTCCGCCAAGCCAAGCCAACCCTTGTAGCCGCCCTTTTCCGGCACGGTGAAATGGCAGGCCACACCGTCGACCTCGGGGTCGTCGAGCCCATAGGTGGCGAGCTTGTCGTTGGGACTGAGCAGCTTGAATACGGTGGAGCGCCGGAAGATCAGATCCGGCTCATCGGCCGCCAGCGCCGCTGAGGTCCCAAGCGCGACCAGCGCCAACGCCGCGAAAATCCAGGCTCGAAACTGCGCGTCACGATGGGTGCGGCGATGGCGTGTCATGAAGCTCTCCGTAATGGCAAGTCCCTCATGTAGTGCGGCGATGTCACACCGGAAGATCGGCGGGCGCCCGCCCAGGCTGGTTAATGAATTGTGAGGCTTTTTTGCTACGCTGGCGGCGAAAACCGCAGGGATAACAGCGCTTACGCTAGTGAACGCGTTCCGCGTCTGCGACACTAAACGGTGAAGCTGAATTCGGAGTGTTGGGAAGTGGGCGGGCATCGGGCTATTGCAACTGGGCGGCTGTCGCTGACCGACAGACGTTTCCCCGGCAATCTGGCTCTTTCGAACGCCGTGTGGCGTATTGCTGTTTTGGCGGCGGCCGGAATTTTCAGTGCGGCCTCGCCTACTGAGGCTGCACCTTCGGTCTTCTGGCCGGATTACTATGAACCCTACCCGCCGCCGCGGTTCGCGCCGCCGCGCGTGCGCAAATCCGTCAAGAAGCGCCTGCCGGCGCACGAAGATGTCACGAAGGATGCCCGCAAGCCGCAGGGGCCGCTGATCATCGCGATTTCGATCGAGAAGCAGGTCCTCAGGATTTACGACGCCAACGGCACTTTTGCGGAGACGCCGATCTCTACCGGCATGCGCGGGCATTCGACGCCGATGGGCGTGTTCAGCGTCATCCAGAAACACAAGTACCACCATTCCAACATCTATAGCGGCGCGCCGATGCCGTATATGCAGCGCATCACGTGGTCGGGGGTCGCGATCCACGCCGGCGTACTGCCCGGCTATCCGGCCTCGCATGGCTGCATCCGCATGCCCATGAACTTCGCCGTGAAGATGTGGGGCTGGACCCGGCTGGGCGCCCGCGTCGTGATTATCCCCGGCGAACTGGCGCCGGAGAGTTTTTCGCACCCGCTGCTGGCAACGCAAAAGACCGCGCCGGTTGCTTCCGTCGAGCCGCCGAAAAACCTCGCGGTCGTCACTGCGAAATCCGACAGCGTCGCGACCGGGCGGATTTTTTCGGAGGCGAGCCTCGAGCTGAAATCGACGGTCGGCCATGACTTCGCCAAGCCGGCGCCGGGCACGCACACCGCCGATGCCAGCGGTGTGCTGCCGCAGCCACGCTCGCCGGTCACCATTGTCGACGCGCCGGTCACGAGCGACCCCGCAATAAAAGTCGCGGACGATGCCGGCGGCCCCGGCGATCAGGCGGGCGATGTGCCGGCTAACGCGGAATCCGCCGCCGAAGAGACTGCGAGACAGGACACGCCAACGGTCAAGGCAGCGGCGGATGCCGACGCTGGCGCTGCCGATGTCAAGAAGGACCAGGCCCGTCCGTCGGATTCGGAAAAGCCGGTCTCAAAGCCGGAGGCCGTGGTCACCGCCGGCCCGAAACGCAGCGGCCAGATCGCCGTATTCGTCAGCAAGAAGGACGGCAAGCTCTATGTGCGGCAGAATTTCGCGCCGTTGTTCGACGTGCCGGTGACGATCGCACCGAGCGACCGTCCGCTCGGAACCCATGTCTTCACCGCGCAGACCGACAAGGACGACGCCAATCTGCTGCATTGGTCGGCGGTCTCAATGCCCGTGGTCGCGCGGTACGCGGCGCAGCAGAACGACGACGAACGCGCATCGCGTCGCAGAAAGACTACCGGTGCGATCGAGGTCAAGCCGGTGCCACACCCCGACAGCGCCGCCGAGGCACTGGACCGCCTTATCATCCCGGCGGATGCGATGGCGCGAATTAACGAGGCGCTGTCGACCGGCGGCTCGATCATCGTCTCCGATCAGGGCATCAATGGCGGCGAAACCGGCGAAGGCACCGATTTCATCATTCCCTTGCGCTAAAACGGCCTCGGGCCGGTCGCCTTGAAGCGTTTGCTGGTTTAAACACGCGCATGGAGCGACTGACCCCGGATTCCACGCGTGAGCAAACCAAGCCGAGGGACGCCTTCGACCGGGTCACTTTTCTCGGCTGGCGAAACGGCCTGGCGGCGATCGCCTTGGGCCTTGCGGCATCGTTCTTCCTGTTCGGCTATGCGCTGGTCTACTGGCGCAATGCCGACATGGATTTCATGGTGGTCTACAACGCGCTTGTCCTCAACGACGGCAAGCCGCAGCAGTTCTTCGATCACACCGCTTATCTCACCATCCTTTCGGTACAGTTCTGGTTCAAGCTGCTGCATGGACTGGGGGTGCTGGACGCCTGGACGCTGTCCAACATCCCGCCGGCATCCAACGCGCCGGCGTTCGATGCCGCAATGACGTCGGCCGTGCGCGCCGGACGTCTGGCGATGTGGCTGACGGCAACGGGTTGCGTTCTGGCTTTCGCCGGCCTGACGCGTCTCGTGGTGCGCGACTGGCGCGTCGCGCTGATCGCGACCTTTGCGTTCGCATTCTCCGGCGGTGTCGCCGTTCATTCCCGCATCCTGCGCAGTGAGCTCGTGGCGGCCTGTCTGGTATTTTTTGCGCTGCTGATCCTGATCGCGATCGGACGCCGCGCCAACGCCGCGCGACCGCTTGCAATGGGGCTGGCAGCCTTGCTCTGCATGCTGGGGATGGAGAACAAGGTGCAGGCGGTTTTGCTGATCGCGGCACTTCCGCTGATCATCCTGCCGTTCGGCGGCGCCACGAGCGCCAGCGTCGCGTTCTGGCGCAACCCGGCGTCGGCATGGCTTGCGACAGCCATCGCAGGCTTCGCCGCCGCCCTGGCCGCATGGATGGCGCTGCCTCTCATCGCCATCGGCTTCGATCGCGCCTTGCTTGACGCGGCGCAATTCCGGCCGTTGTTTCTGGAAAAGTTCGGCTTGTACCAGGCCGCGCTGCTAATCCTGATCGGCGCATGCATGGTTGTCTACGCGGTGATCTGGCGGGTCACCGCAGCCGAAACAATCGCCTCGATGTTTGCCGCGGCGGCGGGCGCACTGATTGCGGTGCTGGCGCTCAAGCTTGAATTCAACGCCGGCGATGTCATCGCGGTCTTCAATCCACTGGAAAAGATGCTGAGTTTTACCGATGCAAGCACGGCCGATCTCGCCTACGGCGCCAGCCTCAAGGGTGTCGTGCTGCCGCTGCTCGAAGGCATCGCATCCGTGCTCGCGCGCTACACCTTCGTGCTGCATTCCTCGCCGCGACCCACGGTGTTTCTGGTCTGGCTGATCGTCCCCGGGATCGTCATCGCATGGCGCCGCGGCGAACGGCAGACCGCAATCCAGGCCGTCGTGCTGCTGCTGGCCGCGATCGGAATCGACGCGCTCGGCGTGCGCCGCGGCCTGAAATCGGAATATTTTGTTTTCACCGATCCGCTGATCATCCTGGCCGGCGCGATCCTGCTCGATCGCATGCGCGACTTGCGGTTTCACAGATGGGCGTATCCGATCGCGGCCGCGCTGGTCGGCCTGCACCTGGTCGTCGGTCAGGCTGAGCCTGTAAAATACGCGCTCAAGCGCGCCGGCCCGGAACCGGTGTGCGAATGGAATAGGTATCACCTCCCGTTGTTGCCACTGCCTTGGTGCAAGGCTCCGTCGTAACGGCATATTGAGCGGCACACTTGCACGGATCGAGCTACTCTGGATGTCTTGGGATGATGGAGCAATCATGATCGACCGCAGGACCCTCATGACGGCGGCTCTGGCCGCAATCGCCGCGCCGGCTTCGGTGAGGACAGTGTTGGCGCAAGCCCCCGTGAGCCGGATCACTGCCTACGGCTTTTCGTTTCCAGCGCTTGACGGCGGCGAACTCAGGCTCGCCGATTTCGCCGGAAAACCGTTCATCGTGGTCAATACGGCGTCGCTGTGCGGCTACACGCCGCAATATGCCGGCCTGCAGGAATTGTGGAAGGAATTCCATGGCCGCGGCCTGACGATCATTGGCGTGCCCTCGAACGATTTCGGCGGACAGGAGCCGGGCGGCTCAAAAGAGATCGCGGAGACGGCGCAACACCAATATGGCGTCACCTTCCCGATCGCGGCGAAAACCGTGGTGAAAGGTGCGAACGCGCATCCGTTCTACAAATGGGCGGCCGAAGCGCGGCCGAAGGATCTGCCGCGCTGGAATTTTCACAAATATCTGGTCGGCCGCGATGGCTATATCGCCGACGTGTTTCCCGAGTCGGTCGAACCGACGGACACGCGGATAAAGACCGCGATTGCGCGGGCGCTGGCGGACACCTGACGGCATTCAAAAAACGACCGACGGCAGCCGAATCGGGCCATTGGGGATAAAAGACGCCACAATGGCGGCGCAACCTCGATTCAGCTAAGCTGAGACCTAAGGCGACACGGCGCCGTGCGCTGGCGCGAGGCCGCGTTCAGGCGATAATCCGAGGGAAATACGATGCGCATTGCGGCAGGTTTGATCTTTGCGGGCGCGGTTTCGTTTTTAGCGGCGGGCTCCGCCTTCGCGCAGCTTCCGCCTGCCAAGGGAGCCGCTCCCGCCGCGCCGGCCCCCAAAGCCGCAGCGCCGGCGCAGCAGGCGGCCCCTGCTCCGCCGCCGGCCCCCGCACCCCCGCCCGGTCCCAAGGTCGCCTGCAATGGCGGGACGGACGTGCTCGGTATTTCCCGCGTGGTGCAGATCGATACCACCGGGGGCCCGGGTTTCGGTTTCGAGCATTTCAAGCAACTCGACTTCCTCAAGGACAAGGAAGTCGTGCTGACCTTCGACGACGGTCCATGGCTGGTCAACACGCCCTCGGTGCTGAAGACGCTGGCGGACCAGTGCACCACCGGCATCTTTTTCCCGATCGGCAAGCACGCGACCTATTATCCTGAAATCCTCAAGCAGGTGGCGGCGGCCGGTCACACCATCGGATCGCACACCTGGTCGCACGCCAATCTCAACAACAAGAAGTTGACCGAGCAGCAACGCAAGGACGAGATCGAGAAAGGTTTTGCGGCGGTGAAATGGGCGCTGGGCACGCCGCCCTCGCCGTTCTTCCGCTTCCCGGCGTTGCAGCACCCGCCGGAAATGGTGACCTATCTCGGCGAGCGCAACATCGGGATCTTCTCCTGCGATCTCGACTCCTTCGATTTCAAGGCAAGCAAGCCGCAGAAGGTGATCGACACCGTCATGACCAAGGTGGACAAGCTCGGCAAGGGCATCATCCTGATGCACGACTTCCAGAAGCACACTGCGGAAGCGTTGCCGGAACTGCTGCGCAGGCTGAAGGCCGGCGGCTACAAGGTGGTGCAGATGAAGGCCAAGGCGCCGGTGCAGACGCTGCCGCAATATGACGAAGAGCTGCTGAAGGACGCCAAGCTGCCGACCGTCACCTCGCGCCCGGTCTCCAGCGTGGTGCAAACGATCTCGGAATAGCGGCGAGATATGTCCGCACACTGCATCGCCGGCTACGTCATCGTATCCGCCGACGGCATGCTGGCGAATGCGGATCGCGTGATGCCGGACGCGTTGAAGTTCAAGGGCGACCAGGAATTCTTCAATGCCGCGCTGGACCGTGCCGACCTGATCGTCCACGGCCGTCATTCATACGAGGGCCAGCCGAATTCGCCGAAGCGGCGGCGGATCATCCTCACTTCGAAGACTGCGGCACTGGGGCCCGATCCGTCGAACCCCAACGCCACGCTGTGGAATCCAGCCGGCGCCACGTTCGACCAGGCCTGCGAACGCGCCGGCGTCCGTTCCGGCAGCGTCGCGATCATCGGCGGCCCCGAGGTGTTCGCAATGTTTCTCGACCGCTACGATGCATTCTGGCTGTCGCAAGCGCCACACGTGCGGCTGCCCGGCGGCTATCCCTGCTTTCCCGGCGTCCCCGAACGCTCGCCGCAGGACATACTCGCTTCGCACGGCCTGCAAGCAGGCGAGCCGCAAATCCTCGACGCCGCGCATGATGTCCGCGTGACGCCGTGGCGGCGGGTGTCTGGAATTCACACATCGGTATAGGTCGGCTCGTTGGCCCTCGGCCCGCGCCCG
The DNA here is from genome assembly GCA_963744975.1 of uncultured Alphaproteobacteria bacterium. Classification (GTDB taxonomy): domain Bacteria; phylum Pseudomonadota; class Alphaproteobacteria; order Rhizobiales; family Xanthobacteraceae; genus Bradyrhizobium. The sequence continues at coordinate 122,263 of CAVUVR010000002.1, read as the reverse complement.
ATCCCTGCGATGATGAACAACCCTCCGATGATCGACAGGTTCTTCAGCGCATGCGCGATATTGTTTTTCTGCTCGGCGCCGGTCTGGTTCCAGAAATCATGGCCGTAAAAGGTTGCCGCGATCACGAAAAAGATCAGCACGATCGCGAAAAACCGCGCGCCGAAGTTAAGCGCGATCATCAGCCCGCAGATCACTTCGAGCGCCCCTACCGCAATCGCCAGCATTTGCGGCATCGGCATCCCGCTCAGGCCTTCCAGTTGCGTGCTGTAGGGCGTGAGCAGTCCGGGAATGACGACCTTGTCGGTGATCATCTGGGTGGTGGCCGCGATGTCGAGGAGCTTGAACGCTCCGGAAACGATGAACAACACGGCGAAAAGCACGCGCCCGAAGGTGATAAACGCTGGCATGGTCGGCCTCACTGGACTGCTGCAAGTACGGATCGCTTGAACGAGGATCGATTATGGGCGTTCGGCCGCAGCTTTTCAAACGATCAATGACTCTTCGGCAGGCGACCGGACTGAAACCTGGTCGTTTCTTATCTCAGCCAAACAGCGTCGGCTGCTGGCGCCCCGCCCGCTCCTGCGCTTCGACCGCGGCGACCGCCGTCATGTTGAGGATGCCGCGCGCGGTCACCGATGGTGTCAGAACGTGCGCCGGTCTTGCAGGTCCGAGCAGGATCGGACCCACCGGCAACGCGTCGGCCAGAATCTTGATCATCTGATAGGCCGCGTTGCCGGCATCGAGATTGGGCATGATCAGGACGTTTGCTGCGCCCTTCAAGCGCGAATGCGGCAGGATCAGCTCGCGGGCCGCCTCGGATAACGCGGTATCGCCCTGCATCTCGCCGTCGGCCTCGATTTCCGGATGGCGCTCGGCAAACAGGTTTGCCGCCTTGCGCATCTTGCGCGAGGAGTCCGTGTCGTAGCTGCCGAAGTCGGAATGCGAGACGAAGGCGATTTTTGGGGTGATGCCGAAGCGCTGCACGTGAACCGCCGCCCGTCCTGCGATGTCCACGAGTTCTTCGGCGGACGGGTTTGGCCGCACCTGGGTATCGGCGATGAAATGCGCGCCCTTGCTGGAGATCAGCAGCGAGAGCGCCGCAAAATCGCTGACGCCGGACTGGTATCCGATGATTTCCCTAATATGGCGGAGATGCCGCATATAGCTGCCCTCGATGCCGCAGAGCATCGCGTCGGCCTCGCCGCGAACCACAGCCAGTGCCGCGATCACGGTCGCGTTGGTTCTTATCGTCGTGCGTGCGACGTCCGGCGTTGCCCCGTAGCGTCCGGCGGCCTTGATGTAGGACTGCACGTAGGACCGATACCGAGGGTCGTCCTCCGGATTGATGAGGTCGAAATCCCGGCCTGCCTTGATGGCTAGTCCAAACCGCTTGATCCGCGCCTCGACCACCGAGGGCCGGCCCACCAGGATCGGCCGCGCCAGCTTTTCCTCGAGCACCACTTGCGTGGCGCGCAGCACGCGCTCGTCCTCGCCCTCGGCATAGATCACGCGCATCGGCTGCGTCTTCGCCTTGGCGAATACGGGTTTCATGACCAGGCCGGAGCGGAATGCGAAGCGCTCCAGTGCGGCAGCGTATTCGTCGAAATTCTTGATCGGCCGTGTCGCAACCCCTGAGGCCGTCGCGGCCCTGGCAACCGCAGGCGCGATGCGCAGGATCAGCCGTGGATCGAACGGGCTCGGGATCAGCGAACCCGGCCCAAAACCCTGGGCTTCGCCACTGTCGAAGCCGGCGGCCACCGCATCCGACGGCGGGTCGCGCGCCAGCTGAGCGATGGCATCCACCGCGGCGTGTTTCATGTCCTCGTTGATGGCGGTAGCGCCGACATCGAGCGCGCCGCGGAAGATAAAGGGAAAGCACAGGACGTTGTTGACCTGGTTGGGAAAGTCGGAACGCCCTGTACAGATCATGGCGTCGGGACGCGCTTTGCGCGCCTCGTCCGGCATGATCTCGGGGTCGGGATTGGCCAGCGCCATCACCAGCGGCTTGTCGGCCATCTGCTTGACCATGTCCGGCTTCAGCACATTGGGTGCGGACAGGCCGAGGAAAATATCGGCGCCGGGGATCACATCGCCGAGCGTGCGTTTGTCGGTCTTCTGCGCGTAGACCGCCTTCCAGCGGTCCATCAACGTGTTGCGGCCCTCATGCACCACGCCGTCGATATCGCAGACCCAGATATTCTTGCGCTGCGCGCCCATCGATACCAGCAGATTGAGGCAGGCAATGGCCGCGGCGCCCGCGCCGGAGGCGACGATCTTTACATCCTCGAGTTTCTTGCCGTTGAGCAGCAGCGCGTTGGTGATCGCGGCGGCGACGATGATGGCGGTGCCATGCTGGTCGTCGTGGAATACCGGGATTTTCATCCGCTCCTTGAGCCGGGCCTCGATCTCGAAACATTCCGGACCCTTGATGTCCTCCAGATTGATGCCGCCAAACGTCGGCTCCAGCGCCGCTACCGCCTCGACCACCTTGTCGATGGTGTCGGCGGCAAGCTCGATGTCGAACACGTCGATGCCGGCGAATTTCTTGAACAGCACCGCCTTGCCTTCCATCACCGGCTTGGAGGCGAGCGGGCCGATATTGCCAAGGCCGAGCACGGCGGTGCCATTGGTAACCACGGCCACCAGGTTGGCGCGGACGGTCAGATCGGCGGCCTTTGCCGGATCGCCGGCGATTTCCATGCAGGCCGCGGCGACGCCGGGCGAATAGGCCAGCGCCAGGTCGCGCTGGTTGGCGAGCGGCTTGATTGCCTGAATCTCGAGTTTTCCCGGACGCGGAAACTGGTGGTAGGCGATTGCCGCGGAATGAAGATCTTCGGAATAGGTCGACATACATTTCCCCCGCGGCTTCCTCGTCCCCGGCTTGACGCGCCGGTGGCTGGACCAAAGGCCGATCAACTGTCCGGCAGATTGAGCCGGATGTGAAGCTCGCGCAACTGCTTCGGCGCGACCTCGGACGGCGCGCCCATCAGCAGGTCCTCCGCGCGCTGGTTCATCGGGAATAGCGAGATTTCCCGCAAGTTGGTGGTGCCGCAGAGCAGCATCACAATGCGATCAACGCCAGCGGCCATGCCGCCATGCGGCGGCGCGCCATACTGAAAAGCGCGGTACATGCCGCCGAAACGCTCGACCACCTCGTTCTCGCCATAGCCGGCGATCTCGAACGCCTTCACCATGGCGTCGGGCCGGTGATTGCGGATGCCGCCTGAGGCGATCTCATAGCCGTTGCAGACGATGTCGTATTGGAACGCCTTGATGGTCAGCGGGTCCTGGGTCTGCAGCGCCTCGAGACCGCCTTGCGGCATCGAGAACGGGTTGTGCGAGAAGTCGATCTTCTTCTCGGTTTCGTCGTACTCGTACATCGGGAAGTCGACGATCCAGGCAAGCTCGAACCGCTCCTTGTCGACCAGGTTCAGCTCCTCGCCGAGTTTTGCGCGCGCGAGACCAGCAAACTTCCAGAATTTCGCGGGATCGCCGGCGACAAAGAACGCTGCATCGCCTTCTTTCAATCCCAGCGCCGTGCGGATCGCGGCAGTCCGCTCGGCGCCGATGTTGTTGGCAAGCGGGCCGGCACCCTCGCCGCCTTCGCGCCACATGATGTAGCCCAGCCCGGGTTGGCCCTCGCCCTGCGCCCAGGAGTTCATCCGGTCGCAGAATGCGCGGGAGCCGCCACCGGCCCCGGGGATCGCCCAGACCTGGTTCTTCGGGTCTTCCAGCATCCGCGCGAACACCTTGAAGCCGGAGCCGCGGAAGTGCTCGGAGACGTCCTGCATCTGGATCGGGTTACGCAGGTCAGGCTTGTCGCTGCCGTATTTGCGGATCGCCTCCGCGAATGGAATCCGCGGCCAGCCGTTGGTGACGGGTTTGCCCTTGGCAAAGTCCTCGAACACGCCGGTGATGACCGGTTCCATCGCTGTGAAAACGTCGTCCTGGGTCACAAAGCTCATCTCGACGTCGAGCTGATAAAACTCGCCAGGCAGCCGGTCGGCGCGCGGGTCCTCGTCGCGGAAGCAGGGCGCGATCTGGAAATAGCGGTCGAAGCCCGACATCATCAGCAGCTGCTTGTACTGCTGGGGCGCCTGCGGCAGCGCGTAGAATTTTCCTGGATGAATTCTGGACGGCACCAGGAAGTCGCGCGCGCCCTCCGGCGAGGAGGCGGTCAGGATGGGGGTCTGGAACTCGAAGAAGCCCTGATCCTTCATGCGTTTTCGCATCGAATCAATGATCTTGCCGCGGGTCATGATATTCTGGTGGAGCTTGTCGCGACGAAGGTCCAGGAAACGATACTTAAGCCTTATATCTTCAGGATATTCCTGCTCGCCGAACACCGGCAGCGGCAACTCGCCGGCGGGACCGAGCACCTCGATTTCGGTGATGAAAAGCTCGACCGCGCCGGTCGGCAGTTCCGGATTGTCGGTGCCTTCGGGACGGCGGCGCACCTTGCCGTCGATCCGCACCACCCACTCGGCGCGCAGCTTTTCGGCATCCTTGAAGGCAGGCGAATCCGGGTCCGCGACGCATTGCGTCAGGCCGTAATGGTCGCGCAGGTCGATGAACAACAGCCCGCCGTGGTCGCGGATGCGATGGCACCAGCCGGACAGGCGAACGTCCTGTCCGATGTCGCTGTCACGGAGCGCGCCGCAGGTGTGGGAGCGGTAACGATGCATGGAAATCCTGGAGACGTCGGGGATCGGAATCGGAAGGCCGTAAGCAGGCCCCGAAGAGCGTCAGGGTTTACCCGAGGCAAACAGGCGCGGCAACCGAAGCCCAGCCATTTTCGGGCCTCCGAAGGTCGGTTAAATCGCCAAAAATGACCGAAAAACAGCGCGGAGCGCGCCGCGTGATTGCCAATTCCAGGCGCATCCTTATCTTGATCGCATGACGGTCCACTTCCCCTTTGACAACAGCTATGCGGCGCTGCCCGACGGCTTTTTCGCCCGCGTGGCGCCGACACCGGTCACTTCGCCAAAACTGGTCAAGCTGAACCGGCCGCTGGCAAAGCATCTCGGCCTCGATCCGGACTGGCTAAGCGGCCCCGAGGGCGTCGAAATCCTCGCCGGCAAGCGCGTTCCCGACGGCGCCGATCCCATTGCGATGGCCTATGCCGGGCATCAGTTCGGACATTTCGTGCCGCAGCTTGGCGACGGCCGCGCCATCCTGCTCGGCGAGGTGATCGACGCCGACGGCGTGCGCCGCGATATCCAGCTCAAGGGCTCGGGACCTACGCCTTTCTCGCGACGGGGCGACGGCCGCGCCGCGCTGGGACCCGTGCTGCGCGAGTATATCGTCAGCGAGGCGATGGCGGCGTTGGGCATCCCGACCACGCGGTCGCTGGCCGCCGTAGTGACCGGCGAAAATGTCGTGCGCGAGACGCTGCTGCCCGGCGCGGTGCTCACCCGCGTCGCGTCCAGCCATATCCGCGTCGGCACCTTCCAGTATTTTGCCGCGCGCAGCGACGTCGCGGGCGTGCGCCGGCTCGCCGACCATGTCATTGCCCGGCACTATCCGGACATCGCGAATGCCGAGCGTCCCTATCATGCGCTGCTGGACGCGGTGATTGCGCGGCAGGCGGAACTGGTGGCGCGGTGGCTGCTGGTCGGCTTCATCCATGGCGTGATGAACACCGACAACACCTCGATCTCGGGCGAGACCATCGACTACGGCCCCTGCGCCTTCATGGACAGTTACGATCCGGCAACGGTGTTCAGCTCGATCGACGAGATGGGCCGCTACGCCTATGGCAACCAGCCGCGCATCGCGCTGTGGAACCTGACCCGCTTTGCCGAATGCCTGCTGCCGCTGTTCTCCGACGAGCAGGAAAAGGCCATTGCCGAGGCGCAGGCGGCGCTCGGCAACTTTGCAGAGAAATTCGATACCGCCTACTACGCCGGCCTGCGCAAAAAGCTCGGCCTGTTCACCGCGCAGGAGGACGATCCGGAACTGGCGAACGATCTCTTGAAGGCGATGGCCGAAAATGCGTCCGACTTCACCCTCACCTTCCGGCACCTGAGCGACGCCGCGCTGGATTCCGCCGGCGACGCTGAGGTGCGAAAACTGTTCGCCGACCCCGCGGCGTACGACGCGTGGGCCATGCGCTGGCGGCAGCGCATCGCCGCGGAGCCGCAGGCTGCCGCCGCGCGGCAGGCAGCAATGCGCTCCGTCAATCCCGCCTTCATTCCGCGCAATCACCGGGTGGAAGCGATCATCGAGACAGCGGTGAACCGCAACGATTTTGCGCCGTTCGAGCAGCTTCTGGCGGTGCTGTCGAAACCGTTTGAGGACCAGCCGGCATTCGCCTCTTATGCCGAGCCGCCCAAGCCGGACGAGCGCGTGCTGCAGACCTTTTGCGGCACCTGAGTCATTAACCGCCCGGTAACCGCTCCGCGATTGCGCGCGGGCCTGCGCCACAGGTTTTAAGAAACGGTCAATGCGTTCCCGACAAATCTACCGGTTTGCTGGGGGGATTGATCGTGTTCGACACATTGGCGTTTGAGTTTATAGGGCTGGCGATGCTTGGCCTGTGCCTCATCGTGATCGCTACGCCCTCGCGGCGGGCGCCGGTCGGCCGCGCGCGCAGGGTTTGATCCTTTTTGTGTCCCGGACGCGGTGCAGCGCTTCTTCAGCGGTGCACCGCAGAGCCGGGACCGTACAAGAGACCGGCGTTCGTTACGGTCCCGGCTCTGCGGAGCGGCATGAAGAATGCCGCACCGCGTCCGGGACACGATAGCGGAAAACAGCCCGCCAAACCCCATTGCAAGCCTCAAAATTTACCGCAAGACCCTTGACAGTTCAGCGCTTTCGGCAGAACGCCGTTTCAGAAGCGTTATGGAACGTGCATGGACCTGATTACCACCACCGCCGAGCTTGCGGCCGTCTGCGACCGCCTTAGCCGGCACCCGATCATCACCGTCGACACCGAATTTCTGCGTGAGACGACCTATTATCCCCTGCTCTGCGTGGTCCAGATGGCCAGCGCGGAGGAAGCCGTCGTGATCGACACCCTGGCCCCGGGCATCGACTTAAAATCGTTCTTCGACCTGATGACCAATGAGGCGGTGCTGAAGGTGTTTCACGCCGCGCGGCAGGACATCGAGATCATCGTGCACCGCGCGGGCGTCATCCCGCACCCGATCTTCGACACCCAAGTGGCCGCCATGGTGCTCGGCTATGGCGATTCAATCGCCTACGACCAACTGGTCGAGCGCATCACCGGGCACCGCCCCGACAAGACCCACCGCTTCACCGACTGGTCGCGCCGGCCGCTGACCGCCGAGCAGATGCACTACGCCGTCTCCGACGTCACCCATCTGCGCGACGTGTTCGCGGCGCTCGATGTCGACCTCAAAAAGCGCGGCCGCAGCGACTGGGTCAGCGAGGAAATGGAAGTCCTGACCTCGCCGAAAACCTACGACTTCCATCCCGAACGCGCCTGGGAACGGCTGAAGACGCGGGTGCGCAAGCCGAAGGAGCTCGCCGTGCTGATGGAAGTCGCAGCCTGGCGCGAACAGGAAGCGCAAAGCCGCGACGTTCCGCGCAGCCGCGTGTTGAAGGACGACGCTGTCGGCGACATCGCGACCCATGCGCCGACCAGCCTGGAGCGGCTCGCCGGTCTGCGCTCGCTGCCGAAAGGATTCGACCGCTCCAAATGGGGCGCCGATATCATCGCCGCCGTGCAGCGCGGCATCGCCCGCGATCCGCGCACGCTGCCCAAGATCGAAAAGCAGCGTAACAACTCCAATGGTGCGGCCATCGTCGAACTGTTGAAGGTGCTGCTGCGCATGACGTTGGAGCGCCACGCCGTCGCCAGCAAGGTGATCGCCACCGTCGACGATCTCGAACAGATCGCGGCCGATGATGATGCCGATGTCGGCGCACTGCACGGCTGGCGCCGCGAGCTGTTCGGCGAGGCGGCGCTCAAGCTGAAGCACGGCCGGCTGGCGCTTGCGATCGAGAAAGGCCGCGTGGTCAGGGTGGATCGCGATCAGGCGTAACCTCGGCGGCCTGATGGCTCACCTTGTCCAGCAAGCCTGGAACCGGCTCCTACGCTGCCATGGCGACACGTGCGACCGATTTCGTGCGAACTGGTTTTCCACCGGGCGGGTCTTCGGGTCCCCTATCCAGTGCGGACAACGCTTCGAGCACGTCATCGATGGTCACGAGGCGGTGCGACCCCGGCAGCTCTCTCAATGCCGGGTTTGATGCCACGGCTGCCGCATCCGATGCCCAGGATGCGAGGATCGCGCGCTTTTCATGAATCGATATCGTCGTATCCGCGACGACGTCGCGGGGGTGGTCATACACCGAACCGGGATGCAGTATCGCATTCAGGTCAATGACATTGTCAGCATGGTCGATCATCGGATGATCCTCCTTTCGTTCTCCTTGTTCGCGTTGCTGATAGTTTCCGGCCCATCCAGGCGGCGACACTCCCGCCTGGGAATCCGGGCGGGAGTCAGTTTGTCCGAGATGTATTACGCGGCCTTGCCTTCGAGCTGATGCACGTTGCCCGCCGGGCCGCCGTTGATGGCGATTCGCCGTGGCTTCATCGCTTCGGGAACTTCCCGGACCAGTTCGATTTTCAGCAGCCCGTTCTCGAAGGCGGCGTTTTTCACCTGGACGTAGTCGGCGAGGTTGAACAGCCGTTTGAAAGGTCGCGCGGAAATACCGCGGTAGAGATATTCGCGCTCGGTCTTGTCGACCTTGCTGCCCTCGATGGTGACCACGTTCTGCTCGGCCGTGATGGAGATTTCCTCGGGCGAAAAACCGGCGACCGCCAGCGAAATCTGGTAGCGATCGTCGCCCAGCCGTTCAATGTTGTACGGGGGGTAGTTGTCGTCGCCGGCGCGGTGAGCGGTTTCAGCGAGGTCGAAAAGGCGATCGAAGCCGATGGTCGAACGCCAGAGCGGAGAGAAGTCATAGGTGCGCATAGCCAGATCCTCCAAAGAGCAAAATGGGTACGAGCGGCACCGGACACGACCGGTGCCCGTCTCAAATCCCCAACCCGTTAAAGGCGTCGGAGACACCACCTTCCGGTGGCGACGCAATAATTAGAAAAACGGATTTTGGTTTCAAGAGGCGGCCAAAAAAATTTTGGCCCGCAAAACTTGCTTCACCGCCGCACGATGGTCCCTGTCCGCCCTACCAGCCGCGCCAGCTGTTTGAAGCGGCTGCCGACGCGATCGGCGACGAGATCAACCATGCGGTGCTCGAACACCAGCTTCAAGCTGCGGCCCTGGCTGCGAAAATGGATCGCAGGCAACACGCCGGGCCGCGCCGCCGAGATCAGATGAGCCACCCGGAACGCCGCGCCCAGAACGCGCGCGCGCTCGACCATCGCCGGCGGCACCAGCGCGCGGATCATTGCAGGCGGCTCGTTCTGCTCGCTCAGGCCCGCATAGCGATAGAACACTGCCAGCGCCAGAAACGCCCGGCCCTGATGCGTGACCGCACCGAAATTGCCGTTGGTGATCAGGCTCATGGTCTGTTCGCCGCGGTGGTCCGGATGAACCCGCCAGCCGATGTCGGACAACAGGCACGCGGCATGGCGCAGCCGGCGATCCTCGTCGGTTTCGCGGAGCTTTGCGACCCTGGCCAGGCGGTCGGTCCAGCCGATCAGTTCTTCGGCATGGCGTGCGGAGCGCGACAGCAGTTCGTTCAGCGTCTGCGCCGCGCAGATCAATCCGTCTTTTGCGCGCTCCTTCTCCGGCAGCATCGAATACAGCAGGCCTTCGCGCACGCCGTAGGTGGAAAATACCACCGTCTTTGGTCTTGCCGTGCGAATGATGTATTCCAGGACCAGCGCCGCATAGGCAAGCAGCGGCCGCCGGGCCTCGGACACGGCTTCTATGTTGGCCAGCATGTCGGCGGCCACGAGACGCCGCAAACGGCGCGCGAAATCCAGCGCGTCCGCGGCCGGAATTGAATAGCCGTGCATCACCTGCAGGGGATATTCACTCTGGATGATGTGAATGCGCGCCAGCGCCCGCCACGTTCCGCCGACCGCGTAGAAGGTTCGCCCGCGGCCGGCCTTGAGCTGCATGATTTCCGAGATATCGTTCCTGACGATGCGCTCGGCGCGCTTCAGCGATTTGTGCGACGTATCCTGCAGCGCGAGACTGCCGAGCGGCAACGTTACACCCTGTCGAACGCGGTTGGCGCGCACATCGATCAGTTCAAGAGAGCCGCCGCCGAGATCGCCGACAATGCCGTCCGGTCTGTGCACGCCGGAAATGACGCCCAGCGCCGAGAGTTTGGCCTCGCGCGGCCCGGACAGAATTTCGATCCGAGCGCCGCAGATGCGCTCGGCCCTGGCGATGAAGTCAGGACCGTTGGTGGCGTCGCGGCACGCCGCGGTGGCGATGGCGTGGACGCGGCCGACCTTCATCACCCGGCACAGCGCGCGAAACCGCCGCAGCGACGTCAGCGCCTTGAGCACGGCGTCGGGCGCGAGCAGGCCGGTGGTCTGCACCTCGCGGCCGAGCCCGCACAGCGTCTTCTCGTTGAAGATCGATACGAGGCTGCGCTCCATCGCTTCGTAAACGACGAGACGCACCGAATTGGAGCCGATGTCGATGACCGCGACGCTGGATGCGCGTTTGCGCGGCCGCTTCACCGTAAAAACTCCCTAGGAGGATTGCTGACGTTCGGTACGGCGCGTGAGGCGGCGCGGCGAAGATTCCTTGAGCGACTTTCCACGGCCAGACAGACTCGGATTGGTCATGAAGTAATTGTGCAGATTAAAGGGCTCCTCGCCCTTGGCGGCCTTCATACGCGTTGACGATCCATCCGGCAATAACTGCCAGCTTTGCTCGGTATCCTTCAGGTTGGCGACCATGATCTGCTCGAGAACCTGCTGATGCACCGTGGGATTTTGCAATGGACAGAGTATCTCCACGCGCCGGTCGAGGTTGCGCGGCATCATGTCGGCAGATGAGATATACACAGCTGCTTTGGGACCCGGCAGGCCATGTCCCAACCCGAAACAATAGATTCGGCCATGTTCCAGGAAGCGGCCGATGATCGACTTGACGCGGATATGGTCGGACAATCCGGGGACGCCGGGCCTGAGGCAGCAGATGCCGCGCACGATCAGTTCGATCGAGACGCCCGCCTGCGAGGCTTCGTACAGCGCATCGATGATATCGGGATCGACCAGCGAATTCATCTTCAGCCAGATCGCTCCCGGCTTGCCGTGGCGGGCGTAGTTGGTCTCGCCCCGAATATGTTCCAGCATCCGCTTGCGCAAGGTCAGCGGCGACACCGCCATCTTCTCGATATCGCTCGGCTCGGCATAGCCGGTGATGTAATTGAAGACCCGCGCGGCATCGCGGCCGATGATCGGGTCGGACGTGAAATAGGATAGGTCGGTGTAGATGCGCGCGGTTACCGGATGATAATTGCCGGTGCCGGTGTGGACGTAGGTGGTGAGCGTGGCGCCCTCGCGACGTACCACCAGCGACAGCTTGGCATGGGTCTTCAATTCGAGGAAGCCGTAGACGACCTGTACGCCGGCGCGCTCCAGGTCGCGCGCCCAGCGGATGTTGGCCTCCTCGTCGAACCGCGCCTTGAGCTCGACCAGCGCGGTGACGGATTTTCCGGCTTCGGCGGCCTCCACCAGCGCGCGCACGATCGGAGAGTCGCGTGAGGTGCGATACAACGTCTGCTTGATCGCCACCACATCCGGATCGCGCGCGGCCTGCTGCAGGAATTGCACCACGACGTCGAACGATTCGTAAGGATGATGGACGATCAGATCCTTCTGCCGGATCGCCGCGAAGATGTCGCCGCCATGATCGCGAACCCGCTCGGGGTGGCGCGGGACGTAAGGCACGAATTCGAGATCGGGCCGGTCTAACCGCGTCAACTGCGACAGCTCGTTCATGGCGAGCACGCCCTCGACCAGCAGCACCTCGTCGTCGGCGGTCGACAGCGCGCGCTGCACGAAGGCCCGCAGTTCCTCCGGCATTGTCGCCTCGATCTCGAGCCGGATCACCGATCCCCGGCGCCGGCGCTTCAGGGCGGTTTCGAACAGGCGAACCAGATCTTCCGCCTCTTCCTCGATTTCGAGCTCGGAGTCGCGGATGATGCGGAACGCGCCCTGCCCCTTCACGGTATAGCCGGGAAACAACCGGCCGATGAACAGGCCGGTCGCCTGTTCCAGCGTGATCAGCCGCATCGCGCCGTCCTTGCCCGCCGGCAGGCGAATGAAACGATCGATCTTGCCGGGCATGCGGATCAGCGCATTCATCGGTTTGCCGTCGGAAACCCGCGCCAGATGCAGCGCCACGGTAAAGCCGAGGCTCGGAATGAACGGAAACGGATGCGCCGGGTCGATCGCGAGCGGGGTGAGCAGCGGAAAAATGTTGTGGAGGAAATGATCCTCGATCCATGCCCGGTCGGTCTTTGGCACGTCGCGGCCATCGACCAGGATGATTCCGACCTCGGCGAGAATGCCGCGCAGGTCGCGCCAGATCGCCTGCTGATCGGTGGCGAGTTTGGAGACCGTTTCGTTGATGAGGACAAGCTGCTCGGAAGGGGTCAGTCCGTCGGGGCTGCGCTCGGTGATGCCCTCGCGCACCTGGGCCTTGATGCCGGCGACGCGGACCATGAAGAACTCATCAAGGTTATTGGCGGAAATCGACAGGAATCGCACCCGCTCCAGCGCCGGGTGGCCGGGATTGACGGATTCTTCAAGCACCCGGCGATTGAAATGCAGCCAGGACAGTTCGCGGTTGATGAAACGTTCTGGACTTGTTCCGACCGTGGAACCAGCATGAGACTCCACCTCTTTCTCTTTGAAAACAACAGCTTGTGCGGAATCCATTGGAATATCGATCCATCCAGATCAGAAAGCGGCACGTCACGGACGATGCGCGGGGGAAGCATGTGTTATCGCGATGACGTTTCAATGACATTGATGTTCCCTGGGGCCATGGCGTCAAGCGTCACCGCTACGCGTCCAGTGTTTCAGAAGCCACGCTCGGCCTAAATCTGCGAGTTGGCTGTCATGTGGTCTAGCGTTCATCAAGGTGTTCCACACGTATGTCCATGAAGCGTCGTTGGGGGAAGTTCGCACTAGCCAAGCTCGGCCCATATCTGCGAGTTCGTCGTCGTGTGGCTTGGCATCCATTAGGGCGGTCCACACGAAGGGCCATGAAGCGTCATCCAGGGATGAGCGCATAAGCCATGCCTTGGCCAAATCATGCGTGGCAGGATCACTCCGGCCTGTGTCCAAAAGCGCCTTTACTACAAACGGATATGACGCGAGCTCTGCAGGCCCGGGAGAGCGGGGTTTGTTTGAAATTGACTCCTGTCTGTGCTCCTTAGGAAACGGCGGTGATCCGATGGGTGGCGGAGCTTCGCGGCGTCCGTGAAGCGTCGCTAGTAACTCGGAGTAAGCCTCCTCCAATTGATCGGCGTCTCGTCGAAAATCGAGATAAACAGTCCCTAATAGCCAAGATGGTGCAGAATTTTTCCACTCACCCCGTCGGAGGAGAGGTATGAATTTTCGTCGGGGAGCGCCGGAGAGCACCTCGGCTGTGATCACGCTGCCCTCGTAACCAACCCCGCCGGCGCGTTTATCGGACTTTTCCTTAAATGAAGGTGTGCACACAATTAGGACTGCATCACTGGTCCTAACAGATTTTTCCATGAACTCGGGCAATTGATCGCCCGGCCACAGTTCAAATTGATCAAGGATAAGCTCCACGCCGTCCACTCGGAGACGGACAGCGAGTTCTTTTACCCACTGTTTGTGGTCGCGACTTTCCCAGGCATAGGATATGAATACCTTGGGCGCGGCGAACTGGACGCTCATGCTTGACCTGCTAATAGTTATACGCCATCCCGCAACAGCTCGGCCGCGAGCGCGCGGGTTACCGGCCTGCCCAGCCGCAACGCCTCGGTGTCCAGTAACTCGACCGCCTGGCGTGCGGCGGCGAATGACCGCTCGATCCGCGTCGCGAGATAGCTCACCACGGTCTCATCGACGCCGAGCTGCCGGTCCGCGCAAAATTTGACGATCAGGGCACGAAACAGCTGATCGTCGGGCGGCAGCAGCGTCACCACCGGCACCGCGCGCAGCCGCGAGCGCAAATCGCGCAGTTCGATCGGAACGGCCGCCGGCGGCACCCGCGCCGTGATCAGAACGAACGCCTGGTCTTCACGTGCGAGATTCATCAGATGGAACAGCGCGCGTTCGTCGAAGCTCGAGGGGTTGAGGTCTTCCACCACAAGCGCGCCGGTGGCGAGCGCGCCGGGCACGGCGGTTGCGGTCAACGCACGTGCGGTGGTCGATCGTGCGCCCGCCTGCTCGGCCCAAACAGCCGCAAGATGGCTTTTGCCCGAGCCCTCCGGGCCCGTCAGAAGCATGAGCCGGCTCGGCCAGTCCGGCCAGCTGTCTATCAGCGACAGCGCCGCCGCATTGGCCGGGCCTTCGAGAAAATCGTCGCGCGAGAGGCTTTCGTCGTGCGGCAGTGCGAATGCAAGCTGACGAGGTCGAACGCGGGCTGCCACGCAGTCACTCCATGCCGGCGCTCCGGCGTATTCGTTAAGCGATGCGCTAGCCTGCTTCGATCGTGCTCATGTGGCGCACCCACTCCACGAGATAGAGCGATACCGAAACCAAAGTAAAGACCGTCACAAAGCCCATCAAGATCAGATCGTAGGGCGTCGACCTGAAGCCGAACCCAAGCGCCGCCAGCACCAGCGCCGCAAACGCCACCTGCGCGACCGTGTTGAGCTTCGACACCATCAGCGGTTTCATCGGGATAGGCTTGCCGAACAGCCACGACACGATCACCGCGGCTACGATCATGATATCGCGCGACACCACCAGAATGACGATCCAGCGCGGCACCGCGCCCCAGATGCCGAGCGCCACATAGATCGAGACCAGCAGGGCCTTGTCAGCCAGCGGATCGAGCAAGGCGCCGAGTTCGCTCGCCATATTGAAGCGCTTGGCAAGAAAGCCATCCACCGCGTCGCTGATGCCGGCGACGATGAAGATCACAAATGCGATCTCCATCTTGTCGGATGCGATCGCCCAGACGATGAACGGCACCAGAATAATGCGGCCCAAGGTTATTATGTTTGGAATGCTCAACTCAGCGTTTCCCGGCCTCCGGCCCGATTTCACGTGAAGATCAGAGCTTTCGCGGCCCGGACCGGCGTCCCGTCTACATAGTACATGCCGCGGGCGCTTGCGAGCCATTGCACGGCGCTGAAATCCGACGTAACCACCCGGCGATCATCTGGAATCGGGCATGACCGACCGCAAAAACGGGCTCACTTACGCGGACTCGGGCGTCGATATCGACGCCGGCAACCGTCTGGTCGATCTGATCAAGCCGATGGTTCGCGCCACCGCCCGGCCCGGCGCCGACGCCGAGATCGGCGGGTTCGGCGGGTTGTTCGATCTCAGGGCTGCCGGCTTCAAGGACCCGGTCCTGGTCGCCGCCACCGACGGGGTCGGCACCAAGGTCAAGATCGCCATCGAGACCGGCCTGCACGCCGGCATCGGCATCGATCTCGTGGCGATGTCAGTCAATGACCTGGTCGTCCAGGGCGCCGAGCCGCTGTTCTTCCTGGACTATTTTGCCTGCGGCAAGCTCGATCCCGAGGCCACCGCCACCATCGTCGCCGGCATCGCGGAAGGCTGCCGGGAATCCGGCTGTGCGCTGATCGGCGGCGAAACCGCAGAGATGCCCGGGCTCTACAAGGACGGCGATTACGACCTCGCCGGTTTCGCGGTCGGCGCCGCCGAGCGCGGCACACTGTTGCCGCGCCAGGACATCGCGGCCGGCGACGCGGTGATCGGACTGGCCTCCTCCGGCGTTCACTCCAACGGATTTTCGCTGGTCCGCAAGATTGTTGAGATGTCCGGCCTAAGCTTCGACGCGCCGGCGCCGTTCTCCCCGGTGATGACGCTCGGCGGCGCGCTGCTGACGCCGACGCGGCTGTATGTAAAATCGTGCCTGCGCGCGATCCGCGACACCGGCGCGGTCAAGGGACTGGCGCACATCACCGGCGGTGGTTTTACCGACAACATCCCGCGCGTGCTGCCGAAACATCTCGGCGTCGGCATCGACCTTGCGCGGTTGCCCGTACTGCCGGTGTTCAAATGGCTCGCCGAGCAAGGCGGCATCGCCGAACTCGAATTGCTGCGCACCTTCAACTGCGGCATCGGCATGATCGCCATCGTCGAACCCGACGCGATCGACCGGGTCATGGATGTCTTGACCGAGGCCGGCGAAAGCGCGGTGCTGCTGGGTGAGGTCATTCCCGCCGCGGGCGAGCACCGCGTGGTCTATAACGGCCATCTCGATCTCACATGGTGAGACCATGAAGCGCCGCGTAGCCATCCTGATTTCCGGGCGTGGATCGAACATGACGGCGCTGGTCGAGGCCGCCCGGCGCCGGGATTTTCCGGCCGAGATCGTCGTCGTTATTTCCAACAAGGCCGATGCGGCCGGACTCTTGCGCGCGCGCGAGGCCGGCATTCCAGCCATCGCCATCGAAAGCAAGGCATACGGCCGGGACCGCGAGAGCTTCGAAACAAAACTGCAGTCGGCGCTGGACGAACATCGCGTCGACCTGATCTGTCTCGGCGGCTTTATGCGGCTGTTCACCGCCGCCTTCGTGCAGCGCTGGCACGGCCGCATGCTCAACATTCATCCCTCTTTGCTGCCGTCATTCCCCGGCCTCGACCCCCACGGCCAGGCATTGCGGGCGGGCGTGAAAATTTCCGGAGCCACGGTGCATTTCGTCATTCCGGAAACCGACGCCGGCCCCATTGTGATGCAGGGCGCGATCGCCGTGCGCGACGATGACACGGCGGAGACGCTGGCCGCGCGCGTGCTCGAAATCGAGCATCGCATCTATCCGGATGCGCTTCGGCTGGTTGCCAGCGGCGCGGTGAACCTCGAGGGCGATGTTTGCAGGACGACGGCAGAAACAAGTCGTGACGACAGCCTGATTTCGCCCGCCATTCTCCGACCCAAAGACCAAAAATAAACCCCCGGCTCTCACCGGGGGAAATCGCCATCGCGACCGTCTTAAGCCGATTGCGGCGGACTTTTAGGAGACCTTGAGGTTTTCCGCGGAAGTCTTGCCGCGATTTTCCACGAGGTCGTATTCGATCACCTGATTTTCGTTGAGGGTCGAAAGTCCAGCGCGCTCGACCGCGGAGATATGGACGAACACGTCCTTGTCTCCCTGCATCGGCTTGATGAACCCATAACCCTTGGTCGGGTTGAACCACTTGACGGTGCCTTTTTGCATCGCCTGTCTCCCAGTCTAGACATAAAAAAGACGCGGCCACGCTATTTGCGTGCCACGCCACAAGCGGGCTTCCGGAGGTCTGCTGAATTTCCTAGTCGCGAAACGCACAGTCGAACGGCCTAGATCCGATTGTGCATGGATTCCAACACGAAAACTGCGCCTTAGCAAGTCTCGGCGGAACTCAAGGCTCCGGAAAATCCCGGTAGCCATCGTTCGGCCAGCGGAAATTGGTGTAGGTGATGGTGACGCTGAAATCTATCGACCGGACCTGATGCCACCATGCCAGCGGCATGAAGATCATCTCGCCGGGCATCAGGGTCACCTCGGTGAAACGCGCGTGTTCCAGCAGCGGAAATCGATCCAGCGTCAGGGCCGGGTCTTCCAGGTCGGATATCTCGCTGAAAACATGGAGATGATTGTAGAGCTTTCCGACTTCCGAGGCCGGCAGCACCAATAGCCGCTTTCGCCCCACCACCTGCGCGATCAGGTTGTTGGTGAGGTCGTGATGCAGCGAGGTCAGCGTGCCGGCAGGCCCGATCCACATCATGCCATTGGGCTGCTCGACGTCGGGGTTGAGGAATTTGTCCGGAAATCCGAGGTCCGGGTGCAGCGCCGAGATGGCCTCGGTGTTGCGCGCCGAATTGTAGGCGGTGAGATAGGCATCGTTGCCGGCGCCCGGCCGCGATACCAGGTCGATGAACTGATCGAACGGCATTTCGCGACGGTGCGCGTCCTTGTGAATTTCGAAGCGGTCGCTCTTGCTGCGGTCGCCCTGGAATTCGATGGTCTTCGAACCGACGGCCTGCTTGAGATAATCCGGCGTCCATTTCGCCAGCGCCGGCCAGCCCGCCATTTCGCCGGTGAGGATCACCGGGCGATTGGCGGCGTAGTAGCGATCGAGAAATTCGTCGCTGCCAAGCCCTGCCCGCCGTTCGATGGGTGCGTCCCGCGCCGACAAAGCACGCTGCCGCTCCAGGGTTTCCAGCAGCCATTCGCGCTTGCGCAGATCGAGCAGCGTCTGCGAAGGCGGCGCTCGTGGAGGAGCTTGATCCGGCGGATCGGCCGTCTTTACCGGAGGACGGGCGTTTGCCTCGACCGCTGGTTCCAGCGGCCAGGAAATCGCCGATGCATCGAACGGTTTTAGGCGAAGCCGAGTGCGATGATCCGCGATCCGCTCCTGCTCGCTCATGTCGACGCCGCGATAATAATGCTTTTGCCACTTGTCGGCGGGCGCGGGCGGTGGCTCGTTGGCCATCCGCAGCACGAAGGCGTCGCGTCCCCTGCTCCACTCCTGAAAACGATCGAGCAGCCCGGGCTCGGCGTCGATCGGCGCCATCGCCGGCTTGATGTCATCGAGCAGCGCCCGCTGCACCGGAAAGAAAAAACAGATCGGCTCGCCCGCATCGAAATGCACCCAGTGGTGCGGCCGGGTAAAACGCCAGTTCATGGTGAAGGTGAACGGCGACCAGTCGGTCTCGACCACGCCGGTCAGCGGATAGATGCCATCCTTCGGCTGGTTCGGCGAACCGCCGATCCACAAATTCCAACCAGGCGGCGTGCGAAAGATGCCGGGAATGTGGAAGGTGAGGATGCCCTGCCCGAACAGCGATGTCGCAACGCTTGCGACCGGTCCTTCGGCATGTGGCCTGATCGTGACCGCGCCGGTATCGGTCTGGCCGTTCCAGCAGGCATCGAACGCGCAAGGATTCAGCAATTCCCAGCCATGCGCATTGGCGATGTTGAGCGGCAGGCAGCGATAGGCAAAGGATTCCGGCGTGCCGTCCATCCAGTCGCGCTTCGCCGGCGCCGGCCGGATCAGCGGCTGCCAGCCGGGATGAAGAAAGCAGGTCAGGTCCATCGGACTTAAAGGGCTCGGGATGCGATCGTCGGCGCGAACCATCGATGCAAAAGGGGCGTCAAAGATGGATCCCGGCAGACACTAGGTTCAGTCCGCCGGCGGAGCAATGGCGAGCCTAAAACAATGAATAGATTTGAGGAATTGAGCTGTGGCCGCGGAACAACAACGCGCAGCATTCGCAAGCACTCCGTGTGCACGTCCGATTGACCCTCCAGCCGAACTCGGCGCAAATCGCTGGCGGATCGGGTTTGCATCTCTGTAGAACTGGCGTTTTTTTCGGGAATAGCATTTATGCGCGACGCATCGCGGCCTTCGCAAGCAGACGGCGCAAGGCTGGGGCAGAAGCTTGGCCATGCGCTGGCGATCGCATTTGCCGTAACCGTTGCAGCGGCGCCGACCTCCGTTCACGCGCAATTGGCTCCCGTTCCGACTCCAACGCCAACTCCGACACCCACACCAACTCCGACGCCCACACCAACGCCGACCCCGACACCTACTCCAACACCGACGCCTGCTCCAACGCCGACGCCTACTCCGACACCCACTCCAACGCCAACGCCTGCTCCGACACCGACGCCAACGCCGACACCCACTCCAACTCCAACGCCAACGCCTGCTCCAACACCGACGCCAACGCCGACACCCACTCCAACGCCAACGCCTGCTCCAACACCGACGCCTACTCCCACGCCAACGCCAACACCCACTCCAACGCCCACACCTGCCCCTCCGAGCCCGTCGCGGACCGACATCAACACGAACATGTCGGCCAACACGGCCCTGCTGGATCTCGGCGACAGCTTCCTGCGCCGTCTCGGCAACCAGGCGACGGGTTTCAACAGGGCGATGCGCAGCAACCCCGGCGGCGGCGGCGCTTCCGAGGATACCGAGGCGCCGCGCTTTCGCACCTGGGGA
Organism: uncultured Alphaproteobacteria bacterium; assembly: GCA_963744975.1. Classification (GTDB taxonomy): domain Bacteria; phylum Pseudomonadota; class Alphaproteobacteria; order Rhizobiales; family Xanthobacteraceae; genus Bradyrhizobium. The sequence goes on along the minus strand of CAVUVR010000002.1, from coordinate 102,192 downwards.
GAAGCCTACGGCATCGCGGCGCGAACCAGCGCCGTCGGCGACTTTGTCGGCGACCGCCGCCAGACGGTGGGCGGCGTTGCCGGCTTCGGCATGCGCGTTGCGCCGGGTATCAACATGGGGGTATCGGTCGATCAGAGCCACACCGCAATCGACGTTCCCCTGGCGCTGCAGACCGCCACGCTCGATCTCACCCAGCTCGGCTTCAACGCGTCGGTCGACAAGGGACCGTGGACTTGGGCGCTCGCCGCCGTCCACGGCTTCGGCAATGTCAATTCGCGCCGCGACACCGGATTTGGCATCGCCAGCGCCGGCTATGCTGTGCACCTCGACGGCGTGCTGACCGAACTCAGCTACTACTGGAGCCTGGATCAGAGCCGCATCGTGCCGAAGGCCGGATTCGAATATGTCCGTTCATCGACCGCTGGCTTGCAGGAGTTCGGCGGCCTCGATCCGGTGATGGCGACCGGCGCGTCGGCGGAGCGTGCGAAGATCCTGGTCGGCGCTGAAATCGGGCGCTACTGGATTTTCGACCGGAAAATTCTCGATCTTTCCGCCTATGGAAAGTTCATCGACAACGTCGCGCAGAATTTCAGCGACGTGACCGTCAGCCTGGGTCCGCAGACCATCACGGTGCAGGGCATCGGCGAGAGCCGCTACGGCGCCGACGCCGGCGCCTCGGCGTCGCTGAGCCTGAGCAACACCGCGCGGCTCTATGTCAATTACGACGCAAAACTGCGCGCCGCGGCGCAATCGCACCAGGCGACGTTCGGCGTGGAGCTCAAGTGGTAGCGGCTTAAGTCGGCACTTCCTCGACATGCCGAAGCTTGCGCTTTCGCCAGATCGAGCCGGCGACAAGTACGATAATAATCCCCACTATTCCGCAGATGATTTCGGCGCCATGTCCGCCGCCGGCAAAGCGCGGCGCGATGCCCACCGCCGCCAACATTGCGTCAAGGCCTGTACCAAGCGGGCCGTCGAAGATGCGATGCAGCACCGGCGCTACCGCGGGATCGGTAGCGATCACCTCGCCCGCGATCCAGCCGAGCAACGCCGCGCCGGCCCATACCAGGATCGGCAAGCGCGTCAGCAACGCCATGATCAAGGCGGCGCCGGCAACGATCAAGGGGATGCTGATCGCAAGACCGAGCACCAGCAACGGAACGCTGCCATTGGCGGCTGCGGCGACTGCGATCACGTTGTCGAGGCTCATGACGATGTCGGCGACCACCACGATCTGAATAGCGGCCCACAGATGCGACGCCGACTGGACGCCGTCCTCGTCCTCTTCCTCCGGCACCAGCAGTTTTGCGGCGATCACCAGCAGCGCCAGCCCGCCGACCAGCTTCAGGTAGGGCAGCGCCATCAAGGTCGCGACAATCCCGGTGAAGATGATGCGCAACACCACGGCCGCGGCCGCGCCGAAGATCATGCCCCACAACCGCTGCTTTGGCGCCAGTCCGCGGCAGGCCAGCGCAATCACCAGCGCATTGTCGCCGGACAGCAGCACGTTGATCCAGATGATCTTGCCGACCGCGACCCAGAACGTGGGCTGCTGCATTTCGGTTCGAAACTGGGTAAAAAACGCCCCGATCGCGGCCGGATCGAAGATTTGCAGCAGCCAGTCCACGGCTTAACCCCTCTCAAGCCAGCTAGCGCTGGCGCCCCTGTGATCAGCCGACGATTTCGTTGCCGGAGAAAAACTGCGCGATCTCGATTCCCGCGGTGTCGGCGGCATCCGAGCCGTGCACCGAGTTTTCGCCGATCGATTTCGCATGCAGCTTGCGGATCGTGCCATCCGCTGCCTTCGACGGATCGGTCGCGCCCATGACGTCGCGATATTTCGCGATCGCGCCCTCGCCTTGCAGAACCTGCACGACCACCGGCGCCGAGATCATGAACTCCACCAGCTCGCCGAAAAACGGCCGCGCCTTGTGCACGGCATAGAAGGTCTCGGCCTGCTCGCGGGTCATGCGAATGCGCTTCTGCGCCACGATCCGAAGTCCGGCCTTCTCGATCAGGGCGTTGATCGCGCCGGTCAGATTACGCTCGGTCGCGTCGGGCTTGATGATCGAAAAGGTACGCTCAATCGCCATGATTTGTCCTTGGAACGGGGAGGTAAGATTGCGGCGCTTATATCGGCGCCATGGAGGATCGGCAAGCGATCAGGCCGGCTCTCGCGAGCGACATCAAGCCGCTGCGCCCTTACCATGGCGCTCCAGGCTTACCGCGATTTCATCAAGGTGAACCTTTTCTGAAACGAATGTCCCGGCGCCGTTCAGGTTTTCAGAGCCAAACTTCGTCGCGTGAAACGATGGCGCTTCCGGCGCCAAATTTGAGGAGATGGCCATGTTACGCAAACTCGGGCTTGTTGTAGTTGCAGCGGCTTCGCTCGGCGCGGTCGCGTTGGCGCCGACATCGGCTTCCGCCTGGCATGGCGGCGGCTGGCACGGCGGTGGTTGGCATGGTGGCTGGCATCGCGGCTGGGGCGGCCCCCGCCTTTTGGTCGGCGGGCCGGTCTATGCTGGCGGCTATGGTTATGGCGGCTGCTATGTGCGGCGATTGGTCCCGACCCCTTGGGGCCCGCGCTGGCGCCTGATCAACCGCTGCTACTGATCGGAACTGGCGTTCCCTCCTGGATGGCCCCGGCCGCACAGCGCGGCTGGGGCTATTTGCCTGATTTAACGCCATCTGGAACCTGCTTCATTCGATTTTTACGCAAAAGGCATGCAATCGATCAGCGGCCGAAACAATTCCGGCGCGGATGACTTGGTACCATGTCAATCAGCAACGAGCGCGAAGAAGCGGAACCCGCGATGGACCGAATCAACGAGAGCAGCGAACAGATCGATCGCGCCACCAGCCGATCGATATGCCGTGGCGTCGGCGAACGGCTGCGGCAAGACCTTGGTCCGGAAAATTCCGAACTGCCGTCCCCTCTCCGGCACCTGATGGATGAACTGCAACGGCAAGACCGCCGCAATTGACTGCTGTCCGCGATTTGAGCTGAAATCGCTTCCGGCATGGCGGGGGCCGCGAAGGCGATTTCGCGCATAGATTTCGCGCATAAACGGGTTGCGTTTGCCGGCGGCCCCGGTGACAACCCCCGCATGCTTTCAATCACCGATATTTCGGTCCGGATCGCCGGACGGCTTCTGATCGATCATGGCACCGCCCAGATCGTGCCGGGCGCGCGTGTCGGCTTGATCGGCCGCAATGGCGCGGGGAAGTCGACGCTGTTTCAGGCCATTCGCGGCGAACTGCCGCTCGAGGCCGGCACTATCGCCATTCCGCCGCGCTGGCGGGTCGGCAGCCTCGCGCAGGAAGCGCCGAACGGACCGGACAGCCTGATCGATGTCGTGCTCAAGGCGGACCTGGAGCGCGACGCACTGCTCAAGGAAGCCGACAGCGCGCACGATCCGCATCGGATCGCCGAAATCCAGACCCGCCTCGTCGATATCGACGCGCATTCAGCCCCGGCGCGCGCCGCGGCGATCCTGAGCGGACTCGGATTCTCCACCGCCGACCAGGCGCGGCCCTGCTCGGAGTTCTCCGGCGGCTGGCGCATGCGCGTGGCGCTTGCGGCGACGCTGTTTTCCGCCCCCGATCTTCTGCTGCTGGACGAGCCGACCAACTATCTCGATCTCGAGGGCACGCTGTGGCTCGAAGACCACCTGGCGAATTATCCGCGCACCGTGATCGTCATCAGCCATGATCGCGATCTCCTCGATACGTCCGTCGACCAGATCCTGCACCTCGACCGCGGCAGGCTGACGCTCTATCGCGGCAGCTATTCCTCCTATGAAGAGCAACGCGCGACGAAAGAGATGCTCGACGCCAAGCACGCCAAGCGCCAGGACGCCGAGCGCAAGCGGCTGCAGGCCTTCGTCGATCGCTTCAAGGCCAAGGCCTCGAAGGCGCGCCAGGCGCAGTCGCGGGTAAAAATGCTGGAAAAGATGAAGCCGATCGCCGCGCTGGTGCGGCAGGACGTGCGCGAGATCACCTTCCCCGCTCCGCAAAAGATGCTGTCACCGCCGATCATCGCCGTCGATGCAGTCTCGGTCGGCTACGATCCCAAAACACCCGTGCTGAACCGCGTCACACTGCGCATCGACAACGACGATCGCATCGCGCTGCTCGGCTCCAACGGCAACGGAAAATCGACCCTGGTGAAGCTGTTCGCCAATCGTCTCGCGCCGTTCTCCGGCAAGGTTACGCGCGCGGACAAGCTATCCATTGCTTATTTTGCGCAGCATCAGCTCGACGAGCTGAACGAGGACGGCTCGCCCTACGATCACGTCCGCAAGCTGATGCCGGACGCCCCGGAAACCAAGGTGCGCGGACGCACCGGCGCCATCGGCTTCTCCGGCAAGGCCGGCGACACCCTGGTCAAGAGCCTGTCGGGCGGCGAGAAAGCGCGGCTGCTGCTGGGACTTGCGACATTCTTCGGCCCCAACATGATCATCCTCGACGAGCCCACCAACCACCTGGATATCGACAGCCGCGCGGCGCTGGCGGAAGCGATCAATGAATTTCCCGGCGCGGTCATCATGGTGTCCCATGACCGCTATCTGATCGAATCCTGCGCCGATCGATTGTGGGTGGTGGCCGATCGTACCGTGACGCCCTATGACGGCGATCTCGACGATTATCGCCGGCTGGTGCTGTCGGCCCGCGGCATGCGCACGAGTGCGCGCGACCGCGGGGCGGACGAACGCGGCAATGGCCGCGACAAGCCGCAGCGTAGCAAGACCGAAAAGCGTGTACCGTTGAAGCAAAAGATTTCCGACGCCGAGGCGGAGATCGAACGCATCAACGGCATCATCGCGAAGATCGACGTCGCGCTCGCGCTGCCGGATCTGTTCCAGCGCGATCCGAAGCAGGCGGCGCAGCTCAGCAAGGCCCGCGCCGGCGCGGCATTGGCGCTGCAGCGCGCCGAAGAAGAATGGCTGACGGCAAGTTCGTCTTATGACGAGGCGGCCGGTTGATGCTCGTGTCCCGGACGCGGTGCGGCATTCTTCATGCCGCTCCGCAGAGCCGGGACCGTACCAAGCACCGGCGTTCTTTACGGCCCCGGCTCTGCAGCGCACCACGCCGCGAAGAGCGGCGCGCTGCGCGCTGCGTCCGGGGCAAGCCGATCGCTGATAGCTTATTCAGGTCGCCGTCGGTTTCTTTTTCGCCGGCTTGGGCTTGGCCGCCTTCGGCTGCGCCACAGGCTCGGGTCCGCGCTCGACCGATGTCAGGCGTCCCGACGTAAACGTGTAAATTCCGGCGCGCGGGCCGCGGGAATAGGTCACGACGGCAAGACGGTCGCCGCGCCCGTTGTTGGAAAGACTGACATTATCGGGCGCAGCCCCAATGCCGCGCGCCACGTCGCATTCGGTATGTAATAGCGCCACGGCGCCCGGCCTCGCGGTCGGCGCGGCAGCCGCGCCGTCGGTCAGCGCGTTGGCATCGCCGGGTGCGCCGGGGGGCGCCATGCCCGGACATTGCCCGTCCGCGGTGATCAGATCGTCCGGGGTGACCGGCTTGTCCGGCGTCAACGGCGGCGTCTCGATCGAGACGTTCTTGATGAAAACCCGGCCGGGACGCGAAAACCAGTCCGCATCCTTCGACAGCAGGTCCGAGGACATCATGTTGGAGATGCCGCCCGAACAGCCAGCCATCAGCGGGGCCGCGAGAGCCAGCAGCAGCAGTCGCCTTCGGCGAGAGTTGTCTTGTCGCACGATGAATTACATTCCCATCCGGGCGCCTTAAGCGCCTGTCCCACCATCACTTTGCGGCACGACCGTGACTAATGTCACAAGCCGCGCAGCGAAACTTCAAATTATCATTAATTGCCCGCGCCCGCTATTCCCGGCGCTGCCAGCGGCCCCGTTCGTCCGCCTGCCAGTAAGTGACCTCAAAGCCGCGCGACTTGCAATCGGTCCATGCGGCGCGCGCCGACGCCAGCGCATCGCCGTCATCGCCGTTGAAAACCACGACCAGGCGCTCGTAAGCGCCGCAATCGGCCGGCAACGCGGCATTGTCGACCAGGAACCGGACATTGGCCTGGTTGGGATTGCCCTGCTCGACCGCCAGCACGATCGGCTGATCCTGCGCATCGCCGACGCGCCAGGTCGCGTGCGGCAGGAACGAATCGTCGCGATAGGTCCACAAATGCGCATCGAGCGCATCGGCGCGCTCTTCCGACGTGGCCTGCACGACGACCCGCCAGCCGCGCTCCAGCGATTTCTCGAGCAGCGGCGGCAGCACGTTTTCGAGCGCCATGTTCTGCAGATGATAGAACAGCACTTCCGTCATCGCTTGCCTTCGTAATACTCCGCCACCAGCCGCTCCAACAGCCGCACGCCGTAGCCCGATCCCCAGCTCTGGTTGATCTCGGTTTTCGGCGCGCCCATTGCGGTGCCGGCGATATCGAGATGCGCCCACGGCGTATCGTCGACGAAGCGCTGCAGGAATTGCGCGGCGGTGATCGAGCCGCCGTTGCGGTTTCCGGTGTTCTTCATGTCGGCGAATTGCGAATCGATCTGCTTGTCGTATTCCGGCCCCAACGGCATCCGCCAGACGCGTTCGCCGGTCGCCTGCCCCACGCTGGTCAGCCGCTCCGCCAGTTGATCGTTGTTGGAAAACAGCCCGGCATATTCGGTGCCGAGCGCTACCAGGATCGCGCCGGTCAGCGTGGCAAGGTCGATCATGAATTTGGGCTTGAACTTCTTGGCCACATACCAGAGCACGTCGGCCAGCACCAGCCGGCCTTCGGCGTCGGTATTGATGATCTCGATGGTCTGACCGGACATCGAGGTTACGATATCGCCGGGCCGCTGCGCGTTGCCGTCGGGCATGTTCTCGACCAGGCCAATGGCGCCGACCGCGTTGACCCTGGCCTTGCGTCCGGCCAGGGCATGCATCAGCCCGACCACGCAGGCCGCACCGCCCATGTCGCCCTTCATGTCTTCCATGCTGCCCGAGGGTTTGATCGAGATGCCGCCGGTGTCGAAGCAAACGCCCTTGCCGATAAACGCAACCGGCTGATCGCCTTTCTTGCCGCCGTTCCAGCGCATGATCACGGTCCGACTCGGCTGCGTGGAGCCCTGCCCGACGCCGAGCAGCGCGCCCATCCCGAGCTTCTTCATCGCCTTGACGTCGAGCACGTCGATATCGACGCCGAGTTTTCGCAATTGGCTGGCGCGGCGCGCGAATTCAACCGGAAACAAAACGTTCGGCGGTTCATTGACCAGCTCGCGCGCGATGATGACGCCGTCGACCATATGGTCGTCCGATGCGAAGGCTTTTTTCGCCGCAGCTACGTCGCCGACCGCGAGCGATATTTCGGCGCTGAGGGCTGCGTCCTCGCCGTCCTTCTTTTTGGTCTTGTAGCGATCGAATTTGTAGGCGCGCAGCCGCACACCCGAGGCAATGGCGGCCGCCTGTTCGGGCTTCATGGCCCCGGCCGGCAATTCGGCGATGATGGTCACGGCCTCGTTGCCCGGACGAAGCTTGCCGGCCGCGGCGCCGCCAAGCTTGAGGAAGTCGCTATCCCGGAGATCGGAGGTTTTGCCGGTTCCGACCACAATCAGCCGGCTGGCCTTGATGCCCTCGGGCGCCAGGAAATCGAGCGTGGAGGCGCTTTTGCCCTTGAACTGGTTGGCCGCGGCAGCGCGCTTGACCATGCCGGCCGCCGCGCCCAACGCCTTGCCGGTGGCCGAGCCGAACTTCAGCGTATCGTCGCAAAATACCACCAGAATGCCGCGCGGGGCGCTGGAAAACGGGACGAAGCCGATCTTGACGGCGTCGGGCATAGGGTAATCCTCCAAAATCAGGGCTGTCTCAGGGTCGGGAACACATCCACGAATGGGGGTGTTTTGTGGGTTCTTCCCCGTTCCCCGGAGCGGTTCCGTCAGGGCACGTCTCGAACTCGCGGGCCACTATGACCTGTCCACCACTTCGCTGCCAAGCGCCGACGTGGCGGGCGGGCCACATCTCACGAATTATTAACCATATCCCGAAGGTGCCTTGGCACAGCCATTTTGTTGACCGATCAAAGGGATGGTAGTGTGCGAGAGTGCCGATACGGGACGGCGGCGCGGCCCTTGGGGGATCTCCGGTTCGGGGATCTGGGCGCGGCGGCCGGTTCCGGTTCGGACGACGGGGATCGTGCGGGTACGATGGGGTCGATCGACAAGTATATTTTCCGCACGACGCTCGCGTCGTTTGCGCTGGTCTTGGTCAGCCTGACGGGCGTGATCTGGATTACGCAGGCGCTGCGCGGCATCGACCTGATGACCAGTCAGGGCCAGACCATCAAGACCTTTCTCGGCATCACCAGCCTGGTCATCCCGGCGCTGGTGCTGGTCATCGCGCCGATCGCGCTGATGATCGCGATTTCGCATACCCTGAACAAGCTCGCGACCGACTCCGAGATCATCGTGATGAACGCCGCCGGCCTTTCGCCGTTCCGGCTGTTCCGCCCGTTCCTCTATGCCACCATCGTGGTGGCGATCATGGTCGCCTTCATCGCCACCTATCTTGCGCCCGATGGCATGCGTCGCATCAAGCAGTGGGACGCCGAGATCACCGCGGACGTGCTCACCAACATTCTGCAGCCCGGCCGCTTCGCCCAGCTCGATCAGAATCTCACCATCCGCATCCGCGAGCGGCAACCCGGCGGCGTGCTGGTCGGCATCTTCGTCGACGATCGCCGCAATCCCGACGAGCGCGTCAGCATCATCGCCGATCATGGCACCGTGCTGAGAAACGAGAAGGGCTCGTTCCTGGTCCTTGAAGATGGAAACCTCGAACGCTTCGAGGTTGGCAAGCGCGATCCGGCGATGGTGGCCTTCGGCCGTTATGCGTTCGACATGTCCAAGTTCTCGAATATGGGCCGCGACGTGGCGCTGGGGATCCGCGAGCGTTATCTCTGGGAACTGGTTTCGCCGAAGCCCGACGATCCGATCTATCAGCAGATACCCGGACAGTTTCGCGCCGAGATGCATGACCGCTTCATGGCGCCGATCTATCCCTTTGCCTTCGCAGCCCTGACCTTTGCGTTTCTGGGCGCGCCGCGCACCACGCGGCAGAGCCGTAACTTCTCGATCGGAGGCTCGATCCTCGCAGTGTTCGGCTTGCGAATCGCCGGATTCGCCTGCTCGGTGATGGCGGTGAAGTCGCCATTCGCTCCGGTCGTCCAGTATCTGATGCTGGCGACCGCAATCGGCGCGAGCCTGTGGATCATTGTCGGCGGCGTCGTTATCGAGCCGCCGGCGGCGCTGACCGAATCCATCAACAAATCGAGCGCGCGTCTGCTGCGCCTGTTCGGACGGCCGGCAACAGCATGAGCATGTTGTACAACACGCTGGGGCGGTATTTTGCGGGACGCTTCGTCATCTCCGCGGTCGGCGTATTCGCCAGTATCTTCGTTCTTCTTGTGCTGGTCGATTACATCGAGATGGTACGGCGAACCTCGGGACTGGTGTCGGCCTCGGCCATCACGGTTGCCGAAACCTCGCTGTTTCGCGTGCCGCAACTGCTCGAAAAGATGATGCCGTTCTGCATCCTGATCGGAGCGATGACCTGCTATCTCGCTTTATCGCGGCGGCTGGAACTGGTGGTGGCGCGCGCCGCAGGCGTTTCGGCCTGGCAGTTCATCGCGCCGGCGCTGGCGAGCGCGCTTCTGCTCGGAGCCGTCGCAACCGTCGCCTACAATCCGATGTCCGCCAATTTGCGCGAGCTCTCCAAGCGGATGGAGGCGGAACTGTTCGGCTCCGCTCCGGGCGGTGGCCTGCAGGATGCCTCGGGCTTCTGGATCAATCAGGTGACCACCGAGGGGCAGGCCATCATCAACGCCGCCCGCAGCGAGCAGCAGGGCGTCCGGCTCACCGGTCTGACCGTGTTCCGGTTCGATCCCGACTTCACGTTCAAGGAGCGAATCGAGGCCCGCGAGGCGACGCTCGAGGACGGCTACTGGCAATTCAGATCGGCGCGCCGATTCTCGCTCGACGGACCACCCGTCGACCAGGACAGTTTCCGCCTCAAGACGAGTCTCACGCCGGCCCAGGTCCGCAACAGCTTTTCGACGCCCGAAACTGTGTCATTTTGGCAACTGCCGGGCTATATCCAGTCCTCCGAGAGTTCCGGATTCGCGACGGCCGGCTACCGTCTGCAGTACCATAAGCTCATCGCACAGCCGTTTTTGCTGGCCGCAATGGTGATGCTTGCCGCCTCGGTAAGCCTGCGTTTCTTCCGTTTCGGCGGCGTGCAAAAAATGGTTTTGAGTGGCGTGGGTGCAGGCTTTCTGCTCTACGTTTTGTCGAAAGTAACTGAGGATTTGAGCAAGGCTGAGTTGATGAATCCCATCGCTGCGGCGTGGTTGCCCGTCTGCGTGGGCGGCCTCACCGGCTTTTTGGCCTTGCTGTACCAGGAGGACGGGTAGTGGCCGTTGTCGCCGCCCTCCAAGGAAGGTCGTCCCCCTTCGGGTGGCGCGCTGCCGTGCGCCGCCATCGGTTCCGCTTGTCCGCCGTTCCGACGCTGCTCGCGGGGCTGGCTTTCGCAGCCTTGCTGGAATTGGCCGCGACGATGCCGGCCGCGGCCCAGGGCTTCACTTACAATCCGATCCACACCAGGCCGAAGCCGCCGCCGCCCGCCAACAACGGGCAGATGCTGGTCCAGGCGGTCGAGGTCGATTACGACTACAACAATCAGCGGGTGTCGGCGGTCGGCAATGTGCAGATGTTCTTTAACGGGACCTCGATCGAGGCCGACAAGGTCATCTACGATCAGAAGACGAAGCGCCTGCACGCCGAAGGCAACATCCGCCTGACCGATGTGGACGGCAAGATCACCTACGCCAACATCATGGATCTGAGCGACGACTACCGCGACGGCTTCGTCGATTCGCTGCGCGTCGACAGCCCGGAACAAACGCGGATGGCCGCCTCTCGCGCCGATCGCTCGAGCGGCAACTACACCGTTTTCGAAAACGGCGTCTACACCGCCTGCGCGCCCTGCAAGGACGACCCGAAGAAGCCGCCGCTGTGGCAGGTCAAGGGCGCCCGCATCATTCACGACCAGACCGACAAGATGATGTATTTCGAGAACGCGCAGCTGGAGTTCTTCGGCGTTCCGATGGCGTATCTGCCGTATTTCTCGACGCCCGATCCGACCGTGAAGCGCAAGACCGGTTTCCTGATGCCGAGCATCACGTCGTCGACGACGTTCGGGTTCGGCGTTGAAACGCCGTTCTACTGGGCCATCGCTCCCGACTATGACGCGACGTTCAGCCCGCGCATCACCAGCCGGCAGGGCGTGTTGTTCCAGGGCGAATTCCGCCAACGCCTGATCAACGGATCGTATCAAATCCGCGCCTACGGAATCGATCAGCTGGATCCCGGCGCCTTCGCGGGACAGCCGGGTGATCGTCAGTTCCGCGGCGGCGTCGACACCAAAGGCCAGTTCGCGCTGAACGACAAATGGGTCTGGGGCTGGGACGGCGTTCTGCTTACGGACTATTATTTCTTCTCGGATTACCGGTTGTCGCAATACAAGGACACGCTGGGCTCGTTCCTGAGCCTGCCGACGGAAGCGATTTCCCAGCTTTATCTGACCGGCGTCGGCAACCGCAGCTACTTCGACGCGCGCACGATTTATTATCTGAGCTATTCCGGCAATCAGGCCCAGGTGCCGATCGTGCATCCGGTGATCGACTATTCGAACGTGCTGAACCGCAATCTGATCGGCGGCGAGTTCAGCTACAAGACGAACTTCACCAGCCTCAGTCGCGACACCGCAGCCTTCGATCCGATCACCCTTCTGGCGGCTACCAATGGCTGGTGCCTGCCGACGTCAGCCGATCCGACGGTCAAGATACCCACGAACTGTCTGCTCCGCGGCATACCCGGCACCTACACGCGGGCGTCGGCCGAAGGGCAATGGCGCCGCTCCTTCACCGATGACTGGGGCCAGATCTGGACGCCGTTCGCAAAGCTGCGCGTGGACGCGATCGATGCCTCGATCTCGAACCAGCCCGGCGTTTCGAATTTCCTTCCCGTCGGCGACACCCAGGCGTTTCGTGCAATGCCGACGGTCGGCCTCGAATATCGTTACCCCTTCATCAATGTGCAGCCCTGGGGCACCACGACGGTCGAGCCGATCGCGCAGGTCATTATTCGCCCCAACGAACCCTATGCCGGCAAGCTTCCCAACGAAGACGCGCAAAGCATGGTGTTCGACGCCAGCAACCTGTTCAGCGTCGACAAATTCTCCGGCTACGATCGCGTCGAAGGCGGCGGACGCGCCAATGTCGGCGTGCAGGCCACGACGCAGTTCGACCGCGGCGGTTCGGTCAATGTGCTGTTCGGGCAATCCTATCAGCTGTTCGGCCTGAATTCGTTCGCGGTCGCCGACGTGACCAACACGGGCCTGAATTCCGGGCTCGACAAACCGCGCTCGGACTATGTCGCGCGCGTCAATTATTCGCCCAACCGAACCTACACCTTCAGCACCCGCGCGCGCTTCGACGAACAGACGCTGGACGTGCAGCGATTCGAGGCGGAAGGCCGCGCCAGCTTCGACCGCTGGTCGGTCAGCCTGATGTACGGCAACTACGCGGCCCAGCCCGAACTGGGATACTTGACCCGCCGCGAAGGCCTGCTGGGCAGCGGTTCGGTCAAGGTGGCGGCGAATTGGGTGGTGTCGGGCGCCGCCCGATGGGATCTTGTCAACAATCAGATCAACCAATACGTGATCGGCGCGGGCTACGTCGACGACTGCTTTGTTCTGGCGGCCAACTACGTCACCTCGTATACGTATGCCGCGGGATCGGCGCCGCCGGTCCTGAACCACGCGATTATGCTGCAGATCGGCCTGCGGACGCTGGGCAACACGGCTGCGGGCGCCAGCGCGGGCGGTGTCCAGTAGAATCGGCACCGGCACGCATCATGCCCGGCAAATCCAGATCGGCTGACACAGAATTGACGATGACGACCTCGTTCCTCCCGCATCTTTCGCGCCTGATCATCGGCGCTGCTGCAGCGCTGCTGCTCATCGGCGGATCGCAACTGCGCGCGCAGACCGTCGCCGTCATGGTCAATGGCGAGCCCATCACCGCCTACGATATCGACCAGCGCAACAAGCTGAACGTCCTCTCCCACAAGGCCGCCACCCGGCAGCAGGTGATCGACGAACTGATCGACGAAAAGGTCAAGATCAAGGAAGCCAAGAAATTCGGCGTCGACCCCACCGCATCCGATATCGATCTGGCATTTGCGGGGATGAGTTCGCGCATGCGCACCACGCCGGAACAGCTGACGAAGTCGCTGGAAGCTCAGGGCATCCGCGCCGAAACGCTCAAGGCCCGCATCAAGGCGGACATGGTCTGGGGCAGTCTGGTACGCGGCCGGTTCAAGGAGAGCCTGCAGGTCGGCGAAAAGGACGTTGCCGCGGCGGTCGAGGTCAGCGCCGATGAGAAGGATAAGCCGCAGACCGAAAGCTTCGAATATCAGATGCGCCCGATCGTGTTGATCGTCCCGCGCGGCGCGGCGCCTGCAGCCACCGAAATCCGCCGCAAGGAGGCCGAAGCGCTGCGCGCCCGGGTGCAAAGCTGCGACGAGGCGACCGCGCTTTTCAAATCCATGCAGAATGCCGCGATACGCGAACCGGTCAGCAAAACCTCCGCCGACCTTCCCGCGCCGCTGCGCGACGTGCTCGACAAGACCCCGATCGGCCATCTCACCGCCCCCGAAGTGACCAAACAGGGCGTCGAAATGGTGGCGCTGTGCGGGCGCAAGCCGACCACCGTCGATACGCCGAAGAAGCGCGAGGTGCGCGAAAAGATGTTCGCCGACAAGTTTGAAAAGAAATCCAAGGCGTATCTGGAGGAAATCCGCAAAGCCGCGATGATCGAATATCGCTGACGCGCATGATAAAACCTCTCGCGCTGACATTGGGCGAACCGGCCGGCATCGGGCCGGAACTCGCGGTCGCTGCCTGGCTGCGGCGGCGTGAGCTGGGACTTCCGGCTTTCTATCTGGCCGGCGACGGCGATTTCCTTGGGCGACGCGCCGCAGTTCTCGGCTTCGACGTCAAACTGAAAGACGTTGGCGCCGAAGATGCGGTCGCCACATTCCCGAATGCGTTGCCGGTGGTGTCGACCGGCCATGCCGCGACGGCGCAACCGGGACAGCCGGACCACAATAGCGCCGATGCCGCGATCGGCTCGATCCGCCACGCCGTCAGCGACGTAATCGCCGGACGAGCGGCAGCTGTCGTCACCAATCCGATTGCCAAGAGCGTGTTGTATCGTGCCGGGTTCCGGCATCCCGGCCACACCGAATTTCTCGCCGAGCTTGCGGCGCGCGACGGCAAAACGCCGCAGCCGGTGATGCTGCTGTGGTCGCCCGCGCTTGCCGCGGTGCCGGTGACGATTCATGTGTCGCTGCGGGACGCCATTGCGCAGCTGTCGAGTGAGTTGATCGTGAGCACCGCGCGAATCGTTGTCGCGGACCTGAAGGCCCGCTTCGCGGTTGCGCGCCCGCGGCTTGCGATATCCGGCCTCAATCCCCATGCCGGCGAGGAGGGGTCGCTCGGCATCGAGGAGCAGACCATCATCGCGCCTGCCATCGAGACGTTGCGCCGTGATGGTTTTGACGTGAAGGGCCCCCTGCCCGCCGATACCATGTTCCATGAAGCCGCGCGCAAAACCTACGACTGCGCCATCTGCATGGTTCACGACCAGGCGCTGATCCCGGCCAAGACGCTGGCGTTCGACGACGCCGTCAACGTCACGCTGGGCCTGCCTTTCATCCGCACCTCGCCGGACCACGGCACCGCATTCGACATCGCCGGCAGCGGGCGGGCCAATCCGTCGAGCCTGATTGCGGCCTTGCGCCTGGCTGCCCGAATGGCGGCGACCGCGCAGCCGGCATGAGCGCGATCGACGACCTTCCGCCGCTGCGCGACGTTATCAAACAGCACGCGCTGTCAGCGCGCAAATCGTTGGGGCAGAATTTTCTGCTCGACCTCAACCTCACGGCGCGCATCGCTCGCGCCGCAGGCCCGCTCGAAGGCGCCACCATCATCGAGGTCGGCCCGGGTCCCGGCGGTCTGACGCGCGCGCTGCTCGCACTTGGCGCCAGGCGCGTCATCGCAGTGGAGCGCGACGAACGTGCGCTTGGACCGCTCGACGAAATCTCCAGGCGATATCCAGGACGCCTCGACATCGTATCCGCGGACGCAACGACGTTCGATCCGCGTCCGCTGCTCGGAGGCGAGCGCGCGAAGATTGTCGCCAACCTGCCCTACAACATCGCCACGTCCCTGCTGATCGACTGGCTCTCCGTCGAGCCGTGGCCGCCGTGGTACGATATGATGGTGCTGATGTTTCAGCGCGAAGTGGCGGAGCGCATCGTCGCGCGCGAAAACGACGAGGCCTATGGGCGCCTCGCGGTACTGTCGAACTGGCGCGCGGAAACCAAAATCCTGTTCGACATTTCGCCGGCGGCGTTCGTGCCGCAGCCCAAGGTAACCTCGTCGGTGGTGCGGCTCGTGCCACGGGCCGCGCCGGAGCCGTGCGACCGCAAGGCGTTGGAGCAAGTCGCGGCGGCCGCCTTCGGCCAGCGCCGGAAAATGCTGCGGCAAAGCCTCAAATCGCTCCACGCCGATCCGGCGCGGCTGGCTGCGGCGGCGCAAGTCGATCCGACGCGGCGTGCCGAAACCATTCCGGTGAGCGGCTTTGTTGCCATGGCCCGCGAATTGACGGATATACGCAGCACAAAATCCAACGTTCCCTGAGGGAGAAGAAATCATGGTGCTGATGCGACGCCAGTCATTGGTCAAATTCGATGCGCCATTATGCGAAACCATTGTCGAGACGCCAAAACCTTTAGCCAGGGAAGTCCTGGTCCGCATCGAACGTTGCGGACTGTGCCATTCCGACCTGCACATCCAGGACGGTTACGCCGATCTCGGCGGCGGCAAGAAGCTCGATACCACGCGCGGCATGACGCTGCCGTTCACGCTGGGACATGAGATCGCAGGCGTCGTCGAGGAAGTCGGACCCGATGCCTCGCAGGATTTGATCGGCAGGAAGAAGGCGGTATTTCCGTGGATCGGTTGCGGGCAATGCCGTGATTGCCTGGCCGGCGACGAAAACCTCTGCGCCAAGCAGCGCTTTCTCGGCGTCGCCATCGACGGCGGTTTTGCCAGTCACGTGCTGGTGCCGGACGCAAAATACCTGCTGGACTACGATCCCCTGCCGGTCAACCAGGCCGCGACCTTGATGTGCTCCGGCGTCACCGCCTACGGCGCCCTAAAACGCCTGATCGACCGCCCGCGCCAGCGCAATCTGCTGCTGATCGGGCTCGGCGGCGTCGGCATGATGGGACTGGCGTTTGCGCAAGCCATGTTCAAACAGAAGATTTCGGTTGCGGACCTGAGCCCTTCGGCGCGCGACAGCGCGTTGAGTAACGGCGCATCGATTGCGTACGATCCGTCCGAGCCCGATGTCGTCAAGCGCATCCTGAAGGACACCGAGGGCGGCTTCGACGACATTGTCGATTTCGCCGGCAATGAAAAATCCATCGGATTTGCGGTTTCGGTACTGGCGCGCGGAGGCAAGATCGTGGTGTCCGGCCTGATGGGCGGCAATTTCAGCCTGCCGATGGTGCAGTGGATCTACAAGCGCATGACCATCGAAGGGTTTATGACCGGCACGCTGGCCGAGGCGCATGAATTGATGGCGCTGGCGCGCGCCGGCAAGGTTAAACCGACGCCGATGAAGGAAGAGCCGATGGGCGAGGTCCAAAAATGGATCGACGAACTGCGCGCCGGCAAGGTGGTCGGGCGGATTGTTTTGAAGAATTGACTTCTGTAGCCCGGATGAGCTCTTGCGAAATCCGGGTTCTTCGTTACGCGGCTTCCCGGATTTCGCAAGAGCTCATCCGGGCTACGTAAGGCCGGCCGTCGCCGGCGCCGGCCGCAATTAAGCCCCATCCGCTTCGAAATTGCGGCTCATTGCGACCCAAGTTCCCCCGAACAATTGAACGTGGACGTATCTCATCTCGTCATTTGTGGGGATGCACATGACAAATCGATTGGGGAATGCCGCAACGGCAATTCTGGTTGGCGCGCTCGCAAGCGTCACGCTGGTCGTTGCGATGAACGGAGCGGCTCGCGCCGCCGACGCTTGTCTATCCGGGCCGAAGGGCACCGCGCCTAAAGGCAGCCACTGGTACTATCGCATCGATCACGCGACCAAACGCAATTGCTGGTACGTCCGCGCCGAAGGCGACAAGCCAGCCGCGTCGCAGATTTCATTCGTTACCCCGGCTGTGCCGCAAACGGAAACGCCGCTCCAGCCCTCGGTCGCCAACGCGCGCGCTGAAGCTGGTCCATCCGATATCGGGCAATCGAACATTGTCGCCGCGGAGCGCGCGCCGTCCGGGGCTGTGAACAGCGATCAAGGTGCAGATGCGCCGGCTGCGGATAGCGGGCAACCCCTGGTGTCGTCGCGCTGGCCCGATCGCGCGGACGCGGACACGATCACCGGCTCGACACCCACAGCGGACGATTCCGGCGCAAGCCTGAATCCGTCGGCGCCGTCCGTCGCGGTCGCACCGCTTGCCGCGGCAAATGCGCGGCCGCTATCGCCGTCCGGTTCCGTTCCAACCCTGCTGCTTGTGATCGTCGGCGCACTCGCGCTTGCGGCGCTTTTTGCCGGCATCATCTTCAGGTTCGGCTCCGCTGGGCGAGACGACCGCCAGGGCTTCGCCCGCGACCAGCAACAGCGTGCGCCCTGGGATGCAGTCGATGTCGGCGCGACCATTCGATCGCCGCCGCTGGCGACCGAAGCCCCGCTGCCGCAGGCCGGTCCCGCGCGCGAACGGCACGAGGCGATCATTCCGGACGAGATCGTCCAGTTGCTCTCAAAACTGTCGAAAGAGGCGGCCGCCTGAGATTCGCTATTGCCCGAGCTGCTGTCGCAGCTTCTGCACGAACAATGTCACCCCGATCTGCCGATCCAGCTTGAGTTGCTCGGCGCGCAGGATTGACTTCACCGCCTCGAAGGCAATGCCGATGTTGTCGTTGACGACGATATAGTCGTAGGCGTCGAAGTGGCTCATCTCGTCGCCGGCTTTCTTCATCCGGCCGCGGATCACCTCGTCGGAATCCTGGGCACGCGTGTGCAGCCGCTGCTCGAGAGCTTGCACCGACGGCGGCAGGATGAACACGCTCACCACGTCTTTCGGCGAGCGGCCACGTAGTTGCTGGGTGCCCTGCCAGTCGATGTCGAACAGCACGTTTTGCCCCATCGCCAACGCTGCTTCCACCGGCCCTCGCGGTGTACCGTAACTGTAATCGAACACGTTGGCCCATTCGAGCAGCTCGTCTTTCGCAACCATCGCGTCGAACTGCTTCTGGTCGATGAAATGATAGTCGCGACCATCGACTTCACCGGGGCGTATTGGCCGCGTTGTGACGGAGACCGACATTTTCAGGTCGGGGTTCTCGGCTATCAACATACGCGACAGCGTGGTCTTGCCGGCGCCCGAAGGCGACGACAGCACGAACATCAGTCCGCGCCGCTCCACCCCGTCAAAGCCATCGCTTTTAAAGCCATCGCCCTTAAAGCCTTGGGCATCAGCCGCCGTCATCGATCACTCCAGATTCTGCACCTGTTCGCGGAACTGCTCGACCACGTTCTTCATTGCAAGGCCGGTATTGGTCAATTCGAGATCGTTCGACTTGGAGCAGCAGGTATTGACCTCGCGGTTGAATTCCTGCGCCAGAAAATCCAACCGCCGTCCGACCGCGCCGCCCTTGCCGATCATCTCGCGGGCCTGCGAGATATGCGAGGCGATGCGATCGAGCTCCTCGCGGATATCGGCCTTCGCCGCGATCAGAAGCGCTTCCTGGTTGAGGCGGTCGGAATCGAAACGATCGGACGATTCGAGCAATGCCGCGATCTGCTCGGCGAGCCGCGCCTTGATGGCCTCGGGTTTGCGTCCGGGCGCGGCCTCGGCCTGCCTCGCGAGACTTTCGATTTCATTCATCCGCTGTGACAGGATCTGGCCCAGCGTCACGCCCTCGCGCTTGCGCATCTCGACCAGCGCGGTCAGCGCCTCGTCGAACGCCATCGCGACCGCCAGTTTCGCCGCCTTGTCCTCTTCCTCGTCGCTTTCGGGCTCGACGACCTCGATCACGCCCTTGATCGCCAGCAGTCCGTCGATGCTCGGCGCCACCGCGTCGATCCTGCCCGCAAGCTCGCCGGCGACCTTGACGATTCCCGCCAGCACCTCTTCATTGACGCGCACCGTCGAAAGGGCGCCGGCGCGTTTCACGTTCAGATTTGCATAGACCGTGCCGCGCGACAGCACTTCGGAGGCGCGTTTGCGCGCCGGCGCTTCGATCTCGTCCCATCCGGGCGGCAGCCGCATGCGCAGGTCAAAACCCTTGGCGTTGACCGATTTCAATTCCCATTCGAACGCATAGGGTCCGCTGGTGCCGTGGCTTCGCGCAAAGCCGGTCATGCTCGACAGCGCCATCGCGTTGGTGTCTCCGGTCAAGTGTGAGATTCGCTTGTTAAGGTCGCGGCGACCTTAGAGCGTTTTGCAGGGGAGTGGAATTCGTCTCGCGCGCGGTAAGTTGCCGTTATTGCTGAACCGCCGCGGGCGATGCCGACTGTGTCGCGCCCTGCCGGCCCGGCGCCGTAGAGCGGGTGCGCTTTGCCGGCGCCGCGGGTTTGGTGGCGGAGGCCGTCGGGTTGGTATCGGCCGGGGCGGCCGGCGCGGCTGAGGCTGCCGGCGGCGGATCGTCCGGCGGTTCGACGGTGTCGTTCTGGATCGCTTTTTCCATGGTCCGCAGTTTCGCGACGTTCTTCTGGTGCTGGTCGTAGGTTTCGGTGAAGCTATGTCCGCCGGTGCCATCGGCGACGAAGAACAGATCGCGCGTCCGCGCCGGATTGGCGGTGGCTTCCAGCGAGGCGCGGCCGGGATTGGCGATCGGCCCGGGCGGCAGCCCGTCGACCACATAGGTGTTGTAGGGCGACGGCTGCATGATCTCGCTGCGCTTGATCGGACGTCCCAGCGTTCCCTTGCCGCCGGCCAGCCCGTAGATGATCGTGGGATCCGATTGCAGCTTCATCTTCTGCCGCAGCCGGTTGACGAACACCGCGGCAACCCGGCTGCGCTCATCCGCCTTGCCGGTTTCCTTCTCGACGATCGAGGCCAGCGTCACCAGCTGCTCCGGCGTCTTGACCGGAATGTCGGTATTGCGCCGCTCCCAGATTTCCGCGAGCACCCGCTTCTGCGACTGCTGCATGCGCTGGATCACCTGCTCCCGCGGGGTGCCGCGCGGGAACTTGTAGGTTTCCGGCAGCAGCGTGCCTTCGCGCGGCATCTCGCGGACGGTACCGGTGAAGATGTCGTTGTCCGAGAGCCGCGCCACGATCTGTTCGGACGTCAGTCCTTCGGGAATCGTCACGGCGTGCTGCACCACCTTGCCCTCGACGATGGTGCCGATGACATCGCGCAAGGAGGCGCTCTTCCTGAATTCGTATTCGCCGGGCTTCAGGTCGCTACTTGCCTTCAGAGCAAATACGCCGCCGATGAAGAGCCAGCGGTTCACGTCGATGACGCCCTCGCGCTGCAGGGTTTCCGCGATGTCGCCTTTTCCCGCGCGCGCGGGAATGTTGACGATCTTGTCTTCTTTCAATGGCCCGGGCGCCTCGAGCATCTGCTTGCCATAGACGTAGGCGCCACCGGCACCGATCATCGAAACCAGCACCAGCGTAATGATGGCATTGCCGACAATGACGAAGGGATTGCGGGCGCGTTCCGACCGCTTCGGCGGCGGCGGTACCTGCTCGGGCTCCAGCGCGGCCCGCGGGCTCCTCGGCGAAATGGGCGGCCTCTCACTCATAGATGCAACCTGGATCCTGCCGGTTCAATCGTACGCCCGCGCCTTAGGAGTTATCGCCGAATGCGGCGAAACGGTGGAGTCGCATGCAAGTAACGCGTTAATTGGCCGCACGCTGTATCACAAGGGAGGCGTTGGTGCCGCCAAAACCGAACGAGTTCGACAGCGCCACATTGATCTCGCGCCGGCGCGGCTTTTGCGGGACGAGGTCGATCGCCGTCTCGACCGACGGATTGTCGAGATTGATGGTCGGCGGCGCGGTGTTGTCGCGGATCGCCAGGATGCTGAAAATCGCTTCGACCGACCCGGCCGCGCCGAGCAGATGGCCGGTCGAGGACTTGGTCGACGACATCGACACCTTGGACGCCGCGTTGCCGAGCAGGCGCTCGGCGGCGCTGAGCTCGAGCTCGTCGCCGAGCTGCGTCGAGGTGCCGTGGGCGTTGATATAATCCAGATCCGCGACCGTGATTCCGGCACGCTTGATCGCCGCATTCATGCTGCGGAACGCACCATCGCCGTCGGGCGCCGGCGACGTGATGTGATAGGCATCCCCCGACATACCGTAGCCGATGATCTCGGCATGGATTTTCGCGCCGCGCTTCCGTGCGTGCTCGTATTCCTCGAGCACCACGACGCCGGCCCCCTCGCCCATCACGAAGCCATCGCGATCCCTGTCGTAGGGCCGCGAGGCTTTTTCGGGCGTGTCGTTGAAGCCGGTCGACAACGCACGCGCCGCACAAAATCCCGCCATCGCCAGGCGGTTGATGGGAGATTCGGTCCCGCCCGCGACCATGACATCGGCGTCGCCAAGCGCAATCAGCCGGCTGGCATCGCCGATCGCATGCGCTCCGGTCGAACAGGCGGTCACCACGGCGTGGTTCGGCCCCTTCAACCCGTGCACGATCGACACATAGCCGGACGCCAGATTGATCAGACGGCCCGGAATGAAGAATGGCGATACTTTTCGCGGGCCGCGTTCTTTCAACAGGATCGACGTCTCGGCGATGCCGGTCAGGCCGCCGATCCCCGAGCCGATCATCACGCCGCTGGCGCAGCGCTCTTCCTCGGTGGCGGGATGCCAGTTGGCATCGTCGAGCGCCTGCTTCGCCGCGCACATCGCGAAGATAATGAAGTCGTCGACCTTGCGCTGGTCCTTATGTTCCATCCACTGGTCGGGATTGAAGGAGCCATTGCTGCCGTCGCCGCGCGGAACCACGCAGGCGATGCGGCTGGTCAGATCGGACACGTCGAACGTATCGATCTTTCTGGCGCCGCTTTCGCTGTTGAGGATGCGCTTCCAGGTTGTCTCGACGCCACAGCCGAGTGGCGACACCATGCCAAGGCCCGTGACGACAACCCGCCTCATATTCAAGACTCCAGCCCTCTAAATTCGCGGCCCACAACAAGAAGCCGGTGGACCGCGGTCACGGCCCGTCCGGCTTCATCGGCACCGCGCGGGGTCGTCAGCTTTTCGCGTTCTTTTCAAGGAACTTGGTGGCGTCGCCAACCGTCAGAATCGTTTCCGCCGCATCGTCGGGAATTTCGCAGCCGAATTCTTCTTCGAATGCCATTACCAGCTCGACCGTATCGAGACTGTCGGCGCCGAGGTCGTCAATGAAGCTCGCATTGTCGACCACTTTCTCGGGTTCGACACCGAGGTGTTCGACCACGATCTTTTTAACCCGCTCGCCAATCTCGCTCATCGTTCAACCTCGTGCTTGTTCCATTAGACCCGATGCCCATCCGAGCCACCCGGATCGCGTTTACTCGCTAGTCCCTGTCGCGGTCGCGCATTATCTTGATTTGGCCCCGTCATTGCGGACGGAGCCGGCCGAAGGGCGGCAGGCTCCGCACCGCCAATATACAGGGTTTCAAAATCCTGCAATGGCGTTCTTTGCCGTGCCGTTCGTGGTTGCGGTTATCACACGCCCGCCACCTTGACCACAAGCCCAAACGGCGCGCCAAAAAGCTTTCGCATCGCATCGAGCGGGCCGCCAACTGCCTCAAAACATGGCCATTCCGCCGTTGACGTGAATCGTCTGCCCGGTGACATAGGCGGCCTCGTTCGAACTGAGATAGACCGCCGCCGCCGCGATGTCGTCGGGCGTTCCAAGCCGCGCCGCAGGAACCTTCGACAGGATCATTTCGCGCTGCTTGTCGTTTAGCGCGTCCGTCATGGGCGTTTTGATAAAACCTGGTGCAATGCAATTGGCGGTGACATTGCGCTTGGCGTACTCCGCGCCCAGCGTCTTGATCATGCCGATCAGTCCGGCTTTCGCCGCGGTGTAATTGCCCTGGCCGGGATTGCCGGTGACGCCGACGATCGAGGTGATCGCGATGATGCGGCCGAAGCGCTTGCGCATCATCAGCTTGGTCGCCGCGCGGGCAAGGCGGAAAGTCGCAGTCAGGTTGACCTGGATCACGTCATCCCAGTCCTCGTCGCGCAATTGCACGAAAAGGTTGTCCCGGGTGATGCCGGCATTGGCGACGAGGATATCGACCTGCCCCATCGCCGCCTCCGCCGCCGGTACCAGCGCCTCGACCTCGGCCGAATCCGAGAGGTTGCAGGGCAGCACGTGGGTCCGCTCGCCGAGTTTGCCCGCAAGCGCGTCCAGCACCTCCCGCCGCGTCCCGGAAATCGCCACCGTCGCGCCCTGGCCGTGCAGCTTCTCCGCAATCGCGCCGCCGATGCCGCCGGTCGCGCCGGTGACCAGCGCGGTCCTGCCAGTCAGATCGAACATGCCAGTCTCCCCCTTGCCCGCTTCACGCCGCCTGCGCGGCTGCCATCGCGTCCTTCGCGGCGGCGATATCGTTGGGACCGCCGACGGAAATTCCGACGGCGCCGTCGGCGATACGCTTGACCAGCCCGCTCAGCACACGGCCGGCGCCAATCTCGAAAAACCGCGTCACGCCATGGGCAGCCATGTAGGCCACCGACTCGCGCCAGCGCACGGTGCCGGTCACCTGCTCGATCAGGCGGCGGCGAATCTCGTCCGGATCGGTGATCGGCGCGGCCAGCACATTGGACACCAGCGGCGACGCCGGCTTGTGGATGGTCACTCGGGCCAACGCTTCGGCCATTGCGTCGGCCGCGGGCTGC
Source organism: uncultured Alphaproteobacteria bacterium (assembly GCA_963744975.1). Classification (GTDB taxonomy): domain Bacteria; phylum Pseudomonadota; class Alphaproteobacteria; order Rhizobiales; family Xanthobacteraceae; genus Bradyrhizobium. Next base: position 78,185 of record CAVUVR010000002.1, on the reverse strand, counting down.
ATCAAGCGGCAATGGAACGGCGCCGACACCGGCAGCAGCATGGCGCGTTTTGCCCCCTTGGTCTTGGCGATCTCGAGCGCGCGCTCGACCGCGGCCTTGTCGCCGGACACCACGACCTGGCCGCCGCCATTGTCGTTGGCGGCTTGGCAGACCTGACCCTGGGCGGCTTCTTCGGCAACGGCGACCGCCGCCTCATAATCGAGCCCGAGCAGCGCCGCCATGGCGCCGACGCCGACCGGCACCGCTTTCTGCATCGCAAGGCCGCGGGTGCGCAGCAGTCGCGCGGTGTCGGCGATGGAAAGGCTGCCGGCGGCGGCGAGCGCTGAATATTCCCCCAGCGAGTGCCCGGCCACGAAGGCAGCGTCACGCGCCACTGAAAAGCCGGCTTCGGTTTCCAGCACGCGCAGCGTGGCCAGCGACACCGCCATCAGCGCCGGCTGCGCGTTTTCGGTGAGCTGCAGGGTTTCGGCGGGCCCCTCCCAGATGATGCCGGTCAACCTCTCGCCCAACGCCGCGTCGACCTCGTCGAAAACAGCCTTGGCGGCCGGAAATGCCTCGGAAAGCGCCTTGCCCATGCCGACCGCCTGGGAGCCCTGCCCCGGAAAGGTGAATGCTGCGGTCATCGACGCCCCTGAGTGTCCGTAATGTCGCTAAAGTTGCGCCGAAAGACACCGGCTGGCCCCAATATGTCAAGCTGAGGTGCCGAATCCGGGTTCCAGCACCCTCGGTCGAAACGCCGAATTCCCTCCCCGTTTCCCTTGCCATCGCGGTCAAAATCCGTATAAACCGCGCCATCCGTGGATCCCGGCCGGGAGCTGAACGGACGGTCTCAGCAATTTCACCTTTTGGGCGATCTTGATGCGGCAGGGCCAGTCGGTCCGTCGTCCCGTGCTTCCGCCTTCTGAGCTGCTACCCGAGTCCTTTCCGAAGGTCTCGAAGGGCTTGCCGCCGGGAACCGCGCCAACACTAGGAAAGGACACCCATGCCTCTTTACGAGCATGTTTTTCTCGCGCGTCAGGATGCGAGCACCCAGCAGGTCGAAGAACTGACCACCCAGATGACCGGCATCGTCGAGCAGGGCGGCGGCAAGGTCGTGAAGACGGAAAACTGGGGCGTGCGCTCGCTGACCTATCGCATGAACAAGAATCGCAAGGCGCACTTCGTGCTGTTGAACATCGACGGCCCCTCCGCAGTGGTCGCCGAGATCGAACGGCAGGAGCGCATCAGCGAAGACGTCATCCGCTATCTCACCGTTCGCGTCGAAGAGCACGAGGAAGGCCCCTCGGCGATGTTGCGCAAGGTCGACCGCGACCGCGATCGCGATGACCGTGGCGGCGGCTTCCGTGGCGACCGCGATGGCGGCTTCCGCGGCGATCGCGACGGCGGTGGTTTCCGGGGCGACCGCGATGGCGGCGGCTTCCGTGGCGATCGTGGTCCGCGCCGTCCGCGCGACGACGACGCCGTAGCAGCGGTTGAGGAGTAACAATCATGGCTGAAGCCGGTGCACGCCGTCCGTTTTTCCGCCGCCGCAAGACCTGCCCGTTCACGGGCCCGAATGCGCCGAAGATCGACTACAAGGATTCCAAGCTGTTGATGCGTTACGTCTCGGAACGCGGCAAGATCGTGCCGAGCCGCATCACTGCCGTCTCCGCCAAGAAGCAGCGTGAACTCGCGCGCGCCATCAAGCGCTCGCGTTTCCTCGGCCTGCTTCCCTACGTGATCCGCTAGCTGTCATTCCGGGGCGCGCGTCTTCGCGCGAACCCGGAATCCAGAAGTTTGGTACGTGAATGGATTCCGGGTTCGCCGCTCCGCGGCGCCCCGGAATGACGATAGAAAAACACGAGCGCACGCGCTCGTTCGCTTTCATAAGGCTTCCGGGTCGTCCGGTCGCCGATGGTTGGGGTTTTAGGCCTCTAACCGCTCGAAAGGAGCGGGACAGCTGATGATGACGATCATTCTCATTGCGCTGGCAGCCGGCTCTGCGTCGGCGCTGATGTTCGCCTCGATCGTCTCGGGCGCGCTGTTCTCGCTCGTGCTGTTCTATCTGGCGCCGCTGCCGCTGATGGTCGCAGGCCTCGGCTGGGGCCCGCTCGCCGCCACCATCGGCGGCATCAGTGCGGCCATCGGCTTAGGTGCGATCTTCGGCCTGCCCTATTGCCTGGCGTTCGTCCTCACGGTTGCGCTGCCGGCCTGGTGGCTCGGACATCTCGCATTGCTCGGGCGGCCCGTCGCCGCGGCTGCATCGGCCGGCAACGGAGCGGCGCCGGCAGCACCCGCCATGGAATGGTACCCGATCGGCCGCATCCTGCTGTGGACCGCAGGCTTTGCCGCGCTGACCACCATGGCGGCACTGTTCACGCTCGGCAGCGATGCCGCCACCATCTCGGGCGCGCTGCGCCGCGGATTGCTGCGGATCGTCGGCGTGCGCGGTGCAGCCCCGGCCACCGGCGACACCGACCAGTTCATCGATGCGCTGGTGACGATCGCTCCCGCCGCGGCCGCCGTTGTGGCGATGATGACGCTGACGCTCAATCTCTGGCTGGCCGCTAAAATCACCGCGACCTCGGGCCGGCTGCACCGCCCATGGCCCGATATCAAAAGCGCGGCGCTGCCTGCGATAACGCTGGCTGCGCTGGCGCTGGCGCTGGCGCTATGTTTCGCCGGCGGACTGCTTGCGATGCTGGGCCAGATCGCGAGCGCGGCGCTGATGATGGCTTACGCGCTGATCGGTTTCGCCGTGCTTCACACCCTGACGCTGGCGATGAAGAGCCGCGCGCTTTGGCTTAGCGTTACTTACGCCGTCGTGCTGGTATTCGGCTGGCCGGCTGTCGCGATGGTGGGCTTGGGCCTTGCCGACGCCATCTTCGGATTTCGCCAGCGCTATCTGCAACGGAGGACACCGCCGCCCGTTCCTTCGTCCTGATAATCACCCCTTCAACCCGAACAACACTGCTCAACTTAAAGGAGACAACAACATGGAAGTCATTTTGCTGGAACGCGTCGCCAAGCTCGGCCAGATGGGCGAAGTCGTCCGCGTCAAGGACGGGTTTGCCCGCAACTTTCTGCTCAAGCGCGGCAAGGCGTTGCGCGCTACCTCGGACAATCGCGCCAGATTCGAAGGCATGAAGGTCGAGCTCGAGGCCCGCAACCTGCAGGCCAAGGGCGAGGCGACCAAGGTCGCGGAAAAGATCGACGGCCGCAACGTCGTCATCCTGCGTCAGGCGTCGGAATCCGGGCAACTGTTCGGTTCGGTGTCGATCCGCGACATTATCGCGTCATTCGAGCACGATAAGGTCACGATCAATCGCAGCCAGGTGATGCTGGATGCGCCGATCAAGACCATCGGCAAGCACAAGATCGCCATCGCCGTCCACCCGGAGGTTGAGGTCGGCGTCACCGTGACCGTTGCGCGCAGCGCCGACGAGGCCGAGCGCATCAACCGCGGCGAGGACATCTCGACCCGGCAGGAAGATCAGGATGCCGCCGCCGAGGCGCTGGCCGCCGCCGGCGAGTTCTTCGACCCGGAAGCTCGCCACGACGACATCGCGCCGGCCGAGGCCGACGCCGCCGTCGAGAAGTAAGGCTCGGTTCCGCACGCAATCGAAACGATCAAGCCCGGCCCGTCAGGCCGGGCTTGATGCTTTCACGACGTCACTGGGAGATCGGCGGCGCTGGAGGTCCTGCCGGAGCTGCTGGCGGTGCCGGCGGTGGGGATGCGGCCACGGGTGCTGACGGCGCAGCCGGCGCCGGCCCGCCGCCCTGCGGCTCGGAGGCGGCATTGGATGCGGACGTGGACGCAGCGGGACCGCTCGGGCTTCCGCCGGCTGCCGGTGCCGGCTCGACAGGCTTGACCTCACCCTCGGGCGATTTCGGCGCCGGCGTGACAGCCGGAACCGGGTCCGCCCGCAGCGGCACGTCGGATTTTGTGCTCTCGCTTTTGGCGGCGTCAAGCTTGGCCGATTCGGATTTTCCCTCATCAGGCTTTGCTTCAGGTTTGCTGCCTTCTTCCTTGGCTGTATTCGGCTTTTCGTCCTTCGGCGTCTCGCCCTTTGCGGCGTCGCCCATTGGCGCGGCGTCGGGTTTGGCAGGTTCGGCTTTGGGCAACTCCTCGCCCGGCTTGCCGCGCTTGCTGAGGCGCTGCTTGGCGGACTGCCTGCGGCCATCCGGTCCACGCTCCTCGGCGGCTGCGGCCGGCGTCTGTCCCTCACCGGCGGGTTTGGCGGCGTCGGGGGTGGCGAGCCGGCTGCGGCGTCCCTCCGGCTCGGCCTGCGGCGCCCGGCCGTCGCCGTCCGGCCGCGAAGCCTCCTGCGACGGACCCCGGCGAACCGGCCGGCCGAAACGGTCGAGCTGACTCGGCTGGCCGGACGGCTCCTGTTTGGCATCCTTGGCCTGCTTGGGCTGGCCGCCGGTATATCGGGTGTCGGCCGCCCCGTTGGAGACCAAATAGGCGCTGAGCACCGACGCCATCTCGCTGGAGGTAGTATAATGCTGGCGCAGGAAGCCCGGCAGGGAGCCCGGCGCCACCGTCTTCAGCAGGCCGCGGGCGCCCTTGTGGCAGGCCGTGCAGGTACCTGCAAAAATCTGGGAAGGGCTCTTGCCGGCCTCGAGATTTTGCGCCCGCACCGGCGCCGCCGCGAAACCGCCGATCAGAAGCATCACCGTCGCTAAACTGAGCGCTCGGCTCAACATTCTTGTTCTCCAGATGCGAATTCGCCGATCGGCCTCGTTTGCACACCGGTCGCGGCGGTCACCTTTTAGCCGATTATGCCGTGAATGGAAGCGCACAGATGACGCAATGACGTGAACCGGACATTCGGATATCCGCGTTGTGACTATCCCCATACTAGCGTTGGCGTTCCGGCATTATTATGATTTCCGCCGGGAACCGGGAAAAATTTCGATCCCCTGCACGTCGAGGCTGTCGGCTGCGTTGATGCGCGGGATCGCTCACTGGGTGGTTTCGATGGACCGCTTGTTGCGTTTCTTTCTTGGCCAGTTCATTCGCCGCGGCACGATGCATTTCACCACCGCAAGCGGCGCACAATTCAGCTGCGGCGACGGAACCGGCGAGCCGGTCGCGGTGCGGTTCCTGACTGGGGACGCCGAGCGGCGGGTGCTGCTCAATCCCGAGCTCGCGCTTGGCGAAATCTACATGGAAGGCACGTTCGTGGTCGAGAACGGCTCGATTGCCGACGCGCTGGCCATTCTGCTGGATCAGCCCGACATGCTGCCGCGCTGGGCCAGATTGCAATGGTGGCTGCGCTATCTGGTCCGGCACGCCCAGCAGTTCAATCCGCCGTCGCGATCGAAGGACAATGTCGCGCGCCATTACGATCTCGATGGCCGGCTCTATTCGCTATTCCTCGATGCCGACAAGCAATACAGCTGCGCCTATTTCGAGATGCCGGATGCGACGCTGGATGACGCCCAGCTCGCCAAGAAGCGGCACCTTGCGGCAAAGCTTTTGATCCGGCGCGGCCATCGCGTGCTCGACATCGGCTCGGGCTGGGGCGGGCTTGGCCTGTATCTCGCGGAAATGACCGGCGCCGACGTCACCGGCGTCACGCTGTCGCAGGAACAATTGCAGGTATCGAACGCCCGCGCCGCCGAGAAGAATCTGACCCGGTCGGCGAAATTCCTGCTGGAAGACTATCGCGACATAAGGGGGCCGTTCGATCGCATCGTGTCGGTCGGCATGTTCGAGCACGTCGGCGTCGATTTCTACGAGAAATACTTGCGGCGCTGCGCCGAACTGCTGACCGAGGACGGCGTGATGTTGCTGCATTCCATCGGCCGCTCCGAAGGCCCCGACGCCAGCAATCCCTGGATTGCCAAATACATTTTCCCGGGCGGCTACATTCCCGGACTGTCGGAAGTGATACCCGCGATCGAGCGCGCCGGGCTGCTCGTGTGCGACATCGAGATTTTGCGCCTGCATTATGCGGAAACGCTGAAAGCCTGGCGCGAGCGTTTCATGGCGCGGCGCGAGGAAGCGGTCCGGCTCTACGACGAGCGCTTCGCGAAGATGTGGGAATTTTACCTGGCGGCGGCGGAAATGTCGTTCCGCAAGCAGAACATGATGGTGTTCCAGGTCCAGCTGACCAGGCGCCAAGGCGTGGTGCCGATGACGCGGGATTATATCGGGCGCGAGGAAGCCCGGCTGCGCGGCGTCGAACGCGGCCAGCGTCCGAAGCTGCAGATCGCGGGCGAATGAACTTCCCGCGCAGATGGATGATGTTTCGGAACTTTAGTTTCGAAGGCTGAAATTCGAGCCGTAAAAACCCTGCGGCAGCGACGGACGGGCCAGATGGGCCTCGACCTGCGCCAGCAGGCTCGGCGGGCAGCGCGTGGCGCGCAGTTCCGGACGCGAAACCTTTTCCAGGGTCCCGATCAACGCCGACAGCCATGCCATTTCGCCGTTCCCGGAGCGCCATTGCTGTATTTGCTGAGCCATCGCCTGTATCTCGTCCTAACGTCGCCGCCCGACCCGCTGCCGCTACCAACCCGCTCGCCAAAAACCCGTTCCAGCGTGGCTGGAAAAAACATCGGACAATGTGATTTGCTTCACAGCCTGTCCGGTTAATCCGCTCTAAACCCCCGGCATGACACCGAAAGCATCGCAATCCTCATTTCAGCCGTCGGACGACATCCGCGTCGATTATGCCCTGATCGCCTCCAGCCTTGCGGCGGGCCTGTTCGCGCTGATCTACCTCATCCTGGCCTGACCAGGCTCGAGGCTGACGCCCACGGCGCAGCGGCACGGCAAACGCGCCGTGTCCTTATGAGTGCGCAGGCACGCGATAAGGTTCATCCGCAACGGGCGGGTTTTCCCATTTGCGTTGAGCAACGGCTCGGTTCTCGCGGCGCTGTTTGCAAAACCCGTCAAGCGCAATACGGCCGCGTCGGGTTTCATCCACTGAAAATTATCAGAATCGTGCATAAGAAATGATCCCGCTTCCACTGTGCGCGGGAGTGGCGCTTTATCGCGCCCCGCACCCAAATCCTAAGAACGACAAAATTAGGCGAACGATCTAAAGCCATGGCCCTGACTGATTCGAACGTCCTGAAACTCACCCCTGATGCGGCGACACCGGCCTATCGCACCGCGCCGCACAATATCGAGGCGGAACAGAGCGTTCTCGGCGCCATCCTGGTCAACAACGACGCGTTCTATCGGGTCTCGGATTTTCTGGAACCGAAACACTTCTTCGAGCCGATCCATCAGACCATTTATGAGACCGCCTCGAGCCTCGTTCGCGCCGGCAAGATCGCTACCCCCGTTACGCTAAAGACGTTTCTGCCCGCCGATACCGACCTCGGCGGCATGACGGTCGGCCAATACCTCGCGCGCCTCGCCGCGGAAGCCACCACCATCATCAATGCCCACGACTATGGCCGGACCATCTACGAACTGGCGCTGCGCCGCGACCTGATCGGCATCGGCACCGACATGGTCAATGTCGCCTTCGACGCGCCGGTGGATTTTGCGCCACGCGCGCAGATCGAGGACGCCGAGCGCAGGCTCTATGAACTCGCCGAGTCCGGGCGCTATGACGGCGGGTTCCAGCGATTTTCGCAGGCCCTCACTGTCGCGGTCGACATGGCGGCGAAGGCGTTTCAGCGCGACGGAAAACTCTCGGGCATCGCCACCGGCTTGCGCGATCTCGACGTCAAGATGGGCGGCCTGCAGCCGTCCGATCTGGTAATCATCGCCGGCCGCCCCGGCATGGGCAAAACAGCGCTTGCCACCAACATCTCCTACAACGTCGCGAAGGCGCATCGCGCCGAGGTGCAGGCCGACGGCACCATGAAATCGGTCAATGGCGGCATCGTCGGCTTCTTCTCCTGCGAAATGTCCGCCGAACAGCTCGCCACGCGTATTCTCGCCGAGCAGACCGGGATCGCGTCCAGCACGATCCGCCGCGGCGGCATCACGGAGACCGATTTCGAGAAGATCCGCGACTACTCCATCGAGCTGCAATCGCTGCCGCTCTATGTCGACGAAACCGGCGGCCTTTCGATTTCGCAATTGACCGCGCGGGCGCGGCGGCTGAAGCGGCAGAAGGGCCTCGACCTGCTGGTGGTCGACTACATTCAGCTGCTGCAGGGCTCAGGCAAGCGCGGCAATGACAACCGCGTGCAGGAAGTCACCGAAATCACCACCAGCCTGAAGGCGCTGGCCAAGGAGCTGAACGTTCCCATCATCGCGCTGTCGCAATTGTCGCGTCAGGTCGAAAGCCGCGACGACAAGCGTCCGCAACTGTCCGACTTGCGCGAATCCGGTTCGATCGAGCAGGACGCCGACGTGGTGATGTTCGTGTTCCGCGAGGAATATTACCTCGCGAATAAGGAACCACGCGCGGGCACGCCGGAATATGAAAAGTGGCAACTCGACATGTCGCTGGTGCACGGCAAGGCCGAGGTCATCATCGGCAAGCAGCGCCACGGCCCGACCGGAACCGTGGAACTGCAATTCGAGGCCAGCCTGACGCGATTCGGCGATCTCGCCCGGGACAGCCATCTGCCGGAGCGGTCATACTGACGGCCTCGCAAGGTTGAACCACAGCCAGCCCGCGCGTAAAGTGCGGCATGACCCCTGTTTCCGACCTGAAATCGATCCCGCCCGGCGGCCTGTTGTCGCCCGAGGCGAACGCCGCGGCGGAGCTTGCCGCGGCCACCGCCGCGCAGCCGGGCATCCTCACCGTCAACCTCGACGCCATCGTCGCCAACTGGCGCAAGCTGGAGAAGACCGCGGTGCCCGCCGAATGCGCCGCCGTGATCAAGGCCGACGCCTATGGCTGCGGCGTCGAACCGGTGGCGCGGGCGCTGGCGGGCGCCGGCTGCAAGACGTTTTTCGTCGCCACCCTGGATGAAGCGCGCGCCGCGCGCGAAGCGTTGCCGTCGGCCGAACTCTATGTGCTGGACGGTTTTTTCCAGAACTGCGGCGATGCCTTCGCCAAGCTCAACTGCCGGCCGGTGATCGGCGATCTCAACGAGCTTGCCGAATGGGACGTATTCTGCCGGCGCTCCGGATGGTCGGGCGGAGCCGCCATCCACATCGACACCGGCATGAACCGGCTCGGCCTCACTCTGGTGGAGGCGAACGGCATCGTGCCCAGGATCAATGCCGGCGATCACGGCATTACGCTGGTGATGAGCCATCTCGCCTGCGCCGAAACCCTCAATCATCCGCTCAACGCCAAGCAGGTCGCGGCCTTCCGCGAGATTGCCAGCAACTTTTCCGGCGTGCCGGCCTCGTTGTCGAATTCGTCCGGAATCTATCTCGGCTCGCAATTCCAGTTCGACATGGTGCGGCCGGGGGCTGCGCTCTATGGCGTCAATCCGACGCCGGAAGCCGACAATCCGATGCAGGCGGTCGTTGATCTGAAGGCGCGCATCGTCCAGCTGCGCAATGTCGAGCGCGGCGAGAGCGTCGGCTATGGCGGAACCTGGACCGCGCGGCGGCCCACCAAACTCGCCATCGTCTCGGCCGGCTATGCCGACGGCTATTTCCGTGCCGCCAGCGCCAATGACGGCACGCGGGGCGCCGAAGTCGTGGTGGCGGGCAAGCGCTGTCCGGTCGCGGGCCGCATCTCGATGGACCTGATGGCGATCGACATCACCGACCTGCCGGACAAGACCGCGCGGCGCGGCCACATGGCGACGCTGATCGGCGAAGGCATCACCGTCGACGAGGTCGCGCATCATTTCGGTACCATCGGTTATGAGGTACTGACCAGTCTCGGCAAACGATACGCGCGGATCTACACGGGCGGCGAAGCGAAGAGCGAGAAGGACGGCGCAGAAAAAAGCGCGCCCGCTGCTGCGGCGCCGGCCCCGCCGGCCTGATCTTCTTGAAGGTCGCGACGTTCAACATCAACAACATCAACCGGCGTCTGCCGAACCTGTTGCGATGGCTGCGGTCGTCCAAGGCCGACATTGTCTGCCTGCAGGAACTGAAATCGACCGACGCCGACTTTCCTTTTCGAGAAATTCGCAAGGCCGGCTATGGCGCGGTCTGGCGCGGCCAGAAGACCTGGAACGGCGTCGCCATCCTCGCGCGCAAGACCGATCCGGTTCTGATCCGCACCGAACTGCCCGGCGACGCCAGGGATATTCAGGCGCGCTACATCGAAGCCGCGGTCAGCGGCATCATCGTCACCAGCATCTATCTGCCCAACGGCAATCCACAGCCGGGGCCGAAATTCGACTACAAGCTCGACTGGTTCAAGCGGCTGCGAAAGCACACCGCAACTTTTCTCAAGCAGGACATTCCCGTGGTGCTGGCCGGCGACTACAATGTCGCGCAGACCGACCTCGACATTTATCCGACGCGCTCGTGGGACAACGACGCGCTGATCCAGCCGAAAAGCCGCGCCGCCTTCAAGGCGCTGCTGGCGCAAGGCTGGACGGACGCAGTCCGCACGCTGCATCCGACAAAACCGATGTTCACCTTCTGGGACTACAAGCGCAACCGCTGGCCCCGCGACGCCGGCCTGCGGCTGGATCATCTGCTGCTCAGCCCCGCACTGGCGCCGCGCCTCAGCAAGGCCGGCGTCGACCGCGCCGTTCGCGGCGAGGAAGGCGCCAGCGACCACGCGCCGGCGTGGATCGTGCTGCGATAAACGAAGAACAGTAGGGCGGATTAGCCGGTCCCAGAGCATCGGTGTTCCAACACGCGAAGGCGGAAGGCGTAATCCGCCGCCGGTGCAAGCGGAGCGGCGGATTACGCTTGCGCCTTCATTCGGTTCAGTGTCGCGCCCGGGGGTCGCTAATCCGCCCTACGAAGCTGTAAACGCTGGCGAAAAAAAATTTTTGCATTCCTTATCCACGGGTCCAAAATCTCGCTTATTCTGATCGTGTCCTGTCCGACGAGGGGCCGCTTTCTAGAAGCGATCCTTTCAGCGGACAGAGCGAGAGCTGGCCTGACCGGGGCGCCCCGGAACGGTCGACGGCCCCGGTGGTTGGTGGAGCGCCGGGAGGCGCTGCGCCTAGCCTTGGGCGCGCGCGGTGCCTTGCCGCGCGAGGTGGGTACGTTACTCCCGCCTCAAGGGTGCCCGCTGGTGCCCTGGCGCCTCCCGCCGCTCCACCCCCTCGCGCAGGTCGCGCGAGGGACTGGCAAACCTCGGACGCATCGCGCCGCGAGAATGCGGAAGCTTGGCTGTTTGAAAATATGGATCAACTCGTAGCCCGGATGGAGCGCAGCGCAATCCGGGATCACGAGCTCAGTGTTCGCGGCTCCCGGATTTCGCTTCGCTCCATCCGGGCTACGAAGATTTCGCCTACGGCGTGCGTCGCCTCAGCACCATGTCTCCCTTGAACAGAAATTTCTGCGCGCGTTTTCCGGTATCGACCTCGGTGGTGAAGATGTTGCCTTTGGAGTCGAGCGCCAGATTGTGAACCCAGTGGAAATCGCCGGCCATGCGGCCGTTGCGGCCGAAGCGGCCGACGGTTTCGCCGGTTTCCCGCGACAGCGTGCGGACCTCGTTATTGGCGCCGTCCGCGTTGATCAGGAAGCTCTCGCTGGCGTCGGGCCAGATTTCGAGATCCCAGACCGATCCGTTCGCCAGCGTATTCTTCTCGACGAACATTTCCTTGACGAAGGTGCCGTCCTTCCGGAACACCTGGATGCGATCGTTCATCCGGTCGCAGACATAGACCAGGCCGTCGCTGGCGATCCTCACGCAATGCACCGGGTTGCCGAACTGCGGCGATGGCGGCGCGGAGGGATCGTAGGCCGGCATTTTTACGTCGGTCGGCGGCTTGCCGTAGGCGCCCCATTGCCGCTTGAACGCGCCGGTCTCGCTGTCGAACACGATGATGCGATGATTGAAATAGCCGTCGGCGACATAGAGCTCATTGGCGGCGGCATCGACGGTCATGTTCGCGGGCTTGCCAAGCCGAGTGCTGTCCAGACTGTCGGTCTGGTTGCCCTGCTTGCCGATCTGCATGACGAATTTTCCGTCCCGCGTGAATTTTAAAATCTGGCCGTCGCGCTCGCCATTGCCGGCGAGCCAAACAAAACCCTTCTGATCGATGTAGATGCCGTGCTCGTTGTCCGGCCAGTCAAACCCCTCGCCTTTGCCGCCCCACGCCTTGACCAGATTTCCTTCCTGGTCGAACTCCATCACCGGCGGCGCGGCCACGCAGCATTTGGTTCGCGGCGGGGAGAGGCTCGCCGCCTTTTCGTCGTCGGTCAGGGTTTTGGGACGCTGCACCACCCAGACGTGATCCTGCGCATCGACGGCGACGCCGGCGGCCTGGCCCATGATCCAGTTGTTCGGCAGCGGTTTTGGCCAGGCCGGATCGACCTGAAATTTCGGCGCATCGGCGGCCTGCGCTGTGCCCAACAACAAAACACTTGCGCAGGCAATGAGCCATTTCGTCATCGGTTTCCTCCCAATTTCTTGTTTCACGCCCGCCTTGTGATCGAGTGCGGGTCGGTGCAAGCGATCCGAAGATCGTTACGGAGACTATGAGACGCCGCGGCCCAAGGCTAGGTTGCAGGCGCGACATAGATTCGAAATTTGGGCGCGTTGCCGCGCGACACGATGAACCGACCGCGGAGCACGGGCTTTTGGGTTTTCTTTTCGTCCTCGCGGTCGGCCTCATCGCCGGCACCATCAGCGGCATTGTCGGCACCGGCTCCTCGATCATGCTGATGCCGGTGCTGGTCTATCAATACGGCCCGAAAGAAGCCGTGCCGATCATGGCGATCGCCGCCGTGATGGCCAACCTGTCGCGGATTCTGGCGTGGTGGCGCGAAGTCGACTGGCGCGCCTGTGCGGCCTACTCCATCACCGGCATCCCCGCCGCGGCGCTGGGCGCGCGCACGCTGCTGATGCTGCCATCTCAAGCCGTCGATATATCGATCGGCCTGTTCCTGATCGCGATGGTGCCGGTGCGGCACTGGCTCGCACGGCACGACCTCGAGATAACCTTGTGGCATCTGGCGATCGGCGGCGCGATCATCGGCTATCTCACCGGCATCGTGGTCTCCACCGGACCCCTGAGCGTGCCGCTGTTCCTGTTCTACGGCCTGAGCAAGGGCGCATTCCTCGCCACCGAAGCCGCCAGCTCGCTCGGCCTCTACCTGAGCAAATCGGTCACGTTCCAGCGTTTCGGCGCGCTGACGTGGGACGTCGCGCTGAAAGGCCTGATCGCGGCATCGTCGCTGATGTTCGGGGCCTTCATCGCCAAGCGCTTCGTGCTGAAGCTGGCCGCCGATGTGTTCCGGCTCGTGATGGATGGGATCATGATTGCGGCGGGACTTTCCATGCTATGGAACGCGATGCAATCAACCTAAGGCCCGCTAGCGACGAGACGAAGCGATGCCCATCGATCATGAATTCGGCGACCAACATACCGAACTTAAGCTATCGATCATCGAAAAATATCTGAAGTTCTTCACCACGGCACTACGAGGTAAATTCAATGAGCTTTGGTACGTGGATGCCTTCGCAGGTACTGGCTCTCGCACCGTGCGGCACGAAGAACGGGCAGCTGGTCTTTTAAACTCAGGAGAACCTGAAAGGATCGAGCGTCGTCGTGGCTCCGCAAGGATCGCAATCGATATAAAACCACCATTCGATTTTATTGTTTTTATCGAGAACAAACCTTCATACGTTACGGCGCTTCAGGAATTGGCTGCGAACTATCCCAATCGGCAAATTGCTGTAGTCAAAAATGACGCTAACGACGCCCTGGAATCTCTTATCGCAGCCAATAATTGGCGATCTACTAGAGCCGTTCTTTTTCTTGATCCCTACGGAATGCAACTAGAATGGTCTACCCTGGAAAAAGTTGCTGCCACGAAGGCGATTGACGTTTGGTTTTTATTTCCCTTGGCCGGCCTTTATCGCCAAGCCACCTGTCAACTGGCTGACATCGATGAGCATAAGCGCGCCGCGCTTACCAGAATGTTTGGATCCGATGCTTGGGAGGAAGAACTTTATCCCAAGACTACACGAGATGATTTGTTTGATGGGATTTCCGAGGGGCCGCGGCGGCGTTCGACGAACGTGGCTGGTCTAGAGGCATATGCAAAGTCTCGATTGGAGACGATTTTTCCGGCGGTACTCAAGCCATTGCGATTACCTTTACAAAAAAACCCACAACGATTTTCGCTATTCCTGTGCATATCAAACGATGATCCCAAGGCCGTAGGATTGGCAACGAAGATCGGCAATCACATCCTCAAACCGAGCAACTCGTAAGTCTCGGCCCGCCTCAGGCAACGAGCGGCCTTCTTATCTTTGCCGCGCTAGCGCTCTTTCTTGGTGAATTTTTTTGATGGATGCCTTCGAATTTGCCGCGCGCGCGAGGGGAAATTCCCGGCACAATTTCCCGTCCAATTTGCCGCCGCCCTTGCCGTTCCTGGGCGGATCACTCTGGATAGCATCCAGAATCGCAAGTTGATCTTCGACAACCAGAGGATTGTTGGTATAAGAACCCCATTGCTTGAGAAATGGCGCAACTTTCTCGCGGCGGCACTCAGCGATTGCATCGCGCGCCCACTGAGGATGTGTTCTCCGCAAGGAGTCTGCTCTGACTCCGCTTTCGCCACCTATGATGATCCAGTCAGGCACCCGGCCAGAGATCGCAATAGGACCTAATGGACCGAGCGCTGGCTCATAACTGACAAATCGAACCACCGCTGGCAAAGCGAGTAGGTATGATACACGTTGTTGGTAGGCGTTTGCGTCTTCCGCGGTTGTCCCCAACCAGACATTCGCGTAACCGGAGCCCCAATTCATCGGTAGCATTTTTCGTATATTCTGCGGCCGTTTTGTAAGCAGTAGCCAGTCTAGTTGATCGCACTCGGCAATGAGTTCGAAAAGATCAGCCCGCCATCCAGGATCAACCTGATTGTCAAAAACATCGGCAAGAGATGCACAAAATACGCGTTGTCGTCGTCCGAACTTCGATTGGAATTCCGAGCCTCGCTTGTTCCAGACTTTTGGTGCATTCCAATATGAAGCGGTAGTTCGCCGGCGCGGATGATTGCCCCAAGTCACTTGGCCGCTGCGCTTCGCCCACTTTTCGGCATAACAAAAATCGCAGGCAGACGCCTTGTCGCCAGCGCGCTTGATTTTGGTACACCCTACCCAAGGATTAAAGGTAGAGTCAGTCCATTCAATTTTCGAGATTCCAGCCATTACGGTCCTTTCGGCTTGACTAAACTCATAGGCCGCGGTTAATCAAATCTCAATGTTCTTCTTATGTTCTACCCTCCATTCGTGAATGCAACTTAACCTCCATGGCCAAATCCGCCCTCTCCTTTGTCTGCCAGAACTGCGGCGCGGCCTATAACCGTTGGGCCGGCAAGTGCGAGGCCTGCGGCGAGTGGAATACGCTTTCCGAGGAAGACACGACGGGCGCTACCAGCATGCCGGTCAGCATCCGCTCCCGGCGCAAGGGCCGGCTGTTCGCGCTGGAGACCCTGACCGGCAAAAGCCATGACGCCCCTCGCCTGCCCTCTGGGATGGCCGAGCTTGATCGCGTGATCGGCGGCGGTTTTGTGCGCGGTTCGGTGCTGCTGGTCGGCGGCGATCCCGGCATCGGTAAATCCACGCTGCTGACGCAGGCAACCGCCCTGCTCGCCCGGTCGGGCCATCGCGCGGTGTATATTTCCGGCGAAGAGGCGGTGGCGCAGGTGCGGCTGCGCGCCGAGCGGCTTGGGCTTGCCGACGCGCCGGTGCAGCTCGCCGCCGAAACCTCGGTCGAGGATATCGTCTCCACGCTGTCGGAAGGCGCAGCACCGCGGCTGATCGTGATCGATTCGATCCAGACCATGTGGACCGACACGGTGGAATCCGCGCCCGGCACGGTGACGCAGGTGCGCGCCTCGGCGCAGGCGCTGATCCGGTTCGCGAAAAAATCCGGCGCGGCGATCATCCTGGTCGGCCACGTTACCAAGGATGGCCAGATCGCGGGACCGCGCGTGGTCGAGCACATGGTCGACGCGGTGCTGTCGTTCGAGGGCGAAGGCTCGCAGCAGTTCCGGATTCTGCGCGCGGTGAAAAACCGCTTCGGCCCCACCGACGAGATCGGCGTGTTCGAGATGACAGGCCTCGGTCTGCGCGAAGTCTCCAACCCGTCCGAACTGTTCCTGTCCGAGCGCGACCTCGGCAGTCCGGGCACGGCGGTGTTCGCGGGCATCGAGGGAACGCGGCCGGTGCTGGTGGAACTGCAGGCGCTGGTGGCGCCGACCTCGCTCGGCACCCCGCGGCGCGCCGTGGTGGGCTGGGATCCGAGCAGACTCTCCATGGTGCTGGCGGTGCTGGAGGCCCATTGCGGCGTAAAACTGTCGGGCCATGACGTGTATCTCAACGTCGCCGGCGGCCTGCGCATTCAGGAACCGGCGGCGGACCTTGCCGCCGCCGCGGCGCTGGTGTCGTCGCTGGCCAACGCGCCGCTGCCGGTCGATGCGGTGTATTTCGGCGAGATTTCGCTGTCCGGCGCGGTACGGCCGGTGGCGCAGAGCGCGGCCAGGCTGAAGGAAGCGGCAAAGCTCGGGTTCGGACGCGCGGTGCTGCCGGAATCGGCCCGCGGCGAGCCCGGCGGCGACGCGGGGCTGTCCCTCAATACCGTCGGCAGCCTGACCACCCTGGTCGCGGACATTGCCGCGCGCGGCACCGCCAGAGGCGCTGGCCCTGAGAAAAATGCCACACCGGCGCGATTCCGTCGCGAAAATGGCTAAAGCGGCGTGACCTTGCCCTTAGCCGCCGCTATACAACCCGCGCGGCCGGGATCGCATGATTTCCGGCCTTGCGGGCCGTGCCGGTTGCCCGTCATTTACGGTGGCACCGACACGCCGATTCGCGACTCAGAGACTTACGAGCGGACCTGACCAGCCGATGCCGATAACGATACTCGATCTTGTCCTGCTCGGGGTGATGCTGATCTCCGGCCTGCTCGCGATGGTCCGCGGTTTTATGCGCGAAATCCTCTCGATCGCCGCCTGGGGCGCCGCGGCGCTGGTCACGCTCTATGCATTTTCGAAGCTGCTGCCGACCGCCAAAACCTATTTCAACAACGACACCGTCGCCAGCGTCGTGGTGGTCGCCGGCGTATTCGTCGGCACGCTGATCGTGGTCTCGATCGTCACGGTACGGATCTCCGACATGATCCTGGATTCCCGGATCGGCGCGCTCGACCGTACCCTTGGATTCCTGTTTGGGCTGGCGCGCGGCCTGCTGATCGTCGTGGTCGCGTTCCTGTTCTTCAGCTGGCTGGTCCCGGACAAGCAGCGGCCGGATTGGGTTAACGGCGCCAAGTCCCGCGTGGTGCTGCAGGGAACCGGGGACTGGCTGATGGCGCTCTTGCCGGACGACCCCGAGAACACCATCTTAAAGCGATTCAAGAAGAATAAGCCGGACGAGGAAAACACTGACACCGACCCCGCCACCCCCGGCGCCGGTGATGGCTACAGCAAACCTGCCCGCGATCAGCTAAAAAAACTGATCGATGGCAAGCCGGCGGGAAAATAGTTCCCTGCAAAAGAGAGGCGCGATGGACGAGATACAGAGCCCTTGCGATGACGCCGGACAACTGCATCTGGACCTCAACCTCGCCGCGCCCGACCTGACAGACGATGACCTGGATGGCGATACGCTGCGCGAGGAATGCGGGGTGTTCGGCATCTTCGGCCATCCCGACGCCGCCGCCATCACGGCACTCGGATTGCACGCCTTGCAGCACCGCGGCCAGGAGGCCGCGGGCATCGTCTCCTTCGACGGCTCACGGTTTCATTCCGAACGCCGGCTCGGCCTCGTCGGCGACACCTTCTCCCGCCGCGAAGTGATCGAGCGCCTCCCCGGCAACGCGGCAGTCGGGCACACCCGCTACTCCACGACCGGCGGCACCATCCTGCGCAACGTGCAGCCGCTGTTCGCCGAACTCAACGCCGGCGGTTTTGCGGTCGGCCACAACGGCAATCTCACCAATGGGCTGACCTTGCGCCGCGAGCTGGTGCGCAACGGCGCCATGATGCAATCCACCACCGACACCGAGGTGATCCTGCATCTGGTCGCGCAGTCGAAGCGCAACCGCTTCATCGACCGCTTCATCGAGGCGCTGCGCGCCATCGAAGGCGCCTGGGCGCTGGTGTCGCTGACCAACAAGAAGCTGATCGGCGCGCGCGACCCGCTCGGCATCCGCCCGCTGGTATTGGGCGAACTCGATGGCTGTCCGATCCTGGCATCGGAAACCTGCGCGCTCGACATTATCGGTGGAAAATACGTTCGCGATATCGAGCCCGGCGAGGTCATCGTATTCGACGAGCACGGCGTGCAGAGCCACAAGCCGTTCCCGCCAAAGCCGCCGCGGCCCTGCATCTTCGAATACATCTATTTCTCGCGGCCGGATTCCATCGTCGGCGGCCGCTCGGTCTACGAGGTCCGCAAGGCCTTCGGCGCGCAGCTCGCGCGCGAGAGCCATGTCGAGGTCGACGTCATCGTGCCGGTGCCGGATTCCGGGGTGCCCGCCGCGGTCGGCTACAGCCAGCATTCCGGCGTGCCGTTCGAACTCGGCATCATCCGCAACCATTATGTCGGCCGCACCTTTATTCAGCCGACCCAGAGCGTGCGCGAACTCGGCGTGCGCATGAAGCACTCCGCCAACCGCGCCGCGATCGAAGGCAAGCGCATCATCCTGATCGACGATTCGCTGGTGCGCGGCACCACGTCGCGGAAGATCGTGCGCATGATGCGCGACGCCGGCGCGCGCGAGGTGCACTTCCGCCTCGCCTCGCCGCCGATCATCCACCCCGATTATTACGGCATCGACCTGCCGGACCATGGCGGACTGCTGGCGGCGACCCACAGCCTCGAGCAGATGCGCGAGATCATCGGCGCGGATTCGCTGGCGTTCCTGTCGATCGACGGCATGTACCGCGCCATGGGCGAGCCCGGCCGCGATCCCGCCAATCCGAAATTCTCGGACCATTGCTTCACCGGCGCGTATCCGACGCATCTCACCGACCAGACCCAGGTCGAGCCGCAGCCGCGGCAATTGTCGTTGCTGGCGGAAGCTAGCTAGCTCGTCGTCCCCGCGAAGGCGGGGACCCATAACCACCGGCGCTTGTTGTTTGAACAAAGTTAGACACGTGCGCCTTCTCACATCATAACCGTCACGGCGTATGGGTCCCCGCCTTCGCGGGGACGACAACGGAGTGAATTGCTTGACGACCCTTCCCCTCGCCTCGCGCATCGCTCTCGTCACCGGCGCATCGCGCGGCTTGGGCTACGCCACCGCGCGCGCGCTGGCGAAGGCCGGCGCGCATGTCGTGGCGGTAGCGCGAACGCAGGCAGGCCTCGAAGAACTCGACGACGACATCCGCAACGCTGGCGGCAGCGCCACATTGGTGCCGCTCGATCTCACCGACTCCGATGGCATTGCGCGGCTTGGCGCCGCGCTGCATGAGCGCCACGGCAAGCTCGATATTCTCGTCGGCAACGCCGGTGTTGCCGGTCCGTCTTCGCCGCTCGGCCACATCGAACTGAAGCCGTGGAACGACGTGATGGCCCTCAACGTCACCGCGAATTTTCAACTGATCCGCTGCATGGAGCCGCTCCTGAAACAATCCGACGCCGGCCGCGCTGTGTTCATCACATCCGCGTCCGCCCGCGAGGCTTCGGCCTATCGCGGCCCTTACGCGGCCTCGAAGGCGGCACTCGAGACGCTGGTGCGTGCCTGGGCCAATGAAACCGCATCCACGCCGATCCGGATCAATCTGTTCGACCCTGGCCCGATCCGCACCCGGATGCGCGCGACCGTGTTCCCGGGTGAGGATCCGGCGACGCTGGACACGCCGGAACAGGCGGCGGAGATGATTGTACCGATGTGCGCGCCCGACTGGACCGAGACCGGCAAGCTCTACGACTATAAGACCCGCAAGCTGCTCAGTTTTCACGCGCCGGCTTAAACTTCTCGCCGATTGACTCCCGCATCTCTCCGCTATTCACTCCGCGCCAAGCGGAAAAAATCCGCATTGAATATTTCGGGAGGATACCATGACCAAAACGATTGCTGCGATCGCGATGGCCGCGCTGATCGGCACCGCGGCGGTTTCGCAACCCGCGCGCGCGGGCGAGGTTCCCACCTTCGCGGTCGATGCCTCCTGGCCGAAACCGCTGCCGAACAACTGGATCATCGGCCAAGTCGGCGGCATCACCGCGGATTCGAAGGGGCATATCTGGGTCATCCACCGGCCGCGCTCGCTGACCGACGACGAGAAGGGCGCCGCGCTGACGCCGCCGCGATCGAAATGCTGCGTCTCGGCGCCCCCGGTGCTGGAATTCGATGCCGACGGCAACCTGCTGCGCTCGTGGGGCGGTCCCGGCGAAGGTTATGAATGGGTCGGCCGCGAACACGGCATCGAAGTCGACGACAAGGGAAATGTCTGGCTCACCGGCAATGCCGACAATGACAACGTCGTGATGAAATTCACCGGCGACGGCAAGTTCGTGATGCAGATCGGCAAGATCGCACCGACCAAGGGCAGCAACGACACCACCCAACTCGGCAAGCCCGCCGAGACCACCGTCGATAACGCCGCCAATGAAATCTATGTCGCCGACGGCTACGGCAACCGCCGCGTCATCGTGTTCGACGCCACCACCGGCGCCTACAAGCGGCACTGGGGGGCTTACGGCAAGCCGCCGAACGACGACAAGCAGGCCGCCTATGATCCGAAAGCGCCGGTGTCGCAGCAGTTCGGCAATCCCGTGCATTGCGTCAAGGTCACCAATGACGGTTTTGTCTATGTCTGCGACCGCATCAACAACCGCATTCAGGTGTTCAAGAAGGACGGCACTTTCGTGACCGAATGGTTCTATGAAAAGAACACGCTCGGCAATGGCGCGGTGTGGGACGTAGCCGTCTGGCCGGATCCGAAGCAGAGCTATCTGCTCAGCGCCGACGGCGAAAACAACGAGATTCGCGTGCTGAAGCGCGACGACGGCAGCGTCGTCGGCACCTTCGGCCATAACGGCCGCAACGCCGGCCAGTTCCACTGGATTCACGCCATGGCGATCGATGCGAAGGGCAATGTCTATACCGCCGAGGTCGATACCGGAAAGCGCATCCAGAAGTTCAAGTTGACATCGGACGCGCTGAAATAAGCGCACATACGGAGGAATATAGATGAGAACTACCATCGCACAGCGCGGCGCAATCATCGCGCTCGCCAGTCTCGGGCTTGCAAGCCCCGCGCTGGCCCAGGACAAGACCGTCAAGATCGGCGTGCTCAACGACATGTCGAGCCTCTACGCCGACATCGGAGGTCCCAATTCGGTTGCCGCAATCAAGATGGCGGTGCAGGACTCCGGCTTGCTCGCCAAAGGCTGGAAGATCGACGTGTTGAGCGGCGATCATCAGAACAAGCCCGATGTCGGCGTCAATATTGCGCGGCAATGGATCGATGCCGACAAGGTCGATGCCATTGCCGACACGCCGAACTCCGGTGTAGCGCTCGCGGTCAGCAATCTGGTCAAGGAAAAGAACGCAGTGCTGCTGAATTCCGGCGCGGCGACCGCCGACTTGACCGGCAAGGCCTGCACGCCCAACACGGTGTCGTTCACCTATGACACCTACATGCTCGCCAACGGCACAGGCAAGGCGCTGACCAAGGCCGGCGGCGATACCTGGTTCTTCCTGACCTCGGACTATGCCTTCGGCCACGCGCTGGAACGCGACACGTCAGCGGTTGTCACCGCCAATGGCGGCAAGGTGCTGGGCGGCGTCAAGCATCCGATCAACACGTCGGATTTCTCGTCCTTCCTGCTGCAGGCGCAGGCCTCGAAGGCCAAGGTCGTCGGTCTTGCCAACGCCGGCGGCGACACCACCAATGCGATCAAGCAGGCCTCGGAGTTCGGCATCGTTTCCGGCGGCCAAAAGCTCGCGGCGCTGCTGCTGTTCATCACCGACGTGCATTCACTGGGTTTGAAGACCGCGCAGGGACTGTCATTCACCGAGTCCTTTTATTGGGACATGAACGACAAGACGCGCGAATGGTCGAAACGCTTCGCCAAGGAGTCGCCCAAGGGCATGATGCCGTCGATGACGGTGGCCGGTAACTACGCCATGGTGCTGCACTATCTGAAGGCGATGGAAGCGCTCGGCGGCAATCCGCATGACGGCGCCAAGGTGGTGGCGAAGATGAAAGAGCTTCCGACCGACGACCCGCTGTTCGGCAAGGGCCCGCTGCGCGCCGATGGCCGCAGGCTCATTCCAGCCTATCTGTTCGAGGTCAAGAAGCCCGAAGAGTCCAAATATCCGTGGGATTATTACAAGAAGATCGCCGACATCTCGGCCGAAGACGCCGCCAAGCCGCTCGCTGAGAGCGACTGTCCGCTGATCAAGAAGTAAGCCACCGGGCATGCCCGGCCTTGCGGCGGGCAAGCCGCGGGGTTCGAACCGATCGTCCCCGCCGTCCGACCAACGGCGGGAACTTTCCATTGTCATGAGAGTTTCGGTTAAAACCGGAGCTTTCCATGCAAGCCGTCGTCGACCGCGTGATGCGTGCGTTTACCCTGAAACATCCGATATCGGATCAAGAGGCCGAAGCCATTCGCCGGGAAGCGACGGAATTTGCCATAAATTTGCTGGCGAAATATAAGAGCCAACTCGCTCAGCGGACGCTGACAGGTATCGCCGAGCGCTGATACCGAGTTGCGATCAGCCCGAGGACGCGCGCGCACCCATCGTCATGCCGGCCAGTACGCGCATCGCAATCAGCAACGCCAGCACCAGCAAGCCCGCAGCCAGCAGGAACGGCGCGCCCGGCATGATCCACGGCGCATTGCTGCCGATAAAATACGCAAACGTCAGCGTAAACAGGAACGGGCCGACCAGCTGGGACAGGCTCTGCACGCTGGTGGTTGCCCCCTGCAGGGCGCCTTGCTGATCGGGCGCAACGAGCCGGCTCATCAGTCCCTGCGTGGCGGCGTTGGCAATGCCCCATAACGCCATCACCGGAATGCCGAGCCAGAACAGCGGCCCGGTCGGCGCCGCACCGAAAATAAGAAAGCCAACTGCGCCGCAGCAAAGACCGAACAGCAGCGCCCGGCGTTCGCCGAAACGCGTGACGATCGGTCCGATCGCGGCGCCCTGCACCACCATTGCGCAAATGCCGACCATGGCCAGCGTCAGGCCGACCGTCTTCTGGTCCCAGCCATAGCGATAGGTCGCGTAAAGCACGAAGGTGGAGGGCAGCACCACGTGCGCCACCTGGCCGATGAAGGTCACTACCGAAAGGCCCGCCAGCACCCGGTCGGATCGCAGCAGTTTTAGCGCGCCGACCGGATTGGCGCTGCGCCAGCGGAATGGCGAACGGCGTTGCTTCGGCAGCGATTCCGGCAGGATCAGCAGGCCGTACAGCGTGTTGGCAAAGCTCAAACCAGCCGCGACCCAGAACGGCAGCCGCGGATCCATGCCGCCAAGCAACCCGCCGAGCGCGGGTCCGAGAATGAAGCCCGCGCCGAACGCGACGCCGACCTTGCCGAACACCGCCGCGCGCCGCTCCGGCGGCGTCACGTCCGCGATATAAGCGAATGCCGTCGAGATGCTGGCCGAGGTGATGCCAGAAATCACCCGGCCGATGAACAGCCAGACCAGCGAAGGCGCCAGCGCCATCAGCACGTAATCGAGCGCAAGGCCGAGATTCGACAGCAATACCACCGGCCGCCGGCCGAACCGGTCCGACAAGCCGCCGAGAACAGGCGAGAAGAAAAACTGCATCAACGCCCAGGCGGTGCCGAACAGGCCGAAAATCCGCGCGGCACTCGCCGTGTCGTTCTCGACAAAACTTTCGACGAGCTTCGGCAGCACCGGCATGATCAGGCCGAGCGCGAACATGTCGAGCAGGATGGTGATGAAGATGAAAACCACCGCGCCTGCGCGCGGCGGCTTTATCGGCGGCGTCTCCGTCTCTGCACTCACGACGGCCGCTTGCGCTTGTGGGCGAACGGATTGGCCTTCTCGCGCAAAGTGATCCGCACCGGCGTGCCCGGCAGATCGAAGAATGAGCGTAGGCTGTTGACGAGATAGCGCAGATAGGATTCCGGCACCGCATCGGCGCGCGAGCAGAACACCACAAAACTCGGCGGGCGCGCCTTGGTCTGCGTGACGTAATTCAGCTTCAGGCGGCGGCCCGAAACCGCCGGCGGCGGATTTGCGTCGACGGCCTGTTCGAACCAGCGATTGAGCGCCGCGGTCGGGACCCGCCGGTTCCATACCGCATAGGCCTCCTCGATCGCGGTCATCAGCCGGTCGATGCCCTCGCCCATCAGCCCGGACACCGCAACGATCGGCATGCCCTTGACCTGAGGCAGCAGATGATCGGCGTCGGTGCGCAGCGCGGCGATCAGCTTGGATTGCCGTCCCATCAGATCCCATTTGTTGACCGCGATCACCAGCGCGCGGCCCTCGCGCTCGATCAGGTCGGCGATGCGCAGATCCTGTTCCTCGAACTTGTTCTGCGCGTCCATCATCAGCACCACGACTTCGGCGAAGCGCACGGCGCGCAGCGCGTCCGCCACCGAAAGCTTTTCCAGCTTTGCCTCGATCCGCGAGCGCCGCCGTAAGCCCGCGGTATCGAACACCCGGAAGTCGCGGCCTTGCCAGTTGATCTCGACGGAAATGGAATCGCGGGTGGTGCCGGCCTCGGCCGATGTCAGCAGCCGCTCCTCGCCGAGCAGATGATTGATCAGCGTGGATTTGCCGGCGTTGGGGCGGCCGACGATGGCCACGCGGATCGGCCGCTTCGACAAATCCTCATCGGAATCGATCACGTCATCGTCGTCGAATTCTTGCCGCTCTTCGGCCGGCTCCGGCATCAGCACCCGCAGCGCGTCGTAGAGATCGCTGAGGCCCTCGCCGTGCTCGGCGGAAATCTGGATCGGCTCGCCGAGGCCGAGCGCGTAGGATTCCATCGCGCCGGCTTCGCCGTGCCTGCCTTCGCTTTTGTTCGCCACCAGCACCACCGGCTTGTTGGCGCGGCGCGCGAAATCGGCGAACGAACGGTCGTTCGGCGTGAGGCCTGCGCGCGCATCGATCACGAACATCAGCGCGTCGGCGAGACCGATCGCGGCTTCGGTCTGCTCCTGCATCCGCGCGGTCAGTGAGCCCTTGGCGCCCTCGTCGAGCCCTGCGGTATCGATGATGGTGAATTCGAGATCGCCGAGCCGCGCCTGGCCTTCGCGGCGGTCGCGCGTCACGCCGGGCTCGTCATCGACCAGCGCGAGCTTTTGCCCGACCAGCCGATTGAACAGCGTCGACTTGCCGACATTGGGCCGGCCGATAATGGCGATGGTGAAGGACATCAGCGATCCCTGCGCCCTTTACGAAGCGCATGTCAATGCGAGGGGTATTCAAATCAGCGCTGGAATGTGCCGCCGGGCAGCGGCGCCGGGAATGGCGAGGCGGCCTGTTGCGGCTGAGCCGCGGGCTGCGCGGCTTGCGGCGCGGCCGCATCGGGCGGCGGCGTCGTGGTTCGCCGGCGCACGATCTTCTTCGGCTTTGGGGCCGGCGGCGCGGCGGCGGTAGAGCCCTCTTCCTCCGGTGCGGCTTCGGCATCGGGTGCAGCAGCCGGCGCCGGCGCGGTGCTTGCGGTCTGCTTGCCTTTGCCCTTGGATTTCGCGCCGCTTTTCGACTTCGGATCTTCGACGGGTTGAGCAGCAGCTGCCGCGGCTGCCGCAGCATCTTGCTGTTGCCTTTGCTCGACGCTGCTCTTGTACAGGTCCTTCGGCACACCCTGCTCCAGGCCTGGCACACCCTGCGGGAAGACCGGCTTGCGCTCGCCCGGCAGTTTTTTCTTTGTATCGAGCCAGTCGAGCAGGTCCGACGGATCGAAGTTGCTAAAGCCGCTGGTGCAGCCGGCCAATGCGCTCGACAGCGCGATGACGACGGCGGCGGCAATGAGACGTTGCGAGCGCATGGACGATTTCCCACTCAACTCTTGGCAACCGGCGGCAACAAGGCTTGCAGTGCTTCGGCGCGCGAACGCAGGCTGGCCGGCGTCTCCCCATCATTGGCAATCATGTCCAGCCACTGCCGCGTCGCCGCGGCATCGTTGGCGCGCCAGGCCGACAGCGCAAGCAGTTCGCGCGCGGTATGACGATAGGTCGCGCCCGGCGCCGTGGCGGGCTCCAGGCGCTGCAGCATGTTGTTGTAACTCGTGGTGTCAAGCAGCAGGCCGGCCGCGCGGATCCTGGCGAGATCCTGCTCCGGTGCGGCGACGCTGCGGTCCGCGGCGATGTCATCGTACAGTTTGGTCGCCGCTTGCGGATCGCGGGTCGCGACCTCCGCCGCGGCACGGAGCCGCGATAGGATACGGTAGCCGTAGGGTGCGGTCGCCGCGAGCTTGGTAAAGGCAGCCTCAGCCTCGGCGTGCTTGTTCTGCTCGGAAAGATCCGCAGCCGCTTCGAAAGCAGCGCCGGCCTCGGCGGCCTTCTTGGCCTCCAGGTACTGGTAACCGCGCCAGCCGCCCACCGCGGCGACGATCAGAATCGCACCGGCGATAATATAGATCGAGTATCGCTCCCACAGCTTCTTGAGCTGCTCGCGACGCACCTCCTCGTCGACTTCATCAAATAATTCAGACACTTAAGGTTATCCCGTCCCCGATTGGCTGCGCCGGACCACCGCCTGTGCCGCGTGCCAATCCCGATATGGCGGCGGCGATACCTTAACGATATGGCGGTGGCAAGGCAAAGCGAGCCGGATCAAAGCGTTAACGCTGATCGGGGCGCGGGGTCAGCCGGTCTGCAGAGCCACCGGTCAGTTCCTCCCGCAGCTGCTTTTTCATCACCTTGCCATTGGCATTGCGCGGCAGCGGTTCAAGGCTGAGCGACACGGTTTCCGGCACCTTGTAATCCGACAACCGTTCGGCACACCAGGCGCGCAAGCTGTCCCTCTTGAGCTCCCGATCGCGGGTCACGATTACCGCGTGCACGCGTTCACCGAGGACCGGGCATGGTCTTGCGACGATCGCGCTCTCGACCACGCCGGGATGCGCGGCAAGCACCGACTCGACTTCGGCCGAGTAAATCTTCAGCCCACCGCGGTTGATCATGTCCTTTTGACGATCGAACACGCGCACGAAATTCTGCTCGTCGATCGAACCGAGATCGCCCGAATGCCAATAACCGCCGGTGAAATTTTCCGCGGTTGCTTTCGGATCGTTCCAGTAACCCTTGATGACCGAACCACCGTGAATCCATATTTCGCCGATCTCGCCCCGCGGCAGCTCGTGACCTTCAGGTCCGACCACGATGAGATCGACGCCGGGGCACGGCAGCCCGACGCTGTCGATATGCTCCGCCGTCAACTCCGGCGGCATGATGGTCGAGGGAGAGGTGGTCTCGGTCGAGCCATAGGCATTGACGAGCTTCAATCCGGGAAGTTTGTCAGCCAGCCTTTCGATGGTCGCGGCCGGCATCGGAGCGCCGCCGAATCCACCGATCCGCCACGCCGAGAGATCATAGTGATCGAAATCCGCCTGCAGCAGGCAGAGATTGTACATCGCCGGCACCATGACGGTTTGCGTCACGCGTTCGCGCGCGGCGATCTTCAGATATTCGGCCGCCTTGAATTCGGCAACAATGACCAACGCTCCGGCGCACCGCACCATGCTCATGATGTTTGCGATGACGCCCGTCACATGCGCAAGCGGAACTGCGGCAATCGAGCGATCTGCCGGCGTCAGCTCCATGCAGATCTCGTACACCATCGCCGAATGAACGATGTTGCAGTGAGCAAGCATCGCGCCTTTCGGCCGGCCGGTCGTACCTGACGTGTAGAGGATCATCGCCGTGTCCTCTTCGCGGACGTCGGCAGGTGTCGGCAAAAGCGCATCGCTCATCAGAGCGGAAAACTGCGATGCGGCATCGCCGTCATCCACGGCGACGCGATGGATGAGGTCGGGAACATCGTCCGCGCCGGGCAGGCGTTCGGCAAGGGTGGCTTCATGAAGCAGCAGTTTGGCGCCGCAATTATTCAGAATATAGGCAATCTCCGGCTTCTGCTGCCGAGTGCTGAGCAGAACCGTAACGAGACCGAGATGCGCGGCGCCAAGTATCGCAAGCACGAATTCGATGCGGTTGCCGAGCAGCAGGGCGACGCGGTCGCCGGTCTGCAGGCCCAGCTTCTGCATACCGAACGCAATCCGCGCAGATTGTTGCGCGACCTCGCGCCACGTCATTCGCCGATCGCCGCAAATCAACGCTTCGCCGTCCGGATTTCTGGAAACTGCATCGGCAACCATCGCCCAGACGCTTCGCGGCCGTTCGCAAAACGCCGGTACTACGCGGTCACCAAAGCGCGCCTCGCGTTGCATGGGCGGAATCGAAACATGCGACCAGTCCATCGCCTCTCAAGCTCCAACCACCGGAACCCCGATCACCACCGGATGGAACGCGAAGGCAAGCGCGAGATAGGCGATCACGCCGACCGCGACCGCGATCAGGTCATTGGCCGGGCCGCCAACGGGAATCGGCGGCGCGCCGGCGTCAGGGCGATGCTTCAGCGAAATACGGTCATACACCGCCCATCCCAGGAACGAGCCGAACAGGATGATCGAGCCGAGATCGCCGTTGGCGAGGAGATGCGCGGCAGCCCATAATTTGACGCCTGCCAGCATCGGATGCTTGAGCGTGGTGTAGATGCGGCCTCGGATGTAGGACGCCACCACCAGGATCACCGCGGGCAGCATCAGCGCTACCGCGATGTGCTTGAAGGCAACCGGCGGAGTCCAGACGTCGATCCATCCGGTTGCGCGGTAATGCGCAAAGCCCCAGACGATCAGCGCCAGCCCCAGAGCCGACGCAAGCGCATAGCCGATCTTGTAGCCGCCCTCGCCCACGGAGGCGATGACCTGGGCGCGCAGCTCGCGCTGCGTCGTCAGCGTGTGAACGCCGAGAAACAGCACCAAGCCAAGGATCATCACCAGCAGTCCCACGATACTTCCCCGTAAATGCCGACCTAGTTTTCGCCGACCTTGAATGGCGGCTCCTTGCCGGGCGGCACGGTTTCTTCCGCCATCGCCAGCAATATTGCAACCATGACGTAGTTGCCGGCCACCGCCGTCAAATCCACGATCTGCTGGTCGTTGAAGACTTTCTTGGCCCGCGCGTAGGTTTCGTCCGACACCTTTTGCGTAGTGGTGAGCTCGGTGACGAAGTCGTATACGACAGCCTCGTCTTCCGCCATACCAGACGGCCGTTTGCTGGCCTTCAGTTCGGCGATGATCTCCGGCGACAGTCCCGCCTTCGCCGCCAACGGCGCGTGCGCGTACCATTCGACCTGGGAGCGCCATTGCCGCCCGATGATGAGAATCGCGAACTCGTTGAGTTTGGTGGGGACCGAGGTCTGCCAGCGCAGATAATAAAACAGGTCGTACAGCCGCTGGCCCAGCACCGGGCTGCGGATCATCGGATTGTAAGGTCCGCCGAGGCCGACGCTCGAGACTTTCATGATCTGCTCGCCGAGCGGCTTCTGCGCCTCGTTAAGCTGGTCCATGGTTAGTTGCGGAAAGCGCGGCTCTTTGCTGGTCGCAGGCGCGGCAAACATCGTAGCGGCGAACCAGCCGCCGGCCGCGGCGACGACCAGTGACGACATCCAGACTGAAGCCGAATTCATCGGATTTCCTCCGTACGTTTTTTATGACCGGAAGAAATGCTAATCCAGCCGCGCAAGCGACGCCAGCCGAATGATCGGCATCACTGTGCTGGATCAGATCGCGCCGACATCGGTCAGGCACTGCTGCGCCAGGTTCATGCGGTCGGCGACGTGGCGCGGCTCGCGAACATCGAGGTTGAGCGCGAACACGGTCTGCATATCGCCCTTCTCGGCCCAGCCGACCAGCCAGCCCAGTGACGGCTTGCCGAGTTCGGCGCCGAGCAGGCCCGACTTGGCGCGGATCGTGGCATCGCCGGCCTTGGTCACGGGGAGGATGTCGCGGACCATATCCTGGCTGCGCTTTGCGACCGGCAATGCGCCGCGGCGCAACCGGTCGACGAAATCGATCTGCTGGATCGGGTCGATGCGCATCTCGCCGGCCAGCCAGAATTGATCGATGCCGCCGCCGATATTGCGGTTGCCGTATTCGAACAGGTCGACGTATTTCTGCATGCGCTCCGCGCCGATGCGGCGCGCGATCTCCTGGTACACCGGCACCACGGAAGCGGCGATCGCCGAACGCAAGGTGTGGTCCTGATTCCACGCCTCGATGCTGCGCTTGACGCCGTCCCACTTGAACACGTCCTTGGCGGGGTCTCCGACCACGCCGGTCTCCAGCGCGATCAGCGAATTCGGGATCTTGAACGTTGACGCCGGCAGGAACGCCTGCCCCGAGCGGTCCTTGTCGCTGGCGATGACCAGATAGTCGTCGGTCTTGTAGCCGACGAAGGTGCCGACCGTACCCGCGTCCGCGAACCTTTTCGCGAGATCGCCGCGGATTTCGCTGCGCTGAGGTGCGACGTTCGCAAACGCGCGCGACGGCGCGATTGCAGCGGCGGTGAGAAGGCCGAGGATGTGGCGGCGACGGATCAAGGCAGCACCGATGCGATCGAGAACGGCCGCAACGATGCGCGAACCATCATGGTAAAACAATGACGGCGATAAGCGGAAATGCTAGCGAATTCGCCCAGACAGTCGCAGCACGAAAATCAGCACCTCGGCAACGGCCTTGTAGAGTTCGGCGGGAATTTCGTCACCGAGTTCGACGTTGGAGAGCGCGCCGGCCAGAACCTCGTTCTCCTCGATCGGGATGTCATGGGCTTTTGCGACTTCGATGATCTTTTCGCCGATGCTGCCCCGGCCCTTGGCGACGACGCGCGGCGCGCCTTGCTTGTCATAATGCAGCGCTACCGCGAGCTGGCTCTTCGTCTCCCCCCTCATAGCGCGCGATCCAGAAAATGCCCGGCCGGCGCGGGTTTTGATTGCAGCGGCGCGCCGTCGCGGATCACGATGTCGCCGGGCTGCAGTTCGGCGCGGCTCAGGGCCTGGCTTAGTTGCGAGGCGCCTGCGCGCAGCTGTGTCGCCGTGGCAGGCCGCTCCGCCCACATCCGCACCGAGGTCTTGTCGCCCGACAGCGATATCAAAGCGTGAATCGGGCCCGCGGGCTCGACATCGAGCGAGAACCGCGCCCGCCACACCCGCTTTGCCGCTTCGATTGCGCTTGCCGCCCCGTCGCGCGAGATCTCGAATTGCGCGATGGCTGTCCCGGCCGGAGTCGCAAAGGGGATCTCGAAATTCCACCGCGGCGCTGCCGGGTCGGTGCGCGGACCGGCGATGTCGGCGCGATCCGGCAGTGATGCGACCTGCAGCAGCGTCTGGCGCGCAATCGCGGCGTCGGTGTCGTCAAGCAGATGCTGCACGGTTGCCGCCGGCGGCACATCGGGTGCGAATGACGGCAACGCCACGGGTTGCGCCGACGGCAGCGCGCCGCGAAACGGTGGCGGCGGCACGCTGGTGCGCGCCGTTGCCACGTCGCCGCTGCGCGGTGCGTGCAACGGTTCACTCGTCGACGGCAGTGGCTCGGGCGGACCGGCTTCGTCGAGCACCGGCTTTATCGCGCTGCCTGCTTTTTGCGGGAGAACCTGAAGCGCTTCCTGCAGGAGGTTCAATATCGCGCCTGTCGTCGCCGCGCGGGTTCCGGCATCGGCATTTGGCGGCATCGGCGCCGCGGTAAAAATCCGGCCGGCCCCATTCGATTCCAAAAAATCATCCGCGACCGGCAGGCGCGCCTGCGGCAAAAAAACTTCCTCGACATCGATTTCGGATATCGCAGTTGGCGCCAGTGACGCCGCGATCCGCGGCTCCGGCGCCGGATCGGCTGCGGAGATGCCGGGAGACACTTGTGCAGGCCGTTGCGGTTGCTGCGCTGCCGCCGAGGTCGATACGTTTTCCGGCTCGGCTGTGCCACCGAGCGACAGCAGCGTTTGGCGAAGCACGATCAGCGCCGCCTTCAGATCGGGCACGCCGCCGGCCGTTGACGACGGCGCTGCAGATTCGGACGCAAGCGATGACTCCAGAAAGAGGCCGGAATTTTTGAAAGCGGCCTTCACGTCGTTGCCGGTGAGATTTTGATCGAGGTTCGGCCGCAATGCCAGCAACGGCGCCACCGCCTGCTGCAGCTTTTTCGGAAGCACATCGGAAACCGCGACAAGCTCAAGATTTGCAAACAATGGCGCGAGACTTCCCTGACGCGTGGCCGCGGTCTGCGCCGCCGCGGACACCGCGAGCGCCTCCAGCGGCGTCAGCGGAGTTTTCAATGGTGCCGTGTCCGTTACCGCTTTCGCCACGGCGCCGATGAGCGCGTCGTGAGGAGCCAATGTCACTGCGTCGGAGGTAGCAACGTTCGCGGCCGCCGCGTCCGTCGATCCCGGGATGTCTTGACTGCTTGTCGCGCCACCTTGCCCGACCACCGCGAGTTTTATCCCATTGGGCGTTTGCGACACCGCAAGCTGCAAGGTCTGGCCGACCTGAAGCGGAATTTCCGAAAGCACCTCGATCGACAGATTGGCGATCGCGATCCGCACCACATCGTTGGCAACAATTTTCAGCACCTGGGCGTCGATCACCGTTCCCGGCTGCAGCACGACATCGCCCGCCACGCCCTGGGCGGCAATCACCGGAAAGATCGGATTGATGGAAATCGGCATGCGCGGCCTCGTTCAGCCGCACGCTAGCGAAGCGTCGTAAACCCTTTGTTAACTGCGCCGGGAATCCAGCGCCTTCAGAACGCTCGCAGCCGCCCGGAAATCCAGGAATCGCGCCAGGCGGCGTCTTGCTACTTCCTCGTCGACGCCCCATTGCGCGACATTCCAGTCCTCATCGACATGGGCGGCGGCCCAGACCTGGTCTTCATCCAGCGCGCCGCGCAGCAGCGCCAATGCCAGCAGCGCCGAGCCCGTCACCGTCGTCACCACATGGAGAGCGGCGATCGACCATGGATCGGCCGGCAGCGCCGCGCGCGCGGCAGCGACGGCCTGATCCGGTTGGCGGACATGCACGATGCCCTCGGTGAGAATAAAATGTGCACCGAGGGTATCCGCGGCCCAGAACAGCACGGGATCCCAGTGCTCGGCTTCGTTCGCTACCAGCTGGGCGGGATGTCCGGCGCGGTAAAACAGCATGTCGGAGTGAAAGTATTTTGCTACGTCGTCGGCAACGGCTTCCACGCAGGCTGCGACCGCGTCGATCACGCTGTTCGCCAGCCGCGTCAGCGGCATCGTCGTCGGATCGATGATCTCCTTCTGCGCATCCCATTCGGCGGCGATTGCCTCGGCAATTTCGCGGCTTGGCGCAGCCAGCAGCCGCCGCGACGGCGTGCGCACCGGCTTGCCGTCCAGTGTAATGCCAAACCCCTTCGGCGTTTCGGCCACGCCGGCCTGCACGTAAAAGCGCTTGCGCTGTGGCTTGCGCGTGCTGCGCCGGACTGCTTCCTCCGGATCGAGCGGGGATTGACCGACAACCTCATCGAATAGTTCGCGCATGCAGCTTCCGGTGTGTTCTCATTCGAAGTGGATGGATTGCCGGGTCGAGCCCGGAAATGGCGGCAGTCAAAATTATTCTTCAGGCGCGTTCTCGATCGGATCGAAGCGGTCCGCTTCCAGGCCCAGCAGGTTCCAGGACTGCAGCATATGCGGCGGCAACGGCGCGGTGGCGTCGATGAAGCCGCCGCGCGGATGCGGAATCACGATGCGCCGCGCCAAGAGATGCAGCCGGTTCTGCAATCCGCCCGGCAACTGCCAGTTCTCCTTGTTGAAATATTTGGGATCGCCGACGATGGCGTGATCGATGTGTGCCATATGCGCGCGCAATTGGTGGGTGCGCCCGGTCACCGGCTTTAACGAAACCCATGCGAGCTTCGCCGCGGAGGTCTCGACGACCGCATAATAGGTCACGGCGTGGCTGGCGCCCTCGTCGCCATGCGCAGCCACGCGCATGATCGAATCTTCCTCGCTCTCTTCCTTGGCAAGATAGGTCGAGATGCGGCCCTGCTTCGGCTTCGGCACGCCGGCGACCAGCGCCCAGTAGATTTTTCGCGCCGAGCGATGGCGGAACGAACCCGTTAGCGCCGTCGCGGCAAAGCGGGTCTTTGCCACCAGCAGGCAGCCCGAAGTTTCGCGGTCGAGTCGATGCACCAGCCGCGGCCGCTGCCCCTTGGCGTCGCGCATGGTCTCCAGCATCTGATCGACATGCCGCGTGATGCCGGAACCGCCCTGCACGGCAAGACCCGCAGGCTTGTTCAGCACCATTACGTCGGCGTCCTCGAACAGGATCATGTCCTTCAGGGCGTCGTGCGTTTTCCTCGCGGCTTCCGAAAAGCTTGCCTCGGCCTTCGGCGCGTCGAGTTTCAGCGGCGGAATGCGGACGCTTTGCCCTTCTTCCAGGCGATCCTTGCTGTCGGCGCGCTTGCCGTTCACGCGTAACTCGCCTTTGCGGACGATGCGCTGGATATGGGAAAACGACAGGCCGGG
Organism: uncultured Alphaproteobacteria bacterium; assembly: GCA_963744975.1. Classification (GTDB taxonomy): domain Bacteria; phylum Pseudomonadota; class Alphaproteobacteria; order Rhizobiales; family Xanthobacteraceae; genus Bradyrhizobium. The sequence goes on along the minus strand of CAVUVR010000002.1, from coordinate 43,698 downwards.
AAACCGCGCCTCGAGAAAGCGATCGACGCGCATATTGGCTTCGTCCGCCGTCACGGTGACGGTCTGGACTTTTGTCGGCAGCGGCGGCGGCTCGGCGACGACCTTCGCCGGCTCAGCGACGAAAGGCGTAGGCTTCGCCGCGCGCGGCAAACGCGCAGGCATCTTGCTGCCGGGGCGATGACCCTGCGGCCGCTCGGTCTGGGAACTCCGATAGGGTCGCGCGCCCTTCGGGCGATCACCCGACGCGCGTTTTGCTAAGGGTCTTTTGACGCGACGGCTCATGATAATTCGGCTCCGGACATTCGTCGTTGGGTAGCGCAAAAGCTCCCCAGCGTCACGGCAAAATCAGTACAAATTCCGTGCAGGATCGGCCATCATGGGCCGGACAGGCCGAAAGCCCAAAAAATGAAAACAAGGAGAGCATTCGGATGGCATCGTCGAAATCAGCGTTGATCGTTCTCGCGGCCATGATCGCGGCAACCACGGCGGCATGGCCCCAACAAAGCCAAATGCCTGCGGAAATCTTCGAAAAATTGCAGGAGATCGGCCGCGTCGTCGATCCGCCGAAGACCGCACCACTTTACGCCCCGTTGCAGGAAAAAGAGCCGTATCACGGCGTCAAGGTCGACCGCGACATCAAATACGGGCCCGCCGATCGCAACCTGCTCGATGTCTTCACGCCGGAAGCGGGCTCATCCTTCCGTCCGATTCTGATCTACGTCCACGGCGGCGGCTTCGTTGCCGGAAACAAGCGTCCAGCGGGCAGCCCGTTCTATGACAACGTCATGCTGTGGGCCGTCAAAAACGGTTTTGTCGGCGTCAATGTGACCTACCGGCTGGCGCCGCAAGCTAGCTGGCCGGCCGGCGCGGAAGATCTCGCTGCGGCGGTTCAGTGGGTGTCGCAAAACATTTTGGAACGCGGCGGCGATCCCGTGCGTATTTTCCTGATGGGACATTCGGCAGGCGCCGTGCACGTCGCGAGCTATGTGTCGCATCCCGAATTCTACAAGGTCAAAGGCGGCGGACTGGCAGGCGCGATCATGCTGTCCGGCATCTACGACCTGACGGCGACGCCAGCCGGCAATGCCGAGATCGCCTATTTCGGCGCCGACCCTGCTCACTACGCCGAACGGTCGTCGCTGCAGGGATTGCTGCGGTCGAATACGCCGCTGATGATCGCGGCAGCCGAACTCGATCCGCCCAATTTTGTGCAGCAGTTTGAACTTCTCAGAGACGCCGCCTGCAAGCGTCCCAGCGGATGCATCACCGCGGGCCTGCTGCCGCAGCACAGCCACATGTCGGAGGTCTATTCGATCAATACCGACGATAACGAGCTGACCGGTGAAATTTTCACCTTCGCGGAACAGGCCGGCAAATTATCTCAGCGCCGCTCCCGCCGCAGCTTGGCCCAGTAATCCAGCCGCTTGCGGATCTCGCGCTCGAAGCCGCGGTCGGGCGGGTCGTAAAAGGTCTGACGGCCCAGGCTTTCCGAGAAGTAATCCTGTCCGGAAAACGCTTCCTCGGTGTCGTGGTCATATTCGTAGCCGCTGCCGTAGCCTTCCGACTTCATCAATTTGGTCGGCGAATTAAGAATGTGTTTTGGCGGCAGCAGCGAGCCCGCTTCCTTGGCCGTGCGCATCGCGGCGCCAAATGCCTTGTAGGCCGCATTGGATTTCGGCGCGGTGGCGAGATAGATCACCGCCTGCGCGATGGCAAGCTCGCCTTCGGGACTGCCTAAGAAATCATAGGCGTCCTTGGCGGCGTTGCAGATCACCAGCGCCTGCGGATCGGCCAACCCGATGTCTTCGACCGCCATGCGGACCACGCGCCGCGCCAGGAACAGCGGGTCTTCGCCGGCATCCATCATCCGCGCGAGGTAGTACAGCGCCGCATCGGGATCGGAGCCGCGCACCGATTTATGCAGCGCCGAGATCAGGTTGTAATGACCGTCCGCGGATTTGTCGTAGATCGGCGCGCGACGCTGCAGGATCTCCTGCAACTTAACGGCATCGAAAGTCTCGCCTTCGCGCGCGGCGCGCCAGACTTCTTCCGCCAGCGTCAGCGCGGCGCGGCCGTCGCCGTCGGCCATCCGCACCAGCACCGCGCGCGCCTCTTGGTCGAGCGGCAGCTTCTTGCCTTCTATCTTCTCCGCATGTGCAAACAGTTTTTCGATCGCGTCCGCATCGAGCGAATGAAACACCAGCACCCGCGCCCGCGACAGCAGCGCCGCGTTGAGCTCGAACGAGGGATTTTCCGTGGTTGCGCCGACCAGCACCACGGTGCCGTCTTCCATCACGGGCAAAAACGAATCCTGCTGCGCGCGGTTGAAGCGGTGCACCTCGTCGACGAACAGCAGCGTGCCCTTGCCCATCTCGCGGCGCGCGCGGGCCGCATCGAATACTTTCTTAAGATCGGCCACCCCGGAAAACACCGCGGAAATCTGCTCGAAATGCAGCTCGGTGGCATCCGCCAGCAGCCGCGCCACCGTGGTCTTGCCGGTGCCGGGCGGGCCCCAGAAGATCAGCGAACCCAGCGTGCGCGTCGCCAGCATGCGCGTCAGCGCGCCGTCGGGTCCGAGGATGTGATCTTGCCCTACGACATCAGACAGGGCGCGAGGACGCAGCCGATCGGGCAGCGGATGCGGAGCATCGTTCTCGAGGCCAGCGGCCGCGAACAGGTTTTCGGCCTGGCGTGGGCGTTTCGGGCTCATCCGCCTAAGGTGACGTTGATCTGCTGGCCGCCGCGCACCACGATGATGCGCCAGAGCCGGGCGGATTCGCGCGTGGCCTTCTCGAGATCGCTGGTCTTTGTGATCTTCTGATTATTGACGGCCAGAATGATATCGCCCTTCTGGAAACCGACGCTCGCTGCCGTAGCATCGTCGGCGAGATCGGTGACCACGACGCCCTCGGTAGTCGAATCGAGGCGCAATTCCTCGGCGACCGCCGGCGAAATATTCGCGACCTTGGCGCCCTGGAACGGCGAGCGCGACTTGATCACGATCTCATCGCGGCCGGTATCGGGCGCGGTTTCCAGCGGGACCATCAGCTTGACAGCCTTGCCGTTGCGTTGGATGTCGAGTTGCGCGGTGCCGCCCAGCGGCCGCGTCGCAAAGCGATAATCGAAGGCGTTGAGATCGTCGATTCCCTGGCCGTCGATGGCGACGATCAGGTCGGACAGTTTCAGGCCGGCCCGCGCCGCCGGGCCCCCCGGCGTGATATTGGCGACCAAGGCACCGTTCGGGAGCTTGAGCCCGAGCGTCTCGGCGATCTCCGGCGTCACGGTTTGCAGGCGCGCGCCGAGCCACGGCCGCTTCACCGCCTTGCCGCCGCTCTTGGCGGAGGCCACGACGACGCGCACCATGTTGGCGGGAATGGCAAAGCCGATGCCCTGCGATCCCCCTGATCGCGAGAAGATCGCGGTGTTGATCCCGACCAGCTTGCCCGTCATGTCCACCAGCGCGCCGCCGGAATTGCCCGGATTGATCGCGGCGTCGGTCTGGATGAAGAACTGGTAATCGGTAATGCCGACCTGGGTGCGGGCCAGCGCCGAGATGATGCCGTGTGTCACCGTCTGGCCTACGCCGAACGGATTGCCGATCGCGAGCACGACGTCGCCAACCAAAAGTTCGTCGGAATTGGCAAAATCCAGCGTCGGGAATTTCTCTTTTGTGTCTTTGATACGCAGTATCGCCAGATCGGTGCGGCTGTCCTTCAGCACGATCTCGGCCTCGAACTCGCGCTTGTCCGCAAGCGACACCTTGACCTGATCGGCGCCTTCGATGACGTGGTTGTTGGTCACGACAAGACCCGAGGGATCGACCATGACGCCTGAGCCGAGCGAGCGCTGCATCTGCTCCGGCTGCTGGCCGGGCACCCCGAAGAAGCGGCGGAAGATCGGATCGTCGAGCAGCGGGTTGCGGTTCTGCACCGTCTTGGCGGCATAGACGTTGACCACCGCCGGCTGCACACGCTGTACGATGGGGGCGTAGGACAGCTTCACGTCAGCGGCAGAGGCCGGTACCCGGCGGTCCTGCGCCGCAGCCTGGGTTATCGCGGTCATCGTGATGAAGAATGCCGTGAAAATGCGGAGAAAGGTCATGAACGGAATCCTGGAATTGACCGGGTGAATATAGGCTTTTCGCCGCTGCAATAGAAGTGACGGCGTCCTCAAAACCTTGCAATTCCGCCGTGAAATGGCGCCTAGTAGCGCTTGAGCGGCGGCTGGCCGCTGCAACCCGGAGAAACGCCAAATGAAGGCCGTCGGTTACAAGAAATCCTTGAGCATCGAGAACGCCGAATTGCTGGTTGATTTCGAGGCCGCGAAGCCGGAACCGAAGGGCCGCGATATCCGCGTCGCGATCAAGGCGGTGTCGGTGAACCCCGTCGATGGCAAGGTGCGCAAGCGAGCCGCGCCGCCGGAAGGCGAAACCAAGATTTTGGGCTACGACGCAGCCGGTGTCGTCGATGCGATCGGGCCCGAGGTGACCTTGTTCAAGCCCGGCGACGAGGTGTTTTATGCCGGCTCCATCCTGCGCCAGGGCACCAATTCGGAATTTCATCTGGTGGATGAGCGCATCGTCGGCCGCAAGCCGAAGACGCTGTCGTTCACGCAGGCCGCGGCACTTCCGCTGACCTCGATCACCGCCTGGGAATTGCTGTTCGACCGCCTCGGCGTAACGCCCGGCAAGAGCGTCGATCCGCGCACGCTGCTGATCATCGGCGGCGCCGGCGGCGTCGGATCGATCCTGACCCAGCTCGCGCGGCGGCTGACGGGATTGACTGTGGTTGCAACCGCATCGCGGCCGGAATCGCAAACATGGTGTCTCGATCTCGGCGCGCATGCGGTCATCGACCATGCCAGGCCGATGAAGGAGCAGATCGAGAAACTGAAATTGCCACCGGTCGCACTGATCGCCAGCCTCACCGCCACCGACCAGCACTACAAGGCGCTGGCGGACCTCATCGCGCCGCAGGGAAAATTCGGATTGATCGACGACCCCCCGGAATTCAACGTCGCCGTGTTCAAGGGCAAGGCGGTGTCGATCCACTGGGAGTCGATGTTCACCCGATCATCGTTCCAGACCGCGGACATGATCGGGCAGCATCATCTGCTCAACGATCTCGCCGACCTGATCGACAAGGGCGTGCTGCGCACCACCCTCGACCAGACTTTTGGGACGATCAACGCCGCCAACCTCAAGCGCGCGCAGGCGCTGATCGAATCGGGCAAGTCGCGCGGCAAGATCGTGCTGGAAGGGTGGTAGAAGGGCAAACGGCAACCCGATGTCGTCCCGGCGAACGCCGGGACCCATAACCACCGTGGTCATGGTTGAGCGAGTTAGAGCCGCAAGTTGCTGAGACCTCCCATAATCACTGCGACGGAGGGTATGGGTCCCGGCGTTCGCCGGGACGACGGCGAGTGTGTGTCCGCATCGTGCGAAAATTTCCCGATTAAAATTTCAAACAGCCACGCGCCCTCGTCCTCGCGCCGCCGCGCGAGTTGGAGTTTTAGTTTATCCCCCCTTTTGAGGGGAGATGGAGCGCCGAAACGACGCGCCTTGGTAGTAACAAAAGCGCCTTTCGGACGCTCCATCGCGGGATTTGTGGCTAAGGGACCGTTCTTCCGGGGACTTGGCTGCCTCGCGGCACGACGGTTTCCCGCCGCTGCCTGTCCCCGTCCAGCCAACTTCAGTGGCAGTGCCCCATATTGGGCCCGGACGGTAACCCCTCAGCCTCCGAGTCTGCGCTTGCGAGGCACAGCCGCGGACGCCGCATCCGACCGGCTTGGGTTACCCCGCCCCGATCAAGCTCTCGCTCTGTCCCACTTCAGAACGCCTCATGAAGCGCCCCTCACTGGACAGGACAGCAGCGATAATAAATCCACCTTGGGGGGTGTTGGATAAGGAATGCGAAAAATTTTTTTCGCGAGCGTTTTCAGGTTCGTAGGGCGGATTAGCGACCCCAGCCGCGACAGCTCAACCGAATGAAGGCGCAAGCGTAATCCGCCGCTCCCGCTTGCACCGGCGGCGGATTACGCCTTGCGCCTTTGCGCGTTGGAATACGGTGCACGCCGGCCGGCTAATCCGCCCTACAGTTCTTCGCGATGCGCGAGGCGCGCTGCATCGCGCCCGGGACACGAGAGCGAGGTGATGCGCGTTACGCAATCGTCTGGACGATGCCGCCCTCGGCGCGCAACGCCGCCCCGTTGGTCGCGGAAGCTTCCTTCGAGCTGACATAGACCACCATGTTGGCGATTTCATCGACGCTGGCAAAGCGCTGCAGCAACGAGGTCGGACGGAACTGCTTGACGAATTGCGAGGCCGCCTCCTCCACCGACTGGCCGTTCTGCTTCGCCAGATCCTTCACGAAGGCCTCCACGCCCTCGGACATGGTCGGTCCCGGAAGCACCGAATTGACGGTCACGGTGGTGCCGCGGGTCATCTCGGCGAGGCCGCGCGACAGCGCAAGCTGCGCGGTCTTGGTGACGCCGTAGTGGATCATTTCCTTCGGGATGTTGAGCGCGGATTCCGACGAGATGAAAACGATACGTCCCCAGTTGCGCTTCAGCATGCCCTTCAGATAGGCACGTGACAGCCGCACGCCGGACATCACATTGACCTCGAGGAAACGCGTCCAGTCCTCGTCGGGGATATCGAAAAATCCCTTGGGCTCGAAGATGCCGGCATTGTTGATGAGGATGTCCACCTCCGGCAGTGATGCGACCAGGGCGTCGCATCCCGCCGCCGTGGAGACATCCGCGGCGATGCCGCGCGGCTTGCTGCCGGGCAACACCTTGGCAAGCGCGGCAACTGCGGCGTCGACTTTGCCCTGGCTCCGGCCGTTGACCACCACGCTGGCGCCCGCCGCCGCCAGACCCTTGGCGATCGCATGCCCGATCCCGGACGTGGACCCCGTGACCAGCGCCGTCTTTCGCGAAAGGTCGATTTTCATGTGACATCTCCATCACCGACGATGGAGATATTGGGTGCAGTAGCCGGTATCGCAATTGCGATCGACGCACGGCAGATGCCCAATAAGAGGGCGCGCAGTGGGTAATCAAGCGTTGCGAGCGAAGCGACGAAGCAATGCGGGGCTTCGTCGCTTCGTTCCCCGCAGTGGCGAAAAACGGCGATTGCCGTGCTTTTTATTGGAATCGCTTCCCACCGTTGCTTGTCCAAATCGACGGATTAACTTCTGCTGTACGTCAGAACAGGGGCAGACCGCGGCGGTCGTTTGAGATCATAAAACAAGGAACGAAAGATCAAGTACAAGGAATGAGGGGAAACATTTTTGTGCCTGAGTAAGGTGGCGATGTCGAACTTCAGTTCGCTATCGAAATGGTATTTCTCAACATCATGGCCAATATGATCCCCAATATCGATGAAATGCTTCATTTCGAAGAATAGGCACAAACGAAATCCGATCAGGAAAGCCGCTACTTCGTTCGAGCCAATCAGGAAACGATCCTGCTCGGAAACATCCACACCGCTCTCGCGTCGCTGGACAAAATTGAGCACCGCACGACGCCTCAGCCAATAAACCAGAAAGCCTGCCCGCTTGAAATGATCCGGCGGTGTTTCAGTCTTGATGTCAATGCGGCCCGTGTCATGCGACCACAAAGATCTGGCCTCTTCCAAACGGGCCGTCGACAGTTCTACTCGGCAGCCATGACGATTAGCGATGTCCTGATATTGTTCGGCAATAGCGGTTGCGAACCACTGCTCCGCATCAATCAATTCGCCCGACTCAAGTCTTGCGCCGTCCCGAAAACAATCGAATACATCCGGGCGGTAGATTGTGATGGTATCTGAAATCGGCGCCATTCAGGGGTACGGCTCAATCCTTCTTGTCCGAAGGCGTCGACACGGTGCCAACCCGATTCATTGCCTCTATCTCATCCGAGGTAAGCGCCCTGTTAGGCTTATGTAGATTGTTCTCCCCGTACGAAGGAAGCTGCTCCTTGGGGGTCATCGTCTTGATTCGCGGGTCCCGATCATCCCTAAACAGATGATCAAACTTGCCATCGCGAGTAATGGTCTTCATGAGACCTCCGGCAATACTTCATTCAACGGACGCAGCTTACACGATTCGCGGTCATCGAGATTACGCCGCTTCCGCGGGCTTCGACTGATCCGGCCCCGAATCCAGGCCCTTGGCATCGACGTCGCGGTCGACGAATTCGATCACCGCCATGGCGCGTTGTCGCCATAGCGGAAGCCGGCCTTGATGATGCGGGTGTAGCCGCCCTGGCGATCCTTGTAGCGGGTCGCCAGCACGTCGAACAGCTTGCGGACCTGATCCTGGTCGCGCATCTCGCTGATCGCCTGGCGGCGCATCGCGAGGCCGCCCTTCTTGCCGAGCGTCACCAGTTTTTCCACGATCGGGCGCAATTCCTTGGCCTTCGGCAGCGTGGTGACGATCTGCTCGTGCTTGATCAGCGCCGCGCACATATTGGCGAACATCGCTTTGCGGTGCTCCGCGGTGCGATTGAGCTTCCGATGAACCTTGCCGTGACGCATGTCTTATTCCTCAAATACTGTCGCGACGGCTCGTCGGACACGTTGCTCAGGTGGGCTTCCTGCGTTCGCCCCTAGATCGCGAGTAGCGAATGGCGAATAGCGAGTAGTTATCTATTCGCTATTCGCTATTCGCTACTCACTATTCGCACTCAGTAGTGATCCTCGAACCGCTTGGCCAATTCGTCGATATTCTCCGGCGGCCAGCCCGGCACTTCCATGCCGAGATGCAGACCCATCTGGGCCAGCACTTCCTTGATCTCGTTCAGCGACTTGCGGCCGAAGTTCGGAGTGCGCAGCATTTCCGCTTCCGACTTCTGCACGAGGTCGCCGATGTAGACGATGTTGTCGTTCTTCAGGCAGTTTGCCGAGCGCACCGACAATTCCAGCTCGTCGACCTTCTTGAGGAACGCCGGGTTGAAGGCGAGATCGGGAATGATCTCCTGCGCCACTTCCTTGCGCGGCTCTTCGAAGTTCACGAACACGTTGAGCTGGTCCTGCAGGATGCGCGCGGCATAGGCCACCGCATCATCCGGCGAGATCGCGCCGTTGGTCTCGATCGTCATGGTGAGCTTGTCGTAGTCGAGGATCTGGCCCTCGCGGGTGTTCTCGACCTTGTAGGACACCTTGCGTACCGGCGAGAACAGGCTGTCCACCGGGATCAGGCCGATCGGCGCGTCCTCGGGACGGTTGCGCTCGGCGGCGACATAGCCCTTGCCGGCGGCGACGGTGAACTCCATGCGGATCTCGGCGCCCTCGTCGAGCGTGCAGATCTGCAGGTCCGGATTGAGCACCACGACGTCGCCGACGGTCTGGATGTCGCCGGCGGTGACCGCGCCCGGTCCCTGCTTCTTCACGACCATGCGCTTGGGGCCTTCGCCCTGCATCTTGATCGAGATGTCCTTGATGTTGAGCACGATGTCGGTGACGTCCTCGCGGACGCCTGCGATCGAGGAGAACTCGTGCAGCACGCCGTCGATATGCACCGACTGCACCGCGGCGCCCTGCAGCGAGGACAGCAGGATGCGGCGCAGCGCATTGCCGAGCGTCTGGCCGAAGCCGCGTTCAAGCGGCTCGGCGACCAGGGTCGCGAAACGATTGGGGTCGGTGCCCGGGGTTACCTGGAGCTTGTTCGGTCGGATAAGTTCTTGCCAATTTTTCTGGATCGTCACTGTTTCACCCATGCCTGCCAGCCAAAAGCGCCATGATTGCCGGCGTTGGAGACCGCGGATCAGTCCGCGTCACAACCATTTCAAAGTCATCGCGAGCGGATGCGCCGCCCGCGGTCGAGAAAACGTTAAACCCGCCGGCGCTTGCGCGGACGGCAGCCATTGTGCGGGATCGTGGTCACGTCGCGGATCGAGGTGACGGTGAAGCCCGCAGCCTGCAGCGCGCGGAGCGCCGATTCGCGGCCCGAACCGGGGCCGGCAACTTCAACCTCCAGCGTGCGCATGCCGTGTTCCTGCGCCTTCTTGGAGACGTCTTCGGCCGCGACCTGCGCGGCATAGGGGGTCGACTTGCGCGAGCCCTTGAAACCCATCGTGCCCGCCGACGACCAGGCAATGGTGTTGCCCTGCGCGTCGGTGATGGTGATGGTCGTGTTGTTGAACGACGAGTTCACATGCGCGACGCCGGAGGCGATGTTCTTGCGCTCGCGGCGGCGGATGCGGGTGGCTTCCTTGCCCATTCCAAAACCTTTCTTGCGATCTCAACGCCGCCGTAATGCCAGCGGCTACACCTAGATGAGCGAATAGCGAATAGTGAGTAGTGAGTAGTGAGTAGCGAATAGATTTCTACTCGCTATTCGCTACTCACTATTCGCAGCTTACTTCTTCTTGCCGGCAATCGACTTGGCCGGTCCCTTGCGCGTGCGCGCATTGGTGTGGGTGCGCTGGCCGCGCACCGGCAATCCGCGGCGATGACGCAGGCCGCGATAGCAGCCCAAGTCCATCAGACGCTTGATGTTGATGCCAATCTCGCGGCGCAGGTCGCCTTCGACCATATAGTCGCGGTCGATCACTTCGCGAATCTGCAGCACTTCCTGATCGCTCAGCTGCGAGACCCGGCGCTCCGCCGGAATCTTCACCTTCTCCATGATCTCCGCCGCCTTCTTCTGGCCGATGCCATGGATGTACTGAAGCGCGATCAGCACGCGCTTGTTGGTCGGGATGTTCACGCCGGCAATACGGGCCACAGACTTCTCTCCTGTCGCCGGCCAACTTCAAGGACCGGCATTTTTTCATGGTGTCGGGCTGTGTCCGCAAACGCGAACACGACGCCCGTCCCCCTGGGTTGTCTCGGGGGCCCGGCATCGCTGGAAAACTATCCGACTGGATGCGGCTTATTAAAGGATTCCAACTCGTTTCGTCAACCGTCTCTAGGCCTTAGCTCGCCTTTTCGTGACTTTTTTCGCCGATTTTTTGGGCGATTTGCGTGGCCCGGCTTTCGAACTCGATCGGGCCTTGGCAGCCGGCTTTTTTGCACCCTTCGAGGCCGGTTTTCCGGCCCTCCGGGGCGCTTTGGCGGCTTTTTTGGCAGTCCTGCCCGCCTTGCCCGAACGCCCGGAGGCCGATCCGGAGGCCCTTTTGGGGCCCACGGCAGCCGCCTTCCCGGACACCGCCCCGATCGCGGCAAGGATGCGGTTAATCTCCCGCGTGACGTGTTCGATGGTCATCATGCCATCGACCGTCAGCAGCTTGCGGCGTTCCGAATAGTAATGAATCAGCGGTTCGGTCAGCGAGCGATAGCTCGCCAGCCGCTTCGACAGCACTTCCGGGGTGTCGTCGATCCGGACTTCCTCGCCGCGCGCGAGCATCTCCGCGACCCGGCTCTCCACGCGCGCCAGCAGCGCGCTTTCGTTGACGCGGAGTTCGACCACGGCGTCGAGCTTCATGTGCTTCTTCTTCAAGAGATCGTCGAGCGCCTGCGCCTGCGGAACCGTGCGCGGAAACCCGTCGAGAATAAAACCCTTGCGGGCGTCCGGCTGATCCAGACGATCGGAAATGATGCCGATGACGATCTCGTCGGGCACCAGCGCGCCGCTGGCCATGATTTCCTTGGCCCTGAGCCCGACCGGCGTGCCGGCCGCCGCGGCGGCACGCAGCATCTCGCCGGTCGAGAGCTGAACGATGCCGTAGCGCTGAACCAGCCGCTGCGCCTGTGTCCCCTTGCCCGCCCCCGGCGGTCCGAGAAGAATCAATCTCATGCGTATTCGCCCCCAGCCCCAGCGTTATCGACGACGGCCCCGCAGCTTCGATTTCCTGATCAGCCCTTCATACTGATGGGCGAGCAGATAGCCCTGCACCTGCGCCACCGTATCCATGGTGACGCTGACGACGATCAGCAGCGAGGTGCCGCCGAAGTAGAACGGCACCGAGGCATAGGAAATCAGGATTTCCGGGATCAGACAGACGATCGCCAGATAGAACGCGCCGAGCACCGTGATGCGCGACAGCACATAGTCGATGTACTCGGCGGTGCGCTCGCCGGGGCGAATGCCCGGAATGAAGCCGCCATGCTTCTTCAGATTGTCGGCGGTCTCGGTCGGGTTGAACACGATCGCGGTATAGAAGAACGCGAAGAACACGATCAGCGCGAGATAGAGAAACAGGAACAGCGGACGGCCATGGCTCGAGCTGGGTATTGAGCCACTGAAACCATTCCGGCCCCTTGCCGGCGTTGAAATTCGCAACCGTGGTCGGCAGCAACAACAGCGACGAGGCGAAGATCGGCGGGATCACGCCGGAGGTGTTCAGCTTGAGCGGCAGATGCGAGGACTGGCCCTCGAACATCTTGTTGCCGACCTGGCGCTTTGGATACTGGATCAGCAGCCGGCGCTGCGCCCGCTCCATGAACACGATGAAGGCGATCACCGCGACCGCCATCACGATGACGACCAGGATGAGGCCGGTGGACAGCGCGCCCTGGCGGCCGAGCTCGAGCATGTTGGCGAGCGCCGACGGCAACTCGGCGACGATGCCGGCGAGGATGATCAGCGAAATGCCGTTGCCGATGCCGCGCGAGGTGATCTGCTCGCCGAGCCACATCAGGAACATGGTGCCGCCGGTCAGCGTGATCGCGGTGGACAGACGGAAGAACAGGCCGGGGTCGCTGACGACATTGCCGGCGCCTTCGAGGCCGACGGCGATGCCGTAGGACTGGAACGCGGCCAGGATCACCGTGAGATAGCGGGTGTACTGGTTCAGCGTCTTGCGGCCCGCCTCGCCTTCCTTCTTCAGCGCTTCGAGCTGCGGCGATACCGTGGTCAGCAGCTGAATGATGATCGAGGCCGAAATGTACGGCATGATGTTCAGCGCGAAGATCGCCATGCGGTGGATGCCGCCGCCGGCGAACATGTTGAACATGCCGAGAATGCCGCCGGCCTGCGACTTGAACACCTGTTCCCAGATGTTGGGATCGATGCCGGGCAGCGGAATGTAGGTGCCGAGACGATAGACCAGCAGCGCACCCAGCGTGAACCAGATGCGCTTCTTCAGTTCGTCGGCCTTGGCGAGGGCGCCGAAATTGAGGTTTGCCGCGAGTTGTTCTGCTGCTGAGACCATGTTTGGCTTTCTCCCGCGCCCCGCTGACGCCGGACATCAATTTGGTGCTCGGCTTTCGAAAAATCCATCGTCCCGGCGTGCCGGATCGCCCGGCCGAGCCGGCGATGACGCAGATGTTACGCAGCTTCGCCTTCGTCCTTTTTCGGCGCCAGGATCTTCACCGTGCCGCCGGCCTTCTCGACCGCCGCGATGGCGGATTTCGACGCGCCGTGAACCTCGATGGTCAGCTTGGCCTTGATTTCGCCGCGGCCGAGCAGCCGCACGCCGCCCTTGGCGCGGCGGATGACGCCGGATTTCACCAGCGATTCGGCGTTGATGACGTCCTTGGCGTCGAGCGTCTTGGCGTCGATCGCCTCCTGCATCCGGTCGAGATTGATCTCGGCAAATTCGACCCGGAAGATGTTGGTGAAGCCGCGCTTCGGCAGGCGCCGATGCAGCGGCATCTGGCCGCCTTCAAAGCCCTTGATGCGCACGCCGGAACGCGCGGTCTGGCCCTTGCCGCCGCGGCCTGCAGTCTTGCCCTTGCCGGAGCCGATGCCACGGCCGACCCGCATGCGCTTCTTGCGCGAGCCGGCATTGTCGGCGATATCGCTGAGCTTCATCGTTGCTTCCCTCTCTCTTCGTCATGGTCGGGCTCGTCCCGGCCATCCACGTCTTTTGCGAGTTTGACACAGAAAGACGTGGATGCCCGGCACAAGGCCGGGGCATGACGTAAAAACTATTTCTCGTCGACGACGCGGACGAGATGTTGAACCTTTGCGATCATGCCGCGAATCGCAGGGGTGTCCTGCAGTTCGGTGACGCGGCCGATCTTGTTGAGCTTCAGGCCGATCAGCGTCGCGCGCTGCGAGTGGTGGCGGCGGATCGCGCTGCCGGTCTGCTCGACCTTGATCATCTTTGCGGCCTTGGCCATCGTCATAACTCCAAACGTCGTATTTATTCAGCCACCACTTCGGCGTCGCCGCCGACACGGCGCGACTGCAGCGTGGACACCTTGATGTTGCGGCGCGCCGCGACCGAACGCGGCGAATCCTGATGCTTCAGCGCGTCGAAGGTAGCGCGAACCATGTTGTAGGGGTTCGACGAGCCGATCGACTTCGCCACCACGTCCTGGATGCCGAGCGTCTCGAACACCGCGCGCATCGGGCCGCCGGCGATGATGCCGGTACCGGCCGGAGCCGCGCGCAGATAGACGCGGCCGGCGCCATGGCGGCCGGCGATATCGTGATGCAGCGTGCGGCCTTCGCGCAGCGCGACGCGCGTCAGGTTGCGCTTCGCCGATTCGGTCGCCTTGCGGATCGCTTCGGGCACTTCGCGCGCCTTGCCGTGGCCGAATCCGACCCGGCCCTTCTGGTCGCCGATCACGACCAGCGCCGCAAAGCCGAAGCGCTTGCCGCCCTTGACGACCTTCGCCACACGATTGATGTGGACGAGCTTGTCGACGAACTCGCTGTCGCGCTCTTCCCGGCCGCCCCTGTGGCCGCCACCGCGTTCGCGTTCACCTGCCATGGTGTTTTTCCAATCTCAGTCCGTTCAATTCGTTAGAAGCTCAGCCCGCTTTCGCGCGCCGCATCCGCGAGCGCCTTGACGCGCCCGTGATAGAGATAGCCGCCGCGATCGAACACCACTTCCTTGACGCCGTTCTTCACCGCGCGTTCCGCCAGCAGCTTGCCGACCGCCTTGGCCGCATCGATGTTCGCGCCGGTCTTGCCGCCTTCGCGCATGGTCTTTTCCAGCGAGGAGGCAGAAGCCAGCGTCTCGCCCTTCAGGTCGTCGATGACCTGCGCATAGATGTGCTTCGACGAGCGGAACACCGACAGACGCGGACGGCCGCCGGCGGTGCGGCGCAACGACAGCCGCACGCGTTGCTTGCGCCGGGCATTCGTAATCTTGAGTTTCGACATGACCGGCTCCGTTACTTCTTCTTGCCTTCCTTGCGGAAGATGAATTCGTCGGAATACCTCACGCCCTTGCCCTTGTAGGGCTCCGGCGGACGATAGCTGCGGATCTCGGCGGCGACCTGGCCGACGCTCTGCGAGTCGTTGCCGACGATGGTGATTTCGGTCGGCTTCGGCACCGTGATCGTGATGCCTTCCGGGATCGCATAGACCACGTCGTGGCTGTAGCCGAGCGCGAGCTGCAGGTTCTTGCCCTGCAAGCGCGGCGCGATAGCCGACGCCGGTGATCTCGAGCTTCTTCTCGAAACCCTTGGTGACGCCCTCGACCAGGTTCGCGACCTGGGCGCGCGCGGTGCCGTACAGCGCGCGCGCGCGGTTGGTTTCGAACCGCGGCGCGACCTTGACCGCGCCGTCTTCGAACTTCACCTCGACGTCGTCATGCACGACGAACTGAAGCTGGCCCTTCGGCCCCTTCATCTTGACGGTCTGCCCTTCGACGCTCGCGGTAACACCCGACGGGACCGCCACAGGCCGTTTGCCAACACGTGACATAACTGATCCTTCCTCAGAACACCGTGAAGAGAATTTCGCCGCCCACATTCGCGTCGCGCGCGTCGTGGTCGGCCATGATTCCCTTCGGCGTCGATAACACCGAAATTCCGAGCCCGTTGTTGACGCGCGGCAGGTTCTTCACCGAGGCGTAAACCCGCCGTCCCGGCTTCGAAACCCGCTCGATCTCGCGAATGACCGGCTCGCCGTCGAAATATTTCAGCTCGATCTCGAGCTCGCTGCGGCCGGAAGCATGCTCGACGCTGGCGTAGCCGCGGATGTAGCCCTCGCTCTTCAGCACTTCGAGCACGTTGGCGCGCATCTTCGAGCCCGGGGTCGAAACCTTGGGCTTGGCGCGCATCTGCGCGTTGCGGATGCGGGTGATGAGATCGCTGATCGGATCGTGCGTTGACATCTCCGACCCTCCTTACCAGCTCGACTTCACGAGCCCGGGAACCAGGCCCTTGGAGCCGAGTTCACGCATCGCGATGCGGCTCAGCTTGTTCTTGCGATAGACCGAGCGCGGACGGCCGGTCATTTCGCAGCGGTTGCGAATCCGGGTCGCCGACGAATTGCGCGGCATTTCGGCGAGCTTCAGCGTCGCCGCGAAACGCTCTTCCATCGGCTTCTTCTTGTCGGCGATGATCGCCTTCAGCTTCGCGCGCTTGGGCGCAGCGTTCTTGGTCATCCGCTTGCGCCGGTTGTTCTTCTCGATCGAACTCTTCTTTGCCATGCTTGGCTCCTGGGTTTCCGCGTTTGAGAGGCTGCTTAAGCGTCTCACTGCCGGAACGGGAAATTGAAAGCGGTCAACAAGGCTCGCGCTTCGTCGTCGGTCCGCGCCGTGGTGCAAACCGTGATGTCCATGCCCCATGTTTCCCCCATCTTGTCGAAGTCGATTTCGGGGAAAATGATGTGCTCCTTGATGCCGAGCGAATAGTTGCCGCGGCCGTCGAAGCTCTTCGGGTTGAGGCCGCGGAAGTCGCGCACGCGCGGCAGCGCGACGTTGACCAGGCGATCGATGAAATCGTACATCTTGGCCTTGCGCAGCGTGACCTTGCAGCCGATCGGCTGGTTTTCACGCAGCTTGAAGGTCGCGATCGCGACCCGCGAATAGGTCACGATCGGCTTCTGGCCGGCGATCAGCGCAGATCGGCCGCGGCCAGTCTCGGCCTTCTTGCGGTCGTTGACGGCCTCGCCGACGCCCATGTTGAGCACGACCTTGTCCAGGCGCGGCACCTGCATGACGTTGGCATAGCCGAACTGTTCGGTCAGCTTGCTGCGGATGCTCTTGTCATACTCCGCGCGCAGGCGCGGAACGTAAGCGGTCTCAGCCATCGATCTCTGCTCCCGAGCTCTTGGCAATGCGAACCTTCTTGCCATCGGCCTGAATCTTGAAACCCGACGCGGGTCGGCTTGCCGTCCTTGCCGACATAGGCGATGTTGGACAGGTGGATCGGCGACTCCTTGGAGATGATGCCGCCTTCCTGCGCCTGGGTCTGCTTCTGGTGACGCTTCACCAGGTTGACGCCGCGCACCAGCGCCTTGTTGTCGGTCGGGGCGCACCTCGAATACTTCGCCGGTGCGGCCCTTGTCGCGGCCGTTCAGCACGATGACCTTGTCACCCTTCCGGATCTTGGCAGCCATCACAGCACCTCCGGCGCAAGCGAGATGATCTTCATGTGGTTCTTGGCGCGCAGCTCGCGCGGCACCGGCCCGAAGATACGGGTGCCGACCGGCTCGGACTGATTGTTGATCAGCACGGCGGCGTTGCGGTCGAAACGGATGACCGAGCCGTCGGCGCGGCGGATGTCCTTGCGGACCCGCACCACGACGGCCTTCATCACGTCGCCCTTCTTCACCTTGCCGCGCGGGATGGCTTCCTTGATCGACACGACGATAACGTCGCCCACGGTGGCATAGCGGCGCTTGGAGCCCCCAAGCACCTTGATGCACATGACACGGCGTGCGCCTGAATTATCGGCCACGTCGAGGTTGGTCTGCATCTGAATCATTGATGCACCTCGTCCTCTTTCTGATGCGCTGATCAGCGCCTAAAATTTCCCGAAGCCGCTCGCGACCGGATACGTCAGGCCGTTTTCTTCTGTTCGCCCCGGACCACGGTCCAGCGCTTCAACTTCGAGATCGGCTTGCTCTCCTCGATCCACACCATGTCGCCCGGCTTGAACTCGTTGTTCTCGTCGTGCGCGTGGTAGTTTTTCGAGCGGCGGATCGTCTTCTTGTAGATCGGATGGGTGAAGCGGCGATCGACGCGCACCACAACCGTCTTGGCTTGCTTGTCGCTGACGACCACGCCCTGAAGCGTACGTTTCGGCATGTCGGGCCCCTTACTTCTTCTTGCGTCGCGCTTCTGCGCGGCGATGGTCTTGATGCGGGCGATGTCGCGGCGGGCTTCACGCAGCCGCGAGGTGTTCTCCAGCTGCCCGGTGGCGCGCTGGAAACGCAGATTGAAGCGCTCCTTCTTCAGATTGAGGACGGCGTCGTCCATCTGATCGGGGCTCATTGCGCGGATATCGGCGGTTTTCATCTCGGCCATGATCAGTTACTCCGCAATGCGCGCGACGAAGCGCGTCTTGATCGGCAGCTTGGCGGCGGCGAGCGACAGCGCTTCCTTCGCGGTCTGCACGGTGACGCCGTCGATCTCGAAAATCACGCGGCCGGGCTTGACCCGCGCCACCCACAATTCCGGCGTGCCCTTGCCGGAGCCCATGCGGACTTCGGCGGGCTTCTTCGACACCGGAACGTCCGGGAAAATCGCGGATCCAGACGCGGCCGGCGCGCTTCATGTGACGGGTCAGCGCGCGGCGCGCGGCTTCGATCTGGCGCGCGGTGATGCGCTCGGGCGCCATCGCCTTCAGGCCGAACTGGCCGAACGACAACGTCGCGCCCGAAGTCGCAATGCCGTGGATACGGCCCTTATGCGCCTTCCGGAACTTCGTTTTCTTTGGTTGCATCATGGCTTACGCCCTCAAACCTTCTCTATTGCCTCAAGCAGCGTCGCGGCGCGGACGCGAACTGTCGCCTTCGGCCATCTTCTTGTCCTGGGCCATCGGATCGTGCTCGAGGATTTCGCCCTTGAAGATCCAGACCTTGACGCCGCAGGTGCCGAACGTGGTGAACGCGGTCGCGACGCCGTAATCGATGTCGGCGCGCAGCGTGTGCAGCGGCACGCGGCCTTCGCGATACCATTCCATGCGCGCGATTTCGGCGCCGCCGAGACGGCCCGAGCAGTTGATACGAATGCCTTCGGCGCCGAGACGCATCGCCGACTGCACCGCGCGCTTCATGGCGCGGCGGAACGCGACGCGGCGCTCGAGCTGCTGCGCGATCGATTCGGCGACCAGGGTGGCGTCGAGTTCCGGCTTGCGGATTTCGACGATGTTGATGACGACGTCGGAGGCGGTGATGTCGGCGACCCGCTTGCGCAGCTTGTCGATGTCGGCGCCCTTCTTGCCGATCACGACGCCGGGACGCGCCGAATGGATCGTCACGCGGCACTTCTTGTGCGGACGCTCGATCACGATCCGGGCGACGGCCGCCTGCTTCAGTTCCTTGTGCAGGATCTCGCGGATCTTGACGTCCTCATGCAGCAGCTTGCCGTATTCGTTCTTGCCGGCGAACCAACGGGAATCCCACGTCCGGTTGATGCCGAGACGCAGTCCGATTGGATTGATCTTCTGACCCATCGTTTTCTCCCGCGCCCTTTAAGCGCCGCCTCGCCTCGACCTGACGAACCACGATCGTCAGCTGCGAGAATGGTTTAAAGACACGGCCCGAACGGCCACGGCCGCGCGGTGCGAAACGCTTCATCACGATGCCGTTGCCGACATGGGCCTCGGAGACGATCAGATCGTCGACGTCGAGGTCGTGGTTGTTCTCGGCGTTGGCGATCGCCGATTCCAGGCACTTCTTGACGTCGACCGCGATCCGCTTGCGCGAGAACTGCAGGTCGGCGAGTGCGGCCGAAGCCTTCCGGCCGCGGATCAACTGCGCGACCAGATTGAGCTTCTGCGGGCTGACGCGCAGCATCCGGGCGACCGCCTTGGCCTCGTTATCCGGGAGGCTCCGTTCGCGCTTTGGTTTGCTCATCGTCTGATCCTCAAGCCTTCTTGGCTTTCTTGTCGCCCGAATGGCCGTGGAAGGTCCGGGTCGGCGAGAACTCGCCGAACTTGTGACCGACCATTTCCTCGTTGACCGACACCGGCACGTGCTTCTGGCCGTTGTAGACGCCGAACACCAGGCCGACGAACTGCGGCAGGATGGTCGAGCGGCGGCTCCAGATCTTGATCACGTCATGACGGCCGGACGCGCGCGCGGCATCTGCCTTCTTGAGCAGAGAGCCTTCGACGAACGGGCCTTTCCAGACTGAACGAACCATGTCCGGCGTTCCTTACTTCTTCCGCTTGTGGCGGCTGATGAGAATGAATTGGTTGGTCGACTTGTTCGACCGGGTCTTCTTGCCCTTGGTCGGCTTGCCCCATGGCGTGACCGGGTGGCGGCCGCCCGAGGTGCGGCCTTCGCCGCCGCCGTGCGGATGGTCGACCGGGTTCATGGAGACGCCGCGGTTATGCGGCTTGCGGCCGAGCCAGCGGTTGCGGCCGGCCTTGCCGATCGAGATGTTCATGTGATCCGGGTTCGACACCGCGCCGATGGTGCCGGTGCAGCGGCCGTGAACCAGGCGCTGCTCGCCCGAGTTCAGGCGAATGATGACGTAGTCATGGTCGCGGCCGACGAGCTGGGCGTAGGTGCCGGCGGAGCGCGCGAGCTGGCCGCCCTTGCCGATCTTCAGTCTCGACGTTGTGGATGATGGTGCCGATCGGCATGTTGCCGAGCGGCATGACATTGCCCGGCTTCACGTCGACATAGTTGCCGGCGATCACGGTGTCGCCGACGGCAAGACGCTGCGGCGCCAGGATGTAGGCCTGCGTGCCGTCGGTGATACTTCACCAGCGCGATGAAGGCGGTGCGGTTCGGATCGTATTCCAGACGCTCGACGGTCGCCGGCATGTCGACCTTGGTGCGCTTGAAATCGACGATGCGATAGGTCTGCTTGTGGCCGCCGCCGCGGAAACGCACGACCATGCGGCCGGTGTTGTTGCGGCCGCCGCTGGAATGCTTGCCTTCGGTCAACGCCTTGACCGGCTTGCCCTTGTAGAGCGCCGAACGGTCGACCATCACCAGCTGGCGCTGGCCGGGCGTCGTGGGATTGTATTTTTTCAATGCCATCGCTGTGTCGCCTTATAGCCCGGTGGTGACGTCGATGCGGTGGCCCTCTTCGAGGGTCACGATCGCGCGCTTCACATCCGACTGCGAACCGAACTGGCCGCGGAAGACCTTGGTCTTGCCCTTGCGCACCAGCGTGTTCACGCTCTTCACCTTGACGTCGAACAGCTTCTCGACGGCTTCCTTGATCTGCGGCTTGGTCGCCTTAGCCGCGACCTTGAACACGACCTTGTTGTGCTCGGAGGCCATCGTCGCCTTTTCGGTCACGACGGGGCCACGATGATGTCGTAATGGCGCGGATCGATGTTCTTCATTTGAAGCGCGCCTCCAACGCATCGACCGCCGCCTTGGTCAGCACCAGCTTCTGGCGACGCAGAATGTCATAGACGTTGATGCCCTGGATCGGCAGCACGTCGATGTTCGGAATGTTGCGGGCCGCCGTGGCGAAACCGTTGTGCACCTCGGCGCCGTCGATGATCAGCGCGTTGGTCAGGCCGAGGCCGGAGAAGTGACCGATCAGAGCCTTGGTCTTGGCGTCCTTGATGGTCGCGTTGTCGATCACGATCAGGCCGCCGTCCTTTACCTTGGCCGAGAGCGCGTGACGCAGCGCCAGCGCGCGAACCTTCTTCGGCAGGTCGATGGCGTGCGCTGCGCACCACCGGACCGAACGCGCGGCCACCGCCGCGGAACTGCGGCACGCGGGCCGAACCGTGACGGGCACCGCCGGTGCCCTTCTGCTTGTACATCTTCTTGCCGGTACGCCAGACGTCCGCGCGGCCTTGCGCCTTGTGGGTGCCGGCCTGACGCTTGGCGAGCTGCCAGTTGACGCAGCGCTGGATCATGATCCTTGCGCGGCTCCAGACCGAAGATCTCGTCCGACAGCTCGACCGAGCCGGCGTCCTTGCCTTCAAGCGTGGTGATTTCAATTTCATCTCACACGCCCTCCTGCTCGGCGGCCGGCGCATCGGCGGGAGCAGCTTCTTCACCGCCGCCGTTGGCAACCTTGAACTTGCCCGGCTTCGGCGCGTCCTTCGGCAGCGGCTTCTTCACCGCATCGCGCACCGCGATCCAGCCGCCCTTGGAGCCGGGAACGGCGCCTTCGACCAGGATCAGGCCGCGCTCAACGTCGGTCTGCACCACGCGCAGGTTAAGCGTGGTGATGCGATCGACGCCCATGTGCCCGGGCATCTTCTTGTTCTTGAACGTCTTGCCGGGATCCTGGCGTCCGCCGGTCGAACCGATCGAGCGATGCGATACCGAGACGCCGTGGGTGGCGCGCAAGCCGCCGAAATTCCAGCGCTTGATGCCGCCCGCAAATCCCTTGCCGACCGAGGTGCCGGTGACATCGACGAACTGGCCGACCACGAAATGGTCCGCCTGGATTTCCGCGCCGACCGGGATCAGCGCGTCTTCCGACACGCGGAATTCGGTGACCTTGCGCTTCGGCTCGACCTTGGCTTCGGCGAACTGGCCGCGCTCGGCCTTGGGCAGATAGACGGTCTTGCGCGTGCCGGAACCGAGCTGCAGCGCGACGTAACCGTTCTTCTCGCTGGTGCGGTGCCCCAGCACCTGGCAGTTGCCCAGCTTCAGCACGGTCACAGGGATATGCTCGCCGGTCTCCGTAAAGACCCGCGTCATTCCGACCTTTTGTGCGATCACTCCGGAGCGCATCGGCGTGCTTCCTGTTCCTGTCTGTCCGCTACCTGCGGACTGAAAATAAAAACTTAGAGCTTGATTTCGACGTCGACGCCGGCGGCCAGATCGAGCTTCATCAAGGCATCGACGGTCTGCGGTGTCGGATCGACAATGTCGAGAAGGCGCTTGTGCGTGCGCATCTCGAATTGCTCGCGGCTCTTCTTGTCGACATGCGGCGAACGGTTGACGGTGAACTTCTCGATGCGCGTCGGCAGCGGAATAGGTCCGCGAACCTGTGCGCCGGTCCGTTTCGCCGTGTTCACGATCTCACGCGTCGACGAATCGAGAATTCGATGGTCGAACGCCTTGAGACGAATGCGAATATTCTGGCCGTTCATGCCGTGTGTCTTTCTATGTCGTCGTTGAGATGGCGAGTAGCGAATAGCGAATGGCGAATAGATGACCGTCTACTTCGCTTCCCTACTCGCTATTCGCTACTCCCTATTCGCCTCTTACTCGATAATGCTCGCCACGACGCCCGCACCGACGGTGCGGCCGCCTTCGCGGATGGCGAAGCGCAGCTTCTCTTCCATCGCGATCGGCACGATCAGGTGCACTTCCATGGCGATGTTATCGCCCGGCATCACCATTTCGGTACCCTCCGGCAGATGCACCACGCCGGTCACGTCGGTGGTGCGGAAGTAGAATTGCGGCCGGTAGTTGGTGAAGAACGGGGTGTGACGCCCGCCCTCTTCCTTGGTCAGGATGTAGGCCTCGGCCTTGAACTTGGTGTGCGGTTTTACCGAACCCGGCTTGCACAAGACCTGGCCGCGCTCGACTTCCTCGCGCTTGGTGCCACGCAGCAGCGCGCCGATGTTGTCGCCGGCCTGGCCCTGGTCCAGCAGCTTGCGGAACATCTCCACGCCCGTGACGATGGTCTTTTGGGTGTCGCGCAGGCCCACGATCTCGATTTCCTCGCCGACCTTGACCACGCCGCGCTCGACGCGGCCCGTGACAACCGTGCCGCGGCCCGAGATCGAGAACACGTCTTCCACCGGCATCAGGAACGGCTGGTCGATCGGGCGCTCCGGCTGCGGAATGTAGAAGTCCACCGCCGCCATCAGCTCCAGCACCGAGTCATGTCCGAGCTTGGGGTCCTTGTTCTCCAGCGCCGCCAATGCCGAGCCCTTGACGATCGGAATGTCGTCGCCCGGAAAGTCGTACTTCGACAGCAGTTCGCGGACTTCCATCTCGACCAGTTCGAGCAGTTCCGGATCGTCCACCATGTCGCACTTGTTCAGGTACACCACCAGCGCGGGCACGCCGACCTGGCGGGCAAGAAGAATGTGCTCGCGGGTCTGCGGCATCGGGCCGTCGGCCGCCGACACCACCAGGATCGCGCCGTCCATTTGGGCGGCGCCGGTGATCATGTTCTTCACATAGTCGGCATGCCCCGGGCAGTCGACGTGGGCGTAGTGGCGATTCTTGGTCTCGTATTCGACGTGCGCGGTCGAGATCGTGATGCCGCGGGCCTTCTCTTCCGGCGCCTTGTCGATCTGGTCATAGGCCGTGTACGTCGCGCCGCCGGTTTCCGCCAAGACCTTGGTGATCGCCGCCGTCAGCGACGTCTTGCCATGGTCGACGTGACCGATCGTCCCGATGTTGCAATGCGGCTTGGTACGTTCAAACTTTGCTTTGGCCATTTGACTCTCCGTTCAGTCGTTAACTATCGCCAACGACAATCAGGCAAACTTCTTCTGGACTTCCGCCGACACGTTTGCCGGCGCTTCCGCGTAGTGATCGAACTGCATGGTAAAGGTCGCGCGGCCCTGGCTCATCGAGCGCAGGTTATTCACGTAACCGAACATGTTCATGAGCGGCACCATCGCATTGATGACGTTGGCATTGCCGCGCATGTCTTGACCCTGGATCTGGCCGCGCCGCGAATTCAGGTCGCCGATGACCGAGCCGGTATAGTCTTCCGGGGTCACCACTTCGACCTTCATGATCGGCTCGAGCAGGACGGACTTGCCCTTCTGCAGCGCCTCGCGGAAACAGGCGCGCGTCGCGATTTCGAAGGCCAGCGCCGAGGAGTCGACGTCGTGATACTTGCCGTCGACGAGCTGGACCTTGACGTCGACCACCGGGAAGCCGGCGACCACGCCCGCACCCAGCACCGACTCGATGCCCTTTTCCACGCCCGGGATGTATTCCTTCGGCACCGCGCCGCCCACGACCTTCGACTCGAACTCGTAACCCTTGCCGGGCTCGTTCGGTTCGACGATCAGCGAAACGGCCGCGAACTGGCCGGTACCGCCGGTCTGCTTCTTATGGACGTAGCTGTGTTCCACGCGCCGAGTGACGCGCTCGCGGAACGCCACCTGCGGCGCGCCGATATTGGCGTCGACCTTGTAGGTGCGGCGCAGGATGTCGACCTTGATGTCGAGATGGAGTTCGCCCATGCCCTTGAGGATGGTCTGGCCGGACTCGAGGTCGGTCGACACCCGGAACGACGGATCTTCCGCGGCGAGCTTTGCGAGCGCCACGCCGAGCTTTTCCTGGTCGGCCTTCGACTTCGGCTCGATCGCGATTTCGATGACGGGCTCCGGAAATTCCATCTTTTCCAGGATCACCGGCTTGTTGGCATCGCACAGCGTGTCGCCGGTGCGCGCTTCCTTCAGGCCTGCCAACGCGACGATGTCGCCGGCATAGGCTTCCTTGATGTCTTCGCGGTTGTTCGCATGCATCAGCAGCATGCGGCCGATGCGCTCCTTGCGGTCGCGCGTCGAATTAATCACGCCGGTGCCCGACAGCAACGTGCCGGAATAGATGCGGCAGAAGGTGATGGTGCCGACGAACGGATCGTCCATGATCTTGAACGCAAGCAGCGCTAAGGGCTCCTTGTCGTTCGGCAGCCGAACCACTTCGTTGCCGTCTTCATCGAGACCCTTGATGGCGGGCACGTCGACCGGCGACGGCAGGTAGTCCACCACGGCGTCAAGCAGCGGCTGCACGCCCTTGTTCTTGAAGGCCGAGCCGCACAGCACCGGGAAGAACGCGCCGGTCAGCACCGCCTTGCGGATCATGCGCTTCAGCGTGGCTTCATCGGGTTCATTGCCGTCGAGGTAAGCTGCGAGCACTTCGTCGTCGAGTTCGACGGCGGCTTCCAGCATCTTCTCGCGATATTCCTTGGCCTTCTCGACCATGTCCTCGGGAATATCGATGTCCTTGAAATTAGCGCCGAGCGCCTCGTCTTCCCAGACCACGCCCTTCATGCGGACGAGATCGATCAGACCTTTGAAGTTGTTCTCCGAACCGATCGGAAGCTGAATGGCGATCGGTTTGGCGCCGAGGCGGTCGACGATGTCGTCGAGGCATTTGAAGAAATCGGCGCCGGTCTTGTCCATCTTGTTGGCGAAGACGATACGCGGAACTTTATATTTGTCGCCCTGGCGCCAGACGGTCTCGGTCTGCGGCTCCACGCCCTGGTTGGAATCGAGGACGCACACCGCGCCATCGAGCACGCGCAAGCTGCGCTCGACTTCGATGGTGAAATCGACGTGGCCGGGGGTGTCGATGATGTTGAGGCGCTTGCCGTTCCAGAATGCGGTGGTCGCAGCCGAGGTGATGGTGATGCCGCGCTCCTGCTCCTGCTCCATCCAGTCCATCGTCGCGGCACCTTCGTGCACTTCGCCGATCTTGTGGCTCTTGCCGGTGTAATAAAGGATGCGCTCGGTGGTCGTGGTCTTACCGGCATCGATATGCGCCATGATACCGAAGTTGCGGTAGTCCTCTATGGCATGTACGCGGGGCATGGTCTGGTCCTTGAATTCCGTTGTTCGCCGTTACCAGCGATAATGCGAGAAGGCGCGGTTGGCTTCCGCCATCTTGTGCACGTCTTCCCGCTTCTTGACGGCGTTGCCCCGGTTGTTCGAAGCATCCAGCAGCTCCGCCGAAAGCCGTTCCGTCATGGTCTTTTCGTTGCGCCCCCGCGCCGCGGTGATGATCCAGCGAATCCCCAATGCCTGCCGGCGGGTGGTGCGCACCTCGACCGGCACCTGGTAGGTGGCGCCGCCGACGCGGCGCGAACGCACTTCGATGGTCGGCATGACGTTTTCAAGCGCCTGCTCGAACACGGTGAGCGGGCTCTGCTTGGTCTTGCTCTCGATATTGCTCAGCGCGCCGTAGACGATGCCTTCGGCGACCGACTTCTTCCCGGCGTACATCACCGAGTTCATGAACTTCGTAATGATGATGTTTCCGAACTTCGGATCCGGAAGCACTTCGCGCTTTTCAGCAGAATGGCGGCGAGACATCTCTTCTTCCTTCGTCATTGCCGGGCTTGACCCGGCAATCCACCTTAACTTGTTGATCCAGATCCCCGGGTCTCACTACGTTCGCCCGCGGATGACCTTCGCTACGCTCCGGTCACTTCGGACGCTTCGCGCCGTACTTGGAACGGCGCTGCTTACGGTTCTTGACGCCCTGGGTATCGAGGACGCCGCGGAGAATGTGATAGCGCACGCCCGGCAAATCCTTGACGCGGCCGCCGCGGATCATGACCACGGAATGTTCCTGAAGGTTGTGGCCTTCGCCGGGGATGTAACCGATGACCTCGAAGCCATTGGTCAGGCGCACCTTGGCGACCTTACGAAGCGCCGAGTTCGGCTTCTTCGGGGTCGTGGTGTAGACGCGCGTGCAGACGCCGCGCTTCTGCGGCGACTGCTGCAGCGCCGGCACCTTCTTGCGCGACTTCTGTACTACGCGCGGACTTGCGATCAGCTGGTTGATCGTCGGCATCGTTCACCCTTGCTCGCGCGAAACCGTGATCGGCTCCGCAAATCATTCGAGACAACCGGTCTCATCGGCCGCCTTGCGCGAATTACGCCCGCGCAAAACGAAATCGCGCCAACCGCTCGTTGCCGAGCGGAAAGCGCTTCGACGCCACAGAGGACCGCGATCACTGCCGGTCGGCGGTTGCCGCCCAGCCCGTTACCCGAGGTCATGCATCCGAAATCAATCTCGAGAGAACTCGCTCAAGAGAACGACAATCGTCCTGGCATTGCCTAGCTTTGATCGACAGCGTCTGAGCGGCATTCGTCGAGGGTGGTGCCCATCCAGTCTCGAAAGACCGGGAGGGTGATCCGTTCCGACGCTGGCGACGCTCACCGCCTGTCGTTAAGTGCGCGGGTTTTATCCACCATGGTTAGCCAAGTCAAGGCTAAACCCACAGCGGCAGAAGCACTTCTTACATCAATGAAAACAACGTTGCAGCGCTGTATATGGCCGCTGCACATCAGCACCGCAACCGGTCCGCGAGCCATCATTTTGCGGTACGGGAAAGCCGCCTCCGGCGTGAGTCGGTGAACGCGGTTTGGTGCGACGGTGGGATGAACAAGGCGGCTCTGCCGGAGAGGTTCTTCGCCCAGTGCTCACTAATTATACCCGGGTATAATTAGTGAGGCCAAGAAAGTACCGTCAACCCGGCGAGGCCAGCCTTACCTTTTTGGGATGTGGCGCCCAAATGCCCGTCCGCAGCCGGTTCCGTAGGTCCCGCAATTGGCGATATCCGAACTGCCGGGCCGCCTCCATCGTAAAACCCAGCGATTTTCCGGGACCGATGTCGATCAGCAAATCGACCATTTTCCGCCGCCCCGTCCAGAACTGGGCCATAAAACTTCCTTCCGCCGAGCACGAGTCGATCGCATCGATGCCGGGCGTGGCCAAGAGTTCTTCCGTTATTTTGTCGATCAGCAGCGCGCCTGGCGAATATTTGGCATAGTCCGGGTTGAACGCGGTCTTCCAGGTATATGCCATCGTCCCGCAATACATCAGCACCTGTGCCGCGATCGCCAGACCATCGACGCGCAACAGCGCTACGGACGCGTCTCCCCGCTCGGCCAAACCGCTCATCAATCGCCTGACAAAACCGGCATCCTTTTCATCGCATAACAACGCGGTTCCCTGGGTGCCCTTCCAGCTGCCGGCCTCCAACGTGAGGAACGATTCGAAGGCTTGGCGAACCGCGTCCGGCGCCCTCGCATTGACGATATCGACCGACCCCAGGGCGGACAGCCGGTTCCAGTCTTGCCGCAGCTTTTTTCGGGTCGACCCTGAGCGTTTTACACCGAATTCTCTGGTCACGAACGGACGCGCACTTTCGGCAAACCCGAGTTGCTCTCCGCCGCGCGCCTCCAGCGCCGTCAGGATCGCATCGTAGCCGGGAGATTCGGCGTTGAAGGACGGCAGGTTGACGACGTTCGGCAGCACCGGATTTTTCTCGATAGCGGCAAGGAATGCCGGAACGACCTCGTCGATGAAAGCGGGGTCGATGACCGGACTGGAAAGGAAGGCGTAATTGTAGGGAAGCGCTTCAAGCACGGCCGGCCAAAACGGCACGATTTTCCGCATCTGCAAGGCCCACACCCCGAGCAGCTTTTTCGGTGCCTCGCCCTCTTGCCACGCGAGCAGGACGTAAATCTGCGCAAACCTTGTTTCGTTCGCGGCAACCAGGGCGGCCGGATTCATGAAAACATTCGGCGACGCGCGTTTCGTGAGGTCTGCCCACGCCGCGGCGATGTCCATAGTTGGTGAACAAATGCTTACCGAAATCATTGCAACGACGCCTTGAGGTCTGACGCGGCGATCCTGATCTTCCGGCATTGCATTTCGGTTAAGTCTCGCGGCGCTTCTCATCTCAATCGCGTGATTTGGTTCAAGGTTTGTTTGCTTTTTCCGGCGCAATGATAGCGGCGCGGAGAGGCAAACATGCGTTACACGGATATTGCGATCGTCGGCGGCGGCCTCGCCGGTTCCACCGCCGCGGCCATGCTCGGACGTGCGGGCATTCCGACAATCCTGATCGACCCTCATCCGGTGTATCCGCCCGACCTGCGCTGCGAGAAACTCGACGGCGGCCAGGTCGATATCCTGCGCAAGACCGGGCTTGCAGAAGCCGTGCTGCGGGCGGCCACGCATGATGGCCGGGTCTGGATCGCGCGCTTCGGCTACCTGCTGGACGACAAGCCCAGCGACCAGCACGGCATACTTTACGACACCCTCGTGAACACCATCCGCGCGGAAATTTCACCGACCGTACCGACCATTCACGCCAAGGCCACGGCGATCTCAACCAGCGCGGAGCGGCAGAAAATCGTGCTGTCCGATGGCGACGAGATTTCCGCGCGCCTCGTGGTGTTGAGTAACGGATTGAACGTCGGGTTACGCCATACAATCGGTATCGAGCGCCGTGTGATCAGTCAGTGCCATTCCATTACGGCCGGCTTCGATTTCGCACCTGTAGGGCGGCCGGCCTTCGACTTCCCTGCGTTGACTTATTATCCGGAGGGTTCGCGCCATCGCATGGCGTATTTGACGCTGTTTCCCATCGCCAATGTGATGCGCGCCAATCTGATGGTCTATCGCGGGATGGACGACCCATGGTTTCGTCAGTTGCGTCAGGCGCCGGAACAGGCATTGCTCGCGTTAATGCCGGGTCTGAGCAGGATCACGGGCAAATTCAAAGTCACCGGACAGATCAAGATAAGGCCGGCGGATTTATACGAGAGCAGCGGCCACCGGCAGCCCGGCGTGGTTCTTGTCGGCGATGCCTTTGCGACCTCCTGCCCCGCCGCGGGCACCGGCACCGGCAAGGTATTCACGGACGTTGAACGCCTCTGCAACCTGTACATCCCCGACTGGCTTTCGACCGACGGCATGGACGCGGACAAGATCGCGGCCTTCTATGACGATCCGGTCAAGCGAGCCTGCGACGAAGCATCGACCGCGAAGGCTTACCATCTTCGGTCGCTGTCAACCGCCAATGGCTTGTCCTGGCGGGCGCGGCGGTGGGCCCGTTTCATCGTACGGTCGGGTGAAGGCCTGCTACGGCAGTTGCGCGATCCGCCGACGACCGGATCAAACGCCCAACCACGGCAACGAGCCAGCCATACTCCGGGAACGGCTGGCGTAACACGCTGATCGACACGCATTAATGCTGGCGACGCAGCAGGCGACTGCAGCGGCCGACAGACTCCGCTCAACCCCGCGCCATGAAACTAAGGGTTTGTTTGCCATTTCCGGCGCAATGATAGCGCTGCAAAGCAAAGACTGAGCCCATGCGGTATACGGACATTGCGATCGTCGGCGGCGGTCTCGCCGGCTCGACTGCCGCGGCCATGCTCGGGCGTGCGGGCATTGCCGCGATCCTGATCGATCCGCATCCCGTATATCGGCCCGACTTCCGCGTCGAAAAACTCAGCGGCCATCAGCAGGTCGAGCGCTTTCGCAAGACCGGACTCGCCGAAACGATACTCCGGTCAGCCACCCACGACGGCGAAAACTGGATCGCGCGCTTCGGCGTTCTGCTCGACCAAAAGCCGAGCCAGCAGTTCGGCATCATGTACGACGACCTCGTCAACGCCATCCGGGCCGAAATTTCGCCTGCCGCGGAGACGATCCACGCCAAGGCCACCGCGATCACGACCAGCCCGGAGCGGCAGAAACTCACTCTGTCCAATGGCGAAGAGGTTTCCGCGCGCCTTGTGGTGCTGGCCAACGGACTGAACGTCGGTTTGCGCCAAACGCTCGGCATCGAACGCCAAATCGTCAGCGCGTGCCATTCGATTTCGCTCGGATTCGACATGGTCCCGGTCGGCCGTGCGGCCTTCGACTTTCCCGCGCTTACCTATTTTTCCGAGCGGTCGAGCGACCGGACTCCCTATCTGACGCTGTTCCCGGTCGGCACGACGATGCGGGCCAATTTGTTCGTCTATCGCGAGATGGACGATCCATGGCTACGGCAAATACGCCGGCTGCCCGAGGAGACGCTGAATGCGTCGCTTCCCAGGCTTCGCAGGCTTACCGGCAATTTCAAGATCGCCGGCGAGATCAGGATCCGCCCAGCCGACCTCTATGTCAGCACGGGCTATCGTCAGGCCGGTATCGTTCTGGTCGGCGACGCCTTTGCCACCTCCTGCCCCGTTACCGGGACCGGCACCGACAAGGTGTTCACCGACGTCGCGCAACTCTGCAACGTCCACATCCCGGATTGGCTTTCCAGCGACGGCATGGCCGAGGACAAGATCGCGGCGTTCTATGACGATCCGGTCAAGACGGAATGCGACGCGTGGTCGGCCGCAAAGGCCTACAGCTTCCGCTCGGTGACCGTCGACAACGGCCTTGCCTGGCAGGCGCAGCGCTGGGCCCGTTTCGCTGCAGGCTTGGGTGAAGGCAGATTGCGGCGCGTGCGCAACCGGCTCGGTGCCGGATCAGGCAATGCGCACCATCAAACGAGACCCACGCATGGGAAGCTCGCGTAACGCTGGAGCGGACGGAGGGAATCGAACCCACACCTCCGGTTTGGAAACCGTCGCTCGGCCATCGAGCTGCATCCGCGGGAAAAATCTAGCATTCCGGCGCAAGCTGGCAGCTAATTTCTGCTGGCTGGGCCCAAAACGTTAAAATTGACGTTAATTTTCTCTCACCAAATGCGACGCGGCGCTGAGCTGTCCGCGCCAAAATTCGATCTCAATCATCGTCATCGTCTTCGTCATCATCGGCGTCCGCGGCGGCGGGCGCGACGGCGGGCGCAGGCTGATGGCCCTGATCGTCCCAGAGCTTGCGATAGACGCCGTTCTTCGCGAGCAACTGGGCGTGCGAACCGCGCTCGATTGCCCTGCCGCCGCTGATGACGATGATTTCATCCATATCGACCACCGAGGTAAGCCGGTGGGTTGAAAAGATCATGGTGCGGCCCTCGGCGAGCTTCATCAGCGTCTTGTTGATGGCAGCTTCCGTGGTCTGATCCAGCGCCGACGTCGCCTCGTCGAGCAGCAGCACCGACGGATTGCGGACGATTGCGCGCGCGATCGCGATGCGCTGGCGCTGTCCTCCCGATAGCGTGTCGCCACGTTCGCCCACCGGCGTATCGTATTTCTGCGGCAGACTCATGATGTAGCGGTGGATCTCGGCCTTGCGTGCGGCTTGCTCGACCTCTTCGTCGGTGGCGCCTTCCTTGCCGAGCCGGATATTTTCCCGGATCGACATGTTGAACAGCATGTTTTCCTGGAACACCACCGCCATGCCCCTGCGCAGCGACTCCCGCGTCACCTTTCGGATATCCACGCCGTCGATGGTTACGCGGCCCTCATCCGGCACATAGAGCCGCAGGATCAGATTGAGCAGCGTGCTCTTGCCGGAGCCGCTGGGGCCGACGACGGCGATGGTCTTTCCGACCTTGAGTTTCAGGCTGAAATTGTCGAGCACCGGCGTCTGGCTGTTTTCATACTGGAAGGTGACGCGGTCGAAGGTGATGTCGTTGGTGATGCGCGGCAGATCGGGCGCGCCCGGACGATCGGCGCCGCGGGTCGGCTCGTCGAGCAATTCCTGCATGTGGCGGACCGCGGCGGCCGACTGGATCGACACCGGGATGAAATGCATCAGGTGCCCGATGTTATACGACACCTCCCAGAACGCGCTCTCGAAGGTCACGAAGGTGCCGATGGTGATCTGGCCCTTGGTTGCAAGGTAAGCGCCGATCGCGAGCACCACGAGGTGCAGCAGCAGCACCGAGATCGTGACGGAGCGCTCCACCATGGTCGATAAAAAAACCGCGGAAGCGGTTTTGCGGCGCACGTCGTTGTTGCGCAGCGTGAACCAGCCGAACGTCCGGCGCTGCAGGCTGAAGGCCTTGACCACGGCCTGCGCCGCGACGTTCTCCTGCACCATGCCGAGCAGGCCGGCTTCATTGAGTTTCTGTTCGTAGTTTGCCTGCACGGCCTTGGGGGTCAGGATGCGCGGGCCGATCAGCGTGATCGGAAACACCAGCAGCGCTACCGCGGCGAGCTGCCAGTTCAGGAACAGCATCAGGACGATGCCGGCAATCAATTCAAGGAACGGAAGGGCCGCGCTATTTGCAAA
Source organism: uncultured Alphaproteobacteria bacterium (assembly GCA_963744975.1). Taxonomy (GTDB): domain Bacteria; phylum Pseudomonadota; class Alphaproteobacteria; order Rhizobiales; family Xanthobacteraceae; genus Bradyrhizobium. Next base: position 10,375 of record CAVUVR010000002.1, on the reverse strand, counting down.
ACTCTTGATCGATCCTTCGAACGCCGAGAGATCGATCGAGAACCGCGACAGGATCTCGCCGCGCTTGGTGCGCGCGAAATAGGCCGACGGCAAATTCTGCACATGCTCGAACAGGCGCGACCTCACGTCCGAAATAATGCAGGCCGCCAGCCGGGCGTCCCAACGTTCGTACCAGACCGCGACGATCGAGGTGACAATGCCCGCAGCCGCCAGCACGCCGAGGATCAAATAGAGCGCCTGGAAATCCTCCTCGCCGAGCGCGTCGTCGATCAGGAATTTCAGGCTCAACGGCATGATGACGTTGAACAGGGTTTCGACGACAACGCCGATGCTGACGAACGCCAGTATTTTCTTGTAATTTTTCAGGAACGGCCTGACGAATGCATAGACCGTCCCCAGCGCGCCGGCGGCTTCTTTTGCCGTAAAGACGACAAGGTCCTCGTCGTCTTCGTCGTCCTCAAGTTCCAGTTCGTCGTCGCTCTCGTCATCGGACGAAGGCGGTGCCTTCGCCTTGTCGGTGATATGACCGGTAGCTTCGACGTCAGCGCCCGCCGCGAGCTTCTTCTCAAGCTCCGGATCATCCGCGGAAGCGGGAGCCGGGTTATCCGATGACGGAGGCTTGGGCGCCATGAAACGACCCGTTGCTCACGGCCTGCATGACCGCAAAGTGACTGCAGTGGTTAGTCGTCGGCCGCGACCTTGTCAAAGAACGAATAGCGCAGGCTGTCGGAGTCCGCGTACCACTGGCCCGGTCCCTTGTTGGCGGCGAGCGTCGCCGCCCAGACCGCGTCGGTGCAATCGCGCCGATGCATCGACAGGTCGAATCCGTTGCCGAAGAACAGCTCCGACCATTCCCACCAAGTGCCGAGCTTCTTCACCCCGCGCAACAGGTCGTAACGGTCGATCAGCGCCGGCGCCATGTCTGATGTGACCGACCCGAACACCAGGCCGGTCTTGACGACGCGGTTCAGTTCGCGAATGGCGCGCGGCACCTGCTTGTCCGCGACATGGCAAAGGCTGGTCTCGAACACGAAATCGAATTCGCCGTCCTTGAACGGCAGATCGGCGATCGACCCGAGCTTGTTGTATTTCTTCAGCGCCTTCGGCGTCTTGGCATGAATCGCGCGGTTGTTCTCGATGCCCCATGCATCGATGCCGCGGTCGCGCAACGCGCCGACCAGTTCCCCGCTGGCAGACCCGGCCACCAGCAGCTTGTAGCCTTTGGCCCTGTTCCAGACGATCCTGATCAGTTCCACGAGGTAGTCGGGATCGGTGAACTTGCTCCAGACCTCGCTGTAAGGCCCGAGCCCGCGATAATTCTGGAAATAATCGCGGTCGATCTTGTCCGAGGTCGCGTTGCCGTCCAGGCGGCGCGCATGGCGCAGCTTGATCATCTCGGTGAGAATGATGTCGGTGGCGGCATCGGAGGAATTGAGCAGGCCGTTGAGCGTGGAATTGAACAGATAGTCGCCGACCACGACGAGGCCCGGGTGCTGCTTCGGCTCGGGCCGGTGATTGGTCATGACGTCGCGCGCCGGCAGGCCGCCGGGGATCGCATTCACCGACGACAGCCAGCGGTGCGTCTTGCCTTCCATGAAATGCGCGCGCGCATCGCCAAGTGATGCCGGCAGCGATTTCAGCGCGGCATCGATCAACTGTTCGTCGCTCAAATTCGCAAACGCCAGCGCGTCGGAACCGGCGATCAGCCAGTTCAGCACGCCATGGCGGCCGACATCGTGGCGGGCGCCCTCGTTGTAGACGCAGCAGCCGCCGAACGCTTCCGACATGAACCACGCGCCGGGAATCTTCTCGCCCCAGAACGGCGTATCGAACAGGATCGATACCCGAAGGTAATGCGCGGGGCGATCGAAGTAAGCGACGTGCTTGACCATCGACTTGCGCAATTGTTCGCCGTCCCATCGCATCGTCGCGAGCCACGAGTGCGGCAGGCACATCACGACCAGATCGAAGTCCCGCGTCTCCGGCCCTTTGCCATTCATCATGTTGAGCTGGTAGCGGCCGGCCGCGGTCTTGCCGACCTTGAGGACGCGGTGGTTGAGCTGGATATCGGCATTGACCTCGGACTGCAGGCAGCCGATCAACTGTTCGTTGCCGTTCTGGATCGAATACAGGCCGATATAGCCGTCGACATCCATCACGAAGTTTTTCAGCGCGTTCAGGCCGTTGGTGTTGTGGCTTTCGGTCGCGATATCGGAGCGCGCCATCACTTTCAGAAAACGCTTGGCGGTGGGATCGTCGACGTGCCTGTCGAGCAGTTCCTCGCAGGTCATCCAGGCCCAGGGATGCTCGTTGTCGTGGGCGCCGACGCCTTCGTAATACTCGACCGGCGACATGATGTCGGTGCAGCGCTTGCGGAACGCCTCGATCGCGTCGGCGGTCTTCGCGCCGTATTTGCGGCGCATGCCCGGCACGTCGTTGAGCAGTTCGCCATCGAGAGCGACCTGCTCGGCATCCATCGGAATGGTCTGCAGGCCGAAATGCTGGACCAGCTCGCGCAGCGGATCGGGCCCGGTCATCGAGTAATCGTAGATTTCGGCGACGCCGGCTTCGTACATCGCAGGCGCGGAATCGAATTTGCGCGTGAGGATCTTGCCGCCGACGCGGTCGGACGCCTCATAGATTGTGACACGGCAGAGATCGCCGAGCTTCTTCTTCAGATACCAGGCGCTCATCAGACCGCCGGGACCGCCGCCAACTATTGCAAGATCGAGCATCTTTTTTTCCGTCGCCCGCCGCCATCCGCGGTATTCGGGACGGCAGCCTAAGTCACCCTAGCAAAAGCGCTTTTCACTCTGAAGGGAAGATGAACAAAGCAGGTTCGTGCGCTGCAGCATGAAAGAAAGCCGCAAAAAAGGCCGGCTTCAGCCGGCCTTTTTCATAACATCGTGAATCCGCGGGAAGCTTATTCCGCGGGCGGCAGCGCCAGCGGTTCGACTTCGGGGGCCGCAGGCACGATGGTTGCCTGCTTTTCGCGTTCGTCGAGGATCAGCTTGTCGCGCTTGACGGCGACTTCGCGGATCTTGGCCATCGACGCGCCGGTGCCTGCCGGGATCAGCCGGCCGACAATGACGTTTTCCTTCAGCCCTTCCAGCGGGTCCACCTTGCCGTTGACGGCGGCTTCGGTGAGCACGCGGGTGGTCTCCTGGAACGAGGCCGCCGAGAAGAACGAGCGGGTCTGCAGGCTCGCCTTGGTGATTCCGAGCAGCACCGGCGTTCCGGTGGCGGGTTTCTTGCCCTCCTCCTTGGCCTTGGCGTTGATCTGGTCGAACTCGATCTTGTCGATCTGTTCGCCCGAAATCATGTCGGTCTCGCCCTGGTCGGTGATCTCCACCTTCTGCAGCATCTGACGGACAATAACCTCGATGTGCTTGTCGTTGATCAGCACGCCCTGCAACCGGTAGACCTCCTGGATTTCGTTGACCAGATAGGCCGCGAGTTCCTCGATGCCCTTGATCGCCAGGATGTCGTGCGGCGCCGGATTGCCTTCGACGATGAAGTCACCCTTCTCCACGATGTCGCCATCCTGCAGATGGATGTGCTTGCCCTTCGGAATGAGGTATTCGCGGGTCTCCTCATTCTTGTCGACCGGCTCGATCGAGATGCGGCGCTTGTTCTTGTAGTCGCGGCCGAAGCGGATGGTGCCGGCGATCTCCGCGATGATCGCAGCGTCCTTCGGCTTGCGGGCCTCGAACAATTCCGCCACCCGCGGCAGACCGCCGGTGATGTCGCGGGTCTTGGCGCTTTCCGTGGAAATACGCGCGACCACGTCGCCGGTCTTGACCTTGGCGCCGACGTTGACCGACAGAATCGCGTCGACCGACAGCATGTAGCGGGCCTCGCCGCCACGCGCGAGCTTGAGGATCTTGCCGTCCTTGCCCTTGATGACGATGGCCGGACGCAAGTCCGCGCCGCCGCGCGACGATCGCCAGTCGATGACGATGCGCTTGGCGATACCGGTGGATTCGTCGAGCGTCTCGGAGATCGACTGACCCTCGACCAGATCCTCGAAGCCTACGGTGCCCTCGACTTCGGTCAGAACCGGCCGCGTGTACGGATCCCATTCCGCGATGCGCTGGCCGCGCTTGACCATATCGCCTTCATCGACGTGCATGCGCGCGCCGTATTGAATGCGATGGGTCGCGCGCTCGGTGCCGTCGGCGTCGGTGATGGCAACCACCATGTTGCGCACCATCGCGACCAGATGACCCTCGCCGTTCTTGGCGATGGCCTTGTTCTTGATGGTGATCTTGCCGTCGAAATTCGACTCGATGACCGACTGCTCGTTGATCTGCGCCGCGCCGCCGATGTGGAACGTCCGCATCGTCAGCTGGGTGCCGGGTTCGCCGATCGACTGCGCCGCGATGACGCCGACCGCTTCGCCATGGTTGACCGGCGTGCCGCGGGCCAGATCGCGGCCGTAGCACTTGCCGCAGATGCCGTTGACGAGCTCGCAGGTCAGCGCGGAGCGGATCTTCACTTCCTGGATGCCGGCCTGCTGGATGGCGTCGACGTGAGTCTCCTCCATCAGCGTGCCGCGCTTCACCACCACCTTGTTGGTGTTGGGATCGCGCAGATCCTCGCCCGCGGTGCGGCCGAGAATGCGCGAAGCCAGCGAGGCGACCACGGTGCCGGCATCGATGATGGCGCGCATCTTGATGCCGAGCTTGGTGCCGCAATCGTCCTGCGTGATGATGCAGTCCTGCGCCACGTCGACCAGACGCCGCGTCAGGTAGCCGGAGTTCGCGGTCTTCAACGCGGTGTCCGCGAGGCCCTTGCGGGCGCCGTGGGTCGAGTTGAAGTATTCGAGCACCGAGAGGCCTTCCTTGAAGTTGGAAATGATCGGCGTCTCGATGATCTCTCCGCTCGGCTTCGCCATCAGGCCGCGCATGCCGGCAAGCTGACGCATCTGCGCCGGCGAACCGCGCGCGCCCGAATGCGCCATCATGTAGATCGAGTTGATCTGCGCCTCGCCGCCCTTCGGGTTCTTTTTGACGGCGGAGATTTCCTTCATCATCTCCTTGGCGATTTCTTCCGTCGCCTTCGACCAGGCGTCGACCACCTTGTTGTACTTTTCGCCGTGGGTGATCAGGCCGTCATTGTACTGCTGCTCGAAATCCTTCGCCAGCGCACGCGTGTTGTCGACCAGCTTCCACTTCGAAGCCGGCACCACCATGTCGTCCTTTCCGAACGAAATGCCGGCCTTGAACGCGTTGTAGAAGCCGAGCGCCATGATGCGGTCGCAGAAGATCACCGTCTCCTTCTGGCCGCAGTGGCGATAGACCTGGTCGATCACGCCGGAGATTTCCTTCTTGGTCATCAGCTTGTTGATGACGTCGAACGGCATCTTCGGCGACTTCGGCAGCACCTGGCCGAGCATGGCGCGGCCCGCCGTGGTTTCATACCAACGGGTGGCGGGTTTGCCGTTCTCGTCCACGCCCTGCCAGCGATATTTGATCTTGGTGTGAAGGTGGATCACCTTGGAATGCAGGGCGTGCTCGATCTCGGCCATCTCGCCGTAGAGCTTGCCCTCGCCGGGCAGCCCTTCGCGCAGGATCGACAGGTAATACAGGCCGAGCACGATATCCTGGCTGGGCACGATGATCGGCTGGCCGTTGGCGGGATGCAGGATGTTGTTGGTCGACATCATCAGCACCCGCGCTTCCAGCTGCGCTTCCAGCGACAGCGGAACGTGCACGGCCATCTGGTCGCCGTCGAAGTCGGCATTGAAGGCCGCGCAGACCAGCGGATGCAGCTGGATCGCCTTGCCCTCGATCAGCACCGGCTCGAATGCCTGGATGCCGAGGCGATGCAGCGTCGGCGCGCGGTTCAGCAGCACGGGGTGCTCGCGGATGACCTCGTCGAGAATGTCCCAGACCTCTGGACGTTCTTTTTCGACCAGCTTCTTCGCCTGCTTCACCGTGGTGGACAGACCCTTGGCGTCGAGCCGCGAATAGATGAACGGCTTGAACAGTTCGAGCGCCATCTTCTTCGGCAGGCCGCACTGATGCAGGCGCAGTTCGGGACCGACCACGATCACGGAGCGGCCGGAATAGTCGACGCGCTTGCCGAGCAGGTTCTGCCGGAAGCGGCCCTGCTTGCCCTTCAGCATATCTGCGAGCGACTTCAGCGGACGCTTGTTGGCGCCGGTGATGACGCGGCCGCGGCGGCCGTTGTCGAACAGCGCATCGACGGCCTCCTGCAGCATGCGCTTTTCGTTGCGGATGATGATGTCGGGCGCGCGCAGCTCCATCAGCCGCTTCAAGCGGTTGTTGCGGTTGATGACGCGGCGATAGAGGTCGTTGAGGTCCGACGTGGCGAAGCGGCCGCCATCCAGCGGCACCAGCGGACGCAGGTCCGGCGGAATCACCGGCACCACGGTGAGGATCATCCACTCCGGCTTGTTGCCGGAGAAGCGGAAGGCCTCGACGATCTTCAGGCGCTTGGCGAGCTTCTTGTGCTTGATGTCGGATTCGGTCTCGTGCATTTCGGCACGCAGCTGCGTCTCCAGCTTTTCAAGCTCGAGCCCCTTCAGCAGTTCGCGGATCGCTTCCGCGCCGATCATGGCGGTGAAGGAGTCCTGGCCGTATTCGTCCTGGGCGCGGAGATATTCCTCCTCCGACAGCAGCTGACGGTCCTTCAGCGCGGTCAGACCCGGCTCGAGCACGACGTAATATTCGAAATACAGAATCCGCTCGAGATCCTTCAGCGTCATGTCGAGCAGAAGCCCGATACGCGAGGGCAGCGACTTCAAGAACCAGATATGCGCGACGGGAGCCGCCAGTTCGATGTGGCCCATGCGCTCGCGCCGGACCCTCGACAGCGTCACTTCGACCGAGCACTTCTCGCAGATGATGCCCTTGTACTTCATGCGCTTGTACTTGCCGCACAGGCACTCGTAATCCTTGATCGGCCCGAAGATGCGCGCGCAGAACAGGCCGTCGCGCTCCGGCTTGAAGGTGCGGTAGTTGATGGTCTCCGGCTTCTTGATTTCGCCGTAGGACCACGACAAAATCTTCTCCGGTGACGCGATCGAAATCCGGATCTGGTCGAAGACCTGAGCCGGCGTCGTCGGATTGAAGAGATTCATAATTTCTTGGTTCATGGTCTTCTCCTAAAAGAGAGGCGAATAGCGAATGGCGAGTAGCGAATAGTCGCAATGCTCGCCTTCCGTCGTTACGCGTCGTTTTTTTCTACTCGCTATTCGCAACTCGCTATTCGCGCGCGCAGCGCCTACTCCGCAGCCTCTGACGTCGTGCCGCCGATCTTGGAATTGTGCAGATCGACGTTGAGACCCAGCGAACGCATTTCCTTGACCAGCACGTTGAACGATTCCGGGATACCCGCTTCGAAGGTGTCGTCGCCGCGCACGATAGCCTCGTACACCTTGGTACGGCCGGCCACGTCGTCCGACTTCACGGTCAGCATTTCCTGCAAGGTGTACGCCGCGCCATAAGCCTCGAGCGCCCACACTTCCATTTCGCCGAAACGCTGTCCGCCGAACTGCGCCTTGCCGCCCAGCGGCTGCTGGGTGACCAGCGAGTACGGGCCGATCGAACGCGCGTGGATCTTGTCGTCCACCAGATGGTGCAGCTTGAGCATGTAGATATACCCAACCGTCACCTTGCGGTCGAAGGCGTCGCCGGTGCGGCCGTCATAGACGGTCGATTGTCCCGACTTGTCCATGCCGGCGAGTTCGAGCATCTGCTCGATGTCCGCTTCCTTCGCGCCGTCGAACACAGGCGTTGCGATCGGCACGCCATGGCGCAGATTGCCGCCGAGCTCCATCAACTCGGCGTCGTTGAGCGACTTGATGGTTTCGTCATCGCCATAGATCTTCTTCAAGGTGTCCTTGAGCGGCCTGGTGTCCTGCTTGGCATTCGCCAGGTAAGCATCGACCGCCTGCCCGATCCTTTTTCCCAGGCCCGCGCAGGCCCAGCCAAGATGTGTTTCAAGGATCTGGCCGACGTTCATCCGGCTCGGCACGCCCAACGGATTGAGCACGATGTCGGCGTGCGTTCCATCTTCGAGGAACGGCATGTCCTCGACCGGAACGATCTTCGACACCACGCCCTTGTTGCCGTGACGGCCCGCCATCTTGTCGCCGGGCTGGATCTTGCGCTTCACCGCGACGAAGACCTTGACCATCTTCATCACGCCGGGCGGCAATTCGTCGCCACGCTGCAGTTTTTCGACCTTGTCGAGGAAGCGCTGTTCGAGGCCCTTCTTCGATTCGTCGTACTGCTTCCGCATGGCTTCGATTTCGGCCATCAGCTTGTCGTTCGGGGAAGCAAACATCCACCACTGCGACCGCGGATGCTCGTCGAGCACCGCGCGCGTGATCTTGGTGTCCTTCTTGAAACCCTTCGGACCGGCGATGCCCTGGCGGTTTTCCAATAGCTCCGCCAGGCGGCCGTAGACGTTACGGTCGAGAATGGCCTGCTCGTCGTCGCGGTCCTTGGCAAGACGCTCGATCTCTTCCCGTTCGATCGCCAGCGCGCGCTCGTCCTTGTCGACGCCGTGCCGGTTGAACACCCGCACTTCGACGATGGTGCCCTGCACGCCCGGGGGCACGCGGAGCGAGGTGTCGCGGACGTCGGAGGCCTTTTCACCGAAGATGGCGCGCAACAGCTTTTCTTCCGGCGTCATCGGGCTTTCGCCCTTCGGCGTGATCTTGCCGACCAGGATGTCTCCCGCGCGCACCTCCGCGCCGATATAGACGATGCCGGCTTCGTCGAGGTTTTTCAGCGCTTCTTCCGAGACGTTCGGAATGTCGCGGGTGATTTCCTCAGGGCCGAGCTTGGTGTCGCGGGCCATCACCTCGAATTCCTCGATATGGATCGAGGTGAAGACGTCGTCCTTCACAATCCGCTCCGAGAGCAGGATCGAATCTTCGAAGTTGTAGCCATTCCACGGCATGAACGCGACCAGCACGTTGCGGCCGAGCGCGAGTTCGCCGAGATCGGTCGAGGGACCGTCGGCGATGATGTCGCCCTTGCGCACGGCATCGCCGACCTTCACCAGCGGACGCTGGTTGATGCAGGTCGACTGGTTGGAGCGCTGGTACTTCATCAGGCGGTAGATATCGACGCCCGACTTGGTCGGATCGAGATCGTCCGTGGCGCGAATAACGATACGCGTGGCGTCGATCTGGTCGATCACGCCGGTCCGGCGCGCGGCAATCGCCGCACCCGAGTCGCGGGCGACCACGCCTTCCATGCCGGTGCCGACGAACGGCGCTTCGGCGCGTACCAGCGGCACGGCCTGACGCTGCATGTTCGAGCCCATCAGCGCGCGGTTGGCGTCGTCGTTCTCGAGGAACGGAATGAGCGCCGCGGCGACCGAAACCAGCTGTTTCGGCGACACGTCCATGTAGTCGACCTTGTCCGGCGTGATCATCAGCACGTCGCCGGCATGGCGGCAGACCACGAGGTCGTCGGTGAAGCGGCCCTTGTTGTCGAGCGCCACGTTCGCCTGCGCCACGTGATAGCGGCCTTCTTCCATCGCCGAGAGGTAGATCACCTCGTCGGTGACGCGGCCGTCCTTCACCTTGCGATACGGCGTTTCGACGAAGCCATACTTGTTCACCCGCGCAAAGGTCGCGAGCGAATTGATCAGGCCGATGTTCGGGCCTTCCGGCGTCTCGATCGGGCAGATGCGGCCGTAATGGGTCGGATGCACGTCGCGGACTTCGAAGCCCGCGCGCTCGCGGGTCAAACCGCCCGGGCCGAGCGCCGAGAGGCGGCGCTTGTGGGTGATTTCCGACAGCGGGTTGGTCTGGTCCATGAACTGCGACAGCTGCGAGGAGCCGAAGAATTCGCGCACGGCGGCGGCCGCCGGCTTGGCGTTGATCAGGTCCTGCGGCATCACGGTGTCGATATCGACACTGGACATGCGCTCCTTGATCGCGCGCTCCATGCGCAAGAGGCCGATGCGGTACTGGTTCTCCATCAACTCGCCTACCGAGCGCACGCGCCGGTTGCCGAGGTGATCGATGTCGTCGATCTCGCCCTTGCCGTCGCGCAGGTCGACCAGCGTCTTGATCACCGCGAGGATGTCTTCCTTGCGCAGCGTGCGATGGGTGTCGGGCGCGTCGAGTTCAAGGCGCATGTTCATCTTGACGCGGCCGACCGCGGACAGGTCGTAGCGCTCACTGTCGAAGAACAGCGACTGGAACATGTTCTGGGCCGAATCGATGGTCGGCGGCTCGCCGGGACGCATCACGCGATAGATGTCGAACAGCGCGTCTTCCCGCGTCATGTTCTTGTCGGCATTGAGCGTGTTGCGGATGTAGGCGCCGACGTTGACGTGGTCGATGTCGAGCAGCGGCAATTCCTTGTAGCCCTGCTCGTTCAGG
>CAVUVR010000001.1:0-1276684 GCA_963744975.1 uncultured Alphaproteobacteria bacterium | reverse complement strand
TTGTCTACGCACGGCTCGCGGTGAGCGTGGACGAGGTGATTAAACTGTCGGCTTTGAACCTCCCGCGCCCAATTGCCGAAGGCCTTGAGTGGAATCCCGTAAGCCTCGCAATACTCTCGCCGATTGAGTTCGCTTTGAAGCCAGGCCTCATCGCGCGCCCGCCAAAAAAGCCGCGCCATACCGTTCGCGAACCGACGACATATCGTCCTCCATCTCCAAAATTGTCGGTGAGAACAGATCGCGTCCGCGGCCGGACCAAACAAGTGTGCGAGAAATGCGGCATTATGGCGCAAACGCCAGCGTTTGCGCTATAATACCGCGTTTTTGGTAGTCATCTAACGCTGAGCGGCAGCTATGCTTGACGCGACTTCCACAATCCTGGTCATCGACGATGATGTCGATCTTCGTAACTCGCTCGGGCGCCTGTTGCGGTCTGTCGGATTGAAGGCCAAGCTATTTGCGTCTGTTTCCGACTTTCTCAAATCTGAGCCGACGGAGGTACCCAGTTGCCCGGTACTGGACGTGAGATTGCCGGGGCAGAGCGGTCTTGAATTCCAGCGCGAGCTCGCAGCGATAGGCAGAGATCTCCCGGTCATCTTCATCACAAGGCACGGCGATATTCCTATGTCGGTGCAAGCCATGAAAAGTGGTGCGATTGAGTTCCTCACGAAGCCGATACGCGATCAGGAGCTTCTTGATGCCATTCAGTCCGGTCTGACGCGCGATCGCGTTCGTCGAGAGAATGAATGCGCGCTGGCAGACCTCAGAAAGCGTTTCGCGGCCTTGAGCCCCAGGGAGCGAGAAATTATGATTTAAGTCGCGCGAGGGCGCCTTAGCAAACAGATTGCCGACGATATCGGTATTGCCCAAGCTACAGTGAAGGTCCACCGCAGCAAGGCGATGCGGAAAATGAATGCACGTTCGCTTCCTGAGTTTGGCCAAATGGCAGCCAAGCTCAACCTGATGCCTGAGAAATCGGAGCGCTCCTAGCGTTTTCCGCCTTGGCGACACGATCTGATATTTGTCGCAACTGAAATCATCAAACAGTGGTTCGCAATGGGCTGCGCATTGTAGCCTTGAACCCTCGTTCGTGGGGTGCCCCAGCAGCTGGCACTGCGACGGCAGGACCCCCTACCGTTTTTTCGGCTCTCTACACCTTGATTTAGCAAAAGAAACCAGAGACTACGTCCGAGATACCCACGGGTAATTTATTACGGCATGCAAAACCATCAGAATGCGTGTTGGCCAGGCGAAACGCGGAGTTGGTCGCTAGGCGCTTCGCACTTCTTGAGACGGCGCGACGCGAACTGGACGGCGATCGCGAGGCGGCCAAGGCGTCGCTCGCGACAGCATCGCACATCTTGCAAGCGGAGATCGAGCGCTGTTCGGACGCCAACGGCTCCGCCGGGGACGGTCTGGCGGCTTGGCAGATGCTTCGCGTGCGAGCTTACATTGACAGCAATTTGCACCGGACCATTCACATTCGGGAACTCAGTGCTGTCGCGCGTCGGAGCCCGGCGCACTTCTCACGGAAGTTCAAACTGGCTGTCGGCCAGTCGCCACATGCCTACGTGGTGAAAAGGCGTCTGGAGCGCGCCTGCCACCTGATGGTGACCAGTGCGGCATCACTGAGTGAAATAGCTTTGAGCGTAGGTTTTTCGGATCAAGCACATCTATGCAGGCTCTTCAGAAGAGCTTTTGGTCAAAGTCCAGCCAGCTGGCGACGCGAACGCGGAATCTCTGGCGAGGTCACCTTGAGAGCCGGCGCCGACGAGAATCCATGAGCGATCAGCGCGGCAAGTGCTGAGCTTTTGAGCATCTTCGTACTGTCAATCGGAAACAGACTTCTTGCAAACGGCGCAAAGGTCGTACTGTTGCGCGCGCCACGGATCGTCCCCTCCCTCTGAGAGGCGTGCGAGCAACGTCGTCACTTTGACCAAGAGGGAGCCGATCAAGCGCGGCAAGCGACGCATGCCGTCAGGTCGATATCAAGGGCGACATCGATGAAATGCTGGAGTTCGATGGCCGCGGCAATGCTCAATGAAATGTTCGCCGTTCGAGCCTCAGCGCACCTCGCCCAAACGCAAATCGTCGCGACATGCGCCGCTTCGATGTGAGACGGTACAATTCCGCTCGGTCCCGAGGTTCAATTCCAAATGAGTGTGCGGGGCAGTTTTGCGGTCATACAACGCGAGAAGGCCGCCCAATGCGCTCGGAAAGCGCCGCTGCTGGGGGACGCGGCCCGCGCGCGGGAGGCTAGCGGCCGGCTGGCGCCGAGTAACCGCCAGAATAGCGCGGCCAATCAGGCTGAACCTGCTGGGACGGCCAAGCGGCGTTGGAGTTGCGGAACTGCTCGCTCGCCGGCGCACTCAAGCGGTCCGCCTTCCTGGAATGATGACGCTCCGCGGCCGCGGCGAACTGGATCGTCGCGGCGGCAACCAGTGCCGAGCCGACAATGGTTAGAATCTTCTTTTTCATCTTGTTCTCCCTCATGCGCTCTGGGAGCGAGGCAACGTGCCCCGCGTAACAGCGCTGCGCCAGACATAGCGATGGTCGAGAAAATTATTACGGTCGAAGCCATCACGAAGCGGCGAGCAAATTTCTTGGTCAGGGGGCGGTTTCGGCTAAATATTAAGCACTCTGTTCGACCAAGTTGTACTAGACTTCCTGCAACCGGTCCGGTCCGATCGGAGGAAGCGTTTGTGACGAGCGAAGCCGATGAAGAAACTGTTGCTAGCCCTTCTGTTGATCTCGTCTCCCGCCTGGGCGCAGACGAAGTTGACGCCCAAGGGCACGGGTATGCGCGCTGATAGTTGTGCTCCAGTTGGACGGACGGCAAAGGGCGAACTCGTCTATTCAATGAAATGCGACAATCTGCCGGCGCCGCCTGCGCCGCCGCAGGCCGAAGTCAGGGAAGTGCCGCCGCCGGCGCCCGAACCGGAAGTGCAGCGAAGCGGGATTTTCGGCTGGTCCTATGAACGAAAGCGGCCGGATCAATAAGCAATTCCGTACCCGAGCCGGAATGTTCCTTGCTTCCAGTCCAGGTACGTCTGTCGCCACTGTCTTCCCCATCAGCATCACGGAACGTCGATGAGCCAACTCATTGTCCATGTCGGCGACTTCAGCTCTCAGGCGTCGCCGGGCGTCCCGGGCGTGCGGCGACGTTGATGCGGTTTCTCGACCACATCGTGAGCCGTGAAAAGGTATGGGGGCCGACCCGGCTGCAGATCGCGCAGCACTGGCACGCCCATCACATGGAGCTGGCAGCGAAGGGGCAGGATACCGGATGACCGCGATATCGAAGACGCCGCTCGCCGATCTCAACGCCTGCGGCAAGGCCGACTTTGTCACGGCGCTTGCGAATATTTTCGAATACTCGCCGTGGATTGCGGAGAAAGCGGCCGGTGCGCGGCCGTTCGCCGGCGTCACGCAATTGTTCCAGGCAATGAAGGCCACGGTTGAGCGCGCGCCGCCCGAGTTGCGGCTGGCGCTGATCAAGGCGCATCCCGATCTCGCCAACAAGACCCGACGCGCCGCGGGCCTCACCGCTGAATCGAACGCCGAGCAGAATAGCGTCGGCCTCGACCGGCTGTCGGACGCTGAATACGCGGCCTTCGAGCGCTTAAACAATGCCTATCGCTCTAAGTTCGGCTTTCCCTACATCGTCTGCGTTCGCCGCCACAGCAAGGACTCCATCTTGAACGATTTCGAGCGGCGCCTGCCGCACGACGCGACGACGGAAGTTGCGACATCGATCGCAGAAATTTGCCGGATCGCGGCGCTGCGCGTCGATCAGCTGGTGGCATCGGATGACCATCTGCCAGTGCATGGGCGGCTGTCGACCCATGTGCTGGATAACCACAGCGGCAAGCCGGCGGCGGGGGTTCCGATCGAACTGGTCGAATTGTCGGCGCTCGGCGAACACCGCATGGTCACGCGGACGCTGACCAACCACGACGGTCGAACCGAGCAGCCGTTGATCGGCGGACGGCCGGTACCGATCGGTAATTACGAACTGCGCTTCAATGTTGCGAGCTACTTCGCGTCGCGAAACGTTCCGATGAGCGATCCGCCCTTTCTCGATTCGATCCCGCTGCGCTTCTCGGTGGCCGATCCCGAAGGCCATCTCCACGTGCCGCTGCTGGTCACACCGTGGAGCTATGCGACGTATCGCGGGAGTTGAAGACCACTCGTCGTTGCGAGCGACGCGAAGCAATCCAGAGCAGTATATAGCGAAGACCGGATTGCGCTGCGCTACTCGCAAAACGCTACACATGCTGCGCCGACGGTGCCGCCGCTGCAGCATCCGCTTCCGCGGCAGCCTTGCTGCCAACCCCATTGAAGAACGCATTCAGCACCACCGCCACCAGCGCGCAGAGTAAAATGCCGGATTCCAGCAGCGGATGCAGGTCGTGCGGCAGGTTGCGGAAGAAGTTTGGTGTCACCAGCGGGATCATCCCGAATCCGACGGAGATCGCGACCACGAACAGGTTGTACCGGTTGTTCTTGAAATCCACCGTGGCAAGAATCCGCGCGCCGGTCGCCGCTACCATGCCGAACATCACGAGGCCGGCGCCGCCTAGCACGACCAGCGGCACCGCCTCGACCAAGGCCGCCATCTTCGGTAACAGGCCGAGCAGCAATAGGATGCATCCGCCGGCAACGGTCACCCAGCGCGAGCGCACGCCGGTGACGCTGACCAGCCCGACATTCTGCGAGAACGACGTGTAGGGAAAGGTGTTAAAAATTCCGCCAAGCAAGGTGCCGACGCCATCGGCGCGCAAGCCGCGCGTCAGCGCGTCGCGGTCGATGGTCTTGCCAGTGATTTCGCCCAGCGCCAGGAACATCCCCAACGATTCGATCATCACCACGATCATGACGATGCACATGGTGATGATCGGCACCAGGTGAAATTGCGGAATCCCGAACCGAAACGGAATCACGATCGCGCCCCATGAGGCGGCTGCGACCTTCTCGAAATGCATGACGCCAAGCGCGCTCGCAAGCACAGCGCCGGCGACGATGCCGAGTAGCACTGCGACGTTGGCCGCAAAACCGGTTCCCCATTTGATCAGGCCGAGGATCGCTAGCAGCACGAACAGCGCGATGCCGAGCCCCTGCAATTGGCCGTAGCCGGGATTAGGAAACGCGCCGGGCGCGCCATCGACCACCTTGGTCAAGGTCGGCAGTCCGCCGCCGGCCCAGTTGATACCTACTCGCATCAGGGAGATGCCGATCACCAGGATGATGGCGCCGGTCACCACAGGGGGAAACAGCGGCAACAGTCGGCTGATGAAAGGCGCGGCAAGGATGCCGAAGATTCCGGCAGCGATCACCGAGCCATAGATACCGATCAACCCGATGTCCGGGGCGGCGGCCATGGACAGCATCGGCCCGACCGAGGCGAAGGTGACGCCCATCATTACCGGCAGCCGGATGCCGACGCCGGGAAAGCCGATGCACTGCGCCAGCGTGGCCAATCCACAGGCGAACAGATCAGCGCTGATCAGGAAGGCGACATCCTCAGGCGGCAGCTTCAGGGCCCGCCCGATGATCAGCGGAACCGCGACCGCGCCGGCATACATCACCAGGACATGCTGCAATCCAAGCGCCAGCAGGCGAGGGGCAGGCAGCATCTGATCGACCGGGTGGATTTCGGTGCTCATAAGCGGGTCCTTCTGGCGCGGCGGCGCTATCCTCGACGAATACAAGGCCTGTGCCAAGCCGCTCGATTCCAAAGCAAAGGTTGCCCAATGGCACGAACGTTGCTCATTATCGGGCTGAAACGGGCGAAGCGAACTTCACGAATTTGCCCGCTGACCTGGAGGTTTTCGCGTGCCGCTGATCAAAAACCGATACGGAAAAGGCCGGGTCCGCGTCATGCGGATTTACCGCGACGGCGACCGGCATGAGGTCAGCCAGCTCAACGTCAAGGCGATGGTCGAGGGCGATTTTGCGCGCGCTTATACCGATGCCGACAATTCGACGTCGGTCTCGACCGACACCATCAAGAACGTCGTCAATGTCGTCGCCCGCGAAAACACCGGACTCTGCACGGAAGGTTTCTGCCAGGTGCTGGCGAAGAAATATCTCGACAGCTACGCGCAGGTAAAGTCGGTGACCGTGACGGCGCACGAAACCAAATGGAGCCGCTTGAGCTTCGGCGGCAAGCCGCATCCGCATAGCTTTGTGCTCGACAGCAATGGGAAGCCCTTCGTGGAAGTCGCCGCCACGCGCGAGAGCTCGACGCTGACCTCGGGCATCGACGGTTTTACTTTCATGAAGTCGACCCAGTCCGGCTGGGAGAAATACGTCAAGGACCCCTACACGACGATTCCGGAAACCCACGACCGCATGTGCGCGACCAGTATGGTGGCATCCTGGAAATGGTCGGCGAAGCCTGCGAGCTATCCCGCCACCAATACGAAGATACTGGATACGTTGCTGGAAGTATTCGGCATGACTTATAGCTGCAGCGTGCAGGACAGCCTGTATCGGATGGGCGAGGCGGCGCTCGCTGCGGTGCCGGAGATTTCCGAAGTCAGCATGGCGTGTCCGAACATGCACTTCATCCTGATGAACCTGTCGCCATTCGGGCTCGACAATCCCAACGCCGTTTTCCTGCCGACCGACGAACCGCACGGCCAGATCGAATGCACGGTGGGACGCTGACGTGTCCCGGACGCGGTGCAGCGCCTCTTAGCGGTGCACCGCAGAGCCGGAACCCCGGTTGGACCAAGCTGGGCCATAGCGCGTCGAAGACGCGCGTAAACGCGCTTATGGCTCTGCAGCGCAACCGCTTCGCAAGTGCTACGCGCTGCGCTGCGTCCGGGGAACGGAAACCTAGCCAAACCTCTCCTTCAGCGCTGGCCAGATCCGGTCCGGCTTGAACGGCACACTGGTAAAGCGGATGCCGGTGGCGTCCGCGAGCGCGTTGCCCAACGCGGCGGCGACCGGATTGTAGGGGCTTTCGCTCATCGACTTGGCCCCCAGAGGGCCGATCGAATCCGTGGTGTCGGCGAAATAGACCTCGGTTCGTGGAATGTCCGCAAAGGACGGCAGATGGTAATCGCGAAATTTCGGGTTCACCACCCGGCCAGCATTGTCGATCACCATCTCCTCATACAGCGCAGCGCCCAGAGATTGTGCGACGCCGCCCTCGACCTGACCGCGGCATTGCATCGGGTTGGCGATGCGGCCGGCATCCGCGGCGTGAACGCTCTTGAGGATCTTGATTTCGCCGGTGCCCTTGTTCACGGCGATGCGAAACCCCTGAACATTGAATGCGACCGACCGCGGCGTACCCGTCGAGGTTCCGCTCGCGCTCAGTGTTTTCTGCTGTGCGCGTGCCGCATCGGCAATCTGACCGAATGACAGTCGTTGTTTGCCGCAGGTCACGGAGTTATCCTCAAGAACACATGCGTCCAGACCTGTCCTTGTCGCAGCAGCGGCAAAACGTTTGAGCTCAGCGGCAAGATTTTTGGCAGCCATCTGCGTGGCGAGCCCCGCCACAAAAGTGCCCGCGCTGCCATAGGCGCCGGTATCGTGCCCGCCATTGGCCGTGTCGGATTGTTTGAGCAGGATGCGGTCGACGGTGGTCGCAAGCACAGTCGCGGCGATCTGGCGATGCACCGTGGCGGTGCCGTTACCGAACTCCGCGGTGCCTACGACCAGATCGAAGCCGCCGTCGTTGCGCAGCAAAATCATGGCGTCAGCGATATGGCCATCGGGCGGCACGGTATCGATCATGGTGAGCGCGATGCCTTCGCCGGTCAGCCAGTCATCGGACAACTCGGGTTTTGCGCTCTCCGCAGCCATGGCGCGCTCGACCAGATCGAGACACTGATCGAGGCCGTAGCTGCCGTAGTGCACATCGGTGTGCGTCGTATCGGCAGGCGTCCGCATCGGATCGCCAGGCTTCACCATGTTGCGGCGGCGCATCTCGTAGGGGCTGATGCCAAGCTGCTTCGCCAACTCGTCGATCGCGGCCTCCACGGCGAACAGGGTTTGCGGCAGGCCGTAGCCCCGGAAGGCTCCTGATGGCACGGTGTTGGTATAGGCAGCGATGCCATCGACCTTCTTGTTCGGGCAGTTATAGACGCTGATCGATTCGCCGCAGGAATGAAACAGCACCGGGCCTGCGTGATTGCCGTAGGCGCCGGTGTTGGAGAGCACGTCGAGCTGCAGCGCGGTGAGCTTGCCGTTGCCGTCGGCGCCGGCCTTCACTGTGACGCGCATCGGATGCCGGGTCGAAGTCGAGATGAATTGTTCCTCGCGGGTCAGCTCGAGCTTGACCGGGTGTCCGGTGTTGAGCGCGGCGAGCGCGAGAATATCCTCGACGAGCATTTCCTG
This sequence comes from uncultured Alphaproteobacteria bacterium, assembly GCA_963744975.1. Taxonomy (GTDB): domain Bacteria; phylum Pseudomonadota; class Alphaproteobacteria; order Rhizobiales; family Xanthobacteraceae; genus Bradyrhizobium. Next base: position 1,268,332 of record CAVUVR010000001.1, on the reverse strand, counting down.
CTTGCCGCCAAACCCGCCACCGACGCGTTCGCAGAACACGCGCACCTTCTCCGGGGGCAGATCGAACATCTCGGCCAGCGTACGACGGGTGAGGAAGGGGACTTGCGTGCTGGAGCGGACGTTAAGGACGCCGTCCGCATCGACCCAGGCGAGGCCGCCATGGGTTTCCAACGCCGCGTGCTGCACGCGTTGCGTGACGAAGGTACCTTCATAAATCACCGCCGATGCCGCCAGCGCGGCTGTGACGTTGCCGAACTCGCCATGAACTTGCGCGACGATGTTGCGTTGCGCGTCGGCGACGCGCTGTTCAGAGGTCTTGTCGGGGTGAATTAAGGGCGCGCCCAGCGCCACGGCGTCGGCGGGGTCGAACACCGCCGGCAGCAGGTCGTAGTCGACCTTGAGCCGGCGGCAACCTTCCTCAGCGGCTGCCTCGGTCTCCGCGACCACGGCGGCGACTTTTTGACCGATGAAGCGGACAACGGCGTCGAGCACCCTGGTATCGGCCGGGTCCATCTCGACAACCTCGTGGAGTGCCGTGGAGAACAGCCTTGCCGGCGCGTCCTCATGGGTCAACACCGCGTGCACGCCGGGAACCGCGAGCGCTGCGGTCTTGTCGATCGACAATATCCTTGCATGCGGATGTAGCGAGCGCAGCAGTTTGATGTGCAGCGTCCCTCGCATCGCCGTATCGAAGGTGTAACGCGCCGCACCTCGTACCACGTGAGGCCCTGCGGGTGCGGGCAGGCTGCGGCCGAATGCCGTGCCGGCCGCGGCATCCTCGATATTGTTGATTCCGTTCAGTGCGTCCTCGATGGCGCGATAGCCAGTGCAGCGACAGAGATTTCCCTTCAGCGAAGCGCCGAGGTCCTGCCGCTGCGCCTGATTCAGCGAGACGCAGGTCAGGATCATGCCGGCGGTGCAGAATCCGCACTGGAACGCCTGCGCATCGAGAAAGGCCTGTTGCATCGGGTGCGTGGCGCCGTCGGGCGCGAGGCCTTCGATGGTGGTGACGGGACGTCCTTCCGCGCGGAAGGCCGGGATCAGGCAACTATGCACCGGCTCGCCGTCGAGCAATACGGTGCAGGCGCCACAGTCGCCGGCGTCGCAGCCTTTCTTGACGCCGAAATGCCCGAGTTCGCGCAGGAACGTCCGCAGGCATTGGCCGGCCTGGGGCTTTGCGGAAAATTCTTTGCCATTGATGTGAAAACTCATCGCCGCGGCGCGCCCTGCAATTCGTCGCGGATTTCCTCGGCGAGGCGCAATGTCATGTGCTTGCGCCATAGCGGCTTGCCATGGACGTCGTTCTGATAGAGCTCATCCGGGATGCGGTGCAGGATCGTGTCGCGCAGCTCGCTCGCTTGCGGAATCGCGGCAAAGGAAAACTGAACAGGGCACGCCGTCGATGCCGTCACCGTCAGCGCCAGATTGCCTTTGGCACTGAGGCTGCCGATCAGCAATGCCGCCGAACGCCCGACCGGCGTCAGCGAGATCTGGCGAAACGCCGAGCGCCGCATCAGCGCAGCGAGGGGGATTTCGATCTGGCGCAACAGATCGCCTGCTGCAAGCACGTTGCGCTGGTCGCCGGTAACGAAGTCGGCGGCGGCGGTCTTCTGTTCGCTGCCATTGGCCTTCCAGATCGTGCAGACGCCATCGAGCGCGGCGGTCAAGGCGATCATCGGCCCCGCCGGCAGCGACATGCAGAGATTGCCGCCGACGGTCGCGGTCTTCCAGATCTTGAAGGAGGCGAGGAACGCGCGGCAGCATTGGTCGATCAGGGGCGATGCGATCCATTCGGGCGGGCACGGGAAGGCGTTGAGCTGCGCGACCGTGCAGGTCGCGGCGATGGCCAAGTTGGTCTCGCTGGCGGTCAGCGCCGGCCATCGGAGATCGGTAAGATCGATCAGGCGCGTGAGATGGGCCTGCGGCTCCGAGAACAGCCAGGTCCCGCCGGCCAGCCAGGCGTCGCCTGCCATCCAAACGGGCAGTTGTTCCCGCCTTTCCGGGTGTGCAACTTCGGTGATGGTGTTCAAATCCATGGATAGGCTTGTGCTTTCAACAGGGTGGCAGTCTCTGTATGAAGTCTTGCAAGACCGACGCCAAGTTGAATGTATTCCGGCTGGTCCCTGAATTGCAGGATTAACGGACCGCATTGGAGATGACTTAAGGCCATGGACCAAACACGGGCGATCTGGATCAAGGACCCTCTGGCCATCCTCGCCGACGGCGCGGAGCGCGGCATCGTGATCCAGCAGGGCAGGATCGTCGAACTGGTGCCGAAAGGCAGCCAGCCGGCAACACCAGCCGCGCTCTTCGAGGCGGGCGATCATGTGGTGCTGCCGGGGCTGATCAACACCCATCATCATTTCTACCAGACCCTGACGCGGGCGCTGCCGGCGGCGCTGGATCGCGAATTGTTTCCATGGCTGCAGGCGCTCTATCCGGTATGGGCGCGGCTGACGCCGGAAGCGCTCCACCTCGGCGTCACCGTGGCGATGTCCGAACTGCTGCTGTCCGGCTGCACCACCACCACCGATCATCATTATGTATTTCCGGCGGGTCTGGAAGACGCCGTCGATATCGAAGTGGCGGTGACGAACCGCTTGGGGATGCGCGCCTTGCTGACGCGTGGCTCCATGAATCGCTCGCAGCGCGACGGCGGTTTGCCGCCGGACAGCGTGGTGCAGGACGAGGACACGATCCTTGCCGACAGCGAACGCGTGGTCGCACGACATCACCAGCGCGGCGAGGACGCCATGGTGCAGATCGCATTGGCGCCATGCTCGCCGTTTTCGGTGACGACCTCGCTGATGCGCGCGACGGCGGACCTGGCCGACAGGCTCGATGTCCGCCTGCATACCCATCTGGCCGAGACCGAGGACGAGAACAAATTCTGCGAGGAGATGCACGGTTGCCGGCCGCTGGATTATCTCGAGCAGTGCGGCTGGCTGAACGCACGGACATGGCTTGCCCACGGCATTCACTTCAACGCGGCTGAGATAAAAAGACTCGGCAAGGCGAAAACCACCATCAGCCATTGCGCCTGCAGCAACCAGATTCTGGCGTCCGGGTGCTGTCCGGTATGCGACATGGAAGAGGCGGGGGTCGGAGTAGGCCTCGGCGTCGATGGCTCGGCGTCGAACGACGAATCCAATCTGATGCAGGAGGTTCGCGCCGCGTTCCTGCTGCAGCGCGCGCGCTATGGCGTCGGCAAGGTCAGCCACAAGGACGCGCTGCGCTGGGCAACCAAGGGATCGGCGGCCTGCATCGGCCGTCCCGAACTCGGCGAGATCGCGGTCGGCAAGATGGCCGATCTGGCGCTGTTCAAGCTCGACGAGTTGCGCTTCTCCGGCCATGGCGATCCGCTGGCAGCCTTGGTGCTGTGCGGCGCGCACCGCGCCGACCGCGTCATGGTCGGCGGCAAGTGGGTGGTGCTGGATGGCGCGATCCCGGGCCTCGACGTGCCCGACCTTATCCGCCGCCACAGCGCGGCGGCGAAGGCGATGCAGACCGGTTGAAGCGCCGGCGTTTGCTGCGGTCCGGAATGAAACCTCAGCTCGCCGTGGCTTTCGGGCGGACCAGACCCGCGACGGTTTGTGCCCATTCGAGTGGCTTGATTACGCCCTGTAGGTTCAACGCATTCTGGTAGGTCCATCCGCAGACCCCGCCAAAATTCGGATAGGCGGAGATAATGCCAGGCAGGAAAGACGCGATGGTCGAAAGGGTATTGTAGCCCACCGGATTGGTCGGACTGCCGGCATCTTTCGAATTGGTGAGAACGCCCGCCACAAGCTTGCGAGGGTAGTTGACGCCGAACTTCGCGGCGACGTCTGCGTAATGCGGCAGATTGCTGGAGCCCGGGTTCAGATTTCCGAAGCCGTTGTAGAATTGCAGAATATAGAAATCGAAGGAATCGATCAGGCTATTATAGTTGACGTTGGAAGAGATGTTTGCCCCGCCGGTCAGCGCCGAGGGAACGGGCGCGCTGGTCACCAGAAATCCCCGAGCGCGGCTACTGAAGTCGTTCCGCAGGCTGGTGATCAATTTCGTGACGTTTGCGGTGCTGACCACGGCGGCGCTTTCTTCGATGTCGAGGTCGATGCCGTCGAGGTTCTTTTGTTGAAGCGCGGTTTTGAGCAATGCGTAGAAGGTGTCGTAGGTCGCATTGCTGGCGAACAGATTTCCGAAGTCGCCGACGCCTCCGCCGCCCAGCGAAGCCAGCACCCTTACGCCCGTGCCCTGCAAGGTGGCGACGTCCCGCCACAATTGATCGTAGGAAGGATCCGTGACGTTAAGATTGTTGAGATGGATGTAAGGTCCGGTCTTCGAGCCCTCGTTGTCATAGCCGAGATGGAACAGCCCGATCAGCACATGGGTGACGTATCCCTGCCGGGCAGCCTCAATTGCGGGGCTCATGGCGGTGAAATCGGTCGCATAGAATATCACGCGGCCGGTGCTTTCGTTGCGCAGGCAGATTTTCGGGAATTTGAGCTGGCCGTTGAATTCGTCGCCGCAGGCCGATGGGTTGACGTTGCTGTAGCTCGGAACGGTCTGCAAGGTCTTGGCCAGGGCCTTGACCTGCTCGCCGTACAGCGTTTGATCGATCCACAGCCCGGCCTGGCCTCCGGGTGCCAGAAGGCGGGCAATCTCCTTGACGTTCCTGTCGTTCAGCGGCGCGTCCTGCATCACGACATAGTTGGCGGTGCCGGTGGTCACCGGATATTGCGGGTTGCCGGAGAACGCAGCCATCAGCACAAGGTTGGGTATGGCGACATTCGGATGCGTGCTGTCATTCGTATGGTCGTTGAAATTGATGGCGTCGGCGAATCCCGAGGTAATGCCGTTGACGGTATGCCGGCCTTCGCCGCCGAGGTCGAAGGTGAGCATGTATCGGCTGTCGACGCCGAGGTCGGCGCGGGACGCGAATTTCGTCGGATCCGTCGTGGCCGGCGTGCCGACCTTGTCGACCAGGGCTTTGCGCACCTCGACCAACGGTTTGCGGGAACCGGCCTGCGAGATCTGGTTGATCTGCCGCGGTGCGAGGTCCGGGCTGATCTTCGCATCGTCCTGCGATACCATATAAACGTCGACAACGACTTTGGCGACGCCGGCGATCAGCGCTATCGCCGCGCCGATGAGTAATGGGGCGATGAAAACCGCGGCAGGAGCCTCGACGCGAGAGCGACTCCCGGTGCCCATCACCGATGCCGCGGCGATCGCGGTGACAATGCCGGCGCCGGTGGCGAACAGAAAATCGCTCTGCGACGTAAAATCCGCGGCGCCGCCGCTGTTTGCCGGATAGCAGGGAGCAAGGGTGGTCTCGATCGTCTGCCGGATGTTGCTGCCCGGGAACGTCTGAAATCCGAGCGTGAACTCCGAGGCGGCGGGCCCTGTGACGGAGAGCTTCCAGGTTCCGGCGGCGGGATTGGCGAGCAGCACCTGCCAGGGCGAACCTTGGTACATCTTGACGTAGGCCGTCGAGGTATTGGAATTGGCCGTGATGGTGGTGCCGTCGGGCCGGGTGATGACGCATTGTACTCCGGACGGATAGGCGAAGGTGCCGTCCTGTCCGTAGATCAGGAACGCCAGATAGGAGGCGCCCGCGGGGACGACGAGGTTCTCCTTGCGGCTGACCGGATCGGTGAACGCGACGGCCTGCGCTCGCTGCTGCGTGTGGGGGCCATAGTCCGGCGCGCCATAACGGGTCTCCATCGAAACGAAAGCGAAGGCGTTGGCGCCGTTAGCCCACACGGTATGGAAGACGGGAATGAAACTGACCGATCCGGCAATCTGTCCATTGTTGCCCAATGGCGAATTGTCCTTGAGGTTGCCGTTCATTCGCCACAGGCCGATAAGGTCGGGTTCCGTTCCCGTGACGAGATTGAAGCGACACGCCGTGATTTCATTGGCGGTCAGGGCCCTTTGAAACAGCGTGGTGTCTTCCAGCGTTCCGGTGAACTGCGGGAAGTCCTGATTGGGGATGACGACGCGCCCCATGCTCAGACTCGGCATCAGGGCCGGATTTGCGGCGATGAATTTGGCGGCCGGTGCGCCGACGGCGATGCTGGTGCCGTCGATCTGCATACTCAAACTACCGTTGCTGCACACCACCACCAACTGATGCCACAGGCCGTCGAGCAGCGATGCGGACGTGCCCTGATAGGATCGCCAGTTGCCGTCCTGATCCTGCGCATTTGAAAATCTGAGCTGCCCGTTGCTGTCGATCGCGAGGATCCATCCGGCCATTCCGCCGGTCCCGGAATCCGGCCCGTTCCAGGACAGCACGGTGCCGCCTGCGGTGGTGGTAACCAGCACCGATATCGTGAAGGAAGGCGCGCCGGCGGGGCCAAAGGCGTAAGCCTGCGCCGAGGGAACGTGGATGCGTCCGTTGTTGCCGATCAACGCGCCTTGATCGCTTTGCATGACTTGAATCTCCCGCAGGCGCCCCCCGGTCGATGCCGCAGGTTCAGGGTTACGCGTTGAAATAGCTTGTGTAAGACGTGATCGGAACGAACACGCCGCCGCTTTCGACGCCCGTTACCTCGAACGGGACCGAAGCCCGCATGATCGGACGAAACCGCCGATGCGCCTCGATTTCAGCCGAGGGAACGTAACCGAGGCTCGTGGTCTCAATCACGAAGTTTGTCGGTGGTGTTCCAGGAAACACGCAGGTGGTGAAAATCGTCGTCGAATAGGCCGCCGGGAAGACGGCGCCTTGACCGATCTCGCCGGTGCCCTGTCCGCTCGCGATGGTGACGGTCGTATCGAATCCGCTGAAGTTCACCGAGGGATTGGCCAATGCATAGAGCCGAAGAACGGCGCCGGTCGGCAGGTTACGATAGGTCGTGGTGAAGCCATGATAGGTAGGAGAGGTGTCGACGCTGTTGAATGTCAGGGCCTGCTTGAACCCTTCGGCGGGCAAGGTACTGGACACATCGACATTGTGCCACGCTACGTTGGCGTGGTCCCTGACCCAATCGACGAATTTCTGCCAGCTCGTGAAATTTGCGGTCGGTACCGGGCTTACTCCGTTATGGTCGACGCATGCGACAAAACAGAAATGCGTTCCCAGCGAGCTTGCCGGGGTGAAAAAAAACGGTTGGTCACCGGCCACAATCTGGAGATTGGTGGTCGCGCTCAGATTCGCGTGATCCATACCATTGCCGTTTTGCGCCTTGTTTTGCTTCCAGACGCTGGGTTGCACCAGCAGATTGCCGGTCGTGTAGTACAGATAGAGCTTTTCGCTGGCCGCGCCGGGCGCGTTGTTCCTGGCGCGCACATAGATGTTGTTGAGGCGTCCGGCCAGCACGCCTTTGTCAAGCAAGGTGCCCGACGAGTAGCTTGAAATGAGCTCGGCTGCCGTAAGGGTCGATTTGGCATAGGGGATGATGTCCGGCGACGCGCTGACGGCGGCGTCGGTGACCGGTTCAATTCCGGTATCGTTCCAGGTATCGCGCACGAACAGGTCGGGATAGAGGGCCACAACAGGACTCCTTCGGTTGACAGGAGCAATCTCGAATATTGGAGATATTTCGAACGCGCCGCGGCGAAGCCGTTTTCAAATGCGCGGCGGCCCCGGTGATCGCGATAAAGGTTGCGTTTCTCAAGCGCGTCTTAGATGTATAGTTTATACATACATCGTTAACGTGTATAGGTCCAGAGAAAAGTTTGCGGCAGCAAAATGATGCAGTCGTCGCTGAGGTGCTCGCCGCACAGCAGCGAGCCTCGAAGGACGGGGCTATGAGCGCCCGCGGCGATCCTTGGAGACGCCGCACAACGGCGCGACTCCTCTCGCAGTAACGGCGAAGCGTAACGCGGGGGTGACGGCGGTGGGATGGCGGCCTTTGCTCGACAAAAAAGGTCCGGGCATTCGCACCCGGACCTTTTCTCCTGGAAGCCCGGTTTCTTACTTCCCGGGCATCTTGTCGTCGACGCCCTTGACGTAGAAGTTCATGCCGAGGATCTGCCCGTCGGCAAGCTTATCGCCGCCCTTGCACTCGACTTCCTTGCCGTCCTGGCCGATCACCGGGCACTTGAACGGATGCAGCTTGCCGTCCTTGATGGCGGCTTCGGTTTCCTCCGCGGCCTTCTTCACGTCGTCCGGCATGTTGGTGTAGGGCGCCATCACCACCATCTTTTCCTTCAGGCCATCCCAGATGTCTTCCGACTTCCAGGTGCCGTCGAGTTCGGCTTTGACGCGAGCGGTGTAATAGGGGCCCCAGTTGTCCATGATCGAGGTGAGTTGCGCCTTCGGTCCGAACTTTATCATCTCGGAATCCTGGCCGAACGCCAGCTTGCCGCGCTCGGACGCGACCTGCATCGGCGCCGGACTGTCGGTGTGCTGCATGATCACGTCGGCACCCTGGTCGATCAGCGCTTTCGCAGCGTCGGCTTCCTTGCCCGGATCGAACCACGAGTTCACCCAGATGATCTTTACCTTGATATTGGGATTGACGGTCTGCGCGCCGATCATGGTGGCGTTGATGCCCGAGATGACTTCGGGAATCGGGAACGAGCCGATATAGCCGAGTACGCCGGCCTTCGACATCTTGGCGCCAATCTGGCCCTGAATGTAGCGGCCTTCGTAGAACCGGCCGGAATAGGTCGACAGGTTCTCGGCGCGCTTGTAGCCGGTGGCATGTTCGAAATGGATCTTGGGATATTTCTTGGCCACCTTCAGCGTCGGCTCCATGTAGCCGAACGAGGTGGTGAAGATCAGCTTGTTGCCGGCGCGTGCGAGCTGCTCGATCGAACGCTCGGAGTCCGGTCCTTCGCTGACGTTTTCGAGATAGGTGGTCTCAACCTTATCGCCGAGTTCCTTGAGCATGGCGAGACGCCCGAGGTCATGCTGATAGGTCCAGCCGAGATCGCCGACCGGGCCGAGATAGATGAAGCCGACCTTGAGCTTGTCGGCCGCGGACGCGCCGAACAGGCTTGCTCCGGTGGTGAGCATTACCGCTGTCGCAGCGATGAGGATTTTTCGCATTATGGTCTCCTGACACTGACGGGTGGACTGTCTCTCCCGAAGTGCTGCGCCCCGTCGCGCGCGCTTCGGGCACATTCATCGATCGGGTACGAACACCGTTCCCAGCGCCGCGGGCGCGGTCGAGCCGCCGGTCCGCGCCCGCGAAATCAGCACGAGGACGATCACGGTCGCGAGGTACGGCAGTGCCGACATCAATTGCGATGGAATGCCAAAACCCGCGCCTTGCGCGTGAAGCTGCAGGATGGTCACCGCACCGAACAGATAGGCGCCGATCACAAGTCGGCTCGGCAGCCACGACGAAAATACCACCAGCGCCAGCGCGATCCAGCCGCGCCCCGCGGTCATTCCCGGAATGAAGAACGGCGTATAGGCGAGCGGCAGATACGCGCCGGCAAGTCCGGCGCACGCGCCGCCGAACATCACCGCGAACATGCGGATCTTCAGCACGGGATAGCCGAGCGCATGCGCCGAGACGTGATTGTCGCCGGTGGCACGCAGGATCAGTCCTGCGCGTGTGCGGTAGAGAAACAGCGAGACGCCGACGATCAGCAATATCGAGAAATAGACGAAGCCGTCTTCCCCGAACAGGATGCGACCGACAAGCGAAATGTCGGTCAGGCCGGGAATATAGAGACGTGGGGCCGGCGTAATTCGCTCGCCCACAAAACCAGCGCCGATCAGGCCGGAGAGGCCGATGCCGAGGATGGTCAGCGCGAGGCCGGTGGCGACCTGATTGACCGCAAGTCCGAGCGTCATCAGCGCGAAAACCAGCGACAGCAGCATCCCTGCGAGGATGCCGCAGAGCGCGCCGACGAAGACCGAGCCCGACAACCACGCCCCGCCAAATCCGCAGGCGGCGCCGACGATCATCATGCCTTCGACGCCGAGATTGAGCACGCCCGCGCGCTCGGTCACCAATTCGCCCGTGGCTGCGATCAATAGCGGCGTCGATGCCGCCAGTACCGCAAGGATGATCGCTTCAAGCAGCCCCACGGGACACCTTTCGCGGCGCTGAGATCAGGCGGAAGCGGTAGAGGATGAGCGAGTCACAGGCGAGCACGTAGAACAGCAGGATGCCCTGGAACACCTTGGTCACGTCCAGTGGAATTTTCATTGCGATCTGGGCCTGCTCGCCGCCGATAAAGGTCAATGCAAGGAAAAGGCCTGCAATAAGTATTCCAATCGGATTCAAGCGGCCGAGAAACGCGACGATGATCGCCGTGAAGCCGTAGCCCGGCGAAATTCCGGGCCGCAGATTCCCGACCGGCCCCGCGACTTCGATGATGCCGGCGAGGCCAGCCAGCGCGCCTGATATGGCGAAGGTCAGCAGAATCAGCTGGTTGGAATTGAAACCGCCGAACCGCGCGGCGCGAGGTGCTGCGCCGACGACGCGGATTTCGAAACCCTTGATGGTTTTTCCGAGCAGCACGGCCGCGGCGGCAACGACCACCAACGCAATCACCGCGCCAAGGTGCAGGCGGCCGGCCTCGATCAGCACCGGCACCGTGGCGACCGGGTCGAACTCCGCCGTGGTCGGAAAGTTGAACCCGGCTGGATCGCGCCACGGCCCGCGCACCAGATAGTCGAGCAACAGGTCCGCGACATAGACCAGCATCAGGCTTACGAGGATTTCGCTGGCGCCGAACCGCACCCTGCAGATTGCCGGGATCAGCGCATACAGCGCGCCCGCGATGGCGCCCAGCAGCAGCATCGCCGGCATCACCCAGTAGCCGGCGTCGGTGCCGTGGGTTTTGACCGCGAGCCAGCTTCCGGCCACGGCGCCGATCAGGAACTGGCCCTCGGCGCCGATGTTCCAGACGTTGGCGAGGTAGCAGAGCGACAGCCCGATGGCGATCATCACCAGCGGCGTCGCCTTCACCGCGATTTCCTGCAGCGAATAGGGGTCGGTGAGCGGGTCGATGAAATAGACGCCGAGCGCTGAAATCGGGTTCTTGCCCAGAATCGCAAACAGGATGCTCATGGTCACGACGGTCAGGCCGATCGCGACTAGCGGCGAAATCAGTGCGATGGTGGTCGACCGCTCCGCGCGCTTTTCAAGCACTAACTGCATGCAGCGGCTCCCTCTCGGCAAGACTGCTTCCGCCCATCAGCAGGCCGAGCTTTTCGCGATTGGCTTGCGCCGTCGGCAGCGGCTCCGACAGCCGGCCGTGAAACATCACCGCGATGCGGTCGGTGATTTCGGCAAGTTCATCCAGATCCTGGCTGGTCACCAGCACCGCGGCGCCGGCGGCGGCCAGATCGAGCAGTGCCTGGCGGATAACCGCGGCGGCGCCGGCGTCGACACCCCAGGTCGGCTGGCTGACCACCAGCACCACGGGGTTGCGCAGAATTTCGCGGCCGACGATGAATTTCTGCAAATTGCCGCCGGACAGGCTCGCCGCTTCGGGATCGCGCTTGGCCTTGCGCACGTCGAACGCAGCGGTGGCGCGATCGACCGTCGAGAGGGTAGCGGCCGTATTGACGAAGCCGTGCTGGACCATTCCGCTCGCGGCGTGGCCGGTCAGCAGCGCATTTTCTGACAGTTTCATGCGCGGCGCGGTGCCGTGGCCCAGGCGCTCTTCCGGCACGAACGCCGCGCCCAGCTTGCGGCGCTGCGTGATTGACAGATGTCCCGCCGCCCGGCCTTCGATGACGATGGTACCGGGGTCCTGCGCCAGGCGTTCCCCCGAGAGTGCGGCGAACAGTTCGTCCTGGCCGTTGCCGGCGACGCCAGCGATGCCCAGGATTTCACCACCCTTCAGCTCCAGCGAGATATGTTCAAGCCGGACTCCGTGGGGATCGTCCGGCTCCAGATTGAGATCGTTGACCAAAAGCCGCGGCACCGTCACCTCGCGCCCGGCGGCGGCCTTCACTTCCTTGATGTCGGCACCGACCATCATGCGCGCCAGGGAAGCCGCGGTCTCACGTTGCGGATTGCAGGTCGAGACCTTCTTCCCGCCGCGCAGGATGGTCGCGGTGTCGCACAGCCGCTTCACCTCTTCCAGCTTGTGGCTGATGTAGAGGATAGCGCGGCCTTCCGCCTTCAGCCGGCCCAGCACCACGAAGAGCTGGTCGGCCTCCTGCGGCGTCAGCACCGCGGTCGGCTCGTCGAGGATCAGGAATTTCGGGTTTTGCATCAGCGCGCGGACGATTTCGATGCGCTGGCGCTCGCCCACCGACAGCCGCCACACCTCGCGCTTCGGATCGAGCGGAAGCCCGTAAACATTGGATACCTGCTCCAGCCGCGCCGACATGTCCTTGAAGGATTCCTTGCCGTCGAGGCCGAGCGCGACGTTCTCCGCGACCGTGAGATTGTCGAACAGCGAAAAATGCTGGAACACCATGCCGATGCCTCGCGCCCGCGCTTCCGACGGGCCAGCGAGCTCCATTCTCTCGCCCTGCCAGCGCATTTCGCCTCCGCTCGGCTGAATCAGGCCGTAGATGGTTTTGACCAGCGTCGATTTGCCGGCGCCGTTTTCGCCCAGCAGCGCGTGGATTTGCTCCGGCCAGATATCGATGTCGATGGAATCGTTGGCGAGAAAAGTGCCGTAGCGCTTGGTGAGCCCTTTTGTCTGAAGTAACGGCGTTTGGCCGGGACGCTGGCTGGAAGGCGTCGGATCTAACATTCGCTGTCACAGGTGCGAGAAACGGGTGCCTCAATACTGTGCTAAATTGCGGTGCAAGGTAAGTAGTGAAAAAGCGCCAGCGATTGCCCAGCGCTTCAGCAGCGTCGCCGTCCAATGATTCCCCGTCCCCCGATCATGGGTTCTGGATCGCCGCGTCTCGCGTGCGTGTTCGCCGGTGCAGATCATGTTGCATATTTGTGACGGTCCAAACCAAATCGGAACCGGCGGACCGGCGCTGCCGTGAATATGAGCAGCATCATTCCAAGACACAGAAGCGCGGCCGACGCTCGTTCGAACGAGCGGCTCGCGCGACCGGACTGCGGCAGATCGTCGCAAAAATCCCAATCAAAACGGGCATAACCATACCGTCGGCGGCTGTCCGAAATCGGTGCCGTATACGACGGCGGCGCTTCCTGATCGCCTCCAAACATAGTGCTGTGCGAGCCGTTCTTGATGAAAGTTGCAGCAGGCGGTGGGGAAACTTGAGGCTTCTCAGGTTGCAGGAACGGCGCAAGGGTCTCTTCCAGGGCCTTGATCAACCATTCGTCAACCTGGGGGTATCCAATGTCATTCCGTTCCAAAGTAATTGCAGCAGCTGCGCTGTCACTTGCTGCACTCGCACCAGCCGACTTCGCCAGCGCCGCCGATATGCCGGTCAAGGCCGTCAAGCCGATCATCGACGTCCCGTTCTTCTTCGTGATCGACGACCGGGTGACGTACTCCTACATTCCCACTGCGGCCCAGCCCGGCATGTTCACGGTCAATCCGAACGGCACGATCAACTCCAAGACCGCGAAGCAGGTCTATTCGTTCACCCACTTTGATGCCTGGGCTTACGGCACCAACTTCTTCACCATCTCGCTGTTCAAGTCGGATCACAACGACCCGGCTAACCCTTGCATCAACGCCGGCATCAGCGCCACCTTCGCTCCCGCCAGCTGCGCCGGCGCCAGCGAAATCTACGGCCTGTTCCGCTCGACCTTCGGCTTCAACCAGATCTTCAACACCAAGGCCTTCAGCATCGGGCCGCTGCATGACGTCTCGTTCGAGGTCGGCATGGATGCCAACACCGAGAACCGGTACTTTGGCGCCGCCAAGCGCGACGTCGTTGCCGGTCTGCAGTTCGCCTTCGATCTGCCCTACAAGGGCTACTTCAACGTCGCTCCATTGGTGTATTGGGAGTTCTACAACCACAACTCATTCGCCCAGTGCAACAGCGGCTTTTCCGGCCCGGTTGCGGGCGTGAGCTGCCTGGCTGACGGCAACACCTCGTTCAAGCCGACCTGGGCGGTTGAAACCAACTACTACATGGATCTCGGCTTCATGCCGCCGGAGTACCAGTTCTTCTCGATCAGCGGTCGCGCAGGCTGGTACGGCAAGAAAGGTACGGACACCGAACCGCTGCCGGCCAGTGTGGCGAACGGCATCTACCCCACCGCGGTCGAGTTCAACTCGGAGCCGATCCGTCTTACCTTCGACGCCTCCAAGGCGGTCTGGGGTCCGAAGTACACGCACTTCGTCGATGTCTGGGTCGCCTATCGCTACTGGCAGAACAAGTTCGGCCTCGATCACAACCGGGCCTTTGCCTGCACTGCAGTTGTGGGCGGCGCCACCGTGACCAACGGCTCCTGCACCGAATCCTCGGTGTACTCCGGCATCACGGTGAAGTTCTAACCTATCCGTGCCCCGGACGCAGCGCAGCGCGTAGCACTTCGCGAAGCGGTGCGCTGCAGAGCCGGGGTCGTAACGGAACGAGGCGTTTGGTACGGTCCCGGCTCTGCGGAGCGGCATGAAGAATGCCGCACCGCGTCCGGGACACGCCTATTTCCAGACGCCTTCGTGCAGCGCCGCCGCCTCGTCTTCAAGCAGGGGCCCGACGACCTCGGTCGCGCGCTGGCCGCTCGCGAACACCTTCCGGCAGGGCAGATCGAGCGTCGGATTTTCGGGATGGCTGCCGGTAAGCATGCGCAGCCGCCGTTCGCTCAGGCCGTACACGAGCCGGCCGATGCCCGCCCAATAGATCGCGCCGGCGCACATCGCGCAGGGTTCGGCCGACGAATAGAGCGTCGCATGGCGCAGCACATCCGGGCTCAGCGTCGTGCAGGCTTGCGTCGCGATCCGGCGCTCGGCATGAGCGGTGGCGTCATGCGCGGGCATGTAACCGTTCTCCATCTCGATCAGCACGTTGCCGTCTTGATCGACCAGAATGGCGCCGAACGGATGATTGCCATGGGTCACGGCGCGGCGGGCGACCTCGAACGACCGGCGCAGGAAAACATTGTCGCGTTCGGACCCGCCCGGATCCGGGACATCGGCCATCAATGCCCGGCCATGTGCCGGCCGATCTCCGTGAGATCGGCTTCGCTGGCGCGGGCTTCGTAGACGAACTGGCCGTGGAACATGACGATAAGACGATCCGAGAGTTCGAGGAGTTCGTCAAGGTCTTCGCTCACCAGCAGCACGGCAGCGCCGCGATTGCGCGCCGCCATGATCTCCGCGTGAATCTGCGCCACCGCCGCGAAATCCAGGCCGAAGCAGGGATTGGCGGCGATCAGCACTTCGACGTCGCCGCCGAGTTCGCGCGCCAGCACCGTGCGCTGCACGTTGCCGCCGGACAATGCCGAGATCGGCGTGTCCGGCGTGCGGGTCTTGATCTTGTATTGCCCGATCTTCTTTTCAGCGTCCTCGCGAAACGCCGCGCGATTGAGCCACCAGCTACCGCTTGCGAACGGCGCGCGATCGAACTCGCGAAACGCGATGTTGTCGGCAACGCTCATGCCGCCGACGCAGGCGTTCTTCAGCGGCTCCTCGGGGAGCAGCGACATCTTGTGGCGGCGCATTTCCTCGCGGCTGCCGTGATAGACCTCGCCGATGACGCGGATTTCGCCGCTCTCGGCCTCGCGCTGGCCGGCGAGCACCTCGACCAACTGCCGCTGGCCGTTGCCGGAGACGCCGGCGATGCCGACGATCTCGCCGCCGCGGACGGCAAGCGACACATCATGGACCGCGACCGCGCCGGCGTCATCCAGCGCATTCAGTTTGTTCAGCTCAAGCCGCGTCGCCGTTACGTTGCCGACCCGGGCCGGCTGCACCGTTAATTCTTCCGCACCGATCATCATCCGCGCCATGCGGTCGGGGGTAAGTTCGGTAACCTTGCCGGCGCCGGCCAGCTTGCCGCGGCGCAGGATAGTCACCTCGTCGGCGAACGCCATCACCTCGCGAAACTTGTGCGTGATCATCAGGATGGTCAAGCCGTCATTGATGACCATGCCGCGCAGCATGCCCAGTACTTCGTCGGCCTCGCCCGGCGTCAGCACCGAGGTTGGCTCGTCGAGAATGAGAAACCGCCGCTTCAAATAAAGCTGCTTGAGGATTTCGCACTTTTGGCGTTCGCCGGCAGAGATGTCCGAAACCCGCGCGTTGAGCGGCACCTTGAACGGCATCCGCGCCAAAAATGCCTCCAGCACTTTCTTTTCCTTCGGCCAGTTCACGACGGCCGGGACGTCATCGCGCGCGAGCACCAGGTTCTCTGCCACCGTCATCGCCGGCACCAGGGTGAAATGCTGATACACCATGCCGAGGCCGAGCGCGTGGGCGTCTTTCGGATTGACGATCGCCTGTTCGCGGCCGCCGACAAGGACATCGCCTTCGGTGGGGTGGTAGTAGCCCATGATGCATTTTACCAGCGTGCTTTTGCCGGCGCCGTTTTCGCCGAGCAGGGCGTGAAATGACCCGGGCCGCACTTTCAGTTCGACATTGTCCAGCGCGACAAAGTCACCGAAGCGCATGGTCATGGCTATCGCATTGACGCCAAGCGCGCCTTCCGGCAGAGGCGTCTCGCCGATGATCATGACAGGGCTCCGATCATCGCTTCCGAGGTCGCGACCGCGCCGAACACGCCGCCTTGCATCTTGATCATCTTCAGCGCGTGATCATGATTGCTTTTGTCGGTGGCCGCGCAGCAGTCCTCGATCAACACGCATTCAAAACCGCGGTCGTTGGCCTCGCGCATGGTGGTATGCACGCAGACGTCGGTGGTGATGCCGGTTAGCACGATGTTATCGATGCCGCGTAGCCGCAGCATCAGTTCAAGGTCGGTGGCGCAGAACGATCCCTTGCCGGGCTTGTCGATGATCGGCTCGCCCGGCAGCGGCGCCAGATCGGGAATTATCTCCCAGCCGGCTTCGCCGCGTACAAGCACACGGCCGCATGGGCCGGGATCGCCGATTCCGGCGCCGATCTGGCGCGAGCGCCAGCGCTTGTTGGCGGGCAGGTCGGTGAGGTCCGGTCGATGGCCTTCGCGGGTGTGGATGATGTGAAAACCCTGGTCGCGCATCACGGCGAGCAGGCGTTTGATCGGCTCGATCGGCGCCCGCGTCAGCGACAGGTCGTAGCCCATCTTGTCGACATAACCGCCGACACCGCAGAAATCGGTCTGCATGTCGATGATGATCAGCGCGGTGTTCTCCGGGCGAAGATCGCCATTGTAGGGCCACGCATAAGGTTCGGACTTCAGATAGCGTTCAGCCATGGGTTATCTCGTGATCGACAGTTCGGCGGGCGCGCCGGTCAGCGTGCGTTTCGGCGAGCAAGTGATGACCATGATCGCCAGCGTCAGGATGTAGGGCGCGGCGTTGAACAGGTGATAGCCCGAGGTGACACCGACCGATTGCAGCGCCGGCCCAAGCGCCGCCGCGCCGCCGAATGCCAGTGACGCCCACAGGCACAGCATCGGATCCCAGCGTGCGAAAATCACCAGCGCGACGGCGGTGATGCCTTGGCCGCTGGAAAGGCCTTCGTTCCAACTGCCGGGATAGAACAGCGACAGGAACGAGCCGCCGATCCCGGCGAGGAAGCCCCCGACCATGGTCGCGCGTAGCCGGATCGCAAGCACGGAGTATCCCATCGCGCGCGCGGCGTCCGCGCTCTCGCCCGCGGTGCGGATCAACAGGCCCCAGCGTGTGGTCCGGAATGCCCAGTACAGGACGGGCGCAAGCACCACGCCGATCAGGAACAGCACGTTGATGCGCAGCGCCGAGCGAACCTGCGAAACATCGCTCCACCAGCCAAAGTCGATTGCCGGAAGCCGCAGCGCGGTCGGCTCGATCAGCGGCTTGCCGAGATAGAACGCGAGGCCGGTGCCGAACAGCATCAGCGCGATGCCCACGGCAATATCGTTGACCCGCGGCAGCGAACAGATGCCGGCATGCAGCGCGCCGAACAGCGCGCCGGTAATGCCGGCGGCGAGCACGCCGAGCCAGGGTGAGCCGGAGAGATAGGAGATGCCGTAGGCACTCATCGCGCCCATCACCAGCGTGCCTTCGAGGCCGAGATTGATGCGTCCGCTTCGCTCGGTGATGCATTCGCCGAGGCTGACAAACAGAAATGGGGTGGAGACGCGGATCGCGCCGCCGAATACCGCGAGCGGCACTGTCCAGAGTCCGATGGTTCCATCCGCCATGTCAGGACTTGCCTTTCAGAAATCCGATCCGTCCGTACAGCGCGTCGCTTGCGAGCACCGCGACGAAGATGATCCCCTGCAGCACCAGCACGGATGCGTCCGGCAAGCCAAGCCGGCGCTGCAGCAGCCCGCCACTGGCGCTGATGCCGCCGAGCAGGATGGCAACCGGAATGATCGCCAACGGATTTTGTCGCGCCAGAAAGGCGACCAGGATGCCTGTAAACCCGTAGCCTGCAGCGAGGTTGGCGTTGGTGCGGCCCTGCACCGCGGCGACTTCGACCATACCCGCGAGGCCTGCGAATGCGCCTGCCAGAAAGCAGATGGTCAGAATTAGCTTACGGACGTTGAGGCCAACGATTTTTGCGGCGCGCACGTTGCCGCCGGCAACGCGTGCGGCAAAGCCGAATACGGTATGATAGATCAGGATGTAGGACGCGACCGCGGCGACGAGTCCGAACACCAGGCCCCAGTGCACGTCGGTGCCCGGAATGCTTCCGATCATGTTGACCGCGCCGATCTCGCGCGTCGACGGCTTGTTGAGGCTTGCGGGATCGCGCATCACGCCCTCGACCAGGTGATTCAGGACCGCGAGCGCGATATAAACCAGCAGCAGGCTGGAAATCGTTTCATTGACGCCGCGGTATTGGCGAAGCCCACCGGCGAGCATGATCCACAGCCCGCCGCCGATCATGCCGGCGCAGACCATCGCGAGTTGCACCACGAAGGGCGGTGCCGACTGCATTAGCAGCGCGGCGCCCGTCGCAGCCAGCGCGCCGATCAGCAACGCGCCTTCGCCGCCGATGATCACCATGCCGAGCTGCGCCGGGAGCGCCGTGCACAGCGCGGTGAGGATCAGGGGCGCCGCCCGCGTCAGCGTGTTCTGCCAGGAGAACCAGGTACCGAACGCGCCTTGGTACATGTAGAAGTAGAGGTCCAGCGGGTTCTTGCCGAACAAAGCGACGAATATGCCGAACACTGCCAGTGCGGCGATCAACGCCGCACCGGGAATCAGGACGTATTCGATGCTGCCGCCGTAGCGCTGCAGGAATCCCGAATCGGCGGCCGGGGCGATCGCGGCCGCCTCGACGGAATCCGCGACCTCTGAGGTCACGAAGTCGCTCCGATCACGCCTTCCACCAGATAGTCCATCTTTTCGAGTTCGGGATCTTTCTGGCCGCGGTCGGTTCCGGCGGCGATCACCGTCTTGCCCTTGTTGTCCACGATCGGGCCCTTGAAGATGATGTAATCGCCGGCGGTGAGTTTTGCCTTGATGTCGTCGGCGTGTTTGCGCGCTTCCGCCGACACTGCCTCGCCGTAGGGCGAACACTTGACGATCTCTTCCTTCAGGCCGCCGCGATAAAAATTCGGGATCGATTCGCCGGCGGCGATCATCTTGACGAACTTCGGATACAGCGCTTCCCAGTTCCATTCCGCGCCGGTGAGATAAGCCTTCGGCGCCAGCGGCGACTGGTTGACGTGATAGCCGCAGACCATCGCGCCGCGCCGCGCGGCGTTCTCGACCATGGTCTTGGGCCCGTCGACGTGGCAGGTCAGGACGTCGACGCCCTGGTCGATCAGGCTGTTGGTGGCCTCCGCTTCCTTGACCGGCATCGACCAGTCTCCGGTGAAGATCACCTGCGTGGTGGCCTTCGGATTGGCGAGTTTGGCGCCGAGCGTAAACGCATTGATGTTGCGTAGTACCTGCGGGATCGGTTTTGCTGCGACGAAGCCGAGCTTGCCGGTCTTGCTGGAATAGCCGGCGACGATGCCGGAGATATACTGCGCCTCGTCGATATAGCCGAAATAGCTGCCGGCGTTTTTCGGGTCCTTCTCGCTCCACAAACCGCCGCAGTGCTCAAAGCGAAGCTTTGGAAACTTGTTCGCCATCTTGATCATGTGCGGGCTGTAATATCCGAACGAGGTCGGGAACAGCAGCGTCGCTCCATCGAGATTGATCATCGATTCCATGGTCTTTTCGCAGGCATCGGTTTCCGCGACTTTTTCTTCCTCGACGACCTTGAGCCCGGGCATCTTCTTTAGCGCCGCAGCACCTTGCGCGTGAGCTTGGTTGTAACCGTAGTCGTCGCGCGAGCCGACATAGATGAAACCGATCGTGGTGTCCGCAGCCAGAGCCGAGCGTGCGCCGAACGCCGTGCCGATGGTCAACGCGGCGCTCCCCTGCAACAAGTGCCGTCGTGAAATCTTGCTGAAATCCATGGATTGCTCCTTTGGCGGTCTGACCGCCGCTAATTTAGCGGCTGCGCCGATCCGGCGGAGCCCGGACCCGATATCGCAATCTTCGTGCCAAAGGTTATTTTGTGAGCAAATAAGTACAAAGCATTGAATTGTTTATATAAATGTAGAGCGTCAATTCAGTCCGAAGCTGAGGCAGACAATCGCAGAGGCTAAAATTTGAGCGGCCTTTTCCTGTTGTATGCAAGCGAGTTAAGCATTTCTTAGTCGTCCGGCCGCCTCAGAAAGCAACGAGTAACTATTCCGCGGCTTTGGCATCCTTGAGTCCGAATACTCGCGTCGGTACCGGAAAGCCGCAGGACGTGCCGTCAGTGACCTTGACCTTGTCTTCCCATGGCAATCGATAGATGCCTGCCACCATGTCCTGCATGAAGCTGTACGGGCAGTCCATCGCCCCGCCTTTCACCGCGACATAGCCCCGGTGCCAAAGCTGATAGATGTTGTTCTCGACGCCCCAGTTGATCCGCGCCTCGCGCACCAGATCGGGCCGCACTTCGGCGGTGATGATCTCGTCGGCGCGTCCGGTGGTACCGTGGGCGATGACGCTTCCGTCGAAGTTCACGATCATGCCTTCGCCCATGGAATTGAACGAGCCGTCGGAGCCGCACATGCAGACGCTCGCCGTGACCATCAGATTCTGGAACGCGTTGGCCTGGTTGGTGAAGCGCCAGCTCTCGCGGATTGGCGCGGTGTAGCCGGCGGTGCGGATCATGATCTCCGCGCCCTTGTAGGCGCATTCGCGCGCCATCTCCGGGAACATGCCATCGTGGCAGATGATCAGCGCGATTTTCGCGCCTTTCGGTCCATCAACGACGGGAATGCCGATGTCGCCGGGCTCCCATGGCTCGACGGGAATCCATGGATGACCGCCGCTTGATGCCGTGCACCGTATAGCCGAGGCCGAGCAGATATTCGGCGAGATAGGCGCCATCCTGCCCCGTGACGCCGGTGAGCAGCGCCACGCACTGTTTCGAATCCTGGGCAACCATATTTACTCACTTTCAGCAACCTGAATCGAGAACCGATTATGCTTTGACACTGGGCAGGTTTGGCCCATTGAGGATCGACGGACGCTGTTAAATTGCATGCCGTATAGGGTTCCTCAGAACGGACAATCAGGTTGTCCGCCCCACCATCCAGTGCCGTCAGTTCCCACGCCAGTCAAACATGCGCCCTGCGCCGCCATCGTACCGTTAGCCAACTCCAAATGCACGAGTAGACCGTAGGTCTTTCCTGCCGACACGTATCTATATTGCCTTTCTGCGTCCGCCCACAACGGATCTACTGGGATCGTCGGGAGGAAGCCACCACCAATCAGCGCCGGCCGGAGATCGGTAATGGGATTGTCGAAAAAAGGAGCAGGATAAGATCCGTGCGCGCCGCGGTATTGCTCTAGCGCTGCTTTAAGCGATTTAGCGTGTTCAGCACGTAGCGAATCGCGCGCCCGGCTGTCCGCACTGTTCAAGACGAATAACGTTGCAAAAAAGAAAATTGCCACCACAGCCATTCCGCCGGTTATCCACAGCAGAGGTCGAACTAAGCGCATGATTACCGTCCGCAGCACATGACGCCCGATCAACGTTGAATTCGCAGGATCCGGATCATCCGGCACTCGATTTTGCACCGACACCTGGACATCCGTAAAATGGTCCAGGCAATCTATCAAAACGTCCTGAAAGTTATAGGGCTGCGGCGGTTGACCAATTACCGGACGGAGTTGCCGAATTCGACCTTGCCGCGGTGCCTGAATGGCGAATCAACGGTTGCGTCGCGGCTGTGACAACAGTTCGTTGTAAAGCTCGATGTAGCGATCGGTCATCTGATCGGCCGTAAAATATGTTTGATAACGGTAATAGGCTCTACGGCCCATTTCGTTGGCCAGTTCAGGATTCTCGTAGAGCGTCCGCAGCGCTTCCCTCAAGACCTCCGGATCGTCCGGTGGAACGACCAGTCCGGTCTCGCCGTGAACATTTATATAGCTTGTGCCGGTCCCGATTTCACTGGAAATCATCGGTTTTCCGAACATGGCGCCTTCAAGAAGCGATATCCCAAATGCTTCCGAGCGCAGATGAGACGGAAATAAGACGGCATAGCTAAGCTCTAAAAGAGCGACCTTGTCGCTGTCCGACAGCGCTCCGAGAAAATATACATTTGTCAAACCAATTTGAGCAGCATGGGCGCGCAATTCAGCCTCGATGGGCCCCGCGCCCACGACCACAAGCCGATAACCGGTGCCGCGAAGCGCATCAAGCAAGATGTGAAGGCCTTTGTAATAGCGGAGCACGCCCACAAAAAGAAAAAAAGGCCCTCCGATTTTCTCGCGCCACGTCGACAAGCGCGCAGCGTCGGGATCGGGATAGGTCGAACGGTCGAGGCCGATCGGAATGACCTGGATCTTGTCGAGGTAGTCGTTAAGCGGCTCGCTAGTTTCGATGTAATTTTGCGAGGTTGCGACGATGCGATCAACGCTTTTAAGAAAGCGTTTCATCAACGGCTTATACAGCTTGAGCCATCGCTGTTGCCGGATAATATCCGAGTGATATGTCAACACGGTGGGTTTCGAGACGGCGGTGGCAAAATGGACGACGTCTCCAAACGGCCACGGATAGTGGTAATGGACAATGTCGGCTTGGCGGGCGAGAGCAGCGAACTTGGCAAACGCTCCAAACGAGAAACCGGTTGAAGCAATTTCAAAATCGTTTCGAACACGATGGACCGTATGACCGTCAAAAACGCGCGTGTCGCGTTTAATGTCAGGGCTCAATGAAAGCACATCAACGTCGATTCCGCGACGGGTACTTCCGCGCGCCAGTTGATAGATGAATTGCTCGATACCTCCATAGGAATCCGGCAAATACGTCTTAAAGAAATGCAGAACCCTCAACGACGGTCTCGATCTGTGCTGGCTTTAATTGAGCGCGCTGGAGCGCCGACATAGGTGCCCGGCTTCGCGAGCGATTCGACGACGACGCCACCTGCCCCAACGGTAATTGAGTCGGCAATACAAACGTTGTCAATCACTACCGCACCGGCTCCCAGAAAAACGAAGTTTCCCAACCGGCATCGGCCCGCAACCGACGAATTTACCGAGACATGCGTATAATTGCCAATTTTGCACTCATGATCGACCGCTGCGTGTGTGTTGATAATACAGGCTGCTCCAATACTTGATAAAGGACCGATATGGACGTGATGGCCGATAAAGCAGCCGGCTGAGATAATGGCTTCGTTTCCGATCGTTGCGGTTGGTGAAACCAATGTGGCAAGCGGCCAGGATCGACCGAGGATGGTGACTACTTGATCATATCGGATCTGATTGCTTCCGGATGCTGCAAAGGCCTGCCAGCCGTCCGGCAATTTGTCGTCAAATGTTTTTCGTACCGGAAACCCCCACAGGCTCTCGTCTGCGCGAGCTGCTTCATCTACGAAGAGGAGCTCCTTAATGCCCAGGGCCAGCGCGATGTCGGCCACGCTGCGCGCATGGCCGCCGAAGCCTAAGATAACGAGGCCGCGGGGCAACGTACTCATTTTTGGCCCACCAAGGCTGCGGCGGGATCGACGGAAACACGATCTAAAATTTTGATATGATCGGCGACGACATCCTCCCAAGTTCGTAGTGATATCGATTTAAACGCATCGATCTGAGCAGACCGAAGTCGATCGCGGTTTTGAATCGCCCATTCAATGCGGTCAGCCATATCCCGCCAGATATATGGGTCGAACAGCATCATCGCCTGTAGCTGGGGGTCAGTGATGATTTCCTCGGTTACCGCAATTCTCGCCATCACAACAGGTGTGCCGACCGAAAGAGCCTCGCCAAATGTAAAAGGACAACCGCCCTCGGTGAGACTAGGGTTTATGGCTAAATCTGCCAGCTTATAGCAAGCCGCGAGCTCAGGCGCTGTCAGCCCATGAAGGCAGAGAACGTCGTTTGCAAGGTTATGATCGCGGATGAAATCCTCGATCTCCGGCATATGCCTGGGGTTTCCGGTCAATATCAGTTTGTGACCGATGAAGCGTTCCTTGAGCAAATGATAGTATGCAAGGAGTAGGCTTATGACGTTTTTAGACGGGCGAAACTGGCTTGGATAAAAAAGAAACTTAGCAGATCGATTGGAGAAAGAGCCGGCATATTCAATATTTGTTGCCTTACGAAGGGCGGCGCTGAACAGCGATTCTGCGTATCGACGGCCCGTCGCCTCATTGTCCGAAAAACCGGTTATATCCACCCAGGCACGCAAATCATTAACCGCGTGCGGTACCACATCAACGCAGTCCGGATTTGCGCCGTACTGATCGACCAGCGTATTCCACTTGATATCGTTGCTATAGGTGATGAAACGGCTACTTCCGCTGATGGCTTTTTCCACCATCTTGAAACTTTCAAGAAAACGGTCGCCGCCAACATGCGAAAATCCAACCGGAAATTCTCTAAGAACAACGTCTGGAACGCACATCACATGTGGTGCTTTGATGTTGTTGAAGGACGGCCAGAACGCAGTGGGACTATACCACGCTTCCACCTGAGTGAGCCGATTTATCTTTGCAGTCAAAACGTCCGTCTCATGTTGCTCCATGAAACGGTAGAGACGCAGAACCAGGGCTTCTTCCTTCGGTTGCGTAGTCAGAACTTGGAGCCGGAGGAGGTTCCGTGCGACCTCGGACAATCCTACAAAGCGATTTCTCAAAGCGCGCAATATATGTGCGATACCTCTGAAAGCGGCGATCACAAGTAACAGCGGCGACAACAGAATGGCTACCGTCACCACATAGATCAGCCATGGAAGCAAGCCCAACACGCTTCGCGACGTAGCGAGGCGGCGCTCGATTGACAAGCGATGTTGCAGGCATTTCGAAAGAAACGCCTCTTTCAATCTGGCAAAAATGCTTGGACGAAACGGACGCCGCCTGTACTGCAAGTATCGCTCATATGCGCGAAGCAATAGCGGTTTTTCCGGCAGCGAGATGATATCAAACGTGCCGGCGGCGAGTCCCTCCGATTCGCACAGTTTGAGCAGACCTTCTTTCGTCCAACTCGGACACGCCACGACAAAACGGACATCGGATCTTTTCGCCGCAGCCTTTAAAAAGTAAGCCAGATAGCGTCCCAGCCCTTGATACTGAAGGTCGATCGTCGGCGCATAAGCCAAATAGATTCCGAAAACTTTCACAGACATTCTCGCACAGCGGCCCAGTATTGGCCGGCAAACGCACTTACATTCTGCTTCTCAAGGGTCTCCTCTGAGGGTAACACCGATCGCTGCTGTTCGTAATGTTCTTCCATCCATTTCAACGCCCGCGCCATGCGACCCGGATCATTGCTTGGCGTCCATGCCAGTCCGAGCTTAAACTGATCGTCGATTTCGTGCATCGCGGGGTAGTCGCTTGAGAGGGAAGGAACGCCCACATGCGCTGCGTCCACTACACTAAACGTGCCGTTGTCGATTTGAGCGGGATGCCAAAGAAATCGAGCGCTGGCGAGTTCTCGCTGGTACGATGCATCCGATAGTTCTCCGCGCAATTGAATTCTGGCCCGGACTGGGGCTATGCCTGCGGCGGAATTGCCGAGCAGCTTCAGAAAAGGCCGTTCGTCATTGAGAAGATCGGTCGTATTGACCCCTGTGATGTGGCAGTTAAGATTCCCCTCCAGTTCTTCCCAATAAATCCTGAGCGCCTTGAACGAATTGACATGGTTCTTGTGAACGGCGGCGTTCGTCGGCCAGATAAAATACGGTCGTTCCGCGGAAGCCGGAATATCTACGACGGGTTCGAATTGCGGTACCAGCATGGGTACGTGGAAGACCTTATCGGGATCAATACCTCCATATTGCAGCGCATCTCCTTCGGTAAATTTTGTTGTTACCAGCACACGTTCCGCAAGACGTGCCGCCGCCAGAAATGAATATTCCGCCAAGCCCGAGCTATGCGGCAGATATCGCTGCAAATAATCGTGAACTAAAAGAATGTACGGCCGGATCGGAAGCAGCGGTTGGGACAGGCGGTCTGATACCAATAGCCACAGATCACAGTCGAGAAACTGACGCATGCGATCGTCAGGAAGGATGTACTTTCCTGAACTGGGCTGCCACATCTCGAATCCTGCATACGTCATTGCGCGGCGCGCCACCGGACCCTCAAGAGAAATCCATGTATAGGGCCGCCTGCTGATCGTCGGCGGCAGGTCCTCGAAATCACTCTCGCTGTAGAAAGCGGGATCATCGACGTGGCCGAAAACGACGTCGACATCTTCTCCCTTGCGATGACTACCCTCCCACAGCGCGATTGCGAGCGATTTCGCGGCGCGAAGCGTTCCGCCGCGGTATTGAACCGGAAGAATGACGGCGATACGTTTTCGTTTGCCCGCGATAGCGATTCGCTCGGTACGGCGGGATCCCTCCAGTTCGGCGAGAATTTTACCGAACTTCTCGATCCAAATCGGCCGGCACGCCTCAGGCTGCATCGGTTCAAGCAGCCGCGTTTGTGTTGCGCGGATTCGCTCAATCAGCTTCCAGTCGTCTTCAAGGATCCGGCGAATCTTATTCTGAGCTTCGGCAATCGACGTACAGCGTCCCGGCAAACCGAATCCTCCCAAACGGTCGAGCAAGCCGCCTGCCATGAACACCAACGGCATGCCGGCGCAAACCGCTTCAAACGGATGATAATGGACGTGGTTCGGCTCGGACGAATGATAGAACATGACCCTTAATTCGCGCATATTGCGCTGGTGTTCTTTAGCCGGGACAAAGCCAAGAATCCTGTCATCGTCGACCGAAATCGGCTGCGAGCCACCGACAGCAAAATCAAATTCAGAGAACGCCTTTCGGAATTCGTCGTAGACTTTCCTATAATAGGGATTGAAGCCGATTTCGGGGCACACAAAAAACAGAGATTTGCGTTGTCCGGTCCAGGTGGCCGCGACTTCAGAGTCGCTCAGTCCTAGCGGAAGATATATCGCCCGTTCCTTCAACGGCAGTCGTTCAATTTTGTGGAGATGTTGATACGCTTTTCCAAACCAGAAGCGATTGCCCATCCGGCGGATGTCCTTCCATCCGCTACTGTTCTTTGTCGTATCCAGAATACCACTGTAACTCAGCGAAGCGTCGAGACCATAAGCACGCCAGATGGCCGCGCCCGAGAAATGTCGGGTAACGCTGGCCAGCATTTCCAATCGATGGGCGATGAAAAATGCAACGTCAAAATATTTGTTGGCTATCTTCCACGCATCTACTCCCGGTTCGCGATACCAGTCCGCGCCGTTTAGAGTTGCCAAATCATCGGCGGGAATAGTTAGATTGCGGTCTTCCGTGAAATCCACGGAGGCACTGCGAAAATTATGATCGGGCGGAATGATCTTGGGAAGAAAGATCTCCCTAATCCCGATCGACTTCAGCATGGGAATTTCGAACCGTCGCGCCGCGCCATGATTGAGCAGCCACATAACTCTATGATTCTTCCGCTCAGTCATCATGGTATGCCGTTGATTTCCCTGTATCGCGCGATAGCATTTGAGATGGGACCATCGAAGGCTACCTCGCCATGATGGAGTACCACGCCCCGTTGGCAGATTCCAGCGAGCGTATTCATGTCATGCGAAGCCAGTATGAGGATCTCGGACTGCTCGACGAGCTTTCGAATCCGCTCGCGCGCCTTGATCATGAAATTCGCGTCCCCGGCGCCGATAACCTCGTCCAGCAAGAGAATATCGCCCCCGACCGCCGTCGAGATAGCAAATGCGATGCGGACCAGCATTCCGGTAGAATAAGTTTTGACCGGATAATCGATAAAATCGCCGAGATCGGCAAAGGCAACGATTTCGTCCTGGATGGAGCGCATGAATTTTGGCGACAGTCCGAGCAAGAGGCCGCGATAGAGAATATTCTCCCGGCCAGTGGCATCCGGTTCAAATCCGAGACCGATTTCAAATATCGAGCGTATGGTGCCTTCGACGATGCGGGTCCCCCCGGACGCCGGGTAGAGTCCGGCGATCATTTTCAGAAGCGTGCTCTTCCCTGCGCCATTGTGGCCCAACAATCCGATGCGCTCGCCTGGTCCGATCTCAATACTGATATCTTTCAAAGCGTGAATATCGCGTGTCTCTCCAGCCTCGCGCCTCAGGTGAGCGAAGTCGGTCAGCAAGGATTTAAGCGAACGGTCCTTGAAGGCGGTCGCCGAGTAGTGCAGGTTGACGTCGGTCAACGATATCCGATTTTCTTTCATAGGTAGAATATGATTTTCTCTTCCGCCCTGCGTCCGACCTGCCAAGCCAGGATGGAAGTCAGGGCGAAGGTGGCTGCGCAGTAAGCAAAATTTTCTGCGGTTGGCCAATGACCCTGCAACAGGGGCGCCCGGACAATCTGCAGAATATGATAGATCGGGTTGTAATCGACCAAGACATGGAGACCGCCGTTGCGGAATATCTCGGCGTCAAAATAGATCGGCGACACAAACCACAGCGCCTGCAGGATCAAGCCCAGCGCGTGCGGAAGATCCCGAAAGCGGGTGCCGATATAGGCAAGGCAGGTCGCCATCGGCCAGCAGATCGATCCAACGACTGGAAAAATCAACAGCGCCGCAAGCCAACACAACCCGAAATTTTCCGGCAAAACGATCAACACCCAGGCGATCAGACTCAAGCTTGCCATCGCCAAGACTATCAAATTGGCGAGCGCAGTTCGCAACGTGTAGATCGCAAGAGGATGCCGGGACTGCTTGATGTAGGCGTCGGCTTGAACGAAGGCAAGCGAACCGCCTATCGCTGTCGACGAGATATAATCCCAGACGATAATTCCTGACAGTATGTATGGCGCATAGGTCCCGATGTCGGTCTTGAAAATTTTCCCGAAAACGATCGCAATCAATATGGTCAGGCCTAAAGGCTGGATGATCGACCACAATATGCCGAAGAACGACCTGCGCCATCTCGAGCGAAGATCGGCCATTGCGAGATGTGTCCAGAAGTATCGCGCCTTCCAGATATTTTCGAGATATTCGGTCATCGCCAATACTCTGGTTCCCGACAATTCACGCGTCGATATTATCCCTGCAGCTGTTCGCGAGTCGCGGATTGTTTTGTTTATCGTGATCGTCGCGCGGGATTTATTCTTGCTTCAGCGCAATAGGACGATCTTGGAATTGCTCGCGTTATACTGCGCGCGAATAGTTTGGCAGATCATTTTGACATCCCCCCGTTCGAGGCCAGGATAGCTCGGCAGATTTATGCCGCGGGGTGCAAGCGATTCCGCTACAGGGAAAGTCAATCCCGAGAAGTACGGCGGAAGAAGATGAACCGGATGGAAAAGCGGCCTGGTTTCGACGCCGGCAAGCCTGAGTTCGTTTCGCAGACGAGCGCATTCGTCGGGGTCGCGGGCGAGGATGGAATACATCCACCAGGAGTGGCGCGTATTCGGAATCTCCTGATGGCTCGTTAGCGGCAGACCGGCGAGTTCTTCGTCGTACCATTCCGCAATCAGTCGTTTCCTGGTCAAGATCTGGTCCGCATGCTCGAGCTGGGCCACGCCAATCGCGGCGCAGATATTGGTCATGCGGTAATTGTAGGCGATCGTGTCGTGCCAGTATTCGCGGGTCGGCGAAACGCCTTGGGTTTTCAGATGATAGGCCTTGGCGAAAAGTTCGGAGTTGTTGGTGACGACCATTCCGCCTTCGCCGGTGGTGATCGTCTTGTTACCGAAAAAACTGAACGTGGCGATATCTCCGAACGTGCCCACATGCCTGGTGCGGTAGAGGGTACCGAAGGCCTCGGCGCAATCCTCGATGAGAAAAAGTCCTTGCTGCTTGCAGAGTTCAACAAGCGCGGTCATGTCGCACGGTGCACCATAAAGATGCACTGCCATTACTGCCTTGGTCCGTGGAGTGATCTTGCGTTGAACGTCCTTGGGGTCGATCTGCCAGGTAGATTTCAGCGAATCGACGAATACAGGAGTGGCCCCTGCCTGCACGATCGTATTCACCGATGCAACATAAGTTAGGGTCGGAACGATAACTTCGTCTCCAGGCCCCAATCCAAGCGCCATCATGGCGAGATGAAGGGCGACAGTGCCATTGCAGACGGTAGTCGCGTGTCTCACGCCGATGAATTGTTCAAATTCTGCCTCGAACCTTGAAACAAACTCGCCTCTCGACGAAATCCAGGTCGAATCAAAGCAACTGGCGACGTATTCCTTCTCTTTGCCGGTGAGGTAGGGTTGATAGACTGGAATCATCGACGCTGCTCAATTGACTGTTCCGCACGCACGCGAACTCTGCTCTAGCCGAAGCCTAATTGTACACGAACCGGCGTGGGAGCGCCGCATTGATTCAATAGCCGGTCCGTCCAGGTGGGGTTCGCTCCCCGCTCCCGGAATTCGACTAATGGGGTGCCGTGCTGGCAGTAGCCACGATTACTAGTATAAGGACAGTTGATCTGCAAATGACTTCGGTCCCGTCCGACTATTGGACGGCCATGTTGGCTCGAAGAGCATTTCGAAATCCTTGCACAGATCGCTCCTGGCACCGCGTATTCCCTCGTCCGGTGTCGCTAGCAACGCGCTTCATTATTTCCCTCGCTTCCGGCGGAACGTCGATGAGTGCGATCGTCAGCAATCGCGCCACGCCATACGCCAGTAACGCCCCACCTAGATCGCCGCGCAGCGGTGGAGTAGCCTCACCTGCCGGACCGAATCCGGCGATCGCGTAACAAGCCTTGAACGACAGATCGGACGCAAGTTTGCATATTTTGGTTTCCACACCGGGGTTCGTAATTTGCCAGAACACAAGTTCGGGAAAATCCGAAATTCTTGAGAGCGGCCGGGGAAATTATTACGGCATTACCTGGAGTCCGACCGGCCTGGAGGTGGTACTTTCGCATAGCGGTATTGACGGACAGTTGCTGGTCGACCTCGCATCCTACGCAACTTCAGAGCGGGGTTATCTGACGATCGGCGCGCAATCAACCTGGCAATTTCTATCCGCTCCCCACCAGGTTCTGTGGGTCGACGATACGATCGTCGTCACCAATACCGGACGCAATGCGCTGGCCAAAGTGAACCCTCGCGATCACTCGATCATTCAACGCCGGTATGACGCGGTCATATGGGACAGGCTGAGCTCGACGAGCTACGACGGAGCGCATCTCAACTCGCTGTATCGCAGCGGCGACACGCTTTATGCGGTGGCGCATAATTTCAACAAGGGCTCGTTTATTCTGGAGCTTGATTGGCCCACGCTCGAGGAGAAACGCAGGTGTCCGGTGCGGGGCGCGACGGGCATACACAATCTTTGGATCGACGAGACCGGGCGCTTCATCACCTGTGACAGCAACAATGGTGCGTTGATAGATGCCGGCAATGCAGATGTCTTGTGGAGCAATCAACGACAGGGCTATTCGCGGGGATTGGCAGCCACTGACGAGATTATCGTGGTCGGTCACAGCGAAAGGTCCGCCCGTCCCAATCGAATATCCTCCGAGACCGGCTTGTGGATTCTGGATCGCAACTTCCGGACTCTCGACTATCAGTATCTTGGCCACTTCGGCGCGGTCCAGGAGGTTCGCATCATTGATGCGCCGGACCTTTGCCACCATGGTAAGCCGCTGTCCGCGGGAGCGCTGGACGCCATGCGGGCCCGAACCCGTCATATCAGCGAAGCCCGGTTGACCAGGGCTCGCGCGGATCGAAGCTTTGCCGACGAATGGAAGCTGGTGCTGGGAACGCCGCGATTCGCCGAACCGCGAACGCTGGCATCCGCTGACGACCAACTGCTGGTTTGTGTTGCGAGGACGCCGGCAAGCGGGATCAGCGGCACACTGAACTGGAACGTTGGTGCCGGCACGGGCCATGCCAGCCTTGTCGTCGGCTATGATGGTCCGGAAGACCAAAACATGGCGGCCGCGCTCTTTGAGCAATCGAATTCGGGCGAGCTTTCCGTGTCGATCTGGATCAACAATGGTGAATGGAAGAAGCTTTGCGGCCGACGCGTCGGCGCCGATGCGATCAGAAGCGAGGATCGGAGCTCGCGTCAGGTCCAGGTCGACTTCCAACATATCGGTTCGAATCTCGAACTGAGATTGTGGAATGAGGCATTCCTGTCCGCGACTGCTGGCGATTTGCCTGACGGAGAACACGTCGGAATCCGGCTGCTGGGCCAGTTGTTCGAATTCCGCGACGTGCGATTGCACAGCATCGTTGGCCCGCCAAATGATGATGTCTAACTTGGCTTGATCGGGTGTTCGTGTAGCGTCGGCGGATCAATCCATCGACATGAATTTTACTGGAGCGGCAGCCGGGAGCGGTCAGTAGGTCGGGCGCACTGGCGAGATCGGCTCGCCGTGCGAATATTTGAGCCCGGGATAGACCGCCTTTTCGACATCTCTGTCGGGTGCAATACCGAACACGTTTTGCAACAAGTGTTTCAAACTCAATGAAGCTTGTGGACGGTCCGAAAGTCCAGTCGCCGGATATTCGTCCGGCAAAGGCCTCCTGTAGGTCCCGAAAACGATATCGATAACCGGAAAGAACGCGGCAAAATTCTTGTTAAAATATTCTTTGTTGCGCCCGTGATGAATCCGGTGCCATTGCGGACCAGAAATAACAGGCGTCAGAAAACCCAGATTAACGCGGATGTTCGCGTGGTTGAAAAGACCATATGTTTTAAAAAACAGATATGCCCCCGCAATTGGAAGCAGATCAAGCCCGCAAACCATCACCGTAGGCACGTTGACCAGGAAGAAATGAAGCAACGCCGACCAGAGTGTATTTCTTTGCGAGGTTGTCCAGTTTAGGCTTTCTTCATCGTGGTGAAGCGCGTGCACAGGCCATAGGATCGCAAATTTGTGTTCGGCCCGATGAAACCAATATTGGAAAAAATCCCACACAAGAATGTAGACGATGGTAACGGCGATCAAGCCCGTCGTTGTCCGGGGATGCCAATCACCGAAAGCCATGCCGACGAGACCATTAAGTGCAAGCCATCCGTAGACCAAACCTGCATACACACTAGCAGGCCCTAGAATCCCCATTACCAAGACGATGATGAGAATGTTGCCCGCAAGCGCGGCAAACCTCGGCTGTCGACCTGCCGGCCAACGATATTCGGCGGCAGCTAGCGCCAAGCCAAAGCCGCCTATCCAGAGAAGATGATACCAAATCCCGACTGCGATTGCCATGGCCAATGTGTAATCAACCGACCAACTCCAGTAAAGCGATCTTGCGGTCGAATTGCTCGCAGGCACGGCACCTTACGCGCCCGGCGGTTCCTTGGCGGCGAGCGACCTTCGATCCGTGGTTGCGGAGTCGATGGCGCTTTCGGTGGATATCCGTGACCCGAACGGGATCCTCTCTGGACGCGAGGTTGGGCACCACGGGTCATGATTGACTGCAACTTTTCTGATTTCCTCAATTTATGGCATTATGATTCCCTGGCCGGCTTCGGCGGACTAACCAATTGACGAGCGGAAGTGGAATATAGAAAGCGGGCGGCAGGGCTTGACGGTTTGAGAGGCATGGCCGCCGTCATGGTGGTCATCTATCAAGCGATCAACCTTTGCGATTTGACCATTCCAACCCGCGTCATCGTACCGAAGCTCGCCGACGTGCCGCTTGCGGATTGGCCCGGCCGTTTCGCGCTCAGCGTATTCAATGCCGAAGCGGCCATCAACATCTTCTTCATCCTAAGCGGACTGGTACTGTCGGTATCGCTCCAGCGTGAGCGCGAGCTCGACGCAGCGGCGACCTTCAGGTTTATTTTCAAGCGCGTGCTGCGCCTTTATCCGGCCCTGATCGTGACGATCCTCGCCTTTGGCGCGGTGAGTTACGTTTCGCTGCCGGCGTTGTTCAGCCTTGCCTTCGCCCCGCGGCAGATGCTGCTCAACAGTCTTCTGGTCGAGACCAGCGTCAATGGCGAGACGTGGACGCTTCAGGCCGCAATGCTGATGGTCCCGCTGGTTCTGCTCATCAAGCGGCTGCAGCGGATTTTTGGTGCCGCTGTTCTGCT
Organism: uncultured Alphaproteobacteria bacterium; assembly: GCA_963744975.1. Lineage (GTDB taxonomy): Bacteria > Pseudomonadota > Alphaproteobacteria > Rhizobiales > Xanthobacteraceae > Bradyrhizobium. Next base: position 1,234,023 of record CAVUVR010000001.1, on the reverse strand, counting down.
TGGCTTCGCGTTGTTCGCGCTGTTCTGTCTGTTCAACGGGCCGCTGTTCGGAATGCTTATTCTGCGGGCCTCGCTGTTGGCCTTCGCGCTCGGCATGCTGATCGCGACCGATACCGTCAGGCAGCTGGCGGGCAAGCTGCCGGCTTGGCTGTGGGGACTTTGCCTCATGGCCGTCGTGTTGCAACGATTTTTCTCGCTCGGCAGCGAAACGTACGCGCTGTTTGGTTCATTGGCGCTGTCGGCGATCGCGGTCGCTTTGGTGTTTTATAGGGCGTCGGACGCGGGCGTGCTGTGTAGCGCGCCGCTGCAATTTTTCGGCCGCATTAGTTACAGCCTGTATCTATGGCACGCCGTGGTGATGTACGAGCTTTTTCCGTTCTTTCAAACAATCTTCGGCGCCGAGCGAATCACCCGGCAATATCTTTGGTTCGGGCTGGCCTATGGAATCGTGGTGCTGGTCGTAGCCGTTCCGCTGGCCTGGCTGACGGAGCGATCGGTGGAACGGCCCTTTATAGAATGGAGCAGGCAGATTCTATCGCCGGTCGATTTCTACCGGGCGATGAAAGACCCGCGCCGGTTCAGACTGTTGAAATATTTGTGCGTGGAGCGGCATGTCGGTGGCTTGGCCCTGCTGCTGGCGATATTTCTTGCGGTCAATTGCATCTCTGTTGCTACGATAGAGTATCGCGCCGGCATCGCGCACGGCCATGTGCTTACTGCGCTGGCCGGGACAAGTTTGATGGCCGGCTTCATTCCGCTGTTGCTTCTGGCGCGCTTCAGCTTCGGTTATCTTGTCGGCTTCAGCTTTTATGGCGTGATCGCGGGATTTGTCTGGATTACCTACTTCAGCCACCTTGCCTATGATCATGATCAGGCGCGGCTGTCGGCAATCGCTTCGCTTTTGACCTTTCTGCTGCCGCTGCTTTTTCAGACTGCTCCGCTGCGGCGAACGATCGTGCTGTCGCCGCGCGCCATGCACCGGTTTCTCATCCTGGCGCTCGGTTTTGCAGCGGCAGTGCTGCTGTGGAACGCGAGCTACGGCGTCGCCTTCGTTGGAATACGTGAGGCTGAAGAACTACGGAGCACTTTCGTGCGGCCGGCCATCCTGAATTATATCACGGGATCTCTGATCGGCGCCGTACTTCCGTTTGCATTCGCGTATTTCGCCCTGCAACGGCGCTATTATATGGCGGCCGTTTCGATAGTTTCAATCGTGGTTTTCTACCCGGTTTTGTTGAACAAGACGGTGCTTCTTGCCGCAGTCTGGCTGCCATTCCTGTTCTCTATGTTCCGAGTATTCGAACCGAAGCGCGCCGCCGTTCTCGCGCTGCTGATTCCGCTGGCGTTTTGTTTGGTTTTCTTTGCCGTAGCCCCAGACGAAGGTCCGATAGGTACGCTTGCGAAATACATGTTCGGATACACCAACATCAGGATGTTCGCGATTCCATCGATCGCGATGAATTATTATTCGGAGTTCTTTGCCAGCAATAAACTGACTGAGTTTTGCCAGATCAATATCGTGGCGGCAGTTTTTGGTTGCCCCTACACAAGGCAGCTAAGTGTCATTCTTGCGGATCACTATGGCCTGGGCAATTTGAACGCCTCGCTTTTTAGTACGGAAGGCATCGCTTCGGTCGGTCCTGTCTGGGCGCCGATATCGGCACTGGTGTGCGGACTGATTATCTCCATCGGCAATAGTGTGTCGGCGCGGCTTCCGCCGCCATTGATCGCTGCGTCGGCGGGACTTGTCGTGCAAGCCCTGCTCAATGTTGCGCTCTCCACCACCCTTTTGTCGAATGGGTTTCTCCTGCTTTTGCTGCTCTGGTACATCACGCCGGATACTGCGCTCAAACGCGACTAGCTTGTCCTGCACAGGCTCCCTCCGGACCGGCTTCGCCACCCGCCTTCGTTCCGTTAACCTTTTTGTTCTACAAATGAGGCGATCCGATTTCTGGTGAATTATGAAACCCTTTCCGTTGCTGGTGGCTGGCATTCTCATTCTGTCCGTCTCTGGAGGCGTTGCGGAGAATCGGGTTTTCATATTGGCTAACCCGCCGGACAAAAATGGCATTGATAAATGCCTTGCCAATAGCGAGAGATGCGGCGTCCAGGCTGCGCATTCTTATTGTCTGTCGCGGAAATTCTCTCAAGCGACGGCCTACCGGCGCGTCGATCCCGACGAGGTGACGGGCTCGGTGCCGAAAACCGCGGCGGATAATTGCCCGGACGGCGGCTGCAACGAATACGTCGCCATCATCTGCCAGCGCTGATTATCCGTCGTTTGGCCGCGCAGGCCACGCTAAAGCGTTTCGCCGGGCGGCACCACCGAGATTCGATAGGTCAGCAGGGTCGTTCGATTGCCTGTTTCAATTTCGATTCCGACGGAATCGGTCCCGGCAAAACCGTCCTTTGGCGAATAGATCAACGACACTGCCGGCACCTTGCGGGCGGAGCAATTCCCCGCGGCGGCGAGGTCGGCGACGACGATCAGCATCTGGACGGTGCCGTTGGCCGGCCTTTCGCGAACGACCGGAACCGCAACGGGCGCCGGGTTGCCGGTGCATCCCGGCCTGACATTCAACAAGTTTACCAGCGCAACGGGGACGCCCTTTTTGGTCTTCAGCTCCTTGGCGGTTTGACCCGCAGCCGGCGACGCGATCAACGCAAGGATGGCGAACAAGGCGAGCGCGTTTTTCATGAAGATTTCTCTTTGCCCCTGACGACTCGTTTCATATCTGCAATCATGCCATCGCGTCGCCTTTTACTTTCAGCGAAAATTGAACTTCAAAAAGGCGATGACACACGCGCGGAGCGCGAGCGTCTGCGCTGCCAGGAGCACATCCGGGGAAGTGCCGATCTGCTGCTCACCTTAGGGAGTCTTGGCAGCGTTGGTTTTCTTCACGATTTCCGTCAACGCGGCGACGAAGGTCGCAAATTTCTCCGCGGGCATCACCAGCCTGCCGACAAGGGCTGAGCTGAGTAATTTGCTTTCGGTATCGAATTGACGAGCCAGAAGTTCCAGACGAACGACGCCGGATTCGATGGAGCCGCCGAGCAAGCCGTCGGCAAAAAGCGTTGGGGTGCAGTCGCGCCGTATTGGCGCCGGCATGTCTGAAGCCATGACTTGCGGCTCATCAGTATTCTTCGACTGTTTCGTCATCGCAACACCCCTATGAGACAAAATCGCAAAAGCCAGGAAAAGCGTTTCCAAATAGCGATACGCTATTTCTCCCAGAATCGTGAAGATTCATTTGAAATAATCAACGTCGAAGTTGGCGTTCGGTGGAAAGCGCCACCACCAACGGGTTTTCGAAAACTCGAACTTCGGCCTCGATATTGCCAGGCGAAGGGCCCGCAAGTGAAATCGCGCTGGCTTGCATCCCACTCTGAACCTTGGCGGTATCCCGGTGGCAAAGTGGTGCGAATGCCAGTCTTCACTCGATCGAATTGAATAGTGCAAACCACCCCGTTCAGGCGCGGAAAATATAAGCGGGGCGTAGGCCTTCTTATAAGAGAACGCGTTCTGGTTGAAAACCCCATTTTACTCTTGACTACAAGAGTTCCATTAGATTCGTTGCCGCGATTATTGGAAGAGGCAACAGTAATCGTAAACTTTCGATAATCGAATACTTTCATTCCGAAACATTAACCAACAGTTCCGGGCAACGGAGCGATGCCAAATCCTGCACAAAGTTAATAATAAATTTCAAATAGGGGGGCTCATCTTTACAGATCATTGACTCTTCGCATCTGCAGAGCATAAAGGGTTAAAAAACAATGAAAAAATCAAAATTACTATATCTAGGTTGTGGCGTGCATCATTTTCAATCTTAAGATTTTGCGCCTCTCCCGAGTCTGTGAAGGCAACGTTCCGCCGCGTCCATAGGGGTTTTTGATGTCTAATTTCACTTTGACGGCTGGTATCGACACGTTCACAGGTACCGCCGGCGATATAAACAGGTTCTTTTTTGTCCCGGTAAATTTACAATCAACTGACACCATAACCGGAGGCGCAGGGGGGGCTCTCGATCTCCTCACCGTAACCGCGGCTGGCACCATAACCGCCGGCCAATTCGCCGGCGTGACGAACGTCGAAGAAATCGACCTGTCGTCATCGGGCAATTCCGTAACGCTGACCAATGGACTCGTTGCGGGCAGCAGCCTCGGCTACTTCAACGTTCTCGAAACCGGTGGCAATAACGTCGTCGATGCCAGCGGCGTCAGCACCACCATTGCCTTCACGGCGGCGTCCGGCAACGACACGCTCACAGGCGGCTCCGGCAACGACGTGTTCTTTTTTCAAGCGCCGGATCTGACCTCCGGCGACACCATCTCCGGCGGCAGCGGTTTCGATTACATCCAGTTCTCTCAGGTCGGTACGATTGCTGGTTCGGCATTCACCAACGTTTCGCATATCGAGGCGGTGGTGCTTAACGGATTTGGCAACACCGTAACGCTGACGGATCAACTCGTTAATTCATCAGACACCGGTCAGTTCACCGCGAGGGCAATCGGCGTCAGCAACAACACCATAGATGCCAGCGGCTTGACGAGCACGCGCACCATCATCTTCTACGCCGGATCGGGCGCTGATACTCTCAAGGGCGCTGCCGGAAACGATGCATTCGTCTTCACTTCTCCCGGCGATCTCACTGTTTCCGACTTCGTCAGCGGCGGCGCCGGCGATGACGCCATGCTGTTTGTCAACGGCGGTACGGTTGCGGGCAGCGCCTTTACCAATGTCTCCGGAATCGAGGAGATGGCCCTCAGCTTCGCGGGCAACAATGTCACACTCACGAATAGCTTGGTCGGCGGCTCCAGTATTGGCGCATTCGCGGTAGCGGCCCAGGGCGGCACCAACGTCGTCGATGCCAGCGGCGTCACCAACAACATCAATATCACCTTCATTGGCGCCACCGGTGCCGACACGTTCAAGGGTGGAACGGGCAGCGACGAATTCGTGTTCGACCCGGTGAATTTGACGTTGGCCGACACCGTGCAGGGCGGCGGCGGCACCGATGCCCTGTATTTCAGGACCGGCGGAACGGTTGCGGCCTCCGCATTCACCAATGTGACGGGCATTGAGACGCTTATTCTCGCCGGTGGCGACACCAATGCCACGCTGAACAACGCATCCGCGGCAACCAGCAGCGCCGGCGCGTTCTTTGTCGTCGACAACGGGGCCAACAACACCGTCGACGCAAGTGGATTTACCAGCGCTACGCTTTCGGTCATCGCCGGCTCCGGCAACGACACCTTCAAGGGCGGTGCCGGCAACGACGTTTTCTCGTTCAGCGTCGCCGATCTCACGGCAGCTGATACCGTAATCGGCGGTGGAGGCGCCGATACGCTGTTCATCAGGGACAACGGGACCGTCACCGTCGCGAAGAATTCCGGCGTGTCGCAGATCGAGGCGGTGCAACTCGCGGCGGGCGGCGAGTTTGATCTCGCGAACACGTTGTCTACGTCAACGGTTTTCGCCAGCGGCACGGCCGCCGTCGACAAATTCGACGGCACCGCTGTCACGAACTACGCCCTCGCCATTTTTGGCAATGGAGGTGCGGATACCCTGATCGGCGGCGCCAAGGACGACACGATCACGGTTCCCGACGCAAATTTCGCCAGCATCGACGGCCTCGGAGGCAATGACACGGTCACAGTAGCGGGATCGCAGACCTTCGATCTCAGCCTGGTTGCGTCCAGAATGCATAACGTCGAAGTGATCAACCTCGACAATACCCCGACGACCGCCGTTGCCCTCTCGGTGACCGGAGCCAACGTCACGGCGATCTCGTCCAACAATACGCTCTATGTCGTCGGAAGCGTGAACGATCAGATTCGCATGGGAGACGGCTTCAGCCTTGTCGGATCCGGAATCACGAACAATTCGATCGCGTCGACGGTCGGCTACACCTTCAATCACTATCACGACGCGAACGGAGCAGATCTATACGTTGCAAATAACGTCATCATCGGCTCGAGTATACCGGAAGGCGGACATCCTCCGACCGCAACGCCGGTGACCTTGACGCCGATTGCGGAGGATAGCGGCGCTCACACCATCACGGCTGCGCAGCTGCTGGTCGGGGTAAGCGATCCCGACGGGGATCCAACGACCGTCACTTCGTTGTCGATCCAGTCCGGTCTCGGGACGCTCACTCAGGTCAATGCCACGACCTGGAGCTATACGCCGGCTTCGAACGATGACACGTCGGTAACGTTTGCCTATACGGCATCGGATGGCACGGCGTCGTCTTCCTCTACCGCGTCGCTCGATATCACGCCGGTGAATGACGCGCCGGTTGCCCACCCGGTGACGCTGACCACGATCGCGGAGGACAGCGGCGCGCGCACCATCACGGCTGCGGAGTTGCTGACCGGCGTCACTGACGTTGACGGTCCGGCGGCGACCATCACGTCGCTGACCATTCAATCCGGCCTCGGTACGCTGATCCAGCAGAACGCCACGACCTGGAGCTATACGCCGGCCTCGAACGACGACACGTCGGCGACCTTTGCTTATACGGCATCGGACGGTTCGCTGTCGTCTTCCTCGACCGCGTCGCTCGATATCACGCCGGTGAACGACGCGCCGGTTGCCCACCCGGTGACGCTGACCACGATCGCCGAGGACAGCGGCGCGCGCACCATCACGGCTGCGGAGTTGCTGACCGGCGTCACTGACGTCGACGGCCCGGCGGCGACCATCACGTCGCTGACCATCCAGTCCGGCCTCGGTACGCTGATCCAGCAGAACGCCACGACCTGGAGCTATACGCCGGCTTCGAACGACGACACGGCGGTGACGTTTGCCTATACGGCATCGGACGGTTCGCTGTCGTCTTCCTCGACCGCGTCGCTCGATATCACGCCGGTGAACGACGCGCCGGTTGCCCACCCGGTGACGCTAACCGCGATCGCCGAGGACAGCGGCGCGCGCACTATCGCGGCTGCGGAGTTGCTGACGGGCGTCACTGACGTCGACGGTCCGGCGGCGACCATCACGTCGCTGACCATCCAGTCCGGCCTCGGCACGCTGATCCAGATCAACGCCACTGCCTGGAGCTATACGCCCGACTCGAACGACGACACATCGGTAACCTTTGCCTATACGGCATCGGACGGCTCGCTGTCGTCTTCCTCAACGGCGACACTGGACATCACGCCGGTAAACGACCCGCCTGCCGGTACAGCGCCAGCCGCGATTTCGGTGAACGAAGACGTGGCGTTTGCATTCACAGGCGGCAATGCACTCAGCGTCGCGGATGTCGACAGCAACGTCACGGTTACATTGTCGGTGGATCACGGCGTGCTCAACCTGACGGGCGCAGGCGTCCATGGCAGCGGCACCAGCACGGTGACCATCGACTCGAACTCGCCCGCCGCGGTAACCGGAATCCTGACCGGCCTGGCCTACCAAGGCAGTGCCAACTTCAACGGCAACGACACCCTGACGATGGTGACGTCGGACGGCTCGCTCAGCGACACCGACACGGTGGCGATCACCGTCAATGCGGTGAACGACGATCCGGTCGCAGTAGCCGATAACACCAGCACCAGCGAAGACAACTCCGTCACCTACAATGTGCTGGTGAATGACAGCGACGCCGATGGCGACAGCCTTAGCGTGACCTCCGCAACCGTACAGGGCGGCGCCGCGGTCGGCACCGCGGTGATTAACCTCGACAAGACCATTACTTTCACGCCGGCCAGCAACAGCAATGGCCCGGTGGTGATCGATTACACCATCGCCGACGGCCACGGCGGGACAGCTTCCTCGACGCTCAGCGTCACGGTCAATTCCGTCAACGATACGCCGGTGGCGGTCGCCGACAGCTTCACGACCGACGAGGACGTGACTCTCAGCGGGTTTTCGGTGCTCGCCAACGACACCGACGTTGAGGATGGCGCGCCCGTCGCTGTGGCGCGGGTCAACGGCACAGCCATCGCTGTCGACGGTACGGTGGGAGTCAGCGGCGGCGCGGTAACGCTCAATGCGGATCAGACGCTGACGTTTACACCAAATCCAGACATCAATGGCGACGTGTCGTTCTCCTACACGGCAAAGGACAGTTCAGGGGTGGAATCCGCCCCTGCGACAGTGACGATTCACATCAACTCGGTAAACGACGCGCCGGTCGCGGCGCCTAATTCCTTCAGCACCGCCGAGGACACCGCGAGCACCTTGAATTTGCTGGCGAACGATTCAGACATCGAGAGCGGCAAGCCCGGTTTCATTTCGCAGGTCAACGGTCAGGCCATCTCGGTCGGCGGCACGGTTGCGGTGACCGGCGGCGCGGTAAAGCTCAACGGCGATCAGACGCTGACGTTTACTCCCACGGCCAACTTCAACGGAACCGGCCTGTCCTTCACCTATGTCGCCAAGGACGTGGTCGGCGGCCTGGAATCGAATACCGCGACCGTGACCTATTCGGTCACCGCCGTGAATGACGCGCCGTTCCTGTCGGTGCCTGGTCCGATGGCACCTACCGAGGACGTGCAGTTCGCGTTCACCGGCGGCAACACCATCACGGTCTCCGACGTGGATGCCGGGGCGGCCACCAGCTTCTCGGTTGCGCTGCAAGTTGATCACGGCTCGCTGCAGCTGGTGGCGCAGGGCGGAGCGATCGTCAGCGGCACCGACACGTTTGCCGCGCGCACGATCACCGGCACGGTGACGGACGTCAATTCCACGCTGGCGACATTAAAATATACCGGTACGCCGAACTTCAACGGCGTAGACACGTTGGTTGTCACAGCCAACGACAATGGCAATACGGGAACGGGCGGGCCGCTATCGGTCACCAGCACCGTGAACCTGAATGTCGCTTCGGTGAACGACGCGCCGGTGGCGGGCAATGACACTTTCACGATTAATGAGGATCAGCAATCTACCCTCAACGTTCTTGGCAATGACACCGATGTCGATGGACCGTTCCCGCTGGCGATCGGGCGGATCAACGGCAACCTGATCACGGTCGGCACGCCGGTTGCGGTCACTGGGGGCACCGCGACAGTCAATGCCAACGGCACCATTACCTTCGTGCCGGCCGGCAACCTCAACGGCACTGGCGCCGCGACCTTTACCTATACCCCGAAGGACGGCAGCGGACTCGAAGCGGCGAGCCCCGCCACGGTCACGATCAACATCACGGCAGTGAATGACGCACCGACGCCTTCGGCTGACACGCTCAACGTTAACGAGAACGGCGCGGCGTCGATCGGCAATGTCATCACTGTCAACAACGGCAATGGCGTCGACACCGATATTGAAACCATCGCGGCCAACCTGACGGTCAACGGTATCCGGATTCCGGGCGTCAATTCGTTCACGGCCGTTCCCAATGGCGGCTCGGCGACACTGACCTTCACCAATGGCGCGCAGGTCACCGTCGATTCGGCCGGCAACGTCACGCTTCTCCAGAACGGCGCGTTCGAATCGCTGGGGTCGGGGCAGCAGGACGAGCTCTCTTTCCAATATCGCCTGCTCGATACGGGCGATCCGGCCGGCACCGGGACCGGCCAGGGCGCGCCGGCCACGGCGAACTCCAACGTTCGCATCGTCATCTCCGGCCAGAACGATGCGCCGACGACGGCGGCCAATACTGTTACGACGACGGAAGATACGAGTTACACCTTCAAGCTCTCGGACTTCTCCTTTGCCGACGTGGACTCCGGCGACAGCCTCAAGGCGGTGAAGATCACGGCAGTGCCGAATGCGGCGACGGGCGTGGTGAAGCTCGACGGCGTCAACATCAGCGCCAACGACGTGTTCACGGCGGCTCAGATTTCAACCGGCCACCTGACCTTCGTGCCGGCGGCCGACTTCAACGGCTCCGGTTCGCTCAGCTTTGCGGTCGAAGACCAGTCGAACGCCTTTTCCAGCTCCGCCACGCTGACGCTCTCGGTCTCCGCCGTAAACGACGCGCCGGTCAATACCGCGCCGGCGGCGGTCACCGCGACGGAAGACACCTCGTTTGCCTTCAGCGGCGGCAATGCCATCAGTGTCACCGATGTCGACAGCAACGTCTCCGTGACGCTCTCTGTCGATCATGGCGTGCTCACCGCAACGGGCGCCGGTTTCACCGGCAGCGGCACTAATACGCTGACCATCACCTCGGCGACTCCCGCCGCGGTGAACAACATCCTGTCGACGCTGCAATACCAGGGCGATCTCAACTTCAACGGCAACGATACGCTGAAGATCGTTACCTCTGACGGTTCGCTGAGTGACACCGACACGGTGGGGATCACGGTCAATGCCGTCAACGACGCCCCAGTGGTCGATCTCAACGGCCCTTCCGCGGGCATCGATCGTTCCGACATCCCGGCCTATACCTCGGGCGGAGCTCCGATCGACGTCGCGACCGCGGTTGCCACGATAACCGACGTTGACAATGCGATCAGCAAGATCACGCTGCAGCTCACCGCGGATTCCGGCACGACGGATGGCGCAGGCACCGAGGGACTGTCGCTCGCGCCCGGAGCCTCGGCATTCCTGGCCTCGATCGGCTTCACAGTAAGCGGCGAGGGAACCGATAATCTCGAGATCACCGCGAATGCGCCGGGCGGCGTCTCGCCTAACGTGTTTGAAGGTATTCTCAAGACCGTTCATTACAGCGACAGCGACACCACCTTCGGCTTCAATCCGCAGGACCGCACTATCGCCGTAACCGCGACCGATGCCGCCGGCGGCGTATCGAACGTAGCGCACGTTCACATCGACCTTGCTGCCAACGTCACCGACCTGAACGGGGCCGGGCAGCTCGACCACTTCACCGGTGCCAACCTTGCCGACACCATACGCGGCAATGGCGGCGACGACATAATGGAAGGCCGCGGCGGCAACGACATCATTTGGGGCGGCACCGAGGCCGGCGATTCCGGCCACGATACCGCTGTGTTCACGGGCAACCAGGCAGATTACACCGTCACCCGCACCGGCACCGGCGTCTACACGGTCGCCGACAGCATTGCTGGGCGGGACGGCACCGACACCGTGCACGATGTCGAGACGCTGCATTTCAACGGGGGTAATACCGACCTGTTGCTGGATGCGCCGATCCAGGTGTTCGACGCAAGCGATAACGTTCTGCTCGCGAGTTTCCAGGCGAACCAGCTCGACCAGGCGGTCAACTACGCCAATACGCACGCTGGCGCCAACGTCATCGAGCTGCAATCTTCTTCAGGTCCGTTCACAGCCGGCAATTGGCCGGTCGAAGTGTCCGAGGCCGTGACCATCAAGGCGGTCGGCGGTACCGCCACCATCAATGCCAGCAGCCATAGCGCGTTCCAGATCGATCCCAGTGCCGTGCTCGGCAGTACGGATACGGTTCGGCTTGAAGGCCTCAACATCACCGGCAACGGCAGCACCGGCGATACCTATGGCGTCGTGTTCAACGGCGCCTATGAAGGACCGAGCGACGGCAGAATCGAACTCGCCGGCACCTCGGTTTCCGGCTTTGGCTCCGACGGCGTGGCGATCGTCGGCGGCGGCGCCGGGCTGACCGTCGCGGTGGACGGCGGCACTTTCACCGGCTCGGGCTACAGCTCGACCAGCGGCGGGTCCGGCGACATCCTGTTTTTCGAATTCACCGGTGCGGCGGCGCTGAGCAACCTCAGCGTGATCGGAACCACCGGTACCACTGCGAGCTCGGCCGACTATGGCATCCAGTTCGCGGGCTTCGACGGCGCCGACCATTCGGTCGATCATGCGATCGGCCAAGTCAGCTTCGACAACGTCGCGGTGTCGGGCACCTATGAGAAGTCGCTGGTCTATCTCCAAGGCTACGACGACTACAGTGGCCTGAGCTTCGCCAACGGCCTGGCACTCGGCGGCGCGGGCAGCGCGGCCACTTGGACCGCACTGTTTATCGATGGCGGTCCGCAGGGCGGAGCCTACGTTTCCGACGGCACCAGCACGTTGAATCTGACCGGCGTGACGGTGAACGGCGGGACTTACGGGACCAGTCCGTCCTTTGCCGCCCTCGGCAGCAAGCCGATCGTGGTCAATGGGGTCGTGACCGGCGATATCGTCACCGGCACCAACGCGGCGGAAGCGTTTATCGGCTCGACCGGCGACGACACGATCAACGCCGGTGGCGGCAACGACCTTGTGCTCTACAATGTCGGCGACGGTCATGACACTGTCGATGGCCAGGGCGGTACCGACACCCTCGGCCTTATCAACTTCACTGCCGGCGCACCCAGCGCAACATCGGCGACGATCAGCGTCGCGGGGACTGCCGGTCATCTGATCGTCAATACCGACGGCACGGGGCCGGCAGAAGTCGACGCCGTGGGTATGGAGAGCGTCCAGGTCCAGCTCGGCAATGGCGGCGACACTGTCACTTTGACCGGCGATATTGCTGGCGAAGGTGTCGCGACCGGTGCGGGCGGCATTGCCATCAGCGGCGGTAACGGCGCCGATACGGTCGACGCCAGCGGTCTGACCAGTGCAAGCGCGATCACCTTCACCAACCTCAATACCGGCGATGACACCTTCAAGGCGGCCAACGTCGTTGCCAACGACCAGGTCGACGGCGGCACTGGTCTTGAGACCCTCGGCGATACGGCGGACTATTCGGCCGCATCGGCGGCGGTGACGATCGACCTGACGGCGGGCACCGCGAGCGGTACCTCGGTCGGCAACGACAGCATCACCCATTTCGAGAACGCCAAGGGTGGCGCGGGTGACGATACGATCAGCGGCACCTCGGGTGCGAATACGCTGTCCGGCGGCGGCGGCAACGACACCATAACCGGCAAGGGCGGCAACGACACGATCCACGGCGGCGCCGGTAATGACACCGCGCATTTCGACGGGTCCTATGGGTCTGCATCGATCGCATGGGATGGCACGACGGCGACGGTGACGACCACCCCGGATGGCACCGACACCATCGACGGCGTCGGCAAGCTTACTTTTGCCGGAGACAGCAAGACCGTCTGGCTGGTCGGTTCGAACAGCGATTACACCACGGTGTCGCAGCTGTTCGATGGCAACGCAGCCAACGGCGAGGTGGCCGACGGCGACATTATCCTTCTGGCGTCCGGCGAGACCTTTGCCGAAGACGTAACCGTCAGCAAGTCGGTGACCGTGCTCGGTGCCGCCAATCACGGCACGCCGGGTACCGCTGTTCTGCGAGGGGCGGAATCCGTCCTGACGGGACACTGGACCGTCACCGCGGCCGGCACCCTGATCGACGGCGTAAAATTCCTCAACAACGCGCCCTATGTCAGCGGTAGCAACGACACCAGGTTGACCCTGGCGGCCAGCGCGACTATCGAAAATTCGATTTTCTATAACACCCGCTCGGGCGGCGATAAGCCGATCAGCGACATTGCCGTCAACGTCACCGCGTCGTCTGGAGCGGTTACGGTTACCGGCAACTACTTTACCGGCGACTCGCACGGCAAATATTTTGCGGCGGCTAACGGTTCGAACAATGATTTTGTCGGAGCCGCTTCATGGGGCGGCGGCTCTACCGCCAATGGTCCTGCGGGCGCGATCGTCTGGGCCGGCGGCTCGACCCTCGACGTCAATCACAACACGATCCAGTACGCGCGCTCGGCACTGACGGTCGCCGGCGACGACTCGCTGTTGACGGTCGATCACAACACCATCGACACCAGCGGCACCGGCATCACCGCGACCGGCTGGCAGGGCCCGGTGAACGCGATCACCAACAACACGTTCACCAATGTTGACAACGAGATCAACGATCGTTTCGAAGCCAACGGCGTCAACATCGATCTCGGCAGCAATACCTCGGATGTGAACTTCAGCTTCTTCGCCGGACGGGGCGCCGATGTCATCGGCGGCACGGCAGGTGCCGATTCGATCATCACCAACCAGGGCAACGACACCGTCCATGCCGGCGCAGGCGATGACCTGATCTTCATCAATGCCGGCACCGGCAACGACCTGGTCGATGGCGGTTCGCACACCGGCAAGGACACGCTGATCGTTTCGAACGTGCAGATCTCCGGCGGGTCTGGCAATGACCTCAATCCGGGCGATGCGAACGATCCGGCGACGGCTACCTCCGGCAATCCGAGCAATACGCCGGTGACGTTCACGATGACGCCGACTGGCGACGTGGTCACGCCGACCAGCGGGGTCAACCACATCAGCGATATCCTGGTCACGATGGCCACCACGGTCGGCTCTACGCCCCTCGGTCAGGTAACAGCCGACGAAATCGAGGACGTCCGCTTCAATCTCGGCAATGGCGGTGACACCGTCAACATTTCCGGCGACTTCACCGCCACCAGTCTGTCGCCCAACACCATCACGGTGACCGGGGGTAATGGCGCCGATACCGTCGACGCCCGGAATCTGACCAGCGCCGATCACATCGTCTTCAATGGCGGCGCAGGCAACGACACCTTCGATTATGCGGTAGGAACCGGCGTTGACAGCTTCGACGGCGGCGCCAACAGCGACACGCTGAATGTGTTCGGCAACGACGGCGGCAGCGACACTATCCATGTGACGGTCAACGGATCTGGCGCGATCACGGCGATCGAAGGAATGTCGCCGGCAAACGTCGAGACCTACAATGCCGACGGCCGCGCTGGCAGCGACACGCTGGACTATTCCGGGTCGGGATCGAACGCCGTCAACGTCAATCTGGCGACCGGAAATGCCACGGGCTTCGCGTCCGTCGCCAATATCGAGAACGCGATCGGCACGTCGGGTGCGGATACGTTCACGGCAGCTTTGGCCGGGGTCAATACCTTCACGGGCGGCGACGGTAACGACAGCTACACTCTGAAGGCCGGCGATCATGCGGTTGAAGCCAACGGCAATGCCGGTGGCATCGACACGGTGTTCACGAAGGACAGCTTCACGCTCGAAGCGAGCGTCGAAAACCTCACGCTGCTCGAGAACAGTGTCTCGAACACGCAAACATTTGACGGCATGTCCCTTGGCCCGATCACCAACGGTGAGACTGGCACCAATGCGTCCGACACCAACGGCACCAATGGATTGGGCTGGAAGGTTGCCGGCTCGCACGATCAGGAGATCGTCGACCTCGGCGGCGGCAATCATGTGTTCCGGATGTCGAGCGATCCGAGTTCCGGCGACTTCGGCGGGCCGTACTCGCCCGAACTGAGCGCGGCTGCCGGAGAACACGGCGCCGGCGCCGCCTTCGACGGCCAGTCGATCAAGTTCAACTTCCAGGCTGTGCACGCGACGCCGGACGGTTCGCGGCTGGAGGTCGACTTCGGTAACGCGGCCGGCACCGACCGCAACAACTTCCTGGTGATCGAGTCATCGGCTGCCACCGGCATCCGCATCGCGGTCAGCGAGCCGGATCTGAGCGGCAACTTCTCCGGCAACGACACCGATCCGGCGCCGAACGACTGGCGCGAACTGGTCACCGGGGTCGACCCGAGCGCCCAGCATACCCTTGAGATGCGCCTCGACTATGTCGATGGCCAGAACAACGACCGCATCGATATCTATCTCGACGGCCAGTATATCGGCCAGACCACGACGTTCGAGAACTATCACGACAGTCTCGGCGGCAGCCACAACGCCAATGCGGCGGCCAACTTCACCGACCGGGTGTTCTTCCGCGGCGGCGCCAACGGCTCGCCGCAGGACGGGCCGGGCGGGGCAGCCGATGCCGGCTTCTACTTCGACAATCTGACCACGTCGGTCTACAACAACACCTCGGGCACCGGTAACGGGCTTGCCAACGTCATCACCGGCAACAGCGGCGACAACCTGCTGACCGGGCTTGGCGGCGACGATACGCTGAACGGCGGGCTTGGCATCGACACCGCGGTGTATCAGGACGCGCGCTCGAACTACGCTGTCACCGTGTCCACCGACAGCCATGGCCTTGTCACCGGCTTCAGCCAGGTGCAGGAGACCGGCGCGCCGGGCCTGGTTGCCGAGGGCACCGACAGCCTCGCCAGCATCGAACGGCTGCAGTTCTCGGATGTCAGGCTTGACGTCAACCAGAAGGTCCAGCTGTTTGACAGCTCCAACCACCTGCTCGGCACCTTCGACCACATCCAGGACGCCATCAATGCCGGCGCCGACGGCGACACCGTGCGGCTTGCGGCCGGCACTTACGACGAGTCCGTCAACATCAACAAGAATATCGAAATCGACGGAGCCAATGCGGGCACGGCGGGTACCGGCGTGCGCGGCGCGGAGAGCATCATCCGCGGCCAGCTTACAGTATCGGCCGCGCATTCAGCGACGGACCGTGTCACGATCAATGGCGTCGAGGTCTATAACACCTCTGACAACACCCATCCGTTCGTCGGCATTCAGGTCAATTCGGCCGCCGATCTCACGGTTACCAACAGCGTATTCTTCTCGCCGGTCGTCAATGGCAGCAATACCATTGTGGACCGCGCCATTCTGCTCACCACGGCTGCGACCGGCACGATCAATGTCGATCACAACCTGTTCACCGGCGCCGCCCACAGCGCCTTCGGCAACGCGTCGTGGACCACCGCGATCTGGTCGGACGGCCGTGAAGCCGCGGGCTCCTCGATCGACCACAACACGTTCGAGTGGGTTCGCACCGGCATCAACGCCGACGATTTCAACAACGGGCTGGCGATCGCCAACAATACCTTCCAGAATACCGGCTCGGGCATCTCGATTGGCGGCGCCGGCGGTGGTGTGAACGCCGACGTGGCGAACATCACCTCGATCGCGCACAACACCTTCAACAACGTCGATACCGACTTCAACCTACAGAACATCACTGCGCCCGGCAAGCCGATTGGCCTCGACCTCACCGCGACCGATAACCACGCCACGAATCCGTCCGATCCGGTCACCGTGCTTGGCGGCGCCAGTGGCGACACCCTGAAGGGTTCCGCCGGCATCGATGTCCTGACCGGCAATGGCGGCAACGACATCCTGGTTGGCAATGCCGGCAACGACGTTCTGGTCGGCGGCATTGGTACCGACACGGTCGATTATTCGCAGGAGAGCGGGGGCGGGGCGGTCGTTGTCAACCTTGCGGCGGGGACGGCGGCCGACACGTTCGGCAATACGGATACGCTGAACGGGATCGAGAATGCGATCGGCACCTCGGGCGCCGATACGTTCACGGCGTCGGCGACGGTGGTCAACACCTTCACCGGCGGCGACGGCAACGACACCTACAACGTCAAGGCTGCGGATGCGGTCGTCGAGCAGGGCACGGCCGGTTCAGGGGTGGACTCTGTCTTCACCACCGACAGCTACACGCTGGGCGCCAATGTCGAGAACCTGACGCTGCAGGACAAGACCGGCACGCACCTGTCGGACACCCAGACCTTCGACACCATGACGCCGGGACCGATCACCGACGGCGAGAACGGCTGGAAGGTTGCCGGCTCGCACGACCAGGAGATCGTCGACCTCGGGGGCGGCAATCATGTGTTCCGGATGTCGAGCGATCCATCCAGCGGCGACTTCGGCGGACCGTACTCGCCGGAGCTGAGCGCGGCAGCAGGCGAGACCAGCGCAGGCGCCGCCTTCGACGGCCAGTCGATCAAGTTCAACTTCCAGGCTGTGCACGCGACGCCGGACGGTTCGCGGCTGGAGGTCGACTTCGGTAACGCGGCCGGCACCGACCGCAACAACTTCCTGGTGATCGAGTCATCGGCTGCCACCGGCATCCGCATCGCGGTCAGCGAGCCGGATCTGAGCGGCAACTTCTCCGGCAACGACACCGATCCGGCGCCGAACGACTGGCGCGAACTGGTCACCGGGGTCGACCCGAGCGCCCAGCATACCCTTGAGATGCGCCTCGACTATGTCGATGGCCAGAACAACGACCGCATCGATATCTATCTCGACGGCCAGTATATCGGCCAGACCACGACGTTCGAGAACTATCACGACAGTCTCGGCGGCAGCCACAACGCCAATGCGGCGGCCAACTTCACCGACCGGGTGTTCTTCCGCGGCGGCGCCAACGGCTCGCCGCAGGACGGGCCGGGCGGGGCAGCCGATGCCGGCTTCTACTTCGATAACCTGACCACGTCGGTCTACAACAACACCTCGGGCACCGGGAACGGGCTTGCCAACGTCATCACCGGCAACAGCGGCGACAACCTGCTGACCGGGCTTGGCGGCGACGACACCTTGAACGGCGGGCTCGGCATCGACACCGCGGTCTACCAGGATGCGCGGTCGAACTACGCCATCACTGTGTCCACCGACGGCCAGGGCCGGGTCACCGGCTTCAGCCAAGTGCAGGAGACCGGACCAAACGCGGCGCACGATGGCACCGACGGGTTGACCAGCATCGAGCGGCTGCAGTTCTCCGACGTGCAGCTCGACGTCAACCAGAGGGTCCAGCTGTTCGACGGCGCCAACCATCTGGTCGGCACCTTCGACCACATCCAGGACGCCATCAATGCCGGCGCCGACGGCTACCGGATCCGTCTCGCCTCAGGCAGCTACGACGAGAACGTCGACATCAGCAAGAACATCGAGATCGACGGCGTCAATGCCGGCACCGCGGGAACCGGTTCGCGCGGGGCGGAGAGCGTCATCCGCGGCCAGGTGACGGTATCGGCCGCCCATTCGGCGACCAACCACGTCACCGTCAACGGCATCGAGGTCTACAACACCTCCGACAACACCCATCCGTTCGTCGGCATCCAGGTCAACAGTGCCGCCGACGTCACGGTCACCGACAGCGTGTTCTTCTCGCCGGTCATCAACGGCAGCAATACCATCGTCGACCGCGCGATCCTGCTGACCACGGCTGCCGGTGTCATCACCGTCGACCATAACCTGTTCACCGGCGCCGCCCACAGCGCGTTCGGCAGCGCGTCCTGGACCACGGGCATCTGGTCGGACGGCCGCGAGGCCGCGGGCTCCTCCATCGATCACAACACGTTCGAATGGGTCCGCACCGGCATCAACGCCGACGACTACAGCAACACCAACCTGGCGATCGCCAACAACATCTTCCAGAACGCCGGTTCCGGCATCTCGATTGGCGGCGCGGGCGGCGGCGTCAATGCCGACGTGGCCAACATCACCTCGATCGCGCACAACACCTTCACCAACGTCGATACCGACTTCAACCTGCAGAACATCACCGCGCCCGGCAAGCCGATCGGCTTCGATCTCACCGCCACCGATAACCGGACCAGCGGTCCTTCCAGCGCCACGGTGCTGGGCGGCGCCAGCGGCGATACCATCAAGGGCTCGGTCGACAATGACATCCTGATCGGCAACAACGGCAACGATACGCTCGCCGGCGGTGCCGGTGACGACAGTATCCAGGGCAGCGCGGGCACCGGCGATATCGCCGCCTACGACAACGTGCGCGCGAACTATACGGTCGACGTCACAACGACGAACAACATCGTCACGGCGTTCAACGGCGTGACGGAGTCGACGGTCGTCGGGGTCAATGAAGGCCACGATACCCTGACCGGCATCGAGATCCTGCAGTTCAGTGGCACGACGCTCAATCTGAACCAGGCGGTGCAGCTGTTCGATCATAGCGGCAAGCTGATCGGCACCTTCGATCACATCCAGGATGCGGTGAACGCCGCCGACAATTCCGGCGAAACGATCCGCGTCAAGAACGGTACCTACATCGAGCAGGTCTCGGTCGGCGCCGGCAAGGACGGCCTCGCGATCATCGGCGAAAGCAAAGCCGGCGTCACCATCAAGGCGCCGACCGTCATCGGCGTCACCGGCATATCGGACCATTTCGGTGGCGACGCGGTACGGGCAAACGTGACGGTGACGAGTGTCACCGGTGTCACCATCCAGAACCTGACCGTCGACGGCAATTTCGCCGGCGACACCACCCCAGGCAGCAACGGCGACGAAATTAGCGGCATCGCGTACCTGCATGCGTCCGGCACAATCGACGGCGTGCTTGTGAAGAACGTCTCGAACTCCGTCGGCGGCGGCTTGTTTGGCCTGCAGCATGGCGACGGCATCCTGGTCGACAATGGCACTGGACCGCAGCAGTCGATTACGATCTCCAATTCACAGGTTAACGACTTCCAGAAGACCGGCATCCTGATCTGGAACGCCAATGTCGACGTCCACGGCAACGACGTCGAAGGCATCGGGCCGACCAATCTCACCGCGCAGAACGCCATGCAAATCGGCGGATCTCAGGGTATCATTGGCGGTGCCGGGGCGCTTTCCAACACGTTCGGCAGCGTCGGCTACACTCCCGCCGGCACCACCTCGACCGACCTGATCGTCTACGAGCCGACCGGTCCGCTCGATATCATCAACAACCATCTGAACGGCACGGCCGCCAACACCGTCGGCATCGACCTGACCGATGTCGCTTCCGGCAAACTGGTCACCATCCAGGGCAATACCATCGGCACCGGCGGCATGGTCGATGGCATCGATGCCTATACCTTCGAGCACCTGAAGGGCCTCGACTCCAATCCGTCGATCAGCGGCAATACTTTCGTCGGCATCACCGGCGACGGCATCTTCTTCGATCCCGAATTCGTCGCCGATGCCGGCACCTTCACCACCACGACCGTGTTCAACCAGACCGGCTCGCAGTTCAAAGACTACCTGCACGGTTCACGCGGCGCGGATACGCTCTCCAGCGGCGGCGGCGATGATAGCGTCGTGTGGAACGCCGGCGACGGCAACGACACCATCAGCGGCGGCAACAACGGCAGCCCGCACGATGACGTGGATACGCTCTATATCGCGGCCCGCGGCGAAGACCTGACACTGACCGCGGGAGCCGGCAATTTTACTGTCAGCCAGGACAGCGACTCGGCCAACAATACGGCGACCGTCTCCGAGGTCGAAGAGGTCGACATCACGCTTGCGGGCGGCGAAACTATCACCATCAACGGCGACTTCACCGGTACGGGCATTGCCCAGCACACCATTACGGTCAATGGTGCCGGCGGTAACGAGACCGTCGACGCCCGGAATCTGTCCAGCGCCCACGATGTCGTCTTCAACGGCGGCGGTGGTGACGATACTCTTATCGTCGGCTCGGGCGACACGTTCTCGTTCAACGGCGGCACCAACGGTGCCGGTGGTGATGTGATCGATTTCAGCCACGTCACCGGCGGCATCGTCATCGATAGTTCGGGACATGTCTCGGGCGGCGCCACGGGCTCTGCGACCAATATCGAGAACATCATCGGCACCAGCGGCACCGACCGCGTGGAATTCGACGCCGGCTATACCGTGACGCTCAACAATGACGGCTCGGCGACCGTATCCAACGGCACGGTCACCGAACATCTGTCCGGAATCGAGCAGATCAAGGTTGGCGGCGCTACCTATGATTTGACGCAAAACGTGCGGCTGTTCGACAGCGGCAATCACCTGATCGGCACCTTCGACCACATCCAGCAAGGCGTCGGCGCGGCGCATGCCAGCGGCGACACCGTCAAGGTAGCCGCCGGTCACTATCAGGAGCAGGTCACGGTCGACGGCAAGTCGGTTGCCATCGTGGGCGCGGGCGAGGGGTCTACCTTCATCGACTCGCCGAACGGCAACACGCTGGTAGCCAATGTCATCGACGCGGCCTCCAGCCGGCAGGATAAGTATGCCTTGGTGGGCGCCAAGAACGGCGCAGGCCTTTCAATCTCGGGCGTCACCATCGACGGCCGCGACCAAGGCACGATTCCGCAGGACACCGACGGCCTGTATGACTTCGTCGGCATCCAGGGCGTCAATGCCTCGATCAATGCCGATCACGTCACCGTCACCGGCATCCGTCAGCTCGACATCAACGGCATCGATCCCTCCGGCGTTCAGCACAACACCGCGATCATCGTCGACAATACCGACGCGGCGGCGCGCACCTTCACCATGACCAACTCGACGGTCACCAACTTCCAGAAAAATGGCATGGCGCTGGTCGGCGCCAACCTTACCGTCAATGTCGACCACAACACCGTTACCGGCGCGGGCGCGATCACGACCACGGCGCAAAACGGCATCCAGGTCAGTGGTGGTGCTGGCGGCTCGATCACGCACAACACCTTGTCGGGCATCGACTATGTCGGGCCTGCGAATGCGATCGCGAGCAATATCCTGGTGTTCGGAGCCGCATCCGGCGTCGTGGTCAGCAACAACGCAATCACCGGCGCTGCCGGCGACGGCGATGCCGGAATCTACTTCTTCAATTCCGACGCCGGTGTGGCCCATGGCAACACCTTGAACGGGCTTGCTTACGGCCTCGTCGATGACGGCACCTTTACGACCCCGGTCGATCATTCGACGGCCGGCGTCGACGACAACACGTTCAACCCGACCGACGCCAACGGCATCGCGATCGGCTTCTACGGCAACACGGCGACGGACTACACCTTCGCAGGCTCGGCGAGCACTGACGACCTGGAAGGCGGCGCCGGCAACGACAATCTCGACGGCCGCGGCGGCGACGATATCCTGGTCGGCAATGCCGGCGCAGATACGCTCACGGGTGGCGCCCATGGTGCTGCCGGTGACACCGTTGCGTATGTATTCGAAGCGGGCACCGCGGCGGTCAAGGTCAATCTGTCGACCGCCGCCTATGCCGGCGTTGCCGCAAGCCACGCCACCGACACGTTCGGCGCAACCGATACGCTTTCGGGCATCGAGAATGTCGCCGCCAACGTCGCCCGCTACGGCGACACCGTTGCGCTCGACGGCGCCTTCTCCGCCTGGACCGTGACCTACAATGCGACCACGCATGCGTGGACCGCGACCAAGGGCGCCGAGACGCATGTGCTGACCGGCATTGAGCAACTGGTATTCCAGAACGGCGGTTCGCCGCAGACGGTGCACCTGGTCGATCCGGCGCACGCCGGCAGCGCCTACACCAGTGCGCAGGATGCGATCAACCACGCGACCGCGGGCGATACCATCCTGTTGGCGCAGGGCACCTACAACGAGACCCTGACCACCGACAAGGCGCTGACCATTCTCGGCGCCAACCACGGCCTCTCGGGTACGGCCGCGCGTGGCGCGGAAAGCATCCTCAACTGGAGCACGGGCAACGCGGTGACCGTCAATACGACGGCGCAGGTGTCGTTCGACGGCCTGAAATTCACCGGCACCCACGTTCTTGTGGAAACCAATCCGGACGCCAAGATCGGCTTCTCCGACAGCGTGTTCGTGCTGACCTCGGCCGGCGGCGCCAACAACAATTTCTACCTGAACCAGCCGGACTCCTTCTCCTTCACCAACAACAAGCTTGACGCCACCGGTTACACCGGAGCGCTGTTCCAGCCCGTGGGCACCACCGGTGATCCCTCGCAAACCAGCGTCACCTTTACCGGCAATACTTTCACCGGCCATCCGGCGACCTATGTTCCGGGTGACGACAACAACGTTCCGCTGATCATCAATCTGAGCGATGTCCACGGCACGGTGAGCAACAACACCTTCGACAGCGTCGATATCGGCGTGCTGGTGGCAAACGGAACCGGGCCGCTCGACATCACCGGCAACACCTTCGAGCACATGCATCGGGCCCCCGCCACATCGGGCGGCGGCTTCGCCGCCGGCGTGGTGTTCTTCCAGCCCGCGCCGTTTGGCGGTCTGGTCAACGTCTCGAACAATACCTTCACCGATGCCGACGCCGGCGTGCGGACTTCGGCGGTGCCGGGATCGACGGTGGTCGGATCGTCGATCACGATCGACGACAATCACTTTACCAGCGTCGACCATATCGGTTTCCAGCCAGCCGGCGGCGTCCTGCACTTCACCAACTCGACCGTCAATGGGCCGACCGTTCCGAGCGAATTCTTCGGCGGATCGACCGACGATACGATCACGTCGACCGCGGCCAACGATATCGTCCACGGCAATACCGGGACCGATACGCTGGTGCTCTCCGGCAACCAGAGCGACTACAGCGTCGCGTTCGACGGCACCACGGTGACCGTCACCGACAACCGCGGCGGTCATCCGGATGCTGTAGATACCGCCGATCATATCGGCAAGCTGCACTTCGCCGACCACAATGTGTTCTTGGTGGGAACGGGCAGCGACTACACCACGGTCCAGTCCGCCGTGACCGCGGCTTCAGCAAGCGACACCGTCCTGCTTGCCGCCGGGACCTACAGCGAAAACGTGACTGTCGACAAGGCCTTGACGATCCTCGGCGCCAATCACGGAGTCGCGGGCGATGCCTCGCGCGGCGCGGAATCGATCATCGATGGTGGATTCCGGCTCACCGCAAGCAACGTCACGCTTGATGGCCTCAACGTCATCAATGGTCGCGATGATTTCGGCCAGCAGCGGGCAGCGGTATTCATCGATGGCGCGCGCGCCAACATCACGGTGGAGAATTCCATCCTGGATGAGACCGCCGCGGCGCATCCTGAACTGACGCAGGCCGCGATACTCAGCACCTACAACGCGGATACGCCCAATCTTCAGCTGCTGCACAACGTGATCACGAATTGGGATGCCGGCATGTATCTCAATCCCGGCGTTCACGACTCGACGTTCAATGGCAATACGTTCACCGCGAACGGCAACCACATCATCATCGACGGTCTGGACGACCTCACGATCACCAACAATACCTTCGGCACGTCCGACGGCTCGAAGATCTTCGCCAACGTGTATGACAACCCGACCGACCTCGAGATTGAGCTGGGGCTGTCCGGCAACACGTTTACTCCGGACCATCCGCGGCTGTCAGTGGCACCGCTCGGCGCAGCCGGCCAGGTTGTGCTGGGCACCTCCGGCGACGACAACCTCCGCGGCGACTTCGGAGCCGCCGTTGCGCAAACCCTGGACGGCCGCGCCGGCAACGATCTGCTGGTCGGAGACGCCGGTAACGATACGCTGACCGGCGGTGCCGGCAACGATACCGTCAGCGGCGGCGCCGGCATCGACACCGCGACGTATAGCGGCAATGCCAGCGATTACTCGATCGTGGCCAACGGCACTTCGTTCACAATCACGGATACCCGCGGCGGTTCGCCTGATGGCGCCGACACGGTTTCGACCGTGGAAGAGCTCAAATTTGCCGACGATACGGTCCTTTATGTCGACGGCACTTCCGGTCCGGGTCACTACGATGGCGCCTTCTCCACCATCGGCGCGGCGCTCACGGCGGCCAACGCCGTCGGGTCCGGCCACGTCACCATCAAGGTCGCGGCCGGCACCTACAACGAGAATGTCAACGTCGCGCGCGACAACGTCTCGATCGTGGGTAGCGGCGATTCGACCGTGATCCACGGCACCTTCAAGAGCGACAATGGAATCGCGGACGGCGGCGTTGCCACGTTCCTCAAGAGCGGCGCTGGTTACACCCAGACGGCGGGCTCCGGCATCGTCCTCAATGCGGACCACGACAGCGTCAGCAGCCTGAAGATCGACGGCTTCACCTACGGCCTCAACCTCAGTGACGGTGTTGATTTTGCAAGCGTCAGCAATGTCAGCTTCACCGGCAACCTGGTCGGCGTCAAGAAGGGCACCACCGCCGATATCAGCCACTTCAGCCTGACCAGCAGTTCGATTACCGATGGTCTGATGGGCATCGACTTCGACAAGACCACGACGGTGGGGGCGCAACTGGATGGGGTCGCCAACTTCGTGACCCTCATGGCTGTGGATTTCAGCCATCTCGTCTATAAAGGCGCGTATTTCGAGGCACTGTCGAACGCCCACCTCACCAACATCAACATGACCGATGTCGCCCAGTACGGTGCGCCCAGCACGTCGGGCACGGCCGGCAGCGGCGGCAACGGCATCGATCTCAACCTCAAGAACGGCACCTACAGCAATATCGAGATCGACCACTTCCATCTGACCAACACCGGTGCGTCCGACCGCGACGGGCTGGACGCTTCCGGTCACCAGAACGGCGGCGCGATCGTTGTGGAGGCGCGCGATTTCGGCTCGTATCTCAACGTGCCGGGCATCTTGACCGACGCCGTCTCGATCCACGACGGCACCATCGACGTGCATACCTCGACCGGAATCCAGGTCGGCGAGCCCGGCCAGGCCAATCTTGACGGTCCGGCGGTCAACATCAGCGCTGTCTCGATCACCGGTGAGCAGCACGATTCGCTGCACGGCGACATCGCCAATGTCACCGCGGCGACTACGACCATCCATATGCTCGATGGCGGCGACAGCATGGTCGCGTCGGCGACCACCACGGGCACGATGAACGTGTTCGGCGGCACCGGAGCCGATACCATCACCACCGGTGGCGGCAACGACACCATCGACGGTGGCCTGGGCTCCGACACCATCAATGCCGGCTCGGGCAGCGACACCGTGATCGGCACCGCGGACGGGGTCAACGACAGCTACAATGGCGGCTCCGGCACCGACACCATCGACTACTCGGCGCTCACCTCGGCTCAGCCGATTTCCGTCAACCTCGGCACCGGCGCGGCCTCCGGCGCTTCGATCGGGACCGATACGCTGACGAGTTTCGAGAACGTGACCAGCGGCGCCGGCGACGACTCGCTGTTCGGTTCGAACGCCGATAACGTGATCCATGGCGGAGGCGGCGCCGACAACATCGTCGGCAACGGCGGCAGCGATACGCTGTTCGGCGATGCCGGCAACGATACGCTGAACGGCGGCGTCAACGATTTCGGAATCACGCCGGCAGCGGCCAATGACATCCTCAATGGCGGCAGTGGCAATGATAGCTTCCGGTTCGAAGGCCGCTTCGGCGACGACAAGATCGCCGACTGGACCGACAATGTGAACGGGACGGACGGCGAGGATATCGTGCTGGTCAACTACGCCGGGCATACGCCGTTGATTGCGGATGACGGCCTCGGCAACGCGGTGATCACGATCGACGATGGCTCGGTCGCTTCGTCGGTGACCGTGGAGGGTATCCTGGCCAGCCAGCTCCACGTCACTAACTCCGGCCTGGATATCATCATCCACTAGGCACAAGGGCCTGGTGCGCTCAGGCGCACCGGGCCGCTACATTTCTTCGGACAGGCGTTCTTTATCGCAGCGCAAGCGGAACGCCGCTGCCGGCAGGCATGCTTTCGCTCAAATGAAGTGCCAGTCGTTGGCGGTGATCACGGCGTGGTTTGCAAACGTGATTTGTTCATGAGTCAAACCATCGGCCGAAGACACTTCCCAGTGCGAATTGTCGATCTGGGTGAATTTGGCTCCGTCTTCGGCAGATCCATAACCCGAGAAGAGCAGCTGGTCAGCTTGCCCGGCGCTTCCTGAAAAGTCGGTCACCGCGTCGCCGTGAGCTTCGCCGCGCTGAAAGACAAATATATCGCTGCCGCCGCCGCCGGTAAGGATATCTTGCCCCGCGCCGCCGTTGAAGACGTTGTTGCCGGCGCCGCCGATGATCGTATCGTTGCCCCCGCGGCCCCAAAGCCAGTCGCCCTGGTCGTTGGCCCGCAAAGTTGCGCCGCCATCGGACAGGATTGCTCCGACCTCGACGTTGGCGGCCATGGTGTAATCGGCAGCCAATGAGAAGACCGTATCAGTTCCTTCGTTCGAATTCTCGATGATGACATCGTTCTGGCTGTTGACGACATAGACATCATTTCCGGTGCCGCCAACGAGCGTGTTGGCGCCCTCGCCACCGGATAGGAAGTCGTTGCCGGCTCCGCCATTGAGCGTATCGTCACCCGCATTACCCCAGAGCCAGTTGTCACCCGAGTTGCCGGAAAGCGTGATTCCAGTGCTGGTTCCGACCGCGCCGAGTTCAACGTTCTCAGCGAGGGTGTAGCCGGTGACGTAAACATACGCGGTATCGATGCCTTCACCCGGATGCTCGATAATGTTGTCACCCAGGTTATCGACAAAATACAGGTCGCTGCCGGCGCCGCCGATCATCGTATCCGCGCCGTCGGCGCCAAAAATGATGTCGTTGCCTTCTTGACCGATCAAGGTGTCGTTACCCGGACTTCCCCAGAGGACCGTGTCACCATGGCCGGCAGTGAGCGTTTCTCCGACATAGCCGGTAACGACGCCGATTTCGACGTTATCCGAGAGGACGTAGCCGTTGACGCCAACGTAGGCGTAGTCGATCCCTTCTCCGGGATGCTCGACGATCGCGTCGTGGAGGTTGTCAACCATGTACTGGTCATTCCCCGTGCCGCCGATCATCGTGTCGGCGCCTTCGCCTCCGGAGATGTAATCGTTTCCGGCGCCGCCAATCAGCGTATCGTTGCCATGGCCGCCGATCAGGACATCGCCTCCATCATTGCCGGTGAGCGTCGCGCCGGTATCGAGGCCGATAACGCCTGTCTCAACGTTGTCGTCGAGCTTGTAGCCGCTTACCAGCACATAGGCGGCGTCGATGCCTTCGCCGGGATGCTCGACGATCGTGTCCCCGAGATTGTCGATTACGTACTGGTCATTCCCCGTACCGCCGACCAACGTGTCGTTGCCGCCACAGCCCATCAGGGTGTCGTTGCCGGCGCCGCCGATCAGGGTGTCATTGCCAATGTTGCCATGCAGGCAGTTATCTTCGTCGTTGCCGGTAAGGGTTTGCCCGGTGGTCAGCCCGGCCTGACCGTTTTCGACATTCGCCGCGAGAACATAGTGGTCGATATAAACGTACGCGATGTCCGTACCATCATTGGCATTCTCGACGACAATGTCGGCCGAGGACCTGACGTTGTAGGTGTCATCGCCGACGCCACCCATCAGGGTGCTGCCATCGGGACCCCCGTCCAGAATGTCGTTTCCGGCTCCGCCCTGCAGCATGTTGTGGCCATGTCCGCCGACGAGGTGATTGTCGGCATCGTTGCCGACGATCAAATCATTGCCGTCGCCGCCGAATGCATTCTCGATCACGGTGTCGGCGCTGATGTCGACCTGACGGCCGGCGATAGTGGAGCTGTGACCCGGATTGAGATCCAGGACCAGGTCCGTCGTGATGGCCGCGGCGTTGATCGTGTCATTGCCAGTGCTGTCGGTGAGGATGCTGCGGTCACCGGAAACGGTGGCAAAATCGTCCGTATAAAAATAGGTATCGTTCACACCGTGATCGTTGCCGTAGATTCTCAGTGCATAGGAAACGATCGTATCGTTGCCGTTAGTGCCGGTGTCGTGAATGACGACCGTCCAGTTTCCATTCGGTGTCTCACCCCAATTATGATTGGTGGTGAACGTGAAATTCAAGTTGCCGGAGGCGTTGCTACCCCCACCCGGATGATCAAGAAGCACGCTGTCGGTGCCGTCGGGACTGATCAGTTCGATCTTGAGATCGCCATTGTGCGCATTGTTCAGGGTGACGTCCACTTCCACCCAATCGACGGCAAAGTGCTCGTAGTTTCCGCTCACCGCCGAGACATATGTATTGGCGCCGGATTGCGACAATGAGGAGTTCGGTCCGATGTTGCCGGTTACATTAATGACCTGTTCGTTGGCGGCTGTGCTGTGTTCGGTCCATGTCTGCGCAAGGCGGACGGCCGCGTGGGCGTCCACGAGCCCGAATCCATAGTCGTGGCTGACGACGTTGCCTCCGCCATTCCAGTTGGTGGCGCCGTTGGTCACCCAGCTCGCGGAGGTCGGGTCGAGCTTGTGGGAGGAGAGGGCGAGAATGTCCTGAACGTCGCGATAGCCGAGATCCGGATTTGCCTCAAGCATCAGAGCGACGACGCCGGAAACAACCGGTGCGGCGAAAGACGTTCCGCTTACAAAGGTAAAGTCGTTGGTCTGGTCGCCGTCGCCGTTACTTAGTGTCGTGGTCAGGATCGAATCGCCGGGTGCGGTCACTAGGATTGACGCACCTGGCGTGCTGAAGCTCGCGATATGCCCGTCTTCAGTCGATGCTGCCGCGGTAATGACGAAGCGGCTATTTGTCATGCTGTGGTTATTGGTGTTGTCTCCATCCGCGCTCGTGTGAAGAATATTCTGACGGTCGTTGCCGGCGGCGAACACATACACCGTTCCAAGCGAAGCGCGGCCGTGCTCGACGGCATTGGCAAGAGCGTCTTTTACTTCACTCCAGGCACTATTCTTGAAATTGTCGGCGAATGCGCTGCTGAAACCCCAGCTATTGTTCGAAACGTCGACGTTGACCTGTAACGCGAGCAGATGGGCCAGTTCGTCCACCGAAGAGCCGCCGAACCCGAACCTCGCATAATAGCCCACCAATGTCGTCTCGGGAGCGACGCCAACGGCCCCCACCTGGTTGGTTGCTGATGCGCCGATTACACCGGACACCCACGTTCCATGGGCATCGGCAGCGCTGTCCGGGCTTATGCTGGTAACTCCCGTGGTGTCGCGCGGATCGACGCTGTCCGTCATATCGAACCGGCCGAAAAGATCCAGGTTTGAAGTATCAAATCCCTGGTCGATAATGCCGACCTTTACTCCGGCTCCCGAATATTCGAGCGAAATCTTGTCGACGTTTGCTCCAAATTCATCGCCGCCGACCGT
This sequence comes from uncultured Alphaproteobacteria bacterium, assembly GCA_963744975.1. Classification (GTDB taxonomy): domain Bacteria; phylum Pseudomonadota; class Alphaproteobacteria; order Rhizobiales; family Xanthobacteraceae; genus Bradyrhizobium. Next base: position 1,203,695 of record CAVUVR010000001.1, on the reverse strand, counting down.
CAGGTATCCGTCCAGATACCATTGATATGAACGGTAACTATTTTCCGCCGCAAGGCTTGACGCATAGACGGGTGTTGAAACCGCGTTCGCGATCGCAACATGTGCATCGTTCGTGAGCGTATCTTTGTTTGACATTTTTTTCTCCCCAACCCCGGGGAGACGATGCCAACAAGAAATTTAAATCACGCTCGGATTGGTGCTTAAATTGTCGGAGTTGAAGCCATGATTTGTTTACGTCCTTTGATCACCGGATTTTTACGCTGTGCCCGTGCCGGTTAAGACCTATTGCCGATGCAGAACCATGGATTGTCCCTATGAAGGATGCAGGGGCCTCATTGGATCCAAAAGGTTGGAAAGGGAGCACTGCCGTATGTTTTTTCGTTGATCCAAGAAACCCTGTTTAACGCATCAGCAATGCTATCTAGTCATTAACCACGGAGGTCCCCCGGGCGCTCCTTGACCGGCTTACCGTGCCTGATGAATGAATTTCTCGTTCGCATTAAGGATACTCTAATCATGAACGCACCTCGGGCGGTGTAGGCACCCCCGAGGACGTGGCGATTTACCCAGCCGATCCAGGCGATTTCTCGAAACTCGGGCCGCAATGTAGCTTCGCTCCCGGTCGCGATTTTCGCGAACCGATGGCAACCTCGATGACATGGTCGATTTCGAGGACGCGCGCTTTCGGCCGGCGGGCATCCCTCCATGGAGCTCTGCAGTACCGCGGGCTTCGGCGAATATCAATCGGCGCGGAATCGTGAAGCTACAGCCCACATTGGGCGTATCGCTGCGGCTTGCTTTCTGCGACACAATCCGGAATTACTATGAGGGTCAACATGCTGGGGATATCTTGTGACCGGCGCTAGAGTCCGTTCAATTGATGGCCTGCGCGGCTGGGCAGCCGTCGCCGTCGTTCTTTACCATGCCATGTTGCACTATGATCCGCGCCTTTGGCAGAACATTATCGACCCACCAGTCACCGAATTACGTGGCACCCAGGTCTTGGAAAAAATTGCGCTAACGTTGTTTAACGGCGAGTACGCGGTGATCCTGTTCTTTTTGATCAGCGGTTTCGTCCTGCAGCGGTCATTGTCCCGATACGACCGCTTGGACTTCTCGGCCGCGAGCCAATTTCTCATCAAACGGGTTTTTAGATTGATGCCGTCAATTTTTATTTCCACAACGATTATTTATCTGCTGTTGGTGCTGGGAGATCCTCTCACGAACGTCAACGGAGATCGGGCTGTTCCGAATATTCAGGCATACCTTAGTAATTTCTTTTTGGTGAATACCGATTTGCTTTCGGTGACGTGGACGATCCGCGTTGAGATGATTGCTGCACCGTTCATTCTTGTTTTTGGCTTCGCAGAACGCCGTCTCGGATTTATTGGGGCAGTTTTCGCGATCATTTATTCGCTCTACGCTCTGCAAAACCCGCTGTTTACAGGTTCGATCTTCATGATGCACTCAGCTCTGCTGCCGTTTAGCGTTGGGATGCTGGTGGGAATTCCAAGGCAGGGACCGACAATCAGTCATCCAACTATTATCATCGCCGTTTGCCTTATATTGTTTTTTCTTTCGAGATTTTTCGTCTACCCCGCTCAAATAGTGGGAATAATCTCGCAAACATTTATCGGCGCAATGTTGCTATACATCATCCCAAATTATCCTGACACCGTAATCTCCCGGTTCTTGGAAAGTAGTCCCTCTCAGCTGTTAGGGCGGATCAGCTATAGCTTCTATCTCTATGCTGAGATCGTCGGCATCTATGTGACCTTCATCCTAAGTTTTTTCTGGAAGCCCGCAGAAGCGATGGCGGTTCCATACGGTTTGGGTGTCGGCGTGTTGATCTGTTGTTGCACGCTACCAATTGCAGTTCTTGCTGAACGCTTCATCGAACGGCCCGGTATCGCTTTGGGATCTCGGTTGGTTTCTTTGCTTAGCAAGGCGCGACCGTCAGGTAATTTGGCAATCGACGATCGAGCCACAGAATGAAGTGGGGCGAAACGCCCGAATAACGCAACCATTACGAACGACCGTCCAGCGTGACGAGCTTGGCTCATTCATCCGCCGCAGTTCATCCTCGCTCGTACCAACTTCAATCAAGCTTTGGTGGCTACAGCCAATGTTCCATAACATTCGATAGACGATCGAACCCTTCAGACCGGGCGAGCGCAACGGTTTGGCGCCTAAGCAGCTTTGCCCGCCATGGCCCGACGCAACTATGCCGTGAGCACAATTGGTTAAAAGTCGAACGGTCTGCTGATATATTTCAGCAATATAGAAATCAGATCAAGCTCGGGAGCATAGGGTTCATGGCAACCATTCGTTCCGCTGCTCGTTTGTTGGCGTGGAAGGATCAAGCCATGAAAAATGCAGCTGTAGCATTAGTGATCGCAACCACGTTGCTGACATCGCCTCCGGTAGAAGCCAGAGACCGCGTCAGTGTAGGCATGGTGGTCAGTTCCACCATCGCCGGCCTGATAGCAAGCGCGCAGGGGTGCAGTCCGGAATGTGGCCGCGCAATGTACCTAGGCATGGCCCCCGCGATCTTCGGGTACGGCTACCGCGCGACGTACTACGGCAACGGATTCAGTTATCAGCCGGCCTATTATCCGGGACGCGCGTATTACGTGGGGCCACGATTCCGTGGCTGTTGCCGCTGGTAATTTGCAATCAAGACGCAACCGGATTTCCGGCCTCAAGGTCGCGGTCAGCGATGTTCCGAACCTTTGCACCCCGCTTAGACGGCGCTGAGCTGGACGGGCGACCAATCCGACGCGCGCCGGTTGCTATTTTTGCTGAATACGATTGAGATAATCTACAACGGAGAGGATGCGTGTTCGCACGACGACTTCCGGGTCTTGCTCAGGCCAGGCCAGCTTCCAGTAAGACGGCCCTCGTGAAATGCCAATTTGGGGAGAACGATTTAATCCCATTCTCAAATTGCCGCACTATGTTGATCCCGTGAGCGGGAATTGGTTTCAATCCATATATGGTTTCAGAAACAGCGTTCGTAGGGAAAACCCCGTTGTTGCTCTTAGCCAACATTGTCAAATCGGGAGGCGGCGTCTTAAGCTGGCTGCTGACCGGTCCTTTGCCCTTTGCATCCGCGCCATGACAACTCGCGCACGAAGACTGAAATTCCGACTTACCGATGTCGACGTCTTCAGCCTGAGCCGCAGGAGCGAAACCAGCGGTAAGACTGGTAATTATCAACCAATTTACACCACATTTCATCATGTCGCGCTCCAACGCCGGCTACGGTGTGGTCTGGGGTGTCACGGTGCCCTCCGCCCTGATTAGACTTCACCATTAGCCTTGCGGCGACGGATAGTGTTGAGCCAGATCAAAACTGGCTGCCGAGGTGCCAAACGCTGGGACACAGAGTTTTTCGTCACACTCGAGCTGTTCAGCATCCGATTTCGGTCTAGTCATCGCTCAAGCGGATAAGTACAACCTCCAACTTCAACCCCGGCGCCTGCTTGGCAAAACCGGTGCAAGAAGTAGATAAACCATCGTCTGAGAGACCGGTCACCAGAATATCGACTTCATCCATTCCAAACACGCCAGGAGGCCCAAGCGCGATTCTTCTGGCGGATAGAGCGGCCTTAAATCGCTCGCCCTCTTGCGTCCAATTTCCGGTGTAGGAAAACGTCGTATCTCCCCCACCAAGTCGGCCATTAGGGCCAAACTTCACGACGCCGGCACCTTCGCCAACGGGAGTCTTGAACCAAACCGAATATTTGCCTTGAGTAATCAGTGCAATTCGCTGAATTCTCCGCGCCGGCCGCTGGCGGAAATGGGAATGCCGAGCCCAAATTCGCCGTGCGAAGCGGTCGAATACGATGCCTTCGCTTTGCAGCGGAAACTACCGTCCCTCAAACGTGCTCGCGAAGTTTATTGGCCTGGTCCTCTCAGTTCGAGAGTAACAAGCCTGGCCAAAAGAGTTGCAGGGTAAAGTTGGCCGATTACGCTTTCGATGTTGCATAGACTGCGTGCTAGCGGATGTATCGGAACAATGTCGCCATAGCCGGTCGAAGTCAGCGTGACAAAGCTCATGTAGAAAAGCGCGCTGGCGAGTGACTGATCATCGTCAAATGTTATCCCCTTGATCGCCTCCTGATCCGACAGCCCGACAAAAGCAAACAGTGTTGCAAAGGCCATCGCGATCAACAGGTACAGAAGAATCGCTCCGACGATGCGGTGATAGGTGACACGGCCTCGCCTGAACACGGCCTGAGTGACCACGATTCCCAGAGTGCCGGCGATGATCAACCATGCGCCGGCCAATATATGGAGGTGGAACGGAACGGGGTAATACAGCCGCAGGAAAAACACGGCAATATTGGCAACAAGCGCCATCGACATCAAAACGAGGGCCGTCGGGTTGTTGGAAATGATCACCATGGCGCCGATGATCGCCAGCAGGAGACAAATAGCAAATAGATGAAAAACGGTAATGCCAATTGCCTGGAGTGGAGCAACGAGAAATATCAGCAATACAAGCACCCCGGTCAGGACCGTGAGCAGCCAATCGCTACGTTCGTTTCGCAAGGCGCTGACGGGGTTGATCATCGCAAGTGGCTCCGATTGTGAAGAATCAGCGTCCGTTGCGCCTTAAAACTTCGCTGTTCTTCGAGGAAAAGAGGTCATGGCGCCGTCGTGGAATGTCAACTGAGTTGCGGGCCGCCTTCCGCGATCCGGGCAATGGGCGTTCTTCCAGGCCTGCGGTGTTCACTTTTGCAAGCAGAACGGCCTGAGCGCGTCCTCAAATCCGCGGGCCTTGGCGTGCTCGATTAACGCAAGCCGGGCTGCCTCGCATCGCTCTGCACTAGTAAATTCCTGGGTCGATACGGCGGCGCCATTGACGACCCCGCCGAGCCAACCGACGACGATCAGAACATAGCTCACAACAACCCTCCTTGGTATGCCTGACGGCGAGCCGCATTCAACGGCGACCCGCTCCGGCTTCTTGCCGAAGCAGAGGAGGTGCCGGGCGCGCCAATGACCTTGACCGGTTTAGTAGGCAAGGCTGCCAGCCAGCGCGGTTTGTTGCGGCTTGATGCAGCTTCGGGCGATCTGTATCTCGGCATCCGTCGCGCCCTTGCTCCGAGCCCACGCCTCGGCAGTCTCCGCAGTGTATCTCGCGACATAATACCGGACGAGAGTGCAGGAAGCGCGACGGAGCGGCCCGCGTGCCTCGTCGGCTGCGGCAGAGGATACCGAGACCGTGAAATCTCCATGGAGGCGTTGTTGCGGAGGACCGGCGTCGCTTGACCATTCTACCGATCCCATCATCCCGCATGCGAGAACGGCGACAGCCAAGACCGTCCGCATTGTTCTGGTCTGCTTCACGGAAGCCTCCCTCGTTAGGGCTCAACCACGCGCTTTGTGTCTTTGGGCTGTTGATCCAGGTCAAGCCTGGATCGCTCATTGGGGGGCCGGCGATCCATCCGCGACTGGAAGCAACTGCGCCGAAGCCGCGTTCCGCACCCTGCTGCCCCGAAAGCACTTGCCGGGCAGATGGCCAAGAGCGCCACCTGCCCGGCGTCTTCAATGAACGGGTCCTACTGGCAGAGATACATCAGGCCGTCCCCGCCCTTGATCGCGGTACCGGGCGTGCAGCCAATGCCGTTGCGTTTCGCGTAGTCATCCCAGCTCGCGTAGCTGTACCGGTCGCCACTCCAGGGGCCACCCCAATAGTAGGCCCTCACGGCGTACCACGGTAGACCCTCCGAATAGACATAGGCAGCCCTCGCCGCGTAACCCGGCCTGACTGTGATCCGCGCCTGTGCCTCGGCCTTGCTGATCGACAGCGAAACGCCGCCTTGCTTGGACGGGCTGAGCGACAACAACGCCGCACACGCGAAGACCGAAGTTGCAATTGTGATCGTTCTCAAAGTCGTTTTCATGCTGCTCTCTCCGTTGCTCAGTTACTCCACCATCCAAAGCCGTAGGTCTTCGCGATTGGGTGAGTTTTGCGTTAGATCAAGGGCCTGCTCCGCCCGGTCGAGCGGCATTCTAATATCCGTCGCCCCAACGCGCCCTGCCAAGTGACAACCTGCCGGTGGCACGAGCCCAATCGCGGTTTTGATGGTGCATCATGGGCAACTAGCGCCAGGCGCGGGGAATTGCTGTTTTCTTGAGCCGGGCTGCATCGGCTCGGGACATGGCAAAGCTTGTCAGGTGACCGAGATGAACTCGAACGCGGTGACGAAATGTCCGGCAAGCCCCCCTGAACGTGCCTTCGGATTCAAGGCACTTCATCGCAGCCTGTACCGGCGCGCAATTGTCGTTTGCGGGAAACCCTTGCGTGCGAAGCAAGACATCGGCGATCTTTGGCGACTGACACATCGGCATGACGTTCTCCGACGAACTCCTTGGATACGTGCTGACAAGCAATTCGATCGCGGCCCGGGCGTAATGATGTAGATCAATTGGTAAGGAATGCTGATTGAATTGCCTCAATCGAAACTCGACGGCCGGCTGCCCCTTGGTTGATCTGGATCAACAGACGGCCTCGCTGGAGGTGTGCACGAAATCTCTTCACCATAACCAGGAGGATCAACATGGGTGAAAATCTCGGATCTCGAGCAATCTCTCGCCGAAAGGCCCTTTCTCTTGCGGGATTGGCGGCTGCGTTCGGCTTGGCGGCGGCCACATCGGGAATCGCAGTGTCCGATGCCGAGGCCCAGACCGTCGGGATGGAACGACGGGCGGCGAGGCGTGCTGGACGTCATGACCGGCGCCAGGACCGTCGCACCGGCCGTACCGAGCGACGCGAAGAACGGCGCAATTAACGCGATACACTACCGACCCAAGCGCCTTCTCCGGACGGAGACAGGCGCAGGCCCCGCGCCGGAATGGTCGAAAACGTTCATAAACAAACTTCGCATTTGCATGTTTTTTGACGGTCTTTCCGAGGCAGCTCGTGAGCTGCCTCGGTGGATTCCAGATGGTTTTTTGGCAGACATACATGAAGCCGTCGTCGGGCTTGGCGATGGCGCCTGGCGTGGAAGGATGTCCGTAGGGACAATGGCCATCAGGGCAATAGCTCCGGGCGCGCACCCGTCGTAGATTTTGCGAACAGGCGTTCAGGCAGGGGGCGCAAATGACCGGCCAGTCGGAACTCAATTCGCGTGCTGCGTTATGCAGACAGTTGGCACTGCGTGAGCCCGCCAACCGGACGTTCTGGATGGCCGAGGCGGAGCATTGGTCGCGCTTGGCGAGAGAACGGCTTCGCGGTGACGACGGCTTAAAGATTGATTCCGGAAAATTGGCGCAGTCGTGGGTGCAGTCGGCCAAATTGCTGCTGATCCTGGCGTAACGAGCGCTACGCGAAAACGGAGCCGGGAAAGGTGCACGGCGGGGCATCCGGTGACCGCAATCGCTTGACCTAGATCAACCCTGCCGATCGTTGATCATTATCCTTGGCCTGTTCAGAAGCGGCAACGACAATGTGGCCGCGGCTTACCGGAAGTTTCGTATGCGGGAAGGAAGCTCGATAGCAACGGCTATCGCCGCTCGCTGCTTGGGCTGCGGTAGCGCGCCCCGGGGCGGAAATGTTGCTCGAGAACCGAAATTTTCTTTTGCAACTTCGCGCTTGATCTGGATCAAGTGCGAGCTTGCCTGAGCACCGATAGGGTTTAAGGAAAGAAAAGTTCTGCCGCATCCGGTCCGCGCGTTTGGTTGCGCGTGAGCGAGCGAAGGTTCGAAGCGATGGCCCCAAGGATATTTCGGCAAGACATGTCCGGCGACGAAATCATTCAGCTGGCGCTGCGTCTCGGACTGCTCGCTTTCCTGATTTATTGGTCGTTCATTCTCGTCCGCCCGTTCATTTCGATACTCGTCTGGAGCATGGTCCTGACCGTTGCCTTGTACCCGCCGTACGATTGGCTATCGTTGAAACTCGGCGACCGGCCGAAGCTGGCGGCAACAATCATCACGCTCAGCATTCTGGCGATCATTATCGGACCCGTGACGTGGTTGGGATTCGGCACGGTAGATGGCTTGCAGGGCCTAGCCGGCCATCTTGGCGCCGGGACGCTCGCCATTCCGTCGCCTCCCGAAGGCGTCAAGGACTGGCCGATCGTCGGTACGCGGGTTTACACCGTCTGGGACGATGCTTCGACGAATCTCCAGGCCGCGCTGCGCCAGATCGCTCCGCACCTGAAGCCGTTGGCCGGTGCGGTACTAGCCTTTGCCGGCAGTGCAAGCTTCGGAACGCTCAAGTTCGTTGCGGCGGTCGTGCTCTCCGGTTTCCTGTTTCACTACGCCCCGGGGCTCGTTGCGGCCATACGAAGGGTTCAGGCGCGCCTGATTGCTCAGCGAAGCCAGGATTTCGTCGCGCTGGCCGGGTTGACAATACGCACGGTTGCTCAAGGAGTCATCGGCGTGGCCGTCATTCAATCGCTGCTGGCCGGAGTCGGATTGAAGCTTGCCGGCGTGCCTTACGCGGGCGTGCTGGCGTTGGCCGTCTTGATCCTCGCAATCCTGCAGATCGGGTCGGCGATTATCATTTTCCCCGTCATCATATGGATTTGGGCGACCAAGGATTTCGCCGTAGCGCTGCCGCTGACGGTCTACCTGTTGATCGTGGGGCTTGCCGACAACGTCCTGAAACCGATGCTGATGGGGCGCGGGCTGAATACGCCCATGCTTGTCATATTCATTGGCGTGCTGGGCGGCATGCTGGCGCATGGCATCCTCGGCCTGTTTGTCGGGCCCATCATCCTGGCGGTGACGTGGGAGTTGGTGATGGCATGGATCCGCGAAGAGCGGGCCGATTCCGCCCCATCTGATGCGGAGCAGAGCGCGCAGACAGCTGCCGGGTGATCGGTATGGATACCATCCTGGTCGTCAATGCCGGCTCCTCCATCGTCAAATTTCAGGTGTTCGCCGTGGACTGCGAGGGCAGGCTGCGTCGGCAGATCAAAGGGCAGGTGGACGGAGTCGGCAGCCGCCCGCGATTGCGCGCCGCGGATGCAACAGGCGATCCATTGGCGAACCGCGCCTATCCGGTGGAGAGCGTACCAGACGTGTCAGCGGCTCTGATTTTCATCAGGGCATGGTTAAGGGACGAACTTCAATTGAGCCTGCTTGCCGTTGGCCACCGGGTCGTGCACGGTGGTGCGCGTTATGATCGGCCGGTCTTGATCGACCATGGCGTGATCGCGCGTCTGGAGCGCTTCGAGGCGCTCGCGCCGCTGCATCAATCCCACAATCTGGCGCCTATTCGCTCGCTGCTCGTCGATTTCCCGACGTTGCCTCAGGTCGCCTGCTTCGACACGGCCTTTCATCGTGGCCGCGGCGAGCTTGCGAACCGCTATGCCATACCCCGCCGGCTGCACGATGAGGGAATCCAGCGTTACGGATTTCACGGTCTTTCCTACGAATATATCGCAAAGATCCTGCCAGACGTCGCGCCCGAGATTGCGAGGGCGCGGGTCATCGTCGCGCATCTTGGCAGCAGTACCTCCATGTGCGCCATACAGGACGGGCGCAGCGTGGAGAGCACAATGGGTTTCGCCACATTCGATGGGCTTGCTATGGGCGCACGCACCGGCCAGATCGATCCAGGCGCCGTTCTGTATTTGATGACCGCAAAAGGCATGTCATCCGCTGAGGTGCAGAAGTTTCTTTACAGCGATTGCGGCCTGAAGGGACTTTCCGGCGTCAGCAGCGATATGCGCGAGCTTGAGAACAGCAGCGATCCCCGCGCGGCTTTCGCCGTCGACTATTTCGTCCACAGCGTTGCGCTGCAGGCCGGAACGCTGGCCGCGGCCTTGCAAGGTCTCGATGGTTTGGTGTTCACCGCGGGGATCGGCGAAAATTCCGTCGGCATCCGGATGAGGATTTCGGAACGGCTCGAATGGCTTGGGGTGTCACTCGATCCGGTCGGGAACGCGCGCCACGGCCCGCTTATATCGCGTGCGGACAGCAAGATCCCGGTCTATGTCGTGCCGACCGATGAAGAACGTATGATTGCGCAGCACACATTGTCCGTGCTGTGGAATCAACATTCGCGTCCTTGATCTGGATCATTCCCTCCGTCGATCAGATTTGCCGCAGGTAATGACAACAGCGCTGGTGATGTCGCGAATCCGGGACGCCGAGCGCCCGGGTATCGTGGCTGCGGCGATGGTCGTTTAACGCCAGTTCTTCTGCATCGCGCTCATGACGGTGTCGGACTTGTGGGTCCTGCAATATGCGCCGACGACCCTGCGATTCCGCGCCACGTAGTTGAAGTCGAGCATGTTGAGGTTCTTCGAAGCGCTGAAATAGCCGCTCATCCATGACCCGATCAGCGCCTGCCTCTCGGCGTCGGACGCCAGCAGTTGTCCGCAGGTGATGAGGGAAAGATCAAGCACGGTCTGGCCCCTCGCCGGCGCGATGGCTGCAAAGATCATCACGCAGGTGACGGAAAAAATATGGCGTTTCATGATAATCTCCCGCGCTTACGATCGTTACCGGGTGGTGGCGCGCTGCAGGCCCGCCATGACCGTCTCGGCGGGGTTGGTTGCGCACCAGGATTTCACATTCGCGACGTTTCTCGAATAGGCGTTCAGATCGACGAAGACATAGCCGGTCTTCTGATTGAACCAGCCGCTCATCCACGCCGAGAACTCCGCCGACCGGGCTGGGGCCATGGCCAGATACTCCGCGCAGGTGATGCGCGACATGTCGATCGACACCTGAGCAGAGGCGGCGGAGGACGACATCGCTGCGGCAAGCGCCAGGTGAAATGCTAGGGTTTTCATGGAGGCCTCCCTTTGACATCGTCATTGGCGGGGTAAACCGGGAAGGCTGCTTGAGATAGATCAATCCCCGGGTTTGCCGCGGGCTGCGGACGCTTGAGGCAGGCCGCCAGGCGCGGCGACCGATTTGGGGCCGGTGAACAAAAAAGGCCGGCCTTTCGGGCCGGCCTTTCGAATGTTGTTTGAAGTCCGCTCAGTATTTGGCAATGACCGGGCTTGAGCCGCCAAACCGGTAGTTGATCCGGAGTGTCACCATGTCCACGTCCTGGCTGATGCGGTTTTGCGCACCGGCGAACAACGGGTTGACCACCGAGAAGGAATTGTTGGAGTCACCCATGAACAGATGATCGTATTCGAAGCCGACCGACCAGTTGGGAGCAAAGCCGTACTCTATCCCGGCGCCCACGGCGGCTCCCCACCGCGTGGCGCTTGCCGAGGCGACGTTCACGCCTGCGAGCGTGTTGACGTCAAACCGGCTCCTCGTCACCGCCGCGCCGCCCTTCAGGTAAAGCAGCGCCGCGTTCCAGGCGTATCCGATCTGGCCTGTGAACAGGCCGATCCCGTCGACCTTGACGCCGGTCGTGAACAGCGGGTTGATGATGCTGATATGCGACGAGTTGAGGTCGGCCCAGTCGCCCTGCGCTTCAAGACCGAACACGAACTGACCGGCTTGCCAGCGATACCCCAACTGGCCGCCGAGCATGCCGCCGGAGCGGTCGATGCAACCGTCGGGAATGATCGCGGCCCCTACCGGGACGACGCCCCAGCAATTGCGGCTTTGTCCCCAACCGCCGTTAGCTCCGATGTAGAAGCCGCTCCAGTCATAGATGGGAGCGACGTAAGGGACCGGTGCCTTGTAAGGCCGTGCAGCAAGATCGGCGGCCATCGCAGACCCCGACAATGCCGCAAGACCGATCGCGCTGAGTAAGAGCTTTTTCATGACAGGTTTCTCCGCTTGTTGCTTTGAATCCGAACCGAGACCGCAATCACCCTAGGCATGTGCCTTCAAGTGCCGCGTACCAAAATGGCAACACTGAAGCGCGATCGATGTGTGACCGTTGGCATTATGATTCCCGGTATTCCAGCCAATGTTGCGACTCGTAGCTACCGGTTTGAAGTAATTCTCCTTCTGTTATGGCCGGCCACACTACGAACACTCGTCCTTGCCGTTTAACTATTTGTTAGGCGTTGATGTACGGAACGGGCATGACAAGCCAGCGCGGCCGCGCGCTTGCCGCAGGCAGGCACACTCGGATGATCTAATCCGTCTTCGTTGCCGGCGGGTGAGAGCCTGCTTGATCGTTGGCGTCTTCCCGATCCGTTGGTTCAGGGTTTTGGCCGAGCTCGAGCCAAGCCGGAATGCTTGCCGACGGGATTGCCCTTCTCGGCACGCAAGGATTGATGGTGCCCGCAGTGACGACCAGGCCGCCTTCGAATTTCGTTCGCGCAAATTCCTTCGCCTCCGCTTCGGTCTCGAATGTCCGGGTCAAGCGGGGATTTCTTCTTCGCACGAGGGCGCCGCTCCTGGGTATTTCAAAAGTAACATACCAGGTGTGGTTCATCGTCGTTCCGGACGGGGTGCGGGTTGGCCCTTTCGTCATGACATCGGCCGCAAGCAACGCCGCCTCTCTGAAAGGTCGTCAGCAACGATTGATCGCCGCACGCCTGAATGCTTGTGCGTTTGCAGCACATGTCAAAAACGACAGATGCGGGCTGCGACGGCTTGACTTACATCAAGGTCGGCCAAACGGCTTGCCGCGTTATGGACGTGGACGTGGACGTGGACGTGATCGCGGATGATCGTCATTTTCTCAGTTTCTTCAGATTGCCAATGGACTGGTTCCAACATCGGCCGCCGGAAGAGCCCGGCGCAGCCACTGCAGAATCGGCTGTCGATCCGACGGCTGATGGAGAACGGACACTGTCAAGGATCCGAAGCCTGTGCACGGTAGCAATGACCAGCGCCGAAGGTGCGGCGCAAACGACCCACGGCGACCTGGCGAGAATAGACAGGCTTCGCTTCGCGAGCGCCAGGCGGATGTCGCTCGAGCTTGCCATGACAATTGCTGACGCTTCATGTCGAGACGCAGGCCTCCGACAGATCATCGAACTCTGCATGAAGGCAAACGATACGGAGACGTTGAGGATATTGGTGCACGGCATTCAATCCGAGGCCGTCCGCGAACAGCTTCTTATGACGTATCCGGCTCTTTTCCGCTGAGACTGGCGCGCGTTCTTTGTTGGCATTGACTTCGATCAACGCTTCCGGGGCAGGCCAGGCCTAGTTGCCAAAAGGGGACGTGGAGTAACGAATGCCCCTCGCGCGATATTTTTCCTTTGTCGGCGGAGCGTTGCTCGCGCTGCTGTTTGCTCTGGACGTGTTTCTCCCGAGGGTTCCGGTTGCGGACAAGGCCAAGGCCAACTTGCCCCTCATCCGCATTGCTTCCGATCGCAAATGGCCGGAGCGCATCGTGTATGACACCAACGCACCGACGATCGTCCCGGCGTCGATAGCAAGTACGGAAGCCGCCGTGCAGGACCCCGAAATGAGTGTTGATGTTTCTGCCGATACGGCAGAGCAGGAAGCCTTTGCAATGCTGGCATCCGTTGACCGACCGCAGCCACCCGGCGCAGGAATGCGCGAACTCAAGCTGCGCCACCCACGTCATACGGCCAGGAAACGCACGCCGACGTCCAGAATCGCGATGGCGCGTCATCTGGAATTTGGCTGGTTTAGCAGAAGCTTCTGGTGAGCGCAGCACGGCCCCGAGGCAGTGCGCCTCGAGCTAAAGATCCATATCCGCCAATCGCGCGCGGTCGAGCAGCACGATTTGCCGCTGAGTCTGGCCGAGAAAGCTGAGGATACCCTTGCCGTGGAGGTGTGATAGCGCCCGGGACACCGTCTCGAGCGTAAGTCCGAGATAGTCGGCGATATCGCGGCGGTTCATCGGAAGCGCCAGGACGCCGGCGGCGGTCAGGCGGCGGTCCATCTCCAGCAGAAACGCGGCAACGCGTTCAAGCGACGTCTTGCGCCCGAGCAGCAGCATGTGGTCCTCGGCGTGCCGAAGGTTGGTGGTCGTCATGTTCAGCAGGTCGAGCGCGACCAGCGCGTCGCTTTCCGCGACGTGCTCCAGGCTGCACCGCTTCATTAGCCGTACCGTCGTATCGACGATCGCCTCCGCGGTGAAGCGGTGGACCGCACTGTTTTCCAATCCGAAAATGTCGCCGGGCAGGTGGAAGGCGCCGATCTGACGCCGGCCGTCGGAAAGGAGCTTGTGGCTGCGAGCGGCCCCGTCAACGACCTGGTAGATGTAGTCGGCCGGTTCGTCCTGCCCGTAAATCTCGGACCCTCTTTCATATTTGAATTCGCTGAGGATTACCCGAGCCCGGGACAACTGACCAAGCCCTCCGAGAGCCTTCGGCTGGCTGCCGGGATGGGAATTGACGTTGATAAACATGGATGCCCCCTTTTGGTCACAAATTGTTCACATCCGCGCGCCACGCCCTGCCAAGGGTGCAAAAATCCATGGGCCGATTCCGCCGAAATTGTGATAAACCAACAGCGGCATGATGAGCTATTGTCTTGAGGGTCATTGTCCTGAGGTACAATGGACCAAAGGCCAAGTGCAGCCGGGCAGGTGAGACGGCCGAATGTCTCGGCCGACATTTGATCGGCGATAACAAAGCGGCGCGGGGGTTTCGTCTGTCTGCCGCTTGCATCATCGGGGTGTGGTTTGAACGGGCTTGTGCATGTCGTTGATGACGACGCTTCCTTCAGAACGGCCATCGAGCGTCGTTTGACGAAGGCCGGCTATAAAGTTGCGATTTATCCGTCCGCCCAGGATTTACTGGATAGCCGGCCGAACGAGAGTGAATTGGGCTGCATTCTCCTCGATGTCCGGATACCTGGACTAAGCGGTCCGCAGTTGCAGGCTCGCTTGAGCGAACTCGGATCGACCTTGCCGATCGTGTTTCTCACCGGCTATGCGGATGTCCAGACCACGGTGCGGGCCATCAAGGCCGGCGCGGAAGATTTTCTGAGCAAGCCGGTATCGTCGGAGGAGCTTCTGGGGGCGGTTGAACGGGCCTTGGCGAACCATGAGTTAGCGCGCGGCCAGCGCGGCAGGCTTGACGCTATTCGCGCGCACCTCGCGACTCTGACGCCGCGCGAGCGCGAGGTGTTCGAACTCGTCATTCGCGGCAAGACCAACAAGCAGGTTGCCAACGTGCTGGGCACCACCGAGCGCACCATCAAGGCCCATCGCCACCGGGTGATGGAAAAGATGCAGGTCCCGTCTCTCGCAGAACTGGTTTCGCTTGCCGAGCGGGCTGGTGTCCTGGGCAGATAGGGTCGGGTACCCGACCGACGAGTTGAGCAATCCTTAAATGGCAACTGCGCTTCTATTGTCCCATGGGACAATAGAAATCCTCTGTCGTGGATAATACGTAAAGGAGCCCAAGCGCCAGGGCGCCAATGGAACAAAAGTTCCTTGGTGACTCGATGAACGAAGGATACGCAGCTTTGCGAGATAGAAATGTCGTCCTTGTCGTCGATGACGACCCCGGAATGCTCAAGGGGATAAAGCGGCTGCTGCGAGAGCACGGTTATGACAGCATCATGTTTGCGTCCGCGGAGGCCTTTCAAAGCTACCCCGATTTCGAAGCGGCCTGTTGCGTGATCCTCGACATCAACCTGAACAAGGAATCCGGAATTGACGTCAGGCGTCGTCTGAACGCGGCGGGAATTTCGCTGCCGGTTATTTACATTACCGGGAATGACAATCCTGCTGTCCGCACCGCCGCCGTGAAGTCCGGGTGCGTTGCCTACTTGACCAAGCCGTTCATGGCGAGGTCTCTGTTGGAGCCGCTTGAGAAAGTGACTGCCGGTCTGGCATAGACTGTCGTCACGAACCTCACTCGTCGGTGGCTTGCTCGAAAGTCTGCGCTACAGCCCCTTTGATGAACCCGGGTGAATTGGTCGATCGGCCACAGTGTTTTCGCGCAGCACGCTGGCGACACGAAGGCGGCCAAAAAAGCGGCTTGGAAGACTTGAAGAGCATAGGCAAGGGTGATCCGGGCAGATCACCATTGGAATGCTTTCCGAAATAAGGTGGACGACCACCCGCCATCATTGACTGGATATCGCGCTGCTTGGCAGCGCCGACCGCCTCCTTGAGGTGGAGGTGAAAAGAAACAGGCGACGGATTTCACCAGCCGTAATGACGCGTGACGGCGTAGCCGCCATAGGGCGGGCAGTAGCTGCCGCCATAACCATAGCCGCTACCATAGCCATAGCCGCCGCCATAGCCGTAATACGGGGCGGCCGCGTAGCTGTAGGAGGGATAGCCGCCATAGTAGCCGCCGCCATAACCACCGTAGTAGCCGCGGCTTGCGATCGCGCCCCCGACGAGGGCGCCGGCCGCGACGCCGTAGCCGAGGCCGCGATAGCCAAAGCCGCGATAACCCCAGCCGCCGGCGCGGAATCCGACGCCTCGATAGCCGAAGCCGCCGCCGCGCCAGCCGCCCCAACGGACTTCGGTCGTGCTTTGATCGACCATCGATTTCATCGCCGCCACATTGGTCGGCATCGGGCCGGCATGCGCCCCCGCACCGAGCAGGGCGGCGGTTGCAGCGAGAATCGCGGTGCGCAGTGAACTCAACCTCATGTTCATCTCCGTGCTGTGCGGCAGTGCCTGGCGTGCCGGCGAGGCCCTATTCCAGGGCGGCGCCGCCGCGGCCGGTTTGATCTGGATCAAGTCACTCTGGTGTCACGGTCGCGATCTGACGGTGCAGCGTTTGGTACGTGCGGAATGTTCGCGCACGCCGGGCGCTCGGCCTGGTCGCTTGCGGGAGATGCTCAACCGGACGCCGGTTAGACAGCCTCTGGTTGGTCGACACACGCGGCCACTTACTATAATACCACAGGATTCTCTAACGCATTTGCCGAGATTTTTTTGCCAGACCGTAACCTTGTTGTCGTCGTCGATGACGATCCCACGATGCTGCGGAGCGTAGCGCGGCTGCTGCGGCAGTTCGGCTACGCCACCTTGGTGTTTTCATCCGCGGAGGCTTTCGCAACCTACAGCGATTTCGCAAACGCGGCTTGCGTTCTGCTCGACATCGACCTCGGCGATCGATCGGGCATCGAGCTCGGGAACCGTCTTAAAGCCGCGAACATTTCCGTGCCCGTCATCTACATGACTGGAAACGACAATCCCGCTATTCGCACAGCTGCGCTGCAATCCGGATGCCTGGCCTATCTCGCAAAGCCATTCACCGCGACGTTGCTGATAGAGCCGCTCAGGATAGCATCCGCGCTCGTCAAC
Organism: uncultured Alphaproteobacteria bacterium; assembly: GCA_963744975.1. GTDB lineage: Bacteria > Pseudomonadota > Alphaproteobacteria > Rhizobiales > Xanthobacteraceae > Bradyrhizobium. Next base: position 1,186,609 of record CAVUVR010000001.1, on the reverse strand, counting down.
GCCGGGGCGGACGCTGCAGGTAGGCCGTAACGGCTCGAGCGACGTGGAAGAGATTTCCATAGCAGGCATGCAGCGCGCTCGCCATGCATCAACCGAGGCAAAACGGAAGTCCAATGTCCGTTCATGACCCCGAAGCCGACATCGGGTGGAGAGCGCGGTGGCTATCTCGATTGCTTACCCTGCGGCTTCAATCGGCAAGACAACTTCAAATATCGTCCCGTAGGGACGGTTCGCAGACGCCTGAAGTACTCCGCCGTGCGACTCGATGATCGACCGGCAAATCGTAAGCCCGATTCCGGTCCCTGCGGACTTTGTGGTGAAGAACGGCTCAAAGATACGGTCCTTGTCTTTCTCACCTATTCCGGCGCCGGAATCCGCAATGGTGACCACAATCTCATTCGAGTCTGGAGTGATACCTGACCTCATCCGCAACTCGCGAGAACGTTCGGGGGTAACGTGCATCGCCTCGATCGCGTTCGTGATCAAATTCTGAAAGACTTGCTGCAATTGGCCTCGATCGGCGAACACTTGCGGCAGTTCGTTGTGCGGCTCCATCGAGACCGATACCCGATGAGTTCGCAATTCGATTTCAGCGATTGTAAGCGCCTCCCGAAGCAGGACGTTTACGTCAAGCCACGCTCTGCCGTAACTATCCTTCCTGTACATGGACCGGATGCCGCTGATCACGGTGCTCGCACGGTGACTGTCATCGACCACGCAACGCAACGCGTCGCGCGCCTCGTCAAGGTCGGGCACAGCCCCGCTGAGGCAGAGCAAGGCCGTTTCGCCATTGAGGGAGATCGCGCCCAGCGGTTGCTTGATCTCATGCGCAATTGAGGCAGCCATTGCGTCCATGGCGACCTGCCGCGCCTCGCGGCCGCTACGCTGCCTCAGCACGGAGCGCGCCAGGTTTGCATAGAGGGTGGTCGTCTCCGAAAGCAGAACGATCAGCACGACGATTGAAGCAGCCAACGCAAAGGCCCGCGATGCATACCAGCCGACGTTGAAACGGCCGGCGGCAAGCAGGCTGCTCATCGTAACCTCGAGCACCAGCGTGAAGGACAGAACCAGCAGCCACAGATCGAGCACGCAGTTTCGCCGAAACCACAGCAGCAGAAGCGCGCCGATACACAATGCCTCCTGCAATATCGCGACCAGCCGCAGCGTATCCTGGTCATACTGAACGGCATCGCGGCTGAGCAGCGATGGCAAAAATCGTTCCCCGGCAATCGCACTCCAGCCGAGCGCGCAAACGATCGCGATCACGACCGCGACGCCCGGGATGACGATAAATCCCGGCGAGCGTTGCGACGCGCTGGTGGCGCTGGCATCGTCTTTCAGCAGCGAATAGGCGATGACGGCCAGCGGTAATCCGGCCTTCCAGAAATTATATAGCCATGCGGTGGTCTGCACGCCGGGACCGAACAGTCCCGTCGGCGTGAACGCTCCCGGAAAGACCAGCGCGTGTGTCATGGCGATCAGCGCAGTATATAAAAAGCCCATCGCGAGCGCGAAAAGCGCCCAGTGGCGCACAATGGCAAATTGCGCAAGGATCAGTGCAGAGGTGATGAGATCATTGACGGCATAAACACTTTGGGAGGCCGCAACGAAACCGTCGACGCGCGGCAGCTGAACCGTCGCAAACGGAGCCGCGATCAAAAATGCGACAAGAAGAGCTGCGGCAATCCCGAGCGCCAGACGAATTTGCCCACGCGAGGGTGGCAGGGTTGCCAGGAGAACCTGCTGCTGGTGGGGAATTTCCATCGTCGCAGTCTTTCCGTTCCACGATACGTTTTCACGATCCAGGAAAGAACACAATGCAAACGTGGCCGGTCGGTGTTTACCGGTTCAGCAATGGCATCACTGGTTGGCGGCCGTCGAAGGGTGCCGTAACGGGTAATGCCCAATCGCAGGTCCGCGATCGGCACCAATCGGACACGCTGTGGTCGGATCTACGTCCGGGCAGCTGAACGGAAGCGCCCGATTCCGTCGCCGCGTCTCCCAATGGCCAAAGCGGACTTTCCGAACGCTGCTTACCACCGATCATTGCGGAGGGCGCGGTCTCAGGCGGTCGCGCTCGTGGACGAAGTAGGTGCGGTTGCTCGCCGAAATGATTGAAGGCAGCGGCTCGCTGGAGGCCGCCGAGGGCCTTCTCATCCCAATTGCATCACGAGGTGAATGACCCCGGGCTCCCGCTTGGCCGCATCGGGATTTGCGTTCCGTCAGGTGTTCTTCGCTCCCTCGCGAATCCAGGCCCGCATGGCGTCACGATCGCAAGTTGATAGCTTCTTCTTGCCGAGGGGCATGTGAGTTTGAGGAGCCCCGCGCCAGTCCGGCAGCCACATCGGATTACTGCTGTCGGGATCGCCGGGGGATCACTGGCTGACCACACTGCTCATCCCTTGGTCCGCCGCATCGTCATGGAATGGCGAAATCGGGATGCCGGGTGCGTATTGACGGCAACCTGCGCAATCCTGCCGTCAGCCAGCCTGTATGTGCGCTGGACTTCCAACGCCGTAGCCCCCGCTTTGACCTGAAGGCCTTTCATCAACGCCGGCGGAATCAATCCGGCGGCGATCTCCTGATGGACCTCCACGATACTCTGCCCGAACAGGTCTTCGATCAAATGAAAGATGGGACCCGTGTGTCGTTGCAACAGCCGGCCGATCGCGGCGAAGTCGCGATTGATATAGACTTCGGTCCAGCAGACCGGAAGTCGGCTCCCTTCGGTGTGGCGAAAGCCGCGGACCGAGAGCCACTCGGCGCCGGCCGCGATACCGAGTCTGGACGCAAGTTTGTCGTCAGCGACGACCATTTCGATCGTTTCGATTACAAAGCGAACGCCGGTCGCGAAAGCGACGAGATCGTTGATCGACATGACCTCGTGAACAAAGGAGTCGGAAGGGCGCGGAGGAACGACGACCGTGCCTGCGCCCTGCCGCGAGGAAACGAGATTGTCCTCGCGCAGCCGCCTCAACGCTTCCCGCACGGTGTAACGGCTGACGGAGAACCGCGCGCATAGTTCTTCCTCGGTCGGCAACTGCGATCCGACGGGGTGGATGCCGCTGACGATCTCGTCCTTCAAGGCGCGCACGACCTGAAGGTAGAGCGGATCGTCGGACTTGACGACCGCCGGCGCGCGCGTTTGCAGCCGGCCTTTTGTCGGACCTGCACGACGCACTTTCATTTCAGTTTTCGATGCCATGGCCTCTCTTGGCGATCAATGCTGTACGTTCGAAGCTCATGAACTGCGTTCCATCGGCCTTCTTGCCGAGGGTCCTTACGGTGACAAGGCCTTGCCCTGGCCGCGAAGCCGACTCGCGCTTCGCAAGCACCTCCGACTCGGCGTAGATCGTGTCGCCGACGAATACCGGGGCGGTCAGCTTGATGTCGTTCCAGCCGAGATTGCCGACGGCTTTCTGGCTGATGTCGCTCACGCTCATTCCGACGACCATCGACAGCGTCAGGCAGCTATTGACCAGCGGCCGTTTGAATTCCGACTTCGCGGCGTACTCCTTGTCGAAATGCAAGGGGTGGGTGTTCATCGTCAGCAGCGTGAACCACGTATTGTCGCTCTCGGTAATGGTGCGGCCCGGACGGTGTTCGTAGACATCGCCGACGGTGAAATCGTCGTAATACCTGCCGAAACTTTCGCGGTAGCGCTGTGGACCGATTGTCTCGTGACTTTGCATCACTCACTCCGGAGTTGAAACGCGGTTGTCGAGGACGGACGCCGTATGTTCACCCAAAGCGGGTTCGCGCAGCATTGGGTGCGCCGGCTCGTGGCGGAATCGGATGGGAGGCCCGACATGCCGCCGGTTGGTCTCATCGCGGCGGACCATGCCGCGCGCAAGCAGGTTCGGGTGCGCAACGGCTTCAGGAAGCGTGTTGACACGGCCATAGCAGACGTTGAGCGTCGCGAGGTAAGCCTGCCACTCGGCAAGCGGCTTCTTGCGAAACTCGGCAGCCAGAAAATCCGTCACCGGCTGCTGATGCGACCCGGGGCCACGCAGGCACAATGTGGCGAGGTCGGAGCGGCCGAAGGCGCGCAGCAGGTTGTGAATGAACTTCGGTTCCTGCCCCGCGAGAACGAGATATCGCCCATCCAGGGTTTCATAGGGTCGATAAAACGCCGCGCCGCCCGTGGTCCGTTCGTGGCCGACCACCGGCTGGCGGTCTTCGGCGAAGGTCGGCCCCAGGATATTGAGCATGCCGCCGATGGTGACGTTGTGCATGCTGATATCGATGTAGTCGCCGATACCCGTCTGCTCCCGGCGCAGCAGCGCCATCAGCACGCCCGACAAGCCCTGAAGTCCGGCAAGAACGTCGGCTGTGGGAATGCCGGGCATCGCCGGTCTGCCATCGCTTCCCAGCGTCATGCTGAGCAGCCCGCTCTCGGCTTGCAGAGCGAGATCATGGGCCGGGCGGTTGCGCCATTCGCTGTCCTGCCCGAACGCGCTGATCGAGCAGTAGACGATGCGCGGATTGCGCGCGCGCACCGCCTCATATCCGACGCCGAGACGATCGACTGCGCCCGGACGAAAGGATTCGACGAACACGTCCGCCATCTCGCACAGCGACAGAAGCGCATCGCGTTGAGCGGGATCCTTCAGGTCAAGCACGACGCTTTTCTTGCCGCGATTCAAATTGCGGAAGAAGACCGTGCTCGGTCCGTCGGAAAGACCGATCTGTCGGCCCGGATCGCCTTCGCCGGGCGACTCTATCTTGATCACCTCGGCGCCATGATCGGCCATTGCCAGCGTCAAATACGGTCCCGGCAGGAATACCGAGAGGTCGATGACGCGTATGCCCTCGAGTTTCATCGAGAACCGGCGCGCGTCGCGGCGCGCACCTCGCCGAGATAGGCCGCGGTGTCGGCGCCGAAGGGCGAGCAGGCCGCCTGCTCGAGCCGCGCGCCGTTGATCTTGATCGGGTTGGCGAGCACGCGCATTGCGGGTTTTTCGGGATGCGCGACGACATGGATCATGTCCGTGGTTTGCAGGAATGGACTATCAAGCGCCTGCGCCACATCGAGCACCGGCGCGACGGGCAGCACGCCGTTCAGCTTGCCAAGCCAATGTGCGCTGGATTGGCGGCTCATTTCACCATCGATGATTTCGGTCAGGACGTCACGATTGGCCTGGCGCAGGGCCTGCGTCGCGAAGCGCGGATCGGACCCGAGTTCGGGCCTGCCGATGGCGCCAATCAATTCGCTCCAAAACTTGTCCGTCATGCACATGATGAACAGCCAGCCGTCCGAGGCCGGAAACGTCTGGACCGGGGCAACCGAGTAGTGGGCGCTGCGTGGCTGCCGCGTGGAAACGTGGCCTTCATTGAGATACCAGGTTGCGACGTAACCAAGCTGGTGGAGAGCTACGTCGAGCAGGCAAGTATCGACGTCGCAGCCTTTGCCGGTCGTCCTCGCCTGGATAATCGCGGAGAGCAGACCGACCGCCGCGGTCAGTCCCGTCGTGTGATCGATGATCGAGGGGGCACCGAGGCGGGAAGGGGGTCCGTCGGGCTCCCCGGTCAGGTGCATAAGCCCGGACTCGGCCTGCATCAGATAGTCATAGCCGGGCCACGAGGCGCGCGCATTGTCGCGGCCATAGGCCGACACATGCACGCACACGACCGCGGGATTTACGGCTGCCATCGATTTGTAATCGAGTCCCATCTTGGCGGGCAGGTCGCCGCGAAGGTTATTGATGAGAGCGTCCGCGCCGGTCACAAGCTCCCTGAGAGCGGCTTTGCCGTCGGCGGTGCGCAGATCGATCGAAACGCTCTTCTTGTTGATATTGAACGCCTGGAAATATTCGCTGTCGTTGGTCCCGAGCATGTACGGGCCGGTCTTGCGTGACGGATCGCCGCCGATCGCTGCATTTTCGACCTTGATGACCTCGGCGCCGAGGTCGGCGAGCAGCATCGTCCCATAGGGTGCCGCACCGAACTGCTCGACCGAAACGATGCGCACGCCCTGAAGTGGCTTCATGCCGCCGGATTCCTTTTGACCAACTGCTTCGAAATGATGATGCGCTGCATTTCGTTGGTACCCTCGCCGATACATGTCAGCGGCGCGTCGCGGTACAGGCGCTCGATGTCGTACTCTTTCGAATAGCCGTAGGCGCCGTGGATGCGCATGCCTTCGATGGCGTTTTCCAATGCGGCCTCGCTGGCGAAATACTTCGCCATGCCGGCTTCCATGTCGCAGCGTTCGCCCCGGTCGAAGGCTTGTGCGGCGTCGAGCGTGAGCAGCCGCGCTGCGCGTGCGCGGGTCGCCATTTCGCCGAGTTTCAACTGAATCGCCTGATGCTCGCAGATCGGCTTTCCAAATGTCTTGCGGACCTGGGCGTAGTCGAGCGCAAGCTTCAGCGCGCCTTCGGCGATGCCGACCCCGCGTGAGGCGACGTTGATACGTCCGAGTTCCAGTCCACCGGTCGTTTGAAAGAACCCCTGACCTTCGACGCCGCCGATCAGATGATCGGCAGGCAGGCGGTAGTCGTCGAACATCAGTTCGGCGGTATCGATCGACTTGTAGCCGAGCTTCGGCAGCTTGCGGCCGACCGAAAAACCTTGCTTCTTCGGCGCGATGAACAGGCTCATGCCGGTATAGCGCGGCTTGGCGTCCGGATTGGTCTTGACCAGCATCGCGAAGCACGAACCTTCGGCACCGTTGGTGATCCAGGTCTTGGTGCCGTTGATGATATAGTCATCGCCGTCGCGCTTCGCGGTCATGCGGATGCCCTGCAGGTCGGTGCCGGCATCCGGTTCGGTCAACGCAAGACCGCCGCGTATCTCGCCCGACGCGATCCTGGGGAGCCATTGCGCCTTCTGCTGCGGCGTACCGAACTTCTCGATCGCCAGCGCCAACATCAGATGGGAGTTAATAATTCCCGTGATCGACATCCAGACCGACGAGATACTCATCACGATCTTGGCATAGGTCGCCGACGACAATCCGAGCCCGCCATACTCGGGAGCAACCGTCGCGCCGAACAGGCCGAGCTCCTTCATCTGCTCGACAACCTGATGCGGATAGCGATCCTCGTGATCGTATTCACGCACGATCGGCTTAAGTTCGCGTGTCACCCAGCGCTCGATCGTATCCAGGATCTGGACCTCATCGTCCGCGTCCAGCGGGGTGTTGCGCAGCGCGTGCGTCATCAGGAGATCCTCCAAATTTGTCCGGACAACTCTTCAGCATCATCCGAAGGTGTCTATACTGCCAGCCTTGACGGCAAGTAAAGTCCCCAGTAGTTGTCTGGACAAATCAAACTATTCTCCAGGGAGGGGAGGTCATGTCGGGTGCCCGCCTGAAACATCCTGAGCCGGCCTGCCCATCGCGCCGCACTTTCCTCCCGGCGGTTGTTCCATGCCGGTGACGGAGTTGCTGATCGGCGGAATTCTGCTGGGCGGCGTCTATGCATTGATGGCGTGCGGATTGAATCTGATCTTCGGCGTCATGCGCGTGATCAATTTCGCGCACGGCGACATTGTGGCGATTGCGGCACTTTCCACCGTCTCGATAGCTGTCGGGTTCAAATTGCCGTTCTGGGTGGCGATCGTTGCCGTACCCATCGGTTGTGCCGTTTTCGGGGCGCTCATTCACGTCCTGATCCTCCGGCGCATCGAGGGTGCGCCGCTCATCATGTCGCTGCTGGCGACCTACGCACTCTCGACGATACTGGTGAACGTCGCGATTCTGATCTGGGGCGGCGGCTATAGCGGCTTGCCAGGCGTCCTCGGCGGCTCGGTGCGGCTACTCGGAATCAACGTTTCGATTTCGCGGCTGGTGTCGTTCGCTTGCGCGCTCGGCGTCAGTCTCGGCGTATGGTGGTTGCTCGAGTTCACCCGGTTCGGGCGCGCGGTAAGATCGGTCTCTCGGGCGCCGGAACTGGCGAGTATTTCCGGCATCGCGGTCGAGCGCGTTCGCTTGGCGACGTTCGCGCTAGGTACGGCCATGGCCGGTCTCGCCGGCGTGCTGGTCGCGCCGGCATTTGCGATCGATCCGCAACTCGGTTCGCGTTTCATCATCAAGGCTTTCGCCGTCATCATCGTCGGCGGAATGGGCAGTTATCCCGGCGCCATTCTCGCCGCGCTGTTGCTCGGCGTAATCGAGGTCGTAGGAAGTTATTTTGCCGGCGCCGTGATCGGCTCGGCCTTTCTCTTCCTGTTGATGCTCGGTGTGCTCCTGCTCCGTCCACGCGGGCTGCTCGGGGCGGGAATACGCGTATGAGACCGATCAATCCGCTCGGCATCGCAGGCCTCGCCGGCATCATCGTGCTCGTTCTGCCGTTTTTCGGATCTGATTACGCTGTTTCCTTTTCGATTCAGCTGCTGATCTTCCTGGTTCTGGCCTATTCCTGGAATCTGATCGGCGGGTACGCCGGTTATACGCATTTCGGACAGGTCAGTTTTTTTGGAATCGGCGCCTATGTCGGATCGCTGCTGATTTTTCATTGGAGTGTTCCCTGGTATCTCGCCGCCGTTGCCGCCGGCGTTGCGGGAGCGGTGACTGCCGTGCCGTTGGGCGGCGCCATGCTGCGGCTGAAAGGTCCGTTCTTCGCCATCGGCATGTTTGGCCTCGCACGCGTGCTCGAAGCTTTTGCGCTGGGGTTCGACTCCGTCACGCAGGGTGGCACCGGCATCTACCTGAAGCCCGTCAGCGATCTTCGGCCGCTCTATTACTTCGCCGCAGCGACTGCCGCGGTCATGTTTATGCTCACCTGGAAACTCGACAATTCGCGCCTCGGTCTCAAACTGCTGGCGATCCGCGAAGACGAGGACGCCGCGGAATTGCTGGGTATCCCGACCACGCGGCTGAAGATCGGCACATTCGTCGCCTCAGCGATTGCGCCGGCTGCGATGGGAGCGCTGTACGCGGTCTATCTCGGCTTCATCGATCCGCCGACTGCATTCGCGTCGAACATCGAACTCACCACCATCGCGATGGTGCTTCTGGGGGGAATGGGAACGGTGCTGGGTCCCCTCTGCGGCGCCGTCGTGCTGTCGGTCGTGAATGAGGTGCTGTGGGCCAATTATCCACAGGTTTACCTGGCTTCCGTGGGCGTCATCGTCCTTCTCGCCGTGCTGTTCATGCCGCGCGGCATAGCCAATCTCGGCATGAAGAATGGATGGCTGGCGATCGGACGACCGCTGTTCCGCCGGCTGGCCGCGCGCGCGGGGCGAGCATCATGAGCGACACCATCCTCGCCGTCGATAACGTTTCGAAGCGCTTCGCCGGCCGCATCGCGCTGGATTCGGTCAGTATGGACGTCGCGCGGGGTTCGATCACCGGCGTGATCGGCCCCAACGGGTCCGGCAAGACCACGCTGTTCAACATCATTGCCGGCACGCTCCGGCCGGACCAAGGCCATGTTCTCATCGACGGGCGGAATATCACATCCGCGTCGGCTGCGGATATTTGCGGGCTGGGCGTCGCGCGTACGTTCCAGATCAGCCGGTTGTTCGCGGAAATGACCGTGCTGGAGAATCTGGTTGCGGTCGCGCGCGGCAGGGATGACCGCGGGGCGATTGCACTGGCATTGGAATTGCTCGATTTCCTCGAGATCGATGGCACTGCCGACTGTTGGGGCTCCGAGCTGTCTTACGGGCAACGCAAGCTCGTCGAGATCGCGCGGGCGCTCATGCTGCAACCCAGTATCATGCTGCTCGACGAACCGTTCGCCGGCATCAATCCGCGTCTGCAGAACCGCATCGTCGAGCATCTCAAGGCGCTCTGCGCCAAGGGGATCACGGTGTTCTTCATCGATCACGAGATGCGCATCGTGCTGAAGGAGTGCGATCTCGTCTACGTTCTCGCCGAGGGCCGCCTGATCGCGCGTGGCGACACCCAGACCGTTCGTAACGACGCCAAGGTACTGCAAGCTTATTTCTGAACCGTAACGGAGGTCACATGATGAAAAGATTTATCCTGGCCACGGCAGCCGTCGTAGCCGCGCTGACGTGGCCCGGTTTTGGAAACGCAGCCGAACCTGTCAAGCTCGGCGTCGCGCTCTCGCAGACCGGCAATCTTGCCGACTCGGCGTCGCCCTATTTCAAGGGGCTCGACCTCTGGCGCGAGCAGGCGAATGCGCGCGGCGGATTGGCCGGACGGCCGGTCGAGTTCGTCGTGTATGACGACCGCTCCGATCCCGCGACCGCCGCCCGGCTCTATGAACGGCTGATCACCAGCGACAAGGTCGATTTCGTGATTTCCTCGCTTGGTTCGGCAACCGCAGCCACGGGATCGGCGATCGCCGAAAAACACAAGGTGGTCATGATCAATGGCGGAGGCGCCGCCGAAGCTATTCAGCAGCGCGGCTTCCAATATGTGTTCCAGACCGCGGCGCGGATTTCCTCCTATGCGGACGGCATCGTCCCGATGGTCGAGAAGTATCACATCAAGACGATCGCGCTGGTCTCCCGCGACTATGCCGCCGCGCGCGACATCAGCAAGGCGATCAAGGATTCTCTCAAAGGGCACGACGTCAAGGTCGTGATGGACGAATATTTTCCGGCCGGAACGGCGGACTTTTCCTCGCAGATCGCAAAAGGACAACAGTTGCAGCCCGACCTGTGGATCGGATTGCTCTATCCCAGCGAAGCCATTGAAACGGTCCGCCAGTTCCACTCGACGAACTACATGCCGAAATTCTTCATCGCCAACGGCGTCTCGCAGCAGGATTTCATCACGGCTGCCGGCAAGGACGCAGACTACGCGCTCGGCATGTCGCTCTACGAACCGTCGCTTCCCAGCGAAGGCAACACGGATTTTGTGAAGACCTATCGCGAGAAATATAACGGAGATCCTGGTTATTATGCGGCGTTCGGTTTCGTCGCGGGCACCGTGCTGGAAGCCGCTGTGAAGCAAGCCGGTTCGATCGATACCGAAAAGGTTCGCGCGGTCCTGACCACGCTGAAGATCGGCAGCGTCATGGGCAAGCACGAGGTCGATCCCAAGACTTACATGCAGATCGGGGTTCGCGGGCTTGTAGTCCAGGTCCAGAACGGCAAGCGCGAGGTGGTCTGGCCGGAAGAATTCAAGACCGCCGAGCCGAAGCTGCCGATGCCGGCATGGGACAAGCGCTGAGGCCCGCATGACAGCCGACCCTGCGCCGCTGGAGTTTCGGGAGATCACGTCCGGTTACGGCGACGTCGCGGCCATCCGCGGCGTCAGCATGATCTTTCCGAAAGGCGTCATCACAACCATTGTCGGCTCGAACGGAGCCGGCAAGTCGACCGCAGTCAAGGTCGGGGCCGGGTTGTTGCGCGCCTGGACGGGAAGCATTCTGGTGCGCGGCACCGACATCACGCGCGAGCCCGCCGACCGGCGAGTCTACCGGGGGATGGCTTATGTCCCGCAGGGCCGCATCGTCGTTCCCGAAATGTCGGTACGCGACAATCTCATGATCGGCGCGCATATCCTGGGCGGCAAGCGGGCCGCGATCGACGCAGCGATGGAACGCGTGTTGCAACTGTTCCCGGTGCTGAAGCCGCGCTTGAAACAGCAGGCCGACACGATGAGCGGTGGCGAACAGCAGATGCTCGCGGTCGGGCGCGCGCTGATGACGAGCCCGGAGATCATCGTGCTGGACGAGCCCTCGCTCGGCCTGTCTCCGAAATTCGTGGATATCGTGTTCGAGAAGCTGCTGTCGTTGCGCGCCGAAGCAATGACCGTTGTGATGGTCGAACAGAAGGCTTCGCATGCGCTCGGCATCTCCGACCGCGGCTATGTCATGCATTTGGGCCAGGTCGCCTGCGAAGGCACCGGGGCTGACTTGCTGGCAAACGATGACGTGAAAAGGCTGTTTCTTGGCGAAATTCCGGAGAGCATGAAGGCACTGGGGTTGACCGATGCATGAAAAACCTTCCCCGGCCTCGGCTATCGTCGACGAAGCGATAACGAGCCGCAAATCCGTGCGGGCCTTTTTGTCGACGCCGGTCGAACGTTCCACCGTCGAGCAGCTTCTCGCCGTCGCCAGCCGCAGCCCGAGCGGCAGCAACATCCAGCCCTGGCGAGTCCGGGTCGTTGCGGGCGAGGTCAAGGACCGGCTGACGCGGGCAATCCTCGACGCGGTGGCCCGCGACGGCTTTAAACCCTACCAGCGCGAATGGAATTATTACCCCGTTAACTGGCGCGAGCCGTTTCTTGGCCGGCGACGCAAGATCGGCTGGGACATGTACGGCCTGCTTGGCGTCGGCAAAGGCGACCGCGAGGCTACGCATCAGGCGCGACTTCGCAACTACGAGTTCTTCGGTGCTCCCATCGGAATGATCTTCACGCTCGACGAAGATCTGGAAATCGGAAGCTGGCTCGATCTTGGAATTTTTCTCGACGCGGTCATGGTCGCGGCGCGTGGGCGGGGGCTCGATACTTGTCCACAGGCGGCGTTTGCCGATTTCCACCGGATCATCCGGCCGCTGTTGAACATTCCGGAAAAGGAAATCATCGTTTGCGGCATGGCGCTGGGCCACATTGATTCGGAAGCGCCGGTCAACGCATTGGTGACCGAGCGGGCTCCGATCAGCGATTTTGTCACCTTTGAAGGTCTGTGAGGCGGAACCGATGGCGCTTCACCTTCCGAAAAACATCACCGTCGCCGAGGTTGGTCCACGCGACGGCCTGCAAAGCTTTTCCCGCTGGATCGACACGGACACCAAAGTGGCGATCATCGACCGGTTGTCCGATCTGGGGCTGCCGGTCATCGAAGTATCGAGCTTTGCGCATCCGAAGGTCGTTCCGCACCTGCGCGATGCGGAGGAGGTTTTCGAGCGGATCAAGCGCAGGCCGGGCACGGTCTATCGCGCTTTGGTCCCGAATGCCCGCGGCGCGCAGCGCGCCGCAAAAGCCCGGGTCGATGAAATGCTCGGCCTGATCACGATCAGCGCGACCTATACCCGCAAGAACCAGAACATGACGACCGATCAGGCGATCGAACAAAATCTCGAATCGTTCCGTATCGCGGAAGCCGCTGATATCCCGTTCGTCATGGCGCTCGGGATGGCGTTCTGGTGCGCGTATGAAGGATCGATTCCGGAACAAGATGTCATCGCCGTGGCGCGGCGTCTGCATGAGGGCGGTATTCGTCGGTTTTATCTGGCGGGTTCCCTCGGCATGGAGGATCCTGCTCACGTCAACCGCCTGTTCTTGCGCCTCGCCGAACTATTTCCGGATACCGCCTTCGGATTTCACGTTCATAATCTCTCGGGCATGGCGACGGCCAACATCCTCGCCGCACTCGACGCCGGCGTTCAATGGCTGGAAGGCGCGATTTGCGGGATTGGCGGCGGGATCGCCATGCCGACCAGGCTCGGCTCCGTCGGCAATTTTCCGACCGAGGATCTTGTCGCGATGCTTGCCGAGATAGGAGTTGAAACCGGTATCGATCCGGACCGGACGGTCGACTTGTCGCGGGAAATCGCTTCTCTGCTGGGCATCGATCCGCAGAGTCACCGCGCCAACGGCGCTACACGGAAATCGGTGACCCAACTCGCCGCCAACAGCCCGCATATGAGATATTCATGAAATCAATGATGACACGACGTTCGCTGCTGGCCGTTCCCGCCACATCGCCGCGCTTCCTGGAGAAGGCGGCGCAGGGCCCTGCCGACGCCATCTTCATCGATCTCGAGGACGCGGTCATCGCCCCGCTCAAGCCGAAGGCGCGCGCGGACGCCATCGCCGCGATCAATCAACTGGACTGGGGGCGGCGCGGGGTTGCCGTGCGCGTCAACGGTCTCGGCACGTCATGGGGTTGCCGCGACATCCTTGACGTTGTCGAAGCATGCCCGCGGCTCGATTACGTGCTGTTGCCTAAATGTGAATCGCCTGGTGACGTGCATGCAGTCGAGGTCATGATCCGCTCTGCCGAGCAGGCCGCACCGCGTGAGCGGAAGGTTGGAATCATGGGGTTGATCGAGACGGCACGCGGCGTCGCCAATGTCGAAGCGATCGCGCAGGCCGGTGCCAGGCTGAGCGCGCTGGTGTTCGGCAGCGGCGACTATCAACTCGATCTCGGAAGCTTTCAGAAGTCGGTGGGCGGGCCGTCGTCCGATTATGTGGTGTTGACCGACGACGACGGCCGCGGCGGGCGAGATCGGCACTGGAACGATCTCTGGCATTTTGCAACCGCACGGATCGCCAATGCCTGCCGCGCCTTCGGCGTCGTGCCGATCGACGGTCCGTTCTCGATCATTCGGGATGTGGAAGGGCTTCGCGCGGCCACTAAACGGGCGGCAGCTCTGGGCTTCGAAGGCAAGATGGCGATCCATCCATCGCAAATCGAGACCATCCACGAGGTGCTGACGCCGACCGCAGATCAGGTCGCCTGGGCGAACCAGGTAATCGAGGCCATGTCGGCCGCGGAACGCGAAGGCCGCGGCGCGGTCAAGGACAGCAATGGCGACATGATTGATCTCGTGCATATCAAGCTTGCCAACAAGCTGTTGGAGCGGGCCGCGGGCATTAAGGGGAAATCATGAGCGCTTTGCAGGGAATCCGGGTTCTCGACCTCGGTACGTTCATCGCGGGACCGCATTGCGCCACGATCCTCGGCGAGTTCGGTGCCGAGGTCATCAAGGTCGAGCCGCCGAAAACCGGCGACTCGCTGCGGCGGCTTGGCACCAACACGGAGTGCGGCGATACGCTGGTATGGCTCTCGGAAGCCCGCAACAAGAAATGCGTGACGCTCGACCTCGGAAGCGAGCGCGGCCGGGATCTGCTCCGGCAGTTGGCCGCAAAATGCGACGTCATCGTCGAAAATTTCCGTCCGGGCACTTTGGAGAAATGGGGCCTCGGCTATGAGGAACTCAAGAAGCTCAATCCCGGTGCGATCTTGGTCCGCATCTCGGCCTACGGGCAAGATGGGCCGATGCGCTTGCAGCCCGGCTTCGCCCGTATCGCGCACGCCTTTTCGGGCCTGTCTTATCTGGCCGGCGAGCCCGGACAGGTGCCAGTCGTTCCCGGTTCGACGTTGCTTGCCGATTACATGTCAGGCATGGATGGCGCGATCGGCGCACTGGTTGCGCTGCGCGCGCGAGAGGCGACCGGTCAAGGTCAGTGTATCGACCTTGCGCTTTACGAGTTGGTATTTCGCGTTCTCGACGAGATTGCGCCGGCCTATCAAAAGTTCGGCTATGTGCGGGAGCGCATGGGCGCGGATACGGTCAATGTCTGTCCGCACAGCCACTACCAGACCAAGGATGGAAAGTGGGTCGCGATCGCCTGCACCAACGATCAGATCTTCGCAAGGCTCGCGGAAGCCATGGAACAGCCGGAACTGGCTTCCGGGAAGCGGTATGGGCCGAAGGAGTTGCGGCTCGCCGCACGCGACGACGTCAATAAGATCGTTGCGCAGTGGGTTGCCTCGCTCGATTGCGAAGCCGTTCTCGCGCGGTGCGCCAAGGGCGGCGTGCCGGCAAGCCTGATTTTCAGCATCGCCGACATTTTCGATGACCCGCAGTACCGTGCGCGCGGCAATATCAAGATGACTGATTTGCGTGTCGGCACGATCGCGGTTCCCGACGTTGTTCCACGTCTGTCCGAAACTCCCGGACGGATCCGATGGCTCGGCGAAGGCCTGGGTGCCCGCAACGACGAGATCTATAAGGATTTGCTGGAACTAACCGGCGCAGAGATCGATGATTTGCGCATCTCCGGCGTGATCTGAATATTCGACGTTCCGTCCCGGCGACATGATCTTTCCGAATGGTCTAGACCACCGCCGACGTTCCGCTAAGCTGGACGCCGTTGTTGCGCGCCGGCTGGAACGCCGCCGCAAAACCGAGGACTTCCTTGATGACGCAGAATAAGAAACGTGTAACGGCCACTTTCGCGCTCCTGGCCATGCTCGCATGCTCGATCCCGCACGCCGACGCCGCGCAATGCGGCAGCTCCGCCGCCGGCTTTCCCGCCTGGAAGCAGGAATTTTCCGGCGAGGCGCGGGCCAAGGGCATCAGCGCCGCGACCATCCAGGCCCTGATGGCGACCAACTACGCGCAAGCCACCATCAACGCCGACCGCGGCCAGCGCAGTTTCAACCTGTCGCTCGATGCGTTTCTCGCCAAGCGGGGCGGGCCGGCCATCGTCTCGCGCGGGCGTTCTCTGAAAGCTTCGCAAGGCGCGCTGTTTGCGTCCATCCAGAGCCGCACCGGCGTGCCGCCGGGGCCGCTGCTCGCGATCTGGGGCATGGAAACCGGTTTCGGCAGCCAGCGCGGCAACCAGAACATGCTCGCCTCGATCGCGACGCTGGCCTATGACTGCCGCCGCTCCGCCTATTTCACCGAGCACCTCTACGCAGCATTGCAGCTGATCGACCGCGGCGCGCTGTCGCCTGCGCAGCGCGGCTCCATGCATGGCGAAGTCGGCCAGACCCAGTTCATGCCTAAGGCAATCCTCGCCTACGGCACCGGCAATCTCGAAGTCGCGGCGAATGCGCTGAATTCGACGGCAAATTTTCTGAAGGCCCACGGCTGGCGCGCCGGAAGCGGCTACCAGCCCGGCGAGCCCAACTTCGCGGCGATCCAGGCGTGGAACGCGGCGGGGGTTTACCAGAAGGCGATCGCGCTGATGGGCAGGCAGATCGACGGCGGGGAGTGAGGGTGGCATTGTGTAGGGTGGGCAAAGCCACCGGGCGCGAACGCGTCCGGTGGCGTGCCCACCATTCCATTCGCGGAGAAGATGGTGGGCACGGCGCTGGCGCGCCTTTGCCCACCCTACAGACTGCATAAGTGTCATTCCGCCGGTGAGCGTGCTATATTGCCACCATGACAAAGCTGCTCGAACACGCCTTGCGTCAGGTCGAACAATTGCCGGAGGGCGAGCAAAATGCCGCCGCCGGCGCGCTGCTCGACTACGTCAAACACATGCGCGAATTGCAGTTGACCGACGCGCAAGTGGCCGAAGTGCGACGCCGGCTGGCCAACCCCGATCGCAAGCTGGTGTCTCATGCCGAAGCACGGGAGCGGATCGCGCGGCTCGGTTCGTAGATGACGGCATGGAACTCGTTTGGGACGACGAGGCGCTCGCCGATCTGGAAGACATTTTCAACTGGATAGGTCACGAAAGTCCCGCCGCAGCAAAGACCGTGGTCGATCGGCTCTTCAGCAGCACGGAATTGTTGATCGACTTCCCCTTCATGGGCCATGCCGGTCGTGAACCGAATACGTTCGAATGGGTTGTGCCGCGATAGCCTTACATCGTGGTGTATGAGGTTGATCGGGCGCAACAGCGGATCGTTGTGACAGCCGTGGTTCACGGAGCGCAGGACCGCGACGGCGTTGATTGAGGCTACGTAGGAAGAGGCGAACGGCTGGATACAGATACAGCGAGCGCGAAATCGGTAAACGCCTGTGCGGCGAAGCAGGAAACAAGGCGTCGAAATATTTGTACTTTCGGATGTCGCTGCGCTGATCCGGTCTACGCTTGCTGGATTGCTTCGTCGCAAGCGCTCCTCGCAATGACGTGGAAGCAGCGCGGGCTTCCGCACACACCGCCGTCATCCTGAGGAGCCGCGCTCTTGCGCGGCGTCTCGAAGGATGGCCAAGGACGCGCTGGGTATCCTTCGAGCCATGCGCTCGGGTGCAGTCACGTTTTCTTCGCGTAACAATCGGTTGCGTGAGCCAAGCGGCGTGGCGAGAGTCCGTGGATTGACACACGTTCGTATCGTTCATCCGCGCGAGCAAGTTCATGCCGACCATCGCTGATTTCTACGGCGTCACGATTCAGATGTACTACGACGAGCATGAGCCGCCGCATTTCCATGCGCGTTATGGCGGCGCCAAAGCCTTGGTTCGGCTCTCCGACGGCGAGATCATTGCAGGGGAACTGCCGCCGACAGCCGCTCGAATGGTGCGTCAATGGGCTCTGGCGCGCCGATCCGAATTGCAGGATAATTGGCACCGTGCCCGTGCGCATCAGGCTCTAGAAAAGGTAGCTGGTCCCGATGACGACAGATGAATGGCCCATGGTCGATGTATTGCGCCTGAAGGCGCTCGATGGCTATCGGCTGTGGCTGCGCTTCTCCGACGGCAACGAAGGCGTCCGCGATTTTTCGGACATCATTGCGGCGGGCGGTCCGATGGTCGAACCCCTGAAGGCGCCCGATTATTTCGCGCGCGCCTTTGTCGAGATGGGCGCGCCGACCTGGCCGAATGGCTTCGATGTCGACCCGATCAATCTCTACATGGAATTGCGCGACGCCGGCGCGCTGACGCGGGTAGCGGCGGAGTAACGCGGCGCTCCCGGCGCAGTAGCGCGATCGGCTTGCACATCGCGCCACAACTGACACCGTCATCCTGAGGAGCCCGGCGAAGCGCTAGCGAAGCCGGGCGTCTCGAAGGATGGCCGCGAGCACCGCGCCTGCTTCCATCCTTCGAGGCTCGCCGCGACGCGGCAAGCGCCTCAGGATGACGGCGAGGGTGTTGTGCGCTCCCGGCGCAGCGCAGCAATCCGCTTCCGGATGCGCCGCCAGCCGCCCTGTTTGAACGCGTTGGACTCGTACCAGGCGCGGTGTTCCGCGATCAGGGCCATCTGTTCGGCCCGATTGCCATGCTCGGCCAATATCGCCGCAGCCGCGCGATCGATGATATCGCGCCGGATCAGCTGCGGCCGCACAGTTCCGTCCCACAGCTCCCACAGCAGCGTACCCCAGATCGGCGCGCTGCAGGCCGCAAGCACGATCCAGACCATGGCTTGCTTCAAGGTGTCCACCGCCGCGATCCGATCCGCCCAAACTATCTGTTTTTAAGATAATCCAGAAATCAGATTACTTGAAGTCCCCGTGAGGCAGCGCGCGGGGATTGAACTTGGTAAAAACACTCGGATCCAGACGTCACAAGGCGCTGATCGGCCTGCTGATCGAGCGCCGCGAAGCCCTCGGCATGACCCAGACGCAGCTGGCTGACCGACTCGGCGAATATCAGTCGTTCGTCGCGCGGCTGGAGAGCGGGCAGCGAAGGGTCGATGTGGTGGAGTTTCTGGAACTGGCGGAGGTGCTGAGGTTTGATGCGGGGAAGGCGCTGGGGGCGGTGAGGAAGGCGGGGTAAGCTAGCATGAGATACGGAATTGCAGGATAATTGATAACGTTTGCCGAACACTGCCGCCGAAAAAAGCCACGAATAAATGGTCCAACGCGGCATGCAGTCGAGCAACATTAGACGGATTCTTGAACATTAGTGCTTATATCAATGGCCAAACGAACGATTTTTACTGTTGGATTTGATTTACCTGGAGAGGAATTCGAATACATCGAATTCTCCTCGGATCGAACACTGCTTGACGCCGATATTATACTTTTTCAGCCGACGCTTGGAAATTACGACGGTTATGAATCTTACAAGGGGAAGTCGCTCCTCTCTGAACACAGTTCATTTGAAACAAAGAGCCAACTCGACCACTGGCGCGCTGAGATTGTAGCTGCGGTAAATGCGGGAAAGTTGGTGATCGTCTTCCTCGTGAAACCTGACGAGTGTTTCCGACATAGTGGAGAAAAGCGGCACTCGGGAACTGGCAGAAGCCAAGTCACCACGAACATTGTTGTACCAATATCCTCTTATGACGCCATTCCAAAACTTGGAGCAATTACAGCGAAATCCGGAACTGAAATTCGGGTTGAGAAAGAAGGCACGTATCTCACTTCTTATTGGACTGAGTTCTCAAAGAACTCTCCTTATGAGGTGGAAATAGAAGGCGATTTTAATAGGATTCTGCTCAAATCCCGAACCGGAGATAGAACAGTTGGCGCCGCCTATCATGGTCCAATAGGAGCACTGCTCCTGCTGCCCCCGTTGCGGTACGACAAAGCGAAATTTCTGCGCCACAATAAAAAGGATGACAAAACATATTGGACGCCGGAGGCCGTCAAATTCGGAAAGCGTCTTGTTTCTGCTCTAGTGGGTCTAGCCAACGGTCTCAAACAAACGGGTCAAATCACGCCACCGCCGCCATGGAGTCAGCGCTCGGAATATCGGATAGCTGAGGAAGCGAATCTGGAATTTGCGATCTCGAAATGTTCAGCCCAAATTGCCGGGTTACAAGCTAAGAAAATACAGCTGGAAGAAAATCTTGCGAGTGCTGGGGAATTGCGAAGGTTATTGTACGAGCAAGGAAAGCCTCTTGAGAAGGCGATTCTTGAAGTGATGAAGTTGTTTGGATTTGACGCTCACCCGTTTGATAATGGCGAATCTGAGTTCGATAGTGTGTTCGTTAGCTCAGAAGGACGATGTCTGGGTGAGGCCGAAGGGAAAGACAATAAAGCCGTCAACATCGATAAATTTAGCCAACTCGAACGAAATCTGCATGAAGATTTCGCGCGCGACGAAGTAACGGAATACGCGAAAGGCGTGTTGTTCGGAAATGCGTTTCGTCTTCTTCCAGTAGGCGATCGGGAAGAGTTCTTTACTGCGAAGTGCTTGTCTGCATCTAAGCGGATTGGTGCTGCGCTTGTGCGAACTCCTGACCTATTCGGCCCCGCAATATACCTAAAGGAGAATCCTTCAGATTTGAGTTATGCAGCCGCTTGTCGTGATGCCATTTTCCGTACATCCGGCGATATCGTTGTTTTTCCACCGCTACCCGCGGCCGAGGGGCGAACTCCTAGGAATGCGGAGGCTGCCGATATAGAAACGGCACAAACAGTAGACGACTGATCATCAGCGCTTTGGAAGGAAATCACTTCAAAATGCGACCCATCCGTCTCTTCGCTACTATCTTCACGCTCCTCCTCTCCACCCCAGCCCTCTCCGCCCCCTGCGGCGGCGACTTCAACACCTTCATCGCCTCCATCTCCCGCGAGGCCGCAGCCAAAGGCATCTCGCAATCCGTGATCTCCCAAGCCCTCTCCGGCGTCACGCCCGACCCCGCCGTCCTCTCCTTCGACCGCCGCCAGCGCGGCACCTTCAACAAATCCTTCGAGCAGTATGTCTCGACCCGCGTCGGCGCCGGCCGCATCAATGGCGGCCGCGCGATGTTGCAGCGGCATGCGGCGCTGCTTGCGCGAATCGAGCAGCGGTTCGGGGTGCCGCCGGAGATCGTGGTGGCGATCTGGGGGCTGGAGTCGGATTTCGGCAAGGGCGACATCGGCAAGATGCCGGTGATCCGCACGCTTGCGACCATGGCGCATGATTGCCGCCGCACCGAGCTGTTCCAGGGCGAGCTGATCGCGGCGCTGCAGATCGTGCAGCGCGGCGACCTGCCCTTGCGCGACCTGATCGGCGCCTTTGCCGGCGAGATCGGCCAGACCCAGTTCCTGCCCTCGTCCTACATCAAATACGGCGTCGATTTCGACGGCAACGGCCATGTCGACCTGCGCCACAGCGTGCCGGACGTGCTCGCCTCCACCGCCAACCTGCTGCGCACCGCGGGATGGACGCGAGGCGCGCCGTACGGCGAGGGGACTGCGAATTTCGAGGCGATGCGCGAGTGGAACCGGGCGACGATCTATCGCAAGACCATCGGGTATTTTGCGGATCGGCTGGCGCGGAGGTAGTGTCCCGTCATTCCGGGGCGACGCGGAGCGTCGAGCCCGGAATCCATAACCACGAATGTTGCGTTCAGCGTCAGAGTTGCCAGCACGGTGGTTATGGATTCCGGGCTTGCGCGCAAGAGGCGCGCATCCCGGAATGACGAAGTTAGTTTGCCGATGTCGCGTTCAGCGCCAGAATTGCCGGCACGGTGGTTATGGATTCCGGGCCTGCGCCCAAGAGGGCGCATCCCGGAATGACGGAATTATTTCGTCATCTTCGCGATCCGCCGCGCGATCGGCGCCCAGTAGGTGGCGGGGCGCAGCCGCTGCAACAGGTCCATGAAGCGCGCGTCGTTGCCGATCAGGATGCGCGGCTGGTTCTTTTCGATCCCGGTGATGATGCGCAAGGCAGCTGCTTGCGGCGTGGTCCTGGCAAGCTGGTCGAAACGCTCGATCGACTGCACGCGCCGCGCATTGTCGGTCACGCCAAAGCCCGCGCGGGCGTTGCGGACGATGTTGGTGGCGACGCCGCCGGGATGCACCACCGACAGCCGCACCGGGCTGCCCGCCGCCTGCAACTCGTGCCGCAGGCTTTCGGAAAATCCGCGCACCGCGAATTTTGCGGCGACATAGGCGGTCTGGCCCGGCGGCGCGATGATGCCGAACAGGCTTGACAGGTTGACGATGTGGGCTTCGCGCCGGCCGGCAAGGTGCGGCAGGAACGCGCGCGTGCCATGCACCACGCCCCAGAAATTGATGTTGATCAGCCACTCCATCTCGGCCTGGTCGATCTCGTGAAACTGGCCCATCAAGGTGACGCCGGCATTGTTGATGAGGATGTTGAGGCCGGGATGGGCCGCGATGGAGTCCCGCGCGAATTCCGCGATCTGCGCCGGCTCGCCGACATCGATCGGGTGCACCGTGACCTTTTGCGGATGGCGGCGGTCGATCTCCGCGGCGACCGCCGCGAGCCCGGCCTCGTCGCGATCGGCCAGCGCCAGGTCGCAGCCGCGCGCCGCAAGCTCGAGCGCCAGCGCGCGTCCGATTCCGCTGGCGGCGCCGGTTACGGCGGCAGCGGCTCCCCGGATGGCAGTCATTGCAATGTCGCTCCATGTCAGGGAGAAGGCACGCCGCAAACCTTATACGGCGCGCCCGCCATGGCAACCGCCGGGCCTGCAGCGCTTCCACGGCAACCCGCGCCGTGATACTTGGCGGGGCATGTCGCCGGGATTTTTCCGCAACTGCCTGACTGCGTTCGCGCTGGCGCTTGCGCCGGCGGCGGCCGCGCAGCAGGCGGCGCCTGCCGACGGGCCGGACAAGCGAGCCCTGGAGACGGTGCATTTCGCCTCGCTCGATGGCAAGACCGACCTGACCGCCTATCTCGGCCGCCACCCCGGCGACGCGCCGCGGCCGGCCGTGGTGCTGATGCACGGCTGCTCCGGCCTGCTCAACCCGCAAGGCCGCATCTTTCCGCTGTATCGGGCCTGGATGCGTGCGCTGTTTGCAAAGGGCTACGACGTGCTCACCGTCGACAGCGCCGCCTCGCGCGGGTTCGGGCAAACCTGCACGGCGGGGCCGAACCGCATCACCATGTGGCGCGACCGGCCGGGCGACGCCTATGGCGCTTTGCAATACCTTCAGGCGCAGCCGAAGGTCACGGCCGATCGCATTGCCCTGATGGGCTGGTCGCAGGGCGGCGGCGTGGTGCTGCTCAGCATCAACGACAAGAGCATCGGCCGCCCCGCCGCGCAACGCCAAGATTTTAAAGCCGCGGTGTCGTTCTATCCCGGCGTCTGCAGCGACAAGTTCCAGTCAAAACCCTGGACCCAGGTCGAGCCGCAGGGCTGGACCACGCAGCTGCCGTTGCTGGTGCTGTTCGGCGCCGCCGACACCTGGACGCCGCTCGCGCCCTGCGAGGAATTTTTGTCGGCGGCGAAGGCGCGCGGCAACCCGGTCGAACTGAAGATCTACGCCAACGCCGTGCATGCCTTCGATGCGCCGAACCTGCCGCGCACCGAATTGCCGGCCTACCGCACCGGCAACGGCCCGGTGCCGGTAATCGGCACCGACGAGCAAGCCCGCGCCGACGCCTTTTCGCGCGTGCTGGAATTTTTGAAACTGCATCTGGACTCCAACTGACCCGGGGCCGCCGATGTCGCTTTCCTTCCTGATCACCTCGCTGATCGTCATCGTCTCGCCCGGCACCGGCGTGCTGTATACGCTGGCGGCGGCGCTGAGCCGGGGATCGCAAGCGAGCATAGCTGCGGCGTTCGGCTGCACGCTGGGTATTGTGCCGCATATCGCCGCCGCCATGCTCGGGCTCGCCGCCGTGCTGCACACCAGCGCGCTGGCGTTTTCCGCGCTGAAGTGGCTCGGCGTGGTCTATCTGCTTTATATGGCGTGGCAGGCGCTGCGCGAACGCGGCGCGCTCAAGGTCGAGGCCGGGCTCGATGCGCGTTCGTCGGCCAAAGTGATCGTCACCGGATTTTTGATCAACATCCTCAATCCAAAGCTGTCGATCTTCTTCCTGGCGTTCCTGCCGCAGTTCATCAGGACGAACGAAGCCCATCCCGTCGCGATGATGCTGCAGCTGAGCGCCGCGTTCATGGCCATGACGTTCGCGGTGTTCGTGCTCTACGGCCTGTTCGCGGCCGCGGTGCGCGACCGCATCGTGACGAGGCCGCGGGCGATGACCTGGCTGCGCCGCGCCTTTGCCGGCGGCTTTGCCGCGCTCGGCGCAAGATTGGCGCTGGCGGAGCGGTAAGGCTGGCCGTCGGCCAGCCTTCATTGCGAGCGAAGCGAAGCAATCCAGAAGCCACAAAGCAAGACTGGATTGCTTCGTCGCAAGGGCTCCTCGCAATGACGACCGGAATCAAAAAAGCGGGCCCAAGGCCCGCCGTTTTTGCCGACAACCGTCAGGCCCAGGCGGAGCGTGGAGCTCCGCCCGAGCCTTCCAAACTACTTCTTCTTGGCTTTCTTTGCCTTCTTGGCCTTCTTCGCTGCCTTCTTCTTCGCTTTCTTAGCCATAGCATCCTCGTTTGGGTTAATGGATGGAAACGCGACTCCGAGGCCTGCTCGGGGAGGGCTAGCCTCGCAACAGCCTCAATTGTCATCGGAACAGATTCGCTGGCCGGTTTCCCGCGGTGTCACGCCGGTGTCATGACGTTATCCACAGCTGTGTTGCGTTTTGATGCGCTTTTCATCTGCTTAGACGACTCCGCGCACAAAATCCCGTTCGTCATGCCCGGCCTTGTGCCGGGCATCCACGTCTTTCTTTCGCGAAGCAAGACGTGGATGGCCGGGACAAGCCCGGCCATGACGCCGTAGCGGACGATGCGTCACGGTTAACAACCCGCCAACGCGCCGACACGTTTATCAATTCAAAACCACATCGCGGATTGTGCGGATCGCGGTGACCAAGCGTTAAGCGCCGCCGTCGCATGTTGCCTGGAAATAACGATGGGGATCGTCATGGGCAGCGTGATTGCGAGCAGGGGAGGCGGGACCATGGCTGTCCTGGACTTGCGTTGTTGAGCGTTCCGACGCTGTGGCTGGTGTTCGTCGTGAATTTCACGGCGCTCGGCCTGATCTGGACCTATGTCGCGCGCAGCTATCCGAACTTTTCCGCAGCCCCGCTGTGGAGCGCGTCCGCCTTCATCGCAGCCCTGGGCGCGGCGGTATCGATGCTGCGCGGCATCGTCGATTCGATCCTGCCGCTGCTGGCCGGCGGCACGCTGCTGATCCTGGGGTGCTGCCTTGCCGCGACCGGCATCCGCCGCTTTTACGGCCAGGACCTGTCGTGGCGCTTCACCGCCGCCGTTACCGCTTTCAGCTGTGCCGGCCTCACCTTCTTCATCGCCGTGGTCGACTACATGCCGATGCGGATCTTCATCTATTCGCTGGGCATGTCGATTCCGATGGCGCTGACGCTAAAACTGCTGCTGGCGCCGACGGGCGGCCGCGTCAATCCCGGCGCCCGGCTGGCCGGCATCACCGCGATCCTGATCCTTGCCATCAACGTCATCCGCGGCGGCGGCGCCATCCTGCATATCGGCGGCGAGGTTTCCATGGTGCGCTTCAACGAATTCCAGGCGGCGCTGATCCTGCTCCTGGTGTTCCTGTCGATGGCGTGGAATTTCGGCTTCGTGCTGATGGCGATCGACCGGCTGCGCGCCGAGGTCGCCGATCTCGCGCTGCTCGACGATCTCACCGGCGTCGCCAACCGCCGCCAGCTGCTGCGCCGGCTGGACGAGGAATGCGCCATCTCGCAGCGCACCGCCGAGCCCTTCGCGCTGCTGGTGATCGATCTCGACGGTTTCAAGGAAATCAACGACTCTAACGGCCACGCCGCCGGCGACGCCTGCCTGCAGCATTTCACCCTGATGGCGCAGACCCGCCTGCGGCCCGGCGACCTCTTGGCGCGCACCGGCGGCGACGAGTTCTGCATCGTGCTGCCGGTCACGACGCTGCGCGAAGGCGCGATGATCGCGCGCCGCGTGCTGGAAGCCTGCCGCGAGGACGCCGCCGGCTGCACCGGCGCCGACATCCCGATCTCCGCCTCGATCGGCGTCGCGCAATGGACCCGCGCGATCGGCCCGCATTCCGAACGGCTGATCGCCGCCGCCGACCAGGCATTGTACGAGGCCAAGAAGGGCGGCAAGAACCGTTTTGCGGTCTACGACCACGCGCCAAGGAAGACGGAAGCCGAGCCCGCGATGCCGGAATTGCGCAAGAGCGCGTGAGGCGGCGCAGCAGACCGTAGGGTGGGCAAAGGCGCCGGACGCAGTCCGGCGGCGTGCCCACCATTCAGCACCGCATCCGGATCAAGATGGTGGGCACGGCGCAAGAGCGCCTTTGCCCACCCTACGATTCTTCACCGTCATTGCCGGGCTTGACCCGGCAATCCATCCCCTTCGCAAGAGTCTTGCGAAGAGTGATGGATACGCGGGTCAAGCCCGCGTATGACGGCGGAGCGTCACTCCGCCGCGCTGCGCGTCGTCCGCCCAGCATCCGCCAGCCCGAGATGCGCGCGCGCCTCGCTCGCCGACATCGCCTGGCCGCCGAGCAGCTCGACGATCTCGCGCGCCTTGTCCACCATCGCAGCGTTACTCTCGGCCAGCACGCCGCGCGACAGGTACACCCCGTCCTCGATGCCGACCCGGACATGGCCGCCGGCAAGATACGCCTGCGCCACCATCGGGAAGGCGGAGCGGCCGGTGCCGAACGCGGTGAATTCGGTCTCCGCCGGCAGCATGCCGCGCGCGTACAGCACCGTCTCCGGCGCCGGGCGGAATCCGTATTTCACCCCGAGCACCAGGCTTGCCAGATGCGGCCCCTTCAGCGTGCCGTCGCGGACCAGGTCGTGCATCAGCAGGATGTCGCCGGAGTCGAACAGTTCGATCTCGGGCTTGGTGCCGGCGGCATGGATCACCTTCGCCATCTTGCGCACATTGGGCGGCGTGTTGATCACGACCTGCGCACCGAAGGTCATGGTGTTGAGATCCAGCGTCGCGATATCCGGCCGCAGCATCGCGATGTGCTCGGTGCGCCTGGCGGGGGTGAGGAACAGCGTGCCGGGCCCGGCGACCTTCGGATCCTCCTCCGACGGCGCGAACCGCCCGCCCGGGCCGGTGGTGATGTTGAGGATCAGCGCGGTGTTTTTGGCGCGGATGCGCTCGACCACCTCGCGGTAATAGCCAATCTCCATCGACGGCATGCCGGTCGCGGGCTCCCGCACATGGATATGCGTGACCGCCGCTCCCGCTTCCGCAGCGCCCAGGCAGGCCTCGGCGATCTGTTCCGGCGTAATCGGCAGATGCGGCGTCATCGACGGCAGCGTCTGGTTGCCGGTGACGGCGCAGGTGATGATGACCTTTTCGCGCGGGTGGTGCATGGGGAGGGCCTCCGGATTTCACACACCATCGTCATACGCGGGCTCGGCCCGCAACTCCATCCCGAAAAACCACGTCATTCCGGGGCGCGCCTCTTCGGCGCGAGCCCGGAATCCATAACCACCAACGGCGCGTTCGGCGCCGCACACTCCACCGTCATCCTGAGGAGCCGCGCGCTTGCGCGGCGCCTCGAAGGACGGCCGCTTGCGCCTGTGGCCATCCTTCGAGGCTCGCCGCCATGCGGCGAGCACCTCAGGATGACGACCGCGCTTAAGTTCCCCAACGTGACTCCGCAGCGTCGCCACGCTAGCCTGCCCCTACACGAAGCGCAGAAGACCGTAGGGTGGGCAAAGCGAAGCGTGCCCACCATCTTGTTTCTGAATCCCGAACGTGGTGGGCACGGCGCAAGGGCGCCTTTGCCCACCCTACGATGCCGGCGCGGTAGCGTGCCGGTACAGGCAGGCGAAGGGGGATGACCATGAGTTCTACGACGATCCGGCCGCCCGAGTCCGCCGCGCGATCCCTCCACGCCCCGCGCGCGCTCGCCATCGTGCTCGCGCTGCTCGCCGGCGGCTCGCTGCTCGCCGCGCTGGAGCCGCCGAGCAAGCCCTTCCTCGACAAGAACAGCTTTTACCTGACCTCCGCCGGCTTCAAGACACAATTCGCCAACGACGCCGCCGGCAGACGCGCGCTGCACGCGCTGCCGCCGCACCGCTTCGTGGTCCACGACAACGCCGGCAACCCGCGCTACCTCTACGCCGAACCGCTTCACTGCGTCTGCGTCTTCATCGGCACCCGCGACGCCTACCAGAACTACCGCGCCATCCTCGCCCAGCCCTTGCCGCAAGCCGACGACGTCGCCCCGGACGCCGCCGGAACTGCAAGGAAGGAATTTGAGGGAAGTAGTCAGGACAGAAAACCATGACAACTTCGGCCTCGCAGTGATGATATTTCTGTTGCTCTTCATGGGCCGGCATCCATTTGCAGGACGTTTTCTTGGGCGGGGCGACATGCCAATACCCAAAGCTATATCAGAGCTGCGATTTGCATACAGTGCAATGCGCGCAGACGTTCAGATGGATAAACCCCCAGGTACACCTCCGCTCGCTATCGTTGGGGACGAAGTAGCATTCCTGTTTGAACGTGCGTTTGCCAAGCAGATGGTCCAGGGAGGACGGCCTGAGCCGGCTGAGTGGGTACAAGCGCTTTCAAATTTGGAGAAAAAGTTAAAGCAATGTGGGTCGAACCCGTCGCATTGGCATCACAGGGACACCGCGTGCCCTTGGTGTCCAATGGAGGCGTCCACAGGCGTCGAACTGTTCCCATTTGTGCAAACCGCCCCGGGTGGAATAATCCTCGATTTGACTGCACTCTGGCGCCAGATCGATTTGCTTCACAGTCCCGGTGAACCTCCACAAATCCTACTTACGTCGCCTCAACCCAGCGCGGAAGCGATCGCTCTTGCTGGATCGTATCGGCGCGCCAACCTACTAGCATTTGGCGTGTCGTTGATAATTGGTGCGTTCGGAGTTTTTGGAGGATTAAAGGCTCCTGCGCCGCTATTGCTATTATTCGGCGCACTCTTGTCGTTCTTCGGAGCACGCAAGTGGCTAGACAGGTCTAGCGATATCTACAAATTTCGTGACGCCAAAGCCAGAGCGGAGAATACGTGGAATCAGGCGAGCAAGGCATGGACAGAACGTACCCGATCCAAGTTATTTGATGAAAAGAAGCAGGAGGTTTTGCGCCTGAAGCAAACCATCGACTATCTTCCGACGCTGCGCACTACAAAATTGGATCAATTGAGAAAATCATTGAAACAAGCGCAGCTCGTTCGATTCCTCGACACCTTTGAGATTGATAAAGCCCGGCTGGACGGAATTGGAGACGGTCGCAAGCGGACATTGCAATCTTATGGCATTGAGACCGCTGCCGATTTGCTAAACTCTACTGTTGAGTCTGTTCCGGGCTTTGGGTCGGTCTTGTGCGGCACACTCTATAGCTGGCGGCGTTCACTTGAAGGAAGATTTGTTTTCAACCCCGCTACGGGAGTTGATCGACGCGATATCGACAAGATTGAGCAGGAAATAGCCACAGAGCGGAGAAAACTAGAACAGGCAGCGCGGAACGGCCTTGATGAACTAAAACAACTTCGTGCGCGAGTTCTGAGTGCCAGAAGTCAGTTGCGGGGCCCGGTTGAAGCCGCTTATGCGGAATATCTGCAAGCCGGCGTGAACTATAAGGCGGCGGGAGGTTGACACTTCCTCTCAACCTGATCAATTTTTCCAACCTATCACAATTCCATTCTCCAGAAAGACTCGATTACTGAATCAATTCTTGCCTATCTGCCCGTACTTCCAAGTCTCCTTCCTCGTTGTTCGCTTGATTTCAGTATCTTTGTCAGCAGGAATTCCCCATGATTCGATGAGTTGCTCGTCAGTCATGCCCTGCCACACCTCATGAGCGAGAATACGGTCGGCCGCTTCTTCTCCATACTTTGTAACAAGACGCTGCCTTTCTTCAGCCAGCCGCTGTCTTTCCGCAGCGAGACGCTTTTGCCGGCTGATGTTGCCAAAAATCGCAATGGCGCCGATTACAGCGCCGAGGACGAATAAAACGACCAATAGAGAACTGGGGCCCTCAGAAGGAGGGGTGGTTGGCGCACTAGATTGCGATATCGTCGACGTCGAAGGACTTCCAGAGTTGGTCGAAGGCGTACTCAAAACCGGACCTGCTAGGTTCTTTGGCGCGGTTTGTATTGGGGTTTGAGACTGCGCCGTTGGAACGGTTTCCGTACCAACCGCGGCGAGTTTCGTCAGAGCTTCGACACGCTGTTTTGTCATATCCAACAGGCAAGCCCAGATTGCAGCATCCGCAACCCCACTGCAGCGACTGTTGCGCTGCAGAACCCAAGCCCGCTGGCTTTCCATAGCTGACTGAGTGTCACCATCTTTTCTGGCACGTAACGCCAGTTGGTATTGTTGGCCCATCCGAAAATCCCATTCGGAGAGTGTGACGTCCGCACATATCGCGCGCTCGATTGAATTATTTGCCGCTCGGCAATCGAAGCTGGGGCCAACATGCACTTGTTTCGGAGAGCGGACATTTGGAGTCGGACCGGTGCCGGGGTTCGGAGCAGCTCCGCCGCTCTCCAAGCAATCGATCCGCTCATTTACGTCAGCAATAGACAAGCACCGTGCGACATTCCGATCCTGCGCCACAGCGGGAAAGCCTGTTGCGATCAAAAATGCAAAACCAACGCCGGCCAATCGTACGGCAAAGAACAACGGATGCATTCTACCTACTCGATACGAGGATAGCCTACCCAACAAACATCCAACCGCAACCCATAAACGCGGGGTAATCCCAACTGTAGCATTACGGTTGTGCTTGGCAGAAAAACTGCTTGGCCCCCGCGAGTGGAGGCTGTGTCAAGCTGTCACGCCCACCCCCAAAAATTTAATCTTTCTCCGCTTGACATATTTTCCTGTTGGACTATTTTCTTTCCTATCCCGTCCCTGTTAAAGGGGCGTTGCCGGGACGCTTGTAGCGCGGGGCGGGATGCGGCGCCTGCGGGCGTGGGGGTCGTGCCCTGCGCACCCGGGGGGCCTTGGGTAACCGTCCGTGCCCACTACGGGGCGCTGCCTTCAATGGCTGGACGGGTGCCGGCGAAGGGCGGGGAAACCTGCCTGGATGGCGAGTTCGCTCGCGCCGGTGCCCGGAAGAACCGGTCCCAGGGTCGAAGAAGTCGCCGCGGCGGGACGCTGAGAGGCGTTGCCGTGTGCCTCTGTTTTCCGGCAATCCGGGAAACATGCCGCGGCCCTGTTAAGGTGCGCCTTTCGGCGTTCCGCCTCCCTCCCCTTTGTTGGAGGGAGAAAGCTGAACCTCCCACTCACGTGAAGCAATTTGCGGGCAGCGACGGCGCTTGCCTCGATGAAGGAGAGCCGACCCATGAAACACGTTGCCGACCGCGCGCAGGACCCGGATCGTCCGCGGAGCCTGGAGGAACTTCGGTGCAGGCTGGACCGCAGGCTGTCGGACATGCGCGACGGCTGGAGCCGTTGCGACAAGCCGCTGTGCCGCCGCGTCAAGCAATGCTGCGGCGAAGGTCCGGAGTTCAAATGCACCGACGACGGCCGGCCACGGCGGACGCCGACCCCGGAGGAAAGCGCGAAGGCGATTTCGGATCTCTATAAAGAGGTCAAAAAGCGATGCGCGGAGCGCGCCGCCGAGCCGTCGGCCCCGGAAACGCCACGCAAGCTGCGCGACGAGCCGCGCGCGGTCACGCGGCGCAGACGCAAACCTGCTCGAGCCGCCGCAGCTAAGACGGTGGCGGATTCGCCGCAGCTTCATCGCGACGAACCGCAGATGCCCGTCGCCGAAGAGACGCCGCTTGCGCCGGAGCAGGTGGAGCGGATCGAGCGGGGCTGGAATGATGGCGTGGCGTCACAGCCCGCGGAGCGGGACGGCGCGCGCGAGCGGCGCCTGCGGATTACGCAGCTGTAAAAGCGATGCGCACCGACTTTCTCCCCACGTCGTCCCGGCGAAGGCCGGGACCCATAACCCCTGGCGATCATGATGTGGCGACGCTTAGCAACAAGGCCATCAGCGCTTTCCGTATCATCGGCGACACGGCGTATGGGTCCCGGCCTTCGCCGGGACGACGGCGGTGTTTGTTGAAGCGCTTTGCCCAACAAAAAAGCCGGCGTTGCCGCCGGCTTTCGTCTCGTCTCACACCGCGCTCAGTGCGCGGCTTCCATCGTGGCGGCTTCCGCCTTCGCGATGGTGTGCTTGACCGCGGACTGCACCTTCTCGAAGGCGCGCACCTCGATCTGGCGGACGCGTTCGCGCGAGACGCCGAACTCGCTGGCGAGATCTTCCAGCGTCATCGGGTCTTCGGCGAGGCGCCGCGCTTCAAAAATGCGGCGTTCCCGGGGGTTGAGCACGCCGATCGCGCCGGTCAGCGCTTGCCGGCGATGATCGAACTCCTCGTGCTCGGCCATGATGGCTTCCTGGTTGGGCGAGGTATCGACCAGCCAGTCCTGCCATTCGCCGGCTTCGCCGTCGTCGCGGATCGGCGCGTTCAGCGAGGCGTCGCCGCCGAGCCGGCGGTTCATGTCGACCAC
Organism: uncultured Alphaproteobacteria bacterium; assembly: GCA_963744975.1. Classification (GTDB taxonomy): domain Bacteria; phylum Pseudomonadota; class Alphaproteobacteria; order Rhizobiales; family Xanthobacteraceae; genus Bradyrhizobium. Next base: position 1,154,131 of record CAVUVR010000001.1, on the reverse strand, counting down.
GTCCTGAGCCGTGACGCCGAGGCGCTTTGCGATCAGTTTTACCTGGTCGGGATGCAGATCGCCTTCGTCGAGCGCGGAGATCTTGCTCTTGGCCTTGCGCAGGTTGAAGAACAGTTTCTTCTGGTTCGCGGTGGTGCCCATCTTCACGAGCGACCACGAACGCAGGATGTACTCTTGAATCGACGCCTTGATCCACCACATGGCGTAGGTGGCGAGACGAAATCCCTTCTCGGGCTCGAACCGCTTCACCGCCTGCATCAGGCCGACATTGCCTTCCGAGACGACCTCGGAAATCGGCAAGCCGTAGCCGCGATAGCCCATGGCGATCTTGGCCACGAGCCGGAGATGGCTGGTGACAAGGTGATGCGCCGCGTCCCGATCGTCATGTTCGCGCCAACGCTTGGCGAACATGTATTCCTGCTGCGGTTCCAGCATCGGGAATTTGCGGATTTCGGCGAGGTATCTAGAGAGGCCGGATTCTCCGTTGAGAACCGGCAGGGTAGCTGTACGGGCCATTCGAGCGCCCTCCAGTGGTTCAGGTCCCCGATAGCGGCGGACCCGGCAGACGGCCGCTTGGTTAAAGCCGGCCGCGCTGCGATGTTCCGCGTTGGATATTCAACGCAGGTGCAGCATACACTAAATGCAGGCTCATTTGGAAGTAAAACCGCCGTCACCTTCCCGTGTGGCTGCCATAAGCTGTTGGCATGGCACGATTTTTTACATGCATCTGCGTCATTCTGCCGCTCGCAAGGCATTGCCCAGGAGAAGCAAATCCTCCGGCAGCGGCGCCTCCCAGCTGAGAATTTCCCCGGTCCGGGGATGCTCGATGGTAAGCAGATAAGCGTGCAGCGCCTGCCGTCCCAGGGCGGTCAAGGCCGCCTGGGCGCGCGGCCCGAGCGCATTGGCCTTGGTCTTGAAATGCGGGCCGTAGACGGCATCGCCGAGCAGCGGGTGCCCGATATGGGCCAGATGCACCCGGATCTGATGGGTGCGCCCGGTCTCGAGCTGGCAGGTGAGCTGCGCGGCGATCGGCTTGCCGTCACGGCCATTGAAGGATTCGGCGATTTCCCAATGCGTGATCGCGGGCCTGCCGCTGTCGCGCACGGCCATCTTCTCCCGCGCATGCGGATGCCGGTCGATCGGCGCATCCACCGTGCCGCGCTGGCGGTTCGGAACCCCCCAGGCAAATGCCAGATAGCCGCGCCGCATCGCGCCGGTGCGGCCGTGGTCGGCGAATTGTTCGGTCAGCGATTGATGGGCGCGGTCGTTCTTCGCCGCCACCATCAGCCCGGTGGTGTCCTTGTCGAGCCGGTGCACGATGCCCGGCCTTTTGACGCCGCCGATCCCCGAAAGACTGGCGCCGCAATGCGCGATCAGCGCGTTGACCAGCGTGCCGGTCTCATGTCCCGCGGCGGGATGCACCACGAGGCCTTTCGGTTTGTTGATGACGATGATGTCGTCGTCCTCATAGACGATATCCAGCGCGATGGCTTCGCCCGCGGGCTCGGCGGCAACCGCTTCCGGCACGTCGATTGTGATCGTATCGCCTTTTGCGACGTGATAAGCGGGGTCGCGGATGTCGGCGCCTTTGACCGCGACGTGTCCGGCGAGGATCAGCGCCTTCAGCCGCGACCGCGACAGTTCGGGGCTGCGCACGGCGAGCACGCGGTCGAGCCGGATAGATCCCTCGTCGCCGGCGACGATGACCTCCAGCCGTTGACCATTCGAAGAGCCTTGCATGACCGACGAACCTGTTGCGCCCGAACCGACCCCCGAGCAATCAGCGCTGTTTGCGCGGGTGCGGCGGATGATGCTGATCGCGGGCCTGACCACGGCCTTGGCGGTGGCGGCCGTGCTGATCGCCGTCGGCTACCGCCTTTTCCGCTCCGGGGAAAGCGCTCCCGCCAGCGATATCACGGCAACGCTGCCGAAGGGTGCCCGGATTGTCTCCACCGGCGTGGCCGGCGACCGCCTGGTGGTGACGCTGGATATAGCCGGCACGACGGAAATCCGCACCTTCGACGCGAGGACGCTGAAACCCACGGGCCGGCTGAAATTCGCCACCGAGCCATAGATATTGAACACCTCGTCATGGCCGGGCCTGCCCCGGCCATCCACGTCTTTCTTCTTCAATGGCGGCCAAAGACGTGGATGCCCGGGACATATGCGCGAAGACGCGCTTCGCGCTTCAGCCCGGGCATGACGATGTTGTTGCAGCGGGCGGATTTCAAGGCTATTCCCATCAACCGCACGCTCCCTTCGTCTAGCGGTTAGGACGCGGCCCTCTCAAGGCTGAAACAGGGGTTCGATTCCCCTAGGGAGCGCCAGCGATTTCAAAGGACATGGTCGCAATGACATTCACGGTGCGTAACCTCGCTGCCGTGCTGGCCGCAATCGTTCTAGCGTTGTCGATGTCCGGCAGCGCTGCGGCCGAACCCGGCTTTTCCTTCGATGCAACGCCGGGCAAGCTGCCGAAAACGGTCGTTCCCGTCCATTACGCGATCGAGCTCACGCCCGATCTCGAAAGCCTCGCGCTGCCAGGCGTCGAAGTCGTCGACATCGAGGTGCGCGAACCGACCGCGCGGCTTGTCCTGAACGCGATCAATACGACGCTTAGTGCCGTCACCATCGACGACGACGCGCAACGCGCCGACGTTGCGCTCGATGCCATGGCAGAGACCGTAACGCTGACCTTTCCGCAACCGCTCGCGATCGGCGCGCACCGGCTGCGCATCGTCTTCACCGCGCGGATCAACAAGTTCGGTACCGGCCTGTTCGTCGTCGACTATCCGACCGGCAAAGGCACCAAGCGGATGCTGTCGAGCAAGCTCGAACCCGCCGACGCCAGACGGATTTTTCCGTGCTGGGACGAGCCCGCCTTCAAGGCGACGTTCGCGCTGACGGTGACCGTGCCGCGCGCGCATCTCGCGGTCGGCAACATGCCGGTCACGCGCGAGACGGCGGTCGCGCCGAATCTGAAGCTGGTCGCCTTTGCGCCGACGCCGAAAATGTCAACCTATCTGTTCGTGTTCACGACGGGCGAACTCGAACGGCTCACGGCGGACGCGGATGGCGTGACGATCGGCGTGGTGACGACCGCGGGCAAGCGCGAGCAGGGGCGTTTTGCGCTCGACAACGCGGTAAAACTGCTCGCCTGGTTCAACGATTATTTCGGTGCAAAATACCCGCTGCCCAAACTCGATCTGATCGCGGTGCCCGGCGGGTTCGGCGGCGCCATGGAAAACTGGGGCGGCATCACCTTTTTCGAAAGCCGGCTGCTGTTCGACCCGACCGTCCATGCCGACACCGCGCGGCGCGGCATCTTCGCCATCCTGGCGCACGAGATGGCGCATCAATGGTTCGGCGACCTCGTCACCATGGGCTGGTGGGACAACCTCTGGCTCAACGAGGGCTTTGCCAGCTGGATGCAGGCCAAGGCGGCGGAGCATTTTTATCCGCAATGGCAGACCTGGCTCAACGGTTACGGCCAGAAGCAGTTCGCACTGGCGCTCGACGCGCGGCGCACCTCGCATCCGATCCAGCAGCCGGTCGCCGACCACAGCGAGGCCATGGCGGCGTTCGACGGCATTACCTACAACAAGGGCCAGGCGCTGATCCGCATGCTGGAAAACTATCTCGGCGAGCAGGCGTTTCGCGACGGCATCCGAAGTTACATGGCCGCGCATGCCTACGGCAATACCACCACCGCCGATCTGTGGCGGGCGCTCGAGAGCGCCGCCGGCAAGCCGGTGACCGGCGTTGCCGCGTCCTTCACCGAGCAGGACGGCGTGCCGCTGATCATCGCCGAGACCAGTTGTGACGGGGACAAGCAGCGCATGACGCTGCGACAGGATCGATTTGTGATAGCCCCAACGCGCAGCGAAGCGGTCTGGGCGCCTCGCAACTGGAGTATCCCGGTCGCGGTCGGGCCGCTGAATCCAACGCGGCCGTCGCAAGTCCTGCTGCTTCAGGGCAGCACCGAGGTCGCGGCCGGGGCTTGCGGCGACGCCATAAAAGTCAATCTCGGCGACATCGGTTATTACCGGGTCGAATACGGCGCCAACAGCCGGGCGTTACTGGCGAAGTCGCTGTCAGAGATGACGCCGGAAGATCGCCTCAACTTCGTCGCCGACAGCTGGGCGCTGGTGCAGGCCGGCCGCGCCGAACCATCGTCCTATCTCGCGCTGATCGAAAAACTCCGCAGCGACGACCATCGCGCGGTGTGGGATCAGGTGGTCAACGCCTTGACCAGGCTCGAACGGCTCGCGCGCGGCCGCAGCGAACGCCCGGCGCTGCAGAGTTTTGGGCGCGCGAAATTGCGCCCGGTGTTCGACCGGCTCGGCTGGGACGGCAACGGCTCGGGCGACAACGACGACGCATTGCTGCGCGCCAGCCTGATCTCGGCGCTCGGCGAATTCGGCGACGGCGAGCTGCTCGCCGAGGCGAGGCGGCGGTTCGCGGGCTTCCTGCAAGATCCGCAATCGCTGCCCAGCGCGCTGCGCGATCCGGTCATCCATCTCGTCGGCGTCGGCGCCGATCGCGCAAGCTATGACACGCTGCTGGCGCTGGCGCGCAAGACCACGGTGACCACCGAGCGCCTGCGCTATTACTACGCGGCCGCCAGCGCCCGGGATCCTGCGCTCGCACGCGAAACGCTGGCGCTGACCTTGACCGATGAACTGCCGAGCACCATCGTCGGCGGCGTGATCAACGCGGTCGCCTCGTCCGGCGAGCAGCCCGATCTGGCCTGGGATTTCGTGCAAAAGAATTTCGACGCGCTCGCCGCCAAGCAGGGACCGCAGTTCCGCGACGCCTTCATCCCGAACTTCATGACCAACTTCAGCGACGATGCCCACGCCGCCGAGCTCGCACGCTTCGCACCGGCGCAGGCCACCTCCGGCGGCCGCGTGATGACGGCGCGCGCGCTGGAAACCATCGCAATCTCCGCCGATCTCAAGACCCGCGCGCTGCCGGCGGTTGATACCTGGATCAGGTCGCATGGCGGTGCGCGGCCTTGAAGCAACGGTGTCACGTCGTGCCGCTAAGCGCTCGCCTTGCCGTCACGGTCCAACGCAAAATCATCGATCAGCGGCGAGGTCTGGCCGGCGATCAGTCTGCCGATCAATTGCGCGGCGAGATAGCTGAACGTGATTCCGTTGCCGCCGTATCCATACGCCGCGTAAATTCCTTTCCTTCCAGGCACCGGACCGATCAGCGGCAATCCATCGCTGGTTGTGTCGAAAGTACCCGCCCAGCGAAACGCGATGTCGCGGTTCGCGCGCGGCCACAGCGCGCCGAGTTTTTCCGCGAGGGTGCGCGACTTCTCCGGGATCAGCGCGTCGCGCGGCTCCGGCTCGATGACTTCATGGCTGTCCTCGCCGCCGATGATGATGCGTCCCGAAACCGTCGTTCGGGCGTAGTGATAATCCTTGCTGTCTTCCCAGATCAGCGCGCCGTCCTTCCAGATATTTTGCGGCTGCGGTGCGGTCGCGATCGCCCAGCTCGACGACACCGTCTGGATGGTCGAATGAATGATTTTCGGCATCACATAGCCGGTGGCGAGCACCACATGGCGCGCTTCGATCTGATGGCCGTCCTGCAACTGCACGCCGACCGACCGCGAGGCGGCGTCGAATGCGGTTGCCTCGGCTTCGAACAACCGCGCGCCGCGGGAAACGCCGACGCCGAGCAGGCCATGCGCAAGCAGCATCGGATCGGCGTCAGCCGCGCCGGGCGAGACGATCGCGCCCGCCCGCACAATGCCAAAGTTCTCCAGCAGCCTTGCGTAATCGAGGAACGCGCCCGGCAAGTTCGCGCGGCGTCGAAGTGCATGTTCCTCGATCAGCTCCTTGCTGGTGGGACCGGCGGCAAGATACAGCGAATCCCTGTCGCGCATGTCGCAGGCGATGCCGAGTTCGGCGACCAGCGACTTCAATCCGCCCACGGCCTGCAGGCTTGCCTGATACGCACGCGACGCGCGCTCAAATCCGTAAATGTCGGTCAGCTCTCTGAGCGGGCGGTCGATTTCCCACAGCAGCATCGAGGTACTCGCCGCGGTGCTGCCGCGGCCTGGAAGTTCGCGATCGATGATCACGACATCGAGCCCTTGCCGCGTCAGCCGCTCGGCAATCAGCGATCCGGTAATGCCGCCGCCGACGACCAGCGCGTCGCATTCAAGGTTTTCGGTTATATCGGTGCGGCTGCGCTGCCCGGCGCGCGCAAACCATGGCGAGCGGCCGCCGCGCAGGTCGGCTTGCTCGGTGTTGTCGGATTCGGGGGTGGTAATGGGGACTCCGTTTGCCGAAACTGATCGATGTTAATGGGGGCTTTCTCCTCAACGGCCGGTGATCTATAGAGTTCCGGCCCAAAGCGCCACGCGCAAATGAGATTAAACCGCACACATGGCTGATTTCCACGGCGTCTTTCCCTATCTGGTTTCGCCCGTCGACGCCTCGGGCCAGATCCGAACCGAGGTGCTCGGCCGGCTCTGCGACGATCTGATCAAGGCCGGCGTGCACGGGCTGACGCCGCTCGGCTCGACCGGCGAGTTCGCCTATCTCAGCCACAAGCAGCGCACGGCCGTGGTGCGGACGAGCATCGAAGCCGCGCAAAAGCGCGTGCCTGTGATCGCCGGCGTTGTCTCGACCTCGACGGCGGAGGCGGTGGCGCAAGCGAAATCGTATCAGCAGCTCGGCGCCGATGGCATCCTGGCGATTCTGGAAGCGTACTTTCCGCTTCAGGATGCGCAGGTCGAGTCCTATTTTCGCGCCATCGCGGACGCGGTCGGCATTCCCGTAGTGATCTACACCAATCCGCAGTTTCAACGCTCCGACCTCACGCTCGACGTCATCGCAAGGCTCGCCGCACACCCGCGCATCGTCGCCATCAAGGACGCCTCGACCAATACCGGACGGCTGCTGTCGATCATGAACCGCTGCGGCGATTCGATCGACGTGTTCTCGGCGTCCGCGCATATTCCCGCCGCGGTGATGCTGATCGGCGGCGTCGGCTGGATGGCGGGTCCGGCCTGCGTCATTCCGCGCCAGAGCGTCGAACTTTACGATCTATGCAAGGCGCAGCGCTGGGACGAGGCGATGAAATTGCAGCGCCGGCTGTGGCGCCTGAACGAGGCGTTCGCGCGTTACAATCTCGCGGCATGCATCAAGGCCGGGCTTGCGATCCAGGGCTACGATGTCGGCGATCCCGTCGCGCCGCAGGCCGCATTGACCTCCGACGAGCGCAAGGCGGTCGAAGCGGTATTGCGGGATTTGGATTGAATGGCGTGCAGCAAATCGGCGCAGATTCAGGAACGTCTGCCGACATCTTCTGTTATGATCTGAATGCAATAAAATTTAACGACCGGACAGGAGAAGGTTTATGCGCAGATTGTGGACCGTGCTGGCGGCGCTGGCGACGTTGAGCCTCACCAATTGCGGATATAACGTAATCCAGAGCCAGGACGAGCAGGTCAAGTCGAGCTGGTCCGAGGTCATCAACCAGTATCAGCGCCGCGCCGACCTGGTGCCCAATTTGGTCAATTCGGTGAAGGGCTTTGCCCAGCAGGAAAAAGACGTGCTGCTCGGCGTCACCAATGCCCGCGCCAAGGTCGGCAGCATCCAGGCGACGCCGGAGGTGCTCAACGACCCCGCCGCGTTCCAGAAATTCCAGGCCGCGCAAGGCGAGCTCTCCAGCGCGCTGTCGCGGTTGCTGGTGGTCACCGAAAATTATCCGCAGCTGAAATCCGACGCGCTGTTCCGCGATCTGATGTCGCAACTGGAAGGCACCGAGAACCGCATCACGGTGGCGCGCAACCGCTACATCAAGGCGGTGCAGGAATATAACGTCACGGTACGCTCGTTCCCGAACAACCTGACGGCGATGATGTTCGGCTACAAGGAGAAGCCCAACTTCTCGGTCGAAAACGAAAAGGAAATCTCGACCGCGCCGAAAGTCGATTTCAATCCGGCGACGCCCGCTCCAGCGCCAGCAAAGTAATCGCGGCAACCTAAAAAGGCGCCCGCGATGAAAGCTGCAAGGGTAACGCTTCTTGCGCTAATGCTGTGCTGGGCATTCGCCGCCATGGCGGATGTCGCGGTGCCGCCGCTCACCGGGCGCGTGGTCGACAGAACCGCGACGCTGAGCAGCAGCGACATTGCCTCGCTCGACAAGACCTTGAAGGATTTCGAGGCACGCAAAGGCAGCCAGGTCGCGGTGCTGATCGTGCCCACCACGCAACCTGAAACCATCGAGCAGTATTCGCTCCGCGTCGCGGAAGCCTGGAAGATCGGGCGCAAAAAGATCGACGACGGCGCCATTCTCGTCGTCGCCAAGGATGACCGCAAGCTGCGGATCGAGGTCGGTTACGGCCTCGAGGGCGCGCTGACCGACGTTACCGCAAAACGCATCATCGACGAAGTCATCACTCCAAAATTCCGCAGCGGCGATTTTGCCGGCGGCATTATCGACGGCGTGAACCGTATCCTGCGCGTCGTCGACGGCGAACCGTTGCCGGCCCCGGCGCAGCGGCCGCAGCAGAGTCCCGGCTTCGACGACCTGTTCAATCCGTTCCTGATCTTCGCGGCGCTCATTGCCGGCGGCATTTTTCGAGGGATATTCGGCAGGCTTTTCGGTTCGCTCGCGACCGGCGGACTTGTTGCCGGTTATCTCTGGTTCATCGCAGCCCCACTGGTGTTGTCGGCTATCGGCGGCGCTATTGCGTTCCTGGTTACCATGTTCGGTGACGCCATGACGTCTTCCGGCGGGCCCGGCGGCGGTTGGGTAAGCAGCGGTGGCGGCGAGTTTTCGGGCGGAAGCAGTTCGAGCGATGGCGGCGGTTTCAGCGGAGGCGGCGGCAGTTTTGGCGGCGGCGGCGCGTCGGGGAGTTGGTGACCATGGGCATCAAGCGTATCGGCAAGCATTTGCTGGAGCACCGCTGGCGGGTTCGAAAGGTCTTCCCGAAGCATGTGCTGGCTTCGATCGAGCGCGCGATCAAGGCTGGCGAGGCGACCCATTCCGGCCAGATCCGTTTCGTCGTCGAAGGCGCGCTGGACGGCGCGCCGTTGTTGCGCAACCAGTCGGCCCGCGATCGTGCGCTGGATGTTTTTTCGCATCTGCGAATTTGGGACACCGCGCACAACAACGGCGTGCTGATCTATCTGTTGCTGGCGGACCGCGATGTCGAGATTCTCGCGGATCGCGGTATCGACGCGAAAGTCGGCGCCGCGGAATGGGAGAAGATCTGCCGCGCGATGGAAGCCGAATTCGGCAAGGGAAATTTCCAGGCCGGCGTGCTCAAGGGCATCGCGGCGGTGTCGCGGCACCTGGCAAAGCATTTTCCGAAGCATGGCGCCGGTGTGAATGAGTTGCCGGATGCGCCGGTGGTGATGTAAACACACTCCGCCGTCTGCGTTCCCCGGACGCAGTGCAGCGCGTAGCTCTTGCGAAGCGGTGCACTGCAGAGCCGGGGTCCCGCTTGCTCGCGACTCGAAGAAACCGGGGTCCCGGTTCTGCGAAGCAGCGCTTCGCAAGGGCCATAGCGCGTCGAAGACGCGCGTAAACGCGCTTATGGCGCTGCATCGCGCCCGGGACACGAGGTCGGCGTTATTTTACGCGTCGTCGAGTTTGTTGAGGTCGCGCACCGACTGCATGATCGGCTCGAAGTTCGAGCGCGCGTCGAGGGCGTCGAACAGTTGCGCGGTGTCCAACAACAGCGCGTGCGAGCGCTGGATCGCAATCCGCACGTCGTCCTGCGGCGTATCGGACAGCCGGCCATGTCCGGACAACAGGATTTTGGAGTTCAAGCCCTTCAGCCGCTCCAGCGACTGGATGTAGTCGCTGATGCTGCCCGATCCGAACACGCCGCCCATCACGCCGCCGGGCATCAGGGTGTCGGCGGCAAACAGCAGCCCCTGTTCCTGGTCGAACAGGCTGATGCAGGCCGAGGTGTGGCCCGGCGTGTACATGACGTTGAGCCGGAAATTGCCGAGGTCGATCAGGTTCCCTTCTTCCAGCCAGAGGTCGACATTGATCGGTACATTCGGCTCGTTGAACATCTTGCGTAGCATCGAGAAATCGTCGCGCAGCATGATCTTGTTGGCGGCGAGCCGATGCGCCGCGATGATGGTGCGGCCGGCGAAGTGATAGGCGGCGCCGATGTGGTCGAGATGTTCGTGGCTGAGAACCAAGAGGTCGATGTTGTCGGGCGCGCAGCCGACATGGTTGAGGCATTCCAGCAGATGCGGGAAATTCGAGGATAGTCCTACGTCGATCATGATGGTGCGCGAGGAGCCACGCACCAGGTAAGCGTTGGCGGCGCGGTTTTTGAAGCGGATTTGGTAGACGTCCGGGGCAGCCTGGATCAGCGAGCAGACATCGTTATTCAGAAGCGTGACAAATGGGCTCGGCTTGCGGTCGCTCATTGGTCCGCTGCTCTGAACTGGGCGGCGTTGGAGGCGCGCAACCGCTTGCTCAGCGCGTCCATGATCATCAGCGCGAAGGCCGGCTGCTGGCTGACCAGATACACGAAGCGGGCGTGATTGATCCGCATCACCTTGGTTTTCGGCGCGGCGGCGATCGCGGTGGCGGACCGCGACGAGCCATCGATCACGGCCATCTCGCCGAAGAATTCGCCCTTGCCGAGGGTGACGATGGTGGTTCTCGCGCCGCCGCTATCCTTGACAATGTCGATCTTGCCGTCGAGCACCACATAGAGCTCGCGACCGGTCGAGCCCTCCTCGAAAATGACATCGGCCACGTCATATTCGTTGATGCATTTTTCGATTGCCATGGAGCCCGCTGCCTGTCTCGCTGGTCTCATTGCGGCCATGTTAGTCGGGAAATCCGCTCATGCAATCAGATGCATGACGGGGGAGTGCCGATGCCGCAGAGCAGCAAAGCCGGCCTTCCGGGCGCGCCGCCCCGCGGGCGGTTCCTCAACTGCGGCGGAAACGGGCCGGACGACATCCTAAAATTTCCGTAATTCTGGCAGCAGTAACGAATTCGCAAGCAATAAAAGTTACCAAATGGTCAACCTTTGCTGGAGATTTGGACGTGAGCGAACAACAGCCTGACCGGATCAGCGATAACCTCGGCGACGTCGTCGGCGCCGGCCCGACCGCCCCGAATTCACCGGACGCAACGCCGGCCCAGACGGCCCAAGGACCGGCTCAAGACTCAGCCCAGTATCTGGCGAAACCGTCCATCAGCGTCGAATCTCCGAAGATTGCGCCGGAGCAGGGCGAAGCCGACAAGGCGAAGGACGCGCCCAAAGTCGAAGCCGCAAAGCCCGAAGCTGCAAAGCCTGAAACCCCTCGGGTCGAGGCAAAGGCTGAGGCGCCGAAACCTTCCGGCCAGATCCTGATCATGCCACGCGACCAGGCCTGGAACGGCGACAACGGAGAGTTCGAAAACGCAGCCGGCCGGCGGCGGGATATTCGGCAAACGCCGGGTCGCCGCGCTGGCGGCGGTCATCGCTCTCGCAGCGGTGGCCGGCGCGGTTGGCGGCGCGCTGGCGACGGCAGGTTTTGGACGTGTCGCAGGCGACGGAGCCAAGATCGCAAGCACCCGCGCGCTGGAAGATACAATCTCGCGGATCGACACCGAGGTCGCGGCGCTCCGGACCAGCCTCGAGCAGACGTCGAAACACAGCGCCTCGCAGATCGGCAAGACCACTGACCGCCTCGACAAGGTCGAGAAGGCGCAGGCCGAGCCGGCCGCAAAGCTGGCCAAGCTCAGCGAGACCGTTGAGAAGCTTCGCACCGCCTCGGTCGCCGTCCCGGCGGCCGCTCCAGCGGCTGCGCCGGTCGCGGCTGCCGCGGCAGCGCCGGTAACCCCGGCAGCGCCGGTTGCTCCGAAGGAGTCCACCGGATCGATTCAAACCGCGAATGCCGGGTCCGCGCAGGTTCCGCTGCCCGCGCCGAAACCCGAAGTCGCCAGGCTGCCGACGGTGGAGGGCTGGGTGTTGCGCGACGTCGCCAATGGCGTTGCGCTGATCGAAGGCCGACAGGGCATCTTCGAGGTATACGCCGGTGATCCGATCCCCGGCCTCGGCCGCATCGACGCGATCCGCAAGCAGGATGGCCGCTGGGTGGTGGTCACCAGCCGCGGCCTGATCGTCGGGCGCTGAACCAGGGCCATAACCTAACCACGTCATTCCAGGACGCGCCTCTTCGGCGCGGACCCGGAAGGGCGCGTGCGCCCCGGAATGATGGGTTCTTGAGAGCGCGCTGCGAGACAGCCCGCCCGCTTTTCGGCTAGTTTCCTCGGCGTTGTCCGTCACGGAAAAGGCTCCGCGTGCAATTTATCGTCTCTCTTCTGATCCTACTTTGCGTCATTGCGCCGCGCATCGCACAGAGCGCGGCCCTGGAACGCGGCGTCGCAATCATCGATCCGCTGGCGTTGCGTGAACTCGACGTAAGGGACCATCTGATGCCAGGTACTACAAGCACCGGCTTTGGCTTGGGCCGGATGCTCGATGCCAAAACGCTGCTTCGTCCGCAAATGTCCAATGAGGAATTATTCGCGTTGCCGTCGATGTGGTCGGTTCGCAAAGCTCTCGACCGCGAGTTCGATCGTTACGTCACAAGTCACAAGGCTAACCTCCCGAACGAGACCATCGGCGTCGGCGATTCGTTCGATCTCCAACTGTTCGATCGGGTGCTGCTCTATTCGCCGCAGACGCGCTTTGTGCTTGCGGGCATCATCAACCGGATGGACCGAGCTTATCTCGCGCCGAATAGCTGTGGCGAAATCCGGCTGATCTATCGATTGACGCGCACCTGGCCTGTGGTAACGGGAGATGCCGTGGTGTGGCCGCGTCTGCCGGCGACCTTGAACATTGTGCTGAAAGCCAAGGGCGATCATGCAGTTGACGCCGATGGAACCGCCATCACCTGTGCCGAGATCGCGCGGCGATGGTTGGCCGCCGCAGAGTCTCCGCTAAGCGGCGTTGAACTTGCGGCCAAACTGTTGTCGAAGGATGGCCCGCTTGACTCGATCAAGCCGGAGAACATCGACCGCATCGAAATCAATCTGCAGATCGCGCACGCGCCGAAATCGGCGACGCGCGATTTTCGCACCGACTATCTGCTGAAGGTGTTCCGCCTCAACGCACAGACGCGTGCGTTCGAAGAAGCGCCGCTGGAGAACCAGATCGATCGCGAGAAGATTTTTGCCGACCCCGGCCTGAAGCGCGAATTCAGGGCGTGGTTGCTTGATCCGAAAAACCTCGCCGAACTGGATCGCGGCACCATCCTGATTCCCGAGAAGTTTCTCGCGACCGGCGCCATTGCCGCGACGCCGGCAGGATTTGCGCCGTCGAAATTGCAGCCGGCATTCGGTTTCGTACAGGCCGACGGCTACGGCAATGAGGTGTTTGGGGAGGGTGAGGTCGTTGCGGCGTTGAAAAAAGCCGCACAGGGCGGCTTGGCGTTTCAAAACATCCGCTCCGTCGCAGGCTTCGAGCGACGGCTCAACGACATGACCTGCTCCGGCTGTCATCAGACCCGCGGCATCGGCGGATTTCATTTTCCCGGCGCCGACTGGATGGCGGAAAAACCTTCCAATTCGACCGTGGTGCCGGCGTCGCCGCATTTCTTCGGCGACCAGGTCAGACGCCGCGATGTTCTCACCGCGATCCGCGACGGCGCGCCGCCGGACTATTCCCGCGGATTTTCAGGCCGGGCGCAATTGCGTGGCAGCACGGAACTCGCCGGCACCGAATATGACGACGGTTGGGGCGCGCATTGCTATCAGCAAAGACCGAAACGCGCCGACAACGACGCCAGCTTCCGTTCCTGGACCTGCGCCGAGGGGCTCGCCTGTCAGCCCGTCAGCAATGCCACGCGCATGGGCATGTGCTTTGTGAAAAGCCGCTGAACGAATCGCGCGGCAAGCGCGGCCCGTCGAGATTGACAGTAGTCTCACCAATCGTGTTTCATCCGGCCAATCGCCAACAAAACGCGCCGGGATGCAACAGATGGACGAGGTCATCATCGTCGGAGCCGGCGTCGGCGGGTTGACCCTGGGGCTTGCGCTGCACGCGGCCGGCATTCCCTGCCGGGTTTTCGAATCCGCCGCCGAAATCAGGCCAATCGGCGTCGGCATCAATTTGCTGCCGCATGCAACCAAGGAACTCGCCGCGCTTGGTCTGGAGCAAGCGCTGGCGCGGGTTGCGATTGCAACCAAAGACGCGACCTTTTTCAACCGCTTTGGCCAGTTGATCTATCAGGAGTCGCTGGGACGCGCGGCGGGCTACGACCATCCGCAGTTCTCGATCCACCGCGGCGATCTGCAGATGGTGCTGCTCGATGCATTCCGCGCGCGAGCTGGACACGATCGCTTGCTGACCAATCATCATTGTATTGGCGTCGAGCAGAACGATGCCGGCGTTACCGTCAGCTTTTCCGACGGACCTGGCGGGAGCAACCGCACTACAATGCGTGGCGGCGTCGCGATCGCCTGCGACGGCATCCACTCCGCGATCCGAAAACAGTTTTATCCGGACGAAGGCGAACCGCGCTATTCCGGCGTCAACATGTGGCGCGGCGTGACGCGGTGGAAACCGATGCTGTCCGGCGCCAGCATGGTGCGGGCGGGTTGGCTGTCGCATGGCAAGATGGTGATCTATCCGATCCGTCCCGCCGGCGCCGACGGACTGCAGCTGATCAACTGGGTCGCGGAAATCGAGACGGAAAACTATCGCAAACGCGACTGGACCCGGCCGGGCTCGATCGACGATTTTATTCGAGCCTTCGCCGACTGGCATTTCGACTGGCTCGATGTCCCGGCCTTCATCCGCGCCGCCGACAGCGTGCTGGAATTTCCAATGGTCGATCAGGATCCGCTGCCGCGCTGGAGTTTTGGCCGGATAACGCTGCTCGGCGACGCGGCGCATCCGATGGTGCCGCGCGGTTCCAACGGCGCGGGGCAGGCGATCCTGGATGCACGGGCGTTGACGACGGCGCTGCTTGAACATGACAGCCCGGTTGCCGCACTCGCTGTCTATGAGAAGCAGCGGCTCGAAGCCACCACCCGGATCGTGCTGACCAACCGTACCAATCCGCCGGACGCGATCCTGCGCGAGGTGTTTCAGCGCACCGGCGACCAGCCGTTCGGCGTCATCGACGATGTCATCAGCCGCGATGAGCTTGTGGCGCTTTCGGAAGGCTACAAGCGGATCGCCGGCTATTCGAAGGACGCGTTGCGGACTTAAATAGCGTGCAACGATACGCGATTAGGCGTATGAATCCGGCGCGTCATCGGTGGCGGGGGGATAGCGTGAGCAGCTCCGAAAGCGAGAACAAGCAGCGCGATCGTCAGATCGCGGATAACGAGGCTAATCGCGTCGCCGTCAGCGGCGTGCGCGTCAGCGCCTGGGCGATCGGCGTCGCAGTGATTGTCGGCGTGATCGCCTTCGGCATCGCTTGGGCGTGGATGCATCGCTGAAGACTTAAGCCACGGTACCTGCCGCCCGAAATTGTTTGATCGCCTCCTCGTCATATCCCGCCGCGTGCAAGACCTCGTCGCTGTGCTCGCCGATACCAGGCGGATGACGCGGCTTCACCTTGTCGCTGCCATCGACCCAGATCGGGCTGTTGATGGTCAGCATGCCGCCACCCTCGAACGGCACCAGCACGTCATTCTCCAGCATCTGCCGGTCGTCCGGAATGTCATCGAGGATACCGACCACGCCGAACACCAGCCCGTTGCCGTCGAGAATTTTGCGCCACTCCGCGAGGTCCTTGGTTGCAAATATCTCATCGAAGATTTTTATCAGCTCCAGCGACCGCGCGTGGCGATCGGCCTTGGTGGCGAAACGCGGATCGGTGACGAAGTCTTTGCGGCCGAGGCAGCGCGCCAGCGCCGGCCATTGCCGCTCCTCATTGAGCAGCGACAGGATCAGCCAGCGCCCGTCGCGGCATTTGTAATGATTGGTCACGGCGTTCAACGCGCGTTCGCGCGGCCGCCGCTCCTGAAATTTCGCGCCGCATAATTTGGCCTGTGCGAGCACGCCGCTGGCCCAGATGCCATTGGCCATCAGGTTCGAACTGACATGCGAACCCTTGCCGGTGCGCTCGCGCTTGTAGAGCGCGGTGACGATGGCGCCGTATAATGCCATCGCGCAGGGATGGTCGCCCATGCCGGCGACGGAGCGCGCCGGCGTGGTGTCGAGGTCGGCGCGCACCAGATCCATCAGGCCGGAGCGGGCCCAATAGGCGTTGCTGTCGAAGCCGGGCTTGTTGGCTTCCTCGCCTCTTTCGCCGTAGCCGGTGAACGAGGCATAGATCAGCCGCTCGTTGAGGGGTTTTAGCTCTTCATAGGTGATGCCGAGCCGCCCGCGCACCGCGGGCGGGAAATTGGTGATGAAGACGTCGGCGCCGGCAACGAGGCGGCGCAACACCGCTTGCCCCTCCGGCTTGCCGAGGTCGAGCGCGAGACTCTTCTTGTTGCGGGATTCCAGCATCCACGCGTAATTGTGCGGACTGACCGGATAGCCCGGCAGGTTCGGCAAATTGCGGTAGGGATCGCCGGATCCGGGCGGCTCGATCTTGATCACGTCGGCGCCGAAATCCGACAGCACCGTAGCGGCCGCAGGCGCTGCGATAAAACTCGCGCAGTCCAGAACCTTGAGGCCTTCGAAGATGCCGCGTTCCATGGTCGCTCCCGTGATGGTTTTTGCACAGCCGTCATACGCGGGCTTGACCCGCGTATCCATCCCTCTTCGCAAGAGTTCTTCGAAGAAGATGGATTGCCGGGGTCAGGCCCGGCAATGACGCAGCTACTCGCTTTCCGCCATCAGCGCGGCGTTGCCGCCGGCTGCAGCGGTGTTGACGGTGACGGTCTGCTCGGTCGCGAAGCGCGCGAGGTAATGCGGGCCGCCGGCCTTGGGGCCGGTGCCCGACAGGCCGTGCCCGCCGAACGGCTGCACGCCGACGACGGCGCCGATCATGTTGCGGTTGATGTAGACGTTGCCGACCGAAAGCCGCTCCACCACCGCGTCGACGGTATCGTCGATCCGCGAATGAATGCCGAGCGTCAGCCCATAGCCGCTGCGCTCGATCGAGGCCAGCACGCGCTCGAGATGATCGGCCCGATACCGCACCACATGCAGGATCGGGCCGAATATCTCCTCGGTCAGGTCCTCGGCGCGAGACAATTCAAAAATATGCGGCGCGACATAATTGCCCTCAGGAGCGACGCCTACGAAATGCACGCGGGCCTCCTGCTTCATGCGCGCGATATGCGCCTCCAGCCGCTGCTTTGCCTCAAGGTCGATCACCGGTCCGAGTTGCGTGGCGGGATCGGCGGGGTCGCCGACCTTCAATTCGCCGGCGGCGCCGGCAATAGTCTCGATCATGCGGTCGGCGACATCGTCCTGCACGAACAGCAGCCGCAATGCCGAGCAGCGCTGCCCGGCCGAGCGGAACGCCGAGGTCACCACGTCGTCGGCGACCTGTTCGGGCAGCGCGGTGGCATCGACGATCATGGCGTTGATGCCGCCGGTCTCCGCGATCAGCGGCACGATCGCGCCGTCCTTGGCCGCCAGCGCCCGGTTGATCGAGCGTGCCACCTCGGTCGAGCCTGTAAAAACCACGCCGGCGATATCAGGATGTGCGACCAGCGTCGCGCCGATGCTGCCGTCGCCCGGGACCAGGTGCAACGCGGATTCCGGCACGCCGGCTTCATGCAACAGCCGCACGGCTTCCGCCGCCACTAACGGTGTCTGCTCGGCAGGTTTTGCGATGACAGTATTGCCGGCCATCAACGCTGCGGCAACTTGGCCTGAGAAAATCGCCAGCGGGAAATTCCACGGTGAAATCGCGATAAAAACACCGCGACCGCGCAGCCGCAGCACGTTGCTCTCGCCGGTCGGTCCCGGCATGGCCTGTCCATCGCCGAACAGCCTGCGGCCTTCGGCGGCGTAGTAGCGGCAGAAGTCGATCGCCTCGCGGACTTCGGACACGGAGTCATCGAGTGTCTTTCCGCCCTCGCGCTGCAACAGCGCGATGAAATGCGCCATGCGCTGCTCCAGCAGGTTTGCCGCGCGGTCCAGGATGGATGCGCGGGTTTCGGCCGCAGTCTGGCTCCACGATCTGAAGCCCGAGCGCGCGGCAATGACGGCGTTGCTTGCGACATCCGCGCTAGCATCCACGACGCAGCCCACGCGCGGCTTGCTTTCCGCAACGGCCGCGACCAAAGCGCTCAACGCCGCGCGGGCGCCGAATTCGATGCCGCGTGAATTGATGCGATCCGGCTGATAGAGATCGCGTGGCAAGGGGATTTTCGGATGCGGCGCGTTTCCGGCGATCCCGATGAGTTCCGCGGGCCGTCGCAGCAGCGTTTCGACCGGCACGGAATCGTCAGCCGCAACCGCCACGAAGGACGAATTGGCGCCGTTCTCCAACAGGCGCCGCACCAGATAGGCCAGGAGATCGCGATGGCTGCCGACCGGCGCATAGGTCCGGCACGCCAGTTCGGGATGATCCTCACTCAATTGCTGATACAGCGCGTCGCCCATGCCGTGCAGGCGCTGAAACTCGAAGCCGCTGCGGCCGCCCGCGAGTTCAAGAACCGTCGCGACGGTGAGCGCGTTGTGGGTAGCGAATTGCGGGAAGATGCGTGGCCTCAAGTTCAGCAGTTTTCGCGCGCAGGCGATGTAGTTCAAGTCCGTCATCGCCTTGCGGGTGAACACCGGATAGCCCTCGAGGCCGCGCTCCTGCGCGCGCTTGATCTCGGTGTCCCAATACGCGCCCTTCACAAGGCGCACCATCATCCGCCGGCTCAGCCTGCGTGCCAGATTATTGGCGTAATCGATCACGGCTTCTGCGCGCTTCTGATAGGCCTGGATCGCGAGTCCGAATCCGTCCCAGTCTGCAAGCGAGGCGTCGCTGGAGGCGGCGGCGATCACGTCGAGTGATAATTCCAGCCGGTCGGCTTCCTCGGCATCGACGGTGAAATTCAAGTCATAGGCCTTTGCTTGTCGCGCGAGTTCGATCAGCAGCGGAACCAGTTCCGCCATCACCCGCACATGGCTTACCGCCTCGAAACGGGGGTGCAACGCCGACAGTTTTACGGAAATGCCGGGCCGGTCGGGCAGGCGATTTTCGCCCGGGGTGCGGCCGATGGCGTCGATCGCGCTGGCGTAGGATTTGAAATAGCGCTTGGCATCTTCCGCAGTCCGCGCGCCTTCGCCCAGCATGTCGAATGAATAGCGGGAAATGCGGGCCGAATGCGTGCGCGCCCGTTCGAGCGCGGCCTCGATAGTCTCGCCGAGGACAAAATGGCTGCCCATCAGGCGCATTGCCTGCCGGGTTGCGGCGCGCACGGCGGGAACGCCGAGACGTTTTGCCAGGCGACCGATGGTGCCCTGTGGCGTTTCGCCGGGCTGAATCACCCGCGCCGACATGCCGAGCGCCCAGGCGGACGCATTGACCAGGAAAGCGCTGGATCTTGTCTCGTGATGCACGAAATCGCCCTGGCCGAGCTTGTCCTCGATGAACTGATCGGCAGTCCGCGCGTCGGGCACGCGGAGCAGCGCTTCTGCCAGCACCATCAACGCCAGGCCTTCCCGGGTGGAAAGCGCGAACTCGCGCAGCATGTCCTCGACGCCGCCGAGCCGATCCTCGGTGGCGCGAATGGCGCCGATCAACCGCGTCGCGGTCCGGTCGATCCGCACGTCCTGTTCGGGGCTAAGCCGTGCCGTTGCGAGCAGGCGTGACGCGATGGCCCCATCATCGGGGGCGTAGGGAGCCGTAAACTGCGGCATTTTCGCATCAGTTGTCATGACATGACTCAAGTTCCGCTGTTCTATCACGGAGCTATCTTGGCACCGCCAAACCTGCGGGATAATTTTCGAGGATAACTTAAGGAGTCGCGCCAAATCATGCGATCGGTAGCGGAACCGCATCGAATTCGCTTGCACCTTGCGAGCTTGGCCGCCCTTGCGCTCTCGGTTGCTCAGCCGGCTGGAGCGGTCGAACTCAGTCCGCCGGTGGCGGCGCTCTACAGCACGGTATCGATTTATCCGCCCTCCGCGAATTCCATGACGGTTTGCTACGGCTTCGTTTGCCGGCGGCGTGAGATCCTCGATTTCACGACGGCCGACCGCAAAGCGTTGACTCAGATGCTCGCAGCCGGAAAGGCATCGGCCGCGGCCGAGCGGGCGGCGGTGCAAAAGGCGGTGGTATGGTTCGACCGCCGCATGGGGCCGGTGCTCGGAACCAACAAGCGCGTCGCCAAGGCGGACTTCCGTTATTTCGACGACAAGCACAATTACGATTGCTGGGACACCACGCGCAACACCACCAGCCTGCTATTGGTGCTGCAGGAGTGGGGTCTGTTGAAATATCACACGGTGGGCGACCCGCATTACCGGGGCAACGCACTGGTGCTGCAGACGCCGCACAACACCGCGGTACTGGTCGAGCGCGCGACGCGGGTCGAGTGGGTCGTGGATATGTGGCCGAAAGGCTATCTGGAATTGCCCGACGTCATGACCGTCGAGAAGTGGGTCACGGAAGACTGAACGCCCACGCGCAACGCCGGGCAAGAGCGCTGCCGCTCTTGCCGAATGCGCCCGATCTCTTTTGAAGAGGATGTTTTGGAGGACTTAAACCCCCGGAACGCGTCCGAGGGCTTTTCCGGATTGTGCCGCCGGCGTCAAACCTTGAGGTGTTCAGCCGAGGTCTTGCCGCGGTTGGCGACTTCCTCGTATTCCACCGTCTGTCCTTCATTGAGCGTCGAAAGACCGGCCTTCTCGACCGCCGAAATATGCACGAACACGTCCTTGCCGCCATTGCTCGGCTGGATAAATCCGAAACCCTTGGTCGGGTTAAACCACTTCACAGTACCTTTAGCCATCACGTCGTCTCCGCAGGATTAAAAACAATCACGATCGGTCGGTCCCTGGAAACCGGCTTATCCGACGGGCGCACGATACGCGGGTTGGGCCAAGCTTGATAGCTTAAATCAGCATCCGGAAAATCCCGGAAAACGCTGTGGTTTGCGGTGGGATCGCGGGTTTTGCCTGTTTCGCGGTCATTTGGCGCGGCAGAACGCCGCAAAAGCGGTTCCGGCTAGAATTTTATTCAAATGTTCCTGCGTCCCGCCCGCGTGAAACAAAACCCCGGCCGCGCGAGCGGCCGGGGCTTTGAAATTGAGCACCGATCAATAGCAGACGTTGACGGTGCGCAGGCGATAGCCGAATGGGGTGCGAACGCGGCGGGTCACGTAGCAGCCGTCGTCGGCATAGCCGCCGCCGACATAAGCGATGCCGAAGCCGGGACCGAAGTGGTGATGATGGAAGCCGCCGCCCCATCCGCCGCCCCACGGCTTTGCGGAAGCAGCCGACGGAGCCAGCGCCATCGCGCCGAGGGAAGCTGCGGCAACAAGTGCCAGCGTGATTTTGCGTAACATGGTCGTTCTCCTTGAAGGTGCGCGCTCGGCGCGGGTTGATGTTTTGGTTTCAGTCTTACCCATCGACCGTTCGTTGCATCGTGCGGGAGCGGGGTTCGAAAAAAGCGGCAGAGAATTTTCTGAACGGATGTTCAGATGTGCGCTGGATGACCTCCCCGCGGGTCGTCCCCGCGAAGGCGGGGACCCCTAACCCCTGGCGCTCATGTTGATCACGGTGGGTTGCTCCATCGTATCGACCGTTATGCTTAGCTGAGAGGGCACGGCGTATGGGTCCGCCTGCGCGGGGACGACGCGGCTACGCGGCGACCGCGGGCTCCTCGACCAGCGCCGACAAACTCTTCGCGCTGGTGGCCGCGCGCACGACCATCGGTTCGGCGCGGCCGCGGATATCGACGTCGTGCTGCGGCAGCGCGTCTGCTGGCAACCCCGCGGTGTTGCGAACCTCTTCCGAGAAAATGACTTCGCAGGAAAGACTCTTGGTCATGTCCTGCAGGCGCGCGGCGACATTGACCGCGTCGCCAAGCGCCGTGAATACCATGTGATCGCGATAGCCGATATCGCCGATGATGACCTCGCCGCCGTGAATGCCGATGCCGAAGCGGATCGGTTCGCGCAAATCGTGACTGAGGAACTGATTTAGTTCGTCGACGTGAACCGCGATCTGCGCCGCCGCCTTCAGCGCCTGGCGGCATGCGGTTTGCGGGGTGGTACCGAGCCCGAACAGCGCCAACTGTCCGTCGCCGACGAACTGGTTGGGCTGGCCGCCGCTTTCGAGTACCGCCTGCGATACCGCGCCGAGGAACCGATTGACGATGAACACGGTGTCGAACGGCAGCCGCTTTTCCGCGAGTTTTGTCGAGCCGCGCATGTCGACGAACATGCTGACCAGATAGCGTTCCTCGCCGATGCGCGCCGGGCTGGAGGTCCGCAAGGTCGTCGCGGTGATCTGCGGCAAAAATATCTGGAAGAAGGAGAGGTCGGTCTCGGGCCGCAGCTGGCAGGCGAGGCGGATCGCCGGATCGGCGCCGGCGCCGACGCGGTTGAGCACGAACGCTTCGCGCTTGGACGGCTCCGGCAAATGATCGCAATCGCCGATCACACGGATGCGGCAGGTCGAGCAGCGGGCGCGGCCGCCGCAGACGCTGGCATGCGGCACGTTGTTGCGCAGGCTCGCCTCGAGCACGCTGAGGCCTTTCGGCACCCGCACCGTCCTGCCGTTGCCATACGAGAGAGTGATGATGCCATGGCGGCGCTCGTTAAGCGCGCGCACGCCGCGGCCGATCAGAGCCAGACCGATCAGGCCGAGATAACCGAACAGGAAATAATCGGTGATCTGCTCCAGCACGCCTTGCTCGGTCCAGGTACCGGTCTTTTCCTGCGAGAGATTCTCGGCTCTCCACTCCCGGCTGCCGCTTTCCTCGACCACGGTTCGTCCGCCTTGATAGAGGCCCAGCATCGCCAGCGTGGGGATCAGCACCGCGGCGGCGAGCAGAAATGGCGCGGCGCTCTTGAAGAACGCCTTCATCCGCAGCCAGAAATACAGCCCGATGCAGCCATGGACCCAGGCGACGATCAGGACGATGAACATCAGCCACATCTTGTAGGGCCACACCACCCAATAGGCATAGAACACCTGCGGATATAGCTTTTCGTGCCCGAACAGCGCGTGCCCGAGCCGCACGCCGGTCAGATGGGTGATGATCAATGCCGGAATGCTTAAGCCGAGCACGAGTTGCAGCGGCTCGATCGCCTTCCAGCGGAATTGCCGACGCTCGTAGAGTGCCCAGATGCCGAGCCCGGTGTGGGTCACAGAGGCCACGTAAAACACGACCGCAATGGGTAGGAATTGCCAGAACAGAGTGTGGAAATAGACCCCTGCCGCAAGGGCATCCATCGAGACGTTGCCGAGCGCGTGATTGACAAAATGGCTGACCAGATAGGCAAACAGCACCAGCCCGCACGCCAGACGGATCTGCCGGATGCTGATGCCGCGGATGAATTTGCCAAGCTGGTCCTGGGTGGATTTTGCCATGTGGTCCCGTCGTGTGGATATATCGTCCGATGTTAGGGTTTATTCCCTTAACTGGCCACACCTCTCTCGTTGACACCCCCAGCGGAGTTGGCGAGAAAGCGCCGTGCCGACAGCCCCGCCAGAACAAGCGAGCCCGGAGCAGCGCCGCCAGCTATTGGCCGTTTGCGTACTGATCGCGCTGCTCACCGCAATGCGCGCGATCTATGCGGGCGTGATCGAGTTGCGCACCGACGAGGCCTATTACTGGACCTGGTCCAAGGAATGCGTGCTGTCCTTCCTCGATCATCCGCCGATGATCGCCTGGTTCATCCGCTTCGGCACCGCGATCTTCGGCGACACCAATTTCGGCGTGCGGTTTGCGGGCCTGCTGGCGATGCTGGCAACGCAACTTCTGCTGGCCGACATCGTCCGGCGCGTAACGCATGACATACGCGCGGTCCTTCTCGCGGTCCTGATGTCGGAAGCGGCGATCTATTACGGTCTGCTGATGGCCAAGGTGGCGCCCGATGTCGCGCTGATTCCATTCGCGGTCGCGATGGTCTGGGCGCTGGTACGGCTGGTCGAGAGCGATGACGCGCGCTGGTGGCTTGCTGCCGGCGTGTTCGCAGGCCTGGCGCTGCTGTCGAAATTCACCGCCGTGATGCTGCTTCCCGCCGTGCTGGCGTTCATGCTGATACCGGATTGGCGGCGGCGCTGGCTGAGCAGTCCGTATCCGTGGGCCGCTGCTCTCATCGCGGTCGCGGTGTTCTCGCCGGTGCTGATCTGGAATGCGCAGCATGACTGGGCCTCGTTCCGATTCCAGTCGGTGCGCGCGGTAGCCACTCATGAACTTTCGCTGCGCACGGTCGGGGATTTCTTCGGTCTGCAGTTCTTTCTGGTCGGGCCAATCCTGCTGCCGGTGCTGCTCTCGGCGGCGAGTTTGATGGCATGGCGCGGAATCCGGCAGCGCGATGCGATCGCCGTTCTGCTTTCAGCTAGCGTGATCGTTCCATTCCTTTATTTTCTCTGGAAGTCGCTGACGCTGCGCATCGGCGACACCTGGCCGATGTTTTTGTGGCCGATCGGCTTTGCCGCCGCCGCCATCAATATCGCCATGCTGCCGCGGGAAGGCTGGCCGGCGTGGATGATCAAGTCCACTGTTCGCTGGGCCGAACTTGCGGTCGCCTCGGGCATCGTGCTGGTGGTCGGGACCTTTCTCTATTCCGTCGCAAGCCCCTGGAGTTTGTTCGGCAAGGCGGACCCGATCGGCGGCGAGGCGGGTTACGAGCAGGTCGCAAGCCGCGCGCGCGAGGAAATGCAGACGATCGGCGCAAGCTGGATCGCAACGACGGATTACCGCACCTATGCGATGCTGCGCTGGTATTTTAAGGATCGCGTGCCGGTAGTGCAGATCAACGAGCGTGGCCGTTTTCTCGGCTTCCGCGATCCCGGCATGAATTTGATCGGGGGCCACACCGGTCTCTATGTCGCGCGTGAGCCGGACCAGACCAATCCGGTCTGGGCCGCAACGACGGCGGTTCGCACGCCGCTGGCGCAGGTCGAACGCAGCTGGCGCGGGATGGTGATGGATAGCTATGCGCTGGAGAAACTGACCGGCTGGACCCCCGATCTTGCGCCGCCGCCCGACTCGCCGCTGTATCGCTGGCGCGTGCTTGCGGAGAGCAACAGACCCGGCGAGCAGCGGCTCGCGTTCGCAATTCGATAGAAACAAGAACCCCGAAAGGAGCGGCACGAATGGTCTATCGGATATTAGTAATAGCGCTATTGTTGTGCGCCGCTGCGCTGCCGGCATCTGGTGCCGACTACCCAAATCGCGTGATAAAAATGGTCGTGCCGTTCGCGGCCGGCGGCGGCACCGACGTGCTGGCGCGGATCATCGCGCAACATCTCAACAGCAAATGGGGCCAGCCCGTCGTGGTCGAGAATCAGCCGGGCGCCTCGGGCGCGATCGGCACCCGCGCCGTGATGAAGGCGCCGCCCGATGGCTACACCCTGCTGATGGCATCGACCGGCGCGCTGATGGCGGTGTCGTCCGGCGGCGAGGGCCCGTTCGACGTCAACAAGGTGCTCGCGCCGATTGCGATCGGTGCGGCGCCGCCGTATCTGCTGGTGGTCAACCCAAAGCTCCCGGTCAACTCGACCGCCGATCTGATCCGCCTCGCCAAGGAAAGACCGGAAGGATTGACGTTCGGCTCCTCCGGCGTCGGCGCCGCGTCGCATCTGTCCGCCGTGCTGTTCGGCAGCGACGCCGGCATCAAGCTGCTGCACATCCCCTATAAGGGCACCGGCCCGGCGGTAACCGATTTGCTCGGCGCGCGCATCGAGCTGATGTTCGCGCCCGGACCCGTGGTGCAGCAGTTCGTGCAATCGGGCCAGCTCAAGGCGCTGGGCGTGACCGACACCAGGCGATCGAAATTTTATCCGGATGTTCCGACCGTCGCCGAGAGCGGCGTGCCGGGCTATGAATTGGTGGGCTGGTTCGGCTTGCTGGCGCCGGCGGGTACGCCGCCGGAGATCGTCAACCAGATCAACCAGGCCATTGTCGCCGCGATGGAGACCCAGGAATTCCGCGATCATCTGGCGACGCTAGGAGCCGAGCCCAAGCCGCAGACGCCGGAAGAGTTCGGCCGCTACATCAATGCCGACGTTGCCAAATGGAGCAAGCTTGTGAAAGACAACGACGTGCAACTGCCGGGAGGAAAGTGATGCGCCTGGCAACTTTTACCGACGCGTTGTCGGGGCCGCGTTTCGGGATCGTACGCGGCGAGCATGTCGTCGATGTGGTCGCCGCTGCGAATGCGTTGCACCAGCCGGTTCCTGCGGCCAGCGTCAAAGCCGCTCTGACGAGCGGGCCGCAGACGCTTGCCGCCCTACAGGCGCTGGTGGACGCCGCGGAACGCGAGGGATTGCAGTGTCCGATCTCCGGCGTGAAATTCCTGGCGCCAATTCCCGATCCGTCAAAATTCTTCTGCGTCGGCAAGAACAACAAAAAGCATCGCGAGGAGCTCAAAGCCAACAAGATGCTGACCGAGGTCCCGAACGAGCCGACCGGCTTCATCAAGCTCACCGACACCATGTCGGGCGACGGCGATGAGGTGATCAGGCCCGATGGCATCACCACGCTCGATTACGAGCCGGAGCTTTGCTATGTCGTCGGCAAGCGCGCGCATGGCGTCAAGAAGGCCGATGCGATGCACTATATCGCGGGCTTCACACTGATGAACGACGTCAGCGCGCGGGAAATCCAGCAGCGCGAGGTCGCCTCCGGCAGCCGGTTCTGGACCGCCAAGAACATGCCGGGCTTCGCGCCGGTCGGCCCATACATCCTGACCATGGACGAGGTTGCCGACACCGAGGATTTGTGGGTCACGTGCCACGTCAACGGTCAGCCCCGGTTGCGCTCGAACACCGGCGACTATCTCTACAAAATCGCCGACGTGCTGGAGCATTTTTCCCGTTACGTGGTGTTCGAGCCCGGCGATCTGATCGCGATGGGCGCGCCAAGCGGCGTCGCGGTAGGGCAGCCCAACGCCGCCGAGCTCTATCTAAAACCCGGCGACGACATGGTGATTGCGTTCGAAGGATTGATGTCGCTGCGCACGCGGATCGTGGCGGCACGCTAGATCGGTCCGTTTCCGGACGCAGATTTCCTCGCTGAAAAAGGCGGAACCTTGGTCAGCCCGCGCGATTATAGCTGCGCAGGGATACCGAGGAGGATGCAATGAACGGTCTGATTTATTTGGTCGGCCTGGTCGTCGTTATCTTGGCTGTGTTGTCGTTTTTCGGCCTGAGATAGGGTGAGACCATGATCGCGGAAACCACCGTCTCCGGCCCGCTTGAGACGGAGCCGAGGTACTGGCAATGGACGCCTGTCATTGCGGGAGCATTGGCCGCGACCGCACTGTCGCTTATCCTGGTTACATTCGCTGCGGCGGTAGGACTGGGCGTAAGCTCGACGGCGCCGACGTGGCGGGATGCATCCGCGGCTCTGTGGCTGTTGTCGGGGCTTTACCTCATTCTCCAGGCAATCGTGAGTTTCGCCCTGGGCGGATATATCGCGGGGCGGCTTCGCCGCACCCTGGTCCCCAGCCCCTCCGAGCAGGTGGAAACCCGCGACGGACTTCATGGACTGACCGTATGGGCCGTAGCGGTGGTTCTTGGCGCGACGGTGGCCGCATTCGTCGCCGCGGCAGCGGTCAACCGCCCCTCGCCGGCAACCGCAGCCACGGCCAGCGCCGCCGAACCGCTTTTGAGTTATGAGCTGGATCGCCTGTTCCGATCACCCCGGCGGCCTCCCAATGTCGACCTGAGATCCGACCGGGCCGAGGCTGGCCGAATCCTGCTTACGTCGGCCGGCCATGACGGCGTAAGCACAGATGACCGAGCTTACCTGGTTCAACTCGTGGGCTCGACCACCGGTCTGGCTCCCGCTGACGCGGAGCGTCGTGTCGACAATGGTATCGCGAATGCCAAGACTGCGATAAATCGCTCGCGTCGCAGCACGATTATCCTGGCGTTCTCTTTGGCGACAGCGCTGCTGCTGGGTGCGGTGGCGGCATGGGCTGCCGCATGCGCCGGAGGCCGGCACCGGGACGGGGCTCCGCTGCCGGAATGGATGGCGCATTCCGATCGGCTGGCGCGCAGGCGGATTGTGATTCAATAGCAGCAATGCGTCATACCAGGTACGATCCGGTCTCTCGCAAGAGGAGAGATCGGATCGCAATTCTCATTCTTCAGTGTCACGCTTGCGCAGCAAATCCTTGGCGAGATCGCCCAGCACGGGCCGGGGAAGTGCCGTGAACGGCAGCGGGCGCGTCACGTCGATGGCGG
This sequence comes from uncultured Alphaproteobacteria bacterium, assembly GCA_963744975.1. Taxonomy (GTDB): domain Bacteria; phylum Pseudomonadota; class Alphaproteobacteria; order Rhizobiales; family Xanthobacteraceae; genus Bradyrhizobium. The sequence goes on along the minus strand of CAVUVR010000001.1, from coordinate 1,125,855 downwards.
CGAGACCCAGCCGCGCCGTCAGCAGGCCGTTCAACACGCCTTCGCCGAGCCGCTGTGACAGTTTTGCCGCGATACCGTGCCCGAGCACTTGCTGAACCAGACCGTCGCTCGCGGCCATGCCGCCGGTAATCGCGAGATGCGCGATGACATGCCGCATCAGCCTGATCAGCCCGAGCGTGCCCGGCCGTCCGCCGTAAAGTCGCGCCAGTTGCCGGACCAGCCGCAGCGATGCGGCGAACACGAACAGCACGTCGATCAGCGCGCGCGGGCTGACCGCCGTGACGAGTGAGACGCGCTGCGCGGCCGAGGAAACGAGCCGGCGTGCTTCCATATCCAGCGGCGTCATCAATTCGCGTTCGGCGAGCCGGATCAGATCGGCGCCGTCGATAATGTCGTCGGTGTGGTTTGCCAGTTCCATGCGCGCCCGCGCCAGCTGCGGATTGCCGTGCGCGATCCTGAGCAGCTCCTGCACGATGATGCGGCTTTCCGCGCGGTCGTCGCTGAGCAGCGCATCGGCGGCGCGACGATGCAGCTTCTCGATTGCAGCGAGCCGCGCCAGGCTAAATGCCTCGCGCGCGACGATGACGACCAGCGCCAGCGCCGCGAGAATCGCAAAGCCTAATCCGAGAAAACCAAAACCTTCGCTGCGCGCGAACAGATCTTCGACCAAGTTGACGATGCCAAGCCCGGTGCCGAGCAGCACCAATCCACCCAATGCGGTCCAGAACAGGGTCCCCCAGCGAAAGCCGCGTCGCAACGGGACGACCGGTTGTTCGATCGGCACCGGCAGCAGGGCAGGATCGGCTTCCGGCGTGATGTGGACCGTGCCGCGCGACGGGCGGGATGGATCGCCATCCGGATCCATCACGATCACATGGGGATCGTCGAGCTTGAAGGTCGCGGGACGGCGGTGCGTCGGCCGGTCACTCATTGCAGTCGGTCTCCGATCAGGAACTGGAGCGCGCGGTCGAGGCGGATGTGAGGCAGTGCCGGGTCTTCCGCGTCATCGCTCGCAAGCAGTGGCGGACGAAAACGGAGAAAGCGGAAATCGGCATTTTCTGCGCTCGCGGTTGTCAGACCGGAAAACGCGCCGTCGCTGGAGAAAAACGCATCGAGGTCGGCCGGCAGGTCGCCCGGAAAGGTCGCGACCTCGGTCTCGCCGTCAAATGTCTCGCCGTTGGCGACTTCGCCGCTCACGGGTGTCCCCAAAATCGACGGCAGCTTGTCGCGGCCGCGCGCGACCGTTGCCTCGCGGGTGGCGCGGACGGCCGCCAGCGCGACCACGTCGACCGCGGCGCCTGCGCCCTCGGCGCGGGTCGCAGCCCGATCCAGCATGCGCCTCAGGATCGCCTCCAGCCGGTCATGGCTGGAATGGTGTAGATGATCGGCCTTGGTGGCGGCGAACAGGATGCGGTCGATGCGCGGCCGGAACAGGTTGCTGAAAAACGTGGCTCGGCCGATCCTAAAACAATCGAGAATGCCCGCCAGCGCCGCCTCGAGGTCATGCAGCGCTTCTGGTCCGGCGTTGAACGCCGCCAGCGCGTCGACCAGGACGATCTGCCGGTCCAACCGCGAAAAGTGATCGCGGAAAAACGGGCGGACCACCACATCCTTGTAGGCCTCGTAGCGCCGCCGCATCATTGCCCACAGCGATCCCTCCGGCGCCGATCCGTCAACCGGCACGTCGAGCGGCGCAAAGGTCAGCGCCGGCGAGCCTGCGAGGTTGCCCGGCATCAGGAAGCGGCCGGGCGGCAGCAGGCTCATCGCAAAGCGCTCGTCGCGGCAGGCGCGCAAGTATTCGGTAAATAGTTTTGCTGCGGCCAGCGTGGCCTGCTCGTCCTCATGCGCGTGTGGATCGAGCGTCGCGAGTTGCGCGTGCCACTGCACCGCGAGCGGCGCGCGCGGCTGTTGCCGCGACAGCGCGAGACTTTCCGCCGACCATTGTTCGTAGTTCTTTGTGAGCAGCGGCAGGTCGAGCAGCCACTCGCCGGGATAGTCGACGATGTCGAGGGTAAGCGTGCGGTCGGCGCCATTTTGCCGCTGATAGTCGATCACCAGCCGCAACTCGCTGATGTCGATCGTCGAGTTCGGCCAGTGGCGCGCCTCGATCAAGGTGCGCAGGTGGTTCTCATAAGAAAACCGCGGCACCGCATCGTCCGGCTGTGGCTCAAGCCGTGCGCGGGCGATCCGCCCGGTTGCGAGAGACTCGAACACCGGAAAGCGGCCGCCGCGCGTCAGCCCGTGAACCAGCGCGGTGATGAACACTGTCTTGCCCGCACGCGATAATCCGGTGACCCCAAGCCGCACCGTCGGATTGAACAGATTGTCGCCGTAATCCAGCAGCGCCCGCGCGGACAGCCGTGCTTCTTCGACGATTTCGGAGAAACTGGCCATGAGGGGACGAAAGACTCGACAATAATGGAAGGCAAACGCTGGGAAGCTCCCTGGAAAGTGGCGATTGTCGCGCCAAAATCAAGTTTCATATTTAAGGCGGGTTTGCCGGTTCAGCTTTCGTTGACCTCCCGGGGGGTATGATTTATCGCTTGGCGAGGAAGCCCGGACCGATCCATGACCATCTTCAGACTGAAGCAGCTAGCCTCGACGTCCGCGAATGCGGCGATGGGGGCCGTGCGCTGGAACTACGACCGCGCCGAGCTGATTGCGGACGGCGTCGTGCATGGCATCGGCGTGCTCGGCGGCCTGGTCGCCGCCACGGTGCTGATCGTGCTCACCGCCGTCTATGCGACGCCGCTCGAAGTCGCGGTTGTCTCGGTCTACGTCGCCGGCCTTTTGACCATGCTGGTGCTGTCGGCGACTTACAATCTGTGGCCGGTATCGCGGGCCAAATGGGTGCTGCGCCGCTTCGATCATTCGGCGATCTATGTGCTGATCGCGGCGACCTACACGCCGTTCATCATGCAGGTGAAAGACAGTGTGTTCGCCATCGCACTCTTGATCGGCGTGTGGTGCGTGGCGATTGTCGGCATCGTGCTCAAGCTGTCACTGCCCGGCCGTTTCGACCGGTTGTCGGTGGGGCTTTATCTGGCGATGGGCTGGAGCGGGTTCATGCTCTACGACGCCGTGGTGGCGGCGTTGCCGGCCATGGCGCTGTGGTTCGTGATCGTCGGCGGCGCGTTGTACAGCCTGGGCGTCATCTTCCACGCCTGGCAGCGCTTGCGCTTTCAGAATGCGATCTGGCATTCCTTCGTACTGCTGGGTGCGGCCTGCCATTACACCGCCGTGCTCGATCTCGTGCTGACCTGACAATTTTAAGCGAGGCGTGACGATGCAGGTTGCCGGTAAGGTCGTCGTGGTCACCGGAGGCGCCAACGGCATTGGCCGGGCGCTGTGCGAAGCCCTTCATCGCGCCGGCGCTGCCAAGTTGGTCGTGGCTGATCTAGATCTCGCAAACGCCGAAGCCGTTGCAGCCTCGATCGGCGGCGCGGCGTTCAAATGCGACGTTGGCCAGGAAAAGGACATCCGCCACCTGATCGAGGAAACCGAAGCGCGCTTTGGCCCGATCGCGCTGTTCTGCTCCAATGCCGGCATCGGCGGCGGTTTCGATCCGCTCTCGGAGAACGCCGGCGGCAGTTCGGACGAGCCGTGGGCGAAAAGCTGGGCCATCCATGTGATGGCCCACGTTTATGCGGCGCGACATCTGGTGCCAAAGATGAAAGCGCGCGGCGGCGGCTATTTCCTCAATACGATCTCCGCCGCGGGACTTTTGTCGCAGGTCGGCAGTCCGGCCTATTCGACGACCAAGCATGCTGCCGTTGGTTTTGCTGAAAATCTCGCAATCTCGCACCGAGCGCATGGAATAAAAGTTTCGATCCTGTGCCCGCAGGGCGTCGATACAAATATGCTGCGGTCGATCCCGAAAGGCCCGCAGTCCGGCGACGGGGACCTTTCGCCGGAGCAGGTGGCGCAGGATGCGCTGAAGGGCATCGAGCAGGAAACCTTCGTGATCCTGCCGCACCCGCAGGTTCTCGATTACATGCGCAAGAAGACCGAGAATTACGACCGCTGGATCGGCGGCATGGCGAAGATCCAGGCCAGGATGCGGGAGACGTATAAGAAAGCGTAGCCCGGATGAGCTCTTGCGATATCCGGGTTGGTCTCAGGTGCTTTCCCGGATATCGCAAGAGCTCATCCGGGCTACGATTTCCCGTACAGCAGCGGCACCGCTGACTCCACCATCACCTCGATCAGGCTGACGCCGTCATGCGCGAGCCCGCGCGCGAGCGCGGGCACAAGTTCCGCCGCCTTGCTGACCCGAATTGCGTCGCACCCCATTCCTTGCGCGATCTGCACAAAATCGATGCCGGGCAGATCGAGGCCGGGCACGTTGCGCACCTGCATCACCTGGCTGAACGAGCGCATCGCACCGTAGCCGGCATTGTTGATGACGACGACCGTGAGCGGCAACTTGCGTTGGGCTGCGGTCCACAGCGCTTGGATCGAATACATCGCCGAGCCGTCGCCGATCAGGCAGATCGTTCGAATCTCGGGACGGCCGAGCGCCACGCCGACCGACGCTGGCAGCCCATAGCCGAGACCGCCGCTCGCCATGGTGATAAAACTGTCCTGGCCGCGCATCGGAAGAAACCTGTTCATCAGCGGGCGATGCGACGGGGCTTCCTCGACCAGCGCGGCACCTTCCGGCATCGTCGTCGAGAGCGTGTGCATCAGGAAATCGACCGGAATCGGATCGGCGGCTTTGGGTGCAGGCGGTAACGTGCGGCCTTGAAAGGCGTCGCAGTCGAGCTCAGGCAAGAGTGCCAACAGCAGGGTGAGGGCCGGCTTCATGGTGGCGATGATGCTGGTGCCGGAGGGAGTGACCGCGGCGGCGGCCGGATCGTCGGTGATCTGGAAGATCCGGGCGGAGCCGTCGAAGATCGGCGCGTCGCCCTCGACGTGAAACGTGAAGACCGGCGCGCCGATGACCACGACCAAATCATATTGGCACAATACATCGGACAATTGGCCGGGCGAGGCATGCAGGAAGCCGGCAAATTGCGAATGCCGCTCGGGAAAACTGCAGCGCGACGAGAACGGGCTGACCCACACCGCGGCTTTGGACTTCTCAGCAACCTGAACCATCAGGTCGACCGCCTGCGCGCGATCGACGGTGGGGCCGACCACGAGGGCAGGGCGCTTGCTGTTGGTGAGCGCCGCGGCCAGCGCGTGCATCGCCTTCGGATCGGGGCCGAGCTCGCGGCTGACGCTGCGCGCCTCGACCGGCTGGGTCTGATGGGTCCAGTCGTCGATCGGCACCGACACGAATGTCGGGCCGCAGGGCGGCTGCATCGCCACATAGTAGGCGCGCGCAATCGCCGCCGGCACGTCTTCGGCGCGCGCGGGCTCGACGCTGAATTTTACATAGGGCCGCGGAAATTCGGAGGCGCGTTCCGCGTAGAGAAACGGCTGCAGCGGCAGGATGCTGCGCGCCTGCTGGCCCGCGGTAATCACCAGCGGGGTCTGGTTGCGGTACGCTGTAAAAATGTTGCCGAGCGCATTGCCCACGCCGGCGGCCGAGTGCAGGTTGACGAAACCGGCGTTGCGGGTGGCCTGGGCGTAGCCGTCGGCCATGCCGATCACGCTGGCTTCCTGCAAGCCGAGCACATAGTCGATATCGTCGGGCCAGTCGCTCAGGAACGGCAATTCCGTGGAGCCGGGATTGCCGAATACCTTCTTGATACCAAACGCCCGCAGTAGATTCAGTGTCGCGTCTTTGACGCTGACAGGGCTGCTCACCACGTCGCGGTGCCTTTCATGGTCGGCGCACCATCCGAATTCGCTGTCCACAGTTCCATGGCGGCGCCGTTCTCGTTGGCGTTGACGCTGAACTCCGAACCTTCGAACAGCGGCTGCACGCCGCGATAGACAAACTTCTTCGGCGCTGCGCCGCCGTGCAGTTTTGCGGCGAACTCTACCAGAAATGCCGCCTGCATCGGGCCGTGAAAGATCAGGCCGGGATAGCCCTCGACCTTTGTGACGTAGTCGCGGTCGTAATGAATGCGGTGGCCGTTGAAGGTCAGCGCCGAATAGCGGAACAGCAGCACTTCGTCGGCCATGTGGCTTTCACGGTGCTTTGCCGCGGATGGCGGTGACGCGGGTTTCGCGGGTGCGGCTGGCGTGCTCGATGAAACGTCGCGATAGACGATGTCCTGCCGCTCGCGGATCGCAGTGCCCCGCGGCGTCGTAACCTCGTGCTGCACGGACACAAAGCACAACACGCCTGTGCCGCCGCTTTTCATGGTTACGTCCGAAATGCGCGAGCTTCGCTTCATCTGGTCGCCGACGCGCAATGCATCGAAAAATTCCAGTTCGCCGCCGGCCCACATCCGACGCGGCAGCGGCACCGGCGGCAGAAAACCGCCGCGGGTCGGGTGGCCATCGGGTCCCAGCTGTGACATCGGATAAACCGGCTGCGCCAGGCACCAATGCGCGGTGAAGGGGGCGGCGTCGCCTGGCTTCGGGTCGCCGATCTCCATGAACAGGGTGGCGCGCAAGCCGCGCACCAGATGCGCGGTGACGATATCGGTTTTCGCTTCGGTGCGGCCGATCCATTGCCGCAGATGATCGAGGTCGAGGGTGGCGGTGGCGGCGGCGGTCATGGCGATTTTGTCCCGGTGCGGATGGGTTTGGCATCGGCGTCGCGGCGACCGCCGATCGCCGGCACGCCGCCATAGTTCCGCGGCTGGCCAACGACGATCGCAGCGGGCGCCGGATAGGCGACCGGTCCGTTCGGCGTATCCACCTCGATGCGGCGCAGATGCGGATGCACCGCGAGATCGGCCATGGTGTTGACTTCCGCAAACGCGATGTCGGCATCGGACAATCGCTGCAGCAGCTCATCGCGCGTCAGCGCCGCAAAACTGTCGCCGACGATTTTGTCGGTCAGGGCGCGGTTGCGCACACGCTCAACCATATTGGCGAGTCGCGGATCGTCCGGCAGGGCCGGCTGGCCCAGCACTTCGGCGCACAGCTTCTTCCATTCGCGCTCGCTCTGGATCGAAATCAGGATGCCCTTGCCGTCTTTCGACGAAAACACGCCGTAGGGCGCGATCGAGGGATGCGCGAGGCCCATGCGCTGCGGCGGATTGCCGGCTTCGGCATTGAGCAGCGGCACCGTCAGCCAGTCGGCCATCACGTCGAACATGGAGATGCGGATGTCGGCGCCCTTGCCCGACCGTCCACGTCCGATCAGCGCTTCGAGGATCGCCGCGTGCGCAGTCGCTCCCGTCGCGATATCCACGATGGAAAGCCCGACGCGCGATGGACCGTCGGCGGTTCCGGTTACGGAAGCGAGGCCGCTCTCGGCCTGGATCAGAAGGTCGTAGGCCTTGCGGTGCGCATAGGGGCCGTCGTCGCCATAACCAGAAATGGTGCAGCAGATCAGCTTCGGATAATCCCGGCGCAGGCGCTCAAGCGAAAAGCCGAGCTTGTCCATCGAGCCGGGTTTTAGGTTCTGCAGCAATATGTCGGCTTTGGCGATCAAATCCTCAAGAGCCTTGCGGCCTTCCTTGGTCGTGAGATCGATGACCTCGGAATCCTTGCCGCGATTGAGCCACACAAAATAGCTGCTCTGTCCCTTGGCCGCCGCGTCATAGCCGCGCGCAAAATCGCCCTCGGGCCGCTCCACCTTGATGACATGTGCGCCGGCGTCCGCCAGCCGCGATGAGCAGAAGGGTGCGGCGACCGCCTGTTCGACGGCAATGACGGTCAGTCCCTCAAGCGGCAGCATCTGCATACCAATCATCCCCGCGATCGCGTGTCCCGGGCGCGATGCAGCGCTTCTTCAGCGCTGCTTCGCAGAACCGGGACCGTCCCAAACGCCGGCGTTCGATACGGCCCCGGCTCTGCAGCACACCACGCCGCGAAGAGGCGGCGTGCTGCGCTGCGTCCGGGGCACGAGAGAGTGAGGTCATACCGATCACATCTAATAAGAGCGCGGCATGCCCAGCACATGCTCGGCGAGGTAGGACAGGATCAGATTGGTCGAGATCGGCGCGACCTGGTAGAGCCGGGTCTCGCGGAATTTTCGTTCGACGTCGTATTCCTCGGCAAAGCCGAAACCGCCATGCGTCTGCACGCAGGCATTCGCAGCCTCCCAGGAAGCATCGGCCGCCAGCATCTTGGCCATGTTGGCCTCGGCGCCGCAATCCTGCCCGGCCTCATATTTGCGGGTGGCTTCCCTGACCATCAGCTCGGCGGCGCGCATCGCTGCATAGGCCTTGGCAATTGGAAACTGCACGCCCTGGTTCTGGCCTATGGGACGGCCGAACACCGCGCGCTCCTTGGCATAGGCCGAGGCCTTGGCGATGAACCACTTTGCGTCGCCGACGCATTCGGCGGCGATCAGGATGCGTTCGGCATTCATGCCGGAGAGGATGTAGCGGAATCCCTTGCCTTCCTCGCCGATCAGGTTTTCCGCCGGCACCCGCAGATCGGTGAAGAACACCTCGGTGGTCGCATGATTCATCATGGTGCGGATCGGCTGGATCGAAAGCCCGTGGCCCTTCGCTGCCTTCATGTCGACGATGAATACCGACAATCCATCGGTGCGCTTTTTGGCTTCCTCTTTCGGCGTGGTGCGCGCCAACAGGATCATCAGGTCGGAATGTTCGGCGCGGCTGGTCCAGATCTTCTGGCCGTTGACAACGTAGCTGTCGTTGCCCTCGCGCTTGGCAAAAGTTTTCAGCGACGAGGTGTCGGTGCCGCTGGTCGGTTCGGTGACGCCGAACGCCTGCAGGCGCAATGCGCCGCTGGCGATCTTCGGCAGCCACTGTGCCTTCTGCGCGTCGCTGCCGTGCCGCAGCAGCGTGCCCATGGTGTACATCTGCGCATGGCAGCCGCCGCCATTGCAGCCGGCGCGCTGGATTTCTTCGAGGATCGCGCAGGCGGCGGACAGTTTTAGGCCCGAGCCGCCGTATTCTTCCGGGATCAGCACCGAGAGGTAGCCGGCCTTGGTCAGCGCATCGACGAACGCGCTGGGGTAGGCCATCTCGCGGTCGAGCTTGCGCCAGTATTCGCCGGGAAACTGCGCGCAGAGCTTTGCGACGGCGTCGCGGATGTCCTGGAACTCTTCCTGTTCCGCGGCTTGGGTCATCATCAGGAAATTACATTCTCTTGTCAGGAAATCCGAACGGGCAGGCTCTCATAGCCTTTCACAAAACTCGAATACACCCGCTTCGGTTCGCCGACAACTTCGATATGCTCAAAGCGCTTCAGCATTTCCTGCCACACGATCTTCAGCTGTAGCTCAGCCAGCCGCATGCCGACGCAGCGGTGGATGCCGAAGCCGAACGACAGGTGGGTGCGCGGCCGGGCGCGGTCGATGATGAAGTCGTCGGGATTTTCGATCACCTCCTCGTCGCGGTTGCCGGAGACGTACCACATCACCACGCGGTCACCCTTCCTGATGGTCTTGCCGTCGAGCTGGGTATCCTCCAGCGCGGTGCGCCGCATATGCGCCAGCGGCGTCTGCCAGCGAATGACCTCCGGCACCATGGTATCGATCAGATCAGGATTGTTGCGCAGCTTTTCGTATTGATCGGGATTCTCGTTCAGCGCCAGCACCGAGCCGGTCATGGTGTTGCGGGTGGTGTCGTTGCCGCCGACGATCAACAGGATCAAATTGCCCATCAGATTGTCGGCGTCCATGTACCGGGTAGCGTCGCTGTGTGCCATCATCGACAAAAGGTCGTTGCGCGGCTCGGAGTTGACGCGCTCGTTCCAGAGTTTTGTGAAATACGCCGCGCATTCGTCCATCTCGCGGCGGCGTTCCTCCGGCGAAGACACCACGCCACTTTTTGGCAGTGCAGTGGAGACGTCGGACCAACGGGTCAGCTTGCGGCGCTCTTCCCAGGGAAAATCGAACAGCGTCGCCAGCATCTGCGTCGTCAGTTCGATCGAGACGCGCTCGACGAAGTTGAAAGTCTCGTTACGCGGCAGCGCGTCCAGCACTTTTGCCGAGCGCTGGCGGATCAGGACGGCCAGTTCGTCGAGATGCGTCGGCGTGAACATCGGCGATACGGTCTTGCGCTGGGCGCTGTGTTTCGGCTGGTCCATCGCTATAAAACTCGGCCAGTCGTAGCCGACCGGCACGTCGCGGATCGAGATACCGCCATTCCTGACGTCGGACGAGAAGATGCCGTGATTGGTATCGACATGCATGATGTCGTTGTATTTGGTGACCGACCAATAGGGTTCGATCGGCGCCTTGGTGCAATAATGCACCGGCTCTTCCTTGCGCAGCCGCTCGAAATACGGCCACAGCGTATCGTCCTGGAATAGTTTAGGCGCACCGGGGTGAAAATCCTTCAGCGGGGTGGACCAGGCTTCCTCGCGCGCGGTGCGCTGACGCTGTGCCTTGTCGAACCTGATGGCGGTCTGGATATTCATAATTCGTCGATCCCGAAATGGTGGCGGCGGGCTCAGCCGGCGATACGGACCGGCAGAGTCTCATAGCCTTTGACGAAGCTGGAATACACCCGCTTGGGTTCCCCGACCACCTCAATGTGGTCGAAGCGCTTCATGATTTCTTCCCAGATGATCTTCAACTGCAGCTCGGCAAGCCGGATTCCGACGCAGCGGTGAATACCGAAGCCGAAGGAGATGTGGGTGCGCGGCCGTGCCCGGTCGATGATGAAGTCGTAAGGGTGCTCGATCACCTCGTCATCGCGGTTGCCCGAGACGTACCACATCACCACCTTATCGCCTTTTTTGAACTGCTTGCCGCGGAATTCGATGTCCTCGAGCGCGGTGCGGCGCATATGCGCCAGCGGCGTCTGCCAGCGGATCACCTCGGGCACGAAACTATCGATCAATGCGGGATTCTCGCGCAGTTTGCTGTACTGATCCGGATGCTTGCTCAACGCATAAATGCTGCCCGACAGCGTGTTGCGGGTAGTATCGTTGCCGCCGACGATCAGCAGGATCAGATTGCCGAGGAAATTCTTCGGGTCCATGTCGCGCGTGGCCTCGGCATGCGCCATCATCGACAACAGGTCGCTCTTCGGCGGCTGATCGATCCGCTCTTTCCAGAGCCTTGCGAAATAGCTCGCGCATTCCAAGAGCTCGGCCTGCCGTTCGTCTTCGGTGGCGACGACGCCATCCGGGCCGGGCAGGGTGGTTGCGACGTCGGACCAGCGCGTCAGTTTGCGGCGATCCTCCCAGGGGAAATCGAACAGCACCGCGAGCATCTGCGTGGTGAGTTCGATCGAGACCCGGTCGACCCAGTCGAACACCTCATTCCTCGGCAGGTTGTCGAGACATTCGGCCGAGCGCTTGCGGATGTTGATCGCGAGCTGGTCGAGATGCGTCGGCGTGAACATCGGCGCCACGGTCTTGCGCTGCGCGCTATGGCGCGGCTGGTCCATGGCAATAAAACTTTCGCGGCGCAGGTCGGGCGGGACGTCGCGGATGGTGATGCCGCCGAGCGACGCCGCCGACGAGAACGCCGCATGGTTGGTCTCGATGTCCATGATGTCGTTATACTTGGTCACCGACCAGTATGGACCGAACATGCTGTCCTTGCAGTAGTGGACGGGGTCTTCCTTGCGCAGCCGGTCGAAATACGGCCAGAAGCAATCGGTCTTGAACAGCTCGGGATCGCCGGGATCGAATTGCTCGAGCGGAATCGACCATGCCTTTTTCCGCGCGGCCTGAAGGGCATCGGCGGCGTGGTCGATCGTTCCGTGCATCGCTCGTCTCCCAATTGGCCCCATCCGTGATTGGGCCCGGAGGGTGGCCGTGTCGGCGAGAATTACACCTCGTTGCGGGCGTCAGGGCAAGGGCGAGTTTATGCCTCTTCTCAGCATCCTCAGCCCGTGACATGGTTATCTGAAGAATAAGGGTTTGCGCGTGATCCGCGCATCAGACCGGAGGCGAAGATCAAGATGATTCCCAACGCGCAACGGATGTTCAATTTCGATCTCGGCGAGACCGCGGACGCAATTCGCGAAACGGTCCGCGATTTTTCCACCCATGAGATCGCGCCGCGCGCCGCCGAGATCGACAAGAGCAACCAGTTTCCGCGCGACCTGTGGCCGAAGCTCGGCGACCTCGGCCTGCACGGGATTACCGTCGAGGAGGAATATGGCGGCTCGGGCCTCGGCTATCTCGAGCACTGCATTGCGGTCGAGGAAATTTCGCGGGCATCGGCGGCGGTCGGCCTGTCCTATGGCGCGCATTCCAATCTCTGCGTCAATCAGTTGCGGCGCAACGGCAGCGATGCGCAGAAGCGCAAATATCTGCCAAAACTGATTTCGGGCGAGCATGTCGGCGCGCTGGCGATGTCGGAGCCGTCAGCCGGCTCCGACGTGGTGTCGATGTCGACCCGCGCCGACAAGAAGGGCGACCGCTACGTACTCAACGGCAACAAGATGTGGATCACCAATGGCCCGATCGCGGAAACGCTGGTGGTCTATGCCAAGACCGATCCGTCGGCAGGGCCGCGCGGCATCACCGCCTTCATCATCGAAAAAGGCATGAAGGGATTTTCCACCGCGCAAAAGCTCGATAAATTGGGCATGCGCGGCTCCGACACCGGCGAACTGGTGTTCGAGAATTGCGAAGTGCCGGAAGAAAACGTGCTCGGCGAGGTCGGCCGCGGTGTCAACGTGCTGATGTCCGGCCTCGACTACGAGCGCTCGGTGCTGGCCGCGGGTCCGTTGGGTATCATGCAGGCCTGCCTCGACGTGGTGATGCCCTATGTGCATGAGCGCAAGCAATTCGGCCAGCCGATCGGCAATTTTCAGCTGGTGCAGGGCAAGATCGCCGACATGTACACCACCATGAATGCCTCGCGCGCCTATGTCTATGCGGTGGCGAAGGCTTGCGACCGCGGCGAGACCACGCGCGAGGATGCCGCCGGCGCCATTCTCTACGCATCCGAGAAAGCCACGCAATGTGCGCTGGATGCGATCCAGCTGCTCGGCGGCAACGGCTATATCAACGACTACCCGACGGGACGGCTGCTGCGCGACGCAAAACTGTACGAGATCGGCGCCGGCACCAGCGAGATCCGCCGCATGCTGATCGGGCGGGAATTGTTCCATAAGTCGGCGTAGGACGCGAACTCGTGCCCGGACGCAGCGCAGCGCGCCGCTCTTCGCGGCGTGGTGCGCTGCAGAGCCGGGGCCGTAACGAACGCCGGCGTTTGGTACGGTCCCGGTTCTGCGATGCAGCGCTTCGCAAGAGCTACGCGCTGCATCGCGCCCGGGACACGTCACTCCATCGGCAGCCCGTTCACCTTCGCCACCCACGCCCGCACGTCGGCGAGCACCTGCGGCAGCACCGCCTTGACCTCCTGCACCGTCATGCCGGCCTTGATGCGCGGGTCGTACAGGATGTTCATGATGTACTGGTCGTAGACGTCGAAAAATCCCATCTGGACGCTGTCGTTGAACATGGTCCAGGGCACCGAGTTGGTGTCGTTGATCGGTCCCAGCGACTGCAGCAGTTCTTCATAGGCGCAATCGAGGAAGGTGAAATCGCCGTTGTCGACGGTGAGGATGACGTCGGAATGCTCGATCTCGTATCTCTCGTTCTTGCGGAAGCCGGACAGGCATTGCGGATCGAGGTTGCTGCGAATCTCGCGCGCGCGGTCGGTGCCGTAGAAAGTCGAGATGGTGCGATACAGATCGCGGTCGCGCACCAGCTTGACGACGACATTGGCGTCCTCACTAGAGTCCGCCATGGCGATGTCGAGATGTTGGATGCGGGTTGCGATATCGGCGACCACCTTGGCGAGCTGCGCCTTGCGATTGCTGCGGCGGACGCCATCGGCGAACACACGCACCGGCGCATCGTATTTGCGGATGCGGTCGACCCTTCCGGCGAGGTGGTATTCGGCGCCGAACGCGGTCTTCAGGAAGCCGTCGACGATCTCACCATCGGTGAAGGATTTTTTCTCGGCGCGCTGGCGCGATGCGACGCCGGGTATTTCGGCGGCAATGGAATGCTGCCAGCCGTCCAGCACCAACCCGCTCAAGCCAAGGCCGAGCAGCAGAACCAGGCGAAGCCGGCCGAGCATGCGCATCGCAGCGACGCTGCCGCAATCGCCACGCCTGCGCAAGGTTAGCATAAAGGCTAATCACCTTTAGTTTTTCACGACCACCGTGGTTCCCACGGAGACGCGGCTGTAGAGGTCGGTCACGTCGTCATTGGTCATGCGGAAGCAGCCCGAGGAAACCGCCTGTCCGATGGTTTCCGGCTCGTTCGAGCCGTGAATGCGATAAAGCGTCGAGCCGAGATACATCGCGCGCGCGCCGAGCGGATTGTCGATGCCGCCGTTCATGTGGCGCGGCAGATCGGGGCGGCGGCGCAGCATCTGCGAGGGTGGGGTCCAGCCCGGCCATTCCTTCTTGGCGCTGATGCGGTGGACGCCGCCCCAGCGAAAACCGTCGCGGCCGACGCCGATGCCGTAGCGCAGCGCTTGGCCGTTGGGCAGTACCAGATACAGCCGCCGCTCCGCCGTGTTCACCACGACGGTGCCGGGAGAATAGTTGCTGGCGTAGCTGACGGTGGCGCGCGGGATCGGGCTTGAGCCGCCGCCCCTGAAATTCGGGCCGCCGCCCATGATGTCGCGCATGTCGACCTGAGCCAGGGCGCCACTGCTGCCGGCCACCAAGGCCGCCGTGGCAACAAGGAAAGCTAAAACGCGGGTCATCTTGTTCCTCGCAAAGCAACGATTTCGCTGCGAGACAGGCCATAATTCCCACGATTTCGCAAGCCACGGCCGCGTGAGGGGTTAATTTCCAATTCCAGCGTTGCCGAAAAACCCGCTTTGGAACATGCGCCCGCGTGCCAGCAATGCGCGGCGACCCCTTTGACCAAATGCGTGAACAATGGTTGATCTGCCGGAAGGCCAAGAAAACGTCGCAAACGGGAGCGGAACGATGAACGGTGCGGAAAGTCTGGTGCGAACCCTGGTTAACGGCGGGGTGGACGTCTGCTTCGCCAATCCCGGCACCTCGGAGATGCATTTTGTCGCAGCGCTGGACCGTGTCGAGGGCATGCGCTGCGTGCTCGGCCTGTTCGAAGGCGTGGTGACGGGCGCCGCGGACGGCTATTTCCGCATGAAAGGGACGCCTGCCTCGACGCTGCTGCACCTCGGCCCCGGCCTCGCCAACGGCCTTGCCAATCTGCACAACGCCAAAAAGGCGAATTCCGGCATCGTCAACATCGTCGGCCAGCACGCGGTCTATCACATCGGCTACAACGCGCCGCTGACCTCGGACATCGAAGGCCTGGCGCGGCCGATGTCGGCCTGGGTCCGCACCTCGCCGGATGCAAAGTCGGTGGCCGGCGATGGCGCTGCTGCCATCGCGGCGGCCAAAAGCTCGCCGGCGCAGATTGCGACCTTGATCCTGCCCGCCGATACCGCGTGGAATGAGGCCGACGGCATCGCCGAGGTCCCTGCGGAATCCCAGCGCGTCAGCTATTCCCCTCAAGCTGTGGAGCAGGCGGCAAAAGTGTTGCGCGGAGGCGAGCCGACGCTGTTGCTGCTCACCGGCGGCGCGCTCACCGAACACGGGCTGGCGCTCGCCGCGCAGATCGCCGGCAAGACCGGCTGCAAGGTGATGGGCCAGACCTACAATCCGCGGATGGCGCGCGGCCGCGGCCGTTTTGCCATCGACCGCATTCCCTATGTGATCGAGGCGGCGCTGCCGATCCTGAAGGATTTCAAACATATCGTGCTGGTCGAGGCCAACGACCCCGTCGCGTTCTTCGCCTATCCGAACAAGCCGAGCCTGTTGAAGCCCGAGGGCTGTGAAGTTCACCGCATGACCTCCGGCGGCGAAAATTCGGTCGCGGCGCTGGAAGCTCTCGCAAGCGCGCTCGGCGCCAAGCCGGGCGACGTCAAGCCGCAGAAGATGGTGGAGCTTGCAAAACCTACGGGGCCGCTGACGCATGCCTCGATCGCGCAGGCGATCGCGATGGCTATTCCCGAAAACGCCATCGTGGTCGACGAGTCCGTCACCACCGGCCGTGGCTTTTTTCCGCCGACTGCGGCGGCCAATCCGCACGACTGGCTGCAGAACATGGGCGGCTCGATCGGCTTTTCGACGCCGGTCGCAACCGGCGCGGCGGTTGCCTGTCCCGACCGCAAGGTGATCTGCATGGTCGGCGACGGCAGCGCGATGTACACCTTGCAGTCGTTGTGGACGCAGGCCCGCGAAAACCTCAACGTGCTGACCATCGTGTTCGCCAACCGCATCTATCAGATCCTGCGCGGCGAGTTCGACGGCGTCGGCGCCGGCGAGCCGGGGCAGCGTGCGCTCGACATGCTGAAAATCGACCGCCCGGCGCTGGACTGGGTGTCGCTGGCCAAAGGCATGGGCGTGGCAGGCCGCTCGGTTGCCAATGTCGACGATTTCGTCACGGCGCTGGCGGAAGGCGTCGCCGAGCCCGGCCCGCGGCTGATCGAAGTGCAGATGTGATGTAGGCGGAGAAGTCGCGATGAAAAATGGAGTTCTGCGATCGGTATTTGTCGGCGCAATACTGGTGGGGATGGCGCCGCTGTCTAACGAAGTGCGAGCACAACTCGCGCCAGCGGTCGAAGCGGCCACCACCGCGATCCTTGCAAATCCGAAAGTCATCAAGACCCTCGACGACCTCAAGGCCGATGACGCCCGCGCCCTTGCCGAGCAGAAGCGCATCACCGAAATTCCCGCGCCGCCCTACAAGGAGAAAGTTCGCGCCGAATATTATCTGAAGCGGTTTGTCGAACTCGGCTTCAAGGACGCCTCGATCGACGCGGAAGGCAATGTGATCGCGTTACGCAAGGGCAGCGGCGGCGGTCCAAAACTGGTGGTGTCGGCGCATCTCGACACCGTGTTTCCCGAAGGCACCGACGTCACCGTGAAGGAGAAGGACGGCGTCATTCTCGCCCCCGGCATCGGTGACGACTCGCGCGGGCTGGCGGCGCTGCTGTCTTTGATCCAGGCGATGAATGCCAACCAGATTGCCACGGTGGGCGACGTGCTGTTCGTTGGCACTGTCGGCGAGGAGGAACTCGGTAATCTGCGCGGCGTCAAAGCCTTGTTCCGCGACCACGTCGATATAGACGGTTTTATTTCGATCGACGGGCTCGGCATCACCCGCATCGTCAATCAGGCCACCGGCAGCCATCGCTATGAGATGATTTTTCGCGGCCCCGGCGGCCACTCCTTCCAGGAATTCGGATTGCCCAGCGCAATTCATGCCATGGGCCGAGCGATTGCGAAAATCTCGGAATTGCAAACGCCGAAGGAGCCGAAAACCACGTTCACCGTCGGAACCGTTGTCGGAGGCACGTCGGTCAACGCCATCGCCGCCGAGGCCAGGATGGCGGTCGACATGCGCTCGGACCAGACCGAGGAGCTTCTCAAGCTCGAAGCCCGCCTGCTCGATCTCGTCAAGGACGCGGTGCGGGAAGAAAACGCGCGCTGGAATTCCGACAAGCTCGCCGTCGAAATAAAACTGATCGGCGACCGGCCCGCCGGCATCGTCGCGCTGGATTCGCCGATCGTTTTAGCCACGCAGCGCGCGGTCGCGGTCGTCACCCGCGCGCCGCGCGTCACCTTCGCCGGCTCCAGCACGGATTCCAACTGGGCGATGTCGCGCGGCATCCCCGCCGTCACCATCGGCGGCGGCGGCGAGGGCGGCAACTGGCACTCGCGCAACGAATGGTACAAGCCGGTCGACGCGTATTTCGGCCCGCAAAACGCGCTGCTGACCATCCTGGTGCTGACAGGGCTGGACGGCGTAACCAAGCCCGCGCTGCAGACCCGTAGGGCGCAATAGCAAGCGGGTCGGCGCCAACGGGTCGCGCGAACGCGCGCCCGATGACAGGCTCCGCGCGGGGCCGATGCGTATTGCGCCATAATGGCGGATTACGCTTTCGCTAATCCGCCCTACGGACTTCGATCTGATGACACCACAAAGCCTGAACTTGGACATCGAAAACGCAGCCTCCGTCTCCGCGCTGCTGCTGCGGCCGGACAATGCGCGCGCCTGTTTTGTGGTTGCCCATGGCGCCGGCGCGGGGATGGCCCATCCATTCATGGAGACGGTTGCGACCGGACTTTGCGAGCGCGGTATCGCGACGCTGCGCTACCAGTTCCCGTATATGGAGAAAGGCAGCAAGCGGCCGGATGCGCCGGCTGTCGCGCACGCGGCGGTGCGGGCAGCGGTCAAGGAGGCCGCGCGCGCCTGTGCCGGACTGCCGCTGATCGCGGGGGGAAAATCGTTCGGCGGCCGCATGACTTCGCAGGCGCAGGCGATCGCGCCGCTGGCAGGCGTTCGTGGACTGGCCTTTCTCGGCTTCCCTTTGCACCCTCCTGGCAAACAATCCACGTCGCGGGCCGCACACCTTTCCGGCATCAAGATCCCGATGTTGTTCCTGCAAGGCACGCGCGATGATTTCGCAGAGATGACTTTGCTCGAGCCCGTCGTGAAAGACCTCGGCGGCATGGCGTCGCTGCATGTCGTGCAGGAGGGCGATCATTCCCTCCACGTGCCGGCGCGGTCGGGGCGAAATAACCGGGAGGTGATGAACGGAGTGCTGGATACGTTGTCGGCCTGGATCGACGGACTGGCATGAGCCTGACCTACGCCATACCGGACCTGCACGGCAGGTTCGATCTGTTGTGCGATGCGCTGGCAAAAATCGCCGATCACGCGGCCGGCAGCACCGGCACCATCGTTGCGCTCGGCGACTACGTCAACAAGGGGCCGGACAGCAAACAGGTTGTCGAGCGTATGCGGGCCGGCGTGTTCGACGGCTGGCGGTTGTTTCCGCTCAAGGGCAACCACGATGCGATGATGGTCGAGGCGCTGCGGGACAACTCGAAAATGGACGGGTGGATCGGGAAGGGCGGCGACACCACGATAAAATCCTACGGTGGCGATCCGTCGCGGATACCGCAAGGCGATGTCGCATGGCTCGACGGGTTGCCGCTGATGCACACCGACGCGCACCGGATCTTCGTTCACGCCGGCCTCGATCCCGACGTGCCGCTCGATGCCCAGGCGGAACACACGTTGCTCTGGAAACGATATCCCAGGGGATACAAAGGCGGCTTTGGCGATCGCCACGTCGTGCACGGCCACAATTCCTTTGCGCAAGGGCCGGAGCTGTACGAAGGCCGCACCAACCTCGACACCTTGGCCTGGCGAACCGGACGGCTGGTGACCGGTGTGTTCGATGATGCGAAACCCGGCGGACCGGTCGATTTCGTCGTGGTAAAGGGCCCTCCGGCGTAGGGCTGCAGGCCGGCCCGCCGCAATCGCGAAGCGCATTGCGCCCGACCTCTTCCGCGCTGGGACCTTTTCCTTTTGCCGGGAGTTGAACCGCCCGTCGCCGGCCGCGACATATCCAAGGGAGCAAACCTTAAGAGAGGCGGCTATGACCCATTGGAATGACACCATGGTGGACAGGCCGGAATCGGACGGCGCGATCTACGCGACCGGTTGGTCGATCTCTGTCCTGGCCGTGCTTGGCGCAGTGCTTGCCGTCTGGATTTTCGGGATCTAGGCGGAAGCGATTTTCGCTGCACTGCGATTGTCGTCGATGCGGCACGAGGGTGCGGCGCGGCCTCGCTATTCATCCTGTGACGCCCGCGACATGGAACCCGCTGCCGCCGCCGCGATTATCCCTGGAGGAATTTTAAGGAGGCTGCCATGTCACATCATTGGCGATCGCACGTCGGCAGGGCCGACGTGATCCAGGGCGCGGGCGATCACGACGTCGAATATTTTGGCGGCTGGGTCATCAGCGCGGCGCTGACGCTCGCGACCGTGTTGGTGGTTTGGCATTTTCATATTTGAAGGCGCTCATTACCTGACGTGGTATCTCGAACCGATCAGGTACGGCAGGCCGGCTTACAGAAAATCCCGCAGTCTGGCGATTTCAACGATGTGCTCCGCGGACAACACCGCGCTCACCAGATCGGTCTGCGGCGCGGTGTGAATCTCGTAAAGGTGACGCTGGTTGGCCGGCTTTGCCAGGAACTGCCGGATGCACTCGTCCAGCGACCCCTCGACGACCAGATAGGGCCGCGCGCCAAGCGAGGCGCTGACGCGCTCGCTATTGAGCGACGGCCATTTTCTTAAAATCGCCGGAGCGTTGAAATCGATGTGAACGTCGGTACCGGACATGTGTCGCGCTGATCCCCCGCAAGCTGCGACGGCTTAACCGACCTGACGGGGATTTATTATGGCGAGACTTAAGCCGCTGCGCAGCTTTCCCTGACATTATTTGGTGTTGCTGGTGGACGCACAAGGGATCGAACCTTGGACCTCTCCCGTGTGAAGGGAACGCTCTCCCGCTGAGCTATGCGTCCGGGATTGTCGTGCAGTTTCAAGGGCCGGAAACCGGCCAATGCACGCGGTCGAAGGCGCGATTTACGGAGTGCGGGGCAGGGCTGTCAAGCATTTGTCATTGCGAGGAGCGAAGCGACGAAGCAATCCAGTCTTGCGTGTTGCTCTGGATTGCTTCGCGGAGCCTGTCATCGGGCGCGCATTCGCGCGACCCGTTGGCTCGCAATGACGGTGCAAGCAGCGCCGCAACGGCTTCAGCCCTGCTGCCGCGCCCTTGAGGCATGCGACTGTAGCGCGCGGATGCGGTCGGCCAGCGTGCCGCCCATCGGCACGACATTCCCTGCGACAGCGGTGTCGGCGGGCACATCATTGGCCGGCTTCAGCGCGATCGGCGGCGCCGCGGGCTCCGCCGCGAGGATGGCGTCGATCGCCGAATTCGGCCCTTCCAACTGCATCGCGAGTTTTGCGACTTCCGCGGCGATGTCGTTGATGCGTTCGCGCAACAGCGCGTTCTCCATGCGCTCGGTCGCCCATGAGCTTTCGGCCTGCTGCTGCATCGCGTTAAGGTCGCGCTGCGCCTTGGCGCGCTCGTCGCGGGCGATGCCGAGCTGCTCTTCGAGCGCGAGCTTCTCGCTGCGCAGTTTTTCCAGCGCCGGCGACGGCTTGCCGCCGCTCAGCGCCGCGATTTCGTCGCGCAATTCCTTCTCGGTGCGCCCTGCCGCTTCCGCCGCCTCGCGCAACTGCTTGTTGTCGTATTCGCGCTCGGCGAGCTGCTTGGCCTGCGCCTCGAGGCGCTTTTCCAGGTCGCCGATGCGGCCATTGAGCATTTCCGCTTCCTTGACCTGCAGCATCAGCTGGCGGTCGAGGTCGGTGACGCGGTGGCTCAAATTCTCGACGCGCTCGCGCGCCTCGGCAAGCTCGCGCGACGCTAAGTCGGACTGGCCGCGCTGCTGCTCGAGCCGCGCCTGGGTTTCGGAAAATTCCTTTTCGGCGTCGCTGACGCGGGCCTGCAGCGCGTCGATCTGGGTGCGCACCGTGATCAGTTCGACCTGGCGGCTTTCCGCCACCATGGATTTGTCGGTGAGGTCGTGGTTGAGTTTTGCAAGCTCGGCCTGCTTGTCGATCAGCGCGGTTTCGGCGCCGCGCAGCAGTTGCGTCTTGGCGGCGAATTCCTCTTCCGTGGCGCGCATCTGGTCCTTGATCGCCTTCTCGCGCGCCTCCAGCTGGAAGATGGTCGCGGTCTTTTCGCCGAGCTCGAGCTTCATGCGGTTGATGGCGTCGGATTTCTTGCCGAGTTCGGCGAGCTGGCTGGTGGTCTTGTTGCGGAGCTGGTCGACGCTCATCTCCAGCCGCCGCGCCGACATCGCAAATTCGGCGCGCAGCTGGTCCTTGTCGGCCTGGATTTCCGCCATCGACAAGGGCGTCGCCGCTTCCATCCGCCTGGTCGTCAGCCGCACCGCGCGGTTATGCACCAGCGGCACGATCATCAGCCCGAACAGCATCGAAACCAGGAAACCGATCGCCAGATACATGATCGGCTCGATCATCGAACACACTCCCGCACACAGAATTCGTCGTGGTTACCAATACGCTAACGGGCGGTTCGAAGGCCAGCCCAATGCCGCGTTAACGTGAATCCGTTAACCACGGATGGCGCCGGAACGGCGCCGTCCGTGCCCCGGATGCTGCGCAGCGCGCAGCACTTGCGTAGCGGTGCGCTGCTGATCCGGGGCCCCGGTGTCTGTTGCATTCGAAACCGGGGTCCCGGTTCTGCGGAGCGGCATGAAGAATGCCGCACCGCGCCCGGGACACGAGAGCATCAGAACGGGTTCCATGTCGCGTTCGGCGTGTATTTGAGATAGCCGATATTGGCGCCCAACCTTAAGCCCAGGCCGGAGCGGATCGGCACCAGCACGATATTGTTCGCGGTCAGCGCGGTCATGCCGAAACCGCCGACGATGTAGGCCGAGCCGTTGATACCGGCGAAGCGCTGGTAGATCGCGCCTGTCGACGGCAGGTTGTAGACCAGCGTCATGGTGCGGGCGCCGTCGCCGCCCCAGTCGAAGCCGACCGAGGGTCCCTGCCAGTACACCCGCAAGTCGCCGGCGTTCTTGGTGTAGAGCGTGCCCTCGCCATAGCGCAGGCCGGCCACGAAGGCGCCTGAGCCTTCCTCGCCCAGCACGTAGCCGTTGGGCAGGCCCCATTGGCTGACCGCGCGCTCGATCACCGAGGCGAGGCCGCGCGACACGTTGCCGAAGAATTTGTGCCCGGCGCCGAGCAGTTCGTCGGGCCCGAAGGTGTCGGGGGCGGTTTGCGCGCGCGGCGGCGGTTGCGGAGCGGGCTGTTGTGGTTGCGGGACCGGCTGTTGGGCGGATGCCGGGATCAGGGCGCACAGCATCGCGGCGAGCGTCGCCGCGGCAAGGCGTGATGCGAAAGTCATGAAACCACCCCTGGTATTAAAATCGTGGCCGCCGTCTTAACCGGATGATGACCTGCCCGGCGGTAGATAGCGTCCATGTCCCCTCGACTCGCATGTTATCGGCATCAACTATGACGGCACAGCGGCAGGAAAGAAACGGCTGGCGTCTGGGAAACGCCTTTATTGCGCTGCTTTGCAGCGCAGCAGCGGCAGGCATCGCCCTTGCCGCCCAAGCCGGCACCAGCGAGCGCCTGGTCGCCGACCGCACGACCGGCCTTGCAATCGGCGGCTTCGACCCCGTGGCCTATTTCACCGATGCGCAACCCCTGGTTGGCCGGGCGGCTTTCGAGGCGGCCGAGGCGGGGGCGATCTGGCGGTTCCGCAACGAGGGAAACCGGGCGGTTTTCGCAGGCCATCCCGAAATCTACGGCCCGCAATTCGGCGGCTACGACCCGATCGATCTGGCGCGCGGCGTCGCGGTGGCAGGCCAGCCCCGGTTCTGGCTGGTCGCGGGACAGCGGCTGTTCCTGTTCGGCCGCTCGGAAAGCCGCGACGCCTTTGCCGCCGATCCCGCCCGCTTCGCGCGCGAGGCAAGGCAGCGCTGGCCGGGCGTGCAGGAAACGCTGGCGCGGTGATCCAATCACGGCGCCGCCTCGGGGTCGCCCCAGGCGATGAATTCCGGCACGATGAAGTCGTTGGCCCCCGCGCCAAAGCGCAACGCCGCGCCGGTCGAGTCCGTGACCTTGCCGCCGGCGGCGGTGACGATCGCATGGCCTGCGGCGACGTCCCATTCGCGGGTGGGCGCGAGGCGGGGATAGATATCGACCTCACCCTCGGCCACCCTGCAGAATTTCACTGCCGAGCCGAGGCTTTTTCTTAGACCCCCCGGCCTCGCATCGATAAATGCCTCGATCCGTTCGTCGCCATGAGAACGGCTGACGGCGGCGATCCAGGGTGCACCGTCGGCCCGCAGCTTTCTTGTGTGGATTGGCGCAGGCGGCGACGAGAGCGCGCCGCCTGAAACGGCCAGCCGCTCGGCTCCGCGGCCCACGAGCCCGCGCCAGATGAAGTTGAGCGCCGGGGCGCCGACGATACCCAAGAGCGGTACGCCGTCGGTCACCAGCGCCAGGTTGACGGTGAACTCGTCGCGGCCGGCCAAAAATTCCTTGGTGCCGTCCAGCGGGTCGATCAGGAAGAAGCTTGAGCCGGTCGGCAGCTGCGCCAGATGGGTGCGCTCCTCGGACAGGGTCTGGATCTCCGGCAGCAGCCGCGCGAGGCCTTCGGCGATGACGCGGTCGGCGGCCATATCCGCCTCGGTCACCGGCGATCCGTCGGCTTTTTCGCTTCGTATCATGGTGCGGCGGTCGACCGCCAGAACGGCAGCGCCGGCCCGCGCGACCAGCTCGGTCAGCGGCTCGATCAGCGCCGCCGCGGCGTCGAGTCCGATCCTATGCATAGGCGGGCCTCATGCGGCTAGCTTCCTTCTCACGTCGACTTATCGGCCCCGACCGCGGCGATCTGCGCCCTCCGTCATGCCCGGGCTTGTCCCGGGCATCCACGTCTTTGCGGCAAGGTTTATAGACGTGGATGGCCGGGACAAGCCCGGCCATGACGAACCTGGCGCGTGTTGGCAGCACAAGCGCCCGCAGTGTATCAAGCACTAAACCATGCATGATTCGCCGTGTCCCGCCGCTCCAGGAACAGAATAGATGTCCGGCCCTTCGTCTCCCGGCCCCGCGCCCGAACCCCTCGAACTCGCGGCGCTGCTGTGCTCGCGGGTGTGCCACGATCTCATCAGTCCGGTCGGCGCCATCGTCAACGGGCTCGAGGTGCTGGACGACAACCCAAAACCCGACGACCGCGAATTCGCGCTCGACCTGATCCGCAAGAGCGCCAGGACCGCGTCGGCGCGGCTGCAGTTCTGCCGGCTGGCGTTTGGCGCTGCGGGCTCGGCCGGCGCGCAGATCGACGTCGGCGACGCCCAGACCATGGCGCGCGGCCATCTGGAGGACGACAAGACAAAAATCGCCTGGAATCTGCCGCGCGAGTTCCTGCCGAAGAACAAGGTAAAGCTGCTGCTCAACATGATGGTGATCGCGCAGCAGACCATTCCGCGCGGCGGCGTGCTGACGGTCGATCCGGTAGGCCTCGGCGAAGCGAGCGGCTTTCGCGTCGCGGCCACCGGACTGAATGTGCGGATGCCGCAGGCCATCGCCGACATGCTGAGCTCCGGCCCGATCGGATCGGTCGATGCGCATGCCGTGCAGCCCTATTACA
This sequence comes from uncultured Alphaproteobacteria bacterium, assembly GCA_963744975.1. Taxonomy (GTDB): domain Bacteria; phylum Pseudomonadota; class Alphaproteobacteria; order Rhizobiales; family Xanthobacteraceae; genus Bradyrhizobium. The sequence continues at coordinate 1,100,846 of CAVUVR010000001.1, read as the reverse complement.
CGCGGCTGCTGGCGCAGGCCTGCGGATTGAACGTCGTGCTCGCGGCGGAGGGCGATGCGGTTGTGGTGACGGCGTCGTAGCGCACACCGTCGTCCCGGCGAAGGCCGGGACCCATACGCCGTGTCGCCGATGTTCCGGTTGGCGTCGGTCACGTTGTTGAACGGCCTCGCTGCAATCATGACCGCCAGGGGTTATGGGTCCCGGCGTTCGCCGGGACGACGTGGAGAAATTTGAGCATCGTCCTCACAACTGCGTAATCCGCGGCCGCCGCTCGCGTGCTTTGTCCTGCTCCTTCACGTACTCATTCCAGGCCCGGTCGATCCGCTCCTGCTTCTCCGGCGCAAGCTGGGTCTGCTCCACGACCGGCGCCGACGGTTCGGCAGCTTGCGGCGGCATTGCCGCGCGTCGCGCCGCCCGCTCCTTGCGGATGGCTTCCCCGAATTGCTCGAGCGTGACGTTCTCTCCGAGGCGCCGGCGCACGTCGAGCGATAGCTTCAAATCCTCCACTCCCGCTTTGATCTGTTCCGGCGAACGCGGCGGCCGCGATTCACGCCATCTGGCGATGCATTCACGATCCCGGCTGGCGCAGCGCTTCTTGCGGCGGCACAGCGTGTTCTCGCAAGTAGGCCAGCCCTCGATGGCTTCCGCCACCAGGCGATCGAGCTTTCGCGCGAGTTCGAGGCGAAAGCGTTCGGCATCGAACGGCTCGTCCTGCTGCTTCGGTTTTGCTTTCATGGCATGCTCCTCTCGTCGGGCAAGCGTCATCGCTGCCCGCAAATCGCTTCACGTGAGTGGGAGGTTCAGTTTCTCCCTCCGGCAAAGGGGAGGGAGGCGGAACGCCGAAAGGCGCACCATAACAGCGCCGCGGCTTGCTTCCCGGATTGCCGGAAAACAGAGGCACACGGCAACGCCTCTCAGCGTCCCGCCGCGGCGACTTCTTCGACCCTGGGACCGGTTCTTCCGGGCACCGGCGCGAGCGAACTCGCCATCCAGGCAGGTTTCCCCGCCCTTCGCCGGCACCCGTCCAGCCATTGAAGGCAGCGCCCCGTAGTGGGCACGGACGGTTACCCAAGGCCCCCCGAGTGCGCAGGGAACGACCCCCACGCCCGCAGGCGCCGCATCCCGCCCCGCGCTACAAGCGTCCCGGCAACGCCCCTTTAACAGGGACGGGATACCTAGGAATTTAGCTCAGTAGGAAGATATGTCAAGCGGGAGAAACATTAAATTTTCGTGGCGGTTTCGTGTCCCGGGCGCGGCGCGGCCCGACTGCGAGATTTGTAGGGCGGATTAGCGACCCCGGCCGCGCCGGCTCAACAAACGACGGCGTAAGCGTAATCCGCCGCTCCCGCTTGCACCGGCGGCGGATTACGCCTTCTACCCAGCTTGTTTGAGCCGCGGTGCTCGGGGCCGGCTAATCCGCCCTACGGTTCTTCGAGAGGCGCGCAAGACATAGCCGACCTCATTTCTTCAAGACGATGTGGGTGGCTTTCTCCGTCGCCTCATGGGCGGCGACCCGAAAGCCCAGCGAGGGCAGGTCGATGCCGGCAAACATCGCTTCGCCTCTGCCGAGCACGACCGGCGAAATGGCAAAGTGGATCTCGTCGACCAGGCCGGCCTGAAGATATTGGCGCACCGTGCTGACACCGCCGCCGATCTTGATATCCTTGGTCCCCGCGGCGGCCCTGGCCTGCAGCAGCGCCTGCTCGATCCCGCCGGTGACGAAATGGAAGGTGGTGCCGCCTGCCATGAGGATCGGCGCGCGGGGATAGTGCGTCAGGATGAACGTCGGCGCATGATAGGGCGGCGTGTCGCCCCACCAGCCTTTCCAGGCCTCATTCGGCCATTCGCCGCGAACCGGGCCGAACATGTTGCGGCCGAGGATGAAGGCGCCAAAATCGCTATTTCCGGAAGCTGCGTATTTCTCGTCGACACCTTCCGATCCGCCCTCCTTGCCGAGCATTGCCTGGAATGTCCGGGTCGGGAAAAACCACTCGAACAATTCCGGACCGCGCTTGCCCAGCGGGTCGGTCAGGCTTTGCTCCGGGCCGGCGCCGAAGCCATCGAGCGAAAGAGAGAATCCCGCAACGCGCACTTTCGACATCTTGCCTCCATCCAATTGCAGTTTGCAACTGGTTGCGATTTGGCACATCTGATCCTACCTTGCAACCGGTCTGGTGAGGGAAGCGAATTTGGACATCGAGCGGCGGTCGGGATGCCCGATCAATCTGACCATGGAGGTGTTGGGGGACCGCTGGAGCCTTGTCGTCCTCCGCGACATCATGTTCGGCAATCGCCGGCATTTTCGCGAGCTGCTCACCCGGTCCGAGGAAGGGATTGCCTCCAACATATTAGCCGCGCGCCTGAAGCGCCTCGTCTCGCTCGGCCTGGTCACCCGGCTGGACGATCCCAGTCACAGCCAGAAGGCGATCTACAGCCTGACCGAACCCACGATCCAGCTCGTGCCGATGATCGCCGCGATCGGCGCCTGGGGCCGGCGGCATCTGCCTGTCAGCGAAGACCTGAGCATCCGCGCCGAACTCCTCGAGAATGGCGGACCGGCGCTATGGGACGAGTTCATGAACGATCTCAGAGCGCTTCACATTGCGGACCCGATCGGGGGAGCGAATGGGAGTGTTGCGTCGCCGGTGTTGATGCGGCTTACCGAGGCGTTTCTTGATGTCCGCGCGAAAATGGACGGCAAAGAGTGAGATTGTTTTGTGCCAAACGGGAATGTTTCGGTTTGGACCAGTACGGCCGCGAAGCCCGCGTAAACTGAGATCAGGGACGCTTTCCCAGTTTCTTCGCAATTGCTGCACCGATGGCGGGGATAGCCTCGTCAAAATATCGATGGATGGCGTGGACATTTTTGGCGCGTAGCCACTTGTTCGCCCTAGTCGAGCTGGCTTGGATGCCTACAAAGCTGAGGGCGTTCTTTGGCGCCCAAACTTTGGTGATCCTCCTATCTGCATGGCGCAATATGGGGCCACCACTCACGCCACCCGCAAAAGGCGTAACGGTAGGCGCGTTGCCTCGGTGTACGTCGATTCCTTCTTTGGCGTAGTCCAAGATCAGGTCATAGCGCCTGTCGTACTGTTTGACATCCGACGGCACCTCTGAATGCCGACGCGTGACCAAGCTCATGAACGAAGCGCCGATCTGCTCACCGAACCTTCGCTCTCGTTCCTTGGGAAACCCTCCAACAAAATAAAGCGACTCCCGGTCTGGGATGGCGAAATTCTCAACGCCGATGAACTGCCAATCCTTGCTGATAGACTTGAGAAAGGCTTCGTCCAACAACTCGATAGCGATCACGTCAAGGTAAACCGACTTGTTGCCGCTGGTGGTGTGCACCTTCTTGCGGCCGAGCTTCATAATCGGCGTATCCGGGCTGGGCTTCATGCAGGTCGGGCCGATCAGGCCGTCGTAGGGAAATTCGTTGTGAGTTTCCGGATCGTATTTATCAAAAGTGTGCCGAGCGGTAAGCAGGAAGTGCCTCGTGCCATGCTTGAAAGGCACTGCGCTCCCCAACGTTACTAGCCGGTTGTTGTCCGTCCAGATCACGGGGTAGGTCACCGACGCCACATACGCGTCGATCGCCTTACGCCCCTGCTTTTCTACTTCGTCGTCGTCCGACATTGGAGCCTGCCATTTGCGCACCGGAACGAAAAGATGGTGACGACGGTTACTATCTGAATCACGCTTCAGCAAGTAGCCCGCATGAGCGCAGCGATATGCGGGATGCAAGAGTCCCGGATGTCGCTCCGCTCATCCGGGCTACGCTGGCTTCCGATGAAGCCAGGCGGATGCCGCCCTGTACGAATTCACGCTGGCGGTTATTGATCCGTAAGTGCGCGTGGAGAAGGAAAGTTTGATTCTAGTTGCGCGATGTCGGCAGCTATTAAACGCACCAAATCACGGTCTTTCTCGACTTGTTCTGGATACTTGGACATCATCCAACTCGCGATTGCGCGGGCTTCGGGAAACTGGTTGGAAGCGATGTACTTTCTGTATTGGTCGGATAATGTCTTAAAATTCTCGTGTTTATTTACGTCTACGGCCATCGTGATAATGCGTTCTTGGGATTTATGAGCAAGGTAGGATCGATAAATGTTCGCCGCGAGCGTCGTGACATAAGTTGCGATCACCATGCCGGTAAGAAGTGCCAAATTTTCGGATGCACTGCCTACAAGTTCGAACAACGCGTTGCCAGCTTGGACCCGAAAAATCTTAATGGCGCCAATAATGCCGACGATCGCAGCCTCTGAGCCGATCAGAATCGCGGCCGGCCTGAGAAGGGTGCGCGTAATGCTGCTTTTCGTATTTTCGAACTGTGTTGTCTCGCGTGAGATGGCAGCTTGTAATGCATGGAGTACCGAGTCTCCGATGATACTCATGCACTACCTCGCACGAACTCCTGCAATCCAAGTTCCTTGAGTAGGCTCAAAGTCGCTTCATCCAAGAAGCCATCCATGTCGCCCAAGAACGAAAGACGAGAGATGAGCGCCTCAAGTTTTCTTCTAAGTTCATCGCGTATTGAATTTTGGAAGGCGAAGTATAGCCGTCTTACGATCATCAATAGCCAAACGCTTCCGATGATGACGGGGAAAAGGGCAAGGAGTGAGAGCGCACCTGTGAGTTCGTTCATGTATCGGTCTGTTTCCGATATCTGCAGCATTGCTCCTGTGCAGCGTATTATTGCAAAGCACGCAAGTAAAATGACGATAATCTGGACTAAGCCAAAGCCTAACTTGGCGTGCGTGTCGGCTGTTCTTGTGCTTCGCACCTCTGCTTGGATAAATTGCCGAATACGCTCGTTCGGGCTAGGGAAACCTTCCAAATCATTTTTCATATTAGCCCCTAACATAGATCAACCAAGAGTGGCATAGCGCGTGGCGGACGGCAACTGTTTTAGAAGTGCGACCCGCTAAAAGATGGGGCTCCCGCTCTCGCAGAGAGCCTGCTGTTTGCATTCGCTGGCCTGTGGTTACGATGGTCGACCATGTGACAAGTCCAAACCGACTTCTACTTGTTTTGACGATTGCCAAACGGCATGTCTTCCCATGTCGAACCACCCGCTAGCGCGAACTGACGGTCGGCTTCAAAGCGCCGTTTCCTAGCTTTGTCCGTCGCGGCTTGGCCGCGTCCAGGGAAAGGTGCCGACCGACGACCGATGGATTTTTAAAATCGAGGTCGATGGTTGCCGCTCGGCGCAAGGGTGGGGCGACGGAGCGGACTGGGCGTTATTATGGTTAACCACTCCTTACCACCCCCGCCATTATCTCTTTCCTCACCGCATTCATTTCCCTTTGCTCAACCAAACTTAAACGCTTTGCGGCGAAACTGGCCCGGCCCGTAAAAGGCGTGCGATGTCGCGCGCGGGTGGGTTAAGGCCTGTGTCCATGGATGATCTGCTGCGCGAGTTCCTGACGGAGACCAACGAGTCCCTCGACACCGTCGACAACCAGTTGGTGCGGTTCGAGCAGGATCCGAACAACGCGAAAATCCTGGATAACATTTTTCGCCTGGTTCACACCATCAAGGGGACGTGCGGCTTTCTCGGCCTGCCGCGGCTGGAGGCGCTGGCGCATGCCGCCGAGACGCTGATGGGCAAGTTCCGCGATGGCATGCCGGTGACCGGCGAGGCCGTGACGCTGATCCTGAGCTCGATCGACCGCATCAAGGAAATTTTGGCGGGGCTGGAATCGACGCAAGGAGAGCCCGAGGGCGGCGATGCCGACCTGATCGATGCGCTGCATGCGATGGTCGAGCGCGGCATGGCGGCGATGGCGGCTGCGCCGGCCGAGCCGCAGGTCGAGCAGGGCACGCTGACCTTCCAGGTGCTGGAGCGCGCGCTGCGGCCCGGCGAAGTGTCGCTGGACGACCTGGAGCGGGCGTTTCGCGAAACCGCGACCGAGGTCGCGCCGCCGGCCGCGCCTGTGAAAGAGACTGCAGCGCCGAAGGCCGCCCCAAAGCTCGCCGTGAAAAAAGCCTTCGCCGAGCCGGAGACCGCGGAGAGCGACCGCGTCGCCAACCACTCGATCCGGGTCAATGTCGACACGCTCGAACATTTGATGACCATGGTGTCGGAGCTGGTGCTGACGCGCAACCAGCTGCTGGAGATATCGCGCCGCCACGAGGATACCGAATTCAAGGTGCCGCTGCAGCGGCTCTCCAATGTCACCGCCGAACTGCAGGAAGGCGTCATGAAGACGCGGATGCAGCCGATCGGCAACGCCTGGCAAAAACTGCCGCGCATCGTCCGCGACCTCTCCGGCGAACTCGGCAAGCAGATCGAACTCGAGATGCACGGCGCCGACACCGAACTCGACCGCCAGGTGCTCGACCTTATAAAAGATCCGCTGACGCATATGGTGCGCAACTCGGCCGACCACGGGCTGGAGACGCCCGCCGAGCGGCTGGCCTGCGGCAAGCCGGAGCAGGGCACTATCCGTCTGTCCGCCTATCACGAAGGCGGCCACATCATCATCTGCATCGCCGACAACGGCCGCGGGTTGAATACCGAGCGCATCAAGGCCAAGGCGGTCGGCAACGGCCTCGTCACCGAGTCCGACCTCGAGAAGATGACCGAAGCGCAGATCCACAAATTCATCTTCGCGCCGGGCTTCTCCACCGCGGCAAGCGTGACCAGCGTGTCCGGGCGCGGCGTCGGCATGGACGTGGTGCGCACCAATATCGACCAGATCGGCGGCACCATCGACGTGAAGTCGGTGGCCGGCGAAGGCTCCAGCGTCACCATCAAGATTCCGCTGACGCTTGCCATCGTCTCGGCGCTGATCGTGGAAGCCGCCGGCGACCGTTTTGCGATACCGCAACTGGCCGTGGTCGAACTGGTGCGGGCGCGGGCCAATTCCGAACACCGCATCGAGCGCATCAAGGACACGCCGGTGTTGCGGCTGCGCAACAAGCTGCTGCCGCTACTGCATCTGAAGAAGCTGCTTAAAATAGAAGACGGCACCGACAGCGACCCGGAAAACGGTTTCATCGTGGTGACGCAGGTCGGCAGCCAGACGTTTGGCATCGTGGTCGACGGCGTGTTCCACACCGAGGAAATCGTCGTCAAGCCGATGTCGACAAAACTGCGCCATATCGAGATGTTCTCCGGCAACACCATTTTGGGCGACGGCGCCGTCATCATGATCATCGATCCCAACGGCATCGCCAAGGCGCTCGGCACCACCGGCGCGGCGCAGCTCGAGATCACTGAGGAGAACGCGGCAATGCGGGCGATCGCCGCCGAACAGCTGACCTCGCTCTTGGTGTTCCGCGCCGGCTCGGCGCAGCCCAAGGCCGTGCCATTGGCGCTGATCACCCGGCTGGAAGAGATTGCGATCGAAAAAATCGAGAAATCGAACGGCCGCCATATGGTGCAGTATCGCGATCAGCTGATGCCGCTGGTGCAGATGGACGGCGTTGCCATCGCCAGCGAAGGCGCGCAGCCGATCCTGGTGTTCTCCGACGACGGCCGCTCGATGGGCCTGGTGGTCGACGAGATCATCGACATTGTCGAGGAGCGGCTGAACATCGAGGTCGCCAGCACCCATGACGGCATCTTGGGCTCGGCCGTGATCAAGGGCCAGGCCACGGAAGTCATCGACGTCGGGCATTTCCTGCCCATGGCGTTTGCCGACTGGTTCAGCCGCAAGGAAATGCGGCCCTCGGCGTCGGCGCAATCGGTGCTGCTGGTCGACGATAGCGCGTTCTTCCGCAACATGCTGGCGCCGGTGCTCAAAGCGGCCGGCTACAAGGTGCGGGTGGCCAACAACGCGCAGGAGGGCCTGGTCGTGCTGCGCTCCGGCCAGCAGTTCGACGCCATCCTGACCGATATCGAAATGCCCGACATGAACGGCTTTGAATTCGCGGAAGTCGTCAAGGCCGATCAGCGCCTTAACCAGATGCCGATCATCGCGCTGTCCTCGATGATCTCGCCCGCCGCAATCGAACGCGGCCGGCAGGCCGGCTTCCATGACTATGTCGCCAAATTCGACCGGCCCGGCCTGATCGCCGCGCTGAAGGAGCAGACCTCCGAAATGAACCAGGCAGCATGAACATGAGCAGCGCGGCACACGGCGGCGAGGACACCATCACCGAATACGTCACCGCCATGATCGGCGGGCAGCTGTTCGGCCTGCCGATTTCGCGGGTGCAGGACGTCTTCATCCCCGAACGCATGACGCGGGTGCCGCTGTCGTCCAGCGACGTCGCCGGGGTCCTCAACCTGCGCGGCCGCATCGTGACCGCGATCGACATGCGCTCCCGGCTCGGCCTGCCGAAACGCGAGGCCGCCCGCCCGCCGATGGCGGTCGGCGTCGACCTGCGCGGCGAATCCTATGGCCTGCTGATCGACGCCGTTGGCGAAGTGTTAAAGCTTGCAGACGACAGTCGCGAAGTGAACCCGGTCAACCTCGACCCGCGGATGGCGAAGATGGCTTGCGGGATTCACCGGCTCGACGGACAGCTGATGGTGGTGCTGGACGTCGATCGCGTGCTCGAAATCGTGCCCGACATGCTGGCGGCGTGAAGACCGGCAACAGGCGCGATCGCAATGAATGGAAACGCTGTTTGGTATTCGAAAGAGTAGAGGCCTAAAATGAAGACATGTCTGGTGGTGGATGATTCGAGCGTCATCCGGAAAGTCGCGCGGCGCATCCTGGAAGGGCTCGATTTCCAGATCTCGGAGGCCGAGGACGGCGAGAAGGCGCTGGAAGTCTGCAAGCGCGGGCTGCCCGACGCCATCCTGCTCGACTGGAACATGCCGATCATGGACGGCTATGAATTCCTGCGCAATCTGCGCCGGATGCCCGGCGGCGACGCGCCCAAGGTGGTGTTCTGCACCACCGAGAACGACGTCGCCCACATCGCGCGCGCGCTGCACGCCGGCGCCAACGAGTACATCATGAAGCCGTTCGACAAGGACATCGTGACGGCGAAATTTCATGAAGTCGGTCTGATCTAGGCCGACGCCGGCCCGCCGCCATATTGCGGCACGGCCGTCTTTGTATTGTTGTGTTGCTTTGCGTCTGGTGAGTAATGAGTGTTGCGCTGGCAAGTCCCTTAACCCGCGATGCGGCGCGACAAGAACCGCTGCGGGTCATGGTGGTCGACGATTCCGTCGTCATCCGCGGCCTGATCGGCCGCTGGATCGAGGCCGAGCCGGACATGGTGGTCGCAGCCTCGCTGCGCACCGGCCTTGACGCCGTCAACCAGGTCGAACGCGTCAGTCCCGACGTCGCCGTGCTCGATATCGAAATGCCGGACCTCGACGGCATTGCCGCGCTGCCGTTGCTGCTCGCGAAGAAGCGCAACCTCGTCGTCATCATGGCCTCGACGCTGACCCGCCGCAACGCCGAGATCAGCTTTAAAGCGCTGTCACTGGGCGCCTCCGATTATATCCCGAAGCCTGAAAGCACGCGCGAGCCGGCCGCCGCCGAAACTTTTCGCCACGATCTGATCCAGAAGATCCGCCATCTCGGCGCAAAGCTTCGCCGTCCGATCCCGGTCGCGAGCCCGCCCTTGGCGCCGGCGCTCGATCGCGCGACCGGACTGCGTCCGGCGCTGGCGCCGGTGGCGCATCCGCAACTGCTGCGCCGCGCCTTCAGCACACAAGCACCGCGCGCGCTGCTGATCGGCGCCTCGACCGGCGGCCCGCAGGCCCTGATGACGCTGGTGGCCGAGATCGGCCCGGTGATCGACCGCTTTCCGGTGCTGATCACCCAGCACATGCCGCCCACTTTCACGACCATCCTGGCCGAACATCTCGCGCGCGCCAGCCATCGGCCGGCGCATGAGGGTATCGACGGCGAGATGATAAAACCGGGCCGGATTTATCTCGCGCCGGGCGGCCGCCACATGCGCGTGGTGCGCCAGGGCGCGCATGCGGCCATCGCCCTCGACGACGGGCCGGCGGTGAATTTCTGCAAGCCCGCGGTCGATCCGCTGTTTGCCTCGGCCATCGAGGTCTGGCAGGGCGGCATCCTGGCGGTGGTGCTGACCGGCATGGGCTCGGACGGCATGCGCGGCGGCAAGGAAATCGTCGCCGCCGGCGGCAGCGTCATCGCCCAGGACGAGGCCACCTCGGTGGTGTGGGGAATGCCGGGTGCGGCGACGCATGCCGGAATTTGCGCGGCCGTGCTGCCGCTCGGCCAGATCGCACCGAAGTTGATCCAGTTGTTTGCGGGGGTGCGGTCGTGACGCCGTTGGAATACGAGTATCTGCGCAAGCTGCTGCGCGAGCGCTCCGGCCTCGATCTGTCCACCGACAAGCAATATCTGGTGGAGAGCCGGCTGATTCCGCTGGCGCGCAAGAATGGCCTGATCGGCATCGGCGAACTCGTGCAGAAGATGAAGAGCGGGTCCGACGCGCTGACGATAGACGTCATCGAGGCGATGACCACCAACGAGACGTTCTTCTTCCGCGACAAGATCCCGTTCGATCATCTGCGCGAGAGCGTGATTCCGGAACTGCTGCAGGCGCGCGCCGGCCGCCGGTCCCTGCGGTTCTGGTGCGCGGCGTCCTCGACCGGGCAGGAGCCGTATTCGATCGCGATGCTGCTGAAGGAATTCGCTCCGGCATTGGCCGGATGGCGGGTCGAAATCGTCGCCACCGACCTTTCGCTCGGCGTGCTGGAAAAAGCCCGCGCCGGCATCTTCAGCCAGTTCGAAGTGCAGCGGGGCTTGCCGATCCAGTTGCTGGTCAAGCATTTCCGCCAGATCGGCGAGCTGTGGCAGATCAATGCCGACATCCGCGCCATGGTGCAGCACCGGCAGCTCAACCTGATGCAGGATTTTTCCCACCTCGGCACCTTCGACGTGATCTTCTGCCGCAACGTGCTGATCTATTTCGACCAGGACACCAAGATCGGCCTGTTCAACCGCCTGGCAAAATCGCTGGAAGCCGACGGCGTGCTGGCGCTGGGCGCCGCGGAGTCGGTGGTCGGCATGACCGATGCGTTCAAGCCCTATCCGGAACGGCGCGGGCTGTATCGGCCCAACCCGGCGCGGGGTTCGCGTGCTGCGAACGCCGCGCTGAAGGTGGTTGCGGCGGCGGCGGGGTGATCTTCACCTCTCCCCGCTTGCGGGGAGAGGTCGCCTCGCATCGTCAGATGCGAGGCGGGTGAGGGGGACTATCCGCGAGTCCCAGACTTACTCGGGACTCATACCGATCTCTATGCGTTTAAACCCCCGCAGATAAGCTCGGCCCATCGCAAGCTGACCCTTGCGGTCGAAGGCCTTGTATCGCTCGAAGGCCCTTTGGAAGTCTTGATAACCCTCGTGACCGGGCTCGGGATGCGAGTCCCAAACATCAGGGTTAGCAAGCGTCATCAACGTTTCCCAAGCCTTCATCTCAGGGGAATATGATTCGGCGGCTTGGCTATACAGAATGATGCTGAGACCGATTCCTGTGTTTGCGTGGACAACGTCAGGCTCCATCTGCGCCTCAGGGTCTTGATCGGCATGCTTCAGAAAATTAGTGATCGCATTGAGCTTGTCCCAGCCAAGATGTTCAATGACCTTCGACAACGGTTTCTCAAAGCCGTCATTGGCAATCGTCGGGTAGATGTCCCAAAGAAGACGAAAAGAGGCGCGGGAGAGCGTAATGATCGAACCGAGATCGTCATCGTTCAAATAGAGACGGATTGCGCAATTAAGCTGCCGTTTCGCCGCTTCCAGTTTTGATATTTCCATCTGGCCAATCCAAAACTAAAAGGGCTGCTCTTAAATTTTTTCCCAAAGAGGTCGAACCCCCTAATCAGCGCAGCTATTGGAGCAGTTCACGATGGTTTCTTTCTTTTGCGAAAGAATCCTGCGCCGTGACATAGAGGCTGGCAATCAGTCTGCATCAAACCGTTGTGAGATGCGGTGTTCTTGCAACATAAAGGCTGCACCCTATAACACGCAAACCATGAAGCGTGTAGGAAGATTGCGCGCACAGGTTTGGAATTCCGTCAACGTTGATGCTACATTATCTGTCATGCGCTGGGAGGCCATTGATGGCACTGATATCAGAAAAGAAGGGCTGGCACTGGCTCATTACTTGGGACAACCCGATGCCGGCAAACTCATCAAGTATGATTGCGGCTTTATCGGCGCTCGGAAAAGTGCAGCAGGTCTATACGAAAACCACGGTCGTCTTTGCACCGCGTAAAACCTCGACATGGCGGATGGTTCGGACCGCGATCGAAAATAATCTAAACCCTTCGAGCCGAGCAGTCGGAAAGGCGACTTACGCGAACTTCAAAAGCTCTGGCTGCTTCGAATGCATAATGACACGCAAGCGCGGTAAACGTTGGAGGCGGGTAAATTAACCCGACCCGTCCGCCTGCCATTTTGAGAGGGGATGCCGGGCATCCCCCCTGCCCCGCGGCGAGTAGCGGGGCGGGGTGGCACGTCAAGAGAGGGTCCGAGTAGGGATACGTTTGGATGCCCTTGATATGACGGGGGGCGGCGCCCCCTACTTCTCGTCGGGCGGTCTCTCGTTCCTCGTAAATATCTTAAACGGAGCAAAAATGATCGGTGCGACCGTCGCGAAGACTTCCATCTGCTTGTCGAGGAGGCTCGCAATATGGGGCGGCGGATTACCGCGATAGGCGGCACTGATTGCGATCGGTAAAAGTCCCGAGATTAAAAGAAAGCCAGAAGCCAAGTACACAAGCTCAATCATGCCATCCTCGCGGCAGTTAAGCTTTGCTGGGAGTGCCCTGGCTTGCAACCAAGGAGCCACTCCCAGCAAAGCTGGTGTTGGCTCCCGGTTGATGCCCGCCGCACCAATTCGAGAAGAAGTAACTCCAAATAGAGTGAGCCACAACAGGCTCGGCGCTCTCCAGCGCCTCCAGACGGGCCCCGCAGCCTGCGGGTGCCGAGTCGACACCTGTCTGTTCTCGGCTTGGCCTATATCCGCCCAAAATCTGGCTTATCTGCGGCAAAAAGAAACCCGCCTAAGCGGGAATCTTAATATTCGCGGTAGCCTTGATGTCACGGCTGAAGGGCACCAGGGCCGGCAGAACGTCGCCATTGAACCCGAACGTCTCGTGCAGGGCCGACCATAGCTGCCGGCACTACTCAAGCCGGTCCTCGGTAGGAGTGGTCCCTTCGACCTGAACCAGAACCGGCTTGCCCGGCTCAAGCTTGGCGTTGTGAACCTTCACTTGGGCGTCGTCGAGCACGATGACGGCGCGGGTCCAGTCAAAGCGGAGCGATTCAGCCATCGAACATGTTCATTTGGTTGCGGGCGTCCTCGTCGAACATTCCGACAGCTAAGGGTTTGGATTTCTCGGCTCGTCCTTTCCGGTGAGAGTAGGGTTGCTCAACAAGGTGCTGAACGCGCTCCGCGGTGCTTATCGGGTGCACAACACGGCAACATCGTTTTGTTATCGCCGCGCATTGCAGGTTATCAGTCTACGCCGCGTTTTCTAAGTCCCTCACGCGCCGATGCCCCTAGCTGCTGCCCTCGGAAGCTTCGCGCTGGCGTAACGGTTAAAGACTTGCGTGAGTGAGAATCTTGCGCCCGGATATCGTATACGGCAACATTACTGCGAGCTTAGGAGGCAATAATGGGAAAGCCGGAAGAGCCATATATTCGGGTAATCGTCGAAACGTATCTTGAGAGTGGGTCGGGGTTGCATGGGGACAGGCATGTACGCCCGATCGCTGGCGAACAGCTTCCGCGGAGTTTGCGAGTACGTTTTCCTAAGGCACTCCGTTTTGCTCACCCGCTCGGCACGCACTTCCTGGTGTACGCTAAGCTGACCGACAAAGCGGGAGGCAATGATTTCGTCCATACCAATCACGCGTGGGACGTCGAAGTGCTTGGTATGCCGGGAACCTACAAAATGAAGCATCACTGAAGTGTGCGATTTATTTCATCGCATGTGTTGACGGCCTCGCCGAATGGACTCAGTCTGTTTTCAAGGGGCTGCATTCCAGTCGGTGCGGCTCCGGCGAGATTATCGACGGGCGCAACGAAAGACTGGAGGTGCTTGCTGATGGGATGCCGGCCTACGAGAGGGCGTTGTTCGGCAAGTGGGCTGCGCGATTCGGGTGATATTCGACGGAAAAGCCGCGAAAAAGCCAGAATTGAAAACGGATCGGGCCTGTGGACAACCAGGTTTTGTGCGACCTGTAAGATGCTGATTTTAAACGCCAAGCCGCTAATCAGAAAAATCGTTTGTGTGAATAAGCCGCGCGAAGTCATTTTCACTGTTGCGCGTGATTCACAAACCACCCCACATATCTAAGTCCCTTTGACGCTCTCTAAGATTTTTAATGGAGAGCTGTGTCATGTCGGACAAACTTCTGGTCAATCTTTGGGGTGCGAGCATCAGCGCCGATGGCATATGGGCGATCGGCGCCGCCGTGGCGATCGTGGTGATCATCGCGCTGGCAAAGCGAGGGCAGGCTTAGATCGCGTCTTGGAGAGATTGGCCGATTAACTGATCGTTAACGGTCGCGGTTGCCAAGCCCAGAAAACTTGGTAACAAATCTTTGCCCCGGCAAAGCAGCTCTGAATTTTTAAGGAGAGCTGCGCCATGCGTCACAAACTGCAAGTCTCGTTCTGGGGGATCAGCATAAATGCCGAAGGGATTGTAGCGATCGCCGCCGCCCTGGTCGTCGTTCTCGCCCTTCTCGCCTTCAATCGTTTCTAGTCAGGCTCGGCCAGGTCTTGAGCGAGCGCGACGAGCGAATTGCGAACACGTTGGCTCGTGATTCTATCGAAAGCCTCAGCGAGTTTGAACGCATCGCGTTTGGTGAGGAGTTCGAGCGGTGAGTTCTCTTTGGATGAACCCTTCGGTGAGTCGTCGAACGTCGTGACAGGCACCTTCAAAAGGTTCGCGATCGTGGGCAGACGACCAGCGGGAGAGATACCGAATCCTCCTCCGATCACCATGATCCCTCGTGATGGGGCGCCGCCAATTACGCGCCAGCAAAAAACCGATGATTACGCTAAGCCATTGGAAACGTGGTGCTGGTTGAGAGGATTGAACTCCCGACCTTCGGTTCACAAAATCGCGTGTGGCAGAAACCGCGACGTATTCCCCGTGATCGGGTTCTCGTCCTCGCGGATCGACAAGCCGCACGGCGCATGGTCGACCAGCCAGCTTCCCACTACCGGATACGTTCCTGCAAAATTCGGCAGCGGCGCGAATGCCTGCCGGATAAAACCCTCGGCGCCGTAGGGGCCCTGCTGCTCCACAAGCGTCGCGCCGGCGCTGACCATCGTCACATTGGCGCCTTCGCGCGAATACAGCGGCTTGCGGACGTAAGATGTGCCGAGCCGCGCCGCGTTCGGGTCATCCTCGAACCAGGCCGGCAGCAGATTGGGATGGTTCGGAAACATCTCCCACAACAATGGAAGGATGCCCTTGTTGGAGAGGATGGCTTTCCACGGCGGCTCGACCCAGCGCGTCGGCGCATCTTTCAACTTCGCGCCGAACGCATCGTGGAACATCCATTCCCAGGGATAGAGCTTGAACGCCAGTTCGATTGCGCGATCCTCCAGATCGACAAAACTGCCGTCGTCGCGCAAGCCTACATCTTCGATGTCGATCAGGGTGGTGCCGAGACCGGCCTGGCGCGCGGTATCCTCGAGATAGGCGAGCGTGCCGGCGTCCTCGGGGTTTTCGGTCATGCCGGTCAGATGCAAATGACGCCCGGCGCCGAGCTTCTTCCACGCCTCGATCAGGCGCTCGTGGATGGAATTGAACTGGTCGGCGCGCTTCGGAATGATGTTGCGCTCGATCGCCTGCTCCAGCCAGGTCCACTGGAACACCGCGGCTTCGAAAATCGAGGTCGGCGTATCGGCATTGTATTCCAGCAGTTTTGCGGGCCCCCGGCCGTCGAAGCTGAGGTCGATGCGGCCGTACAGAGATCGGTCGTCGCGGTGCCAGCTCTCCGAGATCAGCGGCCAGAAGGTTTTCGGTATCTTCAGCCGCTCCAGGGCGCGTTCGTCATCCACGGCGGATTCGACGAGCTCCAGGCACATGGCATCGATCTCGCCGGTCGGCGCTTCGATCCCGCGCTCGATTTCGTCCAGGGTAAAAGCGTAATAGGCGCGCTCGTCCCAATAGCGCTCGCCATCGATGGTGTGAAAATCGAATCCGGCGGCTTCCGCGGTGAGACGCCAGTCATCGCGCTCGGGACAATCGATCCGCCGCATGATTTTTGGACGGCGACGGCGCTAGCCGCCACCGCCATGGCCGCCATGTCCATGGCCGTGTCCCTGCACGCGGACTCCGCCGCCGCCGAAGCCGCCATATCGCACCCGGCAATTGTCCGGCCATCGCCCGTCCGGTCCCGGCCGGCCATAAGGACCGCAGTCGCCCGGCCGGACAAAGCCCATCGATACCGCGCCGACAGCCGCTGTTCCCATCATCGTCAGAATGACGCGGCGCGAGCGTTTCATGGGTTGATCCCCGGTCAAGTGAAGCGATGGGAGCTATTGAGACATTGCCGCCGCAGCTGCGCAAGCGAAAGCGCGTCGTTTCACGGGATCGTGCGGCGCGAAGCATCAGCCGCCGCCGGAAAAATGCGACGTGAAAGCGTGCGCGAACGACCCAAAACCGCCGCGGGTGACGTTGCCGGAGCTGGAACCCGATGGTGACGTAGCGGATGCCGATTTGTTCGCCGTGGAATCGCCGCCGTAGAAGCCATAGCGCGATGACCCACCGCCCGATGAAGACGACCGCGGCGAACATCCGGCATTGGCGGGCGCCGCCATTCCCGGCTGGCCGGGCGCGCAATTCTCGCCCGGCATCAGCGCATAGGCGCCGCCGCCGACGGCGACGGTGCCGGCCAGCAGCAGCGCGACATGGCCCGAGCGTTTTGTGCTCTTGACCTGCTGCGCCGCCAAGGCCGCCTCGCGCTTGCCGAATTGCGTAGGTTGTTTTTGCGGCATGGTCAGTAGATCATCGAGGCGGCGTTGAGGGCGCCTGCGGCGAGCGAGGCAAGTCCAAGCCAGATCGCGGGCGCCAGCTCGCCGGCCGCGATCCGCGCCGACAGGTTCGGCACCGGAATTTTCACGATGAAATACACCGCGATCTGAACGATCAGCGCGACCGCGCTCCAGACCAGGCAGTCCACGACGTTGGCCGAATGGGCGATGGCGCTGACCACCGGCAGCACGAAGCCGAGCAGGCTCAGGCCCAGCGCGATCGCGGCCGCCGGATCGTTGTCGCGGATCAGCTGGAATTCATCGTGCGGCGTGACGCGGGTATAGACGAACAAATAAGCGACGACGGCGATGATCGCCGTGCAGAAATACACCAGGAACGCCGGCAGCCCGGCGAGCGATTGCAGGATCATGTTTGCGTCGCCTTGAGTTGTCCGGCAGCACGGTTGCACGATCCGTTTGTCGGCGCACGCGGCAAGCGCGTTCAATCCCCAAAGAAAACCCCCGCCATTCGCGGCTCGGTTCAATGCGCAGGAATTCCGTATTATGGCCCAAACGCCACAAGCGGATTAGCCCGAGCGCGCCGACCTTGGTCGGATGCCAAATGAAAAAGGTATCCGATACGCGATATCGCAGCCGAGACAGCGAACTTCGAGGTAGAGGTCTCCGGCATTAAAGCCCGTCCCCAAGCGTTGGGGATGTCGCGAGAAGATGCGATTGATGACTTGCTGGCTGGCCTTCGCGATTGGTCAACCTTTGCCCCCGGCGGCGTGGCGGCGTCGGACAAGGCCCGCAGGGAGGCGAGCCGGCACCTCAGCGCCCCCTTTGTCGACGCCGGCAGTCACCGCTTCAAGAACATCGTCGAGCCGGTCAATGTCTGGACCTGGAAGCCGCGCGGGTCCGACCTCCACGGCGCGGGGCCGGCGGACGCGTTGAGCCTGCCGGCGCAGTATCGAACCGCGATCGTCGGAGTTCTCCCCTTCGCCAACTTAAGCGACAGCGCCGACGAATATTTTTCCGACGGACTGACCGAGGACCTGATCCACGCGCTGGCGCTGCAATCGTTTTACCGGGTTCTGAGCCGCAATTCGACGTTCGCGTTCAAGGGCCAGAACCTGGCTACGCGGCGTCGCCGCGTTGATGGCAGGCGCCGCCGCGGCCATTCTGGTCTTCCGTCGCTACACGGCTTCATCCCCTCTCATTCCTGGAGCGGGAGCATTGGTAGCCGGCCTGCTCGGGGTTCTCGCCGGAGCAAATGTCGCGTCGCCTTCCCTGCTGTTGGCGAATTCCGCGCTCGCTGGCATCGGCTTCGGCGCTGCCTATCTCGGCGCGCTGGGCAGCATCGCCCCACTGGCGGAACCGCATGAGCGCGGCGCCTTGATGGCGGCTTTCTATACCGAGGGCTATCTGTCCTACGCTTTGCCTGCTGTCGGCGCCGGCTACTTGGCGCGGGAGATCGGGCTGCTTGCGGCGGCCAACGTGTTCGGTGCTGCTCTCATCCTGCTCGCGTGCGCGGCGATATTCCTTGCCCTCGCTCAGCGTCGAGACCTTAGCCGCCGCAAGAGCTCAGCGTAGTTCACCGAACTCGGAACGGATGTCAGCTTTGGGTCCCGAAGCGGAAGATCGGCGAGTGGTTCCCTGGCGCAAAATCAGCTGTACGACAGCTAACGCATGGTGTTCAATCCTTGCAACGCCTGCCAAGGCACAGGCCGCTTGGCGGCGTCAACCAGATTCGCCGTGCGGTCTATTTTTCCTCGCGGCAGGAACGGCGGAAAACATGGTGTCGTCATGAACAGCCAGCCGAATCCGGATCAGTCGGCCGGACTTGAGTGGACGCGGTCGCCGCCGAGCGTCGGGAGCGAGGCTCTGCCCGCCGAGCGCCGGCAGCTTACCGTGGCATTTGTGGACATCGTCGGCTCGACACCCCTGAGTGAGCGCATCGACCCCGAAGAATTCTTCGCAATTATCGGAACCTATCGCGATATCTGCGACGAGCACATTCGCCGTTACGGGGGTCACATCGCCAGACTGATTGGCGACGGATTGTTGGCATTTTTTGGCATGCCTCACGCCCATGAAAATGATCCCGAACGCGCGGTGCGCGCGTCGCTTGCGATCGCCGCGGCCGTCAAGGAGCATCAATTCCCGCTGTCGGATGGCAGCTTCGTTCGCCTTGGTGTGCGCATCGGGGTGAACACTGGCGTGGTCGTCGTCGGCAGCGTGCACGGCGAGCCCCCCGAACGGCGCGAAGTGTTCGGAAGCTCCGCCCATGTCGCTGCCCGCCTGCAAGGGCTCGCCAGTGAGAATAGTGTCGTGGTCGGTTCGAGCACTTACGAACTGACGCGTGGAACATTCAGTTACGCGCCGCTTGGCAGACGCGCGCTCAAGGGCATCGAGGAGCCGGTCGAAGCTTGGCATGCGGAAGCTCTCGCGTCCATTGAGAGCAGGTTCGACAGGGCGCAGAGGTCGCCGCTTGCGCCGATGATCAGCCGAACCAGCGAAAGCGCGTTGCTGGCGGAGATGTGGCAGCAGACCGTAGCGGGGGCAGGACAGATCGGCGTCATTTCCGGCGAGCCCGGCATAGGCAAGTCACGCCTGATCCGCGAATTCCGCAGTGCTTTTGGTCTGTCTCCGCGTGATGTTGTGCCGCTGCAGTGCTCGCCGTTCCACGTTAACACGCCGCTTGCCCCTGAAATCGAGCGGCTTAGGCGCGTGACGGGCATTCAGGAAGCCGACGACGCGGAACTTGCCTTGGCGAAACTGCGAGCGTTTTTTGGAAGAGAAGCGCCCAACGTCGCGGATGCACTCCGCTACTATGGGGCGGTCCTGTCGATCCCGGCTTGCTCGGAATATGAACCCGTGGATCTCGGGTCTCCCATTGAGCGCGATCGTGCGTTCGAGGTGTTCATCGATGTTCTCATCGCGGCCTCGCGCAAGCGGCCGATTCTGGTTGTCGCGGAGGACGTCCAGTGGGTAGACCCGACCAGCATCGAACTGGTGAAACGTGTGGCAGCTCGCTGTGTTGCAGAGCGGATCATGATCTTGATCACGCATCGCGACAACTACCGGGCGGACTGGTTGTCAGGCTCGGCGGTTCGATCAATTGCTCTGCAAAAGCTGACCCCGCACGAATGCGAGCAAATAGTGGCAGCCGTTGCAGGCAGCGATATGGTCTCACGGCGGATCACCGGCCAGATCGTGGAAAGAACCGACGGCGTGCCACTTTTCGTCGAGGAATTTACGCGGACCGTGCTCGATTCCCGCACCCGCACCGCCGACGCTGCCCTGAGCAAAGAATTGCCCGAATCGCTGGTGCCAGCAAGCATTCACGATTCACTGATGGAGCGCCTTGACCGTCTCGGTCCTGCCAAGCGCGTCGTGCAGATCGCCTCTGTTTTCGGAAGGCGCTTTAGCTATGAAGGCGTTTTCAATGTGCTTCCGGAGAAAGACCAAACGCTGAAGCAAGCTTTGCGGGCACTGGAGAGCGCCGGGATTGTGTATCGTAGCGAGGGGTCTCAAGGCACGGCTTTCACGTTCAAGCACGCGATGATACAAGAAGTCGCCTATTCCTCGTTGCTCAAGGAGGAAAGGCGTGAGCTCCATGCGCGCGTCGCATCGTGGCTGCTTCAGGAATTCGCTATCCGAGAAAGCAGCCAGCCTGCAGTGTTGGGCTATCATTATTCACGCGCAGGGAATATTCCGGAAGCGATCGAGGCCTGGCTCCAGGCGGGCAAATCTGCGCTTCGCAGCTCTGCCACCAAGGAAGCCGTCGCCCATCTTCGCGAAGGCCTCTCGCTGATTCCCAAGATGCCCGCTTCACCAAAGCGCTTTGAAGCCGAAATTGCACTGCAGTCCAACCTGGCGATGGCGTACACTGCCAACGCAGGGTGGTCCGATCCGCATGTCTATGGATCATACGGTCGCGCACTCAAGCTTTGCGAGAGCTATGGCACCATTCGCGAGAAGGCGACGGTACTGTGGGGAAGTACCATAGCCAAACTGGTTAACTGTGAGCTCACCAAGGGCCTCGAACACGCGGAGGATTTTGTCCGGCGAGCCGAGGAGTGGGGCGACGACGAGGCCGCCCTCATGGCGTACACCGCGGCCCTGATCGCCAATTTCTTTCTCGGTCGTCTGGAGCAGGCGAGTGAACTCGCGGCCTTGGTCAGCGCCCGCTACGATCCTCATGAGCACGGCAAGCTGGTCCAGATCTATCAGCATGACCCATTGATCGTGTCGCTCGTCTATTCCGGACACATCGAATGGCTGTTGGGTCGGCCCGGGCGAGCCAGAGAGTGTTGCCAGACGGCGCGGCAGCTTGCGAATGAGACCGGGCATCCTTTCATGCTGGCGTTTGCCTCCATTCTTGGCGTGGCCGACCACTGGTATGAAGGTGATCTTGAGGCCAACCTCGCCAGCGTCGAACGCGGCCTGAAGGTCGCCGATGAGTATGGTTATCCAATGTATGGGGTGATCGGGCCGTTATGGGCGACGTTTGCGTTGGCAGCGCGAGGCCCTGCGCCGGAGGTGCTCGAGCAATTGTGCGGGTTGCTCGACAAACTACCCGCCGAGACTCAGTGCATTCAAATTCCGCTCTACCGAATTCTGCTTGCCACGGAATTCGGACGGTTGGGACAAATAGAAAGGGCTCGAAGCTTCGCTGCTTCGGCCGAGCGCTTGGTGAAGAAAACCGGCGAGCGCTGGGCTGCTCCCGAGATTTATCGGATCAGCGGCTTGCTACATTGTTACGAACCGATGCGAGACGACCGAGCCGCCATGCGCTTGTTCAGACGCTCGCTTGCCTGTGCCAGGCAGCTCGGGGCGGTCGGTTGGGAATTACGTACGGCGATCAGCATCGCGCGCATGGCTAGCGCCGGTGGGAGTGCGTCGGGACGCGCCAAAGCACGAGACCTGCTGATAGCGACCCGGGCGAAATTTGCATCCGCAGAAACTTCGCGCGATCTCCGCGAGGCCGATGAGCTGGCCATCGCGTTGAACACGTGAACAGGGGCAGACCAGAAACGTCCGCTTCACCAACGGCGCGTTATCGCTGCTTGGTATGCGGGCCTGTTTCGGCGCTCACATCGGCGATCCCAAGAAACGGATCGCCGCGAGGCTTGGCAGGAACGTATAGGCGCCGCCCCGCGTCGTGACAAATTGCGGCAATCCATTCAACCGGATGGTCGCGCCGGATTTGAGCGGCAAGTCGAACCAGCCGCTGTTCAGATCATTGGTACCTGCGACCGGATCATTGGATCCGGTGATGCGCGGATCCTGCAGGCCAAGGTTCATCCAATCGCAGGACACGGCCTCGAACTGGGCGCCGAGGCTCGCCCCGATGAAGTTGCCCAGGAGACCCCGTTCGGGCTCGTCCGGAACAGGACCGTTCGCCCGGTCATAGAGCGGTCCATAGGGTACGCCACGCCGAACAAGGCGCCGGCTGTTATTG
Source organism: uncultured Alphaproteobacteria bacterium (assembly GCA_963744975.1). Taxonomy (GTDB): domain Bacteria; phylum Pseudomonadota; class Alphaproteobacteria; order Rhizobiales; family Xanthobacteraceae; genus Bradyrhizobium. The sequence continues at coordinate 1,078,495 of CAVUVR010000001.1, read as the reverse complement.
GCGATCCGTTGCACGATCTGGCCGCCTCGCGGGTTGCACCGCCGGATATGGGCTCCATAGGGACAGCGGCTTTCTCCGTCATAGTCGAAATCCGTCTCGCTCACTTTCGGATCAGGCGCGTCCGGGGACAGTGCCAGCGGCGTGCCATCACGCCAGCGCCCACACAGGTTGGCGGCGACGACCTCGCGCAAGGCCGCCATACGTGGTGGGCCTGTAAGTGGCCAGCCTTGGTTAGAAAAGCCTTGGCCGATCTTCTCTTCAGCGCCGGGCGGCAGTAATTCGTCGACCTGCGGGTGATCGAGCAGATCGGAAGCAGCTCGATCGAGATATACCTCGAAGCCTGTCACGTCCTGTTCCAGCACGCGAAAGGCGTTGAAAGTGCCGTTGTGTCCCAACTCGCCGGGTTGAGGTACCTGCCACATCAAACCTTCCAGGTTGGTCGGGTGTCCCAGCAACACGGTGCCGAGCGGCGCCCTGGGTTGTCGATCCGGATAGTCCGTTGGGTCGTGAATCTCCTCGAATCTCGGTTGCGTGATGTTATCCCGATAGCCGAAGTGAACGCGGTCCCCGCGGAAGCTGCAGCCCTCGCGTATACCGAGTAGCCGCAAAGCCGTACCGTCGGCGAGTGCGCGTTGCTGGACTTCATCGAGCTTCGCGCCGTCGTCGGCGTAGATCGTCGCGATCAGGTGAATTCGCTTGGGTTCGTTGAACGGAGCTGGCCAGTTTTCCGATGCGCTGGTCCCGATATCTCCGAGCTTCATGGCACGGGCGTTCATCCCTTCGACGAATTCGTTCGGGAACGAGTTCAGCGAAGAAGCCGGCGTACCGAGCGCACGCAGTCCCTCATAGGTGAGGCCAATGTTGAAACAGGTGTCCGGCTTGTCAGCCCCCCAATCCCCCGTCGTGATCTGCGGAACGTCATCGCGCCGGCCGGATGCAGCGGCGGCGAGCCAGCGCCGGGCTGCGATTCGATCGGCAACTTCCAGGATGAGATAACGCACGCGAGGCTTGCGGTAGCCTCGCAAAATATTGCCCTGCACGTCTGCGACTTTGAACATGGCGTTCACCACCCTAATCCCAATCGTTCGCGGACCTGAGCCGCCGAGAATCCGGGATAGGCCCGGTAGCCGCTGCCTAGCGAGACATTAGCATTGACGTGGAGCTGGAGGATCAGTTTGCGCGGAAGCAGGGTCAGATCATCGTTGCCGGATGCGGAGCTGTCTCCATTCAAGCGTTCCTGATCCCTCAGAAAGCCGGTTGCCGTGTCCGGTAACTGATACAGGTCCCGCTCGTGCACCCATTGGATGAACGCATCGGCGTTGCGCTCGCAGGGAATCACTTTATCTCCGCCTTCTACAAGGCTGACCACGGCGTTGAACACGTCGCCGATCGTGGCAATAAAATCGCGAATGTAGTTGGTGAAATCCCCGTCATAGACGGAAAACATGCAAATGTTGTCGCCGACAATGACGAAGCGCGCAAAGTGTACCGTGCCGACATTGTCCAATCCGGCATAAATCGCATCCTTGTATTGCGCAATCGCCGCCGCTGCTTTCGCTCGGCCGATTGGCGACTTGTCCGCGAGTGGCATGATCAGGTTCATCATGCGCTGGAGATTGTCGCTCGGCGCGATCGATGGCGGAGGACCACCGGGCAAAGGCTGCAATGGCGTCCACCGCGCCCAGAGCGGCACGAGGACCCATTTTGCAGCGACATTGAACAGCCATGTCTCGGGTAACCCGTTCACAAACCGATTGAACCAACCTGCTTCGCTTTGCATCCGCTTACCTCCACGTAAAAGGACAGCCGCCGCGCATTTCACGCGAGACTTCATAGGCGCGCTTGCGGGCCATGAGGATGGGATCCCCGGAGGCTTCAATGCCCGGCGCGAGACGGCAGGGATTGAAACTGATGTGTTCGCCATCCGCCGCTTGATCCTCGGCCAGTTTGATCAGCGTAAGGGTACCCATGACGAACTCGGGTCCGCCGGGCAGGCCAGGGAGTGGTCGGATCGTCGAGCGCGTCGCTCGCTTCGCCGATTGTCATCATCAGCAAGAATCGGGCCGGCCAACGCCGCAGGCGGCTTTCAAGTTCTTCGCGCAGATATTGATCTTTCATCACGGCCTTGAAATCCGTGTTGCGAACGCCCGCGACTGGTTGCCAGGAAAAGCGAACGGGGCGGCGAACTCCATTGGGATCTGTCACAAGGAACGTGTGGACGGCGTAATAGCTCGCGCGGGCATAGCTCACCGGAGCGCCGATCGTTCCGGCCTGGACTACGCCCAGCTGTGCGAACCGGTTCCGATTGGCGTAATGGAGGGCTCCCGCATCGACATTCCGGGTTTCGTTCGGGTACGGGTCGCGAGGAGGCCGCTTTAACTGCAGCATGTCCCAAATCTTAAGCCAAGGGTTTCGCACTCGATACGGCTGGAGCGTTGCTACCTTGGCGAATTCGAAAAAATCATCAGTATTGCGGACGAAGAACTCGCCGAGCGTCGTGGCTATCAGGTCGCTAGCCGTGCCGTCCGGAAGATGGAAACGTGTCGCCATTCCCCGGACATCGGACCATCCATCATGCTGCTCGGGCCCCCCCAATCCGTTTGAGAATCTCACTGACACGGAGACAGGCTGTCCCTTGAAGTGCTCCGCAATGCAATAGGTGCGCGCCACATCCGACGCCACGAATTCGCCCTTCACCCCTACGCCGATCGTATGAACCGGCCTCCTCCCGGGGACAGGAGCCGGCAAATTGTCAATGATGGCCTGAACGAGCCGCTCTGCTTCCGATGAACCGGCCATGCCCCCTCCATGATGGAGACACCGCTGAGCGCACCGTTAGTGCGCTCGGTGCCTCAGCGAAGTCAATCCAATTCCCGCTGCCAGTCGCGAACGTTACAATCCATCGCCGCTCGGACGTGTGATGTCGTTCACAAAAAAGGTGAACGGGACGAAAGTCGCTCAATTCGAAACGATTGGCAAGTTCGATGCGATCCGACCTCTCCCCTGCGGGGAGAGGTGAAGTGAACGCCATCGCGATTTGACTTAAAATCATCATGCTCGGGCCTTTAGTTGACTCGGATTCGAATTCCGCCAAAACTGCGACACATTCAGAGGTAGTACACCGCAGGCGTACCTGCTTTCAAAAAGTATTCCCGCAAAGCCGGCGACCAACTTTCATCATTTGGTGCTTTTGAGGGGTTGATCATGCAAAACGAAGGCATTGCCGAGGGCGCAGGCGACGCAACTGCCCAGGGAACCGCGGTTTCACCCGACAATCCGTGCCCGTTTCTGCGCGCAGCCGTCGCGTCCGGTTTTCTCGACGGCCACGTCGTGCCGGTTTCAAAGCTTGTCTCCACGGTCGAGGCCGCGTCCGGCGAAACGGGTGTGAAAGCAAAACTGGTTGGCGTGAAGACCTGGCTGGTCGCGGTCGTCGCCAACGGCCTCGGGCCGCCGCGCCTGTTGCGCAACTGGTGGTCCGGAGCCGAACTCGACGCCCTGCGCAACGGTCCTTTGGACAAGCGCGGCAGCGGTTCGCGCATTCTCGATGCGACTGCGCAAGTGAGCGAGGCGGAACTGGCGCGTCTCGCCGAATTCGGCAAGGACCGGCCGAACCCGGCCGGCGGCACGGAGCGCGGACTGACCGCCGCGGAGATCAAGACCTACATGGACGCGAATTTCGAACGCGCCAAAGGTTCGAGACGCCAGATCGACCGGAAGTTGATGGATGGCGAATTCCCGGTGTTGCTGAAGGTCATGGGCAAAGGGGAGGGCGACCAACGCTACCTCAGCGTGGCGGAGGTCAGGACGCTGTTCGTGGAGCGGCGGCTGCCCGACCGGGTCGCGGGGCGACTGATGCTGCAGGCGGGATCATCCGCGCCTGGAGGCGGTCCGCTTGGCAAGATCGGCAAGGCCGTGATCGTGATACTGGCGTTGCTTGGCGTCGCGGTTGTCGCGGTTGCCGAATTTCCCGACCAGGTCCGGAAGGTCGTGCCGTCGCTGCTGGCGCAATTGCTGCCGCCGACCCTGCCGGTGCGCGCTCCGGTGAAAACCGCGTACTGGCTGGATCAGAACTGGTCGACCGAGGATCGGCACTGGTTTCATCACGCGAGCCAGGGCACTGCGACCTTTCCGGTGCCCTACGCCTGGTTTGTGGCGCTGGAACAGCCGGGCATCCATTTGTTCACCCGGCCGGGACTGCTTTCCGACAGCGCGTATCTCGAACGCTTCGGTTTCCTCCCCAGTCCGAAATCGGTTCGCGCCGACGAAACCAGCCTCGATCGCTTTGGCTATTCGACCTCGCCGGCCGCCGAACCGATCGCTTCGTCCATCGCCGGTTTGCGGCCGACGCCGGTGGAGAATTTCGACGGCCTGCCGGTCGGGTTCGCGCGGCTGACGGGTGCTGTGAATCCCGGCACCGGGCAGCCCGAATCCGACAAGATCGGGCTGACCTGCGCGGCCTGTCATACCGGACATATCAGCTACAAGGGCACCAGCGTCCGCTTCGACGGCGGCCCGGCCATGCTGGAGCTGAAACAGCTCGAGCGCGCGACGGGACTGTCTATTCTCTACACACTGAAGATGCCGGGTCGTTTCGACCGCTTCGCAACGCGTGTGCTCGGTCCGGACGCCAGCAGGGAAGACCGCGGCAAGCTCAAGCAAGGGCTGTCGGAGGTGATGGATTTCCTGCACAACCAGCTCGATGTCACCAATGCGACGCTCAAGGCCAAGGGCCAGGCCGATACCGATGAAGGATTCGGGCGGCTCGACGCGCTGAACCGGATCGGCAATCAGGTGTTTTATACGGATCTCGCCGCAGCCGGTCTCTCGGGATACGAAAAGAATATTCACGCCAACGATGCGCCGGTCAGTTTCCCGCCGATCTGGACCGTGCCGTGGCTGTTGTGGGCGCAATATGACGGCTCGATCGAGCAGCCGCTGATCCGCAATGCCGGCGAGGCGCTGGGAGTTTCGGCGCTGGTCAACATGTCGCCCGACCATCCCCCCGAAACGCTGTTCCGCTCCTCGGTGGCCATCGAGAATCTGGTTCGCATCGAAGCGATGCTGCGCGGTGCCGATCCGTTCGGCCGCACGCCAAGAGGCTTTGGCGGACTGGCGCCGCCGAAATGGCCGTCGCAACTCTTCCCCGACGATCCCGCGTGGAAGATCGATCCGGAGCGCGTCGCAAAGGGCCGCGCGATTTACGCCGAGATCTGCGCCGGGTGCCACCTTGGGCCGGTCAATGACGCTGACTTCGACAGGCAGTTTCCCGGCAAGGCGTTCTGGTCCTCGGATCGCTGGGACTTAAAGGGGCCGGTGCTGAGGCCCGTGGAGAAGAGCGTCAAAGGCATGGGCACGGATTTCGCGCAGGCGGACGTTCTGGCCTCGCGCAAGATCTACGTTCCGAGCTTTTTGAACCTGCAGCCCGCGACCGACCTCGGCACGCACGGACCATGCGCCAACCTGCCCGAATTTGCCGCGACGGAAATGCCGTTCTCGGTCGCGCTGATGATGGTGGTGGACCGTGTCAGCCGGAAGTGGATGGACGATCGCAAGCTGTCGGAGGCGGACCGCCTGGCATTGTGGGGCCCGCGCAAAAACTGTCCCAATCCGGTGTCCGAGCCGCACTATCGCGCCCGCCCGCTGAACGGCGTCTGGGCCACCGCGCCGTATCTGCACAACGGCTCGGTCCCCTCGCTGTACTGGATGCTGAAGCCCGCCGCCGAGCGTCCGACGAAATTCTGCATCGGCGCCCGCGACTTCGACCCCGGACAGGTCGGCTACCGCGTCGTCGCCGGCGAAGCGCCCTCCTGCAACAAGGGCGAGAGCCTGTTCTCGGCCACCGACGGCGACGGCAAGCCGATCCACGGCAACAGCGTGTTGGGGCATTCGCTCGAGGGCACGCCGGGGCCCGGCAAGCCCGGCGTGATCGGGCGGTTGCTGAAGGAAGAGGAGCGGTTCGAACTGATCGAGTATTTGAAGACGTTGTAAGGGAGTCCCGCGGATTCTCGTTTGGCGCGCATCGATATCCTGCTAGAACGTCTCGCCTTGGCACCTCGTTCCGAAGGATATTTCGATGCCCGCCGTCGCATTTTCCAACAATGATATCGCCGTCGTCGCCTGGACCTTCGACAAGCATCTCGACGGTTGTCTCGGATTCGCCGTGATCCAGATCGATGTTGATGCCAACAACAAGGAAACCGTGCTGCCCGCGCTGGCGCGCTTCGAAAATCAGGACAAGAGCCTCAAGCTCACCACCGAGCAGGCGCCGATTCAGAAATTCTGGTGGAAGGACCTGTTTGCAAGGCGCGGTGGGACTTATCAATATCGCATCGTGCCGATGGGCGGCACGCCGGGCGGCACGCTCACGCCGCTGCAAGGCGTTGCGGCGCTGGTGAGCAACAAGATCACGCTTACGGAAAAGCGCCCGCCGTTCAGCGCGTATTTCAATCGCGGTATTGTGGCGACGCAGGCGCTGAGCCACGCGCTCAACGACAAGCCGAGCATCCAGGCGCTTGCCCCGCACATCCTCGATCCCAGCGATCCGATCCGCATCCGCCTGATGGGTCAGCTTTCCGACGGCGTCACCGAGTTGCTCACGCGCGCCGACAAGGACGGCGGCACGATCAACGGCGCGCTTTACGAGCTCAACGACCCCAACGGGCTCGAGAAAAGCCTGCAGGCGAATCCGAAAAGCCGCAATGTGATCCTGGGCAACGAGCAGGTCGCCAAGACCGATACGACGCCTGCGAACGAAGACGCCGATTCCGAAAACCGCGCCAGGCTGAAGGAGGCCGGCGTCAACGTGATCGACCGCATCCTCCACGTCGGCGACATTCCGCACAACAAGTTCCTGGTGCTCACCCAGAACAATACGCCGACGGCCGTGCTTTCCGGCTCGACCAACTGGACCAGCACCGGGCTCTGCACGCAGACCAACAACGCGCTGATCATCAATTCGCAAGCTGTGGCCGAGCGCTATATCGCCGCCTGGAACGCCATCAAGGCCGATACCGAGGCGGCCGGCGGCGACCAGAAGAAGCTGCAGTCGCCGACGCAGCGCACCTTCAATCGCACCAACAATGCCAAGTCGATCAGTTCGCCGATCAAGCTGCCGAACGGCGTGACGGTCGAGGTGATGTTCTCGCCCAATACCGAGCACACGCTGAAGAGCCCGCCCAAGGAAGTGCCGAACGACATGAAGCGGGTGTTCGACCTGATCGACGGCGCCAAGCAGGCGGTGCTGTTTCTCGCCTTCGATCCCGGCAACAATTCGATCCTGGACGCCGCCGGCCGGGCGCTCGCCAAGAACCCCGATCTGTTCGTGCGCGGCGCGCTCACCAATGCGCAGCGCGCGACCAACTTCTCCGCCGCCCTGCATCAGGGCGGTGCGGCCGATCAGGACGATGGCGGCAAGGAGCCCGGCGTCACGGTGGTCGGCGAGCCCGGCAAGCCGAAAAAGAAGGGCGCGAAACTGCCGTCGGCCGGGGTGGACTTCCGCGCGGTTCCGGCGGGCATGATCACCGCAAACGATGCGTTCGGCGCCTGGGAAGCCGAGCTGCAGAAATTCGGCTTTGCGATCATCCACAACAAGATCGTGGTGATCGATCCGTTCAGCGACAACTGCACCGTGGTGACCGGATCGCACAATCTCGGTTTCCGCGCCTCGCACAACAATGACGAGAACATGGTGATCATCAGGGGGCACAAGGGCCTTGCGGAAGCCTATGCCTGCCACGTGCTCGACCTGTACGACCACTACGCGTTCCGCTTCCTGCTCAAAGAGCATCCGGAGATTTTCGGCAGGCCGCTGGAGGGCGACGACAAGTGGCAGGAACGCTACATCGTAGGCCCGGACGAGAAGTCGCCCGAACTGCGCTTCTGGCTTGCGGCCGCAAGCGGCGGCGACACCTCGTCTTCGGGGACGCTACCGCCCCGCAAGAAGCCGACCGCCTCAGTGCCCTCGGCAAGGCCGGCCAAGAAGAGCCCTGCGAAGAAGAAACCAGCCAAGAAAAAGCCGGCAAAGAAAGCGAAAAAGGCGGCGAAGAAAAAATCAGCCAAGGCCAAAACATCCAAGAAAAAGGCGGCGACTAAGAAAAAGACCGTCAAGAAGAAGGCGGCAAAGAAGGTCGCCAAGAAGAAGACGGCCAAGAAGAAAACCGCCAAGAAGCGGTAGCGTTGGGTCGCGGACGCCCCTTAAACAAAACCCCGCCATTCGCGACGGGGGTCGGTGAAGAGGCAAGAGCCTGACAGACCCCACAACGTACTCGCGTCATACGCGGGCTTGACCCGCGTATCCATCCTTTTCGCAAGAGTCTTTCGAAGAGGATGGATTGCCGGGTCAAGCCCGGCAATGACGCGTATAACTGAGCGCAACGCTCTGCATCCCGTGCGGATCATTTCACCTCGATCTTGCCTTTCATGGCGGGATGCAGTCCGCAGATGTAGTCATAGATGCCGGCATCCGCGAGCGTGAGCTCAGTGGTCTTGCCCTTCAGCACGACGGGTGTGCGAAACCCCTTAGGCCCGGCGATGGTCACCTGATGCGGCGAGGAGTCGGCGTTGAACCAGGTGATCTGAGTATTGGGGGCGACGACCACGGTTTCCGGGCCGAACTTGAAATCGGCGATGCTGACGATGCCGGGCCCCGGTTGCGGCCTGGCGGCCTCGCCGGGCGCGGTGCCTTTCAGGCTTGCCAGCGAAATCACGAAATCCTGTCCGGCGTGCGGCTTGTGGCATTCGAAGCAGCCCTTCAGGTTGGCCTTGTCGTTGACCTTCTTGTCCGGGCCGAACGCCTGGTATTCCCATTCGCCGTTACGCAGTTCGTCGGGATATTCCGCGCCCCAGCCGGCGCGTTTTTCCATCACCGTATAGGCGACGAGGTCGCCTTTCATGAAACGGCCCTGGGCATCCTTCGCGGGCACCCCTGCGGCATCGAGCTGCGCCTTGTACTGCACCAGCGTCAGCACGGTGCCGCTCGGGGCGGGCTCGCCCTTGCGCGCCGCCTCGACCGCGGCCGGCGTCGCCCACAGCTCGCGATACTGCTTGTTGTCGTGCCGATCCAGCGTGGAGTAGAGCGTTCCCTTGGCGTAGTCCTCCGGAAAAGCGATCTTGTCACCGCCGGCGAAGGCGGAGAAAGCCAGTGCGATTCCGCAGCCTAAACCTGTCGCAGCTGCCACTGCGGCTGACTTGATGTTGGCCATCGTTATCCCCCCTGGTTTTCGCGAGGCTCAATGGCTCGCGGCCCTCGCAAGGTAGATCGTCATGCGTTACGGGCAAACTCAAATACGGAACAGGCGGTGCGTGGTTTCAGCGCAGGCGTCCAATCCCGTCATTCCGGGGCGCGCCGCTTGGCGCGAGCCCGGAATCCATAACCACGATTGGGGTTTGGATCGTAAGTCTCAGCCGAATATGACAAGATAAATTTACTGAGAAAGGCAACACAACCATGGACATCCGACCGATTCGAAACGAGGAAGATCGCCGCGCCGCGCTGCAGGAGATCGAGCGCCTCTGGAACGCTGAACCAGGGACCGATGACGGCGACAAGCTGGACATTCTCGCGACCCTTGTGGAGCGATACGAGGACATCAGGTGGCCGGTCAGCAAGACGCGCACCGATCCGATCGACATGCTTCAAGCGCAAAAGCCAGCTTCGTAGGGTGGGCAAAGGCGCGCTTGCGCCGTGCCCACCATCTTTATCTCAGCGCACGCGGATGCAATGGTGGGCACGCCAGCGGACGCGTTCCGCGTCTGCTGCTTTGCCCACCCTACGAACTATCCGAATTCAATTTCCCCAAAAACAAAAACCCCGCCATTCGCGGCGGGGTCCAGTCGGGAGGCGAGAGCCTGACAAAGCCCTCCGGGAAACGGATCAGGCGGGGATGCGGACTTCTTCCTCGTGCGGCTCGCGCAGCACGTAGCCGCGGCCCCACACGGTCTCGATGAAGTTGCGGCCTTCGGAGGCATTCGCAAGCTTCTTGCGCAGCTTGCAGATGAAGACGTCGATGATCTTCAATTCCGGCTCGTCCATGCCGCCATAGAGATGGTTGAGGAACATCTCCTTGGTGAGCGTGGTGCCCTTGCGGAGCGAGAGCAGCTCCAGCATCTGGTATTCCTTGCCGGTGAGGTGCACGCGCTGGCCGCCGACTTCCACCGTCTTGGTGTCGAGGTTGACCACGAGGTCGCCGGTCTGGATCACGCTCTGGGCATGGCCCTTGGAGCGGCGCACGATGGCGTGGATGCGCGCGACCAGTTCGTCCTTGTGGAAAGGTTTTGTCATGTAGTCGTCGGCGCCGACGCCGAGACCCTTGACCTTGTCCTCGATGCCGGCGAGGCCGGAGAGGATCAGAATGGGGGTCTTGATCTTGGAGACCCGCAGCTGCTTCAGCACGTCATAGCCGGACATGTCGGGCAGGTTGAGGTCTAAAAGGATAATGTCGTAGTCGTAGAGTTTTCCGAGATCGACGCCTTCTTCCCCGAGATCGGTGGTGTAGACGTTAAAACTCTCGGATTTCAGCATCAATTCGATCGACTGCGCGACGGCGCTGTCATCTTCTATCAGCAATACGCGCATGCCAGTCCCCTATCGTCGCCGCTCCGGGCGTCAGGTCGGCCGCACTTGCGGCACTCAAAACGCCTTTGAACAACTGATTCGAATCCTGACGACATATGGTTAACAAAATCTGATTCTCTCCTGCAAGCTCTATCCGTGCAATTTTTGTCGAATCGCCATAAGATATTGCGGAAGGTCAGGTTTTCGTATCCGTTCTCGTTCAAGTCCCACTTTAAGAGCCGGGCCTAACCGACTCTCGCGACTCACCTTCGTTCTGATGGCGAGCGCGCTCAGTCACCCAAAGACAGTGACGTAATGATTAACGATGCGGGTAAACACGAAGTTAAGGGGAGCCCTCGAAAGCGCGGAAACTTAAGGTTTTCGCAATGAAGGCGCTTGCCGAACAGATTTCGGACCTCGACGGCGTCAATATTTATGGCCGCGTGGTCGGCGTGCGCGGGCTGATGGTGGAGATCGCCGGGCCCATCCATGCGATGTCGGTCGGCGCCCGCATCGTGATCGAGACCGGCGCCAACCGCTTCATCCCCTCCGAGGTGATCGGCTTTACCGGCAACAATGCCGTGGTGATGCCGTTCGCCGGCCTCGAAGGCGTGCGGCGCGGCTGCCGCGCCGTGATCGCCAATGCCGCCAGCCAGGTGCGGCCGTCGCCGTCATGGCTCGGGCGCGTGCTCAACGCCATGGGCGAGCCGATCGACGGCAAGGGGCCGCTGACCCAGGGTCCGTCGCCGATGCCGTACCGCAACCTGCCGCCGCCGGCGCATTCGCGGCGCCGCGTCGGCCCGCCGCTCGACCTCGGCGTCCGCGCGTTAAATACCTTTCTCACCTGCTGCCGCGGCCAGCGGCTCGGCATCTTCGCAGGAAGCGGCGTCGGCAAGTCGGTGCTGCTGTCGATGCTGGCGCGCAATGTCGATGCGGATATCTCGGTGATCGGCCTGGTCGGCGAACGCGGCCGCGAGGTGCAGGAATTTTTGCAGGACGACCTCGGCGAAGAGGGGCTGGCGCGCTCGGTGGTGGTGGTCGCGACCTCGGACGAGCCGGCTCTGATGCGGCGGCAGGCCGCTTACTTGACCTTGGCGATCGCCGAATATTTTCGCGACGAGGACAAGGACGTGCTGTGCTTGATGGATTCGGTGACGCGCTTTGCCATGGCGCAGCGCGAAATCGGGCTAAGCGCCGGCGAGCCGCCGACCGCCAAGGGCTACACGCCGACCGTGTTCACCGAACTGCCGCGGCTGCTGGAGCGCGCCGGTCCGGGCATGGGGCAGGGCACCATCACCGGCATCTTCACGGTGCTGGTGGATGGCGACGACCACAACGAGCCGGTGGCCGACGCCGTCCGCGGCATCCTCGATGGCCACGTGGTGATGGAGCGGGCGATTGCCGAGCGCGGCCGCTACCCCGCCATCAACATCCTCAAGTCGGTGTCCCGCACCATGCCGAAATCGGCCGATCCGGCCTATCTGCCGCTCATTTTGCGGGGCCGGCAGGTGATGGCAACTTATGCCGACATGGAGGAATTGATCCGGCTCGGGGCCTACCGGGCCGGCTCCAGCCCTGAGGTCGACGAGGCGATCCGGCTGCATGAGCCGCTGGAGAGCTTTTTGCGCCAGCAGAAGGACGAAGTGACCGGGTTAGGCGCCGGTTACCGGCAACTTGCGCAAATCCTGAGCGCGAAAGAAACGGAACGCTAACTTTGTCAGGCCATCATCCGCCTAGTCATGCCGGTGGGGCCCTTGCGGGAGGCCGGTTCTGTCCCGCGTTTTGGGACTTCTGGGGAGTATGAGTCGATGAAGTCACGTGAAACGCTGATCCGCCTGAAGAAGTTTCAGGTCGATGAAAAGCGCCGAAGGGTCGCCCAGATCGAGGGCATGATCGCCGACTTCCAGCGCATGTCGGTCGACCTCGAGCGCGAAATCCAGAACGAGCAGGACCGCGCCGGGATCAACGATCCCAGCCATTTCGCCTATCCGACCTACGCCAAGGCGGCGATCCAGCGCCGCGAGAACCTGACCCGCTCCGCCGACGAGCTGCGCATCCAGCTCGAGGACGCCCGCAGCCTGCTCGCCGAGGCGTTCGAGGAGCTCAAGAAAGTCGAACTGCTGGACGAACGCGACCAGGCCCGCGAACGCGCCGAGGAAAGCGCCCGCGAGCAGGCCGACATGGACAGCATCGGTTTGATGCGCGCGCGGATCGCGATGGCGTAAGCCCGTCATTCCGGGGCGCGCGTTTTCGCGCGAACCCGGAATCCCGACACATTATACGCTGCTGGATTCCGGGTCCGCGCAAAGCGCGCGTCCCGGAATGACGTCTCTGCTGCCAAGAGAAGGGCCTCGTCGCTGGCGAGGCCTTTTCTTTTAGCTGCCGCGTGCCCCTCGTTTCGGGAACGGCGAACTTTTGCCAGCGGCTTTGGAAAGTGTCCGCTTTTTACCGGAAGCAGGCTTCGAAGGGCGGACAGGTGCGGCGGCTGTCAAAATGCCGTTGATTCTCGTCTGCCAGCCGGGTCCGGATTCGCGAAATCTTGCCAGCACATCCGCATCGATCCGAAGTTTTACGGCCTGTTTCGGATTTTCAGCGCGCGGGCGCCCGCCCTTGTTTCTGAATTGCGCGATCACCTCAGCCGGCAAAACTTCCGTCGCCGGCCTTGCCCTTGCAAAGTATCGCGCGGTCCATTCCGGATTTTCCTCGTGTAGTTCCGGATCAAATTTCGGTCTTTTGGCCATAGCGCCTATTCTCTCGTCGGTTTGCCTTACGCAAGCTGATCGCGCGAACGTTGCTGCCGCGAAATGTGAAGATGAGACAGTGCAGCGTGTCATCGATTTCGCCGAATGCGATATACCGGGTTTCGCCATAGTCGAAACGATCGTCCTCATGAACAACCGCCGCTGCCATATCGATCTCCTCAGCTCGCGCCAGCGAGATCCCGTGCTTGGCGACGTTTCTGGCTTCCTTATCGGGATCAAAGGAGACGCTCATAGTTTTTGTACCCCCAATAACATGTTTGGTCAAGAATTTTTTGAGATACAAACAGTAAACCGAGGACTGCGGCCACTGACCAATACGAGCGCAAAAGGGCCGGACGTATCATCGCGGGTGCTCGCATATGAAGCGGCCCGTTCGATGTTTTCTTTGCGGGTTTCGGCACTTGGCGGATCGGCCCGGCGCAAAATATGATACGAAACGGTTGGACAGCCTTGCTGGCTGGATACAATCGCGGACGAGGAATCCGCGAGTTTTGGGGACGCTTGGAATGCTGACGCCGGCTGAGTTGGTCTGGCTGATTGCCGCGGTTGCGAAGGGGGATGAGGCGGCTTTCGAGCGGCTTTATGCCGCCACGCGCGCGAAACTCTTCGGCGTGGTGCTGCGTATCTTGCGGCGTCAGGATCTCGCGGAGGAGGTTATTCAGGAGGCTTACGTCAAGATCTGGAACAGCGCGGGGCAGTTCAATCCCGGCGTGGCGTCCCCGATCACATGGATGGCGTCGATTGCGCGAAACCGGGCCATCGACGTCGTGCGCAAGCGGACCGAGGCGTCGATCGAAGAGGAGCCGGCCGCGATGGAAGTCGCCGCCGATTCGCCCGATCCGCTGGCGCGGCGCGAGATGACCGAGGAATTGAAGCGGCTGCTGGAATGCATCGGACGGCTGGAGCCGGATCGGCAGAAGCTGGTGCTGCTTGCGTATTACAACGGCTGGAGCCGCGAACAGCTTAGCGTCAAGTTCGAGACGCCGGTGAACACCGTGAAGACATGGCTCAGGCGCAGCATGATGGATATCCGGGAGTGCCTGGGACTTTGAGGTCTTGGACTTTAGAATGATGGCTTACAGCGAAGACCATATCGCGCTCGCCGCGGAATACGCACTCGGCACCCTCGATGCCGATGAGCGCGCGCAGGCCGAGGCCATGATCTCCGTCGACAAGGAATTTGCGGCGATGGTCGAGGCGTGGTCGACCAAGCTCGGCGCCTTGAACCAGATGGTCGGCTCGGTTGAACCCTCGCCCGAGGTCTGGGACCGGATCAAGGCAGCGGCAGGATTGTCCGGCGCGCAGATGCCACTGGTGCTGCCGGAAACGCCGCCGCCTGCGCTCGCTGAAACGGCCACCGTCGAAACCGCTGCGGCACCCGAGGCCGGCAATGTTGTCGCGTTTCCCGCGCCCGCCCGGCGCTGGCGCACTATCGCCACCGCGATGACCGCGATCGCGGCCGCCTTGATCGCGCTCGTGGTGACCCAGGTGGTGCGGCCGGATCTGCTGCCGGACAGCATTCGCCCGACGCCGCGGACGCAGGTGGTTGAGGTAAAGGCGCCGCCTGCTGCGGCGCCGGCGCAATACGTCGCCGTGCTGCAGAAGGACGGCGGCTCGCCCGCGTTCATTCTCACCGTCGACGGCGCGACGCGGAATTTCACGGTGCGAAAAGTCGGCGACACCGCGGCCGAGCCCGGCAAGAGCTTTGAGCTGTGGTTGATCTCCGACAAGCTCGGTCCGCCACGCTCGCTCGGCGTCATCGGCAACGGCGACTTCACCGCGAGCCCGAGGCTGGCGTCCTACGATGCCGACATTGTCAAGAACGCCGCCTATGCCGTGACGGTCGAACCATCAGGCGGCTCGCCCGACGGCAAGCCGACCTTGCCCCCGGTGTTCGCCGGCAAGCTGATCGAGACCGTGCCGCAGGCCACTAACCGCTAAGTTTCGGCGTTCCCCGGACGCAGCGCAGCGCGTAGCTCTTGCGAAGCGGTGCGCTGCAGAGCCGGGGTCCCGGTTATTTACGGCTCGAAGAAACCGGGGTCCCGGTTCTGCGAAGCGGCATGAAGAATGCCGCATCGCGCCCGGGACACGAAATGGCACAAAAAGAAAACGCCCGTGGGGAGCGGGCGTTTTCGGTCGTCTGAGTCAACTTGGGGTCTTGGGGTCTTATTATCCACGTGGCGACTTTGGGGGGCTGGTAAAGAGCCGCGTGAATTCCTTTAATTCCTGTTAGCGCACAACCGATGCGCTTGAATTGGTTACAGCTACCGGCGCACCGGCCTTGATGACGCGAGTTTGGGCGTAGGTCTCGTCAGAACCGGTGCGGGCCGAGATGCCGAAACCGGCCACCGCGATGCCAGCGACAAGCGCCACGACCACGATCTTGAGATGGGTCGTGCGGTCCGCGCTGTAGATCGAATGGTTCATCTGCAAGCCTCCTGCCGTCCAACTTGCCTTGAGGGTATGTCTCGCCGTTCCCCCGGCAGGTTCAACAACTCAAGGCTGGAAACGTGGGGATCCGGCTTTCCGTTCCACAGAGCCGATCACAAAGCGGTGAAAAGTCTTGAATTCCCGCGATCCAGCGAAGCCCACGCTATAAGCGAAATCACAAATACACGTGTTAACACAATAGGTTAATTTGACTTTAGCGTTAAAGCGGCAAATGCCCTGGATAAAATTAACTCAGCGCAAAATGGTTGTCTGTGGCGGAAAGGTCGCTCTCGTTTCAAACGCTCCCCACCGTCTTGAGCCGCGCGCGCGGATGGATTTCCGCTTGCGACAACACCGTTGTTTGCGACCTGAACCGCTCCACCAGCGAGCGCACGAACGGGCGGATCGCCGCCGACGTCACCAGCACCGGCGCCTCGCCCTCGCGCGCGGCCTGCTCAAAGCGGTCGCGCACCACCGTCATGAATTCCGACAGTTTTGACGGCTGCATCGCGAGCGTGCGCTCCTCGCCCTGGCCGATCAGCGATTCGGCAAAGGCCTGCTCCCATTTCGCCGACAGCGCGACCAGCGGCAGATAGCCGTTCAGCGAGGTGTTCTGCGCGCAGATCTGCCGCGCCAGCCGCGCGCGGACATGCTCGACCACCGTCGCCGGATTGCGCGAAAACGCCAGCGCGTCGGCGATGCCTTCGAGGATGGTGGAGAGGTCGCGGATCGAGATGCGCTCGGCGAGCAACAGTTGCAGCACGCGCTGAATGCCGGAGACGGTGATCTGGCTCGGTACGATATCCTTGACCAGTTCGCCCTGCTCCTTGGGCAGGTCCTTCAGCAGCTTCTGCACCTCGCCGTAGGATAACAGGTCCGACATGTTGTTCTTGAGCAGTTCGGTCAGGTGCGTCGACAGCACGGTGGCGGCGTCGACCACGGTATAGCCCTTCAGCGAGGCTTCTTCCTTCAATCCCGCATCGACCCAGGTCGCGGGCAGTCCGAACGTCGGCTCGGTGGTGTGCAGGCCGGGGACGTTGACCTGACTGCCGCCGGGATCCATCACCATGTACTGGTTCGGCCAGATGCGGCCGGTGCCGGCGTCGACTTCCTTGATCTTGATGACGTAGGTGTTGGCCTCCAACTGCACATTGTCGAGAATGCGTACCGACGGCATCACGAATCCCATCTCGATCGCGAGCGAGCGGCGCAGCGCCTTGATCTGCTCGGTCAGGCGATCGGTACCGTCGGGACCGTTGACCAGCGGCAGCAGCGCGTAACCGAGTTCGATCTTGAGATCGTCGATTTTCAGCGCGGTGGCGATCGGCTCTTCGGCCGCGGCAGTGGCCGCGGCTGCCGCCGCCGGTGCCGCGGCAGCGAGCGCTTCGGCGGCCGAGGTGGCGCGGTTGCGCTTGCGCGCCGAGAACGCCAGCGCCGCCGCGCCGCCGCCCAGCGCGAAAAATGGCAGCATCGGAATGCCCGGCAGCAGCGCCAGCACCAGCATCACCGCCGCCGACATGCCGAGCGCCTGCGGATAGCCCGAGAGTTGCTTCATCAGCGCCTTGTCTGCGGCGCCGCTGACGCCGGCTTTCGATACCAGGAGGCCCGCGGCGGTGGACACGATCAGCGCCGGCACCTGGGTCACCAGGCCGTCGCCGACTGTGAGCAGCGTGTAGGTCCGCGCCGCTTCGCCAAAACTCAGGGATTGCTGCGCGACGCCGATGATGATGCCGCCGATGATGTTGATGAACACCACCAATAGTCCCGCCACCGCGTCGCCGCGCACGAATTTCGAGGCGCCGTCCATGGCGCCGAAGAAGCCGCTTTCGTCCTCCAGCGCCTTGCGGCGGTCTTTTGCGGTCTTCTCGTCGATCAGGCCGGCAGAGAGGTCGGCGTCGATCGCCATCTGCTTGCCCGGCATGGCGTCGAGGTGGAAGCGTGCCGCCACTTCCGCGATGCGGCCGGAGCCCTTGGTGATGACGACGAAGTTGACGATCACCAGGATCGCGAAGACGATAATTCCGATCACGAAATTGCCGCCCATCACGAAATTGCCGAAGGCTTCGATGACGTGGCCGGCGGCGGCCGTTCCTTCGTGCCCGCGCGACAGGATCAGCCGCGTCGAGGCGAGGTTCAGCGACAGCCGCAGCATGGTCGCGATCAAGAGCACGGTCGGGAACGAGGAGAATTCCAGCGGCGCCTGGATGAACAGCGCGGTCATCAGGATCAGGATCGACAGGATGATCGAGATCGCCAGGAACAGGTCGAGCACGATCGAGGGCAGAGGGAGGATCAGCACTACCAGGATGGTGAGGATGCCGAACGCCAGCGCGAGGTCGCCGCGCTTCAGCAGGGTGCCGATGTCGGCAAAACTGGGAAAACTCGATCCCGCCGGTTCCGCGCCCTGACCCGCCGTCACGTCCGCCATAAAAACTGCTTCCCCCCGCCGATGCCGTTCGCGGGCGCCAAACGTCTGCGCGGCGGCCGCTGGACCACCGCTTCGAAAGTGAGGCACCGCATTGGCGTCCACGGGAAGTCCCCCCGTCCCATACGCGACCACGACACTCGACTTCACCTAGGCAAAATTTGCCCGGTTTATGGTTAGGAAAGCGTTAACGGTCGCCGTCATTCCGGGGCGACCGCGCTCTTGCGCGGGTAACCCGGAATCTCGCGCAACAACCTCTGGATTCCGGGTTCGCGCGAAGAGCGCGCCCCGGAATGACGGGGTGGTCTCTCGTGCCCCGGACGCAGCGCAGCGCGCCGCCTCTTCGCGGCGTGGTGCGCTGCAGAGCCGGGGCCGTCACGAACGCCGGTGCTTGTGGCGGTCCCGGTTCTGCGAAGCAGCGCTGAAGAAGCGCTGCATCGCGCCCGGGACACAGGCCCCACCGCATTTGCATGCCCAACATTTCATCACAGCGCTTGACCCAAAACCCCCATCCGACGAAGTTGCGCCCGTGCACGCTCCCGCCAATCCATCGACATATCCGGCCGCTTTCGTCCCCGACTCGCGTCAGGCGTGGGTGCGGCTTGCGCTTGCGGTGCTGATCGGCTCGATCGGCAGCGTCGGGATGTGGTCGGTGGTGGTGGTGCTGCCGGTGGTGCAGGGCGAATTCGGCGCCACGCGGGGCGCGGTCTCGCTGGCCTTTACCTTGGTCATGCTTGGCTTCGGGCTCGGCGGCGTCGTCACCGGCAAGATCACCGACCGTTTTGGCATCGTGATGGCGATCACGCTGAGCATCGGTTTGCTGGCGCTTGCCTATATCGCCGCCGGATTGTCGACCACGCTATGGCAGTTCATCCTGGTGCATTTCCTGATCGGCCTGGGATCCTCGGCCACGTTCGCGCCGCTGATGGCGGAAGCCTCGCACTGGTTCGAGCGCTACCGCGGGCTCGCGGTGACCATCGTCGCCAGCGGCAATTATGTCGGCGGCGCGATCTGGCCGCCGCTGGTCAATTGGGGCGTGCAGACCGCCGGCTGGCGCACCACCCATATCGCGGTCGGCATTTTCTGCGCCCTGGCGATGACGGCGGTGCTGCTGGTGCTGCGGATGCAGATCGGCGCGGCGTCGCAACGCGATCACGTCAACGCGGCCCCGCCGCGCATCGACCTCAGGCTCTCCACCAATACGCTGACCGTGATGCTGTGCATCGCCAGCATCTCCTGCTGCGTGGCGATGTCGATGCCGCAGGTCCATATCGTCGCCTATTGCGGCGACCTCGGCTACGGCGTGGCGCGCGGTGCGGAGATGCTGTCGCTGATGATGGGATTCGGCATCATCAGCCGGATCGGTTCGGGGTATCTCGCCGACAAGATCGGCGGCATCCGCACCTTGCTGATCGGCTCTGTGGCGCAGGGCTTTGCGCTGTTTTTCTATCTGTTCTTCGACAGCCTCACCTCGCTCTATCTGATCTCCGCGATGTTCGGCCTGTTCCAGGGCGGCATCGTGCCGAGCTACGCCATCATCGTGCGCGAGGCGATGCCGGCGTCGGAGGCTGCGACCCGCGTGGGCATCGTGATCTTGGCGTCGGTGTTCGGCATGTCGTTCGGCGGCTGGATCTCCGGCGTGATCTTCGACGCCACCGGTTCCTACGCCGCGGCGTTCGCCAACGGCCTCGGCTGGAATGCGCTCAACATCACCATCATGGTGGCGCTGCTCGTGCGGGCGAGGCAGCGGCTGGCGATGGCGTGACCGCCGCGTTTCACTCGCTGGCTTCCCCGTGCAGTTCCGCCTTGGAGCCGTCGGTGTCCTCGAAGTTTACCGTCACCTTGTTGCCGTCGAACGTCAGCGCCCAGAGCTGCATTTCGCTGTGTCCCAGGATGCGGCGCTCCATCGCGAAGGTGCGCGCGTTGATCCAGCGGCCCTTGACGGCGTTGGTTCCGTAATGGGCCGGGCTCTTTCGGAACATTCCATCGAGCCCGAGCGATCCTGAAAACCGCTCCGTTGGGTTGTCCGGCTTGCCGGTGTGGGTGATGATTTCCCATGTCGGATTTTCGCCGACCAGGGTAAGCGAGAACGACTTCGCGTCGAGTTCGTTCTTGGCGAGTTGCCAGGTCTTGCCCGAAACGGCTTTTGCCAGTTCCGGGGTCTCGCCAACCGGCGAGGGCTTTTCGGTGGCGGCCGCGCGAATCGAGGCGGCGAGCACGGATTGCGCGATCGCGTCGGGAGGCAGCGGCGATTCCGACTTCACCGATCTGGAAATGTCATCGATCAGCCGGTGAAGCGGATAGAACTCGTCATCGCGCATAACTCCGGTCATGACCCCTACGACATCGAGCTTCGGAAGCACAAGAATAAGCTGCGAATGACGGCCTTGCGCCATATAGGCGCCCTTTTCGGGCAGCGACCACCACAGGTTTGCATAGTGAAAGCCATAGGTCGCCGTCACTTTTCCTTCTCTGGCCCGATCGACCCATGACGACGGAATGATCTGCCTGCCGTCCCAGATGCCGTTGTGAAGATAGAGGTAGCCGATCTTCGCCATGTCGTGTGGCGACAGCGACAGCCCGGCTTCGCCATCGGTGACACCTTGCTTGTCGACGTCTCCCCATTTGGCGCTGGTGATGCCGAGCGGCTCGAACAGCTCTTGCTTTGCAAAGTCGAGCGCGCTTCGTCCGGTCGTTCTGCTGATCAAGGCCGAGAGTACATAGGGGTTGCCGCTGTTGTAATAGAATTTGCTCCCGGGCGCGCCGGACATCGGCTGATTCAGCACGAACGCGGTGGGGTCCGGGCTCGCATACATCCGCAACAGCGGTTCGTCCGGCGTGTAGGCCTTCTCCTGCCACTTGATGCCCGAGGTCATATCCAGCAGGCTCTGGATCGTCATCGCCCTCTTGTTGTCATCGACGTT
The DNA here is from genome assembly GCA_963744975.1 of uncultured Alphaproteobacteria bacterium. Classification (GTDB taxonomy): domain Bacteria; phylum Pseudomonadota; class Alphaproteobacteria; order Rhizobiales; family Xanthobacteraceae; genus Bradyrhizobium. The sequence continues at coordinate 1,057,402 of CAVUVR010000001.1, read as the reverse complement.
CGAAATCTGCCGGTCGGTAAAATAATCAATGACCGGACGGTCGACACTGTCGAGCAAGCCATCGCGCAGTGCGACGGCGGTCAGGGTGCCGGTAATGCTTTTGGTCACCGATCGCAGATCATGGCTGACGCCCGCGGCGTAGGGGGCGTAGTAGGCTTCAGCAACGATCTTACCATGGCGGACGATCGTCAGGCTGTCCTGGCTGCGGGCTCCGACGACTTCGATCAGCCGGGCAAGGCCGGCTGAATCCATGCCTTGCTCCTCCGGCGTCGAAACCGCCCAGGCTTTGGTGGGCCACGCGGTCTCCGCAGAACCCGGAGCGTCAGGCGCGCCTGCAAGCGCGTACAAAGCGACAAGACATTGTGCCCCGGCCAGCAGCGCCGCCAGCATCCTGTTCCTGAGAGACATTGACATTCTCCCCCTGCTCACGCCGCCTGGCCCGCTTTCAGCAGCATGCAGCCGGTGATCTTCAGACTGCCGTCCGGCTGAAGCTCCAGCGTATACAACGCCTCCCACGGCACGCCCTCGGCATCGAGGATATGAACGCGCTGTGCGATCTTGCCGTCGGCTGCGCGCGCCTCGCCGAACTCGAAACTCTTGTGGCGGTAGACCGGGGCGTAGCTGTTGCGGACCATGGCCATGAAGGTTTCGGCGTCCGGGAAGATGCCCTGGATCGCCGGCGCGGCATGGGAATAGGCCGCCGCGGGATCGTCGCGGCTGAAAGCTTGTTCCTGCGAGCGGATCACGATTTGGGCCGCAGCGACATCGTCCGCGGCGCGCGCGGCTGTGGCGAGGCCGATCAACAATGCGATGAGCAAGACCAATGCGCGCATGAAAAGGTTCTCTGCCATGCCGAGTTCCAATGAGGATCACTCATGCATTATTTCATGGTCTCAACTTTATTACGGACCGGGGGAAGTAGCTTCTGCGCCTTGCGTCGGCGAACTCGAACCAGGTCAGAATACGCCATCGCCAGGCCAATGACGCCCAACGCGAGAGGAGCCAAGCCAGAAAATATTTGGAGTGAGGTCACCTACTCAATCTCCTCCAGAAATTTTGGTCCTCATCGGTGAAGAGTAAAACCTAATATCACGGATACGCCAATAACGTTTCTATTTTACGCCGCAATCATCTGAGTCGCGCTCACTTGCTGAAAGGGTTTTGCCAGCCGCGTCCCGGGGCGCGAGGCGGGTAGGCGGTCTCCAGATAGTTCAACAGCACCTCGCGCTCCCTGGGCTCCGGCGGCGGCATGTTGTGACGGCGGATCATCAGGTTGATCGAGTCGTCCCATCCGGCGCGGCTCAGGCCTTGCGCCGCCACCAGCTTGAAGTTGTGGCAGGCGGTGCAGGCATAGAAGGTTTCGTCGCGGCCCGGACCGGCAGCGAATTCTTCCGGGCTTTCGTCGCGCGGGGTGAAGGTCGTTTGCGCGATTGCGGGCGCCGTCCAGAGCAAACCCGCAACCGCTATCCACGCGAAGCGCATCATTTACCCGACCAGCACCGCGATCCGGTGCATCGCATTGCCGCCATAACCTTGCGGATTCCACGAGGCGGCCTGGTGCGGCTGCATCGCGCCCTTGGAATCGGTGGCGCGCGCCCAGACTTCGTAATAGCCATCGGACGGCAGTTTTACGCTCGCGGTCCAGCGCTGCCAGTCGTATTTGTTCTTCGGCTTTTCGAGGCTTGCTTGTCGCCACGTCATGCCGGCATCGGTGGAGATGTCGACCTGCTTCACCGTGAGATCGCCGGCCCATGAGGCGCCGCGCAGCTTTAACTCCTTGGTGCCGGCGGCGAGCTTGGCGCCATTGGCGGGGTTGGTGATGATCGAGCGCACCGGCATCGATTCCAGGATGCGGAAGTTGGCCGGATCGCCCTTGTCGCCGGGCACCATCGGCTTGATGGCGACGCGATAGGAGAACTCGGTCATGCCCGGGCCGTCATGCTCCTTGTCGCGCACCCAGATGCGCGTCAGCCATTTTTGCGAGGCCGAGCCGGGCCAGCCCGGCACGATCAGCCGCACCGGTCCGCCGTGGATGTTGGGAAGCGGCTGGCCGTTCATGGCCCACACGATCAGCGTGTTCGGGTCCATGGCTTTCTCGATGCGCACGCCCCGCGAGATGGTCGGCTTGCCGGCATCGCCCGACAGATGCAGGTCGGATGAATAATGCGCGGTGTATTTTGCAGTCGGCTTCAGCCCCGCGGTTTTTAGCACGTCGGCGAGCGGCACTCCGGTCCATTCGGCGCAGCCTGCGCCGCCGTTGGTCCACTGGTTGCCGCGCGCCGGCGGCGAGAACGCGGAGCGGCCGTTGCCGCCGCATTCCAGCACCATGCGGCGCGTCACCGCCTTGTACTTCGACTTCAGCTCGCCGAGCGTGATCTCAAGCTTGTTGTTCACCTCGCCGTCGATGGTGATCTTCCACTTGTCGGGGTCCTTGGCTTCCTCCGGAGTTTGTCCGTTGTTGCGGATGAAGAATTTTTCCGTAGGCGTGGTGTCGTCGTCGAGCAAACTCTCGGGTGTTTCAGCCACCAGCGGCCGATCGCCGAGCACGACGAGCTTTTCGTTCTTGCCTGGGAATTTCAGATATTGCGGTCCCTTCGGAGGCGCGGGTGGGGCAGGGGATGCCGGCGCGGCGGCCGGTGGGGTGCCTTGCGCATGCGCGTTGCCACCGTAGCCGGAGAATGGCAATGCATCCCCGATGATTGCACCGAAAGCTGCTAATGCAGTGCCGCCCAAAAACCTCCGCCTGCTGGCATCGACGCCGCGTCCGGCGTCCGCGGCATTTTGCTCCGCCATCATAATCCTCCCGTTTCCGACTTTCGGTCGATTCTTATCGCCGGGATTCGCGATCCCGACCGGCGTGCAGTATTTGCGGTTTGCCGCCATGCCGCAAGACCGGTGGGGATGGTACTTCGTCTACCGTTCAATCCGTTTCGATCGGCAATGAGGGATCCCTGGCCCATTCGCCCATCGAGCCGTCGTAAAGCGTCAGATTGTCGTAGCCGAGCTGGTGCAGCAAAAACAGATCGACGGTCGCGGAGATGCCGCCGCCGCAATAGGCGATGACGTTCTTGTTTCTGGTGATGCCTTGCGCCGCGAATTTGGCTTCGGCATCCGCCGGCGCGATCAATTCTTTCGATGCCTGCATCAGCGTTGCGGCGGGAACGTTCACACTGCCCGGGATCCGTCCCGGACGCCCATAGCGGCTCGGCTCCAGTCCCTTGTAGAACTGCGGTCCCAACGCGTTGACGATGACCTTGTCCGACCTTCCAATTGCGGCCTTCACCGCGTTGCTGTCGGTGAAAAATCCCGGACGCGGTTTGGCGGTGAAGGTGGCGGGCGGATAGCCTCGCGGCGGCCCGCTTTCGAGCGGCCGCGCCTCGGTGCGCCATTTGTCGAGACCGCCGTCGAGCACCGCGGCGTTATCAAAACCGAGCGACCGCAGCATCCACCAGAACCGCGTCGCCCACATCGCGGTGCCGATGCTGTAGAGCACGACGCGGTTGCCGTCACCGAGCCCGTGACCGCCGAAGCTTGCTGCGAGTTGGGCCGGCGCCGGCATCATGAAGCGGAGCTTTGTCGTGGAGTCGGAGAACTCGCCTTGCAGATCGAGAAAATCCGCGCCCGGGATATGCGCTTCTTCAAACGACTGGCGGCCCGGCACCCCGACGTAAGGGTCGTCGCTGCCGGGCGGCGCCGGCTCCAGATAAGTGGTGCAGTCGTAGATCCGAAGGTTCGGCTGGCCGAGCATCGCCGCAAGCTGCTCGGTGCCGATCAAAGCCTGGGGGTCGCGCATGTCGTCCTCGCAAGGTTGCTCAAGAAGGCGAGCGTAGCCGGAATGACACGAGGCGCAAAATGCTCCACCCGTGTCCCGGGCGCGATGCCATAAGCGCGTTTACGCGCGTCTTCGACGCGCTATGGCGTAGCCCTTGCGAAGCGCTGCTTCGCAGAACCGGGACCCCGGTTTCCTCGAGATGCGCGCAACCGGGGCCCCGGCTCTGCAGCGCACCGCTCCGCGAAGAGCTGCGCGCTGCGCTGCGTCCGGGGCACGGAAGAAGTTACACGCTGACCGCGACCAGCGCCGGGACGAGTTCGGCATGATTGAAGGCGGCGCCGAGCAGATAGGCGAAGCCGAGCAGCGCCAGGAAGCCGAGAAAGAACAGCGCAAAGAAGATCATCGACAGCCGCTTGGCGAACACCGAAATATTGGTCAGCCCAAGGCCGCCGGCGATCAGCGAAATGATCAGGCAGATCACGGCCCAGCGAAACACGCGGCATCTCCTCAAAAGATATTGGCGCAGCTCTCAACGAAGATTCGCGGGCTTGGTTCCATGACGCGGAACGGCGCCATTGCCCGGTGCCGTGGGCCATTGTAAGGGGTATCGGCACCGTCGCGTGTCGCACCCCGCGACGCTGCGCGGGCCTGTAGCTCAATGGTTAGAGCCGGCCGCTCATAACGGTCTGGTTCCTGGTTCGAGTCCAGGCAGGCCCACGCTTCGCCCTGACGGGCTACGCGTGGCGCAGCCGCGCGGGACCGTCAGGGCGAAGCGTGTCCGGCGTAGCTGGAGCGCAGCGAAAGCGAAGACGGACTGGTGCCGAAGTCTGACGGGCTACGCGTGGCGCAGCCACGAAGTAAGCGGCGAGCGAAGCGAAGACGGATTGCGACGCGGCGACGCGGCCGGGCTTTCCCGCCTTGCCCCGACCGGGAATTCCGGCCACTCTGCCGGCCAATATGACATCCGGATCACCGGGTGAAGCCTCAAGGGGGAGACACGACATGAAAGCGGAAATCCGCTCGCGCAGATTTGCGCAGGCTGTTTTAGGTGCGGCGATCGGCGTCGCGTTGTTCGCAAGCCCGGCGATGGCGCAGAAGCAGGGCGGCAGCGTCACCGTCGGCCTGGAACTCGATATTCCCGGCTTCGATCCGCTCAAGGTCGGCGTGTTCGATACGGCGGCGTTGACGGCGGCCGCGGCGATTTTCGATACGCTCGTTACGCTCGACGACAAGGGCGAGCCGCAGCCGAAGCTGGCGCAGTCCTGGACCCACTCCGACGACTACAAGACCTGGACCTTCAAGCTCAGGCCCGGCGTCAAATTCCATGACGGCACGCCGTTCAACGCCGAAGCGGTGAAGGCCAATTTCGACCGCCAGAAGGATCCGGCCAACAAATGCCGCTGCGCCTTCTACATCGCCTATGTCAATAACGTGCAGGCGCCCGACGAGTTGACGGTGGTCTACAATCTGAACGATCCGGCGGTGAATCAGCCGGCGCTCATGACCATCCCGAGCTCGAACAATGTCGTGCAGTCGCCGACCGCCTGGAAAACCAAGGGCGACGACTACAACCGCAATCCGGTCGGCACCGGTCCCTACGTGCTGAAGTCCTGGACTGCCGGCGACCGCATGGTGCTCGAAAAAAATCCGGACTACTGGGACAAGAGCCGAATCTCACTCGACCGCATCGTCCTCAAGCCGCTGCCGGATGCGCAATCGCGCTTCGCCAGCCTGCAGTCCGGCGAAGCCGATATCGTCTGGGACGACGAATACGACCCAGACAATATCCAGAAAGCGCAGAAGGATCCGAAACTCACCGTCCATACCTATGTCGGCTCCGGCGCCCAGGTCTACGCCTTCAACACCAAGGTAGCGCCCTTTGACGATGTGCGCGTGCGTCAGGCGCTGGTGATGGCAATCGACCGCAAGAAGATGTCGCAGGCCATTACCAACGGCCTGAGCCGGCCGGCGAGCAACCCTTACGGCGAGGGTTCATGGGTCAAGTGCAAGGACGACGGCGCGCTGCCCTTCGACGTCGAAAAGGCCAAGGCGCTGATCAAGGACTACGGCAAGCCGGTCGAGTTCAAGACGCTGGTCACCGCGACGCCGCGCGGGCGCACCGTCGGCCAGGTGCTGCAGCAGTTCTGGAAGCAGGTCGGCGCCAACATGGAAATCGAGCAGGTCGATCAGGCCACCATCGTGCCGCGCGCCTTCATGCGTCAATTCCAGCTGACGCCGTGGCGTATCGTCGATCTGGCCGATCCCGATCCGCAGATGTACGCGAATTTCAAGACCGGCAGCGCGGTCGCGCTCGCCAATTACTCCAATCCGGAACTCGACGCCCTGCTGGACCATGCGCGCGTCACCGCCGATCCGGCAAAACGAACCGAGGACTATTGCGCGATCAGCCGGCTCATCAACAAGGAAGCGATCTGGTTCTGGACCTTCCAGAACACCTACTACGCGCTTTCGAGCGCAAAACTCAAAGGCCTGCCGAAGATGTATAGCGGGGTGATCGACGTATCGCGCGCCTGGATGGAGTAGCCCGGCATGCTGTGGTTCGTCGGGCAAAGGCTCCTGTACCTGGTGCCGGTCCTGCTCGCGGTGTCGCTGCTGACGTTCCTGATCGCCTCGCTGCTGCCCGGCGATCTTGCTTACGTCATCCTGGGTGATCAGGCGACGCCGGAAAAGGTCGAGGCGCTGCGCCGCGACATGGGGCTCGATCAGCCGATCGGGTGGCGCTATTTGAGCTGGCTCGGCCATGTGCTGCAGGGCGACTTCGGCCGTTCCTTCCGTACCGGCCAGACCGTGCTGCAGGCGGTGATGGAACGGCTGCCGGTGTCGCTGGAATTGATGATCCTTGCCGAGATCATCGGCCTTGCCGTCGGCGTGCCGCTGGCCATCGCCTGCGCGGTGCGCGCCGGTTCGAGCTTCGATCGTTTCATGACCGGCTCGGCCTTCGGCATGCTGTCGGTGCCGCCGTTCCTGTCCGCGATCCTGCTGATCTATCTGTTCGCGGTGGAGCTGCGCTGGCTGCCGGCGACCGGCTACGTTCCGTTCGGGGAAGATCCGGTCGGCAATCTGCGCTGCTTCGTGCTGCCGGCGCTGACGCTGGCCTTGGCAGAATGGCCGGGGATCATGCGCGTGCTTCGTTCCGACATGATTGCGACGCTGCAGGAAGACTACATCGCGATGGCCAAGGCGAAAGGATTGAAGCCGGCGCGGATATTGTTCGTGCATGCGCTAAAACCCTCGTCGTTGACGCTGGTCACCATCACCGGAATCAACATCGGCCGGCTGATCGGCGGGACCCTGATCGTGGAGACGATTTTTGCCTTGCCGGGGATCGGCCGGCTGCTGGTCGGCGCGCTCTACACCCGCGACCTGATCATCCTGCAGGGCGTGGTGCTGTTCGTCGCCTGCGGTTTCGTGCTGATGAATTTTATTGTCGATCTGTGCTACGCCGTGCTCGATCCGAGGATTCGCCATGGCCGTGCTTGATATCGGCATCGATACCGCGATCGTCAGCCCGGTCAGGCGTACGCGGCGGGCGGGAAACCTGTTCTGGCTGGCGCTCGGCTGGATCGGTTTCGTGGTGATCGTCTCGACATTCGCCGCCGTGCTGCTGTCGCATGGTCCGCTCGACATGGACATGCTGGAACGACGGGCAAGCCCAAGCCTTTCGCATTGGCTCGGCACCGACGGCCTGGGGCGCGATGAACTGGCGCGGCTGGTGTACGGCGCGCGGACATCGCTCACGGTTGGCCTTTGCGCGCCGATCATCGGCATCAGCATCGGCGGCGCGCTTGGAATCCTCGCCGGCTATTTTCGCGGCCGTTTTGAGACCATCGTGGTCGGCAGCATGGATGTGCTGCTGGCGTTTCCGCCGCTGGTGTTCGCGCTGGCGGTGACGGCCTATCTCGGCCAGTCCATTTTCAACCTGACCTGCATCCTCGGCGTGCTCGGCATTCCCGCCTTCATGCGGGTCGCCCGCGCCGCGACGCTCAGTCTCGCCGAGCGTGAATTCGTGGTGGCGGCGCGGGCGCTCGGCGCATCGCATGCGCGCATCCTTCTGCATGAGCTGCTGCCGAACGTGTTTCTGCCTCTGCTTGCGTTCTTCCTGCTCGGCGTTGCCGTGACCATCGTGGTCGAGGGGGCGTTGAGCTTCCTCGGGCTGGGCGTTCCGCCGCCGTCGCCGAGCTGGGGCAGCATGATCGGGGAGGGCCGCGAGAGCCTGGAGATCGCGCCGGGGCTGGCCTTCATGCCGGCGGCGGCGATGTTCCTCACCGTGCTGTCGTTCAACCTGGTCGGCGACACCTTGCGGGCGCTGACCGATCCGCGTCAGGGCGCGCTGTGACAACGCCGGTCTTGCTGTCCGTCGAGGACGTCTCGGTCGATCTGCCGACGCCGCGCGGCAATCTTCGCGCGGTGGACCGGGTCGACCTGCGCGTCGCGGCCGGACAGACGCTCGGCATCGTCGGCGAATCCGGCTGCGGCAAGACCATGCTGTCGCGCGCGATCCTGCAATTGCTGCCGAAAAAGGCAAAGCTCACCGGGCGCGTGAGGTTCGATGGACAGGACCTGACGCAGCTCGGCGCCGAGCCGCTGCGCAAGCTGCGCGGCCGCGCGCTCGCGGTGGTGTTTCAGGACCCGATGACCTCGCTCAACCCGGTGCTGACCATCGGCAGCCAGCTGATCGAGACGCTGCAGGAGCATCTTGAGCTCGACGCTGCCACCGCGAGAAAGCGCAGCGTGGAATTGCTGGCGGCGGTCGGCATTCCCGCGCCGGAGCACAGACTCAACCAATATCCGCATCAGCTCTCCGGCGGCATGCGCCAGCGGGTCGCGATCGCGATCGCGCTGTCATGCGAGCCGAAACTGTTGATCGCGGACGAGCCGACCACGGCGCTCGACGTGACCATCCAGGCGCAAATCCTCGATCTCTTGGCGCGCGAGCAGCGCCGCCGCCACATGGCGATGATCATCATCACGCATGACCTCGGCGTGGTCGCCGGCCGTACCGACGACGTGGCGGTGATGTATGCCGGCCGGGTGGTCGAGCGTGCGCCGACGCCGGTATTGTTCAAGAATATGCGGATGCCCTACACCGAGGCGCTGCTCGCGGCGATCCCGAAGATCGACGCCGCGCCGCATACGCCGTTGCCGGCGATTCCGGGCCGGCCGCCCGATCCGACCCGGCCGATTGTCGGCTGCTCGTTCTCGCCGCGCTGCCGCTACGCCATGAGCGACTGCCATCAGCAAAAGCCCGGGCTTGCGGAGGCCGCATCGCCGGATCACCAATATGCCTGCTTCCACCCGATTCAGGGCGCGCGGACCGTGTTGACGCATGATGCATGACAGCCGGAAATCCGTGTCGCACGCACCGCTGCTCAGGGTGGACGACCTCGTCGTGGAGTATTCCGTCGGCGGCAAGACGGTGCATGCCGTCTCCGGCGTCAGCTTAGAGGTCGCGCGCGGTGAGACGCTGGGTCTGGTCGGCGAGTCCGGCTGCGGCAAGTCGACGCTCGGCCGCGCCGTGCTGCAGTTGCGCCGGCCGGTGTCGGGGCAGGTCCTGTTCGACGGCCATGACCTCGTGGCGATGAAAGGCGACGCGCTGCGGCGGATGCGCCAGCATGTGCAGCTGATCTTCCAGGACCCGATCGCTTCCCTCAATCCGAGGCGGCGGATCGGCGACATCGTCGCGGAGCCGCTGGTGATCGCCGGCGTCACCGACCGCGCCGAACGCGAGCGCCGGGTGCACGAGGTTCTCAGCGCCGTCGGTCTCGATCCCGGCCTGGTGATGGGACGGCTGCCGCATGAATTCTCCGGCGGGCAATGCCAGCGCATCTGCATCGCCCGCGCGCTGGTGCTCAATCCGGAATTCATCATCTGCGACGAGCCGGTGTCGGCCCTCGACGTCTCGATCCGCGCGCAAATCCTCAACCTGCTGGAGGAGATGAAGGCGCGTTACGGGCTGACGCTGCTGTTCATCGCGCACGATCTGGCGGTCGTGAAAGCGGTAAGCGACCGCGTCGCCGTGATGTATCTCGGCCGGCTGTGCGAAGTCGGTCCGTCCGAGCAATTGTTCGCGCGGCCCGCGCATCCCTATACGGCGCTGCTGATCGAGGCGATCCCGCATCCCGATCCGGACGTGCGGCCGTCGGAAAGCGTGCCGATCGGCGAGCCGCCGTCGCCGATTTCACCGCCGTCGGGCTGCCGTTTTCGTACCCGCTGCCCGAAGGCCGACCAAAGATGTGTCGACGAGATGCCTGAGCTGACGCCGATCGCGCCCGGCCAACTGGTGGCGTGCCATCATCCGAATCCGTAGGGTGGGCAAAGGCGCGCCTTCGCGCCGTGCCCACCATGGCGTGCACAGGGATCGATGGTGGGCACGCCATCGGACGCATTCGCGTCCGCCGGCTTTGCCCACCCTACGCGCTGACGCCTAGAATTTCATGACGCTTCGGACGCCGAACACCGAAGCATCCTTGAGACGAATGCCGGGGTTCGGCCCCATCGGATCGGTGGCTCCGCCCCCGGGGCGAAAGATGTACTGATAGTTGGGCAACAAATTCCAGCCAGCCTTGACCTCGTACAGATAGGACGCCGTGAACAGCGCCTCGGACGATCTGACCGGCCAGTCCGGTCGGCTCATGAGGAACGCGTAGTCGCGGTCGAGCGCCTGCGCGCGCTGGGAGACATGCGCATAGCCGACCGCGATGCCGAATTTATCGTTCTGCCGCCGGTCGGAAAGTCCGATGAAATCGATGCCCGCGTCGGTGTAGAAGTCGATCAAATTGCGGTCCGAGGGACTGGCGGAGCTCCGCATGAAGACGCCGACGCCGCGATCTTTCGATTTCGGAACGGCATAGACTTTCTGCTCGATCACCGAATAGACGCCGTCGTCCGCGCGCAGCATCCGGCCCACTCCGGACCCGGCAGGATCGGCAATCGAGCGGCCATCCTCCGTAAAACGCTGGTCGCTGAACGTTCCGAAATGATGCCAGCCTCCGATCTTCAACGCGCCGGCGCGATCGTCATTTGGTGCAATGTTCTTCCAGCCGAACTGCATCTCGCCGAGCAGCAGCGGCGGATCGTTGACGCGAAAATTCAGGCCGTAGCGGTTGCGTTGTTGCGGATCGCCGGGGCCGGGTCCTGCGGAATCGCCGTCGAAGATCGCGCCGAGCAGCGTGACATTGTCGTTGAGCTTCGCGCTCAAGCGAGCGCCGACCGCGGCAAGCGGCGGCGAAGGGCCGCCGGCCGGCAAGTTGACGGCCGTGATCGCCGGCCAACCCAGCGAGGCGTTGGTGAACACGTCGGTATATTTGCTGGCGATGAATTCGCTGTCCGCCGCCAGCTGGCCGGCTCGAACAGACCATTTGTCGTTGAAGAATTTCTGCTCGAGATAGGCCTCATAGAGCCGCGCCGTGGGAAGCGCCTCGATCCCGCTGACGACAAAGAAGTTCCGCAGGTTGGTGCGCGACAGGCCGTCGCCATGAATGACGAAGATGTTGCCGTGGGCGGTCAGGCCCTTCCATCCGGCGAGTTTTTCGAAATCGAGATCGACCGCGAGATTGAGACGCCCCTCGAAGGTCGCACCCTGCTCGAGACCGCCGGTCGCGTTGCCAAGCGCCTCGCCAATGTAAGTGGCCGCGAATTTTATTCCGAGCCGCTCGTATGGATTGGGCAGCAGGCCGAGCGTACGTTCGGCGACCGTGCTTTCGCCGGTATCGGGATCGGAGGGCTGATCTTCATTGGTCTCCTGCGAGAACGCGGCGGCCGACCACAGGCCGACGACGGCGCAGGTCCAAATCCAGACTATAATCGGTCGCCATCGCTTCATGGAGGTTCAATCGGTGAAAACGCCTTTCACCATACAGTCTAACTTCGCAAATCGGGAATGGCCGAAACGAAATGGAACCGGGAACTCCACGGTTTTCCCGGGTCCGCTGCCGACGCTAATCCACCGACACGCCGGCGAACTCGACCACCTTGCGCCACTTCTCGGTCTCGTCGGAAACCAGCTTGCCAAATTCCGCGGGCGTCATCGGCTTCGGGATGCCGCCGACGTCGGCAAGCCTTGCAACCAGCTTGGGATCCTTCAGCGCCTCGCCCACCGCCTTGTTGAGAATGTCGATGATTTCCGGCGGCGTGCCCTTCGGCGCGGAGATGCCATAAAACCCGACCGACTCGAATCCCGGCACGGTCTCGGCAATGGCCGGGACGTCGGGCACGCCGGGCCAGCGCTGGGGCGAGGTGACGCCGAGCGCGCGCACCGTGCCGCCGCGCGCCTGTTCCAGCGCCGACGGCAGATTGTCGAAGATCAGCTGAACCTTGTTGGAAATGATGTCGGGAAACGCGGCCGACGAGCCGCGATATGGCACATGGATCATGTCGATCTTGGTCATCGCCTTGAACAGTTCCGCCGACATATGCACCGAGGTGCCGTTGCCCGACGAAGCATAGGAGACCTTGCCGGGGTTGGCCTTGCAGTAGTCGATGAACTCCTGAACGGTTTTGACCGGCATGTCGTTGGCCACCACCAGCATATTGGTCAGCTGCATGATGCTCGCGACCGGCGCCGTGTCGCGGATGAAGTCGTAGGGCAGCTTCTTGTAGAGCGAGGTCGAGATGGCGTTGTTGGGCGCGACAAACAGCAGCGTGTAGCCGTCCGGCGCGGAATTGATTGCCGCCGCGGCTGCGATGTTGCCGCCGGAGCCGGCGCGATTTTCGACCACGAACTGCTGGCCCAGACGTTCCGACAGCCACTGGCTCATGATGCGCGCCACGGTATCGACCGGGCCGCCGGCGGTGAAACCGATCAGCCAGCGCACCGGGCGGCTCGGATAGTCGGCCGAGGCCGCAGGCGCGACGCCGGCTGCGAGGCCCAAAAGGCAGACCAGGCCGGTGATCGCCGCGCGCAGAAATCCAGTCATGAACCGCCCCATTTCAATTGCGTGCGCTGCACGCGCACTGCTTCAAGTTTTTCGAACCTCCTCCCGTATGTTTCATAGAAATGTGGGTTTGCCTACATTGCCTTTCGGCCAATGCATTGATCTTATGACATTGCAGCGTTGCAGATGGCCTAAGGAGCTGTGATGAACATCATCGGTATTGTCGGCGCGGCCACGTTGTTGCTGGCGGGAAGCGCCGCCGCACAGGATGGAGGAAAGGTGATCCAGAAAACCGCCATCAGCCTCGGAACCGCGACGCCGGGCGGCGGTTTCCCGCTCTACGGCAACGCCTTTGCCGAGGTCATGAACGAGATCGATCCGACACTTGCGATCGAGCCGCGCAACACCAAGGGCAGCAACGAGAACATTCCGCTGCTCGAGGACGGCAAGCTCGATATCGCGCTGGTCGCCGGAGAGCCGTCTTACGAAGCGTTCATGGGGATCGGGCGGCCGGCCACCCGCCTGAAGATCCTGACCGCGATGTATTCCAGTCCGGGGATGTTCGTGGTGCGCGCCGACAGTCCCTACAAGACCATTCGCGATCTGGTCGGCAAGCCCGTGGCATTCGGCGCGAAGGGCTCGGGCCTGCCGATCCTGTCGCGCTATCTGCTCGACGGTCTCGGACTGAAGCAGGACGAGGATTTCCAGTCGATCTATCTCGACCGCGCCGGCGACGGGCCGGCCATGGTGCTGGATGGACGGGCTGCGGCGTTGTGGGGCGCGGGCATCGGCTGGCCGGGATTCAAGACCATGAGCGATAGCCCCGGTGGCGCGCGGTTCATCGCGCCCGACGCCGACGAGATCGCGCGCATCAAGGCCAAACACACGTTCCTCAAGCCGCTGACCGTGCCGGCCGGCAGCTATCCGAACCAGTCGGCGCCGATCAATTCGCTGGGCTCCTGGAGCTTTGTGCTGGCACGGGAGAATCTGCCCGACGATGTGGCGTATCGCCTGGCGAAGTCGCTGCACAGCGCCGAAAGCCCGCTCTGCAAGAAACTGCCGCAAGCCTGCGAGACCACGGCAGCGAACACGGTCGCCGCCGCGCCGAAGATCGAACTGATCCATCCCGGGGTGCTCAAATATCTCCGCGAGATCGGGGTGGCGAAGTAGGGGCGAATAGCGAGTAGCGAATAGCGAATAGAAATTTCCCTACTCGCTATTCGCTACTCCCTATTCGCTCAAGTTACTTCTTCCCCAGCGCGCACGCCGGATCGGGCGGCCCGAACGCTTCCTCGCCGGAAATCTTTGCCAGGATCTTGTAATAGTCCCACGGATATTTCGATTCATCCGGCGTCTTGACCTGCACCAGCCACAGATCGTGCACCATGAGGCCGTCCTCGCGCAGCTTGCCGTTGCGGGCGAAGAAATCCTCGATCGGTTTTTCGCGCATCTTTGCGGCGACCTTCAGCGGTTCGTCGGTGCCGGTCTCCTTGACGGCGTTGAGGTAGTACATGACGGACGAATAGACGCCGGCCTGCCACATCGTCGGCATCCGGTTCATCTTGGCAAAATAGCGCTTCGACCATTCGCGGGTCTTGTCGTCCATGTCCCAGTAGAACGACGTGGTCAGCAGCAGGCCCTGCGCGGCGGGTAGCCCTAACGAATGGATGTCGGTGATCAGCGCCAGCAGCGCCGCCATCTGCTGGCCGCCCTTGAAGACGCCGAACTCGCCGCCGGTCTTGATCTCGTTGACGTTGTTCGGCGGACCCGCGGCGATGCCGATGATCTTCGCCTTCGAGGCCTGCGCCTGCAGCACGAAGGACGACAGGTCCGGCGTCGCGAACGGCGGGCGCACCGCGCCGAGCACCTTGCCGCCGAGCTTGGCCACCATGGCGGAGGCGTCTTTCTCCAGCGAATGCCCGAAGGCGTAATCGTCGGTGATGAAGAACCAGCTGTCGCCGCCGCGCTTGACCACCTCCTGCGCGGTGCCGACCGCCAGCGCGCGGGTGTCGAACACCCATTGCATGGAGTAGGGTGAGCAGAACTTGCCGTGGAAATCGGCGGCGCCGGTCGAATGGGTGATGAGCAGTTTTTTCTTGTCGTTGGCGATGTTCTGGACCGCAAGGCCGACCGCCGACACCGGCACGTCGACGATGAGATCGACCTGCTCGACGTCGTACCAGCGCCGCGCGATGCCGGCGCCGATATCCGGCTTGAGTTGATGATCGCCGACGATCACGGTGATCGGCTTGCCCAGCACCTTGCCGCCGAAATCGTCGACCGCCATCTGCGCGGCGGTAACCGAGCCTTGCCCGGTCGGCGTCGACGCCGGCCCGTTCATGTCGGTGAGCACGCCGATCTTGACCACGTCATCCGACACCTGGGCGAGCGCTGCCGTCGACAGCAGCAAGGCCGCGAGGGTCCCGAGCGCGAAGCGTGTTCTGACCGGCATTTTCTGTCTCCTCCTTGGATCGGCGGCACATTGGCCGTATCTTGATTGGCTCTCTTCTTCAATTATTCATCGCCACCCGTCAACTCGCTGCGGCCCGGCCAATGGTCGAAGCCGGCGGAAGGCAATTGGCTGTATATTTCTGAGTTCATTCAGGTAATAGACGCGGCATGATGACGCCCCAACGCCTGACGGCCTCGCTCACGTCGCTCGATGCGACGCTCGCGGCGCTGCTTGAGGGCATTGGGCCGGTTGCCCCGACTGAACTTCCGCTCACCGAAGCGCCGGGCTGCATTGCCGCCGAAGGGCCGCCCCTGAAAGCGCTGCCGGCGTTCGATGTGGCCGCTGTCGATGGTTGGGCGTTTCGGTCCCGCGATCTGGTAGGCGCCTCATCGTATTCGCCAATACCGCTGGCCGCTTCGCCGGTCTGGGTCGAAGCCGGTGATCCGGTGCCCGAGGGCTGCGACTGCGTGATCGATCCCGACCTGGTCGAGCAGACCGGCGGCCTGTTTCAGGTGTCGGCCGAGGCGATACCGGGGCAGGGCGTTCGCCGCACCGGCGGCGAGTTTGCAGAGGGAAGTTCACTCATCGCCGCCGGGCGGAAAATTCGCGCGCTGGATCTGCTGGCAATGCGAGCGGCCGCGCTCGACACGGTGGCCGTACGCCGGCCGCGGCTGCGCCTGATCGACGTTCCGGCGGCAGACGCGACGTCGGTGACGGCGCGACTGATAGCGGAGAGCGGCCATGCGGCAGGTGCTGAAATCATCCGTGCCGAAGCGGGCGGACGCGATGCACGTTCGATCGCAGCGGCGCTGGATGCCGAACCGTGCGACCTGCTGGTCACCGTCGGCGGCACCGGCGTCGGCCGCACCGATGCGACGATCGGGGCGCTGGCCTCGCGCGGCGAACTGCTTGCCCACGGCATCGCGCTGCGGCCCGGCAGGACCGCCGCGATCGGCAGAATCGCGGGGCGTCCCGTGATCGCCTTACCCGGCGCGCCGGACCAGGCGCTGGCGGCCTGGTGGACACTCGCGCTGCCGGCTCTCGACCGGCTTTCCGGCAGGCAGAAGCGGCGAACGCAGAGGCTCCCGCTCGCGCGCAAGATTGCCTCAAGCGTCGGAATTGCCGAAATCGTTCTGCTTGAGAAGGCCGATGACGCCTGGATGCCGCTTGCGACCGGCGATCTTTCGCTTCAGACAATCGCGCGCGCCGATGCGTGGTTCGCCGTGCCCGGTGCTAGCGAGGGATATGCTGCGAGTACGCCGGTCGATGCCTATATGCTCCGGGACTGATCATGAGCGCTTCCGACATGCAAAACTCTCCGATGCCGAAACATCGCGACAGCGTGGAGCAGGATCAGTTCCTGACCATCCTCTCCCGCGAGGACGCGCTGGCGCGTTTCGAGGCGGCGTTGTTTCCGCGCGCAGTCCTGCGCGAGACGCGGCCGCTGGCCGATGCGCTCGGCCTCGCTTTGGCCGAGGAGATCGTGGCGCCGATCGACGTGCCGCCGTTCGACCGCTCCAATGTCGATGGGTTCGCGGTGCGTTCCGCCGACCTTGCGTCGGCCGGTGAAGCCGCGCCGGTTCGCGTTGCGCTCAATGACGAAGTCATCGCCTGCGGTGTCGCGCCGTTGCTGCAGGTCGTGCCGGGCACCGCAACGCCGATCGCAACCGGCGGTCCGGTGCCGCGCGGCGCCGACGCCATCGTGATGGTCGAGCACACCCAGCCCGCAGGCGACGGCCGAATCGAGATTCGCCGCGCGGCATCTCCGGGACAGTTCGTCTCCTATGCCGGCTCCGACATCGCGCGCGGCGAGGCGCTGCTGCGCGCCGGCACCATGATCGGTTCGCGCGAAATCGGCATGCTCGCCGCCTGCGGCATCGCCGATGTCGCGGTGGCACGAAAACCGCGCGTGGCCGTGATCTCCACCGGCGATGAATTGGTACAGCCCGGCCTGCCGCTGCGCCCCGCCGCGATCTACGACACCAACGGCGCCATTGTCGCCGCCGCCGTCAGCGAGAACGGCGGCGAAGCGGCCTTTCTCGGCGCCATCCCCGACGATGAGCGCAAACTCGAAGCGGTGATGCGCGAGGCGCTGGAGAGTTGCGACATGCTGGTGCTGTCCGGCGGCACCTCGAAGGGCGCCGGCGACGTGTCGCATCGGATCATCGCGCGGCTCGGCCAGCCCGGCATCATCGCCCACGGCGTTGCGCTTAAACCCGGCAAGCCGCTGTGTCTCGCGGTCTGCGACGGCAAGCCGGTGGTGATCCTGCCGGGATTTCCGACTTCGGCAATGTTCACCTTTCACGACATGATCGTGCCGGTATTGCGCCGCATGGCGGGATTGCCGCCGCGCTCGGACGCAAAAGTCACGGCCAGAATTCCGGTGCGCATCGCGTCGGAACTGGGCCGTACCGAATTCGTCATGGTGTCGTTGGTCGAAGGCGCAGATGGATTGATCGCATATCCCTCGGGCAAGGGCTCCGGCGCGATCACCTCATTCGCGCAGGCCGATGGGTTCTTGCGCATCGACGCGCTCGCCGACCAGATGCCCGCAGGCAGCGAGGCTGAAGTCACGCTGTTCACGCCGCATGTGCGGGTGCCCGATCTGGTCATCGTCGGCAGCCACTGCACCG
Organism: uncultured Alphaproteobacteria bacterium; assembly: GCA_963744975.1. GTDB lineage: Bacteria > Pseudomonadota > Alphaproteobacteria > Rhizobiales > Xanthobacteraceae > Bradyrhizobium. Next base: position 1,039,651 of record CAVUVR010000001.1, on the reverse strand, counting down.
GCCTCGACCTCGTCACCGCGCCGCTGGCGCGCGCGGGACTGTCGGTGCGCTCGATCGCGGTCGGCAGCCTCGGTGGGCTCGCAGCGGCGCGGCGCGGCGAATGCGATCTGGCGCCGATCCATCTGTTCGACGAAGCGTCCGAGACCTACAACGAGCCGTTCATGGCGGCCGGACTCGAACTGGTGCCGGGATATCGGCGGATGCAGGGCATCGTGTTCCGCGCCGGGGACAAGCGCTTCGAGGGGCTGGGCGCGCAGGACGCGGTGCGCGCGGCGCTTGCCGATCCCGGCTGCATCATGGTCAACCGCAACCAGGGCGCGGGAACCCGCATCCTGATCGACCGCCTGCTCGGCACCGCGAGGCCCGACGGCTACTGGAACCAGCCGCGCTCGCACAACGCCGTCGCCGCCGCCGTGGCGCAGCACCGCGCCGACTGGGGCATGACCATCGCCCCGGTCGCGGATGCGGCGGGCTTGGGCTTCATTCCGCTGGCGGAGGAGCATTACGATTTCGCGCTGGTGAGCGCGCGTAAGAATCGACCGGCGGTGCAGGCGTTTCTCGATTCGCTGGCGTCAGAGGAAACCCGTGCGGCGCTGGGGCGGGCGGGATTCAGGCCGGTATCGTAGCCCGCCATGAGCGCAGCGAAATGCGGGGACCCCGGTCCCGGATATCGCTGCGCTCATCCGGGCTACGGCTATTCATCCAGCGCTGCCAGCCGCTCCGCTTCCGCAATATCATCCATGGTGTTGGCATTGAAGAACGGATCGAGCGGTTCTGCCGGCCATGTCACGGTCGCAAGCCTGTAACGCGCGGTCCAGCGGTCGATCTTGCGGATGTCCTCCTTCACCAGCGCGTGGCGAAGCTCTTCGCACAAGGCAACGCTCCACAATCCGATCACCGGATGCGTTTGCCCGGCGGAAGCCGCGACCGCGAGCTGCGCGCCTTCTGCGATCCGCGCCTGCTGCAACCGGGCAACAAGATCGCGCGGCAGGAACGGACAATCGGCCGCGGCGCTCAAAATCCATCCGGCGTCCGGCCGGTTGGCCGCCGTCCAGTCGAGCGCCGCCAAAATGCCGGCGAGCGGTCCCGGAAAATCCTGCACCGTGTCGGCGATCACCGGCAGGCCGAACGCCCCGAACCGCGCCGGATCGCCATTGGCATTGAGGATCAGTCCGTCGCATTGCGGTGCCAGCCGCGCGATGACGCGATCGAGGATGGTGCGGCCACGAATCGTGCGCATCGGCTTATCGCCGCCGCCCATCCGCCGCGCCAAACCGCCTGCGAGGAGAACGCCGGGCGTAGCAGGGATCTCAGTCATCCCGTTCGCCCTTGCGCGTATGGCGCGCGGATTCCTCTGCGACGTAGTCGAGGTTCTGGTCGTAAACAATGCGCTCCTGGCCGGCCAGCGCGATGAACCGTTTGCCCCGTGTGCGACCCGACCAGCGTCAATCCGACCTGCCGCGCGAGGTCGACACCCCATGCCGTGAACCCCGATCGCGAAACCAGGATCGGAATCCCCATCCGCACGGTCTTGATCACCATCTCGGAGGTGAGCCGTCCCGTGGTGTAGAGAATCTTGTCGGCGGCATCGACGTTGTGGCGGAACATCCAGCCCGCGATCTTGTCGACGGCGTTGTGGCGGCCGACGTCTTCGGTGTAGCAGACAGGCCGGCCCTCCTTGCACAGCACGCAGCCATGGATCGCGCCGGCCTCCAGATAGAGCGACGGCATGGTATTGATCGCATGCGTCATCTGATAGAGCCAGGACGTCCGCAACTCCGCTTTCGGCAGCGCGACGCTTTCCACGGCCTCGAGCAGGTCGCCGAACGCGGTGCCCTGCGCGCAGCCGGAAGTCTGGGTGCGCTTCTTCAGCTTCTGTTCGAAATTGGTGTGGTGCTCGGTGCGCACCACCACGACCTGCAGGTCGTCGTCATATTCCACCTCGGTGACGATATCGTCGTATTTCAGCATGTTCTGGTTGAGCAGGTAGCCGAGCGCGAGATATTCCGGATAATCCCCGATCGTCATCATGGTGACGATCTCCTGGGCGTTGAGATACAGCGTCAGCGGCCGCTCCACGGGGACGTTGATCTCGACGGCGGCCCCGGTCTGGTCGGTGCCGGCGACGCGTTCGGTCAGCCGCGGATCCGAAGGGTCCGGGACGATACGGGGGGCGGTGGCTTATCCATTTTCATCATGACTTGCTCGATAGCATGACAATACCGCCAGCCCATATATAAAGCACCGTCGAGATTGCGATTGGGGCCGCTGGTCCGTGGTCGAACCCGGAGAACCGAATGAAGGTGATTGGTCTGGCGGGCTGGAGCGGCGCCGGCAAAACGACGCTGCTGACGCGCCTGATCCCGCATTTCATCGGGGAAGGCCTGCGCGTTTCCGTGATCAAGCATGCCCATCATGAATTCGACGTCGATGTCCCGGGCAAGGATTCCTGGGTGCACCGGCAGTCCGGCGCCGCCGAAGTGCTGGTCTCTTCGAGCCGGCGCTGGGCGCTGATGCGTGAGTTGCGCGGTGCAGCTGAGCCGAAAATCCCCGAACTGCTGGCGAAGTTGTCGCGGGTCGATCTGGTCCTGATCGAGGGTTTTAAGCGGGAGCCGCATCGCAAGATCGAGGTATATCGCGCCGCCAACGGCAAGCCGCCGCTATTTCCCGACGATCCCGGGATTGTCGGCATTGCCAGCGATACCAAACTTGAAACGGCGCTTCCAACGGTGCATCTCGATGACATCCCGGCCATCGCCGCACTGATGCAGGCGTCGGCGGTCGATATTGCGGACGTGCTGGCGAGCGGCGTGAAGGGAAGCTGAGAATCCATGGCGCAATTGTCCGACGATTGCTTCGCCTTCGGCGGCCCGATGATGTCGGTCGACGAAGCCGTTGCGATCATCGCCGCGCGGGTGACGGCGGTGCAGGACGTCGAAACCGTCGATCTCCGACATGCCGATGGCCGCGTTCTGGCGGCAGGCATTGCGGCGCCGCTGCCGCTGCCGCCGTTCAGCAATTCCGCCGTTGACGGCTATGCCGTGCGCAGCGCCGATCTGTCCGGGGACACCGAACAGGCGTTTCCGGTCGCGGGACGGATCCAGGCCGGAGCCTCGGCGCAAGCGCCGATAAAACCCGGCCACGCCGTGCGCATCTTTACCGGCGCGCCGATGCCCGAGGGCGCCGATACGGTATTCATGCAGGAGGACGTCCGCCTCGACGAGACGGGCAGGGTCGTTCTGCCGACGGGGCTGAAAGCCGGCGCCAATGTGCGCCCGGCCGGCGAAGACGTTGTCGCCGGCACGCTGGCTTTACCGGCGGGCCAGCGCCTGCGGCCGCAGGATGTCGCACTTGCCGCCGCATTCGGCCTGACGCAGGTGGAAGTGCGCAGGCGTATCCGTGTTGCGGTGTTTTCGACCGGCAACGAACTCGTATCGCCGGGCGCGCCGCGTGCGGCCGCGCAACTGTTCGATTCCAATCGCTTCATGCTGATGGCGATGCTGGCGCGGCTCGGCTGCGACGTCAGCGATCTCGGCATCCTGCGCGACGATCGCACTGCGCTCGCGAGCGCCTTGAAGCAGGTGGCAGGTGCGCACGATCTGATCCTGACTACTGGCGGGGTTTCGACCGGCGAGGAGGATCACGTCAAGGCCGGCGTCGAGAGTGTGGGAACGCTGGTGCTCTGGCGCATGGCGATCAAGCCGGGACGCCCGGTCGCGATGGGGATCATCGATGGCACGCCGTTTATCGGCCTGCCGGGAAACCCGGTGGCGAGTTTTGTGACCTTTGTCCACGTCGTGCGCCCGACCGTGCTGGCGCTGGCCGGCGCTTTACAACAGGACCTTGTTCCGATGCCGGTCCGCGCGGCTTTTACGTACAAGAAAAAAATCGCGCGCCGCGAATATGTCCGGGTCAACCTGCGCAAGGGCGCAGATGACGTGCTCGAAGCGGTAAAATTTCCGCGCGAGGGCGCGGGCCTGCTGTCGTCGCTGGTGGAGACGGATGGGCTGGTCGAGCTTGGCGAAGCCATCACGAAGGTCGAACCCGGCCAGACCGTGGGATTTCTCAGCTATGCCGGCTTGATTTAAGGTCTCGCCATCTAGCTCGTCATGGCCGGGCTTGACCCGGCCATCCATCTCTCGAACGAGTCTTGTGAAGATGGATGGATGCGCGGGCCTTCGCCGCGCCGAAGCGGCTTCGGCCGCGCAGGCGGGTCAAGCCCGCGCATGACGCAATAGCGGCATGCGCAGTTGACGGGGTGATCTCGCTTCGCCATCTTCCCGGCCATGACACAGACCATGCTCGATTTGACCGGACTGAAATGTCCGTTGCCGGCCCTGAAGACCCGCAAGGCGCTGAAGTCGCTACAGCCCGGCGATCGGCTGGAAGTGCACTGCACCGATCCGCTGTCGGTGATCGATATTCCCAATCTGATTCGGGAAACCGGCGACAGTGTCGAGATCACCGAGCACGCCGACCGCCGCATCGTGTTCCTGATCGAAAAGGCCGGCCCTCGGCACGCGGGCGCTACTAACACCACAGGCTGAGCCTGTATTCCAGTGATGCTACTTTTTGCTATGCCCAGTAGTATCGTAGTACGAGGTAATTGTATCGTTTCACGATATTTCGACGGAACAGACCACTACCTTTTTACTATCGACATCATCACCGCTTCTAAGCCAGTTATTGCCCTCAAGCGCGGCAAAGGATGCCCGACAAAGGGCAGCCGCAGGGAGGGACAAATGGCTACAGTTGAAGAGGCGGGCAGGATAGCCGGCGGTGCAACCGGCTTGCTCGATCGCGAGCGTACCATCGCGAAACCGGGTTTTAGCCGATGGCTGGTGCCGCCGGCCGCGTTGTGCGTGCATTTGTGCATCGGCCAGGCTTATGCGCTGAGCGTGTTCAACCTGCCGATGACCAAGCTGCTCGGCATTACGCAGTCCGCTCCGGGCGACTGGAAATTGACGGAGCTTGGCTGGATCTTCTCGATCGCGATGGTGTTCCTCGGCGGTTCTGCCGCCGTGTTCGGCCGCTGGGTCGAAGAGGGCGGGCCGCGCAAGGCGATGTTCACCGCGGCGCTGTGCTGGGCGGGCGGCTTCTTCCTCTCCGCGATCGGCGTTTACGTGCATAATTTGTGGCTGATCTATCTCGGCTACGGCGTGCTCGGCGGCTGCGGGTTAGGCATCGGTTACATCTCGCCGGTCTCGACATTGATCAAATGGTTCCCCGATCGTCCGGGCATGGCGACCGGCATGGCGATCATGGGTTTCGGCGGCGGCGCCTTCATCGCCTCGCCGCTGTCGGTCTGGCTGCTCGGCAAGTTCACCACCGCAACGCATATCGGCGTGATGGAAACCTTCATCGTACTAGGCTGCGTCTATTTCTGTTTCATGATCGTCGGTTCGATCATCGTGCGCGTTCCTCCCCCGGGCTGGGCGCCGCAAGGCTATGTCGCACCGAAGACGGCTTCGAGACTGATCACCAGGAACGACGTCTATGTGTATGACGCGCTCAAGACGCCGCAGTTCTGGCTGATCTGGTGGGTGCTCTGTCTCAACGTGACCGCCGGCATCGGCGTGCTCGGTCAGGCGTCGGCGATGAGCCAGGAAATGTTCCCGGGCCATATCACGCCGGTGGCGGCCGCGGGTTTTGTCGGTCTCATGAGTCTGTTCAACATGGGCGGCCGCTTCGCCTGGGCCTCCACGTCGGACTACATCGGCCGTCGGAATACCTACTTCGTGTTCATGGTGCTCGGCTTCGCCTTGTACTGCACCGTGCCATATGCGGGATCGATCGGCAGCGTTGCGCTGTTCGTGCTGTGCTTCCTGGTGATCATCAGCATGTATGGCGGCGGCTTCGCCACCGTTCCGGCGTATCTCAGGGACATGTTCGGCACACGCTATGTCGGCGCCATTCACGGCATGCTGCTCACGGCATGGTCGGCGGCGGGTATTTTCGGTCCGGTGCTGGTGAACTATATCCGCCAATACCAGATCGAGCACGGCGTGCCGAAGGCGGAGGCCTACAACGCCACCATGTACATCATGGCCGGATTGCTGGTGATCGGCTTTATCTGCAATTTCATGGTCAAGGCCGTTCACGCTCGCTTCCACATGAAGGACGATGAGGCGGAACGCGCGGCCATGGATGTCGGCGCCGTCGGCAAACCGGCCGGGGCGTAAGGGGAAAAGTCATGCAAACTCAAAATCGGGACAGCTCGATGAAACTGAAGCTGTTTCTCGCCTGGGGATTTGTCGGCATTCCGCTGCTATGGGGTGTGCTGCAAACGCTCAGCAACGCCATGAAGCTGTTTCAGTAACGCGCCCCGAGGACTCGCCCGGAATCCAGGCTTTCTGGGTTTTGCAATTGGTGATTTAACGGCAGCGCCGCCCGCAGGCAGTGCGGGCGGTGCTGTTGCCGTACAAGGCTGGATCATGCGAGAGGCGCAGTTCGATGCCAGGCTCGCCCGGCCGCCATATTTGTCTTGGCATCTGGCATGCCACGGACTAAACTCGCTGGATCAAGAAGACCGCTGAAAGAAAAATGAGCGTTCCAATGAGTCATGACGTGCAACAGGTCCGGTCGTTCGAGCATCCGGGCATGGGGCGCAAGCGGGCCAAATCGACGCCCAAGGGACGTCAGATCGATCCGCAAGCGGCTGAAGAGGTTGCACTTTTGCTCGGCGACCGGCCGCGGCGGCGCGACCTGCTGATCGAGCATTTGCACCTCATCCAGGATACTTACCGCCAGATTTCGGCCGCGCATCTTGCCGCCCTTGCCGACGAGATGAAACTGGCCTTCGCGGAGGTGTTCGAGACGGCAACCTTCTACGCGCATTTCGACGTGGTGAAGGAGGGCGAGCCGAATATCCCGCCGCTGACCATTCGGGTCTGCGATTCCCTGACCTGCGCCATGCTGGGCGCCGAAAAACTGTTGCAGGAATTGCAAAGCGCTGCCGGGCCCGGGGTGCGGGTGGTGCGCGCGCCCTGCGTCGGCCGTTGCGACACCGCGCCTGCCGCCGAGGTGGGCCATCATTTCGTCGATCATGCGAATGCACAGAGCGTTCTCGCCGCGGCGAAGGCTGGCGACACCCACGCGCACGTGCCCGACTATGTCGATTACGATGCCTATGTCGCCGACGGAGGTTATGCGCTGCTGAGCCGGCTGCGCTCCGGCGAGCTGACAAAAGAGGATCTGCTGAAAGCGCTGGACGACGCCTCGCTGCGCGGCCTCGGCGGCGCCGGCTTTCCCACCGGACGCAAGTGGCGCGCGGTGCTCGGCGAGCCCGGGCCGCGGCTGATGGCGATCAATGGCGACGAAGGCGAGCCCGGCACGTTCAAGGATCGCTGGTATCTCGAAACGGATCCGCACCGCTTCATCGAGGGGATGCTGATCGGCGCCCAAATCGTGGAAGCGCCGGAGGTCTATATCTACATCCGCGACGAATACCCGGCCTCGCGCGAAATCCTCGAACGCGAAATCGCCAAACTGCCGCCGGGCGGCCCCGCATTGCACATGCGGCGCGGCGCGGGGGCCTACATCTGCGGCGAGGAATCCGCGCTGCTCGAGAGCATCGAAGGCAAGCGCGGCCTGCCGCGGCACAAGCCGCCTTATCCGTTCCAGGTCGGCCTGTTCGGATTGCCGACGCTGATCAACAACGTCGAAACCTTGTGGTGGGTGCGCGACATCGTCGAAAAGGGCGCCGACTGGTGGAAGAGCCATGGCCGCAACGACCGTCAGGGCTTGCGCAGCTATTCGGTATCCGGCCGCGTCAAAAATCCCGGCATGAAGCTGGCGCCGGCCGGCGTCACCGTGCGCGAATTGATCGACGAGTTCTGCGGCGGCATGGCAGAGGGTCACACGTTCCATGCTTACCTGCCGGGCGGCGCATCGGGCGGCATCCTGCCGGCGTCGATGGACGATATTCCACTCGATTTCGGCACGCTGGAAAAATACGGCTGCTTCATCGGTTCGGCCGCCGTCATCATCCTGTCCGACCAGGATGACGTGAAGGGCGCGGCGCTGAACCTGATGCGCTTCTTCGAGGACGAGAGCTGCGGCCAGTGCACGCCCTGCCGCGTCGGCACCGAGAAGGCGGCGCTGCTGATGCAGGGCGGCGCATGGAACCGGGAATTGCTCGACGAATTGAGCCAGGCGATGCGCGACGCGTCGATCTGCGGGCTGGGCCAGGCGGCCTCGAATCCGCTGACATCAGTCATTAAATACTTCCCTGAGGAATTTGCGCCGAAGGAAGCCGCGGAATGATGAGCATCCAGGTTTTGTCCGGTTCGGCAACTGCCCGTGAGAATTCGATATGAGCAACGACAGCCCGAAGCCGCAGGGTTATGGCCATGACGCCAAGGGCAGGGCTGGCGGCCAGTCGGTGCCCGACGGAAAGGTCAATGTCGCCCACACCGCGCCGATCGGCGCGGTTGGCGGCGAGGGCGCCGGGCCAAAGATCATCCAGTTCGAACTGGACGGCAAACTGGTCGAGGCGAAAGCCGGCGAGACCATCTGGCAAGCGGCAAAACGGCAGGGCCGCGAGATCCCGCATCTGTGCTATTCGCCCGAGCCGGACTATCGGCCGGACGGCAATTGCCGGGCCTGCATGGTCGAGGTTGAAGGCGAACGCGTGCTCGCGGCGTCCTGCAAGCGCACGCCCAGCGTCGGCATGAAGGTGAAGTCGGCCAGCGCCCGCGCCGTCGCCGCGCAAAAAATGGTGATGGAGCTTTTGGTCGCCGACCAGCCCGCGCGCGAAACCTCGCACGATCCGGATTCGAAATTCTGGCACTGGGCCGAAAAGATCGAGGTCACGACAAGCCGTTTCCCCGCCGCCGAGCGCTGGCAGGGCGACGCCAGCCATCCCGCGATGCGCGTCAATCTGGACGCCTGCATCCAGTGCGGATTATGCGTGCGCGCCTGCCGCGAGGTTCAGGTCAATGACGTGATCGGCATGGCCTATCGCAACCACGATTCCAAAATCGTGTTCGACTTCGACGATCCGATGGGGGAATCGACCTGCGTCGCCTGCGGCGAGTGCGTGCAGGCCTGTCCGACCGGCGCGCTGATGCCCTCGGCGCTGCTGGACGAGAGCCAGACCCGCACCGTCTATGCCGACAAAAAGGTGGATTCGCTGTGCCCGTTCTGCGGCGTCGGCTGCCAGGTCACCTATCAGGTCAAGGACGACAAGGTGATCTATGCGGAGGGCCGCGATGGGCCGGCCAACCACAACCGGCTGTGCGTAAAAGGCCGTTTCGGTTTCGACTACATCCATCATCCGCATCGCCTGACCAAACCGCTGGTGCGGCTGCCCAATGCGAAAAAGGACGCCAACGACCAGGTCGATCCGGCTAACCCCTTCACGCATTTCCGCGAAGCGTCGTGGGAAGAAGCCCTCGACATTGCCGCCAAGGGGCTGGTGAAAATCCGCGACGAAAAAGGCGTCAAGGCGCTGGCCGGTTTCGGTTCGGCCAAGGGCTCCAACGAGGAAGCCTATCTGTTCCAGAAACTGGTGCGCACCGGTTTCGGCTCCAACAATGTCGACCACTGCACGCGGCTGTGCCACGCCTCGTCGGTGGCAGCGCTGATGGAGGGCCTGAACTCCGGCGCGGTGTCGGCGCCGTTCGCGGCCGCCATGGATGCCGAAGTCATCATCGTGATCGGCGCCAATCCGACCATCAACCATCCGGTCGCCGCGACCTATCTCAAGAACGCCGCCAAGCGCGGCGCCAAGCTGATCGTGATGGATCCGCGCCGGCAATCGCTGTCACGCCATGCCTGGAAGCATCTCGCGTTCAAGCCCGGCAGCGACGTCGCGATGCTGAATGCGATGCTCAACACCATCATCACCGAAGACCTCACCGACAAGCAGTACATTGCCGGCTATACCGAGGGCTTTGACGAGCTGAAGGAGCGCATCCAGGAATTCACGCCGGAAAAGATGGCGCCGATCTGCGGCATCGACGCGGAAACGCTGCGCGAAGTCGCGCGGCTGTATGCGCGGTCGCGCGCCTCGATCATCTTCTGGGGCATGGGCATCAGCCAGCATATCCACGGCACCGACAATGCGCGCTGCCTGATCGCGCTGGCCCTGATCACCGGGCAGGTCGGCCGCCCCGGCACCGGCCTGCATCCGCTGCGCGGCCAGAACAATGTGCAGGGCGCTTCCGACGCGGGCCTGATCCCGATGTTCCTGCCCGATTATCAGCCGGTCGGGCGCACCGATCTGCGCGAGCCGTTCGAGAAACTCTGGCATCAGGATCTCGACCCGGTGCGCGGCCTGACCGTGGTCGAGATCATCCACGCGATTCATGCCGGCGAAATCACCGGCATGTATATCGAGGGCGAGAATCCCGCGATGTCGGACCCCGACGTGCAGCACGCCCGCGAGGCATTGGCAAAACTCGACCATCTGGTAGTGCAGGACCTGTTCGTCACCGAAACCGCGTTTCATGCCGATGTGATCCTGCCGGCATCGGCTTTTGCGGAAAAATCCGGCACCTTCACCAATACCGATCGCCGCGTGCAGCTGGCGCGCGAAGTGATCAAGCCGCCGGGCGATGCGCGGCAGGATTTGTGGATCATCCAGGAGATCGCCAAACGCATGGGACTCGACTGGCGCTACGGCGGGCCTGCCGATGTCTTCACCGAAATGACCGAGGTGATGCCGTCGCTGAAAAACATCACCTGGGAACGGCTGGTGCGCGAGGGCGCGGTGACCTATCCGGTCGACGATCCCTCAAAACCCGGCAACGAGATCATCTTCACCGCCGGTTTCCCGACCGCGAGCGGCCGCGGCAAGATCGTGCCGGCGCACGTCATTCCGCCGGACGAGTTGCCCGACGCCGAGTATCCGATGGTGCTCTCGACCGGCCGCGTGCTGGAACATTGGCATACCGGTTCGATGACCCGGCGCTCCAGCGTGCTCGACCAGATCGAGCCGGAGGCGGTCGCGTTCATGTCGCCGAAGGACATGCGGCGCATGAAGGTCTGGCCGGGCGACCGGGTGCGGCTGCAGACGCGCCGCGGCGCGGTCGAGATCAAGATACGCTCGGATCGCGACGTGCCGGAAAACATGGTGTTCATGCCGTTCTGCTACGCCGAGGCCGCGGCCAACCTGCTGACCAATCCGGCGCTGGATCCGTTCGGAAAAATCCCCGAATTCAAGTTCTGCGCCGTGCGCGCCGAACGCGTGGAGCTGCAAAGCGCGGCGGAGTAGGTCACTCGTGTCCCGGACGCGATGCGGCATTCTTCATGCCGCTTCGCAGAGCCGGGACCGTACCAAGCACCAGCGTTCGTTACGGCCCCGGCTCTGCAGCGCACCGCTTCGCGAAGAGCTACGCGCTGCGCTGCGTCCGGGGCACACTCAAGGCCCGTACGCGAAACGGAACTTTCCTTAGCCGTGATGTTTGTTTTCCCGTCACAACCGGGAGAAAACCTTATGGCAAGGAAATATTCCAAGGGCGCGTCCAAGAAAGTCGAAGGCGCGATGAAGAAACGCAAGAAGGGCACCCTGAAGAGCGGCCGTTCCGGCAAGAAGGTCAAGAGCCGCAAGCAGGCGATCGCAATCGGACTTTCGGAAGCGCGAAAAGCGGGCAAGAAGGTGCCGAAAAAGAAGACCGGCAAGAAGAGCGGCCGCAAGAAATCAAAACGCAAATCATCGAAGAAATAACAGATGGCGGCGGCTCGCGTTCACCTCTCCCCGCAGGGGAGAGGTCGACGCGCATCGTTAGATGCGCGGCGGGTGAGGGGCCTTTCCACGCACTCAGGACTCGCGGCAGCCCCTCACCCGGATTGCATCTGACGATGCAATCCGACCTCTCCCCTGCGGGGAGAGGTGACCATTAACTCGCCTTGCGCTGCCGCGCCGCCGAGCGGTGCGCCTTCTTGGCGGGGCGGGCCGTTCGCCGTGCTGCCCGCGGCGCGGCATGGCTGGCTCGTTTCGTCGACGCCTTGCCCTTGAGACTTTGCCGAAGCGCATCCATCAGGTTGATGACGTTGTCGGATTTTTCCTCGCGTTCGACGACCTTCACCGGCTTTCCGGCCGCCTTGCGCTTGACCAGCGACTTCAGCGCGGTTTCGTATTCATCCTTGAATTTCGACGGATCGAAATGTTCGGCCTTGCTGTCCAGGATATGGGAAGCAAGTTCGATCATGTCCCTGGTGATTTTCGGGCTCTTGATGTCGTCGAAATATTCGTCCTCGTCGCGCAGTTCGTAGGGGTAGCGCAGCGTGGTGCCGAGCAAACCCTTGCCGAGCGGTTCGATCGCGATGACATGTTCCCGGTTGGACAATACGATACGCGCCAGCGCGACGCGATCCTTGTCCTTCATCGCATCGCGGATCACCGCGAAGGCGTCGACGCCGGCCTTTCCGTCGGGAGCGATATAATACGGGTTATTGAGATATCGCTTGTCGATCTCGTCCCGCGGCACGAAACTGTCGATGTCGATAGTGTGGTTGCTCTCGACCTGAACGGCCTCCAGCTCCTCCCGTTCGACCTCGACATATTCGCCCTTGCTTACCTCGTAACCGCGGCCCTTCTGGTCGCTCTCGACGACGTCGCCGGTCTCCGAGTCGACCATCTGCTGTTTTAAGCGGTTGCCGGTCTCCTTGTTGATCATGTGGAAACGCGTCTTCTCGACGCTGGTCGAGGCCGGATAGAGGAGAACCGGACAGGACACAAGGGACAGTTTTAGGGAGCCTTTCCAGTAGGCGCGGGGGGCCATCGCATTCTCCAAATCATTGAGCGTCAACGCGAATTCGTCAAAACCCGGACTTGGAACTTCAACGGCAATTGAGGGTTTTGGTTCCGGGCCTTAAGCTCAATGCGCATTGCTCTCGGGTTAGGAAGTCTCGTGGCCGACAAGCATCTTTCCACCTACCGGAAAAAGCGCGATTTCGAAAAGACTGCCGAACCCAGCGGCGAGGTCGCGGTGGCGCCCTCAAAACGTCGGCGCTTCGTGATCCAGAAGCATGACGCCACGCGGCTGCATTACGATCTCAGGCTGGAATTCGACGGCGTTTTCAAGTCGTGGGCGGTCACCCGCGGGCCGTCGCTGGATCCGCACGACAAGCGCCTCGCGGTGGAGGTTGAAGACCATCCGCTGGATTACGGCGATTTCGAAGGCACCATTCCCAAGGGCCAGTATGGCGGCGGCACGGTGCAGCTGTGGGATCGCGGCTACTGGGAATCGCCTGACCCGGAAAAGGGCTTCAAGAAGGGCGATCTCAAATTCACGCTCGATGGCGAGAAGCTGCACGGCAGCTGGGTGCTGGTGCGGATGCGCAATGACCGCAATGGCGGCAAGCGCACCAACTGGCTCTTGATCAAGCATCGCGACGAATATGCGCGGGACGACAAGGGCGACATCATCCTCGATGAGGACAAGTCGGTCGCATCGGGCCGCGCGATGAGCGAGATCGCCGCGGGCAAGGGCAAGGCGCCAAAACCGTTCATGCTGGCGAAGAACGGCCGGGCTAAGTCGGACGCGGTGTGGAATTCAAACCGCGGAATGGCCGCCGACGCGCGGGCCGAACGCGAGACGGAGCAGCTATCCAAGTCCAGACCATCAAAGTCGAAGGTGAAGCAAGTCGCGGCGATCCCGGACTTCGTTGCGCCGGAGCTTTGTGTGTCCGTTGAAAAGCCGCCGGAAGCCGCCGGCTGGGGCCACGAAATCAAGCTCGATGGCTATCGTCTTCAGCTCCGTGTCGAAGACGGCGAGGTGACGCTGAAGACCCGCAAGGGGCTGGACTGGACAGAAAAATTTGCCGCCATCGCCAAGGAAGCCGGTGCGCTGCCGGATGCGCTGATCGATGGCGAGGTCGTCGCACTCGACGCGAAGGGCGATCCGGATTTCAGCGCGCTGCAGGCCGCGCTTTCCGACGGCAAGACCGGCAACCTGATCTTCTTCGCCTTCGATCTGTTGTTCGCAGACGAGTTCGACCTTCGCCGCTCGCCACTGTCCGAACGGAAAGCGCGATTGACGGAGATGCTGGAAGGCCGGACCCAACGCAAGGAGAGCTTGATCCGCTACCTCGATCATGTCGAGGCCGGCGGCGAGGCGGTCTGGCAAACGGCGTGCAAGATGTCGCTGGAAGGGATCATCTCGAAAAAGCTCAGCGCGCCCTATCAATCCGGCCGATCGGAAAACTGGACCAAGACCAAATGCCGCGCCGGCCATGAGGTCGTGCTCGGGGGATGGAAAACCACCAACGGCAAATTCCGCTCGCTGATGGCCGGCGTCTATCGCGGCGACCACCTGGCCCATGTCGGAATCGTCGGTACCGGCTTCGGGCAGGACAAGGTCAAGCGGCTGATGCCGGCGCTGAAGGCCGCGGCCTCAAGCAAGAGCCCGTTCGGCGGCAAGAACGCACCGAAGAAAACCAGGGATGTGCACTGGCTGAAGCCGGAGCTGGTCGCCGAGATCGAATTTGCCGGCTTTACCGCGGACGGAAATGTGCGGCAGGCGGCGTTCAAGGGGCTGCGTCAGGACAAGCCGGCAAGAGAAGTGACGGCGGAGACACCAGCCATGACCGAAATCGCAACGCCGGCTCCCGCGCGCGCTTCGGCCAAAACCGCCGGCACGCGCAGCGGTCCCTCGAAAAAGGCCGACGGCAAATCCGCTGAAGTCATGGGAGTGGTCATCTCAAAACCCGACAAGGCGCTGTGGCCGGACGGCGGCGATGGAAAACCCGTCACCAAGCTCGACCTCGCCCGCTATTTCGAGGCCGTCGGTGGCTGGCTGATAGGCCACATCAAGGGACGACCGTGCTCGATCGTGCGCGCGCCCGACGGCATCAAGGGCGAGACCTTCTTCCAGCGCCACGCCATGATGGGCACGTCAAAACTGCTGGAACTGGTCAAGGTCTCCGGCGACCGCAAACCCTATCTGCAGATCGATCGCGTCGAGGGCCTCGCCGCCGTGGCGCAGATCGGCGGGCTCGAACTGCATCCATGGAATTGCGCGCCGGCCCAGCCGGATACGCCGGGCCGGCTGGTGTTCGATCTCGATCCCGCGCCGGACGTCGAATTCGGCGAGGTGATCGAAGCCGCCAAGGACATGCGGCAGCGGCTGACCAGTCTTGGCCTCGAAAGCTTCTGCAAGACCACGGGGGGCAAGGGACTGCACGTCGTGACGCCGCTTTTGTACGGCGCAAAAGAGAAGGTGGACTGGAAAGAAGCAAAAGCATTTGCGCAAGGGGTTTGCCAGTGGATGGCGAAGGATGACCCGGAGCGCTATCTGCTCAACATGGCCAAGAAGCTGCGCAAGGGAAAAATCTTTCTCGATTATTTGCGCAACGACCGGATGTCGACGGCAGTCGCGGTATTGTCGCCGCGCGCGCGGGATGGCGCGACGGTGTCCATGCCCGTGACATGGGCGCAGCTGCGTGGCGACCTCGATCCGAAGCGCTATACAGTTCGCACCGTGCCGGCGCTGCTGTCAAAAACCAGGGCGTGGGAGGGCTATGACAAGGCCGCGGTGTCAATCAAACCGGCGATCAAGAAGCTTGCTGCACGCTAACGGCCAAACCTAAGCTGCCGTCATCCCGAGGTGCTCGCCGCCTTCGGCGAGCCTCGAAGGATAGCCACAATCGCGCCTGTTGCTATCCTTCGAGACGCCGCGCAAACGCGCGGCTCCTCAGGATGACGGCAGTGTGGGACTGACAGCCGGTGCGCTTACAGCTTTCCGAGCAGCAGCAAAATCAACAGGATGACGATGATGAGGCCAAGGCCGCCGCCACCGTAATAACCGGTGCCGTAGAAGGGTCCGCCGCCGACGCCGCTGAAGCCACCGAGCAAAGCGATGATGAGAATAATCAGGATGATCGTTCCGATTGACATGTAATTTCTCCTCAGCCCGGCAGTCGGCTGTTGTTGCTCTGCCATCAGCCTTGAAAACGAAGCGGCCCTGAGAAAGTTCCATTTATGGACCTCAGTTATTGGCGGCCCTCTTTTTTCCAGAAAATCTGTAATTACATGGGCTTATAGACAGGAAGGATTTCAGATGCCCGCGCCTCTTGTGGTTTCCATTCCCCATCGCCTCGGCCGCGAAGAGGCCTGCCGCCGCCTGAAGACCGGGCTTACGCGTGCAGCGGCAAGCCTGCCGGTGCTGAAGGTCGATGAGGAACGGTGGGACGGCGACCGCATGATCTTTCGCGTTCGCGCGCTCGGGCAGGCGGCGGCCGGCCATGTGGACGTGGAGGACGATCACGTTCGGGTCGAAGTCACGCTGCCCTGGCTGCTGCAGAGATTTGCCGAGGTCGTCCAAGGGACCATCAAAAATCGCGGCAGGCTGCTGCTGACGAAGCGCGACTGATGCAAACGGTGCGACTTTGCAACAGGCGCGTGGATTCCCGAAAAATGCACTGCAACATGTGCTGCGATAACTTGATGCTAACGGAATTTTGGAGAATATCGGCGTCGCGGGGGTAGGGAACCGACCTCTGATTCGAGTCGGCACGAGATCCGCCAGGCCGCCCGGCCTTCAATCGATCCCGGGCGGCCTTTTAGTTGACGAGGTCTTTCCGGCGACGCCGCCCCGCAATGTTCGCCTTCAGCACTGCGGCGGGCAGATGTTTGAACGCATCCGCCAACGGCAGCTGATTTCCACTGATGCCCTCGAATGAGTATCCTCGCGTGACGATTGCGCCGTCGTAAGCCTCGGCGTCAGGCCACACGCGGCCGCCTTGCGTAACCGGTGCGAGCGATTTGCCAACCGCTATGATGACTGCATCGCCGCCGTAACGCCGCGCGAAGGCAACGACGTGATCGCGATGCGGCCCGACGACTTCCAGCGGCTGATAATCGCCACGGGCAAAAACGTCGGCAAGCTCCGCACGCCGCTTTAGCAGATGCCGGGTCCAGGCAAGCTTGATGCGGCCATCGGTCCAGTTTTGCGCAAGGTTTTCCCACTCCGGCGCTTCGAGGGCGGCCAACGCCGACGCGCGCGCGGCAAAATCCACCGGCCGGCGATTGTCCGGATCGACCAGCGAAAAGTCCCAGAATTCGGTGCCCTGATAGAAGTCCGGCACGCCCGGCATCGTCGCCTTCAAGGTAATCTGGCTCAGCGAATTCAACGCGCCGAGCAGCGACGTGCGTTGCGTGAACGACTGCAGCGAGCCGAGAAATTCGGGGGATAATTCCGGATCGAGAATTCGCTCGACGAACGTTCGCAGTCCTGCCTCATAGCAAGCGTTCGGATTGAGCCAGCTGGTTTCCTGCTTGCCTTCGCGCGCGGCTTTCAGCGCGTAAGCCTGCATCCGCTCCAGGAAAGCGTCGTCGCGCTCGGCGAGCGGCCATGCGCCGACCAGCGCCTGATACAGCATATATTCGAAGCCTGCGGAGGGGCTGCGCATGCTTCCCTCGACGACGAGGTGCGGTGCGTTGAGGATTTTCCATCGACCAACCGCGCTGGCCCATTCCCCGGGGATCTCGGCCAGCGCCAGCAGCCGCGCGCGGGCGTCCTCGCCGCGCTTGGTGTCGTGGGTGGCGGTCGCGGTCATGCCAAGCGGCCACTCTCTTGCGCGAGCCCGCATCATGGTGTGGAACGTCTCGACCGGGAGCGCCCGCGCGGCCGGATCGCCGCCGACCTCATTGAGCGCCAGCAGCCGGTGGTAGCGATAGAAGGCGGTGTCTTCCAGCGACTTGGCCATCATCGGTCCGGTGAATTGCTGCACTTTCAGCGCAAAGCGGCGGACGCGCGGCTTGCTGTGCGGGACGCGGCCGGGCGCGATCAGATCCAGGGTGAGCGTATCGCGGAGAAAATCGAAGATGCCTTCATCGGCTCCGAACCAGTTTTGCCGCGCCTTCTCGATGGTCTCCGCAATCAGCGCGCGGTCATGGGCGGAGGGACCTGCCGGCGTGAGGTAGGTGCGATAGACCGGGAAATGCAGGACATAGAGTTCGAGCGCCTGCCGCAGGCTGTCGGCGGAAAAATCCCGGGTCGAGTAATGTCCGCCGGCGATGCGCGCGAGCAGGCGCGCCAGAACGGTAAATTCGCTGGTCAGCAGCGTCTCCAGCACCCGGCGTTTTGCCTGCAGCAGCACCGGCTCCAGCTTCGGCGATTGATTGCTGACCTGCCGCCAGATTTCGTCCAGCGCTTCGAGCCCGTTGCCGTCGACCAGCACCTGCGAGATGACGTTCAGCCATTCATAGCCGGTGGTGCCCTGCACGCCGGCGAAACGATGCAACTGCTCGTGCTCGCCGAGGATTTTTTCGATCACCATGTAGAACGGTTTGCCGGCGCCTTGCGCATCGCGAATCAGGCGCCGCAAGCGCTGGAAATACTGCGCGGGATCGCGCAGGCCGTCGATGTGGTCGAGCCGCAGCCCCTGCAGCCGGTCGCCGGCGATCAGGCGTTTGACCAGGCGGTGAATGGCGTCGAACGTGCCGGCATCCTCGACGCGCAATCCGGCCAGCGAATTGACGTCGAAGAAGCGCCGGTAATTGATCTCGCTGGACGCGAGCCGCCATTGCCCGAGCTTGTAGTGCTGACGCTCCAGCAGATGATGCAGCGCCAGTGTCTGCGGCGAGCGCTCCGGGCCTGCGCGGTAGGCGTTTAGCCCCCGCGCAATGACGTCCGCGCCTCCGGCAATGCGTTTCAGTTCAGCCTTGAATGCGGGAGCGTCATCGCGCGAAGGGCGACGCGGCCCGGTATGGCGCAATGCGAGGTGCAGCAGATGCTTGCCGGCCGCCTCGCTTTCGGCGCCCGCTTCCCGCACGATGCTGCGCAACATTTCGCCGTAGCGTTGCGGCGCAATCGGCAGCCGGTGCTCGAAATACCATGCCGAAAAGCTTCCCTCTCCGGCGTCGTAGCGCAGCTCGATCTCGCCTTTCTCCAGCGCCGCGCCATAGGACGAGCCGATGATCGGCAGCAGCACGCCGCCGCGGGCGCGCCAGGGCAGCAGCTCCCAGTCGATGTCGAAGGAGGCGGCATGTGGCGACGCCGAACCCCATTCCAGCACATCGAGCCACCACGGATTGTCGGCGAAATGCACGCCCATGTGGTTCGGCACGAAATCGAGAATCAGTCCGAGATCGTGCTGCTTGAGCGTCTGGCTCAACCGTTCGAACGCGGCCTCGCCGCCGAGCTCGGGGTTGAGTTGGGTATGATCGACGATGTCGTAGCCGTGGGTGCTGCCCTTGCGCGCCTTCATGAAGGGCGATGCGTAGAGGTGCGTGATGCCCAGCGATTTCAGATAAGGAACGATGCTTGCCGCGGCATCGAAGTCGAAATCGGCGGTCAGTTGCACGCGATAGGTTGCGATGGGAATGGCAGCGGGCATTACCTCTGTCCGATGTGCCAAACCACCGCCCATGGTGAGATGGCGTCCGATAAGTCGTCGCCCCAGATTTTCGTTCCTGGCATTTTGGTTTGAAAGGTGACGGCCCGGTCGGAAAGATTGGCCCACAGCTGCAGCGATGTACCATCGCCCATACGCCACTGGGCTGACAGCAGGCCGTTGTCCTCAACGGAGGCATCGCCGAACCGGGCGCCCGCCAGCCGCGGCACGATCTCCCGGCGTCGTATCGAAAGCAGGTCCCGCACCAGCGTCAGGCGTCGATGCGCTCTGGGCAATTCGCGCGCATTCCAGTCCAGCCCGGCGGACCGGAAGGTCGCTTGGTCCAGAGGATCTGGAATTTCGTCGCCATATTTGGCATAGGCGCCCGCGAATTCCTTGCGCCGGCCGTTGCGCACGGCGTCGGCGAGGTCGCCTTGAAAATCGCAGAAGAACGGGAAGGGCGCGCTCGAACCCCATTCCTCGCCCATGAACAGCATTGGAATCATCGGCGCCAGCAAGGTAATCGCCAGAGCCGCCTCGATCGCCTGATCCTGTGCGAGGCTTTCAAGCCGGTCGCCGAGCGCGCGGTTGCCGATCTGATCGTGATTTTGCAGGAAATTGACAAAGGCTGCGGGGGACAGCGCGCCGCTTGGCTCGCCACGCGGCCGTCCGCCGCGATGCGCGGAGGCTTCGCCCTGATAGACAAAGCCTGACCCCAGCGAACGCGCGATGTCCCGCAGCGGCGCTTTGCCGTAGTCGCCGTAATAGCCGTGGCTCTCACCGGTCAGCAGCACATGCCAGGCATGATGATAGTCGTCGTTCCATTGCGCACGATATTTACCGCGCGATGGGTCTTCGTCGGCGTCGAGCAGACTTGCGGCGTTATCGTCGTTTTCCAGCACCAGATGAATGTGGCGGCCGGTCTCTTTGGCGAAATCGCCGACCGCGCGGCTGAGGTCATGCAGCATCGACACTTCGCCGAGTTCGGGAATCGCGTGCACGGCATCCAGCCGCAGCCCGTCGAAGCGATAGTCGCGCAGCCAGTGTAATGCGTTCTCGATGGCGAAGGCGCGGACTTGCGGCACGCGATAGTCTATCGCGCTGCCCCATGGCGTCTGCGCTTGCGTGAAGAAGGACGGCGCATAACGGCCGAGATAATTCCCTTCGGGCCCGAAGTGGTTGTAGACCACATCGAGAAACACCATCAGCCCGCGCAGATGCGCTTCATCGATCAGCGCTTTGAGATCCTCGGGCCGGCCATAGGCGCTGTCCGGCGCATACCACAACACCCCGTCATAGCCCCAGTTGCGCTGTCCTGAAAAATCGGCAAGCGGCATCAATTCCAGTGCGGTAAAGCCGGTTGCGACCAGATGGTCGAGCCGGTCGATCATAGCGCGATAAGTACCCTCCGGCGTAAATGCACCGACATGGGTTTCGATCAACACGGCTTCGTGCCACGGCCGTCCGCGCCAATCCTGCGCCCGCCATTGATAGGTGCTGTGGTCGATCACCTCGCTCGGTCCGGTGATGTCTTGCGGTTGAAACGCCGAAGCGGGATCGGGCACGTCGATCTCGCCGTCGATCCGGTATTTGTACAGCGCGCCCGCCTTGAGGCCGGCGATATAAGCGGAAAACCAGCCGTCATCGCCGCGGCGCAGCGGATGAGGCTTGTCGAGCAGCACATCGACGCGTTTCGCCGCCGGCGCCCACAACCGGAATGTAGCGCCATCGGATGTGAGTTTTACGCCGAACTGCCGCCCATTCATGCCGAGCCCGCAAAAGCAAGAACCGAACGGGGAGGCGCCTCGGTGTCCGCGCCGGATGCGAAGCTTGCCGTGGTCTGCTCGTTGGCCGCCGTATTGAGCACCTGCTCCCATTTCGTGTATTCGGGCATCTTCGGCAATTTGTACGCGATGGCTTCGGGTGCCGCGTTCAGCACGATGAAGATCGGCGCCTGTCCTTCTTCGGCCGGCCCAAGCACATAGGCGAGAAACCGGCCTTCCGGAAAATTCCAGTCCTGCTCTGTCATCTCATCGGCCGATGGCGTCAGCCACAGCACGCCGTACGAGCCGTCGGCGCGGCGGCCGTCGAGCCAGCGCCGCGTGCGGATTTGCGGAAACCGCTGCCGCAGGCTGGTCATGTGGCCGACGAAGTCGGTCAGGTCGTCGCCGTCGCGGCCAAGACCTTCCCAATTGACCCAGCCGATTTCGTTGTCCTGGCAATAGGCATTGTTGTTGCCGTTCTGGCTGTTGCCGACTTCGTCACCGGCGAGGATCAGCGGCACGCCCTGCGCCAGCAAAAGACATGCGAGCTGGTTTTTGCGCAACTGACGCCGCAACGCGACAATCGCCGGATCGTCGGTCGGGCCTTCATGGCCGCAATTGTTGCTGAGATTGTCGCTGGAGCCGTCGCGATTGTCCTCGCCATTGGCTTCGTTGTGTTTCTCATTGTAGCTGAACAGGTCGGCCAGCGTGAATCCGTCATGCACGGTGATATGGTTGACGCCGGCGCGAAGCGTGCGGCCGTCGTGGTGAAACAGGTCGGACGAGCCGGTCATGCGGCTCGACACTTCGCCGATCAGGCTGCCTTCGCCGCTCCAGTAGCGCCGCATCGCGCTGCGATAGCGGTCGTTCCATTCCGACCATTGCGATGGAAATGCGCCGACCTGATAGCCGCCGAGGCCGAGGTCCCACGGTTCGGCAACCAGTTTTACGGAAGCGAGCACCGGGTCCTGGCGCACCGCGGTGAGGAACGCGCTGTTGCGATCGAAACCGTCCGGCCCGCGCGCGAGCGTGGTGGCGAGATCGAATCGAAAGCCGTCGACATGACAGACCTCGACCCAGTAGCGCAGCGAATCCATCACCATCTGCAGCACGCGCGGATGGGTCAGATTGACCGAACTGCCGCAGCCGGTGAAATCGTCGTAGAAGCGCGGATTATCCTTTTTCAGCCAGTAATAGGAGGCGTTGTCGATGCCGCGGAACGACAGCGTCGGCCCCATATGGTTGCCCTCGGCGGTGTGGTTATAGACCACGTCGAGCATCACCTCGATGCCGGCATCGTGCAGCCGCGCCACCGTGGTCCGGAACGCGTCGAGCGGATTGTCCTGAGTGTAGCGCGGCTCCGGCGCAAAGAAGGACAGCGTGTTATAGCCCCAGTAATTCGACAGTTTTTTTTCGACCAGGGTTCTGTCGTCGACGAGGCCGTGGACCGGCAGCAGCTCGATGGTGGTGACACCGAGGCGCTTCAGATGGTCGATCATCGCCGGCGACGAAAGCCCGCCATAAGTGCCGCGCAGGCCGGGCGGCACGTCCTCGCGCCTCTCGGTCAGGCCCTTGACATGGGCTTCGTAGATGATGGTGTCTTCCCAGGGAATGTTGGGGCGAACGATCTCGCGCCGGCCCCAATTAAAAGTCTCGTCGACCACGACGGCCTTCGGCATACCGCGGGCATTGTCGCGGCGGTCGAACGACAGATCTTCGCGCGGGCTCCCGGTGCGATAGGCGAAATGCGCGTCGCTCCACACCAGCCGCCCGGCCGTGCGTTTGGCGTAGGGATCGAGCAACAGCTTGTTGGCATTGAACCTGTGGCCCTGCTCGGGCGTATACGGGCCATGGACGCGATAGCCGTATAGCTGCCCCGGCGCCACGTCGTTGAGATAGCCGTGCCAGACGTCTTCGGTGCGCTCGGGAAGTTGTATGCGTTCCAGTTCCTTGCGGCCCTGGCCTTCGAACAGGCACAGCTCCACCTTCTCAGCGTTCGCGGAAAACAGCGCAAAGTTGGTGCCCCGGCCGTCCCAGCTTGCACCGAGGCGTGACGACGTACCAGCGGACAGACGCATGCTCAGTTTTCCGGTACGAGAAATATCGCGGCCAGCGGCGGGATGGTAAGATCAAGCTCCGGCACCAGGCCATCCAACGTCGTGACTTCGCCGACGTTCCCGACATTGCTGCCGCCGTAATGCGCGGAGTCCGAATTGAGCACCTCGCGCCACTTGCCGGCGAACGGCACCCGGACACGGTAGTTGTGGTACACGTTCGGCGAGAAATTGGCGACGACCAGGCAGCGCGCACGCGCATCGTTGCCCTTCCGAATCCAGGCGAACACGTTGCGACCCGCGTCGTCGGTGACGATCCATTCGAATCCGGATTGATCGCAGTCCATTTCGTGCAGCGCCGGCAGCTTGCGATAGAGCCCGTTGAGGTCGCGGATCAGCGACTGGATGCCGGCGTATTTTTTCTGCTCCAGCAGGTGCCAGTCGAGCGAACGGTCGTGGCTCCATTCGCGTTCCTGGCCGAATTCGCAGCCCATGAACATCAGCTTCTTGCCGGGATGGGCGAACATGAACGCGTAATAGGCGCGCAAATTCGCAAAACGCTGCCACGCATCGCCCGGCATGCGGCCGATGATCGACCGCTTGCCGTGCACGACTTCGTCATGCGACAGCGGCAGGATGAAATTTTCCGAGAACGCATAGTGCAGGCCGAACAGGATATCGCCATGATGGTGCTTGCGGTGGATCGGATCCTTAGCGATGTAATTCAGCGTGTCATGCATCCAGCCCATGTTCCATTTGTAGCCGAATCCCAGCCCGCCATATTCCACCGGACGCGACACCTGAGGCCAGGCGGTGGATTCCTCCGCCGCGGTAGTTGCCTGCGGAAATCGCGCGAAAACTTCGGTGTTGAAGCGGCGCAGGAAATCGATGGCTTCGAGGTTTTCGCGGCCGCCATATTTGTTCGGGATCCAGCCGCCCGCAGGCCGGCTGTAATCGAGATAGAGCATCGAGGCGACCGCGTCGACGCGCAGCCCGTCGATGCCGTAACGCTCCAGCCAGAACAATGCGTTGGACACCAGAAAATTCACCACCTCGGTGCGCCCGTAATTGTAGATCAGCGTGCCCCAGTCCATATGGCGGCCCTGCAGTGGATTGGCATGCTCGTACAGCGCGGTGCCGTCGAAATTGGCGAGGCCGTGCGGATCGTCGGGAAAATGACCGGGCACCCAGTCCAGCAGCACCCCGAGGCCTTCGCGATGACAGGCGTCGACCAGCGCGGAAAAATCTTCCGGGGTGCCGAACCGGCTGGTCGGTGCGTACACGCCGGTCGGCTGGTAGCCCCACGAGCCGTCGAACGGGTGCTCGTTGATGGGCAGAAATTCGACATGGGTGAAGCCGAGGTCGCGCACGTAACGCGGCAGCTGCTCCGCCAACTCGCGATAGGTCAGCCACTCATTGTTGTTCTTGCGCCGCCACGAACCGAGATGAACCTCATAGATCGACATCGGCGCGCTAAGCGCATTGACGTTCGCCGGCGCCGGGCGGGGGTGCGGCAGTTTGGTCTCGTCAAGAACGATCGAGGCCGTGCTCGGGCGCATCTCGGCGGCAAACGCCATTGGATCGGACTTTAGCGGCAGGTGCTGTCCGTGCGGGCCGATAATATCGAATTTGTAATGGTCGCCCGCGGTGGCATGGGGCACGAACAGTTCCCAGTAACCCTTGCCGCGCACGCGCATCGGATGACGCCGCGCATTCCAGAAATTGAAGTCGCCGACCACGCTTACCCGCCGTGCGTTCGGCGCGAATACGACGAATGCGACGCCCGGAACGCCGTCCAGCGTCATCGGGTGCGCGCCCAGCTTGTCATAGAGCCGCTGCTGGGTGCCTTCGCCGAGCAGATACAGATCGAACTCGGTCAAGACCGGCGGAAAGCGGTAGGGGTCGTCTAGCTCGACCGTCTTGTCGCCGAAACGCGCACGCAACTGATACCTCGTCGAGCCGTTCGGCAAGGCGCCGGCAAATAGTCCGGCATCGTGGATGCGCGCGAGCGCCGCCGTCTCGCCGTGCTCACCGATCGCCTCGACATCAGAGGCTTCCGGCAAAAATGCGCGCACCACTGTTTTGTCGCCCTCCTTGTGCAGGCCGAGATAGTGAAACGGGTCGGAATGGCGGCCTTCCACGATGGCATAGGCCTCTGCGGACAGTTTCGTCATGAGGCTTCCATTTGTTGTGACAGGATTCGGAGCGCCCCCGTAAGCGGCACGCGCAGCCAGTCCGGCCGGTGCGCGAGTTCGTATTCGATTTCGTAAATCGCCTTCTCGAGTAGGAAGAAGTTCAGAAGCCGGCCCGCGGCCGCAGGGTCGCCGGGCCAAAGCGGCGCCTGTCCGATGGTTTGCCCGTAGGCGCCGAGGAAGGTTCCGGTTGCACGGTCACGCCAGGTGTTCAGCGCGGCGGCCAGTTTACCCTGCTCGTCCGAGGTCACCTTGAGCGCGCGGTCCAGCGCCGCGGTGGTCGAATAGTCGATCGAGCGGATCAGGCCCGCGACGTCACGGGCGGCCGGCGCCTTGCGCCGACGCTCCTCCAGCGTGCGGCGCGGCTCGCCTTCGAAGTCGATGATGAAGATGTCGTCCTTGACGATCAGCATCTGGCCGAGATGGAAATCGCCGTGGTGGCGAATCCGTAAGATTTGCGCCGGGTCCGGAAGCAGGGCGTCGCGGCGGCCCTGCAGCGTAAGCTCATGGGAGAGCAGTTGGTCGATCAGCAGCCTTTCGCGATCCTTTGCGGCGTCGCGTCGCTGCTTCAATGCGCCGAACACCCGCGAGACCCGCGCAGCAAAATCCGACACCCATTGCTCGATGTCGGCCGGTGTCGCCCGCTCCGGGGCGAACGCCGCATCGTCGTCGCGGCTGGCCAGCGCCATGTGCATCTCCGCCACGCGCCGTCCGGTCTGCGACATGTAGCGCAGATATGCCGTCTGCTCCTCGCTCTCGACCGGCGCGTCGCCGCTTGCGAGCACACGCTGCTCGTCGACGAAGCGGTCGAGATAGGCCGACGTTACGGTCCAGGCGTCGCCCTGGTTCTGGATCAACGCATGCACGACCGCCACCGCGCTCCTGCGCTCGCCTTCGACAAATTCGACGCTGCCCAGCAGCGCCGGCGAGTTGGCAAAACCGGCGACTTCAGTCAGGAAACGGCCGACCTCAACCTCGGGATTGATGCCGGCCTCGAGCTTGCGATAGATCTTGACCACGTAATCGTTGTCCACCAGCGCCGTGCTGTTGGATTGCTCGGTCTCGACGGCGCGGATGTGCTCGGGCTGTTTGACCGGACCGTCGGGAAACTTTGCCGTCGGCCTGAATTCGAGCTGCGTCCCCGCGCCGTGTTCGTCTTCGACGGTCAGCGAGTTGCGGAGATTGTGCAGCAGCAACGCAATGAATATCTGGTCGGTGGCGACGTCGAGCAACGTTCCTTCCCGCGCGCCCTGACGCACCGCCGCGAAAGCGCGGGGGTTATAGCGTTCGCGGTCAAAGCGCACCCATTCGATCCGCATCGGCAACACGTAGCGCGTTCTCATTCCACGCTGGGTCGTTTCGAAAAAGGCCAGATACGGCCTGTTATCGCCGATATCGCAGAATGGGATCGCCGAGGTCAACGTCGGCTCGATCGCTTTGACCGAGCGTTCCGGATACCAGCGCGTTCTCGCCAGATAGGGCGGCAATACGTCACGTTCGAATACGCCCCGCGCGTGTGCGAGCGACATCCAGGTGGAGCCGACCGGGATCACCAGGGTTTCAAATTCGGGGACGGCGGTCGTGGCAACGTGTTCCGAGGCTTGCTTTTCGCGCAACTGGAACCAGTAGAAGCCGTAAGGCGCCAGCGTGATCATGTAGGGCAATTCGCCGATCGCCGGAAAGTTGGTGCGGCCCAGCATTTCCAGCGGCACCCGGTCTTTCCAGGCGGACAGATCGAGTTCGGTGGCCTGCGCGGAGCGCGACAGATTGGCGACGCACAGAATGACCTCGTCCTTGTATTGCCTGACGTAGCACAGCACCGAACGGTTGATGGGGCGGATAAACGTCATGGTGCCGCGGCCGAACGCCAGTGTCGATTTTCGCACCGAGATCAGGCGCTTGGTCGCGCTCAGCAGGGAAGAAAGGCTGCGCGACTGCGCCTCGACATTGACCGACTCGTAGCCGTAAACCGGGTCCATGATGGTCGGCGCGTAGAGCCGCGCGGGATCGGCGCGGGAGAAGCCGCCGTTGCGGTCTGGCGTCCACTGCATCGGCGTGCGGACACCGTTGCGGTCGCCGAGATAGATGTTGTCGCCCATGCCGATTTCGTCGCCGTAGTAGATGATCGGCGTGCCGGGGAACGACAGCAGCAGCGAGTTCATCAACTCGATCTTGCGCCGGTCGTTGTCCATCAGCGGCGCCAGCCGGCGGCGGATGCCGACATTGATGCGCGCGCGGGGGTCGTTGGCGTAGGTCGACCACAGATAGTCGCGCTCGACGTCGGTCACCATTTCCAGGGTCAACTCGTCGTGGTTGCGCAGGAACAGCGCCCACTGGCAATCGCCCGGAATTTCCGGGGTCTGGCGCAGGATATCGGTGATCGGGAAACGGTCTTCCTGGGCGATCGCCATGTAGATGCGCGGCATCAGCGGGAAGTGATAGGCCATGTGGCATTCGTCGCTTTGGCCGAAATATTCCTGCACGTCCTCCGGCCATTGATTGGCTTCGGCCAGCAGCACCTTGCCCTTGGCATAGGCGTCGAGTTCGCTGCGGATCTTCTTGATGACGACGTGGGTCTCGGGAAGGTTCTCGTTGTTGGTGCCGTCGCGCTCGCACAGATAGGGAATCGCGTCCAGCCGGAAACCATCGACGCCGGTGTCGAGCCAGCGCTTCATCACCTGCACGACGGCACTGACCACGCGCGGATTGTCGAAGTTGAGGTCGGGCTGGTGCGAGAAGAAGCGGTGCCAATAGAACGCGCCGGCTTCCGGGTCCCAGGTCCAGTTCGACTTCTCGGTGTCGGTGAAGATGATCCGCGTGCCCAGGTATTTCTGATCGGTATCGCTCCAGACATACCAGTTGCGCGCCGAGGACTTCGGGTCGCTGCGCCGCGCCCGCTTGAACCAGTCGTGCTGGTCGGAGGTGTGATTGATGACGAGTTCGGTAATGACCCGCAAACCCCGCCGCTTCGCCTCGACGATGAAGCGACGAAAATCCTTCATGGTCCCAAAATCGGGATTGATCGCGCCGTAGTCGGCGATGTCATAGCCGTCGTCGCGCCCGGGCGAGGGATAGAACGGCAGCAGCCACAGTGCGGTGACGCCGAGGTCCTGCAGATAGTCGAGTTTTTCGGTTAAGCCTGCGAAGTCGCCGATGCCGTCATTGTTGCTGTCGGCGAATGCCTTGACGTGAAGCTGATAGATGATGGCGTCCTTGTACCAGAGCTCGTCGGCCTTGGCCGCGGCGTCAGGCATTTCGGTCGCGTCGATCGATGACATCACGTTCATGGCGGAGTGTCTCACGCCAGGCAGCGAAAGAGAAGGGCGGGGTCGCGCGTCGGATCGATTCGCACATGGAGGCCGCCCCATTCGACAGGACGCCGCTCGCCGGTGATCAGGTCTTCGACCGCGGCGACATGCTTGCGTTCACCGCCCGCATCGATCTGGATGTCGCCGATCGGAAACCAGAACTCGTGCGGCTCGCGCGACAGCGCGATCGCGGCGACCACTGTGTTGGTCCCGTCCACCGACTGCTTCACAAAACCGATGACGTTGCCGTCATCGATTCCGATGAAGCGGAGATTGCCGGTCTGCTGCAAGGCCGGGTTCGCGCGGCGTGCGCGATTGAGATCGCGGATATAGGGTTTGATATTTCCGGCCTTGTCCCAGTCGCGCACCTTGATCTCGTATTTTTCCGAATCGAGATATTCTTCCTTGCCGGGAATCGGCTCGTGCTCGAGCAATTCGAAGCCGTTGTAGACGCCATAGGTGCTCGACAGCGTGGACGCGAGCGCGACACGGGATTTGAACATCCACGGCTCGCCGCTCTGCAGGTGATAGGGCAGGATGTCGGGCGTGTTGACGAAGAAGTTCGGGCGATAGAAATCCCGCTCGGGGTAGCCGGTCAGTTCATTCAGATACTGCTCGAACTCCCACTTCTGCGTGCGCCAGGTGAAATACGTGTAGGACTGGGTGAAGCCGAGTTTTGCCAGGCCCTTCATCAGTTTCGGCCGGGTGAACGCTTCGGCGAGGAAGATCACGTCGGGATGCTGCAGCTGAACTTCATGAATCATCCACTCCCAGAACCGGAACGGTTTTGTGTGCGGATTGTCGACGCGGAAAACCTTGACGCCCTGGTCGATCCAGAACAGCACGACGTCGCGCAGCGCATTCCACAGCGCGCCGGCGTCTTCCGAAGCGAAGTCGGGATTGACGATATCCTCGTACTTCTTGGGCGGGTTTTCCGCATAGCGCATCGAACCGTCGGGCCGGCGCTTGAACCATTGCGGATGCTGCTTCAGCCAGGGATGATCGGGCGAGCATTGCACGGCGAAGTCGAGTGCGACCTCCATGTCGTGCTGCTTGCAGGCCGACACGAAGGCGCTAAAATCTTCCAGCGTGCCCAGTTCCGGATGCACCGCATCGTGGCCGCCTTCGGCACCGCCGATCGCGTAAGGACTGCCGGGATCGCCTTCCGCTGCCCTCACCGCATTATTTCGTCCCTTGCGGTTGGTCTGCCCGATCGGATGAATCGGCGTGAAATAGACCACATCAAAGCCCATCGCCGCGACGTCCGGCAGCCGCGCGATGCAATCCTTGAACGTGCCGTGCCGCCCTGGGGTCTGGCCCTGGCTTCGGGGTATCATCTCGTACCACGCGCCGGAGCGGGCGCGCGACCGATCCACCATCAGCGGAAACAGTTGCGAGCGCGTCAGGTCGGAACGCAACTGGCTCTCGGCCATCGCGTCCTTCAGGTCGGCGGTCAGCAGCGGCGCGACCTCTCCGGTCTGCAGGTAGTCCTCACACTGGCGCAAGATCACGGCTGCGGCAGCTTTGCTTCCGCTCTGGGCTTTTGTGAGCATGCCCGCGCCCTCGATCGCATCGAGGGTGAGATCGGCGCCGGCTTTCTGCTTCAGTTCAAAGCCGTGCCGCCAGGTCGCAAACTCGTCGGTCCAGGCTTCGATGGCGTAGACATAGCGTCCGATCTCGTCGGGGACGAAGGAGCCGCCCCAGCGGTCGTTGCTGTGCATGGTCATCGGCACGCGCTGCCAGTCGCGGTCGCGCTCGCGGCGCCAGACCAGCGCGGCAGCCACGACATCATGGCCGTCGCGATAGATATCCGCCCAGACGTCGATCCGCTCGCCGACGATGCGCTTCACCGGAAAGCGGCCGCCGTCGATGATCGGATAAACGTCCTCAATATGGAAAGCGCCGCCTGCGACGCTCTCGACAGCTTGCGTTGTTCTGTTCACGGTGATGCCACTGACATAAAAACGGCGTCCCATTTCATTTGCAGGAAAGGAGACGTTTCAGACATATATACAAAGCCTCGCAGGACCATTGGTTCCTGAGGGAACCCGGGGATCGGACCAGAGTTAAACACGGCTATCCTCTTCCCGCATCTAGAGAATTTCGCAACGCTCTGCATCGTTGCGTGCAAACAGCGTGCCGAATGGACCTTTTCACCAGAGCTGCCGAAGTCGGTATTCAGGCCGATTTCATAGACGGTCAGGGCCACCGGCACGTGACGGAGGCGGCGGCGCTCGAGATCATCCTTAACGCCCTGCCGGTCCGGACCCCGCATCGTTTCCTGGATCGGCCGGTCGCGCTGCGCGCGGGACGGCCCGCACGGAGCGAGTTTCGCGACGCTGTCACATTGCCGGTCGAATGGAAAATCGTTGCCGGTCTTAAGGTTATCGCTGAAGGCGAGGCCGACGACCGCGCCATCACGTGGCCCGCCGATTTGCCCATCGGATCGTACCGGCTGCATCTGACCGATGCCTGCTTTTTGAGC
Source organism: uncultured Alphaproteobacteria bacterium (assembly GCA_963744975.1). GTDB lineage: Bacteria > Pseudomonadota > Alphaproteobacteria > Rhizobiales > Xanthobacteraceae > Bradyrhizobium. Next base: position 1,008,565 of record CAVUVR010000001.1, on the reverse strand, counting down.
GAACAGGTCCCGTTCATTGTCGCGCCGCCAAAGGCCTTTGGCGGAGATTTTGACCGGTCCTGGCTATTGGCGGTGCAGCTCTATGGCGTCAGATCGTCGCGCAACTGGGGAATCGGCGACTTTACCGACCTCGAAGGCCTGATCGAATTGGCAGCAGACCTCGGCGCCGGCGGGGTCGGCCTCAACCCGCTGCATGCGCTGTTCGACGATCGGCCGGCCGACTGCAGCCCCTATTCGCCGAACAGCCGGCTGTTTCTCAATGCGCTGTATATCGACGTCGAAAAACTTCCCGGGTTTTCGCCGGGCGTTTTCGGCGACAGCGGCGACGCGATCGCCCGGCTGAGGGAGAGCGATATCGTCGATTACGTCGCCGTCGCGGAGTTGAAACGGCAGGCGCTGCGCCTGGCTTTTGCGATGTTCACGGCCAATCCGAGAACCGAAAGCCAGGCGGCTTTCGCAAAATTTCGCGCCGAGCGCGGCGCTTTGCTGTCGCGCTTCGCCTGTTTCGAAGCCCTCAGGCACAAATTCAAGGCGCCATGGTGGGAATGGCCGGAGCAGTGGCAGCACCCGGACGATATCCAATGCGCAAAACTCCGCGCCGGTCCCGATGCGGCCGAAATCGAATTCATCGAATTCGTGCAATGGACTGCAGACCGGCAACTGCAATCATGCCGGGATCTGGCGACAAAACTTGGCATGAAAGTCGGTCTCTACCTCGATGTCGCCGTCGGCGTGCAATCCGACGGGTTCGACGCCTGGAATGAGCAGGTGGCGATTTCCCGGCATCTGGCGGTCGGCGCGCCGCCCGATCCATTGAACACCGCCGGCCAGAACTGGGGGCTGGCAGGCTTCAACGCCGTCGGCCTGGAAGTGCAATCGTTCGAACCGTTTCGCGACATGCTCCGGGCCTCAATGCGCCATGCCGGCGCGATCCGGCTGGACCATGTGCTCGGCCTGAAGCGGCTCTATCTGGTGCCGCACGGCTTTTCCGCACGTAACGGCGTCTATGTGCAGATGCCGTTCGAGGCGCTGCTGGCGGTCACCGCGCAGGAAAGCGTGAAGCATCGCTGCGTAGTGATCGGCGAGGATCTCGGCACCGTCCCGGAGGGTTTTCGCGAGCAGATGGCGGAGTGGGGTATCTGGTCGTATCTGGTGATGATGTTCGAGCGCGATGAGCGGGGGTCGTTTAGAGGCATCGACCACTATGCCCCCAATGCCCTTGTCACCTTCAATACGCACGATCTTTCGACCTATGCAGGTTGGCGTTGCTTCAGCGATCTCGCGCTGAAACGGTCGCTCGGAATCGACCCCGGCGAAAGCGACGACGCGCGATGGCATGCGCTGGCGATGCTGACGGACATTCTGCGCCATCATGCGATCGACGGGCACGATCTGTATGCGGTCGTCAAGTTTCTCTCGCAGACCCGCTCCCGCCTGCTCGCGATATCCCTTGAGGACCTGTTAGGGGTGATCGACCAACCCAATATCCCCGGTACTATTGACGAACATCCGAACTGGCGCCGGCGATTGCCGGTCGCGGTCGATGAGATGGCGGCTGCGATCGACCTTGCGGCGCTGAAAGATGCAACCGGGCAACGATCGGTGCAAAAACGTGTCCAACAGGATTGAAGATTATGGCCTGATCGGCGACTGCGAGACCGCAGGCTTGGTCGGCCGCGACGGCTCGATCGACTGGCTGTGCTGGCCTGCCTTCGATTCCGACGCCTGCTTTGCCGCACTGCTCGGCAAGCGCGAGCACGGCCGATGGCGGATCGCGCCTGCGGGCGACGTCGAAAAATGCTCGCGCCGCTATCGCGGCGACACGCTGATCCTGGAAACCCGTTTTGAGACGGCGGACGGGATCGTGACCCTGATCGACTTCATGCCGCCGCGCGGAAAAGCCTCGGACGTTGTCAGGCTGGTTCGCGGCGAGGCCGGCCGCGTGAAAATGCGGATGGAGCTGATCATCCGCTTCGGCTTCGGCCGGGATATTCCCTGGGTCAAACGTACCGAAGAGGACGCGCTGCTTGCGATCTGCGGACCCGACATGACGGTGCTGCGCACGGCGGTGGAAACGCGCGGCGAAGACATGACCACGGTGGCCGATTTCGAGGTCAACGCCGGCGAAACAATCCCGTTCGTCCTGACCTACGGCCCATCGCATCTGCCGCTTCCCGAACCGATCGATCCCGAGCAGGCGTTGCGCGACACCGAGGATTTCTGGTCCGAATGGTCCGGCCGTTGTACCTATCAAGGCGACTGCCGTGGCCTGGTGATGCGCTCGCTGATCACGCTGAAGGCGCTGACCTACGCGCCGACCGGCGGCATTGTCGCGGCGCCCACGACTTCGTTGCCGGAAAAACTCGGCGGCGCCCGCAACTGGGACTACCGCTTCTGCTGGCTGCGCGACGCGACTTTTACCCTTTTGGCGCTGATGAACAGCGGATACACCGAGGAGGCTTCCGCCTGGCATAACTGGTTGCTGCGTTCGGTCGCAGGATCGCCGGCCGACATGCAGATCATGTACGGCATCGCCGGCCAGCGGCGGCTCTTGGAATGGGAGGCCGGTTGGCTGCCCGGCTATGGCGGCGCGCAGCCGGTCCGCGTCGGCAATGCCGCGCATGCGCAGTTGCAGCTCGATGTCTATGGCGAGTTGATCGACGCGTTTCACCAGTCGCGCATGGCCGAACTGAAGCTGGACGACAGCTCATGGGCTTTGGAATGCAAGGTGCTGGAACATCTGGCGGAGGTCTGGGACCAGCCGGATCATGGCGTCTGGGAGAGGCGCGGCGAGGGCAAGCACTACGTCTCGTCCAAGGTGATGACGTGGGTGGCTTTCGACCGTGCGATCAAGAGCGCCGAGAGATTCGGTCTGGACGGGCCGCTCGATCGATGGAAGCTGCTGCGCGACACCATTTGCCGGGATGTCTGCGACAAGGGTTTTGATCCGGCGCAGAACGCCTTTGTCGAGTCCTATGGCTCGCAATTGCTGGATGCGAGCATCCTGCTGCTGCCGGCGGTGGGTTTCCTCCCCGCGTCCGATCCGCGCATCAAAGGGACGCTTGCCGCGATCGAACGGCACATGATGCGCGACGGGTTTGTGCTTCGGCACGACCCGCGCGAGGTATCCGGCGAGCAGCAGCCGATCGAAGGGGCGTTTCTTGCATGCAGTCTGTGGCTCGCCGATGCCTATGTGCTGGCCGGCGGGATCGACAAGGCGCAGCAGCTGTTCGATCGGGTCGTCGCCGTGGCGAACGATCTCGGCTTGCTGGCGGAGGAATTCGATTCAGGCGAAGGGCGGCAGACCGGGAATTTCCCGCAGGCGCTGACCCATATCGCGCTGGTCAACACCGCGCACAATCTCAGCGACGCCAAGAAGCCGGTCGAGAAGCCTGCAGTACAACGTTCGAAATAACCGTCATCCTGAGGAGCCGCGCCCTTGCGCGGCGTCTCGAAGGATGGCCGCCGGCGCTCGTGGCTGATCCTTCGAGGCTCGCCGCGAAGGGCGGCGAGCACCTCAGGATGACGGTCGAGTTTGCTTCAGAATAAACTCGATCGCGCCCGCAAATCCCTCCTCCTCGTTGGAGGAGGTGACATGCGATGCCTGTTTCTTGACGTCGTCGGTGGCGTTGCCCATTGCGATGGAAAGGCCGCTCTTTTTGAACATCGCCAGGTCGTTCTGCATATCGCCGATCGTAGCGATCGCATCGGTCGGGATATCGAGTAGCTTTGCCATTGCCTCGACGAAGGTGCCCTTGTCCTGGCCTGGTGGCGTGACATCGAGATAATAGCTTTGCGACCGCACCGCGGTTGCCTGCGCGCCCACCGCTTGCTGTATGGCGGCCTGACAGCGCTGCAGCAGTTCTGGATCGGAACTGGCGCCGACGATTTTGCAGGCACCCGACACGTAAGGGGAAAAATCTCCGACGATGGTCGGGTCCGCCCGGATGGCGCGCTTCTCGTTCGGGACATATTCGCCATCGCCGTTGCGCGTCAGCCACGCATCGTTGGTGAACAACCAGATATCGACGCCGAATTCGCTGAGCAGATCGAGGCTGCGCTGAGCCGCAGCTGCGGGAATCAGGTGCTGTTCGATCGGGTTCAGTTGCGGATCGACAATCGAACTGCCGTTGAAAGATCCGATCGGCAGCGTGATTCCGAGCGGCTCGATCAAAAACCGCATGCCGGTTGTCGGCCGACTGCTGACGATCGTGAAACCGATGTCTGCATCCCTTAGCCGGCGCACCGCGTGCCTGGCGCCGTCGGTCAGCCGCTTGTCGTGGGTCACCAGGGTGCCGTCGACGTCGGAGACCACCAGCGCGATGCGGTTCATGATTGTTTCCCGGAATGCTGGCCAGCAGGACTTGCCCCCAGCTTGCTGACAATGTCGTCGACGATCACGTCAACCGGGGCATCGATCGACACATCGATGGCATTTTCATCGAGGCTGGGCGGCTCAAGAGTCTTGAACTGGCTGTCCAGAAGTCCCGGCGGCATGAAATGATCTTTCCGCAACGAGAGCCGCTGCGCGATCAGCGCATGCGTTCCATTGAGGAAGACAAAGCGCACGTCATCCCTGCCGCGCAGCAGGACATCGCGGTATATCCGTTTCAGCGCCGAGCAGGCGATCACGACATGTCCGCTCGCCTTGCATACCCGTTCGATCTCGTCGGCGATGGCGTTCAGCCAGGGCCAGCGATCCTCATCGGTGAGCGGATGCCCGGCACTCATTTTCTCGACATTGCTCTTCGGGTGATACTTGTCACCATCCTCGCAGGTCCAGCCAAGCCGCTCGGCGAGTTTGTCAGCAATTGTGGTTTTTCCGGAGCCGGACACACCCATGACGACCAGAGCGCACGGCGTCTTGCGGAGTTCATCGCTCACGAAAATTCTCCGGCAACGCCGCGCGATCGACCAGCCAAATCGTCTCGCCAACGGAAACCGCACGCCCCGCCGGAAGATCCTCGCCAGCCAACACCCGCGTCAATATCGCGCGCTTGTCGGTGCCGCTGACCTCGAACAGCATTTCGCGGCAGGAGCCGAGCACCGGCAACGTCAAGGTAACCCTGGGTACGAACGGCTCCACATGCGCCTTGGCGACGCCGACCACCCAGCGCTCCGTCTCTGCCATCGTGGGATAACCCGGAAACAGCGACGCCGTGTGGCCGTCCGGACCGACGCCCATCAGCACGACATCGAACAGCGGCCGCGCCGGGTCAAGGCTGTCGGCGCCGTAGAACGCTTTCAGTTCGGCTTCGTAGCGATGCGCGGCTTCATCGGGATTTGCCGCATTGGTTGCCATGGGATGGATGTTGACCAGCGGCGCGCAGCCATTGAGGAAAGCCTGCCGCGCCATGCGCATGTTGTTCAACGAATCGGTCGCCGGCACAAATCGTTCATCGCCGATGAACCAGTGCACGCGGTCCCATGGAATTTGGCCGCGGTAAGGTTCGTGCGCGAGCAATTCATAGAGCTGTTTCGGGCTTGACCCACCGGTCAGGCAGATCGCGACGCGATCGCCGTTACTGGCGATACGTGCGAGCAGCCGTTCCGCCGCCGCTTTCGCCAGCGCCTCGGGGTCTGCGACCGCGATGATCCTGCGGTTATCGTTCAGCGCCATCAGCCGAGCTTCCGCCAGCTGCGGCCATCGCGCCTCAGCAGTTCGTCGCCACAGGCCGGCCCCTCGCTGCCGGCCTTGTAGGTCTCCAGCCCCCTGGCGCCGGCTTTCTTCCAGGCATCGAGGAACGGCTGCACCGCCTGCCATCCGGCCTCGACGCTGTCGGCGCGCTGGAACAGGATGTTGTCGCCGATCATGCAGTCGTAGATCAGCGTCTCATAGCCGGTGCTTGGCTCGGCCTGGAAGTAATCCTTGTAACGGAACTTCATCTCGACGCCGTCGATGGAGATCGTCGGCCCCGGCACCTTGGTGTTGAATTGCAGGGTAATGCCCTCGGTCGGCTCGACGCTGATGACGAGATAGTTCTGCGACAGCCGGTCCACCGGCGTATCCCGAAACATCGCGAACGGCGCCTGCTTGAATTTTATCGCGACCTCGGTGCGCTTGATGCCGAGCGCCTTGCCGGTGCGCAGATAAAACGGCACGCCGGCCCAGCGCCAGTTGTCGATGGTCAGTTTCAGCGCGGCGTAGGTTTCGGTGGTGCTGTTCGGCCTGACGTCTTCGGTCTTGCGATAGTCTTCGATTTCGGTGCCGCCGATCTTGCCACCTTGATACTGGCCGCGAACGGAGTTGTGCATCGCATCGGCTTCGCTCTGGGTCTGGATCGCCGCCAGCACGTCGGCTTTCTCCGAGCGCACCGAATGCGCGTCGAACCGGATCGGCGGCTCCATCGCGACCAGCGACAGCAGCTGAAACAGGTGGTTCGGCACCATGTCGCGCAGCGCGCCGGTGGCGTCGTAAAAGCTGCCGCGATGGCCGACGCCGAGTTTTTCGTCGACGGTGATCTGGATATGGTCGATGTGGTTGCGGTTCCAGATCGGCTCGAACATGCCGTTGGCAAAGCGCAGGACCAGGATGTTCTGTACGGTTTCCTTGCCGAGGTAATGGTCGATCCGATAGATCTGGTGTTCGTCGACGATCTTCAGGAGTTCGTTATTTAGCGCTTTGGCCGATTCAAGGTCGGTGCCGAAAGGTTTTTCGACGACAAGTCGCCGCCACGCGCCGCCGTCTTCCTTTAGTATCCCGGTGCGCCCGAGTTCGCGGGCGATCGGCGCAAATGCGTCGGGCGGGGTCGCCAGATAGAACAGCCGATTGCCGCCGGTCGTCCGGTTTGCCTCAAGCTTCTCCAACTGCTCGTGCATCCGGTCGAACGAGGCGGGGTCTTTCGGATCGGCGGCGATGCAGGTGACGCATTCCAGCAGCCGTTTTGCGATTGCATCGTCCACCGGGCGGGTGGCGAACTCACGCAGGCCTTTCATGAGGCTGTCGCGCAGCGCGTCGTTCGACATGGCCTTGCGTGCGACCCCGACGACGCAGAATTTGTCCGGCAGCAGGTCGGTGGCCGCGAGATTATAGAGAGCGGGAAGCACCAGCCGATGGGCCAGATCTCCGGTGACGCCGAAGATGACGAACGAGCAGGGGTCGGGCGTCTTGTAATGTGCCGGGACTGCGGCCATGGCAATCAGGCCTTCGGCTTGACGATATCGGGCGCATTCTGGCGCACCGGATCCGGATGCTGCTGCGGCTCCCTGTGGCCGCCGAAACCGGCACGCATCGCCGAGAGAATCTTTTCAGCAAAGGTATGCTGCTTGCGGGAGCGAAATCGCGCAAACAGCGCCGCGGTGAGCACCTCGGCCGGCACCGCCTCGTCGATGGCGGCGTTGACGGTCCAGCGGCCTTCGCCGGAATCCTCGACAAAGCCGGAATAATTATCGAGCATATGGTTTTCCGCCAGCGCCGACGCCGTCAGATCGAGCAACCATGAGGGGATCACGCTGCCGCGCCGCCACACTTCCGCTATGTCGGCGATATCCAGATCGAAACGATGATCGGTGGGGAGGGCGTCGATATTGGCATTCTTCAAAATATCAAAACCTTCGGCATAGGCCTGCATCAATCCGTATTCGATGCCGTTATGCACCATCTTGACGAAGTGACCCGATCCGACCGGCCCGGCGTGGATGTAGCCCTGTTCGATACGCGGGTCGCGTCCGTCGCGTCCCCCGGTGCGCGGAATATCGCCGACGCCGGGCGCCAGCGCGGCAAAAATCGGATCGAGCCGGTCGACCACCGCCTTGTCGCCGCCGATCATCATGCAATAGCCGCGTTCGATCCCCCAGACGCCGCCTGAGGTGCCGACGTCGATGTAATGGATGCCCTTCTCCTTGAGCGCCTTGCCGCGGCGAACATCGTCCTGCCAAAAAGTGTTGCCGCCGTCGATGATGACGTCACCGGTCTGCAGCAGTTTTGCCAGCGCGTCGATGGTGGCCTCGGTGATTTTGCCGGCCGGCAGCATCACCCACACGGTTCGCGGCCGGTCCAGCCTGCCGACAAAATCCTCCAGCGCGCCGGCGCCTGCCGCGCCGTCGGCGGCAAGCGCCGCTACCGCCTTGGGGTCCTTGTCATAGACCACCGCGGTGTGGCCGTGCTTCATCAGCCGGCGAACGATATTGCCGCCCATCCGGCCGAGGCCGATCATGCCGAGCTGCATGCGAAGATTCCTTATTCTGCTTCGAGCATGATCTGATCCGAAAACCGGTTCCCCCTTTCGGGATCATGCTTCTCAATTCAACGCGCTGGCGATCGCAGCGTCGAGCATCGCCAGTCGCGTTTTAAGGTCGCCCTTGAGATGCACCCGCAGCGCGCGCCGGCCGCGTTCGGTGAGCACGTCGAAATCGCCGCGCGCCTGTGCCGCCTTGATCACGCCGAAACTGGCCGTCTGGCCGGGCACCGCGAGATCCTCCGCGTCGTCGGCGGTGATCTGCAGGAATACGCCGCTGTCCGGGCCGCCTTTATAGGCCTGTCCGGTTGAATGCAGGAAACGCGGTCCGAATTCAGCGCAGGTCGCGACATGGCGCCTGTCGCGAACCGCAAGCCGGATGTGCTGCAGCGTATCGATATGCGCATGGTCGCGTTCGATGTAGGCAAGCAGCGCGACGTAGTCGCCCGCATTGGCGCGACCGAGATGGGCCTTCAGCCATGAGCCGAGATCGCCATCGGCGCCGGCCTTGCGCAGCGCGCCAGCGTTCTTGTCGTCGGTGAACAGGTCGACCTCGTTGGTGGAGATCACCGGCTTTTCCGTCGGCAGCGTGCCGGTTTTTTCAAACGCGGTGGTCAGCTCGCGCGTCTTGACCTTGGCAGCCTCGACATCGGGCTGGTTGAACGGATTGATGCCGAGCACGGCGCCCGCGACGGCCGTGGCGATCTCGAAGCGGAAGAATTCCTGGCCGATGTGATCGATCGATTTCATCGCGATTCGAACGACGGGATGGCCGGCCTTTTCCAGCGCGGAAAGCCTGTCGTCATGGCTGCCATCGGTTTCGCCTTCGGTGCGAAGGTCGATGAAGAAACGATCCCGGCCGTAGACGGAGAGTTCGCCGAGCGGCTCGCCGTCGATCGGGATCAACCCCTTGCCGTCCTTGCCGGTGGATTCAGCGATGAGCTGTTCCGCCCAGGCGCCGAAATCGGCGATCTTGCTTGACGACAGGACGGTGACCTTGTCGCGGCCCTCCTGGCCGGCGATGCCCATCGCGAGCCCGAGCTGCACGCCGGGGTTTTCCTGCGGCGGCACATCCGGTCCGCAGGAGCGCACCATCGAGAGCGAGAGATCGAGAAATTTTGCAAGGTCAATGCCGGCGGCCGCAGCCGGCACCAGTCCGAAGGGTGACACTACCGAATAGCGCCCGCCGATGGTCGGATCGCCATGGAAGATGCGGGCAAAACCTTGCGCCTTCGCGGTCTTTTCCAGTGACGAGCCGGGGTCGGTGACCGCCACGAAATGGCCACCGGCCTTGCCGTCGCCGGCCGCCTTGCTCACCTCTGCGAAGAAATAATCCTTCATCACATTCGGCTCGGTGGTGCCGCCGGACTTGCTGGAGACGATGAACAGCGTCTTCGCCATGTTGACTGCACCGGCCATGGCGCGCACCTGCGCGGGATCGGTCGAATCCAGCACATGCAATTTCGGGAAGCCGGGCTGTTGCCCAAAGGTTTCCGCGATCACTTCAGGTCCGAGGCTCGATCCGCCCATGCCGAGCACAACCGCGTCGCTAAAACCTTGTTGCTTCACCCAGGCCGCAAAATCCCGGTAGTCCGCGAGCTTGGTCTTTCCAGTCGAGGCGCTGTCCAGCCAGCCTAGCCACTTATCTTCATCGGTGCCGGTCCAGATCGTCTTGTCGTGCTGCCACAAGCGGCGAATCTTGCCCGATGCGCGCCACTCCTCGGTGCTGGTTTCGACCGCTTTGGCAATGCTCGCTCCCAGCGCGAGCTTCTGCGCATCGATGCTGCCGGCGATCACCGCGGCGCGCTTGTGCGCCACCGCGCCGTAGAGCTTGTCCGCTGCATCGGCAAACAGTTTTACGCCGTCCCTGACCAGTTCCGCGGTGATGGCATCGAGCGAGATGCCGGATTTTTCCAGGCCCGCAAGCACACGCTTGGCGTCGTCGATGTTTTCCTCGAGACTGTCGCGAAGCTTGCCGTGGTCGCGGAATGCATCGAGCGTCGCCGGCGGCACGGTATTGATCGTATTCCTGCCGATCAGCTCCTCGACATAGAGCACGTCGCTGTACTCTTTATTCTTCGTTCCGGTCGAGGCCCACAGCAACCGTTGCGGTTTTGCCCCCTTGGCCTCCAGCTTCTGCCAGCGCGGGCCGGAAAACAGTTTCTTATAGTCCTGATAGGCCAACTTGGCGTTCGCGATCGCCACTTTCCCCTTCAGCGCCTGTAGCCGCGCCTTCTCGGTCGGATCGTTGGCCTTGGCGATCTTGTCATCGAGCTGCTTATCGACCGCGCTGTCGATGCGGCTGACGAAGAAGCTGGCGACGCTGGCGACATGGGCGGGATCGCCGCCACCGGCGATGTATTTTTCGAGGCCGGCGAGATAGGCCTCGGCCACCTGCACGTATACTTTTTGTGAAAACAGCAGCGTGATGTTGATGCTGATGCCTTCGCCGATCAGATGCTCGATCGCGGGCAGGCCCTCCGGCGTCGCCGGCACCTTGACCATCAGGTTCTTGCGGTCGACTTCCTTCCAGAGCCGTTCGGCCTCGCCGATCGTGCCCTTGGTGTCCATGGCGAGATAGGGCGAGACTTCGAGGCTGACGAATCCGTCATCGCCCTTGAGTTGGTCGTATACCGGACGCAGCACGTCCGCGGCGTGCTGGATGTCCTCGATCGCAAGGTGCTCGAACAGCTCCGCAACCGGACGATCCCCCTTCTTCAGCGCCGCGCCGATGGCGCCGTCATATTCGTCCGAACTGCCGATCGCCTTCTCGAAGATCGACGGATTGGAGGTGACGCCCTTCACGCCGTCGGTTTCGATCAGCTTCTTGAGGTCGCCCTTGGCGACAAAACCGCGGGCCAAAAAGTCCAGCCAGACTGCCTGGCCGTGCGCTTCGAGGGCTTTGACAGGATTCATGATGCGCTCTGTTCGATTTTGGGGTTCCAGCACCTTTTCGGGCCGGAAGCCGGGTTGTCAACACATGGTTGGCCGTGCCGACGAGCGGAATATGGATGTTTGAACAAAATAACGCCATTCACGACAATTCGATCCCCGCAGATGGCCGCGGTTGAATCAACGTTTGGCGATTGAGGGGGACGCTATTCCGCGGCCTGCACCGACGGCGAGTGCATGGTGTCGACGCCATCCGCTGAAGTGGCGGAGATCGTGGTCCGTATCATCAGGCGCGGCTCGTGCGCCGGCCATGGCCGTCCGCGATGCATGGTGGCGCGGTTGTCCCACATCACGACGTCGCCTCCGCGCCATTGGTGCAGATAGCTGGCGCCCGGCGTGGTGGCGGCTTCCATCAACTCGTCGATCAGCTTTTTCCCCGCCGCCGCCTCCATGCCTTCGACCGCATAGGCATGCGAGGCAAGATAGATCGCGCCACGGCCGTTCACGGGATTGGTCCACACCATCCGCCAGCATTGCGGCGGCAGTGCCGCGCGTTCCTCGGGGCTGGCCAGGCCCGGCGCGATCTGGCCGCGCGAATGCGCGTAGTCATGCCAGGCAAACGAGCTTTGCAACTTGTTGCGCAGGGCCGCATCGAGCCGCGCGAAGGCAAGCCGGGTGGAGACGTATTCGGTTTCGCCGCCGCGCGCGGGAATGATGCGCGCCGACAGGATCGATGCCAGCGCCGGCACCCGCTTGAACGAGGAGTTGGTATGCCAGAGCTGGTTGGCCTTGGCGCGCAGCGAAAGCCGGTGATCGGCCGGCACCACCTCGCCGTCGGGGCCGATGGTAGAGAGGATCACGAAATGCGAGCCGGTGCCTTGCGAGCCGACTTTTGTGACTTCGGGCGGGCCGAAGCGCTGCGAAAAGGCGAGTTGAATCTCGTCGGTCACGTCCTGGCCGCGAAACACCAGCACGGAATGCTCCTCGAAGGCGGCCCGCACCGCCGCATAGGCGGCATCGTCGGAGGCGACATCCTTTAACGTGACGCCGCGCAGTTCGGCGGCGAATCCTGGACCCAGCGGGACAACGTCCATCGGCAAGTCCTCCCGGTGTTGACGAAGGGAATATGCGCGTCTCGGCGGAATAATGCCAACAAATCGATCCCGCGGCCAGAGCCTCGAAATTTATCAGTTTGCGGGCCGTCGTGCTCTAGCGCTCGGCCACGAAAATCGGCCATTGGCCGGGGATTCCCTTCAGGGACCGGCTTCCGCGATCGGCGAAACGCAATCCCGATCCCGCCACCAGATCCTTGACTGTACCGGACACCAAAACCTCGCTCGCACCGGCAAGCGCGGCAACGCGCGCGCCGATGTGAACGGCGATGCCGCCGACGTCGTCGCCGATCATTTCACACTCGCCGGTGTGGAGTCCGGCACGCACTTCAATGCCGAGCGACCTGATTTCTTCGGCGATGGCGCACGCGCAGCGAACGCCGCGTGCCGGACCATCGAAGGTGGCAAGAAACCCGTCGCCGGTCGTCTTCACCTCATGGCCGCGAAAGCGTATCAGGTTGCGCCGAATCGTGGCGTGGTGATGGTCGAGAAGATCGCGCCAGCGCTGGTCGCCCAGCGCGGCCGCCATCTCCGTCGAACCGACGATATCGGTGAAGAGAACCGTGGCGAGGACGCGATCCGCCGCGACCGGGGCTCGTGATCCGGTCAAGAACTCCTCGATCGCATCGGAGATTTCCTCGGCGCCCTCGCCGACGTAGAACAGGTGGTCGACGCCTGGAAATTCGAGCAGCCGTGCGCCCGGAATATGCGCCGCCATGTCGCGTCCACCTTCCACGCTGACCGTCTTGTCGCCGGTCCTGTGGATTACAAGCGTCGGCACCCGGACGGCGGGAAGAATACCGCTGATCTCGATCTGGCTGTTCATGCGCATCAACGCGGTCACGGCGGCAGGGCTCGCACCGAGCCGCTCGTTGCGTCCCCACCAGCGCTGGAAGGCGGCATCCGTCGCGCGCGAGGGCGCAAATCGTTGCACGCTGCCGCCGGTGCCCCATGCCTGCTCGACATAGCCGAAGAATGCCGCGAGTGCTGCTTCGGTCGGAAACCAGTAGGAGAAGCGCGAAAAGCTGCCGTAAAGCGTCAGCGCGCGGCAACGATCCGGATAGGTCGCGGCAAACAAGACGGCCAGCGGCGCGCCTTCGGAAATCCCCAGCAGCGATGCCTGCTCCATCCCGGCCGCGTCCATCACTGCCCGGAGATCGTCCATACGCTGATCGAGGCCCGGAAGCTCGGCTACCCGATCCGACATTCCAGTACCGCGCTTGTCGAAGGTTACTACCCGGGCGTAGCTGCCCAGACGGTTCAAAAAACGGGCGAAGTCGGGTTGGTCCCAATAATTCTCGACGTTCGATACGAAACCTGGAACCATGACCAGATTGATCGGGCCATTACCGAACGCCTGATAGGCGATGTGAACGTCGCCGCTCTTGGCGTACTGCGTAACCGGCTGCATGAAAGGCCCCCGCCAAACTTGTTGGCTGCCCTCAGCGCAGGCTGGCGTTGAACTTCTCCAGCGCCGCGGAGCCTGGACAAAGCGCCTTCTCGTCGAGCTGGTTGAGCGGCGTCTCGACTGTGTCGAGATGGGCGTGCAAGTCTTCCGCCTCAGGATCGACGTAGAGCAGCCCGGTAACGACCTGGCCCTTGGCGGCGTGCTTTTGCAAAAATGCCATCGCCGCGAGACGATCGTGCGCCTCGTAGTCCGCGTCCAGCTTGCGCAGCGCGAGCCTCGTGCCGTCGTGCTGCTCGACGATCTGCACCGAACCCGGCGCATAGTCGACGGTGATCGGCTCACGGCCGGAAATAACGTCGAGCCGGTTCACGGCGTCGTTGTGCTCGCGCACATAGTCAAAACTCTTGGTCGATCCGGCGTGGTTGTTGAAGGCGACGCATGGGCTGACCACGTCGATGAATGCCGCGCCCTTGTGCCGGATCGCGGCCTCGATCAGCGGCACCAGCTGGCTCTTGTCGCCGGAAAAACTGCGCGCCACGAAGGTCGCGCCGAGCTGCAGCGCGATCGCCACCAGGTCGATGGCGTTGTCGGTATTCATCACGCCTTTCTTGGATTTCGAGCCGCGGTCGGCGGTGGCGGAGAACTGGCCTTTGGTCAGGCCGTAGACGCCGTTATTCTCCACGATATAGGTCATGTTGACGCCGCGGCGGATCGAATGCGCGAACTGGCCGAAGCCGATCGAGGCACTGTCGCCGTCGCCGGAGACGCCGAGATAGATCAGATCGCGGTTGGCGAGGTTGGCGCCGGTCAGCACCGACGGCATGCGGCCATGCACCGAGTTAAAACCGTGCGAATTGCCGAGGAAATAATCCGGCGTCTTCGAGGAACAGCCGATGCCGGAAATCTTGGCGACACGATGCGGTTCGATGGAGAGATGGAAGCAGGCTTCGATGATCGAGGCGGTGATGGAGTCGTGGCCGCAGCCGGCGCACAGCGTCGAGACCTTGCCCTCGTAGTCGCGATGGGTATAGCCGAGCTCGTTCTTCGGCAGGCCCGGATGCTGGAATTTCGGTTTTGCGATGTAGGTCATGACAACACCTTATGTCCGTGCCTCGTCATGGCCGGGCTTGTCCCGGCCATCCACGTCTTGGCCGCGAAGGAAGACGTGGATGCCCGGCACAGGGCCGGGCATGACGGATGATAGGTTGATCCCTGCATCACGACTTCACCTTGCGCAGCGGCGTCACTTTAAGCTGATCCTGGTGATCGCCGATGGCGCCGGCGATGAAGCGCGCGGTGATCGGGGTGCCGTCGTAGTGCAGGATCGGCACCAGCCGCACCGGATCGATGCCGTTCTCGTTGACGATCAGCGAGCGCAGCTGCGCGTCGCGGTTCTGCTCGACCACATAGACGAAGTCGTGCTCGGCAAGGAAGCTCGCGACACTGGAATGGAACGGGAAGGCGCGGATTCGCAGCCGATCGAGCTGATGCCCGCGCGCCTCAAGCAGTCCGATCGCCTCGTCCATCGCCGGCGCGGTCGAGCCGTAATAGATCACGCCGTATTTGGTGGGTTTCTGCGCATTTGCCTGCAGCGGCCGCGGCACCATGTCCTGCGCGGTTTCGAATTTGCGCAGCAGCCGCTGCATGTTGTCGGCGTAAACCGCGCCTTCCTCGGAATAGCGCGCATAGCGGTCGCGCGAGGTGCCGCGGGTAAAATACGAGCCCTTGGTGGGATGGGTGCCGGGATAGGTGCGGAATGGGATGCCATCGCCATCGACGTCGAGATAGCGGCCGAAGTCGCGGCCGTCGTCCAGCATTTCGGCGGTCATCACCTTGCCGCGGTCGTATGCCCTCGCGTCGTCCCAGCGCAGCGGATGGCACAGCCGGTGGTTCATGCCGATGTCGAGATCGAGCATCAGGAAGATCGTGGTCTGCAGCCGCTCGGCGAGGTCGAACGATTGCGCCGCGAATTCGAAGGCTTCGGCCGGGTCTTCCGGAAACAGCAGCACGTGCTTGGTGTCGCCATGCGAGGCATAGGCGCAGGCGATCACGTCACATTGCTGGGTGCGGGTCGGCATGCCCGTCGAGGGACCTGCGCGCTGCACGTTCATGATCACGGCGGGAATTTCGGCGAAGTAGGACAGCCCGATGAATTCCGTCATCAGCGAGATGCCGGGCCCGGAGGTCGCGGTAAAGGCGCGGGCGCCGTTCCAGGAGGCGCCGATCACGATGCCGATGGAGGCGAGTTCGTCCTCGCCCTGGACGATGGCGTATTTTGCCTTGCCGGTCTCCGGGTCATGCCGCAGTTTCTTGCAATGGCTTCCGAAGGCGTCGGCCAGCGACGACGACGGCGTGATCGGATACCAGGCGCAGACGGTGGCGCCGCCATAGACCGCGCCGAGCGCGGCGGCGCTGTTGCCCTCGATGAAGATGCGGTCGCCTACCTTGTCGGCCTTCTTGATACGCACGCCGATCGGACATTTCAGGTTCTGCAGCGCCCAGTCGCGCCCGAGATGCAGCGCGTGGACGTTGGAAGAGAGCAGCTTTTCCTTGCCCTTGTACTGCTCGCCGATCAGTTGCTCGACAAGTTTCGGATCCATGTCGAGCAGCGCGCAGAGCGCTCCGACATAGATGATGTTCTTGAACAGCTGACGCTGGCGCGGATCCGTGTAGGTCGAGTTGGTGATGGCGGTCAGCGGCACGCCGATCACCGTGATGTCGGCGCGGAATTTCGAAGCCGGAATAGGCTTGGTGGAATCGTAGAACAAATAGCCGCCGGATTCGATCGAGGCGACGTCCTTGTCCCAGGTCTGCGGGTTCATCGCCACCATCAGGTCGACGCCGCCGCGCGCGCCGAGATGACTATCCTCGGTGACCCGGACTTCGTACCAGGTCGGCAAGCCCTGGATGTTGGACGGGAAGACGTTGCGGGGCGAAACCGGCACGCCGTGGCGCAGGATCGAGCGGGCAAACAGCTCGTTGGCGCTCGCCGAACCGGAGCCGTTGACGTTGGCGAAGCGGACGACGAAGTCGTTTACGCTGCTGATCGGGCTTTGGACGGGCATGTTGTATCCGCGTGAACCATGTCGATGAGATATTTTTGCATGTCCCAGGCGCCGGTGGGGCAACGCTCGGCGCACAGGCCGCAATGCAGGCAGACGTCCTCGTCCTTCACCATCACCCGCCCGGTCTTGAGGCCGTCGGCGAGGTAGAGCGCCTGGTCGAGATGCGGGGAGGGCGCCTTCAACCGCCCGCGCAGGTCGGCTTCCTCGCCATTCTCCGTAAACGTGATGCAATCCATCGGACAAATATCGACGCAGGCATCGCATTCGATGCACAAGGGTGCTGCGAACACAGTCTGGATGTCGCAGTTCAGGCAGCGCTGCGCCTCGCCGAGCGCGAGTTTTACGTCGTAGCCGAGTTCGACCTCGGCGCGGATGTCCTTCAGCGCCACGATCTTGTCGCGGTGCGGCACCTTGAAACGCTTGTCACCGGAAATGTCGTTGTCGTAGCTCCACTCGTGGATGCCCATCTTCTGCGACGAAATCTGCACGTCGGGGAGGGGGCGCTCGGTGATGTCCTCGCCGGAGAGCAGCTTGTGGATCGACAGCGCGGCGTCATGGCCGTGCGCCACCGCCCAGATGATGTTTTTCGGGCCGAACGCGGCGTCGCCGCCGAAGAACACTTTTGGATTGGTCGAGCCCATGGTGATCTTGTCGACCACCGGCATGTTTTTCTTGTCGAATTCGACGCCGCAGTCGCGCTCGATCCAGGGAAACGCATTTTCCTGGCCGACGGCGACCAGCACATCGTCGCATTCGATGGTTTGGTCCAGCTCGCCCGATGGCACCAGATTGCGCTCGCCCTTGGCGTTGTACTCGGCCTTCACCTTTTCGAACACCACGCCGGTGAGCTTGCCATTGTCGTGCGTGAAAGCCTTGGGCACCATGAAGTTGAGGATCGGGATATCCTCGTGGATGGCGTCCTCCTTCTCCCACGGAGACGCCTTCATTTCCTCGAAGCCGGAGCGGACGATCACTTTGACGTCTTCGCCGCCGAGGCGGCGTGCGGTGCGGCAGCAGTCCATCGCGGTATTGCCGCCGCCGAGCACGATGACGCGCTTGCCGATTTTCTCGACATGGCCGAACGACACGCTGGAAAGCCAGTCGATGCCGATGTGAATATTTTTCGCGGCTTCCTTGCGGCCGGGAATGTCGAGCTCGCGGCCGCGCGGTGCGCCGGAGCCGACGAAGATCGCGTCGTAATTTTCAGCGAGCAGTTTCTTCAAGGAATCGATGCGGTGGCCGCCCTTGAACTCGATGCCGAGGTTGAGGATGTAATCGGTTTCCTCGTCGATCACCGAATCCGGCAGGCGGAATTTTGGAATTTGCGTTCGCATCATCCCGCCGGCCTTGGGATCGGAATCGAACACCGTGCAGTGATAGCCGAGCGGCGCGAGATCGCGGGCCACGGTCAGCGAAGCGGGACCGCCGCCGACGATGGCGATGCGCTTGCCGTTTTTTGCGGACGGCCTGGGCATGCGATGCCTGACGTCATCCTTGAAATCGGCGGCGACGCGCTTCAGGCGGCAGATCGCGACCGGCGTTTCCTCGACGCGGCCGCGGCGGCACGCGGGCTCGCATGGCCGGTCGCAGGTGCGGCCGAGAATTCCCGGAAACACATTCGATTTCCAGTTGATCATATAGGCGTCGCTGTAGCGGCCTTCGGCGATCAATCGGATGTATTCAGGCACGGGCGTGTGTGCGGGACAGGCCCATTGGCAGTCGACCACTTTGTGAAAGTAATCGGGTGCCGAAATATCAGTCGGTTTCATTCCTACCTTGTCCGCGCGGACCTGACGGTCGACGCGGCCTTTGATGTTTCCTGCGAACGCTCATAAACGGCGTTCTTGTTGTTTCTCAAGCATATCATGGGCTTAATGAATCGGCGCCATTCAATATGATTGGGGCCGCAGTTAAAAGCCATTTTTACTTAATTGTCATTCGCCATTGGTCTGGAACCCCAGCTTTAATGCCTGACCTGTTCATGCGGCAGTGCAATATATGTCTGATATTTCACGCGCCGGGCCTGATCGGGATGTCGCTCCTGGCCAGATCCCACATCAGATCGTAGGTGCCCGTCGAGATCACGGTTGCAGGGCTGAATCCGGCGGCGTCGGCGAAGCGGGCCGCAACAACCGCCGAGACGGCACTGACATGCGTCCCGTCGATCAGGACGTACCAATCGCCGGCGCCGGGGCTGGCGGTCGAAGACAGGTCGCCGATCGGTCTGGAAAGCGTGGGATCGCTTTCGATCAGATGCATGGAAATGATGCCGTCGAGCCCAGCCGGATCGAGTTGATCCGCCAGCATCGCGCGCAACGTGTCCTTGCTTTCGGTGGCGGGACGGAGTCGGATGATGCCCAGCGCCGCACCGCGGCCCTGTCCGCGGCTGATGGTGACATGGGCGACGGCGCGGATCATGTTTTTGAAACGCGCCATGGTCGTCTTCGACCAAGGGGTAGGATTCGCCAGCACGCTGCGATAGGCCGGGCTGTCCAGCACCTCAAAGGTTTCGGTGGAATAGAGACAGAGGTATTTCGGACTGGCCGCATGCGCGACGTAACGCCGCGCCTCGAGAAAACCGTCGATCGCGACGCGCTCCTCGAGATGCTCGCCATCGTACCAGAGATTGAAGTCGCGCTCGTCGGCTGCATCGACGTCCATTGAGGTCAGCAGCATTCCCTTTCCGGCCAAAGGCATTTTGCGAATCTCCTTGTTCCACCGTCATCCTGAGGTGCTCGCCGTCTTCGGCGAGCCTCGAAGGATGGCCACGGGCGCGCTTGCTTCCATCCTTCGAGACGCCGCGCAAGCGCGCGGCTCCTCAGGATGACGGTTTTGTGTGTGGTTGCGAAGGCCTGTCTACGTTGGAGGCAATATCTGCGATCGCCTTCATCACCGCGTCCCTGACGCCGGGATCGTACAGCGAATGGCCGGCGCCCTCGACGATGCGAACCTCTGCACCGGGCCAGACGGCCGCGAGCGCATGCGAGGTCGACGGTGGGCACAGCAAATCATAGCGACCCTGCACGATGATGCCCGGGATTGTCTTGAGTTTCGCGGCGCCCGCCATGAGCTGACCTGATTTCATGAAGCAATCATTGTGGAAATAATGCGCTTCCATGAACGGTGTCGCGGGCAAGGCCTTGGTCGAGCGGAGCGAGGCGAAATCAAGCCGCGTTCGTGACGGTGCATGTTCGGAAAGAATCCGCTCGGTGTCATGCCAGGCGCGTGCGGCGGGAGCATGGACGGCAGGATCGGGGTCGAGGATGCGGCGCCAATAGGCATCAAGCGGGTGCTTGAGTTCAGCCGGAGGCAACAGGCCGAAAAAATCGCCGCTCAGGCCGGGATGGAATCGGGGCAGGTTTTGCAGAAAGGCCTGCTCCAGCTCCGCACGGCTGCCGAGGAACGTCGCGCGCAGCACCAGACCGCTCACTCGCGCCGGGTGCGCTTCGGCATAGGCCAGCGCCAGCGTCGCGCCCCACGAACCGCCGACGATCATCCAGCGCTTGAATCCAAAGAACTCGCGGATCGTTTCCATGTCCGCGATCAAATGCGGCAGCGTATTGGCTTCAAGACGTCCTTTCGGGCGGCTTCGCCCGGCGCCGCGCTGATCGAACAACACGGCATGAAAGCGCTCGGGATCGAACAGCCTTCGGTGGTCCGGCTGGCAGCCGCTGCCGGGGCCGCCATGCAGATAGACGGCGGGAATGCCGTCGGCGCGGCCGACGGTTTCGACATAGATCTCGTGCCCGTCGCCGACGGCGAGATGCTGTGCGGTCAGCGGCGCGAACGGATCGGAGCGCTTGCCTCTGGATTTTCCCGCATCGGCGTCAGGCGCCATGTTCGCCGCCCGTCTCGAGCGTGCCGCCGGCAAAATTGCGGTAGATGAAACGGCCCTGGTCGGCCGCGGCCTCGGATTCGGCGGCCTTGAAAATCTGCTCATGCATCGGCGACAGCGTGCAGGCGGGATCGGTATTGGCGGCGTCGCCGGTCAGCGCAAAGGCCTGGCAGCGGCAGCCGCCGAAATCGATTTCCTTGAATTCGCAACTCCGGCACGGCTCCGGCATCCAGCCGGTGCCGCGGTAGCGGTTGAAGGCTTCCGAATTCCGCCAGATCCAGGCGATCGAATGATTTGACCGCACCGACAGGAATTCCAGGCCGGTGATGGTCTCGGCGGCGTGGCACGGCAGGATCTTGCCGGACGGCGAGATGTTGAAGAACTGCCGCCCCCAGCCGCCCATGCATTTCTTCGGCCGCAGCGCGTAATAATCCGGCACCACATAGTCGATGGCGAGGATGCCCTTCAGCCTGATCGCGGCTTCCTCGACAATGCGGCTGGTATCCTCGATCTGCTGCAGCGTCGGCATCAGCGCAGCGCGGTTCTTCAGCGCCCAGCCGTAATATTGCACGTTGGCGACCTCCAGCCGGTCGGCATCGAGATCGACCGCCATCTGGATGATATCGGACAACTGATGCAGGTTTTGCCGGTGCATCACCGCATTGACGGTCAGCGGCAGATCGAGTTCGCGTGTCCAGCGCGCGACTTCGATTTTTTTCTCGTGAGAATTCTTCAAGCCGGCCACGCGGTCGGCGACGACGGGCTCATTGCCCTGAAAGCTGATTTGCACATGACACAGTCCGGCATCGGCCAGCGCCTTGAGCTTTTCTTTTGTCAGCAGCACGGCCGAGGTGATCAGATTGGAATAGAGTCCGACATCGGTCGCGTGCTGCACCAGTTCGACCAGATCCTTGCGCGCGGTCGGCTCTCCGCCCGAGAAATGGATTTGCAGCACGCCGATTTCGGCGAGTTCAGTCAGAACCTTTTTCCATTCTTCGGTAGTGAGTTCGGCGCCGCCGCGCTCCAGTTCCACCGGATTGGAGCAATACGGGCATTGCAGCGGGCAGCGATGCGTCAGCTCCGCCAGCACCGCCAGCGGAATGCCAAAGGTTTCCGCCGTCGAGCCACGCTGCTCCATGATCGCCAGCCCATCGGAAGGGTCGGCAACAACCGGGCTGGCATCGGTGAGCGTCGGACTCATGACGTCTTCTCCCGCGCCTCGGTCAAGAATCCCTTGTCGGCGAGGTCCTGCAGCATGGCGATGACGTCGGCGCCGATCGCGGTGCGCTCGGCGGTATATTTGGCGGCGAGTTTGTCGATCATCTGTGCAACACTGCGTGCGCCGTCGCAGAGCTGCAGGATTTCGACCGCAGTCTCATCCGGCGCCAGAACGCGCTCCGGCGCGAGGATCACCCAACGCTGCCGCGTCTCATCGAAGCGCAGTTTGGCGTGCCGCGGCAACACCGGCCGGCTCGCCTCGCTGACGCTGATGTTGCGGCTCGCCGCCATCGCTTCGCCCCTAGCTCGCCGCGGGCACGAACGCGCCCGGCGGGATGTGGCCGTCGACATAGGCATGATACAGCGCGTCAAGCTGAACCCAAAGCACATTGGTCTTGAAGATCAGCGCATTGCACACCGCCTCGCGCTCCGCCGGTGTCGTCGCATGCTCTCTCACATATTTCAGCGCGAAATTGGCGTCGCGCGGCGCCTGTTCCATGCGCCGGCTGAAGTAGCGCATGATGTCGGGATTGACGAAATCGTAGTGCTTCAGCATGCCCGAAATCCGCTCTTCATGCAGGTTCGGCGCAAACAGTTCGGTCAGCGAGGAGGCGATGGCCTCCAACGGCGTCTTGTCGCGGACGAAGTGCACATAAGCCTCCACCGCGAAACGCGTCGCCGGCAGGATGCCTTCGGCGGACTCCACATAAGCGTTGTCGAGCCCGAGCCCCTCGGTCAGCTTCAGCCAGCGCTCGATGCCGCCCTCGGTGCCGACATCGCCGTCATGATCTTCGATCCTGTGCCGCCATTCCAGCCGGATGCCGCGATCGCGGAAGCGCGAAATCACCACGGCGTCCTTGATGGGAATCGTGCTCTGGTAATAATAGCGGTTCAGCGCCCAGGCCTGCACCTGTCCCTTGTTCAGCTTGCCGCCATGCAGCAGATGATGGAACGGATGCAGGCTGTGATAGCGCGTCGCGCCGATATGGCGCAGCCTCGCTTCGAGTTGTTCGGCGCTTTGCAGCGGCGTGCTTGGGCCAAGCGGGAAGGCTGTGTTTACGTTCAAAGCGTGATCTCCATCCCGTCGGCGGGAATCTGCCAGCCGGCGCGCTCGGCGGCCTTGCGTTCGGCGGAATCCCGCAGCAGCGCCGGGTTGGAATTATTGATATGCAGAAAAATCTTCCTGTCGATGCCGAGATCGGCCAGCGCCGCGATTGCACCGCTTTCTCCCGACATCGCGATATGTCCCATGGCCTGCCCGGTCTTGGCGCCGAGGCCCGCCGCGATCAGTTCGTCGTCGCGCCAGACCGTGCCGTCGAAGAACACCAGCGATGCGCCGGCGAGCCGTTGTTTCAGTTCGGGCGTCACCTGCGCGCAGGCCGCGAGGAAATATAGATGCTTGCCGCTCGCCTTGTCTGCGATGCGAAGGCCCAGCGTATCGCCCGCGCCATCGTTCCCCGCAGGATGGGCTTTTCCTTCCAGATACCAGGCGCCCTTGCCGGGCACGGCGAACGGCACGATCTCGATGCCTGACGGCGAGCCGTCGGGTAATGCCGGCTCGAACGCTTCGTCAATGGCAAGGGGCTGGCGTCTCACATTGGTCTCGCTCAGCACGTTGAAGATGCTGTTGGCCTTCAGGATCGCAAGCACGCGCGAATGTGCATAGATCGTAAATGGCGAGCCTTCGCGCATCGACAGCAGCCCTGCGACCGCATCGACTTCGCTGTTGGTCAGAACCACGCCGGCGATCGGGCTGTGACGCAACTGTCCCAGTTTCGGATGCAGCTGCGGCGTTGCGATCAATTGCTGGCGCAGGTCGGGCGACGCGTTGATCAGGAACCAGTGTTGATCGTCGGCGCTGATCGCAATCGATGCCTGGGTGCTTTGCAGGCCGGGGTGTTCAGTCCGCGCTGCCTGGCAAACCGGACAACCGCAATTCCATTGCGGAACGCCGCCGCCCGCGGCGGCTCCCAGAACGACGATGCGAAGCATGACTCGTCTCCGGGAGTCTCAAGCATTTCGGAGGTGACCGCTGACGCTGCGCGCGGTCCCTACACGGGGACATCGTCGCAAGGTGCGGTCCACCTCCGTTGAATGCAGAACTATCGCAGGCGCTTATTTGCGGGCCGCGCAGGCATACATGTTGATTTCCATGCCAACCGGCACTTCGACGATCTTCGGCGTCTTCCAGGACATTTTTTCCTCCTTCTCAAGCGGGACGATTTCGCCCTCGCGTACAAAGTAATGCGGTTCTAAAACTTCGCCAGTGAATTATTTGTCGCGGGTTCCGTGTTGCAGTGCAAAAATGAACTCGCGAAACGTGACGAGGTTGTGCGATAAAGCTTTGGTCGATCAATGACTTCCGGCTTGAATGCGGCGACTGTCGCGTTGCCCGTCGCTTCGGCCAAGGGTCCGAATTGAACAATAAAGTGCGCGTGAGCCCCGCCCGGCTACAGGCTGGCCCGCCCGACAAGGTGTGAGCTCTCCATGCCGCGATATTTTTTCAACACCCGTATCGACCGTGAGTTGATCCTCGACCCAGAAGGGGAGGAGCTTCGCGATCCCGATCATGCATGGAACGTGGCGCGGACAACGATCCGGGAAATCCTGAAAACGGAAGGCGGGCAGCCGGATTTGCTCAACGCCATACTGGAAGTCACCGACGATGACGGGGAGATCGTGCTGGAATTTCCCTTTACCGAAGCAATCCTTGACGGTCCGGAAGATTCCGAGACCAGACATTGACGGGATATTTCCCTGCCTCGACAGCGTTTGCCGCTCCGCGCAACACCGCCAAAGCGAGCCTATTCCCGCCACATCCTTTCCGAGAGCCTTGATGTTTCCGATTGCGCAGCGGCGGTAAAATATTGGAGACTGCGGTTAGGGAAGGCCACCGCCGCTCGCTTAAGGCGCGGATAAGGACTTCCACTCAAGGGAGGGTTCAAGATGATCTACTCGTCCGCACGCCGCGCATTGCTCGCGGGTGCTTTTCTCAGTGCGTTTACGCTCGGCGCCGCCGCGCAGCAGCCTGCCGCTCCGGCTCCCGCGGCGTCGCCCGCACCCGCCGCGGCACCTGCGCCCGCTGCGGCGCCAGCCGCCGCCGCACCGCTTCCGCCGGGATCGCCCTTGATCGGACGTCCCGCGGACAGCGAAGCGGCGGCAAAACTTGCGCCGGTCGCGCCGCCGCCGATCGCCGCGGCGGTCGACAAGCTGCCCATCGCAAAGCTCAAGCTGCCGCCCGGCTTCAATATCGAAGTCTACGCGGCCGGCATGGCAAACGCGCGCTCGATGGCTCAAGGCGACAAGGGCACGGTGTTCGTCGGTAGCCGCCTGGTCGGCAACGTCTATGCGATCTCTGACAAGGACGGCAAACGCTCGGCCAAGGTGTTGCAGTCGGGCCTTTATCGGCCGAACGGCGTCGCCTTCAAGGACGGCACGCTCTACATCGCCGAACTCTCCAAGGTGTCAAAGATCGACAAGGTCGAGGACAATCTGGAAAACCCGCCGAAGCCTGTCATGATCTACGACAACCTGCCCAAGGACGAAGCCCATGGCTGGAAGTTCATCGCCATCGGTCCCGACAACAAGCTCTACGTTCCGGTCGGGCAGCCCGGCAACAACGTGTTGCATAGCGACGCGCATGGCCAGATCCGGCGGATCAATCTCGACGGCAGCGGCGCCGAAGTAATCGCGCGTGGCGTTCGCAACACCGTCGGCTTCGACTGGAATCCGGAAACCAAGCAGCTCTACTTCACCGACAACGGCCGCGACTGGATGTCGGAAGACGTTCCCGAGGACGAACTCAACCGGATCACCAAGGTCGGCGAACATTTCGGCGCGCCGTATTGCCTGCAGGGCAATATCGTCGATCCGGAATTCGGCTGGGGCAAATCCTGCAGCGACTACACGGCGCCGGTAGGCCTTTTGGGTCCGCATTCGGCTGCGCTCGGCATGCGCTTCTACACCGGCAGCATGTTCCCGAAAGCCTATAAGAACGCCATCATCGTGGCCCGGCACGGCTCGTGGAACAGGTCCAAGAAGGTCGGCGGCGACGTTGTGGTCGTCAAGCTGAACAAGGACGGCACGGTGAAATCCATGGAGCCGTTCATCACCGGCTTTTTGGAAGACAACAAATACATCGGCCGGCCGGTCGACGTGATGCAGATGAAGGATGGCTCGCTGCTGGTTTCCGACGACTGGAACGGCGCGGTGTACCGCGTCACCTACGGCAAGCAAAAAGTCGCGTCGCACTAACGTAGGCCGTCATTGCGAGCGAAGCGAAGCAATCCAGACTTCTGATAAAGACTGGATTGCTTCGTCGCTTCGCTCCTCGCAATGACGGGGAGTGCCAGGACTGACCCCATGAAAAAAACAATATCGGCCCTGGCGTTCTTTCTCCTTGCTTCCTCCGCAACTGCCGAGACATTCGAAGAGCGCATCGCCCCCTGCCTCGCCTGCCACGGCGAGAAGGGCCAATCCGAAACCGAAAACATTCCTTCGCTCGGGGCGCAGCAGGCGCCTTATGCGCTGATCCAGCTGTTCATGTTCCGCGAAAAGCTGCGCATGTTCGAGCCGATGAACGAGATGGCAAAGCCGCTCACCGACGACGACCTGCGCACATTTTCCGATTTTCTCGCCAAATTGCCGAAGCCGGCGCCGCCGGCCGATGCCGGCGACCCCGCGCGGATGGCGCGCGCGCAGGCCTTAGCGCAGCAGCACCGCTGCAACAGCTGTCACAACCCGGATTTTTCCGGCAAGGACAATGTCCCGCGCATTGCCAACCAGCGCGAGGATTATCTCGCCAAGACGCTTGGCGAGTACAAGGACAACAGCCGGCATGGCTATGACGGCAGCATGGCGGACGTGATGGCGGAGGTCACGCCAGCGCAGATCGCCGATCTGGCGTATTTTATCGCTCGCGTCCGCTGAGCCCTTCGTTTACCGCCAGTGCTGGCGCTGCGGTCGGCGCGGCGCTACAAGACTGACCGTCCAAACGGAGTTGGCAATGCAGGATCTCTGGCGTCTGTCGGCGAAAGAACTCGCCGCCCTGATCAGGTCGAAACAGGTCTCGGCGATGGAGGCGGCCACCGCGGCGCTGGCCCGGCTGGATGCGGTCAACCCAAAAATCAACGCCGTCGTCGACTATCACCCGGAAGACGTGCTGGCGCACGCACGCGGCATCGACGCGGCAATTGCACGTGGCGAAGATGCGGGCCCGCTGGCGGGCGTGCCGGTCACCGTCAAGGTCAACATCGATCAGCAAGGCTTTGCCACCACCAACGGTCTCAAGCTGCAGCGCGATGTGATTGCGAAGACCAACAGCCCCGTGATCGACAATCTGCGCAAGGCCGGTGCGGTGATTCTCGGCCGCACCAACTGCCCGGCATTTTCCTATCGCTGGTTCACCACCAATTTGATTCATGGCGACACCAAAAATCCGCGCGATCCAGGCCTTACGCCGGGCGGCTCTTCCGGCGGCGCCGGTGCCGCGGTCGTGGCCGGCATCGGCCATATCGCGCATGGCACCGACATCGCCGGCTCGATCCGTTACCCCGCCTATGCCTGCGGCGTGCATGGCCTGCGACCGACGCTCGGCCGCGTCGCCGCCTTCAATGCATCGCTGCCCGAGCGGACGATCGGGCCGCAAATCTCGGCGGTATCCGGTCCGCTCGCGCGCACCATCGGCGATCTGCGCATCGCGCTTGCGGCGATGTCAGCTCAGGACCTGCGCGATCCGTGGTGGGTGCCGGCGCCGCTGGAAGGGCCGCCGAGGCCGAAGCGCGCCGCGCTGTGTCTCGCGCCGGACGATCTCGAGCCCGTTGCAGAGGTAGAAGCAGCCGTTGTCGATGCCGGCAAACGCCTGCAACGCGCGGGATGGACGGTCGAGGAAATTCAGAATACGCCGCCGCTGCGCGAGGCGGCGGAACTGCAAACAAAGCTATGGCTCGGCGATGGATATGAAGCCCAATTGGCGGCCGCCGAACGCGAAGGCGATCCCGGGGCGCTGGCCTGCCTGCGCGGCAACAAGGCAAAAGTTCAGCCCTTCGATGCCGCCGCGTTCTCGAAGACGCTGGTGCGGCGCGCGACGCTGACGCGCGAATGGCAGCTGTTTTTCGAGACCTATGCCGTGCTGCTGATGCCGGTATCCGGCGAACTGCCATTCCCCGACGGCCTCGACCGGCGCGACGACGACTCCTTCGCGCGGGTATGGCGCGCGCAGATGCCGCAGATCGGCATTCCCTTCATGGGGCTGCCTGGGCTTACGGTTTCCACCGGGCTGGTCGGGCGCGCGCCGGTCGGCGTCCAGATCGTATCGGGCCGCTACCGCGAAGATCTTTGCCTCGCGGCAGGCGAGGCCATCGAGGCTGCGGGAACGCCGGCGTCGCCGGTCGATCCCACCGGCTAAACCTGCACCGATGTGGATGAAGGAAGACGATGACCACTGTTTATGATTTTTCGGCCGTGACACTCGCCGGCCAGGAAGCACCCCTCAGGCAGTTCGAGGGGCAGGTTCTGCTGATCGTCAATACCGCGAGCGCGTGCGGGTTTACGCCGCAGTACAAAGGCCTGGAGCAGCTTCATAGCGAACTGTCGCCGCGCGGCTTTTCGGTGCTCGGATTTCCGTGCAATCAGTTCGGGGGTCAGGAACCCGGCAATGCCGAGCAGATCGAACAATTCTGTACGCGCAATTATGCCATCACGTTTCCGATGTTCGCGAAAATCGATGTCAATGGCAGCAGCGCTCACCCGTTGTACAAATACCTGCAGAGCGCGAGGGCAGGATTGCTCGGGCCGTCGATCAAATGGAATTTTACCAAATTCCTGATCGATCGTCAGGGCAGGGTCGTCGGGCGATATGCGCCGACCGTCAGACCCGAAAGTCTCACCAGAGAAATTGAGGCGTTGCTGTGAATGAAAAGACCGACGCGACGAATGACCAGCTGCCGGATCGCCTGTCGACCGATCCCAAAAGCCCGTACTACAATGCCGACCTGCTTGCGCGCGATATCGGCATCCGCTTCAAGGGCATCGAGAAGACCAACGTCGAGGAGTATTGCGTCAGCGAGGGATGGGTGCGCGTCACCGCGGGCGCCGCCAAGGACCGCTACGGCAATCCGCTCACCATCAAGGTCCACGGCCCGGTCGAGCCGTATTTTCGCGACAAGGGTTGAGGTCGCGGGCTGCATCTTGGCACGGCGCGCGGCGACAATACTCCGGCGTCGTCCCGGCGAACGCCGGGACCCATACCCTCCGTCGTCAGTGATTGCGGAAGGTGTCAGCAACCTGCGGCAACGACTCGCCAAACAATAACCATCGGTGGTTATGGGTCCCGGCGTTCGCCGGGACGACGTCGTGATTTTTGCTGTGCCGAGCTTATCGACCAGCTATGGTCGGCCGAGATTTGCCGAAGAGAGAGCCTGAATGAACGTGCTGCCGTTGCGCCCTGAAGTGGAGACCGGGTCTGCGCCTGAGCCATCGGCCGCGATGATCGAAATCGATCATGTCTCGCAAACCTTCCAGACCTCCGGCCGCCAGAGCCACCTCGCGATTTCGGATATTTCGCTGCGAATCGAGGACGGCGCCTTTGTCTCGATTCTCGGTCCCTCCGGCTGCGGCAAGTCGACGCTGCTCTATATCGTCGGCGGCTTTGTCAATCCGACCGAAGGTGTTGCGAAAGTGAAGGGCGCCGCGATCACCGGGCCCGGCCCCGACCGCGGCCCGGTGTTTCAGGAGTTCGCGCTGTTTCCGTGGAAGAACGTGCTCGGCAACGTCATGTACGGCCTGCGCCAGCAGGGCGTGCCGCGTGCGGAAGCCGAAGCGCAGAGCCGGCGGCTGATCGAGATGGTCGGGCTGAAGGGGTTTGAGAATTTCTATCCGAAGGAATTGTCGGGCGGCATGAAACAGCGCGTCGCGATCGCGCGCACGCTGGCTTACAAGCCCGCGGTGCTGCTGATGGACGAGCCGTTCGGCGCGCTCGATGCGCATACCCGCACCCGGCTGCAGAACGACCTGCTCAACATCTGGGAACGCGACCGCAAGACCGTGCTGTTCGTCACCCATTCCGTCGACGAGGCCGTATTCCTCTCGGACAGGGTCGTGGTGATGACCCGCGCGCCCGGCCGCATCAAAGAGATCGTCGAGATCGACCTGCCGCGCCCGCGCCGCCGCGCCGAGCTGCTGCTCGATCCGCGCTACCAGAAATACGTCGTCGATATCGAGCGGCTGATCGACGACACCGGCATCGATGAGCTGCATCCATGACCGCCGTCCGCGCAACGCTGTCGAAAGCAGCACCCTTGCTCGCCGTTGCCGGCTTGCTGGCGATCTGGCAGGCCGCGGCGCTGATCCTCAATACCGACAGCTTTCCGTCGGCGCTGGACGGCATCCGCGCGATTCCGGCGATCCTCGGCGACCGCGGCGATCTGATCAACATCCTCGCCTCGCTGCGCCGCATGGCGATCGGCCTCAGCCTCGCGGTCATCCTCGCGATTCCGCTGGGATTGATGATGGGACGCAGCCGCGCCGTGGCGTCGTTCTTCAATCCGCTGCTGATGGTGATCTATCCGGTGCCGAAAGCGGCGCTGATGCCGGTGATCATGCTCTGGCTCGGCGTCGGCGATATTTCGAAAACCCTGGTGATCTTCCTCGGCGTCAGCCTGCCGATCATCTACCACAGCTTTCAAGGAGCGCGGGCGGTCGAGGAGAAGATGCTGTGGTCGGGTGCGGCGATGGGAATGTCGCCGGCGCAGCGCATGCTGCGGATCGTGCTGCCGTCGGCGCTGCCGGAGATCCTCACCGGATGCCGCACCGGGCTGGTGCTGGCGCTGATCACCATGGTGACCTCTGAGATGATCGCGCGGCAGTCCGGCGCCGGCAACATCCTGTTCAACGCGCTGGACATGGCGCAATATGACACCGTGTTCGCGATGATCATCATCATCGGCGCGATGGGCATCATCCTCGATGCGGCTTTCGAAAGGCTGCGCGGCGCGCTGGTGAAGTGGTCCGAGCCGCGCTTCGACATTCCCTTGAGCTTCTCATGAACGCGCGCGCCCTCTCCAACGATATTCTGCTTGGAATCGTGCCGATCGCACTGCTGATTGCGCTGTGGCAAGGAATCGTCTCGTTCGGATATGCACCTGTGTCACTGCTGCCGCCGCCGGGTCTGGTGTTCGTGCGCCTGGCGCAGCAACTCGTCTCCGGCGGATTCCTGCACGAGATCGGCGCGACGCTGTTCCGGCTGTTCGCCGGGTTCTCGATCGCCGTGGTGCTCGGCGTCGGCATCGGGCTTGCCGCCGCGGTCAATCCGGCGGTCAACGCCGTGGTCCGGCCGGTGGTGCGGGTGTTGGCGCCGGTGCCGAAGGTGGCGCTGTATCCGGCGCTGCTGCTGCTGCTCGGATTCGATCACGCCTCGAAGATCACGCTGGTCGCCGCCGACGCGCTGTTTCCGATCCTGCTGTCGACCTATTACGGCGCCTCGATGGTCGAGCAGAAGCTGATCTGGTCGGCGATGGCGGCGGGCACGCCGCGCCGCCAGATCCTGTTCAAGGTGGTGCTGCCCGCGGCGATGCCGTCGATCCTCACCGGCTGCCGCATCGGGCTTGTGATCTCCTGCATCGTGGTGTTTCTCGCCGAGATGATCACCTCGACCGACGGGCTCGGCCATCTCCTCGTGGCAGCCGCGCGCACGTTTCAGACGGTGGACATGTTCGTGCCGCTGATCACCATCTCGCTGCTCGGATTGATCCTCAACGGCCTGCTGCACGGCCTGAGGACGTATCTGCTGCGCGGCTTTCCGGAGGTGTGATGTCAGACAGCAACAACAACTCCAGCGTCGTCCCGGCGAACGCCGGGATCCATAACCCCTGGCGCCAATGGTGACAAAAGGCCTTCGTCTCATTGCCAAAATGAGACGGCCACGACGTATGGGTCCCGGCGTTCGCCGGGACGACAATGGCGATGTTTACGACGACCGCATGTCGAGTAGCCGTCGGCCCTCGGTCTTCAACAACTTCTTCACCGCGCTGGACGCAGCGACCTCGCCCTTGTTGGCATAAGCTTCGTGGTTCTTCTCGATGTCCTCGAGACGGTAGAGATAGTTCACCATGATCCCGGCGGATTCGCGAAGACCCTTCGGCGAGGTATCGCCGAGCCAGTTGATACGCTCCAGCCTTGCGCCGTTGCCGAGATGGAATCGCGCCACCGAATCGATCAGCCGGCCTTTTCGCGTGCGGGCCTTGAGAAAGTAATAAGCCGCCAACGGCTCCAGCGCCGAGCGCAGCTGTGTGGCCAATTGCGGATCGTCGACCCAGTCCGGTTGCTCCAGCGTTTCGAACAGCAGCCGGTCTTCCTCGGTGAGCGGAAGATCGTCGGCCTCTTTCAGCCATTGCATAAAGCCGGGCACTGGCGACAGCGTCACGAAATTATCCAGCTTCGGCAGGTCGCGGCGCAATTCCTCCACCACCTGCTTGATCAGGAAATTTCCGAAGGTGATTCCGCCGAGACCACGCTGGCAGTTCGAGATCGAATAAAACACCGCAGTGCGGGCGCGCTCGATCGGCACCAGCTGGCGGTCTTCGGCGAGCAGCGGCGCAATGGCGCCGGGAATCTGCTCGGTCAGCGCCACCTCGACGAAGATCAGCGGCTCGTCGACCAGCGCTGGATGGAAGAACCCGTAGCAGCGCCGGTCGACCGGATCGATGCGGCGGCGCAGATCGTCCCAGTCGCGGATTTCATGCACCGCCTCGTAGCGGATGATCTTTTCCAGAACGATGGCGGGTGTCGACCAGTCGATCTTGCGCAGCACCAGAAATCCCCTGTTGAACCATGATGAAAGCAGATGCACGACATCGCGGTCGAGCGCCGCAAGGTCCTTGTGGCCGTCCTTGACGTCGAGCAGGTCCGCGCGTAGCGCAACGAGCTCGCCGGTGCCGCCGGGCGCGCGATTCAAACGCCGAAACAATTCCTGCCGCCGCGGCTCCGACGCAAAATGCAGATCGCTGGCGCCGTCGCCGGTCGGCCGCGCGCGCCAGGCCTCGATCGCCTGCTGCAGTTTTTCCTGGTCCGGCCCGTAGTTGCGCGCCAGCGTCTCGAAGAACGAGATGCGGCCGGCTTCATCGAGGTCGTGATAGCGGTCGAGCACCTCGCGCGCGATCGCGGTGCCGGACGCTTCGCCGGCGCCGGACAGCAGCGCCTCGCACAATTCGAGCAGGTCCGAGGCCTCCTGCTTGGCGTCCGACGGTCCGGCGCGGCGCAGCAGTGTGCGACCGCGCTCGGAAATCGAAGCGAGCAGGCCGGAGAAGAAGTCGTTGCTCATGAAATTAACAACCCTGAATGCGGGGCGCCGGATCAGACTCGGCCAATATATCGTAACGGAATGCGTATTGCGCGGGCATTTGCGACATGAAAGAGTTGTGACAATCAATTCCCGGCGAGCAAACGCCAGGAAAAATCCGGATACGAGGGATTTAGCATGACGACAAGCGCATTCAAGCGCGGCATGGCGGCGGCATGGGCGATATGTGCGCTGTCGGGCGCAACGCCGGCCGCCGCGCAGCAGACGATTCGCGTCGGCTGGACCATCCCGGCCGAGGAATCCAAGTACTGGATGATGAAGCGGCCGGCCGAATTTCCGGAACTCGGCAAGACCTACAACATCGAATGGGTGCAATTCCAGGGCACCGCGCCGATGACCCAGGCGCTGGCGGCAGGCGCCCTGGACTGCGCCACGCAATCGCCGCTGGCGCTGGCGCAAGGCGCGGTCAACGGCAATCTCCGAGCCTATATCGTCGCCCAGCACGTCTTCGAAAAGCCGGGCGGTTTTTCGGTGTACTGGGCGGTCAAGGATGATTCGCCGATCAAGACCATCGCCGACCTCAAGGGCAAGACGATGTCGATCAATACCTACGGCTCGGGCATTTACGGGCCGGCGGCGATCCTGCTCAAGCAAAACGGCGTCGATCCCGACAAGGACGTGAAATGGGTCGAGGCAGGCTTTTCCCTGTCCGAAGAGGCGTTGCGTTCGGGCCGGGTCGACTCCGCGGTCATGAACCAGCCGTTCGCCGCGCGTGCCGAAGCCAAAGGCGGCGTGCGCAAGCTGTTCGCGCTGTCCGAGCAGCAGAAGAACATCGTCCACATCCTCGAGGCCTGCCGTGCAGGCTTTGTCGATCAGCATCCGGACATCGCAAAGGCCTATGTTCGCGACATTACACTCGGCATGAAGAAGGCGCTGGAAAACCGCGACGAGACGCTGAAGGTCGTCAACGAGGTGATGAAGGCGCCGATCCCGGTGCTTGAAACCTATCTGCTGAAGGACAATGATTTCGGCCGCGATCCCGGCGCCGCACCGAATTTCCCGGCGATCCAGACCATGCTCGATACCTACGCCGACACCGGAATGCTGCCGAAGAAGATGGACGCGGCGCAGTTCAAGCACATGACCATCGTCGCGCCGATCAAGTAAGAATCCCTTCACCCTCCCCTGGAGGGGGAGGGTCGACGCGCGTGCAACGCGCGGCGGGGTGGGGTGAAAGTCTCTCCTCGCGAACGGTGCCCAAGTTGGAGACTGTCACCCCACCCCGTCGAGCATCTGGCGATGCTCGCCGACCCTCCCCCTTCAGGGGAGGGTAAGGAGGCTACCCGCAGATGCGGGTTAACGTTGAAGCGGAGACACCTATGCTTGCAGACCGCATCGAAGGAAAGTGGATCGACGCGTTCTGCGAGATCTTCGAACGCTGCGCGGTCAAGCCCGGCGATACCGCGGCGATCCTTTCGGAGACGCAGTCACGCGCGCTCAATGTCCACATCGCCGAACTGGCGCTGCTGCGGATGGGCGCAAAGCCGTTTCACATCATCGTGCCGACACCGCGCAACAAGCAGATCGTGCCGGTGCGCTCTACGGGCGCCTCGGAGGCGATCCAGCGGCTCGCGCCCGTGGTCGCGGCGCTGCAGCAGGCCGGGTTCGTGGTCGACTGCACCGTCGAAGGATTGATGCACGCGGTCGAGACGCCGGAGATATTGAAAGCCGGCGCGCGCATTCTCGTCATCTCCAACGAGCATCCGGAAGCGCTGGAGCGCATGGCGCCCGACACGGCTCTCGAAAAGCGCGTCCGCGCCGCGGCGAAGATGCTGCGCGGGACCAAACGCATGCGCGTGACGTCGAAGGCGGGGACCGATCTCGACGTGAACATGGAAGGCGCATCTACCGTCGGCGTCTGGGGCTGGACCGACAAGCCCGGCACGCTGGCGCATTGGCCGGGCGGGCTGGTGGTGAGCTTTCCGAAAAGCAAAACCGTCAACGGCACGCTGGTGATGGCGGCGGGCGATATCAACCTCACCTTCAAGCGCTATCTCACTTCAAAGATCATGATGACGCTGACGGACGATTACGTCACCGGGCTCGCAGGGGAGGGCGCGGACGCGGAATTGATGCGCCGCTATCTCGCGGCGTGGGGCGACCGCGAAGCCTATGCGGTGTCGCATGTCGGCTTCGGCATGAATCCCGCGGCACGCTACGAAGCACTTTCGATGTACGACCAGCGCGACACCAACGGCACGGAGCTGCGCGCGGTGGCCGGCAACTTTTTGTTCTCCACCGGCGCCAACGAATTCGCCGGCCGCTATACCGCGGGGCATTTCGATCTGCCGGTGATGGGCACCACCATCGAACTCGACGGCACGGCCGTGGTGCGCGACGGCGTGCTGCAGGACGTGTTCGGCTAGTTTGTAGCCTGGATGAGCGAAGCGATATCCGGGTCCGCTTCCACGGACGAGATATCCCCGGATATCGCTTCGCTCATCCGGGCTACGGATCAAGCACCGGCTTCCGCGCCAGCCCAAAATGCCGCAGCAACTCCACCAGCGCCGCGA
Organism: uncultured Alphaproteobacteria bacterium; assembly: GCA_963744975.1. Classification (GTDB taxonomy): domain Bacteria; phylum Pseudomonadota; class Alphaproteobacteria; order Rhizobiales; family Xanthobacteraceae; genus Bradyrhizobium. The sequence continues at coordinate 972,989 of CAVUVR010000001.1, read as the reverse complement.
GGCGCTGCTCGCGCCAGGCGTCGATATCCTTGCCGGCATAATCGAGGAAACCGGCGCCTGTGCGCATGCCGATGCGGCCCTGTTCCATGTTGCGCGAAATCACCTCAGGCGCGCGATAGCGGTCGCTGTGCAGCGCGCCTTCCAAATAGCGGCTGGCATAATAGAGAATATCGCCGCCGCCCCAGTCGATGAATTCCAAGAGCCCCATCGTCGCATAGCGGAAGCCGAAACCGTATTTGATGGCCTTGTCGATATCCTCCGCGCTGGCGACGCCTTCCTCCACCATCCGCGCCGCCTCGTTCATGGCCAGCGCCTGGATCCGCGGCACGATATAGCCGGGCGTTGCGGCGCACACCACGGGCACCTTGCCGATGCCTTCCAGCAACGCCTTGACGCGCTGCGTGACCGCGGGATCGGTAGCGGCGCCGGGCGACAGTTCGACCAGCGGGATCAGGTAAGCGGGATTGAGCCAGTGCACATTGAGAAAGCGCCGGGGATGCTCGACCGCGCCCGAGATGTCATCGACCAGAATCGTCGAGGTGGTGGAGGCAATGATGACATCTGGGTCGACAAGTCTTGAAGCCGCCGCCAGCACCTCGCGCTTGAGGTCGACCACCTCAGGCACGCCTTCGAACACGATCGCAGCGCCGGCGAGCGCGGCGGCGTTGTCTTGCGCAGGCACCACCGATACGCGGGCGATGATCGCATCGGCATCGTGTTCGGTCAGCAGGCCGAACCGCGCCAGGCTAGCCAATGTTTTGCGGATTTCGCCGAGCGCTTCGGTCTCAAGGGTCGCGAACTGCGCAGCCGACCGGGACTTGACGTCGATCATCGCAACGCTGTGGCCGGCATAGGCGAATGCCACGGCGATGCCGCGGCCCATGCGGCCGGCGCCGAGGCAGGCGATGGCGGGGCGGGAGGTCATCGGCGAAACCCTTCGCGCAGCAGCGCCTGCAAGCCCGCGCGGTCAAGATCGCCGAGCCCGAGGCTTTGCAGCGTCCGTCCGCTTCGCCCAAAATCCTCGCCGCAGATCGCGCCGCCGAGTGCGAGGAATGATTTTGCAAGCGGCGTTGCGACGCCCGCCAGTTCGGCGGCGGAGACCAGAAACGACAGTCCGAGGCGCAGGTCTTCCCGCATATAGCGATGCTCCGTCAGCACGATGCGCTCGCGCCAGTCGCCGGAATCGGTGAGGCGATCATGTGAGCCGCGGCCATACATCCATTCCTGGCCGTGCTTTGCATAGTGGTGCGCCAGCGGAAAGTGCGGCGGGCCGTATCCAAAACCTTCACGCACCGCGATGCGTTCGGCGTCAAGCGCATCGGTGACGCGGCGGACCGCGGCTTGGGTGCCTTCCTTGTGGATGTCCCAGCGCTCAAAAAAGTGCTCGATCGGGCCGGCATTCATCACGACCAGCGGCGGATGGATGATCGGTCCCGCATTCATCAGCGCGCCGGACAGGGCGTCGCCGCAGGGCTCGATTGCGCCGGGAAACGCCCGCGAAATGACGTCGAGCGCACGATCCGCAGCATTTAGTGGAAATACGCCGACGGGCAGCCGTTTGGCGCGGATAGTGATGGCGACTTCGAACGGGCCATGTTTGCGCGTCAGCCATGGCAGCGTGCCGGTTTCGGCGAACGCAATGGCGGCATGATTGCCGGCGTCGTGCGCCGCTTTCGCAAAAATGAAGGAGCCGAACGTTGCGGGCGGCAGAAACACCACCTGCCCGTTGCGGAGATGTGGTGCTATTCGAGCTGCGATATCCTGCTGGGCGAAAGCCGGGGCGGGGCAGAGGATCAGTTCGGCATCGCGGACCGCCTCGGTGATATCGGCCGTGACCAGCGCAAGCTGCGCGTCGTGGCGGCCTCTCGAATCCTTGACGGCGATGCGCGAACCCGCGGTGCGATGCTCGGTTACCGCGGCAGCGTCACGCCGCCACAGCCGCACGTCATGGCCCTGCAGCGCAAAATCGCCCGCGGCCGCGAACGAGCCATTGCCGCCGCCGAGCACCGCGATCCGCATTGAAACACCCACCTTCGTCATGCCCGGCCTTGGGCCGGGCATCCACGTCTTTCTTCGGTCGCCCAAAAGAAGTCGTGGATGGCCGGGACAAGCCCGGCCATGACGAATGCTGTTAACACCGTCATGATTTCGTCGCCTCTACCATTTGCTTCAACCGAAAATGCTGCACCTTGCCGAGCGCCGTGCGCGGCAGATCGTCGACGAAGACGAACTCGCGCGGCACCTTGAACCGGGCGAGCTGGGTCAGCAGGTGCGCCTTCAACGCCTCCGCGTCAGCGCGGCAACCGGCGCGCGGGATCACATAGGCCACCGGCACTTCGTCCCAGCGGGGATCGGGCCGGCCGATCACGCCGCAATCGGCGACATCGGGATGCTCCAGCAGCACGCGCTCGACTTCCGCCGGATAGATGTTTTCGCCGCCGGAGATGATCATGTTCTTCTTGCGGTCGTGCACGAAGAAATAGCCGTCGGCGTCGCGGCGTCCGATGTCGCCGGTACGAAACCAACCGTCACGCAGCACCTCCCGCGTCGCCGCCGCATTGCCCCAGTATTCGAAGAACACGTTGGGGCCGCGCACCGCGATCTCGCCCGGCGACTCCGGCGGCAACTCCACGCCTGAATCGTCGATCACCGCAGCCTCGCAGCACAGACCTGGCAGGCCGGTCGAGCCTGCGCGCGACAGATCGCCGCCGAGGCGGGTATAAACCGCAATGGGACAGGTCTCGGTCGAGCCATAGACCTGGAGCACCGGCACGCCGCGCGAAACGAACCGCTCGATCAGATGCGGCGGCACGACTTGCGATCCGGTGGAGACCGCTTTCAGCGAGGACAGATCGGTGGCGGTCCAGTCGGAATGATCGGTCACTGCCTGGATAGTGGCCGGCACCAACACCGTCAGCGTCGGCCGGTCGCGCGCGATTGCCGTCAGCGCCGCGTCCGGCGTGAATCGGGAGAGGATCGTCACCGTCGCGCCGGTGTGCAGCGCCGGCGTGGTCTGGATATTGAGGCCGCCGACGTGAAAGAACGGCAGCACGGTCAATACGTGATCCTCGGAGGTGAGGCCGTGCATGTGCTGGCTCATCACGCCGTTCCACAGCAGCGCCTCCTGCCGCAGCACCGCGCCCTTGGGCCGGCCGGTGGTGCCCGAGGTGTAGACGATCAGCAGCGGGCAGGAGAGATCGACATGCGGATTGCGGCTGTCGCCCGTGGCCCGCGCCAGCAACGCATCAAACGCATGATCCGGCGCGGGCGGTGTAAAGTCGAGTCCGACCACGCGAGCGTCGGGAAGCGCTACCCTGATCGCGGGCAGAATTTCGGCGAACGCCTGTTCGAGCAGCAGTACCTTCACCGCTGCATCGGAGAGGATGAACATCTGCTCGGTGGTGGCAAGGCGCCAGTTCAGCGGCACCAGCATCGCGCCGAGCCGCGCGCAGGCGTAGAGCAGCACCAGATAGTCGGGACGATTGAGGCTGAGGATCGCGACGCGGTCGCCGCGGCTGACACTGAATTCGGCCTTTAGCGCGCGCGCCGTTGCCTCGATACGTTCGAAAAACGCGCGATAGCTGAGAACCTCGCGCTCAAAAACCAGCGCCGGCTTGTCCGGGGAAAACGCCGCGTGGCGTGCGATGAGGTCGGAGAGGTCCAAGGTCAGTTGTCCAAGTTACTTGTCCCGGACGCGGTGCGGCATTCTTCATGCCGCTCCGCAGAGCCGGGACCCCGGTTAAGCAAGCAAGCTGGACCCCGGCTCTGCAGCGCACCGCTTCGCAAGTGCTACGCGCTGCGCTGCGTCCGGGGCACGCTCTTTTACGCCTCGTCCGTCTCGCCGTTCTCGTACAGCGCTTCGCGACCGATGCGGTCGAGGCAGAGTTCGGCGGTCCAGGGCAGCATCAGCGAGCCGCAGCGGCTGTCGCGATAGATGCGCTCCAAGCCTAACGACTTCAGCATCGCCTGGCCGCCGCAGCTGCGGATCGCCAGCGTCGCGATTTCGTTGGCGCCTTCCATCGCGGAATATTGCGCGGCGTAAGCGCGCAGCACCTGCTCCTTGCTCGGATTGGGGCCGGCTTCGGTGACTGCCTGAAACCAGATCGCCTTGACCTGCTCCAGTTTTATTTGCATCTGGGCGACCGCGATCTGCTTGGTCGGATACATCCGCCGCTTCACCGGCGGCGTCCCCGGCATTTCGCCGCGCAGATAGCGCACCGTGAAATCGTAGGCGGCCTGCGCGAGGCCCATATAGGTCGGTGACAGCGTCAGGAACATGTGTGGCCAGCGCTGCGCCGCCTGGAAATAGACGCCGCGCGGCATCAGCGCGGCATCCTCCGCCACAAATACGTCCTTGAAGATCAGCGTGCGCGACACCGTGCCGCGCATGCCCAGCGGATCCCAGTCGCCGACCACGGAGACGCCGTCGGCTTTAGAGGGAATCGCGAGATACAGCGTATTGCGGCGCGAGGCCTTTTCGCCCTCGGCGATTTCGGTGCAGAGCACGCCGTAATAATCGGCATGACCGGACAGCGAGGCGAAAATCTTCTTGCCGTTGACGATCCAGCCGCCTTTGACGGGTTTTGCCTCGGTGCCGAACGCGACGCCGCCGGCCGCCGCCGCGCCGCCTTCCGAAAACGGCTGCGAATAGATCGCGCCGTCCTCAACAATACGTTTGTAATGCACCGCGCGGCGCGCCTCGTGCTGCGCACGAACAGTGGCGTCCATTTCCAGATCGTCGGCGAGCGGACCGGACCACAGCGTCGAGCAGACATGCATGTTCCAGGTCAGCGCGGTGGCGCCGCAATAGCGGCCGATCTCGGCCGCGGCGAGGGCGTAGGTCTGATAGTCGGCGCCGAGGCCGCCATGCTTTTTCGGGATCGCGATGCCGAGCAGGCCGGCGCGGTGCAGGTCTTTGTAATTCTCGGTGGGAAATCTGGCGTCGCGATCGTAGGCTGCGGCGCGGCCGGCGAATACGGCCTGGCCGAGTTGCCGTGCAGTCGCGATGATCGCGGCCTGCTCATCGCCGAGGCGAAACGCCCCGGGATCGAAGATCGGCGCGTCGGGCGTCGCAACGGCGGCAGGCGGAATGGGGGATTGCACCGTCACGCGTCCGATCCGCTTGCGGGAGAGGCCATGCGCAGGAAATCGTCGAGCACCGCGTTGAATTCCTTGGGCTGTTCCAGCGCGACCAGGTGGCCTACGCCTTCCAGTTCGACATAGGTCGCGTTCGGAATAAAGCTTGCCATCTTCTTTACCATCGGTGCGGGCGCGTTCTTGTCCTTGGTGCCGGCGATCACCAGCGTGGGAACGCTGATCAACCTTAAGGATTTGCGCAGATCGAAGCCGAGCATCGACGTCATCGCGGCGCGGTAGCTCGCTGCAGGCACCGACGCCATGCATTCGCGGGCGAGCTCGATGCCGGCAGGATCGGCGTGTTCGCCGATGAGATCGGCGACCACCCGTGGCGCCAAGGACGCCATCGTCTCGCCGCGGTCGAGCGGCCCAAGGCGGGCCTCGAGGAACTCCTTCTGCCAGTCTCCGTCGGGCCGGCCAAACGCCGGGCTGGTCTGCGCCAGGACGACGTATTCGGCGATGATCGGATCATGGACCAGCAATTGCTGCACGATCATGCCGCCGATCGAGTGCCCGACCAGGATCGGTTTGACCGCGCCGACTTGTTGCAGAAATTCCTTCAATGCCCCGGCAAGCGCCGGGATGCTGACCTCTTGCAGCGGCGCCGACCCGCCATAGCCCGGCATGTCCCACGCAATGGCGCGGTAACGATCGCCGAAAGCATCGAGTTGGCCGCGCCACACCCGGGCAGTGCCGCCAATGCCGTGCAGGAACACCAGTGCCGGCAGGTCGGCCGCGCCTTTGGCCTCATAGCCGAAGCGGCCGTCTTTGGTTTTCAGGGGTGCAGGGCTGGACACAAAATCTCCGCGGGCTTTTATCAGGCCAGTCTAACAGGCCGTCACCATATGCAAAGAGATTCCAGAGCTTTCTTGCAAAAATTTTAAGCTTAAAATATATTGGCCTGAGACGCCGGATAAGGAAATGCACGCATGTCCGAACTGTCGCGTTCCTCGCATGCGCTGGTGACCGGCGGCGGGCGTGGCATCGGCCGCGCGATCGCCGCATCGCTATCGCGCGCGGGCGCGACGGTGACGGTGCTCGGCCGCAACCGTGCCGCGCTGGATGAAGCGGTCGCCGAGGGTCTCGCGCATTTTGCCGTGATGGCCGACGTCGCCGACCAGGCGGCTGTCGATGCCGCCGTGGCCGAAGCCGCGGCGCGGCAACCGATCGATATCCTGGTAGCGAATGCCGGCGCCGCGGAATCCGCACCTTTCGCAAAGTCCGACGCGGCGCTGTTTCGGCGCATGCTGGACGTCAACTTCTTCGGCGTGGTCCATGCCGCGCAGGCGGTGCTGCCGTCGATGAAGGCGCGCGGCCGTGGCCGCATTGTCGCGGTCGCATCGACCGCGGGCCTCAAGGGCTATGCCTATGTCAGCGCTTACGCCGCAGCGAAACACGCCGTGGTCGGCCTGGTGCGCTCGCTGGCGCTGGAACTGGCGACGGCGGGCGTCACGGTGAACGCGGTGTGTCCGGGTTTTACCGAGACGGATTTGCTGGAAGGCAGTATCGACACCATCATGCGCAAAACTGGCCGCAGCCGCGACGAGGCGGTGGCCGAACTCGCCAGGCACAATCCGCAAGCGCGGCTGGTCACGCCGGCGGAAGTCGCCGACACCGTGCTGTGGTTGTGCGGCGATGGCGCGAGCGCGATCACGGGCCAGGCCATTGCGGTGGCCGGCGGAGAGATTTGAGATTAAGCCGTCATGCCCGGCCTTGTGCCGGGCATTCACGTCTTAACCGTGTTGCAACAGGAAGACGTGGATGGCCGGGACAAGCCCGGCCATGACGAGAAAATCGGAGATTCCATGAGCAGGCCCGCCAATCCCGTCACGCTGCCGCTGGCGGACTATTCGCCAAAGCATTTTCTGCTCGCCGTGGTCGATGGCGTCGCCACCGTGACGCTGAACCGGCCGGAGCGGAAGAATCCTCTGACCTTCGAGAGCTACCGCGAGCTTACGGATTTCTTCCGCGCCTGCGCTTTCGATGACGAGGTCAAGACCATCGTGGTGTCCGGCGCCGGCGGCAATTTTTCCTCCGGTGGCGACGTGTTCGAGATCATCGGGCCGCTAGTGCAGATGGACACCAGGGGCCTCACCGCGTTCACGCGCATGACCGGCGATCTGGTCAAGGCGATGCGGGCCTGCCCGCAACCCATTGTCGCCGCCGTGGATGGCATCTGCGCCGGCGCCGGCGCGATCGTCGCGATGGCCTCCGATATCCGTCTCGCCGCGGTCGGCGCCAAGGTCGCGTTCCTGTTCAACAAGGTGGGCCTCGCCGGCTGCGACATGGGCGCTTGCGCGATTCTGCCGCGCATCATCGGGCAATCCCGCGCGTCCGAACTGCTCTATACCGGCCGTTTCATGACCGCGGAGGAGGGCGAACGCTGGGGCTTCTTCAGCCGAATCGTCGCGCCCGAGCATGTGCTGACGCAGGCGCAGCTGCTCGCCAAGCAGATTTCCGAAGGCCCGACCTTCGCCAACACCATGACCAAGCGCATGCTGGCGATGGAATGGGCGATGTCGGTGGAGGAGGCGATCGAGGCCGAGGCGATCGCGCAGGCGCTGTGCATGACCACCGAGGATTTCGCCCGGGCGTTCGAGGCGTTTTCGAAGAAAGTGAAGCCGGTATTCCAGGGCAATTGATTAAATAAATCGGGACTTGCGGAAGAATTGCTTTAGGCTTAAAGTATTTTCATTGCTGGTTGGCTTTGCGACGGAGGCGACCATGAAGATCGCGATCATCGGCGGCGGACCGGCCGGCCTGTATTCGGCGATCCTGCTCAAGAAGCAGCGGCCGCAGGCCGACATCACGGTCTATGAGCGCAACCGCGCCGACGACACCTTTGGGTTCGGCGTGGTGTTTTCCGACGCCACCCTGGACAATTTCGAGAAATACGATCCTGCAAGCTACCGGCGCATCACCCAGGAATTCGCCTATTGGGACGACATCGCCGTGCACTTCCGCGGCACCGTGCACCGCGTCGGCGGCAACGGCTTTTGCGGCTGCTCGCGGCGCATGCTGCTGACGATCCTGCAGGAACGTGCGCGCGAACTCGGCGTCCATTTGATGTTCGAAGCTGAAATCGACGAGATAGACGGCCTCGCCGACGCCGACCTGGTGGTGCTGGCCGACGGCATCAACAGCCGTTTTCGCGAGCGATTCGCCGATCACTTCGAACCGGAAATCGATCTGCGCTCCAACAAGTTTGCCTGGATGGGCTCCACAAAACCGCTCGACGCCTTCACCTTCATCTTCCAGGAGACCGAGTGGGGACCGTTCATCGCCCACGCCTATCAGTACGAAATCGGCCATTCGACCTGGATTTTCGAGACCGATCCTGAAACCTTCAAGCGCGCGGGCCTCGAAGGCTTGGGCGAAAGGCAATCCGCCGACCGCATGCACGAGATTTTCGGCTGGTTCCTCGGCACCTATCCGCTGCTGACCAACCGCTCGATGTGGCGCAATTTCCCGATGATCCGCAGCAAGCGCTGGGTCAAGGACAACATGGTGCTGCTCGGCGACGCGAAGGCGACCGCGCATTTTTCCATCGGCTCCGGCACCAAGCTCGCAATGGAGGATGCCATTGCCCTTGCGGACGCGATGCATGCGGCGCCGACGGTTGATGCGGCGTTGCAGCTTTATGAGACCGGCCGGCGTGAGGAAGTCGAGAAGACCCAGCACGCCGCCGACGTGTCGCTGGTCTGGTTCGAGCATGTCGACCGCTTCTGGGATTTCGACCCGGTACAGTTCGCCTTCGGTGTCATGACCCGCGCCAAGGCCATCACCTATGACAATCTGACGCTGCGTGCGCCGGAATTCGTCACGGAAGTCGATCGTGCCTTCGCGCAGCAGGTCCGCGCCAAAGGTTTTGAAGTCGATGTCGAAAATCCGGTGGCGCCGATGTTTCAGCCGCTGCGGCTGCGCGACATGACGATTGCCAATCGTGCCGTGGTATCGCCAATGTGCATGTATTCGGCCAGGGAGGGCGTGCCCGGCGATTTCCATTTTGTGCATTACGGCGCGCGCGCCATCGGAGGCGCGGGATTGATCTTCACCGAGATGACCTGCGTCGGCCGCGACGCCCGCATCACGCCGGGCTGCGCCGGGCTGTGGAACGACGAGCAGCAGGCCGCGTGGCGGCGCATCGTCGATTTCGTCCACGCCAATTCGGCGGCAAAAATCTGCCTGCAACTCGGCCACGCCGGCCGCAAGGGCGCGACCAAGCTGATGTGGGACGGCATGGACCGGCCATTGGAGCAGGGCGGCTGGGACGTGCTGTCGGCGTCGCCGATTCCCTATTTCCCGGACAGCCAGGTGCCGCGCGAAATGGACCGAGCCGCGATGGACCGTGTCAAGGCCGAGTTCGTCGCCGCCGCGCAGCGCGGCGACGCGTGCGGCTTCGACATGCTGGAACTGCACTGCGCCCACGGTTATCTGCTGGCGAGTTTTATCTCGCCGCTGACCAACCAGCGCGGCGATGCGTATGGTGGCGCGCTGGAAAACCGGCTGCGCTATCCGCTGGAGATTTTTTCCGCGATGCGCGCGGCGTGGCCGGCGCACAAGCCGATGTCGGTGCGGATTTCCGCCACCGACTGGGCCGAGGGCGGCATCAGCGGCGACGCCGCGGTCAAGATTGCCCGCGCCTTCGGCGAGGCCGGCGTCGATCTGGTCGATGTCTCGACGGGACAGACCGTGCGCGACGCGCAGCCAATCTATGGACGGATGTTCCAGACGCCGTTCTCCGATCAGGTGCGCAACGAGGCGCGCGTGGCCACCATGTGCGTCGGCAACATCACCACGGCGGATCAGGTCAATACGATCCTTGCCGCCGGCCGCGCCGACCTGGTGGCGCTGGGACGGCCGCATCTGGTCGATCCGTCGTTCACGTTGCGCGCCGCGGCCTGGTATGGCGCGGAGATTGCCTGCCCGCCACAATATCTGCCAGGCAAGGAGCAGATCTTCCGTAACAGCATCCGCGACCGCCAGGATTTCGACGAGCTGAAGATCAAGGGCAAGCCGAAGACGCGCGCCGAACTGCGGGCGGCGGCAAAACCGCTGGCGGCCGAATGACGGTGAATTTCCCATACGTCGTCCCGGCGCAGGCCGGGACCCATAACCCCTGGCCTGCGATATTGCAGGATGAACGGGCTTCCTGCCGAAACGAGGTGACACGGAGTATGGGTCCCGGCCGGAGCCTGTCATCGGGCCGGCCAAAGGCCGGACCCGTTGGCCGGGACGACGCGGAATCCGTTGGTGCGCATCGACCTGTATTTCCGGCAAGAGGGAAACGCACATGATTCTCGATTCCGAAACCAAGGCCGGCGAGACGCCCGAGGATCACGGTGACGAATTGCGGCTGTGGCTGCGGCTATTGACCTGCACCACGCTGATCGAGGGCGAGGTGCGCAGCCGGTTGCGCGAGCGCTTCGACGTCACGCTGCCGCGGTTCGACCTGATGGCGCAGCTGGACAAGGCGCCGGACGGCATGACGCTGTCGGATGTCTCCAAGCGCATGATGGTGTCAAACGGCAACGTCACAGGCCTGGTCGAGCGGCTCTGCGAATCCGGCCATCTCGACCGCCGCACCTCGGACCAGGACCGCCGCGTGCAGGTGATCCGGCTGACCAAGGCCGGCCGCGCCGAATTCCGCAAGATGGCCGCGGAGCACGAGCTATGGATCGCCGACATGTTTTCCGATCTTGGCGAAAAGGATGTCCGTGACCTGATGCGGCTGCTGGCAAAGACAAAATTGTCGGCGCGGAAGGCCGCGGAAAACAAGACGGTTTAGTTGCCGTCATTGCGAGGAGCGAAGCGACGAAGCAATCCAGTTCTTTACTTGTGGCTCCCTGGATTGCTTCGCTCCGCTCGCAATGACCAAAAGTGAGAAAGCGATGGAAGTGTCGGAAAGGATATCACACCCCGGCCCAACTCTCGGCCCGTCCGGCCATGTCGATGATTTTGCGCGGCGAAATCTTCCGCCGTTCCCGCAATGGCCGGAACTGATCCTCGACCGCCCCGAATTCCAGTATCCCGAATATCTCAATGCCGGTGTCGAACTGACCGACCGACTTGTCGAGCGAGGGTTCGGCGACAATATTGCGCTGATCGGCAACGGCCGTCAGCGTACCTACAAGGAACTGGCGGATTGGTCGAACCGGCTGGCGCATGCGCTGGTCGAAAACTACGGCGTCAAGCCGGGCAACCGCGTCCTGATCCGTTCAGGCAACAATCCGGCGCTGGTCGCCGCATGGCTGGCCGCGACCAAAGCCGGCGCCGTCGTCGTCAACACCATGCCGATGCTTCGCGCCGGCGAATTGACCAAGATTGTCGACAAGGCCGAGGTCGCGCTGGCACTCACCGACAGCCGCATCGCCGACGAACTGGTCGCATGTGCGAAGACCAGCCGGTTTCTCAAGCAGGTCGTCAACTTCGACGGCACATCAAACCACGATGCCGAACTCGACCGGATCGCGCTGAACAAGCCGGTCAAGTTCGATGCGGTCAGGACCGGCCGCGATGACGTGGCGCTGCTGGGATTCACCTCGGGCACAACAGGCGAGCCGAAGGCGACCATGCATTTCCACCGCGACCTCATGATCGTCGCGGATGGTTATGCGAAGGAAGTCCTCAACGTTACGCCGGACGATGTCTTCGTCGGTTCCCCGCCGCTTGCGTTCACCTTCGGGCTCGGGGGACTGGCGATCTTTCCGCTGCGGTTCGGTGCGACGGCGACGCTGCTGGAAAATGCAGCGCCGGCGGAAATGGTCAAGATCATCGAAACCTACAAGGCGACGATATGCTTTACCTCGCCCACCGCGTATCGGGCGATGATCGCGGCGATCGACCAGGGCGCGGACCTGTCGTCGCTACGATTAGCGGTGTCGGCAGGCGAGACCTTGCCGGCGCCGGTGTTCGAAAGCTGGACGGCCAAGACCGGCAAGCCGATTCTTGACGGCATCGGCAGCACCGAACTGTTGCACATCTTCATTTCCAACCGGGTCGGTGATGCCGTCGCGGGAGCCACGGGGCGCCCGGTTTCCGGTTACGAGGCGAGGATTGTCGACGAGGACATGAACGAGTTGCCGACGGGCACCGTGGGCAAGCTTGCGGTTCGCGGGCCGACCGGGTGCCGCTATCTCGCCGATAACAGGCAGTCGAACTATGTGCGCCAGGGGTGGAATCTGACCGGCGATTCCTTTGTTCAAAGCGCGGCCGGCCGGCTGTCATTTGTCGCCCGCTCGGACGATATGATCGTGTCCTCCGGCTACAACATCGCAGGGCCGGAGATCGAGGCGACGCTGCTGACCCATCCCGCGGTTGCCGAATGCGGCGTGGTCGGCGCGCCCGACGAGGCGCGCGGCATGATCGTCAAGGCCTATGTGGTGCTGGCCGCGGGAATTGACGGCGATGACGCGCTGACAATCGAATTGCAGGATCATGTCAAGCGCGAGATCGCGCCCTACAAATATCCGCGCGCCATCGAGTTCGTCGCTCAATTGCCGAAGACCGAAACGGGCAAGCTGAAGCGGTTCGCGCTGCGGCAGATGGCGCAAGGCATAGCCGTTGCCGGAACTGCGGCGGAATGAATTTGTTGTCGAAACCAATTGTGAAGGAGTATTGCCGGTGAGTCCGCCCAAAACGCCCACGCTCAGCGTGGTACCGAACAAGATACCGGACGTTTCGCAGGTTTTGCAGCCGGGCGGATGGCCGGCGCCGAAAGGCTATGCCAACGGCATGGCGGCGGATGGGCGCATTGTTGTTACCGGTGGTGTGATCGGCTGGGACGCGACGGGAAATCTGGCTGACGGTTTCGTTGCCCAGGTGCGGCAGACGCTGAGCAACATTTCCGCCATTCTCGCGGAAGGCGGCGCGAAGCCGGAGCATCTGGTCCGGCTGACCTGGTATGTCGTCGACATGGAGGAGTACCTCGCCAACCTGAAAGCGCTCGGCCGGATCTATCGCGAGATCTTCGGCGCGCATTATCCTGCGATGGCGCTGGTGCAGGTAGTGCGGCTGGTGGAGAAAGCCGCGCGGGTGGAGATCGAAGCGACCGCGGTAGTGCCGAGGTAGCCAACCCGTAGCCCGGATGGAGCGAAGCGCAATCCGGGACGGTATACGACATGCGCTCAAGCCCCCGGATTTCGCTGCGCTCCATCCGGGCTACGATTTCTCCGCAAACTCCGTCGGCGTCTTGCCCGTCACCTGCCGGAACGCATGCGAGAATGCCGGGAAGCTCGCATAACCCAAATCGGCGGCGAGCTGCTTCACCGACAGCCCCGGCTGCATCGACAACCGTTCGATCGCCGACGCAATGCGCGCGCGCTGGCACCAGCTCTTGAAGCTCAATTGCGTCTCTGCCGAAAACAGCCGCGACAGCGTGCGGGCCGAGGTGCCGACCTCGCGGGCGAGATCGGCGATGTCGTGGATTTCGGTCGGATCGGCCAGTACGCGTTCGGCGGCGCGACGGCAGCGCGATTCCTGCGGCAGCGGAATGAAGGTGGTGGGATCCTCGGCCTGATGCAGTTCGAGCATGGCGAGGCGGATCAACAGATCGGTGCGACCGGGCTCGTCGCGGCCATCGAACAGCGCCAGGATGGATTCGTGCAGCAGCCGCGATACCCGCACCACGAATTCGGCATCGAGGCTGCGGCTGCGATGCTTGCGCGCCAGCCAATTGAGATCGAAATACAGCGTGCGCATCTGGATGTCGGCCAATACGTCGATGGAATGCTCCAGCCGCGCCGGCACCCATACCGCGCGGTCGGGCGGCACCAGCCAGCGTCCCTTCGGCGTCGTCACCTGCATGGTGCCCTTGGCGGCATAGACCAGCTGCGCCTCGCGGTGCATGTGGGCGCCGAGCCGGACGCCCTTCCGGTAGTTGCGCGCGACCAGATGGACGCCGTCGCCGGTGGCGACATGGCTTCCTCCGAAGGCGGCGACTGGCGTCTCGGCGATATTCATTGGCGACATCCCGTCAGGCCGATAACGTATAACCGATCCTGAAAAAATTACAGGATTCGATTTCATGAACAGCCCGACCCGGGTAATCGGCTTCGTCAACGCCGCGCACTTCATCGACCATTATTCGATGCTGATTTTCGCCGCCGCCATCATCGTGATGGGGCCGGCGCTCGGCATGGCCTATTCCGAGCTGCTGCCTTACGCGACCCCCGGATTCGTCGCCTTCGGCGCAGGATCGCTGCTCACCGGCTGGCTCGGCGACCGCTGGAGCCGCCGCCATATGATGGCGATCTTCTTCGTAGGCATTGGCCTGTCGATGATCGCGGTTGGCCTCGTGCAGACGCCGCTGCAGCTCGGCGCGGCCTTGCTGTCGATCGGCGTGTTCGCCTCGATCTATCACCCCGTCGGCACCGCGATGATCGTGTCCTATGCCGACCGGCTCGGCCGCGAGATGGGGCTCAACGGCGTCTGGGGCAATCTCGGCGTGGCGTCGTCGGCGCTGGTCACCGGCGTGATCGGGCAGTTTTTTGGCTGGCGCTGGGCGTTCATCGTGCCCGGCATCGTCACCATTTTGATCGGCGTCGCGTTTATGCGGACTGTGGTTCACGAGGACCGCTCCGGCTTCAAACAGGCCGCGGCGCAGGCGCGCGTCGCCAAAAACGACATGTGGCGCGTGATCTTGGCGCTGCTGATCGTGGTGATCGCAATCTCCACCACCTTCAACGCAGTCACCGTGGCGCTGCCAAAACTGTTCGCGGAACGGCTGGCCGACCTGACCGCAAGTCCGGCGCTGCTGGGCGTGATTGCCGCCGGCGTCTATGTGTTCGGCGCGATGACGCAATATACCGTGGGCAAGCTGATCGACCGCTATTCGCTGAAAACCGTGATGTTGCCGCTGTCGTTCCTGCTGGCGCCGTTCCTGTATCTGGCGGCCACGCTGTCCAACCTGCCGCTGATCCTGGCCGCGATCGGCATCGTGATGGGCGCGTTCGGCCAGGTCACCGTCAACGACGCCTTGGTCGGCAAATACACCAGCGAGCAATGGCGCTCGCGCGCCTATGCGGTGCGTTATTTCGTCGGTTTTACAGCGGCGGGCGCCTCGGTCGGGCTGGTAGCATGGCTGTATGAGCAGGGCGGTTTTGTGACCATGCTGCATGCATTTGCCGGGCTCTGCCTGTTCGTGATCGCGGCGGCGGTCATTCTGCCGACCGAGATCAAGGTGCCGGCGGCAAGCGCGAACTAGGCGGAGCCCGGCTGTACGCGCTGCAATCCTTCCGTTACATTCCGCCGTCATCCTGAGGTGCTCGCCGCCCTTTGCGGCGAGCCTCGAAGGATGAGCCACAAGCGCCCGCTTCCATCCTTCGAGACGCCGCGCAAGTGCGCGGCTCCTCAGGATGACGGGTAAACAATTGACCGAGCGCAGGCCCGGCGCGGAGGAAGTCCAAATGTTCAATCGTAATTTGCCGCGCGTCTGCGGCCTTGTTCTGGGTGTCTCGATGATGATGGCCGTTCCCGCAGGCGCCGATCCCTTGAAGGATGAGATCGCGCCGACCGGCAAGCTGCGGGTGGCGATCGCGATCAGCCCCGCCGGCGGCGCGTTCTGGTCCAACAAGACCGAGTCGGGCGGTTATGCCGGCGTGCCGGTCGACCTCGGCAAGGAAATGGCGGCGCAGCTCGGCGTGCCCGTCGAATACGTGCCGCATCAGAATTCCGGGCAGATCGTCGACGCCGTGTCGAAGGGCACCTGGGACGTCACGTTCCTGCCGAAAGATCCGGAGCGGGAAGGCCGGATGTCGTTCGGGCCGGTCTACGAGGTTGCGGATGCCACCTATATCGTCAAGGCCGGCTCTCCCGCGACGAACTTTCAGACGCTCGATCAGCCCGGCACAAAAGTCGCGGCGGTCAATAACACCACCACCATGCGCGGCGCGATCGCGCATCTGAAGAACGCCAAGGTCACCGGCTATCAGACCTACGACGAAATCTTCGGGCTGTTGAAGAGCGGCGAAGTCGATGCGTTTGCGCTGTCGCGCGACCAGCTTAACGCCCTGGCGAAAAAGCTTCCGGGCACGCGGGTGCTGGATGAAACCTTCAAGCAGACCGTGACCGCGGTGGCGGTGCCGCCGAACCATCCGCTGGCGCTGGCGTTTGCGAGCAAGTTCCTGACCGACGCGACGACGAATGGCGTTCTGCGCAAGGCCTACGACAACAATGGCCTGAAGGACAATCCGATCCGAACCGTGACGAAGCAATAGAAGCGCGGACGGTCCAACCGTCATTGCGAGGAGCGTAGCGACGAAGCAATCCAGTCTTTGTGGCTACTGGATTGCTTCGCGGAGCCTGTCATCGGGCGCGCATTCGCGCGACCCGTTGGCTCGCAATGACGGTCGTTCACTTCGCTCCGACCGTTGAAGAAGCCGGAATCGGCTCCATGCCGCTGTTGATGATGACCGGGGCGGCGGCGGGCGAGGCGAGAAATTTTATCAATGCCTTGCCGGCTTCCGGCTCTTTGCTCACGCTGGCGATGCCGGCGGAAAACACGGTGATCTTCTGGAGTTCCGGCGGCAGTTGCCCGACGATATCGATACCGGCAACGGGTTTGAGTTCGCTGATCTGCTGAAAACCCAGTTCGGCGTCGCCATGCGCGACGATTTCGCCGACCGGCGTGGCCGGAATTTTCCTCGCCTTGTCTTTCATCTCCTCGGCGATGCCGAGTTTCTGGAACATTTCGGTCGAGATATAGACGCCGCTGGCGCTGTCCGAATAGGCGACGGTTTTTGCGG
Organism: uncultured Alphaproteobacteria bacterium; assembly: GCA_963744975.1. Lineage (GTDB taxonomy): Bacteria > Pseudomonadota > Alphaproteobacteria > Rhizobiales > Xanthobacteraceae > Bradyrhizobium. The sequence goes on along the minus strand of CAVUVR010000001.1, from coordinate 956,109 downwards.
CCAGCAGCGCGCGCTTGATGGCGTCCACTGAGCTGATGTCAGGCTTTGGCGCGCCCGACTTCACTGCAATGCCGATCGGCGATTTCACCAGGTCGACGCAACTGTCGGCGACGACCTTGCCCTGCTTTGCCAGGTCGCCCAGGGCATAGCCGACCATGATCAGCACGTCGGCGGGTTCGCCGCGCTCCAGCCGGACCGGGATCGCGTTCGCCGTGGTGCCCATCGAGGGCCCGTAGGATGTGATGACCTTGTTGCCGGTGGCGCGCTCGAATTCGGGCACCAGCTCCTTGTAGGCCGCGGTCAGCCCGCCCGAGATCATCACCCGGACCTCGGCGGCGCCTGCCCCGCCGGCCAGCAACAAGACGCCGGCGATGCCGAATGCCAACGCACGAAGGCGGATCGAAATCGATTTCATGAGCGCTTCTCCCTGATGGGCGGCGCTTGATCCGGCCGCCCTTGTCTCTTGCGGAGATGGTACTCCGCAAGGTGACGTTAGCAAGTAGCCTGGATGGAGCGAAGCGAAATCCGGGATGGCTTCATCACGTGCGAAACCCGGATTGCGCTTCGCTCCATCCGGGCTACGCCCGCAACTCACGAATTCATGTGCACGAAATCCCGCAGCAGCGGGTAGATCTCGGTGTTCCAGCGCCGGCCGCTGAACACGCCGTAATGGCCGACGCCGGCCTGCATGTGATGCACCTTGCGATAGGCGCGCACGCCGGTGCAGAGATCCTGCGCCGCCAGGGTCTGGCCGATCGAGCAGATGTCGTCTTTCTCGCCTTCCACCGTCATCAGCCCCATCCGCTTGATGGAGGCGCAATTTACCGGCCGGCCGCGCCAGGTCAGCTTGCCCAGCGGCAGCAGGTGTTCCTGGAATATGTCGCGGATGGTTTCGATGTAAAATTCCGCCGGCAGATCCATCACCGCGAAATATTCGTCGTAGAAGGTTTTGATGATTTCGGCCTTCTCGGTCTCGCCGTTCGCGAGAAGGTTGGCGAGTTCGATATGCTGCTTGATGTGGCGCTCCAGATTCATGGACACGAAGGCGGTCAACTGCACAAAGCCCGGATAGACCTGCCGGAACGCGCCCTTGCACTGCAACGGCACGTAATTGATCAGGTTGTCCGTGAACCAGGTCAGCGGCTTGCTCTTGGCAAAGTCGTTGACCTTGGTCGGCGCAATCCGCGTGTCGATCGGGCCGGCCATCAAGGTCAGGCTCGCAGGCCGCGCCGGGTGATTGTCCTCCGACATGATGGCGGCGGCGGCCAGCGCCGATACCGAGGGCTGGCAGATCGCCACCATGTGCGAACGCGGGCCGAGTTCGTTCATGAAGGTGATGAGGTGTTCGGTATATTCGTCGAGGCCGAATTTGCCTTGGGTCAGCGGGATGTCGCGCGGATTGTGCCAGTCGGTGATGTAGACGTCGTGATCCTGCAGCAGCGTCTGCACCGTGCCGCGCAGCAGCGTCGCGAAATGGCCCGACATCGGCGCCACCAGCAGCAAGCGCGGTTGCGCCGGCGCGTTCTGCTTCCTGAAATGCAAGAGCGAGCCGAACGGCGTCGCCAACGCGACCTCCTCGGTCACTTCCAGCTCCCGGTTGCCCACCAGCACCCTGTCGATGCCGTAAGCCGGACGGGCGTAGGTCAGCGAAGTCCGTGAGATCAGTTCGAGCGCCGCCGCGAGCCGTCCGAACAGCCTGTCCGAAACCCCCTGGGGCACGAGATTGAGGTATTTCAGCGCCGAGGCGGCGCCGGTCCGCAATGGCTCCGTCAGGTCCATGTGGTTCTGATAGGCCTGATACATCATGGACATCATGCGTCTCTTTCCGGTTTTTGGAGGCCATGCAATATCGACGCCAGTGCGGGCCGGACGGCCTGGAAAACTGGCACGTCGCTTGCTGCATAAAATGCGGAAAGCACAGGCAATGGGCACTTGGCGGGTGATCGCTCCGGCGATGCGGCCGCATGCCCCGGCGAGCGTTCGAGGAAAAAACCATGGCCAAGGCCACACTGACCATCAGCAGCAAGAACTATTCGTCGTGGTCGCTGCGCGGCTGGCTGCTGGCCAAATTCTCAGGGCTGGAATTCGACGAGATCGTCACCGCGCCCGACGATCCTTCCGCCAAGGCCGAAATCCTGCTGCTGTCCTCGTCGATCCTGGTGCCGTGCCTGCGGCACGAGGGTGCGACGGTATGGGACACCATCGCGATTGCCGAGTATCTGAACGAAATCATGCCTGACGCGGGTCTATTGCCGGCAGACCGGGTGTTGCGGGCGCATTGCCGCTCGATTTGCGGTGAGATTCACTCCGGCTTCACCACGCTGCGGGCGTCGCTGCCGGTCAACCTGAAGGGCCATTTCCCGAACTTCAAGATCTGGTCGCGCGCGCAAGGCGACATCGACCGCATCTGCACCATCTGGCGCGAATGCCTCGCCGAATCCGGCGGGCCGTTCCTGTTCGGCGAGCGCACCATGGCGGATGCCATGTATGCGCCGGTCGTGACCCGCTTCATGACTTACGACGTGAAGCTGGACAGGACGCTGACGGCCTATGCCGATACCGTGATGGCGATGCCGGAGATGCAGCAATGGATCGAGGCCGCCAGGGCCGAGCCGGCCGATATCGAAGAACTCGAGGTTGAATATTAGGCAGCGGCACAATTCGACTGCCCGTTTGACGGGCGTGCCGTTCGTGCACGCGGTGCTCAACTTCGTGCCAGACAGACGCTTCCGGCCGCGCCGCCGTCGCGTCCGGTCGGCATTGGTCCGGTTGCCGGACGTTCGGATTCCGGCATGCTTCCAGCGTCTTCCATGCGGTGATCCAGGCCGCACCTCGGGATCGCTGCAGCGCAATGCGACTGGCTCGAATTTCGCATAGTGCAGCGAAGCTTGCGAAGGTGCCGATCCGCGCTGCCAAAAAATTGGTCGCCGGCGATCGCGCCAATCGCGACAGACCGGTGGAGGCCGACCATGAACCAGCTAGCACGGTTGAAAAAATTCTCGCACGTCAAACCGGAGGACACCGACTATACAGGCGGAGGCTTGCGCGACTTCTTCCTGTACCGCGACCTCGGCATTGCGGAGGCGACCGGCGGTCAGGTGGTCTGTCATCTCGTAAAGGCCAACGCCGACATGCCGCCGCAGGACGGCACCGGCTGGCACCGCCACGACTGCGAATTTCAGATCGTCATCATGATGAAGGGCTGGGCGCGCTTCATGTATGAGGACAAGCCGACGCTGGTGAAGGCCGGAGACGTGGTGCACCAGCGGCCCGGCATCGTGCATTACCTGTTCGACTACTCGCCGGACATGGAATACCTCGAAATCGTAAGTCCCGCCGACTTCAAGACCGTCGACATGCCGCCTGCGACCGACAAGGTGCCGGCGGTGACGCCCTGGAAGTGAACGGCGGCCGCCCGGTCGCGCGCCTCGCCCGGTTAACGATTGCGCGCGCGACACATTGAAATCGCCGCTGCTGCAACGCTGCATGTTGTGCGGTGGCGGCCGGCTTTTTCGACATCTGGGAATGCTCGAGGCGGAGCGGGCGCACTCGGCCGATTCGGGCGCGTTTCGTTCCGGGCGCGTTCCAAAGCTTAAAATGTCCGTGAATTCCGTCGCATTGCGGCACACCTCGGAGCGCTGATCACTGCCGCGGCAGCCGCCAGCCGACCACGGTCGCCTCGACCGTGCTGCCTGATTCGCTGTTGCGCCATTCGCCGTCGACCCACCGGCACGCGAACGGCAATTGATAGGTGCCGCTGTGATCCTCGCACAGCACCTGCACCGGCTGATCCGGCGGTGGTTCGCCGTTGCCGTCGAATTCAGCCAGACGTCGTTCCCGCGTTGCCATGAGATGGTTCTCCTTGAGACGAACGTGCTCGCTTTGGCGGGCGCTCCGCAAGCCCTCAGCCAGTCACAGCCGTGTGAGCCGTTTTCACGCCAAATCTCGGCACCCGAATGCGGTTGCAATATGTTTGGTTCGGTCCCCCCGTTGACACGGCGCGCGAGCGCCGCTTGGCTGTTTTGAGCATTTTGGCGCACTCGATGAGGATCCCATGATCGGCCGGATGGTTTTGCTGGCGGCTTTATCGCTGATGCCCGGCGCGCTGATACCCGGAAGTGCTGACGCGCAGGACGTGCCCGGCATCGAAATCTGCACCGTCGAAAAGACCATGGAGCGCCGCACCAGCTGCCTTCAGAGCAACGTGGATTTTCTGATGAAGACGATCGCGAAACTCGGCGCGGATCACCAGCAGAAGCTCGATGCCGCGAACCGCCAGATCGAGGGCTTGAAAAGCACCGTCATCGGCCTGCAAAAGACCGTCGAGGAATTGCAGGCGGCGCAAAAGAAGACGGTCGAGGACCAGAAAAAGAAAACCGAGCCATCGGCAAAGTAGGGCGGATTAGCCGCCCCCATTTGTGGTGGCTCCGCAAGCGAAGGTGCAAGGCGTAATCCGCCATCTTGGTGCGGACTCGGCGGATTACGTCATCGGGCGCGCGTTCGCGCGACCCGCTGGCTAATCCGCCCTACGGAAGTTCCAGCTTTGCGAGAGCAAGGACTGTCAAACGAAGCCTGCGCGAAACGTTCATAGTGCCGACGCTTCGAATGAGGACCGCTGTCCATGAATCCGGCCCAGAAAGCGCTCTGGTTTATCGAAAGCCATCTCGCCGACCCGCTTACTCTCGACGAGGTGGCGGCGATCGCCGGAATCTCGCGTTTCCACCTGGTCCGGGCGTTTGCTGCCGCAACGGGGCTGTCGGTGATGCGCTATGTGCGCGCCCGCCGCCTCAGCGAGGCAGCGCGCGCGCTCGCCAATGGCGCCCCCGATATCCTGAGAGTCGCGCTGGATGCGGATTACGGCTCTCACGAAGCATTCACCCGCGCGTTCCGCGACCATTTCGGGGTGACGCCCGAAGCGGTGCGCGGCTCGGCGCATCTCGACAATCTCAGGCTTCAGGAGCCGATCACCATGGATTCGACCGTCATCGACAATCTCAAGCCGCCGCGTTTCGAGACCAGCAAGCCGCTTCTCATCGCCGGTCTGGGCGAGCGTTACACCTGGGAGTCCGGCGCCGCGATTCCCGGGCAGTGGCAGCGCTTCCACCAATCCGTCCAGAATTTTCCGGGCCGGATCGGCAAGGTGGCCTACGGCGTCTGCTGCAATGGCGATGACGCCGGCAACTACGACTACATTGCCGGCGTCGAAGTTGCTGACTTTTCCGACCTGCCGCGCGAATTCAGCCGCGTGCGCATTCCGGAAGCGAAATACGCGGTATTTTCGCATGGCGACCATATCTCGACCATCCGGCGCACCATCAACACGATCTGGAATCATTGGCTGCCGGCGTCCGGCCTGAAGGCGGCCGATGCGCCGAGCTTCGAGCGCTACGACGAAAACTTCGACCCGCTGACCGGCAATGGCGGCCTCGAAATCTGGATACCGGTCAAGGACTGAGTTGCGCCGGGCGCCATGCGGCGTCCGGCATTTACTTGGGCTTCGACTTCGATCTAACATCGCGCAAAGATGTTGCGCGCGCGGAAAATCCGCCGGCAAACAAGAAAAGCCGGGGAGGTTCCGATGTCCAGTGTTCGCGTTCTCGCCACCGATCTCGAATTTCCCGAAGGGCCGGTGGTGATGCCCGACGGCTCGGTGGTGCTGGTCGAGATTCGCGGCCGGCGGCTGACCCGGGTCTGGCCCGACGGACGCAAGGAAGTCGTCGCCGAAATTCCCGGCGGTCCGAATGGCGCTGCGATCGGTCCGGACGGCAAATGCTACATCTGCAACAATGGCGGCTTTGGCTGGATTGCCTCGCGCGGCACCATGATGCCGGGCGCGCCCGCGCCGCACGAATATATCGGCGGTTCGATCCAGCGCATCGATCTCGGCTCGGGCAAGGTCGAAACCCTGTTCGACAAATGCGGCGAGCATCCCTTGAAGGGGCCGAACGACCTGGTGTTCGACAGGCAGGGCGGACTCTGGTTCACCGATCTCGGCAAGCGGCGCGCGCGCGACATGGATGTCGGCGCGGTGTATTACATGAAGCCCGGCGCGACCGAGGTGACCGAGCAGGTGTTCGGCATGCTGCCGGCCAACGGTATCGGCCTGTCGCCGGACGAAAACACCGTCTATGTCGCGGAGACGCCGACCGCGCGGCTGTGGGCGTTCGACCTGTCCGCGCCCGGTGAAGTAAAACCGCGCGACGTGATCTATCGCGGCGAACGCGGCAAGCCGATCGCGGGTCTCGGCGGCTATCAGATGTTCGATTCGCTCGCGGTGGAGGCCTCCGGCAATGTTTGCGTCGCGACGCTGATCTCGGGTTGCATCTCGGTGATCGCGCCTGACGGCGCCATCGTCGAGCAGGTTCCGACCGGCGACCGCGTCACCACCAATATCGCGTTCGGCGGGCCGGAATTGAAAACCGCTTACATCACGCTGTCCGGCAAGGGCGAACTCATCGCGATGGACTGGGCGCGGCCCGGCCTGCCGCTGAACTTTTTGAACAAATGATGATGGCGACCCGCAACCGAAATCGTCATCCTCGCGCAACGGCTACGCCGTTGTCGCGGGAGGAGCGCGCCCTTGCGCGCGTCTCGAAGGATGGCCGCGGGCGCATGTGGCGATCCTTCGAGACGCCGCGCTGCGCGCGGCTCCTCAGGATGACGAAAGGGGTGTTTGATGGCGTGGCTTGAACCGATCACCCTGCAAGGCCCGCACGCGCGGCTCGAACCGCTGTCGCAGGATCATTGCGACGGGCTGGTCGAGGCGGTGAAAGACGGCGAGTTGTGGAAGCTGTGGTACACCTTCGTTCCAAAACCCGAAGACATGCGCAAGGAGATCGACCGCCGGCTCGGCTTGCAGACAGCAGGCTCGATGCTGCCGTGGACGGTGTTCGATGCCGACGGCAGGATCGCCGGCATGACCACCTACATGAATGTCGATGCGCCGAATCGTCGCGTCGAAATCGGATCGACCTGGTACGCGCGGCGCGTCCAGCGCAGCGCGCTCAACACGCAGTGCAAGTTGATATTGCTCGACCACGCGTTCGAGAAGCTGAACTGCATCGCGGTAGAATTCCGCACGCATTTCTTCAATCACCAGAGCCGGCGTGGCATCGAACGCCTGGGCGCGAAACAGGACGGCATCCTGCGCAGCCATGCGATCGCGCCGAACGGAACGTTGCGCGACACCGTGGTCTACAGCATCATCGCCGGCGAATGGCCGACGGTGAAGGCGCACCTGACCTATCAGTTAAACGACAAACCGCGGTAGCCACAGACGATGGATACATTCGATTATGTGATCGTAGGCGCGGGCTCCGCCGGCTGCGTGCTCACCAACCGCTTAAGCGAGGATGCCGGCACCAGCATCTGCGTGCTCGAAGCCGGGCCCCGCGACTGGCATCCCTACATCCATCTGCCGGCCGGCTTCATCAAGACGTTTCATATGAAAAGCGTGAACTGGGCCTACCAGCAGGAGCCCGGTCCGTGGACCGGCGGGCGGAGTATTTATGCGCCGCGTGGAAAAACGCTCGGCGGCTCCTCCTCGATCAACGGCCATATCTACAATCGCGGCCAGCGCCAGGATTTCGATACCTGGGCGCAGCTCGGCAATCGCGGCTGGGGCTATCCCGACGTGCTGCCGTATTTCAAGCGGCTGGAGCGGCGCATCGGCGAGGGCGAGGACACGTTTCGCGGGCGCGACGGCAGCCTGACCGTGACCACCATGGAGTGGCGCGATCCGCTCTGCGAGGCCTTCATGGCCGGTGCGATGAGCCTGGGGATCCCCCGCAACCCCGATTACAACGGCGCGATCCAGGAGGGCGTCTCCTACGCCCAGCGCACGATCGAGAACGGCCGGCGCGTCAGCGCCGCGACCGCGTTTCTGCATCCCGCGGCGAAGCGGCCGAATGTGCATGTGCGCACGCACGCGCATGCGACCGAGATCGTCTTCGAAGGCAAGCGCGCGGTCGGCGTCCGCTACATCAAAGGCGGGAAGGGCGGCACGCCAGTCGAAGTGCGCGTCAACAAGGAGGTGATCCTCGCCGGCGGCACCTACAATTCGCCGCAACTGCTGCAATTGTCCGGCGTCGGATCGCCCGAGCTTTTGCGCGCGCTCGGCATCGAGGTGCGCCACGCGTTGCCGGGCGTCGGCGAAGGATTGCAGGACCATTACGCGCCGCGATCCGTTGCCCGGGTCAAGAACATCAAGACCATCAACGAACTCAGGCGGGGTTTCAGCCTGTGGATCGAGGCGCTGAAATGGGCCACCACGCGGCGCGGCCTGCTGTCGCTGTCGCCGACCATGGTCTATTGCTTCTGGCACTCCGGCGAGACCACCGAGAGTTCCGATCTGCAACTGACCTTTACGCCCGCGAGCTACAAGGAGGGCGTGCAGGGACAGCTCGAGGACCAGCCCGGCATGACGGTGGCGTCCTGGCAGCAGCGGCCGGAAAGCCGCGGCTACGTCCGCGCCCGCTCGGCCGATCCGTTTGCGCCGCCGATCATCCAGACCAATTATCTGGTCGCCGAGCTCGATCGCCGCGTGGTCGTCGCCGGCATGAGGCTGGCGCGACGGCTGCTGGCATCGGCGCCGCTCGCGCCCTATTACGATCACGAGGATTTCCCGGGGCCCGGCGTGCAGACCGACGATGAATTCCTCGCCGCCGCGACCCAGCGCGGCACCACCACGTTCCATCCCGGATGCACCTGCCGGATGGGACCGGCGGACAGTTCATGGGCTGTTGTCGACGATCAACTGCGCGTGCACGGCCTGCAAAACCTGCGCGTGGTCGACGCCTCGATCATGCCGCGGATGATCTCGGCCAACCTCAACGCCTCGACCCTGATGATCGCCGACAAGGCCTCGGACCTGATCCGCGGAAGGAAGCCGCTGGAGGCGGCGGCGTTGTCGAGCAACTAACTGTGTCTCGTGTGCCAGCGACCAGTAGGGCGGATTAGCCGGCCCAAAGCACCAGCGTTCCAACGCGCGAAGGCGCAAGGCGTAATCCGCCGCCGGTGCAAGCGGAGCGGCGGATTACGCTTCCACCTTCATCCGGTCGAGCTGTCGCGGTTGGGGTCGCTAACCTGCCCTACGAACCTGTAATTGCTGGCGAAAAAAATTTTTCGCATTCCTTATCCACGGGTGCAAAACCTCGCTTATCCTGATCGTGTCCTGTCCGAGGAGGGGTCGCTTTCTAGAAGCGATCCCTTCAGCGGACAGAGCGAGAGCTGGCCGGACCGGGGCGCCCCGGAACGGTCGATAGGCTGGTGGCCAAGGTGGAGCGCCGGGAGGCGCCGCGCCCTACGTCACTGGGCGCGCGCGGTCGCCTTGCCGCGCGAGGTGGGTACGTTACTCCCGCCTCCAAGGGTGCCCGCTGGTGCCCTGGCGCCTCCCGCCGCTCCACCCCCTCGCGAGGGTCGCGAGGGATTGGCAAACCTCGGACGCAGTGCGCCGCGAGAACGCAGAAGCTTGGCTGTTTGAAATTCGAATGAGGAACGCAGTCTCGTGTCCCGGGCGCGATGCGGCATTCTTCATACCGCTTCGCAGAACCGGGACCGTACCAAACGCCGGCGTTCGCTACGGCCCCGGCTCTGCAGCGCACCGCTCCGCAAGAGCTACGCGCTGCGCTGCGTCCGGGGCATGCGCGCGAGGCAATGCTTATCCATACACGAACGCCCGGTCGCTGAGATCGATCGCGGGAAATTCGTCCTTCTCGGCCCAGTAGTCCTGGTTGTGCTGCCATTCCGGCTTGTCGCCGCGCTTCGGCAACAGGTGCATGCCGCGCATCATGTAGCCCGGATTGAAATTCTCCGGATCGATCCATGGCAGCAGCGGCATGTTGTGGTCCTCGGGGCGCAGCGCCACCTCGACCTTGCGTGCGCCGGTCGCCTTCATGTGGTTCAGCAGCCGGCACACGAAGTCGGCGACCAGATCGACCCGCAGCGTCCAGCTGGCGCGGAAATATCCGAATATCCAGACGAGGTTGGGCACGCCGGTGAACATCATGCCGCGATAGGTCACCGTGTCGGAAAATTTCAGCGGCTTGCCGTCGACCTCGAATGCGATGTCGCCCTGGGCGCTGAGATGGAATCCGGTTGCGGTAACGATGATGTCGGCTTCGAGCGCCTTGCCGGATTTCAGCAAAATGCCGGTCGCGGTGAACCGCTCGATCTCGTCGGTGACGACCGACGCCTTGCCGGCCTTGATGCTCTGAAACAGATCGCCGTCCGGGATGAAGGCGATGCGCTGCCGCCACGGCCGATAGGTCGGAGTGAAATGGGTGGCGATGTCGTAATCGGGGCCCAGATAGGCTTCGACAGCGGCAAGAAGATCCTTCTTGGCCCCTTCGGGTTCGGTAAAAGTGCGGCGCGTGAACGCATCCTGCTCATAGAGAATGTGGCGCCGCGTGATCTCGTGGATCCAGGTCTCGTCGACTTGAAGCTTGCGCAGGGTCTCGGCGATTTCGATGGCGTTGCGCCCGGTGCGGAAATAGGTCGGCGAACGCTGCAGCATCGTGACATGCGCGCAATCGCCGGCGATGGCGGGGATCAGCGTCGCGGCGGTGGCGCCCGAGCCGATCACGACGACATTCTTGCTCTTGTAGTCGAGATCGTCAGGCCATTTTTGCGGATGAACGATGCGGCCCTTGAACATGTCGAAGTCCGGCCACTCCGGCGTATAGCCCTGGGAATGCCGGTAGTAACCCTGGCACATCCAGAAGAAATTCGCGGTGAAGCGAAGCCGCTCGCCGGTGTCGGCTCTGACGGCCTCGATGGTCCACAAATTCTCGGCACTCGACCAACTGGCCGACGAGATAGTGTGTTGATAACGGATATGTTGAGCGAGCCCGTTCTCCTCGATGACCTCGCCCATATAACTAAGAATCTCGGCAGCCGTCGCGATCGGCGCGCTAGTCCATGGCTTGAAGCGGTAGCCGAAGGTGTGCAGGTCGCTGTCGGAACGGATGCCGGGATAACGATGCGTCGACCAGGTGCCGCCGAAGGTGTTTTGCGTTTCAAGAACCACAAAGCTGGTGCCCGGACACTGCCTGGTCAGATGATACGCCGCGCCGACGCCCGAAATGCCGGCGCCGGCGATGACGGCGTCGAAATGCTCAACGCCCATCGTCGCAGCGCTGTCTATTTTTGCCTGAACGTTCATCCGGCGTATCCGTTTTTCGTCATGGCCGGGCTTGTCCCGGCCATCCACGTCTTTCCTCGTGGGGACCGCGTTAAGACGTGGATGCCCGGGACAAGCCCGGGCATGACGAACTCAAACGCAGCCGGTCCTCACACCTCTCTTCGGCTCAAAAACGCCAGCCGCTCGAACAGATGCACGTCCTGCTCGTTCTTGAGCAGCGCGCCGTGCAGCGGCGGGATCAGTTTGCGGGGGTCGCGCTCCCTGAGCATTTCCGGCGTCATGTCTTCGTTGAGCAGCAGTTTCAGCCAGTCGAGCAATTCCGAGGTCGACGGTTTCTTCTTCAGGCCGGGCACTTCGCGCACTTCGAAAAAGATGCGCAGCGCTTCCTGCACCAGCCGCTGCTTGATGCCGGGAAAATGCACGTCGACGATGCGGTTCATGGTCTCGTGGTCGGGAAATTTGATGTAGTGGAAGAAGCAGCGGCGCAGGAATGCGTCGGGCAGCTCCTTTTCGTTGTTGGAGGTGATCATCACGATCGGCCGTAGTTTTGCTTTGATGTTCTCGCCGGTTTCGTAGACGAAGAACTCCATGCGATCCAGCTCGAGCAGAAGATCGTTGGGGAATTCGATATCGGCCTTGTCGATCTCGTCGATCAGCAGCACCGGGCGTTTTTCGTGGGTGAAGGCGTCCCACAATTTGCCGCGCTTGATGTAGTTCGAGATGTCCGAGACGCGCGCGTCGCCGAGCTGGCTGTCGCGCAGCCGCGACACCGCGTCGTACTCGTACAGGCCCTGCTGCGCCTTGGTGGTGGACTTGATGTGCCAGGTCAACAGCGGCGCGCCGATCGCTTTGGCGACCTCCTCGGCGAGCACGGTCTTGCCGGTGCCGGGCTCGCCCTTGATCAGCAGCGGACGCTCCAGCACCATCGAGGCGTTGACGGCGATCTTGAGGTCATCGGTGGCGATATAGTCCTTGGTGCCGCTAAATTTCATTTGAAAGTCTGCCTTGCTGTTTCTTCTCGAAAGAGAACGCTGTCATTAGACATGAAACGACCGCCAGCGCGGCGGTCGTCTCCAGAATGAAGGCCGATCGTCAGGCGCGTTTGATCAGCGAGATGATGACCAGAACAACCACGGCGCCGATCATGGAGTCAATAATTGCGCCGATGATACCCGTGCCGAGATGGACGCCGAGGGTCGGCAACAGCCACCCCGCTACCACCGCGCCGATAATGCCGATGACGATATTTCCGAGCAGGCCGAAGCCGCCGCCCTTGACGATCAGGCCGGCGAGCCAGCCGGCAATGGCGCCTACGATCAGCCAAACAATAATGGATTCGATACCCATGGATTTCCCCCGGTTTGAGACGACAGCACTTCGACTTTAGTCGAAATAGCAGGCCGGTTCCAGTCGCCAAGGCTGCATGACGGCTCCGCGCCGCCGAAGCGCTACCGCGCTGCCACAAGCCCTTGACGGAAGCCCTGTCAGGGGCAAAGTGCGCAGCCATGTTCCTGCAATTCTTCACATCGCTGCGCGACGCCCAGGTCCCGGTTACCCTGCGCGAATATCTGACGCTGATGGAGGCACTTAACGCCGACCTCGCCGAGCAGACCGTGGAGAATTTCTACTACCTTTCGCGCGCCTCGCTGGTGAAGGACGAGCGCAATCTCGACAAGTTCGACCGCGTGTTCGGCACGGTATTCAAGGGTCTGGAAAGCCTGCTCGACGCCATGGAGAAGGCGGACATTCCCGCCGAATGGCTGAAGAAGCTGGCCGAGAAGTACCTCACCGAGGAGGAGAAGAAGCAGATCGAGGCAATGGGCTGGGACAAGCTCATGGAAACCCTGCGCGAGCGGCTCAAGGAACAGAAGGGCCGCCATCAGGGCGGCAACAAGTGGATCGGCACCGGCGGCACCTCGCCCTACGGTAACGGCGGCTACAATCCCGAAGGCATCCGGATCGGCGGCGAAAGCAAGCACCGCCGCGCGGTGAAGGTATGGGACCGCCGCGAGTTCAAGGACCTCGACGGCAATGTCGAACTCGGCATCCGCAACATCAAGATCGCGCTGCGCCGCCTGCGCAAATTCGCCCGCACCGGCGCGCCGGACGAACTCGACCTTGATACCACCATCAAAGAAACCGCCAATCACGGCTATCTCGACGTGCATATGCGCCCCGAGCGGCGCAACGCGGTCAAGGTGCTGGTGTTCTTCGATATCGGGGGCTCGATGGACTCGCATATCGAGCAGGTCGAGGAATTGTTCTCGGCGGCCAAGACCGAATTCAAGCACATGGAATATTTTTACTTCCACAACTGCCTTTATGAAGGCGTGTGGAAGCAGAACCGCCGCCGCTTCACCGACCGCACGCCGACCTGGGACGTGCTGCACAAATACCCGCACGATTACAAGATAGTGTTCGTCGGAGATGCATCGATGTCGCCTTACGAGATCATGGTGCCCGGCGGCTCGGTCGAGCACGTCAACGAAGAGGCGGGGTCGGTCTGGCTGGAGCGCATCACGCGGACCTATCCGCATGCGGTGTGGCTCAACCCGGTGGCGCAGCGGCACTGGGACTATTCGGAATCCACCACCATCATCCGCCGGCTGTTTTCGCAGCGCATGTACCCGATCACGATCGAAGGACTTGAAAGCGCGATGAAGGAACTGGTGCGGTAAGGTTTCGTGCCCCGGACGCAGCGCAGCGCGCAGCTCTTGCGGAGCGGTGCGCTGCAGAGCCGGGGCCCCGGTTGCACAGAGTAAGTAAGCTGGGTCCCGGCTCTGCGGAGCGGCATGAAGAATGCCGCACCGCGTCCGGGACAAGAGGGAGATCCAATGCCCCAGAACATTACCCGCGGCATCAAGGCGATGATCGACGAAGCCAACGCCGAGATCGAGACCGTCAGCGCGGCCGATGCGATCGCGCACTACCATAAGGGCGCCGACAGCGACGTGGTGATCGTCGATATCCGCGACCCCAGGGAGATCGAGCGCGACGGCAAAATCCCCGGCGCATTCTCCTGCACCCGCGGCATGCTGGAGTTCTGGATCGACCCGCAAAGCCCCTATGCCAAGCCGATCTTCCAGGGCGACAAGAAATTCATCTTTCACTGCGCCGGCGGCCTGCGCTCGGCGCTCGCCGCCAAGACCGCGCAGGACATGGGCTTGAAGCCGGTGGCGCATCTCGGCGGCGGCTTTGCCGCGTGGCGCGACGCCGGCGGGCCGGTGGAGAAGTGGGAGCCGAAAAAGGCGCCCAAGAGCGGGTAACCATCATCCGTCATGCCCGGGCCTGTCCCGGGCATCCACGTCTTTACCGCGTCGATGAAAAAAAGACGTGGATGGCCGGGACAGGCCCGGCCATGACGAAAGTTGAGAGGGCGTTTGACACATGACATCCACCGACAATCCGCTGGTCTCGACCGATTGGCTCGCCGCCCATGTCGACGATCCGAAGGTCAAGATCGTCGACGCATCGTTCAAGCTGCCCGGCGTGATGCCGTTGCCGATCGATGACTATCTCGCCGCGCATATTCCGGGCGCGGTGTTTTTCGATGTCGACGCGGTTTCCGATCATTCGGTGCCGTTGCCGCACATGTATCCGGACGCAGCCCAATTCGCGCGCGATGTCGCGGCGCTCGGCATTTCCAGCGCCGACACCGTGGTCGTCTATGATTCCGGCGGCTGGGTTGCGGCGCCGCGGGCGTGGTGGATGTTCCTGTCGTTCGGCCACCGCAACGTCAAAGTACTCGATGGCGGCCTGAAGAAGTGGGAGGCCGAAGGCCGTCCGACGCATTCGGGCAAGGTGACGCCAAAGCCCGGGAAATTCCAGGCCAACCTCGATTCGAGTTTTGTCCGCAGCAAGCAGCAACTGGTCGGCAACCTGGACACCCATGCGGAACAGTTGATCGATGCGCGTCCGCGCCCGCGCTTTGAAGGCACCGCGGCGGAGCCGCGGCCGGGTCTTCGCGGCGGCCATATCCCGGGCAGCCGCAACGTTCCCTATGCCGAATTGTTCGACACCAAGACCGGCGCGATGAAATCGCTGGACCAGCTGCGGCAGATTTTCAGCGGCGCCGGCGTGGACATGACAAAACCGATCGTGACGACGTGCGGCTCCGGCGTATCGGCCGCGGTGCTGACGCTCGCGCTGTATCGGCTCGGCGTGCGCGGCACCGCACTTTACGACGGCTCGTGGTCCGAATGGGGAGCGCCCGACGGACCGCCGGTCGCGACGGGACCGGCCTGAGCGCATCCGACTGCTTCGATCAGCGTCCAAACGGCTGGCCGAACCGATCGGCCGGCCTCTGCGCGGCTGGTTGCGTCGGGCGCGCACGCGCTGCGACCCTGCGCCGCTTGACGACACGTTTTGGCTGCGCGGATTTCCTGACCACGGACGGCGCAATTTTCGCCGGCGCCGGCGTCTCGATGGTCACCGGCGGGCCGCCGAGCGTGGCAATTCTGGTTTCTGCAATTCTGGTGCTGTCTTCGACCGGCGCGGCTTCCTGGTTGGGCGCAGTCACGGTGACCTGATCCGGCGACGGAGTTGGTGTCACTTCGGCAGACGACGCAAGTTTCGTCTCGGCGACAGGCGAGGGTAAGTCGTCCTCAGCCGACGTCTCAATCTGAACCGGGATTTCGGATGTCGATGCTAACAGCGAATCTTTTGCGGGCATTGCGGCATCGATCAGCGTGGCGATCTTGTCGGCTTCCTCAGCGGGTTGCTCCGGCTCCGGCGGGGCGGAAACGATTGCCGCTTGATCTGGCACACTGTCCGATAACTCCGTCGCCATTGCGGCTTTCTGATCCACAGCCGATGGCTCGATGCGAGCCAGCGCCAGTGTCGGTCCGGCGTCGTCCCGTTGCGCGAACAGTGTTTCGGGCGGCAGGCGCCGCGACGGGATGCTGGCGAATTCTTCGTGCGCCGCGCGCAGCAGCGCCGCGGCACCCAGGCCGAAGATCAGCATCGACGTCGACAGCACAATCGCAGCAATCAGGAAACGGAAGCCGGGGAGCATAGAGGGGTTTCCGCCTTCGCTCGCAGTGCGAAGGCCTTCGAACGATCAGGGAACGCGGTGACGGACAGGGTTGGCCCGGGGCTCGGCATCGCCAAAGCGCGGCGAATCAGGCCGTTTCGACAATAACCGCAACGCTCCCGCGGCGATTATTAAAAATTCGCGGTTCGGGAGGCCGGCGCTTGCGCAAACGATGCTTTTCGAGCGGTGCGGCATCCCGGCCAAGTAGGCCCGCGACCATGATATTATGTCGGAATCCGGCGCGAATTCGCAGATTTGTCTTGAATGCGCCGCTATCCTCCGTCATCTGGCCGTTAACGATCCGGTGTCGGCTTGGGGATTATACAAGGGCGATGATGATCAAACGTATTCTGACCGTTTTGGCGACCGTGGCGGCTGGCACGGCGGGAACTTCACTCGCTTTGGCCCAAGTCTATCCGCAGCCCCCGGGATCCAGCTATTCCCGTGACCCCAATTACCCGCCCGGCGGCTATCCGGCAGATTATCGCGACGCGCGCGAAGCAGCGCCGGAGTTCGACGCGCTGGAGGACGATCAGGCGCCGCGCGGCCGGGGCTCCGTAGCGCTGTCGCCGCCCGGCCCCATTCTGTCGCCGGACGATCCGCGCTACGGCCGCCCAGTCGGTGCGCCCCCGGTTTATACCGACCGTGCGGTGCCGCAGGGACCGATCATGTCTCCGGACGATCCGCGTTACGGCCGTCCCGATGGGCCGACGGTGATTTATGCCGACCGCCCTCCGGGCGCACCGCCGCAGCAGACCTATTCGGATCGCGGCAATGACGGCGTGCTGAGGCCGCCGGAAGCGATCGGCCCGCCCGGCTCCGTCACCGGTGCGATTCCGCAAGCCCCGATCGGCGCCGATGGCAAGCCGATGGTGTTGTCCGCACTGCCGCCCGACGAGCAGCCGGAAGCGGGGCCGGCACAGCTGCCGCCCAACCTGCGCCGCCAGGAAGTGAACTTCGTCACCAAGGAACCGGCGGGAACGCTGGTCGTCGATACGTCGAACACGTATCTCTATTATGTGCTCGGCGGCGGTCGTGCGGTCCGCTACGGCGTCCGGGTCGGCCGCGACGGTTTCACCTGGGCCGGTGTGCAGAAAATCAGCCGCAAGGCGGAGTGGCCGGATTGGCATCCGCCGACCGAAATGATCGAGCGCCAGCCCTATCTGCCGCGCTTCATGGCCGGCGGCCCCGGCAATCCGCTGGGCGCCCGCGCGATGTATCTCGGCTCAACGGTATATCGCATTCACGGCACCAATCAGCCTTCAACGATCGGCAAGTTCGTGTCGTCGGGCTGCGTCGGCATGCTGAACGAGGATGTCTCGGACCTGTTCGATCGCGTCAAGGTCGGCACCCGCGTGGTGGTGCTGCCGGGCGGCCCACCGCCGACATCGACAGCGACCGCCTCGGCGCAGCCGGTACCCGGACCCAACGCCGCGCCGCTGCCGCCGATGTCCGGCGTTCCCGGCACCGGCCCGACCGTGGTGCCGCCGCTGCCCGCGCCGGTAACGGTGCGCTAAAGTCGCCATCGTGTCCCGGACGCGGTGCGGCATTCTTCATGCCGCTCCGCAGAGCCGGGACCGTACCAAGCGCCGGCGTTCGTTACGGCCCCGGCTCTGCAGCGCACCGCTTCGCAAGAGCTCCGCGCTGCGCTGCGTCCGGGGCACGAAAGTCTACGCCAACCTTCTCACCGGCTCGTTCTTGAGCCACGCTTCGATGCCCTCGACCATCTGGCGATAGTGATTGCGAAATCCTTCCTCGGTGACATAGCCGAGGTGCGGCGTCAGCACGATGTTGTCGAGCTTGCGGAAGGGATGATCGACCGGAAGCGGCTCGACCGAAAACACGTCGATCCCGGCACCGGCGATTCTACGCTGCTGCAGGGTTTCCAGCAGTGCCGCTTCATCCACGATCGGTCCGCGCGCGGTGTTGACGAGGTAGCTCGTCGGCTTCATGCGCGCCAGATCGTCGCGTCCGACCAGCCCGCGTGAGCGCTGGCTCAGCACCACATGGATGGTGACGATGTCGGCGGTGGCGAACAGCTCTTCCTTGCTGGCATAGCCGACGCCGACTTCCTTGCAGCGCTCCGGCGTCAGGTTCGGGCTCCAGGCGATGACGTTCATGCCGAACGCCTGCGCCAGTTTTGCGACCTTGCTGCCGAGTTTTCCTAGTCCGAGGACGCCCAGCGTTCTACCTTCGATCTCCATGCCGACGAATTTCTGTAGAGGCTCGCCGGCATGCATGCGTGCGTTTTCGCGGCCGATATTGCGGGTCAGTTCGAGGATGAGGCCCATGGTGAGGGGCGCGGTTGGGTCGCGGCCCCATTGTGTCCCGCACAGCACGACGTTGTGCTCTTTGGCGGCCTCCATATCGATTGCGGCGTTGCGCATGCCCGAGGTGATCAGCAGCTTCAGCTTGGGCAAGGCCGCAAACAGCGCGCGGGGAAACGGCGTGCGCTCGCGCATCGCACAGATGATCTCGAAATCCTTCAGGGTACTCGCGGCGGCTTCGGCGGAGGCGAACGGTTCATTGAATACGGTAATGTCGACGCGATCCTTGAGCGGCGACCAGTCGGCCACCTCCGTGGAGAGGTTCAGGTAGTCGTCGGTAATTGCACAGCGGAGCCGCGTCATGGGAGGTCATCCATTGGGGTGATGGCAGCGGGAAGCACTGCCTCGGGATGGACCATGGTCGCGCGCAACGCCGGCGCGCGCAAGCGCCCGTCCGCTAAATACGGCGTGAGATCAGGTCGAATGCAGGTGCGAGGAGGGGACGTGCTTGGCGCGCCAGGCGGGGCCCGGACCGCGCATATAATGCTGTTCCGGCCGGTAGGGATGGAACGCCGCGACGATGAATTGATGCCAGAACTCGCGGATTTCGCCGATCAATCCGGACTGGCGAACCTGGCCCTCTGCCGCCGGGGAAGTGGACGAAGATACAATACTTGCCATGGCGCGTTCTGCCGTCTGCCCGGCGATTTCGCTTTACGAAAATCGCCCCAAAATCGTTGCAAGGGCAGTCTTGGCGGGATTGATTAAAAAGCTGTTTTTATTGTCCGGGCTTGTCCGGCAGCCGCTGTTAGGCTTGCTAAATTGTTAAGGCCGGTTGCCCTTTTGCAACAGCGCCGCTACATCAGCGCCAGCAAATCTCCACACATCACGGGTTTTTAGGGAACACGATGGCGCGCCAGTTCGTCTATTTCATGCAGGGTCTGTCCAAGACCTATCCGGGCAACCGCAAGGTGCTCGATAACGTCCATCTGTCGTTCTATCCCGACGCCAAGATCGGCGTGCTCGGCGTCAACGGCTCCGGCAAGTCGACGCTGCTACGGATCATGGCCGGCATCGACAAGGAATATAACGGCGAGGCGTGGGTCGCGCAGGGCGCGCGGGTCGGCTACCTCGAGCAGGAACCGCAGCTCGATGCCAAAAAGACGGTGCGCGAGAACGTCATGGAGGGCGTCGCCAAACAGAAGGCGATCCTCGATCGCTACAACGAATTGGCGATGAACTATTCGGACGAGACCGCCGAGGAGATGACCAAGCTGCAGGACGAGATCGAGGCCGCCGGCCTGTGGGATCTCGACAGCAAGGTCGACCAGGCGATGGACGCGCTGCGCTGTCCGCCCGACGATTCCGACGTGACAAAACTGTCCGGCGGCGAGCGCCGCCGCGTAGCACTTTGCAAGCTGCTGCTCGACCAGCCCGACCTGCTGCTGCTGGACGAGCCCACCAACCATCTCGACGCCGAATCGGTGTCATGGCTGGAAGGCCACCTGCGCAACTATCCCGGCGCGATCCTGATCGTTACCCACGATCGCTACTTCCTCGACAACGTCACCGGCTGGATTCTTGAGCTCGACCGCGGCAAGGGCATTCCCTACGAGGGCAATTACACCGCGTGGCTGTCGCAGAAGCAGAAGCGTCTGGCGCAGGAAGGCCGCGAGGAAGCCGCGCATCAGCGCACGCTGGAGCGCGAGCAGGAGTGGATCGCCGCCTCGCCGAAGGCGCGCCAGGCCAAATCCAAGGCGCGCTACCAGCGCTATGAAGAATTGCTGAAGCAGGCCAGCGAGAAGCAGACCCAGACCGCGCAAATCACCATTCCGGTGGCGGAGCGGCTCGGCCAGAATGTGGTCGACTTCGAAGGCCTCAGCAAAGGTTTCAACGATCGCCTGCTGATCGACGACCTCACTTTCAAATTGCCGCCCGGCGGCATCGTCGGCGTGATCGGTCCCAACGGCGCCGGCAAGACCACGCTGTTCCGCATGATCACCAAGCAGGAGACTCCGGACAAGGGCAGCATCACCATCGGCGAGTCCGTGCATCTCGGCTATGTCGATCAGTCGCGCGACGCGCTCGATGGTTCGAAAAACGTGTGGGAGGAGATTTCCGGCGGCAACGAACAGATCCTGCTCGGCAAGCGCGAAGTGAATTCGCGCGGATATGTCTCGTCGTTCAATTTCAAGGGCGCCGACCAGCAGAAGAAGGTGGGCTCGCTGTCAGGCGGCGAGCGCAACCGCGTGCATCTCGCCAAGATGCTGAAATCCGGCGCCAACGTGTTGCTATTGGACGAGCCGACCAACGACCTCGACGTCGATACGCTGCGCGCGCTGGAAGAGGCGCTGGAGGATTTTGCCGGCTGCGCCGTCATCATCAGCCACGACCGCTGGTTCCTCGACCGCATCGCCACGCACATCCTCGCCTTCGAGGACGACAGCCACGTCGAATGGTTCGAGGGCAATTTCCAGGATTATGAGAAGGACAAGATGCGCAGGCTGGGGCAGGACAGCATCATCCCGCATCGGGTGAAATACAAGAAGCTGACAAGGTGATTGCCGCGGATTTGAATCAATGAATGCACGCCCGATTAACCGGCCCGCTTAATCGGATATT
This sequence comes from uncultured Alphaproteobacteria bacterium, assembly GCA_963744975.1. Classification (GTDB taxonomy): domain Bacteria; phylum Pseudomonadota; class Alphaproteobacteria; order Rhizobiales; family Xanthobacteraceae; genus Bradyrhizobium. The sequence continues at coordinate 935,048 of CAVUVR010000001.1, read as the reverse complement.
CAGGGGTCATCGCCGAAATAACCTCAACGGAGGTGGCGATGGGCGGATTTCTGACAGGCTCGCAATTCGGCTGGCGAGTTGGGTGGCGAATTGCGATTTTCCTCGTGTTCACGCTTGGCTTCCCCTTCATTGTCTACGGCATCGTGCTGGCGACCGGCGCGCGTGGCGGCGGCTCAAGCGGCGCGGTTGCGATTGTCGCAGGCGTTTTTCTCAAGCCGGTCATCATCATCGCGTTCCTGATAGCGATGATATCGCCATGCTGGCGGCGCATGCGCAGCCTGGGCCTGCCGTCCTATTGGGGATTGCTTGTGCCGCTGCTGCTGGCGTCGGACTACACGTATCTTTTTGTCGTGGGTAATTTCTGGGGCGCGTCATTTTCGATGGGATTTCTGAGCGTGCAGGCGCCGCTCTTTGCGATGACCGCGCTGGTGCTCATGGTATCGATGTCGCTCGCCATGCCGCCGTCAGGCGATGAACCGCAGGGACTTTCCCGCTTCGGCATCGCGGGCCGGATCGCCGCCGTGCTTGCCATCGCGATGGCCGTGATCGGCCTTGTATCGCTTACATATAACGGGTGGTGGTACTGGATGATTATGTCGAATCGCGCCGACCAGATCTTTTCGACATATGGATGGGTGTCGAAATTCTTCGCGGTGTTCTGGAAGGCCAAGCCCTTTGTTTGTGTTTCACTCAGCGCTTTGTCGCTCTGGCTTGCGGTCGTCTCACGCCGAAACGGCGGCGGCGAAGCCTCGACACCGCCCGGTTCGCGCCAGCTACCGCCGACAGCGCTCGCGGCCGCCGGTTCGTCGCACGCGATGTTCGGTAAACGATAGCGAGCCTGAGCTGGAGGAGGCGTTCGATAATTTCGCCGGCTGCGCCGCGATTGTCGGCCGCGACCGCCGGGCTATCCCACCTTCTCCGCCAGCCACATCTTGATCAGGGATTGATACGGCACATCGCGCTTGTTGGCGGCGATCTTGATCTGCTCAAGCAAGCCCAACGGTAGCCGAATTGAAATCGTGGTTGTTGACGGCATTAAGTTTGGAAAGCGTACGCGCTGCGCCTTGCTCAAGTCGAGGTAATCGGTCGAGTCATGCGTTTCCCAAAACTTTCGCTCCTGCGCTTCGGTTTTGAAGGTAGGAACCGGCTTAAGCTTTTTCATGGATTTGCCGCTCCTTCCGGTGCATATCTTTCAAATGCAGTATATCAAATTTTCGGGTCCTCTGAAGCACGTCATGCGTGCAGTCTTCCTCGTGGTGCTAGCGGCCAGCGCAGCTCCCGCCCATGCCGCCGACGTCGGCTTCACGCAATTCATCGCCTCGCTATGGCCGGACGCGCAGAAAGAGGGTGTGTCGCGCGCGACGTTCGAGCGGGAGACGCGTGGGCTGGAGCCCGATTACAAACTCCCCGACCTGATATTGCCCGGCCGTCCCGCGACCGGCGCGCCGTCGCAGGCCGAATTCGTGCAGGTGCCGGCCGACTATGTAAAGGAAGCGAGCATCGCGCGGCTGGCCGGCGAAGGGCAGCGGCTGATGCAGAAATACCGTCCGTCGCTGACCGCGATCGAGCAGCGCTTTGGTGTGCCCGCGACCGTCGTGCTTGCGATCTGGGGCCGCGAAACCGATTATGGCCGCTACACGCTGCCTTACGATCTGTTGCGCGTGCTGGCGACGCAGGCCTATGTCGGCCGGCGCAAGGAGCAATATCGCACCGAATTCATCCTCGCGCTGAAAATCCTCGGCGAAGGCAATGTCACGAGAAAAGACATGCGCTCGTCATGGGCCGGCGCCACCGGGCTGACGCAATTCCTGCCGTCCGAATTCTATAAGCATGGCGTCGATTTCGACGGCGACGGCCGCATCGATATCTGGAAGTCCGTGCCGGATGCGCTCGCCTCGGCCGCGCAGCAGCTGGTCAACAAGGGCTGGCAGCCAGGCGTACGTTGGGCGTACGAGGTGCGCGCGCCGGCCAATGTCGATTGCACGCAAGGCGTGCCTGAGGTGACAAAGCCGATCGGCGATTGGCTGCGCACGGGGTTCGTACCGGTGCGCGGCCAAAAATTGAGCGCAGCCGAGCAGGCGCAGCCGGCATCGCTGCTGCAGCCGGAAGGAATTTACGGCCCGGCGTTTCTGACCACGAAGAATTACTTCGTGATCAAGGAATACAATTTTTCGGATCTTTATGTGTTGTTCGTCGGCCATTTGAGCGATCGCATGACCAGCCCGCAGCCGTTCGCGACGCCGTGGTCGGCATCGGCCCAATTGCGCACCGCCAACGTCGAAGCCATGCAGCGTCATCTCACGCGCATCGGGCTCTATAGCGACAAGCTGGACGGCAAGGCCGGGATGAAGACCCGCGCGGCGCTTGGCGCCTATCAGAAATCGGCAGGGCTCAAGGTGGATTGCTGGCCCAGCGAAGCGGTGCTGCAATCGATGAGCAAGGCGAAGTAATCGACGTCGAAAACACGAAATCCGGCCGAAGCGGCCGGGTTTCGGAATTCAGTTGCGCGAAAACTGCGCGCGGGGTTCGGAGCCGATCAGTTGCAGACTTCGACGCGGCGATACATCCACGCGCCGCGATATTCGTCCCAGACGCGCTGACGAACCATGCGGCACGCTGGACCCTCTTCGACATAGACCGGTGCCGGAGCGGCATAGGCCGGACGGCTGGAAGCGATCGCGCCGCCGACGATCGCGCCGCCGATGAGGCCCGCCGCCACGCCCGCGGCTACGCCGCGCTGGGCACTCGCCGGGCTAGCAGCGAGCGCGCCGGCAACCGTCGCGACCGCGAGGAAGGCAGAAAATGTCTTCTTCATTTCTTGGTCTCTCCTGGAAGATGGCGCCTTGAGCGCGGCGCCGGGTTTAAGATCTACTCACGCCGTATTCGAAACTGACCGTCTCGCCAGAAAGCGCACAACCGTCAACTTGAAGTAAACGTTAGCTATCCCTCGACGTAAAAAACGGTTTTTTCGAGCCGGATCGCAAAAAACGTTCCAGAGACCGACGTTTCCGGAACGTCGATCGTGTTCGATCGAACAGGTTTTGGATCAGTCGCAAACCTGGACGCGGCGCACTCGCCAGCCGTAACCGTCCCAGAACCGCTGGCGCTGCCAGTAGCACCCACCGTAACCGGGGCCCGCGACGTAGGCCGGCCCGCCGTAATAACCCGGCCCATAGTATCCGTTCTGGGATGCGATCGCGCCGCCGACGATGGCGCCGCCGATCAGTCCGGCGGCGACGCCCGCGGCCACGCCGCGCTGCGCATGCGCCGGAGCAGGCGCCGCCAAGGTCGAAACAGCCAAGGTGGCAGCGGCCGCGATGGCCATCAATGTTCTCTTCATGGCTTCACCTCTTTCATGAAAGCTCGGGACAGGGAATCCGGCCTGCCGGCGGGTAAAGTTTCATATTTCGCTTGAATGTTCAATGAACAGGGCCGTCGTATCGGGTCTGGATTCCCCGCAACAGCGGCTATTGCGATGCACCATTTTCTCTGGAATTCCGTATAGATCTGCAAACGTTTGGCGATGGCGATTGACCTTGCCGATGGGCCGTCAGCCGTCGAACAAGGTGCGCAGGCCGTTATCATTCCAGCCTCGTTCCAGGGGGACTTCTTTGATTCATTGCAGTTTGACAGAGCTAACGCCGTAGTTTGGAATTACTTGAAAAGACGATTTTTTCTTTTGCATCCGTCCCCCGTCTTACATATTCAAGGGGCTGAACCCGTGGCGAGTGCATCACCGTCCCCATGATCGTTTGTTCCTGCAACGTCTTCACTGACCACGACGTGCGCAACGCCGTGAGCGCGGCGCAGATGCCGCCACGCACGCCGGGGCAGATCTACGGCTGTCTGGGCTGCAGCGCCCAATGCGGTCGATGCGCCCGCACCATCAAGAAGATCATGGACGAAGCGCTAGGCGCCTGCGCCAAGTCCTGCTGCGCGGGATGCCCGCACAGCCAGGTCGATGCGGAAGCGCAGGTCGCCGCCGAGTTTGCTCTGGCCGCGTCCTGATAAGTCCCAAAAGTACTGCTGATCCCGCCCCTTCGCTTTGGCCAGCGCGGGGTTGCTCTCGCCTCCGATCTCATTTAGAAACATTCTAAATTATCCGAAGACCATTCTGACAGGCTTCACGGACAGGAGTGCACCGATGCAGGGCGACCCAAAGGTCATCGAATATCTCAACAAGGGCCTGCGCAGCGAACTGACCGCCATCAACCAGTATTGGCTGCATTTCCGGCTGCTGAATCATTGGGGTCTCCTGGAAATGGCCAAGACCTGGCGCAAGGAATCCATCGAGGAAATGCACCACGCCGACCGCTTTACCGACCGCATCCTGTTCCTCGATGGCTTTCCGAACATGCAGGTGCTGGATCCGTTGCGGATCGGCCAGAACGTCAAGGAAATCATCGAGTGCGACCTCGCAGCCGAGCTTGGCGCGCGCGCGCTTTATGAGGAAGGCGCAACCTGGTGCCATAGCGTGAAGGACTACGTCTCGCGCGACCTGTTCGAGAGCCTGATGAAGGACGAGGAGCATCACATCGACTTCCTCGAGACGCAACTGCACCTGATCGAGCGGATCGGGCTCGAGCTCTACACGCAAAAGCACGTCGGCGGCCTGGAGAGCGAGTTCGAACCGAAGGCGTGATGCGCCCGCTAAAGGACACGCGTCAAGACGTGCGCTTCTGCCCGGGCAAGGGCGTCACGGGGCAATCGGCAAAGCCTGCCTGCACCGCGGCTGCGGCACCGGCGACGCGAAATTCGGCCGTCGTGCGTCCGGCGTTGAGCGTGCGCATCCGCAAATACAGAACGTTCGAGCTCACCAGCTCATCGACGAACTGCGCCACCGCTGTTTTATCCTCGATCACGATGATCTGGTAACCAAGCAGGACCCGGGATTCGACATTGTCGCGGCCCGGTTTGTCGTCGAAGCGGTATCCGAGCGACGAATTCTTGTCGGAGCCGATCTTGAACTCGAACACAAACCGCACCACCGGCTTGTTCTCGAAACACATCAGCTGCATTTGCGCGGGCTTGGCGTAATCTTCGCCGGAATGCGAGCTGTTTCTGGTCCAGAGCAGCGCGCTGGTGATAGCGTTTCCGGTGATACGATCGAGCTGACGATCGATCTTCCACTCGCCGGACGAAATCGTATTGGAGGTCGAGACATAAGGATCGCGCGCGGTGCACCCGCCGAGCAATGACGCAATCCCCACCAACGCCAACCAACGCACGACGCCTCTCCTCAGTCAGAGGAATTTTGCAACCTCTTACTGGATGGGACAAGACGTTAGAAAAATGGAACGAGCTGCGTAATACGCGTAATGCTAGCAAAGCCACGGTCATCCTGAGGTGCTCGCCGCTCTTCGCGGCGAGCCTTGAAGGATGAGCCGCAAGCGCCCGTCGCCATCCTTCGAAACGCCACGTTTCGTGCGGCTCCTCAGGATGACGGCTTACAGCTGCGTCCTGTAGCGCGCCTCGACCGCGGCTTGCGGCTCCGGCTCGCCAAGCGTTGTCTGATCGTAAATGATCTGGCCGATGCTGGGCAGCACTGCGCGTTCAACCTTCACATCGGATGACCACAGCTTCGAGCGCATCAATGCCTTGCCGCAGTGAAAATACGCTTCGCGCACCGCGATGTTCAGCACCGCGCGCGGCAGCTTGCCGAATTCTTCCATCGAGGCCAGCAGTTCCGGCTCCACGGATAGCTTTCCCGTTCCGCCGACGCGCAGGGTTTCATCGATGCCCGGTACGAAGAAGATTAGTTGCAACTGGCCGCTGCCTTCGACGATGTTTCTGTAGCTGTCGATCCGGTTATTGCCGGAACGATCGGGCATCACCAGTTGCGTCGGCGACACCACATGGATGAACCCCGGATTGCCGCCGCGCGGTGAGGCGTCGACGCTGCCGTCGGACCCGGAGGTGGCAAGCACGCAGAATGGGGACATGCCGATGAATTTTGCCGCATATGCGTCGATCTCGGGCCGCGCCTTGGCGATCACGCGCGGCGAGGGTGCGGGATAGATCTTGGCAAGCTCGCTGGCGGCAATGTCGGTCAATGGAATTCTCCATGAATGTTGTGAGAAATTATCACGCTCTGGCGGGCGCGCAAACACGTAAACGGCTGTTGTCGTCTACACCGCGTCCGCCGGCACGAAGCACTTGATCACGATGCTGCCGCGCAGATTGACATACCAGACCACGGCTTCGCCGACCGGATTGCCCTGAGTGCGAATGACCGCGCGTTCCGGAACCTGCCACCACAAGCCGTCGATCGGTACCCAATAGGCCCCGGCGCGCAAGTCATATGCCGTGCGATGGCCGTCGGAAATGTCGCAGCAGGGCAGGCCGTTCGGGCTGACGACGCCCTTGAACCACGCGCGGATGTCGGCAGGGACGTTCTTGTATTGCCCATTATCGAAGGCGTGCGCCGCGCCCGTGAGCGCGACCACGCAAGCGATCAGGGCGATCAGCCGGCGCCGTCGCATGCGATCCTCATTCGCCGGTCTGGTGCACGCGTCTTACATCGTGCGTTGCGGCGCGGTTTGCAGCAGATCCTGCAGTTGCTGCTTGTAGAGTTTTGCGCCGCCGGTGGTGAGGTGTCCACGCGTCTCGGTGCTGGCCGGGATCAGATAGAGCCGGCCGTTCTTGATGCGTTTCATCGCAGCATCGGTCACGCCCGTTTCCGGCGGATTGCGTTCGTCGTCGGCGGCATTGATCGCCAGCAGGGTGGCTTCGATCTTGTCCAGCCCGGGGCCCGGATTGTAGTCGTGCGAGGCTTCCCACTGGTAGATGAAGTCGTTGGCGTCGGCGGTGATCGGCACGGCCAGCCGGTCGTCCACCATCTTGTCCGCCTTTGCTCCTGTCGGCGCCAGCATCTGCCAGGCAAGCGTGCCGCCGCCGGTGGCGATGCCGTAGGCGTTGATGGCGTATTTCATCATGCGCGGCTGCGCGGTGTAGTTGCCGCCGTTGTAATCGGGATCGTTGCGGATGGTCTCCAGCATCATCCGCCGCAGCATCCAGTTGCGCGCCGCCATCTCGGTCGGCTGCGACGCCATCGGCACCAGCGCGTCCATGTAAGTGGGGTATTTGCCGCCCCAGATCCAGGTGTGCATGCCGCCCATGGAATTGCCGATGATGAGCCGCAGATGCGCGATGCCGAGACCTTCCTTGAGAAGGCGGTAGTGGGCATCGACCATGTCCTCGTAATTGTATTTGGGGAATGCCGTCTTCATGCCGTCGGACGGTTTTGAGGATTTGCCATGGCCGATGCCGTCGGGAATGATGATGTAGTACTTCGAGGCATCGAGCGGCTGGCCGGCGCCGAACAGCTCGCCGGCAAAGGCCGGCGTCAGCATGCTTGCCGCCGAGCCGCCGGAGCCGTGCAGCACCAGCACCGGCTGCCCGGTCGGCTCGCCGACCGTGGTGTAATGCAGGCGCAGCTCCGGCATCGCCTCGCCGGTGTGGAACTTGAAATCCTTGGCGATCCAGTCGCCTTGCTTCGGCGCCGGATAGTCGGCCGCGAGCGCGGCGCAGGAGACGATTGCGAAGACGGCTGAAGCTACCGCGCGTAACAATTGCATGGATGGTTCTCCCCGATGCGGCCGCTTTGCCGGGCCGCCTGGAGGTGAGAATATCATGCCAGGCGGCGCGATCCGAGAGGCCCGCGTCATAACGATCCGCAAAAATTTTCTGGAGTCCGCGTCCCTGTGCAGGGAATATTACGGCTGGTCCTCGATATCGGTCTCCGGGCGGTCGCTGCCGGCGGCGGTTTCGGTGTGCCACTTGCCGTCCGCCGTTTCGTACTCGATTAGTTCGGTCCGGCCGGGCACGCGCTGCTCGGCTGCAGCGCGCTTGGCGGCGGCGAGCGCCATGGCATGGGTCGGAAAAGGTTCCGAGAATACGCCGTCGACGGTATAAGCCCAGCCGCCATCATGCTGGACGATTTTGTAGGTCACATGGGCCATAAGGGAACTCGCTGGTTTAGGCGGCGACGGAGTGAACGCGGCGTCCATTCTATGCCAGAATGCGCCGCGATGTCGGATTTTAAGCTGCCGGATCGTCCTCGATAAGAGAGCCGCTGCACTGGATCAACGGTCAAGTGAATACGGGAGACAACGATGTGCCGCAACATCAAGACGCTGTTCAATTTCGAGCCGCCCGCCACGCATGCTGAAATCCACGCCTCGGCGCTGCAATTCGTGCGCAAGCTGTCGGGGTTCAATTCGCCGTCGCAGGCCAATGCGGAAGCATTCAATCGAGCCGTCTCCGAAGTGTCCGATTCCGCCCGTCGATTGCTGGCCGCGCTGCACACCCACGCGCCCGCGCGCGACCGCGAAATCGAGGCGGAGAAGGCGCGGGAACGGAGCAAAGCGAGGTTTGGGTAAGCCGCCGCGAGCGTTGCGCGGCTATTTCAGGCAACTCGTTGAATCAGACAGATCCAATCCCACGGGCTTGTCCTGGAACAACGTGGTTTGCGCAAGCCGTCCACCGACCAGGGATAGGATATGCGTTCAAGGCGTTTGACCGTAAAGCCCCGATCCAGCACCGTGGAAATCAATTCGCTGCGGCTATAATGCTTTTGCAACACGCCGTCCCTTTCCACCAGATTGCCGGACGGACTCCCATCGCGAGGGCGGGATGATCCCTCGACCATTCGCTGGGATTCGATCGACGGCACCACAATCAAGGCGAAGCCCGAGGGCCTTGTAACCGCCGCGATACTCGACCAGACCTCATTGCGCCGTGCCTCGTTCGGCGAGGTGATGACGTTCAGACAGACCGTGAGATCGGCGCGGCTCCCGATCAAGTCAGCCGAGCGGCGGATACCTGTCGCAAGCCATGTGACGTTCGATGTTCGCGCACAACGCATTTTGGCCCGCGCAACGATGCGCGCGGCGAAATCCACCGCGATGATTTCACAGAAGCGGTCGCCGAATTTTCGGACAAAGCTGCCGAGTCCGCAACCCAGGTCCACCAGGACGAGATTTTTCCGGGACTTGCATGCCGCGTTGACGAAGCGCCGCATCTGGTCGCCGGTTTCGTCCTCGACAATATCGCAAACAAGCGACTCGAATTCATCCGCGTGCAGATTCCATTCGGCTCGGTTCATGGCCGACATGCGCCCGCTCTTGCTCGACAATGATTCGGCATTTCGCAGGCCAGTGAAAGCAAAGCACCGGAGATTGTAAAGACAATTGGCGCGCGTGGCCGCTAGAGCGAAGGGTTATCCGCCGTTCATTGTGTCGTTACGGCGGCCGCACTTCTACCCCGCCTGCCACACCACCGGCAGATTCAGCAATCCCCGAAACGCCCAGCCGCCGATTCGGACCGGTTCGGCATCGTCGAGCCGCAGGCCCTTGAGCCTTGCAAAGACGCTGGGCAGCGCCACGTCGGCGACCATCGCGCGCGAGGCCCAGGCGCCGGCGCAATAATGCGGCCCGGCGCCGAACGCGATGCTTTTGGAGGTGTCGCGGGTGATGTCGAAGCTGTCCGGATCGGCAAAGCAGGCCTCGTCGCGATTGGCCGAGCCGAACATGAAGAACACGCGGTCTTCCGGCTCGAAATCGACGCCGTTATAGGTCCACGGTTTTGCGACCCGGCGCGGCGACATCCCGATCGGCGCGATCCAGCGCGCATATTCCTCGAACACGTCGATCCACTTTGCCTGACTGTTGCGAACCAGCGCCAATTGGTCGGGGTGCGTCAGCAGCGCCCAGATCGTGCCGGAGATGGCGTCGCGCGGCTCGTTCTGCCCGCCAGAGATCGCGAGCTTGATGTTGGCGCGGATGCTCTGCATCGGCATGTCGGCCGATAGCAGCACGCTGAGGATCGAGGCGTTCGGGCGTTTCCTTAAGACCGGAATCATGTCGTCGATTGCGGCATCGATGCCGGCGGTGGCGGCGTGGCAGCGCGCCTCGATTTCCTTGTTGCCGGTATAATTGGCGATGCCGTCGATCATCGCCTGCGACCACGCATCCATGTCCTGAAAACGCATGTTGGTGAGGCCGGTGACGTCCTTCAGGCACTCCGCCGACAGCGGCAGCGCGAATGCCTTGCAGAGATCGGCGCGTCCGGCGGGCGTCAGCTCGTCGAGGATGCGGTCGGCATGGGCCTGAAACGCCTTGCTCCAGGTATCGCGCACGGTGCGCGGCGACACCGCCGGAAACATCGCCGCGCGTTCCGACATATGCGCGTCGCCGTCCTTGCGCATCATGTTGTGGCCCATCAGCGTGTTCATCAATCCCGCCGGCTGGTGCGAGGAGAACACGTCGATGCGTTTTTCCTGGGTGAAGATGTCGTCGCGTTTGGTGAAGATGGTCGAGCCGAGCTGCGGCACGAACGCGATCGGCGCTTCGCGGCGCATCTGCTTCAAGGCCGGATAAGGATCGGCCCAGAAGGACGGGACGTTGATGTTAAAATGCGGGGCGGACGACATGGGACTCCATCGTTTTTGGTTCGGTGATTCATTCACTGTTTGCCGGCCAGCGGCAAGCCTTGCGTCGCGCGCAGTTCCGCGTTCTCGCGCCGCCGCGCGAGTTTAAGCTTTTAGTTGATCTCCCCTTTTTGAGGGGAGATGGAGCGCCGAACGACGCGCCTTGGTAGTAACAAAAGCGCCTTTCGGACGCTCCATCGCAGCGATTTCTGTCCCTGGGACCGGTTCTTCCGAGCGCAGGCGCGAGCAAGCTCGCCATCCAGGCAGGTTTCCCCACCCTTCACCTGTCTCGTCCAGCCATTGAAGGCAGCGCCCCGTAGTGGGCACGGACGGTTACCCAAGGCCTCCCGAGTCCGTGCTTGCGAGGCACGTCCGCAGGCGCCGCATCGACCTTCGGGTTGCCCCTCCGGCCAGCTCTCGCTCTGCCCCACTTCAGGATCGCCTCTAGAAGCGCCCCTCACTGGACAGGACAGCAGCGATAATAAATCCACCTTGGGGGGTGTTGGATAAGGAATGTAAAAAATTTTTTTAGCTAGCGTTTTCAGGTTCGTAGGGCGGATTAGCGACCCCGGACGCGACAGCTGAACCGGATGAAGGCGCGAGCGTAATCCGCCGCTTCACTTGCACCGGTGGCGGATTACGCCTTGCGCCTCCGCGTGTTGGAACACCGGTGCTCTCGGCCGGCTAATCCGCCCTACGGTTCTTCCAGACGCGTGCAAAGGCGCGCTGCATCGCGCCCGGGACACGAATTGCGTACTCACACCGCCCTATACCCGCCGTCCGCCATCACGATCGAGCCGGTGACGTAGGCCGACAGATCGGAGGCGAGGAAGATCGCGGGGCCGACGATGTCCTCAGGCTTGCCGGCGCGGCCGAGCGGCGTGTGCTCGATGAACAGCCTTACTCCGTCCGGGTTGTTGGCGCGCGTGGCGGCGTTCAGCGGCGTCTCGATAAAGCCCGGGCCGATCGCATTGACGCGCACGCCGTCCTTGCCGAGCTCGACGGCGAGCGCGCGGGTAAAGCCGAGCACGCCGTGCTTGGAGGCGGTATAGGCCGGCGAACTCGGCTGACGAATATGCACGAAGGACTGGATCGAGCCGATATTGACGATGCGGCCCTTGTTCGCGCGCAAGCTGCCGAGAAACGCATGCGTGACATTGAACACGCCGGTGAGGTTGATCGCGATGATGTCTTCCCAGTCCTTGATCACGGCTTCCGCCGCCCCGGTCATGCCGTTGCGCCGCGCGATGCCGGCGTTGTTGACCAGGATCGAGACCGGGCCGACCGTGTCGGCGATCTCTTTCGCCATCGCGGCGCAGGCCGCGCGGTCGGCGACGTCAAGCGCAAAACTGTCGATGGTGCCGCCGGCGTCGCTGACCAGTTTTGCGGTTTCCTTGGCACTCGCCGCGTCGACATCGAGCGCGACCACCCGCGCGCCCTCGCGGGCATAGCCGATCGCGATCGCGCGGCCGATGCCGGAGCCGGCGCCGGTGATGACTGCGATGTGGGAGCCGAGAAGGGGCATAGGGAATTCCTCCGTCAGTTTCGTAAGGGTGCCAAATTTGTTGCGACATCAGATTCTTTCCGACGCCGCTTGACATTTTTGACTAAAATCCTAGTATTAGGATTGGGTACACGCGGGAATATATCTATGAACGAAATTCGCGAAATCAGACAGGCCCTTGAAGACATCAGATACGAAAGGATCGTGGGTCGCGCCGAGTTGGCATTCAGGAATTTCGTGCGGGCGGTCAAGGCCGGCTTCAACGAAAACCAGCCTCGAGACGAACGCGGGCGCTGGACCGCCGAAGGCGGAGTTGAAGTCACGACCTATGACGGTTTTCTAACGGGGATACCAACGATCGACAACACCTCAGAGGCGCTGAGCAATATTTTGACGAAGGTGATGGCGGGGCTCGAATACCTGCCTGAAATGACGCCGCAGGATTACGGGACAGCGGTCCATGCGGCATTTGGGCTTGCAGTAAGGTTTGCGAATCTGCCGGGTGTTGGGGATATCGAGCGCACCTTCAGCCTCGAAGATAGCGACCCTCGCTATGGTCTCGCTGCAAGTATTAGAACCGATGTTACGCTGCGTAATATTCAGGGCGACGTCATCGCAATCTATGACGTGAAAACGGGTGACGAGCGGATATCACGTTCGAGGGCTGAGGAGCTTCGCGCAAAAACCCGCGCCGCACCGAACACGCCAGTCTTCGAGTTGAACGTCGTCCGCGGTATATCGCGAAAATACGACCCGGCGCGTTTGCGTGCAGCAGGAAATTGGCTGTTGCACCGCGGCCGGCTGATTGTCGGGAGGCTGTAAATGGCGATGGAATTGTATGTTTTTTCCAATCAGCAACTGTCGTCAATGAGCGCTTGGCAAGCGGCCATCGACACCGCCGGCTTTCCTGTCGGTCTGCCGGTTCGATTTCCATTCGATTGGGAGAATCGTGTGTTGCCGGCTGAATTTCGTGGCAGACCAACCACGTTCGAATCCAAACTTTGCGACGCCAGCGAACACGTCGCAGAATCACCCCACATTGAGTTCGGCGGACCGTGGAAACATGGGTTGGTCTTGCGCTGGGGCAGCGATGCTTATGCGGGGGCTGCCGCCTACCTGGCCGGCTCCGCATATGCGCAGGCGACAGGCGGCGTGCTGCTCGACTGCGAAGAGGGAAAAATCATTTCCGCAAAGCGCGCCGCGGAAATCGGCTTCGACATGGAACGCAGCATACCGATGATCGAGGCAGCGGTGCGCAAGGTGATGGAGCAGTTTCAAAAGTAAGCGGTCTGCCGCCAATCGCCACGCTCACCCGGGCGACGGATTGCTGAGCGTTCCGCGCAATCTAGTTCAAAGTTGCAGGATCCGAAACGTCGAGCGGCGGTCGCGCGTTGTCCCGCGATGGAACTGCAGCAGAAACACTGGAAGCGCGACACCGACCGGCTGTGGGCGGCATCGCCGTTCGATGTTCGCGAGGCGGCAGCACTTGCCGCCGAGATCGTGCGTCACGGCGCGGATGAGCCGTTGCGGCAGGCGGCGGCGCAGGCGTTGCCGAGCCTGCGCGGCGCGTGCCTGAAAACATCGGACCAGATGGACCGCAACGTGGCGCGGCGGCGCTTCGGCGCGATCCGCGATGCGCTGTATGCGCTCGACGCGCCGCGCTTCGGCAAGCGCGCGGCCGTGCCGGCCAGCGAACAACAGCACCGCCGCCTGCTCGGACTTCCCCCCGAACGGCAACTGACGGAGCCGGAAATCCAGCAGGGCTACAAACGCGCCGCCAAGCGGCTGCATCCCGACGCCGGCGGCAGCGCGCGCGAATTTTCCGAGCTCTCGGCGGCGCGGGATGCGTTGATGAAAAGGAAGTGAGGGCTTGTGTAGGGTGGGCAAATCGAAGCGTGCCCACCGTTACCGTCATTGCGAGCGAAGCGAAGCAATCCAGAGCCGCGCGTGCGGAAGGATGGATTGCTTCGTCGCTTCGCTCCTCGCAATGACGGCTGAAGCATTTCTCGGTGGGCACGGCGCGAAGAGCGCGCCTTCCCACCCTACGATTCTAGTTCTTGCCGACGCAGCTCGTATACGGCATCGCTTCGCCCGGCACGATCGGGCAAAAGCGGATCGGCTTCAGCTTGCCCAGGCGTTCCTGCCACTTCGCTTCGTCGATCGCGGGCTTGTCCGCGGACGACGGCGCGCGCTCCGCCCACTGGATCGTATAATAATCGGCGCTGCCCTTCACCGCGATGATCAGCGCGGTCTCGCCATGCTTGTCGGCGGCGGTCTCGATCCTTCCGCAACCCACGACGGCGACAAAACCGTCCTGATCGCCGAACTTGACGGCGCCGAACGGTTTCACCGCGAACGTATCGGGGCGGGCTTTCTTGAACCCGGCTGCCATCGAGACCGCAAACTTCTCCGGCGTCACTTGCGGATTGCCGGCTGTGCCTTGCGCGCCGGTGACCGTGATCATCTGCGTCCACGCACTGACGGTTTCGCCCTTCAGCACGGCCTCGCGGATGTAGCTCGGGCCATTGGTCTTCTCGAAAGCAACCGGAGCGAACGCCGGCGGCATCGAAAACCGCACCAGCTGGCCGAAGATCGGCGAGATCACGGTGTAGGAAAGCGGCGGGGCGGGCTTTGGCGCGGCGGGACTCTGAGCGCGTGTCGGCGATGCCGGGATAAGGAAGAGGCTCAGCGCGGCTATCGCAATCGGTGTTGTCAGCGTTGAATTCATGGGGCCAACGCTATCACGTAAAGCACGTTGCGGAAGCCTGTAGGGTGGATTAGCGCAGCGTAATCCACCGTTCCGCAAACAGGGCAGGCTGCGAACGAGCTTTGCGCATGCCGCCCATCGGCTACACTCGGCAGGACGCGACTCACCCTGCCTCGCAGGGCTCACACGCAAATCTTAAAGGGAACAACTCCATGAAGGTGCCAACCGCCATTCGTACCGCGCTGCTTGCGCTCACCGCCCTCGCCGGCCTGCCATCCGCCGCGCATGCCGACAGCGGCACCGTGTCGCTCACGATCTACAAGGCGGGATGGGTGATCGGCGGCTCGGGCGGCGGCGGCACGTTGAACTTCCGCGGCCGGAGCTATGGACTGTCGGCCGGCGGGCTGGACTACGGCTTCGTGTTCGGCGGATCGAAGACGGTGCTGCGCGGCCGGGTCAGCAATATCGAACGGCCCTCCGACGTCGCCGGCGTCTACGGCGCCGCGGGCGCCGGCCTCGCCATCGGCGGCGGCGCGCGCGCGATCGTTCTGACCAACCAGAAGGGCGCGGTGCTCGAACTGAGTGGCCGCCAGGTCGGGCTGATGGCGAATGCGGATCTCAGCGGGCTGGCGATTACGTTGAAGTAGGGGGGCTTGTGCGTTCGTAGCCCGCATGAGCGCAGCGACATGCGGGATGCCGTCAGCCCCGGATATCGCTACGCTCATCCGGGCTACGTTCGACGCGCACCGCCTGCTGGTCCCCGCCGGCCATCGGGCGCGGGTGCCGGCTGGTGACGCGAAACAGCGTATGCACCGTGTTGCCGACCGTCGCGCAGCCGCCGCGCATGTTGGGCAGGATCAGGACCGCTTCATTCATCGTCATTCTCCATTGGTTGCATGGGGGAACGAGCCGACGATTGTTTGGTTCGCGGTGACGTCTTGTTATGCTTTATGATGCGTTAAGCCGTAGGGCGGATTAGCGCAGCGTAATCCGCCGATCAGCCCGATAAAGAGGAGATGGAGGGCAACGTACTTGCGCAACTGCCGCATTGCTCGTGCATGTAAATCGAGGTGGCGGATTACGCTGCGCTAATCCGCCCTACGGGCTCCCTGAATATGGCGCTCCGCCTTACCCGGTGCAGAAGTAACCGTCGCAGCATTTCCGTGCACGAAACGTCCGGCGCGAATATCCGGACGACCGTCCTTTGCGTCACGAGCAGCTCTGTCAAGTTGTTGCTGCACTTCTTGAACGTCGAGAACTGTGTCCATTAATCGTTCCAGGATTCTGCTTGGCGAAATTCACCCTCAAGGCTGTCCCAAATATACCATTCATCTACGATCGATTTGTAGGCCCGTAGCCCACATGAGCGCAGCGATATGCGTGATGCATGAAGGACCCCGGATGTCGCTTCGCTCATCCAGGCTACGCTTGCTGCTGTTTCAACCAGGTAACATTCCATTTCCGACGTTGAAATACCCAGTATACTGGGTGGATCATCGGCGCGAAATGCATTTGTCTTCTCACCATGTCATTGGGTGGGATCGTCGCGCGAAATATCAGGCGTCTTCGGTTGGAGCGCGGCCTGACGCAGGAAGCGCTTGCCGTCGATGCCGGGATCGACCGAACCTATGTCAGCCGTCTTGAACGTGGACTGGAGAATCCGACAGTCGCGGTTCTCGAAAAACTGGCTCGTGCCCTCGCTTCGAATATCGAGGAGTTATTCAGGGCGCCGCGCGCCGCGGAGGCGCCCAGGAGGTAGTCCGCATGAGTGCGCCCTGACGCAAGAGGAATTTGCGGCGTATGCGCATCAACCGCAATTACGTCGGCATGATCAAGCGGCAGGAGAATTCGCCAACGGTGGCGATGCTCGCGCGCATCGCCAAGGCGCTGGGAATCGAACCGGCGCGGCTGTTCGATGAAGGGGGAGTAGTAATCTATTAGCCGCATAAGCGCGGCGATATACAGGGCGGTACGTTCGGCTCTGAATGTATCTCGGCTACACTTGCTAATCTTGACCCGCTCGACTAGGAGCTTGAGTTATTTTTCGTCAGATTTTCCTCTGATTGCCTGCGAATTTAACTTTGATCCAATAATCGCCTCTACCAGTTTCTCTTCAATACGCCGGAGACTGTCCTCCTTGGTGATGTGCACGCTTCGAGTACGTGCCAACTCAAGAAGATCGCGCTTACTCAGGCTTAGTTCGCGAAGAAGCATCGCTCCGGCTTCTCGATCAGGAGCCGTTTGTAAGCGGTTAAGAATTTCATTGGTCCCGACATAAAGTTGGGACTTGCCGCCTTTCGCTCGTCGTTCAGAGGAAACTTCGCGAGATTTCTCGGACGGATTTTTAACATCTAGATCGCGCAAGAATTTATGCATTTCGTTGGAATCCATACCCTCAACTTTCTTTGCCAAGCGACGGAGGATTTGCGCGAGTAGAAATGCTTCTGTTGTCATGATCACAGTCCCAAAGTAGAAGTGAATTCTGTTGCCACCGCTTCCAGTCCTTCCACAACACTTTGATGAGATGGGTTGTTGTGGTGGCTCAAAACCACCGGAACTCCGTACTGAGGAGCGTCAGCAAATAGTGTGTCATTTCGTTTAATGTAGGATTTGAAAACCTTCAGTCCGCTGTCGCTCCTAACCTTTGCGATGTAACTGCGTTGAGCAGACATCGGCCCTCCGCCATACTCCTGAACCATGGTAAACACCACGCCGACAACTTTCGGAGATATACGCCTCTCCTTCGGACCCTTTTGAAGATCAACATAATCGTTGTAGTCATCGATTAGACTGCGAATGCTTCGCATGAGATAATCGATCCCTAATGTTGATAATTCGTCCGGTCTTGTCGGCACAAGAATATAGTCGCTGGCGATGATTGCGGTCTTAGTAACAATATTGAAGTTAGGCGGACAGTCGATCAAGACCAGATCATATGACCTCGAACTTGATAACGCTTTAAGGCCATCCGCTAGGCGACGGTGTATCGATATAAAATTCTTTTTCGATTGAGCAAGATTTGCTCCCCCTAACTGTGTTGCTAGCTCTAAATCGACATTGATCAGACCAAGGTGCGAGTAAATAATGTCTAATTTTCCTCTTCCGCTAAGATAGCTGGACACCCTTGCTGGCAACTCAATCAGCGATTCTAGAGGGATCGGATGTCCGGATTCGTGAGCATCAAACCACGCCTTAATAGTTTTGTCGGGCTCGAAGCGCCTGCTCCACTCATCGGGCGCAATAAAAGAGAAAGTTAGGCTCGCTTGCGCATCTAGATCGAGCATCAATATCTTCTTCCCGCGAAACGCGAGTTCGGCGCCAAGGTTGGCAGTTAAGGAAGTTTTCCCGACGCCTCCTTTGTAATTGATCACCGAAACTACCTTCATCTTGGCGCCTTGTGCGTAAGCTATTCTCCAGATTAAATAATCCGAGAGATTCGAGCTATTGATTTCTTAGGGACCATTTCAGCCAAAAAAGTAAGAACGGATCGGTAATCTCTAACATCTCACTGTCTGCAACCCACTCCAAGGGTGGCTCGCCTGTGACCTTGTGTTTGGCGACCGCATTTAGATTGGCTAGAGCAGAATACAGCTCTGCCTTAGCAGGCATTCTTACCTCGGGAGCGAAGACTTCGTGTAAAGAGCCGCGAATATCATCTAAAGATGTGCTGGCTTTTGGGCCCAACCGAGCCACCGCAGCAAGAATAGCAGTGTAAATATCTTCCTTGCCACCGCTGCGGACCAAACGCGATTGCCGTGCTCTTCGTCCTTCGGGGCCTCTTTTCAGTTTTTCGTAAGTTGGAGAGCCTTTATTTTCAGCCATCGCTCTGTAAGTTGGTTCGAGGAGGCGCGAATCTAATATTTTCGTTTCTGCTCCGGCCTCCCTGATATTATTCGCGAGACAAAATTCGCTACATATTTCCTGCACCAGGAGAGGATTTCCAAAGCTGTCCTCGCAGATTTTTCTTTGTAACGATCGATCGACTTCCAACTTTAGCGCATCAAATCCACGGTTCGGTATTAGTATAAGATCGTCGAGGGCCCATTGCGGTATCGGCACGTGCTTGAAACGTCCTTCAACTTCGCTTTCGACCATCATCGGATCAAAGGCACGGTGCGGAACAGCGAGGAGCACGACCGTTAGGCCCTTGAAAACGGCCCCCTTTATTGCGCGAATAATTGCCTTTTGCGTGTCAGGATCAATATAGTGAAAATCATCGACCATCAGAGCAATTTTGTCTTTCACCAATCGATCTAACGCAGCAAGTATCGAAATATGATTAAAGCTAAGCGTTGACGTGCTTTGTGTAGTGTCGGCTTGAGCCAAGCCAGTTTTCGCTTGGAAGAAACCTGCAACGCCGCCGCCTGCCTCGCCTGTTACGCTAGTAGCGGCAGTCTCGCCGCGCGATCTCGTTGTTTGCGAAGCAATGTCGAGTTGATAGGCGATATGACTCCAGAAATCGGCCTCTGAGCAAATCTGTCCGCCCTCGACAACAATTAGGGGCTCACGTTCGAGAACCCGCCGACACAACACCGTCTTTCCGGACTTCGTCGGGCCGGTAACAACTATAAACGCAAATCCTCGAACAACGGCATCTGAAAGTTTCGTTTCAAGCTCCAAATGTTCGCGGCCAACGTAGGTGACCGACGGCAAACCGCCGGGAGTGAAAACGTCGCGTAAACGAGTTTGCTGGGACATCGTTTTCACAACACCCGATTACTCTCCTTCACCTTCTCCGCCTCCACATACACCTGCTCCCCCATCTCCCTGAACTTCGCGCTCATCGCCGCCATCCCATCCTCGATCACGCCGCTCACCGACATTCCGACCCCCGTCGGATCGTTCAGCGTCGCCGCATAATCCCGCACGTCCTGCGTGATCTTCATCGAGCAGAACTTTGGGCCACACATCGAGCAGAAATGCGCGACCTTGTGGGCGTCCTTGGGCAGCGTTTCGTCGTGGTAGAGTTTGGCGGTGTCGGGGTCGAGGCCGAGGTTGAACTGGTCCATCCAGCGGAAGTCGAACCTCGCGCGCGACAGCGCGTCGTCGCGCAATTGCGCGGCGGGGTGGCCCTTGGCGAGATCGCTCGCATGGGCTGCGATCTTGTAGGTGATGACGCCGACTTTGACGTCGTTGCGGTCGGGCAGGCCGAGATGCTCCTTCGGCGTGACGTAGCACAGCATGGCGCAACCGAACCAGCCGATCATGGCGGCGCCGATGCCTGACGTGATGTGGTCGTAGCCCGGCGCGATGTCGGTGGTCAGCGGCCCCAGCGTATAGAACGGCGCCTCGCCGCATTCCTTCAGCTGCTTGTCCATGTTGATCTTGATCTTGTGCATCGGCACATGGCCGGGGCCTTCGATCATCACCTGGCAGCCTTTTGCCCATGCCACCTTCGTCAACTCGCCGAGCGTCTCCAGCTCGGCGAACTGCGCGCGGTCGTTGGCGTCGGCAATCGAGCCGGGGCGCAGGCCGTCGCCGAGCGAGAACGACACGTCGTATTTGCGCATCAGGTCGCAGATCTCGTCGAACTTTGTGTAGAGGAAACTTTCCTTGTGATGCGCGAGGCACCATTTTGCCATGATCGAGCCGCCGCGGCTGACGATGCCGGTGACTCGGTCAGCGGTGAGGTGGATGTAGGGCAGCCGCACGCCGGCGTGGATGGTGAAATAATCGACGCCCTGTTCGCACTGCTCGATCAGCGTGTCCTTGTAGACTTCCCAGTCGAGTTTTACGGGGTCGCCGTTGACCTTTTCCAAGGCCTGGTAGATCGGCACGGTGCCGATCGGGATCGGCGCATTGCGCAAAATCCATTCGCGCGTGGTGTGGATGTTGCGCCCGGTGGAGAGGTCCATCACGGTGTCGGCGCCCCAGCGGATCGCCCACACCATCTTGTCGACTTCTTCTTCCACCGACGAGGTCACCGCGGAGTTGCCGATATTGGCGTTGATCTTGGTCAAAAAATTGCGGCCGATGATCATCGGCTCGAGTTCGCCATGGTTGATGTTGCAGGGGATGATCGCGCGGCCGCGCGCGATCTCGCTGCGCACGAATTCCGGGGTGATAAAGGCGGGTACCTCGGCGCCAAAGCTTTCGCCGTCGGCCAATGCGGCCTCGGCGCGCTCCAGCTGAACCTTGCGGCCGAGATTCTCGCGGGTGGCGACGTAGATCATCTCCTTGGTGATGATACCGGCGCG
The DNA here is from genome assembly GCA_963744975.1 of uncultured Alphaproteobacteria bacterium. GTDB lineage: Bacteria > Pseudomonadota > Alphaproteobacteria > Rhizobiales > Xanthobacteraceae > Bradyrhizobium. The sequence continues at coordinate 914,211 of CAVUVR010000001.1, read as the reverse complement.
GGCGAATTCCAGCTGGGTGATCATGTGGCCGTCGAGGCCGCGCAGCGGCTTGTGATGCGCCTTGAAGGCGGCAGCAGCCTTGTCGCCGGAGACGTTGCCGTTATCGACCGGTTTGACGTCGCGGCCCTGGTATTCCTCGACGCCGCCGCGCTCCTTCACCCATGCGATGCGCGCGCGGGAGAGGCCGGCGTTGACGTCGATGGTGACGGACGTATCGGTGTAGGGACCGGACGTGTCATACACCGGCAGGTTCGGCTCGCCGGCGCCTTCGCTGAGCATGATCTCGCGCAGCGGCACCCGGATATCTGTGGCCTCGTCGGGCGTGACAAAGATCTTGCGCGACGACGGCAGCGGGCCGGTGGTGACGGCGGGCTTCAGCTCGGCGGTGTTGATCGGCTTATTCATGGTGGTGCTCCCTTCCGGAGGTGAGTTCTTTCAGCGCAAAAATCCAAACAGGCAAAACAGCAAGCCGAGCGCGACCCAGATCGCGGCGGCGACGGTTACGAAATACGGCCGCCGCAGCATGGCGAGGCCGGTTCGCATCACGGTGTCCGGCGCGGCCAGCCGCACCGCGCCACCGATTGTATTGAGCCAGCCGAACAGCGTGATCAGCCCGCGCCAGTCCGCAGCCCAGATGTTGTGGGTCAGCACGATGGCGATACCCATCGGCATGATCAGCAGGCCAGAGAGAAACAGCAGCGCCCGGCTCGCCAAAAACTCCTCGGCCATGTCGCGGAACGCGCGCTGGTTGGCGAAAACGGCAAGCCCGATCACCAGCATCACCGGGCCGATCAGCCTTGCGAGAAACACGGAGGTTGTCATGGGCCATCCTCCTCATGCCGCCTGCGCGAACGTCTGCAGCCATGCGCGCACCCGCGCGTCGGGATCGGCATGCTGGGTGACGTCGCTGACCACGGCGATGGAATCGGCGCCGGCGTCGAAGATCGCAGGCGCCTGTTCGAGCTTGATGCCGCCGATCGCCACCAGCGGAATACTGCCTATGCGCTTTTTCCATTCGGTGATCTTTGCGATGCCCTGCGGCGCAAAGCGCATCGATTTCAGCGTGGTCGGAAAGATCGGGCCAAGCGCGACGTAGTCGGGTTTGGCGCGCAACGCGGTTGCGAGTTCGTCATCGTCATGGGTCGAAATGCCGAGTGTCAGCCCGGCGTCGCGGATCGCGGCAAGATCGGCCTCCGCCAAATCTTCCTGGCCGAGATGCAGATGTTTTGCGCCAGCCACGATCGCCGCGCGCCAGTAGTCGTTGACCACCAGCTTGGTCGGCGTGCCCTTGGTCGCTTCGAGCGCATCGGTGACGATCTGCAGCGCCGCGCCATCGTCGAGCTCCTTGGCGCGCAGCTGCACCGTGCCGACGCCGAGCTTCGCCAGGCGTGCGACCCAGGCGACGCTGTCGACCACGGGATAGAAGCGGTCAGGATACGGCATGCCAGAACGGGGTCCCGATGACTGGAGTGGAAGGCGAGGCGAAGTCGCGGGCCTGCATCAGGCCTGCTTGATATGCGGTGCGGCCGGCCTCGACCGCGAGCTTGAACGCGCCTGCCATTGCGACGGGATCGGCGGCTTTGGCGATGGCGGTGTTGAGCAGCACGGCGTCGTAGCCGAGTTCGAGCGCTTCGGCGGCATGCGACGGCGCGCCGAGGCCGGCATCGACCACCAGCGTGATATCGGGCAGCCGGTCGCGCAGCAATTTCAACGCATCGCGGTTGATGATGCCCTTGGCGCTGCCGATCGGCGCCGCCCATGGCATCACCACCCTGCAGCCGGCATCGACCAGCCGCATCGCGACGCTGAGGTCCTCGGTGCAATAGGGGAATACCTCAAACCCGTCCTTGATCAGGAGCGCGGCGGCCTCGACCAGGCCGACCACGTCGGGCTGCAGCGTGTCGTTGTCGGCGATCACCTCGAGCTTGATCCAGGGCGTGCCGAACAATTCGCGCGCCAGTTTCGCCGTGGTCACCGCCTCGCGCGCGCTGCGGCAGCCGGCGGTGTTCGGCAGCACGGTGACGTCGAGTTCGCGGATCAGCGACCAGAACGCATCGCCGGTCTTGCCACCCGCGGACTCGCGCCGTAGCGACACCGTGACGATCTGGGCCGCGGAGGCGCGGATCGCGTCCTGCATGATCTTCGGCGACGGATACAGCGCGCTGCCGATCAGGAGGCGCGAGGCGAAGGGTTTGTTGTAGAGGGTCAGCATGGCTCACAACCGTCGTCCCGGCGAACGCCGGGACCCATACGCCGTGTCGTTGCGTTTCGGCACTGGGGCAGACGCCTTCTGCAATTATCGACGCCAGGGGTTATGGGTCCCGGCGTTCGCCGGGACGACATCTGAGTAAGCTTCACCATCCTCCTCACCCTCCCTGCCGCGGCGTGATGATCTCGATTTCGTCGCCGGGCCGAAGGGGCGTCTCCGCCCAGCGGCTGCGCGGCAGCACGTCGAAATTCAGCGCGATCGCGAAATGCGTGCCTTGGTATTCGAGTTCGCTCAGCAGCGCATCGACATGATCAGCCGATATCTCGCGCTGCTCGCCATTGACGGTCACGCGCATTGCATCACCTCATTGTCGATCACGCCGCGCTCGACATAGCCGAGCGTCAGCTCCGCCAGCGCCGGCGCCAGCAGAAAACCGTGGCGATAGAGTCCGTTGACCGCGATCTTGCGGTCATGAATCGCGATGCGCGGCAGATTGTCCGGAAATGCCGGCCGCAAACCTGAGCCGATCTCGACAATGCGCGCCTCGCCGAACGCCGGATGCACCGCATAGGCGGCGCTCAGCAGCTCAAGTGCGGAGCGGACGCTGACGCCGTCGTCCTCGCGTTCGATCGAGGTGGCGCCGATCATGAACTGGTTGCCCGCGCGCGGGATGATGTAAAGCGGCCAGCGCGGATGGATCAGCCGCACCGGACGCGACAGCGCGATCTCACAGGTCTCGACGATCACCATCTCGCCCTTGACGCCGCGTAGATTGGGCTGGGTGTCGCGTGCGAACAGTCCACGGCAATCGATCACGATGCCGTCGGTTTGGTCGGGGCGCTGCTCGCTTCCGAACCGGACGGCCCCGCCGGCCGCCGCGACGCGCGCATGCAATTCCGGCAGCACGGCGCGCGGTTCGACATGGCCTTCATCGGGAAAAAACAGCGCATCGCGAAAGCGGCCGTCGAGCGACGGTTCAAGCTCGGTCACGGCTTCGGCGCCCAGGCGGCGATGGCCTGATGTCAGCTTCGCAAAGCGCTCGAAATCCGATCGATCGCGCGGGTGCGACACCACCAGCGAACCGTTGAACGGCGTATCCGGAAATTCGTCGCGCCACAGGTCGAGCGAGCGGATGCCGAGACGGCTGATGACGGGCTCGGACGCTTCGCGCTCGCAGTACGGCGCCAGCATGCCGCCGGCCCAGTGGCTGGTGGCCTCAGTCATTCCGGCATCGCTGCGCTCGAACAGCGTGACCGCGTGGCCCGCTTTGGCGAACAGCAACGCCTGCCATGCGCCGGCGATGCCTGCGCCGATCACCGAAACAGGGGATTCCCCCCGTGAAGACGTCGAACTCTGGTACATCCCTGTCCCTTCGCCGGCATGACCCGGATCAGGTTCAAAGGGTCACCGCGGTCTCGCGCCCTGTTTCGGCAGGACTTGAGCGTGCGGTATCTCAGCTCCTCATCGGAGCTCCCCTCGGAACAGGGCTAATGTAGGCCGATGGCGCGGGGTGTCAACGCGTTGCAGCCGGTTTCAACCGCTCAATACGTCGTCCCCGCGAACGCGGGGACCCATACGCCGTGTCCTCTCGTTGAAGGACGCCGTTGCAACATCGCGCCTTTAGCACAGGCGCCAGGGGTTATGGGTTCCCTCGTACGCGGGAACGACGAAGGGAGTTACCTCCCCACCTGCTGCGCATTGGCGCTGGTCAGTTCTTCCAGCCGGGGCGGGGCGGAATGCCGCTGCCGCTTGGCGGCGTGATAGTAGCCGCTGGCGTAAAGGTGCATCGCGCGCTTGTGATCGCCGTTCGCCGCGCGCCAGGCGCCGGCGAGATATTTCACGGCCCAGGTGAGATTGGTCTCCGGATCGCGAAGCCCTTCGGCCGTGCCGGTGTAGCCGAGGCCGCGCGCGGTGCCGAGCTTGATCTGCATCAGGCCGATGTTGCCGTGGCTGACGAGATGCGGCCGATAGCCGCTTTCGCGCACGATTACCCGATGCACCAGCGCCTCCGGCAGGTTGTTGGCCTTGGCGTGGGTCGCGACCAGCGCGTCGTACTGCGCATCCCGCGCCAGCGCGCCTTGCGACAACGGCAATGCCGCGATGGCGACGAGCCACGCGAAGGAAACGACCGATTTCATCAAGAGGGCCCCGGTGAGCGTGTGAATGGCGCGATTGCAACGCTTAAGGACCCCGATTGTTGCAAGCGCGCGGCAGGGATGTGGCCGAATCCCGGCATTCTCGGGTGGTTTCGCTGCCCATTCGGCCTCCCGGATTTACCAAGAATTATGCCCTGGCGTGCTTCGATCGGCCGGAAACTTGAGCTTAAGGGCGCCCATGCCGATGACGATGTCCGCAACCCATGCCACCGAGGCCGCAGGCCCAATGCGCGGGCTGCTGCCCGTGTGGGTCGGCGCCGGCGTCTATGCGGTGTTTATCCTTGCCGGAAATCATCTGCTGATCGATCCGGATACGATGTGGCAGATCACTATCGGCCAGTGGATCGTCGATCACGGCGCTGTGCCGACCACCGACGTGTATTCCTTCACCATGCGCGGCCAGCCCTGGATCTCGACGCAGTGGCTGGCGCAGGTCGCCTATGCCGAAGTTTTCGCAGTTGCCGGCTGGACCGGGCCGGTGGTGCTGGCCGCAGCCTGCATCGCCGCGACCTTCGCGCTGTTCACGCGGTATCTCGCGACGCACTTAAGTGAGAGCACGACCCTGGTATTCGCAGCGGCGGCGTTGGCGCTGACCGCGCCGCATCTGTTGGCGCGGCCGCATGTGCTGGCGCTGCCGGTGATGATCGCATGGGTTGGCGGACTGGTGCAGGCCGCGGATCGCCGCGGCGCGCCGTCGTTCCGGCTGCTCCCGCTGATGGCGCTGTGGGCCAACCTGCATGGCGGTTTTGTCCTCGGCCTCGCATTGGTGGCGCCGATCGCGGTCGATGCGGTGTGGAACGCCGATCCACGCGCGCGCAAGTCGTTGGCGGTGCGCTGGGCGGCCTTCGCCGTCGCGGCGACTGCTGCAAGTTGCGTCACGCCCTATGGCTGGAATTCGCTGCTGGCGTCGCGAAAAATTCTCGCCCTCGGCGAAGCATTGCCGCTGATCCTGGAATGGCGGCCGGCGGACTTCGCCGCGCTCGGCCCGCTGGAAGTCTGCCTGCTGCTCGGGTTCGGGCTTGCGCTTTACCGCGGCGTCTCGCTGCCGCCGCTGCGTATCGTGCTGCTGCTCGGCATGCTGCACATGGCGCTGAGCCAGACCCGCAACCTGGAAACGTTTGCGTTGCTGGTGCCGCTGTTTCTCGCGGCTCCCTTGGCCAGGCAGATCGGCGCCGCCGATGACGCGAAGCCGGGGGGCTCTGCGCCGCGCGGCGTAATGTTCGCCGCAATCCTGGCTGTGCTGTTCGCCGGTACCGTGGCCTATGCATCGGTGGTTCGCTTCGAGCCGCATACCCGCGGCTCGCCCGTCGCGGCGGTGGTGGAATTGAAGAAGCTGAATTTCAGCCGCGTGTTCAACGACTACGATTTTGGCGGCTATCTGCTCGCCAACGGCGTGGCGCCCTTCATCGACGGCCGCACCGAGCTGTACGGCGAAAAATTCTTTGTCGATCACAACGCCGCCAGCGGCCTGATGAAACCGGAAAATCTGTTTCGCCTGCTGGAAGCATACAAGATCGAGGCGACGTTGATGCGGACGCAGAGTGCCGCGACCATCCTGCTCGATCACATCGACGGCTGGCAGAAGGTCTACACCGATGAGATCGCGACGATCCATGTCCGCGCGCCCGGCGCGGTGCACACCGCCGAGCCGGTGGTGAACCCGGTGGCGAAGTAAAACTCTTTCGTCGTCCCCGCGAAGGCGGGGGACCCATAACCACCGTGCTTGCGGCTCGCTAACGAGTGTTGCAACATCTCATTCTCAATTGAAAATCCTGGGCGTATGGGTCCCCGCCTTCGCGGGGACGACAATGAGTTTGTTGCTGCGCAGCGCGACTCGATGACCCACGCGCCGCCGCCTTGACGGCAACTCATTCGGAGCATCTATTTCGCTGCGAATAGCAGAAGGGAGATGCGTCATGATCGCTGTCCGTTCGCGTTATTTGTCAGCAGAAGACCTGCCCCACGAAAATCCCTGCGCGCAATGCGGCAAGCCGATCGCCGCACCGGAATGGTTCGAGAATGGGCCGCGCCGCACGTCCTATCTTTGGAGCTGTCATGCCTGCGGTTATCGGTTTGAAGCCGTGGCGTTTTTCGATTCCGGCGAGGATGCCATCGCGGCCTGATGGAACCGGCTTAGCCTGGGGGCGTTGACGAGCGGTATCCGCATCAACCTCCTGGGAGCGCGTGATGGTTACCGACACCATGACAAAACCGCACACTTTGATTGCGAGCGACCGCGTCGAAGGCACTGCCGTGCGGCGGTCGAACGGCGACAAGATCGGCCACATCGAACGGCTGATGATCGACAAGGTCACCGGCAATGTGGCCTACGCGATCTTAAGCTTTGGCGGGTTCCTGGGCATGGGAACCAGCCTGCTGCCGCTGCCGTGGGCGCGGCTCAGCTACAACCCGAAGTTCGAAGCCTATCAGCTCGACATCGACGATGAAGAGTTGAAACGCGCGCCGTCGTTCCGCGCCGACAAGGATTTCGACTGGGGCGATCGTTCCCAGGAAGAAGCGCTGCATCGCTATTACGATATACCGCCTTATTGGGGTGGGTTCTGAGGCCTGGAAAGTGCGATATTCCGGCTGGAACCCGGGCAAATTATCGATCCTCCGGCGGAACCAGTCACCGCATTTCCGAGTTTCTCCCTACTGAATTATCCAAGGGAGCAACTCATGATCAGAAAATATGTCACGGCGGGTTTGATGGGTACCGCGTTGCTCGCGACTGCAGCGTTCGCGCAGACCCCGACCGCCACCACCGATCGCGCCAACATGGCGCCGGCTGCCGCAAGCGACACGTCGTCGTTCCAGGGCACCTGGCGTGCATCGAAGCTGGTCGGCTTAAATGTCTATAACGACAAGAACGAGAGCCTGGGTTCGATCAACGACCTCCTGACCGACAAGGACGGTAACATCAAGGCCGTGGTGATCGGCGTTGGCGGCTTCCTCGGCGTCGGCGAACATCTGGTCGCCGTGCCGCTGGACAAGGTCAAATTCGTCAATGAGCCCGTCGTGTATGCGGGCGCGGGTGCACCGGCCCCCGGTGCGACGGGTACAAGGCCGGCAACCAGTACGACCACGGGTGCGGCGAACACCGCGCCGGCGGCGGCCTCGAAGCCCAATCCCTGGTATCCCGACCACGCCGTGTTCAACGCGACCAAGGACGAGTTGAAGGCGATGCCCGAGTTCAAGTATTCGACCTGAGGCGACTGAGTAACCAGTAAAGAAGCGCGTCCGGCTGACGCCGGGCGCGCTTTTTGTTTTACTCGTCATGGCCGGCAAAGCCGACTTTTAGGCAATTCGCCGCTGCGCCGGTGCCGGATTGCGCCTTTCGGCGATGGTACCGCGATGTTAGGCTCCCGGGCGGCAGGAGCAGCAAGCGTCCTGCCTGACAACGACGGGAGAACGTTTATGGCTGACAGCGTTTACAAGGTCATCGAACTGGTCGGCACCAGCAAGGATTCCTGGGAAAAGGCCGCCAAGGTGGCGGTCGACCGCGCCAGCAAGTCGCTGCGCGATCTTCGCGTCGCCGAAGTGGTGCAGCTCGATATGCAACTGGATGCCAAGGGCAGGGTCGAAGCCTATCGCGCCAAGATCAAGGTCTCGTTCAAGTTCGAGGGCAGCTGATTTCATCGTGCCCCGGACGCAGCGCAGCGCATAGCTCTTGCGGAGCGATGCGCTGCAGAGCCGGGGCCCAGCTTTTTTCAGCTCCAACCGGGGTCCCGGTTCTGCGAAGCAGCGCGAAGGGCGCTGCATCGCGCCCGGGACACAACTACAGCCCCGGCAGCGCCGTCACCGAGACATTGATCGCGCCGTTTGCTTCCGCGATCACGCGCAGCGTTTTTGAATCGAAGGCGATGCCGGCGAGCCGCAGCGTGGTAATCTCGGCGGCGACGCGCACGCCGTCTTCATTCTTCTGGAAATCCGATATCACCGCGGCGATCCGCTTCTGCGCGTTCGACGCGAACGGCTTGAGGTCCACCACGGCCTTTTCCGCCAGCGCCTTTTGCAGATAAGGCACCGCCGCGCGCGTGGCGGTGCCGAGCAGCCCGAACGCGGCCTCCGATTCCACCGCGAGTTCGATATCGGTCAGGCGCAGGATCTGCTGGCCCTGATCGAGCGCGGGCCGGCCCCAGATATGCACATTGGCTTCGCCGCCGAACCCGAGAAAACTTTTCTTCTCCTTGGCGTTGACCAGCAGCGAGATCAGCAGCCGGTCGCCGGAGGCCGCGATGCCGGCGCGCTTCACGGTGACATCGACCGAGCCCGAACCGTCCTCCGGAAACGTCTTGCCGGCGAATTGCGCTTCCAGCAGCTTGCTGAGTTCGGGGAAGGGTATGTCGATCGGCACCGCGATGGCGACGCGGCCGGGTGCCGGCGGCTGGATGACCAGCGTCGCGGGAAACGGGCAATCGGGCTTGGTCTGCGCCGGGGTGATGCGGGTTTCGGCCTCCAGCCCCAGCGTCAGCGTCACCGCCGACGCGTCGATGCGCGGCTGCGCCGCGATCGCCTTGGTCGGCCGCATTTCCAGCCACAACGGCGGCAATGTCGACGCCGCGCCCTGCAGCGGGATCGAGCGGCACAGTTTTGCCCATTGCGCCCGCGCGTTGGTCTCGAGCGCCGGATCGTTGCGAAGCCGCGCCTGCACGGCGGCGAGCTGGTCGTTGACGGCCTGGTCGATCACCGGCTTCATTTGCGCGGGGACGTTGACGCGCACGCCGGCCACCGACAGGCTGGTGTCGTTCAAATTCACCTGCGCGGCCAGATTGGGCTCGACGCGCCAGTTCGGGCTGAGCTGCGGCCGCGCCGTCATCGCGACGTTGCCTTTGATTTCGGCTGATGCGTTGATGTTCTTGATGTTGATGCTGCCGATCTGCTTGGCGGCATTGCCGCCGAGCAGCCCGCCCAGCACGTCGCCGACCGCGCCGGTCACCTTCGAGGACAGCGAGCCTGTGATGTTCAGCGTGCCGGTGAGCGGCGTCGCCAGCGTCAGCGCATCCTGTGCGCCGGTGGCCGTGATCGGCCCGCGCGCCGCGGTCCAGCCGATGTCGGCGTTCTGCAGGATCTGCTCCACGGGATTGGCGGCCTTGCCGGCGAAATTGCGCGGCGTCCCGCGGTCGGCCGCATCGCGGATCGCATTCAAGGTTACTGCGACGGGCGCGATGATGGTGGAGGTGCGCGGCACCGCGGGGAGCGGCGGCAGCTCCACCAGCTTCGGCGCGTTGCTGCCGCCCGGCGACAGCCAGTCCATGGCCTTGAGGCTGATGAAAAACGAGACCGCGATCACCGCGACCGCGATCAGGATCGTCTTGAGACGCATCGTCCCCCCGGTTGATAGCCCCGGCGGGGAGTCTACAGGGCGGGTGAGGGCGGCGCCAGAGCGGGAGGCCGTAGCCCGGATGGAGCGCAGCGTAATCCGGGAAAGACAATGATGCGGATTCGGCGGCCCCGGATTTCGCTGCGCTCCATCCGGGCTACAAAAGAAAACAGCCCCGGCCGATGCCGGAGCCGTCCTTAAGCTTCAATATGATATCAGCGGACGACGTTACCCAGGTCGGCGCGGCGTTCTTGCGGCAGCACGATCACCTTGGTGCCGACATTGACGCGGGAATACAGGTCGGCGACGTCTTCATTGGTGAGGCGGATGCAGCCTGAGGAGACGCGGGTGCCGATGGTGCCGGGCGCGTTGGTGCCGTGGATGCGGTAGATGGTGCCGCCGAGATACATGGCGCGGGCGCCGAGCGGATTGCCGGGGCCGCCGGCCATCTGGCGCGGCAGATAGGGCTGGCGCGCGATCATTTCCGGCGGCGGGGTCCAATCCGGCCATTCCGCCTTCTTGGTGATCGACTGGGTGCCCGACCAGGTGAAGCCGTCGCGGCCGACGCCGATGCCGTAGCGCATCGCCTGTCCGTTGCCCATCACGAGGTACAGATAGGTGTTGGGGGTGTCGATGATGATGGTGCCCGGCGCTTCGCGGGTCGCGTAGTGGACGACCTGGCGCTTCAAGCGCGCCGGCAGTTCGACGCCGACGCCGTCTTCATCGTCCTGCGGCAGGGCCTGCAGCTGCGGCGCGGCCTGTACCGGCGGGGTCATGAAGAAGGGAAACAGCTGCAGCGGCGCTGCGGTGGCGGAAGCGGAAAATGCGACAACGCCGACGGCCAGCGCGCCCAGCGCGACGGCAGCACGGCGGGAGTTCAGCTTGAACGGATTGCCCATGGTAGTCCCCTGTTTCAGTCTGTTTGAGCGCCAACTCAATGCGCCTTTGCGGCGCGTCGTTAACGAAATCAGTACCGGCTGCGGGTTTCCGGACGTTTGCTTCAAAAGCGCAAAATGGTTTCGTCGCGGAGAGAATTGTTTCGTCGGTGATGTCGGGGACGACACAATCGGCGAGTTTCGTGCCCCGGACGCAGCGCAGCGCGTAGCTCTTGCGGAGCGGTGCGCTGCAGAGCCGGGGCCGTTACAAGCACGGTGTTCGTGACGGTCCCGGCTCTGCGGTGCACCGCTGAAGAAGCGCTGCACCGCGTCCGGGACAGGGGACTTCAGGATGCGCGCTATCGTTGTTGTGGCGGCGGTTTTTGCCGCGGCGCGGCAGCGCCCGGCCGGCGCAGCAGGCCGGGCCGGAGTTGCCCGCCGGGCCGCTGCAATCCCGGTGCGCCGGGTTGACGCTGCAATCCGGGTTGTCCTGGCTGTCGCGGCAGGCCCGGCTGACCGGGTCGCAGCCCGGGTTGCAGGCCCGGCTGTCGTGGCACGCCCGGCTGTTGCGGACGTCCGTTCGGTCTCTGCAAGCCGGGACGGCCGGCCGGATTTTGCCGGCGCTGGATCTGCCGCTGGGTGACGATCTGGCGTCCGAAATTCTGCGCCGCGTGGACCTGGCGCACAAAGCCCTGGTCGCGCTGTGCCTGCTGCGGCGAGATCACGAGCGGCACGGCGGCAAAGCGGCCGCCGGCGCCGGGGCGGATGGTAAGACCGCTGGCGCCCTGGGTGAGAAAACCGAGCCGGCCGCCGGAGCGGTCGTTGATCTCGATGCGGCCGACTTTGCCGTCCGGGTCGGGATAGAGTTTTACCGCGACGTTGTTGGCTCCGCCGGCGGTCGCACCTTCCGGCACCTCGACCAGGCCGGTGGTGCCGCGGATGCCGAGCGTCGCCGTCGGCGTCGAGATTTTCATGTCGCCCGACTTGGCGACCGCGGCGGCGACGAAGGCCACCGTGCCTTTGGCGACATTGAACAGGGCGGCGTTGGTCTTGCCGCCGTCCTCATAGACGAAACTGTCTACCGCGATCCGCGCATTGGCGGTGAGGTTGAACGTGGTGGCGTCGTTGAAGGTGACGCCGAGCGTCGAATTCGCCGAGGTCTGCAACACGTCGTTCAGGAAGACGTCGTCCTTCAGCTTGAGCGCAGTCGAGGCCTTGTTGCGGGTCACCGTGGCGCTGCCCGTCAGGGTCGCAACGTTTCCGATCGGATCGTCGGCGGCCGGCTGGGCGGCCGCGGGCGCGGACACAGGCGCGCTTTGCGGCGCGGGCGCAGGCTGTCCTTGCGCGAAAGCGCTACCGGCTGTCACCAGACAGCACAGCAGCCACGCCGCGAATGTAACCCGATGCCTTGTCACCAGTGACCTGCCCCGAGGATGATAAGTCGGAGATTGAGAACCGCGTCGGCTGAACGGCCGGTGAATGTTGCGCGCCCTGTTCGCGCTCTGCGTTGGATGGTATCCGAATTTACGCGAGCGGGCGTTTGAAGACGGCAAGCGTTTGCGCGCTGCCGGCGATGTTGGCAATTCCGACCAGCTCCCATCCCTTGCGGCCCAGCTCATTCAAGGCGTCCTCGAATGGAGTGCCCGGCCACGGCCGAGGCCCGGCCGTCGCAACCCGCGCCAGCGCCGGCGAAAGCGCGAGCTTGTCATTGGCGATCAGCAGGGTTTCGTATTCCCACAACGTCGTCGCAACCCGGTTCTTCTGCTTCGCCGACCCTTGCTCCGTCATGATCGTCTCCCGCAAGTCAGGACACTATCTCTGCATCTCTGCGCTCATTCGTTGACGGTAATCTGCGGGCGCCGTGTCAGCAACCGGTGTTCCGGTCATGATCGGCAGCCGCCCGGCGATCAGACCCACGACAGGCGGCGCTGAAATCAATTCTCGGCCATGAAGGCGCGGTTCGGTGACTGCAGGTACCACAACTTTTCCGAGCGATTTTTTCAACCTGCCAAGTTTCACAGCTCATGCGTGTAATAATGTTGCTGTGACAGCACAACCCACTGATTTTCGGAGGGTTCCAGCTGTGCGACTATTGCGCCGGCCCAAAAACCTCCAGTAAAGCGGACCAAGCAAGCGCAACCATGTCGGGATTACAGCGGCGAACAGAGCTGGGTGCGTGATCGGCGCGCGGGGGTCTGCTTTGACTAAGGAAACCATCAAAACGCGGTGGCTGCTCGGATCGTTGGCGTTGATCAGCGGCGCCGGGACTTTGGTTCTCGCCGTGCCGCAAAGTGCGTTCGCGGCCTGTGTCATTACGCAGCCCAGCCAGTTTCTTTTCACCTGCGCTGAAGACACCATAACAATTCCGACCTCTCATGCGATCAAAGGGCCCGGCACCGCGAATGAACAAGTTCAAATCCTCGGCGTCCAAAGTATAGATGTCGTCATAAACAAGGGAGTTACGGTCAGCGGCACTGGCCTGATTTTCAGCGCCTTCTCGTTTGGTGCAAATACAATTGCCAACAACGGTAGCGTCACGAGCGATATTGGCGTCAGTCTCGAATTTTCAAATACCAATACGGGCCCTGTCATCTACTCGGGGAATGGCAGTGTTACCTCTACCCGTCAGGCGCTGACACTTAGCAGCTTCGGCGCCGTCCAAATGGGCACCGCTGCGACGCCGGTCGTACCAAGTATTAATGGTCTTGAGGTTGGGTTGAGTCTCTCAGCAGGAGGTTTCGGCAAGGGCAGTGTCACCGCTTATCTTTCCGGCGGCACGATAATGGGCGGTATAAGTATTTTTCAGAGGGGCGCCGATCCTGCATTACTGAGCCTCACCAATCACACCAAAATATTCGCCGGGACCGGCGTCGTCGGTATCGGCGCTACCGGAGCAATAACGATCAATTCCGATGCCGATATCGGCGATGCCAATCATCGTCTCACCGCCGGAATTTCAATTTCAAAGGGCACCGCCGGTGGCTCGATAGCCCTTACACAAAGCGGTAGCATCTTTGTCAACTTCGACGGAATCACAGTGTTCGGCGCCGGGCCGTTGGGAAGCGTCACTGTTACCAACGGGGGAATGATCTCCGCCGGCAGGTCGGGAATTTTCGCCACTATTGACGACAAGAATGATTCCCAGAACCTTGCCCTTCGTCACAGCGGTACCATCACGACCACGGCTGGAAAGTTCGCCGAGACAGCCATTACAGCGAGCACAATTGGCTCCGGCAATGTTGCGGTGAGTGTTACGGGGAACATTTCCACCAGCTCGGCTGCGAATTCGACTGGCATCTCGGCAGCCGCCACATCAGGAAGCGTGACCATCGACATAGCAAGCGGAGCAACGGTTAGTGCCGGTGGGACAGGCATTGTAGCAACTACCACGGGCGGCGCGGTAACAATCAACAATCTCGGTACGGTCTCGGGTGCAAACGCCGCGAGCTTCATCGGCACCATGAATGTGGGCAACGGCGGCGCTACCGGGACGATCATCGGCGATGTCCTCGACCGCGGGACGCTGAATTTCAACCGCTCCGACGCGGTCACGTATAGCGGCATCATCTCGGACACGGGACGTGTACAGCAGATGGGCAGCGGCACGCTTACGCTGTCCGGCGTCAGCACCTATACCGGCGCGACCAACGTCAACGCCGGCACACTCAGCGTGAATGGCTCGATCGCATCGTCGTCGCTGACCACCGTCAACGCGGGCGGCACGCTTGGCGGCAACGGCACCGTCGGCAACACCACCATCAACGGCGGTACGCTGGCGCCGGGCAATTCGATCGGCACGCTTGCCGTACAGGGCAATCTCGTCTTCACGGCGGCGGCGAGCTACATGGTGGAGGTTTCGCCTGCCAATGCCGACCGCACCAATGTCACCGGTAGCGCGACGCTTGGTGGTGCGGCGGTGAAGGCATCGTTCGCTCCGGGGACGTATGTGGCAAAGCAATACACCATCCTCAATGCCACCGGCGGCGTCAGTGGCACGTTCAACAGCCTCGCCAACACCGATCTGCCGGCGAATTTCAAATCCAGCCTGAGTTACGACAGCAACAATGCGTATCTCGATCTCGCGTTGATCTTCATCCTCCCGCCGAGCGGCCTCAACGTCAATCAGCAAAGTGCCGCCAACGCGATCGTCGGTTTCTTCAATTCCAACGCCGGCATCCCGCTGGTGTTCGGTGGGCTGACGCCGGCGGGTCTGACACAAATTTCCGGTGAAGTGGCGACGGGAACGCAACAGACCACTTTCGACGCGATGGGTCTGTTCATGGGGCTGCTGACCGATCCGTTCATCGCAGGGCGCGGCGATCCTGTAACTGCCGGCGCAAGCGCGCCGCAATTCGCCGAAGAGAGCGACGCTGCGAACGCCTATGCATCAAATGGCAAACCGCGCACGAAGTCCGAGCGCGACGCCTACGCCGCCATCTATCGCAAGGCGCCCATCGCGGCCGATCCATTCACCCAGCGCTGGAGCGTGTGGGCGGCGGGCTACGGCGGTTCGCAGACCACCGACGGCAATACGGTGCTCGGCTCCAACAACACGCGCAGCAGCATCGGCGGCGTCGCGGTCGGAGCGGATTATCGCTTCTCGCCCTATACGCTTGCCGGCTTTGCGCTGGCCGGCGGCGCGACGAACTTTTCCGTCAACGGTCTCGGCTCCGGCCGCTCCGACCTGTTCCAGGCCGGCGCCTTCGTGCGGCACAATGTCGGTGCGGCCTATCTCACCGGCGCGCTGGCCTATGGCTGGCAGGCCATCACCACGGACCGCACCGTCACGATCGCCGGCACCGATCTGCTGCGTGCGCGCTTCAACGCCGATGCATTCTCGGGACGTGCCGAAGGCGGCTACCGTTTCACGACGCCATGGCTCGGCGGCGTCGGCCTCACGCCCTATGCCGCCGGGCAATTCGTCACCTTCGATCTGCCGGCCTATGCCGAGCAGGCGATCGCCGGCGCCAACACTTTTGCGCTGAGCTATGCCGGCAAAAGCGTGACCGACACCCGCAGCGAACTCGGCCTTCGCTCCGACAAATCTTATCCGATGCAAAATGGCATTTTCACCCTGCGTGGCCGCGCCGCATGGGCGCATGATTTCAACACCGACCGCGCGATCACCCCGACCTTCCAGACGCTGCCCGGCGCATCGTTCGTGGTGAACGGCGCCGCGCCTGCGCATGACTCGGCGCTCGTCACCGCTTCCGCGGAGATGAAATGGCTGAACGGCTTTTCGCTCGCCGGCACGTTCGAGGGCGAATTCTCCAACGTCACGAACTCCTACGCTGGCAAGGGGGTAGTCCGTTATGCGTGGTGAGGCCTAAGACAAAACGTAACCTTTCCGCCACAGCTTGCAAGAATCCGCGCCCGGAGCGGTGCAGGAGAACCGATTTTGCGCTGAATCTATCGTGGGTTGCGGCCGGTTGTCGTGACTCTCGATGGCTGATTTGCGAAAGTTCGCGGCGGGGAAACGCCGCGTATCTCGCGGCGGCGGCAAGTTCGGGTGGTCGGGGCGTTGCGTACTCATCGTCACATGCGAGCGAACCTGGGCGCCGCGATGGTCGGCGCTACGCCGCTGGCCGGCGCGCTGCTGGTTAGTGCGAGCCTGATGCTGGCGACCGCCGCGCGGGCGCAGTCGGTGTGGCATGGTCCTGGCTTCACCACAAACACAACAAATTACAATCTTGACACCAACTGGGGTCCAGCCGCAGCGCCGGTGGCGCCCGGACAATCCGCGGTTTTCAAAAACAACGGAAAAGCAAATATCAACGTGACCTCGGGTCCGATCTCACCGGACTCCTGGACATTCAACGCGAACTCACAGTCCTACTCGATCAGCGGCGCCGACGTGAATTTCAGCCTGGCGGGGGCGAACGGCGGCATCATCAACAAGGCCAATTCCGGCCAGACCATCACCATCAGCAACAACATCGGCGAAGCATCTGCCGGGGTCCGGGTCCAGCAGACCGGCAACAGCACGTTGATCCTGTCGGGCGCCAACACCTACACCGGCAACACCGCGATCAGCGCCGGCACCCTGCAGGTCACCAACAACAGCTCGGTCGGCACCGGCAATGTCGTTCTCAACGGCGGCGTGTTCCAGGCCGACGGCGTGAGCGACCTGAAGTTCAACAACCGCTTCAGGATGAACGCGGCCGGCGGCGCGATCGACGCCAACGGCGTCGCGTTGACGCTCTCCGGCAACATCGTCGACGGCGCAGGCGCCGGCCCCCTCACAATACTGGATTCCTCGGTTGGCAGCGGCCGGGTGATCATGACCGGCAACAATAGCTACACCGGCGGCACCACGATCTGCAATTGCGCGACGCTGCAACTTGGGACGTCCGGCAACTCCGGCAGCATCGTCGGCATTGTCGACAACGAAGGCACTTTCAACATCGTCAATGCCGACACCTCCGGCATCACGACGGTGACCAACCAGTCCGGCGCGTTTACGACTTTCCGCAACGGGACCGACGCAGGCACGATGACGATCGACAATCTCAGCGGCGGTTCGGTCGAATTCCGCCAGGGATCCTCGGCGGCCAACGCAACGATCAACAACAATATTTCCGCCGGTACGGTGTTCACCAACGCCTCGGCCGGTAGCGCTACCATCAACAACATCGCCGGATTCGGCGTCGGCGTCGTCGAATTCAACAAGACCAGCACCGCCGGCGACGCAACGATCAACAATGCGGGCTTCAGCTATGTCGTGTTTAACGACCAAGCCACGCTCGAGGGTGCGAAAATCGTCAACAAGGACGCCGGCCTGGTGCTTTTCAATGCGCAGAGCTCGGCCGGAAACGCCGCGGCGTCGATCACGAACAACGACCAGGGCCAGGTGCACTTCTCCAACCACAGCACGGCCGGCAGCGCGACCATCACCAACAACGATTTCGGCGTTCTGGATTTCAACAACCAAAGCTCGGCGGACAACGCCACGATTGTGAACAGCAGCGCGATCGGCATGGCATTCCTGAACCGCAGCACCGCCGGCAACGCCTTCATCACAACGAACAACAACAGCGCAACCTTCTTCTTCGACCGCAGCGACGGCGGCACCGCGCGTTTCGAGACGGAGGCGGGCAGCATCGTCGATTTTTCGGGCAGCCGGGGCGCCAACAATGACGGGCGGATCAACGCCGGCTCGATCGCGGGCGGTGGCAACTATTACATCGGTGGCGGCAATACGCTTAGCGTCGGTGGCAACGACCGCTCGACCGAGGTGAGCGGCGTCATCGCCGATAACAATCCGTGCGGCTGCACGACGGGGCCCGGTGCGTTGGAGAAGGTCGGCCTCGGCACCATGATCCTGTCGGGCGCCAACACCTATACCGGCGGCACCACCATTACGGCGGGTATGCTGCAACTCGGCAATGGCGGTGCGACGGGGTCGATCGTCGGCGACGTCGTAAACAACGCCACGCTCGCATTCAACAGGTCGAATGCCTATCAGTTTGACGGCGCGATCTCGGGGAGCGGCGAGGTTCAGCACAACGGCCCGGGCACGACGACCTTGACTGCAATCAACACCTACGCCGGCGCCACCACCATCAGCGCGGGCGTCCTTGCGCTGTCCGGCGCGGGCAGCATCGCCAATTCGAGCGGCGTGATCAACGATGGCACCTTCGATATCTCGGCGACCACGGCGGGCGCCTCGATCAAGAACCTGTCCGGCGCAGGCATCGTGACGCTCGGCAGCCGGACACTGACGCTGACCGATGCGGCCGGCATATTCGCGGGTGCGATCGGTGGCAATGGCGGTCTCGTCAAACAGGGCGCCGGCCTCTTCGAACTGTCGGGCACCAACACCTATCTCGGCGCGACCACGGTTGCGGACGGCAATCTGCGGGTCAACGGATCGCTCGCAAGTGCCGTCAATGTGCAGTCCGGCGGGACGCTGTCGGGCACCGGTTCGGTCGGCGGCCTGGTTACCGTGCAATCCGGCGGCACGTTGTCGGCAGGCCAAAGCCCGGGCACGCTGACGGTCGGCGCGCTGAATTTGAATGCCGGTTCGACGTCGGTTTTCGAACTGGGCTCGCCCGGCGTTGTTGGCGGCCCGACCAATGATCTCGTCAACGTCACCGGCAACCTGACGCTTGGCGGCACCTTGTCCGTCAATGCGCCGTCCGCCGGTTATTACCGCCTGTTCAACTACGGCACGCTGACGCCGAGCAACTTCGCCACCATCACCGGCAGCAGCAACGGCACGCCCACCGTGCTGACCAACGTGCCAAACCAGGTCAACCTGTCGATTGCCGCCGCCGGCCAGCGCATCCAGTTCTGGGATGGCGCCGACCAGACCGGCAATGGCGTGGTCAACGGCGGCACCGGAACCTGGAACGCAACCAATACCAACTGGACCGGCGCACCGGGGCAGGCCAGCATTAACGATCAATGGCGCAGCTCGGTCGGCGTGTTCTCCGGCACCGCGGGAACCGTCACGGTCGTGGGGACTCAGGCTTTCGACACCCTGCAGTTCAGCACGACGGGCTACGTCCTGAATGCCGGCGCCGGCGGTCAACTGCAACTCGCAGGGCTCTCCGGCACCGGCACCATCAATACCGACAGCGGCGTTGTCGCGACCATCAACACGCCGATCGTCAACGGCAGTTCGCAAAGCCTGACCAAGGCCGGCGGCGGCACGCTGGTCATCACCACCGCCAATATATACGGCGGCGGCACGACGATTTCCGGCGGCACGCTGCAGCTCGGCAATGGCGGCACGACCGGCTCGATCGTCGGCACTGTGGTCGACGATGGCATCTTCGCCATCAATCATTCCAACGGGTACGCCATCCTCGACGTGATCTCCGGCTCGGGCCAATTTCAACAGCTTGGCGCCGGTACAACGATTCTGTTGGTGCCCCAATCCTATACCGGTCTCACCACCATCACCGCCGGCACGCTGGCGCTGACCGGCACGGGCAATATCGCCAGCTCGAGCGGCGTAGTGGCCAACGGCGCGTTCGACATTTCCGGCGTTGACGCCGCCGGCACATCGATCAAGACCCTGTCAGGTTCCGGCAGCGTTGCGCTGGGCATCAAGACGCTGACCCTGACCAATGCCTCGGGCAATTTCGCAGGCTCAATCGGCGGTAACGGGCACATTACAATTGCCGCCGGCACGGAAACGCTGTCGGGCATCAACGGCTACAACGGCCTCACCACCATCTCCGGCGGTACGCTGGCGCTGGCCGGCGCCGGAAGCATCGCGACATCGAGCGGCGTGGTGGACAACGGCACCTTCGATATTTCGGGCACCAATTCGGGAGCCTCGATCAAAACCCTGTCCGGTTCCGGCATCGTAGCGCTCGGCGCCAGGACGCTCACCTTGACTGCTGCCTCGGGCAATTTCGCGGGCGTCATCGGCGGCAGCGGCGGCTTTACCCTTGCCTCGATTGCCGGCGGGACAGAGATTTTGTCGGGCACCAATACCTATACCGGACCGACAAGCGTGACCGACGGTACGCTGAACATTGCCGCAACCGGCAGCATCACATCCAATGTCACCAACAATGGCACGTTCAACAACGCGGGCACGGTGACCGGTTCACTGACGAATGCCAACGTCGCGAGTAACTCCGGCACGATCACGGGCGGCCTGAATAACACAGGCGTCAAGATGACAAATACCGGAACAATCAGCGGCGGCGTGATCATCAGCACCGGCATGCTGAACACCAATGCGGCGACGAGCGTTGTGAACGGCGGCCTGACGAGCGTCGGAATTGTCAACGCGGCCGGTACAATAAATGGCGCCATCACAAACAATGGAGGCGTATTCCAGCAGCCCGCGAACAAAAGCGGCATATTTAACGTGGTAGGCAATCTGGTCGGTAACAGCACTTTCACGAACAACGATGCCGCAACTCTGGTTGTTGCAGCGGGCAACAGCTTCACCGGCATCACCACGCTGACCAACAACGCTCACAATGGGGACGGCTGCAACGGTACATGCGGGCAGCGCGGAATCTTTGTAACCGCAGGCTCGGCCTTGAGCGCGAACGCGATCATAAACAGTTCCGTATCGACCATCGACAATTCCGGCACGATATCGTCGCTGACGTTGCCGCTGACGAACGCGGGGGAACTTAAGACCGCCACCGCGACCAGTGTCGTCAACGGCGGCTTGATCAACACCGGAACCGTGACCGCGGCGGGTGCGGTGAACGGCGTCATCGCCAACAATGCCGGCACCTTTACGGTGGGCGGCAACCTGACCGGCGACAGCAGCTTCACCAACGCATCGGGCGCGACGCTGGCGGTCAATACCGCGACCTATACGCTGCAGGGCCTGCTCAGCAACAGCGGCGCGGTGATGGTCGCCAACGGCGCCACGCTGAATGCCACGACCGGCGGCATCACCAACAAGGCGAGCGGCACCATCACGGTCGCGCTCGGCGGCACCGTGAAGGACGACCTCAACAATGCGGGCGCCGTCACCAACAACGGCGCCTATGTCGCCAACGTCGCCACCAATACCGGCGCCGGCAACATCACCAACAACGGCGTCTGGACCGGCAACGTGCTGTCGAATGCCGCGACGATTACCAATAACCTGACCTGGACCGGCACGGTGTCGAACGCCGGCACGTTTAACAACAACGCCGGCGCTACGGTATCCGGCCTTCTGACCAATACCGCCGGCATCACCGTGAACAACGGCGCGCTCAACGGCGGAGCCAATGTCAGCGGCGGCACGTTCACGGGTTCGGGCGCGGTCACGAATCTTACGGTTTCCGGTGGCATATTCGCGCCCGGTAATGGCACGCCCGGCTCGTCGATGACGGTGAGCGGCAATCTCGCGTTCCAGTCCGGCGCGATGTACCTGGTAGCTCTCAATCCGACCACTGCGTCATTCGCCAATGTCGGCGGCACTGCGTCTCTCAATGGGATCGCGGCGGCGGTCTATCTCGCCGGCAACTACGTCTCGAAGCAATACACCATCCTTAGCGCGTCCGGCGGAGTTGGCGGCACGTTCGGTTCGATCGTCAACACCAACGTTCCGGCGAATTTCACTTCAACGCTGAGCTACGATGCCAACCACGCCTACATAGACCTGACGCTGAACTTCATCCCCAATCCCGGGCCGAACTTCGGCAGCGGCCTCAATATCAACCAGCAGAACGTCGCCAACACGCTGGTCAATTTCTTCAACACCACCGGCGGCATTCCGGCGGTGTTCGGGACGTTGACGCCGGGCGGTCTTGCGCAAGCGTCGGGCGAACTCGCGACCCGCACGCAGCAGACGAGTTTTGAGGCAATGAACCTGTTCCTCGGCTTGCTGACCGATCCGTTCGTGGCCGGCCGCGGCGAGAGCATCGCGCCGCCGGCAGGCGCGGCGCAATTTGCCGACGAGAGCGATGCAATCGCGTATGCGTCGGGCGGCAAGCCGCGAACGAAGAGCGAGCGGGAAGCCTACGCTGCGGTCTATCGCAAGGCCTCGATACGCGAGGCCTACGATCCGCGCTGGAGCGTGTGGGCCGCGGGCTATGGCGGCTCGCAAACCACCGATGGCAACGCGGCGCTCGGCTCCAACAATGCGCGGAGCAGCATCGGCGGCGTTGCGGTCGGCGCCGACTATCGCTTCTCGCCGAATACGCTGGCGGGTTTCGCGGTCTCCGGCGGCGGCACCGGTTTCAGCGTCGTCAACAGCGGCTCCGGCCGCTCCGACCTGTTCCAGGCCGGCGCCTTCGTCCGCCACACCAATGGGCCCGCCTATCTCTCGGCGGCGCTGGCCTATGGCTGGCAGGACGTCACCACCGACCGCACCGTCACCATCGCCGGCTCCGACCTGTTGCGCGCGAATTTCAACGCCAACACATTTTCGGGCCGCGCCGAGGGCGGCTATCGTTTCGTTGCGCCGTGGATCGGCGGCGTCGGCATCACGCCTTACGCCGCCGGACAATTCACCACCATCGATCTGCCCGCTTATGCCGAGCAGGCCATCGCCGGCACCAATACGTTTGCGCTCACTTACACCTCGAAAAGCGTGACCGATACCCGCAGCGAGTTCGGCATCCGCACCGACAAATCCTTTGCGATGCAGAACGGCGTCTTCACCTTGCGCGGCCGCGCCGCCTGGGCGCACGACTTCAATCCCGACCGCAATATCGCCGCCACGTTCCAGACGCTGCCCGGCGCGTCGTTCGTCGTCAACGGCGCGGCGCAGGCGAGCGACGCCGCCCTCGTCACCGGCTCGGCCGAGATGAGATGGCTGAACGGATTTTCGCTGGCCGCCACCTTCGAGGGTGAGTTCTCCGGCGTCACCCGCTCTTACGCCGGCAAGGGAATAGCGCGATATACGTGGTGAGGCGAGGTTCACTTCGACTGCATTTTTGAGCGGGTGGCGCGGATTACGGCATGGGCAAACAGGACCGGCAATGGTTATCGGGGGCATCAGGCGGACAACTCGACGATTGCGCAGGTCGTATGATCGCGCGCGAGCGGTTGCTCGTTTCATGCTTTGTCGCCGTGTTGGCAACAAGCGTCCCGGCAGCCGGCCGCGCTCAAAGTTTCCAGACGCTCGGCGTCTTGTCGAACACCGATCTCAGCCAAGCCTACGGCGCCAATTCCGACGGCTCCGTTGTGGTGGGTCTCAGCCTTACCTCCGGCTTGAACGGTCAGACGGGCGAAGCCTTCCGCTGGACCGAGGCAACCGGCATGGTCGGACTCGGCCTGCTGCCCGGCCACAACCTTAGTATTGCAAGCGCGACGAATGCCGATGGATCGGTGGTTGTGGGTGGCAGCCAGCAGCCGCAGCAGGCGTTTCGCTGGACTGCCGCGACGGGCATGGTTGGCCTCGGTTTCTTGCCGGGTAATACCGAAAGCGACGCGCAGGGCGTTAGCGCGGACGGCTCAATCGTCGCGGGCTTGAGCTACAAAAACGGCTTTTCTCAAGCCTTCCGCTGGACCGCGTCCGGCGGCATGGTCGGGCTTGGGTTTCTGCCGGGTGATACCGCAAGCTACGGCACCGGCGTGAGCGCCAACGGCTCCGCCGTCGTGGGCGAAAGTTTTAACGGGCTGAATCACGCTGAGGCTTTTCGCTGGACCGCAGCCTCCGGCATACGTGGTCTAGGGTTTGTTCCTGGATACCTATATAGCAGCGCTGATGACGTGAGCGCGGACGGCTCGGTTGTAGCCGGATTTGCGAGCCTTGCCGGACCCGGCAACCAGGCGATCCGCTGGACTGCAGCGACTGGCATGGTCGGGCTTGGATTTCTTCCGGGCCAAAACAGTAGCCAGGCTTTCGCGGTGAATGGCGATGGAGCGGTGGTGGTCGGCCAGAGCCAACTGCTTGGCTCCGGAGTTAGCCATGCTTTCCTTTGGGATCAGGTCTACGGGATGCAGGACCTCAAGGCCGTGCTAGTCTCGCAATACGGCCTCGATCTCACAGGCATCGGGCTTGACGCGGCTTACGGAATCTCGGCCGACGGCAGTACCATCGTCGGCACCAGCCAGCAGAATGGAAATATCCTGGCCTTTCGTGCGGCCGGTCTGTTGGTGAACCGGTTCGTGAACGGCACCTATACGGTGGGGGCCGGCCTCAATGACAGGATCGGCATGCTCGGAGGCTCCGGTGTGGTGCAGATCGGCGCGGGCGGATCGCTGTCTGTTGCCGGGAACAATACGTCGAGCGACCCGGTCAACTTTCCCAACAGTGTTTTTACCGGGACCATCGCCGGGGCCGGCGATCTGATCAAGGCCGGTAGCGGTCTCTGGCTGTTCGGCGGCTCGTTCCAGTCGACAGGCAATCTGTTCATCGACAATGGCAGCTTGCGGCTTGCCGCGGCAAACGCGCTCATAAACACCGTGCCGGTGACCATCGGGCCAACGGCGGTCTTCGACCTCGCAGGTTTCAACACTGCGGTCGGAAGTCTGTCGGGCGCCGGCAAGGTGACGCTCGGCTCCGGAACGCTGACCGTCGGAGCCGCGAATAGGGATACGGGCTTCGCGGGCGTGATTGCCGGAAGCGGCGGCTTGAACAAGACCGGGGCCGGAACGTTGCTGCTGACGGAAACCAGCACCTACACCGGCCCGACCAGTGTCGATGGCGGTACGCTGAGCATCAGCGGCTCGATTGCGTCATCGTCACTGACCACGGTGAATGCCGGCGGCGTGCTCGGCGGCACCGGCACCGTCGGCAACACCACGATCAATGGCGGCACGCTGTCGCCGGGCAACGGCACGCCGGGCACGTCGATGACGGTGGCCGGCAATCTCGCATTCCAGTCCGGCGCGTTGTATCTGGTGCAGCTCAACCCGGCGGCATCGACCTTCGCCAATGTCACCGGCACCGCCTCGCTGAACGGCGCCGCGGGAGCGGCATTCCTCGCCGGCAATTACGTGGCGAAGCGGTACACCATCCTGACCGCGGCGGGCGGCGTCAGCGGCACCTTCGGCTCGTTCAACACGCCGGGTATTCCCGGCGGCTTCACGGCGAGCCTGAGCTATGATGCCCACGACGTATTTTTGAACCTCGCGCTGAACTTCATCCCCAATCCCACACCGAACTTCGGCGGCGGCCTCAATATCAACCAGCAGAATGTCGCCAACACGCTGGTCAATTTCTTCAACACGACCGGCGGCATTCCGGCGGTGTTCGGAACGTTGACGCCGGGAGGCCTGACGCAAGCGTCGGGTGAACTCGCGACCCGCACGCAGCAGACGAGTTTTGAGACAATGAACCTGTTCCTCGGCTTGCTGACCGATCCGTTCGTGGCCGGCCGCGGCGAGAGCATCGCGCCGCCGGCAGGCGCGGCGCAATTTGCCGAGGAGAACGATGCAATCGCGTATGCGTCGGGCGGCAAGCCGCGAACGAACAGCGAGCGGGAAGCCTATGCGGCGGTGTATCGCAAGGCCTCGATACGCGACGCCTACGATCCGCGCTGGAGCGTATGGGCCGCGGGCTATGGCGGCTCGCAAGTAACCGATGGCAACGCGGCGCTCGGCTCC
The DNA here is from genome assembly GCA_963744975.1 of uncultured Alphaproteobacteria bacterium. GTDB lineage: Bacteria > Pseudomonadota > Alphaproteobacteria > Rhizobiales > Xanthobacteraceae > Bradyrhizobium. Next base: position 888,681 of record CAVUVR010000001.1, on the reverse strand, counting down.
AACAATGCGCGGAGCAGCATCGGCGGCGTCGCGGTCGGCGCCGACTATCGCTTCTCGCCGAATACGCTGGCGGGTTTCGCGGTCTCCGGCGGCGGCACCGGTTTCAGCGTCGTCAACAGCGGCTCCGGCCGCTCCGACCTGTTCCAGGCCGGCGCCTTCATCCGTCATACCGTCGGCCCCGCCTATCTCTCGGCGGCGCTGGCCTATGGCTGGCAGGACGTCACCACCGACCGCATCGTCACCATCGCCGGCTCCGACCTGTTGCGCGCGAATTTCAACGCCAACACATTTTCGGGCCGCGCCGAGGGCGGCTATCGTTTCGTCGCGCCGTGGATCGGCGGCGTCGGCATCACGCCCTATGCCGCCGGGCAGTTCACCACGATCGATCTGCCCGCTTATGCCGAGCAGGCCATCGCCGGCGCCAATACGTTTGCGCTCACTTACACCTCGAAAAGCGTGACCGATACCCGCAGCGAGTTCGGCATCCGCACCGACAAATCCTTTGCGATGCAGAACGGCATCTTTACGCTACGCGGCCGCGCCGCATGGGCGCACGACTTCAATCCTGACCGCAATATCGCCGCTACGTTCCAGACGCTGCCCGGCGCCTCATTCGTCGTCAACGGCGCGGCGCAGGCGAGCGACGCCGCCCTCGTCACCGGCTCGGCCGAGATGAGATGGCTGAACGGATTTTCGCTGGCCGCCACCTTCGAGGGTGAGTTCTCCGGCGTCACCCGCTCTTACGCCGGCAAGGGCGTGGCGCGGTATGCATGGTGAGAACGAGCGCATGAAAAAGCCCGGCGGTCCAAACCGCCGGGCTTGATGCAATAAGGCGGGCTGAAAGCTAGATCATGCCCAGCACGATCGCGCCGACAAAGGCGAATGCGGCATAGGCGGTAAAGACGCTCAATCTGCTGACGATAGTCATGGGAACGCCTCCCTGGTCAACGTCACTGCCCTGTAACGACGAGGCTAGCAAATCGTTCCCGGACAAAAAAGTCAGCCTTGCTGTCTATTGCCGTTTTCCCACAGCCGGAACCGTAGTTAAAACTTCGTAAAATCAACGCGTTGAAGAGTCCTTAAATAAATTCGACCAACGTGCGCGGATGGCGCACGGAGTTCGTTTGGTCTTGGTCGGCTCCTTCGTCCTTGTTTCGTTGGCAGGTTGCGGCCGCGGCTTTTTTCAGTCCGCGGAGCGCGAACCGTGGCGGGCCGAGGCCGAGGTCGCATGCCTGAAATCCGGTGCGGTCAAGGAAACCGCCGACCTGGTGCGGATCAATCCGATTTCAGGCCCCGGCGTTTGCGGCGCCGAATTCCCGCTGAAGGTCGCAGCGCTCGGCGAAAGCAACAGCAGCTTCGGCTTTGCCGACGAGTTGCGGCCGCCGGCCGGTATCGGCGGTGACCAGCCGCGCTGGCCGGTCTCCCGGCCGCAGCCCGCCGCGCCGGTGTCGTCCTATCCCGCATCCTCCTATCCGGAAACCGCCGTCCGGCAGCAGCCGGCCTATGGCGGCGGGTCGAACGGGCCGATTTCGCTGACCGCGCCCGGCGTCGCGCCGGAGGAAGGCGAGATCGAACTGCCGCCCGACGGCACTCCCTCGGCGGACGGCGCGCCGATGAATGCGCCGCGCTACGGCGCGCCCCAAGGTCGGGTCGATGCCTATCCCCAGAATGACCGCACTTCTTCGCCATCGTATGGTCGCGGGCCTGCCACGAGCGGATCGCAGGATTACTCGCCGCTGCCGCGGCTCGGGCCGGCGCAGGGCAATCCGGTCAATGCATTCGGCGCGGTCGCGGTGACGCCGACCGCGACGCTGGCATGTCCGATCGTCTCGGCGCTCGATCGCTGGCTCGCCGATTCCGTGCAGCCTTCGGCGATGCGCTGGTTCGGCGCCCGCGTGGTCGAGATCAAGCAGATCTCCGCCTATTCCTGCCGCGGCATGAACGGCAATTCGCGCGCGCACATTTCCGAACACGCCTTCGGCAACGCGCTGGATATCGCGGCGTTCACGCTGGCCGACGGCCGGCGCATCACCGTCAAGGACGGCTGGAAGGGAATGCCGGAGGAGCAGGGATTTTTGCGCGACGTGCAGGGCGCGGCGTGCCAGCAGTTCAACACCGTGCTGGCTCCGGGCTCCAACGTCTATCACTACGATCACATCCACGTCGACCTGATGCGCCGCTCCAGCCGCCGCATCATCTGCCAGCCGGCCGCGGTGTCGGGCGAGGAGATCGCCGCGCGCCGGGGTAACTCCTATGCGAGCCGCGAACCTGCGGTGACGGGATCGTTGGGCGGACGGCATAAGCTGTCGCACCGGTCCAGGGTCGACGAAGAAGACGAGTTCATGGACGAATAAGCCCGTAGGGCGGATTAGCCGACCACGTCCGCCGTAGCTCAACGAGTGAAGGCGGAAGGCGTAATCCGCCACCCTTCGTATCGCGATCGGCGGATTACGCTTCGCTAATCCGCCCTACGATGCAAGCCGCTCCAGAAGGTCGTGAACGACGCCGCGCAGCAGGTCGAGCTTGTATCCGGTCATCGGCAATGGCGTCGCTCCGGCGGTTGCTTGCTCCGCCGCGACGGCGATGGTCGACGGGTTTGCCGGCGCGCCTTGCAAGATTGCTTCGGACGCGAACAAGCGCAGCGGCACCGGTGCAATCCCGCCGGCGGCGATGCGGATGAACTGGAACGAGCGGGCGGAGACGACGGCGCGCGCGCAGACTTCGACCAGCGGCCATTCCGCGTGGCTGCGGCTGATGGCGCGCTTGTAGAACGCGCGTTCGCCGGGGAGCGGAGGTGGGAGTTCGATGCTTCGGATCATTTCACCGGGCTGAAGCGCGTGATCGGCCGCGCCGTTGGAGCCGTCGCCAAGAAGCTTGCCGATGGTCAATCCGCTTCGCCGATCGGTTGAAACGCCTGCATCATAGGCAAGCAGCGCCGCGGCCATGGTCGAGGGATGCGGGGCCACGCAGGGGCCGAGATCGAAGGCGACGCTGTAGAGATGATTGCCGCCGCGTGCGGGACACTCCGTTCCGCCCTTCTTCAGGCACGCAAACTGCGGATTGCGAAAATACCAGCAGCGCGAACGCTGCGCGAGATTGCCGCCGAGCGTGGCGAGATGACGAACTTGCGGTGTGGCGAGACCAAGCGCGGCGGCGGCGAGGCCGGGATAGGCCTGCGCGATGCGGGCGTCGGCTGCGATCGCGGCGATGGTGGTGAAGGCCCCGATGCGCGCAGCGCCATCCGCGTCCCACGCGATGCCGATGGTGTCGGGCGCCGCGGCAATGTCGATCAGCGGTCCCCGGGAAACGCCGCTGCGCCGGCGTTCGGAAAGGTCGGTGCCGGCGGCGCGGAATTCGGCGGCATGGATCGACGCGGATGTCATGCCGCGCTCCCGTTCAGCGCGGCGATCAGCCGGTCGGGCCGGATCGGGAGTTCGGTGAGCCGGATGCCGGTGGCGTTGCAGATGGCGTTGGCGATGGCCGGCGAGGTCGGCACCGTCGCGACTTCGCCGATGCCGACGCTGCCGCCAAGCACGTGGTCGAACCCGCCCTCGTCGAAATGCACGTCGATGGACGGCGTGTCGGCGATACCAGGGATGCGATAGTCCTCCATCCCGCCGGTAAGGATGTCGCCCGTGCGCGGATCAAGCTCGCGCGCCTCATAGAGCGCGTAGCCGATGCCCTGGATCACCGAACCCGCCGCCTGACTGCGGGCCAGCGCGGGCGCGGCGATCTTGCCGACGGCAATGCCGGTATGAACGTTGAGCACGCGCACGTGCCCGAGCCAGGTATCGACTTCAACTTCGATCACCTGCACCGAGCTTGGGACGCCCGCGCCGATCACCATGTTGGAGAAACGGCGCATCATCCAGCCGAATATCATCCCCATGAAGCCGGCATCCCTGAGCGGCGAGCGGATCCCGGGAAGCGTTGGCTTGCCGTCTTCCGGCCGTTCCGCGGATTCACTGAGATCGGGGGAAGCTGCGATCAACTCCCGCCATGGCGCGTTGGAGCCGGAGACCGGCGGCTGCTTTGCATTTCGTTCGATGGCGAATTTGAGCTTTTGCACGGCAAGCAGCGTGGGTGGGACGACCGAGGCCGTGGTTCGGCTGCCGCCCGAACCCGGGCCTTCCGGCAAATTGGAATCCCCGATCCGGACCTCGATTTCGTGCGGCTCGAGCCCGAATTCATGCGCGACCGTATTGGCGATCACGGTGCGGCTGCCGGTACCGATATCCTGGATCGCGGTGCTGGCGATAAGCCGTCCGCCCTTGACTGCCAGTTCGACTTTTGAGCCGGGCTGCCAGAGATACAGCCAGTATCCGGTCGCGACGCCGACGCCGCGGCGATAACGGCCGCTCTGCGACGCCGGCGTCTTCAAGCCGCGCCACACGTCAAGCCCGGACGCCCAGTCGTAAAGACGCTGGCGGTTCGGATTGGGGTCCCAGCGCTTGCGCAGCGCGATCGGATCGACCTTCATCCGAAGCGCGACTTCGTCGATCGCCTGTTCCAGCGCAAACGCCATCGGCGGTCCGCCGGGCCCGCGGAAGGCCGCGCCGGCCGGCAGGTTGCTGATGACGTTGAAGTCGGCCAATTGCTTTGCCTTCGCCGGATAGATTAGGCGCGCGAGCGCGGCGATCGTCGAATTCACTGCGGCGCCGGTGTCGGCATGAGCGGTGAGCGACAGCGCCTGCAGATCGCCGGCGTCGGAAGGCAGCAGCGCGATTTTGACCTCCGCCGCCGGCCGATAGCCGGTGACGGAAAGTTCTTCGTGCCGGTCGAACGCGATCCGCACCGGCGCCTTCGCCGCGCGGGCAAGCTCGATCGCAGCGATGGTTTCCATGCCAAGGCTGGCCTTCGAGCCAAAACCGCCGCCGACATGATCGGCGATCACGCGAACCTTGTCATGGTCGAGCTTGGTGCGTTTGGCGATCATCTCCATCAGGTGGAATACCGCTTGCGTCGAGACGTGCATGGTCAGCCGATCGCCATCGAAACGGGCGACGGCTGCGTGCGGCTCCAGGCAGGCGTGCTGCTGCGTGCCGGTGCGGAATGTCTCCTCGACCAGCAGCGGATTTTGCGCTTTTCGCGCGGCATCCACCCAGTTCCGCGCCTTGCTTGCCTTGTGCGAGAATGCTGCGGACGGCCCGCGGACATTTCCCTTCCAGGGCGCGGGCGAGCCTGCGCCTTCCGAGACGTTGCCGGCTTTTTTCCTGCTGGATTTTTCAAAGACCACCGGCGCATCCGGCTGGCGTGCCGCGTCCAGTCCGATCACCGACGGCAGGGGTTCGCTGACCATCCCGATGGCGGCAATGGCCTCAATTGCGGTTTTGCGATCCGTCGCGGCGACGGCCGCGATGGGGTCGCCGACATAGCGGACGATGCGGTCGTCGCCGAGCAAAGAAATCGCTGCGATCACGCCGGGGACGGCGAGCGCCGGCGCGAGGTCCAGTTCGACGATTCGCGCGTGCGCAAGATGCGAACGGAGCAGCATGCCTTCCAACTGTCCGTCATGACGGATATCGACGGTGTATTTCGCAAGCCCGGTCACTTTCTCGCGCGCCTCGATGCGAGGCGAGACGATGTCGTCGCCGTCAAAGCGGCCGGCGCACGCCTCGGCCACGGCGCGGAAGATGCCCTCATAGGCGCCGCAGCGGCACAGATGTCCCGATAGCGCCGCGCCGATTTCCTCGCGCGACGGCGCCACCGTTGCCTTCGCATTGCGCCAGCGGTCGTGAAACGCCGCCGCCTCGACGATGAAACCGGGCGTGCAGAATCCGCATTGCAGGGCATCGTGCGCCATGAACGCCTTCTGCACCGGATGCAGTCCGCCGGCGCCGATGCCTTCGACCGTCGTTACCGATTTATCGGCCGCGCTGCGCGCAGGCATCAGGCAACTCACCACCGGCGCGCCGTCCAGCAGCACGGTGCATGCGCCGCATACGCCGGCTCCGCATACCAGCTTTGTCCCGGTCAGGTTGAGCGCGTCACGCACGACATCGATCAAAAGCGCGTCGGCATCGCCGGGAAGGGGCTCGATGCGGCCGTTGATCGTCATCGTGCTCATGTGCGATCTCCAGGTTTGCCCGGGATTTTTCGCGGCGACTCGCTTCACGAGACGCAGCTTCGGCGATGGACGGGAGACGAGCGTATCGCTGAAATGTCAAATCCGGAAGGACCGCCGTCAGGTGGACTTGACCTGGTACGCCGCGAGAAACATCCGCGTCGCGCTTTCCACCACATGCGCGATGCGCGCGACCGATGGCGCTGGCGAAGCCTGGAATACAAATGGCAGGAACAGCGACGCCTGACAGGCCATCATGAATTGCGATGCCGCCAACGTGCAGTCCTCGATCTCGAGATCGCCCGCCGTTACATGCGCCTTGAGATAGGCGGCGAGCCTTGCGATGGTATGCACCACCACGTTTTCGTAGAAACGGCCGCCGACCTCGGGCATTCGCTCGGCGATCGCCATCACAGTCCGAATCGCCGATCCGCCGCCGGGCCGGCACAGCAACTCGATGTAAGCCTGGCCGAATTCTCGCAGCGTGGTCGCAACATCGCGATCGGGATCGAAGTTGAAAGCGACCTTCTGCTGGTCGAGCACTTCCTCCTCGACGATGGCCTCGAACAGCCGGTTCTTGTCGGCGAAATAGACGTAGAGCGTGCCCTTGGAGACGCCCGCGGCGCGGGCGATTTCGCCCATGCTGGCGGCGTCGAAACCGAGGTCCAGGAACAGCTTGCGCGCGCCGTCCAGGATCTGTCGCCGCTTCGAACTGTCTTCCTCGGCGACAAGAGAGAGCGTTGCGCGCGTGGATGCAGCCATTTGTTCAGCTTCTTCCAAAAAAGCCCCCGGCCGAAACGCTTTGGAAGGGGATGCTACCTATGGTTTATTGCACAGAATATAGCTTGACCGAACCGTTCGGTCAATGATAATTTAGCGAAAATAGCGGCGCCGGGCAGCGTTGTCGGCTAGAGGTTGTGGGATAGTCCAGGGAGGCCTTGATGGCCGCAGCGAGAGACCAGGCCACCGCGCGTATCATCCGCCCCGATGCGGATGAGAGCGAGTTGGCCCATGCTGCGCCTGGCGAGCACGGCCGCGCGCCGTCGCCGGATGAGCCGGCTGGGCGCAGTGCGCCGGCTGCTCCGGCGATCAAGAAGCCTGCGGCGGATCCGCCTGCCGCCGCCGCAACCGCCGTCGCGCCAAGATCCGGCAAGCGCAAATTCGTGCTGATGGGGATCGTCTCGCTGCTGGCGCTCGCGGCGATCAGCTATGGCGCATATTACACGCTGGTCGGGCGTTTCTACGTCTCGACCGACGACGCCTATGTCCGCGCCAACAACACGCTGCTCGGCGCGCGGGTGTCCGGCCACATCGCGGCGATCCTTCCCGGCGACAATGTCCTGGTTCGCGCCGGCGAGGTGATCTTCCGGATCGACGACGGCGATTATCGCATCGCCGTGGATGCGGCGCGCAGCCGGATCGCCACCCAGCAGGCGACGGTCGACCGCATCGGCCGCCAGATCACCGCGATGGAAAGTGCTGCCGAGCAGATGAAGGCGCAACTCGCTTCCGCCGAGGCCAATCTGAAACGCGCCGACCTCGATTTCGATCGCCAGCAGGCGCTGAGCACCAAGGGATTCGCGTCGCGGGCGACCTTCGAACAGTCGCAGGCCGGCCGCGATCAGGGCGCGGCGGCGGTGCAGTCGGCGCAGGCGGCCTATACTGCCTCGCGCGACAGCGTCGAAGTGACAAAGGCCCAGCAGGACGAAGCCCGCGCCCAGCTTGCCGAGTTGCAGACCTCGCTCGCCAAGGCCGAGCGCGATCTCGATTTCACCTATGTGCGCGCGCCGGTCGACGGTACGTTTTCCAACCGCCTGGTCAATGTCGGCGATTACATCCAGGCCGGCCAGCGGCTCGGCAATGTGGTGCCGCTCAACGACGTCTTCATCGACGCCAATTTCAAGGAAACCCAGTTGAAGCGCATCCGCCCCGGCCAGCCGGTGACGATCTCGGTGGACGCCTATGGCCATCGCAAGTTCGCAGGGATCGTCGACAGCATTTCGCCGGCGGCGGGCTCGGTGTTCACGCTGCTGCCGCCGGATAACGCCACCGGCAACTTCACCAAGATCGTGCAGCGGCTGCCGGTCCGCGTCCGCGTGCCGAAGGAGGTCGCGAAACAGAACCTGCTGCGCGCGGGCATGTCGGTCTACACCACCGTCGACACCCGCGAAGGCGCCAGGGATGCGGACAGCGATGCCGACCTCGACGCGCCGCAGATGGTCCATCCGAAATAAGCCCTAGGTCGTCATTGCGAGCGAAGCGAAGCAATCCAGAGATCGCGCCGCAGACTGGATTGCTTCGTCGCTTACGCTCCTCGCAATGACGAAGTCCTGATCAACCGGGATTCGGTAATGTCCGACACGACAGCCACAACTACCATGATCAGCGCCGCCGCGGCGTCCGAGCGGATCCAGCCGCGGCGGCTGATCGCGTTCCTGATCATGGTATTCGGCATGTTCATGGCGATCCTGGACATCCAGGTGGTCTCGGCGTCGCTGTCGGAAATCCAGGCGGGACTGTCGGCGAGTTCGAGCGAGGTGTCGTGGGTGCAGACCTCGTATCTGATCGCCGAGGTGATCGCGATCCCGCTGTCCGGATTCATGTCGCGCGCGCTCGGCACCCGCATGTTGTTCGCGATTTCCGCGGCCGGCTTCACCATCGCCAGTTTCCTGTGCGGCTTCGCCTCCACCATCGAGCAGATGATCCTGTGGCGCGCGGTGCAGGGATTTTTGGGCGGCGGCATGGTGCCGACGGTGTTCGCCTCCGCCTACATCGTATTCCCGCGCTCGAAATTCCATATCGTGGGCCCGATCATCGGCCTCGTCGCCACGCTGGCGCCGACCATCGGCCCGACCATCGGCGGCATCATCACCGACTGGATGTCGTGGCACTGGCTGTTCTTCATCAACATCCTCCCCGGCATCGGCATCACCGTCGGCGTGCTGGCGCTGGTCGATTTCGACGAGCCCAACCTGGCATTGCTCAACCGCTTCGACTGGTGGGGCCTCATCACCATGGCGGGCTTTCTCGGCGCGCTGGAATATGTGCTGGAGGAGGGCCCGCAATACGAATGGCTGCAGGACACCTCGGTCGCCACTTGCGCGGCGGTGAGCGTGGTCTCCGCGATCTTCTTCTTCTACCGGGTGCTGACCGCGGAAGAGCCGATCGTCGACCTCCGCACCTTCAGCAACCGTAATTTTGCGGTCGGCTGCCTGATCTCGTTCAGCGTCGGCATCGGCCTGTACGGCCTGACCTACATCTATCCGCGCTACCTCGCCGAAGTGCGCGGCTACAGCGCGCTGATGATCGGCGAGACCATGTTCGTCTCCGGCATCACCATGTTCCTGACCGCGCCGATCGTCGGGCGGCTGATGCAGAAGTTCGACATGCGCTACATCATCGCGTCCGGCATCGTGATCTTCGCGCTGGGCTCCTGGCAGATGACCTTCATCACCCGCGATTTCGATTTCTACGAACTGCTGGCGCCGCAGATCCTGCGCGGCATCGGCCTGATGCTGGCGATGGTGCCGGCCAACAACATCGCGCTCGGCATGCTGCCGCCGGACCGGGTGAAGAACGCCTCGGGGCTGTTCAACCTGACGCGAAATCTCGGCGGCGCGCTCGGGCTCGCGGTGATCAACCAGGTGCTGAACGAACGCACCGACCACCATATTTCGCGGCTGCATGACCGGGTGACCTGGGGCAACACCACCGCGACCGAAACGCTGAACATGTTCATGCAGAAATTCCAGGGGATGGGCGACGCCTCGCTGATGGCGATGAAGCAGCTGTCGCAGATGGTGCATCGCCAGGCCGTGGTGATGGGCTATGGCGATGCCTTCTTCATGCTGACGGTGTTTTATTTCTGCTTGAGCCTCACGGTGCTGCTGCTGAAAAAACCCAACATGCTTGCGCCGGTGGAGCCGGCGCATTAGCGCAAAAGCAGCCGCCGAAATGGCCGCAAGTTGAATGGCTTGGGACCCGTAAAAAAAATAGAGCGCGCCGAAGCGCGCTGAAACGTGAAGTGTTGCGGCACGCTTGAGGCGCGTGCGGCGGAATCGTGGCAACTCGCGCCGCCTTGCACGCTTCCGCCGCCTCGTTGCAGCCGAAAAAGCCTTGAGCCGCCGAGCTTTAACATCCGTGCGCATCGCGTCGCCATCGTCACGGCCGGATTCCCTTCGTCATCCAATCGGTTAAGCACGGTCCGGACGATGCACCGCTCACGCGGCGTTGGCGAAATCCCAATGCAGTGAAGTCGTTGCGACCCATCCTGTCGCTTGCGCGCGGGCCGAACATTAACTCGATGTGGGAGTCATGCGGCAAACCGGCGGCGGAAAAGTGTTGCGTCGAAAGGTCCGGCGGCAAAAGCAGAACAGGGTGGCCGCGCGTTAGCAGCAGGTGCTATCGTACTGATTCAACCAAAGCGAGTATCGGGCAATTGCGCGGGTTGGTCATCTCTTAGCAGCACACGTATCCCCGTTGACTGTTGCGGCATTTTGCGCCCAGTTCCGCCGAGAGAGGATTCCCGATGGCGCGCAACAGCATCCGTTCGACCCGGCTTGAGATTAGGCTGTCTCCGGAAACGCTCGCCGTGGTCAAGTGCGCGGCGGAAATTGAAGGGCGCAGCGTCAGCGATTTCGTCGTGGCCGCCGCGCGGCAGGCGGCGCAGCGCACCATTGCGGAAACCCAAATCATCCGTCTTTCGGTTGCGGATCAGCGGACGCTTGCTGCAGCGCTCGCCAATCCGCCGAAGCCTGCTCCCGCTTGGCGGCGCGCGCGCGCCGCGCATCGCCGCCTCATCCTCGCGACGAAGTGATCGCCGGCGCGATCCGCGCCGATGCGTCCGCGCATGGCCGCCGTAGGGTCGTAGGGCGGATTAGCCGACCACGTCCACCGTAGTTCAACGAGCGAAGGCGGAAGGCGTAATCCGCCGCCTTGGTGCATCGGTGCGGCGGATTACGCTTCGCTAATCCGCCCTACGGGCTAGGCTTGCTGACCTTGTGCTCGTGCAAAGTGTGCCAGGTGGGCCCTGACCACGAGGTGATGAAAGGGCCTGATCACGGTGAGATAAATGAGGCCGAAGGCATTGTGGGAGTGCACGACGGTTGTCGCGATGAGCTGCGTGCCGGTTGGAGAATTGCGACGGAGCAGCGATAACCGGAAGTCCAGGTGTCGATCATCCTCGCCCAGCACGATCTCGTCGTTGCCTTCCCATCGCACCGGGAAGAAGTCCACGCGTTCGTTGTCGGGCCTGGACGCCCGGACCTCGCCGGAGGTTTTGACGCCAAAGGGCGTCACCATGGCGTCGCGTACCGCGACCAAAGCCTTGATCCATGCGGGCGCATCGCCGACTGTCCGGATCGCCAGCATGCGCATGCTGTGCTGTTTCGATGAACTCAAATCGATGCTGTAGCTATCGAGCAGGCTGGCGTTCTCGTACCAGCCTGCAACGACGCTTTCAGGTGGCGGCGTTGTCCGGCGCACCCGCGCCTTGCGTTCCAAACACATGCCGAAAGCTCGATCATGGCAGCCTTTGCGGCAGCCGGCCAAAAGCGGTGAGGCAAATCAAGAGAAACACGCGCCGGTGCCTCACGCAAGAGACCGCTCGTAGCCGGGCGGGTCGTAGGGCGGATTAGCCGACCACATCCACCGTAGCTCAACGAGCGAAGGCGGAAGGCGTAATCCGCCGCCTTGGTGCATCGGTGCGGCGGATTACGCTTCGCTAATCCGCCCTACGGGCTGCGCTCAACCGGGCTGCGCTTGCTGGTGCAGACGTTCGAAACACTGGATAACGGCCCCGCTTTGGTGGAGCCATTTCGGATGAGAGGACGCAGCGGCGCCGCGTCCTCGACCCATGCTCACACGATGTGCCAGCCGGCCGGGATGTCGCCGGCGTTGGCGATGATGTGCGCGCCGCCGATCGCGCCGTTATCCCAAATCGAGACCGACCCGTTATCGTTGCGCCAGGCGATGTCCGTCTTGCCATTGCCGTCGTAATCGCCGGTATCCGAAATATGCCAGTTCGTCGGCACCACGCCGGCGGCGGCTACAATGTGGGCGCCGCCGATCTGCCCGTCGTCCCAGATCGACACCGCGCCGTTGTCGTTGCGCCACAGAATGTCGTCGTGACCGTTGCCGTCGAAATCCCCGGTGCCGGCGATGTTCCAGCCGCCCGGAATGACACCCGCGGCGGCGATGATGTGGGCGCCGCCGATCTGTCCGTTGTCCCAGATCGACGCCGCACCGTTGTCGTTGCGCCACAGGATGTCGCTGTGGCCGTTGCCGTCGAAATCGCCGGTACCGGCAATATGCCAGCTGTTCGGGACGACGCCCGCGGCGCTGATGATGTGGGCGTTGCCGATCTGCCCGTCGTCCCAGATCGACGCCGCGCCATTGTCGTTGCGCCACAGGATGTCGCTGTGGCCGTTGCCGTCGAAATCGCCGGTGCCTGAAATATGCCAGCTGTTGGGGACCACGCCCGCGGCGCTGATGATGTGGGCATTGCCGATTGCGCCATTGTCCCAGATCGAGGCTGCGCCGTTGTCGTTGCGCCAAAGGATGTCGCTCTGGCCGTTGCCGTCGAAGTCGGCCTTGCCAGAGATATGCCAGCTGTTCGGCACAACACCAGCGCCAGAGATGATGTGTGCGCCGCCGATGGCACCACTGTCCCAGATAGAGGTGGCGCCGTTGTCGTTCTGCCAGAGGATGTCACTGAAACCGTCCGGATTGAAGTCTATCTCGTTGGAGGAGACCAATCTTAATTCCTGTCCCATGATCCCATAAGGTTCAGTATCTGTGGTGCCTTGGCTTCCTGAATCACCCCACGCCACGAATATACGCCCATCCACATCGACCGCGATGCCGGGAGAGAGCTGATCGCCTGCTGTAAAGCTATTCACCAACATTTCAGGACTAATTGAGCGACCCAGAGCGTCGAATGCTTGTGCGTGTATGTCAGGCGTCGAGTGATTCGAGAGGCCGCTTAGGTCACGCCACGAAATGACAAATCCTCCGTTCGCCGTAGCGGCAATACTCGGCTCTGTGGCTTGATCTGCCCCCACGGAGAACTCAGTCCCTAACGAGTTCGTCACAGGGTCGTAAATCTTGCCGTAGATCCTATCGTAGGTCGGAAACCCCGATTGGACGTTGGCGACCTTGTAAACGATCGCGTATTTGCCGTCCCTCAAACTCGCAACTACCACATCAGTCACGAAATCCGCCCGGTGCGAAATCGCCACACTGGTCAACACCTCGCTGGACTCATTGAACAGGGTCGCGTCAAGATCATGGGAGGAGTGACGCGCCACCAACGCAAAATTCGCGGAAGCTGCGGCAGCAGGATCCCGGCCAAATCCGAGATCAAGCGCGGGAGTCCCAAAATCTGTTCCCGATGCGTTGAGAACACGCATATAAGTATGGAGATCACCAGAATTCTCCCAAGCGATAACCGCTCGGCCGTCCGCGAATGTGGCGACAGCCGGGAGCTCCATTTGTCCGATGTCATCGTCTGCCACAACTAACAATGGGCTTATTATGCCCGTGGCTGACGTTCAGCCGCAGCGCAATGCCTTCGTCATGTTTGCTTGGATCGGATGTAAGCAGATCGGTCGCGAAAACCGTTAAAAATCCCCCATCTGAACGGGGAGCAATCACGGCCTCGTGCTCAATGTAAGTCGTATAGCCGATTGTCAGTGTACTTCCGGCAGGCGTTCCGTCCTTATTGAAAATGTGCCCCAATACATCAGTGTCAGTTAAAGAGAAGTGGCTGTCATAAACCGCTGCAAACCTTCCATCAGTCAAAGCAGCTACATGGACATAATCCTGCGTGCCACTGAGACCCTCCGTCCCGCCATTAACAGCCAAGTTAACCTGGAACTCGGCCCCGATGCGGCGAAGCTTTAAAGCCATGCTGTTTCCTCTTCGATCGGTTGGAGTTCGTGTCGCAGCGACGTTTAGCGGCCCTGCGTGTCAGAAGACATGCCAGTTAAGCGATATGCCAGTCGTTGGGCACCACGCCAGGGCCTGCGATGATGTGCGCGCCGCCGATCACGCCGTTATCCCAAATCGAGACCGACCCGTTATTGTTGCGCCAGGCGATGTCCGTCTTGCCGTTGCCGTCGTAATCGCCGGTATCCGAAATATGCCAGTTCGTCGGCGATCGGTACGGAGCTATAAAGCCGCCGTTTGAAAGCCCGAGGACATCAGGGGTGATCTGGTCACCGGTCGTAAAGCCGTTGATCTTGAAAATCGAACCGTCGCTTCGGCTGTAGCTGGTAGTCAGGGCCATGACGGATGCTCCTCGATTGCGGAGTACAAGGCACGCCGCGCCCAGATTGCAAAGCGAAACATCGGCGGGTCGGCGGTGTTCAATGCGATTAACTCGCGTCGTCTCATTGAGCCCTCGTTAGAAACCGCCTCGTCGTAGCACAAGTGTAACACTATCCGAGAGGGCCGCGAGCGAGAAAGGGCCGTCGATCGCCGATTACGGGAGCACCCGTGTCCGCTTCGGGTTCAAAAGCGACATCTGCACGAGATCCGGCCCGCGTCGGCTCGGCCCTCAACACCGGACATTCCGCCACAGCCCTACGCACTCCGTTCCGAAGCTACGAACGAGCACCGGCTCCGATCCGGACTATGACGACGGATTAGAGTAGAACGCTGCCTGCTTCGCGTAATCGGCCCAGATGTCGGGCCGGTCCCTCAAGAGGATGGCTTGCGCGCGGCTGCTCTCTGGGATTTTGCTTCGCGCCGGTCGTGCTCGGCTTGGATCATTGTTTCGGTCCACTGCGCGAGGCTGCGATCATCTTCACGTGCCATCGCCTCGGCCCACTTCTTAAAGCGCGGCCTGATCTTGGCGTGAAACGGTGCGGAGCGCACTTCTGATTCGGGCTTCTTCACCATGCCGATTTTCATACCGGCAGTTCCGACAACCTACAATTCGACACTACCTTGCCTACAACATGGTGCTATAATGGTGCTTGCTGCTACAGGTCGACGCGCGATCACGCGTCGCCGAAAGATTGCAGCAAAGTCCCGTGTCGATAGTGGAGCAATGACTATGCCGTCAAAACCGCCGAACCCCATCGACGTTCACGTCGGGAAACGCCTTCGCATGTGGCGGACCAGGCGGGAGGTCAGCAGGATCACGCTCGGCGAAGCGATCGGGCTGACGGACCAGCAAATCCAGAAATATGAAACGGGCACCAACCGGATCGGCGCGTCCCGCCTGCAGGAGATTTGCACCGTATTGAAAATTTCGGTGTCGTTCCTGTTCGAGGACGAGCCTGCATCATCGGCTGGCGAAAACGGCATGCCGCAAGAGATCATCGATTTCATGGAGTCGGAGGAAGGCGCCCGGTTTGTCGCGGCGTTCGGCAGGATCACCGACCGGAAAATGCGGCGAGGCATCGCGCGGCTGGCGAACAGGATCGCCGAGTACGTGCAACCCAAAGCGTCGGCCGATGCGCTGCACTTCAAGGAGCCGAGCGATAAGCGCGTGGTAGCCCGTAGGGTGGGCAGAGGCGCTCTTGGCGCCGTGCCCACCATTTTTTAATCGAACGTCTCGCGCTGAATGGTGGGCACGCCGCCGGACGCGTTCGCGCCCGGCCGCTTTGCCCACCTACGCACGCTGCTTTGCCGATGATGGCGGTTGCGGGTATAGTGCAGCTTCCGGCGGAGTTGGGCTGAACCGATGTGGAAAGCGTTTTGGCGGAAGTGGACCATCGATAAGCCGGCGGCTTTCGGCGATCTTCTATGGGACGTTCTGGTGGTGCAGCTGGCTGCCCTGCTGGACAGGGTGACGCTGAGAGACATCATCGCCTTCATCCCGGTCGTCATTCTTGTCTGGGCTTATGCGCATCACATCCCGCTGCCCCCGGAATTGATGCTGGTCGGCGACCTCTTGGCCTATATCGACATCTACTCGGTGCTGTTCCTGCTCGGCGTTCTCAGCCGCATCGCGACCATCATGTTCATCGTCAGGCAGGCCCGCGCGCGTGGTGCCGCACTGGCAAGCAGCCTGCTCAAGCGAGTTCAGGATTTGCGGCACCGGCGCGAAGCCCGCACCAGGAACCGGAAACGGTTGACCGGGTCGGCCAGGGATGACGAGGGCGAGTGCGCCGTCGGCTTCGGCTGGGCCTGGCAAGGCGCGTAGGGCGGATTAGCCGGCCACGTCCACCGTAGCTCAACGAATGAGGCGGAAGGCGTAATCCGCCGCTGCTAAACGTTGCCTGCCAGGATGGCGGATTACGCTGCGCTAATCCGCCCTACGGACCAGCACCAAGAACATGGCGCGGCCCCTTCCGCGCTCGCGCGAAGCTGTGTAGCGTTCACGCGATCAAGCTTCCGTCCGGGCTTGCACTGCTCGACAACGCAGGGAAGATCTTATGAAACTTCCGCGCCGAAGTTTTTTGCGTTTGGCGGCTGGTGCCGCCGCACTGCCGGCGCTGTCTCGCGCGGCATCGGCGCTCGATTATCCGGCGCGGCCGGTTCGGATCGTGGTCGGCTTTCCCGCAGGCGGCGGACAGGACATCCTCGCGCGTTTGGTGGGCCAGCAGCTGTCGGAGCGGTTCGGGCAGCCCTTCATCGTCGAAAACAAGCCCGGGGCTGCCACGAATCTGGCGATCGAATCCGTTGTGCATGCCGCGCCGGATGGTCACTCGCTTGCCATGCTCGGACCGCCGGTGGCAATCAACGCAACGCTGTACAAGGAGCTCAGGTTCAATTTCCTGCGCGACATGACCCCGATCGCAAGCTTCGTCCGCCAGCCTTACGTCATGGTCGTCAATCCATCGTTGCCGGCCAGATCCGTCGCGGAGTTCATCGACCACGCCAAGGCCAATCCCGGAAAACTCAACATGGCCGGGAACGGGCAGGGCGGCGGGCCGCATATGGCCGGCGAGCTGTTCAAGATATCGGCCGGCCTCGACATGGTCACGGTGCAGTATCGCGGCGATGCACCCGCCCTGACCGATCTGATGGGCGGCCAGGTGCAGGTTTACTTCAGCAGCGTCTCCGGCGCGCTTGAATTGATCAAGGGGGCCAGGCTGCGCGCGCTCGGAGTGACCAGCGCGACGCGCTCGGACGCATTGCCGGAGGTACCGTCGATCGCCGATGTCGTGCCGGGCTATGAAGTGAGCGCCGTGTTCGGTCTGGGCGCGCCGAAGGCGACGCCTGCGGAAATCATCGACAAGCTCAATGCGGCGGTCAACGCCATCATCAGCGATCGGAAGATGCAGGTGCGGCTCGCCGATCTCGGCGGAACGGTGCTAAAACTGTCGCCCACGCAGTACCGTGAACTCATCGTTGAAGAAACCGAGAAGTGGGCCAGGGTAATCAAAGCCGCCGACATCAAGGTAGAGTGACGAAAGCGGCCATATTGTCCGTCTGCGATTGCCATATCTCCGGAGTGGGTCATCGGCGGAAGCGGCACCTTGCCTTCGCCATTTCCGGTTTATCTCCGGGGGCAGACATCACGCGGACAGGTCAGCATGTCCGCTACGTGCCATTGGCGGAAGTGGCTCGCCAGGGCGTGAGCCGCGGAATCCACCGCGGGACGTTGGCCCGGAAATCCTCGTACTCGGCCCCAAAACTCTGAGCAAGCACCGGCTCCTCGTACGCCAGGACAAAGGCGTGGAAGGCGAGCCACACCAACACACCGTACGCAAGGAGGCGCTGGTCGCCGAACAAGGCCGCTTGGCCTAGAATGACGGCGACAAGGGCAACGTAAATAGGATTGCGCACGTAGCGATAAAGACCCGTCACCACGAGGTTCTGCGTCGGTGCGATCGGCGCCGGCGTGCCCAATCCTTGCAGCGCAAAGCGCACAAACGAATCGACCAGCCCGGGCAGACCGGCGACGATCAACAGGATCCCGACGGCGCGCGTCGCCTCGAGATCGAAGAAGGGCGGCCGAAATTCCCAATCCGTAATCCACCAGGGAATGAGCCCCGCCACTGTGCTGGGCGCAACCGCAAAGAAGAGGGCGGAGCCCAATATCGCGATCGTTCTCGGCACGGTACCTCCTTCCCGTCCTGTCGCAAGGTTAGCACGTAGGGCGGATTAGCCAACGGGTCGCGCGAACGCGCGACCCGTTGGCTAATCCGCCCTACGGGCTACGCTCGCTGATCGTCGAATCGCG
This sequence comes from uncultured Alphaproteobacteria bacterium, assembly GCA_963744975.1. Taxonomy (GTDB): domain Bacteria; phylum Pseudomonadota; class Alphaproteobacteria; order Rhizobiales; family Xanthobacteraceae; genus Bradyrhizobium. Next base: position 870,478 of record CAVUVR010000001.1, on the reverse strand, counting down.
ACGGCCTTGCGAAAGCGTCTCGACCAAGCCCACAGTCCAGCACATCGGGCATCCGCGTAGCGCGACGAGGGCGGCAACGCCCGCGCCCAGGGATGCCCAGGGGTGCGCGGTCTGGTGGACGATGGCCCAGGCGAGCAGCGCCGCCGCAGCTGCGCCGCGCATCAGGTGCGCGCCGAGGAAGGCGCTGCCGAACATGCCTATTCCACGAAGGTAATTCATGTGCTCTCTCCTCCGCTGTCCTTTGTGCCGAGCAGGTATTCGCGCACCAATGCGCGGGCGCGGCGCAGGCGGCTTTTGGCCGCTTCGCGCGTCACGCCGAGCCGCCCGGCGATTTCCCAAATCGTCAGATCTTCGAGATCTCGCAGCAACAGCACTTCGCGATGGGACGGCGAAAGCGACTCGATCGCATTGACCAGGTCCATGCGTAACTCGTCCGGCGGGACCTTTGCGAGCTCGCGGGACTCTTCCAGGCTGGCGAGTTCTTCGACTCCACGCATCAGCATCAGCGCCGGCAGCATGCAAAGGCGCGCGATGACGGTCAGCAGCCAGCCGGCGAGTGCGGCTGGACTGCGGATCGTGCCCACGCGCCGGTACACGACGATCAGGGCTTCCTGCACCACATCTTCGATGACCGAGGTGCGGTGGCAATGGCGCCGGGCGTAGCGTCGAATGTCCGGCTGCAGCGCCACCAATAGCTGTGTCAGCGCGTGCCGGTCACCCGACTGTGCCGCGAGAAAGAGATCATCCGATATGCGCGCCAAGGCGGTCACCCCTTCAGTCGCTCGCGCCCGGCGATGGCGCAGCCAGGGCAATAGCCGAACACGCCGGTGACCAGCGTCACCACACCCGCGCCGCTGAGCAGTAGCCCGAGCGGCGAAGCGTGCAGCGCAACCACGCCGCAGATGAGCATCAAGCCCCCGCCGATCAGTCTGGCCGCGCGCTCCCACCCGCCAACATTCTTCCTATACCACATGGTTCTGTGCTCCGTTCGTGACGCGCCGCCATGGCGCATTCACTTAAAACAAGAGGGCGCAAACCCGGCGCCGGGGTCGCGGCACAAAAAATAATTTGAGGGGGCGGCAGCTTCAGCAGGCTGGCGTGGGCGTCGGGTGCGGGCCTTGGGCCGCCGAGGAACGCCGGCATCGGGTGTCAGCGGCGTCCGTTCTACCCCCGATAACAGACATCGCCAGGGCGCGCCTCAGGCATGTCCGCCAAGTGCCAAGTGCCAAGTGCCAAGGGCCAAGCGCGGACATCATGCCACGACCTGGTCCGCCATCCGGCGGCAAGGAGAAGCGGAGCTATTCGATCGGTATCATCAGGGAACGGCGCGGCATCCCCAGCGCCTGCGACCGATGGCCTTTGCTGTGCATGTCCTCGACCAGATAGATTTCACCGCTGCCGATGATCCTGCTCTCGCCATCGCTCGCCGTAACCTGGTGCGGCGCGTCCAGATTGACGACGTATTGCCGCCGCGTCGTTGCGTGCCAGTCAAAAAGCCAGTCCGCGGGGGTGGTGCGAAAAATAAGTCCGGTCGCGGGAAATATCCTTGAGATGGTCCCGTCCGGTCCGGTGTCCGTCAGCTCGATGTCGATATCGCGGAAATGGGTTTCCCCGTTCTCGTCCGCATAGAGATTATGAATGCGCATCTTCTCTCCGTTCGACGGTTCGAGGGGGGCCGATCGACGCCGCCCGCTTGCATCCGTCTTGTTCCGACAAAATCGCGAACTCCATTCAGTCGACCTTGACGTTGGCCGCCTTGATGATCGGCCACCACTTGGCGATCTCGTCGTGCTGATAGCTTGCAAGGGCTTCGGATGTCTGTTGCTCGGGCGGCGGGATCTGCTGGCCGATGTCGGCGAGCCGATGCAAGGTCGATGGATCCGCCAGGGTCTTGCGAACCGCGGCATTGAGTTTGGCCGTCACCTCGCGTGGCGTGCCGCGCGGCGCCCAGATCGCGTGCCAGTTGAGAAAATAGAAACCGGCAAGGCCGGCTTCATCCACCGTGGCAAGCTCGGGCGCGGAGGGGAGGCGGCTCCCGGACGTCACCGCGAGGCCCCTGATGCTCCCGGCGTTGACCTGCGGCACCGCGTTGGCGGCAAGATCGAACAGGATGTCGATGTGGCCCGACACCAGATTGTTCATCGCGGGCCCCAGTCCCCGGTAAGGTACGAATCCGAAGCGGGTGCCGGTGACCTTCTGGAACGTGACGGCGCTGATGTGCGAGGTGCTGCCGACGCCGGCCGTGCCGGCAGTCGCCTTGTCCGGATTGGCTTTCAGCCAGGCGATCAATTGCGTGAGGTCGGTGGCGGGAAAATCCTTGCGCACGGCAATGATCTGCGGATCGAATGCGATCAGCGAAACCGGATCGAAATCCTTCGCAACATCGTATTTGAGCGAATAGGCCGCCGCGTTGAAGACGTGGGTCGCGACGGTCCCGAGGATCAGCGTGTAACCGTCGGGCTCGGCGCGGGCGACCCTGCCGGTGCCGATGCTGCCTGTCGCGCCGGCGGCGTTCTCGATGATCACGGGTTGGCCGAGCGAGGCCTGCAATCCTTCCGCAATCACCCGGCCGATCGTGTCGGTGGGTCCGCCGGCCGGAAACGGCACGACCAATGTGACCGTTCTGGAAGGATAGGTTTGCGCCTCGGCGTGGCCGATCGCGCAGATCGCGAGAGCCGTGCACGTCGCCGCCCTGATTGCCGATCGTGACATCGCCATCTCCTTCAATAACAGGGTGCCGCCTCTGGTGTTGCAATTACATCGGAGCAGGCATAAGAGGAATTCCCTATCTGGTTGGATCAACATAGGACTTTACCTATGCCGAGGCGAATCGACTGGGAGAGCCAGATCGGCCGGCGCCTGCGCCTGCGCGACCTCTACGTTTTCTCCTCGGTCGTCCGGCTGGGCAGCATGGGCAAGGCTGCGCAAGAGCTCGGAGTTTCGCAGCCCGCGGTATCCGAAGTCATTGCCGACCTCGAGCACGGGCTCGGCGTGCGGCTGCTCGACCGCGGACCTCAGGGCGTGCGTGCAACGGTCTACGGCGTGGCGCTTGAACGGCGCAGCGTCGCAGCGTTCGACGAATTGAAACAGGGCATCAAGGATATCGAGTTTCTATCCGATCCAACCGCCGGAGAGATCAGGATCGGGTGTCCGGAATCGATATCGGCCGCCATTCTGCAGCCGATCATCGAGAAATTTTCTCACCAGCACCCGGCAGCGGTCCTCGACATCGATACGGTGAACACCCTGTCGTTCGCAAAGAAGCTCAGGGATCGCGAGCTTGATCTGGTGCTTGCCCGGGGCGGCTGGCCGCTTGAAAGCCCGGAGCTTGTGACCGACTTCAATGTCGAGACGCTTTGCGACGACGAACTGGTTGTCGTTGTCGGGCAAAAAAGCCCATGGGCGCGGCGGCGCAAAGTCGATATCGCCGAACTGCATGAGGAACGCTGGATCCTGACAAGCGGGGATCGCTGGAATTACCAGGTCATCTCACGCGCATTCAGGCAACGCGGGCTCGACATGCCAAAGATCGCCATGAAGACGATTTCGGTGCATCTGCGCGCCAACAACGTCGCGACAGGACGTTTCATCACGACGTTGCCACGCTCGGTGCTCGATCTCTATGCGGGACGGTTTGGACTTAAAGCCTTGCCGCTCGAATTGCCGGACAGCGCCTGGCCCGTGAAGATAGCGACGCTTAGGAAGCGGACGCTGAGCCCCGTCGTCGAGCGCTTCATCGCCTGCGCCCGCGACGTTGTAAAATCGAAGGCACGGGGGGACTGACGGCCTTAACCGACTGCCAACCGTGGCCAGGCGCGTCTGACGTCTGCTGCTGCGCCGTTATGTCCCGCTCCGGTGCCATGAGCGGTCGTGAGTGTGTCGCCGACGCCGCCAAAGCATGCTATTTGAACTCCTCGATGGCTCGCCAGGACCCTGCACTGCTGCGCCGCCTGTTGCGCGCGAAGGACCGTATTGACGCCGCCTCGGAAGAGGATTGGCCGGTCGAGCGGCTCGCCAACGTGAGCGGGGTTTCCGAAGCGCACTTTGCGCGATCATTTAAAGAAGCCTTCGGCGCTCCACCGCATCGCTATCTGCTGACGCGTCGCATCGAGCGTGCTAAGGCGCTGCTCCGCGACACCGACGCGCCCATCATCGAGATCGCACTCCAAACCGGTTGGAACAGCCTCGGCACCTTCGGGCGCGTGTTCCGCAACGTCACCGGCGAGAGCCCGAGCGAGCTTCGCGCGCGTGAGCAGACGAGCGCCCATCAGCTCGACCAGGTACCGCATTGCTTCGTAAGCGCTGCCTACAGGCCCGACCTCAAGATCGCAGTTTCGGAGAAGCGGCGGCGGGAGGCCGACGCTAAAAAACATCATGAAAAAAAGGAGGTCTCCAAATGATCAAGGGAATCGGAGTAGTCGGTCTTTATGTGAACGACCAGGACGAGGCGCTCGAATTCTACGTCGGCAAGCTGAACTTCGAGGTTCACACCGACTCCCGCAACGGGAATTATCGCTGGCTCACGGTGACACATCCGAATCAACCGTCGTTCGAGCTCGGGCTGTTCGTGCCACAGGAACCCGTGCTCGACGCGGCGACGGTGGATACCATGCGCCAAATGGTTGCGAAGGGCGCCATGCCGCCCCTCGTGCTGGTCGTCGACGATTGTCGCGCCACCTATGACAAGCTGTGCGCCAAAGGCGTCGAGTTCATACAGGAGCCGATTGCACGCTTTGGCGGCGTCGACGCCAATTTTCGGGACCCGTCGGGCAATGCCTGGAAGATGATCGAGGCGCGACGGTAATGTACGCGCGCTATATGCAAGCTTACACGGAGGCGCGCGTGAGCAGGGGCATTCGGCAAACTCACCGTTGGCTGTCGATCATCTTCACGGCGACGGTTATCGCCAACTTCGTCGCAATGGCATTGGGCAATCCGCCGGTCTGGGTGGTCTATTCGCCATTGCCGCCGCTCTTGTTGATGCTGGTCACCGGCCTTTACATGTTCGTGCTGCCATATGTCGCCAAGCGGCGCCCGGCAGCGCGAGCGCAGGCCTCGGATAGGAGGTAATCATGCTCGGAATGAAGTCGTATTCAAAAGAATACGTTGCATCTTGTCGTGCACGCATCAAGCGCGACATGAAGGCGTACTCGGAACTGCCAGCGACGGCAAAGAAGCTGTTGGAACACACATTTTTCAACAATCTGCTTCTCGCGTTGGAATACTCGTTCGTGCACCGCCTGGCGGGCAGCGAGGGCAAAGACGGCAACCCCCTCAACGAGGTTCGCGTATTGTGCAACTCCCTGGTTCTGAACGAGGGCAAGGTGCAGATTGAAAGACTGCCAAATTGGCCGATGTCGGCGGTCTCGGGGCTCAGGTTGCCGCCGGCTAAGTCGGTTCTCGGGCTCAAGCCCGGCGACAAGATCGCGCTCACGGAATCGGACTTTACCAGATTGAGCGACGCCTTCTTCATCGAGTTGGAGAAGAAGTTCAGTTGACCGCACTTGTCATCAACATCGATGTCCCGGACGTCAAAGCCGCGATTGCGTTCTATACCAATGGTCTGGGCTTTCGATTTCGGCGCACCCTGTTCGACGGCACGGTCGCCGAACTAGCTCATGCAGCCGGGCGCATCCATCTGATCGAGAAGGCAGAAGGGTCAGTCGCGGCACCGGGCGTTTCGATATTGCGCCACTATGACCCGCACTGGACGCCAGTTCATATTGACCTCGCTGTAGCCGACCTTGAGGTCGCCATTGCCACTGCCGTCCGTGCCGGTGCCAGCGTCAGCGTGCCCGTCACTGTTCACAAGTTCGGACGCTTGGCGCAAATGCGCGACCCTTTCGGCCACGGTTTTTGCCTGATCGAGTTCAGTCGCGACGGCTACGATGTCGTCGGATCACAAGGCTAGCTCTCGGTCAACGGCCGCCACGCTTCCAAGGGGTGAGCGGTAGAGTTCGCAATGAACATAGGATTTCCATGCTTTGGCCCGCTGTCTCAGTCCGCGGTATCGGAAGCGGACGCTGAGCCCCGTCGTCGAGCGCTTCATTGCATGCGCCCGGGACGTTGTAAAATCGAAGGCACAGGGGGACTGAGGGGACTAGGCCTTGACGGAGCGCCAGCCGCGGCCAGGCGGGTCTGCCACCATTTTTTTTAATCGAACGTCTCGCGCTGAACGGTGGGCACGCCGCCGGACGCGTTCGCGCCCGGCCGCTTTGCCCACCCTACGCACTCCGCGTAGTCCGCCGATGCCGATGCTGCGAAAATGGCGGATTACGCTGCGCTAATCCGCCCTACGGGCTACGCTCGCTGTCGCTCGTCATTCCGGGCTCGCGCCAAGCGGCGCGCCCCGGAATGACGGCAAGACAGGAGGCCGCGCAAGAGCGCGGCTCCTTAGGATGACGATAGCGTTTTTGCCGCCGTTGTAGCCCGGATCAGCCAACGGGTTGCGCGAATGCGCGCCCGTTCGCCTGTCACTCTGCCTTTGCCGAACCTCGCAGACCGGCGCGCTCGACGGCTTGCGCAAGGAAGCCGCTGGATTGGACGTTGCTGACGAAGCGGCGCAGATATTCCGACCCGCCCTCGCGGCCCCTGGGGATCGCGACCGCGAGGTGCTCGACGCCCCATCGGCCATCCAGCACCCTGGCTCCCGGCATCCGATCGGACATCTCGAACAGGATAGCCTTGTTGGTCGCGAACGCATCGAGCTCGCGGCGGGCGAACATCTCGATGGCAGCTTTGAGATTCTGCGCCGGCATCACCGTCGCGTTCGGCAGAAGTTTTGGAAGCGTGCGCTCCGACGTGCTGCCCTGGGTGACGCCGACCCGTACGCCGGGCTTGTTCACTTCGTCGATTGTTGCGATGGCCGAGCCGGCCGGCACCAGAACTCCGAGTTCAATCGAAAGCAGCGTTTGGCTGAAGGCTACATCCTGCGCCCGCGCCGCTGTTGCATTGCTGACCGTAATGTCCACGCCGCCCGGTTTCATCGCTTCCAGGACATCCGCGATCCGCTGGAACTGGATCATCTCGAACGGAATATCCAGCCGCTTCGCGAGCTCCTTGCCGAGGTCGACGCTGAGACCATGCGTTTCGCCGGTCTTGGCCTCCTGCACCATCGACGTTGGACTCCCGGGATAGACGCCAATGCGAAGCTTGCCCGTAGGCGCCAGTATTTCGCGCTCGTTCCCAGCCGGGGCAACGCCAGACGCTGAAACAACGATAGTCATTGCGGCTGCCATGCGCAGGCTGATGCGATCCAGCTTCATTATCGTCTCCACATGCAAGGCGAAGGTAACCGGGATCATCAAAGCATGGAGACCGGCTCCGCACCACCGTCGGCACAATCCGGTCGCATGGCGACGTCCGTTCCGGGTCATTCTCGACCGGAACGGGCCGCCGGCGTCACGTCCGGTTTACCCCCGATAGCGACCGAATTGCGGACCTCGTCGGAAGTCCGTTTCGTGCCAACAGCGGACTCATGGATCGCAACAAACAGCTTTATTCGATCACTTCATCGGCTTGAGCGAGCAGCGTTGTCGGCACGGCGAGGCCGATCGCCTTGGCAGTCCTGAGATTGATGACAAGTTCGAACTTCACGGGTTGCTCGATAGGCAAATCGCCCGGCTTTGCCCCGTTCAAAACCTTTTGCACATAGCCCGCCAACCGTTTGGCCTCGAAAATTCGGCTCGGTCCGTAGGACAGCAAGGCGCCGTTGGATACGAATTCCCGCCACGAAGCAATCACGGGAAGCCGGCGCTCTTGCCCATACTGCGCGATTTTCGTCGCAACAAGGCCGGTCAGCCGCGACGAGATGATGAACAGGCTGTTGGCGCCGCTCGCACTCACCTCGTTCAGCGCCGCATCAAGATCGGCGACCTTGCTTATCGGGTGCGTCGTCAACCCGATGCCGAGCGATTCAGCACCTCGCCGCGCGAACGTCACTTCTTCGTCGAAATGCTGGGGATTGAATATCACCGCAACACGCCTTGCATTCGGCGCCACTTCCTTGAGGAGTTCTATCCGCTTGGCGGCCATTTCATCCGTGAGATACGTGATCCCGGTGAAATTCTTGCCGGGCCGGGCAAGAGACGTTGCAATTCCCGCCTGCATCGGGCTATCGCTGACCCCACCGACAATGGGTATGCTGCCTTTACTTGCCTCGAACAACGGCTTGATGACATCACCGCCGATGGCGAGCAGAAGGTCGGGATTTTGCGCGACAAGTTCAGCGGCCAATTCGGCGAGTCGATCCGATCTGCCATTCGCATAGCGGAAGATGATTTCGATATTGCGGCCATCGACGAGTCCGGCCTGGGTGAGTGCTTCCTTCAACGACTGATCGATCGGCCCCAATTTGGCATCGCCGTATACAAGCCAGCCGATCCGGGGCAACGATTTCTGCGCGCGCACGGCAAGCGGCCAGGACGCCGCCGCACCGCCGATCAACGTGATGAACTCGCGCCGCTTCATTGCCGCTCCCCGGCCGCTGCACCAGCCGGACCGTAGGCGCTTTGCGGCGCAACTCCAAGCGGCCGAATGTCCGCTTCGGGTCCAATTCGGAAATCCGGGCGCGCAACCCGGGTAGAACAGCTGCCTGCGGGAATTGCCGAAATCCCGGCCATTGCAATGGCAGCGCGCGTGCCATCGGCAGGCGTCTTCATCAGGTGCCGTCGCGCGACCGGCTCTGTCTCGCGCTGCATCCGCGCTCGATTATCCGGCGCGGCCGGTTCGGATCGTGGCCGGCTTCGAGCGAATGCGCGCCCGATGGTAAACTCCGCGCTGCGCCGGCCCGGGCTACGCCTTGCTTGCCTTCTTCCGCGGCTTTGGCTCTCTTTGCTCGCCCGCGACGCCTTCGATCAGTTGCGCAAAATTGGCGCGCATCTTTGTATCCTGGATGCGCGATACCGCCCGGACGATTCTTTGCCCAAGCGCCGTACTCATCACCTCTACAAGATAATCCGGCAACCCGTTGCCGCTACGGCCTTTGGCTCCGGGCAAATCTTCAAAGAAAAACCCGAGCGGCACCTCGAGGACTTGCGACAGCTGATACAGTCTGCTTGCGCCGATGCGGTTGGTTCCTTTTTCGTACTTTTGAAGCTGCTGGAACGTCACGCCGGTCTTGGCGCCGAGCTCCCCCTGACTCATCTTGAGCATGATCCGGCGCAACCGGACGCGCTCCCCGACATGCTTGTCGATGCCGTCGGATTTTCTTGCTATTAGCATTTCAACTCCTCCAAAGATTGTCGAGGCTGTAGTCCACAATCGACATGGAATCTTGTGAACACACGCCACTTGTTTGTCTTTTGGCGCCCTGAAGGCCGGGCAGGGCCGAACCGAAACCTTCAGTCCTCGTGGAGCTTGTACGGGAAATCATTGCTGCGATGGCAGGTCGCGTTCACAACACTGTTATTGCGGCCTGTCGCGCGCGTCGCCGCCCGCAACTGGGCCTCTCGCGCCTGTTGTGGTACTCTTCCGCGGAGCAACTGCACGTTTGCAGGAGGAATAACCATGACCACCGTCCTACTCAATCGCCGCAACCTGCTCGCCGCCGGCGGCTGCGTCCTGGCAGCCGGGGTTTCCGGGCTGCTGTTGCCGGCCCGCGCGGAAGGCGTCGCGCCGACCGATTCGATGGCGGGCGGGGCCAACAACTACCGCAAGGGCGCGGCGATCGTGGAGCGGATCGGCAAGGGCGGTTTTTGGATGAGCGGCACCGTGCGCCGCGCCGGCGACGGCGCTCCGCTGTCCGGGCAGCGCATCCAGATCTGGGCGCACACCACGGAAGGGCAGGAGCACGAGCCGCAGAGTCATGGCGCCACGCTCACCGACAAGGATGGCAAGTTCCGCCTCGAGATGCCGCAGATCATTCCCATCTTCGGCCAGCCGCATGGTCATCTCGCCTATGACAGCGGCGAATTCAAAACGGTGTTTCTGCGTCCGGTGATGCGCAGCGCGAAGGAGACCAGCCTGGAGGCGCACTTCGTGCTTGCGCCGGTCTGACCGGGTTGGGAACAAAGGGATGAGACCGGGCCCCCTGATCTGGGCCGCCCTTGCAACTGCGGTTTGCGTGCCGATCGTCGCGGCAGCAGCGAGCCCGCAGCTCGCATGGCGCGGTCCGCTCTACATAACGGCCGGATTTGCAGGGATACTCGCGCTGGATCTGATGCTCGTGCAGCCCATGCTGGCGGGCGGATACCTGCCGGGACTGTCGGGCTATCGCGGACGGCGTATACATCGCTGGGTCGGCGGCGCGCTGCTGGTGGCGGTGGTGATCCACGTCGCCGGCCTCTGGATCACCAGTCCGCCTGATATGATCGACGCGCTTCTCTTCACATCGCCGACGCCGTTCTCCCCCTTCGGCGTGATCGCGATGTGGGCCATCTTCGCCGTTGCGCTGTTGGCTCTACTGCGCCGGCGATTGCGACTGCGCACCTGGCGGATCGCGCATATGTCGCTTGCGGTGGTGATCGTCGTAGCCACTGTGGTCCATGGCATGCTGGTCGAGGGCACGATGGAGACGGTGTCGAAAGCGGCGCTGTGCGCGCTGGTCGTCGCGGCGGCCATCAAAGTCATGGCTGACTTAAGGGTGTGGCGAAAGCGGGCGACATTGCGCGAAGAGCGCATTGCGCGGCAGTAGTCGTAGGGTGGGCAAAGGCGCGCCTTCGCGCCGTGCCCACCATTTTTTCGCGATGCGAGAAGATGGTGGGCACGCCGCCGACCGCGTTCGCGTCCGGCGCCTTTGCCCACCCTACGAACTCGTAAGCCCGGATTAGCCAACAAGTCGCGCGAATGCGCGGGCGTCGGTGTAATCCGCCACGCCACGCACACCGGCGGCGGGTTACGCCTTGCGCCTTCGCTCGTGGAAACACGCAGACCGGGTCCGGCTAACCCGCCCTACGCTTCCACTCTGCCCGCGATCGCGCTCCGTCAATAAGCACCACGCCGCACGGCGCGACGCGTATGGCGGTACACGCGACGGTCGACACGACGCGCAGTCACGCGGGCGCGCCGGTACGTCATCGCCTGCGCCTGATCGACGCTTAACTCCACGCCGCCGCGCGATGTCACCTGCGGCGAGACCGGAATCGTCGCCAACACCACTGCTGCAAACAGCAGTCCGACAATTGAGAAAGCTCGCATAGCGCCTACTCCCTGTTGTCCACTGGCCATGTTAAAACTGTGTCGACAGCAAAAGCTGCCTGGTCAGTATCGCTATTTGTCGACCACTATCGGCAGATGTCAAGAAATATGCGCGGCACGCCCGGCGCGAGTGTGTCTCGAGCAAGGGGCGTCGATGGAGCACTGCGGCCATGCGCGCTGCACAATAGCGGTTCGAATCATGCGCGATGAACTCAGCGACTTCGAATCTGCGAATGAGGCACTAAGCCTGCTCATATTGTCTGCCCTGCCGGTTCATGCTTGAACCAGCGCCATGACGCGCGCATTTTTCATCAATTCCCCGGGACCGCTCCAACACCTACAGGTGGCGTCGGCGCGCTGGATCGCCGGCGCGCTGGCGCTGACCGGGCTGGCGTGGCTCGCGGTACTGGCGGGGCTGCTCACGATAGCCAACCGCGTCCATGACGATGTGCCGGCGTTGCTGGCGATAAAACTGCCGCTGCTGCAATCGAAGCCGGAGCTGATCTTCGGCGGCGAGAGCCGCACCGTCTATCAGGTCGATGCTGCATTGGCCGCGCAGTTGATCGGCAAGCCGGCGGGCGCCGCGGTCAACATCGCCTATGACGCCGGCGAGCCGCTGGCGTTGCTCGCCGCCATGCGCCGCGAGCCCGAGCGTTTCAAGGATGCGCAGGTCGTGGTCAGCGTCGCGCCGTTCCTGTTTAACGAAGGCGTACGATCCGCGGCGGTCTATCCGCAGGACGTCGCAGTTCGGCTTGGCGTGGCCGGGCAGATGATGTCGTTTCTGCCGTTGCGGGTGGGCACGCTGATCCGTTTCATCCGCGAAGCCTTCCATGCGCGGCTTTCTGCCGATCAGCATGTTGCCGACGGCGCGCCGCCCGCTGGCTTCGGCCTGACGGTGATCCCGCGCACGCAGCGCGACGATCAATGGGCCGCCGAGATCGGCAGCCATCCGCATTACGCCAACTGGAATCTGTCGGGTCCGAAGGCGCGGTTCGAAATCGCAGCGCTGTGCGACATGGTGGCGCTGTCGAAAAAACTCACTGTCGTGGTGCCGCCCTGGGCGCCGCGCTACGACCGCGCCGGCGATCCGTCGTGGCGCGAGAAGGAGGATCAGGTGGTCGCGCTGGTCAGCGAGGCCGGTCGCCGCTGCGGTTTCGAGGTGCTGAACATTCCGCAGGTGCCCGGACTGGAGCAGGGCAACTACGCCGACGAGATGCATGTCAATGCATCCGGCGTTCCGATCTACACGCGCTATCTCGTCTCGAAGCTGAAGCGTTAGTGTGATGGTACTACCTCGAAACGTCGGGACATCACCTCTCCCCGCAGGGGAGAGGTCGGATTGCATCGTCAGATGCAATCCGGGTGAGGGGCAGCCGCGAGTCCTGAGTGCGTTGCGGCCCCTCACCCGCCGCGCATCTGGCGATGCGCGTCGACCTCTCCCCTGCGGGGAGAGGTAAGGAAGCGCGATGCTGTTCTCCTCCTACGCGTTCCTGTTTCAGTTCCTGCCCGCGGTGGCGCTGGCGTATGCCATCGCGCGGCGCGTTTCACCGCGCTGCGGGATATGGGCGCTGGCGTTTGCGTCGCTGATCTTCTATGGCGCGTGGAAGCCGGTCTATCTGTTGCTGCTGCTGGCCTCGATCGGGGTCAACTTCTGGCTCGGCTTGAAGATGGAGGACCCGCAGCGCCGCCGCGGCATCGGCGCGCTCGGCGTGGCGCTCAATCTCGCACTGTTGTGTTATTTCAAATACACCAACTTCCTGTTCGACAGTTTTACCACGCTGACCGGCGCGCCGCTGCCGTTCGTCAACCTCATCCTGCCGCTCGGCATTTCCTTCTTCACCTTCCAGCAGATCGCCTATCTGGTCGACGTGATGCGCGGGGCGAAAGTCGAACGCGACATCGTCAGCTACACGCTGTTCGTGTCGTTCTTTCCGCATCTGATCGCCGGGCCGCTGGTGCATCACGCCGAGATGATCCCGCAATTCAAGCGCGCGCGCACCGCGCGCTCCGCGGTGCTGGCGGCGCGGGGGCTGGCGATCTTCGCCGCCGGGCTGTTCAAGAAGGTCGTGATCGCCGACAACCTCGCGCAGTTCGTGACGCCGGTGTTCGCGCATCTCGATGCCGGCGGCGGCGTCACCACAGAGTGGGCGTGGCTGTCGACGCTGGCCTACACGCTTCAGATCTATTTCGACTTTTCCGGCTATTCCGACATGGCGATCGGGCTGGCACTGATGTTCGGCATCCGGCTGCCGGTGAATTTCCGCTCGCCTTACAAGGCCACCTCGATCATCGAGTTCTGGCGGCGCTGGCACATCACGCTGTCGCGGTTTTTGCGCGACTATCTCTACATTCCCCTGGGCGGCAACCGGCTCGGCGAACAGCGACGCTATGTCAATTTGCTGGTGACGATGCTGCTCGGCGGGCTCTGGCACGGTGCTGCCTGGAATTTTGTCATCTGGGGCGGCCTGCACGGCATCTATCTCTGCATCAATCATGTGTGGCGTGCGTGGCGCGGCGATGGCGGGCATGCATCGATGCCGGCAAAGGGTCTTTGCTGGGCCGTGACGTTCTTCGCCGTGGTCATCGCCTGGGTCTTCTTCCGCGCCAAAACGGCGGCGGGGGCGTGGCAGATGCTCGGCAGCCTGTTCGGCTTTCCGGCCGGCAGCTCCGCCTATGCCTCGCCGGGAATTTTGCGCGTGATGGATCTGCCCATTCTGGTCGGCGAGCCGTCGCTGCTGTTGATCGGCGCCTGCACCGTCGCGCTGGCGTTGGCCATCGCGCTCGGCCTGCCCAACGTGCCGCAGTTGTTCCGCTACCGCGAATACCGCCGCGCGCCGGAGCGGGGCGCCTTTGTGCGCTGGCGGCCGAACGGCGCCTGGGCCTTGTTCACCGCGCTCGCCTTCGCGATCTCGCTGTTCGGCATGTGGCAGCGGTTGGAATTCTTGTATTTTCAGTTTTGAACACCGCCGTGTCCCGGGCGCGATGCAGCGCGTAGCTCTTCGCGAAGCGCTGCTTCGCAGAACCGGGACCCCGGTTTCTTCGAGTCGCAAGTAACCGGGACCCCGGCTCTGCAGCGCACCGCTTCGCAAGGGCTACGCGCTGCGCTGCGTCCGGGGCACGAGAGTCGTGTCCCGGACGCGGTGCGGCATTCTTCATGCCGCTCCGCAGAGCCGGGACCGTACCAAGCGCCGGCGTTCGTTACGGCCCCGGCTCTGCAGCGCACCACGCCGCCGAAGAGGGCAGCGCGTTGCGCTGCGTCCAGGGCACGCGAGCGGCCTATCAGCCTACATGCGCGCTTAATTGTCGAAACCGACGAATACTGTAGCTTCGTCGACGGACTTTCGTTCGGACACGACCGCATTTGCCGGGAAGGTTTCATCGGGCCAGCCCAGCGCGATGCTTTTCATGATGACTTGATCGTCAGCTATTCCGGCGTGCTCGCGCACCACCGGGGACTGCATGATGCCCTGGCTGTTGATCACGGCGCCAAGCCCGCGAGACCAGGCGGCGTTGACCAGGGCGGTCGCCACAGCGCCGCAATCAAACGGCGTGTCGTCGCTGCCGTCCAACACGCGGTCATAGGTCACGATCACGCAAACGGGCGCGTCGAATTGACGGAATCCGCGCAGGACCCAGTCCTGGCGTTTATCCTTGTCCTCGCGCGCGATGCCCATGGCGGAGAACAATTGCTTGGCGACGCCGACCTGCCGGTCGCGATGCTGACCTGCAAAGCCCTGGCCCGTGCGGAACTCGCGCGACTGCGGCACGCCTGCCACCATCCGCTCGGTATTGCCGGCGCGGATCCGGTTCAGCGGCTCGCCGGTGATAACGTAGAAATTCCAGGGCTGGGTGTTCATCGACGACGGCGCGCGCATCGCCAAACCGATGATTTCCTTAATCAACGCCTTGGGTACTGGATCAGGCTTGTAACCGCGGATACTTCGGCGACCGAGGATGACGTCATCGAAATGCATGTGTCTGGGTTTCCCCCGGATTATTCTTGAAGTGGCCTGGATATTCACGAATTCCCGGCGCTCGCGCAAGATGGACGAGACGACGGCGGCGGCCGAACGGCGCGTGGGCAGCGTTCACCGCGCTCGCCTTTGCGATCTCGCTGTTCGGGGCAGCGGTTGGAATTCTTGTATTTTCAGTTTTGAACGCCGCCGTGTCCCGGGCGCGATGCAGCGCTCTTCGCGCTGCTTCGCAGAACCGGGACCGTCCCAAACACCGCTGCGTCATGGCCGGGCTTGACCCGGCCATCCATCTTCTTCGTAAGAGTCTTCTGAAGAGGGATGGATGCGCGGGTCAGGCCCGCGCATGACGAGGGAATGGTGCTCGTTACGGCCCCGGCTCTGCAGCGCACCGTTTCGCAAGAGCTACACGCTGCGCTGCGTCCGGGGAACGAGAGTCGTGTCCCGGGCGCGATGCAGCGCGTAGCACTTGCGAAGCGGTGCTTCGCAGAACCGGGACCCCGGTTTCTTCGAGTCGCAAGCGAGCGCGTAGGGCGGATTAGCCGAAGGCGTAATCCGCCATTGCTGCACCGGGTCGGCGGATTACGCTAACGGACGCGCGTTCGCACGTCCGTTAGCTAATCCGCCCTACATGCCGTCGGCCACCTTGCAAAACCCCCGCGACGCAGCTATAAGCGCCAACTTCATTGCTCGAACCGGGGAGATTTGCATGACGATTGTAATTTCGCAGATCGCGCCCTCGCGTCCGAAGCTTATGCTGGACGCCTGTCTGGCCCTTTGAGGGCCGCCTCCGCCAGTATCGATCGGGCCTGATGCCCCGATCCACCTAACTCCCAGTAGCCAAAGACATTTTTCAACGACGCGTACGTTCGGCCTTTGCCGTCGCGCGTCAATTAGATGGAGCCGGCGTGCGTGCGAGCGCAGCCGGATGACGCCATGACCGCTCAATTGAACCAGCGCCCCGCCGCTATACGCGTGGTGTTGCCCTTCTTGTTTCGCCACTGGCGCAACCAGCCGGCCGGTGCGGCGCTTGTCGCAGGCAGCCTGCTGGGCGCGACCGTCGCCGACCTGTTCATGCCGGTGTTTTCGGGGCACCTGGTCGACGCGATGGCGACGGGGGCCTCGGAGCTGGCGGCGCGGCATGCCGCGTTCACAGCCTTCGGCGGCATCGTCGCGCTCGGCCTCGTGTCGGTGACCCTGCGCCTGATCGGGCTCAAGGCGATCGTGCCGTTCACGCTGCGGACGATGTCCGACGTGTCGCGCGACGCGTTCATGCGCGTGCAACGGTTCTCCACCGACTGGCACGCCAACAGCTTTGCCGGCTCCACGGTGCGCAAGATTACGCGGGGCATGTGGGCGCTCGACCTGCTCAACGACACCATTCTGCTGGCGCTGCTGCCGTCGCTCATCGTGCTGCTGGGCTCGATGGTCCTGCTCGGGCTGCACTGGCCGTCACTCGGCGTCGTGATCGGCGTCGGCGCGCTGGTTTACCTGCCGATGATGGTCTGGTTCTCGACCAGTTACATCGCGCCGGCGGCCCGCGTCTCCAACGCCTGGGATACGCGGGTCGGCGGCACGCTGGCGGATGCCTTGACCTGCAACGCGGTGGTAAAATCGTTCGGCAGCGAGGATCGCGAGGACGCCCGCCTTGCGCGCGTCATCGGCCGCTGGCGCGCCCGCGTGCGGCGGACCTGGATGCGCTACAACTTGACCGCGCTGGCGCAGCTCTCGGTGCTGCTGTGCCTGCGCGCCTCCGTGATCGGCGGCGCCTTGCTGCTGTGGCTGGCGGGGCGCGCCTCGCCGGGCGACGTCACCTATGTGCTGACCAGCTACTACATCATCCACGCCTATCTGCGCGACCTCGGCTTCCATCTCAACAACCTGCAGCGTTCGGTGAACGACATGGAGGAGCTGGTCGCGATCCACGACGTCGCCATCGGCATTGCGGATGCGCGCGACGCCGTGCCGATCGACATCCAGGGCGGTGCAATCGTGTTCGAGGACGTCACCTTCCACTACGGCGGCCATCGCACGCCGCTGTATGACGGGTTGTCGGTGGACATCAGCGCGGGCGAACGGATCGGCCTGGTCGGACGCTCGGGCTCCGGCAAGACCACCTTCGTCAAGCTGGTGCAGCGGCTGTATGACGTGAGCGGCGGACGCATCCTGATCGACGGCCAGGATATCGCTTTAGCCACGCAGCAATCGCTGCGCGGCCAGATCGCGATCGTGCAGCAGGACCCGATCCTGTTTCACCGCTCGCTTGCGGAAAACATCGCCTATGGCCGGCCCGGCGCCAGCATGGCGGCGATCGAGCAGGCGGCGCGGCTTGCCAATGCGCATGAGTTCATCCTGCGGCTGCCGAAAGGCTATGGCACGCTGGTCGGCGAACGCGGCGTCAAACTGTCCGGCGGCGAGCGGCAGCGCGTGGCGCTGGCGCGCGCGTTCCTGGCCGACGCGCCGGTGCTGATCCTGGACGAGGCGACCTCGAGCCTTGATTCGGAATCCGAGGCGCTGATCCAGCAGGCGATGGAGCGGCTGATGAAGGGCCGCACCTCGATCGTGATCGCGCACCGGCTGTCGACGGTGCGCAGCCTCGACCGCATCCTGGTATTCGACCGCGGCCGGGTCGTCGAGCAGGGCAGCCACGCCGCGCTGGCGAAACGCCCGGGCGGCATCTACCGCAGCCTGTTCGAGCGCCAGGTGCTGGAGTTCGACCGCAGCTCGGCGGCGGGGTGAGGACGCGGCGGCGGCCTCGCGTTCTCCGGACGCGGCGCAGCGCGTAGCACTTGCGAAGCGGTGCGCTGCAGAGCCGGGGTCCCGGTTGCTTGCTGCTCGAAGAAACCGGGGTCCCGGTTCTGCGAAGCAGCGCGAAGAGCGCTGCATCGCGCCCGGGACAAGAAAAACTGGCGAGGGGCCCGGCGTGTTGCGCCGGACCCCTCATTTCTAGAAGCATCAGCCGGCCTGTAAGCCGGGTTCTGTAGGGCACCGCCTGCTTGCGCGGACGATACGTGACGGCCATTCCTCTGGGACAATGTTTGCACATTGCCTCGAGCAACCTACCCGGACGGCGAGCCTGACATCGCCCTGCGGTGTTTTCGCTTTCACGAACAGCCCGCGTTGCCGTCCCTATTCGGTTTTGCTCCCGGTGTGGTTTGCCATGCCGCCTCCGTTGCCGGAGCCGCGGTGCGCTCTTACCGCACCTTTTCACCCTTACTCCTCCCGAAGGAGAAGCGGTTCGTTCTCTGTGGCACTGTCCCTGAGGCTTTTCCCCGCGTGCGCGGGGACAAAACCCCGCCGGATGTTATCCGGCACCGTATGTCGATGGAGCCCGGACTTTCCTCCCCCGCAGCCTTTCGGCTGGTGCGGGAGCGGCCGTCCGGCCGACTGACGCTTTAGGCATGGGGGCTGAAGGGCGCGAGGTCAAGGTGTTCTTTTCGTCATTGCAAGGAGCACTTGCGACGAAGCAATCCAGCCCTTCCGCGTCATTCCGGGGCGCGCCTCTTCGGCGCGAACCCGGAATCCAGCAACACGGTATTCTTGTCTGGATTCCGGGTCTGCGCCCAAGCGGGCGCATCCCGGAATGACGCCCAAAGAACTGGATTGCTTCGCTACGCTCGCAATGACGACAGAAAATAAATTATCCTGAAGATGTCGTTTTGCGCTCTCGCCGTTCGACCGGGTGTCGGCGAATGGCGCCGAGCAAGAGGAGCTGACGAAATGCAGTATTTGTTGCTGATTTACCGGAACGAGGCCGAGCAGGCGAAGATGGACGCCGCGGCGCTGCAGAAGATGCGGGGAGACTACGGGGCGTTTACCCAGTCCATCATCCAGAGCGGCCATTTCAAAGCCGGCGACGGGCTGCAGCCGACCAGCACGGCGACCACCGTGCGCGTGCGCGACGGCAAGACGCTGACCACCGACGGCCCGTTCGCCGAGACCCGCGAACAGCTCGGCGGCTATTATCTGGTCGAGGCGAGGGATCTCGACGCCGCGCTGGAGATTGCGGCACGGATTCCGGGCGCGAAGGTCGGCTCGATCGAGGTCCGGCCGATCATGATCTATGACTGACCTCGTCATTCCGGGGCGCGCTTCTTCGGCGCGAACCCGGAATCTCGAGATTCCGGGTTCGCCCGCGCAAGGGCGCGGTCGCCCCGGAATGACGATAAAAATGTGAACACATGACACCCACCGACATCGACACCATCTTTCGCAACGAGGCGGGTCGCGCGCTGGCGACGCTGATCCGCCTGGTCGGCGATTTCGATCTCGCCGAGGATGCCTTGCAGGATGCGTTCGCGGCAGCACTTGAGAACTGGCCGGCCGCGGAGCCGCCGGCCAATCCGCGCGCGTGGCTGGTCAATGTCGGGCGCAACAAGGCGATCGACCGCATCCGCCGCAGCATCGCGTTTCGCGGCAAGCAGCAGGAACTGTTGCGGGAAATCGAACTCGCAGCAGCCGACGGCAGCGATGCCGGCGACGATGCGACGCTCGATGACGACATGCTGCGGCTGATCTTCACATGCTGTCATCCGGCCTTCGCCATGGAAGTGCAGATCGCGCTGACATTGCGCACGGTATGCGGCCTGACCACGCCGCAGGTGGCGCGCGCGTTTCTGCTCGGCGAGGACGCCATGGCGCAGCGGCTGCTCCGCGCCAAGCAAAAAATCCGGCTGGCCGGAATTCCCTATGAGGTGCCGGAGCGCGGCGCGCTGCAAGCACGGCTGCGCGGCGTGCTGGCGGTGATCTATCTGGTGTTCACCGAAGGCTACGCCGCAACCTCGGGCGATGAGTTGATGCGCCCCG
Organism: uncultured Alphaproteobacteria bacterium; assembly: GCA_963744975.1. Classification (GTDB taxonomy): domain Bacteria; phylum Pseudomonadota; class Alphaproteobacteria; order Rhizobiales; family Xanthobacteraceae; genus Bradyrhizobium. The sequence goes on along the minus strand of CAVUVR010000001.1, from coordinate 850,565 downwards.
ATCTGGCGCGCGAGGCGATCCGGCTGTGCCGGCTGCTCGACGCCTTGATGCCGCAGCGAAGCGAGATCAAGGGACTGCTGGCCTTGATGCTGCTGCACGATGCGCGCCGCGCCGGCCGCGAAACCGCCGGTGGCGATATCGTGCTGCTGGAAGAGCAGGACCGCGCGCTGTGGGACCGCGAGCAGATCGCCGAAGGCCTGGCGCTGGTGCGGCGCGCGTTGAGCGAACCGGGCCGGCCCGAACCCTACGCGGTGCAGGCGGCGATCGCAGCACTCCATGCGCAGGCGCCGAATTATGACGACACCGATTGGCCGCAGATCGCGGGGCTGTACGAGGTGCTGCTGCGGATCAGCCCGTCGCCGGTGGTCGAGCTCAATCACGCCGCGGCGATATCGATGGTGGATGGCCCGGCGCGCGCGCTCGATCTGATCGATGCGCTGCAAGCCCGCGGCGGCCTCAACGGCTATGAGCTGTTGCCGGCAGTGCGCGCCGATCTCTTGCGCCGGCTGGGGCGGCGCGACGCTGCGCGGGAAGCTTATCTGGCTGCCACGGGGGCGACGAAACTGGAGCCGTTGCGCAGGTTGTATGCGCGAAGATTGGCGGAATTGGATTGAGCTCGTGCCCCGGACGCAACGCAGCGCGTAGCTCTTGCGGAGCGGCATGAAGAATGCCGCACCGCGTCCGGGACACGGAGTCAGCGCGACGCGGCCGCAGTCTCGTTCAGCAAACTCGCGAGCAGCAACTCGAGCGTGGTCAGCGTCGACGTGTCGGCGACGCCGTCGACGCGCTCGGGGCGGAAGTGGCGCTGGAAGGCGGTGACGACTTCCATGGTGGGGCCGTCATACTTGCCGTTGACCTCGATGCCGTAGCCGTAGCGCTTCAGCGCTTCCTGCATGCCGCGCACGTCGTCGCCCTCGCTGCCGAGTTTTAAGGCCTCGCCGGGCACGATCGGCGCCGGATGCACAAAGTGGCCGACGCCGGAATTGGCCAGGGAATGCCAGGGAAATTTTTCGCCGGGGTCCTGCTTGCGCGCCGGCGCGACGTCGGAATGTCCGAGCACGCGATGCGGCGGTATGTTGCGCCGGAGCATGATGCCGCGGCACAGCGCGATCACGGCGGCAATCTGGCGCAGCGGAAATTCCGGATAGCCCCAATCGTGGCCGCGATTGACGATTTCGACGCCGATCGAGCACGAGTTGACGTCTTCCTCGCCTGCCCATGACGAGGCGCCGGCATGCCAGGCGCGTTTGGCCTCCGGCACGCATTGCACGATGCGGCCGTCTTCCAGCACCACGTAATGCGCCGAGACATCGGTGCCCGCGGTGCACAGCCGCGCCAGCGCGCCCTCGACGTCGGGCATGCCGGTATAGTGCAGCAGGATCATGTCGGGCGCGCGGTCTTTTGTCCGCTCGCCGAAATTGGCGGACGGGATCACGTCGGAAACGACAGAGGAATCCGGAGTGAATGGCTGCATGTCCGCGTTGCCCCTGGGAAGCGGGAGTGGGCGTCGACGCTTCGAATCGGAACCAACAGACGCGGACGAACCTTGCGGCATCGGACAACCCAAACCGGGCAGGAGAACGGCGGCAATTATCTTTTTTGGCAAACTGCAACCCTGCGATCACTATCCGGACCCGGGATTGCCAACGCAATCACAAGTCTGACGCCGTTAAGGCTTTTTTAACCAGGTGTGGGCGCGGCGCATCACCCTCCACGTCGTCCCCGCGCAGGCGGGGACCCCCCATACGCCGTGTCGCAAAGGTTCTGCGAAACGTCAGTATCCCTGTTGGACCGCCGCGCAACACAACGGCCGTCAGGGGTTATGGGTCCCCGCCTGCGCGGGGACGACGGCAGCGACGCCCGGGAATGACTCGAGTTCATCAACGCTTTCTTAAGCCTAAATGACGTTACTGAGGGGTGAAGAGCCGAACCGGCGGGGGCGGCCAAGGTTCCATTGACGCTTAAATCCCATGGCAGCCCATCAAATCCCATGTGGAGACCCGGGTTCGCCAGCCAGTTTAGCTGATAAGGCGCCGTTGGCGGGCCGGCGACGCGTAACCAGCGGACATTTGGGACGAAATGGGCCTGCGCGCGTCCGATTTTACCTTTCACGCCGGCGCGCAGCAATGACAGCGTCCGCGACCCGACATATCCCCGTGCTCGGCACCGAGGCCGTCGCCATGCTCAGCCCCCGCGACGGCGGGATCTATGTCGACGCCACCTTTGGCGCCGGCGGCTACGCGCGGGCGATTCTCGATGCGGCCGATACGCGCGTGATCGGCATCGACCGCGACCGCAGCGCCATCGCGGGAGGTTTCGACCTCGTCGACCGATCGAACGGCCGGCTGACCCTGGTCGAGGATCGCTTCTCCAATCTCTCTGAGGTTTGCACCGCGCAGGGTGTCAGCGCGGTGGACGGCGTGGTGATGGACGTCGGGGTGTCTTCGATGCAGGTCGATGAGGCCGGCCGCGGTTTTTCGTTCCGGCTCGACGGGCCGCTCGACATGCGGATGGGACAGGACGGTCCTACCGCCGCGGATGTCATCGCGAAAGCCTCCGAGGCCGACCTCGCCAACATCATCTACATTTTTGGCGAGGAGCGGCACTCCCGCGCCGTCGCGCGCGCGATTGTCGCCGCGCGGAAGGAGACGCCGATCGCAACCACGCGCGTGCTGGCCGAAATCGTCGGCAAGGTGGTGTGGGCAAAGCCGGGCGAAATTCATCCGGCGACGCGGACGTTTCAGGCGTTGCGCGTTTTCGTCAACGAAGAGCTCGACGAACTCCACCTGGCATTGTCGGCCGCGGAGCGCGTCCTAAAACCGGGCGGCCGGCTGGTGGTGGTGTCGTTCCATTCGCTGGAAGACCGCATGGTCAAGAATTTTCTCGGCGAACGCGGCAAGACCGGCGGCGGCTCGCGGCATCTGCCGGAAGTTGCGCAAGTGACGCCGAGCTTCCGCATCTTGACAAAACGTCCGGTCACGGCTGGCGACGACGAAGTGCTCGCCAATCCGCGCGCGCGCTCGGCAAAGCTGCGCGCCGCCGAGCGCAGCGATGCGCCGGCCTTTGCCGCCGACAGCTTGCCGAAATGGCCCTCGCTCACTGATGTCATGAGGGGAGGCTGATCATGCGGATCATCCATCTCCTCGTCATCGGCATGCTGGTGTTCGCCGCCGCCTATGTCTACCGCATCAAGATGGAGTCGACCTCGCGCACCGAGCGGGTGCTGCGGCTCAATGCCGAAGTGCGCGAGCAGCGCGACGCCATCGCGGCGTTGCGCGCCGAATGGGCCAAGCTCGACGCGCCGCTGCGGCTGCAAGGTCTCGCAGAGCGGCATCTGACCCTGAAACCGATCACCGCCACCCAGTTCGATCAGTTGAAGAACCTGCCCGACCGTCCGCCGAGCTATTTTCGGAAAGGCGACCCCGATCCGATCGGCGCCATGCTGCAGGCCATCGATCCCGAAACCATTACCGGTTCGGTGCCGGCGCCGGAGGCTCCGCGATGACCGGCTCCCCTGTCGTCCCCGCGAAGGCGGGGACCCATAAGCGCCGATGGGTGTGGTTGAAGCCGCGCGTTGCGTCATCTTCCACTTCACGACCGACGGAGGGTATGGGTCCCCGCCTTCGCGGGGACGACGGGAAGGCAGCCGCTCCCAAGGAGCCGTTCCGGCAGCGGCTGATCCGTAGCCTGCTGTATGGGCGCAATGTCGATCGCTCCGCCAAGGCGCGCGCGCGCGTCGGTCTTGCCATGCTGGCTTTCGCGGCGATCTATGCGGTGATCGCAGGCCGCCTGATCATGTTCGCCGTGGTCGGCGACAATCACGGCGCGCGCCGCACCGCCTCGCAGGACGCCATCGCCACCGCGCGGCCCGATATCGTCGACCGCAACGGCGAAGTGCTCGCCACCGACGTGAAAGCGCCGTCGTTGTTCGGCGAACCACGCCGCATCATCGACAAGGACGAGGCGATCGAGCTTCTGACCGCGACATTGCCCGATCTGGACACCGGCGAAGTGCGCGAGCGGCTGTCGGGCAAGAAGGGCTTTGTCTGGCTGAAGCGCGAAATCACGCCAAAACAGCAGCAGGAAATTCACCGCCTCGGCATTCCCGGCATCGGGTTCCTGCGCGAGAACAAGCGCGTCTATCCCACCGGCGCCGAAGTCGCGCATCTGATCGGCCTCGTCAATATCGACAACCAGGGCATCGCGGGGATGGAGAAGTGGCTGGACAATAACGGTCTCGCCGATCTGCATCGCGCCGGTTTCGCCACCGACCGGCTGCAAAAGCCGGTGGAGCTGTCGATCGATCTCCGCGTCGAGCACGCGCTGCGCGATGAGCTGCTCAAGGCCAAGGACAAGTTCAAGGCCAAGGCCGCCTCCGGCCTCGTCTCCAATGTCAGGACCGGTGAAATCGTCGCCATGGTGTCGCTGCCGGATTTCGATCCGAACAATCCGAAGGAGGCGCACGACCCCGACCGCATCAACCGCCTCACCACCGGCGTCTACGAGATGGGCTCGACCTTCAAGACGCTGACGCTGGCGATGGCGCTGGATTCCGGCAAATCCAGTCTCAATTCGCTGTTCGATGCCCGCGGCGCTTTGCACTACGGCAAGTTCGCCATTCACGACACCCATCCGCTCGGCCGCTCCATCACGCTGTCGGAAGTCTTTACATTCTCCTCGAACGTCGGCGCTGCGCGGGTGGCGCTGTCGCAAGGCGTCGAGGCGCACCGGGCGTTCCTGAAGAAAGTCGGCCAGCTCGACCGGCTGCGCACCGAACTGCCGGAAAGCGCCTCGCCCCTGGTACCGAAGAAGTGGGGCGAGCTCAACACCATCACCATCGCATTCGGCCACGGCATCGCGGTGGCGCCGCTGCAGGCGGTGATGGGCATCAACGCCATGATCAATGGCGGCATGCTGATTCCGCCGACCTTCATGAAACGCAGCGAAGAAGAAGCGCTGGCGGCCGGCAAGCGCGTGGTGAAGAAGGAAACCAGCGACAAGATCCGCTATCTGATGCGGCTCAACGCCGAGATCGGCACCGCCAAGCAGGCCGACGTCAAGGGCTATTACATCGGCGGCAAGACCGGCACCGCGGAAAAGGTCATCAACGGCCGCTATTCCAAGAAGCAGGTGCTGAACTCGTTCACCGCCATCCTGCCGGCGGACAATCCGCAATTTCAACTGCTTATCATGCTGGACGAACCGAAGTCGCTGCCCGAAACCCACGGTTTCATCACCTCGGGCTGGAATGCGGTGCCGACCGGGGGCAAGGTAATTGCGCGAATCGCGCCGCTGCTGGGAATCGAACCGCGGTTCGACCTGCCGCCGTCCGACCGCCTTATTCTTGCGACATCGAAGGCGACCCAGTAGACGCATATGCATAACGGTTCTAGGTCGAATCGCCGCGATGCTCATCTTACCCTCCCCTGGAGGGGGAGGGTCGACGCGCGTGCAACGCGCGGCGGGGTGGGGTGAAAGTCTCTCCTCGCGTGCGGTGCCCAAGGTGGAGACTGTCACCCCACCCCGTCGAGCATCTGGCGATGCTCGCCGACCCTCCCCCTTCAGGGGAGGGTAAGAGCCGCTTCGACCTGAATTCACCACGCGCTAGCCAGCGCCGGCCGATTTGGAAGACCATGAGACTACGCGACCTGTTTGGCGATGATGTCGGGCTCGATGCGCGGGCAGGGGAGGTCGCGGTCAGCGGCCTTGCCTCGGACAGCCGCGCCGTCAAGCCCGGCGATCTGTTCTTTGCGCTGGCGGGCGCGAAAACCGACGGGGCGCGCTTCATCGATCAGGCGATCACGTCGGGTGCGGTAGCCGTCGCAGGCGAGCATCCGAAGACAGATTTGCGCGTACCGTTCGTGGCGACGCCGAACCCGCGCCGGGCGCTGGCGCTGGCCGCTGCGAAATTCTATCCGCGGCAGCCGGCGGTTATCGCAGCCGTAACCGGCACCAGCGGCAAGACCTCGGTCGCCGCCTTCACCCGGCAGATCTGGCAAAGGCTCGGGCATGCATCGGCCAGCATCGGCACCATCGGACTGGTATCGCCGAAGCGCACGATCTACGGCTCGCTGACCACGCCCGATCCGATCGCGCTGCATCGCCAGCTCGATGAAATCGCGGGCGAGGGCGTCACGCATCTGGCGCTGGAGGCCTCGTCGCACGGCCTCGACCAGTATCGGCTAGACGGCATCCGCGTCAGCGCCGGCGGTTTCACCAACCTATCGCGCGACCACATGGACTATCATCCCGACGTGGCGCATTACCTCAACGCAAAGCTGCGGCTGTTTCGCGATCTGGTCGCTGCCGATGGCGCTGCGGTGATATCGGCCGATCATGACACATCGCAGGCCGTGATCGACGCCGCGCGGGCGCGCAAGCTCCGCGTGATGACGGTCGGCCGCAAGGGCGAGGGCATTCGTCTCGTGGACGCATTGATCGACGGTTTTGCGCAGAAACTCGTTCTCGAACATGCCGAGACGACGCACGAATTGCGATTGCCGCTGGTCGGCGAATTCCAGATCGAGAATGCGCTGGTCGCCGCGGGTCTTGCCATCGGCACCGGCAGCGATCCCGATCAGGTGTTCGTCGCGCTTGAATATCTCGAAGGCGCCAAGGGACGGCTGGAACGGGTCGGCGAACGCAACGGCGCGCCGATCTTTGTCGACTACGCGCACAAGCCGGATGCGCTGGCGAAGGCGCTGCAGGCGTTGCGGCCCTACGCAAAACGCAAGCTGGTGGTGGTGTTCGGCGCCGGCGGAGACCGCGACGCCGGAAAGCGGCCGCTGATGGGCGAGATCGCAGCCAAAAATGCCGACAGCGTCATCGTCACCGACGACAATCCGCGCAGCGAAAATCCGGCCGCGATTCGATCAGCGATTTTGGCGGCTGCAAAGGGCGCCAGGGAAATCGGCGACCGCGCCGAGGCGATCCGAATTGCGATATCTGGCCTGCAGCCCGGCGATGCGTTGCTGATCGCCGGCAAGGGCCACGAAACCGGACAGATCGTCGGCGACCGTACGCTGCCGTTCAGCGATCACGAGGCCGCAGCGGCGGCGCTGGCATCGAGGGTGGCATGAGCGCGCCGCTGTGGACATCCTCCGATATGGCGCAGGCGATGCACGCCAGCGTAAGCGGCGCGTTGCCGGAGGCGATATCAGGCCTTTCCATCGACAGCCGCACCATTTCGCCGGGCGAGGCCTACTTTGCAATCAAGGGCGATGTGCACGACGGCCATGATTTTGTTGCGGCGGCATTGAAGGCAGGCGCCGCGCTGGCGGTGGTCGAAGCCGCGCAGCGCCAAAACTTTCCCGACGACGCGCCATTGCTTGTCGTGGACGACGTGCTCGCCGGTCTTGTCGATCTGGCGCGTGCCTCGCGGGCGCGCTTAAGCGCGCAGATCATCGCCGTCACCGGCTCGGTCGGCAAGACCTCGACCAAGGAAGCGCTGCGCCGCGTGCTGTCAGCGCAGGGCGAGACCCACGCCTCGGCCGCTTCGTTCAACAATCACTGGGGCGTGCCGCTGTCGCTGGCGCGCTGCCCGGCAACGTCGCGGTTTGCGATCTTCGAGATCGGCATGAATCACGCCGGCGAGATCGAGCCACTGGTCAGGATGGTGCGGCCGCATGTCGCCGTCATCACCACGGTGGAGCCGGTGCATCTGGAATTCTTTTCCGGCATCGAGGCGATTGCCGATGCCAAGGCGGAAATTTTTGAAGGCCTCGAGCCCGGCGGCGCCGTCGTGCTCAATCGCGACAACTCGCAATTCGCCCGACTGCAGCGCCGCGCCAAAAAACTCGGCATTTCGCGCATCGTCTCGTTCGGCGCCGACAAAAAATCCGATGCGCGGCTGATCGACCTGTCGCTGCACCCGGCCTGCTCGGCTGTTCATGCCGACATTCTCGGCCATGACGTGACCTACAAGCTCGGCATGCCCGGCCGCCACATGGCGATGAATTCGCTTGCCGTGCTGGCGGCGGCGTCGCTGGCCGGCGCCGACCTGGCGCTCGCCGGGCTCGCGCTGTCGCAGGCGCAGCCCGCCGCGGGCCGCGGCGTCCGCCATGTGCTGGAGGTCGGCCACGGCGAGGCCACGCTGATCGACGAGAGCTACAACGCCAATCCGGCGTCGATGGCCGCGGCACTCAACGTGCTCGGCGCGGCCTCGGTCGGCCCGCACGGCCGGCGCATCGCGGTGCTCGGCGACATGCTCGAACTCGGCCCCACCGCCGCGCAACTGCATCGCGGCCTGATCGAGGCGGTCAGGGCCAATCATATCGATCTGGTATATTGTTGTGGCCCGCTGATGCGCAATCTGTGGGATGCTCTATCCTCGGGCAAGCGGGGCGGCTATGCCGAGTGCGCCGCCGCGCTCGAATTGCAGGTGCTGGCGGCGATCCGCGCCGGCGATGCGATCATGGTCAAGGGATCGCTCGGCTCGAAAATGAAACCGATTGTCGCCGCACTCGAAAAGCGCTTTCCCGGCAAGCTCGACGAAGCGGTGTAAGGCGGACTTAAATGTTTTACTGGCTGATCGACCTTTCCAATACCGTGCCTTTTCTGCTGCCGTTTCGCACGATCCTGAACGTGTTTCGCTACATCACCTTCCGCACCGGCGGCGCGATGTTTACCGGCGGGCTGTTCGTGTTCCTGTTCGGCCCCTGGATCATCGACAATCTTCGGCTTCGCCAGGGCAAGGGCCAGCCGATCCGCAGCGATGGCCCGCAATCGCATCTCCTCACCAAGAAGGGCACGCCCACCATGGGCGGCCTGATGATCCTGTCGGGCCTGCTGGTTTCGACGCTGCTGTGGGCCAATCCGGCCAATCCCTATGTGTGGATCGTGCTGGCGGTGACGCTCGGCTTCGGCTTCGTCGGCTTCTACGACGATTATCTGAAGGTCACGCAGCAGAGCCATAGCGGTTTCGCCGGCCGCATCCGCCTTGTGATCGAAGCGCTGATCGCGCTCACCGCCTGTTATGCGCTGGTCCGGCTCGGCCGCGACCAGCTTTCCAGCGCGCTGGTGATTCCGTTCTTCAAGGACGTGATCATCAACATCGGCTGGTTCTTCGTCATCTTCGGCGCGTTCATCATCGTCGGCGCCGGCAATGCCGTGAACTTGACCGACGGTCTGGATGGTCTGGCTATCGTGCCCGTGATGATCGCGGCGGCGAGTTTCGCCGTGATCGCGTATCTCGCGGGCAACGCGGTGTTTGCGGATTACCTGCAGATCAACTACGTCGCCGGTACCGGTGAACTGATGGTGCTGTGCGGCGCGGTGCTGGGCGCAGGCCTCGGATTTCTGTGGTTCAACGCCCCGCCGGCGTCGATCTTCATGGGCGATACCGGCTCGCTGGCACTCGGCGGCATGCTCGGCGCGATCGCGGTGGCGACCAAGCACGAACTGGTGCTGGCCATCGTCGGCGGGCTGTTCGTGCTGGAGGCGGTGTCCGTCATCGTGCAGGTGATCTCGTTCAAGCTGACGGGAAAACGCGTGTTCCGGATGGCGCCGCTGCATCACCATTTCGAGCAGAAGGGCTGGACCGAGCCGCAGATCGTGATCCGGTTCTGGATCATCTCGGTGATGCTGGCGCTGGCCGGCCTGTCGACGCTGAAGCTGCGGTGACGAGGTTGATGGCGGAACGACATCGACATCGTCATTCCGGGGCGCGCCTCACCTCTCCCCGGAGGGGAGAGGTCGAAGCCGGAGCGCAGCGCAGGCTTCGGGTGAGGGGCCTCTCCACGCGCTCGGACTCGCGGAGAGGCCCCTCACCCGCCGCGCATCTGACGATGCGCGTCGACCTCTCCCCTGCGGGGAGAGGTGAAGAATGATCCCCGTCACCTCTTTCGCCGGAAAAACCGTCGCGGTGTTCGGCCTCGGCGGCTCGGGGCTTGCGAGCTGTCATGCGCTGAAGGCCGGCGGCGCCGAGGTGATCGCCGCCGACGATAGCGCGGAAAACCTGGCGAAGGCGGCGCAGGCCGGCTTCACCACCGCGGACCTGCGCAAGGTGTCATGGGCGAATTTTGCAGCACTGGTGCTGACGCCCGGCGCGCCGCTGACCCATCCGGCGCCGCACTGGTCGGTGCTATCGGCGCGTGCCGCCGGCGTCGAGGTGATCGGCGACATCGAACTGTTCTGCAGGGAGCGCCGCCGTCACGCGCCGGATGCGCCGTTCGTCGCCATCACCGGCACCAATGGCAAGTCGACCACCACGGCGCTGGTCGCGCACCTGATGCGGGTCGCCGGCTACGATACGCAGATGGGCGGCAATATCGGCACCGCGATCCTGTCGCTGGAGCCGCCGCGTGCCGGCCGCGTCCATGTCATCGAGATGTCGTCCTACCAGATCGATCTTGCGCCCTCGCTCGATCCGAGCGTCGGCATCCTGCTCAACATCAGCGAAGACCATATCGACCGCCACGGCACGCTTGAGCATTACGCCGCGGTGAAGGAGCGGCTGGTCACCGGCGTGCAGCCGCAGGGCGCCGCGATCGTCGGCGTCGACGACGGATGGTGCCGCGCGATCGCCGACCGGATCGAGCAGTCCGGCCGGCGGGTAATCCGGGTTTCGGTAAAACGTCCGCTGGCGGACGGCATCACCGTGGAGCGCGGGATGATCGTGCGCGCGGCCGGCGCCGCGCGCGAAGAGATCGCCACGACCGGCGGCATCGGTTCGCTGCGCGGCCTGCACAATGCGCAGAACGCCGCCTGCGCGTCGGCCTGCGCGCTGGCGCTCGGGGTGGCGAAAGATACCTTGCAAAAAGGCTTGCGCAGTTTTCCCGGACTTGCGCATCGCATGGAGCAGGTCGGCCGGCGCGGCCAGGTGTTGTTCGTCAACGACTCCAAGGGCACCAATGCGGACGCGGCGGCGCATGCGCTGTCGTCCTTTTCCGATATTTTCTGGATCGCCGGCGGCAAACCGAAAACCGGAGGGATCACCGGCCTCGCCGAGTATTTTCCGCGCATCCGCAAGGCCTATCTGATCGGCGAGGCGGCCAAGGAATTTTCAGCGACGCTGGAGGGCAGGGTGGCTTACGAGATCAGCGACACGCTCGACGTCGCGATCCCGAACGCCGCGCGCGACGCCGAAGCATCGGGCATCTCCGATCCCGTGGTGCTGCTGTCGCCGGCCTGCGCCTCGTTCGACCAGTACCGCAACTTCGAAATCCGCGGCAACCGCTTCCGCGATCTGGTGATGGCGTTGCCGGGGGTGACGCCGGTGGTGTGACGCCGTGTCCCGGGCGCGATGCGGCATTCTTCATGCCGCTTCGCAGAACCGGGACCCCGGTTCTTTTCCTTGTGCAACCGGGACCCCGGCTCTGCAGCGCACCGCTTCGCAAGGGCTACGCGCTGCACTGCGTCCGGGGAACGCAAGGCGCAATTCCCTCTCTCCATTAACCCTCCGGTAACCGTAACCGCGCACCAATGGGCAAACCCCTGCGCTCAGGACACGCGCCCATGATCTCCCGTGAGCAACGCACGCCGTTCAGCGAATGGTGGTGGACCGTGGACCGGCCGCTGCTGGCGGCGATCACCGCGCTGATCCTGGGCGGCGTCATCCTGTCGCTGGCGGCGAGCCCGCCGGTGGCGACGCGGATCGGGCTCGATCCGTTTCATTTTTTCAACCGGCATGTGCTGTTCCTGCTGCCGTCCTTCATCGTGCTGATCGGCGTCTCGTTCCTGTCGCCGCGGCAGATCCGCCGCGCCGCGCTGATCGTATTCGCGATCAGCATCATCCTGATCGTGGCGACGCTGCTGTTCGGACCCGAAGTGAAGGGCTCGCGGCGCTGGATCACGCTGCTCGGGCTCAACATCCAGGCTTCGGAATCCGCAAAACCCGCTTTCGTGATTCTCGCGGCATGGCTGTTTGCGGAATTGGCGCGGCGGCCGGAAATGCCGGCGACCTCGATGGCGCTGGTGGTGCTGATGATGCTGGTGTCGCTGCTGGTGATGGAACCGGATTTCGGCCAGACCATGCTGATCCTGATGGTGTGGGGCGCGCTGTTCTTTATCGCGGGCATGCGGATCGTCTGGGTGTTCGGCCTTGCGGGCGCAGCAGGAGCGGGATTGTTCAGCGCCTATCTGCTGGTGCCGCACGTCGCCGGCCGGATAAAACGCTTCATGGATCCGGCGTCGGGCGACACCTTTCAGGTCGATACCGCGATGGAGGCTTTTGCCAATGGCGGCTGGTTCGGGCTCGGGCCGGGCGAGGGCATCGCCAAGCGCAGCCTGCCCGACAGCCACACCGATTTCGTGTTCGCGGTGGGCGCGGAGGAATTCGGCATCATCCTTTGTCTTGCGCTGCTCGCGCTGTTTGCCTTCATCGTGATCCGCACGCTGTCGCGCGCCTATGCGACCGAGGACCTGTTCGCGCGCTTCGCGGCTAGCGGCCTCGCCATCCTGTTCGGCGTGCAGGCCGCCATCAACATGTCGGTCAACCTGCATCTCATTCCCGCCAAGGGCATGACGCTGCCGTTCATCTCCTATGGCGGCTCGTCGATGATCTCGCTCGCCTACGGCGTCGGCATGATGCTGGCCTTGACGCGGCTGCGGCCCCGCACCGAAATGGAATCCATCGGCGACGCCAACGCGGTCGGCAGCTACGCCTGACCTTGCAGTGAGCCGTAGGGTGGGCAAAGGCGGCGGGCGCGCAACGCGCGACCGACGGCGTGCCCACCATTCCCTCACCACGCCCGGAAGCAAGATGGTGGGCACGTCGCTTCGCGCCTTTGCCCACCCTACGGAAATTTGCGACACTCCGGCCGATGAATACCTCCCCCTTGATTCTGCTCGCTGCCGGCGGCACCGGCGGCCATCTGTTTCCTGCCGAGGCGCTGGCCGTCGAGCTGATGAAGCGCGGCATGCGGGTGCGGCTGGTCACCGACTCGCGCGCGCTGCGCTACAGCGGCTTATTCACCAGGGACCTGATCGACGTGGTGCCGAGCGAAACGCTGCGCGGCCGCTCGCCGTGGTCGCTGGCGCGCACCGGCGCGATGCTCGCCGCCGGCACCGCGGTGGCGCTCAATCTGATGCGCAAATTGAAGCCGGCCGCCGTGGTCGGCTTCGGCGGCTATCCGACACTGCCGCCGCTGCTCGCCGCGCGGCTGTTCGGGATTCCCTCCGTGATCCACGATTCCAACGCCGTGCTCGGCCGCGCCAACCGTTTCCTTGCGGGCCGCGTCAGCGCCATTGCGACTTCGCTGCCGGGCGTGCTCGATCAGGATCCGGCGCTGGCTGCGAAGACCACCACCACCGGCACGCCGATGCGTCCGGCGATCCTTGCCGCCGCCGCGGTGAAATTCGAATCGCCGGATCCGACAGGTCCATTGCGTCTGCTGGTGGTCGGCGGCAGCCAGGGCGCGCGGGTGATGTCGGACATCGTTCCGCCCGCGATCGAACGGCTGGAGCCGGCGCTGTGGAGCAGGCTGGTGCTGGTGCAGCAGGTGCGCGAGGAGGACATGGCGCGGGTGCGCACGGTCTATGACCGGCTCAAGATCGACGCCGAACTGGCGCCGTTCTTTGCCGACCTGCCGGCGCGGCTGGCCTGCTGCCACCTCATCGTGTCGCGCTCCGGCGCCGGCACCGTGGCCGAACTCGGCGCGGTCGGCCGCCCTTCGATCCTGGTGCCGCTGCCGGGCTCGATCGATCAGGACCAGTTCGCCAATGCCGGCGTGCTGGCGCAGGCCGGAGGCGCCATCCGCATCGCGCAGGGCGATTTCACGCCCGACCGGCTGGCCGCGGAAATCTCCGCGCTTGCCGCGGAGCCGGCGCGGCTGGCCGCGATGGCTGCGGGCGCGCGCACGGTCGGCAACCTGGATGCCGCCGAGCGGCTGGCCGATCTGGTGGGAAAAGTAGCCGGGATTTAGGCCGAAGAGAGCGAATTTCGATATTTATCCGTCATGGCCGGGCTTGTCCCGGCCATCCACGTCTTTCATAACCCGCAGCGAAGAAAGACGTGGATGGCCGGGACAAGACGTAAGTAAGAAAGACGTGGATGCCCGGGACAGGCCCGGGCATGACGAGAATGTACGAGACGGGAACCAATGAGACTGCCGCGCGAGATCGGACCCATTCACTTCGTCGGGATCGGCGGCATCGGCATGAGCGGCATCGCCGAGGTGTTGTGCAATCTCGGCTATACGGTGCAGGGCTCGGACGCCTCCGAAAGCGCCAACGTCACCCGCCTGCGCGACAAGGGCATCCCCATCAGCGTCGGCCACAAGGCGGAACACGTCGCCGGCGCCGACGTGCTGGTGGTGTCGACCGCGATCAGGCGCGACAATCCGGAGCTGATGGCCGCGCGTGCACAGCGCATCCCGGTGGTGCGCCGCGCCGAAATGCTGGCCGAACTGATGCGGCTGAAAAGCTGCGTTGCGATCGCCGGCACCCACGGCAAGACCACTACGACCTCGATGGTGGCGGCATTGCTCGATGCCGGCGACCTCGATCCCACCGTGATCAATGGCGGCATCATCAACGCCTATGGCACCAATGCGCGGCTCGGGGCCGGCGAGTGGATGGTGGTGGAAGCGGATGAAAGCGACGGCACGTTCCTGAAACTGCCGACCGACGTCGCCATCGTCACCAATGTCGACCCCGAACACCTCGACCACTTCAAGACCTTCGAGGCGGTGCAGGACGCGTTCCGCAGCTTTGTCGAGAACGTGCCGTTCTACGGCTTTGCGGTGATGTGCATCGATCATCCCGTGGTGCAGACCATTGTCGGCAAGATCGAGGACCGCCGCATCATCACCTACGGCGAAAACCCGCAGGCCGATGCGCGGCTGCTCGATCTGGCCGCCGTCAACGCCGGTTCCACCTTCAAGGTGGCCTTCCGCGACCGCCAGGCCGGCACCCGCCACGAGATCGCCGACCTCGTGCTGCCGATGCCGGGTCGGCACAACGCGCTCAACGCCACCGCCGCGATCGCGGTGGCGCATGAACTCGGCCTTTCCGACGACATGATCCGCAAGGCGCTCGCCGGTTTCGGCGGCGTGCGGCGGCGTTTTACGAAGACCGGCGAAGCGAACGGCATCACGGTCATCGACGATTACGGCCATCACCCGGTCGAGATATCGGCGGTGTTGCGGGCCGCGCGCGAGTCGATCAACGGCAAGGTGATCGCCGTGGTGCAGCCGCATCGCTTCACGCGGTTGCAATCGCTGTTCGAGGAATTCTGTACCTGCTTCAACGACGCCGACACCGTGGTCGTCGCCGAGGTCTATCCGGCCGGCGAGGCGCCGATCCCGGGCATCGACCGCGATCATTTTGTCCTTGGCCTGCGCGCGCATGGCCACCGCCAGGTGATCCCGTTACAAAATTCCGCCGATCTCGCGGGCGTGGTGCGCACTGTGGCCGGCCGCGGCGACTACGTGGTTTGCCTCGGCGCCGGCAACATCACGCAATGGGCCTATGCGCTGCCGGCCGAACTGAAGGCGCTGGGGTGATGGGCATTACGAGCCGCAAACCCCGCCGTCATCCTGAGGAGCCGCGCGCTTGCGCGGCGTCTCGAAGGACGGCAAGCACCGCCTTGTGGCCATCCTTCGAGGCTCGCCCTGAAGAAGGGCGAGCACCTCAGGATGACGGCGGGCTGTGTGGCTGTCAGCAGTTTGGCGTAGATGCGGACAAGCCCGGCCATGACGAAATCTCATGACCTTTCCCGACCTCACGCCTGAGCTCAAAGCCGCGATGCCGCAGCTGCGCGGGCGGCTGCTGGCCAATGAGCCGCTTGGCCCGTTGACCTGGTTTCGCGTCGGCGGGCCGGCACAGGTCCTGTTCACGCCGGCGGACGAGGATGACCTCGCATATTTTCTCGCGAAACTGCCTGACGAATTCCCGGTCTATGTCGTCGGTGTCGGCTCCAATTTGATCGTGCGCGACGGCGGCATGCCCGGCGTGGTCATCAGGTTGTCGCCGCGCGGTTTCGGCGAAACCAGCGCCGATGGCGATATCGTTCGCGCGGGCACCGCGGCGCTCGACAAGCGCGTGGCGGAGGCCGCCGCCGCCGCCAATATCGGCGGGCTGGAGTTTTACTTCGGCATTCCCGGCAGCATCGGCGGCGCGCTGCGCATGAATGCCGGCGCCAATGGCGGCGAGACCAAGGATGTCCTGATCGTGGCGACCGGCGTCGGCCGCGACGGCCGCAAGCACAGTTTTGGCAATGCCGACATGAAATTCGTCTACCGCAACAGCGGCGTCGATCCATCGATCATTTTTACCTCGGCGCGCTTTCGTGGGCGGATCACCGCGCCCGAGGCGATCCGCGCGCGGATGGAGGAGGTGCAGACCCATCGCGAGACCGCGCAGCCGATCCGCGAAAAGACCGGCGGCTCGACCTTCAAGAATCCGCCGGGCCACAGCGCCTGGAAACTGATCGACGCCGCCGGCTGCCGGGGCTTAAGCGTCGGCGGTGCGCAGGTGTCGGAAATGCACTGCAATTTCCTGATCAATACCGGCAGCGCCACCGGGCACGATATCGAAACGCTGGGCGAGACCGTGCGCGCGCGGGTGAAGGAAAACTCGGGGATTGAGCTACAGTGGGAAATCAAGCGAATCGGAATCGCTTAGTCGTCATTCCGGGGCGCGAGCAACGCGAGCGAGCCCGGAATCCATAACCACGAGCCGGGGTTATGGATTCCGGGCCCGCGCATCCAGGTCGGCTGCTGCCGACCTGGACAAACATAATGCCGAACTCGGGTAAACCCGAGTTCGGAGGGCGCGTCCCGGAATGACGAAAGAGGCATGATGCGGATCACCCTTCTCTTCGGCGGCTTGAGCAAGGAGCGGCTGGTGTCGGTGGCGAGCGCCCAGGCGCTGCACTCGGCGCTGCCGGACGCCGACCTGTGGTTCTGGAACCTCAGTGACACGGTGCACGCGGTCGCGCCCGATGCGCTGCTCGGTCATTCCCGTCCGTTCGAGGAACCGTTCGAACCGAAAAATCCCGCCATCGGCGGGATCGAGCGGGCGCTCGACCAGGCCGTCGCGGAAGACCGCCTGCTGGTGCTCGGCCTGCACGGCGGCGTGGCGGAGAATGGCGAATTGCAGGCGATGTGCGAGATGCGCGGCGTCCCGTTCACCGGCTCCGGCTCCGCCTCGTCGCATCTCGCCTTCGACAAGGTGGCCGCAAAACGCTTTGCCGCCATCGCGGGCGTGAAGGCTCCGGCCGGCGTGGCGCTGGAAGATGCCGAGAAGGCGCTGGCCGAATACGGCAGGCTGATCGCCAAACCGGCGCGGGACGGATCGAGCTACGGCCTGATCTTCGTCAACGCGACCCAGGACATCGTCGCCGTGCGCCGCGCGGCGAAAACCGAGGAATACCTGCTCGAACCGTTCGTCTCCGGCACAGAGGCGACCTGCGGCGTGCTGGAGCTGCTCGACGGCTCGCTGATCGCGCTGCCGACGGTGGAGATCATTCCGGCCGAAGGCGGTTTTGGGTTCGACTATCGCGCAAAATATCTCGCCAAGTCGACCCAGGAAATCTGCCCCGGGCGTTTTGCCCCCGAGCTCAACGCTGACATCATGGACCAGGCGCTGAGGGCGCACCGTGCAATGTCATGCAGCGGTTATTCGCGGAGCGATTTTATTATTTCGGACAAGGGCCCGATCTTCCTCGAAACCAATACGTTGCCGGGTTTGACCAAGGCCTCGCTGTATCCGAAGGCGCTGAAGGCGCAGGGAATCGAGTTCGCCGATTTCCTGAACGACCAGATCGCGCTGGCGGAGAAGCGGCCGCAAAAATAGTACGAGCCGGTCGACTCTTCAGGCCTCACGGTCCGTCGGGCTTATACGGGCCAGCGCTTCGCGCAGCTCCGCCGCGGCCTGATGCATATCGGCGACGCGTTGGTCATAATCGGCCTGCAGCAGGTCCAGGTTGCCGCCGCAGAACGGGCAAGCCTCCTCGTTCAAGCGAACGAATTGCCGGCAGCCGCGGCAGAGCCGCAGCAGCGGCGGGACGCGGCCGGGTTCAGCCATGGATGGAGACGGGATCCGGGACGCTCGGCGCAGCAGCCTCGACGACGATCTCCCACTCGCCATGG
This sequence comes from uncultured Alphaproteobacteria bacterium, assembly GCA_963744975.1. Lineage (GTDB taxonomy): Bacteria > Pseudomonadota > Alphaproteobacteria > Rhizobiales > Xanthobacteraceae > Bradyrhizobium. The sequence continues at coordinate 832,533 of CAVUVR010000001.1, read as the reverse complement.
TCAAACGATTTGCCGCCGGCATCCTTGACCTTGACCAGACGCTCACGCAGGCCCTTCCGGTCCATCTCGCTCGCCCGGTGATAACACATCGGGTTATTGCCGGCGCGGCCCATCAAAGCGTGCGCCGTCCAGGTGCAACCAGCCATGCAGGTTTCCGCATAATAACAGGTGCGGCAAAACCCCCAGAGGTCGTCGACCGTTCGGCGGCGAACAAATGCGAGCGGATCGGCGTTTTCCCACATGTCGCGCAGGCGCCTTTGCCGGATATTGCCGCCGGCGTATGGACTGGGCAGGCCCGGGCATGACTTGATGGTGCCGTCAGCCTCTATCCCCATCACCGTGTCGCCGGCATTGCAGCCGCGGAAGTGGATCTCGTCGTCGATAATATTGCGGATGGTGGATTCGTACGGGCCGTAATAGCCGACATTGCTCGCCGGCTGCAGGAACAGGCCGCGTTCACGCCCCTCCACGGCAAGCTCCGCGAGCAACGGCATGACCTCGAGCATTTGCCACGGCTGCAGCAGCAACTCCGGATGATCGGCGGCATTGCCCATCGCCGTCATGATCGCGAGCTGCCAGTTGCTCGCGCCGGCATCTATGATGGCGTCCATGATTTCGCGCAGCTGCGGCAACGAACGCGCGTTGATGGTGGTATTGACGGCCGACGACAGGCCGTGGGCCCGGACGCGGCGCAGCGCCGCCAGCGCGAGTTCGTAAGATCCGGGCACGCCCCGAATCCCGTCATGGGTCGCACCGATGCCGTCGATCGAAATGCCGACACCGCCGAGCCCCGCGGCGGCGGCACGCGCGACGCGCTCCTCGCTGAGGTTGCGCCCGCCGGTCTGCAGGTCGCACCGCATCCCGGCAGCGCGGATTGCGGCGACAATTTCAAGCCAGTCCTTGCGCAGATAAGCCTCGCCGCCGATCAGGCCGATGTCGCGCGCGCCGAGTTCGGCGATCTGCTCGACTAGGTCGAGTGCCTCGGCGGTGTTGAGCTCGTCCCGGCGGCGGCGGCCCGCGCGCGACCCGCAATGCTGGCACGCGAGGTCGCAGGCAAGCGTGATCTCCCAGACCACGCTCACCGGCACGCGGTTCACCAGATCGTCGGACCCCGCATAGCGGACCGGCAGAGCCTCGGTCCGTTGCTCGGTCACCGCTATCCCTGCACCTTTTTCACTGCGGTTTGCAGCTTGGCAATCAGGCCGTCAAAATCCTTATAGCGTGTCTTGGCCGCCTTGGCTTCCTTTATCAGCGCCTTCATCGCAGCGATGTCGCCACGCTTGAGGACGTTGTCAACGGCGGGCCGGTAGAAAACCAGACCCGGCTGTTTTTTCAAAGGCGCCTTTACCATGCTTCATCTCCCTCAGAGCTGTTCTTCACATGGCGACCCCAGTCGCCGTTAGGTAGAGTATCGCAAATTTACTCCGTGGCAAGCTCTGCATGCGATCGGCGCGGCCGAAGCACGCGGCGCCGGATTTGATCGCGCTGGCAGACAGACGGGCGCGGAAGTAAAAACAAACTCGCCATGGACGGACTTGTCCCGGCCATCCACGTCTTTACCTAGCGATCGTTTCGCAAAGCTCATCCCCATCAGGGTTGACGGCGATAATCTTCCGGACCTTCCACGCACGCGGCCAGTGTTTCATGTTGTGCTCGCGCTGGATGGCGTCGCGGATATCGTCGAACTGCTCGAAATAGACCAACCGCTTCAACCCATATCGCTTGGTGAAACCTGCGACGAATCCCGAGCGGTGTTCGTAGATGCGGGCGAACGAGATCGCTGGTCACGCCGATATACAGAGTGCCGTTCGGACGATTGGTCAGAATGTAAACCCAGCCACCTGCCATGCGGGAATTCTGCAAGACGTGGATGGCCGGGACGACGCCCGGCCTTGACGGAGCCAACTCGTCATGCCCGGGCCTGTCCCGGGCATCCACGTCTTGGCGGTGCTTCGGCAAGGAAGACGTGGATGGCCGGGACGAAGCCCAGCCATGACGGAAAATATCGCAAACCCTTCACACCCCGCATCAAATCGCGCCCTGTCGGCACCTATTTTACCCTTTGTTTACCAGGAAGTCCGAAGGTTAACGCTGGCGGCGCGTGTGGCGCTTGGCTGCCGGGGCGTGAGCTGTTGCGGATTTCCGCTTCGACGACCGCATCGAGGGGACCCTCATCTGACTGAGGTCAACACCCGGCATCACCAGGAACCATGTGTGCCAGGGTCCGCGGAAAGCGTTTGCGGGCTTAAACATTTGACGAGTTTTGCGCAATGGATGGTGCAGGACGCCTCAATCGGTCGCTGCGATCGCTGAGGCCCCAGGCTGAGCTGTTGAAGGCCGCCGCCAAAGGCGCGCTGATCCTTTTGCTTGAGTGGCTGGCGCCGCTGCGCGAGCGGCTGGCCGAGCTCAAGCGCGCCCGCGCCGCGCGGCTGACCGAGCGCGAGAAAAATCCCCACCGCCTGATCGTGCGGGTCGAGCGCACCATTCCGCGCCGCGCCGGCGTCGCGGCGACGGTCGTGATCCTGATCGGCAGCGCCGTTCTCGGCATCGTCAAGGGCGGCCATGTCGAGGAAGTGACCACCGCGCTCAGCGACGCCCGCAATGCGCTGGCGAATTCTGCGGGCTTCCGGATCACGGCCGTGGCCATCAACGGCCGCAAGCAACTGACCCAGGACGAGGTGCTGGCGATCGGCGGCGTCAACGGCCGTTCGTCGCTGCTGTTCCTCGATGCGGCTGTGGTGCGCGACAAGCTGAAGGCCAATCCGTGGATCGGCGAGGCCACCGTGCAGAAATTCTATCCAGGCCAGTTGCAGATCGACATCGTCGAACGCTCGGCGTTCGCGCTATGGCAGCAGGACGGCCGGCTCTCGGTGATATCAGACGACGGCGCCGTGCTGGAGCCTTATGTGTCGCGCCGCTTCAAAGGCCTGCCGCTGGTGGTGGGCAAGGGCGCCGAAACCCGCGCCAAGGATTTCCTCGCGCTGCTCGACCGCTATCCGCAGGTGCGCTCGGTGATGAAGGCGGCGGTGTTCGTCGGCGAGCGCCGCTGGAACCTGCGGCTCAAGGACGGCCTCGACGTCCGGCTGCCGGAAAACGAGGTCGGCAACGCGCTGGCGGCGCTGTCGAAACTCGACCGGGAAGACCGGCTGTTCTCGCGCGACATCACAGCGATCGACATGCGGTTGACGGACCGGCTCACGGTACGGCTGTCCGAAGACGCCACCAAGGCCCGCGAAGAGCTGTTCAAGGACAAGAAGAAAAAGGCTGGCAGCGCATGAGCGGCCTCGAGCGCAAACAGACGCCGAAGACGCGTCCGATGCCGCAGAAGCGCACCGCGCTGGTGGCCTCGCTCGACATCGGCACCAGCAAGGTCGCCTGCATGATCGCGCGGCTGAAACCGTGCCCGCCGAACGACGCGTTGCGCGGCCGCAGCCATGCCGTCGAATTGATCGGCTACAGCCAGATCCAGTCGCGCGGCGTCAAGGCCGGCGCGGTGGTCGATCTCGCCGAATGCGAACAGGCCGTCCGTCAGGCGGTGGCGCTGGCCGAGCGCATGGCGAAGGTCCACGTCGAATCCGTTTTACTGTCGGTATCGGGCGGGCGGCTGCAGGGCTGCCTGATCGAAGCCGCGGCCGATATCAAGGGCGGCGCGGTGACGCCGGCCGATGTCACCCGCGTCACCTCGACCGGAATGCGCCACGCCACCGGCGAGGGCCGCACCGTGCTGCATGCACTGCCGGTCGGCTACGCGCTGGATGGCGTCAAGGGCATCCGCGATCCCAAGGGCATGGTGGCGCGACAGTTCGGCGTCGACATGAATGTCGTCACCTCGGACGCCACGGTCGCGAAAAACCTCATGCTGGTGGTGGAACGCTGCCACCTCAATGTCGAAGCCATGGCGTCGAGCCCGTATGTCGCCGGTCTTTCCGTGCTGACCGATGACGAAGCCGACCTCGGCGCCGCCGTGATCGAGATGGGCGCAGGCACCACCACGATGGCGATCTATTCCGGCGGCCGCTTCGTGCACGCATCCGGATTTGCGGTCGGCGGCCAGCACATCACCATGGATCTGGCGCGCGGACTTGGCGCCTGCATTGCGGATGCCGAGCGAATCAAGACGTTATATGGCACCGTGCTGACCGGCGGGTCGGACGCGCGCGAGTTGATGTCCGTACCCTCGGCCGGCGACAACGATCGCGATGTTCCGCAGGTCGTGTCCCGCGCCACGATCGCGAACATCGTTCGGCAGCGCGCCGAGGAGATTTTTGAGATGGTCAGGGACCGGCTCGCGGATTCCCCGTTTGCGGCGGAGCCGCGGGCGCGGGTTGTCCTGAGCGGCGGCGCCTCGCAGCTCACCGGCATTCCCGAATTGGCCAGCCAGATCCTGTCCCGCCCGGTGCGCATCGGTCGCCCGCTCGGTTTCGGACGGCTGCCCAGCGAAGCCAAGGGCGCGTCGTTCGCGGTGCCTTCGGGCCTCTTGGTCTATCCGCAATACGCTCATCTTGAACATGTCGAACCGCGGCATACGCGGCAGCTTCGGACAGGGACCGACGGCTATTTCGGAAAGGTCGGACGATGGCTTCGCGAGGGCTTCTGATGATCGTTTCCTTAAACCCTGGACTTGGAATTCCTTCAACTCCTTCGGCCGCCGGCCAAGGACATTGTGAAACAACGCGCGCGTAATCGAGAGGCAACCATGGCACTCAACCTTACCCCCCCAGACATCAGCGAACTGAAGCCGAGGATCACCGTATTCGGCGTCGGCGGAGCAGGCGGCAATGCCGTCAACAACATGATCACCGCCGGACTGCAGGGTGTCGATTTCGTCGTCGCCAATACCGACGCGCAGGCGCTCACCATGTCCAAGGCGCAGCGCATCGTGCAGATGGGCACGCAAGTGACGCAGGGCCTCGGCGCCGGCTCGCAGCCGGATGTCGGCGCGGCCGCCGCACAAGAGGTCATCGACGAAATTCGAGACCATCTGTCCGGCGCCAACATGGTGTTCGTCACCGCCGGCATGGGCGGCGGCACCGGCACAGGAGCTGCTCCCGTGATCGCCAAGACCGCGCGCGACATGGGCATCCTCACCGTCGGCGTGGTGACAAAACCGTTCCACTTCGAAGGCCAGCGCCGCATGCGCACCGCGGAGTCCGGCATTGCCGAACTGCACAAGGTGGTGGATACGCTGCTGATCATCCCGAACCAGAACCTGTTCCGGGTCGCCAACGAGAAGACCACCTTCGCCGACGCCTTTGCGATGGCCGACCAGGTGCTCTATTCCGGCGTCGCCTGCATCACCGACCTGATGGTCAAGGAAGGCCTGATCAATCTCGACTTCGCCGACGTCCGCGCCGTGATGCGCGAGATGGGCAAGGCGATGATGGGCACCGGCGAAGCCTCCGGCGAGAAGCGGGCGATGACGGCTGCGGAAGCCGCGATCGCCAACCCGCTGATCGACGACAGCTCGATGAAGGGCGCGCGCGGCCTGTTGATCTCGATCACCGGCGGCAAGGACCTGACGCTGTTCGAAGTCGACGAAGCCGCCACCCGCATCCGCGAGGAAGTCGATCCCGACGCCAACATCATCGTCGGCGCCACCTTCGACGAAACCCTTGACGGCATCATCCGAGTCTCCGTGGTCGCCACCGGCATCGAGCAGGCAGCGATCGCCAAGGCGGCCGCACCGGCAACGGCGCCTGCAACCTCCGCCGTGGGTACGCCGGACAGCCGCCTCGCCGACGTCACGGCGAAACTGCGCGCCGACAATCAGCGCGCCGTCGCCGCGACCGCACAGAAGTCGGACGCACCGCGTCCGGCCCAGGCAGCACCCGTCGCAGCCCGTGCTCCCGCCAACAGCATCGAACGCGCAGCGCTGGCGGCGATCGCCGCCGCCGTGGCGCCGGAATCGATGCAGCCGCTGGCGCCGGTATCGATGCAGCCCGCCTCCTATGGCGACGTCACCGTGCGCCCGATCGCGCAAAAGCCGTCGCTATTCCCCGATCTCGACGTCAAGAAGCTCGAGGCCCAGGAACCGGCGACGCCCGAGGCGTTCATCCCGCAGCCCGCGGAACGCACCGCCGTCCGCGCGCCCAGGATGCCGAAGTTCGAAGACCTGCCGATGCCCGCGCAAGCCGAGATTCGCCAGGCCCGCGGCGAGACCGACGAAGAAGCGCATCCGCAAAAGGTGAGGATGTCGCTGCTGCAGCGCCTCGCCAATGTCGGCCTTGGCCGCCGCGACGAGGCCACCGAGCCGCCGATCGCCGCGCGGGGTTCCAATCCGGCGATGGCGCCATTGCCGCCGCTGCCGGAACGCAAGCCGCAGCGCAGCGTCGCCGAACAAATGGCCGCCAATGAGCCGGTATCGGAATATGCAAGGCGGCCGGCGCCGCAAGGTCTGGATTCCCATGGACGGCCGGCGCCTGTTGCGCCGGCGCCACAGGGCGACGACCATCTCGATATACCCGCTTTCCTCCGCCGCCAGGCCAACTGATTTTTGTTACAATTCGGCCCGAGAAAAAGGCCCCGGCTTAAAAAAGCCGGGGCCTTTGCTTTTGCAATGATCTGCATTGTTTTGTGATTTTCAAGTATCTGACAGGAAACGATAAATTATCAAATTGCTGGCGTGATGAGCGGGCCGAAAAAGCGCCGATCCGAGTCGGAATTTGGTTAACGGCTGGCGCGATTGCGGCAGACTTGGGGTAACAATCGGTAAACAAGCGTGAGTTGGCGCTCTTTATGGCAGTGACTATGGTCGCGCCGTGACTTGGGGAAACTAAAGACGAATCGCCGCCCAATCGGATCGATCCGCTTTATGTGAGTCAGTTGTGGGTAATCTGCGAATGCAATTCAGCCGCCAAACAACGCTTCGGTCGCAAGCCACTGTGACGGGCGTCGGTGTGCATTCCGGTTTACCCGTTAGTCTAACGCTCGGACCTGCATCCATCGATGCGGGTTTTATTTTTGTCCGCCGCACACCCGGTGGTTACGAGCGCGAAGTGCAAGCCACCGCGAAATCCGTGATTTCGACCGAATTCGCGACCGTGCTGGGCGACGACGAAGGTCCGCTGGTCTCCACCGCGGAACACGTTCTCGCCGCGTTGCGCGGAATGGGCATCGACAACGCCACCATCGAAATCGACGGGCCGGAAGTGCCGATCATGGACGGCAGCGCGGCGCCTTTCGTGGCCGCGATCGATCAGGCCGGTATCCTGACGCAGTCCGCGCCGCGCCGCTTCATCCAGGTGCTGAAGCGGGTGCAGGTCGCCCTGGGCGACGCCTTCGGCGAGTTGCGGCCTCACGCCAACGGTTTCCGCGCCGAGGTGGAAATCGATTTCACCAATCCGGTGATCGGCAAGCAGAATTTTACCCTCGATCTCACGCCGGAAAACTTCCGCCGCGACATCTGCCGCGCCCGGACCTTCGGTTGCATGAACGATGTCGCGCGGCTCTGGAGCGCGGGCTATGCGCTCGGCGCCTCGTTCGAAAACTCCGTGGTGTTCGACGAGGAGCGCCTGCTCAACACCGAGGGCCTGCGCTACGCCGACGAATGCGCGCGCCACAAGGTGCTCGACGTGGTCGGCGATCTCACGCTGGCCGGTCTGCCGCTGCTCGGCGCCTATCGTTCGCAGCGCGGCGGCCACAAGCTCAATCATGCCGTGCTGACGGCCCTGATGGCCGATCGCAGCGCCTGGCGGGTGGTGGAATCGGAACCGGCGCGGCGTCCCCGCGGTCGGGTGGAAGTCCGCAGCGGCATGGTCGGCGGCATGGTTGCGCCTGCCTATGGCCCGGACGTGTCCTGACTGCCTGCGAAGTCCCCTTGTTCGCGTGCCCCCGACGCAGCGCAGCGCGTAGCTCTTCGCGTAGCGGTGCGCTGCTGAGCCGGGGCCGTACCAAGCACAATTCTTGTCATGCCCGGGTCTTGTCGCGGGGCGTCTTTCAGACGGCGCGTGGATCAAGACGTGGATGGCCGGGACAAGCCCGGCCATGACGGGTCTGTGCCTGGTACGGTCCCGGCTCTGCGGAGCGGCATGAAGAATGCCGCACCGCGTCCGGGACACGATTCCCGGTTTGGACCGCCTTAATCCGGGCGAAATGCCTGCGTATCCGGTTGGTTAAGGGGCTTTTTTCGGTTACTTAAGGCTCGCGGTGGCATGATGAGGCGCCACGGGCATGTCGATGGGTGCGTCGATGACCGGGCTCACGGCGCTTGCAGCGGCGCCGCATCACAGACGTCGGATTTTTGAACTTAGGTCGGCACAGCGTATGACGCTCGAATTACGCAAGACATTCCGGTTCGGACGCGAGGCCGGTCTCGTCGTGCTCGCGCTGTCGCTCGGCGGCTGCGGCAGCGGTTCCATCATCGACAAGTTCACCTCCAAGGACGACACCTTCAAGGAAGAACCGGCGGACAAGCTCTACAATGAGGGCTTGTACCTGATGAACCAGACCAAGGATCCGAAGGCGGCGTCGAAGAAGTTCGAGGAAGTCGACCGCCAGCATCCTTATTCGGATTGGGCGCGTAAATCGCTGCTGATGTCGGCCTACGCGTTTTACAACGCCGGCGACTACGACAGCTGCATCGGCGCCGCCACCCGCTACGTCACCTTGCATCCCGGCAGCCCGGACGCCGCCTACGCGCAGTATCTGATCGCGGCCTCGCATTACGATCAGATCCCGGATATTTCGCGCGACCAGGGCCGCACCGAAAAGGCGATCGCCGCGCTCGAGGAAGTGGTCCGCAAGTATCCCACGTCCGAATACGCCACCAGCGCCAAAGCAAAACTGGAAGGCGCCCGCGACCAGCTCGCCGGCAAGGAGATGAATGTCGGCCGCTACTACATGGACAAGCGCGACTACACCGCCGCCATCAACCGCTTCAAGACCGTGGTGACCCAGTACCAAACCACCAGGCATGTCGAGGAAGCGCTGGCGCGGCTCACCGAGGCCTATATGGCGATCGGCATCGTCGGCGAGGCGCAGACCGCCGCTGCGGTGCTCGGGCACAACTTTCCCGACAGTAAATGGTACAAGGACGCCTACGGCCTTGTGAAATCGGGCGGCCTGGAGCCCAGCGAGAACAAAGGCTCCTACATCTCCAAGGCGTTCAAGAAGCTGGGGTTGGGCTGAGGCGGCTTGCGCGTCACCCGTAGGGTGGGCAAAGGCGCTCTTGCGCCGTGCCCACCATCACCATTTTCGAACGGGAGAGATTGGACGGTGGGCACACGGCCGGACGCGTTCGCGTCCGGCCGCTTTGCCCACCCTACGCATCTCCCCTACGGTAAGAACTTCTCTTGACAGACTCGCGCCGGGAAGAAGAGTACGTCCGAACCTCACCATCAGGAACCGATCCCGCATGCTGGCGCGTCTGTCGATCCGTGACATCGTCCTGATCGAACGGCTCGATATCGAGTTTTCCGCAGGCCTCGCGGTGCTGACCGGGGAGACCGGCGCCGGAAAATCCATCCTGCTCGACGCCTTCGCGCTGGCGCTGGGCGGGCGCGGCGATGCCGGCCTGGTGCGCCACGGCGTGGAGCAGGGCCAGGTCACCGCGACCTTCGATGTTCCCAGGGGGCATCCGGCGGCGGCGATACTTGCCGACAACGGGCTCGACGGCACCAGTTCACGGGATTCTTCGGAAATGATCCTGCGCCGGGTGCAATTGGCCGACGGCCGCACCCGCGCCTTCATCAACGACCAGGCGATCAGCGTGCAGACGTTGAAGGCCGTGGGCACCGCGCTGGTGGAAATTCACGGCCAGCACGACGAGCGCGCGCTGGTCGACGCCGCGACCCATCGCCGGCTGCTCGATGCCTTCGCCGGCCTCGAGAAGGATGTCGCCGTACTGGAGAGGCTGTGGGAGGCGCGCCGCGCCGCGCATGCGACGTTGCAGGAGCATCGCGCGGGCATGGAGCGCGCCGCCCGCGAGGCGGATTATCTGCGCCATGCCGCCGACGAACTGAACAAGCTCAGGCCCGGGGATGGCGAGGAAGCCGCGCTGGCGGAGCGCCGCACCGCGATGATGCAGGGCGAGAAAATCGCCGGCGACCTGCGCGAGGCACAGGACGCGGTGAGCGGCAACCATTCGCCGGTGGCGGCGCTGGCGGCGGCGGTGCGCCGGCTGGAGCGCCGGGGCGGCAACGCGCCTGATCTGGTGGAGCCCGCGGTGAAAGCCATCGATGCGGCGATCAATGCGCTTGAAGAGGCCGACCAGCATCTCACCGCGGCGCTGGTCGCGGCCGATTTCGATCCCGTGGAACTGGAACGCATCGAGGAGCGGCTGTTCGCGCTGCGCGGCGCCTCGCGAAAATATTCCACGCCGGTGGATGGGCTGGCGGCGCTGGCCGCGCAATATGCCGCCGATGTCGCTTTGATCGATGCCGGCGCCGAGCAGTTGAAAAAGCTGGAGATAGCGGCGGCGGAAGCCGACAAGCGCTATGATATTGCGGCGACGAAACTGTCTGCTGCTCGCAAAAAGTCCGCGGAAAAACTCAACAAGGCCGTCAATGCCGAGCTGACGCCGCTGAAACTCGAGCGCGCGAAATTCTCCACGCAGATCGATTCCGATTCCGCGTCGCCGGGCCCGCAGGGTTTCGACCGCGTCGAGTTCTGGGTGCAGACCAATCCGGGCACGCGGCCGGGGCCGCTGATGAAGGTCGCCTCCGGCGGCGAGCTGGCGCGCTTCCTGCTGGCGCTGAAGGTGGTGCTGTCGGACCGCGGCTCGGCGCCCACGCTGGTGTTCGACGAAATCGACACCGGCGTCGGCGGCGCGGTGGCCGACGCCATCGGCGCGCGGCTGGCGCGCTTGGCCTCCAAGGTGCAGGTGATGGCGGTGACCCATGCGCCGCAGGTCGCGGCGCGCGCCGACCAGCATCTCCTGATCTCCAAGGACGCGCTCGACAAGGGCAAGCGCGTCGCCACCCGCGTCGCGCGGCTGGCCGCCGACCACCGCCGCGAGGAAATCGCCCGCATGCTGGCCGGGGCCGAGATCACCGCGGAAGCACGGGCGGCGGCGGAACGGCTGCTGAAGGGTGCTGCGTGATCGCGTGTCCCGGACGCGATGCGGCATTCTTCATGCCGCTTCGCAGAGCCGGGACCGTACCAAACACAGCACCGTCATGGCCGGGCTTGTCCCGGCCATCCACGTCTTGCTTTGTGCCTCGTCGAAAGAAAGACGTGGATGCCCGGGACAAGCCCGGGCATGACGAGGTTTGTGTTCGTTACGGACCCCGGCTCTGCAGCGCACCGCTCCGCGAAGAGCTACGCCATAGCGCGTCGAAGACGCGCGTAAACGCGCTTATGGCGCTGCGTCCGGGGAACGTAACTCTTGCCATCTTTTCTCTGAATGACGTTCGTCGTATTCCTCGGTGATGGCAAAGAAATCAACAACCAAGACACCTCCCGGTATCGCCACCCTGACCAAGGCGAAAGCCAAGGTCGAACACAAGCGGTTGGCGCTTGAAATAGAAGCGCACAACGAGCGCTACTATCAGAAAGATGCACCGACCGTTTCGGACGCCGCATACGACGCGCTACGTCAGCAGTTGGAAGCCATCGAGGCAAGATTTCCCGAATTGGTCACCAGCGAATCGCCGACGCAAAAAGTCGGCGCGGCGCCTTCCGGACGTTTCGCGAAAGTGCAGCATGCGGTGCCGATGCTGTCGCTCGGCAACGCGTTCAGCGACGAGGACGTTGCCGACTTCGTCGAGCGCGTCAGGCGATTTCTCAAGCTCGATGCCGACGAACTCCCGGCGATTGTCGCCGAGCCGAAGATCGACGGGCTGTCGCTGTCGCTGCGGTATGAGGACGGCGAATTGGTGCGCGCGGCGACGCGCGGCGATGGCTTTACCGGCGAGGACGTCACCGCCAACGCCCGCACCGTCAAGGACGTTCCCAATACGCTGACGGGCCGCAAGATCCCCGCGGCCTGCGAAATACGCGGCGAGATCTACATGCTGAAGCAGGATTTCCTCGCGCTCAACAGGAAGCAGGCGGAGGCCGAGGACACCGTGTTCGCCAATCCCCGCAATTCCGCTGCGGGTTCTTTGCGGCAGAAGGACGTCTCGATCACCGCCGCGCGGCCGCTAAAGTTCTTCGCCTATGCCTGGGGCGAGATGTCTGAGCTTCCGGCCGACACCCAGCACGGCATGCTGGCCTGGATGGACAAGGCCGGTTTCGCCGTCAATCCGCTGACCAAGCTCTGCAAGGATATCGACGAGGTGCTGGCGTTCTATCGCAGAATAGGCGAGCAGCGCGCGTCGCTCGGCTATGATATCGACGGCGTGGTCTACAAGGTGGACCGGCTGGACTGGCAGGCGCGGCTCGGTTTCGTGTCGCGTAATCCGCGCTGGGCGATCGCGCATAAATTCGCCGCCGAGCAGGCCAACACGATCCTGAAGGACATCGAGATCCAGGTCGGCCGCACCGGTTCGCTCACGCCGGTCGGCAAGCTCGAGCCGGTCGGGGTCGGCGGGGTGATCGTGCAGAACGTCACGCTGCACAACGAGGACTACATCAAGGGTGTCGGGGGAAAAAGCGAGGTCCTGCGCGAGGGCCGCGACATCCGGATCGGCGATACCGTGATCGTCCAGCGCGCCGGCGACGTCATTCCGCAAGTCGTCGACGTCGTGCTCGACAAGCGTCCCAAATCGGCAAAACCTTACGTCTTCCCGACGAAATGTCCGTGTCCCCTGCATACCGACATCGTTCGCGAGGAAACCGCCACCGGCGAGGAGGGCGCGCGCGCGCGCTGCACCGGCGAATTCGCCTGTCCGTTCCAGAAAATCCAGCATTTGATGCTGTTCGCCTCGCGCCGCGCCTTCGACATCGACGGCCTCGGCGAGAAGCAGATCGAACTATTCTTCGAGAAGGAATGGGTGCGCGAGCCCGCCGATATTTTCACCCTCGAAGAACGCAATGACAGGATCAAGCTCGAGGACGAAGAGGGTTACGGCGCGACTTCGGTCGGCAATCTCTTCGCTTCGATCCGCCGGCGCCGCGAAATATCGCTCGACCGCTTCATCTATGCGCTGGGCATCCGCCATGTCGGCGAAACCACCGCGCTGGCGCTGGCGCGCGGCTACGGATCATGGCAGGCCTTTCACGATGCGGCGCTGAAGGTCGCGGGCGGCGACGAAGAAGCCATGGCCGACATGGACGCGCTGGACCAGATCGGCGACAGCGTGATCCAGGCGGTAAAGGCCTATTTCGGCGAGGACCACAATCGCGGCATTGTCGAGCGGCTGACCCGGCATGTCAGAATCGAGGATGCCGAAAAGCCGAAATCCAACAGCGCCGTCGCCGGCAAGACGGTGGTATTCACCGGCTCCCTCGAGCGCATGACCCGCGACGAGGCCAAGGCCACCGCGGAACGTTTTGGGGCCAAGGTGTCGGGATCGGTGTCGAAGAAGACCGACCTGGTGGTGGCGGGTCCCGGCGCGGGATCGAAGCTGAAGGAGGCGGAGAAGCACGGGGTGAAGGTGATCAGCGAAGATGAGTGGCTGAAGTTGATCGAGTGACCTCGCCGCGGAGGCGTGGCGGCGCCACGCCCTCAGCGTCGTCCCCGCGCAGGCGGGGACCCATAACCCCTGGCGTCCGAGATAATTGCAGACCGGTCCAACAAGGACACTAACACTATCCGGAACATTGGCGACACGGCGTATGGGTCCCCGCCTTCGCGGGGACGACATTGTTATTGGAGCGGCGCATCACACACTTGCGCTACGCCTGCGCCAGCGGCTTCGTCGCCTCATCCAGCCAAACCTTGGTCGCCTCGTCGAGATGCGGGCGCACCTCGCGGCGTACCCTTGCGTGGTAGTCGTTGAGCCAGGCCAATTCCTTTTGGCTGATCATCTTGAGATCGATCAGCCGGCGGTCGATCGGCGCCAGCGTCAGCGTCTCGAACGCGTTCATCGGCTTCTCGGCGCCGGCAATGTCGGCTGCGACGACGAGTTCGAGGTTCTCGATGCGGATCCCAAAGGCGTCGGTCTTGTAGTAGCCGGGCTCGTTGGACAGGATCATGCCGCGCTTCAGCGGGGTGGTGCCGAGTTTCGAGATTCGCGCCGGGCCTTCATGCACCGACAGATAGTGGCCTACGCCATGTCCGGTGCCGTGCTCGAAATCGATTCCGGCCTGCCACAGGAACTGCCGCGCCAGCGTGTCGAGCTGCGCGCCGGTGGTGCCGTCCGGAAATGTCGCGCGCGCGATCGCGATGTGGCCGCGCAGCACGCGGGTAAAACGGTCGCGCATTTCGCTCGTGGGCTCGCCGACGGCGATGGTGCGGGTGACGTCGGTGGTGCCGTCTTCATATTGCGCGCCGGAATCGATCAGCAGCAGGTCGCCTGGCACAATGCGCCGGTTGGTCTTGCGGGTGACGCGGTAATGCACGATGGCGCCGTTCGCCCCGGTGCCGGCGATGGTCGGAAACGAGACGTCTTTCAATGCGCCGGTGTCGCGGCGAAACGTCTCCAGCGCCTCGACGGCGTCGATCTCGGTCAGCGCGCCCGAGGACGACTCGCGGTCGATCCAGGCGAGGAACCGCGCCAGCGCCACGGCGTCGCGGCGATGCGCGGCGCGGGTGCCTTCGATCTCGGTGGCGTTCTTGACGGCCTTCAGCAGCGCCACGGGATCGCTGCCGCGCAAAACCTTGCCGCCGGCGCCCGATATCAGCCGGCTCAGCGCGTCGGCGGCGGTGGCGCTGTCGAGCGCGATCGATGCGCCGCGCTGCGCGAGCTCGGTGAGCTGCGGCGTCAGCGCATCGGGCTCGCGGACATCGGCGGTCTGCTCGAGATGGTCGCGGGCGCTGTTGGACAGTTTGCGGTGATCGATGAACACCGTCGGCCGGCCGTCCCTGGGCACCAGCGCATAGGACAACGGCAGCGGTGTATGCGAGACATCGGCGCCGCGGATATTAAACGTCCAGGCCACCGCGTGCGAATCCGACAGCACCAGCGCATCCGCGCCGAGTTTTGCGATCTCGCCGCGGATGCGCCCGAGTTTTTCCGCTTCCGTTTCGCCGGCGAATTGCGTGCCGTGAATCGCGACCGGGCCGAGCGGCGGCGCGGGGCGCTCGGTCCACACCGAATCCAGCGGATTGCCCTCGACCGCGACCAGTTCCGCGCCGGCCTTGGCGCACGTTGTCGCCAGCCGCTCGGCTGCCGCTGAAGTGTGCAGCCAGGGATCAAATCCGAGGCGGTCGCCGGCGACGAGGTGCTTTTCCAGCCAGGTTTCCGGCGGCGGATCGACCAGCGGCTCGACGTGCCACGCCTTGCCGTCGACCTGTTTTGCCGCCTGCAGGGTATAGCGGCCGTCGACGAAAACCGCGGCCGCTTTGGTCAGCACCGCCGCCATCCCGGCCGATCCGGTAAAGCCGGTCAGCCACGCCAGCCGCTCTTCGGAGGGCGCGACATATTCGTTTTGTTGCTGATCCGCGCGGGGAATCACGAACCCCGTCAGTTTCCGGCGCGCCAGTTCTGCGCGAAAAGCGGCCAGCCGCGCGGTCAGCGCCACGCCGCCTTCGGGCTCCTCGAATGTCTGGAAGTGGGCTTCGAACATCGCCTGGCTACCTTAGGATCGCGGCGAGGGGTCCGCAATGTGGCGCGCATTGTCGCACATTTGGCACAAAACCTGCTTGAATTAGCGTGCCTGCCTTAGACGGGATGGAACGATTGCCGGCACCGGCACTTGTTCCAGCGATATCTGGGGGAATTCCAGGAGTGTTTCAACTCAACGAAGAGGGGATGCACAATGCCTGCATTTACGTTCGAGAAGATATCACCGCCGGTGCGGCGTGGACCGATTCCGCCGATCGTGAAAAAGCAGCGCGGACTGATCGTCCAGATCCTCGACAGTTTTGTCGAAGCGCGCGTCAAGCGCACGCAGGAAAAGGGCGTCATCGCCCGCAACGACAAGAAACCTTCCGACTGATCCGTCACGCAGCACGCTGCATCAGCAGGGTGCTCCAGCCATCGATCCTGAGATGCCGACGCAACAGCAGTCCGCGCGCGCGATACGACGCGATGACGCTGCTCGCCTGATGCGGCAGCAGCCCTGAGAGAATCACCAACGCCGATGGCGCCAGATGCGCGGCCATCGGCGTCGCCATCTGCCGCAACGGATTGGCAAGGATGTTCGCCAGCACCAGGTCGAACGGCCCGCGGATTGCGAATTGCGGCGCGGAAAATCCGGTCGCGCAAACGGCCTCCACCCAATTGCCGACGCCATTGAGCCGCGCATTGTCGCGCGCAACCCGCACGCTGACCGGATCGATGTCGCTTGCCAGCACGTGGCCCCGCAGCGCCTTGGCCGCGGCGATCGCAAGCACGCCGGTGCCGGTTCCGAGATCGAGCACGCGCCTCGGCTGGCGCGACCGCAGCACTTCACCCAGCAGCAACAGGCAGCCGCGCGTAGTGCCGTGGTGCCCGGTGCCGAACGCCAGCGCCGCCTCGATCTCGATGCCGAGCTTGTTGGGGGCCACCCGCGCGCGGTCGTGACGGCCATGCACGACGAAGCGGCCGGCGGGGACGGGGACGAGATCTTCGAGGCTGGCGGCGACCCAGTCTTTGGGTTCGACGGTGTCGAAGGTGATGTGTTGCGCGATGTCAGCGCCGGCAGCGAGGCGCACCAGTTCGCGGATCGCGGCCTGGTCGGGTGCCTCGGCGAAATGCACGCTGACGTTCCAACGCCCGTCCGGCCGTTCGAACGCAGCGACGGCGGCTTGGCCGTCATCGAGGCTTTCGTTGAGCAGATCGACAACGTGGCGGGCTGCTCGCTCGTCGCCGATGGTGAAGGTCGCGCGGGTGGTGGTTGGGGTAATTGAGGAGGCCATCGATGGTCCGGGGATTGGTCGCGCAGGCCGCGTGTTCACAGTTTGTTGGTCTTGAAAGCAAGAGTTATCCACGGGGCTGTACACAGGGATATACTGCGTTTTTGAACCCGATAAGCCCCGAGGCTTCAACGACTGGTGCACAGGATTGAGCGTGTCGCAGGAAGAGGATGGCCCGTGGTGGGTCAACAAGGGTCCGATCGGGCCACCAACTGCACACATCGCCGCCTGTGTAGGTGCGTTCTCCTGTGCGGCACTCGCTTATCTTCTTGTATCGCTAGGATATCTTTCTCGGAATTTGTTCGTTGTTCTTGTCGCAGCAGGATATTGCGTTCCCTTTGCTATCGCGCGCGAAATAGTGGCCAAACGAATGCGGGTCTTCTTGGAAAAAGCGCATAAATTGTCGGACGAGGAGCACTAATGCCAAAAGGACCGAAAGGCGTTTCCCGCAATCTATCCACCGCGTTCTCCACAGGGGCATCCACAGCTCACCCAAACAGCGCCCGATGATCCCCCAGGATCACCCGCGCCGCATTGTGCCCCGGCGCGCCGGTGACGCCGCCGCCGGGGTGGGCGCCGGAGCCGCAATGATAGAGCCCTTTGAGAGGTCCGCGGTAGTCGGCGTGGCCTAGCATCGGGCGGGCGGAGAACAGCTGGTTCAGCGTCAGCGCGCCATGAAAGATGTCGCCGCCGAGCAGGCCGAACTGGCGTTCCAGGTCGAGCGGCGACAGGATTTGGCGGCCGATCACGCTGGCGGCAAAGCCCGGCGCATATTTATCCACCGTCGCGATCATCAGGTCGGCGACTTCTTCGCGACGGTCGTCCCAAGAACTCGCCGTCCGGCATCACCGGCGCGACGTGCTGGCAGAACAGGCTGGCGACGTGCTGGCCGGGCGGGCTCAGTGAATCGTCCAGCGTCGACGGAATCAGGACCTCCACCACCGGCTCGCGGCTCCAGCCGTGTTGGCGCGCGTCCAGCCAGGCGCGGTCCATGTAGCCGAGGCTCGGGCCGAGGATGATACCGGCGCTGAGGTGATCGCCGTCGCCCGGCAGCGCGGTGAAGGAGGGTAGGGCGGTCAGGGCTACGTTTATCCGGAACGTGCCGGAGCCGTTGCGCCAGTTTTTTATGCGGTCGAGAAACGGCGCCGGCAGCGCGCCTGCCGGCACCAGGCGCGTGTACAGCAGTTTCGGATTGACGTTGGAGACGACGTATTTGGCGCGAATGGTCTCGCCATTATCCAGGATCACGCCGACCGCGCGGTCACGCTCGACGATCACTTCGCGCACACCTGCCTCGGTTTCGATCTCCGCGCCGTGAACGCGGGCGGCGCGCGCCATCGCCTGCGTGATCGCGCCCATGCCGCCGATGGCGTGGCCCCACACGCCTTTTTTGCCGTTCACCTCGCCGAACGCGTGATGCAGCATCACGTAAGCGGAGCCAGCGGCGTAGGGACTGGCGTAGTTGCCGACGATGGCGTCGAAGCCGAACAGCGCCTTGACCAGGTCGCTCTCGAACCAGTCGTCCAGCATGTCGCCGGCCGAGCGTGTGAACAGGTCGAGGAGGGTGCGTCGCTGCTCCAGGCTGAGGCCGCGCAAGATGTTCGCGGCATGAAACGCGTTCATTCCCTCGCGGATGGCGTTGAGGCCGAAGCCTTGCACGACGTTCGGCGGCGCGCGCAGCACGAACTGCCGCAGCACGTCGGCGATGGTCTGCAGTTCGCGGCTGAAATCATCGAGCCGGCCGGCGTCGCGTTCGCTCAACTTTGCGATGGAGGGACGGGTGCGGCCTTCGCCGGTGAGCAGATAGCTGCCATCGGGCGCGGGCAGAAAATTCTGCGCGCGGCGCTCGACGATGCGCAGGCCGTGCGCGTGCAGTTTCAGGTCGGCGATGATTTTTGGGTTGAGCAGGCTCACGGTGTAGGCCGCGACCGAATTGCGAAAACCTGGATGAAACTCTTCGGTCACCGCGGCGCCGCCGACCACCTTGCGGCGCTCGACGACGCGGACGTGCAGTCCGGCCATCGCCAGATAGGCCGCGCAGGTGAGGCCATTGTGTCCCGCGCCGATGATGACAACGTCCGTGTCCGTCATGTCGACTTCATATCGCTGTTCGCGGCAAATGTCGCGCCGACACATCAACGCGTCATTGCCGGGCTTGACCCTACTAGATTCACACATCCGGCATCAGATAACACCACCGTCATCCTGAGGTGCTCGCCGTTCTTCACGGCGAGCCTCGAAGGATGGGCCACAAGCGCCCGCGACCGTCCTTCGAGACGCCGCGCAAGCGCGCGGCTCCTCAGGATGAGGGCTGAATGTGTGGCTCGGAAAAGAGGCTTCACGTGAAGATGATGGATACGCGGGTCAAGCCCGCGTATGACGACCTTGCGAGATGCGAGGCCATGCGCTTCAAGTCAATTCCACTTTTGTCCGCCGGCGTCAGCCGGATCCAAGCCGGAGCCTTCATGTCGTCGCTACCGCCCACCGCGGACCAGACGTCCGTTTCCCGAAACCGGCTGATCCTGATCGTCTATACCGCCGCCATCTTCACCAGCGCGCTGCTGTTGTTTTCGGTGCAGCCGCTGTTCACCAAGATGGTGCTGCCGCGGCTCGGCGGCTCGCCGGCGGTATGGTCGGTGGCGATGGTGTTTTTCCAGTCGCTGCTGTTGGCCGGCTATGCCTATGCGCATTATCTCATGCAGCTGCGCAATCGCATTGTTCCGGTCGCGGTGCATCTGCTGTTGCTGGTGGTCGCGCTGCTGACGCTGCCGCTGGGAATCGCCAACGGATGGGGCGAGCCGCCGAGCAGCGGATATGCGTTCTGGCTGCTCGGGCTGTTCGCGGTCTCGATCGGGCTGCCGTTTTTCGCGCTTGCCGCCAACAATCCGCTGCTGCAGGCGTGGTTCGTCCGCACCGGGCATCCGAACGGACCCGATCCGTATTTCCTCTATGCCTCCTCGAATATCGGCAGTTTCCTGGCGCTGCTGTCCTATCCGGTGCTGCTGGAGCCGATGTTCACGCTGCGCACCCAGAACCTGATCTGGAGCAGCCTCTATGGGGTGCTGATTCTGCTGATCGCCAGCTGCGGCGCGCTGTTGCTGCGCTCGCCGGCGAATGTGGTGGTCGAGCGGAGCGATGACGCCGATGCGCCCGCGCCACCCTGGGCGTTGCGGTTGCGCTGGATTTTTCTCGCCGCGGTGCCGTCAGGCCTCCTGATCGCGGTGACCGCGCATATTTCCACCGACGTCGCCGCCGCACCCCTGCTGTGGGTGCTGCCGCTGTCGCTGTATCTCCTGACCTGGGTGCTGGTGTTCCAGTCGCGTCCGCTGCTGCCGCATAAATGGGTGTTGATGCTGCAGCCGTTGGCGATATCAGGCGTGATCGTGCTGCTGGCGGTCGGCGGCGAACAGAACCTGCTGCTGACGCTGGGCGGCCACCAGCTTTGTTTTTTTGTCATTGCGATGGCCTGCCATGGCGAGTTGGCGCGCACCCGCCCGGCCGCAAAATATCTCACCGGCTTCTATGTGGCGCTGTCGTTCGGCGGCATGCTCGGCGGACTGTTCGCAGGGCTGATCGCGCCGCACACGTTTTCATGGATCGCCGAGTATCCGATCCTGCTGGCGCTGGCCGCGCTGTGCCGTCCGCCCGCGGACGAACGAATGCCGCGCTGGAGCCGCTGGACCTGGCCGTTGCTCGCCGTGCTCGCGGTGGCGCTGATCGCGCCGTCTTACTCCGGCGGCAAAGCGTTTGCATGGCTGGACGGTCACCGGGTCTGGGTGATCGGCGCCGTCGGCGTTCTCTCGGCGTTGCTGACGCTCGGCTTGAACGCGAGCCGCTGGAAGATCTTTGCGACGGTCGTCGTGGCGCTGGTGCTGATCCGCGCCTATCCGGCGGACGACGGACGCGTGGAAACCGTGCGCAGTTTCTTCGGCGTCCACAAGATCGTGATGACGTCGAACGGGCAGTATCACGTGCTGATGCACGGCACCACGATCCACGGCGCCGAGAAATTCCGCAACGACGACGGCTCGCCGGTCACCGGGCGGCCCGAGGCGATCACCTATTACCACCAGGACGGCGGCATCGGGCAGGCGATCTCGGCCATCCGCGAGCGCAAGGGCGGTCCGCTCCGCGTCGCGGTGATCGGCCTCGGTTCGGGCACCCTGACCTGCGCGTCCGAGCCCGGCGAGGACTGGAAATTCTTCGAGATCGATCAGACCATGGTCGATACCGCGCGCGACCCGAAATATTTCACCTTCATCCAGAACTGCGAGCCGGACCTGAAGCCGGTGATCGGCGACGCGCGGCTGACCTTTGCCAAGGAGCCGGACGGCATCTACGACCTGATCATCGTCGATGCCTATTCCTCGGACGCGATTCCGATTCATCTCGCGACCGAAGAGGCGATGGAGATCTACAAGCAAAAACTGGCGCCGCAGGGCGCGGTGGCGATGCACGTCTCCAACCGGCATCTGGAACTGTCCAGCGTCGTGGTCGGCATCGCCGATGCCAACGATCTCAAGAGCTGGGTCTACAGCGAGGATTCCGGCCGCGACAACGAATACATCTTCTCGACCTCGGTGGTGGTGTCGGCGCGCGAGGAGGCCGATGTCGGCGCGCTTGCCTCATCCGACAAATGGGCGCTGACCGAAGCCGAGGACAACCAGCGGGTCTGGACCGACGATTATTCCAACGTGCTCGGCGCGGTGTGGCGCCGCCTGCGCGACGGCGAGAATTAGAATTGTAGCCCGGATGAGCGGAGCGAAATCCGGGATCTCCGGTCCCGCATGTCGCTGCGCTCATGCGGGCTACGGCCGCATCACTATTGTTGATAATATTGGCGCGGATAGCCTTGCTGCTGGCCGTAGTATCCTTGCGGCGCGGCGTAGCCCTGCGGCGCATAATACTGCTGGCCCTGCGCGTCGTACATGCGGCGATAGCCGCGCGGCGCGGGATAGCGGGCGTCGTTCGAAGAGCCATCCGCCGGATAGATATAGCCGTCGGCGCGCGCCTGCGGGGCGATCTGGCGCGGCTGCGGCGTGATCACTATCGGGTCTCCGGCGGCGTCATATTGAGGTGCGCCAACTTGCGATGCCGGATCGCGGCGCGCGACGGCATTGGTCCGCGGCCTCGGATTGCGCGCGAGCGCGACCTGCGACGAGCCGGTCAGCGTCACGGTGGTGTTCAGCACGCCTTCGGCTTGCACCAGCGCGTACAGCGTCGAGGCGTTGGCGCGCGACAGCCGCACGCAGCCATGTGAAGCCGGCGTGCCGAGACGGCTTTCCGAATCCGTGCCGTGAATGGCGTGACCGATCTTGGTGAAGAAGATCGAATGCGGCATCGGCGCGTCATCGAACTCCTTGGAGTAGTGATCCTCCTCCATGCGGAACGCGCGAAAACTGCCGTTCGGCGTTTCATAGGAGGGAATGCCGCTCGAGACCGGCCAGTGATAGCGCTCGACGCCGTCGACCGCAACGGTCATCCGCTGCGCATCCTTGTCCACGGTGATGGCGACTTTGGCTTGTGCCGACGTGCAAGCTGCGAAGGCAAGGCCCGCAAGGGCGACAATGAGGGAGCGCATTTTACTTTTTGGCCTCCGGGCCCGACAACGACGCCACCAATCCGTCCCCCGCGTCCATAATGCACAAAACACGGCTTTGTTTCCAGTGGCCTGGTGGAGGGATCGTTAACGCGCCAAACGGCGCAAACAAGGCCCGCGCGCGGCTGAATCCGGCCGCTCTAGCAACCTTTTGGCAGCGGCCGCGTTGGACCGCGCCCGGTTCCGGGGCGCGAGCGAAGTAACAACTCCGTAGGGTGGGCAAAGGCGCGCTTGCGCCGTGCCCACCATTTTTGCCCCGGCGCTTGTTGGAATGGTGGGCACGCCGCCGGACGCTTCGCATCCGCCGCCTTTGCCCACCCTACATACTTCGTGTCAGTTTTTCAGCCGGTAGCCGGTCTTGAA
Organism: uncultured Alphaproteobacteria bacterium; assembly: GCA_963744975.1. Taxonomy (GTDB): domain Bacteria; phylum Pseudomonadota; class Alphaproteobacteria; order Rhizobiales; family Xanthobacteraceae; genus Bradyrhizobium. Next base: position 809,752 of record CAVUVR010000001.1, on the reverse strand, counting down.
AATCCACCACACCGCGACCATGCAGATCGCGAGGAATCCCAGCGTCACGCCGACGCTCAAGCCGATGCTGACGTCGGCGATCTCGTAAAAACTCCAGCGGAAGCCCGAGATCAGGTAGACCACCGGATTGAGCAGCGTGATGGTGCGCCAGCCCGACGGCAGCATGTTGACCGAATAAAAACTGCCGCCGAGGAAGGTCAGCGGCGTCACCACCAGCATCGGGATCATCTGCAGCTTCTCAAAGCCGTCGGCCCAGATGCCGATGATGAAGCCGAACAGGCTGAAGGTCACCGCGGTCAGCACCAGGAACGCCAGCATCCACCAGGGATGATGGATGTGCAGCGGCACAAACAATCCGGCGGTAGCGAGAATGATCAACCCTAAGATGATCGACTTGGTGGCGGCGGCGCCGACATAGCCGAGCACGATCTCGAAATACGATACCGGCGCCGACAGGATTTCGTAGATGGTGCCGACGAATTTCGGAAAATAGATGCCGAACGAGGCGTTGGCGATGCTTTGGGTCAGCACCGACAGCATCACCAGCCCCGGCACGATGAAGGTGCCGTAGCTGACGCCCTCGATCTCCGTGATGCGCGAGCCGATCGCCGCGCCGAACACCACGAAATACAGCGAGGTCGACACGACAGGCGAGACGATGCTTTGCAGCAGCGTGCGCCAGGTGCGCGCCATTTCGAACAGATAGATGGCGCGGACGGCCCGGAAATTCATGCCTCTCTCCTCACCAGGCTGACAAAAATGTCTTCCAACGAAGATTGCGTGGTGTCGAGGTCGGAGATGCGGATGCCGGCGTTGCGCAGGTCGCTGAGCAGGCTGGTGATGCCGGTGCGTTCGCCCTTGGTGTCGTAGTTGTAGGTCACCCCGCGGCCATCATCCGACAGTTCGAGATTGTAGGTTGCAAGCGTTGCAGGCAGCGCGTCGATCCGGTTCTGCAGATGCAGCGTCAGGCGTTTCTTGCCGAGTTTTTGCATCAGGCCGGCCTTGTCCTCGACCAGGATGATCTCGCCCTTGTTGATGACGCCGATGCGGTCGGCCATCTCCTCGGCCTCCTCGATGTAATGCGTGGTCAGGATGATGGTGACGCCGGACGATTGCAGCGTTCGCACCACCTCCCACATGCCCTTGCGCAGTTCGACGTCGACGCCGGCGGTGGGCTCGTCGAGAAACAGGATCTGCGGCTCGTGCGACAGCGCCTTGGCGATCATCACCCGGCGCTTCATGCCGCCGGACAGCGTGACGATCTTGGCGTCCTTCTTGTCCCACAGCGACAGGTCTTTCAGGACCTTCTCGATATGATCAGGATTTTTTGGTTTGCCGAACAGGCCGCGGCTGAAGCTGACCGTCGCCCACACCGACTCGAAGGCATCGGTATGCAGCTCCTGCGGCACCAGCCCGATCAGCGAACGCGCCGCGCGATAATCCTTGTTGATGTCGCGGCCATCGACCGTGACGCTGCCTTCGCTCAGATTGGCGATGCCGCAGATGATGGAGATCAGCGTGGTCTTGCCGGCGCCGTTCGGCCCCAGCAGTGCAAAAATCTCGCCGCGGTTGATGTCAAGGTTGATGTTGCTCAGGGCCTTGAAGCCGGAGCCGTAGGTTTTTGAGAGGTTCTTGACGGAAATGATGGAGGGCATGAACAGCTGAAATTGAAGGAGGGTGGGCAGCACCCAAGCAAATAGGAACGCTCCGAGGATAGCGCAATCAGTTACGGACGAATGTTGAACTATTCGGCGGCGTGGGCGCGGGCAGGCAATTCGATTAACGCGAACATATAGTTCTGAATGTCTTCTGCCACTTCCGGATCCGCTTTCAATTCCGTCAACGTTCTCGGGCGAGGAAGCGGTTTGCCGTCTGACTCGAAATCTTCCAAATAAAGCGCCATGGCTTCCGGTGCATTGCGCAGCGCTTCATCGAGATCGTCTCCCCCAGACGTGCAGCCGGGGAGGTCCGGAAACCAGACGCCAACGGCGTATTCGGGGCCAGCGTCCTCAATAATCGCTATGTAGTGTGTCATGGCAGCCTCAATCGCGTCGCCATCCTGCGCCCTTATAGATGGCATGAACAAGCCCTTTTCCCAAGTCCTTGTTTGGGTGCGTAACGACCACCGTTTTATCCGCAACAGGACTTTTGAATACGTGGTGGGAGCCGGTGGTGCGAACAAGTGTCCACCCCTCCTGCTCGAGACGGCGGATGATATCGCGGCTGTTGGTCAACATCTCGAGCCTCCCGTCGAATCATATGACGGAAGCTTGACGCTGCCCACTTAGCGCCGGTTGAGCGCGGAGTTTTACACTCGCTCCACAAAACTATCGACCACCTTCTTCTCGCCGGCCTTCTCGAACGCGATGGTGAGCTTGTTGCCGTCGACCTTCACCACCTGGCCGTAGCCGAATTTCTGGTGGAACACGCGGTCGTGCACGGAAAATTCCGATGTGGTGCCGGTGGATTTCGCGACCAGTTCGCCTTCGATGGTCATCGGCGCGCGCTTGTTGCGCGACCAGTTTCCGCCCGTGTCGCCGCGTGTCGATGAAAACGGCGACTGGCTTTCATTGAAACCGCCGCCGGCCTGGCCGCCACTACGGCCTCCATTTCCACGCGCGCGGTTGGCCTGGGCGCGCTGCCAGCCGGGCGTGGTGTAGCTGGAGCCGAAGGATTCCACATTGTCGAAGCGCGAGGGTCCGTAGCCGCTGGCGCCGCCCCAGCCGGAGCCGCCTTTGGACTCCGTGATCTCGACATTCGGCGCCGGCAGTTCATCGAGAAAGCGCGACGGGATGGTGGTCGACCACGAGCCGCGAATCCGCCGGTTGGTGGCGAAGTAGAGCTTTGCGCGGCGGCGGGCGCGGGTGAGGCCGACATGGGCGAGGCGGCGTTCTTCCTCGAGTCCTGCGCGGCCCTGTTCGTCCAGTGCGCGCTGATGCGGAAACAGGCCTTCCTCCCAGCCGGGCAGGAACACGTTGTCGAATTCGAGGCCCTTGGCCGAATGCAGCGTCATCAACGACACCGCGTCGGCATCGGCGCCGGTGTCGCGGTCCATCACCAGCGAGATGTGCTCGAGGAATCCTTGCAGGTTTTCGAATTCCTCCATCGAGCGCACCAGCTCCTTGAGGTTTTCCAGCCGGCCGGCGGCGTCGGCGGAGCGATCCTTCTGCCACATCTCGGTATAACCGCTCTCGTCCAGCACGATCTCGGCCAGTTCGGTATGCGGCATCACCTCGCTCTGCGCGCGCCAGCGCACAAAGCTGTCGAGCAGCGCGCGCAACGAACCGCGCGCCTTCGGTTTCAGTTCATCGGTCTCCACTACCGCGGCGGCGGCGTCGGACAGCGGCATGCGGCGCTTGCGGGCGATATCGTGCAGCATCTGCACGGTGGCGTCGCCAAGGCCGCGCTTCGGCACATTGACGATGCGCTCGAAGGCGAGGTCGTCGGCCGCCGAATTGATCACGCGAAGATAGGCCAGCGCGTCGCGGATTTCCGCGCGCTCGTAGAATCGCGGGCCGCCGATCACCCGATAGGGCAGGCCGAGGGTGACAAAGCGGTCTTCGAATTCGCGCATCTGGAACGAGGCGCGGACCAGGATCGCCACATCGTTGAGCTTGTGGCCGGCGCGCTGCAGCTGCTCGATCTCCTCGCCGATCGCGCGGGCTTCCTCCTCGGAATCCCAGGAGCCGGTGACGGTGACCTTCTCGCCGTCGACATCCTCGGTGCGCAGCGTCTTGCCGAGCCGGCCTTCATTGTGCGCGATCAGATGCGAGGCGGCGGCGAGGATGTGCCCTGTGGAGCGGTAATTGCGCTCCAGCCGGATGATCTTCGCGCCGGGAAAGTCGTGGTCGAAGCGCAGGATGTTGTCGACCTCCGCGCCGCGCCAGCCATAGATCGACTGGTCGTCGTCGCCGACGCAGCAGATGTTCTTGGCGTGGGGCGGGGGCGCTTTTACTTTTTCGTCATTCCGGGGCGCGCCGCTTGGCGCGAGCCCGGAATCCATAACCCCTGTCTGGCTTTTTTCATCGGCACTGGGGTTATGGATTCCGGACAGCCGCTGCGCGGCTTCCGGAATGACGAGAGACGGCGCCTGCGCCAGCAGTCGCAGCCAGAGGTACTGCGCGACGTTGGTGTCCTGATATTCGTCGACCAGAATGAACTTGAAGCGGTTCTGGTATTGCCGGAGCACGTCGGGATGCTCGCGAAACAGCCGGATGTTCTCCAAGAGCAGGTCGCCGAAATCCGCCGCGTTGAGAATCTTCAGGCGTTCCTGATAGGCCGCGTAGAGCTTGCCGCCCTTGCCGTTGCCGAACACCGCGGCTTCGCCCGATGGCACCTGCGAGGGTGTCAGCCCGCGATTCTTCCAGCCGTCGATCAGGCCGGCCAGCATCCGCGCCGGCCAGCGCTTGTCGTCGATATTCTCCGCCTGCAGCAACTGCTTCAGCAGGCGGATCTGGTCGTCGACGTCCAGCACGGTGAAATTGGATTTCAACTGCACCAGTTCGGCATGGGTGCGCAAAATGCGGCCGCCGATCGAATGAAAGGTGCCGAGCCACGGCATGCCTTCCACGGCCTGCCCGAGCATCTGGCCGAGCCGCAGCTTCATCTCGCGCGCGGCCTTGTTGGTGAAGGTCACCGAGAGGATCTCGCCGGGGCGGGCGCGGCCCTGACTCAGGATGTGCGCGATGCGGCAGGTCAGCACCCGGGTTTTGCCGGTGCCTGCGCCGGCCAGTACCAGCACCGGTCCCTCCAGCGTTTCCACCGCCTCGCGCTGCTCCGGATTGAGGCCTGCGAGATATTGCGGGGTGGCGGCGGCGCGCGCACGCGCGGCGATGCCGCCAGCTGCGGGCTGGTGCTCGGGGACGCCGGGATGGCTCAGTCGGTTCGGTTCGGTCATGCGAATCGTGTTTCGCCCACGATGGCACCGTGGGGCCGTGAAGGGGAGCCTTCATAGCAGGATTGCAGGACATATGGGGGTTTTGGGGGACGATTGACAGGAGTTATCCCGCCGCGCCCGTCGGCTTCGCGCGCGCGGCGCGCCCGGGATTTCGTTCCTTGTTATCGCGGAATTTTGATCGGTTGCGGACCAGGGAACTACCCGGAACTTTTGTTCCGACCCCGGATTATTTCTGCAATACGCGTGACGTTCTCAATCGCGCGCATGTCGAAACAAGGAAGTGGATAGGAGAGCGTGTTATGTTTGGCTGGGTCGTTACGTTTCTGATCGTCGCGCTGATCGCAGGCATTTTGGGCTTCGGCGGCGTGGCCGGTGCCTCCATCGAAATCGCCAAGATCATCTTCTTCATCGCGGTCGTATTGTTCCTGATTTCGGCCGTGGTCGGCCTGACCCGCGGTCGAACGCAGGTCTGACGTTTCCCGGACGCTGCGCCATAAGCGCGTTTACGCGCGTCTTCGACGCGCTATGGCGCCGTTCTTTACGGCGTGGTGCGCTGCAGAGCCGGGATCGCACAGGACCCGGTGTTCGGTACGGTCCCGGCTCTGCGCAGCGACATGAAGAATGCCGTGAGCCGCGTCCGGGACAAGAAACTATTTCGAGGGCATCGCGACCTTGCGGCCGATGCCCTCGGGGCGAGCGACGGCGCGATGAGCGTTGGTCACCGCCTCGATTCGGGCGCGGATATCCGGCGGAAACGGCGCGGTTTTACGGGCCGCCATGTCGATATGAATCGTCATATTTTCCGAGGTTGCCGACAGCCAGCCTTCGCTGGCGTGCCGCAGTTCTTCAAAAGTGTGCAGCCGCTTCTCGTCGGCGGCGACCAGCAGGATCGACACCTGCACCGGGTCGCCCAGGTGTATTTCCCGCAAGTAGCGGACATGGCACTCGGCGGTAAATGTCGAGCCATGGCGCGCCTTCATATAGGCCGGGCCGATCCCGAGTTTGAGCCATAATTCGTCGATGGCGCGGTCGAACATCACATTATAGTAGGCCATGTTGAGATGACCGTTGTAGTCGATCCATTGCGGCTCGATCTGCATCACCGATGACAGGAACGGGGCCGGCTGCAGCAGCAAATCATCGTCGTCGGCGAGAGTTGTGGTCATTCATTCTCCTTAAAGCCGTTCGTTCATCTCGTCTCTTGACCCGCCAACCTTCCTTTGCCACGGTCTTCGCGCCGGGAGGAAATTAAGTGGGTCTGTCCATCACGCAACATCTGGCGCGGCCAGAACCGCAGGCGCTGGCAAGCACCATTGAAGCGCTCGCCGCGCGGTTCGGCAACCGGCTGGTGACCTCACAGGCAGTGCGCGAGCAGCACGCCCATACCACCACATGGCTGGCGTCGCAGCCGCCGGACGCAGTGGTGATGGCGCAGGAGACCGCCGATATCCAGGATGTGGTGCGAATTTGCGCGCAGCACCGCGTGCCGGTGATTGCGTTCGGCACCGGCACCTCCCTTGAAGGGCAAGTCAACGCACCCGCCGGCGGCGTCTGCATCGATCTGCGCGACATGAACCGGATACTGGAAGTCCATGTCGAGGATCTGGACTGCGTGATCCAGCCGGGCGTGACCCGCAAGGCGCTGAACGAACATCTGCGCGATCAGGGCGTGTTCTTTCCGATCGATCCCGGCGCCGATGCCTCGCTGGGCGGCATGGCCTCGACCCGCGCGTCCGGCACCAATGCGGTGCGCTATGGCACGATGCGCGACAATGTGCTGGCGCTGAAGGTGGTGCGCGCCGACGGCGAGATCATCACCACCGGAACGCGCGCGAAAAAATCCTCCGCCGGCTACGACCTGACGCATCTGTTCGTCGGCGCCGAAGGCACGCTCGGCATCATCTGCGAACTGACCATCAAGCTGCGCGGCATCCCCGAAACCATCGCGGCTGCGGCGTGTTCGTTCCAAAGCGTGCAGGGCGCCTGCCAGGCCACCATCCTGGCGATCCAGACCGGGATTCCGGTTGCGCGCATCGAACTGCTGAACGCCGCGCAGGTCCGCGCCTGCAATGCCTATTCAAAGCTGTCGTTGCCGGAAACGCCGTTGTTGCTGCTCGAATTCCACGGCAGCGAGAATGAAGTTTCCGAGCAATCGAAAAATTTCAGCGAAATCGCCCGCGAGTGTGGCGGCGGCGATTTTACCTGGACCACAAGGCCGGAGGACCGCACCAGACTGTGGCAGGCGCGGCATGATGCCTACTGGGCGGTGCAGGGCCTGCGGCCCGGTTCGGGCCTGGTGGCGACAGACGTTTGCGTGCCGATTTCGCGCCTTGCCGACTGCGTCACGGAAACCGAAGAAGACTTGAAGCGCCTCAATCTGCTGTCGCCGATCGTGGGGCACGTCGGCGACGGCAATTTCCATTGCTCGCTATTGTGCGACGTCAATGACGCGGACGAGATGGCGCGCGGCGAGGACTTCATGCATCGCCTGGTCGAACGCGCGCAGGCGATGGGTGGAACCTGCACCGGCGAACACGGCATCGGGCAGGGCAAGCAGAAATATCTCAAGGCCGAACTCGGTATTGAAGCTATCGATGCCATGCGCGCGCTTAAGCAGGCGCTCGATCCGCATAATATTCTCAATCCCGGAAAAATATTGCCCGCGGTCTAACCGAGCTGTTCATGCCATACCTTTAAATGCGACAATGGATGAGGATATTCTCGTTTCGCGTGCATCACCTAAAATTGCTGGGAGTTAGGTGCTCACATTATCCCTCGATTAACAGTTTGAGATTGTATTGACTTTCAAACACGGTCAATGATTGCGACGCTGCAGTCAGACAAAGGCACAATAATAGCAGGCTTGGCCGCGTCCCGAACGCGCCCGATAAGAAACAGGCTTTCTTGATGCGGCTTCCCTTCTTTTACGGTTGGATCATCGTTGCGGTGACCTTCGTCACCATGGCGATCGGTGTGACGGCGCGTACCTCTTTTTCACTGTTATTCCCCCCGATCATCGAGGAGTTCAGCTGGGAACGCGGGGTCACGGCGGGAGCCTTTTCGTTCGGCTTTCTGGTTTCGGGGGTGCTGAGTCCGCTGATCGGCCGGATGATGGATCGCCACGGTCCTCGCGCCGTCATGGAGCTTGGCGTCATCCTGATGGGCAGCGGCATGTTGCTGGCGCCGCTGACGACGCAGCCATGGCACCTTTACCTGACGATCGGCGTGCTGGTCGGCGGCGGCAGCGTCTGCCTCGGCTACTCCGGTCAATCGCTGTTTCTGCCCAACTGGTTCGTGCGGCGGCGAGGGCTCGCCATGGGCATTGCGTTCGCGGGCGTCGGCATCGGCTCCGTCGTCATGCTGCCCTGGGTGCAGACCATGATCGAGCAAACCGGTTGGCGCACGGCCTGCACGGCGATGGGCGTTCTGGTCCTGGTCGTGCTGGCGCCGATCAATCTGTTGTTGCGAAAGCGGCCGGAAGAGTTGGGGCTTGAGCCGGACGGCGACGCGTCCGCCGGCTTGTCGGTGCGCCCTGTCTCCAACATTGTCGACCCCGCATGGGCGGGCGTCGACTGGACGCTTTCCCGCGCTATCCGGACCACGCGTTTCTGGTGGCTCGCGCTTGGCTATTTCTGCGGATTATACGGGTGGTATGCGGTGCAAGTTCACCAGACCAAGTACCTGCTCGACATCGGCTTCAGTCCCGGCGTGGCCGCCTGGGCGTTGGGGGTCGTCAGCCTGCTCGGCATTCCCGGCCAGATCCTGCTCGGCCACCTCTCCGACCGGGTCGGCCGCGAGTGGATATGGTCGGCGAGCTGTCTCGGATTTGCGATTTGCTTCGCGGCGCTGATCGCGCTCGCGGAGTTTCCGACCCTGCCGCTGCTTTACGTGATGGTCGCGGCGCAAGGCGCGCTCGGCTATGGCGTAACGTCGATCATGGGGGCGGTGGTGCTGGAGATATTCGAGGGCAAGCACTATGGAAGCATTTTCGGCACGTTGATGTTGTCGGCGCTTGCCGGCGGCGCGGCCGGCCCTTTGCTGACCGGGGTTTTGCACGACGTATACGGCAACTACACCCTTGCCTTCCTGATCGGTATCGGGGTGAGCGCCCTGTCCGCGGTCACGATCTGGCTGGCCGGCCCGGGCAAGGTGAGAGCGGTCGCGGGTCAGCTGCATCGCTCCTATGCCGGCACAGCCCGCGGCGAAACGACCCCGTAATCCCCGCGAGCATTGGCCGCGGCAGCGACATTCGATACGCTTGGCGACCCTTGCCGAAGCTTGCCGGTTGTGAGTTAGATTGGCGTTTGAGGGTCATCACCACCCTGCTGCGAGGCCACCATGAATGAGCTTGCTCAGACCGCGCAACCCGAGCCGCTGTTCAATCCGCTGTCGCCGGACTACATCCGCGATCCCTATCCGTCCTATGAACGCCTGCGGACGACCGACCCGATGCACCTGACGCCATTCGGCGCCTATGTCGCGAGCCGGCATGCGGAGGTAAGCCTCGTTCTGCGCGACAAGCGGTTCGGCAAGGACTTTGTGGAGCGATCCACGCGTCGTTACGGGCCTGAGATCATGGAGGAGCCGGTCTTCCGCAACATGCGGCACTGGATGCTGCAGCAGGACCCGCCTGACCATACGCGATTGCGCGGCCTGGTGGTGAAAGCCTTTACCGCGCGCAGGGTCGAGGACATGCGCCCGCGCATCCAGCAAATCGTCGATGAAACGCTCGATCGGATTGCCGGGCAGGGCCATATGGACCTGATCGAGGATTTTGCGTTCCGGCTGCCGGTAACGATCATTTGCGACATGCTTGGGATTCCGGAGGATCATCGCGAAGTATTCTATGCAAGCTCGCGCGATGGCGGGCGCCTGCTCGATCCCGTGCCGCTGTCGCGCGCCGAAATCGACGCCGGCAACGCCGCCAACCTGATGGCTCAATCCTATTTCAAGGAGCTGTTCGAACTGCGGCGCCGCAGCCCCGGAAACGACTTGACCACCCAACTGGTCCAGGCCGAGGAGGAGGGCAGCAAGCTCTCCAACGAAGAGCTGACCGGCAACATCATCCTGCTGTTCGGCGCGGGGCACGAAACCACGGTCAATCTGATCGGCAACGGACTTCTGGCGCTGCATCGCAATCCCGATCAGCTGGCGCTGCTCAAGGCCAAGCCGGAACTGATCACCAACGCGGTCGAAGAATTCCTGCGCTATGACTCCTCGGTCCAGATGACCGGGCGGGTGGCGCTGGAAGACATCGACGACCTCGGCGGCAAGAGGATCCCCAAGGGCGAGCCCGTGCTCTGCCTGCTCGGCTCCGCCAACCGCGATCCGGCGGTCTATCCGGATCGGCCGGATCGTCTCGACGTCACGCGTCCCAATGTGCGTCCGCTGTCGTTCGGCGGCGGCATCCATTTCTGTCTCGGCGCCCAGCTGGCCCGCATCGAAGCCGAGGTCGCCATTGCGACCCTGTTGCGGCGCTTGCCGGATCTGAAGCTCGACAACGCCGAAAATCCGGAGTGGCGGCCGACCTTTGTGCTGCGCGGCCTGAAAGTCCTGCCCGCCAGCTGGTGAGGTGTTCGAATGCGTAGTGTGGGCAAAGCCGGCGGACGCGAAGCGTCCGACGGCGTGCCCACCATTCCATCTGGCGTCCCGGAACGAAGATGGTGGGCACGGCGCAAGCGCGCCTTTGCCCACCCTACGGAAGTCGTTACCGATGGCGGCCGTCCAGCGGCCTTGCTGTGACTTCGCCACAGTTGTCTCTATATAGTGCCACTGTTCCGGCGTTGATTCAGCGCGGCCGCGGAGGGTCTGCCTGTACGGTCGTGGGCGCGGCTCAACATTCGCCGGACAACGCGCGAGGGGAGACACCGTGCAGACGACGCTGCTCGGACTGGCGATTGCCTTTATTATTGCGTTGATAGCCGCGCTGGTCGGGCCGTATTTCATCGACTGGAACCAGTTCCGGCCGCAGTTCGAAGCGGAAGCCTCGCGCGTGATCGGGGCGCAGGTCCGCGTCGGCGGCGCGCTGGACGCCCGGCTGCTGCCGACGCCGTCGCTGCGGCTGCGCTCCGTGGTGGTCGGCGGCGCCAACGATCTGGGCAAGGTGCGCGCCGACAAGCTCGACGTCGAGTTCAGCCTCGGCTCCTTGATGCGCGGCGAATGGCGCGCCACCGAACTGACCATCAACGGCATGGCGCTCGATCTCGGCCTCGACGCGCAAGGCCGTATCGACTGGCCGGCATCGATCGGAACGTTCAATCTCGGTTCGCTGGCGATCGACCGGCTGAACCTGACCGGCCGCATCGCGCTGCACGATGCCGCCAGCGGCGGCAAGCTCGAACTGACCGACATCGCATTTGGCGGCGACGTGCGCTCGCTGGCGGGTTCGGTCCGCGGCGACGGCAATTTTGTGCTGTCCGGCATCCGCTATCCGTTTCGCGTCTCGTCCGGACAGGCCCCTGACGGCAGCGGCACGCGCGTGCACCTCACCGTCGATCCCGGCGCGCGTGGACGATCCGTCGATCTCGATGGCGTGCTCTCTTTCGATGCGCGCGCGCCGCGCTTCGACGGCGCGGTGATTTTGGCCGGTCCCGGCGGAATCAAACCTGGAGCCGCACCGGGGGAACCGCCGTGGCGTCTGTCGGCCAGGCTCAAGGCCGATCCGGCCTCGGCCCGGCTGGAGCAGCTTGAGGCGAGTTATGGCGCCGACGAGACCGCGCTAAAACTTTCAGGCAGCGCGGATGTCCGCTTCGGGGCGTCGCCGCTGCTCCGCGCCACCCTGTCGGCGCGGCAACTCGATGCCGACAAATTGCTTGCCAAGGATGCTGTCAGGGATAACAGCGCGGCCGAGCCGACGCGATTGCTGCCGGGATTGCGCAGTCTCGTTGCGGCGATCCCGCCGGCATCGCTGGCGACGCAAATCGATGTCAGCGCCGAGCAGATCATGCTGGGCGGGCGCCCGGTGCAGAATTTTGCCGCCGAGCTGCGCGGCGAACCGACATTCTGGACCATCGAGCGGCTGGAGTTTCGCGCGCCGGGTGCCACCCGCGTGGCGCTCGGCGGCGCGATCGCGGAGCCCGGTCCCTCCGCAAGTTTCAAGGGAGCGGTCAGCGTCGACTCGTCCGATCCGAATACGCTTGCGGGTTGGCTGCAGGGCCGCGGGGAGATCGTCTACCGCAATCAAAAGCCGCTGCGCCTGAACGGTAATCTCAACGTGGCGCCGGATCGGCTCGCCATCGACGGGCTGAAAGCCGAGATCGACGGCGGCACACTGGAAGGCCGCCTTGCAGTTTTGAATCGGACCGCTGGGGACGGCTCGCGCATCGAGGCGGCGCTGAAGGCGGATCGTCTCGATCTCGATGCCGCTACCGCCTTCATCCGTTCGCTTGCGGGGCCGCAAGCCGAATGGCCGGACGAGGCGCAGCTGTCGCTGGACGTCGGCCGCGCGGGTTCCGCGGGCCAGGAGTTGCGTCCGTTCGTGGCGAAGCTGAGCTACGGGCCGAAGACGATCTCGCTGGATCAGCTGAAAATCGGCGAAGCCGGCGGCGTGAGGGTGGAAGGCGCGGGCAGCTTCGATCGCGTCAACGCGACCGGCAAGCTCGCTTTGACTGCATCCACGGCGTCATTCGCACAATTTACCGCCTTGATCGCCCCGGTCGCACCCGTTGTCGCGGTGCGGCTCAATGCGATGGCGGTCCGGCCCGGCCCGGCGGGGCTCAAACTATCGCTCGACCTCGACAACAATCCCGATCATGCCGACCGCGCCAATGCCCATGCCGTGATCGAGGTCGACGCACCCGATTTCAAAGGCGTCACTAGCATCACGGCGGCGCCGGTTATTGCCGCGGTGCGCGGGATCGACCTCGATGCGTTGGCGCAGAGCGAAATCGGCATCGAGTCGAAATTGTCGTCCGGGCAGGGGCGTTCTCTCCTGGCATTGCTGGGGCTCGACCGCGCGATATCAGCCGGAGACGGCCCGGCGCAGTTCGAGGGCTCGGCGACGGGGATGTGGCGCGCACCGCTGCGGCTGAAAGCCAGGCTGTCGGGCACCGACCTCGATGCCGAAGCGCAGGGCACCGCGGAGCCGTGGGCATCGGAGCCGAAGGCCGCCGTCAATCTCTCGGTTCGCCGCGTCAATCTCGCACCATTGCTCGATCGCAGTCCGTCCGATCCGCAGGTCAAAAACATCAGCCTGTCGTCGCGGCTGACCCTTGCCGGCAGCAAATTGATTTTCGAGGACATGGACAGCGCTTTGGGCGGCTCGCGGATACGCGGGCGCGTTGCGCTTGACTTCGGTGACGAAAAATCCGTGGACGGCGAAGTCGGAATGGATACGCTCGATCTGGCAGCTGCATTCGGCCTTGCGATCGGCGCGGCGGGTCACGATACCAGCGAGCCCCTCGGCCGCGGGCTGCTGCAGGGCTGGCGCGGCCGTCTTGCGTTTCAGGCATTGCGCGGCACGCTGCCCGGCGGCGCCGAGTTGCGGCCGGTCAGCGGTATCATCAAGGGCGACGGCCAAGCGCTGACGTTCGACAGCCTCAAGGGCACGCTCGGCGGCGGTGAGGCGAGCGCGGACATCGAGGCGAAACAGACGGTCAACGGCGTTGCATTGAATGCACGGCTGCAGTTTTCGGGCGTCGATGGCGCGGCTCTGCGCTACCGCGCGCTGGCGATGCCGGCGGGACGCGCCTCGATGCAGATGACGCTGTCGAGCCAGGGCCGTAGCGCGTCAGCGCTGGCCGGCGCTCTTTCGGGAAACGGTTCGCTGACGTTTAAGTCGGCGCGTATCGCCGGCCTCGATCCGCGGGCGTTCGAGGTTGCCACCCGCGCCAGCGACGATGGGGCGGCGACAGACGACAACAAGCTTCGGCAGATCGTCGAACCGGCGCTGTGGGCCGGCGGACTCTCGGTCGCCTCGGCGCAAATCCCGTTCAATATCAAGGACGGACGGCTGCGCGTCGGCGCCACAACGCTTGATGCCGAAGGCGCACGCGCCATTGTCTCCGGCGGCTACGATATCGCTGCCGATCAAACCGATATTCGCGTGGCTCTCACCTCGACTACGGCCGGTTCAGCGCCGGGTCGTCCGGAAATTCAGATCTTTGCGGTGGGGTCGCCCGATGCGCTCGATCGCACCGTCGACGTCGCGGCGCTGTCGTCATGGCTGGCGGTGCGTGCGATCGATCGCGAAACCCGACGGCTGGATTCGATCGAGCGCGGCGAGGTGCCGCCGCCGCCATTGCCTGCCGCGATTCCGCCGCCGGCGATGGCGCAGCCTCCCGCTGACGCGCCGGTTGCGAAACTTCCCGAGCTGCCGATTTCCGAAGTGCCGGTCCCCGGACGCGATCCGCGCCGGCTAGCGCCAAAGCCCAGGATCGTTGCGCCGCCGCCACCGCTCGTGCCGTCAGCGCCCAATGCGCCTGTCGTCAGTCAGCAGGTTGCGCCGTTACCGCCGCCGATTGAAATACGGCCCGCGCCCGCTCCAATGGCAAAGCCGAAGCCACGGCCGCCGCTGGTGCTGACGCCGCCCGTGCAGACCGCGCCGCGATAGGGATTTTGGGACGGTCCGGCGGCTCTCGTTGCTGAAAGATTTTGGGTCGCGCGACACGCGGCACGCATGTCGCCGTTGGTCATCTCCGATCTTGTGCCGGAGCCGCAGGGCAAACGGATCGCCGAATGTGCATCGCGAGGCTGCTGAAGAGTTTGACGTTTTCGGACATGTCGCGCATGTGGAGCTGAAGCAGAGCAAGGCTCTCCTCGATCGCCGCAAACTGCTCAAAGAACTTTTCCTCAGTGGCCTCGTGTTCCAAACCGGCTTTGTTTTCGTCCTCGGTATCGACAACGTGCACATGATCCTCCTTTGGTTGGGCAAATACACGACCCTGAATGTGATGTTGGCCCCAGCCGGTATCGTGAGGTGCGAGACAGCCGCTCGCCTGCAAGCGCCGCCTCGCGCCTCATCTGAATCACGCGACGACCAAGGTCGGCTTGACAACCACGGGCCGCGACAAATTGTAGAAATTGGGTGAGGTCGCCATTACCGCTTCGTGAACCTCGGCGAATTGCTCCTTGGTGCCGTTGCCCTTGATGTAGATGGTGGAGCTGAGGTTCTCGTAGCCCTGCGGCACGGCAGGATCGATCCCGAGAAAGCCGCGGAGATCGATCTCGCCATGGGTTTCGATCGCCAGGCTTTCGAGCGTGATTCCGCGCACCGCGCATTGTGCCACGTATCCGACCGTCATGCAGGCATTGAGCGCGGCGATGAGATGGTCCTGCGGATTGGCGAAACTGTTCGATCCTCCGAGTTCGCGGGGCTCGTCGATGTCGATCGAGAACCGGCGCGGCACCTTTTCTCCGCCGATCTCATAACTCTCGATTTCCGCGCGGCTCCGCGCCTGACCTTGCCAGGTCGTCGTGACATGCCAGTTCGTTTTGCCCTTTGCCGGTTCGCGCCGGACGCCTTCGATCAACGCGAACAGGTCATCGACATTGATTCCGTTGACCACGGTGGGTTCGGCGGTCTTCCTTTGTGCAGTCATGATGGGTCTCCGTTGCCTGGGTTTGGATCGAGATTTCGAACTTGGATTACTGCAGCGTCGCGAGCGCCTGCTGGATGCGCTGGCCCTGTTTTTCCGTGATCAGGCTGGAGAGCACCTTGCCGAAGTGCGGGTGCTGGGCGCCTGAATGGATGTATTGCCAGCGGTAGGCCTTGAGAAACGCGGCCTCGATTGCGCGCGCTTCCGCCTCGTGGACCGCGCGGCCGCACGTTGTCGTGAAGTAAGTCGCGTCGGCTTTGGCCTGGGCCTGCAGGATGCCATCCACCGCGGCCACCAACTCAATGAATTCGCCGACCGCGGAGTCGCGCTGCGCCGCCGTTAACCCGGCGTCGTGGCGCACCCACTCGAGTTCGTCGAGGATTGCGTGCTGGCTTTCCTCTTTCCAGTGAAAAAGGAACACGTCCTTGAAAAGTTCGGAGAGCTGAGGATCGGAGTCGATGCTCTGGCGATAGTGGAGCTGGGTGAACAGCTCGATATCCAGCGTCAGCGCCAGCACCGCCCAGGTGCTTTTGCCCAGAACGACACGGGCGACGGCGTTGTGGTCGACGTCGAAGCGATAACCGCCGGGCAACACGTCGCCGACCATCGCGTCGACAAGGCGGAACAGCGCCTGGTGCTTCAACTCTTCGTCGCTAAACCGTACCAATGCCTCGAGCGCGACCTGATCGCCGAACCAGTGGTCCTCGCTGAGTTCCAGGACCTTGGCATTGATGAAGCGTTCGACCAGACCAAAGATGTTGGCGTAGGTGCGGCCCTGGATCTGGCTGACGTACCGCTTTTCATCGGCCGACAACGTCGTAAACGCGTCCGCCAGAGAAAGCCCATCCGGAAGAAATTTGTGTGCGGTATCGAAAGTGCGCCCGCGGATCACATCCTTGTCGATATCCCAGCGAACCCGCTTGGACGTTTGAATACAGCGTGCGTACCGGTCGCTGCCGTCAGAGATGCTGCTTACTACGTTCATTTCGATCTCCCTCGCTGAGTGGTGCGCCGATGGCACATACAGGGATCGGCTGATGCCGCGATCTATAGGTCGCCAGACCGGCGAGGGTCTATGACCGGCCTGCCTTGAGACATGACTGGAACACCGGCTTCTGATAGTGAGGTCGGCATGGATGCATTATCCGACGTTCTAAGAGTGGCGCATTTGACTGGCGGCGTGTTCTTGCACGCCGATTTCTTTGCGCCGTGGTGTATGGCTGCTCGCGTCGCACCAGAACACTGCGCACCGGCACTCGGGCCAACGTCGCACATGATTCTTTATCACTACGTCGTCGAGGGCGAACTCCATATCCGGGTTGACGGCGAGGATGCAGAAGACCTCATGCTGGGAGCCGGCGACGTCGTTCTGCTGCCACGCAACGACTTGCATCTGGTCGGCAGCGACCTGAACCTGCCGCCGGTAGCCGGTAGCGATATCATCCAAGCGCCAAGGGAAGGCGGGCTGTTTACCATCCGTCATGGCGGCGGAGGAAAACGCACGCGGATGATCTGCGGGTACCTCGGTTGCGATAGTGCCGAAGACAACCCGGTGATCTCCACCCTGCCGTCGCTGTTAAAGCTCGATGCCGAGCAAGGCGGGGCGGCAGAATGGATCCGCTCGACCTTCCAATATGCCGCCGATGAGGTCGCCGCTGGGCGCCCGGGTTCGGAGACCGTGCTGGCGAAGCTGTCGGAGCTGTTGTTCGTTGAAGCGGTGCGGCGTTACGCTGAAGCGCTGCCGCAGGGGCAGACCGGTTGGCTCGCCGGTTTGCGCGACCCCTACGTTGCGCGGGCGCTGGCACTGCTGCACCGGGACATCGCGCGGCCTTGGAGCGTGGATGACCTCAGTCGCGAGGTCGGTCTTTCGCGTTCGGCGTTGGCCGACCGCTTCATCGGCTTGATCGGCGTGCCACCGATGCACTACGTCGCCAACTGGCGCATGCAGGTCGCGACCCAGAAGCTCCGCAATACCAGCGCGTCCCTTGCGCAAATTGCCGATCTGGTCGGCTACGGTTCGGAGGCCGCATTTTCTCGCGCCTTCAAAAAAGCATTCGGGACCGCGCCGGCGACCTGGCGGCGTTCGAACAGATAGGCATGTCCAATCCGTGCGTTTGCATGCTGCGTCGAACCACGAAACAAGCAATTTGCGCCGCACTCTCTGCATCCGGGTTGGGCTTGGTACGGTCAGACGTTGGAACGTTGTGATCAACGACCAACAGCGTCTTTTCCGGAGCCCGTACCGCACGGCCGGCGCGACGCAGGTTGGCGAACGCCTGCGGGCTGTCCACCTCGTGGACGATATGCCGGTCGACATAAAGCAGGCCTGTGCCGTCCGGCCACTCATCCACCAGGTGTTCGCTCCAGATCATGTCGTACAGTGTATGTCGTGTCATGACGCCTGCCATTTGAGCAATGTCCGCACATATGGATGAACCCCACAATATTCCAAAACAGATAATTGCCTAAGCGGCCGCAAGACAAACGCCAATGCGGCGATAACACCTTGCTGGCAGTATCCCGGTGCCCCGGTCATTTCTGCCGGTACGCCGGTGATAGACCTCCACCGGCTGCACGCCTTACAGATCGCCGCCTTGGCCGCAGGTGCGTGCCTTCGGCAATCTCCCGGGAAGGGAAGAGGAAAACCAGAACCAGGCAAGTCGTTCGAACTGCCGATTATCAAGGATTCTTACGATGACGATGTTGAATACGGTGTCCCCCAACACAATGGTTGGGTCGTCGATGCAGCGAAGAACCCGTTTCCTTCTGAAACGCATCGGCCGCCTGTTTAATCGCTGGCTTGCTGCGGCAATTGCGGAGCAAGCGCGCCGCGCAGATATTGCCGTTCTCCGTCACCTCAGTGATCGAGAACTGAAAGACATAGGTCTCACCCGCGGTGACCTTGGTGAAGGCCTGGCAGAGGCCGCCAGAAGTCGTATCGGGATGCAGCAATCAAAGCGAACATGATCGAGGTGGTCGGCTTTGGCGCGCATCGTTTGGCTTGGTGAAGCTTCGCTTCACCAAGCGCGCGGTTCGCGATGCCGTAATCCATCGTCCTGAAGTCGTTGCCGCCGATCGCACTCCGCGCGCGGCCACGGCGGCGACTGGACTAGAAACCGATCAAGGTTGCACTTTATCCGTCGCCTGCGGCATCGCGCGGCTCCGGAAATAGTCCAGCACGAAAAGCCCGATCGCGGAGGACAGGTTGCCCTGCTGGCGGTTGCTGTCGATCTCGCCGACCAGTTCGGACAGCGTCATGTCGCGCAGCCCCGAGATTTCCTTCATGCCGTTCCAGAATGCTTCTTCAAGGCTGACGCTGGTCTTGTGGCCGGCGACCACGATGGAGCGTTTCACGACCGGCGATTTCATGACGCGTCGGATCGGTGGTGATCGCTAGTCTAGCCGAATGCGAAAAATCTGAGCCGGCATTGGCTACTGTCTGTATTGACTCACCGTTATAGGTATATTACTATAGCGCAGTGAAAGATTTATTGCGCTCGCTCAAGCCCGCGATTTTTGTGGGCTCCAGCCGGAAGGACCTGCAGGCATTCCCTGCGGCCGTTCGCGGCGAGATCGGGCAGGCCCTTTTTGAAGCGCAGCTTGGGGACCATCCACATCACGCGAAACCCCTCAAGGGTTTTAGCGGGGTCCTCGAAATCCGCGACAATTTCGACGGCGATACGTACCGGGCCGTCTACACCGTGCGATTTGAGCGCGTCTTGTACGTCCTGCACGCTTTTCAAAAGAAATCGACGAGCGGGATTGCCACTCCGCAACGACACATTGAACTGGTCAGGCAACGCCTCAAGGATGCCGAGACCATTCACAGAGCAACGAAGGGAGACCGATGATGACTACCCGGAAAAAGCTGCCAGCCCACGAAAAGGGCTCGGGCAACATTTTCGCTGATCTCGGCCTGCCTAATGCCGAAGAACATCAGCTCAAGGCTGCGCTGGTGGTGCAGCTTAAGCGCCTTATCGCCGAATGCGACCTGACACAAACGGCAGCCGCTAAACTGATCGAAATTAAGCAACCCGACCTGTCGAAGGTGCTTAGGGGCGATCTAAGACTGGTTTCGGTAGAGAAGCTGATGCGGATGCTGACCGCGTTCGCCCAGGACGTGGAGATCACGCTTAAGCCTCACCGTAAACGGGGTGGGCCCGGGCGGATCACATTCATTCCGATCGCGACTTGATACGGAAGCCAGTTGGCTCCTGCTTATCAGCAATCGCAAAATCGTAAATACGCAATCCGCCAAGGCATCGTCATACCTTAGTCGCCGAAGATATCGGCGCCTGACCTCCCTGTTTATCGCAGCCCAGCCTAGAAGCCGATTACGATTGCACTTTATCGGGCGCCTGCGGCATCGCGCGGCTGCGGAAATAATCCAGCACGAAAAGCCGGATCGCGGAGGACAGGTTGCCCTGCTGGCGGTTGCTGTCGATCTCGCCCACCAGTTCGGACAGCGTCATGTCGCGCAGCCCCGAGATTTCCTTCATGCCGATCCAGAATGCTTCTTCAAGGCTGACGCTGGTCTTGTGGCCGGCGACCACGATGGAGCGTTTCACGACCGGCGATTTCATGACGCGTCCTCGCCCTTGAGACGATGCTGGTTCAACAATTCGGCGGCGCGTTTCTCACGCTGCTCGTCGCGGGCGCGTTCGGCTTTGCTGCGGCCAAAGCGCGCACGATTGGTCTCGGCCTGTTTCGCCGACCGATCCCGCTCCGCGCGCTTCTTGAATTGTTTCAGATTGATGGTTTCCCCCATGACCATTTCCATCATCCGAACGGTTGATATCGTGGGAGGATTCTGCGCCGGCGCAAATTTTCGCGCACGGCTCGCATCGCTTCAGTGTTCATTATGAAAAATCCCCGTCGCCTCAAAAGCCAAGAATCACATTTTCGTTCTACGAAAGCGGCATATTTTTGTGCTCTACCAGACACAAACCAACGACGGTAGACGGTCAATCAAATTCTTTTAGGCCGGTATAAATTATAACTATTTCTTCGAACTGTTATCTCAACAAAAATTGAGTTTGAAAGTCGTCATCCGGGGTGTGTCATTTTGTCCGGCCGCACCAGCCGCTCGAATTCCGGAGCGGTAACAAAGCCAAGCCGCACAGCCTCTTCTTTCAATGTCGTGCCCCGGGCGTGGGCGGTTTTTGCGACCTTGGCGGCGTTGTCGTAGCCGATCTTCGGCGCCAGCGCGGTGACCAGCATCAACGAGCGCTCCATCAATTCCCTTATGCGTTTTTCATCGGCGCGGATGCCATTAACGCAATGCTCGGTAAACGAGCGTGCTACATCCGCAAGGAGTTGTATGGAATGCATCATACAATATGCCAGCACCGGCTTGTAGACGTTCAGCTCGAAGTGGCCCTGGCTGCCGGCCACCGTGATGGCGGCGTGGTTGCCGAACACCTGGCAGCAGACCATGGTCATGGCCTCGCACTGGGTCGGGTTGACCTTGCCCGGCATGATTGAGGAGCCGGGCTCATTCTCGGGCAGGATCAGTTCGCCGAGGCCTGAGCGCGGTCCGGAACCCAGCAGGCGGATGTCATTGGCGATCTTGAACAGGCCGGTGGCGACCGAATTGATCGCGCCGTGAACGAACACGTAAGCGTCGTTGGAAGCCAGCGCCTCGAACTTGTTTGGCGCGCTGGTGAAGGGGAGTTTGGTGATCGCCGCCGCGTGTTTTGCAAACAGCTTTGCGAATCTCGGCTTCGAATTGAGGCCGGTGCCGACGGCCGTGCCGCCCTGCGCCAGCGGATAAAGTTCCTTGACCGTCATGCGCAGCCGCGCAATGCCGCTTTCGACCTGCGCGGCGTAGCCGGAAAATTCCTGGCCGAGCGTCAGCGGCGTGGCGTCCTGGGTGTGGGTCCGCCCGATTTTGACGATCTTTGCGAACTCCTTTTGTTTTTTGCGCAAGGCGGCATGAAGCTCGCTCAGCGCCGGAATGAGGTCGCCGGTGATGCGCTCGGCGGCTGCGATGTGCATGGCGGTCGGAAACGAGTCATTTGACGACTGGCTCATATTGACATGGTCATTGGGATGAACCGGCTTCTTGGTTCCACGTTCGCCGCCGAGCAGTTCGTTGGCGCGATTGGAGATCACCTCGTTGAGGTTCATGTTGGTTTGCGTGCCGGAGCCGGTTTGCCACACCACCAGGGGGAAGTGACCGTCAAGCTTGCCGTCGATCACCTCGCGCGCAGCACGCGCGATGGCATCGGCGCGGCGGCGGTCGAGCAGGCCGAGTTCGCGATTGGTTTGCGCCCCGGCAAGCTTGACGATCGCCAGCGCCCGGATGATCGGCAGCGGCATCCGGTCTTGGCCGATGCGAAAATTCTGCCGTGAACGTTCGGTCTGCGCGCCCCAGTAGCGGTCGGCTGCGACCTCGATCGGCCCAAAACTGTCGGTTTCAATCCGGGTCGCCTTGTTGGAACGCGAAGCCTTGGATGCTGCAGCCATGATCCTGTCCAATTGCGTTTGACCGTGCTCAAGTTGGCAGCGGTCCATGGGTCCGGCCATGCATGCGCCGGACGCGTCCATCCTATATGGAAGCGCGGATTATTTCTTGCGGAAGCGATCCAGCCGCACCACTTCGGCGCCTTCGCTGGGCTTTGCCGGCTCGCCCTGATTTTCCGGCGCGGGGGAGGCGGAAGGCGGCGCGGGAACGGCCACGGCCGACGGCGCCGCCACGGCCGGCAGGTTGGCCGCGGGCGCCTCGCTCACGGCTTCCGACGGATCGAACTGCAGACCGAATTGCACCGACGGATCGAAGAAGCTCTTGATCGAGTTGAAAGGAACCACCAGCCGCTCCGGAATCCCGCCGAACGACAGCCCGACCTCGAAGCGATCCTCGGTGACGACCAGATCCCAGAACTGATGCTGCAGGATCACCGTCATCTCTTCCGGATATTGCGCCAAGAGCCGCGGCGACAGTTTGACGCCCTCGGCGGTGGACAGGAACGTAATGAAGAAGTGATGCTCACCCGGGAGCCCGTGCTCGGCGGCATCGCTCAGCACGCGGCGCAATACGCCGCGCAACGCGTCGCGCGCCAGAACATCGTATCGGATATGGTCGGTCGCCATCGGCAAAATCCCGTCGCGTTTCGCTGCCACGCGCATTTTCGGCGCTGGTCCGCAGCCGACTCGCGCCATCCGTCATGCTACCCCGGCAATGGGCGGAGGTCAGCAGGGTTCCCGTCAATCGTGGAAATTCTACCCAGGAAGCCGCGTTGCCATCGAAGCGGAAGAAAAAGAGAAGTGGAGGCTTCTGTTGCCAGGTGCCTCCGAACCCCGCCAAACGGAGCTTAACCCGTCAGGACTTTAGACTTGGTTTTTCAAACCGCTTACGCGGCCTGAGCAACCGGAGCATAGTTGTCGTTTGCAACTATTGCATAGCCCGATAACGGCGGAACCATACCGAGAAAAAGCGAGCCCTTTACGCCCTCGTCGATGCTATTTCGCCCCCGCCGAAGCCCGCCCAATGGAACGGGCGACGGGCTTGGGTGGAGGCGCCGGGTACCGCCCCCGGGTCCGAATGGTTTATTACGACGGCCATTTATTTCCATAGCCGGCAAGCCGGCAGCTTCAATATAGGGTGCAAAGCTTGAGAAAAATAGAGCCCGATCAGGCCATTTAGTCGGGGAACAAGGCGCAGGGCGGCAAATCGGGGAAAATCGGTTGGCCTCGCGCATCCTTCGTTCTAAATCTCGGCGATGCCTCCGGATTCGCCTCCCGCAACTCACCGCGCGCCCGATATCCAGGCACATGCGCAGCCGCCTGGTCTGCTTCAGCTGTTCCTGGCCTTTGCCAAAATTTCGCTGTCCGGCTTCGGCGGGGTTCTGGTGTTCGCCCGGCGCGCCATCGTCGAGAAATACCGTTGGATGTCGGCGGATGAGTTCAACGAGACCTACGCCCTCTGCCACTTCCTGCCAGGGCCCAACATCTGCAATCTGTCGGTGGTTTTCGGTGCTCGTATAAGAGGCATTCCCGGGAGTTTTGCGGCATTTACCGGCCTGGTCGGCCCGCCGGTTGTCATCGTCTCCATCCTGGGGATGATTTATGCGCGGTACGGCGAAATTCCGGCGCTGCAACGGACGCTTGCGGGGGTTTCCTGTGCCGCGGTCGGGCTGGTCATCGGCGTTGCGGCCCGGATGATGGGACCCCTCGTAAAGCGGCGCGATCCCGTCGCCATCGGCTTCCTGATCGCGGTATTCGTGGCGATCGGCCTGCTGCGGTTGCCGTTGCCGCCGGTGCTGCTCATCGCCATACCCCTGAGCATCGCGGTCACCTATGCCATGCGAAGGAATCTGGCGCCATGAACGGCAGTCTCGGCGACATCTGGACCCTGGCGTGGACCTTCGGCCTGCTGTCGCTGTTCGCGATAGGGGGCGCCGCCTCGGCTATCCCTGAAATGAACAGGATCGCCGTCGATCTCCACCACTGGATGACGGATGCGCAATTTGCCGATGCCTTCGCGATTTCGCAACTGTCGCCGGGCCCGAACATCCTGATCGTCACGCTGATCGGCTACCAGGTCGCCGGGGTCGCCGGCGGTTTGGTGGCGACGCTCGCGATGTGCGGGCCGACGGCGGTCGTGGCCTATAATGTCAGCCGCCTGCTGCATCGCTCCAGCGAATCCAAATGGCCCGCCATCATCCAGGCGGCGCTGGTTCCCTTGTCGATCGGGCTGATGTCGGCGAGCGCGCTGGTGCTGGCGCAGGCCGCGGATCGTACCTGGCTCGCGGTCGTCCTGACCGGGAGTGCGGCAATTTTGACGCTTGCCACGCGGCTTAATCCTTTGTGGCTATTGCTTGCGGGGGGATGTCTGGGTTTTGCTGGCGTTGTCTGACGAAAATCGCTAGGCAAGACTGGGGCGGGACAAGATTTGCATCTATCCAAATAGAACGGGCGAAAAGCCGGGTTACGGGGAGGGAGTTCGATGAGTGATGTGCCGAGCCAGGGGCCGGTCAAATCCATCATGCCGACATGGGTGCGCGGACCGCAGGATTTCGTCGGCGGCATAGCGCTGATGGTGATCGCGATATTCGCGCTGTGGGCATCCAGCGATCTGCAGGGCATGCACGGGTTCTCGTTCGGCGCAGGCACCGCGCCGCGCATGTTCGCGGGTCTGCTTCTCGGCCTCGGGGCTGCGGTGGCGGTGATGGGCCTTCTGTTCGAAGGCCAGCATCTGGCGACGTATCATTGGCGCGGGCCATTATTCGTCTCGCTGTCGATCCTGTCCTTTGCCGTCACGATCCGGCCGCTGGGCCTGGTGATTTCAGCCTTCCTCACTTTCCTGATTTCCGCGCTGGGAACGCCGGAAACCCGGTGGAAGGAAACCATCATCGTCGGGATTTGCCTGACCGCATTCTGCAGCTTTCTTTTTCCCTACGGACTGGGGCTGCCGATGCAGCTCTGGCCCCGTTTCCTGATCCAGTGAGGGCGTGATGGGCGATCTGTTTTCCAATCTCGCGCTCGGCTTCCACGTCGTATTCCAGTTCACGCCATGGTCGCCGGCATGGATGCACGGCTTCTCGCTTCCGATCCCGGTCAACATCCTGCTGTGTCTGATCGGCGCGCTGGTGGGGACGCTGGTCGGCGTGCTGCCGGGCATCGGCACCATCGCCACCGTCGCCATGCTGTTGCCGATCACCTTCGGCCTGCCGCCGGTCGGCGCGCTGATCATGCTCGCCGGCATCTATTACGGCGCGCAATATGGCGGTTCGACCACGTCGATCCTGGTCAATATTCCCGGCGAGGCAAGTTCGGTCGTGACCACGCTCGACGGTTTCCAGATGGCGAAGCAGGGCCGGGCCGGTCCGGCGCTCGCTATCGCCGCGATCGGATCGTTCTTCGCCGGCTGTGTCGCTACCGTCTTGATTGCGGTGCTCGGTGCGCCGCTAACAAAACTCGCGCTGGCGTTCGGGCCTGCGGAATATTTCTCGCTGATGGTGCTGGGCCTGATCTTCGCGGTGGTGCTTGCCAAGGGATCGGTGCTGAAGGCGATCGCGATGATCGTGTTCGGGTTGCTGTTATCGATGGTAGGATCCGATATCGAGACCGGCGCATCGCGCATGGCGTTCAATATCCCCGAACTCGCGGACGGACTCGGTTTCGCCACGGTGGCGATGGGCGTGTTCGGATTTGCCGAAATCATCCGCAATCTCGACGCCGGCGCGGAAATGGACCGCGAACTCGTACAGGAAAAAGTCACCGGATTGATGCCCACAAGGAAAGACTTGATCGATTCCGCACCGGCCATTGTCCGCGGAACGATTCTCGGATCCATTCTCGGCATTCTGCCGGGCGGCGGCGCGGTGATCGCGTCGTTTGCGGCCTATACGTTCGAGAAGAAGATCGCCAAGAATCCATCGCGCTTCGGCCGCGGCGCGATCGAAGGCGTCGCGGCGCCGGAAAGCGCCAACAACGCGGCCGCGCAGACCTCGTTCATCCCGCTATTGACGCTCGGCATTCCGCCCAACGCGGTGATGGCATTGATGGTCGGCGCCATGACCATTCACGGCATCGTGCCGGGTCCGCAGGTGATGCAGAAGCAGCCCGAACTGGTGTGGGGCATGATCGCCTCGATGTGGGTCGGCAACCTGATGCTGATCATCATCAATCTGCCGCTGGTCGGCATCTGGGTCCGGCTGCTGCGGGTGCCGTATCGCCTTTTGTATCCGTCGATCGTGATCTTTTGCGCGATCGGCATCTACTCACTCAACAATGCTCCGGTCGATGTCATCCTCGCGGGCGCATTCGGCCTGGTCGGTTACTGGCTGATCAAGCACGATTTCGAGCCGGCCCCGCTGTTGCTGGGCATGGTGCTCGGCCCATTGATGGAAGAGAACCTGCGGCGGGCGCTGCTGATCTCGCGTGGCGACGTGACCGTATTTGTTACGCGGCCGTTGTCGGGTGTTCTGCTGGCGGTGGCGGCGTTTCTGCTGGTGCTGGCAGTGCTGCCGTCGCTGCGAAAGAAACGCGACGAGGTGTTCGTGGAATCCGAGACCTGACTGCGGCGTTGCGCCGCGCGTCCCCAAGTCAAATGGACTTCGGGAGCGCCGTCGTATTGACGTGATGCTGACCCGCGTCCCGGCATTCACGCAACGCGCTCTCTCGGGGAAATAAGATGAATTTGTTCAGTCGCGTGCTGGCGGCCGGCGGTTTGGTCATCGTTGCCGGTGTCGCTCCCGCCCAGGCGCAGGACTATCCGACGCGCGCCATTACCATGATCGTGCCGTTCGCGGCCGGCGGCCCGACCGACGTTGTCGCGCGCATCGTCACCGGGCATATGGCGCAGACGCTCGGCCAGAGCATCATCATCGAGAACGTGGTCGGCGCCGGCGGCACCACCGCGACCGCGCGCGCCGCGCGCGCGGCCAATGACGGATATACGCTGATCACCGGCCACATGGGCACCCATGCCGCATCGGTGCCGCTCTATCCCAAGCTTGCCTATCATCCGGAAAAGGATTTCGAGCCGGTCGCAATGCTGGCCGGCACGCCGATCCTGATCCTGGCCAAGAAGGATTTTCCGGCCAAGGACCTCAAGGAATTCATCGCCTATGTGAAGGCCAATACCGACAAGATGAACATGGCCCATGCCGGCGTCGGCTCGGTCTCCTATTCGGCGTGCGAACTCTTGAGTGCGGTGCTCGACATCAAGCCGGTCGGTGTTCCCTTCAACGGCACCGGTCCGGCCATGAACGCGCTGATCGGCGGACAGGTCGATTACATGTGCGACCAGATCGTCAATGCGGTGCCGCAGATCAACGGCGGCACCATAAAGGCCTATGCGATCGCCACGGCGGAGCGCAATCCTGCGCTGCCCAACCTGCCGACCACGGCGGAAGCCGGCCTGCCGAAGTACCAGGCCTCGGCCTGGAACGCGATCTTCGCGCCGAAGGGAACGCCGGCCCCGATCCTTGCGAAATTGAACGCGGCGGCGTCCAAGGCGCTGGACGACGAGAATGTCCGCAAGCGCCTGCTCGACCTCGGATCCGA
Organism: uncultured Alphaproteobacteria bacterium; assembly: GCA_963744975.1. Classification (GTDB taxonomy): domain Bacteria; phylum Pseudomonadota; class Alphaproteobacteria; order Rhizobiales; family Xanthobacteraceae; genus Bradyrhizobium. The sequence continues at coordinate 782,308 of CAVUVR010000001.1, read as the reverse complement.
CATTCCCAAGGCCGAGGCCCGCACGCAGGCTGCGCTGGCGGCGCTGGTGAAGAGCGAGATTGAAAAATGGTCCGCGGTGCTAAAGCCAGCGACCAACTGATCGGACCCGGCAAACCGGTTAAAGGCAAAGGCGGGACTTAAGGTTCCGCCCTTGTCGTTTCGGCATTAGATGCCATTTTTCCGGGTATAATCAGCGTAATTCGCCGAATCGGCGCTGTCGGACCGGCGGCATGGACGCTACGTTCGCCGGCCCCGGAGCCCTGAAGCCGCCGCCATGAACCAGTATCACGACCTGCTTGAACGGATTCTCTCGGACGGCGCGGAGAAGCACGACCGCACCGGCACCGGCACACTGTCGGTGTTCGGCCATCAGATGCGGTTCAACCTGGCCGCCGGCTTTCCGATGCTGACCACCAAGAAGCTGCCGCTCAAATCGATCGTGCACGAGCTTTTGTGGTTTCTCGCCGGCGACACCAACATCAAATACCTCAAGGACCACGGCGTCTCGATCTGGGACGAATGGGCCGACGCCAACGGCGATCTCGGCCCGGTCTATGGATCGCAGTGGCGGTCATGGCCGGCGCCGGACGGCCGCAGTATCGACCAGATTTCCAATGTCATCGACATGATCAAACACAATCCGGATTCGCGCCGCCTGATCGTGAGCGCGTGGAATCCGGCCGACGTCGACAAGATGGCGCTGCCGCCGTGCCATTGCCTGTTCCAGTTCTATGTCGCGAACGGCAGGCTGTCGTGCCAGCTCTACCAGCGTTCGGCCGACGTATTCCTCGGCGTGCCCTTCAACATCGCATCCTACGCGCTGCTGACCATGATGGTGGCGCAGGTGACGGGGCTGAAGCCCGGCGACTTCGTGCACTCGCTCGGCGACGCGCATCTCTATTCCAACCACCTCGATCAGGCCCGGCTGCAACTGACGCGGCCGACCCGCCCGCTGCCGGCGATGAAGATCAACCCGGCGGTGAAGGACATCTTCGCCTTCCGTTACGAGGACTTCGTGCTCGAAGGTTATGACCCGCACCCGCACATCAAGGCCGAGGTCGCGGTGTGAGCCATGGCCGAGATCGACAAGGCTCGCCTAATCGAATTGGCTGAAGCGAAGTTGGAGGATGCCAAGCTTCTTTTCGGCGCAGGGCGCGCCGCCAATGCTTATTATCTGGCGGGGTATGCGGTTGAGTTGATGCTCAAAGCGGTCGTCTCTAGTCGGTTTAGAACGGACACCTTACCTGATCGAGGCTTGTCTACTCAGGTTTTTGTTCACGATTTGCGAAAACTGATCGGTCTTGCGTTTCTTGATGTCCCGCTGAAGGAGCACGAAAAAGCCGACGCCGGCTTTCAGGGCCGTCTGCAAATCGTGTTAAGATGGACAGAGGAAAGTCGCTATGGTCAATACCGCGCTGACGAAGCAGCGGCGCTCATTGATGCCATCGACAATCCGGAACATGGAGTTTTACCATGGTTACGCAGCAGACTGTGAGCGGAGTGTTCGACACCGCGCGTCGCCTTGTCGATTTTCTTGAGCAAGATGGATTTGATATCGATGCGGCGGTATGGGTTCTGGATGAAGAGGGCCGCGGTCGGCTCTACCTCGTACCCCGCGATACATCTGAAGGTGAGTTGAAGCAAACCATTAGGGTTGCTGAGACTGTTGGCCGGCACAGGGAAGAACTCCCCGAGTGGCACGACCTTCTGTATTCCGTTGTCAAGCCGGACAACGATGTGGTTCAGGCCGTAACGTCGGTTCGCTCGCCTGATGGACGTGTTCGTGGTGCTTACAGCAACGGCACTTACGTCGAAGAGGCTTACGTGTTTCGTCCCGCGGCATGATCGAAATCGTCCTCCTCGTCGCCGTCGCCGAGAACGGCGTGATCGGCTCTGCCGGGTCGATACCTTGGCGCCTCAAGACCGATCAGCAGCGCTTGAAGACCATGACCATGGGCAAACCAGTCGTGATGGGCCGCAAGACCTTCGAGTCGTTGCGCCGGCCGCTGCCCGGACGAACCAACATCGTCATCACTCGCGACGCGAATTTTCGCGCGGCGGGCGCGGTGGTGACGGCCTCTTTTGCAGACGCGCGAGCGGCGGCGCTTGGCGACGCGCTGCGGCGTTTAGCCACTGAGATCGCGGTGATCGGCGGCGCGGAAATCTATGCGCAATGGATGGACGTTGCCGACCGGCTGGAAATCACCGAGGTTCACGCGAAGCCGGAAGGTGACACACGCCTCGCCCCGATTGACCTGAAGGAATGGGAGGAAGTCGCGCGCACGTTCCACGGGAAGACGGGCGACGATACTGCCGATTTCTCCTACGTCACATATAGGCGGCATAGCCGAGGCCCACGTCCCGTATAGCCGCCGAATGCGGCATTAACCGCTTCAGTCGATGTTTACATTGACAATTATGGCTTCGGGCTTAGCTCCTGCAGGCAACAAGCCGCGTTGTAAGGGCCGGGGCGGTCCCCTATAAGGCCATGCAGAGTTTGCGAGGCCGGGCGGTTTGCCGAGGCCCGCGGAGGAGATTGTCCATGCCGTGGAAGAATCAAGGCGGAGGCCCGTGGGGCTCGGGGCCCAAGGGCCCGTGGGGCTCCGGCCCGCAACCGGTCGGCCCGAGGCCGCCCGATCTCGAAGACTTGCTGCGCCGCGGCCAGGACAAGCTGCAGCAGATCTTGCCGGGCGGCTATTTCAGCGGCATGGGCATCGCGCTGTTGTTGATCGGCGCGCTGGCGATCTGGGGGCTGTCCGGATTTTTCCGCGTCCAGTCCGAAGAACTCGGCGTGGTGCTGCGCTTCGGCAAGCACGTGCGCACGGTGCAGCCGGGTCTGAACTATCACCTGCCGTATCCGATCGAGACCGTGCTGCTGCCGAAGGCGCTACGCGTCTCGACCATCTCGATCGGCATGACGCTGATCGACGACCCGGCGCGGCGTGGCAGGACCATGCGCGACGTGCCTGAAGAGAGCCTGATGCTCACCGGCGACGAGAATATCGTCGACGTGGATTTCACCGTGCTGTGGCGGATCAAGCCGGACGGCGTCGGCAATTATCTTTTCAACATCCAGAATCCCGAAGGCACCGTGAAGGCGGTCGCCGAAAGCGCGATGCGGGAAATCGTCGGCCGTTCCAACATCCAGCCGATTCTGACCGGCGCCCGCACCACCAATGAGGCCGGCGTGCAGGAACTGATGCAGAAGACGCTGGACAACTATGGATCCGGCATCCTCATCCAGCAGGTGCAGATGCAGAAGGTCGATCCGCCTGCGCAGGTCATCGATTCATTCCGCGACGTGCAGGCTGCGCGCGCCGACCTTGAGCGCTTGCAGAACGAAGCCCAGACCTATGCCAACCGCGTGGTTCCGGATGCGCGCGGGCGCGCGGCGCAGATCATCCAGGTCGCCGAAGGCTACAAGGGGCAGGCCGTCGCCGAAGCGACCGGCCAGAGCGCCCGTTTCCTGAAGGTCTACGAGGAATACAAGAAGGCGCCTGACGTTACCCGGCAGCGCATCTATCTCGAAACCATGGAGCGCATTCTCGGCAGCGCCGAAAAACTTGTCTACGACGGCGGCAGCTCGTCCACGGGGCAGAGCATCGTACCGTATTTGCCGCTGAGTGAACTGACGCCACGGCGTCCACCGGCGCCATCGGCCCAGCCGCAAGCGCAGAGCGGAGGCACCCGATGAGGTCAGGAATTTCAGGAATCCTTGCGATCGTTGTTCTGCTTATCGTTGTCATCATCGGCTACAGCTCGCTCTTCACCGTCAGCCAGACCGAGCAGGTTCTGCTGGTGCGGCTTGGCGAGCCGGTGAAGGTCGTCACCGAGCCGGGCTTGAATACGAAATGGCCGATCATCGACAGCGTGATCAGCATCGACAAGCGGATTCTCGATCTCGAAAATCCGTCGCAGGAAGTCATCGCGTCGGACCAGAAGCGGCTGGTGGTGGACGCCTTCGCGCGTTATCGCATCAAGGACGCGCTGCGCTTCTATCAGAGCGTCGGCTCAATCCAGGCCGCCAACATCCAGTTGACGACGCTTCTGAACGCGTCGCTGCGCCGGGTGCTTGGCGAAGTCACCTTTATTACGGTGGTGCGTGACGAGCGCGAAGCGTTGATGGCGCGGATCCGCGACCAGCTCGACAAGGAAGCCGACGGCTACGGCATCTCGGTGGTCGACGTGCGGATTCGCCGCGCCGATCTTCCCGAACAAAACAGCCAGGCGGTCTATCAGCGCATGCAGACCGAGCGGCAGCGCGAGGCGGCCGAATTCCGCGCCCAGGGCGGCCAGAAGGCGCAGGAAATCCGCTCCAAAGCCGATCGCGAAGCCACCGTCATCGTCGCCGAAGCCAATTCCACCGCCGAGCAGGTGCGCGGCACGGGCGACGCCGAGCGCAACCGGCTGTTTGCCGAAGCCTACGGCAAGGATCCGGACTTCTTCGCGTTCTACCGCTCGATGACGGCGTATGAGAACGGGTTGAAGAGCAACGACACCCAATTCCTGCTGCGTCCGGACTCCGACTTCTTCAAGTTCTTCAGCAATTCGTCCGGCCATCCGCCGGTCGCGCCGGCCCAGCCGGCGGCCAGCGCCGCGCCGAAGCCGTAATACCTCCCCGTCATTGCGAGGAGCGCTTGCGACGAAGCAATCCAGTTCGTGGCGCCATTCCGGATTGCTTCGCGGAGCCTGTCATCGGGTGCGCATTCGCGCGACCCGTTGGCTCGCAATGACGGCTACCCCGGACCAGAGGTCCGGACGCCGTTTTTGCGTTCGAACCTGCTCTCCTCTATGAATGCCTGCTGCCGGGGCGAATTGGGATTCGCCTCGCTAAAAATGCGCAAAAAAATCCTAGCGGGAGGTTTCAGTCGGATGAGGTCCATAGCGTTCGCCGACTTCCTCATCGGTGTGGGTATTCTGTTTGTGCTCGAAGGCCTGTTGTTCGCGGCGAGCCCTTCGTGGATGCGGCGGGCGATGAAGAGCGCGCTGGCGACGCCCGACAACATCCTGCGCGCCGTGGGACTGGGGTCTGCGGTTGTGGGCCTGATCCTGATATGGTTTGTGCGGCGCTGATCGATTCGGGCAAACCGACTCGGCGCTTAAAATACCATAGGGATCAACGCCATCGTGAGTGGCGGCCGTCTGTTTTTCGCCGTAATCCAAGGCGCTGATGGCGCAAAATTGCCATGGCGCATGCTTGCGCCTGCGCCCGGTTCGGGCGCACTGTAGGTTCAAATTTTCGGCCCCGTTTCCAGGAGAGAGACCAGACATGACCGGTGCGATTCCCGCGTTGAGCCATCGCCTGCGCCCTCGAGCCCTTCGCCTTTGGGCAGCGGCCATCTGCCTTGGCGCCGCAACCACCCTGCTTTCCTTGTCAATTTCCTTGCCGGCATTGGCGCGGGGCCCCGACGGCATCGCCGACGTCGCCGAGAAGGTGATCGATGCCGTCGTCAATATTTCGACCACCCAGACCGTCGAGGCCAAGGCCGGCGGCGATGGCGGCCGGGGCGCCATGCCGCAACTGCCCCCGGGCTCGCCGTTCGAGGAATTTTTCGACGATTTCTTCAAGAACCGCCGTGGCGGGCCGGGCGGCGACAAGGGCGGCGGCGGCATGCAGCCGCGCAAGACCAACTCGCTCGGTTCCGGCTTCATCGTCGATACCGCAGGCATTGCCGTGACCAACAATCACGTCATTGCCGACGCCGACGAGATCAACATCATCATGAACGACGGCACCAAGATCAAGGCGACGCTGGTTGGGGTCGACAAGAAGACCGATCTGGCGGTGTTGAAATTCACGCCGCCGGCGAAACCGCTGGTCGCGGTGAAATTCGGCGATTCCGACAAGCTGCGGCTTGGCGAATGGGTGATCGCGATCGGCAATCCGTTCAGCCTCGGCGGCACCGTCACCGCCGGCATCGTCTCGGCGCGCAACCGCGACATCAATTCCGGACCTTATGACAGCTACATCCAGACCGACGCCGCGATCAACCGCGGCAATTCCGGCGGCCCGCTGTTCAATCTCGACGGCGAGGTCATCGGCGTCAACACGCTGATCATCTCGCCCTCGGGCGGTTCGATTGGCATCGGCTTTGCGGTGCCCTCCAAGACCGTGGTCGGCGTGGTGGACTCGCTGCGTCAGTTCGGCGAGCTTCGCCGCGGCTGGCTCGGCGTCCGCATCCAGCAGGTCACCGACGAAATCGCCGAGAGCCTCGGCATCAAGCCCGCGCGCGGCGCCCTGATCGCCGGCGTGGAGGAGAAGGGTCCGGCAAAACCCGCCGGGATCGAGCCCGGCGACGTCGTGATAAAATTCGACGGCAAGGACATCAAGGAGCCGAAGGACCTGTCGCGGGTCGTCGCCGACACCGCCGTCGGCAAGGCGGTCGACGTCGTCATCATCCGCAAGGGCGAGGAACAGACCAAGCAGGTCACGCTCGGCCGTCTCGAGGATGGCGAGAAGGCGGTCGCTGCAGCGAACAAGACCCAGCCCGAAGCCGAGAAGCCCGCGACGCAGAAGGCGCTCGGCCTCGATCTCGCCGGCCTCAGCAAGGATCTGCGCACGCGCTACAAGATCAAGGACAGCGTCAAGGGCGTCGTCATCACCAGTGTCGATTCCTCATCCGACGCCGCCGAGAAGCGGCTCAGCGCCGGCGAGGTGATCGTCGAGGTCGCGCAGGAAGCGGTGTCCAACGCCGCCGACGTGAAGAAGCGCGTGGAGCAGTTGAAGAAGGACGGCAAGAAATCCATCCTGCTGCTGGTCTCCAACGCCGACGGCGAACTGCGCTTCGTGGCATTGAGCGTGCAGTAGGGCGGATTAGCGAAGCGTAATCCGCCGTCTTGCTAACTCCGCCGTATGGAGTGGCGGATTACGCTACGCTAATCCGCCCTACGACGTAACAAACTCCTCGCGCCGATAGCCCTGCGCATACAGCAGCGCGGTGAGATCGCCATAATCGATCCGGGCATGGGCTGCGGCGGCGACCGCGGGCTTGGCGTGGTAGGCGATGCCGAGGCCCGCGCTCTGGATCATGGCAAGGTCGTTGGCGCCGTCGCCGACCACCAGCGTGTCGAGGTCGTCGAGGTCGAAGGATTCGCGCAGCTCATTCAGCGTCGCGAGCTTGGCGGCGCGGCCCAGAACAGGTTCGGCGACTTTGCCGGCCAATTTGCCATCCTCGACCAGCAATTGATTGCCGCGGTTCTCGTCAAACCCGATCATCTCCGCAACGCGACCGGTGAACAGGGTAAAACCACCTGAGATCAGGCAGGTGTAGGCGCCGTGCGCGCGCATGGTCGCCACCAGTTCGCGGCCGCCCCGCGTCAGCGTGATGCGCTTCGCCAGCACTTCATCGACCACGCCGACCGCCAGGCCCTTGAGCAGTGCCACGCGCTCGCGCAGCGCCGGCTCGAATTCGATCTCGCCGCGCATGGCGCGTTCGGTGATGGCGGCGACATGCGTCTTCAGGCCGACAAAATCCGCCAGTTCGTCGATGCACTCCTGCCCGATCATGGTGGAATCCATGTCGGCCAGCAAAAGTTTCTTGCGCCTGGCGATTTGAGGCTGCACGACAATGTCGATCGGCAGGTCGCCGCGCGCCGCGCGCAGGCGGTCGGCGATGGCGCCGATACCCTGGGACGAGGTGAAGGGAATGTCGACCGCGACCTCGTTGAACAGCCATTGCGCCGGACCGGAAGTGGTAAGGATCGCGCGCGCGCCATCGACGATCGTCGAGTCGAGCGCGGGATTGGCTGGATTGCATATCAAGGTGGCGACGAGAGGCATGACGTGAGTTCGCACCAGGAGAGAAATAAGGCGGTGCTTATCGCAGGCCCGACCGCCAGCGGCAAGTCGGCGCTGGCGCTCGCATTGGCAGAAGCGCACGATGGCGTGATCGTCAACGCCGACTCGATGCAGGTGTATCGCGACCTGCGCGTGCTGACGGCGCGGCCGACGCCGGACGAGGAGGCGCGGGCACCACATCGGCTCTATGGCCACGTCGATGCGGCCGTGAATTTTTCCGCAGGCGCGTGGGTTGCCGATGCTGCTGCCGTGTTGGCGGAAGCGCGCGCGCAAAACCGGCTGCCGATATTCGCCGGCGGCTCCGGGCTGTATTTCAAGGCGTTGACGCGCGGGCTGTCGGCGGTGCCGCCGATTCCGCCTGAGGTGCGCGAGAGCGTGCGGGCGCGGCTGCAGCAAGATGGCGTAGAGGCGCTCCATGCTTTGTTGGCGCAGCGCGATGCCGCATCCGCCGAACGCTTGAAGCCGCGCGACCGAACGCGGATCGCCCGCGCGCTTGAAGTCGTCGAAGCCACCGGGCGGTCGCTGACCGACTGGCATCGCGACGGCTTACCGCCGCTGCTGCCGCCGGGGCAATTCACGGCGGTGTTTCTCAGCCCCGAACGGGATGAACTCTATGCGCGGATCGACACGCGTTTCGATGCGATGCTGAAGGCCGGCGCGCTCGACGAAGTGGCAGCGCTGGCATCTCGAAAGCTCGACCCGCTGCTGCCGGCGATGAAGGCGCATGGCGTGCCGGCACTGGTCCGGCATCTCAACGGCGAACTTACGCTGGAAGAGGCGGCGGTGATTGGCCGCGCCGACACCCGGCATTATGCCAAGCGGCAGTTCACCTGGTTTCGGCATCAATTGCCGGAATTTGAGTGGGTTAAGCCCGAGGAGGCACATTCCAGAATGAAAATACTCGCCGAACCCGCCAAAGCCCGCTAATCTCCGAGAAACGCAATTGGCCGCAATCCCTTGACTTTCCGGGTTTGGCCGCTATGTTCCGCGCAACCTTTGGAAAGTCCGAGCGACGAAATGAGCAATAAAATTACTAAATCCCTGATTCTCGTCGTACCCAGGCGCACCGCCGGGGGTGGCTGAAGGCCATCCTGAAAACGGGCGGTGCGCATGGGGCCTCTTGGGCCCTTTTTTATTTTCTAAAAACTCAAGACGACCAAGTCGCGCCAGAGGGCGCACGGAGCCAGCCATGAACGACCATACGAGCCACGATCCCAACCAGATGACCGGCGCCGCGATGATCGTGCGCGCGCTGGCCGATCATGGCGTCAAGCACATCTTCGGCTATCCCGGCGGCGCGGTGTTGCCGATCTATGACGAGATTTTCCAGCAGAGCGAGGTCGAGCACATCCTGGTGCGGCACGAGCAGGGCGCGGGCCACGCCGCCGAAGGCTATGCGCGCTCCACCGGCTTGCCCGGCGTGGTGCTGGTGACCTCGGGGCCGGGCGCGACCAACATGGTGACGCCGCTGACCGACGCGCTGATGGATTCGATCCCGCTGGTCTGCATCACCGGGCAGGTGCCGACGCATCTGATCGGCAACGACGCGTTCCAGGAGTGCGACACCGTCGGCATCACCCGGCCCTGCACCAAGCACAACTGGCTGGTGCGGCGGATCGAGGATCTGCCGAAGGTGCTGCATGAGGCGTTTTATGTCGCGACCACCGGCCGTCCCGGCCCGGTCGTGGTCGACGTGCCGAAGGACGTGCAGTTCGCCATCGGCACCTATCATCCGCCGCGCAAGTCCGACGTGCACATCTCCTATTCGCCGCGGGTCAAGGGCGATGCGGCGCAGATCCGCAAGGCCGTGGCGCTGCTGGCCTCGGCCAGGCGTCCGGTGATCTATTCCGGCGGCGGCGTCATCAATTCCGGCCGCGAGGCTTCAAAACTGCTGCGCGAGCTGGTCGAGGTCACCGGCTTTCCGATCACCTCGACGCTGATGGGGCTCGGCGCCTACCCAGCATCGGGAAAAAACTGGCTCGGGATGCTCGGCATGCACGGCACCTACGAAGCCAACATGGCGATGCATGATTGCGACGTCATGCTGTGCGTCGGCGCGCGCTTCGACGACCGCATCACCGGCCGCACCGACGCGTTCTCGCCGAATTCGAAGAAGATCCATATCGACATCGATCCGTCCTCGATCAACAAGAACATCCGCGTCGACGTGCCGATCATCGGCGATTGCGGCAATGTGCTCGGCGACCTGCTGCAGGTGTTCAAGGCGGAGGCGAAGAAGCCGAAGATCGATCCATGGTGGTTCGAGATCGGACGCTGGCGCGCGCGCAATTCGCTTGCCTACAGGAAGAGCAACGACGCGATCCTGCCGCAGTTCGCGATTCAGACGCTGTTCGAGGCGGTGCGCGGCCGCGACACCTACATCACCACCGAAGTCGGCCAGCATCAGATGTGGGCGGCGCAGTTCTTCGGCTTTGAAGAACCGCACCGCTGGATGACCTCCGGCGGCCTCGGCACCATGGGCTACGGCCTGCCGGCGGCGCTCGGCGTGCAGGTGGCGCATCCCGACAGCCTGGTCATCGACATTGCCGGCGACGCCTCGGTGCAGATGACCATGCAGGAGATGTCGACCGCGGTTCAATACGAGCTGCCGATCAAGATCTTCATCCTCAACAACCAGTATATGGGCATGGTGCGGCAGTGGCAGCAGCTGCTGCACGGCAACCGGTTGTCGCATTCTTACTCCGAGGCGCTGCCGGATTTCGTCAAGCTGGCGGACGCGTTCGGTTGCGTCGGCATCCAGGCGATAAAACCCGGCGATCTCGATGGCGCGATCAAGGAGATGATCAGCGTCAAGCGCCCGGTGCTGTTCGATTGCCGGGTCGCGGCCTTGGAAAACTGCTTCCCGATGATTCCGTCGGGCAAGGCGCACAACGAAATGCTGCTGCCGGCGGAAGCCAATGAAGACAACACCGCCGCGGCGTTCGCCGGCGGCAAGGCGCTGGTGTGAGACAGACCCGTCATCCCCGGGGAGCCGCGAAGCGGCGTCTCGAAGGATGGAAACATGCCGTCGCCCTTCGAGACGCGCGAAGAGCGCGCTCCTCAGGGTGACGGCGAAACGATGAGGCGAGGCGATGTTTGATCTCGGACAGCTGGAACGTGCGCATGCGGTGGTCGGAGCGGCGGTGCCGCCGACGCCGGCGCATGCGTGGCCGCTGCTGTCCGGGCGGCTCGGTGCGACCGTTATCGTCAAGCATGAGAACCACACGCCGACCGGCGCCTTCAAGGTTCGCGGCGGGCTGGTCTATGTCGACCGCTTGCGACGCGAGCGGCCCAATACCGCCGGACTGATCTCGGCGACGCGCGGCAATCACGGCCAGAGCCTTGCCTTCGCCGCGAGCCGTCACGGCGTGCCGGTGACGATCCTGGTGCCACGCGGTAACTCGGTCGAAAAAAACCGCGCCATGACGGCGCTGGGCGCCGACCTTGTCGAGTACGGCGAGGATTTTCAGGCCGCGCGCGAGGAAGCCTACCGCCGCGCCGCGGCGGGCGGACTTGAAATCGTGCCTGCCTTTCATCCCGACCTGGTGCTGGGGGTGGCAACCTACGCGCTGGAATTGCTGCGCAAGGCGCCCGACCTCGACCTTCTCTATGTCCCGATCGGGCAGGGGTCCGGCATTTGCGGCTGCATCCTGGCGCGCGACCTGCTCGGGTTGCGCACCGACATCGTCGGCGTGCAATCGACCGAGGCGCCTTCCTACGCGCTGTCGTTCGCGGCCGGCACGGTGGTCACCACCGCCACCAGCAATACGTTTGCCGACGGCATGGCGACGCGCATCCCCGACGCCGACGCGCTTGCGATCATTCGGCGGGGGGCCTCACGCATCGTACAGGTCAGCGACGACGAGATCGGCGCAGCGATGCGGGCCTATTGGACCGACACGCATAACCTTGCCGAAGGCGCCGGCGCCGCGGCGCTCGCCGCCGCCCTGCAGGAAAAGCAGAAAATCCGCGGCAAGCGGGTGGGTCTTATCCTGAGCGGCGGCAATATCGATCTGGATTTGTTTCAACGATGGGTCATGCCGGAAGGCGCGCGCGTGAACGGCAAGGTGCTGGTGTGAGGTAATGAGATAGAGGCCGTCATGGCCGGGCTCGTCCCGGCCATCCACGTCTTCTTTCTGCGAAGGCTTTAAAGACGTGGATGCCCGGCACAAGGCCGGGCATGACGAACGAGAGACCGAGGACGAAAATGAACCAGCCCGCATCCGCCTACTTCATGGAAGAGCGCCACGATCCCAACGAGACGCATACGCTCTCGGTGCTGGTGCAGAACGAGCCGGGCGTGCTCGCGCGTGTCATCGGGCTGTTTTCGGGGCGCGGCTACAACATCGACAGCCTCACCGTCTCGGAGACCGAGAGCCAGAAGCATCTCTCCCGCATCACCATCGTCACCACAGGCACGCCGATGGTGATCCAGCAGATCAAGCACCAGCTCGACCGCATGATCCCGATCTACAAGGTGGTCGACATGACGCTGACCGGCGCACGCTCGATCGAGCGGGAACTCGCGATGGTGAAAGTGCGCGGCATGGGCGAGCCCCGCATCGAGGCGATGCGGCTGGCGGACGCGTTCCGCGCGAGGGTGATCGATGCCTCGACGGAGAGTCTTGTGTTCGAGATCACCGGCAACTCCGCCAAGATCAACCAGTTCGTCGACCTGATGCGGCCGCTCGGGCTCGTGGAGGTATCGCGCACCGGCGTCGCCGCCATTGGCCGCGGCGCGGAGGGGATGTAAGGCTGGACGGTGAAAGCTAATGGATATACATTGTATATCCGAAGGGGTCGGTCATGAAGGTCAAAGTCGCGAAGTGGGGCAACAGTCTTGGAGTAAGGCTGCCGAAATCGGCCGTCGACGTGGTCGGTGTGCGCGCTGGCACCGAACTTGAGCTCACCGTCGAAGGCAGAGACTTCCGGCTGCGCAGCATGCGCAAGACATCGGCGCAGTTGCTGGAAGAACTGCTCGACCAGATTGACCCGAACAATGTGCCACCGATGGTGGAATGGGGACCTGACGTTGGCTCCGAGATCATCGACGACGACTACTCGCGCGGGCTCATCGTGCCCGGCCCTGATGGCGCGCCGGTCCGAATCGACGGCACTTCGATGAACCGCCAGACGGGAAAACGCAATGTCCGTTCACGACGCCGGTGACATCGCCTGGACGGACCTTGATCCGGTGCGCGGTACGGAACAGGGCGAACGCAGGCCCGCGCTCATCATCACCTCCCGTCGGTACAACGAATTGTCGGGGCGCGCCGTGATCTGTCCGATCACCTCAAGCGGTGGCGATTGGCCGTTTAACATCCCTTTGCCAAAAGAGCTAAAGACCCGAGGGGTCGTGCTTGTCGATCAGGTCCGAGCGGTTCATCGGGTATCGCGCGTTTTTCGCCGTATCGAAACCGCGCCCGCCAAACTAATGACGGACGTTCGCATCATGCTTTGCGGGCTTCTCGGCATTGATTTCGCGATTATGCGGGGGCTGTCCGACGATGCGTGACTGCACCTAAGACAGATGCATCCCCGCGACATCTTTCTCGCGACCCTGGTCGCCGTGATCTGGGGACTTGCCTTCGTGGCGAGCCGGCTGGCGCTTGACGAATTGCCGCCGACGCTGATGACGACGATGCGCTTTGCCATCGCGGCGGTGCCGTGCCTGTTCGTGCGCAAGCCGGATGTGTCGTGGCCGCTGTTGATCGCCATCAGCTTCACGCTGTTTCTCGGCCAGTTTCTGGCGCAGGCGTTTGGCATCGCGCATGGCGTGCCGGTGGGGTTGGCCAGCGTGATCGTGCAGAGCCAGGCCTTGTTCACGATCGCGTTCGCAGTGATCGCGTTTGGCGAGGTGCCGACACGCATGCAGAGCGTTGGTATCGCCATCGCAGCGCTCGGACTGCTGATGATCTGCGGCACCGTCGGCTACGATTTCAGCGTCGGCGCCTTCGCCGTGCTGATGATCTGTCCGGTCAGCTTCGCGGTCGGCAATCTCTTGCTGCGGCGGGCGCGCGATGTGCCGATGTTCGACCTGTTCGCGTGGCTTTGCCTCGCATCGGCGGTGCCGCTGCTGGCCCTGACCTTGATCACCGACGGTGCGCAACCGGCCTGGCATGCGCTCCTCAACATGTCGCCGACCGGCGTTGTCAGCATCCTGGTTATCGGCGCGGTCTCGACCAGCATCGCCTACTGGCTGTGGGGCCGGCTGCTGCGCGATCATACCGCGGCGCAGGTGGTGCCGTTCGCGCTGCTGGTGCCGTTCGTCGGCGCCGCGGCATCCAGCATCGTGTTCGGCGAGCGGTTCGGGCCGCTGCGGCTGGCGGGCATGATCACCGTGGTCTGCGGCATCGCCATCATGCTGCTGTCGAAGCGGCCCCCGGCCGTCGCGGCCGCGGCCTGAGAGAAGCGAAAAACCCATGTCGCAGCCGCTGCTGGTCGCATTCGTCGTGTTCGCCACCGTGATGTTCTTCACGCCGGGGCCGAACAACATCATGCTGCTGTCGTCCGGACTGACCTATGGCTTCCGTCCGACCTTGCCGCATATCGCGGGCATCACCTTCGGTGTCGCCTTCATGGTCGGCGCGGTGGGCCTGGGGCTAGGCACCGTCTTCAGCGCCTATCCGGTGCTGCAGACGATCCTGAAATATGCCGGTATTGCCTACCTGCTCTATCTTGCCGCGGCGATCGCACTATCCGAGCCGATCACGCCCGATCAGGGCAGGCGGGGCGGCCCGATGACGTTCTGGGGCGCGGTGATGTTTCAATGGATCAACGTCAAGGGCTGGGTGATGGTGATCGGCACCATCACCGCCTATGCGGCCATTGCGGCCTTCCCCTGGAACATCGCGATCCAGGTTGCCCTCAGCCTTGTCCTGGGCGCGGTATCGTGCACGGTCTGGGCGCTGTTCGGCAGTTCGCTGCGCCCGCTGCTGAAGTCGAGGGCCGCGGTGCGGACCTTCAATATCGTGATGGCGCTCTTGCTGCTGGCCTCGCTCTATCCGGTCCTTGCCGACGCATGATGCGGCGAAGCGCCATGCGAGAGAAGGGTTTCCCCTGAGACGGAAAATGCTCTAGACAACCCCGGAAATTCGCGGGCGGCCGGCGGTCGCCCTGATCCAAAGCCTGATTAATCGGCCGATCCCGGCCACTGACGAGGAAACGACGATGCGTGTTTATTATGATCGCGATGCCGACATCAACCTGATCAAGGGCAAGAAGGTCGTCATCGTCGGCTATGGCAGCCAGGGCCATGCCCATGCGCTGAACCTGAAGGATTCCGGCGTCAAGGACGTCGCGATCGCGCTGCGCAAAGGCTCGGCCTCGGCCAAGAAGGCGGAAACCGCCGGCTTCAAGGTGATGGAAGTCGCCGAAGCCGCGAAATGGGCCGACCTCGTGATGATGCTGACGCCGGACGAGTTGCAGGGCGACATCTACCGCGAGCATCTGCACGACAACATGAAGAAGGGCGCGGCATTGGTGTTCGCGCACGGCCTCAACGTGCATTTCAACCTGCTCGATCCCAGGCCCGATCTCGACGTGCTGATGATCGCCCCAAAAGGCCCCGGCCACACCGTGCGCTCGGAATATCAGCGCGGCGGCGGCGTGCCCTGCCTGATCGCCATTCATAAAGACCCGTCCGGCAACGCCCACGACCTCGGCCTGAGCTACGCCTCCGCGATCGGCGGCGGCCGTGCGGGCATCATCGAGACCTCGTTCAAGGAAGAATGCGAGACCGACCTGTTCGGCGAGCAGGTGGTGCTGTGCGGCGGCCTGGTCGAGCTGATCAAGGGCGGTTTCGAGACGCTGGTGGAAGCCGGTTACGCGCCGGAGATGGCCTATTTCGAGTGCCTGCACGAAGTAAAACTGATCGTCGATTTGATCTATGAAGGCGGCATCGCCAACATGAACTATTCGATCTCCAACACCGCCGAATACGGCGAATACGTCACCGGCCCGCGCATCGTCACCGACGAGACCAAGGCCGAGATGAAGCGTGTGCTTTCGGACATCCAGTCCGGCAAGTTCGCCCGCGACTGGATGCTGGAGAACAAGGTCAACCAGACCTCGTTCAAGGCCACCCGCGCCAAGCTCGCCGCGCACCCGATCGAGGAAGTCGGCGTCAAGCTCCGCGACATGATGCCCTGGATCAAGAAGGGCGCGCTGGTGGACAAGACGAAGAACTGAGACGTGCCCCGGACGCAGCGCAGCGCGTAGCTCTTCGCGAAGCGGTGCGCTGCTGAGCCGGGGCCGTTACGTACGCCGGCGTTTGGTACGGTCCCGGCTCTGCGGAGCGGCATGAAGAATGCCGCACCGCGTCCGGGACATGGTGACGAAGCCTCAGTTCAGCCCCAGCGCCCTGATCACCGCGCGCTGGTCGAAATAGGGCCGCTCGCAGACGATCTTCGCCGACCCCGGTGCGAACTCGAAGCTCGCCATCATGCGCAGGCGAAACGCCTTGCCGGTCGGGGCGATCTCGCCTTTCGGCGTGCGCAGCGGACCGAGATGCGTGCCCGTCAGCCAGAATTCCACCAGCACCGTATCGCCTCCGGCGCCGATGGCGATGATGTCGTTGGCCTGGTCCGGAAACGGGGTGCGCGAGGCGGCGAAGTAGCCGCGCACCGCGTCCTCGCCGTCGAACACGGTGCCGGCGCCATACAATTCGTAGCGCGGGTGTTCGAAGGTCGCGATGACGCCGTCCCAGTCGCCCTCGCATTCGAGCCGCATGTGATCGCGCACGGTCCGGATACGCGCGGCGGTAAGTTGGTCCATTTGAAATTCTCTCTCCGTCAGAGCGTGCGATCATGATGCCAAGGATCAAAATCAGCAACGCTCCACGAATTTCGCGTCAGAGAATTTGCTGCGCCGCACTGCGCGCGCCCACGCGACAAATCGTCTCTGACAATCGCGGTCCTCTCGACCGCCGCCGCTTCCGGGAATCCCCGCCGGCTGCTATCGTTGCGGCCAACAATCAAAAACACTTCGAGGAAATCACCCGCCAAAAGCCGTCACGCCTGGCCCAGCCCTGCAGGAGGAGACTCTATGAAGCGCGCCGCTATGGAATTGATCAAGACGCTTGGAATTTCCCTTACCGTCCTTGCCGCGGCCTCCGCCCCCGCGCTCGCGCAGAAGAAATACGACAAGGGCGTCACCGACACCGAGATCAAGATCGGCAACATCATGCCGTATAGCGGGCCGGCGTCGGCCTACGGCATCATCGGCAAGACGATGAGCGCCTATTTCCGGATGATCAACGACAACGGCGGCGTCAACGGCCGCAAGATCAATTTCATCTCGTACGACGATGCCTACTCGCCGCCGAAAACCGTGGAACAGGCGCGCAAGCTGGTGGAGAGCGACGAGGTGTTTCTGATCTTCGCGCCGCTCGGCACCGCGCCCAACGCGGCGATCCAGAAATACATGAACACGATGAAGGTGCCGCAGCTGTTCGTCGCCACCGGCGCGTCGCGCTGGGGCGACCCCGAGCATTTTCCGTGGACCATCGGCTGGCAACCGAACTACCGCGCCGAGGCGCGCATCTATGCGACCTACATCCTGCAGCACTATCCGAATGCGAAGCTCGGCATCATTTACCAGAATGACGATTTTGGCAAAGACTACGTGCTCGGCCTCAAGGACGTGTTGCGCGAAAAATACGACAAGATGGTCGTCGCCAGCATCCCCTACGAGACCAGCATGCCGACGGTGGATTCCCAGGTGGTGGCGATCAAGACCGCGAACCCCGACATTTTCATCAATATCGGCACGCCGAAATTCGCGGCGCAAGCGATCAAGAAGGTCGCCGAACTCGACTGGCATCCGGTCCACATCATGACCAACGTCTCGGCGTCGGTCGGCGCGGTGCTGAAACCCGCCGGTCTCGACAACTCCAAAGGCATCCTGAGCGCCCACTATCAGATGGACGTCACCGATCCGCAGTGGGACAGCTATCCGGGAATGCAGAAGTTCCGTGCCTTCATGGCAAAATATTATCCGGAGGCCGACAAGTCGGAGAGCGGGCCGCTCACCGGCTACAATACGTCGACCGCGCTGGTCGAGGTGCTGAAACGCTGCGGCGACAATCTGACGCGCGAGAACGTCATGAAGATAGTCGCGAACATGGATTTCGAGATCAACACCTATATTCCGGGAATCCGCATCAAGACCTCGCCGACTGATTTCTATCCGATCGAACAGGTCCAGATGATGAGGTTCACCGGCGAGAACTGGCAGCTATTCGGCCCAATCATCGACGGTCACGCGGAGTAGGGGAGACTCGTGCCCCGGACGCAGTTCCGTAGGGCGGGTT
Organism: uncultured Alphaproteobacteria bacterium; assembly: GCA_963744975.1. Classification (GTDB taxonomy): domain Bacteria; phylum Pseudomonadota; class Alphaproteobacteria; order Rhizobiales; family Xanthobacteraceae; genus Bradyrhizobium. The sequence continues at coordinate 764,198 of CAVUVR010000001.1, read as the reverse complement.
AGCGATAGCGTAACCCGCCATTCTCGACGGCACGGCGCACCGGCGCGGCGGATTACGCTGACGCTAATCCGCCCTACCGACCGGGCCGTCAGGAACGCCGGTGTCCGGTACGGTCCCGGTTCTGCGGAGCGGCATGAAGGATGCCGCACCGCGCCCGGGACACGGATCCCACGAAATTCATTGCGCGTTCATGACGGTTCCATTACGTTTTCATGACACCTCGCAGTTTCCGGTTGCGATGTCCGCCGTCTGGCCGCCGCCAGTACAGGCCAGCAGTGCCGGGTTATGTTGCGTTACAGGTCATGGCGCCGCCGCCGAATTCATCCTCCTCTGCTGCCGCCCTCGCCAGCGGCATTGCTTCGATCGGAATCTGGCGGCTGCTCGCCGTGGCGGCGCCGCATATCGGCGCGCTGGTCGTGATGCTGCAGACCGAAACCGATTTCGGCGCGCGGGTCGGATTTCTGCTGGCGTGGGGAATCCTGAACTTCCTGTGGATCGCGTTGCTGCGGCGGCCGGCGCTGTCGGGCGCGCTGTCGCTTACGCTGGTCGTCATCCTGGTGCTGCTGTCGCGGCTCAAGCACGACGTTGTGCAGATGACCGCCAACTTCGTCGACCTGATGGTGATCGACCGCGATACCGCCGCGTTCCTGTTTACGATCTTCCCCAATCTGCGCTGGTCGGTGATTGGCGCCGCCTTCCTCATCCTGCCCTTGATGTACGCGCTGTGGTGGCTGGATCCGTTCCGCCTGCGTCGCCTTCCCGCCGCGGCCGCGGCGCTGGCGTGTGTGGCGGCGCTGGTCGGATATTCCTTCACCTGGCCGGATGAAGCCTGGCGCGGCTATTACGATGACGGCTATCTGTCGAAATTCGCGCGCTCCGGCGTCACCGCGGTATCGGATTTCGTCAATTACGGATTCATGGAATCCGACGCCGCGGTAGCCGACCGCCTGAAAGTCCCGCTGCTGGACTCCTGCCATCCCACGGGAAGGCGGCCGCACATCATCATGATCCATGACGAGTTCGAGCTTCGATATCCGCCAGGCTGAAGGCGTCAAGGTGCCGCCGGGCTATGGCGGCCATTTCAATTCCTTCGACGGCAAGGCGCGCACGTTTCTCGCCGAGAGCAATGGCGGCCCGAGCTGGTTCACCGAATACAACGTGCTCGCGGGCCTCTCGTCGCGCTCGTTCGGCCGGTTTTCCTATTTCGTGACGCGGATCGCCACCGGACGCGTGGAGCGCGGGCTGCCGCTGGCGCTGCGGCGCTGCGGCTACAGCACGCTCTCGCTCTATCCGGCCTATGGCGCGTTCATGAGCGCGCGCAGCTTCCAGACCACCACCGGCATCCAGCGTTTCCTCGACGCACGCGACCTCGGCGCCAAGGATGTCGAGCCCGACGGCTTCTTCTACGACAAGGCGCTGCAGCTGATCGCGCAGCAGCCGCCGACCACGCCGCTGTTCACCTTCATCTACCTCGCGGCCAATCACTTTCCCTGGGAGACCAAGTTCCGACCCGACCTGACGCCGTCATGGCGCAATCCCGGCAACGAGCCGGTGGTCGACGAATATTTAAGGCGGCAGGCGATGAGCGCCGACGATTACGGCGCCTTCGTCGCGCGGCTGAAGAAGCAATTTCCCGCCGAGCCGTTTCTGATCGTACGCTACGGCGACCATCAGCCGGAATTCTCGCCGCATGTGCTCGATCCAGATCTCGACGAAGCCGGCGTCGGCAAGAAGCTGATGAACTACGATCCGCGTTATTACGGCACCTATTACGCGATCGACGCCATCAATTTCGAGCCGGTCAAAAGCCCGGCGGTGATGGACACCGTCGACGCGGCCTACCTGCCGCTGGTGATCCAGGAAGCCGCCGGCATCCCGCTCGATCCGTCGTTCGAGGAGCAGAAGAAGATCATGCTCCGCTGCAAGGGCCTGTTCTACGCCTGCAAGGACGGCGCCGAAGCGCGGCGCTTCAACCGGCTCTTGATCGACGCCGGGATCATCAAGAATTTGTAGCAAATGCGTAGGGTGGGCAAAGGCGCTCTTGCGCCGTGCCCACCATCGTACGTCAATGGTGGGCACGCCAACGGGCGCGCATTCGCGCGACCGTTGACTTTGCCCACCCTACGAACTGCGCCCAAGAGGGCATCCCGGAATGACGAGGGCAGAGTGATTTGTAGGGTGGGCAAAGGCGCTCTTGCGCCGTGCCCACCATCTTGCGTCAATGGTGGGCACGCCATCGGGCGCGCATTCGCGCGGCCCGTTGGCTTTGCCCACCCTACAAGATTTCCGGCCAATACAATCGCATCGGATTGTCGACCAGCAGCTTGCGCCGAAGTTCGGGCGTGACCGCGATGTCCGGGATGAAGTCAACCAGCAGGCCGTCGTCGGGCATGTGATCCCTGAGATTGGGATGCGGCCAGTCGGTGCCCCACAGCACGCGATCGGGAAAGGTTTCGACGATGCGCCGGGCGAACGGAACGACGTTGCGATAGGGATTTTGTTCGCCATTGAGTGCGGGCGGGCCCGTGCTCGACAGCCGCTCAGGGCAACTGACCTTGGACCAGACGTTCGGATGTTGCCGCATGAATTTTACGAACAGTTCGAACTCCGGTCCTTCGGCCGGCTTGCCGACGTCAGGCCGGCCCATGTGATCGACGACGATGACGGTCGGCAGCGCGGTGAAAAAATCCCAAAACTCCGGCAGATCGGCTGCCTCGAAATAGATCACGACATGCCAGCCGAGTTTTGCGACGCGGCCGGCAATCTCCATCAACTCGTCTCTTGGCGTGAAATCGACCAGGCGCTTGACGAAATTGAAGCGGACGCCGCGCACACCGGCCTCATGCATCGCCTGCAGTTCGCCATCGCCGACGCCGCGTTTGACCGTCGCGACGCCGCGTGCCTTGCCGCCCGAGTGCACGAGCGCATCGATCATCGCGCGGTTATCGGCGCCATGGCAGGTGGCCTGCACGATGACGTTGCGGGCGAAGCCGAGATGATCGCGCAACGCGTATAGTTGCTGCTTCGAAGCATCGCAGGGCGTGTATTTGCGCTCCGGCGCGTAGGGGAATGCGGCGCCAGGGCCGAACACGTGGCAGTGCGCGTCCACCGCGCCGGCCGGCAGCTTGAACCGGGGTTTTGACGGAGCGGCATGCCAGTCGAGCCAGCCAGGCGTCTTATCGAACTGCATCGGCGCGGCCATTCAGTCCCGCGGCTTGCTGTCTTTGATGGCGGCGAGGATGCAGTCGGCTTCGGTGCGCCAGTCGGAGCTGCGGGCGAACTCCTTGGTGCCCTTCGTACCGAACAGACCGGCGTCGGCGAGATCGGCAACCCAGGCCTGGCGTTCGGCGGTGCCTTGCGCCGACCACGGCTCAAGGCCGATCTCGCGCACGGTTTCCGCCACCTCGCGGACCTCTTCGGCGCGGCGCCGGCCATGTTCGATCACCCGCTGGAAGAAATAGGCGCCTTGCTTCTCCCAGTCGATGCCGGGGAAGGTTTCCTTCAGCGACGCCAGCACCGCGTCCTCGACGCCATAGGCGCGCGCGGTGGTGAAACCTTCGATCACCATCGCCTCAAGCCCCTTGATCATCACGCTGCGGCACATCTTGACGGCCGAGGCCACGCCGAGCTCCGCGCTCGCAACCTTGGCATTGAAGCCTAGTTCTCCCAGCAACGGCGCAAGTTCTGCGGCATCGTTGCCGCCAAGCAGCAACGGCACCTTGATGCGATAAGGCGGGATCGACGTCATGACCGCGCCTTCGACATAGCGGCCGCCCTTGCCGTCGATCAAAGCGGCCGCGCGGCGCTTGGCGCCGGGCGATGCCGAATTGAAGTCGAGAAACCAGGCTCCTGGTTTCACGGCCGGCGCGCAGGCCTGCGCGACCGCGACGGCCTGGCTCGCCGTGACCGCGGAAACGATGAAATCGGCTTGCGCCGCGAGATCCACATGCGAAGCCGCCAGCGCGACCCCATGCGCCGAGGCATGATCGCGCAAGGCCGCGGCCTGGCCGTTGTCCAGCTTGAGGTCGTAGGCGGTAACCCTCACGTCCTGCTTGCGCAAGTCTTCGCCAAGAATGCGGCCGACCTCGCCGTAACCGACGAGGCCGACATTCCATTGATTGGTTCGCGTCCCGGTCATTTGAAGCCATCTCCAGATTTCGATCGGTATCCAACGAAACCTATTGCTTCTGGATACCAGCCTTCTCGGTCACCTGCCGCCACTTGTCGATGTCGGACGTCAGGCGGGCCGAAATTTCCTGCTGCGTGCTGGCTCTTGCCTCGATCCGTTCGGGCTACGCAAATGTGGGGGAGCGTGCGATCGGCAAACATCATGGACTCTTATAACATGCAGCCAGTTCGTAGGGTGGGCAAAGGCGCCCTTGCGCCGTGCCCACCATCCTGATCTGCGGGGATGAATGGTGGGCACGCCACCGGACGCGTTCGCGTCAGGCGTCTTTGCCCACCCTACTTGTTCCCGACCTTCTCCCACAGCCACTTCGCCACCGCGTCGGGCGAACTCGTGGCGTCGTTGCCGCTGGCGCGGAGATTGGCCTCGCGCATGGTGGCGATGTCGATGCGGCCGAGCAGCGGGGTGAGCGCGGCCCGCAAGGCCTGATCTTCGGCGCGTTTCGGCGAGATCAAGACGATCGCGTCATAGGGCGGGATCGCGTGCTTGGTGTCGTCCAGCACCACCAAATCGTATTTCGCGATCAGTCCGTCGCTGGTATAGCCGGCGATCACGTCGACTTCCCCCGAAGCGACCGCGGCATACATGAAATCCGGCTGCATCTGCCGCTGCGCGCGGAAGGAAAGGCCGTAGGCCTTCTGCAATCCGGCCCATTCCGGCCGTGAGAAGAACTCATAGTCCCCCGCGATCGACATCGTCCCGGCGCGCGATGCGAGATCGGCGATGGACCGGATGCCGAGCGCGTCGGCGCGCTTTTTCGGCATCACCAGCGCATAGGCATTTTCGAATCCGAGTTCGCCGAGCAGGGTGATCTTCTGCTGCGCCAGCGTTGCCTTCAGGTCGGCGAGCAATTCTGTGCGTGGCTTGGCGTCGGTGCGGTGAAACTGGTTGGCCCATAGCGTGCCGGAATAATCGACATAGACGTCGATATCGTTTGACGACAGCGCGTCGAAGATCACATTGGAGCCGAGGCCCTCGCGCGATGAGGCCGACACTCCGGCCGCCCGCAGCCGCTGCGCCATCAGCGCCGCCAGCACATATTGCTCGGTAAAGGTCTTTGCGCCGACGACATAAGTCGATGGCGCGCGTGCCATCGACGGCACCAGCGTCGCCGCCAGCAGCGCCAGCACGCCGATGCCGCCAAGCGCTGTGCGTGCCCGGCTGCGGGTGCGGATGCCAATCTCGACCAGCGCCAGCAATTGGTCGACGAGTAGCGCCAGCGCCGCCGCAGCAAAGCAGCCGAACAGCACGAATACCCAGTTCTGGGTCTGCAGGCCGGCGAAGATATAATTGCCGAGGCTGGTCTGCCCGATCGGCGTCGACAGCGTCGCGGTACCGATCACCCACACAGCGGCGGTGCGAATGCCCGCCATCATCACCGGCAGCGCCAGCGGCAATTCCACCATGAACAGCGATTGCCGCGGCGTCATGCCGACGCCTTGCGCGGCCTCGAGGATTGCGGGATCGACGCCCTGCAGGCCGGTGATGGTATTGCGCAGCACCGGCAGCATCGAATACAGCGCCAGCGCCAGCACCGCCGGCAAAAATCCGAACGCGGAAAAGCTGAAGCCGAGCCATGTCAGCGACAGCGCGGCCAATGCGAGCAGCAGCGGATAGAACAGCGCGAGCAATGCGAGCCCCGGCACGGTCTGCACGACGCTGGCGAAGCCCAGCAGCGCGCCGCGCAGCAGCGGCCTGTTGCGCGCGATCAGCGCCAGCGGCAGGCTGACCAGCAATCCCAGCGCCAGCGCGGTGACGCTGACGCGGACATGGTTGCCGAGATAGTCCGGCAGATGGCCGAGCGCCTCGTTCCAGCGTGGATCGGACAACAGGCTCATGCCGCGCCGTCCTTGCGCGATTCCTTGGGCAATAACTCGGCCAGCCGTTCGGCCTGACGCCGCGGCGTGCCCAGCAGCTCGCCGACGTATGGATCGTCGCTTTTGGCAAGATCTGCCGGGGTGCCCTCCGCCAGCAGTTTTCCCGCGCGCATCACCGCGACGCGGTCAGCGAGCAAGATCGCCTCGGTCATGTCATGGGTGATCATGACGGTGGTCAGCCCGAGCTTCTCATGCAGCGCGCGAAAATCATCGCCGAGCGCGTCGCGGGTTAAGGGGTCGAGCGCACCGAACGGCTCGTCCATCAGCACGATGCGCGGCTTTGCCGCCAGCGCCCGCGCCACGCCGACGCGCTGGCGCTGGCCGCCGGACAGTTCATGTGGAAAGCGGTCGCGATGCTGCGCGCGGTCGAGCCGCACCAGGTCGAGCAGTTCATCCACCCGCGTTGCAATCTCCGCTGCCGGCGTGCCCAGCAGTTTCGGCGTGATGCCGATATTGTCGGCGATGCTGATATGCGGAAACAGTCCGCCGCTCTGGAACACATAGCCGATGCGCCGCCGCAGTCCGATCGGGTCGACCGCGCGCACGTCCTCGCCTTCGACCTGGATGCGACCGCTGTCGGCTTCGATCAGCCGGTTCGCCAGCCGCAGCAGCGTGGTCTTGCCGGAGCCGGAGCCGCCGACGATGGCGAGGAATTCGCCTTCTGCGACTTCCAGCGTGACGTCGTCGACGGCTTTGACACGGCCGCCGTCAAAGCTCTTGCCGACGTGCTCATAGGCGATCAGGGGGGCGCTTTGCATGCAGTTGGTCTCTAACCCTCCCCTGGAGGGGGAGGGTCGACGCGAATGAAATGAGCGGCGGGGTGGAGTGAAATGTTCATCCGCAGAGTCACCCCACCCCGTCACGCATCTTCGCTTCGCTCGATGCGCGCCGACCCTCCCCCCTCCAGGGGAGGGTGTAAGTACCACGTTGCGGCGTTGCGTTGAACTTATCCGTCCAAGACGCTAATGCATCGTCCGGACTTGGGAGGGAATGAAAGGTGGACACAGCATCGACGGCGGTCGTGCTTGACGACGCGACGGTGGCGTTCCGGCTGCCTGACGCGCGGGTCTACACCGCGGTGGAGAAGGCGCGGCTCGCGGTCGAGCAGGGCGAGTTCGTCGCCATTGTCGGCCCGACGGGATGCGGAAAATCGACGCTGCTCAACATCGTGGCCGGGCTGCTCAGGCCGGCGTCGGGATCGGTGCGGATTTTCGACCGGCCGCTGACCGGGCTTAATCGCGACGCCGGTTACCTGTTTCAGGCCGACGCGCTGTTTCCATGGAAGACGGCAATCGACAACGTCGCGATCGGGCTGGAGGTCAGCGGCGTATCGCGTACCGAGGCGCTCGGGCGCGCGCAGGACTGGCTGACATCGGTGGGGCTGGGCGCCTTTGCCAACCGGTATCCGCATATGCTGTCGGGCGGCCAGCGCAAGCGCGTCGGGCTCGCCCAGGTGCTGATCCGCGACCCAAAGATCCTGCTGATGGACGAGCCGTTCGGGCCGCTCGATGCCCAGACCCGGCAGATCATGGGCAACCTGCTGCTGCAATTGTGGACCGCGGACCGCAAGGCGGTGCTGTTCGTCACCCACGACCTCGAGGAGGCGATCGCGCTGGCGGACCGGGTGGTGATCATGTCGGCGGGACCGAACGCGCGCATCATCGGCAACTGGCGCGTGCCGCTGCCGCGGCCGCGCGATATTTTCGAGGTCAGGCTTTCGACCGAGTTTCATGCGCTTCACAAGGAAATTTGGAGCGTACTCAAGGACGAAGTGATGAAGGGCTACGCGCAATCGTCGCAGGCGACGGGGGTTGGATGATGGCACGGCACCTCCACACGTCGTCCCCGCGAAGGCGGGGACCCATAACCACCGATGTTGCTTGTTACAGAAGGCGTTTGCCACGGACCCCAAATGAGAGGACACGGCGTATGGGTCCCCGCCTTCGCGGGGACGACGGAGGCGCGTTATGTCACGACTGACGCTTCTCCTCTCTCAGTTCCTTGTCGCGGTGGTCTTCCTGGGGCTGTGGCAGTTGCTCACGACCGTGCCGATCTTCGGCCGCATGCTGCTGCCGCCGTTCTTCTTTTCCAATCCGGTCGACGTCGGCAGTCAGATCGTCGCCTGGTTCGCAAGCGGCGTGATCTGGAAACATCTCTGGATCACGCTCCTGGAGTCGACTCTCGCTTTCACGATCGGCTCGCTTGCCGGCGTCCTGGTCGGGTTCTGGTTCGCACGTCAGCCGCGGATCGCAGCCATCTTCGATCCCTATGTGAAGATGGCCAACGCGTTGCCGCGCGTCGTGCTGGCGCCGATTTTTGCGCTGTGGCTGGGCCTCGGCATCTGGTCGAAGGTGGCGCTCGGCGTCACGCTGGTGTTTTTCATCGTGTTCTTCAACGTCTATCAGGGCGTCAAGGAAGTCAGCCCCACCGTGCTCGCCAATGGCCGCATGCTCGGCATGAACGAAAAGCAGCTGATGCGCCATGTGTTCTGGCCCTCGGCGCTGTCCTGGATGTTTTCCTCGCTGCACACCTCGGTGGGCTTCGCCGTCGTCGGTGCTGTGGTCGGCGAATATCTCGGCTCTGCGGCCGGGCTCGGCTATCTGATCCAGCAGGCGGAAGGCATTTTTGACGTCGCCGGCGTGTTCGCCGGCATGTTCGTGCTGTCGGCGTTTGTGATCCTGATCGACTTCGGGGTGACGCTGGTCGAACGGCGGCTGCTGGTATGGCGGCCGGAGGCGGTGGAAGGGCGGGGGTAGGACACCGTCATTCCGGGACACGCGTCTTCGCGTGGACCCGGAATCCAGAGGTTGTTGATCGAGATTCCGGGTTCGCGCCAAGTGGCGCGCCCCGGAATGACGGCTACGCCGTCAGTTCAGCAACTTGACGTCATCCGGCGCCTGCGGCGGGGTCTTGATGGCGATCGCCTTCAGCGGGGCGCTCGTGCCGCCATGCGCGGTACCCTTCGGGATGACGACGAGGTCGCCGGGCTTCACCGTCACTTGCTTGTCGCCAAGCCAGATCGTCCCGGTGCCTTCGAGGATGTACTGCATCTCGTTGGTGTTCGGATGCAGATGCTTGGGCACCATGCCGTTCTGCACCGAGACCGTGGCGCCGTCGGCGGAAACGAACATCTTTGAACGCGTGCCGCCGGCGTTGGGCTGGCCGAGCGCGTCGTCGCTCAGCTCGCCGGTATGAATGACCTGCGCCATGATATTCTCGGCCGCAATCGCGGGACGCAGCAAATGCGTCACGCCGCAGCCGGCGGCGAACGCGGCAGCAATGGCAATAATGGTGGCGGTGCGATTCATCGATGGTCCTCCCTGAGATTTTTTATGGCCCCGATGCTATGTCGCCAAATGGCCGCTGGCTAGGCCTCCTTAAGGCGGCTTCTCAAGAGGCCCGGGCTCGCTTATCGTGCAGCCAACCAGGCGGCGTGGAGGAAAATCATGAGAACGATCTTCGGCAGGCTTTTTGCGACGCTGCTGGCGCTGTTTCTGACGTCCGGTTTTGCCGCAGCGCAAACCAAAATTACGATCGCGATCGGCGGCGGCGCCTGCCTGTGCTACCTGCCGACGGTGCTGGCCAAGCAACTCGGCGAATACGACAAGGCGGGCCTTGCCGTCGAACTGGTCGACCTGAAGGGCGGTTCCGACGCGCTGAAGGCCGTGCTCGGCGGCAGCGCCGATGTGGTGTCCGGCTATTTCGACCACTGCGTCAATCTGGCTGCCAAGAAGCAGGAGCTGCAGGCGTTCGTTGTCTATGACCGCTATCCGGGACTGGTCTTGGTGGTCTCGCCCTCGCACAACGCCGAAATCAAATCGATCAAGGATCTCGCCGGCAAGAAAGTCGGCGTCAGCGCGCCGGGTTCCTCGACCGATTTCTTTTTAAAGTTCCTGCTGAAGAAAAACGGCGTCAACCCGGCCGACACGGCCGTGATTGGCGTCGGCCTCGGCGCGACCGCCGTCGCGGCGATGGAGCAGGGGCAGATCGACGCGGCGGTGATGCTGGATCCGGCGGTCACGGTGCTGCAAGGCAGCCATCCGGACCTGAAGATACTGAGCGACACCCGCACGCAGAAGGACAATCAGGCGGTGTTCGGCGGCGATTATCCGGGCGGATCGCTTTACGCGACCACGGCGTGGGTCGCTTCGCACGAGAAGGAAGCGCAAGCCCTGACCAATGCGATCGTGAATACGCTGAAATGGATTCACTCGCATTCGCCCGAGGATATCATGGCGAAAATGCCGGCGGAACTGGTCGGCAGGGACAAGGCGCTGTATCTGGCGGCGTTGAAAAATACCATTCCGATGTATTCGGAAACCGGCCTGATGGATCCCAAGGGCGCTGCCGCCGTGCTCGCGGTGTTCAGCGAGAGCTCGCCGGAGGTCGCCAAGGCCAATATCGACGTCAGCAAGACCTACACCAACAAATTTGTCGAGCAGGCCAACAAGACCACGGGGGTCAGCACGAAATAGTACCGGTGCCGCTCGCCATTCATCGCGTCACGCAGCTCGATTTGAAATGCGGCGCGTGGACGTGGCCGTTCGCGACTGAACGGCGTACCGACATCGTCGCGCATTTTGCGCGTCAGCAGGCGGAGAAGCCAAAAATCTGGAATGGCCGGGTCTTGCTGGGCCGCAATCCGGCCTTCAGCGGCGATCGTTTCAGCGCCGACTATTTCGAGGCCGATTTTGCCAGCTTTCTGGCATGGCGCGACTGGGGTTTTCCGGACAACAGCGTATTCAACGGGTTCGGCATGGGCGCGCTGCGCGGCAGCGATGGCGTGTTCGTGCTCGGCGAGATGGCCGCTCACACCGCGAATGGCGGCCGGATTTACTTTCCCTCCGGCACGCCCGATCTCGATGACCTCCGCGACGGCATGGTCGACATCCCCGGCAGCGTTGCCCGTGAGGTCGAGGAGGAAACCGGCCTGACGCCCGCGGACTACCGCGCGGACGAACACTGGGATTGCGTCATCTCAGGTGCGGCGATCGCCTTCATCCGCATGCTCAATGTCGATATGACGGGCGAGGCGTTGCGCGCCAGGATCGAAGCCAATCTCGCCACGCACCAGTTGCCGGAACTTGCCGCTATCCATCTGGTACGCGGGCCTGCGGATTTCACGCCGGCGATGCCGGTCTTTGTCACGGCGTTCATCGAGGCGCAGTTGAGTTCCTGATCTTGTCCAGCACCGGCAGCAAATGGCCGATGAAACTTTCCGGATTCTCGCTCATCGGAAAGTGGCCTAGTCCCTTCATGATGGTCACGTCAGTGCCGGCAATGGCGGCGGCAACGGCCAGCGTCTCCTCCGGCGTGCAGGAATAGTCGTATTCGCCGGACAGCAGGAACAGCGGACAACGCGTGGTGTCGATCCGGCCGACGCGATCGCGGATATCGCCGTCGATCTTGTAGAAATACAGATCGCCCTTGAATACACCGGGCCCGCTTTGCATGTAGTGCCACAGCGTCTCCCATTTTTCTTTGACGGGCGCGTCGGGTCCGACCAAGCCGGAGACGATAGCTGCGGATACTTCGCCGCCGTGAACGTCGGGCCGGTGCAAAAAATTCAGATCGTAATAGGGATCGACATGCGCGCCGGCCTGCAGGCCGATGATCGCCCTGAATCGTTCCGGATGCTCCAGCGCCAGATGCAGGGCGATGCGTCCGCCGATCGAGCAGCCCATCGCGATCGGCCTGTCGAGTTCCAGCGCGGTCATGACGTCGAGGATCATGGTCGTGTAGCGCGCCGACGTGAGCTGGTATTCCTCGTCATGCCAGCCGGCGGGCGGCGACGACTTGCCGTGCCAGGGCATGTCGAAGGCGATGACGCGATGGTTCGCGGTGACGCCGGGGTGATTCATCAGGCCGCGATACTGCCGCCCGTCCGAGCCCGCGGTGTGCAGGCATAGCAGCGGCGTGCCTTGTCCGGCTTCCTCGACATAGATGCGGTGCGCGCGGCCGAACAGGTCGAGATGCATGTAGCGCCCGACAATGGGCTCGAATGTCGCGCTCATGCGGTTGCTCCCGCGGCGCGCAGCTTTTCGAGACTTTCCTTGAAATAGCGCAGATTGGCCATGAAGACCTGAACGTCGCCTTCGGCCTTCAAGACGCGGCGTCTGATCAGCGCCATCAGGTCGTTGGAGCCGGGGCGGGGATCGGCGCTCCAGAATTTCTCCCATTCCTCCTGCGAGGCCCGCAGCGCAAACGACCATGACGGCATCACGAACGGCCCTTGCGTGACCGAAGCGATTTTTCCCTCGACGATGCTCACCAGCCACTGCGCCGGCCCGACCTCGATCAGGAATCTGGTGGTGAGAAATCGTCCGCGCCGCGTCAGCGAAGCGTCGCCATTCACTTTTTCCTTGAGGTGTTCGAGCATGCGGCCTCCCCGTTTGGCCGCATCATGGAGGGATTGACCGCCGCGTCAATAATTTACCAGCGACGGCCCCAGCTGGTGCCGCCTCGCAGCAGTCTTATGACCAGCAGCAGCAGGATCGCTCCGATCGTCGCATTGATAATAGCTCGAACGATGCCGGCGCCGAGATGAATGCCAAGCTGCGGCAGCAGCCAGCTCCCGATCAGCGCGCCGACGATTCCGATCAACAGGTCGCCGATCAGTCCGAAGCCGGCGCCTCGAACAATCTGGCCGGCCAGCCAGCCGGCTACGATGCCGACGATGAGAATGACGAGAAGACTTTCACCTGACATGTTCATTGTGCGCGCCCGTGTGTTTTCGTGTTGCGTGAAATACCGGATTGAGGCTTGCCGGTTCTAGCGGCGCGCCGTCACCAGACGAGCTTCACGTATTATTCCGGCCTGGCTGCTGCGCAGGCAGGATGCCCCGAGATCCGGCCAGACCTGGCTGGAGCACTCCCGCGCCGTCGATCTAACGGGAAGCCGGTCCGACTTTGCCAGGGCTGCGGGTTCATCCGCTTTCACTTGGGGGGCAAAACCGGGCAGGGCGACAACCGAAGCACCGAGGGCGAGCATTATCGCCAGGGCCGAGAAGGATTTGATCATGGGGAAAGTTGACCTTGGTCGGTCTTAAGTCCCTCGCGCGCGGGGACTGGGATGCAATCCTCAAGACCGGGAAAAGTTCCACCGCGGCCGAAACAGCGATTTAGCTCGCTATTTGTCCGGGATAGGCGCAGCAACGCTGTGTGCAGCCGTCCTCGGGGTTGACCATCGACAGGCTCGCACGAGAAAGAATCAGGCCGCCCATGCCAACGGATTCACCTGCGGTGCCGAACGTACTTGTTGTCGAAGACGAGATGGTGCTGCGCATGCGCGCGGTCGATATCGTCGAGGACGCCGGATTCTGCCCGGTTGAGGCGGTCAATGCCGACGAGGCAATCTCCATTCTGGAGTCCCGTTCCGACATTTCCCTGCTGTTCACCGATATTCAGATGCCCGGCAGCATGGACGGGCTGAAGCTCGCCCACGCCGTTCACGACCGCTGGCCTGCGATCAAGATCATACTGGTTTCCGGCCAGGTCAAACCGACGGAGTCGGAAAAACCGGCCGACAGCCGCTTCTTCGGCAAACCTCTGGGTGTGGAAAAAATGATCAGCGAATTGCAGGCGATGGTCGGTAAGGGAACGTTGAAGATCGTTCCCAACGGACTGTCGTCGCCTTCGGATGCGGACAGAGACGTGTCGGTCAGCGCCTTTCCTATTTCCGCGCATGAGGCCGTCTTGTCAGCGGAGAACGACAGCCTTCGCCTGTTACTGGAACAGGCCGGCATCGACGCCCAGGTCCTGCTCGCCCAGGCCGGTATCGACGCCAAGGAACGTGAGGCCGCCGACAAGTTGCAGAAGCTGATCCTTGGGGAACTGCACCATCGCATCAAGAATACCCTCGCGACCGTCAGCGCGATCGCGTCGCAGAGTTTCCGGACCGCGACGAGTATCGCGCACGGCCAGAAGGCCATGGAGGGGCGGCTCGTGGCGTTAGGTCGAGCCCATGACCTGCTGATGCAGGTCAGCTGGGCAAATGCAAGTCTTACGCATACCCTGAACGGCGCGACCGAGCCCTATGACAGCAAAGGCAACCGGCGTTTCTACTTCAACGGTCCCGACATCAGGATCACTTCGGGCGCCGTTATAGCGCTCGCCATGACATTCAATGAACTCTGCACGAACACCACGAAATTCGGCGCGCTCTCAATTCCGACTGGCCGCGTCGAGATCGCATGGACGACGGACGATGACCGGCTTCGCCTGAGCTGGACCGAAACCGGCGGCCCCGCGGTCGCGCCCCCGACGCGGCGAAGTTTTGGCACCCGCATGATGGAGTCTCTCGGTCAGCAATTGAACGGCCAGGTGGAACTCGATTTCAAAACGACGGGTTTTGTCTACGCGCTGAATGTGCCGCTTGGCTCGGTCATAGCAGGCATCTGACGATCGGTTCCGGTTGATCGAAATGTAGTGACCCGTTGCCCGGTTTTTCGCTAGGTTCGGACCACCTGCTTCCACACAGGGAGAGGGAGCGAGCCGGAGCGTCCCAGTCATGAGCAAGAAAAAACAGCAGCCGCTGGCGGCCGAACTGAAACCCCTTGTCGCGCCATTCTGCTTCGACGGATCGGGCGAGTTTCATCTCAAGTCGCACAAGACCAACGACAAGGGCGGCCTCGACAAGGACAAGGGCGAAAAGATCATCGAGGCGAACCGCAAGCGCTTGAGCGATTTTCAGGCCAAGCTTTTCGCGCAGGACAACTGGTCGCTGCTGCTGATCTTTCAGGGCATGGATGCCGCCGGCAAGGACAGCGCCATCAAGAGCGTGTTCGACGGCGTCAACCCGCAGGGCTGCCAAGTGGCTTCGTTCAAGGCGCCCTCGACGCGAGAACTCGACCATGACTTCATGTGGCGCAGCACTATCAGCCTGCCGGAGCGCGGCCGCATCGGCATCTTCAACCGCTCTTATTACGAAGAGGTGCTGGTGGTGCGGGTGCATCCGGAGATTTTCGCCAAGCAGAAGATTCCGCGCGCGCTGATGAAAAAGACGGTCTGGCGCGAGCGTTTTGAGGACATCGCCGCGTTCGAAAGATATCTGTCGCGCAACGGCACCGTGGTCGTGAAATTCTTCCTCAATGTGTCGAAGGAAGAACAGCGCCAGCGCTTTCTCGACCGGCTGGAGGAGCCCTCGAAGAACTGGAAATTTTCCATGGCCGACGTCGCCGAACGGGCGCTGTGGGACAAGTACCAGGCGGCCTATCAGGAGATGATCCGCCATACTTCGACGCCGACAGCGCCGTGGCATGTGGTGCCGGCGGACCACAAATGGTTCGCGCGGGTGGTGATCGGCTCGACCATCGTCAGCGCGCTGGACAAGCTCGATCTGCGATTCCCGAAAGTCGACGCCGCCTCGCTGCAGGAATTCAAGAAAGTGCGTGAGGCACTGGAAAACGAAGGGAAGGGCGGGGCGGGGGAGAAGAAATCGTAGGGTGGGCAAAGGCGCCCCTTGGCGCCGTGCCCACCATTGTAACGTCGAATGCGGAATTGGTTGGTGGGCACGCCGGCGGACGCATTCGCGTCCACCGGCTTTGCCCACCCTACAAATTCGCTGCAATAGGTCACCCCTGCTGCCTCTCTTTTGGCATTGCGATGTCCCCCAAATCTCGTTTAGAACCGTCCCGGAGCGCGCCTTTCGGCAACCAACCGTCAATGGTTTTGGCCGAGAATCCTGCTCACAAGGGTCTGGCAATGCTGATTCGCAGCGAAAAGCATGGAATTCCCGGGGAAGCGGCCCACGCCGTTCGTTCCCGTGCGATTCCGGCTGCGCCCACCCTGCTCATTGGCGGGCTGCTGCTTCTTATCGGCCCCTGAGAGCCGTCTGGGCGCGTGCGCCTGGGACCTCAGGGGATCGACGAAGCATTGAAACCCGAGCGCCCCAGAGCGGCGCACCACCACAAGGAATTCATCCATGACCACCGTAGCCAAGTCCGACAAGGACCGCGTCATCATATTCGACACCACCTTGCGCGACGGCGAGCAATGCCCGGGCGCCACCATGACCTTCGAGGAAAAACTCGACATCGCCGAGATGCTCGACGACATGGGCGTCGATGTGATCGAGGCGGGTTTCCCGATCACATCGGAAGGTGACTTTCAGGCCGTCAGTGAGATCGCCCGGCGTTCCAAAAATTCGGTGATCGCGGGCTTGTCGCGGGCGAACCCGAAAGACATCGACCGCTGCGCGGAAGCCGTGAAATTTGCCCGGCGCGGCCGCGTCCACACCGTGATCGCCACCTCGCCGCTGCACATGCGGGTGAAATTGAACATGACGCCCGAGCAGGTGCTCGAATTGTCGATCGCCAACGTCACCCGCGCGCGCAACCACATCGACGACGTCGAGTGGTCGGCGGAAGACGGCACCCGCAGCGAGATGGATTATCTCTGCCGCATCGTCGAGGCGGTGATCAAGGCCGGCGCCACCACGGTGAATATCCCCGACACTGTCGGCTACACCGTGCCCGAGGAATACACCCACTTCATGCGCACCTTGATCGAGCGGGTGCCGAATTCCGACAAGGCGGTGTTCTCCGTGCATTGCCACAACGACCTCGGCATGGCGGTGGCCAATTCGCTGGCCGGGATCGCCGGCGGTGCGCGGCAGATCGAATGCACCGTCAACGGCATCGGCGAGCGGGCAGGCAATGCCGCGCTCGAGGAAGTCGTGATGGCCATCAACGTCCGCAACGACAGGTTTCCATGGTGGAACAAGATCGACACCACCATGCTGACGCGGGCGTCGAAACTGGTGTCGGCGGCGACCTCGTTTCCGGTGCAATACAACAAGGCCATTGTCGGCCGTAACGCCTTCGCCCATGAAAGCGGCATCCATCAGGACGGCGTGCTGAAGGATGCTTCGACCTACGAAATCATGCGGCCGGAGACCGTCGGCCTGAAACAGTCGTCGCTGGTGCTGGGCAAGCATTCCGGCCGTCATGCCTTCGTGCACAAGCTCGAGGAGATGGGTTACAAGCTCGGCGCCAACCAGCTGGAAGACGCGTTCGTGCGGATGAAGGCGCTGGCCGACCGCAAGAAGGATATCTACGATGAGGACATCGAGGCGCTGGTCGACCAGGAGATCGCCAACGCGCACGACCACATCAAGCTCACCTCGCTCACGGTGATCGCCGGCACTCATGGCCCGCAGCGCGCCACCATGAAGCTCAACATCGGCGGACAGACCAAGATCGAGGAAGCCGAAGGCAATGGCCCGGTCGATGCGGTGTTCAACTGCATCAAGGCGCTGGTGCCGCACGAGGCAAAGCTGGAACTCTACCAGGTCCACGCCGTGACCGAGGGCACCGACGCGCAGGCCGAGGTATCGGTGCGGCTGGCCCACGAAGGCCGCTCGATGACGGCCAAGGCCGCCGACCCGGATACGCTGGTGGCCTCCGCAAAAGCCTATCTCGGGGCGCTCAACAAGATCGTCATGAAGCGGCAGCGCGACATGCCGGAGGCGGCGGCGAGCTGATTGCTTCAAAACGACGCATCAGAGTGGAAAACGCGGCGCTTGCGCCGCGTTTTGCGCTGCATCAAAGCTGGCGCCTCGGAACCCTGCTAAGGGGCAATAGCGTTGGGCAACATTCGTCTGTATTGGTGCCGCTGGCAGACCAATTTTCGCGGGGACGCGAGGCGCTCCCCAAAAAGGCACGCAAGGAGGAAACATGCGCAAACTGATTTTGGCAGCGGCATCGGTCGCGGCCCTGGCTCTGGCCGGACCGGCCTCGGCGCAGGCACCCATCGTCATCAAATTCAGCCACGTGGTGGCGACTAATACGCCGAAAGGCCTTGCGGCCGAAAAGTTCAAGGAACTGGCGGAGAAATACACCGACGGCAAGGTCAAGGTCGAAGTCTATCCGAATTCGCAGCTCTACAAGGACAAGGAAGAGCTGGAAGCGCTGCAGCTCGGCGCAGTGCAGATGCTGGCGCCGTCGAATTCCAAGTTCGGCCCGATCGGAGTCAAGGAATTCGAAGTATTCGACCTTCCCTACATCCTTCCCGATCTGCCCACCTTGCGCAAAGTCACCGACGGCCCGCTCGGCACGAAGCTGCTCAAGTTGCTCGATTCCAAAGGCATGACCGGTCTCGCTTACTGGGATAACGGTTTCAAGGAAATGAGCGCCAACAAGAAGCTGGTGACGCCGGCCGACTACAAGGGCGTAAAATTCCGCATCCAGTCGTCCAAGGTGCTGGAAGCTCAGTTCCGGGCGCTTGGCTCGATCCCACAGGTAATGGGATTTGGCGAAGTCTATCAGGCTTTGCAGACCGGTGTGGTGGACGGCCAGGAAAATACCTGGTCGAATATGTATACCCAGAAGATGCACGAGGTGCAGAAGTACATCACGGAGAGCAATCACGGCTACATCGGCTATGTCGTCGTGACCAACAAGAAATTCTGGGATGGCATTCCCGCCGATACGCGCGCCCAATTGGACAAGGCCATGAAGGAAGCCACCGCTTTTGGCAACGGCCAGTCGGCGAAGGAAAACGACGAGGCCAAGGCGGACATCATCAAGTCGGGAAAAAGTGAAATCATCAAGCTGACGCCGGAGCAGGACGCCGCCATGCGCAAGGCGGTGGAGCCGGTCTACAAGGATGTCGCCTCCCGGATCGGCCAACCGCTGATCGACGAATTCCTCAAGGAGACCAGGGGCGCGACCAACTAATAACATTTAGCCGTCATCCTGAGGAGCCGCGCGCTTGCGCGGCGTCTCGAAGGATGGCCGCAGACGCGCCTGTGGCTATCCTTCGAGGCTCGCCCAAGCGGGCGAGCACCTCAGGATGACGGCGGTGTGTTTGGTACGAGATGTGTGCAAATGGCCGGCACAAGTCCGGCCATGACGCGCGGGGAATAGCTCAAGGCAGTGATCGCATGCGGTCGAGGCCTTTTTTGGGGGACTGATGTTTCTTCGCATCCTCGACCGGCTTGAGGAGATACTGATCGCATCGCTGATGGCGCTGGCGACCTTCATCATCTTTCTCGCGGTGATGCATCGCTATTTGATCGGCATCCCGTTTCTCTATCCGATCCTGTTCCCGATCAACCTGTCCTGGGCGCAGGAACTGTGCATCTACATGTTCGTGTGGGTGGCGAAGTTCGGAGCGGCCTATGGCGTGCGCACCGGCATCCATGTCGGCGTCGACGTCGTGGTCAACCAGCTCAAATCGCCGTGGCGAAACGCGGTGGTGCTGTTCGGCCTGCTGTGCGGCGCGTTTTTCACCGGCGTGATCGGCACCATGGGCGCGAAATTCGTGATCGGACTGATGTCCACCGACCAGGTGTCGCCCGATCTCGAGATTCCGAGCTGGCTGGTCTACCTCTGCATTCCGCTTGGCTCCTACCTGATGTGCTTCCGCTTCCTGCAGGTGGCGTATGCCTATTTCCGTACCGGTGAATTGCCGCACCACGACCACGCCCATGTCGAGGGGGTCGAGGTCGAAGAGCCCGGCATCGGCGCCGCGGAGGTCACGCGATGACCAGCGTGTTCATCTTCGGCCTCTTGATCGCGCTGATGCTGACGGGCATGCCGATCTCGATCGCGCTCGGCATGACGGTTTTGACCTTCATCTACACCATGACCAATGTGCCGACCGAATTGGTGGCGCTGAAACTGTTCACCGGCATCGACAATTTCGAGATCATGGCGATCCCGTTCTTCATCCTTGCCGGCAACTTCCTGACCCATGGCGGCGTCGCGCGCCGCATGATCAATTTCGCGACCTCCATGGTCGGACACTGGTACGGCGGCCTGGGCCTTGCCGGCGTCATGGCCTGCGCGCTGTTCGCCGCGGTTTCCGGCTCCTCGCCGGCGACCGTGATCGCGATCGGCTCGATCATGCTGCCGGCGATGGTGCGGCAGGGCTATCCGAAGCGGTTCGGCGCCGGCGTGATCACCACCTCCGGCGCGCTCGGCATCCTGATCCCGCCCTCGATCGTGATGGTGATCTATTGCGTGGCGACCGGCGGCAGCGTCGCGCTGGATCCTGCGGGCCATCGCGTGTCATCCGCTTCGGTAGGGCAGATGTTCATCGCCGGCGTTATTCCCGGCCTGATGCTGGCGACGCTGCTGGGAATGACGACCTTCTATCGGGCCTGGAAGAACGACTATCCAAGGATGGCGCGCGCCAGCTGGACCGAGCGATGGGTGGCATTCCGCAAATGCGTCTGGGGATTGCTGCTGATCCTGATCGTGCTCGGCGGCATCTATGCCGGCCTGTTCACCCCGACCGAGGCCGCCGCCGTCAGCGCGGTCTACGCGTTCGTCGTCGCGGTGTTCGTCTATCGCGACATGTCGCTCAAGGACGTGCCGAGGGTGCTGCTCGGTTCGGCCAATATGAGCGCGATGATCCTCTACATCATCACCAACGCGGTGCTGTTCTCGTTCCTGATGGCGAATGAGAACATTCCGCAGCAGATCGCCACCTGGATTACCTCGGTCGGCGTCGACTGGGTGATCTTCCTGCTGATCGTCAACCTGCTGCTGCTGGTGGCCGGCAATGTGATGGAAGCTTCCTCCATTGTGCTGATCATGGCGCCGATCCTGTTTCCCGTCGCCGTAAAACTCGGCATCCACCCGGTGCATCTCGGCATCCTGATGGTGGTGAACATGGAAGTCGGCATGTGTCATCCGCCGGTCGGACTCAACCTCTATGTCGCCTCCGGGATCGCCAAGATGGGCATCACCGAACTGACCATCGCGGTCTGGCCATGGCTTTTGACCATGCTGATCTTCCTCGGCATCGTCACCTATGTGCCGGAAATCTCGCTGTGGCTGCCGCGCGTGCTCGGCATGCTCTGAACGGCTGCTGAACGGCGCCACATTAAATCTTGGTAACAGGCGCTCCCTGTCCAAGATGTAATTTGATTGCGCCTCACGGCGCGCTCATCCTTGTGCAACCATCTTCAATGGAGGTTCGCATGAAGAAAATCCTTCTGGCCGGCACCGCAGCGCTTGTCCTTGCCGGCTCCACCGCCGTCTATGCCCAGCACCGGCCCTGGTTTCACAACCACATGCGCATGAGCGCCGAAGACCGGGCGGCATTCGCGGATGCGCGGATCGCCGCGGTCCATGCCGGACTGAAGCTCACCCCCGACCAGGAGAAGCTGTGGCCGCCGGTTGAAACGGCAGTGAAGGAATTCGCCAAACTGCGGATCGACCGCGCCAACGCGCGGATGAACGCGATGCGCGACGACAACCGCGATCGGCAGCAGCCCGACGATCCCGTGGCGCGCCTGCGCGAGCGCGCGGAGTCCATGGGGACCACAGCGGCGGCGATGAAGAAGATCGCCGACGCCGCCGATCCGCTCTACAAGACCCTCGACGACAGCCAGAAGCGCCGTCTTGCGATCCTGACCCATATGGAACGCCGGTTCGGCGGTGGAGGCTGGCACCATCGCGGTTTTGAGCGCGATGACGGCGACCGTGGCGGCGACCGGGATCGCGGTTATGACCGGGATCGCGGCCCCGGACGCGACCGGGAAGGGCGCGGCGGCCCCGAGCGGCTGTAACCCGCGACGCGGGGATATCCTAGTATCCGCAAAAGCCGCCGGATTCGGCGGCTTTTTTGCGTTTCGGCACAACGGCATCCGCAGGGGAAAAGCGCCCGACCTTTGCTGGACATCAGAGGGTCGCTTTGCTAAACGACCCCGTCCTGACCCAAGGATTTCCGGACCGGTTCCGGGCGCATAGCTCAGTTGGTAGAGCAGATGACTCTTAATCATCGGGTCCCAGGTTCGAGCCCTGGTGCGCCCACCACCCAAACCTCACCTATCCGTTACAGGGTCTTGGCCGGCCGCGGCGCGTGACTTCTGATGGCTTCCAGAAGTTCGTCGGCCAGGAAGGGCTTGATCAGGACAGCGAAGCCTTCGGAAGCAATCGAGGCCACCGTTTGCGATCGGGTATCGCCGGTCATGACGACGGCCGGTACGTTGCGGCCCAACGCGGCGCGCAGGTGCTTGATCGTGCTGACGCCATCCGGCGATCCGCGAAGATTGTAGTCACACAGCAGCAAATCCGGACGCAGACCCTGCTCCCTGATCAAAGCCAGGGCATCCATCGACGTTGCGACAATGGCCGCCTCAACGCCTTTCTGCTTCAACAACCTTCTGAGCGCGGAACGCACCGAGGTCTCATCCTCGATCGCGAGAACACTGAATGGAAAATCATCCTTGCGGGAAGGCGCCGGCAGCAAAGTCTCCGTCACGTCGACGCTCGAACGGCCGCGCGGAGCCTCGATGCAAAATCGCGTGCCCTTGCCGGGCATCGAGCTGACTTCCACCCGGTGATCGAGAATTTTTCCGAGCCGCTTCACGATTGCAAGGCCGAGACCGAAGCCGCCGCGTTCGGCGCCTTCGGTCCCCTGATAATACTCGTCGAATATGTACTGCAGTTGGTCCTCGGTGATACCCACACCGCTGTCCCAGACTTCGATGCGAACCTTGTCGCCGGCTCGCCGGCAACCCAGCAGGATCGTTCCCCGGTCGGTGTAGCGGACAGAATTGGACAACAGGTTGCGAATCATCTCTTCGAGCATGCGTCTGTCGCTGCGGACCGTAAGTCCGCACCGGACGAGGCGCAGCCGCAGCCCTTTTTCCTCTACCGGAGCGACAAAGTCCGCGGTCAGCGCTTCAAATAGTTCGCGCAGGGAGAATTCGGTCGGCGACGGGCGCAGGTTTCCAGATTCCAGCCGGTTCACGTCGAGCAGGCTCGACAGAATGCTGCCCATGGTGTCAAGCGACCGCCCGATACCGGCGACGAGATTGCGGCCCTCGCCGTCTGGATGATGCGGTTCAAGCGCTGCCTGCAGAAATCGCAAGGTTTGCAACGGCTGGCGCAGGTCATGACTTGCGGCGGCAAGGAAGCTCGATTTGGCGCGATCGGCAAGCTCCGCCGATTTCCACGCGAGCGAAAGCTCCTCCTCAAAACGCTTGCGGGTGGTAATATCGGTCGTGAGCCCGTTGATACGGGCCGGCTTTCCGGCTGAATCGAACCGGACGACCGCAATCTGTTCCAGCCAGACTTCGCCGCCATCCGGCCGCTGATAGCGAAATGCGATCGACTGCGATGGTTGGCCCGGCCGGGCCCCTTCGAGCCAGGACGTCACTCGTGGCCGATCTTCGGCGTGAATGTTTTTCAGCCAACCCGCGCCGCTGAGAACCTGTTGCGGGTTGAGGCCGGCGATCTCGGCTGCATTCTGGCTGTAGCGTACTTCGTCGGCAGAAAGGTCCCAATCGAAGGCTATGACGCGGCCTGATCGCAGCGCCTCCTGCAACTGGGCTTCCCTGTCCATCAACAAGCTTTCGTGCAGCCTGCGCTCGCTGAACAGCGCCGCCAGAACAAGCGCCCCCAGCGACGTCGCCAACACGGTCGCCTGGGCTCCGAGCACGCGCTGTTCAATGGACAGCTGCATATCCCCGAAAATGCCGATCGCGAAGATGGTCGCCCAGACGATAGTGATCGCGCAGATGAAGATGGCCAGCGCGGTGAACGCCGGCCGCAGCCGGGATGCAGTCCAGAGCAGCAGCGGGCAAAGTGCGCCGACCGCGAGCACCGCGGTCCAGGCCTGATTGGGAAGGAAAATCAGCGACGCGCATACGATGGAAACCACGGCGAGTGCCAGACTGCCCTCCGCGATCTCACGCCGCGGCGGAAAGTCGCGCATCAATGCCGCCAGCCCGATGACGAGCGGCGCCACTGCAACCGTGCCGAGGGCGTCGGATGCGAACCAGTGAAGCCAGACCACCGGCAGCGACGCGCCCGAGCCGTGAAACACCACGAAACCTATGGTACCCGCAATGCCGGAGATGCTGGTCCCTGCGATTGTCGCTGCGAACAGCGCCAGCACCTTGCGCAATTCGTTCAACTCGAATGGAGAGCCGTAGAAGCGATGGATCAGGCCGGCGACAATCAGCGCCTCGCCTGCATTGGCGGCGGCAAAAAACACCGAGCTGCCGATGTTGCGGTCGCCGAGCAAATTGGCCGCGACGGTTGCAACGCCGACACCGATGACGACAGGCCATCGTGCCGCAGAACCGAAGGCGATCAAGATTCCGGTGGCCACGCCCGCGGCCGGCCAGAACACCGCCACACCATCCACCGGTTCCAGCAAGACTAGGCTTAGCCGCGCGGTAAGGAAATAGACCAGCGCCACTGCAAGCGTCGAAACAATGCTCGCGCCGACCGCGAACGGCCGGCCGGCAGATGCGGTCATATCGGCCTTCCATTCGGCGGCGCGCGTTGCGCTCCGCTTCTCGCGATCGGCCGAAATGCCGCCGCTCAACGGCTGATGGTCCGTCATCGTACTACCTGCGTCCCCATCGACGGCAGCAGCCGGGATCAAGGATCCGGTCGCTGCGCTCAACCCATCCTACGCGCTTATTCAATCCACAACAGCAAGCAACTCCTTCAGCTTCTGCACCGCGCTGTCCGGCGTCGTGAGCACCGGCCGGCCCGACGCCTCGGCGACCAGCGCCGCGGCCGGCGCCATGCTGTACTGCGCCAGCGCGATCAGGTCGCAATCGCGCAATTCGCGCGAGGCTTCCGCCACCAGACGATCGTGTTCCGCGCGGTCACCCCGATCCAGCGCTGCGAGCGCGCCCGCCGCCAGTTTTGGCACGATCTCGACGGAGGGGGGAAATTCACCCGGCATCGAAGCCAGCGTCGGCGCGAATGTCGCGAGCAGACCGATCCTGCGGCCCCGCGCGGCGGCCTGCTCGATCATCGCTTCATTGGGCTTGAGCACCGGCATCGGCGCGTGCTCGCGCGCGACCGCCTCAATGCAAGGGCCGAAGGCGGAGCATGTGAAGAGGATTGCGTCGGCACAGGTCGCGGTCGCGTAACGTCCGAGCGACAGGAAGCGCGCGGTCATTGCCTCAGTCAGCCGGCCAGCGCGCGCAAGGTCGGCCGACAGGCTGTCGTCGAGCAAATTCATCAGGCGCGCCTCCGGCCAAGCCTGCGCGAACGACGCCTCGATCGGCGCAATCGAGTGTTTCAGGGCATGGACGAGAGCGATGCGCATCTGTTCAATCCGGCATAGTACGATGAATTCAGGCTGAAGCGACTCGCGTTCACCTCTCCCCGAAGGGGAGAGGTCGACGCGCATCGCCAGATGCGCGGCGGGTGAGGGGCCGCCACGCACTCAGGACTCGCGACAGCCCCTCACCCGGATTGCATCTGACGATGCAATCCGACCTCTCCCCTGCGGGGAGAGGTGCGTCAGGCTCTCACTTGAAGGGGAGCGCGTACATCAGGCCGCCCTTGCTCCAGGTCGCATTCAAGCCGCGATCGAGTTTTAGCGGGCTTGCCTTGCCGACATTGCGCTCGAACATTTCGCCGTAATTCCCGACCGCCTTGATGGCCTGCGCCATCCACTTGTTGTCGAGACCGAGCCGGGACCCGAGGTCTCCGGCGCTGCCGAGCAGGCGCTGGATCCCCGGCACGTTGGATTTTGCCATTTCGTCGGCATTGGCCGCGGTCACGCCGAGTTCTTCCGCCTCGATCAGGCCGTAGTGCAGCCAGGCGACGATGTCGGTCCATACCTCGTCGCCATTGCGCGTGAACGGCCCGAGCGGCTCCTTGCTGATCGTCACCGGCAGGATGGTGTAGTCGGCCGGATTCGGCGCCGCGGTCGTGACGGAGCCTGCCAGTGCCGAGGCGTCCTGGGTCATGGCATCGCAGCGCCCGCCGAAGAATGTCTGTAACATCGTATCGGGACGATCGAACACCAGCGGCTTCCAGTCGATGCCGTTGGCGCGGCCGTAATCGCCGAGCGTCACTTCATGGGTCGTTCCCTGCGCGACGCAAACGGTAGCGCCATTCAGCGCCTTCAGATCCTTCACGCCGCTGTCGCGCCGCACCACAAAACCCTGGCCGTCATAGAAATTGACCGGCCCCTGCCGCAGCCCGAGGGTTACGCCGCGCAGATAGGTCTGCGTCGAATTGCGATAGAGCACGTCGACCTCGCCCGATTGCAGCGCGGTGAAGCGGTTTTGCGCGGTGAGGGCGACATAGCGTACCTTGCCGGCGTCGCCGAGAACCCCCGCTGCCAAGGCGCGGCAGTAATCGGAATCGAGTCCCTTGTAGTTGCCTTGGGAATCCGGAGCGGAGAATCCGGCAAAGCCCGTGCTGACGCCGCACACCAGCGTGCCGCGTTGCTTGACCGTATCCAGTGTTCCGGCGGCCGCTCCCGAAACCGAAGCCGCGAGCAATCCTGTAGCGACGATAATTCTCTTCATTCTGTCCTCCTCCTAGTGACCAACCGTTTTCAATGCGCTGTCTACTGCAGCACCTAACCTGTCGACGATCATATCGATATCATCCGATGTCGCGATATAGGGCGGCGCGAGCAGGACGTGGTCGCCGCTGCGGCCGTCCACCGTCCCGCCGCCTGGATAACAGGCGAGGCCGCGTTCCAGCGCGGCGGCCTTGATCCGCTGGTTGAGCTTGAGGGCGGGATCGAACGGCGCGCGGCTGGCGCGATCGGCGACCAACTCGATGGCCTGGAACAGGCCGCGGCCGCGGATATCGCCGACATGCCGGTGATTGCCGAAACGCTCGGTCAACCGCCGCTCCAGCATACTGCCGAGATCCTTGACCCGTTCGAGCAGCTTTTCCTCGTCGATAATCCGCTGCACCTCAAGCGCGGCCGCGCAGGCGAGGGGGTGCGCGAGATAGGTATGTCCGTGCTGGAAAGCTCCCGAGCCCCGCCGGATGGTGTCGATGATGCCGGCGCTTGCGAGCATCGCGCCGATCGGCTGGTAGCCGCCGCCAAGTCCCTTGGCGATGGCCTGGATGTCGGGCGCGATGCCTTCCTGTTCCCAGGCGTGAAGCGTACCGGTGCGGCCCATGCCGCACATCACCTCGTCGAGGATGAGCAGGGCGCCGTGCCGGTTGCAGATGTCGCGCACCGCCCTGAAATAGCCTTCCGGCGGCGGCACGCATCCGGAGGTGGCTCCGACGACGGGCTCGGCAATGAATGCGGCCACCGTGTCGGGGCCGAGGCGCTGGAATTCGGCCTCCAGTTCGCACCTGAGCCGCGCCACGAAATCGGCTTCGGATTTATCGTCGCGCTTCTCGTGATAGGCGAATGCCGGCGTCACGTGGCTGAAGGCGGAGGACAGCAGCGGCGCATAGGGTTCGCGCCGCCAGGCGTTTCCGCCTGCCGCCAAGGCGCCTAGCGTATTGCCATGGTAGCTCTGGCGGCGGGCGATGAAGCGCTGGCGTTGCAGCTCGCCGCGTTCGACAAAATATTGCCGCGCCAGTTTGATGCTGGCTTCGATCGCTTCCGATCCGCCGCTGACCAGATAGGCATAGGCGAGGCCGCCGGGTTCGTCGCCGACCAGCCGCTCGGCCAGCTCCTCTGCCGGCTCCGAGGAGAAAAAGCTCGTATGGGCATAAGCGAGCTTCGAGGCCTGCCTGGCGATGGCCTCGATCACGCGCGGATGTTGATGTCCGAGACAGGAAACGGCAGCGCCGCCGGAGCCATCGAGAATCCGGCGGCCATCCTCGGCAATCAGCCACACGCCGTCGCCGCCGACCGCCTTGGGCGGTGTTTCGCGCAGGCTTCGATGCAGCACGCGGCTGTGGCTGGCGCCCATGAGGTTCAACCTTTCTCGACGAAATATTGCGCGCTGCGAGGCTCATTTAGGGAGGAAAACTTCGGCTGCGGCTGGGCCATGTAACATATGTTGCAGAAAAAGCATTTTTTAAGCAACATATGAAACGCGCCCCGTGAGCGCATGGCCGAAGATCGCTGCTGTCAGAAGGATCCTTGCGCTATGACGATAGCCATGCCTGAACCTGCGCGTCGCAAACGGTTGCGCGGCCCGCTGACCCGCGAGCGCCTCGTCGGACTTGCCTGGCAGATCGTGGTGGTGGGGATTGCGATCGCCCTCGTCGCCTGGCTGTGGTCGAATGCCCTTCACAACCTGTCGGCCCGCCGCATCTCGACCGGCTTTGCCTTTCTCGGCCGCGAGGCGGGCATGCCGATTGCCGACGCCTGGATCGACTACAGTCCCAAGAATACCTATCTGCGCGCCTTCATCGTCGGCCTTGCCAACACGCTGCGTGTCGCCGTCATCGGCATCGTGCTTGCCACCGTGCTCGGGACGATGATCGGCATCGCGCGGCTGTCAGCCAATTGGCTGCTGTCCCGGCTGGCCGCGGTCTATGTGGAAGTGCTGCGCGATCTTCCGCTGCTGCTGCAGCTGTTGTTCTGGTATGTGCTGATGCAGGGACTGCCAGTGGCCCGCGCCGCATGGATGCCGGTCGACGGCGTGTATCTTTCCAATCGAGGCCTGATTCTCCCGTCGCTTCCGATCGAACAAGGGCACCTGTGGGTGATCGCTGCGGCCGTGGCCGGGTTGATCGCGTCGGTTGCGCTGAACCGGCAACTGGTCGCACGGCAGCTGCTGGACGGCCGGCCGCGCCGCCTGTGGCCTTACGCGCTCGTTCTGATGGTCGGACTGCCGGCGCTGCTGTCGTGGGCTCTCGGCGTATCCTGGACCATCACCATGCCCGAGCTGCGCGGCTTCAATTTTGTCGGCGGATTGACGTTGTCGCCGGAGTATTTTGCTCTCTTAGTCGCGCTGGTCACCTATACCTCGGCCTTCATCGCCGAGATCGTTCGCAGCGGCATCCAGGCCGTTCACCGGGGTCAATGGGATGCCGCGATGGCGCTCGGCCTGCGCCGGAGTTTTGTGCTTCGGCACATCGTCCTGCCGCAGGCGCTCCGCGTCATCATTCCGCCGATGACCAGCCAATATCTGAACCTGACCAAGAATTCCTCGCTCGCCGTCGCGGTCGGCTATCAGGACATCGTGTCGATTGCCAATACCACGCTGAACCAGACCGGCCAGGCCATCGAAGCCATCGCGCTGATCATGCTGGTGTTCCTGACCATCAGCCTTGGCATCAGCCTGTTCATGAACTGGTACAATGCGCGCATCGCGCTGGTGGAGCGCTGATCGATGACCTCCTTGACCGACGCGCCGGAAAATCCGCTTCCGTTCGGCAGGTCCCGTCCGCGCAGCGTCGCAAGCGGCCGCGCGATCCGATGGCTGCGCGCCAACCTGTTCTCGTCGATTCCCTCGAGCATCGTCTCGCTGCTGCTGATCTTCCTGCTCGCAAAAGCGGGTGTGAGCTTCGTGCAGTGGGGCTTCTGGAACGCGATCTGGATCGTTCCCGACAGTCAGACCGGCGTCTGCCGGGCGATCCGCGGGCTTGGCGCCTGCTGGGCCGTCATCCCCGAGAAGTATCGCTTCATCCTGTTCGGCACCTACCCCTTCAATGAGCAGTGGCGGCCTGCGCTTGCGACCCTGACCTTCATTGCGCTGTTCTTCGTGTCGAGCCGGCGCAGTTTTTGGCGCAAGGAACTCATCCTGGTGTGGGTCGCAGCGCTGGTCCTGATTGGCCTGTTGATGTGGGGCGGCATCTTCGGGCTTTCCTATGTTTCGCAGGATCGCTGGGGCGGGCTGCCGGTTACCTTGATCCTCGCGACATTCGGGCTTGCCTTCGGCTTTCCGCTCGGAATCCTCGTCGCGCTCGGCCGCCGTTCCAAGCTGCCCGCGATCCGCTCGCTTTGCGTGTTGTATGTCGAACTGATCCGCGGCGTTCCGCTGATCAGCCTGCTGTTCATGGCGAGCGTCATGTTTCCGCTGTTCATGCCGGATGGCGTCAACATCGACAAGCTGCTGCGGGCGCAGATCGCGTTCGTGCTGTTTGCCGGCGCCTATCTTGCGGAAGTGGTGCGCGGCGGCTTGCAGGCGGTGCCGAGGGGACAGCACGAGGCGGCGGAAGCGCTCGGGCTGTCGTATTGGAAGAAAAACGGCCTGATCGTTTTGCCGCAGGCGATCCGCCATGTGATCCCGCCGCTGGTGAATACTTTTATCGCCTTCTTCAAGGATACCAGCCTGGTCCTGATCATCGGCATCTTCGACCTGCTGACGACGGCGAAGACCGCCATCATCGACCCCGCTTGGCAATCCTTCAGCGTCGAGGTCTACCTGTTCGTGGGGCTGATCTATTTCGCGTTCTGCTTTGCCATGTCACGCTACAGCCGGGGCCTCGAAGCGCAAGACCTCCGGTGAGGAGCCCGTAGGGTGGGCAAAGCCGGCGGACGCGAACGCGTCCGGCGGCGTGCCCACCATTGCCCTGGATTTGGAAAATGGTGGGCACGTCATCGGACGCGCTTTCGCGCGCCGATGCCTTTGCCCACCCTACGAGGTAGGCGTGACGCCAGCTAGTCTCAAATTGGAGACATTCGGGATGAGAAGCCTTTTGTTCTGCGTTGCTGCGCTCGTCACATGTTCGGCGCCGGCTGTCGCGGCCGATATGCCGGCAGGGCCCGCGCCGGTCGTTGCCGCCGCGCCGGTCTATAACTGGGGCGGCTTCTATGGCGGCATCAATGCCGGTTGGGCATGGGGTCCGACGGACTGGCAGTACGACGTTGTTCCTCCCGTAAATCTCTCACAACAGATGGGCGGCGGACTCGGCGGTTTTCAGGCCGGCTACAATTTTCAAATATCGTCATTCGTGCTGGGCATCGAAGGCGACTACGAGTTTGCCAACCTGAACGCGACCAGCCTCTGTCTCAATCCGGCTTTCACCTGTCATTCCAAGACGCGCAATATTGCCGACATCGCCGGCCGTATCGGCTACGCCTGGGACCGGGTGCTGCTTTACGCCAAGGGTGGCGAGGCGTGGGCTTTCAACCGCTATGAATTGATCGCTTCCTTCAACACCATCGGCGGCGCCGAGACGCGCTCCGGATGGCTCGGCGGCGTGGGCATCGAATATGCCTACGATCCCTGCTGGACGGTGAAGGCTGAATACAACTACCTGGATTTCGGAACGAAAACCGTGACGCGTCACAACGCCAACGGCTCGTTCGCCTCAAATATCGATGTCAGCGAGAAACTGAACGTCGCCAAGGTCGGGATCAACTACAAATTCGGCGGACCGCTGATCGCGAAATACTGATTTCGCGATCGGCCAAAGTACACCCGCCAGCACCTACTCGGTTCCTTCGCCCTGCAGATAGCCTTTGACCTTCGGGTTCGGCATCAGGACCGACGCGACGAAGGCGATGGCGCACATCAAGGTGACGTACCAATAAAAATTCGTCTCCGCGCCGCCCTCCTTGAACCGGAGCGCGACATATTCCGCCGAGCCGCCGAAGATGGCGTTGGCGATCGCATAGGCGAGGCCGACGCTCATCGCACGCACCTCCGGCGGGAACATCTCCGCCTTCACGAGCCCGCTGATCGAGGTGTAGAACGATACGATGGCCAGCGCCGTGACGATCAGGAAATAGGCCGCGACCGGGCTTTTGACGTTGCCGATCGCATACATCAGCGGCACGGTGCACAGCGTCGCAAGGCCGCCGAACAACAGCATCGAGGTCTTGCGGCCGAAGCGGTCGGAAAACATCCCGAAGAACGGCTGCATGACCATGTAGGTGAACAGCACCGCAGTCATCACCACATTGGCGACGCGGTCGTTCATATGCGCGGTGTTGACCAGATATTTCTGCATGTAAGTGGTGAAGGTATAGAAAATCAGCGACCCGCCGGCGGTATAGCCGAGAACGATCAGGAATGCCCGTCTGTGGTGCGCGAAAATCTCACGCAGCGAGCCTGCCTCCTTGCGCGCGCGGCTTTCGGCCGAAGAGGTCTCGGTCAGCGACGCCCGCAGGAACAGCGCGACCACCGCGAAAACGGCGCCAATGAAAAACGGAATGCGCCAGCCCCATGCCCGCAACTCGGCATCGTTAAGCGACTGCTGAACAATGAGGACGACCAGCGAGGCGAGCAGCTGGCCGCCGATCAGCGTCACATACTGGAACGACGCGTAGAAGCCGCGTTTACCTGGCAGGGCGACCTCGCTCATATAGGTCGCGCTGGTGCCGTATTCGCCGCCGACCGAAAGGCCCTGCAGCATTCGTGCAAGAAGCAGCAGCGCCGGCGCGGCGATCCCGATGGTCTCGTAGGTCGGCAATACCGCGATGGCGAGGGAGCCTGCGCACATCATCAGCACCGAGATCATCATTGAATTCTTGCGGCCGTATTTGTCGGCGATGAAGCCGAAAACGTAGCCGCCGATCGGCCGCATCAGAAAACCGATCGCGAACACCGCCGCGGTCTGCAGAAGCTGCGTGGTCTGGTCGCCCTTCGGAAAAAACGCCGGCGCGAAATACAGCGCGGTGAACGCGTAAGCGTAAAAATCATACCACTCGACAAGGTTGCCGGACGAGCTTCCGAAAATGGCCCAGATTCGACGACCGCGATCGGTGCTGCTGATGGCCGGTGCTGCTATCGTGGTCATGCGGCAATTCCCCCCAAAATGCTTTTCAAAAGGCTAGCGCGAAAAACCGGGTCCAACAAGGATCGCCGACGACTCCGGTTACGCGTTACCGGTCAGAACCAGCAACAGCCTGATCACAAAACCGGTCGCGACGCGGATGTATTGCGAGATGACATCGAAGTTTTGGCCGAGCTGCGCGCCGAGCAGCGGCAGCGCGATCAGGATGGCGATCAGGATCAGCATTCCGTAGGGCTCCAGCCGGGACAGCGGGTAGGCCAGCGCATTGGGCAGCAATCCGACCGCGACGCGCCCGCCGTCCAGCGGCGGCAGCGGCAGCATGTTGAACACCGCGAGCACGACGTTGATGACCAACGTGTTTTTGAGGTTGTCGGCGACCCATTGCACCGAACCCGAAGGGGCCAGGCCGATCAAATGAAACGCGGCGGCCGCCAGCGCCGCGAGCAGGATATTGATTGCGGGACCGGCCAGCGCGACCCACACCATGTCGATCCGCGGATGATTGAGCGCGCGAAAGTTGACCGGCACCGGTTTGGCGTAGCCGAACAGGAACGGCGCGTGCGAGAGCAGCAGAAGCCCCGGCAGCAGGATGGTGCCGAACGGATCGATATGCTTGAGAGGATTGAAACTGACGCGGCCGAGTTTCCAGGCGGTATCGTCGCCGAGGCGGTGCGCGACAAAGCCATGGGCCGCCTCATGAAAGGTGATCGCGATGACGAGGGGGAGGACCCAGACCGAGAGGTCGTAGAGGGTGATGTTGAATGGCAATCGACTGTCCTTCGCATTAAATTAATAGGTCGCGCTACAACTACCACAGATCGGCATCGAGCTAACTACCGTCATCCTGAGGTGCTCGCCGCGCAGCGGCGAGCCTCGAAGGATGGAAACGGGTGCAGGTGCAAGCGGCGATCCTTCGAGACGCCGCGCAAGCGCGCGGCTCCTCAGGATGACGGCAGTTGATGTGGAGGTGCCTGCTAAACTAGGGCCGCACCGCCGGCGTCTCGACCGGCATGCCGCCCGCGCGCGACATCAGGTAAAGCTCCAGCTCCACCAGTTCCGGCGCACCATAGTCGTAAGGCTGCGCGCGGATGCCGAAGATGCAGGCGCGCAGCCGGCGTTGCAGCGAGCCGAGCGATTGCCACTCCAGCCGGTATAGCGGATAGCCGGTCGGGTGCGCCTGCGTGACTGCCGAGCCGGCAAGGCGCTTGTCCCAGTTGTCGTCATGGCAATTGGCGCAGGAAAGATTGAGCTGGCCCTGCCGCTGCATGAACAGCTCGCGCCCTTTTGCGACAAACGGTTCTAGCTGCGGATCGGCGCCAGTCTCGATCGGCATGCCGTGCGACTGCTTTGCAACGAATGCGGTAAGTGCGAGCAGGTCGCGGCTCTCGTAAGCAAGCGGCGTCGCCTGTTGATGTTGCGAGCGGCACAGATTGATACGCTGCTCCAGATTGACCGGACGTTCCGAGTTTTGCGTCGAAGGCTGGATAGCGGGCGGCGACGCCGCGCATGCTGCTTGCGTCGGTATGGCAGTCAGCGCAGGATTTTGCCGCTGCACCGGTCTTGCTTCTCCACAGCGCTTCGCCGTCGAGCACCCATAACATGCCGGGATTGGCGGTATCGTCGTTCTGGATCGCCTGGGTATCCGCCGACATGAACGTGAAGCCGGAGCGGCGCTGGTCCGGTGGAATTTCGGCGGCGAAGAGCAGGGGAACGCAAGTCGCAAGCAGCAGCAACACTATCGTGCCGATTGCCTTCATTCGACGATAATCGAGGCCGATGCGGTTTCGGAGAATCCCCGGTCGCCGATCCATGAAAATTCGAAGCTGCCGCTTTCGGTCGCGGTGGTGAAGAACGCGATAAAGGGATTGGCCGAGATCGCCGGGAACAGGTCGGCGCGGAAAATCTCCTCGCCATTGTAGCGGCAGGTGAAGCCAGTGATGATGTCGCGCGGCACCAGCTCGCCGGTGGCGAGATGGCGGAAGCCGGTCTCCATGATATGCGACATCAGCGTCTTGATCTCGATGACGTCACCGCGCCTGGCCTTCTTCGGAACGTTGATCAGCACCGAGCCCATCAGATCACCTCTTCGGTGCAGGCAGCGAGCGTCACCACGACATCCACGGTGGCGGACCAGAACGAGCCGTCGGACAGTTTTGCGATGGCGACGACCTTCTGGCTGTCGGCCAGCCGGATCCGGGTTGAAACCTGGGCGCGGCCGGCGCGCGGGCCGAGCACGAAGTTGCCGACATTCGGCTGCGGGTTTTTCTCGACGAACACATGGATGCTCCTGACGTGATCCTCCGCCGTCATCGGGCTCGCCACGCTCACCGTCATCGGCACCGTGTTGCCGTTCTCGACCAAGGGCGGCACGTCCAGCTTGACCTTGCCGGTTCGCACCACGGCGGCACCCGCGACATCCCGGATCGCAGCGGCCATCATCGCCGGCGTGGCCTCGGCCGGCCGCAGCGTTGCAATCGGCATGGTGCCCAGCACGGCCGCACTTCCGGCCGAAGCCAGGAACCGGCGGCGTGTGGAGTTTTTCGGTTCGCGCATCATTTCTCTCTCAATCGCCTACTCGCGCAAGCTCGCAAGATACGCCACGATATCCTCGATCTGCTCCGCCGACAGGATCGGCTTGCCGCGCCAGGCCAGGCCGACGCGTGTCAGCCCATCGACGCGGTAATAAGACGGCATGATCGTTGCCGGATTGAGGCGGAAGCCGTCGACAATACGCAGCCGAAGCTGGCCCTCCGACCAGCGGCTGCCGGCGCCGGCGAGGCTGGGCGCGAGATCGCCCTGGAATTTCTCTTCCGGAAACGGCCCGGAATGGCAGAGGATGCAGGTGCTGGTGCGGTTGAGCAGGAGGGAGCGGCCCCGCGCCGCGTCGCCCGGCGCGCCGGTCAGCGAGGCTGCGATGGCGTCGCCGGTGACGACATAGGGCTGCAATGCCTGCGCCGCGGCCGCGCCGGGCAAAGCGAGTGCCGCAACCGCAAGCCACGCGCCCCATCGTTGAATGACCGCTCTAGCCAAAGGTATCCGCCGTGATCGTCGAGAACCAGTTCAGCGCGGTTTCGGCTTCTTGGGCGCGGACCTCGCGCGGTGCATCGAGCGGGCTGGTGCCGCCGCCTTCGACCTCGTTGAACAGTCCGTCCTTCGGCGCGTAAACCCCGGTCAGCGAGAAAGCATAGCCGGGCGCCACCGTATTGAAGCAGGCGCCGGTCAGCCTCGGCGGTTCCGGCGTTTTGTCCGCAAGCAGGCTCGCCACGGCGGCCGCGCATGCCTTGGCCTGCGCGTTCGCCGCCGACGCCGATTTGGGAATGGCGCCGGCAATGCAGGCGTCGCCGATCACGTGCATGTTTGGCACGAGCTTCGATTCGAAGGTAACCGGGTCGATGGGACACCAGCCGGTATTGTCGGCAGCCCCCGCGATCTCTGCAA
The DNA here is from genome assembly GCA_963744975.1 of uncultured Alphaproteobacteria bacterium. Lineage (GTDB taxonomy): Bacteria > Pseudomonadota > Alphaproteobacteria > Rhizobiales > Xanthobacteraceae > Bradyrhizobium. The sequence goes on along the minus strand of CAVUVR010000001.1, from coordinate 728,368 downwards.
TGCGGCCGGCTTTCTGCGGTGGGATCACGTTGGCGACATCGGCGGTGTAATTGCCGAAATCGGTGACGATGCTGTTGGTCGCGGGCTCGACCGAGGTGACCCGTCCGCCTTGCGACAGCGCGATGCGCTCGATCATGCCGGGATATAGCTCTGTCCACGCCTGCTCGAACAGCCGCTGCTGGGAAAAGCCGTCCTTGGCGTCAAGAATGAGCACCTTCGACCGCGGCTTCTTCGTCTTCAGATAATGCGCGATCAGGCTGGCGCGCTCGTAAGGCGCGGGCGGGCAGCGCAGCGGCGGCGCCGGCACTGCCAGAATGACGAGGCCGCCATCGTCCATGGCTTCAAGTTGCCGGCGCAGCAGCAAGGTCTGTTCGCCGGCGATCCAGGCGTGCGGCATTTTTGTGGCGGCGGCCTCGTCGTAGCCGGGCAGCGCGTCGAAACGCAGGCCGATGCCGGGCGACAGCACCAGCCGGTCATAGCCAAGCGAGGTGCCGTCGGCGAGCCCGACCGTGCGCGCGTGCGCGTCCACTTTTACCGCGGTCTGTGCAACGACGATCACGCCTTCCGCGGCGATCCTGTCGTAGCGGAATTGTTGGGCTTCGAACTCGCGCACGCCCGCGATCGCTTCGTTGCTGAACGGGCAGGCGAAATAGAAGGTTTTCGGCTCGATCAGCGTCACCTGCAGTTTGGGATCGACGTGCCGCAGCGCGCGCGCGCAGCCGGCGCCGCCGAAACCGCCGCCGATCACCACCACGCGCGCCGCACCTTGCGCGCGCGAGGGACACGGGAACGCCAGCGATGCCGCCGACGCAGCAAGCCCGCGAGCAACATCTCTGCGCGTCGGCAGCCGCAGCGCATTCATGAGTCATACCAGGTCAAGCAAGCGGCGGCCATTTGAGGCCGCCGCTTTATCGTTAGGCGAAGGTGATGTTCTGGTCTTTCAGCGGCACCGAGCGGATGCGTTTTCCCGTCGCCGCAAAGTAGGCGTTGAGCACGGCGGGCGCCGCCACGCAGATGGTCGGCTCGCCGACGCCGCCCCAGAAGCCGCCGCTCGGCATGATGATCGACTCCACCTTCGGCATCTCTGCGATCCGCATCGAATTGTAGGTATCGAAGTTGGTCTGCTCGATGCGGCCGTCCTTGACCGTGCAGCCGCCGTAAAACAGTCCCGACAGGCCGTAGACGAAGGAGCCGGCGATCTGCCGTTCGATCTGCGCCGGATTGACGGCGTAGCCGGGGTCGGTGGCGGCGACGATACGGTGCACCTTGATCTTGTTGCCGTCGGTGACCGAGATTTCAGCCGCACCCGCGACATAGCTGGCATAGCCCATGTGCTGGGCGATGCCGCGATAGACGCCTTGCGGCGGCGGCTTGCCCCAGCCGATTTTCTCCGCGACCGCATTGAGCACGGCAAGGTGTTTTGGATGCTTCGACATCAGCTTGCGCCGGAATTCGACCGGGTCCTGGCCGACCGAATGCGCGAGCTCATCCATGAAGCATTCGAGGTAGATCGCATTGTGGTTGACGTTGACGCCGCGCCAGAAGCCCGGCGGAACGTGCGGGTTGCGCATCGAATGTTCGACCAGCAGGTTGGGTACGGTATATCCGATTGCGGCCTCGCCGGTCGGCGCCAGGCCTTGGAAAGCCGCCGGGTCCATGCCGTTGACCAGCGCCGCCGGGCGCAGCGTGAACAGAATGGATTGTCCGGACAACCGGACGTGCAGACCGGTCAAATTGTTGTCGGCATCGAAGGCGCCGGTCAGTTTGCATTGCGTGACCGGATGATAGGTGCCGTGCAGCATGTCGTCTTCGCGCGACCACAACAGTTTGATCGGCGTGCCCGGCATCTGCTTGGCGATCGCAACCGCCTGCCGGACATAGTCGGTCTGGCCGCGGCGTCCGAAGCCGCCGCCGAGCATCTGCTTGTGCACCTCGCATTTTTCGGCCGGCAGGCCTGAGGCTTCCAGCACGGCGGCGAATGCCGCCTCGCCGTTTTGCGTGCCGCACCACACCTCGCATTTGTCGGCCGTATAGAGCGCCGTGGCGTTCAGCGGCTCCATGCAAGCGTGGTTCTGGTAGGGATAGTTGTAGACCGCCTCGACCTTCTTGGCGGCGCCGGCGATGGCGGCCTTGGCGTCGCCGTTCTGGTTGCCGACGAAGGCCGGCTGCGCGTTGTCGAGCCCCTCGGCGAGCCACTTGGCGATCGATTCGCTGGAAACCTTGGCGTTGTCGCCTTCGTCCCACACGATGGGAAGCGCATCGAGCGCGGTCTTGGCGTGCCACCAGGTATCGGCAATGACGGCGACGGTGGTGTCGTTGACCCGCACCACCTTCTTGACGCCCTTCATGCCCATCACTTTGGCTTCGTCATAGCTCTTCAGCTTGCCGCCGAATACCGGGCAGTCCTTGAGCGCGGCGTTGAGCATCCCCGGCAGCTTGACGTCGATGCCGTAGACCATCTTGCCGGTGGTCTTGTCCGAGGTGTCGAGCCGCAGGATGCCCTTGCCGGCGATCTTCCAGTCCTTCGGGTCTTTCAGCTTGACGTCGGCGTCGGCGGGAGGCTCGAGCTTTGCAGCGGCTTCCACCACCTTGCCATAGCTCGTGGTTTTTCCCGACGGCTTGTGGGTGATGACGCTGTTGGCCGCGCTGCATTCCGCAACCGGCACCTTCCATTCGTTGGCGGCGGCCTGCACCAGCATCATGCGCGCGGTGGCGCCGCCCTTGCGGACGTATTCCTGCGAGGTGCGGATGCCGCGGCTGCCGCCGGTGGAGAAATCGCCCCAGGCGCGCTTGCGCGCCACGCTCTGGCCGGGGGTCGGATATTCGGTGGTGACTTTCGACCAGTCGCATTCCAGTTCTTCGGCGACGAGCTGGGCGAGGCCGGTGAGGGTGCCCTGTCCCATCTCCGAGCGCGCGATGCGGATCACCACGGTGTCGTCGGGCCGGATCACGACCCAGGCGTTGACCTCGGGCGAGCCGTCGGCGGCGCGCACCACGGTCGGGCCGAGCGGAATATCCATTCCGAGTGCAAGGCCGGCACCGGCTGCGGCGGTGCCGAGCACGAAGGTGCGGCGGTTCAGTTTGACATGCTTGTTCATGGCTGGCCCCTTACGCGTTGGCGGCGGCGTGAATTGCTTCACGCGCCTGCTGGAAGGTGCCGCAACGGCAGATGTTGGTGATGGCTTCGTCGATGTCCTTGTCGGTCGGTTTCGGCTTCTCCTTGAGCAGGGCCGCCACCGCCATGATCATGCCGCTCTGACAATAGCCGCATTGCGGAACGTCCTTGGCGATCCAGGCCTGCTGCACCTTGTGCAGTGCGCCATCCGCCGCCAGCCCCTCGATGGTGGTGATCTTCTTGCCGACCGCGTCCGAGACCAGCATGCCGCAGGAGCGCATCGCGACGCCGTCGACATGAACGGTGCAGGCGCCGCATTGTGCAATGCCGCAACCATATTTGGTGCCGGTCAGGCCGGCATTTTCCCGGATCGCCCACAGCAGCGGCGTATCCGGCTCGACATCGAGTTCAAATGCTTTGCCGTTGATCGTGAGGTTTGCCATCGCGTTTCCCCTGATTGGCTCAGTCCATCGAGAGAGCTTTGGGCGCGATGGTGGACTGAAAACTGGAACAGTTCAAATCAAGATTGCGCCCGGGCCACTCCGCAAATTGTGATTTTGGCCTGATCTTTCGCGATCAGGCCTCCTTGAACCCGAACAGCCGCGCCGCGTTGCCGCCGAGAATGGCGGCCTTCTGCTTGTCGTTGAGCGTGGTGGTGGCGAAGACGTGATCGACCGGATGTTCCTCCCACGGGATCGGGTGGTCGGTGCCGATCACGACCTGGCTGAAGCCTACCTGCGCCACCAGATGCCGGAGCGCTTCCGGGGTGAACACCAGCGCGTCGAAATACAGCTGGTTCAAATATTCGGTCGGCTTTTTCTTCAGCTTGATGTCGGCATTGCAGTTCTGCGGCGACACAAAGCAGGCATGGTCGGATCGCGGCGCATAGGAGCCGAGATAGCCGCCGCCATGCGCCGCGATGATCTTCAGCCCCGGGAAGCGGTCCAGCGTGCCCTCGAAGATCAGGTGTTGCAGCGCGATGGTGGTGTCCAGCGGATTGCCGATCGTGTTGGACAGCCAGCCATTGCCCTTGAAGCGCTTGCCGAGTTCCGGCGTGCTCTGCGGGTGGACGAACAGCACGGCGCCGAGCTCTTCGGCCTTGGCCCAGACCGGATGGAATTTGGGATCGGAAAAATCTTCGCCCAGCACGCTGCCGCCGATCGCGGCACCCCGCAGTCCCTGCTTCTTGATCGCGGTCTCCAACTGCTGCGCGGCGAGATCGGGAAACTGCAGCGACAGCGAGGCGAACGCGCCGAAACGGTCGGGACGCGAAGCGCACAGCTCGGCAAGCTTTTCGTTCTGCACCTTGACGATCTGGCCTGCCAGGTCGCGATCGCGGCCGTACCAGAACGGGTTGATCGAGAGGATCTCCATGTCGATGCCCATCGCGTCCATCGCCTTCAGGCGCTGCTCGACGACGATGAAGTGCTCCTGCTGGCCCTTGGTCGGCGGCAGCGGCCGGTCCTTGTCAGGGCCGAGAAGATCGAGCGCTTCGTGGAACAGGCAATGCGAATGCACGTCGATGGTCTTGACGCGCTTGCCATTGACCATCACCGGCAGGCGCTGCGGTTTCGGTTGCGCGTGCGCCGCATCCAGCATGCCGCAACTGCAAAAGACGATACCCGTCGCCGCGCCTTTGAGGAAGTTTCTCCGCGTGGTCATGTTTCTCTCCCCGAAAAGCCGCGTTTCCCTGTTGGCCGGTCGATCGCCGGCCTGTTCTTGATTTCTTCACCCGACACATTGCCAAGCCGAAGGCGAAAGGGCAATGATTCCGGAAATAATTAATAACGTCCGCTATCCGGAATAACCGCTCAGGGAGACCGCCATATGCGCTCGCTTTTCTCGTTGGTCTCGGCGCTGGCGCTGATCGCCAGTAGCAGCGCGACCGCACAGACGAATTATCCGGACCGCCCGATCAAGATGATCGTGCCACTGGCAGCCGCAAGCGCGGTCGATGTCGCAGCACGTATCGTGACGCAAAAGATGGCCGACAATATGGGCCAGCAGTTCGTGATCATGAACCAGCCCGGCGCCTCCGGGCTGATCGGCGCGGAGGCGGTCGCGCGCGCCGAGCCGGATGGCTACACGATCGGCGGCTTCAACGACAGCATCATGACCATGGTGCCCAACATGCAGTCGAAGATGCGCTGGGACATCCTGAAGGATTTTGAGCCGGTGTCGCTGGTCGCCACCGTGGAGTGGGGACTGATCGCCAACAACCAGACCAGCTACAAGTCGGCCGCCGACCTGATCGCCGCCGCGAAGGCGGCGCCGGGAAAGATCGATTATAGCTCCGGCGGTCCCGGCAGTCCGCAGCATCTGGCGATGGCGATGTTTGCCTCCGCCGCCGGCATCTCGCTGACCCATGTGCCCTACAAGGGCGCCACGCAGGCCGCGACCGACGTCGCCGGGGGGCAAATTCCGGTCGGCTTCCAGGGCCTGGGGACGGTGGCGGCGCTGGTGCGCGGCAATTCGCTGAAACTGATCGGCGTGACCACGCCAAACCGGTTGCCGCAATTCCCCGACGTGCCGACAGTGTCGGAATCCGGGCTGCCCGGTTTCTTCTTCAATTCCTGGTTTGCGATCCTGGCGCCGGCCGGCACGCCGAAGGAGATCATCGCGCGGCTCAATGCGGAAGTTCTTAAAGCCGTTGGCGATCCGGAGATCCGCGCAAAACTCGAAAATCTCGGCTTTACGGTGCGCGGCAGTTCGGCCGAGGAACTGGGCACGTTGACCCGCGAGCAGCTCGCCAAATACGCACGCGTGATGAAGGAGATGGGGATCGCCGCGGAGTGAGGTCTGTAGGGTGGGCAAAGGCGCGAAGCGCCGTGCCCACCATCGCAAGCGACATATCGTCATGGTGGGCACGCAGCGGTCGCGCCTTCGCGCGCTCGCCGCTTTGCCCACCCTACGCGCCGCGGCTACGGGTTGCGCTGCATCGCGCCCGGGACACGGGCCTCAAAAACAGGGATACCTGCGGCCATCCTGGCCGCGATAGGCGGCGGCGCTCTGCTTGCAACGGGCCGAGGTCGGACCGTCGTAATAGGCGTAGGTGCCGGGGACGGGTCCGGGTCCGTAATTGTGGATGTAGCTGAACCAGGCGATATGGTGGCGATGGTAGTGGTGATGATGGTGATGATGCCGGTGGCGGCGAACATACTCATCCGCCTGGGCCACGATCGGCGCGGCGATCACGGTCACAACGAGGGCGGCGGCGCCAAGCAATTTCAATCGGATCATCTGTCGCTCCTGACATACAAAGACAAAACAACGCGTGGAAAAGCTGGTTCCATCGGCGGGCGGCCGCCGATAACTCCGATTCCGTTCAAATCAGCCTATCATCAATTCCAGCTTTCCGTGATATCCCTAAAACCATGAACCAGCACGCCAAGATCGACATAAGGCATTCCACCTGCCCGCATGACTGCCCGTCGGCCTGCGCGCTCGATATCGAGGTGATCGGCGGCCAGAGCATCGGGCGGGTTCGCGGTTCCAAGCTGCAAAGCTACACCGCGGGCGTGGTTTGCGCCAAGGTCGCGCGCTACGCCGAGCGCATTCATCACCCGGATCGCTTGATGCATCCGATGCGCCGTACCGGGCGCAAGGGCTCGGGCCGGTTCGCGCGCATCTCGTGGGACGAGGCGCTGGATGAGATCGCCAAGCGGTTCGACGCCGCCGAACGCGAGTTCGGCGCCGAATCGGTGTGGCCCTATTACTATGCCGGCACCATGGGGCTGGTGATGCGCGACGGCATCAATCGCCTTGCCCATGTGAAGAAATATTCCCGCTACTACTCTACGATCTGCGCCAACATCGCCCGGGTCGGATTTGCCATCGGCACCGGCAAGATCGCCGGCGTCGATCCCCGCGAGATGGGCGTCTCCGACCTGGTGGTGATCTGGGGCACCAATCCGGTGAATACCCAGGTCAATGTAATGACGCACGCGATGCGTGCCCGCAAGGAACGCGGCGCCAAGATCGCGGCAATCGACGTCTACAACAACGACACCATGAAGCAGGCCGACATCAAGATCCTGCTGCGGCCCGGGACCGACGGCGCCTTCGCCTGCGGCGTCATGCATGTGCTGTTCCGCGAGGGTTTTGCGGATCGCGCCTATATGGAGCGCTACACCGATTGCCCGGATGAACTCGAGGCGCATCTCAAGACCCGGACGCCGGAATGGGCCTCTTCAATCTCGGCGGTGCCGGTCGAAGAAATCGAAGCCTTTGCGCGTCTGGTGGGCCGGACCAAGCGCGCCTTCTTCCGCCTCGGCTATGGGTTTACCCGCAGCCGCAATGGAGCGGCGCAGATGCATGCGGCGTTGTGCATTCCGGCCGTGACCGGCGCCTGGCAGGTCGAAGGCGGCGGCGCGTTTTTCAATAATTACGCGATCTGGAAGTTCAATGAATCGATCATCGAGGGCCACGACGCGATCGATCGCACCACGCGGATACTCGATCAATCGCAGATCGGACGTATTCTCACCGGCGACAAGGAGGCGCTGCGAGGCGGCGGCCCGATCAAGGCGATGTTGATTCAGAACACCAATCCGATGACGGTGGCGCCGGAGCAGGACCTGGTGCGCAAGGGCTTCGCGCGCGAGGACCTGTTCATGGCGGTGCATGAGCAGTTCATGACCGAGACCGCGCAAATGGCCGACATCGTTCTGCCGGCGACGATGTTCATGGAGCATGACGACCTGTATTATGGCGGCGGCCACCAGCACATTTCGGTCGGCGCCAAGCTGATCGAGCCCCCCGGCGAATGCCGCTCGAATCACGAGGTGTTGCAGGGGCTCGGCCGCCGTCTTGGCGTGAACCATCCCGGATTCGAGATGACGTCGCGCGAGCTGATCGACGCCACGCTGAAGAAGAGCGGGCATGGCGACATCGACACGCTGCAGGCCGAGCTGTGGCGCGACATCCAGCCGGATTTTCGCACCGCGCATTACCTCGACGGTTTTGCGCATGCGGACAAGAAATTTCACTTCAAGGCGGATTGGGCGCATCCGCCATGGGGCATCGCCGGCATGGGCCCCTGGGAGCAGATGCCATCGCTGCCGGATCACTGGACCATTATCGAGGAAGCCGACGAGGCGCATCCGTTCCGGCTTGCCACCAGCCCGTCCCGCAGCTTCCTCAATACAAGTTTTAACGAGACGCCGTCGTCGATCGCCCGCGAGGGTCCGCCGTCGGTGATGATGCACCCGGCCGATGCCGCGCGGCTGGGAATTGCAGACGGCGACGCCGTGACGCTCGGCAACACGCGCGGCGAGACCACGCTGACTGCAAAACTGTTCGACGGCCTGCGCCGCGGCGTGCTGATCGCGGAATCGGTGCAGCCGAACCGCGCCCACATCGGCGGACGGGGCATCAACACGCTGACCGGCGCAGAGGCGGTGGCCCCGGTGGGCGGCGCCGCGTTCCACGACAACAAGGTGTGGGCGAAGAAGGCTTCGTGACGCATCCAGGGTGCGCTGCAGAGCCGGGGCCGTAACGAACACCGCCCTTGGTACGGTCCCGGTTCTGCGAAGCAGCGCTGAAGAAGCGCTGCATCGCGCCCGGGACACGCAGTCTCGATATTTGCGCCTTGCCAACTTCCGTCATCCCGGCGCAAATGCAGCGATCATCCGCGGATACGACATTGACCAAAAACCCCTTCTACACTGCTGAGCACATCGCCTATCGCGACGTGGTCCGCCGTTTTGTCGAAAAGGAAATCGAGCCCTACGCCCACGAATGGGACGAGGCCGGCAGCTTTCCGCGCGTGCTCTATGAGAAGGCGGCGGAGATCGGCCTGCTCGGCTTAGGCTTTCCGGAAGAGTACGGCGGCACCGAAGTCGATAATTTCATGTGGATCGTGGCCGTGCAGGAACTGGCGCGGACAGGCTGCGGCGGCGTCAGCGCCAGCCTGAAAAGCAATTCGATCGGCGCGCCGCCGATCGCCCGCGCGGGCACGCCTGAATTCAAGGCGCGCGTGCTGCCGGAAATCCTGTCGGGCAAGAAGATTTCCGCGCTCGCGATCACCGAACCATCAGGCGGATCGGACGTGGCGAACCTGCGTACCGCGGCGCGGCGCGACGGTGATTTTTATGTGGTGAATGGCGAAAAAACCTTCATCACTTCCGGCATGCGCGCCGACTACATCACGACAGCAGTGCGCACAGGGGGCCCCGGCCGTGGTGGCGTCAGCCTGCTGGTGATCGAAGGCGATACGCCGGGGCTGTCGCGCACACCGCTCAAGAAGATGGGCTGGTGGGCGTCGGATACCGCGACGCTGCATTTCGACGACTGCCGGGTGTCGGCGCAAAACCTGCTCGGCGAGGAGGGCGAAGGTTTCCGGCTGATCACGCACAATTTCAACGGCGAGCGCCTGACCATGGCGGCGGGCTGCATCGCCGCGGCGCGGGTCTGCCTCGACGATGCGACCGAATATGCCAAACAGCGCCACACCTTTGGAAAGCCTTTGGCGCAGCATCAGGTCATCCGGCACAAGCTGGTCGACATGGCGCAAAAGGTCGCGGCGTCGCAGGCGATGCTGGAAATGCTGGCGTGGCGGCTCGACCAGGGCGAAAGCCCGGTGGCGGAGATCTGCATGCTGAAGAACCAGGCCACCCAAACCATGGCGTTCTGCGCCTCCGAAGCGGTGCAGATCTTCGGCGGCGCCGGTTTTATGCGCGGCATCAAGGTCGAGCGCATCTACCGCGAGGTGAAGGTCAACGCGATCGGCGGCGGCAGCGAGGAGATCATGAAGGACCTCGCGAGCCGGCAGATGGGATTGTGAAGGTGTGCCGTCATCCTGAGGAGCCGCGCCCTTGCGCGGCGTCTCGAAGGATGAGCCACATGCGCCTGTGGCCATCCTTCGAGACGCGGCCAAGAGGCCGCTCCTCAGGATGACGGGAATGAAAAGGGGGACGCAAACATATGATCACGCTCTATCATTGCAACGCCGCGCGCTCGTTTCGTCCGCTCTGGATGCTGGAAGAGCTCGGCCTTGCCTACGACCTAAAAATGCTGCCGTTTCCGCCGCGTGTTTTTGCCAAGGATTATCTCGCCATCAATCCGCTCGGCACTATACCTTTCATGATCGATGGCGACACAAGGATGTCGGAATCATCCGGCATCTGTCATTACCTCGGCACCCGGTACGGACCGACGCCGCTGGTCGTGAACGTCGACGAGCCGGCCTATGGCGCGTTCCTGAACTGGATGTATTTTAGCGACGCCACCCTGACATTCCCGCAGACGCTGGTGCTGCGCTATACCCAGCTCGAACCCGAAGAGCGGCGCAATCCGCAAGTCGCGGCCGACTACGCGAAATGGTTTTTGGGCCGGCTGCGGGCGGTCGAGGCTGCGGCCGGCAAGGCCGATACGCTGTGTGCCGATCGCTTCACCGCCGCCGACATTTCCGTGGGCTATGCCTTGCGGTTGGCCGAAAACATCGGGCTGGCGAAGGATTTCGGCCCTAACGTCGCGGCGTACTGGCAAAGGTTGCAGGCACGCGATGGTTTCAAGCGCGCGGTGGCCGCGGAAAATCTCGCTGGAGAGCAGCAGAACGTGCCGAAGCGAACATGATGTCGTCCCGGCGAACGCCGGGACCCATACACGCCGAACGTCGTTTTGGGCACGCGGGCAGAAACCTTCTTTCAGTATCAAGGCCGGTGGTTATGGGTCCCGGCGTTCGCCGGGACGACGGGGGTTCGCTTCGTGTCGCCGGTGACACCGCCCGCTATTTCTGTATTCTGCCCATCGCTCCGCAAGAGAGCAACCGGGAGACGCTTCATCCATGGGCGACAAGGCCGTCATCACCTGCGCGCTGAACGGCGTGCTGACCGATCCGAGGCAGCACCATGTTCCGGTGACGCCGGAGCAGATGGCGCGCGAGGCCAAGGCTGCCTTCAACGCCGGCGCCAGCGTGATGCACATTCATCTGCGCCAGCAGGCGCCGGACAGAGGCCACCTGCCGTCATGGGAGGTCAGCGTCTCCCGCGAGATTCAGCAGGCGATCCGCGAGGCCTGTCCCGGCGTCATCATTAATCACACCACCGGCACCTCGGGGCCCAATTACCAAGGCGCGCTGGATTGCGTGCGCGAGACCAAACCGGAAATGGCCGCCTGCAATGCCGGCTCGCTGAACTATCTGAAAGTGAAGGCCGACAATACCTGGGCCTGGCCGCCGATGATGTTCGATAATTCGGTGGAGAAGGTGCAGGATTATCTCGACGTGATGCGAGAGTCGAACACAATCCCGGAATTCGAATGTTTCGACATCGGCATCGTACGCTGCGTCGGCATGTACCGGCAGACCGGGATGTATTCCGGACCACTGGAATACAATTTCGTGATGGGCGTCGCGTCGGGCATGCCGGCCGATCCGGACCTGCTGCCGATCCTGCTGAAATTGAAATTGCCGGACGCCAACTGGCAGGTCACCGCGATCGGCCGCGCCGAAATCTGGCCGCTGCACCAGCGCTGCGCCGAACTGGGTGGCCATCTGCGCACCGGCCTGGAGGATACGTTTTATCTCGGCGACGGCACCAAGGTGACATCGAACGGGCAGCTGATCGAAAGCCTCGCAGTATGCGCGCGTCGGGCGGGCCGCGAAGTCGCGAGCCCAGCCGAAGCGCGGCATATTTTCGGGATATTGCAGTGACACTCCGTCATTGCGAGGAGCGTAGCGACGAAGCAATCCAGTCTTGCTTGCGGCGTCTGGATTGCTTCGCTTCGCTCGCAATGACGGCGCGACCCTGGTCGCGCCGGACGGAAAATGACGGATCGCCATGGCCGTAATTGACTCCACCATCGCGCCCTCCAGCGATGCCTACAAAGCCAATCGCGACGGCATGCTGGCGCTGATCGCGCGGATGCGTGCGCTGGAAGAGCGCACCCGCAAAGCTTCCGCTGCGGCAAAGGATCGGTTCCACAAGCGAGGGCAGTTGCTGCCGCGCGAGCGCGTGGCGCTGGTACTCGATCCCGGCTCGCCGTTCATCGAGCTCAGCACGTTGGCAGGCTACATGTTCGACGTTCCCGATGCGGAGAAGAGCGTGCCCGGCGGCGGCGTGGTCGCCGGCATCGGTTTCGTCTCCGGCGTCCGCTGCATGGTCAGCGCCAACGATTCCGGCATCGACGCCGGCGCGCTGCAGCCTTACGGCCTCGACAAGACGCTGCGGGTGCAGGAACTGGCGCTGGAGAACAAGCTGCCTTATGTGCAGCTGGTCGAAAGCGCCGGCGCCAACCTGTTGCGCTACCGCGTCGAAGATTTTGTCCGCGGCGGCAACATTTTTCGCAACCTGGCGCGGCTGTCGGCGGCGGGGCTGCCGGTGGTGACGGTGACGCACGGCTCGTCCACGGCGGGCGGCGCCTACCAGACCGGGCTGTCGGATTACATTGTCATGGTGCGCGGCCGCACCCGCGCGTTTCTCGCCGGTCCCCCGCTGCTCAAGGCCGCAACCGGTGAAATCGCGACGGAGGAAGAACTCGGCGGCGCCGAGATGCATACCGCTATTTCCGGGCTCGGCGATTATCTCGCCGAAGACGATCGCGATGCGCTGCGGATTGCGCGCGACATCATGGCCAAGCTGGAATGGGACCGGCCGAGCGCAGGTGAAAACGTGCATCGGCCGCCGCGTCACGACCCGGAAGAGCTTTTGGGTATCGTGCCGATGGACTACCGGCGCCCGGTCGACATGCGGCAGGTGATCGCGCGCATTATCGACGATTCCGACTTCCTGGAGTTCTCGCCGCGTTACGGCCCGGCCACGGTATGCGGCCATGCGCGCATCGAGGGCCACGCGCTCGGCATCATTACCAACAACGGTCCGCTCGACGTTGCCGGTGCCAACAAGGCGACGCATTTCATCCAGGCGTGCTGCCAGTCGCGCACGCCGCTGCTGTATCTGAACAACACCACCGGCTACATGGTCGGCCGCGAATACGAAGAAGCCGGCATGATCAAGCACGGCTCGAAAATGATCCAGGCCGTCACCAGCGCCACCGTGCCGCAGATCACCATCTATTGCGGCGCGTCGTTCGGCGCCGGCAATTACGGCATGTGCGGGCGTGGCTTCCATCCGCGCTTCTGCTTCTCCTGGCCCAACGCCAAGACCGCGGTGATGGGCGGCGAGCAGGCCGCGGAAACCATGGCCATCGTCACCGAGGCCGCGGCGATCCGGCGCGGCAAGCCTGTGGAGCGCGAAAAGCTCGATGCGATGAAGGCGCAGATTATCGGCGTGTTCGATGGCCAGATGGATGTGTTCTCCACCAGCGCGCGGCTGCTCGACGACGGCGTGATCGATCCGCGCGACACCCGCAGCGTTCTGGCCGAAGTGCTGGCGATCTGCCGCGAGGCGGAGGCGCGCAATCCGCAAGCCATGCAGTTTTCGGTCGCGCGGCCATGAGCTTTGAGGTGAGGCGCACGCCGTTTCGCAAAATCCTGATCGCCAATCGCGGCGAGATTGCATTGCGCATCATGCGCACGGCGCGCCGGCTCAGCTACGGCGTGGTCGCGGTGTATTCGGACGCGGATCGGGATTCGATGCATGTGCGCCGGGCCGATGAGGCGGTGCGTATCGGCGAGGCATTACCGTCGCACTCCTATCTCAACATCGGAGCGATCATCGATGCGGCGAAATCTGCCGGCGCCGACGCCGTGCATCCGGGCTATGGCTTTCTCGCCGAAAATGAGGATTTTGCGCAAGCCTGCCGCGACGCCGGGCTGGTGTTCATCGGCCCGTCGCCCGAATCCATCAAGGCGATGGGCAACAAGGCCGGCGCGAAAGAAATCATGCAGGCCGCCGGCGTACCCTGCGTGCCCGGCTATCAGGGCGCCGACCAGAGTGACGCCGTGATGCTCGCCGAGGCGCAGAAGATCGGCTTCCCCGTCATGATCAAGGCGGTGGCCGGCGGCGGCGGCCGCGGCATGCGGCGCGTGCCGGATGCGGCGGCGTTTCCGGATCTTTTGCGCAGCGCGCGCTCGGAGGCGCAGGGCGCATTCGGCGACCCCACGGTGATTCTCGAGCGCGCCATCGTTTACCCGCGCCACATCGAAATCCAGGTGTTCGGCGACCGCCATGGCAATGCTATCCACCTCGGCGAGCGCGACTGTTCGGTGCAGCGGCGGCACCAAAAACTGATCGAGGAGGCGCCGTCGCCGGCTGTATCAAACGAACTGCGGGCGCGGATGGGCGGAATCGCGGTGAAAGCGGTCCAGTCGATCGGCTACGAGGGCGCCGGCACGCTGGAATTCCTGCTCGATGGCGACGAAAATTTTTATTTCATGGAAATGAATACGCGGCTGCAGGTCGAGCATCCCGTCACCGAGGCGATCACCGGGCTCGATCTTGTCGAATTGCAATTGCGTGTCGCCGCCGGCGAGCCGCTAGGGCTGGAGCAGGACGACATCACATTTTTCGGTCACGCCATTGAAGTGCGGCTGTGTTCGGAAGACGCCAGCCATGACTTCATGCCGCAGTCGGGCCGGATGGCGTTATGGCAGATGCCGTCCGAGCTCCGGGTCGAGCACGCGCTGCGATCGGGTTCCGAGATTCCGCCATTTTATGATTCGATGATCGCCAAGATCATTGCTCGTGGTGCAACCCGCGATGAGGCGCGACACAAGCTCATTCATGGCCTTGAGCATGCGGTCGCATTCGGCGTCACCACCAATCAGGCGTTCCTCGCGGCATGTCTGCGGCATCCGGTATTCGCAGCGGGCGGGGCGACCACCGCTTTCATCGCGGAGAATCGCGACGGCCTGCTGACGCCGCGTGCAGATGCGGGCTCGGACGTGGCGCTGGCGGCGTTGCTGCTTCACGTGACCGACCGCCATGCGCCGCCATGGCGCACGGGACGCACGCTGGCGGCGACGTTTCCGGTCCCGGTGCGGATCGAACTCGGCGGGAAAATCCATGAGCTGGAGATCGTGCGCGAACGCGACGGTGGCTATGTCGCGAGCCGGGAGGGCAAGGAGGTGCGGTTCGAGATCGACGAACTCGGCTGCGACAGCATTCGCTTTGGTGTCGGTGGCCTGACGGAATCGGCGCGTTTTTTCCGCGATGGCGATCGGCTCTATTTCCTGCGCCATGGCAGCTACAATGCCGTCTGCGACCTGACGCTGGCGGCGCCGGAAAGTGCGGCGGCTGGCGGCAGCGACGGCAAGGTGCGCGCGGCGATGAACGGCCGCGTCGTCGCAGTGCTGGTGAAACAGGGCGAGCGGGTTGTCGCCGGCCAGCCGGTGATGACGCTGGAGGCGATGAAAATGGAACATGTGCATACTGCGCCGATTTCCGGCACGATTTCCGCGATCGATGTCGCGGAGGGCGAGCAGGTCACAACCGGGAAAATCGTCGTCGAGATCGAAGCAAATCCTTAAAGAGCGAGCAGAGCAATGACCGACAATACCAGCGTAATGCTTGAGAAACGCGGGCCGGCATTCTGGATCACCATCAACCGGCCGGAGAAGCGCAACGCCATCAACGGCGATGTCGTCGCGGGTATCGCAAAGGGTTATCGCGACGCCCATGCCGATGCAGATGTGCGAGTGATCGTGCTGGCCGGTGCCGGCGACAAGGCGTTTTGCGCCGGCGCCGACCTTATCAACACGGGTGCGGCCTTCGCGTTCGATTTCGCCAAGCCGAATGTCGACTACGCCGACCTGTTGCGGCTGGCGCAGAACGCGACGAAACCTTCGATCGCGCGGGTCAACGGTGTCTGCATGGCCGGCGGCATGGGGCTGTTGTGCATGACCGACATGGCGGTCGCGGTCGACAGCGCGATCTTCGGCCTGCCCGAAGTAAAAGTCGGCGTGTTCCCGATGCAGGTGATGAGCCTGCTGCAGGACATCGCGCCGCGGCGGCTGATCAACGAATGGGCACTGACCGGCGAGCCGTTCGACGCCCGCACGGCACTGGCCGCGGGGTTGGTGAATCACGTGGTGCCGGCGGCCGAACTCGATGCAAAAATCGAATGGCTGATCGGCCGTATCGTCGACAAGTCGCCGACCGCGATCCGGCGCGGCAAATACGCCATGCGCGCCATCGCATCGATGTCGTTCGACCAGAGCATCGCCTACACCGAAAGCCAGATCGCGCTGACGGCGCTTACCGAGGACGCCAAAGAGGGCCTCAAGGCGTTTGCCGAAAAGCGCAAGCCGGTATGGAAGGGGAAGTGAGTTTTGGTGATGCGGAAATCACCATGCTGAGTCGTCCCCGCGCAGGCGGGGGACCCATAACCCCTGGCCTCGATATTTACAGAAGGCACTTACCCCAGTGCCGAAAACGACACGACACGGCGTATGGGTCCGCCTTCGCGGGGACGACGTGGTAAATGTGTTTGCTGCATTACCCCGCATTCGCCTTCAACCCTGCGGCCTCGATCCCCGCGAGCGCGCAAATTTCGTCATTGTCCGAGGTGTCGCCGCTGACGCCGACGGCGCCGAGCAGGGCGCCGCTCGTGTCCTGGATCAACACGCCGCCGGGCACCGGTACCAAACGGCCCTGCGCCAGCGTGTTCACGGCGCTGACAAAATAGGCCTGCTCCTGCGCGCGCTGGAACAGCGCCCGCGACCCCATGCCCATGGCCAGCGCGCCATAGGCCTTGCCGTGGGCGATCTCGCTGCGCAGCAGGCTGGTGCCGTCCTGCGCCGCGGAAATTTTCACGCAACCGCGGGCGTCGAGCACGGTCACGACCAGCGGTTTCAGTTTCTTCTCCACGCCCTTGGCAAGAGCCGTATCGAGAATCTTGCGCGCGACGTCGAGGGTGAGGTCAGCCATGGAGTTGTTCCTTTGCGGTGTGAGAAGAATTCGATTCGCCGTCGAGACTCATCGCCAGCACGCGCGCGACGTGAAGCGCTGCACGCTCGGTGCCATCGGCGATCTGGTGCCGGCAGGAGGTGCCATCGGCGACAATGAGCGTATCGACATCGGCGCGGCGTATGGCCGGCAGCAGCGAAGCCTCGGCCATTTGCATTGAAACCTCGTAGGTATCGGCGCCATAGCCGAACGCACCGGCCATGCCGCAGCAGCTCGATTCGACGGTTTCGACCGTCAGGCCAGGGATCAGCCGCAACACCTGTTCAACCGGCTTGAATGCACCGAAGGATTTTTGATGGCAGTGGCCGTGCACCAGCGCCTTGTCCGCGATGGCGCGAAGCGGCAGCTGCAAGCGGCCGGCTTCGGCTTCCCGCACCAGAAATTCCTCGAACAGAAATGCATGCGCGCTGACGCTCTTTGCGGCATCGTCATTGCGCAGCGATAGCAGTTCATCGCGCAGCGCCAGCAGACAGCTCGGCTCAAGCCCGACGATCGGCACGCCGCGCGCGGCGAATGGCGCATAGGTTGCCACCAGCCGATCGAGTTCGGCGCGGGCATTATCCACCAGTCCCGCCGACAGGAAGGTGCGTCCGCAGCACAACGGGCGTTTGGCATCGGCAGGTTTCGGCAGATGTACGCGATAACCACCCTCGACCAGCACGCGCAGCGCGGCATCGAGGTTTTCGCGCTCGTAGGCGCGATTAAATGTGTCCGCGAACAGCACCACTTCGCGTCCGTTAGCCGGGCCGAACACTTCGCCCGCAGGCGCGAACACGTCACGCCGCCACGCGGGCAGGGCGCGTCGCGCGCTTATGCCAGTGAGCTGTTCGAATAGCTTGCGCAGCAGCGGACTGCTGTTGCGAAGATTGGCCACTGGCGCGAGGCGCGACGCCAGGTCAGCGTAGTGCGGCAGATATCCCACCAGCCGGTCGCGCAGCGACAGTCCGTGTTTCGCCACGCGCGCGGCCAGCACCTCGATCTTCATCTTCGCCATGTCGACGCCGGTCGGGCATTCGTGGCGGCAGGCCTTGCAGGAGACGCAAAGTTTTAGCGTGTCCATCATCCCGTCCGACGCCAGCGCGTCCGGTCCGAGCTGGCCGGAGATCGCCAACCGCAGCGTGTTGGCACGCCCGCGCGTAACATCCTTTTCGTCGCGGGTGGCGCGATAGGACGGGCACATCACGCCGCCCTCGAGCTTTCGGCAGGCGCCGTTGTTGTTGCACATCTCGACCGCGCCCTGGAATCCACCACCGGCGCCGGGATACGCCGACCAGTCCAGCACGGTCTTCAAGTCGCGAACGCGATAATCCGGCGGATAGCGGAACAGCGAACGGTCATCCATCCGGGGCGGATCGACGATCTTGCCGGGGTTCAGCACATTGCCGGGGTCGAAGCGCTGCTTGACCTCCCTGAAGTCGGCGATGATTCGCTCCCCGAACATCGCCGCGTGAAATTCCGAGCGCACAAGGCCATCGCCGTGCTCGCCGGAATGCGAGCCCTTGTACTCGCGCACCATGGCAAAGGTTTCCTCGGCGATGGCGCGCATCGCCTTGACGTCCTTGTCCAGCTTCAGGTTCAGCACCGGCCGCACATGCAGGCAGCCTTCCGAGGCGTGCGCGTACATGGTGCCGCGGGTGCCGTGTTTCGCGAAAATATCGTTGAGCCGCTGCGTATAATCGGCGAGATGCGGCAGCGGCACCGCGCAGTCCTCGACAAACGAAACCGGCTTGCCCTCTTGCTTCATCGACATCATGACATTGAGGCCGGCGGCGCGGAATTCGGCGATGCCGGTCTGCAGCGCGGGCTCGATGATTTCGACCACGCCGCCCCATTTGCGTTGCGGGTTACCCCAGCCGAAGCCGAGATCGCCCATCAACTCGCCGAGTTGCTTCAATCGCCTGATATTTTCGGCCTGATCCTCCTCGGCGAATTCGACGATCAGCACCGCGTCGGGATCGCCGCGCACCGCGACGCCGATGATCGGCTGGAACATCGCGATCTCGCGTCCGAGCGCGATCATGGTGCGGTCGACCAGTTCGACGGCGATGGGGCGCAGTTTTACCAGATGCTGCGCGGCATCCATCGCCTCATAAAAGCTGCCGAAATGGCAGACGCCGAGCACCTTGTTGCGGATCACCGGCCACAGTTTCAGTTCGACCTGGGTGGTGAAGGCTAGCGTGCCCTCGGAGCCGACCAGCAGATGCGCCATGTTGTTGGGCGCGTTGCGCTGCACCAGCGCATCGAGATTGTAGCCGCCGACCCGGCGCTGCACTTTTGGAAACTTTTCGGCGATCTCGGATGCCTCGCGCTCGCCCAGCGCCAACATATCGCGAAACAGGTCTGGGCCGCTGTCGTCGCGCGCGATCTCGCCGAAACGCAACAAGGCGCCGTCGGCGAGCGCCGCCTCGATCGAGAGCGTGTTGTCACGCATGGTGCCGTAGCGCAGCGAACGTCCGCCGCAGGAATTGTTGCCGACCATGCCGCCGATGGTGGCGCGGGATGCCGTGGAAACATCGACCGGAAACCACAGGCCGTGCTTTTTGAGCTGCCGGTTGAGGTCGTCCAGCACGATGCCGGGCTCGACCACGCAAGAGCGGTTCTCGACGTCGAGCGACAGCATGCGATTCAGGTATTTCGAGAAGTCGACGACGATGCCGTCATTGACGGTCTGGCCGCATTGCGAGGTTCCGCCGCCGCGCGGGGTGACGATCCGCCCGGCATCGCGCGCGATCGCCAGCGCCCGCAGCGCCTCGTCCATGGTGCGGGGAACCACAATGCCTGCCGGCATGATCTGGTAGAACGACGCGTCGGTGGCGTAGCGGCCGCGGTCGAAGCGGTCGAACAGCACCTCGCCGGTCGTCTCCCGCGCGAGCTGCTCTTCAAGCGTCATTGAGGATTGCGAATGAGAGCTTCATAGTGCGGAACATAGGCCTTCGGCGGGGAAGCCGTCGACCGAAAAATGTAAACGATTTGTTGGTTGTAGGTTGAAAAATTGAATGCAATATGAGGGCCGCCAGCGGTACGAGGAACCCATGACACAGCATCAGGGACGTCATTTTCTGCAAATTCCCGGTCCGAGCCCGGTGCCCGACCGCGTGCTCCGCGCCATGGACATGCCGGTCATCGACCATCGTAGCGCGCAGTTTGCCGAACTCGCCAAGACGGTATTCGACGGCTGCCGGAAGATTTTTAAGACAACAGGCCAGGTCATCATCTTTCCGTCGTCGGGCACCGGCGCCTGGGAGGCTGCGATCGTCAATACGCTATCGCCCGGCGACAGGGTGCTGATGGTGGAGACTGGCCACTTCGCCATGATGTGGCAGCAGATGGCGGTACGCTGGGGCATCGATGTCGATTTGATCGCGGGCGACTGGCGCCGCGGCGCCGATCCCGCAGCGATCGAAGCAAAACTCGCGCAGGATTCGGCGCATGCCATCAAGGCAGTGATGGTGGTGCACAACGAAACCTCGACCGGCGCGACCAGCCGCATCGGCGACATCCGGGCCGCGATGGACAAGGTCGGGCATCCCGCGCTGCTGCTGGTGGATACGATCTCCTCGCTCGGCTCGGTGGATTATCGGCACGATGAGTGGAAGGTCGACGTCACCGTCAGCTGTTCGCAAAAGGGATTCATGCTGCCGCCGGGGCTGGGCTTCAACGCCATCTCGGAGAAGGCCCGCGCGGCCGCCAAAACCAACAAGATGCCGCGGTCGTATTGGGACTGGGAAGAAATGCTGAAACCCAACGCCGCCGGCTTCTTCCCCTACACGCCGGCCACCAATCTGCTCTATGGCCTGCGCGAAGCCATCGCGATGCTGCTCGAGGAAGGGCTGGACGCGGTATTCGCCCGGCATAAGCGCCTCGCGGCCGCCACGCGGGCCGCCGTCGCGCATTGGGGCCTCGAGGTGCTGTGTCTTGAACCATCAGAATTTTCGCCGGTGCTGACCGCGGTGCTGATGCCGCCGGGCCATGACGCCGACAAGTTCCGCAAGACCGTGCTCGAAAACTACAACATGTCGCTCGGCTCGGGTCTCAGCAAGGTCGCGGGCAAGGTGTTTCGCATCGGCCACCTCGGCGAGTGCAACGAACTCACGTTGATGGGAGCGCTGTCGGGCGTCGAGATGGGCCTTGCCGCTGCGGGCGTGCCGCACCGCGCCGGCGGCGTCGACGCGGCGATGAAGTTCCTGGAAGGGCGTAACGAGGCAAATTCCCCGGCGCATCTCAAGGTGGTCAAGACCTAGGCCGGCTCGAACTCGGGTCGCAATGAGCGTGGCAAAAACGGGGTAAAGCTCCGCCTGTTTGGGCATTGACGGCGGCCGCCGGGCAGGGGACAAGCCCGCGAAATGGTGATATTCGGGCGCTGCTAGGCGAGAAGCCCGGGAAGGACGTTAGATGACGCTGCACACCGGAAGGCATTTTCTACAGATTCCAGGGCCGACCAACATCCCCGACCGGGTGCTGCGGGCCATGGACATGCCCGGCATGGATCATCGCAGCGCCGAATTTGCCGAACTTGGCTTTGCGTTAATGGCGGCCTCGCAGCGCATGTTCCGCACCAGACAGCCGGTCCTGATCTATCCGTCGTCGGGGACCGGGGCGTGGGAAGCCGCGATCGTCAATACGCTTGTCCCCGGCGACAAGGTGCTGATGGCCGAGACCGGCCAGTTCGCGGTGCTGTGGCTCGGCATTGCCGAAAAATTCAAGCTGGACGTCGATTTTGTGCCGGGCGACTGGCGGCGCGGCGCCGATATCGGAGAGATCGAGGCGCGGCTTGCGGCCGACCGCCAGCACCGGATCAAGGCCGTCATGGTCGTGCACAACGAGACCTCGACCGGCTGCGTCACCCATCCGCTCGAGGTTCGTAAAGCGCTGGACCGGACAAAACATCCGGCGCTGCTGATGGTCGATACCATTTCCGGCATCGGCTCGCAGGAATACGAGCACGACGCCTGGGGCATCGACGTGTCGGTCGGCGGTTCGCAAAAAGCACTGATGCTGCCGCCGGGCCTCAGCTTCAACGCGGTGTCGGAAAAGGCGTTGGCGGTGGCCAAGGCCAATCCGTCGATGCGGTCGTATTGGGATTGGCATGAAGTTATTGCCTTCAACAAGGTGGGCACCTGGCCCTACACCCCGGCGGTCAATCTGCTCTACGGCCTGAAAGAAGCCATCACGATGCTGGAGGAAGAGGGGCTCGACAACGTCTTTGCCCGCCACAGGCGCCACAGCGCGGCGACACGCGCGGCGGTGAAAGCCTGGGGCCTGGAAACCCAGTGCCAGGATCCGCATGCGCATTCGCCGGCGCTGACCGGGGTGCGAATGCCGGAAGGCCATGACGCCGATCATTTCCGCAAGGTGGTGCTGGACAATTTCGACATGTCGCTCGGCACCGGCCTCAACAAGATCAAGGGCAAGGCGTTCCGGATCGGTCATATCGGCCATTTCAACGACCTGATGCTGATGGGGACGCTGTCGGGCATAGAGATGGGTCTCGATCTCGCCAAGGTGCCGCATCGTGCCGGCGGCGTTTTAGCGGCGATGGAAGTATTGAAGGGCCGCGATGCGGTGCCGATACAAAAGGCTGCGGTCGCCTAAGTAACATACCGTCATTGCGAGCGAAGCGAAGCAATCCAGAAGCCTCAAGGAAGAACTGGATTGCTTCGTCGCTTCGCTCCTCGTAATGACGAAATAGAAAGAAGATCATAAAATGAACGCCCCGGTAACCGCCAACGACGACCTTCTCTACAGCGTGGCCGACGGCATCGCGCGGATCACCTTCAACCGGCCGCAGGCGCGCAACGCGCTGACCTTTGCGATGTACGAGCAGATGGCGGCGATCTGCGAGACCGTCAATACCGACCGCTCGATCAAGGCGATGATCCTGACCGGCACCGGCGAGAAGGCGTTTGCCTCGGGCACCGACATTTCCCAGTTCCGCGCCTTCAAGACCGCGCAGGACGCGCTCGACTACGAAGGGCGGATCGATCGCGTGCTCGGCGCGCTGGAGCAATGCCGGGTGCCGACCATCGCGGCGATCGCCGGCGCCTGCACCGGCGGCGGCGCCGGCATTGCAGCCTGCTGCGACATCCGCATCGGCACCGCCGCGACGCGGATCGGGTTTCCGATCGCGCGCACGCTCGGCAACTGCCTGTCGATGTCCAACATCTCCCGACTGGTGTCGCTGATCGGACCGGCGCGGACCAAGGATCTGATCTTCAAGGCGCGGCTGGTCGAGGCGCCGGAGGCGCTGGCGCTCGGGCTGCTCAACGAGGTGGTGCCGGACGTCGAGACGCTGCAGCGCCGCGCCGACGAGACCGCAAAGCTGGTCGCGGGCCATGCGCCGATCACGCTCGAAGTCACCAAGGAAGCGGTTCGCCGCATCCGCCGCACGCTCTCCCGCGAAGAAGGCGAGGACCTGATCCTGCGCGCCTACATGAGCGAGGATTTTCGCGAGGGCATGGATGCCTTCCTCAACAAGCGCACGCCGCACTTCAAAGGCAAGTAGTTGTCCACCAATTCAGCCGTCATCCTGAGGAGCCGCGCGCTTGCGCGGCGTCTCGAAGGATGGCCGCTTGCGCTTGTGGCCCATCCTTCGAGGCTCGCCGAAGACGGCGAGCACCTCAGGATGACGGCAGTGTTTGGCTTGGCCATTAGCGACTGACGAGGAACTGGTGCCGCGACCTTGCGCCTCATCGAGACATCGGAAGATCGCTGATGGCGCGGGGTTAACTCGTGTTAGACCCCATGCGAAAGTCATAAACGGAATCGCGGCGATTCGCTTGAATTGCCAAGGGATTAACCACAAAATGCGGTAAAGCCTGCGAACACCATACAGGGACGAAACACATGCGAAATCTTCTGAAAACAAGCGTCGCGCTCGCCGCCATGCTGGCAGGCGCGCCTGCCTTTGCCGCCTGGGAGCCCACCAAACCGGTCGAGATCGTGGTCGCGGCGGGCGCCGGCGGCGCCTCCGACCAGATGGCGCGGATGATGCAGGCCGCGATCCAGAAGAACAATCTGATGAAGCAGCCGATGGTGGTGTCGCTGAAGGGCGGAGCCTCCGGCGCCGAAGCGCTGATGTACATGAAATCGTCTGACGGCGATCCCAACAAGGTGCTGATCGCCTATTCGCTGATCTACATGCTGCCGCTGTCGGCCAAAATTCCGTTCAACTGGCGCGAGCTCACGCCGGTGTCGGTGGTGGCGCTGGACCAGTTCGTGCTGTGGGACAATGCCGCGGGCCCGAAGACGGTGAAGGAATTCATCGCCGCCGCCAAGGCTGCGAGCTCGCCGTTCAAGATGGGCGGCACCGGCTCCAAGCGCGAGGATCATGTGCTCACCGTGTTCATGGAGCAGAAGACCGGCGCGAAATTCTCCTATCTGCCGTACAAGTCGGGCGGCGAGGCGGCGACGCAGCTGGTCGGCAACCACACCGAATCCAATGTCAACAATCCGTCGGAAAATCTCGAGGTCTGGCGCGCAGGCCAAGTGCGCGCGCTCTGCGTGTTCGACAAGGAGCGCATCTCCTACAAGACCAAGGTCACCGATACCCAGTCCTGGAATGACATTCCGACCTGCAAGGAAGAAGGCCTCGACGTGCAGTATCTGATGCTGCGCGCCATGTTCCTGCCCGGCAAGGTGACGGCGGAACAGACCGCTTTTTATGTCGACCTGTTCCAGAAGGTAACGCAAACGCCGGAGTACAAGGACTACATGGAAAAGCAGGCGCTGAAGCCGATCTTCCTCACCGGCAACGACATGCTGAAATTCCTCGAGGAGGACGACAAGCTCAACACCTCGCTGATGAACGAAGCGGGGTTCGTGGCGAAGTAGCAATGCCGTGCCCCGGACGCAGCGCAGCGCTCTTGCGGTGCGCTGCAGAGCCGGGGCCGTAACGAACTCGGAGCTTGGTACGGTCCCGGCTCTGCGGAGCGGCATGAAGAATGCCGCACCGCGTCCGGGACACGCTCTTCACCTTCCAACGAAACACATCCATGTCCAATACCGAAATTGAAATTGTCGTCGAGGATCCGACCGCGCCGGAGCCCGACTCGCCTCCCGTCGCCGGCACCAGGACCGTCGATGTCATCGTCTCGCTGCTGCTGCTCGCGCTGGCCGTGACGCTCGGCACGACAACTGGCGCACCGGGATCTCCTGGGATTCCACCGGCCCGCAGGCCGGCTATTTTCCGTTTTACCTCTCGGTGATTCTCGGCGGCGCCAGCCTGTACGGCATCGTCACCACATATCTGGCGCGAGCTGAGCCGTCGGAGACCTTCGTCACCCGCGCGCAGCTTCGCCGCGTCATGGCGGTGTTCGTGCCGACGCTGCTGTTCTGTCTCGCCATGCAGTTTCTCGGACTCTATGTCGCGAGCTTCCTGTTGATTGCGGCCTTCATGCGGATCGTCGGCAAGATCGCGTTGTGGAAATCGCTGCTCACCGCTTTCGTGTTCACGGCCATCATGTTCGTGACCTTCGATATCGCCTTCGACGTCATCATGCCGAAGGGCCCGCTCGAAGCGGCCTTCGGACGCTAATGAAATCGACCAACCAGCACGGCGTCATCCTGAGGTGCTCGCAGCGAAGCTGCGAGCCTCGAAGGATCGGCCACGCGGACTGCCGCCCTTCGAGGCCCGGCGCTGTGCCGCCGGGCACCTCAGGGTGACGGAGCACGGGCCGTGAAGCGGAGCATATAAATGGAAGCCTTCGGCCTGTTGATGCACGGCTTCGCCGTGCTGCTGACGTGGAAGACGCTGGCGCTGATGATGGTCGGGCTGGTGCTCGGCATTTTCGTCGGCGTGCTGCCGGGGCTCGGCGGTCCCAATGGCGTGGCGATCCTGCTGCCGCTGACCTTCACCATGGATCCGACCTCCGCCATCGTGATGCTGTCCTGCATCTATTGGGGCGCGCTGTTCGGCGGCGCCATCACCTCGATCCTGTTCAACATCCCGGGCGAGGCGTGGTCGGTCGCGACCACCTTCGACGGCTATCCGATGGCGCAGCAGGGCAGGGCGGCGGAAGCGCTGACGGCGGCGTTCACCTCCTCCTTCATCGGATCGCTGGTCGCCGTGCTGCTGATCACGTTCCTCGCGCCGATGATCTCGTCCTTTGCGCTGAAATTCGGTCCGCCGGAATTCTTTGCGGTCTATCTGCTGACGTTCTGCTCGTTCGTCGGCCTCGGCCGCGAGGCCAAGCACAAGACCATCATCTCGATGTCGCTGGGGCTGCTGCTTGCCGGTGTCGGCATGGATACAGTATCCGGGCAGTTGCGCATGACCTTCGGCTCCAGCGAGCTGTTGCGCGGCATCAATTTCCTGGTGGCGGTGATCGGCCTGTTCGGCATCAGCGAAATCCTGCTGACCATGGAAGAGCGGCTGGCGCTGCGCGGCCATGCCGCCGCAATCAGCCTGCGGGTGGTGCTGAAAGTGTGGCGCGACCTGCCGAAATACTGGATCACGCTGCTGCGCTCGTCCTTTATCGGCTGCTGGCTCGGCATCACCCCGGGCGGCGCGATCGCCGCATCTTTCATGGGCTACAACCTGGCCAAACGCTTTTCCAAGGATCCGGAGAGTTTTGGCAAGGGCCGCATCGAAGGCGTGTTCGCGCCGGAAACCGCGGCGCACGCGTCCGGCACCGCGGCACTGCTGCCGATGCTGGCGCTCGGCATTCCAGGTTCCGGCACCGCGGCGATCCTGCTCGGCGGCTTGATGGTGTGGGGCCTCAATCCGGGTCCGCTGCTGTTCGTCGAGCACAAGGATTTCGTCTGGGGCCTGATCGCCTCGATGTATCTCGGCAACGTCGTCGGCCTCGTGCTGGTGTTGACCACGGTGCCGATCTTCGCCTCGATCCTGCGGGTGCCGTTCGCCGCCGTCGCGCCGATGATCGTGGTGTCCTGCGCGATCGGCGCCTACGCCATCCAGAACGCGATGTTCGACATCTGGCTGATGCTCGGCTTCGGTGTGGTCGGCTACGTCTTCAAGAAGATCGGCATTCCGCTGGCGCCGTTCACGCTGGCGCTGGTGCTCGGCAGCCGCGCCGAGGACGCGTTCCGGCTGTCGATGATCGGCTCCGGCGGCACCATCAAGGTATTCTGGTCGAACGGCCTGGTCGGCTCGATCACGACGCTCGCGATCGTGCTGCTGTTCTGGCCGGTGCTCGACAAGGCGTTCAATAGCCTCGGCCGGCTGTGGCGGCCGGCCAAGGCGGAGGGGTAGGGAACACTTCCAGTAACTCCTGTTGCGTATCCGGGATACGCGTATTATACTGATATGAATGAGGAAATCTCATGTCAGTCCGCAGGCGTATCGAAAAATACCGTAGCTCTGGCGGGGCCGTAGATCTTGTGAGGGTCGAGGTTCTCGTCCCACCTTCGGCGCGGGATGATGTTCTTCGCCTGGCCGCAAGGCTTCGATCCGAACATCGCGATAGCAAGGAGCTGCGCAGGCTATGCGACCGCGCTCTGTCACTGTATGGCGCACGCGTCCTGGACAATGTCGATCTCGATCGCCTTCCGGCTCCGCGCGCCCGTGCTGCAGTCATTGCCAAGGCGCTGATGGAGCGCGGTGACGCACGGGCGTTCGTGCTCGGGCGTGAAATCCTTGCTCAAGCCGGGTCCACCTGATGGCACTAACCGACCTTCAAATGCGGATCATGCGGCGGCTTTCGTCGAACCGGTCGGAGAGCAGTTATCTGGCCGGCGGCGTCATTCTCAATTTGAACTGGCCGCGCCGTTCGGACGATATCGATATCTTCCACGACACGGATGAATCAGTTTCAGTTGCCGCGCTAAAGGATATCGCCGATCTGGAATCAGGCGGCTTCCGTGTCTCGGTCAACGTCAAGACCTATGGCCTGTTTGAAGCGACCGTATCCGATGAGGTTTCATCCACCACGATTCAATGGATGAGCGAGACCAGGCTGCGCTTTTTTCCGCTGGTCAAGGATGAGCAGTGGGGACTTCGTCTGCATCAGTCGGACCTCGCCGTGAACAAGGTGTTGGCGGCGGCCAGTCGGCGGAAGGCGCGCGACTTCGCCGATATCGTGGCGATCTCCGAACATATGTGTCCGCTTGGCCCCTTGGTGATGGCGGCCGCCGGAAAGCCTCCATCGTTTTCCCCGCAGAAGATCGTCGAGCAAATCCGTTGGCACGCGCAGTCGATCCCGGATGACGAATACATGGCGGTGAAAGGACTGCCCGCGGAGTGGACGCCGCAGTTCATCCGTTCCACGATCACGCGGCAGGCGGACCTTGCGGATGGTTATCTTCTAAAAGCACCTGTGGAGGTGGTCGGCGTTTTGGCGGTGAATGCTGAAGGGATGCCGGTGGAAGTCACCGCAGAAGGGCTAGCGTCCGCCATCCTGCGCAAAGCGACGAACGAACCGGATGTGATGCCGCAGCCGACGGAGTATCTCGCCGGGAGCCGATGCTCACACCACCTTCGACTGCCTTAAGCTCTTGATCTCGTCCGCCCCGAACCCGAACTCCGCCAGCACCTCGTCGGTCTGCTCGCCGAATTCCGGCGGCCGCGCCGCCATCTTGCTCGGGGTGCGCGACAGCGTCACCGGCTGGCCGACCAGCCGGATGTGGCGGTTCTCCGCATTGGGCACGTCCTGCGCGATGCCGAGATGCTTTACCTGGGCGTCCTCGAACATCTGGTCGACCGAATAGATCGGCCCGCAGGGCACGCCGGCGGCGTTGAGCTCCTTCACCCAGGTGTCGGTGGATTTTGTCACGGTGAATTTGCCGATCGCGGCATTGAGCGCGTCGCGGTTCTTCGACCGCGCGGGCGCGGTGGCGTAGTCCGGGTTGGTCACAAGCTCCGGCGCGCCGAGCGCCTGCGCGCAACGCTCCCAGATCCGCCCGCCGGTGGTGGCGATGTTGATGTAACCGTCCGAGGTTTTGAACACGCCGGTCGGAATGCTGGTCGGATGGTTGTTGCCGGCCTGTTTCGGCACGTCCTTTTCCATCAGCCAGCGCGCGGCCTGGAAATCCAGCATGAAAATCTGCGCCTGCAGCAGCGAGGTGTGCACCCACTGGCCTTCGCCGGATACTTCGCGCTCCAATAGCGCGGTGAGGATACCCATGGCGCAGAACAATCCCGCGGTGAGGTCGGCGACGGGGATGCCGACCCGCATCGGGCCTTCGCCGGGCGCGCCGGTGATCGACATCAGCCCGCCCATGCCCTGCGCGATCTGATCGAAGCCGGGGCGCTTGTGATAGGGGCCGTCCTGGCCGAAGCCGGAGATCGAGCCATAGACGATCTTCGGGTTGACCCTGCGCACGCTCTCGTAGTTGATGCCGAGTTTTTTCTTTACGTCGGGCCGGAAGTTCTCGACGATCACGTCGGCCTGCTTTGCAAGCCGCTGAAACACCTCCAGGCCCTTGGGGTCTTTCAGATTCAGCGTCATCGCCCGCTTGTTGCGGTGCAGGTTCTGGAAATCCGAGCCGTGGCGCGGCCCGCCGGGCTGTTCGCCGCCGGCATCCTCCAGCAGCGCGTCGATCTTGATGACATTGGCGCCCCAGTCCGCCAGCTGCCGCACGCAGGTCGGCCCGGCGCGAACGCGGGTGAGGTCGAGCACGGTAAAGCGGGACAAAGCTTGCGAGGCGCGTGGGACAGCCATTCGAGAGAACTCCGGTAAAAACCTGGGCGGGACGATATCGCGGCGCGACCATCGCTGAAAGTAGCCCGCTTGTCATGGGTTAGATGCGTGGCATGCGGTGCTTGATTAGCCAAACGTAACTCGCCTAAACTCGAAATGCGAAATCCGCGGGGCGCAGAGGCCGGACCAGTTGAAAACACAGCAGATCATCGTGTTTGGGGCCGGCGAAATCGCGGAATTGGCGGATTTCTACTTCACGCACGATTCCGAATACGAAGTTGCCGGTTTTACGGTCGACAGCGCTTACCTGAAACAGCACGAATTCCGTGGCCGCCCCGTACTGCCGTTCGAGCAGGTCGGCGAACGCTTCCCGCCCTCGGCTTACGGATTTTTCGTCGCGGTCAGCTATGCGAAGCTCAACAGCGTTCGCGCCGAAAAAGTGAGCGCTGCCCGCGCCAAAGGTTACCGGCTGGTGTCATATCTCAGCAGCCGCGCCACGGTGTTTCCAGGCTTCGAGCCGAAGGAAAACAGCTTCATTCTGGAAGACAACACGATCCAGCCCTTCGTCAGCGTCGGCGCCAACGTCACGCTGTGGAGCGGCAACCATATCGGCCATCACTCGGTGATCGAGGACGACGTATTCCTGGCCTCGCAGGTTGTGGTATCCGGCGGCGTCCGCATCGGGCAGGGCAGTTTCGTCGGCGTCAACGTCACCATTCGCGATCACGTCACCATCGGCAAACAATGCGTGCTCGGGGCCGGCGCCCTGGTGCTGGAGGATCAGCCGGATTTTTCGGTCGTCGCGCCGCGCGGAACCGAGCGGTCGAAAGTGCCCAGCACGCGCCTGCGCAGGCTGTGAGCGAACATGGCCTGGAAGCGCCTCGGCGTTGTTTTTGCATCCGATGGCAAGCAACCGTGGGCGCGCAGCCACGCGGCGCTGCCGACGCCGGTTCATGTCGCCGGTGACGTTTTTCGCTTCTTCTACAGTTCGCGCGATGCGGAACGGCGATCCCATGTGGGATGGGCCGACGTCGAGGTGTCGGAAGCTCCGCGCGTGCTGGAAATTGCCGGCGAGCCGGTGCTGTCGCCGGGTGAGGACGGCACGTTCGATGACAGCGGCGTCGGTATCGGCTGCATCACCGCGGATGAGGACAGCCTCTCACTCTACTACATGGGCTGGAATTTGGGAATCCGTTCGCCCTGGCGCAACGCGATCGGCGTTGCGCGCGCGCGGACAATCCAGGCTCCATTCGAACGTTTGTCGCCGGGGCCGATTCTCGACCGGTCGCCGGAAGATCCCTACACCGTCTCATACCCTTGCGTGCTTCGGCTTGGTCCGCAGGACTGGCGGATGTGGTACGGCTCGAATCTGGGGGCTGCGGTCGGCAATGTCGACATGAGCCACGCCATCAAGCTCGCCCGGTCGCACGATGGCATTCACTGGACCCGCGACGGCGCGACCGTGGTCGGTTTTGCCGCCGAGGGCGAGCATGCGCTGGCGCGTCCCAGCGTCGTGAAGGTCGGCCATCGGCTGCTGATGAGCTTTGCCTGCCGCGGCAAGCATTACCGCATTGGCGCTGCCGCGAGCGACGACGGCGTCAATTGGACGCGGCTCGACACGGCGATGGGGCTTGGCGCCTCGGACAGCGGTTGGGACAGCGAGATGACATGTTATCCGGCGTTGTTCTGGCATCGCGACCGGCTCTGGCTCGCCTATAACGGTAACGGTTATGGCGCGACCGGCTTTGGACTGGCGGTATGGGAGGGCCCCTATCCGCTTTGACCCGTCGCCTACGGCTTCGCATTGCGGGTAGCCAGATATTCGGCAATCGAGCCCGGCGTCCGAACGTCATATCCGAGCAGCCGCCGAAGCTTGCCGTCGGTTGCGAATTCCTCGCCGAGCGCGCGCGGCAGGTCGATCTGCTGGCGGACCAGCGGAATGGAGTAGACATGATTGACCGCGCGCCGCGGCGCGGCGGTCGTGTTGACGCCACCGCTGTGGAACATCATGCAATCCAGCACGATGAAACTTCCCGCCGGCGCGGTAACGGTCGTCGCCTGCGTCCCGACGAAGTCGTCCGAGGGAAACGCCTCCTGCCGGTGCGAGGCCGGCAATACTTTGGTGGCGCCGTTTTCGATCGTGAATGCATCGAGACAGAACAGGGCATTGATCGCCAGCGGGCGCGACGAAACGAAGTGCTGATACGGCAAATCGCGGTGCCAGGCGCCTTGATTGTATCGTTCCGAGCGGGGAGGGTTGATAATGCCGTTTTGCTGATTAAGCACGACGTATCCGGGAATAAGCCGGCTGCAGATATCAAGGATTTTGCCGTTCGCCGCGAGTTCCAGGAATTTCGGTTCAAAAGCCAGCGGCAGCCGGATCGTGTTGTGCTCGTCGATGGCACCGAGCGATTCCCGTCCGCCCTGCTCGGAATGATACCGCTCGCGGGCGCGCTCGAACGCATCCGAAAAGGAGGCAAGCCATGCGGACGTGTAGCCGCCATCGACGATTCCGTAGCCGAGATGGCGAATCGACTCGCATGCAAGCTCGACATCGGTGTTTGACGTCGTCTGTTCGATCACGCCGTATCGTCCTGGAATTTCGCGCTGCGCCATGTTTTTAAGGATTCAGTCCGGGATCAAATCGTTCCACTCGATCGGCCGCATGCCATCGTTTCGCAGCCGCTCTGCAATCGCCCTTTGGGCGTGCGGCGATGCCGCGATCAGGACCTCAGCCGCTCCGAGATTCTGCACCGCATCCGGATAGGATGCAATCGGCGGCCCCAAGGTCCAGGCCTCCTTTATGTCGTCAAGCATGAGCAACCCCACCCGGGCCCATATTCGAGGCGCGTAGGCCCGGAGCATGGCGGCCGTCTGGCCGGCGCCAAAAGCGACCAGGCGCGCTCCCGACTTTGAACGATCAAGCAGCGTCCGGTCGAGTTCGCTCCATCGTTTGAGATAGGATTGCCGCCTTGCGGCCAGATCCGGAGACGGACCGTCCCATCGCGCCGAGGTACCCAGGGCGTCATCGGCATCGAACACGAGCATCTGGAAGTCACCGATCTCAGGCGGTGCGGAAGTTTGCTTCCGTGCAACCAGCGACGCCGGCTTGGACGCGGCACGCAGCGCGGCGGGCGTGAGGCTATAAAGATGATCGAAGAAAAGCAGTTCGAGGTTCGGCGGTTCGGCGGCCGGGCAAACAATGACAATTTTTCCGGTTGGCGTCAGACGCGGCTGCAGCGCGGCAAGAAAGGCGCCGGGGCTGGAAACGTGCTCGACGACATTGACCGCAACGATCAGATCAAAACCTTGCCAATCCTGCGGGATATCTTCGACAAAACCGCGTTCCAGCCGGATTCTGTCGTCGGATCGGTCTGCCGCGGGCAGCGCCGGATCGATGCCGCAGCCTTTCGCCGCCGGCCACGCTGAAAGCATTTCCTTTAGCAACGCTCCCGAACCGCAACCGATCTCCAGGATCGATCCCGGCGTTGAACATTCACCTTGGATCCATCGGCAATAAGCCCGGGCTCGGGCGGCGTCCGATTTTGGCGCGGCGCCGGCCAGTGCGTAGCCGCTGTGATAGATCTCCCTTATATCGGGGCCGGAGGTCTCGGACGCATGGAAGGCCGCACCGCAAGCCATGCACGACAATTTCGCCAGCGCACGCGCAATGATGCGTCCGTCGCTCAGCATCGACTGGCTGGCATGGGGGAGCGGAAGCGCCGTGGAGTTGCCGCCGCAAAGCGGACAATTTGGCCGTTCGGCGCCCGCTGCCGGGGACATCAGCTATTTACCTGCCCGTGACGCACCAGCACGGTAAATTCATAGAGTCCGTAATCCTGCAGCAACGCAACCGATCGCCCGTATCGCGACAGGCAATGCCTAAGCAAATCTGCCGGGTCGGCGTAATAGAGGTTTGGCCGTCGCCGTTCCGGATCGCTCGACAGGCTCAGGATATTAAAGCCGAATCCCCGCTGCCCGGCTTGCGCCAGGATATCGAGCGTATGGTGGACGTAATCGATCCAGTGCTCGTTCGGAACGTCGCCTTTGACGTTGAATATTCCGCTCGCGATCGCAAAGTCGGCGGCTTGCTTCGGTTCGGCTCCGACATGCCATTGACGGTCCTCGTGCTCGCCATGAAGCTCCCGAGCCTTGTCGATCATGTCCGGGACGATGTCGTAACCGATGAAGGCGCCGCGGTGGCCCGCCGTCCGCAGGAAGCGCAGGAAGTCGCCGAATCCGCAACCCAGGTCGATCACGGAGGCGTCGGGGTCTTCCTGGAGAAGGCGCAGGAACTGCTTGTGCCGGCGCTGATGTGAATCGGTCCCGTTCCAGTCGACGCCTTGTGGGGTCGGACCATGCAGCCCAAGCTTTGCGGAGTAATAATCCGCGACGTCTGAAAGAATTCGGGATTGCACGAGGTCGGTCACCGCTGGATGCCCGTGTCTGCACGGGAGGTTTTCTCCGCCAAAGCGAGGTTCGGCGCCGCCGCCGAAACCTCCGCGCGGTGCACCCGGCGAACCACCGTATAGGGCCGGCGCTTCGTCTCGGTCAGAATATTGGCCATATAGATTCCGAGTATTCCCAAAATGAGCATGATAAGGCCGCCCAGAAACCAGATCGAGACGATCTGCGAAGTATAGCCGCTGACGCCGATGCCGGCGGTGAAATACCTTGCGATGTAAAAGGTGATGACGCCGACCGAGAGGCCGAAAATCAGCAGCCCGGCATAGAAAACCAGATAGAGCAATCGCGTGGAGGCCGTCGTCAGATACCTTACTGCGAGGTGGATTCGTTTCCACAGCGAATAAGTCGAAGCAGACTGCGATAGTTTCTCGACAACAATCTTGTTCTGGCGAAAGCCGGTGACCTGCCAAAGATCGGAAATGACGAATTCGCGGTCGCGATGCCGAACCAGCGCTTTGACGTAATCGGCCGTCATCAATCGCGCGGTGACAAGATTTCGCGGAAGCGGCCGGTCGGCGAGTGCGTCAACCAAAGCGAAGAATATCGCGCCGCCGACGCGCTCCGAAAATGCGCCGCGCCGCGCCTGCTGGACGCCGTAGACGACATCGCTGTCGCCTTGCGCGAAACGCCGATAGAACAGCGCGAGATCCTCAGGCTTCTCCTCCAGGTCGCTGTCGATCAGAAAAACCAGATCGCCGGTCGCATAAGAGAGACCCGTCATGATCGCTTTGTAGTGGCCGAAATTGCGGGAGAGATCGACGACGACGATGCGCGGATCATTTCGTTGCAGCGCAAGCGCGAGGTCAAGGCTGTCGTCCGGCGAGCCGTCGTTCACCATCACCAGTTCGATATCGGGGGTGATCGCGGCCGCAGCCTTCATCGTTCGGTTGTAGAACTCGTTGAGAGTTACTGTTGATCGAAAAAGTGTCGTCACGATAGAAAGCTTCACGGGCGTTCCTCCAAGGGAACTTTGAGGCAGGTCATTTTGACGCGCGGAAAACACCACAATTCAATTGAACCTGTATCGAAATTGCCAGACCTATCATAGCTGGAGTCCGGCCTTTCGATGCGACGGAGACAGATCTGCAGTTTCGACTTGATTTACTGCAAGATTTTTGCTGTTTGGGGCTCTCTGTCGTAAAACGCGTAAAATAACAATCTACAAGCGAGCGAACTGGGGTAGGGTTCGGCGGACTTTTCAAGGCATTCATTTAACACAATGTCGCCATGGCGACGGTTCTCGAGCTTCGAACCAAGCCCCACTATCGTGATTTTGACACGGCTGAGTAAATATCAGCGAAACAAGGAGGTAGATCATGCGTCGTATTGCTTTACTCGCTCTTGCTGCTGGATTTGTGGCCCCGCTGCTGGCCTCGGCGCCGGCCAGCGCCCAGGCGACCCGCACCTGGGTCTCCGGCGTCGGCGATGACGTCAACCCCTGCAGCCGCACCGCGCCATGCAAGACCTTCGCCGGCGCGATTTCGAAGACCGCCGCGGGCGGCGAGATCAACTGCCTCGATCCCGCCGGTTACGGCGGCGTGACCACGATCAAGGCGATCACGTTCAACTGCGGCTATACGCTCGGGTCGATTCTGGTCGCAGGCACGCCCGGCATCACCGTCAATGCCGGCGTGAACGACCGGGTGACTATCAGAGGCATCCAGCTCACGGGTGTCAACCAGACCCCCACGCCCGGCACCATCGGCATCCGCATCCTGGGCGCGCAAGCGGTCTCCATCGAGAACAGCGTGGTCAGCAATTTCGGACAGTCGGGCATCCAGGACTCGCGTACCGCGGGCAATACCAAGCTCTTCATCCGGGATACGATCGTCAGCAACAATACCGGAAACGGCATCACGCTGTCCGCGACCAACAACAGCAAGACCGATATCGTCAACACCTCCATCCTCAACAACCTGAACGGTATCGCCTCCACCACGGGCAACAGCTCGCTGGTCAGGCGGTCGGTCGTTGCGGGTAACTCTACCGGGGTCGAGACTGACGCCGGGGCGCAGATGGACGTGGATGACAGCTCGATCAACAACAACGGAGTCGGCATCCAGGCCAACGGCACGATCCGGATGTCGGGTTCGGATATCGCCTACAATACCACTGCCACCGCCGGTGTGGGTCCGCAGAGCTACGGCACCAATCGGATGAACGGCAACACCAGCAACGGCGCCGGCTTTGCCGCGGTAGTTCCTGGTCTGCAGTAACAACTGCTGAGGCTGCTGTTCCGTTCGCCGCCGTCGGCGAGCGGAGACGACAAAACGAAAGTCCCGGTCAGCTGCCGCTGCCCGGGACTTTTTTGCGTCCCATGCTGCCTGTCGGCCTTCATGGAACGGCGGGACTGGATGATGTCGACGCGAATGCGGTACCGGGATGAAAGATTGCTGCCGCTTCTGGCCACCCCTGCCCGCAATGTTTATAGTCGCCCGATGAGAAGATCAGCGGTTATTGTGGCTCTGCTCGCGGGCGCCCGACCTGCGTGGTTCGCGTGAACGAGGTCACCGGACCGTTCCGGCGCTGTCTTGGCTGCGGCGCCGTCGAGCCGGTCGGCGCGCACGAGCCGATCTGGCCGCCGGGCTGGCAATGCTTGTCGTGCGAACGCGTGGTGGAGCAAGGCGAGGGGATCGCGATGTTCGCGCCGGAACTCGCCGATACGATCAGCGGAATGGATCCACGCTCTTTCGAGGCGCTTTCGAAAATCGAAACCGAACATTTCTGGTTCGTGGTTCGCAACGAGCTCATCGTCGGTCTTGCAAACAAGTTCTTTCCGCAAGCCCGCCGGTTTCTCGAAATCGGCTGCGGCAACGGTGCCGTGCTTCGCGCCGTCGCCGCATCGCGCGACTGGGAGCGCCTGGCCGGGTCCGAATTGCATCCATCCGGCTTGGCGTATGCGCGAAGCCGCCTGCCGTCCGGGGTTGAGTTCGCGCAGATGGATGCACGCAACATTCCGGCCGTGGGGGCTTTCGATCTCGTTGGCGCGTTTGACGTGATCGAGCACATTGCGGACGACGAGGCGGTTCTGCGGGGCATCCGCGCGGCCACACGGGCAGGGGGAGGGACGATTATCGCGGTGCCGCAGCATCCATGGCTGTGGAGCCGCGCCGACGATGTTGCGTATCATCAACGCCGTTACCGGCGCGGGGAACTGGAAGCAAAACTTCTCCGCAATGGGTTCGAAATCCTGTTTTCATCCTCCTTCACGGCCGTGCTGCTGCCGCTCATGGCGGCAAGCCGCCTGAGAAGCCGGGGCAGCGAACGGGATGAAGATGTCAGCCGCGAGTTCAGTTTGAACCCCCGCGTCAACAGTCTCTTCACCGCGATTCTGCGCGGAGAAATTCGTATGACGCTGGCCGGACTGAACTGGCCGGCGGGCGGTAGCCGCTTCGTCGTCGGACGTGCGGTATAGGTGCGGGGATGACGGTATCGTCATGGCGGCGCCTCTGCGCTCCGGCCTTGATTCCAGCGGCCGGAACGGCGCTCGTTTTCGGTTGGAAACTCCTCAGTCAAAATCGGCGGTATCCGGCGGGCTGATCAGTTATCCGCTTTATTTCCGGCACCGGCCGCTAATCGAGCGCAAACTTGTGCTGGTAGTTCTGCCTAAGGGCCGGATCCTGATCCTGCTTGCGCAGCAAACAGTTTCCGATCGCGAGCACCTCGATTTCGGTGCCCATGAAGCAGCGGAACGCATCCTCCGGCGTGCAAACGATGGGTTCGCCGCGAACATTGAAGCTGGTGTTGACCAGCACCGGACAGCCAGTACGTCTGTGGAATGCGGAGATCAGTTCGTGAAATCGCGGATTGGTGTCCGCGTGCACCGTCTGAACACGGGCCGAATAGTCGACATGGGTCACGGCGGGGATATCCGAGCGCACGACATTCAGCCGATCAATGCCCCAAAGTTTCCTCTCGGCGTCGGTCATGGTTCGGCGGCGTTCGGGAATCACTGCGGCGACGAGCAGCATATAGGGGCTGTCGCGATCGAGTTCGAACCAATCAGCCACATGCTCGCGCAGCACGGCAGGCGCGAAAGGACGGAACAACTCGCGATATTTCACCTTCAGATTGAGCATCTTCTGCATGGCCGGCGAGCGGGCATTTCCCAGGATGGAACGCGCGCCGAGTGCGCGGGGCCCGAATTCCATGCGGCCTTGGAACCATCCGACCGCCTGATCGTCCGCTAGTGCCCGAGAGGTTTCGCTAATGAGCCCTTCCTCGCTCAAGAACTCGAACCGAGCACCAACAGCTCTGAGTCGAGCCGCAACGTCCTCATCGCTATACCACGGCCCAAGGTATGAACCGTTCATGCCGTCCATAGTGCCGTTCGGGCGCGCGCCACCGGTCGCCAGATAGTAGGTCGCGAGCGCCGCACCCACCGCCCCGCCGGCGTCGCCCGCGGCAGGCTGGATCCATATCCGGTCAAATCTGCCGTCGCGCAGCACCTTGCCGTTGGCGACGCAATTGAGCGCTACGCCGCCGGCAAGGCAAAGATTCTTCTGGCCGGTTCTGGTGGCGAGCGCGCGTGTCAGCCGCAGTACGATCTCCTCCGTCACCGCTTGGATCGATGCCGCCAAATCCATCTCGCGCTGCGTCAACAATTCCTCCGGCTTGCGCGGCTTGCCGCCGAACAGCGCGTCGAACTTCGCGTTCGTCATCGTGAGGCCGGTACAGTAGTCGAAATAATCCATGTTCATGCGAAACGAACCGTCGGCCTGGATGTCGATCAGATTGTCCATGATCGATTGCGCGTATTTCGGTTCGCCATAGGGCGCAAGGCCCATTACCTTGTACTCGCCGGAATTGACCTTGAAGCCGGTGTAATAGGTGAAGGCCGAATAGAGCAGCCCCAGCGAGTGCGGAAAAAGAATCTCGTCGCTCAACGAAAGCCGGTTGCCTGAACCGGTGCCCATGCTGGTCGTCGCCCACTCGCCGACGCCATCCATGGTGAGAATCGCCGCATCGTCGAAGGGCGAGGGATAGAACGCGCTCGCCGCGTGGCTCTCATGATGCTCGGTAAAGCGCAGTTTCTTCTCCCAGCCGACATCGGGCGCTTCGGCGCGCAGCAAGTCGATCAGCAGCGATTTCTGAAACAGCTTCTCCTTCAGCCACAGCGGCATCGCCATACGGAACGAGCTGAACCCTTTCGGCGCGAACGCCAGATAGGTTTCGAGCAGGCGCTCGAACTTGAGAAAAGGCTTTTCGTAGAAGGTAACGAAATCGATATCGGCGAATGAAACACCCGCCTCCATTACGCAGTAGCGTAGCGCGTTGACAGGAAAACTGGCGTCATGCTTCTTGCGTGTAAATCGCTCTTCCTGCGCGGCCGCGATGATCGTCCCGTCGCGCACGATGGCAGCGGCGCTGTCGTGATAGAACGCCGAGATACCGAGAACAACGGTCATTGCGTCAGAACAATGTGTAGATAAACGGCGCCACTACGGAGCCCTTGGTCAGGACGATCAGGCCGCCGAAAATTACCATGAGTATCAAGGTCGGCAGCAACCAGAACTTTTTCCGGGCGAACATGAACGCGACCATGTCCTTGAGAAACGACATCCTGACCTCAAAACGGCTTTTCCAGCGACTGCGCACTTGATCCGGTCTTGCTGCGGGCAATCCAGTAGGTCGTCTTGGATTGGCGCCGCAAGCCCATCGGATCGATGCCAAATGCGCGCATTATCAGACCGGAGGGGACGATTGCCACGGCATACATTGCGCCGAGAAAAATCGGATTGGTAATGTTGTGCAGCAGAAGCCCGAGTTTGCTCCATCCGCGATTGGCCGGCTCCAGCACCTGCGGCCTGGTCAGCGCGGCAACCATCAGCACCAGCCCAATGCCGCCGACAACGCCGAACCAGCCGAGTTCACCGTGCAGGTATCCACGGATGCAGCTGAACACGAGCAGGATGGCGCCGACCACGAGCCCGAAGCGCTTGTTGCTCGCGGCTTCGACGTGATACTCGCGCGAAAACTGTTCGTGCAGTCCGGTCTTCATGTTTTCCCTTAAGATTTCAGATGCTTAGCCAGTGCGCCCCGGCTGCAGCCGGACGATCTGTTTAGCGCAGCGTTCATAGTCAGGCAACATAGCCCTGACCCTCAATCCGATAATCCATCGACGGCGCGAGTGCGGATTGGTTATGGCAAACGGGCGCTGGCGCCACTTGGCTGCGCCAGCAGTCCTTCACGGCGAATGAACGACGCAATTTTCGACGCGATGAGTGCGTGGGCGGCGATGCTCGGATGGCCGTCGCCGGGAATAGTTAGCGGCGACGCCCCGGGAGCAGCCTGATAAGCCTGATAGGCAGGCGACATATCGAGGAGCGGGACGCCGAGCGGCGGAGTTGGGCAGAATCTCGTTTCCGCTTTACCTTATGCATGGACCAGTGATGTGGATGATCGGCGAACCGCTCACGCGCAACACGGGCGGTTCTGCGCTTTCCAGGTTCGGCATCGACCTTCTGGTCGTTGCGGTTTCGATAGGAGTGGCCTATTTGTTTCTCCCCTCAACACTTTTGCGATCTGGATTTCTCGCGTGACCGGAAAATACATGATTGACGACAGGCTCATCGAGCCGAATCTCAATCCCGAAATTCCGGTCAAGAAGAACCCTTAACCCGCAACGATGATCCGCAATCCCGGTACCGAACGGAAAACATGAGCCACAACTATCGTCCCGATATCGATGGCCTGCGTGCCGTCGCTGTCGTGCTGGTGGTCGCGTTTCATGCGTTCCCGACCCTTGTCAGCGGGGGATTCGTCGGCGTCGATGTGTTCTTCGTCATCAGTGGGTACCTGATCACCGGAATAATCTTGTCCGGTTTGAAATCGTCCGATTTCACCCTTGCCGGCTTCTATGCGCGGCGTGCGCGTAGAATTCTTCCGGCGCTGGCGGCCGTTCTCGCCGGCGTGCTCGCGATCGGATGGTTGTTGTTGCTGCCGGCCACCTATCGAAGCCTCGGACTTCACGCGCTTGCCGGCGCGCTGTTTTTTCCGAATTTTTTGTCATGGAGCGAGGTCGGGTATTTCGACGCGGCCGCGGAGGCAAAGCCGCTGCTGCATCTGTGGTCGTTGGGCGTCGAAGAGCAATTCTATCTGTTCTGGCCGTTGCTGCTGGTGATTCTGAACAAGCGGCCGAAGTGGCTGATGGCAAGTCTGTCGCTGATCGCAGTGACGTCGTTTCTCTACAGTTGCTATGCGACCGCGTATCAGCCCGCCGCTGCCTTCTATTCTCCATTGTCGCGATTGTGGGAACTGGGACTGGGCGGGATCCTCGCAGCGGCCAATCTTCGTGTGAGGAATCGAAGTTTCTTATCGCTTTTCGGACTAGCGCTCATTGTCGGAAGCGCGATTTTTCTGAGAAAGACCAGTCCGTTCCCCGGAGCACTGGCCTTGATCCCGGTGGCCGGAACGGCGCTCATTATCGTTTTCGGTTCGAAACTCCTCAGCCACCGATCGGCGGTATCCGTCGGGCTGATCAGTTATCCGCTTTATCTTTGGCACTGGCCGCTTTTGTCGTACGCGTCGATCGCCGGCGTAACGTTGGTGCCGGCCAAGGTTGCAATTGTTGCAGCGAGTTTTGTGCTCGCAACGCTGACCACTGTGCTCATCGAGCGTCCGGTCCGGTTCGGCCGCATCAGGAAATTCGGCGTTGCCGTATCCACGGCCGCAATAATCGTTGTTTTTGCCTGTTCGGCGCTGATCTGGCGAAGCGGCGGAGCGCCCTGGCGATATCCCGCTGTAATCCGGCCGGTGCTGGTGACGATGCAGTACGATCCCGCATCGAATGCGAGAGCATTTAAATGCTGGCTCTCCGCCACCTCGCCGTTCGAGGATTTCAGTCCTGAATGCGGCGTTGGCGCCACGCTGATCTGGGGCGACTCCCACGCCGGCCGGCTTTACGCGGGACTGAAACAGGACGGGATCGACGTTGCACAATTTGTCAGGGACGGCTGTGTGCCGTCGCTCGGCAGCGACAACGAGGCTTGCGCGCGAAGTAACGCAGCGAT
The DNA here is from genome assembly GCA_963744975.1 of uncultured Alphaproteobacteria bacterium. GTDB lineage: Bacteria > Pseudomonadota > Alphaproteobacteria > Rhizobiales > Xanthobacteraceae > Bradyrhizobium. The sequence goes on along the minus strand of CAVUVR010000001.1, from coordinate 686,370 downwards.
CTTGCGCAAGATCGCGGAGCTCAAGCCAAAAAAAGTGATTCTGTTTGCGGCTTGGACGACCTACAAGGATTACGGGTCGGGAGAGGTGCGCAATAGCGGGCTGACGGCGACTCTTGTCGATCTTAGGAAGATCGTCGACGATGTCGTGGTGCTCGGGCCGACCCCGCTCTGGTCGCCCGATCTGCCGACTGAGGTTTACCGCTCCTGGCGCTCCAGCGGCGCGCTTCCGGACCGATTGCCGCCGACTCCAATGGCATACCGCAAGGCCGACGAGGCGCTCGCGGCGGCATCCGCCGCCTCTCATGTGCGGTTTATCTCGGCATTCGATGCGCTGTGCAACGAAGACGGCTGCCTGACCCATACCCCGAAATCGAAAGCAGAGCTGCTGTGCTGGGACTATGGGCACCTCACCACCGCGGGCGCGGAATTTATCGCCGCTCTGCTGAAGCTTCATTGAGTCCTTTTATTCGAAGGCCTTGTTATTCAAGGGTTTTCCAATCGGCAGCGCGCTGCGGCGCGTTGACGCGGGTTGTGAACCTACAGATTTCAACTGCGACCAACCTGCAGGCTATCCTCAGCCTAACAGGCGACCGCACGGTTCGGGCCGTGATCGGAAAGTTGTGTCAGTTTTTCTGTCTCAAACTTCGTTCAAATCGCCTGCCCCCGGTATTTTTCCGGAGCGCTCACCGAACACAAACAGTTCTCAAGCCTAATCGGAGGTTGAATATGCATAACAAATCAAAATTGTTGGCTGTCGCGGGAACGACTCTTGCCGTTCTTGCATTGTCGGCGCCGGCTCACGCCCAGGCGACCAGGACCTTCGTTTCGGGAGTCGGCAATGACGCCGATCCATGCAGCCGCACGGCGCCGTGCAAGACCTTCGCCGGCGCGATTTCAAAAACCTTCATCAACGGCGAGATCGACTGTCTCGATCCCGGCGGCTTTGGCACCTTGACCATCACCAAATCCATCACCATCGATTGCACCGGCACGCTGGGATCGGTGCTGGCGAGCGGGACCAACGGCTTCAACATCAATATCGCCGTCAACGCCAACGATCCGTTCAGGACCGTGCGGTTGCGCGGCCTCACCATCAACGGAACGGGCGCATCGGGAACCATCGGCACCCGTACCGGGCTGAAAGGCATCAGCATCACCCAGGCAGCGACCGTCATCCTCGAGGATATCGTGATTTCCGATTTCTCGCAGCAAGGCATCGTCGATGCGCGAACCACCACCGGCGGCAAGCTCATCATCCGCAATTCGGTGATCAGGAACAACACCGGCGCCGGCATCAGCGTCGCCGGAGCGGCCACCAACAACGCCTCGATCGAGAACGTTCACTCACTCAACAATTCCTTCGGCGTCGCTACCGGCAACGGCAACAACGTCGCGGTCGCGCGGTCGGTATTCGCCGGCAACACCACCGCCGGTGTCGAAACCGACGCTGGCGGCCAGCTTGCAATGGATGATTCCGTGGTCACAGGAAACGTCGTCGGCCTGCAAAACAACGGCACGATGGTGTTTTCTAATTCGGAAATTTCCTTCAACGGCACGGGAATTGCCACCGCGACCACCTCGTTCGGAAATAACCGCATCTTCGGCAATACCTCGGCGGGCACCGTTCCGACCCTCGGCGCACCCTCTTCCGACCACGGTCAGCAATAGCAGGACCTCTCCATCCTTGCGTCCATCAGCACAGCGGACGCCAGGGCCGATTTGAAAAGGGAAGCTTCGGGCGACAACCCGCCCAGGCCCAACATTTCTCAAACCCAATTCAGGAGATTGAATATGCATAACAAATCAAAACTGGTGGTCCTCGCCGGAACGACGCTCGCGCTTGTTGCGCTGTCGGCGCCGGCTAACGCCCAGGCGACGCGCACCTGGGTTTCGGGCGTCGGCGACGACCTCAACCCGTGCAGCCGTACCGCGCCCTGCAAGACCTTCGCGGGAGCGATCTCGAAGACCTTCATCAATGGTGAGATCGACTGCCTCGATCCGGGCGGCTATGGAGCCGTGACGATCGCCAAATCCATCACCATCGATTGTACCGGCACCTTCGGCTCGATCCTCGCCAGCGGCACCACGGGTGTGACCATCAATATCCCGGTCGGCGCCAACGATCCGTTCCGCACCGTGCGGCTGCGCGGCCTCAGCATCAACGGCTCCGGTGCATCGGGCACCATCGGCACGCGAACCGGCGTTCGCGGCATCAGAATCCTGGACGCCCTGGTGGTGGAGATCGAGGACACCGTGATCACGGACTTCGTGACCGCCGGCATCGCGGATGCGAGGACCAGCACGGGAGGCAAGCTGATGATCAGGAATTCGGTGATCCGGGACGTTACCGGTTCCGCCATTTCCGCCGCCGGGGCGAACCCCAACAACGTCTCGATCGAGAGGGTCCACGCGATCAACAGCGGCTTCGGCGTCGCCGCGGCCACCGGCAACAAGGTCAGCATCGCCCGCTCGGTCTTCTCCGGCAACACCACGGCCGGTGTCGAGGGCGACCTTGGTTCCCAGATCGGTCTGGAGAATTCGCTCGTCTCCGGAAATGCCACCGGTCTAATCAGCAATGGAACGATGTCGCTCTCCAATTCGTCCGTCCTCTTCAACACCACGGGAATTAGCGGCGCGACCACCTCGTTCGGCAACAACCGCATTTTCGGCAATGGTTCGCCGGGCACCGCTCCCTCGGTCGGTGGGGCCACGACGGATCACGGTCAGCAGTAACCACCAGCTTGCCCATCCCGGCTGCGCAGCGTCCGGGATGGTGACGAAACGGAGCCTCGGGTATCTTGCCCGGGGCTCCTGTCATTCAGGCACGCCGTTTGCGTCATCATTAACGGCCCGGGCAGGTCCCGCGGTATGGATTTTCCTTGCTTGCGCGATTAGGGTGCCACGCAACCGGCGAGACGGGGACTGGCGATGAGGAATGGCTGCAGGCGACGTTTTTTCATTGCGGCGACAGCGGTGACGCTGCTCGGTTCGGCGGTGGTTGCCGAAGCGGCTTCGTTCCGGCAGGGCGTCTCCGCCTTCAACCGCCAGCAATATCTGCTGGCCTCGCAAAATTTCTTTCCGCTGGCCGAACAGGGCGATCCCGCGGCCCAGACCTACCTCGGCTTCATGTTCGAAACCGGCCGCGGCGTTCCGAAAAATTATACCGAGGCGGCGATGTGGTACCGCCGCGCCGCGGAGCAGGGCGACAGCCTCGCGCAATACTCGCTCGGCCTGCTCTACGACAAGGGTCAGGGCGTGCCGCAGGATATCGTCGAGGCCAACAAGTGGCTGAACCTGTCCGCCGCCTCCGCGCCGCGCGGCGCCCGTGACGCGCGGGCGCGCCTGCGCGATGCCGTGACCACCAAGATGACCCGCGGCGAGATCGCCCGCGCCCGCCTGCGCGCGCTGGAGTGGGTGCCGACGCGGGAACGGTAATCGCTGTAGCCCGGATGGAGCGAAGCGAAATCCGGGGCAGGTGTCGAGCAGCCCCCCGCATTGCGCTGCGCTCCATACGGGCTACAAGGCTTTCACGAACGCATCGATCTCATCGACGCTCGCAAGCCGCGTCACCGCCTTGCCCTCCAACTCCGCCTCCGCGCACATGCTGCGAATCTCCGGCAGCCAGGTCTGATCGACCTCCCACATCGTTCGAAACAGTTCCCGCGTCGGCGGCATTTCCGCGGCGCCCGCGGGCGGATCGTCGAGCCGCCCCTGTGTCCAGGCGATCTGGCGTTCCGCGGCAAGCCAGAAATGCATCCACAGCGGCATGTCGATCAAAATGATTTCGGTTGAACGGGCCAGCCGCTCCGCAATGGAATCCTGGCGGCCGAGGCCGTCGATCACCCAGCGCTCCTGCGCGACGATCGCGGCGTGCTCGCGCGCGTAATCAGCCTCCGGCGCCAGCCGCCAGCCGGGAAGCCACAGCAGCCGGTCCACTTCGATGAGAGGAAGTGCGCCGCGGCGCGCGAGCTGGCGCGCCAGGGTCGACTTGCCTCCCGCTGCATTGCCGATCACGACGATCCTGGCCACGATGCGCCGATCTCCAGATTCGGTTCTGTAGCCCGGATGAGCGCAGCGACATCCGGGGTCGTGTCTTCCCGCATATCGCTGCGCTCATGCGGGCTACGAAGTCTTGATGCGTGGCACTCTACCCCAGCAGCGCCTCGATCAGCCAGCCGATCCAGATCGCCGGCGCGAGGAACAATCCAAAGGGAAGAAACTCCGTCGCTTTCAGCGGACGCTTCCGAACGTATCCGTTGACGATGTAAGCCCCGAGCGCCGACAGCGCGGCGAGTTCGATCACGGCGAAGATCGTTGCAAAACCGAGCCATGCGCCGGCAACCGCGGCGAGTTTGATGTCGCCGAGGCCGAGCCCGTCGCGGCCGCGCCAGCGCCGATAGAAGATCATCAGCGCCAGCAACGGCAGCGCGATCGCGCCGGCCCGCAATGCCGCCCAGAGCACGCCGAGCCAGTCCGCGTCCGGCCCGACGGTGCCGGCGCGCAGCAGCGCCAGCGCGAAAGCCGCCGCCGTCAGTTCGTTGGGAATGATATAGCGGCGGGAGTCGATGACCGCGATCGCCGACATCAGCAGGGCAAGGAACGCGCCGAACAGTCCGTCCGCCCCGGGCGACGCCACGAGGCTGACGCCCACCGCGGCCAATAGAGCGATACTGAGGAGTGGCGGCAGGGCGGCGCGAATGCCGGATGCGTCGATCACGCGATCAGCGCGGGACCTGAGGTGCGGGCAGCACGACCACCGGGTTGCTGGTGCCGACCAGCCGGCTGTTCATCTTGCTGCGCATTTCCTCGGCGATGACATGCGCATCGACGGCGTCCTTGATCACGGTCGGGCGGATGAACAGGATCAGCTCGGTTCGGGTCCGTAGCGTGTTCTGATGCGAGAACGCGTCGCCGACGCCGGGGATCGAATCCAGCAGCGGAATGCCCTGCCGCTCTTGTTCTCGGTCTCGCTGATCAGGCCGGCCAGCAGCACGGTCTGGCCGCTGGCGACCGCGATCGAGCTTTTCACCCGCCGCTGCGATATCGTCGGCGTCAGCGATGCCGCGCTGCCCGCCGCGACGTTGGAGATCTCCTGCTCGATATCGAGCACGATGTTGCCGTTGGCGTTGGCGCGCGGCAGCACGCGAAGAATGATGCCGGTGTTTTTGTAGTCGATGGTGTTGACCACCGTGTTGTTCGCAGTCAGCACGGTTGCGGTGCCGGTCGAGAACGGCACCTGGTCGCCGACCTGCAAGGTCGCCGGCTGATTGTCGAGCACCACCAGCGACGGGTTGGACAGCACCTTGACGTTGGTGACGCCGTGCAGCGCATCGAGAATGACGCGAGGCGAGTTCTCCGATCCGATCAGGAAATTGAAGCCGGGAAGCACGCGCCCCAGCAGCGCGCCGGCGGCGGCGTCGACGGCGGTGGCGGGCAGGTCGATTCCCGTGGAACTGGGGGAGACCCCGGAGATCGTATTGGAGATCGAGCCTTTCTTGCTGGCCAGGAAGAACTGCACGCCGTAGTTCAGCTGGTCGTTCAGCGTGACCTCGGCGATGGTGGCCTCGATCGCGATCTGGCGCTGCGGCCGGTCGATCTGGCGGATGGTCTGCTCGACGACGCGTTGCGATTCCGCGTTGGCATAGACCAGCACGGCGTTGTTGGTGACGTCGGCGGTGATCCGCACATTCGGCAGAATGCCCGCGCCGCTCGCTGATTTTCCACCGCCGCCGAGCAGGCCTTGCCCCGGATAATCCTGCCCGCCCGGTGGCGCGCCCAAGCCGATTCCTGCTCCTGCCGCCGGTGCCGGACGCATGCTCAGCGAGACGTTGGCGGATGCGCCGGGCCCGCCGCCGGAGACGCCGGTGGACGGCGGCAGCCCGCTCAACGCAGCAACCGCCGGCGGCGCGCCGGACGAGGAGACTGCAACACCGCCGCCCGGGGAAACCTGGCTGGACGCGCTGTCGAGGCTGCCGGCCGGGCCGTGGCCGAGCAGCATGTCGTTGAGCAGCGCCACGACCAGCTTCGAATTGCCGTAGCGCAGCGGATAGGATTTCAGGTTGACGCCCTCGGTGTCCGACTTGTCGAGCCGCGCGATCCAGACGCCGGCGCGCTTGAGATATTCGGGCTTCTGGCTGACCACGAGGATGGAATTGAGCCGGCCGATCGACTGGAACTTGATCATGCTCTGGCTGAGGCCGCCTTCGCCGGAATCCATGATCTTCTCGATCTCGGAGATCACCGGCTCCGGCGTGGAGTTGCGCACCGGGAAAATGCCGACCGACTGGCCGCGCATCCAGTCGGCGTCGAAGGACAGGATGGTGTCGATCGCCGCCTGCGCGGTCGGAACCGCTGCCGGTGATGACCAGGGTATTGCGCCCGGTATCGGGCCGGACGGTGGTGGCCTTGACGCCGAACGCATCCAGCAGCTTGAACACGGTCTGCGCCGACACGTAGCGCAGCGGCACCACGCTGATGCCCTGGCCGGCTTCCGCAGTGCCGGCCCGGTCGACGCCGCCGGGCTACGGCTTCGTTGGCCGGCAGCAGCCGGTATCCGCCGCCGCGATCGCGCACCAGCGCCACGTCGGACATGCGCAGCGCATTTTCGAGCACGTACAGCGCGTCCGCTTTCGGCAATCGGACGCACCGAGGCCAGCGTCACGGTTCCCTGCACGCGCGGATCGATGGTGTAGCCGACGCCCAATACGTCACCGAGGATGACCTTTGCCACCGTGGCGACCGGCGCGTTTTCGAAATTGAGGTCGTAGCCCGAGCCGGAACCGACGCCGTCGCGTTCGGTCAGCGCAGCACCAGGCGGCGGCGTGCCGTCGCTGAGATAGATCGCAGGCCTGCTTGTCGCCTCCGCCCTGCTTGATGCCCGCTGGTGCCGACATCGGCGGTCTGGCGCGGCAGCAGGTCGAGCGAGCGGATCCTGTCGGCGATGTCCTGGGCGCGGGGGTCTTTGGGGTTGCTTTCGACCGACTGGTCGGCCGTGACGATGCAGGCGGTGAGCAGGAACGCGGACAAAAATAGAACGAGCGTTCCAGTCAACCCTGAACGCAGGCGCGAAAGCGGGTGGACCACTTTGAACAAAATACGCCTACCAACGCTGACGGTTAACTCGAAAAAACACGCCCGATCCGCAGTGGTTCAAGGACGCTCAAAAATTTGACGCCACAATTATGTTTTTGCTAGGTAAATAAGTCAAGAGTAAAGGCTTCGGCACACGCGAAAGCTGTTGCTTTCCGGTAACAAGGTTAGCGTTGTGAATTCGATGCGAGACCTTTCTGCAGAGACCTTCCGGCAGCATCTCCTCGAAAAATATTCATTGCCGCCGAAGGCGCGTGCGCGCGTCGAAAATCCCGCCAATTCCACCCTGGCGCGGCCGCTTCGCGAGTTGTGGGAAGCCACCGACCTGTCCGCCGCCGAATTCGCCGACGAGGTTTCGGACTATTGGGGCGTGGTGCGGCTCAGCCTGCCGCAACTGCTCAACTCGACGCCTTGCCTCGACGGATTTTCGCGCCGCTTCCTGCGCGAGTCCACGATCTTCCCGGTCCGCGCCGCCGAACGGCGGCTATCGGCTGGCGGTGGCCGACCCTTCCGACACCGCCGCCATTCGCGCCGCCGAAATCGTGTTCGGCGCGCCGGTCGAGGTCGCGGTCGCCTCGTTCGAGGACATCACCACGCGTGCTCGACCAGCGCGTCGAGGCCGACGACGACCGGCACGGAGGAGGGCTCGCAAGGGATCGAGCGCAGCAATCCGACGACGACATCGAGAGCCTGCGCGATCTCGCCAGCGGCGCGCCGGTGGTGCGCGCGCTCAACGATCTGCTGGAGCGCGCGGTCGAGCTGCGCGCCAGCGATATCCATATCGAGCCGTTCCGCACCGGCCTTGTGGTGCGCATGCGCGTCGATGGCCTGCTGCGCGCGATGCCGGCGCCGTCGGGCATTCCGCCGCAGGCGCTGATCTCGCGCGTGAAAATTCTCGCCGGGCTCAACATCGCCGAGCGGCGGCTGCCGCAGGATGGCGCGGCGCGGGTCCGCGTCAGCCGCTCCGAGCTCGATGTCCGCGTCGCCACCATGCCGACGCAGCACTCGCGAAAGCGCGGTGATCCGCTTGCTGCCGCGCGACCGCGGCCTGCTCGAAATGGGCAAGCTCGGCCTCGGCCGCGCGCGACGAGGCGATCATGACGCGGCTGCTGGCGCTGCCGCACGGCATGATCGTGGTGACCGGACCGACCGGCAGCGGCAAGACCACGACGCTCGCCACCATGCTGTCGATCCTGAACGAGCCGACCCGCAAGATCCTGACCATCGAGGATCCGGTCGAATACGAAATTCCCGGCATCAACCAGTCGCAGGTCAAGCCGTCGATCGGGCTGACCTTTGCCACCGCGATGCGCTCCTTCGTCCGCCAGGACCCCGACGTGATCATGGTCGGCGAAATCCGCGACGCCGAGACCGCGCATATCGCGATCCATGCCGCGCTGACCGGCCATCTCGTGCTGACCACGCTGCACACCGAGACCGCGGCGGCCGCGGTGCCGCGCCTGATCGATCTCGGCATCGAGGGCTTTCTGCTGAAGTCGACGCTGCGCGCCGTGGTGGCGCAGCGGCTGGTGCGGGTGCTGTGCGACCGCTGCAAGGTGCCGCACAAGCTGACGCGCCGCCGATATCGACAACGACCCGCGCTTCGCGGTGATCGGCTTCGAGCGCCGGCGAGATCGATCCACGAGGCCGGCGGCTGCGAGCGCTGCGGCGGCACCGGCTATCGCGGCCGCAACGGCGTGTTCGAGATTCTCGAAATGTCCGACGAGGTCCGCAAGCTGATCGGGCCGCAGACGGATTCGCACACCATCGATACCGCGGCGATGCGCGGCGGCATGACCACGATGCTGGCGGATGCGGTCGCCAAATGCCGCGCCGGGCTGACCACCGTGCCCGAGGTTTTCCGCGTCACGACCATTCGGTGATCCGATGCCGAACTACCGCTATCGCGCCCTGAACAGCAACGGCGAACTGGTCTCCGGCGCGATCGCCGCGCCGGCGCCGGGCGATGTCGCGCAGCGGATCGAGCGGCTCGGCCTGGTGCTGGTCGACAACGTCACGCTGGAGGAGGGCGGCTCGGCGCGCAGCGCCTTCAGCCTGTTCAACAAGCCCAAGGCCGAAGACGTCACCATTTTCACCCGCGATCTCGCGCTGCTGCTGCGCGCCGGCGCGCGCATCAATGACGGTCTCGAACTGCTCGCCGCCGACCGCGATTTCGGCCGGCTGCGGCCGGTGGTCGCCGATATCCGCTCGCGCGTCGTCGCCGGCGAGAGTTTCGCCGAAGCGCTGGCGCGGCACGAGGGGCTGTTTCCGCGCGATGTATGTCGCGCTGATCCGGGTCGGCGAAGCCTCCGGATCGCTGGACCAGGTGCTCGAAGTGCTGGCCGACGAGCGCAGCCGCACCGAGGCGCTGAAGCGCCGGCTTGGCGAGGCCATCCGCTATCCGCTGTTCGTGCTGGGCGCCGCCGGCTGCGTGCTGCTGTTCTTCCTCACGTTCGTGCTGCCGCAATTCGCCAGCGTGCTGCACGGATTTCGGCGCCAAGGTCGATCCGTTCATCCTCGGCTTCCTGAATTTCTCGACTTTCCTGCGCAACAATTCCGATGCGGTGCTGGCGATGGTCGCAGCCGTCATCGCCGGCAGCTGGCTGCTGCTGCGCCAGCAAAGCGTTCGCCGCGGCATCGCCAATGCGGTGACGCGGCTGCCGGCGATCCGGCAGGTGATGACGTTTTACCGGACCTCGCTGTTCTGCCGGAATCTCGGGGTGTTGCTCGGAAGCGGCGTCAATCTCACGACGACGCTGCGCATTCTGGTCGACATGATGTCGACCGGTCGGGTCCGTCCGCGGTCTGGATCGACGCCGCCGAGCGCGTCCGTCATGGCGCGAAACTGTCGGATGCGCTAGCCGATACCAAGGCGCTGCCGTCGATGGCGGTGCGGATGCTGCGGCTCGGCGATGAAACCGGGCAACTGCCGATGCTGGCGGGCCGCGTCGCCGAATTCTACGAGGCCAAGCTGCAGCGCACGCTCGATCGCGTGGTCGGCATCGCCGGTCCCGCGGCGATCATCGTGATCAGCATCGTGGTCGGCGGGTTGATCGTGTCGGTCATGACGGCGCTGATGTCCGTCAGCCAGATCGTCGGTTGACTATTGTGGAGAGATGGAAGTGGGTCGAAACGTTCTGAACTCGGCAAGACGCCGCCGCGCGCAAGTCGCAGGCCGGCTTCACGCTGGTCGAAATTCTGGTGGTGATCACCATCATCGGGCTGATCATGGCGCTGGTCGGACCGCGGGTGCTCGACTATCTCGGCGAGTCCAAGGCCAAGGCCGCCAAGATCCAGATCGAAAGCTTTTCCAGCGCGCTCGATCTCTATTATCTCGACCTCGGGCGCTACCCGAACTCCAGCGAAGGCCTTGCCGCGCTGACGCGCAGCAACAACGCGCCCGGCTGGAACGGACCTTATCTGCGCGGCGGCGTGGTGCCCAACGATCCCTGGGGCCATAGCTATGTCTATCGCTCGCCCGGCGAGCGCGCGCCTTACGAAATCATCTCGCTCGGGTCCGACGGACAGGAAGGCGGCAGTGGAACGGCAACCGACATTGCCAGCGGCACGCGCTGAGCACGGCCAGCGGCGAGCGGGGTTTCGCGCTGATCGAGATCCTGTGCGTGCTCGCCATCATCGGCCTGCTCGCGGCCATCATCCTGCCGGCGATCCCGCGCGCCACCTCGCGCGCAAAGCTCGAGAGCTATGCGGTGGAGACCGCGGCGCTGCTGAAGGCCGACCGCACCGCGGCGCTGCGCCGGCAGATCCAGGTGGCGACGCAGGTCGATGCCGAGACGCGGTCGATCCGCTCCGGCGTCACCGGCCGCGTCATCCGCTTGCCCGACGATGTCGCGGTCGACGCGTATGCTGGCATCGCGATGCGCCGACCGAAGCGCCGGCCGCTCGATCGATTTCTTTCCGTCGGGCATGTCGTGCGGCGGCACGATCGCGCTGGCGCGTCCGGGCATGGGCTATGAGGTTCGCGTCAACTGGCTGACCGGAGGCGTCGAGATTGTCCCGAAAAAGCTGCTCTGACGGCACCAGGGGGTTCACGCTGATCGAGGCGCTGGTGGCGCTGGCGATCGTCGCCGCGGTGCTGGCGTCGATCGGCGCCGTGATCGCAACCACCGTGAAGGGCACGCGCGCGATCGACCAGCGCCTCGCACTTGAGCGGAGCCGCCGAGACGCCTGCTCGCGGCGTTGCCGGCGCGCACGCTGCTGAAACCCGGGCCGGCAGTCCGGCGAACTGGCCGGCCATCGCTGGCGCATCGACGTCGCGCCGATGAATGTGGCGGTGGCGAGCGACGCGCCGCAAACCGGACGCTTCGTCCCGCTCGCGGTCACCATGCGGATGCAGGCGCCCGGCGGACCGGCGATGCAGGTCACCACCGTGCGGCTCGTCCCAAGGGTCGCCGAATGAGCGCGGCGCGCGCGACATGCCGGGGCGGCAGAGGCGGGCTTCACGCTGATCGAAGTGCTGATCGCGACGCTGCTGATGACGGTGATCCTCGGCGCGCTGGCGACGGTGACGGCGCAGTGGCTGCCGAACTGGAACCGGGGCATGGCGCGCGTGCAGCGCGCCGAGCGGCTGGCGATCGGGCTCGAGCGCATCGCCGCGGATCTGTCGGTCGCGGAGATGATGCCGATCAACGGCGACGCCAAGGCGCCGCTGTTCGAAGGCACCGAATTGTCGGTGACCTTCGTGCGCACCGCCGTCGGGCCCAACACGCGGCCCGGCCTCGAAATCATCAGGCTGATCGAGAAGGCCGACAATCAGGGCCTTGCGCTGGTGCGCGAGCGCGCGCCGTTCGCGCCGATGCCGGCCGATGCGCAGATCAGATTTGCCGATCAGGTCGTGCTGATCCGCGCGCCGTTTCGCGTGACGTTTTCCTATGCCGGGCCCGATCAGGTCTGGCAGACCGACCTGGCGCGGCCAGATGCAGCTTCCGGACATGATCCGCATCGCTGTGCGCGACGTCGCGACCGGGCAGGTGCTTGCGGTCTCCAGCGCCGCGATCGTTCACGTCAACGCGCCGGCGGAATGCGCGCGGGCCAAGAATGCCATGCGCATGCCTGACGGCGCGGCTGAAGCCGGACAGCGACAAAGACAAAGATAAAGAGGAGCAGCTCTGAGTGCTGCGCCTGACGACATGAACTGGTCGACATCGGAACGCGCGCGCGGCTTCATCGTCGTCGCCGTGCTGTGGATTCTCGCGGCGCTTGTCGGCGCTGGTGCTGATCTATCTGACCTATCGTCACCAACACCGCGGTGGTGGTGGCCGGCAAGCACCGACCGGGTCCAGACCGGACGCGCTGGTAACCGCAGGCGTCGAACTTGCCGCCTACCAGTTGACCGCGGTCAGGCGAAGAGGCCCGCCCGACCAGCGGAACCTTCAATGCCAGGGTCGGCGCGGGCGCGGGTCGTCGGTGACCTTCCGATCCGAAGCCGCGCGCATCGATCTCAATGCCGCGCCGAAGGGCTTGCTGGCCGGGCTCATTATCGGGCTCGGCGCCAGCGCCGGCCAACGCCGCCGACTATGCCGACCGCATCCTGGCCTGGCGGGCGCCGACGGAAGCCGGCGAGGACGATCCCGAGACATTCGTCCTATCGCACCGCGGGGGTCGCCTACGCGCCGCGCCACGCGCCGTTTCCGGCGGCCGAGGAATTGTGGCTGGTGCGCGGCATCCCGCCGGTTGTCGTCGAGCGGATGCTTCCGTTCGTGACCGTGTTCAGCAACCTGGCTTCGATCAATATCGCTCGACGCCGCGCCCCAGGTGGTGGCGGCGCTGCCGGGCATGACGCCGGAACGTCTGCAGGCGGTGCTGTCGCAGCGCGCCGATCCACGGTCCGACCCGCGCGCGCTGCCGGCGATGGCCGGCGGCGAGGGGGCGACGCTGGCGGCGTCCAGGGCCTACCGGATCACGGTCGTCGTCGATTTCGACAGCGGACGGCGCAGCGCGGCGGAGGTCGTAATCCTGCTTCTCGAAAGCGGCGACGAGCCTTATCGTGTATTGTCGTGGCGCAATGCCTCCGACGGCGCTACGGCGCCGCAAAGGGCCGCCTACCGATGATGACGCTATGAATTCCTGCAAACCATCGGCGCGATCCTGCGCGGCTGGACCGACAGCGTCGCCGCGGCCGTGATCGCCGCGTTCGACCGCGTGTCGTCGCCGCGCGTGATCCGGCTGATCGAACAGGACGATGGCGGCTTCGCGGTGGAGGCGGCCGGCAAGTCCGAGAACGTGCCGCAGCACATCGCGTTTGCCGATGGAACGTTTGTCCGCGCCCAATCTGGCGCCGATGTTCCGGGGAAGCCGGGTCGAGATCGATCTGCAGCCGAAACGTTTCCTGTTCCGCCCGCTGGAACTGCCGGCACGGGCGGCGGATTTCCTCGACGGCATCGTGCGGGCGCAGATCGACCGGCTGACGCCGTGGAGCGCCAGCGAGGCGGTGTTCGGCTGCAGCGCTGCCGGTCGAGAGCGGCGCGGAGAGCATCACCACGGTGATCGCGGCCACCACGCGCAAGGTGGCGATGAGCTATGTTCAGGCGGTGTCGATCTTTCATCCCGCCGCAGTCGCGGTTTGCACCGATGTCGCCGAGCGCAATGCCGGACGGGTAAAGGTATTCGAGCAGAAGGCCCGCGGTCACCTCGATGCCGTCGCGGCTGAGCCGCGCGCTGCTGGTCGGCGCTCGGCGCCATCGGCGGCTTGCGCGCTGCTGTCGGTCATCGCCGCGGCCTATATGGCCGAGCATCTCGGCGCGCAGGAAGACGAACTGGCGCGGCAGATTTCGCAGCGGCGCGCCGCCATCCGCGCCGGCAGCGACGGCGGCGATCGTTCGCCGATCGCCGCGCTGGAGCGGCGCAAATACGAGACGCCGGCGAGCGTCATCGTGCTGGATGCGCTGACCCAGGTGCTGCCCGACCATACCTATGTCACCGAACTGCATCTGGCCGGCAACAAGCTGCAGATCGTCGGCATCACCCGCGACGCGCCGTCGCTGATCCCGCTGATCGAACAGTCGCAGCATTTTACCCGCGCCACCTTCTATGCGCCGACGACGCGCTCGCCCTCCGATCCCGGCGAGCGCTTCCACATCGAGGCGCGGGTCGAACCGAAGAACACGGCGAACCCATGAGCACCGGACACGCCATCACCCGCACGCTGACGCGCTCGCCGCTGATCGCGGTGGTGCTCTATATCGCCGTGACCGGCGGCCTGCTTGCCGCGGCGGGCCTCGCGGTCGCGAACATCCTCGATCACCAGCGCGCGCTGGCGCAGACCTCCGATCTGCTGGATCAGCTGCAGGGCCGGCGCGCGCGCGGCGCCGGTACCTCGCCGCTGGCGGCGGAGCATCCGGGAACGCCGTTCCTGGAGGGGCCGACGGTGACGGTAGCCGGCGCCACGCTGCTGCAGCGGGTCGCGGCAGCGGTCGGCAATGTCGGCGGCACCATCCAGTCGTCGCAGGTCGATGTGCTGGGCACCCAGGCCAAGGACGGTTTTGTCGGCCTGCGTGGTCAGTTGCGAGATGGAGCAGCCGGCGCTGCAGAAGCTGCTCTACGACCTCGAGGTCGGCATGCCCTTCCTGTTCGTCGACCAGCTCGACGTCCAGGTGCCGCAAACCACTGCGGGCAACGAAAGCGGGAGTTGGAAAAATCCGAGTAGTTCTAGGGGTTTCCGGCCAGTGGCAGGGCAACAAGTAGATTGCCGCGAAACCGCCTTGGGTTCGCCTCAAGCCGGCCGCAAGGCGCTTAAGCCAACCGCCGGCATCGGCCTCAAATTATTGAATCACCAGCTATATCTGGCGACGCCTTTGCCGGCATAGCTCGTGGTATTGCCGGAAAACTCGCCCTCGAAGGTGGCAGCGAGCGAGAACCCGCTCAGCCACTTCATCTCGGCGCCGGCGCTGACGAGCGCAGCATCCGGATTGGCGCGGGCACCGTTCACCACGAAGGCCGCGCCAGGCAGGGTCTGGAACACCGCGGTCACGGCACGGTCGTTGTTGTAGTCGTGCGCCCAGGCCGCGCGGCCGCGCAGCGTGAAGATGCCGTCCAGCATCGCCAACGATCTGTCGGAGCGGGCCCCAGTTCGGTGCGGGTCGCGGTGGTGGTCTGCCCGGCGTAATTGAGCGCAAAGGTGCCGAGCCCGCCCAGCGTCTGCTCGGCATAGGCCGGCAGGTTGAAGCTGATCGCCTGGGCTGCGACATAAGGCGTGATGCCGGCATAACGGCGTTGCGATGCGATAGCCGCCCTCGAAGCGGGCGGAGAAGGTTTCGGCGCGGAACCGCGCCTGCAAGACGTCGCCTGCCGGCAAGGCCACCGTGCGGTTGGTGGTGACGTCATGCCAGCCATAGGCCAGCGCCGCGGACAGATAGGCCGCGCCGATGTTCTGGCGTCCGAACACGCCGGCCTGGAACAGATCCGAACGGCCGGTGCCCAATGCGTCGGACAGCGAATAGTTGGTGCCGCCGCCGGCCAATGCGAAGCCGACCAGCGCATCGGGAGTGACCTTGTAGTCGGCGCCGCCGACCACGCCCCAGACGCGCGCGGTGAGGTCGTGCGAGCCGACAATCGTATTGCCATCCACCTTGGCCGAGCCGCCATAGGCCGCCCCCCACACGCTCCAGCGGCTGACCGGCTGCGGTGCGAGATAGGGCGCCTTGGTCGCCATCGCATAGGCGTCGCGCTCGGCGGGCGAGGCCTTGCGCTTTGCGGCATAGGCCAATGCTTCCTCGTCGGCAGCGGCGAACTGCGACGCCATCGGAGACGATGCAAACCCGCCGGCGCGGCCGGCCACCGACGGATCAAGCAGCAGGTTGAGGAACAGGTCGTCGGCCTTGATCGCGGTCTGGATGATCCCGGTGCCGAGTTCGCCCGACACTTGCGTCAGCCCGGCCGGCGTCAGCGTGCCAAAGGCCAGCGGAATTCCGCCGGTCGTATTGAAGAAATTGACCAGCGTGTTGGCGACGTTCTGCTGGTTGATATTGAGGCCGGGGCCGAAGTTCGGCGCCGGGTTGGGAACGAAGTTCAGCGCCAGATTGATGTAGGCATTGTTGGCGTCGTAGCTCAGACTCGAGGTGAAGTTCGCCGGCACGTTGGTGTTGACCAGCGAAGCGAAGGTGCCGCCGACGCCGCCCGCCGCGGTCAGGATGGTGTATTTCTTCGAGATGTAGTTGCCGGCGAGATAGACCGCCGCCGCGGTGCCGTTGAGCGCCGCGGTCCCGCCGACACTGGTGAAGGTGGAGGTGGTCGGATTGAGTGTTACCAGATACATCGCGCCGGACTGAAGCGCGAGATTGCCGCTCACCGTCATCGACGAACCCGGCGTGGCGTTGCCCGGCGCAAAGGTGCCGCCGGAAACCGTGAGGTTCGTGACCGTGCCGGAGCCGGTAAACGTGCCGCCGCTGACAGTCGTTCCGCCGTTCAACGCGCCGTTGTTCACGGTGGTGCCGGCGGTATTGTTCAGCAGGCCGGATAGCGTCGCGCCGGCGTTGTTGTTGAAGGTGCCGGCATTTGCGATAGTCCCGGTCCATATGCCCGAATTGTTGAGCGTTCCGCCCGCGCCGTTGGTCGCGTTGCCGGTCCAGAGCCCGCTGTTGCTGATGATTGCGGCATTGCTCAGGACGTTGCCGGTCCAATTTCCGGTCGTCGTATTCGTAATGTTTCCAGCGCCGGTGTTGGTCGCGACATTGGCGACATAGGCGCCGCTATTGGTGACAACGCCGGCATTGTTGAGATCGTCGTTGACAGTTCCGCCGAGCGCGACGGTGATGGACCCTGTGGCGGTATTCGTGATGCCGCCAACGGAAGCGTTCAGCGTGCCGCCACTATTCACGATGATTGCGCCGGCGTTGGTCAAGAGTTGGCCGATGGTGTAAGTAGCAGCATTAACGGTCAGTTTCGAGCCGCCCACGTTCGTGAAGGCATTCGTCACGACCAGCGTTCCAGCGTTAATGGTGGTGTCGCCCTTATAACTCACTGGACCGGACAAAGTGAGCGTCCCGCCGCCGTTCTTCACGAGGCTGAGCTTTCCGGCCGCGGTCGCGTCAGTGGCACCGGCGGCGCTTGTATCGGTAACTGTGCCGGCAAATGTCGTGTTCACCGCACCTATTACATCGGCGGCATTGGTCGTTAGTGTGGCGGCTGCGGTCGTGCTGGTGTTGGTTACGGCGCCATTGGCATTGCCGGAGAGCGGGCCAATCCCGTTGTTGAACCCATTGAGATCAAGTGTCGCAGTGGTAGCGCCCGTTCCTACCGTAAACGCCGAGGACGGCGAAAAGGCCGTTGTTGAGCCTGCGCGCAGTGCGCCCGCCTGAATGGTTGTTGCCCTGGTGTAGGTGTTGTTGCCCGAGAGCAATAAAGTGCCGGAACCAACCTTCGTCAGACCGACGCCGCGAGTGGAGATGCCTGTGCTGCGAGGGCCATCCTTGATGTCGCCGGCGAATATCGTCGAGTTATTGTCCCCGCCGACCGTGAGTACCGGACTGGTATTCACCGCGGAATTTGTAATTATGCCGTTGGCGTTTCCGGCAAGAGACGCAATCTTGTTGCTGAAGCCATTCAGGTCGAGCGTCGCTGTCGTGGTTGTCGTTCCTACGACAAACGCTGAGCTTGGAGAAAAAGCTGTAGTCGAGCCGGCTTGCAGGGTGCCGGCGGTTACCGTCGTAACCCCGGTATAGGTATTGTTGCCGGACAGTGTTTCCGTGCCGGCGGCAAGCGTAACGCCCCCGGTGCCGCCGATTGCGCCTGCAAAATTGCCTGACGCACTGGTCAGGGTCAGCGTCTTGCCACCAAGCGCGACGCTGCCGGACCCGGACAGGGTCTTGATCGATGTGCCGGCGCCGCCGACGCCCGATATATCGAACGCGCCGTTGGCCACCACGCCGCTCGAACTGGCGATATTGCCCGCGCCGGTCAGCGCCAGCGTGCCGCTGGAGATGGTGGTGACGCCGGTGTAGGTATTGTTGCCGGACAGTGTTTCCGTGCCGGCGGCAAGCGTAACGCCCCCGGTGCCGCCGATTGCGCCTGCAAAATTGCCTGACGCACTGGTCAGGGTCAGCGTCTTGCCACCAAGCGCGACGCTGCCGGACCCGGACAGGGTCTTGATCGATGTGCTGGCGCCGCCGACGCCCGATATGTCGAACGCGCCGTTGTCCACGACGCCGCTCGACGAAGCGATGCTTCCGGCGCCGGCCAACGCCAGCGTGCCGCTGGAGATGGTGGTGACGCCGGTGTAGGTATTGGCGCCGGACAGTGTTTCCGTGCCGGCGGCAAGCGTAACGCCCCCGGTGCCGCCGATTGCGCCTGCAAAATTGCCTGAGGCAACGGTCAGGGTCAGCGTCTTGCCGCCAAGCGCGACGCTGCCGGACCCGGACAGGGTCTTGATCGATGTGCCGGCGCCACTGACGCCCGATATATCGAACGCGCCGTTGGCCACCACGCCGCTCGAACTGGCGATATTGCCTGCGCCGGTCAGCGCCAGCGTTCCGGCGCTGATCGTAGTAAGGCCGGTATAGGTTTGCGCCGCGGTCAGCGTGGTCGTGCCGGTGCCCATCTGCTGGAACGCGCCGGCGCCTGAAATCACACCGTTATACACAAACGCATTGGAACGATTGATCGCGAAAATGCCATTATCGACGACGTCGCCGACGATCGAGCCGGTGGCGCCGCCATTGCCGAGCTGCAGCGTGCCGGCGCTGATGGTGGTGCCGCCGCTATAGGTGTTGGTGCCGGACAGGATCAGCGTGCCGGTGCCGACCTTGGTGAGCGAGCCGCCGACGCCTGAGATCACGCCGCTGACTTCGGTCGTCAGATTGTTGCTGCCGACGGCAAAGTTCTTCGCACCAAGCACATAGCTGCCGGCGCCCTCGATCGAGCCGGCGGTCGTGCCTGCCGAAGTGATGGCGGAGATGTCGACGGTGCCGCCGGCCTCGGTGATGAAGCGCGCGCCGCCGCCACTGCTGGTATCGAAGAAGAAGACGTTGCCGCCGCTGTGGGTGGTGATGGTGGCGGTGCCTGCCGTGGTCAGCGAGTTGAACGAGACGACTCCGCTGTTGTCGATGGTGGAGCTGCCGGCGGTGGCGGTATCGTTGGTGCCGCCGGAATCGCCGAACTGCACGATGCCGCCCAGACTATTGATGATCGTCGCGCTGCCGGCGGTGGTCGCGGCGAAAAACGCCGTCGTGCCGCCGCTGTTGTTGATGATCACTGCGCTGCCGGCGGACGCGGTGTCCGTGCCGACGAGAGGAACGCCGAAGCTCGTCGTTCCGCCGCTGTTGTTGACGATGGTGGCGTTGCCCGCCGTGCTCTGATCCTGAAAATTGGTATTGCCGCCGTTATTGTTGACGATCGTCGCATTCATCGCCGAGGTCTGGGCGAGGAAGCTCGTGCTGCCGAACTGATTGTTGGTGATGTGCGCGGTGCCGGCATTGCTGGTGTCGGTGCCGCCGAGCGTACCGAAAAACAGCGTGCCGCCTTCGCCGGCGGGCGCGCCCGGATTATTGGTAATCGTGGCGTTACCGGCCGTGCTGGCGCCAAGGAATTGAACGCTGGTCCCAAGGATGGAATTGGCGACATTGGTGATGTTTGCGTTGCCGGCAGAGGCCGTGTCGTTGAAGGTGATGCTGCCGGGGTGCATCGCGTCGGTCATCGAGATGGTCGCGCTGCCGGCTGTGCTCGAATTGTTGAAAACCAGCGTTCCGTCGACAAGCGTGATGTGTGAACTGGCGGCCGTGCTGGTGTCGTTGAACGTGATCGTCGCGAAGGAAGCCAGCGTGGTCGAAATCGTGGCGCTGCCGGCGCTGCTCGAGTTGTTGAATTGCAGCGCGCTGTTGCTGCCCGGTGAGATGGGCGCCAACAGGGTAATGGTCGCATTGCCTGCGGTGCTGGTGTTGTTGAAGGTAAGCGCGCCGGTGGCGGCGTTGCTAACATTCGCGCTCCCTGCCGAGGTCGAATCGAAGAAATCGATCGTGGCGTTGTTGGTAACCTGGGCG
This sequence comes from uncultured Alphaproteobacteria bacterium, assembly GCA_963744975.1. Lineage (GTDB taxonomy): Bacteria > Pseudomonadota > Alphaproteobacteria > Rhizobiales > Xanthobacteraceae > Bradyrhizobium. The sequence continues at coordinate 666,289 of CAVUVR010000001.1, read as the reverse complement.
GTGCCGGCCGTGCCGGTGTTGTTGAATTGCAGGACGCTGTTGTTGGTAATGATCGCGGTGCCGGCCGTGCTCGAATCCTGAAAGGACATGAAGCCGCTATTGACATGCGTAACGGCCTTGCTGCCGCCGCTGGCCGTGCTCGAATTCTGGAATATCGTGGTGGCCGTCGTGTTGAACGTCTGCGTATTGGTCGAGTTGTTGATTATCCCGGTGCCATTGACCAGGAACAGATCGTTGGCCGTGATCGTGTAGGCTTGGGCGTTGGGCGCCGAGGTGAACTGCACGCCGCCGACCGAGACGATGCCGTTGCTTTGCACCGCGGTCGGCTCGTTGATCGTGAACGTCGCGGTGCCGTCGGGCACGTTCGGATTGGACGACCAATGCGTGGGGTCGGTCCATTCGTCGCCGCCGCCGATCCATGTGCCGTCGACCGCGTGTGCCGACACGACGCCCAGCGCGGTGGTGGCCAGCAAAACGTCCAGGGTTTTCCGCAGCACTTTTGCGCCCCGCCTGTGCTCGAAATTGCCTTCCGGAACCAGCCGATCGCCCATGGCGTTCCCCAATCGCTTCAAACCGGCCTGAGAACGAAGACCAGACAGAAAGTCGCCCCTATTCGACCCAGTGCGACATTTTGACCGCTTCATAAGCCTATGCAACGGAACTTGCCCGTTTGACGCGGGGTTTGGGCACAACTTGCTCGTATTTCGTGTGGGCGTGTCCTGGCTGCAACATCTTCAATCCGCTGAGGTTGCAAAACCCGCCCGGCCTCGGCTTCGACGTGCCGGCCGTAACGGACGGCGCGGCAGGAAAGCCGCGCCGAATCATGCGTTGATGGCGGCAGCCGTTGCGGCTAGGCTCCGGGCCGTTCGGATGGCCGCGAGCGCCCATCTACAGGAAGACAATGGTCAAGGTGCCCAAGATTATCGGTTTGGCGCTAGTTTTCGGCCTGGCAGCCGGCTGGGCACCGGCGTCCCCAGCGGCGACGTCGGCAACATTGGACATTCTCCCGAACGACGTGGCCGGAGCTCCCGACCGGGTGGAGGTCGGCAACCTGAAGCCATTGACCGGACCGAAGCGGGATCCCGTCAGGCTTCCGGTGAGCGGAAACCCGCTTTGGTCCATACCGCTGTCGGCATTGACCGCCACCCAGGAGCGTCCGATTTTCTCGGCCTCCAGGCGTCCGCCGCCGCGCGCGGTGGCCGGGCCTCCCGTCCAGCCGGTGGTTGTGCCCGTCGCCAAGCCGGCCGAGCCGGAGCGGCCGGCTCTGGCGCTGATTGGGGCCGTCGTCGGCGACAGCGACGCCATTGCCGTTTTCCTCGATCGGACCAACCAGAAAATCGTTCGCTTGCGGGCGGGAGACGCTCATGCGGGCTGGGTGCTGAGTTCCGTGCTCGGACGCGAAGTAACCCTGAAAAAAGCCGAGCAGACCGAAGTTCTCGTGCTTCAACGTCAGGAAGGTCCGGGCTCTCCCGCGATGTCCGGCATTCCCGGAATTCCCGGCGTGCCCCCGCCGATGCCGGCGGCCGTCGGTGGCGTCGCGGGCTCTTATGCTCCCTTCGTGCCCCGTTCCACGCCGAAGAACGGCGAATTGGACGGGCTCTAGGCGGCGGACCCAAACCGGTTATTTTTTGAGAGCCGCGCCCAGGACCTCGCACACCCGTTGCTGCTGGGTTTCGCTCAAGCCCATCCACATCGGGAGCCTGATCAAGCGCTGCGATAACGAGGTCGTCAACGAAAGATCGCCATGCGGGCGTCCGAAGCGCGTGCCCGCCGGGGAAGAGTGCAGCGGCACATAATGAAACACCGCGCCGATGTTATTCCGCTTAAGGGTATCGAGAACGTTTTGACGATCGATCTCGGGCGCAAGCACGACGTAGTACAAATGCCCGTTATGCTGGCAATCCGCGGGTACCGTCGGACGCCGAAGCAAACCTTGGCTCTCCAGAGGCGCCAGCATTTCGTGGTAACGCTGCCAGCTTGCGATCCGCGCGTCGGTAATTTGCTGGGCCTGCTGCAGTTGCGCCCAGAGGAATGCCGCGGTGGATTCACCCGGCAGGAATGACGAGCCGACGTCCTGCCAGGTGTATTTGTCGACTTCGCCGCGAAAGAACCTGCCTCGGTCAGTTCCTTTCTCGCGAATGATTTCCGCGCGCGCCACCAGGGCGGGATCGCTGACCAGGAGGCTGCCGCCTTCGCCCGAAATGATGTTCTTGGTTTCGTGAAAACTGAAGGTGCCGAGATCGCCGATCGCGCCCAGCGCGCGGCCTTTGTAGCCCGCCATGATTCCCTGCGCCGCGTCTTCGACAATCCACAGATCGTGGCGCCGGGCGATCGCAACGATGGCGTCCATCTCACAGGAAACGCCCGCATAATGCACCGGCACGATCGCCCGCGTGCGCGGGGTGATGGCGGCCTCGATCAGCCGCTCATCCAGATTGAGGGTATCTTCACGGATGTCGACAAACACCGGGACCGCGCCGCGCAACACGAAAGCGTTCGCCGTCGAAACGAAGGTGTAGGACGGCAAAATAACCTCGTCGCCGCTTTCGATGTCCAGCAGCAGCGCGGCCAGATCCAGCGCCGACGTGCAGGAGTGGGTCAGCAGCGCCCGGGCGCAGCCGGTTTGCTGCTCGATCCATTGATGGCAGCGCCGCGTGAAAGGACCGTCACCGGAAAGATGGAGATTGCGTTGCGCCTCGGCCGTGTAGGCGGGTTCGTTGCCCGTCGCGTAAGGCCGGTTGAATGGGATATAATCTGTCGTCACTGTTTCAATTTCACCGGCTTGCAAAGGGCGGTCCGAACCCGCGGGATCAGGCGTCCGCCAAACTGGCGGTTTCCGTCGCGGGAATCAACGACCGATCCCGACGGCTCTGCCAACAAAGCCGATCCGGTGCCTCCGTCAACTATCGACATCCATTCATTGGGCTGGTAGCCGCTTGTGGTGCAGTGGGGATTTCGACCTTGACCTGTGCCCAGCCGATGCGCGCGACGAAGCAGGGGTCCCGATGACGGTTTCGGGTCCGAGCCGTGCGCGACGGCTCTTTGCGGGGTGGTCCGCAAATCTTGTCCAGATGATGCTGGGAATTACCCAGCAAGTCGCGCTGGTCCCTGTTTTTCTGCATTTCTGGACCAGCGACGTGCTGGCGGCTTGGCTCGCGGTTTACGCCGCGGGAAATCTCGTTTTCATTGCGGATGCGGGCCTGCAGTTTCGCGCGATCAACCGCTTTCTGGCGTTCAAATCGACCGTCGATTGCGACGGCCGAACCGCGCGGTTTTACGCCGCGATGCTGCGAATTTATTTCGGGTTCATGGGACTGCTTGCCGCGCTGTTGCTGACGGTAACGCAGGTCCTGCCGCCGTCCGTCGTGCTTGGATTTCAGGCGACCTCGCATTTCGATGCGGCGTTCGTCCTCATGACGGCAGGGCTCATTTTGACGTTGCCGACCAATCTTACGTCCGCGCTCTATCGCGCCCGCGGTCTGTATGGGCGCGCGGTGACGACTCAAAGCCTGGCCATGCTGGTGTCGCAGCTCGGTCAGCTGGTCGCGGTTGTCACGACCGGAAGCCTGCTGGCGGTCGCCATCGCCTATGTGGCCGCCCAAATGGCCGTTTCGGTCTATTTTCTCCTGATCGATGCCAACAGGCTGTTTCCGTTCTTGCGCGGCGCGCGGGGCGGGCAATCCTGGCCTTGGGTGATTGGCCAGTTTCGCATCGGTGCTCCGTTCGTTGTCGGAAGCGCCACCGAGCTGGCGCTGCTCAACTTGCCGGTGCTGCTGGTCAGCGCTTTTGTGTCCGACCGCGTCGCCGTTGCGCAATGGGGTCTCACGCGCGTCGTCGCGGGGTTGCTGCGGGCGCTGTGCATTCAAACCACGCTGCCGCTGGCGGCCGAGCTCGGGCACGATCATGCCGTCGGCTTGAATGAGCAGTTGCGAAATCTGTATGCCCGCGGGTCGGTGTTCGTAGCGCTGCTGGCGAGCGTCGTGGTGTCCGCGCTCTTGCCATTCTGGCCGGATTTCTTTGCGCTCTGGACCCATGGCGCCATTCCCTACAATCCGTTGCTGACGATGACCTTGCTGATCGGCACCAGCGTCATCGCGCCGTCGATTTTGGCGCTCGGTTATGCCAATTACAGCAATCGCGGAAAGCTCGTGGCGCGCACCAAGGGACTGCAGCTTGTGGTTTTCCTGATGCTGTCGGTCGTGCTGATCCGCGGCATGGGGCCGCTGGGGGCGGCGATTGCGATTGTCGCGAGCGATCTCTTGGTTCAGTTCGGGTTGCTGGGCGCCATCATTATCAGTCAGACGCTTCAACGGCCGCTTCGGCATGTCGCCTTTCTTGCCGCGGTCATGGCCGCGGTGACGCTGGGTGGATGGGGCTTGGGAACGGTGATCCGGTCGCTGGTGCCCTGGACGGGACTGACAGGCTTTGCGGTCGAATGCGCGCTTTGGCTCGTTGTCGTAGCGCTTGTTGCGAGCCCGCTGTTGAGCAGGGATTTGCGCGACCGGCTGATCGCGACGATCCCACGCTAGCGTGAGGGGCGTGAGGCCTTGCCTATCGTCAAAATGGGTGGCATTTCCTCTCCGGCATCAAGCGAGCGACCTGTTCCCGATCCCGAAAGACGCTGACAAATGACACGGCGCGTCCCGCTGAACGACCTCGTCCGGCAGAACCTTCTCATTCATGAGGAACTTGTCAGTTCGGCGCGCCGCGTCATCGAGCGCGGCTGGTACGTGCTGGGCTCCGAAGGTACCGATTTCGAAACGGCATTCGCGGCCTATTGCGGCGTGCCGCATGCGGTCGGCGTGGCGAACGGGACGGATGGGATCGAACTGGCGTTGCGCGCCGTCGGTGTAGGCGAGGGCGACCGCGTCGCCACCGTGGCCAACGCCGGTTTTTATGCCAGTACCTCGATCCATGCCATTGGCGCGCGACCGCTGTATGTCGACGTCGTTGCAAAGACGCATTCGATGAATGTCGATTCCTTGCAGCGCCTGCTCAGCCAGAACCCGGTGCGGGCTGTTATCGCGACGCATCTGTACGGACGTCTCGCCGATGTCGAGGCGATTGCCGCCATCTGCAAGCCGCTCGGCATTCCCGTTATCGAGGACTGCGCCCAGGCGCACGGCGCGACCCGCAGCGGCAAGGCGGCCGGCAGTTTTGGTGACGCCGGCTGCTTCAGCTTTTATCCGACCAAGAATCTCGGCGCGCTCGGCGATGGCGGAGCGGTGACGACAAGCGACGCCGCGCTCGCCGAACGGCTCTGCGAGTTGCGGCAATATGGCTGGGACAGAAAGTACCAGGTGAGCCGGACCGGAGGACGAAACAGCCGGCTTGACGAGCTTCAGGCGGCGCTGCTGCTGGCGAAGCTGCCGCATCTTAACCGCTGGAACGAAGATCGGCGGGCGCTGGCTCGCAGGTATGCAAATGAGATCAGGCATCCGCGGATCGAATGCCCGCAGGATTTCGGGCCCGATAACGTCGCCCATCTCTTTGTCGTTCGGTGCCAGGACCGCGACGGCTTGCGCCGGCATCTGGAGGCGCACGAAGTCGCTTCCGGCATTCACTATCCGATACCGGACCATCGCCAGCCGGCCTATTCCATGTCCAGCACCGGCGAGCTGCCGGAAACCGAACGGCTGGCGCAGGAAATTCTCACGATTCCATGTTTTCCCGAGATGGAGGACGGGGAGATCGGCCGCGTGATCAAGGCCGTCAACAGCTGGTAGCGAATGTGCTATCCCGAAGCCCAGGTTTCAAAGCCGGAACGCAAGGTAGATATGGCAGGGCAAAAGCCAGCGAAGGTGGATACCGCGTCCGTCGGGGTGCGCGGGGTGGTTCTGTACCGGTTTCCCTCGGTGAAAGACCCGCGCGGAGACCTGACGGTGGGCGAATTCGAAAACGAGTTTCCATTTCGTCCCAAGCGATATTTCATCGTTTCCGGCGTTCCATCCGGCGGAATCCGTGGCGAGCACGCACACAGGCGGTGTCATCAATTTCTGATCTGCGCTTATGGTCAATGCAGCGTCACGGTCGATGACGGAACTGCGCGTCGCGAGATCGTGCTGGATAACCCGAGCACGGGTATCTACGTTCCTCCGATGATCTGGGGCAGGCAATGGCAATATAGCGCCGATGCGGCGCTGCTCGTATTCGCCTCGGAGCTTTACGATCCGGATGATTACATTCGCGAGTACGACGCGTTTCTGAGCGCGTTGCGCGTTGCCGATTGATCGCGGATATGGCCAAGCGCGTCTACTGCACCTACTTCGACCACAATTACCTGTCGCGAGGACTGGCGCTCTATCGTTCGCTTCAGCGCCACGCGCCAGGGGCGCGCCTCTGGGTGCTATGCCTGAGCGAGGCCTGTCATCAAACCCTGGTCGCGCTCGATCTGCCGGAACTCATTCCGGTGCGGCTCGTGGATTTTGAGGCGGCCGATCCCGAAGTCGCCGCGACCCGCGCCCACCGCAGCACCATCGAGTATTACTTCACCTGTACGCCGGCCTGGATGCTTTTTGTGCTGGCGCGCGAAGCGGACGCCGAGTGGGTGACGTATCTCGATGGCGATTTATTTTTCTTCGAATCGCCCGCGATTATCTATCGGGAACTGGAAGATGCATCCGTTGCCATCATTCCCCATCGTTATCCGCCCGGGCTGGCGAGGCTGCGGAAGTTCGGAACCTTCAATGTCGGATGGGTGGGAGCTCGCAACGATTTGGAGGGTATCGCGGTTATTCGATGGTGGCGCGCCAGATGCATCGAATGGTGTCATGACGTGGTCGACGGCGATCGCTTTGCCGACCAGGGTTACCTCGATTCGTTCCCGCGGCTGTTTCCGCGCGTAGCAATCATCGAGAACATCGGCGCGAACCTCGCGCCCTGGAATATCGGCAACTACCGGATCGATTTTCGCGATGGCCGGGTGCTGATCGATGCCGATCGCGCGCTGGTTTTTTTTCATTTTCAGGGCCTGAGAAAGGCGCTGCGCTGGTTCATTTTCAGCAGCCACCGGGTCTATCGCGCGCCGTTTTCCGGCGCGGTGCGCAATCACATCTACAAGCCTTATGTCGATGAACTGCTCGCGATCGAGCAAACGGTCGATCCGATCCCGCGGATCGCCGCGTCGAAGCCGCATCGCCGGTCGACGGCCATCAATGTCGGGCAGTATCTCAAAAGCAAGGTGCGCGATGCCGGGGCGCGGGTATTCCAGTTGCTGGACATCGTCACCGGACGCGCGTTTTTTGTGTTTCGCGGCAGGGCGTATTAGCGTCACACCGAGAACAGGTAAGTCTCTGCGGTCGAATGATGTCCGGTCGCCTCAAGCACGTCATAGGGAATGCTGGGCCATTCGCGCTCAAGGCGCAATCCCGCATCTCGGCATAACTCCAGCAGTTCCTGCTTGCTGAAGACGACTTCCACCACGGGCGCTCCGTAAGCGTATTTTCGCAAGAACGTGGTTCGATGGTTTAGGAACACCGGTACGGTGTGAAAAATGCAATAGCTCTTCGCGACGCGCGCGGCCTCGCGGATGACGGCCGGATAATCGACGACATGCATCAGCGATACGCCGTTGAAAACGATGTCGAATGCGCCGTCGGCGTAAGGTAGCCTGACAGCGTCCGCAACCTCGAGGGCCATCAGCGGCGAACGGGCGCGAGCTCGGGCAATCATGGCGTCGGAGTAATCCACGCCCGCATAACGGACGCCACCGGGCAGTAGCGCGGCAAATACATCCGCGTAATAGCCGCTGCCGCAGCCGACATCGAGCACGCTTGGGTTTGCGATACCCGTTGCGGCGACGGCTTCTGCCGCGACCCTGAGGTCGAGGCGCGTCTCACCGTGCGCCATGGCCGCAATCAAGTCCTGATAGGCTCGTTCCTGCCGTGTAGCGGTGCGCTCCGTAAGCCATCCACCTGAAGAGGTGACCATCGCGCGCGCTTCGTCGGCGCCACTGAGTACCCGATAGTCGGTCGACGAGAAAAAGTGACGCCGCAGGATCGGCGTCGCCTTGACGACGCGCTTGCCGATCTGCCTGACGAACCCGGGAAGCCTCATCACTTCGCCCGCTCGCCTTCGATGAAACCGAGAATCTCGGCGGCGCGATGGCGGTAGGTGTGCTGCGCCATGGTCCGCGCATGGCCGGCACGAGCTACCGCCGCGCGGCCGGTGTCGTCGCCGATCACACGGCCGATGACCTCAAGGCAGTCGTCGATCGAGCGCCATACCGCGACTTCCCTGTCCGGAGCGAACAGCGTGTCCAGATTGTCCTTGAAGTCGGTCAAAAGGAAAACGCCGACGCCGGTGGCTTCGAACAGCCGCATGTTTCCGGCCTCCCGGCCGGCCATATCGATATGCGAGTTGAGCGTGATGCGCGAGCGCCGCAGCACTTGATACATGTCGGCTCCCCAGACTTCGCCCTGGAAGCAACGGTGCAGCGGCGAGGAGGCGGGCAGGGCCTGCGGCCGGTTGCCCCATAATTTGAGACCGTAACGCCCGGCGACGGCCTCCAGCAATGCGATCCGCTGCTGGTGATCGACCGACACGGTACCGACAAACGATACGTCGATGTCCGCCGCCGGCGCTCCGGGCAGGGCGTCGAGAATGGCCGGTTCGAAGGCGAGATGATTTAGCTCCGCACGGACGCCGAGCGAGCGAAACGATCGCACCGTTGTCGGCAATTGCGAGATCATCAGGTCGTAGATACTCCAGTCGACGCCGCGCGAAGGCTCGATGCCGACCTGGCCGATGACGGTCGGGCTGCCGATGCTTTTGATGCGGCGCATAAGCCCGGTGTCAACGTAAAAGATGTCCTGATTGATGATGAGATCGGGCCGGAACTCCTCGATCTGCGCCAGCAATATTTTCTCGGCCTGTGCATCAAGCTTGGGGCTGAGGCCGACCTTGCGGGCCAGCGGCCGTAGCAGCGGCTTCAACGGTTTCGCCGCGCGTTGCAGCCATCGTGGAAGTTCCCGATGTCCGGTGCCGCCCGGCGGCTCCGGTACTTCGATTGCCATGCCGTGCTCCCGCGCCCACGCCGATTGCAGCCATGGATTGTTGACATGTATCTCCGCCGCCTGATGTCCCAGCGCGGCAAAATTCCGGGAATAGAAATCGGCGACGCCGAACAGGCTCGCATTGCGCGCCGCCATCTGCATCGCGTAGGAGGTGTTTTCGAGCGCGGGCTGGCGGCGGTAGAACCAGGCCAGGAAGCGCGGATAATCCGCGTTGAGCACGAGGATGCGCATGAATTATTGGCTCGTCATATTCGATGCGTGGATCATCGTTGCCAGCAGTAACGGGACAATATGGGTAGCGAAAAGCAACAATTGGCGCGGTGGTCAATCGGTAGATTTAGCCGCACTATTTCGCGCTTCACATCCCGCCCGGGTTGCTGTACCGCAGAGGGCTTCTGAATCCAAGCCAGTAATCAGTGGATGCTTTATCGTTCTCTCGGGAAAACCGGCCTTCGCGTATCCGAAATAGGCTTCGGCTGCGCGAGCTATTGGGGCATGAAAGTTTTCGACGAGAAGGCTGCGATCCAGCTGGTTCACGCGGCGATCGATCACGGCGTCACGTTCTTCGACACCGGCGCCAGCTACTCCGGCGGCAACGCCGAACCGCGGCTGGGCAAGGCACTTTCCGGCCTCAACAACAAGCATGACCTGGTGGTAGCGACCAAGGCCGGATCATACACCGATGACCGGGGCAAATGGCGCGAGGACTTCTCCTCTTTGGGCGTGAGACGAACCGTAGAAGCAAGCCTGACCCGGCTTGGACTGGATGCCATACCGCTGCTGCATCTTCACGGTCCCGAAATCGCTGACATCACCGACGATTTGCTCGATACCCTGGCGCGGCTCAGGGAAGAAGGAAAAGTCCTGCATCTGAGCGTGAACAGTTTCGACGTAAACGTCATCGAGCATACCATGACGCTTCCGCTGTTTGGCGCGATGATGATCGATTACAATATTCTTCGGCCGGAGCGCGAACCGATCGTTGCGAAACTGGCCGCGCGTAATTTGGGAATTATGGCCGGCATGGCGCTTGGCGGCGGGCTGTATCGCAAGGACAGATTCCGCATTCGCGGAATTCAGGATGCCTGGTACATCGCCCGCGCCTGGAGAAATTACCGCTCCGATATCAGGCGGGGCCGCCACCTTGGTTTTCTCGCACAGGAACCGCGGCTCACCGCTGCGCAGATTGCGCTTGCCTGGGTGCTGCGAAAGCCGGAAATAAGCTGCGCCGTGCCCGGCACCACGCGGATGTCTCACCTGCTGGCCAATCTGCAGGTCTCCGGCGAGATCCTCGACGACGAGCTTCTGCAGAAGATAAGCAAGGCTCAATTGAATTTCGTCTGAGTGGGCAAGCTCCGCGCGCATCAACTCGAGGCGGCGGCGCCATCTTTCTCGAATATCGCGCGCGGCGTGATGTACCAGAGTAGAAACAGGATCGCGGCGCCATGCGTGTTCAAGACGATCGATAACGGGATGTTGAGCAGAATTGGAAGAAGAACCGCGCCCGAAAGTAGAATAAAGCGGGGGGGAAGGCCGGCCGACAGGCGATTGCCGAGCGCGATCACCAGCCCGCAGCCAAATGTCGCGACCGGCGCGAACAGCAGGCCGACCGAAGCAACCCCCTCGGTTGCAAACAGCGATGCGTTCAGGTTGCCCAGATTATAAGTCTTCTCCATCAGGATCCACAGCGGTTCCTGATACGGGCACGACATGATCCGCTTCAAGACCGATATCTGGCAGAAATAGGTGGGGTCGTGCCGGGCGAAGAAATCGTTGTAAATATCCATCGCGTTGGAAGGGACCGCGAGCAGACGAAAATTGACGAGAGAGAAATACAACGCCGTCTGGGTATTGAACAGCACATGCAGGATCAATCCGATCAGCACTGGGGCGAGCAACGACATGATGACCGCGGTTTTGATGTCGAACATTCGCGACAGCAACAGCACGGCGACCAGCCAGAACGGTGCGAACAGGGCGAGCTTGCTCAAGCCGATCGGATAGATAGCCAGCAACAGCAGCAAAGAAAAGGTTGCCCGCCCGTAAGCCCTGCGCGCGACAAAGCCGGCGAATGCAAAAGGCAACAGTGCGCTCGAGGCCATCGCAATCGAGTAATTGACCAGCGCCGGCGCTTCGATCGTGTTGCGAAAATCGTAGATGTTCACGATGCCGACTAAACGAAAATTATACAGCGCGCCCGCGGTGACCGCCGTGATCGCCGACAACAGAATGACGGTCAACAGCCGATCGAACGTCTGGGCCGACATTGTGTAAATTTGTTTGATCGGCGACACGATAATCAGGGCGGGCAAAAGAAACGTCACCGCTGACACCGCCGCCGAGAGTCCCGCCAGTCGGTGATCATAGTTCAGGTTGGTGAAACAGTTTAACCACAGATATCCGGAGATCATCGTGTAGAAATAAAACCCGACGACGTATCCGAAACTGAAACGCGCAAAACAAAAAGCAACCGAAACCAGAGCAAAGGCCGCGACCGCGGTGAGCGCGTGGGATAGCCCAGCCGCATCATAAAATATGTGAAATGTCGCGGGATGGAACGAAACCTGAAACTCGTTGTCCGCGAGATAAACGAGCGAGCCGCAGCATACGGCGGTATGCAGGCACATAAGGCACGCGATCCTGATGCGCTCCGCGGTAAGTTGCCGGTCAACCATCTGTTCGTTCATTGTATTCGAATATTTCGCGCGGGGTGATGTACCAAAGCAGGAACAGCAAGCCGGCGCCGTGCGTAAGCAAAGCGACGGATAGCGGCACGTTGAGAAGGGCCTGGGGAAGCACGGCGCCGGACACCATCATGAAGCCGGCCGGAAGGCCGGCCGACACACGATTTCCGAGGGCTATGACAAGGCCGCAGGCGAACGCCGACAGCGGCGCAAACAGGGTTCCTACCGAGGCAATGCCCTCCGTGACAAATAGCGACCCGTTGAAATTACCGAGCTTGTACGCCTTCTCCATCACCAGCGACAATTGTTCCTGATAAGGACAATCCATGATCGGCTTCAGGAAGGAGATTTGGCAAAAATGCGTCAGGTCATGTCTGGAAAAAAAGTCGTTGTAGACATCCATGGCGACCGCGGGCACCGCGATCAATCGAAAATTGATCGTAACGAAATACGGCGCTCCGGACAGCCCGAGCAAAACAAGCGCACCCATTCCGGCCAGCATTGGAAACAGGAGGCTGAGAACCACGCCTGTTCTGGCCGAGAAGAGCTTTGAAAGCACCAGCAGGGCGATCAGCCAGAACGGCGTGAAAAGACTGATCTTGGCCAGGGTAATGGGATAGAACAAGAACAAAAGCATCAGAGCGGCGACGGCACGCCAAGTCGCCCTGTTCGCCACGAAGCCGGCAAACGCGAACGGCAGCAATGCGCTGGAGACGATTGTCAGCAGGTACTTGACCGGGGCCGGTATACTTAATTGATCGCGGTATTCGTAGATATCGTCTATCGCAACTATTCGGAAATTGTAGAATGCCCCGACCGCCAGTGTCGCCGCGCCCAGCACCAAAATAAGCGACAAGAGCCGATCGAAGGATTTCGGCGAAAGCGCAAGCAGCTGACGGATCGGAGCCGCGACGAACAGCGCGGGAACTAGAAATGCGACAGCCGATAACGCGGCCGAGTATCCCGATAACCGATGGTCATAGTTCAAATTGGTAAAGCAATTTAACCACAGGTAGCTGAGGATCATCGTGTAAAAATAGAAACCGACGAAATAACCGAAGCTGAAGCCGGCAAATACGAATAAGGACGAGACGAGCGCAAAAGCCGCGACCACTGGGATCGCGATGTGCGACCGGGCGGCGTCGAAGAATATATGAAACGTCGCCGGATCGAAAGCGACTGGATATCGGTACCGGGAAATCAAGACGAGCGATACGCAGCAGATGACGATGTGAAGGCCGATCAGGAATGCCAACCAGAGGCGCTCTCGGAGTTGTTGGCCTTCAGTCATCTGTTGTTGCATTCATTCGGTCGGGATATCGTCGGCCTTCACCGGTTATCCCAATAGTTGGTGCGGTACAACTTGCAAGCCGAGAAATGCCGTCAAGTACCTTGATTTACAGTCGCTTTTATTAATATAGCACTTGGTCCATATTGCACGCTGGCCACCTCCCCGGCCCCTCTACGGCTATCGTCCGCTGGCCGCCGGCGGCGGTTAACAAGGAAGGCTTTCATGATCAGATTTGGCCTGCTCGGATGCGGACGCATTGCCAAGCGTCATGCCGATCTGCTGGGCGGCAGGCATATCGATGGGGCCGGGCTTGTGGCCGTCTGCGATCCGGTTCGCCCGCGCGCAGACGCCATCGCGTCGAAGTTCGGCGTTCCAGCTGACTACGATATGGACGCTTTCCTGGCGCGGAAGGATATCGACGCGGTGGCGGTGCTTACTCCGAGCGGGATGCATCCCGAGCACGTCATCGCCTGCGCCAGGGCCGGAAAACATGTCGTCGTCGAGAAACCGATGGCGCTGCGGCTGCAGGACGCCGACGAGATGATGCGCGCCTGCGACGAGGCGGGCGTCAAGCTGTTCGTGGTCAAGCAGAACCGCTTCAACGTTCCCGTGGTCAAGGCGCGCGAGGCGCTGGAGGCCGGCCGCTTCGGCCGGCTCATTCTCGGCACGGTTCGCGTGCGCTGGTGCCGCGACCAGAGCTACTACGACCAGGATGACTGGCGCGGGACCTGGGCCTATGACGGCGGCGTGCTGACCAACCAGGCCAGCCATCACGTCGACATGCTGGAATGGTTTTTCGGCGACGTCGTCAGCGTGCATGCCCGGTCGATTACGGCACTTGTCGACATCGAGACCGAGGACACCGCGGTTGCGACGCTGAAATTCCGCAATGGCGCGCTCGGCATCATCGAGGCGACCACTGCCGCCCGGCCGAGGGACCTCGAAGGCTCGCTCTCGATCCTGGGCGAGAAGGGCAGCGTCGAAATCGCGGGCTTTGCCGTCAACCAGATCAGGCACTGGGCTTTCGTCGACGAACTGCCATCGGACAAGGACGTGATGGAAAAATTTTCGGTCAACCCGCCGAACGTCTACGGCTTCGGGCATCAGGCCTATTATCAGCACGTGGTGGATTGCCTGATCCACCAGCACGCCGCGCTGGTGGATGGCCTCGAGGGACGCAAGAGCCTGGAATTGATCTCCGCGCTCTATGAATCGATCGAAACCGGTCAGGAAGTCGCGCTGCGTTTTGCGCCCCGGCTGAGCCGGCTCGGTGTGGCGTCGTGAACCAGCCCATCGTGCAGCAAGCCGCCGTGCGCGACGTCGAATTCGGCGCACGGGTGCGGATCGTCGAGCCCTGCAATCTTTACGGCTGCAAGATCGGCGACGACTGCTTCGTCGGGCCGTTCACGGAAATCCAGAAAGGCGCGGTGGTTGGCGCCCGCACCAGGGTGCAATCCCATGCTTTCATCTGCGAGCTGGTGACGATCGGGGAAGACTGCTTTGTCAGCCACGGCGTGATGTTCGTCAACGATCCGTTCTCCAGCGGCGGACCGGCGCGCGGCCGCAAGGAACTATGGCGAGCGACAGAGGTCGGAAACCGGGTTTCGATCGGCTCCAACGCCACCATCATGCCGGTACGGATCGTCGACGATGTCGTGATCGGCGCGGGCTCGGTGGTGACCAAGGATATCACCGCGGCCGGCACCTATGCCGGCAATCCGGCGCGGCTGCTCGAACTGCGAGGCGGATGACCGATGCCGGTGCCTTACGCGGATCTGCAGCTTCAGTACCAGACGATCAAAAGCGAGATCGACGCGGCGATCGCGGCTGTGATCCGCGACAATGCCTTCATTCGCGGATCCTACGTCGATGCGTTCGAGCGGGAATTCGCCGAGGCTGTCGACATCCGGCACTGCGTATCTTGCGCCAACGGCACCGATGCGCTCTACCTCGCGATGACCGCGCTCAAAGTTCAGCCGGGCGACGAGGTCATCACGACGGCGCATTCATGGATCAGTACCTCGGCGATGATCACGCATGCCGGGGCTCACGTCGTCTTCGCCGATACGGACGAAAACACCTTCACCGTCGACCCCTCTGCGGTTGAAGCAGCGATCACGCCGCGCACGGTCGGCATCATCCCGGTCCATCTCTATGGCCAGCCGGCGGACATGGACGCCATCATGGCGATCGCGCGCCGGCACGGACTGTGGGTGATCGAGGACTGCGCCCAGGCGCATCTGGCGCACTACAAGGACCGGCAGGTCGGCACCTTCGGCGCCGCCGCCACCTATTCGTTCTATCCGGGCAAGAACCTCGGCGCGATGGGCGACGCCGGCGCGGTCGTCACCAACGACGGCCGGCTCGCCGAGCATATGACCATGCTGGCGCGCCACGGCGGCCTTACGAAACATCAGCATCACATTGAGGGGATCAACAGCCGCCTCGACGGGCTGCAGGCTGCGATCCTGTCGGCGAAATTGCCGCATCTGCCGCAATGGACCCGGGCGCGCCAGGATGCCGCGAGGGTTTACGACGCGGGCCTCAACCAGATCGAGGATGTCGTGGTACCGTCGGTCGCGGCGGAGCGTGAACACGTCTATCATCTCTATACGATCCAGCATCCGCGCCGCGATGCGCTGGCGGCGCATCTGAATGCCAATGGCGTGCAGACCGCCATCAACTATCCGACGGCGCTGCCGTTTCTTGCCGCGTACAGCCGGCTCAAGCATCGTCCCGAGCAGTTCCCAAATGCGCATCGCCAGCAGAGCAGAATTCTGTCGCTGCCGATGTTCGCGGAGATCACGCGGCAGCAGCAGGATGAAGTCATCGGCCTGGTCCGCAAATTTTAGACCTTGGGTTTGCGATTCCCCTGACCGGCGACGGCCGACAGAGGCCCGAAAGGATTCGCCCGTGAAATTCGGGAAAATGCTGATCGTTAATCGTCTCGCAGGATTCTACGGTCACGCCAGTTTTCTGGAAATATCGACGCCGACAACGGGCCGGCAATTTTTTGAAGCCGATCCGACCTTGTTCACCAGGATGGAGCGGCTAACCTACAATCTGCGGGGCTCGCAGGATGCCGATCCCGTCGACTATCGCTCCGATACGCTTTGTATCACCGAGTGCGTCGCCGAGATCGAGCGGCGCGGCGTCCGCTACGACATCATCCTTGTCGATCCCTACCACGACCACGCTTGCTCCCAGCGTGATCTGAATTTCGCTTGGCGGATACTGAATGAAAACGGCACGATCGTCGTTCATGATTGCCTGCCGCCGCATGGAGGCAACTTGATCAGCCCGACATTTGTCGCCGACAGCTGGTGTGGCCTCACGTTCATCGCCTATGTCGATTTCCTGATGAAGGAATCTTCATGCTTCGTGACAGTCGACTGCGACTATGGCTGTGGCGTGATTAGGAAGGGCAAGGATTCGGACAGTTCCCTGGACGCCCATCGGCATCAATGGTCGAACGTGCGCGGCAATCCCGACCAAGCGTTGAAATTTCTGTCGGACCACAAGAAGGAACTATTGCACCTGCAAAGCCCGCGCGCCTTCAAGAGGGCCCATCCCTTGCCGGCGGGAAAGCAGTGGAGGTCCTGGCGCCATCGCTTCAAAGCGTTGGCAAGAATAGGCCGATAGCAATCGAGCGCACCGCGTCACCCGCGCTCGTCGACAATGGCTTTGCCATCATTCGGCAGCGAACCGGGCGTGACCAGTTCGACCGCGCCACTGAGCTTGGCGAGCGCGCGCAGCGATCCCGTAACCTGCCCGCGCAATGCATCGGAGGGTGATGCGCACTCCGCCTTCAATGTCATCACATCCGTCTCGCCGTCGCGGGTGACGACCAGACGCAGCCGTCCCAGCTCGGGATGCCGCTTGCCGATTTCCGCGACCTGTTCCGGCCGCACGAACATGCCCTTGACCTTGGTGGTCTGATCGGCGCGGCCCATCCAGCCCTTGATGCGCATGTTGCTGCGTCCGCAGGGGCTCATGCCGGGCAGGGCTGCCGTCAGATCGCCGAGCGCGAGGCGAATCCAGGGATGCTCGGGGTCCAGCGAGGTGACGACGATTTCGCCGACATCGCCTTCCGGCACCGGCTCGCCGGTGCCCGGCCGCACGATTTCGAAAATCAGGTCCTCGTTGACGACCATGCCGTCGCGCGCCGAGGTTTCGAACGCGATCAGGCCGAGATCGGCGGTGCCGAAGGCCTGGTAGGCCTCAACACCGCGCGATTTGATTTCCTCCTGCAGCGATTTCGGAAACGCAGCGCCCGACACCAGCGCGCGCTTGATCGAGGAAATGTCGCGCCCGGCGCTTGCGGCTGCGTCGAGCAGAATTTTGAGAAAATCCGGCGTGCCGCTGTAACCAACCGGACGATAGGCCTCGATCAGCTCGAATTGTGCGTCGGTGTTGCCGGGCCCGGCCGGGATCACCGCGCAGCCGAGCGCTCGCGCGGAAGAGTCGAAAATAAAGCCGCCCGGCGTCAGATGATAGCTGAAGGTGTTCAGCACCACATCGCCCCGCCGGAAGCCGGCGGCGAATAGAGCCCGCGCGCCGCGCCAGGGATCGTCATGCGTGGATTCGGGCTCGAAGATCGGCCCTGGCGAGGTGAACAGGCGCCCGAACGACCCGGTGGGGCCGTTGACGAATCCGCCGAACGGCGGCGCGGCCTTGTGCAGGGCAGGGAGTTCGGATTTGCGCAAGACGGGCAGCCGCGCCAGCGCGGTGCGGCTGTTGATCGCGGCCGGATCGATGCCTTTGAAGCGCTCGGCATAGGCCGGCGCCGCCATCGCCTTGCGCAGCACGTCCGGCAGGCGCGAGAACAGGTCGCGTTCGCGTTCGGCGGGATCGCGGGTTTCGAGGGCGTCATAATGGTCGGTCATACTATTCCCGCTTGCCACAAATTGGATCGTCATCCTGAGGAGCCGCGCGCTTGCGCGGCGTCTCGAAGGATGGGCCGCGAACTCGTTGCCATCCTTCGAGGCTCGCTTCGCTCGCACCTCAGGATGACGGCCGGTTAAAGCCACCGCTTGCGCCGCTTGAAGCTTTTGAGATTCTTGAAACTCTTGCGCTGGTCGCCGGCGCCGCCGAGATAGAACTCTTTGACGTCCTCGTTGTCGCGCAGTTCATCGGCGCTGCCGTCGAGCACCACCTTGCCCTGTTCCATGATGTAGCCGTGGCTCGCGACCGAAAGCGCCGCGCGCGCGTTCTGCTCCACCAGCAAAATGGTGACGCCGAGGTCGCGGTTGATCGCCTTGATGATCGAAAACACCTCCTTGACCAGCAGTGGTGACAATCCCATCGACGGCTCGTCCATCAGGATCATCTTCGGGCGCGCCATCAGCGCACGGCCGATCGCGAGCATCTGCTGCTCGCCGCCGGAGAGGTAGCCGGCCAGCCCGGTGCGTTCCTTCAGGCGCGGGAAATAGTTGTAGACCATGTCGATATCGGCACCGACTTCAGTGTCGCTGCGGGTGAAGGCGCCGAGCCGCAAATTTTCCAGCGACGTCATGTCGGCGATGATGCGGCGCCCTTCCATCACCTGGAAGATGCCGCGGCGCACGATCTTGTCGGGATCGATGCCGTTGATGCGCTCGCCGTTGAAGATGATTTCGCCCCGCGTAACTTCGCCGTCCTCGGTCTTGAGGAGCCCGGAGATCGCCTTCAGCGTGGTCGACTTGCCGGCGCCGTTGGCGCCGAGCAGCGCGACGATCGAGCCCTGCGGCACGTCGAGGCTCAAGCCGCGCAGCACCAGGATGACGTCGTCATACACCACCTCGATGTTGCGCACGGCGAGTAAGGGGGAAGTTTGCGCGTCGCGGGTGACGTGCCGGTCGGATGAAGGGAGTTGCACTGAGTGAAACCTTTTAGAATGTCGCGGCCTATTCGTCTTTGCAGCAAGGGGAGCCTCGAATTAGAAACATAAGCCAAATGCGATCAAGGGTGAATAAAAATCTCCGGTCACGCGCAAAACATGGCAATCGTTGTGCCCGCGCTATTCGACGAAACGTTCGGACCGCGCCCTCGCGCTGTTAAATAAAGCGGACCCCTGACATACGCGCGATATTTATTCTGAACCGGTTTCGCCGGGCGTCACCCGACAAGCCGGATTGCGCTTTCAAAGATCATGCTCTAGATGGGTTGCAATAGGCAGCGGCCGAGGTTGACGTTATTGAGGCTGGCTGGAGAACGGAGTGCGCGTCGTGAA
Source organism: uncultured Alphaproteobacteria bacterium (assembly GCA_963744975.1). Lineage (GTDB taxonomy): Bacteria > Pseudomonadota > Alphaproteobacteria > Rhizobiales > Xanthobacteraceae > Bradyrhizobium. The sequence goes on along the minus strand of CAVUVR010000001.1, from coordinate 647,089 downwards.
TTTGCTTCAGATCGCAAAAATGGGCACCAGGTCTCTGCTTAGAGACCTTCCGTTATGGATGCAGTTTCGGCTCGGCCTGAAAACTTCCGCCGACATCGATAATGCGGTGACTTACGCAATCCAGCTTTCCGACCACTATCTCACTCAACTGGCCAGTCGTGGAATTTCACCAAACGGAACGCGTATACTCGAAATCGGGCCGGGGCTGGACTTTGCTCCTCAACTTGTTCTCGCGAGTGAGGGCGCGAAGCTGATACTCGCCGACCGCTTTCTGTCGAAATGGGATCAGGCTTATCATCCGGAATTTTACCGGCGCTTCAAAGCACGCTGGACAGGCCCGTCGACGGCGATCGATGAAGCGATCGCCGCCGGCGGTTACCCGGCGAGCTTGATCAGCTGCCTTGCGGAGCCCGCCGAAGCCCTTAACAGCGTAGCGACTGCATCATGCGATGTCGTGTTCTCGACTTCGGTCCTTGAGCACGTCTATGACTTGCCGGTTGTTTGCCGATCACTCGCGCGCGTCACAAAACCGGGCGGCATCGGTCTCCACAGTATCGATTTCCGCGATCATTGGAATTTCGATCGGCCTTTGGACTTTCTGCTGTTCGCGTCACAGAGCTATCAAGCACGAATGACGCGCGGACGGGTCGGACGCGGCAATCGGCTTCGCCCTTCGGAGCACCTTGCACAGTTCCGCGATGCCGGATTCAGAATCGACACTGTGAAACCGTATGCACCTCCGGATAAAGGGTATTTTGACGCGTTTCTTCCGCGGCTAAGGGCTTCGTCGTCGCCGTATCGGGACAGTCCGTTGGATGATCTGCTCGTGCTTGGAGCAATGGTGACAGTGGTACGTGAAACGGCCTAGCGCGCAAGGCCTCGGTGGTGCCGGATGGCACCACCGTCTGCTTCGTTTCGCGGAGTAGCTCAACTTACCACCCAAGCCATTCCGGCTTGCGCGGCAGGTCGACGGTCTTGACCTTTTCCAGCTTGATGGTGCCCTTCGCCATCAGGTCGTTGACGTCGCCGTCGGTCGAGCCGGAGATTTTCGTGCGATAGAGATCGACCTTGAGCGTGCCGCGGTGATCCTTTTCGGTCCAGGTCGAGGGGCTGCAGACGCCCTCCATTCCGGCCGGCACCCAGTCCTTTTTCTGGTAAAAGCCCTTGGCGACGTTCTCGCCGGTGGCGCCGCCGTTTTTCGCGGCCCAGTCGAGCGCCTCCTTCATATACAGCGACGTGCAGACGGCCGCGATATAATGCACCGGCCGATAGACCTTGCCGCTCGGGTCGGACATTTTGGAAATTTCCATCACCGTCTTCATGCCCGGTGCATTGCCGCCCCAGACCACCGAGGTGCGCAGCGGGAAGATCACGCCGTCGGCGGCGTCGGCGGCGGTTTTCGCGGCGTTCTCATCCATGCCCCAGACGTTGCCGAGGAACTGGACGTCGACGCCGGCGGTCTTGCAGGCCTTCAGCACCGAGATGTTGGAGGCGGCGGTGTTGCCGAGATAGGCGTAGTTGGCGCCGGAGCTCTTCAGGCTCAGGCATTGCGCGCTGTAATCGCCGGGCGCCAGCGCGAACACCAGCGGTGGCAGCACCTCGAAGCCGAGTTCAGTGGCCATCGCCTCGCCGGCCGCCTTCGGCGCGTTGGGATAGGGATGGTTGGCGCCCATATGCACGAATTTCGCCTTGCCCGGCTTGCCCTTGGCTTTCCAGTCTTCGGCGGCCCAGGTCAGCATCGCCCGCATCGCGTCCGAATAGCTCGGCCCATAGAAGAAATTATACGGCGCGGGTTTTGCCTTGCCGCTGACGCCTTCAGGATCGGTGAGGGCGGCTGCGTAGGAGGCGGAGATATCGGGGATCTTGTCCTGCGCCAGGAAGCCGGTCAGCGCCTCGGTGTCCGCAGTGCCCCAGCCCATGATCGCCGCGACCTTGTCGCCACCGGACCATTTTTTGTACAGCGCGATCGCGCGCGGCACCTGGTAGCCGTAATCATTGGTGTCGAGGGCGACCTGCTTGCCGCCGATGCCGCCGTTCTTGTTGATCCAGGCAAAGGTGTCGACGACGCCCTGTCCGTACGGTGTTCCAACGTCGGACGTGCCGCCGGAATAATCGGCGAGATGGCCGACCGGGATCTGGGCCTGAGCCGCTGTCGCGGCGCTCCCAAGCAGCAGCGCGAGCGAAACGGCGCTCAAAAGCGATTTTGTCGTCATGTCAGGCTTCCTCCGGTTTGTTTGTTGGCCGTGATTGTAGTCGGTCCCGTCCGAACCTCAATGCGAAAACGGGTAGAGTTTCCAGTAAGTCTTGATCTGCCGCCAGCGATGCGCGAGCCCGTCCGGCTCGAACATCAGGAATGCGATGATGATCAGTCCGATCGCGATCTCGCGCAGGAAGGTGATGTTGTTTTTGAGCTGAAGCGCCGTGTCGATCGCGCTGCCCTTCAGGCTGGCGCTGAGCCACTCCATCGATTCCGGCAGCAGCACAACGAAGGCGGTGCCCATCAGCGTGCCCATGATCGAGCCGGTGCCGCCGATGATGATCATCGCGAGGAAAATGATCGAGCGTTCGATGCCGAAACCTTCATTGGAGACCACCAGCTGATAATGCGCATAGAGCGCGCCGGCGATACCGGCAAAGAACGCGGCGAGGCCGAACGACAGCGTGCGGTATTTCGTAAGATTGATGCCCATGATCTCCGCGGACAGATAATGGTCGCGCACCGCGACCAGCGCGCGGCCGTCGCGGGTCCGCATCAGGTTGGTCACCAGCAGGTAGCTGACGACGAGGTAGGCCAGCACCACATAGAAATACTGCCGGTCGCCGCGGAACGTGTAGCCGAAGATCGAGAATGGATTGGCCGATGCCGGCACCGTACCGCCCGAAAACCATTCGGCGCGGGAGAAGAAATCGATCAGGATGTATTGCGCGGCCAGTGTCGCGATGACGAGGTAGAGTCCCTTGAGGCGCGCCGCCGGCAGTCCAAAAATCAGGCCGACCAGCGCGGTAATCACGCCCGCCAGCGGAATGGCAAAAAATACCGGGATCGGCAGGGTGTTGGAAAGATAGGCCGAGGTGAAGGCGCCGAGCAGAAAGAACGCGGCATGGCCGATCGATATCTGCCCGGTGAATCCGACCAGGATGTTGAGGCCAAGCGCCGCGATGCCATAAATGCCGATCTGGATCAGGATGCTCAGCCAGTATTCGCTGAACACTTGCGGCGCAAAGCAGATCAGGATGATGCCGATGATCGCCGCGTTGCGGCTGGCGCGGGTCGGAAAGATCGTGGTGTCGACCGCATAGGAGGTGCGGAAGTCGCCGGCGGGAATAAGGTTCTGACCAGCCACGTTACACCCGCTCGATCTCTTCGGTGCCGAACAGGCCGTACGGCTTGATCATCAGGATGATGATCATCACGTAGAACGGCGCGATTTCGTAGAGATTGCCCCAGTGCAGATATTCGCTGTCGACATATTGCGCGATGTTTTCCAACAGCCCGATGATGATGCCGCCGAGCACCGCGCCGCCGATCGAATCGAGGCCGCCAAGGATCGCCGCCGGAAAAACCTTGATGCCGTAGGCCGACAGGCCCGACGACACGCCGTTGACGACGGCCACCACGACACCCGCGACCGCCGAAACTGTGGCCGAGATCGCCCAGGCGATGGCGAACACGCTTTTGACGGAAATGCCGAGCGATTGCGCCACCTGCTGGTTGAAGGCCGTGGCGCGCATCGCCAGGCCGTATTTGGAGACCCGGAAGAACCATGCCATCCCGATCATCATCGCCACCGAGACCACGAGGCTCATGACGTAGACCGTCTGGATCTGCAGGCCGAGAAGGTTGACCGACTGGCTGGTGAACACCCGTGGAAACGGCTGCGGGTTAACGCCGAAAATCCATTTCAGCGACGCCTGGAACACTTCCGACAACGCGATGGTCACCATGATCACCGAGATGATCGGCTCGCCGATCATCGGCCTGAGCACGATGATCTGGATCGCGATGCCGAAGATGAACATGAACAGCAGCGTCATCGGCATCCCGATCCAGAACGGCACCTGGTATTTGGTGAGCAGCGCCCAGCACACCCATGCGCCGATCAGCAGCAATTCGCCCTGCGCGAAATTCACCACCTGCGTGGCCTTGTAGATCAGCACGAACGACATCGCGACCACGCCGTAGAGCGTGCCGACCACCAGGCCATTGACCAGAAGCTGGATCAGAAACTGGGTGTTCATGCTAGGCGACCCTCAACGCAAATCGTCATTGCCGGGCTTGACCCGGCAATCCATCGCTTGAAAAAGTTCTTGCGAAGGGGATGGATGCGCGGGCCTACGCCTCGCCGAAGGGGCTTCGGCCCCGCAGGCGGGTCGAGCCCGCGCATGACGACCGAAGGTAGGGGCGCCATCATTCAGCAGCCTCCGAAACCGCCGCATCGCGCGCGAGATCGACCACCGCCAGCGTGGTGCGGATGCGCTGGGTGGTGCCGTCCTGGAAGCGGATCACGGTGTCGATCGGAATATTGCGTTCGCCGCCGTAGATCGCGTCGATGATACCAGCGTATTTCTCATTGATGACGCTGCGGCGGACTTTTCTCGTCCGCGTCAGTTCGCCGTCATCGGCATCGAGCTCTTTGTAGAGCAGCAGGAACTTTGCAATGCGCTGCGCCGGCGGCAGCGTGGCGTTGACGGCCTCGACCTCCTTGCGCAGCAGCGCGTATACTTCGGGACGCGAGGAGAGATCGGTATAGGTCGTGAACGAGATGCGCTTTTTCTCCGCCCATTTCGAAACGATGGAAAACCGGATGCAGATCATCGCCGCCAGCGCGTCGCGGCCGGCGCCCAGCACCACCGTCTCGGCGATGTAGGGCGAGAATTTCAGCTTGTTCTCGATATATTGCGGCGAGAAGCGTTCGCCGCGCGAGGTTTCCGCCAGATCCTTGATACGGTCGATCACCACCAGCTGCTTGTTGGCGTTGAAATAGCCGGCGTCGCCGGACTGCATCCAGCCGTCCTTCATGTCGGCGGCGGAGGCTTCCGGGTTCTTGTAATAACCGAGGAACATGTTGGGATGACGGACCACGATCTCGCCGACGCCGTGGATATCCGGATTGTCGATGCGGATTTCGATGTTTTCCGCCATCGCGACCCCGGTGGTGTCGGGATCGACCTCGCCAAAAGGATGCAGCGTGTAGGCGCCGAGCAGCTCGGTCTGGCCGTACAGGGTGCGCAGCGGCACGCCCATGGCCTGGAAGAATTTGAAGGTGTCCGGGCCAAGCGCAGCACCGCCGGTCGCCGCCGAACGCAGCCGGGTAAAGCCGAGCCGGTCGCGCAGCGCCCGGAACAGCAGCTTGTCCGCGATCAGGGAATGCTTGCCCTGCGCCAGTGCCGACAGGCCTGTCTTCATGCCGAGTTCGTACAGGCTTTGCTTGAGCGGCGAGGAATCCATCACCCGCGCCCGCACGTCGGCGGCGATACCCTCCCACACCCGCGGCGCGAACAGCACGAAGGTCGGCGCGATTTCGCGAAAATCGTTCATCATGGTGTCGGGCTGCTCGACGAAGTTGACCTTCATCCGGCACAGCAGGCCTTTGCCAAGCGCGTAGACCTGTTCCATGATCCAGGGCAACGGCAGCACCGAGACGTATTCGTCGTCCGGGCCCTTCGGGTCGAAGGTCAGATAGGTCGCGCAATGTCGCAGCACGCGGCCGGCGGCGAGCATCGCCAGCTTCGGGTTCGCCGTAGTGCCGGAGGTAGTGCAGAGGATGGCGACGTCCTCGCCCTTCGTGGCGTCCACCAGTTGGTCGTAAAGTGCAGGCTCGCGCGCGGCGCGGCCGCGTCCCATCGCTGCAAGCTTGTCGGCCTCTATCAGCCGCGGGTCGTCGTATTTCCGCATCCCGCGCGGATCAGAGTAAACGATGTGCTTGAGATTCGGCACGCGGTCGGCGAGCGCCAGCAGCTTGTCGACCTGCTCTTCATCTTCGGCGAACACCAGCCTGGCTTCGCCGTAGCTCAGGAGATAGGCGGCTTCCTCGTCGAGCACGTCGCGGTAGAGGCCGAGGCTCATCGCGCCGATGGCGTGGGTGGCGATCTCGGCCGACACCCAGTCCGGCCGGTTATCGCCGATGATGCCGATCACGTCGCCGCGGCCCAAGCCGAGCTCGACCATGCCCAGCGCAAAGTCATGCACGCGAGTCTGATAATCGTTCCAGGTGAACACGCGCCACAGCCCAAAATCCTTTTCACGCAGCGCGATCTCGCCGCCATGTTCCCTGGCGTTGAGGCGCAGCAGTTTTGGATAGGTGTCGGCTTGCGCGACACGGCCGGCGTAATCCATCATGCCGCGGTCTCCGCGTGCGCCGGCACGTCATCGGGATCGACCAGCACTTCGTCCTCCTCACCGAGATAAGCGCGTTTCACGTGAGGGTCGGCTAGTACCGAGGCGGGGTCGCCCTCGGCGATCTTGCGGCCGAAATCCAGCACCATCACGCGATGCGAGATATCCATCACCACGCCCATGTCATGCTCGATCATGACCACGGTCATGCCGAATTCCTCGTTGAGGTCGACGACATAGCGCGCCATGTCCTCCTTTTCCTCGAAATTCATGCCGGCCATCGGCTCGTCGAGCAGAATGAGTTGCGGCTCCAGCGCCATCGCGCGCGCCAGCTCCACGCGCTTGCGCAGGCCGTAGGGCAGGGTGCCGGCGGTCGCCTTGCGCACGGACTGCAGGTCGAGGAAGTCGATGATCTCCTCGACCTTGCGGCGATGCTCGAGCTCTTCCTTTCGCGCGCCGGTCAGCCAGTACAGCGACCCGGTGATGAAATTGTTCTTCAACAAATGATGCCGTCCGACCATGATGTTGTCGAGCACGCTCATGTGGTGGAACAGCGCGAGGTTCTGAAAAGTGCGGCCAATGCCGAGCGAGGGGCGGGCGTTGGGATTGAGGCCTGTGATATCGCGGCCGTGGTAGAACAACTGGCCTTCGGTCGGCTTGTAGCGGCCCGAGATGCAATTGACGATCGAGGTCTTGCCGGCGCCGTTGGGGCCGATGATGGAAAACAGTTCGCCGTCGTTGACGCCGAAAGAGACCTCGGTCAGCGCGCGCACGCCACCAAAGCGCAGTGACACTCCGCGCACTTCCAAAGCGTGTTCCACGCAGTCCCTCCGTTAGTGCGATTTTCGCGTGCAATTTATCCCGACCTTTCGGCATACCCTATTCGACTAACGGCAGGTGGGCCAGTGGGGGGCACTCACCTCTCCCCGCAGGGGAGACGCGCATCGTCAGATGCGCGTCGGGTGAGGGGCCGCCACGCACTCAGGACTCGCGGCAGCCCCTCACCCGGATTGCATCTGACGATGCAATCCGACCTCTCCCCTGCGGGGAGAGGTGAAGGCGTGCGCGGCCAGTCACCCTCACACTTCAAGCCATTCCTTGCGGACCGCTGCGTTGGCCCTGAGATCGGCGGGGGTGCCTTCGAATACGATGCGGCCATGGCCCATCACATAGAGCCGGTGCGAGATGCGCATCGCGATCGACAGTTTTTGCTCCACCAGCAGGATCGCGACGCCGCGCCGTGCAATCTCCGCAATGAGGTCGCCGACCTGCTGCACGATGATCGGTGCCAGCCCCTCGGTGGGCTCGTCGATCATGACCAGTTCGGGGTCGCCCATCAGGGTGCGGCAAATTGTCAGCATTTGCTTCTCGCCGCCGGACATCACCCCGGCCGCGGTATCCGCGCGCGCGGCGAGGTTGGGGAACATTTGCAGCATGTCTTCCAGCCGCCATTTGCCGGGCTTCTTCGGGTCCTTGATGCCGAGCATCAGGTTCTGCCGCACCGTGAGGCCCGGGAAGATGTCGCGGTGCTCCGGCACATAGCCGAGGCCGAGATGGGCGATACGATAGCTCGGCAGCCCTGCGATATTGCCGCCCTTGAACAGGATGGTGCCCTGCGGCGGCACCTCGCCCATGATGGCCTTGACCGTGGTGGAGCGGCCGACGCCATTGCGCCCGAGCAGGCTGACCACCTCGCCGGCGTCGATATGCATGTCGACGCCCTGCAGGATGTGGCTCTTGCCGTAATAGGCGTGCAGATCCTTGACCTCCAGCATCAGGCCGCCTCCTCGCCGAGATAGGCTTCCTTGACCTTGGGATTGCCGCGAATTTCCTCCGGCGTGCCGGATGCGATAATCTGGCCGTAGACCAGCACCGAGATGCGGTCGGCGAGGCCAAACACCACGCTCATGTCGTGCTCGACGATCAGCAGGGTACAGCCTTCGGTGAGGCGGCGGATCAGCGCGACCGCGCGCTCGGTTTCGGCGTGGCTCATGCCGGCGGTCGGCTCATCCAGCAGGATGACGTCGGCGCCGCCGGCAACGGTGATGCCGATCTCCAGCGCGCGCTGCTCGGCGTAGGTCAGCAGTCCCGCGGGGACGTCGCGCCGCGAGGTGAGGTTGATGTCCTGGAGAATATGCGCGGTTCGCTCGCGCACCTCGGGCAGGTTGTCGATGTTCTTCCAGAACGCGTAGCGGTGGCCGGCCGCCCACAGCACGGCGCAGCGCAGGTTTTCCCACACGGTCATATTGGCGAACACGTTGGTGACCTGAAAGCTGCGCGACAGCCCGCGGCGGTTGATCTGGTAGGGCGGCAGGTTGGAGATCACCTCGTCGCGCAGCAGGATGCTGCCGACGGTCGGCATCATGTAGCCGCTGATCAGATTGAACAAAGTCGACTTGCCGGCGCCGTTCGGTCCGATCAGGGCGTGGCGCTCGCCCTGCGCCACCGTCAGATTGACGTTGCGGATCACCGAGGTGATGCCGAAACTTTTTTCGACGCCGCGCAGTTCGATGGCGGTGCTCATGCCGCGATCTCCTTTTCGCGCGCGCCGCTGGTGGCGTCATCCCAGGCGTACCCGACCTGGGTCCAGGTCTTGCGCGCAACCAGGAATCCCCCGATCAGCAGGATCGCCGCCATCGCCCAGATGTACGGGCTCGCCGCGTCGAACGAGACGCCGAACGCCTTGATGTGCGAATTGTCGCCGGGGTTGACGGTGAAGTGGACGATGGTTTCGATCGACAGGATCAGGCCCGCGATCATTGCCAGCGTCGGCACGAAGGCGATTGCGTAACTCGGCAGCACGCCTGTCAGCGTACCGGCCTTCAGCAGCGGACGATGCATCATCAAGAGGCCGGTGACTCCACCCGGCGCGAACACCACCACCGCGATGAAGATCAGCCCGAAATACAGCTGCCACACCGGCGTCACATCGCTCAGGCTGAGCGACAGCATGGTGACGAAGATCGCACCGACGATCGGGCCGATGAAGAAGCCGACGCCGCCGATATAGGTGGAGAACAGCACGGTGCCCGATTGCAGGGCGCCGAGATAGGCCGAATTGGCGATCTCGAAGTTGATCGCGGCCAGCGCGCCGGCGATGCCGGCGAAGAATCCGGAGAAGCAGAAGGCGAGATAGCGCACCACATGCGGATCGTAGCCGACGAACTGCACGCGCTCGGGGTTGTCGCGCACGGCATTGCACATCCGCCCCAGCGGCGTGCGGGTCAGCGCGTACATGGCGATGACGGCGATCAGCGTCCACGCCGCGACGAGGTAATAGATCTGGATCTGCGGCCCGAAATTCCAGTCGAACACCCGCAGCAGTTTGGTGCGGTTGGCGGAGATGCCGGCCTCGCCGCCGAAGAAGGTACGCAGGATCAGCGCCGAGGACGCGATCAGTTCGGCGACGCCGAGCGAGATCATTGCGAACGCCGTGCCGCTGCGCTGGGTCGAGACCCAGCCGAGCAGCATCGCGAAGGCAAGCCCGGTCAGACCGCCGATCAACGGCACCAAAGGCAGCGGAATCGGCCACTTGTTGGCGCCGATGATGTTGATGGCGTGAATCACCAGAAAGCCGCCGAGGCCGTAATACACCGCGTGGCCGAACGACAGCATGCCGGTCTGGCCGAGCAGGATGTTGTAGGACAGCGAAAAGATGATGGAGATGCCGATCAGGCTGAAGGTGGTCAGCGCTCCCCCGGAGGAGAAAATCTTGGGCAGCAGCAGCAGCACGACCGCGGTCGCGACCCACAGTCCATAGAATTTGAGTTTCTCGGCGGCCGCCGGAAGCGGAGGCGCGGCGCTGGAGGCGAGTTCGCTCATGTGTCGCGTGTCCCCAGCAGGCCCATCGGGCGAAAGATCAGGATCAGCACCAGCAGCAGATACGGCATGATCGGTGCGATCTGCGCGATGGTGACGCCCCAGATATCGGACAGCCACGTCGCCGCATAGTCAGGACTGAGCGGGCCGAAGGCGCCCGCGAGCGAGCCGTTCATCGAAACCGCGAACGTCTGCACCAGGCCGATCAACAGCGAGGCCACGAAGGCGCCGGGCAGCGAACCCAGCCCGCCGACCACGACCACCACGAACAGGATCGGCCCGAGCAGTCCGGCCATGTTGGCCTGGGTCACCAGCGCCGGACCGGCGATCACGCCGGCCACCGCCGCGAGCGCGGTGCCGACGCCGAACACCAGCATGAAGATACGCCCGACGTTATGGCCGAGATGGCCGACCATGTGCGGATGCGTCAATGCCGCCTGCACGATCAGGCCGATCCGGGTCTTTTTCAACGTGATGAGCAGGGCCGCGAAGATCACGATCGACACCAGCAGCATGAACATCTTGTAGGCGGGGTAGTTGGTGGAGAAGATCGTGAAGGCCGGAAAATCCAATAGCGGCGGAACGCGAAAATCCACCGGGCTCTTGCCCCAGATGATCTGCACGACCTCCTCGATGGCGAATGCGAGGCCAAAGGTGAACAGCAGTTCGGCGACATGGCCGTTCTTGTGCACGCGGCGCAGCCCAAAGCGTTCGACGGCGGCGCCGATCGCACCGGCCAGCAGAGGGGCGATCAGCAGCGCCGGCCAGAAGCCGAACCAGCGGGCGATCTGAAACCCGAAAAACGCGCCGAGCATGTAGAAACTCGCATGCGCAAAATTGAGCACGCCGAGCATGCTGAAGATGACGGTCAAGCCGCTCGCCATCAGAAACAGCAGCATTCCGTACAGCACACCGTTGAGCGTGGAGATGACGATCAGTTCAAGCACGGCTTCTGCCCCGGTTAGTTCACTTATGCAGCGGCATCACGTCAAAGCGCTCATTGCGAGCCAAGCAATCCAGGCTTTCGAGCAGGAAAGACTGGATTGCTTCGTCGCTTCGCTCCTCGCGATAACGCGTTACTTCGGCCGTTCCATCTTGCAGGTGGTCGGCAGCACAGTCTGGTCGGCCTCGATCTTGGCCACCGTTTTCCAGCCCCAGCCGGTCTTTTCCTCGTCGAACACCTCCTTCTCGCTGCGGTCGCCGAACGAGGCGATGTACATCGGCTGGAAGAACTGGTGGTCGTCCTTGCGCATCGACCCCTTGCCGCCGTCATAGACGTCGAATTCCATGCCTTCGAGGGCCGTTGCGACCTTGACCGGGTCGAGCGACTTGGCCTTGTCCGCCGCCGCCGCAAACATGCGCATTTCGTTCACGGCGCGCGGATAGAACAGGCTGAAGTCGTACTTCGCCCGTATTGCCTTCTCGAAGGTGTTGGCCGGCGCATAGCCGAGATTCGGAAAACCCTCGCCGATCGCAAACACCTGGTGATTGAGGTTGGCCTGCTTGATCGCCGTCGGGCCGCCGGTGCCGCCGGCATAGTAGGTGTACCAGTTTACCCTGAGTCCGGCGTCAGCGGCCGCCTTCAGCAGCAGCGAAAAGTCCTGGCCCCAATTGCCTGTCACCACGGTGTCGGCGCCCGATGCCTTGATCTTGGCGATATAGGGCGCGAAGTCGGTGATCTTGAGCAGCGGATGCAGCTCGTCGCCGACGATCTTGATGTCCGGTCGCTTGGCGGCCAGCATCTTCCTGGCTGTGGAACGCACCGATTCGCCGAACGAGTAATCCTGATTGATCAGGTAGACGTTTTTGATGGCCGAAGCGGTCTTCATATAATTGGTGAGCGCTTCCATCTTGATGTCGGAATTCGCATCCCAGCGGAAATGCCAGAAGCTGCACTTCTCGTTGGTGAGGATCGGATCGACCGCGGCATAGTTGAAGAAGAGGACTTCCTTGCCGGGATTGCGCTCGTTGTATTTGGTGAGGAAATCCGACAGCGCGCCGGCCACCGACGAGCCGTTGCCTTGCGTGATATAACGCACGCCGGCGTCGATCGCCTTCTGCGCCTGGATCAGGCTTTCCTGCGGATTGGTCTTGTTGTCGAGCCCGACGATTTCGACCTTCTTGCCCTGAATGCCGCCCTTGGCGTTGAGCTCATCCGCGATGAACTGAAAGGTTTTCAGGCCGACTTCGCCGATGCTGGCGCCGCCGCCAGACAGCGGATCGATGTAGCCGATCTTGACCGTCTCCTGCGCCATCGCAGCACTGCCGAACATCGGCAGCGTCAAGGCCGCAGCTATCATGAGTTTACGCATGTCATTCCTCCCTGGATTGGCTTTTCTTAGGTAAGGCAGGACGCCGGGGTGACTGAAATCTCAGCCCGACCATCCGCCTCGCATGGCGTGATTGTGGTCCATGGCTCGATATCCCGCAAGTCTGGGGCGGCCAAGCCTGCAATTTGCTTGTATTAAGGATGCCATGATAGGGGTTTGGCCGTCCGGCCCGGCGCCGATGGGACCGAGTGTCGCGGGCCGGTCCAGCGCAATGGGTCGCGGTTTGTCGGTGTCCCGGTGCCTTCGGGTATTTCCGGCGCGTTGTTGGAGCGAATATGGCTGCTCAGGATTCGAAACGGCGGGTGGCGCTGATCACCGGCGTCACGGGGCAGGATGGCGCCTATCTCGCCGAATATCTGCTCGGTCTCGGCTATACGGTGCACGGCATCAAGCGGCGGTCATCCTCGTTCAACACCGGGCGGATCGATCATCTCTATGAAGATCCGCATGCCGGCAATGTGCCGTTCCTGCTGCATTACGGCGATATGACGGACTCGACCAACTTGATCCGCCTGATGCAGCAGATCCGCCCCACGGAAGTCTACAACCTCGCCGCGCAAAGCCACGTCGCCGTCAGCTTCGAGAGCCCCGAATATACCGCCAATGCCGACGCGCTCGGCGTGCTCAGGCTGCTGGAGGCGATCCGGATTCTCGGCATGGAGAATGAGACGCGGTTCTATCAGGCGTCGACGTCGGAGCTTTACGGCCTGGTCCAGGAATCCCCACAGAAGGAGACGACGCCGTTTTATCCGCGCTCGCCCTATGGCGTGGCAAAACTTTACGGCTACTGGATCACCGTCAATTACCGCGAAGCCTACGGCATCTATGCTTCCAACGGCATCCTGTTCAACCACGAGAGTCCGATCCGCGGCGAAACCTTTGTCACGCGAAAAGTCACGCGTAGCGTCGCGCGCATCGAAACGGGATTGGAGGAGTGCCTCTATCTCGGCAACATGGACGCCCGGCGCGACTGGGGCCATGCCAGGGATTATGTCGAGGGCATGCACAAGATCCTGCAGGCCGACAAACCGGACGATTTCGTGCTGGCGACCGGCGAGACCCGCTCGGTGCGCGAGTTCGTCGAGATCGCGTTCGCCGAAGTCGGCCGCAGCATCGAATGGCGCGGCAAGGGCGTCGAGGAAACCGGTATCGACAAGAAGTCCGGCAAGACCGTGGTTCGCATCGATCCGCAGTATTTCCGCCCGACCGAGGTCGATGAACTGATCGGAGATGCCAGCAAGGCTCGTGCGAAGCTCGGCTGGAAGCCGAAGACGAATTTTGCCGAGTTGGTGAGGGAAATGGTGGCGGGCGATCTTGAGATTGCCCGGCGGGAGGCCGCCAATGGCAAGAACTCCGTTTGAGCTGAAGGGCAAAACGGTCTTCGTTGCCGGGCATGCCGGAATGGTCGGCGGCGCGCTCTCGCGGCGGCTCGCGTCGGAAGATGTGAAGCTGCTGACCGCCGGACGCAGCGAGGTCGATCTGCGCGATCAGGCCGCGGTGAACAAGTGGTTCGCCGCCAGGCGGCCGCAGGTTGTGTTTCTGGCGGCGGCGAAGGTCGGCGGCATCGTCGCCAACAACACGCTGCGTGGCGAATTCATCTACGAGAACCTTGTCATCGCAACCAACATCATTCATGCAGCGCATATCAACGGCGTAGAAAAGCTGATGTTTCTCGGCTCGTCCTGCATCTATCCCAAGCTCGCAGCCCAGCCGCTGCGCGAGGATTCCATCCTCACCGGACCGCTGGAGCCGACCAACGAGCCCTATGCGATCGCCAAAATCGCGGGGATCAAGATGGTCGAGGCCTATCGAAGCCAGTATGGCGCCGATTTCATCAATGTGATGCCGACCAACCTGTACGGCCCCGGCGATAATTATCATCCGGAATACAGCCACGTGGTCGCGGCATTGATCCGCCGTTTTCATGAAGCCAAAGTCGCTGGCGTCTCCGATGTCGTAGTATGGGGCACCGGGACGCCGCGCCGCGAATTCCTCTATGTCGACGATATGGCCGACGCCTGCATTCATCTGATGAAGACCTATTCCGACGAAGAACTGGTCAATATCGGCACCGGCGAGGACATCACCGTCGCGGAATTCGCCCGCGTGGTCGCCGCGGTCGTCGGCTACAGCGGCAGTATCAGCTTCGACACCTCAAAACCGGACGGCACGCCGCGAAAATTGCTCGATGTCAGCCGCCTCGCCGCACTAGGCTGGCGTGCACGTACCTCATTGATCGAGGGAATTAAACGCGCCTATCAGGCTTTTCTGAGCCGGTCAAATGATGACAACTAGCCGGATCGATCTGGAAAGAATATGAAGCGGGACCGAAACGTTCTGAAGTGCCACGCTTATATCGTTTATCGTCTCGCCTATCTGATGCCCGGCACGGCCCAATAGCGCTTTCCATTCGTGTTGGGGTCACTATTGTCGGAAGCCGAGAAAATGAAGCCGGAAGTCCAATGGGAAAATCGTCCCTTTCCCTTGGCCGCGATGTCGGCGTGGACGCTATGCGGCGGCCCTAGACGGTAACCGTTTTCACAAACGAGAAAACCTGATTGTGTCGGCGCAGTACTTGAGTCCGCGCGATCTGCCAACGCCGGCACTGTTACGGAATAGGCATAACCCGCCCCCATCCTCGAAAATGGAGCCGTGAAGTCAACCGCCGCTCCCTTCGGGCACAAGGGAGCAAAGTATTCTAGCAAAAACAGGGTTCCAAAAAAAGAAACCAGAACGATGGCAAAAGCGCCGACACCCTTCAAAAAGATACGCATTCAGGAAACCTGCATTGTTCTGGGGAGCTTACCTCGCAACCCTGCGGCTATCAACCGCTCGAGCCCGACCAAGAGGCGACCACTGCCACCTGGCCGGCTGCTGGAACGACACCTCGGCCTGATCGGTTGGACCGCCGGCTGGAGCGGTCCGCCAGCACGGTGCCGGGAAAGCCATTTATTTACTGGACATGGTTCATGCGATAGGGGTATCCGCCTGCGCTGACCCACGAGCCGGATCTCATTGATGAAAACCGTCCACAAAATCAGGGCCGCGCGCATGATTTATCATGCGGTCCATGCGGGACGCGCCCTTCTCGGTCGAACCGACCAGGAAATTGTCGTCAGAGACAACATCAACTACGAGCTGAATCTTTCAGAAGGGATCGATTTCGGGATTTATCTGGGCAATTTTTATGAGCGTCAAACCAGGTCCGCTTTGACCAAACTGGTGTCGCCGGCTTCTTTGGTGCTCGATATTGGCGCCAACATTGGAGCACATACGCTGCATCTCGCCCAACTCGTCGGACCGCTGGGGCGAGTGCTGGCTTTCGAACCGACGGAATTTGCGTTCCGCAAGCTTCGACGCAACCTCGACCTCAACCCGTCGCTTGCCTCCCGAGTGCGGCCGTTCCATTGCTTCCTCACCGCCAATGACGGCGTGAGTGTTCCGAATGGCATCTATTCAAGTTGGCCACTCTCTTTGGAACAGGGGCTGCACGCCAAACATCTCGGTCGCGAAATGACGACGGAGATGGCGCAGGCGCGAAGTCTCGACAGCATTCTAGCCGAGCACGCCGACCGCAAGGTGCAGCTGGTCAAGCTTGATGTGGACGGATTCGAGTGTGACGTACTTCGTGGTGCGACCTCCTTGCTTCGCGATACGTCGCCGATTTTCGTGATGGAATTGGCGCCGTATGTGCTCGAGGAACGCGGCGCCTCCCTGGAGCAGCTGGTGTCCTATTTTATTCCGAATGGCTATGCCTTTTTTGATGAGCGGACCCACAAGCGGCTGCCTTCGACCGCCAGGGAGTTGCAGGAATTGGTGAGGAGCGGCGAAAGCGTGAACGTTATCGCGCGCGTTACCTGATCCGTGCAGAAGCCGGATTCTGTTGCCGATTGCACGGTTAGTGCTTCTTCCGGGAATGACTGACGGCCACCTTGGCCTCGCAAAAACGATGCGCTTCTGTAGAACGCGGAGCCGGAATGCTCGATTTGCTGGAGCCCTCGGCAAATATGGGTTGCCGTCCGGTCAGATGTAAATCCGGTTCAGTTCGAAGAGGGTTCAGTCTATAAGGCCGGAAACCGGCCATGGCAGGATGCAATGAACGCGAAGCATTTGACTGACTTTCCCAATTCAGGTGCCGGTCCGCGGTTCACTGAAGCCGTTGTGAATCTAGCGCAATCCGCTGTTTCACCGGAGTTCGGCAATATGCGAAAAAGGGAATTCCTGGAATATGCCGAAGCTCATACGGGTGAGCCAGACCGTAGGAACAGGTTCAACGCGGCCTATCGGGAAGACGACCGGAAGTTCATGCGATTTTTAGTGCCGCCTGGCAAACGGATTTTGGAACTGGGCTGTGGCCGTGGAGAATTGCTGGCCGCCTTGCAACCGTCCTACGGCGTGGGTGTTGATTTCGGCGCCAAGACCATTGCGAGGGCGAGGGAGCTGCACCCCGGCCTGCATTTCGTCCTGGGCGATGCTGAAGATTCGGAGACGCTGTCTGCCGTCGAGGGTCCATTCGATTATATCGTGATCGCCGACACCATCGGCATGTTCGAGGACATCGATGGCACATTGCGACGGGTGCATCGTCTGTGCACGCCATCCACGCGCATCATCATTTCCTACTATTCCCACTTGTGGGAGCCGATTCTGAAATTCGCGGAGTTGCTGAAATTGCGAAGCAGGCAGCCGAAGATCAATTACATCGCGACCGCGGATTTCCTGAACCTGATGGATCTTGCGGATTTCGAGGTGATCAGTCATGAGCAGCGGCAACTGATCCCGCTGCGCTGGTTTGGAGTCGGTCCGTTCGTAAATCGGTTCATCGCCCCGTTGCCAGGGATCAGGCAGCTATGCCTGCGCACTTATCTGGTCGGCCGTCCGGTCTGGCAGTTTCCCGACCGGAAATTTTCCGTGAGCATCATCGTTCCCTGCAGGAATGAGAAAGGCAATATCGAGAACGCCGTATTGCGAATGCCTAGATTCGGCAGCACCCAGGAAATTCTTTTTGTCGAAGGCAACTCTAGCGACGGGACGTTTGAGGAATGTGAGCGCGTTCGTGATGCCTACAAGAATAGCTGGAACATCAAGGTCCTGAAGCAGGACGGCAAGGGCAAGGGCGATGCGGTCCGCAAGGGTTTTGCTGCGGCGACCGGCGACGTTCTGATGATCCTCGATGCCGATCTGACGATGCCGCCGGAAATGCTGCCTAAATATCATGCGATCATCGAGAGCGGAAAGGCCGAATTCGTCAACGGCACGCGCCTGATCTATCCCATGGAAAATGAAGCGATGCGCCCGCTCAATTTCATCGCCAACCGCTGCTTTGCCTATCTGTTCAGCTATCTTGTGAATACAAGGCTGACGGATACGCTGTGCGGCACCAAGGTTTTGTTGCGTAAGGACTACGAAGTACTGGCGCGTGAGCGCACCTATTTCGGCAATTTCGATCCGTTCGGGGATTTCGATCTGATCTTCGGTGCGGCCAAACAAAACCTGAAAATCATCGAGACGCCGATCCACTACAAGGCGCGCACGTTCGGTGAAACCCAGATCTCGCGGTTTCGCGACGGCTGGCTGTTGCTGAAAATGGTGTGGTTCGCCTATCGCAAACTCAAAGCTGTTTGAGCGCCGGTTTTTGCCATGTCGGGGAGCGCGAATTATTTGGACCAGCGTCAGGTTATTCACCGCGCCCAGTGGGAAAAGAAGAAAGCGGTCCGCCTGTTGTACCGTGACTTTCACCGGCAGCTCCTCGAAAATTGCCCTGCAGGTCGCGTTCTCGACATCGGTGGCGGAACCGCCCACATCAAGCAGTTCAGGCAGGACGTGATATCCATCGACATCCTGAAATTCCCGGGTATCGATGTGGTGGCGGATGCGCATCGATTGCCATTCCGGGACGGACTTTTTGCCGGCGTGGTGATGCTCGACGTCATGCATCATCTGGAGCGACCGATCGAATTCCTCAAGGAAGCGTCGCGTGTCCTGGAGCCTGGGGGGCGGCTGGTGATGATCGAACCGGCGATGACGACGCTCGCGCGCAGGTTCTATGATCGCTTTCACGAAGAACCCGTGGACATGAATGCCGATGCATTCGCGCCGGTCGCGACAAATCCCGATCGAGATCCGTTTGACGCCAATCAGGCAATTCCCACCCTGCTGTTTGCAACCGCATCCGCCCGCGGACTTGTCGAGCGGGCGATCCCGTCGTTGCGAGTACAACGCGTCGATTGGCAGAGCTTGTTTGCCTATCCGATGAGCGGCGGATTCCAAAAGTGGTCTCTCATTCCGGGCGCGCTGGTTGGCGCCATGCTGGCGTTTGAACAAAGGGTGCCGCAGCTTATCCGAAGACATCTCGCGTTCCGGATGATCGTTGTTCTGGAGCGCGTCTGAGCAATGTTGGACTTGGTCCGGATTCGGCCGATTTTCACCTTCGCCCTTCCATTCCTTGGCCGCAGCCACGAGCGGGTTCGATTCGGCGCCAGGTTGATATTTTGGCCGCTCGCATTGCTGACGCTGATATTGGTGGCGCTTCAGTTTGGCGCCTGGCGCGCGGAATTCAAAATCGCCGGACCGTTCGCGGCAGAGATGAACCCGCCACGAGCTTCCCTGATACTGGAGGCTCCGCAGGGACAACAGGCTCCATGGTGGAGCGAGCCGCTGGTCGGAGACGATGGCGCGAACCCGTTCCAGTCACGGCTCAAGTTGCGTATCGACGGTCGCGAAATGGGGCCCCCGCACAGCCTGCACGAAACGATTCGGACGGGCACTACGACCGGTTTCAGCCATTGGGATTCTCACGTTATCTTCTCACTTCCCCCGGGGGTGAAGAATGGCCCTGAAACAACAGCAACACTTCAATACGTCATACGGCCGCGGGCCTGGGTAACCTCTGCACTGGCAATTCTGAGCGCCGTGCTCGGATGGCTGACATACGCTGAGGCGCTCAAATCGTTCGCACGGCGCCGTGGGAGGCAACCGATAGCCTTCGTATTAGGAATCCCCCATTTGATACTGTTCGGGCTTTGCTGGGCCGGCCTGGCGGCTTCGGCGGTCTACGTCGCGTCCAGCCTCTATGCATTGGCAACCGGTTGGGCGCTGCCAACGACCGCGCTTATACGTTGGTCGCCAAGTGCCGAATGGGCGGCCAGCAACGAACCATATTTCGGTTACCTGCTTTTGATGTTGGCCGGCGTGGGAACCGCGGCGACATGGCTCATGAGTTCAAGTGCGCTGCATCGGCCGTTGCTGGAATCAACCGAACAGTCGCTGCGAACACTTGTTGTCTGGTGCGGTTTCCCGATCACGGCATGCGCTTTTGTATTTTGCGTCAGCGCCATGTGGGCCGGAATCGTCAGGCCCGGCGATTGGCAGACCGCAAATCTCGGTGGCCTTATACCGTTTTCGGACGCAGGTGATTATCTGGCCGCTGCCTTCGATCAGGTCCGGGATGGCGTGTGGAGCACCGTGGCGCTGCGGCGGCCTTTGGCGGCCGGTTTCAGGTCGGTCCTTCTGATTTTTGGCGACTTTTCACTGCCGTCGATGTTGATTTTGCAGGCCTGCCTGGTTGCGGGCGCCACTTGTTTCGCGACCTGGGCCATCGTCCTGTGGCGCGGCGTCTGGGCTGGAATAGTTTTTTTCGCACTAACATATATTTACGCTCGCACCTTTGTGCCGACCACGCTGACCGAACCGCTCGGGTTGTTTTGGGCGTTGTTATCGATCCCGTTTTTCATCAAAGCTTTCCAGGATCGTTCCGCCGGCGCGGCGCTGCTGGCTTTTGCAATGACCACGGTTGCGCTGATGACGCGAATGGGTAGCATGTTTACCATTCCGGCTTTGCTGGTGTGGCTAGTCTGGCAATTCGCAAGCGGAATTGCGGCCAGGCTCAGGATTGCGCTGGCGGCTTCCGCCATTCTGCTTGGCGCACTGGGGCTGAATGGCCTGCTTCTGAAGGCCTATGGAACGAGTCAGAGTTTGCTTGGCAGCAATTTTTCTTATGTCGTCTGCGGCCTCACGATCGGCACCACCTGGGAGGGCTGCCGTGCGAAACTTGCAAGCGAAGGAAAGGCTTTGTCGGGTGACGAGGCTGCTAACACCGAGCAGATTTACTCGATGGCGTGGACCAACTTCCGCGCCAAACCTGAGATATTCTTCGGTCGCCTGGCAGATAATCTGAAAAAATTTACTTCGGATTTCCCGAACGTGATCTGGCGCGGCTACCTCACAGCCATCGATGAGCCCGGTTGGCTGTTTCGCAACACATTGACCGCGATATGCCTTGCAGGACTTGCATACACCATCGCGCGAAGAGCCAAATCCGTCGAACTTGCCTTCTGGGCGCTTCTCTGGGCGAGCATCGTCGCTTCAGCATCGCTCATCTACCCGGATGATGGCCGGCGTTCGCTGGCGGCAAGCCATCCTTTGATCGCGATGTTCTTTGCGATGGGGATGAGCAGCGTGGCGTTGACGCCGGCGATGGTCGCACGATTCCGGCTGTCGCGATATGGCTGGACTGGACTGACGATAGCGGCACTGCTGTTTCTTTGCGTACCCTGGATGACGCACCGTTTCTCCTCAGGAACGTCGGTCAACGCGGTGCCGCTGGAAAAGAATGGCGAGGCATTTGTATTCGGCGGCCGCCGGATGTCTGGCGTCCTCGTCGTTAACGACGACGCGCCTCTCCGCAGCGACATTCCGTCCGTTCACCTGTCAGAGTTCGAGGGAATCTTAAGGCAGAGCGATATTGAACTTTACCAGGATCTGATCCACCCGATAGTGCCGCCGTTGCCTTTTGCCTTCGTGTTTGCTCCGCGCCTTGAGAAAGGCAGCCCGAGCACTTCGCTGTACATCGTGCCGCCGGAAGTTGTCGAACGCCGCGACGTGCCGGCGTGGCATTTCAATCTCAAGCGTTGGGGCTACAAGCCAGGCGGTTATGGCGAATACTGGTTTTATGTCACACAGGCGGAGCCTTGGCCATGATTCGCTGTCGCGGGCGCCCGGCTCCATTGAGCGCATGAGGCCATCCGGCGGTCATCCGGATTTCGCTGCGGCGCGCGGTGCGGACTTGCTCAAGTTCGCCGACATCGCCGAGATCAGCGGCTTAATGAAGAAGGCGTCGTTGGCAGGCGTGATATTGGGACGCAGGCCGTGAGATTCCAACTCCCCGGAAACCACCGGTCCGACCGAGGCGATCGGCGTTTGCGTCAACCCCTCGCGCAGCCGGGCTTCGCATCGATGCGCGCGGGCCACCTCGAACAGGCGACGGACTTGCCCTGAACTTGTCAGCGCAATCGCATCGACGCGGCCCTGCGCCATCTCGTCGATCGCGGTTACGATATTGCCGTCGGCGGCCTGCGCGTTGTAGACGTAAGGCAGCACGGTGTCGACCACGGCGCCCAGCGCTTCAATTGCGCCGATCAGCGCGCCGTGATCCTTGTCGGGATAAAGTTGCAGCCCGACGCGGTGTCCTCTCAGATCGACCCGCGACAGCATTTCGGCGATGCCTTCGGATGTCGGCTTCTCCGTGGTGGCCTGCGGTTCCAGTCCGATCTCGCGCAGCGCGCGGCCGGGTTTTGGTCCACGCGCGAATTTTCGCGCCATGCCGACTGCCGTGACGAATGCCTGCTCGGCGCCCATCCGCCGCGCCACCTTCATCATCCGCCGCAGGCCTTCGCCGGTCGTCAGCACCAGATCGTCGAACGGTTTGTCGATGAAGCGCGTGATCCAGGCTTCGACCGGCGCAGGATCGGGCGCGTCGTGGATGGCGAACATCGGGCATTGCAGAACATCCGCGCCCTGCTCGGCGAGCAGGCGAGAGAATAGGGCTTCCTCGCGGGTTTCCAGGATAAGGATGCGGTAGCCGTTCAGTCGGTCAGCCATGACTTGCTCTAACGCGGATCGCCTGTTGTTTGTTCATCTTGAACAGACGCCGGGATTGGCGCAAGGGCATCGTGGGTGATAGAGCAGGGCCGCCAATCCTGCATTCCCTTCTCAAATGGCAAACCAACCCACGCCATGCCCGATCATCAGTTCGTGTTGACGCTGTCCTGCCCCGACCGGCCCGGCATTGTTTCCGCGGTTTCGACATTCCTCGCCCATAACGGGCAGAATATTCTCGATGCGCAGCAGTTCAATGACGTCGAAACCGGCCATTTCTTCATGCGGGTTGTTTTCACCGCGGCCGATCTGTCGGTCGCGCTGTCGGCTTTGCAAACCGGGTTCGACGCGATCGCGGACCGCTTCAGGATGGACTGGCGGATGCGCGACCGCGCCACCCTCCAGCGCGTCATGCTGCTGGTCTCGAAATCCGATCACTGCCTCGCTGACATTCTCTATCGCTGGCGAACCGGCGAGTTGGAGATGATCCCGACAGCGATCGTCTCCAATCATCCGCGTGATACCTATGGCAACCTGGATTTCGGCGACATCCCGTTTCACTATCTGCCGGTGACGAAGCAGACCAAACGCGAGCAGGAAACCGCGATCTGGGACCTGGTCGGGCAGACCGAAACCGACCTGGTGGTGCTGGCGCGCTATATGCAGATTCTGTCGGACGAGATGTCGGCGAAGCTTTCGGGCCGCTGCATCAACATCCATCACTCGTTCCTGCCGGGCTTCAAGGGCGCGCGGCCCTACCATCAGGCGCACGAGCGCGGCGTCAAGCTGATCGGCGCCACCGCGCATTATGTCACCAGCGCGCTCGACGAAGGCCCCATCATCGACCAGGACGTCGAGCGCATCAGCCATCGCGACACGCCCGACGATCTCGTTCGCAAGGGCCGCGACATCGAACGCCGCGTGCTGGCGCGCGCGATGCGGCATCATCTCGAGGACCGGGTGATCCTCAACGGCCGCAAGACCGTGGTGTTCATGGACTGAGAATCCGCAAAGCCTGCAAGCAGGCTTAGTGAAGAAGGGTGTTTTACCCTGTTTTCCTTCGCCTTCCTGACGGAGCATGGCGCATTCCGACCTTGGACATCACCGCTCGTGACGGGCCTTGTAAAATTGAAATTGCTGGGGCGGCCAAATAGCTGTGGTCGTGGAGTCGAAGTTATCGCGGATGAATTGCTTAATTAATGCATGAGTGTTGGAAAAGCGCAGATCGTCGCGACCATCGACAGGTATGTCCAGGACCAGCACGAAACCGGGCTTGGCTGCTTTTAAGCGCTCGATTTCCCGTCGTTGGAAGTCGTTCTGTTGCGGGAATAATGCGTAAATCTCCCACATGGGCGACTTGCGTTTATACAAGGCGTAGGCGCCGGGCCACAGAGGTGTGGCGACGAAACTGCGGCCGTTCGGAGCATATTGGTCAACGGTGTCTTTCAACATTGCCAAAATGCCAGCGGTGTTCGGGTCGACCTTCAGGAGGTCTCCTGCGGCGTCGGCTGCTATACAGCTCTGGCTCACCCGGCACTCCCATCCGGGATGGAGCGGCAACATGACCATCAGGCTTGCGCCCGCTATGACAAGGGCGACAATCCGGCGCGCCTTATTCGGCCAATTGTTCAAAAGCACGAAAACGCCGATCAGAAACGGAAAAATACCCTGCGCCAGATGGCCGACGTCGGCGCGCGAGAAGGCATAGTGGGCATAGGGCAGCGCCAATACCGAGCATGCCACGAATTCCGGCGGCACCGGCCTTCGCCGCAGAGCCTGTCGGATGGCCCACAGAATACCGCAGACTGCGAACGCCAGTATCGCAATGAAGAACACCCCCGTCAGAACCTCGGCGGTTGCCGCTGCCGGCGGCATTTGCGTAACGGGCACCAACCAGGGCCACGGCACCGGCAATGGAAGATTTGTCGTGCCGCGTTCGAAAATGGAGCGAATGCCTTCCCAAAAAGCTGCTGCGAATCCCGGAACGAAAGCAGCCAGAACAAGAATCGGGAGATAGCCGATGACAATGCCGCCTAAGCAACAGGCCATGCCTGACATCAGACCTGCGATATTCAGCTGTCGGCATGCGAGATAGACGACGGCGCCTAGAATAGCGGCGACCCCATACACTCCATGGTTTCGACCGAAAACCGCCACCAAACCAACGGCCACACCCGCCAGGAAGAATCGTTGGCGTGACGGTTGCTGCACGAGCAGCGTCAACACACCGACCAGCGCGATCGACAGCGATATGTCGAAAAGTTTGTGCCGAGGATACATCCATGTGATGAGCGTAATCGCCGCCAACGTAAACAGCGTGGCGTCGAGCCTGGTCTTGCCTTGCCAGAGCAACTGCAAACCGACAAACAGGCCGAACAGCTGGAACACGGCTACCGTCCCTCGCAGCGCCATGATCCCGTCGTCTTGTAGCACCGCCGTTAAGGCGGCCGACCAATAGTAGCGGCCCGGGTCATATGACATGAAATCGAGGAGCGGCACCTCGCCGGTCCGCACGCGCTGCACTCCGTACCAGAGAAATCCCTCGTCACCGATGTTGAAGCCGTAACCGCCCTGCCAAACAAAAGAGCCGACCACGAGCGCGCCGGAAACCAGCAATGCAACAAGTACCCGGGACCTGAGGCTCGCCGTCGGCAAAGAGGTTGGCAATCGAGCGTTGGCTGGAATCACTGATGGTTCTTTCATGCTGTCCTGGTCCGGGATATTTTCCTCGGCAAATTTACCGTGTCGCAATTCTCCCGGTTCGGGCATGCTTGATGCCACACCGCGGACGCGACGTAAAATAATTGACGCGGCCTGGCTTGAGAATCGCGTGGCGGCAAAGGGTCAGGTCCTGCCTTGCTAACGACTATGAGCGATGCCAAATTGCGGTCAAACGGCAACCCGGTGCGCACGGTCCGCGCGAGGATTTAATTGTGGAAATACGGCCCCTGAGCATCGCCGACGTCAAACTAGTTGTTCCGAAAATTCATCGCGATGCGCGAGGTTTCTTTTCTGAGACCTATAGCCGCAAGGCGATGAGCGAAGCAGGGATCGCGACCGAATTCGTTCAGGACAACCATTCCCGCTCGGTGAGTGTTGGCACACTGCGCGGTTTGCATTTTCAAGTTCCTCCTCATGCCCAGGGCAAATTGTTTCGCGTAGCTCGCGGGTCGGTATTCGACGTAGCCGTCGATATCCGAGTCGGCTCTCCGACGTACGGACAACATGCGAGCGCGATTTTAAGCGCTGAAAACTGGATGCAGATATGGATTCCGGCAGGGTTTGCACATGGATACTGCACGCTTGAGCCCAATACGGAGGTGATCTACAAGGTGACCGACTACTACTTTCCGGATTGCGACCGGGGACTTCAATGGGACGACGCCGCGCTTGGCATCAAGTGGCCGGTTGATCCCACTAGGGTTAGGCTTTCAGACAAGGACCGCAGGCAACCGACTCTGAAAGAATTGGCTCCCGCGTTCAAGTTCGGGACCTGACGCCTTAACGGATGTTTGCTAGGGGGGCGCGATGCGCGTGATGGTGACCGGAGGCGCCGGTTTTATCGGATCGGCAACCGTCCGGTATCTTGTCGGTGAGGAGCGGGTTCAAGTCCTCAATGTAGACAAGCTCACCTATGCCTCGAATCTCGCCTCTGTCGA
The DNA here is from genome assembly GCA_963744975.1 of uncultured Alphaproteobacteria bacterium. Lineage (GTDB taxonomy): Bacteria > Pseudomonadota > Alphaproteobacteria > Rhizobiales > Xanthobacteraceae > Bradyrhizobium. Next base: position 621,068 of record CAVUVR010000001.1, on the reverse strand, counting down.
GCCGGTCTCGAATGATCCGGGTTACGCGCTTCTGAAGGTCGATATCTGCGATCCGGGCCGGATGGCGGCGGCGTTTGCCGACTTTCAGCCGGACGGGGTGATACATCTGGCCGCCGAAACCCATGTCGACCGTTCGATCACCGGCTCCGCGGCTTTCATGGAGACCAACATCACCGGCACTTACGTGTTGCTCGAAGCTGCGCGCCGCTATTTCGAAGGCTTGTCGGGCGAACGGCGTGAAACATTTCGATTTCTTCATGTCTCTACCGACGAAGTATACGGCTCGCTCGGCCCGGAAGGCCTGTTCACGGAAACCACGGCTTACGATCCAAGCTCGCCGTATTCGGCGAGCAAAGCCGCGTCCGATCATCTGGTGCTGGCGTGGCACCGGACCTACGGGCTGCCGACCATCATTTCAAACTGCTCCAACAATTACGGGCCGTATCAGTTTCCCGAAAAACTCATTCCGCTGATGATCCTGAATGCGTTAGAGGGCAAGCCGCTGCCGGTCTACGGCAACGGCTCCAACGTGCGCGATTGGCTCTACGTCGATGATCATGTCCGGGCCTTGTTTCTGATCTTGCGCCGGGGGCAGGTTGGCGAGAAGTACAATGTCGGGGGACGCAACGAGCAGGCCAACCTCAGCGTCGTCGAGCGCATTTGCGACCTCATGGACCGTTTCAACCCGACGGGCGCCCCCCATCGGCGCCAGGTTTCCTTCGTCACCGACCGGCCAGGACACGACCAGCGCTACGCGATCGATGCGAGCCGGCTGGAAACGGAGTTGGGATGGAGCGCGATGGAGACCTTCAACACCGGCATCGAAAAAACCGTCCGTTGGTATCTCGACAACAGGGAATGGTGGGAGTCGGTGCGGCGCGGCGTCTATGCCGGGGAGCGGCTTGGCCTTGACGACAAACGGAAACGGCCGCTCGCCTCGGTCAAACGGGACGCCAAGTGAGGGTTCTCGTCACTGGCCGTGAGGGCCAGTTGGCACGCGGCCTCCTGGAAGCGGCCGACGGCGCCGGGGTTCAGGTGATAGCGGTCGGCCGCCCGGAACTCGATCTTGTCGACGGGAAGTCGGTGGCGGCGGCGGTTGCGCGGGAACGTCCCGATGTTGTCGTCAATGCCGCGGCCTATACAGCGGTCGACAAGGCGGAAACCGAGCCGGCCGTGGCTCGCGCTATCAACGCGCTGGGCGCGGAACAGGTTGCGAGGGCGTGCGCCGCGCATTCGGTTCCGATCATCCATATTTCGACGGACTATGTGTTCGACGGAACGAAGCTTGGAGCTTACTTCGAAGACGACCCCACAGGTCCCATCAATGTCTACGGACGGACCAAGCTCGAGGGCGAGCAGCGCGTCGTCGAAGCCTGCGAGCGGCATCTGATTTTGCGTACCGGGTGGCTCCACAGCCGCTGGGGCGCCAATTTCGTGAAAACCATGCTGCGATTGGCAGCGACGCGGCCCAGCATCGGCGTCGTCGACGATCAGTTCGGCTCGCCAACCTACACTCCGGATCTGGCTAGCGTCGTACTAGCCACCGCTGCCCGCATCGTCGCCGATCCCGCCGGCATGCGCTGGGGCATCTATCACGCCGTCGGCGGGGGCGAGACCACCCGGCTTGGCTTTGCCCGCGAGATTTTTCGGTGCGCGGCGCAGCAGGGGCTGCCGGTGGCCGAGGTCACGGCGATTGCAACGTCGGCCTATCCAACCCCGGCGCGGCGGCCGGCCAACTCTCGCCTGAATTGCGACCGGTTACGCTCACAGCTCGGTCTCGAACTACCGGATTGGCGGGTTGGAGTGCAGGACTGTGTGGCCGGTCTGGCTCAATCGGCGCGGGGCCAATAACCTTAATTCCGCCTTCGATCGGGCTCGCGCAATTGCCAACATTCGCGCTGTGTGCGATGCGAAAGCGTATGGCGTGAACCGCATCATGAGAAGGTGCGCGGCGTTGAGGACCCGCTGGTGTGGGTCATCCTGATCGATAGAAATGTTTCGGCCGGAGTTTTCGTATGAAGGGAATCATTCTGGCGGGCGGCAGCGGTACGCGCCTCTATCCCATGACGCGCGCGGTTTCGAAGCAATTGCTGCCGGTCTACGACAAGCCGATGGTTTACTATCCGCTCAGCACGTTGATGCTGGCAGGCATTCGCGACATACTGCTGATCTCCACGCCGGAGGATTTGCCGAACTTCGAGCACCTGCTCGGCGACGGCGGTCGTCTCGGTATCAAGATCACCTACCGCGAACAGCCGCGTCCGGAAGGGCTGGCGCAGGCCTATATCATAGGCGCTGATTTTGTACGCGGCGGCAATTCCGCGCTTATCCTCGGCGACAACATCTTCTTTGGCGATGGAATGCGGGAGGCATTGGCGGCCGCGGGCGCCCGACCGGCGGGCGCGACGGTGTTCGCCTATCAGGTCTCGGACCCGGAGCGCTACGGCGTCGTCGAGCTGGATGCCGACGCCCGCCCGCTCTCGATCGTCGAGAAGCCCAAGGCGCCAAAATCCAAATGGGCGGTGACAGGACTCTATTTCTTCGATCAGCGCATTGTCGAGATCGCCGCGTCCTTGAAACCATCGGCCCGCGGTGAACTCGAGATCACCGACGCGGTCTCTGCGTATCTGCGCATGGGAGAATTGCGCGTCGAACGCCTCGGGCGGGGTTACGCCTGGCTCGATACTGGAACGCCGGATTCGATGCTCGACGCCTCGGAGTTCATGCGGACGCTGGAAAAGCGCCAGGGGTTCCGGGTGAGTTGCCCCGAGGAAATCGCCTACCGGATGGGATTTATCAGCCGAGACGATCTGGAGCGGCTCGGACGCGAGCTCGGAAAGTCGGAATATGGCCACTACCTCCTCGCGATCGCCGAAGAGAAGGCTGCCGGGTCCTAGTTGTCCCCGTCAGAGCAATAAAGATGATGATGAGAAGTTTTGGCAGTTTCTTCGAGGGACGCGCGTTTCGAATTGCGACGGCCTTTGCCGTGCAGATTACGGGGGTCGGACTCTCTTTTCTGTTCAGCATTTTGCTGGCCAGGCTGATAGGCGTTGCCGGCGTCGGCCTGTATTTTTTGGCCATCACCGTTGTCGATATCGGTGCGACGATTTCGCGCCTAGGACTTGAAAACGCCGGCCTACGGTTTGCGTCCATTGCCTATAGCCGGGGTGACCGGGGCACGCTCGCCGCGTTGTATCGGAGAAGCATGGGTTTGGCCGTCGCGGCAGGGATCGCGGTTGTGCCGCTGATCTGGTTGATTGTTTCGCAGCTCCCGCTGGGGGGAGACCGGGCGCTGGAGCTTCGAGCGGAATTCCCTTTGCTGGTTTTTGCTTTGGTCCCGCTGGCTCTGCTGATCATTCAGGCTGAATTTCTCAAGGGAATCGGTGCGAGCAGTATTGGCACCTTCGCGCACGCCGTGGTTCCGCCGCTGCTGCTGCTCACCGGCGGCATCGCCCTCTGGTTTCTGGACGCGGCAACCTTACACGGCATTTTTCTGACCTATGTCATCGTCGCGGTTGTTTCGATGATGTACGCCGTTGCGGTTTGGAACTGGCGCCTGCCCGGAATTTGGCGCGAGCGAGGCGCCTTCGATACGCGCCGCTTGCTGCGCACCAGCATACCCGTGCTGCTGGTCACCAGCATGAACCTGGTCATGGGGTGGACCGATATCCTGGTCTTGGGGATATGGGCCGATGCCAAGGAAGTCGGCATCTACGGTATTTCCATGCGGATTGCACTTCTCACCGCCTTCGTGCTTGGCGCAATAAATGTCGTGGTGGCCCCGCAGTTTGCCGCCTTGCATGCCGAAGGCAACCTCGCGGCCCTTAGACGGCTCGCGCAACAGAGCGCCTTCTGGTCGTCGGTTGCGGCTGCACCGGCACTTGTTGTCCTGGTGCTGGTCCCTGATTTGATATTGCAGCTTTTCGGGCCGCAGTTCAAAGAAGGCGCCTGGTCGCTGCGGATTTTGGCGCTTGGCCAGTTTGTCAACCTCGCGACGGGGCCGGTTGGAACTCTGCTGTTGATGACGGGCCATGAAAAGTGGATGCGCAACAACGTGGCGGCCTCGGCAACGCTCAATTTGCTGGGCAACCTAGTGCTGGTTCCTTCCTATGGCTCCGTTGGAGCAGCTACGAGCACGGCGCTCTCGCTTGCGTTCATGAACATCGTTTCATGGATCATGGTCAGGAAAAAACTGCATATCAATATTCTGGATTATGCCGCCCTGAGGACACCGCCGTGCGTCAACCGGTAATTTTCATAGGAATGCATCGCTCTGGAACTACGATGCTGGGGCGCCTTCTGGAAGAAGTCGGCCTGTTCGCCGGAACGCGGAAAGACGAAAACAATGAGGCGCTGTTCTTCCAGGAGATAAATACCTGGCTGCTGGAGCAATGCGGTGCGCGCTGGGACGAGCCTGCAGCAATTCGCTATCTTTGGAAACATGAAAAGGGCCTGCCGTGGATCGAAAGCTACATTCGGACGCTGCTTGATAGTCCGCGCAGCATACAATTTCTCGGTGTGCTTCGGTATTTCGCCGGCGGAATGAAATCGCTGGATTCGCCCTGGGGCTGGAAGGATCCGCGCAATACCTTCACTTTGCCGTTGTGGCTCCGTATTTATCCGCAAGCCAAAGTCGTTTCCATCGAGAGGCATGGCGTCGATGTTGCGCAAAGCCTGCGTGTCAGAGAGGCGAGAAATCTCGCTGATGCCGCAGAGAAATTTACCAGATATCGCTCGCTGGTTTTTTTGCGTCCCAAAGGCGGCGGATTTGTCGAATCGCCCCGCTGCACTTTTCTTGATGGTGGATTCTCCCTATGGAAAGAGTACACCGCGCAGGCGCGAGCGATGATTGCGCAACTGCCGAATGATCGTTCCCTGGCATTGCGTTACGAGGATGTGCTCGAAAACCCGCTCAAATATTTGCGCGAAAGTGCCGATTTCTGCGGGCTGGATGTATCGGATGCGCGTCTTCGCGAGGCCATCGCGGGCGTCAAGGCCGATCGGGCGAATTCCTACACATCCGATCCCGAGCTCCGACAATTTGCCACCGACCACCGCGCCGAACTCAGCGAGTGCGGCTACGGCCATCAAACATAGCTCCAGCGCCGTCTGGTGTATTTTAATCAAAGGCGCGAAACCAACGCCTTATCGGCGCCAGACTTGCGGTGCCAGATCGAGTTGCGTATGGAATGAGCGTTTTTCGAAAGCCCTTTTCCGGGCGCGAGAATGGTTCCGAAAACACATGGATCAGACGGCCCGCAACGACATCGCCATTGCCTTCGGCTCTATCACGATAGAGGCGGGACGGGCGATCATGGCCGTTCGCGGCTCTGAATTCGGCTTGCAGCACAAGTCTGACGGCTCACCGGTCACCAAGGCCGATATCGATGCCGATCGTATCATCTGTGCCAGGCTGGCCAGCCTGCTTCCCGACATGCCGGTGGTTACCGAGGAAGTTTCCGGAACTCACGCCTTCTCGGGCGCCGGTCGCTTTATTTTGGTCGATCCGCTCGATGGCACAAGGGAGTTTACCGCCGGCCGCGATGAATTCACCGTCAACATCGCGCTGATCGATCATGGCGAACCTGTCGCCGGCGCAGTCTATGCTCCGGCGTTGAACCGCCTGTACGTCGCCGGCGCATCGGCGTTTCGCGCCGAGGTACGGCCGGAGCAACCAGTGCCCGGGCTGCATGCGATGCGCGCGTTGAGCACCAACGCCGTGTCCTATGAGGCCTTACGCGCGGTCGCCAGCCACTCGCATCTCGACTCCGCAACCAAAAGCTGGCTCGATACGCGGCCGATCGGAGAATTGCGTTCCGCCGGATCGTCACTGAAATTTTGCATGATTGCAGAAGGCGAGGCCGACGTCTATCCGCGGCTGGCCCCGACCATGGAATGGGATACCGCCGCCGGGCACGCCGTTCTGGCCGCCGCCGGCGGCTGCGTGGTGCGGGTCGATGGTTCGCCGCTCGGATACGGCAAAAGCGAATCCGGTTTTCGCAACGAGTCGTTTATCGCCTGGGGCACGCGGCATTGCTGCGACAAGGATCGTGCGCGCGCCATGGTGCGGGGCCTGAACTGATGGAATCGCGCGCATCGATAGCCTCGCGTAAAACACTGCCGAAGCATCTCAAACGACTTGAGGCCGAGTTGATCGAGATCATGCGGGAAGTCGTCGCCGAGTTCAAAAGCCCTGTCATGCTCTACTCGATCGGCAAGGATTCCAGCGTCATGCTGCACCTGGCGATCAAGGCATTCTATCCGGCGCCGCTGCCGTTTCCCTTGATGCATGTGGACACCACCTGGAAATTCCGCGAAATGATCGCGTTCCGCGATCGGACGGCGCAGAGAATCGGCGCCAACCTGATCGTCTACGTCAATCGGGAGGGCGTCGAGAACGGCGTCAATCCGATTGCTTCCGGCTCATCGGTCCATACCCACGTCATGAAAACCGAGGCGCTGAAAAAGGCGCTCGATCTCTACGGCTTCGACGCCGCCTTCGGCGGCGCCCGGCGCGACGAGGAGAAAAGCCGGGCCAAGGAACGAATCTTCTCTTTCCGCTCGCAAGGTCACGTCTGGGATCCGCGCAACCAGCGGCCGGAATTGTGGAACCTGTTCAACACGCGGATCAGCGCCGGCGAAACCATCCGGGTATTCCCGCTGTCGAACTGGACCGAGCTGGATATCTGGCACTACATCATGCTTGAGAATATCGAAGTGGTGCCGCTCTACTTCGCCAAAGCGCGCCCGGTGGTCAAGCGCGGCGGGACCTGGATCATGGTCGATGACGAGCGCTTGCCATTGGAGGCGAACGAAAAACCGCAGATGCGGGTGGTCAGGTTTCGTACCCTCGGCTGTTACCCTCTGACCGGCGCCATCGAGTCCGACGCCAATTCGCTGGAAGACATCGTCGCGGAGATGCGCAGTGCGCGGGTATCGGAGCGGCAGGGCCGCCTGATCGACAGCGACGAGGCCTCGTCGATGGAGAAAAAGAAGCGCGAGGGCTATTTCTGATGCCCCGCGCTCACGACGAGCTGGCTGTGGAAGGCATGGCAGCCAAGGATCTTCTCCGCTTCATCACCTGCGGATCGGTCGACGACGGCAAGTCCACCTTGATCGGGCGGCTGCTGCACGACTCCAAACTCATCCTCGAAGATCAGCTGGTGACGCTCGCAAGAGACTCCGAGCGCCACGGCACGGTGGAGGAAGATATCGATTTTGCGCTGCTGGTCGACGGGCTGGAAGCGGAGCGCGAGCAGGGCATCACCATCGACGTGGCCTATCGCTTCTTCACTACTCCCAGGCGTTCCTTCATCGTCGCGGATACTCCCGGGCACGAGCAGTATACCCGCAACATGGCGACCGGCGCCTCGAATGCCGAGCTGGCCGTCATTCTTGTCGACGCGCGCAAGGGCGTGCTGGTGCAGACCCGGCGGCACTCTTTGATCTGTTCGCTGCTGGGCATACGTCATGTCGTCGTGGCGGTGAACAAGATGGATCTGGTCGGCCACGCCGAGGAGACGTTCGAGCGCATTGTCCGGGACTACTCGACGTTTGCAGCCCAGCTCGGTTTTACGACGATCGTGCCGATCCCGATCTCGGCGAGATTTGGCGACAACATCACGAGATCCGGCAATATGCCGTGGTATCAGGGCCCGCTATTGCTCGACTACCTGGAGTCGATCGACGTCGAGAGCGAATCCGCCGACAAGCCGTTCCGTTTTCCGGTGCAGTGGGTGAACCGGCCGAACCTGGATTTCCGCGGCTATGCCGGAGCGGTGGTGTCCGGCACCATCGCGGCGGGCGATCCGGTCGTGGTGGCGTCATCCGGCCAAAGCTCTCGCGTCAAGCAACTGCTGACCTATGAGGGCGCGCAGGCGTCCGCGCAGTCGGGCGACGCCATTACCATGACGCTGACCGATGAGGTCGATATCGCGCGCGGCGACGTGCTGGTAAGTCCCGCGTCGCGCCCGGAGGTGTCGGACCAGTTCGCCGCGCATGTGATCTGGATGAGCGACCAGGCGCTGGTGCCCGGCCGGTCCTATCTGGCGCGGATCGGAACCCGGACCACCGCGATCACCGTGACCGCCATCAAGTACAAGATCGACGTCAATACGCGCGAGCATCTTGCGACGCATACGCTCGGGCTCAACGACATCGGGGTTTGCAATCTGGCGACCGGCACGCCGGTGGCTTTCGATCCCTACGCGCAGAATCGCAGGACCGGCAGCTTCATCATCATCGACCGCTTCACCAACCACACGGTCGGCGCCGGAATGATCGATTTCGGCCTGCGCCGTGGCACCAATCTGCATTGGCAGGCGCTGTTGGTGGGCAAGGCGGAGCGCGCCGTGCTGAAGCGTCAGCGCGCGGCGATCGTCTGGTTCACCGGCCTGTCCGGCGCCGGCAAATCGACCGTCGCCAATATCGTCGAGCAGCGGCTTCATAGGATGGGGCACCACACGATGCTGCTGGACGGCGACAATGTGCGGCATGGTCTCAACCGCGACCTCGGCTTCACCGAAGCCGACCGCGTGGAAAATATCCGGCGCTGCGGCGAGGTGGCGAAGCTGATGACCGAGGCCGGCCTGATCGTGCTGTGCTCGTTTATTTCGCCTTACCGCGCCGAGCGGATCGGGGTGCGGAACCTGGTGGGCGAGGGCGAATTCATCGAGGTTTTCGTCGATACGCCGATCGAGGAATGCATGCGGCGCGACACCAAAGGCCTGTACGCCAAGGCCAAGGCGGGCACGATCAAGAATTTCACCGGTTTCGACGCGCCCTACGAGGTGCCTGAAACGCCGGAAATTCACCTGCGGACGCTCGATGAAAAGCCCGACCAGATGGCCGAGCGCGTCATTGCGGACCTGATTGCGCGGGAGATCATAAGCGCGTCCTGACTCACAACAAGTTTGACAGCTTTGACACGCAGGGCAGGTGGCGCCCCAGAACCGACGAACGACCCGACCAGTTCGTCGAGCCACCGGTTGCCCCCGCCGCCCAGCGCCGCCTAAAGCTCTGGTAATTCTCGCAAATTTACCTCGTTGGACGATTTGTCTTGGTCCGAATGGGGAGCGCCTGTAGATTGGCGCGCCAGCCTGATCTGCGCTTGTCCGGCTCACCGGGTGACGCCGGGCTTTCGTTTCGATCGAACCGGGACCAACATGGGCTGCCGGACGTTGCGCTGACGCCGTCAATATGTCAGATCGCAAACAGCTTGCGTGCGAGACAATCTCTTTTCTTCAAAACGAGCGGATACGATCTGTGAAAGCAGTCATTCTCGCCGGCGGACTCGGCACACGGATATCCGAGGAAACATCCATCAAGCCGAAACCCATGATCGAGATCGGGGGCCGTCCGATCCTGTGGCACATCATGAAGTTGTATTCGGCGCACGGCGTGAACGACTTCGTGATCTGCTGCGGCTACAAGGGCTACGTCATCAAGGAATATTTCGCCAACTACTTTCTGCATATGTCCGATGTCACGTTCGACATGAAGCGGAATCACATGGAGGTTCATCAGGAGAAGGCCGAGCCGTGGCGGGTCACCCTGATCGACACCGGCGAGGAGACGATGACCGGCGGCCGCCTGAAGCGCGTCGCCGATTACGTGAAGGACGATAAAGCCTTTTGTCTCACCTATGGCGACGGTCTGAGTAATGTCGATATCGGGGCTTCGATTGAATTTCATGCGCGCCACGGCAAGCTCGCGACTGTCACCGCGGTCAAGCCGCCAGGAAAATACGGCGCGCTGGAGCAGTCGGGGGACCGGGTGACCGGTTTCGCCGAGAAGCCCCCCGGCGACGGTGGTTTCGTCAACGGCGGATTTTTTGTGCTGTCGCCGGCATGTATCGATTTCATCGAAGGCGATCATATGAGCTGGGAGAGTGCCCCGTTGAGCGAGCTTGCCGCGCGCGGCGAGTTAATGTCCTACCAGCACCTCGGTTTCTGGCAGCCGATGGATACGCTCCGCGAAAAGAACCTTCTTGAACAGCTCTGGGCAAGCGGCAAGGCGCCGTGGAAAATCTGGTGATGCTCGAGGAGAAAAATCCCGATCCGTCGTTCTGGGCCGGCAAGCGCGTTCTCCTCACCGGACATACCGGTTTCAAGGGAGCCTGGCTGGCGCTCTGGCTCGATCGTCTCGGCGCCAAAGTGATCGGCATCAGCCTGCCGCCGGCCACGACGCCGAGTATTGCCGGCCTTGCAGGGATCGATCGACTCGTCGAAAGCCACATCCTCGACATTCGCGATGCGGACCGGTTGATAGACCAGGTACGGTCGGCGTCGCCCGATGTGGTGCTGCATCTGGCTGCACAGGCTCTGGTGCGGACGAGCTATCGCGAACCGCTGCTGACTTTTGGCACCAACGTGCAGGGAACGGCCAACGTCCTCGAAGCCGTGCGCGCCGCGGGTACTGCCCGTGTCGTGGTCGCGATTACCACGGACAAGGTCTATCGCAACATCGAGCAGGTCTATCCGTACCGCGAAACCGACCCGCTCGGGGGGCATGATCCATACAGCGCCAGCAAGGCCGCGGCGGAAATCGTGATTGCAAGTTATCGGGACTCTTATTTCGCCGGCGAGGGGGTTGCGGTTGCTTCGGCGCGCGCAGGCAACGTCGTCGGCGGCGGGGACTGGTCGGAGGATCGCCTGATTCCCGATGCGGTTCGCGCCTGGTCCGCTGGCCAGCCCCTCACGGTCCGGCGCCCGAAGGCGTTTCGTCCTTGGCAACACGTGCTGGAGCCGCTTGCGGGCTACCTCAAACTCGCCGAGCGGCTCTGGGCCAAGCCCGAACTCGCCGGGGCTTACAATTTCGGTCCGCCCACGCAGGAAGCGGCCAGCGTGCGCGACGTGGTGCTGCTGGCGCAGCAAGCATATGGCAGAGGCGAGGTAAGCCTGAGTGAAGGGGACGGGGGTCCGCATGAAACGGGCTGGCTCGCGCTCGAGACCGCGAAGGCGTTGCACGTGCTGGGAATAGCGCCGCGCTGGTCGCTACCGACAGCCGTGCGGCGAACGATGAACTGGTATCGCTGCCAGCAGGAGGGAAGCAACGCGCGCGATCTGTGCGCGCAGGACATCGCGGACTTCGAGGCGGATGCCGCGCCGGGAGCGTCCGCATGAGCCGGCTTCAGGTTCTCGACACGCCGCTCGCGGGCCTCAAGATAATCGAACGCGCGAAGCAATCGGACGAACGCGGTTTTTTCTCCCGCATGTTTTGCGCCGAGGAATTGCAGGCGGCCGGCTGGAGCAAGCCGATCGTGCAGATCAACCAGACCTTGACGCGCCGCCAGGGCGCGGTTCGCGGCATGCACTTCCAGTTTCCGCCGCACGCCGAAATCAAGCTCGTGAATTGCATCCGTGGCGAAGTATGGGACGTGGCCGTGGATCTACGACGCGGCTCGCCAACGTTCCTGAAATGGTTCGGCGCGCGCCTGTCCGCGGAGAACGGCCAAGCGCTGCTCATCCCGGAAGGATTTGCGCACGGTTTTCAGGCCCTCGCGGAAGACTGCGAACTGATCTACTTTCACAGCAGTGCTTATCATCCGGCCGGCGAGGGCGGGATTCATCCCGAAGAGCCGCGCCTTGCTATCCGCTGGCCGCGAGTTATCGCCGAACTGTCGGCGCGCGACCGGGCACATCCGATGTTGCCGCCCGCTTTTCAGGGAATTTCTGTATGAGTTGCCGGCACTGCTCAGCAAAACTCAGCCTCGAGCTGGTCGATCTCGGCAGTTCGCCGCCGTCGAATGCCTATTTGACCCCGGAGATGCTGCTGGCGCCGGAAAAATATTTTCCGCTGCGGATCATGGTCTGCGAAAAATGCTGGCTGGCGCAGACGCTGGACTTCGCCCAGGCCGAGGAGCTGTTCTCGAGTGAATATTCGTATTTCTCAAGCTTCTCGATCACATGGCTGCAACATGCCGAGCGTTACGTTGCCGCGATGGTCGAACGGTTCAAGCTGAACGGCAACAGCCATGTCGTGGAGGTCGCGTCCAACGACGGATACCTGCTGCAATATGTCAAGGCGCGTGGAATTCCATGTACCGGAATCGAGCCGACGGCGAGCACCGTGCGTGCGGCGCGCGAAAAAGGCGTCAATACCATCGAAGCGTTTTTCGGTGCTGAATTCGCCGCCCGCCTTGCCGCCGACGGCAAACAGGCGGACCTGATGGCAGCCAACAATGTTCTTGCCCACGTGCCTGAGATCAACGATTTTCTCAAAGGCTTTGCCTGTCTGTTGAAACCCCAGGGTGTCGCGACCTTCGAGTTTCCTCATCTGTTGCGGCTGCTCGCCGAAAATCAGTTCGACACCATCTATCACGAGCACTTTTCCTATCTATCGCTGACCGCGGCGACGAAGATATTCATCAGCAACGGCCTTGCCGTCTTCGACGTCGAGGAGATTCCGACCCATGGCGGAAGTCTGCGGGTGTTCGCGCAACGCGCAGCGTCCGGGCGCCATCCGGTCGGCGACCGGGTCGCCGCCATGCTCGCGCGAGAAGCGGAGGCCGGTTTGTCGACGGCGAAGGGTTACGAGGGTTTTCAATTGCGCGCGGAAAAGGTCAAGGATGACTTCGTGTCGTTCCTGATCGATGCCAGGCGTCGGGGGAAACGCGTCGCCGCCTACGGCGCCGCTGCCAAGGGCAACACGCTTCTGAATTTCGCCGGCGTCCGCCGCGACCTCATTTCTTACGTGGTTGACCGCAACCCGGCCAAACAGCGAAAGTTCCTGCCCGGCAGCCGCATCCCGATCGTGAGCGAGGATGTCCTGTATCGCGATCAGCCCGACTACGTGATCATCCTGCCCTGGAATCTGAAATCGGAAGTGATACATCAACTTAGGAATGCCGGCATTTCCGCAGCGCGATTCGTGACCGCGGTACCTGGGCTTGAGATTCAGGAATCAGGCGGCGCATGAAACAGCTCGTCAGCCAGACCTTGCAGCAACACTTTCCGTGGGTTCTTCAGACGCTTCGCAGCGCCATGAAGATCCCGACCTTTCGGTACCGCTATCAACGCAGGCCGTATTCCCTCAACGCCAAGGGCGGATATACCACGGGCGAGAGCGGAAATGACGGGCATCTGATCGACCGGCTCATACAAAGCTACTCGCTTCGCCGCGAACTTCCTTCCGGCCAGTGGTCGGATATCTTTCAGGGCTTGCATGCCGACATCAGCGACGCCTTCGCCGCCAAGGATCGGCCACGGATCGAGAAAATCCTCCGCAATCCGGCCAGTTCGGATATTTTCTTTGGTTTCGACAGCACCGCGAAATCGTTGCGGTCAGGCGGCCAGCGAATTGAAGATCGCCGTTCGCCGGGGCTTGCGCTGGATGCACTTGCGGCATTGGCGGAGGCTCTCGGCGCGCGCACCATGGAGCTTCCCGAAAATTACTACATCTGGCGCGTCGACCGCCTGAATGCCGATGAACTGCTCGGGCAGATTGATCGGGCGGTGGGGTTCAAGGTCCCGGTTCCCAATCCGTTTCCTGCAGAGTACGGCCTCGTTTCCGGTCGCGGCATCATCTCCTATCGCATGCCGCAGGCGCTGTACCAGGCCTGGCGTATCTCGAAACTGGTCCAGGGCGTTCAGAATCCCAAAGTGCTGGAAATAGGCGGCGGGCTGGGTCGCACGGCATTCTATGCGCGGCAGTTCGGCGTCCGTGACTACACGATCGTCGACATTCCCGTGAGCTCGCTGGCGCAGGGATATTTCCTTGGCCGAACCTGCGGCGACGACACGGTTTCGCTGTTCGGGGAGAGCGCTACCGGGGATCAAATCAAGATCATGCCGCCGGGATTTTTTATCGACGGAACGGAACGTTTTGATCTCGTCGTCAATGTCGACTCACTGACGGAAATCGGGCGTGCCGCGGCGGAGCAATACTGGTCGGTCATCCAACGTCGTGCCGGAAAATTCCTTTCGATCAACCATGAGGCGAATGAATTCACCGTCGCCGAGTTGATCACGCAAGCAAAGCACGCCCGGACCAGCCGGATGCCTTACTGGATGAGGCGCGGTTTTGTAGAGGAAGTGGTGGAGTTCACCCCCCGATGAGGCCGCGCGCATTCCTTAAAAATGCTGAGGCTACGCCATGAGAGTGGCTGTCACCGGCGCGCGGGGTTTTATCGGCCGGCACGTGATCGGCGAACTCGCGCGGCGCAACGTCGAGGTCATTGCCACGGAACGGCCAGGCGCGGTCCGGGATCGGCCCGCTGCGGCGAACGTTCGGTGGACTACGCTCGACATCGCCAACCCGCCCGAAAATTGCTTCGCGGCGCTCGAACGGCCGGACGTGCTGTTGCACCTCGCTTGGGACGGGCTGCCGAACTACCATTCGCTCCATCATTTTGAGTCCGAGTTATGGCGCCAATATGCGTTCCTGGGCAATGTCATTCGCAACGGGCTGCCGGCTCTGGTCACTGTCGGTACCTGCTTCGAATACGGCCATCAATCGGGAGCTCTCGCTGCCGGTCTTGAGACGCGTCCGACCAACCCCTACGGATTTGCGAAAGACGTGCTGCGCAAGCAGCTGCAATACCTGAAGGCGGTTCATCCTTACAAACTGACATGGGCACGCCTGTTCTATATGTATGGCGACGGTCAACCCTCAACGTCGCTTTTCGCGATGCTGACGGCGGCGGTCGCCGCAGGTCGGAAGGACTTCCCTATGTCGGGAGGGGAGCAGTTGCGGGACTATTTGCCGGTGACCGAGGTCGCGCGGCGCCTGGTCGACCTCGCGATGAACCCTAGCGATCCGGGACCGGTCAACCTGTGCTCGGGGCGGCCGGTTTCAGTTCGTCGCCTGGTCGAGAGCTGGATCCGCCAGAATGACTGGAAGATCGAGCCCAAATATGGGGAACTGCCTTATCCCGACTATGAACCGATGGCGTTCTGGGGCGATTCCGCCGAACCTGGGCGCTAATGCTGCGCCGGAAGTACAAGCCGCGGGAAAAACCAGTAACGGTTCAGTACAGAACTTGATAAAGGGGGCGGCCGACTTGCCACCGGCTGACAATCCGACAAACCACAGGGCCTGCGATGCGCGCGACAACCATTTTCGTCAAGCGGGGAGCGCCCCCCGCTGTTCCTTCCGGCCCGGCGGTTGGAGAGACTTTCCGGGCGGGGAGGTGGAGCCCGGACTTTTTCTCGACTACAGGAACTCCGACCGTGATGCTGGCTACCAAGGCACTTCCCAGCGAGACGACTCGCTGCGCCGAGCGACGGGATAGCGCAATCCGATTCAGTGTCGTTTTGCCCGTCCGAAATGGCTGGCCTTATGTTGAGCGGTGCGTCGAGAGTGTGCTCGCGCAAAGCTATCCGCATTTCGATCTGATCGTTCTCGACAACCAGAGCACCGATAATACGGTTGTCTGGCTGAAGACCAAAAGCGACAGCCGGATCCGGCTATACACCTCGCCGGTGCCGCTTTCGATCGTTGAGAGCTGGGGCCGCGCCAAGGATGTCGAGAAACACCAATATATGACCCTGATCGGCCATGACGACGCGCTCGATCCCGATTTCCTGGCCAATATAAAGGCGCTTATCGAGCGCTATCCGGACGATGCCCTCTATCAGACCGGTTCGCGGCTCATCAATTCTGAGGGCAGGACCATTCGCAGCTGCAAGGCGGTGCCGGAACGCGAATCCGCCGCAGGATATCTCAAGGCCCGCTTGCTGTTCGAGCGTGACGTATTCGGCACCGGCTTCGTGATGCGCTCGGCAGATTATGATCGGCTCGGCGGTCTGCCGACGTTTGAAAAACTGTTTTTCGCCGACGACGCGCTCTGGCTTTCGCTGCTGGGCCGGTCCATCAAGGCGGCCGATCCGGGCGAACACTTTGCGGTCCGGATTCATCCGAACAGCGAGTCGGCGTCAATGCCGTCGGCGTGGTCCTCGCTTCTGACCGGGCTGAACCAGTTTTCGGAATTCCTCGAGACATTCATTCAGACCAATCCGGAAGCGCGCGCCGTGTACGACGAGTTCGGCGCCGGCTTCATGCTCACCTACCATCGCAATATCTACATCTATGCGCTGGTCGAGGCGTCCCAGGCCGGCCGGCCGATCGATCCCGCCGTGACCGGGCGCATCGAGGCTTCTTTGGCCAAAACTGCGCCATCCTGCGCCGGCAAGCTGCACCATTCGCCAAAGGTGGCGGCGGTAGAGGCGTTCAATAGATCCCCACTGCGGTCCGTTGTTCCGGCGTTGTGGGTCATGTACTCCCGTTTCAAAACGCGATCGCGATGAACGTGCGCCGATCCGACGTGACCAGCACCAATCGCCAGCCGCGTGAAAGCGAGACGCCGTGACGTGCTATTGCATTATCGTGTGCTACCGGCCCAATCTCGCGCACCTGTCCCGCCTGTGCGCTTTGGCCACGGCTGACGGCTGCAAGGTCATTCTCGTCGACAACACTGAACTTCCATACCTGGCGGGCGACAACGTGCCTGACGGGTGCACTTTGATCACGTTAGGCAATAATTCAGGAATTGCGCGAGCCCAGAACGTCGGCGCGGCGGCGGCGCTTTCCGCGGGCGCTACCGTGCTGGCGTTTTTCGATCAGGATTCCACGATCGAGCCCGGGCTTGTTAAATCCCTGGTCGGCGCCATCCACAAAGGAACCGCGGAAATCGTGTCTCCGCTCTGTGTTGACGACGCCACCGGCATGGCGCTGCCTTCCATGCGCGTCAGTCGCTTCGGATGGGTGACATGGGTTCATGCCGCCGGCGCTACCAGTCCGTATCCGGTCGATATGGTGATATCCTCCGGCACGGTTGCAACCCGGGAGGTGTTCGACATTGCCGGCAATTTCGATGAGGGATTATTCATCGATCATGTCGACGCCGAGTGGTGTATTCGATGCCGGGCAAGGCAAATCCCGATTTACGTCATTCCAACGGCGGTGATGCGCCACAGTATCGGCAGCCGTTATGTCAAATTGGGGCCGCTCACCATCCAGGTTCATAGCCCCACCCGGTGCTATTACCAGATAAGGAATTGTTTCCTTATTTTTCGAAAACCGCACGTTCCTTTCCTTTTTGCCGTCCAGCAGCTGGCTTCGGTAGCCGTCAGTAGGACGATGCTCCTATTTTTTGTGAAAGATCGGTTTTCTTACCTCAAATCATATTTATTTGCGGTGCGAGACGGGCTAAAGGGTGTCACTGGCGCGAGGCGGGTTTGACCCGCAAATTGGTCCCAGCACCAACGCCCCGCGGTCTTTGGGCCGTCCCGACAACCGAGATCAAATGACCCAGCGAAACTATCAAATCTGCAGCAATTGCGTGATGGACACCAGCGACTCGACCCTCCAGTTCGACAAGCGCGGCTGGTGCCAGTATTGTTGCAACTACTACGAAAGCATCCAGCCCAACTGGCATCCGGATGAACGCGGCATCAAGGAGATCATGCCCGTCATCGAGAAAATCAAGCAAGAGGGCAAGGGCCGCGACCACGATTGCATCATTGGAATCAGCGGCGGTCTCGATAGTTCCTATGTCACCTATGTGGCGAAGGAAAAATTCGGACTGCGGCCTCTGATGTTCCATTGCGATACCGGCTGGAACTCGGATCTCGGGGTCAGCAACATCCAGAAAATGATCGAGGGCCTTGACCTCGATCTGGTGACCGAGGTCGTCAACTGGGAAGAGATGAAGGATCTGCAACGGGCGTTCTTCAAATCGCAAGTTTCGTTCGTCGATACGCCGCAGGATCTCGCGCTGTTCTCCGCGATGTACAATTTTGCCGCCAAGAACGGATTCAAATACGTCATCACCGGCGGCAACAACTCGACGGAATGCGTGCGCGAGTCGCTGGAGTGGACCTACTTCTCGACCGACATGGTTCAGGTTCGGGACATTCACGGTAAATTCGGCAGCCGTCCGCTGAAGACATTTCCGATCTGCGACATCATGAAGTACAGGATCTACTATCGCTGGGTGAAGGGAATGCGCGTCGTAAAACTCCTCGACAGCGTTCCTTATATCAAGAAGGATGCCATTCGCGAGCTGAACGAGAAGTTCGGCTGGCAGCCCTATCCGCAGAAGCACTACGAGTCCCGCTTTACGCGATTCTACGAATCCTACTGGACGCCGAAGAAATTCGGCTACGACAAGCGCCGAGCCTATCTGTCGAGTGAGATCCTGACCGGCCAGTTGACGCGCGATGAAGCATTGGCGCACCTTTCCAGACCCGAGCTTGACGAAGAAACCATGGCCCACGAGTTCGAATATGTCGCCACCAAGCTGGGCTGGACGGTGGCCGAATTCGAGGAGATTTTCCGGGGTCCCAACAAGACCTGGAAGGACTACAAGAACAACATGACTCTCATCACGCTGGGCGCCAGAATTTCCAACCTGCTCGGGCTTGATAACCGGATCTTCCGATGATCACCATCATCAATTACGGGCTGGGCAACGTTCAGGCCTTCGCCAATCTTTACAAGCGGCTGAATATTCCGGCAGCGATTGCAACCACCGCGCCCGACTTCAGCGATGCGACCAAGCTTATCCTGCCCGGAGTAGGGGCTTTCGATCACGCGATGGAATTGCTGGACGCCTCAGGCATGCGCGAGACGGTCGACGATCTGGTTCTCAACCGGGGCATGCCGGTTCTCGGGGTCTGCGTCGGAATGCAAATTCTTGCCCGCTCCAGCGAGGAGGGCAAGCTTCCGGGACTGGGCTGGATCGACGGGCGCGTCCGGCGCTTCGATGAAAAGACGCTGCGTCAGCCGGCGCGCCTGCCGCACATGGGATGGAACGACGTGGTCCCGAAGAACGGCGCGCGACTGTTCAGCGGGCTCGAGCAGGACTCCCGCTTCTACTTCCTGCACTCGTATTATTTCGACTGCGCCTCGAACGACAACGTGCTGGCGACGTCGGAATACGGAATCGCGTTCGGGTGCGCCGTTCGATCGAAGAATATCTATGGCGTGCAATTTCATCCAGAGAAGAGCCACGATTACGGAGTCCGGCTGTTGAAAAATTTCGCCGAGTTGTAATCGTGCTGCGCCCGCGGATCATTCCCAGCCTTCTCGTTCAGGACAAAGGCCTCGTCAAGACGGTCGGATTCTCCAGTCCGAAATACGTCGGCGACCCCATCAACGTGGTCAAGATTTTTAACGAGAAGGCCGTCGACGAACTCGCCGTCTACGACATCGACGCGACGGTGAAGGGACATGGTCCCGATTACAAAATGCTCGAGAATCTCGCCTTCGAGTCGCGGATGCCGTTGTGCTACGGCGGCGGCGTCAAGACCGTGGATCAGGTCAAGACCATCATCGGGCTTGGGGTCGAGAAGGTGGCGATCAGTTCCGCGGCGGTGGCCAATCCGCGCATGATTGCGGAGGCCGCGGAGGCGGTCGGCAACCAGAGCGTGGTCGTCGTGCTTGACGTCAAACCGCGTCCGCGCAGTACCATCTACGAAGTCTGGACCCATAACGGCACCATCAATACGGGACGGCTGATGTTGGATGTGGCTGCGGAAATGGAAAAGCTGGGCGCCGGCGAGATCGTGGTCAACGCGATCGAGAAGGATGGTCAGATGAAGGGTTATGACCTTGAGATGGCGCGCCAGATCAATGCGGCAGCCAGGGTGCCGGTCACAATCCTGGGCGGCGCGGGTTCGCTGGCGCATATCGAGGAACTGATTCGCAATTTCGGCGTGATCGGGGCCGCCGCGGGCAGCCTGTTTGTTTTCAAGGGCATCTACCGCGCGGTGCTGGTCAACTACCCCAGCATCGAGGACCGCGACCAGTTGCTTGACCACATCAACAAGCAGGTCGCCTGATGCCGAAACGCTCGAACGGATAGTGTGGTGAAAATCCTGGTTCTCGGTGCAACGGGTCTTTTGGGCAACGCCGTATTTCGCGGTTTGTCGAAGGCGCCGGATGTGCGCGCCGAGGGTACCATCCGGCATGAAGCCGCTCGCGGGCTGTTTGCGCCCGAGCATGCGTCAGGTCTGAACCTGGTGCAGGATGTCGAGAATCCGGAGCAACTCACGCGATTGCTCGAGACCGCCGAACCGGACGTGGTGGTCAACTGCATCGCCGTCGGACGCCCGACGCCCGCCGATCCGATGCGGTCGATCGCGGTCTATTCGGTGCTGCCCCAGCGCCTGTCGCAGCTGTGCCGGCGTCTGGGAATCCGTCTCGTTCAGATCAGCTCGGACGGCGTTTTCTCCGGGCTTCGAGGCGGCTATACCGAAGACGATCTGCCCGATGCCAACGATGTCTATGGCGTATCCAAGCTGCTGGGCGAGGTGACTGGGCCGCACGCCGTCACCTTGCGAACCTCGATCATCGGCCATGAATTGCAATCCGGCAGTGGACTGCTAGAGTGGTTTTTGTCGCAGCAGGGCCGGTGCAGCGCTTACACACGGGCGATTTTCTCAGGATTCCCGACGATCGTGCTGGCTGATCTCATCAGGGACGTCGTGATCCCGCGTCCGGACCTGCATGGTATTTATCATGTCGCCACCCGGCCGATTTCGAAGTTCGATCTGCTGCGGCTGGTGGCGGAGCGTTACGGCAAGAAAATCGAGTTGATGCCGGACGACCGGGCGAGCCCAAACCGTTCGCTGGTCGCGGATCGGTTCGAGCGGGCGACCGGCTATGTTGCGCCGGATTGGCCGACGCTGGTCGACGTGATGTATTGCGATAGATTTGGTTCGGCGAGGACATGATGTTTACGGACAAGGTTGTAGCGATCACGGGCGGCACGGGATCATTCGGGCAGCATATCCTGAAGGGCTTCCTTGCCACCGATGTCGCAGAGATACGCATCTTCAGTCGCGACGAGAAGAAGCAGGAAGAGATGCGCTCGGCGTTCAACAACACCAAGCTCAAATTCTATATCGGCGATGTCCGCGGCTATGACAGCATTCACCAGGCGCTGAAAGGCGCGCATTACGTCTTTCATGCCGCCGCGCTGAAACAGGTGCCGTCCTGCGAGTTCTACCCGCTCGAGGCGGTGCGAACCAATGTCCTCGGCACCGAGAATGTCATGAGCGCCGCGGTGGCCAACGGCGTCGAGAAGGTGGTCCTGCTCTCCACCGACAAAGCGGTCTATCCGGTCAATGCCATGGGCCAGACCAAGGCGCTGATGGAAAAGGTGATGGTGGCCAAATCGCGCAGCCTGTCGTCGACTGAGACGCTGCTGTGCGCGACGCGCTATGGCAACGTCATGGTCTCGCGCGGCTCGGTGATCCCGCTGTTCGTGTCGCAGATCAAGGCCGGCAAGCCGCTGACGATTACCGATCCCAATATGACCCGCTTCCTGATGTCGCTGGACGATTCTGTCGACCTGGTTTTGCATGCTTATGGCTACGGCCAGCAGGGCGATATTTTCGTGCAGAAGGCTCCCGCTACAACCATCGGCAGGTTGGTGCAGGCGCTCAAGGAGATTTTTAACGCCGATAATCCCATCCAGATCGTGGGCACGCGTCATGGAGAGAAGCTCTATGAAACCCTGGTTTCGCGCGAGGAAATGGCCCGGGTGGAGGACACCGAGCGGTACTATCGCATTCCGGCCGACAACCGGGACCTCAATTACGCCATGTATTTCACTCACGGCCAAATGGAAATATCGACGCTTGATGACTACACGTCGCACAACACCGAACGTTTGAGTGTGGCCCAGGTGAAGGAACTGCTCCTCAAGCTTGATTTCATCCAGGGGCACCTGCGAGGACGAGATGCGGCGATCGGCGGGACCTAGGCCGAAATCCGGGGCATGATCCAGAAAACTGGAAACCTTCCGAAGCTTGCCTAATCAAAAAATGAGCGAGGAGTCCGGTTCAAGCAAGCTGGATCGGACCATAGCGGTTGCCTGCAATCGACCGGGCGGAATGACTATGATACTGGCATCACGACGCGACATTCGCGACGGGGCTATTCTCCCTAGTTGCACGGGCGGGCTAGTATCACCGATCAGAAATACGAGATAGGGAAGTCTATGGAAACGCGTGGCTCAGATGAGCCTGTCTGCTCGTTTTGCAACGGCAAGCGGCTGCGGCTGGTGATGGATTTCGGCAAGGTCGGGCTGGCCGGCGCGTTCCTGAAGCCCGAGCAGTTCGCCGCAGAGCGGACGTTTCCACTGCGGCTGCACTTCTGCGAGGATTGCTACGCGGTCCAGGTGACCGACAAAGTACCGGCCGACGTCATGTTCAAGGATTACTTTTATTTTTCGTCTTCGATCGGCACCCTACGCGACCATTTCAACAAATATGCCGATGAAGTCGCAGGGCGGTTTCTGGATCCGGCCCATGCCACGGTGCTGGAGTTCGGCTGCAACGACGGCGTGCTGCTGCGTCCGTTGGCCGACCAAGGCATCCGCACCGTGATCGGAGTCGATCCGGCGTCCAACGTGGTCGCCACCATCGACGATCCCCGGATCAACGTGATCAACGACTACTTCACCGCAGACGTTGCCCGGAAGGTGGTTGCCGAATACGGCAAGGTCGATCTGATCATGGCCAACAATGTCTACGCCCACATCCCCGATATCCAGGACACGACGCGCGCGGTCGCCGAAGCGTTGCACGAGGAAGGCGTTTTCGTGTTCGAGGTTCACTACCTCGGCAATGTCATCGACGAACTGCAATACGACATGATTTATCATGAGCACCTTTATTACTATTCGCTGCTGTCGGTGACGAATCACCTCGCCCGCTATGACATGATGGTGTTCGACATCAAGCCGATTCCGATCCATGCGGGTTCGATGCGGTTTTATGCGTGCAAGAAGGACAGCCGGCACGGCGGATCGGTGTCGCCGGCCGTCAAGGCGCTGGAGGCGGAGGAACGGGCGCGTGGTTTTGATCGCCACGAGACGTTCCTGCATTTCTCGAACGCCGTCGCCGGCCACCGGGACAGACTGGTCAAACTGCTCGGCGAGCTGCGCGGCCAAGGAAAGCGGATCGCCGGCTACGGCGCGTCGGGCCGGGCCAACACCATGATTCAATATTGCGGTATCGACCATCATCACCTGGACTTTATGATCGACGACGCCCCTGCGAAGGCGGGGTTTTACACGCCAAGATCGCATTTCGAGATTTTTCCGGGCTCGATTCTAGATTGTGATGGTCCGCCGGACTACCTGCTCGTTTTCGCCTGGAGTTTCTTCGACGAAATCCGCATCAAGAACGCAAATTATCTGGCCAAAGGCGGCCGAATGATCCTACCTCTGCCCAAGGTTTCGATTTTTCCCCCGAGCGCCTCGTGATACCCAGTCATGGAGCGACGGTTCAGCAAAGCCAGCACGGAAACACGCAAATGAAGGTGATGTCGATTTTCGGGACGCGCCCGGAAATGATCAAGATGTGGGCGACGCTGAAGAAGCTCGATGAGCTGAATTTCGACCATGTGATGGTTCATACCGGGCAAAATTTCACGCCCGAGTTGCGCGATTTCTTTTTCAAGGACCTGAAGCTCCGCAAGCCGGACTATGAGCTGGATATCGATACATCCGGTTACGGGCCGGAAGTCGCCGACGTCATCCTCAAGTCGGACGCCCTGATGGAAAAGGTGAAGCCGGACGCGTTGCTGATATTGGGCGACACCTACAGCGGCCTCAGCGTGCTTCCGGCGGCGCATCGCGGCATCAAGATTTTTCACATGGAAGCGGGCCTGCGGGCTTGGGACCGCCGCATGCCGGAGCAGCGTAACCGTATCCTGATCGACCACATCAGCAATGTCCTGCTGCCCTACAACCGCTATCACCGGGAGAACCTGTTGCGGGAAGGCATTCATCCGTCGAAGATAATCGTCACCGGCAATACCACCTTCGAGGCGATGCGGGCGTTCGCGCCGGAGATCGAGGCCAGCGACATCCTCAAGCGCCTCCAACTGGAGCCGAAGAACTACATTCTGGTGACAGCGCACCGCAGCGAGAACGTCGACAATCCTGAGAACCTCGCGAATATTTTCAAGGCCCTTGGCGCGCTCAACCAGCGGTTCAAGCGCGAAATCATTTTTCCGATGCATCCGCGCACGACGAGCAAGCTGAAAGGGATCGTGGTTCCGTCCAACATCCGGATCATGGCGCCCCTCGGATTCTACGATTTCAACCATTTGCTCAAGCAGTCGTTCTGCGTACTTTCCGACTCAGGCACGGCCGCCGAGGAGGGCCTGTTCTACAAGGTCCCGAACGTGAGCCTGCGGATGGCGACGGAGCGCATGGAAACGCTGGAGAGCGGGGCGACCATCGTTTCCGGCATGGAAGCGGAGAACATCGTGCAGGCGGTAACACTGGCGGTCAGCCTGCCCTGGAACGCCCGCTACGAATTCGAGGAGGACTATTCGCCGTCCGCGGTCGTCGTGAACGCGATCCGGACCAAGATTACCAATTTCTTCTGAACTCTCGGCCTCTTAGCGTCGTATCACGAGAACAAAGCAACATGAGCCGCAGTTTGCAGATCGCCATGATCTCCACCGACTATCCGCCGCTAAGGACCTCCGCGGCGGTTCAATTGCGGGATCTGGCGCAACAGTTCGCGGCGCTCGGTCATCGGCCCGTCATGATCGTTCCCTCGCCGATGTCCGATCAGCCCTGGGTGGTCGAGCGGCTGGAGGGCATTGAAGTACTGCGTGTCGCCGCACCTCCGACCCGCGCACAAACCTTTTTCCGCCGGGCGATCGCCGAGATGTGGCTGCCGTTCGCGATGCTGCGCAATGTACGCAAAAGTCCGTTTCGCTCGGCGAAATGGGATCTTCTGGTGTGGTATTCGCCGCCGATCTTCTTCGGACCGCTGATCTGGGCGCTGCGCCGAACCTCGGGGGCGCGGACCTATCTGATCCTGCGCGACATCTTTCCCGAATGGGCCGTTGATCTCGGCCTGGTACGGAGGGGGCCGGTCCATCTGGTGTTCAAGGCGATCGCGGCGCTTCAATACGCCGCAGCCGAGGTGATCGGAGTGCAGACGCCATCCAATCTCGGTTTTCTGTCGAGATGGGCGAGATCGAAGCGCCGGCGCATTGAGGTTTTGCACAACTGGCTGGCTATCACGCCCGATGTCGGATGCAGCATCGCGATCGAGAACACGGAGCTTGCAGGCCGCAAGATCTTCGTCTACATCGGCAACATGGGCGTTGCCCAGGGCATGGATATTTTCATCGAACTGATCCAAAGCCTGCGGCATCGCGACGACATCGGGTTTTTGTTCGTGGGCCGCGGATCCGAATTTGCAAAGCTGGAGGCGGAAAAAGCTTCACGTGAATTGAACAACGTGTTGTTTTTCGCTGAGATCGACTCGTCGGAAATTCCCGGCCTGCTCGCGCAATGTCATGTCGGGCTGGTGGCGCTTCATCCGGATCACAAAACGCATAATATTCCCGGGAAGTTTGTGTCCTATGTTCAGTATGGACTCCCGGTGCTGGCCCGCGTTAACGGTGGCACCGACCTCGAACGCCTCATCGAGGATGAAGGAGTGGGCAGAGTCTATGCCGGTAATTCGGTCGGGGAACTGAAACGTCGGGCGGAAGAACTTGCGGACGACGATGTCCTGCGCCATGCAATGTCCGAGCGGGGCAGGCAATTGGGGCGTCGTATGTTCTCGCCTGAGACGGCAGCGCGGCAGATAGTCGCCTTGCTGGCTGACCGTAGTCCGGCGCCCGGTGATCGTTCTGAGGCGCTTTCAACCCGAGAACGCTCGTAGCGAATAATTCGAAGTTTGGACGGGCAAGTGTCCCACACCGCGTCGGAACTTTATCACTGGTCAAATCTTGCCGCTGGGCGACATTTTTAAATCTGTTCAGGTCACAGCATGTCATTACGGATACTGGTCACCGGCTCTTCGGGCTTTATCGGCTCGGCCGTCAGTTCCGCGTTGGCCGCGGCCGGCCACCATGTTCGCGCCGCTTCACGCAAACCGAACAGACACCCGGCCCAGGACCTTGTCGAATGGGTGGAATTGCCCGACCTTGAAAATGAGGTTGACTGGGATCCGCTCGTAGCCGGCATGGACATCGTGGTGCATCTTGCCGCGATCGCCCATCGCAGCCATGCCGACAGCGGCGACTATGCAAGGGCCAACCGGGTAGCGACTGCAAGCCTGGCGCAGGCCTGCCGCCGCCACGCGATCAAACGCCTGATCTTCATGTCGTCGATCGGTGCGCAGGCCGGCTCGGCCGCCGACCATGTCGTCACCGAGCTCGACGAACCATGGCCGATTACCGCCTACGATCGCGCCAAGCTCGCGGCCGAGGAGGAAATCCGGCGCGCCGGCGTGCCGTTTACCATTCTGAGGCCCGTCATCGTCTACGGTCCGGGGGCGAAGGCCAATATCGCCCTGATCATGCGCATCGCGGCGCTGCCCGTGCCGCTTCCCTTCGGAGCCTTCAAGAACAAGCGCTCGCTGCTGTCGATCGACAATCTGGTGCATGCGGTCATGGTATGTCTCGAGGGTCCGGAAACGCTGAACCAGACCTTCATCGTTTGCGATCCCGAGCCGATTACGCTGGCGGAAATGCTGACCACGTTGCGCGAGGCGGCCGGGCGTCCGTCGCGGCTCGTCCCAATTCCGCCGCTGGCGGTCAGGGCGATGATCATGGCCGCCGGGCGCCAGTCGCTTTGGGACCGGATCGGCCGAGAACTGGTCGCGAGTTCGGGGAAACTTCAGAGCGCCGGGTGGATTCCTCCGGTTCAGACCAAAGCCGGCCTGCGCGCCATGGTGAGGGCTAGCGTTGACGCTCCCGTGGAGTAACTGAACGATGAAGCGCGCGTTCGACGTCGTGGCCTGCGGCCTGTTCCTGCCGTTTTTCGTGCTGATCCTCCTGATCGTCATCATCGCCATCCGGTGGCAGAGCCCGGGTCCTGCAATCTTCAGGCAAGTCCGGGTCGGAAAAGCCGGGCGGCCGTTCACCTGTTACAAATTCCGGACGATGTATTCCGGAACTGCGAACCTCCCGACCCACGAGGTGCAGGCGTCATCGGTCACGGCGCTTGGCGAACATCTTCGCCGCTTCAAGATCGACGAACTCCCGCAGCTCTGGAACGTGCTGAGCGGCGACATGAGTTTGGTCGGCCCGCGGCCCTGTCTGCCGTCGCAGGTCAACCTTGTCGAGGCGCGGCGGCGACTGGGCGTGCTGGAGGTGCGGCCCGGCATTACCGGACTGGCGCAGGTCAATGGCATCGACATGTCGGACGCCAATCGCCTCGCCGAGATCGACGCGCAGTACGTCCGCACCCAAAGCCTGATGGGGGATTTCAGGCTGATCTTGGCCACCCTGCGCGGCCAGGGTGTCGGGGTCGATCGGATCGTCCACTACAACAAATAGATCGGTTTCGATCAGTGAATCGCCTCCAGCGAAGCAGAGGCGGCCCCGGCATCATCCTTCGGCGGCGCGGCTTCCAGACGCTTCCGCTCCCGTTCCCGCATGAACTCGTCGTATTTCGCGCTGCCGGGCCGCGGCGGAGCGTCCGGCGGCAGGCCGCCGGCCCATTGCGGAAGGGTATCGCTTATGCCGGCCGACAGGTTTGCATTGATAGTCCCGCAGCCGCCCAAACCGCAGGTCAACAGCGCGAGGCCGACGAGGGTGAAGAGGCGGGAGCCGTAGGACATTCGCGGCCGTCACAACTCTACGCTTGAACGTGGTACAGCGTTCGGAACTATCGCGGTGGGATTTCCGGCAGGCTCGATCTATTTACGACCTTTTATGGCCGGCGTTTCGACATTGAAGGCGGTATTTTTCAATAGGGTAAAAGCTGACGGCTCGCTGATCAAGGTGCGCGGTATCAAAATACCGTGTTTGGCAGGGCCTGCCAGGAAAACCCGGCAAGCCCATAGTCTTGATTGACAACATGACACGCCTGAGACGCCATGCCGCGCCGATATACGGCTGCAAAAATTCGGCTATGGTTGATGGCAAGGGCCGGGGACTCGGTTCGGAGCACAAAGCGACCAGGGGGAGAGCGTTCATGTTCATTCGCACGAAAATGCTGTTGGCTGCGGCAACGGTCGCCGCCATGGGTGCAACGGCTCAGGCGCAGGACGCGGTGAAGATCGGCCTGATCCTGCCGATGACCGGCGGTCAGGCCTCGACCGGCAAGCAGATCGACAACGCGGTCAAGCTGTACATGCAGCAGCATGGCGACACCGTCGCCGGCAGGAAGATCGAAGTCATCCTGAAGGATGACGCAGCGGTGCCCGACAACACCAAGCGTCTTGCGCAGGAACTGATCGTCAACGACAAGGTCAACTTCATCGCCGGGTTCGGCGTCACGCCGGCGGCGCTCGCCGCGGCGCCGCTGGCGACCCAGGCCAAGGTGCCTGAAATCGTCATGGCGGCGGGCACCTCGATCATTACCGAGCGCTCGCCCTATATCGTCCGCACCAGTTTCACGCTGGCGCAGTCGTCCACCATCATCGGCGACTGGGCCGCGAAGAACGGCATCAAGAAGGTCGCGACGCTGACCTCCGACTATGCGCCCGGCAACGACGCGCTGCTGTTCTTCAAGGAGCATTTCACCGCCGGCGGCGGCGAGATCGTCGAAGAGGTCAAGGTGCCCTTGGCCAATCCCGACTTCGCGCCCTTCCTGCAGCGCATGAAGGATGCCAAGCCCGACGCCATGTTCGTGTTCGTGCCCGCAGGGCAGGGCGGCAATTTCATGAAGCAATATGCCGAGCGCGGGCTCACCGGCATCAAGGTGATCGGCCCGGGCGACGTGATGGATGACGATGTCCTGAACGGCATGGGCGACGCCGCGCTCGGCGCGGTCACAGCGCATCTGTACTCCGCGGCGCACCCGTCGGCGAAGAACAAGGAATTCGTCGCCGCCTACAAGAAGGCGTTCAACCAGCGCCCCGGCTTCATGGCGGTGGGCGGTTATGACGGCATTCATCTGATCTACGAGGCGCTGAAGAAGACCGGCGGCAAGACCGATGGCGATGGATTAATCGAAGCCATGAAGGGCATGAAGTGGGAAAGCCCGCGCGGGCCGATCTCGATCGATCCGGAAACCCGCGACATCGTGCAGAACATCTACATCCGCAAGGTCGAGAAGGTCGACGGCGAACTCTACAACGTCGAATTCGCCACCTTCGAGGCGGTCAAGGACGCCGGCAAGACGAAGAAGTAGCAGCCATACATCAGCCGTCATCCTGAGGAGCCGCGCACTTGCGCGGCGTCTCGAAGGATGGTCCCAGGCGCTTGCGTCGCATCCTTCGAGGCTCGCCGCAAGAGGCGGCGAGCCCTCAGGATGACGGCAGTGTTCGCAGATGCGTAGGGAATAGCCCGGCCATGACGAAGAAAATATCGGGTTCCGTAGTCGTGGATAAATCCACCTCATGACCACGCTGTTCACCATCCTGTTCGACGGCATCGCCTACGGCATGCTGCTGTTCGTGCTGGCGTGCGGGCTCGCGGTCACGCTGGGGCTGATGAACTTCGTCAATCTCGCCCACGGCGCCTTCGCCATGGCCGGCGGCTACGTCTGCGCGGTGCTGGTCAATCAATCCGGCTGGCCGTTCTTTGCCGCGCTGCCGCTGGCGTTCGTTGCAAGCGCTGCGATCGGCGTGGTGCTGGAACGTTCGCTGTATCGCCATCTCTACGCCCGCAGCCATCTCGACCAGGTGCTGTTCAGCGTCGGCCTCGTCTTCATGTCGGTCGCGGCGGTCGACTACATCATGGGATCGTCGCGGATCTTCATAAAACTTCCCACCGTGCTCGAGGGGCAGATCGATTTCTTCGGCGTCGGCATCGGCCGCTACCGGCTGATGATCATCGTGATCTGCGGATTGCTCACCGCCGCACTGCAGCTGATTTTGGCGCGCACCCGGTTCGGCAGCCGCCTGCGCGCCGCGGTCGACGATCCCCGGGCCGCCAGCGGGCTCGGCATCAACGTGCCCCGGGTATTCGCCTTCACCTTTGCGTTCGGCTGCGGGCTCGCCGGTCTCGGCGGCGCATTAAGCGCGGAGATTCTCGGGCTCGATCCGTATTTCCCGCTGAAATTCATGATCTACTTTCTGATCGTGGTCACCGTCGGCGGCTCTTCCAGCATCACCGGGCCGTTCCTGGCGTCGCTGCTGCTCGGCATCGGCGACGTCGCCGGAAAATACTACGTGCCGAAAATGGGACCGTTCGTGATCTACACCATCATGATCGTGATCTTGATCTGGCGTCCGAACGGCCTGTTCGGCCGCACCGCGGCGCGTTGAACCCGATATGACCGCGCATCACGACGTCTCCAGCCTTGCCGTCAGCCGCGCGCGCTGGCGTATCAGCGAGTTCACGTTCTGGGTTCTTGCGCTGGCGTGCGCGTTTTTGTTTCCTTCGCGCTATCTGATCATGACCGACATTGTGCGGCTGGCGTTGTTCGCGCTGTCGCTCGACCTGATCCTCGGCTACGCCGGCATCGTCTCGCTCGGCCATGCCGCCTTCTTCGGCGTCGGCGCCTACAGCGCCGGGCTGCTGGCGTTGCACGGGATCGTCAACGAACCGGTGCTGGCGCTGCTGGTCGCGGGCCTCGTCGCCACGGTGGTCGGCTTTCTCACCAGCTTCCTGGTGATCCGAGGCGTCGACCTGACCCGGTTGATGGTGACGCTCGGCATCGCACTTTTGCTGGAAGCGCTGGCGGAGCGTTTTTCCAACATCACCGGCGGCACCGACGGACTGCAGGGCATCGAGATGCAGCCGGTGCTCGGGCTGTTCGCGTTCGACATGTTCGGCAAGGTCGGCTTCTTCTACTGCCTCGCGGTAACGTTCGCGCTGTTCCTGCTGGCGCGGCGTGTCGTGCACTCGCCGTTCGGCCTGTCGCTGCGCGCGATCCGCAACAATCCGTTGCGCGCGGCCGCGATCGGCGTCCCGGTCAACCGCCGGCTGATCGCGGTCTATACGCTGTCGGCATTCTACGCGGGGATCGCCGGCGCGCTGTTCACCCAGACCACGGCGCTGGCCTCGCTCGACGTGTTCTCGTTCGAGCGCTCGGCCGATCTGATGCTGGTGCTGGTGATCGGCGGCACCGGCTATCTCTATGGCGGACTGATCGGCGCGGTGGTGTTCAAGATGCTGCAGGAGTTGTTCCAGACGATCACGCCGCAATATTGGCTGTTCTGGATTGGGCTCGTGCTGGTGGTGATCGTGCTGATCGGACGTCAGCGCATGCATCGCCGGGCGCTGTGGTTGCCGAACCTGGTCATCCGCCAGTTCGCCGGCAAGAAGGCCGTCGTCACCGTTCCCGAGGGGGACGCGTCATGACGGCAGCACTGGAAACCCTGCGGCTCGAAAAGCAGTTCGGCGGCCTCAAAGTTACCCGCGATCTCTCCTTGAAGGTCGAGGCGGGCGCGCGCCATGCGCTGATCGGCCCGAACGGGGCGGGCAAGACCACCGTCATCAACCTGTTGACCGGTGTCCTAAAACCCAATGGCGGACGCATCCTGCTCGAAGGCAACGACATCACGGACCTGCCGGTTCACAAGCGCGTCATGCGCGGCCTGTCGCGCACCTTCCAGATCAACCAGCTCTATGCCGATCTCACGCCGCTGGAGACCATCGGGCTTGCAGTCTCGGAAAGGCTCGGCCGCGGCGGCGACTGGTGGCGCCGGATGGGCACGCGCGACGAGGTCAACGCCGAGATCGCGGAAAACCTGTCGCGCTTTCACCTGCTCGACGTGATGAACGCGCCTACCGCGACGCTGCCTTACGGAAAACAACGCCTGCTGGAGATCGCGCTGGCGATTGCCACAAAACCTCGCGTGTTGCTGCTCGATGAGCCCGCCGCGGGCGTTCCTGAAAGCGAGCGTCACGATATTCTGGCCGCGGTGGCGGCGCTGCCGCGCGACGTCACGGTGCTGCTGATCGAGCACGACATGGATCTGGTGTTCTCGTTCGCCGACCGCATCTCGGTGATGGTCAACGGCGCGCTGCTGGTGGAGGGTCCGCCCGACGAGGTGGCGCGCGATCCCAGGGTGAAAGCGGTGTATCTCGGCGAGGTTGCCGATGCGTGAGGATATGCTCCGCGTCGAGAATCTCCGCGCCGGCTACGGCGAGGCCGTGGTGTTGCCGAACATGTCGCTGCGCCTTGCCGAAAGCCAGGTGCTGGCGCTGCTCGGGCGCAACGGCACGGGCAAGACCACGCTGATCAATTCGATCGTCGGCGTCACCAGATGTTTCGGCGGCGCCATCACGCTCAAGGGGACGGATATCACGGCAATGCGCCCCGACCAGCGGGCGCGGGCCGGCATCGGGTGGGTGCCGCAGGAACGCAACATCTTCCGCTCGCTGACGGTGGAAGAGAACATGACCGCGGTGGCGCAGCCGGGACCATGGACGGTCGCCAAGGTCTACGAGATGTTTCCCCGCCTTGCCGAGCGCAAAAACAACTTCGGCAACCAGCTAAGCGGCGGCGAGCAGCAGATGCTGGCGATCGGCCGCGCGCTGACGCTCAATCCGAAGGTGCTGCTGCTGGACGAGCCGACCGAGGGCCTGGCGCCGATCATTGTCGAGGAACTGCTCAAGGCGCTTGGCGTCATCACCCGCGCCGGCGGCATCTGTTCCATCATCGTCGAGCAGAATGCGCAAAAGATTCTGGGGCTGGCCGACCGCGTTGTGATATTGGAACGCGGCGCCATCGTGCACGATGCGGCGAGCGCTGAACTGAAGGCGAACCCCGCGGTGCTGGAACGCTTTCTCGGCGTCTCGGGCGCCGCGGCACACTAATTTCTCGGGAGTGAAATCATGCAACGGACAAAAGCCCCCTTTCGTGCCGACGAGGTCGGCAGCCTGTTGCGGCCGCCGCGCATCAAGGAAGCCCGCGCCAAGCTCGAGAAGGGCGAAATCTCGGCCGAGGATCTGCGCAAGGTCGAGGACAGCGAGATCGAAAAGGTGGTGCACAAGCAGGCGCAGATCGGCCTAAAACTCGCCACCGACGGCGAATTCCGCCGCTCCTGGTGGCACTTTGATTTTCTCAGCCATCTTACGGGTTGCGAGTTGTTCCACCCCGACGAGGGTATCCAGTTCGCAGGCGTCCAGACCCGCCACGACGCCATCCGCGTGATCGGCAAGCTG
Source organism: uncultured Alphaproteobacteria bacterium (assembly GCA_963744975.1). Lineage (GTDB taxonomy): Bacteria > Pseudomonadota > Alphaproteobacteria > Rhizobiales > Xanthobacteraceae > Bradyrhizobium. The sequence continues at coordinate 588,071 of CAVUVR010000001.1, read as the reverse complement.
GACTTTCCGGACCATCATCCGATGCTCGATCATTTCCGCTTCCTGAAGAAGCATGCCGATATCGCGCATGTCACGCCGAAGATGACGATCCCGTCGCCCGCGGTGCTGCATTTCCGCGGCGGCCGCAAGGCGATCTCGAAACAGGTCTATCCGGAGCTCGATCCGTTTTTCGAGGATCTCGGCAAGACCTATCGCAAGGCGGTGAAGGCGTTTTACGACGCCGGCTGCCGCTATCTGCAGTTCGACGATACCGTATGGGCTTATCTCTGTTCGCAGGAGGAATTGAACAAGGCGCGCGAGCGCGGTGACAATCCGGACGGCCTGCAGGAAATTTACGCACGCGTCATCAACTACGCCATCGCCGAACGGCCTGCCGACATGGTGATTACCACCCACGTCTGCCGCGGCAATTTCCGCTCGACCTGGATTTCATCCGGCGGCTACGAGCCGGTTGCGGAGACCATGCTGGCCGGCACAAATTACGACGGCTATTTCCTCGAATACGATTCCGACCGCGCCGGCGGCTTCGAGCCGCTGCGGTTCCTGCCCAAGGGCAACAAGATCGTGGTGGTCGGCGTCATCACCTCGAAGAGTGGGGAACTCGAGAACAAGGACCACATCAAGCGGCGGCTAAATGAGGCGAGTAAATTCGCACCAATGCATCAGCTCGCGGTTTCGCCACAATGCGGCTTTGCTTCGACCGAGGAAGGTAATATTCTCACCGAACAAGAGCAGTGGGCCAAGCTGGAGCTCGCGGTCGATGTCGCCAACGAGGTATGGGGAAAGTGACTTACACACAAAATATTGTTCGCAGGATTGGCGTTGTCGGTCTTGGTTATGTGGGACTGCCCGTGGCTCTGGCATTCGCCAAAGCAGGGGCGCTGGCCGTGGGTTTTGATATTGATGGCGGGCGAATCGATGAACTGCGACGTTGTTATGATCGCACACGAGAGACTACCCAAGCTGAATTGCGTGCGGCCAACCTCCGGGTAAGCGCAGACGCCGCCGATTTGCGCGAGGCGGATTTCTTTATCGTTACGGTGCCGACGCCGATCGATGCGACGAACCGGCCCGATATGTCGATTGTCATCGCGGCGTCACGTCTCGTAGGCAATGCTCTGAAGAAGGGGGACATCGTCGTCTATGAATTTACGGTTTATCCGGGCGCCACGGAGGAAGATTGCGTTCCGGTCCTCGAACAGGAGTCCGGACTGAAAAATGGAGTGGATTTTCACGTCGGCTACAGTCCGGAGCGCATCAATCCCGGGGACCCGAAGCGTCGATTCGAAACCATCACCAAGGTCGTTTCGGGACAAGACGCGAAAACACTTGAAATCGTCGCCGAAGTCTACAGTGCGGTTGTCACTGCCGGGGTCCACAAAGCACCATCAATCCGAGTCGCCGAAGCAGCGAAGGTCATCGAGAACACCCAGCGCGACCTGAACATAGCACTGATCAACGAATTGGCGCTGATTTTCAACCTGCTCGGCATCGATACATCCGATGTATTGGCCGCGGCAGGTACAAAATGGAATTTTCTCAAATTTACCCCAGGCCTTGTTGGGGGACACTGCATCGGGGTCGACCCATATTACTTGACGCATCGCGCCGAGCTTGCCGGGTATCAGCCGCAAGTTATTCTGGCCGGTAGACGCCTGAACGATCACATGGGTGCGTGGATTGCGCAAGAATGCGTCAAGTATCTGCTCAGGAACGGCAACGGCAAGACGGTGGTGATCCTTGGAATCACCTTCAAGGAAGATGTGCCGGATATTCGCAATTCCAAAGCAATCGATATTGTGGCGGAGCTTCGTTCATTTGGCGCGGATGTTCATATCGCCGATCCGCTCGCTGACCCGGCGGAGTGCCAACATGAATATGGCATCACGCCGACGGCGCTGGCTGATCTTCCGCCAGCCGACGCCGTCATTCTTGCGGTGGCCCATGACGAGTATAAGCGGGGCGGATGGCTCCTTGTGGCTGACCGGTTGAAGCCCGACGGCGGCCTTGTGATGGATATCAAGGCATTTCTCGACCGCGCACGCGCGCCGCCGAATGTACGGTTATGGCGAATGTAACGCAGTTCAAGAGTATTGTGGTGGCGAATCAGCGCCTGTGCTCCGACGAGAGGGAGTCGAATATTCGCGGTTTTGCTAGCCTTTCGAGAGGTGGCCAGCATGGAATCGTGCATTTCCTTTTGTTCACGTTCGTTATTCTTTGTGTGTTCGATCCGGCAGATAAAATACTGGGCGCAAAGGTCCCGGTGTTCGTCGCTTTGTGGATCGCGACCTTGCTGAGGATGTTGCTGGTCGACGGCAGATTGCATTTTCCGGTAGCGCCGACGGCTTATGTGGCAACTTTCGTCGCCATTCCCGTGTTCTCGATTGTTCCGACCTACTTCGTCGGTAGTAGTCTGCCTCCCGAGGGATTGACCCTGCTGAAGGGGTATCTTCTTGTCTCCCTTGTATTGGTGCTCATTGTCCATCGAGTCGATCTAGTCCCGCAACTAAGTGCAGTGCTGACCGTACTGGCTTGCTTCGCGCTCGGAATTTTGGTGGCGATGCAATTCAACTATTCCGGGGTGTACAACGCTCTGCAACCTCTAAGCTACGATTTTGGGCTGCTCTATCTGGGAAAGCGTAGCTTTGGGAATTATGAATTACTGCAGATCTATTTCGTTACCAGCCCGATGCTGGTGGTCGCGATCGCCTATTACTTTGACCGTGCCATGTCAGAGGCCGACTCGACGCGGAAGCTACTATTTTTTGCGGTGACTACGATCGACGTTGTCGGAATGTTTCTGGGTGGAACACGCAATAATATTTTGATTTCCCTTCTGACGCCGGTTTTGCTTTGGCCCTTCTACGCGCGGAGACGCAGCATAAGCGCGCTCTGCGGTCTTGGCGTCATCGCCATCCTGGCCCTGCTGTTTGCCGGATATTTGAAGGCATTTTTTGATTTCTCGGAGGCAGGCAACAACATCAGGCTGACGACAATGCAGGATTATGTTCGAATATTCAGCGACCCTGTGACGTTGATGTTTGGGCAGGGACTCGGGACCTACTACGATTGGAGTGCACGAGGACCGTTCTATATCAGCGAACTGACATATATGGAGATCATTCGGAATTTCGGGCTGTTTGGCGGGTTACCGATGATGGCATTGATCTCACTTCCGCTGGCTCACGCGGTCCTCATGCCAACGTCCCGGCGCGACAAGGTCCTCGCAGTGGCTTATTTCTTGTATCTCGTCATGAGCGCATCAAATCCGATGTTTTTCTCATCCACAGGGATTTTGATCCTGACGATTCTGGTCGCCAATATATTCAAACGGCAATTGTGAACTAAAATCCGAGATGCAAAAAGCGGGTACGCCCCCGGTGAATCAAGTCCGCTGAAATACAAGCTCGTGACATCCAGACCCAAACAATCCGACACTTGCAGGACGGGGAAATGATCGCACCTCTGTGTATCCCATTTTGCAAATTCGGTCGCGAAGTTCGATGGCGCTCGCGGTTTCGTAAGGATATCCGCCAAGCCAATCATGTGCGTCGTGGGAAAAGTTCATGCCGCGCGTTCTAGAATAATCCCGCACGTAGGAGATTGGATTGATCCCGAACAAGGTCTTGGCGGTCAAAAAGGCCGCCATATAGAGTTGCCTGATGCTCCATTGAACCGGGCGCGCCGCGCGCGAGTAGAATTTCTTTTCCACCTTCCACATCGCGTCGCATTTGGTTGCGGAATAAATTGCGATTGCGAATTGGCCGCCGGGATTTACGAAATGAGTTGCGCATTCAATGGCCCGCCACATGTCGCCGGTGTGATGCAATACACCCCACGAGTACACCACGTCGAATTTGCCGAGTGTGTCGGGCGAGGCAGCGAAAACAGACGATATCTGCGCCGTCCATCTCGAGCCGGGCGCGTACTTGGTGAGAAGTTCCCGGGTCGTTGCGACGGAGTTTTCGTCGATGTCGATTGCAGTTACCGACGCTGCACCGAGTGAAAGTGCAGCCAGAGAGTGCAGGCCTGATCCGCAGCCGATGTCCAAAAAGGTTTTGCCCGTCAAACCGCCGGGAAACAGCTTTCTCACGCCTTCTATGGCGGAATCGATGCGCTTTTGGTCAACGGTTTTTGAATAATTTTTCCAGTTTTCTCCAAATTCAAAATGTGTTTCACGTTCTGTCAAACTCATGACCTCTACTCCATCGCGCTGGTTCTGGAAGCTAACACCGCGATATGGCCAACTCAAGCTCGACGGCAATTCCAGATTTCGTTCACGTCTCCCGCTTCCTCGATCGGACCTCCGGCGCACCTGTAAATTCGCGCACTCCGACCGGATGGTTAGCGCTTAGGTTGTCGCGAGCCTAGCAACGGCGCATCGCCGGGACGTGTAGCAAGAAACCACAGGTGAGACCTTGTCGAGATCAAGAGCGATACAAAAATCAAGGTAAAAGACAAGCCCCGAACAAGCAGGTTCAGCAGGTCTGGTTGTCCCTGCGTCCACAGATTGATTTGGCGTTCGACAATAACTGCCGGAATTAATAATAATCCAATCCGGAACGACGCGATTCCGATATCTTTCAGGATGGGTAGAGCTTGCACTCGTCTTCCAAGCCAAAGGAACCAGAAACAGCCCGTCGCCACGACACTGGCCACGGCTGCGCTTATAACGATGCTCGGATTCCCCAACGTCGCTCCGAACGATGTTACCAGCCAGGTTGCGGAGAATGAAATAACCCCACTGACCAGGATGCTGCCACCTCCTCGCAGGGCCTGACAGAATTTGGCGATGAATGTCCCAAAAGCAAGGGGGAAAAGCGACAGGCTAAGCAATGCCCAAAACCAGCTTACTTGTTCCGCATGCCTCGCATCGAAAACGCCTCGTTCGAAAAGAATTCTTGTTGCAGTCTCACCCATCAGATAAATGCCGACAACGAGATAGGCGACAACTAAGATCGTGCAGCGGGCGAGGCGCCTGAACAGAACAATGATTTCTCCTTTTTCGCCGCGGGACCACAACGCGGCGAAGTGGGGGAGCAGCACCGTACTTAGGCCAATTACCAGAACCTGTGCCAGGGCGCTATGCAGGCGCGACGCATAGCCGTAAATCGCAACCATGCCTTCGCCAAGTGCGGCCATGCGAAACTGAATAATCGCTGCGGCCGAATTGCCCAGCATCATCGCTGGCAGCAATGGCAACGCAAGCATGAGAGTGATGCGGACCTCTTGCTTTGCAATACTTGTCTTAACCGGAAAGCTCAGCTGCATTCCAAGCAAGGCCGCTATGACGACAAGGCACTGAGCGAGGCTTCCAAGCAGCAACGTCCAGACCAGCGCAGAAAGATTCAAAGATGGCCAGAGCCAAAGACCAAGAATAGAAACCAGCGCATTGAGGAGCGGCGCCAGCGCTGCGGCAAAGAAACGCCCGTGGCTGTTGAGGATAAGTGCGATAAAGTCGCCTAACATGATTGGAACCAGGATGAGCCCGGATATTTTTAGCGCAGCAGCCCCGGATGCTATCATCGCCGTTGGGCTGTTCGGCATGAACAGAGCCATAATTCGCTCAGGGAACAAGAAGCACAGACTTGCGAACGCTAGAGCAAGGCCGAGCACTACGGCCAGCATCCGTACCCGGTAGGCAGCCGCCAAGCCAACCTCCCCCGTAGTGACAAGCGTGGTGTACCGCCCGGTGAAGCCCATCTGCAGCCAGGACCCGATCACAGTTGATATGAAGCTAGGAGCAATCAACCCAAGATTGTAAGCGTCGACGTCCAGTGAGGTACCGAGGACTGCCGCGATGATCGCGGTCCGCAAAAAAGCCGCAACCTGAACTGCGATCCCGAACAGCATCACGGTGCGGGTAGATTGGAGCATCACCTGTCCTCGATTGTGGCCGATACCCGATTCTAGCCAAATTCCCACGGAACGGCGGATTTAGCGACTAGTAGCGAGATTTGACAGGGTCTTGACGCCCGCGAACTTTTCCCCACAGGCTACCTCCACGGGGAGGAGTCGGTGATATCCGTCTTGGTTGGCGAGCAAAACATGACGAAGGCATTCGACATTGCCCGGAAACCCAAGCTCATGTTCCTCGTCACGGAAGATTGGTACTTCGTTTCACATCGGCTCGAACTTGCCGTTGCCGCGCGTGAGGCAGGATATGAGGTGATTGTGGCGACTCGTGTCGATAGGCACGGCAAGCGCATCACGGACGCGGGTCTCACCCTTCGCTCAGTGGCCTTCAACCGCAGCGGCATTAATCCCTTAAAAGAACTTCGCACACTGGTGCAGCTTGCCCGGCTTTATCGTCGGGAGGCTCCCGATATTGTCCATCACGTCGCCCTTAAACCAGTGATTTACGGCTCGCTTGTAGCACGGATTACGGGGACCAAGGGTGTTGTTAACGCGCTCGGTGGCCTTGGTTATGTTTTCTTCTCAGCGGGATTTCGAGCGAAGGTGTTACGTTTGATCGCCAGGCCCGTGCTCGCGTGGTTATTGAATGCGGAAAATACGCGACTCATCGTTCAGAATGCTGACGACGAACAGCGCCTTGTCGCGGCTGGAGTGGCCAAGGTTTCGTCGATACGCATCATCAGGGGTTCCGGAGTCGATCCGAATGCGTATCGTCAAGTTGCCGTCACGACCGATGTGCCGCTAGTTGTGTTTCCTGCCCGATTCTTGCGCGAAAAGGGGATCATCGAGTTCGTGGGTGCTGCCCGCGCCCTGCGCGAGCAAGGTGTCAAAGCGCGATTTGCCTTGGTTGGTCGGCCCGATCCGGCGAATCCGACAAGCGTGAGTCTGGCCGAAGTGGACAAGTGGGTCGGCGAGGGATGCGTCGAGGCCTGGGGTTGGCGAGACGACATGCCTGCGGTTTTTTCACAGGCCCAAATCGTGTGTTTACCGAGCTATCACGAAGGGCTTCCAAAATCCCTTTTGGAGGCCGCAGCAAGTGGTTGTGCGATTGTTACCACGGACATTCCAGGTTGCCGGGAGGTAGCGCGGCCGGGAAAAACTGGATGGCTCGTACCGGCACAGGACACTTTGGCCCTTGCAAAGGCCTTGCAACATGCGATCGAACAGCCCGGCCTTCGTCAGCAATACGGCATGTCCGCGCGGGCGCTGGTCGAGTCGGATTTTTCCATAAGCCGCGTGGCCAAGGAAACGATCGCGGTATACGAAAAACTGCTGATCCAGGATATTACCGCGGCTTCGTGATCCCCCTGCGCGAATTCCATTCAGGATGTGACCAACATTGTGTGATCAGCATGTTACGTAGAGGTCGTGTTCTGTTCGTTGTGGGTTCGCTGGCAGTGGGCGGCGCCGAAAGCCAGCTTTTAATGCTCGCCGAGGGCCTCAAAATGCGGGGCTGGTCTGTTATCGTTTTTCCGATGGAACGGTCCGGTGGATTGCTCAAACGGTTCGAGCAGGCCGGCATTCATATAAGCGATGGCGGTTACATTTCCGATAACCCGACAAGAATTGGTATGTTCATCAATCTTTGCAAATGTCAGGCGCGACTTATTTGGTGCGTTCTGCGGGCACGGCCCGATGTGGTGCATGGCTTTTTGCCACTTACCAATTTCATGAGCGCGGTTGCAGGACGGATTGCATGTATTCCCAAGATCATAACCTCGAAACGGGCGCTTGGCAGACATCAGGACCACTCTCCAATATTTAAGTGGCTGGATTGGACTGCCAACGCATTATCCCATAAGATCACCGCCAATTCTCAAGCGGTCGCCAGAGACACACAAGCGCGAGATGGATATGACCTCTCCCGGATTGTCGTCATTCCGAATGGGCTCGATTTCAGCCGTTTCGACGGCGTCGCCCATTGCCGTGACGAAATGCGCAACAAATTAGGGCTTTCCAAATCGGAAGTGGCAATTGCCACCGTCGCGAATCTGATTCCGTACAAAGGGCATCAGGAGTTGATTGAAGCATTTTCCCGTGTCGGGCACGACAAATCCCGTCTCAGATTATTTTTGATCGGAAGGGACCAGGGGATGGCGCAGGATCTAATGGACTCCGCACGCCGGCTTGGAGTGGCGAACAGAATAGATTTATTGGGTCAAAGGAGCGACGTATCGCTGCTGTTGTCTGCGATGGATATCGGAGTCTTGGCTTCGCACGAAGAAGGTTTTTCAAATGCATTGCTGGAAAAACTCGCCACGGGTCTACCGGTTGTCGCAACCGATGTCGGTGGTAACCCGGAAGCACTGGAGGGCATGCCGGATTGCATCCTTATCAAGCCCGAGGATGCGGAAGACTTGTCGCGGGGGCTGGCTAGCTTGATCAGCCGGCTTGCCGCGACGGCTGCCGGTCGCGAGACGCGGCAACGGCTTGTTCGCGAGCGATACTCGGTTGACGCCATGGTCGATGCTTACGAACGCCTCTATGAAGACGGTCGAAAGAGAGCGGTCGAATGATTGCCGGTGCGACCAACGACGATCGTCGAACTTATTCTCGGGCTTCTGCAATACTGGTGATCCGGGTAGCTGCGGCAACACTGAGCGCCATGGCCATTGTTGCGTTTCAGTCGGAATTTCTGCCGTTTTTCCAACCGCTGTTCGTTAGCGACCGGGTTTTCTGGCCCGCGATCTATTACGGCTATTGGATTCTCACGGTGTGTGTCACATTTGCAGTTCTCGTAGCGGACCCCGCCGTAAGGCGTCAGAGCTTTCCGATCCTGATCGTCTGCTCGTTGATGATGGCTCTGACTTTTCTCCACCCATTTGACTGGGTAGCGAAAAATTTGGTCGTTACCCTGATGCTCTTGATTTGCATCACGGTGCTCATTGCCGGATCAGCGCCTTCGCTACTGCTAAAATTGTCGGCAACGGTTACGGCGCTGACCGCCGTGATTTGCTGTCTCGATATTCTATTTCCCGACGGACTAACAAATACTCCGGGCCGGGCGGCCGGACTGGCGATCAATCCCAACGATGCCGCAACCGGACTTTTCCTTGGAGCGGCGGCCACTTACCGGGCGGTGCCTAAGCGCTGGCAAATTCCCTTTCTTTTGCTCGTTGGCGGGGCCATTTTTTTTACGCTTTCTCGTTCGACTTTGCTGGCTGCGGTTATCCTCGTGTCGGCCGTCGGCGCACTGTCTCTCTGGCAAACGATCAGGAATGGAGGGCGGCCGCGTTTAGGCCGTGCATTCTCGGGCCGTACCATTCTGTTTGCACTCGGTCTGTTGATTTGGAGTGTTGTCTCACTTTTCAACAACGACCGGTTTGCGGTCGCGGCGACCAATTCGTATGATGGGATTCGAACCGCTATAGATGCTCTCGAGCAGGCAGGCAGTTCAGTTCGTACTGCTGTGGAAGCCCCCACCGGTGTCGAGTCGCGGGCGCAATCCGCTCGTGTCAACGCTGAAATCGTCGCGATTGGCAAAGCATCGGAGCAAGAGAGAAATTCGGTTTCAGCGCGCGGCCTTTTTATGTGGCGAGCTCTCATTACCTACGGTTCGGGTCCGTTTTTCGGACGCGGGTTGGCGGCTGCCCACGAGATTGCTCCACACAATACCTTTTTAATGTTCGCTGTCGCATTTGGCCATCTGGGCTGGCTGGTGTCGTTTGCGTTGATAGGGCTTACGTTCTATCTCGTGCGTGACGTATACCAATTGCCACTGGGGCTAGCGACAATAGCAGTGATGACGATCAGTCACGACATACTGTTTCCAAGTCTCATTGTGCCGATTGCAGTCGGGATCGCCGGAAACATGTCAAAGCAGAGCATGGTTGAAGTGTGCCGTTATTCGCTTGCTGCCATCAGGTGTGTCGTTTTCACTGCTTCAATTTTATTTATTGTTGGTTGTGGTGCCGTTATCGCCAAGTTTGGCGACTACACAACATTCCGTCTCAACGATCGCATAAAAGCGATCGAGCAAATCGGATCGGTATTCGCCGCTCCTATCCCTCGTGTTGAATATGCAGGTGTATTCAGCCTCGCCGATCTCGCTTCACAAGATTCCGCCGGGCGCAACCTTTCCCTGTTGGAAGATGGAAAGGTATTGTCGGATGTTCAGGCGCCCAGCAGCGCGGCCATGACCTTGGAAAGCGGGCAGTATTTGGTATGGCGGCGAAGAACCCTGCTTTTCTCTACATCGGATAATTCCGATCCTCGCTCAAACGGGCGCGTATACGAGGTCCGAATGCCGGTTTCAATACATCTTCTCATTCTTCTCGTGATCGGGGCCATCTTGATTTGGTGCGTTGCCGTCATTACGGGGTGGGGTGGACTTAATCGAATGCAAGAATAGGGCTGCCACATGTGCGGAATTGTTGGCTTCTTCGGTAGCGCGGGTTTGGCCGGGCAAGACGCCGCCGTGGTCCGGCGAATGGCTGACCTGATCAGGCATCGTGGGCCCGATGACGACGGTGTGTGGACGGACGCCGAGGCGGGCATTGCGCTGGCACAGCGCCGCTTGGCCATTATCGATTTATCACCCGCGGGGCATCAACCGATGCTCTCGGCGTGCGGGCGTTACGTCATGGTGTTCAATGGCGAAATCTACAACTACGCTCAGATTCGCGATAAGCTTGACGCCGAAGCGGCGCATGCATGGCGCGGTCATTCCGACACCGAAGTGCTTCTGGAAGGCATATCGCGCTGGGGGCTTGTACGCACTCTGGAACTATCCGTAGGGATGTTCGCTTTGGCGCTTTGGGATCGCCGCGAACGCACGCTGATCCTTGCTCGGGACAGGCTCGGCGAAAAGCCGCTCTACTACGGCCGCATCGGCAGAACTTTCGCCTTTGCCTCCGAACTCAAGGCTTTTCGCGGGCATCCCGCATGGAATCCTGAGATTGATCGGAACGCCGTTGCGTTGTTGATGCGCCACAATTATGTGCCGGCGCCGTATTCGATCTACAAGGGGTTTCACAAACTGCGCCCAGGTACCTTCCTGGTACTTGCCGACGGAGACCGCGAACCGCGTATCGAAGCCTATTGGAGCGCCCGGGACGCCGCGGAGAGCAGCCGCGCGCACCCCTTCGAGGGCAGTCCCGACGAAGCGATCACGACGCTCGAGTCCCTGCTGCAAGATTCAATCAAGGGACAAATGATGGCGGATGTGCCGCTCGGCGCCTTCCTCTCGGGGGGCATCGATTCCTCGGCGGTCGTCGCGATCATGCAGTCGTTGAATGCTCGGCCGGTTCGAACGTTCACGATCGGCTTTCACCAGGCCGACCACAACGAAGCCGAGCAAGCCAAGCAGGTCGCACGGCATCTCGGCACCGACCACACGGAACTCTACGTCACCGAGCGGGAAGCGATGGACGTCATCCCCAGTTTGCCGGAGATTTACTGCGAACCTTTCTCGGACTCGTCGCAAATTCCGACCTTTCTGGTTTCAAGGCTGGCGCGCCAGAGCGTTACCGTCTCCCTATCCGGCGATGGGGGGGATGAACTGTTTTCCGGTTACACGCGCTACGCGCTTGCCGACGAATTCTGGAAAAGGCTCGCGCGCGTTCCGCGCTCGCTGCGCCGCGCGGCCGCCGGCCTCGCAAAATTTCCCTCTCCGGCGTTCTATGACCGGCTGGCCGGTCCGTTAATACCGCTGCTGCCGGAACATCACCGTCACGAAAGGGTGGGCGATAAGATACACAAGGCAGCCGAGCTGTTGTCGATGCAGACTGCCGACGATGTTTATCAGCAACTCTGCTCGCACTGGAGTAGTCCAGCGGATATCGTTGTGGGAGGTCGAGAACTGCCAACGATGTTGACCGGACTCGATACGTTGCCAAGTTTGGCCGGCAATGTCGAGCGGATGATGTATATCGATCTGATGAGTTATCTTCCCGACGACATTCTCGTAAAGGTAGACCGCGCGGCGATGGCCGTAGGCCTCGAGACGCGTGTGCCCATGCTTGATCATCGCATTGTTGAGTTTGCGATGTCGCTGCCGCTGACAATGCTCCGGGCTGGGAACCAGACTAAATGGCCTTTGAGGCAGCTGCTTTACAGAAAGGTTCCGCGGGAACTCGTAGAACGACCCAAGATGGGTTTTGGCGTGCCGATCGGCAACTGGCTGCGCGGCGCATTGCGCGACTGGGCCGAGGATTTGTTGAGCGAGCCGCGGCTGAAAGCCGATGATTTTTTCGATCCTGCGCCGATTCGGCGGGCTTGGCGGGAGCATTTATCGGGAAGGCGAAACCACGAATATCTGCTTTGGGATGTTCTGATGTTTCAGGCGTGGCGGGCGGCGCAAAAGCAATATCAGACTGCCATAGCGGCATGACGGGAGCGGTTAGAAGAAGCCGCTCGATCAAACGGCGTACGGATGGTCATCGCCGCCATTCGGACAAACCCGATCAAGTCGGCGAGATTGGCCTGCCCAGCAATTTCGTCCAGTCGGGCAGAGCGTGTCAATCGTGGCAAGTTCTCTAGAAGGCGTCGAGCGTAGCGAGGGCGATTTGCGAAGGTGCAAACCTCCGGCTCATTCGCAAAAGAAAACTCAATAGTTCATCACGGGGATCGTTGCGACATGCGAGTTCTGGTTACCGGTAATGCCGGATTTATTGGCTTTCATACCGCTGCGCGTCTGCTCCAGCGTGGAGATTCCGTCGTCGGGGTCGATGTCGTCAATGATTACTATTCTCCCGCGATTAAGGAATCCCGGCTCGAAGTCCTGGAGCATTTGGCCTTGCAAAGTTCCGGAGACTATCGCTTCCACCGCGCCAATCTGGCCGACCCGCATGCCGTCAAGAGCTGCTTTGCCGATGGTCCCTTCGACAGGGTAATTCATCTCGCGGCCCAGGCCGGTGTTCGCTACAGCCTGGAGAACCCATACGCCTATGTCGAAAGCAATATCATAGCCTTCACCAACGTTCTCGAGGCGTGCCGATATGCAAAGGTCGATCATTTGACCTACGCGAGCACGAGCAGCGTCTATGGCGCGAACACCAACATGCCGTTCAGCGAGCATCGTGGCGTCGATCATCCGCTGCAATTCTACGCGGCAACCAAGCGTGCCAATGAATTGATGGCCCATAGCTACAGTCACCTGTTCAAGCTTCCGACAAGCGGGCTTCGGTTCTTTACGGTCTACGGACCTTGGGGGCGGCCTGACATGGCCTTGTTCTTGTTTACCAAGAACATTTTGGCGGGCCAGCCCATCAAGCTCTTCAATAACGGCGAACACGTTCGCGACTTTACCTTTGTTGACGACATCGTAGAAGGCGTTGTTCGCGTCAGCGATGACATTGCGCGCCCCGACCCCGATTGGGACAGCGACAATCCAGATCCGGCGACGAGCAACGCACCATTTCGTATTTTGAATATCGGGAACAACGCGCCGGTTCACCTTACCGCCTATGTTGAGGCGATTGAGGAAGTCCTCGGCAAGAAGGCTATTCGCGAATTTCTGCCTTTGCAGCCTGGCGATGTGCCGAATACATATGCAGACGTTGGTTCGCTCGTTAAAGCGGTAGGTTATCAACCGAACACCCCGGTTCGCGAGGGGGTAGCCCGCTTCGTTCATTGGTATCGTGACTATTTTCAGGTCTAAGAAGTAATGGAAATTCGGCGATCATGATCAATCTGATCGTATTGCCTGCTTCCTGTCGCGTTAGCCGGGGCTGTTCACAACGAAACAGCCCTGGTGGGCAGAATGATGGTAGGATAGCCGAACGATCTGTGCTGCCCACCAGCCCTGCCCAACCCAAGCCCCGATGAAAAACGACGAGATACTGGCCCAGATCTCCGAGTTCTGCCGCCAGGCCGACATGGCCGAATCGACCTTCGGCCGCCGCGTCGTCAACGACGGCAAGCTGGTGGCCCGCCTGCGCGAGGGCAAGCGTATCACCATCGACACCCTGGACCGGATTCAGGCCTTTATCGCCGCGTCCATGGGAGCTGTGCCGCCACCGCGCGGGCTGCAGGTGCCGCCGGAAAAGCGCGATCCTCGCGGCAATTTCCGGTTTTTCGAGAATCGCCAAAAATACCTGCTGTTCGTCCATACCTGCAGCGAAAAGCGGGTCATTGCCGAACGGGTAGCGCTGGAACTGTCCAGCATCCATCCGCGGCCTCCTAGCCTGAGGGTGTTCGATGCCGGGGTCGGCGACGGCACCGTGCTGGCACGGCTGATGCGGCTCATGCATGGCCGTTTTCCCCATATGCCGTTCTATATCGCCGGCAAGGAGCTCAGCCTGGAGGACGTTCGCCTGACCCTGGACAAGGTCCCGGACCGGCTGTTCGAGCACCCGGCGACGGTATTTGTCCTGACCAACATGTATTACGCCGAGGCGCCGTGGCTGACGCCGGTCTCGCCGGCCGCGGCATCGGGCATGATCTGGCGCGAAGTGGCGCTGCGGGGCGCCTCATCCGGGGAATTCGAGGCTCAGATTGCCGAATTGGGACCCTTTTTGGCGGAAAACTGGCGCGCCAATGTCAGCCCGCGCTCGGGCATGCCGATCTATGAGCGGCCGGTGGCCCTGGTGCTCTACCGCGAGGACCACCGGTTCCTGCTCGACCAGATTATCCCCCGCGCCGGCCGCACCGAGGCCAATTTCGACCTGATCGTGGCTTCGCAGCCGTATCGGGCCAAATCCTCGGTCAATTTCCGCGCCAAACGCATCATTGCCCCTCTTGCCCGTGCGCTCCGGGCCGGCGGCCGCCTGATCGGCATCCACTCCCATGGCGGGGACCCCGGGCTGGAGATTGTTCAGGCGGTGTGGCCCGGAGAAAACCCTTTCGCCGTGAGCCGTCATGAGCTATTGCGCGCAGTGAAATATGAGCTTGGTTCGGCCGGGCGGGACCTTAACTTTAACGCCTATGCCGATAACCGCTCGATCTTCCGCTATGATATGGAAGCGCTGCCCAATGAGGTCACCGGATCGATCGGAACCTCGACGGCGTTTGCGGCGTGGAACGCGGCGGTGTATGTCGCCCAGATCGAAGACGACCGGTTGACGGAAATGACGCAGGACGGCCGGTATCTCGATGCGACACGCGACGTTTTGCGCAGGCATAACGGGCTGTGGTTTTACGACGAATCCTACGTCATCGCGCGCCGTCGCGACTGACATTTTAAGGACAACTTGATGAAAGGACCGCCGTCCGCGGCGGGTTAAGGGTTGGTTTGATGCGCGGGTCTTATCTCTTCACCAGTGAATCGGTTTCCGAGGGTCATCCGGACAAGGTGTGCGACCGGATTTCCGACGAGATCGTCGATCTGTTTTTTCGCGAAGGCCCCAAGGCGGGCATCGATCCCTGGGCGATCCGCGCCGCCTGCGAAACGCTTGCCACCACCAACAAGGTGGTGATCGCCGGCGAGACCCGCGGCCCCGCAACCGTGACCTTCGATCAGATCGAGGGCGTGGTCCGCGACGCCATCAAGGACATCGGCTACGAGCAGGACGGGTTTCACTGGAAGACCTGCGACATCGAAATCTTGCTGCATCCGCAGTCCGCCGACATCGCGCAGGGCGTCGATGCGCTGCAGCCCGGCACCAACAAGGAAGAGGGCGCCGGCGACCAGGGCATCATGTTCGGCTACGCCACCAATGAGACGCCGGAACTGATGCCGGCGCCGATCCATTACGCCCACAAGATTTTGCGGCTGATTTCGGAAGCGCGGCATGCCGGCGTCGAGAAAGTGCTGGGACCGGACTCCAAGAGCCAGGTCACCGTGCAATACGAGAACGGCAAGCCGGTCGGGGTGCGCGAGATCGTTGTGTCGCATCAGCATCTGGTCGAGGACATGACCTCGAACCAGGTCCGCGAGCGGGTCGAGCCCTATGTGCGCCAGGCGCTGCCCGAGGGCTGGATCGGCAACAAGACCATCTGGCACATCAATCCCACCGGCAAATTCTTTATCGGCGGCCCCGACGGCGACTCAGGTTTGACCGGCCGCAAGATCATCGTCGACACCTATGGCGGCGCGGCCCCGCATGGCGGCGGCGCATTTTCCGGCAAGGACCCGACCAAGGTGGACCGCTCCGCGGCCTATGCCGCGCGCTATCTCGCCAAGAACATCGTCGCCGCCGGCCTTGCCGACCGCTGCACGCTGCAGCTCGCTTACGCGATCGGCGTGGCGCGGCCGCTGTCGATCTATATCGATACTCACAACACCGGGAAGGTCAGCGAGGACAAGCTCGAGAAGGCGGTGGCGGAAGCGATGGATCTGACCCCGCGCGGCATCCGCACCCATCTCGACCTCAACCGGCCGATCTACGCCCGCACCTCGTCCTACGGCCATTTCGGCCGCACCCCGGACAATGAGGGCGGTTTTTCGTGGGAAAAGACCGATCTCGCCGAGGCGCTGAAGCGCGCGGTTTAACACCACCGTCATCCTGAGGTGCTCGCCGTCTTCGGCGAGCCTCGAAGGATGGCAACGGGCAGTGCATGTGGCCATCCTTCGAGGCGCGCAAGAAAGAGGCGCGCACCTCAGGATGACGGCCTCAAAAGGCCCGATTTGTATTCGATTGCGATCAACTCTGTTTGGATGTCAGGAAAACACATGACCGCCACCGCGAAAAAACCCGCCTTCACCGATTACATCGTCGCCGACATCGGCCTCGCCGAATTCGGCCGCAAGGAGCTCTCGCTCGCCGAAACCGAGATGCCGGGCCTGATGGCGACGCGCGAGGAATACGGCCCGAAACAGCCGCTGAAAGGCGCGCGGATCGCAGGCTCGCTGCACATGACGATTCAGACCGGCGTGCTGATCGAGACCCTGGTCGCGCTCGGCGCCGACGTCCGCTGGGTGTCGTGCAACATCTATTCGACGCAGGACCACGCCGCGGCCGCGATCGCCGCCGCCGGCGTTCCGGTGTTCGCCATCAAGGGCGAGAGTCTGAAGGACTACTGGGACTACACCGCCAGGATGTTCGACTGGCACGGCGGCGGCTTCCCGAACATGATCCTCGATGACGGCGGCGATGCCACGATGTACGTCCATCTCGGATTGCGCGCCGAAAACGGCGACACGGCATTCCTCGACAAGCCCGGCTCCGAGGAAGAGGAAGTCTTCTTCGCGCTGCTCAAGAAGCAGGTGAAGGAAAAGCCGAAGGGCTACTTCGCCGAAATGGCCAGGAGCATCAAGGGCGTCTCGGAAGAGACCACCACCGGCGTGCATCGGCTGTACGACATGCAGAAGGCCGGCACGCTGCTGTGGCCTGCCATCAACGTCAACGACAGCGTGACCAAATCGAAATTCGACAACCTCTATGGCTGCCGCGAATCGCTGGTCGACGGCATCCGCCGCGGCACCGACGTGATGATGTCCGGCAAGATCGCAATGGTCGCCGGCTTCGGCGACGTCGGCAAGGGCTCGGCGGCCTCGCTGCGCCAGGCCGGCTGCCGCGTGATGGTCGCCGAAGTCGATCCGATCTGCGCGCTGCAGGCGGCGATGGAAGGCTATGAAGTCACCACCATGGAAGACGCAGCACCCCGCGCCGACATCTTCGTCACCGCCACGGGAAACAAGGACATCATCACCATCGAGCACATGCGCGCGATGAAGGACCGCGCCATCGTCTGCAACATCGGCCATTTCGACAACGAGATCCAGATCGCGCATTTGCGCAATCTGAAATGGACCAACATCAAGCCGCAGGTCGACGAGATCGAATTCCCCGACAAGCACCGCATCATCCTGCTGTCGGAAGGCCGCCTGGTGAACCTCGGCAACGCCATGGGCCATCCGAGCTTCGTGATGTCGGCCTCCTTCACCAACCAGACGCTGGCGCAGATCGAACTGTTCGCCAACAACACGGACGGCAAATACGACAAGAAGGTCTACGTGCTGCCGAAGTCGCTGGACGAGAAGGTGGCGCGGCTGCATCTCGCCAAGATCGGCGTCAAGCTGACCGAACTGCGCAAGGACCAGGCGGACTATATCGGGGTGAAGCAGGACGGGCCGTTCAAGCCGGATCATTATCGGTATTGAGAATTCGCTATCCGGCGCGACCGAGTGTCGATCCCCCGATTCAAATAAATGGCCCGTATTCCGGGCCATTTCGTTGCCATGGCCGTTCAAGCATCCGTGGGTTGTACACAGGTTAATGTCTAAATGGTTAATTCAAGATATAGTCTATTGGAAAGCGAAGCTACCCTATATCCTGTATGTCGTTGGTATTTAATCGAAATTTAGCTAAAGCTCCGTATTCAAGTCGCATTTAAACGCTATTTAAATCATTGACGTATTTGACCTCCGCTGCCACGGTAAGTTCCCGCGTGCAGGCGTTTCTGCGTGCCCGCGTTGTCCTCGATAGAGGGTCGAAGTGGCACAGCCCGGTCGCAGATCCGACGTGGATGTCGAACGCCTTCAAATTACGTTGGCGAAGGCAGACGTTGTTCAATTGGATCGGGTAGTGCGCATCGGCAAGTTCGGCCGAAATCGCAACGAGGTGGCCGCACGTATCGTCAACGACTGGCTTCACGATCAATCACCCGCTGCACTCAACGCTTATTTGACGCGCTTGCAGAGCGGCGATGAATTTGAACGGCGTGTGATTGCGAGTGAGAAGCAAGCGACATGAACGCGCTTCCACAAAAAGAGCCCTTGGTGAAAGTCGTACTTGCTTACGTCTTTGCACTGGTCTTTTGTGCCGCTTTTCTCCGTGCGATATGGTTACCCTCCGAAAGCTATTTCGCGTCGTTGGTGCTCATATCTGTAGGCGGATCGATGATATTTCCGTTTCTGCGAGATCTGCTTGGACTGCCTCCGCGTGGAAATTTTGAAAAGTTCATGAGGATAATGCGTCAATTTCAGCAAGGCCTGAAATACGCTAAAGAGTGGCGTAATGTTGGCGCGCGGGAGAAGGATTCCCAAGGAGGCGTGCCTGCGAAAGGCATTCGTCATCCCGCAGTGCGAGCAACTCTGGCACCGAGAGTCGAAGCATAAGCCGCGGGGCTACCTGTTTCGCGGTTGATTTTCTTCGCGCGTGCGCGCTATTCACACCCATGGTACCGATCACGCCTCCCGAACACCTCGACGTCCTGATCGTCGGCGCCGGCCTGTCCGGCATCGGCGCGGGCTATCACCTGCAGCAGAAATGCCCGGGCAAGAGCTACGCCATCCTTGAGGGCCGCGACTGCATCGGCGGCACCTGGGACCTGTTTCGCTATCCGGGCGTCCGCTCCGACTCCGACATGTTTACGCTCGGCTATTCGTTCCGGCCGTGGACCGAGCCGAAGGCGATCGCCGACGGGCCGCGGATTCTGAACTACGTCCGCGAGACCGCCGCCGACAACGGCATCGACAGGAAGATTCGCTTCCATCATCGCGTCAAGCGGGCGTCATGGTCGTCGCAGGAGTCGCGCTGGACCGTGGACGTCGAGCGTAGCGGGCAGGGCGAAGCGCCGCCGGAAATGGTGCGCTTCACCTGCAGTTTCCTGTTCATGTGCTCGGGCTACTACAATTACGCGGGCGGCTATCGCCCGGAATTTCCGGGCGAGCAGAATTTTGCCGGCCGCATCGTGCATCCGCAAGCCTGGCCTGAGGATCTCGACTACGCCGGCAAGCGCGTTGTAGTGATCGGCTCCGGCGCCACCGCGGTGACGCTGGTGCCGGAAATGGCAAAACAGGCCGCGCATGTCACCATGCTGCAGCGCTCGCCGACCTGGGTGGTGGCGCGCCCCGCCGAGGACCCGCTGGCCAACAAGCTGCGCGCAAAACTGTCGCCGAAACTTGCCTATCATTTGATCCGCTGGCGCAATGTGCTGTTCGGGATGTATTTCTTCCAGCTGTGCCGGCGCAAGCCCGCGCGCGCTCGCGAACTGATCCTGGGCGGCGTCAAGCTCGCGATGGGACCGGACTACGACATCGCCACGCATTTCACGCCGCGCTACAATCCGTGGGAGCAGCGGCTGTGCCTGGTGCCCGACGGCGATCTGTTCGGGTCGATCAGGCAGGGCGGGGCCTCGGTGGTCACCAACACCATCGAAAGTTTCACGGAAAAAGGCATCCGCCTGAAGGACGGCAGCGAACTCGACGCCGACATCATCGTCACCGCGACCGGGCTCAATCTGCAGGTGCTCGGCGGCCTCGAGGTCCACGTCGACGGCCGCACCGTCGATTTTGCGCGGGAGCTGACCTACAAGGGGATGATGTATGCCGACGTGCCGAACATGGCTTCCGCCTTCGGCTATACCAACGCGTCGTGGACGCTGAAATGCGACCTGACCTGCGAATATGTCTGCCGCCTGATCAACTACATGGACCGGCACGGCTACAAGCAATGCGTGCCGCGCAACGTCGATCCCACGATCACCGAATTGCCGTCGCTGGATTTCTCCTCCGGCTATGTGCAGCGCTCGATCGCCAAAATGCCGAAGCAGGGCTCGAAGCGGCCGTGGCGGCTGTACCAGAACTACGCGCTCGACATCGTCACGCTGCGTTACGGCAAGGTCGACGACGGCGTGATGCAGTATTCGTAAAGGTGTCCCGGACGCGGTGCGGTATTCTTCATGCCGCTCCGCAGAGCCGGGACCGTACCAAGCACCAGCGTTCGTTACGGCCCCGGCCCCGGCTCTGCAGCGCACCGCTCCGCAAGAGCTGCGCGCTGCGTTGCGTCCGGGGCACAAGCCTATGATGACGCTGGCGAAAAAATTTTTTCGCATTCCTTATCCACGGGTCCAAAACCTCGCTTATTCTGATCGTGTCCTGTCCGACGAGGGTCCGCTTTCTAGAGGCGATCCTTCGTTGGACAGAGCGAAAGCTGGCTGGACCGGGGCGCCCCGGAACGGTCGATAGGCTGGTGGCCAAGGTGGAGCGCCGGGAGGTGCCGCGCCCTACGTCACTGGGCGCGCGCGGTGCCTTGCCGCGCGAGGTGGGTACGTTAATCCCGCCTCTAAGGGTGCCCGTTGGTGCCCTGGCGCCTCCCGCCGCTCCATCGCCTCGCGCGAGTCACGCGAGGGATTGGCAAACCTCGGACGCGTTGCGCCGCGAGAATGCGAAGCCGTGGCTGTTTGAATTTATGAATCAGAAATTGAGCAAAGACGCTGCAACACACGCCGTCATACGCGGGCTTGACCCGCGTATCCATCACTCTTCGCAAGAGTCTTTCGAAGAGGATGGATTGCCGGGTCAAGCCCGGCAATGACGAGTAAAATCACGTGTCCCGGGCGCGATGCGGCATTCTTCATGCCGCTTCGCAGAACCGGGACCCCGGTTTCTTCGAGCAGCAAATAACCGGGGCCCCGGCTCTGCAGCGCACCGCTTCGCAAGAGCTACGCGCTGCGCTGCGTCCGGGGCACGGAAGCTACGCGGCGGCTGCAATCGACTTCAGGAATCCGTCGATCTCGGCCTGCAGGCTGGTGGTCGAGTCCGACAATTGCTTTGCCGACGACAGCAACTGGCTCGACGCCGCGCCGGTCTGGTTGGCGCCTTGGCTGACTTCGGCGATGGTGCCGGCGACCTGCGAGGTGCCGGCGGCGGTGCGCTGGATGTTGCCGGAAATTTCCTGGGTGGCTGCGCCCTGTTCCTCGATCGCCGCCGAGATCGCGCGTGGTGATCTCGGAAATCTTGCCGATGGTCGCAGAGATCATCTTGATCGAGCCGACCGCCTCCTGGGTTGCGGTCTGCATGCCCGCGATCTGGATGCCGATTTCGTCGGTGGCCTTTGCGGTTTGCGCGGCCAGCGCCTTGACCTCCTGCGCGACCACCGCGAAGCCGCGGCCGGCTTCGCCCGCGCGTGCGGCCTCGATGGTGGCGTTGAGCGCGAGCAGATTGGTCTGCTCGGCGACCGAGGTGATCAGCTTGATGACGTCGCCGATCCGGTTGGCGGCCTGCGACAGCGCGTTGATGCGGGAATCGGTTTCGTCGGCCTGCCGCACGGCGCTCGCGGCGATCGAGTTGGATTCCTGGACCTGCTGCGGAAATCTCGCGCACCGAAATCGCCAGTTCCTCGGTGGCTGACGCCACCGACTGCACGTTGTTGGAGGCGTCTTCGGAGGCGTTGGCGACCACGGTGGCGAGCCGCGTGGTGTTGCCGGCGTTGTCGCTGAGCGCGCGCGCGGTGTTTTCCAGCTCGCTCGATGCCGTCGACAGCGAAGTGATGATGGTGCGGAAGCGGTTGCTGGCTTCCGCGATGGCGTCCTTGCGAAGCTGGCGGTTGGAGCCGAAATAGGTGGCGACGATGGTTTCGGTGTCCATCATGTTGGCCTTGGCGATGGCGTTCAGCATCGCCGCCTTCTTGTCCCGCGCGGCTTGCGCGGCGCGCCCGAAGCGCGGCATTTCGATCTCGCTTTCGACCGCCTTCATCAGCTGTTCGGCGATGAACATCAGCCGGCAGCCGACATACCATTGCGGCGCCACGCCGGCGCGATGATTGAGTTCGCAAAACCGCGCCGCGGAGTTTAGGTAGTCGGCGCCGAAATCGCCCGAGGCGATCAGGTCCCAGTGCTGCAGCTGCAGGCGGATGGCCTCCTGCATCACGCCGTCCTTGAACATGCCGGAGGCGGGGTCGGTACTGCCGCACCTTGTCGTAGAACCGCGCCAGAATGCCGGGCAGCGCTTTGGCGAAAAACGGCCGCATCTCGCGCAGACGTGCCCGCATCGGCTCGTCGATCTGAAGCAATTCGAGGCGGATGGCGTTCCAGTCGAGGGTCATAAGCGGCGGCTCCAGCGCAGGGATTGTGGCGGCTCCGCCTCATTTAATGGAGGTATGGTTAACGGATTGCGAATTTGGCAGCGGGGTACCGGCGTATAAGGCCGAAAACCCTCCGCAAGTCGTCCCGGCGAACGCCGGGACCCATACCCGCTGGAGTTTCAGTTGAAGCGCGACGTTGCAACGCCTGTTTGCAAACCGTGGGCGTCGGTGGTTATGGGTCCCGGCGTGCGCCGGGACGACGAGAATGGTTACTCCGCCTTCCCGATCGCTCACCTTCAGCGTGCCGATCGCCGTCGACGCCGCATTCGATCTTGTCGCCGGGCGACAGCGCCGCGACGCCGGCGGGTGTGCCGGTCATGATGATGTCGCCGGCGCCGAGCGAGACCTGCTGCGACAGCTGCCAGATGATCTCCGGCACGCTCCAGATCAGTTCGGTGAGGTCGCCCTTCTGCCGCTCGGTGCCGTTGACCGAGAGCCAGATCTTGCCCTTCGCGGGATGGCCGATCTTGGAGGCCGGCTGCAGCGCGCCGCAGGGCGCGGAATGATCGAAGGATTTGCCGATCTCCCAGGGCCGCTCCTTCTTGCGCGAGGCCTGCTGCAGGTCGCGGCGGGTGAGGTCGATGCCGACGCCGTAGCCGTAGACGTGGTCCAGCGCCTTGTCGGCGGGGATGTTGAGGCCGCCGCTTTTCATCGCCACGATCAGTTCGACCTCGTGATGCAGATCCTTGGTCAGCGGCGGATAGGGAATCGTGGCGCCGTCCGGCTCGATCATGTCGGCATGCTTGGCGAAGAAGAACGGCGGCGCGCGCTCGTCATTGCCCATTTCGCGGATGTGCTCGAGATAATTGCGGCCGACGCACCAGATGCGGCGGACCGGAAACGATCTTGCTGTCGCCGGCGACAGCGATGGCGGCTTGCGGCGGGGCGGGAATGACGAAGGATCAGGTGAGCGTCTCATGGAGGAGCTCTCGGGCAATCCGTTTCTGGCGGGCGGACTGGATTGCTTCGCTTCGCGCAATGACGATAGATCAAACTTAAGCCGTTGCGCTGATCGGCGCCAGCGTCGGCGGAGCCGCGTCGCGGTGCTGCAAACGGAAGAACGAGGCGTAGCGCCCGCCGCGCCGCAGCAGATCGTCATGGCGGCCGCGCTCGACGATCTCGCCGCCTTCGACCACCAGGATGGCGTCGGCGTGCATGATGGTGTGCAGGCGGTGGGCGATGACGATGGTGGTGCGGTTCTGGCAGAGGTGCTCGATCGCCTCCTGCACCTGCTTTTCGGATTCCGAATCCAGCGCGGCGGTGGCCTCGTCGAGCAGGATGATCGGCGCATTCTTGACCAGCGCGCGCGCAATGGCGACGCGCTGGCGCTGGCCGCCCGACAGCTGCGTGCCATGCTCGCCAACCGGCGTGTCGTAGCCGAGCGGAAAGCCCATGATGAAATCGTGCGCGCAGGCGGCCTTCGCAGCAGCGACGATCTCGGCCTCCGACGCGCCGACCTTGCCGAACGCGATGTTCTCGCGAATGGTGGCGCGGAACAGATAGACGTCCTGTCCGACATAGGCGGTCTGCTGCCGCAGCGAACGGCGCGACACGCCGGAAATCGCCTGGCCGTCGATCAGGACGTCGCCCTCGGTCACTTCATAGAGCCGCAGCAGCAGCGCCAGCACCGTCGACTTTGCCGCCGCCGGACGGGCCGACCAGCGCGGTGACCTTGCCGGGCTCGGCCATGAAACTCATGCGGTTGAGCACCGGCTCGTTGGGGCGATAGGCGAAGGTGACGTCGCGGAATTCGACCCGCGCATCGGTCAGCTTCAGCGCCGGCTTGTCGTCGTCGGCGGGCTCGCTGGCGGGGCTGTCGACGATCTCCAGCAGTTTTCGTGCGCCGATCAGGCTGGAGTTCAATTCGATATTGAGCCGCGCCAGACGCTTGGCCGGCTCATAGGCCAGCAGGAACGCGGTGAGGAACGAGAAAAACTGCCCGGGCGTCGCGCCCATCGCGACCACGCGATAGCCGCCATACATCAACCCCGCGGCGATCGCGAAACCGCCCAGCGTTTCCATCAGCGGGCTGGCGCGGTTGGAAACCCGCGCCATCTTGTTGGAGTTGTGCTCGACCGCATCGATGCTGGCGCCGATGCGCTCGCGCATCGTTTGCTCCAGCGTGAACGCCTTGACGGTGCGGATGCCCTGCAGCGATTCCTGCATGGTTTCCATGATGTCGGCGGTGCCGGTGAACTGGTTATGCGCAAGCCCCTTGATGCGCTTCACCAGCTTGCGCAGCACCAGCATCGCCGGCGGCGCAACCAGGAAGCCGAGCAGCGCCATATACGGATCCTGCATCAGCATTACGCAGACCAGCGCGATCAGCGACAGCACGTCGCGTCCCACCGCGTTGATCAGTAGGTTGAGCACCTGCGTGACCGAATTGGCGCCGGCGGTCAGCCGCGCCAGAAATTCGGAAGAGTGCCGTTCCGAGAAGAACGCCGACGCTCTCGTTCATCAGCTTGGAAAACAGCCGGCGCTGGTTGTTGGCGAGGATTGCGTTGCTGATCTGCGACAGGATGACGGAATGGCCGTAGGTCGCCACGCCCTTGAGCGTGAAGATCAGCGATGGTAACCAGCGACAGAATCGCGATGCCGCGCACGTTCTTGTCGACATAGGCCTGGTTGATGACCTCGCCGAGCAAATAGGCCGAGCCCGCCGTCGCCGCGGCCGAAATCGCCATCAGCGCGAACGCCAGCAAATAGTGCCGCCAATAGGCCGCGCCCTGTTCCATCACCAGGCGGCGAATCAGGATCGCCGCGCCGTAGGGGTCGTCGGTGATTTTGCGTGGAAGGTCGGTCATCCGCATTCCATTGACAGCGCAGGCAAATTCCGCCCGTGCGTCAGGGTTGGTCCGCCGAAACGTCCGCTTCCTTGCCCGCTATGGAGGAGATTTTCAAGCCAAATTAGAGGCTTGCGTTAAACGAGGTCAGGCTGAGGCGGCCTGCCGTTCGGCGCCGTGGCGCTCGTGGAACAGCTTTTCTTCCCAGGCCAGCGCGTGGGCGGCGATGGTTTCGAGATCGGCATATTGCGGCGTCCAGTCCAGCGTTGAGGCGATGCGCCGGGTGTCGGCGATCATGGTCATGATATCGCCGGGCCGGCGCGGCGCGGTCTGGACCGCGAAATTGCGCCCCGAAACGCGGCGCACCGCCTCGATGGTTTCCAGCACCGAATAGCCGCGGCCATAGCCGCAATTCAGCGTGGTCGATATTCCGCCATCCCGCAAGTACGACAGCGCCGCGCGATGCGCCTGCGCGAGATCGCTGACATGGATGAAATCACGGATGCAGCTTCCGTCCGGGGTCGGATAGTCGGTGCCGAATACGTCGATCTTGGCGCGCTGGCCGGTTGCGGCCTCGACCGCGATCTTCAGCAGATGCGTGGCGCCGGCAGTGGCCAGACCGATGCGTGCCAGAGGATCGGCGCCCGCGACATTGAAATAGCGCAGCACGACGTAGCTCATGCCATGCGCCGCGGCGACATCGTGCAGCATGATCTCGGTCATCAGTTTCGATGAACCATAGGGCGACAACGGCCGCGTCGGTGCATCTTCGGTCACGGGCATCTGCTCCGGATTGCCATATACGGCCGCGGTCGAAGAAAAGATAAAACGGTTGACGCCGCACTTCACCGCCGCGTTGAGCAGGCTGCGCGTGGTCATGGTGTTGTTGCGGTAATAGGCAAGCGGATCGCGCATCGAATCCGGCACCACCACGGAGCCCGCAAAATGCACGATGCTCTCCACGCCGTGCGCGGCGATCACGCCCTCGACCAGGTTCTCGTCCGCGGCATCGCCGATGAACAGCGGCACGCCTTCGGGCAGCAACGTCGAAAAGCCGGTCGACAGATTGTCGATCACGACAACGCTTTCGCCGGCTTCCGCCAGTGCCAGCACCATGTGACTTCCGATATAGCCTGCGCCGCCGGTGACAAGCACGGTCATGAGATCACCCATCCCTGAGGTTACCGGACAAGGCTATCCGGCTCAGGGTGAAGAGGGGGTTTCGGCGTCCCCGAACTGGCCACTATGCTTAATGTTGCGTATAGGGGCTTAAGCGAAACGGAGTTCTTTTGGTGGCCATCGACGCCCCGATCTTGCGCGATCTGCAGCTGATCGTGCCAAATCTGCACAGGCGCTATTCCGGCGTGACCGCGACCAATCGCATGGTGGCGCCGAAGCTCGCAAAACGCTTTCGCGCGGCGTGGTTCGGTTCCGATGCGCCGGACGGCATCGCGCGCATGGACGCCGCGGACCTCTTGAAATGCTGGCGTCGCAGCGAGCCGTTGATCTGGCACGCGCGGCGCAATGACGAGATGATTTTCGGCGTGCTGTTGCGAGCGCTCGGCTGGCCCTTAAAACTGGTGTTCACCTCGGCGGCGCAGCGGCACCATAGCTGGCTCACGCGGTGGCTGATCCGCCGGATGGACGCCATCATCGCAACCAGCGACCTCTCGGCATCGTATCTCAAGCGCGAATCCACCGTGATTCCGCATGGCGTCGATACCGACGGTTACGCGCCGCCGGCGGATCGCGCGGCGGCGTTTGCCGAAGCGGGATTGCCCGGACGCTACGCCATCGGCTGTTTTGGGCGCGTGCGTGCACAAAAGGGCACCGACCTGTTCGTGGATGCGATGTGCCGGCTGCTGCCGCGCTATCCGGATTTTTCGGCGGTGATCGTCGGCGCAATTACGATCGACCAGACCGCATTCGCCAACGATCTGAAAGCGCGGATCGCGGCTGCGGGCCTGCAATCGCGCATCGTCATGACCGGCGAGTTGCCGATCGAGGAGCTGCCGCGCTGGTACCGGCGGCTGACGATCTACGCCTTCACCTCGCGCAATGAGGGTTTTGGCCTGACGCTGCTTGAGGCGATGTCGTCAGGCGCCGCGCTGGTGGCCTCGCGCGCCGGTGCCGCCGAGCTCGTCGTCGAGGATGGCGTAACCGGCGTGTTGACGCCGCCCGGCGATGTCGAAGCTCTGGTGGCGGCGCTGGAGCCGTTGCTGCGCGAGCCGGCTGCCGCGGCGGCGATGGGCGCGCGGGCGAGAGCGCGCGTCGTTGAAAAGTTCAGTCTCGACGCGGAAGCAAACAGGATCGCCGAAGTTTATCGCACGCTGGTCTGAGCCATCACATCTGCGACAAATGCATCGAGATCACCGCCGGCGAAAAGGAAACCTGGCAGGCGGGCAGCCACCGCCGCCTCGATATCGGTTTCCCGATCCCCAATCACAAAACTACCCTCATGCCGTACCGGCCAGTGTTGCATCAGATCGAGGATCATGCCGGGCGCCGGCTTGCGCCAATGGTGGTCTTCCAGATAGCCCGCGACAGAACCTTCGGGATGGTGCGGGCAATATCTGACATCGTCGATGCGAGCGCCCTCCGCCGCCAGTTCTGCGCGCATCCAATCGTGCAGCACGCCCAACTCGTCTTCGGTGAAGAAACCACGCGCGACGCCGGACTGGTTGGTGAACAGGAAGACAAGATATCCGGCCTCGTTGAGGCGGCGGATCGCCTTCGCCGCATTCGGCATCCAGCGGATGCGGTCCTGCGTCCCCATAAAACCGTCGTCGTAATTGATGACGCCGTCGCGGTCGAGGAAGGCGGCGGGCTGTGGGGCGCCGCTCATTTTCCCGGAGGCTCGCGCATCATGGTCTGCTCGATCTCGCCGCAGATGCCATGCGCGACGGCGAGATGGATTTGCTGGACCACCGGCGTGTCGTCGCTGGGCGCGACCAGCAGATGATCGCACAGCGCGCGCAAGTTCTCGCCCTTGATGCCGGTGAAACCTATGGTGACAAGCCCGCGCTCGCGCGCCAAGCGAAGCGCCGCCAGAATGTTGGGAGATTTGCCGGAGGTGGATAACGCCATCAGCACGTCGCCGCGCTGACCCAAGCCCTCGACCTGGCGTACGAACACCTGTTCGAAACCGTAATCGTTGGCAATCGAGGTCAGCGCCGAGGTGTCGGTGGTCAGCGCGATCGCCGCATAGCCGGGCCGGTCCTGCTTGTAGCGGCCTACGATTTCCGCGGCGATATGCTGGGCGTCGGCGGCGCTGCCGCCGTTGCCCACGATCAGCAGCTTGTTGCCGGAACGAAGCGCCGCGATGATCGCCGCCGCGATTTTATGCGCGACATCGAGCAACGTTGTATCGCTCGTCGCGCGCTGCAGGGCGGCGAGCGATGCGTCGAGATGAACCGCGATGGGATCCTTACTCATGTGACTGTGGTACTGACCGCGCCGACGGGAAGCAAGATCGATACAAGGGCGACGTTAATGGCCAACGCGCGCTCCGGCATCGGCCAGCACCCGCTCTGCGATGGCAACGACCTCGGAGGCCGCAATGCTGCGCATGCAGGCATGATCGTTCATGGTGCAAATCGTGCGCTGGCAGGGCTCGCAGGGCGGCGGCGTCCTGGTCTGAACCGTCGCCGCGAGGCCATTCAGGGGCGCCCAGAGATAGGGGCTGGTGGGGCCGAAAATGCCCATGGTCGGGGTGCCGATGGCGGCCGCGATATGCATCAGGCCGGAATCGTTGGAAATGGCGACGCCAGCCGCCGCCATTGCCAAAATGCCGTTGCGCAGGTCGGTGCCGGTGAGGTCGCGGACGCCGGGTCCGCCGGCGGCCACGATCTCGGCAGCCAGTGCTTTCTCGCCGGGGCCGCCGACCACCCAGACATTCAGCCCGCGCCGCGTGAACAGCCGCGCCGCCTCGGCGAAATAGGTCCAGCGCTTGGAGACGCCGACCGAGCCGGGCGCCAGCGCCACCGCAGGATTGGTCCCGAGCGCATTGGCTTGCCGCCAGCGGCTGATGTCCTCAGCCGGCACCTGCAACTGCGGCACCGGCCATTCAGGCGGCAATGGAGCGCCGTCCGGCAGCGCCAGCGAGGCATTCTTGTCGATGAAGCGAGGCAGGGCGCTCTCACCCCAGCGCAGGCGGTTGAGCAGCCCAAACCGGACCTCGCCAAAGAAACCGACCCGTTCCGGGATCCCGGCAAGCGCGGGGGCAATGGCGGACTTCCAGGTGCCGGGGAGCACCAGCGCGGTACCGTAATTCCGCTCGCGCAACCGCGCCGCCAGGCCCCGCTGCTTGGCGATCGCCAGCCGGCTGCGTGGCAGGTCCCAGACGATCCCGGAGCGCACGCCGGGCATGTAATCGACCAGCGGGGCGCACAGGGAGGTGGCCAGCAGGTCGACCGGCCGGTTCGGCCAGCGCTGGTTGAGGACCCTCACCACCGTGTGGCCGCGTACAAAATCGCCGATCCACATATAAGGCACGATCAGGATCGGGCGGGTATCGCTCGCATCCTCTGTCGTCCTCTGATAAAGTGAAGTTGAATTCATACTTTGGATCGAGCTTGCTGACGCGGAATTGAGCCTTGTCGGTATCTGCTCCTCGCCAGCAGGTAAA
The DNA here is from genome assembly GCA_963744975.1 of uncultured Alphaproteobacteria bacterium. Classification (GTDB taxonomy): domain Bacteria; phylum Pseudomonadota; class Alphaproteobacteria; order Rhizobiales; family Xanthobacteraceae; genus Bradyrhizobium. The sequence goes on along the minus strand of CAVUVR010000001.1, from coordinate 558,054 downwards.
GTCACCCCGAAACCGCAAGAGGTCTTCACCAAGCCGGGCTGTCCAAGTTGCCTGCCGGGCGGGACTGGGGCAAAGCTGGCGGCGCATAATCAGGACAGGGATGTCATGTTGCTGGTGACCGGGGGCGCCGGTTTTATCGGATCGAATGTCGTGGCCGCGCTGAACGATGCGGGCCGCAGCGACGTGACGGTCTGCGACGTGCTCGGCCATGACGGCAAATGGCGCAATCTCGCCAAGCGCCGGCTCGCCGACATCGTGCCGCCGGCGGAACTGACGGGCTGGCTGAACGGCCGCCGGCTCGACGCGGTCATCCATCTCGGCGCGATCTCCGACACCACGGCGACCGACGGCGATCTGGTGATCGAAACAAATTTTCGCCTGTCGATGCGGTTGCTCGACTGGTGCACCGCGAATGCGACGCCGTTGATCTACGCCTCCTCGGCCGCGACCTACGGCGATGGCGCACAGGGATTCCGCGACGATCAATCCATCGGCACGCTCAAGACATTGCGGCCGATGAATCTGTACGGCTGGAGCAAGCATCTGTTCGACATCGCCGTCGCCGAACGCGCGGCCAAAGGCGAAAAACTGCCGCCGCAGTGGGCAGGCCTGAAATTTTTCAACGTGTTCGGCCCCAATGAATATCACAAGGGCGCGATGATGAGCGTGCTGGCGCGGCGCTTCGATGACGTCAAAGCGGGCCGCGCGGTGCAATTGTTCAAATCACACCGCGAGGCGATCGCCGATGGCGACCAGCGCCGCGATTTCATCTATGTCGACGATGCGGTGCGGGTCATGATGTGGCTGCTGGCGACGCCATCGGTCAGCGGCCTGTTCAATGTCGGAACCGGCAAAGCGCGCAGCTTCAAGGATTTGATGTTCGCCGCCTATGCCGCGCTCGGCACTCCGCCGAACATCGAATATATCGATATGCCCGAAGCGATCCGCGGCAGCTATCAGTACTTCACCCAAAGTGAAGGCGATCGGCTGCGACGCGCCGGCTACAATGGCGGCTTCACCGCGCTGGAAGATGCGGTCGAGACTTACGTCAAGGGCTTCCTCGATCGGCCCGATCGTTTCCGCTGACCGTGCAACGGGTAACAGGTTCTGATGTTCGATTTTGATGCATTGTCGAATGCGATGGCCCGCCAGACGGTGCTGTGCGTCGGCGACCTGATGCTCGATGAGTTCGTCTATGGCGAGGTCTCGCGGATTTCGCCGGAAGCGCCGGCGCCGGTCATCGCGGTGCAGCGCAGTGAAACCAATATCGGCGGCGCCGGCAACGTCGCGCGCAACATTGCATCGCTCGGCGCGCGCTGCATCTTCGTCGGCCTGATCGGCGAAGACGACGCGGGAAAAACGCTGAAGGCCGAACTGGCGAAGGAAAACTTGATCGAAGGCGTGCTGGTTTCCGATGCAACGCGGCCGACCACGCGAAAAGTGCGCTTCGTCTCCGAGCATTTTTCGACACATATGCTGCGCGCGGACTGGGAAAAGGCGTCGCCTGCTTCCGCCGATATCGAACAGAAACTGATCGATGCGATCCTGCCGCTGCTGTCCCGCGCGGACATCGTGTTGCTGTCCGATTATGCCAAGGGCGTGTTGACCGCGCGGGTGATCCGCAACGTAATCGACGCCGCGCGAAAACTCGGCAAGCGGGTCATCGTCGATCCCAAGAGCGCCAACCTTGCCGTCTATCGCGGCGCGACGCTGCTAACGCCCAATCGCAGGGAGTTCGCGGAAGCGACGCGCAGCCGCGCCGGCACCGAGGCGGAAATCGCAGCCGCCGCGCAGGAAGCGATGTTGCTCGCCGACTGCGACGCGATGCTGGTGACGCTCAGCGAGCACGGCATGATCCTGGTGCCGCGGTACGGCGAGGCCATTCACGTGCCGGGACATCCGGTCAAGGTGCGCGACGTCTCTGGAGCCGGCGATACGGCCGCGGCGGTGGTCGCCGTGACCCTCGCGGCGGGCGCCGATTGGGAAACCACGTTGCGTGTCGCGAACGCGGCGGCGGCGGTCGCGGTCGGCAAGAAAGGCACGGCCGTTGTCACATCAGCGGAATTGCGGCGAAAAATTCTACCGCTCGCGTTCCTTGCGGCGGAGGAAAAGATCATCGCGACAGGCGACGATCTCGATGCGCATCTTTCGGAATGGCGCAAGCAAGGTCTGCGGATCGGATTCACCAACGGCTGTTTCGATATTCTGCATCCCGGCCACGTCAAGGTTCTGACCGCGGCGCGCGGCGCCTGCGACCGGCTGATCGTCGGCCTCAACAGCGACGCGTCGGTGCGGCGGCTCAAGGGTGAGGGACGTCCGGTGCAGGACGAGCGGGCCCGGGCCGAGGTGCTGGCGGCGCTGGAGGCGGTCGACCTGGTCGTGATCTTCGAACAGGACACGCCGATCGAATTGATCGCGCGGATCAAGCCGAGCGTGTTGGTGAAGGGCGGCGACTACACCCGCGATCAGGTTGTCGGGCACGAAATTGTCGAGGCCAATGGCGGCGAAGTCCTGCTGGTCGATATCCTGGAAGGCTTCAGCACCAGCTCGCTGGTAGCGCGTGCGCGCGAGGGCAAGGCGTGAACGCCGGCGCGATGGCTTCGCCGGTAAACATCGTGCTGCGGCTGTGGCGCGATCCGGCGGCCTGGGCAATGGCGGCGGATATTTTTGCGATATTGACCGTGCTTGCGCTTCCCTGGTCGACGTCGCTGGTCGCGATTTTCATACTCTGCTGGCTCGGAGCTGCGGCCTGGACTCTCGATTTCAGGGTTTTCTTCCAGTCGCTGAAGCGGCCGATATGCTTTCTGCCCATAGCCCTCTTCGCGCTGGCGGCCGGCGGCACGCTGTGGTCCGACGCGTCATGGGCCGCGCGTCTCTACGCGGTTGGGCCGGCGGCAAAACTGCTGGTGCTGCCGGGACTGTTCTATCACTTCGAACGATCTGCGCGCGGGATGTGGGTATTCATGGCCTTTCTGGTGTCCTGCACGCTGTTGATGGCGGTGTCCTGGATCGTGGCGTTCGATCCAGGTTTCACGCTCAAGCCGGAGGCGGATGCCTCGCGCGGCATCTTTGTCAAAAATTATATCGACCAGAGCCAGGAATTCGTCCTGTGCGCGGTAGTGCTTGCCCATCCGATCGTCTTGGCTCTGCGGGAGAAACGCATCTGGCTGGCGGCATTGCTCACTGCGGTCGCGCTGGGCTTCGTCGCCAACATGGCGCTCGTTATCGTGTCGCGGACCGCCCTTGTCACCATGCCGATCATGCTGGCCGTCTTCGCCGCTCTGCATCTGACATGGCGGAGCAACCTCGTCATATTGTGTGCGGCGGTCTTGCTTGCGGGGCTGGCATGGACGATATCGCCGCAGCTGCGCTGGACCGCGACGACGTTCGTGCGGGATTATCAGATTTATAAAGAACTCAATCAGCCGACATCGATCGGACTGCGGCTGGAATTCTGGCAAAAATCGCTGCGGTTCTTCGCCGAGGCGCCGTTGATCGGACACGGCACCGGATCGACGCGCGGGCTGTTCGAGCAGGCCGCGACGGGTCCCAAGGTCCTCGTCGGGGGCCAAGTGATCGGAAATCCGCATAACCAGACGCTCAACGTTGCGGTGCAGTGGGGCATCGCGGGGGTCGTCTTGCTATACGCGATGTGGTGGTTTCACCTGACGTTGTTTCGCGGTGAGGGTCTTGCGGCCTGGATCGGACTGCTGGTCGTGGTGCAAAACATCTTCACCTCGCTGTTCAATTCGCACCTGTTCGATTTCCACGAGGGCTGGATGTACGTGCTGGGCGTCGGCGTGGCCGGCGGAATGGTGCTGAAGGAGAGGGCTGCTGCCGCCTCGAACGGACCGGCCCAGTCGTGATGAGGGTGAGCGCGCCAGGCCGGCAGAGGTCGTCGATCGCTTCGATGCTTGCCGTCGTTCTTTCGGCACGGCACGATCCGGCCGCACGGATTCTGAATCTGGATCTGCTCGCGGTTCTGCTCGCAGCATTGTTGCCCTGGTCGACCTCCGGCGTTGCCATCGTCGCGCTGATCTGGCTGGCGGCGCTCGCTCCGACGCTGGATCTGCGTGCCTTCGCGCGCTCGCTCAGGCGTCCGATTTCCGCGTTGCCGATTGCGCTGTTTGTCTTGGCCGTCGTCGGAACCTTGTGGTCGGACGCGTCATGGGGCGCGCGGCTCTATGCGGTTGGTCCCACCGCAAAACTGCTGATGCTGCCGCTGTTGTTCTATCATTTCGAGCGTTCGACGCGCGGCATGTGGGTATTCATCGCCTTTCTGGTGTCCTGCACGCTGCTGATGGCGGTGTCCTGGATCGTGGCTTTCGATCCCGGCCTCACGCTCAAGCCCCAGGGAGATGCTGCGCGGGGCATTTTCGTCAAAAACTATATCGACCAGAGCCAGGAATTCGCATTGTGCGCCGTAGCGCTGGCCTATCCGATCGTCCTCGCGTTGCGCGAGAAACGAATGCGGCTGGCGGCGTTGCTCACCGCGGTTTCCTTGGGCTTCGCCGCCAACATGGCGCTTGTCATCGTGTCGCGTACGGCGCTGGTCACCATTCCGATCATGCTGGCTGTGTTCGCGGCTCTGCATCTGAAATGGCGCAGCAACCTCGTCATACTGTGCATGACGATCCTGTTGGCAGCTCTCGCATGGGTCGCATCCCCTCAATTGCGCTGGACCGCGACGACCTTCGTGCGGGACTATCAGGTCTACAAGGAATTGAATCAACCGACGTCGATCGGAACAAGGCTGGAATTCTGGCAAAAATCGCTGCGGTTCTTCGCCGAGGCGCCGATCATCGGACATGGCACCGGATCGACACGCGGACTGTTCGAGCAGGCCGCGACGGGCCCCGAGGTCCTTGCCGCTGGCCAGGTGATCGGAAATCCCCATAACCAGACCCTCAACGTCGCGGTGCAGTGGGGGACCGTCGGGACCATCATATTGTACGCGATGTGGTGCTTTCACCTGCTGCTGTTTCGCGGCGAGGGACAGCTGGCCTGGATCGGGCTGCTGGTCGCCGTGCAAAACGTCTTCACCTCGCTGTTCAACTCGCACCTGTTCGATTTCCACGAGGGATGGATGTATGTCCTGGGCGTGGGAATCGCGGGGGGAATGACGCTGAAGGCGCGGTCGGAAAAAGCCCCTGAATGCCGGCAAGTTCCGTCCAGTCATGACGGCTGGCATGCGCGCCGGAGATGGGCTATCAGCAAGCCGGGAAACGGGGCAGCAACTCGAATTAGTGCGGTTATTGGTCGGCGAATGACGCGTTTTTCCAATCTGACATTGCGCAACTTCCTGATCGCAGCGCATGACGCGCTCGCAACCGCGTTCGCGCTGTTCGCGAGCTTTTACCTGCGTTTCGAGGGCGACGCGTTCTTCGTCCGCCTGCCGCTGCTGCTGCGCTTCCTGCCCTACTTCATCCTGCTCAGCATCGTGGTTTGCTATATCTTCAACCTGACTACCACGAAATGGCGCTTCTTCTCGCTGCCGGATGCGTTGAATATTTTGCGCGCGGCGACGGTGCTGACGCTGGCGCTGCTGGTGCTGGATTACATCTTCGTCGCTCCCCACATTCAAGGCTCGCCGGTCGCGCCGAACATCGTGGGCGCGTTCTTCGCCGGCAAGATCACCATCATCCTGTACTGGTTTCTCGAGATCTTCTTCCTGAGCGGGACCCGCTTCCTCTATCGTTATTTTCGTTATACCCGCGCCCGTTATCACGCCAGGACCGACGAGGACGCCGCCCCGGCGCTTTTGATCGGCCGCGCGGCGGATGCCGAGGTTCTGCTGCGCGCGATTGAAAGCGGAGCGGTCAAACGGCTATGGCCGGTGGGCGTGCTGTCGCCGTCGCCGGCCGACCGCGGGCAGATGATCCGGAATATTCCGGTGCTGGGCGGGGTCGACGATCTCGACGACGTCATCGAGGATTTCGCCAAGCGCGACAAGTCGATCGCGCGCGTGGTGATGGCGCCGTCCGCGTTCGAGCCGGACGCGCGGCCCGAATCCGTGCTGATGCGGGCGCGCCGGCACGGGCTGATCGTCAGCCGCCTGCCGTCGCTGGAGAGCGGCGACGCGCCGCGGCTGACGGCGGTCGCCGTCGAGGATCTGCTGCTGCGTCCGAGCGAAAAGATCGATTATGCGCGCCTTGAAGCCCTGGTGAAGAACAAATCCGTCATCGTCACCGGCGGCGGCGGCTCGATCGGCTCGGAAATCTGCGACCGCGTGGCAACGTTCGGCGCGGCGCGTTTGCTGGTGATCGAGAATTCGGAGCCGGCGCTCTATGCAGTCGTCGAAGCTCTGACCGCGCAGAACTCCGACGCCGCGATCGAAGGCCGTATCGCCGATATTCGCGATCGCGATCGCATCCATCGGCTGATGAGCGAGTTCAAGCCGGATATTGTCTTTCATGCCGCGGCGCTCAAACACGTGCCCATTCTCGAGCGTGACTGGAGCGAAGGCGTCAAGACCAACATCTTCGGATCGGTGAATGTCGCGGACGCGGCGCTGGCGGCCGGCGCCGAAGCGATGGTGATGATCTCGACCGACAAGGCGATCGAGCCGGTTTCCATGCTCGGCCTGACCAAGCGCTTTGCCGAGATGTACTGCCAGGCGCTCGACCACGATCTGGCGCATCAGCTGGATGGCAAGCCGCGGATGCGGCTGATTTCCGTGCGGTTTGGCAACGTGCTGGCATCGAACGGTTCGGTGGTGCCGAAATTCAAGGCCCAGATCGAGGCAGGCGGGCCGGTAACGGTCACCCATCCCGACATGGTCCGGTATTTCATGACCATTCGCGAGGCCTGCGATCTGGTATTGACCGCCGCGACCCACGCGCTGGCGCCGCTGCGTCCGGACGTCTCGGTCTATGTGCTCAATATGGGTCAGCCCGTCAAAATCGTCGATCTTGCGGAGCGCATGATCAGGCTGTCGGGCCTGCAGCCCGGTCATGATATCGAGATCGTTTTCACCGGGATGCGGCCGGGCGAGCGGCTGAACGAAATCCTGTTCGCCAGCGAAGAGCCCACCATCGAGATTGGCGTCGCCGGCGTTATGGCGGCAAAGCCGAACGAGCCGCCGATGCGGACATTGCGGCAATGGATCGAGGCGCTGGAGCAGGCGATCGCCAGCGACGATCGCGCGACCATCAGGGCGGTGCTCAAGGACGCGGTGCCCGAATTCGGCTCCGTCGCGCCGGTCGAACCGGTGGCGCCCGCAGGCCCGGTGCTACAAGCTTAGTTTGCGAAGCTGGAAAATCCGCCGCGCGAAGCGCAGGAAAAAAGCCGGGTCGATCGGCGGAGCATTCAGATGCTCGCGGCGCGACTGTAGGCATTCCAGATTTCCACGCAACGTCACGCGCCAGCCTCTGGTGCTGATGCCGCCGACCTGAAAGTCGGCGATGACCTGAGGAAGATAGCGCACGCGGAAATCGTTCAACGCCAGCGCGCGCAACATGTAGTCATAGTCTCCGGTGGTAACGTATTTCAGGTCGTATTCGCCGACCTTCCGGGCCACCTCCCTGCGCATGTAGAAGGTGGGGTGGGGCGGTACCCAGCCGAGCTGGAACGCGTAGCGTTTGAACGCTCCGCCCCGCCACGCTCGGACCAGAGTCTTGGTGCGATGGTCGGTCACCATGTTCAGGTCGCCATACACGATATCGCAGTCCCGCATCGCGGCGGCGATATCTGCAAGAACGCGGGAATTGTGAAAGGTATCGTCCGAATTCAGAAACCCGATGGCATCGCCTGAAAACAGGCGGAAGCCCTTGTTCATCGCGTCGTAGACGCCCTCGTCTTTCTCCGAGAAAACACGGATCGCGTCCGAACCGAATGACTCGACGATCTTGATCGTCGCATCGCTCGAAGCTCCGTCGATCACCAGCATTTCCTTTTCCGGATGCGTTTGTTCCAGAAAAGATTCGATGGTGAAGCCGATCGTTGCCTCGGAATTATAGCTCGCTGTTACGACGCTGATCTTCATTGGTATCCCGGCATTACTCACGTTACCGAGGCGAAGTTAGCCTGTCAAAAAGCCGCCCTTGCCGAACGCACCACATGGCGGCGCTTCAATTCCGTCAAGTTACAACGACGCAACCGATGGTCCCGGCGAGGGCTGGTTACTCGGGGACCTCAATGGGTGCTGCGCCCTTTGCCCGCTTTTCGGCGCTGAAGATCCATACCAGGCCGCCGAATGCGCCGATGATAAACGATACGCAGCCGAACAAAAGAGACACGTTCACGCCTTCGGCGGTGGCAAGGCCCGCATAGCCGAACGCCAGCCCCATGGTGGCCTCGCGCACGCCCCAGCCGGCAATCGAGATCGGCAGCATCGTGATCAGCATAACCGGCGGAACGAGCTGGAAAACCTGACTGAACAGCACCGGGGCTGCGATCGAATGCACCACGCACCAGGCGATGACGGCAGTAAGAACGTGGACGAGAAGCGACAGGGCTGCGAGCTTCGGCCCCCGTTCGCGGCTGAAAATCAGGCGGTTCGCGATCGCCGAGCAGGCGACAAGATGGTGCGTCGCCCACCATCGCTTCAACCAAGGCCAGGGCAGCCTGCCCAGAATCAGAAATCCGGCGCCCGCGGCGAGTGCGGCGAAATCGACGAGCAGCAGCGCCGACCTGCCATGAGGATCGTCGATCAGCCTGTAGCTCCACGGCAGGCTCGCGATGATGACGATAGCAAGCGCGATCAAGCCGATCGCGCGGTCGACGAAGATGGAATAGGTGGCCGCGCGCCATCCCGCGCCGCCGCGCGCGACCAGCCACAGCCGCACCGCGTCGCCGCCGATCGAGGATGGCAGGGTCTGATTGAAGAACGTCCCGATCAGATTGAAGCGAAACGCCTGCGTTGTCGCGAGCGGGGCGCCGCAATCCGCGCTGATCACGCGCCACCGCAACGCGCCGAGAAAAATCTGCAGGAATGTCACGACGATCGCCAGGCCGATCCAGCCCAGGCTCGTGACATCGAAGCGCGATGCCAGGTCGTAAAAATTGATCTTGCGCAGCGCGAAATACAGCAGCGCCGCGGAAATCAGTATTTTGAGGGCTGAAAGCAGTATCCGGCGCATATCGTCCGCGCTCGTCAGGTAGGAGAGGGGGAGACGCAAATCCGGGGGTCACGCCGGACTTTGTCCGTCTTGGTATGTTTTTGGCGCCGATCTGGCAATAGCGTGCAAACGGGTATTGCGGCCCCCTCATGACGGCGGCTAAAGAGGCCCCGGACAGGGGCGGCGCGACTATCGCAGCCATCTGTGGCGAAAGATGTTCGAGGCTCGATGGACAGACGAATTGTTCCACTGATCATGTGCGGCGGCGCCGGCACGCGGCTGTGGCCGGCGTCGCGCGAGGTGCACCCGAAGCAGTTCCTGTCGCTGTTCGGGCCGCGCTCGACGTTTCAGGACACGCTGTCGCGGGTGTCGGACGCGGCGCTGTTCGAGCGTCCGATCGTCATCACCAATACGGCTTATCGTTTCATGGTGCTGGAGCAGTTGGCCGAGATCGGCATCGAGGCCGATGTCTTGCTGGAGCCGATGCGGCGCGATTCCGGACCGGCGATTGCGGCCGGAGCGGCGTTCGCGCAGAGTCGCGACGGCGATGCCGTGGTCCTGGCGCTCGCGGCCGATCACGTCGTCCGCGATACCGCCGCCTTTATCGCCGCCTGCCGGCAAGGTCTGGTCGCGGCTGACGCCGGCCGCATCGTGACGTTCGGCGTCAAGCCGGAACGTCCAGCGACCGAATACGGCTATATCAGCCCCGGTGACGTGGTTTCCGGCGACGTCCGCGCGGTGGCAAAATTCGTGGAGAAGCCCGATCCGGCGACGGCCACGCAATACGTCAAGGCCGGCTATCTCTGGAACAGCGGCAACTTCATGTTCGGTGCGAGCGTCCTGCTCGACGAATATCGCGGCATCGATGCGGACAGCGTGCAGGCCGTCGGCGACGCGGTCGCCAAGGCTGGGCGCGATCTCGGCTTCGTGACGCTCGAGCCGGAATCGTTTGCAAAGGCAAAAGCGATTTCGATCGACTATGCCGTGATGGAAAAGACCACGCGTGCCGCCGTCGTGCCAATGGCGTGCGGCTGGTCCGATGTCGGCTCCTGGCACACGGTGTGGGAATTGTCGGGCAAGGATGAACACGGAAACGCCGCGCAGGGCGCCGCCGTGTTCGAGGATTCCCGCAACTGTAATGTGTCGACCGACAAGGCGCTGGTCGCGCTGGAAGGCGTCGACGACCTGGTCGTCGTGGCGACGCAGGACGCCGTTCTGGTGTCGCGCCAGAAGGATGCCAACGGCTTGAAGCGGCTGGTTGCGAAATTGAAAGCGGTGGCGCCCCAGGTTACCGAGGATCATCTCAGGGTGCATCGCCCATGGGGAAATTATCAATCGATCGACAATGGCGATCGTCATCAGGTCAAACGCATCGTCGTAAAGCCCGGCGGCCGGCTCTCGCTGCAGAAACACCACCATCGCTCCGAGCATTGGATCGTGGTGCGGGGTGCGGCGCGCGTGACGGTCAACGAACTGGTCAAGACCGTGCACGAGAACGAATCGATCTACATCCCGATCGGCGCTGTCCACCGACTGGAAAATCCCGGCAAGATTCTTCTGGAATTGATCGAGGTCCAGACCGGAAGTTACCTTGGCGAGGACGACATCATCCGCATTGAGGACGACTATCATCGCTCATAGGGGCGTGCGTTGCAGGAATGCCCTTATACTGGAGGAGTTGGCAGTACCTTCCGCTGGAACGCGCCAATTTTCAATCAGTACAAAGAACCTGCCGTCACCGCGGCAAAAACAGACCAGGCCAATACTCCGCCCAGTGGTTGTCTGGCGCGTTCGTCAGCCGACGCCGAGGATCGGATATTCTTTCGATTTGTGCTGCCGGCCCATTCGGCGCCGTCTGAACAGTAGCCGCTCTTGAGGACGCGCCTTTATCGACCAACGTTACTTCTTGCTCGGTCCTCCACTACGAAGCACCCCTGTTACGGAAATACCGGACCCGGTCCATTTCCAGTCCAAGGTGTTATCTCCCGAAGGTTGAGCTCCTATCTCGATAACGCCTCCGCTGGTGCATTTATCCTCGCCGTAAGAAATGCGTTCTTGATACCAATAGCTGGTTCCGTCTGTGCGAAGAAATTCCAGCTTTCCTCCACAGCCAGCCGAGGGATAACTTATATTGCCACCATTCCCGTCAACCTGCATTTCAACCGTATAAGTGGTGGGGGGATTGTTTTGCGAGACTTCGCCGCTCCAGGAGCCGCTAAGCCCCGCCGCCTGCGCATTAGTCAAATAGAGTGCGAGACAGACCAGACCGCCGAAAATGGCTGTAACAGAACGATATCTTTCCATGCTGCACCTCCTCGCGCCAACGCATTCCGCAATCTCTTGCCAGATTCGGAGCATCGACAGCCTATGATTGAAGGCTAAACGCGTCAATCACTGTTCCACCGAAACTGCGATCTTCACTTCGCCGGTACTTCCGGCTTGATCCTGGAGCCTGCCGCCTCTGCAGTGCGACCTCGGCGATACTTTCGACCAATCGCGCTAGATGGCTGAGTTTTGGTCGGATAAGCACGAGCCTGTCCAATTTGAAATCGATCCCCGCAGGCGCGGCCCAGCTAGAGGCTAACACATCGGACCAGCGAGCGGAATCCAAGGCCTGCATCCAGAGTTGTACACGCGACTTGCCGAACAAGCTTTCCGAGACTTTGAGCGCCTCCTGAGAGAGTCGCCCCCGCAGCACCTTGTCCTGAGCAATCGAAAACATCCTTTACATAACCGCACAGCTCGACGGACCTGGAGATTTCAATCTTGCGATCGACGGCGGCACCCTCGTTCCGGCCGTTGTCGCCAGATATCAGAACAACAGGGCTTATACGCGGTTGTGGTAACATTACAGAATCGCTTCTCGTCCACGTCGTGGCGGAACGGTGTAATTCTTTGAATCAAAACGTGTTTAAGGATTCCTTCGCCGCATTCGCCACATTTGCGACGACGTGCTAGGACACCTCGCGGCGCAGGTCGCGGGTCGGGGGCGGCCTTCGTCACAATTTATCGGGGTTCGATGAGATGAGTTCAAACGGGTCCGCGGCCGGAGCAGGCGCAGGAGGCGCGCTTCGGGTCGGCGTCATCGGCGCCGGCATCATGGGCAGCAACCATGCCCGCGTGCTGGCCGGCCTGCCCGGCATCGAACTGGTCGGAATTGTCGATCCCCTGCCGGCGCATCGCGCCCGCGCGACCGAACTGATCGGCTGCCGGACATTCACTGGTCTCGATGAGCTGATCGCGGAAGGCGTCCAAGCGGTCACCATTGCCGCGCCGACGCATCTTCATCATGAGATCGCGCTTACCTGCATCGCCCTCGGTCTTCACATCCTGGTCGAAAAGCCGATTGCCTCGACGGTCGAGGAGGGACGCGACATCGTCGCTGCCGCGCGCCGCGCCGGCGTCACCTTGATGGTCGGTCATGTCGAGCGCTTCAATCCGGCGGTGGCCGCCATTAAGGCGGCGCTCTCGGGCGAAGACATTCTTTCGATCGCCATCACCCGGGTCGGACCGTTTCCGCCGCGGATGTCGAACGTCGGCGTGGTGATCGATCTTGCGGTGCATGACATCGATTTGATCCGCTGGTTCACCGAATCCGACATCGTCGAAGTGCAGCCGCAGCTCTCCAGCGCGGTCGCCGAGCGCGAGGATATCGCGCTGCTGCAGTTCCGCACCGCCTCCGGCGTGCTCGCGCACATCAACACCAACTGGCTGACCCCGTTCAAGGCGCGCAATGTCACCGTCGCGACCCGCGGCAAATACGTGATGGGCGATCTCCTGACGCGTCAGGTCACCGAATGCTTCGGTTTCAAGCCGGACGGCAGTTATTCCATGCGCCATCTCCCGGTCGGTTACGATGAGCCATTGCGTGCCGAATTGATCGCCTTCCTTGATACCGTACGCAGCGGCGGAGTGGCGGCGGTGACCGGCGACGAGGGCGTCGCCAGTCTGGAAATCGCGATCCGATGCCTGGAAACTCCGGCAAAACCCGCAGCCGCCTCCGCCCGCAAGGGGCCGCGCCGCGTTGTCGGCTGAGCGATCCCGCAGTAAATGTCCAATCCTCCATTGTCGCAAGGCGCCATGAACCAGCATCTTCGCCCCGATCCCGTGCCGTTCATCGATATCGGCGCGCAACGTCGGCGGCTCGGCAAATCGATCGATGACGCGGTCGGGCGGGTGCTTGCGCATTGCCAGTTCATCAACGGCCCGGAAGTGGCGCAGCTCGAGGCCGAGCTTGCAGTGTTTAGCGGTGCAAAACATGTGGTGACCTGCGCCAGCGGCACCGACGCGCTGCTGATGGTGCTGATGGCTAAAGGCATCGGGCGCGGGGACGCGGTGCTCTGTCCGTCGTTCACCTTCTGCGCGACCGGCGAGGCCGTGGCTTTGACCGGTGCGACGCCGGTGTTTGTCGATGTCGATGAAGCAACTTTCAACATGGATGCGAATGCGCTGAAGCGCGGCATCGCCACTGCGAAAAAGCTCGGCCTGAAGCCGAAAGCGGTCATCCCGGTCGATCTGTTCGGGCAAAGCGCCGACCACGATGCTATCGGCGCGGTCGCCGAGGCCGAGGGCATGTTCGTGCTCGACGACGCGGCGCAGGCGTTCGGTGCGAGCTACAAGGGCCGCCGCCTCGGCACCTTCGGCCTCGTCACCGCGACCAGTTTCTTTCCGGCAAAGCCGCTCGGGTGCTTCGGCGACGGCGGCGCGATCTTTACCGACGATGCCGAACTTGCCGAGACGCTGCGCAGCATTCGCGTCCATGGCCAGGGTTCGGACAAATACGACAATGTCCGGCTCGGGATGACCGGACGGCTCGACACCATGCAGGCGGCAATCCTGATCGAAAAACTGAAAATCTTCGAGGACGAGATCGCCGCACGCAACCAGGTTGCCGAGCGTTACGCGCGCGGCCTGGGAAATGTGGTGACCGTGCCGCATGTTGCCGGCGGGTGCACCTCGGTGTGGGCGCAATATACCATCCGGCTGCCGCATGGCGTCGACCGCGACGGTTTTGCCGCGGCGCTGAAAGCGCAGGGCATTCCGACCGCGATCTATTATCCGAAGTCGATTCATCAGCAGACTGCTTATCGGGACTATCCGGTCGCCGACGGCGGCTTGCCGGTCAGCGAAAAGCTTTCTGACGACGTCATCAGCCTGCCGATGCACGCCTATCTCGACGAGGCGACGCAGCAGCGGATCATCAAGGCTGTGCGCGGCGCGCTGTAGGGCGGATTAGCCAACGGGCGCACGAGCGCGCGCCCTATGGCGTAATCCGCCGAGCTTCGATGCACCGAAATGGCGGGTTACGCCTTGCACCTTCGCTTGAGGGGCGACCGGCGCGCGGAGGCCGGCTAACCCGCCTTACGATACTGTGCCTTTTCTCGACAGTCCCAACCCGCATGCTGTAGAAGCGGCGGATGCTCGGACGCATTTTCACCGTCGGCGGCTATACGCTGCTCTCGCGACTGACCGGTTTTGCGCGCGACATCATGCTCGCGGCGATCCTCGGTGCCGGACCCGTGGCCGACGCGTTCTTCGTGGCGCTGCGGTTGCCCAATCACTTTCGCGCCATCTTTGCCGAGGGCGCGTTCAACGCCGCTTTCGTGCCGGCCTATGCGCATCTGCACAGCGGAAGCGAAAAATCGGCAAAACTGTTCGCCGACCGCATTTTCACCCTGCTGTTCGGCGCGCAGGTCGTGCTGCTGGGTATCGCATGGCTGTTCATGCCGCAGGTCATCGCAATTCTCGCGCCGGGATTTTCCGCCGATCCGCTGCGCGGCGAGCTCGCGATCTCGCTGACGCGGATCACGTTTCCATATCTGCTGCTGATCACATTGGTCACGCTCTATGGCGGCATGCTCAACGTCATGCACCGTTTCGCCAGCGCCGCGGCGGCGCCGATATTTCTCAATTTGTCGATGATGGCGACGCTGGCGCTGGCGGCGTTCTTCCCCGACGCCGGGCACGCCGCGGCTTGGGGGGTTCTGATCGCGGGGTTTCTGGAGTTTTCCCTGTTGGCCGGCGACGCCGCGCGCCACGGCATCCTGCCGCGATTCGCGCCGCTCAGGCTTGACGACGATGTCCGCGCTTTTTTCCGTGCGCTGGGCCCGGCGACGGTCGGCTCGATGGGGACGCAGGTCGCGCTGTTCGCCGACACCATCATTGCGACGTTTCTGCCCGCCGGCGCGCTGTCGGCGCTGTATTATGCCGACCGGCTCAATCAGCTGCCGATCGGCGTGATCGGGATCGCCATCGGCACCGTGCTGCTGCCGGAAATGTCGCGGCAACTCACCACCCACGATCAAGCCGGGGCGATGGCGTCGCAGCGCCGCGCCTTCGATTTCACGCTGTTGTTTTCGGTGCCGTTCGTGGCCGCGTTCCTGACGGTGCCCGACGTCATCATGCGGGCGATGTTCGCGCGTGGCGCGTTCTCGAAGGCGGATGCGGCCGCCGCCGGCGCCACGCTTGCGGCCTACGCGATCGGATTGATTCCGTTCGTCCTGATCCGCAGTGCGGTGGCGACGTTTTACGCGCGCAAGGATACTGCGACGCCGGTCAAAGCGGCGCTGACCGGAGTTGCGGTCAATGTGGCATTGAAGATCGCGCTGGTTGGCGCGCTGGCGCAGGTCGGCCTTGCGCTTGCGACCGCGGTCGGCGCCTGGGTCAATCTATTGCTGGTGATCGGCTTTGCGGTGCGGGCGGGGTATCTCGAGCTGGATCGAGCGCTGGCGCGTTCATCGGCGAAGTTCGTGGTTTCCGGCGTTCTGCTGGGGGTTGCGCTCTGGCTCGCAGCGCGTTTCGCAACAGTACAATTTGCGCAACTCAGCGCCTTCCGCGACGAGGCCGCGCTTTTGCTGCTGGTCGCGGTCGGCGCGGTCGTCTATGCCGGATCGATCCTGCTGTTGTTCGGCCGAGGTTGGTTGAGGTCTCTGGTGCGCACCTGAAGCCGTTTGCGCTCGCCGCCGATCCGCTGCAATATGACGAAAAATCGGAAAAGAAATCGGAGATAAAATGGCTCCCATCAAATTCGGCGTCGGTCAAAGTGTGCTGCGCAAGGAAGATGACGCGCTGATTCGCGGCAAAGGCCGCTATACCGACGATCATGCGCCGGCGACCCTGCACGCGCTGGTGCTGCGCTCGCCCCATGCGCATGCGAAATTCACCATCGACGCCAGCCGCGCCCGCGGGCTGCCTGGGGTCGCAACCATCCTCACCGCTGATGACGTGAAGGATCTCGGCAGTCTGCCATGCCTGTTCAATCTGGAAGTCGATCCTTTCACCGGGCCTCCCTATCCGATCCTCGCCGCCGGTGAAGTGCGCCATGTCGGCGACGCCGTGGCGTTCGTGATCGCGGACACGATCGATCACGCCCGCGACGCGGTCGAGGCGATCGAGGTCGATTGGACACAGCTGCCTGCCGCGATCGGCGTGGTCAATGCCGTGAAAAAAGGCGCGCCGCAGGTCTGGCCCGATCATGCCGGCAATGTGCTGTTCGACGTGCCGGTCGGCGACAAGAAGGCGACCGAGGCGGCATTCGCCAAAGCGCATGCGGTGGCCGAGATCTCGATCGTCAATCCGCGCATCGTAACCAATTTCATGGAAACGCGCGCGGTAGTCTGCGAATACGACGCCAAACGCGATCATCTGACGCTGACGGTCGGCAGCCAGGGCAGTCATCGGTTGCGCGATATCCTGTGCCAGAACGTCCTGAACATTCCGGTCGAGAAGATGCGCGTGGTCTGCCCCGATGTCGGCGGCGGTTTCGGCACAAAGCTGTTTCCCTACCGCGAATACGCGCTGGCCGCATTTGCCGCGCGAAAACTGCGCAAGACGGTAAAATGGGCTGCCGACCGCGCCGATCATTTCATCGGCGACGCCCAAGGCCGCGACAATGTCACTACCGCCCGCATGGCGCTTGCCGCAGACGGCAAGTTCTTGGGCATGGACGTCGACCTGATGGGGGACATGGGAGCGTATCTGTCGACATTCGGCCCCTATATCCCGCATGGCGGCGCCGGCATGCTGCCCGGGCTTTACGATATCCAGGCATTCCATTGCCGCGTCCGCACGGTATTCACCCACACGGTGCCGGTCGATGCCTATCGCGGCGCCGGACGGCCCGAAGCGGCCTATGTGGTCGAGCGGCTGGTCGATGCGTCGGCGCGAAAACTCGGGATGACGCCGGATGCGATCCGTCGCAAGAATTTTATCGCACCACGCGCGATGCCCTACAAGACCGCCACCGGCAAGATCTATGACTCCGGCGATTTCACCGCGCATATGAAGCGGGCGATGGAGATCGCGAACTGGAAGGAATTTCCGAAGCGCGCCAAGGCCGCAAAGAAAAAAGGCCTGGTGCGCGGCATCGGACTTGGCACTTATGTCGAAGTCTGCGGCACCATGGGCGAGGAAACCGCCAATGTGGCGCTCGATCCCAACGGCGACGTGACCATCCTGATCGGCACCCAGTCGAGCGGGCAGGGGCATCAGACCGCCTATGCGCAAATCGTGGCCGAGCAATTCGGGCTCGCGCCGGAGCGCGTGCACATCTTTCAAGGCGATACCGACAGGATCGCCACCGGTCTCGGCACCGGCGGCTCGGCATCGATCCCCACCGGCGGCGTCAGCGTCGAGCGGGCCACCCGCACGCTGGGCACCAATTTGCGGGAGATTGCCGCCGATGCGCTGGAGACCAGCGCCGCCGATCTCGAGATCAACGACGGCACGGTGAGGATCGCCGGCACCGACCGCGCGATCTCCTTTGCCGATCTGGCCAAACGTCCGGGCGTCGATCCGTCAAAGCTGAACGCGAGCGCAACCTTCACCAGTGCCGACGGCACCTATCCGAACGGCACCCATCTCGCCGAGGTCGAGATTGATCCCGCCACCGGCAAAATCGCGATCGTGAACTATGTCGTCGTCGACGATTTCGGGGTGACGTTGAATCCGCTGCTGCTCGCCGGCCAGGTTCATGGCGGCGCGATGCAGGGCATCGGCCAGGCGCTGATGGAGCAGGCGGTCTACGATCCCAGGGACGGCCAGCTGGTCACCGGAACATTCATGGACTATGCACTGCCGCGCGCCGCCGATGGCCCGGCCTTCGTGTTCGAAACCCACAACGTGCCCTGCAAGACCAACCCCTTGGGCGTCAAGGGCGCGGGCGAGGCCGGCGCGATCGGCTCGTGCCCGGCTGTCGTCAATGCGATTATCGACGGGCTGTGGCGGGAGTATAAAATCGACCACATCGATATGCCGGCGACTGCCGAGCGGGTCTGGATCGCGATCCGCGAGCATCAGCGACGGCATAGC
Source organism: uncultured Alphaproteobacteria bacterium (assembly GCA_963744975.1). Classification (GTDB taxonomy): domain Bacteria; phylum Pseudomonadota; class Alphaproteobacteria; order Rhizobiales; family Xanthobacteraceae; genus Bradyrhizobium. Next base: position 539,686 of record CAVUVR010000001.1, on the reverse strand, counting down.
CTTTGATATCTGCCGGCGCGCGGGGAATGAAACGCTGCCCGCGGTGTTGGAATACGATAGCCGCGGGCTCGTTGGTAGCGAGCTGATCTTGCAATCGAAAAAATCAGGGGGATTCGACATATGCTTCGAACCGTCGTTGTTGTAGGAACATTATTGCTCGGTGTTGGCGCAGTGGCAGCGCAGCAGGACCAGGTCGCCAAGACCCAGCTTGCGATGAAATCCAACGGAAAGAACGCGGGCGCTCTATCGGCGATGGCCAAGGGCGAGAAGCCCTACGATCAGGCCACCGTCGATGCGGCGCTCGTGGCGCTGGAAGAGGTCGCCGCCAAGTTTCCGACACTGTTTCCCGAAAGCATCAAGGGTCTGAAACCGGAAGGCGATTACTACGCTTCGCCGAAAGTCTGGACAGACCGGGCCGATTTCGAAGCCCATGCCGCGAGTTTCACCAAGGCCGTGGCCGAGGCCAAGGGCAAGATCAAGGACCTCGACACGTTGAAGGCGACGTTGCCCACCATTGGCAAGCAATGCGGTGGATGCCACGAGACCTACCGCGTCAAGAACGGCTAATCCGACCCGATCAAGCAAAAGGGCGGACGCTGATGCGCCCGCCCTTTTTTATTTCATGACTTCTTATTTTATTTCATGACTCCGGGGCCTTACTTCGTCACCTGGCCGCGGATTTCGCCGCCCTTGTTCGCCTCGGTGTGGATGTTGACATAATACTTGCCGGCCATCAGGTCGGCCGCCTGGGCGTCCGTCAGGGTAGCGCTGCCTTCCGATCCGCTGGCGGTATTGGCGATCGGAACGGCCACGCCGGCGTTGGCGCCGGCTGCGGCCGGGCCATGGAAATGCGCCGCGGTGGCAGGACCGGAGAGGCCCGAATAGGTCAGCTTCCAACTCAGTTTCTTGGTGGCGGCATCGTAGTCGATGTCGGCCGTGCCCTTGCCCGCGCTGTTGTTGGGCGGCACTTCGGCCTTGCCGTCGAGCGTTGCCTTCATCTTGTCGGCGAAGGCGGGTCCGGCGAAGGCAACCGCGGCGCCGATTGCGAGCGTAGCGAGCGTGACTTTGATCTTAGACATGGTTTTCTCCCTGTGGACGTCCGATTTTAGAACAATGAGACTCTGGATTTATTCCCGGATTCAGCGGAAACACGCCTGAATTTCGTTGAGGCAATTGCCGAAACTCTACCCCATACTGGTGGTATGGCTCGACCCTGTGACGGTGGATTTGCGCGTGCGACGATTTTTCCTTGCCCTCGTTATTGCCGGCGCCGCCGGCCTTGGCATTTTCTGGTGGCTGACGATGCCAGCGGTCATCCCCGCCAACGCATTGCCGGCCTATACGCCTGATCCGGCCAACGGTCTCACAACGTTCAATGCCGGTGGATGTTCCTCATGCCATGCCGTTCCCGGCCAGCCCGACCGCACAAGGCTCGGCGGCGGCCTTGCGCTCCCCTCGCCGTTCGGGACGTTTTATGTACCGAATATCTCCCCCGATCCGAAAGACGGGATCGGGCGCTGGACCGAGGCGGATTTCGTCACCGCGCTTATCAAAGGAACGTCGCCGGCCGGAACGCATTATTTTGCGGCCTTTCCCTATACCTCCTATCAGCACGCGAAGATCGAAGATGTTCGGGATCTCTTTGCCTGGCTGAAAACACAGGCGCCGGTGTCCGGCAGGGCGCGCGACCACGACGTACCCTTTCCGTTCAATATCCGGCGCAACATCGGCATCTGGAAATTGCTGTTCGTGGACGGCAAGCCTTTCACCCCTGATGCTTCGCGATCCGCACAATGGAATCGCGGCGCCTATCTGGTCAACAGCCTTGGCCATTGCGCCGAGTGCCACAGTTCGCGCAATTTTCTTGGCGGCATTGTCGCGGCGCAGCGCTTCGCGGGCGGTCCCAACCCGGAAGGCGAGGGCTGGGTGCCGAACATCACCCAAAAGGGGCTTGGCGACTGGAGCGAAAAGGACATCGCCTATTTCCTCGAAACCGGGCAGACGCCCGATGGCGATACCGCCGGCGGTCCGATGGCGCGCGTGATCCGCAATACCTCGCAATTGAGCGCTGGGGATCGCGATGCGATAGCGGCCTACATCAAGTCGCTGCCGCCGGTGGAAGGACCGCCGCGGCCGAAAAAGGCGACTAAAAGCGGCGACAAGTCCTGACCCGGGACTGGGAAGGCGACGGTGGTGGTAAAACCACGAACTGCGGAGCTGGTGTTGGTGACATCGGACGGTCGCCCGATTGGCAGCCTGCCAGCCGTGCCCGTTGCAACGCCCTGGTGGCAGGATATCGAACCGGTCGTCCGGGCGGCACGCGATGTTCACGGCGTCGACATCATCGTGCTGCGGCTGCTCGATGCCGAACTGGACCAGCCGCATGGCGGCCGGGTGACCTATCTCGCCGAGGTCGCCGAACCCGTGCGCGCTCAGCAATGGACCGGGGCGCTCGACGATCAACCGAGGCGGCATGCCTTTGCGCGGCCGGGCGGTCCGGCAGCCGATCTTGCCTGGGCGCGTGCGATCCTGGCCGAGCGCCGGCTTCGACCGGCGGCACCGCCGACGCAGATACGCACATGGAATCTGTCCAGCCTGTGGCGCGTGCCGGTCGAAGGCCAGATCGCATGGCTGAAGGTCGTTCCGCATTTTTTCGCCCATGAAGGGGCTCTGCTGGCTCTCATGGCCGGCGCCCGCGTACCGACCGTGCTCGGCCATGACGGCGGTCGCATGCTGCTGGCGGAGATCGCCGGCGAAGACCTGTACACAGCCGAGCCGCCACTGCTGAACGAAATGGTGAGCCTGCTCGTCGAACTTCAATGTTCGTGGGCAGGCCGCGTAGAGGAACTGCTCGCTTTGGGCCTGCCAGATTGGCGCGCACCGGCGCTTGGTGCTGCGATCGCTGACGTTGTCGAGCGGACGCGCGAGGACCTCTCCGCGGACCATCGGGTAACGCTCGCGGACTTTGTGCGCGGGCTTCCCGGCCGGTTTGACGATGTGGCCAGATGCGGTCTTAGGGACTCGCTGGTCCATGGCGACTTCCATCCAGGCAATTTTCGCGGCGATGGGCGATCCCTGACGTTGCTGGACTGGGGCGACAGCGGCGTCGGTCATCCTTTGCTGGACCAACCCGCTTTTCTTGATCCGATTCCGGACGCCGCGGTCGCCGCCGTGCGGGTGCACTGGCTGCAGCGGTGGCGCGACGCCGTTCCCGGCTCGGACCCCGCCCGCGCCTCGGTGCTGCTTGCCCCAATCGCCGCCGCTCGACAGGCGGTCATTTACAGGCGCTTTCTCGATAACATCGAGCCTTCCGAGCAACCGTATCACCGGGCCGATCCGGCGAGATGGTTGAAGCGGGCGGCCGCTCTTCTTCGCGAGGACGATGAAAGAGGCGGTTAGCTCGCATGCAGCTAGCCCGTGCCGAACGCCTTGAAGGTGATGATGGTGTGGGTGTCCTGGATGCCGGGAATGACCTGGACCTTTTCGTTGACGAAGTGGCCGATATCGGTGTCGTTATCGACGTAGAATTTCACCAGCAGATCGTAGTCGCCGGCGGTGGAATAAATCTCCGAGGCGATCTCGGCCTCCGCGAGCGCGTTGGCGACGACGTAGGACTGGCCGAGCTTGCATTTGAACTGGACGAAGAAGGGAACCATCGCTGCTGTCTCCGAAAGGCGTCGCGCCGGGCTCAATATAGCGTGCAAGTCAACTTGCTGCCAATGGCCGGTCGCGCTACCACGCGGGGACGATGACAATTCCCATTGCGCTCACCATTGCCGGCTCGGATTCCTCAGGCGGCGCCGGCGTCCAGGCGGATCTGAAGACGTTTGCCGCCTTCGGCGTCTACGGCGCGTCCGTCATTACCGCACTCACCGCACAGAACACGCAAGGCGTCACCGGCATTCATCAGGTGCCCGCGGAGTTCGTGACCGCGCAGATCGACGCGGTGTTCGGCGATCTCGACGTGAAGGCGGTGAAGATCGGCATGGTTTCGCAACGCGCGGTGATCGAGGCCATCGAAGCCGGCCTCGCGCGTTGGTCGCCGAAGCATATCGTGCTGGATCCTGTGATGGTCGCGACATCCGGCGATCGCCTGCTCGTGCCCGACGCGATCGAAGCGCTGCGAACGAAACTCATCCCGCGCGCCTCACTCATCACCCCGAACCTGCCGGAAGCAGCCGCGCTGCTCGACGAGCAGATTGCTTCAAGCGAAACCCAGATCGAGAGCCAGGGCAAACGGTTGCTGGCAATGGGCTCTAGCGCGGTGCTGATCAAGGGTGGCCACGGGAAAGGTGCTGAGAGCACCGACTATCTTTTCCACCAAGCCGGCGTCGCTGGGTTGGCGGCCCCGCGCATCGCCACCAAAAACACCCACGGCACCGGATGCTCACTGTCCTCGGCCATCGCGGCGGGCCTCGCCAAAGGCGACGATCTGGAGACCGCGGTCCGCAACGCCAAGATCTGGATCAGTGCGGCGATAGCCGCGGCCGATCGGCTGCGCGTCGGTCACGGCCATGGACCAATCCATCATTTCCACGCGTTCGATTAGCGGCATTGCGGCCGTCGCTCGCGACACGCCGGTGTTTTGTTGGCTGATCTGCACTGGCCTCCCTTGCCCAAGCATTGCAGGCCGCGGTACAAGGTACTTATGGCGGATGCCCTTCTACCTTTATCGGTCACGTCAGCCGACATCGACGCCGCGGCGCGCGTGCTGGCGCCGTTTGCGATAAGAACGCCGTTGCTGTCATCGCCGGCGCTTGACGAGCGCGTCGGTGCAAAAGTGTTCCTTAAACCCGAAATGCTGCAGCGGACCGGGTCGTTCAAGTTTCGCGGCGCGTTCAACAAGCTGTCGTCGATCCCGCAAGACGCGCGCGGCGGCGGCGTGGTGGCGTTCTCGTCGGGCAATCACGCGCAGGGGGTCGCTGCGGCGGCGCAAATCCTGAACATGCGGGCGACCATCGTGATGCCCGCCGATGCGCCGCGTTCCAAGCGCGAACGCACCAAGGGCTACGGCGCGGAAGTGGTGCTGTATGACCGCGACCGCGAGGACCGTGAAGCCATCGCCGGCGACATTGCGCGCAAGCATGGTGCAACGCTGGTCCGGCCCTATGACGATCTCAAGGTCATCGCCGGGCAGGGTACGGTCGGCCGTGAAATCGCGGAAGATCTGGCCGCGCTCGGCATCAGCCCGGACATTGTCGTCGCGCCGGCATCGGGCGGTGGCCTGGTCGCGGGTGTCGCCACCGCGATAAAGGCGCGCTACCCGCAGGCGGTCTTGATGTCGGCCGAGCCCGAAGGTTTTGACGACCACGCGCGCTCGCTGCGGGCCGGCAAGCGCGAGCCGCATCACGCCGCGGGACGCACCATCTGCGACGCGCTGATGGCGACGGTGCCCGGCGAGATTACCTTCGCGATCAACCGGCGGCTGCTCGCGCAGGGCGTCACTGCCAATGATGCGGAAGTCGGAGCCGCGGTCGCCTTCGTATTCCGTGAGTTCAAGCTCGTCGTCGAGCCGGGCGGGGCCGTTGGCCTCGCCGCGCTGCTGGCAGGCCGCATCGAGGCGCGCGGCAAGACCATCGTCATCGTGCTGTCGGGCGGCAATGTCGACGCCGATATGTTCGCGAGACTGGTGGCCTGAGTTCACGAGAAGAACGCGATCTTCTCGGCCTGGCTCATGCGCCGGATCGGCGCCAGCGGATCGGTAACGGATGTAGCCGGCCGCAGCACAATTCCCTGCGCAATCAGTGAAGCGCCCAGCGACGGTTGGAGGATCGGCGCAGGTTCAGGCTGCGACGGCTCTGCTGGCTGCGGGACGATACCGGGTTCGAGCGAATTCGTCGCCATGACGTGGGCCTCGGCGATATCAGGTTCATCGAAATCCGGCGCGGCCATCTCCAGTGCGATCAGGTCAAGCACGGCGTCGTCATGCGCGATTTCCACCTCGGTAGCAGCCGTTTCGATCTGCGCCGTTGCAGCGACATCGTCGGACGGTGCGGCGGCCACGGCTTCTGGCGCTAGCTCGGACGGTGGCGCGAACTCTGCCGTAGCACCAGGCGTCTGCTCGTCCATCGTCGCCGATGGAGGCGGGGGCGTTTCACGAACCGACGATGTTACGTCGTCGTCTGCAAATCCCTTGATCCGCTGATCGATCAGATCGAATGCGGCGCTCAATGCAGCCCTGGCATCGATCGATGCGATTTGTCTGCAACCCGCTTCGATAGCGTTGACTTGGGAATCCATCAAATCGTAAATCCGGCCGCCGACGCCGATTTCGCGCAGCCGCAACAGGGTCTCGCGGATGACCTGCGCGCCGCCCCGAATTGGCGCGAGCGAGTTGTCGACCGCAGCGCCATCAAACGCAGCCGATGCGGCGGCCCTCGCTTCGTCCACCGCCTCCCTGATCGCCGCCAGCGCCTCGGCCAAGGCATGTTCCGGCGCCGCGTCTTTCTGCGCGGCGAGGTTTTGTTCGATCCGCGCCACCGCGTCGAGCACCATGCTTGTGTCGGCATTGCGGTTGCGCTTGGCGTATTCGCTGAGAAACCAGCGGCCCCGCGACGTCTCCATGAAGGCCGCGCTGATGGCGTCGTAATCGGCTTCGCCCGGCATCGCGGCGCGGGCGGAAATCGGCGATAGGGCGAAAGCTTCGTCGGCCATGAAAAACCTGTCGCGCAAATCACTGCGTCGTGCTGATACGATCACCATGAACGCAGGCGAATCGCAATTGAATTGATGCCGTCCGAATCACAAATCCCCATCGCTTCGCAAGTCCCGGCAAAGCGATTCGCGACCCGGCTGGCGCTGTTTTACGGCGCGCTGTTTGGCCTCGTGGGCACGCACCTGCCGTTTTTCCCGGTGTGGCTGAAGGCGATCGGCATCGACGCCTCGTGGATCGGCATCATCACCGCGGTGCCGTCGCTGACGCGGTTTACGGTGCTGCCGTTCATCACCGGCTTCGCCGAAAAGCGCCAGTCGCTGCGCGGCGCCATGATCGCCACCGCCTTTGTGAGCGCGCTCGGGTTTTCGATCATCGGCACCCTGCATCAGCCGCTCGCGGTATTCCTCGCTTACGTCGTCACCGCCTGCTTGTGGACGCCGATGACGCCGCTCACCGACGCCTATGCGTTGAAGGGCGTGTCCCGCTACGGCCTCAATTATGGGCCGTTGCGGCTATGGGGCTCGGCGGCATTCGTGGTGGGAGCGCTCGCATGCGGGTTGCTGGTCGATGTAATCGCGGCCAGGCACCTGATCTGGGTAATTGTCGGCGTGGCGGGTCTCGGCGCACTCGTCAGCCTGGGGCTTCAGCCGCTGGACGTTCCGACTGCGGCCCCCGCAACGTCCTCGGGCGCGAGGGCCTTGCTGCGCGAGCCAAAATTTCTCGCGATCATCATTGCTGCGGCGCTGATAGCGGGCAGCCATGCCGCTTACTACACCTTTGCTTCCATCGCCTGGCAGAACGCGGGTCTCGGCGGACTGACGATCGCCGGACTATGGGCGCTGGGAGTGATTGCCGAAATCGTGGTGTTCGCGCTGTCGCCGCGGTTCACGCTGTCGCCTGCAACCCTCGTGATCATCGCTGCCCTCAGCGCGGTTGCGCGCTGGACGATTACGGCGCAGGAGCCGCCGCTGGCCGTGCTTGCCGTGGTTCAGCTGGCGCACGGACTGACATTCGGGCTGACGCAAATCGGCACCATGGGGCTGATGGTGCAGCATGTGCCGGGTCATGTGATGGCGCGCGGACAAGGTTATCTCACCGCCTGCACCGGGATCGTCACCAGCATCGCATCCGTGCTGTCCGGCGCGATCTATGCGCGGCACGGGCAGGGCGTCTACTACCTGATGGCTGCGATGGGGCTGGTCAGCGCCGTGGTGATGTGGCTGGCCCGGCACCGGCTGGCGCATCAGCCCCACAGTGCCGCATCGGGCGGATAGACCGTGCTGCCGTCGTAGCGCAGCCCGTCGTCGCGATCTTTGGCCAGCAGCAACGGCCCATCCAGATCGACGAAGCGCGCCTGCGCCGTGAGCAGCATCGCGGGCGCCATCGAAAGCGAGGTCGCGACCATGCAGCCGACCATGATTTCAAAGCCCAGCGCCTGCGCCGCGTCGGCCATCGCCAGCGCTTCGGTCAGGCCGCCGGTCTTGTCGAGCTTGATGTTGAGCGCATCGTAACGCTCGCGCAGCCCCTCCAGCGAAGTGTGCACGCTTTCGTCGGCGCAGACCGCGACCGGCCTGCGGATGCGCGCCAGCAGTTCGTCCTGCCCGGCGGGAAGCGGCTGTTCGACCAAAGTGACGCCGGCGGTTGCGCACGTGGCCAGATTCTGCTCGAGATTGGCCGGGGTCCAGGCCTCGTTGGCATCGACGATGAGTTCGGATTCGGGGGCTTCCTTGCGCACTGCCGCGATCCGCTCGCCGTCCGCCTCGCCGCCGAGTTTTATTTTGAGCAGCGGCCGGTGGGCCGCCTTGGCGGTCGCCGCCGCCATGGCTTCGGGAGTTCCCAGCGAAATCGTGAAGGCGGTGGTGCAGGGATGCGGGGCGGGCCGCCCGAGCAGTTCCCAGGCCCGTCGGCCGCCGGCCTTGGCCTCCAGGTCGATGAGCGCGCAATCCAGCGCGTTGCGCGCCGCGCCCGCCGGTAGGCCGGCTTGCAAGGCTTCGCGGCCGAGGCCCTTGGCCAGGGCCTCCCGCATCGAAAGCAGCGCGGCCAGGGTTGCCTCGGGTGTTTCGCCGTAGCGGGCATAGGGCACGCATTCGCCGCGCCCGGTGTGGCCGCCCTGGCTGACCTCCGCCACCACCGTGATCGCCTCGGTCTTGGCGCCGCGGCTGATGGTGAAGGCGCCTGCGATCGGCCAGCGCTCGATTCGGGCGGCAAGCAGCAGTGGCGACTGGCTGGAAGTCATTTCAAAATCTGGCAATTTCTGAACCGCAGGGTTGCCCGGCGCAACCAAGTATGGCTGGTTAGGATCGTATCCCACATGGCAGCGGCGGGGTGTTGGACTTTCTCGCCGCCGGCGGCAGGGAACTTTGCAGGAGTTTGGCATTGGACGGCGGGCCGACACTGGAGCGGATTGCGCAGGGCAACGGCCTTGCGCTGTGCGCTGCCGGTTCATGGACTGCCCGCTTCGCGCCGGATCTTGAAGCGCTGGTCAGCGAAGCCGAGAAACTCACCGGCAGCCGCCCCAATATCTTCATCGACGTGTCGCAAGTGGCAAAACTCGACACGTTTGGCGCCTGGCTGATCGAGCGGCTGCGCCGCAGCCTGACGCAAGGCGGGGTCGAGGCGAAGATCGCGGGCCTCTCGGCGAATTATTCCAGCCTGGTCGATGAGGTGCGCCGGGTAAAGGCCGCGCCGGAAGCCGAGGCGACGTTGGTAACGATCACCGGCCTTTTGGATCAGGTCGGCCGCAGCGTCTACGGCGTCGGCGAGGCGTTGACCGATTTGATCAGCATGCTGGGCGCCGTGCTTGCGGCCGGCGCGCGTGTGCTCATACACCCGTCCGGGTTCCGCCTGACCTCGACCGTCCATCATCTCGAGCAGGTGTGCTGGCGCGCGGTGCCGATCGTGGTGCTGATCACCTTCCTGATCGGCTGCATCATTTCGCAACAGGGCATCTTTCATTTCCGGAAATTTGGCGCCGACGTATTCGTCGTCGATATGCTGGGCGTGCTGGTATTGCGCGAAATCGGCGTGCTGCTGGTGGCGATCATGGTGGCGGGCCGCTCGGGCAGCGCCTATACCGCCGAGCTTGGCTCGATGAAGATGCGGGAAGAAATCGACGCGCTGCGCACCATGGGGTTTGACCCGATCGAGGTCTTGATTCTGCCGAGGATGCTGGCGCTGGTCATTGCGCTGCCGATCCTGGCCTTTCTCGGCGCGGTCGCAGCACTTTATGGCGGCGGCCTGGTGGCGTGGCTCTATGGCGGTGTCGATCCCGAAGCATTTTTGCTTCGCCTGCGTGACGCGATCTCGATCGATCACTTCACCGTCGGCATGATCAAGGCGCCGGTGATGGCGGCGGTGATCGGCATCGTCGCCTGCGTCGAGGGGCTTGCGGTCGAAGGCAGCGCCGAGTTGCTCGGACAGCACACCACGTCGTCGGTGGTGAAGGGCATATTTCTGGTGATCGTGATGGACGGCGTATTCGCGATCTTCTTCGCCTCGATCGGAATGTAGCGATGGCGATCGAAGCAGCCGACGCCATCATCCGGGTTCGCGACATCTCGGTGCAGTTCGGCGCCACCAAGGTGCTCGACAAGCTCAATCTCGACGTCAAACGCGGCGAGATTCTCGGCTTCGTCGGCCCTTCCGGCGCCGGAAAATCGGTGCTGACCCGCACCATCATCGGGCTGATACCCAAGGTCAGCGGAAGCATCGAAGTGTTCGGCATCGATCTCGACGCGGCAGACGCTGCGGCACGGCGCGGTGTCGAGCGGCGCTGGGGAATCCTGTTCCAGCAGGGCGCGCTGTTTTCCTCGCTCAGCGTGCGGCAGAACATCCAGTTTCCGGTGCGCGAATATTTAAACGTCTCGCAACGCTTGCTGGACGAGATCACCGTGGCAAAACTCGGCATGGTCGGACTGAAGCCGGAGGTGGCCGATCGCTTTCCGTCGGAACTGTCGGGCGGCATGATCAAGCGCGTGGCGCTGGCGCGCGCGCTGGCGCTCGATCCGGAACTGGTGTTCCTCGACGAGCCGACCTCGGGCCTCGATCCGATCGGCGCCGGCGACTTCGACGAGCTGGTGCGGACCCTGCAGCGCACTTTGGGCCTGACCGTTTTCATGGTAACCCATGACCTGGATAGCCTTTATACCGCTTGCGACCGCATTGCAGTGTTGGGAAACGGCAAGATCATCGCGGCAGGAACGATTGATGATATGAAGGCTTCGCAGCATCCCTGGTTGAAACAATACTTCCACGGCAAGCGCGCCCGCGCCGTCGTGGTCTGAACCGGAGCATCGAATGGAAACGCGGGCGAATTTCGTGCTGATCGGAACGTTCACGCTGGCGGTGATCGCGGCGGCGTTCGGCTTTGTGCTGTGGTTTCAGAGCCTGCACGCCACCAAGGCGCGCAGTCCGCTGCGCGTCATCTTCGAAGGCCCGGCTGCCGGCTTGCGCAATGGCGGCAGCGTCAATTTCAACGGCATCCGGGTCGGCGAGGTGATCTCCGTGAAGCTGGACAATCCGCGGCGGGTTGTCGCGCTCGCAATGGTCGAGAACAACGCGCCGATCCGCAAGGATACGCTGGTGGGCCTGGAATTCCAGGGGCTGACCGGCGTCGCCGCGATATCGCTGAAAGGCGGCGAGGTGGCGGCGCCCGCGGTTCCCCTGGACGAGGACGGCGTTCCGACGCTCACCGCCGATCCGAAGGCGTTGCAGGACGTGACGGAATCCATCCGCGCGACATTGCAGAACATCAACAAGGTAGTGGCGGACAATCAGGAGGCGGTGAAGAACTCGCTGTTGAACCTGGAGACCTTCACGGCGTCGCTGGCGCGCAATTCCGAGAAGATCGACAACATCATGCTCAGGGTCAACGACGTCATGGGCAAGGCCGACGGCGTGATGGGCAAGACCGACAGTTTGATGCTTGGCCTCAATGCGCTGGCCGGCGGCAAGGACGGCGGCGAGCTGTTCCAGGCGGTGAAATCGATCCGTGAACTGGCCGACGATTTCGACAAGCGTTCCGGCGCGCTGATGGCCGACGGCCGCCGTACCCTCGGCGATATCAGCCGCGCGGTGAATAATCTCGACAAGAACCCGACGCGGCTGCTGTTCGGAGCCGGAAGCGGCAGCACGCCGGCGGAGCCGCCTAAGCCGCCCGAAAGGCCGCCGGCGGGGCAGAAGCGGCAATAAGGTTTCCAGTCTGCAGCGGGGCAGGTTCTCGGACATGGACTTATTGGGCGCGCACTCATGAAAATGAGGCGAGGCCTTATCCGCTATTCCCTCGGAAGCAGACATTGGGCGGCAGGCCATCGAGTGTCCGTTAAGTGCCACGACCAGACATGACAGAAGGCATTCGGACCGCGAAGTCCGAGAAACCGCGGGGACCTACTTCGCTCGCGTCCAAATGACGTCAGCATGTCCGATGGTGCGGTCCGCTTCCTTTAGCGAGTACGTCCCAAAGTACGTTATCGTCCCTTGGGCCGTTCCCTCATTTTCCTTGGCTGTACCCTGCGTCGGCAATCAATCGCGTATTTGGCACGGTCGGATCGCATGACCGTGATAATGAAGAGACCGCTCGGGTCAAAGAACGCGACGCCTTTTGGATTCGCGCCATAAACCGGGGAGATCTGCTGCCGTCTGGGCGCACCGACTCATGTGAGACAAGAGTCCAAGTCCCCAAGAGTTGCTTCGCTAGCGGCTCTTGCTGACCGAAGGCGTTGTCCGCGATCAACGGCATTGCCAGCGCCGCCATTGCGGACAGAACAATTGCGGCCCGGTTCATCCAGCCGATAGTATGCATACAACGATGGCATGGAACCGTCTCACGTGATGCTAATTACCTTCTTTTGCGCAACGTTTTGCTGTAGCAAGGCATCAGGCGAGAATACTTAAAATCGATTTTATGGAAGGACATTTTAGATGGCTACGACACCGATCCTGGTGCGGCCGCTGATTCAGGTCAACACCGCCAACGGCGGCGGAACAGATCAGAAAGATGGCCAGATCGTCGGCCTGGACGATGGCGGCTACGTGATCGTTTACAACGATCAGAGCCATATCTTCTCGACTGGCGAGGACGTCCTCGGTCAGCGTTTCGATGCCGCCGGTAACAAGATTGGTAGTGAGCGGCAGATCATTACCGCCGGGTCCGCGAACCGCGACTATTTTGTCGACAACGGCGCGGCGATCACGAACCTGCACAATGGCAATATTGCCGTTGCCTACACTGAAGCTAAGACCAACATAACCCTCAACATTACCCTCCACTTCATCGACGTGCGCATCTTGAATTCCGCGCTTGACGTTGTCAGCGAAGTTGACATCGACGTTGACGATGCGCAGCAGAAAAACGCGTCCATCACGTCGTTCTCGGACGGCAGCTACGTGGTGTCGTACACGCTCGACAACGGCAACGGCAACAACGATATCCTGGCCAAGATCGTCTCCGCTTCCGGCACGGTCGGCGGGGTCATCACGGTGCGCGATAATGGAGTGCTGGACGCCGACTTGTCACAAGTGGCGACGCTGTCGAACAACAGGTTCGTGGTGGTTTACCAGCAACTTCTCGGCAATCCCGCGGACCACGACATCTATTTTGGCATTTACACGCCGAGCGGAGTGCCTGTCACCACCGATCGTTCGGTGTTCGGTGGCTCCTCATTCTTCGAGGAGACGGATCCCGACGTTGCGGCGCTGGTCGGCGGCGGCTTCGTGGTCGGATGGACCGATAGCTTTGGCGATGCGAGCGGCCAGGGCGTTCGGATGAGCATCTACGACAATGCCGGCAATCTCGTCGCAGGCGACATCCAGATCAACACCACCACAGCCGGCAACCAGAACGAGGTTTCGCTCGTCGCCCTGAAAGACGGCGGTTTCGTCGCCACCTGGGAAGACGATAACGCTTTTATGGTGCGCGGCCAGCGGTTCGACGCCACGGGACACATGATCGGCAGCGAATTTCTGGTCAAGAACAACGTCCACAACGGACAACCAAACGACAGTCCCGACAGCGCGCTCTTGACGGATGGCCGCTTCGCCTACGCGTTGGGCAGCAACGGTATTAACGGCGGCGATATTGATGTTACCACCTCGATCTGGGACCCGCGCACACCCCGTGACTTCGGAGCCGACGGCCACAGTGACATCTTGTGGCGCAATGACAACGGCGCGGCATCGATCTGGGATAGCGGCCAGATCGGCAATGCGCACATCATCTCCAACGCGGGCGTCGTGCCAACCTCATGGCACATGTCCGGCAAGGGTGATTTCGACGGCAACGGCCACTCCGACATCCTGTGGCGCAACGACAACGGTGCGGCGTCGATCTGGGACAATGGACAGATCGGCGGCGCCCACATCATCGCCGCGGCGGGCGTCATCCCCAGCGGCTGGAACATCGCTGGGACCGGCGACTTCGACGGCAACGGCCACAGCGACATCCTGTGGCGCAACGACAATGGCGCGGCGTCGATCTGGGATGACGGGCAGATCGGCAGCGCTCACATCATTAGCGCCGCGGGCGTCGTCCCGAACAGCTGGCATATTGCCGGTACCGGCGATTTCGACGGCAACGGACACAGCGATATTCTCTGGCGCAACGACAATGGCGCGGCGTCGATCTGGGATGACGGGCAGATCGGCAATGCCCACATCATCAGCGCCGCGGGTGTCGTCCCCAATAGCTGGCATATCTCAGGCACCGGCGACTTCGACGGCAACGGTCACGACGACATTCTCTGGCGCAACGACAATGGCGCCGTGTCGATCTGGAACGACGGGCAGATCGGCGGCGCCCATATCGTTTCCGACCCTGGCGTCGTGGCGAATAGCTGGCATATCTCCGATACCGGCGACTACGACGGCAACGGTTACGCCGACATTCTCTGGCGCAACGACAACGGCGCGGTATCGATCTGGGATTACGGCGTGCTCATCGCCGCTCATATCGTTTCCGGTCCAGGCGTGGTGACGAGCGATTGGCATATTGCCTGAGCGGGTTGCAGGCCGATTGGGCATTTGCTCGCCCTGGCTATTCGATTATTTGGATTCCGGGCCGACGTTTTGAAGCGAGCGCCTGGAGCAGCGTGCGTAATGGGGTCGTTGGTGATGGGATCCAAAAGTCGCTGCGATGTTCGAGATGGGTCAAAAGCGGAAATGCTTAACGCGAGTAATGTTTTCCGCTTCGCACTCAATAGCGAATACGCTCCCAGCCTGGGTCCCGGTAACGGTTGCTTGATAACGCCCGCGATCTGAATTGCAATTCGGGCAAAAAAACGGAGGCAGCGATGCCTCCGTTTTCTATTCGCAGTCCGTCCGAGCCTTAGCCCAGCCGTCCCGCCGCGTGAGCGAGCAGGGTGTAGACCAGTCCGGTCTCCGAGGTGAGGTGGCCGCGCAACGCCGCGGGTCCACGGTCTTCGCGCGCGACCTCATCGAGCAACCGCTCGAATTCCTGGATGTAGCGGTCGACCGTCTGCTTGAAGTTGCGGTCGGCGCGATACTTGCGGCTGACTTCGTCGAAGGCCTTCTGGCCGGCGGGCGTGTACAGCCGCTTGTTGAAGGCCTTGGCCTCGCCGCGCTGATAGCGATCCCACATCTCGGCAGCGAGATTGCGATCCATCAGGCGGCCGATGTCGAGCGACAGCGACTCCAGCGGATTGCCGCCCGCCGCCTGCGGGGCGCTGCGTCCGCGCGGCACGTCGCGGTCGTCGCCGCCGGTGTCGGCGCGGTTCAGGAGATCGGACAGCCATCCGTCGCGGCCCTGATCGGAGCTTGCGGGGCTCACCGGCGGCGCCTCGGTGCGGCGCGACGATGGCATGCCGAGGTCCGGCGGCGGCAGGTTCGAGGCGCTGCGCGGCGCCGACCGCGCCTCGCTGCGTCCGCCGGCGGTGGCCAGCATCGGCTCTTCCTCACGCTGCGAACTGCCGCGCCCGCCAGAGACGACGTCGAGGCCGCGGCCGTGGCGCGCCACGATCCGGTTCAGTTCGGCCAGCGCTTCGATCTGGTCGACAATGACCTTGCGCATCTGCGCGGTGCTCTCCGCCGCCTCTTGCGGCATCTCGAATACGCCGCGGCGCAGTTCGCCGCGGGTGGCTTCGAGTTCGTTGTGCATCTCGGAGGCCATCTGCTTCATGCCCTGCACCATCGCGGCAAACCTGTCCGCGGACGACTTGAACATCGCTTCGGCTTCCTGGGTGCCTTGCTGATAAATCTGCAGCATGGCCTCGGCGGTCTGGCGGCGCTCTTCTTCGGCAGCATCCCGAACCGCCTCGAACTGGCGGCTGATCGCGGCCGAGCCGGCGCCTGCGGTCTCCGCAACCACCCGGGCGATGTCGCGGGCGCGCTCTTCGGCCGCCGCCAGCGATTCATCGAGCAAGCCGGTGAACCGGGTCAGCCGCTGATCGAGATCGGTGGTGCGCAGATCGATCGTCGTCACCAGCTGTTCCAGCGCGGCCTTGCGCTCGCCGATCGAACCGGCGGTGTTGCGGTTGCTCTGCTCGACCACGGCCGCGGCATCGGTCAGCGCCTTGCCGTGGGTCTCGAACTGCCCGGCCAGCGAGCCGAGATCCTCCAGCGCCTTCGCCGTCTTGGTGTTGAATACCGACAGCTGGTCGTCGAGCGTCTGGGTGGCGACGCCGTTGCGTGCCGTGACGTCGTTCATGGCCGAGACGAAGTCCGCCACGCGCGTGACCAGGGCCCGCTCCAGCGAGTTGAGATTGTCGTGGGCGCCGGTGAGCACTTCCTGCAGCAGGATGTTGCCCTCGCGCAGCCGCTCGAACAGGGCGACCGTATCGGTGCGCAGGATCTTGCTGGTCTCCTGCATTTCGGTGACGGCCGCGATCGAAACCTGACGCGACTGGTCGATCGCCGCGCGGGAGGACGCTTCGAGATCCTTCAGCGACTTGTTGATCGCACCCGTCGCCAGATCGCCGGCGCCGGTGATGGTTCGCGCGACGTCGGTGCCGTTGGTAACCATCGACTGCGTGAATGCATGTCCACGGGTCTCGATTGCCTTCAGGGCGTCGGTGGTGACGCGGTCGATATCGGCGGTGAGCTGGTTGGTCTTGGCGCCCATCGCCTCGACCAGCGTTCCGCGCTTGGCATCGATGATCTGCGACAGCCGGTCGGTCTGCTGCTGCACGTAGGTGACGATGTCCTCGGTCTTGCCGGTCATGGTCGAGCCGAAGCTGGCGGTGGCGGCGAAAACCGTGCGCTCCACGTCGGACGACGTGGTCTTGATCTTGGCGCTGACCTCGTTGGAAGCGGCGACAAGCGCGGTCTGCGCGCTGAGCGCGCTGGACTGGATACTGTCGGTCGTGTTGGCGGTGGCAGCGCCGAGCGACCGCTCGATGCCTTCGGAAATCGACTTGATCTGCGCGGCCGCCTCGGCGGAGGTCGCCGCGAAGGAGTCCTGAGCCCGCTGCGCGCTGTTCAGGATGGACGAGGCGGTGTCCGCGCCGACCGCGGTCAGCGTGCGCTCGACGTCGCCGGCCAGCGATTTGACGTGGCTGGCGGCATCGGTCGATGCTGCAATCAGCGTCGCCTGAGTCTCGCGCGCGCTGTTCAGGATCGACGCGGCCGTCTCGGCTCCGGCCGTCGTCAAGGTGCGCTCGACGTCGCCGGCCAGCGATTTGACGTGGTTGGCCGCGTCGGTTGACGCTGCAAGCAGCCTGGCCTGGACTTCGCTGGCCCCCTCGCGGATCGAGCTGGCGGTCGCGGTTCCCGCAGCGAGCAGGGTCCGCTCAACGTCGGCGGACAGCGACTTGACGTGGGTGGCCGCGTCCGTAGACGCCGTCAACAAGGTGCTTTGCGCTTCGCGCGCGCTGTTGAGGATGGATTCGGCCGTCGAGGAACCCGCAATCGACAGACTGCGCTCGACATCGCTCGCAAGCGACTTGACCTGGCTCGCGGTATCCGCCGAGGCGGTGGTCAGCATGCTTTGCGCCGCGCGTGCGCCGGAAACGACCGAATCCGCGGTGGCCGCACCTGCAGCCGATAGCGTGCGTTCGATCTCGGTCGACAGCGACTGAATCTGGCCCGCAATTTCGGTGGAGGTCGCAAGCAGCGTGCTTTGCGCCGCGCGCGCGCCGGTCACCACCGAATCCGCGGTGGCGGAACCGGCAGCGGACAGCGTGCGTTCGATGTCGGAGGACAGCGACTGAATCTGGTCCGCAACTTCCGTCGACGTGGCCACCAGCGTGTTTTGCGCGGCCCGCGCGCCGGAAAGCACCGATTCTGCGGTGGCTGCGCCGGCTGCGGACAGCGTACGTTCGATGTCGGAGGACAGCGACTGAATCTGGTTTGCGACCTCTGTCGACGTGGCCACCAGCGTGTTTTGTGCTTCGCGCGCGCCGCTGAGCATCGAAGTCGCGGTCGCAGAACCGGCCGCGGCCAATGTGCGTTCGACGTCGGCGGACAGCGATTTGATCTGGTTCGTCGCATCGGCCGACGCCGCGATCAGCGTGGTATGCGCCTCGCGGGCGCTGTTCAGCACCGAGGCGGCCGCGTTGGTGCCGACCGCGGTCAACGCCGTCTCGACGTCCGCCGAGGCGAGCTTCAGTTGAGCGCTGACATCGGTGGAAACCGACAGCATCGCTTGCTGCGCGGTGCGGGCGCCGGTCTGGATGGTCTCGCTGGTGTTGACCGCGAGACTGGTCAGCGAGCGCTCCGCGTCCTCGACATGGGACTTGATGCCGAGCGACAATTCCTCGGCGCGCGCCATCAGGCCGTCGCTGGCCTGGCGTCCGCTGCTCTCAATGCGGCCGGCCACGGCTTCAACGCGCGAGCCGAGCAGGTCTTCGAACTGCGCGATGCGCATGTCGATGCTGCTTGCAACGGCGCCGGCGTGGCTTTCGATGTTGCTCGCCACTGCACTGGCGTGGCTTTCGATGCCGTGATGAATGTCCTGGAACCGCGCCGTAACCGTGTCGGCCAGATGCACGCTGCGGCCGTCGATCGTTTCGGTCACATTGGCGATGCGCCGGTCGAGCGCTTCGATCGCCTGCGCGGTACCGTCCGTCAGCGACGAGGTGAGGTGGGAGAGGCGCGTGTCGATCGAGTGGATCGCCTGCACCGCGCCATCGGTCAGCGCCGTGGTCAGGTGGGTAAGGCGCGAGTCGATCGACTCGACGGCCTGCGTGGCGCCGGTGGTGAGCGAGGATGCCAGCGTATGGAGCCTGGTATCGATGGTTTCGGTCAGCGACCTGGTCCGCGCATCGAACGTGGTGTCGAGTGTCTTGAGCCGGCCATCGAGCGAGGCATCGAGATTGGCCACGCGGGTTCCGAGCGTGGTCTCGAACTGCACCAGACGCTGGTCCAGCGCGGCGGTGATCTGGCCGCCATTGGTGTTAAAGCGGGTGTCGAAGGTATCGACATAGGTTTTCAGGCTTTCGGTGATGTCCTGCGTGCGCTGACCCATGCGGTCGACGATTTCGCCGCCGAAGGTCTTCACGGTGCGGTCGAATTCCGAGATATGGCGGGTGATCAGCGCGCCGAGCGTACCGCTGTCGCGCGCGAATTTTTCCACCAGTTCGGCGCCCTTGTCCTTCACCAGTTCGTCGAAGGCGCTCATCTGCAGGCTGAGCGAATCGTGGGCGTTCTCGGTCTGGCTGACGACCTTGCCGACCAGCGAGTTCACGGTCACGTCGAGTGCCTCGGTGGCCTTGTCGCCGCTGGTCATGATGTGGGTGGCCAGCCGATTGCCGGCCTCGTCGATCCGGTTCACCAGGTCGCCGCTGCGCAGTTCAAGTTCCAGCAGCAGGGAATCGCTGGAGTTCTTCAGCGAGTCATGGACCTGCTCGGTGCGATCGGAAATCCCGTCGATGATGGTGGAGGAACGCTGCTCGAACTCGCCGGTGATGCGGTCGATGCGCTCGTTCAGCATGTCGTGGACGCGGTCGGCCAGATCGACGAACTCGTCGTGAACGTGGCCGGTCTTGAAATTGAGGCTGGTGGTGAGACGCTCGCTGGCGTCGAGCACCGCGCGCGTGGTCTCTGCGCTGGCTTCTTCCAGACGATCGAGCAGGTCGCCGCCGCGCTCGCCGAGCGCGAGGATCATGTTGTCGCCGGCATTGCTGAGCGCGCTGGTGATGTGCGCGCCGCGCTCTTCCAGCGCGCCGGTGATGCTCTTTGCGACTTCGTCGACGCGGGAGGCGATCGCGTCCGAAATCAGCGCGATATCGTGGCGCAGGTCGATCTGCACGCCCGAGATCGCGCTGCGGACCTGCTCGGCCTGGCCGACGAGATTGTCGCGCTGATGCGCGATGTCCTGCAACAGCGCGCGGATCCGCACCTCGTTGTCGGAATAGGCGCGCTCGAGCGCCGAGACTTCATTGGCGACGAGGGTTTCCAGTTCGCCGGCGCGTGCGATTGCGCGCTCAACGCCGTCGCCCATCGCCGCGACTTCGCGGCGGATCGCCTGACCCACGGTGACCATCGAATCGCTCGCAGCATTCTCGGGCTCGGAGAAGCGGATCGCGACCTGCGCCATCGATTCCGCGATCATCCGCAGCTCCTGGCCGCGCCAGGAAAGGCTTGCGAGGAAATAGAACAGCAACACGGGCGCGAAAAACAACGCGGTGAGGCCGGCCAGCACCAGCGTGCCGCCGCTGCCTTGGCCGATCGAGGCCTGCAGTGAGGGAAGGAAGCTTATGGTCAGAAGTCCGGCGCCCAGCAGCCAGACGCCGGCAAACAGGGTGGCGAGCGTATAGACGTTGCGGGCAGGGCGGCCTTTCTGGAGGGCCTGCAAAAGCTGGCCGATGGTTTCACGATCGTCGTTGGCGGCGCGGCGCGGCGGGCGCTGTTCCTCGATCGGCTCGAATGCCGGACGGTCCGTCGTCGTCGGACGGAAGTCGAATGAGCCGTCGTCATAGGGCGGGGTTGCCGGCTGCTCGGCGGGCGCCGCATCGCTGCGGACCGCAGATCGGTTGGGTTCGACGGATGTATCGCTGATATTGAGAGCTTCCTGAATGGCAGAAAGCGCGACCTCGGTCGGATCTTTGACCTTCTTTGGGTTGTTCGCCATGTTCAGCCTGAGCCCTCTTTTACGCATCCCCGATGAGGCCCGCGCGCCTGCGGGCCTCGATACCGTCGCACATGCTCTTTGAGCGGTGCCGGCGGGACCACTGGCCCCACCCGGCTTGTCCGCTACATCCGCAAACATCCTATTGGCTTGGCGATGCGAATGAAATGGCTGCGATTAATACAATCTTAATCATCGTTAACGGCGGCCCGCCCAATGCCTTCGAACTATAGCGGATTATTCCCGCGCCCGGGGACATCGGGGAAGCTTTTCGCCGAAAAAGGCGGCGAACTTGCGGCCCGTTCTACAAAGGTTCCGTTAACCATTTCCGTGATTGGCTGGCGAAGCTTCGGGGCCCGAATCGTCCGGCCCGGGAGGTTTGGGCGTGCCATGCCGCTTCAGCGACAACGGATCAACTGGATGCCATCGCCGCCGCTCGTTCCCGATGACGGTCCCATCGATATCGCGCATCTCAAACGCATGACGCTGGGTGACGCCGGCTTGGAGCGGGAGGTGCTGGCGATGTTTGCGGGGCAGGCGGTTCGGCTGATCGAGGGGCTCGCGGCGTGGCCTGCGGACGCAGCCGAGATCGCGCATACGCTGAACGGGTCGGCGCGGGCGATCGGCGCGTTCAGGGTCGCGGAGGCCGCCGAGGCCTTCGAGGCCGCGTTGCGCGACGGCGAGCCGGCGGAGGCGATGGCGGCGCTCCAACAGGCCGTGGTCCAGGCGCGTTCGGCGATCGAGGCCATGCTGCGTTCCTGACTGGCGCTGGCCGGGTCGACCCGTTATAGGACAGCCCGAACATCTTCAGATTCCGGCGAGCTACGGACAATTATGACCAAGATAAACTTTGTCGACCACACCGGCGAAACCCGCACCATCGACGTCGAGAACGGCGCAACCGTGATGGAAGCGGCGATCCGCAACGCGGTTCCGGGGATCGAGGCGGAATGCGGCGGCGCCTGCGCCTGCGCCACCTGCCATGTCTATGTCGACGAAGCCTGGCGCGAGAAGGTGGGCTCGCCCTCGCCGATGGAAGAGGACATGCTGGATTTCGGTTTTGACGTGAGGCCGAATTCGCGGCTGTCGTGCCAGATCAAGGTCTCGGACGCGCTTGACGGCCTGGTGGTGACCACGCCGGAGCGGCAGGCCTAAGCCAAAGCCTCAGGCGGGCTTGAAGCCGCGGCGCCACCAGGGTTCGAAGTTTTTCTTGATCTCATCGGTGAGCGGCACAGGCCGGCGCGTCACGTCGTCGATCAGCACCGAGACCGATTGCGACGACGCCACGCAGCGCGTTTCCGAAAACACCACCTGGTCGAAGGTCACCGAGGTGCGGCCGAATTTCGAGACGCCGAGCCCCATCTCGATCGTGCCCGGCCATTTCAGCTCGGCGCGGAAATGGATGTCGAGCCGCACCATGATCCACGCCAGCCCTGAAGGCGTCAATACGAACGCCGGATCCTTCATCAGCGTGACGCGGCCGGTTTCGAAATAGGTGGCGTACACCGCGTTGTTGACATGCTGGTTGGGATCGAGGTCGGCGAAACGCACATTGTCGGTGAGCCGGTAGGGGAAATCCTCGAGTTGCGGATTTGCGTTGCGGTCGGTTGGTGCGTTCACGTGTTGATCTCCTTAACTGTGTGCCCTTACCAGAGCCAAATCCGGTTGAACACAATCAGTTTTTCGTCATGGCCGGGCTTGTCCCGGCCATCCACGTCTATAAAAGCTCTCCGCAAGAAGACGTGGATGCCCGGGCATAGGCGAGCGAAGCGACGCCGTTCTTCGAACGGCTATGCCCGGGCATGACGAAATAGCTAAAAGCCGCTCCCACTAGCACTCTAACCAGTGAAACTGAGATATGACCGAAGCGATCAAAACCGATGTGCTGATTATTGGCGCGGGCCCGTGCGGACTGTTCGCCGTGTTCGAACTCGGGCTACTCGACATGAAGGCGCATCTGGTCGACATCCTCGACAAGATCGGCGGCCAGTGCGCCGAGCTGTATCCGGAAAAGCCGATCTACGACATCCCCGGGATTCCCTACGTCACCGGCCAGGGCATCACCGATGCGCTGCTGGAGCAGATAAAACCGTTCAAGCCGACCTTCCATCTCAACGAGATGGTGGAGACCATCGAGAAAACCGGCGACCCCGGATTCCGCGTCACCACCGACGCGGGGCAGATATTCGAATGCATGGTGGTGGTGATCTCGGCCGGCGGCGGATCGTTCCAGCCGAAGCGTCCGCCGGTGCCGGGCATCGAGGCCTATGAAGGCACCTCGGTGTTTTACGCCGTGCGCAAGATGGAGCAATTCCGCGACAAGGAGCTGCTGATCGTCGGCGGCGGCGATAGCGCGCTGGACTGGACGCTGAACCTGCATCCGATCGCCAGGCGCGTCACGCTGCTGCATCGTCGCGACGATTTTCGCGCGGCTCCGCACA
Organism: uncultured Alphaproteobacteria bacterium; assembly: GCA_963744975.1. GTDB lineage: Bacteria > Pseudomonadota > Alphaproteobacteria > Rhizobiales > Xanthobacteraceae > Bradyrhizobium. The sequence continues at coordinate 516,573 of CAVUVR010000001.1, read as the reverse complement.
GCGTCGAGCAGATGCGCGCGCTGGTGCGCGACGGCAAGATGGATCTCAGGATCGGCCAGGTCACCTCGCTGGAAGGCGAGAACGGAAAACTCAGCGCCGCGGTGATGAAGGGCAACGACAACGCGGTCTCGAAGATCGAATGCGATACGCTGCTGCCGTTCTTCGGTCTCACCATGAAGCTCGGCCCTGTCGCCAACTGGGGCATCAAGCTGGAAAACAATCTGGTGCCGGTGGAAACCTCGGCGTTCGAATCCAGCGTGCCCGGCATCTTCGCGATCGGCGACATCAACACCTATCCGGGCAAGCTGAAGCTGATCCTCTCCGGCTTCCACGAGGGCGCGCTGATGGCGCAGAAGGCGCACCGCTACGTCTATCCGGACAAGCGATTGGTGTTTCAATACACCACGTCGTCGTCGAGTTTGCAGAAGAAACTCGGAGTTAATTGAAGGGGTTAGGGAACGTGGCGGCGTAAGCCCGGGCGCGGGTGCGAGTCTTGCGGCGAACTTCAGGCACGTTGCGGCGAGACGGTGGCAGCGCGCGCGGTTTTGGCGGCTGGACGAGGTGAAAAAGCGCGGCGGTGCAGGGGCTTAAGCGTCGCGGCATGCTGAAATTATTTTTGGAACGCAAATTCCGCCGCCGGCTGAAACACTTACGGAGTGTGCGTGCGCGTCACTCGGCTTGATCGCCCGCGCAGTACGCTGCGAAATCCGAAGCCGCGCGAAGCGCTTAAGCTCCGTCACCCAAGCGAGGCCCGCTCGCAACATTAACTGCTTGTGATTTCGTTGAGGCGAACCTCGGGCAAAATCGGGGCACGCATTTTTCATGCGGCAACGTCTGGCTTTTCCATGGCGAGAAAATGGCTGCGCGAGAGGTCGCCTTTCCAGGAATTTTTCGGAAGAAAAGGTACGCGGCTGCCGATCGCGCGCGCAAAATTGTGATGGGCACAGCAATCCCCCCTCGTTTGGGCGGGCGTATGACAGTTGGCCGTACATGTACGGCTTGTCGTACGCGAAGCAGGAGGATCGGATGGCCCACGTTTCGTACACTCAGTTCCGCAACAACCTGGTGTCCTATATGGACGAGGTGTGCGACGGCCGCGCGCCGCTCGTGGTCACCCGGCAGAATGCGCGCAGCGTCGTGCTGATGTCGGAAGAGGACTACGACGGGCTGATGGAAACCGTGCACCTCTTGAACAGCCCCGCCAATGCCGAGCGCCTGTTGCGCGCGATCGCGGACGCGGACCGGGACATGTTGACGAACGCACGATCGCCGTGGCCAAGCCGCGCCGAGCGCGCGCGATGAAGACGGCATGGACCGAAGCCGCCTGGCACGACTATCTGCACTGGAGCCACGCGGACCAAAGGATGCGCACGCGGATCGACGAACTGATCCGCGACATCGAGGGCGTTCCGTGCAAGGGCCTCGGCAGGCCGCAGCCGCTGCAACATGCCCTGCAGGGCTGGAGCTCGCGACGCATCTTCGGCCAGCACCGGCTGGTGTATCGGGTTTCCAAGGGCAGGGAGCAGCGGCTCGAGATCGCGCAGTGCCGGTATTGTTATTGAGGGTGCTCACGACCGGTCAAGTTGTTCAGGAAGAGTACTCAACTTAGGGGACCGAATCAGACAGTGTCGAAAGCGGGGGAAACGCCGTGGACGAGCTTTCGGGATTCGACAGGCCTGTCTTCAAGCAACTTTCGCATAACGACTCCGGAGCCTCAGTTGGCCATCAAGGCGGAATTGTAATCCCGAAGGAATTTGACGCCTATTTCCCTCAGCTTTCGGGAAGGATCTCGCCTTCGAATCCCACTGTAGGTGAAGATATCAAGGCGATCCTTTTCGTCGGCGAGAAGCATGTCGCGAACGTAACAGCCTCGTATCGGTACCAGTCATGGGGCGGCGGCCGGACGGTCGAGCGCAGAATCACGAATAATCTCGGTCCCATGCGCAGCAAATCGGTCGAGGACGATATCGTCCTGATCGAACGTAATCTCGAAGACAGACACGTCTTCCGTTTGACCTTGGTAAAACAGGGCACCGACCGTCACAAGGCGATTTTGAAGGTCGCGGGCGGGAAGCGGTGGGGTCTGCTTAATCCTCTTGATCCGCCGGTTTCCGAAAAGCAAATCGAAAGTGCAGAAAAGGAGCAAAAGGATCACGAGAGCAAACCGTTCGACCTCTTCGATAACGACGCAGCGTTGACCGAGACCCGCACGCGCCGGATTGCGCGATCGAGAGCCTTCCAGAAGCTCACGACTGACTATTACGACGGCAAGTGTGCGGTATGTGGAAGAGGGTTTGTTGCGTTAAACGGAAAGACCGAAGTCGAGGCCGCCCACATCGTTCCACGTGGAATGAAAGGCGCCGACGATGCCCGCAACGGCCTGGCGCTCTGTCGGTCACATCATTGGGCGTTTGATCGTGGCCTCTGGAGCGTGAAGCCAAACGGAGGAATAGTCGTTGCAACGGCGGCTCTCGGCAAGGGCAGCAACGATCGTCTCAAACGGTTCGCAGGCAAGACGCTGACCGCTCCAACGCCGGCGAAAATGGCGCCGAGCGTGAAGGCCTTGGCTTGGCACCACGCGAACGTTTTCGGGCGTTAGACTTGGCGGTCTTCAACGAGTTTGACGAATTGCGAAACGTTCATCAGCCATGACCGCTGGGACGCCTTGTAGGTGCTGTGGATCGCGGACGGTACGACAAGCTGAAGCTGTTTTGCTTTCATTTCGTCGGTTTGGTTTTCGCTGATGCCCGGCTCAAGCGTAAGGAGGTGCTTGTGCGAAATGCGCGAGGCTTCGGACAGCACCTGTCGCCACCGGTCCTTGCACGTTGATTTTGAGCCGAGCATTGTAAGTTTGGCTACATCAAATCCGGGGTCGCGGTACTCACTCTGGCCGGGGAAGAGAAAGTCCGGCTTGTTCTTGTTTTCTGTCTCTACTCCGCGCTGGAATTTGATCTTGCGGGCGGTTAGCAGCGCCTGAAGATGGTTTTCCAGCGAGTATCCGGCGCGCGACTTGCGCCTGTTCTGGACGCTGAGCGAGAAAGCTATAAAGCCGTCGATGTCGGCGGCATCCTCCGATACAAAACCGCTCTTCAGACGCTCGGACACGATATGGCGTTCCATGCGCCGGAAGAGCAATTCTTCACGTTCGAGCCACGCCATGAGGACCTTGTCGGCATCGTCCGAAGGGGAGAGGTCCTTCAGGCTTTCGCGCGCCAGTTTTGAGAATTCGGCCGTGCCGGGGAATTTGGTGCCGTACTTTTCAAGCAGTCCGTCAAGTTTGTCGGCCTCGGGTTCTTCCGCATCAATTCCCAGTTCGTCGAGAATATAGCGGGCTGCAAAATCGAGTTTGGAATCATCCACCTCGTCCTTGGCGAAGAAATCCTCGGATCCAGTCTTGATGCCAAAAAGCCAGACAAGCTGGCTTTCTACGGTACTGCCCTCAGGGACCACGATGACCATAACGGTCCCGTCGGGACGGGTTGCGACGAAGAACGAGTCGCCGGGCTTCATGAGGGAGGATACGGGATTGTCCGCGTAATAGAGGCGGTATTCGGCAGTCCGGTGGCCCTGCTTGCGCCGGGAATCGTACCAGCTCACCATCCCCGGCTCCGACACACCTTCCTGCTCGTCGTTAAGCCAGATGAACGTCGCCGGGATGTCCTTCCGGTCGTCGTCGCCAAACATGCCGCGCAAGTGACCGCCGGCAAATTCATGCTGGTGGGATTTCATGGGATCCGCTTCAACAGCGCTGAGCCTCTTCACGGCGACGCCATCAAAGTATTCGGACAGAAGGCCTTGTTTCATCTGAACCTGCCAGCTCAAGATACCGCTTGCCGGACTTTAACCAGGACGAGCATCTTGCGATAACACGAGTCAGTGGCAGCCGGGTCCTGCCTTTAAGCGCGCATTCCCAGACAATTGCAACCCGCCAGCCCGCCGATTTGAGGGCGTCGATACTTTTGCGGTCCCGAATGATGTTGCCGTTGATTTTCGTCCGCCAGAACGCACCGCGGGATTTCGGCCACTTGAACAGGTGGCAATCGTGCCCGTGCCAGAAGCATCCGTGCACAAAGACCACCGCATTAAGTCGGGGAAAAACCATATCGGGGCGGCCGGGCAGCCCGGGATGAAGTCGATAACGGAAGCCATTTGCATGAAGACCCTTGCGTAGGATCATCTCTGGCTTCGTGTTTTTCCCCCGTATGCCGGACATCATCCGGCTGCGGACTTCCGGCGCGACTATGTCAGCCATTGGCAGCGGTGCGCTGCGGCGCCTGCCGCGGTTCTTCCTTCAGGGCCTCGATAAGGTGCGGCTTGATTGCATCTGCCACAAACTCGACAACCGGAACGACCACGGCATTTCCGAACTGGCGATAGAGCTGTGTATCGGAGACGTCCTTCAAAATGAATGGTTTGCCGGGGCGATCAAAGCCCATAAGGCGGGCGCACTCACGGGGAGTGAGGCGGCGGGGGCGGTGCCCTGGCTGGTCAATGAGAATTTCAGAGCCGTCCTTATAATAGCGCTGGGAAAGCGTGCGGGCGACATCTTTTGGCCCGAACAGGCTGTACCCGAAACCGTTTCCCTTGCCGGCATGTTTGGCCTTGTAACCCTGCAGATATTTCCAGAGGTGCTCGGTCAGAGTGTACTTCGGGTCTACATTTTCTTCGAGGATGCTGCCGAGCTTCGGACCGGTCTCGGGGGCCGGCAGGGCGACCTTGTCAAAGTCGAAGGTCGTTTTCTCTTTGAAGCCGACTATGAAGATACGCTGGCGCTTCTGGGGTACCCATGGCTCCGAGCTGATGACCTTCGATTGAACGTGATAGCCAAGCTCGTTTTCCAGCACGTTCATGATGGTCGCGAACGTGCGGCCCTCGTCATGGCTTTTCAGGTTCTTCACATTTTCCAGAATGAATGCCGCAGGCTTGTGGTGCTTAATGATCTGTGCGGTGTCAAAAAAGAGGGTGCCCTGCGTGTCGCAGAGAAATCCGTGGGGGCGACCCAGCGCGTTTTTCTTGGACACCCCTGCGATCGAGAACGGCTGGCAGGGAAATCCGGCCAGCAGGACGTCGTGCTCCGGGATGAGTGACGGTTTCTTCGCGAACTCCCGTACATCGCCCTCGATCTTGTGATTGTCGGGAAAGTTGTTGGCGTAGGTTTTCTGGCTATTCAGATCCCATTCTGAAGTGAACACACAGCGTCCGCCGATATGCTCGAAACCCTTCCTGAGACCGCCAATCCCCGCAAAGAGGTCGATGAACCTGAACCAGCCTGGCGTGTTGGAAACCCGCTTGGCCGCTGCCTCTTCAAGCAGTTTTAGCCCCGCACCCTTCAGTTCGCCACTGCCCGACTGGTAGCGAAATCCGGTCGATCGGGACACGCCGATGAGTGAAATTGCTTCTTCGAAAGAGAGGCCGGCTTGCTGATGCAGGCGAGTGAACACCGTTGGTCTGTACTGGCCCACTTTTGTCCCCGAATCGCTGTGTTGTTGAGTCCCAAGTTGACACAAAGATTCCCAGCAAACAATTAAGATGTTCTTAATTTGTTCTGCCTCGTTCTGCGCTTTACCAGCACATCGCGGAAGCAACCAGCAATCGACGGTTGTTTTTAGCGGACATGTTGCAAGTATCAGGAGAGCAGCCAGGCGCGAGGTTCGCGCGCATCATGATCCGCAGCGCATCGTCCGGCAACGGCCGCTGCAGCGCCGCGGCCTCGCTCCGCTCCACGGCGTGCGCATCCAGCGGTCTTTCTCGCGACGGTCCTCTTCCGCGTGCAGCCGCGCCGCGACACTATTGAGACGGGCATGTCTGAGGTTACGCATGTTCAAGGTTTCACTGCGCGATTGCCCTGTAACGCTTGAACCGGATTTCGTTTGAGCGGTCGCGCATCGCGCGCGCGTCATGCCACGCCTGCATTTGCAAAAGCGTGTCCATGTTCACGCCGAAGGCCTTCTTGATCCGCGAGGCGCTCGATAGCCCGTGTTCGAGCTCGGCGCTGATGCGACCATTGCTGCGCGCGCGCAGTCCGAGGTTGGTGTTGACCATGCCGCGGGTGGCGGACGCCTGCGTCAGGGTCGAAGCCTGGCCCGGGCCCAGATCGGAGTAGTACATGGATTGCTGGAAGCTGCCGTCGAATGCATGGTGATACTCGGCGCGTGCGGTCGGCGTCAGCACGCCCCAGTCCATTGCGATGTCCCAGGACCCGCGCAGCCCCAGCTGCTACCGCCCGATTGCGAGCCGGGCCGCGTTGGCGGCGACATGCTGCCGATACCGGTCGATCACATCATGACCGGATGCCCCGGCCATCACGCTCGCCGTGGCCTCGAAGGCCGCGTTCACTTTCTCGCTGACCATGAGTTCGGCTTCGTGAAGTGCGTCGCTGCCGCCCGACATCAGCTTCATCATGCGCAGCGCAACCACGCCACCTGATTCCACCGCCAACATCGCTAAAGGAATGACCATCTGAAAACTTTCATGTCTGCATGCGTTAAGGCGAAAACGCGAAAATGGTTCCCGTCCGACTTGACCATTCGGCGCAAGGCGGCTCGTGATCGAGACAAAGCACAAAGGGATGGGCTGCCAGTCCGCTTGCGCCGCTTACGCCTTCCCAAAATCCCGGAACAATGTCCGTAGGGTAGAGCTTGTCGTCAGCAAGCCTGTTTCCAGGATCAAAGATGCCGGTCATTGTCCGAAAACGTCGAAGGGTAAGGATGACGTTTGTTGCGCGCAGTCGCCGCCGTCTGCAGCAGATAAGCCCATATCTGTCTCTCGGTCTATTGCTCGTCCCTCTGCTGCTGGTTGAGCCATTGAAACTGGTGGCGCTGGTCGTCGCCGGCAAAGGACATTGGCTTACCGGGACCGGAATGCTGGTTGCCGCCTACGCAGCAAGTTTGCTGGTTATCGAACGTCTTTTCAGGGTGCTTCGGCCCAAACTCATGATGATGGGCTGGTTCGCCAGGCTGTGGACGGGTTTCGTCGCCCTGCGCACGAGGTTGATCGGCGGCTGGTCGTTCGGCGAGAAAACATGATTCGAGAAACTCCGGCGCCGCTCCATGATGCATGCGATCGTCGCTTCGCGGCGAGCCCGTGGCTAAAATCACAGTTGGTTGCGGCTGACCACCTGCTGGTCGTCGCCAGCGCACCCACAACTGCCGATTGGTAGCGCCCTCTTGCCGAATTGATAGCCTCCCGGCAGGTCTCGGGGGAGGCCCATAGGGGGATCGAATGCCGACGTTTTCAGCGAAGCCGGCCGAGTTCAAATGCCCGGCGTGCAATGGGACCGGATTCCCGGCGGTCAAGCAGCCGGCGGAGCCCGGCCGCAAAATCTATCCGGCGCGGTGCGAGAGGTGCGACGGCAAAGGCTGGGTCGAGGCCGCCAACTGAGGCGGGCTTGTAGCCTTGTAGGGCGGATTAGCGACCTCCATCCGCAGTAGCGCAACAAGGGAAGACGGAAGCGTAATCCGCCGCCCACGCGAAGACGGCGGATTACGCCATCGCGCCGCGCATTCGCGCGACCCGCTGGCTAATCCGCCCTACGGACTTGCTTTGTCCGATCGCCTGTAGGGCGGATTAGCGACCTCCATCCGCAGTAGCGCAACAAGGGAAGACGGAAGCGTAATCCGCCGCCGACGCGCGAAGACGGCGGATTACGCCATCGTGCCGCGCATTCGCGCGACCCGTTGGCTAATCCGCCCTACTTGCTCCGTTTCCCCCCGCGGCAGTTGTAAGCCCTGCGAAACCCCGCGGCTTGCGCGTCGTCTTCGCTGCAGAACCAGCGCTCGGGTTTGGTGACGCCGGCATAGCTGCGGCAGCCCTGCAGATGGTAGACGCCGACATTGCCGGTGACGCGGGCGCGGACGGCGAACACGCCCTTGATCGGACAGCCCGGCGGCATCGCGGTGTCCTCGGGAAACAATATCTCGCGCAATTGCCGATCCTTGTCGCTTCTGCAGGACGCGCCCAGCAGCGGCGTCGTTTTTTGCCAACGGCGAAATTCGGCCGGCGCTGCGAAACAGCCTTTCCAAAGCCCCGCAAGCGCGTCCTTCGCCCTGGCTTCGTCCGCCTTGAACCGGCCCTTGGCGGCAGGCTCGAAATTGAGCGCAAAACCTTCGCGCACCAGCATCTGATTGAGGCTCGCGGTTTCGCCGTCGACCGTGCAAATGCCGATGCGCCGTTTGGGATAGGCCGGGTCGGCGCCGAGGTCCCGGCAGCGAACCTCGCGCCTGGCGATCAACTTGGCCAACCGGTCGCGGGCCTCCACGCCGCAGGTCCAGGGATCGGCATGATCGTCGACGCAGATCTGGTCAAGCTCCGGCGCATCGATGCCGTCAAGCCGGTAGGTCGAGCCGGCAAGCTGGATAGTGCCGCCATCCTTGATGACCGGCTCCGCGGCCAGGGCCGGACTTGTCAGCAGCGTCGCCAGGATCGCAAGGAGAAGGCGCATCGTTCAACCGGATTTGCGGGGAAGGCTGCGTTGAAAACGCGTTCGTTATTGCACGAACAGCAGGCGTGGGGGAGGCCACAGCTGCGTAGGGTGGGCAAAGCGGCCGGATGCGAACGCATCCGGCGGCGTGCCCACCATTCGGCATTCAAAAAAATGGTGGGCACGGCGCCAAGAGCGCCTTTGCCCACCCTACCGGCTCTTGATTTTCGTTCGCGGTTTGTTCTAGTCTGGCTTTGCATGGGAGCGGATCATGGACGCCAGCAAAGAGCGGGAAATCATCAGGCTGTGGAACAGGCTTCGGCTGCTGGAGCGGGAAGGGCGGCCGACCGCGCCTGTCCGCCGGCAGATCGAAGCGGCGCTGGCGGAGCGAGAGCGTGATGCAGCTTGATACCATCCGCAGCGAAATCGAGCGGATGCGCGCGCAGGTCTCCCGCCAGCGCAAGGAAATCCTGCAGCTGCAACGGGCCGGAATTCCCACGGCCGCGGCCGAAGCACTGCTGCAGAGGATGCAGGACAGGATCGACGGGCTCTGCCTCGAACGCGACAGGTTGAAGAAACAGCTGCCGCCCGCGAGGCGCAACGTTCTCCGCGGAGCGCGACAGTGACGGCGCGGCGCGCATGCGCAGGCGTCGCATTATGATCCGCTTCCGCGGCTTGCGTTCCGCCCCCATCCGCATCTTCGTGGTAGATGTTGCTGCGAACCGGCGCCGACGTTAGCTTGCGGCCCACGGCAGGGATACGCCGGCGGCCATAACGGAATGCCGGACGTCTTGTTGGGGGAGAAAAAATATGCCGCGCCACCTGAGTTGTCTGGCGTTGACGCTCATTCTCGTTGCGATGCGTTGCATGCCGTCGCATGCGCAGGACGCGGCGAATGCGGGGAGCGCCGCGGCCGGGCCGGTGTTTTCGCCCGGCGGTCCGGATGCCGCGGAGTACGGCGCAGCAAGCGGCTTTCCGCAGGGCACGCAGGCGACGGCTTCGCAGCCCGAGCACCTGGTGGCGACCTACAGCCATTTCGGCGAAATGTTTCCGTCCCGCCAGGTCAAACGCGCGGCGACGCCCTGGCAGTTCAAGCGCGCGGCGGAGCCCGCGATCTCCTACACCTTCAAATCGGACCGCTTCTCGATTGCCGACTATCTCACCCGCAATCCGACCACCGGGCTGTTGATCGTAAAAGACGACACGATCCTCTACGAGCACTATCAATACGCGCGCACCGATTCCGACCGCTTCCTGTCGCAGTCCATGGCCAAGACCATCACGGCGATGCTGGTCGGCATTGCGATTGCCGAGAACAAGATCAAATCGGTCGACGATCCCGTCTCGACTTATGTTCCCGGCCTCGTCAACACCGAGTATGGCGGCACGTCGCTGCGCGCGCTGCTGCAGATGTCGTCGGGCGTCTCGTTTTCGGAAAACTACGATGGCGCCGACGATGTCGCCCGGTTGGGGCGCGATCTGTTCCTTGCGCCGGGCAAGGACCCCGTTGCCAGCGTCGCGCAGTTCAACACCCGCGTCGCGCCGCCGGGAACCAGATGGCACTACGCGAGCTCCGAGACGGAAATCCTGGGGCTGGTGTTGCGCGCCGCCGTCGGTCAGCCCGTCGCCGACTATCTCGGGACAAGGATCTGGCAGGAGATCGGCACCGAGGCCGACGCATCATGGGTGATCGACGGCACCGGGCAGGAAATAACCTTCTGCTGCTTCAATGCCGTGCTGCGCGACTACGCGCGGCTCGGCCGGCTGCTCGCCTATGACGGCGCATGGCAGGGACGCCAGCTGATTCCTAAGGCATGGTTGCTGGACGCGACGACGGTGCGCCCGGGCGATGCCCATCTCGCGCCGGGAACGGCGACGCCGTATTTCGGCTATGGCTATCAGACCTGGCTGTTTCCCGGCGAAGCGCGCCGCTTCGCGCTGCTCGGAATCCGCGGCCAGATCATCTTTGTCGATCCGGCCTCCAAGCTCGTGATGGTGCACACCGCCGTGCGCAAAAAACCGTCGGAGCCGGCCTCCAATGCGGAAACCGTCACGCTGTGGCTCAACGTGGTGGCGCAGCTCGGGAAATGATCGGCGGCGCTTGTAGGGCGGATTAGCGAAGCGTAATCCGCCATCCTGGTACGACGGCGACCGGCGGATTACGCTACGCTAATCCGCCCTACAGGCCAGAGTTCACATGACCGACTACGTCGACATCAACCGCCGCAACTGGAATGAGCGCGCCGCGATTCACGCGCGCGATGTGACCTCCGATTACATGCTCGACCGGTTTCGCGCCGGCGAGGACGCGCTGCATGCGATCGAGGCGGCCGAGCTCGGCGACATCACCGGCAAGCGCGTGCTGCATCTGCAGTGCCATATCGGGAGCGATACGCTGTGCCTGGTGCGGCGCGGCGCGACCGTCACCGGGCTGGATTTTTCGCCCGCCGCGCTGGATGTCGCACGGCATCTCGCCGAACAGACCGGCCTGAAGGCGGAGTTCGTCGAGGGCACCGTGGACCAGGCGCCGCATCTTGTGCCGGGCCCGTTCGATCTGGTCTTCACCACCTGGGGAACGATTTGCTGGCTGCCCGATGTGAGCGAATGGGCAAGGATCATCGCCTCCGTGCTGCGGCCGGGCGGCGAGCTTTACTTCGCGGACGCGCATCCGGGATTCAATGTGCTGGAAGAAGTCGCAGGACAGTTGGTGCCGGCCTACGATTTTCAAACCCCCGCCGACCGGCCGCTGCACTTCGCAACCGAGACCACCTACACCGGCGATCCGACCATCCTGTCGCATCGATCGACACGCGAGTGGATCCACTCGCTCTCCGCGGTGCTCGGCGGACTGATCGACGCCGGGCTTGCCATCACCATGTTCAGGGAACACGAGGTGCTGCCCTGGCGCGGCCTGCCCAGCCTGGTGCCCGCGCCGCAGCGGATGTGGCGGCTTCCCGACGGCGCGCCGCGGATTCCGTTGTCGTATTCGCTGCGGGCAAGAAAGAGCGGGTAGTTCGTAGGGCGGATTAGCCAACGGGTCGCGCGAACGCGCGGGCCGATGGCGTAATCCGCCATGCCGCACGCAGTGTCGGCGGATTACGCCTCGCATCGTCACTTGCGGAGCTGCCGCGGACGGGGCCGGCTAATCCGCCCTACGAGCTGATGATAAGCTCCGCGTAATCCGCCGTCCGGTGCGCCGTCTTGACGCTGGCGGCGGATTACGCTTCGCTAATCCGCCCTACAAGTTGACAACGACAAGAAACGGAAACGCCTCCACCGATGCAGTCCGCCGAGCGGCGCGCCTTCGCCCACCGCCGGGGCCTGATCATCGTCACGACGCTGGCCACCGCCTATATGGCGAGCCACTTCTTTCGCGCCTCCAACGTCACCATCGGGCTCGACCTGATGCACGATCTTTCGATCGGGCCGGAGGCGCTGGGCGCGCTGACCGGCGCGTTCTTCTTCGGCTTCGCCGCGATGCAGATTCCCTGCGGCTTCCTGTTCGACCGGTTCGGCCCGCGGCGGACCGTGGCCGGCATGCTGATCCTCGCAACGATCGGTGGCGCGATCTTCACGCTGGCGCCGAGCTGGCCGGTGCTGCTCACCGGGCGCGTGCTGATGGGCTGCGGCTTCGGGGTGATGCTGATCGGCAGCATGGTGGTGATCTCGCGCTGGTTTGCGCCGGACCGTTTTTCCACCGTCACCGCGTTTGTGATGTCGATTGGGCTACTCGGCAATCTCCTGGCCACCACGCCGCTGGCCTGGGCCTCGCAGGCGATCGGCTGGCGCAGCGTATTCGCTTTAGCCGTGCTGTTCACCGCGCTGGCTGCGGTCGCGGTGTGGCTGGTGGTGCGCGACGCGCCATCCGGCCATCCGTTCCTGGCGCGCACGCACGAGCCGCCGCGCCAGATGCTGCAGGGCCTCGTCGAGGTGCTGCGCAATCCCTGGCTCAGGCCGATCCTGGCGCTGAACTTCTGCAACTACGCCTGCACTTTTACGGTGCAGGGCCTGTGGGGCGGGCCGTTTTTGCGCGAGGTGCATGGCCTGAGCGCGATCGCGGCCGGCAATGTGCTGCTCGCCGCCGTCATCGCCTACCAGGTCGGCATGCTCGCTTTCGGACCGCTGGACCGCCTGCTCGACACCCGCAAACGGATCGCCGCCGGCGGCAGCCTGGTGATCATTTCGCTGCTCGCCACGCTGGCGCTGGCCACGCGGCCGCCGCTGTGGCTGCCGGTCGGCGCCATCATTGCTATCGGCTTCTTCTCGGCCTCCTCGACCATGGTGATGACGCATGGCCGCGGCACCATTCCGGACCGGCTGATCGGCCGCGGCATCGCCACCATCAACACCTGCGTGATGTTCGGCGTCGCCTGCATGCAGACCCTGTCCGGCATCATCATCGGCGCCTTCGAGCGGCTCCCCGACGGCGCGCGCAGCGAGACCGCGTATCGCGCGCTGTTTGGCGTGCTCACGGTGGTGCTGATCACGGCGGTTGCGGTCTACAGCCGTTCAAGGGACGTGAGGCCGAGCGACGAGATGCGTGCGCGCGAGCAGCAGCGCGCCGCGTGAGGATTATTTGCTGCATCCGTAGCCCGCATGAGCGCAGCGATATGCGGGTCGGCATCCCCGCATGTCGCTGCGCTCATGCGGGCTACGCTTGCTGCGTGAGTCCGTAGGGTGGGCAAAGGCACCGGGCGCGAACGCGTCCGGTGACGTGCCCACCATTCAATTCGTGCATCCGGAACGAAGATGGTGGGCACGGCGCAAGAGCGCCTTTGCCCACCCTACGAGCACCGCGCTTGCGGATGCATGCAACGAAAGTCCGTAGGGTGGGCAAAGGCACCGGGCGCGAACGCGTCCGGTGACGTGCCCACCATTCAAAATTCGTGCATCCGGAGCGAAGATGGTGGGCACGGCGCAAGAGCGCCTTTGCCCCCCCTACGAGTGCCGCGCTTGCAGATGCATTGCGACGAAAGGTCCGATAGTCTGCCGACGAGAGTGGAAAAACCACAGGGGCGGGGAAATGTTGACCAAGGTTTTCAAGTTCGCCGCGTTGCTCTTGCTGCTCTTGTCGCAGCAGGCATCGGCGCAAAACTATCCGAACCGGCCGGTGAAAATCCTGGTCGGTTTTACCCCCGGCACGGCGCCGGATCTTGCGGCACGGATTCTGGCCGACCGGTTTTCGGAAGTCTGGGGCACGCCGTTCGTGGTCGAGGACGTTCCCGGCGCCGGCAGCAACGTCGCCACCGATCGCGTCGCCAAGGCGGCCGCCGACGGCTACCTGCTGCTGATGGGCGGCAACCCGTCGCTGGTCATCAATCCCAGCCTGTATGACAAACTGCCGTTCGACCCGATCAAGGATTTTGCGCCGATCTCGCAGGTGTTCATCGCCGCGAACGTGCTCGCCGTGCCGATGGAGTCGCCGGTCAAGAGCGTGGCGGAGCTGGTGGCGTTCGCCAAGGCGCAGCCCGGAAAACTGTCTTATGCTCATGCCGGCGTCGGCACGTCGCAGCATCTCGGCGCCGAATTGTTCAAATACATGGCGCAGCTCGATATCGCAGCGGTGCCCTATCGCGGCAGCACGGCGTTGATGCCGGACCTGCTCGCCGGCCGGGTCAACATGTCCTTCGCCAATATCGTGAACGTGCTGCCGTTGGCGCGCGAAGGCAAACTGCGCGCGCTGGCCATCACCTCGCGCAAGCGCTCGGCCTTGGCGCCGGAGCTGCCGACCATGGCGGAATCCGGCTTCCCCGGCTTCGAGGCGGTGCCGTGGTTCGGCCTGCTCGCGCCTCACGGCACGCCGCAGGAGGTAATCGATAAATTGCACAATGAGACCGTCAAGACGCTGGCGATGCCGGAGGTGCGCAGGAAGTTCGACGAGCTCGGGTTGGAGCCGATCGGCAACACGCCGGCCGAGTTCGCCGCGGTCATCAAAAAAGAAACGCCCGAATGGGCCAAGGTGATCAAGGACGCCGGCATCAAGCTTGGGAATTGATGTCCGTGGCGGCCCGTAGGGTGGGCAAAGGCACCGGACGCGAATGCGTCCGGTGACGTGCCCACCGTTGAGCCCGTGCATCCGGAGCGAAGATGGTGGGCACGGCGCAAGAGCGCCTTTGCCCACCCTACATCTGCCTCATCGGCTGCCTGTTGCCATACATCAGCGAGCGCCACAGCCACTCCACCGGGCCGTAGCGGTAGCGGCGGAGCCACCAGGCGCTGATGGCGACGCCCGCGGCGTAGACGGCGACGGCTATTGCGAGCGCCATCGTCACGCTCGACCTGCCGAACAATCCCAAACCATAGCCATAGAAAATCCAGCCCAGGATCAGGGATTGGGCGAGATAGTTGGAAAATGCCATTCGGCCGACGGGCGCGGCCCATCCAAGCATGCCCCTCCCTAAGGGAATGCTGACCAGGCCGATCACGGCCGCGCCATAGCCGCTTGCCAGGATGACCGCGCCAAGCCGCTCGATCGTTTCGCGCGCACGCCATGACCAGCCCAACGCGGCGTACCCCTCCGCCGCGAGGGTGAGCGCGCCGCCGCATAGGATGCCGGCGACGGCGATGCCGAACAGCAGCCGTCTGTGATCCTGCGCGCGCCGCAAAATCCCGGAACGCCAGACCAGCGCGCCGAACAGAAAAAGCGCGATGGTGCGGGGAAAGATCAGGACGTGCAGCGGAAACATCGCCGGTATCTCGCGAATTCGAAAAGCCAGCACGTCCAGAAAACCGCCGTCGCCATAGGCGATTGCAGCTTGCGCTATATGATCGCGGATCCACGATTGCGACGGAAATTCCACCACGGGCGGCAGCAGCGGAATCGCGATAAAAAACTCCAGAAATGCCGTGGCGGCAACGAGCGCAAGCCATGTGGGGCCGAACAACAACGGCAGAACGACGAGACCCGCGACGGCGTATTCGACAAGAATATCGCCGTTCCAGATCAGGAACAGGTGCACCGTACCGAGCAGCAGGAGAATCACGAGCCGCCGCACCAGCAAGGCAACGCGGCGGGGATGGTTTGCCAGCCGGTCGAACTGAATGGCGAGGCCGACGCCGAACAGGAAGGAGAACAGCGCGAACGCCTTCAGCTCGACCGCTGTGGCGAGAAGCTGTCTTAGCGCGCTGTCGATGGCGGGGAGGGTGCCGGTGGCCGGCAGAAACTGCTCGAAAAAGTCGACGCGAAACTCGAACACGACGTTGATCGCGATCACGCCGAACAACGCCAGTCCCCGCAGCACGTCGATGGCCTCGATCCGCTGCGACGGGGCGATCGGGCCTTGCGAGGGGGCTTCGGAAGCCTGGTCGCTTGCGGTCGAGAGCATCGCATATTGCCCGGTTGGTGACGGAGGCATAGCCGCCCTGGCCGCCCGCCAGCAAGTGCAAAGACTTGCTGCGCACAGGCCGCAGCGCCTATGCTGACGCCAATCTAAAAAAATCGCCTGGGAGGAAACCATGCGTCATCCGCTTCGCGCCGCCACAGGTCTGGCCTTCCTGGCCTTGACCGTGTCGTTTCCGTTTGCAGCACGGGCGCAAGCGCCGGTCGCGGCGCTCAGCGGCCTCGTCAGTTCGGCCGAGGAAGCGGCGATGGAGGGCGTGCTGGTCAGCGCCACCAGGGCCAATTCGAACGTCACGGTCACCGTCGTCAGCGGCGCGGATGGCCGCTACGCTTTCCCGGCGGACCGGCTCGGGCCGGGCCGATATAGCATTGCCGTGCGCGCGGTCGGCTACCAGCTCGATCAGCCCAGCGAAAATCAAATCGAAATCACGGCGAGCGAAGCTCCGGATCGGAAGGCCGCAACCAGGGATATCAGGCTCGGCAAAGCAAAAGACCTCGCCGCGCAATTGTCCAATGGCGAATGGCTCGCCAGCATTCCCGGCAGCGACCGGCAAAAGGACCAGTTGCTCAACTGCGTCGGCTGCCACACCTTGGAACGCATCGTGCGGTCGAAATACAATTCCGAAACCTTCCTGACCCAGATCCTGCCGCGCATGCAGAGCTATGTGCAGCAAAGCCTGCCGATCCATCCGCAATTGCGCCCGGCCGAGCGGCTGATGGAAGAGCGCGGCGAGGATCGCATCGAAATCTTTCGCGCCGCCGCGGACTATCTGAGCACGATCAATCTCAGCGCCGCCGAGCAATGGAAATACGAGCTGAAAACCTTTGCCCGCCCGAAGGGCAGGGCGACGCGGGTGGTCTATACGGAATACGATCTGCCGCGCCCGGAAGTCGCGCCGCATGACGTGATCGTGGACAAGACCGGGATCGTCTGGTTTTCCAGTTTCGGCGAGCAGAACCTCGGCCGGCTCGACCCGAAGACCGGTGAAGTCACCGAGTATCCCTACCCGAAACACCGGCAGGACGCTCCGACCGGCAGCCTTGGGCTGCGCGCCGATGCCGCGGGCAATCTGTGGCTCGGCAACATGTACCAGGCTGCCATCGTAAAGTTCGATCCCGCGGCCGAGAAATTTCAGTTCTGGACGCTGCCGGCCGAGCGCAACATCGACGCCGCGCAGATCAACATGGTGAGCCCGCAAGGCTCGCACATCGACGGCAAGGTCTGGACCCAGAACAACGGCTTTGCCGGCGTGCACCGCCTCGACCTCGCCACCGGCGGGATCGAGACCTGGGAGCCGTTCAAGGGCGCGCCCAAGGGCGAGTCGCACAATATCTACGACGTCATCCCGGATTCACAGAACAACGTCTACTTCACCGATTTCCGGCAGGGACAGATCGGGCGCATCGACGCCAGGACCGGCGACGTCTCGCTGTTCCAGACGCCCACGCCGCGCTCGGCGCCGCGCCGCGGCAATATGGATGCGCAGGACCGGCTGTGGTTCGGCGAGTATCGCGGCGACCGCATCGCCATGTTCGACACCAGCAGCAAGGCGTTCAAGGAATGGAAACTCAACACGCGCTGGTCGGCGCCCTATGACGTCGTGCTCGACAGGAACCAGGATGCATGGACCGGCTCGATGGTGACGGACCAGGTCACCCGGCTGAACACGGCAACCGGCGAAATGGTCGATTACCTGCTGCCGCGTTCGACCAATATCCGCCGGGTGTTCGTCGACAGCAGCACCACGCCGGTGAGTTTTTGGGTGGGCAGCAACGACGGCGCCTCCATCGTCAGGGTCGAAGCGCTGGACTGAGCAGCCGGGGCTTGCATAACGCCAAGCAAACAGCGCCGCGAATGCCGCCGGGCCTCCGGCCGGTTCAAGCAGACATCGCTCGCCGCGATCGGAAGCTCGGCTGCGTGCCGGGCTCGGAAGGTGCCGGCACCTGAAACAAACCAGCTCGACGAAGGTTAGTCCTCGAAATTGAGCGCGCAAGCGCAAAGCGAGGGTTAGCCAACTCGATGTCAGCCCATGAGTAAGATCGATGTCCGGTGAGGCCGTGCGCGCGCTGCTGTGCGCACTGATCCCGATTGGTGCCTGTATCGTGGCAGGAGCGGCGGTTCGACGCGGCCGATCGGGCTGGCCGGGAGCGGACATGCTGGTGGGATTTGGGCTGCTCACCGGCGCGCTTGCTGTTCTCGCGGTCATAACGCGCATTCCGCTTTCCTGGCTGATGGCCGGCCTCGTCATGCTGTCGGTGATCGCGCTTCTGATGCGACGACAATTTCCGGGCGGACGTTCGACCTGGGTGGCGTTGGCGCTGGTTTCACCAATTCTGGTCGGCGCGGCCGGGCAGGATCCGGCGATGTGGGACGACTTCTGGAACTGGTTGCCCAGTGCCGCTTACGAATACCGGTACGATTCGCTCCCCTGGCCCGATCTTGCGCGCTCGTTCTCGATATTTCCGGGTTATCCGCAGGCCATGCCGCTGATGATTTCGGCCGCTTCATTCGCCGCCGGGCGCTTTCTCGAGGCCGCGGGACCCGTCATCAATGTCTTGCTGCTCGCAGGATCGAGCGCGGTCTTCGCCGAGGCGCTGGCCGCGGCGCTGGCCCGGCATGGCCGCCCGCAATTTGAGGAAATGCCGCTTCTTTTGATTGCCGGCGCGGTCGCAATCACGATCCTTTTCAATCCCGGCCTTGACGGCGGCGTCTTGCTGTCGTCCTACGCGGATTGCGGAACGATGGTCGCTGTCGGTGCGCTCGGCCTGCTCGGGGTCGAGATACTGGCGCGTCTGTCGGCCCCCGAGCTGAGGGACGTCGAACGACTGGCCTGGCGCTTCGGATGTGTCGGCGCCATGCTGGTCAATCTCAAGCAAGCCAATCCGGTTCTGCTGCTGTTGGTCACGGCCGGGCTGATCCTGGTGGCGTTGCGCGTTCCGGCGCTGCGGACGCGACGGGCGTTGCTGCAGCTTCCTCGCATGCTGGGTCCGGGGATCATCCTTCTCGCGCTGTGGCGCTGGTACGTGGCGCAGCAATCTTTGCCCAGCTCGGAACAGGCCTTCCGGCCGTTCGAGGCCTGGAATTTCGGCGTTCTGCGCCAGACCTTCGCGGGCATCGCTCATCAGATTGCCGACGCGCCGCTGTTTCATTCCATGATGTGGCTGGTCACGGCGGCGGGCGTCGCGTTTTTTTTCCGGTTGCCGCGCCAACCCGACGCGGCACGATGGCTGGCGGTGGTCTGCGCCACGGTCTGGCCCGGTTACAACGTCTTCCTGCTCATCACCTATCTCGGAGTGATGTCCGTCTCCGATGCGCAAATCGCGGCCGACTACTGGCGCTATACGCCGCATGTGGCGCTGCTCGGGCTGTACCCGCCGGCGCTGGCGCTTGCAACCGCTCGCGGGCCGGCATGGCTCAAGCTGCGCGATGCCGGTGCCCCGCTTGCGGTAGCCATGCTGGCGCTTTGCGCCATGCCGCTGCGCAGCGATCTCAACAATCCGCCGGGCAGGGCGTGGCAACGCTTCCTGCGCGAGGCGGCTACCGATATGCGAAGCCTGATACCCAAGGGAGCGAAGCTGCTGATCGTGCCCTATTGGAGCTCGAACCCTTTTGGCGTGGCGGTGCGCTATCACCTGCTGCAGCCGGTCGCGCCCGAGCAGCCGATTGTCGCGGACATTCTCTGGGACGACAGCGACCTTGCGAAGGTCACGACCTGGGGCGCGCGCGGCGAATTCGATTGTCTGCTCCTGCAGGACGCCGAAGGCCCCATGGATGAGGCGACCGACGCGCTCGGACTAGCGCGGCTCGATCGCGAGCTCGTGCTGTACGGCTGGCGTGACGGCGGGTGGAAACGAATGAGATCATGGCCGATCCCACCGGCACTGGTGCAGCGCAATTGATCGGCTGGTTCGCAGCTTGCAAGGGAAGCTTCGTGCACTTGCATGGCTTGGGCGGCAACAGCGCACGGGTCCGACCATTGCGTTGCTTCAACCGACATCTCCGGCGTCGCTCGCAAGAACGACGACGTAATCGTCGGGATCTCTTATCCAGCATTCCCTGTGGTTCGCTCGCGCGTTTACATAGGGTCCTTCGAGGATTGCCGCGCCCAGCGCGCGCGCTTGCGCAACCGCTGTGTCAAACGCGCTCAATTGGAACCAGAGCAGGACACCAAACCCGTGGGGCGCCGCGCTGGTATCGCAAAGGTTCGGATGGCCATGAACGTCCCAGGCGTGAAGCTGCAGAACGATTTCGCCATCCTTCACAATTTGTTCGTATTCATTGCCGCCATGACCGCTCTGGCAACCGAGCAGCTGTTGATACCAGCGGCTGCTGCGCTCCACATCGCGCACGGCGATCAACGGCTGAGCTTTCATGGCAAAACCTCATCTCGGCCTGGACAGGGATCGACGCAATTATGACGCGTACGGTAAACTTGGCAATGTTTGTCCTGGCCCCCGAGCCGCATGTTTTCGTGAAACGACGGCATCAATTCGACGTTTGTGCCAGCTTGCTCCACTCGCTGGCCTGGACGCGGACAATCAGCGCGTGACCGCCATTGCCGTCCGGCCGAAATACCGATGCCTCGCCTTCGCGGACGTTGAACCAGTCCTTGCCGAAGGCGTCCATGATATTCGGCTTGTGGGACACGATCACGACGTTAGTGCCGGCCGTCGGCGGCTGGCCTGCGAGCTTGCGCAGCGCTGCCGCGCGCCGATTGTTCTCGTTTGGGCTGACCACCAGGCCGCCTTCGGTGATGTCGGGCGAGGGCTTAACGTCGCCGAAGCCGAGCAGTGTGCCGGTGTCCACGGCGCGCTGGAACATGCTGGTGTGAACCTGGCCCACCGGTATCCTGAGTTTGCGCATGGACTCGCCGATCGATTTTGCCAGCGCACGGCCCTGGTCGTTGAGCTGGCGCTGCCGGGCGACGTTTGCGGGATTGAGCGGGTCGGTGTCGGCCTGATCGGAAAAGGTCGCGCCGTGGCGGAAAACGATGACGTGGCCGCCCTGGCGCAGCGCGTCGATCCATTCCGCCTGCGATGCCGCAGGCTGGCTATTGGCCAAACCCGGCAAAAGCCCGATCAGTGCACAGAACAAGACCAGTCGAATGACCGCCATCGGCTCCTCCTCCCTGGGAAATTTCAGCGCCACCTTTTATCACATCGCGGCGATGGTCTGCACCTCGACCAGGAACGCTTCCTTGACCAGGCGGTCGACCATCAGCAGCGTGTTGGGCGGATACTTGCCGTCCGGAAACATTTTTGGAAATTCGCGCAACCGGAACGCCATGAATTTCGGGATGTCCTGCGAATGCACGAGGTAGGTCGTAAACTGGACGACGTTGCCCCACGATGCGCCGGCCGATTTCAGCGCCGCCTCGATATTGCGAAACACTTGGCCGGTCTGAACGTCGAAGGCGCCCTCGCCGATGACATTGCCGGCGGCGTCGCCCGACAGCATGCCTGCGATGAACAGGAATTCGTTTGCCTTGACGCGCGTCACATGGGTGTACTGCCCCATCGGAGGGCCGAGTTGTTCGGGGTTGTAGATGTTGATTTCGGCGGGCATCGATGTTCCTTTCTGTCTCATAGCGTGATGAATTCAGCATTGTAGCCCGTCATGAGCGAAGCGACATGCGGGGAGGCCGACCCGCATGTCGCTTCGCTCATGGCGGGCTACTGCTTCGCTTCACTCCGGCTTGATCCCGGCCGCCTTCAGCACCGGCAACAGCCGCGCTTCTTCAGAGTCGCGGAAGGCCTTGATCTCGGCCGGGGAGGCCTGCCAGGGCGTAGCACCAAGGTCGCCATAGCGCGCTTTCAATCCGGGATCGGCCAGCGCTTTCGCGAGCAGCGCATTGATCTGCGCGACAAGCTCCGCCTTCATGTTCGCCGGTCCGATCATCGCGGTCCAGGAGGTGATTTCATATCCGGGCAGCACCTCGGCAAAAGCAGGCACGTCCGGAAGCTCGGCAATGCGCGCCTTCGCGGTGACGGCGACCGGCTTGATCTGTCCGGCGCGCACGCTCGGCAGCGAGCCGGGCAGATTGTCGAACAACAGATCGACGCGGCCGCCGAGCAGGTCGGTCAATGCGGGGCCGGCGCCCTTGTAGGGAATGTGGGTCACTTCGACGCCGGCCATGCTGTTCATCATCTCGCCCGACAGATGCAGCGTGGTGCCAAAACCCGCGGACGCGTAGGTGTATTTGCGCGGCTCCTTCTTGAAGGCGGCCAGCAATTCCCTGAGATCCGAGGAGAACAGGTCGCGCCTTGCGGTGAGGATATTCGGCAGCTGCCACATGCCGCCGATGAAGGTGAAATCGCCGCGCGGATCATAGGGCAGTTTTGCGTAGCTTCCGATCGCAAGCACGTTCTGGGCGATGCCGCCAAGGCCGACCGTGTAGCCGTCCGGCGGCGCTTTTGCCACCGCATCCGCGCCCAGCACGCCGCCCGCGCCTCCTTTGTTCTCGACAACGAACGACTGTCCGGACAGCTCGCTCATCTTCTGGCACAGAATGCGCGACAGCGTGTCGGTCGCGCCGCCGGCCGGAAAGCCGTTGACATAGCGCACCGCGCGGGCCGGCCAGGCCTCTTGCGTCCAAGCGATGCGCGGCGTGAGCAGCGGAGTGGCGATCGAGCCGCCGAGAACGGTGAGCAAGGTGCGGCGGTTTACAGGCGAGGGCGAGGGCATCACATTCCTCCATGAAGGGGCCGGGCAACCACGGTCGTTTTGATGGGAGCGTAGCATCGTAGTCCGCATGCGCGAAGCAATATGCGGGACGGCCCGACCCGCATATCGCTGCGCTCATGCGGGCTACCATGCTACGATCCGATCGCGGCTGTTCGATCAGGGAGCGTGGCGATGGTTCGAAGGTTGAGCTGGAGGGCGGGGCTGCTTACGGTTTTGTGCTGGCTGCTTGGTTTATCCTGTCCCGGGACGGTGCTGGCTGAGGACGCCGGCAGTTGGCCGACCACGGCGTGGGAAACATCGGCGCCGGAACAGCAGGGGATGGATTCGAAAGCGCTGGCCGACCTGGTCGGGTTCGGCGCATCGGAAAAAATGGACAGCCTGCTGGTCACACGGCACGGCAGGATCGTCACCGAAGCCTATTATGCGCCGTTCCGCAGCGGCCACAAGCATCGCGTCAATTCGGTGACCAAGGCCGTGACCGGGACCTTGATCGCGATCGCGCTCCGGGATGGACTGCTCGACAGCCTGGATCGTCGCGTGCTGGAGTTTTTTCCAGACCGGACCATCGCAAATCTCGACGACAACAAGCGGGCCATGACCATCCGGCATCTGCTGAACATGACGTTCCGGCCTTGAATGGAAGGAACGTTTGGACGACAGCGTGCCGGAGTCGTTTCTGGCGATGGAGCAGAGTCCGGACTGGCAGCAATTCATCCTCGACCAGCCGATGGCGCAGCCGCCGGGCACGGCGTTCGAGTACAACAGCGGCAACTCTCATTTGTTGTCCGCCGTCATCAACAAGCTGACCGGCGGGCGCGCGCTGCTCTATGCCAGGGCGCAGTTGTTCGGCCCGCTGGGCATTACCGATGTGTTCTGGCGGCAAGATCCGCAGGGGATTTCGGCCGGCGGCGCCGGGCTCTATCTGCAGCCGCGGGACATGGCCAAGATCGGCTATCTCTATCTTCGCAACGGGACCTGGGATGGCCGTCAGATCGTGCCGGCGGCGTGGATCGATGCCGTCACTCACGCCTCCGTCGACATGCGCTTGCCGGGTCTGCGCTACGCCAATCAATTCTGGGTGCAGCCCGACAAGCATGTCTATGCGGCGGTCGGCTTTCACAGGCAGCTCATTGTGGTGATGCCTGACCTCGACGTTGTCGCGGTCGCGACCGGCACGCGGCATTACCCTTCCATCAGGCTGATCGACGGGATCACGGAGGCGGTGAAGTCCAGCCAGCCGTTGCCGGAGAACGCGGCGGCGCGCGCGACCCTCGATCGCAGCATCGCCGACGCCGCGACCGAACGGCCGTCGCCGGTCGGGCCCGTGCCCGAAACGGCGGCACGGGTTTCCGGCAAGATCTACGCCTTCGGGCCCAACGTCCTCAATCTGCGCACGTTGAGGCTGAATTTGAGCGGCGCCGATCCGTCGTTCGAATTCGTCAGCAGTGCTTCGTCCACAGCGACCAACACCGGCAATAGCGGACCGCTCGGCCTCGACGGGACCTATCGCACCGGCGGGCGCGCCAGATTTGGCGTCAATGCCGCCAAGGGAAGCTGGCAGGACGACAAGACGTTTGTGTTCGATCTGCAGACACTGGGCAACGACGATGCGCGAAAATTCACGCTCACCTTCGAAGGACCGAATGTCGATCTGCAGTTCGAGAACGCGTTCGGGTGGAAAGCCAGGGTCCAGGGCACAACGCAACAGCTCACGGAAGGCAAACCATGACGGCATCGTAGCCCGCATGAGCGCAGCGATATGCGGGACTGCCGGGCCCGCATATCGCTGCGCTCATGCGGGCTACGCCTTGCGAACGGGAAGGTTGGCGATCTTGCCGCGCTGGTAGGCGGTGCGTTGCTGGATGCGTTCCAGATAGGGCCGGGCATTGTCGCAAATGCCGACGTCGTAGGCGATCGCCCACTCCAGGCAGGTGGTCAGCAGGATGTCCGCGCTACTGAAGCGGTCGCCCATCAGGTACGTCCGGCCGTCGGCGAGCGCGGTTTCGACATGGCGCAATTGGCGGCGGAAATATTCCGCCGCCCGCGCCACGACCTCCGGCGCCGTGCCGTAGATGTGCCCCAGCGCATCGGCCTTGTGACGGCGCATCACATACAGGCTTGTCGAATCCAGCTCGGTGACGATGAAAAACGACCATTCGAGCCAGGCGGCATAGTCGCGCGGCGTCTCCGGGATCAGCGATGTCGGCCCTTGCGAGTAGGTGCGCGAGAGATAGGCGACGATCGCCGCACTTTCCCCGATGCAGAAATCGTCGTCCTGCAGCAGCGGAATCTTTTGCCGCGGATTGAGCCGCGTATACTCCGCGGTCTGCGTCTCGCCGGTGCGCGCGCCGATCGGCCGCGTCTCGTAATCGAGCCCGAGTTCCGCCATCGCCCAATGCGCGCGAATGGTGCGGCTGGTGCCGACACCCCACAGCGTCAGCCTGGATGCGTTTGGCATCTCACCATTTCTCCGCAAACGGCCGCAGGTCCAGTTCGTGGGTCCAGCCATCCCTCGCCTGGTGATGCGCGAACCAGTACGCCTCGGCGATCGACGCCGTGCTTGTCAGGCTGTCGGCAGGAATGTCTTTGGCCTCGATGCCGCGGGCCTCCTTCATCCGCGCATGGATCGCCGCACTGTCGACGCCGGCGTCGATCAGCAGATGCACGACATGAATGTTTTTCGGCCCCAATTCCCGCGCCGTCGCCTGGGCCAGCGCGCGAAGTCCGAACTTGGCGGAAGAAAATGCCGAAAAACCCGCGCCGCCGCGGACGCTCGCGGTGGCGCCGGTGAACAGGATGGTGCCGCGGCCGCGCTTGAGCATGTAATGCGCCGCCTCACGGGCGACCAGAAATCCGGCGAAGCAGGCGAGCTCCCAGGCCTTGAAGAACAGGGTCGCGGTGGTCTCCAGCAGCGGTTTCCTTGCGTTGGAGCCTGCGTTGAAAAGACAGACCGCGATCGGGCCGACCGTGTCTTCGACCGTTGCAAACAGCGTCTTGACCTCGGCTTCCTGCCGCGCATCGACGCTGAAGGCATGAAGTTCGAACCCTTCCGCGCGCAGCTCTTCGATCAGGCTCGCGGATTTCCCCGCGTCCCGCCGCGCAATACAGACCTTGTAGCCGCCGACCGCGAAGCGGCGGGCCACCGCCGCGCCGATCGCGTCTCCGGCGCCGACCAGCAATGCCACCTCATTTGATTGCGGCACTCGCATCTTCCTCCGAGGGCGCAACCCTTACCACCTTGTCGGCAATCATCCGCTCGATATCCCTTGCGCTGTAACCGAGTTCGCTGAGAACATCGCGCGAATGCTCGCCGACGCGCGGGGCCGGGCCGCCGATCTTCGCTTCGCTGCGCGTAAAGCGCGCCGCCGGTTTCGGCTGCCGCACCCGCCCGACGGTCGGCTGATCGAACTCGGCAAACAATCCTCGCGCGACGACCTGCTCGTTGCCGACGATTTCGCCGCGCCGCAGGATCGGCGCGCAGGGCACGTCATTGGCGTCGAGCCGCGCCAGCCATTCCGCGGTCGAGGCTTGCGCGATATATTCGCCCATCTTGTGGATGCGCGCGGTGGCATTGACGTTGCGTCCACGCTGCGTCGCAAACCGCGCATCCTTTGCCAGTTCCGGATCGCCCGACGCCCTGCAGAAACCCTGCCACTCGGAATCCGACAGCGTTCCGGCCGTGATGTAGCCGTCGCTGGTCTTGAACACGAGGTCCGGCCGCTCGTTGGGACCGACATCGGCCGGCTCGGCCCCGACCACGGTGTATTGCGCCATCCCTTCCGGCCACAGATAGGAGATCATCACATCCAGCATCGCGACCTGGATGTGATCGCCAAGCCCGGTCTTTTCGCGCGCATACAGCGCGGCTGAGACGGCCTGCGCCGTGAAAATCGACGTGGTCTTGTCGGCGACGATGGTCCGGATCATCTGCGGGCGGTTGGTCACCGCCTGTGACTGGATATCGGCAAACCCGGAAAGGCCCTGGACGATCGGGTCGTAGACCCGCTTCTTGACGTAGGGACCGCTGTCGCCGACGCCGCTGATGGAAACATAGATCAGGCGGGGATCGCGCTCGCGCAGTTGCTCCGCCCCGAGCCCAAGCCGCTCCATGGCGCCGGGACGGAAATTCTGCACCACCACGTCGGCGCGCGCGACCAGTTTTGCCAGCACCTCGCGGCCGGCATCGCTCTTCATATCGATCGACAGCGAGCGCTTGCCGCGGTTCGACGAAATGAACAGCGCGGAAAACTCGCCGGCCTTGTCGATCGCGGCACCGCTCCGCCGCACGCTGTCGCCGCCGATCGGCTCGATCTTGAGCACGTCGGCGCCCTGATCGGCGAGAAACATGGTCGCCAAGGGTCCGGAGACCACCGCGGTAAAATCCAGCACGCGTATGCCCGTCAGCGGACCCGGCATGAGGCTTTTCCTTCTTTCCTATCGGTTATCGTAGCATCAGAGCATGACGCAAAAATTGCCGGCACGGTAGCCCGCATGAGCGCAGCGATATGCGGGGAGGGCCGTCCCGCATATCGCGGAGTTTATCATCGGGCGCGCATTCGCGCGACCCGTTGGCTCATGCGGGCTACGCTTTGCGCGGGCTTGACCCGCACATCGTTGTCGGCATAGCCAAAAGGCCCGAGATAAGGAAACAGCATGCGCATCGTCGACGTCGCCGAAATCACCAAGCCGATCGCCTCCCCGATCCGCAATGCCTATATCGATTTTTCCAAGATGACGGCGAGCCTGGTCGCCGTGGTGACGGACGTGGTGCGCGACGGCCGCCGCGTCGTCGGCTATGGCTTCAATTCCAACGGCCGCTATGGCCAGGGCGGGTTGATCCGCGAGCGGTTTCGCGATCGCATCCTCGAGGTCGAGCCCAACAGCCTGCTCGACGATGCCGGCAGCAATCTCGATCCGCACCGCATATGGGCTGCGATGATGGCGAATGAAAAGCCGGGCGGGCACGGCGAACGCTCGGTGGCGGTGGGCACGCTCGACATGGCGGTGTGGGACGCGGTGGCCAAGATCGCCGGCAAGCCGCTGTTCCGGCTGCTTGCCGAGAAGAAAGGCCGCGACGCCAATCCGCGCGTCTTCGTCTACGCGGCGGGCGGCTACTATTATCCGGGCAAGGACAACTCGGCGCTGCGCGCGGAAATGCGCGGATATCTCGACCGCGGCTACACTGTGGTGAAGATGAAAATCGGCGGCGCGCCGATCGACGAGGACCGCGGACGGATCGAGGCGGTGCTACAGGAGATCGGTTCGCAAGCGCAGCTGGCCGTCGATGCCAACGGACGCTTCGATCTGGAGACCGCCATCGCCTACGCAAAGATGCTGCGCGACTATCCGCTGTTCTGGTTCGAGGAGATCGGCGATCCGCTTGACTACGCGCTGCAGGCCGCGATGGCGCAATTCTATCCAGGGCCGATGGCGACCGGCGAAAACCTGTTCTCGCATCAGGATGCGCAGAACCTGCTGCGCTACGGCGGCATGCGGCCGGATCGCGACTGGCTGCAGTTCGACTGCGCGCTGTCCTATGGCCTGGTCGAATATCTCCGCACGCTCGACGTGCTGGCAGAGCACGGCTGGTCGCCGTCGCGCTGCGTGCCGCATGGCGGCCACCAGATGTCGCTGAACATCGCGGCCGGCCTCGGGCTCGGCGGCAACGAGAGCTACCCGGACCTGTTCCAGCCCTATGGCGGCTTCCCGGATTCCGTCCGCGTCGAGGATGGGCACATCGTGATGCCGGACATTCCGGGCATCGGTTTCGAGGGCAAATCGGATCTGATCAAGGTGATGCGGGAGCTGGCGGAGTAGGGGCGGATGCATCGTAGCCCGCCATGAGCGAAGCGACATGCGGGACGGCCTATCCCGCATATCGCTTCGCTCATGGCGGGCTACAGCATCACGCGTGGATCAGCGTGCCGACGGCTTCGCCGTTGAGCGCGCGGGTGAGATTGCCGGGGACCAGCCCGTTGACGATGCGCACGCTCTTGACCAGCCTTGCGCGGGTCAGCAAGTCCAGCACCACCGGCTCGATCGGCAGCGTCGGCAATTTCATCGCGATCAGTTCGGCGGCGCCGACCTCGGGGATGAACCTCGCATCCGGATTTGTTTTCGGATCGGCGCTGTAGAGCCCGTCGACATCCTTGAGCAGGATCACCGATCTCGCGCCGAACACTTCGCCAACGAGATAAGACCCGGCGTCGCTGCCATGCGGGGGAATCTTGCCGAGCGCGGGCGGATGCTCCCAGAGATCGTAGGGCGGGATGCCGTTGAACACCGCGCCGCGCGCCGCCGCCAGCATCGCCGGCAACAGTTGCACGATGAACGGTGCCTCGAGATAGACGAAGCCGTGATTGGCGAGCAGGCAGGATACCATATAGGCATTCTGCGCCGACGATTTGGCGGCCAGCGTCGCGAGCGCCCCGGTCGGCAGGCCGAGATCGAGGCCGACCGACAGGATATGCCGGGCGCGCACGCCGGGGCCGACGCCGATCACCTGCTTGTGCCGCTCCTGGTTGGCCAGGATCTCGTCGAGCAGCGGCTGCACCGCGGTGTGGCCGCGGTCCATGATCGAAAGCCCGCCGATCTGCACCACATTGAGCGTCGGCAGGATCGCGCGCACCGCCGACTCCGTTCCTGCGATCAGCTTCTTGTCCATCAGCGACTCCCGCATCAGCCGCGAGGTCACGTGTTGTGCGCCAGGTGACTCGTTCATGCGTGGCTCCCGGCGGCGTTGTAGATGATAGTCCCCACCGGCTCGCCGTCGAGCGCGGCAGTGAGTTGCCCCGGCTTCAGTCCGTTGACGAACTGGATCTCGCTTATATTGCGCGCGGTCAGCATCAGGTCGAGCACCGCGCGCTCGACCACCAAATCGTCGAGATCGCGCGCGAGCAATTCCTGCACGCTGATGCGCGGGATATGGGTGGCGCTGCGGTCCTTCTTGGGGTCGGCGGTGAACAGCCCGTCCTCGTCCTTGACGTAGATCATCTTGCGGGCGCCGAACACCTCGGCGATCAGAAAGCAGCCGGTGTCGGTGCGCTGCGGCGGGATGCGGCCGACGGCGGGGTTGGCCTCCCACAGCTTGTAGGGCGGCATGCCCTGGCAGATCACCGCGCCGCGCTCCATCAGATAATGCGGCAGCGCAGGAAAGCCCTCCGGTTCGAGGAACGCGATGCCGTGCTTGGCGAGCAGATATTGCAGCATCTGCGCATTCTGCCAGGCGACCGCGGTGCCGAGCACGGTCAGCACGCCGGTCGGCAGGCCCAAGTCGATGGCAAGGCTGTAGACGTGCCGCGCGCGGGTGCCGGCGCCGGTGCCGAGGATCATCTTGTGGCGCGACAGATTGGCGACGATCTCGTCGACAACAGGACCGACCGCGCTGCGGCCGCGGTCCATGATGCTCTGGCCGCCGATCTTCACCACGTTCACCCATGGCAGGATGGCGAAGTTGGGCGTCGCCTCGGTGGCGCGCTGGATCTCAGGATCGCTGAGCGAGCCGCCGACCAGTTGCCGCCCCAGATCGGTCAGCATGGCGTTATCCGTTGTTTCGTTCATCCGATCGACTTCCCTTCATGAAAATCTGAATAACTGCAGTTCGAAGCCATGCGGTTCGTCCGAGGCCGCATCGAGCGAGCCGAACGCCGTTGTGGCCCAGGCGGCGAGCCGGCGCATCGCCTCCTCCTTGACAGGCGCCGGCAGCGCGGAAAACCGCGCGCCGCTGCCGTGGCGCTCGATGAACCCGCGCGGCGTGCGGCTGGCCGTCCATGTCGCCGCAACGAGGCGCGTGCCGCGCGCCTCTCGCTCGAGCCAGCCTTGCGCGTCCTGCCGGGTGTTGGTCCGGTCGGCCGCCGCGCCGATTTCGTCGAGCAGCAGCGCCAACTGCGCCTTCATCCGCGCGTCGAGGCCGTCGGGCGGCGCGACCGCGCGGCCGAGCACCAGCACCCCGGCGCCGCGCAGTACCCGCCGCGCTTCGGTGAGCAGCCGCCGCCAGCCGCGCAGGCCGCCGAACACCTGGATCAGCATGACCGCGTCGAACGTGGCGTCGCGAAACGGCAGGTGCTCACCGTCCGCCTGCACCAGAGGAGGCGCGCGGGCGCTACTGCCTGCGCGGCGCCTGAATTCGGACAGCATGCCGAAGGAAAGATCGACGCCGACATAGTCGTCGCGGGCCGTGACGAAGGGAATGCCGATCCGCCCGGTGCCGGCGCCGAGATCGAGCAGCCGCGGCCGCGATGCATCGGCCGCCTCGAGCACCAAAGCCCGGATCGCCTCCGGCACGCCGTCCGGCAAGGCGCGGTGACGCTCGAAGGTGGGCGCCGCTACATCATACACCGACATCAATACGACAACTCCGGCACCGGTGAATCAAGTCCAGCAAACCGGACCGGATCGAGAGTAGTTGAGAGCAGGTCCGCCCGCCACTCCCTGTGAGTGGCGGGCAGCTGCCGCGACAAGCTAGTGATGCATGTAGCGCGCCGCGGGGGTGGGTTTGTTCGCGTCCGAGACCTGCACGATCGCCATCATGCCGCGGTCTTCGTGCGCCAGGATGTGACAATGCAGCACATACTGGCCGGCGAAATCCACGAAGCGGCTGCGCATGCGGAAGAAGCCGGGCACGCCAAGCGGGTCGTTCTTCGCGTCCTTGATCTGATTTCCTTTCGCGTCCGTCGCTATGATACCCGAAGGAATCGGAAACACGTCCCACCAGACCAGCGGCACCTTCGGATCGGGCGGAGTGAATTTGCAATCCTTCCAGGTGGTTGGATCTTGCGGATTGAGATAACACTGTGCCGGGTCAGGCGCCGGGTCGTCGTAGAAGACATATTTCGGCACGGTCTTACCGTTCGCATTTCTCACGGTGTCGTTGGGGCGAAATACCTCCAGCACCTGGAAAGGGTTGATGTGGATGTGGAACGGATGCGAAATCAGCGGGCCGTAACTCGCATTGACGATCTTCCATTCCTCGACGGCCTTGAGCGTCACCGTAATTGGCTTGTCGCCTGGCTTGTCGTCCTCGAATTTATGGCCGTTGATGGTGTGCGAGGCGCCTGCGCCGGGCCCCGTGGAGGCGAATGTGATCACCCGCGGTCTGTCTGGCTGGTTTGCAACCTCCGCGTCGGTGATGTTGGTGAGGAACGGCGGCTGCGCAGGAAGCTTATCAATGAATTTCAAGCGATTGCCGGTTACAGGCGGAGTTACATCTCTCACGCGAATCTGCATCAGCACCACGGGGAAGGCCGACGGCAGGTCGGATGGATCCACATCGTGCTTGACCATAACGGGATATGTTCCAGGCGTGGCCGGCGCCTTCACCAGCAGATCGGCGCGGTTGCCGGCCGCCACCAGGAACGGCCGGTTTTTGCTGGCCTTATAATTCTCGTCCGCGAACTGAACGCCGTCCTGGGCGATCTGCATCCATTGGATGCCCGGCGCAAAATTTCCGAAGTAGGCGCCGCTGCGTCCGGACGTGTTGGCGATGCGCCATAGCTGCACTTCGCCGGGCGCCATATCGATGACCGGCTGGAATCGGCCGTTGACCGTGAAGTCCGGACCCTTGTCAGTCTGTCCCGGGCCGCTGCGCATCAGATTGGGGCTCACCCCCAACTGATTGATGACGATCACCGGCTGCGTCCGCGTCCACAGCGGCTTTTTCTCGGGGTTTTCCTTGTCGCCGTAAAAGGCATTGAGCGCGTCGTCATACGGGCCTTCGATGATGAACACCCCGGTCATGCCGTTCGCCACGTTGATCGCGGTCGAGCCGTGCTTGTGGGCATGATACCAGTGCGTACCGGGCGATTGTCCCATCTGCAGTCCGCCGGGAGGCGGCGGCCATGTCGTTTCCTTGTATTCCGGAAGCCGGAAGCAGTACGGATACGCCCCGATGTAGTATTGCGGCCAGAGCCCGTCATTGATCTGACCCTGGTTGGCGTCCCACAGGTGTTCCCCTGTCGCTGCGTCATGGGCCTGCAGCAACTTCTTTTGCTCGGCGGTCCAGGTACCGGCCGTGGTATATGGCCCGAGCGGCTTGTCGTTCCAGGTCTGCGGATAGGTGGAAAGCAAGTTGTCCTTCAGGGCCGCTTCGCAGGCCGTAAAGAAATCCGTGAACGGCTTCCTGACGCTGTCGGCTGTCACCGGCAGCTGCTTGGTCACCCGATCGGGCAGCGCGGGCCGGACTGCAAGATATACGTTGTCGCCCGTCCCATTGGGATTGGTATGGGTGCCATGGAAATGGAGGTTGGCGGTGCTCGATCCATGGAAGC
Organism: uncultured Alphaproteobacteria bacterium; assembly: GCA_963744975.1. Taxonomy (GTDB): domain Bacteria; phylum Pseudomonadota; class Alphaproteobacteria; order Rhizobiales; family Xanthobacteraceae; genus Bradyrhizobium. The sequence continues at coordinate 483,865 of CAVUVR010000001.1, read as the reverse complement.
AGTCGGGAAACGTGTCGCCTCTATCGGCCGGATAACCCTTTTGTGTCGGATCGCTTGGCGTGCTGGTGTCGCAACCGGCTTCCGGATTCTGGACGATCTGGCTGGCGCCGCGCTTCTCACCTTCGTCCATGGTATAATTAAAACGGCGAGGATTGATCTGGTTCAGAAAGGTAAGCTCGATGATATCTCCCAGCCGCGCGCGCAATGTCGGTCCTGGAAACGGGTCGATGACGCCGCCCGGGCTGACCGGTACCTTCGGGACCGCTTCGATCCCGTGGAACGCGCGAACGTGCTGCGGCAGACAATCGTAGAACGTACCCGGTTGCCCCGGCTGCGTGGCGCGTTGATCCGGGGGAATCGGCGGCGAACGAAGGATCAGCCGGCGCTGCTCGTCGGTGAGCAGTATCGTGCCGCGCAACACTTTGGTCTGATCGTTGCGCACCAGTTCCGGTATCGGGAGCAGCGGCTGGCTGACCGGCAGGCAGGGGCCGGCATGTGCGGTTGGCGATTGCAGCATCAGCAACGCAATGGCAACCGGCGCCGCAGCGAGCCAGCGCCGCGAGTCGTGCAGCTTCGTGTGTTTCGTGGACATGACGATCTCTCCTGGTGGCTCGTTCGTTGCCGGCTTGACGGAGCAAACTTCACGCATCCTGGCCGCTCAGCCCTAGGCGATCAGGTCTTCTTCCGGCCCGTAATCCGTCGCTCCGAAATCGACGACGACGATCTTGCCATGCTCGTTGGCGTGAAGGCTGCAGTGGTAGGAAATGATGGTCCCTGACGGCTCGACGACGTTATAGGCTCGGGACGAATTGCCGGGCGCGAGTGGCGAGGTCATGAAAGCGCTGAGCTGCTTCTGTTGGTGCGTCACGGGGTCCGTCACGGGTTCCGGCACGGGAAAGTGCGGCTCGTCACTTTCGTTGTTCCAGCTGACGATATCGCCCTGCACCACCTGCAACGGTGTGCCCGGCTTGAGCTTGAGGTTCTCGATATCCGGCGTGAACACGGCGGGCTTGCCCTCGATCTTGATCGACCAATCCGGCATTGTGTCCTCCTGTCGTTACGTCCGATCGTGCCGGACCATCATGCTGGGAACGTCGAGCACGTCGCTGTGCTCCTCGAAGATCCGCAATCAAGGCCGCCGGCCTCGCTTGGTGAATGCAATAATTGTTATCGGCAATCCGGCACGGTGTTGCGCGCACGACTCGCAGTCATCTTGGCAAAGCATCCAAAGGTAGTCTACAGCAAACATACTGTCATAGCGGGAATTGCGCCGAATACTCGCGCGGACCGGCCTCGGGACGGCGCCGCGCCTTCGTGGCAAGCGAGACGTTCCCTGCCGTTCCTGTTCTGTCATCGCGACGTGAAATCGCAATCGTGCGGCGGCGCCGAACATGCTTACCTGCGGTTGACGCCTGTGATTTTTCTCTCGACAATCAAAAAACCTGGCGTCACAATTTTGCAAGGCTGGGAACTACTCCGGGGATAAGGGGGCACCATGGCGGTTTGGTCGGTCGATATCGTTGCCGGAACCAATCCGGGCGATCCCGCAACGTTCGTGGCGCAAAATCAGACCGCCCCGGTCGGAACAATTTATGCGGAGCTGGGCGACATCGTCAGTTGGAATAACGCGACCGCGCAGGACCATCAGCCGGTTCAGACCAACCTGATTCCACCGCTGGGCACCCTGGTGTGGCCCGCCATTACGCCCGGCCACCAGACCCCCGGATATGTCGTCTCGGGACCGGGCGGCACGACCATCTCCTATACATGCCTGCTGCACCCGTCAGAAAACGGCAAGATCGTCATAACCACACCGCCGACGTCGTGAGCGGAGGCGAGGCCGGTCTGGCAGCGCCAGCACCGATCGATCGACAGGACGCGCGGACCCTTTGCTCGGGTGGTGGCGGCGTTCGGAGCATACGGACGAGACAATCGCAGGGGAGGGCATGCAATGGCCGGGTACGATATCAAGCCGCATAGCGGCGAAACGCGTGCGTTCGCGGCGACAGCGACCCGGCGGCGGACACCCGGGCTGCTCGCCGCCACATCGGCCATCGCTGCAGTCATCGCCGTGCAGGCGCCGCAGGCGCGGGCGCAGCAACTGCCGGCCTGGCAGCCGCTGGCGCCGCAATACGTCCAGTGCCCGGCGCCGGGCCAGCCGCTGCTGCAGATCCCCGAAATCATCTCGCAGAACGGCAAACTGCGGGGCACCATCGTGCTCAGCAACAACGCGCAGCGGATGTTTGTCGGCAACCGCAAGTCCGATCCGAGCCAGTGCCTGGTGCAGGAGGTTCGCCAGTTCCGCGGATCCGGAGCCGTTCTGCCGGCCTATGCCGGATCGATTCCTCCGGGTTATCCGGGCTATGTCCCGCCGCCCAGCTACCCCGGTTATCAACCGCTTCCGCCGGGTCCGAACGTCGATCCGGTGCCGGGCCCGACATTGCGCGCGAAGCTTGGCGACATCGTCGAGCTGGCCCTGCTCAATCAGCTCGGCAGCGGCGGTTACTGGAGCACGATCGACCGCGGCGAGAAGGGACAGGGATGCGACCAGAGCACGGCTCCCTATCCCGGACTCGACGTGTATCCGGACTGCTTTCACGGATCGACCACCGGCAACATCCATTTCCACGGCACGCACACCAATCCCGGAACGGCCGGCGACAACATCTTCATCGAAGTGCGGCCTTCGCTGCGCGACGCCAGCGGACAGCCGGTCGTCACCGAGGCAAGCATCAGCGGACCGTTCGGCGATTTTTTCACCAATTGCGAAACCGAATTGAACAAGAGCGTGCTGTCGCAATGGCCGCGGACATGGAATGACTTTCCGCCGGCCTGGGTCGCCACGCAGGAAAGCCTGCTGAAGCAATACGACGCCGATCCGGTCATCATCAACAAGCTGTGGCCGGTGGACGAGGCGCAACGGAAAGCAGGCGCCTGGCCGCAATACTATATCGGGGCTACGCCATACTGTTTCCGCCTGCCGGCCTATACGCCGCCCGGACCTTCGCAATCGGCTCATCCCGCGAACCATGGCGGGGGGGCGACGGAGCAGGCACGCGCGCTGCAGATGGGCCAGGCTCCGGGGACCCATTGGTATCACGCCCACAAGCACGGCTCGACCGCGATCGACGTATCGAACGGCATGACCGGCGCCTTCATCATCGAGGGAGGCTACGACGACGCGCTGAACCAGTTCTATGGCCCGAGCTGGAGCGGTCCGCAGTCGTGGTCCAGGTCGCAGCCCGTGCTGGTGGTCAACCAATTGGGGACCAGCCCCAATCTGTTCGGCGGCGGCCAGTCAGGCGGCGGCCCGGCGCCGTTTTCGGTCAACGGCCGGTTTCAGCCGGCGCTGACCATGCAGCCGGGTCAGGTACAGCTTTGGCGCATCGCCAATACGTCGTCGCGCGGCGCAATCTTCGTCAACGGATTTGCACCGGCGAACGCGACGGCCCCGAGTTCGCCGCAGGTTTTCGCCTGGAAGCAGACGGCCCAGGACGGCGTGCAGTTCACCGGCGGCAACTATGCCGCCAGCCAGAATCCCAACCTCTTGCTGTTCGCGGGCAACCGCGCCGATGTGCTGGTGCAGGCGCCGACCACGCCCGGCCAGTACGTGTTGCTGGCGCAGCAGGTTCGGAGCAGGTGCGCAACACTTCCGTCCGGTCAGATCCCCACCATACCGACCTCGCGCCCGTCGACGCAGCCGCCGACGCCGGTCCCGACCCCGATCTGCAGCCCCGACGACCCGTCACCGCTCCCCTTGCTGATGGTGAATGTGAGCGGGCCGCCGGCAACGGACAATCAGGCGCAGTTCATCCCGCCAGCCCAGTTGCAGCTGAGCTTTCCGGCGTTTCTCGCCGACATCAAGGACAGCGAGGTAAAGGGCACGAGGACGGTCGTGTTCGCGTCCACGCCGACGTCCGGCCTGACCCCGCATGCGATGCATACCATCGACGGCCAGAAGTTCGACGGCAATGTCGGGCAGGCCGTCCTGCTCAACACGGTCGAGGAATGGAAGATCGTGAACAACACCGTCAACGGCGCGGTGCAATCCGCGCCCGCCACGGCTGACGTCGTCGTGGCGACGGACCCGCCGGGGGTGGTCGATCATCCCTTCCACATCCACATCAACCCGTTCCAGATCACGGAATTCTTCGATCCAAATCAGTTTGTGCCGGATCCGACCACTAACAACGACCTGGTCCCCAAATATGTGACCGGCGGCAAGTACAACAAGGACGTGCAGTGCCTCCTCGACATCAACGATCCGACGACCTGGAAAGACTGCCACAACACGCCGCAGCCCAACCGCATCTGGTGGGACGTGTTTGCGATTCCGTCGGCACGCGCCGTCTTCACCACCTCCGGCACAAAAATTACGCAAACCACGATCCCCGGCTACTTCAAGATGCGCAGCCGCTTCGTCGACTTCACCGGCCAGTACGTGCTGCATTGTCACATCCTGGCGCATGAAGACCGCGGCATGATGACGGTCGTCGAGGTGGTGCCGTTCACGACGGCGTATTCGCACAAATGAAGTATCGGATTCCGTTTCACCTGAAATCGCTATAGCATTCCGCGATGCGTGCACCGGGGCGTTGCCGGCGCGCGCCTCTGCGGCATGAAAGAGGGCGCGTGGCTGGAGCGGGAACAGAGGGTGCATCGCCGCAGGCCGCCGAGGCCCGTCCTCACCCGCCGCAGGTCGGGCTGCTCGAGCTTTTCCTGCTGTTTTCCCAGCTCGGACTGTCCAGCTTCGGCGGCGCCGTGTCGGCCTGGATGCATCGGGCCTTTGTCGAGCGGCGCGGCTGGCTTGGAGAGACCGAATTTTCCGCCGCGCTGGCGCTGGCGCGCATCATGCCGGGGGTCAATGTCCTCAATCTCGCGGTGCTGATCGGGCAGCGCCTGCGCGGCGCGTCAGGCGCCGCAGCCGCGGCCCTCGGCCTTCTGGTCGGGCCGAGCCTTGCCGCGATCGGCCTCACCGTCGCCTATGACGCGCTGGCCGGATCGGCCGTGCTGCATGCCGCGATCGAAGGCGCGGCTGCTGCCGCGGCCGGCCTGCTGATTGCCATGGGCCTCTCCTCCGTTGCGCACGGCGCCGGCGCAAGGAGAGGCGAGCAGCGGCCGGAAGCGGCGGCGGCCGGCCCGTCACGGTTTGTCTGGCGATGGCGAAATCTCGGCGCCATCGCCGTGCTGCTGACCGTGTTCGTCCTGATCGGCCTGATGCGATTTCCGACGGTGGCAATCGTGCTCTGCGTGGCGCCGCTCAGCATCGCGCTCGCATATCTCGCCATGCGGTCCGATTCCGGCGGAGAGCCGTGATGGCGGACGATGACCGCACGTTGCTGGCGTTGCTGATCGCCTTCGCGCCGCTCTCGCTGGTGTCGATCGGTGGCGGCCCCTCGGTATTCGCCGAGATGCAGCATCAGGCAACGCTGCATGGCTGGACGACGGCAAAGGAATTCGCCGACCTGTTCGCGATATCGCGGGCGGCACCCGGACCGGGCTCCACGCTGGCGACGCTGGTAGGCTGGAAGGCCGCCGGCTGGAGCGGCGCGCTGGTGGTCTCGCTCGCCTTCTTCCTGCCGTCCTCGCTGCTGATCTTTTGCGCCGGCCGCATCTGGAACCGGTGGCGCGGCTCGGTCTGGCACGCCGCGGTCGAGGCCGGATTTGTCCCGATCGCCGCTGGCCTCGTGCTGGCCGGCGCGCTCGCGCTGCTGCGCGAGAGCGGGACGCTTGCATGGGGCACCGCGCTGGCCGTGGCCGGGATGCGGATGTGGCGCCCGACGTTGCATCCGCTGCTGCTGCTCGGCCTCGGCGCCGCCGTGTTCATGCTGGGCGGGTAACTCGTAGCGAGCCCGTAGCCCGCCATGAGCGAAGCGATATGCGGGGAGGCCGTCCCGCATATCGCTTCGCTCATGGCGGGCTACACTTGGCTACACCGGTGTGCGAAACTTCCTGTACAAATCCTGCACCGCCGAGAGCGCCTGGTTGTTGAGGGGCAGCGCGACCGGCTCGCCGCTTTCCGCGGACAGGTCGGCTGCGAGATACGTCTCCATCACCACTCGCGCGCTTTCCGGCGAGACCATCGGCTCTGTGTCGCGCAGCACGCATTCGAGGAAGTGCAGCGTTTCGGGCGCCATCTGTCCGGCATAGACGTGGTCGACCCATTCGCCCGGCATGGTCGACATCGGATATTGCGTGCCGTCCTTCATGGTGTTCAGCCAGTTGGCGCGCTGGGTGTCGTCGAGGAACAGCGAGCCTTCGGTGCCGGTGATCTCGATCGTGGTGGCGCAGTAGTTCGGATAGCTCGGCGGCAGGTTCCAGCCGCCGCCGATCGACACCAGCACGCCATTGTCCATGGTCACCGTGCTCCACATGATGTCATAGGAGCCGTTGACGTCCTTCATGGTGCCGTACGCGCCCTGCGAATAAATTTTGACCGGTCTCGCCGGCTCGAGCAGCCAAAAGACAAAATCCAGATCGTGCGTGGATTCCATCGCCGCCGGCGACAGCCGGCCGCGGCTGGCGATCTTCTTACCCAAGCCGCGCGACAGATGCCGGCTCACCATCACCGACACCGGTTTGCCCAGCGTGCCGTCGGCGATCTTTTTCTTGGCGTAGGCGAGGCGGCTATTGAAACGCTGCGAATAGCCGATGGTGAATTTGAGATTGCCGCGCTTTGCGATCTCGATCAGCTCATCGGCCTCGAACAGTTCGAGCGCGATCGGCTTTTCCAGCAGCACGTGCTTGCCGGCTTTCAGGCAATCCCGCGCGATCGGAAAATGGTTGGATTCGGGCGTGGTCGAAATGTAGACCACTTTTATCCGGTCGTTGCCCACGACGTCGCGATAGTCTGATGTCGCGGTCGCAGCGTTGGTCAGTTGCTTCACCTCGGCAAGGCGGTCAGGCCGGATTTCGCAGATATGCAGTTTGTCTACGAGCGAGGAGCGCGCCAGCGTTTCAGCGCGGATGCCGCCGCACCATCCGGTTCCGATCACAGCGACTTCGATTTGTTGCACGCTGGGTCCTCTGCTCTTTGTAGCCCGGATGAGCGAAGCGACATCCGGGGTCACCGTTCCAACACATACGCCGTCCCGGGTTTCGCTGCGCTCACCCGGGCTACGGCTTCCGCACCCTCACTCCGCCTTGATGCCGATTTCGTCGATCACCGCTTTCCATTGCCGCGCCTGCTCGTCCAGCATTGCGGCGAACGCCTCGGGCGTTCCCATCCTGGCTTCCACGCCGATGGCGTCCAGGCTGGCGCGGACATCGGCGGAGCGCAGGCCGTCGTTTACCGCGCCGTTCAATCGTTCGATGATCGCCACTGGGGTGCCTGCCGGCGCAAGCAAGCCGAATATGACTTCGGTCGGGAAGCCGGATATTTTTAGCTCCTGAAAGGTCGGCGTTTCCGGCAGCTCCGGCCAGCGGCTTTGGCTGGTCACGGCAAGCGGCTTCAGCTTCCGCTCCTTGAAATACGGCAACACGGTCGACCTGTTGTTGAAGACCATGTCGATATGTCCGCCGAGCACGTCGGTCAGCGCCGGCGCTCCGCCTTTGTACGGCACGAACTGAATGTCGGTTAAGGTTCTGATCTTGAAGAACTCGCCGGCAAACTGCGTATAGATGCCGGGAGGCGCGCCGTATTTCAGCTTTCCCGGATTATCCCTGGCGTATCTGACAAGTTCCTCGCAGGTATCGGCCGGCACGCGCGGCGACAGCGCAAGCGCCAGCGAGTCGGTATAGATCATGGCGACCGGAGCGAACGATTTGACAGGTTCGAAACCCAAATTCTTGTAAATCGCGCCGCTGATCGCGTTCACATTGGTGCCGCCGAGCAGCAAGGTGTAGCCATCCGGCGCCGCGGTAGCGACGGCCTTGGCGCCGAGCCTTCCGCCAGCGCCCGACTGGTTTTCGACAATGACGTTGTGGCCGAGTCTGGGCGAGAGCGACTGCGCAACCAGCCGGGCGGCGACATCGGTCGGTCCACCCGCGGGAAAAGGAACGACGATCTTGATGGTGTGGTCGGGGTAACCTTCGGCGTGGCCCGCTTGCATCCCCGGCCAGAGCAAAATCGAGAGCAGCGCCAGCAGCGCGGCGCTGCGTTGCACGGCGGGCAGCCGAGTTGCTGGTTCAAGAGGTTGCATTCCGTCCTCCCGTTGCGCGTTCAACCTTAACCCCGTGTCCCGGGCGCGATGCGGCATTCTTCATGCCGCTTCGCAGAACCGGGACCCCGGTTTCTTCAAGTCGCAAGCAACCGGGGCCCCGGCTCTGCAGCGCACCGCTCCGCAAGGGCTACGCGCTGCGCTGCGTCCGGGGCACGGGGTTTCAATCCGCACGCACGCCGCTCTCCTGGATCACCTTGGTCCATTTCGCGGTCTCGGCGTCCATGTAGGCCTTGAAATCCTCCGGCGACTTGCTGGCGACTGCGATGACGCCGGCGTTGCGCATGCGCGCCTGGATCGTAGGCTCGGCCAGCACCTTGACGATCGCGGCGTGCAGTTTTTCCACGATTGCGCGCGGCGTCCCTGTCGGCACCAGCACGCCCTGCCACGACGAGGTCACGAGATTCTTCCAGCCGAGTTCGTACATCGTCGGCACCTCGGGCAGTTCGGTCATCCGCTCCCGCGTGGTGACGGCGAGCGCCTTGACCTTGTTGTCCTTCACGAAGGCCATCGCCGAGGAGATGGTGGTGAACATGATGTCGACATGGCCGCCGAGAATGTCCTGCACCGCGGGACCGGCGCCGCCCTTGTAGGGCACGTGCACCATGTCGAGCCCGGCGTCTTTGCGAAACACCTCCATCTCCAGCCGGTTCAGCGTGCTCGAGCCGGGGGTGGCGAAGGTGACCTTGCCCTGGTTCGCCTTCACATAGGCGATCAGCTCACCGAGGCTGCCGGCCGGGAAATCCTGCCGGGTGATCAGGATGCTCGGGGTATCGGCGCACATCGTTACCGGCGCGAGATCCTGGTCCGGCTTGATGCGCATGTTTGTGTAGACGCCGGGATTGATCGACAGCGTGCCGATATTGCCGAGAAAGGTCGTGTAGCCGTCGGGCGCCGCGCGCGCCGCGACCTCGGTGCCGATGATGCCGGCCGCACCGGGCCGGTTGTCGACCACGATCTGCTGGCCGAGGATGTCGCTGACGCCGATCTGGATGGTGCGCGCCACGAAATCCGACGCGCCCCCCGGCGCGAACGGCACGATCATCATGACGGGCCGGTTGGGATAGGAGCCCGCGTCCTGCGCGGAGGCGGACGCGCCGAGTAGCAGCAGTGCGGCGCCGAGTGCGGCGATGATGGCGTTTGCAATGCGCTGCCGTGATGCCATGGTTCGTCCGTTTCGGAATGCTGTTGGCGCAGGGATTATGACACCGGTTTTGCCGATGACCAGAGCAGCGCTGCGAGTGCGCCGTTGTGGGTCAGTCATGTGCGGGCCTCACTCCCTGCGCTACCCGGAAGCCGCTGCCTGTGCGGGGGAATTGGCCGGGATTTACCGCCCGGTTGACATGTGCGGGACGACGGCGGGTGAGGGCGCCACCCCATTTCCCCCTCCCGCAAAATCGACATAGTATGCGTTCCATCTGGGATCGCCGGACGCGGCCAAAAGGGTTTGGATCATTGCTTATGACGTTTGCTGGACATGAATTTGCGCGCGGTGTTGTGCTGCGGCTGGCTCCGATCGTCGTGGCGCTCGGCGTGCTGCTGGCGGCCCCGTTGTCCGAGCCCGCCGCCGCGCAAACCGCCGCCGCGCAACCCGGTCCCTCCGCCGCGGGGCTGTGGCAGAAGCTCGAGGACGGCAAGCCGGACGGCTGGTTTCTGATCGTCGATCGCGACGGCAGCATGTTCGAGGGCGCGATCGCGAAACTGTTCATGAAGCCCGGCGAAGATCCGAACGTGCTCTGCACCAAATGCACCGACGACCGCAAGAACCAGCCCTGGCTCGGGCTGTCCTTCATCCGCGACATGAAGCGCGACGGCTTGAAATACGAGAACGGCAACGTGCTCGATCCGCGCGACGGAAAAATCTACAAGGCGAAGATGACGCTGAGCCCGGACGGCCAGACGCTGACGATGCGCGGCTATATGGGGTTCTCGCTGTTCGGCAAGGATGAGGTCTGGCACCGGCTGCCCGACGCCGAGATCGCCACGCTCGATCCGGCGGTGATCGCAAAATACCTGCCCGCCCAAGCCGCGCCGATCAAGCCACCGGCGCCGGCACCGAAGGCGCCGGTTGCCGCCAAGAAGAGCACGCCGCCGGTCACCGCGCCGGCGCCCACGGCGAAGCAATAGAGCACCAACGCTTGTAGCCCGGGTGTAGCGAAGCGAAACCCGGGACTGTCGGCCGCTTCGTTCCCGGATTTCGCTTCGCTCCATCCGGGCTACAGGTGCTACTGCGCGATCGGCCTGCAGTCCGCGGGCGCGGGGGTCTGCAGACAGGGTTCGCGGCCGGGCCGGTCGGTGCGGAAGCGCTCGATGAAGAGTTTTGCCGGGTCGGCCTGGGTGACGAACACGTCGCGGCCGTCGGCGCCGCCGAAGGTCAGGTTGTTGGGGTTTTTTCCTGCGGTTGCGACGCGCGGCTGCGGAGTGCCCGGGGAGCCAGGCGGCACCAGAATGACAACCTCGCCGGCCTCGGGCCGCGCCACGAAAATCCGGCCATCGGTATCGACCTTCAGGCCGTCAACGTCGAATTTATCGGGAAACTCGATGACCCGGAATTCCTCCGCGAGCTTCAGGTTGTCGATCCGATACGAATAGACCGCGGACTTCACCTTCACGGTCCCGTCGGAATTGTTGACGCGCGACTCGCTGACATAGAGCGTCTTGTTGTCGGGGCTGAGGTCAAGGCCGTTGGTGATGCCCTGCGGTCGCGTCGACGACGAGGTCATGACCGCGCCGACGCCCTTGCCATTCGGGCCCCTGGTAATTCGCCAGATGCGGCCGGTGCCGTGCCCGAAATCGGGATCGCTGGCGTAGAGCGTGCCGTCGCGCCCGATCGCAAGATCGTTGGGCTGGGTGAAGGCGGGCTTGCCATTATTATTGGGCGGCGCCGAAAAATACGGTTTCGGCGTCTTGGAGCCGGGCTCGAACACGTGAATCGTGTGCAGCTTGAAGTCTGCGACATACATCCGCCCCTGCAGGTCGAAGCGAATGCCGTTGCCGGCGCCGCCGGGCGGCAGCCTCGTGAAAAATCGGGATTGCGTGGTGCCCTTTTTCAATTGGCCGATACCGCCCCTCAGGGTCTCGGCTTCGCCGGGTATCTTGATGTTGACCACGAACAGGTCGCCGGCGGCGTCGACCGCGGGTCCCTCGATGCCCTTGTTGTATTCCCCGGCGAGCGTCAGTGGTTTGCTGTCGAACAGGTCTTCGGCGGCGGCGACGCCGATCCCGCCGGCGGATATCGCCGCCAGCAGGCAGACGCCGCCGGCCGCGCGGGCGCGCGCGGTTCGATCCATGCAAGACAGTTTCAGATTCATTGGACTGCCCTCGGCGTCACCTCACAGTGACGCCAGAGCACGGGATTGTCCAACGATGCGCATGCAAAAATGGCCCGGGGCAATCTGCTCCGGGCCATTCGATCGCGTGCCTTACCAGTAGTGGCGGTGGCGCCAGTAGCGGTGGCGGTAGAAGCGCGGTCCGCCGTAGTAGGCGTAGGGACCGCCGTAATAGGCCGGGCGATAGTAGCGCGGCCCGTAATAGCCGTAGCCGGGGCCGTAGTAACCGTAACCCGGGCCATAGGCATAGCCGGGCCAGGTCGAGGCCGCGAGGCCCGCGCCGACGACGCCCGCGGCGATGCCAAGGCCGATGCCGGGGCCCCAGCCCCAGCCGCGCGCTTCGGCCTTGGTCGGCGCTGCGACAGCGGCCGCGCCCAACGCTGCGACGGTCGCCAAGGTGATTGCCGTCTTCCTCATAGGAATCCTCCTCGAATTTCACACCTGCGACAACGCGTCTCATTTTCGAAAGTTGCGCGGGAACCTTGGGGAACCGCAGGGTTTGCGAAAATTTCATCTAGATGAACGTAGATGAACGTAGATAAACGGCGGCGCGCAGCGCCACCGTCATTGCGAGCGAAGCGAAGCAATCCAGAGCCTCGGGCACAGACTGGATTGCTTCGTCGCAAGTGCTCCTCGCAATGACGAAAAGCGAGAACGTCAATCCGCGCTTTTCAGCCGCCGCATGGTGAATTCGATTTGTCCGTCCGGCAGTTCGCGCCAGCGCTCGACCTTGCTCATGTAGCCGGCCGCCGGGTATGAGTCGAGAAATGCACGCGCACGGGCCCGCGCCGCGAGCCGCGGCAATGTAAATGTCTCGCGCAGAAATCCGTCATCCGGCTTGCGCCGCTCCGACATCCTGTCCGCGAGATCGCGCGGGCGCTGGGGCATTGTCGTGAACTCCGAACAACTGACGACGGAGTTGATATAGGGCGAGGCGGGGAGGAATCCGAGTCTCTCCGTGCCCCGGACGCAGCGCAGCGCGCCGTTCTTCACGGCGTGGTGCGCTGCAGAGCCGGGGCCCCGGTTACTTGCAAAGAAAACCGGGGTCCCGGTTCTGCGAAGCAGCGCTTCGCAAGAGCTGCGCGCTGCATCGCGCCCGGGACACGAAACTTACTGCTGCGCCGCCGGCTCCAGCGGCCGATACGTCACCTCCGGCTCCACCGCGTCGAGCCGCAGCACCGCAGCCGCGGCGGGCACCGCGGCATCCGCCATCGCGGCGTGGCCTTCGGCGGTGGGATGTACGGCGCCGCCATAGACCGCGGACAGGATGCCCCAGGTGGCGTCGTGGATATCGGCGGGCTGGCTCGAGGTCGGCAGCGCCTGCGGATAGGTCATCGCGGCGAAATAGCTGTCATTGGCGTCGCGGATCCAGCGCGCGCGCGGCAGGTAGGCGCGGTAGTCGCCGGCGCTGCGGCCGCATAGCAGCGGCTGCGATGCCGCCGACACGATGTCCGGATCGAAACTTTCGCCGGTGGCCGAGAAACAAGCGCGATCGAATTCCGGATCGCTCGGCGCGCGGGCGCAAAATCCGTGGACGGCGAACGCCGCCTGATGTGAATCGACGAAGGTCATGCGGTCACGCGCGGGATCGCGGCACGGCACGCCGCTGCTGCAGGTGACGATCGCCTTCAGCTGCGGCAGGAACTCGCTCTGCACATAATTGGATACGCTGTTGAGCCGCCGCGGCTCGGCATTGAAGGAGGGGTGAATGTCGAAACCGGCGCGGCCGCCGGGGCAGGGCGCGCCGTCGGCCAGCGTCGGATTGGCGTAGGACACATAGACCACGCGCTGGAGATCGCCGACCAGCGGTTTCAAGGCCTCGCGCAGCTTGCCGAAATCCTGCGGCAGCTCGCGCGTAAGCGCCGCGCGGGAATCCTGCACCGAGCCGATCACGCCGCTCTGGCGGAACAGCGTGCGCTCCGTGGCGCTGTCGACGATCACGTCGGCGACGAGGCCGGAGAAGTCGATATCGTTGGCGCCGATCGACAGCAGCACCAGGTCGAGCGTGCGCGCCGGCTGTCGTTTTTTTGCGGCCGCTATGGCTTCGCGCAATTCGGCGAGTTGCGCGCTGACGGTGCCGGCGCAGCCGGAGGCGTTTTTGGCCGGCAGGCATTCCCGCGCGCGTTGTGGCGCAAACAGGCCTTCGGCGATGGTGGCGCCGGTGCAGGCCAGCGGCAGATAGGTCACCGCGATGTGCGGATATTGCACGGCGAGCGCCAGCGCGGTGCGGGTCTGGTAGCTGTACAGCGAGCGGTGGCAGGCGTTGTTGAACCACAGCGCGCTCTGGCGCTGCCAGTTGGCCAACGTGTCCGGCGCCTCGCAGGCGCGGCCGCCTTTATAGCCGGCGCGGCTCGGCCGGTAATATTGCGCGGATGCCGCGCCGAGATAGGAGCGGAAGCAAAAACCCTCGTCCGACAGCGCGATGGCGCGGTCCGGATTGCCTTCGCCTGAGGCGATGGAGTCGCCGAGGCCCGCGATAAAGATGTCGCGCACCATGATTTCGGTCGCGACGCGCAGCGGCGCGTCGGGGCCGGAGGAGACGTCGACGCTTGTCGCCGTCGGCTTGCCATAGCGCGCGCGGAAATTGATCGGCTCGTTGCAGTCGAACGTCTGTTGCCGCGGCGGCCCGTCGCCGTCGTCCAGCGTCCAGGCGCAGGTGGCGCCGACCGGAATTTGCCCGGTGAGGCGAACCGTGACCGGATGCTCCGTCGGCGTCAGATAACTTTCGCGCACATTGTCGCGATTGCAGGGCTCGCTGACCCGGCCCGAAAGGTCGATGCAGAGCCGGTTCACCATGTTGCGCGCCCAGCCGCGGCCGTCGCCCTGCGGCTCGAGTTGCTGCTCGGCGGCGAGTACGCTTCCCGCCCGCATGCTCTCGGCATGCAGCAGGAAATCGCGCTCCTCGCGAAACAGCCGGAAACGGTTGCGCACTTCCCAGGTGATCTGCATCGAGGCGTCGGTCACGCTCTGCGGGACGGGCGCAGGCGTGATCTGCACCGGGGCAGGCGCGGGAGAAGCGGGAGGGGTCTGCGCGTGCGCGGGCAGGGCGACGAGCGTCGCGAGCAGAGTTGCGAGGTGGAGAAACGAGTAATTTCGGATCATGACGCGTTTGACGGCACAGATAGGGCGGAAATACGGAAAGAACAGCAGATATAACGGGTTTGAGCGAGACGCTGCGAACTCCCTTTTTCCGAGCCCGACACCTTGGGCGTTTTGGCAGTATTCCAATTCCCTGCGTGCGGCCTGCGACACCTGTTCCGACCGCTTCATTCGTGTAACACTGATGCTTTCCCGGGGGGCCCCCCATGAATCCCTTGTTAAAAGAGATCCGTCGCAATCCCCTGCTCTGGTTGCTGGCTTTTGTGCCGGTGCTGTTCGTGGTCGAGAAGCTCAAGCCGGAGGCGCACACGCCGCTGTTTGTGCTGTCCGTGCTTGCCATCGTCCCGCTCGCAGCACTGCTCAGCCACGCCACCGAATCGGTGGCGGCCAGGACGGGCGATACGGTCGGTGGCTTGCTCAACGCCACGCTCGGAAACCTGACCGAACTTGTGATCGCGCTGACCGCGCTGCACGCCGGGCAGTATACGTTGGTGAAAGGGTCCCTGGCCGGAGCGATCGTCACCAATACGTTGTTCATGCTGGGCGCGTCGTTTCTGCTCGGCGGACTGAAATATCACGTGCAGGAATACAACCGGGCCGGCGCTCGCCTGCAGGCGGGCCTGCTGTTTCTGGCCACCGTCGCGCTCCTCATTCCCTCGGCACTGGCGGAAGCCAATTCCGTGCCGGGGTCGGCGTTCATCGGGACGTTGAGTGTCAGCCTGTCCGTGCTGCTGATCGGCACCTACGGACTCGGCCTGTTGTTTTCGCTCAAGACGCATCGCGAGTTGTTCGGCGGTGCGGAGCACGCCGAAGAGGGCCATCCGCCATGGCCGCTCGGCCTGGCGCTGGCGACGCTGGCCGGCGTCACCGTGCTGGTCGCGCTGGTGAGCGAGGTGTTCGTCGAGTCGGTGCAGCAGGCGGCGGTGGCATTCGGGATGACGCCGGCGTTCGTCGGCTTCATCGTGGTGGCGCTGGTCGGCGGTGCGGCGGAGATGGCCTCGGCGTTTTCCGGCGCGCGCAAGAACCGGCTCGACCTCAGCGTCGGCATCGCGCTGGGGAGCGCGGTCCAAATCGCGCTGTTCGTCGCTCCGACGCTGGTGCTGCTCAGTTACGTCATCGGCCCGGCGCCGATGGACCTGCAATTCTGGCCCGGCGCGGTGGTGATGATGCTGATCGCCACCATGACCGCATCGCTGGTGACCAACAGCGGGCGCTCGGCATGGTTTGTCGGCGTGCTGTTGCTGCAGGTGTACCTGCTGTTCGCCATGACGCTTTACCTGTTGCCGCCCCGCCTGCCCGGTGAAACAACCAGGCCTCGAAGCACGACTGAAAATGGCGCGGCTGCGGTCGCGGGGACGCCAGAGCTGCATTCGCGGAGAATCTCAAATCTGTAAAAAGTTCCCGCGGCAACTTCGTTCTATTTCGGGAACTTTAGGCAATGCGGAAACTTTCTTTTGCATCGTAAAATATGCAGAGGAGACTTCGATGAAATACGCATTGGTAATTGCCGCGGTGGCCGCGCTCGCGACGCCGGCTTTCGCAGAAGAAGTGGGCGTGCGGGTCGGCCCGGTCGGCGCCGGCGTGACGGTTGGCGAAGGCCACCGCGATGTGGTCCGCGAGCGCGAGCGTACCACCGTGATCAAGGAGCGTGAACCGGCGGAGCGTACCACGGTGATCAAGAAGGATCGCGACGACGACGTACGCACCAAGACCATCATCAAGGACCGCGATTAAACAACGCGACTAAACAACGAGGCCCCGACCAAAAGTCGGGGCCTTCATCGCTTCTGGCGTTACGGCCGATTAATGATGTCCGATGGTCCGCAGCGACCCGAAACTCTCCCGTCTGTTTCAAAACCAGCGCGTGCGGGAAATTGCACTGTTCATTCCGGTACCGGACGGACGCGCGGGGGTTTTGCAGTGCAAGCGCCTTGTCAATGGCCCAAATCGCGCGGGTCTGCGCCGAGGCCCGTGTTTTTGCCTCGCCGGATTTGACGGTTTTTTCGTCCAGATAAACCGCCCATTTCCATGAATCCGGGCCGATGCCTTGGACAATCGTGAACCGTTTGCCGCGGTACTCCATTTTCGTTCCGCACCCGTAACTGAAACGAATTGGGAACCGGATCGTTCAGTGAAAAGCGGCATCTCGCAGCGGAAACCTTTTTCGGAGTTGCGCGTTTGGTGATCGTATTTGATGATCCGACACATCCCTCAAAGCGGCCTCAGCGCTGACGTCGGCGCTGGGGCCGTTTCTTGCTGTGCGTCCGGAAAGCAAAACGAAGCTGACGCGGAACATCCTGGGAATATGCTGCGACCGACGAGCGCAATTCCGGTCGAGCTGCGCATTGTCGCGCTGGTCGATCTTCAGGTCGGCGCCTGAGCGCAGGAAGCGCGCAATGCGAACACGCCCAGAGGCAATCTCAATCCTTGTTTGCTCCCAAGGCACGCTTGAGGTCCGCGGCGACCTGAAGCTGACCCGCCTTTTTCAAAGCCAGGGCGCGCGCCGGACCGGCTTTCATCCGGCGGGCTTTTTCCAGCGCTTGTTCGGCGCGGGCATGCCAATCGTGAGGGTCGATCGAGAGCAGTTCGGATTGAGATTGCATGGGTTGTACTCACGTCCACAAAACGCGGCGATCTTAAACCCGGGCAGGAACGATCGTCTGCCCGGTGGCGGACATCGCTCTCGGTAGAAAAGCCCGCTCGGCGGGGGAGCCGGGCGGGCTTTCAGTTTGGGAAGCTTTGGGGGGAAAACTTCCAGCCGGGTAACTTGCATTTATCGCGGATGTTCCGCGCGTGCGGCGAAAATTGCATTGTTTAGTCCGGTACCGGACGGACGCTGCGCGTGCCGGGGTTGTAGCGTTGGTTATCGCCGTCCTGCCAGGGCATCCACCGGTGACTGTGAGGTTGTTACACCCGCGCCAGAAACTGTAGCGCATCATGACCGGTCGAACACCGACGATGTTTCCGCTGAGCGCGATCGAGCGTCCGCGCTGCTCGAAATGCCAAACGCTCATGATGCTGGCGCGGATATCGCCTGCCGGCGAAGGACGGGAAGAGCGGCTGTTCGAATGCCCGAAATGCGACCACGCCGAAACGGCGATCGTGGAAGACCCGCTGAGGTCGAGGGCGGTGGGGTGGCTTAGCAGCGAACTGAAACCGCCGACATAATCGGCAGCTGATATCTTTCAGGACAACTGATCCGTCACGCCGACGCGATGGCGATAGACCATCTCCCAACCCTTCCAGCCGGTGAACAGCAGGATCAGCACCACGACGAGCGACAGGATCAGTCCGGTCGGGATGACAGCAGCGAATCCGTGCTCATATTCAGCTGCTGAGGGAATTATCCTTTGCAAGCCCATTCATGTGCGGGTGATGATTTCTGATTTTCCTGGAACTGATCAGCGTTGCTGCCAGTATCGCAGCGTCAGTAAGTCCTTTAAGCGTACGCTCGCCGCGCCTGGCGCTCTCCAGGATTTGGGCGGCAATGCGCTTGCGGGCTTCGTGGCTAGCCAACTGCTTCGGGAAGCGTTCACAGGCCCTGTCGAGAGCGACTTCCATATTGGCGATGGTTCTTTCGTCAAAGTCATCGGTAATCATTTCCAATGTCCTCCAGCCAACAATTTCCAGAATTTTTGCTCCCAGCCGCAGGATTTGTCTGTCCGGTCGCGGACATTTCGGCCCGCGATCGGGTAAAATTTCGCGGTGCCGGCGGATCGCGCCGCCGTCATTTTCCGAGCTTGATCCCCATGATGGTCCGTTCGGCATGCCGAACCGCGTGAAAGCAATCGCAGGAACGCTGCTCCAGTCCCGGCTCATCCAGCACTTCGATCAGTCCTCGTCGATACCGGATAAAACCATCAGCCTGCATTTTCGATGCGATTTCGGTGACCGATGTCCTTCGCACTCCCAGCATCTCACTCAGGAATTCCTGGGTGAGCGTGATGGTGGCGTTTTCCGAGCGGTCCAGGGTCTGCAACAGCCATCTGCAGAATCGCTGCTCTATATTGTGGAGCGCATTGCAGGCCGCGGTGATCTGGGTTTGCGCCAGGATGACCTCATTGGAACGCAGCGCCAATTCCTGCACGGAGGCATATTGCGAGACAGCTTTACGAAAGTTGAGCGCCGATATTTTGACGGCGGTCAAAGGCATTTGAACCACCGATGAGGTGAGCGCGCGGTTCAATCCGAAACCGGCCATCGTTCCCAGTGCGCCCTCCCTGCCGATCGTCGCGAGCTCAATGCCGCGGCTGTCCACGGTGGATTGCAGCATTGAAATCATCCCGGAGGAGGGAAAGTAGACCCACTGGACCTCATCCTCCGGGGCGTAGATTTGCGTTCTGGACTCCAGTTCGACATGGACAAGATCAGGCCGCAATGCGTCAAAGACGTTCGTAGGCAGGGCCGAAAGAAGTTTGTTTTTGATCTTGTTGCTAGCCATGGCGCGGTGCCGAACCCTGCGAAACAAAGCTGTCCGACGCAGCATTTAGCGCCATTCTTCACAACGTACCGTCCGTTACCGGACTCAAAACGTCATTATTGTTTGGTCCCCAAAATGAACCAACCGCGCTAATTGCCGGTAGCGCTTGCTTCGCTATCGTTCAAGCCTGATGCGCAGCCAGGCCGGGATTGCGTACCAAAGGCCGACCAGCCCCACGAAGCTTAGCAGGGCGCCGACGGCGGCCCAGCCCGCATTTCCGGCAACCTTGTGCAGGACCACGAATGTTTCCGCGGCGAGGCCGGCCGCGAGGAAGCCGGGCGCGGCGATCACCAGCGCCGACCCCATTCGCAAAAATGTTCTTGAATCCTCGCCGTTGAACGAGAGCCTGTGCAGCGCCGCCGGCGTCATCAACAGGATCACGTTGATTGCGACCAGGAACAGCGCCAGGGCATGAACGGCCTTGACCGTTTGAGGAAGGCGATCGAAGCCGGATGTCAGCATGGCAATGAACTGAAATCCCAGCAGCGCCTGCGCGCCGGGAATGATGAGCCGCGCCTCCGTGAGCAACTGCTCGACCTTTGTCGCCAGCGGAGTGTTCGCCACCTGCATGGATGCGTCGTCCCTTTTTGACCCGACAATAAATTCAATTCCGAACCATGCAAACGCCGCGGCGATCGCCAACGCCAATCCAATGGCGAGACCCGCGGCGAATCCAAAATGCCGCTCGAGGACGACATAGCTCCCGAGACCGATGCTCGCCGCCAGCGGCACAAGTCCGAACCCTGCAAAAAAGTTCGTCGCCTTCACAAGGCGGGTACTCGATCTGCCCCGCTCGACCAGCCGGTGCTGCATCGATGGAGTAATCAACAGGCCGACCGAGGCAATCAGCAGTGCGAGGCCGGTCACGCACAGCCGTTGCGAGGCCGAAGACAATTCGGCAAAGCCATCCTGGAAGAAACTCTGGAACTGAAATCCCAGCAGCACCTGCACGCCGAGAATAAGTAGGCGCGTCTCGTCGAGCGCGAGCTTCACCCGTCTGTCGAGTTCCTTCGCCGTCACAGCAAGGTCACCGCCGAGGCGCGCGCCACGATCGCGTGCTGCCGGAACTCACGCTCCAGCTCGCGCCGGTAGCCGTGCCACCAGGATACGTCGAGCGTTTCGGTCATGACTTCGAACACCACGATGTCGTCATGCACCGTGTTGCCGCCGTCGGTCGTGGTGCCCTGCGCGGGCGATCGGGTGAACGCCGTCATTCCGCCGAAGCGCTCGGTCAAATGCCGCCGGATCGCGGCATACTTGTCGGCGCCGAACGGCCGTCCGCTGTTGTCGTTGAGCGGCAGAAATATTTCGATCAAATGCATCGCGGGCGCAACGGCTGAAATTGCAAAGCGTTCCTGTCCGGCGGCTCGCAGAGGACACTTGTAAACTCTTTGAAAATCAACGATATTGCCGCCGCGGCCCCCTCCTCGGGGGCTTCATCTTTTTTGGGAACCGTTTTGCCGTAAAAGCGTTTCTCTTGGTTTGGGTACCGATGGCCAGGCTTAAGCAAGAACAGGATCTGTTCGAGAGCGAGCGCAGTTTCCGGCTGCTGGTCGAAGGCGTCGCCGACTACGCGCTCTATATGCTCGACCCCGAGGGGTTGGTGACCAGCTGGAATATCGGCGGGCAGCGCATCAAGGGCTACCTGCCGCATGAGATCGTCGGGCAGCATTTTTCGCGGTTTTATACCCCCGCCGACCAGGCCAACGGCAAGCCCGCGCGAGCCCTGAGCATCGCCAGGGAGCACGGCCGTTACGACGAGGAAGGCTGGCGCGTCCGCAAGGACGGCACTTTTTTCTGGGCAAGCGTCGTCATCGACGCCATCAAGGAGAACGGCAGGCTGATCGGCTTTGCCAAGATCACCCGCGACATCACCGAGCGGCGAGAATCCCAGCTCAAGCTGGAGCGCATGCAGAAACAGCTCGCCGAATCCCAGAAGCTCGATGCGCTGGGGCAATTGACCGGCGGCGTCGCGCATGACTTCAACAACCTTCTGATGGTGATCGGCGGCAGCGCGCAGGTTCTGAAGAAATATGCCGACGACGAAAAATCCCGCCGCGCCATTGAAGCGATCGAATCGGCCGCAAGGCGCGGGGCAGCGCTAACCAGCCAGCTCCTGACCTTCGCCCGGCGACAGAACGTCAATCCGCAGACCATCCGCCTGAAGGAATGCATCGAGGCCGTGCGCGAAATTCTCAACACCGGCGTCGGCGGCGCCATTCAGCTGGTCACCGAGGTGAAGGACGATGTGTGGCCGGTCAAGGTCGACGTCTCCGAACTCGAAACTGCCCTGGTCAACCTTGTCATCAACGCAAGGGACGCCATGCCCGACGGCGGCGCGATCAGGATCAGCGCCGGCAACGTCAGACTGGACGACGAAGCGCACAAGGGAGATTTTGTGGCGATCCGCGTTTCAGATACCGGCGGCGGCATTCCGCCCGACATCTTGCAGAAGGTGTTCGACCCGTTCTTTACGACCAAGGCGGTCGGCAAGGGCACCGGCCTCGGCCTTTCCCAGGTGCACGGCTTTGCCTATCAGGCCGGCGGCCTGGTTGCCGTCGCCAGCGAACTGGGCGAGGGTACCACCGTCACCATCTCGCTGCCGCGCGACAAATCCGGAATTGTATCGACCAGGAGTCCCAGCGCCGAGTCTCCCGGCAGCGGCACCATTCTGCTGGTGGAGGATAACCCTGACGTGGCTGCGGCCAGCACCGGGCTGCTCGAGCAACTGGGCTACGCGGTGCGGTGGGTTTGCAATGCCGAGGAGGCGTTGGCCGAAATCGAGGCCGACGGCATCGATCTGGTTTTCAGCGACATCGTCATGCCGGGCAAGATGGACGGCCTGGCGCTGGCGCAGGCCATTCGCGAACAGCACCCGGGGCTGCCGATCCTGCTGGCGACGGGCTACAGCGATGCGCTGCGCAAAGTGTCGCTGGGATTCCAGATCCTGAGGAAGCCCTACGAAATCCACGAACTGAGCCAGGCGCTGGCGAAGGTATCGGCGGCGGCGGTGTGACACTTGTAGGGCGCAATAGCCAACGGGCCGGCGCGAAGCGCCGACCCGATGGCGTATTGCGCCGCGAGGCGGATTACGCTGCGCTAATCCGCCCTACGATTTCTTCCCGCCCGTCATATCGCCCGACATCATGCCGCTGGTCATTTGCCGCATGTGTTCGCCGGCATTGGTGAACTGGCTGCGCAAAAATTCCGATTGAATTTGCATGGCCTGCTGCAGGTCGGTGGCCTGCACCAGCTTGCGGGCGTGTTCGAACGCCGCCTTCATGTTCTGTTCGGTGAAGTACAGCGCCTGCTTCGATATCGCCGCCGTCGGGCCGGGCGCCGCCGCGATCGATTTGTTGGCGGCGTCGAAGAACATCCGAAACGCCTGCTCGGTCTGCTCGATGGCCTTTTCGGTCAAATTGCGCAATTCGGCCGGGACTTCCAGTTTGGGTTGCAACATAGCCTCGATCCTCCAATTCCCGCGTTCCGCTTACGCTAGCCTATTTCGCGAACGGTGTATTTAAATGATCGCCGCGGCCATCCTGTTCCGGTTGGCGCGTCTTTCCGGCCCGCGCGCGACCATGGTAGCCTTAGGCGACGTTCCGCAACCGGGCGAAAGTGAATTCCAGATGGGCAAGATCCACAAGCTCAAGCCGTCCAAGACCCAGGCCGAACAAGCCGTGCGAACCTTGTTGTCGTGGGCCGGCGACGATCCGGATCGCCAGGGTCTGAAGGACACGCCGGGACGGGTGGCGCGGGCCTACAAGGAGTGGTTCAAGGGTTATGGCGAGGACCCGGAAGCACTGCTGCGGCGGACCTTCGACGAGACCGGCGGCTACGATGAAATCGTCACGCTGCGCGACATTCCGTTCGAGTCCTTTTGCGAGCATCACCTCGCGCCGATCACCGGATTTGCCCATGTCGGCTACCTGCCGAACGGCCGGGTGGTGGGAATCTCAAAACTCGCCCGCGTCGTCGACGCCTATGCCAAGCGGCTGCAAATCCAGGAGCGCCTGACCACGCAGATCGCCGACGTGATCGACAAGGTGCTGCAACCGCAAGGCGTCGCCGTCGTCATCAAGGCCACCCATGGCTGCATGACGACGCGCGGGGTGCACAAGCACGGCGTGACTCTGGTCACCAGCCGGATGCTCGGCGTGTTCCGCGACAACCCCTCCACGCGTCAAGAATTCATGACCGGGCTGGATATTTAAGCCAACATTGTCGTCCCCGCGAAGGCGGGGACCCATAACCCCTGGCGTTGATGATGTTTCACTGACGTTGTTCAGAACATTGGCGACACGGCGTATGGGTCCCCGCCTTCGCGGGGACGACGAATTCAATATCCCCGCGCGAGATCGACGACGTTTTCCAGCGCGTGGCCGGCTTCATAGCGTTCGATCTGCGCCGCCACGTATTTCGATATCGCGTCGGGATCGGTATCGGCGGCGTTGTGCGGCGTAAGCCGCACCTTTGGATGAGTCCAGAACGGGCTGTCAGGCGGCAGCGGCTCGGTCTCGAATACGTCCAGCGTGGCCGCGCCAAGCGTGCCGTCGTTCAGGCAATCCAAGAGCTCCGTCTCGTTCTGCAGCCCGCCGCGCCCGGCATTGATCAGCACCGGCGCGCCGAGCGGGCTGCCGCGATCCAGCATTGACAGCAAGCTGCGGTTGAGGATGTGCCGCGTCTCGGCGGTCAGCGGCAGCAGGCAGACCAGGATGTTGGTCGATTTGAGAAACGGCGCGAGTCCATCCGCGCCGTGAAAGCAACTTACGCCGGGAATGTCTTTCGCAAGCCGACTCCAGCCCGACACCTTGAAGCCGAGAATTTTCAGCGCTTCCGCTGCGTTGGCGCCGAGATTGCCGAGGCCCATGATGCCGACCGAGATGGCGCCGGCCGGCCACTGGTATTTCGGCTCCCAGCGCTTTTCGCGCTGGCTTGCGCGCAGATAAATCTCCTGGCGATGATGCGCCAGCACGTGCAGCACGACATATTCGGTCATCCGCTTGGTGAGGTCATCGACGGCGACGCGGACGATCGGCAGTTTTGGCAACGACGCGTCCGCGATCAGCGCATCGACCCCGGCGCCGAGATTGAAAATGACGCGCAGGTTCGGAAACGCCGCCAGTTCGCCCGCGCGCGGCTTCCACACCGCGGCGTAGCGCACCTCGGCCGAATTGAGGTTTTCGTCGGGCAGCAAAAACACCGGCCGGTCGGCGCACACGGCGTCGAACCGCGTCTTCCACCGTTCCGGCGACCAGTTGTCGGTGCCGCCATGGATCAGCAGCGCCAGCGTGCCATTGCTCATTCGGGTTCTCCTGTCGTCCCCGCGAAGGCGGGGACCCATAACCCCTGGCTTCTCATGTTGCAAAAGGCCTTTGCTCCAGTGCCGAAACGACGGGACACGGCGTATGGGTCCCCGCCTTCGCGGGGACGACGAGGTGATGGCGGGCGCAAGCGAAGCTGCTATGATGGTTTTAGGTTCATTGCAACGGAGCACCCGCATGGACGCCGTGACGCCGCAGACCGCCGACACCCATTCCCACATCGTCCGCCCGGAAAACATGGAGTGGCAGAAGACCCGCTTTCCCGGCTGCGAGGCCAAGACGCTGCTGTTCGATCGGTCGAGCGGGTTGATGACCGCGCTGATGCGGTTTGCGCCGGGCGCGGTGCTGCCCGACCATGAGCATGTCAACATCGAGCAGACCTATGTGCTCGAGGGCAGCCTGGTCGACAAGGAAGGCCCGGCCGCGGGCATCGAATGCAAGGCCGGCGAATTCATCTGGCGCGAGCAGGGCAGCCGCCATGTCGCCTGGTGTCCGCAAGGCGGCCTGATGCTGGCGATCTTCCAGGTCCCCAACAAATTCTTCGAAGCCGACGGCCGCGTCGTCGACGCCGCGGGCCAGGACTGGGACGAGGCCTGGGGGCATACCCGGTCGTAGCCCGGATGGAGCGAAGCGCAATCCGGGAATGACGCAGCGATGGCCCCGGGTTTCGCTGCGCTACACCCGGGCTACGCGCTGCTCTGCGCTTCACCCCCGCGCGCGCCGCTTCAGCGGCTGCACGATCGCCGCTTCCGGAGCTGCTTCAACCTCCGCCTCCGCCTCGCGCCCCTCCCGCCACGGCTGCACCACGTTGAGCCAGAGCTCGCGCATCCCCAAAATGGTGATGGCGAGCATGAACGGGATCACGAAATACAGCATGCGATAGAGCAAGAGCGTCGCGACCAGATGCTCCCTGGTGAACTGCGGCAGCGCCACCAGCATCGCGGCGTCGAATACGCCGAGACTGCCCGGCGCGTGGCTGGCAAAGCCGAGCAGCGTCGCCAGGATGAACACCACCGCCACCGAGATGAAATCGATGTCCGGGTACACCGGCATCAGCAGATAGAAGGCCAGCGCGCAAAAGCCGAGATCGGCGACGCCGATCAGAATTTGCAGCAGGGTCAGCCGCGCCGACGGCAGCACCACCTTCCAGCCGTGCTGGCCGAGTTGGCGGCGTCCCTTGCCGGTGAAGATCCAGCCCAGATAGGCGGCGATGCCGGTAAGGCAGGCAAACGCGATCAGCCGGTTGACGGACGGCGGCAGCAGGTCCATCGCGCTGGCCGCCCAGGGATGCCAGGCCAATCCGAGCCCGAGCACGAACAGGTTGCCGAGCCAGAAAGTCAGCCCGGAAAGAAAACAGATTTTTGCGACGTCGATCGCGGTCAGTCCGTAGTCCGAATAGATGCGGAAGCGGATCGCGCCGCCGGTGAATACGGTGGCGCCGATATTGTGGCCGATCACGTAGCTGGTGAAGCTCGACAGCGCCGCGATCCGGTACGGCACGTGTTTCTTACCGATGGTGCGCAGCGCAAACAAATCGTAGCAGGTCAGCGTGCAGAACGAGCCGGCCACGCACAATGCGGCAAGCCCGATCTGCATCAGCGGCTTTTCCGCCAGCGCAACCAGCACCACGCCGGTGTCGACGCCCCTGAGCATGTGGACCAGCGTGGTGATCGCGATGCCGATGATGAGGAGGCTCGCGGCGATTCCGAGCCGTTTCCAGCCGATCCGTTCGTTAAAGCCACGCTGGAGCGTGGCGAGCCACCGATGCATTCATCCTCCCGGCAGGGATAGTTGGCAGCCGATCGGCGGCTGCCAATCGCTGTAAGTGAAAACCCTTTAGGGCAAAAACACCGCGCTGTGCAGCCCTTGACTTTCGCGTCTTGCGCCTGTTGGGCGCGTGATTGTCACACGGCGTTCACACCGCTTGCGCAGCCCATTCGAACGATGCGCATGGCGCGCGCGATCCCTCGACAGCGTTACGGCTCATATAGGAGAAAGAAGCCGATGTTCCATCGCCATTAGTACGAATTCACGAGGAACATCGGCGCGGTTGGCCGGTTAGCTAGGCATCCGCAATCCGAACATTGCCGCGTTCCGTCATCGCAAGGTGGCGGCGCGTTTGTTCCACGAAACGCAAAAAGGAACCCCAACCATGGGCCTGTTTACCAAAGACATCAAAACCATGAACGACCTGTTCGTGCATCAGCTGCAGGACATCTATTACGCCGAGAAGCAGCTGACCAAGGCGCTGCCGAAAATGGCGGAGAAGGCCACCGACAAGGAGCTGAAGCAGGGTTTTCTAAAGCACCTCGATGAAACCAACGTGCATGTGCAGCGGCTGGAGCAGGTGTTCCAGATGCACGGCGCCGAGATCAAGGCGGTGACGTGCCCCGCGATCGACGGCATCATCAAGGAAGCCGACGAGACCGCGGGCGACGTCGCCGACAGACAAGTGCTCGATGCCGCATTGATCAACGCCGCCCAAGCCGCCGAGCACTATGAGATCGCGCGCTACGGCAGCTTGATCGCATGGGCAAAGCAGCTCGGCCGCAACGATTGCGCCGCCATCCTGCAGAAGACGCTGGACGAGGAAAAGGCCACAGACAAGAAGCTGACCGCGCTTGCGGAAGGCAAGGTCAATCTCAAGGCTGCGGGCTGAGTACAGCCCGTGCCCCGGACGCAGCGCAGCGCTCTTGCGGTGCGCTGCAGAGCCGGGGCCGTACCAAGCACCGGTGTTCGTGACGGTCCCGGTTCTGCGAAGCATCACGCCGCGAAGGGGCGGCGTGCTGCATCGCGCCCGGGACACGGTATCGCCGCGCGGGAAACTGGGCGGCGTTTTTGTTGCAGCCTCTGCCTGAATTTTTCGTCGCAGGAAAATCATGCAAGCCGGAACATCTCTCGCGATTCGCGCGTTCGACTCCGGCAGGGTACCAGGAGGCAGCGATGCGCTTTTCCATGAACTCGTATCTGCTCGGCGTCGGAACCGTGGTCGGGGCGCTGGCGTTCGGTTTCGGCGGCGGGATTCTTCTCACCAAGACCGCCATCAAGGATACGCCCGCCGGGCCGAGCCGGATCGAACGCGTTGCCCGCCAGGAAATAGCGCCCGCGCCAGTCCAAGTGAACGAAGCGAAGCCGGTTCCGGTGCCGCGCGCCGAAGCAGCGCCGGCCCCGCAGCCGCCGCCTGAGCCGGCCCCGCAAGTTCAGGCCGCCGCGGAGCCGAAACCCGCCGTAGAAGCAACGCCTGTTGCGGACGCACCTGTCGTGGAAGCCGCGAGGGCGGAGCCGGCAAAGGCCGCCGAACCGGTCCGTCAGGTGGAAGTGCCAAGGCAGGTTGAAAAGCAGGCGGAGGTCCCAAGGCAGGCTGAGAGGCAGGCGGAGCAACCGGCGAGGCGGGCTGATGCGCCGAAGCAGATCGAACAGAGAGAAGCCGGCCAAGACCAAGAGATGACGGCCCGCGAGCAGCGCAACGCCGAGCGTGAGCAGCGCCGCGCCGAGCGCCGGATGGCGCGCGAACGCCACTACGCCGAGCGCAAGGCGAGGGCGATGGAATACGCCAGGATGCGGCAGCGTCCGATCGAAATCGAGGAGCGGCCTGCGCGGCCCGAACTCGCCTTCGAACGCGAGGAGCCGCGGCAGCCGAATCTGTTCGAAGGCCTGTTCGGGCGGCCGGCGGAGGCTGCGCCGGCCGAGCGGGATTGATCGATCTGCTGTTCCGTGTCCCGGACGCGGTGCGGCATTCTTCATGCCGCTCCGCAGAGCCGGGACCGTACCAAACGCTGGAGTTCGCCACGGCCCCGGATCAGCAGCGCACCACGCCGCGAAGTGCGGCGCGCTGCGCAGCATCCGGGGAACGGCGGACGGAAAATCGCGCCGCTTTCGCTACGACGTTCGATGATAGGTGGACGTTTGCTTCGGCGCGGGCTTCTCGGCTTCGCCGGCGGCGAGCGCGCGGCGCAGCTTGTGAGCCGCTTTCAACGCGCTCTTGATATGTTCGTCGTGCGATTCGCTTTCGAAGAAGATCAGGACGTTGCAGTTCGGGCACTCCCTTGCATACCCGCTCTGGAGCCGCCGCGCGCGATCCCGGAAGCGGGCACTGCATCTGGAGCAACGAATTTGAATTGAATCGTCCATCGCGGCAGCTTGCCGCCAATAAAGTTAAGAAAGCGCTTGGCCCCGCAGCGAAATGGCCGCGTCCGGACACGGTTGCATCACCGGTGCGCCGCGATCGCCCGCAGATCCGGGGCGGCGGTGCCGCGCTGCATCAGCAGTAGATCGAGCTGGGGCGGCTCTTTGCCGGTGCAGATCGACAGGATAGTGTGGGCCTGCCCGCGATGATGGGTCTGGTGGTTGAACAGGTGCGCGAGAATATCGCGCCGCTTCTGTTCGAACTCCTTGCCCGATGTGGTCGCGTATTTTTGCAGTCCCTCGATCATGGAATCGTCAAGGGCTGCGACATACGCAATGATGCGGTCGTCCTCGTCGGCGCGCGCCAGCGCCAGCGCGCGGCGGTCCTCATGAATAATGGCGTTGAGCTGGTTGGGATGCTCGCCTTCGCCGGTCAGCCGCTTCAGCCACAGCCGGTCGGTCAGCAACAGATGATTGAGCGTGCCATGCAGGCTCTTGAAGAACGCGCCGACGTCGCGCCGGTAGTCGGCATCGCTCAAACCCAGTGCCGCCTCATAGAGGCGGGCATTGGCCCAGCGGTTATAGGCGGCGCGCTGCTCGAAATAGGCTTTCATCCGGACGCTCCTCGTTGGCCTATCCAGCATACACCAGGTCACGGCATCGGGAATGTCGTGGCTGATTGCCGAACGTCAGTGCCGCGGCTAATCTTCGCCTGCCGGCGCCGGGGTTGCATCAGCGCTCGCCCACGGAGGTTTTGCATGCACGGCATCCCGATCGACCGCCGCGATTTCCTGCGCCACGCCGCCGCGCTCGGCATCGCGCTGCCGTTCGCCGGTTCGGCGGCAGCGGCCGAAACCGAACTCGTGGCGCGGACAGTCTTCTTCGACAATCCCGACGTCGGCAGCGTGCGGATCAGCCCCGATGGCGCGACGCTGGCCTGGCTGGCGCCGATCGGCGGCGTGCGCAATCTGTTCGTGGCGCCGCGCGACGATCTCGATGCCGCGCGCGCGGTCACGCGCGCCACCGACCGTAATCTGTCGACGTTCTATCGCTGGGCGCACACCAACCGCCATCTGGTTTTTTTCCAGGAGCGCGACGGCGACGAGAACTGGCGCGCCTCCAGCGTCGATCTCGTCAGCGGCGCCATCGTGCCGCTCACTCCCGAGCGCGGCGTGAAAGCGTATTGGCAGGAAGCCGACCGCAGGTTTCCCGAGGAAATGCTGTTCAGGCACAACGCGCGCGACAAGCGCTATTTCGACCTGTTCCGGGTCAACCTCGTCACCGGCAACAGCGATCTGCTGTTCGAGAACAACGAATTCGCCTGGTACGTCACCGACAGCAACTTTCAGCTGCGTCTTGGCGTGCGTTTCATGCCCGACGGCAGCGCCGAGTGGCTGGAGCGGCGCAGTGATGGCACATGGACGCCGTTCATAAAGGTGCCGATCAGCGATTTCGAATCGACCCAGCCGCAGGACTTCAGCGCCGACGGCAAGACGCTGTACATGCTGGATGCGCGCGGCCGCGACAAGGCGGCGCTTTTCGCGGTCGACATGGCGACCCGCCACGACAGCTTGCTCGCGGCCGACGACGAGGCCGACATCGTGCAGGTCGACTTCGATTTCGTTCAACGTCGTCCGGTCACGGCCCGCGCCAACAGGGATCGCGTCCGCTTGCATGCGGTCGATCCGGCGGCGTCGCAGGATCTGGCTGCTCTTGCGAGCTACGGCCCCGGCGACGTCGAGATCATCGACCGCAGCGCCGACAATCGTTTTATGACGGTGTTTTACGAACGCGACACGGAGAGCGGCGAATACGCGCTGCTGGATCGCGAAAGCAGGAACGTGCGCAGCCTGTTCAGGCAGCGCAAGGCGCTCGCAGGCCTCGCGCTGCAGAAGATGCAGCCGGTGATGATTCCGGCGCGCGACGGGCTTCGCCTCAACGGCTATCTGACGCGGCCGGAAACGGGCGCGGGCAATTTGCCGATGGTGCTGGTGATCCACGGCGGGCCGTATTGGCGCGACAGCTGGGGCTTCAATTCCACCCACCAATGGCTGGCCAACCGCGGCTATGCGGTGCTCAGCGTCAACTTCCGCGGCTCGACCGGTTTCGGAAAGGCCTTCGTCACCGCGGCCGACAAGGAATGGGGCGGCAAGATGCACGACGACCTGATCGACGCAGTCGACTGGGCGGTCGGCCAAGGCATCGCCGACCCGAAACGCGTCGGCTTCTTCGGCGCAAGCTATGGTGGCTACTCGGCGCTGACCGCGGCAACCAGGACGCCCGAGGTGTTCGCCTGCATCGTCGACGTGTTCGGCATTTCCAATCTGATCACCTTCATGGCAACGATCCCGCCTTACTGGGGCCCGTGGTTCAGCATCTGGAAGAACCGGCTCGGCGATCCCGCAACCGAAGCCGGCCGCGCCTTCCTGACCGAACGCTCGCCGCTCACGCGTATCGACCGCGCGGTGCGCCCGATCCTGATCGCGCAAGGCGCGAGGGACGTGCGGGTGGTCGCCGCCGAATCCGAGCAGATGGTGACCGCGCTGAAGCAGCGCGGCGTGCCGGTGACCTACATCACTTTCCCCGACGAAGGCCATGGTTTTGCGCGGCCGGAAAACCGCATGGCGTTCTACGCGATCACCGAATCCTTTCTGGCAAAGCATCTCGGCGGCCGCAGCCAGCCGGTCGGCGATGATTTCAAGGGCTCGTCGCTCAAGGTCGAGACCGGCGGGGAGCTGGTACCGGGGCTCAAGGCGTAGGGCGGATTAGCGGAGCGTAATCCGCCTCTTTGGCGCGCGAAGTCAGCACATCCCGGCATATGAATCCGAATCGAGCCGGTAAAGCACATGCCTTCGCAGCGGATGACCTTCCGGAAACGAAGGGTAGTCGAAATCCTCGGCAGGATCGCGGCGCATGCCAAGCCGTTGCATGACTGCGCGAGAGCGATGGTTGGTCGCGGATGTGAAGGATACGACCTCGGAGAGTGCAAGCGTGCCAAATCCGTAGCCGAGCGCCAATCGGGCCGCCTCCGTTGCATAACCATGTCCCCAATGCTCGAAGGCCAGGCGCCAGCCGACTTCCACGCAAGGCGTGAAAGGCGCGCTGAATCGCGCCCATGACAATCCGGCAAATCCGATGAAAGGCGCGCCGCCCGGGACCTCGATGGCCCACAGGCCAAAGCCGTGGTCGCCAAAATGCTTCTCGATGCGATCGATCATCGCGTCGCTGTCAGCCCGGCTGAGGCTGCTGCGGAAGAATTTCATCACCCGCGCATCGGAATTTATGGCGGCAAACGCTTCCCGATCCTCATCACGCCACCGGCGCAGACGGACGCGGTCACCGGATAATGTCACACAAGCGCTCATCGCTGCGCGATCCCAAGTTTGACAAGTACTTCGTAGGGTGGGCAAAGCAATGGGTCGCGCGAATGCGCGGGCCGATGGCGTGCCCACCACGACATGAATGGTGGGCACGCCACCAGACGCGTTCGCGTCTGGCTGCTTTGCCCACCCTACATCCTCACGCCTTGCGCAGCGCAAAATGCGCGCCGCAGAATGACATCGCAGCGCCGAGGCACAGCGCGGCGATGCCGGCCAGCACGCCGGAAACGGTCGGCAGCGGGCTTGGCGCGGACGCCGCCTGGCCGGCGCCGGCCAGCACCAGCACGCCGACCGCGATCAGGAACTGCCGCATCCGCGGCGGAATTTGTCCGGACACTGCGCTCTGCATCAACGTCGCGGTGAAATAGCCGCCGACGAACGCCACCGTCGCAATCAGCCACCACGCCACCGCCGCGCCCGCCGGCATGAATTCATGGGTGTCGGATCGCCACAACCCGCCGAGATCGAGGCCGAAGCGCGCCCCCAGCATGTGCACGGCAAGCGCCAGCAGCACGCCGGAGATCAGGGCTGCAGCGAGGATGAGGCGTCGTGGGAAATAGGTCGTCTCGGCCATGCGACGTTGTAAGATAAAGCCTGTCCGCCGCGCAAGCCGATGCGCGGTGTTTTGAAAAGGTGCGCCGCCAATGATGTCAGGTCTTGTTGCGCTCACCATTGCCGCGATCTTCACCGGCGCCGCGGTCTATGTGAACGTCGCCGAACAACCGGCGAGGCTGTCGCTCGAGGACCACGGGCTGCTTAGCCAGTGGAAGCCGTCCTACAAGCGCGGCGCTGCGATGCAGGCATCGCTCGCGCTGATCGGTTGCCTGCTCGGCCTGGCCGCGTGGTGGCAGACGTCGCATAGCGGCTTTTTGATCGGCGCGATCGCAATGATCGCCCCCTGGCCATGGACGCTGCTCGCAATCAAGCCTACCAACGATGCGCTGCTCGCCACCGCGCCCGACCAGGCCGGGCCGCGGACGCGGGCGCTGATCGAAAAATGGGGTATGCTGCACGCGGTGCGCACGACGCTCGGCGCGCTGGCGACGCTCGCCTATCTCTGGGCCTGCATGGCGCGCTGAAAGTGAACCTGCCCGTGGATACTTACCTCTACAAGGCCTCGCTGATCGGCTCGGCGCATCGTTTCGAGTTGACCGATGACGGCTTGTCATGGCACGTCGGCGGCAAATCCGGGGTGTGGCGCTACGCCGATATCGCCGTAATCCGGCTGTCATATCGGCCGGTGTCGATGCAGTCGCGGCGGTTTCGCGCCGACATCGAACACGCCAATGGCCAGAGAATCTCCGTCCTCTCCACAACCTGGCAGACCGTCACCCTGATGACGCCGCAGGACAATGACTACCGGGCCTTCATCATCGAGCTGCACCGGCGGCTTGAGGGGGTGGGAAGCGGGACCATGCTGGTCGGGGGATTGAAGCCGGGCCTCTACGCCGCCGCGGTTGCGGTACTGGCGCTGGTGGCGATTGCCATCACCGGACTGCTCGCGCGCGCGGTCGCCACCGGCGCGCTCGGCGGCGCGCTGTTCCTGGTCGGTTTCGCCGCGCTGTTCTGGTGGCAGATCGGCGGTTTTGTCCGGCGCAACCGGCCGCAGCGATACTCGTTCGATGCGTTGCCGGAGCAGTTGTTGCCTTAGCGCAGTCGCCCCCGGGACACCAGGAACAATAGAATGCGGCTGCCGACCGAAACCGAAATCGCCGAGATCAATTCGACGCATTTTGCCGACACGCAGCTCAAGCCCGCCGACCTGCTGTTCGTGTTCGGCACCCGCGAGGATGTCGCGCTGCGTGCCGATACGGCCTGTCGGCTTTGGCGCGACGGGTTGTTTCGCTGGGCCATCGTCAGCGGCGGCGTGACGCCGGGCTCGCATCTTTCAGAATGCGCAATCATCAAGCCCGCCATGGTGGCGCGGGGCATTCCGCAGGATCGCATTCTCGAAGAGCATCGTGCCTTGAATACGGGTGAGAACGTCATATTCTCGCTGCCTATCCTCGAGGCCCAACTCGGCCTCGCCAACGTCCGCAGCGTGATCTGTCTTGGCAATACATGGACCGCGCGGCGTTATCCGATGACGCTGCAGCGCCACTGGCCGGAGGTCGACAAGATGCTGATCACGGTCGACAGTTTCGCCATCCCGCGGTCGCTGTGGCACACCGACGCGGAATTCCGGCGCAGGGTGTTGTCCGAATGGGATAAGATCGAGCCTTACAAGGCGAGCGGCTTCATCGCGCAGTGGCCGGTGAGGTGAGGATAGATGCGGTTCAAGCCGGGTGCATTATGCCGTCATAATTCTCATTGAAATATGCCTGGGCGCATATTATTCTAGTCAGTATGACCAGAATGGTGAAGCCATCGAAAATGAAGCAAGCAAAAACCCGCCGCCGTCTGCGCAATGCACGGCCGGGGCAGTGGCTGTTGCAGGATGCAAAAGCCCGCTTCAGCGAACTGGTGCGCCGCGTTCACAGCGAAGGACCGCAGCGCGTGACCGTGCATGGGCGCGATGAAGTCGTGGTCATTTCGGCCAATGAGTTTCGCCGTCTCAAGGGCGATCTCACCGGTGCCGCATTGATCGCGGCAATGCAGGCCTCGCCGGATCGCGGGCTCGACATCGCACCCAAGCGCGCACCAATGCCGGTGCGCGAGGTTGCTTTGTGAACGGCTGGCTGCTCGACACCAACATACTCTCGGAACTGCGCCGGCCGAGGCCCGAACGCAAAGTCCTTGCCTTCGTCGCCGCCCAGCCGCTTGAACTTCTCTATGTAAGTTCGGCGACCTTCGCCGAAATCCGCTTCGGCATCGAACTCGTCGCGGACGCTACTCGCCGCGCTGCGCTCAACGACTGGCTCGCACACAAGGTGCGGCCGATGTTCGAGCAGCGTGTGCTGGCGATCACCGAGGACATCATGTTCAAGTGGCGGCTGCTGGTCGAAGACGGCCGCAAGGCCGGCCACACCTTTTCGCAGCCCGATCTCATCATTGCGGCGACGGCGCTCCACCATGGACTGACCGTGGTGTCTCGTGATGTGAGCGATTATCGGAAGGCACACGCATCCGTGTTCAACCCATGGACCGATCCGCCGCCGGCGATCCGGTAGCGTAGCCCGGATGGAGCGTAGCGCAATCCGGGGCCGGACGATTCCCGGATTTCGCTACGCTCCATCCGGGCTACGCCTGCCTCAGTGCCTTACCACCAGCACCGAGCATTTGGCGTAGCGCACCACGTGGCCGGCGTTGGAGCCAAGGAAATAGGTGCGCATCGCCGGGCGGTGCGAGGTCATGACGATGAGGTCGGCCTTGATCGCCGCGGCCTCTTCGAGGATCTCGTGATAGATGCCGCCCTGGCGCACCACGCTGGAAATCCGCGCAGCTTCGATGCCGGATTCGCGCGCGACGATGGTGAGCGCCTCCTCGGACGAGGCGCGCTGCTGCACGTCGAAATCCGCCGGCACATATTCCGCCAGCATCACCGGCGTCATCGGCAGCACGTTGAGCAGCCGCACCGAGCCGCTCCAGGTCTGCGACAGCGTCGCCGCGGTGGCGATCGCGGGTTTTGCCAGGTCGGTGTCGGCAAGATCGATCGGGACCAGAATGGATTTAAACATCGGAGGCCTCCGTGGGTGCAGCAGTGTAGCACACTATCTCGTGTCCCGGGCGCGATGCAGCGCTTCTTCAGCGCTGCTTCGCAGAACCGGGACCCCGGTTTCTTCGACTCGCGAGCAACCGGGGCCCCGGCTCTGCAGCGCACCGCTCCGCGAAGAGCTACGCGCTGCGCTGCGTCCGGGGCACGGGTCAGCCCCCCGAGGCCGCCTTCAACAGTTTCGGGCTGACGAACAGCTCGATCCGGCCGCGCCGGAACGAGACGTCGTCCCAATCGTCGATGTCGAAGTCGATTCCCGCAAGGCCCGAGGTCGGCAGATTGTCGGCGAGCGCGCGGCGCGCCTCGGTGCTGCCGCTGCCGGTCAGCGCGAACGCCAGTTCGTGCAGGCCGGGATTGTGCCCGACCAGCAATAGCCGCTTCGGATCCTCGGTCGCAGCAGTGTGGATGATCCGCAGCAAATCCGACGGGTCGGCGCCGTAAAGCTCGGCCATCAGCCTGACCTTCGGCCGCGGACCTGCGCCGGACATCGCATCCCCGACGATATCCCAGGTCTGCTCCGACCGCACCGCCGTCGAAACCAGCACCAGATCCGGAAATGGCGGGTGCGCGGCCATCCAGCCGCCGATCTCGGCGGCGTCTTTTCGGCCGCGGTCGTCGAGACGGCGGTCCTGGTCGCGGCCGCTTGGCGCGTCGTTCTCGGTCTTGGCGTGACGCAGCAGCATCAAACGGCGCATGGCGCGGTCCCGATTCGGTTCAGGGTGCGATTAATGTACACGCTTTGACGGCAGGACAACGTGACAAGCGCGGAAACGGTCCGTAAGTAAAAGCAATGAGTGAGCCTTCCACAAGTGCCGGCAATGGACATGACGCCGCAGCGCCCGTCGAGGCGGTGCTGGAACGCCCGCGGCTGACGTTCGATCTCGATGTCGATATCTGCGTGATCGGCGCCGGGCTTGCCGGCCTCACCGTGGCGCGCGAAGCCGCAAGGCTGGGCGCCAGTGTCGCGGTGCTCGAAGGCCGCCATGTCGGCTGGAATGCGTCGGGCCACCAGCTCGGCACCGTGATGCCGGGGTTCGGCGTGCCGGTCGGCGACCTGATCGAACGGGTCGGTTTTGACACCACCCGCGAATTATGGGCGCTGTCCAGGCAGGGCGCCGAATACGTCCGCGCCGCGGCGACGCTCGTTCCGTTCAGCGCGTTCAGCGAAGGCGCGCTGGAAGTCTCCAACGTCGACGTCGGCGATACGTTGATCAGCCGGCTGCAGATGCTGACTGAAGATTTCGACACCGAGGTCGAGGGCTGGCAGGTCGACCGCGTCCGCGCCGAGCTGAAAACCCAGCGCTATTTCCACGGCGTGTATTATCCAAAAGCGTTCCAGATCGACGGTCACCGCTATGTCCACGGCCTCGCCATGCTGGCGCGGCAGGCCGGGGCGAGGATCTTCGAGGAAACGCCTGTGGTCTCCATCGATGCGTCGGGGATCCGCAAGCGCATCGTCACGCCGCAGGCGCGGCTGCGCGCGTCGCATATCGTGCTTGCCGGCAATATCCATCTCGGCGCTCCCTTGCGGCGGCTGTCGGAAACGCTGCTGCCGGTGTGGCGCCATGCGGCGGTAACCGCGCCGCTTGGCGAACGCTTGAGCGAAGCGATGACGTTCCAGGGCTCGGTGACCGATAGCGACGGCATCGATCATTTCCGCATTGTGCTCGGCGACCGGCTGATGTGGTCGAGCCCGGAAACCACCTGGGCCGCGCGGCCGCAACGGTTTGCGCACGCCATCCAGCGTCGCATCGCCACGATTTTTCCCCAGCTCGGGAAAGTGGAAATCGCGGAAACTTTTGGCGGCGCGATCGGCCAGACCGTGCATGGCATGCCGCAGATCGGGCAATTGCGAAAAGGCCTGTGGGTCGCCAGCGGCTTTGGCCGGCAGGGCTTGAACACCACGGCGATGGCCGGGCAATTGATCGCGCGCAGCATCCTGTGGGGCGACGAGCGCTGGCGGCTGTTTTCGCCGTTCGAATTGGTATGGGCGGGCGGCCGCACCGGGCGGATCGTCGGCCAGGCCGTTCGACTATGGGAACGCGGAAGCTCGGCCGCCGCGGGCGCGCTGGCGCGCTACCGCGAAGCCGCGCGGGCGCGGGAACGGGTTCGCGAGGCGCGGCTGGCGGAAGCCAACCGCCAGGCCGGAACGCGGCCGCCGCGCAAACGCCCGCCGCCGGGGAAGGGGCCGGTGACGAGGCCGCGGCCGCCAACTCCGGAAACTGGCAAAGGCGAGGGCACAGCGTAGGGCGGATTAGCGAAGCGCAATCCGCCGCGACCGCGAGCCGGATGGCGGATTACGCTGCGCTAATCCGCCCTACGACCGTCGGCTCGCAACAAAGTGAGCGAATTTCGGTTATAAGCATGTAACTTCCGGCGTAACGCGCCGTATCTACGGGCAACGTATTGCACCCACGGAGACGCCCCATGCTCGACCGCCGCATCCTGCTTGCCTCGCTCGCCAGCCTGTTCGGCCTTGCCGCGTTCCGCTGGCTGCGGATGACGCCGGCGGAGGCCGCGGAAAAGTTCGAGATCGAGAAGACCGACGCCGAATGGCGCGCGCAGCTGACGCCGCAGCAATACGACATCCTGCGCAAGCAGGGCACCGAGCGTCCGTGGTCGAGCCCGTTGCTGAAGGAGCATCGCAAGGGCATCTTCGCCTGTGCCGGCTGCGACCTGCCGCTATTTTCCTCGGACACCAAATTCGAGAGCGGCACCGGCTGGCCGAGTTTCTGGCAGCCGCTGGACAACGCCGTCGGCGAGACCAAGGACCGGACCTTCGGCATGCTGCGCACCGAAATCCATTGCCGCCGCTGCGGCGGCCATCTCGGCCACGTCTTCGACGACGGCCCGAAGCCGACCGGCCTGCGTTACTGCATGGACGGCTTTGCGCTGGTGTTCAAGCCGGCGGCGCCCTCGGCGAGCTAGATCGTAGGGCGGATTAGCGCAGCGTAATCCGCCGCGGTGCCGGCGAGGGTGCGGCGGATTACGCTGCGCTAATCCGCCCTACGCGCTGCGTCCGGGGCACGAGAGTTGCGGGGCTGTCCGAAAATTGCGATAGGCTTGCGTCACAAAGGGGCGCGAGCCATGAAACTTCACCGCCGAAAATTCCTTGCGCTCGCCGGCGCCGGCGCCGTTGCCGCGGCGCCTGCCTTGCCGCGACGCGCATCGGCGGAGGATTATCCGGCGCGGCCGGTGCGCATCGTCGCCGGTTTTGCGGCCGGCGGCGGGGTCGACATCACCGCGCGCCTGATCGGGCAGTGGCTGGCCGAACGGCTGGGCCAGCAATTCGTGACGGAGAACCGGCCAGGGGCCGGCGGAAATATCGGCACCGAGGCGGTCGTCAACGCGGCTCCCGATGGCTATACGCTGCTGCTTGCCACCGTCCCCAACGCGGTCAACGCCTCGCTTTACGAGAAGCTGAAGTTCAACTTCATCCGCGATATCGCGCCGATCGCCGGCATCATCCGCGTGCCGATGGTCATCCTGCTCAATCCGTCGGTGCCGGCCGGCACGGTGCCCGAGTTTATCGCCTACGCCAAAGCCAATCCGGGAAAGATCAACATGGCGTCGGCCGGCAATGGCAGCGCGCCGCACATGGCGGGCGAGCTGTTCAAGATGATGGCCGGCGTCGACCTGGTGCATATCCCGTATCGCGGCCAGGGTCCCGCGCTGACGGATTTGCTGGGCGGCGACGTGCAGGTGCTGTTCGCCACCGCGCCCGGCACTACCGACTACATCAGGACCGGCAGACTGCGCGCGCTCGCAGTGACGTCGGCCGCGCGCGCCGAAGTGCTCCCCGAACTGCCGACGGTTGCGGATTTCGTACAGGGCTACGAAGCAAGCCAGTGGTATGGCCTGGCTGCGCCGAAAAACACGCCCGCCGAAATCGTGAGCCGGCTCAACAGGGAAATCAACGCGGCGATCGCCGATCCCGGCATGAAAGCACGGCTGGCCGCGATCGGCGGCGAACCGCTGCCGGGCTCGCCTGCCGAGTTCGGCCGGCTGATCGCGGAGGAAACCGACAAGTGGGCCAAGGTGGTCCGGGCTGCCGGCATCAAGCCGGAGTAGGGCTGGCGCGCAGTCAGTGCTCGACAAGCGCGGGCGTGGCTGCAACACTGCGTCCATAACAAACCGAGGGAGGAAGCCATGAATATCGATCGTCGCCAGCTGGCGCTGCCGGTGCTTGCCATTGGACTTCTTGGAATGGTCCCGGCCTTTGCCGCGGCGGAAGAGGATGCCGTCGCAAAGAACCTCGAGGCATTTCGCGCGGCCCAGTTCGCGGCCAATGCCGAGATCCTCGCCACGCTCTGCGCCACTGAGCTGAGCTACAGCCACTCCGATGCACGGGTCGAGGACAAGACGGCCTTCATCGCCAACGCCACCAACGGAAAATCCAAGTGGCTGTCGCTGAAATACGAGGATCCCAAAATCCGCGTGGTCGGCGATGCCGCAATCGTGCGCTTCCACTGGATCGGTGAAAGCGAGGCGGTCGCCGACGGCAAGAAAAGCGCCACCAATCTCCACATCCTGATGAACTGGCAAAAACAGGGCGCGGACTGGAAACTTCTGTCGCGCGCGTCAACCAAGCTCTGATCGCCGACGATCACTGTTGGCAGCGTCATGTGCGGGCTCAAGCGCGAAGCGCGTCTTCGCACGATATGACCCGCCTGCGGGGCCGAAGCCCCGTCGGCGAGGCGTAGGCCCGCGCATCCAACCATCTTCACAAGAGTCTTGCGAAGAAGATGGATTGCCGGGTCGAGCCCGGCAATGACGGGCGGTGCCGCGCTTGCGGTCGGCGCGGTACGCCCGCGCAAAATCCGTTCTACCTTGCATACGTCCTGGCGTGTGCAAGCTCGGGACGGTCGGTGTCCGAGTCTTTGGCAAGTGCGAGCAGCCTGCGATAATAGGTCGCGGCCTTGTCGCGATCGCCGGCGGCCTCCCCGGCGCGGGCAGCGCCGGCAAGCCCGCGAAAGCGGTTCGGCTCGCGCTGCTGCGAGGCCTCGTATTCCTTGAGCGCGAGCGCCGGCCGGCCCGCTTCCAGCAGCATGTCGCCGAGCAGTTCGCGCGCCGGCAGGATGCGGCCCGGCGTGACGATGTGCTTTTCGTTCCTGTCCTCGAGGTCGGCGGCCTCGCGCATCGCTTTCAGTGCGTCGTCGGGCTTGTGCTGCGCAAACGCGACCCAGGCGGTTACGGCGCGATGCTGAATATCCACTTCCGTGGCCCAGTAGCCGTTCTTTGCGTCAAGCAGCTTGTCGCGCCGGGCGGCAAGTTCGGCGGCCGCTAGCTCCGCGGCTGCGGCATCGCCGCAGCGCGCAGCGCCGATGCCGCGCGCGAAGAAGGTGAGGGCTTCGCTGTAGGGCAGGCCGCTCGCGGCCGGGGCGAGCCCGCTCGCCGCGCACCAGTCGCCACGCTCCATCGCATAGCGCGCGGGCATCGCCGCCGACGAATAGGCCACGGCGCCCTGCGACGGCGAACCCTTCACTTTGAACGCGTCATCGATCGCGCGCTCCGCCGCGGCGTCGCGGGCCAGCTGCAAGTCGGCGTACACGGCGTAGTCGCTCGCGTGATAGGCCTCGGGAAATTCACCGCCCTTGATCGCCACTTCGAAGGAGCGGCGATTGGTTGCCGCCGAATCCTCCCAGGCGCCGACCCGCGTAAAAATGTGCGACGGCATGTGCAGCGCATGCGGCGCATCCGGCGCGAGCCCCGCATAACGCCGCGCGGCGGCGAGGCCCTGCGCCGCGAGCGGCGGCGCGTCGTAGGAATGGATCAGATAATGCGCGATACCGGGATGATCGGGCGTTTTCGCGAACTGCTTTTCCAGGATCGCGGCGGCCCTGGCGTAGGCCGCATAGGTCTGGTCGGCCTGGCTTTGCGTGCCGGCGATATACAGCGCGCTGAAGATCTGGGCTTCGTCGTCGTCGGGATAGCGCGCGGCCAGCGCCTCGAACGCCTTCGCGCGGGCCTGCTGGCGTTCGCGCTCGGGGCGGCTTGCCCAGTCCTGGTAATACGCCGCGACCGCATCGAGGTAGTCGCGTTCGCGCTGCGTCTTCGCAGGCAGCGCACGGCCGGCGTCGATCGCGGCTTGCGCCTTCTCGGCGTCCTTCGGGCCGGGGCCGATGCCGTTGAGCGGATTGTACATCAGGATCGAAGCGATGCCCCAGTCGGCGATGGCGCAGGTGGGGTCCTTTGCCAGCACGCCGCGAAACGCCTGCTCGCCGGCGCCGAACCAGAACGAGTGCAGCATCGCCACGCCGCGCATCAGTTCGGCCTGCACCTCGGGCGCGCAGGAGTTCTGAAATGTCACAGTGCCGGCGTGGCTGTGGCCTTCGTGCTCGTCGTGTGAAAAGGCCGCGGGCGTGAACAGCAGCGCGGCGATACCGGCGATGCATGGGATGGTGCGCAGGCTCATGGGATGTTTCTCATTATGTGAGGCTTCATCGGCCTCGACAGATAGCAGAACTTCGCAAGTCAAGCGAGACGTGAAAGGCGAAGACGCAGTCTTCGTCCGTGGGAGCAGTGCGAACCGCGAAGCAAGCCGGGCCGCGCGCTATCGTCCGTCGTACTCGTCAGGCTCCATCGCCCATAGCCACTGGTCGTGGCCGTGCGCGTAGTTGCGGTTGGTCTGCGCCGGATTGCGGTTGATCAATTGCCGCAAGTACATCGGATGGGTGGCGCTGCGCACTTCGTGCTCGACCGTGAACAGGTGACGGCCGCTTGCGAGATCGACGATGTCGCGGAAGCGGTACTGATATTGGTTGTCCTCGCTCCAGATCAGATTGCGCTCGCCAAGCTTGCGATGAGGTCCCGAAAAACCGGTGATGTAGATTTGCACATGGTGGCCGTCATAGTCCGGCTGCGGCCGGCCGGTCTCGCGGAACTGGAAATATTGGTCGCGGCCCATCTTCACATGCGCGACGGTGGCATCGCCATTCTTCAGTTCGGCCGGTATCCCCATGATCTCGGGATAGAAGGCGCAAATGCCTTTTGCGGTGCCGACCGGCACGTCGAACTCGACATAGGGGATGCCGAGCGTGATGCGTCCGAACCGCTTGGCGTCCGGCTCATAGCAGCGCACGCGATTGCCCCATGGGCAGGTCGCCTCGACATAGTCATTGTGCTCGCGATACGTGAACGCGGTGCCCTCGAGCTTTTTGGCGACGGATGCGAGCCGGCCGAGCAGGGCCTCGCGGCCCGCGATGACGATGCCGATATGGCCGCGCAGCACCTGGGCCTCGCCGCTCGGCAGATGAAACTGGCTGCGGCCGACATTGATCCACATGTTGGTGTCGGACACCATCAGATAGGGGTCGCGGGTGAGCCCGAGCCCGGTGACATAGAACAATGTTGCCAGATGCTGGTCGGGCACCTGGACGTTGACGTGCTCGAAATGGATCGAGTTGCCGAGGTCCTCGGCGGCGCGGTCGAATTGCTGGTTCATGCTCACGGTATCCGGTGCAAGGCGCAGAGCTTGTTGCCGTCGGGATCGCGCAAATAGGCGATATAGAGTTTCATCCCGCTGCCTTCGCGGATCCCCGGCGGTTCTTCGCAGGTCGTTCCGCCATGCGCGAGCCCGGCGGTGTGAAACGCATCGGCGGCTTCCGCCGAGTCCGCGGCAAAGCCGATGGTGCCGCCATTGGCAAAGGTCGCAGGCTTGCCGTCGATCGGCTTCGTTACCGAGAAGGTGCCGGTCTTGCTTCGGTAGAAAATGCGATAGCGGTCGACCCGTCCGGGGGGAATGCCGAGCGTGCCGAGCAGCGCGTCATAGAACGATTTTGCCTTATCGAGGTCGTTGGTTCCGATCATGACATGCGAAAACATGCTGTAGTTCTCCCCAAGGTTCGTTGAACGATGTTTGTTTCTCTGCGCGAACTTTACGGAAAGAACGCTTGCGGCGCCAGTGCCATCAAGGTGGAAGTCAAGGCCGCTCGCGCGCGATTTGGGACACCCGGCAGTGCGGCCTAATCCATGCCGCTTTTTCCGGAGAAATCCATTCAAGCAGGGTCATCAACTCGGAGAAGTCCGACAGATTGTCGCGAGCCGTCAGCGGCTCATGATGAAAAATCCGGTTCCGCAGCGTTGCGACCTTGCGGACACTCGCGTGAAGGTTTTTCCGGGCTCGGTCCGCCGGCAAAAACGGGAAAGCAGTTCGAAGCTGGCCGCTCCAGATTGGTGGAGTGTACCGACCGTCCAACATACCGACCCAAAAGCCAAAAGACAGGCCCGCGACAACCTGACCAGTGTGTCACTCCA
Organism: uncultured Alphaproteobacteria bacterium; assembly: GCA_963744975.1. Lineage (GTDB taxonomy): Bacteria > Pseudomonadota > Alphaproteobacteria > Rhizobiales > Xanthobacteraceae > Bradyrhizobium. Next base: position 440,061 of record CAVUVR010000001.1, on the reverse strand, counting down.
GTTCGCGATTGCGAATGCGTCGAAGAACGCGCGCAAGGTCGGCTTTCCGCTCTTCGTCGAGAAGATCCAACAGGTTTTTGCACTCCCACCAGTTGGGGGTAAAAACCTTGGAGAGTGCCAAGTTATACTATTGCGCAACGCGATTTCGACTGCCTGGATCGGCATATGGAATGCCTCCCCCAGTTTCGCGTTCCACAGGTAAAGCTTTAGCGCACGTTCCTGGCGATGGCCCGCGGCTGCCAAATAGGTTTTGAACCTGTCAGGCGAGATGGCGGTCAAGATGGCGGCAATTTGATCTCCATCAAGAGGTCGTTGAAATTGATCCGCCATGAGTTTATATGGCTCGTATGAGCCGACGCTCGTCACTGCTTGCAAACGGTGTCGGACTGGTAGAACCCCGCGACAGCCCCTCAAAAGGTCCTCGCGGGGTTTGCTTTTCCAGCATCAGAACGTCCGCAAGGATGCACCGCCACTGTCTGTTGCGTGCAGCAGCGCCACAGCACACGCAGCTTCCGGACAACGAGACGCCCGGCAAAACTTTCCCTGTCCGGCAAATATGCCCCGGTCGGGCGGCCGGCGCGTTTGCGTCATGCCATTGAATTGGCTGCACTTTCTCTGTTGGCACGTCCCCTGCAACATCTCCCTCGATCACGGCCGCGCCTCATCCGCGCCGGATACGAATTTGGAGACGACGTTATGGGTATCTTCGACGCGCTCAATACTTCGGTGGGCGGTTTGCAGGCGCAGTCCTTTGCGCTGCAGAACATTTCCGGCAACATCGCCAACGCGCAGACCACCGGCTTCAAGGGCATCAACACGAGCTTCGTCGACCTCGTGCCGGAGGCGACCAATCCGGATCGCCAGGTCGCGGGCGGCGTCACGGCTTACGCCCGGCAGACGGTTTCGACCCAGGGCACGGTGTCGGCCTCCAGCGTCGGCACCTTCATGGCGATCAACGGCGACGGCTTCTTCTCGGTGCAGAAATCGAGCGGCACGGTCGACAACGCGCCGGTGTTCACGGGCGTTACCAATTACACGCGCCGCGGCGACTTTCAGGTCAACTCCAACGGCAATCTCGTCAACGGCGCCGGCTATTATCTGATGGGCGTCGCGGTCGATTCCAAGACCGGCAATCCGCTCGGCAACGTGCCGCAGGTGCTGCAATTCCAGAACAGTTTTGTGCCGGCGCAGGCGACCACGACGATACAATACGGCCTCAACCTTCCGGCCACGCCGGTGACCGCGGCCGCCAGCACCGCGCCGGCCGGCACCATCACCGCCGCCGGCGGTCTCGATGCCACGGTGTTCACGCCTGATCCGACGGTTGCCGGCTCAGGCACCGTCGTCGGCAACGACGCCACCCTGTTCCAGAACCAGTCGATCAGCGGCGGCGCCGTCACCGCATACGACGCATCCGGCACGCCGGTGAACCTGCAGCTGCGCTGGGCCAAGACCGACAGCGCGGCGCTGGGCGGCGCTCATGTCGACAACTGGGAACTCTTCTATCAGAAGGATCCGCTAGCGACCGGCGCCCAGGTCATGTGGGTCAACGCCGGCACCGATTTCACATTCGGCACCAACGGCAAGCTGACAAGTCCGACCACGCCATCGATCACGCTCACGGGCGTTGCGGTCGGCGGCCAGACGCTCGGCAACGTTACCGTCAGCATCGGCGCCGCCGGCTTGACGCAGTATGCGACCACGGGGGGCACCGCGACCATCAACCAGATCTCGCAGAACGGCTATCCCGCCGGCCAATTGCAATCGGTGGCGATCAGCAATTCGGGCCTGGTGATCGGAACCTTCTCCAACGGACAGAACATCAACCTGGCTTCGGTGACGCTGTCGCACTTCAACGGCACCAACTATCTTAAATCGCTGGATGGCGGCGCCTATGCGGTGACCGACCAGTCGGGAGCGGCGATTGCGGGTGCTTCCGGGACCATCAGCGGTTCGTCGCTGGAAGGCTCCAACACCGACATCGCCGACGAGTTCACCAAACTGATCGTGACCCAGCAGGCCTATTCGGCCAACACCAAGGTCATTACCACCGCCAACAGCATGGTGCAGGATCTGCTGAACGTACTGCGCTGATGGATGAGTTTTTCTTCGTCATGCGCGGGCTCGACCCGCGCATCCATCCTCTTCGGAAGAGTCTTTCGAAGCGGATGGATTGCCGGGTCAAGCCCGGCAATGACGTGTAACCTGATCTAAAACGGGCCATCGACATGAGTTTGAGTTCAGCCCTCTCCACCGCGATGGCCGGCCTGCGCGCCAACCAGGCTGCGCTGGGTATCGTATCGTCCAACGTCGCCAACGCGCAGACGCCGGGCTATGTCACCCAGAACGTCAACCAGATCGAACTCGCCGGCGGCGCCGGCAACGGCGCCAGCGTGCGCGTCAACGGCGTCAACCGCCAACTCGACCAATATATCCAGGCGCAGCTGCGCACCGAAACGTCCGGCGGCGCCTACGCCGACCAGATCGCCAATATTCTGAGCCAGCTGCAAAACGTCTACGGCACGCCGGGCGAGGACGGCACGCTGGAAAATGCCTACAGCAATTTAACCGCTGCCGCACAGGCGCTGTCGGCAAGCTCCGGCTCGAATGCGGCGCAATCTTCGCTGTTGTCGGCGGCGCAATCGCTGGCGCAGCAGCTCAACGCGACGACGCAAGGCATCCAGACCCTGCGCTCCAATATCGAGCAGGACATCGGCGTGTCGGTCGGGCAAGCCAATGTCGCGATGAACACGATCGCGCAACTCAATTCGCGGCTGCAAGCCATGAACCCCACCGATCCGGCGGCGGCGACACTGATGGACCAGCGCGACAACGCCATCAACCAGCTCGCGCAGCTGATGGATATCCGCGTCGTCACCGACGGCACCAATCAGGCGAACGTTTTCACCAATTCCGGCATTCAGCTGGTCGGCGGCAACCAGGCGTCGCTGCTGGATTTCAATTCGCAGGGAACGCTGAACGCCACCTCGCAATGGAATAGCAATCCGGCGCTGTCGGGTGCCGGAACCATTACGGTAAAACTGCCGAACGGCGGCAATTTCGACATGATCGCCAACAACGCGATTTCGTCCGGACAACTCGCGGCGGATCTGAAACTGCGCGACAAGACGCTGGTGACGGCGCAGGCCCAGGTCGATCAACTCGCCGCGGCGCTGGCAAGTTCGCTGTCCGATGTAACCAGGCCGGGTGCGGCGGTTGCCGGTCCGCCGGCGGGCTTCGATCTCGATCTGACCGGCATGAAACCCGGCAACAGCATCAACCTGACCTATACCGACACCGCGACCAACACGCAGCATCAGGTCACGATCATCCGCGTCGACGATCCGGCGGCATTGCCGCTGTCGAACGCGGCTACCGCCGATCCGAACGACCAGGTGATCGGCGTCAATTTTATCGGTACCATGGGATCTGTCGTAACGCAGTTGAATACGGCACTCGGCGGCGCGCACCTGCAGTTTTCGAATCCGTCGGGTTCGACGCTGCGCGTGGTGGACGACAACACTGCTGCCGCCGTCGTCAACTCCGCCTCCACGACGATGACCACCCCGTCGCTGGCGGGCGGCACAGTCCAACTGCCGTTGTTCACCGACGCGGGTAGCCTCTATACCGGCAAGATCACGGCCAGCGGCTCGCAGATGACCGGCCTCGCCGGACGCATCACCGTCAACCCGGCGCTGTTGAGCGATCCGTCAAAACTCACGGTCTACAATACATCGCCGCTCACGCCTTCGGGCGATACCACGCGCGCGGATTTTATTTATTCGCAGCTCACCTCGGGCTCATTCACCTATTCGCCGCAGACCGGGCTCGGCTCGGCTGCGACGCCGTTCAAGGGCACCATCCCCGGCTTCATGCAGCAATTCCTCAGCCAGCAGAGCAATGCGTCGGCAACCGCGACGCAGCTGCAGCAGGGGCAGGCGGTGGTGGTTTCCACCTTGCAGCAGAAATTCAACGCGACCTCCGGCGTCAGCATCGACACCGAAATGGCGAACCTGATCGCGCTGCAAAACTCCTACGCGGCGAATGCGCATGTAATGAGCGTGGTGCAGAGCATGATGACGACGCTGCTGCAGGTTCAGGGCTAGGGTGGCGTAGATGGCAATCAACAGCATCGGATATGGCAGCACCGTCCTCGGGCAGTCGGTGCGCAATCTCAACAATCAGCTCACCACGCTGTCGGCGCAACTCACCACCGGCAAGAAAGCGACCACCTATGCCGGCATGGGCGTCAACGAAGGCTTTGCGATCGCCGCGCGCGCGCAGCTGTCGAACATCTCCGCCTTCACCGACACCATGACCAAGATCAACACCACGATCAACGTCACCAACACCGCGCTGCAGTCGCTGGTCGATATCGGCGCGCAGGTGCAGAACGCGGCGAGCGCTTCCTCGCAGGCGCTCAACAGCGCAGGCCAAACCATCGCGCAACAGAACGCCGCCTCGCAGCTCGGATCGATGCTGGGAATCCTCAACACGCAATCCGGTGATCGTTACGTGTTTTCCGGCGGCGCGATCGACACGCCTTCGGTAACCGATGCCGACACGCTATTGAACGGCAGCGGCGCGCAGGCCGGGCTGAAGCAGGTCATTGCCGAGCGCAACCAGGCCGATCTCGGCGGCGGCCTCGGGCGTCTCGTGCTGTCGGCTCCCGCCACGACGCCGATTACGCTGCGCGAGGATGTGTCGCCGTCGGTGTTCGGCCTGAAACTCAATTCGGTCTCGTCGTCGCTGACGGGCGCGACCGTCACCGGGCCGACGGGATCGCCGCCGACGGTGTCGATCGCGCTTCCCGCCAATCCAAACAGCGGCGATCAGATCAGCCTGAAATTCAATCTGCCCGATGGCAGCACCGAGACGGTCCAGCTGACCGCATCGAGTGCCGTGCCGACGCCTGCAAACAGCTTTGCGATCGGCGCGACGCCGGCGGCGACGTCGGCCAATCTCAACGCGGCACTCAACAGCGCGGTCGGCACGCTCGCCAACACAGCGCTGGTGGCGGCCTCCGCGATCGCTGCGACCGCGAACTTTTTCGCCGATCCGCCGCAACGCGTAGCCGGCACGCCGCTCGCGACGGCAACCGCGCTTACCAACGGCACGGCGGCGAATACCGTGTCCTGGTACACCGGCGAGAACGGCGCGGGCTCGGCGCGGGCAACGTCGATCGCGCGGATCGATCAATCGGTTACCGTGCAATACGGCGCGCGCGCCACCGAGCAGGGCATACGCAACCAGTTGCAGTCGGTCGCGGTGCTCGCCGCCGTCACCTCAACCGGCCCGAATGCAGCAGCGCAAGTCGCAGCACTAAGCCAGCGCGTCACGCAAAATCTCACCGCGCAGCCGGGGCAGCAGACCATCCAGGACATCCAGGCGGATTTTTCCATCGCGCAGAACACCATGAAGGACGCCACCGCGCGGCAGAAGCAGACCCAGTCCATGCTGCAGAATATCGTGGACGGGGCCGAGAGCGTGTCGCCCGATCAGGTGGCAAGCCAGATCCTGGCGCTGCAAACCGCGCTGCAGGCGTCGTATCAGACCACCGCGATGCTGTCGCAACTGAGCCTGACCAAGTTCCTGCCGTTGGCGTGATGATGCAAGAGAATGTAGGGCGGGCAAAGGCGCGCTTGCGCCGTGCCAATCCGCACACACCGCCGTCATCCTGAGGAGCCGCGCCCTTGCGCGGCGTCTCGAAGGATGGCCACGGGCGCGTGTGCGGCCATCCTTCGAGGCTGGCCAAAGAGGGCCAGCACCTCAGGATGACGGTGGTGTGTGCGGATTGCAGCGGAGCTGGAATAGTTATCGTGGCTTCGACTTACCGCCACGACGGGACAGGCGGCTGATTTCAGGCCAATCCTGCTTGATAAGCGCTTCTTTCTTGGCGCGGCTCCAGCCCTTGATTTGACGCTCGGCTGCGATCCCGTCGCCAATTCGATTAAAGCGTTCGGACCAAACAAGAGTCACCGGGCGGCGGCTGAACGTATAACCAGGAAACGCACCGCAATTGTGCTGGTCGATTCTGGGTTGCAGGTCGTCGCCGGTCGCGCTTCCGACGTAGTAGGGATTGTCAGCGCATCGGAGCATGTATACGTATATCGCCATCCTCGACCATCCTACTCGCCCACACCGCCGTCATCCCGAGGTGCTCGCCGTCTTCGGCGAGCCTCGAAGGATGGCCACAGGCGCGTGTGCGGCGATCCTTCGAGACGCGCGCAAGAGCGCGCTCCTCAGGATGACGGCGGTGTGCGTGCCTGGCACACGCTATGATCTCTTATTTTCTTCGATCGGTTCGGCGGCCAGCCTTAGTCCGAAGGATTCGATCGCCTTTCGCACTGTATCGAATTTCGGTTTGGAATTTCCGCTAGGCGCTTCTTTCGCAACATCGTTCATGCCCTTGGCCCGCGCGATGGTGTTGAGGGCGTGGCAGATATATTCGGAATCGCCGGTCTGGAGCGCTTCGCTCAAGTAAGCGGCAATCGTCTCTTGATTGTTGAGATAGTCGGCCGCGTCGAATTTTGAAAGTTTTATCATTTTGTTACACTGCCATTATCCTCTTGCCGGAGCGCGACGGCTTTATAAAGACTTGGCTGTCTCTCCCGCCAGCGACTCCCGGTTGAACTACCCCCAAACACAAAAGACCTCCTTCTGGAGGCCTCTTTGCCGGGCGTGTGCGTGTGGTGCGGCGGGTGGTCGGTGTCAGGCGGACTTTGCGTGTTGCAGGTTCCTTGCGCTCGCCAGCAGCCCGTCTTCATGGGCGATCAGCTTCTTGGCTTCCTTCAGCGCGAGATAGACCTCGCCGTTGAGGATATGGTTGTTGATGCCCTCGATGAACGGCCATGAGCTCGGCGCGGCCTGCAGCATGTCGCGCATCAGGCTGAAATAGGTCGGGTGGTGGGCCTGTGGGTCCGGCGACAGGTACATCAGTTGCACCGCGAGGTAGATCAGCTTGGCCGGGGTGTCGGCGGTGGTGGGAGTGAGGATGTCCTTTTCGCGCAGGATCGGGATCTTCTCGCCCTCGATCAGCAGCTTGGTGCGCTGATCGGTGTTGGTGATGACGCAGGCGCCGATGATGATGCGCTCATGCGGCTTGAGTTCGACTTTCAGCGCCATGCAGCCTTCTCCCTTGAAAATTGCGCCGGCTGGTTCGCTTCTCGCCGTGAAGCGCGCATCCTTTCTTGCCGTGGTTAATGTCGGGTTAACGGCCGCATGCCCGCGTTGCGCGGTGCAGCAGGAGCTTACAACCGCAAATCCCGGTTTTGCTGCGTTTTACGGGATTTAAGCGCAATTTTATACAACCGATACGCGAACCCGGAACCCCGCAGTCGGCATTCCGATTCATGTTTTTTTAAACTCTTGGTTCCAGTGTTCGGCAGTCGTCCGATGGAAAAGATCGGCGTTACGCGTAACCAGAAAGGTAGTACAATGTCCGGTATCGTCCTTACGGCGTCAGTCCGCCAGAACCTGCTGTCTCTACAGTCCACCGCCGACCTGCTCTCCACCACGCAGAACCGCCTTGCCACTGGCAACAAGGTCAACTCGGCCCTCGACAACCCCACCAACTTCTTCACGGCGCAAGGCCTCAATAACCGCGCCAGCGACATCAACAATTTGCTCAACTCCATCGGCAACGGCGTGCAGGTGCTGCAGGCCGCCAATACCGGCATCACCTCGCTGCAGAAGCTGGTCGATACCGCCAAATCGATCGCCAACCAGGTGCTGCAGGCTCCGGCCGGCTACTCGGCGAAGTCGACGGTTACTTCGGCGGCGGCCCTCCCTGTCGGTTCGACCGCGGCAAACCTCATTGATGGCGTCGCTCTCAAAGCCAACCAGACCATTATATTCGCCGCGAACGGCAATCTGCCGGCGCTCACCGTCACCCTCGGCGCCAGCGAGTCGCTCGATCAGTTGAATACCGCGTTGGCGCCCGGCAACATTACGGCCAGCCTCGACAGCTCCAACAAGCTGGTCTTCACCACCACCAACGACTACGCTTCGTCCACGATCGGTGCGGTTACCGTCGGCTCAACGCCCGGCTCCGCCACGTTCGGCGCTGCCGTCGCTCCGGTCGCTGATGCCGCCTCGCAGACCATTCGTGCGAGCCTGGTCAAGCAGTATAACGACATCATCACACAGATCAGCACCACGTCGCAGGACGCGTCATTCAACGGCATCAACCTGTTGAATGGCGATAACCTGAAGCTGACCTTCAACGAAACCGGCAAGTCGACGCTGAACGTCACCGGCGTGACCTTCAACGCGGCGGGCCTTGGCCTTGCTTCGCTGCTCTCCGGCACCGACTTCCTCGACAACAACTCCGCGAACGGCGTGCTCACCAAGCTGGGCAGCGCCAGCACCACGCTTCGCACCGAAGCATCGGCTCTCGGTTCCAACCTGTCGGTGGTGCAGATCCGCCAGGACTTCAACAAGAACCTGATCAGCGTGCTGCAGACCGGCTCGTCCAACCTGACGCTGGCCGACACCAACGAGGAAGCGGCCAACAGCCAGGCGCTGTCGACCCGCCAGTCGATCGCGGTCTCCGCGCTGGCGCTGGCCAACCAGTCGCAGCAGAGCGTGCTCCGCCTGCTGCAGTGATCTGACGCGAACAACTGACAACGGGAACGGCGGGGGAAACCCCGCCGTTTTTGTTTTGGTGTGTTGTTTCGCGTGCCCCGGACGCAGCGCAGCGTGGAGCGCTTGCGGAACGGTGCGCTGCAGAGCCGGGGCCGTAATGAGCACGGTGTTTGGTGCGGTCCCGGTTCTGCGAAGCAGCGCTTCGCAAGAGCTACGCGCCGCATCGCGCCCGGGACACGAGCTATCACCCGCGGTGCTCTACCTCAGCGCGTCATGACGGCGACACTGCATTTTCTAAGCGCAGCTTTAACGGTCGCGTAACTATATTGGCCGATATTGCCCCGGACCTGTTCCAATTAACCACGTCCGTTGACCCGGATTTTGTCCAAACGAGAAAGTCGCGAAAATGTCAGGTATCGTTCTTACAGCGGCAGTTCGCCAGAATCTGCTCTCGCTTCAGTCCACCGCGGATCTGCTCGCCACTACGCAGAATCGCCTGTCGACGGGCAAGAAGGTCAACACCGCGCTCGACAACCCCACCAACTTCTTCACCGCGCAGGGCCTCGATAACCGCGCCAGCGACATCAACAATCTGCTGGATTCGATCGGCAACGGCGTGCAGGTGCTGCAGGCCGCCAACACCGGCATCACCTCGCTGCAGAAGCTGGTCGATACCGCCAAATCGATCGCCAACCAGGTGCTGCAGGCTCCGACCGGCTATTCGGCGAAGTCGACGGTTACTTCGGCGGCGGCCCTCCCTGTCGGTTCGACCGCGGCAAACCTCATTGATGGCGTCGCTCTCAAAGCCAACCAGACCATTATATTCGCCGCGAACGGCAATCTGCCGGCGCTCACCGTCACCCTCGGCGCCAGCGAGTCGCTCGATCAGTTGAATACCGCGTTGGCGCCCGGCAACATTACGGCCAGCCTGGACAGCGCCAACAAGCTGGTCTTCACCACGGCCAACGACTTCGCTTCATCCACGATCGGTGCGGTGACCGTCGGCTCAGGTCCCGGCTCCGCGACGTTCGGAGCTGCGACCGCTCCCGTTGCCGATGCCGCCTCGCAGACCATTCGCGCCAACCTGGTCAGCCAGTACAACAACATCATCACGCAAATCACCACCACTGCGCAGGACTCGTCCTTCAACGGCATCAATTTGCTGAACGGCGACGACCTCAAGCTGACCTTCAACGAAACCGGCAAGTCGACCCTGAACATCAAGGGCGTGACTTACAACGCGGCGGGCCTCGGCCTTGCCCTGCTCACCTCGGGCACCGACTTCCTCGACAACTCCTCCGCGAACGCCACGCTGGCCAAGATCTCTTCGGCCAGCACGACGCTTCGCACCGAAGCCTCGACGCTGGGTTCGAACCTCTCGGTCGTGCAGATCCGCCAGGACTTCAACAAGAACCTGATCAACGTGCTGCAGACCGGCTCCGCCAATTTGACCCTGGCCGACACCAACGAGGAAGCCGCCAACAGCCAGGCGCTGTCGACCCGTCAGTCGATCGCGGTGTCGGCGCTGGCGCTCGCCAACCAGTCGCAGCAAAGCGTCCTCAAGCTGCTGCAGTGATCTGACGCAAACAATCTGAAGTAGAAGCGGCGGGGAAAAACCCCGCCGTTTTTTTTGCGCGGAATGTTTCTCATGCCCCGGACGCAGCGCAGCGCGCCGCAGTTCGCGGCGTGGTGCGCTGCAGAGCCGGGGCCGTAACGGACGCCGGTGCTTGGTACGGTCCCGGTTCTGCGAAGCAGCGTGAAGAACGCTGCATCGCGCCCGGGACACGAGACATCGCGCGACCGAATTACGTCACAATCTGTAATGGTAATTAACCATATTTTAAAGGCACAACTGTATAAAACCTGAGCATTTTCCGCGGGGTCCCCGCAACAATCGAGGTCATGAATGTCCAGCGCCGCCCAGACCTACGCCCGCAATTCGCAGACCACCGCATCTCCCCGGGAAATCGAAGCGCAGGCGCTGTTGAAGGCGGCGCGGCAGCTGCAGGACGTGGTGGAGAACTGGAGCGGGGCGGGCAGCCAGCTCAATTCGGCGATCATGTTCAATCGAAAGTTGTGGTCGATCTTCATGAGCGACGCCATCAACGACGAGAATCCGCTGGCCGTCGAGATCCGCCAGAACATCGCCAATATCGGCATCTTCGTGATGAAGCAGACCGTCGAAATCCAAACCAATCCGGCGCCCGAAAAGCTGAAGTCGCTGATCGACATCAACTGCAATCTCGCCGCGGGCCTCTCCGGCCGCGCCTGATGGCCGACATCTTCAACATCATAGCTGCGAATTACACCACGGTCGGCGGCATGGTGCCATCGAAGACGCCCTATGTCGCGGTCAATGCGCCGGACTACGAGGGCACCTGGCAAGGCAAGTACTCGACCGGCGAGGACTTCTCCTTCACGGTCTCCAACGTCAACGGGTTTCGCGCCAAGGTTCGCTACCAGAGCGGTTCGACGATGAAATACCAGGACGTCCTGATCAGGGACGCTTCGTTCCGGATCGGCGACTCCAAGTTCATGCTCGCAAAACTCGGCAAGGCGACCATCAAGACGGTCGTGACCAATCCTTATGACGGCTCCACGCGGCTCAACACCGCCTATGCGACGCGGGACTAGCATCGGGTCCGGCCGACGTCGTAGGGCGGGTTAGCGACCCCAGGTCTCTGATAGCTCAACGAGCGAAGGTGGAAGCGTAACCCGCCGTCGGCGCACGTGGCACTGGCGCGGCGGATTACGCTACGCTAATCCGCCCTACGAACTGCGTCCGGGGCACGAGAGCAGCGCTCCCTCAAATCTTCCTGTCGATCCGCAGCGCGTGCGCATCCTCGCGCGCCTGTTCCAGCGCGCGGGCGTAAGCGCGTCGCCGCAACACGCCCTGGTCGGGAAACTGCTTCACGACAAGGCTCGTCCGGTTGTCGACGACCTGATAGACCACGGCGCCGGCGTCGCGATCGAGCACGACGTTGTTCGACGTATGCGCGCCGGAATTCTGTGGATCGTTGCGCACGCGGAGACTCGCGTCCGCCGCCGCCACGCTCTGATGCGCGGGCAGGTCGGTCGCGACCGCTTGATCGGCCGCCGGACTGGCCGGCTGCACCATTGGCGTTGCAACCGGCGCTCCCACCGGCTTGATGCTGAAATCCGAACTCATGGCGGCCTCCGGGCCTTCCTCAAGTCAAACCCCAACCTCTCCCGTTGGCAACATAGCGCCGCGGCCGTCACCGTCGCGTTAGAAAACGCGCTCAATTTCCCGCTGACGCCGACCGGATATTTTTATGAAAAATGTCGCTATGCTGCCGACAGGGTTGTGAAACAATGGTTCGGCGACGGGCAAGGAAGGGCGGCATGAAGCGGTATGTGATTTTTGCGTTGGTCGGGCCGTTCCTTGGCGGATTTCTGCTGCTGATCGCAACCACCGTGATGTCGGGATACTGGAACGAAAGCAACCTCGGCGAGGTGAAGAAGATCTTCGTGGTGCTGTTCTCCACGCTGCAATACACCTATCTGTTCGGCATCCTGCCGGCCATGGCGATCGCCGCGATCGATGACATCCTCTACCACGTCAGACGCATCAACCCGACCGTACGGATGCTGATCGTCGGAGCCATTGCGTTTATTGCGGCGGAGTTGCTGTACGGCGGTAGAGGCTCCGACAGCGGCGCGCTGCAGTTCGTCCTCTACGGGCTGGTCGGCCTGGTGCCGGCGATGCTGTCGTCGTGGCTGGCACAGGACAAGAAGGCGGCGTGAGACAGTCGACTTGATGTTCCGGATACGCTGCGGCGTTGCAACCCAACGCATTGCGCGCGACGCGCTTTAAGTTTCGAGAACTCAGCGCGCCCCGAGCAAGCCAGAAACCGTACTCGCAATCTTTTGCTCTGGTATCGATAATACCATTGGATTTCTTGGCCGCACCGCCGTTACGCTGAAAGTTCGCCGAAGTTTTCGAAGGCGCAACGAACAAAAAACGGGAGCGGACGCCATGGATGACGTAGAGAAGCGCGTGATCGGCAAGGTGATGCGGCGTCTGATCCCGTTCCTGATCTTGTGCTACTTCGTCGCCTATCTCGATCGCGTCAATGTCGGCTTCGCCAAGCTGCATATGAACCAGGCGCTTGGGTTCAGCGAGGCGGCGTTCGGACTCGGCGCCGGGCTGTTCTTCATCGCCTACTTCCTGTTCGAGGTGCCATCCAACCTGTTCCTCGAGCGGGTCGGTGCGCGGGTCTGGATCGCCCGCATCATGATCTCTTGGGGCATCGTCTCCGGGGCGTTCGCCTTCATCCCGCAGATTTCCGGCGCCACCGGGTTGTCCTATGAATCGGTGTTCTACACATTGCGCTTGGTGCTCGGCGCCTGCGAGGCCGGATTCTTTCCCGGCATCATCTTTTATCTGACCCTGTGGTTTCCTGGGGTCTATCGCGCCCGCGTCATCAGCCTGTTCATGCTGGCGATCCCGATCTCCTCCATCATCGGCTCGCCGATCTCCGGGTTGTTGCTGAACCTTCACGGCTTCGGGCTGGATGGCTGGCAATGGCTGTTCATCCTCGAAGCCTTGCCGTCGGTGATCGCCGGATGTGCCGTGCTGTTCTACCTGACCGACTTTCCGCGCCAGGCGCACTGGCTGAAGGCGGATGAAATCGCCTGGCTGGAGACCGTGCAGGCCACGGAGAAACGCAACAAGGAGAAAGTCGAGCATCTGTCGCTGTTCCAGGCGCTCACCGATGTCAGGATATTGATGTGCGCGCTGGTGTATTTCTGCCTGAACGCGGCGAGCTACGGCGTCGCCTTCTTCCTGCCGACCATCATCAAGGGCTTTGGCGTCAGCGACACCCAAACCGGACTGTTGGCCGCGTTGCCCTTCATCTTCGGCGCCATCGGCATGGTGCTGCTCGGCCGCCATTCCGACCGCACCATGGAGCGCAAGGGCCATGTCGCGGTGGCACTGCTGATGGCGGCCATCGGGATCGGCATATCGGGACTGGTTTCCAGTCCAGTGCTGATCATGGCATTGCTGTGCTTTGCGCAGATCGGCGTTTCCGCGGTGCCGCCGATGTTCTGGCCGCTGCCGGCGAGCTTCCTGACCGGCGCATCGGCGGCGGCCGGAATCGCGGCGATCAATTCGCTCGGCAACCTCTCCGGTTTCGCCGGCCCTTATGCGATGGGCTATCTGAAGGACCTCACCGGCACCTTCACGACGGGACTGCTGCTGCTCGCAGGATGCGCGGTGGTTGGTTCGGCTGTGGTCATGAGCCTGCGGATCGATGTCAGGCGAGAGCAGGCGGCAGGAGAGGTGGCGCTGGCGCATTAGCCAATCGTGTCAAGACAACACCGCCGTGCTCGCCGTTCTTCACGGCGAGCCTCGAAGGATGGGCCACAAGCGCCTGCGGCCCTCCTTCGAGACGCCGCGCAAGCGCGCGGCTCCTCAGGATGACGGCTGAATGTGTGGCTCGGAGAAAAACTACAGCGACCGGCTCAGCGCCAGCGGCGAGATGTTGCGCGGGCTCGGCGCTGCGCGTTGACCCGCCGCGGTGTAGGTGTTGGGCACGTTGCGGCGCTGCAGTTCGGCGTTGACGCCGCGCACGATGCCTTCGGACACCGCATGCGCGGTGGCAAGTACGGTGAGATTGACCTGCAGCATGGCGCGAAACGTGTCGTGATGGCGGTGCAGCGCGGTGAGCAGGTCGGGCGTGGCGCGCGCGAGATAGCTCTGGCTGCTTTTCAAATGCGCGATGGTCCCGACGTAGCGGCGCGACAGCTCGGACTTGTTCGCTTCCAGCGCCATCGCCTCGCGCACCTTGCCGGCGCGGACCAACTCGGTCTCGCGCTCGATCACCCCCAACAGCGCGCTCATCACCTCCATCAGGCCTTCCGCCAGCTTACGGGCGTCGGCGGGCGTCGCGGCCAGCGGAACGGCTGCAGGCACGGGCTGGCGCAGAAGCGGTGGGTTCATGTCGGTGTCTCCGGTCAGCCGGCGCGGTCGGCCTGCTGCATGATCAGCGTGCGATAGACGTCGTTGGAAATGCCGACGCCGCCGGCTTTTGCAAACGACTTCGAATACTCATCCGTCAGCATCGAGCGCCACACCCCGGTGCCCGGCGTGTCGCCGAACGGGCCTTCGCCCTTGATGCCCGAAGTCATCTGCGAAAACATGGTATTCAGGAACACGGATTCGAAATCCTGCGCCGCGCCCCGCGCTTTAAGCTGCGCCTGCGGTGAGACTTTCTTCAAGGCGTCCGCGAGCGCGTAGTCCGGACGGCCGTTGAGCATCGGCATCAGGGCCTTGCCCGGCATGCTGCCGCTAATTCCGATCATCACATCACCTCGATGTCGGCCTGGATCGCGCCGGCGGCCTTGATCGCCTGCAGGATGCCGATCAGGTCGCGCGGGCCGATGCCCAATCCGTTGAGGCCGTCGACCAGTTGCTGCAGCGAGACGCCATCTTTCACCAGCGCCAGTTTCTTGCCGTCCTCGGTAACGCCGATCGAGGTGCGCGGCGTCGTCACGGTGCGGCCGCGCGAGAAAGCCTGCGGCTGGCTGACCTGCGGGCTTTCGGAAATCGACACGGTGAGATTGCCTTGTGCGACGGCAACTGTGGCGACGCGGACATCGCGGCCCATCACGATGATGCCGGAGCGTTCGTCGATGATGATTTTTGCGGCGAGATCCGGCTCGACCTGAAGCTGCTCGATCTCGGTCAAGAGCGCGACGACATTGCTCTTGAATTCCGGCGGCACCGACATCTGCACTGTCGAGGGATCGATCGGCTCCGCGGTCTTGGTGCCGAGGAAATCGTTGACCGCGGCCGCGATGCGTTTTGCGGTAGTAAAATCCGGGTTGCGCAGCGCGAGGCGCACATTGGGCAGCCGGTTCAACGCGAATTCGATCTCGCGCTCGATGATGGCGCCGTTGGCGATTCGGCCAACCGTCGGCACGCCCTTGGTGATGCTGGCGGCCGCACCCTCGGCCTGGAAGCCGCCGATCGCGACCGAGCCTTGTGCCACCGCATAGACGTTGCCGTCGGCGCCGAGCAGGGGGGTGACGAGAAGCGTGCCGCCCTGCAGGTTCTTGGCGTCGCCCAGGGCGGATACTGTAACGTCCATCCGCGTGCCCTGGGTGCCGAAGGCGGGCAGGTTGCCGGTGACCATGACGGCGGCGACATTGCCGGTGCGGATGGTGGCGCCGCGGATGTTGACGCCCATGCGCTCCAGCATCGCCTGCAGCGACTGCTTGGTGAAGGGGATGTTGTTGAGGGTGTCGCCGGAGCCGTTGAGGCCGACGACCAGGCCGTAGCCGATCAGCTGGTTCTGCCGCACGCCCTCGATGTTGGCGAGGTCTTTTATGCGCGAGGTAGCGCCTGCGGGCATTGCCGACAGCGCCAGCACGGCGAGCGCCGCGCCGATGATCCGGAAAACTGTCGCCTTACGCATCCTCTGCTCCCCGCGAGGTTTTGGCGGAATTCGGACTTCACGCTCCCACATGAAGTTCGTCCGCCGTTAACCATGCGAGCGCTGTGCCAGCGCCTACGATGCAATCAACTGCTTGATCGGATTGGCATATCTGAAGGGAAGGGGTTGTCACCCGGGCGCCGGGAGGGCGGCGAAGTTGCCGCCCGCGGCAGATTTTGCCGGGGCGTTTACTTCGCCTTAACCATAAACGGACGAAGCTCCGGCCGGCACTCCGGGGCATCGCGATGCGAATTTACGGACCGAACGGCACCACTCTCGGCACACCGGCGACTACCGCCCGGCGCGCCGGGTCGAGTGCTTTTGCGCTGCCGGACACCGTTGCGACGCCGGAAACCCGCTCCGCCGCCGCGCCAAAAGCGGCCGGAAATATCGACGCATTGCTCGCGATGCAGGGCATCGAAGACCCCGTGGAACGCCGCAAGCGCTCGGTGGCGCGCGGCCGTGGCGCGCTGGATGTGCTCGACGACCTCAAGATCGGGCTGCTGTCGGGCAATTTTGACGCCTCCACCGTGACCCGGCTGCGTGACGCCGCAGCCTCCCTCAAATCCACCTCCGGCGACCCCGGTCTCGATGCCGTGCTGTCCGAGATCGAATTGCGGGTCGAGGTCGAACTGGCCAAGGCCGGGCAGTTCTGAGCCGGCCATTCCACGGGTACCCTTTATCGCCAGGTTCCTGCGGGGAAACCCTGTGATGTCCGGCATTTGCCGCCTCAGGCGATATTGTCTGTCACAAGCCGCCGCTATATAAGGCCGGCGCGGACGGAGAGTTTCCGTCCCGCCTTGCACGTACAGATGGGCTGACCTTGGAAAAGTTGAAAAACTATCGACCCACCGAAAAAGAGCCTTTCATGAACGATCGCCAGCGCGATTATTTTCGCTCGAAGCTGCTGGCATGGAAGGACGAAATCCTGCGGGAATCGCGGATCACGCTGCAGACGCTGCAGGAAGAGAACGTCAATCATCCCGATCTCGCCGACCGCGCCTCCTCGGAAACGGATCGCGCCATCGAACTGCGCGCCCGCGACCGCCAGCGCAAGCTGATCTCCAAGATCGACGCGGCGCTGCAGCGCATCGAGGACAACACCTACGGCTATTGCGAGGAAACCGGCGAGCCGATCTCGCTGAAGCGCCTCGAAGCCCGCCCCATCGCGACGCTCTCGGTGGAAGCGCAGGAGCGGCACGAGAAGCGCGAGAAAGTGTATCGGGACGAGTAGGGGGTCGGCGCTTTAGCAGCCGGCCTTTTTCATTTCGCGCAGAATTGTAGGGTGGGCAAAGGCGCTCTTGCGCCGTGCCCACCATCTTTGTTTCCGAATGCGCGGATGGATGGTGGGCACTCCGCCGGACGCATTCGCGTCCGCCGGCTTTGCCCACCCTACGGATTGCTGCCCGGAAGTTGCCCATGGACAAAATCCTCGAAGCCGCCAAGGCCGTCGCTTCCGCCCGCCGCGATCTTTCTCCTTTGCAACCGCTTGCCGCGGAGGTCGCGCCGCGCGATGAGGCCGACGGCTATCGCATCCAGGATGCGGTGCATGCCGTGCTGGCGGCACAGGTCGGGCCGCTGGTCGGCTACAAGATCGGCTGCACCAGCGCGGTGATGCAGCGCTATCTCGGCATCCCGCATCCGTGCGGCGGCGGCGTGTTTTCCAAAGGCGTGCATTCGAGCGGGGTCAGCTTGCGGCACAGCGATTACGTCCGCGTCGGTGTCGAATGCGAGATCGCGGTGCGGCTGGCGCGCGATCTGGTGCAAACAGGAACCGCGTTCACCGCCGACAGCGTCCGGAGGCGATCGACGCCTATCATCCGGCGATCGAGATCGTCGACGACCGCTATGCCGACTGGCGCACGATCGGCGCGCCGACTTTGGTGGCGGACGATTTCTTCGCCGCCGGCTGCGTGCTTGGCAAGCCGGTGCCACGTGCGGCGGCGCCGGATCTGCTTGACGTGGTCGGCATCGCTTTCATCAACGGCGTTGAAGTCGGGCGGGGCACCGGCGCCGATGTGCTCGGCCACCCGCACGCAGCGCTGGCGTGGCTCGCCAATCATCTGGCCGCGGGGCGCAAGAGCCTGCGCGCGGGACAGATCGTGCTGACGGGGAGCCTGGTGCAGACGGTGTGGCTCAATGCCGGCGACAAGGTGGTTATGGAGATGTCGGGGCTGGGCAGCGTGACGGCGGAGTTTGCGTAGCCCGGATGGAGCGAAGCGCAATCCGGGCAGGATGCGGCGGCGGTCCCGGGTTTCGCTACGCTCCACCCGGGCTACGCGCCCGGATCAATCCGGCGCGCGCAGGCGGTAGCCGATGCCGGTCTCCGTGAGCACGAATTGCGGGCGCTCGGGATCGGTTTCGATCTTCTGCCGGAGCTGGCGGACATAGACGCGCAGATATTGCGCGTCGGTCAGTTCGTTCCAGAGTTCCTTCAGCAGGAAGCGGTGGGTCAGCACCTTGCCGGCGTGCTGCACCAATACGCGCAACAGCTCGTATTCCTTGGGCGACAATTTGATGTCGCGCTCGCCGACCTTGACGATGCGGCGCACCAGATCGACGGTTAGATCGCCCGATCGAAATACCGGGCGTTCGCCGTGCACCTGCAACTGGTGCCGCAGCGCCGCGCGCATGCGGGCCAGCAGTTCGTCCATGCCGAACGGTTTTGTCAGGTAGTCGTCGGCGCCGAGATCGAGCGCCTGCACCTTGCCGGCCTCGTCGCCGCGGCTCGACAGCACCACGATCGGCACGCCGTCGTTGCGTCCGCGGATCATCCGCAACAACTCGTGGCCCTGGATGTCGGGCAGGCCCAGATCGAGAATGATCAGCGCCGGATTCTCCGACAACTGTTCGAGCGCGCTCTTGCCGTTGGAGGCTTCGAGCACGTCGTAGCCTTGCGTGCTCAATCCCATCCGCAGCAGTTTGCGGATCGGTGGCTCGTCGTCGATGACCAGGACTTTTATTGGCGCGGCATTCATGCGGCGGTGTCCAGCGCTTGCCCAACCGCCGGGACCGGCAGCCGGATCGTCAGCACCGCGCCGCTGCGATCGGCGCGATTGGCCGCCGAGATCGTGCCGCGCATGGCCTCGACAAAACCGCGCGAGATCGCAAGGCCAAGCCCGGTGCCGGGCCGCACATGGTCGCCTTTCTGCACGCGATAGAACTTGTCGAACACGTTTTCCAGTTCCGCCTGTGGAATGCCCGCGCCTTCGTCGATGATTTGCAGTGCGATCGAATCCTTGTCGCGAAATCCCCTGAGCGATATCGTGGTATCGACCGCCGCATATTTCGCGGCATTGTCGAGCAGGTTGAACAGCACCTGCTCGAACAGCACGGCATCGAGCTCGAGCATCGGCAGGCCGGATTCCAGTTCGAGTTTGATCTTGTGACGCGCAAGGATCTTGCCGGCGCGCCGCAAGGCGCTGCCGACGATCTCGCCGAGATCGTGGCGCGCGGCGTTGGGCACGATGGCGCCGGATTCCAGCTTTGTCATATCGAGAAGGTTGGCGATGAAGCGGTTGAGGCGTTCGGATTCGTCGATGATGGTCGAGAGCAGATCGGCTTTTTCCGCGTCGGATAGCGGTTGTGAAAAATCCCGCAGCGTGCTCGCGGAGCCCAGCACCGAGGCCAGCGGCGTCTTGAGATCGTGCGAAATCGAGGTCAGCAGCGCCGCGCGCAAACGATCGGATTCCACGGTACGCTTGACCCGGTCCATGCCCTCGACCAGTTGCACCCGTTCGATGGCGAGAGCACCCTGATCCATCAACGCATCGAGCAGGCGGCGCTGGTCCGGCGTCAGCAGCGGACCCGTCTTGTCGTTGTCGATGCCGATCACGCCGATCGCGCCGCGGCCGGTCCGCATCGGCAGGAACAGGCGCTTTGCGCCGGGCAGGGTATCGGAGCCGCGTCCGGCCGGGCGGTCGTTGCCCCACGCCCAGTTCGCGGCCGCAAGGTCGGCCTTGTCGAGCTGGTCCTCGGGAGGATAGCCGGCCTTCACGGTGATGACGCCGTCTTCGGGCAGCAGCAGCACCACGCGCACCCTGAGCATCAGCGCGGCTTGATAGGCGGTCGCCCACAGCACGTCGTCCAGCGTCGCGGTGCCCGCGAGCTTGCGGCTAAAGGCGTAAAGCGACTCCGTGGTGCGCACCCTGCCGATCGCGGATACGGCTTGCGTGCGCACCCTAGCTGCGACATTGGAGACCAGGATCGCGATCAGCATGAAGAAAAAGAACGCCGCGACATTGGTCGGATCGGTGATGGTGAAGGTATAGACCGGCGGCAGGAAAAAGAAATTATAGCACAGCGAGGCCGCGACGCTGGCCAGTAGCGATGGCCACAGCCCGAAGCGGACGGCGACGCCCACTACCGCGGTGAGAAACATCAGGTCGACGTTTTCGATCCCGAATACCGGCTGGATCAGTTTGGCGGCGCCCAGCGCCACCGCGACGATGACCAGCGCCATCAGATAGGGGAGGGGATCGAACGGCTCGGATTGAACCGCCGCTTGCACGGTCTTTTTCGGAACCGCCTCGGCGGCGAGTTCGTCTCCCGCGATCACATGCACGCTGATGTTGCCTGACCGCCGCACCAGGTCATGCACCACCGAGCCGCGCATGATCTCGAACCAGCGCGACCGCGTCGATTTTCCGATCACGATCTGCGTGACATTGTTGGCATGCGCAAAGGCGATGACGTCATCAGCGATGCGGCGCCCGGCGGCGGGAATGGTCAGCGCCTCGCCGCCCAGCGACTCGGCCAAACGTAATGTGTCCGCGAGCCGGTCGCGCTCGGCCTCGGACAATTGCAGGCTGCGCCGCGTCTCGATGCTGAGCGCGGTCCACGGCGCATGCAGCCGGTCCGCCAGCCGCCGCGTCGCGCGAACCAGGCCGGCCGCGCGCGGGTCCTCGCTGATGCACACCAGGATACGCTCGCCGGCGGCCCAGGGTCCTGCGATCGCATTGGCCTGCATGTGGGTGAGCAGTTGTTCGTCGACCCGCTCCGCAGTGCGCCGCAACGCCAGCTCGCGCAGCGCGGTCAAATTGCCCGGCGAGAAATAATGCTCCAGCGCGCGCTCGGCCTGTTTGGGGACGTAGACCTTGCCTTCCTTCAAGCGCTGGATCAGGTCGTCCGGGGTGAGGTCGATCAATTCGATGCCGTCGGCGCGGTCGAACACCGAATCCGGCACGGTTTCGCGCACCCGCACATGGGTGATCTGCGCCACCACATCGTTGAGGCTTTCGATGTGCTGGATGTTGACCGCGGTATAGACATCGATGCCATGCGACAACAGCTCCTCGACATCGAGGTAGCGTTTTGGATGACGGCTGCCCGGGGCATTGGTGTGAGCGAGTTCGTCGACCAGCGCGAGTTGCGGGCGGCGCGCGATCAGCGCGTCGAGATCCATCTCCTCGAGCACCTGGTCCTTGTAGTCGAGCCGGCGTGGCGGCACGATTTCGAGGCCGTGGAGCAGCGCCTCGGTTTCCGCCCGCCCGTGGGTTTCGACCACGCCGACCACGACGTCGACGCCGGCCCGCAGCCGGGCATGCGCGCTTTGCAACATCTCATAGGTCTTGCCGACTCCCGGCGCAGCGCCGAGGAAAATCTTGAGACGGCCGGCCCCGCTTTGCTCCCGCCGCGCGGTTTCCAGAAGCGCGTCCGGCGAGGGTCGTTGATCGGGGTCGCGGCGTTGATTGACCATGCGGGCAATATAGTCCTCACCAGGGAAGGAGCCTAGATAGACAACGTCGTCCCCGCGAAGGCGGGGACCCATAACCCCTGACGCTGGCTGTAGCGGAAGGCCTCCGCCCCATTGCCCGAACGACAGGACACGGCGTATGGGTCCCCGCCTTCGCGGGGACGACTCGTGGAAGGGCCTTTCATTTCGCGGCTTGATCCAGCGCCAGATTCAAGGCCAGCACGTTAATCCTGGGCTCGCCAAGCAGCCCCGCAAGGCGGCCTTCGACCTGTTGTTCGACCAGTTTGCGGACGGCGTCTTCGGACAGATCGCGGGCTTTTGCTACGCGCGGCACCTGAAAGAGCGCGCCTTCAGGGGAGATATCGGGATCGAGGCCGCTCGCGGTGGTGGTCACCAGATCGATCGGGACCGGCATCGACGGATTTTCCGCTTTCAGCTTGTCGACATCTTCCTTGACGCGGTCGGCCAACGCCTTGCTGGTCGGGCCGAGATTGGAGCCGCCGGAATTGGCGGCGTTATAGGGTGCCGGCACCGTCTTGGTGGAATTGGCCGGGTCCGGCGCGGTCGTGGCCGACGGACGGCCATGGAAATACTTTTCGCTGCTGAATTCCTGGCCGATCAGGGCGGAGCCCACCACCTTGCCATCCCTCTCGATCAAGCTTCCCTGCGCCTGCTTCGGGAAGATCACGCCGGCAATGGCGGTCATGGCCAGCGGATAGGCGAGGCCGGTGATCAGCGTGAGTGCGACCAGCACGATGATGGCGGGGCGAATTTCTTTCAACATGATGGTTCTCCTTGGAACACCGTTGTAGCCCGGGCGAGCGCAGCGACCCCGGGATCTTCGCTCGTTGATGACAAGTCCCCGGATGTCGCTTCGCTCATCCGGGCTACAGGTCCGCGCATTGTCCTCACGCCAGGTGCAGGGCGCTGACCACGAGGTCGATCGCCTTGATGCCAACGAACGGGATGATGATGCCGCCGACGCCATAGATCAGAAGATTGCGGCGCAGCAGCGCGCCGGCGCCGATCGCGCGATACGCCACGCCTTTCAGCGCCAGCGGAATCAGTGCGATGATGATCAACGCGTTGAAGATGATCGCCGACAGGATCGCGCTTTGCGGGCTCGCGAGATTCATGACGTTCAGCGCCTGCAGTTGCGGATAGAAGGCGAGGAAGATCGCCGGGATGATGGCGAAATATTTCGCCACGTCGTTGGCGATCGAGAACGTGGTGAGCGCGCCGCGCGTCATCAACAGCTGCTTGCCGATCTCGACCACCTCGATCAACTTGGTCGGGTTGGAATCCAGATCCACCATGTTGCCGGCCTCGCGCGCGGCCTGCGTGCCGGTGTTCATGGCCACTCCGACGTCGGCCTGCGCAAGCGCGGGAGCGTCATTGGTGCCGTCGCCGCACATCGCGACCAGTTTTCCCTTGGCCTGCTCGTCGCGGATCAGCTGCAGCTTGTCTTCCGGCGTGGCCTGCGCCAGGAAATCGTCGACGCCGGCTTCGGCGGCGATCGCGGCTGCCGTCATCGGATTGTCGCCGGTGATCATCACGGTGCGGATGCCCATGCGGCGCAATTCGGCAAAGCGCTCGCGGATGCCGCCCTTGACGATGTCCTTCAGGTGAATCACCCCTAGCAGCTTGCCGTCGCGGGCGACCGCCAGGGGCGTGCCGCCGGATTTGGCGATCTCGTCCGAGATCGCCTGGATTTCCCGCGCGGTGTCGGAAGTGAGCGCCGGCTGCAGCGCGCGAACGGTATTGCCCGACGCCGCCAGAACGCGTGGCTCTCCGCCGCTGACATAATTCAGGATCGCATCGACCGCGCCCTTGCGCACCGACCAGCCGCCGGCATCGACACCGCTCATTCGCGTCTGGGCGGTAAACGGAATGAAAGTCGCGCCAAGTTCGGCGAGGTCGCGGGCGCGGATGCCATATTTCTCCTTGGCCAGCACCACGATCGAACGGCCCTCCGGCGTCTCATCCGCGAGCGAAGCGAGTTGCGCAGCATCCGCGAGTTCCCGCTCGGTGACGCCGCGCACCGCCTGGAATGCGGTCGCCTGCCGGTTGCCGAGCGTGATGGTGCCGGTCTTGTCGAGCAGCAGCGTATCGACGTCGCCGGCCGCCTCCACGGCGCGGCCGGACATCGCCAGCACGTTGAAGCGCACCAGGCGGTCCATGCCGGCGATGCCGATCGCGGAGAGCAGCGCGCCGATGGTGGTCGGGATCAGCGTCACGAACAGCGCCACCAGCACCACGACCGACACCGAACCGCCGGCGTAAGCCGCGTAGCTCGGGATCGTCACCGTCGCGAAGATGAAGATGATGGTGAGGCCGGCGAGCAGAATGTTGAGCGCGATCTCGTTCGGCGTCTTCTGCCGCTCGGCGCCTTCGACCAGGCGGATCATGCGGTCGAGGAAGGTCGATCCTTGCGCCGCAGTGATGCGGACGCGGATCCAGTCCGACAATACTTGCGTGCCGCCGGTCACCGCCGAGCGGTCGCCGCCGGATTCGCGGATTACAGGCGCGGACTCGCCGGTGATCGCGGCTTCGTTGACGGAAGCAACGCCTTCGACCACTTCGCCGTCGGAGGGAATGTTGTCGCCGGCCTCGACCAGCACGAGGTCACCGACCTTCAGGCTGGCGCCGGGGACCATGCGGTAGGTCCTATCCGATCCGGTCAGCAGCTTGGCCTGGCTTTCGGTGCGGGTTTTTTTGAGCGATTCCGCCTGCGCCTTGCCGCGGCCTTCGGCGACGGCTTCGGCGAAATTGGCAAACAGCACGGTGAACCACAGCCACAGAATGATCTGGAAGGTGAATCCGAAATTTTCCCCGCCGGTCACGAGGTCGCGCAGGAAGATGATCGTGGTCAGGGCAGCTACGACCTCGACCACGAACATGACAGGACTCTTGATCATCACCCTCGGATCGAGTTTTACGAACGCCGCGCGGATCGCAGGCCACACGATCTTCGGATCGAGCAGCGCCGACACCGGGGCTTGTTTTTGCAGTTTCAGGGCTTCCATGGATGGTACTCCGAAAGGGGACCGGTCAGAACAGGGTGTTAGCATTCATCGCGAGGTGCTCGACGATCGGTCCGAGTGCGAGCGCGGGGAAGAAGGTGAGGCCGCCGATGATCAGGATGACGCCGACGACGAGGCCGACGAACAGGCCGCCGGTGGTCGGCAGCGTGCCGGCCGACGGCGGGATGGATTTCTTGCCCGCCAACGAACCGGCCATCGCCATGGCCGGCACGATCATGAAGAAGCGGCCGACGAACATCGCGACGGCACCCGTCACGTTGTAGAACAGGATATTGCCGGTCAGGCCCGCGAAGGCTGAGCCGTTATTGCCGGTTTGCGACGTGTAGGCATAGAGCACTTCGGTAAAGCCGTGCGGTCCGGCATTGGCCATCGAGGCCACGGCCGTCGGATAGACAACGGCGATAGCGGTCCAGCCGAGATACATCAGCGGCAGCACCAGAATCGCGAGCATCGCCATCTTGACTTCACGCGCCTCGATCTTCTTGCCGACATATTCCGGGGTGCGGCCGACCATCAGGCCGGCGACGAAGATCGAGATGACGACAAAGATCAGCATGCCGTAGAGGCCGGCGCCGACCCCGCCGACGATGATCTCGCCGAACTGCATGTTGATCAGCGGGATCATGCCGCCGAGCGCGGTGAACGAATCATGCATGGCGTTGACTGCGCCGCAGGAGGCCGCTGTGGTGATGACGGCAAACAACGACGAGGCGACAATGCCGAAACGGACTTCCTTGCCTTCCATGTTGCCGCCGGTGAGCCCGAGAGCCTGCAGCGCGGTGGTGCCGCCCGCTTCCGCCCAGTAGGTGACGGCGACGCCGGCAATGAACAGTGTGCCCATCACCGCGAGGATCGCCCAGCCCTGGCGCGGGTTGCCGACCATACGGCCGAACACGTTGGTGAGCGCTGCGCCGAGCGCGAAGATCGAGATCATCTGCACGAAATTCGACAGCGCGGTCGGGTTCTCGAACGGATGCGCGGCGTTGGCATTGAAAAAGCCGCCGCCATTGGTGCCGAGCATCTTTATCGCGACCTGCGAGGCGACCGGCCCTAGTGCGATGGTCTGTTTTGCTCCCTCAATCGTCGTGGCATCGACATAGGCGCCGAGCGTCTGCGGAATGCCCTGCCAGACCAGGAACAGGGTGTAGACCACGCAGATCGGCAGCAGCACATAAAGCGTGCAGCGGGTCACATCGACCCAGAAATTGCCGATGGTGCGCATCGAGGAGCGCGAAAAGCCGCGGATCAGCGCCACGGCAAGCGCGATGCCGGTGGCGGCGGAAAGGAAATTCTGATGCGTCAGGCCGAGCATCTGCACCAGATACGACATCGTGCTTTCGCCGCCGTAATTCTGCCAGTTGGTGTTGGTGATGAAGGAGATCGCGGTGTTGAAGGACAGGTCGGGCGCCACGGCGGATTGTTCGGCGGGATTGAACGGCAGCAGCGCCTGCAGCCGCATCACCGCATACAGAATGACAAAACCGCCGACATGAAACAGCAGCATCGCCACCGTATAGGTCAGCCAATGCTGCTCGCGTTTCTCATCGACGCCGCCGATCCAGTACACGCCGGCCTCGACCGGCCGCAGCAGCGGCGACAGAAATGTGCGCTTGCCGTTGAACACGCGGGTCATGTAGCCGCCGAGCGGTTTTGCCAGCGCGACGACGATTGCGCAGAAGAGCAGAATTTGAATCCAGCCGATGAGGGTCATCGTTGTGTGCCTTTGTATTTGCGCGGGATCGTGCGTTCAGAACCGCTCGGGCCGCAGCAGCGCGTAGGTCAGGTAAAACAGCAGGCTCAAGGAGACGAGGCCGGCGAGCGAGTAATCGAAGATCATTGCCTACTCTCCTCAAAGCCGTTCGCAGGCGTAGCCGTAACCCACCGCCGCTGCGAAAAACGCGAGGCCGAGAGCCAGCACGATGACGTCAGGCATGGGATGCTCCTGTTGCGGCAGGTTCCGCGAAGCGCTTTGAGCGGTCTTCGCGTCCTTGTCGGGTGCTGAGTTGCCACCCGCCGCATAGGTTTTCGAGAGCATGGCGGCGGCGAACTTATAGGAATGTCATAAGGACGCGGGTTTGTGTCCCGGACGCGGTGCGGCGCCTCTTGGCGGTGCACCGCAGAGCCGGGACCGCCACGAACACTGCGCTCCGATACGGCCCCGGCTCTGCAGCGCACCACGCCGCGAAGTGCGGCGCGCTGCGCTGCGTCCGGGGCACGCTCGCCCCGCTTATGAAATCCCTATATTTCGCGCTCTCATTCCATCTCGTTTTCAAACGGCATTTTTCCCATCTTGCGGGTGCGGCCGCCTGTGGTGCCGCGCCTTCAGCGAGATGACGCCATGCTGCTTTTATCCGAACATCACGATGGACTGCACGATCGGCTTCACGACGCGCCTGGCGTGACCGCCGATTTGGTATCGGAAGTCATCGGCACTACCGGCCGGCTCCTTCCAGTACGGATCGAGCGCCTGATCGGTTCCGGCGCCTGGACCGACGTCGCACTGGCGCTGCTCGAACTGGAGTTGCCACACTGGCAGTTGCGCCGCCTCGGCTATGACGAGGGCGAGTGGCACTGCGCGTTGTCGCGGCAGCGCGAGCTTCCCGAATGGCTCGACGACCGGTCGATCGAAAGCCATCACGCCGATTTGTCGCTGGCGATCTTAAGCGCTTTCGTCGACGCGCAGCGCGACTCAGCGACGCGGCGCAGGACCAGCCTGCCCGCCGCGCCGCGTGCCGCAAATCCGCTCTATGAGCCGATGTGCTGCGACAATTTCGCGTAAACGAATACTCCGTAGGGTGGGCAAAGGCGCGTTTGCGCCGTGCCCACCATCCTTGTTCCGGCTTCGGACATTGAACGGTGGGCACGCCACCGGACGCGTTCGCGTCCGGCCGCTTTGCCCACCCTACGGATCTCGGTCAGGATGACGGTAGCGTGGCCGTGTCAGAAATCCCACTTGCCGCCGAGGATCAGAGGCCGTTGTGGGAAATCCCTGAGTTCGTGGCCGTGAAACATCAGTTCACGCTGAACCCTCCGCGTTTTCGCAGCAATGATCGCCTCGTGAGCCAAGGTGAGAGCGGCGCGGGTGCGGTGCCAGCCGTTGCGCGCGAGCACGCGCAGCCGTTTCAGGTGCATCGCGCCCGAATGATACATGATCGGCGGCTGTGCCCTGCTGATGAGCCAGGCGCGATAGGCTTCCTCGTCGAGCGGAGCAGGGGTTTCGTCTACGCCAGAAAATAAAACGCTCATCGCCGCTCTCCTTAAATTCGCATGCGACAGGCGCCGCACGATGAGCGGAAGATGCGAACGGCGGCATAGGAAATCGAGACGGACGGCGGCCGTGGCGTATAGGCGCGATATAAAGACGGGGCGGAAGTGTCGCCTTCGAAACGGCTACGGCCGTCGACGGGACGCCCTCTGCATCATGTGGCTCGACGCCAGCAACGAGTGGTGATGGAATTATCGGGCGATGTTTCAAAGCCGCGGATTTGCATTCGGCTCGGATGTATTATTGATTTTAGCAATTATAACTTGTAAAAAACGCTAGTCGATGTTTTAGATATTATGGGGATTCGAATGGTTAGCGCGGCGCACGCCAAAACCCTCCTGCGGCAGATTTCAGAGAAGGAGGAAATTGCACAGAGTGATATTGTCATTCTGCAAGCGATCATTAGTGAGATGTTTCCGAGGACCTCAATGGCTGCGGCGGTTCAAAAGCTTGCAAAACCTCGATCGGTCATCACTGATCCGTTTGGGCCGACAATATCGGATGAACGCGGCAAAGAAGCGAAACTTCTGGCAGCGGCGGGTGCGCAATTGATCGAACCAGGACTGACGCCTGATCGAAGCGACCCGAAAATGTTCGAACGCAGGATCACGCAAATCGTCGATTCCTGCTTTTACGAATCACAGCCGTTCAAATTTGCAAAATGGGTTCTCATTGCGTCGCTCGTAACCATCGGCGCGGGAACAGCGACGTTTGGTGGCTTGTCGCTGACTTTCTGGTCGCAAGCAGGAGACGCCAGGCAAAAATTACAGGACGCAACGGACAAATACGACGGCATTACGAAGCAGATAAAGCAAAAAGCGGAAGACCTTCAGAGGCTGCAGGAAGATACGATAAAAAAGGTGCAGACCGTAATTGAGGAAAAAGCCCGCGATTGGGATAACGAATTGTCCTCATTCGTCGATAAGTCGAAAGGCGATCTGAGCGAAAAAGTCCGGATCGCTGAGAGTTTTGTTGAAGACCAGAAGAACAAAGTCGTCACGAAGGTAGCAGATGGCGATGCCTTTATCGAGGGTCAGAAGAGCAAGCTCGTTACGGATGTGGCGGCCGCTGGCACCGCCATAGAAGCTCAAAAAAGCAAGGTTTCGGCTGACGCGATTGCAGCCAAGGATCATCTCGAATCCGAGAAGAAAAACTTCGGAATGGCTTTGACGGCTGCATCCGGAGTGATCGCCGACCAAAAGGGCAAGTTTACGACCGACCTCGCCCTGCTTCTCGAGCAAACGAGTGGGAAAATCGCCCCGGCAATTGCGAGCAACTTGTCGATCGTAGAGCAGGCTGCCGAAAACGGCGTAAAAAGGATCAGTGCAGAGATTCAGAGGAGGCTGGATTCATTGACGAGAGATGCTGACGCAGAAACCAGCCGTATCCACAATGCAGCGGAAGAAAAGAAAAATGAATTCGCTACCGCTACTGATCTTGAGATTCAAAAGCTCGGTACGGCCCTAAGTGGGAGGCTGAAGGAAGTTAACGAGCGAGCGGCTAACGCCAATAAGTCCATCGATATCGTTGTGGGTTCATTTACCGCACGAGAAAATAGTTTTGTGAGCGCACTCAACGATCGGCTTTCCGATTGGGACAGGCGGGTGCTGCTAGAATTCAAGCGCGTCGAGGATCTGGCAAAGGTCTCAAAGGATGCGAGAGAAAAAACCGACCAGCTTGGCGTCGAGCTGGAGGCGCTCCGAGCGAATTCCAAAGCCGGGCTCGAGGTCGCCAACGAGTTGAGATCAGGTACCGTGACGGGGAAATTGCCTTGGATCGGCATGGTTCTCGAAAACTCGGCGTTTCTGTTCATTGCCAATCTGGCGATAGGTTTGCTTGCCATCCTTATATCAATCGCGGGAATTATTCTGTTTTTGTCAAAACGACCGCAGCCGCCGCCGGGCGAGCCGAGGCAGGTCGGATCGACCACTTGATCAGCAGCGCCACTTCACGGTGCGCAATGTCCCGCGTACGAGATTGAATCAGCACGGTGGCCGTGAATTGCTGGAACTTTAGCGCGAGTGCTGCACGTCGGTGATTTGGCCGCGGCCGCCATGGGCGGTACGAGCCTGCGCATCGTGTCCCCATCCGTAGTGTTGTCGCCCCGAATGACCTCAGACCGCACGATGCCCGCGAGCGCTCATCCCGAAAACGACCACGGCCTCCGTCAGGGGAGCTGACGAAGGCCGCGTCGTACACCTTACCGCGCCTAGGCTCGCGATTTGGCGTGGGAGCTCATGTTCAACTCAGAACGGCAGGATCACGTCCATGAACTGCTGGCCGTAGCGCGGCTGCTGCACGTCGGTGATCTGGCCGCGGCCGCCATAGGCGATGCGGGCCTGGGCGATCTTGCCGCTGTCGATGGTGTTGTCGCTCTGGATGTCCTCGGGCCGCACGATGCCGGCGACGATCAACTCGCGGATTTCGAAATTGACGCGGATTTCCTGCTTGCCTTCGACTACCAGATTGCCGTTCGGCAACAGCTGGGTGACGACGGCTGCGACGCTGGTCTGCAGGTTTTCCTGACGCTGCACCGAGCCCTTGTTGTCGGTCGATGCGGTGCCGTCGGCGGTGAGCAGCCGGCCGGGCAGGATCGCGGTTGCCGGATTCTTGATCAGCTTGTCGCCGAGGAAGGCGGTGATGCCGGAATCTTCCTTCGCAGCCCGGCTGCGCTGGGTCTCGTTGGCGATATTGGCCTTGTCGGTGAAATTCACCGTCACGGTGAGGATATCGCCGATCTGGTGCGCGCGCTGATCCTTGAAGAAGGCGCGCGAGCCGTTCCGCCATAGCGAGTTGGCGTTATAGGACGCCGGCTCCGGCTTCGGCATCGGCATCTGCACCGGCTTGTAGCCCGGCTGCGCCGTCGGATTCTCGATCGCCGTCAGCGCCGGCTTCTCGCCGAGCGCGGCAAAACGGTCGAGCGCCGAGCAGCCGCCGCCGAGGCCGGCGATTGCCAGTAATGCGGCTGTTAAGGCGGCGCGGTTGAACTTTTGCAACATGAACTCTACTCAGCTTTTTGAGGACCGGACGCGGTGGTATTGGCGGCAACAGAAACAGGGGCTGTGATGGGCTCGGCGGCGCCGGTCGTGACCGGAGTTTCGGTGGCGGGCGCCGGGCGCGGCGTCGAGATCGCGACCGATACCTGGCCGCGGCCGACCACGACGCCGGATACCGTGCGCTTGGACTGCAGATTGAGCACGTTGACCACGTCGCCTTCGGTGCCGCCCTCCAGCGCCTTGCCGCGGATGGTCAGATAGAGGCCTGAAGACTCGTAGATCAGCGTGACGTTCTGGTCGCGCGTCACCAGATCGGGTTTTGCGAGATCGGTGACGCGCAGGGCCTGGCCCGCGCGCAACTGGCGCCGCGCCTGCATGCCGACCGCATTGTCGCGGCCTGCGGCGTCGTTGCCGACCTCGGCCTTCGGCCGCCGTTCGATCACCACGTCGGAGGATTTTATGACTTCGTTGCGCTCGACGCCGCGCGCGAGCACTGCGGCTTCGACGGTCTCGATGGCGGTGCCGGTGAAGCGTAGTTTGGTCGGTACGCTCGCGTCGTTGGCGATCTCAAAGCTCACGTTGAAGCGGCCGCTGCGCGGCTCATAGCGCACTGCTACCGGTTGCAGGTTGCCGGTGTTGGAGGCGTCCAGCTGCAAGGTCTGCACGTCGCGGTCAAAGGTCAGCGACAAATTGGCGGCCTCGCCAAGCCCGTTGCGGCGCTCCAGCGCGCGGGCGACCTGCAGTTCGATGTCCCCGGCTTCAAGCGTGCGCGCCAGCCGCGTCACCGAAATCGCCTTGAGGTCTTTTGTATCGACGCCGATGACTTGATGCGCCCGCAGGACGCTGAGCAGCTGCGCGGTCGGCAGCGAGCCGGTGGTGCCGAGATCGGGTGCGCGGTAGATCGCGATCTGCGCCGCATTGCCGGCATTGTCGACCACGTCGCCGATCCGCACCACGTCGCTTGCAACATTGACATTGGCGCGCAGCACGGGAGTAGCGACGTCCTCGCGGCTCTGCGCCAGCGCCGGCGCCGCGCTTGCCGCGAGCAGGGCGGTCGCGAGAAGGAGCGAACGAATTTTCATCATCCCCTCCCTCAGCGGAACAGGTTGGCGGTGGATTGCAGCATCTGGTCGGCGGCGCTGATCACCTTGGCGTTCATCTCGTAGGCGCGTTGCGCGGCGATCAGGTCGGAGATTTCCGAGACCACCTCGACATTGGCCTGTTCGAGGTTGCTCTGCTGCATGTCGCCAAAACCGTCGGCGCTGGCGACGCCGTCCTGCGGCGTGCCCGACGCGGGCGTGTCGGTGAACAGGTTGTCGCCGTTCGGCTGCAGCCCGGCCTTGTTGATGAAGCGGGTCAGCCCGATCTGGCCGACCGTGGTCGGCGTGGTCGAGCCCGGCAGCGTCACGGTGACCTGGCCCTGGGCGTTGATGGTCAGCCCCGAGGAGTTTTGCGGAATCGTGATGGTCGGCTGCACCGGATTGCCCTGCGCGGTGACGATGCGGCCCTGCTGGTCCATCTGGAACGAGCCGTCGCGGGTGTAGGCGTAGGTGCCGTCCGGCATCTGGATCTTGAAAAAGCCTTCGCCGCGGATCGCGATGTCGAGATCGTTGCCGGTCGGCGACAGCGTGCCTTGCGTCATCAGCCGCGGCGTGCCGACGGTTTTCACGCCGCCGCCGATGTCGATGCCGACGGGAAGGATGGTGCCTTGATCGGAGGCCTGCGCGCCGACCCGGCGTACATGGTCGTAGATCAGGTCCTGGAACGCCGCGCGCTGCTTCTTGTAGCCGGTGGTGCGCAGGTTCGCGATGTTGTTGGAGATGACCTGGACGTTGAGTTCCTGGGCCGCCATCCCCGTCGCCGCGGTATGAAGTGCGCGCATGGTTCAGAATCCTTTAGGCCGGAACGTCGGCGAGTTTTTCGAGGGCGGATTTGCGCAGGTCGCCCTGCTGTTGCAGCATCGCGGAGATTTGCGTGTAAGCGCGCGTCACCTCGATCATCTTGCTCATCTCGGCGACCGAATTGACGTTGGACTTTTCGATAAAACCCTGGCGCACCCTTGAGGTGGTGTCGGGCTGCGCCGCATTGCCTTCGCCGCCGGCATAGAGGTTGGCGCCTTCCTTCACGAGTTTCTGCGCCTGCGCGAAACTGACCAGCCGCAGCTTGCCCCGGATCGAGTCGATGCGGCTCACGCCTTCCAGCACGCTGACGCCGCCGTCAGCGTTGATGGTGACTTCCTTGTCGGTCGGCTGGAACACGATCGGGCCGCCGGTGCCGAGCACCGGGTGGCCGGCCGCGGTGACGAGCTGGCCTTGCGAGTTGATCTGGAGGTTGCCGTCGCGGGTGTAGCGCTCGCCGCCGGGGGTCTGCACCACCAGAAAACCCCTGCCGTCGATTGCGACGTCGAGCGGGTTCTTGGTGGGCTCGGCCGCGCCTTGCGAGAAATCGCGCCAGGTGGCGCGGTCGGTGACATAGCTGACGCGGCGGTCGGCGCCCTTGAAATCATCCTGGTGCGCGCCGGAGGTCAAAAATTCCTGGAACAGCGACTTGTCGGCCTTGTAGCCGTTGGTGTTGACGTTGGCGACGTTGTTGGCGACGAGGTCCATCTGCCGTTCCAGCGTCATCTGCCGCGATAGTCCGACGAGAAGCATATTCTGCATCGGTGGTTCTCCCCTTCGAGTGATCCGCATTGGCTCTCCCAAGCCGGTTGCGGACCTAAACGAACCGCCAAGGCTCTCCCAAGCCGCGGTTCGCTACGAGACAGAGCGAAAGCCGTGCCAATTGAAAAAGTGCTGGATTTAATTGGGCTTATGCGTTCGAGTGGGCTTGCGAAGGCCCGGCAGAAAGGTCTTGTTGACCATATTGGCCCGGCAGTTTTTTCCCGGTTGAGACAACAACGCCGTCATCCTGAGGTGCTCGCCCTCTCGGGCGAGCCTCGAAGGATGGGCCACAAGCGCAAGCGGCGATCCTTCGAGACGCCGCGCAAGAGCGCAGCTCCTCAGGATGACGGTGGCGACGTCATTGCGAGGAGCCCTTGCGACGAAGCAATCCAGCCTTCTAGACCGGCGCTCCGGGCCTCTGGATTGCTTCGCACATCGTGCGGCGCGTCGCGCCGCCCGCTGGCTCGCAATGACGCAAACATTCACATGCTCTCGAGGAGTTTGGTCATCGTTCCAAGATAAGTCCCGGAGTCTCTCAAGGGGAGCGCCTTTTACGGGTACTCGATGGCCGATTCGCCTTTAGGTGATTTGTTACCCGGCAGATTTTTCCCACTTGAAGGACAAAAGAAAGGTTCCATTAACCATTGCAAACCTAGTGTCGCATGAGTGATGGCGCGTGCGCGCCGGGGGCCTTTGTATCGCGTCATAAGCCTGCTTGGCCGCATCGAACCTCCCTTTGGGATTTGGCGGGCAGGCGATGGCAGACAATGACGACAAGGAAGACGGCGCGGAGGCTGCCGCCGCGCCGAAAAAAAGCAGGAAGAAGCTGATCGTCATCGCTGCCGCGGCGCTGCTGCTGGTCGGCGGCGGCGGCGCGAGCTGGTTCTTTTTCTTCCGCGCTCACGGTGAGGAGATGCACGCCGAGGCAGCGGCGCCGAAGGCGCCGATCTTCGTCGACGTGCCGGAGGTGCTGGTCAACCTGGTCGGCGCGCCCGGCGAGCGCATCCAGTACCTCAAGGTCAAAGTCGTGCTCGAGGTGAGGGAAGAGAAACAGGTCGAGACCATCAAGCCGGCCATGCCGCGGGTCAGCGACATCTTTCAAACCTACATGCGCGAGTTGCGGGCCGCCGACCTCAACGGATCGGCGGGATTGTTTCGCCTGAAGGAAGAACTGACGCGGCGGGTCAATGTCGCGGTGGCGCCCAATCAGGTCAACGCCGTGCTGTTCAAGGAAATCGTCATCCAGTGACGGGACGGGTTTGAGACGATGGCGGGCAACGACCAGGTCGACCAGGATGCGATCGCCGCCCAATGGGAGGCGTCGCTGGATTCCGAGGATCCGGTGGCGGCGGCGGAATTGGCCGCCGACAACGAACTCTCCGGCGCGATGGCGCTGCAATGGGCCGCCATGGTCGAGGACGGCGGCCGCGATCTCGGCGGCGGCAAGAACGGCGGCGAACGCGTCCTCTCGCAGGAAGAGATCGACAATCTGCTCGGCTTCAGTGTCGGTGAGGTCAATCTCGACGACAATTCCGGCATCCGCGCCATCATCGACTCCGCGATGGTGTCCTACGAGCGTCTGCCGATGCTCGAAATCGTGTTCGACCGCCTGGTGCGGCTGATGACCACGAGCTTGCGCAATTTCACGTCGGACAATGTCGAGGTCTCGCTCGACCGCATCACCTCGGTGCGGTTCGGCGACTACATGAATTCGATTCCGCTGCCCGCGGTGCTGAGCGTGTTCAAGGCCGAAGAGTGGGAAAACTTTGGCCTCGCGACCGTGGATTCCAGCCTGATTTACTCGATGATCGACGTGCTGTTGGGCGGCCGGCGCGGCCAGACCTCGCTGCGCATCGAGGGCCGACCCTACACCACCATCGAAACCAATCTGGTGAAACGGCTGGTGGAAGTCGTTCTGTCCGATGCCGAGCAGGCGTTCCGGCCGCTGTCGCCGGTGACTTTTACGATCGATCGGCTGGAGACCAATCCGCGCTTTGCCGCGATCAGCCGGCCCGCCAATGCCGCGATCCTGGTGCGGCTGCGCATCGACATGGAAGACCGCGGCGGCAACATCGAACTGCTGCTGCCTTATGCGACCATCGAGCCGATCCGCAACGTGCTGTTGCAGATGTTCATGGGCGAAAAATTCGGCCGCGACCCGATCTGGGAAGGCCACCTCGCCACCGAAATCGCGCAGGCGCAGATCTCGGTCGACGCCGTGCTGTATGAAGCCGACATTCCATTGAAGCAGCTGATGAAGCTGAAGGTCGGCGACACGCTGCCGCTGGAAATGCGCTCCGACGCGCTGATCGCGGTGCGCTGCGGCAACGTCACCCTGACCGAAGGCCGCATGGGCCGGGTCGGCGACCGCGTCGCGATCCGCGTCACCAAGCAGCTGCGCAAGCCCAATACCACCTTCGCGATGTTCGAGAAGGCCGAAGAGCAAACCAAGTTGATGGAGGCACAATGAGTCATTCATTCGGAATGGTGATCGAGAGTTTGGTTGCGGTCCTGCTGCTGCTCACGATCGGCTACTGCATGCTGCTCAACAAGCGCCTGCTTCGGCTCAAAGCCGACGAGCAATCGCTTAAGGCCACCATCGGCGAGTTGATCACCGCGACCGAGATCGCCGAGCGCGCCATCGGCGGGCTCAAGCACACCGTGCGCGACGTCAACGAAAACCTCGGCAGCCAGCTCAATTCCGCCACCGACATGTCCAGGCAGCTGACAAAGCTGCTCGCGGAAGGCGACGGCGTGCTGCGGCGGATCAGCAAGATCGCGGTCGCGGCGCGGCCGGCCGAGCCGGAAGCGCCGAAACTGTCGGCGGCGCAGTCGATCGCCGCG
The DNA here is from genome assembly GCA_963744975.1 of uncultured Alphaproteobacteria bacterium. GTDB lineage: Bacteria > Pseudomonadota > Alphaproteobacteria > Rhizobiales > Xanthobacteraceae > Bradyrhizobium. Next base: position 403,511 of record CAVUVR010000001.1, on the reverse strand, counting down.
GCGGCGCAGGCGTTCTCCGACCGCAGGAGGCCGAACGGTCTCGCTGCATGAAGGCACTCCGTGATATCCGCGTCATACCGGTCGTCCTGATCGCGATCTTCGGCCTTGCGGTGCTGAAGGTCGCAGGTCTGGTGATCGACGGCGGCTATGTGTTCGACTACCAGCCCAAATCCACCAAGCGCTCCTGGGCGCAGGAAAGTTTCAATTTCCCGGGCGGCAAGGCCGATCCGTTGGATATCACCGGATCGGTTGCCGCCAAAAAGGAAGAGGCGCCGCCGAAACCCGCGGTGAGCGCGCCGGAGACTGCAAAGCCGCCGGACGGCACCGTCGTCTTTCCGGAACAGACCCCGTCGGTATCGCCGTCGGAGCGTGCGTTGCTGGAGCGGTTGCAGGCGCGCCGCCAGGAACTGGAAGCTCGCGCCCGCGAAATCGACATCCGCGAGAACCTTTTGAGGTCCGCTGAGAAGCGGATCGAGGGCAAGGTCGAGGAACTGAAGGCGGTCGAATTGCGCATTGGGGCAGCGACCGAGCAGAAGAAGGAAGCCGAAGACGCCCGCCTGAAGGGTCTCGTCACCATGTATGAAGGCATGAAGCCGAAGGACGCCGCAAAAGTGTTCGACCGGCTGGAGATGACGGTGCTGTTCGAGATCGCCTCAAAGATCGCCCCGCGCAAAATGTCGGATATTCTGGGGCTGATGTCGGCGGAGGCCGCCGAACGCCTGACCGTCGAAATGGCCCGTCGTGCCGGCGGCGACAAGTCGGCCGCGGCGACGGAGTTGCCCAAGATCGAAGGCAAGATGCTGCCGCAGAATCGCAATTAGCGGGATGCTAGCTGGGCCCAGGTCTCAGTAATCGCTTGACTCACGCAAACTCGAATTCGAGTTTGGCATCTTTCCTGGATTTGGCGTCCGAGACCACGATGCGGACGTTCTCGCCCAACGCATTCAGAACGTCGAAAAGGCGATCGTAAGAAAACCCCTCGAAATGTCCCCTCATCAGCCGTGACAAATCAGGCTGCGCAATACCGATGAGTTTAGCTGCCGCAGTCTGAGAAAGCCCTTTTGATCTGATGATCGCGGCGATGCCGATAACGAGGTCAGCCTTTGCCAGATGCTCACCGGCATTGGGCACGCCGATATCGGCGAAAACGTTACCGCTGCTCTTTGTGCTTCTTGCTTTGCTCATCTTCTCTCCGCGTGCAATTCGATCGCCGTCTTTAATCGGGCTTTGATCTTGTTGATCTCGTTTGGGGAAGTCTTGCTTCCTTGGTTCGACTTCTTCTGAAACGCATGTAGAACGTAGATCATTCCCTTGAGCTGCACGGTGTAAATGGTTCGATAGGTGTCGCCGTCGAAGTTCGAGGTAATCTGAAGAACACTGGCTCCGCCAAAACCCCTCAAGGGTTTCGCATTGCGGGCCTTCTCGCCCTTCTGCGCCGCGCGAAGTGCGAGACCGATTTCCTTCTTGGCCTCCAGTGGGAAATCGGACAGGTCGTCGCGTGACGTGCCAATGAATTCAAGGGGTATGTCCTTTTCGCTCATCAGCGCTACTATAGTAGATATACTATAACGATAACAACGGGAATGACGTGAAAAACCGCAACTGGGACCAGGCATTCAAGTTGTTTAAGTTGACAAATGTAATCTTCATATTACATTAAAGCCTGTTTCAGTAACAGGAAGATTACATTATGCCGACACCTCACAGACCCTCGATCGCGGTACGAAGAGCGCTTGGCAAGCTTGGTGCCGACATTCGCGATGCCCGCCGCCGTCGCCGGCTGCCGTCGGCAGTCGTTGCCGAACGGGCCTTCACAAGTCGTCCGACGCTGCAGCGGATCGAGGCTGGCGACCACGCCGTGAGCATTGGCATTTATGCCGCGGTGCTTCAGGCATTGGGCCTTCTGGATGGGCTGGGCACCCTTGCCGAGGCGTCCAAAGATGAGGCCGGTCTTGCCATCGCCTCCGACAACCTGCCCAAACGCGCCCGGCTGCCTCGCCGCCGAGATCAGCAATGAGCGATATCGAGGTCCATATTGATTTTAGCGCGGGGTTGAAGCGCGTCGGCACGCTCCGACGCCACGCCCGCCGCGGGCAAGAAACGACGAGTTTTGAATATCATCCCGACTGGCTTGCCGACAATGCACGGTTCTCACTCGAACCGGCGCTTACTCTCAACCGCGGCGGCTTTACGCCTGCTGCGGGCGCGTCCGTTTTTGGTTCGATCGGCGATTCGGCTCCGGATACCTGGGGCCGCCGTCTCATGCAACGTGCCGAACGAAGGCGTGCGGAGCGCGAGGGACGGAAGCTGCGCACCCTCATGGAAGCAGATTATCTGCTGGGCGTCTCCGACGTGTCGCGACTGGGTGCGCTTCGCTTCCGAAACGTCGGCGAGGAGCAATTCCTGTCACCTGCGACCGCAGGTGTGCCGGGATTGATCGAATTGGGTCGCCTGCTGCAGGTTACCGAGAGAATCCTGCGCGACGAGGAGACGGACGAAGATCTGCAGATGATCCTCGCACCGGGATCGTCGCTTGGAGGCGCCCGGCCAAAGGCTTCGGTGATCGATCAGCACGGTCAACTCGCCATCGCGAAGTTTCCAAAGGAGAACGATGATTACAGCATCGAGCTTTGGGAAACAGTGGCCTTGCAACTTGCGGCGAAAGCAGGAATTGTCACGTCGAAAAGCGAATTGCTGTTGGTCGCCGGCAAGTCGGTCCTGTTGTCACACCGCTTTGACCGGATCGATGGAAACCGCGTGCCGTTCCTTTCGGCGATGGCAATGATGGGCATGAAGGATGGCGAGCACGGAAGCTATCCCGAACTCGTGGATGTCCTTACCCGGAATGGAGCGCGGGTGGGACGCGACGTGCGCGAACTGTATCGGCGAATGGCGTTCAACGTTCTGATCTCGAACGTCGACGATCACCTCCGTAACCATGGTTTCTTGTGGGATGGCGGGCAGGGGTGGCGCCTGTCACCGGCGTACGACCTAAATCCGACGCCTGTCGATATACGCCAGCGGATTCTGACTACGAACATCTGTCTGGACGACGGCACCTGCGACATCGATCTTGTTCTTTCGGTCGCAGAATTTTTCAGCTTGACTGCTCGTGAAGCGAAAACCATCGTCAAGGAAGTCGGCACCGCAACCGCGACGTGGCGCGACGTTGCAGCAGCACTGGGTGCGCGAAATGCCGAGATCGGGCGGATGGAAAGCGCATTCGAACATATAGATTTGATGAAAACTCTCGCGCTTTGACGCGTTGACCCCGATCGGCGTTAACAAGTCCTTAAATCGACAATTCTAAACTCGCCGCGCGGGGCTTCCAGCCGCCCAAAGACACATGAGTCGAAAGACATTCCGGAATGGCCCGAACGGCTGCCGCTGACGATGGGTCGCAAGCGCGCGCATGCGCGCGGGCGGTTCGGCGCTGTCTTGCCGCGGTCTTGCTCGCTGCCCTGGCGACGGTTTCGGCCGGGCGGGCGCAGGCCCAGCCCGTCAAGGGCGAGGCCACATTCTCCGCGGCCGATGGCTACGCGCGGCTTGTCCTCAAGCTCGACGAGGACGTCGACTCGGACGTCAGCGTAGCCGGCTCGATCGTGGTGATCCGCTTCAAGCGGCCGGTCGACATCAACGTCGATAAATTGTCGGACGCGGTGCCGGCTTATGTCGGTTCGGCGCGGCGCGATCCCGATGGCGCGGCGATCCGGTTGTCGCTGGCGCGCAAGGTGAGCGTCAACGCCATGACCGCCGGCGAGCGCATCTTCGTCGACCTGTTGCCGGATGGCTGGAAGGGATTGCCGCCGAGCCTGCCTCAAGAGGTGATCCGCGAACTGTCCGAGCGGGCGCGGGTGGCGGAGCGCGCGTTGCGCGCGCAGCGCGCGGCGGAAGCCGCAAAGAAACGGGCGCCGGTGCGGGTGCGCGCCTCGGTGCAGCCGACTTTCGTGCGCTTCGTGTTCGAACTGCCCGATGGCGCCAGCGTTTCTTCCGCGCTGAACGAGCAGAAGCTGGCGCTGGTGTTCAACACCGCGCTGACCTTCGATCTCGCCGACGCGCGGCTCGCCGCCCCATCGAACGTCGCATCGATCAATCAGAAGATCGAGGGCGAGAATGCCTCGGTGGAGGTGGCGCTGATCGGCGATGTCGACGTGCATTCGTTCCGCGAGGAAAAGAATTACATCGTCGATATCGGATTCCAGTCGGAAAAGCCGTCGCCTCTGGCAGCGCCTGCCGCGGCGAAGCCCGCCGGCGAGGCTCCAGCGCCGCAAAAGTCCGGCGAGATCATGCCGCCGAACTCGGACACGATTGCGCAACAAGCCAAACTTGAAGCGAAGCCCGAACCCGCGATGAAGCCACCGGTACCGCCGCCGGTCGCATCCGCGCCGGCTCCCGCGATCGCCAAGGAGACGTCGGCTCCGGCTGTTGTCGCGCCGCCGCGAAAAATCGTGCTGGCTTCGGCCCCGGCGGAGGCCAAGCCGGCCGCAATCGACAAGGTCGAAGCCAACCGCAACAGCGACGGGCTGCGCCTGACCTTTTCATTCGCCTCTGCTGCGCCGGCAGCGCTGTTCCGCCGCGCCGACGTGGTGTGGCTGGTGTTCGATTCGGCACAACCTGTCGATCTCGAGCCGATCCGCCGCGAGGCCGGATCGGTGATCGGCGATGTCAGCGCCGTGCCGCTCGAGAAAGGCCACGCGATCCGCCTGCGGCTCAATCGCCCGCAGCTGGCGTCGCTGACGTCGGATGAAAATACCGGGCAGAACTGGGTGGTGACCTTCGCCGACGCGGTGCAGACGCCGTCGCAGGCCCTGACGGCGATCCGCAACATCACCGATCCGGCGCGCGCCAATGTTACCGTGCCGATCGCGAAACCGGGCCTGATGCATCGGCTGGTCGATCCCGACGCAGGCGACGTGCTGATGGTGATCACCGCTGGCCCGCCGGGCCGCGGCTTTGTGCGGCGGCAGGATTTTGTCGAGTTCTCGCTGCTTGAATCGATCCACGGCGTGGTGATCCAGCCGAATTCCGACGACGTCACCGCCGAAATCGCTTCCGACAAGATCACGCTGAGCCGGCCGGGAGGGTTGACGCTATCGTCGGCGGAGGTTGGCGCCGAACGCGCGGCGACAGCGGTTCGCCCGATCTTCGATGTCAATGAATGGCGCCGCAACCAGCAGGAAGATTTTATCAAGCGGCTGGATGTGCTGGTTACCGCTTCAGCGAGCGCGGTGGCCGAGCAGCGCGCGCCGGCGCGCCTCGATCTGGCGCGGTTCTACATGTCGCGCGGGATGTATCCGGAAGCCAAGGGCGCGCTCGATCTCATGCTTGGCGAGGCAAAGCCGGGCCAGGAAGATTTTTCCGCGCTGATCATGCATTCGGTCGCCTCGACGCTGATGGGGCGCCCCGAGCAGGGGCTGAAGGATCTGACCTCGCCCGCGATCGGAACCAATTACGATTCCCAGCTCTGGAAGGCCTTAGCGCTGGCGCGGCAGGGCAAATGGGCCGACGCGCGGGAAAAATTCAAGAACGTCGAATTCGCCATCACCTCGCTGCCGCTGGAATTGCAGCGCGCGGTGCTGACGGAAGCAATGCGCGCGGCGATCGAGGTCAAGGACTATTCGGGCGCGGCGAGCCGCGGCAACGACCTCGACGTCATCGGCATTCCCCCCGATCTGAAGCCGCAAATCTCGGTATTGCGTGGACGGCTGGCCGAAGCCCTGGGGCGCGAGAAGGACGCGCTGGCGGAATACAAGGCCGCGGCCCGGTCCGCCGACCGCGCGGCCGCGATGGAAGCGCGGCTGCTCGAACTCGCGCTGCGCCAGAAGCGCGACGAGATCGGCCAGGAAGATGCCTTACGCGATCTCGAAACGCTGTCGATGACGTGGCGCGGTGACGGACTCGAGGTCAAGGCGCTCTCGATGATGGCGCGGATCTATTCCGAGACCGGACGCTACGGCGCATCGCTCAGCGCCGCGCGCACCGCGACCAAGCTGCAACCCAATTCCGACCTCTCGCGGGCGGCGCAGGACGATGCGGCGGCGCTGTTCGCGCAACTGTTCCTCAGTCCAAAGGGTGACGACCTGCCGCCGGTCGATGCGCTGGCGCTGTTCTATGAATACAGCGAGTTGACGCCGATCGGGCGGCGCGGCGACGAGATGATCCGCCGCCTCGCCGATCGCCTGGTCGCGGTCGATCTGCTCGACCAGGCCAGCGATCTCTTGCAATACCAGGTCGATCATCGCCTCGAAGGCGCGGCGCGCGCGCAGGTCGCGGCACGGCTGGCGATGGTGTATCTGATGAACCGCAAGCCGGACCGCGCCATCGGCGCGCTGCGCACCACGCGCATCGCCGATCTCGCCGGCGAATTGCGCCAGCAGCGGCTGTTGCTGGAGGCGCGCGCGCAAAGCGACATCGGCCGCCGCGACCTCGGCCTCGACATCATCTCCAACATGACGGGGCGCGAGGCGATCCGGCTGCGCTCGGATATCTACTGGGCGGCGCGGCGCTGGCGCGAATCCTCCGAACAGATCGAACTCTATTACGGCGACCGCTGGCGCGATTTCAAGCCGCTCAACGCGGTGGAGAAGGGCGACGTGATCCGCGCCGTGGTCGGCTATGCGCTGGCCGAGGATACGCTTGGGCTTTCGCGTTTCCGCGAGAAATATGCGCCGCTGATGAGCGGCGAGGCCGACCGCGCCGCGTTCGACGTCGCGAGCAAGCCGGCATCGACCAACAGCGCCGAATTCGCCCAGATCGCCAAGATGGCCGCCAGCGTCGACACGCTCGACGGTTTCTTGCGCGAGATGAAGGCGCGTTTCCCCGACATGACGGCGAAGGCGCCGCTGCCGCCGGAAACGCAAAAGCCCGACCCGTTCCCGACCGGTGCGCTGCCGGCGATTATCGGGCTGAAGCGGGTCGAGGCGGCGCGGTAGGCAGGACGTTGCAACATTTTCTACGTCGTCCCCGCGCAGGCGAGGACCCATACGCCGTGTCGTCTCGTTTTGATGAATGCCGTTGCAACATTGTGCGCGAACACGGATGCCAGGGGTTATGGGTCCCCGCCTTCGCGGGGACGACAGGTCATCCCCCGTAACTCTGCACCAGGCTCCCTGCCACCAGCGACCAGCCGTCGACCAGCACGAAGAAGATCAGCTTGAACGGCAGCGACACCACCACCGGCGGCAGCATCATCATGCCCATCGACATCAGCACTGAGGCGACCACGAGGTCGATGATCAGAAACGGCAGGAACAGCAGGAAGCCGATCTCGAAGGCACGCTTCAGCTCGGAGATCATGAACGCCGGCACCAGGATCCGCAGCGACATGTCGGCCGGCGTCGCCGGCGGCGGTTCGCCCGACAAATCCATGAACAGTTTGAGGTCCTTTTCGCGGACGTTCTTCTGCATGAAGCCGCGCAGCGGCACCACCGCGCGCTGCAGCGCTTCTTCGACGCCGATCTGGTTGGCGACTAAAGGCTTGATGCCGTCGTCATAGGATTTCTGCAGCACCGGGCCCATCACGAAGGCGGTCAAGAACAGCGCCAGCGCCAGTATCACCGAGTTCGGCGGCGCGGTCGCGGTGCCCAATGCCGTGCGCAGCAGCGACAGCACCACCACGATCCTCGTGAACGACGTCATCATGATCAGGATCGACGGCGCGATCGACAGCACGGTGAGCAGCGCGATCAGCTGGATCGCGCGCTCGGTGACGCCGCCATTACCCTGGCCGAGATTGATGCTGATATCTTGCGCAAACGCCGGATCGGCAAGCGATCCGGCGGCTAATGTTGCTACAAAAATTAAAACTCTACGCGGGACGTTCGCCGATCTCACGAAAGGTTCTTCGGACGGCCCAGCAGAGACGCCATTTCGTCTTCGAGATTCTCGAAGCCGCTCTTCGGGGCTGGCGGGGCAACCGGCGGCGCCATCGACTCAGGCCGCGGGGCGGGTCGGCTCGGTGGCGGCTCGGGAGCAACCGGCGGCGCGCCGACCCGGGGCTCGGCCGGATCGCCGGCCGGGCGGCGCAGCGCTGCTTCGAGCCGCTGCGCCATTTCCGCGAGATTCTGGTCGGCCGCCGAAAGCGCAGGCGACGACGGGGGCGGTGGAGGTGGCGGCGGAGCGGCGGCACGTTCCGGGGCGCGGACTGGAGGCGCCTTCGGCGGTTCGGCCGGCCGGGAGGGGCGGGGAATGATCGGTTCGCTGCGTGCGGCTGCCGCCCGAGCCGGTTCACGGATGTCGGTGCGGCTCATCGGTTCTGGGGTGAAACCGGCCAGTGGGTCGCTTCGCCGTTCCGACAGCGCCGGCGCCGGACGGCGCACTTCATCGGCGAAGGAGGGCCGGCTGGGCCTCGGCGGCGGTTCCGGCATCGCCGGTTCCGGATGATCGACCGCCGCATCGCCATCGGACCAGCTGCCGGCATCGGGCAGCGCGACCCGCGGCGGCAGTTCGGTCCCGCCGACACTGGGCCGGGGTGACGCCTGGTCACGCGCGGGCATGGCGCGCACGATATTTTGTTCCACGACGATGTCGGTGGGGCCGCCGATCATCAGCAGATGCTCGATATTGTCGCGCCGCACCAGCACCAGCCGCCTGCGGTTATCCACGGCGGCGGCGTCGATCACGGCCAGCCGCGGCATCCGTCCACGGTTGGCGTTGGCGCCGAGGCGATTGCCGGCGAATCGCCGGACCAGCCAGGCGGCAAGCCCGATCAGCGCCAGAACGACGACGAATGCGAAGAAGAATGTGAGCGGTGTCTGCATGGTTGTCCCCGGCAAATAGCGCTTTTTCGTGTGTGTCCCAAGAATCGTCCGGCGCAGGCCGGGACGATACAACAAACGGCGAATAAAGCGTAAGTTTTGCCCTAGCTCTTAATTCTCCGCGGCAAGAACTGCCGCCCGCTTCCTTAATAAACCATAAATCGGCCGGGCCAAAACAACTTCTGATGGCACCGGCAGGCAATGGGTTTGGTTGGTTAATGCAGCTTTCGCGGGGCAATCGCGGCTGGGTGCGCAAACCTGCGGCGGAACGATGGTCCATCGTCGAAAACACCAGGCTTTTTAACTCCCCATTAACCATACAGGCGGCAAATTCTGCCCACCTTGAGCCTCATCGAGCGAGGGTGGAGAGCGGCCGATGTCCATCAACGATCTTCCGGTTCTGTCGGCGTTGCGCACCAAGATGCAGTGGCATCAGGAGCGCCAGCGGGTGCTGGCGGAGAATATCTCCAATTCCGACACGCCGAATTTCAAGCCGCGCGACCTCGTGGAACCGAAATTCAATTCCAATGGGGCAAGCGGCCCGATGGGATCGCTGGCGATGATGCGCACCAGCGCCTCGCATATCGCGCCCTCGGGCGGCGCGGGCGGCTTCGCGCAGAACACCAAAGCCGGTTACGAGACCCGGCCCGCCGGCAACGCCGTCAACCTCGAAGACGAGATGCTGAAGGTGTCCGCCAACCAGATGGATTACGCGGCCGCGACCTCGCTCTACACCCGCAGCCTTGGACTATTAAAAACCGCCATCGGAAAACGCTGACATAGGAAGACCAGATCATGGCCGACGATGCCGGAGATTTCGCCCGTTCGATGCGCATCGCAACCTCGGGAATGCGCGCCCAGGCCGGGCGGATGCGGGTGATCTCGGAAAATATCGCCAACGCGGATTCCACCGCGCCGGCTGCGGGCGGCGATCCCTACCGCCGCAAGGTGCCGACCTTCTCCTCCGCGCTCGACCGTACGCTGGAGGCAAAGGTCGTGACCCTGGGCAAGATCAGGACCGACGCTTCCGCATTCCGCGTCAAGTATGAGCCGACCAATCCGTCGGCGGACGCCACCGGCCACGTCAAATACCCGAACGTCAATCCGCTGATCGAAATGACCGACATGCGCGACGCGCAGCGTTCCTACGAGGCGAACCTCAACATCATCAGCGCGACGCGGCGAATGATTCAGCGCACGCTCGACATCCTGAAAGCGTAGAAGGAACTAAGCCATGGCTTCCCCCACAGTTGCTGCGAATGCCTATGCGAGCCTCGGCCGGATGCTGGAGTCCGGCGGCGGGATCGGCGCGGCCGCCGGCAAGGCCTCCGATCCGGGCGGCGGCCAGTCGTTCGGGGCGGTGCTCAAGGATGCCATCGGCAGCGTGCTGGATGCCGGGCGCAAGTCCGACGCGCAGAGCATTGCGATGGCGTCAGGCAAGGCCAATGTGATGGACGTCGTGACCGCGGTGGCGGAAACCGACGTCGCAGTCTCCACGCTGGTGTCGGTGCGCGACCGGGTGATCCAGGCTTACGAAGACATCATGAAGATGCCGATTTAGCTGTCATTGCGAGCGTAGCGAAGCAATCCAGGGCAACGAAGAAAGACTGGATTGCTTCGTCGCAAGGGCTCCTCGCAATGACGGAGTGAATATTCTCCAGAGAGTACAGGACGTCAAATGACCGGCGCTGAAACCCTCGACATCGCGCGCGATGCGATCTGGACCATCGTGGTGGTGTCGTCGCCGCTGATGATCGTCGGCCTCGTCGTCGGCGTCGTGGTGTCGTTGATCCAGGCGCTGACGCAAATCCAGGAGCAGACGCTGATCTTCGTGCCGAAAATCCTGGCGATTTTCGTGACCCTGCTGCTGGCGCTGCCGTTCATGGCCGACGCGTTGCAGGGCCACATGATGCGGATATCGTCGCGAATCATCGGCGGGTGATGCACAGTGCGATTGAATCATGCGTATCGACATCTCGCTGCTTCCCGCACTTGCCGCCGCCTTCATGCTGGTATTCGCCCGCATCGGCGCGATGGTGATGCTGTTGCCGGGGTTTGGCGAGACCAACATCCCGGTCCGCATCAAGCTCGCGATCGCGCTGGCCCTGACGCTGATCATCCTGCCGCTGCACCGCGCAGCCTATCAGATCGACATGCAATCGATGGCGCCGCTGATGGTGATGCTGGTGCATGAGATCGTGATCGGCGTGGTGCTCGGCGCCACCGCGCGGGTGACGCTGTCGGCACTGCAGGTCGCGGGTTCGGTGATCGCCCAGCAGCTTGGGCTGGGTTTTGTGACCGCGGTCGACCCGACCCAGGGGCAGCAGGGGCTCTTGATCGGCAACTTCCTCACCATCCTCGGGCTCACGCTGCTGTTTGCGACCGACACGCATTATCTGGTGATCGCCGCGCTGAACGACAGCTACGCGATTTTCTCGCCGGGCGAATTCGTGCCGAGCGGCGATATCGCTTCGCTGGCCACTCGCGCCTTCGCCGCCGCCTTCAAGATCGGCACGCAACTGGCGGCGCCCTTTCTGGTGTTCGGGCTGGTCTTCAACATGGGGCTGGGCGTGCTGGCGCGCCTGATGCCGCAGATGCAGGTGTATTTCGTCGGCGTGCCGCTTGCGATCCTCGCCGGATTCCTGATCTTCGCGGCGGTGCTGACGACCATGATGGGCACTTACATGGACTATTTCGTCGGCGTCATGCACCAACTGATTCCGCGGAGCTGACCTGTGGCCGACGAACGTGATGCAGCGGAAAAAACAGAAGACCCGACGCAAAAACGTCTGGACGATGCGCATGACCGCGGTGACGTCGCCAAAAGCCAGGAAGTCAACACCTGGTTCATGATCGCCGGCGCCACGCTGGTGCTGTCGACCTTTTCCGGGTCGATCGGCGGCGGCATCCTGATGCCGCTACGCAACCTGGTCGCCAATTCCTGGATGATCCATGCCGACGGCCCCGGCTTGCTGGCGCTGTCGCAAAGCCTTGGGATAGCGCTGATCGCAGCGCTCGGCGTGCCGCTGCTGATGCTGATGATTGCGGCCATCGCCGGCAACATGGTGCAGCACCGGCTGGTATGGTCGGGCGAGTCCCTAAAACCGAAGCTGAGCAAGATCTCGCCGCTGGCCGGCGCCAAGCGGGTGTTCGGCAAGCAGGCGGCGGCGAATTTCGCCAAGGGTGTTTTCAAGGTCGCGGCGCTCGGCGCGGTGATGACCGCGATCCTGTGGCCGGAACGGCATCGGCTCGAAGCGATGGTGCGGTTCGATCCGGCGGCGATATTGGGCGTGACCACGACGCTGACGCTGCAATTGCTGGGCGCGGTGGTGGCGCTGCTGGCGCTGGTCGCGATCGCGGATTATTTCTTCCAGTACCGGCAGTGGTTCGAGCGGCAGAAGATGTCGCTGCGGGAAATGAAGGAGGAGTTCAAGCAGTCGGAAGGCGACCCGCACATCAAGGGCCGCATCCGGCAGTTGCGTCACGCGCGCATGAAGAAGCGGATGATGGCCGCGGTTCCCAAGGCCTCCGTCATCATCACCAATCCGACGCATTATGCGGTGGCGCTGTCCTACGACCGCGGCATGTCGGCGCCGGTCTGCGTCGCCAAGGGCGTCGACTTGATCGCGCTCAAGATCAGGGAAGTCGCCAAGGCGCACGATATTCCCATCGTCGAGAATGTGCCGCTGGCCCGCGCCTTGCACGCCACGGTGGAGATCGACGACGAGATTCCGGTCGAGCACTACCACGCGGTTGCCGAAATCATCGGCTATGTGATGGGCCTGAAGCGCGGGTTGTCCGGTCGGAGGGTGTGAGGGTTCTCGTAGGGTGGGCAAAGGCGCCGGATGCGAACGCGTCCGGCGACGTGCCCACCATTCAGCGCCGCATTCGGATCAAGATGGTGGGCACGGCGCAAAGAGCGCCTTTGCCCACCCTACGCGCGGGAAATAGCCGAAATAACCGCAACGATCCGCTTGCGCCGATGGGGCCGATTCAGGCACTCAGGGGTTATTGCGTGCGCGTGTGTTTTACCCGTTTCGAGAGGCCACGGCCCGTTCGATGACTGCCGACACTGACAGCGATCTGCAACCCGCGCCGATGACGGCGCATGAGCCGGCGCGGCGCAGCGGCAGCATCGTGCTGGTGTTATTGGTCGCGGGCGCCATTGTCGCAGCCGCGGTGGCGTTCATGACCCTGGGCCGGGCGCAGGCGCAGCCTTATATTCTGGGTCTGCTGGCGCTGCTGGCGATGGTCGGCCTGTTCAACCTGTTTGCGTTTGCGGCGGGCATCATCCGCTTCGCCGACCGCATCGCGGACGATCCGATCATGCGGCCGATTGCCGATCACGCCTTCGATGGGCTGGCGGTCACCGATTCCCGCGGCCATGTGGTCTACAGCAACGCCGCTTACCTGGCGCTGACGGGGGCCGCTACCCCGCAGGATGCGCGCCCGGTGGAGCGGGTCTTCATCGGCAATCCCGATGTGTCGGAGGCGGTATTCCGACTGCTGAAAGCGGCGCGCGAAGGCAAACGCCAGCAGGAAGAGGTCCGCGTCGCCGGCAATGAAGGCGCCCACGGCCGCTGGCTGCGGATGCGGGTACGCCCGCTCGGCCAATCAAAGCGCGAGGCGAAATACGCGGTGTGGTCGATCGCCGACATTACGCGGGACCGCGAGCGGCAGGAGGACGTGTTCCAGGAGCTGCAGCACGCCATCGAATATCTCGATCACGCACCCTGCGGTTTCTTCTCGGTCAACGCCGCCGGCAACCTCGTCTATGTCAATGCCACGCTGGCGAACTGGCTCGACTACGACCTCGCCGAGATCGGCAATGGCGGCTTGAAGCTGACCGACATCGTCTCGGGCGATGGCGCCTCGCTGCTGACCTCGATCGTGCCGGTGCCCGGCGAAGTCAAGACCGAAGTGTTCGACATCGATCTTCGCATGCGCGGCGGCAAGACCATGCCGGTGCGGCTCTATCACAAGCTGGCGTTCGGCGCCGACGGCGCGCCCGGCGCCTCGCGCACGCTGGTGATCAGCCGCGCCCGCGACGAGCGGCTGGATCCGCAGCGCGCCGCCGAAGTCCGCTTCATGCGCTTCTTCGACCATACCCCGATGGCGATCGCGACCGTCGACAAGTCAGGCGCGGTGGTGCGCGCCAATGCGCGGTTTGCCAAACTGGCGCAGAACCTCAATTCCGGCGGGGCCGCCAACAAGTCGATCCTGTCCGTGGTCAACGATCGCGACCGCGGCCATCTGATCGCGGCGATCAACCAGGCCGCCGAAGGGCAGGGCGACATCGCGCCTGTGGAGGCGATGCTCGACGGCGCCAAGGAGCGCTGGGGACAGTTCTTCGTCACCGCGGTGGAGGAAGACGAGCGCGAGACCGAGGCCGCCATCGTCTACATGCTGGAGACCACCGAGCGGCGCACGCTGGAGAACCAGATCAACCAGTCGCAGAAGATGGACATGGTCGGCCAACTCGCCGGCGGCATCGCGCACGATTTCAACAACGTGCTGTCCGCGATCATGATGGCCAACGACTTCCTGCTCAACGCGCACAAGCCGACCGATCCCTCGTTCCAGGACATCATGCAGATCAAGCAGAACGCCACCCGCGCCGCCACGCTGGTGCGGCAATTGCTGGCGTTTTCGCGAAGGCAGACGCTGCGGCCGCAGGTGCTCGACCTCGGTGATGCATTGAGCGATCTTACCATGCTGCTGCGCCGGCTGATCGGCGAGAAGGTCAAGCTCGACCTCGTGCATGGCCGCGATCTCTGGCCGGTGAAGGTCGACGTCTCCCAGTTCGAGCAGGTGATCGTCAATCTCGCGGTCAACGCCCGCGACGCGATGCCGGATGGCGGCAAGCTGACGGTGCGCACCGTGAACGTGCCTGCGCAAGAGGCGGAGAAGCTCTCCTACAAGGGCATGCCGGCAGCGGATTACGTGCGGATCGATGTCACCGATACCGGCACGGGCATTCCTTCCGACATCGTCGACAAGATTTTCGAGCCGTTCTTCTCGACCAAGGAGGTCGGCAAGGGCACCGGCCTCGGGCTGTCGACGGTGTACGGCATCGTCAAGCAGACCGGTGGTTTTGTATATGTCGATTCCGAAGACGGCGAAGGCACCTCGTTCCGCATCTTCCTGCCGCGGCATCACCCCGAGCAGGAGCTTCAGCCGGATGCCGCCAAAGAGCCGGCGGAGGCAAAACGCGCCGCCGACCTGACCGGGCAGGGCACCATCCTGCTGGTCGAGGACGAGGACGGGCTGCGTTCGCTCAACGCGCGCGGCCTGCGCTCGCGCGGCTACAGCGTGATCGAGGCCTCCAACGGCATCGAGGCGATGGAAGCGCTGGAGCAGAAGAACGGCGCCGTCGATCTCGTGGTCTCCGACGTGGTGATGCCGGAAATGGACGGGCCGACCTTGCTGAAAGCGATGCGCGAGCGCAATCCGGACCTGAAGATCATCTTCGTCTCCGGCTACGCCGAGGACGCCTTCGACAAGAGCGTGCTGCGCGACGACGAACAGTTCGCCTTCCTGCCGAAACCGTTTGCGCTCAGTGCGCTGGTCGAGAAGGTCAAGCAGACCATGGCGCCGGGGTGAGGAAGCGCGAGGTTGTAGCCCGGATGGAGCGCAGCGCAATCCGGGACCGCCACGTCGGCGTTCCCGATCCCCGGATTGCGCTGCGCTCCATCCGGGCTACGAAGAAAGGCCCACCCGCGACTGAGCGCCGCAGCCCTGCGTCGTCATGGGAGCTTCACTTTTGTGCACGAGTGCCCATCTTAGTGGCGCTTCCCCCTGCCGGGGAATGAGGGAACAACCATGAATTTTACGCAACGTATGCGCGGCATCGTCCAGACGATCGCGATCGTTCTGTCGTTGGCCGTTCCGGTGATGTTTGCCGTCTCCGCGGCCGATGCCCGGATCGGCGGCGGCGGCAGCTCGGGCTCGCGGGGGTCGCGGACCTTCTCGGCACCGCCGAGCACCTCGACCGCGCCGAACGCGGCGCAGCCGTTCAACCGCACCATGACCCAGCCGGGCAGCCCCGGAATGGCGGCGGGTGCTGCCAACAAGGGCGGCTTCTTCAACCGGCCCGGCATGGGCATGCTCGGCGGCCTCGCCGCGGGCTTCCTGGGCGCCGGCCTGCTCGGCATGCTGTTCGGCGGCGGCATGTTCGGCGGCCTCGGCGGGCTGTCCTCGATCATCGGCCTGATCCTGCAGATCGGCCTGATCATCATCGTGGTCAAGCTCGCCATGAACTGGTGGCAGCGCCGCAACGCGACGGCATCGGCCTATGCCGGTCCGTCCGGAACCGGACCCACGGCCGCGGCCGGGCCGTTGGCGAGCTTCCGCAGCGGTTCAGGCTTCGGCCTTGGATCGGGCAGCGCGCCGCTCGAAATCGGTCCTTCCGATTACGAAGCCTTCGAACGCCTGCTCGGCGAGATCCAGGCCGCGTGGTCCAACGAGGACGTTGCCAAGCTGCACACGCTGGCGACGCCCGAGATGGTGTCGTACTTCACCGAGGACCTCGCGAAGAACAAGGCGCAGGGCGATGTCAACAAGGTCTCCGACGTGAAACTGCTGCAGGGCGATCTCGCGGAGGCCTGGCGCGAAGGCGAAACCGATTATGCCAGCGTGGCGATGCGGTTCTCGCTGGTCGACAAGACCCTCGAGCGCAGCACCGGCCGGCTGGTTGCCGGCAGCGAGCAGCCGATCGAGGCCACCGAAGTGTGGACCTTCGTGCGGCCGCGCGGCACCAACTGGGAACTCTCGGCGATCCAGCAGGCCTGATCGCAGGCACGATGATTTGAAACGAGCGCCGCGGTTCATTCCGCGGCGCTTTTTTGTTTGGTCGGGGATCATCATTCCGGAACGGGAATATTGCCGGAACCCCTGGGTTGATGTTTTGTTGTTGCGCGCCGGTCGAACGAACCGGCGGATCAAAAAACAGACCGGGAGGAATTCGATGCCAGTCTTCAAGATGATTTCGCGTGCGTGTTTGGCGAGTGCCGCGGTTTCGCTCGCCTGCATCGCCGCGCAGCCTGTGCATGCGCAAGGCGCCGGCACCACATTCTTCGTCACCAGCAACGGCATCGGCAATGGCGGCAATCTCGGCGGCCTTGCGGGCGCCGACAATCATTGCCAGACGCTGGCGCAGGCGGCGGGCGCAGGCGCAAAAACCTGGCGCGCGTATCTGTCGACGCAGGCCGCCGACGGCAAGCCCGCGGTGAACGCGCGCGACCGCATCGGCAAGGGGCCGTGGCAGAACGCCAAGGGCGTGGTGGTCGCCAAGGACGTAGCCGAGCTGCACGGCGCCAATAACCTCACCAAGCAAACCGCGCTCAGCGAAAAGGGCGACGTCATCAACGGCCGCGGCGACACGCCGAACCGCCATGACGTGCTGACCGGATCGCAGCCGGACGGCACCGCCTTTGCAGGCACCGACGACCGCACCTGCAAGAACTGGACGAGCAGCACGCAAGGCGCGGCAATGGTCGGCCATTCCGACCGCATCGGGCTACGCGACGACGACGCCTCAAAATCCTGGAACTCGTCGCATTCCTCGCGCGGCCCCGACGGCGGCTGCTCGCAGAATGACCTGAAGAGCACCGGCGGCGACGCGTTGTTCTATTGCTTCGCGGCGAATTGACCACCGTCATTGCGAGCGAAAGCGAAGCAATCCAGTCTAACCGCGCGAAGACTGGATTGCTTCGTCGCAAGCGCTCCTCGCAATGACGGCTGCTGCTTGACAGCGCCATCGCCGCCGCTGAATTATCCCGCGGAATCGGGCGAGGTCCTGCATGCGCTACCAACTTTATTACTGGCCCTCCATCCAGGGCCGCGGCGAATATGTACGGCTCGCGCTGGAAGATGCCGGCGCCGCATATGACGACGTCGCGCGTAGTGCGAGCGGCATGGCGGCGATGTCGCGGATGATGCAGCAGGGCGACGCGCCGCCCTTCGCGCCGCCGTTTCTGAAGGCCGGAAATTTGGTGATCGGCCAGACCGCCAACATCCTGCTCTACCTGGGCTCCCGCCATGGCCTCGCGCCGAAGGCGGAGGCTGGAAAGCTGTGGGCGCACCAACTGCAACTGACCATCACGGATTTCGTCGCGGAGGTTCACGACACCCATCATCCGATCGCGGTGTCGCTGTATTACGAGGACCAGCGGGCGCCTGCGAAAAAGCGCACCGAGGAATTCTGGAGCGAGCGGGTGCCGAAATATCTCGGTTATTTTGAAAGCCTGGTGAGCGACAGCGGCGGCACGTTCACCACCGGCCGCCGCGCGACTTATGTCGACCTGTCGCTGTTCCAGATCGTCGAGGGGCTGCGCTACGCGTTTCCCGGGCGCATGAAGCAATTCGAGCGCAAGATTCCAAAACTGGCGGAGCTGCGCGACCGCATCGCCGCGCGGCCCAACATCGAGGCGTATCTGGCAAGCGACCGCCGCATCCCCTTCAACGAGGACGGCATTTTCCGGCACTACAAGGAGCTGGACGGTTGAACTTCGTCGTCATTCCGGGATGCGCCACTTGGCGCAGGCCCGGAATCCATAATCCCCAATCGTGGTTATGGATTCCGGGCTCGCGCTTCGCGCGCCCCGGGATGACGAGACCTACCTGTTCCGCCCATCGACCGGCGTCATCTGCAGCTTCGCGAGTTCAATGCCGTCGATGCAGCTGACATTGAGCGCCACCACTTCGGCGCCGTCAGGCTTCTTGCCGTGCGCGAACACCTCGACCCCGCAGTCGATGCAGAGCTGGTGGCGGATGGCGTGCTTGTTGAACAGGTACTCCTTCAAATTATCCTCGCCGGCGCGCAGATGAAAGCTTTCCGGTGCGAGAAACGTGAAGTGCAGGCCCTTCTTGGTGCAGATCGAGCAGTTGCACGCCGTCACCATGGCAAGATCGCCGGTGCATTCGAACCGCACCTGGCCGCAATGGCAGCCGCCGGTGTAGGTTTTCTGTTCGGGCATCGCGGGCCTCCGGACAATTGTCGCGGTGATATTAGATCGCGGATCGCGAGCGCGTTCAATCCACCTACCAGATTCCCGGCACCAGACGGTAGCGCACCCTTGCGGTGTAATCCGCATAGCCGGGCAGGCCGGCGAGCAGCGCGCGTTCCTCGATTCCAGAGCGGATCGCGAACAGACCGACGAACAGCGGCGCCAGGATGACGCCCCACCATGAGCCGAGCAGCAGCGGCATGCCAACAAAGAACAGCACGGTGCCGGAGTACATCGGATGCCGCACATGGGCATAGGGGCCGGTGTCGATGACGCGGTGGCCGCGCTCGGCCTGCACTTTCACCACGGGGGCGGCGAATGAATTTTCGCGCATCACCCACATGATAGTGCCGGTCGAGGCCACCAGCATGGCGAGGCCGAGCGCCTGCAGCGCCGTGGGCACATCGGAAGCGTGAAACCGTTTGTCCAGTCCGATCGCGACGAAACAGGCCAGCGCGGCCGCGCCGAACACCAGCATGAATTTCTTGTCGGCTAAGGGCTGGGCGTCCTGCATCATCGGGCGCATCCGCTCGGCGAGCAGCGCCGGATCCGTTCTGGCCAGCCACACCCCGCTGCCAAGCCCGAGCAGCGCCATGGTCCCGAGAAACACCCACGCCGCCGGCCAGTGCCATGTGCCCGCCGCGATCAACAGCAGCGCGCCCATGCCGGCGATATAGAGCAGCGTTTGGAGGATCAGTTTGGCGATCATGGCGGGTTCCATGTTCGATGACTTTCTCGGCCGAATTGATTTCCTCATTCGCGGCGATGTTGCGGCAACGGCCTGCACGCAGCACAGCGCTGCCGAATCCAGACGCGGGAGAACCTTCGTAGCCCGGATGGAGCGCAGCGAAATCCGGGACACCGCGAAGGCTGAGGTACCGATCCCGGATTGCGCTGCGCTCCATCCGGGCTACGAGTTGATCCACAATTTCAAACAGCCACACTTCCGCATTCTCGCGGCGCAAAGCGTCCGAGGTTTGCCAGTCCCTCGCGAACCGCGCGAGGGGGTGGAGCGGCGGGAGGCGCCAGGGTGCAGTGACGTAGCACCCTTGGAGGCGGGATTAACGTACCCACCTCGCGCGGCAAGGTGAACCGCGCGCGCCCAGTGACGTAGGACGCTGCGCCTCCCGGCGCTCCACCTTGGCCACCAGCCCATCGACCGTTCCGGGGCGCCCCGGTCCGGCCAGCTCTCGCTCTGTCCGCTCAAAGGATCGCTTCTAGAAAGCGCTCTCTCATCGGACAGGACATGGGCAGGATAAGCGAGGTTTTGGACCCGGGGATAAGGAATGCAAAATTTTTTTTTCGTCAGCGCCATCAGGGGCTTGTGCCCCGGACGCAGCGCAGCGTGGAGCCCTTGCGGAACGGTGCGCTGCTGATCCGGGGTCCCGGTTACTTGCAACTCGAAGAAACCGGGGTCCCGGTTCAGCGAAGCAGCGCTTCGCGAAGAGCTACGCGCTGCATCGCGCCCGGGACACGTGACCTTACTCGTCCTTGCGGCGCGAAATCGCGATCGCGGCTTCGGTCTTGGTGCGGTTGCACACCATGTCGAGGCGGCGGTAGCGCAATTTCACATTGTCGCCGCGGAAAATGCCCATCCGCTTGATGCAGCGCGCTACACCCCGCGCCGTATCGTCGATCGTCACGGTGAAGACGATGGCGGACGCCCGCGCCACCAGATCGAAGAACGCCGGTTTCGGCTTGCGGCTGTCGGCCTTGGCATAGAGTTCATTGCTGTAATCGCGGCCGCGGCAGCCCAGCGACAGCTCCTTGGCGTCCGGGTGCGACAGATAGATCACCCTTGCAGCGGTGATGCCGACCTTGAGGCCGTCGATCTGGTTCTTCAGCTCGTTGGCGATATCCTCGCAGCCGGCGGCGCGCGCGGGGGAGGCGAGCGCGAGGGTTGCGAGCAGGGCGAAGGCTGCTGCGGTAATTGTCGAGCCGCCGCTTGGTTTTGATTTCATTACGACATGCCCCCGATTCAATCGTCATGCGCGGCCTGAGCCGCGCATCATCAAAAGACTCTTCAGGAAGATGGATTGCCGGGTCAAGCCCGGCGACGACGATATTCGCGTCAAAATCCGTGAGCCGCCAGGGCCATGCACGCTACGCTTGCTTCGCAACTGTTGCGAATTGTTATAGGTTGACACCATGAGTAGAGAGCAGGTGAAAGCCATTCTGGATCGCGTGCTGACCTGGCCGGAGCAGCGCCAGGAAGACGCGGCAAAAATGCTGATGTTGATGGAATCGACGGACCAAAGCGCCTATCACCTCACCGACGAGCAGGTCGCCGAAGTACGCCGGCGGATCGCCGACCCCAACCGCAAGCTGCTATCCCCCGCTGAAGCCCGTGAGCGCATTCTGCGACGTGGCTCGTAGATGGCGGCACGGGCCCGGATGGCGCTGCGCCCACCTGTGCGCGTGCTTCCAAGCCATACAAAAATATGGTATCTTGCCCATATAGCGGGTGAAGCCGATGTCCGATTTTGAATGGGACCCCGCCAAAAACAGGATCAATCGATCGAAGCACGGAATCGGATTCGAGTTCGCCCAGCGTGCGTTTCTTGACCCGTGGCGCGTCATTGCGGAAGACCTCGATCACAGCGATCGTGAGCAGCGCTATTTCTGTTTCGGCAGGGTCGAGGATGCCATCATGACGGTGCGATTCACCTGGCGGAACGGCAAGATCAGAATATTCGGAGCCGGCTACTGGCGAAAAGGGAAAGCGATCTATGAAGAAGCCAACGGTTAAATACAACAAAGGCGAGATCGGCCGTGTCAGGATCGTCGAGGATTTCCTGCCGTCGCCGGACCGGCTGGTGCTGCGCGAGGAGAATGTGAAGGTGACGCTGAGCCTGTCGCAACGCTCCGTGACTTTTTTCAAGCGCGCCGCGCTCAAGCGCCGCGTGCCCTATCAGCGCATGATCCGCGCGCTGGTGGATGCCTATGCGGAAAAGCAGGAAGGGAAGGGGTGAAAAACATTGGGCCGGCTATGCTGCTGATACACAAGATTGATCCGAAATATCCTCGCTCATCTGGGTTACGCTCGCTCTTCAACGGACGCTTTCGGTTCGTATATAGGCGCGAATAGCCTTGTTAACTGCACTTGCTTTGGGTTTTAGTCCGATAAATTCTTTCATGAAGCGATTGTGGATCCAAATCTCTTTGTGTTGCATGTCGTCCCTTGTCTTGAATCTATCCGAGAATTCTTCAACAGCGGAATTCAAGACCTTTCCAAAAATTCTAACGTTCTCCTCTGCGGTGCTTACTAAATCTCTAACCGGACCGGCAATCGTTTCTGGTACGTAGGACAATTCTGCAAGTTTGAGGTATCTTTTTTTGGCACTCTGATGTTTTTCGGTTATCACTATGAAGGGGGCTGGTTTGTATTCCTTGCGCTGGCTTTTGCCAGTTTCCATATTTATGACCATCTCCTGCATGCTTATCATGGTGGTACCAACCGATACATATTTGTCCAGATCGTAGTCGACATTAAAAAAAGATTTTGCATATCGATCTTTTTGCCAATCGATGTTTTTTGTTTCGATTTCATCGAAATCAAACTCGTCTCTCAGCTCTGATTCATCTACACCTTCTAAGTGCTGTCTAAGCTCATCGAGCTCACGTATTTGCTGAGCGAATATGATCGTATCATTTGGCTTGTTCGCGTGGACGGCTGTTGTAACAAGGGGCAAAAACGACGAGATGACGTAGCCGAGAAAGCCTAGTATGATCGCAACAATTGAGAGAAAGAAAAGTCGGTCGATGATCAGCTTCAAGGCGGGAAAAGCAGCGAGCGTCGGAAGTTGTGGTATAATTCGCGCCTCAAAAACTTTTCTCAAAATGAAGAAGAAGAAGGCGCATAAAATGCCAGCTAACGCAAGCGGAGTTGAGAACTCGAGATGCAATCTCGACGATCTGTTCCATTGGATTCCCTATCGGCAGCACGGGTAATTCAGTCGCCAAAGCTCAGAATGTCTAAAACTAGCCGTTCGCGAGTCTGCATGCAATCTGAGAGCGTGCTTGTGACCAGCGGTACCGCAGATTTTGGTAATCTGTCTATCAAAGTTCAATAATTAGAGCACCCCCATGAACGCCCCAACCCCCATCCCGTCCGCCGCCACCCCCGTCCCGCCCTACCGCCACACCCCGCTGTTCCCGCTCGGCCCCGACACCACGCCGTACAAGAAAATCACCACCGACGGCGTCCGCGTCGAAAAAGTGCTCGGCCGCGACATGCTGGTGGTGTCGCGCGAGGCGTTGCGGGCGCTGTCGGAGGCAGCGTTCGGCGACATCAATCATTACCTCAGGCCCGGGCATCTCAAGCAGTTGCGCTCCATCCTCGATGACGCCGAGGCCAGCGACAACGACAAGTTCGTCGCCTTCGATTTCCTGAAAAACGCCAACATCGCCGCCGGCGGCGTGCTGCCGATGTGCCAGGACACCGGCACCGCCATCATCATGGGCAAGAAAGGTTTTAACGTCCTCACCGACGGCGATGATGAGGCCGCGTTAAGCGAGGGCGCGCGCGACGCTTATCTCAGGCGCAATCTGCGCTATTCTCAAGTTGCGCCGCTGTCGATGTATGAGGAGAAAAACACCGCCAACAACATGCCGGCGCAGTGCGAGATCTATGCCGAGGGAGACGACGCCTACAAGTTCATGTTCATGGCGAAGGGCGGCGGCTCGGCCAACAAGAGCTTTCTGTTTCAGGCGACGCCGTCGGTGCTGACCAAGGATCGGCTGCTGGCGTTCCTGAAGGAAAAAGTGCTGACGCTGGGCACCGCGGCGTGCCCCCCGTATCACCTCGCCATCGTGATCGGCGGCACCTCGGCCGAACTCTGCATGAAGACCGTGAAACTCGCCTCGGCGCGCTATCTCGATGCGCTGCCGACCCATGGCTCGGCGGACGGCAACGCGTTCCGCGATCTCGAGATGGAGCAGCAAATCCTCAAGATGACGCAGTCGCTCGGCGTCGGCGCGCAGTTCGGCGGCAAGTATTTTTGTCATGACGTGCGCGTGATCCGGCTGCCGCGCCACGGCGCGTCGCTGCCGATCGGGCTAGGGGTGTCATGCTCGGCGGACCGCCAGGTGCTCGGAAAGATCACCAAAGACGGCGTCTATCTCGAAGAACTCGAGCACAATCCTGCGCAATATTTGCCGCAGGTCGAGCAGGCGCTTGGCGGCGAGGTGGTGAAGATCGATCTCAACCAGCCGATGAAGGACATCCTCGCGGCGCTGTCAAAGCATCCGATCAAGACAAGGCTGTCGCTGACCGGCACCATGGTCGTCGCGCGGGATTCCGCGCACGCAAAATTGCGCGAGCGGCTGGAAAAGGGCGAACCGCTGCCGGATTATTTCAAGAACCATCCGGTCTATTACGCAGGTCCCGCCAAGACGCCTGACGGTTACGCCTCAGGCGCGTTCGGTCCGACTACCGCAGGAAGGATGGATTCCTTTGTCGACCAGTTCCAGGCCGCCGGCGGATCGATGGTGATGGTGGCGAAGGGCAACCGCGCGGTCGCGGTGCGCGAGGCCTGCAAGAAGCACGGCGGCTTTTATCTCGGTTCGATCGGGGGTGCAGCGGCCAATCTCGCCGAGCACTGCATCAAGAAGGTCGAGGTGGTGGAATATCCCGAACTCGGCATGGAAGCGATCTGGCGCATCGAGGTCGAGGATTTTCCGGCCTTCATCATCATCGATGACAAGGGCAATGATTTCTTCAAGGAATTGAATTTGGGGTGAGGGGACTCGCGGCCACATCTCCAGGAGTCGTCCCCGCGAAGGCGGGGACCCATACGCCCTGCCGTTTCAATTCAAGTGACGACGTTGCAACGCCCGTGTGCGATTACAACGTCGGTGGTTATGGGTCCCCGCCTGCGCGTAGGGCTGTCCGGGGAATGATTCACCATGTCGCAGTGCATGCTCGGCCGTGCCGAGGCAAATCGGTTCTTTCTGGTTGTCGAGACACAGAAGGAGCCGAGCATGCGATTTGCCGATAGCATTTTTGCCAGCCTACTCAAACCGATTGATCGAAGGCAGTTTCAGAAGATTGTGGATCGGCACGACGGCGACGCCTATGACAAGTCGTTCAGGAGTTGGGACCATCTGGTGGCGCTGATCTACGCGCAGCTGGCCGGGGCTCAGAGCCTGCGCGCGCTGGAGTCCGGCTTCAACGCCAATTCGCAGCATCACTATCATCTGGGCACCGCAGAGTTCTCCCGCTCGACGCTGTCGGATGCCAATACACGGCGTCCGGCCGGTATTTTTGCGCAACTGTTCGCCACGCTGGCGGCCTCCGCGGACCGGAAGACGCAGCGGGAAGGAGCGGAGATGGTGCGCCTGATCAACTCCAGTCCGGTCCCGCTCGGCAAGCTCTGCAAATGGACCACCTGGAACGGACGCATTCGCGGCATGAAGCTGCACGTGGTCTACGATCCGCTGGCAGACGTGCCGAGCTGTGTCGAAGTCACTCCCGCCAATATCAACGACGTTGAGGTCGGCGCCCGGACGCCGATCGCGGCCGGGACAACCTACGTGTTCGACAAGGGTTATTGCCGCTTCGACTGGTGGAATAAGATCAATGATTGCGGGGCTTTCTTCGTAACCCGGGCCAAGGTGAACATGCGCCTTCGTGCCAGTCGCCGCCGCCCCTTGCGCAAGCGCAAGGGCGATGGCTTCAAAGTGCTGGCCGATGACGAGGTGGTGCTCGCAAGCAAGGGAAATGCCCGGCTGCCGATTCCGCTCCGGCGCATCAAGATCAGGCGCGACAACGGCGGCGTAATTACCCTCATCACCAATGATCTTCAACGCAGCGCGGTCGAGATCGCCGCCCTCTACAAGAGCCGCTGGCAAATCGAACTGCTGTTCCGCTGGATCAAGCAGCATCTCGACATCCGGAAGTTTCTTGGCGTCAACGAAAATGCGGTCCGCCTGCAAATCCTTGCCGCCATGATCGCCTATCTGCTGCTGCGCATCGCGGCGCGGGTCAACTGCATCGCGCTGCTTCCTCTCAGGCTCGCCGAACTGGTCAGCCAGCTCCTGTTCACCCGGCGATCCCTCGCAACCATCACCAAACCGCCGCCCGTCAATCCCAGCACGCGACAACGTCGCGTCTCTCCAGATCAGCTGGAGCTGTGCTATGCTTGATTTTCCCCGGACAGCCCTACGCCTGCGCGGGGACGACGCGTGGTGAGGTTCGGCGTTCTACGCCCGCACGCCCTTGAACGGAAAACTGCCCATCGGGCCGATGCCCATTTCGCCGCCGATAGTGTCGCCCGCGACCTTGCCGGTGAAGGCCAGCGTCAACGGCATCGGGTTGGTGATGGAGATTTTCCAGGCGACGTTGTCGCCGTTGACGGTGCCGTCGAAGATCGGGCCGGACTGGCCGTCGGCGCCCTGGGTGCCGGTCAGCGTGCCGCCGGAACTCTGCAGCGTGAGGTCGGCTTTGCGCTCGCCCATCGGCGTGCTCATGGTGATTTTCCAGTTTCCGTCGACCGACATCGTGTTCCCCTTCGGTGATCGTTGTGGCTTCAAGCATAGGCATGTCACAGCACGAGCCTGATGCGCAAGAGGCGCGGGCGCCGCAGTTGCGCTCAGGCGCGGGCGGCGCGGATCCGGTTGGTCACCAGGATGCGGAGCGCGACGTATTGCACGCCGAACGCCGCGACTTTGGCGCCGATCGCGACCACCGAGACGTAGAACGCCCACAGTTTCATGTCGCCGGTGGAGGCCACGGCGATCACGCCAAGTCCAAGCGCGAACATCAGGGCCGCCCAGGCGTAGCCGGCGACGGTGACGTATTCCGGTACGGTGTCGGTGACGATCGGCGGCATGTAGCGCAGCATCCAGCCGCGCTTCAGCATGATCGCGCCGATCGCGAAATGCCCGATCGCGGGTTTTGCCAGCACGAAGCGCGGATCACGGGTGAGCAGCGTCGCGCCGCCGAGCACGATGACGAGGCCGAGGCTCGCCCAGGTCATGTAGCCGAGCGTCCGCCCCCTGACGCGCGAATAGATCACCTGGCCGACCGCGCCCGCAATCGCCACCGAGGTCGCGAGAACGACGTTGTCGGTCGCAAGGTAGATCGCCAGGAAGACGATGGTGGAGAGGAAGTCGGACCCCAGTCTCGCAAATATGTCTTTCATCGTCGTGTTCTCGCTCGCAATGACGGATCAGGATGGCGAAACTAGCGCGGCAGCGGGGGCTGTAGCATATTTTGCCCGCCGGTACGCCGGATACCATTTGGTGAAATAGACCGCGCTGTTGCGGGCAGCGATCCCGATGCCGAGCCCGACCCAGAACGGCAGGCTGGGCATATAGATCATCAGGAGGTTTGCGATCAACATCAGCACGAAGGCGCCGGTCCACGCCCAGCTGATGATGTAATTGGCGCGCATGAAGCCGGGCATCTGCATGGTTTCAGCGTCGACGATCTCGCGGGCATATTGCAGCGTGAAAGGCGCGCGGATCGCGATCGATCCAAGCGCGATGGCGAGCGTGCCGATATCGACGGCAAGGCGGACCTCGGTCGCGCTCCAGTCGCCGTCGATCAGCGTGATGTAACCGCCGAGCGTGCTGAACATGATCACGGCGCCCGCGGCCAGCATCTTGACCGAACGGCCCCGGAAAACTTCGTATCCGATGATGGCGGCCGCGACGGCGGCCCCTGTGAACAGGCTGACCGCGGCGGAGGCGACCAGCATCAGCAGCGCAAAGGAGGCGAACGGGGCGAGGATCAGGAAGATCGTCATGGCAGCCTCATCGAGCTAATCTTTACATCGTAAAGATAGATTTAAGCCATGCCGGAGAGGCGGTCAAGCGAAATCTTTACAGTGTCAAAATTAAAGTACAGAGCAGGAATTTGATGACTTTACAATGCTTTAGGCCGACCCGAACCGCGACAGCGCGGAAAACGCCGCCGCGACCAGCACGCCGATGGTGATCATGATGCCGCCGACTCTGCCGGCGCTGAACTGCCAGGTACCCGGCTTCGAATGCATGCCGAGCGGATGCAGCAGGCGCGCCACCAGCAGCGCGCCCATCAAGACATGCACCTTTGTGGCCGAGTTTCCCGTCATCTCCAGCATGGCGACCAGCAGCGCGATGATCGGTACATATTCGATGAAATTCGCATGCGCGCGGATCGCGCTGCGCAGCCTGACGTTCTCGCCATCGCCGAACAGCGCGCGATTGCCCCGCCGCAGCCGCGCCACCTCGAGCGCGAGCGCGGCATAGATCAGGGCAAGCAGGCCGAGATAGAAGCCGGTGACGGATGGCGTTTGCATGACGTGCTCCCTGACAGCGTTGTTACGGACGCGCAGTCGTTAGTCCGTGTCCCGGACGCGGTGCGGCATTCTTCATGCCGCTCCGCAGAGCCGGGACCGTACCAAACGCCGGCGCTCGTTACGGCCCCGGCTCTGCAGCGCACCACGCCGCGAAGAAGCGGCGCGCTGCGCTGCGCTGCGTCCGGGGCACGGGACCATTCACGCCGCTCCCACCCAGTTGCCATGAAAGCCGTCCGGAACACGAGTCCCCAGCTGCACCAGCGCGGTGGGACCCGCCTCGACATCGCCGGCATTGAACACCGCGAGATCGCTGCGGTTTTCCTTGGCGCGCCACACCACCGCGAGCAGCCAGCCATCGCCTTCGGCGGCGTCGGGCGCGCGTCCGACGAATACCGGCTCGGAAATGGTATCGCCGGCGGGCAGCAGATACTGGCCGCGGCGTGCTCCCTTGCCATCGACATGGACCACGCCGGACAGCGCGCCGAAGGTCGGCAAATCCGGGTTGGCGCAGGCGTACCAGCCGTGCTTGTTGGCAAGCCCCGCGCGGCGGTCGTCGATGCGCGGGAATTCGCCGGTGACGTCGTCGAGATAGGTTTGGGTGAAACGGTCGGTATTGCCCGCGAGATCGAAGGTCCAGCGGCACAGCCGCGCCCGCGACTTTTTCGGATCCGTCGGCGAACCGTCGGGATGGGTGAACAGCGGCGCTTCTTCGAACTGCATGACGTCGGCAATGATGCGCTCGCCTTCTTCCCAGGCATTCATGACATGGAAGACGTAGCAGCTCTCGGCGCGGAACCAGACGATATCCTCAGGCGAACCGTTGCGCCTGATCACGCCGACATAGCCGCCTTTTTCGGGCTCCCAGGCATAAGGCGGCTTGCCGCGCATCGCGCGCTCCATGCTGCCGGTGATGGGGAGGATCGGAAACAGCAGGTGGTTTTCGGTGACGATGAAGTCGTGCACCATGCTGGCATAGGGCGCCTCGAACCGATCGAATTTCGTGACGATGCCCGATGCATCGACCGATCCGAACGAGAGCAGGGGGCTGAACGGCCCGCCGGCATTGTAGCCGAAGAACATCATCTCGCCGGTGACCGGATCGATTTTCGGATGCGCGGTGAAGGGGCCACTGAGGTGGCCGTCATAGTTGCAATAGCCGCGGGTGGCCAGCGTGCCCGGCTCGATTTCGGTCGGCAAATGGCCTTCCTCCAGCGCCAGCAGGCGCCCGCCGTGAAAGATGATGTTGGTGTTGGCGACGCCGGTGTCCTTGACCTCGGTCGGCGGCGCGTCCGGCAGCTTGCGGCCGCCGAAACCGCTGAACAGCGCCCGGCCGGCGTCGTGCTCGGCCTGCCATTTCGCGGTGCGGACCCAGCGGTTACGATAGCTGGCGCGGCCGTTCTCGAGATGGAAGGCGTGCAGCATGCCGTCGCCAACGAACCAGTGCGCGCCGGGGACCTCGAATTGCGGGTTGGGGCCGTTGCGGTAAAGCGTGCCGTTGAGTTCGCGCGGCAACTCGCCCTCAATCCTGAGGAAGGCCGCATCGCTTTCAAACGGAATCGGCGCAAGGTTGGTCCGCGCCGGCTTGGTGGTTTCCTGCTGCATCGGTCGCTCCCGTGATCGTATCTTTACATCGTAAAGATACGAATATAGAGCGCGATCGCATCCGTCAAGCAAAATCTTTACAGTGTAAAAATCACGGCCTATAAGGCGCGGATGACGAAAAAACCGAGAATCGGTCGAACCAGTCGCCCCGCCGCGGCAAGCCGCAAGACGGCGAAAGCTGCGCGAAAGGGTAGGCCGGTCGAGGAAGCGCCGTATCATCACGGCGCGCTGCACGACGCCCTGCTCAAGGCCGCGCAAACGGTGCTCGAGCGCGACGGCTTGCAGGGGCTCACCCTGCGCGCGGTGGCGCGCGAAGCCGGAGTGTCGCATGCCGCACCGACGCATCATTTCGGCGACCTCACGGGCCTCGTCAGCGAACTCGCGGCGATCGGCTTTCGCCAGTTCAACGCCGCGATGGCGGCGGCGGATAGCAGCGGACCGTCGCCGCTCGACAAGGCCATGGCCAGGGCAAAGGCTTATGTCGCCTATGCGCGGGCGCATCCCGGCATGTACGGGCTGATGTTCCGTACCGAGCGGCTCGACATGACCCGGCCCTCGCTGCATCAGGCCGCCAGTGCGTCCTTCGCGGGCCTGGCCGGTGCGATCGGCGCCAGCCGCCACGAACACATCGCCGCCGAAGCGCTGTCGCTGGACCAGGCCGCCGCCATCGCACGCGCATGGTCGCTGGTTCACGGCTTTACCATGCTGCTGCTCGATGGCCGCTTGACCGATATCCTGCACCGCTTGCCCGAGGGCACCGACGCCGAAACCTTGCTGGATGCGATGCTGCGATCGACGATGTGGCGGCCGCCGCCGACGTAGTCACGTAGGGCGGATTAGCGTAGCGTAATCCGCCAATGCGGCGGAATACGCTGCGCTATTCCGCCCTACGCATTTCTGGGGAAGGCTCAGGCCATCGGCGCGAAACACCTGACATTCCCTCGGAATCGTTTTAGAACAGCGGCTCCGCGATCCCCTGTCCTCCTCACTAGCGTGCCAGTCCCGTATCGATCATGCCTGCCATTTCGTCGAACAAGCCTTACCGCATCGGCCGTTCCCGCACCGGGCTTGGCCTCTTCGCAACAAAGCCGATCAAGAAGGGCGCCAAAATCGTCCGCTATTTTGGTCCGTTGCTGGATTCCCGGAACAAGAAGCACGACGATATCGAGAACAAATATCTGTTCGAGCTGAACGGCCGCTGGACCATCGACGGTTCGGTGCGCAAGAACGTTGCGCGCTATATCAATCACGCCTGCCGCCCGAACGCGGAATCCGATGTCAGCGCCCGCAAGCGCAAGGTGGTGATCCGCGCCATCAAGAACATCGGACCGGGCGAGGAGATCAACTACGATTACGGCACCGATTATTTCAAGGCGTATCTGAAGCCGATCGGCTGCAAATGCGATTCCTGCGAGAAGAAGCGCAGGAAATTGCGCGCGGAGGAGCGCGAGAAGAGGAAACGCGCCAAGGCGAGGGCGGAGAAGAAGGCGGCGAAAGCCAAAACTGCGCTGAACGGCCATGCGGCCGCCGGCAAGCTGCTGAATGGCCACGGCGCAAGATCGAGGTCCGGCAAGATGGCCGCCGCGAAATCGACGATTTTCGCGACGGCCAAATCCGGGAATAAGGGGCGGCGCGTCTCGGCTTAGGCCGGCAGCGCTACGCCGCTGCGGCGCAGCCCGACATATTGCAGCTCCGCGAACACGCCGACTGCGATCGCCTGCATCGCCACCGCCGCCTCGCCGAGCAGATTCGGTGCAACCCATCCGCTGAACAATAGCGCAATGCTCGCGAGCGCCCACGCCGCATTGCCTGCGATCACGATCCATACCAGCGGCCTCAGTATCGTTTGTCGGGTGCCGAGCCAGCCGACCAAAGCCGCATAGGCGACCAGGAACATGCCGGTTTCGCGCAGCAACGCCTCGGGCAGATTAAGCAAGGACGCCAGCGCGCTTGCGCCCAAGCTCAGCAACACGGCCGACACGCCGCTGAAGATGGCGTCGGCGAGCAAAGCGCGGCGGAGTAATAGAGATGGTTGAATCATGGCAGTTCTCCTTTCGGGTGGACAGGCGATGGACCTCCTGTTGTTGCGAGGATGATCTGGCGCGAACCGCAAATCGATTACCTCAGGGGTAATGGAAGCTGTGAAATTCGCATGGTAGGTTTTCGCCATGAATGCACACACCGCCACGGCCCGCGCCGCCCGAACCCAGCCCGCTCATGTCGGCGATCACCTGCGGGAATGGCGGCAGCGCCGCCGTCTCAGCCAGCTCGACCTCGCCGGCGACGCCGAAATTTCCGCGCGTCACCTGAGTTTTGTGGAAACCGGCCGCGCCGCGCCGTCGCGCGGCATGGTGCTGAAGCTGGCGGAGCGGCTGGACGTTCCGTTACGCGAGCGCAACGTGCTGCTGGTCGCGGCAGGGTTCGCGCCGGCGTTTCCGCAGCGCTCGCTCGACGATCCCGCGCTGAAATCGGCGCGGGCTGCGATCGACCTGGTGCTGAAAGCGCACGAGCCCAATCCGGCGCTGGCGGTCGACCGGCACTGGAACCTGGTGTCGGCCAACTGCATGGTGACGCCGCTGCTCGAAGGCATTTCGCCGGACATGCTGGCGGCGCCGCTCAACGTGATGCGCCTCAGCTTTCATCCGCGGGGCCTTGCGCCGCGCACAGTCAATCTCGCCGAATGGTGCGCGCATCTGCTGGAGCGCCTGCACCGCCAATGTGAAGCCACCGCCGATCCCGAACTGCTCAAGCTCTATGACGAACTCAAGGCCTATCCGATCCCGGCGCGGTCCGCGCCGCTGCCGCCCGACAGTGTTGCGATTCCGTTCAGGATGCGGTTCGGCGACGAGATCCTGAGTTTTATGTCGACCACCATGATCTTCGGCACGCCGGTGGATGTCACGCTGTCCGAACTGGCGCTGGAGACCTTCTTTCCGGCCGACGACGTCACTACGGAGCGGATGCGGGCGATTGCGGCCGACATCAAATGATCCGTCATTCCGGGATGCGCCACCGACCTCGGGTTTACCCGAGGTCGGCAATGTCATTGTCCAAGTCGGCTACAGCCGACTTGGATGCGCAGGCCCGGAATCCATAACCCCCAATCGTGGTTATGGATTCCGGGCTCACGCTTCGCGTGCCCCGGAATGACGGCCTGCGGCTCAGGGCGCCTGCGCTGCCTCGCGTTTCTCGAACGTCATCGCCTGGATCACCTCGGCGAACGGTCCGCGGCGGTCGCCCAAGCTCGCCGTGGTCAGTCCGGCGCCGTTGGCGCCGACCCGGGTGCGCGAGCGGATCAGGATCCATTCATCCTCCGGCGCGCGGAAGAAATACAGGCTGATCTCCGGATTGATGAACGTCCATTGCCGCATGTCGACGATCTGACCGACGCCGCTGGAAAAATCCGCCGCCTGCACCGCCTGCAGCAGCGGCGTGTTGGCTTCGCCCTCTACCATCGGCACGTCGAGCCGCATCCATGCCGCCGCAGGCCCCGGCTTTTCCAGCGCGCCCTCGATCAGCCGCACCGACACGTTCTGAAAATAGCGGCTCCATTGTTGCGCGAAGGCCGGCGGTGGCGCGCCGGTTTCGGGCGCGGGGTCTGCGGCAGCCGTTTTGGAAAACGGATCGACGGGGGATTCGGTGCCTTGCGCCGTCAGCAATGCCGTGCAGCGGCCGATCTCGGTTTCGCCGTCCAGCAGCCGGACCTGGAGCGTCTTGGCCTTGCGGCCATCGCGCAGCATCTCGGTCTGCAGAGCGAATGCGCGCAGTCCGGCCGGCCGCCACAGGTCGAAGGTGAGGCGGCGCACCGCGAAACCGGATGCAACGGAGAGCCGCTCCACCTCCCGCGTCATCAGCGCGGTGGTGGCGCTGCCCTGCAGCAGGTCCGGCGACCACGGCCCGCCGGCCTGCTCGGTGGCGCGAAACAGGTCTTTCTCGGGGATGAAGATGGCGGGCATCGCGGGCTCCTTGCGTCAGGCGCCCTTGCTACGAAGCAGGACGGGTTTTCACAATAACCCCGGAGGTTATGCCGTCAGCCATGCTCTTGGCGCACTTGTCTTAGCCCCGGTTCGGCTTATTTTCGCGGGC
This sequence comes from uncultured Alphaproteobacteria bacterium, assembly GCA_963744975.1. GTDB lineage: Bacteria > Pseudomonadota > Alphaproteobacteria > Rhizobiales > Xanthobacteraceae > Bradyrhizobium. The sequence continues at coordinate 369,776 of CAVUVR010000001.1, read as the reverse complement.
ACCCTTCGAAAGGACGCCCCCATGAGCACCCTAAAACCGCTGCAGATCGATATCGTCTCCGACGTGGTGTGCCCATGGTGCTACATCGGCAAGCGCCGCATCGAGAACGCGCTGGCGCTGGCGCCGGAGGTGCCGGTCGAGATCCACTGGCGGCCGTTCTTCCTCAATCCGTGGGTGCCGCGCGAAGGGATCAGCCGCGACGAATACCTCACGACAAAATTCGGCTCGGTCGAGGCCTACAAGGGCATCGCCGGCCGCGTCGTCGCCGCGGCGGGCGAAGAGGGGCTGTTGTACCGGCCCGACCTGGTCAAGCGCCAGCCCAACACCACCGACTGCCATCGCCTGATCCACTGGGCCGAGCACGACCCCGCCGGCGACAAATCCGCCGCGATGAAGCAGCGGCTGATGGAGCTGTATTTTCGCGAGGGCGGCGACCTTACGGATGTCGATGTGCTGGTGAAGGCCGCAGCCGATGTCGGACTCAATGCCGACAGCGTGCGCAAACGCCTCGCCACCGACGAGGACGTCGAGCTGATCTCGGCGCAGGCCAAGGATGCCTCCGACAAGGGCATCTCCGGCGTGCCGACGTTTATTTTTGCCGACAAATACGCCGTCTCCGGCGCCCAGCCCGCCGAGCAACTCGCCCGCGCCATCCGGCAAGTGTCGGCGGAGGTCAACGCGCAGGCGGCGGAGTAGTGGGTTAAAATAGAAATCGTCATCTTGATTTTTTCTTATTTGTAGCTACAATAATTCGATGGAGATTACCTACGATCCGGTCAAGCGGGCCGTCACGCTTGCGGACCGCGGAATCGATTTTGAGAGCGCCATCGAAATATTCGCGGGCAAGACATGGAATGTTCCTGATGAGCGGCGCGATTACGGAGAGGTTCGCATTCTCACGGTTGGTCATCTTCACGGACGTATGATGATCGTGATCTGGACGCCGCGCGGACCTGCGCGGCACATCATTTCAATGAGGAAAGCAAATGCCCGCGAAAAAGCGAACTACGGGAAGCGACTTGAAGAGGATTGATCGTCACGTCATTCAACCGCACGAATATGACGAAATTCCCGAATTGACAGACGATTTTTTTGAGCGGGCCGACGTCTACCGCGGCAATAAACTTATTCAGCGCGGACGCCCGAAATCCGATGATCCCAAGCAACTTGTTTCGCTGCGGCTCGATGCCGAGGTGCTGCGCTGGTTCAAGCGCACCGGCGCAGGATATCAGTCGCGCATTGGCGAGGTTCTCAAACGCCATGTCAGCCGGCAGAGCGCCGCGCGGAAGAAGAAAGCGGGATAAACCTAGTCTTCCTTGCGAACGCCTTTGAAAGGTTCGCTGTCGGATTTCTGGTCCATAAATTTCCCAGAGTCCGAGTCGCGCTTAACCCATCTATCGTTATGAGGATTGTAGACCTGCGAGCGATCACGCACCGCGCCGTTGCGATGACCGTCACCCTTCGGGGGATTTGTAGCCACAATGGTTCTCCGTCTCGTTTTAGGGCGCCAGCTAGTCTGTTACACCGAGGTCTTGCTTAGCGATTTCCATTGCTTCCCATGAGGAGCGAGCCCTGTCGCCGCTAACCGTGTGAATCAGGCGATGCCGGTTGTCTTGCGAATAGGTCACGTTCCGGTCCGGTCTATCAAGGTTGATTGCGCTCCAATTTGTACGCCTAACATTTCAATCGCCATGACACCCTCCAGGTCGCTCAATCGTTGATAGCCTTAAAAGCCCTGATGATCCTTCGGAACATGCCCGCATTTTGTTGGTTGCGATTATAACGAGCCTGAGTTGTTTCTCTGCCATTTGTCCACGCCCTGATGCGGCCAAATGGCCCGTCTCCCTTTTCAGTTTCAGTCAATTGCTCTTCGTAGAGCCTGATCGAATCGTCATATCGTCCCATCGCAAATCTCCGCGTGATGCTTGGGAATGCTTATTCTCTGCTGATTCGCGGCAGATCAATGGTCAATTGGGGAATTTCGCGAACAATCGGTGGTGCACGCCAATCCATGGTTTGGCGGCGCGCCGCGTTGCCATCGCTTCGTTGCAGCTAAGTTTTCACAATCAAGTCTGTCAGTTTTTTTGCTTTTTGAAGCAACGCATAAGTGGTGTATCGGGAGCCCTGCATTGCTCCTTTTACGGCATCGCCAAAGGGTATTGGGACAATTGCCTTGGCCGGCTCGGAGAAAACTACCTTGTATTTTCCGCTGTCACCAAACGGTTCAATTCGTTCGACCGGGGCGACGTGCGTAATTGCCGAAATGGGATGCGATTGATAAGCAGCAATGTATTTTATTTTGGGGATCATACCGCCAGAAATGCGTATTGCCCACCAAGCATTCTGGCCAAGGAATACGTCCTCAAAACCATCTTTCTGAGCGGGTACGACTATCGTATCTACCTGCTGGCCGGGTGAAGTCGGAATCGACGTGTGGTTTGATCTAGCTTGAGGCGTCGCGACTGCTCTTGGAGTCTCGAAGGCGCTCAGCCCTACCAATGGCATAATCTGCAAGATTTCGTTTAGGAAGGATTGGGTATCAGCCTTCTCTGCTTCTGAGAGTTGAGGCTCTTGCGGCTCGTTTCCGTTGTCAATGTTACTTCGGTTGATAAGCACCGCACGCTTAACGAGGGCGTGTTCAAGCCATGTTGCGTGTGCCCTGTTGAGTCCTCCGCTACCCGATCCTGACACAAAGACAATACCCTTGTTCCAGAAGTCCTTCTTTTCGAAATGATTATCGATGCGTGCGCGGACAACGTCACCTTGTCCGATGTAGATGGTAGGTAGATCATCGTCCGAAACATAACCGACGAGCACGTAGATGCCGGGTCTGGAAAATTCCACCCGCTGCCTGACGGACGTCCACTCTTCTCGGGGGAACACAATTCCTAAACCGGTCCAATTCATCCGATCAATAATTCGCAATCCTTCAGGATCGCCTGTCGGAACAAAGATTCTGATCGTGAAAGGATTCGACATCTATGGGTTCCCCAAGGCACGGTATCGGGGACCCCGAGATGCGGCAATCTCATTTTTGGGCTGCAAACGTCACGGCCGGCTAAAGTGCGGCCATTACGATTGGGATCTCACGCCCCCTTCAAATAATAATTCGCGCGCTTGCCGAGTGCGATGCGGCGCAGCACGCGGCGCATTGCAAGCGACGCACGCAGCGGTTTGATCGCGGCGACCACCGTGCGATAAAACGCCAGCTTGATCGCATCGCGCGCGGGCTGCGCGCCCGGCGGCTGTTGCGGCAGGCCGATGCCGCGCAGCATTGAATTGAAGAAATGCAAATCGTTGAGGCGGCGGACCTCGCGGGTCTTCCAGGTGATCGCCAGCGAGATCGAAGTGCAGCCGGCGGTGCGCACCCAATGCGGCCATTGATACGGCACATAGCAGCCGTCACCCGCGAACAGGTGAAACTCTTTTCCGCGCGGCGCAAAACTCTCGTCGTATTTCAGGTTGCGGTGCTTGGTCATCGAGCGCTCGATCTCGTCGTCGGAGACGATGCCGCGGTCGGTATTGTCGAAAATGGTGAAAAACTTTTCGCCGTGGATATGGACGAAGAAGTTGTCCTCGCTGTCGAGATGAAACGGCGTGGTCGAATTCGGCGAGGATACGAACACAAAACCCTCGACCTGCTCGAAGCCGGCGTCGAGCAGACTATTGCAGCCGCGCGCACGCGCAACCGACAGCAGCGCGTCTTCCAGCAGCTTGCGATATGCGGGTGAATTCTCGACACGCTTCAGCACCATCCAGGCGCCGGCGGTTTCGATGCGCCTGACCACCTCGACGGGGTCGAGATCGATCGACGGAATAGCGTCGGGATCCTGGCTGATCGCCACCTTGCCGGAATTGTATTCGATCAGGTCGCGCGGCAATTCGGCGGCCAGCTGCGCGATGCGCGGCAGGCTCAACAGCGGATGCCCGGCCAGCTTGTGGCGGATCGCAAACGGTTTTGACGGAAAGTCGCGCCGCAGCGCCGCGTTATCGGCCGATATCACCGGGGCGATTTCGCTGGCCGCATTCATGTGCGTTTCTCCTTGAGCTTGCGGATCAGGTGAACGGCGCGGCGCAACGGCTCGCGGATGCGTTGCCGCAGCATCATCGTCGCATGGATCAGCGTGACTACGGGATCGTTGTGCCGAAGCGGGATCAGCACGTCGCCGATGGCAAGCCTTTTGCGCCAGATCGGGTTGATCATCGGATGATCCGGAGCCGCCATCGAATCGACCGAGGCAATCGCCGGATCCGCGCAAAAATGCCTTGTGACATCGAGGGTCAGCTGCACGCCGGGTGAAAATCTCGCGAATCGCTCGTCAACACCGAGCTTGAAATAGAATGCGCGATCCAGGTGCCGCAGCACGATCGCGGCTGCGACAGGCGCGGCGCCGGCGCGCAGCATCACGATTTCGCACTGACCGTTTGCGGCGAGGGCCGTGACGGCGCGGCGGATGAACGCCGCGTCGCCGTCGTCCTGCGTCAGCGCGGTGCCCCGTTGGGCCTTCCAGCCGCTGGCTTCCAATATCAGGAATGTCTCGAGCGCGCGCGCGGCGTCGTCCGGCGTCCGCGCCGCCTCGAAGCTGACCTCGCCGTGGTCCGCCAGCCGATGGCGTTGGCGGCGCAGCTCCTTCAGCTTCTTCGCCCCCAAGGCGTCGCGCAGCAGCTCGTCGGCGTCGCGCGTGGCGTCAAGGCAGGCGCGTTCGTGGGATTGCAGCAGGCGTAGGTGCAGACCGCCCCGTTCAACAACGCGGGCGAACGTTTTCATGACCGCGCCGTCAAGCGCCATGTTGCGCAGGATCAGCGCATGCGCGCCGGCGTCGCGGGCCTGGCTCATCAGCGCCCTGGCGGCCTGGTCGGGCATCTCGCGATCGAGCAGGGGCGTGCACAGCGTGCCGTAGGGATCGGCACTGACCAGCGCGGGCAGGGGAATTTTGTATGCGCGCCACAGCGGGATCGCCGGCATCAGGCCGATCAGACGCGCTGCATTGGGCGCGGCGTCGCTCCATGCGCCGAGCGCGGCCACATCGGTTCGGCCGCGCGCAAAAGCGTCGATCGCCAGCGCCCAGCCGGGCAGGTAATAACCGTTCGGCTCGATCGCGCGATCCGCAAGCGCGCGCCATTCATCGACCGCAACGGACGCGAGCGGCGCCGGCGCGCCGGGCGATGCCTTGGCCTGCGAATGCTTCAACATCGCATCCCGCATCGATGCGCGAGCTACGGTTGCTGGATTTGCGATCTCGGCCACGTCCCCAATCCCATATGCGATGCCGAAGGCGTCGTCCGCCCATCGCATTCGGACCGACGCTATGGGAAAATGTTGGAGATAGCGTTGGTTTTGCCGGGTAATTTGAGCGATATTCTTAACGCTGCGTTCACCATCAAGGAGCCGTCATGACATTTCCGCGCCGCAAATTCCTGCAACTGGCCGCCGGCGCCGCCGTGCTGCCGGCCGTCTCCACAATCGCCAAAGCGCAGGCCTATCCATCGCGGCCCATTCGTCTGATCATCGGCTATACGCCCGGCGGCTCGGCGGATCTCACCGCGCGGCTGATGGGGCAATGGCTGTCGGAGCGGCTCGGCCAGCCGTTCGTGATCGAGAACCGGCCGGGCGGCGGCACCAATATCGCAACTGAGGCGGCGATACGCGCGCAGCCCGACGGCTACACCTTGCTGCTTGCAGCGCCGGCCAACGCCATCAACGCCACGCTCTACGACAAGGACAAGCTGAATTTCAATTTTCTGCGCGATGTCGAGCCGGTGGCGGGCATCATCCGGTTTCCCAACGTGGTGGTGGTGAATCCGCAGGTCCCGGTGAAAACGATCCCCGAGCTGATCGCCTACGCCAAAGCCAATCCCGGCAAGCTCAACATGGCGTCGTCCGGCAACGGCTCGACCATCCATATGTCGGGCGAACTGTTCAAGATGCTGACCGGCACCGACATGGTCCACGTGCCCTACCGCGGCGGCGCACCGGCGCTGACCGACATGATCTCCGGACAGGTGCAGGTGATGTTCGACAACATTCCGACCTGCGCCGAGCACGTCAAATCAGGCAAGCTGCGCGGCCTCGCGGTCACCTCAACGACGCGCTCGGCGGTATTGCCGGACCTGCCCGTGCTGGCCGATTTCCTCCCCGGCTATGAGGCAAGCGCCTGGTACGGCTTCGTCGCGCCGAAGAACACGCCCATTGAAATCATCGAGACGCTGAACAAGGCGACCAACGCCGTGCTCGCCGATCCCGCGGCGAAGACGCGGTTCGCCGAGCTCGGCGCGATCCTGCTGCCGGGATCGGCGGCCGACTTCGGAAAACTGCTGGCGGATGAGACGGAGAAGTGGGGCAAGGTGGTGAAGTTTTCGGGCGCGAAGGTGGATTGAGGCGTCAGGCATTCATGGGGTGCGTTCGAGGAACGGGTTGGCGATAACGACCCCGTCAATAGTGCGGCCATGCTGCATGTCTTCGCTATAGAGAACGTTGCAACCGGCCTTGATCGCCGAGGCGACGATCAACGCATCATAGAACGACAGCTGCTGCTCTTCGGCGAACACGCGCGCCGCTGCATGCAGGTCGAGCGTGAGCGGCAGCGGCGGCTCGACCAGCGCCAGTACATCGGAGATTGCCTCGCCGATTTGGTGCCATTCTTTTTCCTGCTTGCGCCGCGAGACGGAGGTGAACTCGTTGAGCACCTGCACGCTGAGCTTGCCGCCGCCTGCCAACAGCGCGCGTGCCCGAGCGGCCTTCCCGCCAGGCCTGTTGGGCATCAGAATATTGGTGTCGAAGAAAGCTCAGCGTTCGTTGGCCTCGTCGCGATCGAAACGGTAGCCTTCGGGAAGCGTCCAGCCGCGTGCGGCCATCCGTTCCAGCGCCCGGCGACGCTGGTCTTCATTGGTTTCGACCTCGATGGTGCCGTCCTTGGCAGCGACGACATGCAATTGATCGCCTTGCTTCAGCCCGAGCTTTTCGACTAGCGCCTTCGGCAAGCGAACTGCCAGGCTATTGCCCCATTTGGAAACCTGCACTGCGAACCTCATGATTATCATAGCGGTTCAACTGCTGGAGGGCATAATTCGTGTGGCCTCGGCAGGGCTAATTACCGGTCCCATTCCGCTACCTAGCCGGAGGAAAAGACGTTCCGGTTGGGCCGCCGTCAGATCGCCCCCTCGGTCTTCGCGTCGAAAATGTGAAGCCTGGACGGGCGCATCGCGAGGCGCAATTTGTCGCGGACCTTGACCCGCGTGGCCGGCTCTACGCTCGCCACCATGACGCCGTCACCGACCTTCATGTCGAGCAGGATTTCCGAGCCGAGCTGCTCCACCACCTCGATTACCGCATCGAAGCACAAATGGTCGGGATCGCCGGCGCCTGCCACGGTCAGATCCTCGGGGCGAATTCCCAGCGTGATCGCGCGGCCGGCGTGTCCGCGCAGGCGCTGCGCGATCTCTTCCGGCAGCGTGAGGCGCAAGCCGGAGTTTTCCGCGAGCAGCGATCCGTTCGCCTCGGTCACCGTCACATTGGCGAAATTCATGGCCGGCGAGCCGATGAAGCCGGCGACGAACTTGTTGGCGGGCTGATTGTAGAGTTCGAGCGGCTCTCCCACCTGCTGCACCACGCCGTCCCTCATGACGACGACGCGATCGCCCAGCGTCATGGCCTCGACCTGATCGTGGGTAACGTAAATCGCGGTGGTGCCGAGCCGCAGATGCAGCTTCTTGAGTTCGACCCGCATCTGCACCCGCAGCTTGGCATCGAGGTTGGACAGCGGCTCATCGAACAGGAACACGCGGGGGTGGCGCACGATGGCGCGGCCGAGCGCCACACGCTGGCGCTGGCCGCCGGAGAGCTGGCGCGGCTTGCGCTTCAGCAATTCGCCGATGCCGAGGATGTCGGCTGCGTCCCGCACGCGCTGGTCGATTTCGGGCTTTTCGAATTTGCGCATCTTCAGGCCGAACGCCATGTTGTCGTACACGCTCATATGCGGGTAGAGCGCGTAATTCTGGAACACCATGGCGATGTCGCGGTCCATCGGCGCCAGTGCATTGATCACGTTGCCGTCGATCGAGATATCGCCCGAGCTGATCGCCTCGAGCCCGGCGATCATCCTGAGCGTCGTCGTCTTGCCGCAGCCGGAAGGACCGACAAACACCACGAACTCCTTGTCGCGGATCTGCAGATTGACGTCTTTGACAGCGTGCACGCTGTCGTAGAACTTGTTGATCCCCTTGAGGACGACCTGTCCCATCAGCTTTAGCCTTTCACCGATCCGGTCAATCCTGCGACGTAGTGTTCGACGAAGAACGAATAGGCGATGGCGACCGGTATCGATCCCAACAGCGCCCCTGCCATCAGCGGTCCCCAGAAAAACACGTCGCCGCGGATCAGCTCCGATGTGACCCCGACCGGCACGGTCTTCTGCTCAGGCGAAGACAGGAAGACCAGTGCATAGATGAACTCGTTCCACGACAGCGTGAACGCGAAGATGCCGGCCGAAAGAATGCCGGGGACCGCTACGGGAATGACGATATAGAGCATCGCCTGCCAGCGCGAGGCGCCGTCGATGCGCGCGCATTCCTCCAGCTCCTTGGGCACCGCCTTGAAGTAGCCCATCATCAGCCAGGTGCAGAACGGAATGAGAAAGGTCGGGTAGGTCAGGATCAGCGACCACGGCGTGTCGCCGAGCCGGTAGTTGCGGATGATCTCGGCCAGCGGAATGAACAGCAGCGTCTGCGGCACCAGATAGGTGATGAAGATGCCGGTGCCGAGGCTGCCGGCGAATGGAAAGTTCAGCCGCGACAGCGCATAGCCGGCAAACACGCCGCACACCAGCGAGATCGCGGTGGATACCAGCGCGATGAACATCGTATTCCACAGCCAGGAAGCGAACAGCGTCTCCTCGAACAGATACCGGACGTGGTCCAACGTCGGTTTCCAGGTCCAGAACGGATTGTAGTTGATCGCATTCCAGGGCCGGTACAGCTCGCCGTCCGGCCGCACCGACGTGATCACCATCCAGTAGAACGGGAACAGCAGGAACAGCAGGAACAGTGCCATGGGCGCGTAGAAGAACACCCACTTTCTCCATATCGCGCCTTCGATCATGGCTCAGCGGACCTCTACGCGGCGGATATAAAGCAGCTGGATGATGACAACCAGGAACAGGATCGGAAACATCGCGAGCGAGATCGCGGCGCCCTCGCTCAACAGGCCGGTGCCGATGCCGATCTGATAGGCGTAGGTGGCGAACAGGTGCGTCGCGTTGGCGGGACCGCCGCCGGTCATCACATACACGATCTGGAAGTCGGCGAACGTCTGGATCACCGAGAACAGCACCACGACCATGGTCACTGGCAGCAGCAGCGGCCAGGTGATGTGCCAGAACCGCTGCCAGGGTTTTGCGCCGTCGATGGCCGCGGCCTCGTTGAGCTCGGGACTGATGGTCTGCAGCCCCGCGAGCAGGCTGATGGCGAAGAACGGCACCCCGCGCCAGATGTTGACGATGATGATCGAGATCATGGCGAGGTCCGGATCGCCCAGCCAGTTGATGCGGCCGGTGATCAAGCCGAGATGATAGAGCAGCCAGTTGAGAACGCTGAACGTCGGGTCGAACATCCATTTCCAGGCGAATGTCGACAGCACGGTCGGGATGATGAAGGGCAGCAGGATGAACGCACGGGTGAAAGCCTTGCCGCGGAAATTACGGTTGAGCAGCATGGCGAGCCACAGCCCGAGCGCGAGCTTGAAGACCGTGGTCACGCCGGTATAGACGAAGGTGTTGTAGACCGAGGTGCGAAAGATCCCGTCGCTGAAGATCTTGTAGAAGTTGGCGAGGCCGACGAAGTCGCCGGGCACGCCCACGCGCGAGTTGGTCACCGACAGCAGGATGCCGCGCACAAACGGATAGGCGATGAACAGGCCGAGCAGCACCATGGTCGGCACCAGCAGCATGAAGGCGAGCCAGCGCTCGTCCTCAAGCAGCCGGAACTTGGGCCGCGGCGCCTGCGGCATGTAGACCTGGGTTTCAGCGATCGCCATGTCTTAAACCTTCAGACCCCTGTGTTTCGGCCCGCGCGGCTGCAACCAGCCGCGCGGACCGTTGCAAGCGTTCAAACGTAGATCTTCTTCAGTTCGCTTTCAGCCCACTTGACGGCATCTTCCGCCGACATGCCCTGCACGGCTTTCGCATACATGTCGGTGATGATGTATTTGGTCAGCACTTCGGCGGGCTTCTTGCCCGATGAGGGCAGCGGATAGCCGGGCGTCTGGCCGAGCAGGCCGGCGACCTTGAAGGGCGCCATGACCTTGTCCTCGTCCCACAATTTGTGCTTCTCCCAGGCGTGGGTCGGCGGCGTCGCAAAACCCTTCTGGGAGACGAACCACGGCTCGTAGTTCGCCTTGGTGTGGATCCACTTCAGCAACTCCTTCGCACCGGCCTGATTCTTCGAGTAGTTCGGAATGACGTGCGAGAAGTAGGTGTGCATTGCGAATTGCCCGGCCGGGCCCTTGGGCAGCGGCGCGTGCTGGATGTCGGTTTTCAGCTGCGCGCCTTTCTCGGTGATGTACTTGTCGGGATTGCGCAGCGATTCGATGTAGATCGAAGCGCCGTTGAGGGTGGCGCAGATCGTTTGCGACAGGAACGCGCGGTTGTTGTTGGTGTCGTCCCAGGCAAGGCCGCCCTCGTCATGGGCTTCTTTCCAGAACGCCGCCATGAACTTGACGGAGTCGACGACCTCCTTCTTGTTGATGTTGACGGTCTTGCCGTCCTTCTCGATCTCGCTGCCGCCCCATGACCACAAATAGGGGTAGCTGAAGGTCGGCGCGTCGCCGAAGGTGTGGCCGAGCGTCTGACCGATCGGCCGGCCCGCGGCTTTGAGCTTCTTGCCGACCTCGCGATACTTCTCCCAGGTGTCGGGGAAGGCCGGCGAGCCGACCTCGTCGAACCATGATTTCCGGTAGGCGATCATGGCGCCGACGATGGTCCATGGCAGGGCGATCCACTTCTGGCCCTCGGCCGAGTTCGATTTGCACAGATCGTAGTAGCCATCTTCGGCCTTGCCCACGCTGCCTGCGAGGTCGCTGAGGTCGATGACGCTCTCCGAATAGATCTGCGGGTGGTTGTTGAACAGCATGATGATGTCGGGACCCGCGCCCGACTGAATCGCCGAGGTGATACGCGGCTGCAGGTCGTTGCCGTTCACGGTCTCGAAATTGACCTTGATTCCAAGCGCTTTCTCGGCAGCCGGCAGCAGCTCCTTGCGCAGCAGTTGATCGGACGCCGGCACGAAGTCGTTCCAGCGCAGCCAATGCACGGTAGTGCCCTGCGCAAAAGCGGGCGGGCGGCCGGTGGCCAGGATGCCGGCCATGCCGCCGGCGAGCACCGTACCGCCCTTGAGGACGTTACGTCGGGTTACCTTGATCATGAATTCCTCCCTTGGTGATGCCGCTTCGGCCGGTCTGACGCCGGCTTGCAATCCTTTTCAGTCTGTCGCGCCTTTCGTGGTTCGACGCAGCCGCACGCTCCCGCGTGCCAACACGTTGTTTCGACGATCATTTGTCGGTATTTCAGCAGAACGGCGGCGCGCCCGCATCATGTGCAGTCGTGACGGCGATGCCACGGGCGGTCCGGGTCGCGTTGACGCGCTGCAACCAGCGTTCATGAAGCCACCGCCATGCCGGTCCCCCTCCCGCGCAGCAATGGTATCGCGTCGCCCAGCAGGTTTTCCCTGTCTTATAGAAGCCCGGACCCGTTAATGCTGGCGCGCCGTCATTGTCGCCCGTCGCGGGCCAGGAAATCAAGTGCTAGGTTTGCCGCGGGGGCGTTTTCGCTCGTGAAATGCCGCCGTAAACGGCGTTCGCGTGGACGCCGTGCTCCGCAGCAGTTTGAAGCACGCTGCTGTTTTCACATCCCGGCACTAGTCTAGAACGAACGCATGTCTGAGTTGGGTCAAAAAGCAGACATAATGGCCTGCATTGCCGTGTCCGCTTTCCCGCAAGCAGAAATTGGTTGACGGTCTTTTTTGCACAGCGTCGATGAGTTTACTCGTCGCAACGCTCATTTCGGCCGGTAACCGGGAAGCAGGTCGCTGAACGACTTGACGATGACCTTCGCCTCGCCGACAACGGGCTGTTGCTCTTCCTTGATCGTATCGGCGTCGCGCACAGTATTACCGAAGTCCAGACTAGTACGGTCTTCTATTTCCTTGATGCTAACGCGCCATTGCTTCACACTTACAAAATCTACGGGCTTTGGCTTGATGCCGCCGACCCGCTGCTCCGACAACAGTTCAAGCTGATCTACCACAAGTCCAACTGATCGCACGCCATTCTTGCCCTTCCAGACAATCACCTTGAAGAAGGATGATGGGATTTGAACGTCGTCTGACCAAAGGTCTATCTTGTTATTGAAGATCGGACCTTGAAACACGCAAATCCGGTTCAGAGAGTCTTCGGCAATCGCGCCATTCTCCAATACGTACTGCTCGGCGCCCTGCCAGAACTTTGTGCTTTCGTTGAAGCGGAAGTGCTGCGGCGAGCAGTTCGTAAAGTGGTAAGTGTCGGCATTGGCGCGTTCAGCTTCCTCTTTTGTTCCCCAGTTTGGGTCCACACGCCGGGTCAGATGGCCGCGGTCGAAGAGGTTTGACCAATCCGAGTAGAACGTCTGGTCGAGAAAGAAGCTCGCGCTGATGCGCGGGTCGCCGTACCAGGTTTCGCCCTCGGCTTTGTCTTTGACTTCGCCGGTAACCCTGTCGATATTGAGATAGGCGTTGCCGTCAATATTCGTCGCGGTGAACAGCGCGATGCGTTTGCTCTTGTTCATTTTTATGCTGAAATGTTCGTATTTCAGTTCACCGAGTTCCGCTTTCGGTTCGCCGGGTCGGAGCGGAGCAACCTGCGCGTCGAGTTTACCAACGGGCGCGGGTAGCTGCAGGTTCAACCCGACGATGAACCTCGCATCGTAACCACTTCGATTTGAATAGTCGCGGTCGATCGGGAGCTTTTCTGCTCCTGAACGGAGGACCTTTGCCGGCGCTGCAACGACAGCTGCACCGGCAGCGAGCGTGTGCGATCCGACGGCTGTTGCCCCGGTGGTCTGGACCATGCCCCCGCCGCCAACGCGAACCGTAACTTCTATCGGGATGATAACGCGCAACTCTTGGCTATTTTCGGGGGCAGGCATAACAGTATCCTTCGTTTTGAGTGCCAGGCTTTCGGAACCCTCGCGACTTGCATGTGGCGGCGTCAGACGCTTGCCGCCGGCTCCCACAGGGATTCGCGTCGAAAAATCCAACGCTGTTTGAAGCAGCGCCTGCTGGGTGACCGATAATGACGGCTGCCTGGCTTGCAGGTCGCGATAGATTGCACTGATGCGAATGCCCTCGTTGACGTTCACAGGAAGCGGCCTTCCTTGATCGTCCGTCTTCTCGAGGAATGGTTCGCCGTAGTGATGCAGGGCCACGACCTCCCAGGCATCATTCAGCACCGGGGACCCCGACGAGCCCTTAAGGGTATCCGTTTCATACAGCAGAGTCCGCTCCGTGCGCGCCGTCAAGAGGTTGTGACGAACGGCGATCATCTTCGGCAACGCATTTGGATGCTGGATAATGTTGACGTTCATCCCCAGCACGTGCTTATCGGGATGATCGGAGAGGACGCAATACCCCAAGGCATCGATAGTGTCTGCGCCGGTTACTTTGCTGCCAATCGCGATCACCGCATAGTCCAGTTCCTCTTCTGACGAAAAGAGCGCAAACCGGGCTGGATCCAGGTTGAATACGGTCGTGGGCCGGGATCTTCCTGTGTCATCGGTTTCGCGGCCGAAGGTGATTTGCGTGGCGCCTGCGGATGCTTCATCACGGATTACGTGCTGATTGGTCATAAACAGATCAAGACTGATCAGAAAGCCGCTGCCTGCCTCCCAGACGCCCGCATTATTGGACTCGACATACGCGACGGGGAGGCGTGCCGTCGCGCCGGCCGGAAGAAACCATGCCGCCTGCAGGTCGTCGGTATCGCCGGTTAGGGATTCTGCGCCGCTCGATTTCGTGATGGCGGCGGTCTTGGCTGCAAACAGCGCGGCTCGATTGCGGTCTGGTTCAGCCTCGCGCCAGCGCTGATCGTGCACTAGCCTTCGTACCCTTGCCCTGTCCGCAATCGTATCATCGACTTGCCTCCTGAATCGATCTTTGTCGATAGGCATGTCGTTCCCCCGATCATGATATCCAGCTTTGCAGGCGGTGACGCATTTCGCGTCAAAATAGCGGCCTTCGGAAGCGCGTCGTGAAAGTCATGTAGTAGAGCAAAAAGAGCAGGTCGCGGCTTGGCCGCGCGTCCAATATGCTGTAATTCTATTTGGGAGAGAATAAATTGCAATCCCAATCAGAGGTTTTTTAAGCCATCGAGTCAGTTAGCCAGCAGAACCCGGGAAAAATCTGCGGCGTAAAATCGCCGGACGCGAGACGCGTTTGCAATTAATGTGAGAAACCGACAAACGTCAGACGATCAGCACTGCACCCCCTCAAATCCCCTCATACGTCTCCGACCCGCAATTATCCTCCGCCTCCACCCGCCGCCGGTCGAGGATCACCCCGCCGCTGATGGTGGCGAGATAGGTCTGTGTGCCGAGCGACCGGCCGACGACCGAGGTGAGTTCGGCCTTGACGCAGACGGTCCAGCCGGGGCCGTTGGGCTGGCGGCGGGGCGGGGAGACGCGGACGTGGCGCGGGTGCGAGGCCGCGGTGAACACCGAGTCCAGTTTGTCGCGGAGCAGTTGCTTGACGTTGGGCTCAGGGTCCAGCCGCGCCGGCTCGGCTTCTTTTGCCAGCAGCATTTTGGGAAGCGTGGCATGGCTGTCGGCGGAGCCGCAGCCCGCCAACGCCACAGCCGCGCCCGCCATCGCCAATGCTGAAACCATCCCCCGCCACATCCCGGCATTTTACCCCGCGCCGGTTAAAAATGCCCGCCTTTCCTGGCTCGCATCGCGGCCTCGCCCGATCAACATTCGCTGAAACCGGCCGCGGAATGGGCTATCGTGACGGCCGAGGCCGCAGGCTTGCCACAGTTGGACGGCGAGATGCCGGCGGGCGACATGCCCAAGGGGAAGAAAACCACGATGAAAGCCTTCACGGTTGCGGCGATAGCGCTGGCCTTGCTGGCGGCGCCCGCGTCCGCCCAGTTGAACAGCAAGCGGCATGCGGGCGATGCGGAAAAAAAGGCCGATCCCGGCCGGCCGAAGGTCGACGAGAAGGCCTATAAGGCCGCGCTGGAGAAAATCCCCGAGCCGAAGGAAAAATACGATCCGTGGGGCGTGGCGCGGCCGGCGGACGCCGCGAAGAAATCGAAATAGCGAACCGACATGTTCCGGTCGTAAAGGACATGCGAAAGCTCCTTGGCCTCTTCGCCCTCGTTTCGTGCATCGCCGCGCCGGCCTTTGCGTGGGAGCATTGGGGCGGAGACCCCGGCGGCACGCGGTTTTCACCGCTCGCCATGATCACGCCGGCCAATGTCGGCAATCTGGTCAAGGCCTGGCAATTCCGCACCGGCGATCTCGACACCCGCCCGCTCGAGGCGATGGCGCGCACCAAATTCCAGGCGACGCCGCTATTCGTCGAGAACAGCGTGATCTTCTGCTCGCCGTTCAATGAGGTGATCGCGCTCGATCCCGGCACCGGCGCCGAGATGTGGCGGTTCGATCCGAAGATCAGCACCGCATACCGCGTCGCCAACCGCTTCAACTGCCGCGGCGTCGCTTATTGGGTCGATGAGCAGGCAGCCGTCGGCGCGGCCTGCCGTTCGCGGATTTTCACCAACACCAACGATGCGCGCCTGATCGCGCTCGATGCAAAAACCGGCGTGGCATGCGCGGACTTCGGCAGCAACGGCGAGATCAAGATCGACGTCGGCAAGCCGCTGGAATGGCCCGGCGAGTTTCAGATCACCTCCGCGCCGCAGGTCGGCCGCGGCGTCATCGTGGTCGGCTCGGCGATCGCCGACAACCGCCGCGTCGACGCGCCCGCTGGAACGGTTCGCGCCTTCGACGCGCGGAGCGGACGGCCGCGCTGGAGCTTTGATCCGCTGCTTCACGACGGCATCGAAGCCGGCCATGCCAATGTCTGGGCGCCGATGTCATCGGACGAGGAGCGCGGCTTGATATTCCTTCCGACGGGTTCGGCAAGCCCGGATTTCTGGGGCGGCAAGCGGCCCGGCAATAACGCGCACGCCAACTCGGTTGTCGCGTTGCGCGCCGAGACCGGAGAACTGGTGTGGTCGTTCCAGACCGTGCATCACGACCTCTGGGATTACGACGTGCCGGCGCAGCCGACGCTGGCGCGCGTCGATACCGGCGATGGCATGCGCGACGTCGTGATCCAGCCGACCAAGCAGGGATTCCTGTTCGTGCTCGACCGCGATACCGGCAAGCCGGTCTGGCCGGTCGAGGAACGTCCCGTTCCGCAGGGCGGCGCGGAAGGCGAGGCGCTGTCGCCGACGCAGCCGTTTCCAACGCACCTGCCGGTGCTGGTGCCGCAAGCGATTTCGCCGGACGATGTGTTCGGGTTGGTCCCGTTCCGCGATCGCGCGGTCTGCCGCGAGCAGCTTGCCGCCGCGCGCAACGAAGGCCTGTACACGCCGCCGTCGACGCAGGGCACCATCATCTTTCCGTTCACCGGCGGCGGCGTGAATTGGGGCGGCGCGGCGTTCGATTCCGAAAACCAGATCCTCTACGCCAACACCAGCCGCGTCGTGCACATCGTCAAATTGATTCCGCGAGCGGAAGCGGAAAATTTCAAGCCGCCGCCCGGGCATGATTTCGGAACGCAGCGCGGCGCGCCGTTTGCGATGACGCGCGCGGTCGCGGTGTCGCCGCTGGGCATGCCGTGCAACAAGCCGCCCTGGGGCGCGCTGGTCGCGGTCGATCTGAAGGCCGGAAAAATACTCTGGCAATCGTCGGTCGGCACCGCGGAGGATCGCGCGCCGCTCGGCATGGCGTTCAACTGGGGCACGCCGCTCTCCAACGGCGTGCTGATCACCGCGGGCGGTCTGGTCTTTACCGGCGCGCTGGATGCTTATCTGCGCGCCTTCGACGCAAAGTCCGGCACTGAACTGTGGCAGGGCAGGTTGCCGGTGCCCGGCGTCGCCAATCCGATGACCTACAACTGGAAGGGCGAGCAATACGTCGTGATCGCCGCCGGCGGTCATTCCGAGGCCGGCACCTCGATCGGCGACAGCGTGGTGGCGTTCCGGCTGGCGCGGGCGGGTGAGTCGCCGTCGCTGTGGTCGCGCACCATCGATCGGCCCGGCGGCCGGTTTTGGGGCGGGGCACTCGTGGCTGCAATCGGGTTGACAGCAATGCTGTCTGTCGTGGTGCGGTTGTGGCGCCGCCGCGCGAGGCGGCGAGCGGCCGCGCGCCAAGCCGGCGTTTAATCGAATGCCACGCCGACACGCTTGTCGCTGCGCCAGACCGGGCGGCAACGGCGGATGAACTGATCGGCTTCGATCACCAGCACGAACGACGGCGGCAAGACGGCCGGGCTCGCGACGTCGATGGCCGCCCCGCGCGATGACAAATTGCGCACGGTGCAGTCGACGCCGTTGCCGCCGAACGCCAGGGTGGCGCCTTTCAAGACCTTGTAGCGCGGCACCGATCGCTTCTCGATCCTGTCGGTCATGGTCGCGATCCGCATTTGGTTGCGTTATTTTGCGGAAAGGTACCACGGCCGGATTACGGACTGATAAAGCCGATCGGTTCCAGCAACGCGGATAATTTTACGATTCGGTTACTTTTGATCCGCCAGCGCGCGGGCCTCACAGCATCGCAAAGGCGCTCGAGACCATCGCCACCGGCTTGTTGTCGGCGGCGCTTGATAACGTGACCCGGCCAAAACTCATGGTGCGGCCGAGCCGGACCACGCGCGCATCCGCCAGCACGTCGGACGACGCCACCGCTTTCAAGAAATGCGTGGTCTGGTCGACCGTGGTCATCGGGCGAAAGCCGCGGTTGGCGGCCAGGATCGCGATCACCATCGCGGTATCGGCGAGCGCCATCAGCGCCTGGCCGCAGACGATGCCGCCGTTCCGGCACAGCCGTTCGGAAAACGCCATCCGGAGCGTGGCGCCGGGCTGCCAGTCGCCGGGCGCGCCCGATGGCGGCGAGATCTCCAGTCTGGCGATCGAAAGCCCGAGATCCTGCACCCACGGCGCGAACACGTCGCCGAGAACGCGTTTGGCCTCCTCGATATCGAATTCCGCCGATTTTTGCTCCGACACGCCGTTTCCCTCCGTCATGAATCCGGTCATTGTAATGCGCATTGCCGGCCGGCATGGCTTGAAAACGCCGCGATCGGCCGCCTAATATGCCGCGGGTTCGAGTGGGGCGGTCATGTTCAGGCGTGTGGCAATTTTGTTAGGCGTGATCGCCATCGGCGTGCTGCTCAATGGCTGCACCAAATGCGGGCCGATCTGGGACGACTGGCTGCAATCGCCCAAGGCCTGCAAATCCGACCGCCTGTAGGCCGACAACCTTGGTCTCGCAGCCGCCGCAATGATAGTTTGCGGGCAGTCTTTAAGGAGAGCCGCATGAGAATTTTCCGCGCCGCAGTGCTGGTCGCGTTACTGGCGGGGTTTTCGGCGCCGGCCGCGGCGCAGACCCCCAACATCAACCTGATGCCCGAGTTCCAGAGCAAGACGCCGGAGGAAAAGGAAGCCGACGCGATCAAGGAAAAAGCCTACCGCGAATCGTTGCGCAAGATACCCGACGCCAAGACCTCGAACGATCCGTGGGGCAATGTGCGCACCGCCGAGCCGCCAAAACCCGCGCCGGCCAAGGCGAAGACCAAGACCGGCAGCACCGCGAATTAGATTAGCGTATGTGCCCCGGACGCAGCGCAGCGCGCCGCCTCTTCGCGGCGTGGTGCGCTGCAGAGCCGGGGCCGTGGTAAAGCGCGGTGCTTGGTACGGTCCCGGTTCTGCGAAGCAGCGTGAAGAACGCCGCATCGCGCCCGGGACACCCATTCAACATTGGGGTCTTCCCAAACGCACAGCGCCGCCCGGCGGAATATGATCGCCGGCGGCGCTGCGTATGGATACTGGGCCCTCAAATCCCCAGTACCCATACGTGCGCGCGAACCGGAAAAAGGTTCAACCATCTTGCGACGGGAACCATTAGCGGCCCGGCGGCGTTAACCGGTACTTGATAGACTCCCCCGACTTTCATGGCTTCAGCGCGCTTTCGCGCTGGGGCCGTTTTCTTTCGCAGCGCCAAACGACTGCGGGGGCCCTTGACCCAGGTCTTCAGCGGATCGACGCGGCGAGCTGTTCGGCGACGCGGCGATGGCCTTCCGCGGTCATGTGGATGCCGTCCGCCTGGCGCAGGCCGCTGCGCAGCGCCGCCATCACATAGCCGTCGGCCTCGATGGTGCGGATGCCGCGGACGTGCAGCTGCCGGCGGATCTCGGCCCGGTTCGCCGCCGCTGCCGTGGCGCTCATTCCCTTCATGGCATCGTTGCCGGCGATCTGCAGGATGACGATCTTGGTGCCCGACGGCACCGCGCTTGCCAGCCGCGCCAGCATGCCGCCGGTGGTGTCGCCACTGACGCCGGCGGCGCTGACCGACATCGGCCGCCGCTTGGCGCGCAGGATCGCTTCCAGCTGCGCCGGATAGGCCGCCGCTGAGCCTACGCCGTAACCGGCGGTGCTGCTCGCACCTAGTGCTACGATCTGGGCATTGGCGCTTGCGACGGCGGCCAGGGTGAGCAGCGCGATGATGATCGAGCGGACGAACATGGATCGCTATCGCTTTGCCATTCCGGCGAACTGCCTGCCGCTGTAGGGGCCGACATGGACGCCGGTGCGCAGGCATTGCGCTTTGGCGGCGTGGCACAGCTGGATTGCATCCGACCGGTTGCGGGAATCGCGAATGCACGAGGCCGCATAGGCGCTGCAGGTGTGAGGAATCGCGCGCCTCGCCAATGCAACCCTCGCCCTGTAAGAGCGCCCTCCATCGGACGACTGGCAGCACTTGCCGTCCATTTTAGTGGCGGACGCCGGTGTGAGGTCGGACGACAGCGCGATGCCGGATATCGCGAGCGACAGAATGACCGCAAGTGTCCTCATGTTCCTCTCCCGGAGTTTTTATTGGCCGAACATACAACCACGGGAATCGGGAATAATAAACAGGCCGAGGAGTTGATCCGGACCGGGAACGGTTAGCCGGGCCCCTGGTTGGATATCCGGAGGCGTGATCGATGTTCGGCAAATCATCGTTTTTCGGGTTGGCGTTTGTCATCTGTCTGGCAGCGCCTGTCCTCGCGCAGGACGCGGGCGTCAGCGGCATTCCGCGCGGCCCGGGCAGCGCCGGCGGCCTCAATAATTCGGTCAATGATCCCAGCGGCATCGGCAATGCGGCGAGGATTCCGGCGCCGCCGCCGCCGAGCATGGCGGTGCCCGTGGTGCCGTCTGCCGCGCCGTCCGTTTCCAACCGCGTGTATTCGAGGCCGGGGCCGATCGTGCGAAGGGCGACCCGGCAGGAGGCGCGCGCCTCCCGCCGCGAATTTCGCCGCTCGTCCACCCGCGCTTCGCGCGGGCGCGAAAAACTGCTCAATTCGAAGTTCAGCATTTGCCGGGGCTGTTAGGCTGCGTCGCGAAGATCGATGCCGGCGCAAACAGAAACGTCGGTCGGCCGTGCGGGGAATCCCCGCACGGCTTTGCTGGTGATGGCTACCTGAAGCACTCGTCCCCCTGAGAAAGAGACGTTGGCTAAATCACTTGAGCGATGAATTGATGTCGGTGAACTTGGTGTTGAGGTTGGCGCCGAGGCCGTTCACAATCGCGATGATTGCGAGTGAAATGCCGGCAGCGATCAGGCCGTACTCGATCGCCGTAGCCCCGGATTCATCGGACAAGAAATTCAAAACCGTGCGTCTCAACTCTGCCTCCATGGTTGTTATTGGTTTTCAACGCCCGCAGGGTTTACGGAGGCCGATCTAAGGCCGGGTAAATGCGGAACGCTAAATTTGTGCGAATTGACGATGACAGGTTTGAGTTTTGCCAGCGGGGCGGCTTGGCGCCCTGCGCCATGACACGAAAAGTTGTTCGCCGGCCTCGCGGTTTGCCTTGAGCGGATCCCGGCGGGCGCATCGCCGCGCGGCCGACGCCATGCTATATAGATCGTTAAGGCAGCATCGGAGCATGCACCATGAACGCCATGACGTTCGACGCCACCGTTCTCACCGCGTTGCTGGCGGTCGCGACGATCGGCTCGGTCTATCTTGCCGGCCGGATGGCGCAGCGCCGCGGACGCAGCTTCAAGAACTGGGCGTGGATTGCCGGGCTTCTGATCGGGCCGCTCGCGCTTCCCTTGCTGTTGCTGTTGCCGAACTTGCGCGGCAGGAACGGCGATGCCTAGATTCGGGGGCGGCAAGCGCCGCGCAGCAAGGACGATGAAACCGTGGCTTTGAACTTTCTCAAACTCGCCCTGTTGGCCGGCCTCGCGTTACTTACCCTTGGCGTTATCCCGGACCGGCGCCGCGGCGCAGTCATTGCCCTTGCGACCTGCGTCGCTGCCGCCGTGGTGCTGCATTTCGTGGCGCCATGAAAAATCCGGAACGGAGACTCTCGATGCGCATTGCGGCTCCGGCGATTCTGACGATCGCGGCGGCTTTGACGGCCCCGCCGGCTTTGGCCCAGACCTATGACCCGAGGTTTCCGGTCTGCCTGCAAACCTACGGCATCAGCGGGGGCTACATCGACTGCAGCTATGGCTCGCTGGCGGCGTGCAACGCGACGGCATCGGGCCGCGCCGCGCAATGCCTCGCCAATCCATATTTTGCGGGCGCGCAGGGACGGGAACCAGCTTACCGCCGCGGCGTCTACTGAACGTCCTGCACAGCCGATGGTCCGGCCTCGTCCGCTGACCGGTTGCGCTGCCGGCGCACCCGGTCAAGCCGATTTTCCCTTTGAACGACCGGACCATCCCGAAGGAGGTTTTCGATGCGCATTCCGGTTTTGACGATGTTGACTATCTCGGCGGCCTTGACGGCAACGCCGGCCCTGGCCCAGACCTACGATCCGAAATATCCGGTCTGCCTGCAGGTCTACCAGGGATTTGTCGACTATTATTTCGAGTGCGGCTACACCTCGATGGCGCAGTGCCAGATGTCGGCATCGGGCCGCGCCGCATCGTGCGTCGTCAACCCGTATTATGCGGGCGCCAAAGCATCGCCGGGACGACGAGCCCGCAAGCCGCGCCGCGTCTATTGAGCGAGAATCGCAGGCCGGCAAAGGGCGCCGACCGGGGGCGAGCTTGCTCGCCGATGGCGCTGGCTAGCCGCCGCCAAACTTGGATGGATCGTCGTAACGAGGGGTCTGATCCCGGAGCACCGGCGGAAAGCGCGGATCCACATTTTGGCTGGGACGAGCGATGACGTTTCGCGGTTTGCTGTGATGCAGCTTTGCGGCGCCGGCGGAAGCACACAGGGCGATCAAAAGACTTAAGGCCAAAACAGAACGCATCGCGTTTGCTCCAATCGACCAACCCCCTTGTCTTATGTGATGCGCGGGCCGCACTGCCGCAATAATCCGATGATCTTCCGTTTTCAGATCAGTCCGCCGCGAAAATCAAACCGGGCCGCTGCAGCGCTGCAGCACGAGAACTCCAAATCGAATCGCCATAGCCGCAAGCGGGGAGAGGCGACGCGAGCCTTCCAACCTAAATCATCAGCGGCGGCCCGGCGGCTCCGGCTGCGGGTTCAGCTTCATTGCGCCCTTGCCGCCGCCACCGCCGCCCATTCGATCGCTGCTGTTCGATTTGCTGCTTTTGACCGTCGTCACGCCGGCCGCGCCCTTGCCACCGCCGCCGCCCATCCGATCGCTGGTGTTCGATTTGCTGCTTTTGACCGTCGTCACGCCGGCCGCGCCCTTGCCGCCGCCTCCGCCGCCCATTCGATCGCTGGTGCCGCCGGGAGGCGTGGACATCTGTGCAATGGACTGCGTTGCCAGTAGCGCAGCTGCGATAACGAGGAACACTGTCAATAAACGGGTGGACATTGCATCCTCCTTTGTTGAAACGGACGACGCTAACGGTTCTGATTCCACGGGTCCACCATGCGGTGCAGCGCGAAGAACTTTCAGAACAGCCCCTCGCGAAATTCAAATTAGGCCACCGAGGGTCGAAACGAGCCGGTACTCAATAGATCGACCGAAACAGGTCAATACCCTTTGGTTAGTGGAGAGGGTCAAGGAACGGTGTTCCCGGATCAGCGACATAGAAGATGACGACCTTCATCGGTTCGGTTGCGCTCTTGTTGTAGCCCGTCATCTTCACGTTCGGCGGCTCCACCATCGATTCGCCGGCCTTGACGGTGACGGGTTGCCGACCCTCCATCTCAAGGGTGAATGCGCCTTCCAGGATATAAACCGAGACCGGGAAGCGGTGGGTGTGAAAGACCGTCTTGTCGCCCGGTTTCAACGTAGCGGTCAGAATACTGATTTCCTGCTTGTCGCCCTTGGGCATGCCTTCAACCGCCTGCTTGAGCAGCAGGTTTGGCCTGGCCACCCCGGCTTCCTGCGCATTCGCGGAGCACGCGACGAGTAAGCCGGCTACCAGACTTAGAATGCCAAAGCGCTTCATGTTGCCATCCCTCCATATTTTCGGAGGTGCATCATAAGAGGCCACTCTCAAAATCAAAAGCGACCGTATACTTGCGCGGGGGTGGAAAGCGGCCGGTACCGGGCGGCCTGTCTCCTTGTACGGATCGAGTCACCGATTGCGATCCGGCATCGTGAGTTGCAAGCGTAGCTGGCCGCCATCCTGACGCCCAGTTTCTCCCCGACGGTTGGCAGGTAGCGCGAGAGGAGAAGCCCGTCATGTCGAGACCAGCAATCGCGTTTGCGTTGGCACTGGCCGCGACCGCGGCCAACGCGCAAGACACCAGGTCCGGGCAACCGCAAACGCCGGCCGGGGCGCACGGGAATGGATTACGGCCGTTCCTGTTTGATGCACGAATGCCAGGTGATGGCGCCCGGCAGCGAGCGGTCGCCGACGAGAAGCACCGCAACGTTGGGGCCATCGTCATGCCACCGAAGGCAAGCCAGCCTGAGCGCGAACGATGATCTCCCGTAATTAGGCCACTGCGAAAATCAAATTAGGCCACAAGCGGTTAAACAGGCCAGCACCGATTTCCGCTTAGCTCCGTGAGGATGCCGGAATCTCGGCGCGCGAGCCGTGCAGGTCTAATGAAAAGAGGCCGCCAACTGAGGGGTAAAGTTAATGCGACGAGCCATTGTGGCAGGGGTTCTGGCGCTGGCGACACTTGTAGGTTGCTACTTCTATGGTTCGCCGGAATACAGGAAATTGAAGAAAGAGTGCGTCGAAACCGGGATGGAGAACTCGGACGCCCCTTCGGATGACGACTTGCACAGGCTGTGGATGGCGTGTCGCAAGATAGGCTTCGGACCTACCATGTGAAGCGAAAGGGGCCGCCAACTGAGGCGGCGCCGCCAACTGAGGCGGCCTCTTTGTCCATGGTGCATAGATCAGTAGCGCGGGGTCCGCGTCCCAACTGTACCGTTATTCGGATTCACGTTGCCCCGTGTGCTGTAGTTGTCGGTCTGGGTCGTATTCGGGTTGGTCGCAGTATGCGGCTGAACGTAAGTCCCTGAGTTTGTAACGTGCCCGCTGACACCGTGGCTGCTTGGGTTTGAGCCGGTCCCGGTGTATTGAGCCGATGCGCCGCTAGCGACGAGCGCCATCACGCCGGCCAAAATCCATTTGGTCATTCCATTCCCCTTTGGTTTTGTTGTGTGAGTCACACAACCACGGTGGGAGGGTGGTGTCTAACGAATAGGCATCTCAAAATAAGTCACGGCAAAATCAGATAGGCTGCTGAGCGCCGTTACCCGCCTTCAGATCAGATCAAGCGCCTGCCTAACAGGAGTGTTTTGTGGCCCTACCTCCCTTTGCCGTACCCCATCCGGGGCAGGTTCTTATGTGTGATTTCGGGCCAGACCCGGAAAATATCGAGGCTCCCGGAGTTATGGTCGGACCACTTGCGGTCAAGCCGGAGATTTGGAAAGAGCGGCCTAGCGTCGTCATAAGCGCCAGGTTTGGAATGGCGGTTGTGGTTCCATTTTCAACTTCCAAGCCTTCAAAGAAGGAAAAGTTTCACCACTTCGTTCCGGCTGGGAAATATCGATTTTTGACAGCCCATGAGGATAATTGGGTTAAGTGCGACCTAATTGAAGCGGTCAGTAACGCTCGGCTCGACCGGCCGTATCTAGCAGGGCGGAGGTCGATTGTTAATTTGGATGCCGGAGATTTGAAGGGGATCCGTGAGGCCGTTCTTCATGCCTTGGCGTTAGGAAGCTTGACAGGCCACCTATGAAGACTCATATTGGTCATGTCACCGGAGCTAACCCCTTCGGTAAAGCAGATCGTCAGGCCCTGGAGCTTTCAAGCTCTGGGGCCTAAGCTTTTGGACGACCGCTTTTTTAATCGGGCCACCCCCAAAAATCAAAAAAGGACCATTCATCTAAACGGGGTCGAAACAGGCCAGTACCCAAATATTGGTGCTGGTCCCTAAGGGACCAGCACCCCAAATATTTCCGAGAACATATTGCGAACTGAGAACAAATAGGGTACATTGTTCCATCGGGCCACGACTCGGCCCACCGCCGTTTGTCCCTCTAGCGAATCCTCGCCATAAGGAGCACCACCCATGTCCGTTTCCGCCCTGCGTATCGTCGAAGGATCCTCCATGGACAAGACCAAGGCCCTGGCCGCCGCGCTCTCCCAGATCGAGCGGCAGTTCGGCAAGGGCTCGGTGATGAAACTGGGCAAGAACGACCGCTCGATGGATGTCGAGACCATCTCGTCGGGCTCGCTCGGGCTCGACATCGCGCTCGGCGTCGGCGGGCTGCCGCGCGGCCGGGTGGTGGAGATTTACGGGCCGGAATCCTCGGGGAAGACCACGCTGGCGCTGCACACGGTGGCCGAAGGCCAGAAAAAGGGCGGCATCTGCGCCTTCATCGATGCCGAACACGCGCTCGATCCGGTCTATGCCAGAAAACTCGGCGTCAATATCGACGAGCTCCTGATCTCGCAGCCGGACACCGGCGAGCAGGCGCTGGAAATCTGCGACACGCTGGTTCGCTCCGGCGCGGTCGACGTGCTGGTGATCGATTCGGTGGCGGCGCTGGTGCCGCGCGCCGAGCTGGAAGGCGAGATGGGCGACGCGCTGCCCGGGCTTCAGGCGCGGCTGATGAGCCAGGCGCTGCGCAAGCTCACCGCCTCGATCAACAAGTCCAACACCATGGTGGTCTTCATCAACCAGATCCGGATGAAGATCGGCGTGATGTACGGCTCGCCGGAAACCACCACCGGCGGCAACGCGCTGAAATTCTATGCCTCGGTGCGGCTCGACATCCGCCGCATCGGCGCGATCAAGGAGCGCGACGAGGTCGTGGGCAACCAGACCCGCGTCAAAGTGGTGAAGAACAAGCTGGCGCCGCCGTTCAAGCAGGTCGAGTTCGACATCATGTATGGCGAGGGCGTCTCCAAGATGGGCGAGATCCTCGACCTCGGGGTCAAGGCCGGCATCGTGGAGAAATCCGGCGCCTGGTTCTCCTATGACAGCCAGCGCCTCGGCCAGGGCCGCGAAAACTCCAAGGCGTTTCTGAAGGCTAATCCGGACATGACCGCGAAGATCGAGGCCGCGATCCGGCAGAACTCCGGGCTGATCGCCGAGCAGATTCTCGCAGGCTCGCCGGAGCGCGACGCCGACGGCGAGGAGCCGACGGAGGAGTGATCTTGTCGTCCCGGCGAAGGCGGGGACCCATACGCCGTGTCGCCGATGTTCTGAAGAGCGTTAGTAGCCTTGTTGAGCGGCCTCACTGCAATCATAACCGTCAGGGGTTATGGGTCCCCGCCTTCGCGGGGACGACGTAGAAGCGCTACTCCGCCGCCTGCGCGTAATCCGCGACCGGCGGACATGAGCACACCAGGTTGCGGTCGCCATGGACGTTGTCGACGCGGCCGACCGGCGCCCAGTATTTGTCGGTGCGCGAACTGCTACCCGGAAAGCAGCCCTCGGCGCGCGAATACGCCCGCGCCCAGTTGTCGTCGGCGATGTCGTGCACGGTGTGCGGCGCATAGCGCTTCTCCGTATTTGCGCACCACGCCC
The DNA here is from genome assembly GCA_963744975.1 of uncultured Alphaproteobacteria bacterium. Classification (GTDB taxonomy): domain Bacteria; phylum Pseudomonadota; class Alphaproteobacteria; order Rhizobiales; family Xanthobacteraceae; genus Bradyrhizobium. The sequence continues at coordinate 342,611 of CAVUVR010000001.1, read as the reverse complement.
GCCACACACTCCATGTCGTCCCCGCCAACGGGTCCGGCTTCGCCGGCCCGATGACAGGCTCCGTCGGGGACCCATAACCCCTGACGCTTGTTGTTGTCGGGGACTTTGGCTCCATCTATCACTTGAGACGACACGGCGTATGGGTCCCCGCCTTCGCGGGGACGACGAGGTGCTTTATTCCGCCGCCTCGGCGTAATCCGCGACCGGCGGGCATGAGCACACCAGGTTGCGGTCGCCATGGACGTTGTCGACGCGTCCCACGGGCGCCCAGTATTTGTCGGTGCGCGAGCTGCTACCCGGAAAGCAGCCCTCGGCGCGCGAATACGCCCGCGCCCAGTTGTCGTCGGCGATGTCGTGCACGGTGTGCGGCGCATGGCGCAGCGGCGATGCTTCGGCCTTCCAGCGGCCGGACTCGACCTCCGCGATCTCGCGGCGGATCGCGATCATGGCGTCGCAGAAGCGGTCGATCTCCGCCTTCGATTCGGATTCGGTCGGCTCGATCATCAGCGTGCCCGGCACCGGAAAGCTCATGGTCGGCGCGTGAAAGCCGTAGTCGATCAGCCGTTTTGCAATGTCGTCGACGGTGACGCCGCAAGCCGCCTTCAGCGGCCTGGGATCGACGATGCATTCATGCGCGACGCGTCCCCGCGCGTTGCGGTACAGCACCGGGAAAAAGGAATCGAGGCGCGCGGCGATGTAATTCGCGTTCAGGACCGCGATCTCGGTGGCGCGCGTCAGACCTTCGCCGCCCATCATCAAAATGTAGATGTAGGAGATGGTCAAGATCGACGCCGATCCGAAAGGCGCCGCCGACACCGGGCCGGCCTTGGCCGGTGCGCCATCGAGATGCCCCGGCAGGAACGGCGCCAGATGCGCCCGGACCCCGATCGGCCCCATGCCCGGCCCGCCGCCGCCATGCGGAATGCAGAACGTCTTGTGCAGATTGAGATGGCTGACATCGGCGCCGTAATCGCCGGGCCGCGCCAGGCCGACCTGTGCATTGAGATTGGCGCCGTCGAGATAGACCTGCCCGCCATGGCCATGCACGATCTCGCAGATATCGCCGATGTGTTCCTCGAACACGCCATGGGTCGAGGGATAGGTGATCATGATCGCCGCGAGATTCTTGGCGTGCTGCGCCGCCTTGACGCGCAAGTCGTCCACATCGACGTCGCCGCGCGCATCGCAAGCCACCACCACAACCTCCATGCCGGCCATGCTGGCGGAGGCGGGATTGGTGCCGTGCGCGGAGGAGGGGATCAGGCAGACGTTTCGATGCGGCTCGCCGCGCGACGCATGATAGCCGCGGATCGCCAGCAGCCCGGCATATTCGCCCTGCGCGCCGGAATTGGGCTGCAGCGACACCGCGTCATAGCCGGTGATGTCGCACAGCCATTTTTGCAAGCGCGCGAACAGCGCGTGATAACCATTGGCCTGCCCGCGCGGCGCGAACGGATGCAGCGCGCCGAATTCGGGCCAGCTCAGCGGAATCATCTCGGCGGTGGCATTGAGCTTCATGGTGCAGGAGCCCAGCGGAATCATGGCGCGGTCGAGCGCCAGATCGCGATCGCTGAGTTTTCGCATATAGCGCAGCAGCTCGGTCTCCGAGCGATGGGCATGAAACACCGGATGGGTGAGAAACGCCGTGCCGCGTTTCAGCTCGGCGGGCAGCGCCTCGCGCACGCCCGGCTCGATCTCCGCATAGGTAAGCCGGCCGCCGAAGGCGCGCCATACCGCCTCCACAATCGCGGGCGTCGTGGTTTCGTCCAGCGCGATGCCGAGCGTGGCGTCGCCGATCCGCAGATTGATCTTTTCTTCCAGCGCGCGCGCAACGATCCCGTCTTTGTTTGCACCGGCATTCACCGTCACGGTGTCGAAAAACGTCTCGCTCGTTGGCGCAAACCCAAGCTTCTTCAGTCCCGCCGCCAGCACGGCCGCGCGGCGATGCACCGTTTTCGCGATATGCGTGAGCCCCTCCGGTCCGTGATAGACCGCATACATCGACGCCATCACCGCCAGCAATACCTGCGCCGTGCAGATGTTCGACGTCGCCTTTTCGCGGCGGATGTGCTGCTCGCGGGTCTGCAGCGCGAGGCGATAGGCCGGCGCTCCCCGCGAATCGATCGACAGCCCGACGATGCGGCCGGGCAGCGATCGCTTCAGCGCGTCGCGCACCGCCATATAGGCGGCGTGCGGCCCGCCAAAACCCATCGGCACGCCAAAACGTTGCGCCGAACCAACAGCGATATCGGCGCCGAGTTCGCCGGGCGAAGCCAGCAAGGTCAGCGCCAGCAGGTCGGCGGCAACGATGGCGAGGCCGCCCTTGGCGCGCAACGATGCAATCGCGCCGCGCAGATCGCGCACCGCGCCGGAGGAGCCCGGATATTGCAGCAGCGCGCCGCACACCTCGATGCCGTCGAGATCGGCGAGGGGATCGCCGACGACGAGATTCCAGCCGAGCGGCTCGGCGCGGGTGCGCAGCACCGCCAGCGTCTGCGGATGCACGTCGCGGTCGACGAAAAATGTCTTGGATTTTGCCTGGCCCACGCGTTCCGCCAGCGCCATCGCTTCCGCCGCCGCGGTGGCTTCATCGAGCAGCGAGGCGTTGGCGACGTCGAGCCCGGTGAGGTCGCAGATCATGGTCTGGAAATTGAACAGCGCTTCCAGCCGGCCCTGGCTGATCTCCGGCTGATACGGCGTATAGGCCGTGTACCACGCCGGGTTTTCCAGGATATTGCGCTGGATCACCGGCGGCAGGATGGTGGCGGAATAGCCTTGGCCGATCAGCGAGGTGAACACCTGGTTCTGCGCGGCGAGTTCTGCCATGTGTTCAAGCGCTTCGGTTTCGCTCAAGGGTGCGCCGAGATCGAGCGGTTGCTGCTGGCGGATCGACGACGGCAGCGTCTCGCTCATCAGCGCACTGAGGCTTTTGGCGCCGACGGTTTCCAGCATCGCCTCGACGTCGCGCGGCGAGGGCCCGATATGGCGGCGCGCGAATGTCGTGGCGGCTTTGGGAAGTTTGACGGTCGTCATGGCAAGAAGCTCCAGGTCGATCAGCAAATAAAAGTCGTCATCCTGAGGAGCGCGTTCTTACGCGCGTCTCGAAGGATGGCCGCGGGCGCGTGTGGCCGATCCTTCGAGACGCCGCGCAAGGGCGCGGCTCCTCAGGATGACGGTGGTAAGTGTGGCGCCGTTCACCATCACGCCGTATGCGTCTTGTAGGCGGCCTCATCCATCAGGCCGTCGAGTTCGCCTCTGTCGGCGATCTTCAATTTGAAGAACCAGGCCTTGCCGCCGGCATCGGAATTGACCAGCGCGGGCTCGGCGGCGACGGCGTCGTTGACCTCCAGCACTTCGCCCGAGATCGGCGCGTAGACGTCGGACGCGGCCTTCACCGATTCGACTACGGCTGCGGCCTCCGCCTTCTTCAGCTTGCGGCCGACCTTCGGCAGTTCGACGAACACCACGTCGCCGAGCTGCGACTGCGCATAGTCGGTGACACCGATGGTGGCGACGTCGCCCTCGATGCGCAGCCATTCATGGTCCGGTGTGAACAGGGTGGTCATGACAATCCTCAGCGCTTGTAAGTGTTGGGAACGAACGGCATGGCGGCGACGCGCAGCGGCAGGCGTTGTCCGCGCAGTTCGGCAAACACCGTGCCGCCATCTGCCGCCAGCGGCGTCGGCAAGTAGCCCATCGCAATGGGAGCACCGAGGCTGGGGCCGAAGCCGCCCGAGGTGACCGCGCCGATCTGCTCGCTTGACGCGCCATCAGCAAACAACGGCGCGCCTTCGCGCACCGGCGCGCGGCCTTCAGGTTTTAGCCCAACGCGGCGACGCGGCGCGCCCTTCTGAAGCTGTGCAAGAATCACATCCGCACCGGGAAAGCCGCCGGCGCGCGCGCCGCCATTGCGGCGGCTCTTTTGCACGGACCATTGCAGCGCGGCCTCGGCCGGCGTGGTAGTGGCGTCGATGTCGTGGCCATACAGGCAAAGCCCGGCCTCGAGCCGCAGGCTGTCGCGCGCGCCAAGGCCGATCGGCAGCACATCGCCATTGTCGAGCAGCGCGGCCGCAAGCCGCTCGGCCCGATCGGCCGGCGCGGAAATCTCAAAACCGTCCTCGCCGGTATAGCCCGAGCGCGACACAAAACAGTCGATGCCGTCAACGCGGTGCGGCCCGGCATCCATGAAACGCATCGCCGCGAGACCTGCGCAAAATTTCGTTAGCACCGATTCCGCTTTCGGCCCCTGCAGCGCCAGCAGCGCACGATCCGCTAGCGGCTCAACGATGCAGGTCTCCGACAGATGCGCGCGGAGATGCGCCTCGTCGTCGGCCTTGCAGGCGGCGTTGACCACCAGGAACAGGTGGCTGCCAAAATTTGCGATCATCAGGTCGTCGAGAATGCCGCCGGCGTCGCTGGTGAACTGCGCGTAGCGCTGCCGGCCAGGTGCTACGCCAACAATGTCCTGCGGCATCAGCCGCTCCAGCGCGGCCGCGGCATCTTCCACGTTGCCGGATTTCGCATGCAGCGCGATCTGGCCCATATGCGAGACGTCGAACAGGCCGGCTGCCTCGCGGGTGTGCAGATGTTCCTTCATCACGCCGCTTGCATATTGCACCGGCATCTCGTAGCCGGCGAACGGCACCATTCTGGCCCCGCGCGCGAGATGCAGCGCGTACAGCGGCGTGCGTTTCAGCGATGAGTTCGTCTTCGCGCGCAAGCATCATGGGCCCTCGCTGGCTTTTCGGGAACGATTCCCGAAAGCCTGTCGAAGCCCCATCTGTCGCTGTGCCTGAGAGTATTATCCCGTCGGCGGACGCGCCCGGGCCAAAACCCGCCGGCGTCTCTTTCCAGATGCTAACAAGTCGCGCGGTCCGTTTGCCTGAGAGTTTCCGGGGCGGTTGCTCCTTCGGCGCCGGCATCTGATGCCGATCTCTCCCGACGCGACTTTACGGTAACAAGATGGGAGGGAAACACGGACGCAGCAAGGCTGTCAACGCAGGCCGCAGCAATTATCAACGGCGGGTGTGTGGCGAAAAATGCGGCAGGGGGTTCCCCGTCATTCCGGGATGCGCCCCTCTTGGGGCGCAGACCCGGAATCCAGAGGTAGCATATCACTTCTGGATTCCGGGTTCGCGCCATCGGGTGGCGCAGAGCGCCAACCGGTTAGCGCGCCCCGGAATGACGATCCGAGTAGCGGGACTCACCTCACCCCTTGCGCAGGAACACATAATCCGCGGAATAGGGCGCGCTCTGGAACTTGCCGGCGCCGTCGCAGCCGCCGTCGATTTTTCCGCCCTGCGTGTTGATCCGCTGCACCGTGGTGACGGCGCTGAGGATGCCGCTGCCGCGATGCGAGGTCACCTCGAGCTTGAGCCAGGGGATATCCTTCGGTGTCGCGCCCGGCGCGTTGCCGACGGCTTTTCCCACCACCGCGCTGCCGTCGCTGTGCTCCCAGTTCGGCCCCGCATAATGCCGGCCGACCGTCTTGCCGTCGAGCAGCAGCGTCGCGACCGGCTCGCGGAAGGCCCATGCCAGCTTGCCGTCGGCGCCGGCCTTGCATTCATAGACCTGCGCGCCCTCGGCATGCAGCGTCAGCACGACGGTTTCGCCGGGCGCTGCGATGGCGTCCGGCATCGGTGTCTGGGCGGACGCGCTCACGGCTGAGCCCGCTAGCAGCAGCGCGAGGCAAGTGCTCTTGAGCATTCGCATGGTCGCATTCTCCCGTGCCGATTTCCTGGCAAGCACCGTAGCCCGGGCGAGCGAAGCGACCCCGGACTCTTCGCGGGCCAAGTCCCCGGGGTCGCTTCGCTCGCCCGGGCTACACCTCACGATACCGTCATCGCCTTGGTGAGATTCTCCGCCACCTTGTCGAGGAAGCCGGTGGTCGACAGCCAGCGCTGGTCGGCGCCGACCAGCAGCGCGAGATCCTTGGTCATGTAGCCGGACTCGACGGTGTCGACGCAGACTTTTTCCAGCGTCTTGGCGAATTTCGCCAGTTCGTCGTTGTTGTCGAGTTTTGCGCGATGCGACAGGCCCTGCGTCCAGGCGAAGATCGAGGCGATGGAGTTGGTCGAGGTTTCCTTACCCTTCTGATGCTCGCGGTAATGCCGCGTCACCGTGCCGTGCGCGGCCTCGGCCTCCACGGTCTTGCCATCCGGCGTCATCAGCACCGAGGTCATCAGCCCGAGCGAGCCATAGCCCTGCGCCACGGTGTCGGACTGCACGTCGCCGTCATAGTTCTTGCAGGCCCAGACATAGCCGCCCGACCATTTTAGCGCCGACGCCACCATGTCGTCGATCAGGCGGTGCTCGTAGGTCAGATGTTTTGCTTCAAAATCTTTTTTAAAGTCCTTCTCGTAGATCTCCTCAAAAATGTCCTTGAAGCGGCCGTCATAGACTTTCATGATGGTGTTCTTGGTCGACAGATACACCGGGTAGCCGCGGTTCAGCCCATAGGTCAGCGAGGCCCGGGCGAAATCGCGGATCGAATTGTCGAGATTGTACATGCTCATGGCGACGCCCGAGCCCGGCGTACGAAACACCTCGCGCTCGATCACGGCGCCGTCGTCGCCGACGAATTTCATCGACAGCGTGCCCTTGCCGGGGAATCGGATGTCGGTGGCGCGGTACTGGTCGCCATAGGCGTGGCGGCCGATGATGATCGGCTTGGTCCAGCCCGGCACCAGCCGCGGCACGTTCTTGCAGATGATCGGTTCGCGAAAAATCACGCCGCCGAGGATGTTGCGGATGGTGCCGTTGGGCGACCGCCACATCTGCTTCAGGCCGAACTCCTTCACCCGCGCCTCGTCCGGCGTGATGGTCGCGCATTTCACGCCGACGCCGTGTTTCTTGATCGCGTTGGCGGCATCGATGGTGACCTGGTCGTCGGTCTTGTCGCGGTACTCCATCCCCAAATCGTAATATTCAAGTGTTACATCGAGGAACGGCAGGATCAGCTTGTCCTTGATGTTTTGCCAGATGATCCGGGTCATCTCGTCGCCATCGAGTTCGACGACGGGGTTTTGGACCTTGATTTTTGCCATGGGGAGTAGGGCCTTTTTTCGTAATTTAAGCGTTTCGGGACGGGCTGATGGACTGCATAGCATCGCAAAAGCGGCTGCGAAAGCCGACCGGGCCGCATCGCTGCGCTGATTTTGCATTTCGCTTGAGAAAATGCGGTAAAGGCGCAGGACCGGCCGCGAACACCCCCGTCGTCCCCGCGAAGGCGGGGACCCATAGCCTCCGTCGGCAGTGATGTGGAAGGTACAAGCAGCCTGCGGAAGTGAGGTGCCAACAACAACGGTCGGTGGTTATGGGTCCCCGCCTTCGCGGGGACGACGTGGTGAAAGTGAGATAATGTCAGGCACCGACAAGACCAAACCGCAGGCCGATCTGGCCGGCCCCGTCGTGATCCTGGTCGAGCCGCAGCTCGGCGAGAACATCGGCATGGCCGCGCGCGCAATGGGCAACTTTGCACTGACGCGGCTGCGCATCGTCAAGCCGCGCGACGGCTGGCCCAATGTGAGCGCGCAGCGCGCCGCCGCCGGCGCGGATCACATCCTGGACAAGGTCGAGCTGTTCGACACCGTGGAGCAGGCGGTCGCCGGCTGCACGCTGCTGTTCGCCACCACCGCGCGCGCCCACGATCAAGCAAAACCGGTGATCGGGCCGCAGCAGGCGGCGCAGGAGATCGTCCGCGAAATCGCAAGCGCGGGACAGGCCGCGATCCTGTTCGGGCGGGAACGCGCGGGCCTGCTCAACGAGGAGGTCGCGCTGAGCGACCGCATCATCACCTTTCCGGTCAATCCCGCGTTCGCCTCGCTCAATCTCGCGCAGGCCGTGCTGCTGATGGGCTACGAGTGGTTCAAGCTCGCGACCGCCGACGCACTGCCGTTCGCGATGCCGGAGCGCTCCGAGCGCGCCTCGCAGCACCAGATGCAGGCGTTCTTCGACAATCTGGTGCGCGAACTCGACCGCGTCGAATTCCTGCGCCCTGCGGAGAAGCGCGAGACCATGCTGGTCAATTTGCGCAACATCTTCTCCCGCATGGAGCCGACCAAGCAGGACATGCACACGCTGCACGGCGTGGTGATGGCGATCGCCGAAGGCCGCAAGGGCCCGGCCAAGGGCGGCGTGCTCGACGGCGAACAGGCGACGCGCCTGCGCGCGCTGCTCGCCGAACACGGGCAGGGCGCGGTCGCGGCGGAAAGCGGCACGCTGCGCGGGCTGGCCCGGCTGCTGCGGCGAAACCCCACCGACGCCGAGCGTATTCTGTGGCAGTCGCTGACCACGGACCGGAGATTTGCGGGGCAGTTCAAGCGGCAGACGCCGGTGGGGCGGCATATCCCGGATTTCGTGTCGTTCGTGAAGCGGGTTGCGATCGAGCTGGTGAATGCGGAGGAGAGCGAGGCGATCGCGCAGGATCGCGCGGCGCGGCGGGCGTGGCTGGAGGCGCGGGGGTATCGGGTGTGCGTGCTCAACGCGGGCGATGTGGAGCGCGATGTTGCGGGGGAGCTGGACCGGCTTGCGGGTGTCTAACCGCGCCTGGCTAAAAATACGGCAAGCCACGTTGCCTTGTGCGCTGGATGATAATGTCAAATTTTATCTATGGACGCGTCCCGGATCATTTCGCGCTCGATCACGCCAATGTCTTCTCGTCTTTCAAGCAGCCCCACCGCACGGTTGATTAATTCGTCCACCGAATCATTGACTCCCGATGACATGCGAAGCTTCTCGAAGAGAACAATAGGAAAACCAACTTCCTCAAGCGATTTGACGTTTTCTGGTAGGAACCAATTTTCTAGTCGCGTGATGAAGATCGCATAATCTGCGTTTGAAGCCCCGTTTCGCTGGAGACTAGCCTGCAGGCACATGAAATATTCCGGATAGTTAAATTCGCAGCTCCTCAGGAAGGCAAAAATCATATCGGGAGCCATTGGTTTTTCGCCGCCCAACGTTCTCTGCAGAAACCGAGATAAGGACTTCGAGTCATAGAGCTGCCAAAGCAACCAAGTAAGCTGACTTGCTGTGTATGGTCCACTCCGCGTCAAGTTAAATGAGTTCCATAAGAATTCGGCTGTCGCTTTCAATTCGCGGTATTTTGGAAACCCACGCCAGCTTAAGGGTAACTTCTCAGATTCAGACATGTCATCAATCGACCGCTTGAGATCAGCCAACCGACCGAAACCCACGCCACCAAATCGCTTCAACTCATCAAAGCTTAAGCCAGTGCGGGCCACCCAATCGGTAAGCCGCAATTGTGCAGTATCGTCGATTTCGTCCCTCTCGTAGTGAACCAAGATTTCGTCAATATCGCCGCCAGCGCCCAGTCCTGGCACCTTAACTTCGTTCTCTTCTTCGTCGGGCTGGGGATGAAAGTAGAATACCTTTCCGACGTAGTGGTGGCCCATTCGGCCAGCGCGTCCGCGGATATTAGCAAAAGTAAAAAAATCGACATTCTTTCCGTCAATTTCTTTGTCCCAGATGAATACGCTCTTGGCGGCCGTGTTCACTCCTTCAATTAGCGTCGAAGTGCAAATGAGCACTTTAAACTCTCCGCGATTAAACGCCCGCACAAGTGCGGAGGCCACTGCACGCGGGAGTTTACCGTGGTGATAGCCGACGCCCTTTGCAAGAGCGTCAATCAAACCCCAATTCGGGGTGTAATTCTCCGCTGCCCAATCGGCGAAGTGTCGAGACCAATCTGTCCCGAAATCAATACCGGTTTTCACGAGTGCTGCAGCGAGATCGTTTGCAGACTTCGGAGACTTGACGAAGACAAGGGCTGGGATGTTTTGTGCATCGCTCAGGAAGCCAGCGAGCTTACCCACGTCATCATGCGATGCTTGAACGTCGATGGGATCGTACGAGACAGTGCGATACGACGTCTTTATGAAATCGACATCGGCGTACCGCCAGCCACGTGCATCAATTCCATCGATGAAGGGTCCGATCAGAAAAAATTGCTTCGTTGAACGCACAAGTTTGGAAATGGCAGCATTCAGAGCCACGAAGCGGCTATCCGATCGCGACGGGTCCGCTTTGTAAAATTCATCAACGATCAATAGATCTAGGCTGCCGATATCTGACCGATCGAGTAAGCGCTCTTGCGTGCCAATAAAAATTACGCGACCCGACTTTGGAGCAGTTTGAGAACGATGAAAAACAATCGTCGTGTCCCCTTTGATCTTTCCCAAGATTCTCCTTCGTGTTTCATCAAGGAGCGCAAGTGTTGGAACAATGAGCGCGGCGCGCTTAATGTGCTCCTGCCCAAGCATGGAATCGATAATCAAGGACTTTCCGAAGCTTGTCGGCGCACTCGCAACGACATTCTTCCCTTCCAAAAGCGACCTAAAAATGCGCTGCTGTTCGACGTGAAAAACTAGTTCGGGATCGGACTCGGAGCGGAATGACTCGCGCGCAACACGATCAGCGTAGGAGGCGATAGCATCATCTACATAAGGAAACAGCCCCACTTCCCGAGTGAGGGCTTCGATCATTGGGCGAAAATCTGCGAGGTCGGAAGCGCGCTGTTCGGACAGCGCCCGAAGGCGAATGACGATGTCACGTGCGTCGTCGGCTTTGATGCCGGAAATGGCAATGTCGGAAGCAGCAAATTGTGATGCTTCAAACGCGTGCTGACGCAGTTCGGGTGCCGTGGCATTCAACCAAAACTCAAGCGGAGCAAGATGGTCGCTCATTGCATGCCCATTAATGCTTCTCCGAATGCCTTTCGTAGATCTTCCTTCGATTTCAGCGGGACGTAGATTGGCTGAATTCGTATGGTGTCAAACGGAGAGCCTCTCCGCACACGATTCGAGATGTCGATCATCTCCACCTCAACGGCATTACGATAGGTGGTATCCATATTCTTTGCGTCGGCCACGGCCTTGCTGTCGCAAGCAATGAGTACCGGTACGACCATTGCTTCCAAGAATTGATCGAGCGGCGTATTTTTGTGAAAAAGGTGTTGAACTTTCTTTCCTAAAGCCGCGTCCTCATCCGCGATTTTCGGTAGGATCAATGTTTTTTGTGAACGCAGGAAGCCACGATCAAGATGGTCCTTGATTGACTTTCGCGCCTTTTGGATCGCGCTGTCGGCGGACGCAAACAGTTTTGATTCTCCAAGCCAAAGCTCAATCGCTCCGGCCCTGCTTTCACGAAAATGGACGCAATCGAAACCATGCACCTGCTCATCTAGGGACGACTTATAGAAAAGCCGCGCTACCAACTGTTGGGTACCAAACTCCTGCCGACAAGCCGCGTGAAGGAGAATTTCGCCGGCTTCGCCTCGCGTCATTGCGTCTTTCGCGAAAACTCGCGCGGCAGCTTCACGAACAACGGCAACAATTCGTCCGGGCGGAATAAGCGAACGCTCGGACGATCGCAGCGAAAATTCAAGCACCCATTCGGTTAAGTGTTTCGCGAGTTCCTTGCAACGCCACTCCCCGCCGTCAAACCCGGCACAAAGGGTGACAGCATCGAAGTCTCCTCCGCGCCGGAACAGCGAAGTTAGGAACGGATCAGGCAGGTCATTTACAGCCATAAAGTCCCATAGAATCAAGCACACCCGCGACACGCGAATATGCGAGCATTCAATGGTACTGTCGAACAACACTACCAGAACAAAAAGAGAACATCAATACCCATCGACCGCTTTAACGTCCAATTTCACAAAGGTGCACCAGTATTTGAATTCTCTCTAGATTTTAGATTGATTGGCACCGAAAGACGCGTAATCCGTCAGGCAACCGCCAGCTGCAGTCGCTGGGTAGTTACGACGCTTCGCGCTTAACCCACCGTACGGCCACACGACGTACGCTTGGTGTATTTTAGTGGCCAGAAACGCATGCCAGATAAGTCGCTAGTAGATCAGCTTCGCAGTCGTCTGCCGGACGATCACGCGCGTAACATGCTTGACGGCGCGCTAAAAGTTCTCGAGCAGGCCGACAATCCTATGCGAGCTCAGCAATTCGCTTCGACGCAGCGTGAATTAATCGCGCATGTGCTCGAAGTGCTGGCGCCGACTGCCGATGTCATACGTTGCTCATGGTTTAAGCAAGAGAAGGATGTAGAGGGGCCAACCCGCCGCCAACGAGCCATCTATACGTGCCGAGGCGGACTGTCAGATAACTTTCTTTCGGGCCGTCTTAAGGTTGCCCCAAGTGAATTGCATTCGGGCTTTTCCGCAGCCTTCCAAGAGTTGAACAAACGGACTCATATTCGACCTGGTACCGTGCTTACCGACGAGAATGAGATCGAGGATTTCGCCAACGAGACGCTCAGCGCTCTCGACGGTATCTTCGATACAATGGATGAGCTTAGGGAGACAGTTACAACAGCCATATCGAAGGAGCTCCACGGCGAGGCAATGTCTGCTTTCATTAATGAAACGATAGAGGAGTTGGATATTTTAGCCGGCCACTACAACACGGGCGCCGTGTGGATTGATGACGCAAAGGTCCTTTCCATCGATGCCGATTCCATCAAGTACCAAGTCGATGGCACTGTTGACGTAACGCTGATGTATGGTGGGAAGTCTGATCCAGCGGAAATCGATGAAAACTTTCCGTACAAGTGCACGACGGTTGCTTCGGTAGCAGATCCGACAAAGTTCGACGCATCAAAAACTGCGATGGAGGTCGATACCAGTAGCTGGTTCGAAGACGGGGAGACTGAGGACAACGAAGTCCAAGACAGTGGCGATAGATAGTGAGGTATGATCGCTGAGGTCGCCTCTTTGACGCCGGCGCTACGAAGCCCGTGTACGCTATGGCCCCGCAATTCGATCGAGGGGCGGCATTTTATACGCTAAAGCGTTTTGACCTGTTTTCGCCTATGTGCATCATCCTGATCGATGGGAAGACAAAAAAAGCAAACCATGGCCGCCATCCACCTGCGGGTCAGGCCATCCATCAAGGCTATGGCCGTGCGGATGGCACAGGAAGATAAATGTTCGATGGCCGAGTGGCTGGAGTGGCTGATCGAAGCCGAGGCGGCGCGGTTGGAGGGCAAGAAGTAGCGTATCAGTCGTCGAGTTCGGCGAGCATTCGCGCCACAACAGGTGCCAGTTTTGGCATATGAACCGTTGCGATTTCCCAGAGTTGCTTGTCATCGAGCCGCTGGTATTCATGTCGCAGGATATTGCCGATGCCGATGATGGAAGGCCATGGTGCATCCGGATATCGAGCCAGGATATCCGGAGGCAACGCTCTTGCTGCTTCGGAAACGATCATCGCCGCACGCTCAACGGCGCGGCGATGCATATAGCTGTCCTGATACTGCGCGAAAGACAGGTCGCGAACGGTCAGACCGACGCCTTCGATTTCATCGCGGATATGAAGCAGACGCGCGCGGGGGCTCGTGGCCATCAGAAAATCCGGACCGCCTCGCGCTCGACATCTTCGAGAATGTAGGGCGACAGGCCGGTTCGGGTGGAATAGCCGATCTCCACCTGGTCGCCGAAGGCCTTCCGGATGGCCGCATATGCATCCATGAACGGCAGAAAACCGAACGTGCGGTCGGGAACCGGATCGACGAAGACATCCACGTCCGAGTCGCTTCGCGCCTCATCGCGCGCATGCGATCCAAACAGGTAAAGCGCGGCCACCCCGAACGCCTTGAGGGCAGGCTCGGTCTCTTTCAGCTTGGCTATGACTTCATCCCGGCGCATGCCTTCCATATACACCCGGGCGGCTGTTTTTTCCACCGCGGTCCGGAGGCCATGGCCGCGCTGCACATGCGGGTCAGGCCATCCATCAAGGCTATCGCCGTGCGGATGGCGCAGGAAGATAAATGTTCGATGGCCGAGTGGCTGGAGTGGCTGATCGAGGCCGAGGCGGCGCGGCTGGAGGGGAAGAAGGTGCGCGGGGGCCGTAGGGTGGGCAAAGGCGCGCCTTCGCGCCGTGCCCACCAATAAAACAATGCGCGCGACGTTGGTGGGCACGCCTTCGGACGCATTCGCGTCCGACAGCTTTGCCCACCCTACATGCTGGAAGCCGGCCTCTGTGTGCAGGCGGTCGCGTCATCGCACGCTCGATCTGCGGCTCTACGCGCCCTCCACCGTGATAACCATGTCCTTTTCATCAGTCGATTGCTTGCGCAACGCCATCAGCGGCTGATACTCGGCCGATGTGTACCAGGCGTCGAGACGCTCCATATCCGGAAACTCGATAATGACGACCCGCTCCGGCTTCCAGTGCGGGCGTTCCGGAAATTTATGGCTGCCGGCCTTGGTAATATAGCGGCCGCCATAGCTGGCGATCATCGGCGCAACCTTGACCCGGTACTCCTCGAATTTGACGGGATCGGTGATGATGTGTTCGGCAATATAGTAGACGGACATTGGTTTCTCCCTGCCGCATCAATGGCATGTTCGCAGTTCGTAGGGTTAAGCAAAGGCGCGCCTTCGCGCCGTGCCCATCACATCAAACAATGCGCGACGTTGGTGGGCACGCCTTCGGACGCATTCGCGTCCGACAGCTTTGCCCACCCTACGGCTCCCTACGCCTTACGTGACCGCCGGCGTCCGCCTCTCGGCAGCCGTAACTTCCCAACATCCTCCACCGGCGTGTTGGCGTCGATCAGCAGATCCATGGCCTCTTTCGGCGCGCGGTCGAGGTCGACTCCGCCGCGGCGCATTTGTTTCAGCGCGGTATAGATAGATTTGTCGAGCTCGGCCTTCCATTGGCCGCTGACCACCGGGCCGAGCCAGGGGCGCCGGCGGCCCCTGTTGCCCATCGATTCGAGCCTCGCCATCCGCAGCACCTGAAGGGCCTCTATCAGCTTGTTCAGATCGACGCCCGGTGTCTCTTCCAGCTCGCGGACATAGCGTTCGGCAATCGCCTGCAGCCGCCCGGCAAGCTTGCGCTGTTTTAGCCGGCGGCCGGCGCGCCAGTTCGGCATCATGTCGGATGCGCGCGGCGCGTTCAGCGGGCGCTGCCATCCTCCGTCGCGCGTCCAGCGTGATACGGCGCAATTGGTGGTGCCGGTCTTCGCTGCGATTTCCCTGTAGTTCAGAACGGTGGTCTCGACCAGATGGCGCACCTTCGCGACCGTGAGGTCGGTGTGTGGCAGCCGCGAGCCGCGCGGCCGCTCGGTGATCGCAGGAGGGCCCTCGGCGGGTTCATCCGGCGTCACGCGGAGGCGGACGAGACCGGGGTAGAGTTGCGAGCGGATGTAGGGAGTGACCATTCCAAGAATGTAGTCCTATCGGCGGGATAATGCAAGAGCAAGTTGCAGACGTGCGCGCAGCGCGCCACCGGAGGCGACGGCTTCGCCGCTGCAGCAACGATATTGCACCCCCGCTGCGGATTAAAACGCCGTCCCGATGGTTACCCGCTTGATACGCAAAAACAAAACGGGAGGATTGCTATGCATCGTGTTGGTCTGAGCTTGCTTGCCGGAGTGTCGCTGCTCGTCGCGGGACCTGCGTTCGCGCAGGCGCCGCAGGTCGAAAAGAACGTCTCGATGGCGATGGCGCTGGCCATCATCCAGGGCACGCTCGAGCAATGCACCAAGGATGGTTTCAAGGTTTCCGTCGTCATCGTCGACAAGGGCGGCAATGTCGCGGCCTCGATTCGCGGCGACGGCACCAATCCGCACACCATGGAATTCGCGCGCCTGAAGGCCTACACCGCCCGCACCCGCAACCAGACCTCGCTGCAGACCATGAAGCTGCTGGAGGATCCCGCGAATGCCTTCCTCCGCCAGATCCCCAATGTGGTCGGCGTCGGCGGCGGCGTTCCGATCCGGGCCGGCAACGAGCCGATCGGCGGCGTCGGCGTCTCCGGCGCACCCGGCGGCGAAAAGGATGAAGCCTGCGCCAATGCAGGGCTGGCGAAGGTGGCTGATGCGCTGAAGTGAGCTTGTAGGGCGGGTTAGCCGTTCCCATCCGCGGTAGCTCAACGAGCGAAGGCGTAAGGCGTAACCCGCCGCCGGTACGCGTGGCGTGGCGGATTACGCTTCGGCCTTCGCTCGTTGAGCTACCGCGGGACGGGGTCGCTAATCCGCCCTACGAACTGCCCATTTTTGCGGCAATTCCTGCTGCTTTGTGCGGCCCTGCATACATCTCATCGAAAGCCAGTACGTGAGTTCGTCTCGTTTGATCGGGCTCGCCTGCTAACTTGCGACATTCTGTCAATGCCGCGCGCCGTGGCACAGCGATTGCACTTTTTGCAGGCGGCAGCACGCCCGCAAGGAGCAATCGATGTCCACCTTCGACAACCCGTTCGACCCCGATCGCAGGCTTCACTCCGGCGGCTGCAGTTGCGGCCAGCATGTCAGCGAGGCCGAGCATCATGCCGCGGCGCAGTTGCAGGTGCAGGCTCAGGTCGAGAGCGAGCAGAAACGCACCGAGGGCGTGGTCGCCTCCGCGGTGATGCGGGCGATGTTTCCGAAAGACGCCGCGCGCCGCGCCTTCCTGAAATCGGTGGGGGCGGCGACCGCGGCCGCGGCGCTGTCGCAATTCTTTCCGCTGAAGACCGCGACCGAAGCGTTCGCCGAAGGCGGACCGCTGGAGAAGAAGGACCTCAAGGTCGGCTTCATCCCGATCACTTGCGCGACGCCGATCATCATGGCGGCGCCGATGGGGTTTTATGCCAAGAACGGGCTGAACGTCGACGTCATCAAGACCGCGGGCTGGGCGGTGATCCGCGACAAGACGCTGAACAAGGAATACGACGCCGCGCACATGCTCTCGCCGATGCCGCTCGCCATCACCATGGGAGTCGGCTCCAATCCGCTGCCCTACACCATGCCGGCGGTGGAGAACATCAACGGCCAGGCCATCACGCTTGCCGTAAAACACAAGGACAAGCGCGATCCGAAGGACTGGAAGGGATTCAAGTTCGCCGTTCCCTTCGATTACTCCATGCACAACTACCTGCTGCGCTATTATCTCGCCGAGCACGGAATCGATCCGGATGTCGACGTGCAGATCCGCGCCGTGCCGCCGCCGGAAATGGTCGCCAACCTGCGCGCCGACAATATCGACGGATTTTTGGGCCCCGATCCGATGAACCAGCGCGCGGTCTATGACGGCGTCGGTTTTATTCACATCCTGACAAAGGACATCTGGGAAGGCCATCCGTGCTGCGCCTTCGCAGCCTCCAGGGAATTCGTCACCAGCATGCCGAACACCTATGGCGCGCTGCTGAAATCGATCATCGAGGCGACAGCGTTCGCGCACAAGGCGGAGAACCGCAAGCAGATCGCCGAAGCGATCGCGCCAGCGAATTATCTGAACCAGCCGCAGATCGTGCTGGAGCAGATTCTCACCGGCACGTTTGCGGACGGTCTCGGCAATATCGTCACCCAGCCGAACCGCGTCGATTTCGATCCGTTCCCCTGGCAGTCCTTCGCGATCTGGATCATGACCCAGATGAAGCGCTGGGGCCAGGTCAAGGGCGACGTGGACTATGCCGGCATCGCCGCGCAGGTCTATCTCGCCACCGACGCGACCAGGCTGATGAAGGAGGCGGGTCTTACGCCGCCGACCGCGACCACCAAGAGTTTTGTGGTAATGGGCAAGACCTTCGATCCGGCAAAGCCGGAGGATTATCTCGCCAGCTTCAAGATCAGGAAGGCATCGTGAGGCGATGGCGCGGACCCATTTGCCTCCGTCGTCCCGGCGAACGCCGGGACCCATACGCCGTGTCGCTGCGTTTCGGCAGTGGGGCAAAAGCCTTCCGCAACAATCAACGCCAGGGGTTATGGGTCCCGGCGTTCGCCGGGACGACGCGTTGAGGGGCCAACTCGCATGACCTCCTCCCTCCGTTTTCGCGCGGCGATGGTGTCGGTGGTGCTGTTGCTCGCCTTCCTGGGCGCCTGGCATATCGCGACGCGCGGCACCGGTGCCGTTGCAACGATGACGCCGGAATACGCCAGACTGATGGGGCTGACCGCGACGCAGGGCAAATCGGCGATGCCTGGCCCGCTCGATGTCGGCGCGAAATTGTGGGAGCACCTCAAGCGCCCGTTCTACGACAACGGCCCGAACGACAAGGGCCTCGGCATCCAGCTCGGCTATTCCATCGCCCGCGTCGGCCTCGGCTATTTTCTAGCGGTGATCGTCGCTATCCCCCTCGGCTTCCTGATCGGGATGTCTCCACTCATCAATAAAGCCCTAGATCCTTTCATCCAGATCCTAAAACCGATCTCGCCGCTGGCATGGATGCCGCTGGCGCTCTACACCATCAAGGATTCCGGGCTGTCGGCGATCTTCGTGATCTTCATCTGCTCGGTGTGGCCGATGCTGCTCAACACCGCCTTCGGCGTCTCGGCGGTGCGCAAGGAATGGATCAACGTCGCGCGCACATTGGAAGTCGGTACCGTCCGCCGCGCTTTTACGATCATCCTGCCCGCAGCGGCGCCGACGATCCTCACCGGGATGCGGATTTCCATCGGCATCGCCTGGCTGGTCATCGTCGCGGCCGAGATGCTGGTCGGCGGCACCGGCATCGGTTACTTCGTCTGGAACGAATGGAATAATTTATCGATCACCAATGTGATGATAGCTATCCTCTTGATCGGGGTGGTGGGGATGTTGCTGGATCAGGTTCTGGCGCGGTTTGCGCGCATGGTTACGTTTCCGGAATGAGCATGGCGGAGAAGTTCATTTCCATCGAGGCGATCGCAAAACGCTATCCCGGCGCTGATGGCGGCGAGATCGCGGTGTTCGAGGATCTGTGGCTGTCGATCAAGCGCGGCGAGTTCGCCTGCGTGATCGGGCATTCCGGCTGCGGCAAGACCACGGTGCTCAACATCCTCGCCGGCCTCGATCAGCCGAGCGAAGGCACCGTGATCGTCGACGGCGAGGCGATCGACGGCACCAGCCTCGACCGCGCGGTGATTTTCCAGAGCCACGCGCTGCTGCCGTGGCGCACCGTGCTCGGCAACGTCGCCTATGCGGTGACCTCGAAATGGCGCGGCTGGGATCGCGCCAAGGTAAAAGCGCATGCGCAAAAATTCATCGATCTGGTCGGCCTCACCGGCGCCGAGCACAAGCGGCCGTCGGAACTCTCGGGCGGCATGAAGCAGCGCGTCGGCATTGCGCGCGCGCTCTCGATCACCCCAAAAATCATGCTGATGGACGAGCCGTTCTCCGCGCTCGATGCGCTGACGCGCGGCACGCTGCAGGACGAGGTGCGCCGCATTTGCCTGACCACCGGGCAAACCGCCTTCATGATCACCCACGACGTCGATGAAGCGATCTACCTCGCCGACAGGATCTTCCTGATGACCAACGGCCCCGGCGCGGTGCTGGCCGAGATCGTGGAAAATCCGCTGCCCAAGGACCGCGGCCGCATCGACCTGCACCGGCACCCGCATTATTACGGCTTGCGCAACCACATCATCGATTTCCTGGTGATGCGCAGCAAGACGTTTACGGGCACGGTCACGGATCACGACCCGCGCAACGTGCCGGTGGTGAAGATCGGTTTGGCCGAACCCACCATCGTCTCGTCATCGAATCCAGCGCACGACAATTTTAAACAGGCGTCATGGCCGGGCTTGGCCCGGCCATGACGGGATTACAGGGAGACCTACAATGAAACGATCCGACCTCACCGAAAAGCTGCTCGACATCAAGCGCGAGAAGGAATGGAGCTGGAAACACATCTGCGACAAGATCGGCGGCAGTTCGGAGGTGCTGATCGTCGGCGCCATCCTCGGCCAGATGAAGCTGACAAAACCGCAGGCCGCCAACGCCGGCGAACTGTTCGGCCTGTCGAAATCCGAAACCGCGATGCTCAACGAGGTGCCGATGCGCGGGCAGGGCACGCCGATGCCGCCGACCGATCCGCTGATCTACCGCTTCTACGAGCTGGTGATGGTCAACGGCCCGGCCTGGAAGGCGCTGATCGAGGAGGAATACGGCGACGGCATCATGTCGGCGATCGATTTCGACATGGTGATGGAGCGGCTGCCGAACCCGAAGGGCGACCGCGTCAAGATCACCATGAGCGGCAAATTTTTGCCGTATAAGTATTACGGCGCGAGCGGCAACGTGCCGGAGTACGGGTTCAAGGAGGGGTGAGTTCGTCGTCCCGGCGAACGCCCATAGGCGCTAAGTTAGTTGGATCATAGTTTGATATCGGCGGCGTCTTGGCGGTTCGTGGAGATGTCTGCGGAGCGCGGCGCGTAGCTGGCTCAGGCGTGCGATTGTGGGCTGCGGAATGATGGCCTGAAGCAGCGAGGCGATGAGTTGCTGGAGCAGTCGCCAGCGGCCGGGCGATGTCAGGCGGCTTCGGCCCAGCGGGGAGAGTCCTCGAGTTCGTCGACAAGCGGCTCGAGCAGAAGAATGGTCAACAGATGGGCCAGAATATGAGGTCTGGCGGAGCTTTCGGAGATTCCGGGAGGACCCTTCAGGCCGATCAGGCTCTTCAACCGCTTGAAGCCGAGTTCAATCCGCCACCGCAGGCGATAGAGGGCGAGAACATCGGCGGTTGTAAAGTCTTCCGGCTTCAGTGAAGTTATCAGGATCACCCAGTCGGCGGCATCGAGGGTTTTCTTCGAGACGGTGTGGCCTCCGCGCTGTGCCTCACGGCGCGCCTTGCGCCGCGCCTCGGCAGCCGCCTGCTGAGGCTTCCTGACCGCGACCAGACGCAAGGCGAGACGCGGGCCGCCCTTGCGCTTTATCCAGATCGGCCGATCGAGCAGGCCGCGCGACTCGGCGGCACGCAGGGCGGCGACAAGATCGACCGCATTGCCACCCTCATCGACCCAGCGTGCGCTCTTCCAACCAGCCCGGATCACAACGTCTGCACCGGCGTCGATCACTTTGGCCATGCGGGCCGGTTGCAGATAGGCGCGATCGCCAAGACGGATCTCACCCTTCACCACCGGTATCCGGTCCAGCGTCTCGCCTTCCTGCTGATCGGTCAGTTCGAAATGGCCAAAGCGTTCGTCGGGAAGATCGAAAGCGCTGTGAATGCGCCACAACTCGTTGTTCTTGCGGGCGCCCGGTCCTTTCTTCGGCACCGCGGTGGCGTCGATGACACGGATCAATCGCCCATCAGCAGCCTTGGGGGCTGCGCCGGCAAGCACATGACCCACCAGCATTGCCAGCCAGTCCCCGCACCGGCGCAGCCGGTACAACAGGGCGACGTTGGAAATATCGACAAGACCCACCGACGCAGCCCATGCGGCGGTCAATCGCAAGCCCCGCTCGCCCAGACAATAGGCCAGGATCAGTCGCAGCAAATCCACCGCATTGGTGATCTCCCGCGGCCGCAAGAATGCTTTCGTCTCCCGCGCCGTCGCGTTGAGTGCATCCCCGCCGCCAAGCCGGACGACGACGTTGCTCCAGTCTTCATTCACAAGCGATTCGTGTCTCATGACTCCGCAGAATCACAAACGATTCCGCGTCGCAAGACCTAATTTAGCGCCTATGGGCGAACGCCGGGACCCATACACTCCGTCATCGTGATGCGGAAGGTTTGACCACTTGCGGCAACAATTCGTCCAATAATGACCATCGGTGGTTATGGGTCCCGGCCTTCGCCGGGACGACGAGTTGAGAGGGGTCAGCGGCGACCGCCGAAGGTAAACGAAGAAGCCCCCGGCAGGACCAGCGAATTGAGGTCCGGCGCCTGGGTGTAGCCGACCCCGAGCGACAGGCTGAGATTCGGCGCAGGCTGGAATTCGACGCCGGCATGCGCGCGATATCCGGGCAGCGTGCCGGACGCGGCGTCGAAGGGGGCAAACGGGCTGCCGATGCCGGGTTTGTAGTTCAGGGTGTCGAAGCCGGCATAGACCGTGAGCGGCAAGCCGTTCTGGAACTTGTAGCCGACCTGCGCGCCCTCGGTATAAAGCGAGCTGCCGAACGCGCCGGCCTGGCCGATGCCGCCGAGACCCATGCCGCCGGTTCCGCCGCCGACAAACCAGCCGTTCGGAAAATGGGTCCGCGTATAGGAAAAGCCGCCGCTCGCGCCGCTGCCGTCAAACCCTGCAAAGCTGCCGTAGATGTTCGAGCTCTGGCCGACGGTCAGGTTGCTGTTGAAACCGATCGGCCAGCTTGAATAGGTCACCTCAGCGCTTTGCGCGCAGGCCGTCCGCCCCGCAAGGCAGAGCGCCGCCAGCAGCAATGCGAGAACTGTTCTGTGACCTGAAACCGACATCCGAAACCGCCGCAAAATCTTTTCGAAAATATACGCTGCGGAGATCGGGAATGCCAGCACGCCAGCGCGCAAACGACTTGTCGTCCCGGCGCACGCCGGGACCCATACCCTCCGTCATCGTGAATGCGGAAGGTTTGGCCGCTTGCGTCAGCGACGCGTCAAATAATAACCGTCGGCGGTTATGGGTCCCGGCGTGCGCCGGGACGACGAGTCGTTGGCACGCGCCGCGACCACCACAGCGCGATCGGGCCGAGCAGGATCGAGGCCGCGAGCAGGACGAACACGGCAAGCCAGCCCGATGGACTTGCAGGTCCGCCCGCGAGGTCGAGCATCACGCCGGCTCCCCACGCGCCTGCGGCCGAGAGTCCGAAGCCGACGGTGGAATGCATCGCCATGGTCGCGCCCTTGTGCGCCGGATCCGCGCTCATCGCCATGCCCGAGGTCAGCGTGCCGGAATCGGCGGGCACCGTCAGCGCATAGAGAAACAGCAGGGCGGCGAGCAGCCAGGGCGCCCCGCCGGCATTGAGGCCGACCATCACGGCGACAACCGCGGAGGCGAGCATCAGCAGCGTGAGCGTGGCATGACGGCCGAAGCGCAGCGCGGCTTCGTTGCCCAAAATGCTGGCCGGCATCGACAACAACGCAAACACGGTGCTGACGGCGACGGCGCCGGCCGGCACGCTGTCCGGATGGCGGGCCGCGACGAAGGTCCAGAACGCCACCAGCCAGGTGCGGATTCCGTACAGCTCGAAACAATGCGCGCCGTAACCGAGGATGTATCCCATCGCCGGCCGGTTGCGGATCACCGGCATGAAATCCAAGAGGCGGCGCGTCGAAGGCGTCGGCCGGACCGCGGGCAGCGCAAGGCAGGCGGCAATCATGATGAGCGGGCCGATCGCGGTGACGAGGAACGCGGTGCGCCAGCCAAAATGCTCGGCGAGCAGTTGCGAGGCCAGAAAGGAAATCCCCACGCCGAACGAGAAGCTGGAGGTATAGAGCGTGATGCTGCGCGAGGCATCGCCGGGCGGCAGCCGGTCCGTCAACGCTTTCAGTCCCGGCATATAGGCGCCGGCAAACCCGACGCCGGCTAAGAACCAGATCGCCGTCGCCGACCACAGGCCGTCGGCAAAAACTCCGAACGCGAGCGTCGCCAGCGCCGACACCGCCGAGCCCGCCAGCAGGATGATGCGGGCGTCGATCCGGTCCGTCAGCGTCGTCAGCACGGGAACGGCCAGCATGTAACCGACCGCGAAGGCGCTCGCCATGAAGCCTGCCTGCGAACCGCTCAAGTGCCACAGCGGCATCAGATGCTGCGGCATCACCGAGGGCACCGCCACATGCGGCAGCAGGTTGCCGACCTGCCCGAGGCACATGGCGATGACGAGCGCGCGGGGGCTGAGATGCATTGGGGGGCATTTCACTGGATGGGCGCGCGTCCCGCAAGGCCGGTCTTACCGCACCTTGCAGTCGCCGCGGGGATAGGCGATTTCCTGGTCGTGTCAAATTTTGCGCCTGTAACTACGCACAGCCTCGTTGTTGCGACGTTCGGCGAGCAGTTATTGGCACGCCGGCATAGCGAGACAGATGTGCATCCTGATATGGCGGTTTTGACCGGCCAAACGCTTACTGCTCCGCGTTCTGCCCGACTCCATCACTCTGCCGTCCGCACGTCGGTCGCGGCGAAGTCATCGCCCTTGAACAGCAGCGGCGCGTTCATGGTCTTGGTAAGCGCGTAAGCCACGCAATCGGCAAGGTTCAGGCGGGCCCTCGGGTGCAATCCCTTGCCGTACCGGTCGAAGGCCGCCGTAGCTTCGTATGCCTGCACGGCATCGAAAGGAACGATCTCGATGCGGTTGTCAGCCAGCCATTGCCAGAATTCCACGACGGCGGCTGGACCAAGCTTGCCGCGCAGCACGCATGCGGTCTCAAAAGCGTTGACGGCTGAAACAATGCATCGCTCATCGCCGTCAAGGATGGCCTGGAAGGCGCTTTTCTCGGGTTCGTTGAAAAATACGGCGCAGAGGACGGAGCTATCGACGATGATCATACGGCGTTCAGATCGTCCATGATGTCGCGCGGAGAGCGGCGATCAAGAACGGGCATGGCCGCCAGCGCCGCAACAAGTCTATCGGTACGCGCGCGCCGCGCGGCAACCGCTTTGGGGGACCGATCCCTCAGGTGACCGGACTCGGGCGCAATGCCTTCGGCGCGACCCTTCTCCTCAAGAGCCAGCCGAATGACCTCCTCGACGGAAAGGCGCTTTGCGAGGGCGAGCCGTTGCGCAAGGGCTTCTGTTTCCTGGGGTAGATTGATCATGTCCTTTTATCTCCTGCCGCCAATATACCCGCCGGGCAGCGTTTTTTCCATGGGGGACGCGAAGCGGCTTGGCAAAAAACAACGCGGCAGGCGAACTCAGCAAGTAGCCCGCATGAGCGTGGCGATATGCGGGAAAGACAGTGAACCCGATGTCACTTGGCGGTCTGTTTGAAGCGATCGATGATCGCCTGACGCCGCTGTTCAGGAGACAGTCCAAGGCCGTCGAAATCCGAGAAAGCCTGCTTGATCGGCTCGCTGAGCCGGAGCCCCTCGACTTCGCTGATCCTGGCGAACTCCTCACGCGTTAGGCGAGGCATGCCCAGCCGGATTTGGGCCAATTTCCTGAGAGGCTCGAATGTTTGCGTCATTCCGGGATGCGCCCCCTTTGGGGCGCACACCCGGAATCCAGCATCAGCACCATGTACTGCTCTGGATTCCGGGTTCGCGCGAAGACGCGCGCCCCGGAATGACGGTTTATGGCCTACCGCCGCCGCCCGTCTCCCCTCACTCCTTCTCCCGCAACCACGCATGCTCCCGGTTGCGCCTTGACCGCCGCCCCCGCGGTCGCAACTCCGGATAATCCTCCACCGGCGTATTCGCCTCGATCACCAGATCCACCGCCTCCTTCGGCGCGCGGTCGATATCGACGCCGCCGCGTTGCATTTCCTTCAGCGCGGTGCGGATCGCGGCATCGCGCTCGGACGCCCACATGCCGGTGTAGGTTGCGCCGACGGTGCGGCGGCGTCGCCTGCGGCCCATGGCTTCCAGCCGCGCCATCTTCACCAGTTGCATCGCCTGCATCAGCCTGTCGGGATCGACGTTCGGCGCTGCTTCCAGCTCGCGTAAATGGCGCTCGGCGAGCGCCTCGAGCCTTTCGGCGAGCTTGCGCATCCTCAAGCGGCGGCCGGCGCGCAGCGTCGGCACCAGGTCGGTGGCGCGCGGGGCGTGCGCCGGGCGCAGCCATTTGCCGTCGCGCGCCCAGCGGCAGATGCTGGCGCGGCCGACGCCGGTCTTTTTCGTTATTTCGGAGTAGGTGAGGTCGGTGCGTTCGATCAGATTGCGGACTTTCGCCACCGCCAGGTCGGTGTGCGGGCGGCGCGAGCCGCGCGGGCGCTGCTCGACGATCGCGGGCGGGCCCTCGGCGGGCTCGTCCGGGGTCACGCGGAGGCGGACGAGGCCGGAATCCGGGTAGGGGACGTAGGTGAAGCGGGAGGTCATGCCGGAGATTATATGCCTAGTGGCGGCGACATGCAATATGGCAAGGAGGTAAATCCTAACCCCACGTCGTCCCGGCGAACGCCGGGACCCATAACCCCTGGCGCTGATTGTGAAAGAAGGCGTTTGCCACCGTGCCCAAACGAGAGCACACGGAGTATGGGTCCCGGCCTTCGCCGGGACGACGAGGTGCTCTACGTCCCCGCCTTCACCTGCTGGATTGCCTGCACCAGCAGTTCGTCCATCTTCACGCGCAGCTCGGCTTCGGTGATGGTGACGCCCTTGCCGGCGAGGTCGCGCATCACCTTGTGGACCACGTCGTTCTCGCCCGGCTGCTCGAAATTCGCGGCGACGACTTCCTTGGCGTAGGCGGTGGCGGCATCGCCGGATATCCCGAGCTTTTCGGCGGCCCACAGGCCGAGCAGGCGGTTGCGGCGCGCCATCGCCTTGAACTTCTGCTCCTCGTCCATCGCGTACTTCTTCTCGAAACCTTCTTCGCGCTTGTCGAATGTCGTCATGTCCGGGTTCCGATCTTTATGCCGAAGGCGTGATGGCGGCTCGTTGCGGCGGCGGGCTCGCGAGCCTAGATAACTCAGGGATCAAGGCTAAAACAACAGCACAGAGGTCGCAGCCGGGAGGGTAAAACTCAGCCCGAACCGGCCAGATCGATTGTGCTGGGGGTGCCAATCAGCTAGGTTGCGGACAGGTCCGGTTCCTGTTCTGT
Source organism: uncultured Alphaproteobacteria bacterium (assembly GCA_963744975.1). GTDB lineage: Bacteria > Pseudomonadota > Alphaproteobacteria > Rhizobiales > Xanthobacteraceae > Bradyrhizobium. Next base: position 316,232 of record CAVUVR010000001.1, on the reverse strand, counting down.
TTCCTCTTATCCGGCCTTCGCGGCAGCTCCGCCGGGAACGAATCTGTCATAAGGAGCACACCAATTTCATGGATTTCAACAACACACGGTACATCCCAATGAGCCGTCGACGCCGCATTTATGAAGGCAAGGCCAAAGTCCTCTATGAAGGACCGGAGCCGGGAACCCTGATTCAGCATTTTAAAGACGATGCGACGGCTTTTAACGCGAAAAAGCACCAGGTGATCGAGGGCAAGGGCGTCCTCAACAACCGGATTTCGGAGTACCTGTTCCAGCACCTCAACGACATCGGGGTGCCCACCCATTTCATCCGCCGCCTCAACATGCGCGAGCAGCTGATTCGCGAGGTCGAGATCGTGCCGCTCGAGGTGGTGGTGCGCAACGTCGCGGCGGGCTCGCTGTCGCAGCGGCTCGGCATCGAGGAGGGCACGCAATTGCCGCGCTCGATCATCGAGTTCTATTACAAGAACGACCAGCTCAACGACCCCATGGTGTCCGAAGAGCACATCACCGCGTTCGGCTGGGCCACGCCGCAGGAGATCGACGACGTCATGGCGCTGGCGATCCGCGTCAACGATTTCCTCACCGGGCTGTTTCTCGGCATCGGCATCCGCCTGGTCGATTTCAAGATGGAGTGCGGCCGGCTGTTCGAGAACGAGATGATGCGCATCATCGTCGCCGACGAGATCTCGCCGGATTCCTGCCGGCTGTGGGACATCAAGTCGAACGAAAAGCTCGACAAGGATCGTTTCCGCAGGGATCTCGGCGGCGTGCTCGAGGCCTACACCGAAGTCGCAAAACGGCTGGGCATCCTGATGGAGAACGAGCGGCCCGCGGGCTCGGGTCCGGTGCTGGTGAAGGGCTGAGTTTCTCTCTCATGGTTCGAGACGCATCGCTGCGCGATGCTCCTCACCATGAGGACCTCATCCTGAGGAGCGAGCCGTCCTCGGCTCGCGTCTCGAAGGATGGCAACAACATCCGCCCCTTCGAGGCTCGGCAACTTCGTTGCCGAGCACCTCAGGGTGACGTTTTTAGGTTTGGACTGAAATCATGAAAGCGCGCGTCACCGTCACGCTGAAATCCGGCATCCTCGACCCCCAGGGCAAGGCCATCGAAGGCGCGCTGAAATCGCTCGGCGTCGACGGCATCAGTAGCGTGCGCCAGGGCAAGGTGTTCGACATCGAACTCGCCGGCACTGATGCGGCCAAGGCGGAAGCTGCGCTGAAGGATGCCGCCGACAAGCTGTTGGCGAATACCGTGATCGAGAATTACCGGGTCGAGCTGTTTTGATGCGCGCACGGATGATCGGCCTGTGCGCCATCCTTCTCGGAACGCTCGCAGCCTCGCAGGCCGCAGCTCAAGGCACCACGCGGATCACCATCAAGAACCCCGACCCCGCGAAATGGGCCGGCCGCAGCAATTTCTTCAGCAAGAGCACGGGCGTATACACCTGTCGTCCGCTGGCATGCCCGGATGCGGCGCAAGTCACCGCCAGCATTTCCAACAGCCCGACCCGCAGTCCCGATCCGCAGGCGCTGGCAAAGCTCGCCGCCAGGATTCCGGAATCCGTCGCCCAGGCCAATGCCAATATCGCCTCCAGCATGACGCCGGGCCGGAAGATCGAGCGGATGTCCAGCGGCGTCGCCACGCTGCGCGGCTATCCGGCGATCGTGCAGGAGACGCGCATGGTGGGCGGCGAAAAAGGTCCGATCTATCTCGCCAAGGCGTCGATCTTCGCCAAATCGGCGCTGGTCCACATCACCTCGGTTTCGTCCTCGCCGGAACTCGCGCGGCGCTACCGCGAACTGTTCATCAAGGCGATGGAGGTGGAGGACACCCCGGTTCCGCGTTGAGGAACCCTGCCAAAACCCGGGGAAGTTGCTGGCGGACGCGCTGACGGCCCATTATACCGTGTCCCGCCCGGCCGGGGGGCCGGTGGCTGCGGGGGTTTTGATGGGGTTGGTTTCGGGGGTTGTTCGCGTCGCGGCGCTTGCCGCGGCGGCGGTTTCACTTACGGCATGCGCCGCGACGGTGGTCGGGCCGGAACATCCCGGCACCAGGGTGACCTTCAAGTCGCCGGATCCGCAAAAATGGATCGGGACCCGGGCGGCCGGCGAGCGGCGCTCGATCTTTCGCTGCCGGCCGCTGGCGTGCCCGGAGAATTCCATCGTCACGGTGCGCACCGCGGCCAGCCCGACGCGCAGCCCCGATCCGGTCGCCTTGCAAAAATTCGCGCAGGAAGACGCGCAGCGGCAGATGCAGCAGACCGAGCAGGCATCGACCGAGGCGGTCGGACGGCTGCGGGACCTGACGCTGCTTTCCACCAAGGTCGTGAAGATGAAGGAGTTCCCGGCCGTGCACTGGGAGTATCGCGCGATCGGCGCAAGCGACAAGACGATCTATATCGTGCGCGACATGGTGTTCGCGGGCAACACCATGATCGACGTCATTTCAACGTCGCTCGGCATGGAAGTCGCCCGCCGCAACAGCAGCGATTTTGTCGGCGTATTGGAAATCGAGGATTTTGCACCGCCGGCGCCCGGCACCGCGCCGCCTGCCGCGCCGGGGGTTGCGCAACGATAAAATCGGCTTTTCTCGTTTTTCGCGCACCCACTCGCCGATAAGTTGCTGGCGGATACGGCGGTCGGGAATTATGCTATTGAGGTGAGCGGCTGAAGGTTAAAGGTGCAGCAATGGCCGAAGTCAGCAGTGACCTGATTCTCGAAATCTTGAAAGCGCTCCAACGTGACTCGGGCGAGGTGAAAAGCAACATCGGCGATATCAAGGCCGAGCTGAACGCTATTCGCGGGCATCTCATCTCGCTGCAGCAAGAACGTCCATAACGTGTATGGAATCTTGGGGCGCCACGATGTGCATCTGGAACGGATCGAACGCCGCCTTGAGCTCAACGACGCGCCCGCTGCATGAAATCCGCCGTCCTTGGCGTCCGCCGGACCATTGGTCGGCTTCTGCTGCTGGCCGCTGCTTTAACCGTCGTGGGGACGATGGGCGGTGTCTCGGCTCAACCATCGGCGTCAATTCAGGCCCAGTCGATAGCGATTGACGGCTGGCGCGCCATCAAGGTGCCGAACGATCTGCAGGTCTATGTCTGCGATCACCCCGGTTGCGCGCCGGCGTCCATGGTGAGCTTTCTCTTGTACCTCGGTTCGGCGATCGCTCCGGGGCAGTTTGACCGCCAGCGCGATGCTGTCGCGGAACTGGTGCAGCAACGTTCAGCGCCGTGCGCGTTGGTGGATGGAGCCTTTGACCTTGCCGCGCCAAAGCCGACGCGCTGCGTCGCGACCGCGCCCGACGGCGCTAAAAGTTATGATACCATCGGCATCGTCGATGGCTCGAATTGGTCGGCGTCGCTCATCAGTTCGTCGCGTAACGAGGCGGCAAGCGGAGCAAATTATCGGCAGTTCGAGGCTGCGCTGAAGGCCGTCGTGAATTCCGGCCCGCGCGCCAAATAGTGGAAATGGTTCAGATGAAATCCGCCGTCCGGTCAATGCTGTCGATCGCCGCGCTCCTGGCCGGAATCGGCGGTGGTTCGGCGCAGACGTTGTTTGTTTCGCCGACCGGCAAAGACAAGCCGCCGGTTGCGGTGTCGGGATGGCGTTACGAGGCGGTCCCTAACGACGTTCATATGTTCCTCTGCGAGCAGGCATCCTGCATCCCGGGCTCGAAGGTCAGCTACCGGTTCTATGCCGCCGGCAATCCCATGACCCTGGAGGCGTTCCGCAGCAGCCAACAACAAGTTGCAAAAGCCCTCGAGCAGCGGTCGCCGGGGCAGCGAATCACCATCCTCGGCGTCGAGGGCGACAGCGGCACCGCGGTGCCCCGCATGTTCAAGGCGCGGCGCAAGACGGTTGCAGCCGATGGCACAAGCGAATATGTGGTGAGCGGCGTGTCGTTCGGCTCAAAGGCCTCCGCCAGTTTGATCAGCTCTTCCCGCGACGAGAAGGTCAGCAATGCCAACTACGCACTATTCGGGGTCGCGGTGATGCTCCTTGTGGCGCCGGCGCCTGCAAAACGGTGATTGAAATGAAATCCGCCGTCCTCGTATTCCCCGGCATCAATCGCGAGCGCGACATGGCGCGCGCGCTGCGGCTGGCGTCGGGACATGAGCCGGCGATGGTCTGGCATGCCGAGACCGAACTGCCCAGGGGGACCGACCTCGTCGTGGTGCCCGGCGGGTTTTCCTATGGCGACTATCTGCGCTGCGGCGCCATTGCCGCGCGGGCGCCGGTGATGGATGCGGTGCGCAAGTTCGCGGCCGGCGGCGGCCTGGTGCTCGGCGTCTGCAACGGTTTTCAGATTTTATGCGAGTCCGGACTGCTGCCCGGAATTCTGATGCGCAATGCGCGGCTGAAATTCATCTGCCACGACGTGCATCTGCGGGTGGAGCGCTCCGATACGCCGTTCACCCGCGGCTACAATGCGGGTCAGGTGATCCGCGTGCCGGTCGCGCATGGCGAGGGCAATTACGCCGCCGACGAAGACACCATCCGGCGGCTCGAAGGCGAGGGCAGGGTGCTGTATCGCTACTGTTCGCCTACGGGCGAAGTCGGCGACACCCACAACATCAACGGCGCCGCGCAATCGATCGCCGGCATCGTCAACACCGGCGGCAATGTGCTCGGCATGATGCCGCATCCGGAAAACCACGTCGAAGACATCATGGGCTGCACCGACGGCCGCGGGTTGTTCGCAGGCCTGGTGGCGCATCTGCAGCGCGCGGCGTGAACGCAGACCGAGTGCAGCGGCACTAGTCTGAGATCGCCTGCAACACGTCCCTGAAAACGCCGTACTGCAGCTGAAACGCGCCCGGGCTGTAGTCCTGATAATACCCCGCGGTCCCCGCGACAACGAGATCGAGCTCCGGGACGATGCGAATCGACTGCCCGCCTCGGCCCAACGCGCCGATCCAGCGCACCACACGCCCATTGAACCGGGAGCGGCCGAGCCACCAGAGATATCCATAGGATTGATCGTCCGTGGCCTTGATCTTCAGCGCCGTCGAGGTCTCGATCCATGGTTTCGGCACGATCTGACGGTCGTTCCAGCGGCCGCCCGCAAGCACAAGCTGGCCGATCTTAGCCATGTCACGCGGTCGCAGACGCAACCCGCCGCCCGCATCGGTATCTCCCTTGTATCGATCCCATGCGACGCCGGCGATGCCCAGAGGCTCGAACAACGTCTCGCGCGCAAATTCGTCGAGCGGACGTCCGGTCGCCTTGCGGATGATGGCCGATACAAGCGCGAGCGCGCCGGTGTTGTAGAAGAACTCTCGTCCCGCCGGGGCCGTCACGGGAAGACCGAGGACGTAACGGCACTGGTCCCCGGCCATGTGCATGCGCGCCTCGTCGTTGTCATAATCTCCGGTGGCCGGAGTGGCCTCCACCCACTTCAGACCCATCGACATGGTGAGCGCGTGCACCAGCTGGATTCCATCCTTCTCCGGGGAACGCAGGTCGGACAATTCGGGGAAGAAGCTGAAGATCGGCTCGTTGATGCTGCGTATCAGCCCGCGATCGATCGCTACTCCGAGCGCGAGCGACGCGACGCTCTTTGAAGCCGATTTTATGTCATGCAGCGTATCGGCATCAAAAGTGACATTTCCCACCCGGCGGCCGTAGATGCGGCCGGGAACCTCGTCGGAACCCGTAAGGTATCGCTCGAACACCAGCCTGCCGCCGCGTGCGACCAGAACGGCGTGCACGTTGGCGTTCGAAGCCACGAGCCGTTCAGCCATCCTGCACAGCACATCGCGGTCGATGAGCTTGTCCTCATTGATGGAGGCGACCGGCCAGCCGTCGTCTCGCGCAACCGGAACACCGCAGCCGTCGGGCGGCTCCGCGGTCACACGCGACCCGGTGAGCGGTGCCAGCGCAGCTCCACCGAGAAGTGAAACAAACTGGCGCCGTCGCATTCGATCTTCTCATTCACAGCTTTTGCAGCCGCCCAAGCATATCAGATGATCTTGCCGAGGGCGATTGCCGATGCGGGCGGAGGCTCGAGTCCGCTACGGGCCGGTGGTGCACGTCTTCCTGTGGGAGAGGTAAAAGCCAGGCGCATCTGGAACGCGCGGCATAGGGGCAAGAGCTAAGGTAGAAATAGCTTCGGTGCCGGGATAGGATCATGGCCGACATCCGTCTCAGCACACGCCAGCCGAATTATCTCAATGCCGATTATTCTGCTTCTCACCCTCATCAACATCGTGCTGGTCGTGCACGCTGCCAAAAGCGGGCGCTTCTCGCCGTGGGGCTATATCATTTTGATGCTGCCGGGAATCGGCGCGCTTGCTTATGTAGCGGTGGAGCTGATCCCGGCATGGTTCGGAACCCGCCAGGGCCAGCAGGCGCGCAAATCCGTCGGCCGGGCGCTGGACCCGGACAAGGTCTATCGCGCGCTCAAGGATCAGGTCGAACTTGCCGACACCATCGCCAATCGCGCCGCGCTGGCGCAGGAGTGTCTCGCGCGCGAGCGATACGGCGAAGCCGAGGATCACTACGACCTGATTCTCATCAAGCCGATGGGGGATGAACCCGAATATGTCCTCGGCAAGGCCCGCGCCATTTTCGGCAGCGGAAGGTTTGCCGAAACGGTTGCGCTGCTGGATGAGCTTCGCCGGCGCTGGCCGGATTTCGAGTCGGCGGAGGGGCATCTGCTCTATGCCGGCGCGCTGGAGCAATCCGGCCGGATCGCGGAAGCAGCCGACGAATCAGGACCTATCGACCTACTATGCGGGCGTGGAACCCCGCGTTCGCTACGGCCTGTTGCTGCGCAAGCTCGGCCGCGACGCCGAAGCGCGCGAGGTTCTGGCCGATGTCGTGAAACGGATCGAGCTCGCGCCGCATTACGTCCGCAAGTCGCAGGCCGAATGGCTTGCCATGGCGCGGCAGGCGCTTAAAGTCTGATGCAGTCAGTTTGCTCTGGATCGGACTCATCGTGAGCTTCTCCGCAAAATCCTATCGAAACGTTCTGCGGCCGATCCGGCTGGCGGCAATTCTTGTGTTGGCGGGCCTCCCGGCCCACGCGCAGGATTATCCCAAGCGTCCCATCACCATGATCGTGCCGTTCGCGGCCGGCGGGGCGTCGGACGTCATTGCGCGGACGGTGGCCGAGCAGATGGGTGTGAGCCTCGGACAGACCATCGTGATCGAGAACGTTGCCGGCGCCGGCGGCTCGACCGCGTTGACGCGGGCCGCGCGGGCCGCGCCCGACGGATACACCATCGCGATCGGCAATGCCGGAACCAATGCGGCGTCCTACACCATCTATCCGATGCTGCCGTTCAAGGCCGATGCCTTCGTGCCCATCGCGATGGTCGCGAAAACCTTTGGAATCATCGCGCTGCGCAAGGATTTCCCGGCCAAGAACCTGCAGGAGTTCATCGCCTACGCCAAGAGCAACCCCGGCAAGATCAACCTCGGCCACGCCGGCGTCGGCTCGTCGAATTTCCTGATCTGCAAGAGCTTTGTGCAGGCCGCCGGCATCGACGTGACGCTGGTCGGCTACCGCGGCGGCGCGCCTGCGCTCACCGACGCGATCGGCGGCCAGATCGACGGCGTCTGCGACAACGCAGCCTCGGTGTCGCAGGCGATCGACGACAAACTGGTCAAGGGCCTGGTGATCGGCTCCTCGGTGCGGCTTTCGACGTTGCCGGATCTGCCGACCTCGACGGAGGCAGGATTGCCGGAATTCGAGGCGCAGGGCTGGAACGGCTTGTTCGCGCCCAAGGGCACGCCGCCGGAGATCGTCGCAAAACTCAACGCGGCGGCGAAGACGGCGGTGGAAAGCGAGGGCGTGAAAAAGCGGTTCCACGATCTGTCCTCGGTGCCGCCGGACGCCAATGAGCATACGCCGGAGGTGTTGCAGCAACTTGTGACGCGCGATGTGGAGAAATACCGCAAGCTGCTGGCGACCGACAAGCCTTGATCACTATCGGAGGCGATCATGCCGGCGTTCATTTGCTCGACCTGCGGTACACAGTATCCGCCAAGCGAAACTCCGCCGGCGCGCTGCCCGGTGTGCGAAGATGAGCGTCAGCACATCCCGCCCGAGGGGCAGTCGTGGACCACGCTGGAACGCTTGCGGATTTCGCACCACAACGGATTTCGCCAGTACGAGCCGGGCCTGATCGGCATCGGCACCACGCCGCGATTCGCCATCGGGCAGCGCGCGCTGCTCGTCTGTACGCCGGACGGCAACATTCTCTGGGATTGCATCTCGCTGATCGACGACGCCACGGTCACGCTGATCAACGGACTCGGCGGGCTGCGCGCGATTGCGATTTCACACCCGCACTTTTATACGACGCTGGTCGACTGGAGCCGCGCGTTCGGCGATGTCCCCGTGCATCTCCACGCCGACGATGCGAAGTGGGTGAGGCAGCCCGATCCCTGCATCAAATTCTGGCAGGGCGAAAGATTCGAACTGCTCAACGGCGTCACGCTGGTGCGCGGGGGCGGGCACTTCCCCGGCGGAGCGATGCTGCATTGGGCGGCGGGAGCCGGAGGCAAGGGCGTGGTGTGCTCGGCGGACATCGCCATCGTCAACCTGGACCGCAAGTCGTTCTCGTTCATGCGCAGCATTCCGAACTTCATCCCGCTTTCCGAACAAGGCGTTCGCGCCGTCGCGGCGGCGCTGATGCCGCTGGCGTTCGATCGGGTCTACAGCCATCACTTCGAGCGGGTGATGCAAACGGGCGCGAAGCAGAACCTGGCGCGTTCGGTGGAGCGCTATGTCGCGGCGATCGGCGGCGCCTATGATGGCGTGTGAGTAGGGCGGATTAGCCGGCCCCAAGCACCGTGTTCCAACGCGCGAAGGCGCAAGGCGTAATCCGCCGCCGGGTGCAAACGCTGCGGCGGATTACGCTTCCGCCTTGCGGGTTGAATTACCGCGGACGTGGTCGCTAATCCGCCCCACGGGCTTGTGCATTTAGGCAACACTTTCCCGAAAACGTCATGACCTGACGTTTGCGCCCTTGCGCGTCCACATTGGCTGGCAAGACTGGTCCCGTCGCAACACAGCTCCGGTGGAGCCTTTGGAGACGACGGATCATGGCCTTGCTTCGATGTGCGAAAGTGGCGGTGATGTGCGGAACGGTCGTTCTCGCCGCCTGGTGTGGTGGCCGGCTTGGCGTCGGTCCGGCGGTCGTCGAAACCACTGCCGCGGTGCCGGTCGAACAGCCCAGGGCAGCGTCGCTCATGGCCGAGGCCGAACGCGCCGACATGCAGCGGGCAATCGCGATCGCCGATGCGCCTGCCGTCAGCGCCGATGCGCCTGCCGTCAGCGCCGATGTGATTGCCATCGGCGCCGATGTGACTGCCGTCAACGCCGATATGGCGCCAACCGCCGAGCCGGAAACCGCAGTTGCGAGCGACATCACGGTGGCCAAGGATGAGTCGAAATTGATCGTCGAGGCTGCGTTGCCCGATTCGTCGTCGATTTCGGCAGCCGAACCGTCGCTTGTGCAGGTGGCGAGCGCCGACCCATCGGATCCGATGCCGATCGAGGTCAAGAAGGCGGTTGCGCTGATCGAAATTCCGGACGAATGCCTGGACAGCTGCATCGACCGCTATCTGTGGACGCTTTATCAACGCACCCCCAAGGAGGACTCCCTCCGGGTGCATGAGCGGCGGAAAGTGACGATCCGGCGCAAGGGCAAAATGGTCATGGTGACCAGAACTTTTTCCAGGCTGGTCGATCAGGATTTTACCTGGAAGGATCCGCATGCGGCGGAAAAAGTCGGCATGCCGATGATGGACTATGTGATCGGGGGCATGGACCGCAGCTTCAGGACAAAACTCTTTCATACCCTGCGCGCGGCGGAACTCGCCGGGATGTCGCCGGGCATCACCAGCGCGTTCCGCGACGACTACCGTCAGTCGATCGCCAGCGGCATGAAGGCGGCGACCGACAGGTCATACCATGGCGGGAGTTTTCGCGGCGGCTACGGCCACGGGCTTGCGGCCGACGTGGTGAGCACCGACGGCGCGACGCGCAATCAGCGATGGGCCTCCACCGAAAAATTCTGGAAATGGATCGACGCAAACGGCAAGGAGTTCGGCATCGGACGGCCGTATCTCGGCCGCGATCCGCCGCATGTGGCGCCGACCGACGGCAGGGAATACGCCGCCCACAATCCCGGGATGAGGGCGCACGCCGAAGCGAATATCAAAAAGCGCACCCGGCTGGCCCTGCGCGACAGCGCGGCGAAGAAGCCCGGCAAACGCAAGGTCGTCCAGAACGCAGCCCACCCCGCCAGGCATGGGACGGTTTCCGGTCGTCAGAAGATGGCGATGGCTGAACCCGGACGCGGCTAGAATCTTCGTAGGGTGGGCAAAGCCGTCGGACTTCCTCGTCATTGCGAGCGTAGCGAAGCAATCCAGAGTCGCGCGCGCGGATGGACTGGATTGCTTCGTCGCAAGAGCTCCTCGCAATGACGCAGTTGGCGCAATGACGCGAATGCATCCGGGGGCGTGCCCACCATTCAATGCCGCATCCGGAAATGCTGGGCACGGCGCAAGAGCGCCTTTGCCCACCCTACGGCCCCTGCGCGTGATAGGTATAAGTCGCTGACTCCGCGCTAAATAATCGCGTGTCCGGAACAGTCAGCGCAACTTGCCGTCTCTGGACGCGCTTGCCGTCGATGATTATCTTGAGCGCCGAGGCAGCATCATGGCGACGATGATATCAGAAGTGTATGACGCATTCATTGCGTCAGGCGCTCCGGAAGACAAGGCGCGAGAGGCCGCTGTGGCCATGGCTGCCTATGATGGTCGCTTCAACAAGATTGAAGGCGATCTCGGCATGATCCGTGGGGACATCAACACGATCCGAGGGGACATCAATCTGCTGAAGTGGATGAACGGGATTACCTGGGCGCTCTGCGTCGGGATAATTTTCAAACTTTTCCTGCGTTAGCCGTTCCGTTCGACCGCCGCCGCCGGCACCCGCATCTTCACCCGCTTGATCGTTCCCGAAAACGCAAACAGCTTGCGCTCGCCGCAGGTCAGCATGCCGCGCAAAATGTGGCTCATTCGTCGGCCGCCTACACGCGATAGTAGCAAGTCGCAAAGCCCGCGCTAAATAATCGCGTGTCCGTAAACACTGGCGCAACTTGCCGCCTCTGGACGCGCTGCCCATCAATGATTATTTTGGGCGCAGAGGCAGCATCATGGCGACGATGATATCAGAGGTGTACGACGCATTCATCGCGTCGGGCGCCCCGGAGGACAAGGCGCGAGAGGCAGCCGTGGCGATGGCTGCTTATGACGGCCGCTTCAAAAAAATTGAGGACGATCTCGGCATGATCCGTGGGGACATTCATATGATTCGTGGTGACATTCATATGATCCGCGGAGACATTCATGTGATGCGCGGGGATATCAACCTGCTAAAGTGGATGAACGGGATTACCTGGACGCTCTGCTTTGGGATACTTTTCAAACCGTTCCTGCATTAGCCGTTCCGTTCGACCGCCGCCCGCGGCGGCCGCATTTTCACACGCTTGATCGTCCCCGAAAACACAAACAGCTTGCGCTCGCCGCAACTGAGCATCCCGCGCAAAAAGATCAGCGAGCCGCCGGCGCGGGTGATTTGTCTGAACAGCTCAGGTGCGCTGGATCTTATCCTAGTCCGGTTTCCATAATAGCTCTCTTACATTATCAAATACTGCATTGGCGTCGCGGCTAGCGTCCACGCGATGGACCCGATTTCTTTCTGAGTAGAACGCAACGAGAGCGTCCTCGTGCTCCTTGTAAAGTGCAAGCCTGGGACGAATTAGCTCTTCTTTGTCATCGGCGCGCCGAACAAGGGGACCTGCGTCGGTGTCGCAAACATCAGGTATTGTCGGGGGTGCAAAACGAAGATTGAAGATACGGCCGCATTTCGAGCAAACCCGGCGCAATCGCAGTCGTTCCACGATCTGATCGGAAGCCGCCTCCAACAGCAACGCGGCCTCGATGCGCCTTCCGGTTTCAAGCAGATGGCGTTCGAAGGCATCTGCCTGTTTTGTAGTACGCGGAAAACCCTCGATTAAATACGTGCGCTTTTCAGGCAGGAGCGCTAGATGCTCCAAGAACATCCGCGATGTTTCTTCGTCGGGTGTAAGTCGCCCGGCTTCTATGTATCTTCGCGCCAATTTTCCAAATCTAGTCCCCTCGACAACATGGCGGCGAAATACATCTCCGCAGGAAATATGCTCAATCGTCATTTCGATCGAGATACGGGCGGCCAATGTACCTTTTCCGGTGCCGGGTAGACCGAACAAAATTATGTAGGCCGGATTTATACCGAATGAGAATGATGGGAATGATCATCCGAATAGTCGGCCCGGTACAAGACAAGGCCTTGGTTCACGTCGGGAATTTTTCTCAGGAGTGCAGGCAGTGCCCTGAGACATGAACGCGCCAGGCCCAAATCGTAAACCAGTTTTGTGGCGGTCACCGGATACGACTGCTTTTGCAAATACCATCTGAGTCTTTCTCGTATTTCATATGGTATAGGCTCTTCGGAGAATCGCGTTACTTCGAGTGCGTCGCCTACCGTAATCTTCCCGCTGTTTACAAAGTAACCGAGAACCCCTCGTTTGTGCTTGATCGCCTTTAGTTCAATTTTGCCAAGCAGGCCTTTGCACGGCTCACAGTGAAACGTCAGACGAATTAAAGCGCCGCCAATTTTGATAATAGCTCCCGAGGGCAAGTCGTAGAGTCCATTCCAGTCAACAACAACATTCTCACGGAGGTCACCGGCGCTCAAACCGCACTCTTCCGTAATCGGTTTCGAAGCGATCAGGACCTGCCTTAACGGTTGGCACAATGCATTTTCAGCTATGCCACCCGGGCTGAACGAAAACGATTTCACCGCCCGCATTTTTTTCCCGGGCTGAGGCTTGATGAATAGGTGAGTTACCTTCATCCGCGCTATCCAGCCAGCGTTGTTGGTATGACGAACGTTGTTTTTGCCGCACTCATCAAATCTGGCGTGTGTCCGATAATTTGCGCGGTTCGTTTGAGTGAAGACGACCACATTCTCTTGAAATCATCGTCATCCATTCCAAGCATGTCCATATCGGCAGCATGAAGGACACCGGGCGGAGTCTTTTTCATTACTTTTTTATAGGATGGTCTGGGCTTCACTCGCATGACAAGCTCCGTATATGGCGTTCGTCTGGTTGGGGGGAAAAATGGAAATGGCCCGAGACCAGTTATCCATGAACGCTCGGTTCCTATTCGCGCGCGAAATCCCAAACAGCGATGTTCACTAAGAACAACGTCCTGCTCTAGAAAAACTCGATCACAATGACGTAAACTTTCGATTAACTGGAGCAACTGCGAATTGGTTTTGCAGGAACGAAAGACCAGCGAGAAGGTTGATATTTTCGGATCCTCAATAGCACCGCGTATTGCCGAGTTGATTTGAGGCGCGGCGATATCCAGTACTTTCTGCGCCCATCCAAATCTCTTCATATCTCTGGCCGCATATGCCGCAAAAGCGCAGCCGGCCAAATTCTTCCGAAAAAATCTTGCTTGTCTGCGCAAAATTATGGCGTCGAATAAATTCACATTGGGGCTGCTGCGCTAAGTATGAATTGAAATACTGCCCGTAGTAATTGCATTTCAAGTGATGTTCAATGGTCGCGGGGCATTCTGCACAGGTGCTTTTCGGTACTTCAGAACTTCAGGACGAACTTGCTGCAGCGCTGGGGAAATCCAAATTGGGCGGCAGGCCTTGTCACTGTGGCGGCCCCGCCGCCGCCAGCGCCCGCATCTTCACCCGCTTGATCGTCCCGGAAAACGCAAACAGCTTCCGTTCGCCGCAGGTCAGCATGCCGCGCAAAAAGATCAGCGAGCCGCCGGCGCGGGTGATCTCGCCGGCCGCCTCGATCAGGTCGCCTTCATGGGCGGCGTCGAGAAATTCGCAGGCGAATGACACCGTCACGCCGGGTTCGTTGAGCACCGGGGAGGCGACGGCGAACAGGCAGTAATCGGCGAACGTCATGAAGCAGCCGCCATGGACGTTACGCTGGCCGTTGAGATGTTTTTGCTCGACCCGGAACGCGCAGCGTACGCGGCCGTCGTCGTCCATTTTGTGCCAGAACGGGCCGTTGTGGGACTCAAACCTGTCGCGGCTCCAGGTCCGCCAGCCGGCGAATTCGCCCTCGGTTTCGACATGCAAATCGGGGCGGCGCAGGAATGCCGTGTTGGTCAGGTCATCCACGAAAAAAGGCCTTCGGTTGCAGTGTTGAGGGCCGTTAAATCCGATCCGCGAGGCCTGCGCAAATCCTTTGCGGGCCTGCCTCGCCAACGCTCGTGTCCCGGACGCGATGCGGCATTCTTCATGCCGCTTCGCGGGGCCGGGACCGTACCAGATGCCGACGTTCGTTACGGCCCCGGCTCTGCAGCGCACCGCTTCGCGAAGAGCTACGCGCTGCGCTGCGTCCGGGGCACGAGTTCAATCCCGCGGATTGTTGAAAACACGCGCAAAAAGCGCTTTTCCAGTGCGCTTGATGTCCCTAATAAGAGGCTTACATCGCGTCCGAGCAGCATGATTCCCAACGAACCCCAAATCACCCCCGAACTCGTAGCAAGTCACGGCCTGAAGCCGGACGAATACGAACGCATTCTGAAACTGATCGGGAGGGTGCCGACCTTCACCGAACTCGGCATTTTCTCGGCGATGTGGAACGAGCACTGCTCGTACAAATCTTCGCGCATCCATCTGCGCGGCCTTCCGACCAAGGCGCCATGGGTGATCCAGGGGCCCGGCGAGAACGCCGGCGTGATCGACATCGGCGACGGGCAGGCGGTGGTGTTCAAGATGGAGAGCCACAACCACCCGAGCTATATCGAGCCCTACCAGGGCGCGACCACCGGCGTCGGCGGCATCCTGCGCGACGTGTTTACCATGGGCGCGCGGCCGATCGCCTGTCTCAATGCGCTGAGTTTTGGCGCGCCGGAGCATGCCAAGACGCGGCATCTCGTGTCCGGCGTGGTGGCCGGCGTCGGCGGCTACGGCAATTCGTTCGGGGTGCCGACGGTCGGCGGGCAGGTGCGTTTCCACACCCGCTATGACGGCAATATCCTGGTCAATGCGATGGCGGTCGGACTTGCCGATACCGACAAGATTTTTTACGCCGCCGCATCGGGCGTCAACATGCCGATCGTCTATCTCGGCTCCAAGACCGGACGCGACGGCATCCATGGCGCCTCGATGGCGTCGGCCGAATTCGACGACGACTCCGCCGAGAAGCGGCCGACCGTGCAGGTCGGCGATCCCTTTGCGGAAAAACTGCTGCTGGAGGCGTGCCTCGAAATCATGGCGGCGGATTGCGTGATCGCGATCCAGGACATGGGCGCGGCGGGGCTGACCTGTTCGGCGGTGGAGATGGGCGCCAAGGGCGACCTCGGCGTCGACCTCGATCTCGATGCGGTGCCGACGCGGGAAACCGGCATGAGCGCCTATGAGATGATGCTGTCGGAAAGCCAGGAACGCATGCTCATGGTCTTAAAACCTGAGAAGGAAAAGCAGGCCGAGGCGATCTTCAGGAAATGGGGGCTGGATTTTGCGGTGGTCGGCTACACCACGCCGAGCAAGCGCTTCGTGGTAAAGCACGGCGGCGACGTGATGGCCGATCTGCCGATCAAGGAGCTTGGCGACGAGGCGCCGCTGTATGACCGGCCGCATCTGGCCTCGCCGTTGCTGCCCGTCATTCACGCGCGCGATGTGACGCCGCCGCTTGGAATCATGCCGGCGCTGGAAAAACTGATCGCCACGCCCGAGCTGTGCTCAAAACGCTGGGTGTGGGAGCAGTACGATCACGTCATTCTCGGCAACACCGTGCAGCGCCCCGGCGGCGATGCCGCGGTGGTGCGTGTCGAGGATGGACCGAAGGGGCTGGCGCTGACGGTGGACGTGACTCCGCGCTATTGCGAGGCCGATCCGTATCAGGGCGGCATGCAGGCGGTGGCGGAGGCCTGGCGCAACATCACCGCGGTCGGCGGCCGGCCGTTGGCGATCACCGACAATCTGAATTTCGGCAATCCGGAGCGGCCGGAAATCATGGGCCAGTTCGTCGGCTGCCTGAAGGGCATCTCGGAGGCCTGTCGCGCGCTGAATTTCCCGGTCGTGTCCGGCAACGTCTCGCTCTACAACGAAACCCGAATCTTAGGTGAAGAATTGGGCCGCGGCATCCTGCCGACGCCCTCGATCGGCGGCGTCGGGCTGCTTGACGATTTTACGAAATCCGCGACGCTCAAGTTCAAGGCCGAAGGCGAAGTCATCCTGCTGATCGGCGACACCCAGGGCTGGCTAGGCCAGTCCGTCTATTTGCGCGACATCTGCGGCCGCGAAGAAGGCGCGCCGCCGCCGGTCGATCTCGCGGCCGAAAAACGCAACGGCGACGTGGTGCGCGGCATGATCCATGCCGGCACGGCGACCGCGGTGCACGATGTTTCCGACGGCGGGTTGCTGATTGCGCTTGCTGAAATGGCGATCGCGGGCGGCATCGGCGCAATGCTGGACGAAGCGCCGGAATTGATCGTGCCGCATGCCTGGTGGTTCGGCGAGGATCAGGGCCGCTACATCGTAACGGTGAACGAAAAGGATCTGCTCAGCGTCTTCACCAAGCTGAAGGCGATCGAAGTGCCCTGCGTGCAGATCGGCCTGACCGGCGGCCATGAGGTCGCGGTTGCCGGCGAGGGCGCGGTACATGTCAAAGCGCTGGTGCATGCCTTCGAGAGCTGGTTGCCGGCCTATATGAGCGGCAAGGCGTCGTAGACGTTGCACGAGACGGGAACCCAAGGGTTCCCGTCGGCGTTATCTATTTATGCGCCCAAGGGACAAACGATTGCTGGCGTTGCTTGCGACCGTTCTGGCGGTCATGTTCATCTGCAAGCTTTATCCGGCGGTTTGAACCGTAGGGCGGATTAGCGAAGCGTAATCCGCCGCGACCGACGAACCGGATGGCGGATTACGCTTCTAATCCGCCCTACAAATCATTCGGCCTTAGAGCACCTTGTTTGCGCCCGGAATTTGCCGTAGCGCGCGCGTCAGTCCCCAACTGAACGCGACCGTCAGCACGAACCCGATCGGTGCTTTCACTGTCGCGGGCACATTGAAGTCGAACAGCCAATACTGCAGCCACAGCGCGATCGGATAGTGCACCAGGAACATGCCGTAGGCGTCGGCTTGCATCGAATCGAGTACGCTCCTTCCTGAGTTCGCGAACCTCAGGAAATAGGCCAGGATCAGGAACAGGATGGCCACGCTGAAGACAGTGAAGCAGACGGCATAGCTCGCCTCGTACCAGTTCGGCAACGGCGACGGATTCCCCAGATTTTCGCGTTTGATGGAGATCAGCACCCACATCAGGTAATACGGAACGATCGTCAGTACCATCCAATCCCAGCTGACCTTCGCCATCCGGCCGTCCGCCGCCAACAACCCGCGATCCATGGAGTGAACGCCAATACCGGCGCCGAAAAAGAAGTAGGTGGCATAAAGCATCACGCGACCGTGCTGGACCGAGAACGGCCCGAACTCGAACCAACTGCTTGGTCCGTAGTACATCAGCCCGGGAACGTAGAACGTAGCCGTGACAGCAAGCAAAACTGCGAAGAAGACCGCGGGCCGACGGCGACCGTACAGCGAGAGGCGATTGATCGGATCGAGCATGGTGGGTGACAGCCGATACAGCAAGCAAGCAATCACATCGAAGACAAACAAGACCCAAAGGAACCAGAGCGGTCCGCTCGGCCACGGGCCTTTCGTGATCGTGGTCCACCAGAATTCGGAAAACCCGATTTCAGGATGGTGCCGCAGCGAGATCGCATAATAGGCGAGCGGAATGACCGTGAACGCGCAGATCACGAATGGCAGGGCAAGCCGACGCAAGCGATCGGCCAAATGATTCAGCGGTCCCTTCCGGGCGATGCTTGGCCAGACGAACAGCCCTGACAGAAAAAAGAACATCGCCATGAAGAAACTGTCGGTGGCGAGCACGATCATGTCGAAGCCGAAGAATTCCTTCGGATCGGTGTGACCGTAATATGTATAGGGGATGACGGCGTGGTGCAGCAGCACCACCAACGTCAGAAAGGTGCGGGCGCGGTCAATCGAAGGGTTTCGCGTTCTGGCCTTCGGTGCTGCGTGGACGTCGGCGGCTGCCCCGGCCTGCGAAATTGTCATGATGCGCCCCCGAACTGTTGCACGCGAATGTTGCAACCGCGAACCGCGTTCGGCAAGGCAAAAGTTCAAAACCGGGAACTATCGCGGCGGTGCCCCGTTGTGGCCATCGGCAAGCATATGGAGCGGACCGATGACAATTCTCAAATGGGCGCTGATCTTCTTTCTGGTGTCGATCGTCGCCGGCATACTCGGCTTCACCGGCATATCGGCGGCGTCCGCGGACGTCGCCCGCTTCCTGTTCTATGTCTTCGTGGTGATCTTCCTGGTGCTGCTGATCCTGGGGCTGACGATCTTCAGGGTGTAGGTTCGTAGGGCGGATTAGCGCAGCGTAATCCGCCATTCTGCAATCCGGTTCGCGGTCGCGGCGGATTACGCTGCGCTAATCCGCCCTACGTCTGCGTCACAACTGCTCGATGGTGACCTTGTCCGGATAGAACGCGAGATGGCCGGAAATTTCCGCCATGGCCGGGAACGGCGTCTCGTAGGTCCAGACGGAATTTTCCAGCGCCTTGCCGCCGGCGGTCACGCTGAAATAGCTCGCGTCGCCCTTGTAGGGGCAGTGCGTGGTCCGTTCGCTGCGCGACAGCAGCGCCATGTTGGCGTCCTGCCGCGGGACGTACTGGACCGCCGGGTAGCTTGCCTCTTTCAGGGTCAGCGCGTGGGTGGAGTCGGCGATCACGACGCCGCCGGCCGTGACGCGGACGCGCTTCGGATTGGGCGTGATGGCGATGGGGTGGTCGGGGCCGGGGAGTTTCATGGAGGGAGCCTTCTGCGATCGGCGATTTCGACCAAATGTGAGGTCTCGTCCAGCTTAGAAAAGGCCGCTCGCGGATATATTACCGCAACGCGTGACGCGGCAAGGCGTCCGGGTTAGACTGGCCAAAGCCGGATTCGAAGCGATTTGGGAGATCTTTTGGGATGCCGATGGACGCCCGCGACATCGAAACCATGATCAAGGCCGCGATCCCCGACGCCGAGGTGACGATTCGCGATCTTGCCGGCGATGGCGACCATTATGCCGCGACCGTGATCTCGGAATCGTTCCGCGGAAAATCCCGCGTCCAGCAGCACCAGATCGTCTATCAATCGCTGCAGGGCCAGATGGGCGGCGTGCTGCACGCGCTTGCGCTGCAAACCGGAGTGCCGGAGGGCTAGCTCGAACCGGACAGGGGACGCGTGCATGGCGGCGGACAACCAACGCGGCGCGCTGTTTCGGACCCATGCGCCGCACCAGCATAGCCGCGTCACCTATGCCGAACTGTTCTTCGACCTGGTGTTCGTTTTCGCGGTCACGCAAGTTTCGCACACGCTGCTTGGCCGCCTGACGCCGCTCGGTCTGGCGCAGACGACATTGCTGTTCCTCGCGGTATGGTGGGTGTGGGTCTACACCTCCTGGATCACCAACTGGCTCAATCCCGAACTCACGCCGGTCCGCATCCTGCTGTTCGCGCTGATGCTCGGCGGGCTGGTGCTTTCGACGTTGATCCCACAGGCGTTTGAATCGCGAGGGCTTTGGTTCGCCGCTGCCTACGCCGCGATGCAGGTTGGCAAGACGGTGTTTTTGTGGGTGTCGACACCGCGCTCCCGAAACCCGGCGCGCATGAATGCGATCCGTATTACGGCCTGGCTGTCGGCGTCGGCCATGTTCTGGATCGCCGGCGGCTTTGCGGAAAGTTATGCGCGGCTGCTGCTGTGGGCGGTGGCGCTGGGAATCGAATACCTCTCGCCGGCGGTGCGGTTCTGGATCCCGAAATACGGCGCCTCGGAGGTCGCGGACTGGGTGGTCGAAGGCGGCCATATGGCGGAGCGCTGCGCAGGCTTCATCATCATTGCGCTCGGCGAATCCATTGTGGTGATCGGCGCCACCTTTGCCGAACTGGCCTGGACGCTTGAGACCGTCGGCGCATTCGCGTCGGCCTTCATCGGCAGTCTGGCGATGTGGTGGATCTATTTCCACAGGGGCGCCGAGGCCGGCTCCGAAGAGATTTCAAGGTCGAGCGAGCCCGGCCGGCTGGCGCGGCTCGCCTATACCTATCTGCACATGCCGATCGTGGCCGGCATTATCGTGACGGCGGTGGCCGATGAACTGGTGCTGAAGCATCCCGCGGGCCATTCCGGCATGGCGACCGTGCTGAGCGCGATCGGCGGCCCGCTGCTGTTCCTGATCGGCACCATCCTGTTCAAGCACACCATTCGCGGCTTTTTGCAACTGTCGCACGGCGTCGGTATCATCGCGCTCGGCGTGCTCGCCTGGTTTGCCGGAGACTTGTCGCCGCTGCTGCTGTCGATCCTGACCACCGCGATCATGATCGTGGTCGCAGCGTGGGAATTGATCTCGCTGAGATCGGGCGCGGTGGAGACTCAGTCTGGAACCACCAGCGGATGAACCGCCGACTGTAGGGCGCATCATGGAAAGCAAGTCGGACAGAAAGGCGCGATTGCGAAAGGCGGCCGGTGAAGCAATCGTGCGTGCCATTGAAACCGGCGGCGACCCGTTCGACCTGATGATGGAAGCCACCGGTGAAGGTGGCAACATATGCGTTCCTTATGTCCAGCAGCATCCGTTCTTTTCCGAAAAACGGCAGCTGTTCAAGACGGCTGAGGATCGCAAGCGCGACCGCGACGAAGCGGCGCTCGCCGCCGAGCCCGGTCCGATCGTCTGGGTGCGTCGCCAGTTCGACGACCATCGGCACGCCGCCTATCGGCTTGGGGATGTGAGCGGCTGGCATTGGTCCAGCATCAGCGGCGGCCTGCAACACCGCGCCAACCGGTATTATCTGCACGCCTACGTCATGTGCGATGGCATGATCGCGGGCGAATTGGCGCATAGCTGCCGACATGGCCCGCCGCCGCACCGCATCAAGGTCTGCATCACAAAAAAGGGTAACGAAAAATTCTGGCGCACGATTGAGGCAGCCGCACCGCTGCGGTCACTGCCCCGATTTACCGACGCAGACGATGGCGGAGGACGGCGCTAAACCACACTACTGGCCGAGGAGATGCGCCCGGAAGAACCGGACAACGCTCGCGTTGAAATCGCGGTGAAAGGCTGCCCTGTCGAAGCCCGGCACATCGGTGCAAATCCGCGGTATGGCGGCCACGAGTTGCTGCGAGCAGGGCGCCAGGAATGCAAAGTGTCCGGCCGGCACGACATGAACCTCAGCTTTGCCCGCTAGGCTGCGTGCGACGCGCGCGGTGCCCGAACCGTCGCCCACGCCCGGGCCTCCCCGTTCGGATCGCCAGAACTGCAGGGGGATTTTGATGGCGGCGAGATTGTCCGGCGTAAAAACTCCGGTCGCGGGATCCACAATCACCGCGGCGCGGATACGCGCATCATGCGGCGGGCTGGGCGGAGCTTCCCCGTCATGCAGTTGCCGACAGGTTCCTGTGGTATCCTTGCAGAAGCTGGCGAGCCTGCCGAAATCCGGCGCAGCCCCAATCAGCACCAGGCCGGTATAGCCTCCCTTGGAAAAACCGAACAAGCCGACCCCAGCGGGATCGATCACCGCTTTGTCCTTCCAGTCGTGCAGCATGAAGTCGAGCAAGCGAACCATATCCACCGGACGCGTCGCCCAGACGGAGAGGTCCTCGGCCTTCGAGGGGTCGTTGCCATTGTCGCCGGGATGGTTGATGGCGGCGACGACAAAGCCGGCATCGGCCAACGCCTCTGCCGTATCATGATTGGCTCCGAACCACCCGGTTCGACCGTGTGAGAAAACAACCAGAGGCAGTTTTGTCCCTGCGACGGGACAATCCCTGACGCCCATCAGGTTGAAATCGGCGGCCACCGCCAGGGCGCCGAGCGGCACAATCTTTGGCTCCGCTGCGCATGGGTACCAGATCGCCCCTGCCAGGCGGGAATCGGAGTCGAGAAGCTGAATGCCGGCGGCATTGGAGGGAGAGAGCAGGCACCACAGGACCATGGCATAGGCAAAAACTTTTGCGAGTATCAAATCGGCCCCCCACTGCAGCCATCGGAACCGATCAAGCAACGGCGACGGAATTGTGTCGAACTTTTTCACGGACCTGTCCGGTTTGCGTCGAACCGTCTATTGCTTCGTACTAATGTCCGTCCCGAAGTGCCGGAAGCGCAGGAGATTGCGATGGATGACAAAATCGTGCGGGCGGCGCTGCAGCGCCATTGGGAAGCGTCGGACGCCAGCAATTTCGAGGCCGAACATGAAATCTACCGCGAGGATGCCGTGCTCGATTATCCGCAATCGGGCGAGCGCATCCGCGGCCGGTACAATATTCAACAGAGCCGAACCGTCCAGCCGAACACAAAACGCTTTACGGTCCGGCGAATTGTCGGCAGCGGCGATCTCTGGGTCACCGAATTCGTGCTGAGCTATGACGGCGTGCCATCCTACACGGTGAGCATCATGGAATTCCGCGACGGACAGGTGGCCCACGAGACGCAATATTTTGCGGACCGGTTTGACCCCGCCCCTTCGCGCGCGCATCTGGTCGAGCGAGCGGTGTAGTGGTGTAGGGCGGATTAGCCGACCGCAACCCCGGCAGCTCCACAAGCAGAGGTGCAAGGCGTAATCCGCCGCCGGTGCCCGTTGCGTGGCGGATTACGCCAACGGGCGCGCGTTCGCGCGACCCGTTGGCTAATCCGCCCTACGCATCTACGCGCCACAGCGCGTAGGGCGGATTAGCCGACCGCAACCCCGGTAGCTCCACAAGCAGAGGTGCAAGGCGTAGTCCGCCGCCGGTGCCCGTTGCGTGGCGGATTACGCCAACGGGCGCGCGTTCGCGCGACCCGTTGGCTAATCCGCCCTACGCCCTACGCGCTGGGCGCCACCAGTCAGTCGATCTTCAGCCCGAGCGATTTGACCAGCGGCGCCCAGAGTGCAACGTCGGCGGCAAGGGCCTGGCGGAATTTTTCGGGATTTGAATCGAGCGCGGGCTCAAAACCTCCCTCGATTAGCGACTGCCGGTAGGCGGGCTCCGCGAGCGCCGTGCGCGTGGCCTGCGCGATCTGTTCGATGATCGCGGTCGGCGTACCTGATGGCGCGAGCAGTCCGAGCGATGCCGTCACGATCAGGCCGGGAAGGCCTGCTTCGGCTGCCGTCGGAATCTCGGGCGCGGCGGCGAGACGCTTCGGGCTTGTCACCGCGAGAAGGCGTAGCTTTCCGGAGCGGTGGAATTCGAGCACCTGGCCGGTTACTCCGGGCGTCGCCATCTGGACCTGTCCGCCGATCGCGTCGGTCAAGGCCGGCCCCATTCCGCGATAGGGTATCTGCACGATCTCGGGTGTCCCGGCGAGCAGTTTGAACAGCTCGCCGGTCAGATGGTTGGTCGAGCCGATCCCGGCATGCCCGTAGGACAGCTTGCCGGGATTGGCTTTGGCATAGGCGATGAATTCGCCCAGCGTCTGCGCCGGCACGGAAGGATTCACGGCGATGCCGATAAAATTCGCTGCCACCGCCACGATGGGGTCCAGGTCCTTGACCGGATCGTAGAGCGGCCGGTTCTTCAGCAGCGCCTCGTTGACGTGCGGCAGCGTGCCGCCGAGCAGAAGGGTATAGCCGTCCGGGCGCGCACGCGCGACGGCGGCCGCGCCCAGCGAAGCGCCGCTGCCACCGATATTTTCAACAAAGACCGCGCCGAGCAGCGGCTTCATCTTTTCAGCCCAGGGCCGACCGAGGGCGTCGAACGCACCGCCCGGCGGAAAAGGCACCACCAGCCGGATCGGCCGCGTCGGATAATCTTGCGCAACCGCGGTGTGCGAGACCGCCGGGAGCGCGGCGGCACCTGCGGCCAGCTGCAGGAATTTGCGGCGCGGAAGTTTCATGACGGCCCCCAGGCTCGGACATTTGACCAGCCGTCCGTTTGTGTCACAAGTTAGCTTTTGGTGACAACCGATCCAGCGATGCGCTTGGAACTTTCTTCTTCGTCCCTCAACCGGAGGATCCAGATCAATGACGCAACCGGAGCCGATCGTTGCCGCCTCCGAGGCAATACGGTTTCCGAGACTCTACGCCGCGATCAAATGGAGATCATAACGTCATTGATCCTGCTGGCCCTGCTGGCCGCGGCGTTTTGGACGTTGGTTTTGGGCGGCTTCGCCGCATCCGGCTTCCGTGCATCCAACCCGGCTGTCGGCGCGGGCGAGAGCCTGGTGATTACGCCGGAGTGCGCGTGGCCCCTGGGCGTGCACGAGCAAGACGCCAGGGCGGTATGCCGGATGTTCTACAATCTGACGCCCGAGCAGCGGGCGCAGGTGCTGGCGAGGCGCAAGGGATAGGCCAGCGCGTAGGGCGGATTAGCGAAGCGTAATCCGCCGACCGACCACGCTGCGGACCGGCGGATTACGCTTCGCTAATCCGCCCTACGTTTCGAGCGCAATTTTTCATGTCGTCTCGAGGCCGGCCTTGGAGCATTGCTCGTCCTGGTCACCGGTGGCGCCGCTCACTCCCACTGCGCCGGTGACTTTGCCGTCGACCATGATCGGCACGCCGCCGGGCGAGGCGAACACACCGGGCAGCGTAGCCGTGGCCGGTCCGCCCTTGTTGATCGCATCCATGAACACCCGCGTCGTGCGCCGATAGGTCGCCGCGGCCCTCGCCTTGCCGATCGCGATGTCGACGCTCGCCGTTTGCGTGTTGTTCATGCGTTCGAAATAGACCAGGAAGCCGTGGGTATCGACCACGGCGACAGCCACGTTCCAGCCGTTCTTCTGGCATTCGGCGAGGGCGCCTGCCGCGATCTTCTTCGCGCCCGCGGCATCGACCGCCGTGCCGTAATCGGGGCGCTTGTCCTGAGCAGATGCGCTAACGGCAAAGGCGACGAGTGCGGCGCCGACCAGAATTGTCCTCATCTTGAACTCCTCCCTTGGGTTTATTGTGCAAGGGATGATACCGGAACGAAAACGTCGATGCCCGATCAATGATAACGCATGGCGGCCGATAACTGCGACACGCTGTCGCTGAACACCGTTTTGAACATAGCGGACGTAGGGTGGATTAGCGCAGCGTAATCCGCCATTTCGCGTTTTGGGTCAGGCGGCGGATTACGCTTTCGCTAATCCGCCCTACGAGTTGGTCACCAGCGCGTGAACCGAGAACATGGCTTCGGCATCGGTCCATGACGCGGTCAGCGTCCAGCCCGAGCGGCGCGCCAGCGCGACAAAGCGGTCGAGGCTGTATTTGTAGCTGCTTTCGGTGTGGATGCTTTCGCCCGCAAGGAATGCAAAGCTCCGCCCCAGGATCCGCACCGTCTGCGCCTTCTTGCTGATCAGGTGCATCTCGATGCGGTGACGTTCGCGGTTGTAAATCGCGCGATGGGTGAAGGCGCTTAGATCGAAATTGCCGCCGAGTTCGGCGTTGATGCGGACCAGCACATTGAGGTTGAAGCGCGCGGTGACGCCCGCGGCGTCGTTATAGGCGTCATGCAGCACGCGTTCGTCCTTTTCGAGATCGACACCGATGATCATCTGCGCGCCGTCGCCGAGAATTTTTCGCGCGCTGCGCAGGAATCGCGAGGCTTCATGCGGCTCGAAATTTCCCAGCGTCGAGCCGGGGAAAAATCCGACTTTCGGCATCGCCTTCAGCGCGGCCGGCAGCGCGAATCGCGCGGTGAAATCCGCCGTCACCGGGTAGATATCGAGCGCCGGGAAATCCTTGCTCAAGGCATGGGCCTGGACGTTGAGGAAATCGCCGGAGATGTCGACCGGCACGTAGGCGCCGAATTTGCACCGGTCGAGCAGCAGCCGGACTTTTGTCGTCGCACCGGCGCCGAATTCGACCAGGGCCGCGCCTTCGCCCACGATGCCGCATATCTCCGCGCCGCGGTCGCGCAAGATGCCGAGCTCGGTGCGGGTCGGATAATACTCCGGCAGCAGCGTGATCTGTTCGAACAGCTCGGAACCCGCGGCGTCATAAAAATATTTCGGCGGCAGCCGTTTCGGCTGCTGCGTCAGCCCCTCGATCACGTCGCCGGCGAACGCCGACGTGCGGTCGTCGAACCGGTGCGCTTTTGCCAAGGCGGCAGCGTGCACATTCATGACAGTCTCCTTGGGCCACGCTTCCCGGCGCGGTTGAACTTTAGAATTCAGTCGTCGTAGTCGGCGAGGCGCAGTCCCGTGAATTGCCAGCGGTGGTGCGGATAAAAAAAGTTTCGATAGGTGACGCGGCTGTGTCCGGCCGGGGTCGCCAGCGACGAGCCGCGCAGCACCAGCTGGTTGACCATGAACTTGCCGTTGTATTCGCCGAGCGCGCCCTCGATGGCGCGGTAGCCGGGGTAGGGCGCGTACGCGCTGCGGGTCCATTGCCAGACGATGCCGAAGGCGTCGTTGAGCCCTCCTGCGCGGGCGGCGACTTCCCATTCCGTTTCGGTCGGCAGATGTTTTCCGCGCCAGCGCGCGAACGCATCGGCTTCGTAATAGCTGACGTGGCACACCGGGGCGGCAGGATCGACCGGCTGCAGTCCGCTTAAGCTCATGATGCGCCATTCGCCATCGACCTTGCGCCAGTGGCCCGGCGCCTGCCAGCCTTCGTTGCCGGCCGCGGCATGTCCGTCCATCAGCCACAGCGTCGGCGTGTCGTAGCCGCCGTCCTCGATGAATTCCAGCCATTCGCCGTTGCTGACGAGGTTGCGCGCCAGTTTTACCGGGCCGACCAGCGCGCGATGCGTGGGTTTTTCGTTGTCGAAATGAAAGCTGTCGCCGGCATGGCCGATGGTGTGGATGCCCTCGTTGAGCGTAGTCCATGCCTCCCCGGCGCGTGAACGGTCCGGAAATTTCCACGCGGGATCGTAGGCCGGCGGGATCGGGTTTTGCGCAAAGGCGTGCAGGATGTCGGTCAGCATCAATTCCTGATGCTGCTGCTCGTGGTTGAAGCCGACTTCCAGCAGCGGCACCAGGCCGGCCAGCGTCTTCTCGTCCGTGTCGTGAAAAAACTTCACCACGGCGGCATCGACGTGTTTGCGATAGGCGGTGACTTCCACGGCGCCGGGGCGGGTGAGCAGGCCGCGTTCGGCCCGGGCGTGGCGGGGGCCGGCGCTGACGTAATAGGAATTGAACAGGAAGGCATAATCCGGGTGATAGGGCGTGTAGCCCGGACAGTGCGCGCCGAGCAGGAATTGCTCGAAGAACCAGGTGGTATGGGCGCGGTGCCATTTTGCGGGGCTCGCGTCCGGCATCGACTGCACCAGCTGGTCCTCGGGCGATAGAGGGGCGGCGCGGCGCTCGGTCTCGTTGCGGACCGCGAGGTAGGCCTCGGTCAATTTTCCGGCAAGGGTCGCGGAATCGGAGAAAAATGACGGGGAGGGCTCAGCCAACGGGGCTGCGGCGGACGCTGGTTTCGTCACTGGAGACTCCGATTTGGGGGAGAACGTCGGTCCGGCAGATGGGTTCCATGGAGCAGCCCGTCCTAGATAGGCGGTCGGCGGGCGGATAAAAGCCTCGTCCCAGGTACGATTTTGTGACCCGCCGGCTATGGCCCCGGGGCGTACATTGGCCGGTATCGTGTCCCGGACGCGGTGCAGCGCCTCCATAAGCGCGTTTACGCGCGTCTTCGACGCGCTATGGCGGTGCACCGCAGAGCCGGGACCGTACCAAGCGCCGGTGTTCGTTACGGTCCCGGCTCTGCGGAGCGGCATGAAGAATGCGGCACCGCGTCCGGGACAGGGGCCCGGCATGCCAGCTCCCCGGCATTTTACTTTGGATCGACAATGGTTTCGGGCTACATATATGCCAAGTATCTGATTTGACGGGCCGTTGCCGGCCCTCCGGCTCTGCCGCAAAAGGACGCCAATATGAGCATTGAGCAATTCATCGACCATGAAGTGAAGTCGAACGACGTCGTGCTGTTCATGAAGGGCACGCCGCAGTTTCCGCAATGCGGGTTTTCCGGCCAGGTGGTGCAGATCCTCGATCACGTCGGCGTCGGCTACAAGGGCCTGAACGTGCTGGAATCCGCCGATCTGCGCGACGGCATCAAGACCTACTCGAACTGGCCGACCATTCCGCAGCTCTATGTCAAGGGCGAGTTCGTCGGCGGCTGCGACATCATCCGCGAGATGTTCCAGGCCGGCGAGCTGCAGCAATTGTTCGCCGACAAGGGCGTCACCACCGCCGCGCCGGCTGCCTGACACTGGCTGCGCGCGAGATCGGTCCGGCTCGGCTCGAAGTCATCGTCGCCGACATCACGACCTTGAGCGTTGACGCCATCGTCAACGCCGCCAATAGCTCGCTGCTGGGCGGCGGCGGTGTCGATGGCGCGATCCACCGCGCCGCGGGGCGTGAACTGCTCGCCGAATGCCGCACGCTTGGCGGCTGCGCAACCGGCGACGCCAAGATCACCCGGGGCTACAGACTTCCGGCGCGGCATGTCATTCATGCCGTCGGCCCGGTCTGGCACGGCGGCGGCCAAGGCGAGGACGCGGCGCTCGCATCTTGCTATCGCCGCGCGCTGCAGCTGTGCCAGGCGCATTGCCTCGCGTCGATTGCCTTTCCCGCGATCTCCACCGGCGTCTACCGTTTCCCTGGCGATCGCGCCGCGAGGATTGCCGTGAAGTCGGTGATCGACGCATTCCCGGCGGCGCCGGTCGTCACCCGCGTCATCTTTTGCTGCTTCTCCGAGGACAGCGCGCGGCTGCACCGACAAGCGCTCGCATCACGCCTCCCGTAGAAAGAGGCGCTGCTACTGCTTCGGCTGGCCGAAATTCAGCTCCGGCAGCGGCTCCATCTCGGGGACCTCGATCCTGACCTTGTCCATGTCGAGCGTCGACGGTGCATCGAGCAGGGCGGTGACGGTGGACGGAAAGGCGATCACCAGCGCCACCATGATCGCCTGCAGGCCGATCCACGGCATCGCACCCCAATAAATGTCCGAGCTCTTCACGCTGCGTGGGGCGACGCCGCGCAGATAAAACAGCGCGAAGCCGAACGGCGGGTGCAGGAACGAGGTCTGCATGTTGACGCACAGCATGACCCCGAACCAGATCAAGGCCGCGTCGGCGCCGACCACCGGCGCGAGCAGCTTTTGCGCGATCGGCGCGACCATCGGCAGGATGATAAAGGCGATTTCGAAGAAATCG
Organism: uncultured Alphaproteobacteria bacterium; assembly: GCA_963744975.1. GTDB lineage: Bacteria > Pseudomonadota > Alphaproteobacteria > Rhizobiales > Xanthobacteraceae > Bradyrhizobium. The sequence continues at coordinate 286,988 of CAVUVR010000001.1, read as the reverse complement.
AGGAAGAAGGCGATGAAGAAAATGAACAGGTTGATGAAGATCAGAAAACCCCAAACGCCGCCGGGCAGCGAGGTCAGCAGGTGCTCGAGCCAGACCCCGCCATTGCAGCCGAGAAACACGATCGAGAAACAGGTCGAGCCGATCAGGATGAAAGTGACCATGCAGGTGATGCGCATGGTGGTCTCGTAACCCTGCTTGATGAGCTGCCGCAGGTCGGGGATCCTGACCGCTTCAAGGCAAATCCACACCACCGCGAGATACGTCAGCGAGAAGGCAAGCTTGAAGACCAGGCCTTGCGTAAAGTAAATCCCGACCACGGTGCCGATGCCCGCCGCGACCATGCCGATCAGCAGCACGCGGTGTCCGCCTGAGGAAAACTCCTTGTGGTGGATCGCCGCGAGCACGATGGCCCCGACCGCGCCCATCGCGCCGGCTTCGGTCGGCGTCGCCAGCCCCAGCATCATGGTGCCGAGCACGACGAAGATCAGCACCGCGGAGGGAATGATGCCGAGCAGGCACTTTTTCCAGAGCGCCCAGCCGGTCAGGGTGCGGGCTTCCTTAGGCACCGGCGGCACATGATCGGGTTTGACCAGGCCGAGGACATAGGTGTAGCCGGCGAACAGCGCGATCTGGAACACCGACGGGCCCCAGGCGCCGAGATACATGTCGCCGACCGACTTGCCGAGCTGGTCGGCCAGCACGATCAACACCAGCGACGGCGGCACCAGCTGCGTGATGGTGCCCGACGCCGCCAGCACACCGGTGATGTAGCGGATGTTATAGCCGTAGCGGATCATCACCGGCATCGAGATCATCGCCATCGCGATGACCTGCGCTGCGACCGTGCCGGTGATGGCGCCGAGGATGAAGCCGACAATGATCACGGAATAGCCGAGCCCGCCTCGCACGGGTCCGAACAACTGCCCCATCGAATCCAGCATGTCCTCGGCAAGCCCGCAGCGCTCGAGGATCGCCCCCATAAAGGTGAAGAACGGGATCGCGAGCAGCAGTTCATTGGCCAGCACGCTGCCATAGACGCGTTGCGGGATCGCCTGCAGGAAGTTCAGGCCGAAAAATCCCTCATGGATGGCGAGGAAGCCGAACGACAGCCCGAGCGCGGCGAGCGTGAAGGAGACCGGATAGCCGATCAGCATCGCAAGGATCAGGCCGCCGAACATCAAGGGCGGCATCATGTCCAGCGTGATCATTGCAGCGGCCGTTCGTATTTGGCATCGATCGTCACTTCGCCTTGCAATGCGGCAATCCGCTTGATGACTTCGGAGACGCCTTGCAGCGCCAGCAGTGCAAAACCCGCCGGCAACACGAATTTGATCGGCCAGCGCACCAGTCCGCCGGCGTTGCCGGACATCTCAAGGGTTGCCCAGGCATCATAGAAAAACGGCCAGGACAGATAGCTCAGCAGCAGGCAGGACGGGATCAGGAAGAACAGTGTGCCGATCAGGTCGAGCCAAATCTGGCCGCGTTCGGACAGCATCACGTACAAAATCTCGACCCGGACGTGTTCGTTGCGCCGGAACGTGTAGGACGCGCCGAACATCACGAGAATCGCGAACATGTACCATTGCAGTTCGAGATAGCCGTTGGAGGAGTAGCTGAAGGCGTAGCGGATCATCGCGTTGGCCGCGCTGACCAGGCACGCCGCCAGCACCAGCCAGTTGCAAACGCCCCCAATGCTCTGATTGAGCCGGTCGATCGCGTCGCTTATCCGCAGCAATGGCCGCATGAATTGTTCGCCCCCGCCGTAGCATTGCCGGGGAAGGCGGGGCCGTCAACGGGTATCGATGGACGCCTTACCGGACCGCTACACCCGGCTCGTCGTCCGAACTGGGCACAACGTAATCCACAGCCAGCAGGGCGCCTTCAAGGATCACGAACGCGAGCAAGCCACTCAACACCCCAAAACAGGCGACGCCGAGTGCCAGCAACAGCAACGCGCAATATATGTCCGCCACTATCTTGCCGCCGCGGTCGATGCGGTCCTGGCTTCTTGTAAAGTACGGCATTGTTTGCTCCGGTTATAGTTCGGCGAGCCTAAACCATCCGCCGGCAAGATCAACGCCGATTGCGCGACGCCTAGCCTCTTGTGCGAACAGACCCGGCCGTTAGACTTCGCTTTACGTACTGCGTCATGCGCGGGCTTGACCCGCGCATCCATCCATCTTCGCAAGAGTCTTTCGAAGAGGATGGATTGCCGGGTCAAGCCCGGCAATGACGCGGAAGAGGACGGGGCAGGGGATGAATAGAAAGTTTGCGTTGCGGTCGCTTGTCGGCGCCGCGTTGCTGGCTGGTGCGACAGCGATCGCTCCGGCGTCGGCGGAAGGCACCTTCGATCTTCCTCCCGGCGCGCATTTCAATCCGCAAAAGCTGGAGCGCATCGGCGAATTTTTTCGCAACGAAATCGAGGGCGGCAAGATCCCGGGCGCGATCGTGCTGATCCAGCAGCATGGCAAGCCGGTCTATTTCGAAAAATTCGGCGTGCGCGATGTTGCAAGCGGATTGCCGATGACCGATGACACGATTTTCACCGTCTATTCGATGTCGAAGCCGATCACCAGCGTAGCGGCGATGATGCTGGTCGACGAAGGCAAGCTCAAGCTGACCGATCCGCTCGAGAAATACATCCCGGCCTTTGCGACCGCCAAGGTCGGCGTGGAGCAGGCGGGCGAGAACGGTAACAAGAAGCTCGAACTGGTGCCGTTGCAACGCCCGATCACCATCCTGGACCTGATGCGGCACACCTCCGGCATTACCTATGGTTTCTACGGCGACAGCCTGGTGCGAAAACTCTATGCCAATACGCTGCTCTATGCCGGCGATTTCGACAACGCCGAATTCGCCGACCGCATCGCCAGGCTGCCCTTGGCGGAGCAGCCCGGCACGCTGTGGGACTACGGCCATTCCACCGACGTGCTGGGCCGCGTGATCGAGGTGGTCTCGGGCAAATCGCTGCTGCAATTCGAAAAAGAGCGGCTGCTCGATCCGCTCGGCATGGCCGCGACCGGCTTCTACATTACCGATCCTGCAAAACTGCCGCTGCTGGCGGCGACGATGCCGAATGACAGCCATTTCAGCGCCGGCAGCATCCGCAATGCACGCAGGATGCTGAAATGGGAATCCGGCGGCGGCGGCATGATCTCGACCGTCACCGATTTCGCGAAATTTTCCCAAATGCTGCTCAATGGCGGCTCGCTCGATGGCAGGCAATATCTCAGCCCGCAGGCGTTCAATGACATGGCCGCCGATCATGTCGGGCCCACATCCGGCATCGCGCGGGATTACTTCTATTTTCCGGGCGACGGTTTCGGCTATGGCCTCGGCCTCGCGGTGCGCACCGATCCCGGCACCGCAAAACCGCCGCCGCCGGGCTCGCTCGGCGAATTGAAATGGGACGGCGCCTCCGGCTGCTATTTCATCATCGACCGCAAGCAGGACATGTTCGTCATCCTGATGGAGCAGACGCCTTCGCAGCGCCAGCGTATCCAGACGGCGCTGAAGAAGCTGGTCTATGAGGCGATGGAGAAGTGAGGGTTTTCGCGTTTGGCTTGGAGCCCGGGTGCAGCCAACGGGCCGCGCGAATGCGCGCCCGATGGTGGCGAAACCCAGGACCATCGGCGCATACTCCCCGGATTGCGCTTCGCTCCATCCAGGCTACGGGCCGGCCCTTGTGCCGACTGAACTGGCGGTTACACTCTCTCGTCGAGTTCGATGAGAGGGTCCAATGAATTCTCTAAAAATGCTGTGCGTGCTGGCCTGCGGTGCGCTGATACAGGCATCGCCGGTCCGTGCCGAAGGCACGTTCGATATGCCCGCGGGCGCCCATTTCAACCCGGACAAGCTTGCGAAGATCACCGAGTTCTTCAAGAACGAGGTGGCAACCGGGAAGATCGCCGGCGCCAATGTGCTGATCCAGCAGCACGGCAAGCCGGTCTATCACGAAACCTTTGGCGTGCAGGACGTGGTGTCGAAGACGCCGATCACCGACAACACCATCTTCCGCCTGTCGTCGCTGACCAAGGTGATCACCTCCGTGGTGGCGATGCAGTTGCTGCAGGACGGCAAGTTCAAGCTCGACGATCCCGTCGCAAAATACATTCCTTCCTTCGCGGACATGAAGGTCGGCGTGGAGAAGAAGGCCGAGGACGGGACGAAGACGCTCGACCTGGTGCCGTTGGTCCGGCCGATCACCGTTCTCGACCTGATGCGTCATACTTCCGGCATCACCTACGGCTTCTATGGCGACAGTCTGGTGCGCAAGGCTTATGCGGCGGCAAATATCTATGCGGGCGACTTCGATTTGGCCGAATTCGCCGAGCGCATAGCAAAACTGCCGCTGCACAACCAGCCGGGAGCGCTCTGGCAATACGGCCATTCCACCGACGTGCTGGCACGGATCATGGAGATCACGTCCGGAAAATCGTTGTTCGAGATCGAAAAGGAAAAGCTGCTTACTCCGCTCGGCATGAACAATACCGGCTTCTTCGTCACCGAACCGGAGCGGCTAAAATTGCTGGCGCAGCCGCTGCCGAACGACAGTAATTTCCGGGTCGGCCGCGAATACCGGACCGAAGTGCGCCAGAAGTGGGAGTCCGCCTCGGGCGGCATGGTATCGACCATGGCGGATTTTTCGCGCTTTGCGCAGATGCTCGTCAATGGCGGGTCGTTCGAGGGCAAGACCTATCTTTCCCCGAAAACGTTCGAACTGATGGCATCGGACCAGATCGGCAAGGGTTCTGGCGTCGAGCGGGATTTTTTCTATTTTCCCGGCGACGGTTTCGGCATGGGCCTCGGATTTGCCGTGCGCACCGACCCCGGCAATGCAAAGCCGCCGCCGCCGGGATCGCTCGGCGAGTTGAAGTGGGACGGCGCTGCCGGCTGCTATCTCGTGGTCGACCGCAAGCAGGACATGTTCTTCGTGGTGCTGGAGCAGACGCCCACGGAACGCCAGCGCGTCCAGCGCACGCTGAAGCAGTTGGTCTATGAAGCGATGGAAAACTAGGAGCTTCGCAACACGCTGCCTCGTTGCGGCGGCGCTTGCGGCTTTCATCGCGGCCGGCTGGCCGCCGGATGGTCGAGCCGAATCCGCAAACCCGATCGCGGCGAGTTTCTCGCGCGCCGACCTCGATCGATTTGGCGACCTCGTCCGCAACGAGGTCGTAACCCGCAAGATTCCCGGCGCGGTGCTGCTGATTCAGCAGCACGGCAAGCAGGTCTATCTGGAAAGTTTTGGCGTGCGCAGCATCGCGAGCGAGCTGCCGATGACGGCGGACACCATCTTCCGGATCTATTCGATGTCCAAGGCGATCACCTCGGTCGCGATCATGATGCTGGTCGAGGAAGGCAAGCTGTCGATCGAGGATCCGGTCTCGAAATACATTCCGGCGTTCGCCGACGCAAAAGTCGGCGTCGATCTTTCCGATGAGGCCGGCCAGTACCCCCTCAAGCTCGAGCCGCTGAAGCGGCCGATCACGATCCTGGACCTGCTGCGGCATACCTCGGGCATCACCTACGGCTTCTATGGCGAAGGCCAGATCAAAAAACTCCATGCCGGCCCGGCGCTGTACGCCGGCGATTTCGACAATGCCGAATTCGCCGAGCGGATCGCGAAATTGCCGCTCGCCGAGCAGCCCGGCGTGCGCTGGGACTATGGCCATTCGACCGACATCCTCGGCCGCGTCGTCGAAGTAGCATCAGGGCAGACGCTGTTGCAATTCGAGAAGCTAAGGCTGCTCGATCCGCTCGGCATGGGTGAGACCGGATTCTATGTCGCCGACGAGACGGGGTGGTCGCGTATTGCCGAGCCACTGCCCGACAAGCGCTTTGACCGGTTTGGCCCCCAGATAGCGGGAGTGGCGAGCCCCATCGTGCCGCGGCGCTGGGAATCCGGCGGTGCCGGCATGGTCTCGACGGCGCCGGACTACGCCCGCTTCCTGCAAATGCTGCTGAACGGCGGCGAGCTCGACGGCCGGCGCTATCTCAAGCCGGAGACGGTCGCGTTGATGGCGTCGGATCATATCGGGCCGGAGACCGGGATTCAGCACGACCCGTTCTATTTCCCGGGCCCCACCAGCGGTTTTGGGCTCGGCTTTGCCGTGCGCACCGCGCCGCCGCCGAACACGACGTGGCCGCTCGGCGAATACCGCTGGGACGCCGCCGGCGGCTCGTTCTATTTTGTCGATCCCAGGGACGACATGCTGGTCGTCTTCATGGTGCAGGCGCCGGAACAGGGGGGGCGGATTCAACTGGAGCTGAAGACGCTGATGTATGAAGCAATGGGCAAGGGATCGCGGAAGGATTGAAAGCAACCCTGTAGGGCGGGTTAGCCGATCCCCGTCCTCGGTAGTTCAACGAGCGAAAGTGCAAGGCGTAACCCGCCACCGGTGTGCGTGGTGTGGCGGATTACGCTTCCGCCTTTGCTCGTTGAACTACCGAGGACGGGAGCCGCTAATCCGCCCTACGGATTCACGCCCCCCGCACGATCTCTCGCACCAGTCCGACCGTCTCCTCGATCATCGCCGCGTCGACGTCGAGATGCATGCAGGCGCGGATGCGGCCTTCCATCAGCGCGAGCAGCACGCCGCGCCGGCGCAATTCGGCGACCATTTTCTTACCGGGAACGCCGCCGCCATCCGGCTTGAAGAACACCAGATTGGTTTCCGGCTGCTGCACCTCGATGCCATTGATCTGCGACAGCCCCCGCGCCAGCGCACGGGCATTGGCGTGATCGTCGGCGAGGCGGTCGATGTTATGATCGAGCGCATAGACGCAGGCGGCGGCGCACACGCCGGACTGCCGCATCGATCCGCCGAGCCGCTGTTTCCAGCGCCAGACCTCGTCGATGAAGTCACGCGATCCGGCGATCACCGCGCCGATCGGCGCGCCCAAGCCTTTGGAAAAATCGATCCAGGCCGAGTCCCAGCCCGCGGACATCTGGCGCGCGGAGATGCCGGCGGCGACGCAGGCGTTCAGCAGCCGCGCGCCATCCATATGCGTGACCATGCCATTGGCCTTCGCGGCGTCCGCGATTGTATCGAGATCGGCTTTCTTCCAGATGGTGCCGCCGCCGATATTGGCGGTCTGCTCGACGCTGACCACGGTCTGCGGCGGCTCGTAGCGGGTGCGCGGATGCAGCGCCGAGCGAAACGTGTCGAGCGAAAATTTTCCGTCCGCCCCGGGCAGCCCCGTGATCTGAAAACCGCCGAGTGCTGCATGCGCGCCGCCTTCGCGCGCGATGATATGCGCGGTCTCGTGGGCAAGAATCTCGTCGCCCGGCCGGCAATGCGACAGCGTCGCCGACACGTTGCACATGGTGCCCGACGGCATGAACACCGCGGCCTGTTTGCCGAGCAAATCGGCGACGCGCTCGCACAACAGGTTGGTGGTCGGATCGTCGCCGATCTGCTCGTCGCCGACCTCCGCCCGCGCCATCGCCTCGCGCATGCCGGCCGTGGGACGGGTCTGCGTATCCGACAACAGATTGACGCGCACCGGCGGTGCCTTGGGATCGCGCGGGGCAGGGGTGTAGGGCATGTTCGAGTCCGATCGTAGGGTGGGGCAAAGGCGGCGGACGCAATCGCGTCCGCTGGCGTGCCCACCGGTTGTGCGTTCGGATTTGCGATGGTGGGCACGGCGCCAAATGGCGCCTTTGCCCACCCTACGGTGGCAACAAAACTCAGCGCGAATAGAATTCCACGATCAGATGCGGCTCCATCTGCACCGGAAACGGCACGTCCGACAGATGCGGGATGCGGGTGAACTTTGCCGTCTGCTTGCCGTGATCGACTTCCAGAAAATCGGGCACGTCGCGCTCGGCGAGCTGGTTGGCTTCCAGTACCACCGTGAGCTGCTTCGAGGCATCCTTGACCTCGACCGTGTCGCCGACCTTCACCTTGAAGCTCGCGATGTTGACGCGGCGGCCGTTCACCTTGACATGGCCGTGATTGATGAACTGGCGCGCGGCGAACATGGTGGCGACGAATTTCGCGCGATACACCACGGTGTCGAGGCGGCGCTCCAGCAGGCCGATCAGGTTTTCACCGGTGTCGCCTTTCATGCGGCCGGCTTCGACATAGATGCCGTGGAACTGGCGCTCGGAAATATTGGCGTAATAGCCTTTCAGCTTCTGCTTGGCGCGCAGCTGCACGCCGAAGTCGGAGAGCTTGCCTTTGCGGCGCTGGCCGTGCTGGCCGGGACCGTATTCGCGCTTGTTGACGGGGCTCTTCGGGCGGCCCCAGATATTCTGGCCCATACGGCGATCGATCTTGTACTTCGCCTCACTGCGCTTAGTCATCGCGTCCTCTTTTGCTGTTTATGAATTTGAGGAGACGCGCCCTCCTGTGCAACGGGAATGCTCCCGGTGCCGACAGGTCCGCCTCATAAGCTTGATGGGGTGGACCACGGGTCGCGAAACGCAACGCGGGCCGAAACCGGCCCGCGAGCAGGCGTTTTCTAGGGAGAAACGGCCAGTATGTCAAACGAAACAGGTCGGATTTGCGGGCCAAAACCGGGCTTTTTCGGCCAATTCGGGCCCCGGGGGATCACGTCGCAACCGCGCGGATGGCTTTTGGCTCTGAGGCCTGCCTTTGGCCGAGCAATTCGGCGGCAATCGCGCCGTTTAGCACCTGCTCCAGCCGTGTCAGCGCCTTGGCGATCAGTGCCGCGTCGGTGACCCGGTGGTCCCAGCGGATCACCACGTCGATGGTGCGGTCCGCTCCCACCACGCCGTAGCTGACGATAAACGGCCCGGGGCTCAGCGCATGAAGCTCGCCGGCGCCGTAGGCGGCGACCGAGGTGATCCCAAAACTGCCGAAATAGTTGGCGCGCTGGCGGCCGAAATTCAGGCCCACCATCCAGACCGCCCGCCGCACCGGCAGCGGCAATCGCGTCGCCCGCAGGATCTTTCGGAACGCCGGTACGTCGTCGACAGCGGCGGTCTTGGCGTGGCGGATCAGGGCGTCGACCTCCGACAAGGGCAGTTCGTCGGCGGCGCTGACCTTTTGCGGCAGCACGCAGTCCTGGCCGTCTTCCACCCGCGCGATCGCCACCATGCCGACGCTGCGCGGTAGTTCATAGAAATGCGGCCACGGCCATTTCAGATACAGCGTGCGCAGCACCGGCTCCTCGCGCGCCACCAGGCAGAACGCCTTGGCGAAGATCGCAGCCCAGCCGGGACGCTGCGCGGATGCGGCGCGGGCCTCGATCAGCGGGCGGATGTCGAGGGTTCGCCGCAGCGAGACGAACGGCACGCGCTTCGACGCATGCATGAGATCGGCGACGAGGCGGCGCGGCACTGAAAGTTTTCGAACCGTTCCGCGCATTCGTTCAAGGTCCTGACAGACAATCCCGCCGGCCCGGTTATCCCGGATTTTCCTCGGTAATTCCAGCACGAATCAGGGGTTACGCCGCCAGCCGGCGACTAAGACCATCTGCTACAATCCGGTGCCGGCAGAGACCTTTGGCGGGAACCGGTATTGGAATCCCAATGACCGATTCCGCGCGCAGACGCGTTACTTGACAGGTTCGGTTGGAGGCTTGCCCTTGTCGATAATAAGCACGGCGATACTGCGCGCAGGTTTGCCGCTGATGTTTTTGGTTTCGTGCACGATGCCGGCCAGGTTGTGATAGGTTTCGCCTGCCTTGACGACCTTGGCAGGCTGTCCCTCGACATTGAGCTGAAGTTCGCCCTCGACGATTTCCGCGTACTCATCCCCGGGGTGAATATGTCGCCCGGTCGATGAACCGACGCCCCAGTCGATGTCGAGCAAATAGGCTTCCTTGCTTGGAACCGAACTTACGACTTCGTTCTTCATGAGAAGCTTAACTTTTGGCGGCGGGGCCGGATCCTCGGCAAGGCTCACACCGACCGAAACAGCCGATACGGTAATGACCAAGGTCAGGATGCGCGTCAAAGTATTGTTCATGGATGCTCCCCGTTTTGCGGGACGCTAACACCATTATTCCACCCCGAAAAGGGCGTATGAATTATCACGCAGGAATCCGGCCGCCGAAAAACGGCAGCAGCGTTTTGCTCAGCCGGTGCGGCCTTCCCGAGGTGAAGATCATTTCGGCGTCGGCATGACCGATATCTTCGCCGCCGGGGCCGAGCAAATTCGCAACCCGGCGCGCGATCGCGGGCGCCGGATCGATCCAGTCCACCGGCCAAGGTGCCAGCGCCACCAGGCGATCTATCAGCAATGGGAAGTGGGTGCAGGCCAGCACCACGGTATCGGTGCGGACCGGTTCGTCGCCGCGGTCTTCGACAAAACACGGCGCGATCTCGCCGAGGATTTCATGGTCGCCGACGTCGCCGCCGTTCAACGCCGCTTCCGCCAGCGATGCAAGATCCGCGGAGCCCACCAGCGTCACCTGGCAGCCTTGCGCAAAATCGCGGATCAGCGCCTGGGTGTATTCGCGCTTGACGGTGCCCCGGGTGCCGAGCACCGACACCCGCTTGGACCGTGAGCTTGCGCAGGCCGGCTTGATCGCGGGCACGGTGCCGACGAACGGCACGGTGTATGCCGTGCGCAGATGCGACAGCACCAGGGTAGAGGCGGTATTGCAGGCGATCACGATGAGGTCGGGCGCGTGCGCGGCGATCAGATCGCCCATCAGCGGCACCACCCGCGCGATCAGCTGCTCCTCGCCGTGATGGCCATACGGAAAGAACGCATCGTCGGCGACGAAGACGTAGCGCGCGCCGGGTTTTGCCCTGACGATCTCGCGCAGCACCGTGAGGCCGCCGAGGCCGGAGTCGAATACGAGAATGGTCTGGCGGGCAGGCATCGTTCGAATGCTAATCCAATTTGGTTACCACCGGGTTGTTTTTCGCAAACGCGTAGGGCGGATTAGCGACCCCCGTCCGCGGTAGCTCAACGAGCGAAGGCGCAAGCGTAATCCGCCGCGCCGCTTGCACCGGTGGCGGGTTACGCCTTGCGCCTTCGGTTGTCGAGCTCCCGTGCGCGGGATCGGCTAACCCGCCCTACAGACTTTCGAACTATTCCAAATGATTACGGCACATCGCGGGGCGGCGGAAGGCTTGCGCAACCGCCGAACTCATGGCCTTTCGTCGCATCGTCAGAGAGTTTTGAGAGGCGTCCTTGGTCACGACACGCAATACCCGAACGAACTGGGGAAGCATCTCCCGCTTGTTTCATTGGGGACTCGGCTTCGTCATCATCGGCATGATCGCCTATGGCTGGTGGATGAATCACACCCCCGCGCGGGCGGACAGGTTTTTCTACCGCTCGATCCATGCCGATATCGGCTATGTCGTGCTGCTGCTGATGGCGGTGCGCCTGGTCTGGCGCTGGATCAATCCGGTGCCCGCGTTGCCGGCCGGTACGCCGCGGTGGCAGCGGATCGCGGCGCGCGCCAGCCACGGCGCGCTGTATGGCGGCACCATTCTGGTCGCGATGCTCGGCTGGGCGCATTCGGGCGCGCACAAGCCGGATTACGCCGGTTGGTTCGGGCTGTTTCGCGTGCCGCAATTTACCTCGACCGACAAGGCCGGCGCCAATACTTACGAGAATCTGCACATCTATCTGGCCTATGTCCTGCTCGCGCTGATCGTGATCCACGTCGCCGCGGCGACCTGGCATCACTTCGTGAAACGCGATTCCGTAACAGTGCGGATGATTGACGGCGCGCGGGCGGGGCCGGCATCGCGCTGATATTTAGAATCGCTCCAATCAGCCTGCTTAGAATCGCTCCAATTGGCGCGCGTCTTTTTGCCTCGCGACGATGCTGCTGATAACAGCGTATCAAAGCCGTCCGCGACCATTGAAGGAACGATCATGCTTGACCTCCGAATGTCTTCGAAGACCGTTTTGCTCGCACTCGCCGTCTGCGCGTTCAGCGCCGCGGGCGCGCAGGCCCAGACGGCCACCGAGATTCAACTTAGTTACAAGGACAAGAAGTTCGATCCGGCCGAGGTCAGCGCGCCCGCCAATACGCCGATCGTCATCAAGCTGAAGAATCTCGACGCCAAGGCCATGGAATTCGAGAGCAAGACCTTGCATGTCGAAAAGGTGGTGGCCGGCAATACCGACGCCACCATCAATGTGCGCGCACAAAAACCAGGGCGTTACGAATTCTTCGACGAATACAACGAGAAGGTCGCGCGCGGCGCGCTGGTTGTAAAATAACAAGCACGCCGTCATGCTCGCCGCGCTGATCATCGTTTTCCGCGAAGTTTTCGAGGCCGGTTTGATTGTCGGCATCGTGCTCGCGGTGACGCGCACGGTGCCCGGCCGCAACCAGTGGATCGGCGGCGGCGTGACGGCGGGCGTGCTCGCGGCCTGCGTCGTCGCGGGGTTTGCAGGGGCGATCTCGCATCTGTTCGCAGGAATGGGGCAGGAGGTGTTCAACGCGGCGATTCTTTGCATCGCCGTGGTGATGCTGACCTGGCACAATGTCTGGATGGCGCGTCACGGCAGCGAGCTCGCCGGCGAATTGCGCGCCGCGGGCCAAGCGGTGGTCGAAGGCAAGAAGTCACTGCTGGCGCTTGCGGTGGTGGTCGGCGTCGCGGTGTTGCGTGAGGGCAGCGAAGCCGTGCTGTTCCTGTATGGCGTGCTCGCCGCCAGCGAAGACTCGTCGTGGAGCGTGGCGCTCGGCGGCTTCCTCGGCCTCGCGCTCGGCGCTGCGGTGTGCCTGCTGACCTATTTTGGCCTGTTGCGGATTCCGACGCGCGCGCTGTTCACCACCACCACGGTATTGATTGCGCTATTGGCCGCCGGCATGGCGGCGCAGGCGGCGGCCTTTCTCGAGCGCGCCAACTGGCTGACGATGCTGGACAACGTGGTCTGGGACTCGGGCTGGCTGTTGTCGGATTCGAGTTTTGCCGGCCGCGCGCTGCATGTGCTGATCGGCTATACCGACCAGCCAACGGCGATGCAGCTGATCGTCTATCTGGCGATCCTGCTGATCACGTTTGTGCTGATGCGGCTGGTCGGCGCGCCGGTGAGGGTGGCCCAACCGGCGCGGTCCTGAGACAGTTTGCCTCGCGCCGCGATTGCGGCTTGCACTGCCTGCAATTTCACGCAAACATCGGTGATTAGCGACATTTGAGACGGGGGTGCTCCATGTCGAAGAATATTGTTTTGCTGTCCGACGGAACGGGCAACAGCGCGGCGAAACTCCAAAAGACAAATGTCTGGCGGCTTTTTCAAATTCTCGACGTGCGCGATCCGAACAGCCAGGTCGCCTTTTACGATGATGGCGTAGGTACGTCTTCGTTCAAGCTTTTTGCGATTCTAGGTGGCGTATTCGGCTTCGGCCTCAAGCGCAATGTCATCGCGATCTACAGCTTCTGCTGCCGGAATTATCAGCCTGGCGACCGCATCTATTGTTTTGGTTTCAGCCGCGGGGCTTTCACCATCCGCATCGTGGCCGGAATGATCGCGTATTTGGGGCTTGTCCGGTACAACGACAATGAGGCCGACCTCGCGCGCTTCGCGGCGGATGCGTATCGGCTCTATCGGCGCCGGTTCAACGGCGGCATCCTTAAATATCTCGACTATCTCCACATCGACCTGCGCGGCATCAGAGACTTCGCGATCCGGCTGTGGCGCCGCTTATGGCGCCAGACCGCGACCGCACCTGCGCCGGTCGAAATTGAAAGCGTTCACTTCGTCGGAATTTGGGACACGGTGGATGCTTACGGCGGCCCGATCGAGGAAATGACGCGCGCGATCGACTATTGGGTCTGGCCTTTGTCGATGCCGGATCGCTTTATGAGCGCGAAGGTTCACAAAGCCTGCCATGCGCTGTCACTGGAGGATGAGCGCCAGGCGTTCAGCCCGGTGATTTGGGACGAGCGCTACGTTCGTGCAGCGGCCACGGTCCCAGGCCGCGACAAGACGCAATGGCTGTTCGATGTCGACTACGACCCTCGCGGTGAGGCCGCGAAGGCGGCTGATCCCGCACCGCATCTGCGAACAGACGTTCCACCAATCGATCGAGAGCGCATCAGTCAAGTCTGGTTTACCGGCGTGCATACCGACGTTGGCGGGGGTTACCCGCAGGATGGACTTGCCTATGTGACGCTCGACTGGATGCTCGACAGGGCGCACGCCTATGGCCTGCGCTATTTCGACAAGCAACGCGCGCTTCTGTTTGATCCCCAGATCAATCCGAATGACAAGCTCAACGACTCTCGCAAGGGGCTCGCCGGCTACTACCGTTACAAGCCGCGCAATATTCTGGAAACCTATAGCGCGCCACCCTACAAGCCGTCATTCCTCGACGATGTCCGCCACATCTGGCAATTGATCTGGAAGAAGCCGGATCCGCAAACCGAAATTCTTGCCGATTTGCATCCGAGCGTGTCGCGGAACGTCCTGCCGCCGCCGAAGGCAACTTTCTATGAGACCATCTTCGAACGCATTCACCAAGGGACGGATCGCTATGCCCCCGTTGTCATACCCGCGAGCTATAAATTCACCGGCAAAGCGGGAGCGGTGACGGATGCGCTGCATCCCGCCGATCCCGGCCAACCGCGCTCGCACGTGCAGGACGATGTCTGGAACTGGATCTGGCTTCGTCGCGTCGTCTATTTCCTGACCGTGTTTGCGACGATGTTCATCGTCGGGATTCCGTTTTTCGTGATTTATAAGCCAGGCTTCGGCCTCAGCAGTGTCGGCGGATTCGTCAATCCGGTCATCAATGCAGCGGCATCGTTTCTTCCGGGATTTCTCGAACCCTGGTTTGTTGCTTTTCGCAACGCGCCCGGTTTCGTGCTCGCTGGATTGATAGCTGTTACTGTCTTGATGTTGCTAGGCTCCTCGCTGCAGCGAACGATCCGAGACGTGGCGCGGATCGCTTGGCACTCGCCGGCCGGCTACCCCGGCCTGGCCGGTTGGCACGCGGCGGTCTATCGGCTCCGCAGGTTTGGACTCTACAAGGCGACATTCTACGTACTGAGGAACTGGGTGTTTCCGACGGCGATCATGTTCTGGCTATTCTGGTGGCTCGCGTTCGGTACGGCCAACACGCTTGGCCTGATTTGCAAGCCAACGGGTCACGGCATCGATGTGACGGAAACGCAGATCTCCGCCCAAAAGACCGCGCTTTATCCTCAGGTCTTTAGCACCAAGAATCTGTGCTATCCGACGGGTCTAAAGGTCACGCATGGCGAGACGTACCAGATCAGCCTTGCTGTCACCGAGCCATGGACGGACCACGGCATTCCTGCCAGTCCCGAAGGCTTTGCGAAATCCACACCGGCGCAGCTTGCCGGCATCCCGTTCAAGCGCTTGATCTGGTCGAACTGGTTCGCGCCGATTGTTCGTGTCGGCGGTCCGGGTCTGGAGGAACACCTGCCGGACTTCAAGCGCGACAATGCGACCGGCAATCTCTGGACCGCGACGTTCACGGCCCGCAGCGACGGTGAGGTGTTTGTTTATGTCAATGACACCTCGGTTTTCCTGCCTTGGTTGTTCACCTTCTTCTACGACAACAATGAGGGAAAGGCCGAGGTTTCGCTAAAGAAGATGTAGCACGGGCCTATATCAGCTGGTCCCGAACACCCGCTTGAAGATGGTATCGACGTGCTTGAAGTGATAGCCGAGGTCGAACTGTTCGGCGATTTCCGCGTCGGTAAGATACTTCTTCACATCGGCGTCTTTTTTCAACAGCGTCTGAAAATCGCCTTCGCCGCGCCATACCGGCATGGCGTTGCGCTGCACGAATTTGTAGGCGTCCTCGCGGCTGGCGCCTTTTTGCGTCAGCGCGATCAACAGCCGCTGCGAGTGCACGAGGCCGCCGAGGCGGTCGAGGTTCTTCTGCATGTTCTGCGGATAGACCAGCAGTTTCTCGACCAGGCCGGCTAGCCGGTTGAGCGCAAAATCCAGCGTCACCGTCGCATCGGGGCCGATCATGCGTTCGGCGGAGGAGTGCGAGATATCGCGCTCGTGCCACAGCACGACATTTTCCATCGCCGGCGTCACATAGGCGCGCACCATGCGGGCGAGGCCCGTTAGATTCTCCGAAAGCACCGGATTGCGCTTGTGCGGCATCGCCGAGGAGCCCTTCTGGCCTTCGGAGAAAAATTCCTCGGCTTCCAGCACCTCGGTGCGCTGCAGATGCCGGATTTCGGTGGCGAGCCGTTCCACCGAGGACGCGATCACGCCCAGCGTCGCAAAATACATCGCGTGGCGGTCACGCGGGATGATCTGGGTCGAAATCGGCTCCGGCACAAGGCCCATCGCCTTGGCGACGTGCTGTTCCACGCGCGGGTCGATCTGCGCGAACGTGCCGACCGCGCCCGAGATGGCGCAGGTCGCGATATCCTTGCGCGCGACGATGAGGCGTTCCCGCGCCCGGCTGAACTCCGCATAGGCGTAAGCGAGCTTGAGCCCGAACGTCACCGGCTCGGCGTGAATGGCGTGGGAGCGGCCGATGGTCGGCGTCATCTTGTGCTCGAAGGCACGCTTTTTCAGTGCCGCCAGCACCTTGTCGATATCCGCGATCAGGATATCGGCGGCGCGGGTGAGCTGCACGTTGAGGCAGGTGTCGAGCACGTCGGAAGAGGTCATGCCCTGATGCACAAAGCGCGCCTCGGGGCCGACGATTTCGGCAAGATGGGTGAGGAAGGCGATCACGTCGTGGTGGGTCTCGCGCTCGATTTCGTCGATGCGCGCGATGTCGAAGGTCGCGTCCTTGCCCTTGGCCCAGATGGTTTTCGCGGCCTGTTTCGGGATCACGCCGAGTTCCGCCTGCGCGTCCGCCGCATGGGCCTCGATCTCGAACCAGATCTTGAAGCGGGTCTGCGGCTCCCAAAGGGAAGCCATTTCCGGGCGGGTATAGCGCGGGATCATCAACATCTCTTGGCCGTTCGGGTACCGCCGCGCTTTAGCAGAGCCACCCCGGCGAGACAAATGCCGGCATGGCCGGGTACCGGCGAGCCTGTCGCTGCAATCACAAAATATTGACTGACAGATATTGAAATCTGTCAGCAAGCCATGTATATCTGTTCCGACGCCAAGGATGAGGCGTTACGTGACTCGGTGACCGATCGGCCGGCGAGTCCCGGAGTTTCAGAGGACTTCCCCATGACGATCGAAATCTTTTACCTGACCGCACAAATCCATCGCTGGCTGAACGAGCGCGTCGCCCGCTACATTGCCGCCCAAGCTGCAAAACTCACCCATTAAAGGGAGCCTGTCATGGCAACCCGGACGGTGCGCCCATGAACGAAGCAGTTGTTCTGACCCCTGAACGAATCCTCGAGGTGACCGAGGACGTGCTGCGCCGCTACGGGCTTGCCAAGGCCACCGTCGTCGATGTCGCCCGCGCGCTCGATGTCAGCCATGGCAGCGTCTACCGGCATTTTCCGAGCAAGGCTTCGCTGCGCGACGCGGTAGCAAAACGCTGGCTCGCCCGCGTCAGCGCGCCGCTGGAAAAGATCGCGAAAGAGCAGGGACCTGCGCCGGCAAAACTGGAGCGCTGGCTGCGGGCGCTGTTCGCGGCGAAATACACCAAGGTCTGCGACGATCCGGAGATGTTCGCGACCTATCTGGCGCTGGCGCAAGAGGCGCGTGACGTGGTGAGTGCCTACAAGGAAAACCTCGCGGGCCAGATCGGGCATATCCTGGCGGAAGGCGTCAAGCAGGGCGCGTTCGAGGTCGCCGACGTCAAAAGTTCCGCGCGCGCGATTTTCGATGCCACGGTTCGCTATCACCATCCTGCCCATTCCGAGGAATGGAGCGACCCCGAGCTGTCGGCGCGGATCGACGTGCTGCTGGCGCTGCTGCTCAGGGGCCTGGAAAAGCGTAGGGCGGATTAGCGAAGCGTAATCCGCCATTCCGGTCGGGCGGCGGATTGCGCTGCGCTAATCCGCCCTACGGCCGCGGCTAGATCATTTCGCCCCGTGCTGACGCGGCGGCATTCCTGATCGCCGAAATATTGGCCTTGTAGGATTCCATCGTGCCGCCCTTGAACACCGCGGAGCCGGCGACGAAAGCGTTGGCGCCGGCGGCGGCAAGCTGGCCCGCTACATCAGGTCCGACGCCGCCATCGACTTCGATATCGATCGGTCGGCCTGCGGTCATCGCTCTGAGATCGCCGATTTTGCCGAGCGCCGACGGGATGAACGCCTGGCCGCCAAAACCGGGATTGACCGACATCACCAGCACCAGATCGATTATGTCGATGACATATTCGATCGCGGTGATCGGCGTGCCCGGATTGAGCGAGACGCCGGCCTTCTTGCCGAGCGCGCGGATCGCCTGCAGCGAGCGATGCAGATGGGGGCCGGCCTCGGCATGCACGGTGATGTGATCGCAGCCGGCTTTCGCAAAGGCTTCGAGGTAGGGATCGCATGGCGAAATCATCAGATGGGCGTCGAAGATCTTACCTGTATGCGGCCGCATCGCCTTGATGACGTCGGGGCCGTAGGAAATGTTGGGGACGAAATGCCCGTCCATCACGTCGAGATGGATCCAGTCGGCGCCGGCAGAATCGACCGCGCGGACCTCTTCGCCGAGTTTGGCGAAATCCGACGCCAGGATGGAAGGCGCAATGACCAGGGGACGCGGCGCGAAGGGCTGAGACATGTGTGGTTCCGGATGACGGGACGGGCTTCGCCTAACATGAGGGGCGCGGCAGGGCAATGCGAGCAGACTCGTGTCCCGGACGCGGTGCGGCATTCTTCATGCCGCTCCGCAGAGCCGGGACCGTACCGAGCACCGGCGTTCGTTACGGCCCCGGCTCAGCAGCGCACCACGCCGCGAAGAGCGGCGCGCTGCGCTGCGTCCGGGGCACATTAGCGGCTGACCTGGAAACAGTTGTAGCAATCGCGAATTTCGCTGTTGAAGAATGACCCTTTTAACGTCGCGGCTTTGAAGGCGTCGAATACATCTTGCGGGACGTCGGTATAAACATAACGACGCCCGCTGACGAAGGTGATCGTCAGTTCGCTTTTCTTGGCAGAATATGAAAAGCTGCGAATGACGCTCGACGGCACTTGGGGCCTCCCGATCTCTTCGATACGACAACCTGTATCCTCAAACTTCGTTGCTACCCCCCGAACCGATCCTTCCAGGCCGGCAGCCCGCCGGGGAAGGGCAGCGCGGTCGCCTCATACACGCCGCGCGCGATGGCGCGCGCCACCGTATTGGCGGCGACCATGCCGAGCTCGGTGAGGCCGACCAGGGGGTCGACCGGCTTCTCGCAGGTGGCGGCGGCGAATAGCACGTCGCCGTCGAGCGGCGCGTGCACCGGATAGATCGCGCGGGCAAAACCGGTCTGCGCGATCATCGCCAGCCGCCTGGCCTGCGGTTTTGTCAGGATCGCATCGGTAACGACCACCGCCAGCGTGGTGTTTTCGGCGGCCGTTGCCGCGGTGGCGCCCTTCAGCCGCATCGCCAGCATCTCCGGCGTGAAGGCTGACGGCAGGCCGCGCCCACCGAACTCGCCATCGATTTCGAAGGGGGCTGCCCAGAACCATGGCCCGTCGCCGACCGTGACGCTGCCGACTGCGTTCACCACCGCGAGCGCTGCGACGCGGATGCCGTTTTGCATCATCGCCGATGCTGAGCCGAGCCCGCCCTTGAAATTCGCCGTGGTGGCGCCGAATCCCGCGCCGGCGCTGCCGAGCGCGAAATCATGGCTCGCGGCGGCAGCCGCGGCGTAGCCGAGTTCGCGGTACGGCGCGAAGCGGCCCCATTTCTTGTCGCCGCCATTCAACAGATCGAACACGATGGCGCCGGGAACGATCGGAATCACGGCTTCGCGTATCTGGAATCCGCGGCCCTGCTCGGCGAGCCACGCCTGCACCCCACCTCCGGCTTCCAGCCCGAATGCCGAACCGCCGCCAAGCGCGATGCCGTGGATGTGATCCACCGTATTGCCGAGATCGAGCACCGCGCCATCGCGGATGCCGGGTCCGCCGCCGCGCACGTCGATCGCGGCCACCGCCGGCTGGTCGAAAATCACCGCGGTGACCCCGGACGCCAGCGCCGCGTTGTCGGCATGGCCGACGCGGACGCCTGCGATATCGGTGAGGAGATTTTTCATTATTCGTCGTCCCGGCGAACGCCGGGACCCATAACCCCGGCGTCAATTATTATAGAAGGCGTCCGCCCCGGTGTCGAAACGAAGTCCTGCTACAACCCGACCGTCATCCTGAGGTGCTCGCCCGCTTGGGCGAGCCTCGAAGGATGGCCACAAGCGCCCGCGGCGATCCTTCGAGACGCCGCGCAAGCGCGCGGCTCCTCAGGATGACGGTGGGATATGTGGCTCGGACCTGATCACGCGGCGATCACAAAGTGCTCAGGCGGCTTGCATCCAGCCGCGATCGCAGTGCATGGAGAGGGCATGATCCACGACGTCACCATCCCCGCCGCCTTGCTTGCCGGCCTGATCAGCTTCCTGTCGCCCTGCGTGTTGCCGTTGGTGCCGCCATATCTGATCTATCTCACCGGGGCCACCATCGAGCACGTCAACAGCGACGAGACCACGGCGGCGACGAAGCGGGCGGTGATGATCGCTGCCGCGATGTTCGTGCTCGGCTTTTCCACGGTATTCGTGGCGCTCGGCGCCAGCGCCTCCCTTATCGGCGGGTTGATCCGGGCGTGGTCGGCCGAACTGTCGATCGTCGCCGGCATCGTCATCATCGTCATGGGCCTGCATTTCCTGGGGCTGACGCGGATCGGCCTGCTGATGCGCGAGGGACGGCTGACCGCGCCAAAACCGGTCGGCCTGTGGGGCGCCTATGTAATGGGCCTCGCCTTCGCGTTCGGCTGGACGCCGTGCATCGGGCCGATTCTCGCTGCGATCCTGTCGGTTGCGGCCAGCGAGGCGACGGTGACGAAGGGCGCGGGGCTGCTGGCGGTGTATTCCGCCGGCCTCGGGATTCCGTTTCTGATCGCGGCGTTCATGGTCGAACAGTTTTCGTCGCTGTTTGCGCGGATGAAGCGTCATCTCGCGACCGTCGAGCGCGCGATGGGCGTGCTGATGGTGCTGACCGGCATCGGCTTTCTCACCGGCAGCGTGTCGGCGGTCAGTATCTGGCTGCTCGAGACGTTCCCGGCGCTGCAGAGTTTTGGGTAGGGCTCTCCGTCATTGCCGGGCTTGACCCGGCAATCCATCTTCTCGAAAGCCTCCTCCGAAGAGGATGGATACGCGGGTCAAGCCCGCGTATGACGCTGCGAGTGTTGCGGCTGTGCGCGCCTACTTCTCAAACGCCCCATACACCAAATTCTTCAGCGCGACGCGGATGCGGCCGCGTTGCGAGACGGTTTGGGACATGAAGACCACGAACATGTCTTCCTTGGGATCGATCCAGAAGGTGGTGCCCGCGGCACCCGACCAGTTCATTTCGCCGACCGATCCTTCGATCGGGCTGACGCCGGCCTCGGTCCGCACCGCGAAACCTAATCCAAAACCGAAGCCGGGGCCCGGCAGATAATAAGGACCGGGCACCACGCCCGCCGCGGGTCCGATATGGTTCGAGCCCATATAGGCGACGGTTTTCGGGCTGAGATAGCGCTTGCCGTCGAGCGCGCCGCCATTGGCGATCATGCGCACGAAGCGCGCGTAGTCGCCGATGGTCGAAATCATGCCGCCGCCACCGGATTCCCATTTGCGCTGGATACGGGGGTCGCTGACCTCGGCGTCATTGCCGATCTTGCGGTCGGCCGGAAACGGCTCGGCGATCAGCGGCTGTTTCGCCGGATCGGTGACATAAAAGCTGGTGTCCTTCATCCCCAGGGGATCGAGGATGCGCTCCTTCTCGAATTGATAGAGTGATTTTCCGGAAGCGACCTCGACCACCCGGCCGAGGATGTCGGTCGAATGGCTGTAATCCCAGGTCGAGCCCGGCTGATAGGCGAGGGGAAGTTTTGCGATCCGCTCGGCAAATCCGGCATTGTCGATATCCTCGGAGAAGATTTTGGCGTCGACATAGGCCTTCTTCACCGCGCCCTCGCCGAAGAAGCCGTAAGTGAGGCCGGAGGTGTGCCGCAGCAAATCCTGGACCGTCATGGGGCGGCGCGGCGCCACCAGCTCAAGCCCGATCGCTCCGTCCTCGCCCTTCTTCTCGACGCCCACTTTCACATTGGCGAAGGCGGGAATGTATTTTGCGACCGGTTCGTCCAGCATCAGCTTGCCTTCCTCGACCAGCATCATTGCGGCGACGGAGGTGACCGGCTTGGACATCGAATAGATGCGAAACAGCGTGTCGTCGCTCATCGGCGCCTTGGTGCCGGGATCGCGAACGCCGAAATTCGCGTAATAGCCGAGCTTGCCGTGACGCTCGATCATCATCAGCGCGCCGGGAATCTTTTCGGTCGCAATCTCGTTCTTGATGTAGGCGTCGATGCGGGCGAGCCCCGCCGGCGACAATCCGGCCGCGTCCGGATCGGTCCGGACTGCGCCGTCCGCGAGCGAATGGCTCGCAACCATCAGCGTCAATGCGGCAAACAGCGGCGCCCTGAGTTGGCGATGCACGAACATGAGAACCTCCCAAAGGATTTCGATTTATTGTTTTATCGTTGAAGCGGCGCGAGAGGTATCTCGCGCCGCTTCATTCATGAAGGACGTCATTGCCGGACTTGATCCGCGCATCCATCCTCTTCGAAAGAGTCTCACGAAGATGGATGGATGCGCGGGTCAAGCCCGCGCATGACGGCTTGTTTGAACTCAGGTCCCCTTGCCGGGATCGATCTCGGCGTAGTTGCCTTTGGCGTCCCATTTGTAGACGACATAGTCGATCTGCTTGATATCGCCCTTGGCGTCGAATTCAAGCTTGCCGATCACGGTATCCCAGGCGCTGGCCTTGATCGCTTCCATCACCTTCTTCGGATCGGTCGAGCCGACCTTAGCCACCGCCTGCGTCCACACTTGCATCGCGGCGTAGGTGTAGAGCGTGTAGCCTTCGGGATCGATGTTCTTGGCCTTGAAAGCCTCGACGATCTTCTTGGCGGTCGGCTTGTTGCGCGGATCCGGGCCGAAGGTGAACAGCGTGCCGTCGCCGGCGGGGCCGGTGATGGAAGCGAATTCCTTGTCGGCCAGCGCGTCGCCCGCCATCAGGACGGTCTTGAGGCCCTGGTCGCGCATCTGGCGCACGATCAGCCCGGATTCCTGGTGATAGCCGCCGACATAGACGAGGTCGATATTGTCGCGCTTCATCCGCGAGACGATCGCGGTGAAATCCTTGTCGCCCTTGTTGTAGGACTCGAACATCTTTTCGGTGAAGCCGGCCTTGTTGAGCGCCTTCTTGGTCTCGTCGGCGAGGCCTTTGCCGTAGGTCGTCTTGTCATTGAGGATGGCGACGTTCTTGCCCTTGAAATTCTTGGCGATGTAGTCGGCGGCGACCAGGCCCTGCTGGTCGTCGCGGCCGCAGACGCGCGCCACGTTCCAGAGCTTGCGCTCGGTGAACAGCGGGTTGGTCGAGGCCGGCGTGATCTGCAGCACGTTGCCGTCGGCATAGGCTTCGGAGGCCGGGATCGACGAGGACGAACAATAATGTCCGGCCACGAACGGAATCTTCGCACTGGCGAATTTTTCCGCCACCGAGCGCGCCTGCTTCGGATCGCAGGCATCGTCGCCGACTTCCAGCGCCAGCTTCTTCTTGAGCACGCCGC
The DNA here is from genome assembly GCA_963744975.1 of uncultured Alphaproteobacteria bacterium. Taxonomy (GTDB): domain Bacteria; phylum Pseudomonadota; class Alphaproteobacteria; order Rhizobiales; family Xanthobacteraceae; genus Bradyrhizobium. The sequence goes on along the minus strand of CAVUVR010000001.1, from coordinate 263,388 downwards.
CGGCGGCGTTGATATCCGCCACCGCCTGTTCGGCGCCGTTCTTCATTTGCCGGCCAAAGGCGGATTCGCCGCCGGTCATCGGACCCGCCACCGCGACGGTGATGTCCTGCGCCAATGCCGCGGTTGACAGCGCAAACGATGCGCCCAATGCCAGGCCGATGAGTTTCAAGTTTTTCATAGGTGGTCCTCACTCTTGGATGGAAGTCCGGCAGTCCCGCGCCGGGGCTTGGAACTAGCAGCGCATTGTCGGCTGATTTGGCCGCGAAGTCATCGGCAATTTTCGGGCATTGTGGCGGAAGATCGCAGCATCTTGCCGCAGTTTGTCCCCGCGAAGGCCGCCCCGTGTCCCGGACGCGGTGCAGCGTTCTTCACGCTGCTCCGCAGAGCCGGGACCGTCACAGACACCGGCGTTCGTTACGGCCCCGGCTCTGCAGCGCACCGCTCCGCAAGTGCTGCGCGCTGCGCTGCGTCCGGGGCACGAGACCTACCCCCGTCTTCCCCCCTCCAGATAGGCCGCCCGAATCTCTGGGCGCTGCAGCAATTCGGCCCCGGTGCCATCAAGCGTGATCAGGCCGTTGACCATGACATAGCCGCGGTGGGCGAGCCGCAGCGCGTGGTTGGCGTTTTGTTCGACGATCAGCACGGTGAGGCCGTCCTGCCGGTTCAGGGTGCGGATGGCGTCGAAAATCTGCCGGGCGATCAGCGGCGCCAGCCCAAGCGAGGGCTCGTCCAGCATCAGCAGGCGGGGCCGGCTCATCAGCGCGCGGCCGATCGCCAGCATCTGCTGCTCGCCGCCCGACAGGGTGCCGCCGCGCTGGGTCATGCGTTCTTTCAGGCGCGGGAAAAGTGCAAAGACCCGCTCCAGGCCGGCGGCGCGGTCGCTTTCGCTGGAATCGGTGGCGTCGGCGCCCATCTGCAGGTTTTCCGCCACGCTCATGCGCGGGAAAATCCGCCGTCCCTCGGGCGCCTGGGCGATCCGCAAGCGTGCGATCTCATGCGTCGGCACGTCCGTGATATCGCGGCCGTCGAATGCGATCTGCCCGGACCGTGCACGGGGCCGGCCGAACACCGTCATCATCAGGGTCGACTTGCCGGCGCCATTGGCGCCGATCAGGGCGACGATTTCGCCGGCGTTGATGGAGAGATCGACGCCTTTCAGCGCCTCGATCCTGCCATAGGCCGCGCGCAGGCCGCGGATCGCGAGCAGGGGAGTTGCGGATGGCGCGGTCATCGCATGATCTCACAGCCGTCATGCCCGGGCCTGTCCCGGGCATCCACGTCTTTCTTCCGCGAATGCTGTAAAGACGTGGATGGCCGGGACAGGCCCGGCCATGACGGCGTATCTTGTAACCGCCTCACAGCCTCAACTCCTGCTCGACCGCGGCGACCTCGTCGTCCTCCACGCCGAGATAGGCCGCGATCACCTTCGGGTTGTCGCGGATTTCTTGCGGCGATCCGTCGGCGATCTTCACGCCGTAGTCCAGCACCACGACATGGTCGGAAATTTCCATCACTACCGACATGTCGTGCTCGATCAGCAGGATCGAGGTGCCGTGGTCGCCGCGGATCGACAGCAGCAGTTCGCTCAACGCGGCGCTTTCGCGCGCGTTCAGTCCCGCCGCCGGCTCGTCGAGGCACAATAGCGCCGGTTCGGTGCACATCGCCCGCGCAATTTCGAGACGGCGCTGGTCGCCATAGGGCAGATTGCCGGCGGCATCGTCGGCGCGCTCCAAGAGCCCGATGCGGTCGAGCCAGAGCCGCGCCAGATCGATCGCATGTTTCTCGGCGGCCCGATAACCGGGCGCGCCGATCAGGCCGAGAAAGGTAAAACCCGAGGCGCGCATCAGCGCGTTGTGCTGCGCCACCATCAGGTTTTCCAGTGCGGTCATGCCGGGAAACAGCCGGATGTTCTGGAAAGTGCGCGCGACCTTTGCCAGTTTTGAAATGCGGAAATCGTTCAGCCGCTCGAGCTGTATGCCCGTGCCATCCTCGTGCGTCAGCCGCATCGCGCCTGATGTCGGCTTGTAGAATCCGGTGATGCAATTGAACACCGTGGTCTTGCCGGCGCCGTTCGGTCCGATCAGCGCGGTGATCTTGCGCCGTTCTGCGGTAAAGGAGAGATCGTTGACCGCGACAATGCCGCCGAAGCGCATCGACAGGCCTTCGACGCTGAGAATGTCGCGCTCGCTCATCCGTGGCCTTCCTTGACAAGGTCGGATGAGATCGCCTGGGCATGCCGCAGGAACACGGTCGGCGCGCGATGCCCGATCAAGCCGCGCGGCCGCCAGATCATCAAGAGCACCATCGCCATGCCGAATACCAGCATGCGGTATTGATCGAGGCCGCGGAACAGCTCAAAACCGCCGATCATCGCGAGCGCCGCCAGCGCCACGCCGAGTTGCGAGCCCATGCCGCCCAGCACCACGATCGCCAGCACCAGCGCCGATTCCTGGAAGGTAAAGGATTCCGGGCTGATGAATCCCTGCCGGGTGGCGAAGAACGCGCCGGCAAAGCCGCCGAACATCGCGCCGGTGGCGAACGCGGTGAGTTTTGTGGTGGTGGTGTTGATGCCGAGCGCCCGGCAGGCGACTTCGTCCTCGCGCAAGGCCTCCCAGGCGCGGCCGATCGGCAGCCGCCGCAAGCGGATCGTCACCCAGTTGGTCAAGAGCGCCAGCGCCAGGATCAGATAGAACAGGAATACGATGCGATGGGTCGGCGAGAATTCGATGCCGAGCTTTGCCGCGAGACCGTCGTCGCCGGGCGATAGCGGGATGCCGAACAGGGTGGGGCGGGGGATGCCGGTGACGCCGTTGGGGCCGCCGGTCAGGCTCTGCCAGTTGATGATGACGAGGCGGATGATCTCGCCGAATGCCAGCGTGACGATGGCCAGATAATCGCCGCGCAGCCGCAGCACCGGAAAGCCCAGCAGCACGCCCCAGAACGCCGCGAGGATGCCGGCCAGCGGCAGGCAGACCCAGAACGACAGGCCGAAATTGGTCGCCAGCAGCGCATAGGAATAGGCGCCGACCGCGTAGAAGGCGACGTAGCCGAGATCGAGCAAGCCTGCGAGCCCGACCACCACGTTCAGGCCCCAGCCGAGCATCACGTAAGTCAGCACCAGAATGCCGAGATCGAGAATATAGCGCTGGTCGTAGAAGATCACCGGCACCAGGAAGGTGAAGATCAGCAACACCGGCGCGATCAGGCGGCGTGCCACCGCGAGCGCGCTTTGCACGTTCGGCGGCACAATTCTGACGGTGCCGACCGGGCCCCACCATTGCCGCAGCAATTCGACCACGATGCTGCCGCCGAACACCGCGGCGACCATGGCGGCGAGATCACTGAGCCTTGTCCACCAGACCAACTGCCCGGTGGGACCGGCCTCGGTGCGGATGCCGATCATCAGCGAAAACAGCACCAGCGCCAGCAGCGCCGATATCAAGGCCTTCTTCAGGATAAAGGCGATGCCGGGAACGCGGGATGCCTGGAGCCGGTCGGGGGCGAGCGTCGTCACTCCGCCGCCCATCAAACTTTTTCAACTTCCGGCCGGCCCAACAGGCCGGTCGGAAGGAAGATCAGCACGATGATCAGGATCGAGAAGGCTGCTACGTCCTTGTATTCCACCGAGAAATACGCCGACCACAACGTCTCGATCAGCCCGATCAGCAACCCGCCGAGCATCGCGCCGGGCAGCGAGCCGATGCCGCCGAGCACGGCGGCGGTGAAGGCCTTGATGCCGGCGACAAAGCCCATGAAGAAATCCACCAGGCCGTAATAGAGCAGGTACATCATGCCGGCGACGGCGGCGAGCGCGGCCCCGATCACGAAGGTCATGGAGATGGTGCGGTCGACATCGACGCCGAGCAGCGCCGCCATCGTCTGGTCCTGTTCGCAGGCGCGCATGTCGCGGCCGAGCCGGGTGCGCGCCACCAGCCAGGTGAAGATCGCGAGCAGCACGATGGTGGTGATGACGACGACGATCTGGATGTTGGACAACTGCACCACGAAGCCGCCGCTGCCCTCATGCAGGGTGTAGCCGCCGGTGATGATCGGCGGCACCGGTTTTACCCGGGCGCCCTGGGCGATCTGCGAGTAGTTGATCAGGATGAACGACATGCCGATCGCCGACAGCATTGGTGCAAGGCGGAAGGAGTGCCGCAAGGGCCGGTAGGCGATGCGCTCGATGGTCCAGCCATACAGTGCCGTGATCGCCATCGAGACCAGCAGCACGATCAGCAGGATCACCGGAACCACGGTCAGTCCGATCGAGACCAGGATCAGGAACGAGATCAGGGCGATAAAGCCCCCAATCATGAAAATGTCGCCGTGGGCGAAATTGATCATGCCGACGATGCCATAAACCATCGTGTAGCCGATTGCGATCAGGCCATAGATCGAGCCGAGCACAATGCCGTTGATCAGTTGCTGGGCGAGATAATCCATAGGCTGCCGTATTTTAGGAGTGACGCTGCGATGGCCCCGGCAGCCGGCCGCCGCGTCGCAGGTGGTTTTTTAACAGTGGGAACCCGGAGCGGCAACAGCGCGGGGTGCGGCTTAAGGGACTGTACACGGGTAGTTTTGCCCTGTTCCAAAGCCACAGTCGGGACAAATCTGCGCCACGCAATGACCGCGCCGGAACCGACGTTTTTTCGGAAACCAACTTGGGCGTTCACCGTTGTCACCGGTTGCATTCCCCCGCAACGCAAATACGGAGATCCCGAATGTCCAATCAGAACGAGAATCCGGGCCAGCAGAATCAGAACCCGGGTCAGAAGCCCGGCCAGCAGCAGGGCGGCGGCCAGAAGCCCGGCCAGCAGCAGCAGGATCCGAGCCGCCAGGGCGGCCAGGGCCAGCAGGGCCAGAGGGACCGCTAGTTCGGAGGAGAGTGAGTGAGAGCAGTTGAGTGAGAAGGAAAGTCCCGCCGCGAGGCGGGATTTTTCTTTTGGGGCGCGGCTTCGTGCCCCGGACGCAGCGCAGCGCGTAGCCCTTGCGGAGCGGTGCGCTGCAGAGCCGGGGCCGTAACGGACGCCGGTGCTTGGTACGGTCCCGGTTCTGCGAAGCAGCGTGAAGAACGCTGCATCGCGCCCGGGACACGGAATTCGGTGCTGCACCGGTACCCACCAGCCCCCGCCCGTTAAGGTAAACAAATCGTTTAGATTGCCGGTCGCCATTTACCGGAGTTAGCTCGCCCAGTGGCCGCATCCCTCGTTGGGGAGCGCCGTAGGGCGGGAAGCGGCATGGCGACAGACCGGTGGATAGCCAAGTTCAACGCGACGAACTGGCGGATCAGCACCTTCAACGGCGCGCTGCTGGCGGCGTATTTCGTCCCGACCTGGACCATCGTCGCGTGCAAGATTGCGGCATCGCCCGTCCATGGCTTCTACCAGCGGCCGAATATTTCCGTTGCGTTGTATCTGAACGACCATCTGCACATCGCCGCGGCCGACCTGACACGGTTTGCGTGGCTGCTGGCACTCAGCAGGCTGACGGTCGCGGCGTTTTTCATCGTCTTCCTGGTCCAGATCACGCGGCCCGCGCTGCGCAAGGCCGGCGAATGCGATGAAGCGCTGGGAATTGCACTCGGCATCGGCAGCCTCATCAGTTTCGCCAGCATGCTGATGGCGTCGCAGGTCGGCGAAACCGCCGCGCTCCGGCTGCACGCGACCGAATTTTTGTTGCTGCTCGGCACGGCAATCGTGCTGCTGGTCGAACGTCCCGCCGGGATCGGCGTGCTATCCCTTCAGCAGCCCCAGCTCCTGAACAATCGCTAGGGCTTCCTTGACGGCGTGGTTCGCCGCCGGCACGCCGCAATAGATCGCCTGCTGCAATATGATTTCCTTGATGTCGTCGGGAGAAAAACCGCCTTCAGTCAAAGCGGCACGCACATGCAGGCGAAATTCGTCCCACTGGCCGAGCGCGAGCAGGGTGCCGATCACCAATATGCGGCGGGTGCGATGGTCGAAATGCGGACGGGTCCAGATATCGGCCCAGGCATGCCGCGTGATCAGGTCGATGAATTCGGCGTTGAAGGAATTTGCGTTGGCGGCCGATTTATCGACCCAGGCATTGCCGAGCACTTTTCGGCGCTGCGCCATGCCGGCGTCGCGGCGTTGTTGATCATCCATTGTTATTTGTCCCATTTATCGTTGCGTCAAAAAGCCGATCACCGCGTCGGTGTAGGCCTGCGGCTGCTCGACATTGGAAATATGCGCGGCGTCAAGGATGGTCATGCCGGCGCCGGGAATCTGGCTGCGGATGAATTCGCCGGCCGCGACTGGTGTTGCCGGGTCGTGGCGGCCGGCGATCACCAGCGTCGGGCTTTTGATCTTCGGCAGCAGCGCGCGCTGGTCGAGCGTGCTCAGCGCTTCGCAGCAGGCAAGATAGCCTTGCACGGGCGACGCGGTCAGCATCGCCTTCATCTTTGCCGTGATTTGCGGCTCGCGCTCGCGAAAATCCGCGGTCAGCCAGCCGGCGATGACGGTATCGGCGACGGCGGCGATGCCGCCTTCCTTCACCGCCTTGATGCGGTTGAGCCAGTTGGTCGGATCCGGATAGTAGCAGGCGGTGTTGGAGAGGATGATGCGCTCAAAACGCTCCGGCGCGTTGGCCCCGAGCCATTGTCCGACCATGCCGCCCATCGACAGGCCGCACCAATGCGTCTTCGCGATGTTGAGGTCGTCCAGGATCGCCAGCACGTCGCGGCCGAACCGTTCCATCGAATAGGGCCCGGGCGGCACGCTCGACTTGCCGTGGCCGCGGCGGTCGTAGCGCACCACGCGAAATGCTTTTGTCAGCGCCGCCATCTGCGGCTCCCACATCTGCAAGGTACAGCCCAGCGAATTCGACAGCATCAAGGTCGGGCCGCCGTCGCGGCCGTCGACGGAGACGTTGAGCAGGCAGCCGTCACCGGCGTCGATCATGGGCATTGGTACGTTCCTCTCGGTGCGTCATACGCGGGCTTGACCCGCGTATCCATCCTTCTCTCGCAAGAGTCTTTCGAAGAGGATGGATTGCCGGGTCAGGCCCGGCAATGACGGTTGGGGCTAACTTTGTTTCTCACCCAGCGACTTGAGCAGCCGGTCGATCAGTTCCTGCGAGACGCCTTGATAGGCCATTGGTTCGAACAGTTTTTCAATTTTGTCGGCATCAAGATGAGCGGTAACCTTCGGATCGCTCGCCAGCACGTCGCGCAAATGCTGCTTGCCGGCGACGGCTTTCTTCACCGCGGCCTCGACCAGATGATGCGCGTCGCTCTTGCCGATCGTCTCCGCCAGCGCGAATGTCACCGCCTCCGCCATGATCAATCCATGGGCGGCGTCGAGATTGCTGCGCATGCGCGCGGCGTCGACTTCCAGCCCTTCGGCAATGTCGACAATCGCCGCGAGCGCGCCCGAGGTGACCAGCTGCAGCGTCGGCAGCGTCGGCCATTCCGCATGCCACGGCCCGGCGCTCCGCTCGTGATCCTGCACCTGGGCGGCAAAAATGGTCGCGGCCAGATTCGGCGCCATGCCAGCTGCGGCCAATGCGGTCGCGGCCGACACCGGATTGCGCTTGTGCGGCATGGTCGAGGAGCCGCCGCGGCCTTCGCCTGACGGCTCGAACGCTTCAGCCACATCGGTCTGCATCATCAGCGACACGTCGCGCGCGATCTTGCCGCAGCTGCCGGTCAGAATCGCGAACGCCGACGCGGCGTCCGCCATGCGGTCGCGATGGGTGTGCCACGGCGCATCCGGCAGCGGCAGCTTGAGTTCGGCCGCGAGTTTTTCCGCGACCAGAAGGCCCTTGTCGCCGAGAGCCGCCAACGTCCCCGCGGCGCCGCCGAATTGCAGCGCCAGACCCTCGCTTCGCAGCCGCTTCAATCGCGCGCGCGAGCGATGCAATGCCGAGGCATATTCCGCAAGTTTTAAGCCGAACGGCATCGGCAGCGCGTGCTGCAGCCAGGTGCGCGCCACCATGACCGTGTCGCGATGTTTGCGCGCGAGCCCGGCAAAGCCGGCGATCGCGCGGTCGAGATCCGGCAGCAGCGCGCCGATCGCGGCGCGCAAGGTCAGCATGGTCGCGGTATCGATCACGTCCTGGCTGGTGGCGCCCCAGTGCACATAGCGCGCGGCGTCCGCATCGGCCTTGCCGACGGCAGCGGTAAGCGCCTTCACCAGCGGGATCGCGAGATTGCCGCTGCGTGTCGCGGCCTCGGCCAGCGCGGCAAGTTCGAACGCCTCGGCCTTGCAGGCTTTTGCGATCGGACCGACCGCGCTTGCAGGAATGACGCCCTCGGCCGCCTCGGCGCGCGCGAGCGCCGCCTCGAAATCGAGCATGTGCTGCAGAGTGGCCGCGTCGTCGCAGAGCGCGCGCATGGCGGCGCTGGACAACATTGGTGCGAGGAGGGGCGACAAAGAGGTGCTCATGCTGCGCGCGACCTAACCATTCCCGCTGCCGTCTGCCAATCCCCTACAATACCGCCGTCATCCTGAGGTGCTCGCCGTTTTCAACGGCGAGCCTCGAAGGATGGGCCACAAGCGCCTGCGGCCATCCTTCGAGACGCCGCGCGAGCGCGCGGCTCCTCAGGATGACGGCTGAATGGGTTGGTGCTGCGCTGCGAATATGCATCGCTCCTCATCCAATGGTCCCCTTTCATTTGGCGCAAGCGTGCTTTACTTGGGGAAAGGCGGCAGGCGACCCGAGGAGACATCCCCATGGCCATGACAATGAACGGCGAAGTCCAGCTCGCGGCGCCGCGCCAGATGGTGTGGGAAAAGCTCAACGATCCCGAGGTGCTGAAGGTCTGCATCCCCGGCTGCGAGGAGTTGGAAAAAACCGAGGACAACGGGTTTCGCGCGGTCGCGAAAATGAAGGTCGGGCCGGTGTCGGCGCGCTTCAAGGGCCGGGTCACCTTAAGCGATCTCGATCCGCCCAATGGCTATAAGATATCCGGCGAAGGCGAGGGCGGCGTTGCCGGTTTTGCCAAGGGCGGCGCCACGGTCGGGCTGACCGAGAAGGATGGCGGCACGCTGCTCAAATACGATGTCGAGGCGCAGATCGGCGGCAAGCTGGCGCAACTCGGACAGCGGCTGATCAACGGATCGGCCAAGAAACTGGCCGATGAGTTTTTCGCCAATTTCGCCAAGGCCGTACAGGGTTGACGCGAGATGCAATCTTTGCGTCGTCCCGGCGAAGGCCGGGACCCATACTCCGTGTCGTTGCGTTCTGGCAATGCGGCGAATGCCTACTTCCAGCTGCGATGTCAGGGGTTATGGGTCCCCGCCTTCGCGGGGACGACTCGCGGAAAGGCGAGGTTGCTCATTGCCGGGATGGCCCATATTATGACCCTGGAATGATTTGAAATGACTGCGTTTCCTTGCTGCGGGGGCGCAGATGAAGAGAGTGCTGATGGCCAAAATCTCGCTGATCGTGAACGGCAATCCCGTCAACGCCAATGTCGACCCGCGCACGCTGCTGGTACAGTTTTTGCGCGAGAACCTAAGGCTGACCGGCACCCATGTCGGTTGCGACACTTCGCAATGCGGCGCCTGCGTCGTGCATCTCGACGGCAAGGCGGTGAAATCCTGCACGACGCTTGCGGTGATGGCGGACGGGCATGAGGTCAAGACCATCGAGGGTCTCGCCGCCGACGGCGCGCCGCTGCATCCGATGCAGGAGGCGTTCCGCGAACATCACGGCCTGCAGTGCGGTTTCTGCACCCCCGGCATGATCATGACCGCGATCGACCTGGTACACCGCAAGGGCCATGACCTCAGCGACCACACCATTCGCGAGGAACTCGAAGGCAATCTCTGCCGCTGCACCGGTTACCAGAACATCGTGCTGTCGATCGCGGCCGGCGCCAAGGCGATGGCGAACTCCGACCTCGCGTAATAAAATCGCATCGCGATCCAAGGGATCACTCCATGTACGAATTCAAATATTACCGTCCGGCGACCGTGCGGCAGGCCGCCAACCTGCTGGCCAAGAACGAAGACGCAAAACTGATCGCCGGCGGCCACACGCTGATTCCGGTGATGAAGCAGCGGCTCGCGAGCCCGCCGCATCTGGTCGACCTGTCGCATATCGAAGGCCTCGCCGGCATCGAGATGAAAGGCCGCTCGCTTATCATCGGCGCCACCGCGCGGCATGCCGACGTCGCGAGCTCACCCCTCGTCGGCGAGGCGATCCCGGCGCTGGCCGAGCTCGCCGGCCTGATCGGCGATCCGGCGGTGCGCCACAAGGGCACCATCGGCGGCTCGCTCGCCAACAACGATCCGACCGCCGATTATCCCGCCGCATGCCTTGCGCTCGGCGCCACCATCGTCACCAACAAGCGCCGCCTCAAGCCGGAAGAGTTTTTTCAAGGCCTGTTCACCACCGCGCTGGAAAGCGACGAGATCATAACCCGGGTGATGTTCCCGCTGCCGAAGAAGGCCGCCTACATCAAGTTCCGCAATCAGGCCTCGCGTTACGCGCTGGTCGGCGTGTTCGTCGCCAAGCGCCCGTCGGATGTGCGCGTCGCCGTCACCGGCGCCGGCTCCGAGGGCGTATTCCGCGTCAGCTCTTTCGAGGAGGCGCTGAAGAAGCGCTTCAACTCCAAAGCGCTCGACGGGCTGTCGGTGCCGGCCGATGGGCTGAACAGCGACCTGCATGGCAGCGCGGAATATCGCGCGCATCTGATATCGGTGCTGGCGCGCCGCGCCGTCGACGCCGCGAACGGCAAGGCGTGATTTTGCAAATTCTTGTGGCGTTAATATCGAGTCTCTCATGAGTGCATCGGCGCTGCCCACTTCCGTCGATGCGACGCTCGACATGCTCACCAGGCGCGGCTATCTCGCCGAGCGATCGCTGGCGACGGTGGTTTATCTGGCGCTGCGCATGGGCCGGCCGCTGTTTTTGGAAGGCGAGGCCGGCGTCGGCAAGACCGAGATCGCAAAGGTGCTGTCGGCGGCGTTGGGCCGCAAGCTGATCCGGCTGCAGTGTTACGAAGGGCTCGATGTCGCCTCCGCGGTCTATGAGTGGAACAGCGCCTCGCAGATGATCGCGATCCGGCTTGCGGAAGCGGCTGGCGATACCGACCGCGATCAGCTCTCCAGCGACATTTTTGCGGAACGCTATCTGATCAAACGTCCGCTGCTGCAGGCGCTGGAGCCGGATGTTGCCGGCGCGCCGGTGCTCTTGATCGACGAACTCGACCGCGCCGACGAGGCGTTCGAAGCGTACCTGCTGGAAATCCTCAGCGACTTCCAGGTGACGATTCCGGAGTTGGGAACCGTCAAGGCGCCAACCCCGCCGATCGTGATCGTCACCTCCAACCGCACCCGGGAAATTCATGACGCGCTGAAGCGGCGCTGTTTGTATCACTGGGTGGATTACCCTTCCGCCGAACGCGAACTCGCGATCGTCAAGTCGCGGGTGCCCGGCATTTCCGCAAAATTGTCGCAGCAGGTGGTCGGCTTCGTGCAGGCGCTGCGCGAGCAGGATTTTTACAAAAATCCCGGCGTCGCTGAGACCATCGACTGGGCCACCGCGCTGACCGAACTCGACGCCCGCTCGCTGACCCCGCAGGTGGTCGGCGATACGCTTGGCGCGCTCTTGAAATACCAGGACGATATTGCGCGGATGCAGGGCGACAATCTGCAGAAGGTGCTGAAGGAAGCGACCAGCGAGAGTTAGCCCGTAGGGCGGATTAGCGTAGCGTAATCCGCCGTTACACGGCAAGCGTGGCGGCGGGTTACGCCTGCCGCCTTGCCGCGTTGAATCACGGCGGACGGGGACCGGCTAACCCGCCCTACGGTTCGCGCCCCGGAATGACGACGGTGAGGTTACGCAACACGATGCCCATCGACCACCTCAATCCGCCCACCGGCCTGATGGCGGACAACGTCGTCGGCTTTGCTCGTGCGCTGCGCGCCGCCGGCATTCCGGTCGGGCCGGGTGCGGTGATCGATGCGTTGAACGCGTTGCGCGTGATCGATATCGGCAACCGCGCCGACGTCTTCACCACGCTGGAATCGATCTTTGTCAAGCGCCACGAGCATGCGCTGATCTTCGCGCAGGCCTTCGACCTGTTCTTCCGCGTTGCGGAAGACTGGAAGCATATGCTGGACTCCATCCCGCTGCCCGAGCACGCCAAGAAGAAGCCGCGGCCGGCCTCGCGCCGCGTCCAGGAGGCGCTGTCGCAGCCGTCGATGACGGAAACGCCGCAAGCCGAGGTGCAGGAACTGCGGCTCTCGGTGTCCGACAAGGAAGTGCTGCAGAAGAAAGATTTTGCCCAGATGAGCGCAGCGGAGATCGCAGCTGTCACCCGCGCCATCGCGCAGATGAAGCTGCCGCAGGCCGAATTGCGCACCCGCCGCTATCAGCCCGACGCGCGCGGACTGCGGCTGGATTTGCGCAGGACCCTGCGCGGGTCGTTGCGCACCGGCGGCGACATTGTTGACATCCGCCGGCTCGGCCGCATCGACAAGCCGGCGCCGATCGTGGCGCTGCTCGATATCTCCGGCTCGATGAGCGAATATACCAGGCTGTTCCTGCATTTCCTGCATGCCATCACCGATGCGCGCAAGCGCGTTTCGGTGTTCCTGTTCGGCACAAGGCTCACCAATGTCACCCGGCAGTTGCGCGCGCGCGATCCCGATGAGGCGCTGGCGAGTTGTTCGTCGTGCGTGGAGGACTGGGCCGGCGGCACCCGCATCGCCACCTCGCTGCACACCTTCAACAAACTGTGGGGCCGCCGCGTGCTGGGGCAGGGCGCCATCGTGCTCCTGATCTCCGACGGGCTGGAGCGCGAGGCCGACGCGCGGCTGGCGTTCGAGATGGACCGGCTGCACCGTTCCTGCCGCCGCCTGATCTGGCTCAATCCGCTGTTGCGGTTCGGCGGCTTCGAGGCCAAGGCACAAGGCATCAAAATGATGCTACCGCATGTTGACGAATTCCGCCCGGTGCATAATTTGAGTTCGATCGAGGGACTGGTCGCGGCGCTGTCGTCGGCTTCCAATCTGCACCACCGCAGCCTGATCCGCTCCGCAGCATAAAGAGGCTCCCATGCTCAATCGCGACGAAGACATTCTGAAAGCGGCTGAGGATTGGCAGAAGGCCGGTCACGGCGTGGCGCTGGCCACCGTGGTCGAGACCTGGGGCTCGGCGCCGCGCCCCGCCGGCTCCAGCCTCGTCATCAACGACGACGGCACGTTCCTGGGCTCGGTGTCCGGCGGCTGCGTTGAGGGCGCGGTGGTCACCGAAGCGCTCGACGTGATCGCGAGCGGCCAGCCGAAAATGCTGGAGTTCGGCGTCGCCGACGAGACCGCGTGGAATGTCGGCCTGTCCTGCGGCGGCACCATCCGGGTATTCGTCGAGAAAGTCGGCCAGTCGTGAAGCTTGAGACGCTTTCCGAAGTGAACGCCGAGCGCGCCGCGCGGCGGCCGGTAATCGTCATCACCGACGTTGCCGATGGCGGGCAGCGCATCGTGAAAGCCAAGGATATTCCCGCCGACCCGCTGCGCGCCGACCTCGCAAAACAGTTGCGCATGGGCAAGAGCGGCATGATCGAGTCCGGCGGCAAAAAGCTGTTTCTCAATGTCTACGCGCCGACCGCACGGCTGGTGATCATCGGCGCGGTTCATATCAGCCAGGCGTTGGCGCCGTTGGCGCGTTCGCTGGACTATGATGTCTATGTGGTCGATCCGCGCACGGCGTTCGCTTCGCCGGAGCGTTTTCCGGATGTGCCGCTGTTCGCCGACTGGCCCGACGTTGCGCTGCCACCGCTCAATATCGATCACTACACCGCCTTCGTCGCGCTGACGCACGATCCCAAGATCGACGATCCGGCGTTGTTGCACGCCTTCGAGCGCGACTGCTTTTATATCGGCGCGCTCGGTTCGCGAAAGACTCACGCCAAGCGCGGCGAACGGCTGAAAGCGCAAGGCGCGACCGACGCCGATATCGCGAAAATTCATGCGCCGATCGGTCTGGCCATCGGCGCGGTCTCGCCATCGGAAATCGCGGTGGCGATCATGGCCGAGATCACCGCGGCATTGCGGCTGCCCAAAGAGAATTTGAAAGAAAACGCGGCATGAAATTCGGTCCCGCGAGCCCAAGGGACGCCATCGGCGGTGTCACCGTCCACACCTTAAGACAGGGATCGCTGGTGCTGAAGAAGGGCACCACGATCGGGCCTGCGGAAGTAGAGGCGCTGACCCAGGCCGGCGTCAAGGAGGTCGTGGTCGTTCGGCTCGAGGACGGCGACGTGTCGGAAGATGTTGCCGCCGCCAGCATCGCGCAGGTGGTGGCCGGCGACGGCGTCAATGTCGAGCGCGCCTTTACCGGCAGGGCCAACCTGTTTGCGGCAAGAGCGGGCGTGCTGGTGGTGGACCGCGCCGCGGTCGACCGCGTCAACGGCGTCGACGAAGCCATCACCTTTGCGACGCTGGCCGCCTACAAGCCGGTGGTCGAAGGCGAGATGATCGCAACGGTAAAACTGATCCCGTTCGGCGTCGCAGCGAAGCTGCGCGATGCCGCGGTGGCGGCTGCCGGTGGAAGCGCGATGCGAGTTGCGCCCTACACCATCAAGCGCGTGGGCATCGTTTCGACAATGCTGCCGGGCCTGGCGCCAAAAGTGATCGAGAAAACCCTGCGGGTCACCGCGGAGCGTCTCGCGCCGGCGGGCGCTACCATCATCGCCGAGCGCCGCGTGCCGCATGATGAGAATGCGCTGGCGGCGTCGATCAAGGAATTGCTTGGCCTCGGCGCGGAGCTGGTGATCGTGTTCGGCGCGTCCGCCATCGCCGACCGGCGCGACGTGATTCCGGCGGCGATCGAGCATGTCGGCGGCGCCATCGAGCATTTTGGGATGCCGGTCGATCCCGGCAACCTGCTGCTGATCGGCAATGCCGGCGGCGTGCCGGTGCTCGGCGCACCGGGCTGCGCGCGCTCGCCGGTGGAAAACGGGTTTGACTGGGTGCTGATGCGCCTGCTGGCCGGGTTGAAGGTGACGCGCGCGGATCTCACCGGCATGGGCGTCGGTGGGCTGCTGATGGAAATCGTGACCCGGCCGCAGCTGCGCGTGCCCGAGCATCCCGCCGACAAACGCAATATCGCAGCCGTCATCCTGGCGGCCGGACGTTCCACCCGCATGGGCGGCCCGAACAAGCTGCTGGCCGAGATCGGCGGCAAATCGCTGGTGCGGATCGTGGCCGAGCAGGCGCTGGCCTCGAAAGCCGCTTCGGTCATCGTCGTCACCGGACATCAGGCCGCCGACGTCGAGAAAGCGCTGCGCGGTCTCAAGGTCGATTTCGTCTACAATCCGGATTTTGTCGACGGGCTCGCCTCTTCGGTGAAGACCGGGATCGCGGCCGTGCCGGCGAATGCCGACGGCGCCATCGTCTGCCTCGGCGACATGCCGCTGATCGATGCGCATTTGATCGACCGGCTGATCGCAGCCTTCGCACCAGACCGTGGCGGGCTGATTGCGTTGCCGGTCAGCGACGGCCGGCGCGGCAACCCGGTGCTGTGGTCGCGGCGATTCTTCAAGGAATTGATGACGCTGGACGGCGATATCGGCGCCCGGCACCTGATCGCCAAGCACGGCGAGGCGGTGGCGGAGGTGCCGGTCGAGGGCCACGGCGCATTCCTGGATATCGACACCCCGCAGGCTCTGGAAGCGGCGCGGCTGGCGCCGTCGTAGATTCGTAGGGTGGGCAAAGGCGCTGTTGCGCCGTGCCCACCATAACCCGCACGGCGACCAAGATGGTGGGCACGGCGCGAAGAGCGCGCCTTTGCCCACCCTACAAGTCGTTCATCAAGTAGAAACGCCCTTCCGCTATTTTGCCTGCCGCATCACCTCGGGGGAGGGGCTTTTGACGTTTCTTGAATGCGCGCGCCGCGCGCTTTTTGCCGTTGCCTTGATTTTCGCAGCTGCAGGCCCTGGGCAGGCCGCCGGCGCCTTCGCTATCGGCAAATGCGGCGCCTATGGCCAGGCCATCGATTATCCGGCCGAGCAGGGCGCGCTGGCGGCCGCGCGCAAGCAGTGCAAGGGTCAGTGCTCCACGATGACCATGAAAAAGGCCTGCGCGGCGTTTGCCGTCGACATGACCAACCCCTGCGGCGCCCACGGTTACGCGGTCAAGCCGCAGATCTCCACCTCGCTGAACGCCGCCACCAAAAAATGCTACGATTTCGGCGGCAAGGAATGCGTGATCCGGGCCTGGGCCTGCGACGCCAAGGGTTAGCGTCATTCCGGGGCGCGCGCCGGAGCCTGTCATCGGGCCGCGCTTTGCGCGGACCCGTTGGCGCGAACCCGGAATCCATAACCCCAGTATTCGAGTTCAGCCTCTAAACGTCGAGACAGGGAGTATGGATTCCGGGCCCGCGCCAAGTGGCGCGTCCCGGAATGACGGGAGAACCCATGCAATTCGATACCAAGATCGCGGTCGTGATCCGGACGGACCTTGAGGCGTGGCAGAAGCTCAACGTCGCGGCGTTCCTCGCCGGCGGCATCGCGGCGGCGTTTCCGGAATGCGTCGGCGAGCCCTACGAGGATGGCTCCGGCACGCAATATCTGTCGCTGATCGGGCAGCCGATCCTGATCTATGGCGCCGACCGGACCGCGCTGACCCGCGCGCTGGAACGGGCGCTGGCGCGGGGTGTCAAGCCTGCCGTCTATACCGAAGAGATGTTCAAGACCACCCACGACGCCGCCAACCGCGCCGCGGTCAAGGCCGTGGCGCGCGCCGATCTCAATCTGGTGGGGCTGGCGATGCGCGGAGAGCGCAAGGTGATCGACAAGATCGTCGATGGGCTGAAGTTTCACAGCTGAATGGTACCGGGAAGTGCGCGTCCGCTGCCACATCACGCCGTCATTGCGAGCCAGCGGGTCGGCGCGAAGCGCTGCCCGCTGAGCGAAGCAATCCAGAGTCGTGAGGCAGACTGGATTGCTTCGTCGCAAGGGCTCCTCGCAATGACAAGGTGGCCAGTCGTCGTCTCAATCACGGAAATGCGAACGCGCCGCGGCATTTTGGTTGTTGATAATGACTGACTGGTCAGTCATATTCAGGGCATGAAAAAGCTTGAACCAGCATCGCCAAAAGAGGGGACCGGACAGCGGACAAAAGGCCGCCGGGTGCCCAACCCGGCGGCCAGGTCCCCGCAGATCCCGGCCGCCAAAACTCCATCCAATCGCGCTTCCCGTGCCGCCGAGCGGCGCGAGGCCATCGTCGCGGCGGGGCTGGAGGAATTCGTCGCGCGCGGGTTTGCAGCGACCCGGCTCGACGACGTTGCCAGGCGCGCGGGCGTCGCCAAGGGCACGATCTATTTGCACTTCAAGGACAAGGAAGCGCTGTTCGAGGAACTGATCCGGACCGCCATCGTGCCGCTGGTCACGCGGCTCGGCGCGCCGCCGGCGGCGGGCGGATCGGTCCGCGACATGATCGAAGGTTTTGCCCGCGCCTTCATCCAGGAGGTGGCGACGACCAAGCGCGGCGATATCGTGCGCCTGATCGTCGCCGAAGGCCCGCGATTCCCCGATGTCGCGGATTTCTACTACCGCGAGGTGGTGTCGCGCGGGCTCAGCGGCATGCGCGCCTTGATCGAACTCGGCATCGCGCGCGGCGAGATCGCCCAAAAAAACTTGGCGCGGTTTCCGCAGATCCTGGTGGCGCCTGCCATCGTCGCCGTGATCTGGCAGAGCCTGTTCAGCAAGCACTCAGCCCTGGACGCGAACGAGATGTTTCGCGTCCACCTCGATCTGATCTTCGGCGAACGGAGGGCGGCATGACCTCGTCGCGATTGTCGTTGCGATTTCTCGGCGCATTGGCGCTGACAGCCATGCTTGCCGGCTGCAATGAAACAAAAAATCCGGGCTACCAGGGCTGGATCGAGGCCGACATGATTTTCGTCAGCCCCGACGAGCCCGGCCGCGTCATCAGGCTGAATGTCAGGGAAGGCGACCAGGTGAAGGCAGGCGCGCCGCTCTATTCGGTCGACGACGACCTGCAGAAAGCCGATCTCAACCAGAACAACGCCACGCTCGCCAACGCCCAGCAGACCTATGACCGCGCCTCCGCGCTGAGCAAGACGGGCTCCGGCACCCAGGCCAATCTCGACTCCGCGGTGTCGACGTTGCGGGTGGCCGAAGCGCGGGTCAATACCTCGCAGACACGGCTGAACCGCCGCAGCGGATTCGCGCCGGTGTCGGGCAGCATCCAGCAAATCTATTTCCGCGAGGGCGAGATGGTGCCGGCGCAGCGGCCGGTGCTGTCGATCATGCCGCCCGGCAACATGAAGGTGCGGTTCTTCGTGGGCGAGGCCGATCTGCCGAAATTTTCCCTGGGCGATGAGGTGCGCGTCACCTGCGACAACTGCGCCAATGATCTGACCGCAAAAATCTATTTCATTGCCACCATGGCCGAATATACGCCGCCGGTGATCTACAGCCTCGAGGAGCGCAACAAGCTGGTCTACCTGATCCAGGCGCGGCCCGACAAGCCGGACAGTCTCCGCGTCGGGCAGCCGGTCAGCGTCTTTCTCAACGCCAAAGCGCCGTGAGGCCGCGATGACGGAAACAGCGACGCTTGCGTCCGATATCGCCATCGACGTCCACGGCCTGACAAAGTCGTTCAACGGCCGCGAGGTCGTGCACGACCTGTCGATGCAGGTGAAGCGCGGCACCATCTATGGCTTCCTCGGCCCCAACGGCTCCGGCAAGACCACCACCATCCGCATGCTCTGCGGATTGCTGACGCCGGACAAGGGCGAGGGCACCTGCCTCGGCTACGATATCCGCCGCGACGCCGACAAGATCAAGCGACAGGTCGGCTACATGACGCAGCGCTTCAGCCTGTACCAGGACCTGTCGGTGCGGGAGAACCTGGAATTCGTGGCGCGTCTCTATGGCGTACGCGATCCCCGGGGTGCTGCGCGCGACATGATCAAGCGGCTCGGGCTCTCGGGCCGAGAGGAACAGCTCGCCGGCGAACTGTCGGGCGGCTGGAAGCAGCGCCTCGCGCTCGGCGCCTGCACATTGCCCGACCCGCAATTGCTGCTGCTGGACGAGCCGACCGCGGGCGTCGACCCGAAGGCGCGACGCGAATTCTGGAATGAGATTCACGCGCTGGCCGCGGAGGGACTGACCGTGCTGGTCTCGACCCATTACATGGACGAGGCCGAGCGCTGCCACGAGATCGCTTACATCGCCTACGGCCATCTGCTGGCGCATGGCGCCGTCGACGACGTGATCGCGAAATCCGCGCTGACCACCTACACCGTCACCGGCGACGATCTCAACGCGCTTGCCATCGAACTCACCGGAAAACCCGGCGTCGACATGGTGGCGCCGTTCGGCACCAGCCTGCATGTTTCCGGCCGCGACAAGACCACGCTTGAGGCCACCATCGCACCCTATCGCGACCGGCCGGGGCTGCACTGGCAGCACAGCGAACCGTCGCTGGAAGACGTGTTCATCGAATTGATGAGCCGTTCCAAGGACAATTTCCAATGAGCGCCGCCATGACACCGGACCGGAGGCACAGTCACGCCGCCGACACCGCGCTGGGCTTCTGGAAGCGCACCTGGGCGATGCTGGTCAAGGAATTCATCCAGCTGCGGCGCGACCGCGTCTCCTTTGCGATGATCGTGATGATTCCGGTGATGCAGCTGTTGCTGTTCGGCTATGCCATCAACACCAATCCGCGCAATCTTCCGACCGCGGTGCTGCTGCAGGAGGACAGCGACCTCGGGCGCTCCGTGCTCAAGGCGCTGCAGAATTCCGCGTATTTCCGCTTCACCCAGGAAGTGCATGATGTCGATACGTTCGACAATCTGCTGAAATCCGGAAAAGTGTTGTTCGGCGTCGAAATCCCGCGCGGCTTTGAGCGCGCGGTGCGGCGTGGCGATCATCCGGCGCTATTGGTCGCAGCCGACGCCACCGACCCGGTGGCGGCGGGCTCGGCGCTGGCGACGCTTGGCGTGCTGGTGCAGACGGCCCTGGCGCATGATCTTCACACCGGCGATCCGCCATCGATGCCGTTCGAGATCAGGGCGCATGCCCGCTACAACCCCGCCGCCTCGTCACGGCTCAACATCGTGCCCGGCCTGGTCGGCACCATCCTGACCATGACCATGCTGATCTTCACCGCGCTGTCGGTGACGCGGGAGATCGAGCGCGGCACCATGGAAAGCCTGCTGTCGATGCCGATCAAGCCGGTCGAGATCATGTTCGGCAAGATCCTCCCCTATGTGCTGGTCGGGTTCATCCAGGCCACGCTGATCATCGGCATCGGCGTGCTGCTGTTCGGTGTCCCGGTCCATGGCAGCCTGATGCTGCTGGCACTGCTCTCCACGCTGTTCATCACCACCAATCTCTCGATCGGCTACACGTTCTCGACCATCGTGCAGAACCAGCTGCAGGCGATGCAGATGTCGATGATGTTCTTCCTGCCGAGCATCCTGCTGTCCGGCTTCATGTTTCCGTTCGCCGGCATGCCGGTTTGGGCGCAATATCTCGGCGAGGGCCTGCCGCTGACGCACTATGTCCGGATCGTCCGCGCCATCATGCTGAAGGGTGCGACGCTGGCGAACGTGCAAACCGATGCGCTCGCGCTGCTGGCGCTGACGCTGGTCGCCATGACCATCGCGGTCACCCGCTTCCGCCGCACGCTGGATTAACCGCGCCGCGTGATGCTACGCTGACGCCGGCTTTTTCGGATTGGGATCATGACGGAGCTAGCGCTGAAGGCGGAGCACAGCGAGCCCACGGGCTTTCACGCGGCCCTGACCCGCGAAATCCTGGTCACCGAGCGGCTCCGCATCAAGGCGGTGCTGGCGACGATCTTGCTGTTCGCGGTGGCGTTGACGGGCATGCACCTGATCTTTCCCGACAGCATGGAGCGGATCTGGCGCGGTCAGTTCCAGCTCTGGAAGTTCTACGTCGTCGCGGTGCCGCTGGTCATCTTCGAACTGACGGTGCTGTGGCTGCTGCAGCGGCGTATCGCGCTCAATCTGGATGTGCCGGTGCTGCGGCGTTACATCAGCGCGCTGATCGAGACCAGCCTGCCGACTATCGCACTGGCAATCGAGATGAACGCGATGGGGGCGGAGCGGGCGCTCGGTTTCGCGGTGCCTTTGGCATATTTCATGTTCATCATCCTGTCGACGCTGAGGCTGGATTTCTGGCTGTCGACCTTTACCGGCCTTGTTGCCGGCATTGAACTGTTCGCGATGGCGATGCTGTACCATCCCCCAGGAGACTTTGCCGAGGCGGCGCAGGAACCCGGCTACAATATCATCCGCAGCATCCTGCTTGTGGTCGGCGGCGTGCTCGCGGGCGCGGTGGGATTGCAGCTGCGCCGCCAGTTCGAGGCCTCGATCGCGGCGTCGACCGCGCGCGACCGCGTCACCAATCTGTTCGGGCAGCACGTCTCGCCGCAGGTGGTGGAGCGGCTGCTGGCAGCCGGCGCCGGCGGAACTAGCGAGGTCCGCCATGTCGCCATCATGTTCGTCGATTTCCGCAATTTTACCGCTGCGGCGCGGCTGCGCACGCCGCATGAGGTCGTCGATCGGCTCGACGGCGTGTTCGCGGTGCTGGTCGATATCCTGGATCGTCACCATGGCATCGTGAACAAGTTTTTAGGCGACGGATTTTTGGCGCTGTTCGGCGCGCCGATCGAGGATCCGGACGCGGCGCGCCGCGCGGTGGCGGCCGCATGCGAGATGCTGGAGGCGATGGCGGAGAATAACGCGGGCAATGATTGGCAGCTGCGGATCGGTATCGGCATTCACATGGGCAACGTCGTGGCCGGCAATGTCGGCTCGCCCAGGCGCAAGGAATATACCGTGATCGGCGACACCGTGAATTTTGCGGCGCGGCTGGAATCCCTCAATAAGGAGTTTGGCTCGCAATTGCTGATTTCGGCAGACGTGCGTGACGCGCTCGGCGAGGTTTGCGGTGATGCAGTGTCGTTGGGTGCGGTGCCGATCAAGGGCTACGACCAGCCGCAGACGGTGTGGAAACTGGGGTGATCTTCGTCGTCCCGGCGAACGCCGGGACCCATAACCCCTGGCGGTGGTTATGAGTGCGGTAGTGCAACAAGGACATTGGCGCCTCGCAGAACACTAACGGCACGGCGTATGGGTCCCGGCGTTCGCCGGGACGACATCATAATCCTATTGCCGCGTCAGCACGCCGATGCGTCCATATACACCGCTGCGATGATAGCTGTCGGTGACATAGCCAACGGCGGCGGACCATTCGAGTGCGTCAAGCTTCAACCCCGTCAGATGCGCGCCAATGCGGGCCTGCTGGCTGAAGGCATCGCTGGACGCGGAAATTTCCGGGCCGGCCCAGAACCGGTCGAGCACACGCCAGCCGGCGGCGGCGCGGGCGCTATGGCCAGTCGCATTGGTCGATGCGGACAATGCCGATGTCAGCATGATTTCCGGATTCGGCTCCCACCACAGTTCGCTCGCCACGCGCGCCCCGATGTGGGTGCCGCGATATGTCGCAGTCGGGACGTCCGGCATTAGCGTCCGGTTTTCCAGTTCGGGACCGGCAAAAACCTTCAGCTCAAGCGTGCCCTGGCTGAACCGCCAGCCCGCGAGCGGTGCGACGCGGGTGATATCGGTGTTGAAACGTCTTGCGCCGGCGTCGTAGCGCTCGACACCGCGGGATACGAACAGGCGCGTGATAAAACCGTCCTTGTTCAGGCCGTCCGGCGCCCAATAGAAGCCGCCGTAACCGCTGCCGCCGTAGCGCCAGATGTCGAAGCCGGCATAGAGCAGCACGCGCTCGACCTTGGTGCCGCCACTGAGGCCGTCGGGTGGCGGCGGATCCGGCTCGAGGGCCTGCGCAAGCGCGCGACTGCCGCAGGCCACGACGGCCGCGGCCACGCAACACGCGCGCAACGCACTCCAACGCATGGGAGCCCAACCCCAACGCCACAACGCAACCAAAAATGCAGTTAGAGGCGGCGAATGCCGGGTCGTCTAGCGACCGGCGCGTGCAGGCAACATACTCAGAGTTGCGACGGCAGCAGATTTTCGATGGTCACGCCGTCGCGGTCTTCGATGATTTCGGCGACCCATTTGCGGTGGCAATGCGCGTGATCGCGCTCATAGCAGAGCAGGCAGACCGGCCCCGCCTTCATCACCAGCGACGACAATTCGTCGATTTCTTCCTTGGCTTGCGGTGTCTTTAAATGTTTCGCGTAGATACGCTCCAGGGTCTTCATGTCGCCGCTGCGCGCGGCGAGGCGGCCTTCCTTCGGCGTGCCCAGCCCCTTCATGTGGATGTAGGCGATGCCGCGTTCGTCCAGCGCGGCGGCGAGCTGGTTCTTGGAAAACCCCGGGCGGCGGGATGAGACCACCGCGCGCACGTCCACCAGTAGTTTTACGCCGGCGTTTTGCAGTTCATCCAGCACCGCCTTGGACGGCGTCTGCTCGTAGCCGATGGTGAAGAGGCGTTGGGCCTTGCGTGCCATGTCGGTGTCCGGAGGCTGTTCAGTCGCGTTGCCGCTTGTCGCGGTATACCGCATAGTGAAGGCGCAAAAAAGCGCTGGTTGGGATTGCCGGGAGAAACCGATGGTTGGATGTTGCCGTGCGCCGAGTTGGATCGCCGCCGCCTGTGTTGCGCTCGCTTTCGGCGCCGCGATGGCGCAGGCGCAGACCGCTTATCCCAACCGCACCGTAAAGATCATCGTCCCGATCGCTCCCGGCGGCAGCTATGATCTGGTCGGGCGACTGGTTGCCGACGTGTTGTCGAAGCGGATGGGGCAGGCGTTCGTTGTCGAGAACAAGCCCGGCGCCGGCACCGTCGTCGGCACCCAGGCCGCGGCGCAGAGCGAGGCGGACGGCTATACGCTTGTGGTCGGCGGGCTCTCCAACATGGCGTTCAATTCCGCGCTGTATTCCAAGCTCGGCTACGATCCGCTGAAGGATTTTGTCCCCGTCGCGCTGGTGTACAAGTTCGGCTACGTCATGGTCGCGCGCAAGGACATGCCGCAGACGACGCTGCAGGACATCGTCGCGGCCGCCAAAGCCAATCCAGGCTCGATCACCGTGGCCACCGCAGGCGTCGGCACCGGCCAGCAACTGGTGGCCGCCGCCTTCATGAAGGCCGCGGGGATAAAATTGCTGGAAGTGCCCTACAAGGGCTCGCCGCCGGCCTTCACCGATCTGTTGGCAGGCCGCGTCGACCTGTTCTTCGACTCCATCGCGGCCGGCCTGCCTTACGTGCAATCGGGGCAGGCGAGGGGCATCGCGGTGCTGTCGTCGAAGCGCAGTGCGCTGGCGCCGGACGTGCCGACCATGTCCGAGGCGGGCGTGCCCGGCCTCGACGTCGATTCCTGGCTCGGCATCTTCGCGCCGGCAAAGACGCCACCGGAAGCGGTTGCAAAACTGCGCCGGGAAATCCGCGCCGCGCTGCCCGACCTCAAGGAGCGCTTTGAGAAGAGCGGCGGCGAAGCCTGGGACCTGCCGGACGACAAGCTCGATGGTTTTGTCACGTCCGAATGCGAGGCGTGGACCAAGCTGATCCGCGAGGCCGGCATCAAGCTGGATTGAGGTGCCTCGTGCCCCGGACGCAGCGCAGCGCGCCGTTCTTCACGGCGTGGTGCGCTGCAGAGCCGGGGCCCCGGTTGCTTGAGAGATAACCGGGGTCCCGGTTCTGCGAAGCAGCGCTTCGCAAGAGCTGCGCGCCGCATCGCGCCCGGGACACGGCTCTACTTCACCCGCTCGATCAGCTCCATCGCGCCGGCCGGCGCGCGCACCTTGCCCTCGTGGATCACATAGGCGAACACGTCCCGCGGCATCTTCTTCGGCTTTGCCGGGTCGACCCGCGGCAGGTCATCCGGCTCGCCGCCCTCGGCCCAGGTCTGCAACCGCTTCGCCCAGGCGTCCAGCGCCTTCGGCGGATAGCAGGTCTTGAGACTGTCGTCGCCCTTCTGCAGCCGCGCATAGACGAAGTCGCTGACCACGTCGGCGATAGCAGGATATTTGCCGTGCTCGGCGAACACCACCGGCGTCTCGAATTTCCGCAGCAGCGCGATGAAATCGGGCGTGCAAAAGCTGTCGTTGCGCACCTCGACTACATGGCGCAGCGCGCGCCCCTCCAGCTTGCGCGGCAGCAGCTCCAGAAATTTGCCGAAATCCGCCTCGTCAAATTTCTTGGTCGGCGCGAACTGCCACAGCACCGGTCCGAGCCGGTCCTTCAGCTCCAGCACGCCGGAATCGTAAAACCGTTTGATCGAATCGCCGGCCTCCGCCAGCACGCGCCGATTGGTGGCGAAGCGCGGACCTTTCAGCGAAAACACAAACCCGTCCGGCACCTCGCGCGCCCATTTGCGAAAACTCTCCGGCTTCTGCGAGCCGTAATAGGTGCCGTTGATCTCGATCGAGGTCAGCTTCGACGCCGCATAGCTCAACTCCTTCGCCTGCGCGAGCTTTTCGGGATAAAACACTCCGCGCCACGGCTCGAACGTCCAGCCGCCGATGCCGATGTAGATGTGGGTGGGAGGTTTTGGTGATGTCTTGCTCACGAGCGGATCTCATTGCCAAAGGACGGTTCGTTTGTCGATTCTATTCGAAACGGCGAGAATTGGCCACCTTCGGTGGGTGACAACGTTTGCGCCTCAACCAGAGTTTCACCTCCACGGGCTTCAGATTCCGTTGCTACATCTGCTCTTTTTTTGGCCATGAAATGAAAAGAGCCAATTGATAACTACAGGAGAAAGTTGTAAATATGAGAAAGTACAACCCATTGTAACGCTTTGGGTGAAAGCGATGTTTTGATCAAATTATTTCGTGGTGGAATAAGCTGGCGCTCGCATACTGGAATTGCTGTGACTTCTCATCATGGCTGCGGTTCTTGGATCGATTGCTTCCTTACGCTCCGTTGATCACTGCAGCCATCGCCGTCTCGGCTGGCATCATCGCTCTGCTCTCAATACGGGCCCAAAAGAAAATTGCGCGGAGGCGAGCAGCTATCGATCTATTCTTAAAGACCGATTTGGACGCCGCGATGCTAACCGCATACGGTTCTTTCAACGCCAATGTCGCTGCGCTGCAGAACCCCATTGTTGACGACGAAGCCTATAGGAATGTTCGAGATTATCTAAATATTCACCAGCTGATTGCCGTAGGAATCGATAACAAGGTATTTGATGAAAGAGTTTGCTATAATCATTGGTCGGGAGTGTTGGTTCGTCACTGCAAGGCGGCTGAGAAGGTCATCGTCCATGCTTGCGCATCGAACAATAACTACACCTACTATCATCTCAAGCGGCGTAATAAAAAGTGGGCACGTAGACTCAACCGCTGGATAAAGTGGCATGATACAAATGGCAAATTCAGGTGGCCATATTGGCGTGGTGCGAAAACAACTCTGACTCCACCTCCACCTGATAAATCTACTGATTAAAATCTTGCGCAATCAACTCCGGAAACCAAAGACGAGATTCAGTCGAGGTTCGTGAAGCCTGCCGCTTCTGGTCCAATTGCTGGTTAGCTGTGAGGGCCGGCCCCCTTGCAATCCACCCTCATCCTCCCCATCTATCCCCCAACGGCGCCGTCGATGCTTCATAGCTCCGGCGCTGGGACGACCACGGAATGATAAGGCTGCGCCGGATGTACGCGCGCCTGTTGTTCGTGGTCGTTGGCATTTTTGGGGCGCTTTTGGCCTGTTTTACCCCTCCGGAGTCGGTCTTTTGGCCGCTGCGCCTTGGAATCATCTGATACCGGCGATATACGCTGGCGCATGAATGAAGCCATCAGACCGGGGCAGGGGACCGCAGTGGCAACGCCGGAATTGTCGGTCGTCGTCCCCACCTTCAATGAGCGCGACAACGTCATCGCCCTGTTCCGCAAGCTGGAAACGGCGCTGGCCGGCCGCGCCTGGGAGGTCATCTATGTCGATGACAATTCCCCCGACGGCACCTGGGACGTGGTGCGGACGCTGGCGCGGGAAGACTCACGGGTCCGCTGCATCAGGCGGATCGGGCGGCGCGGGCTGTCCGGCGCCTGCATTGAGGGCATTTTGGCCTCGAGCGCGCCCTGCGCGGCGGTGATCGACGCCGACCTGCAGCACGACGAGACCCAACTGCCGAAAATGCTGGCGCTGCTGCAGGGCGGCGAAGCCGACCTCGTCGTCGGTAGCCGCTATATCGAAGGCGGCAGCGCCGACAGTTTTGACAAGCAGCGCGCCGGCTTCAGCTGGCTTGCGACGTCGGTCGCAAAGAAACTGCTGAGAGTCGACGTCGCCGACCCGATGAGCGGCTTCTTCATGATCCGCCGCGACCGTTTCGAGCAACTGGCGCCGCAGCTCTCCACGCAAGGTTTTAAAATCCTGCTCGACATCGTCGCTACCGCGCGCGGCGGCCTGCGCATCAAGGAAATTCCCTACAGTTTTGGCTCGCGCCTGCACGGCGAGAGCAAGCTGGATTCCATGGTGGCGCTGGATTTTCTGGGCCTGGTGCTGGCAAAGCTGACCGGCGACGTGGTGTCGCTGCGCTTCCTGTTGTTCGCGATGGTCGGCGCGCTCGGCCTGTTCGTGCATCTCCTGGTGCTGTTTGTAGCACTTGAGGTGTTCAACGTGCCGTTTCCCGAGGCGCAGGCCTGCGGCGCGCTGATGGCGATGACCAGCAACTTCCTGCTCAACAATTTTCTGACCTACCGCGACCAGCGGCTGCAGGGTCTTGGCATTCTGCGCGGGCTGCTGCTGTTCTACCTCGTCTGCGGCGTCGGCCTCCTCGCCAATGTCGGCGTGGCGTTCTCGGTGTACGACCAGGAGCCGATCTGGTGGCTGGCGGGCGCCGCCGGCGCGCTGATGGGCGTGGTGTGGAATTACGCCATGTCCGGCCTGTTCGTCTGGCGCAAGCGATGATCGCACCATGAGCGCCAGCGAGTCGCGGCTGGTCCGCAACACGGCTCTCACCATTCTGGCTTTGATCGCGCTGCGGCTGGTGTCGGCCGCGTACACGCCGCTGACCTTCGACGAGGCCTATTACTGGACCTGGTCGAAGCATCTGGCCTTCGGCTATTACGACCATCCGCCGATGGTCGCGGTGCTGATCCGGCTCGGCACGCTGATCGCCGGCGATACCGAACTCGGCGTGCGGCTGATGTCGATCCTGCTGGCGCTGCCGATGAGCTTTGCGGTGTATCGCACGGCCGAGATTCTGTTCGGCGGCCAACGGGTCGCTGCGACCGCAACCATCCTGCTCAACGTCACGCTGATGGCGGCGGTCGGCACCATGATCGTCACCCCGGATGCGCCGCTGCTGGTGGCCTCCAGTTTTGTGCTGTTTTGCCTGGCAAAAGTCCTGGCGAGCGGACGCGGCGCATGGTGGCTCGCCGTCGGCGTCGCGGTCGGCGCGGCGCTATTGTCGAAATACACCGCGCTGTTTTTCGGTCCCGCAATCCTGATCTGGCTGGTTGCTGTCCCAAAACTGCGGCGCTGGCTGATGTCGCCCTGGCCTTATCTCGGCGCTATCGTCGCATTCGCGATTTTCTCGCCGGTGATTTTGTGGAATGCCGATCACCAATGGGTGTCGTTCATCAAGCAGCTCGGCCGCGCGCGGATCGAGGATTTTACCTTGCGCTATGTCGGCGAACTACTGCCGACCCAGATCGCATTCGCAACGCCGCTGGTGTTCATCCTCGGCGCGATGGGGTTGTACGCCTTGTGGAAGCGCAAGGCCGGCGCGTCCGCCGCGCGGGTGCTGATCAATTCGACCTTCTGGACCATCACGCTGTATTTTGTCTGGCATTCGCTGCACAGCCGCGTCGAGGCCAATTGGTTCGGCCCGGTCTATCCGGCCTTTGCGATTGCCGCAGCCGCCGCCGCCAACCTCACGCGATGGGGCGGCCGCGCGCAACGCGCGATCGATTTCTGCCTGCGCTGGGCCGCGCCTTCCGGCATCCTGATGTTCGCGCTGGTGATCCTGCAGGCCAACACCGGCGTGCTGACAGGCTATCGCCGCGACGCCAGCGTGCGCAGCGTCGGCATCGGCTGGCGCGAACTCGCTTCAGAGATCGAAGCCGTTCGCGCGCGCGAGGGCGCGAGTTGCGTGCTGGCATTGGATTACGGCACCACCAGCTGGCTCGCCTTCTATCTGCCGAAGGGCAGCTGCGTCGCGCAGCGCGGCCAGCGTTTCCGCTGGGTCAATATGCCCGAGCCGGATCCCGCGTTGCTCAAGGGCAAGCTGCTCTATGTCGACGAGGCGCGGGAGGATCAGCCGCTGCTGAAAAAGGATTTTGCGTGGGTGGCGAAAGTCGCCGAGCTGAAGCGCACGCGCGGACCGCTGCTGATCGAGAATATCGAAGTCGATGTGCTCGAAGGCCCCAAGGGCGACGTGTTCGACCGCGCCCCGCCGCCGGAATTGGGGAAGTAGTGCTTCGTGCCCCGGACGCAGCGCAGCGCGTAGCTCTTCGCGAAGCGGTGCGCTGCAGAGCCGGGGCCGTCAAGAACATCGGTGGTTGGTACGGTCCCGGCTCTGCGGAGCGGCATGAAGAATGCCGCACCGCGTCCGGGACACGAGGTCGTCAGAACTTGCGTTTGGCCGGCGGCGGGTTGAGCTCCAGGATTTTTCCGCGGCAATCGGCTTCGGTGGCATGCGGGCCGGTGACGAAGGTGCCGCTGACCTTGGTGCTGTACCAGCCGGACTCCACGCCGAGGCGCAGCGACTCCTCGGTTTTGACATGACGCGGCGAGAGATTTTGCATGAGGTGCTTTCAGGTTTGAAGCGCTCGATTGCGTATCGAGCGAGGGGTGAGATTTTAAGGTTGCGGGGGAAAAAACTATTTTCGTTCAGCTCTCATCGGAAAGCCGGGCAAAGTCCGCTAGCACGGCGGCGACGAGGTCGCGATGATGGGTATCGGCCGGCGCGAGATCGGCGGCATACAGGTTCAAGACATAGCGCGCCTTGGCGGCCGCTTCCGGCCACGAGGCCGCCTGCGTCGAAAGCAACTGGGTTTCAAGGATGCCCTGCCGGTCGCGCTGGATTTTGGCGTTGGCCTCGACCTCCGCCAGCACGCGCCTGATGTCGGTCGCCTTTTGCGAGGCCATGCCGCGATGCTTGTCGAGATCGACCGGGGTGTCGGTCATGCGAGGCTCGCGTCGGCGCGCTGCGCATCGCTGAGGTCGATCGCGCTGATGGAAATCATCTCCATCGACGAGCTACGCGGTGCTGCGCCCGGCACCATGATCATGGTGGCGACCCGGCGGAACGAGGCGAACGAAAGCCCCTCGATCATCTCCTCGTCGGTGATGACCTCGTAGGTGCCGGCCTGGAGCAGGCGATCAATGCCCTTGATCCGGAACGGGTGCCTGAAGGTGACGGTTTCACGCCGCGAGCGCATGGTCATGATCGGCTGCCTGCATCAATTTGCAGCAGCTGGAATCGCGAATGTTCGGACATGAGCCGACCCTGCGCCCTTTCGGTGCGATTAGCCATCGCTTTCTGGTAAAGCAGCCTCGCTCGGTCGAATAAGGCGGTTATTGCCTTGTATTCCGAGCTTTCGTCGCCATCTGCTGGGAACGCTTGAACTATTAGAGGTGACGCGGGCCGCGCCAAATCGCACGGGCCGCCTCGAGTTTTGTCCATCACACCCGAAACAGGAATTGCCGCATGAAAATTCGTGTCGGGTACGAGATGATTTACGACTTTCCGCAAGCAACGCCGATGATCATGGTGCTGGGCATGCATTTCACCCGCGCTTCCGACGTCATCATCCCGGATTATTTGACCACCAGCCCGTCGGTACCGATCACGCCGTATCGCGACGGTTTTGGCAACTGGTGCAGCCGCATCGTCGCGCCCGCCGGCCGCATGTGCCTGAAAGCCGATGGTTTGGTGCGCGACAGCGGGCTGCCGGACCCTATCGTGCCTTCCGCGATCCAGCACGCGGTGGAAGATCTCCCGGCCGATACCCTGGTCTATCTGCTCGGCAGCCGCTACTGCGAGACCGATCGGCTGTCCGATGACGCATGGAAGCTGTTCGAGCACACGCGGCCTGGATGGCCGCGCGTGCAGGCGATCTGCGATTTCGTGCACAACCATATCAAATTCGGCTACGAGCATGCGCGGGCGACCATGACGGCGTGGGAAGTTTTCAACCAGGGCAAGGGCGTCTGCCGCGACTATGCGCATCTCGCCATCGCCTTCTGCCGCTGCATGAATATTCCGGCGCGTTATTGCACCGGCTATCTCGGCGACATCGGCATGCCAAAACCCTGGGCCGCCGGCGATTTCGCCGGCTGGTTCGAAGCCTATATCGGCGGACGCTGGCACACCTTCGACGCCCGCAACAACATTCCGCGCATCGGCCGCGTGCTGATCGCGCAAGGCCGCGACGCCTCCGACGTGCCGATCACGCAAACCTTCGGGCCCAACACGCTGGTCAGTTTTACGGTGTGGACCGATGAGGTGAGCGAAGGATAGCGTGCCTCGGACGCAGCGCAGCGCGCAGCACTTGCGGAGCGGTGCGCTGCTGATCCGGGGTCGTAACAGAACGCAGTGTTCGTGACGGTCCCGGCTCTGCGGAGCAGGGTGAAGAACGCTGCACCGCGTCCGGGACACGATTGAAATGCTAAATTAAGCATACCGAACAATGCCACTTCGTGCATCCGTTTCGCGCCGGTTCCATCGGCCTTACATCCGCCCGCGTTTAATCCGCATTTAACTAAAAGTCGCCTTAATGACGGCCCGCGCCTCTGCGAGATGCTGCGGCGGAATTGGTGTTTCCCCGCGCAACGCTTTCAGCAAGAGGAACAAAGTGGAATCATTGTGGACGCGAGGCGAATGACTTACGGAACCGGTGCGCGCCATGATTTCACGGCCCAAACCCCAAAAAAATCATCCGGGAAGAACGTCTCCCAAAATGTTTTCGGCGGCGCGGCGCTCGCTTGCATTGTGCTCGGTTCGATCTGGACGCTGACTGCCAATGTCCTGGGAACCGGCGCAGATCCCGCAGCGGTCAGCGCAAACGTGGAACCCGCCATCGGCAGCGCCGTAACCTTCAGCGCGCGCTTCGATGCGCTCGGCGGCGGAGCGGAAGGCCTGAGCGTGGTGCGGAAATCCGCTCCCGTTGTGGCCAAGGCATCCGACACCATCCGTAAGAACTATATGGCGCTGCTCGATGTCACCCATTCGCTGGGGCCGCCGCCCGGATCATTTTCGGCGGCGATGCCGCGCGGTCCGGATCGCCAACTCGCGATGCTGTCGCCGGATCAATCCGCCGCGCAGGACGCGGCGCCCGCGCCGCCGTCGCAACGCGCCGCGGACAGCGTGCCGCTGCCGGCGCCGCGTCCTTCGACGCTTCGGTTGTTGGCCAGCCGCGAGATCGAAAAAGCCAAGGCGGCGATCCTGTCGGTCACTGCGGAAAAACCGTCGGTCTTCGAAAAACTGTGGGGCAAGCCGCAGCCGAAGGGCTCGTTGCTGGCCTTCGCGTCAGCGGATTTTGGCGACGTCAACATCCCAAATCCGGCAAAAGCCAGCGCGATGGGCAATGCCGCGCCCTACGATCGCCAGACCGCGGTCTACGATATCACGGCGCGCACGGTCTACCTGCCCGACGGCACCAGGCTGGAAGCGCATTCCGGTCTCGGTTCAAAACTCGACGATCCGCGCTACGTCCATGTCAGGATGCACGGCGCCACGCCGCCGCATGTCTACGATCTCGAGCCGCGCGAGGCGCTGTTTCACGGCGTGCCGGCGCTGCGCCTAAAACCGGTCGGCGGCGAGGAGGCGATCTACGGCCGCACCGGTCTGTTGGCGCATACCTACATGCTCGGCCCCAACGGCGACTCCAATGGCTGCGTCTCGTTCAAGGATTATTATGCGTTCCTGGACGCCTACCGGAATCGCGGGATCAAGCGGCTGGCCGTGGTTGCACGCGTGGAGTGAGAGTCGTCGTCGGGCTCGGAGTGCCAAGGCGCCGGCTGAGTTTGAGCAACGGCCGCTCCACAAGGATGTTGAGCGCCAGGCCCAGCGCCACCACGATGCAGCTTGTGACGATGAGCAGCAGCAGCGGCGGGATGGCGGGAAACAGGCCCGCGACAGCGACGCTTGCCAGCGACACCGTCTCCACTTGCGCCAGATAAATCGAATAGGAGGCATCACCCAGCCGCGCCAGCGCGCGTTCCGGCCATGACGGAGCGATGCGCTTGCGGCTGAGCACAGCCGCCGCCGCGACCAGGCAGGCCGCAGGGATGCCGGACACGATGACACGGCTCGCGGGATCGCTCAGCAGCACCGCCGCGATCGCACAGGCCGCGGCAACGGGCATCTGCCAGCCGATGCGGCCATTGACGAACGTGTAGCCGACGATGACGCCGAGCACGAATTCAAGGATCATCGGATCGGCGAAGAACGCGGCGTTGCCGAGGGCTGTGGCAACGCCCGGGATTTGCCCGACAATCGCGAGCGCCGAAAAAATCACTACGATGTTGCGCCAGACGTCGCGCGTCAGCGCCATCAGCAATGCAAGGCTGAGATAAAAATACATCTCGTATTCCAGCGACCAGCCGACATAGACCACCGGCATGTCGCCATCGGTGAAGGCGACGAAGGCCAGCGACTTGAGAATATGGCGCGGCGTGTACCAGTCCGGCGTGCCGAAGGTGGCGGGCAGCGTGATCGCCAGCATCGTCACGGCAAAGATCACGAAAAAATACAGCGGCACGATGCGCTCGACGCGGCGGCGCAGGAATTCCGCCGGCGTCAGTTTTGCGCGATGGGTCGCATAGAAAATGACGAAGCCTGAAATGACGAAAAACAGATCGACGCCGCGGCCGCCATAAGACAGCGCGAAGGTCAGGGCGCTATCGGGCACCTCAAAACCCTTCGGCGGGGAGCCGAGCACATGAAAGGCGACCACCGCGAGGGCGGCGAGAAAGCGGAGGATCTGGATGTAGACGAGCATGCGGTAGGTACCCTGAGCGTGCCGAGCGGCGGCTCAGGACAAGTTTGTGCGGATGTTGCGGTTCCCTTCCGTCGGGCAAAGGGTCATCGCTGCCCGCAAATTCCTTTGGGGATTGCTGGCTGGCGGCCACGCTTCCTTATTCGTCATTGCCGGGCCTGACCCGGCAATCCATCTTCTTCGCAAGAGTCTTTTCGAAGAGTGATGGATACGTGGTCAAGCCCGCGTATGACGCGCGGTATGTTGCGACGTTGTTCGCAAATTCTGATTCACAAATTCAAACAGCCAAGCGCCATCGTCCTCGCGCCGCCGCGCGAGTTGGGCTTTTAGTTGATCTCCCCTTTTTGAGGGGAGACGGAGCGCCGAACGACGCGCCTTGGTAGTAACAAAAGCGCCTTTCGGACGCTCCGTCGCAGCGACTTCTTCGGCCTTGGGACCTGACTTCCGAGCGCAGGCGCGAGCAAGCTCGCCATCCAGGCAGGCTTTCGCCCACCCTTCACCTGTCTCGTCCAGCCATTGAAGGCAGCGCCCCGTAGTGGGCACGGACGGTTACCCAAGGCCCCCCGGGTCCATGCTTGCGAGGCACAGCCGCGGGCGCCACATCGACCTTCGGGTTGCCCCTCCGGCCAGCTCTCGCTCTGCCCCACTTCAGTAACGCCTCTAGAAGCGCCCCTCATTGGACAGGACACGAGCAGGATAAGCGAGGTCTTGAGAGCGGGGATAGGTATACATTCACATTTTCGTGAACGGAGATTTTCGTGCCCCGGACGCAGCGCAGCGTGGAGCACTTGCGGAACGTTGCGCTGCAGAGCCGGGGCCCCGGTTTCTTGCAATTCGAACAAACCGGGGTCCCGGTTCTGCGAAGCAGCGCTTCGCGAAGGGCTACGCGCTGCATCGCGCCCGGGACACGCGAGTGTCGATTACGCCGCCGTGCGCGGCACGATCTTCTTTTAGCTGTGCAGCCTTTTCCGCCCGGCGTTCGCCATTTTGCGCAATTCAATCTGCCCGGCGGTCCGAGTGACCATGGAACATCGGTGAAATCCGAACTAACGTAGGAGGGCCATGTGCCGATGGAGGAGCCATGCGTCGTCTCGTTGCATTGATCGCGGGTGTTGTCGCGGCGACGAACTTCGGCGTTGCTGCAAGGGCGTATGAGGTCGGGCCAACCTTTATTGCGCGCTCACCCTGGATGAAATCTTGTCTCAACAATGGCGGGACTCAATCCAAGACGGTCTGCAGCACGAGTTATGAAGTATGGAGCAAGGTCGATCAGTCCCTTGTTGCCGCCGTCGTGATTATCGGCTCGGAAGACGGCAAGAGAATCTTGCGTGTTACGTTTCCGCTCGGCGTGCAAGTCGCTCACGGCACCCGCCTGATCATCGACCGCGACGACCCGCAACGAAGGCCCTATCTAGCATGTTTTGCGTCCGGCTGTGTGTCGGACTACGACGCCAGCAGCGCAATGATCGGCGGCATGAAGAGCGGACAAATACTGTTTGTGCAGGCCATCGACACCTCAGGCGCGCCGCTGACGGTACGACTGCCGCTAACCGATTTTGCTACGGCCTATGACGGCCCGCCATTGGACCCGCGCCGCGTTGAAATACTGCGGCGCAAGGCAAAGCAATGGAACGACGACACGCTCCAGCCCAGCTTGCGGCCGCGCGCGAATTGAGGCGGCGCAAGCTAGCTTTGCCGCGGAGGTCAGGTGAGGACATGATATGACGAAGATCAAGGATTTGCACAGGACGTGGATGAAGGACGCGGCGTATCGCAAGGAGTACGACGCGATGGAGGAGGAGTTCACCGTGATGGCCGCGATCGCCAAGGCGCGCCGCCGCGCCGGCCTCAGCCAGGCCGAACTTGCGCGCCGGATGAAGACGACGCAGAGCACGGTCGCGCGGCTCGAAAGCGGACGCGGCCAGCCCTCGACGCGCACGCTGCTGCGGTTCGCCAAAGCGACGGGACACCGGCTTAAGATCAGTTTTCAGCCGATGAAGGGGAAGGGATGAGGGTGTAACCTGCCAGCTCTGGTGTGCGTCCAACAGCAGTTCCAAGCCACCTGCCATTACAAGAGGCCGAGGAAGCGCGTATGGTGTTCGAACTATCCGTTGAACTGGGAGGCCATCATGCGGTTCAGGACGACTGGAATACTGTCACTGTCACTCGGCGCGATGTCACTTGGCGCCTCCGCGGCGGCACAAACCACGCCAGCTCCACCGGCAATCACCCGAACAGTGGTCGCTGCAACAAAACTGGCGACCGTGACGGACGTGCCACTCTATTTCAAAGCCGTGGGTGTCACTCTCCCGTCGGGCGAGAAGAGCAGCGTCTCTGCGGTCAACAGCATCCTCTACCAGATTTCAGGATCGACCGAGGTCTCGCTCGATGGCGAGACCAAAATGCTCAACGCGGGGGAGGGGCTGTTCGTCGCCGGCGGGAAGGCGTCCGTGCTGAAGGCGGGCAGCGGAGGGCCATCGAGCTTCCTCCGTTTCTTCCTTGCCCCCGCTGCGGACTTGGATCGACCTGCCGAGTCGGCACCTGCCGCCGCGAGAGAATTGTATCGCACAGCTGCACCGATCCCCGACCTGAAGCCAGGCGGTTATGATCTCAATCTGACACGAGTCACATTTCCGGCGCAGATGCCTTCCAACGCGCCACACCATCGGTCAGGAGCGGCTCTGTACTACGTGATCTCCGGCACGGGCGCCAATACGATCGACGGCACGACGGCGGAAAGAGCCCCGGGTTCCCTGATCTATGAACCGCACGCCCTCGTGCATCAATGGGGGAACCCCGGCAGCGAGCCGTTGACATTCCTGGCCTTCAACATCAATCCGGAAGGTGTGGCAGCTGTGCTTCCCGGCACACCAGCCAAGAATCAATAGGTCGGAAGGTCCTGATGTGCTCACGCGAGCTCAATTTCGGGCCCACGACTTCAATCGAATACCAAAGCAAGGCCCGGCAGAACAGCTTTGCTGTAGGGCGCAATAGCGAAGCGTATTGCGCCGTCTTGGCGGCGGTCGGCGGATTACGCTTCGCTAATCCGCCCTACGGGCTCAGCGCGTAAAAAGCGTCTGCTTGGGGTTTTGCATTGCTGTTAGTGGTGGTCCGGCAGCAACGGTTCGCGCTGTTCCGGGTCCGGAAAAGGTAGCCCGCAAAACAAAAAGGGCGCGGCTTGCGCCACGCCCTTCTGCTTCGTGATGTAGCCCTGGCTCAGAAATCCATGCCGCCCATGCCGCCGCCGCCCGGGGGCATGCCGCCGCCGCCGCCCTGGTTCTTCTTCGGCACTTCGGCCACCATGGCTTCGGTGGTGATCAGCAGCGCGGCAACGGAGGCCGCGTTCTGGATCGCCACGCGAACCACCTTGGTCGGGTCGATGATGCCCTTGGAGATTAGGTTGACGTATTCGCCGGTCTGCGAGTCGAAGCCGTAGGAATACTGCTTGTTCTCGAGGATCTTGCCGACGATGACGCTTCCGTCCTCGCCCGCGTTGATCGCGATCTGGCGGGCCGGCCAGGACAGCGCCTTGCGCACGATCTCGACGCCGGTCTTCTGGTCGTCGTTCTTGGTGCGCAGACCCTTGAGCTGCTCGGACGCACGCAGCAAAGCCACGCCGCCGCCGGGCACGATGCCTTCTTCAACCGCCGCGCGGGTGGCATGCATCGCATCGTCCACGCGATCCTTGCGCTCCTTGACTTCGACCTCGGTCGCGCCGCCGACGCGGATCACCGCGACGCCGCCTGCGAGCTTGGCCAGACGCTCCTGCAGTTTTTCACGATCGTAGTCCGAGGTGGTTTCCTCGATCTGCGCCTTGATCTGGTTGACGCGCGCTTCGATGTCGGACTTCTTGCCGGCGCCGTTGACGATGGTGGTGTTCTCCTTGTCGATCATCACCTTCTTGGCGCGGCCGAGCATGGCGATCGTGACGTTCTCCATCTTGATGCCGAGATCTTCCGAGATCGCCTGGCCGCCGGTCAAGACCGCGATGTCCTGCAGCATGGCCTTGCGGCGATCGCCAAAACCCGGAGCCTTGACGGCGGCAACCTTGAGGCCGCCACGCAGACGGTTGACCACGAGGGTGGCAAGCGCCTCGCCTTCGACGTCTTCGGCGACGATGACCAGCGGCTTGCCGGTCTGCACCACGGCTTCCAGCAGCGGAAGCAGTTCGTTGAGGTTGGAGAGCTTCTTCTCGTTGATCAGGATGTAGGCATCGTCGAACTCGACGCGCATCTTGTCGGCGTTGGTGACGAAGTAGGGCGAGATGTAGCCGCGGTCGAACTGCATGCCTTCGACGACGTCGAGTTCGGTCTCGAGCGATTTCGCTTCTTCAACCGTGATGACGCCCTCGTTGCCGACCTTCTTCATGGCATCCGCGAGGAACTTGCCGATTTCGGCGTCGCCGTTGGAGGAAATGGTGCCGACCTGGGCGATTTCCTCGTTCGAGGTGACCTTCTTGGAGTTCTTGACGAGATCGGCGACCACGGCGTCCACCGCCAGATCGATACCGCGCTTGAGATCCATCGGGTTCATGCCGGCGGCGACCGACTTGGCGCCTTCCTTGACGATCGCGGCGGCCAGCACGGTCGCGGTGGTGGTGCCGTCGCCGGCAGCGTCCGCCGCCTTCGAGGCCACTTCGCGCACCATCTGGGCGCCCATGTTTTCGAACTTGTCCTCAAGCTCGATTTCCTTAGCGACGGTGACGCCGTCCTTGGTGATGCGCGGTGCGCCGAACGATTTGTCGAGCACGACGTTGCGGCCCTTGGGGCCGAGCGTGACTTTCACCGCGTTGTTGAGAATCTCGACGCCGCGCAGCATCCTGTCGCGGGCATCGACGCCGAATTTGACTTCCTTGGCTGACATATTTTGCTTTCCCTTAGGTTGATCTTGGACCTCATCCTGAGGAGCGGCGCCTTCGCCGCGTCTCGAAGGATGAATGAGTTCGGTTGTTCACCCTTCGAGACGCCGGCTTAAGCCGGCTCCTCAGGGTGAGGGCAGGCGTCGGCTTACGCGGCCTTCTTCTTGGCGGCGGGGTAATCGGTGAGAACGCCCATGATGTCGCTCTCCTTCATGATCAGCAGTTCCTGACCATCGAGCTTCACCTCGGTGCCGGACCACTTGCCGAACAGCACACGGTCGCCGACCTTGAGGTCGATCGGAATCAGCTTGCCGTTCTCGTCACGGCCGCCCGGGCCGACGGCGGTGATCTCGCCCTGCGAGGGCTTTTCCTTGGCGCTATCCGGAATGATGATGCCGCCTGCGGTCTTCTCTTCGGCGTCGATACGCTTGACCACGACGCGGTCGTGAAGCGGACGGAATTTCATGCAGTCCTCCTAAGTTTCTGAAGATGTTTGTGGTTTCGGAAATTTTGGCAGTCGCGACCGGCGAGTGCTAGCGCAACTCGACTGGACATAAGCCAGACTTGTCCGGGGGGCAAGCCCTCGTAGCAGAAAAATTGGCACTCCAATAGGACGGCTGCCAATTTTGTTAAGTATGATTAATCGCGGCGCCCCGACTGCCCGTCATTCCGGGGCGCGAGCAAAGCGAGCGAACCCGGAATCCAGAGCAGTGCATGGGGCCGGATTCCGGGTCTGCGCCCAAGAGGGCGCATCCCGGAATGACGGGCTCCGCCGTCGGGGTGCTGTTAGCACCCGCGGTAAGTCGCTGCCAATGCTACAAATATCAACACATTATTAAACTTTTAGGCTTGTGATG
This sequence comes from uncultured Alphaproteobacteria bacterium, assembly GCA_963744975.1. GTDB lineage: Bacteria > Pseudomonadota > Alphaproteobacteria > Rhizobiales > Xanthobacteraceae > Bradyrhizobium. The sequence goes on along the minus strand of CAVUVR010000001.1, from coordinate 223,785 downwards.
GGTTGGTAGCGTGCGTCACATTTGTTTCATGTGAGCGCATTTTCCACCGAGTGGCTCTCGGTCGGGCCACTGTCGCGGATGCGCTCCAGCAATGGAGGTTGGCATGGTCTCGCGGGTTGGGGTTTCCAAGGATTTCCGGAAACAGGTGCTGGGTTACGGGCTGACGACGGCGGAAATCGTCTATCGCCGTCCGGATCGTCACTGGTTGCTGCAAACCTATGTCTGGCAGGACTACGACCTGTTCCCGAATTTTCCGGCGCTGAAGGATTTTCTGACCTTCTGGGAAACCAAGCTGGAGGGCCCGCTGTTCGCCGTCACCGTCGCCCATTCCAAGCTGATCAAGCCGGCCGAACTGCGCGCCGTCGACGGCGTGTTCCGGCTGCACTGAGCGGGTACCACGACTGGTTTTCGATAGTCGTTTCGCCTACATTCGCTGCCGAAACGGAAGGTTCGGATATGCGCAATCGGGCGGTTGACTTATCGTTGGAAGAATTGGCCGCCATGGGCGCCAATGCCGCCTTGAAGGCTGTGCAGAAAGCTCAGGATGCCGGCCTGATCGTCACTGGCACGGTCAACGTCGTCAAGGATGGTCGCATCGTGTCGTCGTTGGCCGAGCAACGTCCGTCAGGTGCAATCGCGCTGCTTGGCGCAAGTTCGTAGGGTGGGCAAAGGCGCGTCTTCGCGCCGTGCCCACCATTCTAAGACACGAACGCCACAGAAGTTGGTGGGCACGCGACCGGACGCATGCGCGTCCATTTCGCTTTGCCCACCCTACGGACTGCGAATTGTGCTAACCTCTTCCTATAACAAACGGGAGAAGGTTGATGGCCAAGCAGAAGCCGACATCGAGAGCTGCGGCCCGCACCGCGGCGCAGAAAAAATCACCCGCGCGTAAACCCGCCGCCAAATCCACATCACGCAAGCAGCTGAAAGCGAAAGCGCGGGCGATACCGGTCGCAAAGCCGCGGCGGCCGAAACAGCGCATCGCCATCAGCCATTACCGCGACCAGGATTTTGCGCCGAACGGGTTGCGCGCCTACGCGCACTACCGCGACCTCGGCATTGCCGCTGCGACCGATGGCCTGGCGCAGGCGCATGTGATCCGGCTGATCGGGCCGTGCAATCCGGCGGAAGTCTCAAAACTGCATTTCCACGATATCGAATTCCAGATGGTCTATGTCCTGAAAGGTTGGGTGAAGACCTATCTGGAAGGGCAGGGCGAGACCTTGATGAAGGAAGGCAGCTGCTGGACCCAGCCGCCGCGCATCAAGCATCTCATCCTGGATTATTCCGACAATTGCGAACTGCTGGAAGTGATCCTGCCGGCGGAGTTCAAGACGGTCGAACTCGCGACGTGAGAGGCGCCATGAATCGTCGTCCCGGCGAACGCCGGGACCCATACCCCGTGTCGCCTCATTTTGAGCACTTGGTCAGACGCCCTTCGTCCCACGCGATGACGGTGGTTATGGGTCCCGGCGTTCGCCGGGACGACGGTCGCCCGTGACGCGCGCCTACCGCGAGGACATCGACTGGCTGCGCGCCATCGCCGTGCTTGCGGTGGTGGCGTTTCATTTCGAGGCGCCGGCGGTGTTCGGCGGCTTTGTCGGCGTCGATATCTTCTTCGTCATCTCCGGATACTTGATCACCGGCATCATCCAGTCGGAAGTGCAGAGCGGCACGTTTTCGTTTCTGCGGTTTTACGAGCGCCGGGTACGCCGGCTGCTGCCCGCGCTGTACGCACTGGTGGCGCTTACCGCGATTCCGTCGCTGCACTATTTGCTGACGTCGGAGCGGCTGGAATTCTTCCGCTCCGTCGCGGCGGTGGTGACCTTCACCTCGAACTTCTTCTTCTGGCTGCAGACCGGCTATTTCGACCACGCGGCGGTGGAAAAGCCGCTGTTGCATACCTGGTCGCTCGCGGTCGAGGAGCAGTTTTATCTGGCGTTGCCGCTATTGCTGTGGGCGCTGCTGCGCAATGGGCGGGGCGGGCGGCTGCGCTTGCCCATTGCGCTGATCGCGCTCAGCGTTGCGTCCTTTGCGCTGTGTGTGTGGCTGATGAAGACGGACCGCTCCGCCACCGCCTTCTTCATGAGCCCGCCGCGGGCGTGGGAATTTTTGATCGGCGGCATCGTCGCCGTCGACGGCTTTCCGAGCTTACGCAATGCGCTGGCGCGGCAGGTCGTGCGCGGGGTTGCGCTGGTGCTGCTGGCGATTCCGATCTTTTCGCTGCGGCAGGGGCCCGGCTTTCCCGGCGTCAACGCGCTGCTGCCCTGCATTGGAGCGGCAATGTTCATCTGGAGCGGCATCGGCGTGCCGACGCTTCCACGCAGCCGCTATTCACCCCTTAGCGTCGTAAAATTCTTCGGCCAGATTTCCTATTCGCTGTATCTCTGGCATTGGCCGCTGTTCGCGTTTGCGCGGTTTTCCAAGAGCAGCCTGGTGCTCGATGCCTTCGACAAGGTGGCGCTGTTCTTAGCTACGGTTGCGATCTCGTATCTGTCGTGGCGGTTTGTCGAACAGCCGTTTCGCAAGGGCACGCTGGCGCCGGCGCGCCGTGACGCATTCCGCATCGCCGGGATCAGCACGGCGGTGCTTATGGTCGCGAGCATCGGCGGCATCGTCGCCAGTCAAAATCCATCGGAGACCGATCGCAGCGCGGCGCAGCTTGAATCCTACAACAGCTACGCCTATCAGCCGCTATATCGTTCCGGCAGCTGCTTTACGCAGAGCTGGACCACCTTCGACGAAAAATGCCTCGCGCCGGCGCCCGGCAAGACCAACCTGCTGCTGTGGGGCGACTCCTATGCCGCGCAATATTTTCCCGGCCTCAGCAAGGTTGCCGATCCGCAGGCCGTGAATATTTTGCAGGCGACGCAGGCCGCCTGCATGCCGACGCTGAACGCGGCGTCGCAAGGCGTGGCATCGTGCAAGGCTTTTGCCGCGCGGATGGATTCCTTCTTCCAGGGCAGCAAACCAGATATCGTCATCATCTCGGCGGACTGGCTGGAATATGCGCGCCCGCCGCGCTTCGACGGCATGATCGCCGATCTCAAACAGACCATTGCGCGGCTCACTGCCTCAGGCATTGCCGTGGCGCTGTTAGGTCCCCCCGCGCAGTTCCGAAGCCGGCTGCCGGCGATGCTGATGCGCGCCCAGCTCCGCGGCGCCGAATTGCGCACGGACGATTTTGTGCTGCCGGACGTTTTCGCGCTGGATGCGCGGATGCGGGCGGCGCTGCCGTCGCGCGAAAAATTCACCTATGTCTCGGTGGTAAGCGCGATCTGCCCGGCGCGGCAATGTCCGCTGACCATCGGCGAGAATGTTCCGCTGGCGTGGGACCATGCGCATCTGACGGCGGAGGGATCGGAATATGTGGTGAACCGGATCGCGGCGATGCTGGGGTTGGCGAAGTAGTCACAGCCGCCCCGTGTCCCGGGCGCGATGCAGCGCGCCGCTCTTCGCGGCGTGATGCGTCGCAGAACCGGGACCGTACCAGGCACTGGCGTCTGTTACGGTCCCGGCTCTGCGGTGCACCGCTCCGCAAGGGCCATAGCGCGTCGAAGATGCGCGTAAACGCGCTGATGGCGCTGCACCGCGTCCGGGACACGGCTACGTAAGCACCCCGACGATCGCGCCCATCAGGCACGTCACCAGCGTGCCCGACACGATTGACTTCAATCCGAGCGCGTTGATCTCGTTGCGGCGTTGCGGCGCCATGGTGCCGAGGCCGCCGATCATGATGCCGAGGCTGCCGAAATTGGCAAAACCGCACATCGCATAGAGCATGATCAGCCGCGAGCGAGAATCAAGCGCGTCGGGGCCGAGTTTTGCCAGCTCGACATAGGCGATCAGCTCGTTGAGCACGGTCTTGATGCCCATCAGGCTGCCCGCGGTGATCGCCTGGCTCCATGGCACGCCCATCAGCCAGCACACCGGCGCCATGGCGTAGCCAAGCATGCGCTGCAGCGAGATCGCAGCACCTCCGATGTTCGGCAACAGGCCGAGCACCGCATTGGCGAGATACACCAGCGCCACCAGCACGATCAGCATCGCGATGATGTTGAGCAGCAGTTCGAGGCCGGCGACGGTGCCCTTGACGATGGCGTCCATGGTACCGGAGGCGTGCATGTCGGGATCACCCAGCGCGCCGCCGGTGCGCTTGCCCTCGGTTTCCGGCACCATGATCAGGCTGATCAGGATCGCCGCCGGCGCGCCCAGCACCGAGGCGATCACGAAATGCGCGGCGGCGTCGGGGATCAGCGGCGCCAGCAGCGTGGCGTAAAGCACCAGCACGGTGCCGGCGATTCCCGCCATGCCGCCGGTCATCACCAGAAACAATTCGCTGCGGGTGAGCTGCGCCAGGTACGGGCGGATGAACAGCGGCGCTTCCACCATGCCGAGAAAGATATTGGCGGCGGTGGACAGCCCCACCGCGCCACCGATCCCGAGCGTGCGCTCCAAGAGCCACGCCATGCCGCGCACGACCGGCGGCAGGATGCGCCAGTAGAACAACAGCGTGGTCAGCACGCTCATCACCAGCACCACGGGCAGCGCCTGAAACGCCAGGATGAAATCGGCGCCGGGCGCCTTGAGTTCGAACGGCAGCGCGCCGCCGCCGAGATAGCCGAACACGAACGACGTGCCCGCGCGCGAGGCGGACGAAATAGCGTTGACGGCGTCGTTGATGACGGAAAAGGCGTGCGCGACGAAGGGCAGTTTTATCAGCGCAAGCGCAGTGAGGAAGGTGACGGCGAGGCCGACCGCGGCCTGTCTCAGCGATACCGCGCGGCGGTTCTCGCTGATCGCCCATGCGATCGCGAGCAACGCGAACACGCCGAATGCCGATTGCAGTTGCTGCATGATACCCCACGTCGTCCCGGCGAAGGCCGGGACCCATAACCCCTGGCGTGCGTGATGATGGTCGGCCGTTCAACGGCATACTTAAAACGGAAAGGACACGGCGTATGGGTCCCGGCCGGAGCCTGTCATCGGGCCGGCCAAAGGCCGGACCCGTTGGCCGAGACGACGAGCTACCCCCGCCCGACGAACGGCATCTTGCTGGCCATCACCGTCATGAACAGCACGTTGGCGTCCAGCGGTAGCGTTGCCATGTAGGCGACGGCGTCGCCGACCGCCTTGGCGTCCATGCGCGGCTCGGGAATCTTGCGGCCGTCCGGCTGCAGCACGCCGTCGACCATGCGGTCGGTCATCGGGGTTGCGGCATTGCCGATATCGACCTGGCCGACCGCGATATCATAGGCGCGGCCGTCGAGGTTGGTCGCCTTGGTGAGCCCGGTGATGGCGTGCTTGGTCGATGTGTAGGCCGACGAGAACGGCCGCGGCGCGTGCGCCGAGATCGAGCCGTTGTTGATGATGCGGCCGCCGCGCGGGGTCTGGTCCTTCATGATGCGGAAGGCGTGCTGGGTGCACAGAAACGGCGCGGTGAGGTTGGTGTTCACCACCGCCTGCCAGGTCGCGAGCGGCAGGTCCTCGAACGCCACCGGCGGCGCGCCCATGCCGGCATTGTTGAACAGCACGTCGAGCCGCCCGTAGACCTCCATCACCTTGGCGAACAGTGCGGCGATCGACGCGGGGTCGGTCATATCAGCGGTGACCGGCAGGCTCTTGCCGACATTGTCGCCGAGCTTTTTGGTCTCTTCGAGCATTTCGAGGCGCCGTCCCGCGAGCACGACCGTAAAGCCGGCCTTCATCAGCGCCAGCGATGCCGCGCGGCCCACGCCGGTGCCGGCGCCTGTGACGATTGCGATTTTTTCTGCGGCGTCTGGCATTTTGTTTTCCACCCTGTTGATTGTTTGATTGTAAAAATTAAACGGCCGTCATTCCGGGATGCGCCACTTGGCGCAGGCCCGGAATCCATAACCCCCAATCGTGGTTATGGATTCCGGGCTCGCTCACAAGAGTTCGCGCCCCGGAATGACGGTTTATCATCAAGCTTCCTTCTTATACGGCGGCCGCGGGATGTTCTGGTGGGCGGCGCGGAGTGCCGCCGACCAGCGCGACCGCAGATCGTGGAAGTAGGGCTCGCCGGCCTCGATGCGGTGGTTGAGGTCGGCGTCGCAAACCTCGGAGCGTACCACCAGCACGTCGATCGGCAGCCCGACGCCGAGGTTGGAGCGCATCGTCGAATCCATCGAGATCAGCCCGGATTTCAGCGCCTCGTAGAGATCGACCTCGTAATGCATGGCGCGGTCGAGCACCGGCTTGCCGTATTTGTGCTCGCCGATCTGCAAGTAGGGGGTGTCGGTGGTGCATTCGATGAAGTTGCCGGCGGGATAGACCATGAACAGCCGCATCCGCGAGCCCTTGATCTGGCCGCCGAACAGGAACGAGACGTCGAAATTGATGTCCTCGGATTGCAGTGCGACGCCTTCGGTGGCGTGGACGCTGCGGATCGCGCGGCCGATGCGCTGCGCTGCCTGGAACATGGTCGGCGCGTTCATCAGCGTCTCGATTTCGCCGCTGACCGGATCTTCCAGGCCTTCGGTCAGGGTGGACAGCACGGACTGGCTGATCGACAGGTTGCCGGCGCTGGCGATCGCCATGATGCGGTCGCCCGGCTTGGAGAAGACGTGCAGCTTGCGGAAGGTGGAGACGTTATCCAGGCCGGCATTGGTGCGGGTGTCGGCGATCATCACCAGACCTTCCTTCACCAGAATTCCGCAACAATAGGTCATGCCCGGTCCATAAAAGCCGATTGGAGATGATCGGCGTGAGACTAGTAGCCAATTTTAGACGGGCGTCCAACCCCGTTTGGGCATTCCTGCCGGGTGAATGGCGCGATTCCGCAGTGGCGCGGACACGGTCGACCGGGTAGATAGCGATCTGTCGAATTTTCAGGCGGGCATTGATGAGGAAGCGGACGATCGTCATCGGCGCGGTTGTGAGCGCGCAACTGCTCGGCACATCCGCGGCCTTCGCCGGCCCCTGGGAAGACGGCATGGCCGCCTATAACCGCGGCGACTACGTGCCGGCGATGCGGGTGTTTCGCACACTCGCCGAACAGGGCAACGCCAAGGCGCAGAACGTGCTCGGCGTCATGTTCCGCAAGGGGGAGGGCGTGCCAAAAAATCCGGCGCGCGCGCGTATGTGGTTCAGCTTTGCCGCGAAGCGGGGCGAGGCCGGCGCCAAGGCCGAACTGCGCGAGGTGTTACGAACGATGACGGCGCAGGAAATTTCCGAAGCCGAAGCAATGGCGAAAGCGTGTGAGGCGTCGAACTATCGGGCCTGCGAGTATTGAGTTCCGTCATTGCGAGCCGACGGTCGGCGCCAACGGGTCGCGCGAATGCGCGCCCGATGACAGGCTCCGCGCCGCCGGTCAGCGAAGCAATCCAGGGGCCGCAGGCGAAAGGCTGGATTGCTTCGTCGCAAGAGCTCCTCGCAATGACGATGGAAACATTGCGCCCGCGCGGAGGCCTCTCTATAGAAAGTAAAAAGGTTTGGGAGGCTGAATTGCGCGCCATCGTAGTGCTGGGCATCGCTCTGTTAGCCGCAACGCCCGCGGCCGCGCAAAAAAGCGGCGGCATCCTTCGGCTGTATCACAATGACAATCCGCCCAGCGCCTCCCTGCTCGAGGAATCGACCATTGCGTCGGTGACACCGTTTGCGGCCGTCTTCAACAACCTCGTGGTTTTCGACCCCGCAAAAGTCCACGAGAGCATTGAAACCGTGATCCCGGACCTGGCGGAAAGCTGGTCCTGGGACGCTACCAACACAAAACTGACCTTCAAGCTCCGGCAGGGCGTGAAATGGCATGATGGCAAGCCGTTCACGGCGAAGGACGTGCAGTGCACCTGGAGAATGCTGATCGGCAAGAGCGACGTGCAGGATTTTCGCAGGAACCCGCGCCGCGTCTGGTACACGAAATTGCAGGACGTGACCGTCAATGGCGACACCGAGGCCACATTCGAGCTGAGCGAGCCGCAACCCAGCCTGCCGGTATTGCTCGCAAGCGCTTTTTCCGCCGTATATCCGTGCCACGTTCCGCAACAGACGATGCGCACCCGGCCGGTCGGCACCGGGCCGTTCAAATTCGTCGAATTCAAACGTGGCGACTCGATCCGCCTCGTGCGCAATCCCGACTATTGGAAAAAGGACCGGCCTTATCTCGACGAGATCACCTTCAAGATGATCGACAGCCGTTCGACGCGAATGCTCGCTTTCTCGACCGGTGAATTCGACATCACCTTTCCCTCCGACGTCAGCGTTCCCTTGCTGAAGGATATGAAGGCGCGGGCGCCGAACGCGATCTGCGAGATGGTGCCCACGGGAACGCAGATCAATCTGATGGTCAATCGCGCCAATCCGCCGTTCGACGATCCGGACATCCGCAGAGCCATGTCGCTCGTGCTCGACCGCAAGGCCTTCAATACGGTGTTGATGGAAGGCTTGGCGCTGATGGGCGGGGCGATGCTGCCGCAGCCGGTGGGCGAATGGGGCATGGCGCCGGAAATGGTGTCGTCGCTGACCGGATACGGTCCGGATGTCGAGAAGAATGTCGCCGAAGCCCGGCAGATCATGCAGAAGCTCGGTTACAGCGACGCAAAGCCGCTGCAGATCAAGATCCAGACCCGGAACCTTCCGACCTATCGCGATCCCGCGGTGCTCCTGATCGACCAGCTCAAGAAGATCTACATTCTCGGCGAACTGGATATTCTCGACACGCCGCGATGGTATGCCAAGCTGGCGAAGAAGGATTACACGATCGGGCTGAACGTGACCGGCATCAGCGTCGACGATCCTGACGGCAACATTGTCGAGAATTACGCGTGCAATTCGGAGCGCAATTATACCCAGTACTGCAATGCGGAGGTGGACAAATTGCTCGCCGCGCAATCGCGCGAACTGGACAAGGACAAACGCAGGAAAATCGTCTGGGATATCGAACGCATCCTTGTCGACGACGCGGCGCGTCCGAGCGTGCTGTTCGGCACGGCGGGAAATTGTTGGCAGCCCTATGTCAGGAATTTCAAGCCGCACAACAACAGCCAGTACAACAATTTGCGTTTCGAGGAGGTCTGGCTGGACAGGTAGCATTACCCCTCATCAGGGACGCGTTCCCCGGACGCAGCGCAGCGCGTAGCTCTTGCGAAGCGGTGCGCTGCAGAGCCGGGGTCCCGGTTACTTGCAATCGGAAGAAACCGGGGTCCCGGTTCTGCGAAGCAGCGCTTCGCAAGTGCTACGCGCTGCATCGCGCCCGGGACACGGAGCGTTAGGGCACGTCCTTCTTCGGCATCAGAGGTGGCGGCAAGGGTGCAAAGCTGATGCTTTGATTTTCGCCGTGCCTGAAAGCGGGATCGAGCGGGTTTCCGGTCGACGGATCGCCCCCGCCCGTCGTGGTAATCGTAGACGGTGTGACCAGGCGGACTGCTTCTTCCGCTATGCCACCCTCGCCAGTGCCGTAGTCGGCAGTGCGGCCGCCTTGCGGCTTGCCCTCGGCGCTCGCGGCGATCGCCTTTTCAGTTTTTTCCGCCAGTTTTGCGTCATAGGGCAGCCGGTAGGCGCGCGGGACGCCGCTCGGCCTGTTATCATCGCCGAGCGCCTCGACCCAGAGATGGATGGCGCCGGGTTCGCCTTCGAGGGAATGCGGTTCGACGATGCGGGCCTGCAGCAATTTGAAGCGGGGCGGCAGCGGCTCGCGCGATGACCAGCCGAGCAGCCCGCGTGCGCCGACAAAACTCACCAGATAGAAGCAACTCGTGACCACGATTGCGGCCGCCTTGGCGGGCCACGGCAAGCGTGCGTAAACCAGCAGCAGAAGCAGCAGCGCGCCGATCACCGCATAGCTGACAGCCAGAGCGAGAACGATGGTGTCGAAATCTGTCACAGCTTCTTCACATAGCCGGTTTTCGGGTCGAGGTTGGCGCCGTTCTGGTTCACGTTACGAAACGTCTCCATCAGCGACTTCGGGCGGCTGTTGACGTCGATCACCTTGCCGGCCGGGTCGAGCGTAAAACGCACCGCCGTTTTCTCGTCGCCGGTATGGTCGACCGTAACGATATTATCGTAGATCACCTGCGCGGTCGGATTCAGTTTCTGCACCTTGACCTTCGCCACCACCGGTGTGTTCGTGAGCGCCTGAAAATGGCTGACGTTGATGGTATATTCGCCCGGGAGAATCCCGCGGACTGTGACGATTTCCTCGCGAATCGGCGAGGGGATTTTCTTGCCGTTGACGATGACAAAATCGTTGGCGCCGCCGCGGTCGTCGCGGTCCAGCACCAGGAAACCGGCCTCACGCCGGCGATACCAGGCGATGTTGCCGATGGGGTCCTGCACGAACATGTCGAGATCGTCGGGATGATTGTCGGGCCAGTCCATGGTGATGATGAACTCGGCCTTGGAGTCGATCTTGCCGTCGGTGGCTTCGGGTCTGATCGCCAGCAGTGCGATGAAGAACAGGAAGGCGATCACCTGCAGCGCCTTGAACAGCATCACGCTGAAGGGGTCGAACGGTTCCTCGCGGGAATACAGGCCGAAGTCATCGTTCATGAATGCGTTCCAGTGCGGGAACGACACGGGTTTCGGTCAATGTGACGGCCTGCGAAAATACCCGCGCCGTCGCCGCGTCCAGCATGTAGTACTGGATCTTCAACAGGATCGAACCGACCAGGCCGGCAAGCGTGGTATACATCGCGATCGCCATGCCGTCGCTCATCAGGCCCATGGAGGATTTCATCATGGTGCGGTCGCTCGCATCGAGACCGGCGATCGGCGCGAGCATGACGATGAAGCCGATGATGGTGCCGAGCAGGCCGAGCTTCATCAGCGTATCGCTCGCGAATGCGCCAAAACCGTTGGAGCCGCGCAGCCGGTCGGCAAGCGACCGCAGCAGCAGCGTTTGATCGACGCGCCCGGATTGCTGCGTTTCGGCCTTCACGATGAGATTGCGAATATGCTCGGACACCAGGCCGGGCGGCAGTGCGTCTCGCCAGGACAACGTCGCTGCATTCTTGGCCAATACGACGGCAGCGCCACGGCTTGCATCCGCTTCGCGGGCGATCGCAAGCGTTCGCCATAGGCAATGCAGCGAACTCGCCAGATAAAGCACGCAGATGATCGAGGAAATATAGGTGCGGTCGGACGCGACCATGAGGCGGATGAGTCCGTACTGCCAGAGCAAGACACCGGCGAATGCGCAAAGCCCGGTGAAGATCATCCAGTGCAGCAGGGGAGCACGATCGGGGATACTCGAGGCATCAAGCTCCGACGACATGGTCGTCACGCTCATGTTTCGTCCTCCCGGATGCGGAAACGACGACGCAGCGTTCGTCCATCCTGTTCTACCGCCGTTCTGAACTCCATGCGAGCCAAAACCGACCGCGGCCGGTGGACCCGCCCGCTCATGGAACTCACATTCTCCGTCATTCCGGGGCGCGCCTCTTGGCGCGAGCCCGGAATCCAAAACCACAGTGTTTGCGTTCAGCGTCCATACGCCAGCACGGAGTTTATGGATTCCGGGCCCACGCGAAGACGCGTGTCCCGGAATGACGGCTACGACTGCGACTGCGATTGGCCCTGCCGCCCGGCCTGGTCGACCTTGACGGCGACCGTCAGCGTCTCCTTGCCGCCGCCGTAGCGCGTGCCGCGCACGGGCGCCGCGCCGAGATAGTCGAGGCCGATGGCGACGCGGGCGTGCGCATCCGTGGTGCAGATGCCGTTGGCCGGATCGAAACCGACCCAGCCGAGGTCGGGCACGAAGGCTTCGGCCCAGGCGTGGCCGGCCTGCTGGTTGACCATGCCGTCGGAGCGCAAGAAGTGCCCGGCGACGAAACGCGCAGGCACGCCGCCGCTTCGCGCACAGGCAATGAAGATATGCGCATAATCCTGGCAGACGCCGCGCTTCCCCGCAAAAGCCTCGACCGCCGAGGTGCCGGAGTTGGTCGGGTCTTCATCGAAGGTCATGTGCTCGTTGATCTGCATCATCAGCGCATGCAGGAATCCGAGCACGTCGTTCCCGGATTCGGATCGCAGCTGGCGGGCAAACGTCGCCATCGCCGGATTGACTTCGGTCAACAGTGTCGAACGCAAAAACAGGCTCGGCGGAAAGCGCTCGTCGGTGCCCCTGAGCACGCCGCCGGTGTCCTGGGTTTCGATCAGGCCTTCGACAGTGATGGTGAGATCGGCGAGCGGCCCGCAGGTCAGCACATGCGTGACGTTGCCGAAGGCGTCCTGATGCACGTCGAGCCGCGAATCGGTGGAGACGTCGATCTGCCAGTCGGCGACGTATTGTCCGTCGTGGCTGCCCGGCGTCATCCGCAAGATCTGGATCACGCCGGTGGCCGGCGGCTCGTAGCGGTAGGTGGTGGAATGGGCAATTCGCAGGCGCATGGTTTTCCTAATTATTTTCGAAGCTCACTGCGCCACACGCAGGCCGTCATCCTGAGGTGCGAGCCCTTGCGAGCCTCGAAGGATGGCAACGATCGCTCAAGTTGCCGCCCTTCGAGACGCCCGCCTTCGGCGGGCTCCTCAGGGTGACGGGACCTTAAAGCAACGATCATGCTCCGACTCAAATCAAATACTGTTTGGCGATGATCTCGCCGAGCCGGCCATTGTCCAGGATGAATTCCTGGATGAATTCATGCACGCCGTGCTGGAAGATATCGTTCATGTTGCTGTGCTCAAGACGGTTGCGGACGCCGCGGGCGTGGCGTTGCGAGGCACCCTGGCGGCCGTAGGCGACGCCGATCTGGTCGAGATTGCGCACCAGGTTGCTGTAGCAGCTCGCCAGCGAGCGCGGCAGCGACTCGTTCAATATCAGCAGGTCGGCGATCAGCCACGGTTTTAGCGTCTCGCGATAGACCCAGTGATACGCGGTCAGCGCCGAGACCGAGCGCAGGATCGAGGTCCACTGGTAATAGTCGAGCGGTCCGCCGACATGTTCTTCCTCGGGCAGCAGCACGTGGTATTTCACGTCGAGAATGCGGGCGGTATTGTCGGCGCGTTCCAGATGCAGCCCGAGCCGCGAGAACCAGTAGGCGTCGTTGCGCAGCATGGTCCGATACGCCGAGCCGTCGAAGCGCAGCGAGATTTCCTGCACGAAGCGCAGGAACTTGTTGAGCTCCTCGCGGGTCTTGGCGCCCTTGCCCCAGACCTCCTGCAATTCGATCCACGCGCTGTTGATGGTGTCCCACATCTCGGATGTCAGCGCGGTGCGGACCGAGCGCGAGTTCAGCCGCGCGTTCTCGATACAATTGCGGATCGAGGAGGGGTTGGCCGGCGAGAACGACAGGTATTCGACCACGTTGTGTTCGTCGGCCTCCGAATAGAGCTCATAGAAGCTGGCGCTGACGCCGGCGGTGAGCAGCGCCGAATCCCATTCATTGGTCTTGCCGATATAGGTGTTCGGAAGTGCTGTGACGCGCAAGGTGGCCTCGATGGTGCGCGCGAGATACTCCGCGCGCTCGACGTAGCGGGCCAGCCAGTACAGGTTTTCAGCGGTGCGCGACAGCATGCGGTGTTACCTGATCATAGCAATCGTGTCCCGGGCGCAATGCAGCGCAAGCGAAGCGCAGCGGTGCGTTGCAGAACCGGGACCGTTACGAAGGCGGTGTCTCGGGCGGTCCCGGTTCTGCGCAGCGGCATGAAGAATGCCGCGGCGCGCCCGGGACAAGAGATCGTTCGCCAGTTGCTCATAGCTCGTCCAGAATCCAGGTGTCCTTGGTGCCGCCGCCCTGGCTGGAATTCACCACCAGCGAACCTTCCTTCAGCGCCACACGGGTCAGCCCGCCCGGAACGATATTGACGCGGTCGCGCCCGGTCAGCACGAACGGCCGGAGATCGACATGGCGCGGCGCGAGGCCCTTTTCGGTGCAGGTCGGGCAGGTCGACAGCGCCAGCGTCGGCTGCGCGATAAAACCCTCGGGCTCGCGCTTCAGCTTGTCGCGGAACGCTTCGATGGTGGCCTTGGTGGCGGCGGGACCGATCAGCATGCCGTAGCCGCCGGAGCCATGGACTTCCTTCACCACCAGTTCGGCGAGGTTGTCGAGCACATAGGCCAGATCCCTGGGTTCGCGGCAGCGCCAGGTCGGCACGTTCTTCAGGATCGGTTCTTCGCCGAGGTAGAATTTCACCACCTCCGGCATATAGCTGTAGACCGCCTTGTCGTCGGCGATCCCGGTGCCGACTGCGTTGGCGAGCGTAATGTTTCCGGCGGCGTAGGCCGACATCAGGCCGGGCACGCCAAGCACGGAATCCGGCCGGAACGACAGCGGGTCGAGAAAATCGTCGTCGAGCCGGCGATAGATGACGTCGACCCGCTTCAGCCCTTCGGTGGTGCGCATGAACACTTCATCGTTCTTGACGATGAGGTCGCGGCCCTCGACCAGTTCGACGCCGAGCTTGTCGGCCAGGAAGGAGTGCTCGTAATAGGCTGAATTGTAGACCCCGGGGGTGAGCAGGGCTACGACCGGCTCGGCCGAGGCGCTGAGCGGGGCCACCGAGCGCAGCGCGGACAATAGTTCGTCCGGATACTTTTCCACAGGGGCGACGCGATGCCGGGCGAACAGGTCCGGAAACAGCCGCATCATGATTTCGCGGTTTTCCAGCATGTAGGACACGCCGGACGGCGTGCGGGCGTTATCCTCCAGCACGAAGAAATTCTCAGGCTCGGTGCGGATGATGTCGATGCCGGCGATATGGACATAGACGTCGTGCGGCACCTGCTGGCCGTTCATCTCCGGGCGAAACACCGGGTTCTGGAAGATCAGGTCGTCGGGGATGATATCGGCGCGCAGGATATCGCGGCCGTGGTAGATGTCGCGCAGGAACATGTTGAGCGCGCGCACCCGCTGCTTCAGGCCCTTTTCCAGCAGCGTCCATTCCTTGCCCGAGAGGATGCGGGGAATGACGTCGAAGGGGATCAGCCGTTCCTGGGCCTCCGCGTCGCCATAGACCGCGAAGGTGATGCCGATCCGGCGGAACAGCAGTTCGGCTTCCTGGCGGCGATATTCCAGCGCGTCGGGCGGCGTCTCCTTGAGCCAGCGGGAGAGTTCCTGGTAGGCCGGGCGGAGGTCGCCACCGGGCCCGTTCATTTCGTCGAACGCAACTGCCATATACCCCGACTGTTTTTACCCGACTGTCTTCCTCGGCCGTGCAACACAGTGCATGACAAAAAGGGTGGGTAGCAAGGCCCGGGCCAGCGCGATATGCATGGGGGCCGGACGGCATTTCGAACGGGCGGGCCCGGCTTTGCCCGAAAAAACAGCTAGAGCCTGCCCATTTCAGCGGCAAAATGGCGCGGGTCCCATGGGTGGCGAGGAGAAATCATGAGCGACATCGTCACGGCGGGGATTCTGGTGATCGGGGACGAAATCCTGTCCGGCCGGACCAAGGACAAGAACATCGGCTTCATCGCCGAATACCTCACCAATCTCGGGATCGACCTCAAGGAAGTCCGCGTCGTCGCCGACGACGAGCCCGACATCATCGCGGCGCTGGACGCGCTGCGCCATCGCTACGATTACGTCTTCACCACCGGCGGCATCGGGCCGACCCATGACGACATCACCGCCGACAGCGTTGCGAAAGCGTTCGGCGTCGGCATCGACCATCACCCCGAGGTGGTGGCGCGGTTTCGCGAGCGGTTTCAGGGCGCCGGCGAATTGAACGAGGCGCGCTTGCGCATGGCGCGGATTCCCGACGGCGCCGAACTGATCCAGAGCGCGACCATCCTCGCGCCCGGCTTCAAGATCGGCAACGTCATCGTGATGGCCGGCGTGCCCTCGATCATGCAGGCGATGATGGACATCATCACGCCGAAACTGAAATCCGGCGTCCGCATGCTGTCGGACTCGGTGCGCGCCAATGCGCGCGAAGGCGACATCGGCGGGCCGTTGCGGGAAATCGCGCTGGCCCATCCCGGCACCATCATCGGCAGCTACCCATTCCAGGACGAGGACAAGAAGCCGAACACCAATCTCGTGGTGCGCTCGCGCGATCCGGAAAAGCTCAATGCGGCGATGACGGCCGTGAAAGAAATGCTGGCAGGGCTTAACGTGGCGCGGTAGCGCCACGTCATTGCGAGGAGCGAAGCGACGAAGCAATCCAGAAGCCACAAGCAACGACTGGATTGCTTCGTCGCAAGGGCTCCTCGCAATGACGGACAAAAGGAGGCGACGATGGCGGGCGAGGCTCGGGAATTGAGCGCGCAGGAGCGGGCCGGCAAGGCGTTTCCGGTGTCATGGGACCAGTTTCATCGCGACTGCCGCGCGCTGACCTGGCGGCTCAACGAGGTCGGGCCGTTTCATGCCGTGATCGCCATCACCCGCGGCGGGCTGGTGCCGGCGGCGATCGTGGCGCGCGAACTCGGCGTCCGCATCATCGATACCGTCTGCATCGCGAGTTACGATCACACCAAACAGGGCGACTTGCAGGTGCTCAAGGGCATTTCCGCTGACACCGCGGCACTCGGCGGCGGCACCGGCAAGGGGCTGCTGATCGTCGACGATCTGGTTGACACCGGCAAGACCGGCCGCCTCGTGCGCGAGATGATGCCGGACGCGCATTTCGCCACCGTCTACGCCAAGCCGAAGGGCCGGCCGCTGGTCGACACTTTTATTACCGAGGTATCGCAGGACACTTGGATCTTCTTTCCCTGGGACACCGCGCTGGCCTTTCTGCCGCCGATCCGCGACGGCGCGGCGTGATTTGCGGCCGCCCCTGCAAAACCGCGTCACGCCTTCCGGCGAGATCGTCGCGACGCCGCAGCGCGGCCTGTTCACCGGCAACCGCGGCATCATCCACGATCCCGCGACGAAAACGCTGCTGAAGCGGCGCTGGAGCAGCAAGGCGTGGATCACCTGCGTTTGCGAATTCCGCGGCCGCCGCCGCGACGTCATGGGCACGCGAAGCTGGACCGAACTGTTTTTTCTCGACGAGGCGACGGCGTTCGCGGTCGGGCATCGTCCGTGCTTCTACTGCCGCCGCGGCGACGCCAACGCGTTTCGCGCGGCGTGGGAAGAGGGGAATGGCGTTCGTGGCGTGCGCGCGCCGGAGATGGACGAGGTGCTGCATCGGGAGCGGCTGGATGGCCGCGCGAAGCGGCTGCACGCGCTGCCGATGCAAGTCGAAACATTGCCGGATGGGGCGATGGTGCAGGCGGGCGGGGAAAGTTATCTGATCTTGAAGGGACGATCGCTGCTGTGGTCGTTCGAGGGGTATCGCGAAGTTGCTACGCAGCTACGCGACGCCGCACTGCTTACGCCGCCTTCGACGCTGCGCGTGTTTAGCGTTGGATATCGGCCGGTGCTGCATCCGACTGCCATCCAATCAACAAGACCGTCATCCTGAGGAGCGCGCCCTTGCGCGCGTCTCGAAGGATGGCCGCATACGCGCCTGTGACCATCCTTCGAGGCTCGCCGCGAAGGGCGGCGAGCACCTCAGGATGACGGCGGTGTTTGTGGCTTCTCACCCGAACCGCTGCCTTGCCAGTTTCGCCCCTGCGCCGAGCGCCATCAGTTTGGCCTCCGCAATGTCGCGATGCATCGGCGCCATGCCGCAATTGGTCGTCGCGACGATGTTGCTCGCGGGCACGTGTTTCATCACCGCCTCGATCGTGCTGACCACATCCTCCGCGGTCTCCACGGTGTCGCTGGCGACGTCGATCACGCCGGCCTGCACGATCTTGCCCTTCAAGAGGCCGAGCAATTCCAGCGGCACCTTCGAATTGCGGCACTCGATCGCGACCTGCTGGATCGAGCTGGCGTCGATCGCCGGAAAGATATCCTCGTATTGCCGCCATTCGCTGCCCAGCGTCTGCTTCCAGTCGGTATTGGCCTTGATGCCGTAGCCGTAGCAGATGTGCACGGCGGTGGCGCAGGTCAGGCCCTCGGCGGCGCGCTCCAGCGCCTTGATGCCCCAGTCGCTGACCTCGTCCATGTAGACGTTGAAGGCGGGCTCGTCGAACTGGATCACGTCGACGCCGTCGGCCTGCAGCGCCTTGGCTTCCTCGTTGAGCAGTTCGGCGAAGGCGAACGCCATCTTGACGCGGTCGCCGTAATACTGGTCGGCGATGGTGTCGATGATGGTCATCGGGCCGGGCAAAGTGAATTTCAGCTGATGCGAGGTGTGGGTGCGGGCGATGCGCGCCTCGTCGGCATGGACGCGGCCCTTCAGTTTCAGCGGTGCGACGACCTGAGGCACCATCGCCTTGTAGCGATCTTTCCGGATTCCCATCTCGACCTTGTGGGCGAAATCAATGCCCTCGATATTGGCGAGAAAGCCGTGCACAAAATGCTGCCGCGCCTGCTCGCCCTCGGTGACGATATCGACGCCGGCGTCTTCCTGCAGCTTTACCGCCAGCATGGTGGCGTCGCGCTTGGCGCGCTCAAGCTCGGCGCCTTGGGATTTCCAGGGCGCCCACAGCACGTTGGGCTCGGCCAGCCATTCCGGTTTCGGCAGCGAACCGGCGATCGTGGTTGGAAACAGCATGGGCGTCCCTCTCTCATTCTTGATTTGGCGTCTATCTGCCATGTCCTGAGGGCGGCGTACATAGTCTCTCCGTCATTGCGAGGAGCTCTTGCGACGAAGCAATCCAGTCCTTGCTTGCTGCCTCTGGATTGCTTCGCTACGCTCGCAATGACGGAGAGGAACCATGATCGACCTGCACTACGCGCCGACGCCGAACGGCTGGAAAGTCTCGATCATGCTGGAGGAACTGGGACTGCCGTATACGGTAATCCCGGTGAACATCCGCGCCGGCGACCAGTTCAAACCGGAATTTCTCGCCATCAGCCCCAACAACCGTATTCCCGCGATCGTCGATCGCGCGCCGGCGGACGGCGGTGAGCCGTTCTCCGTATTCGAGACCGGCGCCATCCTGATCTATCTTGCGGAGAAAACCGGACGCTTTCTCCCGAAGGATATGCGCGGCCGCTCCAAAACCATCCAGTGGGTGATGTGGCAGATGGGCGGGCTCGGTCCGATGCTCGGCCAGCACGGGCATTTTGCGCTCTATGCGCCCGAAAAAATTCCTTACGCGATCGAGCGCTATGGCGACGAGGCGGCGCGGCTGTACGGCGTGCTCGACCGGCAATTGGGCAAAACCGGCGCGTATGTCGCCGGCGACTACTCCATTGCCGACATCGCCTGCTTCCCATGGACCATGACGCACAAGGCTCAGGGATTTACATTGGACGATTATCCGCACGTCAAACGCTGGTACGCCGAGGTGCGCGCGCGGCCGCAGGTGCAGGCGGGGCTGGCGGTTGGAAAATTCGTCAAGGAGCCGTTCGATGAAGAGGCGCGCAAGAACATGTTCGGGCAGGCGGCAAAGGCGCTGTCGGGGCGCGCAACACAATGATGCGTCATTCCGGGGCGCGAGTGAAACGAGCGAGCCCGGAATCCATAACCACGATTCGGGGTTATGGATTCCGGGCCTGCGCCAAGTGGCGCATCCCGGAATGACGAGTGTTGATAGTTGCGCTTAATAGCAAGGAAAACCCCCATGATCGAGTTCTTCTTCGACTGCTCCAGCCCCTGGACCTATCTCGCCTTCCACAACATCCAGCCGCTGGCCAAGGAGTTCGGCGAGGAGATATCGTGGCGGCCGATCCTGGTCGGCGGCATTTTCAACAGCATCAATCCCAGCGTCTACGCTTCGCGCGAACACCCGGTGCCCGCCAAGGTGGCCTATCAGAAAAAAGACATGGCGGATTGGGCGCGCTCGACCGGCCTGGCGATCAAGATGCGGCCGACGGTGTTTCCGGTGAACAGCGTGAAAGCGATGCGCGGCTGCATCTTCTTACGCCAGGAGATGCTGCCGTTCGCCCGCGCGGTATTCGAAATCTATTGGGGCGAGGACAAGGACATCTCGCAGGACGCGGTGCTGACCGAAGTCTGCCAGCGCGTCGGCGTGGATCCGGCGAAATTTTTTGCAGGCATCGGCGATCAGGCGATCAAGGACGAGCTCAAGGCCAACACCGACGAGGTGATGGCGCGGGGCGGGTTTGGTTCGCCGACCATCTTCATCGACCGGACCGACATGTATTTCGGCAACGACCGCCTGCCGCTGGTCCGCGAGGCCCTGCTGCGCCGCAAGGCGAGCGCGGCATAAATGCCGAGAGCCGTCGTCTGCCGCGAACTCGGCCCGCCGGAGAAATTGCGGCTGGAGAGCATTGCGTCCGTGCCGTTGGCGTCGGGGCAGGTGCGCGTCGCCATTCATGCCGCCGGCATCAACTTTCCCGACATTCTGATGGCGGCGGGCGAGTATCAGCTGAAGCCGGAACTGCCGTTCATTCCGGGCATGGAAGCCGCGGGCGAGGTGATCGAGGTTGACGGCGCGGCGCGGGGTGTCGAGGTCGGCAACAGGGTGATCGTGAAATTGCGCCATGGCGGTTATGCCGATGAAGCCGTGGTTGCGCCGTCGCAGCTGACGCCGCTGCCGTCAACCTTCGACTACGCGGAGGGCGCGACGTTTCTTGCCGCACACGGCACCGCCTATCATGGGCTGGTGGACCGCGCGCAGATCAAATCAGGCGAAGTGCTGCTGGTGCATGGCGCCGGCGGGGGCGTCGGCCTGGCCGCGGTCGAAGTCGGCAAGCTGCTCGGCGCAACCGTGATCGCCGCGGCCTCCTCGGAAGAAAAGCTGGCGGTGGCGCAAGCGCGCGGCGCCGATCATCTGGTGCTGTATGGCTGTGAGCCGTTCCGCGACGCGGTGAAGCGCATTACCGACGGCCGCGGCGCCGACGTGGTGTACGATCCCGTCGGCGGCGAGGTGCTGGAGCAGAGCCTGCGCTGCATTGCCTGGGGCGCGCGCGTACTGATCATCGGGTTTACCGGCGGCATCGGTCTGGCGCGCACCAACCTGCTGCTGATCAAGGGCGCCAGCGTGCTCGGCGTCCGCGCCGGCGAGGCTGCTCGGAAAAACCCGGCGCTGGGCGTGGCGCGGATCAAGGCGCTGGGCGAGTGGGCGGAGGCGGGGAAGATACGGCCCAACTTATCGCATCGATTACCGCTGGAAGACTATGCAAAGGCGATGCGATTGTTGATCGACCGCAAGGCGATCGGAAGAGTGGCGCTGATGATGCGACCGTAGGGTGGGCAAAGGCGCACCTTTGCGCCGTGCCCACCATTTTCAACTATCGTGCTCGCGATGGTGGGCACGTCGCCTGGCGCTTTCGCGCCCGGCTCCTTTGCCCACCCTACCAAGCATCACTTGTACTCGCGCTCTTCCCACCACGGAAAGTAATCGGGCATATCCGCCGACACCTTGTTCCTGAACACCGCGGGGCGCTTTTCCAAAAACGACACCACGCCTTCCCTGACATCCTCCGAACGCCCGCGGGCGTAAATGCCGCGGCTGTCGACCTTGTGGGCTTCCATCGGATCGTCGGCCCCGAGCATGCGCCACATCATCTGCCGGATCAGCGCCACCGATACCGGCGCGGTTTTGTCGGCGATTTCGCGCGCCAGCGCCCGCGCTGTTGGCAGCAATTCGTCGGCAGGCACCACTCTGCTGACGAGGCGGCCGGCAAGCGCTTCCTGCGCCGGAAACACCCGGCCGGTGTAGCACCACTCCAGCGCCTGGCTGATCCCGACGATGCGCGGCAGGAACCAGCTCGATGCGGCTTCCGGCACGATGCCGCGCTGGGAAAAGACAAAACCGAACCGCGCATTCTCGCTGGCGATGCGGATGTCCATCGCCAGCTGCATGGTGACGCCGATGCCGACCGCGGCGCCATTGATGGCGCCGATCACCGGCTTCAGGCACTTGAAGATGCGCAGGGTCACCTGGCCGCCGCCGTCGCGCGCGTTGGGATCGCTGTAGTCGACGGCGCCGCTGGCGAGCCGCTTCACCGGCCCGCGCCGCGCGTCGCGGTCGAAGGTCTTTGCGCCTTCCGACAGATCGGCGCCGGCGCAGAACGCGCGGCCCGCACCGGTGACGATGATGGCACGGATATCGTCGTCCTTGTCGGCGGCATCGAAGGCGTCGATCAACTCCTTCTGCATCGCGCCGTTGAAGGCGTTCAGCTTGTCGGGCCGATTCAGCGTGATGGTGAGGATTTGCTCGGCGACCTCATATTTGATCGTCTCGTAGGCCATCGGGTGATTCCTTCCAGTGATTGTTCGTGCATCTTGTTCCGTCGTCATCCTGAGGTGCTCGCCGCCCTTGCGGCGAGCCTCGAAGGATGGGCCGCGAGCGCAAGTGGCCATCCTTCGAGACGCCGCGCAAGGGCGCGGCTCCTCAGGATGACGGCAGTGTTATTTATGCGGCGGTGCCGGCCACGGCTTTTGCGGCCCGCTCATTGCCTCGAACGCCTTCGCCATCCGCAGCACGCCGATGTCGTCAAAACGGCGGCCGATGATTTGGACGCCGATCGGAAAGCCCTTGGCATCATAGCCGCCGTTGATCGAGGCAGCCGGATTTTCCGCCATGTTCCACGGCACGGTATAGCAGATGTGCTCGAACGGTTTTGCGGGGTCGTTGATCGGCGAGGCCAGTTCGGCGGCAAAGTTCACCACCGGCGATACCGGCGAGATCACGTACTCGACGCCGCAGAACAGTTTCGCCGCGGCCGTACGGATTGCCATGGTGGCGTTGAAGCCCCTGATCACATCGATGCCGGAGAGTTTGGCGCCACCTTCCGCCCATTTGTAGATGTAGGGCAGCGCCTTGGCACGGTCTTCCGGTGCCATCCGCGACAGATCATCCCACGATCGCGCCCGCCAGAACGCGTCGAGTCCGTCAAGCATCTCGCGCGTCAGCACGCCCGGCACCTCGGTGACCTCGGCGCCACCTGCCTCGAACGCTCGCGCAGCCCTGACGACGACATCGCGGACGTCCTGTTCCAGCGCCTGTCCGACGCCGAGGTCCAGCATCAGCCCGATGCGCAGCTTGCGCGGCGGCAGGTCGAGCGCCTTCCAGTTGATGTCGTTGGGCGGCAGGCTCATGCCGTCGCGGCGGTCCGGTTTCGACAGCACGCCCATCATTAGCGCTGCGTCATCCACGGTACGGGTCATCGGACCTGCGACGCGGCCGACATAGGCCGGATCGATCGGAATTCGCCCGAGGCTCGGCTTCAGCGCAACCAGGCCGCACCAGCCCGCCGGCAGCCGCACCGAACCGCCGATGTCGGTGCCGAGATGCAGCGGGCCGTAGCCGGCGGCACCCGCGGCACCCGCGCCGGCGCTGGAGCCACCGGGATTTTTCGACAGGTCCCAGGGATTGCGGGTGAGGGGGTGGAAGCTGGAGAGACCTGACGACAGCATGCCGTAATCCGGCATCGTGGTTTTGGAAAAAATCACCGCGCCCGCTTCGCGCAGGCGCGCCGCCGGCGGCGCATCCGCAGCGGCGGGCACGAGTTTCGTGGTGGCAGCGCCGAGCGGCACCGGCACGCCCTTGGTGGCGATATTCTCCTTGATCGTGGCAGGCACGCCATCGAGCGGGCCGGCCGGCTCGCCTTTCTGCCAGCGCGCGGTCGATGCCTTCGCCGTCGCGCGTGCGCCGTCCGGATCAAGCGCGTACAGCGCTTTTATGTGCGGCTCCCACACCGCGATGTGCGCAAGTACATCCTCCAGCACTTCGATTGGCGAAAACTGCCTGGCGCGGAAGCCGGCGATCAGGTCGACGGCGCTGAGATCGTGCAGCGACGTCACCACTTCGTTGGATGCGGGTCTATGCATGGGTGGCCACCGGCAATCGGGTTTCGACGATGCGAGCGAACATGCTGGCGCCGATCGGCAAAATCTTGTCGTCGAGGATGTAGCCGGGGTTATGCAGCGGCACCGAGCCCTCCTGGCCGAGCCAGAAATAGGCGCCAGGCACGGCGTGCAGCATGTCGGCAAAATCCTCGCTGCCCATCTTCGGCGCCGACCGGGTGATGACCTTCGCCGGATCGACGACGGTACGCGCGACCTCGGCAATGACCTTCGAATGCTCCTCGCTGTTGGCGAGAACGCTGAAGATATCGCGGATATCCACCGTTATCTCGACCTGGAAGGCGCTGGCGATGCCGGCGCAGATCGCGCGCATGCGCTCGCGGATCTGCGCGCGCACGCCATCGTCGAACGCGCGCACCGTGCCGCAAAGCTTTGCCTCGCCGGGAATCACGTTGTAAGCGGAGCCGGCATGGATTTGCGTGATCGACAGCACCGCCGACTTCAGCGGATTGACGTTACGGCTGACGATGCTTTGCAAGGCCTGCCCCAGCGTCATCGCGACGATCACCGGATCCTTGGCGTTTTCGGGCGTCGCGCCATGCGCGCCGTAGCCGGTAATGACGATGTCGAAGAAATCCGCGCCGGCCATGGCCGGTCCTGGAAGAATGGCAAGCTCGCCGTGATTGAGATCGGGCGCGTTGTGCAGCCCATAGATTTCGTCGCAGGGGAATTTCTCGAACAGCCCATCCTTGATCATCGCGCGCGCGCCGCCGAGGCCTTCCTCTGCCGGCTGGAAGATGAAATGCACGGTGCCGTCGAAATTTCTGGTTTCGGCAAGATAGCGCGCGGTGCCGAGCAGCATGGTGGTATGGCCATCATGGCCGCAGCCGTGGAAGCGGCCGGGAACCGTGGAGCGCCATTTCAGGTTGGTGTTTTCCTCCATCGGCAGCGCATCCATGTCCGCGCGCAGCCCGATGCGTTTGCTCCCCGAGCCGTTGCCCTTGAGGACGCCGACCACCCCGGTGCCGCCGAGACCGCGATGCACCTCGATGCCCCATTGCGTCAGTCTGTCGGCGACGATGCCGGAGGTTCGCACTTCCTCGAAGCCGATTTCCGGATGCGCGTGAAAATCGCGCCTGATGGCGGTGAGTTCGTCGGCAAAGCCTTCGATGCGCTCGATATTGGGCATGTCTGTTATCCGATGGCAGGAGAGGGGGAACGCGATTTCGGCGCCGGCGTAAACGGGATTCCGTTCGGCTTGAGGCGGACGCCGGGGCGCAGCCGCGTCCACGGCAAGGTCGAGGTGTCGGCCGGCATGGCGCCCGGTGCGGCGCAGATGATGATCTTTTCCGCGATCGGCTCGAAATCGGCGCGGAAATGCACCGAGCTCTTGTTGACCAGGATCGATTGCTCTGTGGGTTCGATGCCGACAAAGCGGAACATCGCCTGATCGGCGAGTTGCGCCTTGCGCGATCCGACCACAATCCTGACGCCGCCGACGCGCAGGCAGGCGGACGGGCCGAGGTTCATCATGCTGCCGCCGAAGTAGGGGCCGGGTGCCAGGAATTTCCCGTCGGACAGTGTCTCGACCACGAAATTGTGCTCGAACGGCGCGTCGCCGGGAATTCCCGACTTGCCGCCGAGCGCAAGCCGCACGATCGCGCCCGGTCCCGCCGCATGCGCGGCCTTGGCCGATTCCGGATCGACGATCACGCCGATCGCGGCATTGGTGGCGCCATTGCGGACCAGCGCGCGCAACATCCCGGTGGTATCGGAATCGCCGCCGGCGCCGGGATTGTCCTGGGTGTCGGCGATGACGATCGGCTTGCCGGCACGTTGTGCAGCCTCCATCGCAAACCGCACGCCGTCATCGGGCGCAAAAATGCGGCCGTCGAAATCGCTCTCATGGCTGGCGATCAGCGCGGCGATCCGGTCCGCGGCCGCATCCGCGTCGGCCTGGGTCCGGCCATAGGCGAACACGCTCGCGCCGCAGTCGGGGAAATCGGCGGCCGGAAAGCCCGGCGCGAATGACAGCGTCGGCACCGCCTCGCCCTCCAGCGCGGCGAGTTTTGCGTAGATGCCCTTGCAGGGCTCGTCGTTGGTGCATTGCCAGCTGATCGGAATCAGGAATGGGATTTGCCGGAATGCCTTCGCAAAACGATGTTTCGAGCGCAGCAGCAGCGCGAGGTGCCGTGCGGCGGCGCGGCCGGTGTCGGCCATGTCGATATGCGGGTAGGTGCGATAGGCGATCAGCGCATCCGATTGTTCGACCATCTGCGGCGTCACATTGGCGTGCAGGTCGAGGCTGACCACCAGCGGTAAATCCTCGCCGATCACCTGCCGCACGCGTGCGATGATTTCGCCCTCGCCATCGTCGACATGCTCGGCGACCATGGCGCCATGCAGATCGAGATAGACCGCGTCGATCGCCCCCGCCGCCCTGACGCCGTCGACGATCGCCTTGGCGACGCGCTCATAAGCGTCCTTAGTCACATGCGCTGACGGGCTCGCGGCGCACCAGATGGTCGGCACCAGCTCCCAGCCTTCGGCTTCGGCGGCCGGGATGAAGCCCGCGATGCCGACATTGATGTTGCGCATCTTCTCCAGCAGTTTTGCACCCTCGCGCATCGGCGGCCAGCCGCCGCCATGCAGGAAGCCGTCATACGTCGCCTTGGTCGGCGCGAAGGTGTTGGTTTCGTGCAGGAAGCCGCCGACGGCGATGCGTGTCATGGAATGACTCTAGTCTTTGCGTAGGATAACACCATCTCAACTCGTCATGCCCGGCCCTGTGCCGGGCATCCACGTCTTCCTTTCTGTCTAGGCAGAAGACGTGGATGGCCGGGACGAGCCCGGCCATGACGGCGAATGTTCCACCGGCCGGAAGTTGGCAAAATCCCACTCCCGTCCGGGCGCGGCGTCAAGCAGCGCGCGGGTATAGGCAACTTGCGGATTTGTCAGGACTTGCGCCGCCGGTCCCTGTTCGACGATGCGGCCATGCTGCATCACGGCAACGTCGTCGCAGATTTGCGCCGCAACGCGCAAATCGTGGGTGATGAACAATAGCGCGATGCCGAGCCGTTTCTGGATATCGTCCAGTAATTCCAGCACCTGCGCCTGCACCGAGACGTCCAGCGCCGAAACCGCCTCGTCCGCCACCAGCACGTCGGGATTGAGCGCCAGTGCGCGGGCGATCGCGATGCGCTGGCGCTGGCCGCCGGAGAACTGATGCGGATAGCGCGAAATGGCGTCGACCGGCAGGTCGACCAGCTCGAGGAGTTCGGCAGCTCTTGCCAGGGCTTCCTTGCGCGGCATGCCGTAATTGATCGGGCCCTCGGCGATGGTTTCGCCCACCGTGATGCGCGGATTGAGCGAGCGATAGGGGTCCTGGAAGATGATCTGGATGCGCTTGCGGTGCGGCTGCAGCAGGCCGCGCGACAGATCGGAGATTTCCCGCCCCACAAGCCGGATGCCGCCGGAGGTCGGGTCGATCAGCCGCACGATGCAGCGCGCCACCGTCGACTTGCCGGAGCCGCTTTCGCCGACGATGCCGAGCGTGCGGCCCTTGCGCAGGGTCAGCGTCACGCCCTCGGCGGCGGCGACTTCGCGGGCTTTGCCGAAGAACGAACGCTCGCGATAGATTTTGCCGAGGCCGCTGGTTTCCAGTACCACCTGTTCGGTGGAATCCGTGCGCGGCGCGCGGGGAATCAGGCTCGGCACCGCCGAAAGAAGATTGCGGGTGTATTCCATGACCGGCGACCGCAGGATTTGATCGAGCGCGCCGGTTTCCACGATGCGGCCGCCTCGCATCACCGCGACGCGGTCGGCGATTTCGGCAACCACGCCCATGTCGTGGGTGATGAACAGCACGGCGGTGCCGTGATCCCTTTGCAGGTCGCGGATCAATGTCAGAATCTGTTTCTGCGTGGTGACGTCGAGCGCGGTGGTCGGCTCGTCGGCGATCAAGAGTTTTGGCTCCAGCACCAGCGCCATTGCGATCATGATGCGCTGGCGCTGACCGCCGGAGAGGCGATGCGGATAGGAGGCGAAGATGCGTTTGACCTCGGGCAGGCGGACTTGCTCCATCATGGCGAGGATTTTTTGGCGCCGCGCCCGTGCATCGAGATCGGTGTGGACGCGCAGCACTTCGTCGATCTGCTTGCCGACGGGCACCACCGGGTTGAGCGCCGTCATCGGCTCCTGAAAGATCATCGCCATGCGGGTGGCGCGCAGTTGCCGCAGGCGCCGGTCGCTGGCAGCCAGAATCTCCTCGCCGACCAGTTTTATGCTGCCGCCGGAGGGGACCAGCGAACCTTTTTGCAGCAGTCCCATCACGCTCAGCGATGTGACCGACTTGCCGGAGCCGCTTTCGCCGACCAGGCACAGCGTCTCGCGCTCGCGGACCTGCAGCGAGACGCCATCGATGATGCGCTCGTTGCGCGGGTTCTTGCCGAGGCCGACGACGAGGTTGTCGATGTCGAGGACGAGGGGGGTCATATGTTCGTGTCCCGGGCGCGATGCAGCGCGGAGCTCTTGCGTAGCGCTGCTTCGCAGAACCGGGACCCCGGTTTCCTCTCAAGCAACCGGGACCCCGGCTCTGCAGCGCACCACGCCGCGAAGGGCGGCGCGCTGCGCTGCGTCCGGGGCACGGGGAGGAGTGCGCTTCTCACTTGCCGCCCTCGCGCTGCTTCATGCGGGGATCGAGGGCGTCGCGGGCGGCGTCGCCAATCAGGTTGACGCTGAGGATCGCGATCGACAGCAGCAGTCCCGGCCAGAAGATCAGCGACGGTTTTATCTGAAAATAGGCGCGGCCCTCGGCCATGATGTTGCCCCAGGTCGGCGTCTCCGGATTGATGCCGGCGCCGAGGAACGACAGGATCGCCTCGGTGAGTATCGCAGAGGCGCAGACATAGGTGCCTTGCACGATCAGCGGCGCGATCGTATTCGGCATCAGATGCCGCCACATGATCTTCGGCAGGGAAGAGCCGACGGAAATCGCGGCTTCCACATAAGGCTCCTCGCGCGCGGACAGCACCACCGAGCGCACCAGCCGCGCCACGCGCGGGATTTCCGGAATGGTGATGGCGACCAGCACCGTGGTCAGGCTGGCACCCGACAGCGACACCACGGCAATGGCAAGCAGGATGCTCGGGATCGCCATCAACCCGTCCATCACCCGCATCATGACCGCATCGACCCATCGAAAGAAGCCTGAGACCAGGCCGATGACAAGCCCAATGGCGACGCTGATCACCGCGGCGCCAAGCCCGATCAATAGCGAGATGCGGCCGCCGTAGAGAATGCGCGCCAGCACATCGCGGCCATAGGCGTCGGTGCCGAGCAGGTATTCGGCGCTGGCCGGCTTCAATCGCAGCGCGGGCGCAAGCAGCTGCGGATCGTGCGGCGTCAGCCATGGCGCAAAAATGGCGGAAGCGATCACCAGCACGAGGCAGACGGTGGCGGCGGCGATGATCGGCGTGGCCGTCAAAAATCCCAGCCCCGGCCGGAATGGCGTGGTAATCGGGATCGACGGTTCGGGAAGGGTTTCGATCGCCATCAGTATCGTATCCTGGGATCAAGCAGGGTGTAGGCGACGTCGATCAGGAGATTGACGGTGACGTAGATGCCCGACGTCAGCAGGATCATCGCCTGAATGACCGGATAATCGCGCGCGAGCACGGCGTCGACGGTGAGGCGGCCGACGCCGGGCAGGTTGAACACGCTCTCGGTGACGACCACGCCCGATATCAGCAGCGCAAAGCCGGTGCCGATCACGGTGATGACGGGCACCGCGGCGTTGCGCAGCGCATGGCGCAGCAGTACGCCGCTTTCGGAAATGCCCTTGGCGCGCGCGGTGCGCACATAGTCTTCTCCGAGCACGTCGAGCATCGCGGCACGGGTCATGCGCGCGATCAGCGCGATGTAGATGAACGACAGCGTGCAGGTCGGCAGGATCAGCCGCTCGAAGTACGGGCCGAAGCCGTTATAGATGCTGCGATAGCCTTGCACCGGCAGCCAGCGCAGCTCGATGGCAAAGACCTGGATCAGCACATAGCCGATCACGAACACCGGCACCGAGAAGCCGACCACCGACAGGCCCATCACGAAACGGTCGATCCAGCTGCCGTGCTTCCACGCCGCGATGACGCCGAGCGGCACCGCGACCACGACCGCAAGAATGATGGTGGCTACCGCAATGCTGATCGACGGCTCGACGCGCTGGCTGATCATCTTCAGCACCGGCACGTTGGAGATCAGCGACACGCCAAGGTCGCCGTGCAAGAGCTTGCCGATCCAGGTGAAGAACTGGGTATAGAGCGGCTCGTTCAATCCGAGCGAGGTGCGGATACGTTCGAGTTGTTCCGGCGAAGCGTTGTCACCGGCCAGGATCGCGGCCGGATCGCCCGGCGTCAGCCGTAGCAGCAGGAACACGAACAGCGCCACCACGCCCATCACGGGGATAGCCGCAAGCACGCGACGGAGCAGGTAGCCTAGCATCGGCGGCACCCACTCCGTCGTCCCCGCGAAGGCGGGGACCCATACGCCGTGTCGTCTCGTTCGGGCAATGGGGTTGAGACCTTCTTTAACAATGAAGGCCAGGGGTTATGGGTCCCCGCCTTCGCGGGGACGACGAGGAGAGGTCTGCAAAAATCGATCATCGCACTTACCTTCGCAGATCGTTGCCCCAACGCAAGTTTAGCAATTCCCATGCCATGGAGTTCTCACTCCAGCGTCGCCAGCAATCCGGCCATCAGGCGGCCGCGCTCGGCGAGGCTGTCGACTTCGATGTGCTCGTTCAGGGTGTGGGGATCGGCGCCGCGCGCGCCGAGGCCGTCCAGCGTCGGGATGCCCATGGCGCCGGTGAAATTGGCGTCGGAGCCGCCGCCGGCGCTGCCATGGGGGAGTTCGACGCCCATCTGCTGCGCGACGCCGCGCGCCTTCTCGTACAGCGCCATCGTTCCGGCGTCCGGTTCCCATACCGGACGGGTCACGCCGCGCGTCACCTTGAAGGTGACGTCGTTCGACGTGCCCGACAGCGCCAGCATCCGCTCCACGCCGCGGTCGAGATCGGCCTGGCGCTTGGCCATGCTCAGCGCTTCGCCGGTACAGGTGGTGGCGACGCAATTGACCCATTGCCCGCCATGCACGATGCCGACGCTGAACGTGCAATCCTCCGTGGTCATGCCGTCGATGGCGATGATCTGCCGCGCCATCTCGCGGATCGCGGAGCGGCCGGAGGACAGCATGGCGCCGGCATGGCTCGGCTTGCCGATGGCTTCGAGATTGAAGCGCGCGATCGCATAACGTCCGGTAACGACACCGTTGTTGGTGCGGCCGGGCTCGGGTACCAAAACATATTTGTTGCGCGCGGCTTCGGCTTCGATGAGATCGCGCACGGACGGCGTGCCGACTTCCTCGTCCGGCGTGAACAGCACCGTGATCGGCAGCGGGGTGGTGAATGACGCGCGCGCCAATTGCCGGATCGCTTCGAGTGTCAGATAACTGCCGCCCTTCATGTCGAAAATGCCGGGGCCGTAACACTTGTTGCCGTCGCGGCGGAACGGCAGCTTTTCCAGCGTGCCGACGGGATGCACGGTGTCGAAATGGCCCGCGATCAGGATGCCGGGCTCGCCTTGCCTCGGATGCGGGAAGCGGGCGCGGACGCAGCCGGCAAACCCCTGCCGCCCGGCGATGCGCTCGATCGAGGCGCCCATGATCGCCATGTCGCGCGCGGCGATGTCGAGCATGCGCTCGACCGCGCCTGTATCCCAGGTCGGGCTTTCACATTCCACCCAGGTTCGCAAGCCCTGCAGCATGGCCTCGGAATCGAACGGGAGATTGGCGGGGTTCATCGGGTGGCTCTCATGGTTGACCGGTCATTTGTAAGGTGAAACCCGCCGCTTGCGCCAGCGCCAAACCGCCGCGCGGGAACGCGATTGACGCATGGCACGCTTGGTGCAAGTCTCAAATCCTCAAAAAGAACCATGGCGTTATGCGGCCGAAACCGATGCGCCTGCATAACGAATCATCGGCCTTTGACCAGTTTCAAGCCAGGAGAGATCAATGTTCCTTAACCCGCGTCGGCTGCGTTCAACTTTTGCGTCCACCTTGCCGGCGGTCGCGCTCTCCGCGATGTTGGCAATGCCCGCTTCGGCTGCCGGCCCCAAAACCATCACCGCCGTGATGCACTCCGATTTGCGGGTCACCGACCCGATCATCACCACAGCCTATATCACCCGCGATCACGGCTACATGGTCTACGACACGCTGCTGGCGACGGATTCCAATTTCAAGATCCAGCCGCAGATGGCGGACTGGAAGGTTTCCGACGACAAGCTGACCTACACCTTCACCCTGCGCGACGGCCTGAAATGGCATGACGGCGCGCCGGTGACGGCGGAGGATTGCGTGGCGTCGCTGCAGCGCTGGGGCAAGCGCGACGGCATGGGCCAGAAGCTGATGAATTTCGTCGCCAGCATCGAGGCCACCGACCCCAAGACCATCACGCTGAAGCTGAAGGAGCCCTACGGCCTGGTGCTGGAGTCGATCGCAAAACCGTCGTCCGTGGTGCCGTTCATGATGCCGAAGCGCATCGCGGAGACGCCGGCCGACAAGGCGATCAGCGAGCAGATCGGCTCCGGCCCGTTCAAGTTCGTGGCCGCGGAATTCCAGCCCGGCGTCAAGGCAGTCTATGAGAAGAACAAGGACTACGTGCCGCGCAAGGAGCCGCCGAGCTGGGCCTCCGGGGCTAAGGTGGTGAAGGTCGATCGCGTGGAATGGATCACCATGGCGGATGCGCAGACCGCGGTGAACGCGCTGCAATCCGGCGATATCGATTTCATGGAGAATCCGTCGTTCGATATCCTGCCCGTGCTGGCCGGCAACAAGGACCTCAAGGTCGAGTCGCTGGACAAGCTCGGCTTTCAAACGGTTGGGCGAATGAATTTTCTGTATCCGCCGTTTGACAACATCAAAATTCGCCGCGCGGCGTTCATGGCGATGAACCAGAAGGACGTGCTGGATGCCCTGGTCGGCAACCCGCAATACTACAAGCTGTGCGGCGCGATCTTCATGTGCGACACGCCGCTCGCAACCGAAGCCGGCGCGGAATCGCTGCTGAAGAAAAGCGGCATGGCGGAAGCCAAGAAATTGCTCGCCGAATCCGGCTATGACGGCACGCCCGTGGTCATCATGGCGCCCGGCGACGTCGTCACGCTGAAGGCGCAGCCGATCGTCGCTGCGCAACTGCTGCGCGACGCCGGCTTCAAGGTCGACGTGCAGGCGACCGACTGGCAGACCGTGGTGACCCGCAGGGCCAGCCAGAAACCGCCGAAGGAGGGCGGCTGGAACATGTTCTTCACCAACTGGGCCGCCGCCGACGTGGTGAACCCGATCGCAAGCCTTCCGGTGAGCGGCAAGGGTAAGAACGGCGGCTGGTTCGGCTGGCCGGAGGACGCCAAGATGGAGGAGATGCGCGACGCCTACGCCCGCTCGACCTCATCAGACGAACAAAAGAAAATCGCCGCGGACATCCAGGCGCGCGTCTACGAGCAGGTGATCTACATCCCGCTCGGCCAGTACATGGCGCCGGCCGCGTGGCGGAAATCGCTGACCGGCGTGCTCGACGGCCCGGCGACGCCGGTGTTCTGGAATATCGACAAGACGGAGTGAGGGGCGGGTAGGTGGGGGGTTACACGGGATGAGCCGCAAGGTGCTGTAACAGCAGCTCGTTGACGCGATCGGGCGCCTGGTCGGCAGCGAAATGGCCGACGCCGGGGAGCACTTCGAAGCGATAGGGCGCCGAGACGAAATCCTTGGTGCCCTCGGCGGCGATCCGCCCGACGGTGTCGTCGGCGTCGCCCCAGATGTACAGCGTCGGCACCTCGATGATGCCGAGCGGCCCGCGGATCGCGCCGCGCGCGCGATACCAAGCCAGTGCTGCTTCCATTGCGTCCTTGTTGCCGAGCACGCCGAGATGTTTTTCGATTGAGGCAGCCGGAACACCGGCCGCGGCGAGACGCTCGCGCAGCCATTTGCAATTGTCGGCCAGCACCACATCGGCGGCGTCGGGTTCGAGAAACGCCTTGTGATGCCGCGACCGCTGCGCCTGCTCGCCGTCCGGCAGTTGCAGCGCGCGATTGAAGGCGTTGGGATGCGGCCGCGACAGCACGGTGAGCGAGGCCAGCCGTTGCGGGAAGCGATCCGCAAGCGAGCACGCGATGCTGCCGCCCCAGTCGTGCCCGACGAGATGGAAGCGGGCCTCGCCATAGCCGCAGGCGGCGACGATGGCCATCGCGTCGTCCATCAGCCGGTCGATGTGATAGGCGGCGGTGTCGTTTGGGTCGGGCCGAGCGCGGGGCGAATAGCCGCGCTGGCTGGGGGCAACTGCGCGATAGCCGGCGGCTGCGAGGGCGGCTACCTGCGCGCGCCAGCAGTGCATGGATTCGGCGAAACCGTGAAGCAGCAGTACCAGCGGCGCGCTGGGTTCGCCGGCGCTGAGGGTGTCGAAGGTGAGGTGAGGGGAGATGGTGATTTGTTCGAGTTCAGCCATCAATGTTTCCGATCAGCAGTATTCGGACCGGACGCCGATCAGTGGTGCGGGCGGTGGGACTCGAACCCACACGACGTTGCCATCGAGGGATTTTAAGTCCCTTGCGTCTACCAGTTCCGCCACGTCCGCTTTGGTCGCCAGATCAGATGCTTAGCGCGTTTCGGCGCGAAGTGAAATTGCGATCGCCTGGCGAAGCGCGATCTGCGATAGGCAACGCCTCGATCCGGGCGTGCGTCGAATTTGCACCGCCTGGACATGATGCTGTCGGTGCTGGCGACAGAGATCGATGTTTCGATTCCATTGCTAGTGCATCGACGTGTAGGTCGGATTCCTGAAATCATGTGCCAGTTCCAGAGTTGGCGCGACAAGCGCGGCCTTTAAGGCAGGTAGAAATCGCACGGCAATTGGGTGACGCCCGTGTCCGGGATGCGGCAAATAGCTGCCGCATTCTCCGCAATATAAGCGGAGAATGAACTTGATCATGCGGCGAATACCTGCCATATTCTCCGCAAGGAGTGCGGAGAATGCCAAAATACATCCATGAATTGCCCGATTGGCCCCGTTTTCGTTGGGATTCGGACGGGCTGGCGAAGCAGCTGGCGGCCGTCCGGTTACGTCAGGGCCGGTTGATCGGCCGGATGCAGGCGCTTGGCTTCCATCAGCAGGAGGAAGCCGTCCTTACGACTCTGACCGAGGACGTGCTCAAATCCAGCGAGATCGAAGGCGAAATCCTCGACAGGGATCAAGTCCGTTCGTCGATCGCGCGGCGCCTTGGAATCGACATTGGAGCCCTGCCGCACGCCGACCGCAATGTCGAGGGCGTGGTCGAAATGATGCTCGACGCAACCCAGAACCTTAAGACCGAACTGACGGAGGAGAGGCTGTTCGGCTGGCATGCGTCGCTCTTCCCGACCGGGCGCAGCGGCATGAACAAGATTATCGTCGGCGCGTGGCGCGACGAAAAATCAGGACCGATGCAGGTGGTCTCGGGTCCCATCGGCCGAGAGAAAGTGCATTACGAAGCGCCCGCCGCGGGACGGCTCGACGCCGAAATGAAATCGTTTCTCGAATGGTTCAACGCGGAGGACAATACCGATCCGGTCATCAAGTCAGCGCTTGCGCATCTGTGGTTCGTCACCATTCATCCGTTCGCAGACGGCAACGGCCGGATTGCACGCGCGATTGCCGATATGTCGCTTGCCCGCTCGGAAGACAGCTCACAACGCTTCTACAGCATGTCCGCGCAAATCCGCATCGAGCGGAAAGCCTATTACGATATGCTCGAGGCAACGCAGAAAGGCGAGCTTGATATTACGCCGTGGCTTGAGTGGTTTCTCGGTTGCCTTGACCGTGCATTCGACGGTGCCGAGCAGACCCTGGCAGCCGTCTTCCAGAAAGCGGACTTCTGGAAGAAGCACACCGCGGCGAAAATCAACGAACGCCAGCGCGACATTCTCGATCGCCTGCTGGATGGCTTCGAAGGCAAGCTCACCTCGTCCAAATGGGCGCTGATCGAGAAATGCTCACCTGATACCGCGCTGCGCGACATTCAGGACCTTGTCGATCAAGGCATCCTGGCCAAAGACGAAGCCGGCGGTAGAAGCACGAGTTACTCGCTTGCAAAGATGTAGGCCCCGCCACGCACCAGCCCTACACATGCTGTCCGCCATTAATATGAATCTCCGACCCCGTAATATAAGCCGCCTGATCCGAGCACAGGAAAAACAGCAGGTCCGCCACCTCGTGCGGTTGCCCCAGCCGCTTCAGCGGGATTTCGTTGCGCACAATGGCGTCGGTGCCCGGCGATAAAATCGAGGTTTCGATTTCGCCGGGCGCGACCGCATTGACGCGCACCCCGGAATTCCCAAAATCATGCGCCAGTTCGCGGGTCAGCGCGACCAGCGCCGCCTTGGAGGCGGCGTAGGCGGAGCCGGCGAAGGGGTGGACGCGGCTGCCGGCGATGGAGGTGATGTTGATCACCGTGCCGCGCGCGGCGATCAGCTCGCTGCGCAGCGCCTGCGCCAATAGCGCAATCGAAAAGAAGTTGACGTTGAACACCGACAGCCAGGTGCTGTAGGTGGTCTGCAGGCTGCTCATGCGCTTGCCGTCCTCGGCCTTGGGCGACACCGCGGCGTTGTTGATCAGCGCGTCGAGATAACCCTCGGTCTTGTCCTTGAGGATGGTGGCGATATCCTCGACCGAACGGATGTCCTGCAGATCGAGCTGCACATGATTTTCCGCGCCGCCTTCCCACGGACAACGCTCGTCGAACGGATGCCGCGATACGGTCAGCACGCGCCAGCCTTCGGCGCTGAATTTCTTCACCGTCGCGTGCCCGATGCCGCGGCTGGCGCCGGTGAGAAGCAGGGTTCGTCGGCGCCCCAGCATCTCAAAAACCTTCCGTCGCGATGGCGCGGGCCTTCGCGGCGAACGGGAATTTTCGAAGCGCCTCGCGCCGCTTCATCGACATCTGCATTTCCTCATGAGAACGTTCGCGTGACCGGCCGCGCGGCATCAATCGCGGTTGCATAAATGGGCTGTTTTCGGGCCTTTTTCATTGTAGGTTGTGCGCATGCGCTTTTCAAGGAAGAACGGCAAACGCTCGATCGCCATCGCTGCGTTTACCGGCCTCAATCCGGACACCGGACAGTGCTTTACGCAACTTCAACATTGTCGGGTTATAAAGGTTCTATGAACGATCGTTGTCATGATCTCAGGTTAACCTCGCGGCTGACCGCCGTGGCGCTGCTCGTGCTTGGCGCGACGCTGGGCGGTTGCGCCAATGTTGGAGACAGTTTTGCTTCGGCTGCGTTTGTTGACCCCGCGAAATACGATCAGTTCGACTGCAAGCAGCTGGACGTGGAGCGCAAGGCGCTTGCCACGCGCACCGCGGAGCTGCAGGGGCTGATCGCGAAGGCCGAGACCGGCACGGGCGGCTCGGTGGTCGGCGAGCTGGCGTATCGCAACGACTACATCTCGGCCCGCGCGTCGTCCAAACTTGCCGACGAGACGTGGCAGCGGAACAAATGCGCCGCCGCTTCTCCCGCGGTGGCCACGCCGGCGCCGCCTCCGGCTCCCGCGGCGCCGGCAGCCGGCAAGGGTCATGGTTCAGCGAGGTCGGGCAGCGCCGTCTATTGATGCGAAGCCGAGCGGCGCGCCCTTGACGCAACGGCCGCTCACACCCGCCAGTCGTAGATCCAGTCCTGCCGCGCCAGCATGCGCCGCGGTCCGATCGTCCGGATGAAAAGATCGCGCGCCAGCGCCGCCGCGCCGCTCAGATGATAAACCTTTCCATTCCGCCGCGCCGTACGCTGCACCCGCATCACGCGCGCGCGGCGCAAACCGGCATAGCGTTGCAGCGCTGCCGGAATCGCCGCGGTGTTCTCGCCTGTGCCTGCCAGACATTGCGCCAGCACCGCGGCGTCCTCGATCGCCATCGCAGCGCCCTGGGCGGCAAACGGCAACATGGCATGCGCGGCGTCGCCGAGCAGCGTCATCGCGCCGCTGCTCCAGTCGCCGCCATCCGGCACGGTGAACAGCGCCCATTTTCGCCAGCCGTCGACGGCGCCAATCATCATCCGCGCCGGCCCCGGCCACCGCCCGGGCGTGAACGCGTTCTTGATTTCCACCGCATCGCCGGGCGCGCTCCAGCCCGGCCTGTTCCAGGTGCCCGGCACAATCGCGACGACATTGATCTGTCGTCCCCCCGAAATCGGATAGGCCACCAGATGCGCGTCGGATCCCATCCACAGCTGCACACGCTTTGAGGTATATTCGCGAGGCAGTTGTGTGGCCTCGAAGGTGCCGCGCCAGGCGATCAGTCCCGAGAATTGCGGCTGCACTTGCGGAAACAGGCGATGCCGCACCGCGGACCACACGCCGTCGGCGCCGATCAGCGCCAGCGCCGGTTCCTGCTGCCGCGTCATGCCGCTGCGCTGGCCCACCGTCAGCCCGTTGGCGTGGGCGACGACGTCCTCGAACTGGCAGCCGAGCCGCAACTCGATGTCGGGATTGTCGTTGACATGGGCCTGCAACGCCGATTGCAGGTCGGCGCGATGCACCACCCAGTAGGGCGCGCCGGCGTGAAAGGAGGCCGCCTCGCCGAGCGGCAGCCGGGCGATCTCACCGCCGCTGCGCGCGCTCAGGATGCTGATGGCCTCGGGCGCGACCGCGCGCGCGGCGAGGCGATCCCGCAGCCCGAGTTCGACCAGGATGCGGCTGGCGTTGGGCGACAGCTGCAGGCCGGCGCCGGCTTCTTCCAGCCGCGCGGCCTTTTCGAGAACGACGACCCGAAACCCCTTTGCGGCCAGCGCCAGCGCCGCCGTCAGTCCTCCGATCCCGGCACCAGCGACGACGATGGTGCGCGAGGTGGCCACCGATGAATCAGGCGGCTTTGTCCTTCACCACGCATTCCGGCGGCCGGGCCTCGCCGGCGCCGAGGTCGGCGGCGTAGCGGTACAGCGTGGAGCAATAGGGACAGATGATCTCGTTGTCGTTGCCTAGGTCGAGAAACACGTGCGGGTGATCGAACGGCGGATTGGCGCCGACGCACATGAATTCCTGCGAACCGATCTCGATGACCGCGACGCCGGCATCGTTGTGAAAGTGCGGAACGACGTGATCGGCCATCTTATTCACCTTTGGTCGCAATGGACGTGCGAGGCAATCGACAAGCGCCGCACCGT
Organism: uncultured Alphaproteobacteria bacterium; assembly: GCA_963744975.1. Lineage (GTDB taxonomy): Bacteria > Pseudomonadota > Alphaproteobacteria > Rhizobiales > Xanthobacteraceae > Bradyrhizobium. Next base: position 184,935 of record CAVUVR010000001.1, on the reverse strand, counting down.
CAGAACGCCGCGCACCCTATTGGCCGCGGATCGTGATTCCCAGAGCATTCAGGGGTGCAATCTGCCCATGCAAATTCGACACAATCTTGTCGTCTGGGAGAAGCCCTTCTTTCGTCGGGGCAGTTGTGTCTTAAAAACGGCACACCATCTCAAACGAAGTGAAAGACGAGGTTTTTCGGTATGTGGCTGCGGATCGGTGCGGCAATGACAGGCATGGTGGGGTGCGCGGTGGCGTGCGCGCTGCTGTGGCCGCACGCCCGCGACGCCGGCGCCATCCTGGCCGCGCAGGACGATCCCGCCCAATTGTCCGATATCCTAACCAATTCTGCCCTGCGGAATACACCTGACATCATCGCGCAAAACGTCGAGGCGGCGCTGACGGCCGGCGATGCCGACCTGGCGAACAGCTTTGTCGAGCTTGCCGCGGCGAAAAACATCCCACTCCCCGAAGATCTATCCCGCCGGGTGACCGAAGCCGTCGCGGAGGAAAATTCGGCGTCGCATTTTGCCAAACGATTCGCCACCGGGCTGGTCACCGGCACCGCCGACGACGTCGCCAGCCTGTCGGGGACTGTGGCCGGCGACCTCTTCGTGTTCGGCGATATCCGGGACGTGGTGCGCGAGGGCAAGCATCTCGCCATGGGCGAGGACACCGACCATCTGATTCTGGGTCTTGCCACCGCGGGGCTCGCGGTGACGGCGGCAACCTATGTTTCCCTCGGCGGCGCCGTGCCGGTGCGCGCGGGCCTGACGCTGGTGAAGGATGCCCGAAAAGTCGGGCGGCCGGGCGAGGGGCTGACGCAGTGGGCCGGGCGCTCCGCGCGCGGGGTGATCGATGCGCCGATGCTGCAGCAAGCGGTCGCAGCCGGCTCGGTGATGCGGCCCGGTGAAACCATCAGCGCGATCAAGGCCGCCTTCCGCGCCGAAAAGGCCGGCGGGCTGGTGCGTCTTGCCAAGGACGTCGGCCGCGTCGGTGAAAAAGCCGGAACCAAGGGCGCGCTCGATACGCTGCGGATCGCCGAGGGCCCGAAGGACGTCGCCCGCGCCGCGCGGCTCGCCGAAGCAAAAGGCGGCCAGACCCGCGCGATTATAAAACTGCTCGGCCGTGGCGCGTTGCTGCTGGCGGCCGGCGCGTTCAACCTGACGCTGTGGATATTTTGGGCGTTGCTGGCGCTGTTCGGATTTGTATCGTCGATCAAGGCGACTGCCGAACGGCTGACGATGTCGTACCTCGCTCGCAGGAAGGCAAAACGGCTGCGTAGGCAGATGACGGCGGTGTCCCAGCCTGCTCTGGCCGTCGCCGCCGCGCGCGGCTAAAGTCGCGGCCGTTTCCGGCTGCTGATCCTCCCCCCAACACGGACCGCCCGATGCCGAGCTTTCACAACGGCGCTGTTGAAATTGCCTATCTCGACGAAGGCGAGGGCGAGCCGATCGTTCTGGTCCACGGCTTTGCATCGAGCAAGGGGGTGAATTGGGTCTATCCGAGATGGGTTTCCGATCTGAAGAAAGACGGCCGCCGCGTCGTCGCGCTCGACCTGCGCGGCCATGGCGAGTCCAGCAAGCTCTACGATTCCTCGCAATACAGCATCGACATCATGGCTGATGATACGCTTGCGTTGATGGATCACCTGAAGCTCGAGCGCGCCGACATGATGGGTTATTCGCTGGGAGCGCGGATCACCGGCGTTGTTGCAAACACCCATCCGGCGCGTCTGCGTTCGGCAATCTTCGGCGGATTGGGCATCGGCCTGATCGAAGGCGGCGGTCCCGGTGAAAACGTCGCGGAAGCGCTGGAGGCGCCGTCGCTGGATGACGTGACCGATCCGGTCGGGCGCACCTTCCGCGCCTTTGCAGACCAGACCCGCTCCGACCGCCGCGCGCTCGCCGCCTGCCTGCGCGGCTCGCGGCGGCTGATGACAAAGCAGGAAGCCGCGGAGATCACCGTGCCGGTGCTGATCGCGGTCGGCACGACGGACGAGATCGCCGGTTCGGCGGATGAACTCGGCAAGATCATTCCGGGATCGCAGGTGCTCAATATTCCGAACCGCGATCATATGCGCTCGGTGGGCGACAAGGTTTACAAGACCGGCGTGCTGGACTTCCTGTCACGCCGGAAATGACGCGCGCCGCGGTTCGTCGTCGTCGGCGAAATGTCTGACCGCGGCGATCAGCACCGCGAATGTCGCGATCCATACCAGCCGTGCGCCATAGCGGTCGTGCGGGCCGGAGATCACGCCGCAAATAAACGCGTTGCCGAGCAAAGCGAGCGAAACCGTTGCCGCCAGCAGCGTCACGTCGTCGAGCCGGCGGCGCCAGAACGCGTGTCCGACAATTGCGAGCAGCGCCAGCATCGAGCCCAGCGCAACGGGAACATGGAGTCGGTTGATCGCGTCAAAATTAGTATTCCAATGTTGCTGGCGCGCCGCGCGCATCGGCTTGATCTGTGCCGGCAGATGGCGCTCGATGATGCCGTAGGTGTGCCCCAGCCAGTTGGTGGTGCCTTCGCCTGATGCGACATGGACCAGTTGCTGCGCGGTGGCGGCAAGCGCGGCCTCGGCCTGCCGCGCCGGATATTCGGCCAGCGAATGCAGCGCGATGAAAGCCATCTCGTCGTTCATTCCCTTGAAGCGGCCGAGGGTATTGAACATGCTGTTGCCCCAGAGAAAAGCGTCCGCCGTGGCCGGAAGCTCGTTGCGATAGGGGCACAGTTTCAGCCGCATCGCCGGGCAGTGATCGTTCAGATAACGCGCCACGATGCCATCCTGCAGCATTCGTCCGAAGGCGACGCCAGCGCCGCCGGGCGTCCACACAAATTGACCCGACAGCGCGAAGTTCGCCGTGAGCAGCATGATCGCGCCTGCCACGATCGTGAGGCTGCCGCGAACCAGCCCGATCGCCGGAATGCGTGCAGCCAGCCACGGCCGCACCATCCAGCCGGCGCAGCACAGCCCAAGCAGCACGCCGAGCGTTGCACTGTGGGTCGCCGCGGCGAACGAGGTGAAGGCGAACAGCAGCCATTTCTCGATCGACGAAATCTTGTCGCCATGCAGGACGAGGAGAAACAGCGCCAGCACGGCCAGCCCGGCAAAAATATCGGTCAGCAGCATGCTGGCGAGCCAGGGCAGCGCGGTGGTCATGATCAAGGTGAGGCTGACGGCTGCGATGCGGAGCGGCGTTCGCATGCCGAAGACTTTTAGCGTCAGCTGCAATATCCACATCGTCGCCAGCGCCTGAATCCCGAGATTGATCCAGAAGTACGACCCTTGGCCGAAATGCAAATAGAGACCGAACACGGTCGATCGGCTGGGGACGAGATAGCCTTCATACCACCTCGCGAGATAGCCGCCGGTGTCGAACTGCAGCAGCGGATAGCCATTCCAGATCGCCGGTGCGATCAGCAGAAGCGGGATGGCGATCGCGATCGCCCGGACCAGGGCGGGACTGGTTTGCCGCGCGCGTAAAATTTGCGTGTTAATGACGAATTTCCTTGTTGCGAGAGCAACATGCGTAAAAATCACGGCGGCTGCCTATCCGCAAATAGTCGGACATTTGAGCATTGCGGGCGGCTTGATTTGTGGAATTCCGCGGGCCACCTGTTACCCGAGACTGGCGGCCTCGCGTTTTTGCCGGATCGGCGACGGGACAGGCGTCCGCCCGTCGTGCTATAATGCGGACGGTACAGGAATTCGCGGGAGCAGCATCATGGCCATGCATCAGGTCAATCCGCAGGGCGCAAAACTGGCGGCGCTCGATCCGATCTGGGATCGCATCCGCACCGAGGCGGAAGACATCGTCCGCCGCGAGCCCGAACTGGCGTCCTTCATCTATTCCACCGTGCTGCATCATGACCGCCTGGAAGACGCGGTGATCCACCGCATCGCCGAACGTCTCGATCATCAGGCGCTGTCGGGCGATCTGATCCGCCAGACCTATGACGAAGCGCTGCGCGATGAGCCCGACCTCGGCAACGCGTTCCGGGCCGACCTCGTGGCGGTATACGACCGCGATCCCGCCACCTCGCGCTTCATCGATCCCTTGCTCTACTTCAAGGGTTTTCACGCCATCGAAACCCATCGCCTGGCGCACTGGCTGCACAATAAGGGCCGCAAGGATTTTGCCTATTATCTGCAGAGCCGCTCGTCGGCAGTATTCCAGACCGATATCAATCCCAACGCGAAAATCGGCCGCGGTATTTTCCTCGATCACGCCACCGGCCTTGTGGTCGGTGAGACCGCGGTGATCGACGACGATGTCTCGATCCTGCACGGCGTCACGCTCGGCGGCACCGGCAAGGAGAACGAAGACCGCCATCCGAAAATCCGCAGCGGCGTGATGATCGGCGCCGGAGCCAAAATTCTCGGCAATATCGAGGTCGGGCATTGCGCGCGGATCGCCGCGGGCTCCGTGGTTGTGAAGGCGGTGCCGCATAACGTCACCGTGGCCGGCGTTCCCGCCAAAATTGTCGGCGAGGCCGGCTGCGCCGAGCCGTCGCGCACCATGGATCAGATGATCAACGCCATGGGCCTTTAAGTCTTGGGGCCTTCAGTCTTGGGGCTTTAAGTTTTGGGGCCTTGATTTTTTGACTGTTTGATGTGCGGGTGTAAATTCGTCACAACGGGCTGGCCGCGGGTCTCAACTCGCATTAAAGCTTCGGCAAAACCTTAATTGATTGGAGACACCCGTGGACGTTCAGGAAGTCAGGAAACTAGACGCCTACCTCAAGCGCCTATTCGGCAACCAGAAGATCCGCGTGGTGCCGCGGCCGAAGAAGGACGATTCCGCGGAGGTCTATATCGGCGAGGAATTCATCGGCGTGCTGTTCGTCGATGACGAGGACGACGACCGCTCGTTCCAGTTCCAGATGGCGATCCTGGAAGAGGACCTAGTCGATCAGGGGTGACGGCGCGGACCGCCACACATACAGCCGTCATCCTAAGGTGCTCGCCGTTCTTCACGGCGAGCCTCGAAGGATGAGCCACAAGCGCCGGTGCGCGCGTCCGTCCTTCGAGACGCCGCGCAAGGTGCGCGGCTCCTCAGGATGACGGTCATCTCGGCCCGCGCAGCTGCGCCGTCAGCCTGTCCATCGCGCCCGCCACGTCGCGCCATTGCGCGAGCCAATTCCGCGGAAAACGAAACGTCAGATCGGCGCCGTCGATGCGGCGCTCGCTGAGGCACATGCCAGGCGTTGCGGCGTCGCGGGTGCAGCGCGCGACCATGGCAGGCGGCCGGCTGCGAACAGGTCTTCACCGCCGTAGGGCGTGCCGTCGCGGAATGCGCGCAGGGTCATGCCGTCGTCCCCCTGCGTCGATGCCTTCTCGAGATAGCGCGGATAGATGGTGCGCACGCGGATATCAGGCGCCAGCGTGTCGTGATGCGCCGCGATCGACAGGAAGATGCGGTCGATCGGCTGGATGGCCTCGGCCGTCTCCGCGCTGGCGTGCTTCGGCGCGCCGGCCGCATCGAGCGAGGGATAGGCGAACGAGAGGTCGACGCGCTCCTGTGGTCCGGAATGGCGCTGCACTTTCATGCGCACGGCCTGGGTCGGCACATTGAACAGGGTCGCGCCTACGCTGACCGGCAACCGCGCCGGATCATCCGATTTGATGGGCTCCCACGTCGGCCACAGCAAATAGGCGACCAGTGCGATCGCTCCCGCGGCGACCACGCCTCCCAGTGCGATCGGAACGAGATGGCCGCGGCTCCGCCGGCGCAGGCGGCGCGACTTGATGTGAACCGAGGACAGTAGCGTCATGCGGACAGGGCACCTCGAAAGCGGCCGAATCAGCTTTCGAATATGCCACGTGCCGCAGCACTTCCGCACGGTTTTGCGCTGAAGTTCGGCCCCGCGACGTTAACCTTTCCTTAAGGATGTTGTGGCGCGAGGCGCCGCATTTTGCGATGCATGACGGGCTCTTTGTAAGTGTTGCGTGGGATCCCCGATGTCGCCGGATGCGTTGAACTCGCTGCTTTCGCTGTGCCTCGGCTTTGCGGTGGCCGGCGCGCTCGCCAGCGGCTATCAGGCCTTTGTGCAGCGCCCCGCCGGCTTTGGCCTGCTGCAGGAGGGCGTGGCGCCGAAGACATTCGCCGCGGTGCCGTTCCTGGTGTTCGCCGCGCCCTTCATCATCATGCGCAACACCCTTCGCGGGCGCCGGATCGAACGCCGCCGCTTCGAATTCGTGATGATGGCAACGGTATTGTCCGGGTTCTGGAGCCTGATGTCCGGAACCTTTGTCGTGATGACGCTGCGCGCCGCGGGATTGCTGGCCTGAGCCGCGTCGCTTTCTAAAACAAAACACCGCCGTCATCCTGAGGTGCTCGCCGTTCTTCACGGCGAGCCTCGAAGGAGGGCCGCAGGCGCCCGTGGCCGATCCTTCGAGACGCCGCGCGAAGGCGCGGCCCTCAGGATGACGGAATTCCAGGAGATGTACGCAGAACATTTCCTTCGAACTCGACCAGACTATTCAGGTCAGCATCGACGTCAAGCCGCGTCGCCGTGCCAAAGCGGCGTGAGTTGAACGCCGCAATGAATCCATGCCAAGGTCTTCGAAACGGAGACGATTGAGACATGGCCATCTACCAACTCGACGGGCAGGGGCCCGAGCTTCCCGCGGACGGCAACTATTTCATTGCCGACACCGCCACCGTGATCGGCAAGGTCCGCCTGAAGAATTCCGCGAGCGTGTGGTTCGGCGCGGTGCTGCGCGGCGACAATGAGTGGATCGAGGTCGGCGAGAACGCCAATGTGCAGGACAATTCGACCTGCCATACCGACATGGGTTTTCCGATGACCATCGGGAAAAACTGCACCATCGGCCATAATGTCATCCTGCACGGCTGCACCATCGAAGAGGGGGCGCTGATCGGCATGGGATCGATCGTGATGAACGGCGCGCGGATCGGCCGCGGCAGCATTGTCGGCGCCGGCTCGGTGATAACGGAGGGAAAGCAGTTTCCCGAACATTCGCTGATCTTGGGCGCGCCGGCGCGGGTGATCCGCACCCTCGATCCGGCGCAGGTCGCTGCGATGGGAAGTGCCGCGAAGTTTTACGTCGGCAACGGCCCGCGCTTCAAGAACGGCCTGAAGAAGATCGGCTGAAGAATTCAGCCGTCATTCCGGGATGCGCCCTCTTGGGCGCAGACCGGGAATCCAGGCGCTTGCGCCAGGTCCTGGATTCCGGGTTCGCGCCGAAGAGGCGCGCCCCGGAATGACGAATTTAGCTCCCCTCGGATTCGTTGGCCTCGGCCTCGCCCGCGACCTGCTCATGCCCCGCGCTCCACAGCGCATGTTCGTCGCTGCCGTCCCGATACGGATTGGCTTCGGCGGGAATATTCTTGCGCGCGGCGCGCTGGCCTTCTTCAAACGGATCGGGAGCGGATGTCATCGTCTGCTATCCTTTGATCTTGCCTTCGCCGCGGCCTTCTTCGCAACGCCGGCGCTTTTGCGAAGCGCGTCCTTCAGATCGATCGGAATGCCGTGCTTCTTGAGCAGATCGGCAAAGGCTTCGTCGGCCAGCTCCTGCAGGGTCGCCATCCGGCCGCGTCCGAGCTGCGTCAGCTTGTCGAAGGTTTCGTCGTCGAAGCCGATCAGCTTGCGCATGGTGGTGCTCTCCCCCGACACTCGCCGATCTTACGCTGAAGCCGCGAACCAAGCGCAACATTCAATTGCAGTGTATGGAATTTGTTCCGGTGCGAAGCGCCCGGCGAACCCTCTGCGGCGACGAAGATGAACGCGGCCGACATTTCGATGGTTGGTCACGAGACGATTATTCCCTCGAAGCTGAACGGGAAATCGGAAAATTATTTGCCGCCGCGGCCATCAATTTACGCTGAAGGCGCAACAAATGCCCGTGAAACGAGTCATAATCGCAGGGCTCGGTACCCTTTACGGAGGACGGTCATGTTGCGGAAAACAGTTCTTGCACTACTGGCGGCAGTGACGGTGGCGGCGGTGGGCCTGGCGACGGCGCCGGAAGCGTCGGCGCGGGGCGGCTTTGGCGGAGGCGGCTTCCACGGTGGCGGTTTTGGCGGCGGTGGCTTTCGCGGCGGTGGTTTTGGCGGCGGCTTCCGCGGCGGCTTCGCGGGGGGCGGTTTCCGCGGCGGCGGTTTCCATCGGCGGCTTCCGCGGCGGACGCGCGGCGGTTCGGCGCCGATCGGCGTAGGCGTGGGTCTTGGCCTCGCCGGCGCTTATGCCGCCTACGGTTATCCCTATGGCTACGGTTACGATCCGTATTACGCCGGCTACTACGACGACGGCTATGGCTACGGCGGCGGATATGGTTATGGCGGCATGTTACATCGTTCGCCAGCAGGTTTGGGGGCCGTACGGCCCGGCCATCCGGCGCGTTCAGGTCTGCAACTAGGCCTGATTTAGCATGATCGCGATGTCCCGGCGCGGTCGCACGCCGGGACCTCGGCCTCGCATCTCGCTATGGTACGGCGATTGCATTATTCAGATGATGCTGACTGGTCTCACCGCTCCGGATTTGACATGGCTATTTCTCGCCGTGGTGGTTTGCCTGCTGTCCGCAGCGGTGTGGGCCTTCTGGGAGATCGAGCAACGACAGCGGCAACGCAAAAGCGATCGCTTCGGATAGCCGTGCGAATTGGTTGACTGCCGTCTGGCGCGCGACGTGCTGCCGCTCGCCAGACTCGAACTCAGCCACGATCAGCCCAGCACCTTGTATTTCCTGAACCATGCCTGCATCTGATTCCAGGCATCGTCGGCCGCGTCCTTGCGATAGCTCGGACGATAGTCGGCGTGGAAGCCGTGCGGCGCGCCCGGATAGATCTTGAACTCGGCGGGCTTGTTGGCCACGGCCAGTGCCGCCTTCATCGCCTCGACCTGCGCCACCGGGATGCCTTGATCCGCCTCGCCGTAAAGGCCGAGCACCGGCGCCTTCATCTCCGGCGCAAGCTGGGTCGGGCTCTTCGGCCAGGCCGGGTTGGCCGGATCCACCAATGAGCCGTAAAATGCGACGCCGGCCTTGAGCGCGCCCGAATGCGCGGCGTATTCCCACACGGTGCGGCCGCCGCGGCAGAAGCCGATGATGCCGAGCCGGCCGGTATCGCCGCCTTGCGACTTGGCCCATGCCACGGTGCTGTCGAGATCGGACAACAGTTCCGAGTCCGGCTTGGAATTCACCAGCGGCATCAATTGCGGAATTTCGGTGATCTTGGTGAGATCGACGCCCTTGCGGAAATAATAATCCGGCGCAACCGCGAACGCGCCGAGCTTGGCGAGCCGCCGCGTCACATCCTTGATGTATTCGTGCAGACCGAAAATCTCCATCGCCACCAGCACGACCGGCGGATTGTTAGCGCCCGTCGGCCGCGCGAAATAGACCGGCATCTCGCCGTCGGAGACTTTTACCTTGGCCTCGCCGGCGGTGAGGCCGTTGGTGTCGGTCTTGACCACGTCGGCGCGCACGGGGCCGGCCGCCAGCGTATAGCCCGCGGCCGTTGCGGCGGAGGCGGTCATAAAACCGCGGCGCGACAGCGGCGCGGTTCGGGTCAGTCCGAGTATGTCTGAGGTCAGGATGGGTTCGGCGGTCATGGGTTCCTCCGGCTTTGTGAGGGTTTGGTTTCAGCAGGCAAGACTGCCGAAAGCAAATCACGCGGCTGCGAGGATTCGACCAAAATCGGCGGGCGAAGCGCGGTGTTTGCCCTCGTTCCATTTCGGCCAAAACAAAGCCGCCTGCGGCGGAGTATGACGCCCGGCGGCCTTGCCTGCCCCGGACATCGAAATTGGCTCGCGCCGTCCGGTAAGTTGCATCCTGCACGGCACTCGCGGGATCGAATGTGAACTAGTTCACATTTGCCGAAAAAGTTGTGGTCGGCCCGCCGGGCGGGCTGACGCGGGCGGCTTTATCCGGTCAGGTCGAGGCGTACGCCGGCTCAGCAATAGCCATAAAAGCCGCAGGCATAAGGCAGGCGGGTAAAATTCCAATATTGCGACTCGCCATAATAGGGGCTGTAAAAATAGGAATTCGGCTTGCCGTAATAGCCGGCGACCAGAGGTGGGATGTCCACCGGGGGAGCGTACACCGTCGTATAAGCGTAGGCCCCGTAAGCGGTGACGGGGGTCTGATAAACCGGCGGCGGGTCCGCAAAAACCGCGCCAAGCCGGCTCTGCACCGGCAGATCGGCGGCGCCGGCGGACATTCCGGCGGCGGCGATCGCGAAAACGGCCAGCATCATCCTGCGTAGCATTGCCCGGTACTCCCGATTGATTTGCAAATCCTATCGCAGAGCCCTTAGCAAGCCTTAACGCCGCTCCTTCGGGCTGCCGCGCGGCGGGCCCCAAAAAGTTGCGGCCAGCCTTGGGGGAGGCTGGCCGCGCGCGATCCGGTCTGGGACGGGGAGGGGTGGGGATGTGACCGGGTCGCGGGTCCTATTCCTTGTGTTTGGGCATGATCTTTTCCGAAAACCGGATTCCACTTTTCGGGATCATGCCCATGTTTTCACTGCTCGCGGGCGCTGGCGGTGGCGACCGCCGGACGGCTGTCGCCAAGCGATACCCAGACATTGGGATCGCCCTGCGATTGGCGCTTCACAAAGCGGTAGCCGGTCTCGGTCCAGGCCACGACGCTTTCGTTCTGGTTGTCGAGGATGAACTCGCCCTTGTCGCTCTTGACCGTCAGCACGGCGTGGCCTTCGCCCTTCTTGTCGCGCACCACCGTGATCAGCAGCGCCTCGCGCGGCCATCCGGCGTCGATCAGCATCTTGCGCTTCAGGAGCACGTAGTCCTCGCAGTCGCCGTAGCCGTCGGTCGGCAACGACCATTTCTCGATTACGCCCCAATGATCCATGTCGGTCATCGGCTTGATGGTCTCGTTGACCCAGCGGTTGACCCGCATCAGGTCTTTCCACGCGGTCTGCGTCATCACGATATCGCGCGGCTGTGTCGCGCCGCCGCGGCAATCGCCGGGATTGTCGGCGCAAAACTCGACCCAGCCGATCGGCGAGCGCGTGGTGTCGCCAAGGCTCGCATACAGAACTCGTTCGTCTCCGGCTTTTGCCGGCGCAGTCATTCCCAACAGGACGGCCGCCAAAGCCAGTCCCATCCCCGCTCCCCTGATGCCCATTGTGGCCCCCGTTTCTTGTTGGGACCACACTTCGCACAAAGGTTTTGCAGCGCGGCTAAGTTGCGCAAGTACAATTGAATTGAATACTGTTCAAAGCTTCGGCTAATTGAATTTATACTTGAATCGAATTCGACTAAAATTTGAAACAACTGCAATTGATTCAAATTTTATGCATCGGAACGCGAGCCAATGAAACCGCGGGTTTCCGGCGCGAAACGCGGCCACGTGCATGGGATGGCGGAGGCGGCAAACGGTCCGAAGGCGGCATCCGGCAACGCGGAGTCCGCCTCAGCGCTCATAAAATCGGGAATTGCAGGGCGCGGCTGTTTACCGGGCGGTGACGCTATCTTCCAGCGTCTCGGCGAGCTGCTCGTGGACGAACTCGAGCGCAAAGCCTTCTTCGAGGTTCCGCACTACGCGTGCCTGCACCTTGCCGAGCATGACCAGCGATTTCAGCGGCGGCCGGTTTTCCGCGGCGATCGCAGCACCCGACAATGACATGTCGATGATGCGGCAGGTCATCCTGCTGCCGTCCTCGAGCGTCAGCACGGAGATCGGGTTGCGCGGCACGATACGGTCGTGACGGCGGTCTTCCGGCAAATTGAGAATGTCGCGGTTGGCGAGCCAGGTCAGCTGCGCCGCCAGCTTGTCACGCTTGCGCGCGGTGGCGCCGACGCTCATGGCAAAGCCGTTGTCGATGATGCGGGTGATCTTGCCCTCGACCCGGCCGATATGGTCGAGATAGGCGATCACGCGGTCGCCGACATTGCCGATCCCGGGCGCCAGCAGCGCCAGCCCCCCGGGCGACATATTGATGATCTGGCACGGGAATTCGCGCCGGTCCGGCAGCATATAGCGGCCGAGCAGATGCACCTTGACGCGCTGAAAGCGCCGCCGCTCGGTGGCCGACGGAAGAACCGATTTATGCTGCGCAAACGCCATTTCGTAGCCCCGACAACCGCCCGACCGGTGCCGGTTAACCCTACGGCGGGCAGGGTTAACGAGGAGTTAGCGGGGGGATTACATGAGAAGGCCTATTGCGAGCCCGGCTTCACATCGGCCGAGCCCATCTTGGCGCGCTGCCGAACCGCTTCTTCCGGTTCAAAATCATGAATGCCGCTACTGATCTGCATACTGAGAAGACGGAAGAAAGTATCGGCAAAGCCCAAATTATACGGCGGATCAGTCCTCCTGAGAACGAACCCAGCGAGTAACGCTGTCGATGCCGTCCAAAGCAGCGCAAAAATGGTGCCAAAGGCCAACGTGAGGCGGAATGGATCAGCACTGACCTGGTAAACTATCTCGCGCCCCACGGATACATAGATTGCGAAGGCAGCACCGAGGGTTAGAACCACGCTGGCTAGTAAAGCGGCAGGAAGTTCCTTGAAATAGGCCTGTCCGCGCGAGCTGTTGGCTAGAAAATACGTCATGTTTCGGCCGAACTGCTTGCGATCGCTTTCAGCCAGCAAGTCGAGCTCACGACGACTAAGAAGATATCTGGAAGAGAACTTGCTTTTCCTCCAGAGCTGCTCTTTTGCCAGCAGGCCGCGCAAGAATTCAGTTCCGGTCGCATCTTCATCGAACGTCACGCCGTCATCGTGCGGGAGGCCCTGGCCTGCCAGCATTCTGTTTTCTGTGCTCGATGCACTTCCGAGTGCATATTGAGCCAGAACGAGGTTGCGGTCAGTTTCTAGTATCTCCGGCATTTGCAGGCTGCCGTCACCTGCGACGCGTCGCGCCATCACCTCCATTTGTGCAAGCATGGTGTCGGCAGCCCTTGTCGAGCCGGTGGCGTCGCCAAATGCGGACAGGATCTCTTCAAACGCATAGTAGGGCCGGTACGAGATTTCCATATCGTCCCAATAGGAGCGCCCATAGCCCGACGGAATTCCTTCAGGGACAAAGTCGGCAAGTTTGTTTCGCGTATAGGTGCGGGCAATTTCCAAACGCTCTTTCTCTGCGTTTTCGATCCGCGTCGCCATGGGAAAAAATTTTATCTTTGATCCGTCGACGCTCGGGCTGCGAAAGGCACGAATGGACTGCATCACCGCACCCACACCATCGATACTTTGACGATTCAGCGTAAAACATGTGATGACGGTGTCGGGCAGCTGCATAGTACAAATGCCTGCGGTGTCCGAAACGCCGGTGCGGCTGTCGATCAAGACCCAGTCGTAGTTCGTCCTCAGTTGCGCCTTGGTGTAATTCAGCATAGCGGCGCCGCCCAGTTCGTAAAAGCGTTTCCAGTCAAACGTATTAACCCGTTCGCTGTAGGTCGCGCCTTGCCGCCCGGCACCGACAAAGTCGATAAATCCGCCGGTCGGGAACTTCCAGTTTAATCGGCGCTTGGTGTCATCCATTGGCGTGCTGATGTAATTCGGTTGGTCCCGGGTAGCGGACTGCGCGCTCTCGAGTGCCGAGGCGGCGAAGCTCCAAAATGTATCGATGAGGCCTTCCGTATCGATCAGGTCGGGATCGATCAAGAATGGGCGGAAGTAGCGATGCAGCCCTGGTGCTTCCAAATCCCAGTCGATTGTCAGTACGCGTTTGCCGTTCGCGGCGAGAATCCAAGCGAAGTTGGCGAGCGCCATCGAACGGCCGGTGCCGCCTTTGTAGGAATAGAAAGTGGCGATGCGCCCTGCGGACGTTGCTATCATTGCCGGTTACCCCCACCTTCGTCGTCCGGTTTCTTCACACCGGTTCCCTTGAGCAAGGGCACGCGCTCGGCTCCGGGCGAATTCTCGGCGCTCCCACTTAACACCCGCCCACGAACGTCGATGAAAGCGCGTCGCAACGAAAAAACGCGTGCTTCGGATGCTGGCGGCAACATGACGAGGCGAGGCGGCAAGCCGCGTCTCACGGCAAGCTCATCGACGTCGAACAGCGAATTTTCCCCGGCCGGAACCAGCATCAGGCCGCTCCACCTTAGAGAGCGGGCGATCTCTTCGACTGCGGACGCAGCGCCGTCCCCGATACCTGGCCATATGTCCGGATCGACCACCAGCACCGTCAGAATCCTTGCGGCAGAAAGAGAAGCGAGACGGTCAAGAAGTGGTTTTGCGTTTTCAGGAACGACAGGATCGGCCGCCGCGTGAAACACCGTCAGCCCTTCCGCGACGCCGGCGTGACGAATCTCCGCAAGCAAGGCGGCGAAGGAGGAATCGCTGTGAGCTGTTGCTTGGGACAACGGTTCTGCGATGAGTTGGTCCGCGAACTCGACCGTATTTGAATCCCGGGTAAATGGACGCCGTGTGACGTAGAAAGCAACCACCGACAAAAGCGGCCGGGGAGCCACCGCGGCTGTCGTTGGCGAGGCAGCGGCAACTGCCGGCTGCGCAAAGTGGTTGCGCCAATCGTAGTTGAAAGCATCTCGCGCAGCTGCAAAACTCACCCCGGCTGCCGCCGGCAGCTCAGGCAACTCCCGAATGCGTTCAACGAACAGATCAAGTAACTCGCTGTATTCCGGCTCGTGCTGAACGCACTTTTCCATCCCCTTCTTTTGATACCGTTCGATTGCCCGAGTGCGGTCGGCGTCGCGCCCTTCATCGCCCGGAGTATCCTCGATCAGTCTCAGGAACGGCGGAATCAGCCCTTCCTTCTCGGAATTGGCGGCATATGCGTTCTCCGGTAGCCACCGGATGGTCATAACGTTCCGCGCGCCTTTCAGTGCGCCGTTCTGGTCGATGTGCAGATCAGGACTGCGCAGAAGAAAAACTGCCAGTTCCTTCCCGCAGTTCGGTCGGTTGAAATAGAGCGGCGTCAGGACAGCTACCAAAGCGCGGCTGTTGCTCAGCCCGCGGCTCAGTTCCGCGTCCCAGTCCTCGGTCATTCGCAAACGCGAGTCTATCGTTCCAAGCCGCTTTTCCTTAAGGCTCACGCCGGCCCATTGAGCGAGCTTGATCTCCAGATCTTCAAAAAAACGACTGAGGTATTTACCGGGTGTTTCGCGGTCCTGGCGTGCATGCGAGAAGAAAAAGGTTGGGGGAGTAGCAGCAGGCATGATTTCACCCTTACCTTGAAATCGCTGCCAACAGGGCAATTCCGCCCGTCAATGTGGCGACGATATAAGCCAGGATCAGGCTCAAATAGACCGGAAAGATCGACCACGATGTGAGCGCCGAGCAGAACTGGCCGAAACTGCCGGGGGCGTGCGCATCGAACACAATCGCCCGTGAATAAGATTGCTCGCGAATTGCGGTGACCGTGCGCTCGTAAAGAGCCCGATAAGCCCGCTCTTGCGCTAGATATCTCGTATCCATGAATCCAAAGATCAGCACCGCCGCGAGTGCGACCGTGACAATTGCGGGGATATGGGCGGAGCCGGCCAAGCTCAGAAGCGCAGCAACGAGAGTGAGACACCAAGTCTTGCAGGATACGCTGCTAGTGGCTAGCCGATTTATGACACCCTGCAACAGGTTGATATGTGCCAACACCGCGGGATTATCCGCCGGCCAGAAAGGTGAATCTTTTGCATCGCCAGCCATGACCAACCCCCAAGTATGTTAAATTGCCGCGTGCGCAACTGCAGCTAATTTGTTTTTAAAAATACACTCTATGGTATTCTGCTCGATTTGTGAACTCCCCGAAGCTCTCTTTCTCATAGCTGCCCGCTGGCATCGAACCCGAAAAACGAGCCCGTTGACATTTGGCATCGTGCCCAACTCAGATAACCTCGCAGTCAGGACATAAAAAAGGTTGGATCGAATTCATGACCCAAATCCGTGTCTGCACCTACGACGGCCCCGGCGCCACACCAGTCATCCGCACGGTGCCATGGCCCAAAATCCCCAAGAAAGCCGCCCTGATCAAGGTCGGCGCCTGCGGCGTATGCGGCACCGATCTGCATATCCTCAAAGGCCACTGGCCGAAGCAGTTGCCGTGGCCGTTCACGCTGGGCCATGAGATCGGCGGCGTGCTGGTCGAGGTCGGCTCGGAATTTTCCGAAGACTTTATGAGCAAGTCGGTCACGGTCGGATCGAAAGTGATGATCCCGCCGCTGATGCCGTGCGGGCAGTGCTATTACTGCATCCACTATCCCCAAAACGCCAACAAGTGTCTGACGCCGGTGTATTACGGGCGCTATCTGGGCTTCGACAAGGCGCCGCATCTGTGGGGCGGCTGGGCGGAATATGTCTATGTCGATCTCGACATGCTGCCGGGCACCAAAATCTACAAGCTGCCCGACGACATGTCGCTGCGATTGGGCGCGCTGTCGGAGCCGCTGACCTCCTGCATTCGCGCCTTCAACCGCGCCACCCGCGCCGGCGGATTCAGCTGGGGTGACACCGTGGTGATCCAGGGCTCCGGCCCGATCGGAATTCTGGCGGTCGCAGCGGCCCAAGAGATGGGCGCGGGGCGCGTGATCTGCGTCGGCGCGCCGGAAGCGCCGCGATTGGCGCTGGCGCGAAAATTCGGTGCGGAAGCCACCGTGGACATCGAGCAAGTCACGACGCCGGAAGCGCGCATCAAGGCCGTGCGCGACATCGTCGGCGGTTTTGGCGCCGACCTGGTGATGGATTGTTCGGGACATCCAAGCGCCGGCCCGGAAGGCATCGAAATGCTGCGCGATGGCGGCACCTATGTCGAGATGGGTCAGTTCACCGACGCCGGCTCGATCAATACGTCGTGGCACCGCATCTGCACCAAGGACCTCAACGTGCTCGGCTCCTGGGGATTTACCGGCAACGACCTGCCGCTCGGCGTCGACATGCTCTATCGCACCCGAAAAAAATATCCGTGGCTGGAAATGCAGACGATCTATCCGTTCTCGGAAGAGGGGGTCAGCCGCGCCGTTGCCGATGCGATGGCGATGAAGACGGTGAAGTCGACGATCGTGCCGTGGCCGGAATTGGTGGAGTGAGTCCAACCGCCGCTTCAAGAAGCGTCATTGCGAGCGCAAGCGAAGCAATCCAGCAACACAAAGACTGGATTGCTTCGTCGCAAGTGCTCCTCGCAATGACGGCGGTTAGATCTGGCTTAACGCAGGCCTTCATACACCATGAAGCCGCGCGCCACCTTGAGCTTGCGCAGCACGCGCGGGCCGAAACGTTGCGGCGGGTGGCCGATGTAGCGCCAGGAGGTGAGGGCAAAATCCCTTATCGCGCGGGGTTCGCCGCCGAGCGGCGCCAGCAGGCCAGTCAGGCTCAGCGGGGTGTGCGCGCGGTTGTTGAACGGCAGCAGCAGCAATTCCAGATGCGCGCGCGAACCGTCCTCGGCAAGGGCGGTGATGCCGGCGACCGCAGCCAGCATTTCCTCGGCCACGATGCCGATGATGTCCTCGATCTCGCGACGGCTTTCCGGCCTGAACAGCGCTGAAAAGCTTTGCCCCTTCTGATCGCAACCGAGCAGCGCACAGACCCGGGTGCCCGCGACGCGAAACGGATAGCCGCCTGCTGGGTCAAAGGACAGCACGAAGATGTCGCCCAGGAGTTCGCGCACCGCACCTGGCTCAATCTCGCTGCGGTCGGGAGCGCGCGCGGATCCACGCTTCTGGTCCCAATACGCGAAAAATTCCCGGCTCGACGGATGCTTCATAACTTGAACGCCCTGGCCTGCGCGGGCGCATGAATGGACACATCTGTCCCGGTTTCACGCAACCTGCGCCCCCTCATTTGTTGTGCAGGAGAGGTCTTGCAGCGTCCATGCCGCGGGCGGTTTTGCGCCGGTTTTGCCTGATGTTTGTCGTGTTAACGTTAAATTAACTATGCGGTTGGGGTTCGCGGCGGAAAGGGGTATGTCGGCGCACAGCTTTGCCGGTTTTCTCCAAGTGGCCGGCAAAGCTTGCACCACACGTGGCGTCAAGCAGTTTGGTCATCGCGCGGGGAGGGGTGGGGATGTACCTCGTTTCCCTTGCGCGGCAAGATCGGCATCGATCAAGGGAGGGCTTCTCAGGCCCTCCCTTTTTTCGTTTCCCGCCGTTCCGCGGCGATCCTTCGCTTGCGCAGCATGACCAAGCCGCCTATTTGGGCGCATCGCTCAGCCGAGTCGCTTTAGTCAGGTCTTTGAATCCCTTGGACTCCCCCCAGAACTCACCCAGGACGCCCCGCGCGAGCCGATCCTGACGCTGCCGGGCGCCGTCACGGCCTATGTCCTGCTGCTTGCGGTGGTTCATCTGCGCGTGCTGCTGCCGCCGGATCTGGAATACTGGACCATCGAGGTGTTCGGCTTCATTCCGAGGCGCTACGATTCCACGCTGCTGGCGACGCCGTTTCCCGGCGGCTCGCCCGCCAAGGTCTGGTCGTTCCTGACCTACTCGCTGCTGCATGCCAATCTCAGCCATATCGGTTTCAACGTATTGTGGCTGCTACCGTTCGGAAGCGCGGTGGCGCGCCGCTTCGGCGCTGCGCGGTTCTTCCTTTTCATGGCGGTGACTGCCATTGCCGGCGCGCTGGCGCATCTGATCACCCATGAGCACGAGGTGGCGCCGATGATCGGCGCTTCGGCGTCGGTGTCCGGAGCGATGGCAGCCGCAATCCGCTTCGCCTTCGTGCAGGGCAGTTTTTTGTCGTTTCGCCGCGGCGATGCCGACGCCGCAGCGCTGGTGCCGGCGCTCTCCTTGTCGAAGGCCTTGCGCAATCCCCGCGTGCTCGGTTTCCTCGCAGTCTGGTTCGGCGTCAACATCATCTTCGGGATCGGATCGATCGCGATCGGCGCCGACGGCGCGAGCGTCGCCTGGCAGGCGCATATCGGCGGGTTTTTCGCAGGCTTGCTGTTGTTTTCGCTGTTCGATCCGGTTCCGCGTATACCACGCAATTCGGTGGATGCGTCCCCTGACGTGTCGGATCGTCGCTGATCCACCACGCGCCTTGCGGCGCCGCCCGATTTCATTCATCATCGCGGTGTTTTCAGGCGAATGGAC
This sequence comes from uncultured Alphaproteobacteria bacterium, assembly GCA_963744975.1. Taxonomy (GTDB): domain Bacteria; phylum Pseudomonadota; class Alphaproteobacteria; order Rhizobiales; family Xanthobacteraceae; genus Bradyrhizobium. Next base: position 165,993 of record CAVUVR010000001.1, on the reverse strand, counting down.
CTTCGTTTCGCATGAAGAACATGCCCCGCATGCTTGATGCGCACGAACCAATGCGACGCCTTAACTGTTGCCTGAAGACAGAATGCGCGATCGCGCGAACGCATGACGCGATCGAATTCCGGAGGCGACCATGACGGTACGTTCAATCCTCGATACCAAAGGCCATGACATTCTCAGCGTCGAGCCGGACTCGAAGCTTTCCGCTGCGGTGAAGCTGCTGTCGGAACGGCGCATCGGCGCCGTGCTGGTGATGAGCGGCGGGCGCATCGAAGGCATCCTGTCGGAGCGCGACATCGTACGCGTGATCGGCGAGCGCGGCGCCGCCGTGCTGGACGAACCGGTAAGCTCCGTGATGACGCGCAAGGTGGTTTGCTGCCGGCCGATCGATACCGTCGCGGCGATCATGGAAAAGATGACCGCCGGCAAGTTCCGGCATCTGCCGGTGCTCGAGGGCGGCGAGCTCGTCGGCCTGATCTCGATCGGCGACGTCGTCAAATGGCGCGTCAAGGAATTCGAGAACGAGCAGGAAGCGCTGCAGAATTACATCAAGACGGCTTGAGACATATCGCAAGGCCTCGTGTCCCGGACGCGGTGCGGCATTCTTCATGCCGCTCCGCAGAGCCGGGACCGCACCAAACACAGGCGTTCGTTACGGCCCCGGCTCTGCAGCGCACCACGCCGCGAAGGGGCGGCGCGCTGCGCTGCGTCCGGGGCACGAGAGTGCCGTGCTAACCTCAAGGCTTCTTCTCAACCGCGGGGTCCGGCTCGCCCGCGCCCGGCGCCAGAATTGCGATGGCTTCCTGGATCGATTCGATGGCGCGTTCGGCGGCGCGCGCGCCATGCGCGATCAAATCGTCGGCGCGGTGGAAATCGAACCAGCCGATCTGGCCGACGCGCGGCGTGATCAACAGGTCCGGCGGATCGCCGGCAAGCCGCGCGCGGGTGATGCGGTCCTGCATGATGTTGAAGGCGTCGACCATCACCGTGGAGATGCCGGGGCGGCCGCCGCCGCCGAAAAACTCGCGCTTCATGGTGCGCTCGGGCGAGAAGAATTTTCCGAGCCCGCGCTTGGGCGGCGGCACGACTGCGATGACAGGCTCCGGCGCATTTGCGGACGGGCCATGGGAGTAGATCGTCGTCGCATGCGTGAACACGTCGCTCGAAAGGTTGGCAGCGATCACGATTTCCGCGCCGAGCGCCCGCGCCGCCGACACCGGCACCGGATTGACCAGCGCGCCATCCACCAGCCAGCGATCGCCGACCAGCACCGGCGAGAAAATTCCAGGCAGCGCGTAAGAGGCGCGCATCGCATCGACCATGCGGCCATGGGTAAGCCAGATCTCGTGTCCGGTACGGACCTCGGTCGCGACGGTGGCGAATTTCAGCGGCAGTTCCTCGATCAGGGCCTGCCCCAGGGCCGCCTCGAGCTGTGCGGCGAGCTTGCCGCCGCCGATCAGCCCGGATCCGTTCAGCTGGATATCCAGATAGCCGAAAATATTCCGCGGCTGCAAGCTGCGCGCCCATTCTTCCAGCCTGTCGAGCTGTCCCGCGGCATAGGAACCGCCGACCACGGCCCCGATCGAGGTTCCGACCACCACATTGGGGACGATGCCGTGGGCAACCAAGGTCCTGACGATGCCGATGTGGGCCAATCCGCGCGCTGCTCCTCCGCCCAGCGCGAGCCCGATCACCGGCCGACGGATGCTGCCGAGACCGACCTTGTCGCGCCCGTTGGTGCCGTTCTGGCCGCGGCCGATCAGGTTTTCCAACACGGAGTGTCTCCAGAGGGTGATGCGTCAAACTAGTCGCTGCGGCATATTCCTGCCAGAATGCACTGCGGGCATGGTTTATATCCCATCCGCCTTGGTCGAAACCATGACCGGACCGCGACGGTCTTAGCCTGCAGGCTTGAATTTGCCGCGTTTTCGGTGAAAAGCAGGCGCCATGACCGCAAGGGGTGAAATTCCGGAAGATCATGGGACCGATCGGGGTGCGCAGGGCGCACGTCCGGCATTGGCGCTTGCGCTCGCCGGTCTGATGGTCCTGGCCTTGCCGAATCCATCCAGCGCCCAGTTCTTCAGCGATCGTCCGCCCCCGGTGCCGCCGTCCTCCATTCCTGATGCGTCTCCGGGTGGCGCCATCAGCCTGGCCCCGCCGTCAGGTCCGGCGTCGGCACCGAATCTGCCGGCGCCATTGACCCAGCCGCCGGTTTCAGCGGTGACCCCGCCGGTTGCCCCGCCTCCGATCGCATCGACGCCCGGGCAGGCCGTGCTGTCGCTGACGGCGCGTTACGGCAAGGATCTTCCGGTCATCAACGGCGGCCTGGTGTGGCGGGTGTTTACCGACCGGCCCGACGAAACCGGCACCTTCAAGCTGGTCCGCGAGGAGCGCGGCGCCACCCCGAATATCGTGCTGCCCCCCGGGAGCTATGTCGTCCATGTCACGCTCGGCCTCGTCAGCGCGGTGCGGCCGGTGACCTTGAAGTCCGACACCTTCCGCGAGTCCTTCGTGCTGCCGGCCGGTGGACTGCGCATCGAGGGCCGGGTCGGCACCTCGAAGATCCCGCAGAACCAGATTTCTTTCGCGATCTACAAGGGCAGCCAATTCGAAGCCGCCGAGCGCGCCGCGTTGCTGCCGAGCGTTGCCGCCGGCGACGTGGTGCTGCTGCCGGAAGGGACCTACTACATCATCTCCAATTACGGCGACGCCAATTCGGTTGTTCGATCGGATATCAGGGTGCAGGCCGGCAAGCTGACCGACGTCATCATCACCCACCGCGCCGCGGTGATCACCCTGAAACTGGTGGGCGACAAGGGCGGCGAGGCGCTGGCCAACACCGCGTGGTCCGTGATCACGCCGGGCGGCGACGTCATCAAGGAATCGATCGGCGCGTTTCCCCGCGTGATCCTGTCCGAAGGCGAATACCGCGCCATCGCCAAGAACGAAGGCAAGGTGTTCGAGCGCCCGTTCAACGTCGTCAACGGCGTCGACGGCGAAATCGAAGTCGTGGCGCATTAGCGTAGGGCGGGTTAGCGAAGCGTAACCCGCCGAAACGCGCCGCGGTCGCACAGGCACGGCGGATTACGCTTCGCTAATCCGCCCTACGCGCTAAAACCGCGTCACGATATCCGACAGCGCGGGGCGCGGCCGATCCTCATTCGGCTTCGACGGCGTGCCGATGTGGATGAAGCCGGCGATTTTTTCGTCCGCTTTTAACCCCAGTCCGTCGAGCACGTCGCGGTCGAACGCAAACCATCCGGTCAGCCAGTTGGCGCCGTAGCCGAGCGCGGTGGCGGCGGTGACGATGTTCATCGCGCTGGCGCCGGCGGAGAGTTGCTGCTCCCACTCCGGCACCTTGGGATGCACCTTCGTAAAACTCACCACCGCGATCACCAGCGGCGCATCCGTCAGCCGCCGTTTTTCGACCTCGACATCGGCCACGGGCGCTTGCGGATTTTTCCGCGCGAACACGCTTGCAATTACCTCACCGGCGCGGGCGCGGGCATCGCCCTCGAAAACAATAAAACGCCATGGCGCCAGCTTGCCGTGATCGGGCACGCGGGAGCCGACCGTGAGGATGGTCTCAAGCTCGGCCTGCGAGGGACCCGGGCCGCTCATCTCGCGCGGCTTTACCGAACGGCGGGTTTTCAGGAAGTCGATGGTGTCAGGCACTAGGATTCTTTCGATTGGGATCGCCCATATAGATAGGCAGCTAACGCGTTGGTTGAAGCGAATTTAGACCGATTGTAGCCCGGATGAGCGAAGCGATATCCGGGACATGCCATCCACCCCGGATATCGCTTCGCTCATCCGGGCTACGACGCTTTCATTGCGCTGTTCTTGTTCGCCTCACATCCGGCGGCATCGCTTCCTCGACCAGCGCTGCGATCGCCTCACCGGTCGGCATCACCTGCTGGCGTTCGCTGCCCAATCGCCGGATCGAAACCGAATGCGTTTCGGCTTCCTTCTTGCCGACTACGAGCAGCGCGGGGATTTTCGCCAGCGAATGTTCGCGGACCTTGTAGTTGATCTTCTCGTTGCGCAGGTCGATCTCGACGCGCAGGCCGGCGCGTCGCGCAGCAGTGGCGACCACTTTTGCGTATTCGTCGCCTTCCGAGGTGATGGTGGTGACGACGGCCTGCACCGGCGCCAGCCAGAGCGGGAAATTTCCGGCGTAATGTTCGATCAGGATGCCGATAAAGCGTTCCATCGAGCCGCAGATCGCGCGATGCACCATCACCGGCGCCTTTTTCGAACCGTCGGCGTCGATATAGAACGCGCCGAACCGCTCCGGCAGATTGAAGTCCACCTGCGTGGTGCCGCATTGCCAGTCGCGGCCGATGGCGTCGCGCAGCACGTATTCGAATTTCGGGCCGTAGAACGCGCCTTCGCCGGGGTTGATGTCGGTCTTGATGCGGTTGCTGCTCTGCGCCTGGATTTGGCTGAGCACCGTGGCCATCACGCGTTCGGCATGATCCCACATCTCATCGGTACCGACGCGGTTTTCGGGCCGGGTCGAGAGTTTTACCGTGAGTTCGCCCTCAAAACCGAAATCGGAATAGGTCGACAGGATCAGGTCGTTGATCTTCAGGCATTCGTCGGCCAACTGCGCCTCGGTGCAGAACACATGCGCGTCGTCCTGGGTAAATCCGCGCACGCGCATCAGGCCGTGCATTGCGCCCGACGGCTCGTAGCGATGCACCACGCCGAATTCGGCCAGCCGTAGCGGCAGGTCGCGATAGCTCTTCAGGCCGTGCTTGAAGATCTGTACATGGCCGGGGCAGTTCATCGGCTTGATCGCAAACCAGCGCTTGTCTTCCGCTTCGTCGCCGGCGGATTGCGCCGCGAACATGTTTTCGCGGAACCATTCCCAGTGGCCGGAGGTCTCCCACAGCGACTTGTCGAGCATCTGCGGCGCGTTGACCTCGTCGTAATCGCCCATCAGCCGCCGGCGCATATAGGCGACCACCGCCTGGAAGATGGTCCAGCCCTTGGCGTGCCAGAACACTACGCCGGGGCCTTCCTCCTGGAAATGAAACAAATCGAGTTCGCGGCCGAGCTTGCGGTGGTCGCGCTTTTCCGCCTCCTCGATCTGTTTCAGGTAGGCGTCGAGCTCTTCCTGTTTTGCAAACGCGGTGCCGTAGATGCGCGTCAGCATCGGATTGTTGCTGTCGCCGCGCCAATAGGCGCCCGCAACCTTCATCAGCTTGAACGCGTTGCCGACCTTGCCGGTGGACGTCATATGCGGTCCGCGGCAGAGATCGAACCAGTCGCCTTGCTTGTAGATCTTGATGGTCTGGTCTTCAGGGATCGCATCGACCAGTTCGACCTTGAACAGCTCGCCCTTGTCGCGGAACACGTTCTTGGTCTGCTCGCGCGTCCAGATTTCCTTGGTGAACGGCCTGTCGCGCGCGATGAGCTCACGCATCCGCCTTTCGATTGCCGAAAAATCCTCCGGCGTGAACGGCTCGTTGCGGAAGAAGTCGTAATAAAATCCGTTCTCGATCACCGGACCGATGGTGACCTGCGTGCCCGGCCACAGCGACTGCACCGCTTCGGCCAGCACATGCGCGGCGTCATGCCGGATCAATTCCAGCGCGCGCGGATCGTCGCGACTGATGAACTCGATTTTTGCGTCGCTCTCGACCGGATCCGCGAGATCGCGCAACTCGCCATCCAGCGCCATCGCCACGGTGCGCTTGGCCAGCGACGGCGAGATGCCCTTGGCGATATCGAGGCCGGTGATGCTTTTCGGAAATTCACGTCGGGCGCCGTCGGGAAAGGTGAGGGCGATCTTCGGCTGCTGCTCGACCGGTTTCAGGTTGGCGACGCTATACTGGAATCCGGACGCGGGCGCGTTGTCGTCGGGCATAAAACTCTCCTGTGGCTCACTCCTGCGAACGAGCGCAGGTAAGCGGGTGCACGAGATAGCGCAGGATATGGCGAGGAGCAATCACTACCGTCTATTTCAGCGGTATTTTATTGGCCAGGCACCGCATAGACTTGATACATCTGCCTTGTTAGCCTTCGGTCAGCCGCTCGTTCTTTTGCACCCCGCCGCCCATGCCACTCCGTCCCCTCTTCATCACCGCGCTATTCCTATTCGCCGCGCCGGCACTCGCCGCTCCTGCCGTGGCGCCGGTATTCGCTCCTTTCGTGAAGCGGCCGCCGCTTGCCGCGCCTGCGCTGCGGCCCCCGCTCGCCGCTCCGGCGAAGCGCCCCGCGCCCGCCCCACCCGCGCCGCCCGTCATGTTCTACCTCGCGCACGGCGCGCCCGACTCCTGCGGCCGCGGCTGCGATCGGTGGATCGCCGTGGAAGGCCAGATCAACGCCGACGCCGCCGGCCGTTTCAAGACCTTCATCAAGCAGCATCTGAAAGACCGGCATCTGCCGATGTATTTTTCCTCACCGGGCGGCAATCTCGAACAGGCGATCTTTATCGGCAACATGCTGCGCGAACTGTCCGCCACAGCGAGGGTGGCGCGGACCATCGTGAAGGATTGCGGGTTCGAGGCGCAGACTTCCGAGGTCTGCCTGAAGCTGAAGCGGTCCGGCCGCGAGCTTGCAGGGGATCTCACAACCCGCGGCGCGCAGTGCAACTCCGCATGTCCTTATCTCATCCTTGGCGCGACCGCCCGCGAAATAGCGCCGGATGCCATCCTCGGCGTGCATTCTCCAAAAGTCGTGCTGCGCGCCAGCGGCGGTCATCCGACCAGGGAGATGATTGTCGCAGCGACGCAGCGCGGCGTCGAGCGTGCCGACAAGTTGCTGTCGAACTATGTCGTCAAGATGGGCATCGAAGGCGAACTGCTCGACGTTGCCAAGCACATCAAATACGAGGACATGCACGTGCTGACCCGCGACGAGATTTTTCGCTTCGGCATCGACCGCCGCGAATTCGTGGAGACGCCATGGGCATTCGAGAATCTCGGCCGCGCGCTGATCCGGAAATCCGCGGTCTCGCGGGGTGAAAACGGCAAGACGTGGCGCACGCTGCAGTGGCGGCTGTTCTGTGTGAATGCCGAGCAATTCCAGCTGGACTTTCAGCGCCAGGTCACCACGAACCCGACCTTCGCCGCGATTTCGATCTCCAGCGGAAGTGCAAAACCGTTCGTGTTTGCGTTTCCGCCGGCCAAGCCCGCGGGGTACGAGGTTTGGGGGCTGCGGATGCCCAAATCATCGGCGCAGGCGATCGCCGATCTGCCGCAGATCGATCTGACCGAGACCGCGAACGCGCTGGATGGCCGCAGGCTCGCCCGTCCGGAAAGGTTATCGACCGAGGGATTGGCGGCGGCGCTGGCCAGCCTGCAAGGCACTTGCCCGCTGCCCAGGGATCCACCGCTCAAGGACGTTTTGCCGAAGGACGTTGCGGCAAAGGATTTGGCGGCCCCGCCGCTAACATTGCCGCAAAACAGCGCCGCAAAATAGTTCGGGCTTGTGCTTTCATGCGGCGCCGAACTCGCCTACATGCATCTGCATGCATGCTCCGGCTCCCCACACTGCTCGCCGCTTCGCCCCCACCGCATTGATGCTCGGAAATTTCGTCACCGGCTGCTCGGTGATCGGTCCGGCGGGGATGCTCGGCGAATTGTCCTCCGGCCTCGATGTCAGCATTCGCGACGCCGGCCTGTTGATCACCTACGGTGCCGCGGTGCTGTGTTTCGGCTCGCCGGTCATGGCGTGGCTGACCAGTCGGATCGAGCGCCGCACGCTGCTGATCTCTACGCTGGCGGTATTCGCCATCACCAATGCGGCGTCCGCCTTCGCGCCCAATTATGCCACGCTGCTGCTGCTGCGCATGCTGATGCTCGCGGTCGGCGCGCTGTACACGCCGCAGGCGGCGGGCACCGCGGGCTTGATCGTGGGCAACGAAAAACGCGGCAGCACCATCGCCTACATTTTCCTCGGCTGGTCGCTGGCTGCAGCCGTCGGCCTGCCGCTGATCACCTTCATCGCCAGCCGCTACGGTTTTCGCGCGGCCTATGGCGGCATCGGCGCGATCGCCTGTCTCAGCTTCGTGCTGCTGGCCTGGCGTTTGCCCGGCGGATTGCTGGGCGAGCCGGTGGATCTGAAGACATGGGTCCTTGTCGGTCGTAACCGGATGATCCTGCTGCTGTTGCTGATCACCACCTTGCAGATGTCCGGACAATTCGTGGTATTCACCTTCATGGGTCCGCTGCTGGCAAAACTGACCGGCGCCGGTCCCGACGCGGTCGGCCTGGTGTTTGCGCTCTACGGTGTGTTCGGCTTTGTCGGGATTGCGATCGCAACCCGAATCGTCGATTCTTGGGGGCCGTACAAGACCTCGCTGCTGTTCACCAGCCTGCTGTTCAGCGGCGTCAGCGGGTGGGCGTTCAGCGCCGGCAACTATCCGCTGATGGCCGCCTCGGTCGCGATCTGGGGCCTGGGTTTCGCCTCCACCAATTCCATGCAGCAGGTGCGCCTGGTGATCGCGGCGCCGGCGCTCGCCTCGGCCTCGGTGTCGCTCAATACCTCGGTGCTTTATATCGGCCAGGCGGTGGGCTCGGCGATCGGCGGCGTGCTGTACGCGCACGACCAACTGCATGCGGCGGGTTTCGTGGCGATGGCGTTCGTGGCGCTGGCGCTGATGACGGTACTCGCGACGCGCAGGCTCGATCACATCCTCTTCCATGAACGGTGAACTTGGTTTGAATTGAATCCAGGGTCAAAACCAACGGACCGAACTTATGGAAATTAATAATATTTAGTGCTAACTTCATGGCATGAAACGGGATGAAGTCCTCAGCCGGTTAAGGAGCCACGAAGTCGAACTCAGGCAACTCGGTGTCGAGGGGCTTTATCTGTTCGGCTCGACGGCCCGCGGTGAGGCGAGCGATGATTCGGACATCGATCTGTTCTTCGATCACCACAAAGGCGCGTTTGGCCTCTTCGAACTCATGGACGTGATGGATCGCGCGAGCGGCATCCTTGGCCGCAAGGCCGACGTCATGAGCCGCGATAGCATCCATCCCGGCCTAAAAGGGCGGATCGAGCAATCTGCGATCCGCGTCTTCTGATGGCCGATCGCATTCTCTCGCTACGTTTTGCCGACATCACCGAAGCGATTGATAACATCCGAAGCGTTCTCGACGGAACCTCGCTGAATGGTTTCGAGGGCGATTGGCAGAAACGCTGGTTGGTCGAGCGCGGTCTCGAGATTATCTCGGAGGCGAGCCGCCATCTTCCTGGGACGGTTAAGGCAGGACACCCGGAGATTCCGTGGGTGAAAGTAGCCGGCATTGGCAATGTCCTGCGTCACTCTTATGACCGGATCGCGCCTGATATCTTGTGGAAATTGGTACAGGAGGACTTGTCCACGCTCTATGATATCTGCAGAGCCGAACATCGCGCGGCGCTCGCGCGCGAGCAACAACGCTAATGCGATCTAGGAGCCTTAGCCGTCCCGATCGCCAATACGCTTCAGCACCGCTTGATGCTCCCGAAGGGCAGGTGAAAAAAACCCTCACGGCCCGTTGACACCGCGCCAGCGTCCGAACCGCCATGGCAGATACCAGCGCGCGCCTTCCGGCCTGGTCAGCGGCACGTTGTCGATTCCGGAGGTGCCCCAGGGCTGACAGCGCAACAGCCGCGCCAACGTCATCCAGCCGCCGCCCCACAGCCCGAAGCGCGCGATGGCCTCATCGCCATAGACCGAGCAGGTCGGCAGATGGCGGCAATTGTATCCGACCAGCGGCGACAGCGTGTGGCGGTACAGCCAGATCAACCCGCGACCGGCGTTGCGCGGCAGTCGCTGCAGCGAACCGGCGCGATCCGGATCTTGCGGCGAATCTGATGCTGGATGTTTCATAAGCGGTTTGCTCATTGGAGAGCGCGGTTTTGCCCAGTTCCGTTGCAGGGAACCGTATTAGCTATGCAATTGAGTCACACCGGTCAAAATTGCGCCCGTTTTGGGTCGCACTGCAGCAAATCCTGATAGACGGTTTTGCGATGTGAGGTTACCTTTTTCATAACGCTTGGATGACAGAATCATCTGGTGTTGATTTGGGGCCGCTGCCATTACTTCGCTTGGGGGCGAGGGGGAAGGAACCAACTTGAGGCTGTCGCTGAAATTCGGCGGCTCGGTGCTGCTCTGCGCCGCCGCTCTTTGCATCGCCCTGACTGGCCCCGTGGCCATCTCGGGCGGTTCGGCACATGCCGGCGGCACCCTCGAAGAACGCAAGCTGCCGATGCGGTTCACCTGGATCGCGTGCCAGCCGAATTGCCGCGGCTGGGTCGGCGCGGTCGGCATCGTCACCGCGGATACTCCGAAAGAGTTCGATGAATTTGCGCGCGAGCGGCAGCTTCGCGGCGCCACCGTCGTGCTGGATTCCAGCGGCGGCTCGGTCAACGACGCCATTGCGCTGGGACGGCGCTGGCGCAATCTCGGCATGCTGACGACTGTCGGCGCCAGCATCGACCCGCGCAATGGCGACCGTGCCCAGGTCGCTTCCCAAGCCTATTGCGAATCCATGTGCGTGTTCCTGCTGCTGTCGGGCAAGACGCGCTACGTCCCCGACGGCGCGCATGTGCGCGTGCATCAGATCTGGATGGGCGATCGCGCCGACGACGCGAGGGCCGCGAGCTACAGCGCGCAAGACTTGATGATCGTGGAGCGCGACATCGGCCGTCTCGCCAAATACACCTTTGACATGGGCGGCGCCGGCGATCTGTTGTCGCTCGCGCTCAGCGTGCCGCCATGGGAAGACTTGCACGAATTATCGCGTGAAGAATTGCAGCTGACCAACCTCGTGACCACCGAGGCGGTCGCCGAAGTATTGCCGCCGAACGACAGTGCGCCCGTTGCATCCGTCGCCGATGCGAGCCTGAAGCCGGTGCAGGATCGCTTTGTCAGCGAAGCCGTCGGCGTGGAGAAACCGCTGCCCGCGCTGAAGCCGACCAAGACGGCGGAAGCTTTGGTGCCGACCGGCGGCGTTGCAACGACGCCGGCTCAGCCGCAGCGGTAAACGCTCGGCGTCGTCCCGGCGAACGCCGGGATCCATACTCCGTGTCCTCTCATTTTGAGTACTGGGGCAGCCACCTTTCGCAACAATCAGCGACGGTGGTTATGGGTCCCAGCATTCGCCGGGACGACGCGGGACTAATTCGCCGACGCCGGCTCTTTCTTCTTCGCCTCGATCTGGCCGATCGCATCGACCACGGCGTCAAACGTCAGCATGGTCGAGGCATGGCGTGCCTTGTAGTCGCGCACCGGTTCAAGCAGCGCGATGTCAGCCCACTTGCCCTGCGGGGGTGAGCCGTTTTCCTTCAGCATCTTGCGCACGGTCTCGCGCAATTCGCGCAGTTCGGTCGCGGTCGAGCCGACCACATGCGAGGCCATGATCGAGGACGAGGCTTGTCCGAGCGCGCAAGCCTTCACGTCGTGCGCGAAATCGGTGACGACGGGGCCGTCCATGGAGAGGTCGACCTTGACGGTCGAACCGCACAGTTTTGAATGCGCGGTGGCGCTGGCATCGGGGGCGGGAAGGCGGCCTAGACGGGGGATATTGCCGGCCAGTTCGATGATGCGCTTGTTGTAGATGTCGTTCAGCATAGAATCGAGGTCCCAGACTTCTGACCGGATCGCCCTTGGCGGCTATCCCCCATGGCCCTATATATGGTCGCAGACGGCGGAAATACAGTCCGGCCGGCTGCCCGGTGACACTCCGGTCTCGTACGACCGGTCGAACGGAGTTGACATGGACGCACTGATCAAGCCGCTGCGCGGAAACAAGCCTTCGGACACGAAGGTTGCCGAATTCCGGCCCGCTGAACTGGACCCGGCCGAATTTCTTGCCGCCGCCGTGCGGGCCGATCAGCCGCGCCCGTCGCGGGCCGAAGCCGAGTACGCGGTCAAGACCCTGCTTGGATATATCGGCGAGAACCCCACCCGCGAGGGCCTCCTGGACACGCCGCGCCGCGTGGTCGAAGCGTTCGATGAGCTCTATCAGGGCTATCACCAGTGCCCGGCCGAAGTGCTCGACCGCACCTTCGGCGAGACCGCCGGCTATGACGATTTCGTTCTGATCCGAGACATCGAATTCACCTCGCAGTGCGAACACCACATGATGCCGTTCTACGGCAAGGCACATATCGCCTACACGCCGGTGGAGCGCGTGGTCGGATTGTCGAAGCTCGCGCGGCTGACCGATATCTTCGCCCGCCGGCTGCAAACCCAGGAACATCTCACCGCCCAGATCGCCGCGGTCATCGATGAGATCTTAAAACCCCGCGGCGTTGCAGTGATGCTCGAGGCGGAGCATACCTGCATGTCGGTGCGTGGCGTCGCCAAGCATGGCGCGATGACCTTCACCAGCCGTTTCACCGGCATGTTCCGTGACAATCCGGCGGAGCAGGCGCGTTTCCTGTCCATGGTGCGAGGGCCGCAGCGCTGACCCTCGCGTTCAATTTGCGAGGCTGACTGTGTCCACATCTTCCGACAATAACGACCGCGAAGAGGGGCTGGCGTTCCAGCCCAAATTCGACGCGTCAGGCCTCGTGACCTGCGTCGCCACCGACGCCGCGAGCGGCGAGGTGCTGATGGTCGCGCATATGAATGCCGAGGCGCTGCGCAAGACAATCGAGAGCGGCGACGCCTGGTATTTCAGCCGCTCGCGCAACGCGCTGTGGCGCAAGGGCGAGACCTCCGGCCACACCCAGCGCGTGGTCGAGATGCGGATGGACTGCGACCAGGACGCGGTCTGGATCAAGGTCGAGCAGACCGGCGCCGCCTGCCATACTGGCAGGCGCTCGTGCTTCTACCGCGCGGTGAAGGACGGCGAGGGCGGAGCTGCGCTGGTGTTTGTGGATGCGTAGGGCATCGTGTCCCGGACGCGGTGCGGCATTCTTCATGCCGCTCCGCAGAGTCGGGACCGTACCAGGCGCTGGTGTTCGTTGCGGCCCCGGCTCTGCAGCGCACCGCTTCGCAAGTGCTACGCATAGCGCGTCGAAGACGCGCGTAAACGCGCTTATGGCGCTGCGTCCGGGGCACAATTAACCCCGCATTAACCGTACCGGCCGCAGTGTGGCGTCGTTTCGCGAAACGGCGGGCAGCAGATACATGGCGGTCGAGGCGTCCAGCGCCCCAGCAGCGGCAGGCATCGATCCGTCGCGCGCGCGCATTGCCGGCGCCATCAAGCAGGCGGCCTCCACCACCGGCACCAGCTTCGAATATTTGCTCGCCACCGCGAAGATGGAATCCAACTTCAATCCGACCGCCGGCGCCTCGACCTCGTCGGCGCGCGGCCTGTTTCAATTCATCGACCAGACCTGGCTCGGCACCGTGAAGGAAGCAGGCAGCCAGCTCGGCTACGGCAACTATGCCGACGTCATCAGCAAATCCTCATCCGGCAGCTATTCGGTCAGCGATCCCGCGGCGCGCCGTGCGATCCTTAAATTGCGCGACGACCCCGTAGCCAGCTCGGCGATGGCCGGCGTACTGACGCAATCCAACAGTTTCAAGCTCACCGGCAAGATCGGCCGCCGCCCGACCGATGGCGAACTCTACATGGCGCATTTCATGGGCGTCGGTGGTGCCGCAAAACTGATCGCCAATGCCGAGGACAATCCGCGAGCCTCGGGCGCGCGGCTGTTTCCGAACGCCGCCGCCGCCAACCGCTCGATCTTCTATGAGCGCGGCGGCCGGGCGCGCAGCGTTTCCGAAGTCTATTCGGTGCTGACGCAACGCTACGCCAGCGCGGCCGATTCGCCGGCGACACGCACGGCGATGGCCTCCGTGGGCGTGACACCGGCGAGCAAGGTCGCAGCAGCAGCTGCGCCTGTCGATAACGCCGCCTATCTGTCAAGCTTTCCCGACGCGCGTACGGTCACGCCGGTAGCGGCATCATCGCAGGCAACGATCGCCACGGCGTCGCTGCAGCAGCCGGACCGGCCGGTTTTCCGTTCGCTGTTCCAGGCCGGCGAACGCGCGCAGCCGGTATCGCCGGCGGTACAGGAATTGTGGGGCAACGGCTCATCGCTCACCTCGGTGCCGTCGCCCGGTTTGCAGACGCCGAACGTCCGCGCGCCGCAGCCGCTCGACCTGTTCAGCGACCGCAACGGTACGTTCAGCGGGTAGCCAATACGGGTCGTCCCCGCGAAGGCGGGGACCCATAACCACCGGCGTCCATTGTTGAAGCACGACGTTGCAACGACATTCTCTGAATTGAAACGCCAGGGGTTATGGGTCCCCGCCTTCGCGGGGACGACGTTGAGAGGGCTTGGCGCAATACCCGCACCCTTAACAAAACCTCAATAAATCCAGCCGTTTATGGTGAACCCTTTATTAAGCGTCATGGTTTATTTTTTCTGACAGTGGCATCGCGTCACGGTGTCGTTTTCTAAAGTTGCGTAAGCCGGCAGGACCATGATCGTTCGGCAGTTCATCAGTTGGGTACGCACCGCTCCCGCCGGCGAGCGCGCGGAAGCCACGCGGTCGCTGGCCCGCGCGCTGCTCTTTTCCGGCATGTCCGAGCAGGATCGCAGCGCCGCCGAGGGCGCGCTGCTGATGCTGCTCGACGATGCTTCCCCACTGGTTCGCCAGGCCATGGCCGAAGTGTTTGCCCGCAGCGCCGATGCTCCGGCTGCCATCGTGCAGGCGCTGTCGCTCGACCAGGCGTCGGTGGCGCTTCCGGTGCTCGAGCATTCGCCGCTTTTGATCGACGCCGATCTGGTCGATATCATCGCCACCGGCAACAGCGACATGCAATGCGCCATTGCGCGCCGCATGCATCTCCCCGCAGCGGTCTGCGCCGCGATCGCCGAAGTCGGCACGCCGGCTGCGGCCCTCGAATTGATCGAAAATCCCTACGCGGAACTCGCGCCATTCTCATGGGACCGCATCGTCGAACGCCACGGCCATCTGGCGGCGATCCGTGAATTGATGCTGGTGCTGGAAGATCTGCCGGCCGCGACCCGGCTGGCGCTGGTCGCCAAACTCTCGGACACGCTGGCGCAGTTCGTAACCGCGCGCAACTGGCTCAGCGCCGACCGCGCCACGCGTATCGCAAGCGAGGCGCGGGATCGCTGCACCGTCAATGTCGCGGCGCGTTCGCGCGGCGACGACATGCGCGGCCTGGTGCAGCATTTGCGCCTGAGCGGTCAGTTGACCGCCGGACTGATTTTGCGCGCGCTGCTGTCGGGCAATCTCGAATTGTTCGACTACGCGCTGGTGGAATTGTCGGGCCTGCCGCAAGCCCGCGTCTCCGCGCTGGTCTATGACCGTGGCGGCGCCAGCCTGGATGCGCTGCTGACACGCGCGGAATTGCCGCAGTCGACCTTCCCGGCGTTCCGCGCGGCGCTGGAGGCATGCCACGAAATCGGCTTCGCCGGCACGGCCGATGATGCGGCGCGGCTGCGCCGTCGCATGGTCGAGCGCGTGCTGACCCGTTGCGAAACCGATTCCGAAACCGCCGAGCCGCTGCTGATTCTGCTGCGGCGCTTCGCAACCGAGTCGGCGCGCGAAGAAGCCCGTCTGTTCTGCGACGAGTTGATCGCGGAGGAGGCGGTGGCGGCAATGCGGCACGATCTGATCGCGGCGTAAAATTTGTAGGGTGGGCAAAGCGAATGGACGCGAACGCGTCCCGTCGCGTGCCCACCGTCACAAGCAATACGCTGGAATTTGGTGGGCACGGCGCAAGGGGCGCCTTTGCCCACCCTACGATTTAATCCGCGGGAATTATGCTCGGCGCCAGGATCGCTTCGAGGTGCTCGGGGCGGTCGCGGTTGACGGCCGCGAGGTATTCGTCGGCGACGCCGCGCAGCTTCTTGCTCAGCGCCGCGGCCATGCCGGAATTGTTGATGCCAGCGTTCTCGCGCACGATCGCCTGGATGGCGTTGATGTGATGCGCGATCAGCTCGGCCGGCACCCGCTCCAGATCCGGCGCGTGCTCGATGATCCGGCACAGACTTTCGGCGGCGGCGCCGGCGGTTGGGAATCCAAAAGTGGCGGCGTCGCCCTTGATGTCATGGGCGGCGCGAAACAGTTCCTGGCTGGTGTCGGTGGTGAAACCATCCTTGAGAATGGCGGCATGTGCCGCGGCGAGCCGGTCGCATTCGATGGCCATCCAGTCCTTGAATTCACCTGATAGCCCGGCCAGCGCCTTTTCGGCGCGGACAACGGGATCGTCGGGATCCTTTTCGTCGACCCGGCGCAACACCCGGCGCAACGGGTTGGGCTGGGTGATGACGTGATGATCGCCGAAGGCCTGGACGCTGAGGCTTGAGGGTTTCTCTTTGGCCATGCTGATGTCCTTTCGCACGCCGCTAGCCGGTGGTGCGGGCTTTTTCAAGCAGCGAGGGATGCTGTAAAACTTCCGCTTCCGCGCCGCTGCGGCGCTCGGGGCCGATATAGGTATTGGCGAGGTTGCGCCGGCGGTCCGGTCCGAAATAGGTCTTGGTCTTGATGAAGGGGCGTGGATTGGCGACCACGTTGAGGATGCGGTGATAGAGGCCTTTTGCCGAGATCGGCTTGGCCAGAAATTCGGTGACGCCGGCGTCGCGCGCCATGGTCACCCGGCGTTTCTCCGAGTGCCCGGTCAGCATGATGATCGG
Organism: uncultured Alphaproteobacteria bacterium; assembly: GCA_963744975.1. Classification (GTDB taxonomy): domain Bacteria; phylum Pseudomonadota; class Alphaproteobacteria; order Rhizobiales; family Xanthobacteraceae; genus Bradyrhizobium. The sequence goes on along the minus strand of CAVUVR010000001.1, from coordinate 149,424 downwards.
CGCGTAAGGATTGCCCTTGGAATCCGGCTGGCGGATCATCTGGGCCAGTTCCAGCCCGTCGAAGATCGGCATTGACCAGTCGGTGATGACGATGTCGGGCGCATAATGGCTGTACATTTCCAGCGCGGTGGCGCCGTCCTCGGCCTCATAGACTTCGCGGGCGCCGAACGAATGCAACAGCGTGCGCAGGATGCGCCGCATATGCGCGTTGTCGTCGCACAGCAGAAACCGCAGCTTGTTGAAATCGATACGAAACATGGCGAGCCCCGGGCGTACCGCCCCCGGTATACCCGGCGTTAACTATATGCCGACGCCGTTAACGAATGGTTGAGGGCAGGCTACCGCGTCATCTTCTCCAGTTCCGGGAACGGCGCGTAGGCGGCGCCGGCGCAGGATTCGCTGGCGTCCTCGACGATGCGGTCGAGCCTTGCATCGACAAAGAGAATCCCGCGCTCGCGTACCCCCCGATAGCTGCCGTCGGTGTCCTTTGCATTATAGCGCAGACAGACGACATAGCGCAGCCGGCCGGCGACGGTGCGTTGCACCGGCTCGGCCATCGCGGCGTCCTTCACACCCACGGGATTGTTGAGGTAGGTCTTCATGAACGCCAGCAACTCAGGACGGTAGTTCGCCGGATATGGCTGGTTGGCGACGCCGCGATCGTCGGTATAGGTGATGCTGTTCTGGCCGTCGCCGGCGCAGGCCGCAAGCGCCAATGGCAGCAGCAGCATCGCCGCGCGCTTTGCCGAATTCCCCAAAATGCTATCCGTCTTTCGAATGTTCCGACACTGCGCGATTCTTAGAACGTTCGCGGATAAAATGGAATTCGCATCTCAATCTATCGGAACAGGGCCGGCCCGCGCCAACGGCGCAGGCCGGTCTGCATCCACCGCCGCGGCGGGCAATGGGAAACGAACCGCGGCCATGGAAACCCTGTCAGCGGTGGTGACGGTGATGCACGTGATGCCGGTGATGATGGCGGCTCATTTTGGCATTGGCCTTCAGCACGGCCGGCTTCACCTGCACGGATTTGGCGGCCGGGGCGGCATGGCTCGCGCTCTTGGCGGTGCCAGCCATCGCGGGCGCGGCGAGAACCGAAACCGCGAGCAGTGCTGCTGAAATGGTCTTGATCATGGTGGTGTCCTCCTAGAAGTCGATCGCAAAGCTGCCGGTCGGGTGGCCGGGCTTGCCGATCAGGCCGGTCACGCTAGGCGGAACGCGCTGAACCCACCCTGAAGCCGAAGCACAGGCTTCGTTCATGTTGATGACATCTTCGTCATTTTGGTCCTCGGAATGTTTTCGCCGGCCGGGGGTTCAAATCCTTACGCTTAGGTGTAGGATCGCCTTATTGGCAACAGGAGAGATGCATGAGCAAATTTGCGATCAGGCTTTTGACGCTGGCAATGCTTTCGATGGCGGTGGTCGCAGCCCCCGTGCTCGCCTATGCCGCGCCCGACAACGATCCGCCGCCGGCGTCGTCAGGCGGCAAGTCCAAACCGAAGAAAAAGAGCGAAAACGGTTCGCGCACCGAAACCGCCTTCGTCGAGGGCTATCGCGCTGCCTATGCGGCGATCTACGATCGCCATGACTACGCTTCGGCCATCGAGCAGCTCAAGGCGCTGGGCCACGACGACAGCGCCGCGGTCGCCAACCTGATCGGCTACTCCTACCGCAAGCTCGGCGACTACAAGGTCTCGCAAATCTGGTACGAGCGCGCGCTCAAGGCCGATCCGAACCATGTCAAGACCTGGCAGTATTACGGGCTGTGGCAGGTCGAACAGGGCAATCGCGACCAGGCGCAATACCACTTGAACCGGATCGCCGCGATCAGCGGCACGGCGTCCGAGGAGTACAAGTCGCTCGCCGCCGCGCTGGAAAAGCCGCCGGGCACCGGTCTCGTCTACTGATCCTTTGCGACGCTCGTTTGAACCGGCGCGGCCCCGAGCTGCGCCGGTGTTGTTTTATGCGGTAACTATCGCATTGCGCCATGCTCGACATGCCGGCTCAAAGCGCGGTTAAGTCGTCTCGACAAGCCCGGAAAACCTCGTATAGACGACCTCGCCCCCCGCGCCGAGATGAGCCCGCGATCCCATGAGCAGCCCCCAGCGATACGACCGCATCGCCTTCGTCGCGAGCCCGGGCGCGGAAGCCCAGACGGCGCTGGCGCAGCTGACGCGGACTTACGGCAATTGCGATCCCGATGCGGCCGACGTTGTGGTGGCGCTGGGCGGCGACGGACTGATGCTGCAGACGCTGCACAAGCACATGCATTCCGGAAAGCCGATCTACGGCATGCATCGCGGCACCGTCGGCTTCCTGATGAACGAGTTCAACGCGCTCGATCTGCATGCGCGCCTCGCCGCGGCACGCGAAACGCTGATCAATCCGCTGCTGATGCGCGCCACCGACGTCCACGGCAAGGTGCACCTGCATCACGCCATCAACGAAGTCTCGCTGTTTCGCCAGACCCACCAGGCGGCGCGCTTGCGCATCCTGATCGACGAGCACGAACGCATGGCGGAGCTGGTCGCCGACGGCATCATGGTGGCGACGCCCGCCGGATCGACGGCCTACAATCTTTCGGCGCAGGGACCGATCCTCCCCATCAATGCGGCGCTGCTGGCGCTGACGCCGATCTCGGCATTCCGCCCGCGGCGCTGGCGCGGCGCCTTGCTCCCCAACACCGCTTTTGTCGTCATCGAAGTGCTTGAGGGCGAAAAGCGCCCGGTGGCGGCTGTGGCCGACCACGACGAGGCGCGCGACGCCCGCCGGGTCGAAGTGATCTCCGACAAGACCATTTCGATGCGGATGTTGTTCGACCCCGGCCACAGCCTGGAAGAGCGCATCCTGCGCGAGCAGTTCGGATATTAGGGCAGCTTCATGATCGAGGCTTCGATTTTCGTCCTAGTGCCGTCCGTTCTCTCTTCGCCGCAACGCGCCGCGCTGCCGCCAGCGCGGCGCGCGCCCAGCTGACAAGTTCATCGGGTTCGTCGAACAGCCGCTCCGGAACGCGCCAAAAGGAAAGGTCGATGGGACCGCCCTTCTTCTGGTAATTGAGGGGCGGAAATGACGCCGCTTCCTTGAAGGCCGCCCGGTTGTCTTTGTCGACCCGGAAGTAGAGCGTGTTGTCCCGCACCATCCCGAGCATCACCCCGTCGCAGAACACGCCGGTCTTGCCGAACATAGGCCGCATCGTTACGGGCCCGAGCGGGCCAAGCTGTTCGCGCAGAAACGCGGCAAAGCTGTCGCTGGCGACCATCCTCAATTCCTGTAACGGCTCGTTCAGTGCGGTTATAGCGCATAAGAACGGGGGTCTGGGCGTGCCGGCGTCCCGGCGTTCGCCTGCGAACGTGGGGACGACGAGTTTCTCCCGTGTCCCTGCTTCCGGCGCTTAAGCTCCATCCAACAATTTTAAGCGAATGTTGAACCTGATCGCAGGACTCGGCGACATATCCTTGCCGCCAATGGGCGAGGCGGCTGCGTGACGTGCGCCAAGGGTTGGATGGAACCCGAACTGTGGCGACTTTGTCACAATGAGGACATCTGTCGCTCCGGCTCCGCCGCGAAGCAACCAAATTGAGACCACGTTGTTTGTCGAGGGTCGAACAACGACGACTTAGGGGAACGAATATGAAAAAACTTTTGCTTGGCGCAGCAGCCCTGGTCGCATTCGCGGCCCCCGCATTCGCTGCCGATATCGCCGCGCGGCCCTATACCAAGGCCCCGGCCTATACGGCGCCGGAGGTGGTCTACAACTGGACCGGCTTCTATATCGGCGGTCATGTCGGGGGGGCGTTTGCCGGCGACAACAGCCTGCTGGGCAATTCCGGTCGCTTCCTCGGCGGCGTGCAGGGCGGCTTCGACTACCAATTCGCGGGCAACTGGGTTTTGGGCGCAGAGGCGCAGTACTCCTGGCTTGCCAACAATAACAACAATGGCGTGCTGTTCCCCGGCGGCACCCTGGTGACCTCGAACAACGACCAGCTCGGCTCGGTAACCGGCCGGCTCGGCTACGCCTGGGGCCCGGCGCTGCTCTACGGCAAGGGCGGTTTCGCCTGGCGCGACAATACCAATCTAAACGCCACTATCGCCGGCGTGCCGGCGGCCTTCACCACCAGCGGCAACCGTCGCGAGGGTTATACTGTCGGCGCGGGTCTGGAATACATGTTCGCGCCGAACTGGTCGGCGAAAGTGGAGTACCAGTACTACAACTTCGGCAACACGGCCTTCACCACGGGGCCGGCCGACATCGTCGGCGCCCGCTTCCGTGACGACGAGCACACCGTCAAGGCCGGCCTGAACTACCGTTTCGGCTGGGGCGGGCCGGTGGTCGCAAAATACTGACGGCGCAACGGACTGACACAAACTTTCGCTATGGATATGGACAGGCCGGCCTCGCGCCGGCCTTTCTTTTGCATGTCTGGCGGGGAGGGCAGGATTCTCTGGGGTGGCGGAAAAATTTTTGCCAAGGCCTTGGAACCGGAAACCTGTATTAACAATTGTGGCTTGAGTGGCTGCTGGAACACGAACATGCGTGCAACTGCGTTGGGGCTGATATTGTGCACAGTCGCCCTGCCGTGCTTCGCTCAAACCGTCCTTAAATCCGAACCGCTGATCCTCGCGCCCTACGAAGTCGCCTTCGTACAGGACGCCTCCTGTCCGGCGGGCAGGGTGCTCAAGGTCACCGGCGCGATCCGCGGCCTGCACCGCAAGAAGGTGTGCGTTACCATCGGGTTGGAGCAGGCCACGCTGTCGGCCGCGACGCCCTAGTTACTCCGTCATTCCGGGGCGCGCGAAAGCGCGAACCCGGAAGGATTGGGGTGGAGGCCTACCCGCCTCACGAATCCAGTTGAAATTCCAGCTGCCGGTCGCGTTCGGCCTCGGCCTTGTTCTTTTCCGGGTTTTCCTGCGGATCTGCCCGGCATGGCTTGATCTCGTAGTCGTTGTCCAGCACCGGCCGTGGATGCGGCTTTTCCTCGTCGGACACCACGTCGACCACGAGCCCGCTGTGCTGGGCGAGCTTCCAGACATCGGCCTCGGTCGGATAGGCCTTGCTCAGCTTGGCCTCGTTGCAGAACAGCGCATAGGGCATCGGATCGCTCCGCCAAAAGAGCCTAACGCGCCAGGCGGGTTTGGGTTGCAGTGACGGGCGGGCCGCCGGTTCCGGGCCGGGGCCCTGAGTCGTAAACGAGGCATGAATCCCGCGAAAAATATCGGGCGAGACTCTTCTGGTAGAATCGCCCGATGTTTTGGCCCATGAGAACGGTCCCCAACCCATCGAGCGAGCAAGTGCACGTCGCACTCACCGTCGCACTGCTGGCGGCCTGCGCGGCCAACCTGCTGCTGGTATGCGCGTGGCTTTAGCGGCGCTAGACTAGATAAGCCAGCCCGCGATGCCGCAGATCAGGAGGATCGGCACGGCTGTCGTCAGCAGCCGCCAGATCATCCGGTCATACCTGGCCAGCGGCTCGGGCGTCTGCCCGGTCATGAATTCATGGAGTAGGTGAGACACGGCAGCCCTCCGTGGTGAGGAGGCCGATAGAATCTGCTTCGCGATTCGCCGTCAAGAGTCCCGTTCGCATTCTCGTCAAAATGACGCGAGAGCGATTTCCTCGAATTGTTTAAACATAAGACGCGCTCCCGATTTCAAGCGTCGCGCTGCGGGCGGCTTGCCCGGTGAGTTCGCCGCGGCGGGCTTGCTGTAGCGGGTCAAGAATTTCGCTGCGCCACGATGCTTTCCAATTCTCGCCGCATTACTATTCGATCCTGACAAGGTCGATATTCGCCGAGTGGGGACTCAAACAAGCGAATACTCGTCGTGGGGTGTTCCGCGTAAAAATCGGTGAGCCGTCAAGCCTTCGCAGGCAACGATGACTCATGCCCACAGCTTGGATGCCCGGGTCCAGGGAGACAATGATGAAGGATGCCACCAAAAAGGCAGCCTCGGGGGCGCTCGCGCAAATTCTGGCGGTGACGGCCATGCTCGTCATCGCCAGCGTTGTCTTTTATGTGCGGTGACGCGGGAGGGAGATGGTGCCGGTTGAGAGGATTGAACTCCCGACCTTCGGTTTACAAAACCGCTGCTCTACCGCTGAGCTAAACCGGCTGAATATCGAGGCGATGCTGGTAACGGCGTGAGGGTGTTTCGTGATCTCGCTGGCGACCGCGCGCGAGCGTCTGTTTATGGCGGCTTGCGGGGCGCCGTCAACACGTGAGGGGAGCGGCTAGCCATGGCAAGCACGTACCCACCGCCACCCTGGCGCGAGCCTGATCCGGATTCGCCGCCGCCGCGCGGGGACAATGGCGACGTGCGGTCGCTGCGCAAGGAAAACGCCCGGCTCCGGGATCTCGTGGTGCAGCTCTCCAGGCTCGTCATCAAGACGATTGTCGACCGCAAGTGAGTACGTGCATGAGCCAGACAGGCAGCCAACCACTGCTCTTCTCCTCGCAAATGGCAACGGCTTGACTGCTGCTGAAAGCAAAAGGGCCGGCACAAGTGCCGGCCCAGTTTAGGGAGAGAAGTCAGCTTAGATCAGTACTTCGCAACAACCGGTCCACCCCAGTTGAACTTGTAGTTCACGCCAACCAGCGCCTGCTGGACGGTCAAACGGGTCGAGACGATGTCCGGAGCGCCGACAGTGGCGGGACCAGCGATGAAGCCGATGTCCTTGCGTCCGAAGTCCATGTAGTTGTATTCGCCGAACACCGACCAGCCGGGAGCGAACATCCATTCGAGGCCGCCGCCGACGGTCCAACCGAACCGATCAACGTTGGTGGCGGCCTCGGAAAGGAAGATGGCCGGGATGGTGCCGATGAAGTTATGGTCCTGGTTGGCCCAAGCGGCGCCGCCCTTGACGTAGCCGAGAACCTGCGGAGCGAACAGGTAGCCGATGCGGCCGGTCGCGGTAACGGTGTAGTTGACCTTGTTATTCGAAATGAATGCGCCGACCGGGAAACCCGGGAACGCAGTCGGGACAACGTGCGAGCTGCGGATGTCGCCGAAGTCGGCCATACCCTGCACGCCAAACACCCAGTTGCCGGCGAACTGATAGTCGCAGCCGATCTGGCCGCCACCGATGAAGTTGCCGTTGCTGTCGCTGCTGCCGAAGTCGTTGTTCGGGACAATCACCGGACCGCCAACCTTGGCGATCTGGGTCTGTTGGGTGCGAGCCCAGCCGCCACCAATGTTGCCGCCGATGTAGCAGCCGGTCCAGTTGTAGACGACGACCGGGGGCGGCGGGGGCGCCTTGGAGTAGCGCGGCGCCATATCGGCGGCGAGCGCCGGCACTGCAACCGCTACGGCAATCGCTGCGATCGTACCAGTGAGAAATTTGTTCATGTGAGACCCCAAGTTTTCTTTTCGAAATTCACAGCGCAGTTGCTGCGCGATCACCGAACCATACAGGAAACGCCGCAAAACGCTGTCACCCGAACGCCACACTCGGCAGCAATCGAATGAGGAAGCCCCGATTACCGTCATCTCGTAAGTATTTGATTTTAAACACTTTTAATAATTGCAATTTTTTCAAAAAGTGGAATTTCGGGCCCATTTGTCCGGTAGACGACAATTCTGAGCGGCGTCGACAAATCGCCCCCACGGATTCCGGACGCTTCAACCGGCCTTGGCAGCCACGTCCGGCTCGTGGTTGAGTCAGGTGCCGGCATCGCACGATAGCTGCCGAATGCCGTCGCCCGAATTGCAGCGCTCCTTAACATTCTCATATCGCGCTTGGCGCAATTGAATGGCGGCCAATCCTTACGCGTTAGGCTTACCGGCAGTTTGGCCTGCCGCTTTAACCCTTGGGGATACGGGTTCGATTAGGGTGCGATCAGTCAATCGGGACCCTCAATTATGAGAGCGGCGCGAGCACTGCTTCTTCTGATCGGCACGACGTTGCCGGCTTCGGCCAATGACGGATTTTCCATCGTCGTTCCCGGACGCGCGGGCGTGCCCATCATCATCAATGGCGTCGATGCATCCTGGGCGGTGGTGGAAAGCGACTGGGGTCTTGCCAAGAACGTTCACGTCCAGCCGACCGTCTATGGCGGCCGCGTCGTCGATCTCGGACCTCCGGTCGGTCACTATTATCCCAGCGCCGGCCACATGCCGGGTTATGGACGGCTGGAGATCCAGCCGCCCGCCAACCGCAAGTTGCCCCAGCCGGCACAGAGCTATCACAAGTCATGGTCGGTACAGTCAGCCCAACAGCCGGCGCAAAGCGAGGTCCCGTATTACCCGCCGCCGGTGATCGTCGCGCCGGAGAACGGCATCGCCTTGCCGCATGATTTGCAGAACCGGCCGCACGATTTCCGGCATCGAGATCACCGTAAGTTTCGTCACTAACCCCTTAACCCACCAAAGAAAACAGGTCGACAGGAGAGCGTAATGCGTACAATGATTTCAGGATTGATCGCGGCAGCCGCCGTGATGACGGTGAGCGCCGCGCCGGCATCGGCGTGTGGCGGTCTTGGTCTGTTCAGTTCGTGCTCGCCATGCGGCGGCGCCATTTTCAGTTCCTGCGGCGGTTATGGCGGCGGCTATGGCTACGGAGGCTACAGCACCGCCTACACCGCCGGTGTCGCCGGCTATGGCTATGGCTATGGCGGTGGCTACGGCGGCGGCTGCGGCGGTTGCGGGGGCGGTTACGGTTACGCCAGCTACGAGCAACTTCCCGAACTTTTGCCGCAATATTACCACGTCAACCAGGGCCCGACCTATAACGGCCCCGGCAACTACGCGCCGATGCCGACCTACCGGGAAAACGTCGCCTATGGCGGCGGTGGCTATGGTTACGGCGGCGGCTATGGCTACGGTGGTGGCGGCTATTACGGCGGCGCCGCGGTCGGATATGGGCGGCCCTTCGTTCGTCCCTGGCGCGGGGCCGGTTACGGCTATGGCGTGCGATCCGGCTATCGTTACGGCGGATACGGCGTGGGACGCGGATACGGCATCGGCCGCGGTTACGGCGTCGGAATCGGACGCGGCTACGGCGCCCGTTACGGCATGGGCTACGGCGGCGGGCGCGGTTACGGCGTTGGCCGCGGTTACGGTCGCGTCGGCGGTCGCCGCTTCTAATCCACAACTCGTCTGAAAAATTTCGGCGCCCGTTCGCATTGAGTTGCGAGCGGGCGTTGTCTTATCAGCCCATCAGCCCGAGCCGGCTGGCGCCGATATAGAGCGCCAGCACTGCGGCATTGGAGACGTTGAGGCTTTTGATTTCACCGGGCATGTCGAGCCGCGCCACCACGCTGCAGGTGTCGCGCGTGAGCTGCCGCAAGCCCTTGCCTTCGGCGCCGAGCACCAGCGCTAGGGGCTGACGCAACGCGACCGCGCCGAGATTTTCGCTTCCTTCGCTGTCGAGGCCGACAGTCATGAAGCCGATGTCGTTCAACTCGCTCAGCGCGCGCGCCAGATTTTGCACGGTGACGAGCGGCACCATTTCCAACGCGCCCGAGGCGGATTTCGCCAGCACGCCGGTGGCCTCCGGACTGTGACGCGCCGTGGTGACGATGGCTTTTACCGCGAAGGCCGCCGCCGAGCGCATGATCGCGCCGACATTGTGCGGATCGGTGATCTGGTCGAGCACCAGCACGATGCCTTCAAGCGGCAACGTATCGAGTTCCGGCGACTGCAGCGGATCGGCTTCCGCGAGCAGGCCCTGGTGCACGGCGTCGGGCCCGAGGCGTTGATCGATCAGATTGGGCCGGACGATTTCCGGGGTGACGCGGGTGGCGATGTTCTCGTCCGCAAGACGCCGCGCGGCGTTCTCGGTCAGCAGCAGTTTTCGAATCTTGCGTTGCGGATTGCCGAGCGCCGCCGCCACGGTGTGCCAGCCATAGAGAATGACCGGACCGTCCGATCGCGCCTCACGGTCGCGCCAGGCCGGCCGGCGCGGGGCGTCGCGGCCTTTGCCTGACGGGCGCTGAAAACGCGGCTTTTTATCGCGATCGCTCATGGCGCGCTTGTCTCACGGGTTCCGGATAATGGCAATTTCGAGCCCAAAATTTCGGTTGGCGAACAGGCGCAGTTTCGCGAGCCCTCAGGTTGACTTTGCCGGGGCGATTCCCTCATAAACGCGCGCAACCGGCCGCCCGTCATCGGCAACCGGTATTAACGTCATCCAAAGCCGTGTCGCCGCCGTTCCGGCGGATCAAGGCCATGATCGCGTTCAAGCGGGGGAGTGTCCCGAGTGGCAAAGGGAGCTGACTGTAAATCAGCCGTCTTATGACTTCGAAGGTTCGAGTCCTTCTTCCCCCACCACGCTTCGCCCTGACGGGCTACGCGTGGCGCCGCCACGCAAGGCCGTCAGGGCGAAGCGTGTCCGGCGTAGCTTGAGCGCAGCGAAAGCGAAGACGGACTGGCAGCGCCGCCGCTGACTAGGGAAGTACCATCTATCTACTCCGCACCTTTCGCGACCGAGCTCCGCCTTCGCCATCCGAAGTTTCTTTCGCGCAGCCGCTGAAATACCACGTAGAGCATCGGGATGAGGAAGATGCCGACGGTGCTGGCCACGAGCATGCCGGAAAACACCGCGACCCCCACGTCGCGCCGGCTGATCTGCGCCGCCCCATGCGCGAGCACCAGCGGGAGCAGCCCAAGGATGAAGGCGATCGACGTCATCATGACAGCGCGAAACCGCATGCGTGCACCACGGATGGCGGCCTCGTTGATGTCGACGCCCTGTTCGCGCTGTTCACGGGCGAACTCGACGATGAGAATGCCGTTCTTGGCGGCCAGCGCGATCAGGACGATCAGCCCGATCTGGGCGTAGAGGTCGAGCGTCAATCCTGCCAGCAGGATTCCCACATAAGCCCCGAGCACGCCAACCACCACCGAAAGCAAAATCGGAATCGGAATCATCCAGCTTTCATACAGGCCGACGAGGAACAGAAAGGCAAAGATCACCGCCATCGCCAGTATCGGCGCGGTCTGGCCAAGCGCCTCGTACTCCTGAAAGGCGGTGCCGGTCCACTCGAAGCCATAACCGGGCGGCAGCGTCTTGTCGGAGACCTCCTGCATGGCGGCCAGTGCCAGGCCTGACGAACCGCCCGGCGCCGGACTGCCGTTGATGGTGATCGATCGGCGATTGTTATAGCGGGTGATCACCTGCGGACCGACGACAAAACGCAGGTTTGCTATCGACCGGATCGGCACCATCTCGCCGCTCTTGCTGCGCACATGGACCTTCCAGATGTCTTCAAAGTCGCGGCGATTCTTTGCCTCGCCTGCAATATTGACCTGCCAGGTACGGCCAAACAGGTTGAAGTTGTTGATGAAGAGGCCGCCCAGCGTCGACTGCAGCGAGGCGAACACATCGTTCATGTTGAGACCGAGCGCCTGCGCCTTGTCACGGTCGATGTCGAGGTAGATCGACGGCATCGATGCCGTGAATGTCGAAAATACCCGCGCCAGCCGCGCGTCCTGGTTGGCCGCGCCGATCACCGCCCGGGCGACGCTGCCAAGGTCAACCGGATCCTGTCCCTCAAGCGCCTGAAGTTGATATTCAAAGCCGCCGCTGGTTGAAAGGCCGATGATCGGCGGCAGGTTGAAAGCCACAACGGTAGCCGTCCTGACCTGTTCGCTTTCCGCAAAAGTCTTGCGGATCAATGCCTGCGCGGAATCCTCGGCCCTGCGGCGATCTTCGAACGGCTTCAACTTGGCAAGGAGTAATGCGGCGTTGGCCTCGTTGGCGCCATCGAGCAGGGAAAACCCGATGACGGAGAAAATATCCTGCACTTGCGGCATCGACTTCAATAGCTGCTCGACCTGGCGGACCGCCTCGCTGGTGCGCGCCACGGAAGCCCCGTCCGGCAATTGAACGTTCAGAAAGAACGCGCCCTGATCTTCCTCGGGCAGAAAGCTTGCCGGTGTGGACTTCGAAATCCCGAAGATTCCGCCGGCGCAGACCAGGATCAGCAGCATCGACAGAGAACTCACGCGCACCAGGCGGGCGACAATGGCGCCATAACCGTCGCGGACGCGGTCGATGCCTCGCAGCACCAGGGCCATCACGCCTCGCTTGCTCGTTCTGTGCCGGAGAAAGACAACGCAAAGCGCCGGAGAAAGCGTCAGCGCATTCAGCGCCGATATCAGCATGGCGACGCTGATGGTCACGGCGAACTGGCGAAACAGCTGCCCGGAAATGCCGGGGATGAAGGCGACCGGCACGAAAACCGAAAGCAGCACCAGGGTAATCGCCACCACCGGAGCCGTGATCTGGTTCATCGCCTTGAGGGTGGCGTCGGCCATGCTGAGGTCCGGCTCCTCCTCCAGAACACGCTCGACATTCTCGACAACGACGATTGCATCGTCGACGACGATTCCGATCGCCAGCACCATGGCCAATAATGAAACCGTATTGGCGGAATAACCCATCAGCAGCAGGACCGCGAACGTGCCGATCAGGCTGACCGGAACCGCGACCGCCGGAATAGCGGTGGCACGAAGATTTCCGAGAAACAGAAACACCACGACGATGACGAGGATGAAGGCCTGGCCCAGCGTCCACAGCACTTCGCGAATGGTATCATTGACGAAAACGGTTGAGTCATAGACCACGCGCGCCTTCAGTCCCGGCGGAAAACGCGCAGACAGCCGGGCAATGGTCCGGCTGACGGCAGCCGCGGTCTGCACGGCATTTGCGTCCGGCGAAAGATAAAGCGCCATGCCGACCGCCGGCAGGCCGTTGATGCGCGTTTCGTTGTCTTCGTTCTGGGCTCCCAATTCGACCCGGGCGACGTCGCTGACGCGAAGCACCGTGCCGTCGGGATTGGCGCGCAACACGATCTTGCCGAACTGCTCCGGTGTCGTGAGGGTTCCCTGGGTCTGCACGTTCAACTGGAATTGCTGATCGTTGCTGACCGGACGCGCGCCTATTCTGCCCACGGGCGCTTGAACGTTCTGAGCCTGAATCGCGGTGATGACGTCGGAGGGCGCAAGGCTGAGACTCGCCAGGCGCTGGGTATCGAGCCAGATGCGCATGGAATAATTGAGTTTGCCGAACAGCAGGGCCTGGCCGACGCCCGGCACGCGCGACAGGTCATCGATGACGTTGAGGGTGGCATAGCTGGTGATGAACACCGGATCGAGGTCTTTATCGTCGCTGTAGAGATTGAGGAATTGCAGGATGGCCGCGGACCGCTTGAGAACCGTAAGCCCTTGCAACTGCACGGTCTGCGGCAGTTGTGGCAGCGTATTCTGGACCCGGTTATTGACGTTGACCGTATTTGCGTCGGGATTTGTCCCGACCGCAAAACTGACGGTCAAATTGTAGGTGCCGTCGTCGGCGCTCGTCGACTTCATATAGATCATCTTGTCGACGCCGACGATCCGCGCCTCCAGCGGCTGCGCTACCGCGGCTTCAATCACCGCGGCGGAGGCGCCGGGATAGCTCGCGATGACCTGCACACGGGGCGGGACAATGTCGGGGAATTGCGCGACCGGAATGCGCGTTAATGCGATTGCCCCGGCGAGCGTGATAACGATGGCAATGACCACGGCCAATCGCGGCCGGATTATGAAAATGGCGGATATCACCGATGCCGGCCTTTAACCCGGCGTCGAAGAGCCGGGAGCGCGTTCCGCACTGCCGGCCGTCTGGGGCGACACCGCCTGGTTGGGGCGGATGCGCTGAATACCGTCCACCACGACACGGTCGCCCTCGTTCAGTCCGCTCGTGACGGCGACTACGCCCGGTGTCGACGGCCCGAGTTGCACGCGCCGCTGTTGCGCCTTGTTCTCGCCGTCGACCACATAGACATAGTCGCCGCGCTGGTCCGTCAGGATAGCCGCGCGCGGTATGCTCATCGCTTCGATTGCTTCGGCTTCCTCCAATATGACCGTGACGAACTCGCCGTCGACAAGTTCTCGCGTCGCACCGTCCGGCTTCACCTGACTAATCGGATTGCGCACGCTGCCGCGCAGCGTGATGGTGTCGGTATTGCCCGCCACCGTATTGTCGAAAAAGTTGAGCGTGCCGGGCTGGTCGTACAAGCGGCCGTCTGCGAGGCGAATTTTGACGACAATGGGTTTGTCGGTCTGACGACGATGCAGCGCGACGGCGCTGCGCGAAGCGACGGCAAAGGTCACGTACATCGGATCCTGGCTGACAATGGTCGCCAGCACGCCCGAGCCCGGGGTGACGTAGTTGCCGACCGTCACCGAACTGCGGCCGATCTTGCCGTCGATCGGGGCGCGAATATCGGTGTAACCGAAATTGATCTTGGATTGCTGCAATTGAGCCTCTGCGCCGAGCACTTGCGCTTCAAGCGCCAGGGCGTTGGCCGTCGCGGTGTCCACCGTGGCCTGCTGTCCGGCCGCCGTATTGAGCAGCGCCCTCGCGCGACCGAGCACGATCTGTGCGTTCTGAAGCTGGGCCTTGAGTTGGGCGATTGCCGCTTCTTTTATCTTTACGTCCGCCAGGAACGGATCTTGCTCGAGTTGATAAAGCGACTGGGCCTTCTTTACCTCAGTGCCTTCGGTGAAGAATTGCTGGTCGAGAAAGGCGGCGACGCGTGCGGTAAGATTGACGCGTTCGACCGCCTGGATGCGGCCGACGTACTCGCTCGACTGCGTGACAGGTTGGCGAACCGCCGCGACGACGCCGACGACGGGAGGCTTTGCGGGGGCCGGTTGCGCTACGGCCGGTATCGCCGTCGTCAACGACGCGACCAGGCAATACGCGGCGGTCGACAAACCAATGCGGGAACTGTTGCGTCTCACGCGATCCCCCCGCGTATTGCTATGATGCTGCAACTTACGTTCATTGTGCACCCCGATCTAGCAAAAAATGACTGAGCACGCCTCACAGGCCTGTTCCACATTCTGCTTCGCAAATTTGGCGAAGGCGACGACCGACAGTGTGCATTTTCAATAAATCGGCTTCGATAGATCTCCTGGGAACGCTCCGATCGAGCGCAACCTCGTGGCGCGACATTGCGGCACGCTCGGCCCGACGGCGGCGGAATTGTGGCGGTCGGCGGAGCCGACGGGTCGCCCCCTCTAGCGAGCCGCCGCCTTGTCCAGCGCCGCTGTGATTGCCGCAAATCGCTCGTCAATCCTGGTCCGCAGTTCCGGATGCGAAAATACGTATAGTTCATCCTGGCGGATCGCGGCGAGCACGAGGGCGGCCACCTGCGACGGATCTGACCCGGATTGCACGAACCCGGCGAGCTGAGCCACGACAGGGCCCGGCGGTTGCGCCGGACCATAGCGTGCGGGCCGATTGCGCTCGGCCTCAAGGATGCGGGTCCGAACGAAGCCGGGACAGAGCAAAGTCACGCCGATGCCAAGGGGCTTGAGCTGCATCGCCAGTCCCTCCGACATCGCGACTATGGCGAACTTGCTGGCGGCGTAGGGGCTGAAGCCGGCCCCGGTCTCCAACCCGGCCATCGACGCGGTGTTGACGATGTGCCCGCCTTCGCCATGCGCGCGGATATGGGGCAGGAACGTCCGTATGCCGTGAAGTACCCCAAAAATATTGACGTTGACCACCCATCGCCAACTGTCGAGCGGGATGCTGTCGACGCCACTGCCGCCGCCAACCCCCGCATTGTTGCATACAATGTGCACATTCCCGAATGCCTTGTAGGAGGTCTCCGCTGCGCTCTCCACGCTCGCAGCGTCGGCAACGTCGCAAATAACGCCGCGCACATTCGGCGCAAAATCCTGCAGGCTTTCGACGGCGGCTGCCAGGGCATCGGCTTCAATATCGGCGAGCACGACCTTCATGCCGGATTTTGCAAAGGCGCGACCAAGCGCCAACCCGATGCCGCTCGCTCCACCCGTCACGAAGGCTGTCTTGCCGGCGAGTTCGCGCATAATTTCCTCCTGGCTGCATTACCGATGGATTATCACGCAAATCATAACGATGAGACATTCAGGCCGCCGACCTCCGACGTTCTACTTCTCGTGATGCGCCTCGAAATTATCTAAACTTGCTTACGTCGTTATGTTGCAGCCAAAGACTGGCCGCGCTTCGTTCGATCCTGTCGCCGGTCACAAAAAAGTCAAGGTAGGGGAATTACGTTAATACGCGCCTCGGTTGTAGTTCGATTCAAAAGCTGCAAGCATGAACTACAATCGGCAGTCACTGGCGATCGCCGAGCAGGAGCTTCGCCATGACAGCAAGGGCAATCCGAGCAGCTGCTTTTGTCCAACTGATGTCCCAAGCCGAGCCATCGCTTCGCAGAGCAAGTCAGCGGAATTGCGCCGGATTGGGGGCCACATTGCGCTTCGGGTTGCCTCAGAGCGCCTCGTGTCGTCGATGCGGCGGAGAACATGGTGGAAGGAGCAAGTATTTGAAACGGCGTAGCGCCGTTGATTCTCTAAATGGCCAAGGGGTTACCGGTCAACCCTGCCTCGCCTGGTCAGCAGACTCTCTCCGAATCAAGAACTCTCGAAGGATTGCCACGACCGACGTTTCATTCCGCAATATAGAGACGATCGATGCAGCGGTTACGAAAATACCATCAAACGGAAGGTGAGGAGCTGCTGGCTCAAGCAATCCGCATATGCTGTCAGAATGAGCAGATGCTCGGTCAACGCCTGGCGAAAATCCTCCGGCTTCCGATACCGAAGCCGACGACATCAAGAGGGTTCATGAAGTCTTTGGATGAGGCTCTGCGCATCCTCGCCTATGTAGGAGCAGAGCATCAGTTGCAGGGACAAATCCGTCGCGACCAGATTGATGCCTGCGTCCAGGAGATCGTTGCCGGTCTCGCTGCGACGTTGGTACGAGACGCATCGCCACATAGCGATCACCGGAATGCACTTCACGGCGGCTTCCGCGACGCTGGGCTTTTTACGCGAGGGCGGGTCGACTGATCAGACATGCAACCGTCGCAACGGATCCGCCTCGGACGATGTGCAGGGAGACGAGCAACTATGAATAGCCAGACCGCAGCTGACGACGAAACAATCGTCGTCGCGCCTCAGGAACGCTCGCGTGAGGTGCGAGACTATCTCACCATGGCGGCGTCACAGGACCGCTTCTTTGGTGCAACGAGAGAGCTGGACGTTGATCAACTGTTGCAGCTTGCGCAAAGTCGAACCGGAGAACTGCTGTCGTTGAGTGTCGGCAGCGACCTGCATTTCGAGGGTCTAAGGTGCCTGGCCGAATTGATTCAGCGAGATCCGTATTATGATGAAATCGGCAGGCGGGCCGCCAACTGGTATGTGTACAACTGGATTTGCAAATACGTTCAGTTCGAGCGGGACCTCGCGGCCTTCCCGGATATTTTTGAAGTTCCCGTAGCAAAGCCGATGTTTCTCATCGGCTTCGGCAGAACCGGGAGCACATTTCTGCATCATCTGCTGTCGCGCGATCCGCAGGCGAGGGCGCCACAGTTCTGGGAATTGACGGAACCATCGCCGCCGCCCCGGCCGGAATCATATCGCACCGACCCGCGAATACGACGGTTTGAAATGCATCTCCGCGCCAGGGCGATCGCGATGCCGGAGTTTTACAAGGTCCACGAATTTGCAGCGCAAGCGCCGGAAGAGTGCCATATCATGATGCGGCACGGCCCGCATCACCTCTGTTTTGGGCTGAGATCGGCGGAATACTGGCAGTGGTTGTGCAATCTGAACTCGCCGCAACTGCATGTGCTCTACAAATACTATAGATATCAGGTTCAGCATCTACAGTTGTTTTGTCGAGGCGGACACTGGGTCAGCAAATCCCTGGCTCATGCACATTTTTCCCCGGTGCTGTTCAAGGTCTTCCCCGATGCGAGGATCGTCCGGTTGCATAGAGATCCGTGCCAGATTATCCCGGCGCTCGCCAGTCTGGTTACGCATTTGGAAGTCGGCTATACCAGCCGCATCGATTTTCACGAACTTGGCCAGCGGATGCTGGATATCTTTCTGGATAGCATGCAGAGATCGATGCAGATCGACAAGGAGGTGGACTCGCAGCACTTCATCGACGTGTTGTTTGAAGATTTGACGAGAGACCCGATCACGGTCGTTCGCGAGATCTACACCAGGTTTGACTACCAATACACGGAGCAGTTTGACAACGAGCTACGCAGATTTTTGCAGCGCGAGCCGGTCACCCGCAAGTACAAGCACGTTTATACGCTCGAGCAGTTCGGGCTTTCGCGCGCGCAGGTCATGGATCGATCGGAGCAATATCTGACATGGGTGACGCAACGAACCGGCAAGAAGCTGTGTCGGTCCTGATCCCGCCATGCCTAGGGACGATCGGGAATTGACCGATCCGATAGTTGGCCAGCAGTAATGATCACGCAAAACACAACGCCGGCGGCCGCCAGCATCGCAAACAACGCAGAAATGCTTCCACCGAGGCCCGCTACGACGAGCCAGCCGCCGGCTCCGGCGATAAGCAGACGAGCAGCGCCGCCGGCGAAGGGCCAGAGCGGATGACCAGCCCCCTGGGCCGCCGCGGCGAGCACGATACCGAGTGCCGTAAGGGGATACTGAATTGCGACGATGCGGAAATAGAGTGAGCCAGCCGCATTCACGGCAGGCTCCTTGTTGAAAAGACCGAGCCATGCATGGGGCGCCAGAACCAGCAGCAGCGCCGCGGCGCCGCCGATAGCTGCAGCGAGAAGTGCCCCGGTCCATGCAATTGATCGGGCTCGCCGAATTTGTCCTGCCCCGACGTTCATGCCGACCATCGGGAGGACCCCCGAGCAGATGCCGTAATACACCGGCAACAACAGATACTCCGCGCGCACCGCGATGCCGTATCCGGCGACGGCGTCGATGCCGAAGCGCGCCACGGCAGCGGTGACTAACAGGACAGTGAACGCGGGAATCATCGCGCTCAGCGCCGATAGACCGCCAACCTGGAGGATATCACGCATGAAACTCCACTTGATGAGCCGAAGATCGAGCGGCAGCCTCAAGGTGGTGTGTTCCGAGCGCAAATAGACGATCAACGCAACGCTCGCGACGACGTAATAGCAAACGTACGCTACGCCGCCGCCGGCGATTCCCATACGCGGTAGCGGGCCCCAGCCGAACATCAGTGCGGCTGACAGCGGAGCCACGACCAGCGCAAAAAGCGAGACCATCTGAGGCACTCTGGTATTGCCGCAGCCGACCAGCGCGCTGACCAGCAAATTCACCGTCCAAATGAATATGGACGCACCCAATACCCAGTCGGAGTAGGCCACGCTGGCCGCAAGCACGGCGCCGGACCCGCCGAGTAGGCTGTATAGTCTCTCGCTAAACAGCAGCGCCGCACCGGCGAACACCGAGCCACAGACAATCGCCATGACGATGGCATTAAGGACCAACGCCTCAGCGTCCGCTCTGTGTCCGGCGCCAAGCTTGCGAGCCACCGCCGAGCCAACTCCCGGTCCGATCCCGGCGCTCGCGACCAATTGCATGAGAGTGAGGCATGGGAATACCAGGGTAACTCCGGCCAAGGCATCGACGCCGAGCAAACCAATGAAATACAACTGAATCAAGCTGGCGGTCATCTGCGCAAAAAAACCGATGATGACCGGGGAAGCCAGGCGGAGAATGGTGGAAAGGATGGCGCCTTCCAACAGCAGCCGCCGTCTCGCGGACGCTGCGTCGAGCATCGGCGGCGCGGCCGCCGGGCCCGTTTGTTCGGTTGCGGCTTGCTCACCGGTCCGAATAGTCACGCCGGGATTCCTGTTCCGCCGAGCCGGTCAGCTGCGCAAATCGTTCATTCAACAGCTCCGCTGTTGCGCTGAGCAGCCGCTCGGCAATCTCCGCTACATGTCGGTTGCGCCATGACTCCAGTTCCGTGCCCTGTACCCACCGGTTGAACGCGCCGAGCGCGGGGCCGCAGTGGATTTGATAATCCAGTTTCTGTTCTTCATTGCCGTCCAGCGCGAGACGGTTGGTATGAACAAAGTACCAGCGAAAGATCAGGGCCATCTTTTGTTTTGGCGAACGTTCCAGTTCCTCGGCTTTCTTACGGCCGGTATTGAGATGGTGGGCTTTGGTTTCCTTCCAGACATCGTCGAAGCTGCGTCTGAAGTATTTCTCCTGAATCTGGTTTCTCGTCTTTTCGTCGATTTCCTCGATTGAATTGTAGTGCGAGTAGAGTTCGTACAGCTTGTTCGCTCTGGCGGGAAAGAACACGCCTTTCTTGAAGACCTGCACCTTGGCGCCTAGTTCGAACAGATCGCCAGCGGGTGCATAGGCGGTGTCTTGCGCGTTGGCGGTTTGCAGCATGTCCTTTACGGCAACGCTTGTTCCGGCTTCGACCGTGCATTGATTGATCGATCCGGTCAGGATGAAATCGGCCCCCATGACGAAGGCGGCCGCGGCGGCCTCCGGCGTTCCAATGCCGCCGGCTGCTCCAACGTTGATTTTCTCCCGGTATCGGTGTCGCGCGGCGATCTTGTCGCGCAGCGATAACATGACCGGCATCAGCGCATAAGCGACGCCCCGATCGGTATGGCCGCCGGAATCGGCTTCAACGCATATATCGCTGGCGACGGGAACCAGACGGCTGAGTTCAGCTTCTTCCGCAGTGAGATGTCCCGCTTGCACCAATTGGCGCACGATTGCTTCCGGCGCCGGCTGCATGAAGACGGCAGCGACTTCGGGCCGCGAAACCTTGGCAAGAACGTGGTTGGGAATCTCGATGCGACCGTCGGGCCGCCGCTTCAGTCCTTGCGAGCGATATCTGACCAGGGCGGGCGTCATCTGCATGTAGGCGGCGGCCTCAACGAAGCGCACACCGTGCCTGAGAAACAGCTCGACCGTGCGTTCCTCTAACTCGGGTTGCGACAAGTCGCTGAGCAAATTCATGCCGTAACGGCCATCGACGGACAATGTCGATTGAATCAACCGGATATCCGATTCGACCCGATCGAGCCGCAATCCGCCGGTGCCGAGATAACCCATCAACCCCGCCTTCGCCATCGCGATCACGAGTTCCTTCGAGGCGATGCCCTTGTACATCGCGCCGGCGAGATAGGCGTATTTGACTCCGTATTCGGTTTTGAATCCCGCACTGCCAAGACTGGCGGCGCTGATCCGCGCAGGGTCATCGGACTCGCGGCGTGCTTCGGTCCACAGCATCTGTGTTACCTTGTTGATCATTCCACCGAGGCGATCGGGCGACGGCAGAGCGCGATTGTCGCCGTTACATGCCGATCTCAGGCCGCCACGGGAGCGGGGATACCAGGTGTCGCTTCGCGTATCTGGCCGATGAGACGTGTCAGCACGTCGCCAGGGCCGGTCTCGGTGAATGCAGAGGCACCCTTGTTCAGCAGGAAGCGAATGCTTTGCGTCCACAACACGGGCCTGACCATTTGCTTGACGAGAAGCAGCCTCACCGCGCGGTCAGCGTCTTCGGACGGATAGGGTTGGCCCGTAACGTTCGAGATCACGGGAACCGTCCAGTTGCTGAAATGGAATTCGCCAAGAAATGCTTCGAACGCCTTGGCCGCATCGGCCATATAGCGCGAATGGAATGCCGCGCTGACCGGCAAAGGTATGTACATTTTGGCGCCCGCATTCTGCAAGATCGGACCTGCCCGCTGGATGTCCGCTGCCAGGCCGGAGATCACCGTCTGTGTCGGAGAATTGTAGTTAGCCACATTCAGGGCGGTGAGTTGATGCTGCTCAAGAAGCCGCGTCAGCGTCTCGGCGGTCAGACCGACAACGGCGGCCATTGCGCCGTTCTTCGCCAATGCCATCAGTTCTCCGCGCTTCTGGACCAGACGAAGGCCGGTCATGAAGTCGAAGGCGCCGGCGGCCATCAGTGCGTTGTATTCACCGAGACTGTGGCCGGCGAAATAATCGGGTTGGCCGCGCTCGGTCCTTTCCTTGTAGTAATGCAGGGCGTTGACGACGTATAAGCATGGCTGCGTATATTGCGTTTGAGTGAGCTGCTTGTTCGCGTCTTCCAGGCACAGTGTACGGACGGAATAACCAAGCAATTCGTCGATCTCTCGCTCGATCGAGGCGAACTCCGGGAGCTGGTCGAACAAATCCTGTCCCATTCCGCGCCGTTGCGACCCTTGTCCTGGAAATACAAACACGTTCATTTGATGCTCCTTCCCACAAGTTCAACGAGTGGTGGCCGAGTTGAATCTCGGCAATGGCGGCGATGACGCCACGATGTCTTGCAGTCGCGCCGCGCAGCTTGCTCAGTCGCGTAACCTTTATTGCGTCGCATGTGAGAGCGCGCCTCCGAGCAAATCTCGTTCTGCGGTCAGCTTCGCGTAATTCTTCAAATCGGTCCCGAATGGCGACAGCACCGAAAAAAACCGCGAGGCGGACGTAGAGGGCAAGAGATATTTCACGAAGGTCGCCAGCGTACCCGCCGGACCGATGTCGATGTATTCGCCGGGGCCGCTCCGTTCGAGTTCGGCGATCGTCCGTTCGAATTCGATCGGTCTCCTCACGGCGGCCCAGATGCTCTCGGGAGCGATGGCCTCGAGAACGCGGCTGGCTGCGCAGCAGACCAGCGGGATCTTCGGCTGCGCGTAATGTAACTCTTCGAGCATCGCCAATGCCGCGTCCCCTGCAGCATCAACCCAGCGTGAATGAAACGGATACGATACGGCAACCCTCTGGAAGGCGACGCCTTGGCGATTGAGCACGCCGAATATTTCAGGCAGATGCTGGTCGATGGTGGAGATAACGAAGTGAGAGTGAAAATTAACCGCGGCAACGTCCGAATGTTCGCGCAGCACGCTGAGATCGCTGTGCAATTTCGAACTGCCTAAAATTGCGATCATGGCACCTTTCGGACAACGCGCTTTATGTACCGTCGCGAGTTCGATGATGGACTCGAGGGCCTCGCGGGGATCGAGCGCTGCCGCTATCGCGGCCGCTGCGTAGATCCCCATGCTCGATGCCAGCAGGCAATCGGGCCTGACGCCGGTATCGATCAGGACACGGGCGAGTGCGTACTCGACGATGAAGATAGCTGCGCTGGTAAATTGGATGTCATCGAACGACTCGTTGTTCTTCCTGCCATCGTTGTAGAGCACATCGATAACGGATCGGCCCAGCAGCGGTGTCGCGACGTTGCTCAATTGAAGCATGATGCTGCGAAATGCGGGATTCCCGTCGAAGAAGGCTCTCCCCATCTGGTAGTACTGGGAGCCTTGACCGGAGAACATGAACACAACGCGACGTTTAGACATTAAGGCTCTTCCGATCGGGTGGTTTGTTGTACGTCAGTCTTCTTATTCAGGTCCGATACAAGCGTTGATCCGGAAAGACGATGCCTCCTTGCGCAGCCTCATGCACAATTGTGGAGCGAAGATGGTTTCCTTGTTGCAAGTGACGGCCGCGAGCGCAGCGCGGTCCGAACCGTCTGACCGGAGGCTTATCACAACTTACCCTTCGCCGCAAAAAAAACATCTCAGGGTTGTTTCAATCAAAGATGTCATATTCGAGACTCTTCTCTCGCGCGTTACAAATTAAATCGAGTGGGATGCAATCCAAGGACGTCTCTGTGTCTGGAGATGGAGTGACCGACAACGCATTGCTTCGTCTTGAGACGGGACAGATAGATGTCTGGCTGACCTCGCTGCACGATGTCGGGGGCGAGCTGCAACGTGCGTATCTGCGGCTGCTAAGCGAGCCGGAACGGGCCAGGTGGGCGCGGTTCGTCGCACCGGATGCGCGGATTCAATATCTTGTTTCCCGGGTGCTGGTTCGCACGACATTGTCCAGGTATGCGGAAGTATCCGAGCAGGCATGGCAGTTTGAGGCCAACCGCTATGGTCGCCCCTACGTTTCGCAACCGCGGGCTTCGCGCGACATTTATTTCAATTTGTCGAACACGACCGGGTTGGTGGTATGCGCGATAGCGAGGGATAGTGACATCGGGATCGATGTCGAGAACGTGACGCGGACGCTGGACATCGACGCATTGGCGCCAACGGTCTTTGCTTCCAAGGAGTTGGCGGATTTTCGTCGCAGCGCGCCGGAACATCGGCGCAACCGCTTCTTCTCATACTGGACCCTCAAGGAAGCTTATATCAAAGCACGCGGCATGGGGCTGTCGCTTCCGCTTGACGCGTTTTGGTTCGATCTTCATGGACCGGCGCCGCTTCTGCACGTTACCGACAGATGTGGCGATCAGTCGGAGCGTTGGCGTTTTTATCAGTATGCTCCGACGCTTGAGCACAGGATGGCGATCGCCGCCACAGCGCCGCGCGGCGTGGAGCCTGCTATCCACCTGCGCTGGATAACGCCGGTAGTGACGAGCGCGGAGTTGCCGCGGTTCCGCTGCGAGGCCGGTACGTGAATCGATATTCGATGGTCCGCCTTCCATGAAGCAATTTGCATGAAATTGTATGCAATCAGCGATCTTCATCTCGGCCATGAAGTCAATCGGCGCGCGCTTTACAGTATTACCGGTCATCCCCGCGATTGGCTGATCCTGGCCGGCGATGTCGGAGAAACCGCAGCTCATCTCGAACTGGCTTTCGAAATCCTCAAACCGCGCTTTGCACAGCTGGTATGGGTGCCGGGCAATCATGAACTATGGACGCTGCCCTCGAGCAAACAGACCGCGCGTGGCCGGTTCAAGTATGACGAACTGGTTGAGCTGTGCCGATCGTACCGCGTTGTGACGCCTGAGGATCCATATCCGATCGTTGCAATTGGCGGCAAAGTAGTAAGGGTTGCGCCACTATGTTTACTTTATGACTACAGCTTTCGGCCGCGCGATGTTCCAATGGAGCGGGCGGTCGAATGGGCAAGTGAAACCGGAGTCGTCTGTTCCGACGAGGTGCTTCTGCACCCGGATCCCTACAGCGGAATCGCCGAGTGGTGTCGTGCCCGCTGTGAATTGACGGAACTGCGGCTGAAAACCTACAGGAACGACTTGCCGACGGTGTTGATCAATCACTTTCCGTTACGCGAAGACCTCGCGACACTTCCGCGAATACCGCGTTTCTCGCCCTGGTGCGGAACTCGCCGAACTGAAGATTGGCACTTACGCTTCAACGCGACTGTCGTTGTGTCAGGGCATCTCCACATCCGTTCCACATCGCACCGCGATGGCGTTCGGTTCGAGGAGGTCTCGCTTGGATATCCGCAGCAGTGGGTCGGGTCGACCACGCTGGATCGTTGTGTCCGCGAAATCTTGCCCGAGTTGCAGGAAAGCCGGAGCTCGATAAGCCGATAGCGAGTGACAACGACCTGTTTCGGCGAGCTCGCATCGACGTGTTGGTTGGTCCGCCTCTTTTCAGCCACGAGAAGAACTCGGTCTCGTCGCTGCACGCACAGCATCTCGACGCGATCGATGCGCGAAATAACGAAGAGAACCTAAATAGCGCCAAAATTTTTCACTATCGCGAGACGAGAGCTAAAAAAAATTGACACCTCCGGTTATTTGCACATACTGGTTGTGCTCATCGATGTTCGCAAATGGCTTGCGGTGACGCGCGTGATAGATGTTCCATCTCGAGTTGACGAAGAGTTGTTATCGGCGATCTGCTTGACCCGCCTCGGCGAGAATGCTCGCGATAACGGAAGCAAATCGCCTGGTCGCGCCAGTTGCTTTGTCGCGCTCGACTGGAGAGCGCAAGAACTTCCGGTGACCGCTGCAGGCATTGCGAGCTTTCGTATTTCGTACAATCCTTCGACGTGCTGCAGCAACGAACGCACGCTCGAAAAGCTCATCGAACTCGGTCTAAGCGCCGCGGCCCGGCTACCACTCATCGACGGGCCATGCGGCTGCCATCCGCCGTGACCGCACTGCCGCGCTGCCTGCGAAATCTCCGCAGGCCTCGGCTTTAACAAGCAGGCCCACCGTTAAAACAATCATGTAGCTCCGATACGAGATACCGCGTGGAATTACGCGGATTTCGTGGATCTCGTGACGGGCTTTTGCGCATCCAAAATTCATGCGTCCGGGGGACGGAAGCAATGAACGATCTTCAGGAATCCGACGTTTATCTGTCCGATCTGGATCGGATTGTGGTGTCGATTTTCAACGCCGAGCCCGTCTCGGCTCAACCGAAATATATCGTAGATCTTGGCGGCGGTGATGGACGCGTGCTGAGGCGGATATCGGAGACCGTCCGGCAAAAATCGTTGCGCGGCTCGATGCTCGAGCAAGCCCCGTTACGGTTCGTCGGTCTCAACGGGAGTCATGGCAATCAGCAGGCTGTCGCGCGTCACGACATCGATCGGCTATCGATGCCCAGACCCGACGATGCCTATCAAGGCGTGATCCAAACGCTTCTGAGCAGCGAAATTGAAAACCCCGAAAATGCACTTTACGTCTTCTCGACGTTGTTCGGCGGCGCCGGAGCCGAGCCGGCTTCGGGTTTCGCGGGCGAGACGGACTTCGCTGTCGCCAGATCCTTGCTGTCCGGCGCACAGGGTTGGCGGAGGCTGTTTCGAAAACATGGCCTGATCGTCGCGGGTTTCCACGCGGGGCCGGGGGCCGCGCCCGGCGGACCATCGGCGTTGCCGGAAGCTGACACGTTTCTGATGTCGATGGCCCATGGCGGCCTGCTTCCGGAGTCCGATTCCTTCCATCGCTACCCGAAGGCTCGAACAAGGGCCGAGCAAACGCTTGGCCTGTTCAAGACGCGCGATTACCGAATTCGGTTAGCTGACCAAGCCGACATGCCGATGCTGGTCCGTCTTGAAGAGGAATGCTGGGCGCCTGGCCTGCAAATGTCGCCTGAGATCCTTGGACGGCGGCTGGAGGTATTTCGCGAGGGTCAACTGGTTCTCGAAGCCAATGGCGGCGTGTCTGCCGTCGTATATTCCCAGCGCGTCCGAAGCGCAGACTTCACCGGGCTGACGGCCTTCGACGTCCATCATCTCCACCAGCAGGATGGACCGATCGTTCAGCTGCTCGCGATCAATGTTTTGCCGGAAGCTCAGTATCAAAGCCACGGCGATCAGTTGCTTGAGTTCATGCTGCAGTATTGCTCGGTCATTGCGGGGATCGACACAGTCGTTGGGATAACGCGGTGCAAGGACTACTCCAAGCATGCTGGAGTACCCATGGAGCAGTACATCGCGCTGAGAAACGAGCGCGGCAGGCTCGTGGACACTGTTTTGCGATTCCACGAACAGCACGGTGCGGCGATCGAACAGGTCGTCGTGGGCTACCGCCCGCCTGACGTTGTAAACCAGGGTACCGGTGTCCTGATAAAATATGACATTCACCGGCGGCGACGCATCGAGGCGAGGCTCGAAAGCTCCGGTGGGGCGGGGGGAACAGACGAAGATATTCCCCGCTTTGTCATCGGCGCGGTGACGTTGATTTTGCAAAGCGGCGCGCCGGCTGAAATCGAAATGACACAGCCGCTTTTTGAACTCGGGCTCGACTCGGCTGACTTGCTGGATCTCAACGAACGCATCGGCAGTCGCTTTGGCGTCATTCTGGAGCCCGCGTTCTTTTTCGAACACAACACCTGTGAGCGGATCATTGCCCACCTTTATGAGGTCGTGCGTGCGAGAGTTCAGTCTCGCGGCGTGGTGGAAGACGCAAGTGGTCCGGATGCGCCATCTGCCAGCGACGTGGCTGAAAGCACGACACCTGCAAATGAAGGCGTGACGGAGCGCGCGGAGTACGGTTCGACCGGCGACCGTGACGAGGCCGTCGCGGTAGTGGGCGCAGCATGTCTGTTGCCGGGCGGGATCGGAAACCCCGAGCAACTCTGGAAACTTCTGGAAGAGGGGCGGGATGCGATCGGCCGGTTGCCGCCGTGGCGCTGGACGTGGCCGTCGAATATCGATCCGGAAGGGCAGCACCGGGGCATCGATATCGGCGGTTTCGCTGATGGCATCGAGAAATTCGATGCCGGGTTTTTCCGGATTTCTCCCCGCGAGGCCGCAGTGATGGATCCGCAGCAACGAATTTTGCTGCAATTGACCTGGGCCTGCCTGGAGGATGCGGGGCAGGTGCCGCAGTCGCTCGCGGGCAGCCGAACCGGCGTCTTTGTCGGCGCAAGCGGCTCGGATTACCAGCTACGTCTATCCGAAGAACTGCGCGACGAGATCGACGGTCATTTCGGCCTCGCAACTTCGATGGCCATCCTGGCCAACCGGCTTTCTTATTTTTATGACCTGACCGGGCCGAGCATCCAGCTTGACGGTGCGTGTTCCAGTTCGCTGATGGCCGTGCATGAAGCCGTCAAGTCCATCAATACCGGGCAGTGCAGCCAGGCGCTGGTCGCCGGCATCAATGTCATGTGCCATCCGGCGAACACCGTAGCTTATTACAAAGCGGGAATGCTGTCGCCGGACGGCAAATGCAAGACCTTCGACAAAGCTGCGAACGGATACGTCCGCGGTGAAGGCGCGATCGTGATGCTGCTAAGGCCGCTGCCCGATGCGGTGCGTGACGGCAACCGAATCTACGGAATCATAAAGGGTTCGGCGATCAATCATGGCGGCCGGGCCGCGGGGCTGACGGTACCCAACCCCGCGCGACAGGCGGATCTCATCGAGCAGGCCTACAATGCAGCCGGGATCGATGCGCGATCGATTGGCTATGTCGAGGCACACGGAACCGGCACATCCCTGGGTGATCCGATCGAGGTGCGCGGATTGAAGGACGCGTTTGCCCGGTGTTCGGTTGCCGATGGCGACGATGAGATACCCTATTGCGGCCTAGGCTCGGTCAAGACGGGTATCGGCCATCTCGAGGCCGCAGCGGGTCTCGCTGGACTGCTCAAGGTGCTTCTCTGCATCAGGCACGGGAAGATTCCCGCCTCCTTGAATTTCGGCGAGCTGAACCCGCACATCTCGCTGGCGGCAAGTCCATTTTATGTGGCCGAGAAAGCCGGCCCCTGGCAGTTGCGCGGCCGACAGAAGGTACGGCGTGCCGGCGTCAGCAGCTTCGGCTTCGGCGGCACCAATGCCCATGTCATCGTTGAGGAATACATAGCGGCGCGCGAGAATGGCCCCACTGTCTTGGGTGCAAGCAGCCCTGCGCTGATCGTGTTGTCGGCACGGGACCAGAATGCTCTGAGAGCGCGCGTTGAGCAGCTTGTTGCGGCGCTCGACCAGCGCGGTCTCCGAGACGGCGATCTCGCCGATATTGCCTACACGCTCCAGGTGGGCCGCGAGGCCATGGAGTGTCGGCTTGCCACGGTCGCCGGCTCGATAACGGCGCTTCAGGCCAAATTGCGCGGCTATCTGGCCGCCAATGTCGAAATTGAAGATCTCTATTGCGGCGAGGTCAAGCGAAACAAAGACACCGTAGCACTGTTCGCAGAAGACGACGAACTGCATGACGCCGTGGCGAAATGGGTTGCCGGCGGCAAGTATGGCAGGCTGCTGGCCCTTTGGGTAAAGGGGTTTTCGTTTGACTGGCAACAGCTCTATCGGACGGACCGGCCAAGGCTGATCGGCCTGCCTACCTACCCATTTGCCGGCGATCGATATTGGCTGCGTGCGAGCCCTGACACCGGACGGCGCAACGAGACTTCCGCAACCGTATCAGATCAATCGACCAACCTGCTGACTCTGACGCCGGTGTGGGAGCCGGTTGCCCGAGAGACGGGTGTCAGCTGGCCGTCGGCTGCGGATCGCGTGGTGATTGTCGGCGGCACGCCGGCGCGCCGGGCGGCATTGCGCGGACACTATCCGCAGGCGCAGCAACTGGAGATATCGCCTGAGGCCACGCCGGAAATTATCGGCAAGCAGCTTTGCGCATTGGGAACGGTCGATCATGTGGTGTGGCTGGCGCCGGAGGCGCTGCCGGCGTTTGCAGCCGACGAAATCCTGATCGAAGGACAGCAGCGGGGCGTCTTGCAATGTTTCCGGCTGATCAAAGCGGTGCTGGCTCTCGGCTATGGCGACAAGGCGCTCGGCTGGACCGTGATCACCGAGCAAAGTCAGGCCATTCGTCGTGACGAAGCGATCGATCCGACGCATGCGAGCGTACATGGTTTGATCGGGTCGATGGCCAATGAATATCCGAACTGGCAGCTGCGGCTTGTCGACATGCCATCGCGCGATGATTGGCCGCTTGGCGAACTGTTGCGGCTGCCTGCCGATGAAGGCAGCGGTTGGGGGTATCGCGATGGCGAATGGTATCGCCATTTGCTGCTGCCGAGCCAACTGCCTGTGGCGAAGGGAGCCTTGTACCGGCAGGGTGGCGTCTATGTGGTGATCGGCGGAGCCGGCGGCATCGGCGAGATCTGGAGCGAGTACATGATCCGCGTCTACCAGGCGCAGATCGTGTGGATCGGCCGCCGCCCGCAAGACGCATCCATCGAGAGCAAACTGAATCGGTTGGCGAAGTTTGGTCTTGCTCCGCTCTATATCAAGGCCGATGCCACCGACCGGTCGGCGATGGAGCGGGCCCATGCGAGGATAAAGCAGGAGTACAGCCAGGTTCACGGCGTGATCCATTCAGTCGCGACCGTCAGCGATGGCGGGCTCGCGAAAATGGAGGAGACTGCGTTCTTTGCAGTGCTTTCCGCCAAGGTGGATGTGAGTGTGCGCCTGGCCCAGGTGTTTTCTGAGGATCAGCTCGATTTCGTGTTGTTCTTCTCGTCGCTGCAGAGTTTCGACAGGGCGCGCGGGCTGAGCAATTACGCCGCCGGGTGCACCTTCGAAGATGCCTTTGCGTACGCGCTTGGCCGGACGTGGTCGTGTCCGGTCAAAGTGATGAACTGGGGCTACTGGGGCAGTATCGGCATCGGCCAGGGCTATGAAGCGCGGATGGCGCGCGCGGGCTTGGGCTCGATCACACCCGTCGAAGGCATGGCGGCGCTGGAAGTGCTGCTTGCTGCGCCCCAGAACCAACTCGCGCTGGTGAAGGTGACGCCAGATCCTGCGGCGCCCGGAACAAGCGCTCGCGGCGTTGTTCCGGAACTGCTCCGCGTCTATCCACCGCAGATGCCGTCGACGACGGCCGCATTGCTGGCCGATCAGAAGCGGTTTGCAGGAGGTGAGCTGCCGGAAGGGCATGCTTATCCGGAACTGGACGAACTGGCCGGCGAGTTGCTGTGGACCCAATTGATCGCCGCGGGTTTCCCGGCAAGAGGAACGGTGAATGTCGCGACGATCAAGGCGGAGTTGCGCCTGCGCAGTTCGTACGACCGATGGTTGGAGGAGAGCCTTGGCATGCTGGTGGCGCGTGGCTATCTCGCGCGCGACGGTGAAAGCTATTCGGCGGTCGAAGCGATGCGGCCGGAAGCCGAAGCGAGCTGGCGTGAGTGGGAAGCACGCAAGCAAGCATGGCTGACGGATGCCGCCATCGCCGCCTGGGTCAACCTGGTGGATACGACGCTGCGCGCGCTTCCCGGCGTTCTCGCAGGCGCGGTTCGGGCGACGGACGTGATGTTTCCGAGCGGCTCGCTGGCGCTGGTGGAGGGCATCTACAAGAACAACCCGATTGCGGATTACTTCAACGGCGCGCTTGCCGGAATGGTGGAAAGCTTCGTCGCAGAGCGGCTCAGGCAGGATGCTTCGGCGCGCATTCGCATTCTCGAAGTCGGCACCGGCACCGGCGGCACCTCCGCGCCGGTGCTGGCACGGCTGCAGGCTTACAAGGCCCACATCGAAGAGTATCGCTGTACGGATCTCTCGCAAGCCTTCCTGCTGCACGCGCAGGACGCCTATGCGGCGGATAATCCGTATCTGCGCACCGGGGTTTTCGATATCGAGAAGCCGATTGCCGGGCAGGGGATCGATGCGGGCGGCTACGATCTCGTGATTGCCACCAATGTGCTGCATGCGACGCGCAACATCCGCCGCACGCTGCGCAACGTCAAAGCGGCACTGCGGACCAACGGCGTTCTGCTGCTCAACGAGGTCACGAGCAAGAGCCTGTTCAGCCACGCGACCTTCGCGTTGCTGGATGGATGGTGGCTGTACGAGGACGCGGCCTTGCGGCTCCAGGGTTGTCCATGCCTGCCCCTGGAGGCCTGGCAAAAGGTTCTGGACCAGGAAGGATTCCGGTCGATTTTCGTTGCGACGGAAGCGGTGGGTGCCGTCAAACAAGACGTGATTGTCGGGGAAAGCGACGGTGTGGTGCGTCAGCTGCAAACGATGCGCTCAGCGAATGCCAGGCCCGGCGGAATTCCCGCAGCTTCGCCCGAGACAGCCGAGCTGGACTTGATCGCATCGGAATCCGGCACAGCGGGCTCGGAAGATCTGATCAGGGCAAAGTGCAGGGCCTATGTGCGGGATGCCGTCGGCAAGGTGCTCCGGACGTCGCCCGATCGGATCGATTTTACCGAACCGCTGACAACTTATGGCATCGATTCCATTTTGGCCGTAACCCTCGCCAACGCGCTTCGCGTGGTGTTCAGCAGCGTCACCAATACGGTGCTGTTCGAGCATCAGACCCTAGGGTCTCTGGTCGAGTACCTTGTCAAGGCCGAAAAGGAAGTGCTGGTCAGGCTTGCCGGGCTTCAGCAGCAGAGCCGTGTGACGCATGAGAAGGGCGACTTGGCCGGGCTGGATTCCGCCACAGCCGGTTCAGAAGATCTGATCAGGGCAAAGTGCACGGCTTATGTGCGGGACGCCGTCGCCAAGGTGCTGAGGACGTCGCCCGATCGGATCGATTTCACCGAACCGCTGACAACCTATGGCATCGATTCTATTTTGGCCGTGACCTTGGCCAACGCACTTCGCGTGGTGTTCGGCAGCGTCACCAATACGGTGCTGTTCGAGCACCAGACCCTGGCATCCCTGGTCGAGTATCTTATCAAGGCCGAGAGGGAGGTGCTGGTCAAGCTTGCCGGGCTCCAGCAACAGAACCCTGTCGCGCCTGCGAAAGGCGACAAGGCCGGGCTCGATGCCATTGATGCGGCGGAGGCGACCGGTCGGCAATCGAGCGGCCTCGAACGGCGCCCGCAGCGGAGCACCGCGGAAGCAAGCAACCGGCCGCCGCAGCGCCAAGATTTGGCGATCGTCGGAATGTCCGGCCGTTATGCCGGCGCCGACAATCTGCAGACGTTCTGGTCCAATCTCAGAGAAAGCAAAAATGTCATCACTGAAATCCCGCAAGGACGGTGGGATTGGCGCGCCTGGTTTTGCAGCGAAAGGGGCAAGGCCGGATCGATTTATTCGAAATGGGGCGGGTTCATCGAGGATGTCGATAAATTCGACCCGCTGTTTTTCAAAATTTCGCCGCGCGAAGCCGAGCGCATGGATCCGCAGGAGCGGCTGTTTCTGCAGGAGGCCTATGCGGCGATCGAGGACGCCGGCTATACGCCGGCCACCCTCTGCGCGAGCCGAAACGTCGGCGTGTTCGTCGGTGTGACCAACGGCTATTACCCTTCGAGCGCGCAGTATTGGTCCGTTGCGAATCGAGTCTCTTATCTTTTCGAATTCAGAGGCCCCAGTCTTGCGGTCGATACGGCGTGCTCTTCGTCTTTGACCGCGCTGCATCTCGCTGCGGAAAGCCTTTATGCCGGAACGAGCGATTGTGCGATTGCCGGCGGCGTCAGTCTGATTGTCGGTCCCGCGCACTACCTGGCATTGTCTGAATTGACGATGCTTTCGTCAGGCAACGTGTGCCGCGCTTTTGGCGACGGCGGCGACGGGTTCGTCGACGGAGAGGGCGTCGGTGCTATCGTCCTGAAGCCACTGGCCAGGGCGATTGCGGACGGAGATCGCATTTATGGAGTGATCAAGTCGACCGCGGTCAACCATGGCGGCAGGACACATGGCTACACGGTGCCCAGTCCGGTCGCGCAGAAGGAATTGGTGCGGACGGCGCTGGAGAAGGCCGGGATCAACGCGCGGGCGCTCAGCTATATCGAGGCGCATGGCACCGGGACGGAGCTCGGCGATCCCATCGAGATCAGCGGCCTGACGCAGGCGTTTGCGCAGGATACGGCGGACAAGCAGTTCTGCGCGATCGGCTCGGTGAAGTCGAACATCGGTCATTGCGAGAGCGCCGCAGGAATTGCCGGCGTGACCAAGGTTCTGCTGCAGCTGGAGCATGGCGAACTCGTGCCTTCGCTGCATTCGGAGGTTCTCAATCCGCACATCGATTTTGCGGGCAGCCCGTTCGTGGTGCAGCGGAAGCTGGAACCGTGGCCGCGGCCGGTGGTCGAGAGCGATGGGGTTCGCCGCGAGCATCCGCGGATCGCCGGGGTCTCGTCATTCGGGGCGGGAGGCTCGAACGCGCACGTTGTGATCGAGGAATATGTAGCACCAGGCGGAGCAAGGCATTCTTCCATCGCCGTGAGCAGCGCGCGGCCGGCGCTGGTGGTGTTGTCTGCGAAGAATGCCGAACGCCTGAAGCAGCAAGTCAAGCAACTGGTTGGGGCTATCGAGTGTCGTTCGCTTGGCGATGCCGATCTGGCTGATGTCGCCTATACGCTGCAGGTCGGCCGCGAGGCGATGGAGTGCAGGCTTGCGGTGATGGCCGGCTCGATGGCGGAGTTGAAGTCGAAGCTGCAAGGCTACCTCGCCGGCGGCAGCGGGATCGAGGAGTTTTATCAGGGCGAGATCAGGCGGGAGAAAGAGACGTTTGCGATCCTTGCCGACGAGGACATGGCGCGCGCGATCGAAGCTTGGGTTGCGAAGGGCAAATACGGCAAGCTTCTGGAACTTTGGGTAAAAGGCCTGTCGTTCGACTGGCAGCGGCTGTACGGCGAAGCAAAACCGCGGCGCATCTCGCTGCCGGCCTACCCGTTCGCGCGGGAGCGCTACTGGATGGAGACTGGCGCAGCAGTATCGATCCCCGTTGGGTCTGGCGCCGCGTCTGAGCGCGAGCAGGAGCAAGTTGCGGCAGAGGCCGAGGCATTCGGACAGAGCACGGCTGCTTCGGAAGCGTATGAACTGCTGACGTTTGAAGAAGTGTGGGAGGAGCAGGCACTGCCGGTGGATTTGGGCAGGAAGCTGCAGCGCCTGGTCTGCCTGCTGTCGGATGCCGGAAGTCAGCGCCGCGTTGTGGAAGTGCTCAAGGAGCTTACGCCGCGCACCGAAGTGATCTTCGTCGCGCAGGATGCAGGGCAGCCCGTAGCGGAGCCGGACAGCTCGCCGGCTGCGTATCGCGTCCGCCGCGCCGATGCGGCGAGCTACCGGGATGCCTTCAGCCGCATCGCTGCCGCGCATGGCGAGGTGGATGCGGTGCTTTATCTGTGGGGTCTGGAAGATGCGGGCTGCGCCCAGGATCCTGCGATCCCGATGCATCTGCTGCAGGGGCTGGCTTCCAGCGGGCTGAAGTGCGGCCGGCTGCTGTTGGGTGGAGCATATGACGATGTGCTATCGCGCAGCCACCTGGAATCCTGGATCGGCTTTGAGCGTTCGCTAGGGCTGGTATGGCCGCTGACGCGCGTCGCGGTGATCGGGCAGGAGGCAGGCCTTGCGGTGGAGCAATGGCTGCCGCGGCTGTGGGAAGAGTTGGCAGCGGAGCGATTCGAGAGCGCGTTTTATCGCGATGGCCGCCGTGAAGTTTGCCGGGTGCGGCCGCGCCCGCTGGAGAACGTCGAGAGTCCGTTGCGGATGGGCGGGACCTATCTGATCAGCGGCGGCTGCGGCGGACTTGGCCTCAGGGTTGCTGAGCATCTGGCGCGGAAGTTTGCGGCCAATCTGATCCTGTTCGGCCGTTCAGGATTGGACGATGCCAGGCGGCAGGCGATTGCACGGCTGGAGGCGCTGGGCGGCGCGGTCGAGTATGCGCAGGCCGATGTCTGCGACAGCAATGCGCTGCAACAGGCGCTGCGGGGTGCGGAGCTGCGCTTCGGCGCGTTGCACGGGGTGATCCACGCGGCAGGGATCGGCGGCGGCGGCAGTGTGTTCGACAAGGACGTTGAGCGCTTCAACGCGGTGCTGGCGCCGAAGATCATGGGCACGCTGGTGCTGGATGAGGTGCTTAAGGACCGGGCGCTGGACTTTGTCTGCTACTTCTCGTCGTCGGCTGCGCAGCTTGGCGATTTTGGCGGCTGCGATTATGCGATCGGCAACCGGTTTTTGATGGCGCATGCGCATGCCCGCAACGCCCTGCAGGCGCGGGGCGAGCGGGGTGGCCGTGCGGTCGTGATCAATTGGGGGCTGTGGCAGGACGGCGGCATGGGGATGCCGGATAGCGAGCAGGCCCGGATGTACCTGAAGTCGAGCGGGCAGCGGGCGCTGGGCTCAGTGGAAGGCATCGAGATGTTCGAGCGGCTGCTCGGCCAAAGCGCAGCGCAGCATCTGGTATTGGCAGGGCAACCCAGTCGGATCCATCGCTTCCTCGGATCATTGCAGCAGGATTCCCGCGATGCGGTGACGGAACCAGCCGACCGCGGTAACCGAGGCGGCCGCGCGGAGTTGAAGGGACTGAGTATTGCGCAATGCGTGTCGTGGGAGCTGAAGGAGCATGTGAGCGAGCAGCTCAAGCTGCCGCGGGAGCGTCTGGATGTCGACGAGAACCTGGCGGATTTTGGCGTCGACTCGATCGGTCTTGCCGAGCTGGCACGGCGCCTGACGCAACTGTACGGGATCGAGGTTTCGCCTTCGGTGTTCTTCAGCCACCCGACGCTGGCGCAGTTGACGCGCTATTTTGTCGAAGTGCATGCGGCGGCTGTCGAGGCGCGCTATCGCGAAGAAACCATGGCTCCCGCCGGCCGGACGTTTGCCGGACCGAATCGGGTTGAAGCCCCGCCGTTGCAGCCTGAACATCCCGGCCCGCTATCTGCCGTTGCTTCCGCGACCGCTCCCAATACAGGCGTTCCGGAGCCGATCGCGATCATCGGGATGAGCGGCCGGTTTCCGAAAGCCCGGACGGTCGGCGAACTCTGGAGAATCCTTGCAGAGGGCGTGGATGCCGTAGAGGAGATTCCCTCCGATCGTTTCGATTGGCGCACGGTTTACGGCGATCCGCAGCAGCCGGGCAAGACCGATTGCAAATGGGGTGGCTTTGTCCCGGATGTAAGCGAGTTCGATCCGCTGTTCTTTGAGATCTCACCGCGCGACGCCGAGCTGATGGACCCGCGGCAGCGGCTCCTGCTGATGGAGGCGTGGAAGGCGCTGGAAGATGCCGGCTATGGCGCAACCCAGCTTGGCCGCGGCAAGGTCGGCACGTTCGTAGGCGCCGAACAGGGCGATTACCAGCTGCTGACGCCGGACAGCGGTATCACCGCCAATCACGACGCCGTGCTGGCGTCGCGGCTGGGCTATTTCCTGAATATGCGCGGCCCTGCGATGACGATCAACACCGCCTGCTCGTCGGCGCTGGTGGCGTTGCATCAGGCCTGCGCGAGCCTGCGCAACGCCGAGTGCGATGCCGCACTGGTGGCGGGCGTTAGCCTGATGCTTACCCCGAAGACCCATGTCGCCGCAGGCCAGGCGGGGATGCTGTCGAACGACGGCACATGCCGCGCCTTCGACCGCGGTGCCAACGGAATGGTGCCGGGTGAGGCAGTTGCCGTCGTCGTCCTCAAGCTTTTGTCGCAGGCCGAGGCTGACGGTGATCCGATCCACGCCATCATCCGCGGCAGCGGGATCAATTATGACGGCAAGACCAACGGCATCACGGCGCCGAGCGGAACATCGCAATCGAGCCTGTTGCAGGATGTGTACGAACGTCACGGGGTGAACCCCGAGGACATCGAATACATCGTCACGCACGGCACCGGGACGCGGCTTGGCGACCCCGTGGAAGTCAATGCGCTGTCGGACGCCTTCAAGAGCTATACGCAGCGGCAGGGTTTTTGCGCACTGACCTCGAGCAAAACCAACTTCGGTCACACGCTTGCGGCGTCCGGCCTGGTCAGCCTGATCGGACTGGTGCAGTCGCTTCGTCACGAGACCATCCCCGCAAGCCTGCACTGCGAGCAGGAGAGCGACTACATCGACTGGCAGGCCAGTCCATTTTACATCAACAAGGCGAATAGATCGTGGCCGGAGAAGGCATCCGGGCGAGGCCGGCTCGGCGCGGTGAGCGCATTCGGCATGAGCGGGACCAACGCGCATGTCGTGGTCGAGAGTTACCGCCGGGAGCAGGCGGATGCCGCACGTCACGCTCCCTGTCATTTGCTGGCATTGTCGGCAAAGACCGAAGCCGCGTTGCAGACAAGGATCGAAGACCTGCTCGGGATGCTCGAGCAGCGGGACGGGCCGGCGCCAGACCTGCGGGCGATGAGCCACACACTCTTAAGCGGCCGCCAGCAATTCCATTATCGTTGCGCGATTGTGGTCGAAGATCGCGAAACTGCGCTGCATGGACTTCGGCAAGCGATCAGGCGGGAGCGCACACCGAACCTGTTCCAGGGGACGGTTGCGCGTAACTTCGTCGGGCAAAAGGCGTTGCGGGGCTATGGCAACGCGTTGCTGACGAGTTGCGATTCCTTGTTCAGTGACGCGGTCAAGTACCGCGAAACCCTGTGTGCGCTCGCCGAACTCTATTGCCAGGGCTACGAGTTCGCCTGGGAAAACTTGCACGGATCGGCGAAACCGGGCCGGATCAATTTGCCGACCTATCCGTTTGCCAGAGACCGGTACTGGGTTGAAGCGAGCGCGCAGCCTGCAACTGCGGCAAGCGGATCCGTCGCCGCGGTACCGCCTCCGCCAGAACCCCCAATTGAGCAAAATTTCGACGCCCTCCAAACCGGTACGGTGCTGCTAACGCCGGTGTGGGCGCCGGTCGTGGCAGAACCGGGTGTGCGCTGGCCGTCACCCACAGCTCGCGTCGTCATTGTCGGCGGCACGCCAGTGCGCAACGCCTTGTTGAACGAACTTTATCCCGATGCGCCGCAATTGGAGATCCCGTCTGAGTCAACGCCCGAAGTGATCGGCGCGCAGCTGCGAGCGTTGGGAACGATCGATCACATCATATGGCTGGCTCCCGAGCCTCGACTGCAATCGCTTTCGGGCGACGCGATCATCGAGGACCAGCAGCACGGCGCAATCCGATGCTTTCGCCTGATCAAGGCTCTGTTGACGCTTGGCTATGGCAGCAAGGCGCTGAACTGGACCGTGATCACCACGCAATCCCAGGCGATCCATCAATACGAGGAAGTGAACCCGACCCATGCGAGCGTGCATGGGTTAGTCGGATCGATGGCAAAAGAACATGCGAAGTGGAAGATACGCCTCGTCGATTTGCAGGTTGACGATGATCTGCAAATTTCCGGGATATTTTCTCTTCCACCCGATCGCCGCGCTCACCTCTGGGTGTGTCGGGACCGGACATGGTACCGGCATCGATTGATCCGGACTCGATCTGCTCCGCAGAATCGAGCGTCGTCATTCAAGATCGGTGGAGTATATGTAATCATCGGTGGCGCCGGAGATGTCGGCCAAATATTCAGCGAATATCTGGTTCGAACCTATCGAGCTCAGATCGTCTGGATCGGTCGAAGCGACAAGAACCCGGCCATCCAGGCAAAGCTCGACCAACTGGCAACGACGGACCGCACCTGCCATTACATCAGTGCCAATGCCGCCGATCACAACGCACTTCAGCAAGCCTGCGAAGAAGTGAAGCAGCGATATGGCAAGATAAATGGCGTCGTTCACGCCGCGATGGTATTTTCGAGCCAGAGTCTGGCCGAGCTGGATGAGAGGGAATTCAAGGCCGCGCTTTCAGCCAAGGTCGATGTAAGCGTCCGCATCGCCCAGGTTTTCGAGCATGAGCCGCTGGATTTTGTGCTGTTCTTCTCGTCGCTCGTGAGCTTCATCAAGAATCCGAAGCAGAGCCATTATGCCTCCGGCTGCACCTTCAAGGATGCGTTTGCGGGGCAGCTGGCCAGGACATGGTCATTTCCCGTCAGGACAATGAACTGGGGCTATTGGGGACAAAGCGTTCCGCGCGAGTTGGCGGAGGAATTGTGTGAAATAGGCCTGGGATTCATTGAGCCGCCGATTGCAATGCAGGCTCTGGAAAGTCTGCTTGCCAGGCCAGCGCACCAACTCGGACTGATAAACACCATCAAGCCGGTTCCGGTGGAAGGAGTGAGTCCAAACGAATGGATATCGAACGCTCCGGAAAAATTTCTCCCGCTTGGTGAACGGCTGCGGCACTTGGGTGAACGTCAGCTTGATGGGTTGCGCACCCTGCCCACTCTCGCTGATCAGGGAGTCCGGACAATGGAAGCATTGCTCGCCGGGCTCCTGTTCGGCCAATTGAATTCACTCGGCCTGTTTGCCGAAAGCAGCTCGCATATCGACACCTGGAAGACCAAAGTCAACTTCCCCTCACTTTATGATCGATGGCTGCAAGAGAGTCTGGGCGTTCTCACTGCGCGAGGCGTTCTCAAGCAGGACGGAGAACGGTATTCAACGGTCGAAGGAATTCCGGCGGCTGAGGCGAGCTGGCAGGAATGGGACAGACGCAAGAGCGAGTGGCAGACCGATCCCGCCATCGCGTCGCACATAAATCTGGTCGAGACCACGTTACGCGCGCTTCCCGGTGTGCTTACTGGCGCGATGCGAGCGACAGACGTGATGTTCCCGAACGGTTCGCTGGCGCTGGTGGAGGGGGTCTACAAGAACAATCCGATTGCGGATTACTTCAACAATGCGCTTGCTGAAATGGTCGTTGCCTTCATTGAAGAACGGCGCAAGCAGGATTCTAAAGCGCGGATTCGCATTCTCGAGGTGGGTGCTGGGACAGGCGGCACCAGCGCACACGTGCTGGCGCGGCTCAAGTCTTATCCGGATTGCATCGAGGAATATCGTTACACGGATCTTTCGCAAACCTTCCTGCTGCATGCGCGCAAAGTCTATGGGCCGGATCATCCTTGCCTGCGCTATAGTATTTTTGATGTCGAAAAGCCGATCGCCGCGCAGGAAATTGACGCCGGCAGCTACGATCTGGTGATTGCCGCGAATGTGCTGCATGCGACGCGAAATATCCGCAAAACGTTGCGTAACGTCAAAGCGACACTGCAGACCAACGGTCTGTTGTTGCTCAACGAGATCAGCGACACCAGCCTGTTCACCCATCTGACCTTCGGGCTGCTGGAGGGATGGTGGTTATACGAGGACGAGAAGCTTCGTATCCCGGGTTCTCCGGGCTTGTCTGCGGAAACGTGGCGCCGGGTTCTGGAACTGGAAGGCTTCCGCTCAAGCGCGTTCCCTGCAGCGGACGCGCATGCGCTTGGGCAGCAGATCGTCGCCGCCGAAAGCGACGGGGTCGTATGGCACACGCGCGCTGATACGAAGGCGCGCCGGGTGGCAAGCCCATCGTCTGCGACGGCAACACACAAAGGTCGGGCAAGCCTGCCCGACAAAGCGATCGACGAGGCAGGCGAGTTACTCGGAAGAGTGCAGACT
Organism: uncultured Alphaproteobacteria bacterium; assembly: GCA_963744975.1. Taxonomy (GTDB): domain Bacteria; phylum Pseudomonadota; class Alphaproteobacteria; order Rhizobiales; family Xanthobacteraceae; genus Bradyrhizobium. The sequence goes on along the minus strand of CAVUVR010000001.1, from coordinate 108,302 downwards.
TCGCTGATCCAGGAAGTTTCGCGCGGCTACAAATTGAAGGTGGAGGACATCGATCCCGATCGCGAGCTGAGCGAATACGGGTTTGATTCCATTAGCTTCACGACGTTGGCCCGTCAGCTCAATCAGCTCTACCGCCTCGATCTGATGCCGACGATCTTCTTCGAACATCCGACGCTCGGAGATTTCGCCCGCTACCTCGTGGAAAATCACCGCGCGGTATTTGCGGGGAAATTTGCGGCAGCTGTGAAGACATCCGTCGTTGAAGCTGGCGATGCGGCTGCGGAATTGGTCGACGCACGTCCGGAGTTCGCCCCACCTCAGCCTGCGCCAAGTGAGCGCGCCGAACCGGCGACGGCGGATGCAGTCGCGGTGATCGGAATGAGCGGCCGCTTTCCGATGGCGGAGGATGTGGCGGGGCTGTGGCGCAATCTGGTGGAGGAGCGCGACTGCATCGCCGAGATCCCGGGAGAGCGCTGGGACTGGCGGGCGATCGATGGCGATCCGTTCAAACAGGCCGACAAGACCAACGTCAACTGGGGCGGCTTCATCGAGGGAATCGGCGAGTTCGATCCGCTGTTCTTCGGCATCTCGCCGCGCGAAGCCGAGCTGATGGATCCGCAGCAGCGGCTCTTGATGACCTATATCTGGAAGGCGATCGAGGATGCCGGTTATTCGGCGGCGAGCCTTGCTGGGAGCAAAACCGCAATCCTGGTGGGAAGCGGAAGCAGCGGTTATGGCCGGCTGATTGCGCGCGGGCATGCAGCGCTCGATGGCTATGGCGTGACGGGGCTGCTGCCGTCGTTTGGTCCGAACCGGATGAGCTATTTCCTCGATTTGCATGGTCCGAGCGAGTTGATCGAGACGGCGTGCTCAAGTTCGCTGGTGGCGGTGCATCGGGCGATGCAGGCCCTGGCGAGCGACAGCTGCGAGCTGGCGATCGCCGGCGGCGTCAACACGCTGCTGACGCCGGAGGGACATATCAACCTCAGTAGAGCGGGAATGCTGAGCGTGGACGGCCGCTGCAAGACGTTCTCCAGACACGCCAACGGCTATGTGCGCGGCGAAGGCGTCGGCATGCTGGTGTTGAAGAAGCTGCGAGCGGCGGAGCGCGATGGCGATCACATCTACGGCGTGATCCGCGGCAGCGCGGAGAACCACGGCGGGCGCGCGCAATCGCTGACGGCGCCGAATCCGAAGGCGCAGGCGGAACTGCTGAAGGCGGCCTACACCCGCGCCGCGATCGATCCGCGGACGGTCGGCTACATCGAGGCGCACGGCACCGGGACGGAGCTCGGCGATCCCATCGAGATCAACGGGCTGAAGAGCGCGTTCCGGGATTTGATGGAGACAGGCGGGACGTTCGAAGCGAGCGGAGCTTTACCTTCCGGCCCGGCATATTGCGGGCTGGGCACGGTGAAGAGCAACATCGGCCATCTCGAACTAGCGGCCGGGATCGCCGGGCTGATCAAGGTGCTGCTGCAGCTGCAGCATAAGACGCTGGTGAAGAGCCTGCATTGCGAGGAATTGAACCCGTATATCCAGCTTGAGGACAGCCCGTTCTACATCGTACGGGAGACCCAGCCCTGGCGGGCGCCGCGGGACGCTGACGGTCGCGACCTGCCGCGACGCGCGGGGATATCGTCGTTCGGGGCGGGAGGCTCGAACGCGCATGTGGTGATCGAGGAGCATGTGCCGCCTGCGGATACTGCGTCTCCTTCGGTGGTGAGCGGATCGCATCCTGCGCTTGTGGTGTTGTCGGCGAAGAACGCGGAACGGCTGAAGCAGCAGGTCGAGCAGCTTGTGGCGGCGATCGAGCAGCGCTCGCTTGGCGACGCCGATCTGGCTGATGTCGCCTACACGCTGCAGGTCGGCCGCGATGCGATGGAGTGCAGGCTTGCCGTGATGGCCGGCTCGATGGAGGAGTTGAAGGCGAAGCTGCAAGGCTGCCTCGCCGGCGGCAGCGGCGAGTTTTATCAAGGCGAGATCAAACGGGACAAAGAGACGCTTGCGGTCTTTGCAGCGGATGAAGAACTGCAGGAAGCGGTGGCGAAGTGGATCGAGCGCGGCAAATACAGCAAGCTTCTGGAGCTGTGGGTAAAAGGCCTGTCGTTCGACTGGCAGCGGCTGTACGGCGAAGCAAGACCGCGGCGCATCTCGCTGCCGACCTACCCGTTTGCCAAAGAGTATTACTGGGTGGAGGCGAACGCGGAAGCGTCGATGCCGGCTGCGGCCGGCGCTGCGGCGAGCGCATCTGGGGAGGAGCAAGAGGAAGTTGCGGTAGCAGCCGGACCATCCGGACCGAGCGACGCTTCCGCGGAAGCGTATGAACTGCTGACGTTTGAAGAAGTGTGGGAAGAGCAGGCGCTACCTGCGCCATCGGGCAGGAAGCTGCAGCGCCTGGTGTGCCTGCTGTCGGATGCCGGAAGTCAGCGCCGAGTTGTGGAGCTGGTCCATGAGCTCGATCCGCGCACCGAAGTGATCTTCGTCGCGCAGGATGCCGCCGAGCCGGTAGCAGCTGCCTTCAGCCGCATCGGTGCTGCGCATGGCGAGGTGGATGCAGTACTTTATCTCTGGGGGCTGGAAGATTCCGGCTGCGCCCAGGATGCTGCGATCCCGATGCATCTGCTGCAGGGGCTGGCCTCCAGCGGACTGAAGTGCAGCCGGCTGCTGCTGGCGGGAGCGTACGACACCGAGCTTGCGCGCAGCCGGCTGGAATCCTGGATCGGTTTTGAGCGTTCGCTGGGACTAGTATGGCCGCAGACGCGCGTCGCGGTGATCGGGCAGGAGGCAGGCCTCGCGGTGGAGCAATGGCTGCCGCGCCTGTTGGGCGAGCTTGCGACGGCGCGGTTCGAGAGCGCGTTTTATCGTGATGGTCGCCGCGAGGTTTGCAGGGTTCGGCCGCGTGCGCTGGAGAGTGTCGAGAGTCCGCTGCGGATGGGCGGGACCTATCTGATCAGCGGCGGCTGCGGCGGACTTGGACTTAGGGTTGCGGAACATCTGGCGCGGAAGTTTGCGGCCAATCTGATCCTGCTCGGCCGCACCGCGCTTGACGATGAGAAGCGTCAGGCGATCGCGCGGCTGGAGGCGCTGGGCGGCGCGGTCGAGTATGCGCAGGCCGATGTCTGCGACCGCGCGGCGCTGCAACAGGCGCTGCACGCCGGCGAACTGCGCTTCGGCGCGTTGCACGGGGTGATCCACGCGGCGGGGGTCGGCGGCGGCGGCAGTGTGTTCGACAAGGATGTTGCCACCTTCAACGCGGTACTGGCGCCGAAGATCAAGGGCACGCTGGTGCTGGATGAGGTGCTTAAGGACCGGGCGCTGGACTTTGTCTGCTACTTCTCCTCGTCGGCTGCGCAGCTAGGCGATTTTGGCAGCTGCGATTACGCGATCGGCAACCGGTTCTTGATGGCGCACGCGCATGCCCGCAACGCGTTGCAGGCGCGCGGCGAGCGGCAAGGCAAGACGGTCGTGATCAACTGGGGGCTGTGGCAGGACGGCGGCATGGGGGTGGGGGGTAGCGAGCAGACCCGGATGTACCTGAAGTCGAGCGGGCAGCGGGCGCTGACTTCAACAGAAGGCATCGAGATGTTCGAGCGGCTGCTCGGCCAAAGCGCGGCGCAGCATCTGGTGCTGGCGGGGCAAGCCAGCCGGGTGCATCGCTTCCTGGGGCTGGGACAAGGACAACAGGGACAAGACGAGAGGCAAGGACAAAGACAGCCGCAAGGCGAGGCTCAGGCTTCCGGCGCGGCGGCGAAGCGCTCATCGCCCGGCGTGGGCCGCTATCAGGGCAATCGTGCGGAGCTGAAGGGGTTGAGCGTTGCGCAATGCGTGGCGTTCGAGCTGACCGGGCATGTCGGCGCGCTACTCAAGCTGCCGCGGGAGCGTCTCGATGCGGAAGAGAACCTGGCGGATTTTGGCCTCGACTCGATCGGCCTTGCCGAGCTGGCGCGGCGACTGACCCAGCATTTTGGAATCGAGGTCTCGCCTTCGGTGTTCTTCAGCCATCCGACCCTGGCGCAGCTGACGCAGTATTTTGTGAAGACGCATGCGGGGGCGGTCGAGGCGCTGTACCGGGAACAGGAAGCCGCTCCCGTCCCGGTGCCGGAGGCAAGACCGCTGCGTGCCGTTTCTCAGCGGATCGAAGCCCCGCCGTTGCAGCCGTCTGAATATCCCGCTGTTGCTTCCGCGCTGAACACAGGCGTGCCGGAGCCGATCGCGATCATCGGCATGAGCGGGCGCTTCCCGAAGGCGCGCACGGTGCAGGAGATGTGGCGAATACTTAAGGCCGGCGAGGACGCGGTGGAGGAGATCCCACCCGACCGCTTCGACTGGCGCAAGGTGTACGGCGATCCACAGAAAGAGTTAGGCAAGACCGACTGCAAATGGGGAGGTTTTATCCCCGGCGTGGGCGAGTTCGACCCGCTGTTCTTCGAGATCTCGCCACGCGAGGCGGAAGTGATGGACCCGCGGCAGCGGCTCTTGTTGATGGAATCCTGGAAGGCGCTGGAAGATGCCGGCTATGGCGCCAGTCAGCTTGGCGGCGGCAAGGTCGGGATGTTCGTCGGCGTCGAGCAGGGCGACTACCAGATCCTGACCCGGGGCGGCGGCAGCGTGACGGCGAACCATGACGGCATCCTGGCCTCGCGGCTCGGCTACTTCCTGAACATGCGGGGTCCTGCGATGGCGATCAACACCGCCTGCTCGTCGGGACTGGTGGCGCTGCATCAGGCGTGCCTCAGCCTGCGCAATGGCGAGTGCGACGCCGCGCTCGCGGCAGGGGTCAATCTGATGCTGACCCCGGTGGTGCATATCGGAACCAGCCAGGCGGGCATGCTGTCGAAGGACGGCAAATGCCGCGCCTTCGACCGCGGCGCCAACGGCATGGTGCCGGGGGAGGCGGTCGCGGTCGTCATGCTCAAGCGCCTGTCGCAGGCGGAAGCCGACGGCGATCCGATCCACGCCGTGATCCGCGGCAGCGGGATCAATTACGACGGCAAGACCAACGGCATTACGGCGCCGAGCGGGGCCTCGCAAGCGAGCCTGTTGCGGGAGGTGTACGATCGCCATCAGGTGAACCCGGAGGAGATCGAGTACATCGTCACCCACGGCACCGGAACCAGGTTGGGTGACCCGGTGGAGGTCAACGCGCTGTCGGATGCCTTCAAGAACTATACGCAGCGGCAGGGTTTTTGCGCGCTGACCTCGAGCAAGAGCAATTTTGGCCACACGCTGGCGGCTTCCGGGCTGGTCAGCCTGATCGGCCTCGTGCAGTCGCTGCGGCACGGCATCATTCCGGCGAGCCTGCATTGTTTGGAAGACAGCGACTACATCGACTGGCAGGCCAGTCCGTTCTACGTCAACAAGGCGAATAGATCGTGGCCGGAGAAGACGGACGGCCGCCGGCTCGGCGCGGTGAGCGCGTTCGGCATGAGCGGGACCAACGCCCATGTCGTGGTCGAGAGTTACCTGCAACCGCAACCGGCTGACGATGCCGGACTGCAGGCGCCGTGCTACCTGCTGGTGCTGTCGGCGCGGACCGACGCCGCCCTTGCGGCGCGGATCGAGCAACTGATCACCGTGCTGGAGCAACCGGACTTGCCGGCTGAAGGCCTGTCGGCGATGAGCCACACTTTGCTCTGCGGCCGGCAGCATTTCCAGCATCGCTGCGCGATCGTGGCCGAAGATCGCGACGCCGCGCTGTACGCCCTGAAGCAGGCGCTGCGCCGGGAGCGGCTGCCGAATCTGTTCCAGGGCACGGTGGCGCGCCACTTCAGCGGGCAGAAGGCGCTGCAGCTTTATGGCGACGAGTTGCTGCAACGCTGCGATGCTCTGAGCAACGATCCGGCCAAATACCAGGAAACCCTCTGCGCGCTGGCCGATCTATATTGCCAGGGCTACCAACTTGACTGGCAAAACCTGCATGCCTCCGCAACCCCGCGGCGCATCTCGCTGCCGACCTATCCGTTCGCAACAGAGCGATACTGGCTTGAAGCAAGCGCGCAGCCTGCAATTGCAACAAGCGAAGCCGGCGCTGCAATGCTGCATCCGCTGCTGCACCGGAACACGTCCGACTTGTCCGCGCAGCGGTTCTCGACACGATTGAGCGGGGAAGAGTTTTATCTCAGGGACCATGTGGTCTCGGGGGCACGGGTTCTGCCGGGTGTCGCGCATCTGGAGATGGCGCGGGCGGCGGTGACGGCGGCAGCCGGCGAAGATGCGCAGAACCGGGTGCGCCTGCAGCAGGTGGTGTGGCTGCGGCCCGTGGTGGTGGGCCCGGATGGTCTCGATCTGCATGTCGAGCTGTTCCCCGAGCAAGACGGCAAGATCGGCTATGAGATCTACAGCGGCGCTGCGGGCAATAAAGAAGATCGTGTGATCCACAGCCAGGGTCGCGCGGTCGTGGGCTCGATCGTCAAATTGCCGGATGTGGATATCGTGGCACTGCAAGCGCAATGCCGTGACCGCAGCCTTTTATCGGAAGATTATTATGCGCGCTTTGCGGCACGCGGATTGAGCTACGGTGAGTCATACCGTGGCATGACCGGGTTGTCGTCGGGGACAAATGCTGCCGGCGACGCGCAGGTTATAGCCCGGCTCGAACTGCCAGCGAGTATCGCGCAGACGGCGGACGATTACGTGCTGCATCCGGCCATTATGGATGCGGCGTTGCAGGCGAGTGTTGGCCTGAGCGCGGGCGAGGACGCAGCCGCAGGCCAACCCTCGCTGCCGTTTGCGCTGGAAGAAATCCAGATACTGTCAGCGTGCCCAGTCAGGAGCTTTGCCTGGGTTCGCGCGCCAGTCGAAGCGGCCGGCAAGCTGGATATAGACGTGTGCGACGAGACGGGCCGCGTATGCGTCCGGCTGCACGGCTTCAGCATGCGGGCGCTTGCGGATCCTGAGAATGGTGCAGTCGGCACGCTGCTGATGAAGCGTGTATGGCAGCCTCAGTTGGCGGAAGCCTATCAGGCGCCGCCCTACGGCCAGCATTGGATCGTACTGTGCGGCGGCGAGGAGTGGGCGCGCCAGATTGAGGTGGAAGTCGCAACCCGGCTGCCACAGGCGCGCTGTATCGCAACGGATGGCGGCGGGGATGGAAGAGAATCCGCGATTGCGCATCGTTATGAAGCAGGCGCGTTGCAGGTTCTGGATCTGCTGCAGCGGATCATGCAGACCAAGCCCAAAGATGAGATCCTGATCCAGGCCGTAGTGGCCCTGGAGGAAGAAGACGCGGTGTTTGCCGCGCTGTCCGGACTCCTGAAGACGGCGCAGCTGGAGCATCCGAAGCTAATTGGCCAAGTGATCGGGTTCGACGCGCAGCAGACTGCGGCGCGGATTGTCGAGCGCCTGGAAGAGAATGCGCGCGTGCCGAAAGAGCAGGAGATTCGTTATCTCGCCGGCGAGCGGCAGGTATCGCGGTGGTGCGAGTTGACATCGGGTGCGCTTGACGAAGTGCCGTGGCGGGATGGCGGAGTATATCTGATCACGGGAGGAGCCGGCGGTCTTGGCCTGGTTTTTGCCGAGGAGATCGCGCGGCGCGTGGCGGACGCGGTGTTGGTTTTGACCGGTCGTTCGGAACTGGATGAGGTCAGGCGCTCGCGGCTGTCGGCGATCGAGGCCCTTGGCAGCCGTGTGGAATATCGCCGCGTCGATGTATCGGATGCCGCAGCGGTGTCGTCGCTGATCGCTTCGCTGCGGGAGACGTACGGCTGCGTCAGCGGCATCATTCACGCGGCCGGAGTGATCCGTGACAGCTTCCTGCTGAAGAAGACGGTTGACGAGGCAAGCTCCGTTCTGGCGCCGAAGGTTCGGGGCATCGTGAACCTGGACGACGCGACGCGGGATATGACTTTGGAGTTCATGATCCTGTTTGGCTCGGCTTCGGGCGCGTTCGGCAATGTGGGTCAGTCGGATTATGCAGCGGGAAATGCATTCCTCGGAAGCTATGCGGCGTATCGCAATGGACTGGTGAGCCGTGGCGAGCGGCAGGGACGGACGGTGTCGATCGCCTGGCCGTTGTGGCGTGACGGCGGCATGCAGGTGGACGTGGCCGCGACGCGGCAACGGCTGCAGGAGACCGGTATGTCGCCGCTTGAGACAGCGAGCGGGCTGCAGGCGTTCTACCAGGCTTTTGCCACAGGCGATGAAGAGATCGTGGTGTTGTCCGGTGATTTGTCCCGGTTGCGCGCCGCCGTGCTGCGACAGGCGCCTGCCGAGAAGGTATCTCGATCCAAACGCGAAGAGACCGAGGCCGCGCTGGTGGAAGCGAGCGATCTCCTGCCCGCAGTTCATATGTCAATCCTGCGCGAAGTATCCGATCTCCTCAAGGTAGGAGTTGAGGAACTCGATATCGATAGCGAGCTAAGCGAGTATGGATTTGACTCGATCAGTTTCACGGAGCTGGCGCATCGGCTGAACCAGCTTTACGGGCTCGAGCTGATGCCGACGATCTTCTTCGAGCACCCGACGGTCGGAGAGTTCGCTCGCCATCTGCTCGAGCATCACCGCGCGATATTTGCGGCGAGATTTGCGCCTTCTGTGAAGCCGGTTGCCGTTCCGGCGAGCAATCCGGTTGCCGAGCCGGATGCGGAAATGCGTCCGCGGCGCGAGCGGCGCGGACGGTTTGCGGTGCGGGCCCTTGTGGAAAGTGAGCGCGCCAAATCCACCGCAGAGCCGGCGCTGCCTGACGAGGCGGTCGCGGTGATCGGGATGAGCGGCTGCTTTCCGATGGCGGATGATGTGGCGGGGCTGTGGCGCAATCTGGTGGAGGGGCGCGACTGCATCGTCGAGATTCCAGGCGAGCGCTGGGATTGGCGGGCGGTCGATGGCGATCCGTCCAAGGAGGCCAACAAGACCAACATCAAATGGGGCGGCTTCATCGACGGGATCGATGAATTCGATCCGTTGTTCTTCGGCATCTCGCCGCGCGAGGCGGAGCTGATGGATCCGCAGCAGCGGCTGATGATGACCTATATCTGGAAGGCGATCGAGGATGCCGGCTATTCGGCGGCGAGCCTTGCGGGCAGCCGGACCGCGATCCTGGTGGGGACGGCGAGCAGCGGTTACGGCCGCTTGATCGCACAGTCGCGCGCGGTTGATGGATATGGCGCGACAGGGACGGTGTCGTCGGTCGGCCCGAACCGGATGAGCTATTTCCTCGATTTGCATGGTCCGAGCGAGCCGATCGAGACGGCGTGCTCGAGCTCGCTGGTGGCGGTGCATCGGGCGATGCAGGCGTTGGCGAGCGACAGTTGCGAGCTGGCGATCGCCGGGGGAGTCAACACGCTGCTGACTCCGGAGGGGCACATCAGCTTTGGCAGAGCGGGAATGCTCAGCGTGGACGGCCGCTGCAAGGCATTCTCCAGACACGCCAACGGCTATGTGCGCGGCGAAGGCGTCGGCATGCTGGTGTTGAAAAAGCTCAAGGCGGCGGAGCGGGATGGCGACCATGTCTACGGCGTGATCCGCGGCAGCGCGGAGAACCATGGCGGACGTGCGCAATCGCTGACGGCGCCGAATCCGAAGGCGCAGGCGGAACTGCTGAAGGCGGCCTACAGCCGTGCCGGGATCGATCCGCGGACGGTCGGCTACATCGAGGCGCACGGCACCGGGACGGAGCTCGGCGATCCCATCGAGATCAACGGGCTGAAGAGCGCGTTCCGGGATTTATTCGAAGCGAGCGGGGCTTCACCTTCCGGCCCGGCATATTGCGGGCTGGGCACGGTGAAGAGCAACATCGGCCATCTCGAACTTGCGGCGGGGGTTGCCGGGCTGATCAAGGTGCTGTTGCAGCTGCAGCACAAGACGCTGGTGAAGAGCCTGCATTGCGAGGAATTGAACCCGTACATCCAGCTTCAGGACAGCCCGTTCTACATCGTGCGGGAGACCGAGCCCTGGCGGGCGATGCAGGACGCTGAGGGACGCGACCTGCCGCGGCGGGCAGGGGTGAGTTCGTTTGGATTTGGTGGGGTCAATGCGCATGTTGTGATCGAAGAGTATGTGCCGCGTGCGAATGCCGTGTCTGCTTCGATGGTGAGCGGTTCACGTCCTGCGCTTCTGGTGTTGTCGGCGAAGAATGCGGAACGGCTGAAGGAATATGCAGCGTCACTTGTTGAGTTTGTCGGCAAACAATTATCCGGTCCGGCAGCAGAGCAGGCAAGCAGCGTCGACATTACTGACGTGGCCTATACGCTGCAGGTCGGCCGTGAGGCAATGGAGTGCCGCCTTGCCTGCGTCGTGGAGGATTTGCCGCAGCTTTGCGAGCGTCTCCAGGCATGGCTGAATGGCGACGAAACGGTTGAGAACTTGTACCAGGGCCAGGTGCGCCAACATAAGGACGCGCTGCAACTGTTCACGGGAGATGAGCTCGAAGAGACCATCGGCAAATGGATCGAGCGGGGCAAGTTAAGCAAACTTGCGGACCTCTGGGTGCGGGGTTTGTCGTTTGATTGGCAACGCCTGTATGGCGAAGCAAAACCGCGGCGCATCTCGCTTCCGACTTATCCGTTTGCCAGAGAGCGGTACTGGGTCGAGGCGAGCGCGACGGATACGCCAACGGGCCGCGCGGCGAAGCGGTCATCGCCCGGCGCGGGACGCTATCAGGGCGATCGTGCGGACCTGAAGGGTTTGAGTGTTGCGCAATGCGTGGCGTTCGAGCTGACCGGGTATGTCAGCGCGCTGGTCAAGCTGCCGCGGGAGCATCTTGATCCGGAAGAGAACCTTGCGGATTTTGGTCTCGACTTCGATCGGGCTTGCCGAGCTTGCGCGGCGCCTGAGGCAGCATTTTGGGATCGAGATCTCGCCTTCGGTGTTCTTTAGTCATCCGACCCTGGCGCAGCTGACGCGGTATTTTGTCGAGGCGCATGCGGCATCAGTCGAGGCGCTGTACGGACAAGAAAAAGCGGCGGGCTCCGCAAGCCCTGTAGTCGTGGCAGCAGGCCGGCGGGTCGAAGCGCCGCCGCTGGCGCCGCAGCAAGGCGCCATTGCCACGATCGCGCCGAACACAGGAGTGCCGGAGCCGATCGCGATCATCGGGATGAGCGGGCGCTTCCCGAAGGCGCGGACGGTAGATGAGATGTGGCGGATACTCGAGGCGGGCGAGGACGCGGTGGAGGAGATCCCCTCCGATCGGTTTGACTGGCGCAAGGTTTACGGTGATCCACTTCGCGAGCCCGGCAGGACCGACTGCAAATGGGGAGGTTTTGTTCCCGGCGTGGGCGAGTTCGACCCGCTGTTCTTCGAGATCTCGCCGCGCGAGGCGGAGATGATGGATCCCCGGCAGCGGCTGCTGCTGATGGAATCCTGGAAGGCGCTGGAAGATGCCGGCTATGGCGCGAGCCAGCTTGGCCGCGGCAAGGTAGGCATGTTCGTCGGCGCCGAGCATGGAGATTACGAGCTTCTGACCCGGGACAGCGGGAGCAGCATCACCGCCAACCACGACGGCATTCTGGCTTCGCGGCTGGGATATTTTTTGAATATGAGCGGACCGACGATGGCGATCAACACCGCCTGCTCGTCGGCGCTGGTCGCGCTGCATCAGGCCTGCTCCAGCTTGCGCAACGGCGAATGTGATACCGCGCTTGCCGCCGGCGTCAATCTGCTGCTGACACCGCAGTCACATATCCTGACAAGCCAGGCCGGGATGCTGTCGAAGGACGGCAAATGCCATGCCTTCGACCGCGGCGCCAACGGCATGGTGCCGGGGGAAGCGGTCGCGGTGGTAGTGCTGAAGCTTTTGTCGCAGGCCGAGGCCGACGGCGACCCGATCCATGCGGTGATCCGCGGCAGCGGAATCAACTATGACGGCAAGACCAACGGCATCACGGCGCCGAGCGGTGCCTCGCAATCGAACCTGTTACGGGATGTGTACGATCTCCATCAGGTAAACCCCGAGGAAATCGAGTACGTCGTGACGCATGGCACCGGGACGCGGCTTGGCGACCCCGTGGAGGTCAATGCGCTGTCGGATGCCTTCAACAGCTATACGCAACGGCAAGGGTTTTGCGCGCTGACCTCGAGCAAGACGAACTTCGGCCACACGCTTGCGGCGTCAGGCTTGGTCAGCCTGATTAATCTCGTGCAGTCGCTTCGGCGTGGCATCATTCCGGCGAGCCTGCACTGCGCGGAAGAGAACGATTACATCGACTGGCAGGCCAGTCCATTTTACGTCAACAAGGCGAACCGGGATTGGCCGGAGAAGGCGGACGGCGGCCGCATCGGTGCGGTGAGCGCCTTCGGCATGAGCGGGACCAACGCTCATGTCGTGGTCGAGAGTTACCGGCCCGAGCCGGCGGACGCTGCAACAACACCGCCGCATTATCTGCTGGCATTGTCGGCCAAGACCGAAGCCGCGTTACGATCAAGAGTTCGAGGAACTGATCGAGGTGCTGGAGCGGCGGGACCGGTCGGCGCCGGAATTGCTGGCGATGAGCCATACGCTTTTATGCGGACGGCAGCACTTCAGGCATCGATGTGCGATCGTGGTCGAAGATCGCGCGGCCGCAGTTTATGGCCTTCGGCAGGGCCAGCGCGAGCGCGTGCCGAACCTGTTCCAGGGCACGGTGGCGCGTAACTTCAGCGGGCAGAAGGTGTTGCAGCTCTATGGCGATGAGCTGCTGACGCGCTGTGATGTTCTATTGAACGATCCCGAGAAATATCAGGAAACGCTCTGCGCATTGGCTGAACTGTATTGCCAGGGCTACGACCTCGATTGGCAAAGTTTGCATGCTTCCGCGCCGCGGCGCATCTCGCTACCGACCTACCCGTTTGCCAAAGAGCATTACTGGGTGGAGGCGAACGCGGAAGCGTCGATGCCGGCTGGGCCTGATGCTTCTGCCGGCGCTGCGGCGAGCGCATCTGGGGAGGAGCAAGAGGAAGTTGCTGCAGCGGCCATGCCATCCGGACCGAGCGAGGCTGCGGCGGAAGCGTATGAACTGCTGACGTTTGAAGAAGTGTGGGAAGAGCAGGCGCTACCTGCGCCATCGGGCAGGAAGCTGCAGCGCCTGGTGTGCCTGCTGTCGGATGCACGGAGCCAGCGCCGAGTCGTGGAGCTGGTCCAGGAGTGCGATCCGCGAACCGAAGTGATCTTCGTCGCGCAGGATGCAGCCGAGCCCGTAGCAGCTGCCTTCAGCCGCATCGGTGCCGCGCATGGCGAGGTGGATGCGGTGCTTTATCTGTGGGGGCTGGAAGATTCCGGCTGCGCCCAGGATGCTGCGATCCCGATGCATCTGCTGCAGGGGCTGGCTTCCAGCGGGCTGAAGTGCAGCCGGCTGCTGCTGGCGGGAGCGTACGACAATGAGCTTGCGCGCAGCCGGCTGGAATCCTGGATCGGTTTTGAGCGTTCGCTGGGACTGGTATGGCCGCAGACCCGCGTCGCGGTGATCGGGCAGGAGGCGGGGCTTGCGGTGGACCAATGGCTGCCGCTTCTGTGGGGCGAGCTTGCGACGGCGCGCTTCGAGAGCGCGTTTTATCGCGATGGGCGCCGGGAAGTTTGCCGGGTGCGGCCGCGCGCGCTTGAGAGTGTCGAGAGTCCGCTGCGGATGGGCGGCACTTATCTGATCAGCGGCGGCTGCGGCGGACTTGGACTGCTTGTTGCCGAGAATCTGGCGCGGAAGTTTGCGGCCAATCTGATCCTGCTCGGCCGCACCGCGCTTGACGATGAGAAGCGTCAGGCGATTGCGCGGCTGGAGGCGCTGGGCGGCGCGGTGGAGTATGCGCAGGCCGATGTCTGCGATCGCGCGGCGCTGCAACAGGCGCTCCGCGGTGCGGAGTTGCGCTTCGGCGCGTTGCACGGGGTGATCCACGCGGCGGGGGTCGGCGGCGGCGGCAGTGTGTTTGCCAAGGATGTTGCCACCTTCAACGCGGTGCTGGCGCCGAAGATCAAGGGCACGCTGGTGCTGGATGAGGTGCTTAAGGACCGGGCGCTGGACTTTGTCTGCTACTTCTCCTCGTCGGCTGCGCAGCTAGGCGATTTTGGCGGCTGCGATTACGCGATCGGCAACCGGTTCTTGATGGCGCATGCGCATGCCCGCAACGCCCTGCAGGCGCGGGGCGAGCGGCAGGGCAAGGCGGTCGTGATCAACTGGGGGCTGTGGCAGGACGGCGGCATGGGAGTGGGTGGCAGCGAACAGACCCGGATGTACCTGAAGTCGAGCGGGCAGCGGGCGCTGACTTCAACAGAAGGCATCGAGATGTTCGAGCGGCTGCTCGGCCAAAGCGCAGCGCAGCATCTGGTGCTGGCGGGGCAAGCCAGCCGGGTGCATCGCTTCCTGGGGCTGGGACAAGGACAACAGGGACAAGACGAGAGGCAAGGACAAAGACAGCCGCAAGGCGAGGCTCAGGCTTCCGGCGCGGCGGCGAAGCGCTCATCGCCCGGCGTGGGCCGCTATCAGGGCAATCGTGCGGAGCTGAAGGGGTTGAGCGTTGCGCAATGCGTGGCGTTCGAGCTGACCGGGCATGTCGGCGCGCTACTCAAGCTGCCGCGGGAGCGTCTCGATGCGGAAGAGAACCTGGCGGATTTTGGCCTCGACTCGATCGGCCTTGCCGAGCTGGCGCGGCGACTGACCCAGCATTTTGGAATCGAGGTCTCGCCTTCGGTGTTCTTCAGCCATCCGACCCTGGCGCAGCTGACGCAGTATTTTGTGAAGACGCATGCGGGGGCGGTCGAGGCGCTGTACCGGGAACAGGAAGCCGCTCCCGTCCCGGTGCCGGAGGCAAGACCGCTGCGTGCCGTTTCTCAGCGGATCGAAGCCCCGCCGTTGCAGCCGTCTGAATATCCCGCTGTTGTTTCCGCGCTGAACACAGGCGTGCCGGAGCCGATCGCGATCATCGGGATGAGCGGTCGCTTCCCGAAGGCGCGCACGGTGCAGGAGATGTGGCGGATACTTAAGGCCGGCGAGGATGCGGTGGAGGAGATCCCACCCGACCGCTTCGACTGGCGCAAGGTGTACGGCGATCCGCAGAAGGAGCCAGGCAAGACCGACTGCAAATGGGGAGGTTTTATCCCAGGGGTGGGCGAGTTCGACCCGCTGTTCTTCGAGATCTCGCCTCGCGAGGCGGAAGTGATGGACCCCCGGCAGCGGCTCTTGTTGATGGAGTCCTGGAAGGCGCTGGAAGATGCCGGCTATGGGACAAGCCAGCTTGGCGGCGGCAAGGTCGGGATGTTCGTCGGCGTCGAGCAGGGCGACTACCAGATCCTGACCCGGGGCGGCGGCAGCGTGACGGCGAACCATGACGGCATCCTGGCCTCGCGGCTCGGCTACTTCCTGAACCTGCGGGGTCCGGCGATGGCGATCAACACCGCCTGCTCGTCGGGACTGGTGGCGTTGCATCAGGCGTGCCTCAGCCTGCGCAATGGCGAGTGCGACGCGGCCCTTGCCGCAGGGGTCAATCTGATGCTGACCCCGGTGGTGCATATCGGAACCAGCCAGGCCGGGATGCTGTCGAAGGACGGCAAATGCCGCGCCTTCGACCGCGGCGCCAACGGCATGGTGCCGGGGGAGGCGGTTGCGGTTGTCGTGCTCAAGCGCCTGTCGCAGGCCGAAGCCGACGGTGATCCGATCCACGCCGTGATCCGCGGCAGCGGGATAAATTATGACGGCAAGACCAACGGCATTACGGCGCCGAGCGGGGCCTCGCAAGCGAGCCTGTTGCAGGATGTGTACGAACGTCACGGGGTGAACCCCGAGGACATCGAATACATCGTCACGCATGGCACCGGGACGCGGCTTGGCGACCCCGTAGAAGTCAATGCGCTGTCGGATGCGTTCAAGAGCTATACGCAGCGGCAGGGCTTTTGCGCGCTGACCTCGAGCAAAACCAACTTCGGTCACACGCTGGCGGCCTCAGGCCTGGTCAGTCTGATCGGACTGGTGCAGTCGCTTCGCCACGAGACCATCCCCGCAAGCCTGCACTGCGAGCAGGAGAGCGACTACATCGACTGGCAGGCCAGTCCATTTTACATCAACAAGGCGAACCGGGCCTGGCCGGAGAAGACGGACGGCCGCCGGCTCGGCGCGGTGAGCGCGTTCGGCATGAGCGGGACCAACGCCCATGTCGTGGTCGAGAGTTACCTGCAACCGCAACCGGCTGACGATGCCGGCCTGCAGGCGCCGTGTCACCTGCTGGTGCTGTCGGCCAGGACCGAGGCCGCGCTTGCCGCGCGGATCGAGCAGCTGATCGGCCTGCTGGAGCAGCCGGACGCACCGGGCCTGCCGGCGGTGAGCCATACATTATTATGCGGCCGGCAGCATTTTGGCCATCGCTGTGCCATCGTGGTCGAGGATGGCGAGGCCGCGCTGTACGCCCTCAAGCAGGCGCTGCGCCGGGAGCGGTTGCCGAACCTGTTCCAGGGCACGGTTGCGCGCCACTTCAGCGGGCAGAAGGCGCTGCAGCTTTATGGCGACGAGTTGCTGCAACGCTGCGACAGCCTGCGCAACGATCCGGCCAAATACCAGGAAACCCTCTGCGCATTAGCCGATCTGTATTGCCAGGGCTACCAGCTTGACTGGCAAAACCTCCACAAATCCAGCCCTCGCCGCATCAATCTGCCGACTTATCCGTTCGCAACAGAGCGCTACTGGGTCGAGGCCGTCAATGAGATCGCCACGAAGAACGACTCGTCACCCGACCGCAAAGGTAATGGGTTTGACCAGTTAGCCTATGAGAAGCTGCTCGATCAGGTGAAGGGCAACTCCCTCAACATTGCCGACGCAGTCAAAGAAGCGGCGAAGCTCTTGTCTTGAATGGAGGAGAGAATGAAGCGCGTTCTGCAGTACATCCTTCATGAAGTCAAAGAGGGTCGCTTATCGAAACCTGGCGCGGTTGAGCTGGCAAGAGAGATTCATACGCAAGGCCACCTGGATCAACCCTCCGTACCGCATCCGCTGCTGCATCGGAATACGTCGGATTTGTCCGCGCAGCGGTTCTCTACACGATTGAGCGGCGAAGAAGCTTATCTGAGCGGAGTGAACGGCGCGCGCGTTTTGCCGGATGTCGCGCATCTGGAAATGGCGCGCGCGGCGGTGGCGGCAGCAGCCGGCGAAGATGCGCGGGACCGGGTGCGGCCGGAGCAAGTCGAATGGCTGCAGCCTGTCGTAGTGGGTTCGGAGGGGCTCGATCTGCATGTCGAGCTGTTTGCGGAGGAAGACGGCAAGACCGGCTACGAAATCTACAGCGGGGCTGCAGCGGCCGACGACGAAGCGCGCCTGATCCACAGTCATGGGTGGTTTGCCATCGAGGCTATTGAAGAACAAATTATCGAACCGAAAATACCTGCCGAAAACATCTTCGATACGCTTCAGACGGGTAACGTGCAGCTCACGCCCGTCTGGGAGCCGGCTGCTGTCGGAGAGCCGGCTGTCAACTGGCCATCGCCGGCGGATCAGGTCGTCATTGTCGGCGGCACATCGGCGCGACTGGCGGCACTGCGCGAGTCTTATCCCCGCGCGCAGCATTTGAATGTTCTGCTTGAGGCCACGCCGAAAGTGATCGCCGAGCAGTTCCGGGCTTTGGGAAATGTCGACCACATCGTCTGGCTGGCCCCCGAGGAGCGACCGGCATCGCTCTCGGCTGACGCCCTCATCGAAGGCCAGCGGCAAGGCGTCATGCAGTGCTTTCATCTGATCAAGGCGCTGTTGGCGCTCGGCTATGGTAGCCGCGCGCTGGGCTGGACCGTCATCACCACGCAGGTCCAGGCTATCCATCCCGATGAGACGGTGAACCCAACGCATGCGAGCGTACATGGGTTGGTAGGATCGATGGCAAAGGAGTACGCGAAGTGGAAGATACGTCTCGTGGATCTGGAAGCCGATCGCGAGCTGCAGTCATCCGAGATATTTTCGCTCCCGCCCGATCGCCGCGCTCATGCCTGGATAAGCCGAAACGGGATTTGGTACCGGCATCAATTGATACGGACTCAATCCACTCCTCCAAGCCAGAAATCGTTGTTCCGGAACGGCGGAGTGTACGTCATCATCGGCGGCGCCGGAGACGTCGGCCAGATATTCAGCGAATATCTGGTTCGAGCCTATCGAGCCCAGATCGTCTGGATCGGCCGGCGCGAAAAAGACGCGGCAATTCAGGCAAAGCTCGATCATCTCGCGACCCTGGGATGTGCCGGTCAATACATCAGTGCCGATGCTGCCAATCGCGACGCATTGCAGCGGGCCTGCGAAGCTGTAAAACAGCGATACGGCAAAATTCATGGTGTCGTTCACGCCGCGATGGTCTTTTCGAGCCACAGCCTGGAAGAGATCGATGACAAGAAATTCAGGGCCGCACTTTCAGCCAAGGTCGATGTAAGCGTACGCATCGCTCAGGTTTTTGAGCATGAGCCGCTGGATTTTGTGCTGTTTTTCTCGTCGCTCATTAGCTTCATCAAAAATCCGAAGCAGAGCCACTATGCCTCCGGCTGCGCTTTCAAGGATGCGTTTGCGGGACAACTAGCCCAAAAATGGCTATTTCCCGTCAGAACCATGAACTGGGGCTATT
Source organism: uncultured Alphaproteobacteria bacterium (assembly GCA_963744975.1). Classification (GTDB taxonomy): domain Bacteria; phylum Pseudomonadota; class Alphaproteobacteria; order Rhizobiales; family Xanthobacteraceae; genus Bradyrhizobium. Next base: position 89,816 of record CAVUVR010000001.1, on the reverse strand, counting down.
GGGGACAAAGCTTTCCGCGCGAGTTGGCGGAGGAAATGCGTCAAACGGGTTTGGGATTTGTCGATCCGGTGATCGCAATGCAATCGCTGGAGAGTCTGCTCTTGGGTCCACTCAACCAGGTGGGGCTGATAAGCACGACAAAACCAATTCCGGTGGAGGGAGTGAGTTTGAACGAATGGATATCGATCCATTCGGACAGGGTTCCTTCGCTTAGTGACCGGCTGCCAAACTCGGAAAATCAACCGGCGCTTGGTGCGTTCCGCGCCTTGAAAAATTCCTGCGAACAGGCGTTTCGATCAATCGAAGCTTTGCTCGGTAAGCTCCTTTTTGGTCAATTGAATTCACTTGTTTCGTCTGACGGCGGTTGGGGCATCGACGCATGGAAAACCAGCAATGGTTTGAACCGGCCGTTCGACCGGTGGCTGCAGGAGAGCTTGGATATTCTTGCCGCGCTTGGTTATCTCAAGAAGGACGGCGAGACCTATTCGGCAGTGCAGGAAGCGGTATCGGCGCCTGAGACGATCTGGCGGGAATGGGACGCATGCAAGGACGCATGGCGGGCGGATGCCGGCGTCATGCCTTACGTCAATCTGGTGGATACGACGCTACGCGCGCTTCCCGAGATTCTCGGTGGGACGTTGCGGGTGACGGACGTGATGCTTCCAAACGGCTCCCTGGCGCTGGTGGAGGCGGTCTACAAGAACAACCCGATCGCGGATTACTTCAACGATGCGCTTGCCGGGATGGCGGTGGCCTTCATTGAAGAGCGGCTGAAACAGAATGCTTCAGCGCGCATTCGTATTCTCGAAGTCGGTGCCGGGACCGGCGGCACCAGCGCGCGGGTGTTTGCGCGATTGAAGCCCTATGCGGATCACATCGAGGAATATCGTTATACGGATCTTTCGCAGGCCTTCCTGCTGCATGCGCAAACCGCCTATGGGCCGGACAATCCCTACGTGACCTACGGCATTTTCAATGTCGAGAAGCCGATCTCCGGGCAGAGAATCGAGGCGGACAGCTACGATCTCGTGATTGCGGCGAATGTGCTGCATGCGACGCGGGATATCCGCCGCACCCTGCGCAACGTCAAGGCCGCGTTGCGGACCAACGGCCTGCTGCTGCTCAATGAGATCAGCCGCGCGAGCCTGTTCACTCACTTGACCTTCGGTCTGCTGGAGGGGTGGTGGCTGTTTGAAGACGAGAACTTGCGGATACCGGGTTGCCCCGGCCTTTCTTCCGAAGGATGGCGCACGGTTCTGAACCAGGAAAGATTCCGCTCGATTTTTCATCTCGCAGCAGAGGCGCACGCCCTTGGACAACAGATCATCGCAGCCGAAAGCGACGGCGTCACCAGGCGAACTGAAGCAATACCGTGCCGGGCGACAAGCGATGTGACGGAAGGGCACAAGGATCCAGCAGGTCGTCTTGATTTGCGCACGCCATCGATTGATCGAGAAAGCGAATTACTTGAAAAAATTCGGACCTCGCTGGTGCAGGAAGTTTCGCTCGGGTTCAAGCTGAAAGTTGAGGACATCGATCTGGATCGCGAGCTGAGCGAGTACGGATTTGATTCGATCAGTTTCACGGCGCTGGCGCATCAACTGAACCAGCTTTATGGGCTGGAGCTGATGCCGACGATGTTCTTCGAGCATCCGACGCTGGGCGAGGTTGCCCGCCATCTGGCGGAGCATCACCGCGGGGTATTTGCTGCGAGATTTGCGCCCGTTGCGAGGCCGGCACTCGTGCCGACCGCGGAAAGTCGTCCTGATTTGCGCGCGCCATCGATTGATCGAGAAGGCGAATTACTTGAAAAAATTCGGACCTCGCTGGTGCAGGAGGTTTCGCTCGGGTTCAAGTTGAAAGTGGAGGACATCGCTCTTGATCGCGAACTGAGCGAGTACGGGTTTGAACTCGATCAGTTTTACGGCGCTGGCGCATCAACTGAATCAGCGTTATGGGCTGGAGCTGATGCCGACGATGTTCTTCGAACATCCGACGCTCGGCGAGGTCGCCCGCCATCTGGTCGAACATCACCGCGCGGTGTTTGCGGCAAGGTTTGCTCCGGCGGCGGAGCCGGCCGCCGCTCCGCCAATTATTCCCAGCGCAAAGGGCGCGGATGGATCGGCGCAAGCGGCTCCGCGCCGGATGCGGCGAGGTAGGCGGTTTGCGGCGTTGAGGTCCGTTGACGGCGCGCGCGCAGAGCCAGCGCTGCCTGACGAGGCGGTTGCGGTGATCGGGATGAGCGGCCGCTTTCCGATGGCCGAGGATGTGGCGGGGCTGTGGCGCAATCTGGTGGAGGGGCGCGACTGCATCGTCGAGATTCCAGCGGAGCGCTGGGACTGGCGCGCGATCGATGGCGACCCGCTCAAACAGGCCAACAAGACCAACGTCAAATGGGGCGGCTTCATCGACGGGATCGGCGAATTCGATCCGCTGTTCTTCGGTATCTCGCCGCGCGAGGCCGAACTGATGGATCCGCAGCAGCGGCTGATGATGACCTACATCTGGAAGGCGATCGAAGATGCCGGTTATTCGGCGGCGAGCCTTGCGGGCAGCCGGACCGCGATCTTGGTGGGCGTCGGCAACAGCGGCTACGGCCGGTTGATTGCACGCGGGCAGGCAGCGCTCGATAGCTATGGCGTGACAGGACTGCTGCCGTCGGTCGGCCCGAACCGGATGAGTTATTTCCTCGATTTGCATGGTCCGAGCGAGCCGATCGAGACCGCATGTTCGAGTTCGCTGGTGGCGATGCACCGGGCGATGCAGATGCTGGCGAACGACAGCTGCGAGCTGGCGATCACCGGCGGGGTCAACACGCTGCTGACGCCGGACGGGCATATCAGCCTGAGTAGAGCCGGGATGCTGAGCGTGGACGGCCGCTGCAAGACGTTCTCTAAGCACGCCAACGGCTATGTGCGCGGCGAAGGCGTCGGCATGCTGGTGTTGAAGAAGCTGCGAGCGGCGGAGCGCGATGGCGATCACATCTACGGCGTGATCCGCGGCAGCGCGGAGAACCATGGCGGACGTGCGCAATCGCTGACGGCGCCGAATCCGAAGGCGCAGGCGGAACTGCTGAAGGCGGCCTACACCCGCGCCGCGATCGATCCGCGGACGGTCGGCTACATCGAGGCGCACGGCACCGGGACGGAGCTCGGCGATCCCATCGAGATCAACGGGTTGAAAAGCGCGTTCCGGGATTTGATGGAGACGAGCGGCGATTCTGCGGCGGGTTCTGCGTATTGCGGCCTTGGCACGGTGAAGAGCAACATTGGCCATCTCGAATTTGCGGCGGGAGTTGCGGGGATGATCAAGGTGCTGCTGCAGCTGCAGCACAAGACGCTGGTGAAGAGCCTGCATTGCGAGGAGCTGAACCCGTACATCCAGCTTGAGGACAGCCCGTTCTACATCATGCGGGAGAAGCAGGAATGGCGGGCGCTGCACGACGCGCAGGGACGCGATCTGCCGCGGCGGGCAGGGGTGAGTTCGTTCGGGGTGGGAGGCTCGAACGCGCATGTCGTGATCGAAGAGTATGTAGCGCCAGGGCATCCTTCCGTTGCCGTGAGTAACGCGCGTCCTGCGCTTGTGGTGTTGTCGGCGAAGAATGCGGAGCGGCTAAAGCAGCAGGTCGAGCAGCTTGTGGATGCGATCAAGCATCGTTCGCTTGGCGACGCCGATCTGGCCGACGTCGCCTACACGCTGCAGGTCGGCCGCGAGGCGATGGAGTCCCGGCTTGGGTGCGTGGTGGAGGATCTGCCGCAGCTTTGCACGCGACTGAGAGCCTGGCTCAGCGGGGACAAGCCGGTTGAGGATTTGTACGAGGGCCAGGTGCGTCAGCATAAGGACGCACTGCAACTGTTTACGGGAGATGAACTCGAAGAGACGATCGGCAAGTGGATCGAGCGCGGCAAACACGGCAAGCTTCTGGAGCTGTGGGTGAAGGGGCTGTCGTTCGACTGGCAGCGGCTGTACGGCGAAGCAAGACCGCGGCGCATCTCGCTACCGACCTACCCGTTTGCCAAAGAGCATTACTGGGTGGAGGCGAACGCGGAAGCGTCGATGCCGGCTGCGGCCGGCGCTGCGGCGAGCGCATCTGGGGAGGAGCAAGAGGAAGTTGCTGCAGCGGCCATGCCATCCGGACCGAGCGAGGCTGCGGCGGAAGCGTATGAACTGCTGACGTTTGAAGAAGTGTGGGAAGAGCAGGCGCTACCTGCGCCATCGGGCAGGAAGCTGCAGCGCCTGGTGTGCCTGCTGTCGGATGCCGGAAGTCAGCGCCGAGTTGTGGAGCTGGTCCATGAGTTCGATCCGCGAACCGAAGTGATCTTCGTCGCGCAGGATGCAGCCGAGCCCGTAGCAGCTGCCTTCAGCCGTATCGGTGCCGCGCATGGCGAGGTGGATGCGGTGCTTTATCTGTGGGGGCTGGAAGATGCGGGCTGCGCCCAGGACGCTGCGATCCCGATGCATCTGCTGCAGGGGCTGGCCTCCAGCGGGCTGAAGTGCAGCCGGCTGCTGCTGGCGGAAGCGTACGACAATGAGCTTGCGCGCAGCCGGCTGGAATCCTGGATCGGCTTTGAGCGTTCGCTGGGACTGGTATGGCCGCAGACGCAGCTGGCGGTGATCGGGCAGGAGGCGGGGCTTGCGGTGGAGCAATGGCTGCCGCTTCTGTGGGGCGAGCTTGCGACGGCGCGGTTCGAGAGCGCGTTTTACCGCGATGGCTGCCGTGAAGTTTGCCGGGTTCGGCCGCGTGCGCTGGAGAACGTCGAGAGTCCGCTGCGGATGGGCGGGACCTATCTGATCAGCGGCGGCTGCGGCGGACTTGGACTGCTTGTTGCCGAGAATCTGGCGCGGAAGTTTGCGGCCAATCTGATCCTGCTCGGCCGCACCGCGCTTGACGATGCCAGGCGGCAGGCGATCGCGCGGCTGGAGGCGCTGGGCGGCGCGGTTGAGTATGCGCAGGCCGATGTCTGCGACAGCAAGGCGCTGCAACAGGTGCTGCACGCCGGCGAACTGCGCTTCGGCGCGTTGCACGGGGTGATCCACGCGGCGGGGGTCGGCGGCGGCGGCAGTGTGTTTGCCAAGGATGTTGCCACCTTCAACGCGGTGCTGGCGCCGAAGGTCATGGGCACGCTGGTGCTGGATGAGGTGCTTAAGGACCGGGCGCTGGACTTTGTCTGCTACTTCTCCTCGTCGGCTGCGCAGCTAGGCGATTTTGGCAGCTGCGATTACGCGATCGGCAACCGGTTCTTGATGGCGCACGCGCATGCCCGCAACCAGTTGCAGGCGCGCGGCGAGCGGCAAGGCAAGACGGTCGTGATCAACTGGGGGCTGTGGCAGGACGGCGGCATGGGGGTGGGGGGTAGCGAGCAGACCCGGATGTACCTGAAGTCGAGCGGGCAGCGGGCGCTGACTTCAACAGAAGGCATCGAGATGTTCGAGCGGCTGCTCGGCCAAAGCGCCGCGCAGCATCTGGTATTGGCAGGGCAAGCCAGCCGGGTGCATCGCTTCCTCGGGTTGAGCGAACGACAAGGACAGCCACAAGCTTCCGTCGCGACAGCGAAGCGCTCATCGCCCGGTGCGGCCCGCTATCAGGGCGGGCGAGCGGACCTGAAGGGATTGAGTGTAGCGCAATGCGTGGGGTGGGAATTGACCGGGCATGTCAGCGCGTTGCTCAAGCTGCCGCGCGAGCGGCTCGATGCGGAAGAGAACCTGGCGGATTTTGGCCTCGACTCGATCGGCCTTGCCGAGCTGGCGCGGCGACTGACCCAGCATTTTGGAATCGAGGTCTCGCCTTCGGTGTTCTTCAGCCATCCGACCCTGGCGCAGCTGACGCAGTATTTTGTGAAGACGCATGCGGGGGCGGTCGAGGCGCTGTACCGGGAACAGGAAGCCGCTCCCGTCCCGGTGCCGGAGGCAAGACCGCTGCGTGCCGTTTCTCAGCGGATCGAAGCCCCGCCGTTGCAGCCGTCTGAATATCCCGCTGTTGCTTCCGCGCTGAACACAGGCGTGCCGGAGCCGATCGCGATCATCGGGATGAGCGGTCGCTTCCCGAAGGCGCGCACGGTGCAGGAGATGTGGCGGATACTTAAGGCCGGCGAGGATGCGGTGGAGGAGATCCCACCCGACCGCTTCGACTGGCGCAAGGTGTACGGCGATCCGCAGAAAGAGCCAGGCAAGACCGACTGCAAATGGGGAGGTTTTGTTCCCGGCGTGGGCGAGTTCGACCCGCTGTTCTTCGAGATCTCGCCTCGCGAGGCGGAAGTGATGGACCCGCGGCAGCGGCTGCTGCTGATGGAGTCCTGGAAGGCGCTGGAAGATGCCGGTTATGGGGCCGCACAGCTTGGCGGCGGCAAGGTCGGGATGTTCGTCGGCGTCGAGCAGGGCGACTACCAGATCCTGACCCGGGGCGGCGGCAGCGTGACGGCGAACCATGACGGCATCCTGGCCTCGCGGCTCGGCTACTTCCTGAACCTGCGGGGTCCGGCGATGGCGATCAACACCGCCTGCTCGTCGGGACTGGTGGCGTTGCATCAGGCGTGCCTCAGCCTGCGCAATGGCGAGTGCGACGCCGCGCTCGCGGCAGGGGTCAATCTGATGCTGACCCCGGTGGTGCATATCGGAACCAGCCAGGCGGGCATGCTGTCGAAGGACGGCAAATGCCGCGCCTTCGACCGCGGTGCCAACGGAATGGTGCCGGGTGAGGCAGTTGCCGTTGTCGTCCTCAAGCTTTTGTCGCAGGCCGAGGCTGACGGTGATCCGATCCACGCCATTATCCGCGGCAGCGGGATCAATTATGACGGGAAGACCAACGGCATCACGGCGCCGAGCGGAACATCGCAATCGAGCCTGTTGCAGGATGTGTACGAACGTCACGGGGTGAACCCCGAGGACATCGAATACATCGTCACGCATGGCACCGGGACGCGGCTTGGCGACCCCGTAGAAGTCAATGCGCTGTCGGATGCGTTCAAGAGCTATACGCAGCGGCAGGGTTTTTGCGCGCTGACCTCGAGCAAGAGCAACTTCGGTCACACGCTGGCGGCTTCCGGGCTGGTCAGCCTGATCGGCCTCGTGCAGTCGCTGCGGCACGGCATCATTCCGGCGAGCCTGCATTGTTTGGAAGACAGCGACTACATCGACTGGCAGGCCAGTCCGTTCTACGTCAACAAGGCGAATAGATCGTGGCCGGAGAAGACGGATGGCCGCCGGCTCGGCGCGGTGAGCGCGTTCGGCATGAGCGGGACCAACGCCCATGTCGTGGTCGAGAGTTACCTGCAACCGCAACCGGCTGACGATGCCGGACTGCAGGCGCCGTGCTACCTGCTGGCGCTGTCGGCGCGGACCGACGCCGCCCTTGCGGCGCGGATCGAGCAGCTGATCGCTCTGCTGGAGCAGCCGGACGGACCGGGGCTGCCGGCAATTAGCCACACATTATTATGCGGACGGCAGCACTTCGGCCACCGCTGCGCGATCGTGGCCGAGGATGGCGAGGCCGCGCTGTACGCCCTCAAGCAGGCGCTGCGCCGGGAGCGGTTGCCGAACCTGTTCCAGGGCACGGTTGCGCGCCACTTCAGCGGGCAGAAGGCGCTGCAGCTCTATGGCGACGAGTTGCTGCAACGCTGCGACAGCCTGCGCAACGATCCGGCCAAATACCAGGAGACCCTCTGCGCGCTGGCCGATCTGTATTGCCAGGGCTACGCACTCGACTGGCAAACCCTCCACCAATCCAGCCCCCGCCGCATCAATCTGCCGACTTACCCGTTCGCCACAGAGCGCTACTGGGTCGAAGCAAGTGCACGGCCTGCAACTGCGGCAAATGGAGCGGGTGCAATGCTGCATCCACTACTGCACCGGAACACCTCTGACCTATCGGTGCAGCGGTTCTCGACCCGATTGAGCGGGGAAGAGTTTTACCTGCGCGGAGTGAATGGCGCGCGCGTTCTGCCCGAGGTCGCGCATCTGGAGATAGCGCGGGCGGCGATGGCGGCAGCAGCCGGCGAAGATGCGCGGGACCGGGTGCGGCCGGAGCAAGTCGAATGGCTGCGGCCTGTCGTAGTAGGTGCGGACGGGCTCGACCTGCATGTCGAGCTGTTCGCCGATGAAGACGGCAAGACCGGCTACGAAATCTACAGCGGAATTGCAGGAAGCGAGGACGACGCGCGGCTGATCCACAGCCATGGGTGGTTCAGCACCGAGGCTATCGAAGCAGAAGAGATTGTCGAACCGGAAACGCCGGCGAAAGAACTGCTTCATACCTACCCGCAAAAGATACCGTCGATGGTTTCCAAGTTGCAAGATCACAAGCAGCTTGCTCGAGGTGAGCCGCCTGAAGGACATGTTGACGCGCAGGAAATCGATGAACTGGCCGGCCAGTTGCTGTGGACCCAACTGATCGCCGCGGGTTTTCCGGCAAGCGGGAAGGCGAACCTCGCCGCGATCAAAGCCGGGCTTGGTCTGCATGATTCATACGATCGATGGCTGGAAGCGAGTCTTCGCATTTTGGTGGAGCGCGGCACTATCGCGGGCGACGGTGAGACCTGGACGGCGCTCGAGGCAATGCGACCAGAAGCTGAAGCTAGCTGGGAGAAATGGGAGGAGCGCAAGCGCGCGTGGTTGACGGATCCCCTGATCGCAGCCCGCCTCGGTTTGGTGGAGACGACGCTGCGCGCGCTTCCCGAGATTCTCGGTGGGACATTGCGGGCGACGGACGTGATGTTTCCGGACGGTTCGCTGGCGTTGGTGGAAGGGGTCTACAAGAACAATCCAGTTGCGGATTACTTCAATGAAGCGATTGCCGGGATGGTGGCGGGCTTTGTTGAAGAACGGATCAAGCAAGACGCTTCTGCGCGCATTCGCATTCTCGAAGTGGGCGCCGGAACCGGCGGCACCAGCGCGCCGGTGCTGACGCGGCTGAAGTCCTATACGCCTCACATCGAAGAGTATTGTTATACGGATCTTTCGCAGGCCTTCCTGCTGCATGCGCAGGCTGCCTTCGGACCGGATCATCCTTATCTGTCCTACCGCATTTTCAATGTCGAGAAGCCGATCTCCGGGCAGGGAATCGAGGCGGACAGCTACGATCTCGTGATTGCGACCAATGTGCTGCATGCGACGCGGGGTATCCACTGCACGCTGCGCAACGTCAAGGCGGCGCTGCGGACCAATGGCCTGCTGCTGCTCAATGAGATCAGCCGCGCGAGCCTGTTCACCCACTTGACCTTCGGTCTGCTGGAGGGGTGGTGGCTATTTGAAGACGAGAAGTTGCGAATTCCGGGTTGCCCCGGGTTGTTTCCCGAGACGTGGCGCGAGGTCCTCGACCAGGAAGGATTCCGTTCGATCCTTTTCCCGGTGGCGGACGCCCATGCGCTCGGGCAGCAAATCGTCGTAGCGGAAAGCGACGGAGTCGTTCGGCAGTTGCGCGTGGCACCGAGGGCGCATCGCAAGACAAGCGGATTATCTGCGCCGGAAGAGCGTACAAGCTCGCCGGATCATTCTGTCTTGCGCATCGGCCTTGCTGATGGGGAAAGCGAGCTACTCAAGAAAGTTCGGGCCTCCCTGCTTCGAGAGGTATGTGACCTCATCAAGGTAAAGCTCGAGGAGCTCGATATCGACAGCGATCTCAGCGAATACGGATTTGACTCGATCAGCTTTACGGCGCTGGCGCATCAGCTGAACCAGCGTTACGGGCTGGAGCTGATGCCGACGATGTTCTTCGAGCATCCGACGCTGGCGGATGTTGCGCGCTATTTGTTCGAACAGCACCGCGCGGTATTTGCCGCGAAGTTTGCGCCGGCTGCGGAGCCGGCCGCGGCTCCGCCAACTATTCCCAGCGCGAAGCGCACGGATGGGTCTGTGCAAGCGCGTCCGCGCCGGATCCGGCGAGGCAGGCAGTTTGCGGCGCTCGACCGTGTCGCGAGCGAACGCGCCGAACCGGCGACGGCGGATGCGGTCGCGGTGATCGGGATGAGCGGCCGCTTTCCGATGGCGGAAGATGTGGCGGGGCTGTGGCGCAATCTGGTGGAAGGGCGCGACTGCATCGCCGAGATTCCACGCGAGCGCTGGGACTGGCGCGCAGTCGATGGCGATCCGTTCAAAGAGCCCAACAAGACCAACGTCAAATGGGGCGGCTTCATCGACGGGATCGATGAGTTCGATCCGCTGTTCTTCGGCATCTCGCCGCGCGAGGCGGAACTGACGGATCCGCAGCAGCGCCTCTTGATGACCTATGTGTGGAAGGCGATCGAGGATGCGGGTTATTCGGCGGCGAGCCTTGCAGGAAGCCGGACCGCGATCCTGGTGGGTGTCGGCAATAGCGGCTATGGCCGGTTGATTGCACGGGCTGGCACCGGCGTCGACAGCTATACCGTGATAGGGCTGATGCCGTCGGTTGGCCCGAACCGGGTGAGCTATTTCCTCGACCTGCATGGCCCGAGCGAGCCGATCGAGACCGCGTGTTCGAGCTCGCTGGTCGCAGTGCACCGGGCGATGCAGGCGCTGGCGAGCGACAGCTGCGAGCTGGCGATTGCCGGCGGCGTCAACACGATGCTGATGCCGGACGGACATATCGGCCTCAGTAAAGCGGGGATGCTGAGCGTGGACGGCCGCTGCAAGGCCTTTTCCAAACACGCCAACGGCTATGCGCGCGGCGAAGGCGTCGGCATGCTGGTGTTGAAGAAGTTGCGAGCGGCGGAGCGCGACGGCGACCACATCTACGGCGTGATCCGCGGCAGCGCGGAGAACCACGGCGGACGTGCGCAATCGCTGACGGCGCCGAATCCGAAGGCGCAGGCGGAGTTGCTGAAGGCGGCCTACAGCCGTGCCGGGATCGATCCGCGGACGGTCGGCTATATCGAGGCGCACGGCACCGGAACGGTGCTTGGCGATCCCATCGAGATCAACGGGCTGAAGAGCGCGTTCCGCGACTTGATGCAAGCGACCGGCGATTCTGCGGCGGGTCCTGCATATTGCGGCCTTGGAACGGTGAAGAGCAACATCGGCCATCTCGAGCTTGCGGCGGGCGTTGCGGGGCTGATCAAGGTGTTGTTGCAGCTGCAGCACAAGACGCTGGTGAAGAGTCTGCATTGCGAGGAGTTGAACCCGTATATCGAGCTTCAGGACAGCCCGTTCTACATCGTGCGGGAGAAGCAGGACTGGCGGCCGATACAGGATGCCGAAGGACGGGACCTGCCGCGGCGCGCGGGAATATCGTCGTTCGGAGCGGGAGGCTCGAACGCGCATGTGGTGATCGAGGAGTATGTGCGGGCGGAACGTCCCACTGGGATGGTAAGTAACGCGCGTCCCGCGCTTGTGGTGTTGTCGGCAAAGAATGCGGAGCGGCTCAAGCAGCGTGTCGAGCAGCTTGTGGATGCGATCGAGCAGCGCTCGCTTGGCGACGATGATCTGGCGGATGTCGCCTATACGCTGCAGGTCGGCCGCGACGCAATGGAGTGCCGGCTTGCGGTGATGGCCGGCGGCGTGGCGGAGCTGAAGTCGAAGCTGCAAAACTATCTCTCAGGAGAGCGCGCGATCGAGGGGTTTTATCAGGGCGAGTCCAAGCGGGAGAGGGAGACGCTCGCGGTCCTTGCCGACGAGGACATGGCGCGGGCGATCGAAGCCTGGGTTGCGAAGGGCAAATACGGCAAGCTTCTGGAGCTGTGGGTAAAGGGCCTGCCATTCGACTGGCAGCGCCTGTACGGCGATGCGAGGCCGCGCCGCATCTCGCTGCCGACCTATCCGTTTGCCACAGAGCGCTACTGGGTAGAGGCGCGTGCGGAAGCGGCGGCAGCGGGGTCAAACGGATCCGGTGGCACGGTGCTCCATCCGCTGTTGCAGCGGAACACATCGGATTTGTCAGCGCGGCGGTTCTCGACGCGATTGAATGGGGACGAGTCCTATCTGCGCGTGGTGAATGGCTCGCGCGTTCTTGCTGACGTGGCGCATCTGGAGATCGCGCGCGCGGCGGTGGCGACCGCGGCCGGTCAGGATACCCAGGACGGGGTCCGGCTGGAGCAGGTGGAGTGGCTGCGTCCTGTCGCGGTCGGAGCGGATGGGCTCGACCTGCATGTCGAGCTGTTTGCAGATAACGACAAGAAGATCGGTTACGAGATCTACAGCGGAGTTGCGGGAAGCGACGGCGAAGCGCGGGTGATCCACAGCCAAGGATGGGCGGTCGTGGAGCCGGCCGGCGAACCGGCGGATGCAGCTGCCGGCGTGTCTGGCGTCGGGACGATGCTGGTAAAGCGCGCGTGGCAGTCCCGGGGTGTGCAGGCCGATGCCGCGCCGGCCCATGGGCAGCATTGGGTGCTGCTGTGTGGCGGACGAGGGTGGGCGCAGAAAATTGAGGCGGAAGTCACGTCTGCGCTTCCGCAGGCGCGCTGCGTCGTGGTTGCAGACCAGGGCGTGGAGGGAATCGCACGGCGCTACGAGGCGGCGGCCTTGCAGGTCCTGGACGTGCTGCAGCGGATTGTGCAGGGCAGGCCAAAGGACCAGATCCTGATCCAGGCCGTGGTCCCTATGGCGGGAGAAGATGCGGTGTTTGCCGCGCTCGCCGGGCTGTTGAAGACGGCGCGGCTGGAGTACCCGAAGCTGAAGGGGCAGGTGATCGGGTTTGAAGCGCAGGAGAGTGCGGCACGGATCGTCGAATGGCTGGGCGAGAATGCCCATGTGCCCGATGAGCGCGAGGTTCGCTATCGTGGTGGCGAGCGGCAGGTCGCGTCGTGGCGTGAGCTGGCCCAGCGTTCGTTTGTGCACGTGCCGTGGCGCGATAGCGGGGTTTATCTGATCAGCGGAGGAGCTGGCGGCCTTGGGTTTATTTTTGCCGGGGAGATCGTGCGTCGGGTGAAGGACGCGGTAGTGGTCTTGACGGGACGCTCGGAGCTGAGCGGGGACAAGCGGGCACGGCTCGCGGCGCTGGAGCGATCGGGCAACCGGATCGACTACCGTCGCGTGGACATAACCGACGGTGCGGCGGTGACCTCGCTGATCGCCTCGCTGCGGAAGGCGTATGGCGGGGTGAGCGGGATCATCCATGCGGCAGGCGTGATCCATGACAGCTTCCTGTTGAAGAAGACAGCGGAAGAGGCAGGTTCGGTTCTGGGGCCAAAGGTTCTGGGTGCTGTGAACCTGGACGAGGCGACAGCCGATCTGACGCTGGAGTTCATGGTTCTGTTCGGGTCGGTGTCAGGCGCGTTCGGTAATGTCGGGCAGGCGGATTATGCGGCGGCCAATGCGTTCCTGGATAATTATGCCGCGCATCGCAATGAGCTCGCGCGCTATGGCGAACGGTGGGGCCGGACGGTGTCGATCGCCTGGCCGTTGTGGCGTGACGGCGGCATGCAGGTGGATACCGCGGCAATCCGGCAGCTTCGGGAGGCAGGTCAGCAGCCGCTGGAGACCGCAAGCGGAATGCAGGCGTTTTATCAGGCCCTTGCCGCCGATGATGCCGAAATCCTGGTGCAGTCCGGAGAATTGCCGCGGTTACGCAAGCAGCTTCTTGAGACATGCGCGCCCGAGCCTGTGGCGCAGCCCGAGCCTGTGGAGCAACCCGGGCCCAGCGCGGATCCGCAACGGCTTTCGGAGAAAACGTTGCATCGTTTGAAGGCGCTGTTGGCTGATATCACGAAGCTCAGGCCGGAGCAGATCGAGCCCGAGGAGCCGCTGGAGAGCTACGGGATCGACTCGGTGATGATCATGCAGCTCAACCGGGAGCTGGCGGGGGTTTTTGCCGAACTGTCGAAGACGTTGTTCTTTGAGTACCCGACGCTATCGGCGGTGACGGAGCATCTGGTGGCGGAGCATGAGGCTGCGTGCGCCAGGTGGACGGGACTGGAAGAGCAGCGCCCGGCCTCGGCTTCAATGCCGGCTTCTGCGTCCAGGCCGCCCGATCGCGGACGGCCTGTGCCGGTCGCGCTGGCAAAGCGCAAGATGATGCGGCGAGGCAACGGTTCTGCCGGCCGGGCGCGCGATCCGATCGCGATCGTCGGGATGAGCGGCCGCTATCCCGGGGCGCAGAACCTCGAGGAGTACTGGGAGAACCTGCGATCGGGCAAAGATTGCGTCGGCGAGCTTCCGCCCGACCGCTGGCCGCTGGAAGGATTTTATGATCCACATCCGGATGCTGCGGCTTCGCGCGGCAAGAGCTACAGCAAATCGGGCGGTTTCCTGTCCGGCTTTGCCGAGTTCGATCCGCTGTTCTTCAATATCTCGCCGCGCGAGGCGGCCAATACCGATCCGCAGGAACGGTTGTTTGTGGAGAGCTGCTGGGAGGCGCTGGAGGATGGCGGCTATACGCGGGAGCAGTTGAAGGTTGGCCATCAGGGCCGCGTGGGTGTCTTTGCCGGCATCACCAAGACCGGCTTTGCCTTGCATGGTCCGGAACTGTGGCGGCGGGGCGAGCAGGCCTATCCTCACACCTCGTTCGGTTCGGTGGCCAACCGGGTGTCGTATCTTCTGAACCTGCACGGCCCGAGCATGCCGATCGACACGATGTGCTCGGCGTCGCTGACGGCAATCCATGAAGCCTGCGAGCATCTTTACCGCGACGAATGCGAGCTGGCGCTGGCAGGGGGAGTGAACCTCTATCTTCACCCCCGCACCTATGTCGAACTTTGCTCGCTACGCATGCTGTCGCTGGACGGACGGTGCAAGAGTTTTGGCAAGGGCGGCGACGGATTTGTCCCTGGTGAGGGCGTCGGCGTGGTGCTGCTGAAGCGGCTGTCCAAAGCGCTGGAGGCGGAGGATCAGATCCATGCGGTGATCCGCGGCACCAGCATCAATCATGGCGGCAAGACCAACGGCTATACGGTGCCCAATCCGGTCGCGCAGAAGGAACTGGTGCGCGCGGCATTGCAGAAGGCCGGGGTGAACGCGCGGGCGGTCAGTTATATCGAGGCGCATGGCACCGGGACGGAACTCGGCGATCCGATCGAGATCACCGGACTGACGCAGGCGTTTGCGCAAGACACCGCGGAGAAGCAGTTCTGCGCGATCGGTTCGGTGAAGTCGAACATCGGTCATCTGGAGGCGGCGGCCGGGATCGCGGGGGTGACCAAGGTTGTGCTGCAGATGAAACATCGGCAGCTTGCTCCCAGCCTGCATGCCGAAGAACTCAATCCGCATATTGATTTTGCCAACAGCCCGTTTGTGGTGCAGCAGAAGCTTGCGGTGTGGCCGCATCCGGTGCTCGAGACGGACGGAGTACGCCGCGAGCATTCGCGGATTGCCGGGATATCGTCGTTCGGGGCGGGAGGCTCGAACGCGCATGTGGTGATCGAGGAGTATGTGGCGCCAGCCGGTGCGGCGCGTCCTTCAGTGGCGGTAAGCTCATCGTGTCCGGCGCTTGTGGTGTTGTCGGCGAAGAATGCGGAGCGGCTTAAGGAGCAAGCGGGGCAACTGGTTGCGGCGATCGAGCGGCGTTCGCTTGGCGATGACGATCTGGCCGATGTCGCCTATACGCTGCAGGTCGGGCGCGAGGCGATGGAGTGCCGGCTTGGGACGATTGCCTCCTCGATGGTCGAGTTGAAGTCGAAGTTGGAGGGCTGGCTATCGGGCGCGCGCGGGATCGAGGAGTTTTATTTCGGCGAGATCAGACGTGACAAGGACACACTTTCGATCTTTGCGGCCGACGAAGACATGGCGCGGACGATCGAGGCGTGGGTATCGAAGGGCAAATACGGCAAGCTGTTGGACCTGTGGGTCAAGGGGCTGCCGTTCGATTGGCAGGGTCTGTACGGCGAGGCGAGGCCGCGCCGCATCTCGCTGCCGACCTACCCGTTCGCCAAACAGCGCTATTGGTTCGAAGCCGTTGCAAGCGCCGATGCGGCCGCGGCGCCCGCCGAAATAGTGCAAGGGCAGTCGGACGGTCTCGCAAAAGAGACACTGCCGCTGGTCACCGACGCGAGCACCTTGGCGCCGAACATGGATCTGGAGGCGGAGGTGCGAGCCGCTTTAAGTCAATGGACGTGCGAACTGCTCAGGATACCAGGTCAGGATCTCGACGCCGAGAGTGAGCTAGGCCAATACGGACTCGATTCCATCAGCTCGGTGCAACTGGTCAATCGCATCAACAGGACCTACGGGATCGAACTGCGGCCTACGACCTTCTTCGAGCATCCGACGCTGGCAGGTTTTGCGCGGTACCTGGTCGAGGATCATGGTGATGCCCTTGCCGCGGGACACGACCGTTCCAACGGTGTATCCGCGAGAGGTAAAGTCCGCAACGAGCCGGCGCCGGCCGCCACACAATCGAGCTTGTCCGAAATCCTAACGTCATCGCGATCACGGCGAAATGCGCCAGCCGTTCAACTGCAAGGTTCGCTCGTGAGTGAGGTCGCGCAGCATCCACGAAAACCATCGTTGAACGGCGCGTCATACGCTTTCAGCAGGCCGCAGCGCGCAGAATCGCCGCCTCTCTCCTATATGCAAGAAAACCTGCTGCTCATGCACCAGCGAGCGAACGTCGGATCGGCTTATCACGTTCCCATGGGCTTTCGGCTGGTTGGATCGCTGGACACGGCTGCATTGCAGGCAAGCTTCACCGAGGTTGTTCGCCGGCATGAAAGCCTTCGGACCCGCTTTTCCTCCGCAGACGACGGCGCGGTGCAGGTGATCGAACCTCCTCTTGTCGTCGAACTGCCGATTGTCGATCTGCAACATCTGGCTGAGGACGAGCGCGCGGACGAGGCGCGACGCCTGTCGGTGGAATGGTTGCACCGCCCGTTCGATCTCGAAGTAGCTCCGCTGTTCCGTGTCGGCGTGATACGGCTTGGCCCGGCGGAACAGTTGCTGGTTATTGTCGCCCATCATCTCGTCATCGATGGATGGTCCATGGAACTGCTGATCCGTGAGGTCAGTGCGCTCTACTCGGCATTTTCCCGGGGGCTTCCGTCGCCGTTGCAAAATGTTTCAGCTCAGTATGCGGACTATGCCATCTGGCAGAAACAACAGGTGCAAGAGCGCATTCTCGATCGGGAACTCAACTACTGGATCGATCGCCTGGTCGACGCACCGGTCCTGGAGCTGCCGACTGACCGGCCGCGGCCGCCGGCGCCGAGCTACCGTGGATCTACGGTGCTGTTCAGTTTTCCGGAGCGCAACGTCGCCGCATTGCGCGGGCTGGCCCAGCGGGAAGGCGTCTCGTTGTTTACGGTGCTGCTCGCGGCGTTCAATGTCGTCCTGTTCCGCTGGAGCGGGCAAGAGGACATCGTTGTCGGAACGCCGGTCGCCGGCCGGCGATTGCTCGAATTTGAGAATTCGATCGGCTTCTTTACCAACTGGCTTGCCTTGCGCAACGACCTGTCGGGAGCGCCGACGTTTCGAGAGCTTCTGCAGCGTGTGAAGGATACGAGCCTGGGCGCGCTCGGGCATCAGGATCTGCCGCTCCCCAGGATCGAGGCGGAGATCAAATCCATGCGGGATCTTTCGCGTCACCCGCTATTCCGGGTTCTCCTGGGACTGCAAAGGGTATCGCCTGGCGCGGCCTTCGCCGGATTGGACGCGTCGCCGGTTTACGTAGAGAACAATACGTCGAGACGTGATCAGTGCTTCTTCCTCTACGAGACGCCCGACGGATTGTTCGGAATATTCGAATACGCAACCGATCTGTTCGATGCCTCCACGATCGAACGGATGATCGGCGAGTTTCGGGCCGTGCTCTACCAGATGCTTGCGGATCCGGATGCCAGGATTGGATGACACCAGAAGCCGCGAAGGAGGTTCCTGCTTTTGCCAATCCGACGAAGCTTGGTGTTGTTTTTTCGCTCCAAATTTTAATGATATGGAGCTTGTATTGTTTTCCGATTTTAAAGCATCACCGACCTTATTAAGGCCATGAAATCATCTTCTAGTTGCATCAAGGGCTAAAAACGCCAAACCAGATCCAGCGCGGGTTAAGATTGGCGCCGAGGAGGAACAACGAAAAAGAGCTCTGCCTGCGTCGGGCAGGAGACTGACGGCTTAGGTGGAGAGTAGGCCGTTCTAAATCTCATCTAGATCGCGAAGTCGGAATACTGCGCCGGAGACGGTTTGGCAGGGTTTTTGTTCGTCCCGATTTTCGCGCTCAATCCGCAACCCGGGCAACTAGTGGAGATGACAGATGTCTGACAGAAGTATCGGACGGGCGCTGGTGATCGGAGCGGGCGTGGCGGGGCTCACGACCGCGCTATCGCTCAAGGAGCGGCGAATTTCACCGATCGTTGTGGCGGAGAATTTTGCGCCCGATCTGACATCCGTCGTCGCAGGTGCGTTGTGGGAGTGGCCGCCCGCGGTCTGCGGGTACCACCATGACGAAATCTCGCTGGATCGCTCCAAACGATGGTGCATGTCCTCATACCGAAAATTCGAAACGCTGCTTTCCGACCCGTCGAACGGCGTTTCGATTCGGCCGGTGACTTTCTATTTCCGCAACCGGATCGAAGAGAACGCATTTCATCACGTCAAGATGAAGGAGATCGAGCAAGTCGTTCCGGGATTCCTCCGCGACGCTGAACTCATCAAGCGTAACGGGATAAATCAGAACATCGGGCTGATCGATGCCTACCAGCATCTCGCTCCGATGGTCGATACCGATGTTTACATGCGCTGGCTTCGGCAAAAATGCCGAGAATCCGGGATTTTCCTGTTGCGCCGGAAACTGACGGGGTTGCTCGTCGACCAGGAAGATCAGCTCAAGAGAGAGTTCGATGTGCAGGTCATCGTCAATTGCGCTGGCCTGGGTTCCCGCGAACTCGCGGGCGAATACATGTATCCGCTTCGTGGTGCCCTCATCCGGCTGGTGAATGACGGTGAATTTATCCCGCGGCTGACCGAAGCGCATTGCGTATCGCACGACAATGTCACCGGCGTCGATGAGATCGTCTTCATCGTGCCGCGGGGCAAGGACCGCATCGTGCTCGGCGCGCTGGCCGAAGCCGACCAATGGAGCAAGGATATCGATTTGACCAATCACGAGCCGATCCGCCGGATGTATGAGCGATGCATCGAATTCCTCCCCGGACTGAAAAATGCAAGGCTGGACCCCGCGGAGCCGGTTCGGGTCGGGCTTCGGCCATTCAGACGCAATAACGTCCGAGTCGACGCCGTAGAGGGCACGTCGATCATCCACAATTACGGCCATGGCGGTGCAGGCGTGACGCTTTCATGGGGATGCGCTGCCGAAGCCGCGGATTATGCCCGTGTACTTCTTGATGGCATGCCCGTGGATGCCGACGACGGCGACGCGCGAAAAATGGTCGCCTGACAGCTCTCCGGCGTGCTTCGCAACGCCGGAAGCGGATCCTGTTGGCTCCGGCGCTGGCGTATTTCGACCCCGGCCAGTCTAATTTCATTTGAGTCCGATACCGGTCGGAGTACAACTCAAGGGCGCTTGCTTCTATCGCTCACATACAGAAATGGAGACCACGGATGAAGTCGCTTTCAATCCTCGGCTCGGCAATCTGGATAGCGGCCTTCACGGCGTTCTATACCGTCGCCCTGGCGGAACCGAAAGGGAACCTGCAGGCGGAGTCGATGGGATACCAGTGCCGCGCAGCCGCCCGCGCAGAAATGAAGGGGCCTGATTGCCGGATGGCGATGCCGCCTAACCCGACGAGTCACTGCAATATTCCGTCTAACGCCGATATCCTGACTTTCGACAATAAAGTTGTTGAATGCGTCAAGCGGGGCGGTCCGGGACGACAATCAAAAAACCGATCGTGATGGAGGTCCGGAGGCCGCCGCGGTTGGCGCGCTTCGAGCCGTGACGCAGACAATTCGACGAACTGAAAATGGAAAAGCCCGAGGGTATCACCGTGCTCGACATGGATCCCGGGCAGATGCGCGCGGCGGTTTTGTTCGACGGTCTGCCCAACGGCACGCCGCACATAGCAGCATTCCGCTCAAGCAAGGCGCCTTGATCGCTCCGCGCCAAGGTTTTGAATGAGAGCGGCGGGCATATCGCCTCCGGCACATTCGCTGCCATCGTCCGGACGGTGCGACTCGCTGCAGGTCTGCGGACGACCCGGCTCGTTGATGCCGCGGTCCTGATCGTCGGCGCGTTCGCAGCTTCCAATTGTGTCGCGCGCGAAACATTCCGGAAACACGATTGTCGGTTTTTGCATTGAACGCGCCGGACGGCCGCGACGACTGAGTTGCAGCACGCAAGGCTATTGCGGCGAAACCGGACGGAGGCGGCGAATGTTTCGCAACTCGGTTCAACTCAGCGCCGCGATCGTCTGCGATGCCGCACGCGCAGCCGTGCCCGTTCCCGTGATCGGGGATTGGCACGATGTTGCGGGCCATCACCGCTACTACGGCAGCTCGTCGCTCAACGGCGGCGAGCGAATTTTGGAAAGCCGCCAACGGTCAGTGTTTTTGGAATTTGGTCGAGACAACAACGGCAATCGATGACCTCGCATCGGCATTTTGTAACTCGCTACGCGTCTTAAAATTCGTCGCCGCGTCCCCGCCGGGGCACGGTTTATTTTCAACCATCTCTCATTGGATAAAGGTGATACATGCAAAATTACAAATCATTCGGGGCCGCGATCGCAGTCGCCTCCGCCCTGTTCGCATTCTCGGCTCCCGCGCACGCCCAGGCCACCCGCACCTGGGTGTCGGGCGTCGGCAACGATGCCGATCCGTGCAGCCGTACCGCACCCTGCAAGACCTTCGCAGGCGCGATATCCAAGACCGCCATCAACGGCATCATCAATTGCATCGACAGCGGCGCTTATGGCGCCGTCACCATCACGAAGTCCATCACCATCGACTGTCACGACGTGTTCGCATCGATTCTGAACGGTAACGACCAATCGAGCTTCACCGGCGTCATCATCAATGTCGGCGCCGACCCCAAGGATCCGTGGCGGACCGTGCGGCTGCGCAACATCGATATTTCCGGCAGCGGCAACGGCAATGTCGGCATCTCCATCCTGGCGGCCGCGGCGGTCATCCTGGAGGATCTCGAGATCACCGGAAATACCAAGCAGGGCATCAGCGACTCGCGCACCGAAGCCGCGGGCAGCATGCTTACCATCAAGAACACCGTTATCGCCAACAATGACGGCCCGGGCATCTCTGCGGGCGCCCAGAGCAACAGCCTGACGCTCGACAACGTGCAGTCGCTCAAAAATGCCTATGGCCTCGCGCTTGGCAAGACCAATACCGCGACGATCGTCCGTTCGGTGTTCTCCAACAACTTGACCGCGGGCATCCAGACGGATCCCGGCGGACAGATGATGCTGGACAGCAGCCTGGTCAGCCACAACACCACCGGAATCGTGGCCAATGGCGGTGCGGTCGCGTTTACCAACAGCGATATTGCCTTCAACACCACCGCGATCACCGGTACGACGACGTCATTCGGAAATAGCCGCATCTTCGGCAACGGAGCCGCCGGAATGGCGCCGTCGCCCGCCGGCGCTGCTACTCCTGCGCTCGGTCAACAGTAAGCCCGAGCTCGAATCATCGCAAAATAAAAGACGCGGCGGGATTGCTCCCGCCGCGCCCGTTTCTTTATCTCGCTGGTCCAGGCGCTGAGACGCCCGTTGCCAAGCCAAAAAAGCTTAGCGGGCGATCCCAGCGAGGTGACAGCGCTTGGAATAAGACACTGGATCACCTCCTTTCGTTGTTGGTGGAAACCTCAGTATAGGCACGGAACCGGGTTCTGTTAAGAGGGGTGGCCTATGAGCAGGAGCCTCCGCAACCGGAGGGAACAGCCAATTCATCGCAGTTGAGACGGGCAGGCGGGCGTGTTAGGTGATCGCGTGAGGCGCGGGTGTAGCTCAATGGTAGAGCAGCAGCCTTCCAAGCTGAATACGAGGGTTCGATTCCCTTCACCCGCTCCAAATAATTTCAACAAGCCGCGCTTTCGCTCCAGACACCACGCGAGCACCAATCATGGCGAGGTTTGCTCACAGGAAATCCGGCTCTGTCACGCCGTCGCGGCTCGCCCGAATGATGCTGGCAGTCGTTTCGATCGTGATCTGGATCGAAGCGGCAGGGCAGGGCCGGGCCGCCGCTGCTCGGGCGCCTTCGCCGGACAGGCTCGAGCGCATCACCGAATTTTTCAACAATGAGATTGCGACAGGGAAATTGCCGGGCGCCGTCGTCTTGATCCAGCAACATGGCAAGCCGGTCTATTTAAAATGTTTCGGCGTCCGTGACGTGGCGACAAATGTTGCGATGACGCCCGATACGATTTTTGCGCTCCACTCGATGACGAAACCCGTTACCAGCGTCGCGGCGATGATGCTGATCGATGCCGGCAAGCTCAAGCTCTCGGATCCGGTTTCCAAATTCGTTCCCGATTTTGCCGACGCAAAGGTCGGCGTCGGCTCGCTCGCCGCGGACGGAACGCCTGTTCTGAAGCTGGTGCCGGTGGACCGGCCGGTAACCATTGCCGACCTGCTGCGGCACACCTCGGGCATCACCTACGACTATATCGGCGGCAAGCTGATCGATAAGGCCTACGTGGATTCAGGGCTGTTCGATGGAAAGTATGACAACAAAATATTTGCCGAACGCATCGCCAAATTGCCTTTGGCACGGCAGCCGGGCTCGCTTTGGCGTTACGGTCACTCGACGGACGTGGTCGGCCGCATCATCGAGATCGTATCCGGGCAGACCCTGTATCAATTCGAAAAGCAGCACATCTTCGATCCCCTGGGCATGACCAGCACCAAATACGTTCTCGAGGATGCCTCCGAACGCGCGCGGATGGCGGAGCCGCTGCCTGACGACGCGATCCTGAAGCTCGCGGAAATGGAGCGTCGCGCGCACCCGGAATGGCAGTCCGGCGGCGGAGGATTGGTCTCGTCGATCGCCGACTATGCGCGCTTTGCGCAGATGATTCTCGACGGCGGCGAGTTCGGCGGCAAGCGCTACCTTGGTGCACAGGCATTCAAGGATATGACGACCGACCAGATCGGGCCTGGCTCCGGCGTGGGGCGGGACTATTACTATTTTCCGGGCGACGGCTTCGGCTACGGTTATGGATTTGCGGTGCGGGTGGAGCCGGGCAATGCCAAGCCGCCTCCGCCGGGTTCGATCGGCGAGCTCAAATGGGACAGCGGAAGCGGCACTTACTTCGGCGTCGATCCAAAACTCGACATGCTCTACATCCTGATGGAGCAGACCCAGAACGAACGCGGCCGCATCACACCGGCCTTCAAGAAACTGGTTTACGACGCATTTGATGCGGCGAATTGATGCTTCGACCCGAGGGATGCCGCGGTTACGTGATGGGCTTTGGAATCCGTCCGACGATACCGCGGACGGTTTCCAGACAGGTCTTTTTCTGCATCTCCCATCGCGGCCGGACGTTGAGCTCCGCGAGTTCGGCCTGGATGAAGTCCTCCTTGATATCTTCGAGGCGCCGCAGCAGATCTTCTTTCTTATCCGCTACCTCATGCAGGTTCGCGATCAGCGCGGGGCCATCGATGGCGTCGATCACCGATATGTCGAACACGTCGCGCGGCTTGAGCATCGTAGCGCGATAGTGAAGCTTCTTCAGCGCGATCTCCACCGGCGGGTCGATCCGGATCGTTGGCTTCGACCCCTCCCGTATCCCGGTCAGATCGATCTGCTTTTCGATCGGCGGCAGCGACGAGATGGGGGCGGTGACGATGAAATCGACCTCGCCTTCCGGATATTTCAGTTTCAAATAATGGGCCGCGCGATCCCAGGCCGAGCACTTCCAGAACGTCAGTGGTCTCCGGCGAGAGCAGAGCCAGATACTGCGGGTCGTCAATAAAGGCGTCGATGTCCCGGCTGAGGCGATGGTCGGCCAATACCATAAGGGCAGTCCCGCCGCCGAGCACCCAGCCCGGTACAGGTTGGCCCTGCCGCTTGAGTTCGGCAAGCCCCTGCAGGGTGCGATCAAGCAGTTGGCGCCAATTGCTCAAGCAGCTTCTCCAACGCGAGGTTGGCTTCGCCTGTGGCCCGTTTTATCTCGCCGTAGGCCGAAATCAGTTTGCGTGCCGGTATGCCGTGAAGCTTCGCAAACTTCAGGACGAGCTCGGGACGAACGTCGGTAAATAAAGTGGCAACGTGCACCGTCCATGTGCCGCGCTCGCCGGATGTCAGCGCGTCCACCAGTTCCTTCGTGCGGATCGACCGGCGGTAGGGTGCGTTGGTGGTGCCGAGCACAAGGTCGTCGATCTCGCGAACGGACGTGCTTTGTCCCGCTTCCAGCGGCGCCCGCAAGGCGGCCGTCTGCTTATCCTCTGCTGCCCTTAGCTTGAGAACATCCTCAAGCTTGCAGCGGCGGTGTTTCCCCTCGTACCTGAAGGGAAGCCGCCCGTCGTCCATGCGCCGAACCACGAGCGGACGGGAGATAGCTAGAATCTTGCCCGCGGCGTCGGGCGAGAGTTCTCGGTCGAGCGGAGCGATAACGACACCTGGATGGTGCAATACGACATCCGTCAGTTCTCGAACCAGCTTTAGCATCAGGCCTTCAAGCTTGACGGTGGCCGAACGCATGCGGGGCCGTCCCTCAAGCTGTCGTGCCAGGGATTTGGCTTCCTTGCGGCCGCGGTCACTGACATTCTTGAATTTCGCCAAAGAGAGCGCCATGGCCAACCTTCTGCTATCTGAAATAACTGAAATAGGCGCAGACTTCAAGGGTGTGCATGCCGAATAATTGATCCGCGCTCGTGGGATGCGCGGCAGGCCGCTCGCATTGGGATTAAGCCTCGATTGCGTTGTCGAATGCGTCCGCGCCGTTACGTTGCTGGAGTGCTGGACTAATCACTCCCCGTAAAATAGCTTCTTGTGATTGTAGATTGGCTCTGACACACTTTTTTCGGCCCCGTAACCATGGACACATCCATCATGCCACAGCGCGCGCTATTCGCCTTTCTCCGCAATTCGCTGGCCCTGCTGGCGATACTTAGCTTCGGCGGTCTGACGCCGGTCGGCCCGGCCGTCGCCCAGACCCCGGCACCCGAGGGCTGTTATCCGATTCCCGAGGTGAAGCCGCTCAGCGTCACGCAGCCGCTCAACATCGACCTGATCAAGCAGCAACTGCTTTACTACCGTTGCGCGCACTACGACGGGGAGGTCGCCGCAGTCTACTCCGAGGCGCAACGATGGATTCAAACGCGGGCGCCGCAGGTATCCAAGCCCGCGGTCGTGCTCGATATCGACGAAACATCGCTGTCGAACTGGACGCGGATCAAGCGGGACGACTTCGCATACATTCCTGGCGGCGCTTGCGATCTGGCAAAACGAGGCGAGGCGTGTGGCGATATCGCCTGGCAGAAAAGCGGTCTTGCACCCGCGCTTCAACCCGCGCTCGATCTGGTCAACGCTGCAAAATGCGCGACGCCGGCAGCCGGCACGACCTGCACCAAGGTTGCGGTATTCTTCGTAACCGGACGCACGCAAAGCGACGAGGCCCAGAAATGGACCGAAACCAACCTGACCAACGCCGGATACCGCGACTGGGACGGCCTTTATATGCGCGACCCCGCGACCCACGGTCAGCCGGTGTCCGAACACAAGACCAGGGCGCGCATCGATATCGAATCCAAGGGATTCACGATCATCGCCAACATCGGCGATCAGGAGAGCGACCTTGCCGGCGAGCATGCCGAGCGGAAATTCAAGCTGCCCAATCCGTTCTATTTCATTCCTTGATGGAATTTTGGACTGACTTCTGCGCGCCAGATCAGCGTGCGTGGGAGGCGGCCACGTTCGCGCGGCCCTTTGCCTCCACCTCATTCCCTATCACCCCCATCACCGCCACGCTCACCACCCGCTCGACAATCCCCTCCACATCATCCAGATCGCACGTCCCCTCCGACAGTTTTGTCAGCCGCTCGCTGTCGCGGATGGTCTGGTGCGCCATGGCCAGCGCAAAATGCAGGCCCCAGTAGAGATCGACGTCGTCGCGGCCGGGCAGCGAGCGTTTCATCGCCGCGGCGAAGCGGCGCAAGTGGTCGATCTCGCGGTTCTTGATCTTGCGGATCGGCGGCACTGACTCGATCGAGGCGCGGATCATGAAGCGCGCGGCGGCGGAGCGCTGCTTGTCGGGGCCGAGGCAGCCGCGCAGACTGGGGCCGACCAGCGCACGCAGCACCTCGGTGATATCCGCGCGACCACAACCGCGGTCTTCGGCGGCGCGCAGTTCGCTCAGGCGTTCGCGGTTCAGCGCCAGGCTGCGGGTGACGAACAGTTCCGCGATCAATTCGTCCTTGGAGCCGAAATGATAGTTCACCGCCGCGAGATTGACGTCGGCGGCGGCGACAATGTCGCGCAGCGTCACGTCGGCAAAGCCGCGGTCGGCGTACAGCCGCTCGGCCGCTTCAAGGATCGCGGTTCGGGTCCGGTCCGACGGCATCTCATGGCTCCCATGCAACGTCCCATGAAATCGGGCTGTTGCAATTCAAACAGTTGTATGAAACTATGGTTTGAAGGGTGGAATGTCAATGCGTTTGACGCATCGAAGCGCCAGCCAAGTCCGCGCCGGACGCCATCGCAGTCGCGCAATCGCGCGATAAAGACTCTTGCGGAGCGGGCACGGCGGGGAGACAGTGCCGCCAACGATTTCAGCAACGAGGTAGAGGAAACGCCCCATGGACTTCAATATGTCGGATCGCCAGAAGGAATGGCTCGGCCGCGTCGAAAATTTCATGACCAAGCATGTGCGGCCCGCGGTGCCGATCTACCGGCAGCAGGACGAAGCCGGCGAGCGCTGGAAGGTGATCCCGATTGTCGAGGAGTTGAAGAAGAAGGCGCGTGCCGAAGGCCTCTGGAACATGTTCATGCCGCCGTCCTCGCATGAGGACGATGAATTCCGCGGCGCGGGATTGACCAATCTGGAATACGCGCCGCTGGCCGAAGCGATGGGCCACATCGGCTGGGCCTCCGAAGTATTCAACTGCTCCGCGCCCGATACCGGAAACATGGAAGTGTTCATGCGCTACGCTTCCAAGGATCTGAAGCGGAAATATCTGCGCCCGCTGATGGACGGCGAAATCCGCTCCGCCTTCCTGATGACCGAGCCCGCGGTGGCGTCGTCGGACGCTACCAACATCGAGACCTCGATCGTGCGCGATGGCGACGAATACGTCATCAACGGCCGCAAATGGTGGTCGTCGGGCATGGGCGATCCGCGCTGCAAGGTGATGATCGTGATGGGCAAGACCGATCCGAGCGCGCCGAAGCATCAGGCGCAGTCGCAGATCGTGGTCCCCGCCGACGCCAAGGGCGTCAAGGTGGAGAAGATGCTGCCGGTGTTCGGCTTCGACGACGCGCCGCACGGCCACGCCCAGGTGCTGCTGGACAACGTCCGCGTTCCCGCGAGCAACATCCTGCTCGGCGAGGGCAGGGGGTTCGAGATCGCGCAAGGGCGTCTCGGTCCCGGCCGCATCCATCACTGCATGCGCACCATCGGCAAGGCCGAGGAAGCGCTGGAGAAGATGGTGCGCCGGCTGTCGTCGCGCACCGCCTTCGGCAGGAAGATCATCGAATATTCGATCTGGGAACAGCGCATCGCCGAAGCCCGCACCGACATCGAGATGAATCGCCTGCTGTGCCTGAAGGCCGCCGACATGATGGACAAGGTCGGCAACAAGACCGCGCAGCTCGAGATCGCCATGATCAAGGTCTCCGGTCCGAACATGGCGCTGCGGATCATCGACCACGCCATCCAGGCCTACGGCGCCGCCGGCGTCTCCGACGACGCGGGGCTGGCGCGCGACTACGCCTCGATGCGCACCATGCGGCTGGCCGACGGTCCGGACGAGGTGCACAATCGCGCCATTGCCAGACTTGAACTTCGGAAGTATGCAAACGCTCCGACCAGTCACTAACAGCGTTGCGGCGCTCCAATCACCTCTCCCCGCAGGGGAGAGGTCGGATCATCGCATTGCGATGATCCGGGTGAGGGGTCTATCCGCGAGTCCGAGTGTGAGGAGAGAGTTCCCCTCACCCGGATGTCATCTTCGATGCCATCCGACCTCTCCCCTCCGGGGAGAGGTGGAAGTAAAGGGAGCGCCAAGTGGCCGACGGCGTCAGGAAGGACGAGGAATTTTCCGGCACCAGGCCGGTCGAGGAGCGTCATCGCATCGACGAGATGCGCCTTGACGGCTGGATGCGTGAGCACGTCGAGGGATATGCGGGGCCGCTGACCGTCCTGCAGTTCAAGGGCGGCCAGTCGAATCCGACCTACCGGCTCGATACATCAGGCCGCTCCTATGTGCTGCGGCGAAAACCGTTCGGCAAGCTGTTGCCGTCGGCACACGCGGTCGACCGCGAATTCAAGGTCATCGCGGCGCTGAGCAAGCAGGGATTTCCGGTCGCGCGCGCCTACGCGCTATGCACCGACGACACCGTGATCGGTGCGGCGTTCTACATCATGTCGATGGAAGAGGGCCGGGTGTTCTGGGATCCGTCTCTGCCTAGCCAGACACCCGACGCGCGGCGGAAAATCTTCACCAGCAAGATCGAGACACTGGCAAAACTGCATCAGTATGAGCCGGAGAAAATTGGCCTCGGCGATTTCGGCAAACCGGGCAATTATTTCGCGCGCCAGGTCGACCGCTGGACCAAGCAGTACCGTGCCTCGGAAACCCAGCACATCCCCGAAGTCGAAAAGCTGATCGAATGGTTGCCGCGCACCGTGCCGGAACAGAAGCGCGTCTCCATCGTGCATGGCGACTATCGGCTCGACAACATGATCTTCCACTTAACCGAACCGCGCGTGCAGGCGGTGCTGGACTGGGAACTGTCGACGCTCGGCGACCCCATGGCGGATTTCACCTATCTGTTGATGCAGTGGACCATGCCGGGCCTCGCCAATGCCGACCTTGCGGCGCTGAACATCCCGACCATGGACGAAGCGGCAAAGATCTATTGCGACGCCACCGGCGAGACGGTGCCGGATCTCAACTGGTATTTCTCCTACAATTTGTTCCGCCTTGCCGGCATCACCCAAGGCATCGCCGGCCGCATCCGCGACGGCACCGCCGCCAGCGCCAAGGCGATGGAGTCGGCCAAGCGCACGGTGCCGCTGTCGCAGGCGTCGTGGGAGTACGCGCAAAAGGCGGGGGCGAAGTAAGCGCGCAGCTGCGCCACACACTCAACGTCGTCCCCGCGCAGGCGTAGGGCTGTCCGGGGAAAATCAAGCATAGCACAGCTCCAGCTGATCTGGAGAGACGCGACGTTGTCGCGTGCTGGGATTGACGGGCGGCGGTTTGGTGATGGTTGCGAGGGATCGCCGGGTGAACAGGAGCTGGCCGACCAGTTCGGCGAGCCTGAGAGGAAGCAGCGCGATGCAGTTGACCCGCGCCGCGATGCGCAGCAGCAGATAGGCGATCATGGCGGCAAGGATTTGCAGGCGGACCGCATTTTCGTTGACGCCAAGAAACTTCCCGATGTCGAGATGCTGCTTGATCCAGCGGAACAGCAGTTCGATTTGCCAGCGGCTCTTGTAGAGGGCGGCGATCTCGACCGCGCTGCGTTGAAGATCATTGGTGATGAGGGTAATTACGCCGCCGTTGTCGCGCCTGATCTTGATGCGCCGGAGCGGAATCGGCAGCCGGGCATTTCCCTTGCTTGCGAGCACCACCTCGTCATCGGCCAGCACTTTGAAGCCATCGCCCTTGCGCTTGCGCAAGGGGCGGCGGCGACTGGCACGAAGGCGCATGTTCACCTTGGCCCGGGTTACGAAGAAAGCCCCGCAATCATTGATCTTATTCCACCAGTCGAAGCGGCAATAACCCTTGTCGAACACGTAGGTTGTCCCGGCCGCGATCGGCGTCCGGGCGCCGACCTCAACGTCGTTGATATTGGCGGGAGTGACTTCGACACAGCTCGGCACGTCTGCCAGCGGATCGTAGACCACGTGCAGCTTCATGCCGCGAATGCGTCCGTTCCAGGTGGTCCATTTGCAGAGCTTGCCGAGCGGGACCGGACTGGAGTTGATCAGGCGCACCATCTCCGCTCCTTCCCGCTGCGTCTTCCGGTCCGCGGAGGCCGCCAGCGTGGCGAACAGTTGCGCAAAAATACCGGCCGGACGCCGTGTATTGGCATCCGACAGCGTCGAGCGGGAGAACTCTGCGGTGCCCAGATGATAGTGATGCTGCGAATTGGCGTTGAAGCCGGACTCCAGCGCGCGCAGGCTCTGAGCCCCGGCCAGCTGCGCGTAGATCAGCGCCACCAGATGGTCCCAACTCCTGAACGACTTGTCATAGGCGTCGCCGTCGTGCCGATCCACAATCTTCTGAAACTGCCTTCGATCAATCGGTTTGAGTAGGCTGGCAAAAATGCTATCGGCAAATCGCATGCTCGGCTCCTTCTGTGTCTCGACAACCAGAAAGAACCGATTTGCCTCGGCACGGCCGAGCATGCACTGCGACATGGTAAATCATTCCCCGGACAGCCCTACACGCAGGCGGGGACCCATACGCCGTGTCGCCAGTGTTCTGCGAAACGCCAGTATCCTTGTTGGACCACCGTGAAACACAATCGGCGCCAGGGGTTATGGATCCCCGCCTGCGCGGGGACGACGCTGTGATTGGAGCGGCGCTCTCCAACCAACCGGAATCCTCCTTGCCTCTTTCCCCGAATATTCGCGGAAGCCTGTTGATGGCCGTTGCCATGGCGGGCTTCACGATGAACGACACGATCACCAAGGCGGTGTCGTCGCAGATGAATTTCGGCCAGGTGATGCTGGTGCGCGGCTGGTTCGCGATCGCGCTGATCGCTGCCCTTGCATGGCATCAGCGCGCGCTGCGTCCGCTGCGCACGCTGATGATGAAGCCGGTCGCGCTGCGGGTGGCCGGCGAAGTCGGGGGAACGGTGTCGTTCCTGGCCGCGATCGTGCACCTGCCGCTGGCCAATACCGCGGCGATCTTTCAGGCGCTGCCATTGGCGATCACGCTTGGCGCAGCCCTGGTGTTCGGCGAGCCGGTCGGCTGGCGCCGCTGGCTGGCGATCACGGCCGGCTTTATCGGCGTTCTCATTATCGTTCGGCCGGGGATCGAGGGGTTTGACCGGTTCTCGCTGCTGGCGCTGGTCTCGGTCGTGTTCTGCGCGTTGCGCGATCTCGCAACCAAACGCATACCCGCGCACATTCCATCGCTGTTCATCACCCTGTTGACCACCGTTACGGTCACGGCAACCGGAGCTGCGATACTTATTCCACTCGGTGGTTGGACGCCGCCCTCCAATGGCGCGCTTGGCCTGTTGGCGCTTGCCGCGGTTCTGCTCCTGATCGGCTATCAATGCGTCATCATGGCGTTGCGCGCCGGCGACATCTCGGCGGTGGCGCCGTTCCGCTATTCCGCCCTGCTTTGGGCGATGCTGCTGGGCTATCTGGTATTCGGCGATGTGCCCGACGGCCTGATGGTATCAGGCGCTTCAATCATCGTGCTGTCCGGTCTTTACGCCTTCTACCGCGAGCGCAAGCGTGACCGGCCGGTGGCGGCCGGCGCATCCGGCTTGCCGCCCGACGGGCTGTGATCGGCGTAATTATATACTGCGTCATACGCGGGCTTGACCCGCGTATCCATCATCTTCGCAAGAGTCTTCTCGAAGGGGATGGATTGCCGGGTCGAGCCCGGCAATGACGGCTAAACTCGTGTCCCGGGCGCGATGCAGCGCTTCTTCAGCGCTGCTTCGCAGAACCGGGACCCCGGTTTCTTCGAATCGCGAGCAACCGGGGCCCCGGCTCTGCAGCGCACCGCTCCGCGAAGAGCTACGCGCTGCGCTGCGTCCGGGGCACGAGAATCTAAATCGGTTTTCCCGCATAGGGCATCGACGCCGTCAGCCCGCCGTCGACCGGGATCGCCTGGCCGTTGACATAGGATGCGTCGTCGCTCGCCAAAAACAGTCCCATTGCCGCGAGTTCATGCGGCTGGCCGGCGCGCTTCAAGGGATTGAGCTGGCCGATCTTGTGATCGGTGCCGCGCGATTTCGCATTGTCGAAAATCGGTTTTGTCATTCCGGTTTCGATCAGGCCCGGACATACCGCGTTGATGCGCACCCCGGTGCCGGACAGCGAATAGGCGGTGGTTTGCACCAGGCTGATCACCCCGGCCTTGCTGGCGCCGTAGGGATGTCCGCTGGCGCCGGACTTCAGCCCCGCGACCGATGCGGTGCAGACGATCGAACCGGACTTCTGCGCGATCATGTGCGGCGTCGCGTATTTGATCGCGAGGAACGGCCCGATCAGGTTGATGCGCAGGATTTCCATCCAGTGCTCCACCGTCTGGTCGGCCAAGGGCACGAGCCCGCCGCTGACGCCGGCATTGGCCCAGATCGCGTCCAGCCTGCCGTATTTGGACACCGCTTTGTCGATGAAGGCCTGCACGTCTTTTTCCGACCCGGCATCGGCCTGCACGGCCTCAATGGTGCCGCCGGAGTCGCTGACCAGCTTTGCGGTCTCTCGCACGCTCTCGCTGCGGTCGACCGCGATCAGTTTGGCGCCTTCTTTCGCAAACAACAGCGAGGCGGCGCGGCCGATGCCGCTGCCGGCCCCGGTGATGATGACGGATTTGCCTTCGAGGCGGCCCATGATTTTCTCCCTTTGCTCGTTTTTTCAGCGCTTGCCGCCATGCGGAATTCAAGTACGCATAGTACACCGAAGTGACTTGAGGCGAAGTCCGCTCTCACGTACAGCGGCATGACACTATTGAAGGGTTTTCAGCATGTCCAATTCCGACAAATCATCGGTCCTGCAACATGCCGTTCCCCTGGGCGTGGTCGCGACGCGATGGTGGTGGGTGCGCCATGCGCCGGTGCGCGACGACGGCGGCAACATTTACGGACAGAAGGACATGCCATGCGACTGCAGCGACAGCGTGGTGTTCGATGCCGTCGGCAAGATTCTGCCGCGCGACGCGGTCTGGGTCGCAAGCAAGCTGAAGCGCACCCACCAGACCGCGGAAGCGATCTGGGCCGCCGGTTTTCCGAAACCCGACGCGATGCCTTACGAGGCCGACCTGAACGAGCAGCACTTGGGCGACTGGCAGGGCATGAACCGCGCGGCATTTATCGCCAGCCTGCCGCATGGCAGCCACTGGTTTGCGCCGATCGACCAGCCGTCGCCCAATGGCGAAAGTTTCATGGATCTGTACAACCGCGTGCGCCGCGCGATCGAACGCATCAACGCCGCGCACGCCGGCAAGGACATCATCGCGGTGGCCCATGGCGGCACCATCAAGGCCGCGCTCGGCGTGGCGCTCGGCGACCAGCCGGAAAAAGGTCTTGCCTTCACCATCGACAATTGCTCGATCACCCGGCTCGATCATCTTGCGAGCGAGGGCCACAGCAGCTGGCGGATTCCTTTCGTCAACCAGCAACCGTGGATCGCCGACGCCTCGCACGCCGCGATGCATCAGCCGGCGGGCCCCGAAGTGGTGCCGGTGACGAAGCTCGCGTGAGGCCGTAGTCCGTAGGGTGGGCAAAGCGACCGGACGCGAAAGCGTCCGGTGGCGTGCCCACCATGACGTGTTAAGAAAGATGGTGGGCACGGCGCGAAGGCGCGCCTTTGCCCACCCTACGAAAACCCCAGGGAGAGAGAAGCGCATGACCTTGTTCGACATGAAAGGAAAAGTCGCCGTCATCACCGGCTCGACGCGCGGCATCGGCCGCGCCATCGCCGAGCGGATGGCCGAGCATGGCGCCAAGGTGGTGGTGTCCTCGCGCAAGCAGGATGTCTGCGACCAGGTGACCAAGGAAATCAACGACACCTTCGGCAAGGGCACGGCGGTCGCCATCGCCGCCAATATTTCATCCAAGGAGAACCTGCAAAACCTCGTCACCGAGAGCAACCGCGCCTTCGGCAAGATCGACGTGCTGGTCTGCAATGCCGCGTCGAATCCCTATTACGGGCCGCTCGGCGGCATTTCCGACGACCAGTTCCGAAAGATCCTCGACAACAATATCGTCGCCAACAACTGGCTGACCAATCTGGTGGTGCCGCAGATGATCGAGCGCAAGGACGGCGCGATCATCATCGTGTCCTCGATCGGCGGCCTCAAAGGCTCGACCAACCTCGGCGCCTATGCGATCTCGAAGGCCGCCGACATGCAGCTGGCGCGCAACCTGGCTTGCGAATACGGCAAGCACAACATCCGCGTCAATTGTATCGCGCCGGGCCTGATCAAGACCGATTTTGCCAAGGCGCTGTGGGACAACCCGGAAAACCTCAAAGCCTCCACCTCGCGCTCGCCGCTGCTGCGCATCGGCATTCCCGACGAAATCGCGGGCGCGGCGGTGTTTCTGGGCTCCGCGGCGGGGAATTTCATGACCGGCCAGAGCATCGTGATCGACGGCGGCGCGACGATCAGTTGACGTTGCAACAAGCACCTCGTCGTCCCGGCGAAGGCCGGGACCCATACGCCGTGTCGCTGTTGTCAAGGTGTTGCGCCCGCCACGCTGCAACAGAAACGCCAGGGGTTATGGGTCCCGGCGTTCGCCGGGACGACGTAGCTATTTTGCGCACAACTCATGCCCCGGCAATCCTCACCTCGACCCGGCCGATGCCTGAAAACTCCGCAACCGCAATGTCCCCCGCCTGCAGCGGGAACTGGCGCACGAACGAGCCGGTCATGACGATGTCGCCCGGTCGCAGCCGCCGCCCATGCTCGCTGAGCTTTTCGGCGAGCCATTGAATCGAATTCAGCGGGTTGCCGAGCACGGCCGAGCCCAGCCCGGTTGCCACTTCATTGCCGTTGAGCTGAACACGCGTCTCCACTTTGTCCAGCGCCATCGTTGGCGCGAGCTGCACGGGCGCCCCGATCACGACCGAGCGTTGCTGTCCGTTGTCGGCCAGCGCCAGCGCGATCTGCTTCACAAGGTCGCCGCGCGTTTCGATGATCTCGAATGCCGGGTGGATGACATCGACGGCGGCACGGACCTGCTCCGGACTGACTGGCCCTTCGAGCCCGCGGCCGAGGCGCACGCATAGCTCGGTCTCGAAACCCGGATTGATCAGCTCGGTAGCGCCGAACACATGGCCGCTCGGCTGGGTTTCCAGGACGCAGGCGAATACCGGCTCATGAAATCCGAACTGCTGCTGGATCGGTTTCGCGGTGAGGCCTACCTTCCAGCCGATCTGGCGCTCGCCGGCGGCGGCCCGGCGGTCGATCAGCGCAAGCTGGATTCGATACGCCTCATCCAGCGTAAGCCGGTCGAAATAAGCCTGCGGGAAGAACTCGCCGCGGGCTCGCGCCGTCCAGAAATCCTCAACCGCAGTTGCAAGATCGATACTCATCGTCAATCACCTCTCGTGTCCCGGGCGCGATGCAGCGCGTAGCTCTTGCGAAGCGCTGCTTCGCAGAACCGGGACCCCGGTTTCTTCGAGCAGCAAGTAATCGGGGCCCCGGCTCTGCAGCGCACCGCTCCGCAAGGGCTGCGCGCTGCGCTGCGTCCGGGGCACGCGCCTTACTCCAGCGCCGCGTACACCAGGCTCCGCACCTGATCGCGCAGATACACGCGCTGCCCCGGTCCCTGCGACATGAACACCGCGAACAGTTCTTCCGCAGGGTCGATCCAGAAGAACGTGCCGGCCATGCCGCTCCAGAAGAACTGCCCTACGGATCCCGCAAACGGCGCCATGCCCTCATGCGTGCGCACGGCAAAACCGAGCCCGAAGCCGTGTCCGGGCGAGAGCAACGTGCCACCGATCTTCACACTGGGGTCGAGATGGTTGGACGCCATCGCCCGCAGCGTCTTGCGGCCGATGATTCTGGTCCCGTCGAGCGTGCCGCCGTTGAGCAGCATCTGGCAGAACCGCGCATAGTCCATCGTGGTCGAGACGAGCCCGCCGCCGCCGGATTCGTACACCGGCTTTTCCAGCATGTTGATGAGTTTTACCGGTTCATTGGTCCAGGGATCGTTCGCGAACGGCTCGGCAAGGCGGTGCGTATTTTCCGTAGCAGTATGGAACGCCGTCTCGGTCATCTGCAGCGGCGCGAGAATGCGTTCGGTCAGATAGGCACCCAGCGACTTGCCGGAGACGATTTCGATGATGCGACCCAGAATGTCGGTGGAACGGCTGTAATTCCATTCCGTGCCGGGCTGGCAGAGCAGCGGCATGCCGGCGACGATGGCCGCATGTTCGGCGTTAGTGATGCTGCGGTCGCGAATCCTGGATTGCTGGTACATCCGCTGCACCGGGCCGTTGCCGGCGGTGTCGTTGGTGAGCCCGGAGGTGTGCCGCAACAGGTCCTGGATGGTGATCGGCCGCGCCAGCGGCACCAGGTCGAGCTTGCCGTCGTTCTCGACGCCGACTTTCTGATTGGCAAATTCCGGAATGTATTTTGTCAGCGGGTCGCTGAGCAGCAAAAAACCGTCCTCGACCAGCTGCATGATTCCGATCGACACGATCGGCTTGGTCATCGAGTAGATGCGAAAAATGCTGTCGTGGGTCATCGGCGCGCTGTGAGCGGGATTTTGCCGGCCCAAGGCCTCGAACCAGCCGATCTGGCCGCGCCGCGCCACCATCACGGTCACCCCGGGGATGGTGCCCTTGTCGATTTCGCGCTTAAACGCGTCCGACATCCGCGCCAACCGGGTTGGCGACAGCCCCAGTGATTCCGGCCTCGCTTCCGGAAGCGGCGGGGTTTGCGGCTGGCTGACCTGCTTGGTGGCGACTTGCGCGTTCATGGACGTCTCCCGATTGCTCTTTTTATTTCCATGCCTAAATAAGGTGCTCAGCCGGCATGGTGAGCGCGAGATTGGCCCAGAAGTTCCGGCTTGAACAGAGGCGTTTTTCGAGAGTAAACCAGCCGCGTTTTCGCAATGCCGCGCCAAAGGCGCCGGCGACAGAGGTGGATGAATGGCCAAAGCAAAGTTTGAACGTACCAAGCCGCATTGCAACATCGGGACGATCGGTCACGTCGACCATGGCAAGACGTCGCTGACGGCGGCGATCACCAAGGTATTGGCGGAAACCGGCGGCGCGACGTACACGGCCTACGACCAGATCGACAAGGCGCCGGAAGAGAAGGCGCGCGGCATCACGATTTCGACCGCGCATGTCGAATACGAGACCAAAAATCGCCACTACGCCCACGTCGACTGCCCGGGGCATGCCGACTATGTGAAGAACATGATCACGGGTGCGGCGCAGATGGACGGCGCGATCCTCGTCGTCTCGGCCGCCGACGGCCCGATGCCGCAGACCCGCGAGCACATTCTTCTTGCGCGCCAGGTCGGCGTGCCCGCGCTGGTGGTGTACCTGAACAAGTGCGACATGGTCGACGATCCCGAGCTGCTCGAACTGGTGGAGATGGAAGTCCGCGAACTGTTGTCGAAGTACGATTTTCCGGGCGACGACATTCCGATCGTCAAGGGTTCGGCGCTGGCCGCTTTGGAGAACAAGGATCCGAAGCTCGGCCATGACTCGGTGCTGGAGCTGATGGCGGCGGTGGACTCTTACATCCCGCAGCCGGAGCGTCCGATCGACCAGCCGTTCCTGATGCCGGTGGAAGACGTGTTCTCGATCTCGGGTCGCGGCACCGTGGTGACGGGCCGGGTCGAGCGCGGCGTGGTCAAGGTCGGCGAGGAAATCGAGATCGTGGGCCTGCGCGACACCCAGAAGACCATCGTCACGGGCGTCGAGATGTTCCGCAAGCTGCTCGACCAGGGCCAGGCCGGCGACAACATCGGCGCACTTCTTCGTGGAACGAAGCGCGAGGAAGTCGAGCGCGGGCAGGTGCTGTGCAAGCCGGGTTCTGTAAAACCGCACACCAAATTCAAGGCCGAGGCTTACATTCTCACTAAGGAGGAGGGCGGGCGTCACACCCCGTTCTTCACCAACTATCGTCCGCAGTTCTACTTCCGCACCACCGACGTGACCGGGGTGGTGCACCTGCCGGAAGGCACCGAGATGGTGATGCCGGGCGACAACATCGCCATGGAAGTGCACCTGATCGTGCCGATCGCGATGGAAGAAAAGCTGCGCTTCGCCATCCGCGAAGGCGGCCGCACCGTCGGTGCGGGCGTGGTGGCGAGCATCATCGAGTAAGAGGCGAAGCCACACGCTCGCCGTCATCCTGAGGAGCCGCGGGCGCTTGCGCGGCGTCTCGAAGGATGGTCGCCGGGCACTTGTGGCCATCCTTCGAGGCTCGCCGCAAGAGGCGGCGAGCACCTCAGGATGACGGGAGTGTAAGTCCGGTCACCAGGTTCCAAATTATGAACTCGAAAATGCCCGGCTTGGCCGGGCATTTTTCGATCGCAATGCTGGCAACGAGGCACCGCTACACGCGAAGGCAATTAAAGATAGACAATCGTCAGCGCACCACTTATTGACCCGCCCCGGGGAACGGCGACCAACAGGGCTGGGGAACTCTCATGACGACGATCTTTGGAAAGATGGCGCGGCTCGCCGTGCTGGCAGGCGCGCTTGCGCTGACGGGCTGCGTGACTACGGACAACCGGCTGACGAAAGACGATGCCGGAAGCATGAAATTGACCGGCATCAATGTCAGCTTCGCGCCCGATGCGAATGTCGAATGGGATGACGGCATCCGCGCCTATGCGAAAGCAAAGGCGATCTCGGACGACCAGGCCGGGAACGCGGTCAATACGCCGGAAGGCAAGGCGTACCTCAACGGCATGCTGGCGTCGCAAATCAAGTCGAGAACCGAGAGAATAATGGCCGG
Source organism: uncultured Alphaproteobacteria bacterium (assembly GCA_963744975.1). GTDB lineage: Bacteria > Pseudomonadota > Alphaproteobacteria > Rhizobiales > Xanthobacteraceae > Bradyrhizobium. The sequence continues at coordinate 51,228 of CAVUVR010000001.1, read as the reverse complement.
TGCGCTCACTGGCTCGCGGCCGGTGCGGCTCGATATCGTCGTTCGAAATTTTACGGTTTTGTCGCCGGTGAAGCGGGTCCTGGTTGGAGGCGGCCATTTGATGATCGCAGATGCGAGTCTGGTCGACGCGCGAACCGGGGCGATGATCGTTGCCCATCCCGATCTGAGGGGCGGCGTGGCGACCGGGAACGGACTCGTGGGAACCCCGGTTTCGATGGCGATCGAGAGCAATTACAAGGAAAGCATCGCCGAGAAGATGATGAATGCCTATGCCGAGAACTACCGCTACCTGCTGCTGCCGAAGGCACCCGAATAGCGTGAGCCGGCCGGCTGCCGCGCTTCACCCTTGCTTTTCAGGCCCGCCCTATGCTTGAAACGGCCCGGATCGGCGGCGACGCGGGTCCGTACAGGAGTGTAGCTCAATTGGTAGAGCACCGGTCTCCAAAACCGGGGGTCGCAGGTTCGAGCCCTGCCACTCCTGCCAGCTAACCCGCCCGCAGGCCATCCCGCCAGCGTCACTTAAGGCGGAGGAAACTGACTTTTCAATTCGTCGTAGGCCGCTCTTGCGTCCAGCACGCCGTTGCCGAACCTGTGCCCAAGGCTGTTGTTCCATCCAACGCCGTGCGGCTTTCGCGCGGTCTGGTTCAGGATCTGCTTGAGCTTGCCGGGAGGCACCGTGCTGGAAGACCACTGACTGCGCAACGCCGCGACGACACCGGCGGCGAGGCCGCAGGCGGCCGACGTTCCCGTGTTGATGCTGAATGCATCGGCGTCCTCGCCGAACTGGCTGGTCGCGCAGAGATCGGGCTTGTGCGCGCCGAGAGCGAGCTGGCCCGGCCCCTGCGACGAATAGCCGAGCCACATGCCGTCGGCGCGAACCGCGCCGATAGTGAGCACCTGTTCAAGCGAGTTGGCGCCCCAGATGCTGAATCCCGGGCCCACGTCTTCCCCGGCGCAGCGAAAATCCGGACAGAACTGCCCGCAATTGCCGGCCGCGAAGATCACATCGATGTTGGCGGCTACCGCCTGGACCACGAGCCGGTTGAAGTGATTGTGCGGATTGGTGGTGTAGTCGCCCGGCGGGTGTTCCGAGCGGCGATCGAAGATTCCCCAGGGATTGACCAAAATCCACGGCCCCGGAAACGTGGCCTGCAAGAATTGGGGGATGTCCGTCAGCACCGTCTGGTAGGCGGCGTCCGCCAAGTGAAGAAAACGCATGATGTTGGAAATCTTTGACGGCGCCAGCGGCAAGTCGAACAGCATGGCTTTGGGCGCCACCTTGAGGATGTTGTGCGCCATCATCATGCCGTGGGAACGCCCGATCGATCCCGGTTGCGGCGCCGGCGCTCCAGGCAGCGAATTGCCCACCGTCCATCCGCCGCCATAGCTCGGTCCCAACTCCAGGCGGTCGAGTCCCTGATCGACGATGATGACGTTCACGCCCGCTCCGGCGGTGTTGCTGTGCGTTCGAAGATCATCGATGCGAAGCAGCCGCTCGGCCGCCGAGCGGTCGGCAAAGATCGGATCGGCGGCATCCCCGATACACCAGTGATCCGACGACGCGAACGGGATGTCCGCACTGCTGGCGACAATTTCCGACTTTTCGTCGGCCGCGGCGCGCTTGATGCGGTCGAGCACTTCCTCGACGGGGTGGCTGTCGTTGCCGGTGATATCGAGCGGCACCACGACCTGCTTTGGCGCCGGAATACTCGGCGGCTCGGAACCCCAGAACACTTCATTGGAAGGCAGCGCCGTCACGGTGAAGGGCAGGCGGGCCTTGTTGTCGGGATCATACACATCCAAGTGCTGGGCCACGTACCTTGCGACCAATTGGTTGGGATTGCGATCGGGACTGGCGAAGTAGTCGTCGGTGAGCTCTTTGGTCGCCTTCAGCACCAGGTAATGCCTGCAGTGGTCGTATGTCATGATTTTCGCTCCCTTGTGGCCGGCAAACTGCCGTCGCCGACGCTGGTTGCACAATTCGAGACCTTGCAATTCGGTGGAGCATAATGGACAAATCGGGCAGTAGACAATGTTAGTTGTGCGGGGTGACCAATTCGATGCCCAGTGGTCCGTCCAACGGCGAGAACGCCGCCCGCATGGATCGTCGGCTCGCGGCCATCGCCTTCATCGATATCGTCGGCTACTCGATCCTGATGGGGCGCGACGAGACGCGAACCCACCAGCGCTGGATGGCCATTCTCGAGCAGATCGTACAACCGCAGGCCGCCCGGCACCGTGGCAAGGTCGTGAAGTCGACCGGCGACGGCGTGCTGGCCGAATTTCCCAGCGCGTTCGACGCGGTGCAGTGGGCGCTCGGCGTGCAGCAGGCCGTGGAGGCGCTGCGCGCCGACGATCCCACACTCTCGATCGCGCTGCGGATCGCCGTGCATGTCGGCGATATCATCACCACCGAGTTCGACGTGTTCGGGGACGGCGTCAACCTCACCGCGCGGCTGCAGGAGCACTCCCCGGTCGGCGGCGTGGTGTTGTCCGGGGCCGTTCACGATCTGGTCCGCGGCAGTCTGGGCCGGGCGGCGCGTGATCTCGGCGCGCTGGAGCTGAAGAATTTCGAGAATCCGGTCAGGGCCTACGCTCTGGACCCCGGCGAGAAGGCAATTTCGGTACCAGAGCACCGCCCTGCCGGCAAAATGCCCTCAATTGCGGTGCTGCCGCTGCAGAATATCGGCGGCGACCCGTCCGACGATTATTTTTGTGATGGATGTGTGGAGGACATCACACTCTCTTTGTCCGGATTGCGCGAACTTATGGTGATTTCGCGCAGTTCGACACTGGCCTATCGCGGGCGCCAGCCCGATCCGCGCGAAGCCGGCCGGATGTTCGGGGTTCGCTACGTCCTTAGCGGCAGCCTTCGAAGATCCGACCGCTCGGTGCGGGTATTGGTGGAGCTGTGCGACACCAATACCGGCGCCACCCTGTGGGGAGAGAAGGCGGAAGTCGCGCCGGGAGAGTTGTTTGACGTGCAGGATCGCATCGTCGCGAAGATCGTCGCCGGAATCGCACCCAACGTGCGTGCGGCGGAGCTGCGCACCGCGATGAGGAAGAAACCCGAAAATTTCAGCGCCTATGACCATACGCTGCGCGCGCTGCACATCATCAACAGCCTCGAGAAGAATACCTTCATGCAGGCGCGGGACTATCTGCAAAAGGCGATGGAGGAAGACCCTGACTTCGCCATGCCGGTAGCCTGGACCGCCCGTTGGTACAGCTTGTGTATGGGCCAGGGCTGGTCGACCGATCTGGTCGCGGATCGCGCCAAGGCTTTGGAGTTTGCGGCAAGGGCGATCGAGCAGGACCCGCAGAATGCGCTCGCACTGGCGACCTACGGGCACCTGCAGTCCTACCTTTTCCATGACTACGATAGTGCGCTGGTTTACTTTGACCGGGCGTTGGGGGCGTGTCCAAATCACTCGTTGGCCTGGTTCCTGTCCAGTCCGACCTTGAGCTACATCGGGCGCGGCGAAGAAGCCATCAAGCGTGCGGATCAGGCGCTGAAACTGTCTCCCTTGGACCGCAATCTCTTTACCTATTACAGCAGCCTGAATTTGGCGCATTATGCCCTGGGCTCTTATGAAGAGGCGGTAAAATGGGGGAAACTGTCCGCCAGCGAAAACCCGCTTTACACCGCCAATCTCAGATATCTGGCCGCGGCGCTGGCCGCGCTCGACCGGCTTGACGAAGCACGCGACGTTGCAGCGACGATCCAGCAGCGCGAGCCGCAGTTTCGGCTCAGCACATTCGAGCGCACGCTGCAGCCGTTTCGCGATCGGGAGATCAGTTCAAGGTACATGCAGCATTTGAGGAAATCCGGCCTGCCTGATTAGTACGGCGTTCCAGGCATGCTCAACCAGGGGAGTGGGTCATGAGTGGCGGAATTGGTTCGGCTGACATGGACATGGATATGGACATGGACATGGATATGTCCGCAGGCGCGGTGGTCGCGTTTGGCGGAGCGCGGGTCCGGCCTATCGGGATTTCGCCGGCGCTGGCGACCGTCCCGGACACGAACGGCATCATGGAGGACTGGTTTCACGGCTACAAATGGCCGCCGGCCGACTTTCAGAACCAATGGATCAATGCCGCCCCCACCAGTTTTCCGCAGAAATACTGGGATGCCGACAAGCTTGCGATCGCCGTTCTCGGCGAATTCGTGCAGGTGCCGGGCACGACCGCACAACCGGCGTGGAATAAGCTCGACACTCTGCTCGGCCCTCTGCTGCCTACAACCCAGGCGGTGATCGACAAAGAGCTCAAGGAGCTGGTCAAACTCATCGAGTATCGTCCCGGCGTGATGTCGGAGGCGATGGCGCAACTCACCAATCCCTGGGCGTTTTTCCGCGGCATCCTGATGTGCAATTCCGCATCGGCGCCGGCCACCCATGCTCTGGTGCAAATCGCCTCTCACATCGGGCAATTTCAGGTCATGCACTACAAGATGCTTTATAACCGGGCGCGGCCGTCGCAATATTCGCCGGCGCTGCTGCCGCCGATCGACGTGCCCGGCCATGCCTCGTTTCCCAGCGGCCATGCCACCGAATCCCTGCTGATCGCACTTTGCCTCGAGCAGGTGATGCCTGTCGCGGCGAGCACGCCGTCGCTGCTTTCGGGGGGACCCGCGCCGGACAACCCGCCGCCGCCCTATCCGGGGAAATCGCCGCTGCAGCAAATGGCGAGCCGGATCGCCCGCAACCGCGAAGTGATCGGATTGCATTTTCCGTCGGACAGCAAAGCCGGGCGGCTGCTGGCGCAGCAAAGCTTCAACCTGCTGATGCAGTGCAAATCCATCAACGATCCCGCGCACCCCAATGACGGCCTTCTCGCCAGGGCCAAGGCGGAGTGGACATAGCGCGTCGCGGGCCGGTTCGTCGAACGCAAGGGGAAGACTTCACGGCGTGCAAACGCGGGATCGCGCGACCGCGCCGAAACTCCCACGGACAAAAAGCTGGCGCAGTATTCCCTACCCCTCCGTCACCCTGTCCATCGCCACCTGGATCGCGGCGAACCGCGCGTCCACCTGGCCGCGCATGTCCGGATGCGTGAACACGTAGAGTTCGTCGTCGCGGATCGCGGCGAGCACGCGGGCTGCGACATCGGCCGGGTCGAGCCCGGCTGCGATACTCGCGGTGATAAGCGCGAGCATCTGGCCTGCCGGGCTGGCAGGATCCGGCGTCTGCGTCTCGCGATGACGCTGCTGCCGATTGCTGGTTGGTTGCTAGGGGCGATGCTTTGGTCGCACCGGCGGCAAGCACGATGAGAACTGGCCGGATTTGTATGCGGACTACATCGTCAAGGAGCAGGCGGGGAAGCAGCTTCCGACATGAGCAGCCGTGTCCCGGACGCGGTGCAGCGTTCTTCACGCTGCTCCGCAGAGCCGGGACCGTCACAAACACCGAACTTCGTTACGGCCCCGGCTCTGCAGCGCACTACGCCGCGAAGGGCGGCGCACTGCGCTGCGTCCGGGGCACGTGACTTGGCTTCGTGGAACGGGCGCGCGATTCAACGCTTCTGATACGGGTGGAAGATGTGGTCCTTCGCCTTCACCGCGACATGGCAGGCGTGTCCGCAGTCCGAGGGGCTGGGATCGGCCGAGAACGTGTCGGATGCGGCGTCGTAGTTGAACAGCGCGTATCCCCATCCGCCGCTGTCCGGAAATCGTTTGCCGTCCTTTTCGATGACAAACGCCTGGGTGAAGACGTCAGGCACATCCACGGCGAAGGGGGCCTCCGCGCTCTTCTTCGGCTTCCACTGCAGCTTTGCGATTTTGGAGCCCTCCGGGAAAGGCCGGCCGTTGCCCGGAATGCCGGCCTTGTACGCCTCGATCATGACCGGATTGGCGACGATCACCTTGAGCACTTCGTCGGTCCGGGCCGAAGACACCACCGCCCAGTCCTCGTATCCCTTGAAGTCGGAGAACGCGATCCCGCTCGGCGTTTTCAGCGAATACTTGTCCTGTGCGTGAACCGCCAGACCACCGAGGGCGGCGAACGCCGCCGTTGCGATCGCAATCGTGAGCTTGTTCTTGTTCATGACCGATCCTTTTTATTGGTTGTGGACGAACCTATGTGGCCGGCATTCATCACGCAATAAGGCATGCTGTTATTTGCGCATGCCGTCCTCGATGATCTCCACGACGCGCGACATGTCTTGCTGGGCGCGGCCCTGGAACACGCCGTGCTTCAGCACCAGCCGTACCGCCTGGCTCACCCACATGGGAACGCCGAGTTCTTCACCTTGCGCGATGGCGAGATCGACGTCCTTCATGAGGATCTCGAGGGTTGCGCCGAAGTCGAAACTGCGTGGCAGTACGACGTTGGGGAAGATGTGCATCGTCGCAAAATTGCGGCCGGTTCCGTTGTTGAGAATTTCCAGCATGGCGTCGGGTGGAATGCCGGCCTTGCCCGACATCGTCATTGCCTCCGACGTAGCGACAAGGGCGACGGCGCAGAGCATGTTGTTGGCGAGCTTCATGGTCTGCGCGGGCCCAGGCCTGTCGCCGGCAACCACGATCGTCTTGCCCCACGACCGGAACACCGGCATCAGGTCGGCGACCTTGGCCGGATTGCCGGACACCATCATGGCGAGCGTGCCGGCCTTGGCTCCGGCGACGCCGCCGCTGATCGGGACATCGATGACGGTGACATCGGTCGCTGCGCATTGCGTCTCGACCTCGCCGATGAACCGCCCGCCGACGGTGCAGGTGTTGACCAGCGTCTTCAAGGCCTTGCCGGCGAGCAAGCCGTCGGATCCGGAAAGCGCCCGCCGAAAAATCTCGAGCGTCGGCAGCGCGACAATCACCGTGTCGCAGCTGTCCGCCAATTGCTTCGCTGAAGCCGCCCGCCGCGCCTGACGCTCCAGAAGCGGGCGCATGGCGTCCTCGCGGACGTCATAGACCCAGAGCTCATGCCCGGTGTCGAGCAACTTGCCCGCCATTGGTTGACCCATGTTGCCGAGGCCAAGGTAACCGATGCGCATCCTGTACCTCCACTGAGGGTGCCTATCCGGCAGGCGCCTTGTAATCAGTCTGATGTACTTCGACGATGGTGCCGTCGGGATCCTGCAGAAAGATCTGATACCAGCCACCCATCGCCCAAACGCCGTAGTCGGCGAATTGGATGTTTTTCTCTCTCAGCATGGCCTTGAACGCCTCGATATCGTCCGTGCGAAACGCGATGTGGCCGCGATCGACCGGATTGAGACTCTGTTTGGTCCGGAATGCGACGCCGAGATCCTGCGGCGAGATGTGAAACTCGGTCGTGCCATCGGTCAGAAACTCGACTTTGCCGTCGTAGCCCTGCGACGTGATTTGCGCGTCTTGATAGCTTGACACCGGCTTCATGTTGAACAGCGACCGGTAGAATTCTGCGACCGCGCCAACGTCCTTGGTCGAATAGTTCACGTGATGGAGTTTCAGTTCCATGGAATGTCCCTTTTTGTCGATCGGACAAGGAGCCCGGAAGTCCGCCGTCAATCATGCAAGGAGCTGCGGTGACTGGTACAATATACGGACTCGCAATGGCTTCAAGCAAAGCCGCCCGTAGGATGAATTAGCGTCCCCATCCGCGGTTGTTCGACGAGCGAGACGGAAGCATAATCCGCCGCGCACGGCCGAGCGTTCCGGCGGTCTTGAAGTCAATCACCAACTCAAACCTGGTCGGCTGCTCCACTGGGAGGTCAGCGGGCTTCGCCTCCCGGGCCTGGCGATGGTAGGGGCTTTGCGAGTGGTCCGGGCAAAAAGGTCAGCGCCGGCATTCATGTGCAATCCTGAAAGCTAGTTGCCGAAACGTCACGCTGGCGGTTGCTTCGCAGATTCGCGCGTATTTCAGCTTTTCACCCAAAGGTTGTCTGATACTGTTCGGGCGTTTGCTGGCTGAAGTCGAGGCGGCGCTTTTCGTTTGCCCGAGCAGCCAGCCCCTCGGTTGCACAGTCACGACCGGAAATTGATCATGGCTGACCAAAACAATTTGCGGGGACCTTCGATACCGGGAGGATTCCGCGACCAGACAAGCTTGCTGTTTCGCCGCGCTCCGCCACCAGCGGGCTCACCGGCGTTGACGCAACATTTTGCCCACAGAATTCCGGACGCCTATGCGGCGGAGCCGCTGAGGTGGCTGCATCCCGTCGAAGGATTTCTCAACGACCTTCACACGCGACTGACCGAACCCGACATCAAGAATTATGTTCCGAACCGCCTTCCCATCAGCAGGGACATCAGCCGTCGCTACCGCACGGCGCGGATCCGCTTTTCATGGCGATCCATTCCGGTCACGCTGGGTATCGAAGTGCATCGTGAATATCTTACGACTTCGGCGCTGATGGATTTGTCGGGATGGAAGATCGACACAAATGACGCGGTCGCCAGAGCACTCAATTCGGCAATTCGCACTTTCGACCGGATCGCCAAGGCAAGAAACACCAGGATAGAGGAGGAGAAGCCGGTTGAACCTCAAGATCGAAATAACCTGAGCACTCCGCACGAGGTTATTTTCACCGACACATGGGAAATGTTTTGCCACGAGATTCTGAAAATACCACTTGAGAATATCGGTAACGACCTCGGCGAGCGCTTCGCGGCCGGCCGGGGTTTTGTTGCCAGCCTCGCGGGCAAGGATTCCCAACACTTTATTCTCCCGCCCGATCACCAGATCAGAATCAACCGCGCCGATCCGGGCAGGCCGTTCGATGAAAAGAAGCACGAGGATTTTCGGTGCGTTCATACGGTCTTACCGCTCCTGCGGGCCGGAAAGGACGCGTTCGATCTGGAGTATTCGGCCTCACAGCTTGACGGTAACTGCCTCTACCTGTCCGCGCTGGGTGCGAAGCCGCCGGAGCCACAACTCGTTCCGATGGCGACTTTCCTGCTTCTGGCAACCCACCCAAATCCTTATCAACTGGGCTGGATGGTCGATCGCTTCAACGACCTCGGCGTAGTGCGGCGGGCCGGTCTGTTCGATTTGCCGCAACTGATCAAGGCCGACAGCGCGTTGCGCCAGATCGAACCCGAGTTGGAAAAGACCAGAGTCGAACGAGCCAGGAAGGCTGGCCTGGACCCGGCAACCGCGCAATTCACCAAAGACGACCTGTCGGTCGCTTATGCAAGCCTCGACAAGGCCACGAGAGGGGGAGACGGCGAGGACAGGATACTGGGCGGACTTCCCGATCGCGTGAGCCAGTCCGAAAATTACTGGAAACAGTTCAATCAGATGCTGGGCGACCTCCGCATCAAGCCTGTCGGCGATTTCCGGGTCTATTCAGAACTGGCCAACCGCCGCATCGGCGACACCTATGGGGCGATCGCCGCTATCGGCGAATATTATCACGAATTGAGCCGCAAAACGAATGGCTACTCCCGGCATTTGACCTCAATCGAGCTGCGCGACCTCCAGGCGGAAATGGGCACGCATATTCAAACGATTGCGGGGTTGCAGTCGACGATCGCGAACTTGACCAATGCTTCGGTGGCTCAAGCGAACAGTATCGACAAGCACACGACGGCATCGAGGGACTTGCTACAAAACGCAGAGAAGGGCTTTTTCCTCGTTCTCTTTCCCTATTACGTTAGCCATGTTCTGACCGAGGTAGCCAACAAATTTCACTTTGCTCGGAGATTTCCCAAGATCGAACATTTCATGGATATAGACACAGCGATCTTGTGCTTTTCGATACTGAGTGGCGTGGCCTTTGTGCTTGATAGTTGGCTCAAAGAGCGCGTCGACGCGACTTCTCGTTCCGCAAGAACGTGGATCAGCCTGCCTCTGACTGTCTTGGTGATTGTAATAACGATAAGCCTCTCGGCCTTGCTCACCGAGCATCACATCGCCGGGGATTAGGCTATCGAGAAACGCCTGCTTCAGATGATAGGGCAATCGTCGGAAGACGCGTTATCAATCGAGCGCGGGTGCATGTCGCTGGGCGCAGGTTTCATTTACCGCGGGCGGCGGCGTGGTCGCTATTGATCCGTCAAGGCGGGGCTGTTGATACTTCGACTTTTGGCAAAACAGCTTTATCCGGTTCTTTCGCTTTCAGGCTTGGGATCAGGGGTTGATAAATCCCTCGCTATTTTCATGAAAAGAGGCGTCATCGGGGCCAGCAAGACCGTACAAAGCAACAGGTATTCCGCAATTCTCGAAACAGACGTCATAGCTATCTCCCGGCTCCGCGGTTCGGGCGTGCCCGACCGCGTAAGGCTACCGCCCGTTGGTTTTTGAAGTGTTAAAGACATGGCGCATTCGGTGGGATAGCAAGGCACCGGGCGCCATCATCAGCCGCCGGCGACCGGGAATCGCCATATCGCCGTGTCCCTCCGGCACCGGCCGACGGCCGCCGCGGCAAGGCGCGCTGACGCTTCCGGCGGGAGCAGGATCGGCATCTTCCGATCTTCGCTTTCCGCAGGTCGCCGCCGGGCAAATTTGTGCGCCCCGGCCTCATAGGTGATTTGACGCGTCTCGACGCCGGGGCGGAGCAGGGGATGCGCGCGGCGGCGCCGGCACGTAGAAGAATTATCCTCCAGCCATGTCATTAGATGATGCCTGTCATTCAATTGACAGTTCCAGGATCGCTTCTATTTGAAGATTGTCCCCACCCGATGTTCGCTTTAGCGGAGACAAGCGATGACCGTTCATTCCACCGCATTCGAGGCCGGGCAGCCGGCGCGCGCGATTGCCGCCGCCGTGGCGCTGCGGGCCACAGATCAAATCGCCTTCGCCCCACCGGCGGCGCCTGTCGCCGCCCGAAAACTCAACTTTCGAAAACTGCTCTTGACCGGCGCGGCGCTGGCCGTGGTGGCAGCCAGCACTTGGTACGGCTGGGACTACTGGACCGTCGGACGGTACCTCGTGTCCACCGATGACGCCTATGTGAGGGCCGACAACACCACCATCGCTCCGAAGGTCGCCGGCTATCTCCTTCAGGTGCTGGTCAAGGATAATGAGCGCGTCAGGACCGGCCAGGTGCTGGCGCGGATCGATGACCGCGACTTCAAGGTCGCTCTCGACCAGGCCGCGGCCGATGTCGCGGCGGCAAGGGCCACCATCGCCAGCAAGCAGGCCCAACTCGATGTGCAGCAGGCGGTGATCGATGCGGCGAAAGCGACGCTCGATGTCGATCGCGCCGTGGTGACTTTTGCGGCGCAGGAAAACAAGCGCTACACCGATCTTGCCGCAACCGGGTCGGGCAGCCTGCAGAATGCGCAGCAGGCGCAAGCGCGGATCGCCAGCGCGCAGGCCACGCTGATCCGCGACGGCGCCAACCTGACGTCGGCAGAAAAGCAGGTCGATCTCCTGAAGGCCGAAATCGTTCAGGCCACCGCAGCGCTCGCCCGCGCCCAAGCAGTGCAACACCAGGCCGAACTCAATCTCGGCTACACGACGATCACCGCGCCGATCGCCGGCATCGTCGGCAACCGGACCCTGCGCGTCGGCCAGTTCGTGCAGGCCGGCACGCAGCTGATGTCGGTGGTGCCGGCGACTGGGGCCTATGTGGTGGCGAACTACAAGGAGACCCAGCTCACCTTCGTGCATGAGGGCCAGCCGGTTGCGATCGCGGTCGACATGTTCCCGGGCCAGGTCGTGCACGGCCACGTCGACAGCATCGCACCCGCCAGCGGCCAGGAATTCGCGCTGCTGCCGCCGGACAACGCCACCGGCAATTTTACCAAGGTGGTGCAGCGCATCCCGGTCAGGATCGCGCTCGACACCGGCAGCAACAATTCGATCGAGCTGCGGCCGGGCATGTCGGTGATTCCCACCATCGAGACGCGTGCGTCAAAATCCACCCGTGAAGCAAAAGCGGTTTCCAAAATCCCGGCAACCATTTCCGGACCATCGTGCCATGTCAAATCACAGCCTGTCCATTTCGATGCCGCCGCCCTCGCGCGCATCTGATCCGGGCGCGCCGGACCGCGCCAGCGTCACGACCTGGATCGCCGTTCTTGCCGCCATGATCGGCTCGTTCATGGCGATCCTGAACATCCAGATCACCAACGCCTCGCTGCTCAACATCGAGGGCGGCATCGGCACCGGCGTCGACAACGGCTCCTGGATCTCGACCTCCTATCTGATCGGCGAGATCGTGGTGATCCCGCTGACGGATTTTCTCAGCCGCGTGTTCTCGTTCCGCCGTTATATGCTCGGCAGCGCCGCGCTGTTCGCGGCCTTCTCGGTCGCCTGCGCGTTCGCCCACGATCTGCCGTCGATGATTGCGATGCGCGGATTGCAGGGCTTTGCCGGCGGCGTGCTGATCCCGATGGCCTTCACGCTGGTACTGACCAAACTGCCGAAGCCGCAGCAGCCGGTGGGGCTCGCGATCTTCGCGCTGTCGGTCACCTTCGCGCCCGCAATCGGCCCGACCATCGGTGGGTACCTGACCGAGAATTACGGCTGGCAAACCATCTTCTTCGTCAATGTGATCCCGACCGCCATCATGGTGGGAGCGCTGTATCTGACGCTGGAGCGCGCGCCGATGCAGCTCAAGCTGCTCCGGGAAGGCGACTGGGCCGGCATCGCGACCATGGCGATCGGATTGTCGGCGCTGCAGACCGTGCTCGAGGAAGGCAACAAGGATGACTGGTTTGCGTCGCCCTTCATCCAGCGCCTCGCGGTGATCGCTCTCATCAGCCTGGCGCTGTTCGTCTGGATCGAGCTCACGGCCGAAAAGCCGCTGATCCGGCTGCGGCTCCTGAAGGGGCGCAATTTCGGCATCGGCACCATCGCGGTGACGCTGCTCGGTTTCGCGCTGTTCGGCTCGGTCTATATCCTGCCCGCCTATCTCGGCCAGGCGCAGGGCTACAACGCCGAACAGATCGGCAATGTGCTGGCGTGGACCGGGTTGCCGCAGCTGTTGCTGATTCCTTTTGTGCCGAAACTGATGCAGCGCTTCGACACCCGCGCCATCGCCTTCATCGGGCTGATGATCTTCGCCGCAAGCTGCTTCATGAATACGGCGATGTCGCCGGACTATGCCGGCGACCAGCTGTTCATTCCAAACATCGTGCGCGCCATCGGACAGGCCATGGTGCTGACGCCGCTGACCTCGCTGACCACCGCCGACACGTTGCCGCAGGATGCGGCTGCGGCCTCCGGCATCAGCAACATGCTGCGCAACCTCGGCGGCGCAATCGGCACCGCGGTGCTCGCCACCGTCATCACCAAGCGCGAGCAGTTCCATTCCAACATCATCGGCCAGTCGGTCACATCAGGCCGCGAGGAAGTGCGCAACCGGATCGCGCAGAGCACCGACTATTTCCTCAGCCACGGCGTTTCCGACCCCGCGGCCGCGCACCAGCAGGCGATCGTCGCGCTCGGCAAGGCGGTCAGACACCAGGCCCTGGTGATGGGATTCAGCGACACCTTTGCGGTGATCGGCGCGGTGCTGGTGCTGGCCGCAATCGCCGTGCTGTTGACGCGGAAGGCGAGGGGCGCGGCCGCGGGCGCTCACTGAGGTGTGATTCGTGCACAAAATTTCGATGTTGAAATGTCTGACCATAGCAAGAGGAGTTACGACAATGAGGAAGTTCTTGATTGTTGCGGCGATTGCGTCGCTCCCGCTCGTCAACGCCGGCGCCGCCTGGGCGCAGGCCGCCGTCGGCGAACCCGGCCTGGCCGCGTTTTACCATCCCGATGCCGACATCTTGCACGCCGGACCGGGCTACTCTCGCGCTGAACCGAGCCAGGCGCTGGCGTCGGTGCCCGTCGCCAGGCCCGCGCGCGGATACAGGCACGGCAAAGCGATCCGATGAATGCCGGCTTGTAGGGCGGATTAGCTAAAGGGTCGTGCGAACGCGCGCCCGATAGCGTAATCCGCCACGCCACGCGCGCCGGCGGCGGGTTACGCCTTGCACCGTCGCTTGAGGAGCTAGCGCGGACGGGATCGGCTAACCCGCCCTACCTAGCTGCCTTCATTTTTGTCCACGAACTCAGCCGCGAGATAATCTGAAAACGCTCGTGCCTTGAGAGAGGGTCGACGTCCCCCGGGTAAACGGCGTGCAGCTCGATCCCATCGAGTTGATAATTGGAAAGGATCGCGACAAGTTCCCCCGCTTCGAGTTCGGCCCGACACATCCAGCGCGAGGCGAGCGCAATTCCTAATCCGGCTTTGGCGCAGGCGACGACGCCGTCGGCCGCGGCGACCTTGATCGGCCCTGCCACGGTGACCGAGGTTGCCCGCCCCGCGCGCGCAAAACGCCAGCCGCTTGCCCCGGAGAGACCAGGGCCGAGAATGCAGTCGTGGCTGGCGAGGTCGGCGGGCGCTTGCGGCGTTCCCCTGCGCGTGAGGTAGCCAGGCGAGGCAACGGCGAGGCGCGGAGCCTTGCCCAGCAGCCGCGCGCCGAATCCGGAGTTGGCCAAAGGGCCCAGCCGCAGCGCCATATCGGCGGCCTCAGTGATCAGGTCCTCGGTGCGGTCGGACATCATGAGGTCGATGGATAGCTTTGGATGCTGCGCCATGAAGCCGGGCAGGCGGGGGATGACCTCACGAATGCCGAATGCTCCCGACAGCGCCAGCCGCAACCTGCCGCGCAGGCTGTCCAGTCCGCGCGCGGCATGTTCGGCGTCGTCGAGTTCACTTAAGATTTGCTGCGCGCGATCGAGAAACGTCCTCCCGGTTTCGGTCAGCGTGACCTGCCGCGTGGTGCGCAACAGAAGTTTTACACCCAGCCGTGCCTCGAGGCTTGCCACCATGCGCGATATCGACGGCTGCGACACCCCTAATTCGCGCGCGACGCGCGAGAAGCTGCCGGTCTCGCCGGCGCGGACGAAGGCGGTCAATTCCTGGAGCCGGTCACTCATACACCAGGCGTATAAGTCAGATACGCGGCGCGCGTCTACTGCGCGGGCGCCTTCGATGCCATCTTCTGCCGTGGATCGGCGGGCAGGCCGGCGCTGAAACCATTGAAAGGAGTCCCCAATGACGACGACAGCACTTATCACCGGAGGCACCAGCGGCATCGGCCGCGCGGTAGCCGACAAGCTGGGGCAGTCGGGCGTTCATGTCATGGTCGTGGGCCGCAACGTGGAGCGCGGCGAAAGGACGATTGCCGAACTGCGGGCGGCCGGCGCGAAAGCCGATTTCATCACCTCCGATCTTCGCGACGCGGCGAGCGCCCGTGCGGTGGCGCGAAAGGCCGTCGAGCTCGGAGGCGGCCATGTCGACATCCTGATCAATAATGCCGGCGTGTTTCCGTTCGGCCCGACCCACGAAATGAGCGAGGCGTCGTTCGACGAGGTCTATGCGCTCAATGTGAAGGCGCCGTATTTCCTGGTCGCCGAGCTTGCCCCTTCGATGGCGCAGCGAGGCAAAGGCGCAATCGTCAACGTCTCGACCATGGTGGCAGCTTACGGCGCACCGGGGCTGAGCCTCTATGGATCGAGCAAAGCCGCCATCAATCTGCTGACCAAGGCGTGGGCGGCCGAATATGGTCCGCAGGGCGTTCGCGTAAATGCGGTCAGCCCCGGACCGACCCGCACAGAAGGCACGGCGTCGATGGGCGACGCGCTGCAACAGCTCGCGGCGCAAGCACCCGCCGGGCGTCCCGCCACGCCTGAGGAAATTGCCGAGGCAATCCTGTTCCTGGCGACCGACCGCGCCAGTTTCATCCAGGGCGCAATTCTGCCGGTCGACGGCGGCAGAACCGCCGTATAGCCCGTAACCCGTAGGGCGGATTAGCCAACGGGTCGCGCGAACGCGCGGGCCGATGGCGTAATCCGCCATGTCACACGCTTTGTTGGCGGATTACGCCTCGCATCTTCACTTGCGGAGCACCCGAGCACGCGGTCGGCTAATCCGCCCTACGCGATCTCGAATCTCGTGGGCGTGGATCGCGTAAGCGTAGCTTTATTTCTTGAACTGCGTCTCGCACCGCCGATACGATGAGACGATGGACATCGACCGGCAGACGGCTGCGGCGCTCGGCTTTCCCAAGCCGGAATATACCTCGATCGAACGGGAGCGCCGCTGGCTTTGCCGCGAGGTGCCGCGCGAGCGGATAGTTCGCACCGAGGAGATCACCGACCTGTATGTCGCCGGAACGCGGCTTCGGCTGCGAGAAGCCCGGCCGATTGATGGTGGCGCAGCCATGTTGAGATTGAGCCGGAAAGCCGACGTTGACCTGCATACCCGGCTGATAACCTCCATCTACCTGCCGGAGCAGGAGTTCGCGGTGCTGGCCGCGCTGCCGGGAGTTCGCATCAGGAAGCTCAGACACAGATTGCATTCTCCTCCGGGCGTCGCGATGCTGGTCGATGAGTTTCAAGGCGAGCTGGACGGACTCATCATGGCCGAGGCCGAATTCAAGGAACGCGACCTGTTGCTGGCCTTCACGGCCCCGGATTTCGCCGCGCGCGAGGTTACCGACGATCCGCGCTTTAACGGCGGCAACCTCGCTAAATACGGTCTGCCGGCTCGTAGGGCGGATTAGCCATCGGGTCGCGCGAACGCGCGGGCCGATGGCGTAATCCGCCGTGTCCCGCACTATCGGCGGATTACGCTTCCGCCTTCGCCCGTTGAGCACCTGCGGACGGAGGTCGCTAATCCGCCCTACATGCTACGTGCTGCATCTGTTCGCGGGACCTTAGGTGTCCGAGAGGACGAGCACGCCGCCATGTGCGGGTGAGATGACGTAAAGCCGGTCCGGCGCCACCAGCGCCGTGGTATGCGCGCCCGCAGCGGTCACGGTTCGCGTGCCGTGGCCGGTTCGCGGATCGATGGTTTCGACAAGTCCGGGCTCCCCGATGGCGACGTGAACCAGCCCGGTTGCCGGGTTGAAAAACGTGACATCGGGCGGGCCGCCGATCGGCCAGACATTGGTGATTTCGCCGGAGGTGCTGCTCATCTCGACCAGGGTTGCATCGTCGCAGGCGACATAAAGCCGTTCCCGGGAATGATCGATGTCGAGACCATGCGCGCCAGATGACGGAATTTTCCAATGCGTCACCGCGCCAAGGTCGGGCAGCCGCGCCACCAGCACCATCGAGGGCTCGCGGATGCAGAGGAACAGCCGTTCGGCGGCGGCATCGGTGACGCACCAGCGCGGCCGTCCCGGCAAGTCGATCGAACCATGTTTGCCATCGCTCAACCCAAACAGCTGCAGCGTCGGGGTTTCTCCGTCGACACCGATGCACGCTGCGATCCCGAGGCCGGATCGGGCGACGATCACGGCACCATTCGGTCGCCCGCCGGTTTTGAACGTGGCGCGCGTTTCCAGAGTGCCGGCATCGAGCAAGGCGATGCTGGCGCTGCCGCGGTTGGTTACCAGGATCTGTCCGTCGTCGGCGACGGCGCCGGCCGCGCCCGGAAATCCCGGCAGCGTTGCAAGGTGGCGTCCGGCATCATGGTCGATCACCTGGATGCAATCGCGCGCGGTGTGCGCAATGAAGACACGCCGGCTCCTGGCATCGAAGGCGGCGTGATCGAACTCACTGCCGGTCGCGCCGGGTATGGCGATGGTTCCGACTGTTTTCAGCGCCATGACGGCCTCATGGCGCCATCGGTCGAGCAAACAACGATCGGATATTGGAAAAAATGAAAAACGGCCCTGGCTTCGTCCACGCGCAATCTCCTCGAAGGTCGAGAGTTGCGCAGAGCTTGGACGGAGGCCGTCTAACGGGGAGTCTGCATTTCCCCTTAGTCGCGTCAAACTAGGCCGGCGAGTGCGCTCCCGCAAGTCCTCCGCTGCTAGCTTTTCGTGCTGGCCGTCTTGTCGAGGGCTGCGCGAAGGCCGCGGGCAAGTTTCAACGCATCGTCATGGGCCCAGAAATGCAGGAAGAACAGCCGCGGCTGTTCGTCCAGCATATGGCTGTGGACGGCGGTGACCTCGATGCCGTTGCTTCGCAATGCCCGGATCACCGGATTCACCTCATCGCCGGAGAGCACGAAATCCCCGGTGATGGCTGCCTTGCCGCCGCCGGTCGGCTGAAAACCGATGGCGATCGCCACGCCCATCGGCCCGACCGGAGTAAGCTGCATGCCATTTTCCGTGACCGGATCGCGGCGTGGCACGGCGAATTGATAGACGCCGCCATTGGCCTGCCCTTTGACGCCGATGATCTGATCCAGCTGCGCGGTATCGAGGTCGACGGCGGGCGGCGGCGCCGCGGCGGGGGTCGCGAGCGGGGTCTTGCTCGCCGCCAGGCCGTCGCGAATGACGATCGCCATCTTTACGGGATCGCCGTGGCCACCGACGTGCATGTAGAAGGTAGCGGGGGAGGCGCGCAGCAGGTGATTGTGAACTGCGGTGATCTCGAGCCCGCCTTCGATCATCTTGAGCATGACCGGATTGATTTCGGTCTCCAGCAGCACGAGGTCGCCCATCACCATGGCCTCCCCATGCATCGGCTTGAACGCGACCCAGCCTCCGAGCGCCAGCGCAGGCTTGATGGCGACGCCGTCGAGGGTCACGGCCAGATCGCTACGGGGGAAACCGTAGCGATGCACGTCGCCTGTGATGACAGGCTTCCTTGCAAAGGTGTCGTCGATCTTGTTCCAGTCGATATCCTCCGCGGTCGCGGCCGTCGTGAACGAGGCCGCAAGGACCGCGGCTGCAAGCGAAAGTTTGAAACCCATCTAGCTGTCCTCCGGGTTTGAGGTGGCGTCATACTGCGCGGCGCACACCCGAAATAATTGGCCGGCACCGCATCAGCGTCGATTGGTCCAGGGCACTTGGCGGGATGGGGTTCGGCCGTCCATACGCAATCCTCTCGACAAATCGAGCGTTGCGCAGATCTTGGACGGAAACCGTCTGATGGGGAGTCTGCATTTCCCCGAAGCTTTTTTAGTCAGGGTGCGGCGCACGCGCAATAGGATAGGGTTCGGTTCCGATGTCACGAGGCCGTGTGCGGAGTTTCGATCGGAGCTCCTGTCAGCGCGCCGCCGCCCGAAGCAGAATAGTCACGGCGCAAGCGATCATCACGATCATGGTGACCGTCATGCCCCAGACCCGACCGATGCGAAATGCTGCGCTGCCCGGCTTGGCGTACATGCCGAATGGATGCAGCAATCGCCCGACCAGCAGCGTTGCCATCAGTCCATGGATGCTCGTTCCGGGCAGACCGGACATCTCCAGCGCCGCCACCATCAGCGCGATCATGGGCACGTATTCCGCAAAATGTGCGTGTGCCCGGATCGCGCTGCGAAGCTGCACATTGTCGGCGTCGCCAAACCCTGCACGATTTTTCCGGCGCAGGCGCACGACTTGGATCGAAAGCGCAGCATAGAGCAGCGCGAGGATCGCGAGATAGCCCGCGGTAATGGATGGCAATTGCATGAGGACCTCTCGGACAGGCTTTCAGTAACGCTTAAAGCCGGGTGCTGCCGGCTGTTAGATCATGTAGCCCCGGCATGGTCCACCAGTGCGCGTGGCGCGGCGGATTACGCCAACGAGCGCGCGTTCGCCCGACTGGTTGGCTAATCCGCCCTACGACCGCTGACGAAGCCGAACGGCGACGTATGACCCAATGCAGACGCCGGCTCAGCGACGGTCGCCATCGCCGTCGAGCCAGAGCCAGTTGCTGACGGCTACCGCGAGCACCGTCCCCACCAGTTGCGCGGCTATGAATGCACTCACGCCGGACGGGGCGATTCCCGCAAATGTGTCGGACAGGGAGCGCGCGATCGTCACAGCCGGATTGGCAAAGGATGTCGAGGCGGTGAACCAGTACGCCGCGGTGATGTAGAGGCCGACGGCATAGGGAATTGCGGCGGGGGTGCGGGCGGCGCAGCCGAAGATCGTCAGCAGCAATCCGAACGTGGCGATGGCTTCGGCGAGCCATTGCGCTGCGCCGGTGCGGGACGTCGTGGAGAATTGCCAGACCGGCAATTCGAACATCAGATGCGCGGCCCATACGCCCGCGATGGCGCCAGCAATTTGCGCCGCGATGTAGAGGCCTGCATTCGACCATGGCAGTTCACCGCGCCACGCCAATGCGAGGGTCACGGCCGGATTGAAATGTGCGCCGGAGAGCGGGGCGAATATCAGGATCAGCACGACCAGGATGCATCCGGTCGGGATGGTATTGCCGAGCAGCGCCAGCGCGACGTTACCGCCCGCGAGCTTCTGCGCCATGATGCCCGAGCCGACCACCGTCGCCAGCAGAAACGCGGTGCCCAGCCATTCGCAGAAGATGCGCCGCCCCAGCGACGGCATCAGGTGGACTCCGGCACCCTGGCCGTCGCGCCTTCGCTGTGGCCGATGTCGCGCAATCTCGCTTGCAGGCTCAGCCTGTCGAGCGAGCGCAGCGGCAATGCGGTGAAGATGCCGATCCGCTGATTGAGCAGCCGGTATGCCTGCTTGAATGCAAGCGCGATTTCGGCGGGGGTGCCGGTGGCCTCCGCCGGATCGGCGATCCCCCAATGCGCTGTCATCGGCTGGCCCGGCCATACCGGACAGGCTTCCGCCGCCGCATTGTCGCAGACCGTGAACACAAAATCGAACTTCGGCTCACCCGCGTTGGCGAATTCATCCCATGACTTCGAGCGACAGGCCGAGGTGTCATAGCCGAGACTCTGCAGGAGATGCGTTGTATTCGGGTTGACCTGGGATTTCGGCTGGCTCCCGGCGCTGTAGGCGCGGAAATTGCCCGCGCCCACCTTGTTCAGAATAGCTTCCGCGATAATCGAGCGGGCGGAGTTGCCGGTGCACAGGAACAGCACGTTGTAGATTTTATCGGCCATCTCGCACCTTCGTCAGCAACAGGCCGAAGCAGTTTTAGCGGGTGCGGCTTGCGGTGCCGAACAGGCGCTTTGCTTCTCACGGGCCACGCGCGCCGTGTTCTCGCCGGTGCCGTCGCCGTAGCTGATGCTTTCGCCGGTCGTCAGAAATGTCTCCCAGGCGATGCCGGCGGGATCATCGATCCACGACTTCTCCGATTTGGCGTAGCAGCACGCGGTCTCGCCCTGCTCGATGATGTTGCCGCCGGCTTGCCGAAGGCGCGCGTAGACCTCACTCAATTCGCTTGCGTCCTCGACCTGGATGCCGAGATGATCGAGTCCGGGCTCGCGGCCTCGGGTCGATATCGCGAAATTGACGCGCGGATCATCCAGCATCCACTTGGCGTAATCCGGTTTGATGACGGTGGGCTGCGAAGCGAACAGCGCCGAGTAGAAGGGAATGGATTGCGGGATATCCTTGACGGCGACGTGAACATGCAGGCGTTTCATGGCGCACTCCTTTCAGGCCGGGACTTTGCTTCGCTTGCGCGCGGGCTTGCATTCCGCGACAGGCGCACATGACGCGCCGCCGCAGCAATTCTCGGTGAGGAAGCCGAGCAGGGAATTCATCGTGTCGAATCGAGCGGCGTAGATCATCGACCGGCCATCGCGGCGCACCGTGACAAGCCCGGCGGTCCGCAGCCGATCAAAATGAAAGGTCAGGGTATTCGGCGCAAGCTCGAGCGCGGTCGCGACGGCGCCCGCCGGCATGCCCTCAGGCCCGGCCTGCACCAGCAGGCGGAATACATCGAGCCGGTTATCCTGGGCGAGCGCGGCCAACGCCGCGACGACATCCGTGTTTTCCATATTTCAACGAATATCGAAACGACAGGCGGCCGTCAAGCAATATTTCGATGTTTGCTGAAATGTTGTTCGTAGGGCGGATTAGCGCCGCGGTAGTGCAACAGGCGAAGACGGAAGCGTAATCCGCCGCCGACGCGCGACGACGGCGGATTACGCCATCGCGCCGCGCATTCGCGCGACCCGCTGGCTAATCCGCCCTACGAGCTATTCAATCACTTGATCGGCGCGCACCAGAAACGCCTCGGGAATAGTGATGCCAAGAGTCCTGGCGGCTTTCAGGTTGATGAACAGCTCGAATTTGGTGGGCTGCTCGATCGGCAGGTCCCCCGGTTTTGCGCCCTTCAATATCCTGTCGACATAGCCGGCGGCGCGGTGAAACAGGTCGGCGTCGCTCGGGCCATAACTCATCAAGCCGCCGTCCTCGACAAACCCTTGAAAAAAATACATCGCGGGCAGCTTGTGGCGGTGAGCGAGATCGACCGTTCGTTTGCGCTGACTGAACAGGATCGGATCGGTGAGAACGACGAGCGCCTGCACGGCCGCCTTGTCGATTGCGGCAAACGCGTCGTCCAGCCCCACCTCGGTTGAAATTTCAGCTGGGTAAAGCTGCAGCCCCATGGCCTCGGCCGCGGTCCGCATCTCCCTCAGTTCGATTTGCGATTGTGGATTCCTGGCATTGAGAAGTACCGACACTGCCGACACATTGGGCACGATCTCCTTCAGCAATTCGAGCCGCTTTCCGCCCAGTTCCGGCGCGACAATGCTGAAGCCGGTTAGGTTGCCGTTCGGCCGCGCCAGATTTTCCACCAGACCGGCTGCGACCGGATCGCCGATAATCGCCACGACGATCGGAATTTGCCGGGTTGCCGCCTTGAGCGCCTTGGCGGCCGCCGTCCCGCCGGTGACGATGACGTTGACATTGCTTTGCACCAGCTCGACGGCAAGCCCGGGCAGCGTCTCGCCCCGGTCCTGTCCCCATTTCCATTCAATCGCGATGGTCCTTCCCTCGAGATAGCCGAGGTCTCTCAGGCCATCGAGCAATGCCTTGCTGCGCAATGCAAACGATGCCGGCGTGCCCGGAAGCAGCACGCCAATTCGCGAGATTTTCTGCGGGTGTTGCGCATGAACAGGCAGCGGCCACATCGCCGTGCCGCCGATTGCAAGCACCATGAAATCGCGTCGTCGCATCAAAACCCTCGGAGTCACAGCCGTTTCGTTCAAGCGATCAGGATAGCACAGTTTCGAAGCGCAAACGGTCAAGCAACGCCGGCGCCAGCTTCTCCTTTTCCCATGCCAGCATGAAATCCAGCTGTGCGGCGATCCAGTCGGCGGACACGGCCTGGCTGCCCCACTCATGGAGACGGCTGGCCCACTCCCCCAACAGCCAGATATGGCGGATCGGGACGAAAAGATGCGCGGCCTCGAAATCCGCATCCGGCAATTGGCGTATCGAGCAGTAGCCTTCGATGAAGGGATGCCATACCGCGTGATCCTTTCGGTCGAAGATCACGCAACACCAGAGAAACACTGCGACGTTGTAAGCCAGATATCCGGGACCGCTTTCGTCGAAATCGAAGAACACCGCTTGTCCAGCGCGTGCTCCCTGCTGCGCAATGTGGGCGTTATAGCCGTGACAATCGCCGTGGCAGTATGTCCAGGAAAGTTCGTCGCGTTCGGTGAGCGCTCGGGACAAGCGCCCCGCCAAGTCGACCAGTCCCGTGCGCACGGAATCGCTGAGACCCTCGATCGCCAATATGAAGGATAAAGGCCTGTGCAGCAGATGGTCGCTGTCGAGCCGGTAGCGGCTTTTGTCGCCCGCGGCGAAGCCGCCGGCCGCATCGTGAATCCGCGCCAGCGTCACCCCGTTTGCTCTGGCGTCGGCAACCGAGCCTCTTGCCTGCGATGGGCGTCCTTCCGCATGACGGAACAGCACGGCGGGACGCCGGCCTTCCGGGAAAGACGCGGACGCAAATGGCGAGCCGTCGCGCGCCGGCACTGCGGCCGCTACCGGAATGTCCATCCCGTCGAGATAGCTAAGAAACGCGGTTTCCGACGCGACATCGGCTTCGCCCCGCGCGCGCAGCTTCGAGATGCGAAAAACGAAACGCTCGCCGTCCCTGGTCCGGACCTCGAAGCTGTCGTTCCAGCCGCGCGTCAGCAGCTTGCACGCGATCGGCGTGGCCAGGTCGTAGTGGGTCGAGACAAAATCCGCCACTGCGTCCGCGCGCGGCGTTGAATAAACAACCGGAAGGGAAGGGTGAGCCACCTTGTTCGCTCCTCGCCATTGAATGGACTCGTCGGGTCCATCCTTTAGATGGACCAGCGGCGCGTCATCGGCTCAGAACTCGGGAACTACCCTGATCAACATCGGGAATCCTTAAAGCGGCGGATGATTCCATACCATGCGGCCGCCGCGCCGTCCACGCGCTGCCGCGCGATTCGCGCGATGTGCCAAAAGCGGCTACGGTGGACGGGGTCGCTCATCCGCCCTACACGCGGTCGTCAGATCCAGACGTCATTCGCGGCGGTACGGCCGCCGCCCTCGTGGCCGGTATTGAGCACGCCGCGCGGTTCGATCAGCAACAGCTTGACCTCGTGTTCGGCATACGGTTTGTGTTCGACGCCTTTCGGGACGACGAACATTTCGCCTGGGCCCACGCGAACCGCGCCATCGCGAAAATCGATCCTCAAAACGCCCTCCAGCACGATGAATGTCTCGTCCGTGTCCTTGTGATCGTGCCAGATGAAGTCACCCTGCAGTTTCACGATTTTGAACTGGTAGTCATTCATTTCAGCCACGACCTTCGGCTGCCATGCTCGCTGAACAATGCGAACTTGTTGCCGAAATTGATCGCCTCGTAATTCATGTGGCCTCTCCGTCAATATGCCGGCGGCAGACATTCGCCCGCTACGCGATCTGCGTCTCCACAAAGAAGTCCGCGTCGGGTTTGACCAGCGTGTTCATCGCTACATGCAGCGCGTGGACCCGCTCGCCGCGTTGTTTGACGTATTGGTACGCGGCATGCTCCCGCTCCAGGTCCGGGTAGATCAGTTCACCCCGATAGGTGAAGGCCGGCAGCGTTTTGCCAAAATCCTCCAGCGCCTCGCGGCGCATGACGCGATAGCGGGTGGCGAACCCCATATCGATGAAATGCTGGAAGAAGGCGTGCAGTTTCGGCAAGAACTGCTCTTCGGCGACGCCGTCGGCCAACGAAAATACGCCGCTAAAGCTGACGGATGAAATGTCGTGCATCGGTCATCTCGTGTGCTTTCTTGCCAACAAGCCGTAGAACGTAGGGTGGGCAAAGACAGCGGACGCGAACGCGTCCGGTGGCGTGCCCACCATTCTGTCCGCGCATCCGGATCAAGATGGTGGGCACGGCGCAAGGGCGCCTTTGCCCACCCTACGACTGTGCCACGCTCTCTACCGCTCGCCATTCACCAGCTGATAGGCGCCGCGCTCGAACGTGTCGTAGGTGGCGAGCGCCTTGGCGTCGGCGAACGGCAGATACTGCATCATGATCACGCCGGCGATGCCGCGCGCGGGATCGATCCAGAAAAAGGTATTGTTGATGCCGCCCCAGCTGAGACTCCCGGGAGAGCGCTTGCCCGGCACCTGATCGGTCGTGATCAGGAAGCCCAACCCCCATTTGTCGCGGCCGTCCGCGACGAAGGTGAAGTCGGCGCTGCGCGGCAGCGCGCTCTTCAGCGCGGGCACCGAGACCGCGCCGATGTGGTTCTGGCCCATCAGCGCCACCGTCTCGCCCGACAGCACGCGCGCGCCGTCGAGCGTGCCGCCGTTCAGCAGCATGCGTACGAAGCGTCCGTAATCGCCGGCGGTGGAGGCGAGGCCGCCGCCGCCGATCGGCGAGGCGATGGTGAGCGCGGGCTGCGGCCTCTGCAGTTCGATGGCGCCGTCCATGCGCTCGCCGCCGCGCTGCTGTTGGGCCACGAGGCGCGGCCCCTTGGCCTCCGGCACGTTGTAGGAGGTGTCGTCCATCTTCAGCGGGGCAAAGATGTGCGCGCGGAAATAATCCTCGAGCTTCTGGCCGGATATCACCTCGACCAGCCTGCCGCAGACATCGGTAGAGGTGCTGTAGTGCCAGCGCTCGCCCGGATCGAACAGCAGCGGTCCGCCGAACGGAAACGTGTCGCCCGCGCGCGGTTTTATATCACGCCAAGCCGCGCTGGTGAACGCGTACGCCAGTCCGGAGGTGTGGGTCAGGAAATGCCTGACCGTCGGCGGACGTGCCGGCGGGCGGAGCGTGTAGGCTCCGGTCGCCGGGTCGAACGATTCAATGACTCTTACTGCCTTGAGCTCCGGCAGGTATTCTTCGGCCGGATCTTCGAGACTGAGGCGGCCCTTTTCGACGAGTTGCATCAATGCCACCGAGGTGACCGGCTTGGTCATCGAGGCGATGCGAAACAGCGCGTCTGTTGTGAGCGGGCGGCCGCTTGCGACATCCGCCACGCCGAACGCGCCCTGATACAGCACGCGCTCGCGGTCGGTGACCAGCGCGACCACGCCAGGCACGTCCTTGGCCTCGACCGCGCCGCGCAGGCTGCTGTCGAGCGCTGCACTCCCAGGTGAATTTTGCGCGCTCGCGGTGCCGGCCCATGCGGCAGCCCCAACGCCGATGCTGAAGACAATTGCAGCGGTCATGCGATTCATCGAAGCCTCCCTGTTGCGCTTGAGCCCGGGTTCGCCCGTGCAAGCCCCCGAGGCTACATCTTTATCTTTTTGTTCGACGCCGCGCGCGATGATGGCGACAGGGACACGGCGCCGCATCGGCCTGTCGCGCTGCGACATTAGCATTCGCAATTGGTTGAGTCTCGCCAGGCACGCGCCCATCCACGCCGATACATGCACCCGGTCTCGCCAGTTTGACCCTTTCCGGGTTCGGGCAACTAAACCGGCGCGGTTATCCCGATCTCGGATGGCAACGCGGCGTCGATTTCGACCGGCGCAGCCGCCGCTGGCGGCAACGGCTTTTTCAGTTCGATCTCCTTGGTGACCGCGGCAATGGAATTGCCGACCTTGGCCACGACCCGGTGCAGATCGTCGTCCGAAACGCCGAGCCGCTTTTTCAGGATTCGAGTCTGGCTGGCGTCAGCCAGGTCGATCTTGTTGCGAATGGCCAGGGGTTTGGGGCGACGCATGGTGTATGGCTCCATCGATATGATCCAATCGCGCTGCGGAGGCTTTGTTCCGAAAGGCGTTCGAGGCGGCACAACACAAAGTCGCACCGCGCGGCCTTAATTTTCATGACGGCGTGGGGGACCTATCCACAACTGGCGCGTTGATACTCAAGCCTTGCAGCAGGGACGGGAGCACGCGCGGTGAGCCGGCAACAAAGGAGACGCGCCATGGCCGACAAGGAACAGTTGAAGCCCGATGATTTTCCGGTTCATACCGAGCGAAAGAAAATCATCAAAAGCGACGGGCAAGACATTGCGGAAGCAAGCACGCCAAAGATCGCAGTAGACGTTGCGGAGCGCTTGAACGCAGACGAGGATCGCCGCGAAGAAGATCGCTGGGCTTGATCTCCGACACGGTCCGTCCTGTTTCCCCCTGGGATCACCAGGCGGCTCGCCGCGGTGTCGTCGCAGGGGAAGTGCCCGGCTCAAGCGCAGATGTCACGAGGAATTGCTTGTGACATCCGGCATCGCAACGCAAAATATCGCCGGCCACGTTCCAGCAATCGCAAAGCAAACAAGCCATGAGCCTAACCGGTTTCTTCGAAGGTACCGGAATGCCCGATCCCGGATGGTGGGAAGCCTTGTGGCCCGATCCGGCCAAGGTGCTGAGCGAGGTCGGCATAAGGCCCGGCATGGACGTGGTCGATCTTTGTTGCGGCGACGGATGGTTCACCTTGCCGCTTGCGCGCCGGGTCCGCACTGTCTGCGCAATCGACATCGACGGCGCACTGCTGCAGGCTGCAAAGGTGCGCGTGGCAGAACGCGGCGGCGCCGCCAATTGCGCCTTTGTCGAGGCTGATGCTTACGATATCGGCAAGGTCGCGCCCGGCGCTGTGGACCATGTATTTCTTGCCAACGCTTTTCACGGCGTTCCGGACAAGCCGCGTTTGGCCAGCGCGGTGCAGGGCGTCCTGAAACCTGGCGGAGCCTTTTCGATCGTCAGCTGGCATGCGAGACCGCGCGAGGCAACCCCGGTCCTGGGCGAGCCGCGCGGCCCGGCCACCGAACTGCGGATGACGCCGGAGCAAACGATTGCCGCGGCCGAACCGGGTGGGCTAAGGCATGTCCGAACCGTGGAAGTTTCGCCCTATCACTACGGGGCCGTTTTCGAAAAGATGTGAGATGCCCGCAATCCTGACCAACAAGCTAGCCAGTAGCCCGCATGAGCGAAGCGACATGCGGGTCCGCATCCCCGCATATCGCTGCGCTCATGCGGGCTACGCTGCAAGGAATACGGAGGAAAAAACATGGGCCGCAAAATAGCGATTGTCGGAGCGGGTGCGGTCGGCGGCTATGCCGGCGCCCATATGGTGCAGGCGGGCGAGGACGTGACGTTCATCGACCCATGGCCCGAGCATGTCGAGCATATGAGAGCGCATGGCCTGCGCGTCACCCATGCCATGGATGTCGCGGAATTTTCGGTGCCCGTGCGCGCGCTGCATGTCACCGACGCACAGCGGCTGGCGAAGGAGGCGCCGGTCGACATCGCCTTCGTCTGCATGAAGTCCTACGACACGGCCTGGGCCACCATGATGATCCGGCAATATCTGGCCCCCGACGGCTACGTCGTGTCGCTGCAGAACTGCATGAACGAAGAGACCATCGCCGGCATCGTCGGCTGGGGCAAGACGCTCGGCTGCATCGCGAGCAGCATCACGGTCAACCTGCCCGAGCCCGGCCATATCCACCGCGGCGCCGGCAAGCATGGAGCGGCGCACACCGTCTTCCGCGCCGGCGAGGTGCACGGCCGCATCACGCAGCGGGCGGAAGAAGTCTGCCGCCTGGTCGGCTACACCGACAGCGCCAAGGTTACCAACAATCTGTGGGGCGAGCGCTGGTCGAAGCTGGTCGCCAACGTGATGGGCAACGGGCTGTCCGCCTGCACCGGCCTTCCCGGCGGCGAGATGCTGCAAAGCGAGCCGATCCGCCGCTTCTCCACGCGCCTCGGCAGCGAAGCGATCCGCGTCGGCCAGGCGCTCGGCTATCAGCTGGAGGAGATTTTGCATCTTGAGCCCGAGACGATCGCGCGCGCGGGCGAGGGCGACGAGGCGGCAATGCGCGCCTGCGACGAGCAGCGTTTTGCGGACGCCAAGCGCACGGCCTCCGGCCAGCGCCCCTCGATGGGCCAGGACATGCAGAAGGGCCGGCGCACCGAAATCGAATTCCTCAACGGTTTTGTGGTGCGCGAGGGCGAGAAGCTCGGTCTTGCATGCAGCGCCAATGCCGTGCTGACCGACCTCGTCAAGCGTGTGGAGCGCGATGAGCTGAAGCCCGACCCGCGGCATATCACGGAGTTGCGGCTGAACTGATTTCCGTAGCCCGCGATGAGCGAAGCGACATGCGGGTCGGCATCCCCGCATGTCGCTGCGCTCATGGCGGGCTACAAGTCCGGCTGCTCGCCAAAATCTGCTCTGCCTTCGCGGGCGTCCCCGGCCCAATCTTGGGGCAGCACCTTTTCCCGCACATATCGGTGGAACGATGAATGGGGCCAATCGCACACACGCGACACCGATCCATGCTTGACAGGATTGAAATGAATATAATCGACATGCCGCTCGAAGTCGTTTTCGTTGCGAATAGTGTGTTCCCAAAATCGGCTTTGCCAAAGCACGAGATCGCCATTCGCATTGCGCTTCAACTCGATTCCGGCATCAATCAACGCGCTACTGAAATGCCCCTTGATCCGCCGCCAGCGTCCCGAAAAATCGGCATCATCAGGCGGCAATGTGAAGATGGCATGCAGGTGATCGGGAAGAATTACAATCGCCTCGACTGCAAACGGGCGCTCGTGACGGGCTACGCGAAAAGCCTCACGCAACTCGCTGACGTGATCGACCAGCGCCGTTGAACGTCGATCCGACAACGTTACCGTGAAGAAATATGTGCCCCCGGGCAGGAAGTTTCGCCGATACCGGACCATGGTCGTTTGTTGTCCCGGATGTCGCTTCGTCAATCTCTAGCGGACGTGTAGCCCGCAATGAGCGCAGCGACATGCGGGCGGGTCTGCATCCCCGCATATCACTGCGCTCACGGGGCTACGTTTGCTACGCTTGCTTTAACCCGGTCTCAAAGCACGCTTCAGCAACCCCAGCTTGTGCCGGCAACCGATTGATCCTGCCCGAATACATCGCGGTCGCGCTGCCCCGGCCCTACGATTGGTTCGACTGGCACGCCAAACTCGCAGACGTGTAGCCCGCATGAGCGAAGCGACATGTGGGTCCGCACCCCGGATGTCGCTGCGCTCATCCGGGCTACGCTGCCTGCCATGGACCGCGCTGATCGAATCCATCGTGCTCGGCGATGGCGGCAGCAACCACACCAAGACGCTGCGCGCGCTGGTCGACGCCGGCGCCGGCGTGAATATTGCCGACGGTCGTGGATCGACGCCGCTCCAGCTCGCGCGAGATCGCGGCTATCGGGAGATGGTTGCGATCCTGGAAAAGGCCGGGGCGAAGTGACGGGCTGCGCCTGCTATTCGGCGGCAAGCTTCGGTGCGCTTGGCGGGGACCACGCGACCGTGCAATTGCGGCCTCTGGCTTTGGCCTCATACAACGCTTGATCGGCCGCGTGAAGCAGGGCTTCGAATCCCGGCATGCTCAAACTCGCCGTTGCGAAACCGATGCTCACGGTCACGTGGAAATGGACGTTGTGCGCCGTCAAGCCATGGCCTGCGACGTTCTTCACGAGACGATCGGCAACGATCCGCGCCTGGGAAAGATCGGTCTCCGGCAACAGAATCGCAAACTCCTCGCCGCCGAGCCGCCCGACGATGTCGGGATCGCGCTTTCCGTTGCGGCAGGCATTCGCCACCGCTATCAGCGCCTCGTCGCCGACGGCGTGGCCATAGCGGTCATTCACCGTCTTGAAGTGGTCGATGTCGATCATCAACACCGACAGCGGCCTGCAGTAACGCTGGAAACGGCTCCACTCGGCCTTTGCCAGCGACAGGAAGTGGCCCCTGTTATAAAGACCCGTCATTGCATCGGTGGTCGCCAATTTCTCCAGCTGCTCGGCATTGCGCACCAGATCGGAAACGTCGTGGTAGGTGAGCAAGCGGCCGTTATTCTCGAGCTTCAGGCAATGAACGCGAATATGCCGCCCATCCGCCGTTCGCAGATTCGGAGCGGCGGCATCGGGATCGCGCACTGCCGCTACGCGCCTGGCCACGAACGCCTTGAGGTCGAACGAAGCCGATGCGTGATGGTAGGCTCGCGCGGCCTTCGCCACCAGGTCGGCGTAAGCGGGCTTGCGCGCGGCTTCCGCAGGCGTGAGGTCCCAGAACTTGCGCATCTTTTGATTGAGAAATTGAACGTTGAGATCCGCATCCAGCAACACTATTCCTTCATCGACATTTTCCAGCGCGTTCCGCAAACCCTCCAACTCGTCGGAACGGCGCGCAATTTCAGTGACGATGGTGTAGCTGAGCATCCTGCCGCCGTTCGGAAGCACGGCACATTGCACCAGCAGCACTTCACCGTCCGATCGGCGCAAATGCACCGGCGCCATCGCTCCGGCTTTCACGAGGCGAACGCGCTCGGCAACGTAGTCAGCGAGCTCGGCGGCCGGGACCTGGTAGGCGTTGCTGTCGCGGCCGTGATACATCAGCGCAACGAACGACGGATTGCTGCAAGCCATCGCATCGGGGAGGTTCCACATTTTTCGGAACGCCCTGTTGATGAATTGCGCACGCATGTTGCCATCGAGCAGGACAATGCCGATCTCGATTTCATCGAACGCCGCACGCAACGATAGCATCGGCCCGCGCATCAGGCTGGATCGGTCTTCCCGTGGAAGCGCCTCAGTGGCCGCCTTTGCGGGAGAATGTTCATCCTCAAAGCTAAGGCCTAATTGCTTGTCCGATTGCCATACCAGTTTGCAAGGCCGAGGGCTGCCCTCATCCGCGATCAGCAGGTGGAAGAGTTTGGGGATACCCAGGGAATTTTCTACTGCGACCGTCGCGCCGTCGTCAGAGATACGGCGCACGACGCAGTCGATGGTCGACTGGCCATAGTTGGAGATGATCTTGCCGGCGAGGTACGTCCGGGTGCCGGCCTGGGAGAGTTGCTTGGACATAAGGCCCTCCGAGAAGAAGCCTGTAAGATAATCTGATAGCCCTGCCTAAAGAGCCATCATAGCAGCGGCATTTTGCTGCCAACCCTTAACAGAGGGTTAAATGTACTTCCCGACAAAGACTCGCATAACCTATCGAAAGCATGGCCTGGAGGGCGGGCGGACCGAAACGAAGACATGCGACGACCGTATCTCGCCGCCGGACGTTGCGATGAAGCTGCCGATGTCGGCCCCGAGTTGATGGCACATCACGGAATGACACGTCAGCGTGAGATGTGAAGCAGCTCACGCCGGAGCGTCGCGGTTCGATCTAGTCAAATCCCGGGGGACCGAACCCAATGGAGGTTTCCATGAAGCGACAGTTGATTTCCGCATTTGCGGTCATTGCCATGCTCGCTGCCGCGACCACCGTGTTGCGATCGCACTCGTCTGCAACCAGCTTTTCCGCCGGGACCGCAGGCATGATGCCGCTGCAAGAACTGCTCGCCGCAGCCGGCGTGAACAAGCTCCCGATGGATGACTTTGAGGATCAGTCGCTGGTCTATTCGGCGGCGCCGAAGCGTTGAGCGAGGGTCGCAGGGTGGGCAAAGCCGCTCTTGCACCGTGCCCACCATCCATGCACACCGCCGTCATCCCGAGGTGCTCGCCGTTCTTTACGGCGAGCCTCGAAGGATGGGCCGCAAGCGCCTACGGCCGTCCTTCGAGACGCCGCGCAAGAGCGCGGTTCCTCAGGATGACGGGAGAGTGTATTGCGATTCAGGGTTGGTAGGCACGGCGCAGATACGCTTCGCCCACCCTGCGGACTATTCGACCTTGATGCCCGCGAACTTGATCACCCGCGTCCACTTTGCGATGGCCTCCGAGAGGATCGTCTCGAATTCCGCAGGCGAGCCGCCAAGCACCGTGCCGCCGAGCTCGACGATCCGGGTCCTGATTTTGGGATCGGCGAGGCCGGCATTGAGTTCCCTGTTCAGCAACTTGATGATGTCCGCCGGAGTGCCCCTGGGCACGCCGATGCCCGCAAAACCGCTGGCTTCATACCCCGGCACGAAGTCTGCGAGCGGTGGAATGTCCGGCAACACGTCCAATCGGGTCGCGCTGGTTACCGCTAGCGCCCGCAGTTTCCCGGCCTTGATATGTTCGATCGACTCCGACACCGGACTGAAAATCACCTGCAGGTGGCCGCCGATCAGATCGGTGGTCGCAGGCGCGCCGCCGCGGTACGGGACGTGGACCAGATTCACCCCGGCCATCATCTTGAAGAGTTCGCAGGCAATGTTTTGCGGGGTGCCGTGGCCGGCCGATCCGTAATTGATCTTGCCCGGGTTGGCCTTGGCGTATGCGATGAACTCGGGAATTGTCGTGACGGGAACCTGTGGATGCACCACGACCACGTAAGCGAGCCGCGCGGCGCAGATCACCGGCGCGATGTCCCGGCTGAAGTCGAAATTGAGATTGGAATAGAGCGCGGCATTGATCGCATGCGGGGTGACGATTTGCAGCAGGGTGTAGCCGTCCGCGGGCGCCTTGGCGACCGCCTCGGTGCCGATGTTGCCGCTGGCGCCGGCGCGGTTCTCGATGATGAATTGCTGGCCGAGGCGATCCGACAGCCATTGACCCATCAGGCGCGCCTGGATGTCGGTGGCGCCTCCGGCGGGAAAGCCGACGATGATACGCACCAGCCGCGACGGATAGGCTTGCGCCCGGGCCATGCGGGGCAGGGCCGGCAACGCGGCGGCGCCAGCGGCCAAAGCCAGGAATGCGCGGCGGGGAAATTTCATGACGCTCCCTCCACAGTCTGCGCTACCCGCGGACATGCAATCCAGCAGGCGCGCTGCTGGAACAGACTATACCCGCCTTGTCAGGAGGTGGAAGGGGACACAATGCCTCCTCCGGCACCTGGCGGAAGTCGCATTCGCTAGCGATGTCCGCGTCGCGGCCGATTTGCGAGATGATTTCATCGCCGATCTCGTTGAGATGTTCATGGTCCTTGGAAGATCGAAAATGGGTTTGGAAGTTGGACCCCAAAGGCGTAGCGAAAGATGCTCATCATCACGCTGTATATCAAGATGAACGAAAACCCCCAATAAACCATCGTCATCAATAGCCCGATGAGCTTCAGCTTCCACATTCTTCACTTCCACTTCATCGTCCGGCAAAGCCGCCCTTACGGCTCAAGTGTAACCTGTGTAGCGGTGTCGCGCGCGCCAATAATTCGGCGGTCGGGGCTGCTTCCCGATTGCGCCATCAGGGGTGCCCGGCATGGGAACGTGTGCGCTGCGGCAATGTTTTTGATGCCGGTTTCAGCCCCTATCGAAGTACGCGGTTGAGCCGCTAAGATACCGCCGCCGCTGTCGGCATCCGGTTTGGCAACAACGCGTTACAAAGGAGTTCGCAAATGAATACCGGGGCGCTGCCGGACGCGCCGTACAGGAAGGGGTTTGCCATCTCCGTCTACCTGGTCGCCTTCGTCACCGGGGCGATCGTGATGAGTTTCGAAATGCTGGGATCGCGCTATCTCGCTCCCGCTTTTGGAGCCGGCATCTATACCTGGGCTTCGCTGATCTCGACGGTGTTGGCGGCGCTCTGCGCCGGTTATTTTCTTGGCGGTTACGCCGCCGACCGCTATCCGTCGCCTGCGATACTCGCAGCGACCGTGGCGATCGGCTCGATCTACATGCTGCTGCTGCCCGCGTTTTCCGAGGAGATCGTGCAATTCTTCGCCTGGCAAGTCGACGACATCAGACTGGGCAGCCTCGCCGCCGCGATGGCGATCATGCTGTTCCCGGTCACGTTTCTCGGGATGTACTCGCCGTTCGCGATTCGCCTGCTGATCGAATCGAAACAGAACGCCGGCGCGGTTTCGGGAACGGTTTACGGCATCTCCACGGCAGGCAGTATCCTCGGCACGCTGGTGACCACGTTTTCCCTGATCCCGCTGATCGGAACCCGCGCGATCACCATTTCACTCGGCATCCTGGGGCTGCTCGCTTGTGCGCTGCTGGTGCTGACGGCTTCGGCGTCGCGGCGGAAGGCCAAGCTTGGCGTTCTCGCGGCTGTGCTGGCGTCGCAGATCGCGGCGCTGCCACAGGCGCGCGCCGAAGATTTGTTCGATCCGCAAATCCGCGAGACGATGCTGGCGCGCAAGGACGGCCGGATTGTGCATCTCGAAACCGTCTACAACGACGTCTTCGTTGCCAAGGAAGCAAACCTGCTCAGCTTGAGCTTTCAATGGAAGGGCTGGCGCTTCTACCAGTCGCAGACCAATCTCGGGGATCCCGACGATCTGCCGATGCCGTATTCCAGATTGATGAGCATCGCCGCGATTTTTCCGCACGACATCAAGCGCGTGCTGGTGCTCGGCCTCGGCGCCGGATCGATTGCGGTTTATCTGCAGCGCTTCGTCGCTGATGCTGCGATCGACGCGGTAGAGCTCGATCCCGGCGTGATCGATGTGGCCAAAAAATATTTCGGGCTGCGCGAAACCGCAAAATTCCGTCTGATCCCGGGCGACGCCCGGATGTTCCTGAACCGGCATCCCGAGCCGTACGACCTGATTTTCGTCGATGCTTTTACCGGCAGCTACATTCCCTTTCATCTCATGACAAAAGAGTTTTATCAGCTTGTGCGCAACCGGCTTTCGCCGCACGGCGTGGCGGCGTTCAATTTCCTGCCCTCGAAGGATATTTTCGAGAGCAACGTTCGCACGGTGAGCCTCGCCTTCGATAATAACATTGATCTCTTCCATTCAGGCGTCCCCGACATCTGGGAGTCCAATGTGATTGTCATCGGGCGCCTTGACCCGTCATCCGATGCCGAGACCTTGCAAAAAGCCGCGGCCGCGCAGCAGCGTTACAGGTTCCGTTTCGATGTGTCGAAACTTGTCGCTGAACGGCGCATCCCGGTGCCGAGGGAAATCAAAGGCAAGGTGCTGACCGACGATTTTGCGGCGGCCGACGTACTCGACGCGCGCGGCCGCCGCTATCGGCGAGAGAAGTAGTGCGTAGCACGTAGGGCGGATTAGCGAAGCGTAATCCGCCAGCTTGGCAACGCCGGAGCGGCGGATTACGGCTTCGGCTAATCCGCCCTACGAACTGAATTGAGCGGGGTGCGCGGGAGTTGTAGGGTGGGCAAAGGCGCTCTTGCGCCGTGCCCACCATCTGCCGTCATCCTGAGCTGCCGCCGCCCTTCGGCGAGCCCCGAAGGATGCAAGCACGTCGTGGCCCATCCTTCGAAACGCGCGCAAGAGCGCGCTCCCCGGGGATGACGCTGTGCATGGATGGTGGGCACGCCGCCGGACGCGTTCGCGCCCGGAATTGGCAGTTCTTGTTCACGCGAGAAGCTGCTTCATTTCCGGTCCACCCGCGGCTAATCTCGACCCATCTGTTCAGGCGAGCCTACCTCGCGCCGCGGGGTGGGAAATCGGTGTCGAAGGACGACAGGATGCGGGCAGTGGTTGTCGGTGCGGGAATGGGCGGGTTGATGACGGCGCTGGCGCTGCGACAGTCCGGCGTCTTCGCATCGGTCGAACTCTATGAGCAGACCAAGGCGCCCAGCACCGCGGGCGCCGGGTTGAACATCCCGCCCAACGGGGCGCGGATATGTCGTTGGCTGGGCGTCGACCTCGATGGCGGGGATCCCAGGGGTCCCGATGGGGCGATCGACGGTGGCCGGGCGGCAATTCTGCAGTCGACACGGCAGTTCAATGCGGATGGCAGCGTGACAAAGCGGCCGTTCGATCATGTCACCGCCGCGGGCGATGGCGCAGGCTTTCATCACATGCACCGGCTGGACCTGTTGATGTGCCTGTACAAGCGGGTGTTCGAGTTCGGTCCCGACAGGGGCGCGCCATGCCCGATCACCGTGCACATGGACTGCAGGCTGACTGGGTTGCGTCAGACCGAAGGCGAGGTGACGGCCAGCTTTTCGAACGGCCGAACCGCCACGGCAGAGGTTTTGGTGGGTGCCGATGGCATCAACTCCGCCACCTTGCAGCTGGCGTGGCCGAACCCGCGGCCCAAGCGCTGGACCGAGGTGACCTGCTTTCGCGGACTCATTCCGCGCAAGGTGGTCGCCTCGCTCCGCAAGGTGGACGGCCGC
Organism: uncultured Alphaproteobacteria bacterium; assembly: GCA_963744975.1. Classification (GTDB taxonomy): domain Bacteria; phylum Pseudomonadota; class Alphaproteobacteria; order Rhizobiales; family Xanthobacteraceae; genus Bradyrhizobium. The sequence goes on along the minus strand of CAVUVR010000001.1, from coordinate 14,340 downwards.
CCGCTGGATCACAATCCCGTCGACTCCTTCAGCATGGACCGCCATCGCAACGACAAGAGCGGGGCGACCACGTACTGGGTGCGCGGCGGCGAGTTGCTGAACGTGTGGATCGCCCGTTATGAGCCCGACTCTGCCGCGTTCGAGCAGGAGGAGGGCGACTGGTTTCCCGTCGGCCGGGAGGAAATCCTTCGCGAGGTAGGCGAGGCATTTTCGGGGCACCCAAGCAGGGACGACCTGCTCGCGCTGGCGGGGGCGGTCGTTCGTCCCACCAAGTGGGGGCTCTACGATCGTGACGCGCTGGAAAACTGGGTGCAGGGCCGCATCTGTCTCGTCGGGGACGCGGCGCACCCGATGCTTCCCACCTTTGGCCAGGGCGCCGCGCAGTCCTTTGAAGACGCCGCCGCGCTCGCGAGCGCCTTCGCCCTGCACCGCCGCGATGTGGCTACAGCGCTGTTGCACTACGAACGCGTGCGGCATTACCGTGCCACCCGCTTCCAGCTCGGCTCCAAATTCGCCTTCGATCACTTGCGCGCCAGGGACACCGCGGAGCAAAAGGCGCTGCTCGAGACGCTCGACGAACGGGTCAGCCCGGCCTTTGCCCACGACAAGCGCGGCGGCGAGGACGACTCCTGGATCTACGCCTACGACGCGCGCAAGATCGGCGCCGAATTGCCCCCCAAGAGATTGGGACCGTGGGACTTCCGCCGGGCCGCCAAGGCCGACGTTCGCCGCGATCACCCGAAAACTCTGGACGCCGGCTGCTCCCGCCAGGGAGTCACGCCCCGTCACGCGCGACGAAGTCGCCCGGCACAACACCCGGGACGACTGCTGGGTCATCATCTCGGGAAAAGTATACGACATCACCGAATGGGCGCCGCATCACCCCGGTGGCGCCGGCATCGCCCGAATGTACGCCGGCAAGGAAGCCACTGCCGAATTCGGCGACTACCACAGCGCCCAAGCCGTCGCGCACATGGCTCATTTCCGCATCGGCGACCTCGTCGAGACTTCTAACCCAACCGCTTGCCGTGACGGGCCATGCTGCGCGCTGAATTTGCGGCAGATCAATCACAACGGGGCCGTGTGGCGCTAGCGTTGCCGCAGAACATAGGAGCACGCCATGAGAGACCGCCCAACGACCAAAGACGCCCTCGTCTACATCGCGCTTTCCCAGCAAGACCTCGCGGGCATCTATTGGATGATCTGGGAGCCCATGATGATGAGCGGCGTGAAGGCTTTCCAGTATCTGCTCGACGGGATCGAGCATCGAACCGGACAGGCAGCTCATCCGGCTCTCGGACAAGACCTCACGCCTTTGATGGACCGTGGCCGTGAGCCGAGGTCTGTGCCTGCCTCGGATGCAGCGCCCAATGCGGCCGCTGCGCTCGCACTATCAAGCGGATCATGGATGAAAGCCGCCTGAGCTTTCACACGCAGAGATTTTAGTATCGGGCGCGGCCGTTGCCGCGAGGCCGGCTTTTGACCGGCGCGCCGAATTCGACGTATCATCGCCGGCTTAAACGGGAGGAGCCGTCCATGCCCAATTGCATCGTCGTCGTTCAGTTCGATCTGCCGAAACGCACCGAGGAGCAGGCGGTGAAGGGAGGCACGTCGACCGCGCCGACCTATCGCGGCCTCGCGAGGCGAGGGTTGATCCGGAAGGATTACCTGAATGGCGAGAACGGCACCGGCGGCGTCTATCTCTGGGACAGCCGCCAATCGGCGCAAGCCTGGTTTACGGAAGCGCGCGTGGCGGAATTGACCGAGCGTTTTGGGGTGCGGCCGCGCCTCACCTGGTACGACACGCATGTGACGGTCGACAATTTGCAGGGCGAGACCCGCGTCAACGGCAAGGCGATCGAGGAAGTGGCCTGACCGATGATGATCATCGATTCCCAGGTCCATGCCTATGAGGCGAACACACTGAGGCGGCCTTGGGCCAGCGTGCCGAACTGGCCGGATCACGTCACCGGGGACGAGATGGTGGCGGCGATGGACGAGGTCGGCGTCGACGGCGCGATCTTCATCTCGGCCTTTTCCATGTACCGCTACGACGCGAGCTACGCGGTGGACGTCGCCAAGGCCCATCCCGACCGGCTCGCCATCGTCAAGCCGGTGGACCCGGACGATCCCGATGTGGCCGATGTCGTGGCCGAGTGGAAGAAGACGCCGGGCACGGTCGGCATCCGCATCATGCTGACCAGGGAGAACAAGCGCGATCCGAACGACCCCGGCCTCGACCGGATTGCCCGCGCGGCGGTTCAGTACGATTTCCCGGTCAATCTCTTGTGCTGGGACAATCTGGACAACGGCATGGCGCTGATCGACCGGCATCCCGACACGCGATTCATCCTCGACCATCTCGGCATCCTGCAGCCGCGCGTGCCGCCGGCGCCGCCAAAACCTTGGGCCGACCTGCCGAAGGTGCTGGAGCTTGCCAGGCGCCCGAACGTGGTGATCAAGATCAGCGGCGCCTGCACGCTGTCGAAGGAGCCGTATCCGTATCCGGACATCTGGGATCCGCTGCAGCGCATCTTCGATGCCTGGGGTTTCGATCGCTGCCTGTGGGGCACCGACTGGACCCGCGCCTTCGCCGTCGTCAACTACGCGCAGGCCGTCGCGCCCTTCCTCGAGACCGATCGCCTGAGCGAAGGGGAGCGGGCCATGCTGATGGGCGGCGCCTGCGCAAAGGCGTATCGGTGGGAGCCGAAGAAAAACTAGCGGGTCGCATCGTAGCCCGCCATGAGCGAAGCGATATGCTGGTCGGCATCCCCGCATATCGCTGCGCTCACGGCGGGCTACTGGCCTGGCCGCTCGCCAAAATCTGCTTTGCCTTCCCGGACATCCCCGGCCCAATCCTGAGGCAGCACCTTCTCCCGCACATATCGGTGGAACGATGAATGGGGCCAATCGCACACGCGCGACACCAGGCCATGTTTGACGGGATTGAAATGAATATAATCGATATGCCGCGTGAAGTCATTCTCGTTGCGAGGTGTGCTCCCAAAATCGCCTTTGCCAAAGCGCGAGAACGCCATTCGCATTGCGCTTCAACTCGATTCCGGCATCGATCAACGCACTGCTAAAATGCCCTTTGATCCGCCGCCAACGTCCCGAAAAATCCGCATCGTCCGGCGGTAATGTGAAGATGGCATGCAGATGATCGGGAAGAATGACAATCGCCTCGACTGCAAACGGACGCTCGTGACGGGCTGCGCGAAAAGCATCGCGCAACTCGCCGACGTGATCGACCAGCGCCGTTGAACGCCGGTCCGACAATGTTACAGTGAAGAAATATGTCCCGCCGGGCAGGAAGTTTCGCCGATACCGGACCATGGTCGTTTGTTGTCCCGGATGTCGTCTTGTTCGATATTTTGCAAACAGAAAATGGACATGTAGCCCGCCATGAGCGCAGCGACATGCGGGTCAGCATCCCCGCATATCGCTACGCTCATGCGGGCTACAGTTGTCCGTCACGCAGCCCGAACCGCCTTGATCCGCCTCGCGTCCTCGGGTTTGAGATTTCGCCGCGCCATTTTCAGGTCGTAGTGGCCCTGAAGATTCAGCCAGAACTCCGCACTGTTGCCGAAGTAGAGGCCCAGCCGAAGCGCAGTGTCTGCCGTAATGCGCCGTCGATTGTTGACGATTTCGGCGATGCGGTTCGGCGAAATTCCGATCGCCTTCGCGAGTCCGCTTTGCGACAGACCATATGCAGCCAAGAATTCTTCCTTCAGCATCTCGCCCGGCGTGACCGGCGCAAACTCATTCACCGCCATTGTCGTCTCCGTTTAATGATAATCCACGATCCGAACCTCATGCGGCTCGCCGTCGATCCATTGGAAGATCACCCGCCATTGATCGTTGATCCGGATCGAGTGAAAGTCTCTTAGGCCGCCCTTGAGCTTTTCCAGCCGGTTCGAAGGCGGTATCGCCAGATCCTGCAGCCGGCTCGCCGCGTTGACGGCTTCCAGCTTTCGCTTGGCAACACGCGCAGTCCCGGCGAACTGGCGCACCCGTTCATCCCGGAACAGCGCTTCGGTATTCTTGTCGCCAAAAGACCGGATCATTGACGGATGGATATACCGAATACCGGTATACGGTCAACGCACTTTGCGTTGAGGATCATTCGGAACATGCTGCAGCCTCTTGTCGCCGAAGGCGCGCGTGGTGGCGGATTACGCCCACGGCTCGCGCCTTCGCGCGACCCGTTGGCTAATCCGCCCTACATTTTCAAGGCGCGCTCCAGCAGCTCCAGCCGGTCCTGGCCCCAGAAGATTTCGCCCGAAGGCAGCACGAAACTCGGGGCGCCGAACACGCCCGCGGCCAGCGCTTCCCGCGTAAACTGCTCGTGCAACGCGTCGAGTTCGGCGTCCGCTGGCGCGCTCGCGCGCAATTCCGCGGCGTCAAGACCGGCGCGCTGCGCGGCGCCTGCGACCGCCGCCGGATCGGCCAGCGTTTCTTCGCGCTCCCACAGCGCGCGCCCCAATTCGACCGACAGTTTTAGCGCGTCCTTGCCTTGCAGCTTGGCTGCGATCAGAAGCCGCGTCGCCGCAAGGTCGTCGCAGGGGAAGTATTTCGGCTCGAGCGTGAGCGGGATGCCGCGCACTTCGCGCCAGCGCTTCAAATCCATCAACCGGTAGGCGCGCCGCTGCGGCGAGCGCTTCGGCAGCGGCAACCCGCCGGTCTGCTCGAAGATCGGGCCGAACCTGCTGGGCTTGATGTTGACGGTCGCGCCATTTCGCCGGGCGATCTCGGAAAACAGCGCGCTGCCGAGATAAGTCCATGGCGAGTTGAGGGTCATATAGTAGTCGACGGTGACGGGCATGATGCACAATTCCCTGACGAATGCGGAATCGAGGCTAGCCTTGCGCGCCGGTGCCGGCAACCGGTCGATGACGCCGGGCTACCTTATCGTCTTGCGCATCACGCCGTCGATGTAAGCGGATTTGGCGTCGGTATAAGCCTCGCGATCCCCTGGATATTCGGCGGCAAGCCGTCGCTTGAGCTGCTCGTAGGTCCGGGCTTCCTCGGGATGGGCGCGCAAATAGTCCCTGAAGGCCAGCCGCCGCCACATCTCGCCATCCGGCTCCGTCACATGCACATGGTGCGAGCGCCGGGGTCCGAAGGGCGGCATGCCCTTGACGAAGAACATGCGATCCTTCCTCGGATTTTCGGCCCAGTAGACGTAATCGAGATGTCGCAGCGCTTCGACAAAGCTCGCTTGCGCGTCAGCCAATGATCGGACCGCAATCAGGATATCGATGATGGGCTTGGCGGACAGCTCGGGAATAGCCGTGCTTCCGAAATGCTCGAGCCCCACGATCAAGGAGGGGTCGAGTGCTGCGCGCAACCGTCCGGCCTCTTCGTCGAACAAGCTCGGCCAGCGCGGATCGTAATCGACGATCTCGACCTCATCCATATGCTCGCCTCGCGCAATTTCGCGGCGGGCCGCTGCCGAACCGGAATCTGGTCAATTTGGGGTGAGGGAGGGCCGCCGCTTTCATTTCCCTCGGGCATGCTGGTCGAATGCGCTGAGGACGGCGAGCGTCATGGCCTTGACGCCGGTCTCGATGGTCGGCTTCGGCACCGGCGCGAATAGCGGCGAATGATTGGCGGGCAGCGGAGGGCCGCCATTGTTCGCGGCGTTCCAGCGCTCCAGGTCGTAAACGCCGATGTTGAACATCATCGATGGCACGCCGGCATCGGCGAATTCGGAAAAATCCTCGCTCGCAGTGACCGGCGGCGCGGTCTTGAACCTGTCGCCGAACGCCGGCTTCAGCACTTTCTCGGCCGCGCCGACCACGGCGGGATCGTTGATCACCGCCTTGGCGCCCGCCGCGATCCTGATCTCGGGCGCGGGTGCGTCCGACATCGCAGCCGCAGCCTTCGCGGTCCGCTCGATCCCCGCCAGCATCTTGGCCCGCACCTCCGGCTTGAAGGTGCGGATGGTGCCGAGCACCAGGGCATCGTCCGGGATGATGTTCTCGGCGCTGCCGGCATGGATCGCACCGATGCTGACCACGCCGAATTCGGTCGGATCCTTTTCGCGGCTGATCACGCTTTGCACGTCGACGATGAAGCGCGCCGCGATCATCACGGGATCGATGGTCGCCTGCGGCGCAGCACCATGGCCGCCGCGGCCGCGGAATTTGATGTAGAGACTATTGGAGTTCGATGAGCCGACGCCGACGCGATAGCGGAGTTGACCGTGCGGGAAGGGGCCGTCATGCAGCGCAAACGCGAAGTCGGGCTGCTTGAATCGCGTGAACAGGCCGTGCGCCAGCATGGCCATGGCGCCCGACCCGGTTTCCTCGGCCGGCTGGGCGATGAACATCAGCGTGCCCCGCCACTGGTCCTTCAGGCCGACCAGCGTCTTTGCCGTTCCGACCCAGCTCGCCATATGGATGTCATGGCCGCAGCTGTGCGCCACGAAAGTTTCGACGCCGTTCCATTTGGTTTTGTCGCGGCTCGCATAGGGAAGGCCGGTTTTTTCCTCCATCGGCAGCGCGTCGAGTTCGGTGCGCACCATGATCGTGGGACCGTCGCCATTTCGATAGATCGCGACCAGTCCGGTGATGCCGACCTTTTCGGTGACCTCGAAGCCGAGCGCGCGCATTTCAGCGGCGAGCCTGGCCGCGGTCTTGACCTCCTCGAATGCGAGCTCCGGATGCGCGTGGAGGTCCTTGTAGAGCGCATCGAGTTTCGGATAGTCGGCTTCGACCGACGCCTCGATCGCAGCGCTGAGACCGGCAACGTCCATCTCCGCGGATGCAGGCAACAGCGTCGCGGCGAATAGCGCGCTGGACACAAGCAACGGCCTGGCAAAGTGCTTCATGGCTGAGACACTCCCTTGTCATCCCTTTTGCGACGTCGTCGCCGCACGCGTGCAATCCGGGCGGGCAGCTTGGACGGGGGATGAATTTTTGTCCAGCCGGGCGCGTGGGTATTGCGGATTACGCGTCGGGCGGGGCGTTGGCGCGACCCGATCGCTACCGCGCGTTGGAATTTTAGCCACAAAACCGAGGCGATGCGTTCTTGTCATTTCGATACGGCAAGCCGATCTTTCCCTCGGTGCTATTCAGGCCGGCAGGACGGCTATGAAGCGCGGCCTGAGCGAAAAGGAAGACCGATGTCCCTTCAGCTTCCAGTCTCGATTGAGCGATACATTCAGATTGCGAACTCCGGCACACCCGAAGCGGTGCCTGAGTGTTTCGCGCCGGATGCGATCGTGCGCGACGAAGGCCAGACCTACGAGGGCGTGGCGGCGATACAGAACTGGATGGCTGCCACGAAGAAAAAATACCGCCACACCGTTACGCCGCTCGAACTCGCCGAGCACGACGGTCAAAGCGTCCTCAAGGCGCGGCTCACGGGCAGCTTTCCGGGAAGCCCGATCACGGTGAACTTCAATTTCGTGCTGGCCGGCGGAAGGATTCGCGCGCTGGCGATAGGCTGATGAGCGGCGAGGTCTGCCGGACGGACCGACGGGCGAGATTAAAAAGAGAACATTTGTTCATATCATAACACAAAAGGATTGAATCTAAAATCAATACATAACGACCGCTAAACTCAAGGAATATTTTCCTTAGATTCGCCGTCACATCATCGCCGCGGAAAAGCCTTTTCCTGCCGCATGAAAAATCGCCGGAAACGCGTTGCCTTCAGTTTGCCACAAGACCCGCCGACCGAGTTAATGTTCGAGCTCTGCGTAAATTGCAGACCGAGGTTAAGTATCTCCCACGGCGTTGGATTTCTTGCCGACCTACGCGGCGCTTGGCCCGCGCATCGTCCTCGAATGCGCTGCAAGCGATTGAGCCGGCGTGCTAATTTCCCTGTGCCGCGGGCAATTCGTCGCGTCATGCGGCGTAAGCACTTCCGTCGGCACGCTTTTCTATCGAGAACGACGCGCGACGAAGCCGCAAAACGCCGCCAACTGCCTTCGGTTTGCCGCAACGCGCCTGAAGTTTGCCGCAAGACTCGGCGATGCGCGGCAGTCGGCAGGCCATGCACCTCAAGCCCTTCAACCGACGCCGGTTTTCTTTGCGATCCGATCCGGGCGTCTTGATTTTGCCGCAAGCGGTGCGCCTTGACCTTGTCCCGCGACCACAGTACATAGCGGCACCTGCTGCCGGCCCGTTTTTCGGATCTCCGGCGCGGCTTTGACATCCCCGGACAATCGAGCCCGCTTGGCGGCTCACCTTCGAGATGAGGGTTGGGCGCAAGAGGGCTGTTCGGATTCCTTGAAATTCTAAAGAGATCGACGCGGTAACAGACGATGGCTTTCAGCCCGTTCAAATTCCTGCAGGAAGTGCGCAGCGAGACCGCGAAGGTCACCTGGCCGACGCGGCGCGAGACCACCATCACAACCATCATGGTGTTCGTGATGGTGGCGCTGGCGTCGGTGTTCTTCTTCCTGTCGGATCAGGTGATCCGCGTCCTCATCACCTTCTTGCTGGGGCTCCACTAATGACAAGCGCGCGGAACTGAAATCATGAGCATGCGCTGGTACATCGTCCACGCCTATTCGAACTTCGAAAAGAAGGTTGCCGAATCCATTCGCGAGCAGGCCAAGCAGCGCGGACTTGAAGAACTATTCGAGCAGGTGCTGGTGCCGACCGAAAAGGTCACGGAAATCCGCAGGGGCCGCAAGGTCGACGCCGAACGCAAGTTTTTTCCGGGCTACGTGCTGGTGAAGATGAACCTCACCGACGAAGCGTTCCATCTGATCAAGAACACGCCTAAGGTAACAGGCTTCCTCGGCGCCGAGAACAAGCCGATGCCGATTTCCGAGGCCGAGGCGATGCGCATCCTGCACCAGGTGCAGGAAGGCGTGGAGCGGCCGAAGGCGTCGGTGTCGTTCGAGATCGGCGAGAATGTGCGCGTGGCCGACGGCCCGTTCGCGTCGTTCTCCGGCGTGGTGGAGGAAATCGACGAAGGCCGCTCGCGCGTCAAGGTCGCAGTCTCGATCTTCGGCCGCGCAACGCCGGTCGAACTGGAATTCGGTCAGGTCGAGAAAGTATAAAGCCGTCATGCCCGGGCTTGTCCAGGGCATCCACGTCTTTACTTTCTTCGATTGGACCACAAAGACGTGGATGGCCGGGACAAGCCCGGCCATGACGTGCGGAGAGGTTTCCGCAATAGCCGTGGGAGGAGACGGATGATCGCCAATCATTCGTTGAACCGCACCACGGTCCCTGAAGGTCCGGATGGTCCGGACTTATTAGAGGAGTAACGCATGGCAAAGAAAGTGACCGGATACCTGAAATTGCAGGTGCCGGCGGGTGCTGCGAATCCGTCGCCCCCGATCGGACCCGCGCTTGGTCAGCGCGGCCTCAACATCATGGAATTCTGCAAGGCGTTCAACGCGCAGACGCAGAAGGAAGAAAAGAACACGCCGATCCCGGTGGTGATCACGATCTACGCCGATCGTTCCTTCACCTTCGAGATGAAGACGCCGCCGATGTCCTACTTCCTCAAGCAGGCCGCGAAAATCCAGTCCGGCTCCAAGGCGCCGGGCCGCGACAAGGCCGGCAAGGTGACACGCGCGCAGGTGCGCGAGATCGCCGAGAAGAAGATGAAGGATCTCAATTGCGACACCGTCGAGTCAGCCATGAAGATGGTCGAGGGCTCAGCCCGCTCGATGGGTCTTGAAGTTGCGGGGTAACGGGTCATGGCAATCGGAAAACGTTTGGCGAAGGCCCGCGAGGGCGTGAACCGCGAAAAGCTTTATCCCCTCGCGGAAGCCATCAAGATGGTGAAGGAGCGGGCGAAATCGAAGTTCGACGAGACCATCGAGATCGCCATCAACCTCGGGGTCGATCCGCGTCACGCCGACCAGATGGTGCGCGGCGTGGTGACGCTGCCGAACGGCACCGGCCGCACCTTGCGCGTCGGCGTGTTCGCGCGCGGCGCCAAGGCCGATGAAGCGAGAGCCGCCGGCGCCGACGTGGTCGGTGCGGAAGACCTGGTGGAGAAAGTGCAGGGCGGCACCATCGATTTCGATCGATGTATCGCAACCCCGGACATGATGCCGCTGGTCGGACGCCTGGGTAAGGTGCTCGGTCCGCGCGGCATGATGCCGAACCCGAAGATCGGCACGGTGACGATGGATGTCACGTCAGCCGTGAAGGGCGCCAAGGGCGGCTCGGTCGAATTTCGCGTCGAGAAGGCGGGCATCGTGCAAGCCGGCGTCGGCAAGGCGTCGTTCACCGAAGAGAAGCTGGTGCAGAACATCAAGGCGCTGTTCGATGCGGTCGCCAAGGCAAAACCGGCCGGCGCCAAGGGCACCTACATCCAGCGCGTCGCGGTTTCCTCGACCATGGGACCGGGCGTGAAAGTCGAGCCGGCCAGCCTCAGCCTCGTCGGCAACGCCGGCGGGACTTAAGTCTGCAGCTTGCGGCACGGTTGAAAAGAATCAGGGCGGAATCGGGTGACCGGTTTCGCCCTTGTTCTTTTGCGGCGTCGTATCAGCCGTTGTTCTGTTTCGACGCGGCCACGCCGGGGACGATCGCGCGGGGCTGGATCGGCGGTGTCGGCGCGTCGTCCATGCGGGCCGCCGCGGTACGGCTGACGCCGACGATCAGCGTCGCGCGATAGTGATCGGCCTCTTCCTTGATGTCGCAGAAGCCGCCCCGCGTCGTGTCCGACAACGCGAGCTCGTCATTGCCGTTGAAGGTGTCGCGTAGCAATTTGCGCCGGTAAGTGCCGACATTGGCATAGATGTATTGGCTCAGCGCATCGGGGAAATACATCTGGCCGGTAAGCATATCCCGGTCGGCGATAAAAATCTTGAAATGAACATGCGTGGTGCGGCCGCGGTACCAGCCGGGATAGACGCTTCGGAATGCGGCCTCGCCGCGGGCATCGGCGAATTGCGTTCCGCGCATGAAGGTGCCGCCGGTGGTGTCTGTCCTGCGCGTGTCACCCTGGCCGGGATAACCGGAATAGAACCCGTCGGCGCGGGCGTGCCAGACATCGACCCGCGCGCCCTCGATCGGCGCGCATGTGGCGGCATCCATCACCATGAAACGCAGCCGCAGCGGCGCACCGGGATGACCCTCGGTGATGTCAGCGCGCTCAAGCTTCGGATCGAAGTAGAACGGCCCCGCGATCGAGGCCGGCGTGAGGATACAGGCTGGCGTCGGTGATACTGCTGGGGCGGGCGCGGCCTGCGGATAAACGCGGGTTGCGGACGCAACGACGGCCGGTGTCGATGCAAAAGCGGCCAGTGCGGCGCGTCGCGTCGGACGAAACAGGTTGAAGGACATTGTCGGTTCCTTCCATGTAGGCGGAGCAGCATCGCTGACGGCGAACGATATCAGGATAACGGCATGATGTTGTGTCGGGTTTCAGATTCGCTACAAGTAAACCGAAACACAGCAAGGAAACGGTGACGATGCCGGACAAGGTCTTGATCTATTCGCGCTTTCCCAAGGCGATGATGGTGCGCATCGGGGAGCGTTACGACCTGATGGACGCCGCCGGAAAGACGCCGAATGAAATGTTCTCGGCCGATCAGCTCGCGGGCGTCCGCGCGATGATCACCGCCGGCGGTACGGCGCTCGGCGGCGACAAGATGGACATGCTGCCGGCGCTGCGGGCGATCGTCTGCTACGGTACCGGCTATGACGGCGTCGATCTCGCGGCCGCCGCGAGCCGCAACATCGTGGTCGGCAACAGCCCCGCGGCGAATGCAGCCTCTGTCGCCGATATCGCGATGACGCTGATGCTGGCGGTGACGCGGCGCCTGCTGCCCGCCGACGATTATGTGCGCAGCGGAAACTGGTCCGGCGCAAAACCGTCGCCGCTGATGCGGCCGCAGCCCGGCAATCCCGGCCGCCGCATCGGCGTTTACGGCATGGGCGAGATCGGCCGGCGGATCGCCGCGCGGACGGCGGCGTTCGAGATGGACGTGGCCTATCACAGCCGCAGCCGGCACGACGTGCCGTATCGATACGTTCCGAGTCTCGAAGCGCTGGTGGAATGGTGCAGCGTCTTGATGATCGCGGTCCGCGCCGGCGCCGATACCCATCACGTGATCGATGCAGGGATGCTGCAAAAACTCGGGCCGGACGGCTATCTCGTCAATATTTCGCGCGGCTCGGTGATCGATCAGGCCGCGCTGGTTGCGGCGCTGGCCGACAAGACCATCGCCGGTGCCGGCCTCGATGTCTACGAGAAGGAACCGCACGCGCCGGACGCGCTGACCGCGTTTCCAAATGTCGTGCTGACGCCCCATATCGGCGGCCACACCATCGAATCACACGTCGCGATGCAGGACTGCGTGATGGCCAATCTGGACGCGTTCTTTGCCGGGAAGGCGTTGCCGTATCCGGTGGTGTGAAGGCCGTCAACCCGTCGTCCCGGCGAAGGCCGGGACCCATACTCCGTGCCGTCTCAATTTGAAGAGGGCGGTTGCATCATCGTTTCTAATCGCAGCGCCAGGGGCTATGGGTCCCGGCCTTCGCCGGGACGACGAAAGAGCAAAAAACCCCTTGGCAAGCCGGCCGAGACTCGCTAAACAGCGGCTTCCGGGCGTGCTGGCCGTTGCTGGCACGTCTGTGCTCGCATTCCGAAAACCCTTTTCGCTAGGAGACCATTCCTTTCAGGACGTCCGCATGGATTGCTCGAAAGGAAGGAAACCCGTCGTTTTGGAGGAATAGGGGCAGGGACCGCCGGCTTAAGCTGGATGTCCCGATCCTGTCCAAGACTGCAGGCGCCCGCGGCGAGATGCGAATCTCCTCAACGGCTTAATCGCATGGCCTGCACAGACGGGTGAAGACCGGATCGTTGCTTTTCGCCGCGTTGCCGCGGCGGGAAACGGATTGGGTTCGAACCTCGACACCCCGCACCCCCTAGGGTTCGGGAGGGCAGGCTTTTCAATGTCGTCTTGCCCGGCGTGTCCGACAGACCAGGTGTCTTGAGGTCAGGTTTTGGGTGGGACGATTGGGTGTAACCCGGCGGTCCTGCCTCTTAGGCAAAGGCCGCCAAGGAAGAAAGAGCTTCGCTAGTGGAAAGAGCGGCAAAAAAACAGGCGGTCGAAGCGCTGAACGGTCTGTTCAAGACCACCGGCGTTGCGGTCGTGGCTCATTATTCCGGCCTCACCGTGGTCCAGATGCAGAAGCTGCGCACGCAGATGAAGCAGGCGGGCGCCTCGGTGAAGGTCTCGAAGAACCGTCTCGCCAAAATTGCTCTTGAAGGCACCGACGTTGTTGCCATCGGCTCCCTGTTGAAGGGGCCGACCGTGATCGCGACTTCAAACGATCCGGTGGCGGCGCCGAAGGTTGCCGTCGAATTCGCCAAGACGAACGACAAGTTCGTCATTCTCGGCGGTTCGATGGGCAAGACCGTCCTGAATGTCGACAGCGTCAAGGCACTTGCCGCGCTGCCGTCGCTTGATGAATTGCGCGGAAAGATCGTCGGCCTCCTGGTGGCGCCGGCGACCAAGATCGCCCAGCTCACCACTGCGCCCGCGGCGAAACTCGCCCGCGTGGTTCAGGCCTATGCCTCAAAGAGCGAAGCGGCCTGACGCCCTTCGCACATCAAACCTGGTTTCGAACCAATTAAGCTTTAAGGAACAGATCAATGGCTGACTTACAGAAAATCGTCGACGACCTCTCGAGCCTGACCGTGCTCGAAGCCGCCGAACTCGCAAAGCTGCTCGAAGAAAAGTGGGGCGTGTCCGCCGCTGCCGCCGTTGCGGTTGCCGGCCCCGCCGCCGCCGCCGCCGCACCGGCTGAAGAAAAGACCGAGTTCACGGTCATGCTGATGGCTGCCGGCGAAAAGAAGATCGAGGTCATCAAGGAAGTCCGCGCCATCACCGGCCTCGGCCTCAAGGAAGCCAAGGACCTCGTCGAGGGCGCGCCGAAGGCCGTCAAGGAAGGCGTCAACAAGGACGAGTCCGAGAAGATCAAGGCCCAGCTCGAAAAGGCCGGCGCGAAGGTTGAGCTGAAGTAAGCGCAGCTTACTTCAGCGAAATCCCGGGCGAGCGCAGCGAGACCCGGGATCGCAACGAGCGTAAATGATCGGGCTGAACCCCATACCGGGGGCGCCCCGGTCAAGTTGTACACAAGATTGTGTGGGGATTTGCGGGAACACCCCTCGAATCTCCACGATTGCCATCCCATATCGGGACGGCAGCACGAAAACACGGTTTGGCGGCGGGAACGGCGACGTATCTCGGTTAAGCCGTTGGGAGATAGGCAAATTTCGGGCTTTTTCGGTCCGTAAGACGGATGGTTGAGACGGGCGAAGCGGGAGACCTGCTTCGCGCGTCGTTTTGCGTTCTGAAGGTCGCAGAGTTGGGTCTACGAATAAAAACCTGACATCGGCTTTCAGAAT